>CP087976.1 GCA_024426085.1 Rhizobium sp. RCAM05350 | reverse complement strand
CCGAGAATGAGTAGTCGATATTGACGTTTGCTTTGTCAATTCCCGAGATATTGGGGTTGGCCGCGCTTCTGCCTCCTTTCGCAAGGAGGCGTTCAGATCCTTCTCGGGGTAGACAAAACGGATGCCGAAGACTTTTTTGCCATCCTCGGGCGCATAGTCGTTGAGTTCGAGATAATAGATCCGCTTCGTGGTGACGACATTCATGTTGGTCGTGACGTTTTTCGCCTTGGGTTTGACGAAGAGGATGTTGCCGTTATCCGTTGGCACCACGTCCCAGCTATCGGTGTCCCCCAATGCGACGGTCTCGAACTTCTCGTCCTCGTCGAAAATAATCATCGTTGAGATGCCATAGGTCGCGAACACGCGAACAACGTTGTTGGGTTGATAGACGACGCTTGTGACGCGGGGATCGAGGCGACCTGAGGCTGGGGTCTGAGCTGCGAAGGCGGTGGGAAGAAGCACGACGAGCATTAGGGCAGCAAGGAGGGCACGCCGCATCATCAGCGGTTCCCCTCGGTGACCGTTTCCTGATCGCGGCGATAGTCGTAAACCTGAAAACCAAGCGGGTTCTCGAATCGCCACTCGTTTGTTGCCGGCGTATCGGTATAGCGATAACGGACGACGGCGATCCAGTGGCGGGGTATAGACTCTGTTTCTGATCGCTCGACGGTGGCAAAGCGAACGATGCCGGTGCTGGCGTTTGGAAACGTCACGGAGGCAATCTCCGTGATGACCCGTTTGTTCCTGCCATAGACCTTGGCGGGATTCTGGGTGTTGGCAACGCTGTATGGATCCTTGCAGTTCACGAGCGGCATCTCCTGTCGACAGAAGGGCGGCGATGCCGAAATTCTGCTCTATCGCATAGGGGTCGTAACCTTCACGCGACCGGATGTAGCGAACGATATTGGCTTGGGTCACCGCCTGCTGCTCAGTTAGATTGGTCGGTCTCGTCAGGCCGGTTTTGACCTCGACATAGCCGGTGTTCTTGTCGACTTCGACGATATAGGGCTCGAAGCTTTTCAAGGGAACGAGCATGGCGAGTGTGACCAGACTGACGAGGGTGATGGCGCCAAAGATGCTCGTGACGAACCAGGCGAGTGTTCGCGATCGGTTGGCCTTTTTGACGATCTCCTGTTCCCAGATATCCCCGCTTTGATAGTATGTCCGAAGCCGATCGTCATTCGTATCTGCCATTGCCGCTCATGCCTTTCAGGTGCGCCGGCAGCTTAGGCCGGGGTGCTGTTCTGCGTGATTTTGGACTGCATCGCAGCCTTGATCCCGGAGTTGTCGTTGTCGCCGTCACCGCGGTAACGATCGCGCAAGGAACGGCCGGCTCCGTAGGCCGCTCGGCCGGCAGAGTTGGCTCCGCGGGCAGCAGGCCACGGGCGCCGTGATGCCCACCCTTTTCGCCATGCTGGTCCCGACCGATCCAACGCCGGCGGCAATTCCTGCCGGCGATGCCCTGTCCGATCGACTGAATATAAAGCATGACAAAAGCGCCGGCCGCGCAGAGCAACAGGAAACCAGCGATGTCGGCAAGGGTGAGTGTCCTGGCGCCGCTGGCAGCGTCGATCTTGGAAAGCTCCGGGTCCATGGCGGCGATCAGAAACGATGCAACGACGTAAATGAATAAGGGGATCAGCGCGTAGGTCAGGACCTGATTGAACCAGCCGACGCCATATCCCCGCGTTTTCTCAAACAGCATACAGGCGATGAAAATCGGCGCCGTCCCGATCAGCACCCACAGCATCACTTTCGCCAAAATGAGGATCGCCAGCGCGACGGCAATAAACACGCCGGCGCCGACCATGATGAGAACGCCGATCATGCTCGGCAGGACGGAGAAGTATCCGGATTGCTCTGCGAAAGCCGAAGCGGCCTGATTGGCTGTCCTCCAGATTTGAGACAATCCATTGGTCGGCTCAGTGATGCCGGTACCAGACGCTGCCAAGATCGCGCGACCGACGTCCTCGGGCGTGTCGTTAATCCATTGATAGAAGAGGTTGTTGAAATTGGCCCAGGAGCTGACCAGCGCCAGAATGATCATCATGCGCGCGATGCGGCCAATGATTTCGGAGACGCTGATCCGGGCGGTGCCCAGGAACAGCTGCAAACCGTAGTAGGCGACGTAGGCCACGAGCATGATCTGCAGAAGCGGCATGATTTCCTGGCCGACGACCGTGTAGGCCTTTTCCGAAAACGTCGTTCCGGAATCCTCGATACGCTGGAGGAGATCGCCAAGAAAGTCTTCCATTGCCGCCACTCAGTTTATCCCAACCGCCGTGAAAGCGGTCGTCGGATCATTGACAGCGCGCATCGCGCCACAGGCTTGGCGTGGATCTTCAACATACGAACTGAGTTCTGCCGGCCGCTTGCAGGGTGCCGTCTTTTCCTTGACCGTTCCGCAACCGGTCAGGGCAGCCAGGACAAGGAAGATGCCCATTCGAATGAGCGCCCTCACCAGGTCAATTTCCATAGGTGAGGGTTTTCTTGCTGTTGGAGATGTCCGTCAGTCGGCGCTGGTTCTCCGCCTGCAACGACGTCACAGCGCCATTCATCACTCCAATCATCTCATTGAGGGTCAGACCAGACTGGATCTGCAATTGGGTGTTCTGATCAATCGATCCTTTGATATCCTCGGCTTTGCCGATCTGTTGACCAGCCGCTTCAAAGGCGCTGCGCCGCGTCTCCGTTGCCTTCTGCGCGCCATTGATCAGGGCTGAGACGCCGAGCACCGTGTTGACCAATTGCTCGTAGGATTTATCGCCGGAAAAGTCGCTGTTCTCCTTGCCCGAGAGCGATTTAACCAGCTGCAGACCGTTGATGAACGCTGTGGCGACCTTGGATACATCACCGCTCATATTACCAAAGTCAGGCACGCCGCCTTTGATCAGGCTATCGAGGGACGGCATGGACGAGACACTAAAACCTTGGCCGATCGCCAGATTTTGCAACGGCTGCGCGCTACTGCCGCGATCACCTGTGACGGCCTTCAAGGTGTCCTCGACAGTGGTCAGGATATTCTTGTTGGTGTCGAGGATACGGTCCGTCGTTTCCGCCGTCTGTTTGGCGATCTTGTAGTTGGTCTTGTCGATGACAGGCACATCGGCGAATGCGGCGCTGGCCAGAAGCAGGGTGAATCCCGCTGCCATAGTGTAAGATTTCATATCGATCTCCTCTTACTGGGCTTGCAGCAACAGCTGCATGTTGGCTTCATCTTCACGCTTTTCGACACAGACCTTTTTCTCAGGATCCCACACCAGCTTCTGTCTTGGCTCGCAAAGACCAGTCGTGTCGTCCGGGTTGTCTTCGTCCTCTCCGCTTGCCGTGGATTGCGATGAACTCGATAGGTCGGAGGTCGAAACGGCATTGCGGGAATTGATCAGATCGGCCATGGCAGTCCCGAGTTTGATGACGTTGTTCATCATTTCGAGATTGGCGTTGCGCGCGGTGGAGTTATGATCCCAGCTGTCCTGGATGGTGCCGGTCTGAAGTCCCGCCAGTTGCTCATACCAGCTTCCAACATTGGCCAGGCTCTCCGACGTCGCAGCGGAAGTGCCCATGGCATTCAACGTGGAATCCCGCATTCCCGTATAGGCCGTTCCGCCGCCACCATAATTGAGCGGGATCCCGGTTTTGTTGGAGCCGCCGAAGGCCGGCAGCCAATCTTGTGTGATGCTGCGCACATACCCTTGAGTTTCCTTGAACGGTGGAATTCCACCGTATTTGTTGACGTTCGTGGGGCCGGAATTGTACGCGGCGAGCGCGAGGGTGACATTCCCATTGTAGCGCCGCAGCTGCTGTTTATAGTAGCGAGCGCCGCCCTGCAGATTGTCCTCGATATTGTTCTCATCGACGCCAAGGTCGGCCGCAGTGCCGGGCATCAGCTGGGCAAGTCCTGTCGCACCCACACCGGATTTGGCACAAGGGTTGAACCGGCTTTCCTGATAGACGAGTGCCAAGAACTGGTTCTCATCGACACCTTCTTCTCGGGCAATACGGCGCACCAGGCCGGAGATTTCGGAATTCTGTTCGGCGGCACCCACTGGATCGTTTCGACGGGAGGGGCGATACATCGAGCAAGTCACCGAGGTGTTGATCGTATGGCGGTCGTGATCGGTTTTCTCGATGTCGGTCGTCGCCTCGTCGCGCGCCGTGTCTTGGCTGAGGATTGTCTTGTCGATCACAGGAACGTCAGCCCATGCGGGTTGCAGCATCCCGCTACCAACGACGATACCAAGGGGAAGAGCGAGCCGTTTCATGGCCAGCCCTCCCAACCACAGAACCGCGGGAGCCAGGCAGAAGGGTCATCTCCAAGGTCCAGCCGCAGCCGCGCGCATTCCTCGATCGTTTCCGTGCGACCGGACAGAACTTTGATCATGTCGGGCATGGCGCTGAGGTCGAGCCGGGCAATAACGCTGTCGTTGCCATGCTTGATCAGAAAAGTTCGTTTCTCCGGCGGCGTCGTTCGGATGAAGTTGAATTCCTTCACCGTCAGGCCAAAACGCCTGATATAGCTTTCCTCGTCGGCGCGGATTGGGAAAATGGATGTTGGTCGACGACTGTTCGATCAGCGTATGGGAGGCGGGCGCGCGAGCAATATCGGCGGCCGACTGGGTTCCGAAACCGACGATGCCATTCAGTTTTCGGATGGTCTTCATCTTGTCGACGATAAAGTCGCTGAATGTCGGATCCCGCAGAAGACGCCAGCCTTCGTCCATGAAAATCATCACAGGCGTGCCATCGAGAAGCTCGTCCAGACGATGGAAAATGTAGATCAGCGCCGGGGTTCTGAGATCTTCGTTGTCGAGGATGCTGGTCATGTCAAAGCCGAACACACGCCGTTCCGACAGAGTTAGAACATCATGCTGGGCGTTAAAGAGCCAAGCCTTTTCTCCTTCGATCCATGGACGCAAACGCGCGTTGAGATCATTTGGCCCGGCGCGGGATCGGCCGATCAGCAGGCCCGAGAGATTTGCCAGGTTCCGCTGGGCAGTCGGCTCCTGCATTAAACGCAGCAATGCGCGCTCGAGAATGTCTTCTTCTTCCTGGTCGAAGTCGCTGCCGTCGCCGAGGCGAAGCATCGCTTTCAGCAATCGCAACAGGAATTCTCGGTTCGGTCCAGTGTTTTCCAGTTGAAGGGGGTTGAAGCCGGTAGGCGTTCCGGGCGTCAGCACCTCATAGGCGCCGTTCATCGCACGGACGAAGATCTCGCCGCCGCGATCCTTGTCGAAGAAGACGGCCTTCGGCGACGGCCGAACCCGGAAGGCTTGAGCCAGCATGAAGGCGAGGGCGACAGTCTTGCCAGAGCCGGTCGGGCCGGTCACCAGAAAATGCCCGATATCTCTTCGATGGAAATTGAACCAGTAAGGCGTCTGGCTGGTCGTTTCCAGAATCGTGATCGGCGTTCCCCAATGCGTGCCATCGGTCTGGCCGGCGGCGAAGTTGTGCATCGAGGAAAGCCCGGCAAAGTTGGAGCTCGAGAGCAGAGAGTTTCGCGCGATATAGGCATGATTGCCGGGGAGTTGCGCCCAGAACGCTGCCTCCAGATTGAGATCCTCTCGCAGCCAGTTGACATTCATATCTGTCAGGCAGGCGCCGAGATCGGATACGGCCTTATTGACGCCGTCGAGATTGCGCGACAGGCAAAGCAAGCTCATATGGTGGAGGCCGAACACCGCCTCCTGGTTCATCAGGCTGTTCAGGGCGAAATCGATATCGTTTTCGACATCGCTGCCGGCTTCGTCGGAGGCCGCGATTTGCCGCTGCAGGCGTGAGATCCGCTCCTGCGCGATGGGTTTGTCGGTGATGGTGAAGGATTGTGTCAGAATGAATTCATGGTTGACCTGCAAAAGCCCGTCGAGCATGCCAGGACCGGTGAAGGGCGGATATTCCTTGATCGACAGCATCGTACCAAAGCGGTCGTCGGATTTTGTCGGTCCCTGCGCTTGCATGGTGCGCCTGGAAAAGTGCAGCCGGGAGCTCCCGACGTAGTTTGCAATGTTCATACGCGGCAGGCGCATCTTACGCGGAATGCCGCAGGTCAGCACGGTGTTGAAAAATTCGCACGGCTCGGAATAGGGCTCTTCTTGGCGATGGACGATGCCAAGCGGGCGAGCCCCATACTTTTGCAGGTCGCGGCAGATATTGCCGACGAGCTCCTCAAGCTCACCGACAGATTCCCGCAACTGATCGTCTACGGCCTCGCGGGAGCCGGCGTTGCCGATCAGGCGCCGCGCTTTGTCGCCGGCCGCAAGTGCCCCGCGCATGCCGCTGCGCAACACGCTCAGATAGAGTTCATTGGTGAACATGCGCTTTTCGCCGAGCTGCTCCATGTAGCGACGATTGAGGAGATCACAGAACGGATCGTCGAACATGCCCTCGAGATCGCTCTCGACCTGGCGGCGAACCACCGTCGACCACAGCGAGAAACGGCTGGAACCAAGCGCGCGGATCATCGTATTCTGGACGACGGATCGCATGTTGAGTTCGGCCTGATCCTCGGTCTGAAAAAACAGACCGTTCAGGCGAATGACCGAGAGCAGGGCGCCATTCTCCAGCTTGACCACACTATCGGCGACATGCCGCAGATACGGGATGTGCTTCGCCATCGGCTTTTCCCGCCCTGCGATATTGCCGAACCCGAGTTCTTCGCGGATGAGCTTCAGCATGGCGATCACGGTCCGTAGGAGTTGGCGCCCCAGAAGGACTTGTTTGGGGTTTTCGGGGTCATGCGCGTCGCGACCTGCAGCACATCGAGGATGCGGCTGTCCCAGGTGCACAGTGTGAACAGGATCAGATAGGCGACAGGTGCCGTCAGCAGCGCCCATACCGTGTTGGTTGCGAGCCAGGCGATGATCGTCAGGCCGATCACCACGACAATCGCCATGTAGGGAACACCCCACAGGGTTGGCGAACGCGTTAGACCAATGATCACGGGCGTAAGCGTCGGCTTGTCATCTTCGAACTCAGCCATGGGTCAATTCCCGACAGTCGACATCAACTGGTCGACAATTGCAGGCGCGCCGAATACGAGCCCGATACCAAGGACGACTGCGCCAGCCGTGAACCAGCTCAGACGGCCGGCAAAAGCCAGGAACCCAAGGCCGATGACGGCGATGATGGCGACCAGGCGGCCGAACGGACCCGTGATGAAATCGACGACCGCCTGAACCACCGTCTGGAGCGGCGCGAAAGCCTGGTTGGTCGCCTGTGCCATCGCCACATCTGCGGCGACTAGCTGGGAAATCGCGATGACGGACACGGCCGCAGCGATCCGCAATACCTTCGTCTGCCGGGCGGATAGGATGGTTTTCATTTGCTTCTCCTTTGCATTCAGAAGTGCATGACGCCGTTGACGAACTGGCTGCCACGCGCTCCGATGACGTCGCTGGCCTGCTCGTCGAAAAGGCGTGCTTTGTTCGTGGATATTGCTTTACCGTCTCCGCGCGCCTGCAGTTGCAAGCCAAGCTGGCGGTTGATCACCGCGGCCACATAGCGAATCGTTTCGCCGTACGGCGGGATGCCGCCACTGCCATAGATAGCGCGGCTGCCGGCGTTATAGGCGGCCGCCACGACGAGTGGATTCTTGAATTCGTCGATGAGTGCTCTGAGATGACGGACACCGCCGTCGATGTTCGATGCCGGATCACACGCGTCCCGTACACCGAGACCCAGTGCCGTGTCGGGCATGAGCTGCATGGGTCGCGCGCGCCCATCGGGCTATTGCGGATCTGATCGAACCGGCTTTCGGTCCAAGTGATCGCCTTGGCAAATCCTGGATCAACGCCATAGGCTTCGGCGGTCGTGCCGACAAGTTTTTCGATTTCCGACGGTGTCATAGGAGAGGGGCCGCACTCGGCCACCACGGCTTCTGATCCCGCCAATTCGGAATAAGATGCGTTCATATCCTTCGATGCTGTGGTGGTCTCCGAATGTCCTAACGGTATCAGGTTCGCCGATGCATTGTTGGTGACGAATAATCTAGTTATGTTCATACCATGCGTGTCATCCGACTTGGCTATTGTGCCGGATGCACCTAGCACGAAATCATCCTCGAACATCGAAGCGGTTTGTTCGACGGACAACTGCCGCGCGTCGGAGGATAGGGGGAAGTTGTCAGAAAATCGCGCATTATCAAAGCAATATACGCTATCAGTCGAGAGTATGAGCAAAGGGACGGCGCTCAGAATGCGTGTCGCGATCAATCTCAAACTCCACCTCCCTGACTGCTCTTTCCGATTGATCCCATGCTCGATAGCTGTTGAGTTTTCGGGAAGCCGCCTGTAAATTTCATTTGAATGTGTTACCGAATATGTTCATACCTATATCGAAAATTTCGAGTCGAAAAGCCTAAAAATGCATTCGGAGGCTGTAGACATGATAACAAGATTGGTAACAGGTTTTGTCGGCTCCCGAACAATCCTTGCTTTGCCAGCGGTTCTGCTCGCCGCTCATGCATGCGCCGGCGGGGCAATCGATCAGGCCTATGTGAAATCGCTGGCAGCCCCCGGAAAGGCGGTTCTGGTGGTCGAGTATTATGACCACGACGGAAAAGTCGTGGACCGGAAGGGCTTCGCCTCGCCGAACGGATTCCGTGCAAACTCCCCCGTTGACATCGAGGTCGATGCCGAAGTCGGTCTGCACCTGTATGGGTTGGAGCCCTGCCGGGGGCGAGATGGTCAATCAGAAAGAGGGTTTCGCGGGTCGCTGTGGGGACTACGCCCGCGAGCAGCTCGACATCCTGCTGAAATCGGCCAAGGTGATCTTTTGCCGCGCATTTTTAACCGAGCAAAAGCACCCCTGCAGGATGCCACCTGCTTCGGATATTACAATTATCCGGGCTCGTTAGACACGGTCGATAACCTAGAGGAGCAACTGCTTTCGCTCGGAGCCCTTCGACTGTCAAAAAGCAGGACGGCACTTTGATGCGGCCCGACCTTGCGGACGCAGAGAAAACAGGGCGGGGTGGTTTTGGCATGTGGGCTGATCCAAGGGTGCAGGCTCAATGAAGCCGCTTCCGATCAAGAGCGCGATTGCAGCCTGCCTTTCGGTGACCGCAGCCAGCGCGTCGCCAGCCGGTTATTTCGAACTCGCGCAAGGAGCCGTGTTCGAAACGGGAGATACTGTGGTTTCGGAGGGCAGACGCATTCGTCTCTATGGCCTCCAGTCTTGCTTGCGAGGCACGCCCTACACGGATCGGTCCGGAACCAGGCGCGATTGCGGCGAAGCGTCGATCGCGGTCCTGGCCGCCTTCATCAAGGACACAAAACCAGTCTGCGCGCCCGTCGCCGAACAGAGCGATCTGATTTTCGTCGTCTGCTACGCCCAGGTCGGGAACCAGCAACTTGACCTCGCAATGATGATGATCACGGAGGGCTACGGCTTCGCGAGCCTGAAACCCGATGGACTGCCTGTCCACCCTCCATATGCGGTCGCTGAACAGGAAGCACGCGAGAGGCGGAGAGGACTCTGGCGGTTCAAGGACGTTCAGCATCCGGCAATTTTGCTGAGCCATGCGGCGAGGAATTTGAGGAGTGCTCCATGATCCGGAAGGTGGTTTTCGCTGTTTCACTTTTGACTATCGCTTCTGGCGAGAGCAGGGCGGCGGATTTGACCGATGATGTGTCGGAGGAACAGATGGCTGCCGGCCGAAGTACGATAAAGGGGCGAGTGGCTGTGATCGACGGGCGCACGCTGTGGTTTGCCAATCGCCGTGTGCTGGTTCGGCTCGCCGAAATCGACAGCTGTGATCTGCCGCAATGGGCCTTTGATCCAAAGGCAACCCGCCCCGGCAATAATTCTCTTGCCCCAGTGCCCTGTGGCGCCTTTGCGAAGGCGTGGTTGAAGCGCACCATCGGCAGCCAGGTCGTCACGTGCAGTCTTGCCGTCCAGGGCTATTCTGATGTTGCGAGCGGCATCTGTAGCGTCGCCGGTCGGGATCTCGCGCACGAAATGTTGCGGGTCGGATGGGCGAGACTGATAACGCCGTTTCCCAGTGGTAGTGGATATTTTGAGGCTCAAAGCCATGCCGTTGCAGCCCGCTACGGGATGTGGGCGACCTATGTGCTCGACATGGCAGAGTGGCGTCGGAAGGCCGTCGACAGGACTGTGGGCCGCCGGCCGTTGGCCGATCTCAACCTGCTTTCAGAGCGCCGGAGTGAGATCTCGCCGCCGTTTGCGGACGCGCGACGTCAGCCGTCGCGCCGTGACCGGTAGTTATTTCGTCAGACAACAACCCAGGTGATTACCGTGAAATATGTCCTCCTCCTGATGCTCTCAATTGCCTTCCCCAGTTTGCTTGTCACGCCCGCGAAGGCGAGTGAATGGGGATGCGAGATCCTGCTTTGCGCGTCCTCCTCCGACCCATCCTGGCGTGGTGTCGAGACCTGCCATCCGCCGATGGAAAAGTTGATATCGGCGATGAAGAAACCAGGATTTTCGTGGCCGACCTGCCCGGAAGGTGGCGCCGGCAAACCCGGTTATGAGAAATATGCGGAGTGCCCGACAGGGTGGACACCCGCCGCCGCAGACGATGTTGGGGGGCAGGGGTTTTCGCGTGAACAGTCACGGTGCATGCGCAGAGTGACGACATGCAATGGCGGAAACAGCTATTCCGGATTTTCCCTGCGGTAGCCGCGCCGAGGCGACGGCGGATGGCCTCACACGCGGTTTCTCCGGAAATAATTCATGCGTCTACTTGGAATACACGTGGCGACCCCTGCGCAGCGATCCCTATTATTTCGACATCAAGGACGAGATCACGGGACAGCCAAGCCGGTTCTGGTTCAGCTTGCAAAGATGAAGGCAAATCGGCGCAGATGTCGAATACCCTCTCGCGCGAACCACCCCAAGGAAGTCCATAGCCATTCGACCCCATCGTATTGTATGACTCGTGCGTTGCGGTTTGGGTTAATGGAATATGACGACGAAACTGGAAAGTCACATCGCTGAGTTGGGGCTGGTGAAGACATCGGATCCGGAAAATGAGAAGCCTGTCTACAGACGGGAGAGTTTCGGCGATATTTCGACGTTTGAAGATCTCGACACGAAAGTTGGTGAGGCGCTACGGAACTGTCGGCAGGATAAGAATCTTAGCAGAGCAGAGCTTGCGACACTCGTCGGTTTGAGCGAGCAGGTGTACGGCCGGTATGAGCGCAACTCATCAAAGATGCACGTCAGCAGGCTGATTCACCTGAGTGAGGTTCTGGGGGTGTCGCCGCTTACAATGCTTTTCTCGGCAGCTCCTCACTTATGGGGTGCAACGGAGAAAGAGGCTGATACCCGATTTCGGATGATGAAATTGCTGGAAGATCTCCCGTTCGACACCATGTCTTCGATCGTCACGCTTCTTGAGACGGTCGCGGTTCTTCAAAATAAGACCACAAAAACCGAGCAGTGACGTTCTTGGTTGCTTCCTGTTTCATCGGAGGTGATCGACGGATTCTACAATTTCCGACATCGTTTCCGTGTCAAAGGAGCTCTTCGTGCTTGCGAGGAAATGGACGAGATAGAGAAGCTTCGCCTGTGCTTCGAGAATGGAAGAAGGCCGCCACCGGACTAACTTGTCGCGGACCATTTCTTCTTCGGCCACCGCCTTGCCAAGCATTCCACGATCACCCGCGCCGTTGTCGAACTGCTGCCTTAGGGTTTCTACCGAGGCTACAAGTTCCGCATGATGCTCAATGAGCCAAGATAAGTCACTGCCAAAACAATCGTTCATCGACACATCTTTGGTAGATTTTGGTGCAGCCGAGAGCAAATTTCTCAAGCGCCGATTACACCTTCTTCGCTACCAGAAGTTTATGTTGTGAACGCCATCATTTGAAGGAATAATATTTCTCTACGGTCATTATGAAGTTCACAAGTTCGTGAATAAGCGTGTGAATATCGTTAAAATACAGTATCTTGATAAATTTCTTTGGGGCGAGGTTGATCTCGATTGGGCACTGAGGTGTACAGCCACAAGCTGTCACTAGCATTGCGAAATGATATAACTGTGGCGGCAAGGTTGGAATGTCACGGTGTGTGCAAAGTAGAAGTGTCCCTTGTCGTTGCCACACGGCATGACGATCAGCCCCGATCTGACCGGCTGATCCGGTTGCAAGGACAGAGCGGGGCGGGTGAACGGCACCCCTTCGGCTTTAGATCCCATGAGGAGTGAACAGCGGCCGACGCTCTGGCAGAGTGAGGCTGCATCAAAGCACTCGCTCAGAAGGAATAGGTTATGGAAGCCACATCCGTTCAATCAAAGACGCCAACCGCTGTCCGCACTGATCTTGGCGCAATTTTTGTGTCGTTGGAACTTAGCCGATCGACCTGGTTGATCACTTCGTTGTCGCCGGGCAACGGCGAAAAGATGTCGAAGCATGTGGTGGACGGCGGCAATATAGCCGAGTTGCTCGCTCGGTTTGAGCAGCTCCAACTGAAGGCGCGGCTACGAACAGGGAAGTCGTTTCCCATCGTGACGATCCAAGAGGCCGGATTGGATGGCTTTTGGATCCATCGGGTTCTGGAAGCGAACGGGATTGAGAGTTACGTGGTTGATGCAGCTTCTATCGCGACCTCTCGTCGACGTCGGCGCGTTAAGACCGACAAGATTGATGGAGAGGCACTGACGCGGACACTGCTGGCATTCAAGCGTGGCGAGCCACGTGTGTGCGCAATGGTCAGAGCGCCGTCCCATGAGGACGAAGACCGGCGTCAGATCTGCCGGGAACGCAAAGTGTTGATTGCGGAGCGGGTAAGGCATGTTAATCGCGTCAAGGGTCTACTTTTCGCCCAGGGCGTCAGCGGCTATCAACCGCTTCGCAAAGATCGCCGCATACGGCTTGAGGAGCTTTGCACCGGAGACGGCCGTGGCTTGCCGAAGCATCTCAAGGCTCAAATAAATCGAGAACTCGATCGTCTTGAGTTGCTGCTTGAGCAAATCGCCGCGGTGGAGAGCGAGCGTAATTCCCTCCTTTCCGTACATGAGCCGCTAGCGTCTGAGGCACCGGCGCCGGCAATGTTGCTTACCTTAAAAGGTGTCGGCGCTGAGTTTGCCGCCGTTCTTTGGACCGAAGCGCTGTGCCGACATTTTGAGAATCGGCGGCAGATTGCCGCCTATGCAGGTTTGACACCGACCCCATGGATGAGCGGGACGATTGACCACGAACAAGGTGTCTCAAAAGCAGGGAATCCCCGGTTGCGCACCACGATGATTCAATTGTCCTGGCTATGGCTACGCAATCAGCCAGCATCAGCGCTCAGTCGTTGGTTTGTGGATCGGGTCCAGTCGAATGGTGGACGTTTAAAGAAAGCTGCGGTTGTGGCACTTGCGCGCAAGCTCCTTATCGCGCTGTGGAAGTTTGTCACTGCGGGTGTTGTCATCGAAGGGGCTGTTATGAAGACCGCCTGACGACCATACAATGACCGAACACACAAATCTTCCAGGACTGATCAATCCTGGCGGATCCAGGTGAGCGAACCGCCTCAAAGTCGGGCTTCAAATGCCGCGCTTTAGATTGGTCCCGTTCTCCTGAGCCTTGCCGCTACGCAAGCGGGATAGTGGTGCTGCCGGACAAAACGGCGACCGTATGTGAGTTTGAACCGGCGACGGAAACGTGCCGCGTCATGCAAAGTGGCTCAGACCATGGATCGATACGGATCGAAAGGAGCACGCTATGAAACAGTGATTGATCTTGACGGCGAAATCCTCATGTGAGCTTTGAGCGTCGCAAATCAGCTGATCATTCCGCCGCATCAAAGCGAGACTGCGCTTGCTGGCGCCGGGCGATCACCGCCGGACCGTTGATGAAATCCCTGTTACGTCCCGGCTTTTGACCTCGCGGCTTGTAACCATTCTTCTCGCTGTTGGTCTTCACCTTCGGTTCTGGCCTCTGCTCCTGGCGTTCCTTGATATAGGCCAGCACATCACTCAGCCGCTTGTTCTCGGTGATCGCCGCATGCGTCACCCGCTGGTCCTTGTCGAACACCCGATACGGCAGCGAATGGCCTTTCCAGCGCACGTCGAGCCGACCATCCGCATAGGCATAGGTCTCGACATAGCGACCGACCAGCCCGCGCGTCACGTCGTTCTCTTCCAGTATGATCCGCTGGCGCTCAAACGAAAACGTCAATTGCGCCCCGACATAACGCTGCTCGCGCTTGCACAAGGATCTCCCGCAGACGATCCGGCGCAAGTGACATCGGCCGATGCAGATCATCGGACCGGGTAGGGGCCACGGCGAACCGCTGGTTATACCCCTCCATGAACCGGGGCAGAAAGGCATTGCCATCCTCCATATTATTGACGCCGGCCAGACGTAGATCCTTGATCAGCCGGTCCTGCAATGTCCGATTCATCCGCTCCACCCGGCCCTTCGCCTGGCTGGAATTTGCACAAAGAATCTCGATGCTTAGCTCTGAGAGTGCACGCCCGAACTGGGTCATGCCCTGGCCGCCCTTGGCATCCTTCTTGGCCACCCGGAATACTGAATGCTTGTCGGAATAGAAGGCAACAGGCGCGCCGTGATCCTTCAAATAGAGCTCAAGTGCCTCGAAATAGCTGAAGGCGCTTTCCGACCGCACGAACCGCAACTGCATCAGCTTGCCCGTCGCATCGTCGACGAACACAAGCAGCGAGCACGGATCGCCACGCTCCTCGAACCAGCGATGCTCCGAGCCGTCGATCTGCACCAATTCGCCACAGGCCTCGCGCCGCAAGCGCGGCTGATGAAACGTCCGCCGCTGTTTGCGCGACAGCCAAATGCCGGCCTGTGACATCCATTGCCGCAACGTCTCGCGCGACACACGCAATCCATCGCGCTCGGCAAGCTTCTCGACCGTCAGCGTCGGACCGAAGTCCGCATAGCGTTCGCGGACCAGCGTCAACGCGTAATCGCGCACGCCGTCGCTGATCCGGTTGTTCGACGGCCGGCCGATCGCCTTGTGCCGGATCGAAGCCGCACCGTTCGTTCTGATCCGCTCCAAGAGCCGACGAACCTGGCGCTCGCTCAAGCTAAGCACATGCGCCGCACCCACCAACGTCATCCGGCCATCGATGACCTTCGACAAAACCTCGATCCGCTGCAAATCACGCTCGCTCATCGCAATCAATCCCATCCGCAATCTCCCACGTCATCAAACGCGGGGAGTGTGACATTCCAACTTTGCAGAAACAGGACACTTTAACTTTGCGGCTACATATAACGTATCGCATAACCACATTTATGGAACTTACGGAAAGGAGGCGGCCGGGCCACGCCGATCAAGCAGGGCGGGATCACGAGCGACAGAATTTTTACGTGCATTTTTTAAGAATAACATTTGCGGTTACCTTCGAGGTTGCTATCGCGCCACAAGCATTTCTGTTCGATTGCCTAACGTGGGTTTCTGAACCAAACTTTTGATTACTTTAGCAATGCGCGCTGCACACCTGCCGCTATCTCCATCGTTGTCGAACTCCCTCCTTGGTCCGCCCCTTTCGACGTGCCGGAAGATGTGACTGCTTCGATTGCCGAGAGAATTGCCTTTGCTGCGATATGCTCTCCCAAATGATCGAGCATCAGGGCCCCCGACCAGATGGCCGCCAATGGATTGGCGATGCGCGCCCCCGATATCCGGGGGCCGAACCGTGAACAGGTTCAAACATCGAAGGGACGCCGCCGGCAGGATTCACATTTGCCGACGCTGCAAAACCAAGACCGCCTTGTATCGCAGCACCAAGGTCAGTCAGGATGTCCCCGAATAGGTTAGAGGCGACGACGACGTCTAGGGTTTCAGGCTGCATCACGAAGCGCGCGGCGATGGCGTCGATGTGATATCGCTTCACTTCCACGTCCGGATAATCAACGGCCACCTCGTCCGTCACTTCGTCCCAGAACACCATCGAGTGCTTTTGGGCGTTTGATTTCGTGACTGATGCCAGCCGACCGCTGCGCTTTTGTGCCTGCTCGAATCCATAGCGCAGAATTCGTTCAACGCCTCTGCGCGTAAATATCGATGTCTCGACGGCAACCTCGTCAGGCGTGCCGACATGCACCCGGCCGCCGGCCCCGCTGTATTCGCCCTCGGTATTCTCCCGGATGCAGAGGATATCGAAATTCTCCGCTTTCAGCGGTCCAGTAGTTCCCTTCAAGATCTTGTGCGGTCGTGCATTCACATACAGATCGAACGCCTTTCGGATAGGTAGAAGCAGGCCATGTAGCGAGATTGAATCCGGGACCTGCGCTGGCCAGCCGACAGCGCCTAGGAGGATAGAATCAAACTGCCTAAGGGTCTTGATCCCATCTTCAGGCATCATCCGGCCATTCTTCAGATAGTACTCGCACGACCAATCAAAGCGTTCTGATGCCAGCTTGAAGCCGAACCGCTGGGAAGCTACTTCGAGCACCAGCCATGCTGCATCGATCACTTCTATCCCTACGCCGTCCCCAGGAATCAGCGCAATTTTATACTCGTTCATGACCCACTCCTTTCCGACTACAGACCCAGACCGCCGACGCAGACATATTTGACGTCGAGATAGTCATCGAGGCCGTACTTCGATCCTTCCTTTCCAACGCCGGATTCCTTGAAGCCGCCAAACGGTGCCACTTCGGTGGTGATCATACCCTCGTTGATGCCGACGAGGCCGTATTGAAGGCGCTCGGAAACGCGGAACGCTCGTCCCGGATCCTGGGTGTAGAAGTAGGCGGCCAGACCGAACTCCGTGTCGTTGGCCAGTCGCACAGCCTCATCTTCGGTCTCGAACTTGAAGACCGGGGCAATCGGGCCGAAGATTTCGTCGTGGGCGAAGTTCATGGTCGCGTTGGCGTCTGCGAGAACAGTGGCCTCATAGAAGCGGTCTCCCTTGGGGTGCCGCTTGCCGCCGGTGACGACACGCGCCTTTCCCGAGGGCGTCGCTGATGAATTCCTCAACCTTGGCAACGGCTGCATCGTCGATGAGCGGGCCGAGAGTTGCACCTTGCTCGAGCCCGGAGCCGATGACCAACTTTTCGGTGGCGTTCGAGAAGGCTTCAAGGAAGCGGTCGTAGACCCCGGCCTGGACATAAAGTCGGTTTGTGCAGACGCATGTCTGTCCGGCATTCGGAACTTCGCCGCGACTGCCCCGGCGACGGCACGGTCGAGATCAGCATCGTCGAAGATCAGGAACGGCGCGTTGCCACCGAGTTCCATCGAGACCTTCTTGACCGTTGCTGCGGCTTGCTTCAGCAGGAGTTTGCCGACACCGGTCGACCCGGTGAACGTGATTTTCCTGACCAAAGGATTGGACGTCAGCTCACCACCAATTTCACGAGCGCTGCCTGTGAGAATGTTGATGACGCCTGCGGGAATGCCAACCTGTTCGGCGAGGACACCCCATGCCAGTGCCGAGTAAGGCGTCTGGCTCGCTGGTTTGGCGACGACCGTACAACCCGCCGCCAACGCGGGACCGATCTTTCGGGCCAGCATCGAGGATGGGAAATTCCAGGGCGTGATGGCGCCTACGACGCCCACAGGGCTTTTTGTCACCATGATCCGGCGGTCGCCCCACGGGGAAGGAATGGTATCCCCGTAGACCCGACGCGCCTCCTCGGCAAACCACAGGATATAAGCGGCGCTCATGCCCACTTCGCCTTTGGCCTCAGCCAACGGCTTGCCCTGTTCGCGGGTAAGGAGTTCGGCCAGAGCATCTTGATTGTCGAGGATGGCCGTCGATAGGTCTCGAAGCATCTTGGCCCGTTCGGCCGCAGTGGTGCGACTGAACGTTTCGAATGCAGCCGATGCGGCCTCGATCGCCCGTCCGGTCTCGGCAACACCCGCATTTGGGACAGTGCCAATGCTTTCCCCAGTAGCAGGATCGATGACGTCAAGCACGCCGCCGTTATCTGCCGACACCCATTGACCAGCAACCAGGATCCTATCCCGGCGAAAATCGCTCCACGAGCCCATGTGTTTATCCTTCCAATTTGACCACTCAGATGCGGCCTTAAAATGAGGGTGTTATCCGGACTATCCGCCCAGGTAGCTCTTTCGCACCTGATCGTTGTTCATCAGCGCCTTGCCCGTGTCCGAAAGGACGACCGAACCCACCTCCAGAACATAGGCTCGGTGCGCCAGTGACAGGGCACGATTGGCATTCTGCTCTACAAGAAGGATGGGAAGACCTGTCTTCGCGACATCGGCAATGATCTCGAAGATCGTATCGACTACCTTCGGAGCCAGTCCCATCGAGGGTTCGTCAAGCAAGAGGATGCGGGGATCCGACATGATGGATCGCGCCATCGCCACCATCTGCTGTTCACCGCCGCTCAACGTGCCGGCTGCCTGAGCGAGGCGCTCCTTGACACGGGGGAACAGCCCATACACTCGATCGAGATCGCGAAGGATTCCTTCCTTGTCCTTGCGATGGTATGCGCCCATCATCAGATTCTCCCGGACCGACAGGTGCTTGAAGAGATGCCGTCCCTCGAGGACATGGGCGATCCCGGCTTTCGCCACCGTATGCGCAGCCTGGCCGAACAGCTCCTTTCCTTCGAGCTGAATGGAAGCCTTGCTCGGTTTTAGGATGCCGGAGATGCACCGAAGCGTCGTCGTCTTCCCAGCACCATTCGCTCCGATCAGGGCGACGACCTCACCGGCCTTGACCTCGAGATTAACGCCATGGATGGTTTCCACCGCGCCGTAGCTGAATTGGAGGTTCTTCACCGTCAACATCACGCAGCTCCCTTTCCGAGATAGGCTTCGATCACCTTTGGGTGCGACCGGATTTCGTCCGGGCGGCCTTCGGCAATCCTGCTGCCATGGTCGAGCACGGTGATGGTATCGGCGCAGTCCATGATCAGACGCATGTCATGCTCGACGATGAGCACGGTTACTCCGCGCTCCCGGACGCGCCGGATCATAGCGGTCAGCCGGACTTTCTCGGTCGGGTTCATACCGGCCGCTGGCCTCGTCCAGCAGCAGTAGTTTCGGGTCACTCGCCAGGGCCCGCGCAATCTCCAGGATTCGCTGTTCCCCCGTATGAGAGATTTCGGGCGAGGTTCTCCTCGACGTGAGCACCTGCATCCAACCCGACAAATTCCAGGATCTCCCGGCCTTTTTGTCTTGTCAGTGCCTGCTCCCGCGTCGCGTTCGGCAGGCAAAAGAGCGAAGAGAACAATCCTGCCTTGGTACGGCAGAAACTTCCTGCCATGACGTTCTCGATCACACTCATCTCGTTGAAGAGACTGATGAGCTGAAAAGTTCGGGCGATGCCAAGCTGGTTTCGCTTGTATGGCGGCTGGCCGGCGAGCTGCGTCCCATCGAAGACGATGTTCCCGGACGTCGGCGGGAATGCGCCCCCGATCATATTGAACATCGTAGTCTTGCCAGCCCCATTCGGACCGATCAGCGCATGAACGGTACCGCTGTTGACTGTGAAGCTACAGTCATTCACCGCAGTCAGACCGGAGAACCGCTTCGTTACATTCTCGACTTTGAGCAGGGTCATCACAGCCTCACCGTTTCTGCTTGCTGGGTCAGTTCTAGCGCTTCGGTTTCGCCACGACGTTTGCGATCTGCTGCGCCCGTGACATAGGACTGCAGCTTCCCCGACAATGCCGCGAGGCATGAACAGCATGACTCCCATGATGATCAGGCCGTAGATAGCCATCTGTGCCTGTCCAAGTGGCTGAAGCAACTCGAACAGCACGGAGATCACCACGGTTCCAACGATCGGCCCCCAGAATGATCCGCCGCCACCGAGAAGCACCATTGTCAAAAACAGGACCGACTGCTGCAGGCTAAAGGTCTCGGGGCTGATGAAGCCGATGAGGTGTGCATACAACGCGCCACCGAAGCCGCCGAAAAAAACCCTCGATGGTGAAGGCTGTGACCTTCATACGGTGCACATTGATGCCGAAGGCCGATGCCGCATCCGGGTTGTCGTGGATCGAGCGAAACGCACGTCCGATACGCGAATTCACGAGGTTCTGCTTCATCCAAAGCAGGACGACGACCGCTGCGAGGACGAAATAATAGTACTTGTTGACGGTATCGAAGGTGAAGCCCACGATGGAAAGCTTCGGAATGAACGGGATGCCGTCGGCGGCCCCGTCAACTCGCCACCGTTCACCGCGAGCAGGCGAACGATTTCGCCAAAGCCGATCGTGACCATCGCCAGGAAGTGGTGCACGAGCTTAACGGGAGGGAATGGCGATTATCATTCCAAGGAACGAGGACAGCAGGCCACCAGCGATCATGCAGAAGATCACAGGGAGATCGGTGTGCAGTGACAAGATTGCCGACGTGTAAGCGCCGATGGCGTAGAACCCGGCCTGGCCGAGGGTGATCTGCCCAGAATAGCCGTACACGATGTCCAGCCCGGAATTCACGATAACGTAGATGCCGATCAGGGTAGCGATCAGCAGGAAGTAGTTGTTGCTGACCACGAGTGGGAAGAACAGCAGCAGACCTGCAAGGATGATCGGCAGGTATTTGGCGAGAGCAGCTGAGTTCAGCATATTAATCCTCCAGCATGACGTTGGGCACCAGGCCCGTTGGCTTGAGGAAAAGAACCAGAAGAAGGAATGCGAAGACGATGACGTCCTTCATGCTGGAGTCGATATAGCCGGATGACAGCGTCTCTACGAGGCCAACGAGCAGACCGCCAAGCACCGCCCCGTAGATGGAGCCGTATCCGCCGACAACCGCCGCTGCGAAACCCTTCAGGCCAACGAGCAGACCCATATGTGCGTTGACGCCATAGATCGGGGCAATCAGCATTCCCGCTATCCCGGCCAGACCGACCGCGATGCCCCATGTGAGTCCGACGGCAAGTGGTACGTTGATTCCTAGCGTTCCGGCAGCCAGCTTATCCTGGGCGGCCGCGCGGAGAGCGGTCCCAAGCTTGCTCTTGTTCATGAAGAAGTGAAGGGCGACCATCAGCCCGAGCATGATCGCAACGATCGCGACATTCTGCGGGAGGATGTAAACACCGCCAATGTTCACGGGCATTTCACCCATGACGGAAGGCATGTGAAAGCCTTCGCTTCCCCAGATCATCATTGCAGCGTTCTGCAGGAAGATTGCCAGACCGATCGTCGCGAGCACGATATGGATCGGACTACTTCCACGCCGCAGCAGCGGCCCGATCAGCAGACGTTCGGAAAGGAACCCGACCCCCGTCATCACGACGATTACGCCAGCAAGCGCGATCGGATAGGGAAGATCGAGGATGGCGAAGAACGTATATCCGACGAACGCGCCCAGCATGAAATACTCGCCTTGGGCAAAGGTGAGCAAGCCGGATGAACGATAGATGAGGCTGAAGCCCATTCCGATCAGCGCGTAGATCGCGCCGACCATCAGGCCGCCTATGATGAGCTGGATCAAGAACTGCATGACATTTCCCTCGCAACGAGGTCGCACCCACCGCAAGCGGGTGCGACCTTACTGATTACTTGATTTCGGAGTAGACCCCGTCCTTGATCTGGTAGAGACGGACAGCGTCGATGCCTTCGCCTTGCTTGCCAGCAAAGTTGAAAGTACCGGCGATGCCTTTCGGATCCACAATGTTGTTGATGGCGTCCCGGACCTTTGGTCCTTCGACTGATCCTGCGGACCGAATTCCTTCGGCTATGATCTTTACAGCATCGTAGCCGTGGAATGCGTTGTCGGAAGCCGGCATGGAACCGAACTTCTTTTCATACGCATCCAGGAACGTCTTCATCGCCGGATCCGTCGCATCGGCCGACGTCTTCGGGACGAGATATTGCGAGGCGAAGACTACACCGTCAGACGTCGATCCAGAGATCGAGAGGGCTTCCGGGAGCGTATAACCTTCCGGGCCTAGGATAGGTCCGAAGTAGCCGAGCTGGCGCAACTGCTTGGTAACCGGCCCCAGATCGTCTCCGAGAGCCCAGAGAAACACTGCGTCTGGCGCGGCGCTGACAATCTTGCCGATCTGCCCAGTGAAATCGCGATCGCCATGCGTGAAGGATTCATCCAGAGCGATTTTCAGGCCCGCGTCCGTGGCGGTCTTGGTGAAGTCCTTGGCACCGCTGTTGCCGTATTCGTCATTGCTGTGGAAGACAGCGACGTTGGCGAATTTCTGCGACGAGGCGTACTTCGTAAGCTGCTGGCCCGAAAGCTGGCTGTTTCCAGAGCGCGGAAGAAATACTTGTATCCCTTTTGCAGCCAGGTCGGGGATGTGCCAGCGCCGACCAACGGCGTCTTGGCCTCTTCGATCACCGGACCGGCGGCAAGAATGTTCCCGCTATGCAGCGATCCAACGATGGCCACCACATGATCGACCTGAACCAGCTTCGTAGCCGAACGCACCGCCTGCTCAGGCGACGAGCGGTCGTCGTACTCGACCAATGCCAGTTGCTTTCCGTCTACGCCGCCAGTGGCATTGATGTCGTCCACCGCCAGTGCCGTGCCGTTGCGCAAAGCCTGTCCTGCCTGAGCGGTCGGTCCGGTGAGCGGACCGAAGAAGCCGATTCTAACGGCCTCCTGCGTGAATCCGGCCACAGGGGTCAGAGCCGTCGAAACAGCCATGGCAACGATTACATTGCGAATAAGACCTGTAAGTGTGCGTCTCGTGAGCATAGTCTCTCCTCCACTTTGAGAAATGCGTCCGGCGCGGAATTGCGCCGGATAGAAATTCGGAAGTACCGAAATCGAAATCACATGGCGCAGTAGCCGCCATCGACGGGAATGGTCACACCGTTGATCAGACACGATGCCGACGATGCGAGGAAGATTGCCGTCCCGGCCAGATCGGAAGGATCCGCCCATTCACCATTAGGGATACGCGCGACGACCTTGTCGTTGAAAGCCGGATTTTCAGCGACCTCCGCGGCTGATCTCCGTCTTGATCCAGCCGGGTGCGATTGCGTTCACGCGGATGCCGTCTTCCGCGAAGGCGATGGCGAGCGACTTGGTCAGCGAGACGACTGCGGTCTTCGCAGCCGCATAGGCTGGGACCTGTGGCGCGCCGAAGTAAGAATACATCGAGCCGATGTTGATGAGGCACCCACGGGTCTTCTTCAGATGCTCCCGGAACGCGTTCTGCAAGACGGAGATTGCCGACCAGGTGAATGTCGAGGATGTTGGTGAAGACGGCTGGCTTGTATTCTTCCCAGCGCGAGCTTGCCAGCGCAATGGATCACAACGTCAAGCGTCACGATCCGTGCGGCTAGTCCTTCGACTGCCTCATCGCTCGTGACATCGAGGGGTTCGTAACGGATGCGGGTGTCCATGTCCGCCTTTGGTTGCGCCATGTCGGCGACGATGACATTCGCACCATGTGCGAGAAACGCCTTGGCGAATTCGCTCCCGATGCCGCCTGTGCCTCCGGTGATCAGAACGGTCTTGCCGGCTACGCTGAAGTCTGGTGTCATTGTCTTTGTCTTCCTCTTTGATTCAGTTCTTGCTCAATACGCCGCTGGGCTTCTGAGCGGACTTTCTATCGCCAATCCCCGGTCGTTGAAGATGTGGACGCGGTTTATCGGGGCTGAGACGGTGAAGCGGTCACCAGCCTTCACGGGCGAACGGCCCTCCAGCACCGCGGTGAGATTTTCGGTGCTCCCAAGAGAACTCAGGACATGAGTTTCCGCTCCCAGGTGTTCGACCACGATCGCCTCGACGGGGATGCTGATTTCACCAGCGCCGGACGAGAAATCCTCCGGCCGAATGCCAATGGTGACCTTTGTGCCCGCTGCGACCTTGGGCGTTCCCTGACAGAGGGTAAGAGAAGTTGATGCCGTGTCCGATGCCGACATGGATCTGATTTCCCTCGACCCCGAGCACCTCGCTTTTCAAGAAGTTCATCTTCGGCGAACCGATGAAACCCGCCACGAACAGGTTCTGTGGTCGTTCATAAAGCTCGAGCGGACTGCCAACCTGCTCGATACGCCCCCGCGTTCAGCACGACGATCTTGTCGGCCAGCGTCATGGCTTCGACCTGATCGTGGGTGACGTAAATCATCGTGGCCTTCAACGACTGATGAAGACGGGCGATTTCAATGCGCATCTGCCCCCTAAGGGCAGCGTCGAGGTTTGAGAGCGGTTCATCGAAAAGGAAAAGGCGGGGCTGCCGAACGATCGCTCGACCGATGGCAACACGTTGGCGCTGCCCGCCGGAAAGCTGTTTCGGCTTCCGGTCAAGCAGGGGCTCAAGCTCCAGGACCTTTGCGGCCTCATTGACCTTCCGATCAATCACCGTCTTGTCCATCTTGGCCATTCGCAGCCCGAAGCCCATGTTTTCCCGGACCGTCTTGTGCGGGTACAAGGCATATGACTGGAACACCATCGATATCTCACGCTTCGCTGGCGGAAGGTCGTTCACGACATCGCCATCGATGCTGACGGTCCCGGCCGAAATATCCTCGAGTCCTGCGATCATTCGCAGCAGCGTGGACTTCCCGCATCCGGAGGGGCCGACGAACACGACGAACTCCTTGTCCGCGATGTCCAGATTGACGCCCTTTATGACGTCGAGCGCTCCAAAGGACTTGGTGACGTTCTGCAGGCTTACGGGCGCCATTTTCATGTCCTTCCAGACTTAAAAGAAGGCCACGGGGCGCAACGGCGAACCCGAACCATTTTCGATAGGAAGTGGAGCTGCAAACAGAAAGCAGCTTCTGGGAAGAAGCTCAATCCGAGCAACGCACTCGAGGATTAGGATACCGTTCGGCAGCCAGTGGCGGCCGTGTCCTGGGTCATCGCCCATTTCGGAATCGACGGTTGGAATCTCGCAAGCGATTGTGTCAGCGCCGACGGCACGAACCTTCCTGTCATGAAAGAGTTCGGCGACGCCTTCATCCATTCCAGGTTGGTTGCGGGCATAGAAATAAGCCCGAGAGTCGGTGAACCAGTATTTCTTCAGCCAGCCGAAGTTGACGAGGGCGATCTCGTCATCGCCGACGGGCGCGCCATGCTGTTCCTCATACGAAATGATGTCGTTCCGGGTCAGAACCTCGCCAGGCTTCCAGTCACGTTCCGAGAAGTCGTAGACACGTGCTGTAGTGATCAAACGGTCGACTGGGATGGTATCGACGGTTTCCGCTCATCCGATCTGCATGGATGTGCGATGGCGCGTCACAGTGGCAGCCCGTGTGTTCAGCCATTGAGAGACTCTGGCAATAGTAGCCGTCATGCGCATGTGTCATGGTCGGATCAATAACCATGTGGGGATGGGTCGGGAATTTTGGCATTCCGCGCTCAAGCTTGGGAGCGAGATCCACGGAACGCATCTGGCGAATGAGCGAACTCAGTGCGGCGACGTTGTTTGATCCAGTCATTGTTTCCTCCTGTTTCTTTTCACGCATCTCTTGCGGATGCTAGTTTCGAGGTTTTCGGGGGTGCCAAAAGCGCTTCGACGTCGGGCATACGCGGGAAGCTTTCGCGTCCCCCCCTCGCCGGCACACTTTATGGCGGCTGCGGCGGCCGCAAAGCGTAAGCCGTCCTCCTCCGACTGTCCGCGCCCAAGGGCAAACGCGAACGCTCCATGGAAAATGTCGCCTGCCCCGACTGTCTCTACCGCGGCGACCGGGAACGATGGGACATGTCGGGCTGCTCCGCTCTCATCAAGCCAGAGGACGCCCTTGCTGCCGAGTGTGACGGCAACGAAGGGAGCGTGCTTCTGAGCGCGGCGCAAACCTTCCTCGGGCGTCTTCGTCTTGAACAGAGATGCAAGGCCGGGGGCGGAGAAGACAACGTGGCTTGCGGCAGAAACTGCTTTGAGCGTGGTGTCATCGCCAGCACTGTCTGCGTCGAGGACCGCTGGGATGCCGCGTGCTCGGGCCGCGGAAAGCAAAGCGACCGCCCCTTCGATCCATCGATTGTCGGCAAGGACCGCATCTGCGACCAGGAGTTTCTCAAGAGGTAGCCAGGACGGATCGACCTCCAATGCTTCGGAGCGGTACAGAATAATCGCCCTGTTGCCAATGCGATCCTTCAGGACGATCGAGTGGGATGACTGAATTCCGGAGACAACCTTCGCCGTCCGGACATCGACTTTTTCCAAACGAAGCCCGTCAAGTATGCGCCTTCCCTTGTCGTCGTCTCCTACTCGGCCACACCAGATTGCCTGTCCGCCAAGTCTGCTGACGATGACGGCGGCATTCGCTGCCATTCCGCCGCCGCTTTCCGCAAAGGAACGGGCAATGCTCTTGCCATCCTCATGCGGAAGCTCGTCGACCCCATAGATCAAATCGAGGACAGCTCCGCCTAGGCAGGTTACTTTCACTGTCATTTCACCGCTCCCGCAAGCATTCCTTTGACCAGCGCGCGTGACGCAAGCCAACCGGCGGCGAGCACTGGGAGGACAGCGATGATGGATGCGGCCGACATGCGCGCCCAGCTCTGCCCTTCGGTGGTGAAGAAGGAAGCCATGTAGACAGGAAGCGTCGCTGCCGAGTGACCGGAAAGGTTCACCGCGAAGAAGAATTCATTCCAGGTCAGGATCAGCAGCAGGAATCCAGTGGTCGCAAGCCCGGCCTGGGAGAGGGGGATCGCCACCTCCCAGAAAATCCGAGAATGCGAGGCACCTTCCATAAGAGCCGCTTCGACGAGTTCGTATGGAACGTCCTTGAAGAACGAGCGCATCAGCCAGAGGACGATCGGAATGTTAAGCGTCGTGTACATGATGATCAGGCCAAAGAGAGAATCGATCAGGCCGATCTTCGTATAGAGGAGGAAGATGGGTACGATCACTGCGACGCCTGGCATGAAGCGTGTGGACAGAGCGAAGAACAGGACGTCGTTGGCCTTCTTCCCTGGGAAGAAAGCAAGCTTGTAGGCGGCCGGCAAAGCCAGGGCGAACGCCACCAACATCGAGCCGAACACCGCCAGGAGGGTATTCAGGAGAAAGTGGGTGTAGTCGCCGGAAAGCGCATCCACATAATGATCGAACGACAGGGGTACGAAGACGCGGCGGTACGGCAATGGCGTCGGTCTCCGATTTGAAACCGGTGAAGAACGTCCAGATGATGGGAAAGCAGAGAGCGAATGCCACCGCGAATGTGACGACCGTAGGCCCCGCCTGTTTGATGGATGAGGACATCTCAGTTTCTCTCCATGTATGGGCGCACGTAGGCGAGCAGGCCCAGTGCTGCGACGGTGGTCGTGACGGCTGTGATGATTCCGCCGGCTGCGGCGCGACCGATTTCATATTGCTCTGTCAATGTTCGGTAGACGCTGAACATCAAGTTCGAGGTCTGGTTTCCAGGGCCGCCGTATGTTCCGACATAGATCGGGCCGAACACGGGAAGGATGAGGATCGCCTCGATCAGCATGCCCACTGCCAGATAGGGAATGAGGTGCGGCAGAGTGATGTGGACGAACACGTTCCATGGGTTCGCACCATCAATGCGCGCCGCCTCGATCGTCTCCTGATTGACGCTCTGCAGGCCCGCCAGCAAAATGAGCATCATGAAAGGCGACCACTGCCACACGATCATGATGATGATGGCGATCTTCGGCGCAGTCGTGATCATGTCGATCGGGGAAAGTCCGAGCGTGCCGAGCGCGTAGTTCAGCAATCCGTAGATCGGATTGAGGATTAGGTTCTTCCAGATGATGGGATTGACCGTCTCCATGATCAGAAACGGGGCAAACAACATCGAGTAGGCGAGACCCCTCCCGTAGCGCAGCCGATTGACCAGGAGGGCCAGGCCCAGACCGATCGCAGTTGTGAGGACTGCAGGGACGATCGTGAAGATCAGAGTGTTTACGATCGCGGTCTTGAAGATCGGATCTGTGAAAATGTAGACGTAGTTCCGGAAGCCGACAAAGCCCATGGCACGTTGCGGATAAAGCAGATTCCAGGAATGGAGACTGAAATAGAGCGTCGCCAGCAACGGGATCTGCGTCGTGATGATGAGGTATGACACCGCAGGCCATGTGGCCCATCGACCCGGTGCGAGGCGGCCCAAACGGGCCGCGCTCATGGTTGATGTGTCGGACATTATCTTGCTCCAGATTACTTGATGTAGCCCGCGTCTGTCATGACGCGGACTGCTGCCGCCTGTGAGGCATCAAGCGCTTCGTCAACGGTCTCGCTTCCAGCGATCACAGCCGAGAAATGCTGGCCGAACTCGGCTGCCCATGCGGCGTATTCCGGGATGTGCACCTGGGCCGTGCCCGTATACAGGACAGGATCCTTCGCAGGCTTCGTCAGGTCTGCGGCTTCGATCGCCTTCAGGACGATCGGAGCGAAGGGCGCAGCTTCCTTGTAGTCGGCCCGGTCATAGGTCGATCGGCGAGTGCCAGGAGGAATGCGGACTGGTCCTTCCGTCTTAGCGACGAGATCGATGTATGGCTTTGACGTCGCCCACCGGATGAACTTGAACGCATCGTCCCGGTTCTTCGAGCTCGAGACGATACCGAGGGCCCACGTGTAGAGCCAGGCCGAACCGTTTGTGGAGCCTTCCGTCGGAGCCAGCGCGTATCCAATCTTGTCGACAACCTGCGATGACTTTGGATCAGCAAGGAAACCAGCGCCGACGGTGGAATCGACCCAGATTGCTGCCTTGCCCTGCGACATCAGCGTCAGAGCCTCATTGAAGCCGATGCTCGTCGCACCGGGCGCGCCGCAGGTCTTGACCAGATCAGTGTAGGCCGTGAAAGCCTTCTTGAACTCCGGGCTGTTGATCTGTGGATTCCACTTTTCGTCGAACCATTTTGCTCCATAGGAATGCATGAAGGTGATGAATGGCGCGAGCTGGCCATAATCCGGAACACCCTTCATTGCGATGCCGTAGAGGCCGGCAGACGGGTCGTTGACCTTGCAAGCAGCAGCCTTGACGTCGTCCCAGGTGGGAGCGTCTGGCATCTTGATGCCTGCCTTCTCGAAAAGGTCCTTCCGATACATGGTGAAAGAGCTCTCGCCGTAGAAAGGCAGACCGTAGAGCTGGCCTTCCACGGTCATTGCGCCACGTATCGTTGGAATGACGTCGTCGAGGTCATATGCGGCCTTGTCGGCGTCGTTGAGCTTGTCGAACATCGGGGTCAGCGGCGAAAGCCACTTGTTGGCGACCCAACCCGCCTGAACTTCGAACGGACCAACTGTAACGATGTCGTAGCGACCTCCGCCGACCGCGACGTCCTGGGTGATGTTCTGGCGTAAAACCTGGTCGGGCAGGACCACGAACTTCACGGTGATGTCGGGATTTTCCTTGGTGAACTCGGCAGAGAGCTTCTGCATCGTCACCATGTCCGGATTGTTGACTGTTGCGACCGTGATTTCGGCCCCGTGTGCGGCGAAAGCCGACAGCAAGATTGTCGATGAAAGTAGCACATGTTTCATTTCATTCTCCTCCCAGGTTGAAAAGGCATCAATGTCAACGTTTACATTGATGGATGCGATTAAGAGCAATCTCCCGATGCTCTGAGTTATGCGGATTCTCGGATTGTCAGGCTAAATGGCAAAACGACGTCTTCCATCGGTTTGCGTGTTTTCCGGTTCGGGTCGAGCATTGCTGCGACCGCAGGGCCGAAATCGAGAGCTGGCACCTTCAATGTAGTCAACCAGGGAGCCAGCCAGTCATTGATACGATTGTCATCGAACCCAAAAATTGCGAGGTTTTCCGGGATACGAAGGCCCTTTTCGGTGGCTGCTCTATGGACACCATAGGCCAGCATGTCGTTATGGCAGAATACTGCTCTCGGCTTATCATCCGAGAGCAGAGCAAGACCGTGCTGGTAGCCGGCCTCCATCGACAGCGGGCTCTCGATCTTGCGGATCACGTCCATGTCCGCCCCACTCTCCTGCAAAGCGCGAAGGAACCCTTTAAGCCGAAGACGACTGGCCGAGTAGTGCTGTTGGCCGTGGATCACGGCGCAATCCTGATATCCATGCTCTGCGAAATAACGTCCCACAGCAAATCCAGCGGCTTCGTTGTCGATGCCTACGAATGGAGCCTTTGCAATAGGTGGCGGGCGGCTGACAAAGACGAGATTTCGGTTCTTCTCGATCACTTCGCGGAGTTTTGGGGTATCGATTGCTCCGTGAATGATGATCGCGTGTGGTCGTAGACCGGCAGCATCTGTCAGAAGCCGGTCCTGCTGGTCGCCATCTTCACCTGTGTTAGCGAGCACCATCGAAAGACCGACCGCCTTCAACGACTTCTCCACCGACGCCGCAACATCAGCACAGAAATTGTTCGTCGCATCCGGAACGATCATTACGACGACTCGCGTCGTTGCAAGTCTCAAGGATCGCCCGATCTCTGACGGTGTGTATCCCAGTTCGTTTGCGGCGCTACGAACTCGCTCGATAGTCTTTGGTGCGACTGTGTCTGTCTTGCCGGTGAAAACGCGAGAAACAGTTGCCGTCGAGACGCCGGAAACGCGTGCCACGTCGTGGACTGTGGCCGGTTTCCCCATGATGCGATGCTGTGACATTTTGGAGCCCTCCCAAGCAAGTCAGTACGCGCTGGCGTTTCCCAATGTCAACGTATACATCATAAAAAAATTACATGTCAACGTTTACATTTTAAAGGATCGCACTTAATGTCCGCGCCAATTCGCGGCCGATTTATCCATCCAAGCCCGAATGTAAACGTTGCCATTTGAACGGAGGAGGCCAAATTGAGCACTACACTAAGTCTATCATCCCTTAAGAGGGATTCCGGTGCATTCGCAATGCTCGCGATCGATCAACGCGAGTCCATGCGCGCCATGTTCGCGGAAAAACAGACAGAACCCGTAACCGACGAACAATTGATCCGGTTCAAGCTCCACGCGTTGCGGGCGCTGACCCCCTATGCCTCGGCGGTGCTCATAGACAGGCAATTCGCATGGCAGCCGGCCATCGACGAAAGAGCAGTCTCATCGAACTGCGGCCTGATTGCCGCAGCGGACCAATTCATTCCAGGCGCGGATGAAATCGTTTCGGACGTCATCATCGACGAGGAAGTGAACCCTGAAAAGGTGAAAGCTGACGGCGCTGTAGCCCTCAAGCTTTTGGTGACATGGCGTCCGGACAGATCCGCCGACGTCCGCATCGCGATGGTCGATGATTTCGTGGCGCGATGCAAGAAAGCCGGCTTGATCAGCATCATTGAACCCGTGGCAAAGAAGCGTCGCGACGGCAGGGACTGGGACATGAGCGAGGGTATTGTCGCTGCTGCGCGGGAACTCGGCGATCGTGGTGCCGACCTCTACAAGGCTGAAGTCCCGCGTCATGGCAAGGGTGGCGAAAACTCGTTCGCGACGAAAGCGCGGAGCTCACCAAGCTCATCAACGGACCATGGGTGGTTCTTTCATCCGGAGTTTCACCAGACGACTTTCCGCAGGCGGTCGAATGGGCGTGCAAGGAAGGGGCCTCTGGCTTCCTGGCTGGCCGCGCTGTATGGCGCAACGTAATCAGCAGCGGTGACATCGGTAGGGCACTTGCGGAGGATGCAATTCCTCGGCTGAAGCGCCTCTGCGATGTAGTAGACCAAGTGGTATCACACTAATTCCGGCGAGGGGTGCAAACCCACTATTTTATCACGACCGAGCCGTATTTCTGTACTCGTAAGAGAAATGCCACCAATGAGCTAACTGGAAGCGTCCCGCCTCTCGGTGAGACGCGTGTTGTCATCAGTCCCGATTCGGCAGCGACCCGATGAGGGCGAGCGGTTCCCAGGGCGCCAACAATGGAAGTTCGTGGCGACGGTATCCTTACAGCAATCGTAAGTCCATGCTGGCACCGCGGGGCGTCAGTTTAGCGCCAGCCCTGCGGCGAAATCCTCGGGGCGCTCAAGGCGCACGTTGCGCCAGATTGAGCCCGCATCTACACGTTTGCCATTACGGCGGCCGAACGGATGCCGACAGCGCTAGCATATGCCGACGCAATCACTAATCAACGGAGAAATCAAATGCCAATCGTCAGGATCGAGTTGTCCCCAGGGCGGACACACGAGCAATAGGCCAGATACGTCGAGGAGGTGACAAAGCTTACTTCGGAGGTGTTGAATTGTCCGGTGGAATCTATCGACATCGTATTTGTCGAAATCCCTCCGACGAACTGGGCGCACGCCGGGAAATTTTACGCAACGCCGAAGCAGGAGTAACTCGCACGGGGCCGTGGGGCCGGGTCACGACGCCTCGGCCGCGCTGCGGTTGCGGAAGGAAAGACTTTCGAGGTGGCGTGTGACGCCCAAGCTTGGACGTCTTCCAGCGGTGGCGCCACGAGCGCTGCCGGATGGTCCGCAGCATCCTGCACGCCTCGGTGGGATTCAGAACCGCCGACCACGAAACCTTCTGACACTGTGATGCGGCAGGCGCGATTGACCATGTCATCCAGATCCTCGGCGTCATGTGTAATAACGCAATGTATGCCCCAGCAGATGGAAAGACGTCTCGCGGTCTGCTCGATCGGCGAAAGCGATGATCGGCACTCGCGGGCGCCTCGCGAAGCGAAGCCCGGTCGTCCCCGAAGATGTGTAAGTTACAATCGCGGTTAGCCTGAGCGTCTCGGCGATCTGCCGAGCAGCAAGCGATATTGCGTCCGCACCGGTCGCTTTCGGAGCGGCACGCTGGGCATAAATGATGCTGGGGTAAAGTGGATCCTGTTCGACGGTGGTCGCAATCGAAACCATCATTGACACAGCCTCAACCGGATACTGGCCCGCCGCCGATTCTGCCGAAAGCATCACCGCGTCTGCACCCTCGAAGACGGCTATCGATACGTCCGAAACCTCAGCGCGGGTAGGCACCGGCGAGGAAATCATCGACTCTAGCATCTGGGTCGCGACGACAGCGGGTTTGCCCGCACGCCGGCTAGAACGGATTAGTTGCTTCTGGATTCCTGGAACCGCCTCGATCGGCATTTCCACGCCTAGATCGCCGCGGGCGACCATCAGCGCATCGGAGAGCTCTATGATCTCGTCGATCCGCTCGATCGCCTGCGGCCTTTCGATCTTCGACATGACGCCGACCCTTCCGCGGGAGATCTTGCGAACCTCCGCAAGGTCTTCCGGGCGCTGCACGAACGACAGTGCTACCCAGTCGACTTCTCCGGTCGAGAGCGCAGCCTTGAGATCGACACGATCCTTGTCGGTCAGCGCGCCGACGCCGAGAAGAGTGCCCGGCAGGCTCACGCCCTTTTGTCGGAAATACTCGTTCCTGCAATCACCTTACAGACGATACTCTCGCCGTCAGCCTTTTCCGCTTTCAAGGCGAGCTTGCCATCGTCGATCAGCAGACGGTGACCAGGCTTGACGGCCTCGAGAATTTTCTGGGTGCGGCAGGAAAACGCGGTTCTCGTCGCCTGGTTCGTCGCGGTTGTCAAGCGAGAAGGTCTGGCCCGGCTGAAGAGTCACTTTGCCGGCGACGAACCGACCAACACGGAGCTTCGGCCCCTGAAGATCACAGAGGATGCCGATCGCTCGGCCCGAACAAGCCTCAACCGAGCGGATGCGCGTAATCAACGTCTGCATCACCTCATGGCTCGTGTGACTCATGTTGATGCGGAAGAGATCGGCTCCTGCTTCGTGTAGTCTCTTTATGATCTCCTCATCAGAGGAGGCCGGTCCGAGCGTGGCAAGGATTTTAACTTTGCGGTGCCTCATTAATTTTAGCCCTCTGTACCGGGTTTCCTAGCAGCCTTTACCGTCGCCAGGAGCGACAGCTTCTTGCGCAAGTCGTGAAATTCCGGCGACAGGGCTTCTGTCTTTTTCTCAATCGGAAATGACGAGAAAGATCCGGCTACAAGCATTATAAATACCGAGGAAACAAAGTTGGGCGCGCTCCCGCACGCCCACTTGCACTCAGAGAAACACAACTTACGGGGCTTAATTCAAGATGCCGCGAGTGCGGCAGCAAGTTGTTTCACACTGTCGTCCGTTTTGCTGAGATTGGCCTTGGCGAGGCTACCTGCTCCCGCCTTGATCCTATGTGAGGCTGCACTCGACATGAAAGGTTCAATGCCCATCTCTTTCAAAGTCGCGGCAACTTCAATCATCTCGTCCGCACGTCTTGCGCCGTGATCTCGCTGTACGGCCGATGAATGAGCGTGCCCATTGACGCCAGTCAGGGCCTGGATATCCCAGCTGCACCATTTCGAGAACGCGATCCTCAACACCGAACCGTCCCGACGCGGCGAAGCACTCTAAGAAGAGCGCCTCCAGTCCTTTGACGAGGATACTGCGGAACATTTTGGCTGCCGAAGCCTGTCCCAATCGCTCGCCCAGATCTTCAATCTGCATACCGAGCCGCGCATTGGCAAACGAACTCAGCCGGCCCGACCCCGGCCCACATGCAAAGATCGGAACCCGATGCCGCTCCTTTGCAACGTTCGTCATGATCCCGCCTTCCACGAACAGCGCCCCGGATGCCGTTATGGCGTCGCCGATCAGCTGCTTCGTGGCAGGGGAGACGGAATTGAGGTCCACATAGAAGTGTGAGGGACCCAGGTAGCGCGCAACGTCTTGTGCCGCCTTTATGGCAACAGCCGCCACCACCGTCGAAAAGATGATCTCCACCATCGCCGCGAGCTCTTCAACACTTCCTACTGCTGTCGCACCGGGAGGGATCAGTTCCGGGTTCCCTGACAAACCTCGGATCGTACACAACAACGCTTACTCCCGGCTGCTCCGCCAGACCGCCACCGATCGACCTTCCGGCCTCTCCGTAGCCCACAAAGCCGACGCGGATGCTTTCGCCACTACTAGTATTCATTATATGCCTCATATGTTTAGGGTTTTGTCTTGAGAATAGAAAGGCCGAAGATTCTCGCAAGAACGAGGGGTGCGAAGACGACCGCGAGGAGAACCACGCTGAACGCAGACGATATCGTGGTACGGTTGCTGTCGATCTGCTGGTAAATTTCGACAGGGAGGGTAGCCAAACCACCGCCGTAAAGGACTAGGGTAGCCGACAACTCAGAGAGTGTGGTGACCCATTACAGGATAGCTGCAGCCAGTACTGCAGGCCACATCACCGGGACGATGACCTTGAAGAATGCGGCCAAGGGCGACACACCCAGGTTGATTGCCGCCTCTTCGATTGAATCGCTGAGACTGTAAAGGGCGCCGGTTGCTGACCGAACACCAAACGGCATGCGCCGGAAGAAGTAAGCGATAACAAGGATAAGTGGCCCTCCGGTAAGGACGAGGAACCCGCTGTTGAAGGTACCGACGAGGGCAATACCCAAGACTGTACCCACGACCGTGAGGGGCACGGTCAGCAGCACGTCGAGAACGCTTGTCAAACCGCTGCGCTTTTTAACGATGCAGTAAGCGGTGAGAATGGCAAACAAGGTCGAGGCGACGGTCGTGATACACGTCAAGTAGAGCGTATTGCTGAGCGCTTGCCATGCTGTAGTGCTGAAAATTCGCTCGAAATTGGACAAGGTTAATGTGCCGTAGCTGATGTTGGGTCCGGATGCTTGGCTCACGGAGGACAGCACGACCAGGGTGAGAGGAAGGACGCTGGCAAGAATGAACACCAGACCAACAGCAGTCATGCCTGCCTGTGCCCCCTCTGACCACCGAGCCCGGCGCAGCGCGGCCGCATAGAGATCGGGCGCGCTGCCCGTGTTTGTCGACCTCGCTGCCCTGTCCGCAGTTGCGTCATTCGTTTCCGCACGCGCTTCAAGCTTGCTGCGATCAATAGCAAGCGGCGCGGCGTAGGCGGCATCGTTCGCCTGCAGGCGGGCCATCCGCTGGCGCTGATGTTCCCGCAGAACCTGCTCCTGTTGTTCTCGTGCCAGACGAACCCGCCAAGCCCCTTCCGCTTCGAGCTCCTGGCCGCGTTGCTGCACCTCGCGTTGCACTGGCTGCGGTATGAAAGGATGAACGGTCTTTTCCTCTGCCTGCTTTGTCTCGACCGGTGCTGGCTGGAAGGTGGTCTGCTGTTGCGGCTCGCCGATAATGCCATCGGTGACGCCGCGTTTGATCTGGTCGGCAAACGTCGAGGCGGGGTTGCCAGAACTCGTCTCCGGACCCTTGTCCTTGTCGAAGTAGAGCCCGCGTGAGGCAAGCCCGTAGAAGATGACGCCAAGGAACGCGACTGCCAGGACGATGATGACAACGATCGGTATGCGGTTGATCCGCCGGATGGGCGATTGGGCCTGGCTGTTCTGCGCATATTGCTCGGCCGCTACGCTTAACGGCGACGCCTCATTGTCCTCGACCATCGACTCGAGTTCAGGCTTCGGCTACTTTCAAGGCCCTGCGTTGACGCCAGACGTCGCTCCAAACAGGCGCGTTTCGCAACCGATTGTCGAGCGAATTCAATCAAAACGTCAAAGCCTTAGGCTGCGGACGATAGAAGCACTTATTTTATAAGAGCGCACTTATTGACATAAAACGTATCAGTGTGAAATAAAATCTCAAAATGGTGTGACGGATCTAGTATCATCGGTATGTGTTATGCGCCTCAACACACCATTGGTGACCTAATTAATCATTCTCAATTAGGCACCTCACGCAAAATGCTTGGTGCATTAAAAAGCAATGGATGGACAATGCTTACCAATCTGGACCTCGACCAGAACGCGCTGAACGAAATGAAGACGGACCTGGCTGCATGTTTTCGGGCGGCAGCTGATTTCGGGCTGTCAGAAGGCATTTGCAATCATTTCTCCTCAGTGGTGCCCGGACGCGAGGATCTGTTCATCGTCAACCCGTTCGGGCTTGCATTTTCGGAAATACGGGCTTCCGATCTTCTCGTGTGCGATTTCGACAACAATGTGCTGCAAGGCGATGGTGTCCCCGAGGACACCGCATTTTTCATTCATAGCCGGATCCATAAACGGGTGCCGCGTGCCCGGGTGGCCTTTCATACCCACATGCCCTACGCCACGGCGCTCAGTATGGTCGAGGGAGCACCGCTCAAGTGGACGTGTCAGAATGCTTTGCGCTTCTACGGTCGAACTCTGGTGGACGAGAACTACAACGGGCTTGCGCTTGATGGGTCGGAAGGAGACCGGATCGCAGACTGTATCGGTGAGGCCGAGATCGTGTTTATGCGAAATCACGGGGTGATGGTGATCGGAGAAACGGTCGCCGATGCATGGGACGATCTTTATTATCTCGAGCGGACTTGCGAAGTGCAGACAATTGCCGAATCGACCGGGAGAGCGCTCCTGGAAGTTCCTTCTGCCGTTGCAGAGGAGACCTATCGGCAGTTTCGCCTTGGCAGCAAGCTGGGCGCCGAGCATCACCTCAAAAGCATCAAGCGTCGGCTTGACAGCACAGGGTCCGATTATGGAGCTTAGGTCCTCCCTCTCTGCCGGGTTTGGCGGAAAAATTCTTTAAATCAGTGCAAACGAATATGGCAGGCAAAATGAGCGTCCGAACCAAAAGCACAGAGGTTGACGGGTCTCCATCCAGCATCGTGGGTCAACTTCGGAGCGTCATGCCATCCCGTGAGGAAATTTTGACGCGGCACTATCCTACGGCAGACGCCATCGTGGAACTGCTGCGCCCTCACGCCGAGGTGGTGATCCACGACATCGTTACGGGACGAATAGCCTACATTGCGAATGCCTTTTCGAAAAGGGTGATTGGAGACCCGTCACTGCTCGACGATGACCCCGAGCTTGCGCAAGTTGGGCTAATTCTCGGACCGTATGAAAAAGAACACGTGGACGGTCGCAGCTTGCGCTCGATAACGACGGTCATCAAGGATTTTGACGACCGGTCGATCGGCTACCTGTGCGTAAACCTCGACCTCACGCCGTTCGACGGCGTGCGCAAGGCCGTCGAAACTCTGCTGCAGTTCAATCAGGCAGCGGTACAGCCCGCGTCACTGTTTGCGAAAGACTGGCGCGAAAAGATCAACGGTGTCACCGCTCATTTCCTCAGGGAGCAATCCTGCACGTTGAGCGCGTTGACGAAGAGCGACCGCATCGAACTCGTCGCAATCATCGAACAGGCCGGTCTGTTCGAGGCCAGAGGTGCCGCGGAATATGTCGCGCGGCAACTCGAGGTATCACGTGCCGCGCTATACCGCTACCTTGCCGAAGCGCGCAGCACCTGACCTCTGAACCGCCGATTTCCGGACCTTCGCCGCGGCAACGCGACGGCAGATGAGAACCGTTTCCAGAAGAGCCGGCTGAGAAAACGTCGCCAACATGTGTCTGGGCACCTGATCCTTTCTCTACCTGCAACGGAAATCTGGCATTTCTCTTCCCGCCCACGTTTTGTGCACCGTCCAGTAACCCCCTGATATCGCAGGCCGGACCTGCCCAGAATTTCAGCATGGCGGAGTTGCAACAATGATTGTGACAAAATTTCGCATTGGGACTTGTATTCTCAACAACTAGTGGACTAGCATGCACCTCGTAAGCCAGCTTTCAGAGGGAAAAGAAAATGCGTGATAAGCGACAGAACCAACTATCAGTGCCTTTCTTGCAGTCGGGTATCTCGAGGCGCGCCTTGCTGGCGGCTGGCGGCGCTGCCCTCGCGGCATCCATGCTGCCACGCGATACCTTGGCCGCATCGATTGAAAAAGGTGGCACTCTCAAGGCCGCCACCATTACGCCGGCAACGGCACTCGATCCTTTCGCAGTATCGGAGGACGGCGGCCGTCTGCTGATTAGCCAGCCGGGGGAATACCTTGCGATTTCACGTCGCGACGGCACCTTGAAGCCAGTACTTGCGGAAAGCTGGGCGCCCGCGACGGTGGCAAGGTATGGGTCTACAAGATCAGGCAAGGCGTGCTGTTTCACGATGGAAGCGCTCTGACGGCGAAGGACGTCGCCGCCACCTTCAACCGCCACGCCGATCCGGCGATTGGTTCCAACGCGCTCTCTGCGCTTCAGGGAATCCTCAGTACAGGTGGCGCTGTGGCTACGGACGACACGACTGTGGAGTTCACGCTCGATGCCCCGTACGGCAACTTCCCCTACACGGCATCCTCGGACAACTACAACTGCATCATCCTCAAGAATGGTGACAACACGGACTTTGCGTCCAAGCAGAATGGCACCGGCCCCTGGAAGCTTCAGGAGGTCAGAACGGGCCGTGGCGTGACCTATGTCAGGAATGACGCCTACTGGGGTCCTGCTCCGAATTTCGACCAGGTCGCGTGGACATACTACGATGAGATCGGAGCTGCCATTCTGGCAATTCAGAGCGGCGCTGCCGAACTGCTGACATCATTCCCGACGCGGAACGGAGCGGCACTTTTTCGCAATCCGAAGCTCGAAGTGATCAGCTTCGCAAGCTCGACGCATCAGCCGATCCACATGCGGACCGACGTACCGCCCTTCAACGACACGCGCATCCGAAGGGCCGTCGCAATGACGATCGACCGGTCGGCGATCGTCAAGGCTCTCTTCAACGACAAGGCCGAAATCGGAAACGACACGCCATTTTCACAACTCTTTGCGTCCACCGACAAATCCGTTCCTCAGCGTATTAGGGACATCCCCGCTGCCAAGGCGCTGATGGCCGAGGCAGGCGTTCCGGACGGTTTCTCGGTCGATCTTCTCGCGCAGAAATCCGGCGTCGCGCCGGAGCTCGTGGTCTTGGTGCAGGATCAGTTGAAGGAGATCGGCATCAACGTCAACATCGTCCAGATGGGCGTCGACCAGTATTTTGGCGATCTGAAGTTCGGCACATCTCCGATGCTCGACTCGCCGTTCGGAATTGACGATTACGGCCATCGCGGCATTCCGAACGTCTTCCTGTTCGCTCAGCTGTCCTCGTCCGGCCCCTGGAATGCGTCGCATTTCAAGAATCCGACATACGACGGCCTCATGGCGGAATACTTCGCGGCCACAGATTTGAAAGTGCAGCAGGAAAAGGCCGGCGACATGCAGCGCCTTCTCCTGGAGGAAACCCCGCAGCTCAACCTGTATTTCTATAACTTCAATGTAGTGCATTCGCTTTCGCATAACCGGCGTCGAGCCGACCGCGATGGGGCATTTGTTCCTCGGCGAAGCCGGGTTCGTCGCATGAACTCCGGGGTGAAAGCCCTTCTACGGAGAGGAGGCCTAAGCCTCCTCTCCCTGCTCCTTCTCAGCTTCATCATCTTCTTCGTGATCCAGGTGATGCCGGGAGACGTGGGAAGGCGGATTCTAGGTTCCATGGCGGACCAGCGATCTGTTGACAAGCTCAACGAGGCCCTCGGCGTCAACCGACCGGTGATCGTTCAATATCTGGAATGGGTCGGCAACTTCGTCCGGGGAATTTCGGAACCTCGTTTGTCTATCGGGAAGCGGTGGGTCCCTTCGTCGCACGCGCCTTTGCAAATTCTCTTCTCCTGGCGACATTCAGCGTGGCGATCGCCCTGCCCTTCAGTGTGGTCATTGGGCTGACCGCAGCCCGCAACGACAGGAACTGGATTGGCGCAACGACAACCGTTGCCAGCGTCATCATGACGGCTATTCCGGAGTTCGTCGTTGGCGTCGTGCTGCTGATCATTTTCGGCGTAACGCTGGCAGTTTTCCCGACGTCGGCCGACGTGTCCGCCGGAGGGGGCTGGGGGACAGGTTGTGGGCTCTGGTTCTGCCCGCCATTACCATCTCGCTATCTCTTTGCGGGTATCTCACGCGAATGATCAGGGCGCGAGCCCGAGAAGTCTATCTTTCGGATCACGTGCGTTTCGCCAGGACCCTGGGATCGAGCGAGGCGGACATCTTTCGCCAGAATGTCCTCGCGAACAGCGTCGTTCCCACCATACCGGTGATAGCAACCCAGGTCGGCTATCTGCTCGGCAGCCTTACCGTCGTAGAGCTTCTGTTCAACTATGACGGTATCGGCCTTCTGATCCTGAATGCTGCACGCAAGCTCGACATACCGATGCTCATGTCGAGCGTTCTGGTCTCGGGCATCTTCTTCATGCTGTCCATTCTGCTCGGCGACCTGCTCGTGCAGATGCTGGATCCCCGGCGTCGGTTCAAATAGGAGGACATCATCATGTTTCGCTCTCCGGGTGTATGGTTGGGAACATTTGTCCTGGCAGCCTTCATCGTCGTTGGTTTCTCCTACCCTTGGTTGCCGATACAGGATCCAGACGGCCACGCTGCCCTTTGACAATTACCTCCCGCCGTCCTCAGTACACTGGTTTGGTACGGACAAGTTCGGACGCGATGTGTTCGCCCGCGTCTTGGCAGGCTCGCGGACCATCCTTGTCATTGCACCACTCGCTGCGTCTATCTCGATCATTGTCGGCGCGATCGTGGGTTTCTGCGCCGGCTATTTCCAGGGTTGGATCGACGAGGTGTTGAGCCGGCTGGTCGATGCCATTCTTGCTGTCCCGACCATTCTCATCGCTCTCGCTGTTGTCGTCTCGCTTACCCCGACCACGATCGGCGTCGGGCTGATCATCGGATTGATTTTTGCCGCGCCCGTGTCTCGAACGTTTCGAAGCGCAGTCATCGCCGAGGCAAATCTTGACTACGTTGCTCAAGCGAAACTTCGAGGCGAACATGCCTGGTATGTCATGCTCATCGAGATCCTGCCGAATACCGTCCCGATCATCGTCGTCGAGTTCTCGGTGCGCACCTGCTACGCGATTTTCGTCGCCGCACGAGCTTGTCCTTTCTCGGATTTGGCGTCCAGCCGCCGACCGCCGACTGGGGCCTCATGATCAACGAGGAATACCAGCAGCTGATATCGGGAATGTGGTGGCCAACCCTTTTTCCCGCTTTGGCGATAGCCCTTCTGGTGACGTCCATGAATCTGCTGACCGAACATTTTGCGGAGCGATACGAATGAACAATACGTTTGCCCCACAGACGGCTCTCGCTTGCGACAACGTGTCGATCGGCTATCGCGCCGGCAACGGTATCCTTAGTGTCGTTCGCAACGTTTCGCTCGATGTGCGGCCGGGAACGGCACTTGGACTGGTCGGAGAATCCGGCTCGGGCAAATCGACCCTTGCGCTGGCCCTGGCGGGCTGTCTCCCGCCCGGCGGCATCGTGACCGGCGGCTCCATACAGATCGAGGGGCAAAGCGTCGGCGGCGTGCGGGTCGGGCGCAGCCGGCTTGAAGCAGCCAGACGGCTCTCGGTCGTTTTTCAGAACCCGGCTGCGGCACTCGATCCAAGCCGCCGCATCATGGCAGTCTTCGACCAGCGGCTCCGGCTGCTCGGCATGCCTTCCGACCAGCGACGCTCTCGCGCGGCCGCTCTGCTCGACAGCGTCAAGATCCGCAATGTGGACCATGTCCTGACCTGCTACCCCCACCAGCTATCGGGCGGCATGCAGCAGCGCGTGGTGATCGCGCTTGCACTTGCAAACGATCCGGCAGTCCTCGTCCTGGACGAGGCCGACGACGGGGCTGGATGCGACCGTCGCAAGCGAGATCATCGAGCTTCTGAGAACGCTACGACGGGAACGTCAGGCGGGCTTGTTGCTCATCTCCCACGATATAAGTCAGGTGCACAGGCTCTGTGACAACATTGCGGTCATGTATGGCGGCGAACTGGTGGAACAGGGGCCTGCCGACAATCTGATCACGCAGCCGCGGCATCCTTACACCAAGGCGCTGCTGGCCTGTCTTCCGTCCATCAGGGAGCGACGGGACCTTAGGGGGATCGCGGGAGCGCCCCCTCCCCGCGCCAGCTCAGCCTCCTGAGCGGCTGTCTGTTCGCACCGAGATGCGAATTCGCCACGGATGAATGTTCGACCCGGCGGCCGTTGCCGACCGAGGAGAAGGACCGCCAATTCAGGTGCCATCATCCCGTTTTTGAGCAGGAGCGACCCACGATCGTCGCCGCTGTCCAACGCGACCTTCCGAAAGAGACCGCGTTGCAGGCACGATTGAAGGTCAGCGGTCTTCATATCGGATATGGATCTGGGAAGCGCTGCAGGCAAATTCCTGGAGAATATCAGCTTTGATCTGCATGCCGGCGAAATCCTTGCCGTTGTCGGGGAATCCGGAAGTGGAAAATCGACCCTGCTGAAGGGCATCATGGGCCTCGTTGCTGCCGATTCCGGATCCATCGCCCTCAACGGTCAAATACTCCCGTCAGGATTCAAGCAACATGACGCGGTATCTGTCGAACATACGCATCGTCTTCCAGAACCCGGCCAGCGCACTTAATCGGCGACGCAAGATCGGAAAGCAGATGGGGAGAAGTCTGGCTCTCGCCACCGGCAAGCGTTCCTCGGTTACGGATTTGGAGGCGCTCGCCGACAAGGTGCGCCTGCCGCACTACAACTTGGACAATCACGCCCGCAGCCTGTCGGGCGGCCTTTTGCAGCGGGTCGCCATTGCCTGTGCCATCGCCGGTCAACCGGAAGTCATCGTATTCGACGAGCCGACGAGCGCTTTGGACGTCTCCGTCCAAGCCGATATTCTGAACCTGATCGTGGAACAGGTCAGGAAAACCCAGGCCGCGGCAATCTTCGTGACGCACGATCTCGCCGTCGTTCGGCAGGTCGTGGATCGAGTGATGGTTCTCTTCCATGGCGAGGCCGTCGAGACCGGCTATGTTGATGATGTTCTCGACCGGCCGCAGCATCCTTACACGGCCCGCCTGCTCGCAGCGTTTTCCGGTGAGGATATGAGACCAGAGGTGGCCGGGGCCGGCCCTTCAACAAACGGACCGACGGCGCTGGAATTGTCTTCGGTGCGCTGAGTTCGATGACGCGAGGCCTGGCTTGAATGCATGCGTATCGCCTCCCGACATCGGAAACAAAGAGGAAAAGGGGCCTGACGCAGACTTCACTCCTGTTGACAACAGAGACTGTAATTTATACTAATAATCTCAATGAGAATTATTGTCCAAATTGGCGCGCCGGTTTTGGAAAATTTCCACGGGGAACCTGAACTTTATGGCCATACCTGCAAACGCCATCTCTGCCGACGCGTGACAGCCTGTACGAGGCCATGCAACGCGTCTCGCGCTTCATGCCGGCGACGCCGCTTGTGCGCAGCGAGACTTTGTCGCGCATGTTCGGCATGAACCTCTATCTGAAGATCGAGACCGTGACAGAGATCGGATCCTTCAAGCTGCGTGGCGCCATCAACTGCGTCATCGCCAAGGGAGCTGACGCCTCCAGCATTGTGACATCCTCAACGGGAAACCACGGCCAGGGCGTCGCCTACGCGCGCGCGTGCTCGGAAAGCCGTGCAACATCTATCTGCCGGAAAATCCGAATATCGAGAAGAAGCGCAAGATCGAGGCGCTTGGGGCCAAGACCACGATCCTCGGACGCGATCTCAATATCGCAAAGGGGGCGGCGCAGGTATTCGCCCGCGAGACGGGCGGGCTGTTCGTCGATGACGGCGAGGATGTAACAGTCATGGAAGGCGCGGGGACGATCGGCATCGAAGTCGGCTCGGCGCTGGAGCATGTGGATTATCTCGTCGTTCCGATGGGCGGCGGCAACCTGATTGCCGGATGCGCGGCTGCGATCAAGATCCAGAGACACCCCCAATGCGAGGTCGTCGCCATTCAATCGTCCGATGCGCCTTCAATGCACGAAAGTTTTCTCGCCGGCCGGCCCATTGAAAAGGATGTCCACACCGTAGCGGAGTGCCTCGCCCAGCGTGTCCCCGCCGATCTTGCATTGCAGGGCATGCTTAAGTTCGTCGACCGGAGCTTCGTCGTCCCCGACGCCGATCTGTTTTCGGCCGCGCACACGCTGGCTCTTTACGGGCATCTCCTGGCTGAACCTGGTTCCGCAGCGGCCATAGCATGCCTCGCCCGTTTTGGAAGCCATTTCCTGCAAGGGCGCCACCGCCGTTCTCGTGGTCACTGGCGCCAATCTGGATCATCTGACCCTGAATGGCGTGCTGTCCGCCAAGCCGTTCACCGCATCGGTTTGAACAGCCTCATCAAGCATAGAAGGGGGAATTCCGGCCCATGCAGAATGCCAGGACCATTGGACTGGAGGCCCTGAAGCGCCATGTCGACCGACCGTCAATCCGTCAGGCCGTGCGCAAGGCGATTATTGCGCATGCACGCGGTGAAACCGTGTCGCCGATGCCGGGTGAACTCGTCTTCGACGATCCGCACGGCGATTGCCACATAAAGTTCGGCCGGATCGTTGGCGGGCCCCGCTTTATCGTGAAAGTCATCGCCGGTTTTTACGACAATCCGAAGATCGGGCTTCCCGTCAATTCGGGAGCGGTCATGGTGCTTTCGGCCCGCACGGGGGCTTTCGAAGCAATCATCTTTGACGAGGGATGGCTCACCTCCTGGCGCACGGCCGCCGCCGGCAGCCTTGCTTCTGCGCGCCATGGCCAGAAAAGAATGCCGGACAATCGCAATCATAGGATCGGGGCACCAGGCCGAATTGCAGGCGATCTGGCATGCCGATATTTTCCCCGATGTCCGTTTCGTCATCGGTGCGCGTGATGCCCTGAAGGCGGCAGAGCTTGCAAAACGTCTGAGCCACGCCGGATTAAACGTCCGGGCGGAGCAGAACCATACGGGATGCAGTTGGGATCGCTGACGTCATCGTCACGACCACGCCTGCATCCGCTCCTTTGTTCTCCGTTGAGGATGTTCGCCCCGGGACCCACATCACAGCTCTCGGTACCGACGGTCATGGAAAACAGGAGCTTGATCCGCTGTTGTTTGCCAAGGCCTCGCTCATTGCAACGGACGATCATGCCCAGTGCGTGCGCAACAGCGAATTTGGAATCGCCCTGCGACTTGGACTTGTAAAAGAAGATCAGGACGTCGCCCTTGGGACACTTCTCGCGGCGAACTTCGCCCGCGGTCACGACGATATTACCTTGGCGGATCTGACAGGCATTGCAGCACAGGATGTCGCCATCGCCTCGTATTTTCTTGAAAGGCTCGATCAGCCTCTCAAGGCCCAGCCCATGTCACCTGCCAGTTTGGATTTTTCCCATGAATTATGATCCTTCACTCGATCTCGACATCGCAAAGCTTGTCTCATGGCTCGAATATGAAACCCCCGACCCGGGATGGACCTGCAATCAATCGTCTCGTTGATATGATCCAACGGGAGGCCACCGACGCCGGCGCAACAGTCAGGCGATGGGAAGGCGGACCGGACCGCGGCGATGTTCTTCTGCTAACACCGCCCGGACAGGATCCGGCCTCGTCGCTTCTCATGCATGGCCACGTGGACACGGTTCACGCTCACGGTTCATTGACAGGCACACTGATGCCGCGCGTAGAAAACGGCCGCCTGTATGGTCCGGGGGTTTACGATATGAAGGGCGGGGTCCTCATGGCCTTCCAGGAGTTCAAGCGCGGCCTTGCCAAGCCGAGGGACTACCCGCGCGCTCTTTCCCTGATGATCGTGCCGGATGAAGAACTGGGAAGCCTCTTTTCACGCGCGATCACGGAAGAGATCGCCCTTGCATATAAGGCCGCGCTGGTATTTGAACCGGGGGCAAAAAACTGTGGGGTGATTTCCGCGCACAAAGGATATGGCGAGTACGTTGTTTCCACGAAAGGCAAGTCCGCGCACGCGGGCGCCTGGCCGCATGCCGGTCAAAGCGCCGTCGTCGAATTGTGCAGGCAAATCCTTATTCTTGAAGAAATCACCAACGATGTAATCGGCGTGAGCAGCAATGTCGGACTGATGTCTGGAGGGACATTTACCAACGTTATTCCCGAACATGCGATCGCTCGTGTGGATCTGAGATTCGCCGATAATGAAGGATGGGAACACGTCAAGGCATGCGTGGAGGGCTTGGCTGCTGTCAACCCTGCAGTCGAGTTGAAGATCGAGCTTACCGTTCATCAGCCCCCACTGACCGAACAATCGACTGCCTTGATGCTGAGCGCCGTCCAGCAAGCCGGAAGGCAGGCCGGCTTGAAGGTTCATGCAGAAAGTACCGGCGGGTCCAGTGACGCAAACATGATCGCGGGCGTCGGCGTTCCGGTAATCGATGGCATGGGGCCAGAGGGGAGCGGCGCACACACGCCTTTCGAATATATCGACATTGAAAGCTACGCAATAAAGGCAAATCTGCTGCGGACCTTGCTGACCGGCAATTTCATCAATTGAAGTTCCACGCCTATTTTCCTGCGCGCCGACACGGCTTTCGATCGTTCCAAGTCATTAGATCGGGACCCGGCCTGCATCTTTGATAGAGGCGTTTTGCGGCATCGAGACCACGTTTCGCCTCGAGAATGAAATCGACCAATTTGCCGGTTTGTCGATGGCTCAATAGAGATAGCGACATTTGTCGTGGATCTCTGCATAGGTCTCGCCAACCGTCAGCGATCAGCAATGTGGACTGCGAACCGATGTAATATGCTCTAACCATAGATAATGCAGACCTACGTATATCAGCAGCGGCGGGACAGGGCGGTGCCAAAAGGCATATCGAAACAGGAGAAATGATTTGAAGAAAATTGGAATACTTGGCGGGATGTCGGCCGCTTCAACCCGGATCTATTATCGAGAAATGTGCAGGCTTACGCGCGAAAGTCTGGGCGGACTTCATTCTCCGGAGCTTCTAATACGCTCTCTCGATTTCGAAAGGATTGAGAAGCTGCAGGCAGCCTCCGATTGGGATGCAGCGGGGCTATTGCTCAGTGCTGAGGCGGCTGCTCTGGAACGAGGGGGCGCTGACATCTTGATTCTGGCGACAAATACTATGCATAAGGTGGCCGACCAGATTGTGGAGGGCGTTTCAATACCGTTTCTGCACATCGCCGACGCCACCGCAGCAGCAATATTAGAACGTGGATTTCGCCGACCCGGATTGATGGCGACGACCTTTACGATGGAGCAAACATTCTACATTGACCGTCTGGTTGAAAGCGGTTTGTCGCCGATCATCCCTAACTCGGACGATCGAGCAGAAACGCATCGCATTATATATAGCGAGTTGTGCTTGGACGTTGTTACCGAAGAAAGCCGCACGATCTACGAAGCGATCGCGCAGCGTCTGGTCCATGACGGCTGTGACTGTCTTATCCTGGGTTGCACGGAGATTGGCATGCTTTTGAACCAAAACAACGTTGCGGTTCCCGTATTCGACACCACGCTGATCCACTGCGAAGCGGCTTTAAAGGCAGCATTGAATGAACACACCTCATCGTCATGATCGTGCCCAGCAAGCCGCGCGGTGCCATCTGCGGTATAAAGCCCACGCAATGCGCCCGATCTAATGCCCAACTATGGGCTCCCGGATTTCCATGCCAGCGCTGGGGAAAGCCCGCTGTTCGTCGTCACCTGGTATCCGCTCGCCGTCAGCATTGTCGTGCTGGTTTCGTATGGTGCCAGAACCCGACTTTTGAAATGGTGAGTTTAAAAGCGCGGAAACAAATATTGTTCAAGTAGAGACCGTCTGCAGGAAGACAGATTCTTGACTTTAATCTAGTGTTGACTCGGCGTTTTACCTCATCGTCTATCATGTTTAACATCGGTTCAAGCGGCTATCACGGTGGCCATGGAGGCGAAGTGCATGAGTACAGTATGGTATGATCTTCTCGCCAACATGGAGATCCTGGCACTTCGGGTTTCGATCTGGAGCAACTCACAGCTTCCGCAGCACTTCCGTCATGCGACGGCGCTGCAAGCTGGTTTCGGCCTGCTAATGGGGATCTGTGCCGCCATCGTGATGTTGCTGCCGTCCCAGGTCGGCGACGGCATCTTCATCGACCTGCGGACCACGGTGATTTCGGTTTCGGGCTTTTTAGCGGACCGGTCTCCCTGGCTGTGATGACCGTTCTCGTGGCGGCATTCAGGCTCTATTTGGGCGGCGCCGGAACCGTGGCCGGGCTCACGGGTATAGCGCTCGCGGCGGCTGTCGGCATGGCAGCCTACTATCTGAAAATGGGATGAGCGCCCTTCCCTTTCTGCCATTCTGGTTTTCTGCGTAACGGTTGCCGTCAGTGGCATGTCTGGCTTTCTCGCTCTGCCGCGCGACGCCTTGATCGCCGTCGCACCTAGCGTCCTGCTGACAACCACCGTCATTGTCTTTGCCGCCACCCTCATGGTCTCGCTTGCGATAGCCAATGAGCTTCGCCGGCGAGAAATGACACGGAAAACCATATCTACAAGGTCGTCATCGACAGCCTACCCGAAACGTGAAAGACGTCGAAGGGCGGTTCATTGTCGCCAATCCGGCGACGGCATCGCTGATGAAAGCGACCGGCTCCGACGCCCTTATCGGAAAATCTGATTTCGATTTTTATCCGGCTGATATCGCCCGCAAATTCAAGGTCGATGAGGAGAAGGCCGCCCAGGGGCAAATATCCTACGTCATCGAGCAACAGGTAACCCACCTGGACGGGTCCGATCGCCTGGCTTTCGACGCTCAAGTCGCCGCTGCTGGATGAACACGGTCAGGTAACCGGTGTTATCACCCACAATCGCGACGTGACCGCAAAGAAGGCGCTCGAAGAAAGCGAGCGCAAGGCGACAGCCGCCCTGACCAACATGGCCGACGGCCTCGTCATGTTCGATGAGAATCTCAATCTCGTTTTCTGCAACGAACAGTATCGAACGATGTTTCCGCTAACGGCGGACCTGCGGATGCCGCACACGCCGGCCGCATCCATCCTCTATGCTTCAGTCGCGCGGCGAACTCATCAATATTCCCAAGGAAAATGTGACAAATGGGTCAATGCCGCCGTATCCCGCCTGCGTAGCGCCGGAACGGTCCAGTTTCTTCTTTTCGATGGACGTTGGATCGAGTCTTATATCAATCCTGCGCCCGATGGCACGTGTTTCGTGGTCTGCTCGGACATCACAAAAGGCAAGCGAAGCGAACAGATACTGCGCGATCTCAACATCCGCTTCGCCGAACTTGCCCGAAACGGACGGACTGACGGGCTTGCTGAACAGACGGGCCTTCGACACCATCCTCGCGGTTGAAATAGAAGCCGTATGGCGCGGCGAAGGACCGCTGAGCCTCCTGCTCCTCGACGTCGATCGGTTCAAGGCATTCAACGACACATATGGCCATACGGCCGGAGATGACTGCCTGCGTGCAATCGCCGACTGCCTGCGGACAGTCGCTCACCGGCCCAAAGATCGCGTCGCCCGTTATGGTGGCGAGGAAATTGCACTGATCCTGCCCGATACGCCAGAGAAAGGTGCACTCACCCTCGCACATAAACTGCGCAACCGCATCCGCGCGCTGGAGCTTCCCCATACCGGCAGCGAGAAGGGCATCGTCACCGCCAGTATCGGGGTGGCGACACTTGCCAACCATACGATCGGCCCCGACGCCGGCCGGCTCGTCCAGCGCGCCGACGAGGCCCTTTATCGAGCCAAGGCCTCCGGTCGCGACCTTGTCCTAACATGGGAGGCCGCCAAGCCAAAGCTCGTGAAGACGAAACAGTAGCCACTCGAGCCGCAACTGATTGAAAAGGACGGGCCGGGCAACAACCGCGGCACGCCTCAAGCGCTGTCACTATACTCGGTCCGTAAATTTCTGCAGCATCTCGTCCAGGAGAAGACGTTCGCCGGGCGACAGGACCGAATCCTCGCCTAGCCGTGAACGCAAGGCATTTGCGATACTTGATAGCCCGCTGCCAATTTTTATGGGATACCCCTCTATAATCTGCGAGAATATAGCGTTGCGCGCAGCATCTGGCAGGACGCCCCTCCGATCCGGTGCCTTTGCCAATAGGGAAAGAACGCATCCATTTCCTGCAGCATGGATGAGATCTACCGCATGCTCTTCACTCACGCGAAGACGTCCGACGCGAGCAAGACGACCAACTTTTGCCCGTAGCACCGCCAATCCGGCTAGGGCCACTTTTGAAGGTGGTTCTGGGTAGGTCGTCCTCATCAGATTGAATATGGCCGGATTGGCGAGACCGAACTCGATGAAGTCATCCCACCCCTTCATCAAATCATCAATGGGGTCAGCCTCCGGTTCGCGCCGCACCTTCTTGATGATGTAGTTTGCATAGGCCTCTTCCGCAACGGCATCGAGCAGCCCCCGTTTGTCACCGAACAGGCGGTAGATCGTAGGTGCCTGGACTGACGCGGCATCCGCCACCGCCCGTGTGGTTGCCGCCTCCTCCCCTCCTGCTGCTACAAGGCGGGTGGCGGCGGCGAGAATGCGCTTACGTGTGTCATTGGATTCATCCGCAGTTGGGTTTGGTTTGTTCGTCATCATAGGTCGATTTTAGCACTGTTTGTTAGCAGCGCTATCAAAATCTTGTTTTCAATTGTTATCAATGATATTGAACGAATGTTTCCATTGATAACAAAGGATAGAATCATGATTGTAGTAACTGGCGCCACAGGAAAGTTGGGCCGCATGGTGGTTCAACACTTGCTCGAACTGGTTCCTGCCAACAGGATCGTGGTCAGCGTGCGGGATCCTGACAAAGCAGCGGCATTTATGCGGCGAGGTGTTCGCGTGCGTCATGGTGATTTTGCAAAGCCGGACAGCTTGGTGAATGCATTCGAACGCGCAACGCAAGTGTTTATCGTGTCATCGAACGCCAGTGCCTATGGGGGGCCCGAAAGCCCAGCATCAGGCTGCAATCGCGGTGGCTCAAACCTCAGGAGCAAGGCGGATTGTTTATACGAGCCACATGGCGGCGAGCGCGACGTCGAATTTTCTGCCGATGCATGTGCATGCGGCGACGGAGGCGATGCTGCGTGCGTCAGGCGTAAACTGGACTGCCCTGCGTAATGGCTTCTACGCCGAGAGTGCACGGCAGTTTACCTCCGATGCAGTCCGGACCAGTAAGGTCGTCGCACCAGAGGACGGCAAGTTCTCCTGGACCGCGCACGAAGAGCTGGCTGCAGCCGCGGCAAATATTCTCGCAAATGAAGGCCGCTTCGACGGCCCCACCCCACCATTAACTGCCTCGGCCGCCCTGAATTTCACGGATATCGCCAGCATTCTGAGCGATCTCTCTGGTCGAACAATTACCCGCGAAACCTTGAAGGATGAGGAGTTCGAGCTTCTTCTCGCGGCACGCGGCTTACCGCCGGCTGTGATCGCCATCACACTCAGCATGTATCGTGCAGCGCGTGCAGGAGAGCTCGCAAGGACGGATCCGACACTTGCCACCCTTCTGGGCCGTGAGCCAATAGCCGCAAGACAAATCCTTGCAAGCTGAGTAAAGCCTCACGAATGCCACACGCGATTGAAAGAAGAGCCTGACCGTTCTAATATGCTTCACGGATCGGGATAGCCGTGTTGATGGGAGCGGTCATTTAACACGCTTAGCCACCCGGCGCAGGGCTGCCTAAAACGAACCGCGCTGGACAAAATGGACTATACGCTCGATCATTAAGGGTTGAGCAGATCGAGCAGGAGCGCGACCGCTACCGCCCTGGCGACTGTCGATACAGCGCGGTCCCTAAGGCCGCCGCACGCATCTTTCCGAAAGTCGTACGGGTCGCCATGCTTAATCGCATTGCCGAGAAGATTGGACGAGAGTTTCGTCAAACGCAGCTTGGTTGCAATTTAGTTTGTCCGCTCGACCGTTGTTTCGATGTCGCTGAACTGCTTCTGTTAGCAAACAGCGCTGGTGGCGCTCACACCACCAAACCGTTCAGCCGTCTGTCGACGGGGCACACCGCAACAATCGCATTCACAACGCGCTGTCGAAGATCGAGTTGTGGAGCTTTAGCCCTTCATGATGGCCTCTTTCACCAGCATGGTGGTTGACATTTCGATGCCGATTCGAAATCGCTGATCGATTGAATCATAGTTGAAATTGCTTGAGATGCCTTTCGAATGTACTTTCACAAAATCGTGAAATTGCAGCACCGGAAACCGCCGACTTTCTACGCCGTAACCCAATGATCCTGTTCGACAGTCCGTGGAGCACGGTGACCCTTGATTAGATCGGCGGCTTTCTCACCGATCATCATGCTCGGGCCGTTCGTGTTGCCACTTAAAAGGACAGGCATGATAGACGAGTCGGCGACGCGCAAGCCGCGCACGCCCCTGACGCGGAGTTGCGGATCGACCACTGCCTCTTCATCCACGCCCATTTTGCATGTCCCGACCGGATGATAGTCACAGCAGGCATATTGGCGAATATAAGCCATAATATCCTCTTTGGACTTCGCCTCTGGCCCCGGCAGGCGCTCGATCTTGATGTACTTCGCTATGGCTGGCTGCGAGAGGATCTCTCGTGTCGTCTCGATCGACGTCAGCGACATTCTCCGATCGTATTCGTCACCATGGTAGTTCGGATCGATCAATGGCTCATCGGCAGCGTTGCTGGAACGAAGAGAAATCGAGCCGATGCTCTTAGGCCGCAGAAAGGTGGTGTTGATTGTAAAGCCGTGTCCATCAAGACGCGTCTGTCCGCCGCGAACGACCATCGTGGGAGCAATATGGATTTGCATATCCGGACGACCATTACCTTCACTTGAGGCGAATCCACCACCTTCAACAATGACGGACGATGCTGGGCCATTTCGATAAAGCAGCCACTGCAAGCCGTGCCCCAAAGCATGAGGAAAACGATCCTGGCCATCGTAGCTGATGGGCTCTTTGAGTGATAAATGGACGTTTGAACAAAGATGGTCCTGCAGGTTTTTGCCGACGCCTTGGAGATCCACCTTCGGGGTAACGCCGACCGCCCGCAATTCGTCCGGATCTCCAATACCGGAGAGCATCAGCAGCCGCGGTGAGTTGATTGCTCCACTTGAAACAATAACCTCGCAATTGCAGCGGATGGTCTGAACCGAACTGCCCTTCGCGACTTCCACGCCGACTGCACGATCTCCCTCAAGTATGACGCGGATGGCTCGTGAGCCCGTCATGACGGTCAAGTTTTGCGGGCCCGCACAGGTCGGAGATAGGACACAGCAGAACTTCTGCGACGCCCGTCGCGGCAGGTTACCTGGTAGAGACCGGCGCCGTATTGGCTCTCACCATTGAAATCCGGATTGTACGGAAGCCCCCAAGACTGGCACGCCCGAACGAATGCTTTCGAGAGTTCATGGGGGCTGACCTGATCGGAGACCCAGAGGGGGCCGCCTTCGCCATGATACTGGTTGACGAGGCGGTCGTTATCTTCTGACTTGCGGAAATACGGGAGCACATCATTGTAGCTCCAACCTTCGTTTCCAAGGGCGGCCCAGTTATCATAGTCCTCTCGCTGCCCGCGGATGTAGATCATCGCATTGATGGAACTGGACCCGCCCAGAGTCTTTCCCTGTGGATACCAGATCTCACGATTGTCGAGATTTTTTTGGGGAACGGTCTTGAAGCGCCAGTTCACGCCTGGTCCAAACAGCTTGCCGATGCCGCCGGGAATATGAATCATGGGATTCCAATCCCGGCTGCCTGCCTCCAGCAGCAGGACCTTCACAGAAGGATCCTCGGTCAAGCGGTTGGCGATCACGCATCCGGCAGATCCAGCACCAGTGATGATATAGTCGTAGTTTTCCAAAGCAATCCTCCCGATCCCTTTCGGGATCAATCAACGTCCCTTGAACACCGGCGTCCGCTTTTCGGCGAATGCCCGCAGTCCTTCCATTCTGTCCTCCGTGGCAAAAGCCTCGACCGTCAGGCGACGCTCCTCCAATATCCCCTCGGCAAGAGGAAGCTCGTAGGCAGCCTGCACCGCGCGCTTCGCGTATGGCGTGATGGCGACCGACTTGGCCGCAATGGATAATGCCACCTCGATGCACCGGGACAGCAGGTCCTCGGCTTTGACGACCTCGCTCACAAGGCCCTTTCGTTCAGCAACCGCTGCATCAACCATCTCGCCGGTCAAAACCATCTGCATTGCAAACGACCGACCGACCAGTCTTGGCAGACGCTGTGTCCCGCCGTCTCCCGGAAAGGATCCGATCTTGATCTCCGGGACCGCAAACTTCGCTCCGTCCGAAGCAAGGATTATGTCGCAAAGGAGAGCAAGCTCGAGCCCGCCACCGAGAGCAAAGCCGTTGATGGCGGCGATGATCGGCTTCGAAAAGCCCTCGATTTTCCGCCAACTATCGAGCCGGTCGGGGTCGATATAGGAATCGACCCCCGCTCCAGCATGTCGGAGATATCAGCACCGGCGGAAAAAGCCCGTCCATTCCCTGTCAAGATCACGCAGCCGATCCCCTGATCGGTCTCGGCCAGAACCAAGAATGTCTACCAGCTCCTTGAGAAGTTCCTTGGACAACGCATTCAGCTTGTCCGGTCGGTTCCAACCGCAAAAGCAGGATACCGTTTGATGGGCGCTCTTGCAAAACGAGCTTCTCAGGCATGCTAGGCAACCTTCCTGTAGAGCGTTTCCGATGTCAGGCCTGCCTGTGCCATGCAACGCCGGATCTTTTCGATCTCGGCTGTCGTGGGCTTGACGAGCGGCGGACGCACATAGGCTTCGTCCCAACGGCCAAGAATGACAAGGGCCTCCTTCATGCGATTGTGCATGTCGAGAAGCGGATGGTCGTAGAATGCGCGTACCGTTGGATATATTCTGTCGTTTATCGCCTTCGCGGCGTTGAGGTCGCCCGCCTGCACCGCACGGAAGAGTGCGACCTGCAGATTGGCGATTACGGAGCCAGCGCCCGATAGCAGGCCATCGCATCCAAGCGCGAGCGAACCGAGAAGCCACGAGCTGTGGGTGGTGACCGTCTTGACCGGCCGATCGAGAGACTTGAGCTCTCTGATCTGGCGCTCATGCAAATTCCCGTCTCCGCAATTGTCCTTGATCGCCTTGATCGACGGGAAAAACGAGCAAAGCTCCAAGAGGGTCGGCAACGGGAGGGCCAGGTTAGAGTTGACGGGAAACTGATAATGGATGATCGGCAGGTCCGACGCGCCGGTGATCCGCTTATAATGTTCGTGGATCATTTCCGGGCGCATGTGTCCGCCCAGGACCATCACCTCCGGCGGGAAGACCAGCAGCCCGTTTGCGCCTTCATCCTGAGCCCTGCGAGCGATGCGAGCCGCCTCTAGGCTTGAATTCGTATAGACGGCGACGATGGTCGGAACGCGCTCCTCCAAGACCTCCTTGGTCAAAGTGATCGTGCGGAATTGCTCGTTCAATGTGAGCGATGCGACTTCGGCCGCGTGGCCGTTGATGGTAATCGCTGGTGATGCCCTCGACGCCACTGACGTCGGCGAGATGATGACGATATGCACTCTCGTTGACCTCCATTTCGGCGGTAAACGGCATAAGGACAGCGGGGATGACCCCGTGCGGGTTGTCGTAGTGGCGAACGGATGCCATTGCTTCTTCCTTCTGTTCGAGTTGGGCCGAGCCTTTCGACCCGGCCCATTTTTACCGCTGGCTCAGATGCCTTTGCCAATGAACTGGTCGACGTTGTCGCTGGAGACCTGCACAGTCGGAAGAACGATGTCCTTGTCGACAGTCTCGCCCTTCGCCATCTTGTAGGCCGTCTGAATTCCTTCAGGAGCGCAGTACGGATAGATGAAGCACGCCGACATCTTTCCGTCCTTGATGGCCTGGAATGCCGTGTTCTGGCCGTCCATGCCGATGACCTTCACGCCTTCGAGACGGCCGGCAGCTTCCATGACCTGGATCGCGCCAAGCGCCATTTCGTCGTTGTGAGCGTATACTGCCTGGATCTCGCCCGGCTTGAAGCGCTGCAGCATGTCCTCCATGAACTTGACGGCCTTGTCGCGCGTGTAGTCACAATTCTGATCGGCGACGACTTTGAAGGCGGGATTTCCTTCAATCGCACTGGCAAAACCCTTGTGACGGTCAACGGTCGTGGAAGCGCCGGCAGTTCCCTGCAGCTCGATGACGTTGCCGCCATCGGGCAGTGCGTTGATCAGGAATTTGCCAGCACCCTCGCCGAGGGGCAGATTGAGGCCGCCCAGATGGCAGGTAACCTGCGTGTTAACCTTGCGGTCGAGCGTCAGAACAGGGATTCCCTGCGCCATCGCGTCCTTCACGACCGGCGTCAGCGCCTGTTCGGTGAGTGGCGAGATCACGAGGACTTTGATGCCCTGCGTCAGCAGACTCTCAACGTCTGCGACCTGCTTTGCCGCATCGTTGTTTCCGTCCGTGACGATGATCTCCAGATCGGGATAGTTTGCTTCCGCATGAACTTCTTGTTCACTTCCACCATTGCGATGCGCCACGGATGGTTCATCGTGCCTTGGCTGAAGCCAATCTTGATCTTTTCGGCGGCGAATGCTCCCCGCGACGGCAGTCCCGCAGCGCCGACCGCTGCAGCGATGGCGGCGGACAGTGTTAGAAATTGTCTACGATTCGTATTCATGGTCACTCCTCCCAAAGATAGACAGTTACAAGCTCCCGCGCGTCACCATGACGCGGCGGAATTCAGGCCCGCTGACGGTGGCGATAGACCTCGAACATGACGGCAGCGATGATGATGGCACCCTTCACGATCTGCTGTGTGAACGGCGAAATGCCGAGCAGATTGAGGATGTTTGCGATGACCACGATGATGGCTGCGCCGATCACGGTGCCAATTATGGTTCCCTCCCCGCCGAACAGGCTGGTGCCCCCGATGACCACGATCGCAATGGCTTCGAGTTCCAGATTGGTCCCTGCGGTGGGTTCTCCGACGGTTAGTCGGGAGATGGTGATCAGTGCCGTAAGGGCAGCAAGTGCACCGGAGATCACGTAGACCGACATCAAAACAGCGCCGACCTTGATCCCTGCCAAGCGAGCGGCTTCGGCATTCGAGCCCACTGCGTAGACCTGCCGTCCGAACGCGGTCGATCGCAGGACGATGAAGGCAATGATTGCGACACCGGCAAAGATCCAGATCGGAACGGGCACGCCCAACAGAAAGCCACCACCTAGGAAGTAGAAGGCGTCCGTGGCATCACCCAGATTTTGAGGTTCGCCATTGGCGATCGTCATCACGATCCCGCGGCCCATGACGAGTGTTCCTAGCGTCATAATGAATGGCGGCATGTTGAACACAACGACGCCGATCCCGTTTATCCCTCCCAGGACGACACCCATCACAAGACCGAGCCCGATCACGGCTGGGATTGGAACTCCGGCCGACAGAAGCATCGCGCTGGAGACGGCGACGACGCCCACGATCGACCCGACCGAGAGATCGATACCGCGCGTCAGGATGACGAAGGTCATTCCGATACTTACGATTCCGAAGAGCGCGACCTGTCGTCCGACGTTCATCAGGTTGCCGATCTGGAGGAAGCTCGGCGACAGATAGATCGCCACCGCGCATAAGGCGATCAGCACCCAGAACAGCCCAAAGCTCTGCGCCACGTTCAAAGTCCGAGCGATGCCGGAACGCTTCAGGACTGTCTGGTGTGAGGTTGCCATATCAACCATTTTCCTCTCCTCCGTTTTCACCGCGATAGCCCGCGAGCCTGGCTCCCAGCCAGTCGGCGGCCAACGCCATTCCGCCTTCGTCACAGGTCGGCCCGATAAAGTCCGTGAAACTCTTGATTTCACCGATGGCATTGTCGACCGTCAGCGCGACGGCTGCCCAACGCAGCATTTCGACATCGTTTTCGGCATCGCCTGCCGCGGCGCAGTTCTCCTGCGACACGCTTCGATGGCGCGACATTTGTTCAATCGTGGCCCGCTTGGAAACACCCTTGGGATTGATCTCCAGCAGCCGCCAGTGCGACCTGATCAATGAGAGCCGCGATCCAAAAGCATCGGTCATTGCATCGAAACCCGAAAGGTCGTCTGCGTTTCCCCGGACACACATGATCTTTCCGGGCTCTCCGGCAACTTGATCCCAGCTTTCAACCACATCCAGGCTTTCGCCGGTCACCGCGACTTCGTGTTCGATCAACGGATTGCGTTCACTCGCGTAGACGCGATCGTAGCCGTACCAGAGAGCGGTAAGGCCAATGGTTGTGGACGCGATCGTCGCACCGGTCCTCAAATTGCCGATCCACCCACCGTTGAAACAGGCAGCAAGTTCGAGCGTCTCCAGCCGGGCGGCATAGGGGCGCAATGCCTGTGGGGACCGCGCCGAGGCCAACACGATCTCAACACCACCTGCGCGCAGGCGGCCCAGTGCCTCGACGACTTTTGCTGGCAAGTCATAGCCATGCGTCAGCAAAGTGCGGTCGACATCCGAGACAAGAAGGCCAATCGGCGCAGATCCCTCATTTCGAAAACACCGGCTGGCGCGGCCCCGTATGAATGAACAGGGTTTTGAGCTGCGTGAACTCTTCGAAACCTGCTTGCCCCATTTCGTATCCGAAGCCGGATCCCTTGACGCCGGTCAGGGGCAGTTGAGGCGCTCCGTCGATGATGGTGTTCGCCTGAACCCAGCCGCTTTTCAGCTTTTTGGCCATGGTCATCACGGTGTCGATGTTCTTCGACCACACGTAGTTTGAAAGGCCATAGACACTGTCGTTTGCCAGTCCGACAACTTCATCAAGTGTCTCGAAGCGCGTCACACTGAGAACCGGGCCGAAAATCTCTTCTTTGAAAATTGTCATCGACGGCGTGACCCGGTCGAACACGGTGGCTTGAATGAAATTCCCTTGGCTTGGTTCGACCGCATGTCCGCCGGTGAGGAGCTGCGCTCCCTCATCGACTGCTGATTTCACAAAACCCAGTACCTTGGAGAAATGCTTCTCATCGATCATCGCGCCGATATCGGTGTCTTCGTCAAAGGGATTGCCGACTTTCAGACGCGCGGACCGCTCTGCCACGCGCTTTACGAATTCATCGGCAACGGATGACTGGACGAACAGGCGCGATCCCGAGACGCAGCATTCGCCGTTGTTGAAGAACACGCCCATGAGCGCGCCATCGACAGCCGCATCAAGATCGGCATCGGCGAAGACGATGTTCGCTGACTTGCCACCGAGTTCCATCGAGGTCTTGACGACGTTCTTGGCCGGATCCTCGATGACAGTCTGGCCGGTGCGGGTCGATCCCGTGAACGAGATGAAGTCGATGCCCGGATTCTGCGTCAACGCCTTTCCGACAACGGAGCCCTTGCCGCTGACGACATTCAATACGCCCTGCGGAATTCCAGCTACGGTCGCAAGAGCCGCGAGTTCGAATGCACTGCCTGAGGTAAACTCCGAGGGCTTCACGACCACGGTGCAGCCGGCAGCCAGTGCAAAGGGAACCTTTTGCATCAGGATCAAAGCCGGGAAATTCCATGGCGTTATGAGACCCACGACGCCGATAGGCTCGCGCATGAGCAACGCCGTCTTCTGGGCACCAAGATTGGTATAGGTGGTTCCTGACATTTGCATCATGAGAGATGCCGCATAGCGGATAAGACCGACCACACCGCCAATATCGCCGCGGGCGAACCAGAATGGGTTTGCCGACTTCCTCGACTTCGATACGCACAAGTTTGTCGAAATTGTCGTGAACGAGATCGGCATATTTGTTGAGCACCGCTGCCCGTTCCATGCCACTCATTTGTGGCCAGGGACCATTGTCGAATGCAGCGCGGGCCGCTGCCACGGCACGGTCCATGTCCGCGGGCTCACCGGACGCGAAACGTGCGACCACCTCACCGGTTGCGGGGGAATTCCTATCGACATAGGAGGTCTCTCTGCCGTCGAAACGGCCGTCAATGTAGTGCGTATACTGGCGTGCAGACATTTTTCTTCTCCTCAATTCCAAACGGCATGCGACATCAGCGTTTCCTCGTTGGCACCTTTGCCTTCGACGATTGCTGACACTTCGCCCTGCCTCATGACCATTATCCGGTCGCAGAGCCCGAGCACTTCGGGAAGCTCTGACGAAACCATGACGACGCTCGCTCCGAGGGCCGTGGTGAGCTGGACAAGCAGATCGTGGATCTCGCGTTTCGCCACGACATCGACCCCGCGTGTCGGCTCATCCACCAGCAGAATGCTCGTGCCGGCGTTGAGCTGTCGTGCGATCCCGCATTTCTGTTGATTTCCCCCGAGAGGGTACGGACACGGGTCGCGCCTGACGGCGTCTTGATCCTCATCTGCCGGATGTATTCCGCGACCTTTTCCCGCTCCTTTGACGACTGAAGAAAGCCGCCGGCGGCCAACCCGCCCAGCGCAGAAATGGTTACGTTGAAGGCGACCGACTGGTCGAGAAACAAGCCCTCTGTCTTGCGGTCTTCCGGTAGGAGGCCGATCCCATTCGAGAGTGCGACGCGTGGGTTTTTCACCTCGAGCGTTTGACCGTCGATCTTGATCTCGCCGCTGTCGATGCGATCAGCGCCAGCGATCGCCCGAAGCACTTCGGTCCGACCGGAACCCGCAAGACCGCAAATCCCGAAAATCTCGCCCCGGCGGACCTCGAACGAGATGTCCTTAAGGACACCTTTTCGATTGATGTTGGCGACGGAGAGCCGGATGTCGCCCTTGGGCGCCGGCCGTTGCGGAAAGATGTCGCTCATCTCCCGCCCAACCATCTGACGTATCAGATCGGCTGTCGTTGTGCCGGCGATCGGCATGCTGGATACGACCTGTCCATCCCGCAACACGGTGACGTCCTGGCAAATTTCGTAGAGCTCCTTCAGCCGATGCGAAATGTAGACAAAGGATACGCCCTGTTCCTGGCTGAGCGTCCGGATGAGCGCGAACAAATTGTGAAGCTCACTGTCGCCGAGAACGGCTGACGGTTCGTCGAGCACGACGACCCGCGCATCCCGTGAGATTGCCTTGGCGATCTCGACCATCTGCCTCTGCGCAACGCTGAGGCGGTCGATACGGGCGGCGGGATCGACATTGAAATTGAGCTTTTTCAGGATAATCCCGGCGTCGTTGCGCGCCTTGCGCCAGTCTATGGTCCCTAGCCGCGTCTTCGGAAGGCGCCTGAGAAAGATGTTTTCGGCGACGGTGAGGTGTGGTGCTTGTGCAAGCTCCTGGTAAATGACTGCAATTCCGAGTGCGAGCATCTTTTCGGGGGTCGGGCTTTCAACATCGACTCCATCGATGGCAACCATGCCCTCCGTGGCTTGGTAAGCGCCGGAAAGAATGCGCATCAGCGTGGACTTGCCCGCGCCGTTTTCGCCGACCAATCCGTGAACACTTCCCTTCGCAACCGAAAAGCTGACGTTTTTCAGTGCATAGACGCCGGGAAATCTCTTATGGATTTCCCTCATCTCGAGGATCGGGTCGTCATCGCATGCCTCCCAAAATTCCGTGAAATCGATTTCTTGAGATTCCGAAAAATTAAAGCCTCGGAACCTGCATACCTCCACCGATGTTGTAAACGTCGCCCGTGCTGAACGGGATGCCTCCGGTGACGAGGGTCGCAATACCCCCGCGCGATATCTTCCGGCTGTCCCCACCGACGGATCGCCGAAAGCGTGCCGTTCTCGATGCCGGCGTTGTAGCGTTCGATGACATCGACAGTCATGTCTGTCCGGATCAGACCAGGCCGGATCTCGTATACGCAGATGCCGTATTCAGCGAGGCTCAGAGCAAATTGCTGGGAGGCCATGGAAAGGCCTGCCTTGGAGATGCAATACGGCCCCTTCTCGGGAGAGACGAGATGCGCGTTTGCAGACGTAATGAAAACGATCGATCTCTCCTGTGATACATCCGACCGGGCGACCATGCGCCGGGCGACCGCCTGGGTCAGGAAGAATGTCCCTCTAAGGTTGACCTCCAGCAGCCTGTCGAAGCTTTCTTCTGAAACATCCAGAAGATCACCGCGCTCGGAAACCTGGATCCCGGCATTGTTGATCAGACAGTTGATCGGCCCGAGTTGGGCTTCCACTTGGGAAAGGAATTCGGCGTAGTCACCCGTTTTGGCAATGTCGAGCTGATAGAATAACGCGCCACGTCCGCGTTCCCTGACCAACCATGGTCTCCGGCCCGCCTTCATCCAACATCACATCTGCGACGGCGATATCGAAGCCCGCTCCTGCGAGCTCGAGGCAGATGGCGCGACCTATGCCCCGCCTTGCTCCAGTGACAATGGCAACGCCGCGGCCAAGGCCGGAAGTCGGTTCAAGTGTGGCAACACCGACCTCTCCTGCGCTCAAATCGTTCATCACGCAGTTCCCTTCGTCGTCGCTGCGTCCTCACCAGAGGCAACGACCGCTTTCGAGGCTAATAGGCGCTCCACATCGGACTGCGTGTAGCCATGCTCTTTGAGGATTTCCTTGGTGTGCTCACCGATTTCCAGCGCCAATACCCGAAGTTCAGGAACCTTGCCGTCGTATCTGTTCGGGTGATTGACGAGATGGATCTTCCGGCCGCGGACATCCACTTCGCGGAAAATCTCGGAATGCATGATCTGTGGATCCAGACAGCAATTCGTCGTAGTATCTAACCGGTGCCCACCAGACGTTGTTGGCGTCGAACCGCTCTTCGAGTTCAGCCATGGTGAAGCGGTGGGTAGCCTCCGACAGTGCGCGGGCAAACGCATCGCGATCTTCGTACCGGTCGTTGTCGACCAGAGCACGGAGCGCATCGCTGTCGACGGCGTCGGCCAGATTTGACGTTTCGCAGAGCGACACGACCACATGACCGTCAGACGCAGGATAGACGCCGTATGGTGCCTGATGGAACCAAGTAGCCAAGCTCTTCTCGCGATCCAGAGCGTTCCTGTCGATCCCGCCTGCAAACCAGTTCACAAGTGCTTCACCCTGGAGATCGATGCCCGCATTGAGAAGGCTACCCTCGACGCGTGCCCTTCCCGTCTCTGATCTTTCGGATCAAAGCTCCGAGAATACCCATCGCCAGAAGCGCACCGCCGTGCTGATCGACGACAGCGGCCCCCACCGGAGTCGGACCTGACTCCTTGTTTCCGGTCACGCTGATCAACCCGGAACGGGCCTGGACAAGCAGATCCTGTCCCGGCTTGTTGGCCATCGGACCACTGGATCCGAAACCGCTTGCGGAAGCAAAGACTAGGGTCGGGTTCAGCCGGGCAAGCTCTGCCTCATCGAAGCCCAGTCTTGCAAAGACACCAGGCCGGAAATTCTCGAGCACGACGTCAGCTTGCGCGATCAGCTTCCTGGCCACGTCCTTGCCTTCAGTGCTTTTCAGGTCGATGGCAATCGAGCGCTTGTTTCGGTTGGCGCAGAGATAAAACCCGCTGACACCTTCGATGTACACGTTGGCCCCGGACCAATGCCGCTCGTAGGCTCCCGTCAGGGGTTCGACCTTGATGACGTCCGCCCCCATGTCCGCGAGATACTGGTCGGCTGCCGGCCCTTGCAGGAAATGGCAGAAGCTAACGACTTTGATTCCATTTAACAGCATGTTTCCTCCCATGCGTTCTTGTGAAATCGATTTCTCATAATTTCTAAGCGCTGTCAACTGGGAGCAATAATAATCAAATTTAATTGTCAATCGTGGGGTTTTCTGCGATAAAACGATTTCACGAATGAGGCCTGGGGGATTTGCGTGAGTATGGATGCTGATACGAAGCTCGTCGATGTGGCGAAGAGAGCTGGCTGTTCACCAGCGACCGTCTCACGGGTATTGAACAACAATCCCAAGGTGGGCGTGGAGGTCCGGGGAAAAGGTTTTGAAAGCCACGATGGATCTCGGTTATGTCCCAAATGGATGCGCGTGCCCTGCGCTCGACGAAGTCCAGACTGGTGGGCGCGGTTATCCCGACGCTCGACCACGCGATTTACGCGACCATGATGAATAGCCTGCAGGCACGATTGGCGGAGCGCGAGGTTTCGATCATCGTCAGCACGTCGCTCTACGATATCGACATGGAATACGAGCAGGTCCGGCTGCTCATCGAACGTGGGGTGGAAGCGATCGTCCTCGTTGGCACGATACACCGCCCGGAAACAATATCGCTATTGGAGCAGCGAAACATTGCCTACGTCTTCACGTACACCTCCGCGTCCACGGAGGTTGGCGCAGCCATAGGGTTCGATAACGAGAAAGCTGGAAGAATGGCCGCTCGATATCTCCTGGACCTCGGACACACCAAGCTCGCGATGATCGCCGGTATAACGCAAAACAACGACCGGGCTGCTGCACGGCGTGACGGCTTCATCCTTGGAACTGGAAAAGCAGGGAATTACACGGTCGACGGTCCCTTTGCTTGAGTCCGCCTACAAGATCGAGGGCGGCCGAACTGCCATGAAACGGCTTATGGACCTTAAGGAACGGCCGACCGCTATCTTTTGCGGAAGCGACATCATTGCGGCCGGCGTCATCAAATACTGTCACGAGCATCAGATCGCCGTTCCCGGCGAAATATCTATTTTGGGATTCGACAATCTTGAGATTGCCGAACTGACCACCCCGGATCTCACCACGGTCGAGGTCCCTGCCCGAGAGATGGGAACCATCGCAGGCGACTATCTTTTGGCGACCACCGCCCAACGACAGCACATGCGCCAGCGTGAGCTGCCGCTTCGACTTGTCGTGCGTTCGAGCACGGCACCCATAGCAAGGTAGGAAGGCGTGTGAATGCAGTTTCTCGTCATCTCCCGTCGTCTGACGGAAAAGTTCTCCGACGCGGAATTCGAGCCCATCGTTCCCCTGGAAGGAGCGAGAGCACGCTATCTGCACAGTATCGGCTTTACCCGACAGATCGGCACCGCGCCGATCAACCCGGCGCTTGTCAAGTCGTCGAGGCAGAGAGCTTGGACGAGGCTGAGGGCCATCTTTCAACTTTGCCACTCGCTGCGGCCGGAATGATTGAATTCGAGATCATTCCCTTGAAGCCCTATGCCGGGTTCAATCCCGAGGTTTCTCTTTGAAAGACGCGCTCACGATGCAAAACCCACGCGAGTTTCTTGTCTCCTTGTTCGACGCCGCCGTGGAGGCAGCAAATCCTGATCACTGCATTGGCCGGTTCCTTCCGGAGCCGCCGCGCGGTCGCACGATCGTGGTTGGCGCTGGAAAGGGTGCGGCACAACTCGCCCGTTCGCTGGAGAAAGTATGGCCCGGCGCGATCGAGGGAACGGTGGTGACGCTGATATGGCTATGCCACGCCCTGCGAGCGGCTCGAGGTTTTGGAGGCTGCCCATCCAGTTCCCGACGAAGCTGGCCTGGCGGCTTCCCAGCGATTGCTGGAACGGGTCAAAGGTCTGACATCCGAGGATCTGGTGATCGCGCTCATATGCGGTGGTGGATCCGCACTTCTGCCCGCGCCCCCCGAAGGATACGACCTGACGGACGAGATCGGAACTCAACAAGGCGCTGTTGCGCTCTGGCGCTCCGATTTCCGCCATGAACGCGATCAGAAAACAGTTCTCCCGGATCAAGGGCGGCCGTCTGGCCGAGGCGGCCTATCCAGCGAGGGTCTGGACTGTTGTCGTGTCCGACATTCCCGGAGACGATCCCGCCATGGTTTCATCGGGACCAACGATTCCAACCGCTGGAACGGTGGCCGATGCCATCGCGTTGATCGAACGCTACCGGATCGACATACCCGACAATGTGCGCCGTCATCTCAAGAACGCCGCTGAGGCGCCGTCTGCAGACGATGAAAAATTTCATGGAAACACGGTCAACGTCATTGCTTCCGCCGGCGTTTCTCTGGAGGCCGCAGCGGCGCTCGCCCTGCAACACAGGTTTTAACGCTGTCATCGTCTCGGATTCCATGGAGGGCGAAGCGCGCGAATGTGGTGCATTCCATGCCGCCATCGCAAGAGAGATCGAGAGGCATGGCAGGCCCTTCCAACGGCCGATCCTGTTGCTGTCGGGCGGCGAGACCACGGTTTCCATCCGGGGCAATGGCAAAGGCGGCCGCAACACCGAATTTCTGCTCTCGTTTGCGGCAAACATATCAGGAAGCCAAGCGATTTTCGCACTCGCGGCAGACACCGACGGAATTGACGGAAGTGAAGATAACGCCGGCGCATTTGCCGATGGGCAAACGATCGAGCGGTTGCTCGCGGACGGCCTCCGTGCCGAGGCGCTTCTCGAGAACAACGACGCATGGTCGGGGTTCGCTAAGATCGGCGACCTGTTCATGTGCGGCCCGACAGGTACGAATGTGAACGACTTCCGGGCAATTCTGGTTCTATGACCGCTCTGGTCTAAAGGGAGAATAAGATGTTTCGGCGCCAGGAATTGATCCGTTTTCAGCACTGCGATCCTGCAGGCATTGTGTTCTATCCCCGGTATGTTGAGATGCTAAATGCGACTGTCGAGGACTGGTTTGCAGAGGTGGTTGGCACAAGCTTCGCTGAAATCCATGTCATGAAGAGAACGGCGATCCCCGTTGTTTCTCTTTCCATCGATTTCCGTCAGGTCAGTCGGCTTGGCGAAATATTGAATTTCACGCTTGCCGTGGACCGCATTGGCAAAACCAGTGCTAGCCTTTTAATAAAAGCAGAGAGTAACGACGAAGTTCGCTTAGATGCAAGGCTCACTCTCGTCCATATTGGCTTGGACGATTATCGGCCAAGAGTTTGGCCAGACAAGTTAAGAATTGCAATGGAAAATTGAACCTCTGGGGATTTGTTCGTCTTGAAAGCTTGAGAACGAGCGTTCTCAAGCTCATTCACTTAACATGCGCCATTTCATGAGACCGGCGGTTATCGCCGGCTAGATGCATCGCCCAGCGTCGCACAGAAATTTATCAGAGCGCCTGCCATTCAAGCGCCAAGAAGGCTACGCGATCACCTTCATGGACCACAGGATCGCGGCGTGACATATGACGATGGCGTCATCTCGCATTTGCATGGCGCCCTTGTCGTTGAAAAAATCGACAACGCGGCAAAGGGGCGCGCCGCCCTTGACCAAGGTGCCCGAAGCCACGCAGTCGGTTAACATGCCAGCTGTATCGGCGAAGCCCTGTTTCGTTACGATCTTCCGATCGTTAAAAACCGGGGCGGTGTCCCGCTCCTCAATCATCCCCAGATGCGCCATCACTGAGCGCACGCCCGCGACACCGCTGGTAATGGGACTGTCCTGAAACTCACCCCCGGACCCGACTTCGGCCATGAAGGCGGTGATCCCCTCCGAGGCGCAAACGGCGTCCAACGCGCCGCTGACCCCGCCCGCGATTTCGCCGGAGGCCATGACCAGATCGACCCGACAGTTCAATGTGGTACCGAAGGCAAGGGCCATCGCCTCTGTCGTGTCGCATGCGGCACTCGATGATCAGGCAGCAGGAGGCAAGCATCTGGGCTTGACGATGAAGCGGCAGATGCCAGGCAAACTTCGAAACGGCGACATGGGCAGCGAATGCCGTCGTCACCATGCCGCCATCCATCACGCGTGCTGGTGCGGGCGCTTGTATAATGGCATTCTCGCATGCCCGGCAGGCATAGCGTGGCCGGGTCGTCCGTTTCACCCGGACAACGGCAGGCACGATGTCGAGCGCCTCGCTGACGTCCGTGCCGATGCAATGAAGTTCGAACGAACAGCAGGGGCAAATCTTGCTCTCCGGCTCGATGAGCTCGTCATAACGCGGAAGGTGCTTGGGCAAGTGGCCGATATTGCGAGCTGGCGATCGCCGTGCCTGCGTTTTGTATTCACCGACCGGCGCGACATCGTCATTGGCAGCAACGGGAATGTCGCTCAGATCGCCAAGGTCAAGGATCGCCTGCGTCGGATCGATGGTCGTCATCTTCTCCGATTTCGTCCCAAAGAGCTGGCCCTCAAGGAAGGCCGGAATCATCAAACAAAACCAATAGGATCAGCCTACTTTCAAGGAGCGGTTTACCGGGTTCTGCTTCACCCTTGTCCAGTCAATGCCGGCCAGCAGAAGCGAGAACTCTACGCGCGTCATCTGCATGGTGCCATCGCGGATCGGCGGCCAAACAAACTTGCCCGCCTCAAGCCACTTCGTCGCCAGGATCATGCCGGATCCATCCCAATAAATGCAGCGAAGTCGATCGAGACGCTTGGCGCGGAACACGAACACGTCGCCGCAATACGGATAGCCGCAAGCGCCGATGCCACCAATGCCACCAGGCCATTCATGCCGCGCCGGAAGTCGACAGGCTGCGTCGCAACCATGATCTTCACTCCACCAGGGGAAAGACCGATCACCGGCGACCCCGCATCGCCGCCACGATCGCTTGCGCCAACTCGGGCGCCACCGTACCGATCACGGTCATGCGCGCGCCAGCAATCTCGATCTCAATCCGACCTGCGGCGAAGTGGGCGGCATCCGATGGGAGAGCCCTGGTGAGCCGCTTGATCGCCGACCACCGTCACCGGCACGAACATCGCCTGCTGCGCGCAGACCTTGGCCGAGGGACGAGAGGTCAGCCCGGCATCCCGACGCCAAACATTCAGCAAACCGCGATTGACGCCCCAGCGCCGAGCAACAGCAGAGATGTTCACATCAGGCTCCGCGCTTTCCGTAAGGATGCGCGCCTTTTCCTCGTCAGTCCAATTCCGCCGCTGGCGACGACCGGTGATCACCTCGATCCGACGATATTTTCCCTCATGCTTGGCTTCATGCATGTCTTCATCCATGACTTCAAGCAGGCATCAGCGCGATCTCCAACCATCCCGTTCCGCTCCCATCGGTGAAGGAGCTTATCTCGCGGCCTCGATCACAAAAGGAAATGTGGTGGGCTGTTCGTAGCGCTCACGATGAAACGATACGCCGCCTGAGCGGATTGCGAACCTGCGGTGGCCGCCATTGCGTAGTGGGTTGAAAGGCTGAACGGTGATGGCAGGTCAGCGACGAATGTGGTCCCTTGCGCCGCCAGAATTTCAGTTGTCTGTGCGCAGTCGAGGTTCCGCACGACTGTGGGCGGATAGCCCGTTTTCACGGCCAGGGAGGTCGCGACCGCGCCAATCGTCGCGACACACGCGCCGGTAATAAGGCCGCGGCCCTTGAGCTCGGCGATCGCAGGTTGCATCAGAACCACCACATCTGCGTGTTCGCTCTTCTCAAGGCGCTTCATCACGACGCCTACGCCCGCAAAGGATGCATCGATGCGGAGCCCCGTTTCCGCGGTGAAACGCGTGCCCATCAAGCTCTCGGCTGCGCCCGCGCTAAGGACACGAATCGCGTTAGACATGTCTGCCCCCTTTTGAATCCCAGCTTCAGCTTGATGCTCTCGGCGATCGCGTGATCCCAGCCTTTCGCTCGAGGACCCGCGCCGTCGAGACGGTGTCGAGATCGCCCTGCCCGGCGGCAAGCGCAGCGGCGTAGAGCAGGGGGCGCGGCGTCGAACATCGGAAGCGGCGCGCCGACGTCATATGCGAGGGCGCTGATGGCCGCGATGTCCTGGTGCCAGACCGAAATCTTCATGCTCTCGAAAGTTTCTAGTTTATGATACTAGTCTCATTCGCGCTGACGGCCGAAGTCATATTTCTAGCGTCGGCCAACGGGCCACCCCTTCTGGCGGATTGGGTTCCTGAAAGATGCCGGCTTCAACGCAGGTTTAAGAGGCCGTAAGAAGCACCTCTTTCCTGACCATGTCGCGCAATGTATGGAGGTCCGTGGAGAACTGGCGAATGCCTTCCGACAGCTTTTCGGTTGCCATCTGGTCCTCGTTCAGCATCCATCGAAATGTTTTCTCGTCCATCGCAATTGCCGCGGCTGGCTCGAAGGTCTCAGGGGAAAGCCTACGGTCGAGTGTACCTTCGGCTTTGTCCAACTCATCGAGCAGGTTCGGGGCGATTGTCAGACGGTCACAGCCCGCCAGTGCTTCGATCTCGCCAAGATTGCGGAAAGAGGCACCCATTACGATTGTCGAAATACCGTTTGCCTTGTAATAGTTGTATATCGAGCGCACCGAAACAACGCCAGGATCTGTCTCAGGTGTGTAGTGTTGACCGGTTTCCTTCATGTGCCAATCGAGGATCCGACCAACGAACGGTGAGATCAAGAATGCCTTGGCATCGGCGCAAGCTGCAGCCTGTGCATGGGAGAAAAGAAGGGTGAGGTTACAATCGATCCCCTCGGCCTGCAGCGCTTCGGCTGCCTTGATGCCTTCCCAGGTGGAGGCGAGCTTGATGAGAATACGCTCGCGCTCGATGCCAAGATCCTTGTAGGCAGCAAGGATCGATGGGCCTTTTCACTGATGCTCCCGTGTCGAACGAGAGGTCTGCATCGACTTCGGTCGAAACACGGCCAGGAACGATAGCCGCGAGGGCGGCGCCGACCGAAATGGCCAAGCGATCGGCAATGGCAGCAACAACCGCATCTACGTTGCTGCCTTGCTTGTGACCCCAAGATACCGATTCACTGAATTTATCAGCGAACATCGGGGTACCGATCGCCTTTAGAACAATCGACGGGTTCGTCGTGCAGTCCACCGGCTTCAAGCGCACCACCGCCTCGAGGTCGCTTGTGTCGGCGACAACCGTAGTCATTGAACGAAGTTGTTCCAGTTTCGACGTCATTCGGTCGCCCCTTCAAGGCCGCGACCGATTGGGGGGTCGCCACGCAGAAAAACAGATTCTTAGCTGCCAGGAGATAGCACCAGCCGCACACAAAGAGTCAAGACTTTTGTTCCACGAAGTTGACAAATGTTCCATTTGTCGAAAATGATCGGCGTTGTGCAACAGGCGATGCGCCCTGTTGATGACAGTGAGGATGCCCATGGCCATGCTAAGACGCGACAAGCATACTGCCTCCCCTGACATTAGTTCGCAGCGGCTGCGAGCGGCGTGGCTCTACTACAATCAGGGCCTCACGCAGAAGGAGGTGGCGGATCGTCTGGGCATCAGTCGTTCCACTGTCATTCGCATGCTGGATGAAGCAATGAAGCGTTCAGAAGTGCAAATCTGGATCAGTGAAGGGATCGATACCTGCCTTGAGCTCTCCGGGCATCTGGAGCGCATATATGGTGTGGACGAAGCGGTGATCGTGCCCTCACCACGCAATGAAACTCCTGAGGCTGTCGCAAGCGCGGTAGGCCTTGCTCTCGGTCAGTTCCTATCGGATGTGATCCAGGACAACATGACGATTGGACTCGGGTGGGGCCGCACGATGACAGCGTCGCTGTCGAGTTTTCGACCGCCACGACGGAAAAACTGCAAGGTCGTATCACTGCTTGGCGGCATCGTTGCCGTCCGGGACGCCAATCCTCTTGACTATACGTGGCGTTTTGCCAATCAACTGGGAGCCGAGTGTTTCATGTTTCTGGCGCCACTTCTTGTAGATAGTGTTGGGACAAAACGTGCGTTGATCGACAAATGCGGCTTGGATGCCATATACGACCTAGCCGAAAAGCTCGATCTGGCCGTGGTCAGCTGCGGCGATATCGGCCCGTACTCGACCTCGCTGTCTGAAGGGTTCATTTCCCGGGCAGAACTCGACCGCCTCATTGCAGCCGGGTGCATCTGCGACACGATGTTCAACTTCCTCGATGCGGATGGCCGTTCGGTAGACGGGGAGATCAACGAACGGGTGATGTCGGTCAATCTCGACACACTGAAAAATGCAGGACATATCGTCCTCGCTTCCGGCGGAGCCCGCCGGGCAGTAGCTATTCGTGCTACAATCCGGCGCATCGGCTGCAATACTTTGATTACAGATGAGTCAGCGGCGACCGAACTGCTGCGCCTCAGTCAGGGTGATCTCTAGCTGAGGGGCCGCAGACCTGCTTGATCGCAGCATGGTCCAAGGCTCGACAACCCGGGTTCAGTTTCCGTGCGAGGAGGAAGAGCGCCCGATCGAGCGTTGGGTTGGATTTCACGCCTCGGATATCTCTCGTCGGTGTGCTAGGAGCACATCGCCGACGGAGGTGCCGCACACTGCAACATATGCTTCCATTTCAGGACAGAGGGTTTTTCAAGAGCTACCTGATGGCAGGTTTCGAGTGTGGACTTGTTCATCTAGGTCATCACGACCTTCTGGAAACGACGAAGCATACTGCAGACACTCGAATGCTCGAACATTATCAGATCGTTCGGGATTATGGAATGGCAACTGTACGGGACGGACTCGTGCCCGGCCCCACCGCGTCGTGCCGGCAAAACTTCGTGATCATAATGCTGATTCCTTTGTGGAAACCAGAAAGACAGCATCGTCAAAACGGCATCAAAACTGATGGTGTGGAACGGCCCTTCGCACCGGCATCGAGGATGCTTGCTGTGGTGACGCCAATCGCCACAAGACAGAAGGAACCGCTCCATGGAGAAGATTACCGCAATCGGACTGGTGGCCAAGTCGGTCTTTCAGATCCACGCCATCACTGCAGACGGACACGTCGCTGTCCGACGTGCCTTGCGGAGATCACAGGTATAGGATCCTTCGTCACATCGAACCGTGCCTTGCGGGTATGCAGGCTTGACCGCGCTGACAGGCTGGACATATGACTGCACCGTCCGACGGCAAATCATACCGGATAACCTTCCTAACCGGGCCGTTCCACATAACCGATTGACACCTTTGAAGGCACAGTTCGCTGACAACGGCGGACTCATGTTGCTCTTAGAGATGGTTGGGGGGGTGATCCAATCGAAATTCATGCCTCGTTGCTACCCAAGCCGAGATGCCCTCGCAAAGTTGATCCCTCGTAGTGATTTCGAAAAATGCCCTTAGCTCGAAGAAGCGGTACGACCTGATCGACAAAATCGGTCAAACCCGTTGGAAGAACATCAGGCATCAGGTTGAATCCATCGGCGATACCCTCAGCATGCCAGCTCGAAATGTGATCGGCCAGTTGGTCGGGCGTACCCACGAACAGTTGATGACCAGCACCGCCGCCGAGCCGCCGATTCAGCTGCCTTACGGTCAGCTCTTCACGGCGAGCCATACCGACGGTCGCATGGAAGAATGATTTACTCGCGCCTAAAGCTGGCTCGGGAAGGTCGTCTGGTAGAGTTTTGTCCGGATGGAGCATCTCGACAGGCACCTGGAGAATGCCCGCCAGCCTTGGCAGGAAATAGGCGTCTGGGATCGAGTCGAGAAGTTCGTTCTCCCGCCGCCGCGCCTGCTCTTCCGTTCCCCCTAGAATAAAGGCAAGACCGGGAAGGATGATGACATCGTTGCGGGCTCTAGACTTGGTTTCGAGGAGATCTGTCAACCGCTTCGCGTAAGCGCGTGCGTCATCGGCATCCGCTGCGACTGTAAATACGGCTTCGGCCACGCTCGCAGCGAAGTCCAGGCCGTGCTTTGATGCGCCTGCTTGAACGAGAACTGGGTGTCCTTGCGGAGAACGCGGAACGCTTAATGGACCAGCTACACGGAAATGCTCTCCCACATGATCAATCCGATGGATTTTCGAAGGATCTGCGAGAATCCCCTTTTCTTTGTCGCCGATGATCGCGCCGTCTTCCCAGCTGTTCCAGAGCTTCCGCACGACCTCCGTGAATTCCGCGGCACGTTTGTAACGTCCAACAGGATCAGGCTCATCGACCAGGTTGTAGTTTTCCGCAGCAGCATGTCCCGTCGTGGTCACGATATTCCAACCCACGCGCCCCCGCTACAACGATCCAGGCTAAGGAATCGTCGTGCGATATTGTAAGGCTCGTTATAGGTCGTTGACGCTGTCGCGATCAGTCCAAGATGGGTCGTCGCCGCAGCGATGAACGCCATGACCACGGTGGGCTCCAGCGACAATATCGGCCGATATTCGAGCTTGTCGGCGATGACCAAGCTATCGGCCAGAAACACGGCATCGAATGTGCCGCGTTCGGCTTCCTTTGCAATCTTGACGTAGTGCTCGACGTCGGCAAAGGCATCGGGCGCGATTTCCGGCTGCCGCCAGGCAGAGGCAATAAAGCCGGCGTTCAGCATGTTGACATTCAGGTGAAGTTGGGTGCGTGCGTTCATCTCAGACCCCTTACCGATAGGGCCCATAGCCGGGATACTCTCCGGTGAGCAGCCACTTGCCGACCGTACGCTTCTTGTACTCCGCCGGGTTATGCAAGGTATGGGTTCTGACGTTCCGCCAAAAGCGATCGAAACCGTATTTCCTCGTTGCCGATCGTGCCCCGGTTAGCTCGAAAATTTTGGAAGTCACCTCAAGAGCGACCTCACCTGCGAAGACATTCGCGGCAGCAAACTCTATTGCAGCCTGGCCCCGTCCCTCGAAGGTCAGTGCCTCACCCTGATCCCAGGCCCGATCGAACGCATCACCTGCCCGCTCGACGAGTCTGAGAGCCGCTGCAGTCTTCAATGCCAGTTCACCATACGTGCTTTGAACCCATGGATCATCGATCGCCCGCTCCACATTGGAGTAAACGAACGGCTTGGTGACACCGCGGGTGTACTCGCTTGCCACCTTCAGGGCTCCCAGCGCTACCAACGAAGATGTTCATGAGAACGCCGTGCGCAAGTTGGCTTGTCAGGGTCTCCAAAGGGTGGACGTCGCCACGATCCGAAATTCCCTCCGGCGACGCACCGACAATGACCTCATCGGCCTCTACCCGCACATCGTGATATCGAACCGTCCCGCTTCCTGTCTGCGTCTGGCCGATGCCATCCCAGTCGCCGACGATCTCAAGCCCCTGCCGATCGGTCGGGATCACGGCCGTTATGCGGTTCCCGGCCGGGTCCTCGAACGCGATCATCAAATAGTCAGCAACATGCGAACCCGAAGAGAAAGGCCGATGGCCGTTTACGATCCAATGATCGTTCGTCCACGCGCCGGATGACGTCCGTGCCGCTACGTTGCCGGAGTTCGCCCATAGCAGTTGGCGCTTGGCCGTATCCGTCAACCAGCGCTGGCGCTGGACTTCGGACGCAAGGCGATACACGGCCAGAAGCGGAATGTGCTGATATCCGTACAAATGCGCGAGCGAACCATCGACGGTCGCGATCTCCCTCGTAACGCGGAAGATCGAACTCCATGGTACACCGCCTCCGCCGTAGCGGACCGGGATATTGATCGTCGTCAGACCCGACTTGCGAAGAAGCTCGACTTGCTCAATCGGCGCGCCACCAGCCTGATCGCGCTCGACAGCATCGACCTCGTAAGCCGCGACCAGTTTGCGCGCTTCGCGCAGCCATGGGTCGTTCGATCCGACATCAAAAAGGGTCATGTGGGGTTCTCCAGTTACTTCGAAGCGACAAGACTTGCTTCGTAGCGTTGGCCGAAGAAGGACAGCGGCCAGCAGATGAGGAAGTAGCAGAGGCAGACGAGCCCGAATGCGGGAACAGGCTCGAAAGTGGCCTGATTGACACGAAGTGCTGCTTTGGTGAGTTCGGTCATTCCAAGGATCGAGGCAATTGAGGTGCCCTTGATCAGCGAGATCGCCAAGCCGATCATCGGCGCGACCGAGTATTTGAGCGACTGCGGCAAGACCACATCGGTTAAAATGGCGAAGCGACTAAGCGCCATGGCTTCGGCCGCCTCAAGTTGACCGCGGGGAACAGACGCGATTGCACCTCTTAAAATTTCTGCGGCATATACAGCTGCATTGATCGACAGACCCAATGTTGCGGCAGTCCAGACCTCAACATCATGCCCAAGTAATACGGGTGGCGCGAAATATGCGATCATTAGAATGACTAGGAGCGGCATCCCCTGGACGGTACGGATAATGACCAGTGCTGGTACTCGTAGCCAGACGGCCCTTGCAGAGCGCGCAACCGCCAGGGGGATGCCCAGGAACAGTCCGCCGATCAATGAGACCAGTGATAGGGCAAGCGTCATCGGGATCAATCCGATGATGAACCAAAGGTCGGATACTAGAAAATCCCGCATCGGCTAAAGTACCTGATCCAGGAAGCTCGTCAGCCGTGGCGACTTCGGCTTTTCAAACAGTTCCGACGGCGGGCCTGTCTCGATAACCTCACCATCGGCCATGAACACGACACGATCGGCCACTCGTTTTGCAAAGGCAAGTTCGTGCGTGACGACAGCCATCGTCATGCCTTCGTCGGCCACCTCGATAATAGTCTGCAGGACTTCCTTGATCATTTCAGGGTCGAGCGCTGAGGTAGGTTCGTCAAACAACATGATCTTAGGTCTGGTCGTGAGTGCCCGGGCGATTGCAACGCGTTGCTGCTGGCCACCGGACAGTTGTGCGCGGATGTTTTCCCGCCTGATCTTGAACATGGACCTTCCGCAAGAAGATCAGAGCGACCTCTTCCGCCTGTTCTTTCGGCATAGCCTGATTCCGGCGGAGCGCAAGCGTACAGTTCTCAAGAACGGTCAGATGCGGAAATAGATTAAAGGATTGGAAAACCATGCCGACGTTCGACCGCAGTCTCCGCAAGGTGGCGTTGTCTAAGAGAAGCTTGTCACCGAATATGAAGACTTCACCCGAGGTGAGCCTCTCTAACCCGTTCAGACAGCGGATGAGGGTTGACTTGCCCGATCCCGACGGTCCGCAAATGACGACCCGTTCTCCCTGGACTATCTCGAAATCCACCGATTTCAACACCTGGTGGAGGCCAAAGAACTTCGTCGCCGACCGCATCTCGACTGCGCATAGCGCGCTATCTTCAACCTTGATTGCGTTTTTGCTGATCACGTTCATGTCGGACCTCAACTTGCCCATCGCAACAGCCTGTTTTCCAAGCCACGGAATAGAAATGAAATGACGAGGGACAGCGCCAGGTAGACGCCGCCGAGGAGCACGTAAACTTCAAAGGACCGGAATGTGCGGCTATCGATATCGCCCGCTGCTGCCGTCAATTCGTACACCGCGATCTGGCTGCATAGGGACGACCCCAGCAAAAGCATCATGAATTCACTAACGAGTGCTGGAAACATCGCACGCAGGGCAGGCCTCAAGGAGATATCCATGAGGATTGATTTCTCACTCAGTCCAAGTGCCCGTCCGGCCTCGACTTGCCCCTTGGGAACCGCTGCCACGCCTGCACGGATGATCTCGATCATGTACGCGCCTCCGTGCACCGAGAGCGCCACAATGCCCGCGGTCATAGGGCCAAGCCGGATTCGAAGCTCGGTAGAGTGAAAAACACAAGATAGATTTGCACGAGGGGTGGAGTGTTTCTGATCACCTCAACATACGCTCTTACAAGCCACCTCAGAGGGGTCGGCCCGTACAACCGGATTATAGCCCCGACGACACCGATTATTGAGCTTACGAGAAATGATGCTGCTACCAGACCAAGGGCTGATATCAGCCCTTGGACCAGCATTGGAGCGTAAGGCCAAAGCTGCGCAAAATTGAATTGGTAAGACATTGTATGAACTCTGCAGCATCAGAACTGGGGCAGATTTTCGAATGGCTTGCCGAAATACTTCTTCTGCAGATCGGGGATGACTGGCTGGCTAAGTGTGTAGTAGGCTAAAACGGAATTGACGTAGCGAAGCAGATCGCTACTGCCGCGCTTCACACCAATTGCGTTGAACTGGCGGTGTAGCGTGAGCTTTATCTCCGGGTCAAAATCCGGCCTCGCCTTCAAGAGTTTTTCGACGACGTCAGGACTCGATGCCAGAGCGTCGGCTTGCGCGTTGGCTACAGCCTGTACTTGGGCGAAGTCATCATCAAAGCTCAAGATTGAACTTCCGGCAGGCGCAATCTTTTCGACCAGCTGAGCGTGGCTCGCCGACCTGACGACCGCTGTACGAATATTCTTCAGGTCATCATAGGAGGCCAGCTTCGTTCCCTTCGCTGCCACGAGCACGACGTCCAGCGACGAATATGGTCGTGTGAATGAAATCTGCTTCAGACGCTCCGGTGTGATGCCAAGCACGCTGATGACAAGATCGACTTTTCCGGTCACGAGGACAGGTACTCTACTCGGAGGGTCAACCTGCACGATTTCCAGCTTCACGCCCAAGGCATCGGCAATTAGCTTGGCAACATCCGGATCATACCCCCGACCAGGTACCGTCGGTTTCGAGCTGGCCGTATGGTAGCGTTCCGCCAAACATACCGACCTTCAAAGTGCCCCGTGACAAAATATCGTCCAGCTCGGAGGGTTGAGCGGCCGTTCCATTGGAAATGGCTGCAACAACACCGATCAATGCCCCTACGACTAAGTTCCGAATTTTTTTCAGCATGTATTAACCCCCAATATCTATCGCGTTAGTAGACAAAAGGGATCTTCTGGTCAAAAACGATTATTTCAAATAATGAATGCAAGACGGTATTTTATCCTAAATGCCTGCAGTCCGTGTCGACTCCATGAGCAGAAACTCAGTTTAGCCCCGAGGATTTAGTCGAAACGGTTTCTAAAATTGGCGATATAGGAACCTAGACTAAATGTTCGCCTGGAGACCGGGTGACCCGTCTCACAATATGCAGGTATCGAGGGTTGCGTAAGTTAACCTCGCACAGTGCCTCATGCATAGGAGACGGGCCATGGACAATAATATCACATACGTTGGTTTGGATGTTCATAAAGAGACGATAGCTGTGGCACTTGCCGATGGCAGCGGGCCGGGGACGCGTTCATTTGGCCAGATCGTCAATAACCCTGCGGCTCTGTCGCGCTTGCTGACCAAGCTGGTTCAGCCGGGGCGAGCGTTGAAGTTTTGCTATGAAGCAGGTCCTTGCGGCTACGGTATTCAGCGACAGCTATCGGATGCCGGGCACGACTGTGTAGTCGTTGCGCCATCGTTGATCCCCAAAAAGCCTGGCGATCGTATCAAAACAGACCGTCGTGATGCCAACGATCTGGCAAGGCTGCATAGAGCCGGTGAGTTGAGCGCGGTCTGGATACCCGACCCCGCCCATGAGGCGATGCGTGATTTGATCCGGGCACGGCTAGCCGCGGTCCGCAGCCTGCGGCAAGCCCGACAGCAGCTCAGCGGATTTTTAGTGCGCCATGGCTTTCACTACAGCCGCCCGGCCTGGACACAGATGCATCGACGTTGGTTGGCCGGTCTTTGCTTTGAGCAGCCAATCCACAATATCGTGCTCGAGGATCATATCGCCACGATCGAGGCCGCAACCGAGCGGCGCGATAGGCTAACGAAGCAGATCGAGGCCACGCTGAGCGACTGGTCATTGGCCCCGGTTGTCCTCGCGTTGCAATCACTTCGCGGTATGGCTCTGGTGACGGCCGCCACGATGATTGCCGAACTTAGCGATCTGAGCCGCTTCACAAACCCGCGCCAATTGATGGTGTATCTCGGGCTCGTACCATCGGAGCATTCAAGCGGGGGAACTCGGCGGCAGGGCGGAATTACCAAAGCAGGCAACACAACGGCGCGTCGCATGCTGATCGAAGCGGCATGGAGTTATCGGTTTCCAGCAAAGATCAGCCGTGATCAGTTGATCCGACAGGAGCAACTTCCAAAACCGATCCGTGACACGGCATGGAAGGTGCAGCTAAGACTGTGCAGCCGATACCGGAAGCTTGCGAAGGCCGGAAAGCCGGCAACGACGGTCACTACGCGATTGCCCGCGAGCTATCGGGCTTTGTCTGGGCGATTGCATGCCAGGTCTCACCGCGTTGAGCAAAGCTCAAGCTTAATTCCAAAAGGAGGACGAGAAGCAGAAAGTCATGTGCGCCTGGGCAAGGCTGGGGGCACGGTCACGGCAGGAGAACCCTCGATTCGACTACCAGCCGGTTATATTCCGACGCTGCAAACTAGACAGAGGACGCTCCATGACGCATCAGGTCCGGCGGTAACCAAACCGCGTATCAGAGCATGATCAACCGTCGTTTATTTGACCGTGCCCCCTGCTTTCCCCAGGATGCATCCACATGAAACGCAACGCTCAGACGACCGGGCGACGAATATTCTATTCCTGTATCTTGTAATGGCGAACATGAGAGTCGATTGATTCCAACATTTGGTGCCCACGTCTGACGGCTGCGATGATGTCGTCAGGGTCTGCTTTCCAGATGAACGGCTTCGGCTCTTCGTTGTGCTCTTTGATAAAGCGGTTGATGGCTGCCTGAAGATCAACGACCGAATGAAAGACACCGTTCTTCAGCCTTCGTCGAGTGAGCTTTGCGAAGAACCCCTCGACGGCGTTCAACCAGGAACATGATGTCGGAACGAAGTGGAAGGTCCAGCGTGAGTGCCGCGCCAACCGGGCCCGGACTTTGGGTTGTTTGTGTGTGGCGTAGTTGTCCAGGATGACGTGAACCGCCTTATCCTTCGGCAACTGAGCCTCAATCGTGTTGAGGAAGCGGATGAACACCTGATGCCGGTGGCGCTGCATGTTGCGGCCGATGACGGAGCTGTCGAGAACATTCAGGGCAGCGAAAAGTGTCGTGGTGCCGTGGCGCTTGTAATCATGGGTCATCGTGCCGGCACGACCCTTCTTCATGGGAAGACCCGGCTGCGTCCTATCCAGTGCCTGGATCTGACTTTTCTCATCGACGGAAAGGACAATCGCATGGGCAGGCGGCGAGACGTAGAGACCGACCACATCGTGAAGCTTCTCGGCGAAAGTCTTGTCGTTCGATAGTTTGAAGCTACGCCACCGATGGGGTGCGAGACCATGCTCATGCCAGTGATCTTGACGACTGAGGACGCCGCAATCCCCACAGCCTTTGCCATCGCACGAACCGTCCAGTGAGTGGCTTCCTGCGTGGGCGGCTCCTGCGTCAGAGCAACAACCCGGCCGACAAGGTCAATCTCAAGCGGCGCAGTGCCAGGCGGCCGGCTCTTGTCGCGCAAGAGGCCGTCTACGCCTTCCGTCATGAAACGCTCCTGCCAACGCCAGACGCAGGTCTTCGACTTCGCCTCCATGATCGCGACCGTTCCCAGACCCTCGTCGCTCATCAAGATGATCTTCGCCCGCCACACATGCTTTTGCGGCGAGCTGCCTGCCGAAACGATTGCGTTCAGCCGAACCCGGTCGGCAGTGGAAACCTCAAATGTGATACCTTTTGCGCATGCAAGATCGTCGCATATTCGCGCAAAAAGGAATCCTAAATTGGACTCCTTTGTCTCGATCAAACCACTAGGAGACATCCTGTGTCGTGTCGTGTCGTGGCCGCTGCCATTCCGTCACAGATCCTCAGGCCGTATTGTCTATAACCGAAGCAATTCTCTCGCCGCGGCCTCGTCGGTAACAAGAGTGTTGCACTTCATGCGGCTGAGCGTGGCGCGAATTGCAATGGCTCTTTGCGGCCCCGGACGCTAGCACGACATGTTTCGCGCGGGCCACCGCGTCAAGGTCAACCGACATGACACGACTGTGAATTGGGTGATCCACAGTCATGCCGTCAGCATCGATGAATTGGCACAAGACGTCAGCCACAGCCCCAGCATCAACGAGTGTTCGCTGATCTTGCAAGGATAAGAATCTGTTTGAGAGCGAGGCACTGTCTGGTCCCACGTCGCCGCAGCTAATGATCGCGATATCAAGATTGTTCATGAGTTGGTACAGACGTTCGAATCCGCACCTCTCGATGAGAGCAACCTTGGTGCCTGGGGAGTCGACGACTAGTGGAGCCAGATAAAGAAGGCATTCTCCGTTTAAGGTGCTTGCTATGCGCCAAGACGATTCAACTGGATTTATAGCGTTAGTCTCCAATAGTCCTCCCAAGAGCGACACAACCTGAATTCTTTCTCGAAGAGGAGGTTTAAAAGTTTGAAGGGATGCATTCAATGTCCTGCCCCAGCCGACGCCCAGTACGCATCCATCCGTAATTACGTGAGACAGAAACATTCCCAGCGCGGCGCCTACGTCCTCGGCAGTTTCGTCCGCATCTCCCTCCCCTGGGACAACAACTGCCTCATCGAGGCCGTACTTCTCTTCCAACGAAAGTTCCAGTTCCGTGCAGTCGCCAGGACTTTCGGTAATCCAGATTTTTACCTCGCCTCGCTTTTGCGCCTCCTCCAATGCTCGCACGACGGTGGATCGACTTACATCGAGAAGCTCGGCGATGTCCTTTGTGTCATGCCTCTATTATAATAGAGCCAGGAGGCTCTGATGCGGAGCGCTTTCGTATCAACTAGGGCCGAGTTGTTTTTAGTGAGCTTCGGCATGGAATAACCTTCTTTTTAATAGCCTAGCAAGCTATACTCGAAGCTAGCTACGAGGAAACCGGCTGAACGTTTCCGAGGCGAAGTACATTGACCGAAATTCCTGTAGACGCTGCCGGTATTGTTCAGACAAATTGGAAATTGGGTCAATTGCCTCAGAGTGAGGTGAGTAGCAGACCTCCTGAACTGATCCTACGCCGCTGCCGATCATTGCAAGACGGGCTGCTCCAAGGGCGGACCCAGCTTCAGCGTCAACGGCTCGGCGAACAGGTCTCCCAAGTACCGTTGCGATCAGCTTTGCCCAGTAAAGGCTCTTTGCGCCACCCCCTAGCAGCAATGGTGAAGCGTCGGTATCACCTTCTGAGCTCAATGCTTGACCAGCATCCGCCAACGCAAATGTAACGCCTTCAACGACAGCTTGAATCAGGTCGATGCCCGAGACAGCGCGGTCAAGACCAAGAAATACGCCCCGTGCCTGCGAGTTTCCATGCGGCGTCCGAACACCATCAAGGTATGGAAGGAAGACAACGTTTGAGGGTTCATGTTGCCTGGTTTCGAGTTCCGCCATTGCCATTTGGGTCGTGATACCTGTGATGCTGCACGCCCAGGCAATCGCACTGCCGCAGGTAAGCAGAGCTGCCATATGATACCATTTATCTGAAAGGCAGTGCGCAAAGTTGTGGATGGTGTCAATCATTACAGGTGCATAGGAATCATGCATGGATAGATAAATGGCACCGGTGCCCAGTGAAATCATTGATGCTTTCGCATCAACGCATCCGGCTCCGAGTGAACCAGTCGCAGCATCACCACCCCCACATATGATCGGGATGCTCCCCAACCCCAAGTCACTCGCAATTGCTTCAGCGCAGACTGCCGGCAACGGTGCTCCCTTCAATCACAGGCGGCATCACGGAAATGGGAAGGTCCAGAACCGCGAAAACATCCTCAGACCACCTCCGTTGTCGCTGGTCAAAAAGTTGAGTGCCGCCGGCGTCGGACGGATCTGTAGCGACTTCACCCGTCAACCAAAGCCGAACGAAATCTTTTGGAAGCAAGACGTGGCGGATACGATCAAACGTATCCCGTTCATTCTGCCTCAGCCAGCCAAGTTTGGCCGCTGTAAAACTCGACATGGGACGAACGCCGGTAACCAATGACAGCGGAATACCGGCTTCTGAGTACAGACTCACACCACTCGGCACCACGCGTGTCGTTCCAAAGTATTGCCGGACGAAGAGGTTTGTGCGTTTCGTCGAGTGCAACAAGGGTGTGCATCTGACCGGAAAGACTAATCGCCTGTGTCTTGCGGAAGGCTGAAGGTGCTGAGCTCCGCAGTTCGCCAAACACCTGAACGGCAGCGCCAATCCAGTTCGATGGGTTCTGCTCTGCCCAGCCATTGCTGCCGAGTTCTGTCGTGACGATGCGCGTCGCCGCAGCAACAATATTCTGAGAATCGTCTATCAGCACCCCTTTGATGGCAGTGGTGCCAAGATCTAATCCTAGATACAATGCTTAATCCCCTTATACACTGGCGCTTGAAAAGCTTCACCCGCAACCTGCGTGTCGACTTTCGGAAGATCGCTCTCTTAAAAGTTGAGAAGGCTGTCAAGACTTCGCTGAATCTCGCTTCGGCCCTCACTGGAATTGCTCGGTCGATCGCACAAAGGCAACAGACCTTAGGCATTTCGCCGATATCCGGTGCTTCCAATTGCTGCGATCACCTCTTTGATGATTGCGTTGACTTTGCGTGCTTGTTCAACATGAGGTAGGTGCCCAACACCAGGCAGAATTTCGAGGTGAAACCCTCTTGTATCACTCTCCCGTGGCGGCGGATTGATGGTATCAGCGTCGCCCCAAATCGCTGCAATCGGGATCGCCTGCGGTACCGTCATTCGCTCAGTGTCGTGCAGCTTATCTGCAATGAGACGGAGGGCGTCCTGCCGACGCGGTGCGTTCAGAAAGCTTTGGACGTGCTGCACCATTTGCATGCTAATTAACTTTGGACGTGAAACCAGCATTTCCAACACCCGCTGCGCATCGTCTTCTCCTGCGATGGAGACGAACTCCCTGAGAAACAGTTCGTTTGTCGAATACCCTAAACCAGCGGGAGCAAGAAGGACCAATGCGTTGACACGACCAAGGAGAGACAATGCTAGCTCGATGGCTACCGCACCCCCTAAGGAGTGACCCACAACCGAAAAGGGAGCGGCAAGAGTGCCATCAATAGCTTCCGCAACAGCGCTAGCAATTGAGCTTACCGTTCCCTCACCAGCTTCAATGTATTCCGATGTATGACCTGGAAGCTCAACCGCCCAGACTCTATGCGAGCCGAAGAAGGCCGGAGCAGTCGCTGTCCAAGCAAATCGATCGGCCCCGAAGCCGTGTATCATTAACAGGTCTGGAGACCCTTCATCGCCGCCAAGACGATGAAGGGTCGCATGACCACCCTTGGATGGATTTTCCATGCTGATCACTCGATAACTGCAAGCGTTTGGCCAACTTCAGCAAGCTCACCTTCCTGGACAAGGATCTCCTTAAGGGTACCGGATTGCGGGGCTTCAATTTCGAGGCTCATCTTCGTGGTGGTGATGATCACAAGAAGCTCTCCCTCCTCTATGACATCCCCTGCCTTTTTCACCCATTCCGTTATTTCTGCTTCCGTGATCTCGTTGCCTAGCTGTGGCATCACTATCTCAATTGTCATCTCACACCCCCCAATCACAGCGATACTTTTGCCAGTTCGCGATCGTCCCAATTGCGAACGCCGCTGCGATTTGTTTTTTTCGCGGGATAGAAATCCGACGTAACAACATCAATGATGTCTCCAGCCTGCGGAAAGTACGTGCTTTCCATCTCAGCGCCGGGCACGATCCAGTTGGGGGAGCCAAGCACACGCGGCGCAGCCTTGAGATGCTCATAAGCAAAACGCGTCATGTTGCTGGATAAGGTCATGCCAAAGCTCCCGCGCTCCGAGGCCTCAGACACGACAAGAAGATATCCCGTTTTCTTAACGGACTCGACAACCTTGTCATAGTTGAAAGGAACCAAAGACCGCGCGTCGATGACTTCAGCAGACAAACTATACTTTTCTTCCATCTCGGCCGCGGCTGCTAGGGCGGGATAGAGAGACGGGCCAATGGTAAGGATCGTAACATCCTCACCAAAGCGTTTCACATCAGGTTCGCCCATTGGAATGCGATAATAGTCACTTGGAACACCACCGTCCCTGAATTGTTCAACAGTGTCGTATAGGCGCTGGCTCTCGAAAAACACGACTGGGTCGTCGCTCGAGAGGGCTGAAGCAAGGAGACCCTTTGCGTCGTACGGTGTTGCCGGGTAGAGAACCTTCAGGCCAGGAATATGCGCTATGAGCGCGGTCCAATCCTGAGAGTGCTGCGCTCCATATTTGCTGCCAACCGAGCAACGAAGCACTACCGGCATTTTCAGCGTGCCGTTAGACATCGATCTCCATTTTGCCATCTGATTGAAAATCTCATCGCCGGCCCGGCCGATGAAGTCTCCGTACATGAGTTCAACCAGTGCCCGGCCGCCCTCCAAAGCGTATCCCACTGCTGTCGCCACGATTGCCGCCTCAGAGATCGGCGAATTGAACAGTCTGTCGTACGGAAAGATCTCCGCAAGCCCCCGATAAACCCCGAAAGCACCTCCCCACTCCCTGCACTCTTCTCCATATGCAACGAGGGACGCATCATTGAGCATGTGATGAAGCGTCGATTCCGTCAGTGCATCTCTCAGAGTTATGGCGCGCATCCCGGAAAGAGGTTGTCCGTCAGGGTCAAAACCGAAACGAGCTTTCCTCAACAAGGACTTGATCGCTGCAGTGTTTTCCGGAGTTTGCAGGACTTGCGTCGGAGATGCGGGCACCGCGATCTCTTGGTTTGAGAACATCAGCTTGCCAATCAGGAGCGGATCATCCTTGATATTTACCACAGGGGCGGCTTCGGGATTTACAGCCGCCCTGGTGACACCCTCGATCTGGGCCGTCACGTCTTGGCGCATAGCCTCGACCTGCTCGACTGACATGACACCCTTCTCAACCATGAGGGTCGAAAAGTTAATGATTGGATCGCGCTTTTCCCAAAGCTTCAGCTCTTCTCTACTCCTGTAGACGTTAGCATCGGTTGTTGAATGGCCCGTTGATCGATAGCATTCAACGTCAAGAAGGGCCGGCCCATTGCCTTCAATGAGTAACGCTCGTTTGCGTCGTACTGCATCAGCAACTGCAAGCGGATTGGCCCCGTTTACGGTCTCGGCATGCATTGAGTCTGCATTGACCGCTGCTCCAATCCTCGAAAGGCGATCCCATGCCATGGTCTCGCCAATGGTCTGACCTCCCATTGCGTAGAAATTATTGTTAAAAAGAACAGTACTGGCAGACCTCCCCTCTTTGTCTCATCCCAGAGAGTAGTGAACTGCGCCATTGAAGCGAAATTCATCGCTTCCCAAACCGGGCCGCAACCTGTCGAGCCGTCACCGGCGTTTGCAACACAGATGCCGGTTTCGCCGTTCAGCTTCTTTCGAAGAGCAGCGCCAGTTGCAATCCCTGCAGAGGCACCTACAATCGCATTGTTTGGATAAGCGCCGACTGGCGGGAAGAACGCGTGCATGCTGCCTCCCATGCCGCCGTTGAAACCATTTGACCTCATGAAGATTTCAGCAAGGAGACCGAAAAGCAGGAAGTTTTCTGCCAGAGATTTTCCAGTTCCGCCGATGAAACGTTGGACCGTGTCGTGGAGTGCTCCGTCTTGATGGTCGGCCATCATAGCGTTGACAGCATGCTCATCAAGCTTCTGAATGCTCGCGAGGCCCTTTGCAAGAAATTCTCCGTGGCTACGATGTGACCCAAAAATATGGTCTTCAGGTTCAAGCCCGAGTGCCGCACCTACCGCAGCGCCTTCCTGGCCAATCGAGAGGTGCGCTGGCCCTCTGTAGATAAACGGAATGCCCTGATAGGCGCCCGTGGCCTTGAACGAACCCAGCATCGATTCGAACTCGCGAATGATCAGCATATGGCGGAGTACGTCTTTGAGGGCATTGTCACCGTGACGGGCGCGCTCCTCCTCGAAGGACTTGCTGTAGTCGTGCAGTTTGATTGAGGCAAACTTCAACTCGCCACGCTGTGAGAGCTTCTCGGGGTCGACGATCATTTCTTTAGGCATAATTTCCTCCGATAACCAAATTTATAGTCAGAATGTTTCCTGAGATGGAACATTTGTCAAATCAAAAACGCAAAAGACCAGATCGATCGCTGTTTTTCGGATTAGCCTTGTCGGCAAAGTTTTTCTCAACAGTCAAACTAACTGGCGTATTGCGCCAGGCGCCGACGATAGAGTGCGAGAGCACGTTGGCCCCTAAAACAGCAGTTTATTTCATCAGCGGAGAGTCGGGCGCAAATGCCCTTCGCACTTCACTTAAGAAAAGTTGGGGAACTTCCAGTGATGAGAAATGCCCACCTTTTTCTGCTAGAGAGTATAGGCGCAGGTCGCTATAGCGGGCATCAAGCCAGCTGCGCGGCACCTTCTCAATATCGAAAGGAAACACAGTTATCGCAGTCGGGACGGCGATCTTCTCAATTCGATTTTCTGGTCGGTTATGCCAATATATGCGGCCTGCGGAAGCAGCTGTGCCAGTGAGCCAGTAGAGCGACACGTTATCCAGCATGCGGGCTCGAGAGATCGCATTCTCGGGGTGGCCGGAGCAGTCCGTCCAGGCATGAAATTTGTCTATAATCCAAGCCAGTTGGCCAGACGGCGAGTCTACCAATCCATAACCTATAGACTGGGGTTGCTTCCCTTGCACGAATGCATATGCAGACCCTGGGCCCCAGAACTCCCACGTTTCCTCGAGCCACCTTTGCTCATGCGGTAACACCTCAAGGTCCATGGTTTGAACCAGTTTCGTCCATCCCCCCTTTGGACCTAGCCCAGACCACGGTGAGGTTACGTGAATCGCCTTAACCTGCGCGGGATGTCGGATCGCCAATTCTGTCGTGACCGCCGCTCCCCAATCACCACCTTGAGCCAAGAATGCGCGATAGCCAAGCCGTTCCATAAGTACGCACCAGGCATCCGCAATGCGCTCAGGACCCCACCCCGCCTCTGCTGGCCGATCAGAAAATCCGAATCCAGGCATGGATGGAGCCACAACGTGGAAGGCGGGAGCGCCTGCCTCGGATGGCTCTGTTAGCTCTTTGATAACATCGAGAATCTCAACGACCGAGCCCGGCCAACCGTGTGTGATGATCAGGGGATGGGCATCTGTCCGGCTCGAGCGAACATGAATAAATTGAATAGTAAGTCGATCGATATAGGTTTTGTAAAGGCCTAGATTGTTGAGTTCGCTTTCGACTCTTTTCCAATCATAACCGTCTTTCCAGTAGCTCAAGAGTTCTCGCTGGTAAGCGAGCGGAACGCCTTGCGACCAGTCGAGGTCGTCCCCTTCGGCGACGTCCACCTCGCGTTCGGGGAAAGCGCGTAGATGCGATCCTTGCCTTTAAGTCATCAAGAAGACCTTGCTGGACCTCCACAACGAACGGCTCAATTGCTTCAATCTTCTCCATGGATCCTCTACCCAAATGTTCGCTCATATGTGCATTATGCGCTCATATGATCGAGCTTATTCGTTTTGACGGGCGTTGCAAGGTGCAGCCAGCTATTTTCTCAGCCTTGAAACAAGTTGGGAGGGCCGGCGGGGCGTAGACCTGGGTTGTGCAGGTGCAGCCTGTTCAATGACCACCAAAGTTTTCCAAGCAGGCTTGTCAGTTCACAGAGACCGCGTTATGGTTTGAACATATGAGCGGGAGGCGCACATATGAGCGGCAACGATCTTGCCTGTGCTATGGGAGGAAAATAAGCGATGTTGTTTCAACTAGAAGTGGTTGTGAATAGGCTCTCGATCATCACTGCGACTGCCTTGATTTTAGGGGCGGGAGTTGCGTCGGCGCAGGACAAACCGCTGCTTGGACTGGTGATGAAGGCGAATGACGTTCCGTTTTGGCAGCAGATGCAGAAGCAAGCTGCCGACACTGCCAAGAGTTTAGACGTCGATCTGCAGGTATTCGCTGGATCGAGTGTCGCTGACAATGAGGCCCAGGTGTCAGCGGTCGAGTCTCTGATATCCGCAGGCGCAAAAGGGATTCTAATCACACCAGCGGATCCAGGCCCGCAATCGTTCCAGTTCTTGCTCAAGCGAGAGCCGCTGGGATCGCTGTAGTTGCACTTGATACGCAAACAGATCCGGCGACAGGCGTAGATGCCACCTACGAGACTGACAACTATCGCGCCGGCGAGTTGATCGGGGAATGGGCAAGAGCGAAATTTGCGCGGAACAGTGTCGAGCCCAAAGTTGCGATGATTGACGTGTCAGCTGATCACATCACCGTTGATGTCCAACGCCACAACGGCTTCCTAAAAGGTTTCGGAATAGCCGTGAAGGGACCGAAAACGTGGGAGGAGGTCTCTGACCCTCGAATCGTAGCGGTTGGTGTTGGCCACATCGCCCTCGATGAGAGCCGCTCGACTATGGAGAATTTACTCCAGGCGAACCCTGACATCAACCTTGTATATACGGTCAACGAGACCACAGCCTTTGGCGCCATCCAGGCCATCAAGGCAGCCGGCCTTTCTGAGCAAATCACAGTCGTTTCCATCGACGGAAGCTGTGCCGGTATCGATGCACTGAAGAGCGGTATGCTTCACGCTACGGTTCAACAGTTTCCAAAGAGAATGGCTGAATTAGGGGTAGTTGCTCTCGTCGACTACGTCAAGAATGGCAAGAAGCCCACCAACGCAGGTGGTAAGGCCGCGACTGACGCCGGGACGGTGCTCATAACCTCAGACACACAGGCGGGAATAGCATCAATCGATGTTGCGGAAGGTCAGGAGGCTTGCTTCTGATGTCACGCGTTGTTCCAAAGCCCCCGTCTGAACTTGAAGTTGTCATTAAAAATCCTCAGCGTCCAACGATGCCTCAGAATATCAATCGGGTAATTAAGAAGCATCCGATGGTCGCTTCGCTGGTGGTTCTCTTTGCCTCGATAGTCGTATTCTCGTTTCTCAATCCCCGTTTTCTCACAGCCGCGAACATGGGCCTCATCCTCCAACAGGTCACCGTCATCGCGGTACTGGCACTGGGACAAGCGCTCATAGTGCTTACAAGGGGCATCGACCTGTCGCTCGGTGCCATAACCGTACTGAGCTCGATTGCAATGGCATCAACCGCGGTTTATTTGAATTGGTCCCCACCCGTTGCCATAAGTCTTGGCATCGCTGCTGGCGTGGCATTGGGTTTGATCAATGGTCTGTTCGTCATAGGGCTCAGACTACCGCCATTCCTAGCCACACTTGCAACGCTTAGCATGTACGGCGCACTCGCTACTGTGGTGACCAAAGGCGTGACAATCAGCGCTACAAACATGCCACCAATGCTAAGCTGGATGGGCTCACCATTCGTAATTGGCGGATTGCGCCTAACATACGGATGCGGCGTCATGCTGATCATGTTTGCAGTGGTAGCATACGTAATGCAATTCACCCAGTGGGGAAGGCATGTTTATGCAGTAGGTGACGACCCAGAGGCGTCCAGACTTGCGGGTATCAGTGTAAAGCATGTGCTACTTTCGGTTTATACCGTTGCCGGGTGCATTTACGGCATCGGAGCGTGGCTTCTCATCGGCCGCCTCGGCGCAGCGAGCCCGAACGCGGGTGTTGACTACAACCTCGACGCCATCACCGCTGTTGTCATCGGCGGCTTGAGCCTCTTTGGCGGTCGGGGACAGGTGATCGGCGCTCTATTCGGCGCCCTTATTGTCGGCGTGTTCCGAAATGGACTTCAGTTGTCAGGCGTGCAGGTGCAATGGCAGGGCCTTGCAATCGGCGCATTGGTTGTAGTTGCGGTCACAATAGATCAGCGAATTCGTGGCACGGGGGCAGCACGATGAGCAACCCAAGCAATAACGTTCTACCTTTAGGCCGTCTATCCGCCAAAGGAGCAATCTCCGGAAAATCGGTATCATCGTCTTCCCCCTTCATCCTTGAGGCCCGGAATGTCGTCAAGCGATATGGCAGCGTCACCGCCCTGGCTGGTGCAGATCTCGAACTCCGCCACGGCGAAATCCTTGGTGTCATTGGGGATAACGGGGCGGGAAAATCGAGCCTTATTCGTGCCGTCAGTGGTGCCCTGGTTCCAGACTCAGGAGAGATTTTCATCGACGGTGCTCCGGTGAAATTCCACAACCCCATGAATGCGCGCCAGTACGGTATCGAAACGGTTTATCAGAATCTCGCCGTTGCGCCTGGACTAAGCATTGTGGAAAACCTGTTCTTGGCCCGGGAACGCCGGCTTAAGGGCATTAGAGGTGCGCTGCTGCGAACCCTCGATCGAACAGCGATGAATAGCTTTGCGAAAGAGAAAATGCAGGCATTGGGCATAAGCACGCTTCAGGACATACACCAGCCGGTCGAAACACTATCAGGCGGGCAGAGGCAAGCAGTCGCTGTAGCACGCGCGATCGCATTCGGAAGCCGCATTGTCATCCTAGATGAACCAACGGCAGCGCTTGGAGTGCGTGAAAGTCGGCAGGTATTGGATCTTATCAAGAAGATCAGGGATGACAGGAATCTCAGTAATCCTGATCAGCCACGATATGCCGCATGTCTTTGAGGTTTGCGACCGTGTCCACATCCATCGCCTCGGGCGTCGAGCGGCTCTGGTGAAGTCCGGCGAGACCACGATGGCCGAGGCTGTAGCTCTGATGACGGGGGCATTGCCCTCCAGGGAGTAGCTTGCTGCTTCATAAGCAGCGGGTCCGCATTCGATTAGTTCCAGTTAGAAAGGACACGTCCATGTTTTTTGGACTGTTTTCGTGGGGCCGTGGACGGCTTGCGCCGCCACCAACGATTTCAACAGTCGGCACATCGGCCATGGGAGGGGTCAAAGCGGGCGAGGAGCTCCTTGCTGTCGTTGCCCAGAAACGAACGGTTGCAGATGGTGTGATCGAACTGGTTCTGCATCCAAAAAATTGCGCAGAATTTCCTGAATGGCAACCCGGTGCCCATGTTGATCTCGTACTCATGAACGGCTTCATCCGGCAGTACTCGTTGTGCGGCAATCCAAATGATCGCTCGGTCTATAAGCTGGGAATATTGCGTGATGAACACGGTCGGGGCGGTTCCATTCACGTACATGACAAGGTGCAGATTGGCGAAACGGTCGAGCTACGGGGACCCCAGAAACCACTTCGCATTCATCCCGGAGAAAAAGTACATCTTCATCGCTGGTGGCATTGGCATCACTCCCATTATTCCAATGATTGATTCAGCCGAGGCATCGTCGGCACAATGGGTGCTGTTTTACGGCGGACGCCGCCGGGCGTCTATGGCTTACGTCGACGAGCTCACACGGTACGGAGATCGCGTCTCGATCCATCCGCAAGACGAGCTAGGCATGCTCAATCTTGGTGCGATCCTTTCATCTCCGGCACCTGAAACCCTGATTTACTGTTGTGGGCCAGAGCCCCTGCTCAATGCCGTGGAAGAGGAGTGCGCAAAGTGGCCCTCGCAAGCCCTTCATTTGGAACGGTTTTCGCCCAAGGTGATAAGTGGCTCCCCCTTGGCTAAGCCTTTCACGGCTCATCTCGTGCGGAGCGGTAAAACAATATTTGTTCCGCCCAACAGATCCCTCGCCTCGGTGCTTGCTGACGCCGGCATCGACGTCCCGACATCCTGCAACGAGGGCACCTGGTGGTACATGCGAAACGGTTGTTTGCGGTGGAATTCCAGACCATCGAGATTCGGTTCTCAGCGACGCTGAAAGACAGTCAAACAAAGTCATGCTGGTCTGCGTATCGTGGGCCCTGACCACCGACATCGAGCTGGATCTATAGGAGTAGTGATATGACCACGAAGGCAATCGTTATTGGGGCAAGTGTTGCTGGTTTGATGGCGGCTCGTGCGCTGTCCGACCGGGCGGATGAAGTCGTTATTTTTGAACGAGATGATATTCCTGACGGGCCTGATCCTCGTGGGGGAGTTCCGCAGGGCCGGCATGCGCATGCTCTTCTTGGAGCAGGTGATAAGGTCATGAAAGCCTGGTTTCCAGGACTTCGAGCACAATTGGTTGAAAAAGGGGCCGTCGAGCTCCAGGGCGAAAACGTTTGGTGGTATGAGGGTGGTGGCTTCAAAGTTCGATCGAGTTGGGGAGCCTCCGTACTTACGTTCAGTCGGCCACTTCTGGAGCACAATTTGCGCCAGCGGGTACGGCAGCTCCCTAACGTGACGCTCGTCTCCCCGGCAACCATCGACGATTTTATTGTCGTGGGCGATCGGGTCGTCGGGGTCGTAGTCGACGGCAAGGTCCATAATGCTGACTTGATCGTTGACTGCTCTGGGCGCTACACCCGAAGTGTTGAGCTATTGCAGGCAAAAGGTTTTGCTCCGCCCACGATTGAACAGGTCGAAGTCGGGCTGGTTTACCGAAGTGTGCTTCTACGACGTGGCGAAAATGACTTTGACGGTCAGTCCGCACAAATTTCCCCGGATTTTCCGGACCAATCCCGCAGGGCGGTTCTTCTCCCAATAGAAGGGGACCGTTGGCTTTTGACACTGATTGGTATGCATGGAGACGTTCCGCCGGCCGATGAGCAGGGGTTCTCCGATTACGCCCGTTCGTTGCCAACCCCTTTTATTGCCGATGTGTTTGACGGCGTGGAGAAGATATCGCAGCCCGTCGCTCACCGACTTCCTTCAAGCCAATGGCGCCGGTTTGATAAACTGGAACGTCATCCAAGGGGTTTTCTCGTCTTGGGAGATGCCGTTACGAGTTTCAACCCGATCTATGGCCAGGGAATGACGAGCGCATCTCTGCAGGCCCAATCCTTGCACGAGCTTTTGGCAACAGAGCCGCTGAGCTCGCCCCATCTCGCACGAAAGCATTATAAGCGGGTCACAAAGATCATCATGGGACCATGGTCATCAACTGTCGGTGTTGATTTTGCTCACCCAAAAACGACGGGCAAGAAGGCGTGGGGAACAGGTCTCATGAACCGTTATCTACGCCTGGCACATGAAGCAAGTCACACTTCGCCAAAAGTTTCGCTTAAGCTGATGCAGGTCCAAAACCTGGTAGCGCCTAAGTCAGCTTTGTTCAATCCAATCATGGTGGCTCGTGTGTTCTTTGCTTCATTGCGGTCTCCGGCACGTACAGGTCGTGGCCAGCCGCGGCCGAAAGTGTTTGTCGGAAAACAGGCGCCGAGTATCGCATTCCCGGGCCGTCCCGCAGAGAGGCTGGCCCTATGACCGAGCGACTTTCGTCCAAAACTCTCAACAATACCAATTTTAGAGCGCCTCGCTATGATCGGTCCAAAGTCACTACTGGTATCGTTCATTTTGGCGTGGGTGCGTTTCACTGCGCTCATCAAGGCGCTATGTGGACGATATCTTGGCCGCTGGCGATTTGAGCTGGGGAATCTGCGGCATCGGAATCTTAGCTGCGGATCGGCAGATACATAAAGGCATGCTCGAGCAGGAGCGGTTGTTTACGATCGCAACAGCACAGGGAGATGACACCCACGATTTCCACGTTGTCGGGTCAATCAGCGAGTATCTCTTTGCACCAGACTCTCGTGATGCGATTATAGAGCGCCTTGCTAGTCCAGGTGTACGAATTGTATCACTCACGGTAACGGAAGGAGGATACTGCGTAGACGTGGCGACAGGTAAATTCGATCCAAGCCATAGTTCGTTGATTGTCGATACGGAGCTTGGTATCGCGCCGTCGTTCCTACCGCTCCTGGTCGAAGGATTAGCACTGCGCCGAAGTCGCGGTGTGGAAGGACTTACAGTGCTATCCTGTGACAACCTTACAGGCAACGGCCGCATTGCCTGCGAGTCCGTGCTTTCTTATGCAACCCTCCAAGATGTCAGCCTTGCTGACTGGATAAGTAGGAACGTCGGTTTCCCTAACACCATGGTCGACGGGATTACCCCACGGACGTCCAGGGAGGAATACAACCGATTCAGCGATGTGGCTGGGATTGTTGACTCCCTTTTAGTTGTCACCGAACCTTTTACGAGATGGGTGATTGCTGACGATTTCAAGAACGGTCGACCCGATTGGGAAAAATGCGGCGTGGAAATGGTGGATGACGTCGAGCCGTTCGAAATCATGAAAATCAGAATGTTGAATGCTGCGCATCAACTTCTTAGCCACGTCGGTACGCTATGCCGCTATACCTATGTCGATGAGGCGATGAACGATCCGGTAATCCGCGTATTCGTTGATCACTACCTTGCCGAAGAGGCCTTGCCTACTTTGGAGCATCCTGAGCTCGTTGGTGCGGACATGTTCCGTGCGTCGGTAATCGATCGATTTGGCAACACGGCTTTGCGAGACACTTTAGCTCGGAACCGTGCCCAAGGATCGGATCGGATTCCCACCTTTCTGTTCCCAGTCATCCAGCATCAGTTGTCGACCGGCGGATCGATCAAATTTGCCATTGCGACGCTTGCCGCTTGGTCGTTGTGCTGCGAGGGTGCCGCAGAAGGTTCCGGTCCGCCGCTCGACGACCTGCGGGAGCGGCGTCTGATCGCGAATGCTATTGAGCAGAAGTCCACGGGTCGAGGGTTTCTTGAAGATCAAACGATTTTTGGTGACCTGGGTAAAGATCCATACGTACATGAAACGTATGGCAATATTCTTGATTCTTTGCGATCTGAAGGTATTCATGCCACGCTTAAGAGGCTCTGCGCTTTGGAGCTGTAATTTTCTCGAACGATAGGACATGGTCGGTAAAATGGCGCTACTTGAAGACCGAAGCTGGGTTTCGCTGAGCCAGCGTAAGGGCGGGGCACCAAAAAGTCTCTGGAGGCTGCCATGGTCGCTCGCCGATACTATCTCGCAAATCAGCAAAAGAATGAAATTGCTGACGCGATGGGGATTTCCCGGTTCAAGGTCACCCGGTTACTCGATGAGGCACGTGAGAGCGGTATGGTTCGCATACAAATTGATGTGCCGGCTGACATCGATCTCGAGTTAGGCGACAAGGTTGCGGACCGGTTCAAACTCAAGCGTGTCATTGCTGTTCGTGCCTTAGACGAGTCCGCGGATTCCGTCCTTCCAGTGATTGGAGCGGCCGCGGCCCATTATTTGGAGTCGGTTCTTGGTCAGGACGACGTGCTCGGTATCTCATGGGGGCGTGCACTGGCAAGCACCGTTGAAGTGTTTGGTGTACGGTCGGGCTCTGATGTGGTGCAACTCGTTGGCGGGATTTCGGCTGGCAGTTCGGATATAGGCGGTGTGGAGCTCGTGCGACGCCTTGCTTCATCGACCGGAGGACGCGCCTTTCCTTTGAATGCCCCTTTGATTGTAGGATCGGATCGTATTGCTGAGGCTTTGCGTGACGATCCAAGCTTGACGACGACGACCAGCCTCTACCCTTCATTGACAATAGCAGTTGTGGGCGTCGGCTCTTGGGATCCTCCAAGCTCTGCCGTTGCAAACGCCTTGCCGCCGGAAGACCGAAAAGCGGTTCTCGCAATGTCTCCTGTTGCAGACATCTGCGGGATTCTGATCGATGCCCAAGGACAGCTGCTTGAGGGGTCTCCACTGGCCCGACGTACAATCGGGATAAGTTTTGATGCTCTCCGGACTGTGCCGGAGGTAGTGGCAGTGGCCGGCGGAACAGGAAAAGTAGCGGCGATAGCAGCTGCAGCACAAACTGGAATTATATCGACTTTGATCACAGACGACCGGACCGCCACCCAACTTTTAGAATTTCCGATTTAATTCCACTTCGAGCATTCTTGCGCTCCGTAGCAGTCGATGCCGGGCGTGGCCGGCGCCACGGGGCGGAAAATCGCGGAGGCTGCACCGACACTCAAACACGTTTTCTTGAACTGGGAGGAAGTCCGCGGCAGTAGTCTTGGACGACACGTCCCTCGGCCGGCTCGTATCGACACTTTCGCCTGCAATCATGTTCAATAACGGTCAAATATGTAAGCAGCCAAGCCGCCTGCTTATGGCCGGAGCACCGAAAAACCAAAATCGTTACAGCACTGGTTGAAGCATTCAAAAGGTTATCGTTGGTTCTCCAAAAGCACCCGCAACCCAAGTGGGACCTCTTATCAGCAAAAAAACCATAATCGCGTTATCGAGCTTCAGCAATCGGCGAAGCTTGAAGGCGGGCACTTTGCCATTGGTGGAGGCCGGCCCGAAGGACTCGAGACTGGATACAACGTTGCTCCAGCGATCATTACCGACATCACCCCCTATGCTCGGGTTGCCAAGGAGGAGATCCTTGCCCCGGTGCTACTGGTTCTCACCTATCATGACGAGGAGGAAGCAATCCGCATAGCCAACGATACGGAACTAAACGCAGCTGTTTACAGTGCCAACATGGTGATGGCATTGGCTGTCGTGCGCAGGCTCGATAGTGACAATGTGAGCGTCAACAACGGCCAATATCTTGACGTTGCTATTCCCTTCAGGTGGCGTCAAGCAGTCAGGGTACGGTCGTGAACTGGGCCCTGAAGGACTGGCCGCCTATTACACACCCGGACGATCTATCTTGATGCTGATCCCTTTCATGGATTGGGGTGTAGGTTTTTGAACTCACTCTGAGTAATACGCGGGAATCGGCCGCACTTCGAGCGAGCCTTTGCCATCACGAGCCGTTGGCAATGCGATCGAGAAGTTCTGTGAGCAAGTGACGTTCTCCGTCGGTCAATACAGATGTCTGATCCAGGGAAGCTCGAAGGGTCGCGGCTGCAAGGTTTGGATGGGAGTCGATAGCCTCGGCCCCTTCCCCCATTATCGTGGCAATAACCGACTCTCGTGCTGCGATTGAAAGACCATGATCGCGGCGAGCTGGTGGCTGGCCCAACAGTGTTAATACCGTGCCGGCTGCGACGGATGTCAGAAGATCAACAGCTCTGTCTTCGCTGATGCGCAGTCTCCCGGCGAGTGCGATGTTTCTCACGCGGCCACGCAAGATATCAAGTCCGGCTCTTGCGGCCTTTGACGTAGACTCCCGATCTGGATCCGCGCTGAGAATCGCAAATAAACCGGGATGAGCAAGACAGAATTCGACATGCACATCCCAGCCATTCCTCAAGTCCTGGATCGGGTCCGGGTCTGGCAAGCGGGATGATTTTTCTTCTATGTATGTATTAAGACGGTGAAGGGCCACCGCGTCCAGCAGACCACGCTTGTCGCCGAACAGGCGGTAGATAGTTGGCGCCTGCACCCCTGCAGCGGCTGCAACAGCACGCGTGGTCGCAGCGTCCCCTCCCCCCTTTTCAATAAGGTTGGCGGCCGCAGCCAAGATCCGGACGCGAGTGGTTTGGGTGAGTGAGGCATCGCTCGCCTCGGTGTCATCTGCAAGCATGCCGCAACCTACAACAACTTAACCTGCATTAACAGCAGGTCTTGCGGCGCCTGCGTTATCCGTGGTAACAAACTTTCGTTGTCATAGGAAACAGTTTCAGGAGATTTGAATGTTTGTTGTAACCGGCGTCACAGGCCAGCTCGGAGATGCAATTGCACGTGCGCTCGCAAATCTCGTCCCTGCAAACGAAATCGTGGGAACGTGTCGGGATGCAAGCAGGACGACCGATCTGGCGTCCTTGGGCATCAACGTTCGGCAAGGCGATTTTGGAGACCCGGCCAGCCTCAGGACCGCTTTTGCAGGCGCTAGTCAGATTCTTATCGTTTCATCAAACGCAAGAGCGCACGGGGGCGACACGCTCGCCCAGCACAGGAACGCGATTGATGCTGCACGCGACGCGGGAGCAAAACGAATTGTCTACACCAGTCATATGGCCGCCAGCGTTAAGTCCGCCTTCCCGCCGATGCACGATCACGCAAAGACGGAAGACATGGTGAAAGCATCTGGTCTGTCGTGGACTATTCTGAAGCATGGCTTCTACGCCGGGAGCGGCGTAGGAATGCTAGCGGATGCTGTGAAGACAGGAACGCTTGATACCGCAGTCGATGGTCCGGTTTCCTGGACAGCTCATGCTGACCTTGCCGAGGCAGCTGCTCGGATCCTGACCGGCCCAAGTCTGGAAAGTGGATCTACCCCACCTCTGACTGGCTCGGAAGCCCTTGACCTCGGCCAGCTCGCAGAAATCACATCAGACCTTTTGGGCAGGCCGGTCAGCAGGCACGTTCACTCAGATGATGCGATGCACAAAAAGCTGGAAGAGCGCGGAGTCCCTGCCCCGGTGATCCCGATTTCGTTAGGGTTCTACACCGCAGCACGCAATCACGAATTTGCCGGCGTCGATCCTACGCTTCAGCAACTCATCGGCCGATCTCCGATCCGGATTCGCGACCTTATTGCCGAAAAGTACGTCCAATAGAGCGGACGCTAGGAACGAGCCAAAGAGGGGAGCAAATTAACTCTCCTCTACCCCCTTCCCCGGGGCTTCCCAGAATGGGGTTGTTACTCAACGTGGTTTCCCAGAAGGCTTGCGATCGTGAGCTTTCCGTTTGCCCCGATCCAAGAACCGAGATGAACTAAACCCTCACGGCCTTTATCAACCAAAGACAGCCACGGCCGATTTGATGGTGATGCCCCCGTCGGTGCTTCTGTGCATTTGGCGGCCGGTGACAGCGCGGAACACTTGCAATAACTGCAGTGCGGGAGGCACCCGCGACCAATCAGCCGCAATGGCTGGCAGCATGTTCGAAACACCGCCGAATATGTCATCGAGCATTGGCAGAAGCCGGACGCGGGTATCTGGGAAGTGCGATCGGAACCACGCCACTTCCTCCATTCGCGTCATGTGCTGGGTGGCGCTTGACCGCGCGATCCAGCTCGCAAAGAAACGCTCCTTGCCGGCGCCGATCGTTCGCTGGGCGGAGTGCCGCGACGCCATCAATGCCGATGTCTGGGACAACTTCAGCCATCCCGCGCATGGCTACTTCGTGCAGGAGCGCGGGGAACAGAACTTGACGCCGCCCTTCTGATGATGCCGCTGGTCCAGTTCGTCTCCGCCACCGATCCGACCTGGCTTGAAACGCTCGACGCAATCGGCACGCAACTCTGCGCGGGTCGGCTGGACGCCGCCCAGCTGACGCTCGCAAAGGGAATGCGGTACGCCAACAACTCGGCCTTTTGCCGAAGAACAGGACGTACGTGGCCAGCAACTCGGCAACTTCCCCCAGGCCCTCACTCACCTCGCCTTCACCAGCGCGGCCTATTTTACTGACCGCAGGCTAATTTCAGGATTCAGTCCGGACTGGCGGCCATAGGCGGTAGTGACTTGTAAGGCGGTTACACAATCCAGACCATTCAGGTTTCTTTGGCAACGACCGTCAGCCTCCACGGTACGCGAAAGCCAGTGCACAATCACCTATGCATTGGCACACCCAGTAGGACGGATGTAACCAAGGTTTCATGAGGACCACATGCACTGTCGCCGATTATGTGCGAGTTCAGGACGAACTCAAACAGCGCGGTCACAGGACGCTATCGGGTGGCTTTGAGGTCTGCCCGATATGTTAACCAGCGTTCTGCTGGTGGCGCGTTTATCCGTCGATCACCATCCAGAGCGCGAAGAGCTAGGTCCGCCTTCACGCGCAAAGAAACAGGATTGCACCCGCTTCCGCCAATTTCATGCTCTCTGATGCCTGTGTGGTGACGGTGATGGGTGGCGCCAGCCCCACTGACTAGCTAGTGCAAGGCAATCCTTCCAGCTTTCGACGCTTTCGGTCGTAGAAATGTTGCGTAGCGAGGCGGCTGCAGTGGCATGAGCCAGTTGCAAAGCCTCGATCAGCGGCCAGGCTTCATGCAGAGCGTAGATCAGGCCTGCAGCAAAGGCATCTCCGGCGCCATTGGCACCCGCAATCTCTGAAGACGGAACCGCTACCGGCGCATGAAATAGGATAGGCTCGCCACGTGGAAGAGCTATGGCTCCGGCAGGTGAGTGTACGACTATGATCTCGATGCTGCTGCGCTCAAGTACAGAGCTTGCGGCACGTTCGCATGCGTCAAGGTCTGTCACCCCGCCGGCGACCGTTGCCATATGCGGAGAGATCCAATCTCAAGATCATTGACCACGAGCATGTCAAGATGGTGCAAGCATGGAAAGACAATACGGCGCATCGTTTCCGGTTCGATGCTCGCAAGCTCCAGATTGGTCTTAATCCCGGCGGCCTTTGCTTTTTGCAGTATCTGGCTCCAGCCGTTTTCGTCCGACTGTTGGTGCGTATCAAGGCTACGATGACACCCCGGCATTCCAAGATGAAGATACTTGCCGTAGGTTGCGTCAAAATCGAAATGTGATGGATCGAGCAGATCGCCGACCCCGGGTCGGTGAAGATGAGTGCGCCTTCGAGTCGTACTGGACACATACGCATCACTGACGTGGGTTTGTTGTCCCTGGACAACATGCATCTGCTTCGTACCGATCCGAGCGTCCGTGGCAAGCTTACGCAGCCACGCCCCGTTTTCATCGTCGCCAACCAGAGTGATCGTTTCAATCGGCAGTGTTGGATCCAGCGCCCGCACGTCTAGAGCTAGGTTGCAGGCACAGCCGCCGCCCTGTCGGGATTCCATACCGTACTCTGCGATCCCGTCCTCCAACGGCCACGCTTCGATGGTCCTGTTCGTGTCGACACACCATGTGCCGGCGGTTATGATCCCATGTCTTCCGGTCATTCGGACGCTGCAGCTACTAGAGGTGCAGAAGTCACGACCAGGTCATCTTCCAAAGAGCGCAAGGGATTGAGGCCTAGTCTCTCCAGGGAACCGTGATAGGCTCGAACGGCGTTCTTCGGTGAAATCTCGCCGTTCGTGACTGAACGCATCAGGGAGATCAAGTCAAGTGGGCTTTCGGCCAGGTTGATTTTGCGCCCAAATAGCGCCACCCGGCCACCAAATCGTTCGGCCTGGGAAAGAAGTTCAAAGCAGTCCCGTGTTGTGCCGCTGCTCCCGCCCAATACACCGACAACTACGCCAGGATCAAAGGCGCAAAGCTCCTCAAGTGCCTCCGGCCCGTTGTAGACAACCTTCAAAAACTGTGGACGATCGGCTTCTACGATCCCGGCCAGTGTTCGGATGATGCTGTCTGTGACATATGCGGGAATAAGCTCCGGCGATATGCGAGCGTCCACGTTCGGATTGAAGACCTCAAGGAAGTACTTAAAACCGCACGAGGCCGCCTCTCGTCTAAATTCACTGAACGCCTCCAAAGACTGATAGTCTCGGTCGAGATCGTTGTTGAACGTGATGGAATAAAGTCCAAGGTCGACTTTATTCTCCCCACTAAGATCGACGGGCCGGACCGCACGGTCGAGCGATGCACTCCGAAAGGGTCGGGACGGAGATCTGGTATAATCGCTTCCGCGAATAGCACCCCAGACGTCGGTGGAGTCATTTGCGCGGATCGCGCGAGCCACCGTGCCGTTGCGAAACGCACCATCCTTCGTAAGCGCTTCCATGTTGGATGCGGATGTCAGAACGATGTCAACGACATCTTGCGCGATGACCTGACGTATGTTTTCCAGAAACTCGGAACGCGTATAGGGCACCTCGCGACCCCCTCCCGGACGACGCTTCACCCCGGTTGTGGTTATCCCACCTGCCATATCGCTATCTTTTGCATCCGCGATGATGAAATCGGATGGCCTATACTGGCCCCCTTTTATCCGAGCGAGCTTCTCGGCATAGCGTGTCATTTTCTGTCCTCCCAATTGACGTCTGAATTGACTGCCTATCTAGCGACCCGGATAACAATCTTGCCCATGTGGTCGCTGCGCCTTAGGCTGGCGTAAGCTTGGTTCGCGTCCCCAAGACCAAAGACTTTGTCGATATGAGGGGTGATGGCCATATGCGTTAGTGCCCGTAGGCTCATGACGGGGCCTACATAGATACCCTGTAACGTGATGCGTTTGTCGAGGATGGCGACGGTATCGATGGGGCCGGCAAAACCTGTGAGCACTCCCATGAGCGAAATCCGGCCCCCATGACGGGTAGCTTTGAGAGTATCATTCAGAGTCGCTGGCCCAGCCACATCGACCGCCAAATCAGCGCCTAATCCGTCGGTGAGATCGCAAACTTCCGAAGCCCAATCTGGGCGGGAACGGTAGTTGACCATGTGGTCTGCACCGAGAGCACGTGCACGCTCCAGTTTTTCATCCGAACTAGACGTGATGATAAGCGCGCTCCTGAAGCCTTGGCGAGTTGAAGAGCGAAGATGGATACGCCGCCTGTCCCGAGCAGGAGCACCGTTTCACCGGGTTGTACAGGCCTCCGCTCGAACAGAGCCGACCACGCGGTCACACCAGCGCAGGGCAATGTTGCCGCCTGTTCGAACGACATGTAGTCGGGGATTTTTACGATACCTGTGGCGGGCACAGCGATCGAAGATGTGAGAACACCATTGACGTCACCGCCGCCCAGAGCAGATGACTGCTTAGCCGCGGAGAATTCTCCCTCAACCCAACCCGGCATAAATCCGATGACAACGCGGTTTCCGATTTCAAAAGCTTCGACATCATCGCCAACTGCGGAGATCACGCCTGCGCCGTCAGACAGAGGGACAAGACCTTTGGTGGATTTAGCGATGATTAAGTCACGATAGTTCATGGAAGCGGCGCGAATGTCGACGACAACTTCTCCCGCGGGGAGTTGGATGCGCTTACGTCAACGACCTCTAACGTGGGATCTTCCCCACCGGTAAGATGATAGGCTCGCATTGTAATCTCCTTGCTTTCCACAGGAAATAGCAGGAGAATTCATTCAGGAACAGTACGTACAATTTGGACATGTAGTATCATGAATGATAGTGTGATTTCCGCAAAGGGTCGCCGCGCGGCAGGCTGCACAGGGTGTGACGTAGAGGTAACGTTGACGGTCATGGGCGGGGTCTGGAAACCCGTTCTTTTGTTTCATCTTCTTGAAGGAAAGCTTCGGCTTCAATGCGTTGTGCAGGCTTACCCCAAACGCAACTGCACGGATGGTTACTCTACAGCTTCATGAACTCGAGGCGGATGGGCTTATTATCCGAACCATATTCCCCGAGGTGCCACCGAAGGTGGAGTATGAACTTACGGAACTAGGTTTTTCGCTTGCGCCAGTTCTCCTGAGCATGCGTGAGTGGGGCGCTCATTTTCGAGCTAATGCGTCTTCCAGCGACGGTTGATAGGGTATTCCCAGCCGCTGCTGGAACTTGTCGAACCGTCGCACACCGAAATAGGCCTGCCGTCGAATCAGGAAGTTCCACGTGTCGAGAACAAGCTCCATCGTGCGTTGCATAGACGAATGGCGCTGCAGGTTTGAAGGCCGAGCCTTGCCGCTGTTCGTAGGTTCGTCGGGTATAGATTGGACCGTGTTCAATGTATTCAAGGCAGGTACTCAATTTGGATGAAATCTGCCAAATATGGCCTGCTGCCGGTTTATCGGACACAAGGTTAGGCTAATCCCACCTTTGTTTCAAAGTCATTAGGGCTGAGATAGCCCAGTGTTGAGTGACGACGTTTCGGGTTATAGAAGCGCTCGATGTAATCGAACACATCTGCTCTGGCGTCATTCCTCGTGCGATAAACCTTCCGTGCCGTTCTCTCCGTTTTCGGGGATGAGAAGAAGCTCTCCATTGCGGCGTTATCCCAGACATTTCCAGAGCGGCTCATCGAGCAGGTGATCCCGTGGTCGCCCATGAGGCGCTGGAACTGCTCACTGGTATATTGGGCAGATTCAACCGGTCGTCGCAACACCTCATACCAGGAGGTGGTTATGGCTACAGGAAGACGGAAATCAGAACGCTCAACACGGCGTAAATTGTTCTCGCCAGGGCGGCCGCCGGTGTGGCAGCGTGAGAACCTTTGCCGGTTCTGGCGAGGAGTGGCGGCGGGTCTGTCCAGTGAAGAAGCCGCTACCGAAGCCGGTGTCTCCGGCCCCGTGGGTATCCGGTGGTTTCGGAGTTCAGGCGGCATGCCTCCAACACATCTTTCGCCGACAGCGTCGCCACTCAAGTGCAGAAATCTGTCGTTCCGAGAACGCGAGGAAATCGCTTTGGAATGCGCTCGGGGCACGGGCGTGCGTGCTATAGCGCGCAAGCTTGTACTCGCGGCTGAATATTCGTCTTTGCATTCATGCTCTCCGGTTTCAGGAGGAACACCTTAACTCGATCTCCATGAAACCGGCAGCAGGCCAATATGACGAGGCTACCTCGTTATAAGGCAGCAGGTCTAACAATGAAAGCCTTCCCCTGTGTGTCAGGGTGTTCGCCTTGAACGGATCTGAACCGAAGATACCTTGTGGTCACGTACTCCACTGTACGGGTTGGCTTCGAACCAAGTGCCCAGTGTCTCCCAAGCAGTGAATTTTGGATTGTTGCCCGCAGATTGACTTTCTTAATCCCACGCAATACTGCACAATTATGCACAGTCACGTTCCTTTATCCCGACGGGAGGAGATTGCAGCGCGTCTAGCTCAAGGCCAGACCGTCGAGGCTTCAACGCTTTCACACGAGTTTAAAGTATCTGAAGATGCGATCCGTAGAGACTTGAGAACATTGGCGGCAGAAGGGAAATGTAGGCGTGTTTACGGCGGAGCCCTGCCGCCTTTGAAGGACGAGCGACCGATGTCTGCCAAGGTTGTGCAGGCCATGGCTAGAACTCATGAGCTGGCCGCGACTGCAGCTGCAACGGTCTTGCCCGGCGAATTGCTCTTCCTTGATAGTGGAAGTGCAACCCTGGCAATTGTAGATTTCTTGCGCGGGAATAGCTCGTTGACTGTCGCAACAAACTCCATCGATATCGCGGCCATGGTGATAAACCGAGGCGACATCCCTTTGATACTTGTTGGCGGAGCCGTAAGTGCTGTCGTTGGGGCTTGCTTTGATACGGCTGCTTCCCAGATCGTTGAGGAAATGAACATTGATCGATGTTTCATCGAAGCCGGCGCAGTTTCAGCGCAAGACGGTATTAGCGTGCACAATCATTCTGACGCTGCGTTCAAACGCGCCGTGTTGCGCCGCAGTAGGAAGCGCATCGCGGTCGCATCGGCAGAAGTTCTCGATGAGCGAGCCCCGTACCGGGTTGCAAATAGTCATGAAATAGATTGCTTGGTCGTAGAGAAAAATGTGTCGACCCTCGTTACAGATGCCCTGACTGCCGCCGGCTTTATCCTGATGAAGACCGAGAACTCGACAAAAATATGAACCCTAGTTTACTGCCTTAAGAGACGCCTTTGATTCGATCCGGCAGACGCAAAACTCGGCACATAATTAAATTTCGAGCCGCCTGAGTTACTGTTTCAAGCTAGCGTTTCCGTTCGACAGGAATGGAAACTGACCGCAGTCCGCTCGTGCGGGCGATTTGATAAACTTGACGAATTGAGGTTAGTTTTCGGGTAAGCGGGTTCTTCGGCGTTGTCACCCGCAGGAGCAGGCCGTCCTTTTCCCTGAGCAGCAACAACCAGATCGGGTTCAGAAACGAGGAGTCCTGATCCAGCACGAAGACCGGCTCGCCACCCTGCTGGATCTTCTTGCGATATTGCGACATGCTGCACGCCTGCAGGCTTTCCAGCCAGTCACCGGCGGCGCGCCTGTTGATTTTCTGTGGCGGTTCTGCCCAATCGACTGGCTCAACCAACATGATGCGGCCCTGCTGCCATCCACGGTTTAGTAGTGGTTATCGCCTTCATTGAAATCACCCGATTAATGCCTCTGACGAATTATCTGGACAAGCAGTGTGACGATCAGGCGAAGCTTTTCGTCGAATGGTTCTGCGCATGATGCTGTTTCAGGCGGCGGTTCAGATAGAGCGTGCCGGCCGAGATGACGGCGAATGCCAGCGTGATCAGGCCGAGACTGACGGTCAGGCTTGAGCTTTGTGCCACAAAACCGAGCAGCGCAGGGCCGAACAGCAAACCGCTGTAGCCCATGGTCGTGACGATTGCCATCGCACGGCCCGCCGCATGCGCGCCGATATGGCCGGCGGAGGCGAAGACGGCGGGTATCATGTTGGCGACGCCCAATCCGCAGAACGCCAGGACCACCAGCGTGATGGTCGCGCTGTTTGCCAGGAGCATCGCCAGGATCGACAGGGCGCAGACGATGCCTCCATATTTCAGGAGGTTCGCATGACCGATCCGCTTGGTGGCAAAGTCGCCGCACAGCCGGCCGATCGCCATAGCGGCTGCGAAAGTGGCAAAGGCATAGGCGCCCTGGCTTTCGGACGCATGGAGAATGTCGACCATGTAAATCGCCGTCCAGTCCAGCATTCCGCCCTCCGCAAGGAAGGCGAGAAAGCCGATTGCGCCAAACATGTAAATAAGCCGCCTCTGCGAGGGACTGAAAGAAGCGTTTGGAGCGGCTGCTGGTGCTGCGTTTGCGGACGATGCCTGGGTGGCCGCCTTATCGACGATCAACAGCGTCGAGAATGCCGTCAGGAGCACGACGAGACCGCCGCCGCCCAGGCATTCCAACAGCGTGCCGCCGTAGGTCACCGCCTTGCCGACAAAAAACGCGCCGACGATGTTGCCGATGCTGAACATCGCGTGGAAGGACGACATCAGGTGGCGTCCTGTTGAACGCCTCGATCGCGGATGCTTCGGTGTTCATCGACACATCCAGCGTGCCGAAAGCAGCGCCTGCCAGGAAGACAACGGCGCCCAGCAGCCAGACGTTCCCGATAAAGGGGATGATCGCGACAGCGATGCCGAAAATGACGCTGGCGACCAGACTGACGCGATGAATGTTTTTCGACCGGTCGAGATATCGCCCGGCATTGACCATCAGGACGATGGCCCCCAGCGCGAAGCACAGGAGAAGGGTTCCCAGTTCACCCTTGTCGAGGTCCATCTTGGCCGACAGCAGCGGCAGGCTCGATGCCCAAGCGCCGATGCCGACGCCGGCAGCCAGGAAGAAAAGGCTGGATCGCAGTCGCTTCGAACTGCGAATGCCGCCGAGACCAAGGCGATTATCTGTCATGTTCAGGGAAAGCCCTTCGTATCGAAATGCGCGGATGCCAGGCTGCATGTGATTGCCGGGCCGCATGTAAGCAGCGCCACGGCCGCCGCCATCTGCGATGAATAGTCCGCGGGGTTTTGAACGCAAGGTCGCACCTTGCGGAATAGTGAAGCAGACTGACGCACCCACCTGAAGAACCGATGTGGATCGGCGCGGTTCCCGTCCAAGCGGGAGCTACACGTCCGGTTCAACGGACGGTTTTGGCGGCCAGCCCATCGGGCGTGGGTAATCCCCAGCGGGGTCTTCATGAATCAACTCCACTATTGCGTATTCGTGCATATTAATGCATAAAAACGCATTATCAGTCAACCATCCACGAAAGATTTGTTATGACCTCCTTCCGACGACTTGCTTTCGGCACGCTTTTCCCGGTCACGACGGAGCTGGAGCTGTCTGCTGAATTGGTCGCATTCCTCGAAAACGGCGGACGAGCGATCCTCTTCGGCGAAGACGGAACCGAGTACGCAACCGGCATCATCCGCCCCCGACCGGATCCGCCGCGAAACGGCCGATGCCTGGCGCGGTAACCGACCGTGCCCGCCAGATCGCTGGCCCCGCCGTGCTCGCCCTTGACGCGGATATCTCCGCCGTTCACCGTCTACACAGGCTGACAGCCGCCCTGCCGACATTGAGCGAAAGCCGGGCCATGGCCGAGGATGCCTTCATCGACCGGATCGAGGCAATGGCGCGGGATGCGCGGCAACTGGGGATCAACCTCCTGCTCTCTCCGACCGCCGACGTCGTTGCGAAAGACAACCCTTGGCTCGCTGGCCGCACGCTGGGTGACGACATTCCCGATGTCTCGCGGCTGGTCGCGGCCTATGTCCGCGGCTTGAAGCGGGCTGGCGTCGGCAGCACACTGAAGCATTTTCCCGGCAACCCGGTCATCACCGGCCTGCCGGCGTCGCAGGATGCCCGTGTTCCCCTGACGATGCAGGAGTTGCTGCCGTATCTCGCGCCGTTCAAGGCGGGGATCGATGCCGGCGCCGATGCTGTCTTCATGAGCCCCGCCATTTTCGATGCGGTCACGCCGCCGCAATCCGGCTCGATCTCACCCGATCTGATTCGACTGCTGCGCGAGGATCTGTCATTCACCGGCCTGGTCATCACCTGCGATCTCGACCACCGCTCGACACTCGGCAGCCGGTCCCTTGACGACGTCGTCGTCGAAGCGCTGATCGCGGGTGCGGACCTCCTGCTGGTCTCGCAGGCAGCGGTCCCGCATCTTGACAGGCTGGCACGGACCATCGAACGAGCGGTTGAGGACGGACGCCTGCCACTGGCGCGATTGCAGGCCGCTTCTGCCGCCATCGATCGTGTTTCAAGCTAAATATTTCTGCAGATTCAATGAATGAAAAGGCCCGCCGGATTGCTCCGGCGGGCCTTTCGAGTTAAAGGCATCCGTTTTTCGTCAGTGTCCGGTGGCGTTTTTCCGCACGCGTGCAGCCGCATCCGCCAGGCGTTCGGCGGACAGCGTGCCGGCCTGCGTGGCCGCTACGAGAGCGTCGCAAAGGGCGTCAAGGTGCGGACCACCAGCGACAAGCAGGAGATCGCGCCGGCGTTGAGCGAGGCAATCGCCGTTTCCAGCAGTGATTGGCCGCGCAACGTTGCGGGTGAATCGAGGTCGTCGCTGACGATCAAGCCCTTGAAGCCGAACTGCTCTTTCAGGAGTGCAATGACGGTGGCTGAAGTGCTGGCAGCGTTCGTCGCGTCAAACGCGGCAACAGGTGCCGGTCCGGTCATGACCGCCTTGGTGCCGGCCGCAATCGCCGCTGTGAAGGGCAGCGTATTCGCAAGAATATGGTCGCGGGTTGTTTGCAGCGAGACATCGACCAGCGCCGGGTCGGCATCGAGATTGTTGAAGCCTGGAAAGTGCTTCGTTACCGCCGTGATCCCTGCCCTCTGGACGCCTTTGACATAGGCGGAAACCAGCCGCGCCACGGTTTCCGCATCGGGACCCATAGTCCGGCCCTGGAGCCAAGAATTCCGGCCATCGATCACGTCGGCGATCGGCGCGAGGAACATCGACACACCCAGCTTGCGGGCGGCGACAGCCGTGGTGAAGCAGCGGTCGGCGAGTGCGTCGTCCGAAAGCCCTGCTGCATCCTCCAGCTCCGGGAGATCGGGAGCAAGTCCCTGCAGTCTCTGGATACCGCCCATTTCCTGGTCGACGGCGACAATCAGCTCCGGACATCTTGCCTTCAACTTTTCAATAACCGCCTGAAAGACAGCGGGCGTTTCAGCGGCCAGCCGCTCCTGCGACATGTTCCGCGCCACATACTCGGCCCGCGTTTCCCCGATCAGGACGGAGCAGCCACCCTTTCCCAAGAACGGGTCCAGCACATCTGCAAAATCGAGGCTGTCGAATGCGGGCAAGAGGATAGCCCTGGCGTCCTGGTCCAGTGAAGAGGTCATCATTATCTCCTTGAAAAAGTCTTTTGTCAGCTCAGATCAACATCGACGCCAAGCTCCTGGATACGCTTCAGGATGGCGTTGTCGTGATTGCTGGTGAACAGCGTCGACACCACGGAAACCGGCGCGACTTCATAGGTTGCGACCTGGCCCAGCTTTTCGGCGGTGGCCAGCAACAGGGTCTTGTTGGAGGCCTTGATCATCGTCGCCTTCAGATAGGCATCATCGAAATCATCGGCGCGAACCATCAGGTTGTTGTCGACGCCACAGGTTCCGAGGATGCAGTAATCGGCTTTCAGGGCACGAATAGCCTCAATGGCGCTGGCGCCGGTCGCAGTGCGGGTCAGCCGCCCAAGCCGCCCGCCGATCATGATGACCTCGGCAAGCGGATGATCGAGCGCTGCGGCCGCCACATCGACGGCCGTCGTGATGATGCGCACAGACAGCGTCGGCGACAGGCTGCGCAGGAAGTGGATGACGGTGGTGCTGGAATCGACCAGCAGCGTCGCGCCCTCCGGGATGGCTGCGGCGGCGGCACGGCCGATCAGCTGCTTTTCACCGGCACCGACGGTTTCGCGGCGATGGAAGTCGAGTGCTGGTGTCACCAGGCGCGAAGCACCGCCGTGGAAGCGCTGGACCAGCCCGGCATCGGAGAGGTCGCGCAGATCCCGGCGGATCAAATCCTCTGAAACACCGAATTCCTGCGCCAGTGTGGCGGCAACCACCCGGCCGGTCGCATTGACCTTCTCGACGATGATGGATTGCCGCTCCTCGGGCGAGAGGGACCCGAATTCCTGTTTCTCGGTAGTCATGCACCCACCTCTTCGTTCTGCGGCAGAAGGCCCGTGGCGGCCAGCCGCTCCTCCAACGCTTCAGCCGTCCGGAAAAGCTCCGTCTGGAACCCGAGCGATGCCGCGGCCGCGATATTTGCGGGATTGTCGTCGATGAACAGGCAGTCCTCGGCCGGAACCCCCGCCCGCTCCAGGAACAGCTTGAAAATCGCAATCCCGGGCTTCACGAGTTTTTCCCGGCCGGACACCACCAGAATGTCGAAGGCATCAAGAAAAGGAAAGCGCTCCAGCGCGGGAAGGTTTCGGCGGACCAGTTGGAAATGGCGTGGACCGGGACGCCGGCCATCTTCAAGCGCTCGAGAATTTTGGCTGTGCCCGGCACTTCTCCGCCCAGCATCTCGTGCCACCGGTGCCAGTAGGCCTCGATGAGATCGGCTCTGTCCGGATGACGCCCGGCGAGATCGGCGATGCCGTCGGCAAACGGCACTCCGGCGTCGAACTGCTCGTTCCACCCACCCCGTGCAGACTTCTTTCAGGAACTGCGAAACACTCGCCTCATCCGGCAGCAATTTTCGATAGAGATAGGCAGGATTCCAGTCGATCAGGACCCCACCGATATCAAAGACGATCACGCGCGCTCATTCCAGCCTCATTCTGCTTGCTATAATTTCTTATGCACGAATTCGCCTGAACGCGCAATTAAAACCGCACGTTCATGCATTATTTATGAAGCGAGGCAGAATCACGCGTACCTGAGGCCAACGCGCCATCGTTGACGATGGCACGACTCCTTTTGGCGATTTGATATGGGGACAGTTGCAGCCATCTACGGCATATTGGGCCGCGCCCATGCCGGGGCAATGCTTGGCCTCCCGCCCGTTGCAGGAGGTGCATGATTCCGCCGGTCTTACACCCGGAGGAATTCGGCCGCGCGTTCGCCGATCATGATGCAGACGGAGTTCGGATTGCCGGAGATCAGTGTCGGCATGATCGACGCATCGGCGATGCGGAGCCCCTCGATGCCCCTCACCCGCAGCTGCGGATCGACGACGGCCATGTCGTCCTGGCCCATCCGGCATGTCCCGGACGGATGCAGGGCAGCATGCGCCGTCCGCTGGCAAAACGTCCTGATATCGGCGCGCGAAGTGAGATTTGGCGCGGGTGCATGTCGTGTTTCGACAAAGGACGCGATTGCAGGCTGCGCCATGATGTCGAGCGCCGCCATCGTTCCTTCGGTGATTGCATCCAGATCGTGCGGATCGGAGAAATAGCGCGGCGCGACGCGTGGATTGGCAAGGGGATCGGCGCTCGCAAGCGTCACTTCGCCCCTGGAGCGCGGTCGGATCTGTCCAAGGTTCACCGTGCAGCCATTGCCGCCGGGAACCGCGTCCACCCCCTCTTCGATACCGGCGCCGACGACCATGAAATACTGGATATCCGGCACCGTCTCGTCCTTGTTGCCCCACCAGAAAGCGCCGCCTTCGATCAGGTTGGATGACGCAGGACCGTTGCGAAACAGGGCATAGTTCAGGCCCGCCGCCGCCTTCCAATGCAGCTTTTTGTACTTGTCGTAACTGTGGGGACCGTTGAGCTGGTAGACCAGCGAAATCTCGGTGTGATCCTGAAGGTTTTGTCCGACACCGGGGATATCGGCATGGACGGTGAGACCCTGCCGCCTGATCTGCTCGGCGGGCCCGAGCCCCGACAGCATCATGAGCTTTGGGGTCGCAATCGCGCCTGCGGACAGAACGACTTCCTGCTGTGCCTTGTAGACGATCCTGCGCGTGCCCTTGGCACATTCGACGCCGACTGCGCGCCCCTTCTCGATGATGACGCGCGTCACGGTGCAGCCGGTCTCGATCCGTAGATTGCTCCGCTTGCGGGCCTGCTTGAGATAGGCAACCGCGGCCGAGCTACGGCGGCCATCGCGCGCGGTGATCTGGTAAAGGCCACAGCCCGTCGGGTCGCCGGAATTGAAGTCCGGATTATAGGGAAGCCCCGCCTGCTGGCAGGCCTGCAGCCAGGCGCGTCAGGGGGTGGATATAGTCGACATCGGAAACCCCGAGCGGCCCGCCGACACCGTGGACATCGTTGCTGAATCGGTTGTTGTCCTCGGCACGCTTGAAATAGGGCAGGACGTCGGCATAGCCCCAGCCATCGGCCCCCATCGCCGCCCACTGTTCGTAGTCAGATGGGACGCCTCGGATATAGATCATCGCGTTAACCGAGCTGCCGCCGCCGAGAACCCTTGCCTGCACCATAGTTGGCGTCTCCTCGCGCTCCTGCTCCGCCATCGGCTCCCAGGGAATGCGTTTCAGGAGCGGGCCCTGCGCGGTCTTGTAATAGGCGCCGGGGATATGGATGTAAGGACTACGATCGCGCGGCCCCTCCTCCAGAAGCAGCACGGTCACATTCGGATCTTCCGAGAGGCGCGAAGCCACGACGCAGCCGGTGGAGCCGCCGCCGACAACGATGTAGTCGAATGTATTCAGTTCGTCCGGCCGAGCGGGACGAATGCCGAGGCGTGCCGATCCGAGATTGCGAAAGGTCATCATGCTTGCCTCGCGATGGAGGCGCCGGCCTTGATCGCCAGCGCCGAAACGGTCAATGCCGGATTGACGGCCGCCGACGTCGGCAGGACCGAAGCGTCGGTGATGTAGAGATTTTCCACATCGTGGCTGCGGCAATTGAGATCAACCACGGAGGTCTTCGGATCGCTGCCCATTCGCGCGGTACCACATTGATGCGACGTCGTCTTGCGGCCGAACGTATGCGTCAGCACGATGGGAAATCCCGCCTTGCGCATGACGCGCGCGTCTTGGCGATCAGGGCCTCATGCGCCCGCATGTTCGTCCTGATCCAGTGCATGACGATGCGATCATCGCGCACCGTGACCCGGCTCTCGGGGCTCGGCAGGTCTTCGCTGGTCAGGAACCAGCCATAGGCGTGCCGCGCGATCAGGCTGGTGAGCCAGCCCGGCGCAGGGACCGGAAAATTCGCCTTCAGGATATTGCCGGTAATATGCCCGAGCAGCTGGACGTTCCCCGAGCGGGAAGCCATGCTCATTATTTTCATTGTAGAAATCGTTGAAGGCGATGGTCTTCTGATAGACGCAGCTGTTGCGCCTGAACGGATCGATGGCGAGCATTGCCGTCGTATTGTGGTTCATGAAATTGCGGCCCAACTGATCGGAGCTGTTGCCCAGTCCGGTTGGATGGGCCCTGCTGGTCGAGCGCAGAAGGAGAGCCGCGGACTGCACCGCACCGGCAGCGACGGCGAAGCGGCCAGCAGAATTGCGCTGCTCCACCCCGTCCTTTATGTAGACTGCCGCAACGATCCTGCGCCCACTTTCATCCACGTCCAGCCGCGTCACGCGAGCGCCCGTCACGATGCTGACGTTCGGATAGTCGAGAGCGCTCTTTAACGGCCCAACTTCCGCATCGATCTTGCCCTCGCCCGTATTGGGAAATGCATCCCAGCCGGTGGGCGCGCGTTCCAGCCAGGTATCGAGATCGATCGCCAGAGGAAGCGAGGACGGGTGGATGCCGGCCTTTTCCAGCCGCTTGCGCACCGCTGCGATTGCCGGTTCGTCCGGTACGGCCGGATAAGCATAGGGCTTTGCATGCACCGGCTCGGTCGGGTCCTGCTGCGTTGAGCCGCGGACCCGGAAAATCGCCTCCGCCCGGTCGTACCAGGGCGCAAGGTCGTCATAGGACATCGGCCAACCCGGCGAGGCACCATCCATATGCGGCCGGGCTGAAAAATCCTCATGACGGTAACGATACATGACCGCCCCTGAAGAACTTGGAATTGCCGCCCACATAGTAGTAGTTGCCCGGCAGGAAGCTCTCGCCGTCGGTTCCCAGCCATTCCTCCGATGACCTGTAAAAGCCCTTCTGGAAGATAGCGACGTCGTCGCGGGCCTCAGGGGTGTCCTTCAGGCGCTCGCCGCGTTCGAGGATGACGATGCGCAGCCCCGATGGCGCCAGGCTGTGCGCAAGCGACGCGCCGCCAACGCCCGAACCGATGATGACGATGTCCGCTGTCTGTGTCATCATATCTCCTCAATCGATACGGGTTTCGGAGATGGCATCGAAGATGACGACTTTGGACGTATCGACGGACAGGACGGCCTCAGATCCGGCACTCGCCTGCTTGGGCGGCAACCGGGCAGTCACCTCGACACCACCGCAATTGAAGACGACCAGCGTATCGGGGCCGGTCGGCTCGACCACATCGATATCGACGGCGAGCGTCGATCCGTGATCGCCGGCGGCAATTGAAAAGTTCTCTGGGCGGATGCCGACGAGCACCTTCTTGCCCGCATATTTTCGAGCTGTTTCGAGAGACATCGGAATGCCCGAAATGCGCGCGGGCTGCCGGTTGGCGACATCAACGACGGCGCTCACGGTCGAACCCTGAACCTCGAGCACGCCTGGAATGATATTCATCGACGGCGATCCGACGAATTTCGCGACATAGACATTGGCCGGGCGGTCGTACACCACCTGGGGTTCGTCGAGCTGCTGCACCACCCCGTCCTTCATGACGGCCACACGGGTCGCGAGCGTCATAGCCTCGATCTGGTCGTGCGTGACATAGACGATCGTCGTCCCAAGCCGGGCGTGCAGACGCTTGATTTCCGTGCGCATGTCGACACGCAGCTTGGCGTCGAGATTGGACAGCGGCTCGTCGAACAGGAACAGTTTCGGCTGGCGCACGATCGCCCGGCCCATGGCCACGCGCTGGCGCTGGCCACCCGAGAGCTGGGCGGGCTTTCGATCCAGCAGATGGGTCATCTGCAGCAGATCGGCGGCCTTGCTCACAGCCTTTTCCCGCTCCGCCGGAGGGACGCCGCGGATCTTCATCCCGAACTCGATGTTCTGGCGAACCGTCATTGTCGGATAGAGTGCATAGGACTGGAACACCATGGCGATGTCGCGATCCTTCGGCGAGAGGTCGTTGACGACCTTGCCCGCGATGCGGACCTCGCCGCCCGTGATGCTGTCGAGGCCTGCGATCATGTTGAGAAGCGTGGACTTGCCACAGCCCGACGGACCGAGCAACACGAGGAAATCACCGGTAGCGATGGAGATCGAAACCTCCTTCAGGACCTCGTGAATGCCATAGGATTTACGGATGCGATCGATTTCAAGTGTAGACATGTCTTCAGCCTTTCACAGCACCAGCGGTCAGCCCACGCACGAAGTAGCGGCCGGCAACGACATAAACGATGAGGGTGGGGAGAGCGGCGATCATGGCTGCCGCCATGTCGACGTTGTACTGCTTGCGTCCCATGGAGACGTTGACGATGTTGTTGAGCGCCACCGTAATCGGTGCGTTTTCGCCGGCAGTGAAGGAGGCGCCGAACAGAAAGTCGTTCCATATCTGCGTGAACTGCCAGATGCAGGACACAACAATGATCGGTAGTGCGGTCGGCAAGATGATCGATACGAATATCCGAATAAATCCCGCGCCGTCGATCTGAGCCGCCTTGACCAACTCGTCGGGGATGCTGATGAAATAGTTGCGGAAAAACAGCGTGGTGAAGGCGATCCCATAAACGGTGTGGACGAGAACCAGACCGGGAATCGTGCCCGCCAGTCCGAGCATTCCAAGGGTTTGGGCCATTGGCAGGATGACCGCTTGAAACGGCAGGAAGCAGCCGAACAGCAGCAGTCCGAAAATCACGTTGGAACCGGGAAAGCGCCATTTGGTAATCACGTAGCCGTTGATCGCGCCGATGCCGGTCGACAACAGGACTGCCGGGATCGTCATCAGCAACGAATTGATGAAATAGGGCTTCAGGCCCCGGCAGGCCGTTCCGTTACAGGCCTCCGACCAGGCTGTCTGCCAGGCCTCGAACGTGATCTGCTTCGGCAAGCCGATGAAGGAGCCCGCGTAGATTTCATCCAGGTGCTTCACCGACGTGGTGATCATCACCCATAGCGGCATGAGATAGAACGCGGCCATGAACAACAGGCCGCCATAGATGATTGCACGACCCAACAGCTGTTGCCGTTGATGAGACGGGGCTTTAGTGGCCATCGCCGGTCTCCTTCAATTCCGAGTACAGGTAAGGGACGATGATGGCCACGACCGTCATCAGCATCATCATCGCGCTTGCGGCCCCTACCCCCATCTGGTCGCGCCGGAACGTGGCGGAATACATGAAGGTCGACGGCATTTCGGTTGCGGAACCGGGGCCGGTATTTGTCAGTGCGAGAATGAGATCGAAGCTTTTGATCGCGATGTAGCTGAGCAGAACAATCACGCTCAGAAACGCTGGGCGCAGCATCGGAATAACAATCTGCCTGTAGATCAGAGGCAGACTTGCCCCTTCGATCTGGGCGGCCTTGATCACCGAATTGTCGATACCGCGCAGGCCGGCGAGAAAGAGTGCCATGGCAAAGCCGGTGGATTGCCATACGGCCGCGATCACAACGCAATAGATTGCAAAGCTTGGCCGCGCGATCCAGTCGAATACGAAGCTGGTCCAACCGAGATCATTGACCACTTTTTGAACGCCGAGAGCCGGGTTGAGGATCCACTTCCAGGCGGTGCCGGTGACGATGAAGGAGAGCGCCATCGGGTACAGGAAGATTGCCCGCAACGCGCCTTCGCAACGTATTTTCTGATCCAGCAGAATGGCCATCAGCAAGCCGAGCAAGGTTGTGATGCCCAGGAACAGGACAGAGAAAATGACGAGGTTGAAAACCGCCGTGTGCCAGCGCGGCGTCGACCACAGGCGGACATACTGGCTCAAACCGACGAAGTCGTATTTCGGCACGATCATCGAGGATGACAGCGAAATCCAGCCGGTCCAGCAGATGAACAGGTAAACCACGACTAACACCACCAGGAGGCTGGGAGCCAAGACAAGCCGCGGCAGCCAATTTGCAATACGATCCGAAAATGGAATGGATCCACTCATTTAAATTGCCCCTTGGTCAATTGGTTCGGTTGAGGAAGAAGCGGTGCTGCCGGGCACACATGCGAGACGGTGCCCGGCAACAACGCGCTCGGCTCAACGTGCGTTGTTGATCCCGTCAACCAGAGCCTGGACTGCATCTTCCGCACTCATGTCGGTGACGAAGAACTTGCCGACCACATCCTGGAACACGCCGGAAAACCGCGGCTCGACGGCAAAGCCGTCCGTCAACGATCCATAGATTGCGTTGTTCTTGATGGCTTCGACGCGATCCGAGAAGCTGCGCTTGGCGCAGTCGTCGAAGTCATCCATGGAGACATCGAGGCGTGCGGGGATCGAGCCCTTGATCAGGTTGAAATTCTTCTGGACCTCCGGATCCATGATCGCCTCGGCGACCGCATCCTGACCCTTGATGATATCGGCATTGTCGATCGTGAACCCACCGAACGTATCGAAGACGAACTTGTAGTTCGGAGTGGCTGTTGGGGTCGGGAAGCAGAGGAAATCGACGCCCGGCTTCATGCCCTTGGCGAGGAATTCGCCCTTTGCCCAATCGCCCATGACCTGCATCGCCGCCTGGCCATTGGCGACCATGTTGGTGGCGGCCGACCAGTCACGACCGGTAAACCCAGCGTCGTGCATTCCACGCAGCTTGCCGAGAATCTCGAAGGTCTTGATCATCTCGGGGCTGGACAGCGCGGTCTCGTCGAGATCGATCGCAGCCTTCTTGTAGAAATCGGGGCCATTCACGTCGATCAGGATCGACTCGAACAGTTCCTCGATCTGCCAGCTTTCATCGCTCATTGCGATCGGGGTGACCCCGATGGCTTTCAGCTTCTCGCCGCTGGCGATCAGTTCGTCCCAGCTGGCGGGGATCGAAATCCCTGCCTTGTCGAATACCGCCTTGTTTGCCCATACCCAGTTCTGGCGGTGCATGTTGATCGGCGTCGAGAAGAAGTTGGCGTCCTGCTCCAGGAATTGCAGCATGACGGGCGGCAGGTCCGCTTTCCAGCCATTCTTGGCGTACAGGTCGTTCAGGGAGCGCAGCGCGCCTTCCTTTGCCCAGCCGAGGCCCTCGAAGCCCAGAAACTGCATGATGGCAGGAGGGTTGCCGGCCGCCACGCGCGTGCGCAGCGCCTGCTGGGCGTTGGCGCCATTGGCACCACCCACCGCGCTATCCTGCCACTCGAACCCCATTGTCGCGAGTTTGTCGGTGATGACTTTCAAAGCCTTGACTTCGCTTGCCGATGTCCAGACGTGAAGACCTTCGATCTTCGTTTCGGCCATGGCTTGTTCGGCCAGTGGTAGCGCAACCGCGGTAGCCATCAAAATCAACTTGAACTTGTTCATTGTTTATCCTCTCTGGTGAAGTTTAGTGCCCGGTCGCGTTTCGCTGTTATCGGGCGGTGGCAATCAGCTTGCGTCTGCCGGCATGGCGTAGCCGACGTTTTTTCTCCCGTAGCGGCGGACCCGGATGTTTGCTTGTTCGGCATGTCCGGCGAAGCCTTCCATCAGGCAGAGCCGCGAGCCGTAGGCGCCGATCAGCGCCGATGCCTCATCGGTCTCGATGCGCTGGTAGGTGCAGGTCTTCAGGAATTTCCCGACCCAGAGACCGCCGGTGTAGCGGGCGGCCTTGTTGGTCGGCAGCGTGTGGTTGGTGCCAATCACCTTGTCGCCGAAGGCGACATTGGTGCGGGCGCCGAGGAACAGTGCGCCGTAGTTCCGCATCTTGTTCAGGAAGTAATCCGGATCCCGGGTCATGACCTGCACATGTTCGGAGGCGACGCGGTCGGCTTCGGAGACCATCTCGTCGATCGTGTCGCACAGGATGATCTCGCCGAAATCCTCCCATGCCTTGCTGGCGATTTCGGCGGTCGGCAGGATGGCGAGAAGCCGCTTGATCTCGTCGAGCGTATCGCGCGCCAGCTTTTCGGAATTGGTGATCAGTACAGCCGGAGAATTGATGCCGTGCTCGGCCTGTCCCAAGAGATCGGTGGCAACCAGTTCGCCATCGACACTATCGTCGGCAATCACCAGGGTCTCCGTCGGCCCGGCGAACAGATCGATGCCGACCTTGCCGAACAGCAGGCGCTTGGCTTCGGCGACATAGGCATTGCCCGGCCCCGCAAGCATATCCACCGCGTCGATCGTCTCGGTGCCATAGGCCATCGCCGCGATCGCCTGGACACCGCCGAGGCAATAGATCTCGTCGGCACCCGCGAGCGCCTGGGCAGCCACGATCTTCTCGGAAATCTTGCCCTTGAAGGGCGGTGCGCAGGTGATGACACGCTCGCAACCGGCGACCCGCGCGGTCAACACGGTCATGTGTGCCGACGCCAGCAGCGGATATTTGCCGCCCGGAACATAGCAGCCGACATTCTGGATTGGGACATTACGATGACCGAGCACGACGCCCGGCAAGGTCTCGATTTCCAGATCCTTCAGGCTGTCTTTCTGGGCCTGGGCGAACCTGCGCACCTGATCCTGGGCGAAATCCAAATCTTCCCGCTCCCGTTTGGTCAGCGAATTGATCGTGGTTGCGATTTCATCCTTGGTCAGGCGATAGGAATCCCGATCCAGCTTGTCGAACTGGACGGAAAGCTCCCGGACGGCCTTGTCGCCGCCGCTTTCCACCTTGGCGAGGAGCGCCTCGACGGCCTTGGTGACCGAACCGTCGTTGCTGTCCGAAGATGAAACCTGGGCTGTTTTGATGTGCCGTATCATGAGAATGACTCTTCGCTTGCAGGAAGCGACGCTCCGCACTCCAAGGGGATAGAAAGGATGAGGTGGGAGCCGGCTTAACCGGCTCTAGTTAGAGATGCTGCTCGAGGGCACGCATCTCGGCATAGGCGGCCTGTTCCTTTTCGTAGTAGGCCGGCGACGGGAAGTCCCACCAACCCGTGGCGAACGGGCCGGCTGCGTCGCGCGATACGATAACTTCGACCAGGGCCGGGCCGCCGCAGTCGAGCGCGGCTTTCAGGCTGCTTTCCAGGTCTTCGTCCTTCTCGACCTTCCAGGCCTGCAGGCCGAAGCGCGGGCCGATGCGGCGATGTCAGCCGAATAGGGTGCGCCATTGCCGGCGTGATGGCTGAACTCGGAGGCGATATGGCGCCCCATGAACTTGCGCTGACCACCGCGGATCGACATGTAGCCCTGATTATTCAAGACCAGGAATACAACGTTGATGCCGTTCATCACTGCTGTGCCCATTTCCGGCAATGACATCATGAAGTCGCCATCGCCGACGATCGCAACAACCTGGCGATCCGGCTTGGCGAGCTTGGCGCCCATGGCGGCCGGAACCGCCCAGCCCATCGGCGAGTAGGAACCGGAGGTGATATGGGTGCGTGGCTCGTAGATCGGGAAGCTCTGCTTGACCGACCCTTGCGTATTACCCGAGCCGACGACGACGATGCCGTCACGATCGAGAACCTTGCGCAGCGCCATCAGCGGCCGCTGCGAGGTAAATGGCGTTTCGCGACTGTTCTCGCGCGGCTCGACCAGGGCGCGCCAGTCGGCCTTCGCCTTCTGGACGTCGGCCAGGAAGGGTTCGCGGCGCGACACCATGGCCTTGGATTCGGTATCCGAGATCAGCGACAGGATGGCTTCGAGCGTGACCTTGGCGTCGGCGACGATCCCGACCTCGGTCTCATAGTTCTTGCCGATTTCAGCGCGGATCGAGATCGATGTGGATCAGCTTGGCGGAGGGAATGGAGAAGGACACGCCCTTGGCATAAGAGGACGCCGACCAGTCGGTGAAGCGGCAGCCGACCGAGACGACGACGTCGGCCGATGCGGTGATCTTGTTGCCGCAGGTGGTGCCGGTCTGGCCGACCGCGCCGATGAACAGGTCATGATCCTCGGAGATCGCACCCTTGCCGTTCCAGGTGATGGAGACGGCGGCGCCGAGTTTTTCGGCGAGGCTCGTCAGGGCAGCGGATGCCCCGGCGGTGATGGCGCCGCCGCCGGCCACGATAACCGGACGCTCGGCGGCAAGCAGCACCTTCACGGCGGCTTCGATCGCCTTCGGATCAGGATAGGCAACACCGACCGGCAGGCGCTTGCCCAGCGGATGAATGGTGACGTCGGCGGCCTCGACCTGGATGTCCATCGGCACCTCGACATGGACCGGGCCCGGACGGCCGGTCAGCATTTCGCTGAAGGCGCGGTGCATGATACTTGGCAATCCCTGAACAGAGCTCGCCTGCCAGGCGCGCTTGGTGACCTGTTCGGTAATGCGCGGGAAGGCATTGTCCTGCTGGCGCTCGAGTTCCTGCATCGTGCCGTGGCCGTGCATATAGGTCTGCGGCGAGCCGGACACGTAGAACAGCGACGTTGAGTCCGTGTAGGCGGTGGCGAGACCGATAATCGTGTTGGCAGCGCCCGGGCCGACCGAGGTCGAGCAGGCCATCGGCTTGCCGCAAGCACGGTAGTAGCCATCAGCCATGTGGACGGCGCTCTGCTCGTGCATCACCTGGATGAAGGGAATTTCGGATCCCTCCTGCAGGAAGGCGTCGAACAGTGACCAGATGCCATGACCAGGCACACCGGCGACATATTCAACACCATAATCCTTGAGCGCTTTCATGACGACTTGGCCACCTGTCAGTTTCATTTGATCGACCCTCTAAGCTTGTTATGATTGCGGGGGATGCAAATCGCTTGCCTGCTCCCTCCGACGATGATGTCATTCTTCGGCGGATTGCCATCGCATCAAGTTCGCAGGTGCGGAATCACTGAAGCAAGATGACGCATGTTTCGGATCACACTGCATCAGCTTTAGGTGCCAACCGCCGAAATCAGCCTTCCCTGTGAATCGAGGCAATGCTTATGAGCGATGCCAAATGGACGTCACCTCATTGAATTCGGACCAAGCTCACATCTTCACCCTTCGCAGTCTGAAGGCCAAACTGCGTCACTTCGCGAATAAATAAATTCGTGCGCACTGTTTTGCTTCTGTGCCTTGTGGCTTTCTGCAATGGGATACAATTGCAGGCTAAAGGAGTGCCGACGTGCAGAATCTGACGAGAGATCTGGCCTTTGCGGATGATTTCATTTCCATGAAACTGGTTGAAAATGTTGTCGATTACGACGTCGAGGACGCCGTCGTGGCCAATATCAGCCAGTCGATCATGGTAACGGGTGCCGAGCACCCGGCAATCGTGCCTGCATGGAAATCCACATGGCTGAAAGGCGGACGTATCCGATCCGCTGAGCGTGCCACGATCATCAAGGTCGTCAACCCGACCAATCTCGGCGGCTGCATGTTTCGCGGGTGGGATTGGCTTGGCAACCGCATTCGCAGTTTTCCCCATGATACGCCGCTCTACATCTCGGCACAGGATGAAATCGGTACCGTCAGCCTTGATCCCAGGGTTTTCACCAATGAGCGGACGCAGCCGGAAGCGCCGCAGAGCTTCACGCTGAAGCTGAACCTCTGGTGGTCGCCGGGCGATACGGATTGCTTCATCCATAACGAGCATCCTTTCCTTGAAACGCATACGCAAATTCACGGCTTGGGGCGGATGCAGAAATTCAAAGCGCGATCAAGCGACGCTCTACGAGGATGTCGTCATGCCGATCGGCTATTCGCACGATCCCTTTTGCCGCGTCACGGGTGAGAACCAGTGGACCTATCCCTGGCACCGTTATTACGCTGACAGCGACAGCGTGTGGCTTGCTGTCGAACTGCACCCCTGACCCGGATGCCGCGACGGCCGAGCCTCAGCTCATCTGGATCATGTCGGAGCCGTCGCCCAGATACTGAAGCGCTTCGCGCGGGATCCTCGGATCGTTGCGGTCCATGACGGTTGGATCCTTCAGATGTTCACGGCGCAGGAGGCCCGGCCCCCGATAATGCAGGGCGACCTTGGTCGAATAGGGCTGACGAAAGACGGTGGCGGCGATGCCGCTCGATATGCCGAACATGAACTTCTTCGAGTTGCGCTTAACCTGGGCATAGACGCCGAAGGTCAATTCGTTTGACTGGATGCCTTCGAAATCCGCTGTAAACAGGCGATCGGCGACGGGAAAACAGAAGCCGTAATATTTGAAGACATATTCCGTCTTCCTCGGATCATCGAAACTCGGGAACCTCTCGACGTAATAGTGCTGAAGGAACTCCTTGTTCTGATAGATGCAAAGCGCCGACCGGAGCACAAACCCCTTGTAGATCGACGAGAACTGATAGCGATCATAGACGCCGACGATGTCATTGTGGTCGGAATTGTTTTCAACGATCATGTTGGAAACGAAACACGAGAATTCCGGCAGCTGCCATGCTGTTGCCATCGCATGGAAGAAGTTGCCGTCGACAAGGGTTCGAAACTCGTCGGGATCGGCAAACAGGATGGGGACGCTCAAGCCGAAATAGTTGGCGATGATCCTCATGTTCGTTGCCGATGGGACATGGGCGCCTGAGAGATATTTGTTGAACTGCTGCCTGTTGACGTTGATCTTGCGGCAGACGGCCGCGACCGAGCCATGTTGCTCACAGAGCGTCCTCAGGTTCATCGCCAAGGCGGCAGCGTCTCTTCCCAGATGTTCCATGCATTCCCCAAATAGACGCTTCATAACTGAAGCAATGTGACGCTGACGCTACTTCACTTTGCAAAGTACTTCAATCGTCTGCGAAATTGTGACGCTGCCTTTAACCGGTCAATCTGCTGGCATCGAGTGGAGAGGATCGCACGGTGAATTCCAGGGGAGCAACGGGATGGTCGATGATGGGGACGGGTTCCATCGCGGCCGAGCACATGGTTGCGGCAATCCGCTCCGTCGGTCACGCGCCGCTCTGGGTGGTCAGCCGCAACAGGGAATATGCCCGGTTCTTCTCCGAAGATCTGAGTATCCCGAAAACATCAGTCGAAGGCGACAGGCGCTGAGCGATCCGCTCGTAAACTTCGTCTACATCAGCGCCGTCCGTGAGAGGCGAAAACACTATATCGCGACGGCGGCAAAAGCCGGCAAACATATCCTCTGCGACGGGCCGATCGCCGGAAACAGTCGCGTTGCTGGCACCTTGGTCGAGCAATGCAAACAGGCGGGCGTTGCCCTTGTGGTGAACCAGCCTTCCCGCGCTTCGACGATCCACCAGACAATGCGCAGGCTGCTTGCAGAAGGCGAGATCGGAACGCTCCAGTCCCTGCAGATCATTCGCGGCGCACCCTTCCAGCCCTCGCCCAATCGCCGAGCCAACGAGGTGACAGCGCGGCGACATTCATCTCGACATAACCGTCGCGGACATCGATCTTGCCCGGTTTCTGACCGGCCAGGAACCGCTTGAGGTTTCAGCCCTGCCGGTCGAAGCGACGGATGCGGATGTCGATCAGGTTTCCTATGCGGTGCGCATGTCCGGGGACGCCCTGTTCCAGGCCTATGAAAGCTTTGCGATCGCCGAGATCGAAAGTGTCGTCATGCTGGCCGGCGATCATGGAGCACTGATTGCCCATGGGACATTGAACGGCAAGGGATCAGGCACGCTGATCCGGCGCCTGAATGCCCGCAATGAACTGATCCCGGTGCGGGAGCGCGACCAGCACTTCGCGACGCTGGAAGGCTTCCTCGCCACGTTTCAACGCCAAGCCAGATGGATGTGCCTGGGGGACGACAGCGTCATCGCGCTTCGCACGGTGGAAGCCATTGTGGCCGCATCCCGGAAACGCCGAACCGTCGCCGTCTGACGCTCGCCCCAAGAAATCGAAAAGAGAGCCGAACCATGGCAAACACACCCAATCAGCTGATCTTCCATTCGATGGCTTCCAGGTGGAACACCCTGTCGATCGACATCGACATCGCCAGTAGCCTTGGGTTCGACGGGCTTGAGACCTCGGGCACTAAAATCGCCGCGTTTCTCGATGCCGGCTTTATCGAGCAGGATTTGAAGGCGCGCCTCGGCGACCTCTTCCTGCCTGGGATCGGCTTCCTGATCGATGTTGAACGGCAGGGCAAACAGCGTAGCGACATGTTGCAAGAAGCCGAGAGGCTTTGCCAATTGGCGTCCGCGGCAGGCGCAAAGGGCATCGAGGCGATCACCGGGCCGCTTGACCTGAGGGTCTTTGAGGCCGGGTCGGCAGAGCGTCATCCCGCGCTCTACAGGGGTCTCATCGACTTGCCCCGCGACACGCAGGCGGCCCTGACCGCCGACAACCTGCGGGCTGTCGCTGATATCGCCGCCAGTTTCGGCCTCATCGTCTACCTAGAAGCGCTGTCCTGGACGCCGCTGAACACGATGGATGACCAGTTGCGCGTCATTGACCTGTGCAAGCGTGATAATGTGAAGCTCGTTATCGACTTCTGGCATTCCTATACATCCGGCGACACGCCGGAGCGGATTGCTCAGCTGGATAGCGAGCTGATCTACGGCGTCCATCTCTGCGATTCCCTGCCGTTCACCGGGGGCATCCCCGAACGAAGCCATCCTGCGAGATGTTGCGACCGGTTCTGGTGTTCTTGATCTGCAAAGCTGGGTGGATGCGGTGAAAGCGACCGGATTTACCGGCTGGTGGAGCTGCGAACTGTTCTGTAATCGTCAGCATCAGGAAAACAGCTACGATGTCGCGGGAGATCTGAAGTCCCTCATGGAGCGGCTGATCTTGACTTGATCCGCCACGATCGGTGCATCGCATCGCGTCATTTGCCTTGTTAATACAAAGCCACTGAGCGGGTCGAATTCACTAGAGTTTCGATCACGTGTGGCGGACTAGCCGGCTTGCGTGAAGACATGTTGCCAGCCGGCGGCGACGGTGGCCCTCCCCCACCGTCGCCAACAATATCTTGAAATACTGATAAGCTGACAACTCAGCCAGCCCAGCCGGCCACTGACATGGTGAGAAGCGGACTTCTATCGCCGGAGAAGTGACAAGTGGCTTACGTCTTCGGGCGAAACGCCGTCGGTATGCAGGAATATCGCTGAGGGTGTCGTCGCCGAAAACACCACGCTCCACATCGTTATTCGATGTGGAGCGTGTCCTGCGTCAGTACGCGTCAGCATGTCTTTCAATGCGAAATTGACGGCAGGCGGGCTCGGCTTAAGTCTGGCATGCACAAAGCACTCAACGCCGAAGAGAGGTACCTCCATGAAATCGTTGTCCAGCGACGCGACATCTGCGTTCACACTTTTCCGCGCGGGAAAGCAAGGTTCGCATCGAGAGCGGAGGACGCAGGCTTGTCGGAATTCTCAATTTGCCGGATGGAGTCGAGAACCCGCCAGTCGTCCTCATGTTGCATGGATTTACCGGGCAGAAAGACGAATTGCCGATTGCGCCAACCAACATAGGACTGTTCGCTTATACTGCAAATCGCCTTGCCGACCACGGCATTGCCAGTCTGCGCATCGACTTCCACGGCTCGGGAGAGAGCGATGGAAAATGGCAGGAAACCACGCTCACCGGACAGATTCAAGATGCGGTTTTGGCATTTGACTACCTACAGTCCCTGCCCTCGGTGAACAGCAGTAAAGTAGGGATACTCGGGTACAGCCAAGGGGGCCTCGTCGGAGGTCATGTGGCCTGCAGCGCGTCCGGAAGCCTCGGTGGTCGTCCTGTGGGCGCCAGTTACAGATCCGCTGTCTACCTACAGCATATTAATGGGAAGCGAGACGGTGAAAAACGCACTTTCCGCATCCGACGATTCCGTCATTGATGCCAAGCTATCTTGGGGCGGGGAGACAAAGCTAAAAGGCGCCTTCTTCAAGGAACTGCCGCTTTTAACCCCAATTGGAGCGATTGGTCGATATCCTGGTCCCCTTAGGGTGATTGTCGGCCAGCGGGAAACGATCGTTACCCCCAACCGGCTGCGGGGCAGATCCTTCTCAAATGTCATAATGGTGTACATGATCTAATCGAGATCGATTCAGATCATGATTGGAACGCGAGCACCACAACGAAAACCGTCGATGATCTATTGATCCCCAAAACAATCGAGTGGTTCAAATCCCATTTCTAAAGAGCCTGCACCGTTCTTCTGTCATTGTGGCCACGAGCATTGTCACACCTACCGATTCATCCGGTTTGGGAGATCGAAAAGGCGCTCGCAGCGGACAGCGTCCTCTTGGAAAGTGTGCCTGCAGCGCGTTTGCGGTTGCCGTATTGTATGATTACCCCAAGCGACCGCAGAACCGTCCTCGCAACACTAAAGCAGGCTGGTATCCTTGCCGGAGAAGCTGCCGGCAGTGACATTGTGGTGATCACCGCGACGCATCGTCAGGAAATAGGCACTGACCATTTTTCCATACACAGTTACACCGGGACCAAATTGCAGGTTTCGGAAGACGGGCGGCTGCGGATAGTGGCGAGCATTATGTCGTCGGAATTTGACGTGCGCTCACGTGAGGTCAACGACCTCGTGGAGGTCGCATCATCGGGTTGCCCAGCTTACCCATAGGCTAAAAGACCGATAGTGCACGGGCCAATCTGTGCGGAAACGAATGTCGCTTCCTCGTCTTGCGCGCAGAGGATGGCTTCAGACAGGTTTAGCGCCCGCTCCGCTGTTCGGATCGTCAAGCAGTGTAAATCTGCTAAATCACCGGCAGGAAAAGCCGCCGTCGATCGGCAGGGAAACCCCTGTGATCATGGAGGCAGCGTCGCTCAGCAGAAACACGATGGGAGCCGCGATCTCGTCTTCCGTCGCCCAGCGCCCCAACGGCATTTGTTTCAGAAACGGCTCGGCGACGTGCGGCTGGCTCCAGTGGCCGGACGAGATCGGCGTCATCACGACGGTTGGATTGACGCTGTTGACGCGAATACCGTATTTTCCGAGCTCCAGCGCCGAAACGCGTGTGATGTTGTCGAGCGCGGCCTTCGACGAGCCGTAGGAGATATGGCCTTCCAACGCGACCAGCGCGGCCTGACTGGAAACGTTGACGATGGCCCCCCTTTCCCAGTCGCACCATCGACTGGGTGGCGTATTTGGTCACCAGCAGCGCACCGCGGGCATTGATGCTGATGACCTTGTCAAAAATCGCAATATCCGTGTCCATCGGCGTGGCGATTTCTCCGCCGAAGCCACCGCAATTGACGACGCCCCACAGGTCGACACTTTCCAGGGCGGTACGGATTTCCTCCTCGGAGGCGAGATCGAAAACGACGGTCCGGCAGCCGGTCTCCTTCGCAATCGCATCGAGCGCCTCCTTCGACCGCCCCGCCGCGATCACGTCGGCGTTCGCGGCCCTGCAAGTGCCGGACGGTGGCACCGCCGATGCCGCCGCTGCCACCGGTGACAAGAATTGTGCGTCCCTGGAAATCCGTCATTTTTTTTCCCTGTTGTGTCCGCAGACAATCCTGCGATGCGATGGTGCGCTCGCGGTCTATGTTGCTTTGCCATGCGCGTGGGCCAGAAGCTGCGCGGCTACGTTCTCCTTCGGGCTTGCGGAAATCCGCAGTCCCGTCTGATCGAAAAGATGGCAGGCGGTGGAGGGAAAGGAAATCGCGATCCGATCGCCCGCGCGAGCCCGCCGGCCCTGGCTGTCGCGGATGACGAGGTTTTCCTCTCCCTGCCGGACGTAAATGAACGTGTCGCTACCCAGCATCTCAACCATGGACGCCTTGGCCATGAACACGCCCCGACGTTTCCTCCGCCGAAAACGGAATATGTTCGGGACGGATGCCCAGCGTCACCTCCTGTCCGATTTCGACCGAGGAAGAGACAGGAATGTCGACGCTCGACCCCAGCACCAGCGAAACGGTTGCAATTCCGTTTGTGCGGACGGTCACCCGACCCTTCAGGAAATTCATCGCTGGAGAACCGATGAAGCCGGCGACGAAGAGATTGGCGGGCCGCTCATAGAGATCGAGCGGCATTCCCACCTGCTCGATCCGGCCGCCGTTCATGACGACGATGCGGTCGGCGAGCGTCATCGCCTCGACCTGGTCGTGGGTCACATAGATCATGGTGGAGGCCAGTTCGGCCTTCAGCCGGGCAATTTCCACGCGCATACCGACGCGCAGGGCAGCATCGAGATTGGACAGCGGCTCATCGAGGAGAAACAGCTTGGGCTTGCGCGTGATCGCGCGTCCGATTGCAACGCGCTGCCTCTGCCCGCCGGAAAGCTCGCGCGGCTTGCGGCGAAGATAGGAGGACAGGCGCAGCTTTTCGGCGGCTGCACCTGACGCGGGCGGTGATTTCCAGGCGCGGTGTATGGGCAATTTCCAAGCCGAAGCCGATATTGCGTCCGACATCCATATGCGGATAGAGCGCATAGGATTGAAAGACCATGGCCACGCCGCGTTCCGGCGGTTCAGCACCGCTCATGTCAATACCGTCGATCAGGATACGGCCCGAACTGATCGGCTCCAGGCCGGCAATGATCCTGAGCAGCGTGGACTTGCCTGCAACCGGACGGCCCGACCAGAACGCAGAATTCCCCGTCAGGAATGGTCAGGGACAGTTCCGGGATGACAGTCAGCGCGCCGAAGCGCTTGGTGATGCGGTCGATCGTTAGCGTTGCCATGGGTCAGCCTTTCACGGCGCCGGCCAGCAGCCCACGCACGAAGGCACGCTGCACCAGCACGTAGAGGAGAATGAGCGGAATTGCGATGATGGTGAGAACTGCAAAAAGTGCGCCGGGATTGGCCATGTAGAGGCCGGAATACTGCATTGGGACGATGGTCAGCGTTTTCATTTCGCTTTTGGTGAGAACGATCAGCGCCAGGAAGAACTCGTTCCAGGTGACGATGAACTGCCAGATCGTGACGAATACGAGTGCCGGCCGCACCAGGGGCAACGCCACATGCCAATAGGTCTGCCAGGCATTGCAGCCATCGACGCGAGCGGCTTCGAACAGCTCTTTTGGCGCATCCTCCATGAAGGCCTTGAGGATCACCATGCCGAACGGGACCCCCAGCGCCGAATAGGGAAGGATGAGGCCGATATAGGTGTTCACCCAGCCGAAGTTCTTAAGCAAAATGGCAAGTGGCAGGACGAGCGAAGCAAGCGGCACCATCAGCGTCGTCAGCAGGGTCGCGTAGAGGATCATCGTGCCCTTGAGCCTCAGGATAGCGCAGGCAAAGGCAAAGAGCGAGGAAACAGCAACAACGATCGCAACGGTCGCAACGGTCACGATCAGACTGTTGAGGAAGATGCTGCCGAGCGGATTGTCGCTTATCACGGTGATGAAGTTCTGGAACGTCACCGGCCAGGTGAACAGTTGCGGATCGAACGCCTGTGCCGGCGTTCTCAGCCCGACCGATACCATATAGACCTGCGGAACCATCCAGATCGCCAGCACGAGAAAGAGCACGGCGTGGATGACGAGGCTGCGCAGCGCGGGTCCTGTCAATGTCCTCATCATGCTTGCCCCTTGGCGGCCGGTGAGAGCCGCGCCCCGAGGAGGGCGATTTGTACGAGCGACAAGCCGAGCGCGACGACGAGAACGATGACGGAAAGAGCGGCGCCGCTACCGGTATCGCTGAGCACGAAGCTCTGCTTGAAGATGAAGGTGCCGAACACCTCGCTGGCGCGGTTCGGACCGCCGCCGGTCATCAGGTGCACAATGGGAAAAGTCTGCAGGGTTCCGATGACGCCGAGAAGCAGCAGTGACTTCGTCCGTGGCGCCAGCATGGGCACAATGACATGGACCGCCAGCCGCCAGCCCTTGGCGCCGTCGATCCGGGCGGCATCGAGAACTTCGCTGGGAAGATTGGCGATGCCGGCGATGTACATCAGCATTGAAAAGCCGGTCCATTGCCAGATGTTGACAACGATCAGCGCATAGATCGCAGTCTTGGGATCGCCGATCGCCGAGTTCGTCATGACGATGCCGACATGCTTCAGATATTCCTGGGCGATGCTGTAATAGGGCGCGTAGATCTGCGCCCAGACGAGACTGACAACGGAAACAGATGTGACCACCGGCAGGAAGAACATTGTGCGGGAAAAAGCCGTGGAGTGTATTCGTGTGACGTTCAATGAAATAGGCGAGAAGTCCACCCACCAGCATCTGGACGGGAATGGTGATCACACCCCACAACGCCATGTTGCGCACGACGATCCAGAAGGTAGGGTCCGTGAGAACGGAGCGGTAGTTTCCAAACCCGGCAAAAATCGCTTCAGCCGCATTGGATTTCGTATACACGCTTTGACCGGCAACCCAGACGATGGGGTAGGCAATGAACACGACAAACAGCAGGGTTGCCGGCAAGGCAAACGCATAGAGCGTCGGATTGAACGACCGCGACCGGCGAAGTGCGATCGCGGCCGTCCGTCCGGCATGCAGGGTATCCACGTGCATCGATATCACCTTTCGAGATCAGAAAGGCCGGGCGCGGGTGCGCCCGGCCTGCTGCGGCCGGTCACTTGGCGGCAAGGGCCTTTTCGGTGGCTGCCTGGACGATCGCGAGGGCGGCTTCGGCTTCGAGGCTGCCCGCCGCGACGCCGGCCAGCGCATTGTCGAGGGCTTCCACGACGGCCGGCGATGCGAAACGCTGGTTTTCCGCCTTCGGCAGATCCTCCATGAACCGCGCCGACAATTGCTTGACGTGCTCAGTGATGTCGCCCTTCGGCTGGTGTCCGGCGAAGGCCGGCAGGTCGTTGAGGTCGTTGAGGGCTTCCTGCAGGCCGACGCCGTTGGTCAGTTCGGCCAGGAATGTCCAGGCGGCGTCATTCTTGCCGCCGTTCTTCGTCAGCCCATAGCCGATGTCGATGCCGCCGACGGGCGGGCTCGCCATGTTGCCCTCCTTCACCGGCGGCATGTAGAAAAAGTCGAAACCCTCCATGTTCTGGACGAATTCCGACAGCGGCGGCGGGAACTTGCTTTCCTGCATCCACCAGGAACCGAGCGCCATCATCCCGACCTTGCCCTGGGCGAACAGCTGCGCGCCGGTGGGATAGGCATGCGCGCCGAGCGCGCCCTGCTGGAAGATGCCGTCGTCGAAAAGACCCTTCCAGGCCTTCATGGCCGAAACCAGTTCGGGCGCCGTCCACGGCGTCTCTCCGGCCTGGGCCTTGTCGACGATGCCTGGTGAAAACTGGTTGGCGAGCATCAGGAAGACGTTTTCGTTCTGCCAGCCGTCCGCCGCGCCCTGGAACATGGGGATATGACCGGCGTCGGTCATCGCCTTGGAGGCCGCCTTCAGTTCCTCGTAGGTCTTCGGCACCGCGATCTTCAGCTCTTCGAAGAGCTTGCGATTGTACCAGATGCACAGGACCTGCGATTCCTGCGGGACGATGTAATAGTTTTCGTCGCCCGCCGGATTGCCCATCAGCATCTGTTTGCGGTTCACCGGAAAGACCTTTTCGGCCCAGTCCGCGCCCCATCCCTTGGCGGCGCGCTCGTTCACCGGCTCGAGATTGTCCCGATATTGCTGGGTCAGCGATCCCGGCTGCAGGCCAATGACGTCAGGCAGGCTGCCGGACGCTGCGGCGGCCTTCAGCGCCGTCACATATTCCGGCGAATAATTGTAATAGGTATAATTGACCTTGATGTCGGGATGGGCCTTCTCGAAGGCCGCGATCGACTTCTGCATCGTGCTCTGGACGAACCAGGACCAGACGGTCACCTCTTTTCCTGTGCCCATGCGCTCCCGCTGGAGAGCGCCATGGCGATCGCACTGACGGCAAGTAACAACTTTTTGTTCATGTGGGTTCCTCCTCCTTGTTGGCTCACCACGCAACAGGCACCTCCTCGTGCCCGCGCATGCTCATGCATGCCGTCTCGCAAGCCGGAAGACGCAAACGGTGCGGCTTCTGCCAGCGATCCCTGATCGCCCGGTACTTAGGCAGCCTTTGCGGCTGCGGGCTTCAGCACCTCTTCGGTGATCGAAATATCCTCGGTCAGGGACCGTGCCGGCGTCAGGCCGAGCTTCTGCAGCTCGCCATGATAGGCGCGTACGGCCTCATCGGTCGCGAGCGCCCCATCGGCGACGTGACGCATCAGCACGATGAGCGACAGCGGCGCTTCGGCGAGATTGATCTTACGTCCAAACAGAGCGAGCCGGCCGCCGTAGCGCTCGGCCTGTGACACGAGCTCGAACGTGTCGCGCGTCGTGCCCGCACCGCCGCCGAGAACCCCGACGACCAGTTCAGGAATCGAACCCGGCAAGCTCCTCGAGCGCCCTCGGTCCGTTGAACGGCGTCTTGAGGAACAGCGGCCGCTCGGCGCGCGGAACGCTTGCAAGCGACTTGATGATGTTGTCGTTGACGAACTCGCCGATCTCCTCGCGGCTGAGGCCGATGTCGATGCTGGGATTGAAGACCTCGTAGAAATATTTGAAATTATGCCTTGCGGCTTCGGTCCGGAATTCGGCAAACGCTTCCAGCGTCCGCGTATCAGCTTCGACATTGTTGCTGAAGGACACCGAGTATAGGCCAAGATCCGTTCCCGAGGTCGGGTAGTTGGCCATCACGCGGGCGAGATTGGCGTCCCGATACGGAACCGATGCAGTCTTCGTATAGGTTCCGTGCCGGACTGCACCCCAGCACATCGTTTCGAGATTGGCCCTAATGGCGGGCTTCATCTCGCTGCCGGCAAAGGCGCCCTTCTCGTCGAGGAGTTCGAGGTTGGATTGCGACAGCAGCATGATGTCGACGATGTCCTGCTCGATGATCTCCTCGATCTGGGCGATGAACTCCTGCCTGCTGCGGCGGCGCGGCGGCCTGGCCGACCAGTCGAAGCCGGTGGCGGTCACACCCGCGCCGACATCACTGTCCTTTGCGTCGGCGATCACGAAATCGGACCGCGTGTAACGCCCCGCCCTGATGTTCGCCAGTTTCCGGTCAAGTCTCGTGAGTGCCATTGGTGCTTCCTCGGTGATGGAATTTTCCGGGGTACAAGACAGAGATTGCCTGCCGCCTCCGGTGCTGCTTCCATAAAGAGACTGTTTTCATTATCTGTCAATATCTTTCTAACGAGAGCAAAAATTATTGTTTCTCTGTCCAGATGGCACCCGATCAGAAACGTGCGAAGCTCTCTCATTTTAAAATAAGATAATTAAAACAAACATATAAAATGCTACCAACAAAAGGTTCCCGTTTCGTCAATGTTTGCTGTCGTGCAGATGACGCACTGCAAAAATCCCCCAACCACGCGATTTCATTTGCTTTTCTTGCCATTTTGTCACTCAGGTTGCGTAAAAATTATGCTGTCATGCAAAAAATACTGACAACGACGTCGGTGTTTTTGGCCGATATTGCCACTCCTGCGCAAATTCCATTGACAGTGTGGAAGATTTTGGTAGAGCTTGGAGCTTCAAGGCAGTCATCGTCCTTGTGACGGTGCGGGAGGAAGCGGAACAATGGAAGAGGTGACGGAGGCAGACTGGAGAACCTGATATTCCGCGCTGACGGCGGGCCTGTCGGCCGCATCGGGCGATCCGGATATATTCCATACCGGCCTTTTCCTGTGCGGAATGAGCGCCTGCGTCGATGCCCTGATTAACATGCACGATATGCAGCCGTTGCTCGGACGCGGCCAGGAGCACCCCGGCGGGCGACCTCGCTGCGATGCTGCTGAAGCGCGTTTCGCGCGGGATCGACGGCGAAGTCAGGCTCGACTGGCCGCAGGGACCGGCCTGGCTGCGCGATAACCTCAAGGTCCGCTACGCACTGGGCGGAACCGGCCCCCAGGCCGCATGGGTGCTTTCGAAGCTCGGGCGCGGGGCGCTGATCGCGCTGGAAGATCGTTACCCCCATATGCTCAGGCACATTCCGGCCGGCGTCCTGCTCGCGCAGGACGGCAAGGCGGTGAATGTCGCCAACATCAGGCCGTCGGGCGACCATGTACCCGAAATCTTTATCTTCGAGTTCACGGCCGGCTGGCCGATCGGCGATCTGGTTCCCAGGCGCTCGTCCAGGATCATCGTCCGGTTTTGCGATCGCGGCGTCCAGAACGACCGGAATTTCTCGGAAATGTCGAAAAGCGCAGCGTCGAGCGCTGCAGCCGGTCTGCTCTCCGGACTCAACGACGAACCGCTTGACAGGATGGAAGCGGCCAGCCGGCAGGTCTTCGACCTGGGACGGGCCTGGAAAGCCGCCGGCCTGAAGACGATCCATTTCGAGCTCGCCTGCTACGATCCAGAAGCGCCGCTGGAGGCGGTGTTTTCGAATGCCCGGGGTGCGATCACCTCGCTCGGCATGAATCATTCCGAACTGCTGGCAATGGACCCGTCCGCCGGAAACCCGACGGAGGCGATGATCGCGCTTGCCGAGCGCCTGGATCTCGATCGCATCTGCATCCACGCCGACACCTGGGCGGCGGCCGTGACGCTCGACGATCCTGCCCGGGAATTGCGTGCCCTCATGGCCGGATGTGCCGTTGCCGCCGCGCGGGCTGCAAACGGAGCGCCGGTGGACACCGTCACGATCGATCCGAATGCGCAGTTTCTCGACGTCCCATTCACTGCGTATAGCCGACGCGGAAAATGGTCTTTCGTCGCATGCTCGGCACCCTATCTCGATAAGCCCGCCACCACGCTCGGGCTTGGAGACAGCTTCACTGCCGGCTGCCTTCTTATCCTCGGGCAGAAGAGCGGGGCGATGGAAGCAGCGATTTAGCAGGGGCCGTTCGGTTGGGCGCTCGGTCGGGCGAATGGACCATCATTATTGAATTGAAGACATCGGTACGCAAAGGAACGCACATGTATCTGGAAAAATATCGGCTGGAAGGGCGCACCGCTTTCGTTACCGGCGGCGGCAGGGGGATCGGTCTTTCATCGGCAGAAGCGCTCGCCGAAGCCGGCGCCAAGGTGATCATTTCCGATATGAACACCGAGGTTCTGGAGGTCGGTCGCAAGGAGATGAAGGACAAGGGATACGAGGTGGACGCCGTCCTTCTCGACGTTACCGATTCCCGCGGCGGTGGCCGAAGCGGCGCGCACCGCGAACGAACGGTACGGAGCAGTCGATATCCTGATCGCCAATGCCGGCATCGCATGGCCGGATACCGGCGGCGAGGAGATGGCCGACGAGGTCTGGCTGAAGGTACTCGATGTCGATCTGAACGGCGCCTACTGGTCGTGCCGGGAATTTGCAAAGCCCATGCTCGCACGCGGTCGTGGTTCGATCGTCACGCTCGGCTCGATGTCTGGGCTGATTTCCAACAGGCCGCAACGTCAGGTTCATTACAATACCGCCAAGGCGGCCGTGCATCATATGACGCGCTCGTTGGCGGCCGAATGGGCAGAACGGGGTGTGCGCGTCAATTGCGTCGCCCCCACCTATGTGGATACGATCATGTCCCGTGGTGGTTTCAGCGAGGCCAGCCTCATGCCGGTCTGGATGGACATGACACCGATGAAGCGGGTCGCCAGGCCGGACGAAATCGCTTCGCCCATCCTGTTCCTCGCCTCGGACGCCTCCAGCGCCATGACCGGCTCCGTGGTGGTTGTGGATTGCGGTTACACGAGTTGGTAGTTATTGACTGACGTTGAACGCCAGTCATTTTGGCTTCCTGGGCCAACAGAGATGAGGCGAGGATCATGGAGCAACCGAGCAAGCGCGTCGATATCGTGCCGTCCAAGCGGCGTGCCCTTATCCTGGAGCATCTGCGGGTCAATGGTGCCGCGAGCATACAGGAACTGGCCGATACGATCGGCGGATCGCAATCGACCGTTCGGCGCGACCTCGAGCATCTGGTGGAAAAGGGATATCTCGAGCGGACGCATGGCGGCGCGCATCTTCTGCAGCCGATGCGCGCCACGTTCGAGCGTGAAACCTCAGTCAATGCTCAGCTACAGCATGCCGAGAAAGTCGCGATCGGCCGAGAAGCGGCACTCCGGCTTAGCGCTGCAGACAGCGTGATCTTCGACAGTTCGTCGACCGTAATGGAGGCTGTCCGGGCGACTGCCGACCGCGACCTGCCTTTGACGATCGTCACGAATAGTCTGGAAATAGCCGACTTCGCGGCGGACATCAGATCCTGGCGGGTTATCCTGCCCGGCGGCACCATCCGGCCAAGGTACCGGCATCTGGCGGGGAGCCCGGCGAAAGCTTTATCAGAACGTTGCATGCGGATGTGTGCATGACGGGAGCATCGGCCGTTACGGGTACCCTGCTCACGGAGTCTGCGTTGGAGGTCGCGTCGCTCAAGCGTGCCATGATTTCTTCCGCGCGCAGAACGATTCTGCTGGTGGACAGTTCAAAGTTTGCCGCGCCTGGCTTTTGCACCCTCTGCGACGTCTCCGAAATCGATGAAGTAATCACCGACGACGGAGCGCCGGAGGAGGCTGTCAATATTCTACGTTCGGCGGAACGGACCGTCACATTGGTTTCCGTCTCGAAAGCGCTCAAATAGGGCTTTCCCCCAACTGACATCCCGGGCACCAAAGTCCGGGGTGTGGCCAGCTTGTGTATGCTTTTAGGCCCGCTTCCCTTCAGCGAAGCGCGCAGGGCGGAAAGTTGCGAGCAGCGGATGCTCCTTTCCTGAGATGATCGCGCCGCCGACCCATCCGCAATTCTTCCAATTCGCAGGAGTGCTAGCGTCTTCATTTGCCGAGAGGTAACTTACGCCAGCGTGTAAGCCGTCTTCACCACGGTGAAGAACTCGGCCGCGTACTTGCCCTGCTCGCGCGAGCCGAAGGAGGAAGCCTTGCGGCCGCCGAACGGCACGTGGAAATCGACGCCGGCGGTTGGTAGGTTGACCATCACCATGCCGGCTTCCGAATTGCGCTTGAAATGCGTGGCGTGCTTCAGGCTCGTCGTGGCGATACCGGCCGAAAGACCGAACGGCGTGTCGTTGGCAACGGCAAGCGCCTCCTCGTAATCCTTCACCCGGATGACGGATGCCACCGGTCCAAAGATCTCTTCACGGCTGATGCGCATCTGGTTGGTGGCTTCGGTAAACAGCGTCGGCTGCAGGTAGAAGCCGGGATTGTCGCGCTTGATCGTCTCGCCGCCGAAGGCGAGCTTGGCGCCTTCCTGCTTGCCGATGGCGATGTAGTCGGTATCGGTGGCCAGCTGGCGCTCGTCGACCACCGGGCCGATATGGGTACCGGCCTTCAGCGCGTCATCGACCACCAGCGTCTTCAGCTTTTCGGTCAGGGCTGCGACGAACTTGTCGTGGATGCCTTCGGTGACGATCAGCCGTGACGACGCCGTGCAGCGCTGGCCGGTCGAGAAGAAGCCGGAATTGGCGGCAGCCTCGACGGCAACGGTCAGGTCGGCATCGTCGAGCACGACCATCGGGTTCTTGCCGCCCATTTCCAGCTGGAACTTGCGGTTATGCTCGATCGACGCCGCCGCGACGCGCTTGCCGGTGCCGGTCGAGCCGGTAAACGTGATGCCGGCGAGATCAGGACTGTCGAGCATGGCCTGGCCGACGACCGAGCCCTTGCCCATGACGAGGTTCAAGACGCCCTTCGGCAGGCCGGCGCGGTGGAGAATATCGACGATCGCCCAGGAGCAGCCGGGCACCAGTTCGGCCGGCTTGAAGACGACCGTGTTGCCGTAGCAGAGCGCCGGGGCGATCTTCCAGGCGGGAATGGCGATCGGGAAATTCCACGGCGTGATGATGCCGATGACGCCGATCGGCTCGCGGGTAATTTCGACGCCGATGTTCAGGCAGACCGACGGCAGAACTTCACCCGCCAGGCGCAGGGCCTCGCCGGCAAAGAAATCGAAGATCTGCGCCGAACGGATGGTCTCGCCGATGGCTTCCGGCAGCGTCTTGCCTTCCTCGCGGGCAAGCAGCTTGCCGAGTTCTTCCTTGCGGGCAAGAATTTCGTCGGCAGTCTTCTTCAGGATCGCATGACGCTCGAGAATGCCCGAGCGCGACCAGGCCGGGAAAGCAGCCTTTGCGGCGGCGATCGCGGTCTTGGCATCATCGGCGCTGGCAGTCGCATAAAGGCCGACGACTTCATTGGTGTTCGAGGGATTGATATTCTCGACACCGTTGCTGCCGACCCATTCGCCGGCAATCAGGTTGTGATGGAGTGTCATATTGATCCTTGTTCCATATCATTGGCGGGCATGATGGACGAAATGGAGGATTATAACTCCCCACGACATCCCGATGTTAGCGGCCTACGGCAGCACGACAATGCTGGCCCACCTCTTGGCCGGCATTGCCGTTTTCAATCGAGTTCTGTCAGCGCTTGTATTGACCAACCAGCGCTTCCATCATGCCCATTTCTTCGCTCGTCAGGTCTTGCAGCGGCGGACGAACGGAGCCTGCTGCAAATCCCTGCAGCCGAACGCCGGCCTTGACTGCCGAAACCGCATAACCTTTGGCCCTATTGCGAATGGCCATGAACGGATAGAAGAAGTCATTGAGGATCTTCTCACATTTCGCACGCTCACCGGCCCTGCAGCGCATTATAGAATTCGATTGCCAGACCAGGAACAAAGTTGAAGACGGCGGAGGAATATGTGGTGAAACCGGCACCAAGATATGCCTCCGCAAAAAGCTCCGCAGTCGGCATACCGCCAAGGTAAGTAAGGCGATCTCCCATTTTGGCAGTGATCTGTCGAACGAGACCGATATCGCCTGTGCCGTCCTTGAACCCAACAAGGTTGGGGCAATCATCACAAAGGCGAGCCAACGTATCCGCTTGAAGAACGGAATTGTCGCGATTGTACACCATCACACCCATACCCGTGGCTTGGCACACGGCCTTGATATGCTGGTAGAGCCCCTCTTGCGGTGCGTCGATCAGGTAGTGCGGCAAAAGCAGGATGCCATCAGCGCCGACCTTTTCGACCGCCTTAGCGATTGAAACGGCAACATTTGTGCCATATCCGCAACCCGAGACGATCGGTGTTTTCCCCGCAGCATCCTTTGCGACGCGCACGATCTGCGGGATCTCTTCCGGCGCGAGCGAAAAGAACTCGCCAGTGCCGCCGGCGGCAAACAGCGTTGCCGCCCCTGAAACCGGAAAGCCAATTGACGTGTTCGCCGTAGCTCTTTGCGTTAAAATTGCCCTGCGCATCGAAATGTGTCACGGGGAAAGAAAGCAACCCGTCGCCAAGCGCATGCTTGAGGTCTTCAGTTTTCATGGGTGTGATCCTCCTTTGATCGAAGCACCGGAGAAGACCGATGCCCTGGTTGAATTGATTGGATTGGGGAATTGTCGTCAGGCTTCAAGCGATCGGGCCATGGCGGCAAGGCGCTCGCAGGCACCTTCCAGCTCTTGGTCAGATGCGGCGATCGACAGTCGGATGAACCCGGGAGCGCCGAACGCAGTGCCCGGTACGCTCGACAGGCCGAACTGGTGCAGGAGGTGAGAGGCAAAGGCGGTGTCATCGGAAATCAACTCTCCGCCCGCCCCCTTCATTCCAAGCAGTTTTGCAACGCCAATGAACGCATAAAAGGCACCGTCCGGCGGATTGAAATCGAGACCATCAATTTTCGGGAGGCGTTGCGACATGATTTGCGCGCGGGCGGCGAAAGTTTCCGCGGCTTTTGTAACAAAGCCCTGATCACCAGTCAGCGCGGCAAGGGCCGCCGCCTGGGCTACCGTGGATACCGACGTCACACTCTGCGACTGCATCTTGTTGAGCACCGCTATCAGCGCCTTTGGGCCTGCGGCATAGCCGACGCGCCAACCGGTCATCGCATAGGCTTTGGACACGCCGTTGACGATAAGCGTTCGTTCGCGCAGTTCCGGGCAGGCAAAACCAAAAGACACAAACCGGACGTCATTCAACAGGATGTGCTCGTAGATCTCATCTGAGAGAATGAGCACCTGCGGATGGCGGGCAAGAACATCGGCAAGCTGCCGGTACTCCTGCGCTGAGTAGATTGCGCCGGTAGGATTGGACGGCGAGTTCAGCATCAGCCAGCGGGTCCTCGGCGTGATCGACGCCTCAAGCCTCTCGGCAGTCATCTTAAAGCCAGCGTCCAGCCCGCACTGGACATAAACCGGCTCCCCTCCGTGCAGCGATACGATATCGCCGTAGGACACCCAGCATGGCGTTGGAATAATGACCTCGTCACCTGGCTCTAGCGTCGCCAGGAACACGTCGAACAGTATCTGTTTTGCCCCGTTGGCGACAATCACCTCGTCGACGGTGTAATGCAGCTGGTTTTCGGTTTCGAATTTGCGCACGATAGCCTGCCGCAGGCTCTCCGTGCCCGCCGGAAGGCCATAGCGCACTCTCCCCTTTCGAATTGCTTCGCATGCAGCGTCTGCCACATGGGCCGGGGGCTCGAAATCCGGCTCGCCAAGCGACAAGTCGATGATGTCGCGACCTTCGGCGGCAAGTTTTTTGGCTGCCATTGCGATCGCCATGCTGGGGGATGACTTGATCCCCGCCGCGCGCTTGTTTTCGAACTTCATCTCGATTTCCTTGAAATGGTTTGCCCTTGAGGCGGCACGAAATTATCTCTTCGCCCGGCTGTCCTGAGGATCACTCGGCGACGACGTAGTCGAAATCGATGTCCCGCTGAGCAGCGGCCGGATCGCGTTCTTCCACGGGGCCATAGCCGCCACCGCCAGGAAGTTGGAGGATCAGCCGGCGCCCACCTGGGACATGCTGGCGTCCCTTCGATGCAAGCAGCGTCCCATCGTCGAGCAAGACCGCGCCGGCTGCGCCGTCTCTACCCCCATCCCTGCCCCGGGCCGGATGCTCGACACGGTCGAACATGGCGTTGAAGTACATTTCGTGGCCGTCCGTCGGCGAGATCTCCAGCACCTGGCCAAGCCCGCCGCGGAACTGGCCCGCGCCCCCGGACCCATCACGCAACTCTTTGCGCCAGAATATAACGGGGCCAACATGCTCAGTCGCTTCGATCGACATCGAATGAACGCCGCTCGGGGAAAGCGGTGGCGCTCAAACCATCGAGTGTTGAGCGCGCCTGCACCACCGCTGTTGAACAATAGAACCTCTGCACGCTGGCCCCCATCGGCCGGGGCATTCTCGCCTGGCAAAGGACGCAAGCTGACATGCAGGTTCCAGAGTGCACCGGCACCCTCGGCTGGAACTCGACCGGGCAACATCTTGTGCACCGCGCCAAGCACTGCGTCTGGAACAAGGTGACCGAGAACATGGCGCACCGATACCGGTGCCGGATGCTGAGCATTAAGGATGCAGTTTTCCGGAGCGGTGACGCGGAATGGCTGCAGCGAGGCGTGATTGTTCGGGATCTCCGGCGCTATCGAGCATTTCAATCCGTAGCAGGCATAGGCCGCGGAATAGATGATTGGGCAGTTGATGCCCTTCGGGCTCGGCGGTGAAGTTCCCGCAAAATCAGCCAGGATATGATCATGCGCCACATCAAGACGAACGGCGATATCGATCGGCGATCCATAGCCGTCAACGCGCATCGTATTGGAATAGGTCCCCTGCGGCAGGGCCGCGATCCGTTCTACCTGTCGCATCATAGCTGCGCTTGAAGATGAACTCGGCCAGCTTTTCGAGGTCCGCGAGGTCGAATTCACTCATCATGTCCATCAGGCGGCGATGCCCGATCTCGTTGCAGGCTGCGAGCGAAAAGACGTCTCCGACCACCTGATGGCTCTCGCGTACGTTGTTACGCAGGATGTTGACGAGGTCCTTGTTGACCGTGCCGCGTTCAGCAAATTTCATGATCGGAACAAAAATGCCCTCCTCATAGACCTCATTCGCGTCAGGCCCAAAACCGCGGCCGCCGACATCCACGACATGCGCAGTGCAGGCGAAGTAGCCGACCAGAGCACCGTTGCGAAAGCTCGGCGAGACGACGGTGAAGTCGTGCAAATGCCCTGTCCCCTTCCAGGGATCATTGGTGATGTAGACATCGCCTTCGAAGATGTTCTCCAGACCGATATCGCGAATGAAGTGGCCGACGGCCTCCGCCATGGCGTTGACGTGGCCGGGTGTACCAGTCACAGCCTGGGCGATCATCTTGCCGCCCCGGTTGAACACGCCGGCAGACAGATCGCCCTGATCTGCGCACGCTGGTGCTGAAAGCCGTCCGGATCAGTGTGAGAGCCTGCTCCTCAACGACGGAAATCAACCTGTTCCACATGATCTGCATGTGGACGTCTGAAAGTGCATTGGTCTTCATAGTATTTCCTCCGTTCAGGCGACTTGCTTGGCGCGTACGAGCAGGCAGCCATCGGCCTGCATGACGACCTCGCGGCTCGCCGTGATGATGGTCGAGGTTTCACGTTCGGTAATGACTGCGGGGCCGGCAACCCAATCGCCCGGCCTCATGTCGGCGCGCGAGACGATCGATGCGGTCTGGAAAACACCTTCCTGGACATCAAAAATCTCGCGCGTACCACTCCACCGCCGCAGGCGCTGCCTTTCGGTCCTGCCAATCCGGGGAGGCGGCGCAACCTTCGAGCTGGCGCGCAGCGACCAGCTGACGATTTCGACATCGAGGCCATCGATGACACGGCCGAAGAAATGCGCGTACTGTTCATCGAAAAGTCTCCGGAACAGACCGCCATCGGCATCGACATAGTCTCGCACCTCGATCGTGACCGGCACTTCCCAGCCTTGACCGACGTAACGCATGTATGCCGTGCACTCGAGATCGGGATCGGCGTCTGGCGCGCCGGAGCGCACGAAGGAGGTTGCTTCTGCGATCAAATCCGAGATCGTCTGGTTGATCGCTTCCGCATCGAAACGGTTGAGGCGGCTATAGGCGCTGCGGACGGATTCGAAGCCGAAGGGCGCACGCAGGAAGCCGATGGCCGAACCGACGCCGGCGCCCGGCGGAATCAAGAGTTCCGACATGCCGAGTTTTTCGCAAAGGCGGGCAGCGTGGATGGGGGCCGCACCACCAAAAGCGATCATGGTGAACTCAGAGAGTTCCTTGCCGTTCTCCACCGCGTGCATGCGAGCTGCATTGCTCATGTTCTCATCGACGACTTCACTGAGGCCATAAGCGGCGGTCGCGATATCGGTATCGAGTTTGGAGGCGATGGTGGCGTTCATGGCTTGGTGCGAGGCCGGCCGATCCAGCTTCATCGCGCCGCCGGCAAACTCGTCGGGATCAAGGCGTCCAAGGATCAGGTCGGCATCGGTCACGGTGGGGTTTGCGCCGCCGCGTCCGTAGCACGCAGGTCCCGGCTCGGAACCGGCACTGTGCGGACCGACACGGATCTGGCGCATGCTGTCAATCGTCGCGATCGAGCCGCCGCCGGCGCCGATCTCGACCATTTCGATGACCGGTATGGAGATCGGCATGCCGCTGCCCTTCTTGAAGCGCCAGGTACGGGCCACTTCGAAGGTCTTCGACGTCTTCGGCGCCTGATTCTCGATCAGGCAAATTTTCGCTGTCGTGCCACCCATGTCATAGGAAAGCACCTGGTCGAGACCGTAGCGGCTGGCGATATGGGCGGCGAAGATGGCGCCACCTGCCGGACCAGATTCAAGCAGGCGAACCGGAAACTCGATAGCGCTTTCCACACTGATGAGGCCGCCGCCGGAGTGAATCATGAAGACCGGGCAGCGCGTGCCTTCCTCGGTCAGGCGGCCGACAAGGCGGTTGAGATAGGATGCCATCAGCGGCTTGACGAAGGCGTTGGCGCAGACCGTGTTGAAACGCTGGAACTCGCGCATCTGCGGCGAGACTTCCGACGAAACAGAGACGGAAATATCCGGCTTTCGGGCCAGTAGCCGATCGCGCACGGCCTTTTCGTGAGTGCCGTTCAGATAGGAATGGATGAAGCCGATGGCGACACTCTCGTAACCCGCAGCAACGATCCGATCGCAGAGCGCGTCAACCTCAGCAATATCCAGCGCCTTCAGCACCGAGCCGTCCGCACCGATACGCTCGTCGAGGACGAAGCGCTCGTTACGAGCGACCAGAGGAGCCGGCAGAACGATGTCAAGATCGTACTGCTCGAAACGGCTTTCCGTACGCATCTCGATGACGTCACGAAAACCCTTGGTGGTGATAAAGGCTGTGCGGGCACCTGCGCCTTTCGATCAGTGCATTGGTGGCGAGCGTCGTACCATGGATAATCGTATCTATCTCGGAAAGATTGACGCCGGCAACCGCGGCCACATCTCGAATACCCTTGACGATCGCGTTTTCCGGAAAGGAATAATCGGTCAGTACTTTGATCGAATGGAGCGTGATGCCTACCTCCATCGCAACGTCGGTGAAGGTGCCACCGATATCGACACCGACCCTGATCTGCTTGCCATCTTTCGTCATTTTCTTGACTATGCTCCGTTAGTGAACTGTTGGTGCGCCGTGCACGGCAATGCGGAATTTTGACGTGCAGGGGCCTGTCCCCGCCCACACGTACAGGCGGGGGCCAAGAGCTCTTCAGTTGTTGATGTTTCTTAAGTCGTCGCGGGGCGCTTGCGCAGCCACGCGAGGCTTCAGCGTTTCTATTTGCCGGTGAACTCGATACCCGGCAGTGTTGTTGGAAGTTTTGCGCGATCGACGCCGATCCATTTCTTGTAGAGAGCGTCGAGCGACCCATCCGCGCTGTGGCGAGTGACGAAATCATTTAAAAAGTCGAGCATTTGCTGATCGCCCCTGCGCACGGCCATGCCCTGGTAGTTGTCGGCAACCTTGTACTTGCGCTCAAACTGAGTGTCGTAGCCTGTCTGTTTGATCACAAGACCGTAGGTCACACTCCCAAGTATCGCATCGACCTGACCGGAAAGAAGCGCCTGCACGGTCGTCGCGTCATCATCAAAACGCTTGATCTGCGTGTTCGGCGGTGCTGCCTTGACCAGGATCGGTCTCGAAGACGCTTCCCCGATTAACGCCGATGACATATTTGCCAAGGTCATCATTGCCCTTGATTTCCGCATCCTTCTTTGCCCAAAGCGTGATGTCATTGGACGAATAGGGGATGACATACTGGATGACTTTTGCGCGTTCCTCGGTGATCGTCATCGACGGCACCAGGAAATCGACATTGCCGTTGACGAGAAGTGGAATGCGGTTCTGGCCGGTGATCCGTTCGAACTTCACCTCGACACCGAGTTCCTTTGCAATCATTCGGGCGATCTCGATGTCGAAGCCATCGTTTTGACCGTTCTGATCGATGAAACCCCATGGAAACTGATCCATCTGGACACCGATGATGGCTGTACCTTTGGCCTTGAGCTCTCCGGGCGAAGCGGCCAGGGCATTTGCCGCAAAGGAGGACACGGCGAAAAGAGCGGCGGCAAACCCGCAAAGGACCGTCGAACACGAAAATGCTGTCTTAAACATGTGGTCACCTCTGGTTGGTTTTTGTCATGTGTTCTTGATTACCGCCCGGCGTGGAGACGCCGTTCGATCCGTGCACTGCAATAGGTCAGGGGTAGGCAGATGAAGAAATAGATGAGCGCTACCTGCCCCGTAGACCTGCAGCGGCTGAAACGTGATATTCGCCATCAGCTGACCGGAACGGGTTAGCTCGGTCAGGCCGAGCAAAGCGGCGAGCGCTGTGCCCTTGATCAGATTGACAAGGAAGCTGATGGTCGCCGGAAGTCCGATGCGAAAGGCTTGTGGCAAAACGACATCGACCATTCGGTGGACATAGCCAATGCCGAGGGCTTGGGCGGCCTCATTCTGCCCCGCTGGGACGGCCTGGATGCTGCCACGCCAGATTTCGCCGAGAAAGGCGCTGGTATGGAGCGACAGGCCGATCGTTAGTGCTACCCAGACATCGACCTTGAAGCCGAGCAGCGGCAGGCCGAAATAGACGAAGAATAGCTGGACCAGCAAGGGTGTGCCTTGAAACATCTGGATATATATTGCCATGATGAAGCGCAGCATCTTCCACTTACTGGTGCGCCTGAGCGCCACGGCCAGACCGAGCGCGCCTCCGACTGTGAAAGCAAGAAGCGAAAGCACAATTGTCCAGCGCGCTCCTTCGAGCAGGAAGACAAACTCTCCAAGACCAAATTGACGGATCATCGCAACGCCTCACTTTGCAGGATAGGAGAAATAGACCCTGCCGATCACGCCCAGTGCGATGGAGAAGAACTGGGACAGCAGGAGATAGATGACGCCGAGCGTGAGATAGATTTCGAAGCTGCGGAACGTCTGCAGATCGAGAGTTTGGGCGAAGTATGTCAACTCTTCAGCTGAGACCGATGAAACGAGACTGGAGTTCAGCATCAACAAGATAAATTGACTGCACAGCGCGGGATAAACAGCCCGGATGGCCGGCCGGAGAACGATGAACCGATAGATATCGCGCGTCTGCAAGCCGAGTGCTCTGCCCGCCTCGATCTGGCCCGGCCTGATGGACTGCACTCCGCCGCGAACGATCTCAGCGGCATAGGCAGCACAGTTCAGCGTCATTGCCAGGATCGCCGCTTGCTCGCCGCTGAGCCGGATGCCAATCGCCGGCATGCCGAAGAATACGAAAAAGACCTGAACAAGGATCGGCGTATTGCGGATCATTTCGATGTAACCGATCGCAATCGCACGCATGCCTGCCTGCTTGCTCATTCGCATCAGCATGAACACGATACCGAGGCTCAATCCAAACACCATGGAGAGCGACGACATCCTCAACGTGCCCAGTACTCCTTGCAACAGCATGGGCCATGCAGAGACAACCGGAGCGAAGTCGAATGTATAATTCATCACTCGACCCTCAATGGTTCAGGATTTGGCTTAGGAACGCCTTTGTGCGCTCGTGGGCCGGGTTGCTGAAGAAAACGTCCGGCTTGGCGCTTTCGACAATTTCACCGCGATCCATAAAGATCACCCGGTGCGCAACGGCTCGAGCAAACCCCATTTCGTGGGTTACGCAGATCATGGTGATCCCGTCATCGGCGAGCGAGATCATTGTATCGAGGACCTCTTTCACCATTTCCGGGTCAAGCGCCGATGTCGGCTCGTCGAACAACATGATTTTTGGGTCCATGCAGAGTGCACGCGCGATCGCCACCCGCTGCTGCTGGCCGCCGGACAACTGCGCCGGATATTTGAGTGCCTGCTCGGCAATATGCACGCGATCGAGGTGTCGCATGGCCTTCTCCTTGGCCTCAGTCAGGGAAGCCTTGCGGAACGCGCCGCTGCGCCAGCATGCAGTTTTCGAGTACCGTGAGATGTGGAAAAAGATTGAACTGCTGGAACACCATGCCGACGTCGCGCCGGATAGAATCCGCATAGGATCCTTTTGGCTCAGTTGCGTGCCGTTGACAAAAATCGTGCCTTCCTGGATTTCCTCCAGGTGATTGATGCACCGGATCAGCGTCGATTTGCCCGAGCCTGAAGGACCACAAAGAACAATATGCTCACCGCGAGCGACGTTGAGGTTTATGCCCTTCAGCACTTGCAATGGGCCATACCATTTGTTGACGCCGATCATATCGATGGCTTTCTCGGACTGTGCGCTCTCGCTCATGGCTCTTTCCCCCTCCTGTTATCGTCAGGATTTCATAGCGACTTCAAATACGGCATCGACCTCGACGGACGAGCCGCGCGGAAGCGATCCGGCGCCGAGCGCCGTTCGGACATGGCGCCCGTTTTCTCCGAAGATTTCCACGAGGAGATCGGAGGCTCCATCGATAACCGCTGGATGCCCCTTGAAATCCGGCGTCGCGTTGACGAACCCGCGAAGCTGCACACATGCAAGGACACGATCGAGGTCGCCATCAAGAGCGGCACTGATCCGCGCGACCACGTTCAATGCGCATAAACGGGCGGCCCTATATCCATCTCCGGGTGTCACATCCTGTCCAACCACGCCGACAAAATGCTCGCGGCCATCGATGCGCGGGATTTGGCCGGAGATGAAGAGGAGCGATCCGACAAACCGATGCGCAATGTAATTGCCGGACGCCGGGGCAATCGAAGGCAATACGATACCGAGCTCGGAGAGGCGTTCAGTGACGACACCCATAGCAGTTTTCCACCTGATTTTTTGCGTGCGCCTGAAGCTGAGTTTCGTTCCCGGAACCTTTTGCCACCCAAACCATGTTGGTTGGTGATGTCGTCGGCTCACTTTTCTTGCGCTAAGAATTATTGAAATAGTACCTCATGTCAATAGGAAACTTGGAGATACTACCTCTTGAGGATTTTATGGATTGACAACTCATAAAATTATTATAATTCAGACCTTTACTAGATGTTCCGTTCGGACGGTGCTCGCAGTTGCGATCACCCGCTAAAAACATTTATTTGGGTTCTTAGTGGAAAATCGCCATGAACGTTCGACATTCGTGAGTCATTTCAAGCAGTGTGCGCACACCGATATTCGAATTTGAATTTGCAGAGGTAGCATCACAATGCCAAGTAGTGCTACCTTACGGTGAAAACTGCAGATCTCCGTCCATGACCATGATGGATGGCGCGCCAAGCGGAATGGGTGAGCCTTGGATACACTGACAAGTCGGACAATACAGGCGGTGAAGAGTCACATTCTCGACAGCCAACTCGCAAAGGGGGACAAACTCGGATCCCTTAACGAACTGTCACAGCGGTTCAGCGTAAGCCGCACGGTTATACGCGAGGCTGTGTCAGCACTGCGATCCGATGGCATCGTCGAAGCACGCCACGGCGTGGGTGTATTCGTTCGTGGTGTGCCGCAGCCTGAAGACACAAGCGGTCACGACGCGGACCTGGCGCTGGCACCTTTACGACGGCTGCGGACTTCGTTCATGGATCTGCTGGAACTTCGGATGGCGTTTGAAGTGCATGCCGCGGGCCTCGCGGCGACCCGTCGCTCCTGGGCGCAGGAATCCAATATCTGGAACGCCGCACGCCAGTTCGAAGCCTCGCTTGACGACGAAGCTGCCTTGGATCAACTCGACTTCGCCTTCCATTGCTCAATCGCTGAGGCAACGAACAACGGTGCATTTATCGAGTTCTTCAATCTGATGAGCCTTCGGATCCTTCCCCAGCCAGCCTTCTCCAAGGAGCTCAATCCTGGACTTATAACGCCCGAATATATCCAGAACACAGTGCGAGAGCACAAAGCCATCTGCGAGGCGATCAGCGCTGGGGACCCAGCACAAGCGCGAAGCAATGCGAGCACATCTGAACCGCAGCCACCTTCGTTATCGGGGGTTCTCGGACGAGACTGCCTCGCCTCTCAGCAATGTGGTCCGAGAAAACTGACCGCAGGCCGCAGAGACCGTATCTGTTGAAGGGTTGCCACCTGAATGTGTGTAGTTTTTGAAGCTCGCTTTGGAGAGCGATGACCAGGGAAATCTGCACTGCGGGGATAAATGGAATTTCTGCCTGACTTTGGCTCCAGCCATGAAAATCCTGACTACTATACAACTCAGTTTCGTTGGTATTTTTTAAGTGGTGCATTCGCGCTTTCAGATCCTAAGTCACTCCGTATACCTCTTCCAAACAATGAGCAGCACTTAACACGGCGGCATCATCTCCGCGCGCACCGATAATCTGCAGTCCGATTGGCAAGCCGTCCCGGCTCAGTCCGCATGGGATCGAACACGCAGGCTGCTGACTAAGGTTGATCGGAAAGCTAAACGAGCACCATTCAACCCAACTCCGTCCCTCGCAACCGAACGGGACATCGCGACCCGCCTCGAACGGCAGGATAGGCGTAGTCGGGGATATCACGAAGTCATACTCCGCCAACAGCGCATCCATCGCCGCGCCATAACGACCGCGTTGAAGCTCGGCATCCATGCGTGCCACAGAGGTATAACCATTCCCGATACGCGCAGCTTCGACCAGGCCTGCATCGAACTCCGGCTGTCGAGGCGGGATCAATGCCCGATAGGCGGTTCGCGGCACCGACACACCAGTGCCGATTGTAAACCTCCAGCAAAGTCTCATGGTAGGGAAGCGATATTTCGACGATATCCGCACCCGCGACCACCAGACGGGCCAGCACCGCTTCCACCGAAGCCGCCACCTCGGGATCGACACCGCCGACGCACGGGGTCTTCCAGTACCCTATGCGTTTGCCTGCCCAGTCGAGCCGGGATAAGATTATCGGGGCGAACTGAAGAGGAGGCTGCGTCCAGTCGCGCTTGTCTCGACCCGACATAATGTCCAGCATTAGCGCCGCGTCGGCCACGCTGCGGGCTAGCGGCCCGATATGCGCAACTGTTCCAAACGAACTCGGTGGATGAAGGGCGACGCGGCCATAGGTCGGCTTATGCCCTACAACGCCGGTAAAGGATGCCGGTATACGAACCGATCCGCCGCCATCCGTGCCAAGATGCAGGACGCCCGCGCCGCTTGCGGCGGCCACGGCCGCCCCTCCCGAGGAACCGCCGGGCGTCAATGCGGGATTCCAGGGATTGCGCGTGACACCAGAACAGCGGGCTGTCGGTAACTGCCTTCCATCCATACTCGGAGGTCGTGGTCTGCCCGACGAAGACGGCACCCGCCTTCCTGAGCCTGGCGACGGAAGGAGCGTCCTGCCGCTGGACGTCTAGTCCGGTCGTCTTGCTACCGTAGCGAACACACCAACCCTCGACATGCACGATGTCCTTGACGGTGGTGGGAATACCATCGATCGCCGAGTGCGGCTCGCCTCTTCTCCAGCGCGCCTCGGACGCTCGTGCTGCCGCGAGGGCACTATCGACATCTATAAAAGTAAACGCATTGAACTGCCCCTGGATGTCGCTTGCCCCGCGCAAGTGCTGCACTGACCACCTCGACTGGCGACAACGAACCGTCTCCATAGGCTTTGGCCAGTGCCGTGGCAGTTTGGCGGCAAAGCTCCGGTGCGTCCGACATCGGCCCTGCGGCATTGCGGCTGGTCAGCATCGTATCGACCTCATTCCAAAAACCATCATCCAAGCTCCACGATGGGCTAGGTACAGAATGCGAGAGGACGCAGCGGCAGAGCCGGAGCCCTGCAAAAACGGCAGGGGTGCGGCGGCAAAGAAATTTCGCGGCGAGACCTGTTCGAGGCGAGCCAGCATCTCCATGATCAGGATGCCGTTCGGGAGCCAATGCTTGTCATGACCGAGCGAATGCACGGCCTTCCCGTCGACCAGCGCCATTTCGCAAGCGACGGTATCGCTGCCGATCGCGCGAATACCGCGTTCCTTGAACAGAATGACCGCATCTTCGGCCATGCCGGGAGCATTGGTCGCGTACCATTGTGCGTGGCAGTCGCACCGCCAATGCCGCTTCATCCAGCCAAAATTGACCAGTGCAATCTCACCGCTGCCGACCTTGACGCCGCGTTCGCGCTCGTAGCTTTCAACCATTTCAGCCGTGATCAGCTGTCCGGCCTCGAGCTCGAGTTCGGAGAACTCGTAGAGCACGGCGGGCGCAAACAGCGTGTCGACGTCGATCTCATCCACCGTCTGTCCGCCCGGATGGTTGTGAGCGGGTGCATCGACATGGGCGCCGGTATGTTCCGCCATGACAATCCCCTGGCAGAAATACCCGTCATGGGCATGGTTCATGGTCTCGTCGATGATCAGGTGCGGATGCGAAGGCCAGCGGGGAATTCCTCGCTCCAGGCGGGGTGCGAGATCGACGGCCCGAAGCGAGCGGAAGGCCCGGTCGATTTCCGAAATAACGTCTTCCATAGAACCTCCGTAAATTCACTCGCACCCAGTGCGGCTTCACCTTCTGCCCGACAGCATCATCCGCACTTGCTCGGCCAGTACGGCGAGCACCAGCAGCACGCCGAGAATGATCATCTGGTAGTAGGACGATATGTTCTCGAGGTTCATGCCGTTGCTGAGAACCGCGATGAACAGGGCACCGAGAGCCGCGCCGATCAGAGAGCCTTCACCACCACGCAGGGAAATCCCGCCCAGTACGCCGGCCGTGATCGACTGCAGCACGAAATTGCCGCCGAGATTGGTGTCGCCGGTCGACACACGGGCACTGAGAAGGATGCCCGATAGCGAAGCCAAAGCGCCGCTTGTCATGAACACCAGGATGATGGAGCGGCCGACATTGACGCCGGACAGGCGCGCGGCGACCGCATTGCCTCCCACGGCATAGATATACCGCCCGATGCGGGTCCGAACCATTCCGACATGAAGGACGAACGCCACAAGGCAGGCGACATAGACCGACGTAGATATGCTGCGCAGATCCGGGCGTTCCGAAGGCGCTGACAAAGCCTTCAGGAAGTCCGGTCACCGGGATGCCGCCCGATATCTGGTATCCTGCCCCGGCGGCGATGCCGGCGACGCCCAGGGTGACGATGAACGAGGGAACGTTCAGATAGGCAACCGTGACACCGTTGATGAAGCCGAAGGCCAGGCCGACGCCAAGGCCACCCGCCATGGCGAAGGCGATCGCAGTCGGGAGGTCGATACCGTTTGCCGTCAGCATGACCAGTATGGAGGCCGAGACGACGCTGGTTAGCCCCAATATGCCGGCGACGGCAAGATCGAAGCCTCCGCTAATCAGGACAAGCCCCTGACCGAGTGCCACCAGGGTAAGATAGGACGACTGATTCAGGATATTGACGAGGTTGTTCGTGTTCGTGAACCTGCGGGTTGGCCAGAGCGAAGATCACGAAGACCAGAACGACGAGCGCGCTGATGATCCCGGTCGTGCGAAGGCGGGATATCAGGCCGCCGACCGTGCGGTTGTGCACGGGCCTGGCCGACCGGCTGGACGCTTCTAAGCTCGTCATGGCTGTATTACTCCTGATCGACTTGTCGCCGCTTTGTCGCGGTCCGTGGCGAAAAACGACGAGAGAACCGCCGTTTCGTTAATGTCCTGCTTGTGGAATTCCGCCGACATTGCACCGAAGGCGAGCACATAGACCCGGTTCGTCAGGTTCAGGATCTCCGGCATGTCCGACGAGATCAGAAGCACCGCGGTACCCGCCTCGCAGAGTTGTTTGAGGATGCCGTAGAACTCGAGCCGGGCTCCCACATCCACGCCGACCGTCGGTTCGTCGACGATAAGAACGCGGGTATCGCGCAGGAAAGCCCGCGCAAAGACCACCTTCTGCTGGTTGCCGCCTGAATAGGCGCCGACGTTCCGGTCAAGGAGCGGCGGATGAAGTTTCAGGCGTTGCAGCACCTGTCTGACCGCCGTGTCCTCCGCCTTTCGCCTCAGCAACGAACCGGCGGCAAAGCCGGGCAGCCTGAGGCAGGACAGAGTCGCATTCTCCCGCACCGATCGATTGAGGACCAGTCCCTGGCGGCGGCGATCCGCCGGCAAATAAACGACGCCCGCCTCCAGCATCGACCGGGGTGACAGTGAGTGGAGCGGCTTGCCGAAAAGTTTCAACTCGCCGCCGGCCAGGCGTTCTTCGCCGAAGAAGCTTCGGCCCACGGCCGATTTGCCGCATCCGACGAGGCCTGCGAGCCCGACGATTTCTCCGGCGCGCACCGATATCGACACATCGCGGAAGCGGCCGGATGCTGCTGTCGCAGCGGTCAGGCTGATGGCCTCTTGCGAAGGGTCGAACCGGATTTCAGGGTAGATTTTCAGGGCCTCCCTTCCGGTCATCAGGGTGATCAGCCGATCCTCATCTGTATCGGCAACGCGTTCTGGTCGCGATCAGCCGGCCGTCTCGCAAAACGCTGATACGGTCGCCGATCGCCTTGATCTCCGCCATCCGGTGGGTGATATAGATGATGCTGGTTCCTTCGCCCTTCAGGTGGGCGACAATCGAGAAGAGTCGCTCCGTCTCGACGCCGGTGAATGCCGTCGTCGGCTCATCGAGGATGAGCAGCCGCGGCTTGGATTGTAACGCCTTGGCAATTTCGACCATCTGCTGCTCGGCGCGCGACAGGTTTGCAACAAGCGCTCGGGGATTGAGTGAAATGCCCAACTTCAGGAACAATCCAATCGCCTCTGCATCCATATGCCGCTCGTTCAGCAATCCGGCCCGGAGCTCTTCCCTGCCGAGGAAAATGTTCGCGGTAACCGACAGCGTAGGAATTAGGCTCAGTTCCTGAAATACGACACTGATGCCGCGATCACGTGCCACGCGGGGGAGCCCGGCGGAAGCATCTCGCCGTCGAGATGAACAGCGCCGGCATCCGGAGCGTAATTCCCGAGGATGATATTGACGAGTGTCGACTTCCCGGCGCCGTTTTCGCCGAACAGCACATGAACCTCGCCGCGTCGAACATCCAGCGATACGCCGTCCAGCACCCGTACTCCGGGGAAGCTCTTCTCGATATCCCTGACATCCAGCAGGGGCTCACCGTGAAGGTTTTCGGCCTTCACAGTGATGTTCTGCGGAACGGCCATCATGGCTTTTACCGAAAAGACCGGCTTGAAGCCATCCGGCGCAAATCCCGCCGCGGAAGCTTCCGCCATCACGTTGTCCGCGTCAGCTTCAGCGGGATCGGCCAGATTTCGGTTCCCGCCTCCAGCGAGCCCCTCGATTGCCTTGACGCCCATATCCAGGCCGATCGACGCCATCAGGACGATGTTATCGCTCAGTGCCCACTGGATGGCACCCTGTTCGATCCCTGTCCGGACCGGGCCGGTCTGGTAGGTGGAGCCGATCTGGACCTTCGATGCCAACCCGGCGGCCTTGATCGCGCGGATTGCGGCATCCGCCGCGACCGCGTTGCCGACCACCCAATCGAGGTCGGGCACGGCGTTCAGCGTATCGGCGACGAGATTATACTGCGTGTTCTTGTCGGTGTCTCCGAACTTGATCGTCACCAGTTCGATCTTGGTGTCCTTGATACCCGTCTTGAAGCCGTCGATCGTGCACGGCCCAATCGGCGCCCGGGGGCCCTGGAAACAGCGCGACCTTGATCTTGGCGTCGCCGACGCTTTCCTTCAAGTATTGGGCGCTGGCTATGCCGACCTGATAATAGTCCAGCGTTGAACGGCCGGCCAGATTGGCACCCTCGGCGATCCGGGGAATGATGTTGATTACCGGGATGCCGCTCTTCTTGAGTGACGCCACAGCTGAAGCGACGCCATCGGCGCTGATCGGAGCAACGAGGACGGCCTCCGCGCCCTTTGCCGCGCAATCGTTCAGCTGGTTGACCTGGGTGCTGAGATTGGTGAACGAACCTGCATTGAGGATGTCGACCTCGACGCCCAGACGTTTCGCTTCCGTGACGATGCCGTAGTTGGCCGCGATCCAGTAAGGATCCTGCATGGTCGGGAAGCTGACGCAGATATAGCTCTTCTTGACGGCCTTGGCAGGCGGGGTCCAGACCGTCTCGGAAACTTTCGCAACGTCGTTCTTGTCCGGCACGAAGACCTTGATCGGCTTCGAAACAATGTCGGCGACTTCCTGGGCGCAGGCCGACGCGGAGAAAAGGCAGGTCGCCAGCATCGCCGTTGCGGCGAAGGCGACATTATTGCGAAGTTTGTCCAGTTTCATTGTTCCATCTCCGGAAGTGGTCGTGCCGTTTGCCGGCATCATTAATGATTGAAAGCGGCTCGCCCTGAAGGGGCAGAGACCCGGAACCGGCCTTGGAGAGGCCGGCGTTCTGGAAGTAAGGATGACTGTTAGGGCCTGCCGCAGCAGCTTGCCGCAGCCAATCGTTGCCGACAGATTATTCCGCCGCTTTCGAGGCGAAGCCGCTCGGATCCGCTCCAGCGTTCGACGAAAGCCATCGTGTATCCATTGACCTCGCTTGGATTGGTGGCGCTCAGGAAATGATGCCCGCCCTTCACCGCCTTGAAGTCCACGCTTGGCGATTTCAGGGAAAAGACCGATTTCCGTCTCGGCATGCGCCACGGAATAGACGACGTCCTCGGTTCCATGCAGCCATAGGATCGGGCACTCGACCTGGTCGATCCGGCCTCGCAATCCGTCTCGGTCGCGAAGGTTGATGGTGCACATGCGCAAGCGGCGTCGGCCATCGTCACCCTTGTAGTTCTGCTTCAGGCGATCGGTCCAGAAGGCACGGGTTTCCGCATCGATCGTCGCCCCAAAAGCGGGATCGATCAGATCGTTGCAATACTGGTCCGAGGGGGTCCAATCCGCACCGACCTCCGTCGCGAGATCGTCGATCCACGGCGTGCAGAAGGCATCCGCATCCCAGCACCCGAGCGCTTTGCTGGCATCGCTTTCATAATCCATAGACGTACCCAGCGGAATGACACCGCTGATCCCTGACGGTGCAAGCAGGGCCATTCGCATGGCGATCCAGCCGCCCTGTGAGGTTCCCAAGGCGAAAGCCGACGCAATGCCAAGCCGCTCGAGTACCTGGATGTTGGCGATTGCGCTGTCCCAATAGGTGAACTGCTCGCTTGATGTGCGCGTCGCACCATGGCCGTAGGGCTCGATGGCGAGAAGGTTGACCTTTCTGACCATTTTTTCGTCGGCAAACTGTTTTCGGTAGAGTTCCGACGACGTCGTGAAAGAGTTGATCAGCACCAGCGTCGGAAGGTTTGGATTGTAGTCTGCCGCGAGACGGTATCCGATTTGGGAACCGCCAAGGTGGGGGATTTCGATTGTCTGCAAGTTGCTCACGAACGGCTCCTTCATGCCTGGCCGCCATGTGCCTTGCGGCTCATGCGTCCTGAATATCTAACAGCAGCAGTGATAGCAGCCGGCCGGCTTTCGTTCCTTTCCCAGCTTGCGGAGTTTGGCAGCAGATCTTGCATTGGGCAAAGGCGGGATTGAAAAATCGCGGCCTGCATGCGCTGGGTTTCGACGTTGTCGTCAGAAGTTGATCACTAGGAACCCGTATGAACGTGCCACCATATCCCTCGATACCGAAACTGGCGGCGATGATCCGTGGAAAGCCCGGCAATCGCGACGGACATAACCAACCGAACGATCGACGCCATCGTCGCATGCCGGGACAGGGCGGTCTTCACCTCCGTGACGCCGGAAAGAGCCTTCCATGAGGCGGCCGCGACATCGGCACGCATCGCCGAAGGACAGCCTCTTCGTCTACTCGACGGCGTTCCGGTTGCCTGGAAGGACCTTTTCAATCTGAAGGGAGAGGTGACGCGGGCCGGATCCCTGGTTCTCGACGACGGGCCGGCGATGGCGGATGCCGAACTGGTGCGACGGCTGGCGGTGGCTGGCGCGGTCACGGTCGGCAAGGTGAACATGACGGAATTTGCGTTCTCGGGTCTTGGCCTCAATCCGCATTATGGCACGCCGCGAAACCCCTGGAGCGGCGCTCAAGTTCGTATCCCCGGTGGATCGTCTTCCGGGTCGGCCGTGGCGGTGGCGCTTGGTCTCGTTCCTGTGGCGATCGGAACTGATACCAGTGGCTCCGTACGCATACCCGCCGCCTTGAACGGCATTGTCGGCTTCAAGGCGTCAGGCAACCGCTGGCCGCTCGCCGGCGCGTTTCCGCTGTCGCCGACCCTCGATACCGCAGGCGTCATGACAAACACGGTGGTCGATGCCGCCATCGTCGATGCCGCAGCCCGCGGACTTTCGGCCGTCGATCTGCGACCGGCCCCGCTCGAGGGACTGCGCATTATCGTCCCCCTCAACGCGGTTTGGGATGACATGGAGGCCGCGATCGTCCGGAATTTCAGAACAGGCGCTCGAGCGCTTGAAAGATCTCGGCGTCTCGGTGGAGCGCCGCCGCCTGACGGCGCTGGACGATGTCCTGGCGCTTGGCGCGCAGAGTGGAACCCTCGTTGCCATCGAGGCTTTCCGGACGCATCGCCAGCTGTTATCCACCATGTCTTCGCAGCGCCTGGATACTCGCGTCAGAACGCGGCTGAACGCGGGAGCGATGATCGATCCTGAGGCAGAAAAGAATATCCGGGACGGGCGCCTTGATTTGACGAATGTCCTGTCGCTGATCCTCGACGAGAAGACGTTCATCGCCTATCCGACAGTCCCGCTCGTCGCGCCGCTTACAGCGCCGCTGGAAGAGGATGACGACCTGTTTGTTCGGATCAACAGGCTGATGCTGCGCAACACGATGATAGGCAGCTTCCTCGGGTGGTGCGGCATCTCCATCCCGAACGGTTCCCGGCAATTTCGGCCTTCCGACCGGTTTTCTGTTGTCCGGTGGTCCGGGATTTGACGGCGAACTCCTTGCCGCGGCGACGAGCATGGAGCCGGCGATCCGTGGAAACTTCACCGCGCAGGTCTTTGACCCGTCAATAACTTGCAGGTAGATCCCATGCATAAGGGCCACAAAAGCGATAGTTGTTGCAGGATGATGACATCCGTCTTACTTTCGTTGATTAACGATTGGCGGGGAGCGCAAAAACGCTAACATGATCAACAGTGTCTCAGGTGCAGTCGCTGCCGGTGAAAGATCCATGACCGGACACTCGGGCATGCATGCGGAAGCGGTGGCCAGGGCGTCCGTCGGCGGAAAATACAAGGCGGCCGGAAGCAAGCTGGTCCGATCTTCCGCACCCGAAGACTGGCAAGGGGCAGTTGCTGCCGAAATTTACAGGCATGGCCAGCTTGACTGTCAGTCCTTCCTGCAGCCCATCACAGAAGTCGTCATCAACCTGCGCTGGAACTGCCAACTTTCGCCGTAGGGCGAGCGGTCCGGAGCAAAGGTTCTTATCCCGCATGGGGTCGGCCAGCATTTGCCCGAGCGGCGTCGAGGTGAGCTATCTCCACATCGACTGCGGCCCCCTGGATTTGCTCCATGTTTTCATCCCCAAAGATCTCTTCGGGGCACTTCGCAACACCGACGGCAGCGCCATCGGATCGGGCCTTGCATACAAGGGTGGCATCCAGGATCCTCTGATCCAGAGCATAGGCTTTGCAGTTGCGGAAGAACTGATGAGGAGCGAAGTGCGAGATCAGCCCAGCCGCCTTTTGCTCGATTCATTCGGCATCGGGCTGGCGGCCAGACTGCTCCAGCGCTACACCCTGAAACGACCGGCGGAATTTCACCGAGGCTTATTTCGATGCACATTCCGGAAGGGGCCTCGATAAAGCACGTCTCGAACGGGTCTGCGACTATGTTCGTGAAAACCTTGACTGCGAGATCTCGCTGGAAGATGTCGCCGGCATCGCCTGCCTCAGCGTGTTTCACTTCTGCCGCGCCTTCAAAACCGCGACAGGCTTTTCACCCTTTCAGTACATTTCGAATATGCGGATCGACAAAGCGAAAGCACTGCTGGGCGAAAAAAACGTGACGATTGACGAGATTGCCCTATCAGCGGGCTTCTCAACTGGTGCCAACTTAGCACGCGCATTCAAGAAGGCGGTTGGTGTGTCCCCAAGCGAATACAGAACGCACCAGCTCGTTTGAAGCTGAAAACGATAATCGCAGCACAGGAGTTCTGCGCCTAGCTGGCCGCCTCGAACAGATAAGTTCGCAGTAAGCGATCGCCCCATCGCGAGACTTGGCCGACGGTGTCCATTTCGCCCGATTTCTTGCGTCGCGGCGTTAGGCCCAGATAGGCACCCACGGATGTTGTGTGTCGAAAGCGAGACGGGTCCGTCGATGGTATGGAAGGTCAGTGCCGTTACCACGCCGATGCCCGGCACGGTCATCAACCGTCTTGTCGTCTCGTCTGCTGGGCCATCTGTCGGATCTGTGGTCCAACCCATCAAGCTCTCGACAGACATGGCCATGCACGGAGAGCAGTGGTAGCAAGACCGGCCAAAGCACGTGACCCTTTCCGGTCAATTCGGTGACGCAGCGCTGGAACTGTCCGGCGAAGCCAACGCATTCCGCATCCGGGGCTTTCTTCGCCAGCAGCGCCGCCAGGGCGGCAGGATCAGACTTCGCCCGGCCCTCGAAAACATACTGTTTTATTGTGATGTCCTCCCGTTGTCACTGGGACCAGTCTGCCACCATCGAGGTCACTGGGACATGCCGGCAGCAATTACATCATCGTGTGGAATGTTGACCCCTTATCGGCGTCCAATCTTGGTTCAGACACAATCTCGATGAAGTTCAATGATGGATTTGTGCTGTTTTCGGAAAGGAATCAGCATGATGCAGGCGAACTTTCGGACTTCCTCACTCGTCCCTCCCGGTATGGCCGGTCACAATGCTGATCTGAGCAGCGACAAGCTTGTGCTCAAGATCGGCGGAGCTGCCGTGCAAGGTTCCTGCCCACTTTGCGGCCACGCCTCGCGCCGCGTTCATAGTCAATATACCCGCCGGGTTTGCGATTATCCGTGCTCGGGTCGAGAGTGGAGTTTCCGGTATCAGCCGCGAAACAGTGCGCAAGTTTGCCCGTGGCATTCAGAACGATGTGTTCCGTGTTCGGGAAAGCTCCCTTGATGCTTATTTGCCGATCCTGGACGCGCTCTGGAATGAGGGCTGTCACAATGGTGCAGAACTCGACGTCTGCAAACGAGAGGCTTCAGAGGGTCGCTGAAGGTGGTTACCGAATGGACGATCCGTCGCCGGCGGGCGGATCGCCTCTGCCTGACCGACCTTCAACGTGGCCCTTCGGCCCGTAAAATTGCCCGCATGATGACAACTAACCGGAACAACTTGACGAGGACCGACGCCGTGATAGTCGCAAATATCGAGAAGAGCGTCCCGGCACTAGCTACGGCGAGAACTTTGCTTGACCGGTTCCAGACGATGATCCGCAAGAGAAATATATCTGACTTGAGCCTTTGGATCAGCGATGCCAAATCAAGCCTGATTGCCTCCTTTGGGAACGGCGTTTCTAAAGACATCGATGCCATTCGCAATGCTATCGAACAGCCATGATCAAGCGGTCAGGTTGAAAGCCAGATCAACAAACTGAAAATGGTGAAGCGGCAGATGTACGGCCGGGTGAAAATCGATCTCCTTCAAGCCTGCCTTGTCGGACCATCATGATCAAACGTCCGACGCAGCGCGATTACAAATCCATTGCTGTCGACGACTGCGACACAGACTTCGCATCCGCTCGCAGCGGAGGCTTTGATTGCGCTTTCAACGAGTTTTAATGAATGTTGAGATGATATTTCCTGTTTCTCGATCAACATCGCGTTTCACTTTCTTTGGTAGGGAGAAAATTCACATAGTCGGATAGACCGGCCCCTCGCCGCCCTGTGGCGGCACCCAGTTGATGTTCTGGTTGGGGTCCTTGATGTCGCAGGTCTTGCAGTGGACGCAGTTCTGGGCGTTGATGACGAAGACATCCTCGCCATCCTTTTCCACCCATTCGTAGACGCCGGCCGGACAATAGAGGGTCGACGGGCCTGCATAGATGTCGTGCTCGGACGACTTCTGCAGTGCCATGTCCTTGACCTTCAGATGTACCGGCTCGTTTTCCTCGTGATTGGTGTTCGACAGGAACACCGAGGAGAGGCGGTCGAAGGTTAGGACGCCATCCGGCTTCGGATAGGCGATCGGCTTGTGCATGGACGCCGGTTCCAGCGACTGCGCGTCGGTCTTGCCGTGTTTCAGTGTGCCGAAGAAGGAGAAGCCAAACAGCGTATTGGTCCACATGTCGAGACCACCGAGCGCCACGCCGGCAGCCGTGCCGAGCTTCGACCAGAGCGGCTTGACGTTGCGCACCCGCTTCAGGTCCTGGCCGATGGCGCTGTCACGCCAGCCGTTCTCGATCTCGATCACTTCGTCATTAGCCCGGCCGCTTGCGATCGCATCGGCAAGCTTCTCGGCGGCGAGAATGCCCGACAGGACGGCATTGTGGCTGCCCTTGATGCGCGGCACGTTGACGAAGCCGGCCGAACAGCCGATCAGCGCGCCGCCGGGGAAGGTCAGTTTCGGCACCGACTGGTAGCCGCCTTCGGTGATGGCGCGGGCGCCATAGGTCAGCCGCTTGCCGCCGGCAAAGGTGCCGCGGATCGCCGGATGCGTCTTGAAGCGCTGGAACTCCGCGAAGGGATAGAGATAAGGGTTCTTGTAATTGAGGTGCACGACGAAGCCGACCGCGACCAGATTGTCTTCGAGATGATAGAGGAACGAACCGCCACCGGTCTTCATGCCGAGCGGCCAGCCGAAGGAGTGCTGGACCAGCCCCTGTTTGTGGTTCTCCGGCTTCACCTGCCAGAGTTCCTTGATGCCGATGCCGAACTTTTGGGGTTCGCGATCCTTCTGCAGATCGAACTTGGAAATCAGCTGCTTCATGAGCGAACCGCGCACGCCCTCGCCGATCAGCGTGTACTTGCCGAGCAGCTCCATGCCGCGGGCAAAGTTCGGACCCGGCTCGCCGTTCTTCTCGACGCCCATGTCGCCGGTCGCAACGCCGATGACGGCGCCGGCACCGTTGTAAAGCACTTCGGTCGCGGCAAAACCCGGATGGATCTCGACACCGAGCGCTTCGGCCTTTTCGGCCAGCCACCGACAGACCAGACCGAGCGAGACGATATAATTGCCGTGATTGTTCATCAGCGGCGGCATTAAAAAGTTCGGCAGGCGGATCGAACCGGCGGGGCCGAGCAGCAGGAACTGATCGTCCTTGACTTCGGTCTTGAAGGGATGCCCCTCCTCCTCGCGCCAGCCCGGCAGCAGACGGTCGATGCCGATCGGATCAACCACGGCGCCCGAGAGGATATGCGCGCCGACTTCGGCACCTTTTTCCAGAACAACGACGGACAGATCCGGATTGACCTGTTTCAGACGGATGGCGGCGGCCAGACCGGCCGGCCCCGCACCGACGATCACCACGTCGAATTCCATGCTTTCGCGCTCGGGCAGTTCCTGTGGCTCGCTCACGATACTCACAGCGCTTTTTCAAGCTCTGGCAGGATCGTGAAGAGGTCACCGACGAGGCCGTAGTCGGCGACCTGAAAGATCGGAGCTTCCTCGTCCTTGTTGATGGCGACGATAACCTTGCTATCCTTCATCCCGGCGAGATGCTGGATGGCGCCGGAAATGCCGACCGCGATGTAGAGCTGCGGCGCGACGACCTTGCTGGTCTGGCCGACCTGCCAGTCGTTCGGGGCATAGCCGGCATCGACGGCAGCACGGCTTGCGCCGACGGCCGCACTGAGCTTGTCGGCCACCGGCAGGATGACCTCCTGGAATTTTTCCGCGGAACCGAGCGCGCGGCCGCCGGAAATGATGATCTTCGCCGAGGTCAGTTCCGGACGGTCGGATGAGGATAGTTCGTTGGACACGAATGTGGAAAGCCTGGAAGAAGAGCCGCCGTCGAGACTTCCTCGACGGCGACAAGTGGGCCTTGGGAGGCCGGGGAAAAGGATGCCGCAACGTACGGTGATGACCTTTTGGCCTCACCCGACTGCACCGTCTGGATGGCATTGCCGGCATAGATCGGCCGCCTGAACGTGTCGGCCGAGACGACTTCGGTGATTTCCGAGATCTGGGCAATGTCGAGCAGCGCTGCAACGCGCGGCAGAACGTTCTTGCCGACGGACGTGGCAGCCGAGATGATGGTGTCGTAGGAACCGGCCAGCGAGACGATCAGTGCTGCCAGCGGCTCTGCGAGATTGTTGGCCAAGTCGTCGCTTTCGGCGAGCAGAACCTTGGATACGCCGGAGAGTTTTGCGGCAGCGTCGGCTGCAGTCTTGGCGCGCTTGCCGGCGACCAGCACATGCACGTCGCTTCCAGTCCCACTGGCGATTTTTATGGCAGCCGTCAGCGCTTTTGCGGTCTGGTCGGACAGGGTTGCATTGTTGTGATCAGCCAGAAGAAGAATGGCCATGGTGTTAGTCTCCTTTTCTTTTCTGGACGGGTTAGAGGACGCCGGCTTCGTTCTTGAGCTTGTCAACCAGTTCGGCGACCGTCTTGACCTTGATGCCGGCCTTGCGGCCACCCGGCTCCTCGGTCTTCAGAACTTTCAGGCGCGGGCTCGTGTCGACGCCGAAGTCGGCTGGCGACTTCTTGTCGAGCGGCTTCTTCTTCGCCTTCATGATGTTCGGCAGCGAGGCGTAACGTGGCTCGTTCAGGCGCAGGTCGGTGGTAACAACGGCTGGAAGCTTGATCTCGATGGTCTGCAGACCGCCATCGACTTCGCGGGTTACCTGAGCTTTGCCGTCGCCGATCTCGATCTTCGAGGCGAACGTGCCCTGGGCCCAGCCGAGCAGAGCCGACAGCATCTGGCCGGTCTGGTTGCTATCATCATCGATCGCCTGCTTGCCGACGATGATCAGACCAGGCTGTTCGACTTCAGCGACGCCCTTGATGATTTTGGCGACGGCCAGCGGTTCGACGGCATCGTCGGTCTCGACCAGGATCGCCCGGTCGGCGCCCATGGCAAGAGCGGTGCGCAAGGTTTCCTCGGCCTTGGCCGGACCAACGGAAACGACGACCACTTCCTCGACCTTGCCGGCTTCCTTCAGCCGCAACGCCTCCTCGACCGAAATCTCGTCGAACGGGTTCATCGACATCTTCACATTGGCAAGCTCAACCCCGGAACCATCCGGCTTCACCCGGATCTTCACGTTGTAATCGACGACACGCTTGACGGTGACCAGAACTTTCATGGTGCCCTTCCTTACGAAACGGTTTCGGCGGTCAGTGGCGGGGGCTTTCAGCACACCGTCTTGAAACGCTCGACGCAGATATCGAGCACTTCGCCCGGATCGCTTCCACCAGTTGCCAGCGGAAAAGATCTCGACTTCGCAATAGCCTTCAAAACCAGTGCTCTCGACGGCACGGCGGATGGATTTCAAGTCGGCGACACCGTCGCCCATCATGCCGCGATCGAGGAGGACGTCCTGCGTATCAGCCATCCAGTCACATAGGTGATATCCAGCGATCCGCTCCTTGCCGAGCCGGTTCAATTCCGCCCCAAGGGAGAGGTCCCACCAGACGTGGTAGACATCGACGGCGACGCTGACAGCGGCATGTCCAATCGCCTCACACATATCGACCGCGTCGCGAACGGTGACCAGACAAGATCTGTTTCCGCCATAAACGGGATGCAGCGGCTCCAGCGCCAGTTTGACATTACCCTTGGCGGCGTATGGCGCCGCTTCGGCAACCATATCGCGCACCTGCTTCAGGCTCTCCGTCATCGAATGCGTGCCCTCGACGATGCCGCCGACACAGATGGTGAGGCAGGAGGCGCCGAGTGCCGAGGCCATATCGATCGATGCGTGAAAATCATCCATCGCCGCCTGCCGCGGCTTCGGCGCCAGTGGCCCGACGAGAAAGGGGGCGCGGCAAAGGCCGCAGACATCGAGACCCGCCGCGCGCGTCCGCTCGCCGATCTCCACGGCTCTGCCGCCGATTTCCCGCCGCCAGAAGGCGATGGCGCCGAGGCCCCGTTCCGCGCAAGCATCGATGATCCGCTCCGGCGACCAGCCGGCCCCCTGCCCTTCGACATTGTGGCCGAGGGTCGCAGTGTTGAGGGCAAGCGCCGAGTGAACGGCGGAAAAGTCTCGCAATCCGTCCAGGTTACTACGCTCCATAGAAGGCCAGCATCTTCTTCATCCGGCCGATGGCAAGATCGCCGTCTCTAAGCAGGCCGCACTGGTCGGCCAGTTTGAAGACCTCGGTGAAATAGGGCAGCGGGCGCATGGCCTGGGCGCCGTTCAGCATGATGAAGTGATCCTGGAACCCGTTCAGCCAGGCGAGAAACACCACGCCGGTCTTGTAGTACTGCGTCGGCGCCCGGAAGATCAGCCGCGCCAGGGGCACCGTCGGATCAAGCACCGCGCGGAATCCTTTTGCGTCGCCGGCCTTCAGCCGCGACAACGCGAAGGCCGCGGCTGGCGCCAGCGGATCGAAGATGCCCAGCAGGGCATGGGAATAGCCTTCTGGGTCACCCTCGATCAATTCGGGATAGTTGAAATCGTCTCCCGTATACATTTTGACGCCTTCCGGCAGGCGCCGGCGCATGACGACCTCCTTGTCCTTGTCGAGCAGGGAGATCTTGATGCCATCGACTTTCGAGATGTTTTCGCCGATGACCGTCAGCGCCGTTTCCATCGCTTCTTCGAAGCTGGTGGAGCCCCAGTAGCCGGCGAGCGCCGGGTCGAACATATCGCCCAGCCAGTGGAGAACCACAGGTTCGTCGCAAGCTGAAAGCGCATCCCGGTAGATGTCAATATAGTCCTGTGGCCCCTTGGCGAGCTTGGTGAGCGCGCGGCTCGCCATCAGGATGATGCGGCCACCAATCTTCTGGATAGCCTCGATCTGCTCGCGATAGGCGCGGCGGACATCATCGAGCGAGCGCGCATCGTAGGGGCTCAGATGATCGGTGCCGGCGCCGTTGAAAACCAGCGCATCGGGCACTTCCTGCCTGGTCCGGCGGATCAGCTCCAAAGCACCCGGCCAATCCAGCCCCATGCCGCGCTGCGTGGTGTCCATGCCTTCGGCGATGCCGAGGCCGAGATCGTGTAAGTGCCGGCGGAAGGCCATTGTGGCCGCCCAATCGACAGACGCCGGCCCCTGACGGATCGTTTGCGGTCCAGGGATTGGCGACGACATGGGCGGCGGAAAGACGACGCGATTGTAATCGCGCGAAAATTCGGCCGTCTGGATGGGCGTGCCGGTCAGGCGATACGGCGACAGGCGGCCGCTCTCATCGGGAAGCTGTAAGTCCATTTTCTATCCTCAAAACCGGGGAACAAGCATGCCGGCGTCGGCCGCGAGAACCTGCCCTGTCATATATGGCAGGCCGCCTGTCGCGAGAGTCGCGACGATCCGGCCCATATCAGCCGGTTTGCCAAGACGAGGAATAAGGGTCAGCCCCTCGTCCTCGATGCGGCGACGATAGGTCTCCGACACCGCCTTCGTCATATCCGTCTCGATCAGACCGGGTTGCACATCGAAAACGGCGACGTTTTCCGAGCTGAGCCGTGCTGCGAAGACCTTGGAGATCATCGCAGCGGCGGCCTTGGAGGCGCAGTATTCACCGCGCAGGATGGATGCCGCCGTCGCGTTCGACGAGGTTACGTTGACGATACTGTAGAACCGCCCATCCGCACGGTCGCGCTTGACGACCCGGCGCGCAAAAGCCTGCGACAGGAAGAAGTGCGCCTTGGCGTTGACTGCCATGCAGCGGTCATAGCTTTCCTCGGTGACGTCAAGCAGATCGCCGCGCGACAGGACCGATATGCCGGCATTGTTGACCAGGGTCGTCAGCGGACCACATTCGGCCTCGGCCGCATCCAGCATCTGTTCGTGGCGTGCAAGCAGGCTGATATCGCCTGGGACCTTGACCGCTTTGACGCCTTTCGCCTGAACGGCGGCTACAGCGGCATCGAGTTCCTCGCTCTCGCTGTAACCGTTGATGGCGACGTTGAAGCCGTGGTCAGCCGGATCTAAAGCGATCGCAAGGCCGATGCCACGGCTGGAGCCGGTGACAAGGGCAGCATGTGCAATAGTTGCGCTCATCCCCGCGCTCCATGCTTGACCAGTTCGCGCGCGATGATCATGCGCTGGATCTGGTTGGTTCCTTCGTAGATCTGTGTAATCTTGGCATCGCGATAGAGCCGCTCAACCTCGGAAACCGCGAATGTAGCCGCTGCCCCCGAAGACCTGGATCGCGTCGGCCGAACGGGCGACCGCCATGTCGCCTGCAAAGCACTTAGCCATCGAGCAGGCTTTGGTGGCGTTTTCGCCGCGATCAAGTTTCCCCGCCGCACTGTGGACGAGGAGACGCGCGGCTTCGATGTCCTTCGCCATGTCGGCCAGCAGCCATTGAACGCCCTGGAAATCGGAAATCTTCGAGCCGAACTGCTTGCGCTGCTGCGCATAGTCAAGCGCCGCCTCCAGACCCGCCTGGCCGATGCCGACCGCGAGTGCAGCAATGCCAACACGGCCCTTGTCGAGCACGCTCATCATCATGTGGAAGCCTCGCCCTTCCTCGCCGAGGAGTGCTTCGGGCGGCAGTATCACATCGGTAAAATTGAGCGCGCCGACCTGGCTTGCGCGCTGGCCCATCTTGTGTTCCTTCGGCCCCCGCTCGACACCCTTGGCATGGAGATCGACGATGAAAATGCTCATGCCCTTGTGGCCAGCATTCCTGTCGGTCCTTGCGAGAACGAAGCCGACATCTGCGACCGGCGCATTGTGGATCCAGATCTTTCCACCATTCAGCCGCCAACCCTCCCCGTCCCGCTCCGCCGTGGTGCGGATGCCCTGAAACGTCCGTTCCGGCTTCCGGCTCGGTGATGCAATAGGCGGCCTTCCTTTTCGCCGTCATCACCGGAGCAAGCCACTCGTCGCGCTGCTGAGACGTTCCATGGCGGACCAGCAGGGTGGTGATCAACTCCACAAGGCCGCATTGGTCGGCAACCGACGCATAACCGCGTGAAAGCTCCTCCATGACGAGGGCATAGGTCAACGTGTCAAAGCCCGGGCCGCCCATGGTTTCCGGCACAGCGATACCGAAAAGACCGAGCTCGCCCATTTGCTCGTAGAGCTCGGCGGGAAATCGTTCTTCGTGGTCCAGGGCTTCAGCAACCGGGCGGATCACGTCCTCTGCAAATTGTCGGGCCATGTCCCGAACCTGCTCTTGAACCTCGGTCAAATTCATGGCGAACTCCTATTTATACTATAACCAGTTAGTTACTTAATAGCATCGAGAGTGTCTTTGGTCAAGCCGATGCATGTCGAACCGGGATGGCATCAGACGCGCCTCGACCGTCAGGAAGTCGGCCATTCGAAAACAAGGAATGGCTCAGAAATCCCGCGTTCCAGCAAAGCTCCGTAAACCGCGGCTGGATCTGCCGGCGACAATTGTCGCACGAGCCCGCTCAAGGGAATGCGGTCCTCCGAAAGCCACTTCAAGGCCTTGGCAAATCCTGTGAAGATGCTGTGTGAACTGTTGTTGTATCCTTCCAGGAGTTCGGCCCATTTGAACCCCTTGGCAAGCAGCGGATATTCCCACTCCCAGCCGCTTCGCAGAAGGACGAATTTGTTGAAGACCGCATGCAGGATGTCGTGGGCGTAGAGCTCGGTATGTCGTTTCCACGGAACGCCGATCAGCACCACTTCGCCATGCTGGCGAACGACGCGGCAGCCGCCGAGAACCGCCCCCTCGTGACCGGAGCAATCGACCACGAGCGCAACCGTGCCCGAGATTTCGGGACTATCGACCGGCATGTCTGCAAAGGTCGAGGCGATACCGGAGGCTTCGATCTGTGCGCGGCAGAACGGCGTCCGGCTCGACGACGGACACCTCGTAACCGGACAGTTTGAAGATATGGGCGGCGAGGTAGCCGACGGGGCCTGCGCCGCTGATGATGACGCGGTCGCCCGGCCTCGCCTTTGTCGTCATCAACGTCGTCAGGGAAACGCCGATCAGGCGTGCAACGACAGCCGTTTCATCGGCAAGACCGTCCGGCACCGGAAGGGTGAAGCGACGGTCGACCTGCTGGAAACTTCGATGTGGTCCCATGCAGAAGAGGCGCGCCGGTTTCGATATCTTTGACGTCTTTGCTGCATTCTTCGACCTCGAAGACGGCGGCGTAACCGGGCCGGACGGGAAATTCGTCGCCCGTCGCCCAGGCAAGTTCCGTGCCCGGACTGACGAGTGTCGCCAGTGTCCGCCCGCGCACTTCGCCGTCGCCAAGCGTTGGTTTTTTCGCAGTCCTGCAGCATGAAGCTGCCCTTGTGCGGGAAAATGATCTCCTTGCCGGACATATGGTCTAATCCTTTTTCCATTTCAGAGAGCCTGACCGCTCTCGCTATCGAAGAAATGCATGCCCGCCTGACTGAAGACGACCTTGACGGCCTCATCCCGAACCGGCCGTTCGCCGGCGGGCACCTGCGCTATAAATTCCTGCGTACCGACCCTGAGATCGACGAGTGCTTCAACGCCGAGATATTCCACGACCTCGACGCGAGCATCGATGGCACCCGCTTCACCTTCCCGGGCAAGGCGGACGTCGCTGGGGCGGATGCCGAGTGTCACCGCCCGGCCGGGTGTGAACTTTTCCGTTCATGTCCGCCGGGGCGGCGATGGTGAATGCGGCGGATGAGAGCACCGGTCCCTTTTCGCTGCGCTCCACCGTCATGCGGAAGAGGTTCATGGAAGGACTGCCGATGAATGTCGCGACAAAGAGGTTCTTCGGATGCGCGAAAACCTCTTCGGGCGAGCCGATCTGCTCGATATAACCGTCCTTCATGATGACGATCTTGTCAGCGAGCGTCATTGCTTCCACCTGATCGTGGGTGACGTAGATGACCGTGGTACCGAGTTGCTTGTGGAGCTTGGCTATTTCCATGCGCACCTGCGTGCGCAGTTTCAGGTCCAGATTGGACAGCGGCTCGTCGAAGAGAAACACTTCCGGTGTGCGCACCATCGCCCGCCCCATCGCCACGCGCTGACGCTGCCCCCCGGAAAGCTGCGCCGGCTTGCGCTGCAAAAGCGCGTCCAGCCCCAGCATGCCGGCAACACCCGCGATCTTGGCATCTACCTCCGCCTTCGAAAGCTTCTGCGGCTTCAGCGCGAATTCCATGTTCTGGCGCACCGTCATATGCGGATAGAGCGCGTAATTCTGGAACACCATCGCGATCTTACGATCCTTCGGCGGACGGTCGTTGATGGCTTCGCCGGCGATGCAGATTTCACCGCCCGAGACGTCTTCGAGACCGGCAACCATGCGCAGCGTCGTTGTCTTGCCGCAGCCGGATGGTCCAAGGAGGACCACGAACTCGCCGTCGGCGATGTCAAGGTCAACGCCATGCACGACTTTGAAGGCACCGAAGGCCTTCACGACGTTTGATAGGGAAACAGATGCCAAGATACTTCCTCCGAAAGGCGATCGTGGGTTCCGGACGATACCGAACCTATTTGACGGATCCGAGCGTCAGGCCCTTGACCAGCCATTTCTGGCAGGTGAGCACGAAGATGACGCCGGGAATGAGAATGATGAAGGAGCCCGCCATGATGCGGCCCCACTGCACCGCGTCGCTGCTCCAGAACGACATGACGGCGACCGTGGCGGTCTGCGCGCTGGAGCCGGTCAGCATCAGGGCAAACAGAAACTCGTTCCACGAGAAGATGAAGCAGAACACGGCGCAGACGGCGAGACCGGGTGCAGCGAGTGGCAGAGTGATGCGGTAGAAGATCTCGACGATGCCGTAGCCATCGACCTGGGCCGCTTCTTCCAGCGCCTCCGGCACCTCGTCGAAGAAGCCCTTCATCAGCCAGACGGTAAGCGGAATGTTTGCCGTAGAATAGACGATGATCAGCGCCAAGGGCGTATCGAGCAGGCCGACCGACTTGAAGATGATGTAATAGGGCACGACGACCGCGATCGGCGGGAACATCCGCATCGACAGGATCCAGAACGCCGCGTCGTTGATCCTCGGATGGCGGATGCGTGACAGCGCGAAGGCGCCGAGCGACCTGACGGTGACGGAGAAAAGCGTCGAGCCGAGTGTCACAACCAGGCTGTTGATGATGTTCCAGTGGAACGGCCTCAGCGTGAAGAGATCGACATAGTGTTGCAGCGTCGGCGTGAAAAGACCGTCGGCGGACGGGGAGAACATATCCGCCGACGGTTTCAGGGAGGACGCCAGGATAAGGTAGATCGGGATCATGAAGATGATCAGGATGATGCCGGTCACGATGTAGACGAGGGTCGCCTGTCTGGTGCTGATCTTGTTCATTGCAGTTCCTCCTTCTGCCGTCGCGCCTTATCGGGCGACAGCGCTTTTCTGCATCGATTTGAAGAACAGGGTGATCAGCACCGAAATGATGATCAGCGAAACGAAGGAGGCTGCAGCACCGACCCCCATGCGCCAGAAGGTGAAGCTCTGGCGATAGATGTAGAGTGCGATCGTTTCCGTCGCGTCGCCGGGCCCGCCCTTGGTCAGGACGAAGATGATGTCGTAGATCTTGAACGCATCGATGGCGCGCAGGAACAAGAGACTGATGAGCACCGGTTTCAACTGAGGCAACGTCACGTAGAGAAACACGTCGATCCTGGAATTGCCGTCGATCAGCGCCGCTTCATAGGGTTCAGGCGACAGGCTCTGGAGGGCGGCGGCCGTGCCCATCATCACGAAGGGTGTCCACTGCCAAATATCGGCGATCGCGATCGCTGTCAGAGCCCATTGGGTGCTTGTGATCCACGGGACCGGGTTGATGCCGATCAGGCTGATGAAGTAGTTCAGGTAGCCAAGCTCGGGAAAGTAGATGAACAGCCAGACGAGACCGACGATGACCGGCGAAATCATCATCGGAATGAGAAGAAGAGTGCGGATAGCGGCCATCCCCGGCAGCCGTTGCGTTACCAGAAGTGCCAGGCCTACGCCGATGACGAACTGAAAGGTAAGTGTGACCGCCATCAGCTTGAACGTGATCAACATGCTGTGCATGAATGGACCGGAGGTCAGCACTTCCTGGAAGTTCGCAAAGCCAACAAAAATCCGCGGGATGAAGGGCTTTGCCAGGTCATAGTTCCGGAAGCTTAGATATAGCGCGTAAAGCATGGGATAGATGGTCGTCAGGAAGAGAACCGCCACCGTCGGCAGCAGAAATACCCCCGCAATCGTCCTATTGCGTCTGTTGACATAACCCATTGAACTCTCCCGAATATCTTTACCCGATCGCTCCGGCGGAAGTCGCCGGAGCGATCGACGTGTGCTTACTTCTGCAACACGGTGACCGGTGCGTCGTTAATCCAGCGAAGCCGCTGTTCGACCGGGAACATAGACAGCCGCGAATTGACCGCGGTGCAGGCGTTGTTCAACGCCTCCTGCGCCGCTGCCGTTTCGCCCGCCATGTACTTGGAAAGCTCGACGCCGAAGTTTTCCTCCACATCCGCGTAGAAGGGATGAAAGATGCGGCGGCGCGCATTCGCCTGCGTGTCGAGGAGCACCTTGTAGTAAGGATATTTCTCCTGAAGCGCCGGATCGGACAGGATCGACTTGCGGAACTGGCTGATGCCCCAGCCCTCATCCGCCAGGCGGCGCATGATCTTCTCGCTGGTGCCCCACTTGATGAAGGCCCAGGCGGCTTCCTTCTCCTGGTCGGAAACCTTGGCGTTGATGGCAAAGGACAATGAGCCGGTATAAGTCGGCTGCGGCTTACCATCGGCGGTTGGGCCACCGGAGAAACCCGCCTTGCCGAGGCTCGGCAGCTTGGCCTCTTCCGGATTGGTCAGGCGTACAGTGCGTACGCTCCAGTAGGCGGAAAGCGCCGTCTCGCCACGTTCCATGTAGCCCGACTGAATATCCCACATCAGGCCGAGATAGTCCGGCGGGTTGAAGGGAACCAGCGACTTCATGAATTCAGCTGCTTTGACATGCGGCTCACCCGTCATGGCGCAAAGGCCGGTTGCCGGATCCCAGTAATCCCCACCGAACCCGCGCATGATCGGGGAAATAGTCGTGGGTTATGGCGCCCTGGACGCGGCTATAGGATTCGGCGTTGCCGTAGAAATCCTGCTCCAGCACCTTGCCGGCGAGCTTATCTCCCTTCTTGCGGGTGAAGAACTCGGCGATGTCGTGGAACTGCTGCCACGTGGACGGCGGCGCGAGATCATAGCTGTATTTAGCCTTGAAGGCCGCTTTCTCGTCAGCATCGTCGAAGAGGTCCTGGCGATAGTTGACGTGCCAGATCATGCCGGAGGCCGGGAAGGCCAGAAGCGCGCCCTGCCAGCTGTTTTCCTGCAACTGCACCGGAATGATGTCGTCGAGCCCGATTTCGGCAGCGTCGCGCTTGGCGTAGTCGGTGAGGTCTTGCAGCGCCCCTGCCTCGCCAAGCATGCCCACCCACGGGCTATCCACCCAAAGAAGCTGATAGGTCGGATTGTCGGAGCTCGCTTCGATAATAATCTTGTCGATCAGTCCCGGATAGGGAAGCATGTCGATCTGCACCTTGGCGCCCGTCTGCTCCTCGAACTCGCTGGTAATCTTCGCCAGGCGCGTCACCGAGGTGTCGCCAATGCCCAGCATCTTCAGTTGCACGCCTTCGAATGGCTTGTCTTGCGCCAATGCGCTGCCGCACATCATCGCCACGAAACTGGCTGCCAAAAGGGATTTGTTCCATATGCCCATCGAGATGCTCCTCCACATTCGAATGAAAACGATCGGAAACCGCACCGGATGCCGGACACGGCGGCTCAGTGCCGCCCTCCGGCAACCGGCGGACGGATTACACGCCTCTTGGTGAGGCGGAATGGGGTGTCTTTATGCGCCGCTGACGGGCGACCAGAGTTTCGGACCGCCATCGGCTTCGTAACCTAGCGGACCCGTCGTGCTGACGATTTCGAGGAACTGGCCCCACGGCGCACGCAGATAGAGCCAGGTGAGCCCCTTCATTGCGCCGGCATCGACATAGGTCGGTCCATCGAGCACATCGACGCCGCGCTCGCGCAACCGCTCGGCGGCCGAAACTGCGTCATCGACCTGAAAGGCCACGTGAAAGCCGCCTGGCTGGCTGTTGCGCTTCAAGGCTTCTTCCGTGCCTTCACCCGAATACTCGAACAGTTCTATGTTGCTGCCATTGCCGCAACGAAGCACCTTGATATTTTCGATCCGGCAATGCTCCGGCACGCCCAGACGACTGCGCATGAACGTACCGTCGACGTCGATCTTACCTGTCGTCATGACGGTGACCGCACCGAAAATCGTCTCAAAGAACGAGACAGCCTCGTCGAGGTTCGGCACGGTGAAGCCGATATGCTCAATACCAAAGATTTTCAAATTTTCCTCCCGCCGGTCGACCTTTGCGGCCGACCATTCTCGCCCCTCCCCGGGCGGCTCCAAACTGGGCTTGTATGTATCCAGTTAGTTATTTAACTATGCACTATCCAGTTACCTTGTCAACGGCATAGTGTGATAGTGCGACTGGAGTTTTGCAATCGCGTGCCGGCAAGAAGCTCGACACCCTTGCGCTCGTGTTCAAAGATTGCGGCCCCGCAGATGATATAGTCGTAATTTCCAAGACAGATCCTCCGTCGGGCTCTTGTCACGATTTCTGTGTGGGCTATTATACATAACTAAATGGTTACTGCATCAAGGGAGGAATATATGAAACCGTTAGCGAAGAGGAAATTTGGCCGGGTCGATCTGGAGGTGACCAATTTCGCCTTCGGCACCGCGCCGATAGGCAATATTTTTCGCCCTATCGACGAGCAGATGTCGGATGCAATGATCCAGGCCGCGTGGGACGGTGGCGTACGATTCTACGACACGGCGCCTATGTACGGCCATGGTCTCGCGGAATTGCGCACTGGGTATTCTCTGCGCTGGAAAAGCCGCGACGATTTCGTCCTTTCTTCGAAGGTCGGTCGCGTGCTGAAGCCGAAGCGGCGCTCCGAGATCGATTTCTCGCCGTGGAACAATGCCGCACCGAACGAAATGATCTTCGACTACAGCTACGATGGCACCATGCGCGCTTTCGAGGATTCGCTACAGCGTCTGGCACTCGAGCGTATGGATATCTGCTTCATCCACGATATCGACGTTTTCACGCGTGGCGCCGATCAGCCCGAAGTGTTCCGGCAGGCGATGGACGGCGCGTGGAAAGCGTTGTCGCAGCTCCGCGACGAGGGCGTCGTCAAGGCGATCGGCGTCGGCGTCAACGAGTGGGAAGTCTGCCACGAAGCGCTCAAACAGCGCGATTTCGATTGTTTTCTGCTTGCCGGCCGATACACGCTGCTCGAACAGGAATCGCTCGATGCGTTCCTGCCGCTTTGCCAGGAGCGCAATGCTGCCGTGATCATCGGCGGTGGCTTCAACTCGGGCATCTTGGCGACGGGTGCTATCGAGGGTGCAAAGTACAATTATGCGCCGGCGCCGGCGTCTATCATGGAGAAGGTCCGGGGCATCGAGGCTGTCTGCAAGGAGTATAACGTTCCATTGCCGGCCGCCGCGATGCAGTTCGTGGTTGCGCATCCCGCAATCCCCGCCTTCGTTGCGGGGACACGCACCGTCGAGCAGCTAAACAAGAATCTCGAATGGTTCAGCCACGCAATCCCGACGGACTTCTGGAGCGAATTGAAGCGCAAGGGCTTACTGCGCGAAGACGCCCCCACACCCGCTTAGGCAAAAAGAGACAAGGCGAGCCATTCCCATGCTCGCCTTGTCTTAGACCCAATGACCGTCATTCCCTCCCAGCTCTGGAGGTCGGTTGGTAGCATAGGAACTGTCCATGCCACCAACCAGGAGAGTGACGATGACCCAGATGAAATTCATTGGCCTTTACGTTCACAAGGAAACGGTCGCGGTCGCAATTGCCGACGCAACACGCGACGGCGAAGTCAGATTCTATGGAACGATCCCCAACACCCCGGAAGCTATCCGACGCCTTTTCGACCGGCTTTCCGGATGCAGTGTGGAACTGTATTTCTGTTACGAGGCTGGCGGATGCGGGTACGGAATTTATCGCCAGCTTCAGCAACTGGGCGCATCCTGCAGTGTCATCGCTCCATCGATGATGCCGAAGAAACGCGGTGATCGGATCAAGAACGACCGGAGGGATGCCGTTACGCTCGCCAGGTTGCTGCGTGCGGGTGAACTGACGGCGATCTGGGTTCCGGATGAAGATCACGAGGCGATGCGCGATCTGGTCAGGGCGCGGCGTCAGGCGAAGGGCGATCTTGTCGCTGCCCGGCAGATGCTGCTGGGATTTCTGCTCCGGCACGGACGCAAATACCCCGGCCGAACGAACTGGACACGGATGCATTGGCGATGGTTGGGCGAGCAAGCTTTTGGTTCGCCTCATCAGCAGTTCGTCTTCGGTGAATGCATTCGCCGCATCGAGGAAGCGCAGGCTCGGTGCGAACGCCTCGACCAAATGCTTCAGGAAGCGATGGAAGGCTGGTCGCTAGCGCCGCTCGTGAGGGCCCTGCAGGCGTTGCGCGGCGTCGGCCTTGTGATCTCGGCTACGCTCGTCACCGAGATCGGCGACCTCGCTCGGTTCCAAACACCCAAGCATCTTATGGGCTGGCTTGGGCTTGTACCATCGGAGGCATCGAGCGGATCGCGAACGCGGCGCGGGGCAATTACAAAAACGGAAACGGAGAAGCGCGCGCCATGCTGGTCGAGGCCGCATGGTCCTATCGCTTGCCGGCACGCGAGGAACGACGGTACAGGATGCGGGTCGAACATCTTCCGGAAGAGATCCGGGCCATCGGGTGGAAGGCACAGGCCAGGCTGTGTCAGCGATACCGGCGGCTCTCGGTGACCGGCAAGCCGCAACCAAAGGTCATAACTGCGATCGCTCGTGAGCTGGCAGGTTTTGTGTGGGACGTGAGCCGACATATCCAGCCGGCTCGATGAGGAAAATTAGCTCACCGGAGTTCTGATAACCACATAACAACCTGACCGGCGTGCCGCGAAATCCAGGCATGATGGGAAATCCTCGAGACACGTTGGGGCGAGCTTCGGCTTATGCCCGTCCTTAGAGAGAGGAAGGCCCGCGACGAACATGGGAAATGCGGTAATCAATCCGCGGATGAGAGCGTGATCAATCGTCGTCCGATCGGATCGCGGCACACCTGTCAGGTTGAAATCTAATAACGCCGGTGTAACATTGGCGCTGCAAATCTATGCTTCCTAACCCCCATGACGATCATGAGAGCGTGTCTGCATGCCAATCATAAGAGCGGTCGATATCCAGCGCCTAGAGAAGCAGTATCGCCCGAAAATCATTGACATTCGTTCCCGTTGGGCCGGGTACGAAGAGGTCGTCGACAGCATTGAAGGCCGTCCAGGCATCGTTGTTCGAAAGGAATGCTGCGGGATCAACGCCGGCCTTTCTCAAACGGGCAACGGTCGAGCCATCTGCAAACGCGCCGGCGTTGTCTTCGCTCCCATCGATCCCGTCGGTATCGGCCGCAAGAGCGTGGATATTCTCGTGACCATCTATGCCCAGAGCCAGAGACAAAAGGAATTCGGAATTCCGTCCGCCCTTGCCCGACCCTGAGATCGTTACGGTTGTTTCACCGCCTGACAGCAAGACGACCGGTTTTGAGAATGGCCTGTTCTTGTTCATCACCTCGCGTGCGATGGCCGCATGCATGTTCGCAGCCTCCCTCGCCTCCCCTTCCACCGAATCCGACAGAATGACTGCAGGAATACCCGCCGCCGCCGCCTTGGCGGCTGCGGCCTCCAGCGATACCGCGGAAGATGCGATGATCTGATGGGTGTTGCGCAAAAGCCGTGGGTCGTCCGGGAGAGGCGCGGCCGATCCACAACCTTCAATATGCCGGATGATTTTCTCAGACACGGAAATGCCGTAGCGCCGGATCGCCGCCAGGGCCTCCTGCGGGCCTGTTGCGTCGGCCACGGTCGGGCCGGAAGCAACGGCGGCCGGATTGTCTCCCGGAATATCAGAGACGATCAGGCTGGCCACCCGAGCGGGCCAGGCCGCGACCGCCAGCCGGCCGCCCTTTATGCGCGACACGTGCTTGCGGATGGTGTTCATGGCTGAAATCGGCGCGCCACTTGAAAGCAGAACCTTGTTCAGTTCGATCTCGTCGGTGAGCGTCAGCCCTTCTGCCGGCGCCGGCAGAAGCGAGGAACCGCCACCGCAGATCAGCGCGATCACCAAATCATCTTCACTGAGACCCGAGACGGCAGACAACAGCCGCCCGGAGGCGACAAGCCCAGCCGCGTCCGGTACGGGATGCCCAGCTTCCAAAACCTCGATATTCTCGCATGCCACACCGTAACCGTAGCGAGTGACGATCACGCCTTCGAGCGGATCCGGCCAGGCATGCTCCAGCGCCCGGGCCAGATGAGCAGCACCCTTTCCGGCTCCGACGACGACGGTGCGCCCCTTCGGCTTTTTGCGGCAGGCCGGCGCGCACGGCGCGCAGTCGGCATCCGCCGCGGCGACGGCGGCATCGAACAACGAGACAAGGAACCCGCGCGGATCGAGCATCGTCAGACCTTTACATCGACGACGACGACGCCATCGCTGCCGTTCTCGGTATGGGCAACGATGCGGGCACCGACCGCCTGATGACGAGGTTCGACAATATAGGCGTCTCGCGCAGCCTCATCTTCGAAATCAAACCAGAAAACGTCCTTGAAGCCACGGATGAGATCCGTTTCAACGCTGACATTCGGGCCGGCGTGGAAGGCGAGAATACCGCCGACATGGTGCTTCAATGCTTCGAGTTCCTCATAGATCGACAGTTTTGTCTCCGAGGATACGTCGTCCTTGAAACGTAGAAGCACGAAATGCCGTATCATTATCTAGTCCTCCAGATGCAGGTCCAGCCATCGGCCAGCGCGGTTATCGCCCCTTGAAATCGGGCTTTCGTTTTTCGCGGAAGGCGGCGATGCCCTCCTTCGGATCCTCGGTACCTGCGGCAACGATGCCGGCCATGGATCTGAGCACCCTCTCCCGCTCTTCGCCTTCCGCCGCATTGACGAGCATCTTGGCAAGTTCTGTCGCGAGCGGCGCGCGAAGCGCTGTGCGTTCGGCGATTTCGCGGGCAAGGGTCATCCCCTCGCCCGTCGGCACGACGCGATCGGACGATACCGAACGTCTGTGCTTCCGTAGCGCTCAGGATTTCCCCGAATACCGCCATCCGACGGACGATCTGTGAACCCGAAACGGCGCACGGCACGTTGCGTGCCCGACCAGCCGGGGATGATGCCGAGGCCTGTTTCCGGAAGCCCTATCTTCACGTGGCTTTCGGCAATGCGCATATCGGCAAGTGCCGCAAGCTCCAGCCCGCCGCCGAGCGCGTGGCCGTTCAGGACCACGATTACCGGCTGGCGCAATCTGGCAAGCGCATCGAACGCAGTATGGCCCTCCCGCAACCAGAAGCGGCCGAATTCCATCGGCGTATTCGCCCCCATGCCTCGATGTCGCCGCCGGCGGAAAAGGCCTTGCCTTGTCCGGTGACAATGACGACGCGGATCGTGGTGTCGCGCTCGATCCTGCGGCAGGTCGCGGCAAGCTGTTCGACCATCAATTCGTCCAAAGCGTTCAGCTTGCCGGGACGGCAGAAGGTCAAGGTCGCGATTGCGCCGTCGACGTCGAGCGTGATTGTGTGACCACCCTCCGCTTCCCCCGTCATCGCTCGAGATCCAGCCCAAAAACTGCCGGCTGGAACAGCAGAGCGTCCATGACGCGCAGGTCGGGCGAAATCTTCAGCGGCGTCTGCGCCTGGGCGAGGATATCGCGGTCGACATCGATGCCCGGAGCCACTTCCGTCACCACCAGCCCTTGCTGCGTCAGCTTGAGAACGCAACGCTCCGTGACGTAGGTGACGTCCTGACCCTGTGCGACGCCGCGCTTTCCGGAAAAGGAGACATGATCGACCTTGTCGACGATCTTCGCCACCTTGCCTTCCTTGGTAATGACGAGCTTGCCGTCGACAATGTCGAACTTGGCGCCGGCATTGAAATAGCCGGAGAAGATGATCCGTTTGGCCCGGGAGGTGATATCGACGAAGCCGCCCGCACCGGCCGTCACATGCGGTCGTACGGCGAGCTTGGAAACGTTGACCGAGCCTTCCTTGTCGATCTGCAGGAAAGAGAGCAGCGATGCATCGGATCCGCCTGCCTGAAAATAGGTGAACTGGTGCGGCGAGGCGACGAAGGCTTCAGCGTTCGATGAGCAGCCGAACTTGAAATCGAGAAGCGGAATTCCGCCGACCGCCCCCTGCTCGATCAGCCAGGTGACGTCGCCATGTCTGCCTTCCTCCAAAAGGATGCGCGGCACGTTTGCTGAAATACCAAAGCCGATGTTTACGGCCCACCCCTTCTTCAGTTCCATGGCGACGCGCCGGGCGATAACCTTGGCTACATCGAAATCCGGTGTGCGGAACGTGTCGAGCGGTCGGAACAACTCCCCTGAGATCGCCGGGTCATAAACCGTCGCAGTCGTCTGCAACTGGTCGGGCGCCTCTACGATATAGTCGACGAGAATGCCGGGAACACGCACGTCGTGGGGCCGCAAAGAGCCGGCCTGGGCGATGCGCTTTACCTGGGCGATGACCTTGCCGCCGCTGTTGTGGGCGGCGAGTGCCACTTCCATTGCGCCCAGATAGGCGCCTTCGTGTTCGAACGTCAGGTTGCCGCGCTCATCCGCCGTGCTTGCCCGGATGATGCCGACGGTCGGCGCGATCGCCGGAAAATAGAGCCATTCCTCGCCGTCGAACTCCACCTTGCGCACGATCGGCTTGCGGGCAGCCGCCTCGTTCATGGCACAACCCTGCTGCGCCGGATCGACAAACGTGTCCATGCCCACCTTGGTGAGAACGCCGGGACGCTTGGCGGCAGCCTCGCGCAGCATGTCGAAAATGACACCGCTCGGCACGTTGTAGGCGGCGATCTCGTTTCGTCCGAGCATCTGCCAGATGAGCGGAGGCTCCGCCGATGACGGGCCGGAGGGATAGGAACCGCCGATGACGGTGGAAATCATTCCGGGTTGCGCAAGATGGTCTATGCCCTTGGTTCCGAACATATCGCCGGCAGCAATCGGATGGATCGTCGTCAGGTTTCGGGGGAGCCCTCCGCGCGAAAGCGCTCGCCCAGCGCAGCAAGCACGGCATCAGGGCAGCACAGGCCGCTTGATGAATTGACGGCAATCGTAGCGCCATCCCGGATCCCCACGACGGCTTCCGCGGCAGTTTTGATCTTGGACATTTCCTCTCCCACTTCAGCTCAGCCAGCTTGCTATTAAGTAACTGGTTGGTTATAAGATAGCCGAGGGTTTCAATCCGATCAAGAGGAAATCGGACGAAGAGAACAACGCTTTCAGATAACGGCGGCCACGGCATCGCTCGTATTCGGGTTCGTCGACGACAGCACGGATCAAAGGAGGAGGATCAATGAGTCTCTATTTCACCAAGACATTTCAGCGTTCGTTCGGGACGTTTCCGCTGCGTGGTGAGGCGTTAGCGTCGGCACTTCGAATTGCGATAGACATCGGCTATCGGTCCATCGACACGGCGCAACTCTATGAGAACGAAGCTGATGTCGGAGCAGCGCTTGCCACGATCGACGTGCCGCGCGATGAACTGCTGGTAACGACCAAGGTTCATCCCGAAAGTTTCGGAGAGGACAAATTCCTCGCCTCGGTCGAACAAAGTCTGCGCGATCTACGGCTCGACTATGTCGACGCGCTGCTGGTGCACTGGCCGCCTCTGGACCACAACATCGCGCCATCTCTGAAGCTGCTGGCGAAGGCCAAAGCGGAGGGTCTGACGCGCCATATCGGGGTCTCCAATTACACCGCAAAGATGATGCACGATGCCGTGGCCATCTCCGAGGAGCCAGTGGTTACGAACCAGGTGGAGTTCCATCCCCTGATCGACCAAAGCATACTCCTCAAGGCGGCGGCCGAGACCGGCATACCGCTGGCGTCCTATTCTTCGGTGGCGCGTGGTGAAGTGTTCAAATATCCGATTTTTGGCGAGATCGGTGCGATCTACGGAAAGTCCGCCGGGCAGGTCGTTTTGCGCTGGATCCTGCAGCAGGGCATCTCGATCAATACCATGTCGACAAAGGAAGACAATATCCGGGCAAATTTCGAAATCATGGATTTCGTCCTCTCAAGCGTCGACATGGCCCGGATATCGAAACTCACTGGCACCAATTACCGCGTCGTCGGCAGCGACAAGGTTCCCTGGGCGCCGGATTGGGACTGATCCATCAAAATGCGAAGCTGAAAACCAGACCGGCGGCCCAATGGGCCGCCGGTCTTTCCTGTTGCAGGGTGGCCGACCTATCTGTTTCCACGAATGAGATCGCTTGCCTTTTCGCCGATCATGATCGTCGGCGCATTGGTATTCGAGCCGATCAGGCTCGGCATGACGGAGGAATCGCAGATGCGGATGCCCTCCAGCCCCCTCACCCGCAATTGCGGGTCAACGACAGCCAGCGAATCCGTCCCCATCTTGCATGTGCCGACCGGGTGATAGGAGGTGCGGCCGTATTGGCGGGCGTAATTCTCGAAATCCGCCTGCGTGCGCACGTCCTTGCCCGGAAAGTGTTCCTGCTTGATGTGTTTCAGGAATTCCGGCTGGTTCATGATCTCGCGGCTGATCCTCACACCTTCGGCGGAGGTTTTCAGGTCGTCCGGATCCACGATGAAGTTGGGGTTGACGATCGGGAGGTCTTCCACACGGGAACTGCGCAGGGTGACGGAGCCACGGCTTTTAGGCCTCAGCGTGTAGGAGTTGAGCGTGCAGCCAGAACCCGACGGAATGACGGGTACGCCGGCCTCGACGCCGGCGCCATTCAGGAAATGAAATTGCAGGTCCGGATCCTTGCCGGTTCTTGTCTGCATACCAGAAGGCGCCGCCTTCAACGACGTTGGAGGCAACCGGCCCGGTTTTGAACAGTGCGTATTGCAGCCCGGCCCATATCATCCAGTGCAGCTTGTTGTATTTGTCCAGGCTTGTGGCGTCCTTGAGTTCGTAGACGATATCGACACCGAAATGATCTTGCAGGTTTTGGCCGACCCCGGGCAGATCGTGCACGACGGGAATTCCATGGGCCGCGAGTTGGTCCCGCGGGTCCGACGCCGGACAGAAGCATGATCTTCGGCGAACCGATGGCGCCGCCCGTCACCAGGATTTCGCTCTCGGCCCGCACAGTCTTCATCGTACCGTTTTGCCGGTACTCCAAGCCGATGGCGCGATTGGCGTCGAACAGGATGCGGGTCGTCAGGCAACCCGTCTCTATCGTGAGGTTCTTGCGGCTCTTTGCAGGCCCCAGATAGGCAACCGCTGCCGAGCAACGGCGGGCGCTGCGAATCGTCGTCTGATAGGCTCCAGTCCCCCGCTGAACGGGGCCGTTGAAATCCGGATTATAGGGCATGCCCAGTTGCTGGCAGGACTTGACGAAGACCTTCGTCAGCGGCAGCGGGTTGAGGTTGGAAACCCCCAAGGGACCGTCCGTGCCATGATATTCGCCGGCAAGCGTATCGTTGCTTTCAGACCGGAGGAAATAGGGCTGGACATCATCGAATGACCAGCCTTCGCACCCTTCCTGCCGCGCCCAGCGATTGAAATCCGAAGCCGTGCCGCGGGTGTAGACCTCCGCATTGATCGAACTGCCGCCGCCGAGCACGCGCCTGCGCATAGGGGATCTCGCGATTGTTCGCGTGTTTCTGCGGTGCGGTCACCAGCCCCCAGGTCAGAGGACCGGTGGTCATCTTGGCGAAACCCACCGGCATGTGGATGTAGGGATTGGTATCCCTGCCGCCGGCCTCCAGAAGGAGGACCCGCACGGCCGGGTTTTCGCTCAGGCGGTTGGCGAGTACGCAGCCCGCCGAACCGCCACCGATGATGACGTAGTCGTATCCCTTCTGCGCCATCATGCGACCCAGTGGTTGCGGCCGCCCAGAGCGATGTGAACCGTCTTGATTTCGGTATATTCCTCTACACCATAGATACCCGTCTCGCGGCCCGTTCCCCGATTGCTTGAAGCCGCCGATGGGCGTTTCCGGGCCGCCGGTGATCGTGGTGTTGACCCAGACGCGCCCGGCCTGGACCCGCCGGAAAGCCTGTGCCGCCTTGTCGAGATTGGTGGTCCAGATACTGGCGGAAAGGCCATAGATCGTATCGTTGGCGATCGTCATTGCTTCTTCGAAGGTTTCGAAAGTGGTGATCGTCAGTACCGGCCCGAAGATTTCCTCGCGCAATCGTCATGTCCATCGTTACGTCGGCAAACACCGTCGGCTGGATGAACTGACCGACCTTTGCTGCAAGAGCGCCGCCACCGCACACCAGTCGAGCGCCCTCGGCCTTGCCCTTCTCGATATAGCCGAGAATGGTGTCGTTCTGTCCCGTGGTAATGATCGAGCCCATCTGCGTGCGGGGATCGAGCGGATCGCCGATGCGCACCTTTGCAAATTTCTCCTTCAGCCTCTTTTCGAACTCGGCCGCAATCGATTTTTCGACCACGGCGCGGCTGCCGCCGACACAGCACTGCCCGGCATTGAAACAAAGGCCGAAAATAACGCCGTCGACCGCATCGTCGAGATTGGCGTCGGCAAAGACGATCTGCGGGTTCTTTCCGCCCAGTTCGAGGCCGACCTTCTTGAAATTGCCGGCCGATGCCAACAGTGTGCTGCGACCGACCCCGGTGGAACCGGTGAATGAAACCATGTCGATATCCGCATGTTCGGTCATCGCCTGGCCGATTTCGCTGCCACTGCCGGTGATGACATTAAAAACGCCGTCCGGAAGTCCCGCCTCGGATACGATCTCGGCCAGCAACAACGTGGTTGCAGACGTGACTTCGCTGGGTTTGGCGACGATCGTGCAGCCTGAAGCGAGAATGAACGGGACGCGCTCACACAGGATGAAGAAAGGGAAGTTCCACGGCGTGATCAGCCCGACGACACCGATCGGCTCACGGGTCACAAGCGCCAGCATGTTGTCGCCGAGATTGTTGAACGTGTCGCCGTGCAAGGCACAGGCGCCGCCAGCGGCATATTCGAAAATGTTTGCGCCGCCAAGAACCTCCGCGTGCCTGAGCGATCGGCTTGCCTGTTTCCAATGTTTCGAGCAGCGCCAATTCGTCGACGCGAGCGAATTCCCTGGGCGGCGCGCAAAAGCACGTCAGCGCGATCGGAACCGGAAAGACCGGCCCAGCGCCGATCCGCAAAGGCCTTGCGGGCAACGGCAACGGCGTTGTCAAGATCGTCGATCGTGCAACGGGTAACGCGTCACCAACACGTCGTGTGCGGGACTACGCCGCTCGACAAGTTTCCGATTTCCTGTTTCAACCCATTTTCCATCAACGAAGAAACCGAAATCCCGTGGCTGTTCCGGCAGATTGAACTGTGTGGCCTGATCCATGTTTCTCTCCCTGCTGCGACCTTCCTTCAGTGAGGCCGTCAAATTAAGTAACTATATGGTTATATGCATGACCCGCTGTCAAGCTGGAACCGGCCGCAGCCGGTCAAAGGGCGGCGGATGTCTATCCTACATGGCGATTTGAATTTTCAAGGCTGCCGGATTTTTCGGCACGGCCTCAAAAGCATCCTGGATATCGTCCAGCGTAAAATACTTATCGTGGAACGGAACCGTCGAGAATCTTCCATGTATCAGCAGCGTCAGCGCGTCGTGCATGTCGACACCCATCCCGGCCACCGATCCTTTCAGTGAATATTCTTTCAGGACCGTTGAAAGCAGCGGAAGCGGGATACTGTCGTTCGGGCCGGCGATACCAAAGGCCGCAATGTGCCCGCCAGGCCGAACCAGATCAAATGCTTGCCGGTAAAGTGCCGGAATGCCGACGCTTTCAATGACGACATCTGCGCCGCGACCACCCGTATGTGCAAGAACCGTATCTCGAACGGTCGCAGGATCGGGAGATGACCACATCGGCCCCGGCGTCCTTTGCCATCCTGGCGCGTTCGGGCGACAGTTCGACGACAATGATGGGCGCGGCGCCGACAAGGCGCATCATCTGTACATGCAGGTTGCCGATCGGTCCGGCACCGAAGATCAGGACGGACTGGCCAAAGCGCACATCGGCCTTTCGCGCCGCCCGCACCACGCAGGCAACGGGTTCGGTCAATGCCAGGAGATCGAAGGGCGCATCAGCCGGCGCTGGAATGACCAGTCGTGCGGGTATCGACACATATTCGGCGAAGGCACCGTCGCAGGATATGCCCACCTGCCGGACTTCGGTGCAATTGAGGATCTCGTTGCGGCGGCAGTAGAAGCAGTTGCCGCATCCGATGTTGATATCCGCGACGACTTTGTTACCAATCTCAAGATGGGCAATGCTGGAACCGACGGCGGCAATCCGCCCGGAGAACTCATGCCCGGGAATGATTGGCAGTTGGTCGGCCGCGTAGTGGCCGTTGAACATGTGGAGGTCCGTGCCGCAGATACCGCAGCGCTCGACCTTGATCAATACGTCGTCGGCCCCGATCTCGGGAACCGGCACGGTGCGAATCTCGAACTTTTTGGGTTCGACCAATACGGCCGCCCGCATAACAGGCCTATCGACCGTCATTTCACCGTCCTCACCTTGCTTCGGTCGATCGTAAAGGCGATCGCGGCGATAAGGACCACGCCGAAGAATATCTGCTGGGCGGTCGCGGGGATTTCGAGATAGAGCATGCTCGTGCGGATGACGGCGACGATCAGCGCGCCGATCAGTGTGTTGAGCACGCCGCCCACCCCACCTGTCAACGGCGTGCCGCCGACCAGAACCACGACGATCGCAGGAAGCAGGAAGCCGTTGGCCATTTCCGGTGACCCGCCGGAAAGCTTTACCGCGAACAGCAGACCGGCGGTCGCCGCGAAGGCGCCGGAGATTGCAAAGGCGGCCATCTTGTAGCGACCGACGCGCAGGCCGGACGCAACCGCTGCCAGTTCGCCGGCGCCGATCGCTTTGAAGGCGCGCCCGATGGTCGTGCGCCGTTCTAGAATGAGAGCACCGACCAGCAGTAACACTGCAATGATCATTTCGCGCGGGATGCCGCCGATGTTTCCGGTAAGCCAGCTGAACGACTGATCGCGCAGCACCGCGTCCATATAGAGCGCGCTGACCGGACGCGAACTGTCCGACGGACAGTGCTATCCTGCCGACGGCAAGCGTGGCAATAAACGACGGCACCTTTAGCTTAGTTGAGACAAAGCCGGAAACGAAACCGAACAATGCCCCGATGAGAACGCAAATGACGGCGGTCGAAGCGCCGAAAATCGGTAACATCAACGTCGCCAAAACCGTCGTCATGTTGGCGACCGATTGTGCAGAAAGATCGATGCCGCCGATGTAGATGACGAAGGTGATACCCAGCGCCATGACGAACAAGGTTGAAATGTCACCTGCGAGCTGCAGCAGGTTTTCGGGCCGCAGAAAATTGCTGTCGAGCGCACCGACGAAAACGACGAGGGTAAGCAGCGTGATCCACGGAAAGTGTTTTTTGAGTTTTTCGAGAGTCATGGCCTGCCCCTAGATCATGTAGTGAATGAGATCGAACAAGGACGGCTTGTGACCCGGCTTGCCGTCGAACCGCTTCTGGATCTCTCCATCCTTGATCACGGCGATCGTGTGCGAAAGTCCGATAGCCTCTTCAAGCGTGTCGGCGATCAGGATAATGCCGACGCCGTCGGCACTCATCGCGCGCACCATCTCGTAAACATCTTCCTTCGCCCCGATATCGAGGCCACGGGTCGGGTGATCGAGAAGGATGATGTCCGAGCCACCGCTACGCCACTTGGAAAGCACGACCTTCTGCTGGTTGCCTCCTGAAAGATTGCCGCAATCGGCATATTCAGAAGACGCCTTGATGGAGAGTTTCTTGATCCATTCGCGCGCCAACGCTTTTTCATCCCCGATCCGCAGGAAGCCGAAGCGGCTATACCGCCCCATCTGCGAAAGGGTCAGGTTTTCATAGACGCTCATGCCGGCGACGATGCCTTCGATCTTGCGCTCGCGTGGAATATATCCAATGCCGTTGGCCACGGCTGCATCCGCGCTGTAGGTTGTGATTTTGCGGCCCTTGACCGTGACGGAGCCTGACTGCGGCTTCTGCATGCCGAAGATGGTCCGGATAATGGCTTCGCGCCCCGAGCCTTCTGTGCCGACGAGGGTCAGGACTTCGCCGGCGTGCAGCGACAGCGATATATCCTTGTATTTTCCCGCAAGGCTGATTGCATCGAGTTCGACCAGAACTTTTGCCGGATCGTAGGCGAACTGCTTTTCTTCCCGGTAGTATTCCTTGTTGATATCGTGGCCGACCATTTTGTGCTGAATGCTTTCAGCGGTCGCGACGGATGTCTCGACGTGATCGACGACTTCGCCGTCCTTCATCACATAAACCCGATCAGACAGCTCAAGCACTTCATCCAGCCGGTGCGAAACGAAGATGAAGGACGCGCGGCTACGCAGTTCGCGCACCAGCTTGAAAAGAAGCTGTACTTCCTCCTTGGCAAGCACCGACGTCGGCTCGTCGAGGAGGATAACGAGATCTCCGTGGACCCGCTCTTCCAACGTCAGCACCTTTGCAAGTTCGACCAGTTGGCGTTGCGCGAAGGAGAGCTTCGATGTGACCATCTTCGGGTCGATCGACAGCTTGACTTTGGCCAGTTGGTAACGGGCGGCGGCGGCCATCTTCTTCCAGTCGACGATGCCGAACTTGACGAACTGACGTTCGAAGCCGAGGAAAATGTTCTCCATCACCGTAAGATTGCCGATCAGCGACTGTTCCTGAAAAACCATGCCGACGCCCTTGTCCATCGCCTGGCGGATTTTCAAAGCGCACCGGTTTTCCGTTAATCAGCACTTCGCCGCCATCATGCTGGTACGCGCCGTAGATGACCTTCATCAGTGTCGATTTCCCGGCGCCGTTCTCTCCGACGAGACCGACGATCTCGCCCCTCTTGATGTGGAAATCGATTGCCTTCAGCGCCCGGACGTTCGGGAAGGTCTTTTCAACTTTCTTCAGCTCAAACATGGTCCGCTCACTTCACGAATGCGAGGGATTTGCGATCCGTCGACAGGACGACCTGCAAGAATTACCAGCAGGCCAAGGACACCGTCCTGCAGGTAGCGCGGCAACCCCATGACGATCATGCCGTTGTTGATGACATTGACGATCAAAACGCCAACCAGCGTGTTCCAGACACCGCCGTTGCCACCCCAGAGCGCGGTGCCGCCGACGACCACCGAGGTAATGGAGACAAACATGAAATTGTAGCCGGTCGCCGTCTCGGCGATGCCGATCTGTGCGACGGCGAAAAGGGCGCCCAGAGCATAGAAAACGCCGGCCAGCATAAAGCCGAGGACCCGCACCCGCTTGACGTCCAGCCCCGACGCATGGGCCAATTCTTCACCGCCACCAACCGCATAGAAATTTCGCCCGATAGCGGTGCGGCTCTGGATGAACCAGGCGATCAGAATGACCAGCAGCGCAACGTGAACCATCAGCGGGAACCCGAAATAACGCTCGGTCAGCAACGACCGGAAAATCTTGTCCTCGACCCGGATGCGATCGCCGCCGGTCATCAACAGCGAAAGACCTATACCGACGAAGCCCATGCTCAGGCTCGCCATGAACGACGGGATCCGCAGCTTCACATGGACCAGTCCGTTGAGCAGGCCATAAAGCGCGCCGACCACGATACAGGCGGGCAGTGCCAGCCAGGCCCAGCTTGCAAGCGTTCCCCCGAGCCACATGAAGATGGCGGCGAACACCACGGCGCAGACGGCAACCGCGCCTTCCATCGACAGGTCGATGGAACCCATGATGATGATGAAGGTCACGCCGACGGCGACCATTAGCGGCGGCAGCGTCATGGAAATGCCGATGCGGGCGAAATTGCGCAGCGACATGAAATTGGGATTAACCAGCGAAAAAAACATACCAGCGCGACGAGCACCAGTAGCGGCGCCCATCTGTGCAAGACATCCCGGTCGGGAAAGGTCATGATCGTCTCCTTTGGCAAGCACTCATCGCGCCGCCAAGCGGCACTTGCGGGCGTTGGGTGCCGGCAATTCCGCTTTCTCTGCAGTTTCACAAACAGACTTCAAAGCATCCAGGTTCCGGCATGCATCCGTATGGTCGGACACATGCCGGAAGTCTCTGCACGACGGCTACCGATCAGTACGTGATGGCGCCGGTGGAAGGACCCCAGAAGTCCTTCCAGTCGTAAGAAGGAGTCGCATCGACGTACTGCTTCTTGAAGTTCTCGGCATCGTCCTTGGTGATGAGGATCGTCGGACCGTTGAACTCGCGGTGCTCATGTGGCTCCTCGGACGGCTTGAAGGTCCCGATCGCCGCATGATAGGCGAGCGCCGCAGTGATGCCGCCGCCCCAGTAGGGATTGGTATAAACGGTGGCGAGAAGCTCGCCAGCCATGATCAGATCGACGGCCTGCGCATTGCCGTCATAGGCGACGATCGGGATCTGCCCGGCCAGGCCTTCGGCCCGGAGCGCCTCCAGAACGCCGTAGGCCATCGTGTCGTTGGCGCAGAAGACTCCCTTGATTTCGTCACCGAAGCGCGTCAGGTAGCTCGCCATGATGGTGGCGGCCTTCTGCGTATCCCAGTCGGCGGCCTGGTAGTCCAGGAGCTGGATATCGGGGAATTTCTTCATCGCATTGTCGAGGCCGTTGCGGCGCTCGATGGCCGGATTATTCGATGCGATACCGCCGAGGCCCACGATCGCATCCTTGCCGCCCATGGCCTTGAATAGGATTGTCGCTGTCTGCTCAGCCGGGCCGACATCCGACCAGGCCATGTGCGAAACGTAATTGTCGCCGAAATCCCACGGATGCAGGTCGGCCGTCTTGTTCCACAAGGTGGAGACGAAGGCGCCCTTCTCGGCTACGGCCTCGACCACCGGACGGGCGTTCGGTGAATCGTTCGTGTCGATCGCCAGCGCCAGCTTGCCGTTGGTCTTCGACAGCAACGCCTTAACGTCCGATAGCGACTTTTCGCTGCTGCCCTCGTTGATCAGATTGATCAGGTCGGCCTTCGACTTGCCGATGCTTTCAACAAAGGACTCGCCGCCCGAAACGATTGCATTCCAGTACGGATTGGTACGGTCGCGATAGCTCCACGCAATTGCCGGATCTTCGATGGCTGCCCGCGCCGGGCCGGCCTTGAACATCGTCGCAGCGGCAAGCCCGCCTGCGCCCATGGCCGATGCGAAAAGGAAATTGCGGCGGTTGATCGCCTCCTGCTCGATGAACTTCTTGATAAAGGACATTTCTCTCTCCCGTTGAAAACTGCGTTCGGTCTGCGTTCCTCTGCCCGCAGGCGACGTCATGAACCCCTCCCGGCGTCGCCGCTTGCTTTTATAGTGCACTAACTAGTTACTGGCTTATCGAAAAATTGTCAAGGCAGCTTAATCTTGAAATCGCAGCTTGCACCTGCAAGCGCACAACGGGCTAAATAACTATCGAGTTAGATGCTTTGAGAGTGGGTGTGTCTGATTTTTGCGGCGCGTCGGATAAGAGCTGCCGTGCTTTTGCCACCCTGATGTCAAGCAAAAAGCGGCTCACCCGCTCGGTTGACGCGACGGTCATCTTCGTTACCTTGCAAGCCGAGAGCGAAACAGCAACCTTGAGAAGGCTCACGAGATCATGATAGGATCCGTCCCACAGAAACCCCGTATTCGTGATGCCGAGGCTACACAGAAGCGCATTATGTTGGCGGCCAAAAAGGAATTCGCCAAAAGCGGCCTAGGCGGGTCTCGTGTCGACGATATCGCCGAACGCGCGAAGGCCAACAAGCGGATGATTTACCACTATTTCGAAAGCAAGGAGACGCTGTTTCAGCGCGTACTTGAAGAGGCCTACACCGATATCCGCATGGCGGAACAAAAACTTGAACTCGATCACCTCGACGCGAAGTCCGCGCTCGAAAAACTGGTCCGGTTCACATGGAAATATTATCTGGACAATCCCTGAATTCATAACCTTGGTCAACAGCGAGAACCTGCACAAGGCGAAACACCTGAAGAAATCGGAAGTCATCCATGTCGTAAGCAGACGGCTTGTGGACATGGTCTCGAGTATATTGCGGCGCGGTGTGGAGGAAGGCGTTTTCCGCGAGAACATCGACCCCGTGCAGCTTAACATTACCATTGCGGCAATCGGTTACTATTACCTAACCAACAGGTACACCGGCTCGATTGTGTTTGAGCGCGACTTGATGGCGCCGGAGGCACTCGTGGATCGCATCGCTTTTAACATCGAGACAATTCTGCGACTCGTGTGCAAGGTTTCAGACTAAAATATTATGCCCAACGCCGAGCATCTGATTTTCATCGGGCGGGAGCTATTGGCACCAGGACCTCCAGAGGGCATTGAAACGTCGTTCGATGACTCGCAATGGATCCACGGCCGGTTATTTGTCAGACTGACGCCAACGGCGCTGATCCTGCCCTGGATTATTTCCGCATTCGGCGTCTTTCTGCTGCGCCAGTTCTTCCGATCGGTTCCCGACGAGATCCTTTACGCGGCTCGACTGGACGAGCTGGGCGAGGTCGAGATCATCTGGCGCATCATCATGCCGATGAGCACACCGGTTATCGCCGCCTTCGGCATCTTTTCTGCGGTCGCCCACTGGAACGACTTGTTCAGGCCGCTGATCGCCGTGCGCAGCGAAGAAATATCGACGGCGGCGCTCGCACCGTCCAACGACGGCTCGCCAACTGGTCGACGTTGACCAAATGGCGCGGCCTCGATGGAGCCTTCGCCTCCCCTGCCGTCAAGTCGGCCATCCGCCTTGCCATTCGCGCCACGCCGCGGCAACGGCACCCGCAAGAGTGCCAAGGCAGTGACTGGAGATGTTCTGGGTAAAGCTGGTGGCGACCTGTGAGAGTGACAGTCCGCGCGATCTGCGCGACGGGGCCATTCTCATGGTCGCCTTCGCTTACCGCGGTCGCCGGCGCAGCGAAATCGCGTCGATGCGCGAGGAGCAGTTGACGATCGAGGTTCAAGTCATGGATGAGCGCGACACGCCCCTCCCCTCGATCCCGATCCATCTCGGCCGTACAAAGACCAGCGGCGCCGGCCAGAACGAAGCCGTCTATCTCGCCGGCCGGCCGGTGGATGCCTTGAATACCTGGATTGCTGCATCGAAGCTCGACAGCGGCAGTGTGTTTCAGGCGATTGATCGCTGGGGCAATTTTTCCCGTCGCGCGCTCGACCCGCAGGCCGTCAATGCCATACTCAAGCTGCGGGCGGCCTCGAGCCGCGGGATTATTCGGCGCACGGCCTGCGGGTCGGGCTATCTCACCGAGGCCGCCAACCGAGGCATCCCGCTCCCGGGGAGCAATGGACCAGTCGCGTCATCAATCCGTGCAACAGGCCTCCAGTTACTACAACAGCGACAAGGCGCGGTGGCCGAGCAGCACATCTGTTGGTGTAATTGCAGTGGGACTTCCTTGCCAGCGCGTCTCTGCCGCGCCGGATACCGTTGATGGAAGCTTTTGCGGCAAGGACTTTCGGCCCGTGCAGTCATGGTGCGCGTGGTGGGATCGTTGTCCCATCGCGTACGGGCGCTGATGCGATGGTGAGGGCGGCAATATCGCCGGGACCGTAGATGACAGCGAATTCCTGCGCTCGTCATTTGAGCCGCCTCCCGGGCTGTGATGGGCGGCTCCCGTGGGCAGACATTAAGTACAATGGCTGTTTGCAGGGACCATAGCTGTCACGCCGATTCGGATCGTCGCTGCATCGTATGAACGATGCCCCCCGGCCTCGACGGGGTGACGGTTCCGGGAAATCGGTCTCGTCCCCATTTTTTTCCAAGAGGGCTGTTTTCGGCTCGTGTGCATTGTTATCGGTGCAATTGCTTGTTCCTCTTGGCTTTTACCGATCGCGCCATTGATCTTGCATAAGAACCTGGAGTTGAATTAAGGATTCGTTAACCAAAAAGGCCTTGCCCGGAACTCAGAATCGGAGCCTATTGCCAACGGCGGAAATTGTTCGCTTTCCCGCAAAATATCGCCACTGGCAAGAAATGAGTTCCGCAATGCCGCAGACCGCCGGAAAAACAGCGCCTTTAGTCGAAGGTTTGACTGCCTTGATGGAACGGCATGCGGAGGCTCTGTCGACCCAACTTCAAGCACATCACCTTAAAGTCTTCCCCCCTACCGCCCAGAAAAGCATTCGGACGTTTGGGCCATCGGAGACCGCCAAGCTGCTGGGTGTCGGCGAGTCGTATCTTCGGCAAATCGCAGGGCGATATGCCACAACTAAACGTCAGCACAAGCCCTGGCGGCCGCCGGATCTTCTCAATCGAAGACATCCACGAGATCCGCAAGCATATGGATCAGGTCGGCCGGGGGAATCGCCGTTACCTTCCGCATCGGCGCAACGACGAACAGCTTCAAGTCATTTCCGTCATGAACTTTAAAGGTGGGTCCGGGAAGACCACGACTGCTGCCCATCTGGCGCAGTATCTGGCCATGCGGGGATATCGCGTTCTTGCTATCGATCTCGATCCGCAGGCGAGTCTCTCGGCTCTCTTCGGGAGCCAACCGGAAACGGATGTTGGCCCAAACGAAACCCTGTATGGCGCCATTCGTTACGACGACGAACAGCGCCCTATAGAGGAAGTTGTCAGAGGCACCTACATTCCCGACCTCCACCTGATTCCCGGCAATCTGGAACTTATGGAGTTTGAGCACGATACGCCCCGTGCGCTGATGAAGCGCAAGGAAGGTGACACGCTGTTCTATGGGAGGATCAGCCAAGTCATAGAAGATATCATGAACAATTACGATGTCGTTGTCATCGATTGCCCGCCGCAACTTGGCTACCTGACGCTGTCGGCACTCACAGCAGCGACGTCAATCCTCGTCACAGTGCATCCGCAAATGCTGGACGTCATGTCCATGAACCAGTTTCTTGCGATGACGTCCAACTTGCTTCGTGAGATCGAGAATGCCGGGGCTCAATTCAATTTCAATTGGATGCGCTATTTGATCACCCGCTTCCGAGCCCAGCGATGGACCACAGAACCAAATGGTCGGCTATCTCCGCTCGATCTTTGGCGAGAATGTTTTGAACTTTCCGATGCTGAAGACTACGGCAGTCTCGGATGCCGGCCTAACGAACCAGACATTGTTCGAAGTCGAACGCGGCCAGTTTACACGGTCCACCTACGACCGGGCTTTGGAGGCGATGAACGCCGTCAACGACGAGATCGAGTCGCTAATCAAGAAAGCGTGGGGTAGAACCGCATGAGCCGAAAGGATCTCCTAGGCGTTTCAGCAAACGTCCCGACCGTCCCACATGATGGTCAGGCAAAAAACCGCGCCATGCCGCTCCTCGGTGTGGCCCGCAAAGATCGTGACCCGGCGACAAAGCTGACAGCCAATATTGGTAACGCGTTGCATGAGCAGAACGACCGTCTCGGCCGCGCGGAGGAAATCGAACGTCGCTTGGCGGAAGGCCAGGCCGTGATCGATATGAACCCTGCCGAAATCGATCCGTCCTTCGTGCAGGACCGCATGCCAGGCGACATTGACGGGCTCGTGGAATCTATCCGCGAACAAGGCCAGCAAGTACCAATCCTTGTCCGCCCTCACCCGGCCCAGCCCGGACGATATCAGGTTGCATTCGGCCACCGACGCCTTCGAGCAGTCACGGAACTGGGCCTTTGGGTGAAGGCAATCGTTCGGGACTTGACGGATGAGCAACTCGTTGTGGCCCAGGGCCAAGAGAACAACCAACGGCAGGATCTGACCTACATCGAAAAGGCGCGATTCGCCGACCGTCTGAAGGCGCAGTTTTCGAGAGAAGTGATCATGTCGGCGATGTCGCTTCACAAGGGCGATGTCTCGATCATGCTCTCCGTGATCTCACGCTTAACTGGAGACCTGATCGACGCCATTGGACCTGCACCGGGTGTCGGGCGGCGGAGCTGGTCGGATCTCGCCGACTTTCTGGAGAAAAACGATAAATTTGGCGAAGCAACAGAATTTGTGTTGTCCGACGAGATCCGCGTTCTCCCGTCGGATGAGCGATTTAAGACGTTGCTTGCTTATTTGAAGCCAAGGTCGAAGAGAGCCGATCCGGATGTGTGGACGACAAGCGCCGGCGTGCCCTTAGCGAAAGTGACGAGAGTTAACGTGAAACTCGATATATCTATCGACACGAGAAAGGCGCCGGAGTTCGCGGCCTTCGTGCTTGAACACTTAACCGCGCTGTTTGAGGAGCATCGCTCCAAGAGCAGTGCGAAAGATCAACAGAACAACGGAGAGTAAGCCGGGAAAAGAAAAAGGCCCCCAAACGTTGCCGTCGTGGAAGCCTCTCTCGTGTAAGCAGCCAGAGAATCGCATTTCCCCCGAATCGCAGTCAAGTGTTTTGGCACCGTTTTGGTGAGCGTATTTCTTTTGCCTTCTTAAGGGTGAGAGACAATGCAGACGGGAAGTGTGACGACGCCATTCGGGCGGCGGCCGATGACGCTTGCGCTCGTGCGGCGCCAAACGACATTGGCCGAAATCGAGCAGGGGAAGACAGCGGACAAGTGGAGAGTCTTCAGGGATGCGTCCGCCGCGATGGATATGCTCGGGATCCAGTCCAATAGCCTCGCCGTGCTCGACGCGCTGTTGAGCTTCTATCCGGAAAATGAGCTGCGCCAAGACGCGAAGCTGATCGTCTTCCCATCAAACACCCAGCTCGCGCTGCGAGCGCACGGGATGGCGGGTGCGACGTTGCGCCGGCATATTGCCGTGCTGGTGGAGGCGGGCTTGATTGTGCGGAAGGACAGTGCAAACGGAAAACGTTATGCTCGGAAGGACGGAGCCGGGAAGATCGAAAGTGCATTCGGCTTCGACCTGTCGCCGCTGCTCGCACGATCCGAAGAGCTGGCGATGATGGCTCAGCAAATTATGGCGGATCGTGCGGCCTTGAGGAAGGCAAAGGAGAGTTTGACGATATGCCGCCGGGATGTCCGCAAGCTGATCAGCGTAGCCATGGATGAGGGCGCAGACGGCGATTGGCAGGCTATCGAGGAGATGTACGTCGCTCTGGTCGGGCAAATTCCGACCGTGCCTACGCTAGCAAAGGTCATGGCATTACTCGAAGAGATGCAGATGCTGCAAGAAGAGGTCCTCAGCAGACTGGAAATTATGGAAAATATCGAAAATATGAGCACCAATGGTGATCATATTGAGCGGCACATACAGAATTCAAACCCCAAATCCCCTAATGAACTTGAACCTAGCTCCCGAAAAGAGACGGCGGAGAAACCGAGTGAGGCCAACCAGCCGAGGAGTGAGCGGTTAAAGGCGTTCCCGCTAGGGGGTGGTGCTGAAGGCATGCCCGACGATTGCCGACTATGGGCCGGGTGGCACGATTGGAGGCTGGCGCGATCTGATGTCAGCCGCCGTGGTGGTTAGATCAGTTCTGGGCGTAAGCCCGTCGGCCTATCAGGATGCTTGCGACGCCATGGGGCCGGAGAACGCGGCCGTTGCGGTGGCCGGGATTTTAGAGCGCGCGAACTTCATCAACTCGGCCGGCGGTTATCTGCGGGATCTGACGCGGCGAACCGAGCGTGGGGAGTTTTCGCTCGGGCCAATGATCATGGCATTGCTGAAAAGCCATGGCGACCGGGTCAGACAGTTTGGATGATCCCTGTGGTAGGCAGTTTGCCGCGGCAAACTCGAATTTACTACGCCAGCTTTTTTGAATGGGGGTGATTCTGGGACACGCAGACGGGGATCAGCCGAACGTCGTACGCCTCCTGGAAACGTATGTCTGTTGTCGCTGTAACTCCACTCAAGCCCACGCGGCGCCTCGCCGACCAGCGGCGGACCCGGGAATGGCCTCGCGTTTCCACCGACGTACGTCAGTTGTTCTCAGTTCTGCCCGTAGCCTCGCTGTATCCGCGGGTGTTCGTCACGGTTATAGCTGAATCCTTCGTCGGCAAGAACCGGAAGGGTCACCCTACGGCAGGGCGATTGTCGATGGATCGTACGAGATGTTAGGCCCCATCGGTTTGTTTTTCTATAGGCGCAGTGTCATCGGCGACATTATGGTCTACCCCTGCCGGGACGATACACGTTGTTGCTTTGCCCCAGAGTGACCTCGTGCTGGCCAGGTGAAAGAGCACGCGCAACCAGACCACAAACATGTTTTGCAGCTGTCGGCCGGGCGATAACAATGGGAAAAATGTACGGCCAGAAAAATTGTAAGGGCGCGGTGGCCTTTGGCGCGCCCAGTATGGTCCTGATTTAACGCCGGCATACCAACTCGTTGTCGAATAAGAGCGCGTCTGACCAACACTGTTTTATAGAGCCGGGGGATTGAAGTTTGCCATGGCAAACTTCATGCGCAAATAGTCGGTATTGCGACATGATAGCGCCTTTGAGAACCCAAACGAAATACTGCACCTCATCGAGTTGGGCGCGAGCCCTGAGGAATTTCCTGCAAGCGACAAGGCTCCTTTGCTTTTCGGGTCTGACTACCTATGTTCGCTGCGAAGAGCCAACGGCCCTTCGTCTGAAGAGAACAATGGGAGAAAGCCGAGATGGCTACTGGAACGGTAAAGTGGTTCAATGCAACGAAAGGTTTTGGGTTCATCCAGCCTGACGACGGCAGCAGCGACGTGTTCGTCCACGTGTCGGCGGTAGAACGCGCTGGTATGCGTGGATTGAATGATGGTCAGAAGATTACCTATGAATTGGTGAAGGATCGCAAGTCAGGCAAAATGTCGGCGGACAACTTGCAAGCATAAGTCCGATTGCGAAGGCACCAAGTCTAGGAAGGCTGGGGCGAACCCGGCCTTCTTAGCTCCAAACTGTGATCCAGGCGGGGCAGGGGCGCATCCAGATTTTGCCATTCTTATCGGTCACTGCCCTTACTTTAATGAAATGTAAGGGGTATCGATGGAAACCAGCGCGGGCGACCGAGATCTCATCGTGGTTATGAGACAATATTTTGCTGCGAAAACCGAGCTCGGCGAGATAAGGGCGCGGCTGGAAGCGGCAAGACAGGCTGCGGGCGAAGATATCGCGACATTTTACGACCCGCGCAGCAATCCGATCCATGCTGGTGACATCGTACGATCGCATGGTTTGAAGAACGAAATGGTCTCGCTAATGGATCGCGCTGAAGCCTGGGGCAGGGCAGCGGTTGCTGCTGACCGGAAAGAACGACCAGAGAGGGCCTCGCCAGAGGAAGAACCGGTATCAATCGGTAGAGAAATCGATCTGCCATCCAGCGCTGACACCTAATCTCGGCCAAACGATCAGCCGTGGCCCAGCGATGACGCTTGTGACCTGCGCCGTTGGTGCGGACTGAGGCTCGCAGGCGTCAATGCAGTTTCCTGAGTCTTTTTGTTAGCACAGGCCGAGGAGCGCCTGAGCAGCGCTCTTCACGCCCATGGCTTCAATGCTCTCTCTAAGCGGAAAGGTCTCTGTTCCGGGATAGACGACAATGCGTCTTGCAGGTTCAATATCTTCGCAAGCGAGGTAAAAGCCCTTCTCCACCTTCGGAGTCAGACTACGTTTGATTTCAATGGCCCACGGTCGATCGCCAGGCGGAGTCAGAAGCAGGTCGATCTCGGCTCCTGCGGCGGTCCGATAGAAATTGCTCTGAGTTCCAGCCGGCGCGGCGGCAATAAGGGTCTCGATTACAAATCCTTCCCAGCTTGCACCGGCCACCGGATGGCCGAGCACCTCTTCCTGCGTCGCAAGACCGAGGAGGGTATGGGCTTAGCTATACGCTCGGCGAATGACGATACGCCAGCCGTTGATGGTGTAGTGGCCCTGATTGAGGATCGCAAGCATCATGATCCGTTGCGGCTTGAGCCCCGTCGAGGGTACGGTGCGCGCGATCGCCGCCTCAGCCTCTTCATCGTGGAACTCACCCTCGACTACGATCGCGCCATGCTGGTAGATAAGGATCGTGTAGCGACGGGGGTCTATATTGGATTCTCCATCACGCGTTGCCTGACACGCCCGGCGGTTCTTTGGTCTACGTTCATAGCATGTCCACGTGCTGTCTGGACAGCTGAAGAAGCTCAGGCATTGCGCTCGACGCTTTCAAAGATCGGTCGTTCTCGGAAAGCCGTAATGCAAGACAATATCCTTCTCCTTTTAAGCTGACTTCGATGCCTCGCTGATCAGGAACTCTTCGGGCACTTGCTTGTCTCTATGCTGCGTCGGTCGCCCGACGAATATGGCCATCGTCGGCATCTCCGGATATTTCAGAACGTATTCCGCCCGGCCGCCTTGGCCGCGTAAAGAGCAACGTCGGCCTTCTTAAAGAAATCTGAAGGCGTCGAGCCATCCATGAAGGCTATTCCAACAGAAGCCCCAATCTGGACCTGGCGACCTTCGAGATGAACAGGTCTGTACAACGCTCCGATAATATTGCGGGCGACATTCGACACCGTATCTCTGTTTTCGCTAACCAAAATTGCGAATTCATCGCCGCCAATGCGTGCAATCAGTACGGCGTCTGTACAAACACGTTCAAGATGGCGGGCCGTTTCCCTCAAGCAATCATCTCCAGCGGAGTGGCCGAATGTATCGTTGAGCGTCTTGAAGCCATCCAGATCGACTAAAATCAGAGCTGTCGGGTATCCCCTCGACCGTAGTCGTGACAGAACTCCACGAGTTTTGATTGGAATTGCGCCCAATTGCCAAGCCCGTCATTACATCGAAGGCGGCGAGATATTGTGTCCGGTCCTTCATGATTTTTTTCGACTGTGATGGCCTGCTTAATGCCAAAGATGCGAACCGGTCTGCTATCTTCGCATTCGACTGTTGCGGTGATGCGGATCCAGCGACGATTGCCCATTGCCGTTATGATCTCGGCATCCATCGTAAAGCCATTCCGCTCCGCGATCGCTTTGCTCCGCAGCGTATTGAGCTCCCTTGCGGACGCCTCGGCGTAGCATTTGACAATCTCATTGCGGTCAAGGTCTGATCCGCGTGGGAGATCAAACATATCGTAGACAACGTCAGTCCATTCCAAAGTGTTGTCGGGCAGGCTGCACTGCCACACTCCCAACCTAGCCGCAGCTGAGGAACGGTCGAAGATTTTCCGACTGTGCAGCAGTGCGGCGGTCTTCTCCTGGATGACGGCTTCTTTCTGAATGAGCTCGGTCAGAAGACGCGCAATCGTATCAGGATTGTGGCGGGAGAAGATCAGTCTGCTCACCCTCGACGCCCAGTCGAGGGGGTGAAAGCCTTTAAAGCCGGGTCTCTGATTGCTGTGTGGGCGATCCATTTTGCCTCAACGCACTGCATTTTGCCACATGCACTTTCGCGCTTAATCCTTAAGACTTTGGGCATCCGCGCAACGTACTGCTCAGTGCGATTTCTCGGCCGGGGCCGATTCAGCTATCGAGGCTGCTTTTTAGGCACATGAACTCCCTTTTATCATCCACGGGCGGTCTTCTCCGTGAGCCTACTCGGTGAATAGCGCCTTGGTCTCAGCCCGGCGCCGCTTATTTCATTTCATAAAGGCATTCAGCCGGATGATGGAACTTTCCAGATTGTCCACTTTCCGGGATAGCTCGTCGATCTTTTTCTGTGGCGCGTTCTCGGCAATGAGAGCCCTTAGCTTTTCCTCATCGCTTCGCAAAGCCTCGTTGGCTGCCATGAGCATGTCGATCAGGGCGTCCTGGTGCTCGGTGAGTTTAGCCGCCATTGGAGTGCTCCCGGAAGGGTTGCAACAAAATGCTCGGGTGCCCAGTGGTGAGTTTCATCTCGATCCAATACGCCGGTGCTCGGGCGGCGCGGAGAAATCTACAATGCAATCCTACGGGGTCAAGCAGGGTAGTTACTCGTGGTATTCAAACTCCGCCTCTTGCGCCGCTTGGACGCGAAAGCCGAGTGAACTGCGGCATTTTCGCCTCGCGTCAGCTTGCGCCGGCAGGGCAGGGGCGGCGAAGTGGCCAGCTTTTGGCTGCAACCGCAATTTGACTTTCGTGGCAAACTGTAAGTTCCGCAGCATCTCTAGCAGCGGCGGCGCTCTCGATCGTCGCCTACCGCACGGATGGTAGCAGCCAGTACCGCGATATTGGGGCGCTCATGACGGCGCACGTTTACGATATCGGAACCCTGCTATGGCACTTTGCAGTGTCTCCCGAGCGGCATTTTCGGGATTCTGCTTGGTGATTTGGACCGCTTCTTTGTAATAAAAACAACAACCGATAAGCCAAGCTTATCCGACGTCTACGACCTCACCAGATGAATGTGAGGAGCGCTTTATGTCAAATCAGACGAGCCGCCCTGCCACTTCGCCGCGTTGCATTGTTGTAGTAGCTTGAAGCTTGGTGGACCGAACGGTGAAGCGATTGCTCCATTGCTTCGGGCAGGGGAATACCACGATTGGCGGCCTCCGTTAGATATCCCGATCGCAGCCCATGCGCCGAAAACTCCCCAGGCTCCAATCCGGCCATCGCCGCCCGCTGCTTGAGGATCGCATTGACCGACTGCGGATCGATCGCCCGTTTTGAAACGGTTCCCCAACGCCCGATCGCCCGAAACACGCTGCCGCTCTCGATCTTGGCTGCCGCTATCCAGGCATTCAGAGCCTCGACTGGTCGGCCGGTCAGATAGACCATGTCGTCCTGCTCGCCACTGCTGGTTTTGGTGCGGCCGAGATGGATGGCGAGAGAGGGGAGGGGGGTGCCATTCTCGATCGGGATCGGCGGCTCGACGGTCAGCTGCTCGCACCGCAATCCGGCGATCTCGCTGCGCCGGCGGCCGCCAGACGCAAACGCGACCATCAGGATGGCCCGGTCGCGCAGATCACGCAGGCTGTCGGTCGCGCAGGTCGCCAGCAGCTTTGCCAGGACGTCACCGGTGACCGCCTTGGCGCTCTTGCGACCCCGCGTCCGGGGGACGGCGCGAACCGCAACGCGGATGGCCGACTTGAGGGCAGGGGAGGCGAAGGCACCATCGAGGCCGCGCCACTTGGTCAGTGTCGACCAGTTCGCCAGCCGCCGCCGTACCGTCGCCGGCGCATGCGGGCCTTTGGATTTCAGAAAGCCCTGACTTCGAAGGTTTTCGTCGACGGTGGCCGGCATGCCATGATCGGGATCGGTCTCGCGGTGCTGCGGGTCCCAGAGGTGATGAGCGACGAATTTGAGCAGCAGCGCCTCGGGCGCCGGCCAGGGCAGCGACTTTTTGGTGGCGGCCAATCCCCAGGCTTCCAGATAGGCGAGATCGGAGGTCAGCGCCCGCAGCGTGTTGTCGCCCATGCCCTGGTTGACGAGATGACGCAGCGTCTCGACGTCGTGGTCGGTCAAAAGCTCGGCAAGTTCGTCGCGGCGCTCAAGTGGCAGCACCGAGGCGATAGTGTCGAGCTCTTCGGCGCGGCGCTCGACGGCGGTCAGTGATGTCTTGGGTTTGGCCACGGACGCTCCAAAAGGACGGTTTCGGCGGCCTCCAGGGCCGTGATTTGCCCGGATTCTCTCTGATTTGCGACTCCAGATCAACTACCATCGATAACCTATACTTATCGATGGTTAGAGCCTCAACCCAGATAACCATCAAGTGACGGACACAAACTATTCAGTGGTGTCCGTTTAGCAAATCATTTACCATGATTTCAATGTCTTACGATTTGTCGAAATTGCCCATCTCAAACCTGCTGCGGCCGATTTCAGAAGCCGGCTCGGCCTTGACCCGTCTGGACGAGCGGATCGCGCGTTCGCCGGTCGGCGAGGGTTTTGTCGAACGCTCCCACTTCACCGACGCCTGCGCCTCGCTGTGGATCGATGGCGAACTGGTCCATCTAGAGGACCTCGTCCTGCACGACGCCACGAAAGATATTCGCACGCCGACCCACGAGCTGACCATCGCCCGCGATGTTTTGCGCACCCGCCGACGCATCGCCGCGCAGCCAGCCGGCTGGGCGCTGAGCCCGGAAGGCCTCCGCGGGCAGGCGTGGCCTGCACCATCATCTGGCGGCGATGGCAGCGTCGTGAGCGAGGCCAGGGCCGAGGCCGCGCATGACGATGACTTTGGATCAGGGGAGGACAGAGCGGAGCGGAACACGAATGTGTTCGACGAGGAATTCGCCGCCATCGATGCGGTGCTCGCCTGATCGGGTGCGGCCATCGAACAGGCAAAGATGCCCGGCCGCGCCGGCGCCTCGGAAAAGGATCCGCTGGTTTACGATCTCGACTGGGACGAGGACGAGCGCCTGGATGAATGGCGCGGCGTGTTGCGGCAGACGCAAGAAATGCCCCCGGTGCTGCAGGCAGTGATCGCCCTCGATGCCTGGAATGAATTATCGGTGTTGCAGCATGCGCCCTGGCTCGGCCGGCTGCTGTCCGCCTCACTCCTGCGCCAGGCCGGCATCACCACCGGCGCGCATCTGGCTGCCGTCAATCTCGGCCTGAAAACCATTCCCGTCGATCGCCGCCGGCATCGCGATCCGTGAAACCCGGCTGCTGGCCATTCTCGGCGGCATCGTTGCCGCCGCAGAGCGCGGCCTCAAGGAACATGACCGTCTGCTGCTTGCGCGAAAAATGATGGAGCGCCGACTGGTCGGGAAACGCACCTCGTCAAAATTGCCGGCACTGGTCGAACTGGTCATGGCGAAGCCGCTGGTGTCGGCCGGTATGATTGCGAAGGAACTTGCCGTCACGCCGCGGCGCTGCGGATCGTCGAGGAGTTGGGGTTGAGGGAGATGACGGGGGGGGGAGGTTTCGGGCATGGGGTGTGATCTAGCGGTACAAAATTGTTAAATTACTGTTTTAAAATGCCTTTTAACATCGCGTTGAAGGCGCGCCCTTCCGGGCCGTTTCCGTTGCTGTCCACAACCCCCTTGGCTACGAGTTCAGCCTCTATCGAACGCTGTCGCTCGAAATTCAGGCGGTGTGTTCCATGTATCGAGACTTCGTGTAGAGCACTCGATCGGTGAAATCCTTCCTATCAATTGAGAAGCGTGCGAGATCGACGACTATCCGGGATGCTATCCTCGGCAAGGCGGAGTCGAAATTTCGGCAGACATATCCCTTCAGCCGTCCACGCGCGGGCCCGATCTCCACGATATCGCACGCGCCGAAGCCAGGGGCGACGAGTTCAGCGCAGCCAAGCATCACCCTCAGACCAACGGGCAAGCGCCCCTCGCTGGTCATGCCGAACGAAAGGGCGTCATTAATCAGCATGGCCACCCCGCCCGTGACAGCCGAGTGAAAGCTCTCTGACAACGAGTCTGTACCCTGCAATGCCGTTAACTGGCCGCGCGCCTCGTCCAGTAGTCGTTCGTGGCTGCCGAAAAAGTAGCGGACGCTCCGCCGAATGGACGGCGGCAACGCCGCGTATCTCGGCGCTCCCGGAAAGAGCGACAAGGCCGCCATAACGATGACGTCCTCGCGTTTCTTTCCGGCCGCATCCTCCAGTTCGGCGGTCGTGAAGCCCGCAACACAGGAGTGGATAGTGGCAGCCGGAGAAAGCGACGCGAGCGCGATTAACGAAGACGTCTCAGCATCGATCTCGAGAGGGTCAGGGGGCTCTGCCGAGGCTGAGGGTCAGTTCCCATAAGGCGGCGGTGACGGCGGGCGGTATATCCTTTGTTGTCTTGGCCGCGCGCAGCGGACGGGCGAGACGCGTCGAGCCCATAGATGGCGCGGATATTCGGGAGTAGCGGGCGAACCTGATCTCCTGCTCGAGGTCTTTGTCCCGAAAAACCGCTACTGCCCCATTGCCCAGGGTAATGGCCTGTTCGCCCACGATTTCCGAGATCCAGGTAATCAGGTCAGCCTGGGTGTAGTATTTCTGGAACGTCGCCCTGGATGTGAGATATCCATCGCCGTGAGGTGTGTGTCCGGATATGTCCGCTTGGTTGACGAGCATTGCCGCGACACAGAGGCCCCTCTTGCTATACGACCAAGCCTGCCTGACCGTCTCGGCTCGTTCGTGGGGATTCTCTATGACGTTGACGACGAAGCCGAGATTGACGACATCGGCTTCTCTTTTGAGTCCATCCGGATTGTGCGCCGGGTCCCAGCCAAAGGCGTCATATCCGCTGTTCTTCAGGATGGTGACGTCGCTGCCGAGACCGCAGCCGTAGTCGAACAGGCTGAAAGCCCTCCGCAGCATTCCATACTTGAGCATGAGCGCTACAGGGGCAGAAAGGTCGTATCGCCTTATGGCGGTCTTGTGGCGCTCGACGCTGGCGAACGAAGCGTGGCGTAGGCGAGGGCCGTCGATGACCAGCCCCGCGTCCGACACGAGCTTCGCCCAGACCTCTCGGGTCCCGATCCGTTTGGTGTCCGCAAACAGGCCGTGACGTTCCGAAAAGGCCGTGATGGAACTGAATGCGGGACGTCGGGGGTCCCCTTCGGGCAGCAGGAGTTCTTTTCGGTGTAGGATCGGTGGGTTTGCGCGCCTCGAATAGTCGGTTTCCGTGAGTTCGAATTCCGGCAGCCTAAACGTCTTGGCCAGCAACAACGCCGGGAAGGCATGAGCATCGAAGTCCTCGTATTGCAGAAGCGAAACCTTGCCCGCTTCGACCTTGACCACATTCCATTCGAAAGCGGGCGTCGACAACATCGCTGTGGCAACACTCCGCAGCGCTTCGTTGGGAAGGGCGTCGATCGCATCCCTGTGGAGGTATAATGTTCGGCCTACCTTCTTACCTGCAGCCATAGTGCGAACACGTCCTCCCTCAACCTGCTATCCTCGGATGGGAAACGCCGGAATCACGCATGGGCTATCACCGCTACCCAGCCGTTCAGGGACATCTGAGCAGTCCTCACGAGAAGCTTGATCGAGAAGCGTCAGTGCGGGGTTAAAATGGCCACGATAGAATTGGGAACCGTCACAACCCAGTTCTGCGAAAGACACTCTCTCTGAATTCGGCGGCATACGGGAGGCCTGCTAGCTCGTTCGCTAGGTGACCTTCCCAGGACTTGCTGACGCCAAACTGGTGCTTAATCCTAGCAAGCGCACTTTTACCGTCGGACAGCCGTTTTCGCTCCTCCTCCTTCAGCTCATCCTCCATGGTGGCGAACCGTGTCTCGATCAGGCCACGCAGAGTATCGAGCTCCGTCCTGAAGTCCTCCCACGAGCATCCCGCTGCGACCACCTTGGCCTGAAGCAACTTTAGGAATTTGCTCCGGGAGAGGTCGTTGAAAAACATTCCGCTGTCGAGGATACCCGCCATCGCGTTGGCCGAGTGTAGCCGCGCGCTCGTGTACTTGCAGATGGCGCTCGAGAAGTAACGGTCCACGATCCCGTTTATGTACTTTCGCACTTCGTCCGCCGTTCTGCTTTTCATTCCGGCGAGGGGCGTATCGTTGACAATAAAATGACAGACGTCGGAGTGTCTCAGCAATATGTTCTCCGCCTCGTGATCCGCCAGGAAGAGGACGCCCTCCAGTTCCGGGTCGTCGACCACGAAGGTCGGTTCGACACATGACAGCATCTTCTCGAAGCCAAGATGCGACGAAGTCGCCGCCTCGCCGTCGATCAGGCCGAAAACCTTACGGTTCGTTACGCGCTCGCGCTTGACCCGCGCGGTCGTTGGCCCGCAGCCATTGCCCCCTTCCGGTGTTGTCTTGAACTCGATGCGTTCGGCGTGCCCGGGTCCGACCAGAACCTCGAAGAGATTGGCGTCGCTTTCCGCTTCGACATAGACGACGACCTTGCCGATGTACTTGTTGTCGAGTTCGGCCGTGTCGGAAATCTGGGAAAGATTCGCCATTACTGGATATCGCTTTCTATCAAGTGGCCACCCTTGACCAAGCCTTCTTCCTTCACGTTGTGCTGGAAGACGTGCATCAGCTCGCGGTTGTGCGTTGTGAATATCAGTGTGAGGGCAGTGTACTTCCGAAGCAGTTCTTTCATCGCTTCTGAACATCCGGTTCATCCATCTGGTATGGAGGTGGATCTCGATCTCGTCGATGAGAATGATCGTATTTGAGGTCATGTGAGTCAGCGTACGGCCGAGTATCTGGAGCATTGCCCGTTCGCCGTGGCTGAGGGCGGCCAGCGAATGCACGCCGTAACGAGTCTTGACGTATGTCCGCAATTCCTCGCGTTGAGGCCTAGTAATAGATTTCGAAGGATCGTCTTTGAAAATGAGTATGTTTAGGAAGTCCAGGAGATCGTCAACGCGTTGATCACCCGCTCCGTCGGAGCGTCTGTCGGCAAGCCACTCGAGCCACACCAGTACGTTGTCGATGGACGTACCCCATTCAGGTCCGTCGGAACTGAACACTTGGGCTGGCTGATAACCCCAGATATCGGGCCGCGTCACCTGCATAGTGTTCCGCAGGCGCCACGACGCGGCGATCGGCTGGGAAATAGAGGACAGTCGGCAGATTTTGTGAAAGTCCAAACAGTTCGACGGGTGCTTGACCGAGGGAACGTTGCATGGCTTCGAAGAAAAGCGCGCCCAGTTCGTTCGTCTGCGAATTCACGCTCAAGCCTTGCGCAGTCATCGACACGCCAAGTTTAGCCCAGTTGCGGGTCTGCGCCACTGTGTCCAGTTCTTCGTGATCCCACGTCCTTACGGGACCGCCCGATCCAGTCCAAAGCGACAACAACACATCCTGTGACACGCCATCGATCGTCCAGGTCGAGCGGATGTCAACCTGAGCCTGTCCGGTGGCGGAGAATTGCGAAAACCTGCCGTTAGGCTTTTCGTTAAGCAGTCCGAAGAGGCCAAAGATTGCCTCCAACACGGTTGTCTTGCCGTATGCGTTCTTTGCCAACACCATATAGATGTTCGCCGGGCCTGCCGCAAACGGGTCGGAGGCTCCAGGTTCGATGCCGAAGAAGTCGAACTCGCGCTTGCCGTTGCGGAACGGCCCGAGCTCATCGACCGTGAGACGGATCAACTTCCAGTCCGAAACCGTAATATTCTGCATGTCTATCTCAATGTCTCGCTGATATCGGAAGGAAGGACACGGCTTCCGTGACCTCTGACCACCTGCCGTCCCGTGAATTTGACGATCATGTCGCCTTTGCCGAGCAGCAGCTCCGCGCCGCCCTCGTCGAGAATGATTCTTGACTCCGCGTTCTTCTGCACCGTCAGAGCAATTCGACTTGGAATATTTGATCGCAGCAACCCAGGGAAGGTAGCCGCTTCGGGCCTCTGTGTTGCCAGCACCAGATGAATCCCTGAGGACCGGGACTTCTGGGCGAGCTTGATAAGTGGCACCTCGATCTCACGGCGGTTGAAGAATAGATCGCCAAGTTCGTCCACTACCGCGACAATCCTCTTGAGCCGTGCCCCTTTCTGCAACGCCTCGGAGATGTCTCTTACGCCCAGCTCCTGGAATACCAACTGACGACGGTCCATTTCCTCGACGAGCTGGTTCAACGCCTTGAAGGCGTCGTCTGCAGTTACAACGGGCTCTTTTCCGATGAGGTTGGGTAGTCCACGATAGCCCGCGAACTCGACGGCCTTTGGGTCGATGAGGAGCAGCTCCGGAGCCGATGCCTTGTTGTGGTTCAGCGACAAGAGGATTGCGTGAAGACACATGCTCTTGCCGCTGCCAGTCGTTCCGCCGATGAAAAGGTGCGGAGCTTCCGCGAGGTCGATCAGCAGCGGCTCGCCGAGTACGGTTGTCCTGAGGCAGATTGGCAGCGACATTTCAGATGCCGGGGCTCCATCCAGGGCGCTTGCTATATCGGGCCAGTTAATAGTCTTCCAGGTAGTGGAAGGGCGGGGGACGTCTAACACCACTGTCCGCTCGCTTGTACCAACGGCGACATCGACTTTCCTGTCACCGAGACCAAGCGCGAAGCCGATCTTGTCCTGACCGCGTCGCAGCCGATCCAGATCGTCGAGAAGGGGCAGTTCGTATGTGAATCTCGTAAGGCGTGGTCCAACGGTGGTCGACTGAAGCTTCGCATCGACCCCGATTTGCCCGAGTGCGCGGGTGACCCCTCTCGCCAAGGCCGTCGCTGGTCTCACCGTTGTCGGATCGCTTGATCCTATCGACCAGGATTTCGTCGAGAATGTAGCGGTTCAGGTCGGACTGATCGCGCCATTCTTCATTGATGACGGCCAGTCCTCGACGGACATGGCGCTGAAGGGCGGCATGGAAGAGGCTCTCGTCACCGAACAGATCTACGCCTTCGTATACCGAGAGCATAGCGCAATATAGCTCGGTGAAATCTTCCAATTCGTTCGGTCGCCCTTCGCCGATCAACTGTAGCGGATGTAATTCTACACCCCCGCGCTGGGAGGATAGTACGGGATAGAGATCAGGCGACGGTGCCTCCGTCATTTGTAACGATCGGGCAAGCGCAAGTCTTGCGATCGTCCACTGATCGAGCTTGAGCCGCCATCCCTGAGATACGCGCTCGATGATGGCGCGTTCTTCTTTTGTGAGGTGAATACGGGAAACCATCAGGCAAGCTCCACAAGTGCTTTGCCCTTTGTGACCATCGCCGCGTCACCAGTGGTGTTTTCGATAAGGTAGTGCTCAGCAATGCGGGGCTCCAGCATTGCACGCTTGCGCGCATCGATTTCCACGTTCGTGGGAAGGATGATGACCTGTTTTGCCAACACCGGATAATATGCCATCAGCAGATGGTCCTGATTTTCGTGGTCGATGCGACCTAGAGGAGTGTCAATGATAACCGGAATGTCGCGGTTGGCACTGTCCTTCATCGCCCAAAGCATTGCCGTCGCTGCCAGTTGCTTCATGCCGCTGGACAGGCTTGTACGTCCTATCGCCCTGCCGCTTTCTTCGTGAAAGGTCAGCACGTACGCGTCATCAATGCTGATTCGCTTGATCAAAGGGTGAGAGATAATGCGGCGGAACCGATCATTGAGCATCAGTTCGAGTTCGGCGCGGGTCGCGTCTTTCAACGCCAACGCTATCTCATTCAATGTCCGAGAAATGCTTGTAGCGAACTTGCTCTCCTCCATCTCGGTCGTTGCCTGACTCTGGCTGGATTGGAGACGCGCGATCTCCTCAACGATCGTGAGTTGCTGGCGCTTCAAGTCTGCGAGCTTCGTTGTCGAAACGCCTTTCTGCTGGTTAAGCCGCGCCTCGGTCAGTCGCAGTTCTTCTATTCTATTCGTTACCTCCTGAAACTCTTCGAGATTGCCTTGAGCGCCAACTTCGAGCTTGAGAAGCGCTTCTGTAACCTCAGCCAGCTCGACCTTTGTTTGGCTCTGCAAGCTGGAGCATCGTTGCGTATTTTTCTTGACGGTCGTTTCCGGCAGCACCCCAGAAATCGACGATCTGGCGCATCTTTTCGATGCGGAAAATGTCGGCGGCTGCGAACATGCCCTGGGCTGGCCCCGTCAGACTCAGCGCGCTGTTGAGTTTTGCTGTAAGGTAGCGGGCGATCCCTGAAACATCGTCACGCGGCAAATCGGGGGCGGCCTCAGAAATCCAATCGGGAAGCTGCGAATTGATCTGTCGCACAAAATTCGCTTCAGCAGAACCGCCCGCAGCGATGCGCGCTTCGACCTCATCCCGCACCCGCTTGAGAATCCTCAAATTTGCGATGATTGGAACGTCTAGCGGCAGCTGAGTGGCGATTTCGGCTATGTAACTCTCAAGCTGGCCACTGAGTTTGCGCACCTGCTTCTCAAGCGCCTCGCGCTGCAGTTCAGATGCCCCGGAGCTAAGGTTGGACTTGCGGTACTCCAGCCTGCGAAGCTCCAGACCATCAGACGTCAACGTGTCATCGATTACGGTTAACTGTTCCTCAAGCTCGAGGATAGAGGTTTCGTTGCTACGCTGCGTCGATAACGCGGTATCGACCTGACGCCGCAACTCGGACTGCATACCCCGTAGACGCCGCTCGTCCACGATTTTCCGCACTTCCTCGGCAAGCTCTTCAAGGAAGGTAATTTGCAGAAGCCGATTGAAATCCTTCTGAAGAGAGCCCGAAGATTCTGCAATACTCTTGATGTCTTCTCCGTCAAAGAAGAAGAATTTGACCAAATCGCTCGGGGAGAGTCTCCTCGAGGAAGTCCGCCGCGGCATCGCCCGCCATCCTGTTCCCGTCGAAATCCACGAAGACGCCCGATGTCGTGGAATCTCCATCGGCGTGCCACCAACGCGTGGACGTGAATTCCCGATCTTCCTCGTCGGTCCAGCTAATTTCGACGAACGAATCGACGGGTTCTTTGAGTGCCAAACCCTTGCGCAGGGCGTTTCGATTTATGACGCCAGACCAACGCGCTCCATCCCCGAGGAGGAACTGCTTCTCATTCAGCGCCATAGGCGGGAAGCCAACAGTACGAAATTCCTTCTTTGCTGTTCCCGTGAACATCAACTTGACGGCATTGAGGAAGCTGGTTTTCCCCATGCCGTTCCGACCCCAGATCAAAACGACATTTCTGGACTGAGTCGTGACGGAGAAATCGAAATCTATGAGGCCATGGTACGCGAAAATATTCTTCAGACGGATGCGGGTGAACTTCATTCGTTGTCCATCCGACGCTTATCGAACTCTTCCTCGAAAATTGCGGTTATGTCGCGTCGAAGGTTTGGGCGCGCTCCCCACGCCAGAAGATCACGATGTTTCGTTTCTAGATTCAGCAAACGAAATATCAGATCCACGTCCAGATCCGATCGGTCGCAGATATCTCGCACAATTGATGATCTGAGTTCTTGATTCCGCATCGCCCCACCCAGATGCAACCTATAATCGACGTCTTCCGGAAAGTGTATAACTTTATTGAGTTACGGATGTGTTGAAAGCAGCTTTTCTACGACCGCCACGATCCCCTCGTCCGTTCTATCCAGCTTGCGTTCGAGCATTTCCAACCCGCGGGACCAATGCTGTGCCACGAGGTCCTGAAACTCACGGCGGGAGAGGTCGTCGACACCTGCATGCTCGACGATCAAAGCTATCCAGGCGGCGAGGTCGCTTTCATCCTGTCCGAACAACGTGTCGCCTTTAATGGGCTTTCCGTAGGCTTCGATATGCGCGGTGGGTGTTGAAGGGTCTGAAAGCGAAACCGAGATTGCCAGCCGAGCGGGCTGATAGCGGAAGGTGAACCCCCACTCTCTCTGAAATCGGCTGTTCTCGTGATCAGCCGGCAGCGATGTTCGGAAATCGGCTCGTGCGATATCGCCCAGCTGCAGTGGATAACGGACCGTGCTCATGCCGCCCTCTGCCTGAAGTAGCCGTCTTCCAGTACCGTGCTGCCAAGCACGCCGTCAGCGGACTTGTATGACAGGGTGTATTCCGCCGACACGCACTCCGCGATCTGTTCGTAGTAGCGCCCCCGACTTCCTCAGGCTGAGACAGGATAATAACTTGGCTCCCGCCGTTCTTGAAAAAGTCGAGCACCCGTTCGCGATGTCCGGTGTCAAGGCGGCCAAGCGGCGTGTCGATCACCAACGGAAGCTGAGAGCCGACCAGTCCGCCCACGGCCGATATGAGCGACGTTGCAAAAATCTGGTTCTCGCCTGCCGACGCTTCCGCTTGGCTTATATCCGTCCCAGCCGCGTCGAAAATCCTGACGGAGCCATCCTTGTCGATTTCAATGCGCTGTATGACTGTCTTATGCGCGAGTTGGCGGTAATTCTGACGAAACCTTATCCGCCAAAGCTGCATAGTATTCCGGTATGATCTGTTCGATGGCTTGCAGTATGTCTATGCGCAAGGTCGTAGCCACGTCCACCACTGACAGGCCCGCGGCCGATCCACGACGCTGGATCAACCTGCGCTCGAGATTCGTCCGCTTCGCGTCGAGCTCGTTTTCAAATTGCCACAGTTGCTGCGCCTTTTCGCGCAGCGATCTCTCGACCGTTTCCAGCTCGACGTTAATGTCGCGGAGAACCACCGAATAGCGGTTTCGGGCAGCCTCGACGCTCTCCTCGAACCGAAGGGACTCTTCGTTATCGCGAATGCTCTGGGTGAGTTCCGTTGCTCGGCGGATGAGTTCTGGAAGTTGGACCTTCGCGTCCTGTACGCCTTGGCCGAGACCTTGAACAACGCGGTCCACGTCATACCGATCGAGATACTTGTGCCGGGACTGATCCGCGTTTTTCTCAGGACGCTGAGATCGACCACGCTGAACGCACCCTTTCTTTTATCATGGAGCCAGTGGCCGCATCGACCTGCGGCTCGATCTGGTCAAGAGCCTTCAGAAGGTTGTCGAGGGCAAGCTCGGAGGGATTACCGTCTAGAACCCGGGAGCTGGCTGTTTTTTCAAGAGCGTTCACCGTCCGCTTCATGAGGGGCCGACCGAGAAGGAGGAAGGGCAGGAGCCGCGACGCCGTGGCCTGCAATTTCGTTCCGTAACGCTGCCAGCTGCTGGGTCGCGTTGTGTTTCGCCTCGAGAGTCTGATGCCTGTCCTTGAAACTGTGATTTGTCAGAGCGCCCATATCATGGACGATCGCATCGCGTCGCTGTTTCAAGGAAGCAGCCTCTGCTTCGACGGCATCGCGTGCATGCGCGTGTTCGGCTTGCCTGTCCTCCAGCCTGATCACGTCACGTTTCAGCTCGGCATCGACATCCTCGTCGACGAGATCCCGCGAGCGATCCTTTACGTAGTCGGAGAGGTCGGACGCCAGACGTTTAAGCGACGAAATTCCCAAGGCGCTCTCGATACCTATTCTGACCTGCTCTCGAACGTCCTTACGTCCGAGCTCCACCACCCGCTCGCCATCGAACAGGAAGAAAGGGATCATGGTGGCGGGAGCAACGATCGAGGCAATGAGACCTTCGTAGAATGACATCGGGTCTTCGTCTTGGGGAACCGCCACGATATCGCGGTCCTTGCCGAGACGAACCACAACCTCCTCGTCATCCTCGAACAACTGCCCTTCGTCGTCGAAATACCAGCGACGTTCGATTTCGATTTGGCCGTTGGGTATCGACAGCTCGACAACTACCGACGACATTCGGTCGCCTCGATCAAAGGCTGGCTTATGAAAGGCACGTTCGATGAACGAACGATACTCCGCGCGGCGCGCGACTTCAGACCCCTGTGCGGAACCGCGACCGCCGTCTACGAAGCTTGCCGCGCCGTACAGCCCAGCGATAAGCGCGTCCAAGATACTTGTCTTGCCGTTGCCGTTATCGCCGCCGATCAAAACAATAGGGCGGGCTGCCTCTGTCGTAGGAAACTCAAGGTCCGCAGCCGCAAAAGCCTTCCAATTGGACATTCTGATCCGTTTGAACTGGCATCGCCGCCGCAAACCATCGTGAACCGCCGCAATCTGCTTCCGGAGTTCTTGGGGCTCGATGGTCGCCGATGAAAAAATGCTGTCGAAGCGGAGAAAAAGCCGTCGGCGGTTCTTGTGGGAGCCAAGCATGGATTTGGCTTCCAACAGTTGTTCAAGAGCGTTACTCATACATTACAGCCATGCGATCCTGCGCCGTTTAGGCAGAAAGATTGGAAAGATCCTCTGCCCATATCCGTTTGATAGCGGAGATTTCCTCGTCACTGATGAGTGGCAAGGAGACCTCCGCCTGCATGGCGACTAGCTTATCGAGGATTTGTCGTCTGGCGTCCAGTGTAAAGGGGCCTGGAATAAGGCGTCCGTCTCCTACGAAATTCAGCTTCCCGTTCCGGCGGGTGGCCATCCTCATCGATCCGTCCTCACGGATTTCCTTGAGCCAGTCGCGAAATTCAAGGAGAGGTTCGAGATCGCCGTAGCCTGACTCGATAAAAGACTCAGCGCTTTTGTCCTTTTCGACAACGGTGCACGTCCAGCAGCCAAAACGAGAGGAACTTGTCCCGCAGGAAGGCGCTTCGGTTTTGTCTGTAACGAGCGGGCACTCGCCCGCACCTGCATTGCGGTACATGGTGACCAGCTCTCGGTGAGTGCCGCCCCAGGGCGGGCTCGATTGCAGCAATGTTTGCCAAACCTCATCGGTGGAGAGTTCCACGATCGGCTTGTAGACGTAGCAGTTCTTCAGACTGTTATGCGCGTTCAGACGCTCGCCGTTCTCGTATCGCTCGACGCTACGCGCTCTCTGAGACGACTCGGCGCGCCTGACCCCGAGCAGAAGAATCGTCTGTCCGGACTGGTCGACTTGGGTCTGGATGTAGTCGGTCGTCGGGATGATCTTCATCCTGTCGGTGCACCAGCAGGAAACATCCTGCTGGGGGATGGATAGCCACGCCCGATGAGGTTTACCCAAAATGTATGGTCGGTGTCCGGTACGGTTTTGGCCACGGTTACAGGCAGCCGAAGCGCGTCGATCGAGCCGGCGATACGGTCCAGCACAGACTGAAGGTGGCTCGCAATGACCGGAGATTCGACCAGCGTGTCGTTCGCCACGACATGCACGCGCCTCGCGCGGAGGCGAGGCGGCAGGGCCAACAGCATTTCGAAAACAAGCTGCGCCAGCAGCGTGCTGTCCTTGCCGCCTGAGAACCCTATGATCCACGGCGTGGAATGCGGTTGCAGATACTCGTCCCGAAGATCGCAAGCACGGACTTGAGCTTTGCCCCCAAGCCAGTTTTGTCGGCAGCCTGGGCCTCCACCGGGTGTGCCACGATATTCATGCGCGTCTCCGAACGGATCGCAGTTCAGCGACGCTGGCCGTGATGGCCTGAGCCGCGACCTCGATATCCGTTTCCGTTGTCAGTGCTCCAATTCCGATACGTATGGCGGACTCGGCCACATGCCGCGGCAAGCTCATTGCCAGCAGAACGGGGGAGGGCTCGAGTGATTTCGCACTGCATGTCGATCCGGTCGACACGGAGACGACCTGCTGAAGGTGATACGCCAATGCCTCGCCGTCCACTTCGTCAAACGAGATGTTGATGTTCCCCGGAAGCCGGAAAGTGGCCGATCCGTTCAGCCTCGAACCGGGAACCGCCAGGAGCTCTGCCAGGAGGGCGTCGCGCAGTGTCCGCACGCGTTAGCGTTTCAGGCATTTCCTCCGCGGCGATCTGGCATGCCGCTCCGAAGCCTATGCAGAGAGGAGCGGGTAGGGTGCCCGATCGCAATCCTGCTTCTTGCCCCCACCAGCGAGAAGCGCCCATTTTCGGCTTGAGAAGCCGCCTCACGTAGAGGGCCCCTATGCCTCCAGGACCACCGAGCTTGTGGCTCGAGACGCTTGCCAGATCGAAAAGCCGCAGATCTGCCTCAATTTTTCCAGCGGCCTGGGCTAGATCGGAGTGGAAAAGGCTCCCCGCGCCCTCGCAATCTCGGAAAGCGCCGCGAGTGGCTGCAGCACACCTACCTCATGGTTTGCCGCCGCGACAGACACGAGGCCCGTCGCTGGCGTGATCGCCGCCGCCGCCGCCTCCAAGTCGATCAGGCCATCCGGCTGAACGGGCAGGAAATCGACCTCCAAGTTATCGCGGCGAAGTGTTTCAGCGGCCTTGAGCACGGATGGGTGCTCGATCGTGCTGACTGCGATCCTTGTCCTACCGAGTCCGATCAGGTGATCTCGCAGCCCAGCAAACACCAGGTTGTTGGCCTCCGTTGCACCGGAGGTGAACACGATTTCCGACGGACGTGCGCCGAGGAGCCCAGCGACTTGTCCGCGGGATTTTTCTACGGCGTCGTGAGCTGCCGCGCCGTGGAGATGGGTGGAATGCGGGTTCGCGTCGAAGCGTTCATATGCTTCGAAGGTTGCATCCCTTGCGGTTGGATGCATGGGCGCATGGGAATGATAGTCGAGATAAATCGGCATAAGCTCGTCGATTCTTCAAATTCGCTCCAACCAAGCGGGGCCGCGTTGACCAATGACAATACACAGATTCTGCAACAATTCATCCATAAAGGTTATACGAGTCCCCAGAAAACCGGCCAGCGGTAGCGCGGCGCACCAAACCAACGCGCAGGACCAGCCGCTTGCTATTCCCTCCGAAAAATCATTGAGATAGCACACGAACCGGAGCGTGGATCCTTGATTTCGAAGAGCTTTTAAATCACATGTCGTAGGTTCGGATCCCTTCAAGGCGATCACTTTAGCGAGTTAATCATGACTAAGTTGAGCGGTCGCTTTGAATCTAATTGCAAACAGAAAGCTTATGAAGTGGCAAAGCGAGACCACGCCCAAGGCGACAATTGCCAGTGTGTATTTGCCCGTTACATCATGCACATAACCGGTCATGACCGGGCCTGCAGCCATGCCCAGGCCCGCTGACAGACGGCATATGCCGAGGATGCCGGCCAACGCGACCAACGGAAAGATCTTGCCGGCTCCGCTGGCGAGGAGGACCTGTTGGCCGCCAAACGCGACCCCGAGAACGAGCGGATATAGAAAGAGCGCCGGCGAGCTCTGGGTCGTAAAAACCAGCGCGAGCGTCAGAAAGGTCAATACGGTTGCAATCGCTGCAGAGCCCCATGATGCGCGCAGGGCCCCACCGATCGCACATCCATCCAGATATCAGTCTCCAAATGAAGATGACGAGACCTGCAACAGCGGCAAGCCAGACTGCTGTGTCTTCCGGCACATTGTGTTCGTCAAACAGGGCAATCTGCTGTGTCAGCAAACCGTGATAGGCCGCCGACCCGCAGAAATAGCTCAGCGCGAGCACTGGGAGGGCGAGATGCATCACATTCAACCCGCTGCTTGACGACCGCCGCGATGGTGAATGCCGGACGCGATCCATAGCAATCAGATGGAGCAGCATGCCGAGCGATGCGATCAGGATACCAAGCGCGAAATAAGCGCTTCGCCAGCCATAATCGCTGATGATCCAGTGAATGACCGGCAGGCCGATGAAGGCGGCCAGGCCTGAGCCGGCGTCTGCTATGGCCATGGCGGTGGCCGGTTTTTGCGAAAACGGCCGGCAAGAACGGAGAAGACTGCAAACGAACTGGTACAATGCGTGCCAAGCCCCGCCAGAATGCCGAAGACCAGCCAGAATTGCCCGATCGTCTCGACGAAGGCCAGCCCGCAAAAGGCGAGCCCCAGCAACAGAGATGTGCCGGCGAGAAGGCGCCGGCTGTCCCATCGCGTCATGGCATAGCCGAAGGCTGGCGCCGTCAATGCATTGACCATCGCGAACGTTCCGTATGCTCCCGAGATGGCCGAGCGTGACCAGTGAAACTCACCCTCGAGCGAAATCAGGAACAGTCCGAACGTGCTCCAGACGAGACCGGAAATGAACATCAGCAGGAAGGCAGCCGTGAGGCGGACCTGCTTTGCCCGCCGCACCTGCATTTGCCTTTTCGGGACGGATATCCGTCTCGAAATTTCGGCCGTGCTCATCGGATTGCCGCTCAGTTGACGCGGTATCGTTTGACCATGTCCCAGTCCAGTTCGACCCCGAAACCGGGACCCTGCGGCACCTGAATCATACCGTTTTTCGGATTGGGACGATTGGCGATCATGCCAGCCCAGATCGGATCGCGCGCCGGCTCGAAGCATTCGACACAAAGGCCGTTCGGGATTGCCACGATCATGTGCATGGCGATCTGCGATTCCTCGTGATGACCCACACGAATATCGTTGAGGGCGCAAAGAGCAGCCGCCCTTCGCCATTCCGTAATGCCGCCTGCCTCCGAGGCATCGAAATTGACGATATCGACGGCGTTCTCTGCCACCATTCGGCGGATACCCGCGGCGGTCGCCTCGCTTTGTCCCGAGTTGATCGGAATCGAGGTTGAACGCCGTACCTGCGCCATCATCCGGGCATCGTCGTACCAATGGCACGGCTCTTCGAACCACGAGATGTTGTATTTCTCGATCATCCTGGCGAAACGGGTGGCCTCGGAGATCGGCCAGCCGCGATTGGCATCGACCGCGATCCAGAAATCGTCGCCGGCACCCTTGCGCGCAGCTTCGACGCGTTCAGCGTCCTTCTCGGCGCTCAAGCCTCCGACCTTCACCTTGCAGCCGGCCAGCCCAGCCTCGTGGAGCTGCTCCATTTCCTTTCCGAGATCGGACAGCGTCTTGCCCTCCTCGTAATAGCCGCCGATACAAATCATCGGCAACTCCTGGCGATAACCGCCCAGCAGCCTGCAGACATTGACGCCCGCTGCCTTGCCCATCAGGTCCCATATAGCGCTGTCGATGCAGGCGATCGCCTCCATGACCAGCTTGCGGTCGCGATTCCACTCGGCCGCCTTGAACATTTTCTTCCACAGACGCTCGACGGCAAAGACCTCTTCGCCGATCACCATCGGGGGCGAGCTCGTTTTCGATGATGTCGACGATTTCGCGCATGTGGTCGCGGCTGTCGCCGTTGTAGATCTCGCTGATCAGCCCAGTGTCGGTCTCCATCTGGGTGATGATCGTGCAGCGTTTGGTGACATTGTACCTGCTTCCGCCGAAATTGCGGGCAAGCGGGATCTCGACGGCGATGACCGTCACGTTCTTGATCTTCATTGTATCCTCCGGATTTTAGTGGGTGTTTTACTCGCCCTTCGAGCCGCCTTCGGAGAGGCCAACGACAAGTTTGCGCTGGACCAGAAGGTAGAAGAGCACGACGGGGATGGTGACCAGAACCGCGCCGGCCAGGAGCATGCCCCAGGAATAAATGTTGTCCTGTCCGATCCAGGTCGCGAGGCCTAGCGGCAGCGTCTTGTTTCGCTCCGAAGACGTGAAGACCAGTGCAAACAGGAACTCGTTCCAGGCGTGGTTGAAGCTGAACACCCCAACCGAAATGATGCCGGGCAGCGCAAGCGGCACGGTAATCGCATCATCGCCTGTAGCCGGGTGCAGCCGTCAATCATCGCGCTTTCTTCAAGACTGACGGGAATGGCGTTGAAATAGGACCGCATGAACCACAGCGCCAGTGGCAGTGTGAAGGCGGTGTTGGCGATGATCAGCGATATCAGGGTATCGGCAAGTCCAAGCTTCACCACGTAGATGTAAAGCGGAAGGACGATCAGCACTTCGGGCAGCATGTAGCAGATGAGCGCCATGTTGGAAAAAGCTGCGATGCCGAAGAATTTGAACCGGCTGAGGCTGTAGGCGCCCAGACCGCCGATCACCAGCGACAGTACCGTCGCGCCGCCGGCCACGATCAGGCTGTTGGCGAAATAGGTCAGAAAATTCGTCTGTACGAACAGATCCCGGTAGTTCTGCAGTGTCCATTCATTAGGCAGGAATGTCGGGGGTACCGTGTAGAGCTCTCCGCCAGGCTTGAATGAGCAAAGGACCATCCAGAAAAGCGGGAAACCGACAACGGAGACAGCCGTCAGCACCAGCAGGTAGAGAAGGGCGCGCGACGTCAGATGATGAACGTCGGCCATTTCCGAAATTACGACGGGGCTGTCTACTTGCCTCAGGATAAGATGTGGTCAACGCGGTCATTGGCGTGCCTCCGCTTTTTTCATGAGGATGAAGTAGATGGCAAGGAGCACGCACAAGATGCCGAGCGTGATAATGGCGACCGCCTGCGGCGCGCCCGAATTCGAAATCGGAAAAGGCCTTGATGTAGACGAGGATCGGCAGCGTCGTGGTGGAATCCAGCGGTCCGCCGCCCGTCATCAGGTAGATGATCTCGAACTTGTGAAACGTCCAGATCGAGCGAAGCAGCGTCGTCAGCAGGAAGACCGGCATGACGTAGGGCAGGGTGATGCTCCAGAACTGTTGAAAGCTGGATGCACCATCGATGCTGGCTGCTTCATACTGCTCCTGCGGAATGGACTGCAGTATCCCGAGAAGGGCGATAACCGCGAAGGGAAAGAATTTCCACACGCCGACGACGATGACGGAGGTCATGGCAAGTGACTGGCTGTTCAACCAGAGTACAGGCTGGTTGATGATGCCGATGTTCATCAGGGCGGCGTTGACGATGCCGACGATGTCGTGAAGCATGTATCGCCAGGTAAGCACAGCCACTACCGTAGGCACGAGATAAGGGGCCAGAATGATGGCACGGGCCGCGCCGCGAAACATGAAGGCCTTGTTCAAGAGCAGCGCCAACCCAAGCCCAAGGACCATCTCCAGCGAAACACTGCCGAAAACCCAGACGAAGGTGTTGCCGAGAGCCGTATAGAAGGAGGGCTCGCTGAGCGCCCACGCAAAATTGTCCAGACCAACATAGGGGCCGCTCAGGTCACCCATGCCGATGTCCTGCATCGCCGTGAAAAACACCGTGATGGTCGGCACGCCGGCGAGCAGAAGGAGAAGAAAGGCGCTGGGCGCCAATGTGGCATAGGCAAGGACGCGATCACCCGCCAGGGTGTTGTTTGGAGCTGGGCTAGACATAGGCAGCCCTCCGGTTTTCGACCGGTTTGTGCTGTTCGATTGCTTTTCCGGTGTCCTTGTCGAAGCGGCGCAGATCGGCGTTGGCGACTGCGAACTTGGCCTCGCTGCCGAGGATCGGCGTGTAGGCAACGCTTGAGGGGATGCGTGCAATTGCCGCCGTGTTCGGCAGGCTCCCCATGACATTGCCGTAAAGCAACCTGTCGCCACCGAGATATTCGACGCGATGCACGTTGAACGTGATCGGGGTCACGGCGATATCGCTGGCAAATCCCACCGCCGGGAGAAAGCTCTCCGGCCGGAAACCAAGCGTCAGACCATCTGTTTCAACAAGATTCATGGGCGGCGAGCCCATAAACGTGGCGACGAACGTATCGGCCGGATGCAGGTAGATCTCTTCCGGTGTGCCGACCTGCCGCACAGTTCCCGCCTGCATGACGACGATACGGTCGCCAAGGCCCATCGCTTCCACCTGATCATGCGTGACGTAGATCGATGTAACGCCGACGCGATCCTGGAACTGCCGCAACTCTTCGCGAGCCGAGTGGCGCAGCTTGGCATCCAAGTTCGACAAGGGCTCATCGAGCAGGAATACGTCGGGATCGCGCACCAGCGATCGGGCCAGCGCGATGCGCTGGCGTTCGCCACCCGACATCTGGCGGGGTTTTCGCTTCAGCATCCGCGTCAGCCCGACAAGATCGGCCGCCCACTGGACCTTGGCATCGGTTGCCTGCTTGTCGACGCCGCGAACACGCAGCGGGAAAGCGATATTCTCGTAAACCGTCATATGCGGATAAAGCGCATAGTTCTGGAACACCATGGCGATGTTACGGTCTTTTGGCTGCAACCGCGTCGCTCGCCGCTCACCGATGAAGATATCGCCATAGGTCGGCAGTTCGAGACCGGCGATCATCCGCAGCAGCGTGCTCTTGCCGCAGCCTGAAGGCCCCAGCAGCACCAGAAATTCACCGTCCTCGACCGTCAGGCTGACATTGTTGACTGCGTTATGATCGGCAAAAATCTTGCTGATTTCCTTGATTTCAACGCGTGCCATGTTTTTCTCCCGTCATATGGTTTTGGGCCTGCGTGCCGGCCCCACCCAAGGCCTTTTGCGTCTGAGTATCAAGCTCGACATCGGCATCGGCAAGGCGCTTGCGGATGTTGGAGATGCGGGTCGCATCCTCCCCGAAGGCTGTGTTGCGGCGCGCAATCATCTCATGCATCCGCTCAGGCGCCGGGCCTCCCGTCACCGTCCGGCTCTTCAGGTTCTCGGCCGGGTCGAGTGCTCTGCGCACGACCTCCTCGCTGATGCCAAGCGTATGGCCGAACAGCGCCTTGCAGGCTTCATCGAGATCGGCCGTGGTCATCGTCATCGCGGTGCGGCCAGCTTCGATCGTGTCTCGCACCACGCGCCTGACGATATTATGGGCCATGCGAAACGACATCCCGGTTTCGCGCACGATGATATCGGCCAGTTCCGTCGCCGTGCCAAAGCCGATTTCCGCCGAGCGAAGCATGACCTCGGGCTTGACCGTCAAAGTCCGCAACGCACCCTCAAAGACCAACATAGCCCTTGTGGCCTTTTCGATCATTTCGATGGCAGGCGCGTTTCCTGCCGAAACCCCATCGTTGACATCGGCAAGCGCGGTGTTCTTCGAGGCTGCGAGCACCGTGTTCAGTGTGCCGATAGCCATTGCGGCGACGGCCTTCACATGCTCGAGTGCCTGAGGGTTCTTCTTCTGCGGCATGATACTGCTGACGCTGGAATAGGCATCGTCGAGCTCCAAGAACCCGAATTCCATCGTGTTCCAGCTTTGCAGGTCCGTTGCGACGCGTGAAATCCCAGTCATAAGAATGGCAAGTGCTGCGACGGTTTCCTGAAGGTCGTCACGAATGGACACGCCATCATAGCCGATCTCGACCAAGCCGGAGAACCCAAGGAGCCGGGCTGTCAGTTCGCGGTTGATCGGAAAGCCGGTCGTCGACAGAGCGCCCGAACTCGAGCGGGCTGCGGTCGCAGCAGCCAAGCGCGGCGCTCAGACGGCGAAAATCACGTTCGACGAGATCGCCGGCAGACAGCAGATAATATCCGAAGGAGATTGGTTGAGCATGCTGCGTGTGTGTATAGCCGGGCATGATCGTATCGATATGCTTTTCAGCCAGGTCGAGCAGCGTGCGGCGGAGACCATTCACCACGTCGAGAAGGTCGAGAAGGCGGGTCCGCAGCGACAAGCGCCATGAGGTCGTGTGCAGATCGTTGCGGCTGCGGCCCGTGTGCAGGCGTCCGCCGGTTTCGGGACCAAGCTTTTCGACGATGTAACGCTCTATGTAGGAATAAAGGTCCTCCTGACGGTAGTCGATTGTCAGTGCCTGCGGGCCTGCCTTTTCAAGCTCAAGCAGAACCTCGATGATCTTGGCGATATCGTCGCGGCCGACAATTCCGCAGTCGAGAAGCATCACGGCATGCGCCAGATGGATGCGCATTTCGCCGACAAACTGGTAACGGATACCTGCGGCAATGGCCGGAGCGAAATAGGAATCCACCATGGCTTGGGCCGGCGGGTATTTTACGCGCTCGCGCAGCGACACGACCGGAACGGCCGGTTGATCTTGGGACATGAAACTCTCCTGGGAAAATGTCCGCGTGGTCTGGCCACGCGGATAGGATTTGTCGAAGGACTACTTCAGGTCGTCGACGATCGCCTGCATGCGCTTCTGGCCCCAGGCTGCGGCTTCCGCCGGATCTTCCCCCTGAAGCACGACGCGCTGCACGACTTCAGCTGGAATGCCACGGGCAACAATGGATCCGATGTATGGATTGATCACGCCCGAACGCACGACCTTCCCATCCTTGAAGACGGCGCCGGCCTCGGATCTGAAATCCAGGGAATTCGACGTGTCGAAAGAGGTTCGGCTGATATCGTCCCGTCCGCCAAGCGAAGCGGCACCGGCGACGATAACACCTTCCTGAACGCTCTTGAGCGGCGGGATCAAATGCGGATGCACGGTCAGCGAAAAGTCCTTCAACCGGTCGCCTGTGACGATGAACTTCAGGAACTTGCGTGCCGCGTCGATGGTCTTGGCTCCGACATCGGCTGATGAAAGGGCGAAGCTGTTGGCATTGACGAACTTGACCGCCACACCGCTCGGCCCGACGGGCATGGATCCCGCGCTCGTGTTCTTGAAGAGGTCGGGCGTGTTCAGCGCCGCGTTGGCGATCAGGCGGGGTGCGTAGATATCCACGCCGATTTTTCCTGTCAGGTAGACATTGATCATATCGCCGTAGGAGTAGGAGCCGATGCCGTGTGGCGAAAACTCGGCCATTTCCTTGAGAAACGTCAGCGCCTTCACCGTTCCGGGGTTGTCGAAGGTGACGTTCAGGTCCTTGTCGAAATAGGTGCCACCGGCACCCCAGATCATCTGAGACAGATAGATCCCGGTCATACGGTTCTTGCCCGCTGGAAAGATGAACCCGAAATTGCCGTCGCTGGTCATCGCCTTGCCGACGGTCTTCAGATCATCCCACGTCTTCGGCGCGGAAAGGCCGGCTGCCTTCATCAGATCGTCGCGCTGCCAGAGAACACCGTAGTTGCCGAGTGTATAGGGGATATCGTAGTTCTTCCCTTCCACCTGAACCAGCGAACCGGGCACGTAGTCGTCACGGCCAATCTCGTCGACGACATCGTCTACGGGGACGATATAGCCCTTGCGGGCAAACTCGAAACGCTCTTCCGGCAGGATTTTGAAGATTTCAGGCATGGTCTTGGTGTTGATCGCGGCCAGGACTTTTTGCAGGCGTCCGTCCGTACTGACGGCCTCCATCTCAATCCTGATATCCGGGTTGGCTGCCTCAAACTCTTGGATCGCCTTGTTGTAGAATTCAATGCTTGGCGGATCGGTTTCATTGTGCAGGAAGCGGACGGTCTGCGTTTCCGCCGCCGCCGTTGACGTCAGGAGACCTGCGACCAGAACGGCGCCGATCTGCGAATAAAGTGGTGCTCTGAGATGCATGAATTCCTCCCTTGTATGGAAATCTCCTCGCACACCAATCGCCTCCACGATCGCCTCTTTGTGTGCAGAACCAAGCTAGTCCCTCGGCTTGCCATTCGTCTACAAGATGTTACTTATAGCGGATATTCATTTTTTGGATGACTTCTGATGGATCTTGCAGATTTGCGCATTTTCGTGCGTGCGGCGGAGCTCGGCAGCTTCAGCAAGGCTGCCGTTGCACTCGGCGTTGCGCAGCCTACCGTTAGCCGAATTATCGGTGAGCTCGAGACAAGATGGGACGGCTCTTTGTTCTATCGGACGGGGCGAGGCGTGACATTGTCGGAGCTCGGCCAGGAAGCGCTTGGGAGAGCGCGTCATCTGCTGCGCGAGTGCGAGCAGGCCACCGAGGATCTGAAAGCCTTCAGCCGGTTGCCGAGCGGTGTCGTCTCCATCGGCATTCCGCCGTCGATAGTCGGTCGCGTCGTACCGGAGTTGCTGATCCAGTTGCGCGCAGAGCTTCCTGGCATCAAGCTGCATATCTACGAGGGTTTTGGCGACCAGATCGAACGCGGACTCGCCGAGGGTAGTCTGGATATAGGTATCTACAGCAAATATCACGAAGGTGCGCGGGGAACGGACCGTCTTCTGGTGCAGTCGCAACTCATCCTGGCGGGCGCCTCCGAAGGCTGGGAGATTCCACCGGAAATCATGTTCGAACAACTGTCCGAATTTCCGCTCATCCTGCCGCCGCCGGCGAACGGTCTGCGTGTCATTATCGACAGCATCGCACGACGGTTGAAGGTGTCCCTCAGGGTCATCGCGGATGCGGATTCCTATCTGGTTCAACGCGAAATGGCTCTGCAGTGCGGCTGCTTCATGATCAAGGCGCCGCATACGATTTCAGAGGATATCGAACGTGGTTTACTCTCCACGAGCGTGATACGCGAACCCTATATCAATAGGCACATCGTGCTTGTAACGGGTACTCAACGGCCACCAAGCCGCGCCTGCAGCGAGATCGCTACACGGATGACCGCAATCCTTCAGACATATGCTTTGCCCACAGGGTCGGAGCCCCAGAGAGAAATCTAAGGGTTCTGTCGCAAAGTTTTCTGGGAGAGAGAGGACGCGTTTGATTGGGCACAATAATGCTGCGAGTTCCGAAGCCCATCATCGGCCTGGTGATCCGCTTGATGAACCGGTGGTCCCGCTCAAGAATGTTGTTGAGATATTTGACCTGTCGGATTTCAATTATATTACCCGTTCCTGCGAATTTAAGCCTCGTATTTACAGCTTGCAGACCAGTCAGATTGGCGCCGCTCTTGTCAATTGCAACCCGGTCAGGAGCGCCGTTGCTTACGATGGCCTTCCTGAAGAACCGTCGCGCTGCAGGCAAATCGCGTCGCTCGGACAGCATGAAATCAAGCGCTTGGCCATCGCGGTCAATCGCCGGGTAAAGATCCATTTACCCCGAACCTTGATATAGGTTTCGTCGACGCGCCATGAGTTGGCCGTGCGCCGTTTGCGCATGTGGGCCTGCAGGGTGCGAGGCCTTATGGACCAAGCCGAAATCCGCGCCGACTGGCTGGTCAACTGCACCGGCATGGAACGCGCCGGGATTAGCCATTCGCCGCTTCTGGGCGAAATGATGAGGATGGGTTTGAATGCGCAGGATCCACTCGGCCTTTGCATTCAGGTAAACAACCGCTCCGCAGTGACGTCCGCATTGCAAAATCCGCGTGGGCGGTTCTTTGCCGTGGGTGCCCTGACTACCGGGCGATTCTGGGAGATAACTGCTCTTCCAGACATCAGGTTGCAGGCGAAGGCAGTTGCCGAGGAAATCTCAAGTGTCAGGCAAGCACCGGCCGACTGCTCAGCCGCTAGCTTTCGGAAACAATCTCTTCCTTTCCTGTGTCGATTGACCGGTTGGACAGAAAGCCGCAGCTGCCTGTTGGCCCTTGGGTCAGGCATTCGCGATCTCTATATGCGGTGAATAACAGGTCGCCGGAACCGGGATTTCAAGATGGACAACGAATCGCGGGGCCGCTCAGCGCATGTTGCGGCAATCCGCGATCGCGCGGAAGCTGAGATGAGAACGATCGGTGTCGACGAGACGTTCATCAGCACCCTCGTCGAGACCTTTTACCGCCGGGTGCTGACGCAGCCCGACCTCGGACCTGTCTTCGACGCAAGACTTGCGGGCCGCTGGCCGGAGCACATGGAGAAGATGAAGAGTTTTTGATCCGCGGTTGTGTTTCGCAGCGGTGCATACGGCGGCAAGCCGGTCCAGGCATTCCGGCGCGAGTCTTGCCCACCAACGAGGTCGGCCCGCGTCGGCTCATCGTTGTCATTGCCCCCAATTTCGCTATGCTATCCGAATATTCCTTTCAAACTTAGGAGATCATGGCCACTATGGGCCGTTTAGACTATATGCGTGGACTTGATCTAGAATCTGCTCGCCTGTTTCTCATCGCGCACCAAGAAGGAAGCCTAACGCGCGCTGCCGAGAAGTCCCACCTGGCACTGCCAGCAGTTACAAAACGAATCCAGGACCTCGAACATCTCTTCGGCGTCACACTCTTCGAACGGCATGCACGCGGAGTGACGGCGACGCCCGCCGGAGAAGAGTTGGCTGTTCACATGCAGTCCGTAATGCACCGGCTCAACATCGCCTCTCAAGCGATGAAGGAATTTGCGGCAGGTAAACGTGGCCAGGTCCGTATAGTCGCAACACAATCGGCAATCGTCGGCGGTCTGGCTGACACAGTTGCCAATTACTCGGCGACTCACCACGATGTGACCATCGACCTGAAAGAGGTCAACGGATGGTCGATCGTCCCGGAGATCGAGAATGGCCGCGCCGACTTAGCCCTCACCATCTCGGTATTTGAGGCGCCAGTTGGCATGTCTTCCGTCCCGTTTCAGAACGTAAAGCTCGTGGCAATGGTGCCTGCCGGCCATCCATTGGCAAGAATGCGCCGTGCGAATTTTGACGAGATGCTCCAGTTTGAGCATGTGACCCTCGGCCCGCAGAGCGCGCTTTGCGCATTCTTAGTGCAGCAAGCCGCCGAGCGCCGACAGACTTTTCGATACCGTGCTGTCCAGTCGTTCGACGTGATGCGAAGTATGATCGCAGCCAACCTCGGCATTGGCATCATGTCGGAGCTCATGGCGAAGCCCTATGCCAAGAAACTGGGGACTGTCTGCCTTCCGATCGAAGAGGAATGGGCGGATCGCCAGATCAAAATCTGGTACCGCGAGGACCTCATGACCAACGCCGCGCGATCGTTCAAGGATGCGATCCTCGCCTCAAAAAATGGCAAACCAACTTGCTGATCACCAGGCCCGTGAAGCGAGGCCGCCATTGCTCCGCAGCGTATATCTTTCGAGTGACGAAGGACTGCTCCCGCCCGGTTGATCCTTCTTGTCATCGTCTCGCACGAGTGCACCGGGTCTGACGGTTCAAAATTCGGAAAGGGTGACTTAGGGAACTACGAATTGAAACTCCACGACGGCCGCGCGAAAAGTGGCTCAGCACAAATTTAGTGGTGGGTCATGAAAGTCAAATCAGTTGTTCCGAGCTTCGTAGACAAATACCTCTTTGTTCAGATCACCACCGAGGACGGGACTACCGGTATCGGCGAGTCCGGTGCTTGGGGACATCTTGAAGCCAGTGCCGCAGCTATCGTAAAGTGCGGGGAGTATCTAATCGGCCGCGACGCCCGGCAGATCGAGCATCACTGGAACGCTGCAGCGGGCAAGCCATTTCACTGGCGCTGCAATCATGGGCGCCATTTCACGATCGATATCGCGCTCTGGGATATCAAGGGCAAGTCACTTGGTGTCCCGATCTTCGAACTCCTCGGCGGTTGCGTCCGAGACAAGATCCGGACTCTATGCCCACGTCAAAGCGAAGACAGAAGAGGCGATGATTTCCGAGGCGCTCCTTCGTAAGTCTCAAGGATTTACCGCCCTCGGCCACCTTAATCCGTTCCTAGATGAGGATTATGACCGCTATTTCAAGCCGCACGCGCAAGATCGACGACGCGGTTGCCGTCGTCGCTTCGCTTAGGGAAGCGCTGGGACCAGAGGTCGACCTCTGCATTGAATTGCATCGGCGGCTAACCGTGGCCGAGGCGATCACCTTCGCACGCGAGATCGAGCCGTATCGCCCCATGTTCATAGAGGACCCCCTCAAGCCGAGCAGCCTGGACGCAATGGCATGGGTTGCCGACCATATCCCGGTCCCGATCGCAACCGGCGAACGCTATTTCAGTCTGCAGATGTTCCAGACGCTCGTGGCGAGAAGAGGCGTTCAATTCCTTCGGCCCTCTATTGGCCTTTGCGGGGGGATCACCGGCGCCAAGAAAATTGCTGCGCTCGCGGAAGCAAACGACATGGACATAATTCCACACAATCCCCTGTCGCCGCTCAACTTAGCCGCGGAACTGCAGCTCGACGCGAATGTCCCGAACGTGGCCATTCAAGAGTACCCTTCGTCCTCGACAGGAATTCATGGCAACACCGATCTTCCGGCGAGCGTCTTGTTCGAAGGCTTGCCCGTCCCTCAGAATGGCTTCCTTTCGATACCTCAGGGTCCAGGCCTTGGAATCGAACTCCGCGAAGGGGCATTCGCGTCGGCGCCCAAGGTTGATCGACCCATCGTAGTCCGACCGCACTACGATGGCTTCATTGTCGATCAATGAGCAGATTACGACGGCGTTATCAAACAGGAAGCGCGGACCTGTGGTCAGCAACGTCCTGTCTAAGAAGACGGCTACGGGAAAGAAATAACAGTCGGAGGTCATTCGGGATTCTATCTGTCCTGCAATATTCCGAGTGAACACAGAGCATAGCGTGATCGCAGATCGTCAGTCTGCACAATGTAAGGGAGGATATTCAATGAAAGTTTTTCAGACCATAGGATACACCGCAGCGGCAGCGCTTGCCCTGACGGTAGGAGCCGGCAACGCGGCTGCGCAGCAACCCAATAAGAACGTTCGCATCGTGTTGGACGCAGAACCGGACACACTCGATCCCTGCAATACTACACGCAGCACGATCGGCTTCGTGATTCGAAACAACCTTGTCGAAACCGGCACCAAGATCGACGCTGCGACCGGGCAAGTCCAGCCGGGACTCGTCACCGACTGGGCTCGAACCGGAGAGAGCCAGTGGCGTCTGAAGCTTCGGCCTCGCGTATCCTTCCAGGACGGAAACCCGTTCAACGCGGCCACCTTCGTCAAGTCGTTCGAGCGCGTGCTGAACCCAAAACTGAACTGCGCAACTCGCAGCTATCACTTTGAGGGAATGAAGTTCACCTTCGATGTGATTGATGACTTAACGGTGGATCCGAAAACGGACCATCCAGCACCTCTCCTTCCGGTCATGCTGGCCACGCTTCCAATGGTCTCGCCTAACACCCCATTCGACGAGTTTACACGCTCGCCGGTCGGGACTGGACCCTACAGTTTTGCCAGCTGGAAACCTGGCGAAGGCATCGAACTTCAGCGGAATGATAAATACTGGGGCACCGTGCCCGAGGTGGACTCGGTGACCTACCTGTTCCGAAAGGAATCCATCGTTCGCGCCGCCATGGTGGCCAGCGGCGAAGCTGATATTGCCCCCGAAATTGCCCCTCAAGACGCGGACAATCCGGAAACCGACTTTCCATACCTGAACTCGGAAACCATGCGGCTGCGCATCGATGTAAACAAGCCGCCCATGAACGATCTTCGCGTCCGTGAAGCGATGAACCTTGCGCTCGATCGGCAGGCGATGATCGGTTCAATTTACAGCGCCCGCTGGATTTTGGCGAAAAATTACGTGATGCCGACCATCAACGGCTACAATGACACCATTCAGCAATTCCCTTATGATCCTGACAAAGCGACGAGCCTCATTACCGAGGCAAAGGCCGATGGCGTGCCTGTCGACAAGGAAATCCTCGTGATCGCCCGACCTAACGTGCCCGCCGGCGCCGAAGGTATGCAGGCCATCTCCGAGATGCTGAACGCGGTCGGGTTTAATACACGCCCCCAGCTCTTGGAAGCGAACGAATACAACGGCTTTTACTTCAAGCCGTTCAACAACAGCACGGCGGCCCATCTGCTCATGGATATTCATGACAACAATACCGGCGACGCCGGTATCACGCTTCTCAACAAGTACCACTCGACGGGTGGAACGTCGAAGATTCAGGACCCCGAACTCGACAAGCTAATAGACGAGGGGGCAGCTGCCGACAACCCGAAGCGGTCGGAGCTCTACCAGGCCACGTTCGCTCGCATCCACGATCAGGCATATGACATTATGCTCTTCCATCAAGTCGCTGATGCCCGCGTGTCGCCGAGGTTGAACTTCAAACCCACCTCTAGAGGACGTCTTGACGTGGCTACCATCACGTTCAAGTGAAATACTAGGGGTGGCGTCCTAAGCGCCGCCCCATTGAATCTCGAAAGGTTCGCCTTATGCTGCGTTATGTCGTCAGGCGCCTCGCTCAAAGCGTCGCCGCACTTTTTGTCCTTCTGACGGTCGTTTTCTTTCTCACGCGACTGACCGGAGATCCGACCGATCTCTATTTGCCACTGTCGGCGTCCGAGTCGCAGCGTGCCGCGTTCCGGCAAGAGAACGGTTTCGACGACCCGGTGATCGTCCAGTTTTCGAGGTATATCTCGAACCTCGCGCAGGGCGACTTCGGTAACTCGGTATTCAAGGCGCGCCCCGCGCTTGACGTGGTTTTGGAGGCCTTTCCAGTGACGTTGAAGCTGGCGGCACTGGCGATGTCGATCGCCATATTCGCAGCTGCGATATTGGGATCGCTCGCCGCCTATTGGCCAAACTCGCTTTTCGACCGCCTTGTCAGTATCCTGACGATCGTCACAGCATCCACCCCTCCGTTCTGGATTTCGATCGTCGCGATCCTCGTCTTCTCGATAAAACTCGGATGGCTCCCGACATCAGGGATGGTTAGTGCAAAGAGCTGGATTCTGCCAGTTGCGGTGCTCGTCCTGGGACCGCTCGGACTACTGTCCCAGGTAGTGCAGAACCAGCATGCTCACTTGCCTGAACGCGCCATATGTCAAAACGGCGATTTCGAAAGGAGCATCGGGGCCACGCGTCATTTTTGTCCATGCGCTAAGGAATGCGCTCCTGCCGCTCATCACGGTGGCAGGCATCCAGGCGACAGGCCTCATCAACGGAGCGGTTGTCGTCGAAACGATTTTCGGCTTCCCGGGCATTGGCAACCTGATGATAGATTCCGTCCGCAACCGTGATTTCGAACTCACGATCACCTGTATCATCGTTGCGGCCATCGCAGTCTACTTGATGAACACTATCATCGACATCCTTTACATGCGCCTAGACCCCCGCGTCAGGCTAACTTGAGGCGTGAAATGCGAAACTATTGGATTCTCCTGAAAAAGGACCGGCTCGCTTGCGCCGCGTTCCTCTACCTCCTGGTTCTCGTAGCCATCGCAATCGTCGGGCCTGCCTTCGTTGACCCCGCCTTGAACCGCATGCAGCTCACTGCGCGCCACGCGGCGCCTTTTGATCTCAATCGATCCTGGGTCTATTTCCTTGGCGGCGATGCACTCGGTCGTCCGATGATCGTCCGTTTGGCGGTGGCCGCGAGAACAACGATCATGATCGCGAGTACTGCCGTGCTTTTGGCCATGGTGACGGGGACGATCATCGGTCTTGTTGCAGGCCTGCGTGAAAACCTCTTGAGCGCAGCCCTGATGCGAGGGATCGATGTGCTCCTCAGCATTCCGTCGCTGTTGCTGGCGATGGTTGTCCTCTTTGTCCTCGGCGCTCATATCGGGAACGTCATTTTGATCCTCACGATCACGCGTCTTGCCGTATTCGCCCGGACGGTGCGCGGGGAATCGCTGGAGCTTCGCGAGCGTTGGTTTGTGGCAGCAGCACGCATCATGGGGGCGGGTGACCTTCATGTGCTACGGCACCACATTGTCCCCTTGGTGATGCCCACTGTCCTAGCCATCGCAGCGCTTGAGTTCGCCGTGATTATGCTCGCCGAGTCAACGTTGTCCTTCCTCGGGATAGGTGTGCAACCACCAGACGCCACCTGGGGTTTGCTTGTGGCCGAAGGGCAGCCCTACTTAAGAAGCGCGTGGTGGGTATCGCTTTGGCCGGGGTTGGCAATCGCCTCCATGGCTGTCTCGGCGACCATCGTCGGCAATTGGTTCCGTATCGCTAATGATCCCACACTGCGTGTCCGGTTGACATCCGGCGAGGTAACAGCATGAAATCACCCCTTCTCCAGGTCGAGCATCTGTCTGTCGATTTCCGAACCGCCAATGGGCTCTTCCACGCGGTGAAGGATATTTCCTTTACGATCGACAAAGGGGAAGTGCTCGCGATCATCGGCGAAAGCGGCTCCGGCAAAAGCGTCACCGCTTCAGCAATTTTGGGACTACTTGATATGCCGCCGGCAATCATTAGTTCCGGAGACATCCGCTTCAGAGGGAAAGATCTTCTGGCGATGGCACCAGCAGAACGGCGAGCCATTGCCGGTCGCGACATTTCGGTCGTGTTCCAGGATCCGCTCCTACATCTCAATCCAGTCTTTCCCGTTGGATGGCAGATTGCAGAGGTTTGCCGCATTCATGGCAGTAGTCGAGCCGAGGCAGATCGGCGTGCGGTAGAATTGTTAGGACGGGTCGGTATCTCCAATCCTGAAAAGCGCCAAAGCCAATACCCGCACGAATTCTCAGGCGGCCAGCGCCAGCGAATAATGATCGCCATGAGCATCGCGATGAAGCCCGCGCTGCTTATCGCCGATGAGCCCACCACCGCTCTCGACGTTACCGTCCAGGCACAAATCCTTGACTTGATCCGAGACATCCAGGCCGAAACGGGCACGTCAATTCTGATGATCACCCATGATCTTGGCGTTGCCGCGGACATTGCCGACCACGTTCTGGTTATGCGTCGAGGCGAGATGGTGGAAAGCGGCAGCATACGCGAGGTTCTCCTCGAGCCAAAGCAGCAATATACCCGTGACCTGATTGCCGCCGGTGAAATGAAATCCGGGCCGTCACGAAAACCGGCAGAGGTAATACTGGAGGTGTCCAATGTCTCACTCCAATATGGCGAGGCGAAGATTGTCCACGACCTCACTCTGACACTGCATAAAGGGGAGATCATGTGCATTGTCGGGGAATCAGGATCCGGCAAGTCTACACTGGCACGCTCCATTCTGCGGCTGATGTCCCCAGCTAAGGGCCAAATCAAGTTCCACGGCACCGATATCACTCGCCTCGATAAGGAAGGCATCCGCCGTTATCAGAGGGCAGTTCAGGCGGTCTTTCAAGACCCTTACAGCTCGCTAAACCCGCGGATGAAGGTGATGGACGTCATCGTGGAACCCTGGACCATTCAGAAGGATGTCTTGCCACGTCATTTGTGGCGTGAGCGGGCTGGAACACTGCTTGAAAGCGTCGGTCTTGACTTGAAAGCTCTTGACAAATTTCCCGGCGAGTTTTCAGGCGGCCAAAGGCAACGCATTGCGATCGCACGAGCGCTCACGATGTCATCCGAAATCATCGTTTGCGACGAGGCTGTGTCAGCACTCGACCTAACGGTTCAAGCCCAGGTTATCGCGTTACTGCGCGACCTTCGTGATAGGCTCAATGTGGCCCTCATTTTTATCTGCCATGACCTGAACCTCGTCCGAAGCTTTGCGGACAATGTCATGGTGATGCAGGGTGGCAGAGTAGTCGAGCAGGGACCAGCCGCCGCGGTCTTCGATGCGCCTCAGCACCCCTATACACAGCGCCTTCTTGCGGCGAGTCCGCTCGCCGATCCCATCGCTGCAAGCAGATAGGAGGCAGGTACGGCAAGCGCTTGAGCTCGCTGATCACCCGGCCGCCGGGGAGAAACGATTGGCGCCTTCAAATGCCGACTGATCAAGCGAAGATGATAGCAATGACCGATCGCGAGCTGCTGGAGGCGTTGTTCGCGGCCGCTGTGAGGGCGGCCGACCCGCTGACCTGCATCCGGAAACACCTTCCGTCGCCTCCAAAGAACGGGCGCACCGTCGTGATCGGCGCCGGCAAGGGCGCCGCTCAGATGGCCGCCGCGCTCGAAAACGTCTGGCACGGCGCACTGTCGGGCGTCGTCGTTACCCGCTACGGTTACGGCTGCGAGACGAAGTCGATCGAGATCCTCGAGGCCTCCCATCCCGTGCCGGACGCCGCCGGACAGGTAGGGGGCAAGCGCCTGATGGAGACTATCTCCCGCCTTTCGGAAAACGACCTCGTCATTGCGCTGATCTGCGGTGGCGGCTCGGCTCTGCTGCCCGCACCGCCGGAAGGCCTGACACTGGAAGACGAGATTGCGCTGAATGAGACCCTCCTGGCATCCGGCGCTCCAATCTCCACGATGAACGTGGTCCGAAAGCACCTTTCGACTATCAAGGGCGGACGCCTTGCTGCGGCCACGAAGGCCCGTGTTGTCAGCCTGATCGTCTCGGACATTCCGGGCGATAATCCGGTCTTTGTGGCTTCGGGCCCGACCATTCCGGACGCCATGACGCGACAGGATGCGCTGGCGATCGTAGAGCAATATAAGCTGCAACTACCCACAGCGATCATCCACCACCTCAATTCGCCCGCTGCCGATGCGCCAAAGCCGGATGATCCGGTCTTTGCCCGGCACGAGCATTTCGTCATTGCATCCGCCGGCGTCTCACTCGACGCGGCGGCGGATGCGGCGCGTGCAAACGGCGTCACGCCCTTTATCCTATCCGACTCGATCGAAGGTGAATCCGCGACGTGGCGCTGGTACACGCTGCGCTTGCCCGCGAAGTCGCCCAACGCGACCGGCCGTTCGCCAAGCCGGTTGTACTGCTCTCGGGCGGCGAGACGACCGTGACGCTCCGCGCAAAGGGCGGGAAGGGTGGGCGCAACAGCGAGTTCCGCTGGCGTTGGCGCTGGCCATCGACAGCCACACGATGACCGCGCTGGTCGCCGATACGGACGGTATCGACGGTTCGGGAACCAATGCCGGCGCCTTCGTCGACGGCACGACGGCACGACGTTTGCGCGCCGCCGGCCTTGATGGCCGCAAACTGCTAGACCTCAACGACAGCTTTACAGCGTTCGATGCTATCGGCGATCTCTTCTCGACCGGCCCCACGGGAACGGACGTCAATGATTTACGAGCGATTATACTACGATGAAAGAACGAGGTGATGGCATCGACTAGCTAGAGGGAGCGGTGCGGATCAGCGCTGGCTCGCCCTCAATTGGCCCGCCGCCAAGAGATGTAGAGATGTTGCATGCTCGTGGTTTGCATCCCCTTGTGGGCTACGCCTGATGAGCAGATCGCCTGAGCGCTTCCTCGGCTCCAGGCAGAAAACACCCTGTATCAGTAACGGCTTCTGTCCTAGGCAGTAGTGACGATTTAACTATTTGAGCCAGGCGATAGCTGCGAGTTTGACGAAGCCCATGAAATTGGCCAGGAGCTTGTCATAGCGGGTTGCGACGCGTCGGAACTGTTTGAGCTTGTTGAAGAAGCGCTCGATGCGGTTGCGCTCCTTGTAGAGTTCGGCGTCGTAGGCACGGTGAACCTTTCGGTTGCGCCTGGGCGGGATGACAAGGCGCGCTCCTGCCCGCGTGATCTTTTCGCATAGATGATCGGCATCATATCCTTTGTCTGCAAGAGCGGCCACGGTCTCAGGAAACCGTCGATGAGGTCATGGGCAAACGCGATGTCGTTGCGCTGTCCAGGAGAGCCGATCAATCGGATAGGAAGGCCGAGCGCTTCCGTCGCTGCGTGGATTTTGGTGCTCAATCCACCGCGAGACCGGCCCAGGCCCTGGGCATCCGCCCCCTTTTACCTTGCGTGCGCCGGCGGCATGCTGATGAGCCCGCACGATGGTACTATCAATCATCAGCCATTCGAGGTCGGCTTCACGCGAAAGAACCGACAGCATCTCGTCAAGAACACCCATCTCGATCCAGCGGTAATAGCGCCGCTTCACCGAGCGATAGTCGCCAAGCCGCTCGGGCAGGTCTCGCCAACGACCGCCAGAACGCGCCATCCACAAAAGCGCATCCAGAAATGTTCGATTATCTGTGCGAGGGCCGCGCTTGCCTTTGGTACCACCCGGCACAAAGCCCTTGATCCGTTCCCATTGGTCATCCCGAAGCGCATCGCAGTCCATCGCCGATCTCCAAAATCAGCTTTGAATCCGATTTGCCGCCCTTTGGGAATCCCAAATCCTTAAATCGTCACCACACCCTAGAACCGCCTTTAATTCTCTTCGAGCTCCCGATTTTGGGTTTCCACAAAGGAGCTGCCACCATTTCCTTGCTGCTCCCTTTAGTGCCCCTGCGGGCAAGCAAGTTCACCCTCGTGGACAAAGGCTAAGGCGAGCACCGCTTGAACCTCCCGTGTAGAATTCAGCAGCCTCCTACGGTGGAGATTTGCCCAGTTCTACACTCGCGCCTTTGGCATGGCCTGGAATACGGATGAACAGTCGATCTTGCATGCGACCTGGGCGGGTCTTGATCGCTCCATCGAAGACACTAGGCCCGCCAGTTAGTGGCAGCGCAGGGGACCCAAAAAGGAAGTGTGCGCCACTATCCAGGCGAAACAAAAGCCGCGCAGACGCTTTCGCTTTGGCGCAACGCGGGAGGGTACATAGTCATCACGCTTTGATCGTTTGCTTGATGGCAGCGCCGTCGTCGAGACTATCACTTTCCCTTCTTAATGTGACAAAAGGCAAGATGGAACGCAATTTCATCTTGACACAAACGAAACAAGATGGAATAACGTTCCATGTTGCTGCTTAAGTCAGAAACCGCCACAAGCGGCGGTCCGGAGCAGCTGCGGAGGAGGCTTAGAAATCAATGAGTTCCCATACTGTTGCCAAATCGGCGGCGGACAACGATCATGTGCCACGCCGACGCAATCCCACGCTGAATGCTGTCCGAAAGATTCTTTGGAATCTCATCCCGCCCATGACTTTTGTCGCTATTGTAGGCCTGTGGGGTCTCAGCGTAGAGGTCTTTAGGGTGCCCTCTTACTTGCTGCCGGCTCCAGGCGCTGTATTCCAATTGCTCGTCGCTGAAGCGCCGATGCTATGGGACAACACAAAGGTCACGATGCTTGAGATCATTCTCGGCTTCGGTTTGACGCTGCTGATGGCCATCCCCCTTGGCTTGGTCATCGCCTTGTCACCTTTGGCCAAGCAGGTTCTCTACCCGCCCGCGATGCTCCTTCAGCTCGTGCCGAAAATAGCCATGGCGCCACTGTTTCTGGTCTGGTTCGGTTTCGGCATCGGATCCAAGGTCATTCTCACGCTATTGATGACCTTTTTCCCCTTGCTAATTGCGAGCATCAGCGGCTTCCAGATTTTGGATGCTCGGCTCCTCTATCTGACCCGCTCTATGGGTGCCAACACCTGGCAGACCTTCCGCTATCTTCGTGTTCCTGCCGCACTTCCGGTCATCTTCTCGGGGATAAAGACCTCGGCGACCATCGCGGCAACCGCAGCGATCGTTGCCGAATTTGTCGGCGCCAATGAGGGGCTGGGCTATGTCCTGCTGCGCGGCACCAGCACCATGAATATGGAACTCACCTTCGCTGTGCTTGTGATCCTGACGGTCATCGGTCTGGCGATCAACTACGTCGTGGAGGTCAGCGAGTGGCTTCTCGCTCCATGGCAACGCAAATTGAAGTGAATTCACACTTCAAAAAGGGAGGGAATGACACCATGAATATTAAGGGATTTCTCGCTGCTAGCACCATGCTTGCAGGACTGGCGCTGGCAGGTACAGCGGTCGCGGATACGCCGGTTACGTTTCAGCTGAACTGGTATGCGGGAGGGGCGAACGCCGGTTTTGCCGCAGCTCTAGTCGAAGGCTACTACAAGGAAGCTGGCTTGGATGTCACCATCGTCCAGGGGAATGGATCGGGCAACACAGCGCAAATGGTGGCATCTGGTCAGGCGGACCTTGCCTACGCCGACGCCGTCGCTATCAGCCAGTTGATCATGAAGGGTGCCCTGATGCGGATCGTATCGACGGTCTACCAGTCGAACCCCAATGAGGTCGAAGCGCTCAAGGCAACGGGTGTCAAATCAGTCAAGGATATCGAAGGCAAAAAAATCGGTGTGCCGGCGGGAAGCTCTCGCAGGCCACGATGTTGCCGCTCTTCTTTACTGCCAATAATATCGACGAGTCGACGCTGACGCTTGTAAATATGCCGCCTTCCTCGATGGTGCCTGCCCTGCTTCACGGCAGCGTCGACGCGATCCTCGGATCGGTCGATGACTACCAGATCCAGGCGACATCGAAGGGGGCAGAGCTCGACCGCTTTACCTTCGCAAGCCATGGCGTGGCAACGGTGAGCACGTCGATCTTTGCCTCTGAAAAATACATCTCGGAAAATCCCGATGTGCTGAAGAAATTTATCGACGCCAGCCTGCGTGGTTGGAGCTTTGCATTGGACAATCCCAAGATGGCTGTGGCCGATCTCAAGGCAACTTTTCCCGACATGGACGAGAAGCTTGCAGCCGCGCAGCTCGCGGCCATTCCCGAGCTGTTTTGCAGCGGGGGCGCGGCCTTTGTCGGCAAGGCGACCGACGCACATTGGGCGAACACGCAAAAGCTCCTGTCTCAAGTGGGTCTGCTGCCTGAAGGCAATGCTCCGACATCCTATTATACCAACGAGTTTTTGCCGGCGGACTCGGCTTTGCGTCCCTGCAAGTAGCACACACGGGGATGCCTCTGCGGCATCCCCTCCGTCAACCCAATGAGGCGGGCAGCCATGACCATTCGTACTTCCTACCGCTATGAAGACCTGAGTATCGGCCTTGCCTTTCGCAGCCCCGGACGCACGATCACCGATGCCGATCTTGTCGGTTTCGCCGGCCTCACTGGAGACTTTTCCGAACTCCACACCAGTGACGTTTACGCCGAAGCCAGCCAGTTCGGCCGGAGGGTCGCCCACGGAATGCTGGGCCTTGCCTATGCCCACGGTCTCATGTGGGCGCGGACCGGCGAGTTGCGCGGAAACCGCCATCGCATTCCTCGGGATCAACGACTGGCGATTCATCAGGGCGATCTTCGTCGGCGACACCATTTTCGTGAATTATCGTCTGGCCGAACTTCGCGACAGTAAATCGCGGCCTCTGCAAGCCATCGCGACCTTTGACGTTGAGGTCACCAATCAGCGCGGAGAAGTCGTCCAGCGCGGGCACAAGGCATTGCTGGTCTCCAAAACGCCTCTGGATGCAGTGTCGGCTTCCACCTGAACAGACTGTCGCCGAAAGGATTACCACATGACTACGTATGAAGATCATACCATCTCCGGCGTCCCAATAACTATCGAGGGCGTATCCAAGATCTTTGGCCCCGAGCTGGAGAGGCCATTTAAGGCATTGAAGGAAGTTACTCTGTCGATCAAAGCAGGTGAATTCGTTTCGGTGGTCGGGGCATCCGGTTGCGGGAAAAGTACGCTCATGTTGATGGTTGCCGGTCTTCTGCAGCAGACGACGGGTACCATCGCGGTCAATGGGCACCTCGTCAACAAGCCAGTCACCGACGTCGGCATTGCATTTCAGGACCATCTGCTCCTGGATTTCCGGACCGCGATGCAGAACGTAATGTTGCACTCGGACATCCGAGGCTTGCCGCGCAAGCAAATGGAAGAGCGCGCAAAGGAGTTGTTCGCGCAACTACGTCTCGAGCGTGCGATGGATAAATATCCGAAGCAACTTTCCGGTGGCATGCGCCAGCGGGTCTCGCTGATCAGAAGCCTGGTGCATGATCCCGCGGTTCTGATGATGGATGAACCATTGGGCGCCCTCGACGCGCTTACACGCCTTCAGGTGCGCATGGACCTCGAGGCGCTGTGGATGCGACGTCGCCCCACAGTTCTCTTCATCACGCACAGCGTAGAGGAAGCGGTTGGCCTTTCCGACCGTATTATCGTCATGAGCCCAAGCCCCGGCGAAGTCGTGGACGACATTCGCGTGGAGCTTGAACGGCCGCGCCCGATAACGTTGGGGGATGCGCCGGAGTTCGGGGCTTACGTAGATCGTATTCATCGGCATTTCGAGCGCCTGGGCGTCCTCCACGGCCTCGGAAAACTCCCGCAAAATGCTTGAGCCAGGTTGCACCATGTCCGCGTCGTCCATTCAGGAACCAGTTGAGTCGCTTGCCAGTGTGACGTTCACCGCTACTCTCGCTGGAGATAACGCTGTCAAACGGACCGCTTAATTTGGTTACGCGGCCGATGCTGCAGGATCTGAATGCTGCGATCGGAGCGGTTCGGAAGCGTGCCGGTTTGCGCTGCGTAATCCTGCATGGGGGGACGGCGAGATCTTTTTGCGCGGGGAGTGACATTCGGGAATTCGCCCATCTTCGTTTAGATGCCAGCGAACAGAAAATCCTGTTCGAGGACATGGTTTTGAGGAACCTCGCGCAGATCGGAGTTCCAACCATTGCCGCCATTGATGGACCGGCTATGGGAGGAGGGCTGGAACTTGCTCTAGCCTGTGATCTGCGGGTGATGCGCCAAGGCGCGAAATTGGGGCTGACCGAGGCCCGGCTAGGCGGGCTTGCCGGAAACGGCTCGGTCCGGCTTGCAAGGCTAGTCGGGCCCGCACGCGCTAAAGAGATGTTGTTCACCGGCGCCGTTCTGGACGCTGGGGAGTCCCTGTCTTGGGGAGTCGTGAATCGGATCACGCCTAGGTCTGCGTTGGACGCCGCGCGCGAATTGGCCATGGAGATCCAAACTCGCGGTCCCCTGTCAGATCGCTTTGCAAAGGAACTTGTCGATGCTGCTCTCGATCGTCCACTCGATGAGGCACTCTCCATTTCCACCCGGCTACAGCAGCGAATATTCGACTCGACGGATTTGCATGAAGGTATGGACGCCTTCTTCATGAAGCGCAATCCGGAGTTCAGGGGGACGTGATATGAGCATTTCGACATATGAAAATGCGGCACACGTAATCGTGTCCACGACTGATCGGAGCTAGAGATGAGCCATATACCAGCCGAGCGATGCCTGTCGATCGTTCAGTTGCTTTCGGAAGGGGCGGCGGAACTACCACTCGGCGCGATTGCCGAAACCCTGGATTTGCCCAAAAGCGGTACGCATCGTCTTTTATCCGCCCTCGTTGAGCAGGGATGGGTGCAGCAAGACGCACAGACGGGATATTACCGGCTCACGATGAGGCTCGCCATTCTCGGCCAGCGCTTCTATATCGCGACTGGAATACCGGATATTTGCCAGCCGCTTCTCGACTACCTTGCCGGCTTGAGCGCGGAATATGTGAGACTCGCCGTCATCGATGGTGACCAACTAGTTTGGGTTGCTCATGCACAGGGCGCCCGGAGCGGGCTTATGTATCAACCAGCAGCACTTCACAGCAATACCGTGCCGCTGCATGCGACAGCGAGCGGCAAGGCCTGGCTATGCACCTTAAAGACCGAGCAGGCCGTGCAACTTGCACTTGCCAGCCCGGCCTTTCAGAATCCTAACGCTTATGGTCCCTGTGTTGCTCGTTCCGGTGAGCAGATTGTGGAGGAACTGCGCGCTACGGCGGAACGTGGCTACGGCGTCCGCGCAACGAAGCAGAGCAGGGCGTGTCGGCGATGGCGGCCGTCGTCCAGGCGGGAGTGGGTGGTGCCGTTACAGGAACCGTAAGCATCGCCGGCCCCTCTGCCCGAATGACAGAAGCGCGGATAGACGAGTTGGTCCCCGCCCTGAAAGCGGCCGCGACCGAAATCTCAAATCTTTGGCCTGCAAGGTTGCGAAGAAGTTCCGCGAAAGAACCGGTACAGCTCCATGAAACGCCAGTTGAAACAACATCCTGAGTCAAACGGGGTCGATCCCCGCACAACCTGTTCGGAGGGGAAAGTGAAATCCAAGACAATAACGGCGGACGAGGCTGCCAGTCTGATCCAGAACGGCGATAACGTTCTCGCCAGTGGGTCTGGAGGCGGACATGGGGTGCCGCAGGCACTTCTCGATGCTGTCGAACGCCGATTTTTGGAGAGTGGCGCGCCGCGTGACCTCTGCCTGATCCATGCCGTGGGTATCGGTGATCGCAAGCTGAAAGGAGCGGCCTGTTTTCGGCATCCTGGCATGCTGCGCCGTAGCATCACGAGCGCATTGATCGATTCTCCACCGCTTGTCGATTTGGCGCGCGACGACCTCATCGAATCCTGGACCCTGCCGCAGGGGGTGATTTCTCAGTTGATGCGCGAGATGGCCGCCGGTCGTCCCGGTCTGGTCACCCGCACAGGTTTGCATACATTCATCGATCCCCGCCAGCTTGGGGCCCGGCAAAGCCCGAGTGCCAAAGAGGACCTTGTCCGTCTGCTTGAAATCGAGGGGCAGGACTGGTTGCTGTTCCGCCCGCTGCCACTCGACATCGTTTTCCTGCGCGGCACTACCGCAGACGAGAACGGCAACGTAACGATGGAAGAGGAGGCCATTCCCGGCGAAATGCTCTCCACCGCGCAGGCCGCGCGTCGTCAGGGCGCGACAGTCGTGGTGCAGGTTAAGCGGCTTGCAAAGGCTAACTCGCTCCGGGCGCGCGACGTGAAGATCCCAGGTATCTTCGTCGACTACATCGTGGTCGATCCGGATCAGCGCCAGACCTATGCTTCTGCCTATAATCCCGCTTACGCAGGCGAGGCTGCGGGTGCCGATGGACAGCCTTGTCCGGCTTCCCTTCACCGAACGAAAGATCGTTGCCCGTCGTGCCGCGCTTGAGCTGTGCAAAGGCGCAGTGTGCAATCTCGGTGCAGGAATTTCCACGGGGGTTTCGGCTGTGGCTTCGGAAGAGGGTATCATCGGCGACATCATCCTGTCGAACGAACAGGGGTTCATTGGCGGCGCACCTGTGACCGGCGTGGATTCAGGCGCCGCGCAGAATTACGATGCCATAGTGGATCAGCCCTACCAGTTCGACTTCTACGATGGTGGAGGGCTCGATGTCGCCTTCCTTTCCTTTGCCGAGGTCGACCCTTCGGGCAATGTGAATATCAGCCGCTTCGGGGACAAGATCGTTGGAGTCGGCGGCTTCATCAATATCAGCCAGAATGCGCGCAAGGTCGTGTTCAGCGGCACGTTTACCTCCGGCGGGCTTCAGATCGCTTGCCGGGATAACCAGTTGGAGATCGTCCAAGAAGGACGGCACCGCAAGTTCGTCCCCGCGATTGAACAGATTTGCTACAACGCCGCCTTCGCTGCGGAGGAGGGGCGCGTCGCCTTTTCGTAACGGAAGCGCGGTCTTCGACGTGGGACCGCAGGGCCTGCGTCTGATCGAAATCGCTCCTGGCATCGATCTTGAGAAGCACATCCTCGCCAACATGGCCTTCAAACCTGAGGTGGCTGCGGACCTGAAGACGATGGACGCCAGACTGTTTTCTGAAGCCCCGATGGGACTGGGTGCAGAACTCGCCCGTGTGCCGGACGGGCGGCGCATGCCGCGCCGTATGCTCCCGGCGTAACAATCGGCATGGGCAGCACGTGCTGCCCTGCCTACATCGTTTTGACTGCCCGAAGCAAATGCTTCGGGCAACGGAAAGCTGTGCCTTCGCGTGCGGCATAAATCGAACAACGAAGGAAGACTACGATGAAACTATTCCGTTATGGCGATGCCGGTGCCGAACGTCCGGGCATTGTTGACGCTGAAGGAAAGCTGCGCGACCTGTCGTCCGTCGTGACCGACATCGATGCTTGGGCTCTTTCGCCGGAAGGACTGGCGAACATTGCCGCCGTCGATGCCGCGCAATTGCCCGAGATTTCGGGGAAAGTGCGCTATGGCGTGCCGGTGGCTTCGGTTCCGAACCTTGTCTGCGTCGGCCTCAACTATACAGACCACGCCGAGGAGACGAACGCGCCAATCCCGAAAGAACCGATCCTCTTCAACAAGCACACGGGCGCACTTTGCGGGGCCAATGACCCGGTCTGGTTCCCCGCGGACTCGACCCAACTGGATTGGGAGGTCGAGCTTGCCTTCGTCATCGGGACGCCCTGCTGGAATGTGAGCGAGGAGGAGGCGCTGAGCCATATTGCAGGCTTCACGGTTCTCAACGATGTTTCGGAGCGTCATTATCAGTTACAGCGTGAGGGCCAGTGGGCCAAGGGGAAGAGCCATCCGGGGTTTGCTCCTTGCGGTCCCTGGATCGTGACCGCGGATGAACTAGGCGATCCACAGAATCTCGACCTCTGGCTCGATCTGAACGGAACCCGCGTGCAGAACGGTACTACCAGCCGGATGATTTTCACATGCGCGTTCCTTCTGTCCTACATTAGCCGGTACATGGCACTTCAGCCGGGCGACATCGTCACGACCGGAACTCCCCAGGCGTGGGCCTTGGCAAGATTCCACCTAACTTCATGAAGCCGGGCGATGTGATGCGGCTTGGAATTACGGGACTGGGTGAGCAGGAACAGCAGGTTGTGCCGTTGACCGATGACGTGGTCGCCTACTGGCGAACGGCCCACATTTCTCGTCACGCCGTCTAAGCAGTCCGATTAAACGAGGTGCGCCGGCAATCGCCGGTGCGAACAAGGCAGGGTGGCAATGGCAATTCAAGGTCAAGCGGTGCTGGCAATCTGGAACGGCATCAAGGACAGTGCCGAGAAGGATTTCCTCAACTGGCACGTTCATGAACATATCCCCGAGCGCGTCGCGCTGCCGGGATTTCGGCGGGGTCGCCGCTATGTGGCTCTGGACGGGCATCCGAAGTTCTTCAATTTCTACGAAGCTGACCGGATCGAGGATTTTGCGTCGGATGAGTATCGTGCTGCGTTGAACGCGCCTTCGTCGTGGACACAACAGGTGGTTAGTCATTTTACGGACACCTCGCGTACCGCCTGCCGCGTGGTGGCAACCTGGGGGCAGGGCGAGGGCGCGGTCGTGGAAACCCTGCAACTGAATCGTTGTGAGGATTCCGACGAGTTCGTAGCAAAGCTCGCTAGGTCCATCTTGCCCGAAATTGCCGATAAACACGGCGTTGTAGGGGTTCATTTGCTTCAGGGAGAGGGGGGCTCGGCCGTCAGGCTACGGCCGAAACCCGACTGCGTGGCGGTCCGGACGCAACCGCCGATATCGTGCTTCTTCTGGAGTTGACTGACGCAGCCTTCCTGCCGGCGCTGCGGCTCTCCGGCCCACTTTCAGACGATTACCTTCATGCCGCTGGGGCAGGTCGTGAGATTCGGCGGGGTTCCTATAGGCTGCAATTCTCGCTCGGTAAGGATGAGTGTCCCATTAACCCCACGGCCTGACCAATCAACGGAGGTGACGATGACCCTGACAGGGACGACCAGACTTATCGGTATGATCGGTGACCCAATCGCAAAGGCGCACACCGGGACTGCTGAATCCACGAATCGCCGCGGTGGGCGCAGATCTCGCCATCGTACCGTTCCACATTCCGACCGACGTTTTCGACAAGGTGTTCCCGGCACTGCTCGCCATAGGCAATATCGTGGGTTTCATCGTCACCTATCCATTCAAGGAAATATGCCTCACGTTTGCGGATCGCGTCAGCACCGGCGCACGGCTGGTGGGCGGTCTGAATGCGATGCGACGCGAGGAAGACGGCACCTGGACGGCGGACATCTTCGACGGTGTTGGATTACTGAACGCCGTCAAGGCGCAACATGATCCGCGGCGCGCCCGTGTTCTGCTGATCGGCGCCGGAGGCTGGGACGGGCCATCGCGGTTTCATTTGCCGAAGGGGGCGCGGCGGCCATCACGATTGCCGAACTGGACGACACACGCGCTGATGGCTTCGTCCGCGGGCTCGCCGGGGCTTTTCCCTGATTGCACGGTTACCAGAGGCCCGCCGTTCGCAGCCGGCCACGACATCATCGTCAATGCGACGCCGGTCGGTATGAACCCCGATGACGGTCTTCCAGGTGCGATCGGTGATTTTACGACAGGCATGACTGTCGTCGACATCGTTCCCGCCCCGGCGCCTACCGCCTTGCTGCGCAAGGCAAGTGCCGAAGGCGCCGCCGTCATTCCTGGCAGCGCCATGACGGAAGGACAATCCACCGCGCTGCTACGCTTTTTCGGCATCGAAGAATGAGCCCTCTTGTGGCAACCACGTCAGGTAAGGAATCGCAATGCATATCATGATCATCGGGGGCGCCGGGATGCTTGGCCGCAAGGTTGCCGAGCGGCTGGCCAAAGAAGGTACCCTCGCACAAGAAACCGTCACTGAACTGACGCTTGTCGATGTCTTCGACCCCGCTGCACCCGCCGGGTTCTCGGGAAAACTTACTCTAGATCGTAAAGACATGTCGCAGCCAGGCGTCGCTGCCGAACTGGCCGCACGCCGTCCAGATATCATCATTCATCTGGCGGCAATCGTCTCGTCCGAAGCAGAGGCCGATTTCGATAAGGGAAATGCCGTCAACCTCGATGGGACCCGCAATCTCTTCGAGGCAATCCGCCTGGAAGGTGACGACTACCGTCCCCGCGTCATCTTCACCTCGTCGCTTGCTGTTTTTGGCGCGCCTCTGCCCGATCCCATCGGCGACGATTACATTCTTGCCCCGCTTACCAGCTACGGAACGCAGAAAGCGATCGGCGAACTCCTGCTTTCGGATTACAGCCGCCGGGGCTTCTTCGACGGCATAGGAATTCGGCTACCGACAATCTGCATTCGTCCGGGCCGACCCAACCGCGCTGCATCCGGCTTCTTTTCCAATATCCTGCGTGAACCGTTGAAGGGCGAGCCGGCGGTACTACCGGTCGAACCTTCCGTGCGGCACTGGTTCGCAAGTCCGGAAGCTGCGGTTGGCTTCATCCTTCATGCGGCTGTACTTGACAGCGACCTACTCGGAAATCGCCGCAACCTGACGATGCCGGGCGTTTGCGCCAGCGTGGCGGAACAGATCGAGGCGCTGCGCCGCGTTGCAGGAGATGAGGCGGTCGCTCTCATCCGTCGTGAAGAAGACCCTGCGATCGCCGCGATCATCGCCGGCTGGCCGCGCAGCTTCGAAACGAAGCGGGCGGACGAACTGGGCTTTGTCGCCGACGCTTCGATGGACGAGATCATCCGCCTGCACCAAGGCCTCTGAGACCGCTCCAACGTAAGTACCGCGGTTCGGCCGAACCATCACAAAACCAATGCGCAAGCTCACGGTCTACTGGAGCGCGTGTCAACATTGAGGGTTCCCATGCCTCGTTTTGCAGCCAATCTGACTATGATGTTCGGGGAATTACCGTTCCTTGACCGCTTTCATGGCTGCGGCAGATGCCGGTTTCAAATCAGTGGAATTTCTCTTCCCATATGATCATCCAGCGGAGGCGGTCCGCGCCGCGATCGATCGTGCTGGCGTCGACATTGTGCTGTTCAATTTTCCACCCGGGGACTGGGCTGCGGGTGACCGGGGGATAGCAGCATTCCCGGATAGGGTCGAAGAGCTTTCCGCGGCGCTTCGACGAGGTATCGAATACGCTCTCGTTCTTGCCGTGCCGAGGTTACACCTGATGGCGGGCCTCACGCCGGTCTCGCCAGCATCTAGCGCGCTTTCACGATGCTGTTCGGGAAGCCGTCGAAATGGCTGCACCGCATGGCATAGACATCCTTCTGGAACCGCTGAACCAGCGGGATATGCCGGGCTATTTCCTTGCTGATTACCCTCAGGCCGAGGAGGTCATTTTGGCGCTTGGCTTGTCGAACGTGAAGTTGCAGTTCGATATCTACCATCGACAGATTCTGCACGGCGACGTGACCGCGGCACTAAAACGACTGTTGCCGATGATCGGCCATATTCAGACCGCTTCGGTACCAGACCGGAATGAGCCGGGCACTGGCGAACTCGATGATTTCCGGATTTTCCGCCTCCTTGACGAGATCGGCTATTCCGGCCACGTCGGTTGCGAATACCGGCCGGCTTCCTCAACTCATGAGGGACTGAGCTGGCTGGCAGCGTTGAAGCAATGAGTAACGTTTGTTTCGCTTGGAGACCGGCAGACATAGGAGAAGCGTAAAATGTTCATCGGCGCAATTGCAGACGATCTTACCGGCGCGACAGATCTGTCGCTGACATTAGCACGCGAGGGAATGAAGGTCCTGCAGGTGATCGGTGTTCCTGACCCGGATCTGGATTTCGCTGACGCGGAGGCTGTGGTCGTTTCGTTGAAATCACGCACCATCCCGGCGCAAGAGGCTGTGACAATGTCACTGGCCTCTGCAAGGGTACTGCGCGAGTGGGGTGCGCGGCAGTTCCTATTTAAATATTGCTCGACCTTCGATTCGACCGATCAAGGCAATATCGGCCCAGTTGCCGATGCCCTGATGGATTTCCTGGAGACCAATCGGAACCATCGCGTGCCCTGCCTTTCCTGCAACGGGACGTACCGTTTATCGTGGGCACCTTTTCATCGGCGACCAACTGCTTTCGGAAAGCAGCATGAAGGATCATCCGCTGACCCCGATGCGCGATCCAAACTTGGTCCGGGTGCTCGGATTCCAAAGCCGAAACATTATCAGCCTGGTTCCGCGTGAGGTCGTTGCGGGTGGCGATACGGCGTTGAAAGAAACCTTGGATACGCTCTCCGGCATTGCGATCGTTGACGCGACCGACGATACCGAGCTTCGCGCAATCGGTCGTGCGGCCCGGGATTTTCGGCTCATCACTGGTGGATCGGGAATTGCGCTCGGCTTGCCCGCGAATTTCCTGCCTCAGGGGCGGTCACTTGCCACGATACCTCTCCCGGTTCCTAAGGGACGTACGGTTTTTCTCGCCGGGTCGTGCTCCGCGGCGACACGCCGTCAGGTCGCATCGGCCATGGAAGCGGGTGTTCCCGCATTCAAAATCGATGCAATCGCTATCGCCGAAGGGCGAACCACGGTTCCGCATGCGTTTAATTTCATCATGCAAAGTGACAGCGGCTTACCGGCATTGATCTGGTCCAGTGCGGATCCGGAAGAGGTCAAAGTGACGCAAGACCGGTTGGGGCGTGACCATGCCGGCGCGCTTATCGAAGCGTTTCTGGCAGAGCTGGCCGGCTTGCTGGCTAGCCAAGGGTTTAATCGCTTTATCATAGCAGGAGGGGAGACCTCCGGTGCAGTGGTCAACCGCTTGGGTGCTCGGGCGCTGGAAATCGGTCCCGAGATTGATCCGGGCGTCCCATGGACACGGTCGCGTGGCACAAGCATCCCGATGGCGCTTGCCCTCAAGTCGGGCAACTTCGGAGCGGATGAGTTTTTTGAAAGCGTGGAGAATGTTGCCATGAGCGCTGTTCTTTCGGAAACCACCAAGATGCGTGACCTGATCGCCGAGGTGGGACGTTCATTGTTCGACAGGGGGTTTACGCATGGGTCGACGGGGAACATTTCTGTGCGTCTGTCTGACGGTACGATGCTGATGACACCCACCAACGCGTCCTTAGGTGCATTAGAGCCGGAGCGGATTTCGCACCTTGACCATTTGTGCAATCACCTGGGGGGCGACAAGCCCACGAAAGAGGCATTTTTGCATTCGTGCATGTATTGCCAGCGGCCAGATGCACAGGCGGTTGTACATCTCCATTCGACCTATTCCGTAGCCGCATCCGTCCGCGCCGACTTGGATCCATCGAATGTCCTGCCGCCGCTGACCGCCTATTATGTTATGCGCGTCGGTCGTTTGCCTCTTGTCCCGTACTTTGCCCCGGGCGATCGACAGTTGGCGATCGCTGTCAAGCTGCAGCGAAAAAGCATCATTCTGTTCTCATGGCGAACCATGGTCCAGTCGTTTCTGGTCGAACACTGCGCGACGCTCAATACGCAACAGAAGAGCTAGAAGAAACGGCGAAGCTGTTCATGATTTTGGACGGCAAGTCTATACGGGCCCTGAGCGAAGAGCAGGTTGCGGAGTTTACTGCTGAAGACCATTGACGATTGCGGACGGGCGCATGACCACCATTCGGAAGAAGCAGACATCCTCAAGTTCCATAAATCGCATTACGCCATGAAACTCGACTTATCAAGCACTTAGCTGATCTGCTTGGGATGTCGTCGGTTCCAATCCCTTCAAGAGCATCCACCGAGCGAAAAATAATTGTAACTGGGAGTGGTGGGACGGGCGCTTACGATCGGGCGGTTTTTATGGCGCCCAGGCAAGCTACAATGGGCTGGACGGAGACGTTGGCATTCGTTATTAGCTGGCCCTGTGGCGACGCTGAAAATGTCGCTGACCCTCCACGGATACGCAGGGCCTTCAAAATTGGAAAAAGTCCAACGCAGTTTTGCCGTCGAATATAAATCCGGCCGGCGAAGACCGGATCCCAAGTCAAACTCGATCTGGGGCAATATGGATCTCAAGTCCTTGGCGCTAGATGTAGAGGAAGAGGCGATACCGGCCGTGTCGGATAGGCGCCTGGTAGGCAAATCCGCCGGCGAAATCTCTCTGTCGAAAGCTGAGCTAGCAGCGCTCTTGTTGACACCGACGATTGGGCAGCACACAACTGCGGCAGTGAAAGAGGAGACGACGATGGCCGACGAAATCGATACGATAACCACTACTGATGCGCCGGTCGTTGTGGATACGCCTGTTGCGCCAAAAAAGCAGCGTAAACCTCGCGCCAAAAAGGTAGCGCTCGAAGCCGCCTCGGGTGACGCTGCGGCAGAACCGGCAATTGCTTCAACCGACGGGGCTGGAAGGCAGAAGCGGGGACGCAAGGCAAAGTCGGTCGACAATGCTGGGACCCCAAAGCGCGCACCTGTGAAGCGTGCTCCAAGGGAGGTGCAAACGGCACCCGCCGTGCCTGCTGTGCCGAACGATGAGATGGCGGATATCCTGCAGCTGGAAGAAGAGAACCAAAGACTGCGCAAGCTGCTGGCAGAAAAACTTCGGGCCGAAAACGCCGATCTCCGGAAGCGTCTGAAGCTCGATTGATATTGGGCAGGCGACCGATCGCGGGCTGAGCGGGATAAGAATCTTTGGTGGCGGTTACAACCGCCGCCGCGACGTCAACACGCACCCTGCATGCGGGATAAAAACGCGAGATCGAAGTGATGGCGTCTCCCTGGAAGTTTCTTACCCGACTTGTGTCGCCGCGACGCCAGCAAGAGCAGGATGACGGCTCGATCGACGACGTCAAATCGGACGAGTTGGCGATCGTGGGCTCGACTGAACCTCCTGTTAAGGAGAACCTCAATCTCGCCGATCAGCCAACACGCGAAAATGCGCAGCCGATCGTTCAATCCGAACCGGTTTCTGAAGAGCCTGAACCGCTGGCAGGAATCCGGAAGCGATATTCAGGGCACGGGGGAGAGCGATAGCGACGAGGGAGCGGAGACCTCTGATCCGGCGTTACCTGATATCGACACCACGCTCGCATATTCCGTTGCGAGGTTTGAACCGACCGCTAAAGCCGCGCCGACCAAGAGGAGAAGCCGTGCCAGGAAGATGGACGCGGTCGCTATTGTTTCTGCAAACAGCTCCAGTCGTTCCCACAATTTCCGACGAGATGAGCCTGGATCAAGAAATTAGGGTTCTTCGGGGTCAACTGGCGAGTAAGCTACGATTGCAGAATACGCAATTGAAGCAGATGTTGGACCGGTTCGAACGTTGAACGAGTAGCGAAATCTGGCTACTTGAATGCGCATTGGGTCACGCAACGGATGTTCAATCTGACCAGCGACTTAGCAAACCATGGCAGGCGCGACACCTTCCGGCTGCCGAGCGGCTGTAGAAAGGAGTTCGTTTTTAGATCATCCGACAGCGGCCGCCGGCGAGTGGAAGCCGCAAGGAATCGTCCTGACTTGCACATCGATACGCTTAAGGTGAAGAGCAGGAATTGGAGTGATTTCGAGGTGCGGCTACAGAGGAGATGCGGTCAAAAGCAAGGCGACAGGAACGCTGAGCGCTGACGCGGTCAATGCCCACGCAGATGCCAGTTTAATTAAGCGCATTTTTCGTGCGCGGCCTTCGTCCCACTCGTATGCCATGCTTTTTCCTCCGAGCGATAATGAAGCATTCCGACGCTGAAGGAGTCGAGCCCCGAAAAACGGAGGGCGGCGGTCCGTATCCATCGGCGAAAGAACGGATAATTCTACGGCACAACCTCAGTTCCCGCCCGTCGCGGTGTTCAGGCTAACGCGCCGTCAATGCTGATCAACGTCATTCCTTACCCGAAACGACGGACGCCACCAACCATCGGCTGTCGAAACTATGCCCGATCTTCCAATCGCTCACCTTTGTGGTGTCTTCCGCACATGGGGCATCAATAGCATCCCGCAACATGTCGAACTCATCGTCGAGCACTATGCCGAATAACAGGCACTCGGTTCTGTATTCACCACGCTCCCGACTTTTTAATTTCAGAGATGCTTTCGTGACCAGAGCATCGAGCTTTCGCTCTTTCCATATGACACTGCCAAAGTCGCCCACAACAGTGTCCACGCTTACCAGCTCCCATCCATCCTTGATCTGTGCGTCCAGCCACGTTGCAACGCCATTGTACAGCTCCAGTGAGCGCTGAGGTGCGTCTGGCTTATTTTCCAACTGAAACAATGCGGCTTTCAAATTGTCGGTGAACTTAGCAAGTCGTGCGGTGGCCGCTGGACCGTTCATTTTTGAAGCTCCGCTTCCACCACCGTGCAGCGCGCGAGTTCCTTATCGCGCTGAAGCGCTTCCAACCGCGCTTGCTCCTTCCGCAGCAAGCCTTTCGATTTCCGCCTGTTTGATTGTTTCCTGCTCCGCAGCGACCCTTCGAGCAACTGCAGTGGCGACGGTGCTCTCGTCGATCCAAATAGGCAGGTAGGCAAAGTCCCGCCTCGTCTCGCTTTAGAGCTTCGGCCAGTTGGCGCAGAGAAGACACTGGCCCGTAAAACACGCGGCATTTATCGCGCAAGATCTCCGGATACAGTTCTTCCAAACTCTGACTACGAGCCATAGGGGCAAAGCGGGGTTGCTCCACCAGAGCGGCGATTTCTTTTAGAGCCTGCTCATGGACTTCAACGTCCTCTGCTGTTGCTACACATAGTTCCCCTTCGGACGCCGAGAACTCGACAGCCCCATAGCCCTTTCGAGTGCTCGCCTCGACACCGGAAGAGATTTCCGCAACAAGTGTGGCTTCTTCGCTTTGTTTCGCTGCAAGTTTTGCAGAAATCGATTAGTCCGAAGAGACGGAGTTTTTTATCTTCCAGCGCATCGATAAACGAGATCGCCAAACTTGGTTTGGCTTCCAGGAAGGCTTTCCTTCCAATCAGCAGAAGGTCGACCCGCTTCGGGCTCCTGCTATCGCAGGTGCTTGTTCGTATCGCTGTTGCCCCAAGCGGTTCGAGAACAGCACGCAACCCCCGTTTTATTGAGGGCGAACCGTCGATACCAAACAAGCAAACAGTTGCAGTCCCATGCGAAAATGAAAATTCACCGTTCAAGGTTCGCACCAGAGAAGGCGCTTCAGCGGACGAATTATACAGTGCGACAACGTCGGCCCGTGCGCCTCGTAAAAGGATAGCATTAGCTGGCGTGACAGCAAAAGGAGCCGTTGTTCCCTGATCGAGCGATACAGGTACCGTACCAGCCTCGCTGGGATTACGGTTGAGTTCTTCACCGAGATTGTTTTTCGAGATCAAGGAGTCGACGGACTGCCTCGCCTCCTGCAACCGATCAAGATCGTCGAGAGGAATGGCCTCCGTGACGAGCTTCAGCTCTTGAACCACTTGTGGAAGTTTTGGTGAAGAGATGTTTGCGGCTACCCACTTTGTGAGCGCTGAGCGGATGCTCTCCAATTCTTTCTGATTTGCAACAACCTTTTTATGCCGATCTTCGGCGCGCTCTTTTCTCTTGCGACAACAAACTCGTTGTAGCCAACCAGCGGCGTCAGCAGGGCCAGTAGCTGTGAAGATGCTTTTTCAATATTCTCGGTTGAGCCGGTTGGTAAGGTAACTCCGAGCACCGCAGCCTTATCGGCAATCGCAATCAGGTTAGGAATTTGTGGGTTCAGCCTGACGAAGGTCTGCGCGTCCTGCAAAAGGATGCCGGCCTTTAGCCTGGCCGCACTCAGTTCGGTTGTCAGAGCACGGTCATAGGTCGCTCTGTCAGCGATGCCTCTTTTTGCGCTTTAAGAAAGCTATCGGTATCGGAGAATCCAGACGACCTGAAAGCGACATAATCCGTACGCGTACTGATTTGCCAACGCGATGCTGCCCGATACTCATCAGCTTTTTCGAAGCCACCTATACGGCCTTTCTGATATTCGTCCGAGTTTCGAAAGCCGGCTCTCGACGCGTTCTCGAAATCACGTTGGGTCACAAAGCCCTTTTGCTTCGCCTCTTCGAGGGCGCCCGGGGAGGTAAAGCCTCCCTCATCGCTTCTGCGTACACCTCGGAATTCTCGAAGCCCATGGATCGAGCGATCCCGCGTTCCGCAGCTGTGTGAAAGCCATCTTGCGCGCTTTGCTCAATGCTGTTGAGTGCATATTCATTAAGAAACTCCGCCGGGGGAGTGCTAAAGGCGGCCGTATACGCTTCAAAGGCTCTCACCGTACCTGGCCCGATCAGGCCGTCGGTTGCTCCTGAGTAAAATTTCAGCTGCATGAGTGCCAGCTGGAGACGCCTCACCGAACTGACCAGCGAGATCTGTGTCATCAGATCGGTGGAGGTGTTGTTCCCATAGCTGTGCGACACGAGTTGATCGAAGCTCTCTCCGTTGCTCAAAAAAGCATCTTGAGGGATCAGCCGAAGCTCCTTCAAAGTACGAAGGTTAGGCTTCGCCTTGTTTTTGAACAAAGTTCCCCGAGGACGGCGTATGCACCATTGCTTGACCGCGCAATCAATGTCGGCCCGAGTGTTGGCGCGAACGACTGTGCAACAATGCCTGCCTCTGCGTAAGTCGGTCGGCTGGAAACGACAAGCCAGATCATGCTTGTCTGCGGTACACGAAGGGCGACTTTCTGAATTAGAGGAGACATAGCCGGTGAAGTACTGTTGGCACGGAAATACGGCACCGCCTGCGCAGGGGTCCCCGCAATCATAGACAGGCCTAACATGTACCAGCCAAATATTCTGAGATAATCCAAGCGTGTACCCCCAACTCTACTCGCTCTGTACTATGTTACCAATATCGGCACACGCGCAACCACCTGAAGCTGGGCAGTTCGTCTTATGGTGAATTCAGGCAGCTCCCCCGCAGCCGACGCAATCGAAATTACATCAACGTTCGCCGCTCAAGTTCTTTCGGCGGTGCGAGCGCCGATTTTGTCGGTCGCATCCCGTGCTACAGCGGTCCTGGTACAGCGCGTTGGGGCAAGCCATTTTGTTGAAAGTAACGCATCTTAAAGCTGCATAGCTTACAACACTGTCATAGGGGTAGCCATGGGCGAAATACTGAAATTCAAGGCGGTCAAGCAATCAGCGCGGCGGATAAGGCCTGCAGAGTTCGCAGTGGTTGGTCTTGCGCTGGCCGGCGGGCTGGCGTTCGGCACCTATAGCCTCATGCCGGCCAGCGCCGGTGGCTCGGATAGTTCAAAGCAGTTCAATGTCTGCAACGGAACGGTCCGCGTCACCTGTGTTGTGGATGGAGATACCTTCTGGCTTGATGGCACAAAAATTCGCGTTGCCGACATCGATGCGCCTGAGATCAGTGAACCGAAATGTGCGGCGGAAAGGGCGCTTGGCGAGCGAGCTAAGCTGCGCCTGCGCGTGTTGCTTAACGCGGGTGCCTTCGACCTTATGACGTTTGAGAACCGGGATGAGGACAAGTACGGCCGGAAACTGCGTGTGATCATGCGGAGCGGACAATCGCTCGGCAGTCAGCTGGTGATGGAAGGGCTGGCCCGAACATGGACCGGCAGCAAGCGAACCATGGTGCTGAATCGGAGGCAGGGAATATTCTGAATCGCCGTGCTCCTACAATTATATCCCTGTTTTTCCCGTTTGCCGCCTTTTTGATCCTCGGGCCGTTGGCTGCACATGGCGCCAACACCCCCTGCAGCGGAAAAAAGGGCGGGGTCGATCGCTGCCAGGGAGACACCTTCATCTGCAGAGACGGATTAGTAAGTGCCAGCAAGAAATCTTGCACAGGGACGATGGGAGGTGTTGGGCTGCTGAATTCACCGCAACAGCAGATGACACCGGCTATGTCGTCAGACTGCTCGTGCCGCTCCGGGCGGTTTTGCGTTGGTCCAAAGGGTGGGCACTACTGCCTGTCAGATAGCGGTAAGAAGAGCTATCTGAAAAAGTAAGCAGGCTTACGGGTGGCGCCGTCAACGTCGTCGGCACGACTCTCGACGAAATCGACGCATTCAGGCGCAGATGCTGAGGCATCCAAGATGGTTAGACGTGTCCTTTCCCATTGCAGTCCTTCCAGATCGACGATGATGGGCAGCTTCGGGCCAAACGACGCGCACCACCACTGTAGAGATTTTGCCTCATTCATCTTGCGCTGCTCCGCCGCTCGATATCAGCGGTTACCGCAACCGCCTCCCTGCCGATCTCCCTGAGCAGGCCGGTGATCGGATTGTGGAAACCGACGAGATAGAGGCCGAGTTTGGAGGCCCGGCGAGTGACGCCGCTCTTGCCGGGCCGCAATTCCGCCGGCAGGAATTTCTCGAAACCCGGCCGGTAGCCGGTGGCGAGGATGACGCCGGGCTCGGTGAAGCGCTCAGTGTCAGGCGCCGCCTTGATGCCGCCGGACTTGATCGCCCTCACCGTGCCGACATCGATGACCGGGATGCGCCCGGCCTCGACCTGCTCGAGGATTCCCTGCTTCGGCCTGACGATGCCGTATTTTTCGAGCTTGCCCAGCGCGAGGTCGAGAACGATCGGGAACAGCCTGTCGTTCACCGCCTGCGGCATCGACCGGCTGGCGATGGCGATCATCTGGATCGGCACACCGAACAGCTGGCGCGGCACGATGTGGACGCCCTTGCGCACCGACAGCGTCGGGCGGGCGCCGCACTCGGAAAGGTCGAGCGCGATCTCGGCGCCGGTATTGCCCATGCCGACCACCAGCACCGACTGACCGACGAAGGGCGCTGCCTCGGTATAGTCGGCGCTGTGCAGCCGCATGCCCTTGAAAGCCTCGATCTCGGGCAGGCTGGGAACGACGGGCTCGGCATTGCTGCCGCTGGCGATGACGACATGGCGCGGAAGGCGTGTCCATTCCGGTCTCGACCAGGTAGCCGCCGTCCTCGCGGCGGATGGAGTTGACCGTCTCTCCGAAGCGCGGCCGGAGCTCGAAACGCTCGGCATAGGCGTCGAGATAGGCGACCACCTTCTCGCGCGGCACGTAGCGCGGATAGCCCCTCGGGGAAAGGCACATGGGGCAGCGAGGAGAACGACTTCACCGTATGCAGGTGCAGCCGCCGGTAGTGGCGCCGCCAGGCGGGCGCGATCTCATGCGCCTTTTCAAGGATGACGAAATCGAGCCCGACACGGCGCAGGCAAGCGCCGACGGCGAGGCCAGCCGGCCCGGCGCCGACAATGACGACATTGGTATCCAAGTGATGGTCCCTCCCGGATGAAGGCTTCGATGATGCTCCCTGTGATGTAAGACTTAGGCGACGATCCATTCCAGTAGCGCATTTTGCGCGTGCAGGAGAAAAGCCTTCGCCGCTGCTTTGGCAGACTGAATGTGTCATCGCGTCTGCGGCGACTTCCTGCCCTCTCGCAACCGGCGGGCAAGGAAGGAAAATTGCGTCGGGACGACTCCTGTCAAGGACAGACGCCGATATTTGATAATCCACCAACTCGGCTGGCTCTGCGTTGCTCGGCCATGAGTCGGTGAGGATCACGTCAGCATCCAGCAACTCCGCATATCCGTGCTGACTTTGAAATTTGGATTGATAAGTGTCGGGTCCCTTATATGCCATTTTTCCGGATGGATCTGCGTCACTTTGATTGGCAGCGAAATGGATGCTTCGACCCAAGGGGATCGGCGATTGCCTATTCGGAAACCCTGCGAAGCGATGCGTCGTCTATTCACGCGCTTTCTGCCGAGCCCCTCGATGAGGGGGGAGCGGAGCGGCTGAGGGGGAGAGGGGGGGGGGGATTCTGTGACGGGTTTGGAGGTTCGGAGAGAGGCTCCGGCCGGCCCGTCATGGAGAAACGACATGGCCCAGGCCATCCAGAAAATCACGCTCAGTGCCGCGCGTGACATTCCCTTCAACAAGCTCATTCTCAGCCAGCAGAACGTCCGCAAGATCAAGGCGGGCGTTTCGATCGAGGGATCTCGCCGAAGACATCGCCCGCCGCGGCCTGCTTTCGAGCCTGAACGTCAGGCCCGAAACCGACGGTGACGGCAAGGAGACAGGCATCTACCGCATTCCGGCAGGGGGGCGCCGGTATCGCGCCCTCGAACTGCTCGTCAGCCAGAAGCGGTTGGCAAAGACCGCCGGCGTTCCCTGCATCGTCAGCACCAGCGACACGCTGGAGGTCGAGGATTCGCTTGCCGAGAACGTTCATCGTGTTCAGCTGCATCCGCTCGATCAGTTCCGCGCCTTCCAGACCCTGCGGGAACAAGGTCTGGGCGAGGAGGAGATTGCTGCCCGGTTCTTTGTTTCCGCGGCGACGGTGAAGCAGCGGCTTCGGCTTGCCTCGGTCTCGCCGCGTCTCCTCGACCTCTATACGAGCGACGAGATGAACCTCGAACAGATCATGGCGTTCTCGATCACCAATGACCACGTCCGACAGGAACAGGTTTGGGACACGGTCTCGCGCTCGCATGTGAAGGAGGCGTATTATATCCGCCGGCTGCTCACCGAGACGGCGGTCCGCGCCGGCGATCGCCGTGCCGCTTATGTCGGTATCGACGCCTACGAGGCGGCCGGCGGCGTGATCATGCGCGATCTGTTCGAGCAGGATCAAGGTGGTTGGCTTCAGGATCCGGCAACGCTGGAACAGTTGGTGTTCGAGAAGCTGAAGACCGACGCCGAGCTACTGAAGACTGAAGAAGGCTGGAAGTGGGTCGAGGCAGCTCTCGATTTCCCGTATGGCCATACGTCAGGTCTTCGCCGGTTCTACGGCGGAACAGGCTGAGATGTCGGTGGAAGAGATCAGCCGTTATGACGAGCTGAAGGCGGAGTACGACAAGCCTCGATGCCGCATACGCGAACACTGAGGATTATTCCGAAGCGACCGAGAAGAGGCTCGAGGAGCTCGGAACCGAACTCGATGGGCTGAATGAACGGCCGCTGATGATCATCGTGCCGGCAGTGATGACGACGATACAAATGAACAGGCGGCGAGTAGCGCTTCGTCGACCAGTGGCATTTCCGTGAACGGCAAGGCCGTCTCCTCCGATCAGTCCGAGGAGGAGGATGACGCCGTCCGACCGCTTCCCGATCGTCTGATCCTCGATCTAACGGCGGCGCGAACGGTTGCGCTTCTGCAATGCGCTTGCTAACGATCCGGTCATGGCGTTCATCGCCGTGCTCCACAGCTTCGTGCTGAAGATCTTTTATCTCTACGGTTCGGACTCATGCCTGGAACTCACGCTGCAGAGCGCGAACTTCAGTCAGACGCCGGGGCTTGCCGACACGCCCTGGGCCAAGGAGATCGATCAGCGTCAGGAAGCCTGGGGGCAGGATCTGCCGAGGATCCGGGCGCACTCTGGGACTACCTGATCCAGCTCGACGAGGGCAGCCGGCAGGTGCTCTTTGCCCATTGCGCCAGCCTGTCGCTGAACGTTGTGATCGAGCCATGGAACAAGCGCAGCCGCGCACTTGTCCACGCAGATCAAGTCGCCCGCTCGATCGGCTTCGGCATGGTCGAGGCGGGGTGGACGCCGACGGTCGACAACTATCTCGGTAGAGTGACCAAAGCGCGGATCCTTGCAGGCCGTTCGTGAGGCGACGGATGAGCAATCCGCACAGTTGATTGACCATCTCAAGAAGCCGGACATGGCCCGTGAGGCGGCACGGCTTCTCGAAGGAAGCGGATGGCTGCCGGAGCCGTTGCGCCTCGAAAGCGACGAGGCAACATCCGATGAGAGCGGCGAGGCGATCGATCAGGGCAACGGGGATGCGCAGCTCGACGTCGAAGCAGCCGATCTCCCGGCCTACCTGACCGAGGACGCCGATGGCGGTGACGGCGTCCCTGATGTGGACGACGGTGTTGAGGAAACCCGCCTGGACGCGGCCGAGTAAGTTGTCACGCTCCCAATCGATCCGAGCCGCGGCGGCCGCGCTGCGTCTCGCTGCCTAAACCATATTCTTCTTTCCATTCCACCAGCCCGGCGCCGCTTGAAGCGGATCTGCCGGGCTCTTTCGTTTCAGGAGACTGCAACATGAATAATCTTGTCCAGCATTCCCGCCCGGTTTCCACTGGCTTCAAGGTCGACGTCTCGCGCGGCGAGCGCATCGGCCGCGTCTCGTCCGAATGGTTCTCCCGCCCGGACGACGAGCGTTATCTGTCGCTCAATGAACTCCATGATGCCGTCAAATCACGCGCGGACTGCGCCCATGCCCGGACGGTCGAAACCAGAGCCGTCAGGGTTGAAGCCAGCCGCGACAATGCCCAGCGCCTGGCGCTGATCGTGCCTGGTCAATCCCGGCCGATCGCGCCGACCCATTGGAGTTTTGGCCAGCTCTGCAGCCTGGTTGGCGCTCCGTCGACCTATATGCGCCAGCTGCCGGCGCCGCTTGCCGGTATCAATCTCCAGCATGGATTGCTCAACCATCGCGCCGAACTGGTGAAGACACTGGAAACCGACGACGGTCGTGTCGAGCTTCGCGCGGTGACCGGTCCGGATTACGGCCGCATCTGGGATCACGAGCTGGTCTCGGCGGTGATGAACATCGCCGGCAACGGAACCGGCGACACGATCTGGAAGGTCCCGGGCGTTCTCGACTGGGCGACGATGACCCACAATCCCTTCGTCGACATCACGAAAGACACGACAACGCTCTACGCCAGCGATCGTGACGTGTTCCTGTTCCTCGTGGACGACACGCATCCGATCGAGGCTGGTCGCCTGCCGAACGGGAGATCCCGATCTCTACTTTCGCGGCTTCTATGCCTGGAACAGCGAGGTGGGATCGAAGACGCTCGGCATAGCGTCGTTTTACCTCCGCGCCGTTTGCGCCAACCGCAACCTGTGGGGCACGGAGAATTTCGAGGAAATCAATATCCGTCATTCGAAGTTCGCCGCGCACCGTTTCGCCCATGAGGCAGCACCCGCGCTGACGCGTTTCGCCAATTCCTCGCCTGCTCCATTCGTTGCCGGCATCAAGGCGGCCCGTGAACGGATCGTCGCCCGCACCGATGAGGATCGAGACGCATTCCTGCGGCGCCGTGGATTCTCCAAGGGCGAAACCGGCAAGATCATCGACACCGTTCTCCAGGAGGAGGGCCGCCCGCCGGAAAGCATCTTCGATTTCGTGCAGGGGATTACCGCGCTGGCGCGCGACAAGACCCATCAGGACACTCGTCTCGAGCTCGAAGGCAAGGCTAAGAAGCTTCTCGAACAGGCAGCCTGACCGCACGGAGATCCCCTCTTCTTTTCCATCGCGATGCCGATCGCCCCTGTTGGCGGTCGGATCGCTGTGTCCGAAAGGATGTTGTAATGCCCACCCATCCCCCCTTCCGAAAGGTTTTCCCCACCGTCGCATCACGATCCGCGATGGTCGCACTGCTTGACCGGCACTGCGGCGCGCCGGTCGGTGAACATCCGATCAACGACACCGTCTATGCCGGCGATTGGTTCTGAAATAGCCGAGCCAGAATACGAGTACATGCTCGACGTCCTTCCGCCGATGTTCTTCAGGCCCGGTGTCTTTGCCGTGTCGGAGTTCAAAGGCGGTAAAGTGGCCAGTGTCTTCGTCACCCTGACCATCGCCGGACGACACCGTTGGTTTCTCGGTTTCTGCGATCTTGAAATAGCGCAGAGCCCCGAGATGCTCCGGGACGCTATTCTTGTCCGCGAAACCGCCGAACATCCCGACCGGCTGAGCCGCGAGGAAAAGATCGAGATCATCTGGAACGCCACCCCCTCGGATCTTAGAGGCTATGCAGGAGCTTCAGATACCGGTTTCTGGCCGCCCCAGGATCGCGGCAAGCGCACCATTCTTGTCAACGGTGATGGTCTCGGAACTATTCCGAGCCTGCTGGAGGACCTCACCGATGCGCAGATCGCCGACATGTTGCCGGCCGATCTGACCAGGATCGACGCCGACGATCAGGGTGACGGTCATGTTTAAGCGACGTCCCTCCAGCGCCCGGCCCTAGCGACTCGCAGACGATCGCCTGACCCGGCGACGGTTTGAACTGATGCTGCAGGCTGCGGTCGCTGGCTTAACCGAAGCGGCGGCAGGAGGGAGAGAAGGGCCGGAAAGGGTTGGCCTGGCCGGTGTGAGAGAGCGTCCTGGCAGGTCGATCTTCTTCTCCGCTCTCCACAGGACTTCCGATGAATGTGTTCTCTTCTCCGGCCGCCGGCGTTATCGCCAATTCCCCTCTATCAACTGTATCGGACGATGCCAGCCGTGCCGGCCGAATTTACCTTGCAGCAGGCCAGTTGCTACCCTTCCTCGAGCGCGGCCAGACCGTCGGCACGAACGATCTACGCGATATCATCACGCAAAGCTTCGAGGGCAGCGACGCCGAAGGCTCCTGGCTCTGGAAGGACGCTTACGAGACCTGCGAGGCGGCGCAGATTCTGTTCCTGCGCAAGTTCGGCTCGGCGATCCAGGCGCGGACAGGCTCACCATCGTGGACGCTGGCGATGATGACCAAGGTCGCGCGGCTCCTGCCGACCCATACCCGCCGATCCGACGAAAGCCAGGCGCTGCAGCAGCTCTCGACGCCGATGCCGCTCGCCTATGTCGCCGCCCGTGCCGCCGGCATCATGTCCGACGATGTCGTGCTCGAACCCTCAGCCGGAACGGGCTTGATGGCGATCTTCGCTGAAATCGCCCGCGCTCGGCTAGTGCTGAACGAATATGCGGCCGTCCGCGGCTTGCTGCTGGAGCGCCTGTTTCCCGATGCCAGGGTGACAGAGCATGATGCAGCGCATATCGACGACTATCTCGACCGTTCCGTCAGTCCGACGGTGGTCCTGATGAACCCGCCGTTTTCCGCCGGCGTCCATGTCGAGGGGCGCGTGTCCGACGCAGCCTGGCGTCATCTTGCCTCCGCCTTCGCACGCCTTGCACCAGGTGGCCGTCTGGTGGCAATCACCGGCGCCAATCTCTCCCCCGAAAATCCAAAATGGCGCGACGCCTTCACCCGCCTGCAGGCTCAGGGGACAGTCGCCTTCACCGCTGCTATCGATGGCAAGGTCTACGCACCTCACGGCACGACGACCGAAACCCGTTTGACGGTCATCGACAAAATACCGGCAGCGGATGCGTCGAAGTTCGTCATTGCGCGCGGAACGGCGCCGGATGCCGCCACCCTGCTCGGTTGGATCACGGGCTTGCCGCCTCGCTCACCTCTTACGGCGCCGAATTCCATCGACGCCCTTTCCAACGGCGTCCTACGGAATGTCGTGCCAGCAAGGGAGGCACGCCGCAGCGCCGGCGCCCTTCGCCCGGTTGCCATCGCTCCTGTGGCCTCCCGACCGAGGTCAGTGTCCGCCGGCAGAACTATTGCTACCCGGCCGAAACCTGCATTGCAGGAGACCATTGTCGAGCTCGCCTACGAAACCCGCGCCAGCGTCACCGAGCAGGACGGGGGTCTGACGGACGGCATCTACGAGCCGTATCGCCTGCAGTCGATCCAGATCCCCAATGCGAAGCCGCATCCCGACAAGCTCGTCGAGTCGACGGCAATGGCCTCGGTCGCACCGCCTAAGCCGAACTACCGCCCGCATTTTCCAAAACACGTCGTCACGGATGGCATTCTCTCCGACGCCCAGCTCGAGAGTGTTATCTACGCCGGCGAAGCGCATTCCGGCCACCTCGCCGGGTTCTGGACGGTCGACAAATCCTTCGACAATCTGCAGGCCGCAGTTAGGGATTCCGACGCTGCCATCCGTTTCCGCCGCGGCTGGTTCCTCGGCGACGGCACGGGTGCGGGCAAAGGCCGTCAGGTCGCCGGTGTGCTGCTCGACAATTGGCTGAAAGGCCGGCGCCGGCATGTCTGGATCTCCAAATCCGACAAGCTGATCGAGGATGCACAGCGCGATTGGTCAGCACTCGGGCAGGAAAAGCTGCTGGTCACGCCACTATCGTGGTTCCGCCAGGGAACGCTCATCCGTCTGCAAGAGGGCATCCTGTTCACCACCTTTGCCACCTTGCGAAGCGATGAGCGTGAAGGAAAACGGTCGCGCGTCCAGCAGATCGTCGATTGGCTAGGCGCTGATTTTGATGGCGTCATTGTTTTCGACGAAGGCCACGCCATGGCCAATGCCGCCGGCGGCAAGACGGAACGCGGCGACAAGGCCGGCTCGCAACAGGGCAGGGCGGGACTGAGGCTTCAGGCGCGCTGCCCGATGCGCGCGTACTCTATGTCTCCGCGACGGGGGCAACCGACGTGCAGAACCTCGCCTATGCTGAACGGCTTGGCCTCTGGGGCAGCGCCGACTTTCCCTTCCCGACCCGTTCCGACTTTATCGCGGCGATCGAGGATGGCGGTGTCGCGGCCATGGAAGTGCTCGCCCGGGACCTCAAGGCTCTCGGCCTGTTTGCCGCACGCTCGCTCTCGTATGAGGGGATCGAGTATGAGATCGTTGAGCATGAACTGACCGATGAGCAGGTCCGCAACTACGATTCCTATGCGGGAGCCTTCCAGGTTATCCATAGCCACCTGGATGCGGCGATGCAGGCGGCCGGCATCACATCGGAAAGCGGCACGCGCAACAAAAATGCCAAGGCCGCTGCACGTCTCGGCTTTTGAAGCTTCGAAACAGCGTTTCTTCAATCATTTGCTCATCAGCATGAAGACGCCGACCCTGATTGGTTCCGATCGGGCAGGATCTTGAGGCGGGACATGCCGCCGTCATCCAGATCGTCTCGACGGGCGAGGCGCTGACCGAACGGCGTCTGGCGCAATCCCGACCGAGGAATGGGGCGATATCCAGGTCGATGTGACACCTCGGGGAATATGTCATCGACTACTTGAAGCACTCGTTTCCGACGCAGCTGTTCGAGGAATATTCGGACGAGGTAGGCAACCTCAGCTCACGGCCGGTTTACAACCTTGATGGTAACCCGGTCATCTGCCGGGAAGCGCTCGCCCGTCGCGACGAGTTGGTCGAAAAGCTCGGAAGCCTTCCGGCAGTCCCGACCGCCTTGGATCAGATCGTCCAGCACTTTGGAACCGGAGAGGTCGCCGAAATCACCGGCCGCTCGCGCCGCATCGTCCGGCGCGACACCGGCGGTCATGTCGCTCGCTTCACTGTGGAAAGCCGTCCCGGTTCCGCCAATCTCGACGAGACACGCGCCTTCATGGACGACGAGAAGCGCATTCTCGTTTTCAGCGAAGCCGGGGGAACGGGACGTTCCTATCACGCGGAACTCAGCGCGATGAACCAGCGCCTGCGCGTTCACTACCTTCTCGAGGCGGGATGGCGCGCGGATACCGCGATCCAGGGTCTCGGCCGCAGCAATCGCACCAACCAGAAGCAACCGCCGCTGTTCCGGCCGATCGCCACGAACGTCAAGGCCGAGCGTCGCTTCCTCTCGACCATTGCGCGGCGTCTCGACACGCTCGGCGCCATCACCCGCGGTCAGAGACAGACCGGCGGACAAGGGTTGTTTCGCTCGGAAGACAATCTCGAATCCCAATATGCCCGCGATGCGCTCCGGCAATTCTATGGGCTGCTCTACATCGGGAAGATCGAAGGTTGCTCGCTTTCGACCTTCGAAGCGGTCACCGGGCTTTCGCTAACCTCGGAGGAGGGCGGCCTGAAGGACGAACTGCCGCCTATAACGACCTTTCTTAACCGTATGCTGGCGATGACGATCGACATGCAGAATCTACTGTTCGACGCTTTCGAGCAATTGCTGGCTGCCCGGATCGAAGGTGCTGTCGCTGCCGGCATCTACGATAAGGGTCTGGAGACCATCGAGGCTGACAGCATGAAGATTGCGGAACGGCGGGTCGCTTATACCCATCCGGCAACCGGCGCGCAGTCGCATCTTCTGACCATCGAGCAAAAGCAGCGCAATCGCCCGATGACACTTGCCGATGTCCAGGCGCTCGCCAGGCGTGATAAACAAGCGAGGCTGATGATCAACGGCAAGTCCGGCCGGCCGGCGGTGATGGTCCCGACCCGGTCCATCATGCTCGACGATGGATCGATCCAACCACGTGTCGTGCTGATCCGGCCGATGGACGAACTGCGTTATGAAGTCCGCCAGCTTGAGGAGACCAATTGGGAAGAGGCCGACGAGACGGCCTTTGACGCCGCCTGGGAGGCGGATATCGCCAAGGTCGCCGAGTTCTCGACCTCGACCCTGCACGTCGTAACCGGTCTGCTCCTGCCGATCTGGCGTCTGCTGCCGCAGGACTATTGCCGGGTCTATCGGCTGCAAAGCGATGATGGTGAGCGCATCGTCGGGCGTGTGGTCGCGCCATCGGAACTCTCACGGCTTTGCCGTAACCTCGGCATCGATCATGTCGAGACGATCACGAGCGATCACGCGTGGCGGGTGCTCACCGATGGATCGTCGATCGTCGGCCTTGCCGGCGATATGACGTTGCGCCGTGTGCGGGTGATGTACGACCACCGCGTCGAACTCACCGGCTTCACGGAGGGCATGCGCGAATGGTTGAAGGCGATCGGGCTGTTTCCCGAGATCATCGCCTGGAAAACCCGGTTCTTCGTGCCGATGACGGGTGAAGGACCGGCGATCCTGTCGCGCCTGATGGAGCGGCATCGCCTGGTCGATGTTGCCAGTCGTCATTGAGGGGGACCGATCATGCTGTCCGCTTCAGAGCTGGCGGGCCGTCTTGCGCAGGATGCCGAGTTGGTCTGCCGACAATATCTGTCTGCCGGCGTGCGCGCCGGCACCTACTGGATTGTTGGCGATGTCGCCAACAGCAAGGGTCGCTCGCTCTATGTCCATCTGACCGGGCCGCGCACCGGCAAATGGACTGATGCCGCCACCGGCCAGCACGGTGACCTTCTCGACCTTGTCCGCGAGACATGCGGCCTGGTCGATTTCCACGACGTTGCCGAAGAAGCCCGGCGTTTCCTCAGCCTGCCGCAGCCGGAACCGCGACCCGCCCGGCAGCATGAGGCGACCGACAGCCCGCCAGTCAGCCGATCGACCTCTGAGCGAGCACGCCGGCTGTTCTGCAATGGGCAAGCCGCTACACGGGACGCTGGCGGACGCCTATCTGCGTCAGCGCGGCATCCTGCGGGCGCCCGCTCATGCCGCACTCCGCTTCCATCCGTCCAGTTACTATCGTGATCTCGTCACTGGTACGACAACGAGCTATCCAGCCCTGATCGCTGCCGTCACCGATGGAGCCGGCATGATCACCGGAGTGCACCGCACGTATCTGGCTGCATCCGGGGGCGGAAAGGCACCGGTCGATGATCCTCGCCGTGCGTTGGGCGGACTTCTCGGCAACGCGGTGCGTTTTTGCATGCCGGTCAATGTGCCAGTCCGGGTCATGGTCGCGGGCGAAGGTCTCGAAACCATGTTGTCCCTCTCACACGTGATGCCTGGGATGCCGATGGTGGCGGCGCTAACCGCCAACCATCTCGCCGCCTTCCGGTTTCCCCCAGGTGCCGTGCGCCTCTACATCGCCGCTGACGCCGATGCGGCCGGTCGCCATGGGCTCGAGGGACTGAGCCGCCGCGCGCAGGCCGCCGGCATCCTGCCGCTGGTCATCGAGCCTGAACTTGGCGACTTCAACGAAGACCTGCGGCGGCTGGGACCCGACCGGCTAACGAAGGGGCTGCGCGAGCAACTCATCCCGGACGACGCTGGCTTTTCTTCCGCTCTGATGGTGGCCGGAAGAGAGAAGCGGTTGCCGCTGAGCGCCGTCTGGGGGCGGGCAGGGTCTGTGTCTGTCGCTGGCCGGGAAGGACGCGCGCCCGCAGCCTGCCGAGAGGCGACCCCTACCACGCGACATCCGGTCCTTCTGCGGGTCAGTCAGGTTTCTTCCCCGCGCTGGCTGCGCCAGCGCTCCTCGCGGTAACCAAGAAACCTTTCTTCCGCCGCCCGGCGCTTGCTGGGCCGCTTCTGCTTCGCTCGCGGTTCCGGACTGTTTGTCGCGGGGAGGGGATCGCCGTCAGGCCGCGAGAGGCGCGGCCCTATCCGAAGGAGACGAAACATGAACCTGGCTGCACCCCTCGACGATGGCATTGAGCCTCACCACGCATCCTCGCCCACCGACCGCTTCATCTACGAAATCCAGCTCTATGGCCACCGCCCTCTCCAGGATGAGCCCGACCCGCGGGGACTGCCGGAGGAGCCGGTCGTCCAGTCGGCCATCACAGCCATCTTCGACGCCTTCGCCGAAATGCTCGGCGATACCCGGCTGGAACCCGATCTCGAAGACCTGCTGTGGTCGAGCGTCAATCTCTTCCACCGCGCCGGCGAGCGCATCCAGCGCGAACTGCAGCGCAACGAGGACGCCCAGCGCAGCGGCCAGCAGGAGCAGGACGGCTCCGAGGTGAAAAGCGTCGAGCTCGAGCGTCTCATCGCCGAAGGCATCACACTGCTGGAGCGCCGCAACGCCTTCGAGTTCATGCGAGACTATGCTGCTGACCTGTTCGAGGCTGAGACCGGTTCGACCTGGCGGCCGCGCACCGGCTCGAAGGTCAGCCACGCCAACATGACGGCGGCGATGATTGACAGCAGGGACTTTCTCTCCGCCCGCCGCCACGCCGAGACGGAGGTGCTGATCCCAGCCGGCACCAAGATCGCCTTCTCCGGCGGCATGGACTACAACGATCATGAACGCATCTTTGATGCGCCTGATCGCGCCCGCGCCAAATTCCCGGATATGGTCCTGCTGCACGGCGGTTCGCCTAAGGGCGCCGAACGCATTGCCGCCTGCTGGGCCGAAAACCTGCAAGGTGACCCAGATCAGCTTCAAGCCGAACTGGACGAAGCACGCCAAGGCCGCGCCCTTCCGCCGCAACGACGACATGCTCTCGATCATGCCTGCCGGCGTCATCATCTTCCCAGGCTCCGGCATCACCGGCAATCTCGCCGACAAAAGCCGCCGGCTCGGCATCCCGGTCTGGCGCTTCGGGGGAGATGGCGCGTGAGCGCTGTTTTCTTGCAAATATGGAAAACATGGATATTATGGAGATCAAAGGAGCACCCATGCCATGCGACAGTTCACGACAGGTGATCTCAACAAACAGGTAGGCGATGTCACCGACGCCGCCAGCCGCGAACCAATTGTTCTCACCCGGCACAATAAACCCCGTTTCGTTCTTATGAGCTATGACCACTATGAGCGGATGCGAACCGGATTCGATCCGCGTCGCGCCTACAGCGTCTCGGACATGCCAAAGGAACACGAGGAACTGTTCGGCGAGGCTATCGAACGGCTGGCGCGGGGCGAGGGCTATGACGATGAGCCATGAGTTTCGTCCCGGCGAGGTGATCGCCTATCCTTATCTCTGGGCATGGCAACACCAGCGCGGTGAGACCGAAGGACGAAAGCCACGTCCCGTCTGTGTCGTCATCGCGGTTCGCAGCGCGTGACGGGCAGACGCACCTTGCCCTTCTTGCAATCACCACGCAGCCACCGCAGACCGGACGGCTTGCGCTTGAGATTCCTGAGATCGAGCGCCAAAGAGCCGGGCTCGGCGATCTCAAGCAGAGCTGGATTGTCGTTGACGAATACAATTACGATATCGCCGAGCGCTCCTGGTACATCGAGCCGGGGCAGGCGATGCTTGGCCGTTTCAGCAAGCCGTTTATGATGAAGGTCGTTGCCCTGTTCGCCGAGGCGAGAGGCAAGTCCGGCCGCCAGGTCAGCCGCACCGACTAGAGATTCTGTATTAGCTTTGTCGCGGTTCCGCTGCTGGACTATTCCCGATGCTCTGCCGTTCCCGTTCGGCCGGACAGGCATGTGCGGATGGTCATCGGGCACCAGGCCCCGCTACCGCGGTGGACTGGCGGCAACCAGATCGTACACATCGATCGTTATTGCCTGCAGAGGCCAGTCGGCAATGACCACTACCGCTTGCAGCGACCGGCCCGCTGTGACAGCTGGCATCCTTGCGATGGGTGCACGTGCGACGCAGCAGCCGAGCCCGATTTCCAACAGGCCAGTGAGAATGGTGGGGATCGCCGCGCGGAATCTCTGTGCTGCATTCTTCGGTGAGAGGCTGACGGGCTGGCCCGCTGACCTTGATCGTGTGCGTTCCCATGCAAGCCGCCGGCGTGCTGGACACGGGCTCGCAAGCGGCTGGCCGATCGATGTGCGTCTCGGTTCTGCGGTTCCATCAAGAGCCATTCCCTTTCCATGTCGCCTTTGTAGGCAACCCCCGGCCTAGTGCGGTCAACCCCGGAGGGGTCTCGCCCTCGCTTGGGCTCGGTGACCGCGGCCGAGGGCCGCCTTCTTTGGCGCCATCGGGAATGGTTCCCGATGCAACCGAAGGAGACACCACAATGGCCACCACGATCGCAACCCTCACCGAAAAGACCGACGGCTCACTCGAAGGCATCTTCGCCACGATCAAGGTCAACGCCCCGATCGCCCTGATCCCGAACGCTCAGAAGGCAAGCGAAGGTGCCCCCGACTACCGGATCATCCACCGGCGCACCGGCTTCGAGATCGGCGCCGGCTGGTACCTGCAACTCGCAGCGCACCGGCGAGGAATACCTCTCGGTGAAGCTGGAAGCGCCTGAGATCGGAGTGATCTTCGGCAACGTCGCGCCCGCCCCCGGTGGCGAGGCGAACCGCAAGGTCATTCTCTGGAACGACCCGGCCTGAGCGACGCATTCACCGGCCCCGCGGTGAGCGGGGCCGATCACTTCAGATCCCTCGTTATCCTTGGAGACTTCCGATGCAACTCATCACCGATGAAATCCGCACTGCCCTTATCGCCAACGGCCAGCGCTTCCAAAGCAATCCAGACTTTGATCCGCATCCCGTCGTCAAGCTGTTCACTCCGGACGCGGCCGCTACCTGGCTTATCGCCTCCGCCGAACCCGAAGATCCCGATCTGCTCTTTGGACTCTGCGACCTGGGGGTAGGGTTTCCAGAGCTCGGCTCCGTTCTCCTCTCGGAGATCGATTCTGTTCGCGGACGCCTCGGGCTGCGCGTAGAACGGGATCTCGCCTTTAAGGCGGACCGGCCGATCTCCGCCTATGCCAGGCAGGCGATGGCGGCGAGAGCGATCGTCGCCTGACACAGTGAGTAAAAAGGGCCGCAGCCATCGGGTTGCGGCCCTTTTCTTTGTGCCGTACTATCGAGGCCACACAATCGTGTATAGCAACCTGGTCCTTATCAGGAGGCAACGTCAGTTCGTTGCCGGCTGAATTTGGTGCCAGGCCCACGCCACCCTGTCTGCTCAGACCGCCCTTGTCCCGTGAGCGGCAAAGCCGCCTCAAGGCCCGCGGCCCCTCTCGGCTCACTTATTGAGCGCATCCTTCAGCGCCTTGGCCGGCGCAAAGGTCAGCTTCTTGGCGGCCGCGACCTTGATGGTGGCACCCGTTGCTGGATTGCGCTTCGCGCTCCGGCGTGTCCTTCAATTTGAATTTGCCAAAACTGGGCAGCGAAGTCTCATTGCCGGCAACGGAGGCTTCCGTGATTGCAGCGATTACCGCCTCGACAACAGCCTTGCCCTGAACCTTGGTCACTTGCGATCTTTTCTGCGATTTCATTGGTGGTGGTCATCATTGAAAGGAGAAAATCTTTTCACCAAGCCCTGGCATTGTCACGGTTTTGATGCACAGCAGGCCGGCCAGCGAGCGCATTTCCACAGGTTCTGACGGGTCTGTAGCCTTTCCGGCGCTTCTTGCGCGCCAATTCCAGAAAATGTGAAGCAGCCTCCCGCTCCGTTGGAAACACCTCGCTCTTCTCGCCGCCGCGACTACCAATCCGACCCCAGGCGCGGACAACGGCTGTCTCGCCAAACAAGGTCGGCTGGATCGACAGCGCATAGTAGCGCGCCATGTTCTTGCTGGCGTCGACGCGCTGGCAATAAAGCTGAAACCGATAGTGAAACATGCCCCGAAGAATCTGTCGATCGGCCCGCCTGCGTCCAACGAGACTTATGAATCGATACGGCACCACCGATTCATCTTTGTGATGATTGGAATGCCTAACCTGGCGGCAAGCGCGGCATTTCTCCATCATTGATCCGCCAGACCCAGGAACCAAGGTCGGAACGTGCCGCGATCATGTCGCTCAAGGTGGATCTGAACGCATCGCCAGCCTCCGGTGGCACAAGATAGAGAGCAACCGGGACAGGCTTCGCCTCCGGCAGCGTGGCAATCGCCACCGGCTGGGAAGACGATAGATTGAACCGCAGCCCCTTCACGCTCTTGCGCCGCAGCTTGACCAGTTTCTCAAGCACACGTTCCTCATAGACGCTTTCGACCGGAAGCCACTCGGCCGTCACAGTCATCAAGGCGATTTCGTTGATCATCGTCAGCCCGGATTTCGCCGCACCGATCGTCATGATGGCGATCAGATGGGAGGCCTCGTTGGCCTGCCACAGTTCCAGCTGAGCACTGAAGCGCTTCTGTAACGACGCCCAAGCACGATCCTCCAGAAAAGCGGAAACCCCGGCATATGCTTGATGACGACCTTGCGGCCGGATCCAGCCTCGCCGAACTCCTTGATTTCCACGATCAGCAGCATCAGCCTCTTTGGACCGGGCGCCGATTGGTGAAGTTCTGTCAGCGCCGTTGCCCGGCGTTGCTCGATGGCCGTCTTATCGTCTGCGCGGAACGGTTCGGGGACGAACAGCCGATCGACCAGTGGTTCTCCCCCGTACCGTCATAGTCCGTGCCGCTTCGACAAGATGACTGCGAACATGCCACCAGTGTCGCTTTCCATTCCAGAGCGATGTCCATTCGGTCAATCCGCCCTCATGCCAGAGGTAGTGCAGCAGCGCACGCAACGAGAGCTTTCGGGTCTCATTCTTCACCATGTCCGGGCTCTCCGCGCCAACTATCGCGGCCGTCGACCGAGATCCCCGTTTCGTCATGGAGAAATCAAGTTTCAAGGCCGCCGCGCCAGTTGCAATATCGATCTGGATGGCGCTTCCGATCAAAGGTCCCAGCCCAGTCAGTTCATAAGGGGGGTCGAAGGACTCGCATTGCGGACCATGGGTTGCGCCGCTGAGAGGCATGCGCTTGACGACGTGCTGATCGCCAATCCGGGCAACGTACATGGGCACACCAGGCACCCGGCAAAGGCACAAAGGGCGCAACTTCTTCTCATATGCGGTCGCTAAGCGGTCGGGAAAGTCGGCTATCTGTTCTTCGACGATCTGTTCTGCGATCTGAAATCTGCGCACCACGCCTTGCCTCCACTGTTTGAACGTCTGCGACGTTCATGGGTGGCACACGAGACCAAAACCTGTCTGCTCAGTGCCGGTGATTGTCTGTGAGGGAAAAAGCCGCCTCAAGGTCGTGGCCCCTCCAATTTTGCCTCCGCTGCGCTCCGACAAAATCGGGTCCTCCACGCGCCGGCTCCGCCGGTCGCTGACGCGAACCTTGACCCGTCTTCTCCCCTCACAGCCGCGATGGCCATCGTTCACAAACGTCAAGGAGACGAAGAGATGACCATCGAACAGCACATCGAGGAACTGCGCGCCGAACTCCGCAACGCGCCGACCACCGAAGAGCGCCAGCAGATCGAGACGGAACTCAAGGCGGCAATCGCAGAACTCACCGAAAAGGAGCTGCCCGACTGAGGGCGGTACTCCATTCTGGCGCGGCGGACAGTCTGCGTACCATTTTTCGCTGACCTCGTCAGTAGCCGTTTTCCGTCAGGTAATAGTCCAGCGCTGCTTTCACCACCGCCGTCATTTTCAGATCGTTTTCCAGGGCTGCCCGCTGCAGGCGCGCCTTCAGGTCATAGTCCAGGGCAATGTTGATGAAGAATTTTACGTTGCGCTGTTTCGTGCGCTTCAGGTTTTTCAAACTGTAGCGCACATCCTCCTGTGCGATAGCGCGTGCCTCGGCCGTCTCGCGTCGTTGTTTTTCGCTCGGCTTCGGCAGCATCGGCGCCACGGTCTTGTCCGTCGGCGCAGAAGCAGCGGCCACCGGGGTGCCAGATGATGCCTCCGGCTTTGCCTCTACCCTCCGCGATGCAATCGAGAAATCCTTCAGATCAAGTCCAGCCTTGCTCATGCCACTCCCTCAAAGCTGGCGGGCGCGCGGTTCTGCTCGATCTCCTCGACGAGGGCATGAACCTCGACCCGCGCTTTCGGACCGGCTCGGTCAGTTCCTGCATCTGCAAGGTTCCAAGCCCGTTTTGAATTTCACGATAGATGTTGCGCTCGAAAAGCTCGGTGTCGAGAAGCCGCGTGCGATACTCGGCAGCCACCAGCCCAGCAACGAATGGCCTGATATAGCGGTATGCTTCGAGGTTCCGTCCTGGAACGGAGATGCGCGTGCGGACGTTGAAATGTCCGATGTTCAAGCCGAACTGATCGTTGATCTCGTTGACCGCAGCGACGGCTTGTCCCGCCGCCTCAAGTTCTTTGATTGCCGGCTGGATGGGCGAGATCACCAGTTCGGCGGAACGGATGATCGTCGTCTGCAACGAACTGTCGACGCCGGGCGCATCGATAATGACGAGATCGAATGCACGGCCGAGATTGTCGATTGCCTGCTCGATCGACCGCTGCGTTGACGCGACCGTGACCTCGATATGGTCAGGCACATTGCCTTTCTCTGCGCACAATTTCCACCAGCCGGAGAGATTTTGCCGATTGTCCGCATCGATGAGGAGAACACGCTCGCCGCGCAGCGCGTATTCTCCAGCAAGCAACGTCACGAGTGTCGTCTTTCCCGCTCCACCTTTGTTGCTCACCGCCGCATAGGTTCTTGTCATAAGTCGTTTCCGGATCGTGGTGACGATAGGTGCATCATGCATCGAATTCTTGGAGCGGTGCAAGCCAAAAATGAATACAATGTGTTCATATAAAATGGCACGTAGGTTTTCCACACACGGGCTCGATCTACAGTGTGGAATATATTCCACACTCCATAAATCTACACCTTAGACACATCGAGCCATTGTAGCGAGTGGCTGTAGGTCCCATCACTACATTGTGATAATTCATATACTTAACTAAAAATTTGCCAACGTCTATAGTGCAGCCATGAAGTTCGATTTGAGGCGGCGGGTTCTTTCAAGGTGACGATGGCTGTCTGAGTTACGCGCCTCCAAGAAGAGAGTCGTCAGGGGGAGTAGGCTTGAAAATATGTTATCGAATCGGTACTGTTGCTTTTGGCAGGATACGCAAATTTGTGATACAAATTTGCTGACGATCGACGGACGGGCCGTCGATGGGGCCTGCGGCCGGTTTCAGGGAATGCGTCATGAATGACTTCGCAACGGATGGCGGCGTCCTAGCCAGCCCAGGCGAGCGTAAGGACAAGGTGGTCCACACGCGCTTCGGCGCCAGCGAAATGGCTAAAATCGAGGGTGCCGCAGAGAAGGCGGGAGTGACGGTTTCGGCGTTCATGCGATCGCTGACGTTGGAGGGTGCGGGGGTGCGCCCCTTCTTCACGCAGGATGATCGTGCCGTTCTTGGCTTGCTTTTATCGGAAATAAGTGCAGTCGGCGTGAATCTCAATCAGCTGCACGCGCGGCAAACAGGGGTGAAACTGGCGGGTCGCAAGAGGACAAACAGGTGATCGATGATGTTCAACGCTTCGTCGCCATTGTGCTGTTTGAACTCCGGTCCTTTGCCGAACGCGGCGCTGCAGGCGCGTCGAGAGCGTGTGATGGAGATTTTTCTCGGTGCATTCACGGCTGAATGGGAGCAACGCAAAGCGGCGTTTCTCCATGATCTGACACTTGGGCGCCGAACCTTGCCGGAAGAGGATGAGCGCCGCCGCCGGGGGAGGGAGTGTCCCGCCGGCGGGGCCAGCCGGAATGGCAAAGCCATCGGGCTTTCGATTTCGGCCGGGAGGGGAAGGTCGTCCGGACACCGTTCGCCGCCGTGCGGATCGGCCAATGCGCGCGCTTTGCTGGCCTTGCCTCGGGAAGCCAGCCGGCCGTCGTCAAAATGGCATCGTTCGGCGGCGGGTCGAGGCTGGGTGCGATGATCAACTATGTCTCCCGCAATGGCGCAGTTGTCGTCGAGAACGAACGTGGTGATCAGCTTCGTGGCCGTGACCAACTTGCCGCTGTCGGTGACGAGTGGGATCACCTGATGAAGAACCGGACCGAAAGCCGTGATATCGGCCTGTTCAAGATCTCGGTCGCCGATGGCGGACGCGATGACGACGACCTTTTGACCGGGCCTGGGAGATTGTGAGGCACGGCTTGGCGGACCGCGCGTTTGCCTTCGCGGTGACCGAGCGCTCCGATGGCAGCGGCTTTGATATTGATGGTGTCAGTGTCTTGCGAAACCCTAGCGGCGAGCGATTGACGGCCGACAACAAAGCGACTGCCATTGTCCAGCAGCGCCTGGATAACGGGCGAAGCGGTGAGAACAGCGGGAGCTTCCAGTTCACGGGCTATGGGAATGGAACGGATTACGGCACCAGTCGCCTGCGTTCGCTCGTGGAAACCCATAAGGGCAACGTTCAGAACGAGCAGGGACGCACCATCTCGGACGCCAAACAGGCAGGCGATCTCGTCCAGTTGGAATGGCGCGATCAACTCCACAGCCGCAAGCCGCGCGACGTCATGCATCTCATCTTGTCAGCACGCGCAGGGACCGATGCGGCGGCTTTCCAGGATGCGGCGCGCGATTTTCTTGGGGTCCAGTTCGCGGGCTACCGCTACGTGTTTTCACTTCATGATGCCTCAAGCGATCCCAAGGCGGAGGAAACAGGCGGTAGGCGTCCGCACGTGCATGTGCACGCCATCATCGCGATGCGATCTGATGCGGGTGACAGGATCGAGACAACCATTCCTGCGTTTCGTCAGTGGCGGCTGGGGATGGCCGAGGCGGGCGCGCGCATGGGATCAATATGGAAATGACCGATCGTCGGGACCGGGCGAGTCCAGCGGCTTATTCGAAAAATCAAGTGAGACCCGTGAACACAATCGGTCGCACCCAGCATGAGGGAACGAGCGATGCAGGGCAACGCCGATACGATGCGAAGCGTGATGATGCACCGAGCTTAGCTGCCACGGCGCGCAGTCAATCCTATATGCAAGCAGCGCATACAGAGTGGCATAAAATACAGGGTTCTCAGCGCTCTCTGCCCGAACGAGCTTTTGTCAAAGCTCAGGTGCTCCGGCTTGAGGATCGCCGAGGGCCGGCTAATTTGAGCGTTGCGACCCAAGGCGAAAAGTCAAATTCCGGCTCGCAATTTAGAACACATTTGGTAAAGTTGTTCGAGTTTGTTTCGGAGGGTGACGATATGCGCCACATGACGCGACCTGAATTCGAGGCTTATGAAAAGCGGGTGGAAACCGCGCTCTTCCAGGCAGAGCGGACAATGCAGCCCGAGGACCGCAAGGATTTCGAAGAGATTGCGACGGCCGCGCGCGAGCACGTCAATGTTCGCCGTGAGCTCGTCGATCTGCTCGAAGAAAGGATCGCCGGCGAAACGTCGGACCCGCGGACCCGCGTTCCCGCCGGCGATGACCGTCAAGACGAAAAACAGCGATGGAACGACGCCGTGGAGCGACACGGATTTGCAGCCGCCGATGCTGCAAACAAAGCGCTCCTTGATATCGAGCGGGCGCGCGAAGGATGGGCCGCTCGGATGGCAAAGATCAAAGCCCGGACCAATTACGAGCGTTGAAACAGGAGTTGGACACGCAGCTGGTCAAAGCGGCAGAGCTCGGTGCCTCGGGCAACGGCGTCATTCGCGAAGCTGCCGAAGTCGATGACGAACTCAAGAACCTATTTCAGACGTTCGAGCGTGAGCGCCAAAAAGCGGAGCGTGAAAAGCCAGCGAGGTCCGAGCCTTCCGAAGCAGGTTCCAATCAACAACGTGACACGCCAACGGGCGCAGCGGAACGGGATCCGGAAGTCCAGAAGCACAACGAGGCGGACGAGCGCTATGCCGATTTTGAGAAGAGGGTTGGCGACACCACAAGGGGTGATCCAGCAAAGCAGCATGTTCCTCGGCTTGAAGAACTGCAGCGGGAAGCAGATGAGCGAAATGAACGCGAACGCGATGATCGAGAGCGATAGGAGGAAATTGAATGTCTGAAGACCAACGCATCATTGTAATCGAGGATGATCCCAAGGCTAATCACGGCTTGGGCAAGATATTTGGGATCGTGTTCGTTGCGGTTATGGGGATCGCAATAATTGATCGAGCATTCACGTTGGCGTGGTCAACCGTCGGTGCGTGGTTCAACTGAGTGCTGTAGCCGATCAACTAGGAGCGGTAGGGGTGACCTCGTTTCCTGACGTTTTTCGCGCATAAAAGTAACGCAGTCGGTGATCTTCTCTTCGGTGACTCGGATTTCCCGGCGCATCTGGGCAAAGGCCCGATTGAGCGCGGTCTTGGTCTGATCACGTTCGGTCTTGAGCGGGGTGGTTTGATAGAATCCATATTAATATCCTGAGGGTTTATAAATATAGGAAAACACGAACTTGACTATTGGTTTGGAAAATTCCTATAATATAAACTATGAGTGAAGAATTCTCAGGAAAGCTAAACCACCTCCAGCGCGAACTCCCCGAAGGGTTGGTCGTGGACGCGGTGTGGCTGAAAACGCGCGGCTACTCCGCACAGCTTTGCCGCAAATATGTACTGAATGGCTGGCTGGAGCGCTTGGCGCACGGTGTCTATCGCAAGCCCGGCGGCAAACTTCTGTGGGAGCATGTGGTTATATCGCTGCAGACGCTCCTTATGAAGCCGCTTCTTGTCGGAGGTGGCACGGCGCTGTCGCTTCACGGATTTTCGCACTACCTCCGAAGGGAGGAGAAGGAGGTTCACCTCTACGGTCTTGAGGAAGCGCCCACCTGGCTGAACAAACTTCCCCTGCCAATAAAGTTCGTTCATCACAACAGCGCGGCTTTGTTCCGTAGCGAGCCAATAACATTCGAGTTGGCCAGTCTCGGCTGGAATCTGAAGAATGACAGCCCTGCCACCGTCGCCAATCTCCACAGCGGCTCGTTCCGGGTCATGACGTGGGGGCAATGGGAATGGCCGCTGACGCTTTCAACGCCCGAGCGGGCCGTCCTTGAAATGCTGGACGGGCTGCCCGGTAATGAGAGTTTCGATCAGGCCGACAAAATCATAGAGGGACTGACCACCCTCAGTCCCCGCAAGCTCCAAAAGCTGCTGATTGACTGCAGGAGCATCAAGGTCAAACGACTGTTCTTCTTCTTTGCCGACCGCCACAATCATCCGTGGCGCAAACATCTCGACAAAGACGCTATCAATTTCGGAAAAGGAAAACGGATGCTCGTGCCGGGCGGGCGCCTCGACCCGACCTACCTGATAACCGTGCCGGAGGAACTCTATGCCGGTCAATGAACGGTACAGACAACAGGTTGCTCTGCTCGTGCAGACGCTGCCCGCCGTGGCGGAAGAAAAGGATTTTGCGCTGAAAGGAGGAACCGCCATCAATCTTTTCGTCCGCGACATGCCGCGCCTTTCTGTCGACATCGACCTGACATTCCTTCCCGTTGCGCCGCGTAATGAATCTCTTGCCGCCATCGAGGCCGCGCTCCTGCGGATCAAAGGCCGGATTGAGGGCGCCATCAAAGGTGCCCGCGTCACCGAAAGCCGGCAGAGCGACGACAGCCTCACGCGCCTTGTCGTCCAGCAGGGACGCACCCAGATCAAGATCGAGGTGACGCCTGTGCTGCGCGGCTGCGTTTTTGTCCCCGAGATGCGGTCCGTGTCTGCAGCGGTTGAAGAACAGTTCGGCTTCGCGGAAATTCAGGTCGTGTCGTTTGCGGATTTGTATGCGGGCAAGATCATGGCCGCGCTCGACCGGCAGCATCCGCGTGACCTTTTCGACATCAGGGATTTGCTCGCCAAGGAGGGGATCACCGATGCGTTGCGTGGGGCCTTTATTGTCTATCTCATAAGCCACGGCCGTCCCATCGCCGAAGTGATCGCCTCGGACCAAAAGACATTTCGGCAGAGTATGAGAGGAACTTTGATGGCATGACCGAAGGCCAGGTGCCTCTTGCCGAACTTCACGCTGCCCGAGTGCAGCTTGTTGAAATCCTGATCGGCGGAATGCCTCAGGCCCATCGTGAGTTTCTGGTCAGCTTCAAGAAGGGTGAGCCTGATTGGGACAAGCTCGGACTTGCCGGCGCGGCAAACCTGCCGGCCGTGAAATTCAAGCAATCCAACCTGGATAAGCTCAACGATGAAAGGAGAGCAATCCTGGTTGAACGACTAGCAACTGTTTTGGGAATCGATGATTATTAATCGCCCCGCTAAACGGCGCGTGATGAATGATCGCCTACGGTACACTGCGGCCGCAGCTTAATTCTCGTGTCCGCTATGCTAGACCTATCTCAACGGGGTCTGGAACCGTCTGCTTGAGAATTTCGGAAATACTCAGCCGGGCGTGTGCGGAAATATCTTGGTCCTGATCTATTTTGGTTTCAATGGCGTCTCGTAAGCGTTCTGCGGTCGGCTTTAACCGAGCTTCTAAGCCTTGGATGTGAAAATCAACTGCTTCCGTAGTCCCGCTGTCAGATGTGGAATTGCCTTGCTTCCGGTTAGCCCTCCTTGTTTGAAGACCTGCCGGTAGGGTCCCTGCGATGGTGATAGGCGCGTTACGCACGCCGGTGGCAGTGGCGAGCGGTGACAATTCCTGGTCGGCAGCAACGGTGGCACGATCATATCCTTCGTCAACGGCGGGAACTGGAAGAGATGCCACAAAGTCCACCTCCGGCACGACAGGTTGGTGTTTCACCGACCTTTGAGCCGCCGTCTTGAACGGTGCAGCGTCGTGATATCGGAGCTTGCGCCCAATATTGGTCTCTGTCCTTCCACTAGTAAGATCATTCGATCCTCAGACATCTGCCTGATTTCCTGTGGCATCATAAGGTCCCGCTCGTGAATCTGCTCTACCTTGGTCCGACGGGGCAGGCCCATGAGTTCCAGGGTCCGGGATTCCGAACTATACCGGATCGTTTTTTGCCAAGGCGTGACGCATATTCAGCCGTGACCTGGTCATTGGCACCGAGGAGTAGCTGCAAACCACAATTGCCAAGGAGGGAATGGCGCGATGTCTCACCATAAATCTCGTCGAGATTTTTGAGGTCCTGAATGATGAAGGCCATCTTGATATTGTATCCGGCGACATAGGGCAGTTTATTCATGATCTCGTCCATCTTCTTGAGTTGCCGGAATTCATCGAGAAGAAAATAGGCGGGCAGGGCCGCCGGATCAAAATCGCGCGTGAGAAGATCCATGCTCTGCTGAACGAACAGAGTGAGGAGCGGCCGGAGGATGGTGACGTCGCTGATATTGGGTGCAAGGTAGATCGACACGGGCCGGCGGCGCATGGAGGCAAGGTCGATATCGGTCACGTTCGTCGCGGCAATGACACGCTCGTTGCGAAAGGGCTGCATCGCTTTCTGGATATCTAGGAGCGCCGACCCGCGCCGCTCGCTCATTCAGGGAGATATAGGCGTTGAAGCTTTCTGTCGTGAACCTGGACAGGTCGGGTTCGTTCTCTTTGATCAGCTTCATCAGTACCTGCAGATCGATTCCGGCATTGAAGATGCTGTTCACCTCGCCAAGATTGCGACGGTTCTTGTAATGGGCGCTTTCCAGTACGTAGCTGATGACGCTGGCGATGACCTGTTGGGCCGTACCCTGCCAGACGGCATTTTCCGATCCGATGGTCTCAGGGATAAGGATGCTGGCCATATTCTGAATGTCGATCGTGCGACTTCCACGGTCTTGCCGAACGAAATCCAGCGGGTTCCATCGATGCGTGTTTTGCGCGCCCGGCGAGAACAGGAAAACCTGATGCCCGTTCGACTTTCGATATCCGGCAGTGTGCTGGAAGATTTCGCCTTTAAGATCGGTAACGATCATTGAACCCGGGAACATGAGGGCATTCGGAATGACATAGCCGACGCCTTTACCGGATCGGGTCGGGCCGATGACGAGATGATGGCGATCATCTTTGCGGCGCAGAATATTGCGCCCGATCCGTCCCAATATAAGACCGTCTTTCCGAAACCATTTTCCTCGCCGGATCGAGGCAATGTCTTGAAACGCGGCGTCGCCTAAGGGACTCGAGGGTTGCCGAAGACCAAAAACTCCGGCTCCCGTCGCAATCGTCAGTGCCGGAACCAGAGCACCAAGCGCTGCAATCTGCAGCGAGCGGTTGCCCCAGTAGAGCAAGAGCTGCTGAAACGGTGCAAATGGATTGGATGTCACCGTCAACTGAAGAATGCGTCCGTCCTTGAAGGCGAGCTGGAGGATCAGGGCATAACTGATCATCCACACCGCGATTGCGATGAGGCAGCAAAACAGCAGATAGATGGCTAGGTATGGCTTGCTCATGCCACATGCCTAGCGAAATAGACTTCGGACACACCGCGGCGCCCACCGTCGCGACGAAGCTGAATGACCACCGGAATGACCATCTGAATGTAGGACATCGGATCCTGCTTGGAATAGCCCGCCGACATGCCTGCCTGCTGCATCATCATCGCCAATTGTTCGTAGGCACCCAGCGGTGTATCCGCGTGGACCGTCGACATGCTCCCCGGGTGGCCGGTATTGATCGGCGCGGAGGAAGGCGAAGGCCTCCGCACCTCTGATTTCGCCGACGAACAGTCGGTCGGGCCGCATGCGCAGCGACGCTTCGAGCAATGACTGGATGGTTACCTGCGCCGTGCCCTGATCGCCACGCGATGCCAGAAGATGGACGGCATTCTTCTGCGGTGGAAACAGTTCACGCGTATCTTCGAGCGTCAGGATGCGCTCGGATTGGTCGATAGTCTTCAGGCAGGCGTTTAGGAACGTCGTCTTGCCAGTGGAGGTACCGCCACTGATCAGGATCGAGACCCGTTTGCGAATTGCGGTATGGATGAATTCGTATATGCGCTCTGCTCGAAGGAGTTCGATCAGGTCACGTTCGACCGCGCTCAAACCGCCGACGGCGACCGAGACCTTTTCCAAAGAGCCGTTGTCGCGATACTCCTCAAGGGTGAAGTCGCTGGTGACCTGTTTACGGATCGAGATGGCACCGCCATCGACTGCTGCGGGCGGCAGCACGATCTGAATGCGCTCGCCGGTCGGAAGTGCCGCGCTCAGGATGGGATTGATGCGGCTGATGAACTGGTGTGTCGCGCCGGCGACGCGTTCCCCGATGTTCTCGATCTCTGCTGCGGTCAGGGCCGGAATATGATGATGCTCCATGATTTCGGCGCCGAGGCGCTCGATGTAAACATGACCCGGCTTGTTGACAGAGATCTCGACGACGGTGGGATCGGCCAGGAACACGTTGAGTGGATCGAGAGCCCGTTCCAGAAAATAGTAGGGGCTGTGCTCAGCGGCTTTGATTTTGGCGAAGGCCTCGCTCATGCTTGATCTCCTTCAAGGCTTCCTCGACCGGGTCCGGATACATGGCGGAGAAATCGAGGTCCTGGCGGACGTAGACGAAGATGCGCTCACCCTGGTGAACGCTGATCGTCGGCGGAATGCGCAGGCTTTCTCCAAGCGCCTGATTGGCCATGTCGGAGAATGTCTGGGCGATTGTCTCGCGGGCCAGTTCTGCCGCCCGGTCAGAATTCGTCTCGTCGCCATTGGTGCTGCCTGTCTGGCCGGATCCGTAGCCGGTCAAATAGCTCGAGCCGGCGCCGACGATGGAGAGCAGGATTGCCGATCCAAAACGCTCCCGCCATTTGTTGTCGACGAGCCCTGTGAGACCGGAACGGCCAAGACTGTCTGCGCCGATACTGTTCAGGCGCACCGACACGCCGTCGTCCCGAAGAAGGCGGGTCCAGATGACGAAGATGCGTTTTTGACCACGTGTGACCTCGGACTGATACTCGCCAATGAGCCTGGTCCCGGTCGGGATCAACACGCGGCGACCGTCGAAGGAAAGGACATCCTGTGAGACGATCGCGCGGATCTGGCCGGGCAGGTCGCTGTTGATTGCGGTCTCCAGAAGCCCGGGAATCAACGTCCCCTCCGAGATCATTGCATCGAGGCGGCTGATTTGCCTCGCCTTTGCGGATCGATCACCGATGGCCGATGCCGAAGCCAGGAACTTGCTGTTGCGATCTTCGCCTGCCACGGTCGGTCCTCCTTCGCCATCGCCGGAGGCAAGGGTTCCCTGGCTATCGTCGGCTTTTGTGGAGTCCACCACGACCTGCTTAGACAGGAAGCGTTTTGGGAACTCTTCCACCGTCTCGGGTTGGGCCGGAGTTTCACCGCTAACTTCGACAACACCAGGAGGAGGCGGAACGTCAAACTCCGTTGTGTCCGATGCCTCCTCCTTGTTGTCCTCGGGTGGAGGGTCGGGCAACTTGATGACGGGATCGGGCTGGTTCTCCGGCGGTTTCTGATCGTCACGCAGAAATGACGGCGGCCGGAACGTCGTCGTTGTGAACTCCTCGTCGCCTTTGACACTTTCCGGCAAACGTTTTTCGGGCGCGAAGACGACGATATAGGCAAGTGCCGCACCGCCGAGAAAGAGGGCGGCGGTTCCGAGGACCTGCTTTCGCCGGGCTCGCTTGTCCTTGACCGCCGTCTCGTCGCCGGCCAGCATTGCTTCGAGTTCGGGAGACCGCTGCATCAGTTTCCACTCCTTCGGCGGGTCGTCGCTTTTTGATCCAAGGCGGGCGCCATGATGTCGGGGTCTGGGGCACCGAAGTCCGGTTTTCTCAAATTGAAGATGCAGGTCCACTGGTCGCCGTCGCGCAGTGTATATTGGGTCGCTGTGCCATCGACGACGATGTAGTCGCCCTCGCGGCGGAAATTGCGGAGCGTCTCGGTGAAGTCGCTATTCACGGCGAGAAGATCGCCGGCACTGCGCCGAATTTGAAGAAGGTCTTTTTCCCGTCGTCGAAAACCGTAAGAGGCTTTAGCGTGTCGTCCC
>CP087971.1:2500-314811 GCA_024426085.1 Rhizobium sp. RCAM05350 | reverse complement strand
AATCTATCTTGGCTTTAATGGTCACGTCTGAATCGACGAGAACTTCACATATCCTCACTCAAACAATCCGTCGCCATCCGGCGCCAGAACTGCCCACACCACCAAAGATGCTAAAGCAAGAACGATGTAACTTCTCATAGAAACGTGACCGCCATTGTCGACTTAAAACCGGAACTTAATCCAGTCGTGAACATCCGCCGCCCACGTTTCTCTTTCTCTCTATTCAATTGTCAAAAAACAGACAGGAAACCCTGTCGAAAACCTTGCCCCGAGAGCCATCAGCGTTCCCGCCTGAAACCCACAATCCGCACCAAACTTTCATAAGAAACTTCAGAGCAGAGTTCGTCGGTCGCCAGCAGCGCCGCCGCCCTCGTTGGTGAGCGGTTTATAGTCCCCACCCGCTTTCGAAGTCAACATGACAATTTCAAAAAAATGAAGTTTCTTATAAGTGGCTGATTTAGAAAGGGTATTAGGAATGAGGCACAAACCCCAGTAAAATAGCAGGGATTTCCGCAGGCTCACGCGCCCGCAACGGCCGCCAACAGAGAGGGCGATTGCGGAATCCTTATTTTTGCGCAGCGAGCTGCCGTGACTCCACATCGAGAAACCGCTTGCGACCGAGATGCCCGGCTCCGTCCTCGATATCCGCAGTGATGGCCGCCTTGAGGGCGGTTACGTCCTTTGCCTCGATCGCCTCCAAAGCCTGGGCGTGCCGGTCGACACGGTAACTCTCGTCGAGATTTTCCGTTGCCTCGCGCATGAAGGGGCCAAGCCGCAGCCAGACGGATTCGATCAGCGGCAGAAGAACGGCCGAGGATCGGACTTCGTAGAGACAACGATGGAACGCTGAAATTGGCTTCTATGCCCTGCTCGATATTGCCAGCCTTGTAGGCGACGTCGATCTCGTCATCGAGTTGCTGCAGACGCGCAAACCGCAGGTAATCGATGGAGGGCAGGGCGCGCTCGGCCGCGATGGTCTCAAGGGCAATCGCGCAGCAATGATCTCGTCGAATTTTTCCGGATCGATATCGGGTACCCGGACACGGCGGTTGTCGAGATGTTCAAGGCGCCATCGGCGACAAGCCTGTGAAGCGCTTCATGTACCGGCATCGCACTCACCTGCAGCATTTCCACGATACCTTGAATGGTCACCGGCAGTCCGGGCGGGAAACGGCCAGTCATGATGGCCTGACGCAGGCTGCGATACACCCATTGCTTCATCGATTCCATTGGCAGCTTGCTGAGCAGAAACCAGCCCGATCGCATCCATCTGTTTCAAGAGCCCTGATCCTCCTCTGGGTGATGATATCAATATGGATAATCCGAGGTCCGGTCGAGGCGCGATTTTCTCATTCCTTTCTTCACCGCGGCCAAGCCTTGTTCAATGCAGTTTGGCCGTCTCGGCACCGTGGGCCGGATATCCCTTTACAATTTGATCATATAATGAACTATAATGATCAAAAATAAATCCGCAAACACGTGACGATCTTGATGTTCGGGCACGATATGCAGGTTCGGCCTGAACGGCTCGCTGATAAAGGCGCCGGATACCGCAGCTGATATCGCAACAAACCGCTTGGCACGGCGGCCTTAAGCAACCCGGCCAGCGGTATAGAACTGGTGGACAATGATAGATGAGAATGAAGCGTCTGATTTCATAAAACCGCAATCCAGACATCGAGGTGCTGGAAGCCTTCGTGATCGACGTCAACGGCGTGCCGCGCGGCAAGTGGATTCCCGCGCGACCGGGCGCTGGATGTGCTGATGAAGGGCATGGCCATTCCACGCTCCGTCTATGCGCTCGACATCTGGGGGCGCGATGTCAACGCCGCCGGACTGGCGGAGGGAACCGGCGATCCCTGATGGCCTGTGCCTTCCCGTGCCGGGGACGTTGTCACGGGTGACCTGGCTCAACCGTCCGACAGCGCAAGTCCTGCTCAGCATGAAGAACCCTGACGGCACTGGTTTCTACAGCGACCCGCGCCAGACGCTCACCGAGGTGATGCAACGCTTTGCCAAGTTAAAGCTGACACCGGTCGTGGCGACCGAGCTGGAATTCTACCTGATCGACCCGATCCGCTCGGCGCTCGATCCGGTGCGGCCGCCCAATACCCGCGAAGGCCGCTGGCATACCGGGCAGACGCAGGTGCTGTCGATTTCGGAACTGCAGGATTTCGAGCATGTCTTCCACGAAATTGCCACCGCTTGCCGCGCCCAGGGTGTGCCTGCCGATACGACGTTGCGCGAAAACGGCCCCGGTCAGTACGAAATCAACCTCAACCATGTACCGGATGCGCTAAAGGCCGCCGACTATGCCGTGCTGTTGAAACGCATCGTCAAGGGCGTCGCGCGCAGACACGATCTCGATGCCACCTTCATGGCCAAGCCCTATGGGACACAGGCCGGTTCCGGCATGCATGTGCATTTCTCCATTCTCGACGAGGATGGCCGCAACATCTTCGTCGGAGAAGACGGCCCCGCCGGAAACGCTGATGCACGCGGTGGGCGGACTTCTTGAAAATATGGGTGATAGCCTGGCGGTGTTTGCGCCGCACCTCAACTCCTACCGCCGGCTGAGGCCCAGCGAACATGCACCGACCTATGCCTCCTGGGGGTTCGACAACCGTTCCGCCGCCGTGCGCGTGATTACGGCAAGCAAACCGGCGACCCGCATCGAGCATCGCGTCGCCGGTTCGGATAGCAATCCGTATCTGGTTCTGGCGATGATCCTTGGCGCGGCGCTGACCGGCATGAAGGAAAAAACCAAACCCGGCGGCGCAATTACCGGCGACGATCATGCCGTCAGCCACCAGCCGCTACCGACCAACTGGGACTATGCACTGCAAAGTTTCAGCGCGGTCCGGTTTCGCCTATGCGACGCTCGGACCGGCAATACCGGTCTCTCTATACAGCCTGCAAGCGGCAGGAACTTTCGGAATTCTCCCTCAGAGTGACGGACGTCGAGTACGACGCCTATATCAGGACGGTCTGACATGAACATTGCTTCAACCAACGCCAATCCCCGCCATGCGCCGTCCTGGTATGCGGCCTCGGCAAACGACAGGCGCCTGCGGCCCATTCTGCAAGGCGAAATGGAAGCCGATGTCTGTATCATCGGCGCAGGCTTCACCGGTATTTCGGCAGCGCTGGAACTGGCGGAACGCGGCTTTTCCGTCATCATGCTCGAAGGTGAACGTATCGGCTTCGGCGCGTCCGGCCGCAACGGCGGCCAGATCGTCAATGGCTATAGCCGCGATCTGGAGACGATCGCCAGGCGGTACGGGCCGGAGAAAGCTGCAAAACTGGCTGCCATGTCCTTGGAAGGCGGCAACATCATCCGCGAGCGTGTGGCGAAATACGCCATCGACTGCGATCTGGTGGATGGCGGTTTTTTTGCCGCTTTCACCGACAAGCAGGTTCATGAAATGGCACACCACCGTGCGCAGTGGCAGGCGCGCGGCCATGCCGGGCTCTGAAATGGTATCGAAGGCCGACATTGGCAAATATGTCCGCAGCGACCGCTACGCCGGTGGGATGATCGACCGGTTCGGCGGACATATCCACCCGCTCAATCTGGTGCTTGGCGAGGCCGCAGCCGTCAGAACGCCTCGGCGGGCGGATTTTCGAAAGCTCGCGTGATCGCCGTCGACGCGGGACCGTCTCCCATCGTTCGCACCCGGACAGGTTCGGTGCGGGCGCAATATGTGCTTGTCTGCGGCAATGCCTATCTCGGCGAACTCCTGCCGGAAATCGGCGGCCGGATGATGCCGGTTTCAAGCCAGGTGCTGGCGACAGAGCCGCTTGATGCCGGACTGATCGAAAATCTGCTGCCGGCCAACTACTGCGTCGAGGATGCCAACTACGTTCTCGACTATTACCGCCGCACACCGCAGACAACCGATTGCTGTACGGCGGCGGCATCAGTTATGGCGGCCAGGATCCCAAGGACCTGACCGAAGTCATCCGTCCGAACATGCTGAAGACCTTCCCGCAACTGGCCAAGGTGAAGATCGATTATGCCTGGAGCGGCAATTTCGCCCTGACGCTGACACGCATTCCGCACATCGGCAGACTATCCGACACGGTCTATTTCTCCCATGGCGATAGCGGTCATGGTGTGACCACCACGCATCTGCTTGGCAAGATCCTCGGCGAGATGGTGGCCGGTCATGCGGAACGATACGACGTCTGGAGTTCACTGCCCAACCTTCCGTTCCCCGGCGGCAAGACCTTTCGCGTACCGCTGACCATGCTCGGGGCCTGGTGGTATGGCCTGCGCGATAGGCTCGGCCTGTAAAGTCAATCGAAGCGATTACCGGCGGCAAACCATATTGCCGCCGTGGCAACCGGCGGATATCGTCGGTGTTGAAGTATCTATTTCCGGATCAACCGGTTTCCGTGAAAGAACGCCTCATGAGCGAGAGTGCAGTGCGCAGTGCGCATGAATTCGTTTCCACGCCATCGGCGCGGACGCTTCATGCCGAACTGATGCTGCTCTGTGCCCGTATCGGCTATTCGCCACCCGTGTCCCTCTGACCTTGCCTCACCAAACATCAGACATTCAAGGACACGATGATGACCCTCTCGAACCACAAATATTCCCTGCCGGAGCTGCAGGCGCAGGATGCTGCGCATTTTCTTCACCCGTTCACGGATCACAAGGAGCTGCGAGCCCACGGATCGCGCATGATCGTGCGCGGCGAAGGACCCTTTATCTACGATAGCGAAGGCGGCGAGCTTCTCGATGCGATGGCTGGCCTCTGGTGCGTCAATATCGGTTACGGCCGTGACGAACTGGCGGACGTTGCAGCGGCACAGATGCGCGAATTGCCCTACTACAACGCGTTCTTCAAATGCGACGCCGGCGCCGGTGCAGCTGTCCGCCAAGCTTGCCGCGATCGCCCCGCCGAACATCAACCAGGTCTTTTACGGCTCTTCGGGTTCAGGAATCGAACGATACCGCTGTTCGTCTCGTGCGCCATTACTGGGCGCTTGAGGGCAAGCCAGACAAGAACATCATCATCTCGCGCAACAATGCGTATCACGGATCGACCGTCGCCGGCGCCTCCCTCGGCGGCATGAGCCACATGCACAAGCAGTTGGGCGGCGCGGTGCCTAACATCGTGCATGTGATGGAACCCTATGCCTATGAGCTGGCTCTGCCGGGCGAAAGCGATGATGATTTTGGCCTGCGGGCGGGGCGCGCCATCGAAGAAGGATCCTTGCGGCCGGCGCCGACAAGGTGGCGGCCTTCATCGGCGAACCGGTCATGGGCGCCGGAGGCGTCCGGATACCGCCCGCCAGCTACTGGCCGGAAGTTCAGCGCATCTGCCGGAAATACGATATCCTCCTGATGCTCGATGAAGTCATTACCGGTTACGGCCGTACCGGCGAATGGTTCGCCGCCACCACCTTCGGCATCGAGGCCGACACAATCACCACGGCAAAGGCTCTGACCTCGGGCTACCAGCCGCTGTCGGCACTGCTGGTCGGCGACAGGATCGCCAGCACGCTGGTAGAAAAGGGTGGGGAATTCAACCACGGCTATACCTATTCCGGTCACCCGGTCTGCTGCGCCGTTGCGTTGAAAAACCTGGAGATCATCGACAAGGAAGGTCTGGTCGATCGGGTCAAGAACGATACCGGCCCCTACCTTGCCACGGAGCTCGCCAGGCGGCTGAACGATCATCCGCTGGTCGGGCAAACGCGGTCGATCGGCCTGATGGGTGCCATCGAGATCGTCCGGGACAGGGGCGAGCGGACACGGTTCAAGCCGGACGGATCAGCCGCGATCAAGGTGCGGGATCACGCCGTCCAGAACGGCTTGATGATCCGCGCCACGGGCGACACGCTTATCATGTCACCGCCACTGGTCTGGACCCGCGAAACGATCGATCTCGCCTTGGACCGCCTGCTGGTGGCTCTTGACCTCGCCGAGGCCGATCTTGCGTCTCTGCGATAAAGTCTGAAGCGGTCGCTGCCGTGCCCAAAAGGCAAACGGTAGCTACTGCATTTTGGGCGTTCGCTACCAGGCCTCTACCACCAGCGATTTAAAATCTGAGGGCTGAGCGCCACCACCAGCGCCCCTCAATGAACAGGTTCAACGGCTACTACGAATCGCATCGATGAGCTTTCGGCAAGCTGCGGGAAGGTCGGACCTTTCACGCAAGAGGGCTCCGCCGATCAGATACATGACGGTCTCGCCATAGGCGTCACGCATTTCCGGCACGCGCTCGAAGGTCATGCCGCCGCCGGGGGCGGGCAGAATCGGATTCAGGCCACCGAGATCGCCGGTGCAACCATCGACGATCGCCAGGCATTCATCGTGGAAAAGCTGAAACGGCCGCCGAAATTCGGATAAATCACCGCATCGACACCCATCAACCGCTGCAGAATGCCGTAGAAGAAGCGGTGTGAAAAGCCGGTGGTGGGCGTGATGACGTTAGTACCGCCGAAGGTCGGATGCGAGACGATCGGCAAGGCGAAATCCGGGTTCGCGGCCAAGGCTCGCGAAACGTCGAAGCCGACCAGCGATGGCGCCAGCATGACGCCGCCGGCCCCCATCTCCTTGGCCATCCAGGCGCGCTCGAATATCTGATCGGACGGGCCGGTAATGTTCGGCACATAGGTGGTGCCAAAACCGGTCTTCGCATTAGCGTCGCCGATAGCGTCCGTGCAGGCTTTCAGGCGATCGGCAAAGGGCGATGTCTTCTGGTTGGCCAGTCCATGGTCATCTTTGACGTAATCCATTCCGCCCAGCGCGAATTGATGGGCGAGCCCGGCAAGTTCGGCAGTGGAGAGGCCGACCGGCTTGATGGCCGACATCAGGATCGGCCCGTGTTTGACGCCAGTGCGCTCACGCAGCCCCGGCGTTCCAAAACGGGGACCTGATATCAGTTTGGTGATCGCGGGCGACAGCGCCATCGTCTCGACCCGGGTTTGCGTTCGGATCGAGGAATTGCCGAAAACGATGTTCAGAAGCTGCGGAAAATCGTCACCGATGTCGTCGTCGCTATAGGAGATTTCTGTCAGAAAGCCGCCGCGTGTATCGGTACCGGGACGGACGCTCTCGATCCGTCCGAGGATCTCGTCTTCAACGTAACCGGCAGGCACGATGTCGCGCGGGATTTCCACCGTCTGCTCGACGGCGATCTCCAAGGCGCGGGCATGGGCTTCCGCCTCCGTTGGCACGCCGATCCAGTAGGTCACCGAAAAACGGGCCATTACAGCGCCTCCGCCTTCTGGGCCGAATGCACGGTATCGATCCGCACCGCTTCAAGCTCCGCGTCGTCGATATCGAGATCCTTGCCGAGAAGCTGGCTGATGGCAGAGACCAGCGCGCTGGCATCGAGCCCATACTTTTTCATCAGGTAAGGCTTGGAAGCGCCATGCGCGAACGTATCCTGCAGGCCGAGACGCCGCAGTTTGACGCCGAGCCCTTCCTCGGCAAGGATTTCCGCCACCAGCGAACCGAGGCCACCATTGATGGTGTGGTTCTCCAGCGTCGCGACGCCCTTCTTGCCGCGCGCCGCCCTGATCAGGCCGTCACGATCAAACGGTTTCAGGGTCGAGACATGCAGATGATGAATGCCGATGCCACGGGCCCTCAGCGGTTCGGCGGCGCGTAGGGCCTCCTCGGTGCAGACACCTGCTGTTACGACAAGAACGTCGTCGCCTTCTGCTGAGCGTCCGCAGCTTGTTGAATTCGAACGGGGTCGAAAATAGCCGCGGCACCTCGCCGCGCAGCACGCGGACATAGACCGGACCGTCGATGTTGTCGGCGACCTCCAGCACGGTCTCAACTTCGGTGGCGTCGCCGCATTCGAGGATGATCATGTTCGGGATGGCGCGCATCACCGAGATGTCCTCGATCGCCTGGTGGGTGATGCCGCCGGGCGTGGTGATACCGGGCAGGAAGCCCATCAGCCTCACCTTGCGGTTGGAATAGGCGATCGAGTTGATCAGCTGGTCATAGGGACGGCGATAGAGGAATACCGAAAACGTATGCAGGAACGGCCGGAAGCCCTGCATGGCGAGACCGCCTGCAAAGGACAGCATGTTCTGCTCGGCCATGCCGAGCGACAGGAACTGGTCGGGATGCCGGTCGCGAAAGCCATCGACCTCGCAGGACGAGGTGAGATCGGCTGACAGGCAGAGGATTTCCGGGCGGGCGGATGCGAAGGTCTCGAAAGCCTTGGCATAGGGGCGATTGACGATGTCTACCATGATCAGGCTCTCGCAATTTCGGCTTCATCGACGCCAAGTTCGGCAGCAATGGCGGTCTGCATTTCCCGGCGCTCGTCCGCCGATTTGAAGCGGACGTAATGCAGGCGCGGAAAACGCTTCTTCAGGAACTCCATGCCCTGATAGGGCGAGGTGTTGGCAAGGATGATCAGCGGCTTGCCCGGCTCGGCGCTCTCTGCGGCTTCGCGCATGGCGTTGAGGTCATGGCCGTCGATCGAGCGGCAGGTGACGCCGAAGGAAGCGACGCGGGCTGCGAGGTCTCCCAGGTCAAGAACCGAAGACATGGCGCCGTCGCATTGCTGGCGGTTGACGTCGACGATGACGCGGATGTTGTCGATGCCGTGATAGGCCATCGCAGCCAGGCATTCCCAGGTCTGTCCCTCCTGGAACTCGCCGTCCGACATGTAGACCCAAACCTTGCCGGGTTCACCCTTGCGCTTGCGCGCCCAGGCAATGCCCTGCAGCCATCGAAAGCCCCTGCGCCAGCGAGCCGGTGGTCACTTCCATTCCGGGGCTGTGCTCGGCACCGATCATCTCGACGGAGCCGCCATCGACGTTGAAGTGATCGAGCGCATGTTCGTCCATGCGGCCGACCTGGATCAGCGCCGAATAGATCACCAATGCGTAATGCGCCGGCGAAATGATTAGCCGGTCAAACTCCGGGGCGAACGGGCCGTGATAGCCGGCGCCGGTAAAGGCATCCGGATTGGTGGCCGACGGCACGCCGCCGAAGGGCAGCGGCACCTTCGGCAAGGTCGGCTCGCCCAGCGTCAGGGCCTCATTGTAGAGAAAGGCAAGGCTTTCGGCGGCCGAGCAGGCTTGGCTGAGATAGCCGCCATTATTGCGCATGGTGTGCAGGAAAACGCGCTTGCGAATGCCGGCGGCAACATTCTCGGTTGTCTGCTGGTTGGACAGGTTCATCACACTCAGCTCCGTTCCGGAAACAGGGCCTTCAGCCCTTGCGGCGAGGCGTCGGCAATGCCGCGCTCGGTGATCAGGCCGGTGATCAGTCGCGCCGGCGTGACATCGAAGGCCGGGTTGGCGGCCGGGCTGCCTTCCGGCGAAATGCGCACCGTGGCAATCGTACCATCGGCAGCACGGCCTTGCACGAAGGTCACTTCGTCGCTGTTGCGCTCCTCGATCGGGATCTCCTTGACGCCGTCATGCACGGTCCAGTCGATGGTCGGGGAGGGCAGGGCGACATAAAAGGGCACGCCATTGTCCTTGGCGGCGAGCGCCTTCAGATAGGTGCCGATCTTGTTGCAGACATCGCCATCGGCAGTGGTGCGGTCCGTGCCGACGATGACCATGTCGATCTCGCCATGCTGCATCAGGTGCCCGCCGGCATTGTCGACGATCAGGGTATGCGGCACGCCATGGCCGTTCAGCTCCCATGCAGTCAGCTGGGCACCCTGATTGCGCGGTCGCGTTTCATCGACGTAAACGTGGACCGGGATTCCGGCTTCCGCCGCCATGTAGATCGGTGCGGTGGCCGTCCCGTAGTCGACGGTTGCCAGCCAGCCGGCATTGCAATGGGTGAGGATATTGACGGGCTCGCCCGGCTTCTTGCGGGCGGCGATCTCGCGGATGACTTTCAGACCGTTGGCACCGATGCTGCGGTTGAGCTGTACATCTTCCTCGGCGATTTCGGCGGCACGCTTATAGGCAGCACCCGCCCGCTCGGAAACCGGCACCTTCCGAAGACCATTGCGCATCTCGTCCAGCGCCCAGCGCAGGTTGATCGTGGTCGGCCGGGTTTCGTGCAGCACGTCCCAGACGGCATCGAGGGCGGCATCGCTGGCGTCGTCCCGCGTGGCGATAGCGACGCCGTAAGCAGCCGTCACGCCGATCAGCGGCGCACCACGCACCCACATATCGCGGATGGCGACGGCGACATCATCGACGGTCTTCAAGGTGACAACCCGGAACTCGTGCGGCAGCCAGCGCTGGTCGATGATGTCGACCGACCGGCCATCCTCGTTGAGCCAGATGGTATGGTAGTGGCGATCTCCGACGTTCAAATGACTGACTCCTTCTCGAGGCGTTCCGCAAGTGCATTGATCTCGGCAATGCTGTGGATGCGGCGCCGATTGACGGCAAGATGGCGCCCGAGCTTGAGCGCTTTGGTTTCGCAACGTGCCCGGACATCCGGGTCTTCGATGGTTTCTGAAATCGGCATTATGGGCGAGGCCGAGAATGCGGCGGTGCATCTCGATGCCGGCAAAGCCGAGCATGTCGGTCCACAATGTCTGCAGCACTTCGTTCAGCGCCTGCTCCGATCCAAGGTGATCGCCCTGGTCTTCGAACAATGTGCGCTGGTAAAGTATGCCGGTGCGCTCGGTGCGCCAGAGATGCGAAAACTCGGTGCGGAAGGTTTCCCAGATCTCGATGATGACATCGAGGAGATAGGCCCGCATGTCCTCGCGGCTGCCGTCCTGTTCGTGACCGGATTGCGAAAAATAGCTCATCCAGAAATTCGACAGAAGCATGCCGACATCGATCGCCATCGGCCCGTAGAAGGCAAATTCCGGATCGATGACCTTCGTTTCCGTGTCGGTGACCATGACCGAGCCGGTATGCAGATCGCCATGCAGCAGCGTTTCGGCATTGGCCGTAAACAGATGCTTCAGCCGCTGCGCCTCGACCTTGAGGTCGCGATCGGCACGCAGCTGCGCAACGATGCTGTCAAGCTGGGGCGTGGTGAAGTGATTGAGCTTGGCATCGAAATAGGGATCGGAGAAGACCAGGTTCTCGGTAATATCGCAAAGCTCGACATTGTCAGCGAAGAGGGCGAGGTCTTCCTTGCGCTTGCGCGTCTCCATGGAGAGATCGGAGCCGCGAAACAGCGTGCGGGCAAGGAACAGGCCAAGATCGCGGGCGATTTTCGGGAGTTGCCGTCCATCGATCAGGGCCCGGCGCAGGATCACGTGCGGCGTCAGGAATTCCATGACGATGATCGCCTGCTCGCGGTCGAAATAGAGAACCTCCGGCACCATGCCGGGGTCGCGCTCCGCCTCGCGCGTCAGCGCATGATATTCGAAATAGGAGCGTTTCAATGGCAGGGGCCAGCTCTCGCCGACAAGGCGCACATAGGGCAGCGCCTGCTTGACGATGGCGCTGCCGGTCTGCCCGTCGACGATGAAAACGAGGTTGAGATTGCCGTCGCCGACTTCGCGCACTTTCCAGCGGGCACTGTCCGCGCCGATCCTGCCTGCCAAGGCTGCATTGCTGCCCAACCGGTGCGGCAGGGTCTCGGGCGTCAGCGCTTCGAAATTGTTCGTACTCATGATTCCTCCTCTCCGTCGGAGCGGCGTGTCAGGCGAAAAACACCTGGAACACTCCTCATTCCGCTCCCGGTCCGATGCGTCTCCACACGCGTTCACGCCGTCCTTTCTCTTTTGGTAAGCCACCATTCTGTCAAATGTCAATGGGCTTGACATTTGATTAGATGGCAGCCTAACCTGATTGTCAGGGAGGAGCAGATGATACAGGAACACGTTTTCCGTATTGGGGGTCTGCGCAAATCGTTCGGTCCGATCCAGGTCCTGGGTGGGGTCGATCTGAATTTGCGCGCCGGGGCCGTTACCGTGCTGATGGGCGCGAACGGGGCGGGGAAATCGACACTGGTGAGGATCGTCAGCGGCGTCTATGAACGCGACGCGGGCACGATCATGCTTGCCGGTCAGCCCTATGAGCCGGCCACGCCCGCCGATGCAATCCGCGCCGGTGTCGTCACCGTGCACCAGAACATCAATGACGGCGTTGTCGCCGATCTCGATGTGGCGACCAACCTGACGCTCGACCGCCTGAATGGCCGTGGCGCCTGCCTGATTTTCAATCCCCGCCGCATCCGGCGCGAAGCCCAGGCCGTCGCCGACCGCATGGGGCTGGCCATCGATCTCAATGCCACGGTTGCCGATCTCTCACTGGCTGACCGGCAGATGGTCTCGATTGCCCGCGCCATGGCGCATGAACCCAAGGTGCTCATTCTCGATGAGCCGACCTCGTCGCTGTCAAGCGCGGAGGCTGACCGGCTGTTCGAACTGGTCGACCGCTTGCGTGCCCGCGGCGTTGCCATTCTCTATATATCACACCGCATGTCCGACATCCGCCGGCTTGCCGACAGCATCGTCTCGTTGCGGGACGGCCGCATTGCCGGGTTGTTCGAGGGCGAAAACCTTGATTACGAGGGGGCGGTCAACGCCATGCTCGGCCAGAAGATCAGCCTGAGCAACATCGTCGTGCGCGATGGTACGGCCCCGGTTTTCAAGGCGGAAAAGCTCACCATCGCGCGGGGTGCAAAACCATTTTCGATGACGCTGGGCGACGGCGAAGTCGTAGCGATCACCGGCCTTGTCGGCGTCGGCAAGACGGCGCTGGCCGAAACCCTGTTCGGCGCCCGTGTTCCGGTGTCCGGATCGATGATGATCGACGGCCGCACCTACGCGCCGAAGACGACCGCGCGGCGATCGACCAGGGCGTCTTCCTGGTTGCCAAGGATCGCGGTGACAGTGGCATCGTTCCGGATTTCAACATCTACGAGAATGTCAGCCTGCCATTCCTGAAGCGGATCTCGAATTTCGGCATTTCCAACCGCCGGGCCGAGCGGGTGCAGGCGCGCCAGCAGATTTCAGCGCTCGGCATCGTCTGCCGGACCGAGCGCGACGAGATGAACACGCTATCGGGCGGCAACCAGCAGAAGGTCATGGTCGGCCGCTGGCTTAGCCAGGCGTCGCGTCTGCTCATTCTCGACGAGCCGTTCCAGGGCGTCGATATCTCCGCACGCCGGGATATCGCCGCGAAACTGCGTGCATCCGCTTCGGGACGCGCCACCATCGTTTTCCTCACCGAACTGGACGAGGCCTTCGAGATCGCCGACCGCATTCTGGTGATGTCGGAGCATACGCTGGTCGGCGAGCACCTGCAACGCCGACGTCAATGTCGACAGACTTCTGGCCGAAATCGCCGGCCAACATGAAATGGTACTTTGACATGAGCATTGAACAGACGACTGCCAGTCCATCCACCCACAAGGCCGCACCGGCGGCGGCAACGCTGACACCGCGCGAGATCGCCATCAAATACGGCTTCATCACGCTGCTCTTCGGCATGATCGTGTATTTCTGCATCATGACCAGCGGTTTTGCCTCGCCGCAAAGCGCCGTCTTCATCTTCCAGTCCGTATCGATCACCGGCATCCTGGCGCTCGGGGTTACCACGACCTTGGTGGTCGGCGGCTTTGACCTGTCGATCGGATCGGTCGCCACCACGGCAATGATGGCGTCGTCCTATGTGATGGTGGTGATGGGTGGCGATGCGCTGACGGCGGCGCTCGTCTGCCTTGCCATCGGTGTCATCGTTGGTCTGATCAACGGCTTCCTGATCGTCTACATGCGGGTGCCGGACCTTCTGGCGACGCTCGGAATGATGTTCCTGCTCGTCGGGCTGCAGCGTATCCCGACCGAAGGCCGCTCGATTGCCACCGGCATGAGCATGCCGGACGGCTCGACCGCCACCGGCACCTTCAGCCCCGCCTTCCTGGCGCTTGGCCGTCACCGCTTCGACTTCGTCCTGCCCAATCTGGTACCGGTCTCGGTGGTTGTGCTGATCGTGCTCGCCATCCTCATCTGGTTCTTCCTGGAATATACCCGCTTTGGCCGGATGATGTATGCGGTCGGCTCGAACGAGCGGGCGGCCGGGCTCGCGGGAGCACCCGTCAATGCCTACAAGATCTGGGCCTATATCATCTCCGGCGTCTTCGCCTCGATCGGCGGCATTCTGCTGGCCGCTCGTCTTGGGCGCGGCGATATCGCGTCGGGCAACAACCTTCTGTTGGATTCGGTCGCCGCTGCCCTGATCGGCTTTGCCGTGCTTGGTGCGGCCAAGCCAAATGCTTTCGGCACCGCCATCGGCGCCCTGTTCGTCGGCGTTCTGCTGCAGGGCCTGACGATGATGAACGCACCCTATTACACCCAGGATTTCGTCAAGGGCCTCGTGCTGGTCATTGCCCTGGTGTTCACCTTTGCGCTCTCGAGGAGGGGCAAACGCTAGGGAGCGCAAAGCTCCGTGCGGGACTGCAAATCAAACAACAAGTCTAATGTGGAGGAGACCCTTATGACTTTTACGCGGAGAACTTTTTCAAAGCTCACGCTTGGGATGCTGGCTGCAACGACGCTGGGAGGCGTGTCGTTCGCCGCTGACATGCCGGCACCGTTCGACAAGCCCGGCGACGTCAAGATCGCGCTGGTGCGCTACCTGTCGACCGGCGACTTCTTCCAGTCCTATCTGTCGGGCGTGGAATCGCAGGCCAAGGCGCTCGGCGTCGATCTGCGCGTGCTCGACAGCCGCCAAGACGCAGCCCTGCAGGCCGACATGGTCGATCAGGCCATCGCACTTGGCGTTCAGGGCATCATCATCCAGCACGGTCTGACCGAATCCATGAAGGAAGCGGCCCAGCGCGCTGTGGACGCCGGCATCAAGGTCGTCGCCTTCGACGTCAATGTCGAGAACGACAAGATCCCGCAGGTCGAACAGTCCGACCGAGACCTTGCCCGCCTGGCCCTGGAACAGGCCGTCAAGGACAATGGCGAGAGCTGGAAAGCCGGCTATGTCTATGTCGCCGGTATCGCGCCGCTCGACCGCCACGATGAGACCTGGAAGGAATTCAAGAAGAAGTATTCGGGCATCAATGAAGCCGCCATGTTCGGCACCATGGACAACCCGATCGCCAACTCGGTTGCAAACCAAGCCCGCTCGGTCATTTCCGCCAACCCGGACATCACCGTCATGTTCGCGCCTTACGATGAATTCGCCAAGGGCGTGAAGATTGCAGTCGACGAAGCCGGCATGTCGTCCAGCGTCAAGATCTACTCGGCCGACATCTCGACCTCCGATATCGCCGCAATGCGCGAACCGGACAGCGCCTGGGCTGCAACAGCCGCCACCAACCCGGCCGTCGTCGGCCAGGTATCGGTTCGCACGCTGGCGATGATGCTGGCCGGCGAAGACCCGGGCCGTAGCGTCATCGTCCCGCCGACGCTGATCACCCAGAAGGACCTCAACGACAACGACATCAAGAACATGGAAGAGCTCGGCGCCAAGCTGCCGCAGTTCGCCCATGCGGATGTCGCCATGCCGGCATGGATGCCGAACCCGAACGCCAAGTAATCCACACCCCCAGTGGTAACTCAGGGCGGCCTTCGGGCCGCCTTTTTGTTTTGATACCGGGTCTCTCTGGAGCCTAATTGCGAAGGATATCCCTCTTTGATATATGTATATTCAGAAGGGATATACTCATGGCTCTTTTCATTCATGATGACACCGTCGATGCGCTTGCAGTACAGCTGCAGAAAGCTCTCAAAGCGCCGAGCAAGACGGAAGCGGTGCGACAGGCACTGCAGCGTGAACTTGATCGCGTGCAGCAGCAACGCCCATTGCGGGACCGGATTGCCAAAGCCCAGGCTATGGTCGGGGCAATGGGTGCAAGCGATCCGAATTTCGATATGAAAACATTTACAGATGAGATGTGGGACAATCTCTGATGTTCCTCGATGCGTCCGTCATCGTGGCGATCATTGCCCGTGAACCGGGCTGGGAGGAGATCGTCAAGCGGCTGGAAACCGCCGATGGCGCATTCGTGGTCTCGCCGGTCGTCCGTTTCGAAGCTGTGCTTGGCATCGCCAGGAAGTTTCAGCTCCCAGACAAGCCGAAAAGCAAGCAGACCGTTGCCGCAGCCAATGCCGCCGTCACTGAGTTCCTGTCAGCGATCGGTGCTACTGAGATTGCGGTGACGCTGGAAATCGGCTCGATAGCCATCGAGACAGCCATGATCTACGGCAAGGCGGCTGGACACCCGGCGGATCTCAACTTCGGAGACTGTTTCAGCTATGCCTGCGCGAAGGCGCTGAACATCGCCCTCGCATACAAGGGCGATGATTTCGCGTTGACAGACCTCGCCTGAAGGAGGCCGCGATCATGGCTTACCGCATCGCCGCAGCAATATTCCCGCCATCGACGGTCGTCACATCGGCGGTGGTGCGCTCAGCCAAAGCCTGATGCACGAAGGCCTGGGCTACGTCGTCGGCTGTTACCTCAAGGCCAAGCAAGTTGCCGCCCATGTAATCCTTGACCGACAATCCGCGCGGCCGGAACGGGCGGCGATCATCTCGTCATTGAGCAGACCGGAGCGGATACGGTCGGCATTGACAGCGTTCGAGCGGATGCCGTCCTTGCCGTGCTCCAGGGCATATTGGCGTGATAGGAACAGCGCTGCCGCCTTGGGCAAGCCATAGGCGCCGAAATTGGCGCCGGGATTGACCGCCTGCTTGCTGGCATTGAACAACAGAACGCCGCCCGTCGCTTGCTCCTTCATGATCCGTACCGCGTTCTGCGCCACGCTCTGGTGCGAGAAGAAGTTGAGCTCGAAGCTCTTGCGCAGCAGGGCATCGTCCATGGTGGCAATCGGGCTTTCCCAGGCAGCACCGGCATTGGAGACAACGATATCGACGCCGCCGTAAGTGGTGACGGCGGCTTCGAACGCCGCGCGCACGGACGCTGCGTCGGTAACGTCACAGGCAAGACCGATGGACTGGTTGCCGATCGATTTCGCTACCTCTGCCGCCCTCCCGCCGTCGAGATCGAGCACCACGACATGGGCACCTTCACGGGCGAAGGCTTTGGCCGTGGCCGCCCCGATCGCACCCGCGCCACCTGTGACGACCGCGACCTGACCGGTGAACGGCTTGGCCTTGGCACCGGCGAGCTTTGCCTGCTCCAGCGACCAGTATTCGAGATCAAACAGGTCGGGTTTGCTGACCGGCTGGAATCGGCCAATGGATTCGGCGTCGCGGGCCGCCTCGATCCACATTTCTCCGACGTCAGCGGCGATCCTGGCATCCTTCAGGGTTCGGCCATGGCCGAACATGCCCAGCCCCGGCACCAGCGTCAAACGCGGCATCGGGTCCAGCATGACGCGCTTGACGTCGTCCCGTCCGTCATTCTGCGTGAAGTAAGTGGTGTAGTTTTTCCGCAAACTTGGCGACACGCTCAGCGATGACCGCCTTGTATCCATCGAGGTCAGTGGTATCAGGTGCGGGTAGCACCATCGGTCCGGTCTTGATGCGGATCGACAGATCCGGCGTCGAGACGCCACGCGAGGCCATGTCCTCGACCTGTACGGCGTTGACGAATTCGAGGATTGCCGGCGAGGTGCGGAACTCGCCGATCATACGATCGTACCGGCCTTCGCCCTTTGAGACCGCGACGGCGCCGCGCAGCATGGCTGCGATGTCGTTGGGCCTGGCGAGGTTTGCGGGCAGGGCGGCCGGCGTGAACGGATTCCTGCCGTTTTTTGCCACGTAATCTTCGGCCAGCGTCACATAGTGGATCATCCGGTCATAGGCCTCCTTGGCGGTCGCGCCGAAGGTGAAGATACCGTGCTTGTCGAGGATCAGGCCGTCCACCGTCGGATCCCCGTCGAAGACTTCGGCAGCCAATTTGGCGAGATCGAACCCGGGCATCACATAGGGCACCAGCCCCATCTTCGGCCCAAACACCCTGGCGCTGACCTCCATGCTGCCCTCGAGATCGGCAATCGCCAGAACACCGGTCGAATGGGTGTGGTCGACGAACTTGTGCGGAATGAAGGCGTGCAGCAGCGCTTCGACAGACGGGTTGGGCGAGGCTGGGTCTATGAGATTGGCACGCTGTAGCGTCACCATGTCCTCATCGGAAAGTTTGGTCAGCTTGGCGCTTTCAACAATGGCGCGATCTTGACGGCAGGAAGCCCCGCCGGCTCGATGATCCCCATATCCCAGCCACTGCCCTTGACGCAGAGGACATCCCATTCGTCACCGACGAGATCGCTGACTTTGGTCTTGACCGAGGTATTGCCGCCACCATGCAGAACCAGCCGTGGATCGCCGCCGAGCAGCCGGGTCGTATAGGTGCGCAATGCCAGATCGCGATTGACACCCTTTGCGGCATAGGTGGTGACCATGGCTTCGGCGTCTATATCGCTCCAGAGATTTTTCACAGTTTGCTCCTCCCTCGGACAGGTTTTCAGACCCGGTCCTCGCCGGGTGGATCAGATAGGTTGGGGTGCCTATGACGCGGTGCGGCTGCGGGCCTCGGTGCTCCAGCGCTCCAGAAGCCGCCGGGCCATGGAGGTGGTCACCACCAGATGCGAGGCAAAGCCGCCCTTGATCGCGGCCACAAGAGGTTCGAATTTGCCGTCCTCCTGTACCACCATCATGCGCTTGCCGATCGCACGAATGGAATCGAGATCGGCGGAAATGCAGCGGCGGTTATGGGCGCAGTCCAGCCATTGCCCATCACGGTCGATGATCTGACCGGCAATGACCCCGGCAGCGCCCGTTTCCCCCAGCGTGCATTTCTTCGGGCGTCAAGGCACCACATTTCACCAGATGGCTGTCATCCTCGATGCCACCGACGGAATAGAGCGCGAGCTGACAGTCGGAAATGGTCGCCATCTGCTCGTGGATCACCGGCTCGGCCCGCAGTGCCTCAGCCAGTTGTTCAGAACTCAGAACCAAAGGCGCATAAACATTGATGCCTTCGGCATTGAGCCGCCGCGCTATTTCCGTCGTGCATTGGTCGGGCCGGTAGGAATAGGGCGCTCCAAGATTTCCACACAGCTGGACGACGGTGACGCCCTGCAGGTCGGCATAGGGCATGACATCGGCCAGATGATAAACCGTGCGGCCCCAGGCAACTCCGACACGATCGCCCTTGTTGATCAGTTCCAGGAACACAGCAGCGGCGACCACAGGCATTTCCGCGGTTGGGTCCATGGCCTGCCGGTCTTCCGGCACGATCCACACCGAGGTGAGGCCCAAGGCATCCTCCAACTGGCGCGCCAAAATGTCGTCGGCAAACAGCTGTGTCGACGTGGCGATATTGACGATGCCGGTTTCGCGTGCGCGCCGCAGATAGGTGGCGACGGACGCGGGAAATATTGAGCCGCTGAGCCACTTCATCCTGTCGAAGGCCATGGGTATAATAGAGCCACGCCGCCTTATGCAGGATCTGATCTGTGGACCGGATGGGCATCATTTCTCCTTCAATTGTCGAATTAGACAATAGTCATCACTGTTGACAAAAGTCAAATACACCTTTGAAAGAAGCTCTTGGGCATGAGCGATATCAGGCGAGACGTCCATGTACCTTGGAGGAAAGCGCTCCCGGTACACCATCCAGTGTGCCGCGATAGATGGAAATCCATCTCCAAGTGCCAGCAGGCAGGGGCGTAGTCCTGCTGTCTTGCATGCAGCATGACAAGCCGGCTTCGACGCCGCGTTTTTAAGGCTTTAGGGGGTAAATGGTCTCGGGGAGAGTTTCAGGCCACATCGACAATATCGGCTATGTTTACGAGATGGCCACCAGAGACGATAGGGCAGCGGAGCGCGGGCGTTCTGGCTGCAACAATGGCGGCGCACGAATTGCTGGCGCAGCATTCCCGCTTCGGCGTTAAACGTCATGCCGGAAAGTCAATTTCCGGCATGACGTATCATTCAAGCAGCAAGATATTTCTTCAGGAAGGACCGGGTGCGTTCCTGCGTCGGGGCACGGAAGATTTCGCTTGGCGGCCCTTCCTCGACGACAACACCGCCGTCCATGAACAGAACCCGGTCGGCGACCTCGCCGGCAAAGCGCATCTCGTGGGTGACGATCAGCATGGTCATATGCTCGGCAGCAAGCTGTTTCATCACGGCGTTGACTTCGTCGACCAGCTCGGGGTCGAGCGCCGAGGTCGCCTCGTCGAACAGCATCACTTTCGGCTGCATGGCGAGCGCTCGGGCGATGGCAACGCGCTGTTTCTGCCCACCGGACAACCGCGACGGATAGGCATCGACCTTCTCCGCCAGCCCGACCTTCGACAACAGCTCGATGGCAAGCTCACGGGCGGCTTTCTTGGCCATCCCCTTGAGAATGACCGGACCCATGGTGATGTTTTCCAGCACCGTCAGATGCGGGAACAGATTGAAGTGCTGGAACACCATGCCCATCTGCTGGCGCACCGCGTTGATATGACGCTCAAATGCCGAGCCGCGCAGCGGCTGATTGACCTGCACGCCGTCGAGCCATATCTCGCCGCCGTTCAGCGTTTCTGAGATGGTTGATCGAGCGCAGAAGCGTGCTTTTGCCCGAACCGCTCGGGCCGATAATGGCGACGATCTGGCCGCGCGTGACGGAAAGATCGATCCCCTTGAGGACCTCCAGGGCGCCATAGGCCTTGCGGGCGCCCTTTACCTCGACCATGGGCCGCTGGACGGTCATCGGGATACCTCCACTTGCTTTTCGACCTGCCGCAAACCGGATTCAAGGACGAGATTGAGTATGTAATAGAGTGCTGCTACCGTGATGTAGAATTCGAATGGCCGGAACGTTTCGCTGATTGCCAGCTGGGCCTGAATGCACGAGCTCGGCAATGCCGATGATCGAAACCAGCGACGATTCCTTCAACAGCACGATCAGGTTATTGCCGATCGCGGGCAGGGTGTTGTGCACCGCCTGCGGAATGACAACGTAGCGCAGCGTCTGGAACCGGCCGAAACCGATACTGCGCGCACCTTCCGTCTGTCCGACATCGACCGAGACGATACTGGCGCGCATGACATCGGCGTTGTAAACGGCGAAATGGAGTCCGGAGACCTGATGATACCCGCCGCTAGCGCCGGGACATTGATGCCAATCTGGGAAAGGCCGAAATAGATCAGGAATAGCTGCAAAAGCAGCGGCGTTCCCATGAACAGCCACATGAAGAAGCGGATCGGATAGGCAATCACCTTCGGCGCATAGAGCACGGCGACGGCAAAGAAGATGCCGAAGAAGAAGCTGATGATTGCTCCAGTGACGGTCAGTACCACCGTCCACCACACCCCCATGAGCAGGATGTCGGTATAGGGCGTAACAACGCTGAAATCGAGACCTTGCATGTTGCGCCCTCCCTCAGTTGATTGCGTAGCGGCGGTCGAGAACATCGACCGCGCGTGACACCGCATAAACGATGATCATGTAGAGCAGGGCGGCAATGCCGAATATCTCGAACGGCTTGTAGGTGGAGCCGATGAAACGTTGCGCCGTATAGGTGAGTTCGACGACCGAGATCGTCGAGACCAGCGCCGATCCCTTGATCAGGCCGACGGCGTTGACGCCGAGCGGGCGGATCATCAGGCGCGCCGCCTGTGGCAGGACGACGAGACGCAGCGTCTGCAGCTGGCTGAAGCCGATGGTGCGCGCAGCTTCTACCTGCCCTCGATCGACACCGAGAATGCCACCGCGAATGGATCTCGGCCATGTAGGCGCCGATGTTCAGACCGAGCCCGATGATACCGGCGGCAAATGGTTCAAGGTTGATGCCGACCTGTGGACCACCGAAATAAAGAACGAACAGCTGGATCAGGCACGGCGTGCCGCGAAACACGCTGACATAGAAACTTCCAAATGCCCTCAAGACAGGCGAGCCCGACATCTTCGCCGAGGCGATAACGGCCGCGACCACAAGGCCAAGCAGCAACGATAGCACCGATATCTGCACGGTGACCCAAGCGGCTTCCACGAAAAACGGGAAGACGCGCAGCATCAGCGGGAAATCCATGGGAAAAACTCCGGGAGAGGCCTGCGAACGGCATTTGGCCGGCTTATCTCAGCCGGCCAAATGCTCTTGGCTATCGATCAATCAGCGGATGTCGCTGCCGACCCATTCCATGGCGATCTTCTCGTAAGATCCATCAGCCATCATCCCGTCGAGAGCCTTCTGCATCGCAGCCTTCAGCTCCGGATTGTTCTTGCGGATGGCGATGCCTATGGCGACGCTGCCGCCTTCGATATCGGGCGTTTCAAGACGGCGGACCTTTTCGCCGGTTTCCTTGACGGCAACCATGACCGGAATATTGTCGACGACGATGGCGTCAACGCGGCCGGCCTTGAGTTCGAGCAGCAGCTCGGGCAGGCCCTTGTAGGTGCGAACGTCCCAGCCGCCCTGTTCGCGTGCCCATTTCTCATGCGTTTCGCCAAGCGTGACGCCAAGCGTCTTGCCCTTCAGCTCGTCCAGCTTCTGCACTGCCGAGGCTTCGTTGACGAACACCGCGCGGCCGGCGTGGTAGTAGGGGCCGACGAAATCGACGACCTTCTCGCGTTCCGGCGTGATGGTCATCGAGCCAACGACAGTGTCGAACTTATTGGCGAGCAGGCCAGCGATGATGCCATCCCAAGCTGTCGTAACGAGCGTACCCTTGACGCCGACGCGTTCGGCGATCGCAGTGCCGATCGAGGCATCGAAGCCGACGACTTCATTCTTCTCGTTGACAAAATTGAAAGGCGGGTACTGACCGGACATGGCGATGCGGATTTCACCGGAGGACTTGATCGCCTCGAGATCTTCGGCGCTCGCCGAAAAGCGGTAAAGCTGGCAGCAAGGGCCATGGTAGCGGCCACAAGGCCTGAAATGAGAGTCTTCATGTTCCTGTTTTCCTCTGGATGAAAGCGCATTCTCTGTCGCTTTGGTTACGCGTGAACGCGCCTTCCGAATTTGATGATTGCCTTTGAGCTATTATTGCGCAAATAGATAATGGAAATAGAAGGCATAGATTTCAGGAATGATGCCATCACGATCCGAAAGGCTGGTCTGGGAACTGGACTGGAATCTCCTGCGAACCTTCGTGGTTATCGCCGAGGTCAAGAGCATCACCCGTGCCGCCGAGCAGCTCAATCTCAAACAGCCGAGTGTCAGCAAGCGCTTCGCCGGCTGGAAGATCGGGTTGGCCGGCGCCTGGTCGAGCGTGACGCCACGCGCTTTGAACTGACCGATGTCGGCCAGCTACTCTATGAGCAGAGCATCGAGGTCTTCGGCACCATTTCACAACTTCCGCAGCTGGTGCGCGGCGTCGGCGACGACGTTACCGGCCATGTCACGATCGCGGTCGCCAGCCATGTTGTCTCGCCGATCTTCGACAAGGCGCTGACTGCCTTTCATCGCAGCCACCCGCGCGCAACCCTTACCATCACAGTCGCAACCAGCGGCGACGTAACCCGGCAGGTCCGGGAAAAACGCGCGTCCCTGGGGCTATGCCTTGTCAGCAACCGTGATGCCGCTCTCGACTACACCATGGTCTACCGGGAATTCTTCGGCTTCTTCTGCGGCCCTGACCACCGCTTCTTCGGGCAAAAGGACTTGAAGCTTGCCGATCTGAAAGGCGAACCTTCGGTCTCGTTCCACACCGACAATATCGCCGATGTTCTGCGCCCCGTGGCACTTCTGCGCAGCGAGGCGAAGCTCGCCACCAACGTGGTTGGTGTGTCGTCAAGCCTCGAGGAGGTTCGCCGCATGATCGTGGCGGGGCTGGGGATCGGGCCGTTGCCACTCCATGTCGCACGGCATGACGTCGCGGACGGAGTGCTATGGCGGCTGCCGCCCTACGAGACGCCACCCGCAATCGATGTCTTCCTGCTGGTCAACCCGGAAAAGATCGTCAATCGCGCCGAAAAGGCGCTCATCACCGGCATCCAGACCGCAATCGCCGAAACGCCGCTCGAGGAGCGCATCTACGGCGCTTAATCCACCCTGTTTTCGTTGGCTGCGGCCTCTGCCTGAAGCGCCTCGGCGCGTGTCCGCATGTCGGCGTCGAGTGCAACGGCGACCCGCTCGGCGAGATCGAAGCGGACGCTAACCGTCCTGTTGACCGCATGAACGACACCGTCCAGCGAACCGGACATGACCTGCTCGAACGTCACCGAACTACGACCGGCCTTGACCACGCGAGAGCGGATCGTCAACAGCGCGCCAGCCTTGGTTTCGTGCTTGTATTCAACCTCGGAACGAACATCGGCCCACCCGCGGCTTGTATCGGCAAGACCCTCGGTACCGGCGATGTGGCCAAGAAGCTGGAAGCTGGCATCGTCGAACATCGCGGCATAGTGGCGGACATTCATATGCCCCATGACGTCACACATCCACGGATGCGCCACGCCAACATAGGTGACAAGCGATTGATCCGGCATACTTTCCTCCACGCGTCTCGCCGAACGGATGGTTGCCTGCCGCTGGCGCGACGAAGGCTTAGCTTAACCGTTGGAGGGCCGCAACACGTGCTCACACGAGATAAGGCCGCTGCAGGCGTCCTTTCGGACATGCGCTACAGCGGCCTGTATTTCTAAATCTGATCAGCGAGGTATTGATCCAGGCAACAGCCCATTCACATTCTCGCAAAATTGGTGATCCTGTAAGCGAGGCCGCCGCCGGTTTGAATAGTCAGTGTTCCGCCGTTGGCGCCAACCCAGGCAGCATCGATATTCAATACAGGGGAACTAATGCGCACTGTATTGGCGGTTGGCCAGGCAAACACCGTGCCGGAATATGGAAGGGAAAAACTACCATTAGGGTAGCTAAAGACAACCTTGCAGGGTTTGTTGAGAATATCGGACCCATGAGGGATGTTGGCGTTCAGGGTGATGTTGTAATACGTTGCCATGTTGAAACTCCCATTAGTTGGTTTCGCTTAAAGCGATTCAGGTAAACTCTTGCGCTTTGGGAAAGCGTCGCGATTTTTCTACAGCATCTGTCAGCTCCCCTTTGTTGTGAATGAACCATCACCGTGGTATTGAACTGTAATAACGGTGTAACCGGGGGTGAAATCACACTCTTCGGCCTGGCTTGTTGTGTATGTTATGCTTTGACCAACGGAAATATTGCCAACCGCCACGTAGTATGTCGCATGCGGCGTACAGTATACTTTACTGTTGGTGAGTGGGGTGATGAAGTTCGCTAAAGTGATACTTCCGTCCTGATTGATGGCCGCGCATCCGCAATAGAGTTGCGGCACGGGTGTGGGCGTGTAGGACGGGACCTGGATAGCGAAGGAACCTGCTGTGAGACCCGGCTGATAGGTTGCCGCCGACAAACCCAGGGGGCTGATTGTCAGCACGGAAGAATTGTCGACCGTTTGGCTTGGCGCTGAGGTCGTCAAGTCGATCGGCTGTACCGCGGCCGCACTACTAACTGCGCTTTTGGCACTGACCATGGAGATGCTTGCGTTGAATTTTACCTGGGACGAGGATGTGGCGGCGCTTTTCGCGCCGACATAATTTTGGACATCGAAACCGAAATTCAGTTGCGCGCCGGAACTGGCGTTCGGTGCCAAGGCCCCCGAAGCGAGGCTACTAGACAGGACGGTCGGCGTTGCTCCGGAGTTGGTAAAGGATGCCTGTTTCTGGAAGGCATAGAAAGACATGGTCTGCGCCGACATGTTCTTGATGATGATGCTATATTGCGAAGCCATGGGGTTCTGCCTCCCAGGTGCCGTCTGGCTCCCTGAAGTGATCATGAATGTGTGAATAGCGGTGCCAGGACGTGGGCGGGCCAGCAATTGGCCGACCACTCGATTGAACCGTGTGGGCAGGTTCTTCCATGACTAGCCTGCCCACACGGCACTCTCGGATCAAATCTGGGCTTATTGAATGATCTGCGTTCCCCATGAGCCATCGGCGTTGAGCGTGACGTTGATGATCGAATGGCCGCCGGTGAAATCGCAAACAGCCGCGTTGACGCTGGAGGTGGAAAAATTCATGACGGTTCCCGGCGTGTAGCTGCCCGTCTGGACATAGTATTTCAGGATCGGCTGGCAATCCGTGTTGTTGCTGGGGTTTGCCACCACAAAGTTCGAGAGGGCAATACCCCCGTTGACTTCGACGGCCGAGCCGACGTTGTAGACGGCAGGCGGCGAATAGGTCGGGGGTGGTAATCCGGAACGCGCCCGGTTGCACGCCGGTACCATTCGTCGGCTGCGTCAACCCCAACGGGCCGACGGATGCGGTGGTCCAATCGTTGGCTGGGCCTGAGGCGGGTGCCAAGTCGATGGCCCGGCTGGCAGAGGAATAGCCCGAAGACTGGCCAACCGTTGGTGTACTATGCGCCTGCTGGATACCGGCATAGAACTGCATGTTCACCTGGAAGGTCAGGGTAGATCCTGTGGCGGCGTAGTTTCCCAAGCTGTCGGAATAGAGGCTGTTACTGTAAACAGTCGCACCGCCTGTATAGACTGCCGGCTGCTGAAAGAAGTAAAATTGCTGCGTTGCGCTCTCAAGATTCGTGACATTGATCGTCAGGAGTGTGGACATCGATAGTTCTCCGATTTGAGTTCTGTGAGGGGGCCGATTTGCTACCTCTGTCAGCTGCTTACGACACTGCCGATACGCACCTAGCAGTTGCATTCCCCGATGAAACTATTGCGACATCCGGTTATAGATTTCTACCTAAGGTTATTTAGGATGGGTAAAAATCCGGGACCGAATTTACTCAGGGTTGAACGGGTTTTGATTGTTCCGTTGCTGGCGTTTTCGGCATCTCGACAGCCAGGCCGATGAGGAGTTTTGTAATTCGCGCGGGTCGCTCCCGCAGCTTTTCAATAAGATCGAGTTCAAGCGCGCTCAAATGATCTGACTGCAGAAAATCTGGGCCGTTGCGGCCCATCAACAGCCAGTCTAGCGACACATTGAGCAGGCCTGCAAGTTTGCGCGCATGATCGACGGACATGGCATGACCCTGAGTCCACTTCGTTAATGCTGCGGGAGAGATGGATAGCTCAGCTGCAAGTGCCATCGCTTTGTGGTGACCGCGTATCACCATGGCCTGTTTAAGCCGAGTGCCGCGCGCTCTATCGATTTGGGGCTGGTCCATTGATCTACCTCTGGAATCAATCAGAAGTAGATAGGAACAAATTTCTCACGCGTAGGAAATATTTCCTCTATACAGTGAAATTTCCCGAACATTCCGCATCGACAGTGTACAGCCTGAAGCTCAAATGTGCTCCCTGCGAGGCAGGGTCATGGTCACACCCAGAGCCATGAACGCCAAAGAAAACCAAGGCTCGCGTAAACGAGATGACTATCGTGAAGTTGATCGCCGTCGACTGGAAAGCCGCCGGGATAGGGCGTGACATCGGCATCGATGAAATAGGATGAGACGGAATCGAGGCTTGTGGCGCACGCGATGACAGAAACGCCACGGGAGCACCAACGGAGTCGTTGGCGGGACTGTTCGAACCTAGGAAACGCCAAAGGGGTTTGCTAAGGCGCAGGAAGCCGATGAAGGTGACAGGGCGGGCCGGCGGCGATCCCGCTCGCCGCGCGCGCCATGGGCGAAACTCGGTTTTTCGCAGCACCGAGCCCTGATGGCCGGTATGCGACAAAGCTTCCCAAATCCAATTATTCAGAAACAACGAAACGAGGCGCGCCCGGGTGCCGGACGCGCCTTGGACTAAAAAGCCCCAATCTCGTCAGAAGCTGCCGCTATTAGCGGGTCGGCTTCTTCTTCGGCGCCGGCAGAAGGCCTTCGCGCTGAAGCTGCTTGCGCTGCGTTCTTGCGCTGACGGCTGATAGCCTCAGCCTTCTGGCGCCTTTTTGACGGACGGCTTCTCGTATGCTTCCCGCATACGCATTTCACGGAAGACGCCTTCGCGCTGAAGTTTCTTCTTCAACACTCGGAGAGCCTGATCGACGTTGTTGTCATGAACCAATACTTGCATGTGAATCTTTCAAAGTCTGATGTTCACTGGAGATGGCAGGGGCAGTAGAGCAATTTACGAACCAAATCCAGAGCGTAGGGCAAAATTTCTCACATAATCCGCCTAGTCTTTTGTGCAGGCCTGCAAACTTTAGCCGGAATCCCCTTGGTCAATCTGTTGGTTCTTCACTGAGAACGCCGAAAAACAGGCCGCAACACTCTGCCGCCAAAGCCGTGCTTTGTCTATCTTCCCCATACAGCCTTTTCATAGACCGCAGCACTCATAAACCGTAGGTGATGACGATCGCCCTGCCAATTGTTGCCATCCAGACGACGAGGGCAAAGATCGCGACGCCACGCTCCGGGTGATCGGCGAAATTCGGAAAATTCATTGGACGCTCCAACACAAGTGATGGAGCTTGATTATGCTCACCCCGTCGAACCGGCGGTTACCAAGGGAACATGATATTGCTGGTGCTACACCCAGCCGGGCGGGCACTCCTGCCGGTCGAAAGCAAAGTCGGTTTCGAGAATATTGAGGATCATACGGACGATCGGGCTTAAGATCGGGTTCACGAGTATTTGGCATAGCTCGGCAAACCAGTGAATGTGGAACACAACCATGGGAACAAAATGCAAGTGTTGAACAGACCCAGACAGAATGGACCTTACCGGGATCGCGATATCGGCTGCCAAGAGGCTCTTGAGCAGTCTTTCCTGACCCTTGCCGAATTACACTCGGGTGATGTTCTGGATGCAGCCGCAGGCAGGCTCTCGTCAACCTTCATGGCCTTGGCAAAACACGCTGCAAGCGTCGGCTGGACACTGGAGGAGGCGGAAGTGGCCATCAGCGAATTGGCGCAAAATCTACTCGATGAAAGTACTGGACACGGTTGAGGCGCCTCGATGACCGACCATTTTTTGATGCCACGCTTCGTCGCCGCCACGTCCGTTCTCCGGCAGCTTTCTTGAAGGCGCGCCTGGCACCGGAGGATATACCGATCGGTGCCATAACGAGGTTGGCGCGGCCTTGCTTTAACCACAGCCCTGCAGCACTGAACCAGACCCTTGCAACGATACCATGATGTAAACTGGCAACTTCGCGCTTGCAGGCGGGGAGAAATCGAAATGCATCAGATTTCCGGAATTTGGAGAAAGCTTATTTCCATCGTTAACTTGCAATCTGGCCCCAGCCTCAGCAAACATAAGCAATGGTCACGCATCAAAACCGATTTCAACCGCCGGTAAATGGCGGCCAGCATATCCGGCGCCGCAATCTCCTGCAGCAGCTGCAGCGTTTTGGGCCACGCCGGCTGACGACCATCGTGGCGCCTGCCGGCTACGGAAAGACGTCTTTTGCCGCCCAATGGTACGATCTTCTGAAGAATCAGGGTGGAACACTCGTCTGGTTGCCGCTGGAAGTGGACGATTGCGACCAAAGCCGCTTCCTTGTGGCCTTGCTGGAAGCTCTGCAGGATCTGCAACCGGGGGATAGCCGTGGCCTTGATGCCAGCAGCATGCCGGTGGCCACACTTTTGTCCGTTCTCGTCACCCGGTTGCGGCGGGTCGAAACGCCGCTCACGCTTTTCCTGGACGACTATCATTTCGCCCAAACCGATGCGACAGGAATCCCTTTTGGCAAAGCTGTTGGCTGCCAAAGACCTCGCCCATGTCAAATTCGTCCTGATTTCCCGCAGCGTACCGCGGTTTCCAATCTCGGCTCTGCGGCTAACCGGCGAGCTCCGACAAATCGGCGTCGCCGATCTCAGCTTTTCAGACACGGAAGCGCAGGAGTTTTTTGCAGGGCGAGCCGAAAAACTGACACGCGAACAGATCGGCGAGCTGAACAAACGCACAGAGGGCTGGGCGGTGGCGCTGCAGATGGTTCGAGTTCTTGTTGCTGAAAGCAATGACAGCGCCTCCATTCTGGAATCGTTTGATGGCAGCAATGCCGAGATGGCGCGTTATCTATCGGAACAGGTATTTTCCAGCCTGCCTTCGGACATCCAGCATTTCCTAATCGAGACGGCATCGCTTCCGGCCATCAGCCGCACGCTGGCCACCGCGATATCCAGTAGCCCGGATGCCGCAACGCTCTTCAATCGGCTCACGAACTATGCGCTGCCGATCACTGTTCTGGATGCCCAGGGGATATGGATCCGGTGTCATCCCGTCTTTAACAGCTTTCTTAAGGAGGAGGCCGAACGGGTTGGCATAGAGACGATCGATATCCTGCGGAAAGCCGCGGGCTGGTTTGAAGCGCGACGATTGCGAAGCGGCGGTCCGTCACGCTCTGCTGGCCGGTGACACAGCACTGGCGGCTGAAATCATAGAGGCAGCCGGCGGATGGCGGCGGGTCTACGCGACAACACGGGGCGGCACGCTGCTGTTCCAGACATTGATCGCCAAGGCTGCCGATATCCATCTTTCCGCCTACCCGCTGACAACACTCGGCCTTTCCGTGATTAGCGCCAAGGCAGGTCAACTCGACGCAGCCAACCACTATCTGGCGGTTGCCGAGCGGGCGTGCACCAGTCAGACATTATCACGCGACCTACGCGTGGTGCGCGTGCTGCTATCGCTCTATACCGATCATTGGGCCAGCCCTGCCGATCTCTCCGCATTGGAAGCCGACCTTTCACATGGCAGCGATATGGAGCTCATTCACCGCGCGCTGGCGCTCAACATGCTGGCCTATAACTTCCTGATCCGGACAGACCTCGAGCGCGCCATGCATTATGGGCAGCTGGCCATGCGGGCGTTTCGCGACGGTGGCGCAGATTTTGGCGCCATGCATCTCTATACGCATATCGGCCAGGCGGCATTCTTCAGCGGTGATAGCGCAAGCGCTGAGGATGCCTACCGGAGCCTGATCGCAGAAGCCCAGTCCAATATTGGCGAGGGCAGCGATCTCGATGCCGTGGGCCAAGTGCTGTTGAGCGAGGTTCTGTCGATGCGCGGCGAGCACGATGCAGCTTCCGCCGCTTTGTCTTGGGCTCTCCCCCATCTGGAACGCCACGATACGTGGTTCGACCTTCTGGCGGCAGGCTTCATGGCACAGCAGCGCGTGCTTCGCCTGAACGGCGATGTGCTTGCGGCTCACGCCGCAATCGATAGCGCCAGAGCTGCGGCCCTGCCGCCGCGGCTTCGACAGGCTGACCCGATTGATCGACGGCGAGCGGGTGACGCTTCTCGTCGCCACCGGCGATATCGAGGAAGCGGTACGCTACGCCGATGTCAATGGCTTCCAGGTCCAGGCTGCCTACGCAGATGCTGCCAACAATCTTGGCATCAACCTGCGCGGCTGCGTTCCGGCGCTTCTTTGGGCGCGAATTTACGCGGCACGTGGCGACATTGTGCGCGCACGGGATTTGTTCGACCGCCTGAGGACGCAGCAAGCGCTGAAGCCACATGTGCCGCGCCGTATCGAACTCGGGCTTCTCGACATTCGCCTGTTGCTGGCTGAAGGTCAGCCGGAAAATGCTGCCACCTGCCTCTCCAGCCTGCTGCTGTCGTTGCCGATGGCCGACTACCGCGCAATCCTTCAGATTGAAGGAGCCGATTTCACAGATAGCCTGCGCCGTCTGGCAGGCTTGATGGAAATCCCGGCGGTGATATCGCAGCGCCTGTCTCATGTTCTTGACGAACCGGCGATGCCACCAGCGGCGAGTAGCATCGTGGCAAACAACGCGACGGCCAATCTGCTGCGTGAACCTGGAGGACTGACCGAGCGCGAGCGCAGTGTGATGCATCTTTTGAGTGCGGGCCTCAGCAACAAGGAAATCGGCCCGCAAGCTGGATCTCAGCGACAACACGGTCAAATTTCACCTACGCAACATTTTTGCCAAGCTGAATGTCACTACTCGCACGGCTGCGGTGACGGCCGGGCGAGATTCAGGCGCGCTACCGTGATCAACAACCTACCCAAACGGGTAGGCATCGGTCAGCCCTAACCACCCATCTGACCAGCTACCGGTGCGGGTCAAACGCTCCTAATCTGCCGTCAACAGGCGTGAGGAGGGTTAGCAGACGATGACCACCGGCGGGAAACTTGTCGACCCTGTAACCCAGGAGATCATCGAAGGTAAGCTGATGGCGACCGTCGATGAGATGGGCATCGTCATGGCCCGGACCAGCATGAGCCCGGTCATCTACGAAGTGCTGGATTTTGCCTGTGGCCTGTTAACCGCCGATGGCGAACTCGTCGCCCAGATGAACGGCATCACGCTGTTTACCGGCACGTTCGGCGTGCAGGTCAAAGCGCTCATCGAGAAATTTACCGGCAATCTTGCCGATGGCGACATCCTGCTGTCCAACGATCCCTATGCCGGCGGCACGCATGCCTGCGATTTCGCCATCGTCAAGCCGTTGTTCGTCAATGGTGAAATCCTCGCCTATGCCATCAATGTCGCCCATTACCTGGATGTCGGCGGGTCGGTGCCGGGAAGCCTTGCTCCGGATGCGACGTCGGTGTTCCAGGAGGGGTTGCGTCTGCCGGGCGTCAAGATCGTTCGCGCCGATGTGTTCTCCGATGAAATCCTGCATATCGTCAGCGAGAACGTTCGTCTGCCTGAAATCGCTCTTGGCGATCTGAATGCGCAGGTGGCAACCGTCAGGGTTGCCGGGCGTCGCATGGCGGAGCTTGCCGCACGGTACGGCGCTTCGGTCGTTCAAGCCGCATTCGCCAATCTTCTCAACGCCAGCGAGACACGCAGCCGGACAGCGATTGCGGCTCTTCCCGATGGCCGCTACGAGGCGACTGATATCATCGACGGAGACGGTGTCAGTCAGGAACCTATCCACGTCAAGGTGGCGGTGACCATTGCGGGTGACAGTATCACCATCGATTTCACCGGCTGCCCGCCAGCGGTTGCCGGACCGATCAACTGTGCCCGGGGCGCCTTGCAGTCGGCGGTCAGGACAATCGTCAAGGCTATGGTCGGGCCACAGGATCCGTCCAACGAAGGCTGGTTCCGTCCGCTGACGGTCATCGCGCCCCCTGGGACCATCTTCACGGCTCAAAAGCCGTCCCCGACCGGCTGGTATTACGAGGGATCGGTGCACGCATCGGAACTCGTTTGGAAGGCGCTGGCGCCGTTGATGCCGTCGCGGTTTTCCGCCGGCTCCTACTCAAGCCTGTGCGTCGTCTACATTTCCGGCAGGGATCGCAGCGGCCAGCCGTTCATCCACATCGAGCCGCAGCATGGCGGTTGGGGAGCGAGCGAGCACCGGGACGGCGCCGGCGCGCTGATCGCGCTCACGGACGGCGATACTTACAATTATTCCGTCGAGGTGATCGAGGCTCGGTTTCCATTGAGGGTCAAGCGCTACGGCTTCAATGTCGAGGGCGGTGCGGGTGCGGGGCGTCGGCGGGGCGGCTTCGGTATCGTACGCGAATACGAGATCCTCGGCACGGACGCATCGGCGTATGGCAGCTTCGGGCGCACCGCGACACAGCCCTGGGGCATGGATGGCGGTGGGCAGGGAACAGTCAATGCCTTGCAGATCGCTCCCTGTACAGGGCGGAGCTGTTCGCACTTATGGCCGCGTTGCTCATATCGAACTCAACAAGGGCGATGTGTTGCGCGTCATCACCGGCGGCGGCGGCGGGTGGGGCGACGCCGGCGAGCGCGAGCCACTGCTTATCGAGCAAGACCTGCGCAACGGCTTTCTGACTAACGCACAAGCCTCGCACCTTTACGGATACAACACGGAGGTTTCAGGATGATCAGACTGGCAACCGATGTCGGCGGCACTTTCACCGATCTCGTCGGATATGACGAACGCAGCGGCGAACTGTTCACGGCCAAGAGCCTGACAACCGTCAAAAATCAATCCAGGGGCGTGCTCAACGCCATCGCTTTGGCAGAAGAGAAGTGCGGGCTTCGAACGCGGGACGTCACGTTCTTCGCCCATGGCGGCACGACTGTCATCAATGCCATAACCGAGCGCAAGGGCGTGCGCACCGCTTTGGTGACCACCGCAGGCTTTCGCGACGTTCTGGAAATCGGCCGGGGTAACCGCCCCGATCTCTACAATCTGCAGTTCCATAGTCCCGAACCCTTCGTTCCCAGGGAGTTGCGCTTTGAAGTACGCGAACGGCTCGACGCTTCAGGCAACGTCGTCCTGCCGCTCGAACTCGATGACCTTCGACCGATCATTGTTCGCTGCATCGAAGAAAAGATCGAGGCTATCGCCGTTCTCTTCCTGCACAGCTATGCCAATCCCGAGCATGAAATCCTGTGTGCGGGTATTCTGGCAGACGCCCTCCCCGAAGTTACGGTCTGTGCAAGCCATACCGTATCGCGGCAGTGGCGCGAATACGAGCGCACCAACACGGCTGTGCTGAACGCCTATGTCCAGCCGATCATCCAATACTATTTCGAACGGTTGGAAGAGGCGCTGATGAAGCGCGGGCTAACCTGCCCCTATTATGCGATGCAGTCCAACGGCGGCATCTCGACGTTCGATCAGGCCGTCAGCAGCCCACTGACGCTGGTGGAATCGGGACCTGCGGGCGGCGTTGCCGGCGCGGCCCGGATCGGGGAAGCCCTCGGCGAGAGCGAAGTCCTGTCGCTCGATGTCGGTGGCACCACCGCCAAATGCTCGCTGATCCATGATGGGCGCCCGACCCTGAATGTCGACTACAAGCTGGAACATACCCGCATTCGTCCCGGCCATCCCGTGCAGGTACCGGTGGTCGATATCGTCGAGATCGGGTCTGGCGGCGGTTCCATCGCGCGTCTCGACGACCGGGGTGCTTTGCGTGTCGGCCCCGAGAGTGCCGGCTCGACTCCTGGGCCGGCCTGCTATGGACATGGAGGCAAGAAGCCGACGCTTTCAGACGCCATTCTGACGGTCGGCATCTTCGATCCGGCAACGTTCGCCGGTGGCAGCATGCATCTGGACAAGCAGAAAGCGGCCGATGCCATCGCCACAGTTGCCACTCCCCTCGGCATGAGCATCGAGGATGCGGCAATCGCGATTATCGACATTGCTCACGCCAGCATGATCAATGCCCTGAAACTGGTGACCGTACAGCGGGGCCACGATCCGCGCGATGCGGTTTTTGTCGTCAGCGGCGGTGCCGGACCGGCGCTGGCCACCCGTCTCGGGCGGGACCTGAGCGTCAAGGCGACTGTCATTCCACCGCATCCCGGCATCTTTTCCGCCTGGGGTATGCTGGCAGCAGAACTGCGCGCGGATTTTCGCGGCACCTGGTTTTCCGCCCTGACAGCGGCAGCGCTCGGGGAGTTGTGCAGCCGGTTCGATGGCCTCGAAGCCGAAGCCATCGCCTATTTCGCCAAGGGTCATGATGCAGATATCCGATTCACCTACCAGGTCGAAGCCCGTTATCGCGGACAGGAGCATGGCGTCTTCGCCCAGTTCGACCGTAACGATGATGTCGAGAGCTTTGCAGAACGCTTTCACGCGGCGCATGAACGTGCCTATTCCTTCCGTTTGGCCGGTGCCAGCATCGAGATCACCACATTGCATCTTGAAGCAGTCCTGAACGGCCCTGTGATCACCTTGCCGTCATTGCCTACAACCGGTAATAGTATCGTGGCGGCTATGACGGGTCGCCGCGATGTCTATTTCGGTGCTGCGCTCGGTTGGGTTTCATGCCCGGTCTATCAGCGCGGCCTGCTGGGAGCGGGGCAGATGATCGATGGGCCGATGATCGTTGAAGAAACGACGGCAACGACCCTTGTTCTGGACGGCCAGGTCCTTGAAGTCACGGATACAGGTATCCTGATCATCCGCGAGAACAGTGGCGAGGCGGAGTGATATGGCGATATCGATCCAGATCGATCGTGTCAGCCGGGAATATGGGCCGGTTAAGGCGCTCGATGATGTAAGCCTCGACATCAAGGCCGGCGAATTCTTCACCCTGCTCGGATCATCCGGATGCGGGAAAAGCTCACTTCTGAAGCTCATCGGCGGTTTTGACAGGCAGACATCCGGCCGCGTCGCCTTCGACGGCAAGGATGTCGGCGATCTGCCGGCCAACAAGCGCCCCGTCAATACGGTGTTTCAGAGCCTCGCCTTGTTCCCACACATGAGGGTGGCGCAGAATGTCGGCTACGGTCTGCGCCTGAAGGGCCTGTCCGGAGCCTCGCTGGACACCAAGATCAACGATGCCCTGGATTTGGTTGAACTCTCCGGCTTCGGTCCGCGCGACGTCAATCTCCTGTCCGGTGGCCAGCGGCAGCGTCAGCTTGCGCGTGCTCTGGTGATGGAACCGGGCATACTGTTGCTTGACGAGCCGCTGACGGGGCTCGACGAGCGTCTGCGCCAGCAGATGCGCGATGAATTCGGACGCCTACACAAGCGCACGGGCGCGACCTTCATTCTCGTCACGCACAATCAGGACGAGGCGCTCAGCCTGTCGGACCGCATGGCCGTGATGCACAAGGGGCGGATCGAACAGGTGGATTCACCCGCCCGTTTCTTTGAGGCGCCCGCCAATGCGTTCGTCGCTCGTTTCGTCGGGATCGACACGCTGTTGCGGCCAGAAAGGATCGTCTCCACCGGCGGCCAAACGGAAGCGACCGTCGGCGGCCAAACGTTGCAGGTCCGCACGCAAGGCACCGTCGATACTGCTGCAAGCATCATCGCCATCCGGCCGGACCGGCTGTTTGTTGCCCGGCAAGGTCTGCCGCACGCTTTAACATTGACGGTTGTCGAAACAACATTTCGCGGCCTGCATCGCGATCTGAAACTTGCTTTTGCTGACGGCCAGACATTGGTGATTGCCATCGAGGCTGACACGGATATCGGACAACTCTCCACCGGACAACAGGTCCCCGTCGGTCTCAAGCCCGACGCAGCAGTGCTGATTTCCAGCGCAGGATTACCGCCGGCAGGATGAGAACCAAAGCCGAATGAACAACGCATGCCAAGAACGAAAAGGGGAATGACGATGAAGCAGAGCAGACCACTTTTACCTCGGCCGCACAGCAATGTGCAGCGGCGTGATTTCCTCAAGCTGATGGGGGCGGGCGGCATCGCCTTGTCGGCCGGAGGTTTGAGCTTTGCCTCGCGCCTTGCGGCGCAGGATGCAGCAACCGTGGCGTTTTGGGCGACGGCGACGCTGGACATCGGCGAGAAATGGCCGGAATTCGTCAAGCAGAACGGCGTTACCCCGGAATTCACCGATAACGGCAACGACCTCGGCCCAGTCATCGCCCGGCTCGCAGCCGGCAATGCCAACGATCTCTTCGACATTGGCGGCTTTCAGGGTGGCGCTGAAAAGGAACTGGCGCGCCAAGGTGTGATCATTCCGTGGGATACCGCCAAGATCCCCAACTACGAGAGCCTTTGGCAGTGGGCGAAGGACATCCCCTATCTGAAGCATGAGGGAAAACAGTATGGCATTCCCGCCGTGGTCAACGCTGACTCGATCATCTACCGGCCCGACAAGCTCGGCAAGATCGACAGCTATGGTGTGATCTTCGATCCGAAGCTGAAGGGTCGCGTAGCAATGGAAGATGCCTGGATCAACAGCGCGATCTTTACCGCCATGTATCTCAAGGAAAGTGAAAATCAGCCGATCGCCGACCCGGGTAATCTGTCGGAGTCCGAGCTTGGACTGGTCATGGAATTCCTGATCAAGCACAAGTCTGATGGCCAGTTCCGCACCTTCTGGAACGGCTGGGAGCAGGGCGTCCAACTCGTTGCCGATCAGGAAGTCGATGCCATGACCGGCTGGGAGCCGATCGTTTATGAAGGCCGCAAGCGTGGGCTTCAGGTGGAATATGCCGCCCCAGTCGAAGGCTACGAGGGCTGGGGCAACAATATGGTTCTGCTCAAGGGCGCCGGTGACCGCGGCGTTTCTGACACCGCCCATAAATTCGTCGACGGCCTGCTCGGCGGCTTCTACGGTTGCGAACTCGGCCAGGCACGCGGCTATCTCTGTACCGACCGACAACAACGTCGCCTACGCCAAGGCCCATCCGGACGAATACAAGCCGGAGGAAGTCGAAAAGCTGGTCGAGCACGTCAAGGCGAAGTTTGCCGGCAAGATCTACTGGCAGAATGCGCGGCCGGACAATTTCCAGCTCTACGAAGAGTGGTGGCAGAAGCTGCGCAATGCCTGAGATCGATGACTGGCAGCGGCAATCCTCTCTTGCCGCAGCCGCCAACCCTTGAAGGATCAGCATGACCGGACCCCGCCTACCAGTTTCATCGGTTCTGATGACGCCGCCATTGCTGACGATCCTGGCGCTTGGATTGGCACCGCTGACCATCGTCGTCGTCTGGAGTTTCTGGAGCTGGGATCCCTCGACCTACTGGATCAAGCCGGATCTGAGCCTGGCGGGATACGCGGGCATACTCGAAGCGGGACGCTGGACGGTGATCGTCTCGACGTTGGTCAAGGCCTTCGGCACGGCGCTCTTGTGCCTGCTGATCGCCTACCCGACAGCCTATGCCGTGCATTTTCTTGCAGGGCGAAGGCTCAGTATCATTCTGCTGGCTCTGATCACGATTCCCTTCTTCACATCCTACCTGATCCGGTCCTTTTCCTGGCGGCTGGTGCTTGGGCGCACCGGTGTGCTCAACACCTGGCTGCAGGATTTGGGGATCACCAATGCGCCGGTCGACTGGCTTCTGTTCAGCAATTTTGCCGTCGTCGTCGGGTTGGTCGCGTCCTACCTGCCGTTTGCGACCTTTCCACTGCTTCTGTCGATGCGCCGTGTCGATCCGACCTTTCTCGCTGCAGCCCAGGATTTGGGTGCCGGCTTCTGGAAAAGCCTGACGAGTATTTTGCTGCCGCTGACGATGCCGGGCATCTTCGCAGGTTTCCTCTTCGTCTTCGTCATGGTGGTGGGCTCCTCCACCGAGGTGCAGATGTTGGGAGGCGCCGGTGCGTCGATCGTCTCCGTGATGATCAACGACGTCATGCGCGTCGCCAACTATCCCCTGGCCTTCGCCATTTCCACCATCGTGCTCATCGTGATCTTCGGCCTTGTGCTGATCGGCAACCGCATTTTCGGCCTTGCCTCACTGTTTGAGGATCAGTCGCCATGATGATCCGTGAAGGCCTTTTCAACCGTATCCTCCTGTGGGAGGTCACCATCGCTGGGCTGATCGTCATTTATGCGCCGCCGCTCTATTTGCTCGCTGGTGTCCTTCAATCCGGCCTTGCAGCCCGGCTTGCCACGGCTGTCCGATCTGAGCCTCACATGGTATGCGGCGCTGCCGAATGACCGGGCGCTTGTCGGGGCACTACAGCAGTCGCTGATGATTGCGACGATCACCGCGGTATTGGCGACCGGCATGTCACTCTTGGCTGCACTTGCCTATTTCGAGTTGCGCGCGCAACGGACGGCCTGGTTCCTGACTGTGATCCTGCCGATGTTCGTGCCGGGGGTAATTCAGGGTCTGGCGCTATCGGCGGTTTTCACGCGTAGCGGCATCAAGGCTTCGAGCCTGACGGTGATCGCCGGGCATCTTCTCTGGGCCATGCCCTTCGCCTTCATCGTCATCCTCACCAGCTTCGCCGCCGTGCGCCGTTCCTATCTGACCGCGGCAGCCGATCTGGGCGCCACGCGCTGGCGTCAGTTCGTCGATATCACCCTGCCGCTCATTCGCCCGGGTCTCATCAGTGCTTTCATCTTTTCCTTCCTGCTGTCGCTCAACGAATTCACCCGCGCGTTCTATCTCGCCGGCCGTCAGAACACGTTGCCGGTCGTCCTGTTCGGCAAGATGAATTCGGGTGCGTCGCCGGTGATCTACGCCATGTCTGGCACGATCTTTCTGGTGTCGGTGGCCTGCGTCGCTTTGGCCTCGATGCATTTCATGCTGCGCCTGAAACTGAGCCCAGCGGGCAGAGCACTCCGGTAGCGCGATGACCTACGCCTTCAGGTAACCGATAACAGCATCGGCGATCATCGTGCGGTGACGCTCGATCGTAGTAGGCTCCGAGAGGTCGCGCCGAAAAATCGAGCCGAATGTGTAGCGGTTGGAGACGCGGAAGAAGCAGAACGCGCTGATCATCATGTGAATGTCGATCGGATCGGCCTGCCGCGTGAAAACACGCTGGCTGACGCCGCGTTCGAGAATGCCGGCGATCGTCTCGATGACGGAGACGTTGAGGTCGCGGATCGCCTCCGAGCGCAGCATATGGGCGGCATGGTGGATGTTTTCGATGCTGACCAGCCGGACAAAATCCGGATGCGCCTCGTCATGGTCGAAGGTGGTCGAGATCAGCACCCGCAGCGCCTCTTCCGGCTCCAGATTGGAGAGCTGGAGGTCTGCCTCCAGCGTGCGGATCTTGCGATAGGAGCGCTCCAGCACGGCAAGGTAGAGCCCCTCCTTGCTGCCGAAATAGTAATAGATCATCCGCTTGGACGTGCGGGTTCGCTCGGCGATGGCATCGACGCGCCCGCCGGCCAGACCATGCGTGGAAAACTCTTCCGTCGCCACCTCGAGGATATTCTCCTGCGTGCGTTGCGGATCGTTTTTCCTGCCGTTTTCAGCCTTGATTGCCATGCTCCGCCGCTCCCTCCCGGCGCCCTCGCTCCTCAAATTCCGCGTGTCTCCAACACGAGAATCCGCACCCGGTTACCCGGTACGATTACCAACTCATAGTGAGCTTGTAGCCCGCTTTCAATAGATACCTCTTGACATACGTACCAGTTCGTACATTTTATCAGTGCGCCGAATGTTCCTGAGGAGGAGGCATCGGCACGGATATCTGGTCACGGTATTGTACGGCCGCTGCAGATGCAGCACACGGCACTCAATCACCGTTGTCGGAATCCATTTGGGAGGACGAGCATGACACGCATCATCGATTTCTATTTTTTCGTGCTGAAGGTGATCATCGCCCTTCTGCTCGCCGCCATGGTCATTCTGGTGTTCGGCAATGTTGTGCTGCGTTATGCCTTCAATCAGGGCATTACATCGTCCGAGGAGCTTTCCCGGGTTTTCTTCATCTGGCTGACATTCCTCGGCGCCGTCGTCGCCATGCGTGAGCACGGCCATCTCGGGGTCGATTCTGCTGGTCAAGCGTCTGCCGCCAACCGGCGCCAAGCTGGCCGTTCTAGCGGGGCAGGGGCTAATGCTGCTTGCAACGGCACTGTTGATCAGCGGCAGCTGGACACAGACGCTGATCAACCTGCCGGCGACGATGCCGGCGACCGGCCTGTCCATGGGCTTCTTCTACGGCGCGGGTCTTGCCTTCGGAATTCCGACCTTCCTCATCATCCTCTGGGACGCCTTTTGCGTCGCAACCGGTCGCATCGATGTGGCCACTGCCGAATTTGTTCGTGACAGCGAGGATCAGGTGTCTCTCGACGATCACCCTGTACCGCCGGCCATCACCGGCGCGAAGATCTGAGGAGAAGACCATGACCCTGACGATTTTTCTCGGCGCTCTTCTCGGCCCCATGGCACTCGGTGTGCCGATTGCGTTTGCCCTGATCCTGAGCGGTGTCGCGCTGATGATGTATATGGGCATTTTCGATGCCCAGATCGTGGCGCAGAACGTCATGAACGGTGCCGACAGCTTTCCGCTGATGGCCGTGCCGTTCTTTCTTCTGGCCGGCGAAGTCATGAATACCGGCGGCCTGTCGCGCCGGATCGTCAATCTTGCCATGGCACTGGTCGGCCATGTGCGCGGCGGGCTCGGCTTCGTGGCGATCTTTGCAGCCTGCATCCTCTCCAGCCTGTCCGGCTCGGCGGTAGCGGATGCCGCAGCACTCGGCGCGCTACTCTACCCGATGATGCTGAAGTCCGGCCATGATCCGGCCCGCACTGGCGGTCTTCTGGCTTCGGCTTCGGTCATCGGCCCGATCATCCCTCCCTCGATCGGCTTCATCCTCTATGGCGTGGTCGGCGGCGTCTCGATCACCAAGCTCTTCCTGGCCGGTATCGTGCCGGGCCTGCTGATTGCGCTGGCGCTCTGCGTCACGTGGTTGCTGGTGGCCCACAAGGAACAGTTCGCTCTGCCACCACGCCAAAGCGGAGCTGTCCGCCTGAAAGCGTTCGTCGATGCCATCTGGGCGCTGATGCTGCCGGTGATCATCGTGTTCGGCCTGAAGTTCGGCGTCTTTACGCCGACGGAAGCGGGCGTTGTTGCCGCTGTCTATTCGCTCTTTGTCGCCATGGTCATTTATCGCGAGCTGCCGCCATCCCGGCTGTTTCATGTCTTCGTGTCAGCGGCGAAGATCACCTCGATCGTCATGTTCTTGGTTGCCTGTGCTGCGGTCTCCGCCTGGCTGATCACCGTCGGATGTGCCCGGCGACCTCGTCGCGCTGCTTGAGCCGCTGATGGACAACCAGACGCTGCTCTTGATCGCCATCATGGTTCTGATCGTTCTGGTCGGCACCGCCATGGATATGACGCCGACGATCCTGATCATGACGCCCGTCCTGATGCCGGTCATCAAGCAGGCAGGTATTGATCCCGTCTATTTCGGCGTGCTGTTCATCATCAACAATTCCATCGGCCTGATCACTCCGCCTGTCGGCACGGTGCTCAATGTCATCTGCGGCGTTTCCAAGCTGTCGATGGAGGATCTGATGAAGGGCGTCATGCCGTTCCTGTTCGCCGAACTGATCGTGCTCTTCCTCCTCGTTCTCTTCCCGCAGCTGGTGACCGCGCCGGTCGCCTGGTTCGGGCATTGAGGTGGAAGGGCGTAGCGAAAACCATTCAACCGGCCGGAAAACACCGGCCAAACTCTGGGAGGAAAGCATGTTGAACAAGATGATAAAACTGGCGTTGGGGCTCGCTCTGCCTGCAATGCTGCTGGCCGGAACCGCTTCGGCTGAAATCCCATGAAACCACGCTGAAATTTGCAAGCGCCAACAACAAGGGCCATCCGCAGGTCACCGGCATGGAAAAATTTGTCGAGATCGTCAAGGAAAAGAGCGGCGGCAAGATCGACGTCAAACTGTTCCCGGGCGGCGTGCTCGGCGGTGATGTGCAGACCGTCTCGGCGCTGCAGGGGGCGTCGTCGAGATGCTGGTGCTCAACGCCGGTATTCTCGCCAGCAACGTCAAGGCGTTCGGCGCGGTCGACCTGCCGTTCCTGTTCAATAGCGGCGAGGAAGCCGACAAGATCATGGACGGCCCGTTCGGCAAAAGCCTGACCGAAAAACTGCCCGACACAGGCCTCGTTGGCCTTGCCTATTGGGAACTTGGTTTCCGCAACCTCACCAACAACCGCCATCCGGTTACCAAGCTCGAAGACATCAAGGGCCTGAAGATCCTGTACCCTGCAGTCGCCGATCCCGATCGAGCTGTTCAACGGCCTTGGCGCCAACGCCGTGCCGCTGCCCTACACGGAACTCTATACGGCGCTTGAAACCGGCACGGTGGACGGCCAGGAAAACCCGGCTGCCAACATCCTCAACGCCAAGTTTTTCGAAGTGCAGAAGTACATGACGGTGACCCGCCACCAGTACAATCCGCAGATCGTGCTGATCAGCAAGGTCTTCTGGGACAAGCTGAATGACGAAGAAAAGGCTGTCCTCCAGTCGGCCGCGACCGAGGCGCGCGATTATCAGCGCACTGTCTCGCGTGAGGTGGATGCCAAGGCGATGGCCGAAATCAAGGCAACCGGCATGGAAGTCTCCGAGCTCAACCCGGAAGAAACACAGAAGCTGCAGCGATGCCGTCAAGCCGCTCGTTGACAAGTTCAGCGGTGAAATCGGCGCCGATACTGTCTCGCTTCTTTTCAAGGAGCTTGCGGCTGCCCGCGGCCAGTAATGCCTTCGCCGGCCCGCTTTGCGGCGGGCCGGCCCATCCCTTCTGACAATCACGGAACCTGCCGCAATGGTCGAAACACGTCTGAAACCCCTGAAAGCCGGATTGATCGGCGCGGGCATCCAGGCTTCGCTGACACCGGCGATGCACATGCAGGAGGGCGCGGCCCAAGGGTTCGCCTACGACTACCAACTGATCGATCTCAATCAGCGCGGCCTGACGCCTGAGAATCTGCCGGAGCTGTTGAGCAAGGCCGAACAACAGGGTTTGAGCGGCCTCAACATCACCCACCCCTGCAAGCAGCTGGTTATTCCCTATCTCGACGAGCTCTCCGACGAGGCACGCGCTCGGTGCGGTGAACACCGTCGTCCTGAAGAACGGCCGGCGATATGGCCATAACACCGACTGGTGGGGTTTTGCCGAAAGTTTTCGCCGCGGCTTGCCTGATGCCGATCTTGACGCGGCAGTGCAGATCGGTGCCGGCGGTGCCGGTGTCGCCACCGCCTATGCCATCCTGTCGCTCGGCCTGAAGAACCTGGCGGTTTTCGATCTGGACCCGGAACGGGCGGTCCATCTGGCGCAAGCTCTGTCGGCGCTGTTCCCGGAAGCGATGATTACGGCGTCCGGCAATCTGGCGGCGGCAATGGGATCGGCGTCCGGCCTGATCCACGCGACGCCAACCGGCATGGCGAAGTATCCAGGTATCCCGCTCCCGCCCGAGCTGCTTTTACCCCATCACTGGGTCGTGGAGATCGTCTATTTTCCGCTGGAAACCGAGCTTGTGAAGACTGCAAGGCAGCGCGGCTGCCGGGTATTGAACGGCGGCGGCATGGCCGTTTTCCAGGCCGTTGGCGCTTTTCGCCTGTTTACCGGACGCGAACCGGATGCCGGCCGGATGATACAGCATTTCGACAGCCTGACGTCCGGCAGCAACCATTCAAGTGAGGATCTCGCAATGAAAACCTCCATCGCGACCGTTTCGATCAGTGGCGAACTTCCGGAAAAACTCGCGGCCATTGCCAAGGCCGGATTTGACGGCGTCGAGATTTTCGAGAACGATTTCCTGGCTTTCGACGGCAGCCCGGCGGATGTCGGCCGGATGGTCCGCGACCATGGCCTGGAAATTACGCTGTTCCAGCCGTTTCATGACTTCGAGGGCATGCCGGAGCCGCACCGCACCCGCACCTTTGATCGCGCCGAGCGCAAGTTCGATATCATGCAACAGCTCGGAACCGATCTCGTGCTGGTCTGCTCCAATGTTTCGCCGGTATCGCTTGGCGGTATCGACCGGGCCGCGGCGGATTTCCATGAACTCGGCGAACGGGCTGCCAAGCGTGGGCTGAGGGTCGGCTACGAGGCGCTTGCCTGGGGGCGGCATATTTTCGACCATCGAGACGCCTGGGAAATCGTCCGGCGCGCTGATCATGCCAATATCGGCCTGATCCTCGACAGTTTCCACACGCTGTCGCGCAAGATCGATATCAACTCGATCCGCTCGATCCCCAAGGAAAAGATCTTCATCGTCCAGCTGGCGGACGCGCCGCTGATCGACATGGATCTGCTCTACTGGAGCCGCCACTTCCGCAACATGCCGGGCGAAGGCGACCTGCCGGTCACCGCCTTTACCAGCGCGATCGCCGAGACCGGCTACGACGGTTATTTCTCGCTGGAAATCTTCAACGACCAGTTCCGCGGCGGCTCCGCAGAAGGCGATTGCCGCCGATGGCCATCGTTCGCTGATCACGCTGGGTGACCGGGTGCGGCGCAATCCGAATGCGGCTGGGCTCACCGTCGCCGACATGCCGGAGCGCGCGCCGGTGAAGGCGGTCGGCTTCGTGGAATTCTCCGTCGACGACACGGATGCGAAGGATCTGATCGCCCTTCTGCGCACGCTCGGCTTCCGCAAGACCGCCCGGCACAAGACCAAGCAGGTGAGCGTCTACAGCCAGGGCGATATCCGGTTGCTGGTCAATACCGAACGCGCCGGTTTTGCCAATGCGTCCTATGCGGTGCACGGACCTTCGGCCTATGCGATGACGTTGGTCGTCGAAGACGCCGGGGAGGCCATGGCCCGGGCGGTGGCGCTGGGGGCAGAGCCCTTCAGCCAGCCGGTTGGCACAGGCGAACTGGAAATTCCGGCCATTCGCGGCGTCGGCGGTGGGTTGATCTATCTGCTCGATGAGAAGGCCGAGCTTGGCCGCATCTGGGATATCGATTTCGTCTCGATCGCAGACGAAGAAGAGAGCCAGCTGGCGCATCTGCGCACGATCGACCATATGGCCCAGACCGTCGCCTACGAGGAAATGCTCACTTGGCTTTTGTTCTACACCGCAATCTTCGAGACCCACAAAACGCCGATGGTGGATATCATCGATCCCGCCGGCGTCGTGCGCAGCCAGGTGATCGAGAATGCCGCCGGCACCTTGCGCATCACCCTGAACGGCGCGGAAAACCGGCGCACGCTCGCCGGCCATTTCATCGCCGAAACCTTCGGCTCGGGCATCCAGCATCTGGCGTTCAGCACGGACGACATTTTTGCAACGGCCAAGGCGCTGAAACAGAATGGTTTCCAGCCGCTGCACATTTCTGCCCAACTATTACGACGACGTTGAAGCCCGGTTCGGCCTCGACCTAGAACTCAGCGAGCGGCTGAAGACCGAAAACATTCTCTATGACCGCGACGAACACGGCGAATTCTTCCAGCTCTACAGCGGCACCTATGGAGAAGGCTTCTTTTTCGAGATCGTCGAACGGCGCGGCTATCGTGGCTATGGCGCCGCCAACGCCATCTTCCGTATCGCCGCCCTGAAGAAGCAGATCCGGCCGGAGGGCATGCCCGTTATTGCCCAGAAGCGGCCGAAATAGTGTAGCGAAACGCACTTTTGGAGCCTCCCTCCAACAGGGATAACCTGTTGAAGCTCAACCACCGATGCGCAGCGGCAGCGTTCACCTTCATTCTAGGAACAGCCTTGCTCAGCGTCATAAGCATGCTGGTGACGCGAAATCTTGAGGCCAGGAAAACAGGATGCCGCCTCGCGCAAGCGGCATTGAAGGGACTGCATTCTCAACGCGCTCGTAGAAAGTGTCTGGAGCCGCGCGCCGACTGCGGCACCAAAACGTTTCAAATCAATCACCTGGAGCCGCTTCAGCGTAGCGCGAACGGATTTTTAATCGGTATGCCGTAAACCCAAGCGAACAACAGGGAGCAACGGGTGCCTGAGCGGATGGACATTGCGGCGAAACAGGCAATAGCACTTTCTGTGGTCATCCCTTGCTACAATGAGCGGGACGGCGTCGCAGAACTGCACCGGCGGGTCACGGCTGTCTGCGAGGCGCAAGCCGGTTCATCCTACGAGATCGTCCTTGTCATCGATGGCGCCACGGACGGGACGCGTGAAGCGATCTTCGACCTTGCCCGCAAAGATACCCATATCGTCGCGATCGACCTGTCATGAAACTACGGCCACCAGATCGCCCTGAGTGCCGGGCTTGAGCTTTGCCGTGGTGAGAGAGTTCTTATCCTCGACGCCGATCTCCAGGATCCGCCTGAACTGCTGGGTCCGATGATGACGAAGATGGACGAAGGCTTTGACGTCGTCTTCGGCCAGAGGCTGAAGCGCGACGGCGAAAGCTTGTTCAAGAAAACGTCTGCATCGCTGTTCTACCGGCTGCTGCGGCGGATGGTCGATATCGACATTGCCGCCGATACCGGCGATTTCCGGCTGATGAGCCGCCGCGCCGTCGATCATCTCAACGCCATGCCGGAGCGCTATCGCTTCATCCGCGGAATGGTCAACTGGATCGGGTTGAAGCAGACTGCTTTTCATTATCACCGGCAAGCCCGTTTTGCCGGCACGACACATTATCCGTTGCGCAAGATGGTCCTTCTGGCCGTGGATGCGATGACCAGCTTTTCGATCGCACCACTACGCTTTGCCTCGCATCTGGGCATGATCTTCGGCCTCATCGGCTTGCTGACGCTCGGCTACACGATCATCTCCTGGCTGGATGGCAACGTGATCCCCGGCTGGACGAGCTTGGCCGCGATCGTGCTTATCCTGGGCAGTGTCCAGCTGCTGGTGCTGGGTATTTTTGGAGAATATCTCGGCCGAATGTACATGGAAACGAAGCGGCGGCCGCTCTACATCGTCAACGAGATTGTATGCTGCGATACCGCCGCAGACGGCGCCGATTCACATGTGCACCGCCTGCAGGCACTCGTCAGGGGAGCCACCCGTGTTAGAGGCTGAATTCGACAAATTCGCCGATGAATACGAACAAGAGCACGCTGCCAGCATTCGCCTGAGCGGAGAGTCGCCGGCCTTTTTGCCAGGTACAAGATTACCGATGTCGCCGCGGTCCTGGCGCGCCGCGGCAGGAAACCGTTGGATCCTCGATTTCGGCGCCGGTGTCGGCAACTCGCTCGGCCCGATGCGCGAAGCCTTTCCCCGACAGCGAGATTGTTCTGCTCGATCCGTCGTCCCAGTCCCTGGACATCGCCCGCACCCGCTTTCCCGGCCAGGCGCATTGCCAGCCCTTCGACGGCCAGACTATTCCCTATGGCGACGATCATTTCGACCTGGTTTTCACAGCCTGCGTTTTCCACCACATTCCCGAGGAACTGCATGTCGGTCTTCTCGCTGAGATCGGCCGCGTCATGAAGCCGGACGGAAGCTTTTTCCTGTTCGAGCACAATCCCTGGAATCCGCTGACGCGGCATGCCGTGCGAAATTGCAGTTTCGACGAGAATGCCGTTCTGATCGATGCGCGCCAGATGAACAGTCGTATGGCCGCTGCCGGCTTTTCCAAGACCAAAACCGTCTACCGGATTTTCTTTCCGCGTTTTCTCGCTAAATTGCGGCCGCTGGAGCGTTACCTCGCCGGTCTTCCGATAGGAGCTCAGTATTTTGTTCACGCGGTCAAGCCGAGCCTTTGAGGCGGTACGTCTCATGCGTTTCGCAGCGGTCGGATTGCTGAATACCGCGCTTGGGTACACGATCATCCTCGCAGCGCTCGCGTTTGCTTGTGGCGACATCGTGTCCAATATTCTCGGTTATGCCGGCGGGCTGATGCTCGGTTTTGTCCTCAACAGCCGGTGGACATTTTCAGATGCGGCACGCCTGCGCAAAGGCACTGTGCTTCGATACGGACTGAGCTTTGCGATCGCGCATGGGGCCAATCTGGCGGTTGTTTTTACGGCACTTTCCATCGGTCTCACCAATAATCCGTGGGTGCACCTGGCCGGGATCTGCGTTTACTCGGTTCTCTTTTATCTCGCATCGTCGTGTTCGTTTTCGTTCCCGCTCCCCTACGCAACAATTCAGACGATACCGCATTTTGAGAGTGGATCATGGCTGCGACTGAAATGACCTTTGAAAAGACGATCCCGCAGGACATGCCTGCCCTTGGCGATGAACAAGTATTGATGGAACAAAGCCGGCGGATCCGGTTGGTTATCTGCCTATCGATGGTCCTGATCATCACCGCGAAGCTCCTCTTCCATTCATCAGAACTTTTGCGTGATCCCGACAATTGGTGGCAGGTGAAAGTGGGCCTGGACATATTGGCAAGCCGGGGCATCCCGGTCGTCGACAGTTACTCGCATACTTTTGCAGGCCAGCCCTGGATTGCCAAGGAGTGGCTGGGGCAGGTGCTTCTGGCGACCGCTTATCAAACCTTCGGCTGGAGTGGCGTGGTCTTCATAACGATCTCGGCGGTCGGCCTGATGACGTTCATTTTGGCGTGGTATCTGAGCGCGGCTCTAAAGCCGATCGTCACCATCGCCGTTGTCATGGTCATCACTTTTTTCGTCAGTGCCGTCTACAAGCGCGGCCGCTCATCTTCAGCCTTCCCATCGTTGTTTTGTGGACTGCGATGCTGTTTCAGGCTGCCCGTGACCGGCAAGCACCGCCATTCTGGTTGCTGGGACTGATTACCCTCTGGGCCAATCTGCACGGCACGTTTACCTTCGGCTTCGTGATCGTGGCTTTTGCCGGATTGGATTTTTTGGCGCGTGTGCGCCTGTCGCAGCCACGCCTTCTTGCCAAATGGATCATTTTCGGTCTGCTTTGCCCCCTGGTCACCATGATCAATCCATACGGCGTAAAAGCCATACTTGTGACCTTCACCGTCGTGTCGGGCAATGAGGCTGTTGCCCATATCAACGAATGGAACCCCTTCAATGCCCGCACGGACGGTTTTATCGAAGTCTTGCTTCTAACCGTCGTCGCCGCCCTGCTGGTCACAAGAATACGTATCCGCTGGACCTATGCCGCCTTTTTCATCTTCACGCTGCATCTGTTCCTGGCCTATTCGCGCTTCCAGTATCTCTGGCTGCTGCTGGTGCCGATCGTCTTGGCCGCCGATATCGTGGAACAGTTTCCGGCCTTGTCGACGCGTAAGTGGATGGGAGAAACCCGCGACGTCCTTGAACGGGCCGTCGCCAAACACTTCCATCGGATCACCGGCGTGATTGTGGCGTGCTGCTTTGCGGTCGCTGCAATCTTTCTGAATTTTTCGACCGTCGCTCCGAGTGACAATACCTCCGCATCGGGTGCACTCGCTTTTGCGAAGACGCATGGCCTGTCGGGCAATGTGCTGAACGCCTACAATTTCGGCGGCACCCTGATTTTTCACGACATCAAGACTTATATCGACGGCCGGACCGACCAGCTTTTTCTGAATGGCTTCATGAATGCAACGGTCAAAATGGGAACCGCGGCCGGGAAACCCATTTTGCAAAAATCGATTGAAGAACACGCCATCAAATGGGCCCTTCTGGAACCGGACGACGAAACTATTCCGTTCTTCAATGAGCTTTCCGGTTGGCGCAAAGCGTATGAAGACAAGTTTGCTGTCATCTACGTCAACGACAATTGATTGGGAATGGATGTCCGCAAGCCTTTGCGTGGCCGCTCCCAAAGCTTTGAGGACCCGAATTTCATGTCCGACCGGATAAAGCGCACGACATGTATGGAGTAGGTGAACACTTCAACCCAAATGGCTGGACTGTGTCGAATGATCTGACGTTGCCACCAGATGTCCCGGCGAGACTTCACGATATTGGATCGGCACAACCTGGTAGTCCGCCGGCCGCATCGGGCTTTTGATCTCGTCATTGCTGATCTTGCCCTTTTCACGGCGCCGGTTCGGGTTGGGGATCGGCACGGCCGAGATCAGCCTCTTCGTGTAGGCATGTTGCGGGTTACCGAAGACTGCGGCACGGGGACCGATCTCGACGATTTCGCCCAGATACATGACCGCGACCCGATGGCTGACTCGTTCGACCTCTTTGATCGAATAGGAGCACCGTGGGAATCTCATGGCAGCGAACCGCCGTCAGGCGGAAGAGATCGTCACAAAGTTGCGTCCAACGACATGGGAAAATGTCTCGTTGATAGCAACCGCTGGTCCATCATTTTGGCCTGGCGCCCCCTAGACGCGCAGGCGTAAATCATGGCAGGTTAGCAACGTATGGTTGGGTGTTCGGGTGACCGCCAGCCGGGGGTGAGGGGCTATTCGAATGCTGTCTGCTATAAGGTCCGCAACGCGGCCGCATTTGTTGTTGGTCGCGGCAACTATTGGCTTGTGTGGGACCGGGCCGGCTGTTGCGGCGGATCTGCAGGCGGCTGCCGGAGCGTCGTGGAGCGGCTGTTACGTCGGCGCCAATGTCGGCTATGTGCGGGGGAACGTGACGGCGGCGGACAAGCCTTTCACCGATGGCCCGTTCGCAGGCTCGGGCTTTTCCTGGAATTCATCCGGGCCGAACTACGAAACGATCGACATGGACGATGGCGGTGCTTCAGGCGGCATCGAGGCCGGTTGCGATGTCGAACTCATGCCTGGCGATGTACCGCTGATCGTCGGCGGCGTCGTCGATTTCGGTATGCTCGATCTTTCCGGCGGCAATTCATCCGCCCTCTATTCCGATACGAAGACGCATTACAGCATCGATTGGGCGGCCAGTTTTCGCGCCCGTGCGGGCCTTGGCGCGGGCGACGTGCTGTTTTTCGTTTCGGGCGGCCTTGCCGTCGCGGACGTCAATGTCCGCGCCTTTGACCACGGGGTATCGCCCACATTCGGGCAGATGGATGTGTCCGGCGGCGGCACGGAGACTGGCTGGGTGGCCGGCGCGGGCGCGGAGTGGCGCGTCAAGCCGAACCTGTCGCTCTCGCTCGAATACCTGCATTACGATTTCGGCTCTATAACGGCGACCGGTCCCGCCATCGATCCGGCCGGCGCCTTTCCTCGCTTCGAGAACGACGTGCGGTTCGACACCATCCGGGTCGGACTGAAGTGGCGGATGTGATGTCAATGGTTCGCTGAAAGGGCACACCTACCCCGTTACGGCTTCAGCGGCTGCCAATTCTCTGTTCCGGGACATGATTATCCGGGAGCGCAATTCGATCAAGCGGGACAGCGAGCCCCCGGAAGTCTCCGGCAAGCGCTGCGCTCCATAGCGACTTTCTGGGGAATTACAAATGACGGGCACACTGATCTTCACCGACAATACCGGCATGGCGGACGGGATCGCCCAGGATGGCGAGGGAGGTTCGACCAATCTGTCGGGCATCGATATCCGTGTGCAGAACATAAGTGATGTCAACGGCACAGTTGTTGGCGACATTTCCTGGGAGAGCAATGGCTACTTATCCAGCAGCGACGCCAGCTTTAGTGGATTGACATACAACGATAACAACAATGGCGGCACGAAAGGCATGTCGATCAAATCGGCAGATGGAAGTGAATTCGGTATCGACCAATTCACATACTACAATTGGGGCGAGACGGAATCGGCCACAAATACAGTCAAAGGATACTTGAATGGTGTCGAGGTGGCATCAATCACCTTTGAAGGATATAATGCAGGATCCAATCCGACCATCGTTTCACTGGACGGGTCGTTCGACAATGTCGATGAAGTTCGAATGTATATTTCCGCGGGCGGTTACCTTGGCGATCAATCGGCGACAAACCACACCATCAACAATATCGTCATCACCGATGCGGTTGACGCGGTGCCGCCCACCGCCACCATCGTTGTCGCCGATAACTCGCTGAGGATCGGCGAAACTTCGAACGTGACCATCACCTTCAGCGAGGCGGTCTCCGGCTTCACCAATGCCGATCTCATAATTGCCAACGGTACGCTGAGTGCCGTCAGTTCATCCGACGGCGGCATCACCTGGACGGCCACGCTGACGCCCACCAACAGCATCACCGACGCGACCAACCTCATCACTCTGGACAATTCCGGTGTAGTGGACCTTGCAGGGCAATACCGGAACCGGAACCACCGTTTCCAACAACTACGCCATCGACACGGCACGTCCGACCGCAACCATCGCCGTCGTGAGCACGCGCTGGGGATCGGCGAAACCTCGGTGGTCACCATCACCTTCAGCGAGGCGGTCTCCGGCTTCACCACCGCCGATCTCACAATCGCCAACGGCACGCTGAGCGGGTTGAGTACATCCGACAACATCACCTACACGGCGACATATACGCCCAGCGCCAGTGTCACCGACGCGACCAACCTTATCACTCTGGACAATACCGGCGTGACGGACGCAGCCGGCAATGCCGGAAGCGGAACGACTGATTCCAACAACTATGCCATCGACTCCCAGCGTCCGACGGCAACCATCGTCGTTCCGGACAGCACGCTCAATGCAGGCGAAACCTCGCTGGTGACCATCACCTTCAGCGAGGCGGTCAGCGGTTTTGACAACAGCGATCTTGCAATTGCCAACGGTACGCTGAGTGCCGTCAGTTCATCCGACGGCGGCATCACCTGGACGGCGACATATACGCCCACCACCGGTGTCAGCGACGCAACCAACCTCATCACTCTGGCCAATACGGGTGTGGTGGATACCGCCGGTAATGCCGGAGTCGGAACCACCAATTCCGCCAACTACACCATCAACACCGTGCTCCCGACCGCCTCCATCGTCGTCGCCGATAACTCGCTGAGGATCGGCGAAACTTCGGAACGTGACCATCACCTTCAGCGAGGCCGTCGGCGGCTTCAGCAATGCCGACCTAACGATTGCAAACGGCACGCTGAGCAACGTGACTTCTTCCGACGGCGGCATCACCTGGACGGCGACGCTGACGCCCACCAACAATATTACCGACGCGAGCAATCTCATCACCCTGAATAATGCCGGCGTGTCGAACGCAGCGGGTAATACCGGAACCGGAACCACCGTTTCCAACAACTACGCCATCGACACGGCACGTCCGACCGCAACCATCGCTGTCGTGAACAGGCGCTGGGGATCGGCGAAACCTCGGTGGTCACCATCACCTTCAACGAGGCGGTCACCGGCTTTAGCCTCGGCGATCTCAGCGCCAGCAACGGCACGCTGAGTAACCTCAGCACATCCGACAACATCACCTACACGGCGACGCTGACGCCCATCGCCAGCATCACCGACGCGACCAACCTCATCACTCTGGACAATTCCGGCGTGACGGACGTTGCCGGCAATGCCGGAAGCGGCACGACTGATTCCAACAATTATGCCATCGACAGCCAACGTCCGACGGCAACCATCATCGTTGCGGACAGCACGCTCAATGCAGGCGAAACCTCGCTGGTCACCATCACCTTCAGCGAAGCGGTCAGCGGCTTCAGCAATGCCGATCTGTCAGTTGCCAATGGCGCGTTGACCAATGTGAGCTCGTCCGACGGCGGCATCACCTGGACGGCGACATATACGCCCACCACCAATGTCCGCGACGCAACCAACCTCATCTCTCTGGCCAATGCGGGCGTGGCGGACCTTGCGGGCAATGCCGGAGCCGGAACCACCAATTCCGCCAACTACACCGTCGACACCGTGCTCCCGACCGCCACCATCGTCGTCGCCGACACCGCGCTCAAAGCGGGCGAAACCTCGGACGTGACCATCACCTTCAGCGAGGCGGTCAGCGGCTTCAGCAATGCCGACCTGACGATTGCCAACGGCACGTTGAGCAATGCGACTTCTTCCGACGGCGGCATCACCTGGACGGCGACGCTCACGCCAACGGCCGCGATCACCGACACGAGCAACGTCATCACCCTGGACAATAGCGGTGTATCGAACGCCAGCGGCAATACCGGAACCGGAACGACCGATTCCAACAACTACGCCATCGACACGGCACGTCCGACCGCCACCATCGCCGTCACCGACAGCGCGCTCAAAGCGGGCGAAACCTCGGTGGTCACCATCACCTTCAACGAGGCGGTCACCGGCTTTAGCCTCGGCGATCTCAGTGCCGGCAACGGCACGCTGAGCAACCTCAGCACATCCGACAACATCACCTACACGGCCACGTTGACTCCCACCAACAGCATCACCGACGCGACCAACCTCATCACTCTGAACAATTCCGGCGTTGTGGACGTTGCGGGCAATACCGGAAGCGGCACGACCGCTTCCAACAACTATGCCATCGACAGTACCCGGCCCGGCGTCGCGTCAATCGTGCGTGTCGACAGCGACACCACCAATGCCAGCAGCGTTCAATACACGGTAACCTTCACGGAAGGTGTCACCGGCGTCGATGTTTCCGATTTTTCGCTATCGTCGACCGGCGCTATCGCCGGCACGATTGCGACCGTCACCCAGATCGATGGCAGAACTTATACTGTAACCGTCAACGGCATCGCCGGCGACGGCTCTTTGCGGCTCGATCTTAAAAATAGCGGCACCGGCATTTCCGACGCAGCCGGAAATGCCGTCGCCTCCGGATACACCACCGGGCGGATCTATCACGTCGATACGATCCCACCCACCGTCTCGTCGGTCAGCGCGCCTGCGAACGGGACCTACGTGACCGGCCAGAATCTCGATTTCACCGTCAATTTTAACGACGCGGTGATGGTGAACACAGCAGGTGGCGGGCCGCATGGATTGCCGTGACGCTGGACACCGGCGGCACGGTCTATGCGAGTTATATGAGCGGCAGCGGCACGTCGGCGCTGGTCTTCCGCCTGCCCATTGCCGCCAGCCAGACGGACTTGAGCGGTGTCACGCTCGGAGCCGGCATCGATCTCAACGGAGGCACGATCCGTGACGCGAGTGGCAACAATCTGGTACCGACACTGAACGGTATCCCGTCGACAAGCGGCATCCTGATCGGCAACGATGCACCGGTGCTGACCGGCGACCACAAGGCCACGGTCGCCGAAGGTAGCAGCTATACGCTGACCGCAGCCGACCTCGGCTTTACCGACCGGGACGACAGCGCCGCAGGCGTCAAGTTCACCGTCTCGGGGCTGACAAGCGGTACGCTGCTGGTCAGCGGCAAGGCAGCACCGAGCTTTACCGCCGCCGATATCGCCGCCGGTCGCGTTACCTTCCGTCATGACGGCTCGGAGACAACCAAAGCCTCCTTCAAGGTCCTGGTCGAAGACGGCAACGAGGATCACTCGACACCGGTCGGTTCAACCTTCAACCTCACTGTCACGCCCGTCAACGATGCGCCGGTGCTGACCGGCGATCGCAAGGCCACGGTCGCCGAAGGTAGCACCTATACGCTGACCGCAGCCGACCTCGGCTTTACCGACCTGGGACGACAGCGCCGCAGGCGTCAAGTTCACTGTCTCGGGGCTGACAAGCGGTACGCTGCTGGTCAGCGGCAAGGCGGCGACAAGCTTTACCGCCGCCGATATCGCCGCCGGTCGCGTCACCTTCCGTCATGACGGCTCGGAGACACTCAAGGCATCCTTTAAGGTTCTGGTCGAAGACGGCAATGAGGATCACTCGACGCCGGTCGCTTCGACCTTCGACCTCACCGTCACGCCCGTCAATGATGCGCCTGCGCTTAAAGTCGCGCAGGCGATTACCTCGATTGCCGAAAATGCATCCACAGCGTTGGCACGCAAGGTTGCCGACCTGGCGGTTCTCGATATCGACGGCGGCAGCAACAAGCTGTCACTTGCCGGGGCGGACGCCGCTCTGTTCGAGATACGCGGAAATGTGCTTTGGCTGAAGGCGGGCGCGAAGCTGGATTTCGAGACCAATTCGGTTCTCGACATTACCATCCGCCTGGATGACCCCGCACTTGGAACGAGCTATGAAGCATCAAAACCCATAAAAATCTCGGTCAAGGACGTGGTCGAACAGGTACCCGGAACGTCCGCCAACGACACACTTACCGGCGGGAATGCAGCCGACTATCTGGACGGCAGGGACGGCAACGACATCATCAATGGCGGCGGCGGCAACGACACACTTGCCGGCGGTACCGGCGTCGATACGCTGACAGGCGGCGCCGGTGCAGATGCCTTCGTGTTCCGCTTGATCGACGATTCGGCCAAGGGAATTTCGGGCTATGTGAACAACGCCTCGCTCGGTTCGCAATCCGGTCAGGACAAGCGCGACATCATCACCGACTTTACTCGCGGCAGCGACAAGATCGACCTGTCTGCGATGGATGCCAACACGAAACTACCGGCCGATCAGGCCTTCTCATGGCTTGGTCTTGGTGATTTTGGCATGAAGGCAGGACAGTTGATCCAGCGCCAGTACAACGAGCCGGGTACGGTAAAGGACAAAACCATCGTCTACGGCGATGTCGATGGCGACGGGCGGGCGGATTTCCAGATCGAAATTGCCGGACTGTTGGCGCTTCGGGCCGACGATTTCATCCTGTAGAGAACGGGTTGTAGCCGCCGCAGCAACATTTCAACGAATGGGGTTGCGGCGAGGGCTCCACCCGGGGCCATATCGGAACAAAGCATCGTGGCTGAATGCACCTAAAACCGGTAACCGAGGATCAGCAGACTTGAGGGCTGGAGGGTTTCCTTGACGACGGGGTTGTCGGCGGCGTCGCCGACGAGGATACCCAGCTTCTGTTCGCCCCGCAGATCCAGTGGTCGTTGATGAGGTAGGTCGCCGAGACTGAAAGATCGATGGTTTTTACGCCGGCGCCAGCCTTGTAGGTCCTGTAGCCAGAGCGGGCCGCCTGACCTGCATCGATGCCGAAATAGGCCTCCATGTAATTCCTGTCGGCAAACGTCGCTTGGATGCGCCGGCGCCAAGAATAATGGTTTCGGTGACAGGCTGCGTGAACTCGACGCCAGCTTTGCCGACGAGACCGTCGCTGCCACCGATCATCTTGTCGATCGAGACGAAGAAGGTAGCGGGACCGTAATCCAGGCTGGCCTTGCCGCCAATCGTGGCCGCAGCATCGATGTCACCGAGACCGTGGAGATCATCCGAATCATCTTCTGAACGGCCAAGATCGTAGCCGGCTTTGACATCCAATTGAAAAGGGCCTCGCTCATAGACCTTCAATCCGATGCCGGATGGATCGATGGTCAACCGATCGCCGAGATGAAAGGGACCGGCGAAATTTCCATTTCGCTGCTTCCTTCGTATTTTGGCCTGTACATGACACTGGCACCGATCATCACATCCCAGTCGTGGAGTTTTTGAGCAACCGGTCCGAAACGGTCAGGGATCGGCGTGCGTGCCATGGTTTTGCCTATGGCAAGGGAAGGATCTCCGGCATATCCGGATGACGGCGTGATCAGCGCCGACAGAAGCGCGATGGGCAGCACGCCACCGAGCCTGCACATCGAGAGGGGGGTGTAAGGCATGAAATCTCCGGTTCCTGCCTTCAGCGCTTGCAATCGGCAAGTGCGGAAGGAGCGGTTTTCGCTGCCGTGTTTTGGCATGCAGCAAAGGCCGCAATGTTGGATAATGTTGCGTCTTGTTTCGCGCTGCCTGGCAGTGGCGCGCTCCCGCAACAAATCTTAATATTCACATGGGTCAAAACCCGGATCGGCCATGCTAGGTCAGACGGCCGGTAGAAAAAGAGGGCGGGGGCAGGATGCACGGTGAGAGAAGTCGAGCTTTGCCGGATGCATCCCAAATCCTGATCGTCGAGGACGATATCCAAATCGCCGGCATGCTGAGGGATAGTCTCAACGAAAGCGGCATGGCTGCCGAAATTGCCGCGGACGGGATGGTAATGGATGCTCGCATGCGGGTTTCGAACTTCAATCTGGTCATTCTGGACGTGATGCTGCCGGGAGAAACCGGCCTGAGCCTGTGCCGCCGCCTGCGCGTCACCACGGATATTCCCATTCTCATGCTAACGGCAGTCGATGGTGAAATCGACCGCATCGTCGGCCTTGAGATCGGCGCCGACGACTACGTCACCAAACCCTTCAACCTGCGCGAGCTGATTGCACGCATCCGCGGACTTCTCCGGCGCTCGGCGCTGCCGCCGCTGAATGGACCCCGGCAAAGGCTGCTGCGTTTCGATGGCTGGCGTCTCGACCCACTCCGGCGGCAAGTGCATAATCCCAGCGACGCCCGCGTGGCGATGACAACACATGAGTTCGACCTCCTGTTGGCATTCTGCCGAAATCCGGGCCGCGTCCTGACGAGAGAACAGTTGCTCGGGGTGACGCATGCCGGCCTGGCCGGACCGATAGAACGCAGCATCGACGTGCACATCAGCCGTCTGCGACAGAAGATCGAGGTGGATGCACGAGATCCCGTTCTCGTCAAAACAGTCAGGCTCGGCGGATATATGTTCACCGCGACGGTCGAAGAGATATGAGGTTGAACCGTCTCGTACCCGGCACGATCCGCGGCCAGATTACCTTCATTATCTTTGCGGCTTTGCTGACGGTAATTGTTGCAGGCCGTGCGTTGGAGCGCTGGGCAAAAGCGACGCCGGCGCGCCTGAACATGGAAACCATCACCGAGCGGGTCAACGCCATTGCGCAGCTTTTGAGATTTTCCAACCCGCAGGAGCGTGACCTCATTCTCGCCAATGCCGGCCGGGCAGGCTGGAAGCTCTCGCTCCAGCCGATTTCGGTCAGCGAGCGCTTTACGGAATCACCGGAGGTCGGGGGCGCTGCTGCATCCGTCGTCGAATGGCTGTTCCCTGACCGATGGCGCAACGCCGCCCATTGGAGGCTGGCGGACTTTTCTTAACGGCGAGAGGGTCATCGCCTTGAAAGTCGATGACGCGACGCTTCTCGTTCTCAGCGGCATTTCGGATGCTATCCTGACCAGTGCGACCGTCAGCCAGGGATCCTATTACATCGTTGCCATCATTGTGCTGGTGTTATTCTTCTTCCTCTTTGCCATCAAAACCATTACCGAGCCGATCAGGCGGATTTCGCAGGCTGCCAACGAAGCCGATATCGCAAACCGTTCCCAGATTTTCAGGGAGCGCGGTTCGGTGGAAATTATTGCGCTTTCGCGCGCTCAACGGCATGCGAAGCCGCATCCGGGTCATGGTCGGATCACGAACGCGCATGCTGCGGGGGATTGGTCATGATCTCAGGACCCCTCTGACGCGGTTGCGACTGCGGATCGAACGCCTGGAAGAAGGCCCCCTGCGCGATGCGCTGCTTTCGGACGTGGTTCGCATCGATCGCCTGCTCACTGAAAGCCTGAATTATCTCAGGGACGACTATGCGATTGAACCGATGCAAAAGGCCGATATCGTCAGCGTCCTGCAGACCGTTTGCGCTGAATTCACCGATATCGGTTTTCAGGTCCGCTACTGACGGGCCGGATAGAATGATCGTTCATTGCAAACCACTGGCGATGATGCGGGCAATCACCAATCTCTGCGACAACGGCGTCAAGTTCGCCGACCACGTCACGGTTCGCCTGACAGAAACAAAGGCGGACTATGAAATCACCGTATTGGACGATGGCCCGGGTATTCCCAGCGAACTGCGAGCGCGGGTGCTTGAACCTTTCTTCAAGGTGGACCACGCACGGGTGGAAGGAAAGGCAGGCTTCGGGCTTGGCCTCTCCATCGTCGCCGATATCGTTCAGGCCCATCACGGTCTAATCGAGCTGTCTGATGCCAAGCCCACGGGTTTGACAGTCAAGATACTCGCTCCGAAAGCCCTTCTTTTGGCCGTGTAACGGTGGCCCTTCTGCGACTGGCGGTAATCTGCACCCCATATCAGACGGTGCTGTGTCAGCCTCGCGCCATCGGACGGCTTGGCACGCAAAGCAGCTACTGCGCGTAAGCGCTGCGCCGCATGCCTTCGATCCAGTTGCGGCAGAGCGCAATACCATCTTCCGGGCGGAATGCGGCGGGATTCAAGCACCAGGCAAGCCAAAGCCCGTCGAGAAGCGCGGTGAAGGCAATGGACGTCAGCCGCAGGTTGTCGATGGCAAAGCCTTCCGCTTCGGCCAAGTCCTGCAGCAATCCCTCGACGGTGACGACATAGGACGAATATTCGCTCTGCTGGGAAGCGCTCATGCGCGGCGAATGCAGGATTAGCCCCCAGAATACCACCCAGACACCGAGCACGTCGCGGTCGAACAGCATCGGGGAGAACGAGGCCTCGATGAAGGCGTCCAGTCGTTCGCGGGGCGAGGGCGGGGCGGCATCGACGGCGGCGGTAATCGCCTGTAGCAGCCCCTCCGACATGATGTCGAACGCATAGGCGATCAGTTCGTTGATCTCGCCGAAATGATGGGTGATGAGCCCCTGGGTGACGCCGGCCTCGGCGGGAGATCTGGCGCACCGACACACCGGCATTGCCATGTTTGACGATACAGCGCAACGCCGCCTCGCCGAGTTGGCGACGGCGGTCCTCCGGCGTTTCGCGCCGAAAGCGGGTGGATGGCTTCTTCACTGGCTTGGTCTTGATCACACGGACAGGTCTCGTTCGAAACAAGGCTTATCATTTCCATCACGCCGATTTCAAAGGCTTTCGGTCTGCCCAAAAAATCTCGCCGCAAGACCCTCGCAACAGATGCGGCATCGAATTAGTACCATAAAATATCGTTATTACAATATCTTAAAAGAGAAACTATAAGACCGTATAATTTCTCTTGCGTGAATATTTTTTCCTGCCTATCCTTTTCTCAACAAGTCGCCAAAGCGCGGGCAACCCGAAAAGGGTTGAGGGGAACGAGGTAAGGTCATGGTGCGGGATTCCCGTTACGACGTGCTGTTTGAACCTGTGCGGATCGGCCCGGTCACGGCGCCCAATCGCTTCTATCAGGTGCCGCATGCAAGCGGCATGACCAATGCCCTGCCACGCGTGCGCGCCGCCTTCCGCGAGGCCAAAGCCGAAGGCGGCTGGGGCGTTGTCTGTACCGGCGCCTGCTCCACCGATCCGAGCTCCGACGACGCGCCCCTGCCTATGGCGACGATGTGGGACGACAACGATATTCGCGCCCATGCGCTGATGACGGACGCGGTTCACAAGCATGGGTCGCTGGCTGGCGTTGAGCTCTGGCATGGTGGTGCCGCGGTCATGAACCGGGCAAGCCGCCTGCCGCCGCTATCGCCCTCGGGCATCCCCTGGATGGCGACGCATATCGGCTTCATGGGCAATCTGCGGCCGAAGGTGATGGACAAGTCGGACATTCGCGACGTGCTGAAATGGCAGGCAGAAGCTGCGCGCAAGGCCCTCAGTGCCGGCTTCGACATCGTCTACGTCTATGCCGGCATGGGCTATCTCGGTTACGAGTTCCTTTTGCCCGAATACAATCTCCGAACCGACGAATATGGCGGCTCGATCGCCAACCGGGTCCGCTTTGTGCGCGAATTGATCGAGGTCACCAAGGATGCCGTCGGCGAGCATTGCGGCGTCGCGCTGCGTGTCAGCCTGGAAGAGCTTCGTGGCCGACCCGGCCAGAACCAACCGTCAGAAGCCCACGAGCTGATCGAGCTTCTGGCGGACTGTCCCGACTTGTTCGACGTCAAGATGGACTCGAGCCCGACCGACTGTTCCGCCTCGCGCTTCACCGGTGAGGGTAGCCACGAGCCGGTGATCGATTTCGTCAAGTCGCTGACGAAAAGCCGGTGGTCGGCGTCGGCCGCTTCACCTCACCCGATACGATGGTGTCGCAGATCTGCCAGGGGCGTGCTCGATTTCATCGGCGGCGCCCGCCCGTCGATCGCCGATCCCTTCCTTCCCTCCAAGATCAGGGAAGGACGGATGGAGGAAATCCGCGAATGCATCGGCTGCAACATCTGCATTTCCAGCTGGCATGACGGCGTGCCCGTCCGTTGTACCCAGAACCCGACCGCCGGCGAGGAGTGGCGGCGGGGCTGGCATCCGGAGCGGGTGTCACCGGCAGCAAAGAAGGAACGCCTGCTGATCGTCGGTGGCGGCCCTGCCGGCCTTGAATGCGCCCTGACGCTTGGCCGGGCCGGCCACGAGGTGACGCTGGCGGATGCCGGGCGTACCTTCGGCGGCCGCCTGACCTTCGAGAAGACGTTGCCGGGCCTGTCGGCCTGGAACCGTGTCGCCGAATACCGGCTGGGGCGCCTGAACGAGATGACCAACATCTCGATGTATCTGGAAAGTCCGCTGGGCGTCGACGAGATCATCGATCTGGCCCCCGATCATGTCGTCGTCGCCACCGGCGCCCGATGGACAAACATGCTGTATTCGACGCTGGAAATCCCCGTCGGAAAGCTGGAACATGCCAATGTCTTCACGCCCGACGATGTTGCTGCGGGACGGCTGCCGGAAGGACCGGTCCTCGTCTTCGATTTCGACAATTATTACATGGGCGGCGTGCTCACCGAACATCTCGCCGCTCAGGGTATCGAAGTCTCTTATGTGACCCCGGCGGGACAAGCCTCGGCCTGGACGATCATGACCAACGAGCTGCCGCTGGTGCACAAGGCACTTGCCAAGCGCAATGTGCCGGTAACGACATTGCATATGGTCACAGCTTTCGATGGGGAAACCGCCACACTGACGCATCTGTTCAACGGCGAGCAGATTCGCATTGACTGCCGGTCGGTCCTGATCGTCGGCATGCGTGTCCCCCGCAACGAACTTCATGAAGCGTTGCTGGCCCGCTCTGAGGACGTCACCGCCGCCGGCATCCGCAGCGTCGAACGCATCGGCGATGTGCTCGCCCCCCGGCGCCATAACCCATGCCGTCCACAGTGGCCACAAACTCGCCCGTGAACTCGGCACTCTGGACATGCATAAACCCTATCGCCGCGATACGCCGTTCGTCGATGCCGCGCGGGACTTCGCGCCGCGCGTCGCCGCAGAATAGGGGAGCGGGGTCGATGAATGCGGTCCAGAGCCTGTCTCCATGGTCGATCGCGTCACCGCTTGCCGGTGGCGCCCTCCATGCGGCGGGCTCGGGGCTGTTTCATACGTTATTGCCATTGCGCATCGTCGCGAACGGAGATGGCGCCAATATTGTCGGCCTTGTCGTTATGGCGGAGGGGGCTGGCTTTCTCATCGGCTGCATGGGGTCGGTTCGGCTGATCCGCTCCGTAGGCGAAGTGCGGGCCTATGCCGCGTTTTCTGCGCTGTCTGCCGTGCTGCTTTTGTCGCTTGGCATCGAGCCCGGCGTTGCCGTGTTCATGGTCATCATGGCGGTGATGGGTTTCGTCAATGCGGGACAGTCGGTGATCATCGAAAGCTGGCTGAACGCGATGGTCCCGAACGCAGGCCGCGGCCGCACGCTCACCCTCTATGTTCTGGTTCTCGGCCTGTTCTATGGCCTGGGCCAATTGCTGGCACGCAATATCGATCCGGCCGGCAGCGGCATGCTGATGATCGCTGCCGCCTTCTATGCCCTGGCACTTGTTCCGGTCACCGCCGTCTGGGTCGGCGAGCCGCAGCTGCATGCGCCGGTCGGCGTGCACTTCCTGCGCGCCTTCAGGACATCGCCGCTCGGCACGCTCGCCTGCCTGATGACCGGATTGATTTCGTCGACCTTCGCCAGCATCGGTTCGCTCTACGGGCTTGAACTCGGCTTTGCCCAGGACCGCATCGTCGTGCTGATGGCGGCGGTGTCGCTCGGGGCGCTGTTCCTGCAATTTCCGCTGGGTGCTTTATCCGATCGTCTCGACCGGCGCAGCATGATGTTGTGGCTTGCCGTCGTCCTCGCTGCTGTCTGCGCGCTGTTTCTGCTGGTCGATGCAGGCACGCCGTTCTGGATGCTGCTGATCCTGTTTTCGGTGTTTGGCGGCATTTCGGAAATCTTCTATCCGCTTGGCGTCGCCCATGCCAACGACCGCGCCACATCGTCGGAATTTGTGTCGCTCTCCTCCAATCTGTTGCTCGTCTGGGCCTTAGGCGGGATGATCGGACCGGCAATTGCCGCGACCGGTGTCGAGCACTTCGGTGCAGCGTCCTTCTTCTGGTACGCCATTGTCCTTTCCCTTGCCTTTGCAGGTTTTGCCCTGTGGCGGCGCACCCAGCAGCCGGATGTCGGCAATCGCGAGGATTTCGTCACCTATCCCCAGACCTCACCGGCCGTCTACGAATGGCTGCCGCGCAAGGACGACGCCACCGACGTGGATGGCAAGGGGGAGGGGACACCATGACCGAAGTCGTCGATACCTTCCCGCGCCCGGTGCGCTGCATCGATCCAGTCTTCATCCCGATGAAGGACGGTACCCGGCTCGCCGCCACGATCTGGCTTCCTGCGGATGCAGAGGTCCGACCGGTCCCGGCAATCCTTGAACTCATCCCTTATCGCCGCCGCGACGGCACGGTGTTTCGCGATCTGAAGATGCACCCCTATGTCGCCGGCCACGGCTTTGCCTGCTGCCGGGTCGATATCCGCGGCTCCGGCGACAGCGAAGGCATCCTGAGCGACGAATATACCGAGCAGGAATTCGACGACGCCGAGGAGATCATCGCCTGGCTTGCGGCACAATCCTGGTCGACCGGCTCGGTCGGTATGACCGGCATCTCCTGGGGCGGGTTCAAGCGCTACAGGTCGCGGCCCGCCAGCCGCCTGCGCTGAAGGCAGTGATCGCGCTCTGTTGCTCCGACGATCGCTATGCCGACGACGTGCACTATTTCGGCGGCTGTCTGTTGACCGAGGACGCCATGTGGTCCTCCTTCATTCTCGGCCTCGGCGCCCTGCCGCCGGATCTGCAGATCGTCGGCGACCGCTGGCGGGACATGTGGCTGGAAAGATTGGAAGCCACAACCTGCTGGTCCGACACCTGGATGAAGCACCAGCGCCGCGACGCCTATTGGCAGCGCGGCTCCGTCTGCGAGGATTTTTCGAAAATCAGCATCCCGGTCTACGCCATCAGCGGTTGGGACGACACCTATTTCAATGCCGTGCCGCGCCTGATGCAGGGCCTGTCCGGCCCCCGCAAGGGGCTGATCGGTCCGTGGAGCCACGCCTATCCGTTCCTCGGCGATCCCGGCCCGGTGATCGGCTACCTACAGGAGGCGATCCGCTGGTGGCGGCATTGGCTGGAGGGTGTCGATACCGGCATCATGGACGAGCCGGCCTACACCACCTGGATCGTCGAGCCGCACGCACCAGCACCGTTTTATCCCGACCATCCCGGCCGCTGGGTCGGCGATCCCTCCTGGCCATCACCAAATGTCTCGCAGCGCCTCCTGCATCTGAACGACGGGACGCTCTCGCCTTCGGCAGAGCCGGGACAAACCATGATCCTCTCATCGCCGGTGACCGCCGGGCGCGATTTTGGCCGTTACGGCGGTTACGGCGGCACCGTGCCGGACATGGCGCTCGATCAGCGCCGGGAAGACGGCCTTGGCCTCCGTTTCGACACGGAACCGCTGGGCGAAGGTTTCGACATGCTCGGCGCGGCCGTTGTCGAACTGACCGCCACCTGTGACGTGCCCGATGCCTTCATCGTCGCAAAAATCTGCGATGTCGCCCCGAACGGCACCTCGACGCTGGTTACATGGGGCGCACTCAACCTCACTCATCGCAACGGCAATGCCGCGCCGGCCAAACTGGTCCCGGGAGAAACGTTCGCGGCCCGCATCGAGCTTAACCATACCGGTCGCCGCATTCCCGCCGGTCACCGGCTGCGTCTGGTGCTGACGACCCAGCTCTGGCCGATCCTCTGGCCGTCGCCTGCCATCCCCACCATCACCATCGCATCCGGCACCTGTCGGCTCTCCCTGCCGGTCCGCAATCCGGTCTCCGAAGAGACCACGCCTGTTTTCCAACCGGCGGAATCGTCACCACCCGTTGCGTCCATCGAACTTTCGCCTGAAACGCATCGCCGCAACGTGGCGATGGACGTCGGCACGCGCCGGAAAGCCATCACATTGATGAGCGATTTCGGCCGCCAGCAGTTGACCGACCGCGCCATCATCATCGGCGCCCGCGTCATCGACCGCATGCAGATCGCCGAAGGCGATCCGCTGTCGGCGCATCTTGATACCGCCTGGGACCTGAGTTTTGTCAGCGGTGATGCCGACGTCGCAACGCGCTCGAAGGTGACGCTCACTTCGAATGCCAGCCAGTTCCAGCTGACCTGGCGCCTGGAGGCCTTTGAGCGCGGCGCCCTCGTTTTCGAAAGGGAGGGCACGACGTGTTTCAACCGCGACCATATCTGACCCGGAGTGTGCGACCATGACACTCTACATCCTGCGTCGCATCGCCCTCGGTCTCGTCATCCTGCTGATCGTCGCTCTCTTGCTGTTCGGCATGATGCACATGATCCCCGGCGACCCGACCGTGGTGGCGCTCGGGCCGCGCTCGACGCCGGAAATGCGCGACGCCTTTCGCCAGATGATGGGGCTCAACAGGCCGGTGATCGAACAGCTCGGCGTGTTTCTTGGCCGCCTTGCGCAGGGCAATCTCGGCGAGGATGTCTGGAGCCGCCGGCCTGTCGTCACGATGATCCTCGAAGTGCTCCCCTATACCGTCACCTTGGCTGTGGCCAGTTTCATCTGGGCCGTTGCGCTCGGCATCGTACTCGGCTGCGCCGCCGTCGTGCATCACGGCCGCTGGCCGGACTGGCTGATCGGCGTCCTGTCCGTCGGGCTGGTAGCCGTGCCCTCCTTCGTGGTGTCGCTTTATTCGCTGCTGATCTTCGCCGTCACGCTCAACTGGCTGCCTGCCATCGGCGCCGGCGAACCCGGCGACATACTGGGGCAGGCGAAGGCGCTGATCCTGCCGTCCTTTGCTATCGGGCTGGGTTGGGTCGGTTATGTCTCGCGCATCGTGCGGGCGGCGATGATCGAGGCGATGGGCGAAGGCTATGTCCGAACGTTACGGTCCTTCGGCGTGCCTGAGCGCCGTATCATCTACCGCTACGCGCTGAAACAGGCCTTTCTCGCCGTCCTGTCGGTCATCGCCATCGGCTTTGGCGGGTTGCTCACCGGCTCGGTCTTCGCCGAGATTGTCTTCTCCCGGCCAGGGCTCGGCAAGATGACCTATGATGCGGTGATCTCCCGCAACTATCCGGTCGTCATGGGCACGGTTCTGATGACCTCCGGCCTCTATGTCACCTGCATGATCATTGCCGATGTGGTCACGGCCTTCATCGACCCGCGCGTCAGGAGCGCTTTGTAACATGGCACTCGCGGCACCGGACATCCTTTCCCGCGCTGCCGTTCCCGAGCCCGGCAGGCTGTCGCGCATCGCCGCCACCCTGCGGCAGGTGGTCTCTACGCCGCTCGGTGCTATCGGCTGCGCACTGGTGGCATTGATCGTGCTCATCGCTCTGTTTGCCCCCTGGATCGCGCCCTATTCGCCGACAGTGATCAGCGTCAAGCAGCGTCTGGCCGATCCGTCGCTCAACCACCTGCTCGGCACCGATCAGCTCGGCCGCGACCTGTTCTCCCGCGTCATCCTCGGCACCCGAACGGCGATGACCGTGGCGCTGGTGTCCTTGGCGGTGGCGGTGGCTGTGGCTTTGCCGCTGGGGCTGATTGCCGGCTATGGCCCGCGCTGGCTCGATGCCTGCCTGATCCTCGTTTTCGATAGCCTGAGTTCGCTGCCGATGATCATGTTCGGGCTTGCCATGGTCGTGCTGCTCGGGCCTGGCGTCCCCACCGTCATCTTCGTCATCGTGATCTATTCGGTTCCGAGCTATGGCCGGCTGATCCGCACGCAGACGCTGAGCATCAAGGCGCGCGATTTCATCAAGGCGGAACAGGCAATGAATGCCGGTCTTGGCCGCATCCTGTTCGTGCATCTTTTGCCGAATGTCATCGGACCTCTGCTGATCCTCGCCTGCCTCGACCTGTCCACCGTCATCACGCTGGAGGCGGGCCTGTCCTTTCTGGGGCTTGGCGTCAAACCGCGGATCCGAGCTGGGGCAATATCCTCTCCGACGGCTTTTCGGTCATTCGCACCACGCCGCTGCCGGTGATCGCCGGCGGCCTGCCGCTGATCCTGGCAACGATCGGTTTCACCTTCTTCGGTGAAGCGCTGCGCGATGCGCTTGACCCGAAGCTTGCACGGGAGAGCCGGGCATGAACCTCGAACTGGATATCCGGCACATGACGGGAACAGCGCTCGCAGAACCGGTGCTCGATATCGCCGGCCTGTCGATTACCTATGGCGGAGCACCGGCGGTCAGGAGCGTCGATCTCACCGTCCGGCCGGGTGAAGTCGTCGGGGTGATCGGCGAAAGCGGTTCCGGCAAGACCTCGCTGGCCCACGCGATCCTAAAACTCCTGCCGCGATCGGCAGCGGTGACCGGCACGCGCCTGTCGCTCTGCGGTACGGATCTGCTTGGTACCGATAACAGGACGCTCGCCGCCGCTACGCGGTCCCGGCGCGGCAATGATCTTTCAGAACCCGATGACGACCTTCAGCCCCCTGCACACGCTCGGACGCCAGCTCACCGACCTGCTCTGGCGCGACCGGAAAGCGACGAAGGAGGAGAAGCGGCAACGCATCCTCGCCGTCCTCCGCCAGGTCGGCCTGCCCGATCCTGCCGCGCGCCTGGAAACTTATCCGTTCCAACTGTCCGGCGGCATGCTGCAGCGTGTGGCGATCGCGGCCGCCCTTCTGATGCGCCCGTCATTGCTGATCGCCGACGAGCCGACGACGGCGCTTGATGTCACCATGGAGGCGCAGATCCTGCACCTGATGCGCGAATTGCGGGCCAGATCCGGCGTCGCCATCCTGATGATCTCCCATCATCTCGGCGTCATCGCCGAAATCTGCGACCGGGTGGCGGTGATGTATGCCGGCCGTATCGTTGAGGAGGGGCCGGTCAGAAGCGATCTTCGCCGATCCGCGCCACCCCTATACCAAGGCGCTGTTTGCCTGCGAGCCGTCGCTGATCGAACCCGGCGTCAGGTGGCTACCGGTGATCGATCATGAAGCATTGCACCATGTCGCTCCGATCCAGAGGAGTGTTTGATGACGCAGAAAACACCGGTGATCGAGGCGGCTAATTTGACCGTCAGCATTCCGGAAGGGCCGCATTATTTCTTCCAGCCGACCTACCGGCTGGATATCCTGATCGATGTCTCGATTGCCGTGTCCCCCGGCGAAATCGTCTGTGTCGTTGGCGAAAGCGGTTCGGGCAAGACCACGTTCGGCCGGGCGCTTCTCGGGCTGCTGCGGCCGTCGGGCGGCGAAATCCGCCTTGATGGAGTGGCGCTTGCGGATTTCTCGAAAAGAGTTTCCGCAAGGTGCGCCAAGAGGCCGCCTTGCTGTTCCAGGACCCGGCCTCGTCCTTCAATCCGCGCCAGCGCATCGGCACGATGATCGCCGAGCCACGGCGCATTGCAGGGGTCCGGCTCCACCCGTCAGGACGACATCGCGGCTCTGGCGCTGCAGGCGGGCCTAAAACCCGACCTGCTGGCGCGTTTTCCGCATGCCCTGTCCGGCGGTCAGGCGCGCCGCGCCGCCGTCGCCCGCGCTTTGTCGGTGGTCCCCCGGCTGATCATCGCCGACGAGCCAACGGCCGGGCTGGATGTTTCGGTGCAGGGAGGCGTGCTCAACCTGTTTCTCGATATTCGCGACCGGCACGATACCGCCTTCCTGATGATCACCCACAATCTCGCTGTCGCCCGGCATGTGTCGGATCGCATCGTCATCATGTATCTCGGCCGTGTCGTCGAAAGTGGCACGACAGCGGAGATTTTTCGCGCGCCGCGCCATCCCTACACCAAGGCGCTGCTCGACAGCGAACCAATCCCGGACCCGAAACACCGCCGCGCCGAACCGCCAGTGATCGGCGAGGTGCCGTCTCTAGCCGCGCGTCCTGCGGGCTGCGAGTTTCATCCGCGCTGCCGCCATGTCCGCGACCGCTGCCGGACCGAGGCACCTGAAGACACTCAGCTTGGCGACAGCCACAGCGTGCGGTGTCATTTTCCACTCGAGGAGACAAAAGCGGTGACCGCCATGGCCGCAGGATAAAGACGCCAGACAGGACGTGCATCAAAAAAGTCAAAAAGGGGACAAAGATCATGCCGACCACCATGCCGCTGAACAGACGACAATTTCTGACTGCCAGTGCCGCCGCTGCCGCCGCCATCACCCTTCGTCCGGGTCTCAGTTATGCGGTCGAAGGCGATACGCTGATCATCCGCGGCGCTTCCGATATCGAGGTTCTCGATCCTGCCTTCCAGAACGGCCTGCTTGAGGAAGAGATCGGCCGCTGCCTGTTCCTCTCGCTCAACCGGCTGAACGACGTGCGCAGAAACGCCCGGCTGGCAGCCCTATGCCGCCAAGACGCTGACGCAGAAGTCTCCGACGGAAATCGAATTCGAATTGCATGACTGGCTGGAATGGACAGGCGGCTTCGGGCCGGTCACCGCCGAAGACGTCAAGTTTTCCTTCGAGCGTGTCGCCGATCCGGCCAATACGTCGGCCTGGGCCTATGCCTTCGAGGCGATGGACAAGGTCGAGGCGACGGGCGAGCGCACCGGCATCATCCATCTGAAAACCCCGTCGATCCCATTCTGGCTGACGACGCTGCCCTATTACATGGGTCACATCGTCAGCCGCAAGGCAGTGGAAAAAGCCGGAGGCAAGTTTACGACGGAAGTTCCCGCCAGCGCCGGTCCCTATGTCATTGAAAAATGGGTGCCGCAGCAGAACCTTCAGCTCGCCCTTAACCCCGGCTGGAGAGGCGCAGCACCGGCCTTTTCCAGGGTCAAGTTCAAGATCGTCACCGACGATGAAGCGGCGGCGTTGGCTTACGGATCCAAGGCCGTCGCCTATTCCAAGATCAGCCTCAACACGCTGGCAAGCTATCGCACAGCGCTTCCGGCCGACACCACGCTCATCGAGATGAACGGCAATCGCTTCCTCTGGCTGTCGATCAACCTCAACAACCCAAAATTTAAGGACGAACGGGTCCGCCGCGCCATCCAGTATGCGCTCGATGTCAGCCAGATCATGGACGGTTCCTATTCCGGGCTTGCAGCACCGGCGACCGGTGTCGTGCCGCCCGGCATGATCGGCCATCGTGACGCGATCCTCTACGCGCCGGATGCGGAAAAGGCGCAGGCACTGCTGGAGGAAGCAGGTGTTTCCGATCTGACTATCGAACTTGCGGCCATCAACGACAAAACCAGCCAGCTGACCTGCCAGATTATCCAGGCTCTGCTCGGCGGTATCGGTGTCACGGTCGAGATCAAGGCCGTTGATGACGGTGTCTACTGGACGCTGGGTGACAAGAACGGCGAGACCTGGAAGACGCTCGACATGGTGTTGATGGGATTTGCCGGTGGCGTCGATCCGTCGGAAAACCTCACCTGGTTCCGCGCATCGCAAATCGGCATCTACAACTGGTCGCAGTTCGACAGCCCGGAATTCGAAACGCTTTACCAGCAGGGCACCAATGAGCCGGACGTGGAGAAGCGTGGAGCGATCTACAAGAAGATGCAGGACCTGATGGAGGAATCCGGCGGTTTCGTCTTCCTGACCCACGAGACCTTCGCGGCGGTGACGCGCGGCGGCCTGAAGCCATGCATTCTGGCCGATGGCTATCTCGATATTCCACGCTTTGCCAAGGGGTCAATTTAGCAAGGCGACCGCCCCCTTGTGGCGGGCCGTGGTTTCCATGTCGGCCGGAGGCACTTTGCCATCTGGCCACACGATGCAATCGAGGGAGTTCAGACATGAATATCGCCCAGACCGCTCCATCCGCAGAGCTGCAAGCCAGCCTGCCATCGTCCTGGTATCTCGAAGACCGGATCTTCCGAACTTGAAAAGCAGCGGATCTTTTGAACGAGTGGATGCGTCGGCCGCGTCGAGGATATCGATTTCGCTGGCGGCCACAAGGTTTTCCAGGTGTTCGGACAAAGCGTGCTGGTGGTCCGCAACCGCGACGGCGCGCTCAGAGCCTTCTACAATGTCTGTCGCCATCGCGGCGCCGAACTGTGCGTTGCAGCGGAGAGGGAAGAGCGGCCCGGCCGGTCGCCGTTGAAAGGTGGCGTGGTCGGCAAAAACCTGATCCGCTGTGCCTATCATTCCTGGGCCTATAATTTCGACGGTGCGCTGGTCGCAGCCCCGCATCTCGCCGAAGGCGTCTCCCTCAGGAAGGAGGATTTTTTCGCTCTATCCGGTCGGCGTCGATAGCTGGGGCGGGTTCCTGTTCCTGCATCTGACGCCTGCAGGCGCGCCCTCGCTTGAGGAGCAGCTGGGGCCGATGCCCGGGCGTATCGCCCGTTATCCGCTTGCCGACCTGCGCGTTGGCGCCGTGCTTCACTATGGGGTCGATGCGAACTGGAAGGTGATCGCCGAGAATTACAACGAATGTTACCACTGCGCCGGGGTGCATCCGGAACTGTGCGCGGTGGTTCCTGCCTTCCACGAAAACGGCGGCGCCATGCTCGGTGGGACAATGGTGTGCCGCATCGGGAAGGGGCTTATACGTTCACGACGTCAGGCACAACCAGCCGCCGCCCGTTCCCTGGTCTCGACGAGCACGAACTGACCCGCCACAAGGGTGAGCTGGTTTATCCCAACCTGTTCGTCAGTCTTGCCTGCGACCACGCCGCCTGTTTTCTTTTGACCCCGAAGGGACCGGACCGGACCGACATCGACTGCATTTTCCTGTTCGAGCAGCAGGAGATCGAAAAACCGGACTTCGATCCGTCCGATACCGTCGACTTCTGGGATCTGGTCAATCGTCAGGACTGGTCGGCCTGCAGAACGTGTCCAGCGCGGCATGGCCAACCGAGTCCACCATTTCGGCTATTACGCGCCGATGGAAGACTGGAGCCTGGATATTCGCAACTATGTCCGCAGCCGCGTCGGTGAGGGTGCCGAGGAGGCGGCGGCGATCTGAGGACCGCTGGGCTGCCGGCGCCTTGCTTAACCGCCGGCAGCCGCGACGGTTGACCGGATCATCGCAATGTCCTCGCGCATGAACGGCACCGCATCTCTTGACGGCGTCGTTCCGAACTCCCGCGCATATTGATGACCCGAATAGTTCGCCGCCGCGATCAATCCGGGCGCCAGACAGTCGCCGATGCGAGTCACGGATTGTATGCCTGCGTCCGCCCACTCCCTGCGGTGGGCAGTCAAGTCCAGCCACAAGCTTTCATCGGGGAGACGGGCCGTGACCGGGACAAGCGCAACGCAATCGATCCACCGGGTCTTTCCACTGTAGATGCACGCCAGTTCGAGGCTTTCAGCCGCACGGCCGGCAAGACAGTGGGCGGTGATGATCGTCACATCCAACTCGATCAGCCGCCGCTGGACCCGTGCCTGTTCCAATGTGTGGTTGCTCCACGGCGCAACCTGCGCCTCCGGCGTGACGAAGGTCACTTTCCAGCCGGCCGCCGCCAGCAGTTCGGCGAGCACGCTGCCCATGTAAAAACAGTCATCGTCAAAAATGACCACTGGTCCATCCACGGAGACAGCCTTCGCCCCGTCGCTGAGCAAGGCATCCGGAGATATGGTCACGCCGGCCTGCAGATAATCCAGCGGCAGGCAGTGCGTGCGGCCAACACCGTCGCTGCGCCAATGCGAGCCGGTGGCGATGGCAATGTGGGGAATGCCGTATTGCAGGATGTCATCGGCACTCAGCGGGCTTTGCAGATACATTTGCGCATTCTGGTAGGTTTTCAATTGCCCGACCCGCCAGTCGCGCACGCGCGCCCATGTTGCAAGCCCCGGCAGTCTGCTTTCGCGGCTGACCCGGCCGCCCCATTCCCGCCCCGCTTCAGCCAGCGTCACATCCACGCCGCGCTGCTGCAAGCGCACGCGCCGCCTCAAGCCCTGCCGGTCCGCCACCGACGATGAGGACTGCATCGGCTTTCTCCGCCGCGGCGATCCTTTCCGGATGCCAGCCCTTGCGCCATTCCTCACCCACAGTCGGATTTTGCGTGCAACGCATGGGAACGGACGTGTTGTCGCCGGAGGTACAGATATTGCAGCCGATGCACTCGCGGATATCGTCGATGCGTCCTTGCTCGATCTTCACCGGCAGGAACGGGTCGGCGATGGACGGACGCGCCGCGCCGATGAAATCCATGATGCCTTGCTTGATCACCCGCGCCATGCTGTCCGGCGAGGTGTAGCGGCCGACGCCAACGACGGGCTTGGTGGTCACGGATTTGACAAAGCGGATATAGGGCTCCTGAAAGCCTTCCTCGGAAAACCTGGATGTCTGGCTGTCGTTCGACCAGTTCGACAGGTTGACGTCCCAGAGGTCCGGCACCTCGGCCAGCGCCTCGATAATGTCGCGACCCTCCCCCTCGCAGGTAATGCCGGAAGGTCCGAGCAGTTCATCGACGGCCAGACGGACGGCAAGCGCGCAGGTGTCGCCGACGACGTCGCGTGCATCGCCCAGAATTTCCCGGAACAGCCGCAGCCGGTTTTCAGAAGGAACCGCCATATTCGTCAGTACGATGATTGTGCCGCCGCGACAGGAAGTGCTGGATCACGCTCATGTCATGACCGGAATAGATGTAGATGATATCGAAACCGGCCTGCTTGGCGCGGATGGCGGCGTTGCGGTACCAGCGGCGCATATCAGCAATATCGGACTTGTCCATCGACCGCGCCTGAACCGGATCCAGTCCGTCACCGACGACATGCGAAGGGGCGAGCGGGATCATCCGACTGAAGCGATTGGCGACGTGAAGTCCGTTGTGCACCAACTGGATTGCCGCCAAGCTGCCGTGCGCGTGGATCTTGTCGGCGACCAGCGACAGCGCGGATATCGTCGTCATCCCAAAGCCGGGCCTCGTTGGCCGGCGTCAGGTCCGACGTCGGGTGGATTTCCGCTTCCTGCGTCGAGATCACCGCCCAGCCGCCTTCCGCCTTGATCCCGCGCATATGCGCTTCCGCATTGGGATAGCGATAGCCCATGCCCGAACAGTGCGGGACTTGGTAGAAGCGGTTTCGTGCGGTCAAAGGCCCGATTTTCACCGGCTCGAAAAGCACGTCATGGCGGGAATCTCTGGTCATCGTCTTGCCGTCGTCCACTCTGCTGTTGTCCCTGCTGCCCGGTTTGCCGGACAGTCCCCAAAGACAGAATAGCGGGCTTCGGTCATCTTGCAAGACAAATTATACAGTCATATAATTACTGCTTAGCGCATTGAAAATATTTCACTTTCATCAACACCTGAGGGCCTTGCGTAGCCGACGAAAGCCAGCGTTACAGTTCAGCCGGAAACCCTGGCGCGCGCAGATCGGTCCCAACAGCGTCCTCAAGCAGCTTCACCACCTGAGACGACCAGGCGCTGCCGCCGTAGGTCGAGCGGGCGCGGATGAAGGTCTGCAGCGTGTGCGAGGCGAGGTCGAGCGGCACGCCGAATTGCTTGCCGAAGCCGAGCGCAAATCCGAGGTCCTTGCAGGCGAGGTCCATGGTAAAGTTGATGTTGTAACTGCCGTTCAGGATCACCTGGCCTTCCGTCTCGTGCACGAAACTGTTGCCCGAACTCGCCTTGATGATGTTGAAGGCATCGGTCAGATCGATTCCGCCCTTCTTCGCCAGCATCAGCGCCTCGCCGGTCGCCAGAAGATGGATGAAGGCCAGCATATTGGTGATGACCTTGATCACCGCGGCCTTGCCGAGCGGTCCGGCATGAAAGATCTCGCCGCCCATGGCGCTCAGCGCCGGCAGATGCGCTTCAAACAGGTCGCGGTCGCCGCCGGCGATGACGGTGATGTCGCCGGCTGCTGCGCGGTGGACGCCGCCGGTCACCGGTGCCTCCAGCATGCGGATGCCCCGGGCCGCGGCGAGAGCAGCAAGACGTTCGATATCGTTCTGGTCGAGCGTGCTCATTTCGATCCAGGTCCCACCAGCTTTCAATCCTGACAGGATGCCGTCCGGACCAGTCAGCACAGCCTCCGAAATTATCGGCGATGGCAGGCAGGTGATGACGGCATCGACTTCGCTGGCCAGTGCCTGCGGACTATCCGCCCATAGAGCCCCGCGCTCAATCAGCGGCTCCGCCCGGCTACGGTCCCGGTCGTGAACGGTGACTGAAAAACCTTCGCGCACAAGACTGCCCGCCAGATGTTGGCCGAGATGCCCAAGTCCGATGAAACCGTAGCGCATATCCGTCCTCCGTTTCAGGGTTTGGCCCCGGATGCAGTTGGAAAATAGCTCCATTGTCACCATCGGCCATGGCTGTCAGGTTCTCAAGCCGCGTCTTCGAGGATCATCGCCGCACCCTTTTCCGCAACCATCATGGTCGGCGCATTGATATTGCCGGCGGTGACATTGGGAAAGACCGAGGCGTCGACGATGCGCAGGCCTTCGACCCCATGCACCCGAAGCCGGGTGTCCACCACCGATGTCTTTGCATCCGGCCCCATCATGCAGCTGCCGCAGAGGTGATAGATCGAGCTGGCATTGGCGCGGAAATAGTCGAGCAGGCTTTCGTCGCTGGTCGCCGATGGCGACGGGGGAAACTTCCGCGTCGATGATGGCGGCCAAGGACGGCGCCGATGCGATCCGGCGCACCAGCCGGCTCCCCTCGATGACATCGGCGATATCAAGGTCGGTCGAAAGATAGTTGGGTTGAATCAGCGCTGCCGCGGCCGGATCTGCAGAGGCAAGGGCAATCCGGCCGCGGCTGGTCGGCCGGCAGGAGTTGAACGCAATGAGGAAGCCCGAATAGGGCTCCGGCACCATCGAGGCGCTGGCGTCAACGGGAATGCGATAGGAGAGGGGATTGAAATAAAGCTGGATATTCGGCCGCTCATGCGCCGGCGTGCTGCGAAAGAAACCGCCCGCCTGATTGACGCTCATGGCGAAAGGCCCCTTGCGGGTCAGCACATATTGCAGCCCAAGCCGCGCCTGCCCGAACAGGCTGCCGAACACGCCGTTCAACGTGGGCCGGTTGGCTCGGTAATAGAAGCTCGCCGCCAGATGATCCTGAAGATTTTCGCCGACGGCGGGCAGGTGACGACGGGTCTCGATGCCCTTCGCGCCAAGCGCTTCACTATCGCCGAGCCCGGACAGTTGCAGCAGTTTCGGCGTATCGATCGCACCGGCCGAGACGATGACCTCGCGCCGTGCTGAAAAGGTCCGCCAGGCACCATCTTGCAAAACCTCGACGCCAGTGGCGCGCCCATCCGGCGCAAAAACCAGCCGCTGGGCGATGGCGCGGCGCTCGATCGATAGGTTAGCGCGCTTCAGCGCCGGACGCAGATATTCGGCACTGGAATGCGAGCGCAGGCCGTTGCGGGTATTGATATCATAGACCCCGGCACCTTCGATCGAGGCACCGTTGAAGTCGGTTGTCGATGGCAGTTGCAGCTCCTCGCAGCTCTTCAGATAGGCGTCGGTGACCGGATGGGTCATGCCGCGCATCGGCGTCACGTGGATCGGGCCTTTGTCGCCGTGCCAGTGCGAGGCGCCTTTTCATGGGTCTCGAGCTTTTTGAAAAAGGGCAGGACATCCGCGGCACCCCAGCCCGGGTTGCCGGCCGCTTCCCAGTCGTCGAAGTCGTCGGCTGCACCCCGCACGAAAACCATGGCGTTGATCGAGCCCGGATCCACCCTGAACCTTGCCGCGCGGCACATGGATCCGCCGCCCGTCCAGCTCAGGCTCCGGCTCGGTCGAATACATCCAGTTGACCTTGGGATTGTAATAGCTTTTGGCGTAGCCGATCGGGATCTTGAACCAGAAGGACGAGTCCTTGTCGCCCGCCTCGATGAGAAGAACGCTGTAGCGGCCGCTCTCGCTCAGGCGGCTTGCAAGGATGCAGCCAGCCGACCCTGCGCCGATAATGACGAAGTCGTAGGTCATGAAATGTCTCTGTTCAGGCTCAGCCCCTGGCGGGCATGAATTCCTTGATATCGACGGGGTGGGCGGCCATCTGCAAGTGCAGGCGGTCGCCGGTATAGGGGAGTGCTTCTCGACAACATCGAGATTGAGCTCGATACCCAGGCCCGGTTCGCGCGATGGGATAAGATAGCCGTCGTCGAACTGCAGCTTGGTTTTCAGCACCGCGCCGTGAAAACCGCCGAAATCCATGATCGCCTCGTGGATCAGGAAATTCGGCGTGGCGGCCGAAAGCTGGATACTGGCGGCGGCGCCGACCGGACCGTTGTAGAGATGCGGCGCGATCTGGGCATAAAAAGCCTCGGCCATACCGGCGATCTTCTTGGCTTCCAAAAGGCCGCCGACGCGGGCAACGTTCATCTGCAGGATCATGGCGGCGCCGAGCTGCAGTACGCGCTGGAACTCGTATTTCGTCGTCAGCCGCTCACCGGTCGAGATCGGAATGGACGTGGCGCGTGCCACTTCGGCCATGGCTGCTTCCTGTCCGGGCGGCACCGGCTCCTCAAACCACAGCGGATCGTATTTCTCCAGCCGCCGCGCCAGCCGGATCGCCGAGGACGGCACCATCTGCCCATGCGTCCCGAAGAGGATATCGGCCCGGCTGCCGATCGCTTCACGGATCTTGGCGCAGAAGAGTTCGCAGCGGTCGAGAACCCCCATCGAAAGCTGATGCCCGGAATAGTTGGTGTAAGGGCCGGCCGGATCGAATTTCACGGCAGTAAAGCCCATCTCGACCATACGGATGGCTTCTTCCGCGGCGAGATCAGGATCGTTGTAGTCGTAGTCGCCGGCCGCATTCTTTGGATAGAGATAGGTATAGGCGCGCAGCTTTTCGTTGACTGTGCCGCCAAGCAGATCGGAGACCGGCCGTCCGGCAGCCTTGCCGATGATATCCCAGCAGGCGATTTCCAAACCTGAGACGATCCCCATCATCGTCGTATCAGGGCCGCTGTGTAAAACCGCTCGAATAGGCTGCCCGCCAGAAACGCTCGATCTGGTGGGGATCATGATCGAGAAGATAGCGCTGGAAGACATCATCGATCAGCGGAACCATGGCCGAGGGATGAAAAGAGGTCGCATAGATTTCGCCGACGCCCGAAATGCCGCAGGCCGTCTTAAGCTCAACGAAAATCCAGTACATGCCGCCGACATGCGGCGGTGGAACGGCGACCACATGGGTTTTCAGCGATGCGATCTTCATGGGTGGTTCCTCCCTCGCCAGGTGATCAATGTTTCAGGATGACAAGCCGCGTCTGCGTGAATTCCAGCATGCCGTGTTTGCCGTCGTCGCCGCCGAGGCCGGATTTTTTCCAGCCGGCGTGATAGCCCTGGTACGGATCCGCCGGGAAACGGTTGACATAAAGCTCGCCAGCCTCGATCTCGTTCGCCGCCTGCATCACCTTGCGGTAGTTTTCGGAAAACAGCACTGAAGCCAACCCGAACTGGTGGTCGCTGGCCAGCGCCAAGGCCTCGTCAAACGTCTCGTAGGAGAGAACCGCCAACACCGGGCCGAACACCTCCTCGCGGACGATCTCCATATCCTGGCGGCAGCCGGTGATCAGTGTCGGCGGATAGAAGTAGCCGTCGCCATCCGGGATCGCGCCACCGGCCGAGACCGTTGCTCCTTCGGCCTTGGCCCGCTCGACCATTCCGTGAATACGATCGCGCGCCGCGGCATTGGTAAGCGGCCCCATGATGTCAGGATCGGCGGCGCGGTCGCCGAAGCGGCGGGCCGCAAAGCCGCTGCGCAGTTTCTCGACAAGGGCGTCATGGATAGAGGCATGCACATAAAGCCGCTCGGCCGAGGTGCAGACCTGTCCGCAATGGGCCGTCTTTGCACCGAGAACCATGCGGGCAACCGCGTCGAGATCTGCATCCGGCTCGACGATCACAGGCGACTTGCCGCCGAGTTCCAGGGACGGTTTGGCGATATTGACCTTGCAATAATCGAGCACCGTCTGGCCCGCTGAAACGCTGCCGGTGAGCGTGATCATGCCGACGGCCGGATGCGTGCACATGGTGCGGGCAACGTCGTGCGACATCGTCATGATACTGACGAGGCCCGGTGGCAGATCGGCCTCCAGCACGGCTTGCGCGAAGGCGAAGGCAGAAGTCGGCGTGTTGTTGCTCGGACGGACAACGACGGCATTGCCAGTGATCAGCGCCGGCGCGATCTTGCGCACCAGCGTGTAGATCGGGAAATTGAACGGGATCAGGCAAGCGACGACGCCGATCGGCTCGCGCTTGAGTATCAGGGTTTCGTCAGGCGTATCGCTTTCAATGACTTCGCCTTCGATGCGGCGCGCCCATTCGGCATGGTAGCGCATCAACTCGACGCCATAGATCGCCTCGGCGGTGGCGTCTGCAACGCTCTTGCCGGATTCCAACGCAAGTGCCTCGCCAATTCTAGAGGCATGGCGCTCGATCGCGTCGGCCAGTTTCCGCAAGGCATCGCCACGCTGGATCGCCGGCAGCTTGCGCCAGAACTTTTGGGCACCTTTCGCGGCCTCGACTGCCGCAACGACATCGGCGTCGTTTGCGGCCGGAACCGTGGCGAAAATCCTGCCGTTGGCCGGATTACGCACCTCGATCCCGGACAGGCCGGAAGCTTCGACAAAGCGCCCACCGATGAAGTTGCGATGCTGCGTCATGAGCCCACCCGAAAACACATTCTGTTTCAGACAGTAGACGGGACCTCATGACCCTTTCGCAAGCGACTTATTGTCGGGCCAAGCATTCCAAAAACGAATGTTCGACCTCGCTCATTTTGCATCGCCGCGGAGGGCGTTATCCAGAGCGATCTCATTCAGCAACCATGCGCGAAAATGCTGGACGTTTGCAGGTTCGGGCTGATCTGTGCGGGTGACCAGCCAGTAGGATTCATGGCCTTCGACTTCGACGTCGAGCACCGGCGCGAGCTGGCCACTTTGCAGTTGGCTGCTGACCATGAACCAATCGACCACAGCGATGCCAAGGCCGTTGCAGGCCGCTTCGATCACGAGGTCGAGAAGGTCAAACTCCATGCCGCCCCGCACATCTGTATCACTGAGGCCAGCGGCGTCCAGCCAATGCTGCCAGGTGAGATAGCGCTGGTCGGCCGCGGCTAGCACATGCAGAAACGTCAAGGACGAAGGGTCGATATGGCCATCTCTCTTGGCTGTCTCCAACAGGCCGGGCGCGCAGACTGCAATGTGCCGTTCGGTCATCAGGATGCGCGATTGCAGCGTCGGCCATTCGCCGTCACCGAAGCGGATGGCACAATCAGAGCAGGCTGCGCTCGGCCAGTGTGTCCCTGAGATCGGTGCTGAGGCTGATTTCGATCTCCGGCAGAGCCTGGCGCAGGCGCGACAGCCGGGGCATCAGCCAGCGCTTGGCAAAGGTCGGCGGCGCGTTGATGCGCAACCGGTTGCGGTTGTTCTTCTCCATGATCGAGCGCACCGTCTGCTCGACATTATGAAAGGCCAGTTGCAGCGTTGCCAGCAGTTCGGCGCCGGCGCGCGTCAATTCGAGATCATGGTGATGGCGGATCAGCAGGTTTTCGCCCAGCTGTTTTTCAAGATTGCGAACCTGCCGGCTGACCGCACTTTGCGTCAGGTTCAGCATCTCGGCCGCACGCGTGAAGCTGCGCGTCTGGCCGACGACTTCTGAACACCTTCATCGCCGAAAGCGCAGGTAATTTCCGCATTCCACCCGCTTCCATAAAATTCAGTTGATCGGTATCAGCCGAGGCGTGCGTCCATCTATGTTCCAGGCGTCTGGACAAGGTCAAGTTTCCGATGTTCCGGGTGCCGATTTTGATGCTACGATCCAGCGTGCCTTGCCCGTTCTGATGCGCAGAGGCGCCCCGGCAAACTTGGACAGACATTTGAGCGACATGATCTGGCGACATCTCCCCTCAAGAGCCTAGCGGTCTCATTGCTCGTCTGGCTTGGCCTGATCGGGCTCTTTGCCGCCATATCAATGCGGCTCGATTATCAACGGGCATCCGAAGAGCTCTCTGCTGCGGGGCAGACGATCCACCGGCTGATCTCCCAGCGGACAGCACAGCATGATGCGCATCTGACGAGCCTCGTGGCCCTAATCAAGGCAGCGCCCGAGCTGCCTGAAACCGCGATCGGCGAAGTCTTCCAGAGCATTATCCAATTCTATCCGCGCATCGCCGCGATCGATCTCGTCAGGCTTCCATCGGATAGCTCTTCCGCGGCAACCACGCTGATATCGACGCCGAACGGCCCGCAGAAAACCGACCTGTCCCCCGTTGCAAGCGCCATTGCCAGTCAACGGCAAGGCGAGGTGCGGACCTATCTCAATCCCGCCTATCCAGGCCGTTATCTTCTCGGCAAGCGCGCCACTGCGGACAGCCCGGGGCTGGCAATCGTTGTCCAGGTCAACCCGAACCTGCTGATCGAGGGCGAAGAACGCCCCGCCTGGGCGCATGTGCGCGTCAGCCTCGACGGCGAAACCGTGCTGGACCGGGAGGCGGAAGGGGGCAGGGCTGTTGGTAGCGTTTTGACGCAACCGCATTTCAGCAAAGTTGTCGACAGCCAGAGCCAGCCCTTCATGGTCGACGTAACACGTCCGCTGTCTCTATCGGACATTTTGAACGCGCCGAGGATCGGCGGCTTTGCGTTGGTTTCATTGATGGTGGTGCTTTTGCTGTTGTTCACCCGTCAACTGAGGGCCAATGCCCGGAAGTTACAGAAAACGGCGGAGGAAGCCGAGCGGCGTGCGCAGCTGCAGGAACACGAAACGCGGCTTGCCCATGCCCTGCGGGTCAAGCGCTGGGTGAACTGGCGTCGGGAATTGCCCATGAGCTGACACAGCCGCTGACCGCCCTTTTGAGCCAGAGCCAGGCTGCCCTGCGTCTGGCATCCACCGATAGCGCTGATCCCACCTTGCTCCCAGAGGCGCTCAACGCCAATGTGCGCGAAGCCAAACGCGCGGGGGCCATGCTGAAGCGGATGCGCGACTACATCAGCAAGCGGGAGCAAAAACCTGTTCTTGCCGATCTCAATCAGATTGTTGCCGACATTGCCGAGCTTGTGCGCGCCGATCTCGAAAAGCGGCAGATCCGTCTCGTTCTCGACCTCGCCACGCCGCCGCCGCAGGCGGTCGTTGATCCCATCGAAATGGAGCAGGTGCTGCATAATCTCATTCGCAATGCTGCCGAGCGCTGCAGGATGCGGATACGGCGAACAAGAGCATCCGTATCGAGGCCATGATGTCGGAGGGCGGCGCAATCGTTCGGGTAGTCGACACCGGGCCTGGCATCAACGCGGACACGTTGCCGCGCCTTTTCGAACCGTTCTTCACGACGAAAACCGATGGGATGGGGCTTGGCCTTGCGCTCTGCGCCTCATTGATCGAGCGGATCGGCGGGCATATCGACGGCCGGAACCAGACATCAGGTGGCGCCGCCTTTACCATCGCGCTGCCACCCGTAGAACAACACCTGAAAGCCGCGCAATGAAGCAATTCCAGATCTATCTGATCGATGACGACGAACCGGTACGCGAGGCCATAAAACTGCTTCTGCGAACCTTTGGCATGACGGTCGAGACGTTTGGTGATCCGGCCACGTTTCTTGCGCATGTCGATCCGGAAACGCCCCGGCTGCATCCTGGCCGACCTGCGCATGCCGCTGATCAGCGGCCTGCAGATGCACGAGCGGCTGCTTGAACGCGGCATCCGCTGGCCGACCATCATGATCACAGGCCATGGAGACGTGAATGCCTGCCGCCGCGCCTTCAAGGCGGGTATCCTCGATTTTCTGACCAAGCCGATCGACGAGCAGGTCTTGCTGGACGCCATCCATTCCGCATACCGGACCTTGGAGCGCGTCCTCGAAAAAGAAGAATCAATGCAATTGCTGCGCGGCCTGACGGAACGCGAGCGCGAGGTCCTGGATATGGTCTGCCGCGGCTGGGCCACAAAGGAAATCGCCGTCGCACTCAACGTGTCGGCGCGAACCATCGATGCGCACCGGGCCAACATTGCCGAGAAGCTCGGAACCAGTTCCGTCGCCGACTTTGTCAAATTGACGTCGGCCGGCACGGAAGTCCCGTAGGTAGGAATACCTAGACGGATTGGTTCCCCTGCGGATTCAGCATTCGCATTTGCACGGCTATCCCTATCGCCAGAAAGCAAGGCGCTTTCACGCATCGCGTTCACGATAGGAGACAGATGAGATGAACCGTATACTGCTTGCCGGCTCGATTGCACTTGCCCTGACATCCGCAGCCTCGGCCGAGGTTCTCAAGGAAAACAACATGCCGCTGGATATCGCGGTGGAACTGGCACAGGGCGCCGTCTCCGCCTGCGCCGCCGATGGCTATAACGTATCGGCAGCCGTCGTGGACAGGGCAGGGGTCGTTCGCGCCCTGCTCCCGCGCCAATAATGCCGGCCCGCATACGGTCAACGCCGCCCGCGACAAGGCCTTTACGTCGGTGTCGGCCCGCATTCCGACCAGTGTCATGGTTGAAAACATCCAGAAGAACCAGGGTGCCGCCCAGCTCGTCGCTATCGACGGCTTCCTCGTTCTGGCCGGTGGCGTGCCGGTTAGGATCGGCAAGGAAACCATCGGCGCTGTTGGCGTCGGCGGAGCACCTGGCGGCCACCTCGATGAGGCGTGCGCCAATGCGGCCATTGCCAAAGTGCAGGATCAACTCAAGTAAGAGCCTGTGCTTTTTGAAGAGGAACCTCCCGCAACCCCGGTCGTGGAGGTATCCTTCACCACGGCGCTCAGATGATATCGAAATCGTGGTAGGTCAGCGAGAGGTTCGGATCAAGTTTGGCGATCAGCACCGAACCGCCCGCCTGGTTGCCGTTCGAGTCATAGTAGAGTTCCCCGGTATCCCTCTCGTAGACGAGACGGTGTTTCGCGTCCGTCGCGACGCCCGTGCTGTTGCTGGCAAACGCAGACGAAAGCAACCGGCCGGAGGCGCCGATTGCCGTAAAAATGGCATTCTCAAGAACGATGCGATCGTCAACAACGTTGAAATCCGAGATCGTTTCGACATTGCTCGAAGCGCTCGGCGCCGTGTTAAAGACGAATGTGTCCTTGCCGGTGCCGCCGATCAGCAGGTCGTTGCCCACGCCACCGAGGATCGTGTCGTCGCCGGAACCACCGATCAGCTTGTCGATCCCGGAACCGCCACTGAGCCTGTCATTGCCGGCGCCGCCGTCCAGCGTGTTGTTGCCGCTATTGCCGGTGACGGCATTGCTGCCGCCATTGCCCGTACCGTTGATATTGCCGGAACCGAGCAGTGTCAGATTTTCGATGCCGGTATAACTTCCCAGCGACCGCGTGATCGTCGAGGTAATGGTGTCCGTACCTGAGCTGTCGGTGACACTGTCGGTGCTTGAACCCAGCACATAGGTATCGTTGCCGAAGCCGCCGATCAGCTTGTCCGTACCGGCGCCACCGTCCAGAATATTGTTGCCGGCATTGCCGGTGATCGTGTTCTGAAGCGCGTTGCCGGTGGCGTTTATGTTGCCTGATCCAAGCAGCGACAGGTTCTCGAACTGACCCCGGATATAGGATGTTTCGACAAGACTGAAGGTGACCGAAGAGCGCACGGTATCGATCCCGTTGCCGCTGCGCTCATCAATGAAGTCGGTGAGGCGATCCACGACATAAGCATCGTTGCCGGAGCCGCCAACCAGCGTGTCGGTCCCGGAGCCGCCATCCAGAAGATCGTTGCCGGCACCCGTTTCGATACGGTCATTGCCGCTGCCACCGCCGACATTGTCGGCTCCGGCATGGCCGCGATAAATGTCGGCATCGCCTTCCAGATCGATGCGCGGCGCGCCAGTCTTGAAGCGGCCAAGGCCCGCCAGGTCGAAGACATCCTTGCCTGTTGTACCTGTCAGCAGAAAGCCGTTGGTATCGAGAACTTCGATGCTCGCTGCGGCGGTGATCGTTAAAGTCTGGCGATCTGTATTGTTGGTGAGCCGCACCGTGTCGCTGCCCTGGCCGCCCAGAAACGTGTCGGTGCCAATGTCGCCGATCCAGAACGTATCGTCGCCGGCGCCACCATCGAACAGGTCGCGGCCTGCATCGCCGTAGAGTTGGTCATTGCCGGCGCCGCCGTACAATTTGTCGTTTCCTGCACCGCCGCGCACAACATCGATGCCGGCGTGGCCGATATAGGTATCCTCACCGCCGTGCAGATCGATTTTCGCGCCAGTGTTGACGAGCGACTTCAGGCCGCTGAAATCATAGGTATCGCCGCCCTGCGTACCCTGCAGCGAAAAGCCACCTGTGTTCAGCGCCTCGACGCCGGATGCGGCGTCGAGAATGATCTTCTGACGAACCAGATTGCCGGAAAGGCGCACGGTATCGGTCCCCGAACCGCCGACGAACGTGTCGATCCCGGCGATGTTTCCCTCAATCCAGAACGTATCGTTTCCGGCGCCGCCATCCAGCAGGTCGTCACCCGGTCCGCCATAGAGTTGGTCGTCGCCGTCCTGGCCTGTACAGGTAATCGTTTCCGTCTTCGCCACGCAGCTGATCATTGCCGCCGCCGCCATAGATCCGGTCTCGTCCATCGCCGCCACGCAGGTCGTCGCTGCCGGTTTCGAGGGCAGGATTTGTTCCCTCGGCATAGCCATAGATATAGTCGGAGCTGATACCGCCCTGGCGAAAATCATTGCCTTTCGTGCCGAAAATATTGGCCATGCCAACCCTCCTTCAAACGTCATCTGCCTCTGGCTCAGGCCGCAATTGGCGCAAGCAACGGAGCAACCAACAGCTGATTGCCACAATCGGAGGAGGGAAACAGGTATCAGAAGTGAGTATTTTTGGGCGCTAAGGCGCGATATGAGCCCGGTGCATCGCCACGGCCACAGCGCCGAGCGTGCTCGATACACCGTAGGTGCGGCGAATGTTCTGCAGGTGCTTGCGAACGGTCGCCGTCGAAATCCTCAGGATATCCACGATCTCATCGGCCGTTTTATCCATAGCGGCCCAGGTGAGGACTTCCTGCTCGCGCGGGCTGAGCACGATCTCCAGCACCTCGGGATGCCGCAGGTTCTCGACACAGCGTATCGTCATCATGCTCATCAGGTTGACGGCGGTCTGTTGGCGCCGCGATAGCCGAAGCTGCTTTTCGGGCGAGGCAAAGGAGACCAGCGCCTGCCAATGGCGGCGCGAATAGCTGGGCACGACATAGCCGCTCATCAGCCCGAAATCCGTCGCCTCATTCGCCACCAGCCTTGAACTTGCCGTGGCAGACAAACGCTCAGGCACGTCCTGCCAGTAGAAAGGATTGATTGCGGTACGACTGTAGCGGCAGACGCCGTCAACATCCGCATAACGGCGTTCGACATAGCGCTGGAACCAGCCATCAGGCCAGCCGTTGAGCTCCACCAATGGCACAAGCGCCTCGTTGCCTGCAGGCACGCCACTAACGATCAGGTGTTCAAAGCCCACTTTGCTGGCTGTGTGAAGCAGGTCACCGAGCAGTGCATCGGTCGAACGATGCGTCTTGCATCGCTCCACAAATTCGAACGTATCGACCTCAATGGTCATTTGCGCTCCCCCAGCCCCGGGCAGAATTCTAGTCAAACTTGCTGCAGAGGCAAGTATCCCCCGTTTTGCCCTTTTACGGCTGTGCATACAGGATGGTTTACCTGTGGGGGCAGCTGCGATCCCTCATCGCCGAATCCGCTTTATCCGCTCGGTAGCGTTCGACAGCTTATTGCTGGAAACGGGCGAAGGGCGGCCGCATCCTTCCACGCGAAGCCGATAAATTAGAACACTAATTCAATAGACTATATTGATATAACGCCCCTTTGGTTTACCCTTTTCCTCAGCTTACAATTTGAGGGTATCCAATGGGAATTTCGGGAAAATTCAAAGCAGCAACCGTGATCGGCGCCGTGCTGATGTCGCTGGCATCGTCGGCGGCGTTTGCGGAAGATGCCGCCAAACCGGTTCAGGGCGGCACGCTGATTTATCTGGAGCAGCAACCGCACACCAACCTGTATCCGCCGGCCGGCGGCTTCTACCCGAATGGCGGCGTACTCAACCAGATCACCGACAAGCTGACCTATCAGAACCCGAAGACGCTGGAGATCGAGCCCTGGATCGCCGAATCCTGGACGGTCAACGACAACGCCACGGAATATACCTTCAAGCTGCGCAAGGGTGTGACCTTCTCCGACGGTTCGCCGCTTGATGCCAATGCGGTTGCCAAGAACTTCGATACGTTCGGCCTCGGCAACAAGGAACTGAAACAGCCGGTCTCCGAAGTCATCAACAATTACGATCGCAGCGAAGTCATCGATCCGCTGACCGTCAAATTCTATTTCAAGAAACCGTCTCCGGGGTTCCTGCAGGGCACGTCGGTCATCGGTTCCGGCCTGGTCTCTCTGGCGACGCTCGCCTTGCCCTTCGAGCAGCTGGGCGACGCGACCAAGATCATCGGCTCGGGTCCGTTCGTGGTCGAAAGCGAAACGCTCGGCAAGGAATTGTCGCTGAAGGTTCGCGAAGACTACGTCTGGGGACCGGTAAAGATCGAACATCAGGGCCGGGCTTATCTCGACGGTATCAAATACGTGATCACCGGCGAGGACAGCGTGCGCATCGGCGCGCTGCTGTCCGGGCAAGCCGACTTCATCCGCCAGGTACAGGCCTATGACGAGGCGCAGGTTGAGGGACAGGGTTACAAGATCTATGCGGCCCCGACGCGCGGCGTCAACAACAGCGTCGTTTTCCGTCCGGACAACCCGCTGGTCGCCGATGTGCGCGTCCGCCAGGCGCTGCTGCACGGCACGAATGCGCAGGAAATCATCTCGACGCTGTTTTCTGCCAACTATCCGCAAGCCAAATCAATCGTCGCCTCGACGGCGCAGGGTTATGTCGATCTGTCTTCCAAGCTGACCTTTGATCCGGCCAAGGCGACGAAGCTCTTGGACGAGGCCGGCTGGACGCCGGGCGCCAACGGTGTTCGTAAAAAGGATGGCCAGCCGCTCGTGCTGACGGCGTATGAATCGCCGCCACAGCCGCAGAACAAAGCGACCCTTCAGCTCGTCTCGCAACAGTGGGCCAAGCTCGGTGTGACGCTGAATGTCCTGGCCGGCGATGCCGGTAGCAGGACCATCGATGATCTCGACCCGGCCAAGACCCCGGTCTCTCCCGCCATGGTCGGCCGTGCCGATCCGGACGTGATCAAGAGCCAATACTATCCGAAGAACCGCGACGTGCTGCGCCAGAAAGGCGGACCGAGCGACAAGGTCAAATCCTTCGTCGATGACAAGCTGAACGGCTTGCTCGAAGCGCTGTCCTCGGAGCCAAACCGCGAAAAACGGCTGCAGATCGCCGGCGAGGTACAGAACTACGTGCTCGACCAGGCCTATGCGATCCCTATCTTCGAAGAGCCACAGGCTTATGCCGGTGCGCCTTATCTGCAGGGCGTCGATTTCGAAGCTGTTGGCCGACCACGCTTCTACAGCACCTGGCTTGCCGAACACTAACGGCTCCCAACTGGCTCGGCGCGTTGCCGGGCCAGTTGCAACGACAAGGTGACAGCCAATGGCAAGATACATAATCTCGCGGGTAGGGCAGGCACTGCTGGTCCTCTGGGCGGCGTTTACGATTTCCTTCGTGCTGCTGCAGGCAATGCCCGGTGATGCAGTACTGATCAAATTCCAGAATCCGGAATATGGGTTGAGCGCCGAACAGATCGCCGATATCCGCGCCGCCTATGATGCCGACGGTTCGGTCGTGGCGCAGTATTTCCACACGATCGGCAATTTCGTCGCCGGTGATTTCGGGTACTCGCTGCAGGCGGGCGTTGCGGTGAGTGCTCAGCTGGCGGCCAACCTGCCATCGACGATCCGGCTTGCCGGACTTGCCTTTGCCGCTGCAGCCCTGCTTGCGGTGATCATCGTGTCCTGTCCAATCTTCCCGGCTTCGGCCGCCTGCGCTCGTTCATCCAGTCGCTCCCCTCGCTTTTTGTCTCGATCCCGACCTTCTGGCTCGGCATCATGCTGATTCAAATCTTCTCGTTCCGGTTCCGGCTTGTACCGGTGATCAACCCGGGAGAATGGGAAGGTCTGATCTTGCCTGTTCTCACCATCGCGGTACCGATCTCGGCACCGATGGCGCAAATCCTCCTGCGCAATATCGACGAGGTGCTGACGCGGCCATTCGTCTCCGTTGCCCGAGCCAAGGGCGCCTCGCACGCCTTTGTGCTGTGGCGGCATGTCGCCAAGAACGCCTTCCTGCCCGTGCTGACGGTCGCCGGCGTGCTGTTCGGCGAGCTGCTGGCAGGAGCCGTCATCACGGAAACGGTATTCGGCCTCAACGGTATCGGCAGTCTCACGGAACAGGCGGTCAATTTTCAGGATGTCGCGGTGCTGCAGGCCATCGTGGTGATCTCGGCCGCCGCCTTCGTCACCATCAACCTCGCCGTTGATCTGCTCTATCCGGTGCTTGATCCACGGCTGAAAGCAAAACTTGGGGGCGTGGCATGACCATTCTCGATACCACCGAACGGCATCGTAATATCGATAGCCCAAATCCGCTCGACTGGATTTCTCCGTGCCCTGCCGCTGGCGCGGCCAAGGTAAGCGAGAAAGCCAACCGCTACGCTATCCGTATCCAGCCGGGGCTCGTCGTTGCCTACCTGACCTTGGCGATCGCGCTGCTTTGGGCTGTCGCCCCCGGCCTGTTCACATCCTATGACCCGGTGCAGGGCTTGCCGGGCCAGCAGTTGAAGGCGCCAAGCGCTCTACATTTCCTCGGAACGGATGCACTCGGCCGCGATCTCTATACGCGCCTCGTCTACGGCGCCGTCCACTCGCTGTCCGGCGCGCTCGCAGCCGCGGTGATCGGGCTTTTGTCGGCACGACGCTAGGCGTGATTGCCGGTTCGATCGGTGGCTGGGTCGATGAGGTCATCATGCGCCTCGTCGACGTCCTTCTTTCGATACCCGCGCTGCTGCTGTCACTCAGCATCATCATCCTGCTCGGCTTCGGCACCGTCAACGCCGCCATCGCAGTTGGATTCACCTCGGTTGCGAGCTTTGCGCGTCTCGTCCGCTCGGAGGTGGTCAGCGTCCGGCGCAGCGAATATGTCGAGGCCGCCTTCGGCAGCGGCGGCACGTTTTTCAAGGTCCTCTGGCGTCATGTCCTGCCGAACTCGCTGACGTCGGTGATTGCCTTCACCGCGCTTCAGGTCGGCTCCGCCATCCTCCAGCTCTCCACGCTCGGCTTCCTCGGTTACGGCGCGCCGCCGCCGACGCCAGAGTGGGGGCTGCTGATTGCCGAAGGCCGCAACTACATCGCAACGGCATGGTGGCTGACGGCAGCGCCCGGCATCGTGGTGGTGCTGGTGGTGCTCTCGGTCAATCGTGTCAGTCAGGCAATCGGGAGGGCGCAGCGATGACGATTTCCCCTGTCGGCCGGCTGGAAGGCACCGTCCTTCCGCCTCCGGTTCTCGACGTGTCTGGCCTGACCATCTCCTATCGCGACCAGAGCGGTACGCGGACTGCCGTTCATGGCATCGACTTCAGCGTCGCGCCCGGCGAGGTGGTGGCCCTTGTCGGCGAGTCCGGCTCCGGCAAAAGCACCACGGCGCAGGCCATCATCGGGCTGCTTCCGGAAAACGGCCGTCTCGACGGCGGCAGCATCCGGCTGAACCTGCAGGAGATTGCCGGCTGGCCACAGAAACGGCTCGACGGCATACGCGGGTCGGTGATCAGCCTGGTGCCGCAGGGATCCGGGCAATTCGCTCAATCCGGTCAAGACGATCGGCAGACAGGTCGCGGAAATCCTTGTGATCCACGGCAAAGCCTCCGGCGCTGCCGCTGATGCACGGGCCATCGAGCTGCTCTTGAGCGCGTCGGCCTCAACCAGCCGGCACTCAGGGCAACCCAATATCCGCATGAACTGTCCGGCGGCATGAAGCAACGGGTGCTAATCGCCATCGCCATTGCGCTCAAGCCGTCGCTGATCATCGCCGACGAGCCGACCAGCGCGCTGGATGTCACGGTGCAGAAGCACATTCTTGACCTCATCGACGAGCTTCGCCGCGAATACGGCACCGCCGTCCTGCTTGTCACCCACGATCTCGGCGTCGCCGCCGACCGGTCGGACAGGCTGATCGTGCTGAAGCAGGGGAGGATCCAGGAGTACGGTCTAACCGCCGATATTCTGGCGAACCCGCAAAGCGCCTATACGCAGCGGCTGCTTGCCGATGCTCCCTCACTCAATGTCCGGCCACGCCGCGTTGCCGCCGTTGCAAAGCCACTCAGGGCGAGGCCGCCGACGATATCGTCATCGTTGAAGGACTGGTTCAGGATTTCGGCCTTGGCGGCAAGGACAAGGGCCTTCGCGCCCTCGACGATGTGTCCTTTCGCGTCCGGCGCGGCACCACGCATGCGCTGGTCGGCGAGTCCGGGTCCGGCAAGACGACAACCATCCGGACAGTCGCGGCCTTTCAGAAGCCCACCGCCGGCAAGGTGATCGTCGATGGTCTCGATCTGTCCGCACCGCCGCGCGAAACGTTGAGGCTGCTGCGCAAGAAGATCCAGCTCGTCTATCAAAATCCATTCGGCTCGCTCGACCCGCGCCAGACGATCGCAGGGATCGTTGAGGAGCCGTTGTTGAATTTCGAGCCGATAGCGCGGGCCAAGCGCGCCGAGATCGTCGCCAGCACGATCGAAAAGGTCGGATTGCCGCTCGACGTGCTGCAACGCCGGCCGCATGCGCTTTCCGGCGGCCAGCGTCAGCGCGTCGCCATCGCCCGTGCGCTGGTTCTCGATCCGCAGGTCCTTATTCTCGACGAAGCCGTATCGGCGCTCGACGTCACCGTGCAGGCGCAGATCCTGTCCTTGCTCGGACACGCTGCAGCGTGACCTCGGGCTCACCTATCTCTTCGTCTCGCACGACCTCGCGGTGGTGCGCCAGATTTCGGACACTGTCAGCGTCCTCAACGGCGGAAAGATCGTGGAAAGTGGTGCCGTCGAAGATGTCTTCGACCGCCCGCAGAGCGCCTATACCCGGGAACTGATCGACGCCATTCCGGGCAAAAAATACCCGCTGCTTGCCAGGCGGCCATCCTTGACCAATCCAGGAAATATCTGATGACACATCCAGTCCAGCCCAAACGGCTCGGCTTTTTCAGCCGCGTTCTCGATCACGGCGATGCGGCCACCCGCTACCGCCTGGTGGCCGAGCAGATCATTCACGCCGAGAAGCTCGGTTTCAACAGCGCCTGGGTGGCCCAGCACCATTTCGACGCGGACGAAGGCGGGCTTCCCGCACCGCTGATTTTCCTCGCAGAGCTTGCGGCGCGGACGTCGCGCATCCGCCTTGGCACCGGTGTGATCACCTTGCCGATGGAGACTGCGGTTCGCGTTGCCGAGGATACGGCGGTGCTCGACATCCTGTCGAATGGCCGCCTAGAGATCGGTTTCGGCACCGGCGGCACGCCACAGGCTTTCCTGCCGTTCGGATTGGAAAGTGCCGACCGGGGTTCCGTCTATGCCAGGAGCCTTGCGACCGTGCGCGATGCGTGGGCTGGCCGGGAACTGGTCGGCGGCAACCGGCTCTACCCGACGGCACCGCATTTGCTTGATCATATCTGGCAGGCGACCTTTTCAGTCGGCGGCGGCGAACGCGCCGGACGTGATGGCGACGGCCTGATGCTGTCGCGCACGCAACCGCGCCCGCTGGAGGCCCTGCAAGCGACGCTCTCGGACCTGCAGAACCCGATTCTCGATGCCTATTTCGCCAACCTTCCGAAGGGCAGGACCCCGCGCATCCTTGGCTCGAGAAGTCTTTTCGTCGCCGATGACCGAAAGGAAGCGCTGCACTTTGCCGAACTGGGATTGCGGCGGATTGTCGAGCGTTTCATCGCCAGCGGCCACACAATAACCGGGAAGACAACCGCCGATCTTATCAAGGCTTTCGACGTTCATGTCGGAACGCCCGATGATGTGATCGCGTCGCTGCAGGCCGATACCGCATTGTCGCGCGTCACCGATCTCGTCTTCCAGGTACATTCGGTGGACCCACCCCACGCACTTATCCTGCGCTCGCTGGAACTGACCGCAACTGTCGTCGCCCCAGCGCTCGGCTGGGCCAGGCAGCCGCTTGCGCAGCAACCGCGCCGGCTGGCCGCGACCGCATGAAGTCCGTTTTCGAAGAAAGGCAACGACCATGACTGTACCGACACCTGACGTCATCGACCGTCTGGCAGATATCCGCCCCGGATCATTCGTCGACCGCATCCGCAAGGAACGGCCTGAAACACGCGACAACGCCCAGAAGAGCTATCTTGCCCTGTTTGAGCCGGCGCGTGAAGGCGATGTCACGCGGGCCGAACGTCTTATCGTTGCGACCTTCGTTGCCGGATTGCACGACGCGGAGACGGCCGAGGCATTCTATGCTGCCGGCATTGAAGGCGATGCCGCGTCGATCGCTGCGGTGAAAAGCGAAATCGAGGCCGGGCGGACGAGCGGCCCTTATGGGAAATATCCGTCTGGGCCATTGTCCAGCGAAGACAAGTCGGGATTGGTCTTCACAGTATCGGGAATCCGGCCGAACGGCGCTCGGGCACAAGCTCTCAGCAGCTCTGGAGCATAGCCATCTGCTGGTCTACCGGCCGCGCGAGGCAAGCCCTGCGGCTTTGCAGGCATTGCTTGATGCCGGATGGACGACGACGGCGGTTGTCACCCTGTCGCAGATTGTTGCCTTCCTCGCCTTCCAGATCCGAGTGGTCACCGGTCTTACAGCACTGTCCGAGTCGGGCGAGGGTACTCTCGTATCCGCAACGGCAGCCGAATAAGGAAACAGCACATGACCGAAACCGTCATCCATCCGACCATCGACAATCGCCCGACCGTTTTCACCCAAGCCGAGATCGGCTGGACGCCCTGGCTGACGCCGCTTGCAGAAGCAGACTTGACCGAACAGCACTGGGTCGGGCTCGTCGATGCGTCACGCTCTCGAAATCGCCCTATTTCATGCTGCTTGCCCGCGATCCGGAAATTCTGGAAGCCCGGACCAAGACGGACAAGGACATCTTCTACAACACCAAGGCGGGTCTGCCGCGCGCAGAACGCGAGCTTTCCGCCGCCGCCGCATCACGCTTCAACGGCTGCATCTTTTGCGCATCGGTGCATTCCCGCTTCGCGTCGCATCATTCCAAGCGCACCGGCGATGTGCAAAAGCTGCTTGATGAAGGAACTGACGCCGATCTCGGCAGCCGCCGCTGGAATGCTGTCACCAAGGTCTCGGTGGCCCTGACGGAAACCCCTTCCAGCTTCGGCGTCACCGACATCGAACGGCTGCGGTCGGAAGGTCTCGACGATCTCGAAATCGCCGACGCGATCCACGGCGCGGCCTTCTTCAACTGGGCAAACCGGCTGATGCTGTCGCTCGGCGAACCAACGCCAGCGGCATAAATCGCCTTTCCTGTCCTTCTCCGGCTGAATTCGCTGCTGCCTCCATGGCGGCGGCGAATTTGCCATGTTTGGATCAGGCAGGAGACATGCCGGCAGCAAAGCCGCACCGACGGGTGATTTATCGCAACACCAGCCGCAGCGCCTTCTGTGTGTCTTTCAGCAAAGGCAGGTAGCGTGCCGCCATTTCCGCCGCAGGCACATGAGCCGCAGGGGCACCTATATTGATGGCGGCGACCACGCGGCCGCGGTCGTTTTCGACCGGGACGGCGATGGAGCAGAGGCCGAGCTCCAGCTCCTGATCGATAATGGCGTATCCCTCGGACCGGACGTGGCGGAGTTCGTCCATCAGGACGTCCCGGTCTGTCTTCGTCAGCGGCGTATTGGCCCTGAGTTCGGAGCGGTCCAGCACGCCGCGCGCTTCGGTTTCAGGCAAGGCGGCGAGAAGCACCCGCCCCATCGACGCACAATAGGCCGGCAGGCGCGATCCAGGCGACAGGTTGATCGACATCACGCGCTTTTGCGAGGCGCGGGCGATATAGACCACCTCCGTCCCGTCGAGAACCGAGGCGGATGCGCTTTGCCCCGCCCTTTCCGAGAGCTGATCGAGATAGGGCTGGATCATCAATGGCAGCGGGGTTGCCGAAAGGTAGGCATGGCCGAGCCGCAGCACCTTCGGCGTCAATGTGAAGAACTTGCCGTCATAGTCGGCATAACCGAGATCGGCGAGCGTCAAAAGGCAGCGCCTGACCGTTGCGCGGTCGAGGTCCGTCAGCTTGGCCGCCTCGGCGATGGTGAGCTTTGGCCGCGCTTCTCCGAAGGCCTCGATGACTTTCAGACCGCGCGCAAAGCCGCTGACAAAATCCGATTCCCGCATGCCAAAGCTCCCTCATTCGGCCCATTATGTGCGATATACGAACAAATGTCAAATAACGCACAATATATTTGACGACGCGGATTAGAGCGCTTATTTGCGCCAACCCAGACTTGGATACACATCAGGAGGAGAATGCCTTGGCGCGATTGACTTCGCTGGCGGAAGCCATTTCCGAAAACGTGCATGACGGCGACACTGTCGCCATGGAAGGGTTCACCCACCTGATCCCCTATGCCGCCGGTCATGAAGTGATCCGGCAGGGCAAGAAGGATCTTTTCCTGATCCGCATGACGCCGGATATCCTCTACGATCAGCTGATCGGCGCGGGTGCGGCGCGCGGGATGAAATTTTCCTGGGGCGGCAATCCCGGCGTCGGCTCGCTGCACCGCTTCCACGATGCCGTCGAAAACCAGTGGCCACGACCGCTGGAGATCGAGGAACATTCCCATGCCGCCATGGCCAATGCCTATGAGGCCGGCGCTGCAAACCTGCCGTTTGCCATGCTGCGCGGTTATATCGGCGCCGACCTCACCAAGGTGAACCCTGAACATCAAGCAGGTCACATGCCCCTTCACCGGCGAAGTGCTGGCGGCCGTGCCGGCTATCCGCCCGGACGTGACGATCATCCATGCGCTCAGAGCCGACCGTAAGGGCAACGTCCTGCTCGAAGGGATCGTTGGCGTGCAGAAGGAAGCTGTTCTGGGGGCCAAGCGCTCGATTGTCACGGTCGAGGAGATCGTCGATGAACTGAACCCGCCTTCACCAAACTCCGTCGTGCTGCCTTCCTGGGCGGTGACTGCGGTTGTCGCGGTGCCCGGCGGTGCGTTCCCGTCCTATGCGCAAGGCTATTATCCGCGCTCCAACGCCTTCTACATCGCCTGGGACGAGATCGCCCGTGATCGCGAAACGTTCCAGACCTGGATCGAGGAAAACATCATGAAGGCTGGGCCGGAAGACTTTGCCAAGCATGCGAAGAAGGCTGCGTGAGGAGATAACGATGAGCGATTTCACCCCTACCGAAATGATGACCATTGCGGCCTGCGCGCCCTCACCAATGACGATGTCTGCTTCGTCGGCATCGGCGCACCATCGGCCGCCTGCAATGTCGCCCGCCTCACCCATGCGCCGGATATCACGCTGATCTATGAAAGCGGCACGGTCGGCACCAAGCCGGATGTCCTGCCGCTGTCGATCGGCGATGGCGAGCTGTGCGACACCGCACTGTTCACCGTCTCCGTGCCGGAAATGTTCCGATACTGGCTGCAGGGCGGCCGCATCACCACCGGTTTTCTCGGTGGCGCCCAGATCGACAAGTTCGCCAATCTCAACACCACTGTGGTCGGCCCCTATGAGCATCCGAAGGTTCGCCTGCCCGGCGGCGGCGGCGCCCCGGAGATCGCCAGCAATTGCGGCCGGATCTTCATCACAATGGCGCTCTCCAAGCGCGGCTTCGTCGACAAGCTCAACTTCATCACCTCGATGGGCCATGGCGAAGGCGGCAACCATCGCGAACGTCTGGGCATGAAGACCAAGGGGCCGACCCGCGTCATCACCGACCTGTGCATTCTCGAGCCGGATCCGGTCACCAAGGAACTGACCGTCGTTTCGATCCATCAAGGCGTCACCCGCGAGCAGATCGTCGAGAATTGTGGCTGGCCGATCAGGTTTGCCGAGACAGTGATCGACACGCCGGTTCCAACGGAAACCGAGCTTCAGACCCTGCGCGACATCAACGCCCGGACCAAGAAAGCCCATCAGGGCAACAAGGAGGCCGCGTGATGGCCGAGGCCTATATCTGCGACTATATCCGCACGCCGATCGGCCGTTTCGGCGGTTCACTCTCCTCCGTCCGGGCAGATGATCTCGGCGCCATCCCGCTCAAGGCACTGATGCAGCGCAATGCCTCCGTTGATTGGCAGGCGGTGGATGATGTGATTTTCGGCTGCGCTAACCAGGCGGGCGAGGACAATCGCAATGTCGCGCGCATGTCGCTGCTGCTTTCCGGCATGCCAGTGGAAGTGTCCGGCACGACGATCAACCGGCTCTGCGGCTCGGGCATGGATGCCGTGATTGCGGCCGCACGCGCCATCCGCGCTGGTGAGGCCGAGCTGATGATCGCCGGTGGCGTCGAAAGCATGTCGCGCGCCATTCGTCATGCCGAAGGCGGAAAGCGCCTTTTCCCGCGCCGCCGAAATCCACGATACGACGATCGGTTGGCGCTTCATCAATCCGCTGATGAAAAAACAATACGGCGTCGATTCCATGCCAGAAACCGGCGAGAACGTCGCCGAAGATTACAAGGTGAGCAGAGAGGACCAGGACGCCTTTGCCGTCCGTTCGCAAAACAAGGCCGCCGCCGCCCAAGACAACGGGCGTCTCAGCCGCGAGATCACATCCGTCACCATCCCACAGCGTAAGGGTGACCCCATCGTGGTCGACCGGGATGAGCATCCCCGCGCAACGACAATCGAAACGCTTGCCAAGCTCGGCACGCCGTTCAAGAAGGACGGCGGCACCGTGACTGCAGGCAATGCCTCCGGCGTCAACGATGGTGCTGCTGCTCTGATTATTGCCTCCGAAGCCGCCGTGAAGAAACACGGCCTGACGCCGATCGCGCGCATCATGGGCGGCGCTGCCGCCGGCGTGCCACCGCGCATCATGGGCATCGGCCCGGTGCCCGCGTCGCGAAAACTGATGGCGCGGCTTGGCATGACGCAGGACCAGTTCGACGCGATCGAGCTTAACGAAGCCTTCGCGAGCCAGGGCCTTGCCGTCTTGCGCGCGTTGGGCATTGCTGACGACGATCCACGCGTCAACCGCAACGGCGGCGCCATCGCGCTTGGCCACCCGCTCGGCATGTCCGGCGCCCGCATCACCGGCACGGCAGCGCTCGAGCTCAAACTGACCGGGGGCGGTCATTCGCTATCGACCATGTGCATCGGGGTCGGGCAGGGGATCGCGATCGCACTGGAACGTGCCTGACGGGAATCGGCGGTGGGAGCACGCGCCGCCGATTTGCTTCGTCGAGCAATCTGAAAGCAACTCGCGCTCGTGGATTCAGCGAGCATTAATGGGTGCATTCAAGCGCTCATTCGTCAGTAGGGCAATCCCACGTAATTCTCGGCCAGCACCGTGGCTGCCGCCCGGGAATGGGTGAGATAGTCCAGTTCCGCTTCCTGGATCTTCTGGTCGAAGGCGCCGGTATCCGGAAACCGGTGCATCATCGTCGTCATCCACCAGGAGAAGCGTACCGCTTTCCAGACACGGGATAGGGCACGGGCCGAATAGGCGTCGACACCGGCAAGCGAACGCTCCTGATAATATTCGCAGAGACCCGCATAGAGGTAATGAACATCGCTCGCCGCTAGGTTCAGCCCCTTGGCGCCCGTCGGCGGCACGATATGCGCGGCGTCGCCGACGAGGAAGAGAGAACCGAACCGCATCGGCTCGGCCACGAACGAGCGCAGCGGCGCGATCGATTTTTCAAAGGACGGGCCAGTCACCAATGCTTCCGCATGATGGGCGGGCAGGCGGCGGCGCAGTTCGTCCCAGAACCGGTCATCGCTCCAGTCTTCGACCTTCTCGTCCAGAGCACATTGCAGATAATAGCGGCTGCGGCTTTCCGAGCGCATAGAGCAGAGTGCGAAACCGCGCGGATGGTTGGCATAGATCAGCTCGTGATTGACCGGCGGCACATCGGCAAGCAGGCCGAGCCAGCCGAACGGGTAGACCTTTTCATAGGTGGTGATCGATTTTTCCGGCACGGCCTTGCGGCTCGCACCATGAAACCCGTCGCATCCGGCAATGAAATCGCAATCGATACGGTGGGTCACACCCGTCGTTTCATAGGTGACATAGGGCGCCCGGCCGTCGAAATCGTGTGGACAGACGTTGGAGGCATCGTAGATCGTCATTGCCCCAATTGCCTCGCGGTGCTCCATCAGGTCACGCGTCAGCTCAGTCTGGCCGTAGATCGTGACGCCTTTGCCACCGGTTAGATCCGCAAGGTCGATCCGGTGGTCGCGACCGTCGAAGGCGAGCGAGAAGCCGCCATGTGGCAACCCTTCGGTGTGCATCCGCGCGCCGGCACCGGCTTCGTCCATCAATCCGACGGTGCCTTGCTCCAGCACCCCCGCACGGACCCGGCCAAGAATATAGTCCTTGCCGACACGATCCAGAATGACGGCCTCGATACCGGCTTTTGCCAGCAATTGCCCAAGCAGCAGTCCGGATGGACCTGAACCGATAATGACGACCTGCGTGCGCATTTTTCCTCCCGAAATGGTGCGGTTGGATTGTGACACCTGCGCACGACGTCCTCCATGGACATTGAAGCCAAGAAATTGCACAAATCGAACATGCTGGATATTTGCGGGACAAAGATGCGCACGATCCCCACCTATAATCTCTATGGCGAGAAAACCGGAGATTCTCCCGGTTTCTGGTTGCATTGCGAAACAATCCCGTCGTGTAGCAGCCTGCATCACTGGGAGATCAGCCTGCATCGCCATGAGCAGTTCTTTCAGATCCTGTACATCGCGGCAGGATCTGGGGATGCGGTTTTTGGCGACGCCGTGCAGGCGATTGTCGTGCCTGCAGTCATCACCGTGCCGCCCCTTTCCCGTCACGGCTTTCGGTTCTCGAAAGATATTGACGGTTATGTCTTCACGGTGCTGGTGTCCCATTTGAAAACCATGCCCGCTGATCACAGCCGGTTTGGCACCTGGCTAAGTCTGCCGCGCCTGACGGCGCTGCTGCCGGACCATGCCGACAGCCGTTACATCGCCGATACCCTGAACCGCCTTGCCGCAGAAGCGGCGGCCCGGCGAACAGGACCGGCAGATCTTTGCGAGGCGTACCTGACATCCGCACTCCGGCTGACGGCCCGCCTGTCCGCTGAGGGGCAGGGTGACGAAGAAGGGGGGTGACGGAAAACGAGCAACGGCTGAACCGGCTAACCGGGCTGATCCATCAGCATTTCCGCTCCCATAAGCCGGCATCATTCTATGCAAATGCGCTCGGTATTTCCCCAACGCATCTCAACCGCATCGTTAAACAACTCACCGGCGGCAGTACCCAGTCGCTGATCAACAGCAAGCTGATCGACGAAGCGCAGCGCGAGCTGCTGTTTACGCAGATCCCGGTGCAGGAAATTGGCTTCCGGCTCGGTTTTTCCGATCCCGCCTATTTCTCCCGTTTCTTCCTGACGTGGACGGGCCTGTCGCCGCGGCAATGGCGGCGCAGGCAGGGCAGGGAGGGCTGACGCATTAGCTCCGGCGGGCTTGCGACCACCGGAATAGCCACCGATCGTTATTTGCCGGATCGTGGCAACGAAACGGTGAAGCGGAATATCCCAATTCACGCGGAGTGCATGGACTGCCGGGACATTGCCAGATAGGAATCCGAGCGACAGCGCAGCGCTTTCGCCTGAAACTGTAGCAGACTTTTCGGAGACCCTATGAGCAAGGCCCTATCGACGCTTCAGACCCTGAGCACTCCGGCCGTCCTGGTCGATCTCGACATAGCCCGGCGCAATATCGACCGTTTTCAGGCCTATGCTGACGCGCATGGATTGAAAGTTCGCCCACATATCAAGACGCACAAGCTACCGGCAGTGGCCGAGATGCAGCTGCGGGCAGGGGCGATCGGCGTTACCTGCCAGAAAGTATCCGAAGCCGAAGCCATGATTGCCGGCAGCCCGGAGATCCGGGACGTCCTCATCACCTACAATATCCTCGGCGCAGAGAAGCTGGCCCATCTCGCCGCTCTTGCCCGCAAGGTGGAATTGAGCGTCGTCGCCGACAACGAGACCGTCATCGACGGCCTCTCAGGCGCCTTTGCCTCAGAGCCGGCGCCGCTGCTGCGTTCTGGTGGAATGCAACACCGGGGCTGATCGCTGCGGCGTGCCGACCCCGGAAGCTGCAGCCGCGCTCGCGCAACGGATCGTCAAGGCGCCCGGCCTCGTGTTCGGTGGCCTGATGACCTATCCGCCGGCGAACGACGCGGCCGCTGTCGAATCCTTCATGAACCGCGCCAAGGCTTTCATCGAAGCGGCAGGCATCAAGGTTCCGGTGATCACGTCGGGCGGCACACCGTCGATGATGGACGCGGCCAAGGCACCGGTGACCACCGAATACCGGCCCGGAACCTATGTCTATAACGACCGCTCGCTGGTCTCGCGTGGCGCTTGCACATGGGACGACTGCGCGCTGACCGTGCTCGCAACCGTCGTTTCGGTCCCCGCAGCCAATCGCGCCATCATCGACGCCGGTTCAAAGGCGCTGACCTCCGACCTGCTCGGCCTGTCGGACTATGGCCATGTGCTCGGCCGGGGCGATATCACCATCGACCAGCTTTCGGAAGAGCATGGTCGACTCGTCAGTGAAGGCCCGATCGATCTGAAGGTCGGTGACAGGCTGCGCATCGTGCCCAATCACGCCTGCGTTGTCACCAACCTCGTCGATGTGGTGAACATCATCGAACGGGGCGAGATTTCAGCTATCTGGCCGGTCGTCGCGCGGCCGGATCGTTTGACGACCGCATCCGGGATATGCCGGCGCGCCTTACTCGGATGAATTGAAAACAGCCTCTATGGGGTGGCCATCCGGATCGATCACGAAGGCTGCGTAATAGTGAGAACCATAGGCCGCGCGCAGACCGGGGCAGCCATTGTCGTGGCCACCCTTTTCGAGCGCCGCCTTGTGAAAATCTGCGACGGCCCGCCGGTTTGGGGCCGCAAAGGCGAGGTGAAAGCCGGACCCGGGCGGCCGCTGTCCTTCCGGGCGAAGTTTGATGGCGAATTTGTCACCGCCGTCGGGAATACTGTAGCCGACGGCCTGGTCGGCAGCACCGGGGCTAATGTCTTCCCAGACGCGAACGTAGCCCAACGGCGCAAGAACAGCATCGTAGAACAGCGCCGAGCGCTCGATGTTCGACACACCAAACGAAATATGGTGAAGCATGTTCATTGGCGATCCCAATCCATCAGCAACATGAATCGAACACGCGTAACCGATTCAAAACTCTCATTGGACGCGGAATGCCGTTCGAGCGATTCTTGCATGATGAGCACGCAACCTTATCACCTCCGCGTTCAACGGATCGATCCCGAAAAAAACATGGCACGCTTCTACGCCCTGTCTATCGGGCCGACGCTGTTTGGCGACACCTCTCTGGTCCGCAACTGGGGCCGCATCGGCACGCATGGACAGTGGCGGGTCGACCTGTTCGCGCACGAGACGCAGGCGGTCGACCATTTTCTCGCTCTCCTTCGGAAGAAGCGTCGAAAGGGCTACAAGCTCGTGAGACGCTTGGACGAGCTGCGGCGCGCGTAAGCGCCACGGCGGACAGGAAGCTCCCGACAAAACCTCATCAAGATCACTGACGATCGTCCGCTGCGCCTCGATGCGAGCGGTCCGCCACGAAGACCAGAGGAAGGCGACGATGAAGATCAATGTCATCAGGAGCACGATGGTCGGTGCCGGTGCGCTGTCGATGAAAAACGACAGGTAGACGCCGGAGAAGGAGGCTACGGTCGCGACCAGTACGGCGACGATAAGCATCATCCCCATCGTGCGGGTGATCAGGAAAGCAATAGCCCCAGGTGCAATCAGCATGGCGATGGCGAGGATCAGCCCGACGGCCTTCAATGCTCCGACGATCGTCAGCGACAAAAGGGCGAGCAGCCCATAGTGCAGCCAGTTGACGCGCAGACCGACAGCTTTTGCCTGCGCGGGATCGAAGGCGTGTAACAGGAAGTCCTGCCATTTGACCTGCAAGGATGCCGGTCGTCACCAGTGCAATCAGGCCGGTCTCGAGGATATCGGGCCAGGCGATGCCGAGCATGTCGCCAAAGAGGATATGGTCGAGATGCACGTCGCTCTGGATCTTGGTGTAGAGAACCAGACCAAAACCGAACATGCCGGAAAAGACCACGCCCATCACCGTATCCTGCTTGATACGGCTGTTTTCCTTGAGATAACCGGTCAGAAGCGCGCAGGACATGCCGGCGGCAAAGGCGCCGACGGCGAACGGCAGGCCGACGATGTAGGAAATCACGACGCCTGGAAAGACTGCGTGCGAAATAGCGTCGCCCATCAGCGACCAGCCTTTCAGCACGAGAAAGCAGGAAAGCATCGCGGTCGGGATCGCCACCAGCACCGAGATCAGCAACGCATTGCGCATGAACCCGAATTCGAAGACCGCGAGCAGCATGTCGAGTGAAATCATCGGGCGACCTCCAGCGCTTCAGCCGTGCGCCTGCGGGCAGCAAGAAGCCCGTGTTTCGGGGCGAAGACGAAGGCCAGGAAAAGATCAGCGTCTGCAGCACAATAATGATGCCACCGGTGGCACCGTCGAGGAAATAGCTGAAATAGGCGCCGAAGAAGCTCGTCAGCGCACCGATCGCGACGCTGATCATAATCAGCCGGGGAAAGCGATCGGTGAGTAGATAGGCGGTCGCGCCGGGCGTCACCACCATGGCAATGACGAGAAAGGCGCCGACCGTCTGCAACGCCGCGACCGTGCAGGCCGACAACAGGGTGAAGAACAGCACCTTGAGAAACGTCGTCGGGATGCCGATCGAGCGCGCATGGCTCTCGTCGAAGAAGGTGACCATCAGGTCCTTCCATTTGGCCGTGAGGATGATCAGCGAGATCACGCCGATGAGAGCAAGCTGCAGGGTGTCGGCCGGCGTGATGGCGAGAATGTTGCCGAGCACGATCGTCTGAATATTCACCGATGTCGGCGACAGCGACACCATGAACAGGCCGAGACCGAAGAAGGAGGTGAAGATCAGCCCGATGATGGTGTCTTCCTTCAGCCGGGTGCGCTGGTTGAGGAACAGCATCGCGCCGGCAGCCAGCCCGCCGGAAAAGAAGGCGCCGAGCGAGAAGGGCAGGCCGAGCATATAGGCGCCGGCGACGCCCTGAACGATCGCGTGCGAAAGCGCATCGCCGATCAGCGACCAGCCCTTCAGCATCAGATAGGACGACAGGAAGGCGCACACCGCGCCGACCAGCGCGCTCACCCACATGGCATTCAACATGTAGTTATAGGTAAACGGCTCTAGCAGCATGGCGATCATTGGCCATCCGCCTCCGGATCGGTCTCAACCTTCGCCGGTTGCGACACCATCTGGCCCTTGGCGCCGTACATGACCAGCGGGCGCTCGTCGTCAGTGATAACCGACACTTGCCGCGGATCGGCATCGTCATGCAGGCTGTCGCCTCCGAGCACGAAATGGCGCAGCACGCCGCCGAAGGCGAGTTCGAGGTTTTCCCGGGTGAACGTGGTTTCGGTCGGGCCATAGGCAAGCACGGTGTTTTTGAGAAGAACCGTGCGATCACAGAATTCCGGCACGCTGCCGAGATTGTGGGTGGAGACCAGCATGACCCGGCCTTCGTCGCGCAACCCGATCAACAGGCGGATGATCGCGTCCTCAGTCTTCACATCGACGCCGGTGAAGGGTTCGTCGAGCAGGATGACGCGGCCATCCCTGCGCCAGCGCCCGCGCCAGAAAGACACGCTTCTTCTGGCCGCCGGAAAGCTCGCCGATCTGACGCTTGCGGAAATCGCTCATGCCGACACGGGCAAGGGCGGCCTCGACAGCATCATGATCAGCCTTCCTGGCGATGCGCAGCATGTTCATGTGGCCGTAGCGGCCCATCATCACCACGTCTTCGACGAGGACCGGAAAATTCCAGTCGACCTCTTCGGCCTGTGGCACATAGGCAACGAGGTTCTTCTTCAGCGCTTCCGGCACCGAAAGCCCAAGCACCGAGATGTCGCCGCGGGCCAGCCGGGCAAATCCCATGATCGCCTTGAACAGGGTCGACTTGCCGCTGCTGTTGACGCCGACCAGCGCCGTGATGGTGCCGGTCGGGATTTCGAAGGAGGCATCGAGCAAGGCGCGATGGCCGTTGCGATAGGTCACGGTTGCGCCGGAAACGCGGATGCCGCTGCCTGCCTTGCCCTGTGCCGGCACTTCCCCGGACCGGGCGTTAACCTGAAGGTTCATTGCGAAAGACCTTTGGCGATGGTTTCGGACGTGACGCGCAGGAGGTCGATATAGGTTGGAACCGGACCGTCCACCTCGCTCAAGGAATCAACATAGAGCACGCCGCCGTATTTTGCGCCTGTCTCGCGCGCCACCTGCTGGGCCGGATCGGGGGAAATCGTGCTTTCGGAGAAGACGACCGGGATATTGTTGGCGCGAACGGCATCGATGACCTTACGAACCTGCTGCGGCGTGCCCTGTTGGTCGGCATTGATCGGCCAGAGATAGAGTTCCTTCAGGCCGAAGTCGCGGGTCAGGTAGCTGAAGGCACCTTCGCTCGACACCAGCCAGCGTTTGTCTTCGGGAATCTTGCCAATCTCGGCGCGGATGGGCGCGATCGCCGCCTCGATCTTCTGCTTGTAGGCTTCCGCATTGGCCTTGTAGGTTTCGGCATTGGCCGGGTCGTATTTGACGAAAGCATCGCGGATATTGTCGACATAGATTAGCGCCGACGTAGGCGACATCCAGGCGTGCGGGTTCGGCTTGCCGCTGTAGGGGCCTTCGGCGATACCCATGGGATCGACGCCCTCGGACACGACAACGCCCGGGACATCGTCGAAATTCTGGAAAAACTTCTCAAACCAGAGTTCGAGATTGAGACCATTCCAGAGGATCAGCTTGGCATCATGCGCCTTCAGGATATCGCGCGGCGTCGGCTGGTAGTTGTGCATCTCCGCCCCGGGCTTGGTGATCGATCTGACGGTTGCGGCGTCGCCTGCAACATTCCTGGCCATGTCGGCAATCACGGTAAAGGTGGTAACGGCCTTGAATTTCTCCTGCGCCGACGCCGCTCCCTGAACAAGCGCGAAGGCTGCCAGTGCTGTTGCTGCGGCCAGGATCGCGCGTCTCGTCTGATCGATCATTCCATACTCCCTTTGATTGTCGCTGACAGACCTAGGTGAATGATCTGCACAAGTCAATGCAAATGAGAAGCATTCGCAACTGGCTATTTTCAAACTTGCCGCGCTTGGCTAGTGTGCAGCCATGAAACAGAACCAGAATCGTGTTGTGGAATTGGAGGGCGTCCTGAGGGACGGCGGTGTACGCGTGACGCGCCACGCGCGGCGATCCTGAAGATTCTCGCCACTGCCGAAGACCACCCGGATGCAAGCGAATTGCATCGCCGGGCAAAGGAAATCGATGCCACCGTCTCACTCTCGACGGTTTACAGAACGCTCTCGGCGCTGGAGCAGCAGGGCGTCGTGCATCGCCATGCCTTTGAAAGTGCCACGGCTCGATTTGAAACCGCAGATGCCCCGCATCACGACCACCTGATCGATATCGACACGGGCGCGGTTATCGAGTTCCGCTCTGACAAGATCGAACAGTTGCAAGCTGAGATCGCCGCAGAACTCGGCTACGATCTCGTCCGCCACCGGCTGGAACTCTACTGCCGAAAACGCAAGACTTGACGGGCATCACGCGGGCGCACCAAATACTCCAGAGCGAAGCCATGGGCATGTCGCACTTGGAAATAGAATGTATCCGGCTACATAAGAAAATCACGTAAGGTTTGTTATGGAACTCGCATCCATGACCAACCAACAGAGGAGCATCCCCCTCCGCCAAACGCGCCACCGGCGAGAACTCAATCGCCAGCAGCGCGCTAAGGGAGCAGCAGAGGCGCGGTGAGGATCAATTAAGGGGGATTGCGTTGTCTGCCTTGCTTGCCTGATACGCGGCTGATAGCTCGTCATATTTGCGGCTGATTGCAGCAGCGCGGTCCTTCAACTGCGACCGTTGCGGCTCGGCGACACGGTCGATGAGCCCATGGATCGACTGTCCCTTCCAAAATGCGTTCGTTCTGTTGTAGCCGCCAGGCTCAAGCGTGAACACCTCCTTCAGGATCTTCAGATCGTGAGGAATGGAAAACGCATCGCGCGAATCTTCATGGCTGAAGAAGTAGAAGAAGTTATCGAAGCCTGCCCATGTGATCGCGGAAAGACACATCGAGCAGGGCTCGTGGGTCGACAGGAAGATGAGGTCACGCGAGTCCGGTCGTTCGATCCCGTCATTTCATAGAACCGTTTCAAGGTGTGCACCTCACCGTGCCACAAAGGGTTCTCTGTTTCGTTGTTGGTTTCGACGAGGACCGTCGAAAGATCGGATTTCTTCAGAAGTGCTGCGCCGAAGATCTTGTTGCCGGAGGCAACGCCCGCTTCGGTGGCTGGAATAATGCCGCTTTCCATCGCGCCAAGAAGGGCGTCGAGCAATCCGGCGGTTTCATGCTGTTGTGTCATTTCCATTTCCCTTGAAAATCAATGTGGTGATGCCGGCCGGATCGAAAAGGTGCCATCTCCGTCCCGGCTTCGTTTGAACACGGGCTCAATGCGCTTCCGAAAGTATCAATGGTACTTCGATGCCTTTACCGTCGTAGAGCTTGCCATTGAGGAAGTAATCACCGTCATGGAGAAGCGCGATGTCCTGATATCGAATCATCCGCTCGGTCCCGGCCACGAACACCGACTGCTGATCCGAGTTTCCCATAGTGAGGTGGTTGAACAGGAGATTGAGGCTGATCGCCATCAAGGCAGCGGAACTGATTCCGGAATGGAGGATTGTCGCAACCCATGCCGGGAAGTGTTCATAAAAACCCGGCGAGGCGATCGGGATCATGCCGAAGCCGATCGACGTGGCCACGATGATCAGGTTCATATTGTTGTTGTAGTCGACCTTCGAAAGGGTGCGAATCCCGCTCGCGGCCACTGTACCGAAGAGCACGATGCCGGCCCCGCCGAGAACGGAACTCGGAACAGCCGCGACGATGCGACCCATCACCGGAAGCAGACCAAGGGCGACGAGAAAAACACCGCCGGTGGCGACAACATACCGACTCTTTATGCCGGTCACCGCGACAAGCCCTACGTTCTGGGCAAAGGCGCTTTGCGTGAACGAGCCGAACACCGGCGCAATGATGCTCGACAGCATATCAGCGAAGTCCATCGCCCAGACGTCGAGAATCCACCTTCGTTTCGACGATCTCGCCAACGGCAAGAATGTCTGCCGACGTTTCCACCAGCGTCACCATGATGACGATGATCATCGAAATGATCGCCGCGAGCTCAAAGGTCGGATAGCCGAAGTGAAAGATCGTCGGAAAGGCAAAGATAGGTCCGTTGCCCACCTGGGAAAAGTCGGTCATGCCGGCGACATAGGCGATACCTGTCCCGATCACGATCGCAAGCAGGATGGAAAGCCGCGAAATCGAAGCGCTTCCGAGCTTGCTAAGCAGAAGCACGATGACGAGGGTTACGGCAGCCAATTGGATATTGGCCGGGCTTCCGAAATTCGGGGGAACTGCTGTTGCCGCCCATGGCCCAGAATGCAGCGACCGGCATAAGCGTCAGGCCAATCGTGGTAATCACGATGCCGGTAACGAGCGGCGGAAAGAAGCGGATAATCCGCGAAAAGACTGGCGTGATCAGCAGGCCGATCAGCGACGCCACGATAACCGCGCCGAGGATGGACGGAATACCGCCGTTTCCGGAGATGGCGATCATCGTCGCAACGCCTGAGAACGAGACACCCTGAACAAGAGGCAGACGACTACCGAAGAACGGCAGCCCTATGGTCTGCAAGATGGTTGCGAGGCCGCCGGCGAACAGCGAAGCTGTGACGAGCAGCCCGACCTCACTCGTATTGAGTCCCGCTGCCTGTCCAAGAATGAGCGGTACGGCGACGATGCCACCATACATGGTGAGAACGTGCTGAAGGCCATAGACCAGGTTTGCGCCGATGCTGAGTTTTTCGTCCTCAGGGCGACTGGATAATGCATTTTCCTCTGCTGTAGTTGCCAAGGTAATCTCCTCCATACCTTTGCGAGCGCCTCATTTCCTCCGAGACGGCTAACTGTATGGCGGGGGACCGGGCGCGACCTTACCAAAAAAGGTGAAACACCTTCCGAAAATCGAAGGGAATACCGCGGGTTCCCGTGTGCAGCGGCTTCACGCTGCTCACCTAAAGCAGATTAGCTCATGGCATTTCGCCGTAGCTAATCTCAGGGAACTCGCATATCCTTCTTCATGACCGGATCTCTTCGCGACCGGAGAATAATACGCAAGTAACCGCTGTGGCTTCTCAAACTTCATGAGAAACTCTTTCGTCCTTTTGCCGACATCAATGCCTGAATCCTGTCAGGAACGACGTGAGGTTGGCGCTCAGTTCATCGCAGAGATAGCCGCCTTCCTGGACGATGACGGTTGGCAGACCGAGGCTGCTAATCGCTTCAAGGGATGCGGGCAAAGCCCGGTGTCGAGATGGATAGCCCGCCGAAGGGATCGCCTTCGAAGGCGTCGAGGCCGAGCCCAACCACCAGCGCATCCGGCGCATAAGCTTCGATGCGGCGGTTTGCAGCGTCCAGTGCCTCGAGAAACCCGGCGTCGGCGGTCTTGCGTGGCAGCGGCAGATTGTAGTTGTAACCCAGGCCGAGGCCTTCGCCGCGCTCGTCGGCATTGCCCCAGAAGAATGGATAGAAGCGCACCGGATCGGCATGCAGCGACACCGTCAACACGTCGCTGCGGCCATAGAAAATGCCCTGTGTGCCATTGCCGTGATGCAGGTCGACATCGAGGATGGCGATGCGTTTCGATGACGTCAGCAGATGCTGGGCGGCAATGGCGGAGTTGTTGAGGAAGCAGAAACCGCCGGCGACATCGGCAAAGGCGTGGTGGCCTGGCGGGCGGCAAAGTGCGTAAGTGTGGCGAGCACCGGCCAGAACCGCTTCGGCGGCTTCGACGGCACTCCACGCGCTCCAGCAGGCGCTGCCCCAGGTATCAGCGGAGATCGGGCAAGCCGTGTCGGCCATATGATACCCGGCTTGGCCGACGGCGGAGGCAGGATAACGGCCGGTCCGCGCCAGCGGATGGATGTTCGGGATCACCTCTTCCGAGGCGCCGTCGATCCGCTGCCAGCGGAGAAAAATGTTCTGCAGGAATTCGAGATACTCCGGCGTATGGACGGCAGCAATCGGCTTCAGGCCGTGATCACGCGGGCGGACGATCTCGGAGCCCGCCGCCTTTGCGCCTTCGAGCAGCCGCGCTGATCCGCTCCGGCTTTTCCGGGTTGGGCTGCGGCGCACCGCTCGACAGGAACATCTTCGGATCGTGTTTCGCCTGCTCTTCCGCATAGAAGGTCTTCATGCTCATCCCTCAAACCCCGCTTTCATGCTGTCCGGCCAGCGCTTCGGAAAGCGTCGCCATAGGCCGCATGGATCCGCTCCTGCTCGGACCAGGCAAGCCCCATCCGTTCGTAAAAATGCTGCGCCGAGACGTTCTTCGCTTCGACCGACAAGCGCAGATACCTGCCCCCTTCGGCGCGGACATGCGCTGCCGTGTGGCGCAGAAGCGCCACGCCGATACCAGCGCCGCGAAAACGCTCTTCGACGACGATATCCTGGATGTAGGCGCCTTTGCAGCCGCGCCATGTGGAAAAGCTCGGAAAAAACAGGCACATGCCGGCAAATTCTGCCGCCGGCTTCGGCAAGCAGAACCGTAAAGGCAGGCTGTGGCCCGAAACCGTGCCTGCGCAGGTCTTCCGGCGTCGCGGTAACCTTTCCTTCGGCATCGAGATGGCGGGCGATAGTCAGCAAGCCGGCACGGATGAGATGTGCATCGTCGGCTGTCGCGAGGCGGATCTCCACAGGCTGGTTCGGAAATCTCCGCCATCAGAAGCCCACCCGGTCGCCGCCCTTAAGCGCCAGCATGGTACGCGCCTCGTCGGGCGTCGCGACCTCCAGCGACAAGGCCTCGAGAATAGTGCGGATGCGGCTCACCTGATCGGCATTGGATTTGGCCAGTTCCCCTCGCCTGAGATAGAGGCTGTCTTCCAGCCCGACCCGCACATTGCCGCCCATCGCCGCACCCATTGTGATCAGCGGCATCTGCTGTCGGCCCGCCGCCAGCACCGAGAATTTATAGTCGTCACCGAACAGCTTGTCGGCAATGCGCTTCATATGGCTGAGATTGTCCGGATCGGCGCCGATGCCACCTGAGAATGCCGAGCACGAACTGGATGAACAGCGGGCCTTTTACCAGCCCGCGATCGTAGAAATGCTTCAGCGAATAGAGATGGCCGACATCGTAGCATTCGAATTCGAAGCGGGTGCCACACCCCTCCCCCAGACATTTGAGGATGTCTTCGATATCGGCGAAGGTGTTCTTGAAGATCGTGCCGCGTCGCTTCCAGAAGCTGCGGCTCCCATTCGTGCTGCCATTCGATACCGGGCTTGGCGAGCGGGAAGATACTGAAATTCATTGAGCCCATGTTGAGCGAGCACATTTCCGGCTGCGCCTGAAGCGACGCGGCCAGCCGCTCGTCCAGCGTCATCAGCGAGCTGCCGCCGGTGGAGATGTTGATGACAGCATCCGTCGCATGCTTGATGCGCGGCAGGAATTGCATGAATACGGCCGGATCAGCGGTCGGCCGCCCATCGGCGGGATTGCGGGCATGCAGATGCAGGATCGAGGCGCCGGCCTCAGCCGCCGCAATTGCCTGTTCGGCGATCTGGTCCGGCGTTACCGGCAGATAGGGGCTCATCGACGGCGTATGGACGGAGCCGGTGACGGCGCAGGTTATAATGACTTTGTTTTTCATGATTCTGCTCTCAGCCGTTGCCATTGGTGCTGATTGGCAGGTCGAGTTCCTGCGCCAGCTGTTCGAAGCTATCGCCCAGAATGGAGACCATTTCGCCGACTTCCTCAGCCGTAATGATCAGCGGCGGCGCAAGAATCAGATTATCGACCTCATAACCGTCGCCGCGGATACGGCGGGAATAAAGGATCAGGCCCTTGTCATAGGCGATATCGAGCAGCCGCTGGTTGGTTGCCTGCGCCTTCGCAAAGGGCTTGAATGTCAGCGGATCTGCCACCAGATCGGCGCCGATCAAGAGCCCCTTGCCACGCACCCCGGCAATGAACGGGAAGCGTTTGGAAAGCCCCTCAAGCTCGGACTTCAGTAGGTCTCCCATCGCAGCAGCGTTGGCTTCGACGCCAAGCCGTTCCATTTCCTCCAGAACAGCAAGACCCGCCGCGCAGGCAAGCGGATTGCCGGCATAGGTATAGCCATGCTGAAAACCGCCCATGTCGAGCACTGGCTTTACCAGTTTCGCTGACGCCGCCATGGCGCCGAGAGCAGCATAGCCGGAGCCGATGCCCTTCGACAGCGTGATGATATCCGGCTTGCAGTTCCAGTGATCGCCGCCGAGATATTTGCCGGTGCGTGCGGCACCGCTCATCACCTCGTCATGAATGAGCAGAATGCCGTATTTGTCGCAGATTTCGCGAATACGCGCGAAATAGCTGTCCGGCGCCACCAGCGCGGCCGTTGCTGCTCCGCCGATCGGCTCCATGATGAAGGCGACGACACTCTCCGGTCCTTCCGAAAGGATTTTCTCCTCCAGCATGTCTGCATAGCGCAGGCCGCGCTGTTCCATCGTCAGGTTGTCGTGGTCGCGGTAGGCTGTCGGAGCCGGGATGGCCGGCATCGGCTGGATCTGCGGTGCGAAGGTTTCGGTCAGCGCCAGGTCGCCGGTGACGCCGAGCGCGCTGATCGTACCACCGTGATAGGACGGAAACCGGCAGATCACCTTCCAGCGCTTCGGCTGGTTGGTCGCAACAGCCCATTGCCGCGCCAGCTTGATCGCCGATTCCACCGCTTCCGAACCGCCGGAAACGAAGAAGATCCGGTCGAGATCGCCGGGCATTTTTCCTGCCAGCCGCCCGGCCAGTTCCTCGGCGGGTTCGTTTTCGAAATGCAGACGGTAAGCGAAGCTCGTCTTCTCCATCTGCTGTTTCATGGCGTCGATCACGTGACGGTTGCCGTGCCCGATATTGCTGACCATCGGGCCGCTGGAACCGTCGATGAAACGGCGCCCATCCTGCGTCCAGAAATAAATGCCCTCGGCGCGGTCGACCAGCGGCCGGCGCAAGCGTGTCACGTAGAAGAGGTGGGATGCGGGCCGCTCATTGGCTTGGATGTTCATGATGCTCTGCTCTGGATGAAATTATCGGTTGAGATAGCGATTGAGGACATTGGCAGTGACGCGCTCGACCATGGCGTCCTTGCGCAGCAGGCCGGCTACCCATTCGCAGGTACCGGCGTGGAAAACCTCGCCCTTGCCGCGCTTGAAATTGACGATCATGCCGTTGCTGTAGCGAACTTTTTCCATGTTTTCGTCACTCGCCTCGCCATAGAGGGTCTCGGCGATGAACCGCCCGTCCTCATCACCAAAGAACAGATCTTCGCGTGTCAGGATATCGCTTTCCTCGACCTGGCTCGCCATGCCGAGTGCGAGGATTTCCAGACCCTCCGGCGCGCCGCTGTCGGCGGTCGGATATGGCAGGCCGTAGCGGATTTCGTAGGCGAGGCCGTCGACTTCGTAGCCATAGATATGGCTGTCGGCACTGAGCAGATCGCCGTAGAACAGGCCGGTCCCGGCAAAGGCCCAGTGACGCGGCCGGTAGATCGGGAAACCGCGCACGCCGCGCGGTGCAGCCGCCCCAGCCGGAATAGACGCCGTTGGTGGCGTTGAGCCCGAAGGTCAGCGCCCGGGCGACCGATTTCCGGCGCTTCCCAGGAATTGGTGGCGCGGGTGACATCACCGCCCTGATAGGCCGGGTCTTCCTTGCGTGCGACATATTTGTAGCAGACCTGCCGCTGGCCCTCGTCTTCCAACCGCGTCTGCCACATGAAATTGCCGGCAAAGCGCGCCACGCGTCCGCCCTGGTCAACATAGGCATCGACGGCATCGCGCATTTCCCAGGTCCAGTATTCGTCATGGCCGACGAAGACGACGCAGTCATAATCGTTGAGGATGCCGGGATTGTTGTGCAACTCGTGCTGGCTGACGAGGTCGACGCCATAACCCTGGCGCTCCGCCCACCGGAAGAACTGGCTGTCATAGCTGGCCCAACCCGAAGATGTGTATTTCTTCGAATAGCCATTGGCAAAGGCCCATTCCATATGCGGATAGCGCGGGATCGTGCCCGGCGGCAGGCTGACCTCCAACGGCACGCGGTGCGTCCGGCGGCAACACGACGAAACCGCGGCAGAGCGGCCGCTCGATGCTGACCGTGGTGGCGTATTTGTCGTGTTCGGGCCGGTGATGCCCTGATAGTGGTTTGACCCGCCCCAGGTATTGTAGGCGGTCCAGGTGCCGGTGGCAGCGACCTGCAGGATGCGGCCGGGTTTCGGACCGGCATTCGGCAGGACAATCATCATGTGACGACACTGGATCGGCTTGCCGTCGCGCCCTTCAGCCGTCACGCGATGCGGTAGGCGCCGGATGGCCAGCTGTCGTGAACTTGGAATGTGAAGGTCGGCTCCCAGCCGCAGCCGGTGACCGAGACCTGATCGGGCGTTTCCTGCCAGATGGTGGCGATGTCGTCGGTGCCATAAACGCTTGTCTCGACCGCCCCGTCGCGGACGATCTCCAGCCGGCAGGAAGACGCCGTCGAACTGATATGCAGGTCCACCATCGCACCGCGTGCATAGGCGTAAGAGCGCGTGTAGCACCAGATCTCGCCACGGGGCGCCGTCCATGCCCGGGTATTCGTAGTAGTGACCGCGCACGGCCTGGTGCCGCTCCTCCGGGCTCAATCCGAAATCGGGGAAAACTTGGTTCCTGTCGGTCACGTCACGCCTCGCTGGGTCTCCGGTGAGGGTGATCAAACCACAATGGACTCGCCCGGACAAATACATTAGGTGAAGGACCAGCATTCACCAAATGAATGAGGTAACCCATGCCCAGTCCAAGACGCCGCTTCGTCTGGGAGATCGACTGGAACCTGTTGCGTACCTTCACGGTGATCGTCGAGGAAAAGAGCCTGACGGCTGCCGGCAACCGGCTGTCGCTGAAGCAACCAACCATCAGCAATGCCCTGCGCCGCCTAGAAGAGCACATGGCCTGCCGCCTGATCGACCGGTCCTCCAACCATTTCCGCACGACGCCGGCCGGGGCGCGGCTTTATGCCGAATGCCTGACCATGTTCAACATCGTCACCGGCCTTCCCGATCTCGTCAAGGACGATCCGGATCTGGTCACTGGTCATGTCGAAATGGCCTTTGCCAGCCATATCGAATGCCCGTTCCTCGATCGGTTCCTGGCCGACTTCCACAGGACATTTCCGCGCGTCAGTTTCTCGACCACGGTATCCGCCAGCCAGACGGTGATCGACAATGTTCTGTCCGGCGAAGCCTGCCTTGGCATCTGTCTTGCCCACGAAAAGCCCCCGGAACTGGACTATACGGTGCTGTATCGTGAGCATTTCGGCTTTTTCTGCGCGCCGGGCCATCCGCTGTTCGGCAAGCGCGGGACGGAAATTTCCAATCTCGCGGGGCTGGATTACGTGTCCTTCAAGACGGATCATCTCGGCGGCGCGCTTGCGCTGATCAGGCTGCGGCAGCGGGAAAATTTCAACGGTCAGGTGCTCGGTCTTTTCACCAATCTCGAAGAGGTCAAGCGGCTGATCAAGGTTGGCTTCGGCTTCGGTCCGTTGCCCATCCATGTGGTCGCCGCCGATATCGAGGCGCGGCAACTCTGGCAATTGCCGCCCTACGAAAATCCGCCGGCCGCCGATGTCTATCTGGTCACCCGGCGCTTCGCGCGTGGCAGTCGCGCCGAAAACCTGCTGGTCGATCGCCTGATCGAGGCGATCGAGGCGATGCCGCTCAGCGAGAGGACTTATCCGCAAGGCATCGCAGGCTCGGAGCTGAGGAAAAACTGACCGGTGCATTCTTCCCGTGAATGTAGGGGCCGCGCCGCGACACCCCAAGCGCCGGACTGCAACGGTTACTCCGGCCCGCCCTGATTGGCAGCCTCCAGCGCGGCAATAACGTCCGCATCGCTTACCTGGCGAAAGTCAGCGTAAAAATGTCCGACAGCGCGGAAGACGAACGGCGCTTGAGGCAGATGAGTGCATCAACCTCGTTTTTCAATTCTTCAAGGGTAGCAGCCGGCGCAACCGGAACGGCCAACACCAGTTCCTGCGGCCCTTGTTTTCGAATGGCCTTGAGCGCCGCCTTGACGGTGGAACCGGTTGCGATGCCATCATCAACGACAATGACCACGCGCCCGTTAAGCGGGATGTTGCTGCGATCGCCGAGATAAAGCCGCTTCCGCCGGCCGATTTCCGCCTGTTTCAACTTGCATATCGCAGAAAATTCCCTGTCGTGGATCGAGCCTGCCGGATGATGCTTTCGTTGCGAACGATTGTTGGCTCTGGTCCCTCGACGATTGCCCCCATCGCGAGCTCAGAATGAAAAGGCACGCCGATCTTTTGAACGAAGAGAAGGTCCAGCGGCGCATCAAGCGCAGTGGCAATTTCGGCAGCGACGACCACGCCGCCACGCGGGAGCGCAATCACGACCGGGAACTTCCCGTGATAGCCTTCTAACGCAGCGGCCAGTCTGGCGCCTGCATCCTTGCGGTTTGCGAATGACATCTGGCACCTGTCCGTTTCAAGCGCAGGAACACTCCAGCGCCGATGCGGCAACTTCACCGGGCCAGTTTACCGCATTAGCAGGCAGGCCGCCATTTCAACGATGCGGTTCGGTGGTGTCACGCCGGCTCATCTCAATGCGTTGCCGAAACCATTATCCTCCCCTTGACGCGTCCCTTCGGATTTGCATTATTGCTCAGATGTCAGACCAATTCTGGTTTTAACTGGAAAGCCGACGATGAAGCCTTTGGACGCAAGAGCAGCACTTGCCCCCCTGCCCCCGCCGACCGGGCGCAGCAGGTGACGGCGGCGCTTGCCGACTATATCCAGCGGTCCAGCCTGGTTCCCGGTGACCGCCTTCCGGCTGAACGGGAACTGATGAGCGCGCTCGCCGTCGGCCGTTCAACCATCCGCGAGGTCATCCGCCACTTCCAGGCGCTCGGCGTCGTCGAAGCCCTGCAAGGGTAGCGGTACCTACCTGTTGAAACCGATTTCAGGCACCACCATCCATATGCCGCTATCGCTGGAAACGACGCATCTGCGCGACGTGCTGTTGAAGACGCTGGAAGTGCGCCGCGGCATCGAGGCGGAAGCCGGCATGGTCGCCGCCCTGCATGCGTACGCCGGAAGACGTCCGGATGATCGAAGAAAAGCTCAATGAGATGGAGCGGGTGCATCTCTCCAAAGGCTCGTCCGGCCCGGAAGACCTCGCCTTCCATCTCGCCATCTACGACGCCACCCACAATCCGCTGTTCAAGCAGCTGCTCGGAACAGATGCGCGGCGCTTTCGAGCGGTTTTGGGAAAAGCCTTTCGACCGGCCGGATTTCGCCCGCCGCTCCTTTCCGTTCCACCGTACCCTCTTCAACGCGATCGCAGCCCAGGACCCTGAAGCCGCGCTGAAACACTGAAAATCCTCGCGATCGTCGAGGAAGACATCAAGGAAATGTCCAAATGAGCAACGGGTTTGATCCGTTCTGAAGAAGCCTCCCTCATCGTCGCCCATGATGTGAGCAATGCCTATGACGCCGTCGTGCCGCCGATCGTGCAGACGTCGCTGTTCACCTTCACCGATTATGACGACATGGTCGCCTCCTATCGCGGCGAAAAGGTCCGGCCAATCTATACGCGCGGCCTCAATCCCACCGTGCGCATATTCGAGGAAATGCTGGCGAAACTCGAAGGCGCGGAAGACGCCATCGGCTTTGCCAGCGGCATGTCGGCGATCTCCTCCACGGTCCTCTCCTTCGTCGAGCCGGGTGATCGCATCGTCGCCGTCAAGCATCTCTATCCCGATGCCTTCCGCCTGTTCGGCACATTCTTCAAGCGCATGAACATCGAAGTGACCTATGTCGACGGCCGCGACGAAGAAGAAGTCGCCAAGGCCCTGCCCGGCGCGAAGCTGCTTTATCTCGAAAGCCCGACGAGCTGGGTGATGCAAACCCATGATGTCGCAGCGCTGGCAGCACTGGCCAAGTCCCATGGCATCATTTCCGCCATCGACAACAGCTGGGCAAGCCCAGTGTTCCAGCAGCCGATTTCGCTCGGCGTCGATCTGGTCATCCATTCGGCCTCGAAATATCTCGGCGGCCATAGCGACGTCGTCGCCGGCGTTGTCGCGGGTTCCAAGGAATTGATCGGCCGCATCCGCTCGGAAGCCTATCCTTATCTCGGCGGCAAGCTGTCGCCGTTCGACGCGTGGCTGTTGATACGCGGCATGCGCACGCTGCCGATCCGCATGAAGGCGCATGAACAGTCCACCGTCGAAATCGCCAAGCGCCTGCAGGCACATGATGCGGTTGAGACCGTCTGCTATCCCGGCCTTGCCAATCAGTTGGCCCCTGGCCTGAAGGGCACGTCCGGCCTGTTCTCGTTCATCTTCAAGGATGGCGTCAATGTCCGCACCTTCTCGGATCACCTCGAGCTGTTCAAGCTCGGTGTCAGCTGGGGCGGCCACGAAAGCCTGATCGTGCCGGGCGAAGTCGTCCTTTCACAAAAAGCACAACCCAATTCCGCGGTCGCCTTCGGCATCAGTCCGCGGTCGGTACGGCTCCATGTCGGCCTGGAGGGAACGGAGGCCCTCTGGAGCGATATCGAAGCGGCGATCACTGCCGCATCGGTAGGCTGACGCGACAGCATACAACCCAACCAACAATAAAAGGGAAACGAAAATGAGGAAACTGATTGCCGCGACCTTGGTCGCCACGTTGATGGCAGGCACAGCACTTGCCGATACCAAGCTGAAGCTGGTGGAAGTCATTACCAGCCCGGAGCGCACCGAGACACTGAAGTCGATCGTCGCCAAGTTCGAAGCTGCCAACCCCGGCACCACGGTCGAGATCATTTCGCTACCCTGGGGCGAAGCCTTCCAGAAGTTCGCAACCATGGTTTCGGCCGGCGAAATCCCGGACGTGATGGAAATGCCCGACACCTGGCTGTCGCTCTATGCCAACAATGGCATGCTCGAAAGCCTCGAGCCTTACCTCAAGACCTGGGACCAGACACCGGAACTGACGGATCGCGCGCTGGAACTCGGCCGCGACGTCAAGGACACCGCCTATATGCTGCCTTACGGCTTCTATCTGCGCGCCATGTTCTACAATAAGAAAATCTTCGCTGAAGCCGGCGTCGACGGCCCGCCGAAGACGATGGACGACTTCGTCACCGCCGCCGAGAAGATCAAGAAGCTGCCGGGTAAATATGCCTATTGCATGCGCGGCGGTCCGGGCGGCCTCAACGGCTGGATGATGATGGGCGCCACGATGGCGGGCGACAACACCTATTTCAACGCCGATGGCACGTCAAAGTTCTCGGAAGAGGGCTGGGTCAAGGGCTTCACCTGGATGACCGATCTCTACAAGAACGGCTATGCGCCGAAGGATAGTGTCAACTGGGGTTTCAACGAGATCGTCGCCGGCTTCTATACCGGCACCTGCGCTGATGCTCGACCAGGATCCGGATGCGCTGATCGCCATTGCAGAGCGCATGGATGCGGCCGATTATGGCGTCACCACCATGCCGAAGGGTCCTTCCGGCAAGACTTTCCCTGACAATCGGCTTTGCCGGCTGGTCTATGATGTCTGCCAGTGCCAACAAGGACCTGTCCTGGAAGCTGATCGCCACGCTTGAAGGCCCCGAAGGCAATATCGAGTGGAACAAGAAGATCGGCGCGCTGCCGGCGCTCAAGTCCGCCGAGAAGGACCCCTTCTTCGCAACGGACCAGTTCAAGGGCTGGTTCGAGGAGCTGGCCGACAAGGACGCCATCCCGACCGTGATGCCGACATATCTCGAAGAATTCGCCTTCTTCAAGGATTCCATGGCGATCAAGACCAGCCAGGGAGGCCATGCTCGGCGATATCACGCCGGAAGAGATGGCCAAGCAATGGGCTGACTACATGACCAAGGCTCAACAGAAGTTCCTCAGCGAGCAAATAAGCCATCAGCCCTTAACCGCAGGCAGCGACATGATGTCGGCTGCCTGCGGCTTATTCCCCGACGGAAAGCCGGCACGTCTCAACGCGCCGCAAACTGGAAACATTTGACGATGGCTTCACATGCAGCAGCCCGCCATGGCGGCGCGCAGGGACCAGCGGCCGCTGAAGAAGCGCCTTGCCGATGCCTCCGCGCCCTATCTCTATAGCGCGCCCGCGCTGATCCTGATCGTCACCGTCATGCTGGTGCCGCTGGTGCTCGGCATTTCCTATGCCTTCCGCGATATCCAGCTGCTCAATCCGATGTCCGGCGGTTTCATCGGGCTCGATCACTTCAGGACGCTGTATGAGGACCAGAATTTCTATCGGGCCTTGAGGAACACGCTGTGGTGGACCGGCTGGTCCGTCCTTCTGCAATTCGTCTTCGGCCTCATCCTCGCGCTTTTACTCGACAAGCCGTTCTATGGCCGCGCCATCGTCCAGGCGCTGGTGTTCCTGCCCTGGGCCGTTCCAAGCTTTCTCGCCGGTCTCAACTGGGCCTGGCTGTTCAATCCGGTCGTCGGTCCCATCCCGCATTGGCTGTTCTCACTTGGCCTGATGAGCGAACCTTCCAACATCCTGTCCGATCCACAGCTTTCGATGTGGGGGCCAATCATCGCCAATGTCTGGTGGGGCATTCCGTTCTTCGCGATCACGCTTCTGGCGGCCCTGCAGGCGATCCCGCGCGATCTTTACGAGGCGGCCAGCATCGATGGCGCCGGTCCGGTGCAGCGCTTTGTCTCGATCACCCTGCCCTTCCTCGCCCCGACCATCGCCATCACCGTACTGCTGCGCACCGTCTGGATCTCCAACTTCGCCGACCTGATCATCGTCATGACCAATGGCGGTCCAGCCGACCGCAGCCAGATCGTCGCCAGCTACATCTTCACCCAGGCCTTCAAGCGGCTCGATTTCGGCTATGCCTCGGCCATCGCGCTGGTGCTGCTTGTGCTGCTGATCACCTATTCGATGCTGATCGTGATCCTGCGGCAGTGGCTGTTGAGCAAGGATTGAGATCATGACCGGCAAACGCATTCTCTCCGTTCTCGCGCATCGTCTGGCCATTCTTGCCTATGTCGTCTTCGCGCTGTTCCCGCTCTACTGGCTCCTGAAAGTCTCGGTGACGCCCAACAAGCTGCTCTATTCCGAGGGCATCAAGATGTGGCCGTCGCGGACCAGTTTCGAGCATTTTGATTTCGTGCTGAAACACAGCGAATTCCCGACATTCTTCAAGAACAGCCTGATCGTCTCCGGCTCGACCGCGATCATCGTCACCGTTCTGGCCTCGCTTGCCGGTTACGCCATGTCGCTTCAATTTCCGTGGCAAATACTGGATCGTGACGCTGATGCTGCTCACCCAGATGTTCCCGCTGGTCATGCTGGTCGCGCCGATCTTCAAGATCCTGTCGCCGCTCGGCCTCACCAACAGCCTGACTGGTCTCGTCATCGTCTACACCGCCTTCAACGTGCCGTTTGCCACTTTCCTGATGCAATCCTTCTTCGACGGCATCCCGAAGGACCTCGAGGAGGCCGCGATGATCGACGGCGCCACCCAGTTCGTCGCTTTCCGCCAGATCATCCTGCCGCTGACGCTGCCCGGTATCGCCGCGACCCTGGGCTTCGTCTTTACCGCCGCGTGGAGCGAGCTGTTGTTCTCGCTAATGCTGATCTCCGGCAATGACGCGGCGACCTTCCCGGTCGGGCTCTTATCCTTCGTCTCCAAATTCTCGGTCGATTTCGGACAGATGATGGCTGCGGGCGTCATGGCGCTCATCCCAGCCTGCCTGTTCTTCCTGTTGATCCAACGTTACCTCGTGCAGGGCCTGACGGCCGGCGCCGTGAAAGGCTGATCCCATGGCATCCATCGATATCGCCGCTATCCGCAAGTCCTACGGCATCCACCCGGTGCTGCATGGTGTCGACCTTCAGATCAAGGACGGCGAGTTCGTCGTCCTGGTTGGCCCGTCGGGCTGCGGCAAGTCCACGCTGCTGCGAATGATCGCCGGCCTTGAGGCGGTCACCTCCGGCGAAATCCGCATCGACGGCAAGCGCGTCAACGACCTTGCCCCCGAAGGACCGCGACATCGCCATGGTGTTCCAGTCCTACGCGCTCTATCCGCATATGAGCGTGGCGAAGAACATGAGTTACAGCCTGCGCCTGCGGAAAACCGCCAAGGAAAAGATCGCCTCGGTGGTTGCCGGCGCTGCCAGCAAGCTCGGGCTCGATCCGTTGATGGAACGCCGCCCGAAGGCACTGTCCGGTGGCCAGCGCCAGCGGGTCGCCATGGGCCGCGCCATCGTGCGCGAGCCGAAGGCCTTCCTGTTCGACGAACCGCTGTCCAACCTCGATGCCCGCCTGCGCGAACAGATGCGCGCCGAAATCAAGAAGTTGCACCAGGACCTCGGCGCCACCTCGATCTATGTCACCCACGACCAGATCGAAGCCATGACGCTGGCCGACCGGATCGTCGCCATGCATGGCGGCATCATCCAGCAGGTCGGCAGCCCGCTCGAACTCTACGACAAGCCCGCCAACCTCTTCGTCGCCGGCTTCATCGGCTCGCCGGGCATGAATTTCTTCGAGGGCCGCTACATGCAGACCGGCGAAACGGCAAACTTTGCCCTCACCGGCGGCATCGTCCTGCCACTCGGCGGCACCGCCAACCTAGCCGACGGCAGCCGCGCCACGCTCGGCATCCGGCCAGAGCATGTCGTTCTCGGCGCCGAAGGCCCGAATGTGCTGAAGGCAACCGTCGATCTCGTCGAGCCGACCGGCTTCGGCATTATCGTCCATCTGAAGCTCGGTCCCGTCGCCTTCAAGGCCTTCACGCTCGACCGCCGCTTCCTTGGCATGCATGGCGAAGTCGCTGTCCGGCTTCCGGTGCCCAACCTGCATTTCTTCAATGAGGCAGGACAGAAGGTCTGATCTTCCGGTCACGGGGAAGGACTTGCGGACCGGGGCTTTGACTTTGCCGGAAGCTTTCAGTATTTATAGTATAAACAATAGCTTATGCGTAAATACTAAGAAAGAACAATGTCTCACGATCCGGAAACATTACGCTTCTACGGAGCGGAAGCCGTCAAATATGCATCCCGGGGCCGGGAACCGAGCCGGGAGCGGATCAAGACCTTCCTTGCGCATCTGACACCGGGTGCAACGGTGCTTGAACTCGGATGCGGCGGCGGTCAGGACAGTGAATTCATGCTGGCGAAAGGGTTTGACGTCCACCCAACGGACGGCACCCCCGGAAATTGCCCGCGAAGCAGAAAAGCGCTTGGGGATTCCGGTTGCCACATTGCTGTTCGGCGATCTCGACGCGCAAGGCGCCTATGACGGCATATGGGCCAATGCCTGCCTTCTGCACATACCCAGAGCCGAACTGCCTGATATCCTCGCACGCATCCATACCGCGTTAAAAGCCGGCGGGCTGTTTTATGCCAGCTTCAAGGCCGGCGAGGCTGAAGGCCGCGACGAATTCGACAGATATTACAATTATCCCTCGGAGAACGGGCTGAGAGAAATCTATACCGCCTCAAACTGGGAAGCCGTGTCGATCGAGACGGAATCGGGCAGCGGCTATGACCGCAAGCCCACCGAATGGCTGCATGTCCAGGCGGAGAAGCGAGCCTAGTTTCCAGACGCTCCGTCGCTTTATACAGACGGCAGAAAAGATGTTGTTGGGGGGAGCCATGCAACAAATCGAGGCGGAGGCACTGATCGTTATCGATATGCAGGCGGCATTTGTCGCCGGCAGCGAAGCCGTTCCGGCGCATGCAGTGTTGCGCGAGGCGATCGGCACCGTGATCGAGGCAGCCCGAGTGGCAAGGGTGCCTGTCATCTTCCTGCAGAATGACGGCGAGCCAGGCGCTCCCCGACGAACCACATCAACCCGGCTGGCAGCTCCATTTTCCACAACACCCCGGCGAAATCATCGTCAGAAAGACGATGGACGACGGCTTCGAGCAGACCGGACTGAACGATATCCTGACCCGGCTCGGTGTCCGCACCGTGGCACTCTGCGGCGTGCTCTCGGAAATGTGCGTAGCGGCAACGGCGCGAGCGGCGCTGCAGCGCGGCTATGGCGTCATCCTGCCCCATGACGGTCACGCGACCTATGACGTTCCACCCGGCCCCGGCGGTTCGGCAAGGGTACCAGCCAGCATGGCGGCACGGGCGGCTGAATGGTCGCTCGGCGACGAGATCATGATTGTAGCGTCAGTTGCGGACATCCGTTTTTCCAGATCCGTGGAAAAATAGCACCGGTTTCATGCACCCAGCGGAACCGTCAAAAAACACAAAATAATTTTCACGCCATGTCGAAATCCCAAAACGAGCAGCGTTCTTGGGATGTAGAGACCGAAACACAAAGAGTAACAGACATGAATTTTCCGATTTCTTCGCTTTACGCGATCCTTCTGGCCGTCATTTTCCTGCTTCTCTTGATCAATGTCAGCAAAACCCGTTCGGCACTTAGCCTTTCCATCGGCGACGCCGGCAATGTCGATCTGCATGAACGCATGCGCCGGCACGGCAATTTCATCGAATGGGTGCCGATGATCCTCATCCTGATGATGCTGGCCGAGGGACAGGGCGCAGGCCCGCTCTGGCTGCATGCGGCGGGAGCTTTGACGGTGGGCGGGCGGGTTTTGCATCCGTTCGGACTGCGCGCCAATGCGCCGGCCCATCCCTTGCGGATCATCGGCAATTCCGCCTGCATTCTGGCAACGGTGATCCTGACGATCACCCTTGCCCTTTCGGCATTTGCCCTCTGAACCGCCGCTTCCAGATTTCCCCAACACAGGAGAACCACTATGCAATATATGGCACTGATCTATTCCGACCCGTCGCTCGAACCGGCCTACGGTACCCCGAATTCGACACGATGATGCAGGGCTACTTCGCCTTCAACGAAACCTTGAAAGCAGCGGGTGCCTATGTCTCGGGCGAAGGCCTGCAGGACATCGATACAGCCACGAGCGTAAGGATCTGCAGCGGCAAGACGGAAACTATGGATGGTCCCTTTGCCGAGACCAAGGAACGGCTGGGTGGCTTCTATGTCATGGACATTCCGAATCTGGATTCCGCCTTGCGCTACGCCACGATGATCCCCTCGGCCGCCTACGGTACGGTCGAAGTACGGCCATTGATGGACTATAATTCCTGATGCACTCAGCCACTCCCTATCCTCAAGCCGTTTCCCGGGCCATCGATGCCCTGGCACGCACGGACCGGGGGCGGCTGTTATCGGCGCTGATTGCCCGGCTGAAGAATTTCCAGCTGGCCGAGGATGCACTGCAGGATGCGCTGGCTTCGGCCGTCGTGCATTGGGGCCGGACGGGGCTCCCCGCTTCGCCGCAGGGCTGGCTGTTAAAGGTCGCTGCGCAAGGCGATCGACCTGCTACGGAAGACCGCAAAGCTTCCGAGATCGCCCGTCTGTCCGTGGACGAAGCCGCCGAAGATACGATAGACGACATTCCGGACGAACGCCTGCGGCTGATCTTCACCTGTTGCCATCCCGCGCTGGAATCGAAGACCCAGGTGGCGCTCACCCTGCGCACGCTTGGCGGATTAAGCACCGCCGAGGTTGCCGGCGCCTTTCTCGACAACGAGACGACCATGGGCCAGCGCCTGTCGCGGGCGCGCACCAAGATCCTTGCGGCCGGCATTCCCTATGAGGTGCCCGGCCCGGAAGCATGGGCAGAACGGCTCCAATCCGTCCTCACCGTCGTCTACCTGATCTTCAACCAAGGCTATTCCTGCTCTGCCGGCGACCAACAGCGCCAGCTCGGCGAGGAGGCGATCTATCTCGGTCGCATGCTCGACAGCCTGCGGCCGGACGAGGCCGAGATCAAAGGGCTGCTTGCCCTGATGCTGATCACCGAAGCCCGCCGTGCGGCTGGCTGGCCGCCGACGGAACCAGCGTGCCGATTGCATCGCAAGATCGCAAACTCTGGAACGACGGGCGGATTGCCGAAGGTCTGGCCCTGCTTGACACGGCGATGACGCGGCGTGCGGCCGGGCCGTTCCAGGTCAAGGCGGCGATCGCGGCCCTGCACGTGCAGTCCGAGCCGCCGGACTGGCGCCAGATCGTCCTTCTTTATGACAGCCTGTTGCGGATGGAGCCGACACCGGTGGTGCAGCTGAACCGCGCCGTGGCGCTGGCCGAAGCAGGCGTGCCGGGAGGCCGGTCTGCGCGTTCTAGAAGCCCTGGCGCCGGCGCTCGATACCTACCAACCGTTTCATGCCGCCCATGCCGAACTGCTGTCGCGTTGCGGCCGGACGGACGCAGCCCTTGCCGCCTATGATCGCGCCATCGACCTCGCCAGCAATCCGTCCGATGTCATTTTTCTCAAGCATCGCCGGGCTCAGGCTGCGGAAAGCATCTGACCTACTCGACCGCCGGGGCTTCAAGCGGCATCAAGGTGAACAGTTCCTGGGCGCGCTTGACGCCCCGCAGCGCATAGCGGCCGATGGAAACAACTTCGGAATTGCGCGTCGGTGGCGCAGCGGCGACGAATTGCGATGACATGATCACGCTGCGATCGACGAAACGGCACATCGAAGCGATGCGGCTGACCTCGTTGACCGCCGGGCCGATAACGGTGAAATCCAGCCGGTCGCTCGGAACCGATATTGCCGTAGAAGACATCGCCGATATGCAGCCCGAGATAGACCTCGGTGACCGGCCGACCCTCAAGTAGACGCAGCTCGTTCAGGCCTTTCAGCTTTGCACGCAAATTATGCTCGGCAAGAAGGGCGCGGGCGCAGGCATCTTCGCGCTCCTCAGCCTTGAAGATCGCCAGCGTGCCGTCGCCGATCAGCTTCAGCACGTTGCCGCCGGCTTCGTGGATGGAGGAGATCACCGCATCGGCATAATCATTGAGGAACGGAATGATTTCGTCCGGCGGCAGGTTGTCCGAAATGCGGGTATAGTTCTGCAAATCGGAAAACCACAGCACCGCAGGAAATCCGCTCGGCCTTGCCGCGCGAGATGCGGCCTTCAAGCACCTGCTTGGCGGCATCTTCTCCGAGATAGACCTCGGCAATCGTCCGCGAAATGCGGGTCAGCGACCCTGACTTAATCGCCAATGCCAACACCGGAACCAGCTGTCGAAGGGCTGCCAGGTCTTCCTCATGAAACCCCTCCTCGTCCATGGTCGTCCAGTGCGAATAGAAACAGTCCATATCGCCGATATGGCTATCCTCCACGAAGCGATGGATCATCGCGATATAGTCTTTGTGCCCGGCCGCCAGCATGACATCCAGCATGTAGAAATCCAGCGGATCACCAAAGCCGAGGCGACGGCGAACTTCATTGCGGTTGTTTTCGCGCAGATGGAAAAACGCGGAGCGTTCCCAGTTTTCCGCCGAAACGCCCTCGTTGGTCGGGCCATATTCGAAGGCCGTTTTCACCGGCTCCTTGCTATCCCACTGGAAGGCCCGCCCTTCATAAACCGGGTGCAGCGTGTCGATCAGCGCAAGCCCACGATCAAGCTGCATGCCGGCGGCACGGGCGCGCTGGCAGAAGCCATTGACGATGTCCATCTCGTCGATGCCCCTCAGGCCCTGCGTCGTCAGCCAGGCGGAAATCTCGCTAATATCGTTGGCGTTCATGTCGATTTCCTGATTGCTGCGAACAGTCACATATCTAACGTATAACCCATCGATCCGGAATCGATTTGAGTATCTATGCATCGGATCGTCGTGGCGGGATGGGGCGAAGGGGCGGATATTGAAGTGCCGGGCATGTGGGATCACCACAGCCAAAAGGCAAGGTTCAACAGCCTTCTTTTTATATATCGTCCTGGCGTGTGACAAATTCACGGGACAGCCAATCGATGAAAACACGCACGCGCGGCGACAACTGCCGGCTGCGGGGATAAAGCAGCGAAACCGGCGTGCGGGACGGAGGATTGTCCGGCAGGATAGCGACGAGCGTGCCTTGTCTCAGATCCTCCTCGAGTGAATAGCGTGGCGCCTGCATGATGCCGAGGCCGAGCCGGGCCGCTGCCGCCAGCGTATCGGCCCCATTGACGGACACCACTGCCGGCAGGGAAACGGTACGGATCCCGCCATCCACAGTGAACTCCAGCGGTAGCAATCCACCGATCGCCGTCGACCAGAAGCCAACCATCTGGTGGCCACTCAGATCGTCAATACTCTTCGGCAAACCGAAGCGAGCGATGTATTCCGGCGAGACGCAGGTAATTTCTTCCAGAAGCGCGACCCGCCGCGCGATCATGTCGCTGTCCTGCAGGTCGCCAACGCGCAGCACGCAATCGATTCCTCTCGCGGATCAGATCGACCAGCCTGTCGCCCTCGCTCATATACATCTGAATATCCGGATATTGCGCCAGAAACGCCGGCAGTCCGGGCAGAACGAAATGCCGGGCGAGCTTGCCGTGCACGTCGACCCGCAGCAAACCCTTCGGCTTGGCTCCGGCAAAGGCGCCTTCCGCATCCTCGATATCGGACAGGATGGTCAGACAGCGGCGGTAGTAGGCCTCGCCGTCGAGCGTCGGGCTGACATGCCGGGTCGTGCGCTGCAAGAGGCGCACCCCGAGCCGGGCTTCCAGCTGCTTGACCGCATCGGTCACGGTCGAGCGCGGAAGGCCGGTGTCTTCGGCGGCAAGTGTAAAACTGCGCCGCTCCACCACGCGCGAAAACACCCGCATCGCTTCAAATCTGTCCATCGGGATTGTTCGCCATTTTCGAATAGTGATGCCGAACAATGGCCGATTATCCGCAGCATAGAAAGCGGCATCTTCTCCTCATCGAAACCGCGCTGCGACGTGGTTAATCAAGGAGAAAGAAAATGTCAGACAACAGCAACAAAGTCGCCATCGTCACCGGCGCATCGCGCGGCATCAGTGCAGCCATCGCCGAACGCCTCGCCAAGGACGGCTTTACCGTCGTCATCAACTATTCCGGCGACGCTGCCCGGCCGAGGCGCTGGCCCGGAAAATCGAAGATAAAGGCGGCCGCGCGCTGACCGCAAAAGCCGATGTCAGCAACCAGGAAGCCGTCCGCCAGATGTTCTGACGCGGCGGAGGCCGCCTTCGGTGGCGTCGATGTCCTCGTCAACAATGCCGGCATCATGACCCTCTCGTCACTCGCCGAAAGCTCCGACGCCCTGTTCGATCGCCAGATCGCGGTCAATCTGAAAGGCACCTTCAACACTCTGAGGGAAGCCGCAAAACGCCTGCGCGACGGCGGCCGGATCGTCAATTTCTCGACCAGCATCGTCGGCCTGAAGCTTGAAAACTACGGCGTCTACGCCGCCACCAAAGCTGCCGTCGAGACATTGACTGCGATCCTGTCGAAGGAACTGCGCGGCCGCTCGATCACCGTCAACGCTGTTGCGCCCGGCCCGACGGCCACCGACCTCTTCCTCAACGGCAAGAGCGAAGACCTGATCGCCCGAATGTCGAAGATGAACCCGCTCGAACGTCTCGGCACGCCGGACGACATCGCGTCGGCCGTCGCCTTCCTTGCCGGCCCCGACGGTTCCTGGATCAACGGCCAGGTCCTGCGCGCCAATGGCGGCATGATCTGACCGTCAGGAAGGACCGCGGCGAAGATCGTGCTTCGCCGCGCCGCCCGACAGACAAATGTCAACACATCTCAGCAGCCCCACCCACCGACCTTTCAGAAGGAACAGGACAATGACCAAGCAAGTTATCGTCGTCACCGGTGCCTCCAGAGGCTTCGGCGCCATGAGCGCCCGCACGCTCTCGACCGCAGGCCACACCGTCTATGCCGGCATGCGGAGCACCGAAACCCGCAACGCCAAAGCGGTCGCCGATGCGGCGGCCTTTGCCACGGAGCACAGTGTCGACCTGCGCTCAGTCGAACTCGATGTCGCCTCCAATGCCTCCGTCGAAGCGGGTATCGCCAACATCATTGCGGAAGCCGGCCGTCTCGACGTCATCATCCACAATGCCGGCCATATGTCCTTCGGACCGGCCGAAGCCTTCACGCCGGAACAGTTCGCCGAATTGTTCGACATCAACGTCTTGAGCACGCAACGCATCAACCGCGCCGCGCTCCCCTACATGCGCAAACAAGGCAAGGGCCTTATCGTCTGGATCTCGTCGTCCTCGACCCGCGGTGGCACCCCGCCCTACCTGTCGCCCTACTTCGCCGCCAAGGCCGCGATGGATTCACTTGCCGTCTCCTATGCCGCCGAACTCTCCCGTTGGGGCATCGAGACTTCGATCGTTGTGCCCGGCGCCTTCACCAAGGGCACCAACCACTTCGCCCATTCCGGCTCGCCGGCCGATCAGGTCCGTGCTGCCGAATACAATGACGGCCCCTACAAAGGCGTTGCGGACAAGGCGCTGCAGGGTCTGGCAGCCCTGGAACCGGTCGATGCCGACCCGGTCTCCGTTGCCGCCGCCGTAGTCGATATCGTTAACAAGCCCTTCGGCACGCGTCCATTCCGCATCCACATCGACCCGTCGCAGGATGGTGCCGAAATCGTCAACGGCGTTGCCGACCGTGTCCGGGCCGAACTGTTCCGCAACATCGGCCTGGCAGACCTCCTGAAGCCGGTCGACAACGCCTGAACCGATGCTTGGCCGGCTCTCCGCAAGAGCGGCGGGCCGACTTTCGCCCTGCACCTGGATATCAAAGGATAAGACAATGACCTCCGACATCAAAACGGCTCCGGCTCCGACCTCGATGCGCTTCACCGTCCTGACACTTGCAGCTGCCTTGACCGCAGCCATCGCCGCAACCACCTCTGCCAGCCTCGGCTGGCCGGTCTGGGCCATGTTCATGGGCTGGGTTGCCTTTTCACCCGTGGCCACTCGGGCAAGGATGCCCTCTATAGCTATTTGTGCCTCGCCATCGGTATCGGCTTTGGTATCGGCGCTGCCTTTGCAGTCGCAGCCCTGATGCCGCTGATCGGTCCGCTCGCCTTCGGCCCAGTGGTGTTCGTGGTGGCGATCATCGTCGTCTCTCTGCGTGCCGCAGCGCCCCTCAACAATGTGCCGGCCTATTTCCTCGGCCTGATCACCTTTTCGCCGCCCATCTCGAACCAGACATCCTCGCCTTTTCCGAACTCGCCGCCGTCAGCGGGCTCGGCTCCTTCGCAGCCTGGACCGCCCATCGGCTGCAGACGGAAATCACTCGGGCAGGCTAGTGCGGACAATGGCAAAATCGGGAGGCCGGGCACACGCTGTCCGGCTTTTGGGATGACGAAAAAAGCAACCGCTTAAAAGGCGCGCCTATACCGGAGCACGTCTTTTCCGTGGTGACAGGAGGTCCGAATGATGTAAGCTGAGGCCGAAAATAGCTATGCCTGTTTGACATAGCTGCGGCTTCAAAGGCTGGGTGCAGCCAACGGGCAAGGCACCTACCGACTTGAAATATTTGCTGATTTTGAACAACCCGCGACTTGGTCATGCCCGTGCCCAGACTGCCCGAAATCACGTGAAGTCCGGCAAGGCTGACCACTCAAAAACGTCAAGAACTGATCCGCGCGACTGCGTGGGATAACGTGTTTCATGCGCTTCAGGGGGCTTACAAATGCTACGATACTGCCTGGTTCCGGCACTACTGCTCTTCTCCACGATCCTAACTTCGAGCCCCTCCTTCGCACAGGAACAACCGAAAGCTGCCGTGACCGTGGCCAAGCCCGTTGTCCGTGATGTCGTCGATAGCGACGAGTTCATCGGCCGCTTCGAGGCCGTCGATGAAGTGACGCTACGCTCGCGTGTCGGCGGTTATCTCGATCAGGTCAACTTCAAGGACGGCGCCATGGTCAACAAGGGCGATCCGCTCTTCGTCATAGACCAGCGCCCCTTCCAGACGGCGCTCGATGTTGCCACCTCGTCGCTGGAAGTCGCTTGAAATCGACGCTCACCTTTGCCGAGACGGAATTCAACCGTACGGAAGCGCTGGTCCAAAAGGGAACCCTTTCGGTCTCCACTCTCGACGATCGCCGTCGCGAGCTGCAATCCGGACAGGCCAACCTGCGCGGCGCGGAGGCAAGCCTTGCCCGGGCAAAGCTCGACATGGAATACACCACGATCTTTGCTCCGCTCAGCGGCCGTATCGACCGGCGTCTGATCTCGGTCGGCAACCTTGTGCAGGCCGACCAGACGGCGCTGACGACGATCGTCTCGCTCGATCCGATCGACTTCTACTTCGACGTCGATGAACGCCGCGTGCTGAACTACGCCCGCGTGGCCCGCGAGCACGGCAGCAATCTGCAGGAGGGCGGCGGATCGCTCGATGTCTTCGTGACCATTGCGGACAGCACGGAAAAACCCTTCAAGGGAAAACTCGATTTCGCTGAAAACCGTGTCGACCAGGAAACCGGCACGATGCGCGTGCGCGCCCGCTTTGACAATCCCAATCTCGTCTTGCAGCCGGGCCTCTTTGGTCGTGTCGAAGTCAGTGCATCCAACACCTATAAAGGTATTCTCGTTCCCGACGAGGCCATCGGCTCCGATCAGGACCAGCGGGTTGTCTATGTCGTTGCCGAGGACGGCAGCTTCACGACAAAGCCGGTCCGGCTTGGTCCAACGCTTTACGGCTACCGCGTCATCCGCGAAGGCATGACCGGAGACGAAACCATTGTCGTCAACGGGCTGACGCGATTGAGACCCGGCGTGATCGTTGATCCCCAACTTGTTGTCCTGCCGCCCGAAGCCGCAACGGCGGAGAACGGCCAATGAGATTTGCCCATTTCTTCGTGGACAGGCCGATCTTCGCGTCGGTTCTGTCGATCGTGCTCCTGATCGTCGGCGGCATCGCCTATTTCCAGCTCCCCGTCGCCCAATATCCGGAAATCGCACCGCCAACCATCGTCATCCGCACCGCCTATCCGGGTGCCGACGCCGAGACCATCGCCGACACGGTTTCGACCCCGCTCGAACAGGAAATCAACGGCGTCGAGGACATGCTCTATATGTCCTCCTACTCGACCTGCCGATGGCTCGATGGCGCTGACCGTCACCTTCAAGCTCGGCACCGACCTCGACAAGGCGCAGGTACTCGTCCAGAACCGCGTCTCGATCGCCGAACCGCGCCTGCCGGAAGAAGTCCGCCGCATCGGCATCACGACTGCGAAAAGCTCGCCCGATCTGATGATGGTCGTGCATCTGATCTCGCCGAACGATCGCTACGACCAGCTCTACGTCTCCAACTATGCCCGCAGCCGCGCCTGAGACTTGCTTGTACGCCTCGAAGGCGTCGGCGACGTCATTCTGTTCGGCGAGCGCGAATATGCGCTACGCATCTGGCTCGACCCGGAAAAGCTCGCCTCCTACAGCATGACCTCGGGCGATGTCGTTCAGTCGCTGCGCGACCAGAACGTCCAGGTCTCCGGCGGCTCCATCGGCGGCCCGCCGACCGCGGGCACCAATGCCTTCCAGTACACGGTGACAACCCAGGGCCGTTTCAGCGACCCCCGCCAATTCCGCTACGTCATCGTCAAATCGACGGAAAACGGGCGGCTTGTGACACTGCAGGATGTCGCCCGCATCGAGCTCGGCGCCAAGGATTACGTCACCAACAGCTATCTGAACGGCAAGGCCGCCGTCGCCATGGGCATCTTCTCGCGGCCGGGCACCAATGCGCTTGAAGCTGCCGAGCAGATCAAGGCGACGATGGAAACCCTGAAGAAGGATTTCCCGCCGGGCCTCGAATATACCATCGTCTACAACCCGACCGAATTCATCTCGGAATCGATCAACGAGGTCTACAAGACCATTCTCGAAGCCGCCATTCTGGTCGCCATCGTAGTGCTGGTCTTCTTGCAATCCTGGCGCACGGCGCTGATCCCCATCATCGCCATCCCGGTGTCGCTGATCGGCTGCTTCGCGTTCCTGCTCGCCTTCGGATTCTCGCTGAACATGCTCACATTGTTCGGGCTGGTGCTGGCAATCGGTATCGTGGTGGATGACGCCATTGTCGTGGTGGAGAATGTCGAGCGAAATCTGGCCAAGGGAATGACGCCCAAACAGGCGGCGCATGTGACGATGGACGAGGTCGGCACCGCCGTCATCGCCATCTCGCTGGTGCTGATCGCCGTCTTCGTGCCGACGGCCTTCATCCCCGGCATTTCCGGACAGTTCTACCTGCAGTTCGCCGTGACGATCTCCCGTGGCAACGGCGATTTCGGCCCTGAACTCGCTGACCTTGTCACCGGCGCTCGCCGCCCTCATCCTGCGCCCGCATCAGGAGCATCACGAGACCCGCAATCCGTTCACCCGTGTCGCCCGAGGCCTTGCCAACGGCTTTAACAATGGCTTTGACCGGATGACCCATGGCTACTCGTGGGTTGTCCACCATCTGGTCTCGACGAAGGCGGCGCTGGGCGCCACGCTGCTGGTGTTCTGCGGACTGCTGGCAGGGACCTGGTACATGGCACAGATCGTGCCCGCGCGGCTTTGTCCCGACCATGGACCAGGGCTATGCGATCGTCGTCGTGCAATTGCCCGACGGCGCCTCGCTTGCCCGTACCGACGCCGTGGTCCAGAAGGCGACCGAGATGATCCGCAAGGTGCCCGGCATCAGCGGCGCGGTTTCCTTCGCCGGCTTCAACGGTGCGACCTTTACCAATGCCTCGAATTCCGGCGTTATCTTCACGCCGTTTGCGAGCTTCGAGGAGCGCCTGAAGCACGGCCAGAGCGCCAACCAGATCATCGGCCAGCTCTACGGCACGATGCAGGCGCTGCAGGAAGCCTTCATCATCGCCGTGCCGCCGCCATCGATCCGCGGCATTGGCAATTCCGGCGGCTTCAAGATGCAGATCGTCGATCGCGAAAGCTCCGACATGCGCCGGGCGCTGGGTCTCGCCTATCAGATGATGGGCGCCGCCAACCAGACCGAAGGCCTGACCGGCGTCTTCACCACCTTCTCCGCCTCCAGCCGCAATATTTCCTGGCGATCGACCGTGACAAGGCGCGCGCCCTGAGCGTGCCAATCCCGAACATCTTCGAAACGCTGTCGATCAACCTCGGCACATCCTACGTCAACGACTTCAACGCATTTGGCCGCGTTTACCAGGTGCGGGCGCAGGCCGACCAGCAGTTCCGGCTGGAGCGGGAGGATATCCTCGACCTGAAGGTCCGCTCCGCCACCGGCGCGCTGGTGCCGCTTGGAACGCTCGTGGATATCCGCGACACAACCGGTCCCTCGCTCGTCCAGCAGCTACAACATGTATGTCTCGGTCCCGATCCAGGGCAATCCAGCCCCCGGCGTCTCGACCGGCACGGCACTCGACAAGATGGAGGCGCTCGCCGCGCGGATCCTGCCGCCCGGCACCTCGTTCGAATGGACCGACCTTGCCTTCCAGGAGCGAAACACCGGCAATACGGCGATCTTCATCTTTGCCCTCTCGGTGATTTTCGTGTTCCTGGCGCTATCGGCCCAGTATGAAAGCTGGATCCTGCCCTTGGCGATCATTCTCGTTGTGCCGATGGCTGTGCTTGCGGCGCTGGTCGGCGTTCATCTGAGGGGGCAGGACAACAACATCCTGACCCAGATCGGGCTGATCGTCCTCATCGGTCTTGCCGCGAAGAACGCCATCCTGATCGTCGAGTTTGCACGCCAGGCACAGGATGACGGCATGAACCCGGTCAATGCCGCAATCGAGGCCAGCCGCCTTCGCCTGCGGCCGATCCTGATGACCGCCTTCGCCTTCATTCTCGGCGTCGTGCCACTGATGATCGCCACCGGCCCGGGCGCTGAAATGCGCCAGTCGCTCGGCACAGCCGTCTTCTCCGGCATGCTGGGCGTCACCATCCTCGGCCTGTTCCTGACCCCGGTCTTCTACGTCGCTGCGCTCCTTCGGCTACAAGCCGAAGGAAAACCGATCCCGCCGGAATCAGGCATGATTTGAATAGTAAAAGGCCGGGCGACTGCCCGGCCTTTTCATTTCGTCCAGACCTTAATTTCTCGGTTCTCTACCGATCCGGCGAGATCAGCGTCACAGTCGGAAAATACGTCCGATACCGCGCCGTATCTCTGGTCAACAGCTCCAGCCGGTCAACAGCCGCATGGGCGCCAATAAAAAAATCCGGCAGGACACCGGCACGCGAACCGCCCGCCCTGCGGTATTTCTGGAAGACCTTACCGGCCAGAAACAACCCAGCACGCGGCATGGCGGCAATCTCGATCCCGGCCTCGGAGAGAAAAGCCTCCAGCCGCTCGATCCGTTCGTAACGCACCGCAAGCTCAGCATAGACAACATCATTGATCAGAAGCGGGCCGCGAAGGGCCGCGGCTTCGAGCTGTTCAATCGACCAGTCCGACCAGTTCGGGTCATCGGTCACCACATCAAGCAGGACATTGGTGTCGATCAGCGTCACTCGTCACCGCGCGTCAGCGCCATGATGGCATCGGTGCTCATTCCCTTGCCGGCATGGCCGCGCAACTTGCTGAAACGGCTGGCCGGACGCTTTTCATCGGCGCGGGTCAGCACGACGCTGCCATCGGCGGCCCGCTGAAAATCCACCCGCGTTCCCGGCACGATGCCAAGAAAATCCCGCACCGGCTTCGGAATGGTCACCTGCCCCTTGGTCGTCACAGTCGCACTCATCTTAAACCTCGGTAAGGAATATTTTTACAAAGGTATTACATCAGGTGCCCGACTTCAAGATGCGGCGACCTCTCGACGCGCCAAGTTCCGAATGACGTCACCTGCCCTCAGCTTTCAAAGCCCGTGCCATCCGCGTCAGATCTCCCCAGGTCGACAACCAGATCAGGGTATCCGTCGCTATTGAAATAATACCCCTCAGCACAACAAAAGCGACGCTCCACGAGACCAGCCGTTCTTCGGCATGACGCAAATGCGCTGATTTCCTCGTCGCGGATGGACAGGATGATGTTACTCAAATCGGGATCGCGCTCTTTCAGAAAATGCAGCTGGTCGTCGAGATGCCGATGCACCGCCGCTTCGACGGCAGCCGTACAGGCCCATATGCCCTGGCGCCCCAGCAGCGCCGTCAGAAACCCGAGCAGCCAGCCACCATAGCTCCAGAAACGCATCACCCGGCATGGCCGCGATTTCCGCTCCGGCATGGCATCGCAAAATAGAATGCAATGACGCTTCTCATCCTCGAACATATCGACGAGCGCCGGGACGCAGTCAGGCCAGAGCCATCGGGAAACCAGAATCTGCGCCGAGTAGATCCGGATCGCGCCGAATTCGCCCGCATGATTGACCCGAACGATGCGCGCGATCGTCAATGCATCACGCGCCGGCACGGCCGTCTTTCCATCTATCCTGCTCTGCAGCATCGGTGCTCCCGCTCACGTCGGGCGATACACGCCACCCCTTCGAAGCCACAACCTTAGCGGCAGTTTCCTATCAATTCCGTCAATAAAATCGGCACTCTGTTCAAGCGCCTACCGCTGCTGCGGCAACAAGCGCTCGACCAGCGCCAAAACCTTCTCGGAGTTCGGCGGCACGTCGTCGAAGAGGATGCGGTACATGATCGGGGCGACGAGCTTGTCGATCACCGTTTCCACATTCGGAAAGTCCTCGCCGCGATCGCGTGCGCGCTCGGCAATGACCTGCACCTGTTCGCGGGTATAGCCGCAGCATTTTCCGGCGTTGCGGCTGTCGATTGCGACGCTGGAAAGAACGTCGCGGATCATCGCCCGGCCCGGCCCGGAGGCCATTTCATCGGCATACTGCTCGGCCCATTGTGTCAGATCCGTGCGCGCCGATCCGGTATCTTTCGGCGGCGCATCCGGGCGCAGGCGTTCGACGGCCACGTCGGCCAAGAGTTCCTGTAGGTCGCCCCAGCGCCGGTAGATCGTCGAGGGCGTGACGCCGGCCTTAGCGGCAATCAGCGGGATCGTCACGTCGCTCCGGTCCATCGTCGAAAGAAGGCCACGCACTGCCTCGTGTACCGAGGCCTGCACGCGGGCGCTGCGCCCGCCCGGCCGGATATTTTCCCGTATGTTCATCGGCGCCATCTCCGCTGTCCACTCGTCAGCGCAAACGCTAAAGCAAATAATTTGCTTTTAGATCGTCCTCCTGCTACAAGAGCTAACGCAATATCTTAGCTTTTAGGAACAATAGCGCCATGTCGAACAAAAGTGAACCTGTTTCCGGCAGCCTTTCACAGGCCAAACGGCGATGGGCGTTGAGCTTTCACGCAACAACGCTGATCACGTTCCTTGCCGCATCGGCGGCGCCGACGCCGCTCTATCACCTCTATCAGGAGAACTGGCATTTCTCGCCGATCCTGCTTACCTTCATCTTCAGCGTCTATGCCTTCAGCCTGCTGACAACGCTTCTGATCGTCGGTTCCTTGTCCGATCATATCGGCCGCCGCCCCGTCATCTTCGCCGCCATCCTGCTGCAGGCCGCCGCCATGCTTCTCTTCATGCTGGCCGATAACCCCTCCTGGCTCATCGCCGCTCGCATCGTCCAAGGCATCGCCACGGGTGCTGCCAGCGGCGCCATCGGCGCAGCCCTGGTTGACGCCAACAAGGTGACAGGCCCGATCGTCAACAGCATTTCGCCGCTGCTCGGCATGGCCGTCGGTGCGCTGGGTGCCGGCGCGCTCGTCCAGTTTGCGCCCGATCCGATGCGTCTGGTCTATCTCGTGGTGTTTGCTGCTTTGCTCGCGCAGGCCGTCTTCGTCTGGAGCATTCCCCGAAACGGCCGTATCCAAACCCGGCGCGCTGGCATCGCTGCGTCCGCATATTGGCGTGCCGCCGCAGGTCCGTGCGTCGCTGATGGCGATTACGCTGATCAATATCTCGATCTGGTCGCTCGGCGGCTTCTATCTCTCGCTGATGCCGTCGCTCGTCGGTGCTGCAACCGGCAATCATTCGCCGATGACCGGCGGCCTGACCGTCGCAGCGCTCACCGTCAGCGGCGCGCTCGCCGTATTCTTCCGGCGCCAGCAGCTGGCCTGCGCCAACCTGACGCTTGGCGTCTTCACGATGATGGCCGGCCTGCTGATCCTCGTTGCCGGTGTCCATACCGGTCTTGTGGCGCTGCTGTTTTCCGGCACGATCATCGCCGGCACCGGTTTCGGCTCCTGCTTCCTCGGCGCTGTCAGCACGATCATGCCGCTGGCCAAGCCGGAGCACGCGCCGGATTGCTCTCGGCCTATTATGTCCAGAGTTACCTCGCCTTCAGCATCCCCGCCATTCTCGCCGGGTTCCTGTCGCGCGCCGTCGGACTCACCATGACCGCGGACATCTATGTCTGCGTGATCATCCTGTTGATCTCAGGCGGTTATGCCGCGATGTCGCTTGCCCGGGTGCAGCCGGCCGAGTGACCGGCAGTCCAACTACCGCTTGCCATCCGCCGCCTGGGCGCGAAAAGCGTCGCCGAACACCAGCATGGTTGGCACGCCCCGCGCCTGCGCCGCCTCCAGCGCCGGCTTCAAGGCCTCGAAGCTCTCCAGCCGCTCCGCATGCCAGCCATAGGCCCGGCCGACGGCGATGAAATCCGGCGTGTGCAGATCGACGCCAAGCGGCGGAATATTCTTGGCAACCATATAGGACTTGATTTCGCCGTAGCCGCCATTGTCGTGCAGCATCAGGATAACAGGGGCCTTTGCCTCCATCGCCGAGGCAAGCTCGGCCAATGAAAACTGCAACCCGCCGTCTCCTGCCAACACCACCACCGGCCGCCCGGCCGACCGATCTTGGCACCGATACCGGCCGGTAGCCCATAGCCCAGCGTGCCGTAACCGGTGGCCGAATTGAAGTAGGAGCCCGGCGACGCCGCCCCATAGGCAGTGTTGCCGGCATAGACGAGCTGGGTGGAATCCCCGGCGATCAGCACATCCGGCAATGTATCGTGGATGATTTCGAGGATGATCAGATCGTCGAGCATGGCGGCCGGAAGGTCGCGGTGGACGAGCGTTTCGACCTCCGCCGCCCGCGCAGCTCCATCGCGCGCACTCGCCGACACCAGACCCACCAAACTGGCCGCGCAGGCCGCCGAACCGCCGACAATACCAATTTCGGGTGTGCGGGTCCGCATCAGTTGCGCCGGATCGATATCGACGCGGATGAAGGTGCCGGGAATGGAAAAGAACCCGTCCTCATAAAAATCGTAGTCGGTCGGCCCAAGCTCCGTGCCGATGCCGAGCACCACATCGGCGGTCTCGATCAGCGCGCGGGTTGCCGGCATGCTGGCTGACAGATTGACCGCCAGCGTATGCCCCGGCGGCAGGATACCCCGGCCATTGGTGGTCATCACCACAGGCGCGTCGAGCCGTTCCGCCAGCGCCCGGATTTGCGTCGCCGCACTGATCGCACCGCCACCGGCGAGAATGACTGGTGTCTTCGCCCCGTCGAGCAACGCCGCTGCCGCCTTCAACGCATTTGCGTCTCCGGCCGGTCGCGACAGACGGACGGGATTTTCGGGCACCGCCAGATGTTCGGCCGACGCCAGCATGACATTGATGGGCAGTTCGATATGCACCGGCCGCGGCCGGGCGCTGTCGAAGATGGCGAAGGCCCGCGCCAGGGCCGGTGCCAACTCCTCCGGCCGGTTGACTGTACAGCTGAAGGCAGAAACACCGCTCACCAGCGCCTGCTGGTTCGGCAGTTCATGCAGCCAGCCCTCGCCTGACCCCATCCTGCCATGGGCGTTGACGGTCGAGATCACCAGCATCGGGATGCTGTCGCCATAGGCCTGGCCCATCGCGGTAACAATATTGGTCATGCCCGGCCCGGTGATGATGAAGCAGACGCCCGGCTTGCCGGTCGCCCGCGCATAACCATCGGCCATAAAGCCAGCCCCCTGTTCATGGCGCGGCGTCACATGCCGGATCGCGCTACCGGCCAGCCCACGATAGAGCTCGACCGTATGCACGCCCGGAATGCCGAAGACGGTATCGACGCCATAGGTTGTGAGCAGTTTCGTCAGATACATGCCGGTGCTGATCATGCGGGTGTTCCTCTTATTTTCGTTTCTTGTTATACGATTGTATAATCGCATGGCGCGCAATATCCAAAGCGCACAGCCGTCAGGATTTCTGGGAAAACTTGAGAGTGAAAACGGTCTTCGCCAGGATGACCGCGATGACGATGACGATCAGGATCACCGAGATCGCCGCGATGGCTGGATCGATATTGTCGCGCAGGCCCATCCACATCATCCGCGGCAGGGTCACGGCATCGACGCTGGTGATGAACAGCGTCACCCCCGATTTCTTCCCAGGAGAGCACGAAGGAGAGGAAGAAGGCGGTGAAAATGCCGAACTTGATATTCGGCAGAATGACCTTGAACACCCGCTGGCTGACGGAAGCGCTGAAACCGCGCGCGGCCAGATCGATCCGCCGGTCCACCTGCGCCAGGGCGACGGTCACCATCACAACCGCAAACGGCGCGATCATGACAGCATGGGCGATGGCGACGCCCACCCAGGTATCATAGGCGACGATATCGTTGACCTTCGACAGCGTCGTCAGGAAGAAATACAGCGTGATCGCCGAAACCACCGGCGGCGCTACCATCGGCAAAAGCACGAAGCCGAACAGCAGGCTGCCGAACCACGGCCGGAACATCCAGATGCCGAGGCTGAACATCAGCGCCAGCAGCGTCGCGATCACCGAACTCAGGATACCGATGCGCAGGCTGAGCCAGATGCTCTGCAACCACGCCGGATTGTCGAGAAGCGCCTGATAATGTCGAAGCGACCAGACATCCGTCGGCATCGACAGAAAGCGCCGGGGTGAACGACACCGGCACGACGGCGATCAGTGGCAAAAGCAGGAACATCGCCACCGTAAAAGCGAGGAAAACGGCAATGGGTGTGGGCTTCATCGACATCGGCTCAACCCAGCATCTTGTTCGGCCGTACCAGCCGCAGCATCAGGATCAGAAGCGCGCCGACAATCAGCATGAGGACGACGCTGATCGCAGCGCCCAGCCCCCAGTCCGGGCTTTGGAATAGGCGCAGATAAATCAGCTCTGCGATCATGACGCTGCGGCCGCCACCGAGGATGGCCGGCGTGATGAAGAAGCCGAGCGCAAAAACGAAGACCATCAGCCCGGCGCCGAGAATGCCCGGCAGCGTCATCGGCACGAAGATCGACCAGAAGATCCGCAGCCGCGACAGCGCCCATGCCGCGGGCGGCCAGGAACACCCGCTCGTCAAGGCTGCGCATCGCCGACGCAATCGGAAACACTGCGAACGGAATGAGGAAATGCATCATGCCGAGCACGACGCCGAACTCGTTGCGCACCATCGTCAGCGGCTCGGAAATGATGCCGGCTGATTGCAGCCAGATGTTGATCAGCCCGCGATTGGACAGCAGCGCCACCCAGCCGAGCGCGGGTCAGCACCGAAATCCAGAACGGGATGAGGATACAAAGTTCCGTCACCAGCCTTTGTGCCGGAGTGCCGCGCACCCAGACATAGGCAATCGCATAGGCGGCCGCGACCGCGCAGACGGTGACGATCAGGCAGATGCGAAAGGTCCGAAAAAACACCGATTGGATCAGCGGATCGGTCACTGCCTTGCCATACTGCCCGAACCCGGGTTCGGGCAGCGTCACACTCCACTGCATGACGCCAAGAAACGGCACGAGATAAGCGAGGCCGAGAAAGAGAACGAGAGGCCCAAGCAGGAGCGCCGGTTTCAACATATCGGATTTCATAGCGGCTCTCCTTTCTGGATGGGGGATCAAATGGTTCGTGCAGGAGGTGACAGCGGGCACGGAGCGTGCCCTCCCCTTGTGGGGAGGGTGGCCCGAAGGGCCGGGAGGGGTTTTGCAGCTGAAAAGGAAGTCCCCTCCCCAACCCTCCCCACAAGGGGGAGGGAGTTATCCGAGCTACGCCGAAATGATCTTCGTATATTCGTCCAGCGCCGGGCCGTAATTGGTCTCGTACCAAGCCATGTCCAGCGCGATCTGCTTGGACATATTGGCCGGGTCGACGGGGCTGAGGCGCGCCTGTTCCGGCGACAGCAGCGCATCGGCGGCCGGGTTTGCCGGGCCTTGGCCGAGCATCTCGAACATGATGACCTGCTTCTTCGGGTCCTGTGCCGAGGCGATGAACTTCATTGCCGCGTCCTTGCCGCCCGGATTACCCTTAATGACGCCCATGGCGCCGGGCGAGATCAGCCCCTGGTCCCAGATGAACTTGATCGAACCGCCGGAATCCTTTTCGATCAACCCGGCGCGGGTCGACCAGATCAGCGCCATCGAGGCTTCGCCGTTCAGAAGCACAGACTGGCTTTCGGCGCCGCCACCCCAGTAGGAGACGACATTGTCCTTGAAGGCGGCGATCTTCTTGTGGGCGCGTTCGAGATCGAGCGGGTAGAGCTTTGCCGGCTCGACGCCATCGGCGAGAAGCGCTGCTTCCCACATGCCGGCACCCCACTTGTAGAGCGAGCGCTTGCCGGGGAACTTTTCCACGTCGAAGAAGTCGGCCATGCCGGTCGGCACCTTGTCGCCGAACTTCGAGGCGTCATAGGCGATGATGTAGGAGAAGAAATACGTCGAGGCGGCAAATTCCCAGCCAAAGCCTTCGCGCATCTTCGCCTTGTCGACGACGGCATAATCGATCGGCTCCATCACGCCCTTCTTGCCGAGCGCCTGCGCCGAGAAGGGGTCGATATCGACGATATCCCAAGCGGGTTTGCCGCTTTCGAACTGGGCGGCGACCGCGCCTTCGGTCGGGCCGGAACCGTCCTGCTTCACCGTGATACCGGCTTCTTCCTTGAAGGGCGCTCCATAGGCCTTGTCGTAGGCCGGGCCGGCATCACCGCCCCAGTTGACGAAGACGAGTTCGCCTTCCGCCGCCCAACCGCGCGTCGCACCAAGCGCGATCGGGCTTGCCGACAGAAGCAGCGCCGCCATCTGGGTAAACCGCCGACGCGAGATCGCAATCTGCCCGGCCTTTTCGAATGTATCGGTCATGACGTTCTCCTCTGGTTTTTGCGGCGCGCCTTTATCGGCGTCGCTCGTTTAAGCACTTACAGAAAGAAACCCTGGTTGGCGGGCCAACCGGCCCAGACCTGCCGCCCCGGCTGGAAGGCGCCTTTCACCTCGCGCGTCGGCATCTGCAAAACGAGATCAATGCCACCCGGCGTTTTCAGGCCAAAGCGCGTTTCTGCGCCAAGATAGGTGATCTCACCGATCTCCGCTTTCAGCATGTTGCCCTCGGCCGGCGCCTGCTCGAACATCACCATATGTTCGGGCCGGATGGCGAAATGCTCGCTCACGGACTGGCCCGGTGCTGAGATCCGCATCGGATGCCCTTCGAACAGCCCCTCGGCTCCGTCCGCCGTGGCCTTCACCGCAGACAGCGACAGGAAGTTCACGTCGCCAAGGAATTCCGCCACGAACCGGTTGGCCGGTCGCTCATAAACGTCCTTCGGCGTGCCCAGCTGCTGTAACTGTCCATGATTGAAAATGCCGATGCGGGTCGACAGCGCCAAGGCCTCGGACTGATCGTGGGTGACGAAGACGAAAGTCGTGCCGGTCTCGTGATGCAGCCGCCGGACCTCCTCCTGCATCGAGGAACGCAGGTTCTTGTCGAGCGCCGAAAATGGCTCGTCGAGCAGAAGCACGGACGGCTCGAACACCAGCGCGCGGGCGAGCGCCACACGCTGTTGCTGGCCGCCGGACAGGCCGGACGGGCGCTTCTTTTCGTGCCCGCGCAGCCCGGACGCGATCGATGATTGTATCGACGCTCCGCTTGATATCCGCGTCGGGGCGACCCTGAACCTTTAGCGGAAAGGCGATATTTTGCTCGACAGTCATATGCGGAAACAGCGCATAACCCTGGAAGACCATGCCGAAGGCGCGTTTCTCGGCGGGCACACCGGTAATGTCGACGCCGTTCTTGCGCAGTGTTCCGGATGTCGGCGTCTCGAAGCCGGCCAGGATCATCAGGAAGGTGCTCTTGCCCGAGCCGGAAGGGCCCAGAAGCGTCAGGAATTCACCGGAGCCGATCGTCAGCGAGATGTCGCGCAGGGCATGGAAATCACCATAGGCCTTGCCTATTCCGTTCGCTGTGATTTCGGCCGCCTCGTGTCCGCTCTGCATAGACGCTCCTTTTCCAACACCGAAATCGTATGGGCGTTTTAGCAACAGGACAAACGAAATCTTTTCCCCGCTTGGACAAATATAATTTGCCAAAACCCGCCTGATCCATGAGCGGAGACCTAGGCATCTGCGTCATTTTTAAGCATCTCGGAGCGCAGCCACGAACTGAAGGCCACGACGGCCTGATTGTCGGCCTTGGCTTCCGACGTCACCAGATAATAGGAGCGGCTGGAATTGATGCTGATATCGAACGGCTGCACCAATTGGCCGCTGTTCATGGCATGACGGCAGGTAAAGCGATCACCCACCGCAACGCCCTGGCCGGACAGTGTCGCGGCGAAGACCAGGTTCATGTCGGAGAAGACGATGCCGGTAGAAGCATAGCTCTGATCGACCCCGGCCAGTGCGAGCCAGGTCTCCCAATCCTCATAATCCGTGAGGTGCAGCAGGCACATTTTCTTGATATCGCTGGGCTCGTTCAGCCCGCCAATCTTATTGAGCAATACCGGGCTGCAGAGCGGCGCAAACTCCACTTCAACAATCAGCTCGACCTGCATCGATGGCCAGTTTCCCGTGCCGAATGCAATGAACACATCGACATCGGGATTGCTGATATCGTCGAGCCGCCGCGGCGTGACGATGGAAATCCGCACATCCGGATAGGCGTCGTGGAAATGCGAAATGTAATTGCACAGCCAGTTGGAGGCAAAGCCCGGCGGACAGCTGACGGTGATCGAACCGCTGACGCCGCGGCTGGCATGGCGCGAGGCGGACCCGGCAATCGCGTTCAACGCCTGCCTGATATCGGCAGCATATCCCAGCCCCTGCTCGGTCAGCTCGATGCGCGTGCCGACCCGGTTGAAAATCTGGAAGCCGAGTTCCCGTTCCAGAAGGCGCAGTTGGTGGCTGATGGCGCTGCGTGTCAGGTTGAGTTCGTCGGCAGCCTTCCAGACCGTGCCGTGGCGTGCAAAACTCTCCAGCGCCCGCAACGCCTGTGTCGACGGAATTCTCTGCATCGGCTCCCTCCTGATCTGACCGAAAGGCTAGTCCGGATTTTGAGCATTGGCGAACTTAATTTGTCGAAGGCGAGAAAACATTTCACTTTTTCAAGAAACGGATCGGCGCTTAACTGATCACAGCACTTCAACCGATCTCTCCATCGAAACGAAGCCATCGTGCCGATATCCGCCGCCCAGACATCCGCCCTGACCTATGTCGAGACCCTCCGGGCCGACCTGTCGGATTGGACGGCGCGGATCTTCTCGTTCGGGGAAACAGCCTGGCGCGAATACGAATCCGCCGCCTGGTATGTGATCTCCTGCGCAAACAGGGCTTTTCCGTCGAGGAAGGTTCGGCCGGCATGCCGACAGCCTTCTGCGCCGAATGGAGCAACGGCCCCGGCCCGGTCATCGGCATGTATGCGGAATACGACGCTGTGCCCGGCAACTGCCAGGCCGCGGCAACCCGAAGAGCGCCCCGCGATGGCCTGAGCTACGAGGCTGGCGGCCATACCGACCCGCATTCGGCGCTCGGCATCAGTTCGCTCGGTGGCCTGCTTGCCACCAAGGCGGCGATGCAGCGCCACGACATCAAGGGCACCCTGCGCTTCACCGGCGAGCCAGCCGAAAAAGGGCGCGGCTCCAAGCCCATCCATGCGGCCAAAGGCTATTATGACGGCCTCGACGGCATGTTCTCGTTCCACCCGTTCTACATGCTGCCGATGTGCAATACGGTGCGCTGGGATACCCACTGCGGCGCGGCCTATCTCGATGATCTACCGTTTCATCTGCGACCAGCCGGAAGCCTGGGGCCGCAGCGACGATGCGCCGATCCCGCAATCGCATTCCGCCGTGCATGCCGGGCGCCAACGATGCGCTGATGACGATGTATATGGCGTCAAAGGCGCTGCATGATTCCATGCTGACACATCAGGGCGGCTGGTCGATCAGCGAGGCGATCCTGACCGCCGGACAGGCAACCGCCGACAACCTCCCCGCCGGTCTTGCCGAAATCCAGTATATGATCCGCGTCCCGACCATCGCCATGGCGGAACAGGTCGCCTCGGTGCTCGACCGCAATGCGGCGGCGGCAGCGGCCATGACCGGCTGCCGGCACGAGCGCCACTGGGTCTCGAAATCCCGGCCCGGCCTTGCCAACCACGCAATGGCCAACCTCGTCTGGGACGCGCTCCAAACCGTCGGCCCGCCACGCTGGGATGAGGCTGCAAAGACTGTCGCCCGCGAAATCCAGGCCAATCTCGGTGTCGAGGCGATGGAACATCCCTTCATCGGCGAGATGGAAAAGCTGATTGCACCGCAGGACGCCGAAGCCATCCTGCGCCGGGACCTCGCCCCATCGCAGCTCAATTCCACCTCCGACGATTACACCGACATGAGCTGGCACGCCCCCACCGCCCGCTTCTACATCGCCCGCCCGGCGCTCAGGGCACCTGCCGGTTACACCTACCCCGTCTGGGTCTCGAACGCACTCGGCGGCATCCCCGCCACCATCGACCCGACCGTGCTCTGCGCCGCGAAGACCCTCGCCGTCTCGGCCATCCGGCTTCTGGAAGACGAAACTGTGCGCACCACTGCAAAAACCGAATTCATCGAGCGCACCGGCGGCGGCATTGGCGGCTCCAAATGGATCCCACCCCTTTGCGACTACGCGCCACCTATCGATTTCCGCTGGCCCGAATATGTCACCACCCCCGTGGCCGCGACTGGTGGATCCCCAAACCCTCAACCCCGGAGGCATGATCATGCAGTTCAACGAGTCTTTTTCGCTTCAGCGCCGCAATCCGAAGGGCGGTACGGCACCGCTCACCCGCTGGGGCTTTAAGAACGAGACCGATCCGCTGACGGACGTTCTGCTCGGCTCGCCGGCACATCTGCGGCACCTCTCCACCAGCTCGCTATCACGCAAGCACCTGCGCGAGGCGCCCTGCAATATCCAGGTGGCGCAGTCACAGCACAAGGAACTGGTTTCGGCCTACGAACATTTCGGCGTGAAAATCCACTGGCACGAGCCGACGCCGGAACTGCCGATGCAGGTTTATTCCCAAGTGATTCCAGCGTCATGACGCCCTATGGCGCCATCATCACCGCCATGGCCAACTGGTGGCGGCGCGGCGAAAACTATGCCGCCATCCGCACCTATGAAAAACTCGGCATTCCGATCTACGACATGGTGACGGCCGGAACCTTCGAAGGCGGCGATTTCAACGTCATCGAGGACGGTGTCGTGCTGATTGGCTGCGGCGGCGCCCGCACGCAGGAGGAAGGCGCCCGCCAGGTCGAGGACTGGTTCAAGAAGGAAGGCTGGGAAACCCGCCTTGCCTTCATCGACGAATATTACGTCCATATCGACCTGATGGTCGTGCCGATCGCCCCTGAAATTGACCGCCGTCTGCCTTGCCTGCACCGAACCGGGCATCGTCGATTGGCTGAAAGCCAAGGGCCATGAGATCATCGACGTGCCCTTCCAGGATACGATGGCGCTCGGCTGCAATTTCATGTCGCTCGGCAAGGACCGCGTCATCGCCCCTGACATCGTCGACAACCCTGATCGAAAACTCCGCGCCCGCGGCTTCGAAGTCGCCGCCATCGACATGAGCGAAATTTCAAAGACCGGCGGCGGCATTCATTGCATGGCGCAGGCATTGGTGCGCGAGGCGGCGTAAGCACGAAACCCTCTGCCCTGCCTCTTTGCACTGTCCTCCCCGTCCGGGAGGACAGTGTGGCCATTCCATCCATTCGGCGAGGTGGATGGCGGCGGCTCAGCTCTGGAATTTCACCTTTTCCCCATACGCGGAGTGATCCCCTGGCAGGGATGTGAAATTCTTCGACCTTGCCGAGAGAAAACGCAAACTGTGCTGCTGTACCGATCGCATCAACAAGCCGATTGCGATGCCCCCCTGCAATGGACATGATTTGCAGGAACGCCGGTGGCAGGTGTCCGACGATGGGCTGCATCAGTACCTCGGGCACGAAACGGTGAAAGAGATAGATCGGGAAGCTCGCCGCCGAGATCGTCAGGACCAACCCGACCAGACCTTTCGGCAGCCTTATCCTTGGCACAAACAACAAGGCGGCCAGCGCGACGAACAGCGTCGCATATTTGATGCTCGTGCCTATCCATACGCTTTCGGCAATCCCGAGATAACCAAGAACGACCGCCCCGATCGACAGGAGGATTGCCCGCTTCGAGACCGTATCGGCAAAAGCAACGCCCCAGCCGAACATGGCGCTGTGAAACACCCACGGCAGCGTGAAGACCTGCCGATTACCGATGTCGATCAACGGGGGAATCGCAAATCGCGCCAGCACCTCCGAAGGCTAGGAAGACCAGGCCGGCTTCAAAGGGATATGCACGCGCCCAGCGTCGAAAGCGGGGCAGGAAAAAGGGGACAACGACGACGGCGATCGTTTGAACATAAGCCTCCACGAACCAATAAAGATAAGGGATCATGGTGTGGTGTTCCGGATCGGCATATCCGAAATTGCCGGTGAGCGTCACAGACGCCCAGGGGATCTCCCCCCATGCAAACGCATAGGCTGCAACGATCGCGAAATATGGCACCAAGACCTGCAGCAGCGGGTGAACCAGCGCTTCCCAGCGACCGGCAAACAGAGCCTGTGACTGGAACCGCGCCAGACTGTATCCGACGAGCAGCATCATCACGCCAGAGCCGCCCGGTATCGGCCATAAGGTTTCGTGATGGACGACGACCAGAAGGATTGCCAAGGCCCGAAGGAAAATGTCGATGCCGACGGATCGCCTCATGGATTTCCGCGCCGACGTTGTCCCCAACCCCGCCGATAGGGTACTGACGGGCAGGTTTTCCCATCCCTCGGGGACTGTCGCCATCAGCCGATCGAGTTCCAACGAAAGCTGGACGAAACGCAGGGAGTCACCGCCGAGTGTGACGAAGCTGTCCCGCCCCGTCACGCGCCTGGGATAAAACACCTGCGCGAACGCCTCCTCGACCGAGCGAACCGTCTTGCCGGAAGGCTCTGCCTCCGCATTTTGGCTGAGCGACGCGTAGTCGATTTTGCCAGACGAAAGACGCGGCAGTTCCCGCATCCTGTTTACCCTGATCTGCATGGCGGTCAGACCGCTTGCCTCAACCAGCAGGCTGCAAACATGATCGCTGTCGAAATCACCGCAAACGAACACCTGAATGATCCGGTCATCGCCGACCACAGCTGCTTGAACACCCTGTGCGACAAGCGCGGCTTCCAGAAAATCATGACCGATCCTGATGCCGGCAATTTTCGAGAAGCGGCTGATCCGCCCGGTGATGCGGTAGAGACCGTTTTCGTCCCGCATAGCCAGATCGCCGGTTTTCAGGCTCGAAAGCTCATGTCCGTGGGCGAGGTCTTTGCGTGTCTCGCCATAACCCATCATGACGTTGGGGCCGGTATAAACGAGCTGACCTTCCGCGCCGCTTGTCGTGACGGGTCTGCCGCTCTCGTCAAGCAGCAACAACTCTCCGTCGGGGATGGCAACGCCGATACGATCTTCATTGCCTTCCAGGCGGTCCGGCGGCACGTAGGCGATCCGCGCCGTGGCCTCGGTCTGGCCATACATAGCGAAGAACTCGCCGCCGTTTGCGCGCATATGGCGATTGTATTGCCGAACAAGATCGGCAGACATGCGGCCGCCGGCGACCGTCATGAACCTAAGATCTGAGAAGCGCCGTTTGTGGAAACCCGATTTTTCCAGAAGTTCGTAGGAATAGGGTACGCCTGCGAAGTTTGTGCAACCTGCCTCTTCCAGCATCGACAGAAAGGCGGGATCGTGAACCGACACGCCGGGAAGACAGACGGTGGCGCCAGCGCTCATATGTGAATTGAGAACCGAGAGCCCATAGGAATAGTGCAGCGGCAGGATGCAGCAGGCGCAATCATCGGGCTGGAGCGCCAGATATTTGCCGATCGAGTTCGCGTTGGCCGTCAGGTTTGCAGCTGAAAGCCGCACCGCTCTCGGGATGCCCGAACTGCCGGATGTCCTAAGAACAAGGGCAAGATCGTCGTGGAGACCGAGATGCGAGGAGCCACCGCCCGTTTGGGTCAGGCGCCAGCGTTCGCCGGTTCTTTGAAAGACCATATCAGGGGAAAAGCGCGCCTCGAAATCGGCCAGAACGTCCGGTGCGCCCGGCTGCAGCATGGCAACCGCGTGCCCGGCCCGCAGCGCTGACAGATATGCGACGATCGCCTGATCGGCGGAATGCGCTTCAATCGCGATCAGTTTCTTGCGCTCGTTGCCGATGCTGGCAGCAAAGCGCGTCATCCGGTCATCGAGTTCAGAATAGGTTACGACCGCAGAACCCGGAAGCCGAAGGGCGACCCGATCTCCACCTTCAGCAATTGCGGACAAAAAGGTTGGCGGCATCACTGACAAGCTCATGAAATCGAAACGGGGAAACCGGTGCCTCGTTAGATATTATGAATATAATAGTCAAGTTACATTCCAGCCAGTACCCTCCGGAGCTTCGGAAAATACGCCTTTTCCAAGGGGCATCACGGCGCATTGGATTTGGACATTTATGCAGCGCACCAGCAGCCCCTTGCCCACGGGTATGAGGTTGCGGGGCTTTCTGTTCCTGCGCTGGAAGCGCTAAAGTATCGACCGAATCGAGGAGCATCCGGACCAAGCATGACAGACCTCAACAGACGTTTTCCCTGCGTTGCCGATATGGAGAAGGTGGCCGCGGGCGCATGCCGGGGTTCGTGCATGACTATTTGGTCGGCGGCCTTGGCCGGGAAAGCAGCGTTCGGCGCAATGTCGAAAGCTTCGACACGATCGAGCTGATGCCCCGCTATCTCTCGGAAGCTCCTTCCCCGGATCTGAGCGTCACCGTGTTCGGAAAACGGTTCGACGCGCCGTTCGGCGTCGCTCCGCTCGGCCTTGCCGGCCTGCTCTGGCCGGGTTGCGAAGTGCCGTTGGCACAGGCTGCCAAGGCGCACAACATCCCGCATGTGCTCTCGACTTTTGCCAACCGTGCGATGGAAACTATCGGCCCCATTGTCGGCGACAATGGCTGGTTCCAATTCTACCCCGCCCAACGATCCGGCCATGGAGGCCGACATGATCGCCCGTGCGGCTAGGTCCGGCTACCAGACGCTGGTGCTCACCGTCGATATTCCCGCCCCCACCCGCCGCGAGCGCGATATCCGCAACGGCATGTCCGTGCCGCCGATCCTCGATCTGAAGACCATGTTCCAGATCGCTACCCATCCGCACTGGGCAAGCCATGTGCTGCGCCACGGCATTCCCGATTTCGAGAACCTGTCGCCCTATTATCCCAAGGGCTCGTCGCTCAAGCAGTCGGCGGAATTCGTCGGCCGCGTCATGACCGGACATCTTGGCGCCGAGCGCGTCCGCCGCATCCGCGATGCCTGGAAAGGCAGGCTGCTGATCAAGGGCGTGCTCGACGTTTCGGAAGCGCAGGCCTATCTGGCAATGGGCGCCGACGGCTTGATCGTCTCCAATCACGGCGGCCGCCAGCTCGATGCCGCGCCCACCGCCGTCTCCATCCTGCCCGCGATCCGCCGCGCCCTCGGCCCCGATACGTTGATCGCCGCCGATGGCGGTGTCCGCTCGGGCCTCGATGTCTGCGCTTGCTGGCGCTCGGCGCCGATTTCGTCCTGATCGGCCGCCCCTTCATCTTTGCCAGCGCCGCGATGGGTACTGCCGGTGGCGATCACCTGATGACCATTCTCAAGGCGGAACTGTCCGGCGCAATGGCCCAGCTCGGCTGCCGCACGGTCGCCGACCTGCCCTCCTTCCTCTACGCGCCCAATCCGGGCTGAAGCGGAGACCAGAACCATGACCGTTATCGACGACCTGATCGCAGCCCTTGGCACGGACGTGGTGCTTACCGGCAACGCCATCGGCGGCCGCTACCGCAGCGACGCCAGCGGCACCGGCAAATCCCTACCGCTCGCCGTGCTGCGTCCCTGCAAGCACAGAACAGGTCGCAACCGCGCTCGCCATCTGCGACCGCCACCATCAACCCGTCGTGCCGCAGGGCGGCCTCACTGGTCTTGCCGGCGGCGCCAATGCACGCGCTGGCGACATCGCAATATCGCTGGAGCGAATGTCCGGGGTGGAGGACATCGATACGGCAGCCGGCACCATGACTGTTCTGGCCGGCACCCCGCTGGAAATGGCGCAACTGGTGGCGGAAACCGCCGGTTTCCTGCTGCCGATCGATCTCGGCGCCCGCGGCTCCTGCCAGATCGGCGGCAATATCTCCACCAATGCCGGCGGCATCCGCGTTATTCGCCATGGCGTCACCCGCGACAACGTGCTCGGCCTCGAAGCCGTGCTGGCCGATGGCACCGTGCTCTCATCGCTCAACCGGATGACCAAGAACAATACCGGCTATGATCTGCGCCAACTGTTCATCGGCTCGGAAGGCACGCTCGGCATCGTCACCCGCGCTGTGTTGCGCTTGCGCCCCCTGCCTGCCGCGCGGCTGACGGCGCTCTGCGCCATCGAAAGCTACGACCATGTCGTCTCACTGCTGAAATCCGCCCAGCGCGGCTTGCCCGGCCTGTCGGCCTTCGAGGCGATGTGGCAGAATTTTTTCCGCTTCAACGCCGAGGCACTCAACCTGACGTTCTTCGACAAGGCCTACCCGTTCATCGTCATCATCGAGCAGGATGCCAATGGCAGCGACGAGGACAAGGGCGCTTCTGAAACCTTCCTCGGCAAGGCCTTCGAAGACGGACTTGTCACGGATGCGCTGATTGCCCAGTCGGAAAAGGAGGCACGCGCCTTCTGGTCGGTGCGTGAGGGGCACATGATGGACCAGCTCTTGCCTGGCCTGATCAATCTCGACATCAGCCTGCCGATCGGCCAGCTCGATGATTTCGCCGGCGATTGCGAAAGGGCTCTGCTTGCCCGCTTCCCCGCGGCCCATGTGTCGTTCTTCGGCCATGTCGGCGACAGCAACCTGCATGTGGCGGCCTGGATCGAAACCCCAAGCGAGCACGACCTGCACGAAATCGACGCCATCGCCTATGATTTCGTCCGGAAATACAAGGGCTCGATCTCCGCCGAACACGGCATCGGCACGCTGAAGCGCGATTTCCTCGATCATTCCTGCAGCGAAGCCGAGATCGGCGTTATGCGCCGCATCAAGACGGCGCTCGACCCCAACGGCATCATGAACCCCGGCAAGGTGATCCCGCCGACACGGTAATGTTTGCCGAGCAGGCTACAGGTGTGGGACTTGCGCGGCGCGCTGAGTTAAACTGCGAATACCGAACGAGGGAGCAGCAACATGCCCAAGATCGATATCGCTACCGTGCCCGCCATCAAGGGTTCGGGCTATCCGCCGCCCCATGATGGACCCTGTGCAACCCGGACACGCAAGCGCTTGGGGGATGCCGGCGGGCTTCTGGATTTCGGCGTCAACCTGATGGCCCTGCCGCCCGGCGGCTGGTCCAGTCAGCGTCACTGGCACAGCCACGAGGACGAACTGGTCTATATTCTGAAAGGCGAAGTTATTCTTGTCGAGGACGATGGCGAGACGGTGTTGCGGGCGGGTGACTGCGCGGCGTTTCCAAAAACTCCGGCAATGGCCACCACATGATCAACAGGTCGGAGGCGACGGCGGTTTACCTGGAGATGGGCTCACGCCACTGGGATGACCTCACCACCTGTTCCGATATCGATATGATGAGCGCCAATACCGACGGCCGGTTCGTGCACAAGGACGGCACACCCTATTGAACGCTGATGGCACTCGCGCCTGTCATTTCGCCGCGTAAAGCGCCCGCGACCGTTCCAGATGTTTCAGCACGGCCTGTTCGGCGGCATCCGGATCGCCGGCTTCCAGGCAGGTGATAATCTCTTCGTGCTCGGCCAGCGTGAACTTTTCCTTGCCGGTCCAGATCAGCATTTCGGTGTGATACTCCTTCAGCCAGGCAAGCATAGCCTCGCTGACGGCAACGTAGATCGGGTTGCGCTGAAATCCGGGCGATCCGTGTATGAAATTCCATATCGGCGGCGATGAAGGCTTCGGCATCACCCAGCGATGCGTGCTGCCGCTCGAGGATTTCGCGCAGTTCAGCGATGTCGTTCGCGCCGGCCTTCAGAGCCGCCTCGCGTGCCATGCCGCGTTCTGAAGAAGATACGGGCGCTTTTCAGGTGCTCCAGCGAATCCGACGATTTCGCCAGCATGATCTTCGCGGTCATATCCATCTGGCGGAAGATCGATTGTGCCGTCAGTTCCAGCACCTTGGCGCGCTCGCCATGTGAGATCACCACCAGCCCCATACCCGCCAGCGCCTGCATCGCCTCGCGGATGGCCGGGCGGCCGACCTCCGAAACGTTCCATCAGTTCGCGCTCGGAGGGCATGTCATCACCGGGCTGCAATTCGCCGGAGGTGATCATCGCCTTCAGCCGCGCGAAAACCTCATCGGAAAGCTTGCGACGGACGATCTGTTCGGTCTGCTGGCCCATGGTATCTCGCTGGTTTACATTCGCCATCGTTATGCACCGCTCCCGTCCTGAAGGAAATGCGCGCCTGCTTGCAGAGCGCTGCAGTCCACATTCATCGTCGCCGATGCAAGCTTCCTCTTGCTTAATTGATATACTCATTATACCAGTTGCCGAAAACGCGCCAGATCGAATTGGCCGGGAATTGCCAAGCCGGGAGAGTTTTGCACGATCATGATCGTCGTCACCTATAGAATTGAAACGTCCGGCAGCATCGAGGCCATGGCGGACAAGATCGCCAGCGACCAGTCGACCGGCACCTTCGTGCCCGTTCCCGGCGAAACGCCGGAATTGAAGGCCCGCGTCGCCGCCCGCGTGCTTGCCATCCGACCGCTTGCCGACACCGACCGTCCGAGCTGGCCGGAAGCGCAGGCGGGCCACGGCCCCATCCGCCGCGCCGATGTCGATATCGCCTTCCCGCTTGATGCCATCGGTACCGACCTTTCCGCGCTGATGACCATCGCAGTCGGCGGCATTTTCTCGATCCGCGGCATGACCGGCCTGCGGGTCGTCGATCTGAAACTGCCGCAGGAATACAGGTCCGCCTATCCCGGCCCGCAATTCGGCCAGCCCGGCAGCCGCAAGCTCACCGGTGTTTATGACCGGCCGATCATCGGTACGATCGTCAAGCCGGCGCTTGGCCTGCGTCCGTATGAAACGGCCGAGTTGGTGGGAGAACTCATCGGGTCCGGCGTCGATTTCATCAAGGACGACGAGAAGCTGATGAGCCCGGCCTATTCGCCGCTCAGCGAGCGCGTTGCCACCATCATGCCAAAAATTCTCGATCACGAGCAGAAGACCGGCAAGAAGGTGATGTATGCCTTCGGCATTTCGGCGACCGATCCTGACGAGATGATGCGCAACCATGACCAGGTTCTTGCGGCCGGCGGCAATTGTGCCGTGGTCAACATCAACTCCATCGGCATGGGCGGCATGGCGTTCCTGCGCAAGCGCTCCGGTCTTGTGCTGCATGCCCATCGCAACGGCTGGGACGTGCTCACCCGCCATCCCGGCATCGGCTTCGATTTTAAGGTCTGGCAGCAATTCTGGCGGCTTCTCGGAGTCGACCAATTCCAGATCAACGGTATCGGCGTCAAATACTGGGAGCCGGACGACAGTTTTGTCGAGAGCTTCAAGGCCGTCACCACGCCCCTGTTCGACCAATCCGACTGTGCCCTCCCCGTCGCCGGCTCCGGCCAGTGGGGTGGCCAGGCACCGGAAACCTATCGCCGCACCGGCCGCACCACCGATCTGCTCTATCTCTGTGGCGGCGGCATCGTCAGCCATCCCGGCGGCCCGGCGGCGGGCGTGCGCGCCGTGCAGCAGGCCTGGCAGGCGGCCGTCGCCGATATCCCGCTTGAAACCTATGCCAAGGATCACCCGGAGCTTGCCGCCTCCATCCAGAAATTCGGCAGTGCCAGCGAGTAGACGTCATGACCGCACATCCCCTCCTCTCCTATTATGGCGACGACCTGACGGGCTCCACCGATGTCATGGAGGCACTGGCCTCTAATGGCGTCGAGACCGTGCTGTTCATGGACGTGCCGGATGAAGTCCTGCTGAAACGCTTCGGCCACTGCCGCGCCATCGGCCTTGCCGGCACCAGCCGCAGCGAAACGCCGAATTGGATGGCGGAAAACCTGACCCCGGCTTTCCGCTGGCTGAAGAGCCTCGGCGCCGATATCTGCCATTACAAAGTCTGCTCGACCTTCGATTCCAGCCCGGCCATTGGCAATATCGGCAAGGCCGTGGAGATCGGCAAGAACCTGTTCGACCAGCCCTATATCCCCGTTCTGGTCGGCGCGCCGCAGCTGAAACGCTACACCGCCTTCGGCCATCTCTTTGCGGCCTATCAGGGCGATGTCTACCGCATCGACCGCCATCCCGTCATGAGCCGACACCCGGTTACGCCCATGGCCGAAGCCGACCTGCGCCTGCACCTGAGCGCACAGACCGCGCTGAAAACCGGATTGGCCGATCTCTCCATGCTTGCCGCTTCAGGAGCGGATGACAGGATCGATGGTCTTTGCCGGGATGCGGACGGCATGGTTCTCTTCGATGTCGACAGCTTGGAAAGCCAGTCCCATGCCGGCCGCCAGCTCTGGCGCCTGAGACGCGAAGGCGGCTGGTTCGTTGCCGGTTCTTCCGGCGTCGAATATGCGCTGCTGACTGCCTGGACTGCCGCCGGCCTGACGGAAGGCAGGAAAAGTTTCCCCTGCCCGGCAGAGCTGACCGCATCGCTGTCGTTTCTGGCAGCGTCTCACCCACCACCGAACGGCAGATCCGCCATGCAACGCAAAACGGTTTTGCCGGCCTCAATCTCGATCCGCTGGAACTGCTTGGCGAAAACGGCAATGCCGCTCTTGAAGGGGCAATCGCCAGTGGCCTCGACAGCCTCAAGCGCGGCGAAAGCGTCATCCTCAACACGGCGCTCGGCCCCGCCGCCGATCGTGGCGGCGATATCGACCGCATCCCCGGCAGCCGTCATCGCCTCGGCCGCCTGCTCGGCACGATCCTGCGCCGCCTTGTCGAAGAACAGCAACTGACCCGCGCCGTCATCGCCGGCGGCGATACCTCCAGCCATGCGTTGCGCGAACTGCATGTCCAGGCGCTAACCACGTTGCTACCGCTGCCGCAAACGCCCGGATCGCCTCTCTGCACGGCACATGGAACTTACGCCGCAACCAACGGCCTGCAGATCGCGCTGAAAGGCGGCCAGGTCGGATCGGACGGCTATTTCACGCAGATCAGGGATGGACTTCAGGCATAAGCCACACGGCCCTCAAGCCTATTGGATCGCGCGGGCGCCATTATGGCGCTCGTTGGCCGGCACGGGGGGAAACGACGTGCGCAGGCTGGTGTTGAACTGCGCCAGCAGATGCCGATCGAAATGACCTTCCGATTTCAGCATCATCCGCAGGGTCTCGACGGGCGTCCAGGCCCGCTTGTAGGATCGCGCCGAGGTCATTGCATCATAGACATCGCAGATCGCCGCGAGCCGCGCCGGCACACTGATCTGCTTGTCCGACAGCCCAAAAGGATAGCCCTTGCCGTCGATCCGCTCGTGATGATGAAGGCAGACATCGAGTACCGTCTGCGGCATGTCGCTCTGGCGCGATAGCAATTGTAACCGCGAACCGGATGAGTGCGGATCTCCGCCATTTCCTCATCCGTCAGCGCGCTCTTCTTCGACAGCAACGCGTCGGGCATGACCATCTTGCCAATGTCGTGGAGTAGGCCGCTGACACCCAGAACGCGCACCGTCGGTTCATCGAATTTCAGAAATCGGGCGAAATGCACCATCAACGCGCTGACGGCGATCGAATGCAGGAAGGTGTACTCGTCCTTGGTTTTCAGGCGCGTAATTCCGATCAGCGCCGCCGGATTGCTTTCCATCGACTTGGCGATCTGTTCAACAGCGCGATCGGCAGGTTCCGAATGTCGCCGCGCCACTCAACCGGACATCGGAAAACAGCGTATCGAGCAAGGGTCTCGTCTGCTCGATCGTCTGCAGCGCTTCCTTGATTTCGGTCTGGGTGAAGGCGCGGGAAAGGTTGGGCTGAGCGGCATCCCTGTCGGAATGCTGGACCGTGCTTGCCCCTGACATCGACACCCCTGCGGATATCGATGACGAGACTGATGATATTGCTGGCCCGGACTTTCGCAGCGGCGGCTTCATCCTTGATCAGAAAGCTGCGGACAGGCGTTGCTTCATCGCGCAAGGAGTCTTCAATGTCGGTGATATACATGCCCACACGGACTTGATGCCTCTTGATGCGCTTGAGCATTTCTATCGCTCTTTTCTAATCACAGGCGCCCTCCAATGGTATCTACACCATCAGTTCATTCATGGCTGAGTATAAATTCCAATGCTTCGCTACCAGCGCAGTACAAAACGAAAGTGTTCCTCCCGAAACACTTTCGGCGCAGCAATCTCCCATGTTCGATCTTTGACTACAACCATTTACTCGACGTTAAAATCTCAACCACAACCTGAAAATAACATGATTTAACCAGAGACTACCTTCGATTGATGCTCGAAAGCGGCAATCCTCCTCTGATTGCTGATGCTGGCTCATTTGACTGTCGAGCGTCAAAACGCACTTGCCGAAAAGCGCAAAAATTCAGCTCACCACATGACATACTGATTGACTCATTATACCAGTTGCCATAAACCACTGCGAAACAAACGCGCAGGTGAGGAAATATGACTTCAATCGCACTCTTCGGTGCCGGCGGCAAAATGGGCTACCGGCTTGCCAAGAACCTCAAGGGCTCACGCTTCAACGTGCGTCATGTCGAGCTGAGCGATGCCGGAAAGGCCCGCCTGCAGAACGATCTCGGCTTGGACTGTGTCGACGCCGACACGGCGCTTTCGGGTGCTGAGGTCGTGGTGCTGGCCGTGCCGGATACGGCCATCGGCAAGGTGGCGGCCGGTATCGTCGACAAGCTCGCCGCCGGCACCATCGTCATCGTGCTCGATGCTGCGGCACCTGCCGCCGGCCATCTGCCTGTTCGTGACGATCTCACCTATTTCGTCACCCATCCCTGCCATCCGCCGATCTTCAACGACGAGACCGACCCAGCCGCCAAGCGCGACTTCTTCGGTGGCGTCGCGGCCAAGCAGCATATTGTCTCCGCCCTGATGCAAGGCCCGGAAGAACATTTTGCGCTGGGCGAAGAGGTGGCCAAGGTCATCTGGGCGCCCGTCATGCGCTCGCACCGCGTGACGGTCGAGCAGATCGCCCTTCTGGAACCGGGTCTCTCGGAAACCGTCTGCGCCTCACTGCTGGTCGTCATGCGCCAGGCCATGGACGAATGCGTCGCCCGCGGCGTGCCGAAGGAGGCCGCACGCGACTTCCTGCTCGGTCACATGAACGTGCTCGGCGCGGTGATCTTCGAAGAGACGCCGGGCGTCTTTTCCGATGCCTGCAACAAGGCCATCGAATTCGGCATCCCCGTCCTGATGAAGGACGACTGGAAGAAAGTCTTGAACCCGAGGAGATCGCCGAAAGCATCCGGCGCATCACCTGATCGACAAGGAGCAGACGCTCCGCATATCAGCGGCTCCGCCGGGAACGGAGCCGCTACCCTTAAATCAACCGGGAGGAACCACATGAAACTGACACGCAGACTGACGCTTGCCGCCTTCGCCGGCGCCCTTTCTTTGGGCGTTGCCATGCCGGCATTCGCCGCCGATCTCATCGCCATCATCACGCCGTCGCATGACAATCCGTTCTTCAAGGCGGAAGCTGTCGGCGCCGAGGCAAAGGCCAAGGAACTCGGTTACCAGACCCTCGTTCTGGTCCATGATGACGACGCCAACAAGCAGAGCCAGCTGATCGATACCGCCATCGGCCGTGGCGCCAAGGCGATCATTCTCGACAATGCAGGCTCCGAAGCCTCGATCGCCGCCGTCCAGAAGGCCAAGGACGCAGGCGTCCCCTCCTTCCTGATCGACCATGAAATCAACGCCACCGGCGTTGCGGTCTCGCAGATCGTTTCCAACAACTACCAGGGCGCCCAGCTCGGCGCCGAAGAATTCGTCAAGCTGATGGGCGAGAAGGGCAACTATGTCGAGCTGCTCGGCCGCGAAGCCGATCTCAATGCCGGCATCCGCTCCAAGGGCTACCACGACATCATCGACGAATATCCGGACCTGAAGATGGTCGCCCAGCAGTCGGCCAACTGGAGCCAGACGGAAGGTTATTCCAAGATGGAAACCATCCTGCAGGCCAACCCCGACATCAAGGGCGTCATCTCCGGCAACGATACGATGGCCATGGGTGCGATTGCCGCTCTGCAGGCTGCTGGCCGCAAGGATGTGATCGTCGTCGGCTTCGACGGCTCCAACGACGTGCGCGACTCGATCACCTCGAGCGGCATCAAGGCGACCGTGCTGCAGCCGGCTTACGCCCAGGCACAGATGGCCGTCGAGCAGGCTGATACTTTCATCAAGACCGGCAAGGGTCCGGCTGAAGAAAAGCAGTTGATGGATTGCGTGCTGATCAACGCCGACAACGCCGCCAAGCTCGAGACCTTCGCGCTGAAGAACTAATCCTCCCAAAGGATGCGCACAGGGCAGAGATCTCTGCTCTGTGCGTTTTTTGCCATCTGACGGAGTGACATTTCATGCCGAACTTCCGGGCTGCCGCCGCAATCTCGCTTGCCATCGTGCTGGCCTTGCCCGGCTGCAAGATCATAAAGACCCCTTCCGCCGAAGAGGCCGCCGCCGAAGCGAGCGGCGGGTTTGCGCCGGATAAGCAGGTCGCTGAAATCTGGGACACCAAGGTCCTCCCGTTCCTCGAAAAGCGTGCTGGCACCTTCCAGGAGGTAACTGCCCTTTCGAAATCCGATCTCGACGCCGCAGCGGCAAAATACGGCCACAAGGAAAAGAGGGCAGCGCGCCCTGGACCTTTGCCGCGAAAGTCTCCGGAACCATCATCAAGGCGGAAACGAAATCCCGCGCCGCCTATCTCGACACCGACGTCGATGGCGATGGCAAGGCGGACGTTCGCATCCAGATTGGCCCGGTCATCAAGGGCACGGCGATCCGCGACAGCCTCGACTTCGTCAACTTCAACGAATTCAAGAACCAGATCCAGTGGGCCGAATTCGGCAAGGCCTTCAATGTCCACGTCAACGGCCTGACGCTGGAAAAGCTGCCGCGCGACGGCCTTGAAGGCAAAAATGGAAGCGCTCGGCGCGTATCCTCTCCCGTCAAGCGGGCAGCCCGCCCTTCTGACACCCGCCACCATCACGATCGGCGGCTGACATGGCAGCGACAGAGACGCATGATACGATCCTGAAGCTCGACGATGTCACCAAGGTCTATTCCGGCATCGTCGTGGTCAAGCATGCCAGCCTCGAGCTGAAGCGTGGCGCGGTCAATGTGCTGGTCGGCGAAAACGGCGCCGGCAAGTCGACGCTGATGCGGATGATCGCCGGCGTCGAGAAGCCCTCGCTCGGCCGCATCCTGCTTGACGGCAAGGAAGTCGAGTTCAACTCGCCCGCCGACGCGCAGAAACACGGCATCGGCATGGTGTTCCAGGAACTCAACCTGTTCGGCAATCTCTCGGTGGCCGAAAACATCTTCGCCACCCACGAAATCACCCGTGGCATTCGCGGCATCGACCACAAGGCGCAGGTCGCAAAAGCCAATATCTTCCTCGACAAGCTTGACGCCGGCATCAGCGCCGAGACCATGGTCGAGGACCTGCCGATCGGCCAGCAGCAGTTGGTCGAAATCGCCAAGGCGATATCGCTCGATACCCGCATCCTGATCCTCGACGAACCGACCTCGGCGCTGTCTGCCGCCGAAGTCGATATCCTCTTCAAGGTCATCGGCGAGCTGAAGGCGCAAGGGGTCGCCATCGTCTACATCTCGCACCGGCTCGAAGAGCTGATGCGCATCGGCGATTACATCACCGTGTTGCGTGACGGCCAGATCACCGGCCAGGCGATGGTCAGGGACATCGACACCAAGTGGATCGTTCGCTCGATGATCGGCTCGGATGCCAAGGATTTTGCCAAGTCGATCGATCACAAGCTCGGTGCGGAAGCCTTCCGCGCCGAGGATATCTGCCTGCCGCGCCGGACCGGCGGCCTTGCCGTCGATCATCTGTCGATCTCGGTCAAATCAGGCGAGGTGCTGGGCATCTACGGCCTGATGGGTGCCGGCCGCAGCGAATTCTTCGAATGCGTGATCGGCCAGCATGCGCATTCGACCGGCAAGATCTTCGTTGCCGGCGAGGAGATCGTCGCGAAGGACACCTCCACCCGCATCCGCAAGGGCCTTGCCCTCATTCCGGAAGACCGCCAGCGCGAGGGCCTCGTCCAAGTCCTGTCGATCGCCTCGAACCTGACGCTGGCGAGCCTGGAAAAATTCGTCAAATTCGGTTTCCACATATCCGGCGCGCGAACAGTCGGCTGTCAAGGAGCAGGTCCGCAACCTCTCCATCAAGGCGCCGAACCCGGATTTCGACGTCACCTCCATGTCCGGCGGCAACCAGCAGAAGGTCGTCATCGGCAAGGCGCTGATGACCAATCCGAAGGTTCTTCTGATGGACGAGCCGAGCCGCGGCATCGATGTCGGCGCCAAGGCAGACGTCTTCCGCACCATGCGCCGGCTCGCCGGCGAAGGCCTGGCCATCTTGTTTTCGACCTCCGACCTCGAAGAGGTCATGGCGCTCTCCGACCGTATCGCCGTGATGAGCAACGGCAGGATCACGACGATCCTTGACCGGGCGGACGCCACCGAAGAGCTGATCGTCAAGGCCGCGTCCGAGGGACACAAGTTGGCCGAACACAAAACCATTGGGGAACTTGCGTGATGACCACGGCAACCGCGACCGAAAAAGTACCCGCTGTCGACGGCGGCTCGATCCTCCTGACGCTGATGAAGCTCAGAACCTTCATCGCCCTCTTCGCGGTCATCGCCTTCTTCTCGGTCTTTGCGCCGAACTTCCTGTCGACGGCCAACATCATCCTGATGTCGAAGCATGTGGCGCTCAACGCCTTCCTCGCCATGGGCATGACCTTCGTCATCATCACCGGCGGCATCGACCTGTCGGTCGGCTCGATCGTCGGCCTCTGCGGCATGGTCGCCGGCGGCCTGATCCTCAACGGCATCGATCTGCAGATCGGCTACACGATGTACTTCAACGTCGTCGAAGTCTGCCTGATCACGCTCGCCGTCGGCGTCGTTATCGGCGCCGTCAACGGGCTTTTGATCACCAAGCTGAACGTCGCCCCCTTTATCGCCACGCTCGGTACGCTCTATGTGGCGCGCGGCTTCGCGCTGCTCTCCTCCGACGGCCAGACCTTCCCGAACCTAGTCGGCAAGCCTGAACTGGCAACAACCGGCTTCGGATTCCTCGGATCCGGTCGCATCATCGGCCTGCCGGTGTCGATCTGGATCCTGATCGTCGTGGCGCTCGCCGCCGCCTATGTCGCCAAATACGTGCCGATCGGCCGGCAGATCTTCGCCGTCGGCGGCAACGAACGCGCCGCCCGCATGTCCGGCATCCGCGTCGATCGCGTCAAGATGTTCGTTTACATGTTCTCCGGCTTCTGCGCCGCCATCGTCGGCATCGTCATCTCGTCCGAACTGATGGCCTCGCATCCGGCCACCGGCAATTCCTTCGAACTCAACGCCATCGCCGCAGCCGTGCTCGGCGGCACCTCGATGTCCGGCGGCCGCGGCACGATCGGCGGCACCATCATCGGCGCCTTCGTCATCGGCATTCTGTCGGACGGCCTGGTGATGATGGGCGTGTCCTCCTTCTGGCAGATGGTCATCAAGGGCATCGTCATCATCGTCGCCGTGGTGGTCGACCAGGCACAGAGACGCTTGCAGCAGCAGGTGACATTGATGCAGCTGGCGAAGAAGGGTTAAGGTTTTAAAGCCCCCCTCCCCAACCCCGCCCCACAAGGGGGAGGGACTAAAACGCCGCCCCTTCTGCAATCAGACCATCACTCAGCGATTGAAGAGTTTGGTTGGACAGCGAGAGGGACGCCGCGAGTTAAGTCCCTCCCCTTGTGGGGAGGGGTTGGGGAGGGGTTCTTTTTAGATTGGGAAGGAAAGAACTTTATGCCAGACCTGAAGGGCGCCCTGATCGGCTGCGGCTTTTTCGCCGTCAACCAGATGCACGGTTGGAATGACGTCAAGGGCGCTGACATCGTCGCCATCTGCGACCGTGACCCCTGAGCGTCTGAAAATCGTCGGCGACCAGTTCGGCATTGCGCGCCGCTATACCGATGCGGGCCAGATGTTTGCCGATGGCGGCTTCGATTTCGTCGATATCGCCACCACGGTGAACAGCCATCGCGCGCTGGTCGAAATGGCGGCCGCCCACAAGGTCCCGGCGATCTGCCAGAAACCGTTTGCGCCGACGCTTGCCGAAGCCAAGGCCATGGTCGCCGCCTGCGAGGCAGCCGGCATTCCGCTGATGATCCACGAGAATTTCCGCTGGCAGACGCCGATCCAGGCCGTCCGCAAGGCGCTGGATTCCGGCGCGATCGGCACGCCGTTCTGGGGCCGCTTCTCCTTCCGCTCCGGCTACGACGTCTTTTCCGGCCAGCCTTACCTGGCCGAAGGCAAGCGCTTCATCATCGAGGATCTCGGTATCCACACGCTGGATATCGCCCGCTACATTCTCGGCGATGTCACCTCGCTGACCGCCCGCACCAAACGCGTCAGTCCCGGGATCAACGGCGAAGACGTGGCCACCATCCTGCTCGACCACGAGAGCGGCGCGACCTCCATCGTCGATGTCAGCTATGCGACGAAACAGTCGATCGAGCCCTTCCCCGAAACGCTGATCGAAATCGACGGCACCGAAGGCTCGATCCGCCTGTCGCAGGGCTATGAGCTGCAGGTCACCAATGCCGAAGGCACGGTCAACACCGATGTCGCGCCGACGCTTTTGCCGTGGGCGTCACGACCGTGGCACAATATCCAGGAAAGCGTTTTCGCCATCCAGCAACATTGGGCCGACAGCCTGATTGCGGCCAAGGAAACCTCCACGTCCGGTACCGACAATCTGAAAACGTTCGCGCTGGTCGAGGCCGCCTATGAAAGTGCCGCCACCAAAGCCACCATCGATATCGGAACGCTGCTGAAATGACCGACACGAACCTCGCCTTCAGGCTCTATGGCACGAGGCAGGCCGAGCCCGCCCCGCGGATTCTGAAAGCCGGCAAACTGACGGCGCAGCTGGCCGGAGGCAACCTGCGAACGATCACCTATGACGGCGTCGAGGTGCTGCGCGCTATCTCCTACCTGGTCCACGATCGTGACTGGGGCACCTACGATCCCACGCCGTCAAACCTCGCCGTCACCCGAAACGGAAACCGGATTCACCGTTGCCTACACCGCCCGCTGCATCGGCCCGGACGGCACCCTTCTCGACATATCCGCCGCAATCGAAGGCGCCGCCGACGGCAGGCTGACGTTCAAAGGCACGGCCCGCTCCACCACCGGCTTTACGACCAACCGCTGCGGCTTCTGCATCCTGCATCCGATCGTCGGCGTTGCCGGGACACCGGTCACCGTCGAGCATGTCGACGGCACTGTCGAAGCGACTGATATGCCCGACCTGATCGAACCCTGGCAGCCGTTCAAGGACATGCGCGCCATCACCCACACCGCCCTTCCCGGCGTCAGTGTCGAATGCCGCATGGAAGGCGATACGGTCGAGATGGAAGACCAGCGTAACTGGTCGGATGCCTCCTACAAGACCTATGTCCGACCCCTCGCCTTGCCCTGGCCCTACCCGATTCCGGCAAACGAGCCGGTTACCCAGCAGATTACCCTGACGATTACCGACAGCCGCCCAGCTTCCAACAAGCCGGCTGCATCCGGCGAAGACACCAGCATCATCCGTCTCACCCCTGGTACCGCCACCGGCACCATGCCCGCCATTGGCCTGCTGATAACACCCGAGGAAGCCAAGGCCAGCCTCGCCGCCCTCCAGCGATCCGACGCGCCCAAGGTTCAGGACCTGCTCTTCCATTTCGACCCGACGGCCGGCCACGGCGCGCCAGCGTTCAGGGATTTCGCCGCAATAGCCGCCATCCACACCGGCACGACGACACTTGAAATCGCTGTCCCCTGCCAGCGCCCGCTGGATGAGGAAATGCAGGAAATCGCAGCCTGGATGCACGCCGCCGGCTTCGCGCCCGATGCCATCATGGTCTGCCCTTCCGTCGACCGGCAATCGACCCCACCCGGCAGCCGGTGGCCCGATTGCCCACCGCTCGAAACCGTCTACGTAGCCGCTTCCAAAGCCTTCCCTGAACATCCGCCTCGGCGGCGGCATGCTCTCCTATTTCACCGAACTCAATCGCAAGCGCGTGCCGGCTGAAAACCTCGCCTTCATCAGCCATTGCACCAATCCGATCGTCCACGCGGCCGACGATATCAGCGTCATGCAGACGCTCGAGGCCCTGCCCTTCATCACCCGCTCCGTCCGCGCCATCTACGACAACAAACCCTACCGCCTCGGCCCCTCCACCATCCCCATGCGCCAGAACCCCTATGGCAGCCGGACGATGGACAATCCGGATGGCGGCCGCATCCCGATGGCCAACCGCGACCCCCGCCACACCGGCCAATTCGCCGCCGCGTTTGCAGCCGGTTACGTCACGTCCGTACTGGATGCGGGGCTCGAAACACTGACATTGTCGGCGCTGACCGGGCCGTTCGGGCTTTACGCCGGGAAGGAAGAGCCGGTTGCGGAGGGGGGAAACGGCCGCTCCATGCTATCCTCAGAGGGCTGGCGGAACTCGCCGAGCAGAAATGGCAAGCCGTCACTTCGTCGGAGCCGGGCAAGGTGCTGGCGTTCATGGTAGAGACCGCGACGGGCGGCATTGTCTGGATCGTCAATCTCACCGCCGAGGAACAGTCCGTCGACACTGGGCAACTCGGCGTGTCCTCCCTGCAGACGCGCCTTGCTGCCTTCGGAAACGGCCTGCATCTCTTTTTGAACAGTTGGCGGAAACAGATTCCCCACGACGATCCCGCCTCCCCGTCATCCTCGGGCTTGTCCCGGGGATGACGAGGGATAATATCTGCCTCCTCCGTGCTCAGCGAGCCATTGACCAACTCCCACATTAGCAATGCGGAAACGCCCTGCTCTCATTTCACGCCAAGCACTTATCGCCCCATCCCGACGACAGCCGCCCTCACTGATCAAAAAAAACATCCCCTGCAAATCCCCCAGGCCAAAACCTGTGCCATCATCATTGCGTCCTGTCATCGGCTAGACTGCTAGGCGTAGCGGTGAGACAGGGCCGGTGCCGGGTGTTGGACAGACGTAAGCCTTCATCCGGTGGATTGGCAGAAAGTGGTTTCCCTCTCGTCTGCAAAATGGCGGGGCGTGCCTGTGAGGCACACATGAGGAGCGGCGACTGGGTTGTCGAAAGACGATCCTTTCGTGGCGCGGCGGCAAAACCGTCAGCATCACCCCGTCTAAAAAGGGTGCCGCCATCCCCGCAGCGAAACCGGAGTTGCCCATCGACCCACACTGAACGGGGCGCTGGAAGGCGTCATATACATTACTTAGTCATCGGCACTTTCCAGTGCCCCGGCCAAGTGAATGAAACGAAAACCCACGGCGGATTTTTCCGGGCGTGGCCATCGGGCGTTGAAGGTCCGCGATCTCTCTTCCTCAAACGGACAAATACACGGTGGCATTGCGCGCCGATCTCGGCAAAGATGGCCGATCCGAAAACCGGAACCGGGAGAACATCATGCTGCCTCTACCCCGTACCGGCGCGATTACCGCGCTTATCGTTTCCATCGCCCTTCTACCCATAGCGCCGGCGCTCGCCGCGTCGCCCGAGCCCGTCAAGGCTGAGCACGGCATGGTCGTCGCTGCCCAGCATCTCGCCTCCGATGTCGGCGTCGAGGTGTTGAAGAAGGGCGGCAATGCCGTCGATGCGGCGGTTGCCGTCGGTTATGCGCTGGCGGTCGTCTATCCCACAGCCGGCAATATCGGCGGCGGCGGGTTCATGACCATCCGGCTGAAGGACGGCAAGACCACCTTCCTCGATTTCCAGGAACGCGCGCCGCTCGCCTCGACCAAGACCATGTATCTCGACGACAAGGGCGAGATCGTCAAGGGCGCGAGCACCGCCGGCTATCTGGCGGTCGGGGTTCCCGGCTCCGTCATGGGCTTCGAGATGGCGCGCGAGAAATACGGCACGCTGTCGCGCGAGGAACTCTTGGCGCCGGCCATCGGCTTTGCCAAGGACGGTTTCGTGCTCGATCAGGGCGACGTCGCATCGCTGCAGAACGGCGCCAAGAAACTATCGAAGGACAAGGCTGCCGCTGCGATTTTCCTCAAAGCCGACGGCAAGACGTTTTCGATCGGCGAAACGCTGGTCCAGCCGGCACTGGCCGCAAGCCTGGCTAGCATTTCCGAAAAGGCCCGGACGCCTTCTACAAGGGCACTATTGCCGACGAGATCGTCAAGGCGAGCGCTGCCACTGGCGGCATTCTCGCCAAGGCCGATTTCGAGCAATATACGGTGCGCGAACTCAAGCCCGTGACCTGCAATTATCGTGGCTACGAGATCGCCTCCTCGCCGCCGCCAAGTTCCGGCGGCGTCATCATCTGCGAAATCCTCAACGTTCTGGAAGGCTACCCGCTGTCCTATCTCGGCTATGGCTCCGCCGAGACCGTGCATGCGATGGTCGAGGCCATGCGCCATGCCTATGTCGATCGCAACTCGGCGCTCGGCGATCCGGATTTCGTCGAAAACCCGGTCGAAAAGCTGACCGACAAGGCCTATGCCAGGGAGATCGCGCCAAGATCAATCCGTTCAAAGCCGGGATTTCTGAAGGACCTGATGCCGAAGGGCATGGGCGAAAGCACTGAGACGACACATTATTCGATCATCGATAATGACGGCAATGCCGTCGTGTCACCTACACGCTGAACGGCTCCTTCGGCGCCGGCGTCGTCGCGCCGGGAACCGGTATCCTGCTCAACAACGAGATGGACGATTTCACCTCCAAGCCCGGTTCGCCCAATCTCTACGGCCTTGTCCAGGGCGAGGCCAACGCGATCGCGCTGAAGAAGACACCGCTGTCATCGATGAGCCCGACGATCATCTCCAGGGACGGCAAGCCGTTCATGGTCATCGGCAGCCCCGGCGGCGCGCATCATCACCATCACGCTGGAAGCAATCATCAACGTCATCGACCACGGCATGAGCATTCAGGAAGCCATCGACGCCCCGCGCATTCATCACCAATGGCTGCCTGACAGGGTCTACATGGAGCCCTTCGCCCTGTCGTCCGATACGCTGAAGCTGTTGACGGAGATGGGTCATGATGTGGGGATCGACCCGAGTTGGACCATCTGGGGCCAGGCCGCTGGCATTCTGGTCGGCGGAGAAAATCTCGCCGAAATCGAGGAAGGCGGCGGCGCCCGTTACAACGGCGCCATGGACAGCCGGGCAACGTCGGGGGCGGCACGGGGGTATTGAGCGAGGCAGATGGCGAGATGCCGCGGAGCCCGCCCCTCCGTCATTCCTGTGCTCGTCACAGGGATCCAGTCAGCGACGTCCGTCGCGTGAAAGACTCACCGGCACTGGTCAAGATGTCCCTTCGCCGCGCAGACGTGCTGAGGCTGGATCCCGGCACAAGGCCGGGATGACGGAGGATAATAATGGCCGTCACAGTCAACAACCAAGTGTCGGAAAACCCGGCAGCGAGCCGTCGGGCATCAACCGATTTTACCCCAGAAACCGCTTGATCGCTTCGATCTCGTTCGGGCGAATGTCATGCCCGCCGGTGTGCCATTCAGTTTCCACGGTCGCCTTCTGTGCCGCAAAATAGTCGGCAAGGGCCTGCGTCAGTGGGGCCGGGCAGATGGGGTCGCGCTGGCCAGCGGTGATCAGGATCTTCTTGCCCGCCAGCGACGCATTGTCCTTCGGCTTGAAGGGAATGAGCGGATGCAAAAGGATGGCCTTGTCGAACAGGTTCTTCTCGATCAGCAGGTTGGCGAGAATGTTGGCGCCGTTGGAAAAACCAAGGCCGATGATCTCGGATGCCTTGTGCTCGGAGGCCAGCCGGCTGACGAACTCGGCCATCTTGTCGGTTGCCCGGGCAAGATCGGCCATGTCGTAAACGCCTTCGCCGGTGCGGCGAAAGAAGCGCGCCGCCCCATGTTCGGAAACGTCACCGCGCGGCGAGACGATCGTCGCCTCCGGCAGGGCGTCGCCGCCGAAATCGAAGAATTGGCGCTCGTCGCCGCCTGTTCCATGGAAAACAAAGAAGATCGGATTTCCGGGTGCACCGGCCTTCAGCCGGTGCACATAGCCATAATCAGTCATTGTATCTCTCCCTTAGCCTTCCAGCTTTGCCAGGTGCTGCTCGAGGATCGGCCGCAGGTGCTTGTGCTGCTGCGGCAGTTTCAGTGCCTCGCCCAGATGCGCCGTGTCCTCGTCGTGTCGAAGCCCGGTTCATTGGTGGCGATCTCGAACAGAACGCCACCCGGCGTGCGGAAATAGATCGCCCAGAAATAGTCGCGGTCGATCACCGGCGTGACGTGGTAACCCGTGTCCATCAGGGCCTTCCGCACTTCCAGTTGCTTTTCCCGGTTTTCGACCGAGAAGGCGACATGGTGGACCGAACCTGCACCCTGCAGGCCGCGCTGGATGTTCGGCATGGTTTCGAGGTCGATCAGACCCGCGCCATTGCTGCCGGGCACGATCAGCCGGGTGACGCCATCCTTGGTATCGAGCGTCTCGTAGCCCATATATTTCAACAACTCGGCCGTTGCCCCTTCGTCACGAAGACGCATGGCGACCGAATGGAACCCGCGGATCGCGTGATCTTCGGAAACACCGTTTGCAGTCCAGACTGGACGGTTGTCATCCCGGACCTCGACCAGCGCGAAGCCGTCGCCGTCCGGACCGGCAAAGTTCAGCCGCTTTTCGCCGAAGGTCTCTTCGGCCTTGATGCCCGAAACGCCGCGTTTGGACAGCCGCTCGCTCCAGAAGCCGAGCGAGCCTTCAGGAACGGAGAACACTGTGGTGCCGACTTCGCCGGTTCCCGGACGGCCGGGACCCATGTCCGGGAATGGGAAATAGGTCATGACAGTGCCGGGTGCGCCGGTCTCGTCGCCGTAATAGAGGTGGTAGACATCGGGCGAGTCGAAGTTGACCGTCTTCTTGACCCGGCGCAGGCCGAGGACGTCGGTGAAAAACTGGTTGTTGGTACGGGCATCTGCCGCCATCGAGGTGACGTGATGCAGGCCCTTGATCTGAGTGAGCATGATCTGATCCCTTTCTGCCCGAGCCGGGCTTCGTGTCGCTGATATAGATGTGCCTATTTCGACGAAGGCGATAGACGCGAGGGGTTGGACGCATTGTCTTCATTTAATGAACAACGAAAAATCACTGTTCAAGGAAGCATCGATCTATTGCGCCTGAATTTTCATCTCGCGCATCAGATCGATAAAGGCGCGCAGACCTGCCGGAACGTGACGGTGGCCGGAATAGTAAAGCCGCAGGCCCGGAAACGGTGGTGTCCAGTCGGCGAGAACGCGCACCAGCCTGCCATCGGCAAGATAGGGCGCCGCGTTGCGCGGGGTGACATAGGCGATGCCGGCGCCGGCCAGTGCTGCCTCGATGATGAGGTCGGTCGCCTGCAGCGTCAGCGGGCCGGTGACATCCAGCCGGATCTCCTCGCCGCGTTTTTCGAATTCCCAGCGATAGACCAACCCGCTCGGCAGGCGCAGGCGGATGCAGTCATGCGCCAGAAGGTCCATCGGTGTCGTCGGGCGCGCATGCGCTTCTGAAATAGGCAGGCGACGCCACGACGGCGAAACACTCCTCCTCCGTCAGCGGTACGGCGATCATGTCCTGCGGCACGGTTTCGGCCAAGCGTATGCCCGCGTCGAACCCGTCGGCGATGATGTCGACCAGCTTGCCCTCGGTGACGATATCGACCTGCATATCAGGAAACCGGCGGGTGAATTCGACGATGACCGGCATCAGCAATCCGCGCACACCGCCTTCGGAGGTGTTGATCCGCAAAACGCCCGCCGGCGTATGGCGGAACTGGTTGGCCGCTTCCATCGCCGCGGCGATCTCCTTCAGCGCCGGGCGGATGCGTCCGAGAAACTCTTCGCCCGCCGCCGTTGGCGAGACGCTACGCGTTGTGCGGTGGAAAAGCCTGACACCCATGCGCCCCTCAAGGGCCGCGACTGCGTGGCTGAGTGCCGAAGGAGACAGGCCGAGTTCGGAGGCGGCAACGCGGAAATTCCGGGCTGCGGCAACGGCGACGACAGCGTTCAGTTCCAGCAACCCCGTCTTGTTCATTATTTCACGCACCTCATCAAACATCCAAAGATTGGTGAGAGTTGTATCATAGTCCTCGCTGGCAGAAGAGGCGCTTGATTTGACGGGAAGTCACCGATCGAGACAACCAAAAGGCACAATCCGCAACCGGCGAAAACTAAAAGTTGACAAACCGGAAAGGGCGGCTTATATGAGCACCTATCGATAGTTGTTTGACCGATATTTGTTTCTGCCCGCGCTTGCCGCGTCTCTGACGAACTTCCCCCTTCAAAAATCGAGACTACTGATCGCTGTGCGTCGTACGGCGATGGATACATGTTGCTATTGAAAGGGTTCGTTATGACCACTGGCACAGTTAAATGGTTCAATTCCACCAAGGGCTTCGGCTTCATTCAGCCTGACAACGGCGGTCCGGACGTTTTCGTCCACATCTCCGCTGTCGAGCGGGCCGGCATGCGCGAAATCGTCGAAGGCCAGAAGATCGGCTACGAGATGGAACGCGACAACAAGTCGGGCAAAATGTCCGCTTGCCAGCTCCAGGCTGCTTAAATCGGATGTAGCCTCTCCGATGACCACGGATGTACTGGCATCGTTGACGAGGTGAATCCAATGGAAGGTCAGGCAAATCGCCTGGCCTTTTTCTTGGCTGAACAGCCAACATGCGCACCGTATTCGACAGAACGATCTGGACGAAACGCCGGTGCGACAGCACCAGGATATGATTTTGACCGAGAAATCGACCAAAGCCCGCGACCAGGCGGAAACGGCATTCAGCCGCACGCAGACCCAGTTCATGGCCCTGCAACCGGACGATTTCAGAAATCGATGCCGTTGCCGCCGAGCGTGATGCAAAGACACAGCGGCTGCGCGAATTGCGGCTGGAAAAGGAAGCTGCTGCAACCGCCAAGGCTGCGGCATCAGAGAAACCGGCAAAACGCTGACTGTCTGGCACTGTTTCCCCGGCCGCCATATGACTGTTATTATTCAGTCTTAGTGAAATAGGACGTAAAAGACGGCGACCTATCTATTTTTTGACGCTTCCACTCTATCTTGGGAAGGCGCAAAATGCGAAACGACACATATGTCGACTGGCACGGCGACGAATTCTTTCCCGGCCATGCCCGACCAACGATAAATCTGCAAACAAGGACGACGAAGATTGAGACACGCATCCGATAATGGCTTTGCCGATCGGCGCAAAGCCGCAGCCGAAGCCAAGCAGCAGCTTTTGAAGAAGTTTGCATCGGCACCGAAGGCTGACGACCCGGAACTGGCCGCCAAGCTCGCCGAGCGGCAGGCCAACACGGCTGCGAAGCGAAACCCGCCGCGCCGAACGCGACCGCCTGAAGCAGGAAGAAAACGAGCGCCAGCTCGCAGAAGCCGCAGCATTGACGGCCGCCGCGGAACTGGAATCGAGAGCCGAAGCCGTCGCCCGCGAAGAAGCCGCTCGTGAGCGCATCGCCCGCGTTGTTGCCGACGAAGCCGAACGCAAGGCCGAGCGCGATCGCCGCTATGCCGCCCGCAAGGCGCGCCAGCGCTAATTAATAGTGAAGGCCGGACAGACGTCCGGCCTTCTCCTTGGCCCCACAGCCTAAAACTCCGACGCCCTTCTGCAAGCAACCTGAGCGCCCCAGCCGCCGTCCTCAAGCAAACGCTGAGGACGCTGCGAGAGCTTTACGAGGAAATAGGGTGAGCACTTATCAAACTCCCTCCCCGCCCTCTCCCCCCTCGGCCAGCTTCTTTTGATCCATCGCCGCCTTGACGGTTGCAGCCGCAGCGGCGGCCGACGACGGATCGTTGCTGGCGACCTGAACGGTCGGCGATGCGAAGACGACGCCATTCGTTATAAATGCTTCACGGATCATCATGTAGGCCTTCCGGCGGATCGTCGTCTGGTAGCCCGGCTTGGTCATCATCGTGAAGCTGAGGTTGATGCCGTAATCGCTGAACTGCTCGACGCCCTTCATCTTCAGCGTTTCCAGGATCATTGAGCCGTATTCCTCATCCTCAAGAAGCGCAGCTCCCACCCCTTTGACCATCTTTCGGACCTTGTTGATGTCGGTGCCATAACCGACCGAGATCGTGAACTTGTCGATCACCCAGTCGCGGCTCATGTTCTGGACAGCACCTAGCGTGCCGAAGGGTACAGGTGAAAACCGGGCCACGGTGGTGCCGCAGCCGGACGGAGCGGATGCTGAAGGATTCCACTGTGCCCTTGTAGCTGCCGCTCTGGATATATTCCCCGACGCGAAAGGCATCATCCATCATGTAGAAGACGCCGCTGATCACATCCTTGACAAGGGTTTGCAGGAACTGAAGCCGATCGCCACGCCGAAAATGCCGGCACCGGCGATCAACGGACCGATCTGAACCCCAAGGCCGGAGAGGACCATCAACACCGCGATCAGCGTAATGATGACTGCCAGTGCGGTCCGCAGGAGCGGCAGCAGCGTCAACAGTCGGCCGTTTCTGCGCCGCATGGGCGGAGTCGTCGGCGACTGAAACCCGTGCCTTATCCAGCGAACGATTGATGACCGCCTTAACGATCTGCCACAAGATATCAGCGACAAGCAGGATGATCGCACCTGCTAAAGCACCCTGGATGAGGCGATCGGTCATCGCCTCGCCGGTGAACATCGACGCACGCCTGCTGACGATGAAGCCGAGCCATAGAACCGCGAACGTGATGATCAGAGCCCGCGCGCCACGTTCCACCAGCACCTCGATGACCGGATTGCCGCTTCCGGGAATGTCGGGATTGCCTGCGAAAGCATTCTTCGCCATGGCAGTGGTCGCCTTTAGCAGGCCAGGCAGAATGAGCGCGTAGATACCCAGCCACAGGATGATGATGACGCCCGCCACCCAGAGCACCCACAGCAGGCAAAGATAAAACGTCAGCGCCCACTCCATCGCCCCGCGGCCATGCGGTCGGGCTATCGCCGCCGGACGGTTCCAGACAGTCTCGATGGCTACCAGCAGCAAGCCAAGGCCGAGCGCGTAGACGACCACGCCCTTGACCCCAGGCGTAATATGAAGCGCCGTCATAACGCCGGCCAGAGCCCAGCCGGCAAACAGGATGCAGGCGAGCCGGAAGATGCGCTTGTACCAGAAGACACCGGATGCCCGATCGGTCGGAACCAGGCCTTGCGCGGTGTCAGGGTCTTTGATGCCGCGCGGTCCAACCAGCAGAACCCGGGCGATACGAATCACGAACCGGCAGGCGATGACACCCAGCAGCAAGGGCAGCATGATGGCATCCAGAAGCGGCGGCCAGGTCATCGCCATGAACAGGCCAAGACTGGCGAGACTGAAGGCGACCAGAGGAGCCAGCAATGCAAACAGGTGACGGCCCGCATTATGCAGCGGGTTTTCGCTCGTCCCATCCGTCTGTGCCAGCGCCGCATGCACGCGGCTGCGGCTGGCGATGCGATGGAAAAGCCATTCCGCGCCGAGGCCGATCAGGACCAGCGTCAGGAAAAGCAGGAACACGCCCAGCGGGCCGTGGCCGCTGATGTCGGCCGCGATGGTGCTGCCGGCGCGCATGAATTCGGAAGAAACCTGCGGAATGGCCTGGCCGACCTCGCGCAAGTGTTCATGGATCCTGTTTCCCCAGGCGCTGAATTCGGTCGCCGACATATCGGTCGAAGGCTCGGTCACCGGAGCAGCCGTCTGTTTGTTCAGCAGCGCCCGTATCTGCGGATCATCCAGAAGCTTAATAAGCTGATCCACCTTGTCCGCCGATGCAGGTGGCGTAGCCTCCTGCGCGAGAACTGGCATAGGAGTGACCAAACCTCCAAAAACAACGGTCACCACAAACCAGATCCGCAACACCAACAGCCGGATATCACAAGCTTTTTCACGCGCTGAACCCCCTCAGCTCATATCACCCCAATTGCACTTTCATGCAATTTAGAGAGTTAGAGCATTGCCCGGGAACTTTGTCACCTGCATCCGCGCCACGAAACACAAGGCAAAGAGTTTTGCACCGTTTCGGCCGATTTTCGGGTTTGGGGGCTCTGCCGGTGCTAACCTCCCGTTACGTGAGCAATGGCCGCAGCCAGCGTCTCACCGGAAAACGGCTTGACCACCAGTTGTACGTTTGGACCCGGCGTCGCTATGGCCGGTGGCGAAAATCACCGGCAACCCGGATACCAGAGCCTTCGTCCGTGCCGCCAATATCACCCCACAGCAGGATCATCGGCGCCTTGTGCGCAGGATGATGGCACCGATGGACTTGAGGTTTCCAGGCCAGCTCGAAAGCGGACCGATCGACGTCTTTGTCCAATCAAAATGGTGTATTAGCGACGAGATTTCGCTACCCTCGCCGAGGGACGGATATCGCGTTTCGGAGCAGGCGATTGCATGAAAACCTGAAACGAAAACGGGTTCCAAGCCGCAAAATCAATCATCAGCAGGCGCTAGATAGCGCGTCTTGCACGTACATCAATCGGGCATCAATCGGGCGTCGACAACTTTTCGCCATTTTTGAAAGGGGCTGTAAAACACCCTTGGCCTGCGTCTCGTGCGTGAGCCGCCATCTCTTGAAAGGTCTCGCGCGGGTGACGGCAGCAATCGTGGAAACGGAAATGGATACAGACGTGCAAACTGTCTTTGAGCTTCAGGCCCGTAACCTCGCGCTGCTTCGGCCGCATGACGGGGCACAACGACGGAAGAATTCGGACAGGCCCGTTGCCGGCCGCCGTTACTCCGCAGCCTTTGCCCGCTGGACCGGCAGTGTCCTACCACCAGGAATGAGCTGGGCGTAGAGCGCCGCATATTGTTCGGCGCTCCGCTCCCAGGAGAAGTTGGCCTTCATGCCCTGGTTCTGAAGACGAGCCCATTTCTTCGGTTCTCGATAGGCGGCAAAGGCGCGGTGGATGGAAAGCCGCAGGTTCTCGGCCGTCGCCGGATGGAACTGGAAGCCTGTTGCCACCCGTGCGGAAATCGCCGCGTCATTCGCATCGATGATCGTTTCCGACAGGCCGCCGGTGCGCGACACGACCGGCACCGCGCCATAACGCAGAGCATAGAGCTGGGTGAGGCCACAAGGCTCGAAGCGCGACGGCTGGATGATGACGTCTGAACCGCCATGGATAAGATGGGCGGTGGCCTCGTCATAGCCGATGCGGACGCCGATGCGATCGGGATGCCGGCCTGCGATGGCCAGAAGGGCTGTCTCGATATGCTCCTCGCCCTTGCCGAGCACGATCAGCCTGCCGCCGAGCGCGGAAATTTCCTCCGCCACCTCGGCCAGCATGTCGCCGCCCTTTTGCCAGGTCAGCCGCGTAACGGCGGCAAAGACAGGTCCGGGGCCGTCGTCCAGCCGAAAGGTTTCCAGCAGCTTGGCGCGGTTCTGCCCTCGCAGCCTGATACCCTTGTGGTCGTAGTTGGCCGGCAGATAGGCGTCGGTGGCCGGGTTCCAGATATCCATGTCGATGCCATTGACGATGCCCGTCAAAGTCTGCGGACGGGAACTCAGCGCACCGGCCATGCCCATGCCGAGTTCCGGCCCGACGACTTCGCGCGCATAGGTGGGGCTGACCGTCGTGATGGCGGTGGCGGTGCGGATACCGCCTTTCAGGTAGCTGACGTCACCGTAATATTCGAGACAATCGAGCGACACGGTCTCCGGCGGCAGGCCGATCTGGCTGACGACGGAGGTCGGAAACTGCCCCTGGAATGCCAGGTTGTGGATCGTCAGGACGCTTGGAACTTTCTTTGCGTTGCTCGAATACCGCATGTAGACGGAGGTTAGCGCCGTCTGCCAGTCATGGGTATGGACCACGTCCGGAGACCAGTCCGCAAGCAGTCCCCCAGCGATCGCCGACGCCACATAGGACAAGACGGCAAACCGTTTCCAATTGTCCGAATGATCGTGGCCGGATCCGTCGAGATAGGGACCACCGGGGCGATTGTAGAGGGCGGGCGCATCGAGGATCAGCAGATCAAGCTGCTCGTAGCGGGCTTCCAGAAGCGACGCCGGGGCACCGAACAGGTCGGGGAAGAAATAAACCTGCCGGGCACCTGGAAGCTTGGCAAACAGCTGCGGATAGCCGGGCACGAGCGTGCGCGTATAGCAGCTGTAGCCCTCAAGGGCCTTTGGCAGCGAGCCTGTGACATCCGCAAGGCCGCCGGTCTTGATCAATGGAAAGATTTCCGACGTCACCGAAAGTATCTTCACGCGGGTCACATTCCTTGTAGCATCGGTTATCACCGCGACGCAGCTGCACGAAGCAGGTCGGCGAGCCCCATGATGTTGCAAAGCGAAGTCGATGTCCGCAGAAAAGCGTATCGGAGACGTAAAAATTTTGCATCGCAAAATCGGCCGCCGCGAATGTTCGATTTTCCATTCCCTCTCACGTCGAAACGCGCCATAGCGCACAACCGGATACGTGAAAACGTATGAAGTGCCGGTTGGCCGGCACTTCATACGGAGTGCCAAAAATCAGGCAGTCTTGCTGCGCTTGCAGGACAACAGGTTCGATTGCCGCTTCATTCTTGACGACGGAAAGCTTGGAGGTCTTTGCCGGAGCCGGCGGAACAGCCCCAGCAACCGCACCGGCCTCCTCCGTCAATTCCCGCAATGCCTGCTGCCAATGCACGTCATGGCTTCCGTCCGGACGGCCGTCGGCTTCCCAAAGAGCGTGGGCCCGCATTCTGATGTCGTCTTCGCTGATATCCGTCATCTGCTTCTCTCCCCTTGTCAAAGTGGCCAAATAGAAACTGCGACGAGAGCGCTTGGTTCCGCCGGAAAAGCCCCGCACGACGAATTATTGCGTGGAATCTTCAGGGCTACAAAACCAGGGATTTTACAACAGAATTGTGCGTTCCCAAGTTTGCGAAATGGACGCGTCAAAAAGATTTCGCACCACGATCCTACGCTCAATTCATATGCAGTCGACGGGTTTCACAACTACGCGAGGCGTTTTGCACCGTCTTCTGTGGAACCAAAAGCGATGAGCGCCGTTAAGTCCGGCGCATCGGCTTTGGGCGCCGGCGTTTCAGGAGTGTGTAATGAGAAAAATCTTACTTGCCCTGGTGCTGTTGGCCTCGCCGGCCGCCGCCCAGTCGATGAAGGTTGAAGACCTGTGCGTGAAGGTGGCAAAGCATCTGCTGATGACCGACACCCTGCATACCGGCGTCGTCCAGTCGTTCCCAGAACTCAAGCCGCCGGGCGCACGCATGACCTATTCCACCCGCGACGGCGTCGAGAAGAAGGACATGGTCGACACGATCGAATGCCAGTTCGACAGCGCCAAGGCACCGTTCAGGCTGAAGCGCTTTTGCCTCGCCAGCACCTGTTATTCGGCGGGCGAAAAGAATGAGGAAAACAAACGCCGGTTCGACGAGGTGCGTATCCTTTTGGAACGCGAAGGTCTTTAGCGACGGGACGGCGGTTAGCGTCCCGTCCTGGTCGCCATCCAGATGACATGGCGCGCGCCGCGGCCCTTGGTGCTGGCACGAACCGACAGTTCTTCAACAGCGAAACCTGCCTCCTTCAGCCGGCGCGTGAAGCCTGCGTCCGGCGCCGATGACCAGACAGAAAGAACGCCGTTCGGCTTCAGCGCCTTGCGCGCCGCACGAAGGCCTGCGACGCTGTAGAGATCGTCGTTTGCCCTGCGGGTCAGCCCCTCCGGACCATTGTCGACATCAAGCAGGATCGCGTCATATTCGGTGGCAGCCGACTGGATGAGACGGCCGACATCGCCTTCTCGAATGGTCACCCTGTCATCATCGAGACAACCCACGAACACCTCGGCCATTGGGCCACGCGCCCAGGCGACGACGGCGGGCACGAGTTCGCCGACGGTGATGCGTGCGTCCGACGGAAGCTCGGCGAGTGCAGCTCTCAGCGTGAACCCCATGCCGAGTCCGCCGATCAGCATATGCGGCCGGGCATGGCTGCGTACCCGCTCGTAGGACAGGCGGGCCAGCGCTTCTTCCGAACCGCTCAGCCGGCTGTTCATCAGTTCGATCGTGCCGAGCATGATGGAGAATTCGGTTCCGCGCTGTTTCAGCCGCAGTTCGCCGCCGCCGTCCGGCATTGTCGCTGTGTCAATCAGGGTCCAGGGTATCACGGGTGCTTCCAATCGTTGAGGCGCCCGCGATAGCACAGATGGGCCATGAAAACAGCCTAAAGCGTGGCCAGCGCCCGGTTCGACATCGCACCGCCATAGGCTTTGCGGATCGCCGCTTTCTTCTCCAGCGACTCGATAATGTCCTCGGAAAAATCCACTTTGTGCATGGCGGCGATGTCGGGAAGTCCGCCCGGCGTGAAAACGTTGATCTCGAGGATCTTGTCGCCGACGATGTCGAGCCCGACCAGGAACATGCCATCCTCGATCAGCTTCGGGCGAACCATCTCCTGCAACGGCAAGAATGTCGTCGGTGATCTTCACTGCCTCCGCCGTGCCGGCCGCGTGCATGTTGGAACGGACCTCGCCCTTGGCCGGGACTCGACGGAAGGCGGCATAAGCACCGTCACGCTCTAGCGGCTTGCCATTCATCAGGAAGAAGCGGATGTCGCCTGCTTTCGCTTCCGGCAGATAGCCTTGCGCGATCAGGTAACCTTCGCCGCTGACCGCCTCAAAAATCTGATTGAGATTGGCATCGTCGGGCGTGGCAATCTTGAAGACGTTCTTGCTGCCCGATCCCTGCAGCGGCTTGATGATGACGCCCTTGCGGTGATCTGCGATGAAGGCGCGGATTTCCTCGATGCTCTTGGAGATCAGCGTTTCCGGGCGCACAGCCTTTGGAAAGTCCTGGAAATAGAGCTTGTTCTGGGCAAGGGCCAGGCCGGACGGATCATTGACGACGATCGAGCCCCGTTCGCTCGCCAGGCGCCCGAACATTGCGCCGATATGGGCAGCCCATGGCCGGTCGTCGGAATCGAGCGACGGATCGTTGCGCAGGAAGATGACGTCGACCTCGCGAACGTCGATCGTCTGGACCTTGGCGTCCTTGCCCTGGAAACCATCGTGGAACGCCTGGGCGTTCTTGTATTTTCCGGCGGCAACTGTGGTCGCTTGCACCATCAGGCTGTCGTCCGGGCGCAGGACAAAATCACCCGGCGCGATGTAGCAGACGTCATGGCCACGGGCGAGCGCAGCCATTGCCAGCGCGGTGGTGGTGAAACCGGGTTCCTCGCTCTCGATCGAATTGACGAAGAATGCGACGCGCATGGTGGCTCCTAACTGATGATCATATCGAGGGGGTTCAGTCCTGCCCGCGCCTTGTCGAGGCGGGCCTGTGCTTGCGGATGGGTGAGGAAAGCCGGGCGGATGACCGGCGCCTTGAGTAGGCCGCGCAAACTCAACTCCTGCATCACCCGGAAATGCGAGGCAGATATCTTGCCCATCCAGAACGGATCGAGCGCACCGCCCGATTTCAGGTGGCTGAGCAGTTCCAGCAGACCGCGCAAGTAAATGGCGTCCTTGGCAAGCCCGCCGCCACGATAGAGCCGCATGGTCAGATGGAAGGCCGCAACCGGCCCGAACCGGTGTTCACCGACGAGCATGCCATAGGTCTCGGCAAATGGCCGCCCCTCAAGCATCGCCGAACAGGCGACGACCCGGGCTGCGATCAGGCGCAACCGCCCGATGGTCATGCCACCGGCCATATATTCGGAGAAGACGGCGAGGCCTTCCTGCATGCCCTCATACCCGGCAAGACCGGAGCGGAACAGCCGCAGGCCCTGTGCCGAGCCGTTGAAATAGGTAAGAAGGTGCACGCCGATCTCGTGGCTCAAAAGCGCATGGACCCGGCCTCTCGGCATCAAAGTGTGGCGGGAGATCAGCAGGCGTTCGCCCGAGACCAACATTCCGGACGGCAGGTCGTCGCGCAATTCGACTTCGGCCACAAAACCCGGATATTGCCGATGGTAATCGGCGATCATGGCCTTGCGCCGCGGCCTCGACCTCGTGGCAATCTGCGGTTTGCGAAGCGCCTTCGATATCATCGCCATCATCGGCAAGTGCCGCTGTCTTCGCGAGAATGTCGGTGGCGACGCGGTAGAGCGACGGTTCGACTGGACCGTAGAGGGCGCGGCCATATTCGACGAAACGGCTGGTTTCGCGTGCCGAAATCAACGACAACTGCAGGTCCAGTTCCTGTTGCTTCTCGTGGTAGAGATAATAGAGAACCGGATCCTCGAAGCGATCGAACGCGACGGAAAAGAGTTTCCGTTTTTCGGCTTCAACCTGCACGGACAGTGGCCGGTACAGAAATTGCGGTTCCTGCTTGAACTTGCCCGCCTTGAACGCCTGCCAGGCAGCATCGGTATTGATGGGCGTGACTGCCAGCAGGAAATCGAAGCTGGAAGCGACGTCATCGAAGCTGCGGTCGGCGCGGCTAACGGCATCGACAAAAGCTTTGCGTCCAAGTGCCCGGTGTGTCGTCAGTTTCAAGCTTTGAGTCGTGCCGACAAAAGCCGCGAATGCCTTCAAGCCCGCGTCGAAGATGTTGGCGACGAGACGTTCGCGCAGATCGGGATAGGTATTGCCCGATTCCGGCTGTCGGTAGATCGGCGCGAACCGGACGGCGACCAGGGGAAACCCAGTCTGTTCGGCGAGTGCCGCAGCCTGGCGATCGGTCTTCAGTTCAAATCGCTCGACATGCGGTGTCCTGAACTTGACCTGGCGGATATCGGTGCCTCCGGCCATCGCCTCCGCCGCGTCTTTGGCGGCGGTATCCGCCGTCGAGGCAATCCTGATTTCGAACGGCGGCAGATAAGGCGCATCGTCGGTGATCAGCGTGTCATGGTCGAGTTCATCGATATCCAACAGCAGGAACGCGCCAAAACGGCCGCGAAGGACGCCGCCGACCGCTGTAATGATCGGCAGGGCTTCCTCGACATCATTGACGATCAGATAAGAGGCATTGGCAGCGGCAATGTCTCTTGCGGCAAGATCATCCCTCCCCTTGCCGATATGCACGGACAGGAAGGGTAGCGGCCGATCGATATGCAGGCGGCCGCCATTGTCGAAATCCTTGCGCACCGACTTGTCCGTGCGAATGCAGTCGAGGATTTCCTCCAGCCATTGCGGATCGCGGGCGGCGATCTCGCGATGCCTACGGTGCGGGCTGGTCATAGCCGCACCTGCAAGGCTTCAAGCAGAACCGGAAGCGACAATCGGATCATCCCCCGCATTGCCTTCAGCGTTTCGATATCCGGCTCGCCGGTCCACTCATCCATGAAGAACTTCTTGAACTCGATTGCGATGGCGCAGCCGGTTTGAGGGAACCGTTCGTGGACGAAGCGCGTCTGCTCGCCCTTGCCCCGAAAGGCGATGTTTTCCCCGAACGTCCATGCGCTGGCCGCGAAATTCGAAGCTGCGTAATTGTTCGATGAAGGCATCGAGGACCGGCGCCCAGCGCTGGCGATCCATCGAGGACGTGCCGATATTGATCTGCGGCGCCTTTTCAAACGGCATTTCGGGACCTTCAGCCCCATCGCGGCGGTGATTGTAGCTGTGGATGTCGAGAAGGACGAAGGCGCTGTATTGCTGCTCGATGCCGCGGAGGTAGGTTTCCAGCATGGCATAATAGGCGTCGTGAATACCAAGCGAGGCGGCGATGGCATCGTCGGACAATTGCTGCGCCCAGACCTTCAGCCCCCAGGCCTGCTCCGGCTTGAGATAGATGGCGCCGCTGCGTGCGCGGTTGATGTCGATCTCGAAGCGGGAGCGGTGAAAGACGATCCGATTGGGAAGATCGTGGATGAAGAATTCGGTAAAGGGGTCCTCTTCCCGCAGCCGCTGGTCGGCGCTGAGGCCAAGGAAATCCTGCAGGTCGCTGCGGATATGACGACCATTGTGAATGGCCGTGCCGACAATCGGCGAGGCGCCGCGATGCGCCGACCACCACTCTGCGGGGTCTGGATTGACGGTAAACTCCTGGAAAGGGGACATGCTGTCCTTCTCGTTGACGGGCAGCCGCTAGGCTGCGCTTTTCAATCAACGAGTAAATGGACGCGAGGCGGGTTTGTTCCATCGAAAGCTTCGATCGAACGGGCTATCAGCTTATGCGAGCAGGATCTTACAAGCCGGATTTCAGGCTTCTGAACCGACCGTATCGGCAGTATTCCTTGCCGGTTGGCGGAACGAGGCGATGGCGGCCTCGCAGGCCCGCATGAACCGCATCGACGGGCCTTCACTGCCGGTCGCAAGCTTGCTCACCTGGGCGCCCTCCATCAGCATCGAGAGTGTATCGGAAAGCAGCTCCGGTTCGCTCACGCCGGCATCGCGACAGAGCTTCTCAAGACGGCGGCGTTGGGCAAGCTTGAAGTTTTCGATCACCACATGGGCCGGATGGCCCTGCTCTTTCAGTTCTACGGCCGCATTGGCAAGGTCGCAGCCATATTTGTCATCGGCGAGACACTGTGCCCTGGCTTTTACCCAGCTCTGCAGCTGTGCCATCGGATCGTTCGGATGGGAGGCTTCGAGCAGGTCCCAGAAGGCGGCCGCTTTCTCGGAAGTAAAGCGCAAAGCCTCGCAAATGAGGTCGTCCTTGGAGCCGAAATGACGGTAGAGCGTCATCTTGTTTGTCTCGGCTGCCTCGGCAATCGCATCGACGCCGATACCGCAGAATCCCGTGTTGTCGAAACAGCTCGCAAGCCGTTGAAACAATACGATCTCGCGGCGCCTGGCGCGCCTGCACACAGTCACCTTTTTCCAGCCTTACATCTGCCGGTTTCGGAGACGATACGGATTTCGAATTTTTATTGACAAGGCTTCTTGACATAGGTGTGACCGGTCGGTAACTATTCGAATGTTACTTACTGGTAACACCGCTAGAAAACGATGTCAAGTTTAAGACACCGGACGGGATCGCCCGCCGGAAAAAGACGATGAACCGAAGGAATACCCAATGCACCAGGCAAACAGCGATCTGACCATCCATGAGGTTCTGACGGACCCTGATGATCCGTGCCGTTATGCGTGCGGATGGCGTCACGACCAATGAAATGAAAACGCTTCTCTACTCCGCTGCCAGCGCTTCGCCAGATGCAGCCGGGAACGGTAAGCGCCAAAAATCATACGGCCAACCTGCTCGCGGCTCCCAAGCGCCGCCTGCTGTCGATGGTCCACCCGCTCGCTTCGCGCTCGGACTGCTTACGCATGAGCGCGTAACGTAAACCAGTTCTCCTCCCGGCGCATCCCTCAACAGAATGCGCAAACAAGCCCAGCCGGACGCCTCCACCGGCTGGGTTTTTGTTTTCAGGGCGAGGAATTCGGGCGAAATGCCGATCGGCCATGAGTATCCGCTCAGACTTTGACGGCCTGCTCCGCAAAATCCTCGGTTCCAAAGAACTTCAGGTAGCGCTCGACATCTGACGGTTCGCCCGTCGCCTTGCGCGGATTGTCTGAAAGCTTGACGGCCGGACGGCCGTTGGCATCGCTGACCTTGCAGACGATGGAAATCGGGTTGAGCCCGCTGATCTGGGTCGGCGCGCAACCGGCAAAATCGTTCGTCAGGTTGGTACCCCAGCCGAAGCTCATGCGCACCCGCCCGTGAAAATGCCGGTAGGTTTTGAGGATGGTTTCGACATCAAGGCCATCCGAGAAGATCAGCAGCTTTTCCTTGGGATCGTGGCCCATCTTTTTCCACCAGGCAATGATCTTCTCGCCGCCCTCGAGCGGTGGTGCGCTGTCTGGCCGAAAGCCGGTCCAGTCGGCAACCCAATCCGGGGCATTCCGCAGGAAGGCAGCCGTGCCGAAGGCGTCGGGCAGGACAATCAACAGGTTGCCGCCATAGAGTTGGTTCCAGTCCTGCAGGACCTTATAGGGTGCCGCCCCAAGTTCCTGATCGCTCTGGGCAAGGGCTGCTGCCACCATCGGCAGTTCATGTGCATTGGTGCCAAGCGCTTCGAGATCGGTATCCATGGCGAGAAGCACGTTGCTGGTGCCGGAGAACGACTTGCCGATGCCTTCCTTCAGCGCCTCGACGCACCAGCGCTGCCACAGGAAGCTGTGGCGCCGGCGGGTGCCGAAATCGGAGATGCGCAGATCGGGGTAGGTCTTGAGTTGCTCGACCTTGGACCACATCTTGGCTTTTGCGCGGGGCATAGAGCACATCCAGCGCAAACGGCCCCATGTCCTTCATCGCCGTGCGGGAACGCAGTTCGTTGATGATCGCCAGTGCCGGGATTTCCCACATGGTGGTGTGCGTCCACTTGCCGGGGAAGGTCAACTCGTACTGACCGTGCTTGCGGGACAGCTCGTAGTCCGGCAGCTGGAAATCGGCGAGCCAGGCGAGGAAATCGGGTGCGAAGATCTGCTTGCGGCCATAGAACGTGTTGCCGGCGAGCCAGATCATTTCCTTCTTGGTAAACCGCAGGCCCGCGCACATAATCGAGTTGCTCGCGCAGTTCCTGCTCGTCGATCTCGTCGGCCAAAAGAACGCTCTTGGTGCGGTTGATCACTGAGAATGTCGCATCAACGTCCGGATAGAGGCGCCAGATCATCTGCAGCATCAGGAGCTTGTAGAAATCCGTGTCGAGCAGACTGCGCACGACTGGATCGAGCTTCCAGGCGTTGTTGTAGACCCGGCGGGCTATATCCGTTTTGGTCATGCAACCCCCCTTGCGCCGCGCGTCAACGTCGCCTGCATATGTGATTCATTCCTCAGGATTCCAATGGCATACGCATTTGGAATTTCTGTACCTGAAACACATGGCACGTCCTTCCGCTCCGCTGCAACTGCGGATGCGAGAAACGGGGGAGGAAAAGATGATGCCAGACTAGCGGTATTTCCGGCTCTCGTCGTGCTTCGACCGGCCGAAAAAAATGCTGCTCGGGTGGGAAAATATCGGGGAGCGGAGCCTGGAGCGGGCAAGATGCCTGAACGCACGTGAAGAAAAACGCGGCATGCCCGCCGCTGCGCGCGGCGGGTCCTTGCAGCGATAGCCTCATGCCTCGGCTCAAGCGTGAGCGTGGGGATGATGAATATCCCAGACTGCCCACAGGGATACGGCGGCGACGACCAGTCCCAGCACCACGCTGGTCCACATCGCGTTCATATTGGCTGTAAAACCGAGCAGCCAGGGGGACGCGGCCAGCCAGAGGCCGAGCGCCAAGTCGACCCATTCCTCCCATTCGGCGAAAGCGGATATTGTCGCGACCGCCAGTGCGCCGAGCATGAACCCGACGATCCATGCGTTCCAGCTCGGCGCGGCATCAGCAGCAAAGCCGATAACCCACGGCGAGAAGAAAACGCATAGGGCCAGGACCACATTCGCCCAGTCCCGCCCCTTTGTTCCTTGCATCATTGTGTTAGCCATGACAGACCTCCAAGCCTGAAGATTAACTGTAGTATTATATCGCACTCCGTATATCCTTAACAATAAAAATATTTCCAAACTGCGTGGGATTTAAGAGGCAAAGCGGACACAATGTCAGATTGTTGTAGTCAAGATTTGCATTGAACAGCCATTTTCAACAAACACCTCCCCGCACAGCCGAAATTTAGACTGATGACGGCATGTCGCAGAAAGTAGCGTGTGCGAAAACGCGGCGCGGTGACGTCGCCGTTCAGAACATCATCTCTAATTATTGAAGGTTCATCGCCCTGGTATTTCCTGGAGCGGAATGGAACCCAGCCGGATGAGCATCATTTGCTCTTGAAGCATCCGGTCTTCTCTAAATAGCCCGTCGCATTGCTCCGAGCCGAGCCCGACAGACGCAGGCAAATTTGAGGACGCCGCGCGAGGCTCTCACGATAGCGAGATCAGCATCAATCAAAGAATCAGATGAAAAAACAGGCTGTTAGAACCGCCTGACACTCGTCGGCGGCGCATACATTTCATAAAAAAATCACAAAATAACATGATTATGATTGTTTTTATCGCACCTAGCGTGATATTTTCACTCTCTCAGCGGCCTGTGCCGCAGGAGAGAGCAGCGCGATGAAGCCTGAAGACCGGCGGCAGGAAATTATGGATATCCTCATGGAGGCCGGCTCGGCCTCTGTCGAGGATCTCGCCAGCCGTTTCGGCGTCAGCAAGATGACGGTGCATCGCGATCTCGACGACCTCGAGCAGGCCGGACTCCTGCGCAAGGTCCATGGTGGCGCTTCGATCCAGTCCAGCCCGCAGTTCGAGAGCGATTTCCGCTACCGCGAGAAAATTGCCGCGGAAGAAAAGCGGCGGCTGGCACAACATGCCGCGACGCTGATCGAGCCCGGCCAGATCATCATCATCGATGACGGCTCGACGGCGGGCGGCGTGGCGGATTATCTCAAGGATATCCGGCCGCTGACGGTGATCACCAACAATCTCGGCGTGATCAACAAGCTGGCAGCCGTCGCCGGCATCGATGTGATTTCGCTCGGCGGCCAATATTCGAAGAAGTTCAACGGCTTCTTCGGCATCACCACGGAAGAGGCCCTGCGCTCGCTGAGGGCCGACATGGCCTTCCTGTCGAGTTCGGCCATCCACGGCGCATCCGCTTTCCACCAGGACCAGGAAGTCGTCCAGACCAAGCGGCAGATGATCAAATCGGCGGCGCGCAGCGTCCTGCTCGTCGATCACGGCAAGTTCGGCAAGTCCGCCCTGCATTTCCTCACCGAACTGGACGCATTCGACATGGTGCTGACCGGCGCCGAAATCGAACCGTCCTGCGAACAGGGCCTCAAGGACGCCGGCATCAGGCTTCAGAAGATTAGCGGCAAAACCGCGGAGGAAACAGCATGACGAAGACATCCGTCTGGGTTGGAACCAGCTGGAAGATGAACAAGACACTCACTGAGGCCATGGCCTTTGCCGACGGGCTGGCCGAGGCCGATGCGACACGGGACAACCGCGTCCAGCGTTTCGTCATTCCGCCGTTCACAGCCACCCGCCAGGTGAAGGAGCGGCTTGCCCAGACAAGCGTCAAGGTCGGCGCGCAGAACATGCATTGGGATGATGCCGGCGCCTGGACCGGTGAAATCTCGCCGGTCATGCTGAAGGATTGCAATCTCGATATCGTTGAGCTCGGCCATAGCGAACGGCGCGAGCATTTTGGCGAAACGGATCGCACGGTCGGCCTGAAAACAGCGGCCGCCGTCCGCCACGGCCTGATCCCGCTGATCTGCATCGGCGAAACGCTGGCCGAGCGCGAGGCCGGGCAGGCAGATATTGTGCTGCGCCGGCAGGTCGAAGGTGCTCTTGCGCTGCTCGACGGAGCCGACAAGGCAAAGCCGGTCTTGCTGGCCTACGAGCCGGTCTGGGCGATCGGCGTCAACGGCATTCCGGCTTCCGCCGACTATGCCGACGAGCGCCATGCCTTGATCGCCGAATGGGCGAAGGCAAGCCTTGGCGTTTCCGTTCCGGTTCTCTACGGCGGCAGCGTCAATCCCGGCAATTGCGAGGACCTGATTGCCAAGCCGCATATCGATGGTCTGTTTATCGGCCGCTCGGCCTGGGATGTGGCCGGTTATCTCGACATCCTCAAACGCGTCTCCTCGGCGCTCTGAAACCACCGTCAACGGAAGGATACAGCCATGAAAATCGCAATCGGCGCCGATAGCGCAGGCAAGCCGCTTCTCGACATGATCGAAGCCCATCTCGCTACCAAGAGCGGCCTTGAAGTCAGCAATCTCAGCCAGTCCGGCTTCTATGCCGATCTGTCAAAGGGTCTGGCCGAAACCATCGTCCGCGGCGAGAACGACCGCGGCATCCTGATCTGCGGCACCGGCATCGGCGTCTCGATCTCCGCCAACAAGGTACCGGGCATCCGCGCAGCGCTCACCCACGACACCTATTCGGCCGAGCGCGCCGCCAAATCCAACAACGCCCAGATCATCACCATGGGTGCCCGCGTCATCGGCCCGGAACTGGCCAAGGCGATCGTCGACAAGTGGCTGGAATCCGGAATTCGATCCGAACGGCTCGTCGGCCGGCAATGTTCAGGCGATCGACCGCCTCGACACCGGAAAGTAACGATCCGATCAGACAGTTTCCGCAGAATATGTAGATCCTCCCTCATGTCCTGCAGAATGACGCCCGGCGAAAATGCCGGGCGTTTTCATATGGGCCACACTTTGCCGCATTTTTGCGCAGTGAGTCTCAAATTTGAACAAAACCGCAACATCATTAATCTTCCCGTAGAAGTTTTTCCTTGACCGAAACGCAACCCTTCCCTCTGATTTGGCCAGCGACAAAGCGGCGTCTATACGGAGAGGTCAATGGAATTCCTGGAATCGATTTTTCACCAATCCCCTGAAATTGCTCTGTTTCTATCGCTGGCTGGGGGATACTGGATCGGCAAGTTCCAGTTCGGCAAGTTCCAGCTTGGCGGCGTCGCAGGCTCCCTTCTGGTTGCAGTCGTGCTCAGCCAGATCGGCATCACCATCGACAATGGCATCAAGGCAGTCCTGTTTGCGCTGTTCATCTATGCCGTCGGCTTCGAGAGCGGCCCGCAATTCTTCCGCTCGCTCGGACGCAAGTCGATCCGCGAAATCGTCATGGCCGCCGTGCTCGCCATTAGCGGGCTCCTAACCGTCGTCCTGCTGGCCAAGATGTTCGAGCTCGACAAGGGACTGGCCGCAGGCATCGCCGCCGGAGGGCTTACCCAGTCGGCGATCATCGGCACAGCGAGCTCGGCAATCGGCAATCGGCAAGCTCGGCCTAGCCGCGGATGAAGTGCAGCGCCTGCAGGCCAACGTCGCCATCGGCTATGCCGTCACCTATATTTTCGGATCCTTCGGGGCGATCATCGTCTGCGTCAATATCCTGCCCTGGTTCATGGGCCGCAGCATCCACGACGACGCAGTCAAGGCTGAGGCGGAGATGCTGGCCGGTGCCAAGGTCTATGGCCCCGGCGAGACCCCGGCTCTGCCCGATCTCGTCGGGCGACTGTTCCAGGTCAGGCAGGCCGCCGGCCGCTCCGTTGGCGAGATAGAGGCAGGCGCCACGGGTGCTGCCATCGCCATCGAGCGTGTGAAACGCGCAGGCGCAATCATCGGCGTCGAACCTGACCTCAAACTGCAGGCCGACGATATCGTTCTCGTTGTCGGTCGACGCGCCGGCGTGGTCGGTATGGCGAATACGATCGGGCCCGAAACGCAGTTCTCCGATGGCATGGACATGGTCGTGGCAACGCGGGATGTCGTCATCGGCAACAAGGAATTCGTCGGAAAGACAGTCGCCGAAATCATCGAGGCGACTAAAGAGTTGCGGCATGGTGTCTTCGTGCTTCAGGTCAAGCGTGGTGGCAATCCGCTGACGCTTGTCGCCGATACACGCATCGAAGCCGGTGATCTCGTCACGGTGCATGGCCTGCAGGAAGATCTGCAGCGCATCGCCAAGCGGGTCGGCACTGTAATTATGCCGAGCGACAAGACCGATTTCGTCTTCCATGGGCTCGGCATCGTCGTCGGCCTGCTGGTCGGGCTTGCGGTCATTCGCATCGGCTCGATCCCGCTGACGCTCGGTAGCGGCGGCGGTGCACTGCTTGCCGGTCTCGCTTTCGGCTGGTACCGCAGCCGCAACATGACGCTCGGCAATATGCCGACGGCCGCCTCGACGCTTTTGCGCGATCTCGGCCTTGCCGGCTTCGTCGCCGTCGTCGGGCTGCAATCGGGACAGCAGGCGGTGCACACCATCGCTGAAAACGGCATCTCGATCTTCCTGATCGGTGTTGTCGTCACCATCCTGCCGCTGCTCATCACCATGCTCGTCGGGCGCTATATCTTGCGCTACGACAACACCGCCATCTTTGCCGGCGCGCTTTCCCGGATCGCGCAGCTCAATCCCGCCTTCGGCGAAATCCTCGACAAGGCCGGAAACACCGTTCCCACCACGCCCTTCGCCATAACCTACGCGCTGGCCAACGTCTTTTTGACATTGCTTGGCCCGCTCGTTGTCGCCTTCGTCTGATCCATTCGACTTAGCAAGGAGTGAACCCCATGACCGACTATAGCAGCTTTGCGAAACTGAGCCCGTTCGAGCTCAAGGACGAACTGATCAAGCTGGCTTCGGCCAAAGAAAACCGGACAATGCTGAATGCCGGCCGCGGCAATCCGAACTTCATGGCCACCCTGCCGCGCCGCGCCTTTTTCCGCCTGGGGCTTTTTGCTGCCGCGGAGTCCGAGCTGTCCTATTCCTATATGCAGAAATGGATCGGTGGCCTGCCGAACATCGAGGGCATCGAGGCGCGCTTCGAGCGCTTCACCAGCGAGAACCACGACCAGGCCGGCGTTGCCTTCTTGCAGCGGGCGCTGAGCTACGTGCGCGATCAACTCGGCCTTTCCGGCTCGCAGTTCCTGCATGAAATGGTCGAAGGCATTCTCGGCTGCAACTATCCCGTCCCGCCGCGCATGCTGAAGATCAGCGAACAGATCGTCCGCCAATATATCGTCAAGGAGATGATCGGCGGCTCGCTGACGGCCGGCAATGTCGATGTCTTCGCCGTCGAGGGCGGCACGGCGGCGATGACCTATATCTTCAACACGCTGAAGCAGAACGGCATCGTCACCAAGGGCGACAAGGTGGCGATCGGCATGCCGGTCTTCACCCCCTATATCGAAATCCCGGAACTTGACGAATACGGCCTGAAGGAAGTGGCGATCAACGCCGATCCGAAACAGGGCTGGCAATATATCGACGAAGAGCTCGAAAAGCTGAAGGACCCGGATATCAAGGTGTTCTTCTGCATCAACCCGAGCAACCCGCCATCGGTAAAGCTCGACGACCGCAGCCTGAACAAGATCGCCGATATCGTCAAGAACCACCGTCCGGACCTGATCATCCTCACCGACGACGTCTACGGCACCTTTGCCGATGACTTCCGCTCGCTCTTTGCGATTTGCCCGAATAACACGATCCTGGTCTATTCCTTCTCCAAATATTTCGGCGCGACCGGCTGGCGTCTCGGCGTCATCGCCACCCATCAGGACAATATCCTCGACGGCAAGCTGCGCTGAATTGCCCAAGGCCACCAAGGCCGCACTTGACCGGCGTTATGGCTCGCTGCTGCCCGATGTCAGCTCGCTGAAATTCATCGACCGGCTGGTGGCCGACAGCCGTACCGTTGCGCTCAACCACACCGCCGGCCTTTCGACGCCGCAACAGGTGCAGATGGTCCTGTTCTCGCTGTTTGCGCTGATGGATGAAAACGACGTCTACAAGTCGACATTGAAGAAGGTCATCCGCAACCGCGAGTCGGCGCTCTACCGCGAGCTCAGCATTGCCGTCACTGACAATCCGAACTCGGTCGATTATTACACCCTGCTCGACCTGGAAGACATTTCCCTCAAGCTCTACGGCGCCGACTTTGCCAAATGGGTCAAGGAGAAGTTCTCGACCAACGAGCTACTGTTCCGCATTGCCGACGAGACCGGCATCGTGCTGCTCCCCGGCCGCGGCTTCGGCACGCAGCAACCGGCCGGACGCGCCTCACTCGCCAATCTCAACGAGTTCGAATACGCCGCCATCGGCCGCTCGCTCCCGCGCGATGGCCGATGAATATTACGCGGTATTCAAGAAAGAGAAGTAACGGAACGGTTCTTCATAACGGCAAAAAGGGCAGCTCACCGCTGCCTTTTTTGTCCTGACCGGCGGCGCCGAGGTCTCGGCGTTTGTGACCGGACGGATAGACGTTAAGAATTGAGAGTGTACCCATCCTGGGCTTCAGCGGCCAGGCGGTCCGAATAGCGCCGCATCATTTCCACCTGGACTTCGGTCTGGAAGGCCATGACCTGGCTGCGGATGGCGTCTTCAGAGCAGCCCAGATTTTTCAGGCGTTCCATGAGCGCGCGGCATTCGGTTTTCCAGTAGTGCAGAGCCTCGTCGCCGTGAACATTTTCCAGCTCGCGCAACGTCGGATGGTGCTTGCCTGTCCCGACAGGGGAAACGGTACGACCCGTTCTTCCGTTTCCGAAAAACGCACATCCTTCAACGCAGCACTCATCAGGCGGTTCTCCATGTTGGTGATTCTGATTTACAAAGCATATAGTTAACGCTTCGTATCCAGCGACAGGCTTTCCCGGTTTTAGCGCCTGAAAGCACTATCTCGGGCGAGATATTACGCTGCTGCGCCAGGCCCGGGCGGGTAATCCCGCGCATCTTGTCAGACCGGCACAAGGGTATCTCCGCTGAACCCGAGACCCAGCAAACTCACGCCTCTCCTTATCCTCATGCCTGACCATTCATCGGAAGTACCCCGTCATCGGGCAAAGGTGAGCCGCAAGGATCAAACGATGCCGCTTGCAAAAATCATCCATATGTGAAAATCTTCTTTACATAAGAAAACTGGAGGACGCACATGGACATCACCCGGCTGGCCGTAATTCGCACGGGGGTACCGCTATGAGCGCCGCTGCGCTGACCGTGGGCGTGTCCTCGACCCACCCTTCCGACATGCCAACGGACCACGCTTCGCTTCCGGTCTGGAATGCGGAAAACTGGTTCTATGAGGATTGGCCGGTTTGTCAGCGCATCCGCTCTTTGCGCCGCACGATGGCCGAGGGCGACAGCCATATGTTCAACATGCTGGTCACCGACATTCATCCTTATGTGCAGGACCAGATGTTTGCCGAACGCGAAGGCATTTTCGGCAAGCGGCTGATTGCCGGCGCCTTCGTGTTCTCTGCCGGCCTCGGGCTTGTCGCCACCAACTGCGTCAACGCCTTTTCCTATGGCTATGACAAGCTGCGTTTCATCAAGCCGGTGTTCATCGGCGACACCATCTACGCCATCCGCACCAACCTCGATAAGCGGCCGCGCTACAAGGACATGGGCCTCATCCGCGCCAGCTACGAAATCTTCAAGGGCGAAGGCGAACTGGTGCTCTACTGCGAGCATCTGCAGACCGTGAAATACAAGAACCCGGCCGACTTTGCCGGCAAGACGGAAAAACAATAAATGTCAGCCGATACCGACCTTCCCCTCGCCGGCCTTATCGTCGTCGATCTCAGCCAATTCCTGTCCGGCCCCTACTGTTCGCTGCGGCTGATGGATCTCGGCGCCCGCGTCATCAAGATCGAGCGGCCCGATGGCGGCGACCTGTCCCGGCGTCTTTATCTCAGCGACACCGAGATCGGCGGCGATTCGACCATTTTCCATGCGATCAACCGGGCCAAGGAAAGCCTGTCGATCGACCTGAAGGATGAAAAGGATCTGGCCTCGCTGCGGATTTTGCTCGGCAAGGCTGATGTGCTGATCCAGAACTTCCGGCCCGGCGTCATCGAACGGCTCGGGTTCGATTATGAAGCGGTCAAGGCGATCAACCCGCGCCTCGTTTACGCGTCGATCAGCGGTTATGGTGAGGAAGGCCCTTGGGTCAAGCGGCCGGGGCAGGACCTCTTGGCGCAGTCCCGTTCGGGCGTAATGTGGCTGAATGGGGACGAGGACCAGGGTCCGGTCCCGTTTGGCCTGGCGATCGGCGACATGCTGGCCGGTGCTGCACTGGCACAAGGCATTCTGGCTGCGCTTGTCCGGCGCAGCGTCAAGGGTACCGGCAGCCATGTCGAGACCAGCCTGCTCGAGGCGCTGGTCGATTTCCAGTTCGAGGTTTTGACGACCCATCTCAACGACGGCCGGCGGTTGCCGAAGCGGGCGAATTTTCGCAGCGCCCACGCCTACCTCTCAGCCCCTTACGGTGTCTATGCGGCAGCCGATGGTTACCTCGCCATCGCCATGACGCCGATCCCCAAGCTTGCCGACCTGCTCGGCATGGAGGAACTGGCGCCTTACCGCGATAACTCATCCACCTGGTTTACCGCCCGCGACGAGATCAAGGCGCTGATCGCCAAGCGCATCGCCACCAAGACGACGGACGAGTGGCTGGCGATCCTCGAACCGGCAGACATCTGGTGTGCCCGGGTGCTGAACTGGAACGAGCTTCTGGAAAGCGAGGGCTTTCAGGTTCTCGACATGCTGCAGACCGTCACCCGCGAAGACAACATTTCGATCACGACGACCCGCTCACCGCTCCGCGTCAACGGCGTCCGCGCCAGAGTCGATCGCGCGGCACCACGCATCGGCGAGCATAGCCAGGCCATCCGCGAGGAGTTCGGCCTATGACCATCACGCTCAAGGGCATGACCTGGAACCACCCGCGCGGCTACGATCCGATGGTCGCGTGCTCACGTCGCTGGCTCGACGAAACCGGTGTGAAGGTCGAATGGAAAAAGCGTTCGCTGCAGGATTTCGAGACATTTCCGGTCGAGGAACTGGCGCGGCAGTTCGATCTCATCGTCATCGATCACCCGCATGTCGGGCAGATCACCCATGAGAAATGCCTGCTTCCACTGGATGTGACCGGACGCGAAAGCGAGCGCCATGCGCTGGCCGCCGCCAGCACCGGCCAATCCTATCCGAGTTACGCCTGGCAGGGCCGCCAATGGGCTTTCCCGATCGATGCAGCAACGCAGGTTCAGGCCTGGCGGCCCGACCTGGAGACCACGCCGCCGGCCAGTTGGACCGAGGTGCTTGATCTTGCGCGTTCAGGAAAGGTCCTCATTCCGCTTCGCCCACCCCATTCGCTGATGGGCTTTTATACGCTCTGCGGCAATCTTGGGCGGCCCTGCGCCGTCGAAGGACCCGGTGAACTGATTGACATCGAAACGGGCACGCAGGTCTTCGAAATGTTGCGCTGAAATCGCCGGTCTGGTCGATCCGGCCTGTTTCGAGATGGACCCAATCGCTGTTCTGGAGCGGATGGCAGCGCCTGAGACAAAAGCTGTCGTCTCGCCGCTGATCTATGGTTATGTCAGCTATTCGGTGAAGGATTTCCGGCCGGGACTCATCCGTTTCGGCGATATTCCGCCGGTGGGCGAGAGCGGGCCGGTCGGATCGGCGCTGGGCGGAACGGGCATTGCCGTCTCGGCTTTTTCCAAAACCCGGACACTGCCATCGACTTTGCCTATTGGATCGCCAGCGGCGATATTCAGAAAACCTATTACGCCGCAGCGGGCGGACAGCCCGGCCATGCGCAAGCGTGGGAAGATGTGGAGGTCAATCTTGCCACTGCCGACTTCTATCGCGCCACCCGCGCGACGCTCGATGCAGCCTGGGTCAGGCCCCGCCACGACGGCTACATGGGTTTCCAGCAAGCGGCATCGGATCGTTTGAACGAAGGCCTATTGCAGCGCCAGCCAGCCAGGACGGTCGTCGGTGACATCAATCGATTGTTCGTAGAGAGTTTTCGATAGAGGGACAGGCCGGCGGATAACGCCGGCCGCCTGTTTAGAGGCGCCAAAGCCGTTTTGCATTGCCCGACAGCAGCTTTTCCCGCTCGGTTTCCGAACTGCCGGCCAGCAGCGCATGGGTCGCGGCCATCCAGGTCGACAGGCCGCCCCCCAGCGTACAGACCGGCCAGTCACTGCCCCAGACAACGCGATCCCAGCCAAATTGCGCGATCGTGTGCTCGACATAGGGACGAAGCGTCTCCACCGACCAGCTTTCCGCTTCGGCATAGGCGACGACGCCGGAAATCTTGGCGGTTACGTTCGGGCGCTTGGCGATCTCGGTCATATTGTCCCGCCACGGCTGGACTGCGCCTGAAGCGATGGCCGGCACGCCGCAATGGTCGAGGATGAATTGAACGTCCGGCGCTAGATCGGCGAGCGCAATGGCTTTCGGAATCTGGTGCGGCAGGACGCAGAGGTCGAATGACAGACCGCTTCCGCCAAGCCGCTTGATATTTTCATGAAACAGTGCGCCTTCCGAGACATCGTCGGGCACGACATGCAGCACGCGGCGAAAGCCTTTGACGAACGGGTTCGTCTGCTGGCGCTCAAGATAACCGGCAAAACCGGCCTCTTCCGGGCGGCAGGCGGCGATAGCGCCAGCAATCAGGCTTTCGGGACGTTTGGAAAGGGTCTGAACATAGCCGATCTCGGCCTCGATCTCCGCAGGATCGACATCGACCTCCATATGCAGGGCCGCCCCGATACCGCAGCGCTTGGCTTCGGTCGCATAGGTTTCGTAGAGGAAATCGCGATCCAGCGCCGGCACGCCTGACAGCCACGGATAAGCAAGCGCTGCCCTGTCAATCAGATGCAGATGGGTGTCGATGATCATCGGTCCGTGTCCTCCCCGGCGTTATCGCTGACTATTTCACACAAGAAGATACCATTCAAATAAGAATTTTTCCGCCAAACGCGTTGAATCGATGCTTATTCCGTGTGGGTGACGTCCGATCCGGCAAGCAGTGAAAGCTGGGCAGCGGTCTTTTGCAGGAGTGCGATGCTCTCGGTGATATCCGGCGCTGACGGGGCATTGACCAGCGCGATGTAGGGGCAGGTTAGCGCCGCGATGCCGCGTCCGTCAGGCCCCAGGATCGGTGCAGACAAATTGTAGACGCCGGCAGTCTGGGCGCTAGCCATCATTTCGTAGCCACGCTGACGTATCCGGTCGAGCCGCTCGAAAAAATCATCCGACAGCGGCGGTTCCGACTGGCTTTTGACATGCTCGGAAATCATCATCTGCCGCTCCTCTTCGCTGCGGAAGGCAAGCAGCACATGGCCCGAACCGGTGTCGAACAGGCTGATATGCGAGCCGACGCGGATCGAGATGCCCCAATAATCCGGGGCTTCCTGCTGGGCGATGACCACAGCAAAGCCACGGTCGAACACCGCCAGATGATTGGCTTGGCGGCTGCGCTGGGCAAGGTCGCGCATCAGTGGCGTCGCGTAGGATGCCAGCCGCCGGACCGGCGCATGCAGCTGCGCCAGGCCGAACAGCTTGAGCGTCAGCGAGTAGCGATCGCCGTCGATCCTCGTCACGTAACCGCGCCGCACCAACCGGTCGAGCATGCGATAGAATTCATTCGGGCTCCGCTCAAGCTTCTTGGAAATTTCGGCTTGCGTCAGGCCTCCATCGACGCCGGCCAGAAGCTCGAGAATATCAAGCCCCTTGTCCAGCGCCGGGGCGCGGTAACGGTCAGATTCGTCAGCATCCATGAACACATCCCCCTGTGAATGACTTACTTCATATACGCATGACACGCGTTCGACAAAGCAAAGTTGCGCCTTGACGCAAGGGTGCATTTGCTGTTTGTATATAAATCAATTCCTCACAAATGAGGAATTCCCGCCATTGGGATGGTGTGGACGTGAGGGAGGAGAAATCATGAACAAGCTGCTTTCCGGCGTATCTGCCGGGGTAATGTTGTTTGCCTGCTCGGTCGCGGCACAAGCCGCAGACCTGCCCGGCAAATTCGACAGCGTGACCATCGATGCGAAGCTCATCGGCGGTCAGCAATATGAGAAGCTCTATGAGCGCATCGGCGAGTGGGAAAAGGCGACGGGCGCCAAGGTCAACATTCTCTCGAAGAAAAACCATTTCGAGCTCGACAAGGAAATCAAGTCGGATATCGCCACCGGTGGCCTTAGCTGGTGCGTCGGCTCGAACCATTCGTCGTTCGCGCCGCAATATCCGGATATCTACACCGACCTGACGCCGCTGATCCCCGCCGAGGAACTCGCCAAGTTCGTACCGGCGCTGATCGCCGCCTCCACCCTCGACGGCAAGCTGGTCATGTTGCCGCGCGCCCAGTTCGACGTTTCGGCACTCTACTATCAGAAGAGCCTCTATCAGGACGAAGCCAAGAAAACGGCTTTCAAGGCCAAGTACGGCTACGACCTGACCCCGCCCGATACCTGGGCGCAGGTTTCCGACCAGGCCGAGTTCTTCTCCTCCCCGCCGACATTCTACGGCACGCAGTTTGCCGGCAAGGAAGAGGCGATCAATGGCCGCTTCTATGAAATGCTGGTTGCCGAAGGCGGCGAATATCTCGACAAGGACGGCCGCCCTGCTTTCAATTCGGACGCCGGCGTGCGCGCTCGACTGGTTCGTCAAGCTTTACAAGGACAAGGCCGTTCCGGCCGGCACCACCAACTATCTCTGGGACGATCTCGGCCAGGGTTTTGCGTCCGGTTCGATCGCCGTCAATCTCGACTGGCCTGGCTGGGCGAGCTTCTTCAACGACCCGAAATCCTCCAAGGTTGCCGGCAATGTCGGCGTGAAGGTTCAGCCAGCAGGTTCGTCCGGCAAGCGTACCGGCTGGTCCGGTCACCATGGCTTCTCGGTCACGGAATCCTGCGCCAACAAGGAAGCCGCCGCTTGCTGGTCTGGTGGCTGACCAACGAAGACAGCCAGAAGCTTGAATCGGCGACCGGCCCACTGCCGACGCGCAGCGCCGTCTGGGATTACAACATCAAGGCCGCCGAAGGCGATGCCTACAAGACCGAAGTGCTGCAGGCCTTCCAGGAAGCGGCAAAACACGCCTTCCCGGTTCCGCAGACCGCCGAGTGGATCGAGATTTCCAACTCGGTCTATCCGGAGCTTCAGGCTGCAATCCTCGGCGACAAGACATCGAAGCAGGCGCTCGACAGCGCTGCCGAGAAGGCCACGACCATCCTGCAGGATGCCGGCAAGCTTTGATTGAACTGACGCGGCGCCACGGCATTTGCAGTGGCGCCGTTTTCAATTTCCGGCGCAAATCAAAGGGCGCGACATGAAACTATCCAGATTATCGGCACCGGTGCTGCTGCTGTTTCCGGCGTTCCTGGTTCTCGCGGCTGTTGTCGTCGTGCCGCTGGCGCTCTCCTTCTATTCGAGCTTCACGCCGTTCCGCCTGACCAAGCCCGGAATCGCTGTATGTTTTCATCGGCCTGCGCAACTATATCACCGTCTTGTCGAGCTGGGATTTTTGGGTCGCTTTCGGGCGCACGGTCCTGTTCCTGACGATTGCGCTGAACGCCGAAATGCTGCTGGGCCTCGGTCTCGCGCTGCTGGTCTCCAAGGCCGTGCGCGGTCAGCGGTTGCTGCGCACAATGATGATGTTTCCGATGATGTTTTCGCCGGTGCTCGTCGGCTTCCAGTTCAAGTTCCTGTTCAATGACAATATCGGCTTGATCAACAACGGCCTGCAGTCGCTCGGCCTGACCGACCAGGCGATCCCGTGGCTGATCGATGGCAACCTGGCGCTGTTTTCGATCACTGTCGCCGAAGTTTGGTCGTCGACCTCGGTCTTTGCGATCCTCATCCTTGCCGGGCTTCTCGCCATGCCGCGCGATCCGATCGAGGCCGCCCATGTCGATGGCTGCACGCCGCTGCAGACCTTCCGCTATGTCACCTGGCCCTATCTGATGCCGTTTGCCTTCATTGCCATGACGATCCGCTCGCTGGATGTCGCGAGAGCCTATGACATCGTCAAGATCATGACCGATGGCGGACCGGCCAAGCGCACCGAGCTGTTGTGGACGCTGGTTGGGCGCACCGCCTATAGCGATGCCCGCATGGGAATGGCCAATGCCATGGCCTATTTCGCCATCGTTCTGTCGATCCTCTTCACCGTCTATTTCTTCCGCAAGCTCGCAGCCGCGCGCCAGCAGATCGGAGCTGAGTGGTAATGGATATCAATTCGTCCCATCGCCTGCGCAAGCGCCTCTATTCGCTCGCCCATGTCATCACCCTGTTCGTGGCGATGCTGATCATCTGCCTGCCCGGCTTCTGGATCGTGCTGTCATCGCTGCGCCCGACCGTCGAGATCATGGCCAAGCCGCCAGTCTGGATTCCGCAGGACCTGTCGCTCGATGCCTACCGGTCGATGTTCTCAGGCGCCGGCCAGGGCGGCATTCCGGTCTGGTCCTATTTCCGCAACTCGCTGATCATCTCGATCACCTCGACATTCATCGCGCTCGGGATCGGCATGGCCGGCGGCTACGCGTTTGCGCGCTACAAGTTCCGGGGCAAATCGGCAATCTTTCTCGGCTTCATGCTGACCCGCGCCGTACCCGGCATCGCCCTGTCGCTGCCTCTGTTCATGATCTTTGCCCGCACCGGCATCATCGATACGCATTTCGCGCTGATCCTCACCTATGTCGCGCTCAACGTGCCCTTCACCATCTGGCTGATCGATGGGTTCTTCCGACAGGTGCCGAAAGATCTCGCCGAAGCCGCCCAGATCGACGGCTGCACCCGCTGGCAGGCTTTCTGGCAGGTGGAGTTTCCGCTGGCCGGTCCCGGCATCGCATCGGCCGGCATCTTCGCCTTCCTGATTTCGTGGAACGAATATGCGCTGGCATCCCAGATCACCCGCTCGGTGAATTCCAAGACGCTGCCGGTCGGCCTGCTCGACTACACCGCCGAGTTCACCATCGACTGGCGCGGCATGTGCGCGCTGGCTGTCGTGATGATCATCCCGGCGCTGACACTCACCTTCATCATACAAAAACACCTCGTCTCCGGCCTCACCTTCGGCGCGGTCAAAGGATAATTTCATGGCTCCTGTCAGTCTCAAGAAACTGGTCAAGCGCTACGGCGCGCTGGAAGTGGTGCACGGCATCGACCTTGAAGTGAAGGACCGTGAGTTCATCGCCCTGGTCGGCCCGTCCGGCTGCGGAAAATCGACGACCCTGCGCATGATCGCCGGCCTCGAGGATGTCAGTGGAGGCACGATCGAGATCGGCGACAATGTCGTCAACGACCTGCCGCCCCGCGCCCGCAACATCTCGATGGTGTTCCAGTCCTATGCGCTCTACCCGCATATGACGGTCGGCGAAAACATGGGCTTTTCGTTGAAGATCGCCGGACGTCCGGTCGAGGAAATCAAGGAAAAGGTGGCGGATGCCGCCGCCATTCTCGACCTGTCGCACCTTCTCGAGCGCCGCCCCTCACAGCTTTCCGGCGGCCAGCGCCAGCGTGTGGCCATGGGCCGGGCGATCGTCCGGCGTCCGGACGTGTTCCTGTTCGACGAGCCGCTGTCCAATCTCGACGCCAAGCTGCGCACACAGGTTCGCACCGAGATCAAGAAGCTGCATGCCCGCATGCAGGCGACGATGATCTATGTCACGCATGACCAGGTCGAGGCGATGACCCTGTCCGACCGCATCGTCATCATGCGCGATGGCCATATCGAGCAGATCGGCACGCCGGAAGAAGTGTTCAACCGGCCGCTCACCAAGTTCGTCGCCGGCTTCATCGGCTCGCCACCGATGAACATGGACGATGTGACAGTCGACGACGGCAAGCTGGTGTTTGCCAGCGGCGCGACGCTGCCGATCCCGCCGAAGTTCCGCCAGAGCCTGACGACAGGCCAGAAGGTGACATTCGGCCTGCGGCCCGACGACTTCTTTCCGACCGGCCATGGCCTGAATTCCGGAGATGCCGAGGCGGTTGCCGAACTGGAGCTTCCGGTTTCCATCACGGAACCGCTCGGCAACGAGACACTGGTCTTTGTTGGGTTCAACGGCCGCGATTGGGTGTCGCGCATGCTCAATCCCCGCCCCCTGCCCTCTGGCCAGAACATCAAGATGAGCTTCGATCTCTCGCAAGCACATCTGTTTGACCTGACCACCGGCAAGAGCCTGGTAGCCTGAGGAATCAGTAATGGCCCGTATTGAAAAAAATCGAACTGCGCATGGTCGACCTTCAGCCCAAAGTGAAGCGGACCGACGCGATCCAGAGCTTTGTCAGCCAGGAAACCCCCTTCGTCACCATCGCCGATTCCGATGGGGCGACCGGCACGGGTTACAGCTATACGATCGGTACCGGTGGTTCCTCCGTCATGCGGCTGCTGTCGGACCATCTCGTGCCGCTGCTGATCGGCGCTGATGCCGATTGCATCGAGGCGATCTGGCACAAGCTGGAATTCGCCACGCATGCCACGACGATCGGCCCGATCACCGCGCTGGCGCTCGCTGCCGTCGATACAGCACTTTGGGATCTGCGCGCAAAGAAGCAGAACCTTCCCCTGTGGAAGCTCGCCGGCGGCGCCCGCGACCGTTGCCCACTCTACACGACCGAAGGCGGCTGGCTGCATATCGACAAGCAGGCGCTGGTCGATGATGCGCTGCAAGCCAAGGCGAACGGTTTTTCCGGCTCCAAGATCAAGATCGGCCGTCCGCACGGCTCCGAAGATTACGATCGGCTGTCGGCGGTGCGCGCCGCCGTTGGCCCGGCTTTCGAGATCATGACCGACTGCAACCAGGGCTTTGCCGTCGATGAAGCCATCCGGCGGGCCGGGCGTCTGCAGGAGCTCGATCTCGCCTGGATCGAGGAGCCACTACCCGCTGACGATCTCGACGGCCATATCCGGCTTTCACGTTCGACCACGACACCGATTGCCGTCGGTGAATCGATGTATTCGATCCGCCATTTTCGCGAATATATGCAGAAAGGTGCCTGCTCGATCGTCCAGGTCGACGTCGCCCGCATCGGCGGCATCACGCCGTGGCTGAAGGTTGCGCATGCGGCTGAGGCCTTCGACATTCCCGTCTGCCCGCATTTCCTGATGGAACTGCATGTCAGCCTCGTTTGCGCCTGTACAGAACGGCAAATATGTCGAGTATATTCCCCAGCTCGACGATTTGACGGACAAGCGCATGGAGATCGTCGATGGCAAGGCGCTGGCGCCATCCGAGCCGGGCATCGGCATTTCCTGGGATTGGGATGCGGTCAAATCGCGCTCGGTCGAAGAATTCACCCGCGAATTCCGGGCCTGACGGGAGACGGTTATGCAGCGCATGAGCATGGTGATCGGGCTTGAGCCGTCCAAAGTCGAGGAATACAGGCGTCTTCACGCGACCGTATGGCCGGAAATCCTCGCCCTGATTTCGGACTGCAATATCACCAACTATTCCATCTTCCTGAAGGAGCCCGAAAACCTGCTGTTCGGTTACTGGGAATATGCCGGGACCGATTTTAATGCCGACATGGCGAAGATGGCGGCGCATCCGAAGAACCAGGAATGGTGGTCCGTCTGCATGCCTTGCCAGAAGCCGCTTGCCACCCGCAGGCAAGGCGAATGGTGGGCGATGATGGAAGAGGTTTTCCACCATGACTGAGCATTTCGATCCTGCAACGCTTCGCCAATGGTGGCCAAAGCCCGCCACGCCGCGCTCCATTGTCATTTTCGGCGCCGGAAGCATCGTCGGCGACGCCCATTTGCCGGCTTACAGGAACGCCGGTTTTCCGGTCCTGGGTCTCTATGATCCGAATGCTGACAAAGCTCGCGCATTGACAGAAACGTGGGGTATCCGCGCCTTTGCCAGTGAAGATGAAGCGCTCGCGGTCAAAGACGCCGTCTTTGATCTCGCGACGCCTCCGGCGACGCATGCCGCAATTCTGTCGAAACTGCCGTTTGGCGCTGCTGCACTCATCCAAAAGCCGATGGGCTCAAATCTCACCGCAGCGACCGAGATCCTAGATATTTGCCGCGCCCGGCAGTTGAAGGCGGCAGTCAATTTTCAGCTGCGCTTCGCACCGATGATGCTGGCCCTGAAAGATGCGGTCGAACGTGGATTTCTTGGCGAGATCGTCGATTTCGACGCCTGGCTGGCATTAGCGACGCCGTGGGGCCTGTGGCCTTTCCTCAAAGGATTGCCGCGTATCGAAATTGCCATGCACTCCATCCACTATCTGGATTTCATCCGTGGCCTGATCGGCAATCCGCTCGGCGTGCACGCCAAGACCATCGGCCATCCGAACCATGACGTTGCCCAGACCCGCACGGCCGCCATTCTCGACTATGGCGACAGGCTGCGCTGCGTTCTCTCGGTCAATCACGACCATGATTTCGGCCGCAAATTCCAGGCCTGCGAGTTCCGCATTTCGGGTACCAAAGGTGCAGCCTATGTCAAACTCGGCGTCAATCTCGATTATCCGCGCGGCGAACCGGACGAACTCTGGATTCTGCCCAGCCGGTGGCGACGAATGGGTCTCCGTGCCGCTGCAAGGCGCATGGTTTCCCGATGCCTTTGCCAATCGCATGGCCAACCTGCAGCGCTTTGCCACCGGCGAAGACGACGTCCTGATAGGCTCCGTCGAGGATGCCTGGCAGACCATGGCGCTGGTCGAAGCCGCCTATCAATCCAGCGCGCAGCCGGCGACGCTGCTTGCGCCATTGCCAAGGTTTGAACCGTGAGCGAACAGATCATCCATTTCGAAGACTATGAACTCGGGTCTCTCCGGCTGACCACCGGACGCACGATCACCGAGAGCGATTTCGTCGTCCATGCCGGCCATACCGGCGATTTCTTTCCGCATCACATGGATGCAGAATTCGCCAAGACCTTGCCGGGAGGCCAGCGCATCGCCCATGGCACGATGATCTTTTCCATCGGCGTCGGCCTCACCGCGTCGCTGATCAACCCCGTTGCTTTTTCCTATGGCTATGATCGATTGCGGTTCGTCCGTCCCGTCCATATCGGTGATACGATCCGCACGCGTCACGATCGCGGCCAAGGACGACGACCCTGAAACGGCCGGCATCCGGCCGCGTCACCGGAACGCTGCGAAGTCATCAACCAACGCGACGAAGTCGTGCTCGCCGCCGACCACATTCTTATCGTCGAACGCAAGAAAACCTAAAAGAGGCTAATGACATGACCGCCAATCTGACCGGCAAGAAAGTCCTGATCACCGCTGCAGCACAAGGCATAGGCCAGGCCTCGGCCCTCGCCTTCGCCCGCGCGGGGCGCCATCGTCCACGCCACCGACATCAACGCCGAGGCACTCGCCAACCTGGCGAAAGAGCCCGGCATCTCGACCCACATTCTCAATGTTCTCGAGGCCGATGCCGTTTCTGACACTGGTTACCGAGATCGGTGACATCGATGTGCTGTTCAATTGCGCCGGTGTCGTTCATGGCGGCTCGGTTCTGGAGATGAAGGATAGCGACCTCGAATTCGCCTTCGATCTCAACGTCAAGGCGATGATCCGGACCATCCGCGCCGTCCTTCCCGGCATGCTGGCGCGCGGCGACGGTTCCATTGTCAACATGTCGTCGGTCGCCTCCAGCATCAAGGGCGTGCCCAACCGCTTCGCCTATGGCGTCACCAAGGCTGCCGTCATCGGCCTGACCAAGGCCATCGCCGCCGATTATGTTGCGCAAGGCATCCGCTGCAACGCCATTTGCCCCGGCACGGTCGAAAGCCCGTCGCTGCAGGAACGTATGCGTTCGCAGGGCGATTACGATACTGCCCGCACCGCCTTCATTGCCCGCCAGCCGATGGGCCGGCTCGGCGCGCCGGAGGAGATCGCCGACCTCGCCGTCTATCTCGCCGGTGCCACCTACACGACCGGCCAGGCCTACGCCATCGACGGCGGCTGGACGATCTGACCCCTTAAAACAGGAAACACGCTCATGAAACTTCTTCGCTATGGCGCACCGGGCTCCGAAAAGCCGGCAATGCTCGACGCCGACGGCCAAATCCACGATCTCTCCGGCCATGTCTCCGATATCGGCGGCAAGGACATCGATCCGGCGGCACTTGCCGCGCTGGCAAAGCTCGATCCGGCAAGCCTGCCGCTTGTCAGCGGAACGCCGCGCATCGGGCCTTGCGTTACTGGCACCGGCAAATTCATCTGCATCGGCCTCAACTATGCCGACCATGCCGCCAAATCCGGCATGGCAGTTCCGCCCGAACCCGTCATCTTCATGAAGGCCACCTCGGCCATCGTCGGCCCCAACGACGATCTCGTCATTCCGCGCGGTTCGGAAAAGACCGACTGGGAGGTCGAACTCGGCGTGGTCATCGGCAAGACAGCCAAATATGTCTCCGAAGCCGACGCCCTCGATTATGTAGCCGGCTACTGCACCGTCCACGACGTCTCCGAGCGGGCTTTCCAGATCGAACGCTCCGGCCAGTGGACCAAGGGCAAGTCCTGCGACACGTTCGGCCCGATCGGCCCGTGGCTCGTGACCAAAGACGAGGTCGCCGATCCGCAGAACCTCGGGCTCTGGCTGAAGGTCAATGGCGAGACCGTGCAGAACGGCACAACCAAGACCATGGTCTATGGCGCGGCTTTCCTCGTCTCCTATCTCAGCCAATTCATGTCGCTGCATCCCGGCGACATCATTTCGACAGGCACTCCGCCCGGCGTCGGCATGGGCATGAAGCCGCCGCGCTACCTGAAGGCGGGCGATGTTGTCGAACTCGGCATCGATGGTCTCGGAAGCCAGAAACAAGCCACACGGGCAGATATCTAAAGCTTTGGCCGGCGCGGGTTTCTGCGCCGGCCACCACAAAACTCGTTTTCGCCGTCCGTACTGACAAAAATCCGGAGCAAACCATGACCCGCATTACCGACCTCCGCGTCTTCGACCTGCGCTTTCCAACCTCACAAAGCCTCGACGGTTCGGATGCGATGAACCCCGATCCGGATTATTCCGCAGCTTATGTCATCCTCGACACCGACACGGATGGACTGTCCGGCCACGGCCTGACCTTCACCATCGGCCGCGGCAACGAAATCTGCTGCGCAGCGATCAATGCGATGAAGCATCTGGTTGTTGGCGCCGAGCTTGGCGATATCCTCGCGCATCCCGGTAAATTCTGGCGTCACCTGACCGGTGACAGCCAGCTGCGCTGGATCGGCCCCGACAAGGGCGCCATGCATCTTGCGACCGGCGCGGTCGTCAACGCGGTCTGGGATCTACTTGCCAAGCAGGCGGGCAAGCCGGTCTGGCGGCTGGTCGCCGACATGCCGGCCGAAGAGATCGCCGATATCGTCGACTATCGCTACCTCACCGACGTGCTTACGCGCGATGAGGCTATCGCCATTCTGAAGCGCGCCGAAGCTGGCAAGGCTGAGCGTATCGCCACGCTCGAGGCAGAGGGATATGCCTGCTACACGACATCGGCCGGCTGGCTTGGATATGACGACGAAAAACTGCGCCGTCTCTGCCAGGAAGCGATCGATGCCGGCTTCAACCACGTCAAGATGAAGGTCGGCCGCGATCTCGACGATGACATCCGCCGCCTGCGCATCGCCCGCGAGGTGATCGGCCCCGATCGTTATCTGATGATCGATGCCAACCAGGTCTGGGAAGTCGATGAAGCCATCGCATGGGTGAACAAGCTCGCCTTCGCCAAGCCATTCTTCATCGAAGAGCCGACCAGCCCCGACGACGTTGCCGGGCACCTGCAAGATCCGCGCCGGCATCGGCGCCGTCAAGGTCGCAACCGGCGAGATGTGCCAGAACCGCATCATGTTCAAACAGTTCATCGCCGAAGGGCTGATCGATATCGTCCAGATCGATTCATGCCGCATGGGTGGACTGAACGAGGTTCTGGCCGTTCTTCTGATTGCTGCCAAATATGATCTGCCTGTCTGGCCACACGCCGGCGGCGTTGGGCTTTTGCGAATATGTTCAGCACCTGTCGATGATCGACTATGTCGCCATCTCCGGCACCAAGGACGGCCGGGTGATCGAATATGTTGACCACCTGCACGAACATTTCCTCGATCCCTGCGTCATCGAGAATGCCGCTTACATGCCGCCGAAAGCGGCGGGCTTCTCGATCGAGATGAAACCGGCGTCAATCGAGCAGTATCTGTTCAAAGGCAATTAATCCGGAACCGGGGCCAATCAGGCCCCGGTTTTCGTCTCTTATGAACTGCCTCACGAACGTTTCTGTAATGACGCCGTAGACGACGTTGTGAGTTGGCACCGAACTGCACACTCGCTTCGAATTCATCACGCCCGGCGCTTGCGTGTATGATATTCCACATGTGAACTTCCGAGCGCAGCAGCAGTGCCCAGTTCATGAACGTCTCCATATAGCCGTCAACCTTGATATCGGTTGCGAAATTGGCAAACAGAAACACCCCGTTCGGCTTCAACATCTCCAGGCAACGTTGTGTGAGCTTCACCGCGACATTCTCGGCAAGGTAGTCGTAGAGGCCTGCCGCGTAGACGAAATCGAATTGACCCAGCTTGTGGCCCTTGGTGAGGATACCGCGCACGGAGCCGTCGATGGCCTCGACGCCACTTTCCCTGAAGTCTCGTATGATCGAGCCGATACTAAAGGGGTCCTGATCCAGTGCAACCCACCGCTTGATCCGCCGTTCTCGCAGAGCAACGGAATTGTTGGCTTCCCGCAAATGCCCGGCGGCAATCGTCAGGATTTCCGTGTCGCGACCGCGCTTGTCTGCGATCTCATCCACATGCTGCGTCAGCAGATCGCGACGTTCCCGCACCGCGACGGACGAGGAGGCGTCCTTCGTGTAGTCGTACAAGGCTCGCCCGAGCGGAGAAGCCTTGGCGATGTCGTTCTGGACGCTTGGATGACCGTAGATGAAGTCGAGCAACTGGGCGTCGCCGGAATAGCCCCGGGGCTTGGTGAAGGACCAGCGGGTAAAGGGATCCTGAAGAAAATACTCAGACACCGGATGATTCTGCGCGATGGGGATAAGTTCCTGCCAGACACTTGGATGAAACTTGGCGCGTGTCTCATGAAGCGTTCCGGCCAGGCGGTGGATGATCTCCGCCGGATCCCTGCCATACTCAAACTGCTGCCTGGCAATCTGCAGGACAAGCGCGATCTCTGCCTTGCCCGTCGCGAGCTGCTCGCTATACAGCGCGCCTTTCGACGACGCGAATTCCGCCGCCATCGCCTCTGGAGTTATAAGACTTTCACCATCAAACACGACTTGAAGTTGGCTCACGCTGCACCTTTGCCCGTTAACAGATTGTTTACCGTAACGAACAAAATGCCGTGATTTGCAAGTTTTTGTACAGCACGAAAAAATTACAGCGTGTAATTCCGTTAGTGGCGACATCAGTCGTTTCGACTGCATGTACAGGTTTAATTTAACGAAAACTTCACGGGCGTCTCATAAGATAATGCTTGGAGATGCACGTCCTCGTTGTGTTATCCGATCTGAGAGGATCGTAAGCGTGCAGTTTCCTGAGCAGCGGCCTTCGGTGGAAAAACAGTGCCAAAACTCCGCTGAACGCGACGCAACTCGATGGAACAGTGCATGAAGCACACGCTGGCCGACGTGGTAGAAATCGATCTGCACAAGCAGCCGGACCGGCCGCTGTCAGCCGAACTCCGTTCGCTCTACAGAAAAGAAGGCGAGACTTCCCGCAGAAACGCAACCAGACAAGGGCTGTGGGTTGCCGTTCTGATCTATGTGCTCTTTTCCATTCCGGACATTCTGCTGATCTGGGATGTGGCGATCTACACTATTGCTGCCCGCTTTGCCGTCGGCATGATAGTGTTGATCGCTTTCTGAAATTCAATTTCATAGAAACGTTAAAACGGATTGGCTCGATCGAACCTGCGCCATAGCGCTTGTGTTGGGCTACGTTGGATGGTTGTGCCCGGCAATCATGACCAACCAGACACAGAGTATGTCCTATTACATGGTTTTCGGTGCCATTTTCATGATGGGCGCGAACCTCTTCTTCAGCTTTCAGTTTTATCTCTCGTTGATGACGTCCGGCATCGTGCTCGGCATTTTCTTCCTGTCGCTGTTTTCGTTTTTCCCGGACAATTCAGGCTACCCGCTGGCCTTCGGGACGTTTTACGTCTCTTGCTTTGTCTTTACCTCCTATGTGAACTGGAAACTCAACCGCGAGCGCTACAACGTCTTCCTGAATGCCTTCGAAGCCCGGCTTCAGCAAAAAGAGGCCTCCGGAACGCGGGGATGCCTTGCTCCGATTGTCGAACACCGATCCTCTGACAGGGTTGGAAAATCGCCGCGCGATCGACCAGAGGTTGCGCGATCACTGGAGCGACTGGCAAAAACACGGCACCAGTTTCGCCGCTATCCTTATCGACGTCGACTTCTTCAAAAAATACAACGACTGCTACGGCCACCAGGAAGGAGATCGCTGCCTCATTCTTGTCGCCGATGCCCTCACTGATTCGATCTGCTCCTACAACGCATCAATCGGCCGTTATGGCGGCGAAGAATTCATCGTTCTGGCCCGGATGGAAACAAAAGAGCAAGTGGCGGACCTGGCGGAGACCATCTGCCGCACGGTGCAGAATATGGCATTGCTCCATGAGCAGCGGCGTGACGGCATCTCCATCGTCACTGTCAGCGTCGGTGCGGCATTCACGAGAAACCAGGCCGGATCAAAACTGGAAAAGATCATCCACGAGGCCGACCGGGCGCTCTACGCAGCCAAGGCCAGCGGCCGAAACTGTGTCAAACTGTTCGATCCGAACGATCCCCAGAGCAGCGATGAGAGCGAAAATGTCGCGGCGCTTTTGAAAATAGCGACCACTCAGAACCTCGTCTCGCTCGTCTATCAGCCTATTCGCAACGTCTCATCGGGTCGCGTTGAAGCTGTCGAGGCACTGATGCGCCTGACAATGCAGGACGGCACTTCGGTGCCTCCGAGCCTTTTCATACCGATTGCGGAAAGAACCGGCGCTATTCTCAACCTTGGATATTGGGCAATCCGAACGGTGTGTCATGAACTCCTGGTCGACAATCACGTGCGCGTGGTCAGCGTCAACGTCTCCCCAATTCAGTTGAAAACACCAGGTTTCGCAACGTCCGTTGCGGCCATTTTGGGCGAGACCGGCGTCGCCGGCGGCAGACTGGCCTTCGAAATCACCGAAGGCCTCGAAATGGAGATGAACTCCGACATCCTGCGCTGCATCAGCGACCTGAAGATGCTCGGGATCAGGATATGGCTTGACGACTTCGGGACGGGCTTCGCAGGGCTTTCCTGGTTGCGGTTGATCGATTTCGATACGGTCAAGATTGATCGCTCCTTCCTGCATGACTGCTCGACGCCGCGAGGCCAAGCCATGCTTCAAGACATTATCGGCCTGGTGCGCAACCGTGGTCATAAGATCCTGGTCGAGGGTGTGGAAACCGACGAGCAACTGGCGCTCATGCGCGAATTTCGCATCGATCAGGTGCAGGGTTTCCATGTCGGACGGCCCGCACCCGCAGAAAGCTTCCACTCCCCTCCCCCGGTCGACACCCAAGCCCGCCTGCGCCGGCCGGCCTGATAAATTTGCCCGCATCCGTAGAGACTTTACGCGGGTTCAAAGCTGCCCACAGTCCCTAACTGGCCTTCCGCTCTCCTGGCGGATTACCCCGTAGGAGCGCCATCAACATCGGCCCTAGCGAAAACTCGCCCTTTTCGGCCCTGCGGGTCAGATCCCGGAGATAACCTCCAGCAGAGTTGATCTGACCACCCCGCTCCAGGATACATGCCATCACCACCGCCGCGTTTTCAGGACCCAGGATCTCGCAAGCCTGCTGATAAGCGCTCGGACTGACGCCAAGCATCGATCGCACTACCACAGCGGCGCCCATGAGATCGCGCCAGCTGGAGACACTGCCGCCTGGCCCATACATGCTGATTTCCGGGCACGCCGACAGCACCATGTTCAGTGGGAACGCCTTTATCGGCTCGCGCCTGTCTTGCGGCTTGAGTACGGAATTTTCCGCCTGCGCTTTTTCGGAAGCGGGTTCAGATTCAGGTTTAGAGTCGGGATTTGAATTCTGTATGTGCCGCTCATTTTGTAAGGGATTGCCGCTCATTTTCTGTCTATTGATCTGCCTTTCCAATTGGTTGGCGGTTTCTTCCCGTAGCATTTCGATTTCTTCCAGCGACTCGGCGAGTTGCGTTGCCGACGGCTTGCGTGGAAGGGTCGCCAAAAGCGCGCTGTAGTGCAGGTGGATAGTCTCCCAATCGCCGGCAACACCCTCATCAAGAGCGGTCTCAACAAGCTTTGATACGTCACGGCTGCAGATGGTCAGCCGTTCTGCGCAGCCGCTGGAGATGCAGTCTCTCGGCAACAACCTCGTCCGCAAGCCGCTCGATGTCTTCCGCCCGGGCCAAAAGTGGCGCCAGGGAAAAGCCAAAGGCCTCGTCGATCGTCCCCGCCCTGTCACGGCGCGCATAGCGCTTCCCATTGGCGCTGTCCTTGCGGGACAACAGGCCAGCCTCAACAAGGATCGTGAGATGCCTGCGCAGCGTCTGCTCCGCCATTCCATGGGCACGCAGAGAGAGCTGCGCATTGGACGGGAAGACGACCAGGCCGCTGTCCGCCGACAGCTCATTCTTCGGGTAAAAGCTCAAAAGAGCGTTCATAACGGCCAAAGCGCGGTCCGTTACACCAAGACGCGACCTTGCCTCGCACAAAGCGCGATAGAGTTTCCACTTGTCGACCGACTTTTCCGGCCCGATCTCTTGAGCCGAGACTTGGCTTGCCACCATGGCAAGCGTCATCGGCCGCCGCCCAAAGGGCGTCGTCACACTTCCAACCTGCATTTTCTTCACCTTGTAACAGGCAAAAGAAAGCTGCTCACCAAAACGGTGCCAAAGACTCTTGACTATGATTCGTGGAAATGTGATTCTCTAGCTGCTAAACTTCAGAGAAGGGCTTCCACGACGGAAACGTTTGGGGGCCTTTTTCTTTTGCGGTTCAGTCTCCTGTTCCTGTTGTCTCTTTCGATCGAACGAAATCTTCATAAAGCGCGGACAGCCTGCCTTCGACATAGGCGCCGAATTCCGGTTCAACCGTCTTGTCGAAGACCAGTTTCAATGCGTCGCCTGTCTCGGATATCCTGACGGCTTTTCGCCGAGTCCCCGCATTCCAGAAAGCGCTCCGCGCCTTGTCCCTGCTCTCGCGCAGCTGGTCGTAAACAGCCTGAAAGCGCACGTCTGATGCTCGGCTTCCAAAGCCGGGCTCACGAATGAATTCTAGTGCCTTTGCCTTCCTGCTCTTTTCCTCGATCAGATCGGCAAGCTCTGCCCAGCGAGTCCGGCCAAAGCCAGGGGCAGCACCGATCGCTTCGATCAGTTCAGCCGGCAAGCGGTTCACCAGAGCAATCATGCGCGACAGAGCAGCCTTGTCGACGCCGAGCGCCGACATGATGACATCGCGATTGAAGTTCCGCTCTTCCAGGCGTGAGGCAAAGAAAGACCGTTCGATAAATGTCAGATCGGTACGAGCATTGTTTTCCTGGCCCTGGCTGACAACAAGCTGTTCGTCGGTCAGATCGCGTGATAACGGCCCGGATGGGGCCGCCGATCGTCCTGACTGCGGCCAGGCGACGGTGCCCGTAGGCGACCTGAAAGCGCCCGTCCCTCTCCGGATGCGGGCGAACAAGAATAGGGACCTGTTGCCCGTGTTCGCGAATTTGGGAAACCAGCATCTCCTGGTCTTCGGAACTTACGCCGAGCCGATCAACAACGAACGAACTGTCCACGACAGCCGTGTCGAGTTCAACAATCGCCTGCCCCTGGGCGAGCTGCTTCTCGAGTTCATCGACGCGCTGCGCCTTTTCATGAACGCCGCCGAGCGACTGGGATATAGCACCTACGGGACTTGCACGTTTCAGCGGTTTCTCGAAGCCTGCGAGCGGGCGCGAATTCGCAAATGGCGGTTCATTCTCTACCGCCGGACTCACATCCGATCTGACCAGGCTGAAAACGTTCTTACGGGCCATGAATTACTTCCTTCCCCATGTCCGCTTGATCATATCCTCAATCTCCGTATTCACGGCCGTAAGGGATCGAGCGCGCGGTCATATGTGCCTCTCGTGAACTGGTTCCTGTCCACTTCATAAAGCGTTTGCTTCGTCAGCCCGGCATCCGAAATGGCCGTCGACTTGACCATCGAGTTTTCCAGAACCCGGTTTCCAAAAATGGACCGCATGAAGCCTGACATCTGGGATTGCGGCCCGTCGTTCGGCTCGTACCGCGTTACGAGATATCTCATCCAGTCATAGTCCATCGAGCCGCCGGCGTCCTCGACAACGGACAGCAGATCGCCGGTCATATGCAGAAACTGGCTCATCGACATGACATCCAGCATCTGCGGATGCACGGTTATGAGAACGGCAGTGGCCGCGCAAAGCGCTGACAGTGTCAGGAATCCCAATTGCGGCGGGCAATCGATCACCACGATGTCATAGGCACTTTCGATCTCGGCCAGACACTCGCCAATGCGGGCAAAGAACATGGAATCAGTTTTATGCCTGCCGGCGAGAGCCTTTGGCGTTTCATGTTCGAACTCCATCAGTTCCAGATTTCCCGGAATGATGTGAAGGTTGGGCGTATAGGTCGCACGAACGATGTCGGTAACGTCCCGCTTTGCGGCGTCGTAGTGGATAGCGCCGTAAAGCGTCTCGTTTTCTCCAACATCGAACTCCGGCTGATGACCGAACAGTGCCGACAGCGATGCCTGCGGATCGAGATCAATGGCGAGAACCCGATAGCCGCGAAGTGCCAGGAACTGGGCGAGATGCGCCGACGTCGTGGTTTTCCCTGAGCCACCCTTGAAGTTCATCACCGAGACGACCTGGAGCTTTTCACCTTCACGGCGATGGCGGACGTACTTTCGAGGCCCCTTCCCTCCTTCGTCGAGAAGATGACGAAGGTTCTCAATGTCCTGTACCGAGTATTGGCGACGGCCGTTTGCCAAGGGTTCGGGTCCATGCCCATCCGCCACAATCTGCCGAAGGTAGCCTTGGTGGATGCCGATGAAATCAGCCGCTTCCGCGGGCGTGAACTGGCGGATGCTTTTTGGGCCGTAGGCGGGAACGTCCGCTGCTGATGCGCCTGTAGCTGGCGCGACAGTTCCTCGGCGTCGGAGGAAATCAGAGAGCGCAGACTCTCACCGTTCTTGCTGCCTGCGATATTCAACATATTGCCCCGTGTCCATCCGCGCTTATTTTTCGATTAGCGCCAAAAATGCGCTGATCTCATTAGGCCCGATTCTATCCGGCGTGGCAAAGTCTTTTCGTTAACAAAAGATTAACCGGCTGACTGCGACTCAGGGCGCCCTTGTTGTACATGTACAACTCATTGGAGTGTGAGAGGTCGTCATTCGTTACCGGAGCTTTCCCCCAGAATGTGAGCCGCGAATGCAGGGCTGGCTGGCTTCGCGCCACTCGATGCTAGGAAAAATACGCCGACTGCGATTGATCGTCATAGCCCTTGCCTGTTACGCAGACCAAGGAAGCTCGACCTGTCATCGATTCCGGCTTGGTTATTCGAAATGCGAGTCGAACCCGATCGTGTTGTACATGTACAACTCATACCCGGCACAGGCTTTCCCCTCCCCTATCCCTTACGTCAACAGAGCGTCATCCGCACCGCGCACCGGAAGCGCAAGGTTAGTGCCTCTGCCGGCCGTCAGCAGAAGGAGTCTGGATGTCGTTCAAATGATCCTGGTTTGGCGTGAGGCTGTTTCAAGGAGCCGCCGCGGCGCAACTCAAGCTTCGGGCACCCTTCGGTGTGCTCAACAGGAATGGCCTGCACGGAACACACCCGCATCAATTCAAGCCCCGGGCGCGAACTCCTGTCGTGGCGCGGGAGCGCGAGCTGATAGCGCCTGCTGTGTCACTCATTGAGCTAAACGCCGGAGGTCTGTGGGCAATGGCGGGATTGAACCATTGATGCAGGAGGGGGACCGTCTTATGCCGGGCTGTATGTAAGGCTCAGGCTCTGTGAGGTTGATCACACAAACGACACCGTGACACAGCTGCGGCAACGGCATTTCTCTCTCAATGGCAGGAGGCGGGCCGCTGGCCATTTGACGGGGTCGGTAAATACCGGCGTCGGGTCCAGCCCCCCAAAAGAGTATCGATGTATTCAACCGGCGAACTGATGAGGCAGACACGACGCTTCAGCAAGAGCCCGGCTCGCAGCCAGTGGAATTCGTCACCCAACTGTTGTGGATGAGAACGGGCGATCTGGCTGCCGAACCGTTCGGAACGCCGGTCATAACGCCGACCTTGTGGAGCCAGACTGTTCGGCGTCGTAGACACCAAACGGAATGGGGTGATTTCATATACACCTGAAGGCTGACATCTGGCGACCTATTGAGGTCGCAAGTCCCGGATGTGCTGCTACGCCGTTCCGCCTGAAACCGGTGAGCACTCTCGAACGTCCGTAAATTGCGGCTGCGCCAAGCCGGTTATGAGCGATCATATGAGGATGTCCGTTGTCGATGGCAATGCTCCACACAGCGCGGTCGGAGCCCGAGGGGTCTTGCGACCGCGTTGGCTGGCTACACTCTTCCTCATCCTGCCGGGGGCACGCCCGGGACGCTTTCGCGATCGACGGGCGCTATCCGGACAACCTGCCTGAGCGATGTCGTCGGCGGGCGGGCAGGGTCTTACAGCTCCGCTGCAGATCCACCGGCAGAATAGTAAGCCCGTCGATGAGCAGCGTTGCTCCGGTAACATCGCGAGAAAGATGGCAAGACAGGATATCCCGCTTTCGGATAACGAAACTGTCGACACAACTTCACCACTGCAATCGCATCAGCGAACTGCAGTGGTGGCCTCCCCGCCGACGCAGGGAGAGCCGTTCAGAGGCCGGCAGCCTTTGTCAGATTGACCCTGAACCGGTCACGCCGCCGCTGATATTTGCGGGTCATCTCGGCTGAGGCATGACCGAGTTGCTTTTGCACATAGCGCTCATCGACCTCGGCAGAAGAGGCGAGGCCGGCGCGCAACGAGTGGCCGGAAAATTTTAACGCCCGCTCGCCCTCGGTGAGATCGCCGCGCACGCCAGCGGCGAGAGCCGCACGCTTGACCAGACGGGCAATCTCCTGATCGTTGAGCCGGTCAGCACCAACAGCTTTCCCCTGACCCGTCACCCGACGAAACAATGGGCCGTGGGCGATCCTGGCGAGCGACAGCCACAGGACGAGCGCGGCGACAGGGCAGGTGGCATCCGACGAGCCACGGCCGATCTCGACCTCGCGCCAGCCGGTTTTTCCCCGCAGGGTCACGATCAGCCCCTTGTCCAACACCTCGATCCAGCCGCGCCCGTCCTCCGTCTGGTCCTTTTTCACATCCAGCCCGACAATCTCCGAGCGGCGAAGCCCACCGGCAAACCCGATCAGCAGCATAGCCCGGTCTCGCAATCCGCGAAGCGTTCCCGGTCCAGCGTCTCGAGCATGGCGATGATATCTTCCGGCATCACCGCTTCCTTCTGCACCGGCGGCCGGGCATGGCTGTTGCGAATGCCGGCCATGACCGTGGCAATATGCCGGTCCTTGCGATCGAGCGGTTGGCCGCGTTGGGCGTAGTTCCAGGTGAGAGAGGAAAGCCGGCGCTCGATCGTCGAAACAGAATTCGGTTTTCTATCCGCCCCAACGGCACCGGACGCGCAGGCGGTAACGTAGAGCCCGACGATCTGCGGCACAGGGGGAAGGGGGGAGAGAGCCTGGCGTCGGCACCAGGCGGAAAAATGCTTCCAGTCGCTCGCATAGGCCCGCCGCGTGTTGGCGGAACTGGCGGCCTCGACATAACCACGGGCACGATTGGCCAAGCCATCAAGATGGGCTGGAAGAGCGGTTGATAGGTCAGCCGAAACCGTCTCGACGACGGCCGGCAGCGGGAGGGGGAAACAGCCTCTGGAGACGTGGTTTGGTTTTTGTCAGCAGTCATGTTCGCACCTTTGCGCCATCATGCGAGATCCCACGGGTTGATGACCGATACGCCGGCATCGTCAAAGTCATTCACGTTTCGGGTAACGACAATGAGATCATGAACAATCGCGGTCGCCGCGATCAACCCGTCAGCGTCACCGCGCGGCCGCAGGGCAGCAAGGCGCCCCCATTCGACAGCCACCTGATCGGTGATCGGAAGAATCCGCTCGGCGTGGTCATGGCGGAGCTTACGCAGCCATTCGGCAAGGTGAGCAGCGGCTCTCCGGTCTGTTGTTTGCTTTTGGGTAATGCCGCGCATGATTTCGCCAAGCGTGATCACACTGAGATAGATGCCATCTGGATCCTGGGAGCGCAACCATGCGACTGCTTCAGGGGGCTCCGCGCGTCGCCTCTGATATGATGCTGGTATCGACAAGATACATCAGAAGACCAGCCCACGGCTGGACGACCGCTCGCGCGCCGAAATACTATCGGCAAAAGAATCATCCCAAGGCGGCGCAGCAAGGAGGTCATCGACGAGCGTCGGCCGCCCAGCCCTCAGAGCATCATAGTCTTTCGCCGACAGCACGACTGCAGTCCGTTCCCCGCGCAAAGTCACGATCTGTGGTCCCTCGAACTTGGCTTTCTGAATGACTTTGGAGAACTGGTTCTTCGCATCCTGTAACTGCCATTCCATATTTTGCTCCAATCTAGCCTGTCTAGCTATCTACCTGTTCCCAGGCCGAGAAACAAGACCGTTTGGCTGACAGCAGTCCTGGAGCAACTGACGAGAACCAAGTTTGGCGGGGAGGCGGGCAAGACCGGAGAAGCATGTTTACGATATCGGAACCGCTCCTTTGGGATAATACAGTAGGTTGTGAGGACGCCGATCGATGAAATCCGCTGCCTGTCCATCAAGATCAAAATAAACGATAATGCAATCTTATCGGTCGTCTTATACTGGCGACGGGCGGTGCGGTTTTATGAGGGTTTCACGATCAAAACAGCTCCGATTATTCTCCCATATATATCACCTGATCGGCTCATCCAGATTTCGCAAGATTAAGCGCGCCTGTCGCTGCTACGGATCCGATGACAGACGAAGCCCTGCGATTGATGATCTCCGCGCTCTGTTAAACTGCTAAAACTTTATCGCGACACCAAGAATGGGACCTTGCTGGACCGCATCGAACAGGAAGCCGTCGTCGCTGTAGTCGACCCCGAGCGCGCGATAGCCAGAGGTTGCCGGCTGGCGGCACCGTAACATTAACAGAGGGTCGATGTGGATATGCGATGAACGGGCATGACCAGTCTCGCGCGTGATCCGCTTTACCGCCGCCATCGATTTCCTGCCGATGTGATCGCCCGTGCGGTGTGGCTCTATTTCCGGTTTCCGCTCAGTCTGCGCATGGTGGAGGATATGCTGGCGGAACGCGGCATCACCGTTTCGCATCAGACGATCCGGCTGTGGGCAGAGAAATTCGGCAGGCTTTTCGCCAACAACATTCGCCGGCGTTCGGTCAGCCGGCTCGGCGACAAATGGCATCTGGACGAGGTCGTCGTCACCGTCCGAGGCAAGAAGCAGTGGCTATGGCGTGCCGTGGATCCACTCGACGTCCTCGTGCAAAGCCGTCGCAATGCCAAGGCTGCAAAGCGTCTGATGCGTAAGCTGCTGAAGCGCCAAGGTCACACACCTCGGGTCATGATCACCGATGAGCTACGGTCCTATAACGCCGCAAAGCGAGATATTATGCCCGGTGTCGAGCATCGATCACACAAGGGATTAAACAACCGGGCAGAGAATTCCCATCAACCGATCCGACGGCGAGAGCGGATCATGAAGCGCTTCAAGTCTCCACGACAGCTTCAGCGTTTTGTCTCGATCCATGATCCAATCGCCAACCTCTTCCACATTCCCCGCCACGATATTCCATCTCACCATCATCGCGAGTTGCGAGGGGCGGCGATGCAGATGTGGAGTGAAATCGCTCATCTTCAGGCCGCCTGATCATAGACCTCACGTCCGACCTTGACCCGACGCCGATAAGTTTACAGTGCCCGCCCGCTTCATACGGCGAAACCCGAGATGCTGCAAAATCTCCGCGCAATGCCGACGGGCGGTGCGACTGGAGAAATCATAACCGCCTATCTCGTCAGTTGCGACACCAAGTTGCTCGGCCAGATACGAGATGCCATCGAGAGGGATTGGGCCAGGATCGGTCCGAAGAAGCCTTGCGAAGCGAAGAATTTCAGTTGCGCGGCCAGGCCGAGGCGCGTCACCGCCGGCTTCGAATTTACAAAATCAATATCGGCAAAGCTCAGGCTCCAGCGCCCGATCGGATCCTCACTCGAAATACTCAAACCCATCAATCTACTCCTTAATTCGGCGCAGACTGTCATTCCCTATCAATTCGATAGTCAATTACCGGCGTCGTGTTCCCACAACGTTCTGTGAGTTGGCCAAAATCACAGCTTCGGGCCGAGCAGGCCCATTAGGATCGGTGTGGCATTGATCTCCGGCAATGTTCCGGAGATTGGTAATGTTTGAAAGTCGGCATTTCGAGCAGTCACCATCACGTTTTCGGCAGTCGATGTGAGACCGAAAGAAACCAGGAGCGCTGCAAGCACCGTTACCGTGCCGGCGTCCGGACCCAATGCCGTCGTGCCTGTCCTTCAGAAAGTTGTTGACAGGCATGATGCAGCTTTCCTATGAACAGATCATAGAAAACCTGTATGACAGGTAATGGAGATTCGGTATGCAGGTAAGCGGAGCGACGAGCAGCGGATTGGTCAGCGATGCGATCGGTGCGATCACTCGCCATATCCGTCAACATGATCTGATGCCCGGCGACAGGCTGCCATCGGAAGCAAGTCTTTCGAAGGAATTGAATGTGTCTCGAACCGTGGTCCGTGAGGCCTTCCGGTCACTGGCGGCCATGCAGATCATCGAACTGGCCACCGGCAAGCGGGCCACGGTCTCGCCGATTGACCATGGTGCGATGTCTTTGATCATCGAACACGGCGTTCATACCGATCAGATCAATGTGCAGCAGATCTATGACGTGCGCCGGACGATCGAAACCCGCATCGTGACGCTGGCCGCGATCCGGCGATCCGACGCCGAGGCGGCCGATATTCTGGCCGAGGCCAAGGCGATGCGTGCGTCAGCCCAGCACCCGGAAATGCTTATGGAGCACGATCTGGCGTTTCACATGGCGTTGGCGAAGGCCTCGAAGAATCCGGTGTTCGCATTAATCGTCGGGGCGTTTCAGGGGATCACCCGGCAGACTTGGCCGATTGGCTGGAAAAGCCGGACCACGGCTGATCGCGCGACACGATGATCGCGACGCATGAACATATCGCTGAAGCCATCGCGGCAGGCGACCCGCAAAAGCCGTCGCCATGATGGCAGTCCATTTTGATGAAAGCGTCCGCGCCCTGCTAGTGGCCGGTTTGTCCTGAGGAAAAGATGAAGATCACTGCCGTTGAAACCATCCGCATTGCCGAACGCCCGAACTTGCTTTGGGTTCAGGTCCACACTGACGAGGGGTTGGTGGGCCTTGGCGAGACCTTCTTTGGCGCGGCGACGGTCGAAGCGCATGTGCATGAGTATATTGCCCCAAGGGTGATCGGTCGTAATCCGCTGGAGATCGACAAACTGGCGGGTGATCTGGTGGGCTATCTGGGTTTCCGGTCTTCCGGTGCCGAAGTGCGCGGCAATTCCGCCTTTGATATCGCTTTGTGGGATCTGTTTGGCAAAGCGGTCAACCAACCCATTGCGCAACTTTTGGGCGGATTTACCCGCCACGAAATCCGCACTTACAACACCTGCGCCGGAACGGAATATATCAAGAAAACAACGGGCCAAACCACTGCCAATTATGATCTGGGCGGCGCCCACAAGACTTACGATGATCTGAACGGTTTCCTGCATCGGGCCGACGAGCTTGCTCTGTCCTTGCTGGAGGACGGTATCACGGCCATGAAGATCTGGCCGTTCGACATGGCCGCCGAAGCGTCGCGCGGGCAATATATTTCGATGCCGGATCTGAAGAAGGCGCTGGAACCCTTCGAGAAGATCCGTCGCCGTCGGCGACAAGATGGACATCATGGTCGAGTTCCACTCGATGTGGCAGCTTTTGCCCGCCATGCAGATAGCCAAGGCGTTGGAGCCTTATAAGACCTTCTGGCACGAAGACCCGATCAAGATGGACAGCCTGTCGAGCCTTTCGCGCTATGCAGCGGTTTCGCCGGCCCCTATTTCGGCTTCGGAAACCCTAGGGTCGCGCTGGGGGTTCCAGCGACCTGCTGGAGACCGGGGCTGCGGGCGTCGTGATGCTTGATCTTAGCTGGTGTGGCGGAATTTCCGAGGCGCGCAAGATCGCGTCGATGGCCGAAGCCTGGCACCTGCCGATTGCTCCGCATGATTGCACTGGCCCAGTCGTATTATGTGCTTCCACGCATCTTTCGCTGAACGCGCCGAATGCGTTGGTTCAGGAAAGCGTGCGGGCTTTCTATCGCACTTGGTACCGCGATCTGGTGACCGCCCTTCCGGACGTGAAGGACGGCATGATTACGGTGCCCCCGGTCCGGGCCTTGGGATGGAACTTCATCCTGATATCGGCCGGGTCTTTACCTGTATCATGAAAGATCTCTGACGCGACGGCACTTTAAGAACAACCCAACGCTCGGGAGGAGCAAAAATGAAACTGAAAGTAACGGCCCTCGTGGCCGCCCTGATGACGACTGTCTCAAGCATGGCGATGGCCGATGAGCTGAAAATCGTCTTCGCCCATCACTCGTCGGCATCCAACACCTTTTGGCAAGCTGTTAAGAAGGGCTATGACGACGCTTGCGGCAAGGTTGCGGCAGACTGCCAAATGCTGTTCACCCAGACCGAAGGCTCGGTGCCAGAACAGCTTGCCAATATCGAAGCGGCGATCGCACAGAAACCCGATGCCATCCTGACATCAATCGTCGACAACGCCGCCCTCGACGAAGTCATCAAGGCGCACGCGATGCTGGGATCATTGTCATCGCCGTGAACGTCGATGATCTTGAAGGCGCTGCAGGCAATGCACGGCAGGCCTTTGTTGGCCAAGGTTTTCTTGCCGCCGGTTATTCACTGGGCAAGGCACAGTCGGCGAATTTCCCTGCCGAAGGTCCGATCAAGGTATTGGTCGGCGTCTCAGCTCCCGGCCAGAACTGGTCGGAGCAGCGTGGGCAGGGCGTGATCAACTTCCTGGAGGAATACAAAACCACTTCGGGTCGTGAAATCACCTGGGAAAAAATCGACTCGGGCACTGACCTTGCCATCACTTCCGATCGTGTCGGCGCCTATCTAGCCGCTAATCCCGATACTAAGGCCTATTTCGACACCGGTTTCTGGCATGCGGGCGTTGCCCGGGTTCTTGCTGACCGCGGCGATGCACCTGGCAAGGTTCTGCTGGGTGGGTTTGACCTTGTCCCGGAAGCCGTTGAGCAAATGAAGAATGGCTACATCCAAGTGGAAGTTGACCAGCAGCCCTACATGCAGGGCTTCATGCCCGTCATGGAAGTCTACTTGGCAAAAACCGTCGGCTTGTCGCCTGCCGACATCGACACTGGACAAGGCATAGTGACCCCCACCGACGCCGATGCCATCATGGAACTATCGGCAAAAGGTCTTCGCTGATCAGTTCTATGCCCAATTCAGACGCGCGCTCCCCGCGTCTGAATTGGGCCACTCTTCAAAAAGGAAACAGGCGGTCATGAGACGTCTCATAAAGTTATCCCTGCAAAAGCCGGAGCTTGCCGCCGCCCTTTTGCTTCTGGTTCTCATCATATTGTTCCAGATCAAATCGAACGGCGTCTTCATTGGCGTCGCAAACATGCGCGGCGTCTTCGGTTTATTGCCGGAAATGGCATTGGTCGCCGTCGGAGGTCACGTTGTTGATGATCTGTGGCGAATTTGACCTTTCCGTCGGGTCTGTCTTTGCGCTGATGCCGATGTCCTTTGCCGTTCTGATGACGATGGGCTGGGGGTTTTGGCCTGCCATGTTGGTCGGGCTGTTCGCCTGCGCGGCAATCGGTTTTCTGAATGGCTGGTTGACGATCCGTTTTGCCATTCCGTCTTTCATCACTACGCTGGGCATGCTCTATATGGCGCGCTCGATGACGGTTGTGATCTCGGGCGGCTTTCCGCCCCGGCTCAAGGCCGATGAGATCCCGTCCTGGCTGTTTGTCAGCTTTGTCGGCCCCGGCGAGGTGTTCCGCGCCTCGTTCCTTTGGTTCATCGCCATCGCGGTTCTGATCAGTCTGCTGCTTGCCAAGACCAATTTCGGCAATTGGGTGCGGGCAACCGGTGGGTTTCTTCCGGCGGCCAGTGCGATGGGCATTCCGACTGCGCGGGTCAAGATCGCCTGCTTCATGATCTGCTCGGTTTTGGCCGGGTTCGCCGGAATGCTTCAGGTGCTGCGACTTGGCTCGCCGCTTCCGTCGATCGGTGAGGGGCTGGAACTGGCCGCCGTGGCCGCAGCGGTGATCGGCGGGACATCGCTTTTGGGCGGCATCGGCTCGATCATCGGCGGCATCATCGGGGCCACGCTGATCCGGGTAATCGATAATGGCATGGTGCTTAGCCAGGTAGACAGCAACTGGTTCAAGTTTGCCGTTGGTGCGCTGACCATTCTGGCGGTGGTGGGAAATTCCTGGCTACGCAAACGTGGTCGAGCGATGAAAGTGGAGACCTGATCATGGCCGTAGAGGAACAACCGATCATCTCGGTCCGCAACCTGCACAAATGGTATTCCGGCGTTCACGCGCTGAAGGGCGTAAGCCTCGACTTTCGCCGCAACGAGGCCGTCGGGCTGGTGGGTGACAACGGGGCTGGAAAATCGACGCTGATTTCCATCCTCGCGGGGTTGCACCAGAAGGACGAAGGCGAGATCCTGGTCGAAGGCAGACCGGTCGAAATCGCCAATCCGCGCGATGCGATGGACCTTGGGATCGAGACGATCTACCAATACAACTCGATGGTCCCCAACATGTCCATCGCGCGCAATATGTTCATCGGGCGGGAGCCTTTGAAGGCATCCGTCATGGGTATTGGCCTGCTGGATGAAGCGAGGATGCGGGCGGAAAGCGTGGCCGCCATTGCAGATGTCGATCTGCATCTGCGTTCACCGGATGCGCTGGTGGGCGAACTGTCAGGCGGCCAGCGCCAAGGCGTCGCCATTGCCCGGGCCATGCATTTCAAATCGAAAGTGATGATCCTTGACGAGCCGACCAACCATTTGTCGGTTAAAGAAACCACCAAGGTCATCGGCTTTGTGAAGTCGCTTAAGGCACAAAATGTCACCGGCATCTTCATCAGCCACAACATGCACCATGTCTTTGCCTGTTGTGATCGGGTGGTGGCGATGGCCTTGGGCAAAGTGGTGCTGGACAAGCCAATTTCTGAGACGTCCATCGAAGAAGTCCACGACGTTCTTTAGGGGAGGGCGCAATGCAGCTGACTGGAAAACATGCTCTGATCACAGGCGGGCTTGGCACCATTGGCCACGCTTTCGCAGCTGGATTTATGGCGGCAGGCGCAAAAGTCACGGTATTGGACCGTCCGGACAGCGCGGTGCCGATGGGTGCGGAGTGGCTGGGTGTGGACCTGAACGATCTCGCCGGGGCCGAGACGGCGGTGGCGCAGGTCGCCGCCGGCCAGACCTTTGATATTCTGATCAACAATGCAGCTCTTATCGTCAATAAGCCGCATGAAGAGTTCACTCTGACCGAATACGAAGATCAGATCCGGGTGAACTCCTCGGCGGCCTTCGCCTTGGCGCGGGCCTGTGCGCCGGGGATGAAGGCCAAGGGCTGGGGCCGGATCATCAACCTGACCTCGATCACGTTGAATGGGCAGTGGGACGGCTATGTGCCTTATGTCGCCTCGAAGGGCGCGATGCTTGGTTTAACCAAAGGTCTTGCACGCGAACTGGGCAAGCATGGCATTACCGTAAACGCTGATATCGCCGGGGGCGGTGGTGTCGGAGGCTGAGAACAGGGTCTTTGCTGACAGGCTGGAAGAATACAACGCCTGGGTGCTGGAGCGGCAGGGTCTGAAAACGCGTATCCTGCCCGAAGATGTGGCCAATCTGGCGGTGTTTCTGGCCTCGGATGCGGCGCGGATGATTTCGGGCCAGAACATTGCCATTGACGGCGGCTGGTAAATGATCAGCCTGGCAGCTGGACCAGCACGCGCCAAGGTACTCCCCGCGATGGGGGCGGGGCTTGCAGGGATTTTCGTTGACGGACACCCCGTGCTGCGGGCGTGGTCCGGCGATGTGGCCGATGGCCCTTTCGCACTGGCGATGAACTTGCTTGCGCCGTTTTCGAACCGCATCGCTGGCGGGTTCAGCTTTGCGGGCACCACCCACCGCCTCGCGCCCAATCTTTCGGGTGAGGCCATTCCCATCCACGGAGATGCGTTTCAGCGCGCTTGGGCGGTTGTTGAACAAGACGGCAGCCACGTCACGTTGGTGCTTAACAGCGGCGAATTTGGCCCGCTCCGATACCACGCCAAAGTCAGCTATCAGCTGACGCCAAACGCGCTGGCAGTGCGGCTTGCCGTGACCAGCCGGACCGACCGGCCTTTTCCATTCGGATTGGGTTTTCATCCATGGTTTCCGCGCAACAGCGACACGAAGTTGCTTTTTCATGCGACAGGGTACTGGCCGGAAGACAGTCGCCACCTGCCATCGACCACCGCGCCGGTTCCGATTCCGGCGAATTTGAATTTTTCGGGGCTGGCCGCCTTGCCAGTGGATTGGATCAACGCCGGTTTTGCGGGATGGACGGGGTTTGCCCAGATTGTACAAGGGCCAGAGGCCGTGTCAGTCGCGGTCAAGTCGGATCTTTCGACCGCCATTTTGTTCTCCCCTTCATCTGCTGCTGAGTTCTTTTGCTTCGAGCCCGTCTCGCATCCGGTCGATGCCCATAACCTGCCCGGAATGCCGGGTCTGACGTTCCTGGCCTCAGGTGAAACGCTGACGGCTGAAATGACCCTTGATTGGACCTGATACCATGATCGCCGTACCTGCCTCCGCCCTTCTTCTTGGCCGCGTCTGGCGTGCCGGGATCGGTCCCAGCCTTGTCACCCTACGTGCGGGCCGCGTGCTGGATATCACCACCAAAGCTGCACCGACGATGCGGGACGTCCTGGAACAAGCCGATATCGCTGGCTTTGTGGCAACGATTGCCGGAGTTGATATCGGCACCTTGGCCGAGATCGCAACCGCAAGTCTGGAGCCCCAGGCAGAGGTGACGCATTTTCTTGCGCCCTGCGATCTGCAGGCCGTGAAGGCTTGCGGTGTCACCTTTGCGCGCTCGATGGTTGAGCGGGTGATCGAGGAGCGTGCGGGCGGCGATCCCGGCCGCGCCGCCGAAATCCGGGCGCGGATTGCCAGCATGATCGGCGACAGCCTGCGCGATCTGGTACCAGGTTCGGCAAAGGCCACCGAGGTGAAGGCGGTCCTGCAAGCCGAAGGGCTGTGGTCACAATATCTGGAGGTCGGCATCGGCCCGGATGCCGAGGTCTTCACCAAGGCGCAGCCGATGAGCGCGGTCGGTTGGGGGCCAGCGTTGGCCTGCACCCGATCAGCAAATGGAACAACCCCGAACCCGAAGTAGTATTGGTCGTCGATAGCACGGGGCGCATCGTGGGGGCGACGCTGGGCAATGACGTGAACCTGCGCGATGTCGAAGGCCGTTCGGCTCTGCTTCTGGGCAAGGCCAAGGACAACAACGCGGCCGCCAGCCTCGGGCCGTTCATCCGGGTGTTTGATGACGGCTTTACCCTTGATAGCGTACGCCGGATGGAGTTGTCGTTGACCGTCACCGGCAGCGATGGCTTCAGCCTGACCGGGCGGTCCTCGATGGCGGAGATCAGCCGGGATCCTGCCGATCTGGTGGCGCAGACGCGCGGGCGGCATCACCAGTATCCAGACGGCTTCCTGCTGTACTGCGGCACGATGTTCTCGCCGGTGCAGGATCGCGACGGGCCGGGGCAGGGGTTCACGCATCATCTGGGCGATATCGTCACGATTGCGGCGCCCGAGCTGGGCGCGCTGACCAATACCGTGCGGCTCTCGACCGAGGTGCCGGAATGGACCTTCGGCACCCGTGCGTTGATGACCAACCTTGCCGCACGCGGCTTGCTCTGAAAGAGGCACGGCATGTTAACCGGTAAACACCTGATTGCAGGCACTTGGGTTGCAGGCGAACAATCCTTCCGGTCCGCGCCCGCCCATGGAGCGGCGCAGGCGTTTTCGGTCGGCTCGCCCGTCAATGTGGCAGCGGCCTGCGAGGCGGCGGAAGAGGCGTTCTGGACTTACTCGGCGCTGACCCGCGAGGCCCGGGCCGGTTTTCTTGAGCGCATTGCCGACGAGATCGAAGCCGTCGGGGCCGAAATCACCGCCATCGGCACCGCCGAAACCGGCCTGCCCGCCGCCCGGCTGGAAGGTGAGCGCGGCCGGACCACGGGGCAATTGCGCCTGTTCGCCAGCCACATCCGCAAGAGCGACTACCTTGATTTGCACCATGACGTGGCCCTGCCCGACCGGAAGCCCCTCCCGCGCCCGCATATCCGGCTGATGCAGCGGCCCATCGGCCCGGTTGCGGTGTTTGGCGCATCGAACTTCCCGCTCGCCTTTTCCACGGCGGGCGGGGATACTGCCAGCGCTGGCCGCGGGTTGCCCGGTGGTGGTGAAGGGCCATTTCGCCCATCCCGGCACCAGCGAGATCGTCGCCCAGGCAATTGCCACCGCCGTCACCGCCTGCGGCATTCATCCGGGCACCTTCAACCTGATTCAGGGCGGACGGCGGGATGTGGGCGAAGCGTTGGTGCAGCACCCCCTGATTAATGCGGTCGGCTTTACCGGGTCACTCGCCGGGGGCCGTGCGCTTTTCGACCTGTGCGCAGCCCGGCCCATACCGATCCCGTTCTTTGGCGAGTTGGGCTCGGTGAACCCTGATGTTCCTGCTGCCGCATGCGGTCGCGGCGCGTGGGGCGGAGATCGCCACTGGGTGGGCCGCCTCGCTGACCATGGGTGCCGGGCAGTTTTGCACCAATCCCGGCATCGCTGTGCTAATCGACGGTCCCGAGGCGCAAGCCTTCATCGCCGCTGCAAAAGCCGCATTGGACCCATTGCCCGCCCAGACCATGCTGACCGACGGCATCGCTGCCGCCTACCGTGAGGGGCGTGACCGGATCGCCGATGTGCCGGGCGTTCGTAAGCTGCTGTCGGCGATGTGCAATCAGCGCAATGCGACGCCCTCGCTGTTTGAGGTCTCGGGCGATGCCTGGCTGGCCAATCATACCTTGGGCGAAGAGGTGTTCGGCCCACTTGGCCTAATTGTCAGGGTGCGCGATGCGGCCCAAATGGCGCAAACCGCCCGTGGCCTGCAAGGCCAACTGACTTGCACCCTGCATCTGGACGACGCGGATGCCGAGCAAGCCCGACAATTGATGCCGGTGCTGCAACGTAAAGCGGGCCGAATTCTGGCCAACGGTTTTCCGACCGGCGTCGAGGTCTGCGATGCCATGGTACATGGTGGTCCCTATCCGGCTTCGACCAACTTCGGCGCAACATCCGTGGGCACGATGTCTATCCGCCGTTGGCTCAGGCCGGTGAGTTACCAGCACATGCCATCCGCGCTCTTGGACCATTTCCAGGACTGACGGGAGCGTATCATGAGTTTGCGAGGACGTTTTCTGTCTCTTGAGAGGTAAACCTCGCCGGATTTGGTGGCAACAGCATTTTCGCGCCGGCGCCGGGCAGGTTTTCGCCGCCTTTCTCCATCAAAGAATTGGGAATGACGAACAGCTTATGTATGGCGGTTGCGATCGTGGAAAATCCCTGCCGTTCAGTCCTGATCAACTTTCGGGTCGGCGCGGGATTGCCCGCGATGTCCGATCACATGGATAGCCAGCTCATGCCCCTGCATGGCCGCCTGTTCCGGACCAGAGCCAAGCAAACGGGCGGCAAGATAGCCTGCATTGAACGCATCCCCGGCCCCGGATGTATCCACAGCTTGGTCTGCGGATTTGAAGGGGCCGCCGGACCGCATCCCCCATCCAGATCACCGGCCCGGCAGCCCCGTCTTTCAGGGCGATTTCGGCCACGCCGGTAGCGACCAGCCGGTCGAGGGTCGCAGAAACCGTCTCGCCGGGACAGAGTTTGGCCTCGTCGTCGCGGGATGGAAGGGCAAGGCTTGTCGCTGCCCACATTTGGGAACTGGCAAGCCGGGCCTGCGCTACGCCCTGCACAGTGCCGGGCGGCAGTTCGAATCAAAGGCGACAAGACAGCCTTGCGCCCGTAAATCCGTCAGCTTTGCAATCAAAGTATTGCGAATGTCGTCGGGCAGGATGGCAAGCGTGATCAGCGAAAGGAACACGGCATCAGCCCAGTCCAGCGCCCAGCCCCGGCAGCCCGTCAGAGAACAACCGTCGTGCGGCCGAGTTCGCACGCCAATAGAGAAACGAACGCTCGCCCTTTTCACCGCGCTCGACGGCATAGATACCGGGCAGCCGGTCGGGATGCCGACCGACCAGCCGGGTCGAGACACCTTCGTTCTGCATATGGGACACGATCTGGTTTGACAGACAGTCCTTGCCCAGCAGCGTCACATACTCGACGGTCCAGTCCGAACCCTTCAGCAGGCGCGCGAGATGACCTGCGGTGTTGTAGGTATCGCCGGGCACGCCAACCGCAGCAGAGTCTTGGCACAATCAACGCTGGACAGCTCGATCATGACTTCGCCAATCAGACAGATACGGCGCGCGGACTGGGCATGGCGGCTTTCCTTGGCAAGGCTCAGGCCGGGTCAACTGTAACGCGGTAGCGGGTCACAAAGACCTCGCCCGCGTGAAAGGTACGCCGTGGGGCTGCCCCGCGAGTTGATCGGGTTCGGGGCGGAAGATATTTGGCTGCCAAGATCGAGTGCCGAGCATACAGGCTCGACCCCGAGTGCCAGATGCCGCCCGTTCCAAGGCGAATGCTGGCGACCGAAATTGCTGAACCACAGAAGAAGGTCGGGGAAATCATCGGCGTTCCAGTCGAGGCGGACCCGGTAACTTTCGGTGCGGTTGTGCAAAGCGGCATGGCCTCCGGCACCCAGCAATTGCAGCAAATCCTCGGTGTGCCGGGGAAAGAGGCACAGCGCCAGGATCCAGAATCGTGCCGTCATTCAGGACGAGGGCGTGCCAGTCCTCGGCAATCTGGCCGGGTGCGAAGATCGACGAGGGGTCAACTTCGCCGGGGAAGGTCGCTCCGGCCCTTGCCGTGATGTCCAGTTCCACGGCGCCGGGCTCGGCGGGCAGGCGGAACACCGGATGCAGGCCGATGGGCAGGGTACAATCGCGGCGCACATGGACGGCCAGTTCAAAGTCGATGGCAGCTTGGCCTGGCACTGGCTGCACCCGGCGTTCCAGCCGGGAAATCGGGTGTTCGGCGGGGTAGGCGATTGCCAGAGCCAGTTCGGTTTTAGGTGCCGTCAGCCAGTGCCAGTTGTGATTGGACCCGTAACCATGCGGATACGGGTCCGGCTCAAGCGTCGAGTTCGACGCAGACCAACCACCTTGGGCGGCGCGGTTGCTTGCCGCGCCAAACGGCACGCAAGGCCATTCGCCGCGCAAGCGCTGTAGGATGCCGGGTTGGTCCGATGCCTGATCGCCTTCAAACCAGGGCGCGATGTGAAAGGGCGCAATTTGTCGTCCATCGGCCAGCACGAACAGCGTTGGCCCAAGCATTCCGCCCAAAGCCTCCACACTGACGACGCCGTGCGACCAAGCCAGACTTTTGCTACTTGTGGTGGTCATAGAAACCACGGAGTTACGTCTCACATGACGCCAAATTTTTCGTATGCCTCGACGGTGCTCATCCCGGCTTCAATCGCCAGCCGCACCTTGTTTTCAGTTGCGGCTTTCTCGAGGGCAAGGGCGATTGCCTCTTTCTCGGCCTCTCGTGGATCACCAGCACGCCATCGCGGTCACCAAACAGGATATCGCCGGGACGGATACGGATGCCGCCGATTTCGATAGGAACGCCGTAATCCACGACTTTTCCGCGCGGACCCTGATCCTGCGCGTATGATCCGTAACAGAAGGTCGGGAAGTTCAGCGCCAGAATGCCGCCGCTGTCGCGGCAATATCCATCGACAATCGCCCCCGCCGCTTTGAGATGCAGCGCCCGCGTCGACATCAACTCGCCCCACAGCGCATAGCTGGGCGATGAGCCGGTGGCGACGTAGATCTCGTGCTCTTTCAGGCTGTCGAGGGCTTCAAAGACCAGACCAAAGGGTTTGGCGCTGATCGTGGAATGGCCGCCGCGTTCAGAAACGGCGAAGAAATCGGCCTCGAGCACGGGCATCGCCCGGCCAATCGTCACCATGTCATCGCGCAGCGCGCGGATGTTGGGCGGCAGGAACTGATGCAAAAGCCCCATCCTGTCCAGAATATCGCCGACCACAGCGGTGAACAGCTTGCTCCGCATGGCGGCGAAAAGCTCGGTATCGTCTGCAAATGCCATCTCGCTGTCTTTCCTAGTTTTGCGTTGCATCCATTGCCACAACGCCGTGCATGACGCCGCGAAGTTCGGCCAGACCTTTAAGGCGGCCAATCAGAGAATAGCCCGGGTTGATTCTGGGCTTTGCCGATGTCATCCGCCAGAAGGTGGCCATGATCGGGACGCATCGGCAGTTGCCAGTCGGCACGGCCCGCTTGTTTGCGACGCTGCTGTTCCTGCATCAGCGCGATGACCACCGCAGGCATATCGGTTGATCCGCCGAGGTGATCTGCTTCGTGGAACGAACCATCCGGTTCGGGTGACGTTGCGCAGATGAACGAAATGAATGCGCGGTCCGAACTCACGAACCATCGCCACCAGATCATTGTCACGCGCACCCCGAAAGAGCCGGTGCAGAATGTCAGTCCATTGGTGGGGCTATCCGGCGCAGCAAGGATCGAGCGCACGTCCGCGGCGGTCGAGACCACGCGCGGCAAGCCATAAAGGCTGAACGGTGGGTCATCGGGGGTGGATGCAAAGCTGAATTCCGTTGTCCTCGGCCACCGGAACAATCTCGTTCAGAAAATGTGCCAGGTTGGCGCGCAGATCATCGCCCGACATCCCGTCATATTCGAGCAAGGCATCAAGGAAACTCGCACGATCGAACTTGCGCTCGCTGGCGGGCAGGCCGGCGATCAGAATACGCTCGATGCGGGCAATATCGTCATCCGTCAGACGCTTGAGACGGGTCTCGGCGGCGGCGATCTGGGCGTCGGTATAGTCTTGCGCCACCCGAGGGCGCTTAAGAACGAACAGATCATAGGCCGCGAAATCGACCGCATCAAACCGCAGGGCATAACCCGTTGACGGCATGCGATATGTCAAGTCGGTGCGGGTCCAGTCCACGACCGGCATGAAGTTGTAACACAGGGTCTTGATGCCCTGCCGTGCCAGCGCCCGGATCGAGTCTTTGTACCAGCCGATGTAGCGTGCCCGGCCAGGCCCGGCGATCTTGATCTCGTTGTGGACCGGAATGCTTTCCACGATGGACCAGGTCAGCCCGGCCGCATCAACCTGGGCCTTCTGAACGGCAATGTCGGCGTCACTCCACGGCGAGCCATCATAAATGTGATGCAGTGCCGACACGACTTCGGTCGCGCCAGCCTGTTTCACATTGTCCAGCGAGACCGGATCGTCCGGGCCATACCAGCGCAACGTTTCCCGCATTGGTTCCATATTCACCCCACTTGCCTAAGATCATGCTGGTCTTTGTTGGACCACATTGAGAATAGCTTGGCAAGAAGCAACTTTTTCCGAGCATATTCGTGACAAAACGCGGCATTAATGAGAATCATGTTGACTGCCTGAGAATATTGGTCCAACAAATAGAAATCTTCTGGGAGGAGGAACTGGCCGATGAGTACCGACGCGTTGTTGCTTGCCGCTATGGCGGCGGATGCCGCGCAGGAGCCTGCAAAGGTTTCCGCCGTGGACCGCCTGGTCGAGCAGATCCGTGAACTGGTGCGCGAGCGCGGCCTGGTGATCGGCGACGCCTTGCCCACCGAACGTGATCTGGGAGAGCTGTTCCAGGCGGGGCGCACATGGTTCGTGAGGCTCTGCAGATCCTCAAGGCTTACGGTATCGTCGAGGTTCGGCCCAAGATCGGTGCTGTGCTCAGTGACCGTCACGAAGACGCAGTCCGCAAGCTGTTTGCGTTTCAGAACGACATCTCACCGGCCTCGTTTCTGGATGTGCAGGGCTATCGCTGCATCATCGAAGTGGGCGTTTGTGATCATATCATCTTGCACGCGACGGCGGCCGATCTGGACCACCTTGATGCCGTGAACGCCCGCATCCTGGAAAACCGAAGCGTCGATGATGCGGCTCGCTGCGACTTCGCGTTTCACGAGGCGCTGGTGTCTTTGGCCAGCAACCGCACACTTTTGGCCAGCTACCGCCTGCTGCAACCGGTCATCACCCAGATCATGCGCGTCGGCAAGGCCGCGAAACCGGTGCAAGTCGACACCCATCAGGCGCATGCCCAAATCATCAATGCCCTGAGGGCCAGAGACCGTGTGGCCTATGTCTATCTGATCAGCCGCCATCTGGAATACGGTCTGCAATTCATCGGCACCGAAAATGATCGGCAGCGCGTGGTGGCTAATTCCGTAGCGTAATCAGTCTATTAGGCGGAGAGCAGACCATATGCCGGATCGAAGGCTCTCTCGAAGAGGCATACTGAAAACGAGAGCTGCAATGCGACCCATAAGAGAGGAGTATCACTATGATTACCAGACGGAGCATCCTGCTGGCGACCGCAGCCGCCGCACTTATCGCTGGCACCGCTTTTCGGCCAACGGTCGCGCTGGCCGAAGGCCGCGCGGTTGCCGGGATCGTCTTTCAGCAAGACCAATACATGAAGACCGTCCAGATGGGGATGAAAGCCGCGTCGGACGCTTCGGGCGTCGAGCTTCTGGATGCCAACAGCGAGAACAAGCTGGAAAAGGAAACCCAGCTGATCGACACCTATATCGCCCGTGGCGTGCAGGCCATTGCGCTGGCGCCGCTCAGCAAGGACGGCTCGATTCCCGCCATCCAGAAAGCGGTCGATGCCGGAATCGTTGTGGTCACCTGGGGCACCACGATCAACGGTGATCTTGCCGCGGCCTCGGTGACGAGCAGCGACGCCGATCTGGGCATCAATACCGGCAAAGAGGCGAAGGCTTTTCTTGATACCTTTGCTCCGGGCCGCAAAGTGAAAGTTGCGACCGTCGCCTTCAAATCGCAGTTGCCTGAGCAAAGCGACGCGCGGGTCAATGGTTTCCTTGATCAGGTGAAGGATCAGGTCGAGGTCGTATCGCAGCAGGATGCCTGGCTGGCCGAAAAGGCGATTGCTACGGTCTCCGATATCATCACCGCGAACCCGGATATCGAGGTGATCTTCGCAGCCAACGAGGGCGGCACCATCGGTGCGGCGCAGGCCGTCAAGAAAGCCGGGATGGAAGGCAAGATCTTCGTATTCGGCATCGACGGCACCGAGCAACTCGCCAACATGCTTCTGGACGAAGATAATGTCCTGCAGGCCGTGACCGCGCAGCAACCCTTTGAAGTGGGTCGCCTGGCGATTGATGCCGCCAACGCCATTCTTGACGGAAAACCGGTCGAGAAGAATGTGGTTGTGCCGGTGCTCAGCCTGACCCGGACCAACCCGGATGGCGTCAACACCTTCCTCGAGCAGCTCAAGACGCTGCAATAACGGCAGTGCGCGGCCGGCCCATCGCTTCCTGTGGACCGGCCGCATTCTTCCCTCAAGCCCGCTGGATGAAATTGAACAGCGGGCTTGGCTGGGCGATCAGCGTGGTTCGATATCTGCGAACCTGAAAGCGATCCAATAGCGTGTTCTGGGATCGTGCTTTCTTTCCACTCTCTATCTTACGCGAGGCAGTGCCATACCCATGCTCGACGCAATCTCTCCGCAAAGTCGTACCGGCGGACTTCTGGAGTTCGATGCCGTTACCAAGGTCTACGGGCAGACCGTGGCCCTGTCGCAATTTTCACATCGGTTTCTGCCGGGCAGTGTGCATGCGCTGATGGGCAAGAACGGCTCTGGCAAGTCGACGTTGGTCAAGATATTGGCCGGGGTCATCTTGCCAACCCATGGCGCAATCCGGGTCAACGGCGCGGATGCCGCATTTCACACCCCGCACGATGCGTTCGGCGCAGGCGTTGTGACCGTGCATCAGGAGCTGTCGCTGATCCCGTCGCTTTCTATTGGTGAAAACATCTTTCTTGGGCGCCTGCCAATGGCGCGCAAATTTGCGCGCAAGTGGTGGATTGGCAGACGCTGCATAAGGATGCGACCGCGCTGCTGTTGGAGATGGGGCTGGATCTGGATTCCCGGCGGCCGGTTTCCACCTTAAGCGTTGGTCAGCAGCAGGTTGTCGAGATTGCCAAGGCGATGTCGTTCAACCCTTCGGTGCTGTTGCTTGACGAACCGACCTCGGCTTTGGCCATGCGCGAGGTTCATCAGCTGTTCACGTTGGTGCGCAGGTTGCGCAGAACGGGGTGTGACCATTCTGTATATCACCCACCGCATGAACGAACTGTTCGAGATTGCCGATACCTGCACGGTGCTGCGCGACGGACAGTTCGCCGGGTCAATTGAAATGGCGCAAGCCTCACCCGCGTTGATCGTCGAGATGATGTTCGGCGAAACCGCCAAGGCCAAACGCCCCGCCCGCAAGGCCATCGACCGATCGGGCAGTCCGGTTCTCGAGGTCAATGGCCTGACCCGGTACAGGATCTTTGCCGACGTGAGCTTCGAGGTTCACCGCGGTGAGATTCTGGGGATCGCCGGGTTGCTTGGCGCCGGTCGTACCGAGGTGATGATGCGCGATTTTCGGCGCCGACCCGATTGATGCGGGCACGGTCACCTTGAATGGCAAGGGTGTCACGTCGGCGACGCCGAAACAGATGAAAGAGGCGGGACTAGGTTATACGCCGGAGAACCGCAAAGAGGCGGGTCTGGTGCAGGTCTTGTCGACGCATGACAATCTGTGCCTGGCGAGTCTCGCCCATATCGCGCCATCGGGCATTGTCACTCGGACCCGCGAGCAGAGTTATGTCCGGCGTCGGATCTCGGATCTGGCGATCAAGGTTCCTGAACCGATGTTGCCGGTGTCTTCTCTGTCCGGCGGTAACCAGCAGAAGGTCGTCATTGGCAATTGGCTCAACACCGCCCCGCAAGTGATGTTCTTTGATGAACCGAGCCGGGGAGTCGATGTTCAGGCCAAGCGGCAGATCTTCGACATCATCTGGGATCAGGCCGAGCGCGGGCCTTGCGGCAATGTTCGTTTCGACCGAGCTGGAAGAAGTGCTGGAAGTTGCCGACCGCATTTTGGTGATGCGTCAGGGGCGCATCGTCGCCGAGGTTGACCCAACGGCGACCACGCTCGCCGAGCTTTATCGTCTGTGTATGGAAGGACCGACGACATGACCGCTGCTCTTACTGCCAAAGCTGGTCCGAATGCCGCGATACGGCTGATCAAAACCTATCCAATGGAGTTGATCCTGGCGGTGCTGATCCTGGCCCTGATCTTTACCGCACCGGGATTTGCCAGCCTTCGCAACCTGCTGAACGTCCTGCGGACCGGCTCGATGCTGGGAATTATCGCCTTCGGGATGACCTCGGTCATCATCGTGGGCGAGATTGACCTTTCGGTTGGCGCAGGGGCCGCGCTTGCGGGATGTATCGTCGCCTGGTTTGCCGGCGCGCTGGACGACTCCCTGGGAGGGCCGGTCGCGGTTCTGATCGGGGTTGTCGTGGCGCTTGGTGTGGGATTTACGCTGGGCTTTTCGGTCGGAAAATTTCGCCATTGGTTCAACGTGCCCAGCTTTATCTGCACGCTGGCCTTGTTTACTGCCCTGCGAGGTGCCGCCAATCTGATTACCGGGGGATTTCCGCTGGCCACTTTTCCACCCGGGTTCGATTTCTTCGGAGGCGGCTATTTGTTTGGCATCCCCTTCCCGGTCTACATCTTTGCGCTGACCTTCGCGGGGATGCATTTCCTGATGAACTACACCCGCTTTGGTCGGGCAGTTTATGCGGTGGGGGGCAATATGGAGGCTGCCCGGCTTTCGGGCATTGATATCTGGTGGGTGAAGTCAATGACGCTGGGCATCACCGGGGTGATGACCGCGCTGTCGGGCACGCTCATCGCATCTCAGATCGGCTCCGGCACCGGCACCACCGCCACCGGAATGGAACTGGACGTGATTGCAGCCGTCATCATCGGTGGCACCTCGTTGTTTGGCGGCAAGGGGCGGATCTGGGGCACGCTGATCGGGGTCTTGTTCCTTGGCTGTATCTCGAACGGCATGACGCTGCTCAACGTCAGCGAATACTGGCAATACGTGGTGCGCGGCGGGATTATCCTGGGCGCAGTTCTGTTGAATCAAGTGCTGGAACGGGTTCGTTAAGGGAGCGATTATGAAAGATTTCACTGGCAAAGTCGCGCTGATCACCGGAACAACCGGGATCGGCCTGGCCTCGGCAATACGACTTGCGCAGGGTGGGGCAACGGTTCTGGCCTGCGGCATTGATGAGGCTGCCAATGCCGCATTGGCCTTGGATGCGGCGGCCCGCGATTTGGCGATCCACCCAAGAAAAACCGATGTTTCGGTTGCAGCCGAGGTTGAGGCCGCTGTGGCTGAAGCCGTCAGTCGCTTTGGCGGGCTGGATATCATCATCAATGCCGCGGCGGTGCATCCTTTTGGCACCGTGGTTTCCACCGAGTTCGAAACCTGGCAGCGCTGCATGGCGGTCAATGTTGGCTCGATCTATCTGACCGCACATTTTGGCGTGCCAGAAATGGCGCGGCGGGGCGGCGGAGCGATCGTCAATATCTCATCCGTGCAGGGACATAATTGTCAGCAAAACGTGGCGGCCTATGTTGCAACCAAAGGCGCCATTCATGCTTTGACCCGGGCGATGGCGCTGGATCATGCTGGCCAGAAGATCCGGGTGAATTCTGTCAGCCCAGGCTCGGTGCGCACGCCACTACTAGAACTGGCCGCGCGCACCTATGGCGGCGAGGGTGTCAGCGTCGAGCAGGCGTTTCAGCGCTTTGGCTCCGCCCATCCGATCGGACGCATCGGTGAGCCGGAGGAAGTGGCCGAATTGGTTGCCTTTCTGGCCTCGGACAAGGCTGGGTTCTGCACGGGGTGTGACTACCGGATTGACGGCGGCCTGACCGCTGGCATCGGAGTGAAATAGGAGATGACCATGAAGATTGGTTTGGGGCTTTATCGGGACTCGCTGACGCCTGACAATTTCCAATTCATGACGCAGGCGGGGGCCACACACATAGTGGCACATATGACCAACTACTTCCGCGGCAAGGATCCCAGCATCTCAAGCGGCGACGATGCCGAAGGCTGGGGCGATTGCTCGCAAGACACGCTATGGAGCTACGACGATCTGTCGTCGCTGGTTCAATCGGTCAGGTCTGCCGGGCTGGAGCTTGCCGCAATCGAAAATTTCTCGCCACGGTTCTGGTCGGATATTCTGCTCGGCGGTCCCGATCGGGCGGCGCAGATGGAAAATATGAAACGGCTGATCCGTGATGCGGGGCGGGCGGGCGTGCCGTGTTTTGGCTACAACTTCTCGATGGCCGGGGTCTGGGGCTGGCAGCGTGGCCCATTTGCACGCGGCAACGCGCATTCGGTGGCGTTTGACCTTACAAAGGTCGACCCCAACACGCCGATGAAAGATGGAATGGTGTGGAACATGCGTTACCGGGGCCGCCAGGCCCGGAGCGGCACCGGTAACGGTGTCGGGTGACGAACTATGGCAACGCCTGACCGCATTCCTGCAAGAGATCGTACCCGTCGCCGAAGAGGCGGGCGTCGTGCTGGCCGCTCACCCTGATGATCCGCCGGCCGAGCAATTGCGCGGCACGGCGCGGCTGGTCAATCGACCGGAAAAATATGATCGCTTGATGGACATTGTTGACTCACCCTCAAATGGCTTGGAGCTTTGCCTTGGCTCGTTGCAGGAAATGCCCGGCGGCGACATCTACGACCATGTCCGTCGTTTCCGCGCCGCAACCGGATCGGCTATATCCACTTTCGAAATGTGAAGGGCAAGATCCCGAAATATGTCGAGACCTTTGTGGATGAAGGCGACATCGACATGGCCGAGGTGATCCGCATTCTGCGCGATGAAAACTACCAAGGCGTGCTCATTCCAGACCACACACCCAGCATGACATGCGCCGCATCCTGGCACGCGGGCATGGCCTATGCCTTGGGCTATATGCGCGCCCTGGTCCAAAATGCCGATGCACTGGGGCCATCATGGTCGCTGGCAAAATCTCTGGCCGCAGCAGAATAGGAACTGGCAAACATGGTAAACTCTGTCAGATGTCTGGTGCCGTCCGGCGACAAATGCGGTGAAGGGGCGGTTTGGTCGGCCGAGGAGAACGCCGTCTATTGGACCGATGTCATCCGCTTTTGATCCACCGCTTTGATCTGGCCAGCAGCACGCTGCAATCCTGGTTCTTTGACGAGCCGGTTGTGGCGATCTCACTAACCTCAAAGCCGGGTCAAATGCTGGTGGCTCTGGCCTCCAAGCTGGTCAACTGGTGGCCTGCAACCGACCAGCGGGTCGATTTCGAATTTGCATTGTCGGGCTATCCGCAAGTCCGCTTTAACGATGGTCGCAGCGATCCTGCCGGGAACTTCTGGGTCGGCTCGATGAAGAACAACGTCTTGGCCGACGGAGAGTTGGGCGAGGCGGGCAAGGGCGAAGGCGTGCTGTTCCGGGTTGATCCCAAAGGCGCAGTCACCGAATGGCGGCAGGGGCTGGGCATTTCCAACACCCTGTGTTGGAGCCCGGATGCGCGCAGCTTCTATTTCGCCGATACTCTGGAGAACGAGATCCGGGTTTATGACTACGATAAAGCCAGCGGCGAGATCAGCAATGAGCGTCCCTTCCTGAGCGGCTTTGATCGCGGGTATCCGGACGGCTCTGCCATCGACAGCGTCGGCTACCTGTGGAATTGCCGCTTCGCTGGCAGTTGCATCGTGCGGCTGGCACCAGACGGTTCCGGTTGACCGCGTGGTGGAAATGCCGGTGCAGAATGTCACAACCTGCACTTTTGGCGGCCCGGATCCGAAAACCCTATTCATCACGACGGCCAGCATCGTCTCGCCGCCGGGCAATCGGTTGGCCGGAAGCCTGTTTGCGCTTGACGTTGAGGTGCCGGGGATGGCTGAGAACGAGTTCCATATTGCGTGATCCAAATTGAAGCGGCCCGGCAATATGCCGGGCCGCTTCAATTGATTTGCCTGGAGCGCTTCAGATGGTAATACCGCCATCAATGTTGATGGCCTGACCGGTCATGAATTTGCTGTCATCCGAAGCAAGGAAGGCACAAAGGGCGGCAACTTCAGTGGCCTCCCCGAACCGACCAGCCGGTTGACGGTCGATGAAGTATTTCATCGCTGCCTCCGGGCTGCCGAGGGTTTCAGCCAGTTCAGCGATACGATCACGCAAGGACGGGCTGTCGACTGTGCCGGGGCAGACCGCATTGAAACGGATGCGCTGCGTCAGGTAATCGGCAGCGCAGGCTTTGGTCAGCCCGATCACCCCGCCCTTTGCGGCGCCATAGGCGGCCCGGTTGGGAAAGCCTTTGATCGAAGATGCGACCGAGGCGATGGTGATCACCGATCCGCCATGCGCTTTCATCTTTGGGATCACCGCGCCCAGCACGATATAGGCGCTATCCAGACTGATCGTCATACTGCGGCGCCAATCTTCCGGGCTGCAGGCTTCGATATTGCCGTGATGGACGTATCCAACCGCATGAACCAGCACATCGACCTGTTGAAAGCGCGCCGCATAGGCTGCAACGGCCGCACCGTCGGTGGCATCAAGGGCGGTGGTCGTGGTGACAGCAAGGTCTTGCAGCAGATCGGCGTTGCGGTCCGAGGCGTGCACTTCCGCGCCTTCGGCGGCCAGCCGCTCGGCAATCGCACGGCCAATGCCTTGCCCGGCTGCGGTGACAAGGGCGATGCGGCCAACCAGGCGGCGTGGAGTTTCAGCGGATGTCACGGGGTTGCCCTTTCAGGAATTGCGTTGCGCGGCATCGAAAGCCACGACGAACTGGCGTTGTTCGCCCAGCCCGGCGATGCCCAACGACACGGTATCGCCGACGCTCAAGTAACGGGGCGGTTTCATGCCATGACCAACACCCGGCGGGGTGCCGGTGCAGATCAGATCGCCCGGCTCCAACTGGCAGAACTCACTCATATAGGCGACGATGAAGGCCGCATCGAAGATCATCTTCGCGGTCGATCCGGTCTGCATCCGGGATCCGTTCACATCAAGCCACATCTCCAACGCCTGCACGTCGCCCACCTCGTCGGGTGTCACCAGCCATGGCCCGGTCGGGCAGAAATTGGGGAAGGATTTGCCCTTGACCCATTGCCCGCCGCGTTCCATCTGCCAAGCTCGTTCCGAGACATCGTTCACCACCACAAAGCCCGCAATATGCTGCATGGCTTGCGCCGGCGTGATCCCCAATGTCGGTTTGGCGATGATGATGCCAAGCTCGACCTCCCAATCCAGCTTGGTCATCTGCGCAGAATGGTAGATCGGGTCATTCGGCCCGCAATAGGTGGCGGAGGATTTGTTGAACAGGATCGGCTCGGCGGGGATTGCCATGCCCGCCTCGGCGGCGTGGTCGGAGTAATTCAATCCGATGCACCAGATATTGTGCGGTTGGGCTACGGGCGGCGCGATGCGCAAGCCGGTTGGATCGACTTTGGGAAAAGACGAAAGATCGGCATCGCGCAATTGATCCAGCAGCGCGGCGGACAAGGTGTCGGGCGTGAAATCGGCGACCAGCGCCGAGACATCGTGGGGTTGGTCTTGTTGGTCCAGCACGCAAGGGATCTTTGCGCCATGCCGCTCGCCAATACGGATGAGTCTCAAACTGAAGTTCCTTTTGATTGTTGGTCCCACCAGGTAGCCGCCAAGGGTGCGCCGCCGACGAAGGAACCCGGCCCGAGATCAGCTTCGATCCGCAAGCACTCGTTCCACTTCGCCATGCGCTCGGACCGGGCGAACGAACCCACCTTCAGCTGTCCGGCGTTCAGTCCGATGGCCAAATGGCTGATCGACGTATCTTCGGTTTCGCCTGAGCGTGCCGAAACGATGCCGCGATACCCGGCAGCCTCGGCAGCCATCAGCGCCGCCACCGATTCACTGACCGTTCCGGCCTGATTGACCTTGATCAGCGCCCCATTGCAGGCTCCGGCAAGGGCTGCTTCCCGGACCAGTCGGGCGTTGGTGACAAGATAGTCGTCGCCAATGATCTGCACACGGTCCCCGTAGGCGCGGGTAAAGGCTGCCATGCCGTCAGGATCATCCTCGGCTAGGGGGTCTTCGATCGCGGCGATCGAATAGGTCTCGATCCAGCGGCCAAGCATATTGATCATCTGATCCGAGTTCAGGTCGCGATCTTCCAGCGCCAGTCGGTAGTTTCCGGCCCGTCCGAACTCGGACGCCGCGATGTCGAGCGACAGCACCACGCGCTTGCCCGGCGTTTCGCCGGTCGAAATGATCGCTTCGCACAGGGTTTCCAGGGCCGCCTCGTTCGAGGCAAAGGCGGGCCACCAGCCACCCTCATCAGCGACGCCTGCGCTCAGACCCTTGCGGGCCATGATTGCCCCTGCGGCGTGATGGATCTCGGCGGTGATCTCTAACGCCTCGTCAAAACTGGTGGCTCCGGGCACCATAACCATGAAATCCTGCACATCGACGCGGCGTCCGGCGTGTGCGCCACCGCCAAAGATCTGAATCTCCGGCAGGGGAATTGTGGGTGTACGGCCATAGCTTTGCGCCAGATGCTGCCAAAGTGGCAGTCGGGCCTCCGCCGCCGCAGCATGCAGGCAGGCCAGCGACGCCGCAACGATAGCATTGCCGCCAAGATCTCGATTTCAGCCTGGTGCCGTCTGCCGCAACGAGGGCCGAGTCGATGCCGTCCTGATCGCCGACCTCGCGCCCGATCATCGCCGAGGCGATCGGTCCGGCTATGTTCGCCAGCGCTCCCTGCACGTCCAGGCCCTTCAGGCGCTGCCCGCCATCCCGCAGGTCCACCGCCTCCCGTGAGCCGCGCGAGGCACCGGCGGGGGCGATGGCTCGCCCGCAAACGCCGTTTGCCAGTTGCACGGTCGCTTCGACGGTCGGGTTGCCGCGGCTGTCCCAGACCCGGCGCCCGGATACTGCCGAAATCTTGGTCGCACTCATGATTTGATCCCATTGGCTGACAATTTTGAAACTAAATCCCTGAGGCTCGCTTCGGGATGTTCCAGCAAGCTCAAGGCCTTGGCTCTGACCCAAGCTCGTTCTGGTTCCGACAGGTATTCGACCGGTGATTTACCGTCGATCCGCGCCAACATCAGCGCGGGCACCAATGCGGCGGTCCGGGCCTCCAGCGCCGCTGGGTCTTCCCACCGCACATGCGGGGCGTAGACCTGCCAGAACTCAAGCACGGACCCAAGCAATCTGGCGCGTGATTTCGCCAGATGAACCGATTTCAGGATCAAATGATTCAGACAGAAGGCAACATCAAAACACGGGTCACCCATGCTGGCGCATTCGGCATCCAACAGGATCGGCTGATCACCGCGAAACAGGATATTCTTCGGGCTGACATCGCCATGCACCAAAGTGGTCCACGACGTATCCAGGCCTGCCGCCAGCTGCATCAGGCGCGGTGCCACCGACGGGTGGCGCTGTGCGGTGAACAGCAAATAGGGCTCAACCCGGATCGCATGGAAGTCGGCGCTGTTGTCAAAAGCACTGCGGTCAAAATCGGTCGCAGCCCCTGCGGCATGAACGCGGCCCAGCACGTCGGCCACACCCGCAGCCTCGTCGCGAACGTGGTCGCCATTCAGCAACGAGGTCTTCCATAGACGCACGTCCGCACCTGTAACAAAACTCATCGCAAAGCCATGCTCTGCCTCGGAAAAACCATGCAACTCAGGGGCGGATCCGGGGCAACCCTTCCTGCCACCGACAGCCAAGCGTATTCGGCGCGGCTTCGATGAACCGGAGCGTGCCAATCGGCTGCAACGCGCAATTTTTCCAGCGCAAATTTGACGCAGTAGTTTTTCCCACCGACCACGACGCGAGCGATGTCAGATGCAACCCCACCGGTCAGCGGGGTGACCTCAGACACATCGGAAGGATGCCTGAGGCCGAGTGTTTCGATCAAGTCAGTGCAACGTTTCTCAAGATTTTCTGGCATCAGGCGCGACTCGACTCTATATGTTCACGTGAACAATTAACAGCCATGCGATGTTGGTGCAAGACTTCCCAAACAGAAATTGCCAAACTGGGATGAAAGCAGAATTGAGGCCCGAGTGTCTGAAAGAGTTACGATAAAGTCCATTGCTCAGGATCTGGGCTTGTCTCACATGACGGTGTCACGCGCTGTCCGGCCATTCCAATGTCCATGCCGAAACCCGGAACGCCGTGCTTGAGCGGGCCAGGACGCTTGGCTACGTGAAAGCGCCGCTGCCAGCGCAATGCGCGGCGACGCGACGCGGATCGTCGGTTTGCTGCTGCCGAACCTGGTGAACGAATTCTACGCGCAGTTTGCCGATACGATGGCGCGCGCCTGTGAGGAGCAGGCCCTGCATCTGGTGATCCATCTGACCAACGATGATGAGATCAACGAGCGCCAAGCGATCCTGCGGTTGCGCGAAGTTCAGGCCAGCGCCGTTGTGATGGTGCCGACGCCTGTTGCCGACTCCGATGAGCCTGCAACCATTGAAGGCATGCGCGTTGTGCAACTCATCCGTCGGCGAGATTTGGCGCCGGCGCTTCTAATTGACGACGCTTCCAGCGATTGCAGATGCTGTAGATCATCTGGCTGGCCGCGGACACCGGAGCATTGGTTTTATTGGTGCCAACCTGCAGCTGTCTTCGGGACGTGAGCGATTCTCCGCCTTTCGCGATTCTCTGCAACGGCACGGGATTGCGATGCGCGGCGCACTGACGATTACGGCTGCGCCCTCCTTTCGGATGGGGCATGAAAGCCTTTTGGCCCTTCTCGATGGCAACGAGGCCATGACTGCACTTGTTTGCGGCGGCTTTGAGATTTCAAATGGGGCGCTGGATGCCTGCCTCGAGCGCGGCTTGCGGTTTCGGGATGATCTGGCCTTCGTCGGATACGGGGATCCGGGCCGCTTATCGATGGATCGCTGGCGGCATCACGACAATCCGGCTCCCGGTAGTGGAAATGGCCACTGGTGCGGTTCATCGCCTCACCCAGACTCTGGAGCATACCCACGAGCCTCAGTCACCCCAAATGTTTTCTGCAGCCTTGGTCACCAGACGCTCGACCTGATCTGGTATAGCGACGGGACGCCCTGTAAGAACATAGTTGATTGAGACGACTAGGTGTTTAGTCCCGGCATTTGATGGTGCGGATCAAGTGTAAACATTTCTGGCTCGCTTGCCCAGATTTTGCAGATGTATTCGTACGGGAGTGAGCCCTCGCAGTGTCTTCAGTCGGCGGCCGTAATTGTAGGCGTCGATAAAGTCGTGGAGGTGCGCGGTTAGCTGGGCATGGCTGTCGTAATGGTAACGTTTGACAGTCGCTTCCTTGATCGTTCGGTTCATCCGCTCGACCTGGCCGTTGGTCCAGGGATGTTTGATTTTGGTGAGCCTGTGCTCGATTCCGTTCTCACGACAACGCATATCGAACATGTGCGTCATGTAGGTGGCCGTGGGGCCATCGGCATAACGCGGTGGGAAGGTGAACTGGATGCCATTATCCGTCAGGACGGTATGGATTTTGTAGGGCACGGCCGCGATCAGCGACCAGAAAGGCGGACGCTGATGTCCTGCCTGTTTTGGTGACCAATTGGACGAAGGCGAACTTGCTGGTCCGGTCGATTGCCACATAAAGATAGAGTTTGCCTTCCGCTGTACGCACTTCAGCAATATCGATGTGGAAGTAACCGATCGGGTAGGTCTTGAACTTCCTTTTGGGTTCCTTGTCGCCCGTCACTTCTGGCAATCGGCTGATCTCATGCCGTTGTAGGCAGCGATGCAGGGACGAGCGCGTCAGATGCGGGATCGTCGCCTGCAGAGCATAGAGGCAGTCATCGAGCGGCAATAGGGTGTGTCTGCGGAAGGCAATGATAATCGCCTCTTCTTCGATTGAAAGCGTCGTCGAGCGCACGTCTTTCGGACCGGTTGGTAGGTCCCTCACCGCTGTGCGTCGCTTCCACTTCGCTACAGTCTTCTGGTTGATCCCATAGCGCTTCGCCAGAACCCTCAAGCTCTCTTGACTATGTTGTATCGCTCGACGGACTGCCTCTGTCGTGCGGGCGCTCCCCGTGTAAAATCTGACCCATAGCGCATCCCTCCATTTCTGGTCGAATAATGCACCATCAAATGCCGGGACTAAACACCTAGTGCGGTCCGTAACTTCTGCTTTCGCTCAGCTGTGGAAACGCTGTGTCAGTCGATGTTCAATGTGCCGCTCCGGAGGTAATCAAGTCCGTCGGAAACGGCAACCATGTCTTTTCCCCTGTCAACATGCCCGCCCGCATCGGCTCCGGCGCATGTTGGATCACGAACACGGCCTGGTTGCTGCCCACCTCGGTCGTGTCGACCGGCTTTGTCGCAAAATTTTGGAAAGGCCGCAGAAACAGCTATTACCGGACGCAATTACGCAGCGAGCGCAGCGAATTGCTGAAATGCCGATTGGCCACTGGTTGAAAATTGGTGTTTGCGGATCATGTGGGCCACTTCGATGCCCTCCAGTGTTGCTGACGCTGACTGAAAGGATTTGAAGCCTTTCATGGGGCGGGTCAGCTTCTTGATAAACCGGTGGTCTTGCTCAATCATGTTGTTGAGATATTTGACCTGCAGGATGTCGATCAGCCAGAACCATCCCTGCAACAGCAGCAGCCAGTTGATGTTTTGCAATCCTGCCAGGTTCGCTCCACTCTTGTCGATGACGATCTTTTCGGGCCAACCATTGCTCTCGATCGCGCGGGCGAAGAAGGCGCTGGCCGCAGCCTCATCGCGGTGCTCAGACAGCATGAAATCGAGGGTTTTGCCGAACTTGTCGACAGCGCGGTAGAAATAGGTCCACTTACCTTTGATCTGGATATAGGTCTCGTCCATTCGCCAGGAACTGCTGGTCGCGGATTTGCGGCGCTGGGCCCGGCAGGCAACAAGCGGCGAATATTTCACAACCCATCTGTTCAGCGTCGCGTGGTCTAAGGCGACGCCGCGCTCGGCCATAATCTCTTCCAGATCACGATAGGAGACCGCATATCTAACGTAGAAAAACACCGCGTATAAAATCACCTCTTTCGGGTAGTGACTGCCTTTGAAATCGACCATGATCGGGAAACTCAACCTGCCTACTCATCTTCAGCCCAAATCTATGACATGATCAAACAGGCTGCAAACGCGGTGAAAAGTTTGCGACAGAACCGTTCTTGTTCCGGCCCCATCATGGCGAATTCTTCCGGTACCGGCCAAATTCGTTGCTAACTCCGACAAAAAGCTGTTCGGAAAGGCGTCAGAGACGCTCCCGAAGCGAAAGACGCAACGACTTTAACCGACCGGGGCCGGTTCATCACCCTTGGTTCTGATCCAGGTCTGTAGCACGGTCCAAAGGATGGCCAGCGTCGTTGCGCCGATAAACATGCCGGTAAAGCCCCAGGCTGCCAGCCCGCCGATCACTCCGACGAACAGCACCAACAGCGGTAGCTGACCGCTGCGCGATCAGCATTGGCTTGACGATATTGTCTGCTCCCATCAGCAGCACGATGCCCCATACGACGGTGAAAATCGTCCACCCTGTCTCCCCCTGGGACCCAAGCCAGATTGCCACCGGCACCCAGACCAGAAGCGGTCCGATCTGGATAACCGCCAGGAAAAACGTCACCGCGGCCAAGACAATTGCTCCGGGAACACCGGCGAGTGCGAAGCCGATCCAGGCAAGCACTCCCTCAAGCAAAGCCGTGCCGATCACCCCTATCGCAACGCCCTTGATGGCCTTCGCTGCAGCATCCAGCACTCGGGCGCCTCTCGGGCCGATTATGCGTACGGCAATGGCGGATACGAACCCAAGCACCAAGGTGCGCGAGGCGTGAAACATCGCGGCGACGATGATGCCCGCGAATATTTCAAGGACGGCCAGCATGAGACCTGCACTGAAACTGAGAAGCCAGCGTCCCGCGGTGGCGAGCTGGGGTTCGTATCGTTGCAACAGGGCCAGTCCGTCGCGCTGAAGATCCTGCCATATCGGCGTCACCTTGTTTCCGATAAGCGGAAGACTTGAAATCCATTCGGGCAGATTGGGGATCCTGCGACTACTCGCCTCTCTCAGCCATGTTTCGGCGACGTCGACATGGCTGACAACGGAGGTGCAGAGGTAGATCAGCGGCACGATCGTGATGGCCGCGGCGATAACGCCGAAGCAGACCGCAGCCAGACGCCTTCCACCCAGGAAAACAACCATTCGATCGAACAGCCCCGCCGTCGCCGTGGCGAGAATAACGGCATAGGTCAGGACACCGACAAAAGGCAGCAATACCCAGAAGGTTGCGGCCAACAGTGCGGAGACAAGCAACAATGCCAGCGCCGTCTCGATGACCTGCTGTTGCCCGCCGTTCTTACTGCTCATTTCCTGCATGACAGCCCCCTCTTGGTCTGGATCAGACGTTGAACGATCCCTCCAGGCAGCGACCGCTGAAAGCGGAGAGGTCTCTGGCGGAAAGGCCTTGTCTCACGAGCGAGCGATGGCTTGACGCCGCGAGAACCACAGTATCTCGGAGACTTTGAATAGAAATGCCGTGGTCCAGCCGAACAACAGGATCCCGTTCACACCCTCGATGGCACTGGCAAGCCGCCATTCGCCTGACAACGTGATGTCGCCATAACCGATCGTCGCGAAAGTAATCGCCGAGAAATAGGTGGCTTCCTCAAAGCTCTGCAATTCGCCTGCCAGCCTGTAGGCCGCCGCCCACAGCATGATTTCGATCATATGCGCCATCACGAAGCCGACGACAAAAAAGCAACTGACACCCAGCCGGGCGTACCCACGCAGGTTCTGCGGGTTCGTGATAGGTTCTCTCGCTATGCGAAACAGAAGCATGACTGCTGAGCCGTGAATGACGATGGTGACCAGGAGCACGCCGGTTGCCGTGATGATCTGTAAAAGCATCTTTCCGTCCTCAAGGAGCCCGCAACAAACGCAGTGTGATAGGTCGTGCGCTCACGCGCTGCGACGGTCGTACATTCCCGGGGTCATCGCTGGTGCTTACACGGGTTGCACTCCGACGCCTTGAAAGGCGGGTGAGCCGGTGTCTGCCGACAACGCCGTCACCGCCTCATCCATATCATCGAAAATCATGGCGGAGCCTATTTTCGCAAGGACTCCAGAACGTTCCAGCACATCCAGCGGCTCGCTATGGATTTCCACGATCGCGAATTTCATGCCCCGCTCCTCTGCCATTGCCCGTATCTCATCGAGCATAACGGCCGCAGTGCTGTCGATCTGGGCGGACGCGCCTGCGTCAAAGATGAACCCTTTGGTGTCCGGTCCCATTTTTGCAAAGATGTCTTCAATCTGGTTCTTGACGTAATCGGCATTGAAGAACAGCAGGCTTCCCTGGAGAAGATAGATCACCAGTCCTGGGACTGGCTTTGCTTTGCGCATATCGATGCAGTTTATAGAACCCGTCGCGCCCCGGAATGCGACCCAGCAAAGCGTCGCGCGGCCTCATCCCCTGCATGACGAGATAGAACAATGTCGCAACCACCGCGACCATCACTCCCTTCAAGACGCCGAGACCAAGCGCTCCCGCCATGCTGATAAGCGCGAAACAGAACTCGATCCGGCTGATATGCCACAAGTCTTTGAGGGTTCGCAGATCGATCAGGCCTATCGCTGCCGAAGCCAGGACGGCCCCCAGTGCGGGCGTGGGCAGGATGGCTAGCGCGTCGGTCAGGAAAAGGACCGTGAGTGCCAGGGCGGCGGCTGAGAAGACGGCCGCCAATTGGGTCTTTCCGCCCATGAGGTCGTTGATTGCAGTGCGGGAATCCGAGGCGGTCACAGCGAAGCCACCGCACAGCCCCGAGGCGAGGTTGGCCGCGCCGAACCTGAGCAATTCGCGATTGGCATCGACGGGATATCTGTTTTTGGCACCAAAACTGCGTGCGGTCACGATGCCGGCACCAAAGCTCATGATCAGTACAGCCACAGCGCCCAGCAGGAGGTCATCGATTGGGACGCCGCGCGGAAGAAGCGGTATCGTTGGCCACGGCAACTGGGACGGGACCTCGCCCACCACGCGAATTCCCAGTGCCTTGAAATCAAACGCATAGGATAGGGCGATCGCGAGTGCCACGGCAACAAGCGGTCCGGGGATGGACGGGCGCCATGCCCCCAACAGCCGCAGAAGGACGAACAGTCCGATACCCAGGCCAAGGGAAGGCCAGTGGATCAGGTCCATCTTCGAGACGATTTCGGCAAGTGGTCCGAACAGCCCGTCGCTTTCGATCTTTACGCCGGTGAGGCGGCCAATCTGCCCAACGAGGATCGACAGCGAGATACCCGTCATAAAGCCCGTCAGGATCGGACGCGACAGGAGGTCGGCGATAAAGCCGAGCCGAAGGAAACTTGCCAGAAAGCAGAGGAGGCCGACGATCGCGGCGATGGCCGCGGAAGCCATCACGTTTTCGGCAGTCGACGAGAGACCGAAAGAAACCAGGACTGCTGCAAGGACTGTTACCGTCCCAGCGTCCGGACCCACGATGAGCTGCCGCGAGGAGCCCAGAAGAGCGTAGCCCAGAACCGACATGATGCTCGCATATATGCCGACTTCCGGCGGCAAGCCTGCCAGGGCAGGATAGGCAATCGCACTTGGCAGCCCAACCGCGGCGATGGCCAGCCCGGATGTCAGATCATATCGAAGCCACTCGGCCCGATATTCTCTCAGGCTGGATATGAGAGGAAGGGTTGGCATTGCGTCGAACATCTCCCGGGTTAGAAGGATCGGCACGTTCTGCAGGGTAGCTCAGTGCTTTGTTCACATCCTTTCGCGGCATTGATCGGCCACCCGTTCAGGAAGAACAGAGGTTTGGCTGTGAGCGCATGACAGAAATCGACAATGCGAAACGGGTATCGGCCTAATTCTGCGGACGGACGTGCATTGGCTGCAGCGCGGGCTCGACCTTCAAAGAGCTTTTGGCTTGCCCCACCCGAGAAAGAGGCCGACATCGCCCGGCATTCCATGGGGCCATTCCACGATCATGGCGGTGAGGCGGTATTCGGCCGGCTTCAACTTGTCACGCCACACTTCGTAGGCTTGACGCTTGGAACACCCGTCAGGGTCTCAGGCCAATCAGGCTCGTTGTTATTGATCGCACGGCCTTGGTCGGTGCAAAGCTCGACAGGGAACTGAAGAACCATCAGTTCGTTTTTCCCTTCCACGGCCGCTGCTTTTATGCGGGATAGCAGATTGGATCTCATCTGATCGGTGACTTCGATCCGCTTGGACATTTTCTCCATCAGCAGCTTTCGCGCATCCTCCGCGGTGCGCATGTCCTTGAAAGCGGCCGACGCACGCCGTGTCGATCTTGTCGGCGTATTCCCGCAGTTCCTCAGCCGTCATGAACAAATTGTTCGTGTGGGCCGGGTCCTTCTGGTTGTCCAAGCTGACCATTGCTACCCCCCTTGAAGTGCCGACGTCTCCACCGTTTCCCAACGGACCCGAGTGGCTGCGCGCCGATAACACTATCTTTGATTGAGCTTTGTCGCATCCATGGATTTTACCGCGAATTATGATAGCATAAAATAGCTCCTTGGAAAGAACGGAGAAATGACGTTTTGTGCCCGGAGCACCGGTATAAAAGATGCAATCTCGCCAGAGGCGGTGCAGTTTCGCAGCCAAGCCGAAAACGGGAACTCCGAGTCACTTCAAGACGTGCATCTACCTGAGACTCAAGGACCCGCTCGCTCCATCAACGTGAAATTGGTGCGCAGCGTTCGCGGTGATGACGCCGAGATCGACGAGCCCGGTCACTTAGGCAATGTCCTAATAAGGATTTGCCGCCGGCACGGCAGCCAACAAACGTTCCAGCGCCCACTAGCTTTGATTGAGTTTCTCTTGGGTGATGTGGAACCAACCGCGAGTTAGAACAGTCTAACGTAGAAAAATGGAAACAATGCCCGCATGAACTAAACAACGCCAGCTATGGCTCAACAAGGGGGAAGCACATGAAGCTCGACGTGGACTTTGACAAGAAACGCAAATTCCCGGTCGGGGAAAGCGGTCAAGTGAAATTTCGGTTTCATGATATCGCGGTTGAACCCGGACGTTCTGTATCGCTCAAGAAGGACTTCGACCCGGATTTTACGGGCGGCTATGATGACAAGTCCCGGCGCTGGAGCAGGTGGCCTCGAACGTCCAGCGATTGTCGGACATGCAGCAAATGCTCTACGCTCAGGACACCTACTCGATACTCATCATTTTTCAAGCGATGGATGCGGCGGGAAAGGATGGGGCGATACGCCACGTCATGTCAGGCATCAACCCGCAAGGCTGTCATGTCACCAGCTTCAAATCGCCGTCAGCGGAAGATCTGGATCACGACTATCTCTGGCGGGCCGCCAAGGCTCTGCCTGGGCGCGGGATGATCGGCATATTCAACCGGTCCTATTACGAGGAAGTCCTGGCTGTCAGGGTGCATCCCGAATTCCTTGCAGAAACAAAGGCTGCCTCCAGAAACCCGGAAAGGGAACATCTGGGAGGGCCGCTTCAAGGAGATAAACAACTTTGAAAAATATCTCCGGCAAAACGGAACGATCATTCTGAAGTTCTTCCTCAACATTTCGAAAAACGAGCAAAAGAAGCGGTTCCTCTCGCGCATCGACGAGCCCGACAAGAACTGGAAATTTTCCACGGCGGACTACGAGGAGCGCAAATACTGGGACGACTATCAGAATGCCTTTGAGGATATGCTGGAGAATACGAGCACGGAATGGGCTCCGTGGTTTGTCATCCCGGCAGACAACAAATGGTTTGCCCGTCTTGCAGTATCCGTGGCGGTGTCTTCAGCCCTCGAACGCCTTGAGTTGAGCATGCCGGTTGTCGATGACAAGCAGAAAAAACGACTGGCGGAAATCCACGAGCAGCTTTTGGCAGAGCAAGGCTGACCACTCTTGTGGTGACCTGGCGGCTCTCAACATCACGAGCCCGTCAGGTCGCCCGGCCTCGCTAAGCTTGTGCAGACATGAGCAATTCGTCGGGGTGTGGAAACGCCGCAAGCGTTCGATTGGAGTATGCCGAAATTCCGGTTACTTCGGACCGAGCCACGGCGGGCGGGGAGGCTGGTCGGCCTCGTTTCCAAGCTCGATTTCCGCGAGAACGGGCCCGTCATTGACGCCGCTGTAGACGTCGATCTCCCAAACATAACCAAGGTGGCGCACCTCATAGCGGGTCTTCTCCAACACTGCGGTCGCATAGGTGATCATTTCCAGGGCATCAATATACGGGATATCGTATTCGAATTCCTCGCGCCTCATGGGACCCGTTCGGAATTTGACCGTAAGGACGGCGCGCACCGTGTCGATGGTCCTGATGCGCACAAACCGGTTTTTGTTCGCCGTGAGATAGGCTTGGCAGAACGCGGCACCTTGAGAGGCGTGCTTGCGCCAACTATCGTTTAACACGAGGTATTTTCGCTCTATCTCCGCGGCCATTTCGTCCCTCTAACAGTTGCGAGCCTATGGCGAACTCCGACAACGAGATAGTTGACGGAACCCCTTTAGACTCGCTGTCCAAGTCATTGAAATTTAGCTATGTTGAATGGAGACTACCTCCCGAAATCCTATCCGGGTGATTGCTGTTGCATCTCACCTGCAAGAAAAACAGAATCGTAAACGAGTTGGCACGCCGAAGCTTTGACGTGAACAGGCCGTCTTTGTGGATGGGCAAATCTTAAGTCCGACTTGGGCCGCCCTGGCACCGCGAGCGAATATTAGTACCAACTTTTATTTTAGGCAAACCATGAATTAAACTTCACACCTCCGTCGGTTCGAGGCAGAAATCCAGGAGAATGCGGCGCTGACAAAGATGGTTCTGTAGATGTAATTGAACATGCTTCCCGGGAGATTATCATGCGCAGGCACGTGCTTTCAGTCATAGCGCTCCTTTCCGTTGTTTGGCTTCTTTCGGGTCATGTGGATTCTGCACGTGCCGAAGAGCCGACCTTTGCCAAACTTCAAGCCATGTGCCGAAATGCAAAGGATCCATCGCAGCAGGGGTACTGCACCGGTTTCGTCGAGGCGATCGCCTTGCGCATTGTTCGAGAGGACAAGGGTTGCGCTTTGCTCCAGGAATACATCGACCAGGCAAACGCAGATCTTGCTCTTCCTGATCTGATTGGCGATCTGAACCCGGCCGATTATTCTGAGAGGGCTTTCGAAGCCGTGGAGAAGTTCTTTTACAGCAGAGGGTGCAGCTAGATCGAGGATGTCATGGCAGAAGCAGCCCGGTATTCGGTGGTCGAGGTGTTGCGGGACGGTCGCCGCGTCGAAATCCGCGCTGAGACCCGAAGACCGGGGTGGGTTTGCCGAAGCCGCCGGCCGCAGCTCTCCGGAATCCCTCCGCCGGCGTTTCTTTGCGCCACGCAGCAGCTTTACGGAACAGGAAATCACCTTTTTCGTTGACGTGGATTTCGTCAATCATGTGGCGTTGGTCGCCGTCGCGGACGAAGGCGAACATGCGGCGATTATCGGAAGCGGACGCTATATCCTTCTGGAACCAGGGCAGGCCGAAGTCGCGCTCACAGTAGCGGACCAGTATCAGGGACAAGGCCTGGGCGGGCAACTCATGCGCCATCTCACCACAATTGCTCGCCAATCCGGGATCAGGGAACTGATCGCCGAGGTTCTGCCAGAAAATGCCCCGATGTTGACGGTGTTCGAGAAAACCGGCCTGCGCCTAAGTACGAAACGAGAGCGCGGGGTGGTGCATGTCACGCTCCACCTGTCCTGAACGATAGAGGGTAGCCTGCGGCCTTGAGGCCCCTGCCCATGCCGGCGCGGGCGGTGTTGTAGGTCCTTCCTAGCCTCTCACACGTCGCCCATCAGTGTGGGGCGTTCATGGTGATGATCCCTAGCTTGCTCAGTCCGGTCACGAACAGCTGCACGGCAACCGCTGTCAGGAGGATGCCGAAGACGACTTCCGACACCACAAGGCCTGCCGGCTTCATTCGCTTTGCCAGTACGTCGATATTAGTGAAGATCAGATAGTCGAATGCGGCAACGAGCAGGACCAGGCCGATGACGAGGACCGCGCTGGCAATCGAGACGACTTCACCGGATGCAATGATCAGCACGGTCATACCGACAGGGTTGAGCAAATAAGGAACGGCAAGAGGGAAGACCGCGATTTTCGCAGGGTCGATTGGTATGCCGAGATGTTCCGGGTGCTTCTCTGTTGGGCCGGCCGCCATCTTGAGGGCGAGGAGGGCAAGGACGATGCCGCCCGCCACGGCCACCGCACCGCCCGTGATATGCAGCAGTCTCATGAGCACCGCGCCAGTCGCAAAGAGGATCAGTGCCGTTACAGTCGCCGTCACAACCATCTGGCGGCCAATCTTTGCCTTCGTCTCGGCATCAAAGGCGTGGGTCATTTCGAGGAACGGAACGAGCGCGATCTTCGGTCCCATGCCGACGAGCAGGAGAAGAAGCAGCGTTGCTATCAGACCACCATCAATCACTGTAAAATCCATAAGAAACGTCCCCCCGAAATGCCGCCCGCATGGTGCTGTGAACTACTCAACCCGGCAATGGTGCTGTCGCACTAATTTCGGTTTGATTAGACAGGATGGGGACGCCGACCGTCAACTGCAGGAACAATCGTTTTCTGTATTCATCAGCCGCCTAGACTCAAAATCAATCAAAGCCCGCGTCATGATAATCGCATGCGCTCGATGATGTGGCGGCCGGATCCTCGACGTGCTTGCCGATGGCGCGCGCTGCACCCTCGGCGTCCTGCCCCTTGATGCAGGCGATCAGTTCGCGGTGCTCCTCAAGCACGTTCGACTGACGCCCAAGCGAGGTCGGAAACCGGCGGCTGATGGCCCAGAGGATTTCGCGATGGCGGATCCAGAGATCGACGGCATGGCGGTTGTAGTGCTTGTCATACATCAGACGGTGAAAGCTCATGTCGAGCTGCGAATGCGCCAATTCGTCGGTGAAATTCAGTCGCTCGATATCCGCCTGAATTCTCTCCAGTTCTTCGACATCGGCCTTTGTGACGATGCCGACAAACCAGCGCGTCAGGGCGGGTTCGATCAGGACTTCAATTTCGCAGATATCGCGCACGAACTCTTCGTCGATTGGACGAACCCGGGCACCGCGGTTCGGCTCCATGATCACGAAACCTTCGCCACGCAACTGTTGCAGGGCTTCCCGCACGGGATTGGTTGACGTTCCCATACGGCTGGCAAGCTCGGATACCTTCAGCCGCTCATTGGCGCGCAGCCGCCCATGGATGATGTCGTCATGAAGACGTTCATAGATCGAGCCGCCGACTTCGTCGGTTGCTTCTTCGTCAGTGGCCGGTCGGGGCATGGTTGTCATCGTGCTCATAGGACATCGTTTTAATGCACTCTCACTGGTTTTGCCAAGTACCAACAAGTGCCAAACAGACAATTTCATACATCGATGTTGACAAATAATGTACGATCTGAGAGTTTTCGTGCAACACGAAGCCGGGAGGATGCCGCGCAGAACGTGATGGAGGAGACCGGCTGAGGCCGGTGATCAGGAGGAGAAGACATGGGTTACCAGCAAAAGCTGCGTGGCCTCGTCGTGTCGACGGGGTTGCTGGGCGTCTCACTAATAGGTTTCGCTAATCCGGGCTGGGCGCAGGACTACAAACAAGCGCCGATGCTCGAGGAACAGGTCAAGGGCGGAACCTTGCCTGCCGTCAACGAGCGGCTTCCGGAACATCCTTTCATCGAGACGATGGTCGATGGTATCGGCAAATACGGCGGCACTTTCGCACGACGATCCTTGCCAATGGCGACCAGTACAACCTGACGCGCACCATCGCCAACGAGCTGCTGGTGCGCTGGGACCCGCAGTGGAAGACCATCGTTCCGTCACTTGCCGAGGACGTCAAGGCATCCGACGACGCCACGACCTATACCTTCACGCTACGCAAGGGCCTGAAGTGGAGCGACGGCCAGCCCTTTACGGTCGATGACATCATGTTCTGGTACGAAGATGTGTTCATGAACGACGCGCTGTCGCCGGCCAAGAACCCGACCTTTGTCGTTGCCGGCAAGCCGGTGAAGGTGACGAAGATCGATGACGTCACCGTCGAGTTCAAATTCGATTCACCCTATGGTCTCTTCCTACAGCAGCTGGCTTATGGTCAGGGCCATCTCCCGGTCATCTACCCCAAGCATTATCTCCAGCAGTTCCACGAGAAATACAATAAGGAAGGCATTCCGGAGCTTCTGAAGGCCAATCCGGCGGCCGGCGACTGGGTCGCGCTGTTCAACTCCAAGATTTCGATGACCTTCCAGCCGCCTTTCTGGCAGAATCTGGATCTGCTGACTCTCAATCCCTGGGTTCTCACCGTTCCTTATGCTGACAGCGAGCGCGTCGTCGCGACCCGCAATCCCTATTACTGGAAGGTCGATCCGGACGGTAACCAGCTGCCTTACATCGACGGCGTTACCTGGGCAAAACTCGACGATCCGCAATTGATGGCGCTGAAAATGACGTCCGGCGAGTTCGACTTTGCCTTCCGCCATATCAATAATGCCACCTTCAAGTCGGTCCTTTTCGATGGCCAGGAAACCGGTAACTATCGGTTCGTCGATGTGAAGGACCTGCCGGCGAACGACGCCGTCATCCTTCTCAACCTGAACTCTACCGATGAGACGAAGCGGAAAATCTTCCAGAACAAGGATTTCCGTATTGCGCTCAGCCACGCCATCAACCGGCAGGAGATTATCGATCTCGTCTATGTCGGGCAGGGCGCACCGGCGCAGGTTGCAACCCAGCCGGAGCACGAACTCTTCAACGAGCGCGAGGCAACGCAGTATACCGCGTTCGATCCAAAGGCCTCCAACGACATGCTCGACAAGATCATGCCGAACAAGGATGCGGAAGGATTTCGTCTCGATGACACGGGCAAGCGCTTTACCATCAACTTCATGGTGGCTGATGTGTTCGGGCTCTCCTATCCGGATGTGATGCAGATGGTGCAGAAATACGCCAAGGCTGTCGGCATCGACATCCAAATCCGCACGACCGACCGCGCGTCTCAATACGATGTGGGCCGCCAACGAACAGGATGCCTACATCTGGAACTGCGTCGGCGGACTGTCGGAAATTTACACCGACCCGCGTTGCTACATGCCGTTCCAGAAGGCTGACATCTTCTTCGCCATGAAGTGGAGCGAATGGTATTCAAACCACGCGACCGGCGAAGAGCCGCCAGCCGAGATCAAGACGCTGATGGCGTCCTACGACAAGGTGAACGCCGCGGTTAGCGACGACGAGCGGCGTGAGAAGATGAAGGAATTCCTCAATCTTTCGGCCGACAACTTTCTCAACATCGGGATCTCGCGCCCCATGCCGAAATACATGATGGTGTCGAAAGACCTGAAGAATGTCGTCGATGGCATCCCGATCACCGGCAACCTCTGGCATCCGGCTCCGACGCTGACCCAGTGGTATTTCGACAAGGCCAATTAAGGCTCCTCCCGGTACCGGTGGGGGATGTCCTTTTCTCCCACCGGTCGCCCCTTCGATCAAATCGAACGGTTAGGTCTCATGCTCCGTTTTCTCGCCAAGCGGCTGGTGTTCGCTATCCCGACACTCTTTGCCGTCTCCATCATTGCCTTCATCATTATCCAGCTGCCGCCGGGGATTACCTCACGACGCTGATGGCCGACTGGGCAAGCCAGGGTGGTGCCGTCGAAGAGGGAACCGTGGCCGCCATGCGCAGAACGCTATGGTCTCGATCAGCCTATCTATTTCCAGTATTACAAGTGGATTGCCGGCATCGTCATGCACGGCGACTTCGGCATTTCCTTTGAGCTTGGAAAGCCGGTGACCGAGCTGATCTGGAGCCGCCTCGGCTTCTCGCTACTGCTGTCCTTCCTGACGCTCTGCTTCGCCTGGGCCGTAGCAATCCCGATCGGCATCCTCTCGGCGGTGCGCCAATATTCTATTTCGGATTATTCTGCCACATTCCTTGCGTTCTTCTTCCTTGCCGTGCCGGACTTCCTGATGGCGCTTTCGGCCATGTATGTGATGTCGGCCTATTTCGGCCAGAGCGTCGGCGGGCTGTTCTCACCAGCCTATGTCGATGCGCCATGGAGCTTCGGGCGTCTCGTGGATTTCGCCGGTCATGTCTGGCTTCCGGTCATCGTCATCGGACTTGGGTCGCTGGCCGCCCTGGTTCGGATCATGCGCGCCAATCTGCTGGATGAACTGTCCAAGCCCTATGTCACCACGGCGCGCGCCAAGGGCATGTCGGAATTCGAATTGTTGATCCGCTACCCGGTGCGGCTGGCGTTAAACCCGCTGATCTCGACGCTCGGCTGGATCCTTCCCGCCGTCATATCCGGCGAGATCATCGTCTCCGTCGTCATGAGCCTGCCAACCACCGGCCCGCTTCTGCTGCGCGCCCTGCTTGCCCAGGACATGTATCTCGCCGGCTCGCTCATTCTCCTGATTTCCGTGCTGACCATCATCGGCACGCTGATCTCGGACATTCTGCTCGCTCTCACTGACCCGCGGATCAGGTTCCAATGACAGATATTACTCATCTCCCGCCCGAAACCGGGCCATCGCTCGACCTGCGCGCCAGGGACATCGCCGTTGCCGGCCAGTGGAAGCTGTTCTGGCTGAAGTTCAAGAAGCACAGGATCGCACTCGTCAGTCTCGTCGTCATCTGCTGCATGTATCTCATCGCGATCTTCGCTGACTTTATCGCGCCGCTCGATCCGAACGCCACCAATGCGCGTTTTACCTACGCACCTCCGCAGGGCATTTCGCTGATGCTCGATGGTTCGTTCCGGCCGCATGTCGATCAGCTGTCGATGACGCTGAACACGGAGTCGATGCGCCGCGAGTTCATCGTGGATCCAGACAAAGCCAGTCTCTATCGGGTTCTTCGTTCCCTCCGAGCCTTATACGCTCTTGGGCTTCATTCCCTCGCAGACCAAGCTGTTCGGCCTCACCGATCCGCAGGTTGGCGATAGCCTCTATCTGTTCGGGGCAGATCGGCTTGGCCGTGACATCTTCTCTCGAGTGGTGCACGGGGCGCGGATCTCGCTGTCGATCGGGCTTGTGGGAGTATTTCTCAGCCTGATCCTGGGCGTGACCATCGGCGGTGTCTCCGGCTTCTTCGGCGGCTGGACGGACCTGGCCATCCAGCGCTTTATCGAGTTGTTGCGCTCGATCCCGACCATTCCGCTGTGGATGGGGCTTGCTGCTGCTATCCCCGTCGGTTGGCCGCCGCTGCGCACCTATTTCGTCATCACGCTGATCGTTTCGCTGATTGGCTGGACCAGCCTTGCGCGGGAAGTGCGTGGCAAGTTCCTGTCGCTGCGCAGCGAGGATTTCGTGACGGCCGCCCGTCTGGACGGCATGAGCGAGATCGGCATCATCTTCCATCATCTGGTGCCGTCGTTCATGAGCCACATCATCGCCACGCTGACACTGGCGATTCCCTCGATGATCCTGGCCGAGACAGCCTTGTCCTTCCTCGGTATCGGCCTGCAGCCGCCCATCATTTCCTGGGGTGTTCTCTTGCAGGAGGCGCAAAATATCCGCGCCGTCAGCCAGGCGCCCTGGCTCCTGTTCACCCCGGCCGCCGCGATCGTGATTTCGGTGCTGTCTCTCAATTTCCTCGGCGACGGTCTCCGCGATGCCGCAGATCCCTACGAGGCCCTGACATGACCATCACCAATGAAACTATCCTCAAGGTAGACGATCTGAAGACCTATTTTCCAACGCGTACGGGCCTGTTCAAGGCGGTGGACGGGGTGTCGTTCGAGTTGCAGCGCGGCAAGACGCTCTGCGTGGTGGGAGAGTCCGGATCCGAAGCAAGTCTGTGACCGCCCGCTCGATCCTGCAGATTGTCGATCGGCCCGGCCGTATTGAAGGTGGTTCCGTCATCTTGACGCGCTGATGGTTCCACGACCGATCTTGCCAAGCTCGATCCGCGCGGCAAGGAGATCGCGGCGTGCGAGGCAAGGAGATCGCGATGATCTTCCAGGAGCCGATGAGCTCACTGTCGCCGGTCCATCGGATCGGGGCGCAGATCGGCGAGGGCCTGCGCATCCATTTCGGCATATCGAAGAAGGACCAGCGCGAGCGTGTGCTGGAATTGCTGCGGCAGGTCGAAATCCCCCGGCCGGAAACGGCGATCGACCGCTATACGTTCAGAATTTTCCGGCGGGATGCGCCAGCGCGTGATGATCGCCATGGCGCTGGCCTGTAACCCACAGGTCCTGATTGCCGACGAACCGACGACCGCGCTCGACGTCACCACCCAGGCGGAAATCCTTGACCTCATCAAGCGGCTGCAGAAGAGCCACGGCATGGCTGTGCTGTTCATCACCCATGACATGGGCGTCGTCGCCGAGATCGCCGATGAAGTGCTGGTCATGTATCGCGGCAAAGTGATGGAGCGCGGACCTGTGGAACAGATTTTCCATGCGCCGCAGGACGATTATACACGTGGCCTGATCGGCTCCGTCGTCAAGCTGGAGCGAAAGGCGGAAATTCGCTTGAAGCGGCCCGATATTCCCACCGAAACGCCACCGCTACTCGATGTGAAAAACCTCTCCATGACCTTCCCCTCCGGCCTCAAGGCAGTGGACGATGTCTCGCTGATCGTGCGGCCAGGCGAAACGCTTGGCATCGTCAGCAGATCCGGCTCCGGCAAGACGACGATGGGTCGTTGCCTGCTGCGCATCTATGAGCCGCAAAGCGGGGTGATGGATTTTCGACGGGCCAACGGTGCTAATGTCGATATTCGCACCGCAGACCGATCAGAACTCAAGGATATCCGCCGTGAGATGCGGATGATTTTCCAGGATCCGGTCGGCTCGCTCAGCCCGCGCAAGACCGTGGCCCAGATCATCGCCGAGCCGTTGAAGCTAGCCGGCATAAAGGGGAGGGCGCTGGATGATCGTGTCGCCGAACTCATGCAGCAGGTCGAGCTCGAGCCCGCTTGGCGCGAGCGTTACCCGCATGCCTTTTCCGGCGGACAACGCCAGCGCATCGGCATTGCCCGTGCCATCGCTGTCAAGCCGCGGTTGATCATTGCCGACGAGGCGACCTCGGCGCTTGATGTGTCGCTGCGCTCGCAGATGCTCGACCTGATGATGAAGCTGCAGGACGAAATGGGCCTGTCCTATGTGTTCATCTCGCATGACATGTCGGTGATCCGCTACATGTGCGACCGCGTCGTGGTGATGTATCGTGGCAAGATCGTCGAGGCGGGTGAGACCGATCAGGTCGTCAACAATCCGGCGCACGATTATACCCGTGCCCTGCTCTCCGCCATTCCCAATCCCGACCCGCGCGACCGCCGCATTCACAACCGCTTCCGTTACGACGAAGCGGCTGCCCGCGCACTGTTTCAGCCAACGGATAGACCGATGAAAATTACCGATGTTAAAATCATAGTGTGCTCACCGGGACGCAACTTCGTCACCGTGAAGATCTTCACCGACGAGGGCCTGACGGGTGTGGGCGATGCGACATTGAATGGCCGCGAAAAAGCTGTCGTCGCCTATCTCGAAGATCATCTGGCGCCGCTCCTGATCGGCCGCGATCCGTCCCGCATTGAGGACACCTGGCAGTATTTCTACAAGGGAGCCTATTGGCGCCGCGGTCCGGTGACGATGGCAGCAATTGCCGGCATCGATACCGCGCTCTGGGACATTAAGGCCAAGGCAGCGAACATGCCGCTCTACCAGTTGCTCGGCGGCGACAGTCGCGAAAAGGTGCTTTGCTATACCCATGCGCAGGGCCGTGACATTGCCGAGGCGGTCGATGCAGTCGGAAAACGTCTGGACGAGGGTTACAAGGCGATCCGCACCCAGGTCGGCATTCCGGGTCTTCCGGATGTCTACGGCACCGGCAAGAAATCCGTGACCAACAATGCCGACGACGATGCTTTCCCGCACGAGGAAATGTGGTCGACCTCGAAATATCTGCGCCATGTTCCTAAGCTCTTCGAAGCAGTGCGCGAAGCCCATGGCTGGGATGTCGAGCTGTTGCATGACACTCACCACCGCCTGACGCCGATCGAGGCCGCCCGCCTGGGCAAGGATCTCGAATTCGCCCGCCTGTTCTGGCTGGAGGACACGGTGGCGGCCGAGCATCAGGAGGGTTTCCGGCTGATCCGCAAGCACACCACGACGCCGCTCGCCGTCGGCGAGGTATTCAACACGATCTGGGATGCCCGCCTCCTCATCGAGGAGCAGCTGATCGACTATATCCGCATGACGACGGTGCATGCCGGTGGCATCACGCCCCTGCGGCGGATCATGGATTTCGCCAGTGTCTATAATGTCCGAACGGCCTGCCACGGCGCAATGGACATGTCACCAATCTGCCTGGGCGCCAACCTGCATCTCGATCTCTGGGTGCCAAATTTCGGCATCCAGGAGTATTCCAGCTATCTGCCGGAAATCCTCGAGGTCTTTCCGAGCGCATGGAGCCTCACCGACGGTTACCTGCATCCAGGCGACGCGATTGGACACGGCGTCGACATCGATGAAAAGCTTGCAGCTAAATATCCCTACCAGCGCGCTTATCTGCCGGTGAACCGTCTTGAAGACGGTACGCTGTGGCACTGGTAGGCGGGAGAAAACCATGAAGATCACAGCGATCAAGAGCTATGCCGTCAAGGTCGGCATCCGCAACCAACTTCTTGTCAAGGTCGAGACCGACGACGGCATTTTCGGCTGGGGCGAAAGCGGTCTTTCAGGCCGCGAAAAGGCAGTTGTCGGGGCACTTGAGCATTATGCCGAATTCCTGCGCGGCCGCGATCCGTTCAAAATCGGCGCGCTTTGGCAAGAAATGTACCGTAGCCAATACTTTGAGGGTGGCCGCGTACTGCAGGCGGCGATCTCTGCGATCGACATCGCGCTGCACGACATCAAGGGCAAGGCGCTCGGCGTTCCGGTCTACGACCTGCTCGGCGGCAAGCAGCGCGATCGCATTCCGACCTTCGCAACCACCTTTGCTGCACCGGGGCCGGAGATGATCGAGCAGGCGAAGATGCTGGTCGAACACGGCTGGACCGCCATGCGGCTTTCACCCTCGGGTCACGAGGATGGGCCGATCTACGAGCCGCGTGAGCATATCGGCACAACGGCGAAATGGTGCGTCAAGGCGCGTGAGGAACTGGGCGACGACATCGTTCTCGGCATCGACTATCACCATCGCCTCAGCGTCGCTGGAAGCCGCAAGCTTCTGCCAGAAGATGCCGTCTGGAACACTGGATTTCCTTGAGGAGCCGATCCGCGACGAGTCGCCGGGTGCCTATGAAGCGTTGCGCCGGCTGACGGACGTTCCCTTCGCGATCGGTGAGGAGTTTGCCTCCAAGTGGCAGTTCCAGCCCTATATCGAGCGCGACATCCACCAGTACAATCGCCTCGACGTCTGCAATGTCGGCGGCCTGACAGAATCGATGAAGGTCGCTGCCTGGAGCGAGACGCACTATGTCGATATAATGCCGCACAATCCGCTCGGCCCGATTTGCACCGCCGCAACCATCCACTTTTCCGCGGCTGTTCCGAACTTCTCCTGGCTCGAAACCCGTGCAAGTCCGGCGGAGACGCATCTCGGGTTTGACAATTCCGACTTCTTCCCGGTTCAGCCCCAACTCGAAGGCGCGCATTATTCTGTGTCGGATGCACCGGGACTGGGGATCGAAGTCAACGAGGAGCTGATCGCCCGCCAGAGCTTCGAATTCTGGGAAGCCCCACATCTGAAACGGCGCGACGGTTCCGTCACCAATTGGTGAAATGGACGAAGATCGCCGGACTGGTTGGAACAAGTAAGCGATGCAGTGCGGTTTCGAGTAAAACCAACCTGTGCGGTTTTGTCATTCCCTCTGGCTAGAACCGCTCCTCTCAAATATGCTCTTCCCTATGGATTCGAGCCAGGCCCCAACGCTTCCTACATCGGTTCACCCGTCCCCTATACCGGGGTGGGTCACGTATCGCGGCGAGGTGAGCGATGTGGATGCGGCGTTCATGGCGGGTGCAGCCCTGAGTTCGCTTGATCATCTGGTGCGATCGGAGCCTCTCTGGGCCGGTTCATGGCGCCAGCGGCTCGGCCTGAAATGTGCTGTTGCTGCGGTGCGGCTGCTGGGAAGGACGGAAGACGAAGCGGCGCTGCGTGATGCCGTCTTGCTGCGTCCGCCGGGTGGCGATGCGGGGCCGGCCGGAAACGTCTTTCTGGCCTATAAAAGCTAACGGCGCGCACCACGACGCTCGATGTAAAAACGCTGCGCGACGTCACAGATCTCATTGCACTGCGATGGGACGACACGCTGGCGGATTTTTCTCGGATCACCGACGATCTGGTGCAGGATCGCCGTGCTGCGCCTTTGCCGTCGCTGAACTGGTGACGACGGTTTGCCGTCTTCGTCCAGACGCAGAAATTCTGGCCTGGTGGCTGGCGGACTGGGCCTTGGCGAAAAAGCTCAACTGGCAAAGCCCGGTTCCACTGATGATGGCGCAGCGCTACGATCCAGCCTTCCGAATGATCGGGGGAGGGGACGCGTAAGGCCAGATGACGAGGCTTTTGCCAGGTCGGTTTGCCTGGCCTTGGTTCAGGGCCCGCGTGAGGCGTTGCGCCAGGCAGTCGAGATCGGCCGCCGTGCCGAGCAATTCCTGGCCGTGGCGCCCAAGGTGCGGACCAAGGGCGCCGAGATGGTTATTCGACAATTGCTGGCCGAGGACGCGCTGTCCGCTTCCGCGGCCAACGGCAACCTTTCCCGCTGGGCGAGCCGACGATTGTTCGAGCGTCTCGAAACGCTTGGTGGTGTACAGGAACTATCGGGACGCTCCACCTTCCGAATTTACGGTTTGTGACCATGTCTGGATCGGGCATTGCCAAAGCCGAGGGGCGGGGAAAGAGATCGGCGGGGCAGGACAGGGTCCTGTTTGATCGCGAACTGGAATCCCTGCCGCCGGAACTACGCTGGCGAGAATGGATGAACCGGATCGAAGCGGTGATTTTCGCCTCCGCGACCCCTGTCGACCGGGCGACGCTTGCCCGCGTCGTCGGGCAGGAGTGCAACATCGACCTGATCATTGACGATATCCACGACGAACTGCGCGGGCGGCCTTTGAACTGGTGACTGTTGCGGGCGGTTGGCAGCATCGCACAAAGTCCGCCTATGCTCAGGCGATCCGTGCGTCCGGGGCTGCAACCCAGCCGATGGCTGAGTTCAACCAGCAAGAGGCGACGGTTCTGATCGCGATAAGCTATTACCAGCCGGTGACGCGCGGTGAGCTGTCGACGATGTTCGGCAAAGACGTGAGCCGCGATACGATTGCCGGCCTGCGCCAGGCCAAACTTATAACCTCCGGCCCGCGCAGCCCGGCGCCGGGCGCGCCCTATACCTACGTCACGACACCCGTTTTCCTGTCGATGTTCGGTTTCGACACCCTTCGCGACCTGCCGGATATCAGAAATGCTCGAAGACAGCGGCCTGCTGAACCGCAAAAGAATGTCTGATGATGCTGATTTGATGGAAACGAGGTCTATCGAAGACGATGAGGAAGAGTGAACCGACTTAGCCCCTTCCAATCGGGAGCAAAACCGGTTCACAATCGGCAATCGGTCAGGGCAGCGCCTGGTCGAAGGCGGGGCGTGCCCCAGATCATGAACAGCTTACCTCTGCGAGCCCCCTTTGAAAACAGTCCTTTCCTTTTGTTTGCTGCTCGGCAGTGTGGCCTCATTGCCAGGCGTTGCACAGGCAGACTGGCAGGCCGTCGAGAACGTGCAGGCCTATTCCATCACCGGCAAGACGGGCGCCGAACTCTATGCATCGATCGGCGAACGGGGACCCAAGGTTGGTAATGCCGGCCGCGCCATCGCCTTTACCAATTTTAAGCTGACCTGGTCGTGGAAATACGAACCGCAGGGCGGTGGCTGCGTTCTGGTGTCGGCGCGGCCCAAGTTGATTATAACCTATGTGCTGCCAAAGCCGGCCGAGCGGCTGCCGGCCTCCGTTGCAAAAAGCTGGGAAACCTTCATCTCAGGCGTACGCCAGCACGAACTGGTACACGGGGATCTCATCAAGGACATGGTGAAAAGATCGAGGCGGTCTCCGTAGGGCTATCGGTGCCCGAGGATCCCAAGTGCCAGAAAATCCGCGCGGATCTGACAGTGCGCCTCGGAGAGTTGTCGCGCGCAGCGACAACAGAGCCGGGATTTCGACCGGGTCGAACTCAGCAATGGCGGCAACATTCACCAGCTTGTTCTTGCCCTGATCAATGGACAGTAAAGCTGCCAAAGTACCGGATGCAAAACGCTGCGGAACCGTCGCAGCGGTCATAGTGCTGCGCCCCTGCCGGTAGAACAGGGGCGTTTTTTTCAAACAGGACAGACGGAATGTCTCGTGGAGGAAGCCCTTGCGTAGCGCTGCCCAAGGAATTGGGTTTCCGTTGCCATTTATTGTTCTTATTTAGCGGCGTTGCACAGGGCTTTTATGAAAATGAATTTCATAAAAGTGACAATTTCATGGATTTCGGTTGACGGGTTTGAAAATCTGCCTCAATCTGAGAAAATAAATTACGATAATAAACGGGGAATACCAGAGAATGAGAGTGGGCATCATCGGGCTCGGATTCCGTCTTGGCTATCTGGGCTATGTCTTCAAGGCTATGGACGAAAGCTTCGAGATCGTGGGTTACGTGGATCCGAATCCAGCCGGTTTGCCGGGTCTTGTTGAAAAAGGCATCTCCGCCGGCAACGCCTATGCGACGCCTGAGGAACTGATCGCCAACGAAAAGCTCGATCTCCTGATGATCGGCTCGCCCAATCATTTGCATCTCGATCATATCCGCATCGGGCTGGAATCCGGTCTTAAGGTTTTCAGCGAAAAGCCGATCGTCACCACCGTGGAAGAGAGCATCCAACTGGCCCGGCTGATGGCGAAGTTTGGTCATGAGCGGCTGATGGTCGGGCTGGTCCTGCGCTATGCGCCGATGTACCACGACCTGCGCGCCGCCCAGGCCGCCGGAACGCTGGGGCAGATCGTTTCCATCGAAGCTTCCGAGCATATCGAACCGTATCACGGCGCTTTCTTCATGCGCGACTGGCGTCGCTACGAGCGCTACTCCGGCAGCTTCATGCTGGAAAAATGCTGCCACGATCTCGACCTTTATAATGGCATCGTCGGAGCGCGACCTGAGCGGGTCGCCAGTTTCGGTGGCCGCAAGAGCTTCATTCCGGCAAACGATCCGGCCCGCGAAGGCATCAACGACCTCGAACTGTTCCATCGCAAGCCGAGCGGCTGGATGGGCTCCGACAAGGTGTTCGATAGCGACGGCGACATCATCGACTATCAGGTGGCAATCGTCGAATATGCCAACGGCGTTGGCATGAACTTCCACACCAATCTCAATGTGCCGGACCAGTTCCGCCGTTTTTGCATCATGGGGTCGCGCGGCATGGCCGAAGGCGATTTTATCCGCGGCTATTTCGATGTCCACGAGATGCTGACAGGCAAGAAGGTGGTCGAGAACAAATACGCAGCTACGGCGCTGTCGCAGCATTACGGCGCCGACGAGCAGATGGCGACCGATGTCATCGGCCATGTCCGCGATGGACGGGCGCTGCCGGTTTCGACGATCGATGCGCTGGAGGCGGGCATTCTTGCGCTGTCGATGGACGAGGCGCGCCGCAAGCGCAGCGTCATCGACCTGCGACCGATCTGGGATCGTTTCGACGCAGCCCTCCATTCAAACGCAGCGTGAGGAGGGGCGAGAGATGAACGTTCAACGGAGCAATCTCATCTTCGCCTGGATCCTTTTTGCTGCCAGCCGTTCTCTATGTCACGGTGATCGTCGCCTACCCTCTGGTGGATACTTTCATCCTGTCGTTCACCGACGCCTCGTTGAAAAAGACGACCAACTGGGTCGGCTGGATCAACTACGACAAGATCTTCAACACCACCTTCGCAGAAGTCATCATCCGCACCTTCGTGTGGACCTTCTTTTCCGTCTCCATCAAGATGATCATTGGCGTCTTTGGCGCTTGCATGCTCAATGCCGCAGTTCCCGGCCGGGCACTGTTTCGCGTGCTGACCATGCCGCCGTGGATCGTGCCCATGGCTATCGGCATCTTCATGTGGGGCTGGATGTACAACGGCCAGTTCGGCATGATTTCCGGCGCGCTGCAGAATTGGGGGATCATTGACGGTCCGGTCGCCTTTCTGGCGCGTGGTTCGACCGCATTCTGGGCGACGATCATAACGGATGTCTGGATCGGCGTGCCGCTGGTGACACTGTATATGCTGGCGGCGATGCAGGCAGTGCCTCAAGACCTGTACGAGGCCGCCTGGACCGATGGGGCAGGGCGCTTCTATCGCTTCCGCCGGATTACCTTGCCGCTGCTGATCCCGTCGATGATCACCATGTCGATGCTGTCGCTGATCTCCACGTTCAACTCGTTCGACATCATCTGGATCCTGACCCAGGGCGGCCCGAACGGTGAAACGACGACGATGATCATCGATACTTACTGCACGGCGATCGGCTCGAAGAAATACGGGGGGGGGGGCGCGCGGTGATGATCTGCATCTTCCTGTCTATTTTCTGCCTGGCCTATTTCCGCGTAACCAGCCGGCTTTCCTCGGGAGAAACCAGCCGATGAGCATTCAACCGGCCATGATCAACCGCTACCGCTGGTACGAACTCATCAGCATCTATGCGGGTATCTTCGTCTTCCTGACCTTCATCCTGTCGCCGTTCGTCGAAGGCTTCCTGGTTTCCCTGAAGCCGCTCGGGCTGCTGTTTTCCTCGCCCTATAAATTCTGGCCGGAAAACGGGTCGTTTGCGGCCTACCGGACGATGTGGGTCAGCGTCCCGGGCTTTGCCCGCTATATCTTCAACTCGTTCTTCATCTCCAGCATCGTCACAGCGGTCGTCCTTGTACTGGTGGTGCCTGCTGCCTATTCGTTTGTGCGCTTCAAGTTCCATGGCAGCGGCCCATTGCTGGGCGCCTTCCTGGCCGTCAACATGTTCTCGGGCGCTGTTCTGCTGATCCCGCTGTTCAGATTGATGCGCAGCTTCGGCGTACTCAATACCTATTTCGCCATGATCGTGCCGGGTGTCGCCTTCCTCATCCCGTCGGCGATCTGGCTGCTGCGCACCTATATGATGCGTATCCCGCGTGAACTGGACGAGGCAGCCTTCGTCGATGGTGCAAGCCATTTCTACACGCTGCGCCGCGTCATCCTGCCGATCGCCATGCCGGGCATCACCGTCGTTGCGATCACGACCTTCATCGGGTCCTATGCCCAGCAATTCATCTTCGCGCTGACCTTCAACTCGAAGACCGAATACATGCCGCTGCCGGTCGGGCTGTTTGCCTATTTCGGCCGGCAGGAAGTGATCTGGAATGAGCTGATGGCCGCAAGTTTTGTCGGTATCGCGCCGGCCGTCATCCTCATTTTCCTGATGCAACGCTATCTCGTCATGGGCCTCACGGCCGGCGCCGTGAAACAGTAACCGCAACAACGAGCTCAATAAGCAAGGGGAACGACTATGAAAAAACATGCCTTAATGATTGCAGCAAGCTTGGCGCTGCTCGCTGGTACGGCGTTGCCGTCGATGGCGGCCGATACCGAGCTCAGCTTCATCTCCTGCGGTGACGTGATGCAGCCGGTCCATGCCGAATTCATCAAGAAATGGGAAGAAGCAAATCCGGGTTACAAGGTCGCTGCCGAAGTTGTCGGTTGGGCCCAGTGCCAGGACAAGGTGACGACGCTTGCGGCCGCCGGTACGCCGGTAGCCCTCGCCTATGTCGGCTCGCGTACGCTGAAGGAGTTTGCCGACAACGAACTGATCGTGCCGATCACCTTTACCGACGAAGAAAAAGCCGCTTACTATCCCTACATCATGGATACGGTCACCACCAGCGGCAAGCAGTGGGGCATTCCTGTTGCCTTCTCGACGAAAGCTCTGTTCTGGAACAAGGATCTGTTCAAGCAGGCTGGCCTTGATCCGGAAAAAGCTCCGACGACCTGGGCTGAGGAACTGGAATACGCCAAGGCAATCAAGGAAAAGACCGGTATTGCCGGTTTTGGCGTCGTGGCAAAGACCTTCGACAACACCATGCACCAGTTCCTTCATTGGGTTTACACCAATGACGGCTCGGTGATCGACAAGGACGGCAAGATCACGCTGGACAGCAAGCAGAATCTGGAAGCGCTGACTGCGCTCAAAGATATCGTCCCTTATGCCGAAGAAGGCCCGACATCCTACGAGCAGAACGAAGTGCGCGCTATCTTCCTCGATGGCAAGCTTGGCATGATCCAGGGTGGTGTCGGCGCGGTCAACCGCCTCAAGGAAACCAAGATCAACTGGGGAGTCGCACCGCTGCCGCTCGGTCCGAGCGCCAAGGGTCAGGGTACGCTACTGATCACCGACAGCCTTGCCGTATTCGGCGGAACCGGGCTTGAAGAAAAGGCGATCGACCTCGCCAAGTTCATGACCAACCCTGAAAACCAGCCGAGATACGAAGCACAGGAAGGCCTGACACCGCTGCGTCCGGGCAAGGCCGTGGAAGACATGGTTGCCGCCAACCCCTATTGGAAGCCGTTCGTCGATGGTATTGCCAATGGTGGTCCCGAGCCGCTGTTCCTTGACTACAAGGGCCTTCAGAACACCATGATCGAAATGGTTCAGGCTGTCGTCACCGGCAAGGCTGAACCGGCGGATGCCTTGAAGAAGGCTGCTGCCGATCTCGAGCAGTACAAGTAAGACCATCGGACCGCGAACCCCTGCATAATTTCTGAGAAATTATGCAGCATTTCATAGTGTTACGGCGACCTTGGCGCGTCTTAAAAGACGCGGCGCCGTAAGAGTTCGCGGTCCACTCCTTTTCTGCTACGAACGGGCCGCTTTTCGCCGGCGGCCGGAGACAGTTTCTTGGGACAGCTCAATCTCAACAAGGTTCAGAAATTCTACGGGACGTTCGAGGTGCTGAAAGGCATCGAACTGGAAGTCCGCAACGGCGAATTCGTCGTTTTTGTCGGGCCGTCCGGTTGCGGCAAGTCGACATTGCTGCGGATGATCGCCGGTCTCGACGAGACCAGTACGGGCGACATCATGATCGACGGCAAGCGCGTCAACGACCTGCCACCGGTCAAGCGTGGTATAGCGATGGTGTTCCAGAGCTACGCGCTCTATCCGCATATGACGGTTTTCGAGAACATCGCCTTTCCGTTGCGTGTCGAAAAGATGCAGGAAGACAAGCTGAAGGCGAAGGTAGAGAATGCAGCCCGCATCCTCCATCTTGACCAGCGGCTCCAGCAGAAGCCCGGCATGCTGTCCGGCGGTCAGCGCCAGCGCGTGGCGATTGGACGGGCGATCGTGCGCGAGCCGAAGATATTCCTGTTCGACGAACCGCTGTCCAACCTCGACGCGGCGCTGCGGGCCGACATGCGCATCGAACTGGCCAAACTGCACAAGCAATTGAAGGCGACGATGATCTACGTCACGCACGACCAGGTCGAAGCGATGACGATGGCGGACCGGATCGTCGTGCTCAATGCCGGCGAGATTTCCCAGACCGGGGCACCGCTCGAGCTGTATCACAAGCCGGCCAACATGTTCGTTGCCGGCTTCATCGGCAATCCGCGGATGAACATGCTGCCGGTCACCTGCAAGGCTGTCAGCGTGGCCGGCGTAGAAGTGGATTTCAAGGGTCAGTCGGCGACGATCCCTGTGGCCGGCCGGGCTGATCTCGTCGGACAGCCGCTAACGCTCGGTATTCGTCCGGAGCATATTCAGTTCGGCAAGGCTGATCTGTCGATGAACTTGACGCCTTCGGTGATCGAACGGCTCGGCGCGCAGACGGTCGCCTATGCGTCGCTCGACGGCGAGAGTGAAAATTTCTGCGCGATGCTGCCCGGCAGCGCGCCGATCCGGACCGAAGAGACGGTTCCGATCGGTATCGCCGCCGCTGATTGCCATCTCTTCGATGCCTCCGGCATCGCGCCTGAACGCCGGGTGGAACTCACCGATATCGATGTCGGCGTTCTGAAAATCGCTGGCGGCTGATGTCGTGAGGATCCGTAGGGCTTCGCTGAATTCAAAAGGGGACGCATGCAATGCGTCCCCTTTTTATCCGGGTTGGCTCGCGGCTGAATTTAACCCTCAGCCATCGCTTCAAGCCGCGTGCAACTACAGATTATGCGGGTTTTCAACCATCGGCCAGATGTCGCGCGGTGCCCGGCGATAGGGCGTTCGGGCTGGATTGTTCGGATAGGGTGTTCCGGCGGAGCAATAGAGAATCTCTGCCGCAATCCGTGCGAAGGATGCATAGAAATGATTGGTCGATTTGACGACCAGTATCTTCCTCGATGTCGGATCGATGCCCATCACGGAAAACAGGCTGGGGTCAAAGCTTTGCGCCCGTGTCGAATTCAGGATAATATCTATGCCATCAAGATGGACATGGGCGGCATCGCCGAAGGGCGCATAGCTTTCACCGAAGCGCATTTCCACGTTGCGCACCAGCTTGACGACCCTGATGATACCATCAATCGGATTGCCGGTGCCCGGTGCCGATTTTGCGCCAAAGCGCAGCTGGATCTCGGCGCCTTCACCGGCCGCCATGCAGATTTGCACCGCCATTGGATCCCAGATCGTCCCGACTGCGGTATCCCTAGCACCCTGTACCAGAAGCTCTGCCAGCAGCACCGTCGCATCACCCGCCGTGCCGCCGCCGGGATTGTCCCAGACATCGGCAATCACCACCGGCCCGGTTGTCGCGGCCAGCGCACGGGAAACGGCTTGCTTCTCGTCGATCTGCGGCATGATGAAAGTACCGCGCTTGGAAAACAGTTCCAGGCCGAGTTCACGGGCGAGGGCTGCGCCCTTTTCCGGCTTGCCATCGGTGACCACGACCATCTTCGTTCCCATTTCTGGGACATCGCCGGCCATGAAACCGTGGACGACGGAGATCGAGAGGATATCCGGATCTTCCGCTTCCATCCGCATGATCCTGTCGACGAAGGAGCGCATCGGATCGCGCGAGGTCGGGTAAACGTCGATCATCCGGCAATCGAACACCGACATGACCGGCTTGATGCGGCCGGCAAGCGTGTCGAGCGCGATGCGCCACAGGTCTTCAGCGCGATCGACGAAATCGGTATGCGGAAACTCCTTGAAGTAGACGAAGAAATCCACGGCCGCACGACGCTTGACCGTCAGGTGGCTGTGCGGATCGAGTTCGGCACAGACGAGAATGTCGCGGCCAACAATGTCGCGGACGCGTGAGGAAATCGCCCTCGGTATCCTCATAGCCATCGGCGACCATCGCACCATGAAGACCGAGCACCACGGCATCCACAGGCAGCGCTGCGCGTAGCTGATCAAGGATTTCGTCGCGCAGCCCCTCATAGGTCAGGCGATTGACGAGCCCGGCCGGATCGGCCCAGGTGGCCGTCCCCTCGATCAGATCGAAGCCCTTTTCCATGGCAAGCCGACGACCGACCGTGATCGGCGCTGAACAGAGCGTCGGTGTTTCCGGATGCTCGCCCGGCGGGGCATAGAGCGACGCCTCGAAGGCGCGGCGGTCGACGCAGATCGGTGAGAATGTGTTGGTCTCTGTCGCCAGGACGGCGGTGAAAATGCGCAATGCCTTTGCCTCGTTCTTGCCGCTCAGGTCGCGCCCATCGGATTGGGCAGATATCCCGTGAAGCCGCAGATTTTCCAGTGTCCCTGATGCAGGCGGCAGTAATACAGTGTTTGCCACTGGAGAATATCGACGCTGCCGTCCGACTTTTTCAGGCTACCGTTAAATTTCTTGCGGACGAGTGCCATATCGCCTTCGATCTCGATGTCTTCGAGCGTCGTGGTGGTGAAAATGGCGTTCCGAGCGTCCTCGGCGAAGGATTGCTTGGCAAAATCCTCTGCCTGGCGCAGCCACTCGTCGCGATAGGCCGTCAATGAAGGAAAGGCCAGGCGCCATTTGTCAGGGCTGGTCTCACGTTTGGCGTCAATGCCAATGAAGCCTTCCTCGACAAAATCGCCAGCGACCTTCGACCAGTCGGCGGCAAGAAAGGCATCAATGTCGCGCTCGACCAGCATCTGCCAGATCGCGTGGCGGGCGGCATCGGAAGAAGGGAAAGGATTGCGGAAGGGATCTGCACGATTGCTCCGTGTATTGAAATTCTTTTCATAAATGGCGTTTTTCTCTGGTCAAATTCCGCTTTCTATGGTCATTTGTCAACGGATCAAGAAAATAATTTGCAAGGACGGGACAAATGTCCATTACACGTTATGGCACCGTGCAAGTGGGGGCAGGCGGCAAGCCGCTGCCATTTGCGCGCGGTAGAGGCGAATGGCTGGCTGCATGTGTCCGGCCAGGTTGCAATGGAGAACGGCGAGATCATCGAAGGCGGCATCATTCCGCAGACGCACAGGACGATCGCCAATCTGCTGGCCATCTTGAAGGAGGCCGGTTACGGGCCGGAGCATATCGTTCGCGTCGGCGTCTGGCTTGATGATCCCCGTGACTTCTGGACCTTCAACAAGATTTACCAAGAATATTTCGGCGAACATCCGCCGGCGCGGGCCTGCGTGCAGGCGTCGATGATGGTCGATTGCAAGGTCGAGATCGACTGCGTCGCCTACAAGGAAAAGACTTCCTAAGGTTCAGGTAATTCGGGAACGGGTGGACATCAGGTGAGAATCGTGTGCCGGATCGCAGCATTGCCGCGGTTTCAGGAAGCCTCCTCGGGGCAGCCTGGCGATTTCATTGAAGGTGCTCTCTGATGGATATTTTCTCGACGCTTCAGGACGAAAAAAGCAAGCTTTCGCAGGCCGAAAGCCGCATTGCCGAAATATTGCTGACCGATTTCGAGTTTGCGGTAAATGCCTCGATCATCGAACTGGCCGGCAAGGCCGATGTTTCCCCACCGACCGTCACACGCTTCTGTCGCAGGCTCGGCTGCGACAGCTTTTCCGACTTCAAGGTGCAGCTGGCACGCACGGCCTATGTCGGCATGCGCTACCTCAAGCCCGAGCCGAAGAGCCGGGAGCCAGCCGATGTGGCGCAGGATATCGTCTCGAAAGCACAGAACGCGCTGTTCATGCTGCACCGCAGCCTCGATCTCGCCACGATCGAACAGGCGACCGAAAAGCTGGCCGGCGCCAATATGATTTATGCGTTCGGCTCCGGCGGCAATTCCTCGATGATCGCCAGTGAATTGCAGAATCGCTTGTTTCGCCTGGGGCTGCGCATCACGGCAAGCTCCGATCACAGCATGCAGATGATGATGGCCGCGGCCGCGCGGCCCGGCGACGTCGTCATCGGCTCGTCGTTCTCCGGCCGAAACGCCGAACTGGTCCGATCCTTCATGCTCGCCCGTGATCAGAAGGTGACGACCATTGCGCTGACGCAGAGCGGCAGCCCGGTTGCCCGCGCCGCCGATATTACCGTGCCGGTTGATTTGCCTGAGGGTACCAACATCTATCGTCCGACATCGACCCGCATCGCCTATCTCGCGCTCCTCGATATCCTCGCCAGCCTCGTCGCCTATCACATCCAGCCGCAAGCGACCGTGACGCTGCGGCGCATCAAGCAGCAGCTTGTCGCCCATCGCGACGGCGACGACCGCCAGCTTCTCGGGGATTGACTTCACCATGTTCACAAGGGATCTGTCATGACTTCATCTGTTGCAATCGTGACGGGGGCCGCAGGCGACATCGGCCGGGCCATCGCCCGCCGCCTTGGCGAAGACCATGATATCGTGCTGATGCCGGATCTGGACGGCGAGGCTGCTGAAAGAGCAGCCGCGAGCCTTGGCAATCCCGGCAAATTCGTTGCCCTGGCCTGCGATATCACCGATGTGGCAAGTGTCGCCGACATGGCGGCGCGGGCGGCGGAGCTCGGTACGGTTCGGAACGCTCGTCAACAATGCCGGTGCCGGCGCGCTGTCAGCCTGCATGATACCACGCCGGAAATCTGGCGCATGGACAATGCCCTGAACCTGGAGGCCGCCTTCCTCTGCTTTCGCGCCGTCGAGAATGCGTTGAAGCAAAGCCAAGGCTCGCTGATCAACATCGCCTCGGTCAACGGCACCAATGTCTTCGGCCATCCCGCCTATAGCGCCGCCAAAGCAGGTCTTCTGCACCTGACCAAGCTGATCGCCGTCGAATATGGCAAGTACGGTATTCGCGCCAACGCAGTTTCACCGGGTACGGTGCGCACCCAGGCGTGGGAAGTCCGCGCTGCCGCCAATCCAAATGTGTTCGAGGACGCCCGCCGCTGGTATCCGCTGCAACGCATCGCCAATCCGGATGACGTGGCCAATGCCGTCGGTTTTCTCGCCAGCCCGCTAGCCTCGGCCATCACCGGCGTCTGCCTGCCGGTCGACTGCGGCCTGACGGCAGGGCAGGCGGAGCTCGCCCGCACCTTTTCCCAATCCGAAAACTATTAGACATCAGAGGAACGGACATGCAATCGGCGTCCTATCGTCTTGAAAGCGCGTGGAATCCGCAGGGTGATCCACACGGCCGTTTCACTTTCAACCTGTTCAATCTGTCGGATGCGGCGATCGAGGGCTTTACCATCGTCTACACCTCGCTGACGCGGGTGATCGACAAGACGGCCTGCGACAACGCCGTCTTCGTCAAGCGCAACGCCAACTATCATGAATTCGCACCGCCAGCAGGTTTTACGCTTGCTCCCGGTGCATCCTGGACATTTGCGGTCAGCGGCCTGCACCGGAAGGCCGTGCACTGCACCGATGGGGCGAAGTCCGCTTATTTGACACTCGCCGATGGCCGCCATGTGCCGGTCGCGGTGTCCGATCTTCTGCTTGAGGGCCGCGTCAGCGAACCGCCGCCGGTGCTGTTGCCGGAAGGCAGACTGGACCTGCCATTTGCGCTGCAGCCATGGCCGCGCCAGATCGATGCGATACCCGGCGGTGCTTTCCCGGTTTGCCTCTATCCGGCTCCCGGCGCATCCCCGGATGATCTCAAGGCGATCGATACGGTGATCGGGCTGTTCCGCCGCCTGTTCGAAGCCGACCATGCGCCGCTTAGCCTGGCATCGAACAGCCAGGGCAGGGCGCTGCATCTGAAGCCGGATCCAGCACTTGTTTCGGAAGCCTATCAGTTGTCCTTCTCGCCGGAAGCCGTCACGCTCAGCCACGGCGCCGCCGTCGGCCGGCAATATGGACTGACGACGCTTGCGCAACTCCTGAACGGTGCCCGTCGCGAGCCGGGTAAATTCCGTTTTCCAGTGTCCGGCACGATTTCGGACGCACCGCGTTACAGCTGGCGCGGCTGCCATCTCGATGTCTCGCGGCAGTTCTATCCGGTTGCCGATGTGGCACGGCTGGTCGATATCCTCGCCTGGTTCAAGCTCAACATCTTTCACTGGCATCTGACCGATGACGAAGCCTGGCGGCTGGAGATCAAAGCCTATCCGGAGCTCACCACCGTCGGCGTTGTCCGCAGCCCGGACGGTCCGCTGCTGCCACAACTCGGCAATGGGGCAGAGCCGGTCGGCGGATTCTATAGCCAGGACGATGTGCGCGCTCGTTGCCCATGCGCTGGCGCTGAATGTCGAGATCGTTCCGGAGATCGATATTCCCGGTCACAACTCGGCAACGCTGGTTGCACTGCGCGATCTGTCTGATGGCCAGGAGGCGCCGGAAAGCTACCATTCCGTGCAGGGTTATCCGAACAATGCGCTCAACCCGGCGGTGCCCTTCACCTATGAATTTCTGGGAAAGGTCTTCGATGAGATGATCGACCTTTTCCCGTCTGCTTACATTCACATCGGCGGCGACGAGGTGGCGAAGGGGGCCTGGCTTGCCTCGCCGCTGGCCCGCAAGCTGATGGAAAAGGAAGGCATTGAAGGCACGTTCGCTCTGCAGTCCTATTTCCTAAAGCAGGTCAAGCAGATGCTGGCCAAGCGTGGCAGGAAGCTTGCCGGCTGGAACGAAGTTGCCCACGGTGGCGGTGTCGACACCGCGGAAACGCTGTTGATGGCCTGGGAGACGCCCGAAGTCGGCATCGAGCTTGCCCGCGAGGGCTATGACGTGGTGATGACGCCGGGGCAGGCCTACTATCTCGATATGGTGCAGGGCGAGGAATGGCAGGAACCGGGCGCCAGCTGGGCCGGCACCGTGCCGCCTGCCCATACCTATGGCTATGAGGCGGAGGGCGACTTTCCCGAGGAGCTGAAAGACCGGATGAAGGGCGTGCAAGCATGCATCTGGTGCGAACATTACCTGTCGCGCGGTTACTTCAATCGCCTGGTCTTCCCGCGTCTTCCGGCGATCGCCGAGGCTGCGTGGACGCCAAAAGCCAAAAGGACTGGCAGCGTTTCGCAGCCATCGTCCCGCTCAGCCCAAAACTGTAACAGCTGATATCATGGGGAAGACAATGCGCATCGCCGTCGGTGGTATCCATACAGAATGCAGCACCTATTCGCCGGTCCTGATGGCCGTCGAGAATTTTCGCGTGCTGCGCGGTGCCGATCTGCTCGGTGCGGAATATTTCAATTTCCTCGATGCCGACGGGATCGAGCACGTGCCGCTGCTGCACGCCCGCGCGGTGCCGGGCGGGCCGGTATCGCGTGCCGCCTATGAAGTGTTCAAGGCGGAGTTTCTGGAAAAGCTCAAGGCCGCCTTGCCGCTCGACGGGCTCTATCTGGCCATGCATGGTGCCATCAATGTCGAGGGCATGGACGATGCCGAGGGCGACTGGATTTCCGCCGCCCGTATGGTCATCGGGCCGGATTGCCCGGTAGCGGCAAGCTATGATCTTCATGGCAATGTCAGCCAGAGGATCATCGATCAGCTCGATATCTTCGCCGCTTACCGGACCGCGCCGCATATCGATGTGCGTGAAACCATGGTGCGGGCATGGTCTATGCTGGTCGAAACGCTGCGGACGGGCATTCGCCCGGGTGTCGCCTGGGCCAAGGTGCCACTGCTGCTGCCCGGCGAATGCACCTCGACGGAAGATGAGCCGGCTAAGTCGATCTATCTGGGCCTGCCGGCATTCGATGCGCAGCCGGGCATTCTCGATGCCAATCTGATGATCGGCTATGTCTGGGCCGACGAGCCGCGGGCAACGGCCTGCGCCGTCGTGACAGGCACGGACAGGCAAGCCGCATCGAAAGCCGCCGAGGCGATCGCGCAGCAATATTGGAAGCGCGTGAAAATTTTGGCTTCGGCCCGGTCACGGGCCCGCTGGAGGACATGCTCGATATCGCCGCCTCTGCCGAAACATCCCCCGTTATTCTCGCCGATTCCGCTGACAATCCGACCGGCGGCGGGGTTGGCGACCGTGCCGATGTCCTGCGTGCGCTGATCGCCCGGGATTGGCAGGGCGCACTTCTTGCCGGGATCACCGATCGTCCGGCCGTCGAGGCCTGTTTTGCGGCCGGGGAGGGCGCCACGCTTGCGCTTCGGATCGGCGGCAGTCTCGATCCTGCCAGTGTTCCGGCGGAAGTGTCCGCGAAGGTCCTGCGTCTGGACGACAGCGGTGCGGCAGCGGACCGTCAGGTGGTCGTTGGCGTTGGCGGCATCGAGATCGTGCTCGCCGCGCGCCGCCGTCCCTATCACAATATCGAGGATTTCCGCAGGCTGGGGCTCGACCCCAAAGCCGTGCGGCTGCTGGTGGTCAAATCCGGCTATCTGTCGCCCGAACTGGCGCCGATCGCCAATCCAAACCTGATGGCGCTGACCGACGGCGTCGTCAATCAGGATATCGCCAATCTGGCGAGCCATCGCCGGGCAAAACCGGTCTTTCCCTTCGATCGTGATTTTCGACTATGCGCCCGCAGCAACATTATCGGCGCTGGCGGGAATGATGCCGGTTTAATACGGCCCGGTACCTGTATCTTCACCCGGATGTCCGGGCAGCTTTTGACCTCCTTTCCGGTGCTTTCATCATGACATCCACATTGTCGGTCGCCTTCCGCCACCCTGTGGTCCGGCTGAGCATGATCGCGATCTTCATGTTCGGTTTTACAGGTGCCGCGACCGCGCCCTATCAGTCGGTGATCGGCATCACCGAGCTCGGCTTGAGCAACGGTTTCTATTCCATCCTGATTTTTTCGGCGGCGGCCGTCAACGTCATCGTCAGCCTCTGGGTCGGCGTACTCGCCGACCGGATCGGCAATTACCGGATTCTGCTGATGACCGTCATGTCGTTCGGGGTTTTCGGTTATGGCCTTGTCTATGCCGTACCTGTCCCGGCCAGTTTCGTCTTCTGCACGCTGGTCATGCTGCCGGTCTACAACTCGATGACCTCGCTGTTGTTTGCCAACGTCCGCGCCATCGCCAATGCCGAGGGTGGCCGCGATGCGGCGGCGATCAATTCCGGCGTGCGCGCGGCAATTTCGGTCGCCTGGGTTCTGGTGCCGGGTCTGGTGGCCCTGGTTCTGGTCGGGCGCGGCAGCATGCTGCCAGCCTATCTGCTCGCCTGCCTCGGCTGCATCGTCAATCTGGCGCTGGTCTTCTTCAAATTGCCCGCCTCTGAAGGACCGCCGCCGGCAAGGAGCGACCGCCATTCCTATCTCGCTTCCTTCGGCGAGGTTCTCGCACCCAGCGTCTTCGTCCGCCTTATGGCGATCTCGCTGATCACCTCGACGCTGCATGTCAACGCAGCAGTTCAGCCGCTGATCATTACCGGCGCCGCGGGCGGAACGGTAACGGATATCGGTGTGGTCGTCGGCATCGTCGCGTTTCTCGAAGTCGTTTTCATCTTTGTGTGGGCGCGCATTCAGGTCCACATGCATGCGGTCACCGCGCTTGCAATCGGCGCGGGGCTCTATGCCGTCTACCTCACTCTCCTGGGTCTCGCCTCGGCTCCCTGGCATGTCTACGCCTTGACGCTTCTTAGCGCCTTTGCCGCCGCCGCCCTCATCAGCATTCCGATCACCTATATCCAGGATCTCATCGCCGACCGTCCGGGCCTTGGCAGTTCGCTCATCTCGGTGAATCTGTTCCTGAGCGGGGGGCTGAGCGCCATCCTGTTCGCGATCGGTACCCGTTTCAGCGATTATTCGGGTACGTCGATGCTCGGCGCGCTCGCCGGCATGATCGGCCTTGGCCTGATGTTGTATCTTGATGGTCGCGGGAGAGGGCGTCCGCTCTCGCATTAGGTGCGTAGTTTTGCTTTCGTTGCGTCCACACGCTAACGATCGGGATGACATCCCCGATTTCGTGATGAAGAGGCATGGACGATGATCAATTTCCGGCAACTTGAAGTGCTCAAGACCCTGCTTGCGACGGGATCGACGATCGCGACGGCCAAGAGCATGGGATTGAGCCAGTCCGGTGTCAGCCGTCTGCTCGCGCAGCTCGGATCCGACCTGTCGCTCAATCTGTTCGCCCGCGACAAGGGACGCCTGATCCCGACGCCGGAGGCAACCATTCTTGCCCGTGACGCCGAGAATATCCTGCTGGGGCTGAACAGGTTTTCCGGTCTGGCCGAGGACCTGCGTAGCGGCGCAACAGGTCCAGAGGTCGTCCGCATCGGCCTGCCGAGCAGCATGTGGGAGGATTTCGCGCCGGCAATGCTGATGGACTATGCGAAGGAATATCCAAGCGTCCGCATCGAGACCTTTTTCGAAACCACGACCGCAATCACCCGGCTGGTCGAGCAGCGGGTGATTGATTTCGGCTTTCTGCGCTACGAGGGGGAGGTGGGGCCGGCCATCGAAATGGAGCCGGTGGCAAGCGGCGTCAGCGTCTGCGTCATTCCGGAAAACCATGCGCTGGCGGAACTCAAGCAAATTACCCCCAAGGACCTGCGCAACATCCCCTTGATCCTGATCGGTCGGCAGCGGCCGACACGCATGCTGCTCGATCAGACGTTCAAGCGGGCAGGCGTGAAGCAGAATGTCAAGATCGAGACCCATACCAACAGCTCTGCCTGCGCCTATGCCGCCCATGGTCTCGGCGTCGCCATCATCAGCAGCTTCTATGCCAATCTCTACCGGCACCTGCGGATCGTCCAACGGCCCTTCATTCCCGTCTCCACGCAGGAATTCGGCCTCGCCAAGCCCGCAGGCGTTCCGCCGTCGCTGGCGGCCCAGGCTTTGATGGATGCGCTCAAGCGCCAGATCGCCCTCTCGCAGCAACCGCGCTAAGCCGTTTGGCCGTTTGCGCTTTTCGAATATCCAGCACCGGGCAGGTTGCACCGCATCTGCATAGATCTATGACAAAACTGCATAATATTGTGCACATTTGTCAAAACCATCATAGTTCGATCACAAACAAGCCGGTCAACGGCAGCTATCCCGCATCCAATCGTGTTCAGGGGAACCGATGCTCAGATTTATTCTAAATCGCCTGTTCATGGCGCTGCCGACAGTCGTGATCGTTTCGATCACGGTGTTCGCGCTTATCCGCTTCATTCCGGGCGATCCGGCGGCGCTGATGCTCGGCGACATGGCCCAGCCCGAGCAAATCGCTGAAATGCGTTCGGAGCTTGGCCTCGACAAGTCGCTGCCCGAGCAGTTCCTGATCTGGGGCGGCAACGTGCTGACGGGCGACTTCGGCCGATCCATTGTCAGCGGTGAACCTGTTCGGGAGCTCGTCGTCTCGCATTTTACCGTCAGCGCCCAGATCGTGCTCGTCGTGGTGCTGCTGGCCAGCCTGATCGCCGTCCCGGCCGGCGTCATCGCGGCCTGGCGGCAGAACAGCCTGACCGACCTTGCCCTCGTCGGCACGGCGACCGTGCTCTTGTCGATCCCGACATTCTGGCTTGGCCTGCTGTTGCTTCTGTTCTTCGGTCTGAAGCTCGGCTGGTTGCCGGTGCTCGGCTATGTCTCGATCGGCGACAATCTCGTCGGCGGGCTGCTGTACCTGGTTCTGCCGGTGATGACACTGGTGATCCATGAGATGGGTGTGCTGATCCGCATGGCACGCGCCTCGACGCTGGAAGTGCTCAGGCTCGACTATATCACCCATGCACGGGCAAAGGGCCTATCCGAAAGCGCCGTTCTCTGGAAGCACGCCTTCAAGAACGCCTTTGGTCCGACCTGGACGATGATCGGCCTGATCCTCGGCAATCTGCTCGGTGGTATCGCCGTCATCGAAACCGTCTTCACCATTCCGGGCCTCGGCCGGCTGATGGTCGATAGCATCTTCCAACGCGATTACCCGGTCATCCAGGGCTGTCTGCTGTTCGTCGCGCTATCCTATGTGCTCGTCAACCTGATCGTCGACCTGCTCTATCCCCTCTTTGATCCGCGTGTGGTGGCCGAATGAAAAACTATACGTTCAACGGCCTCATCGGCGGCGTCCTGATTGCCCTTTTGCTGGCCGTCGCAATCGGCGGCCTCTTCTGGACGCCGTATGATCCGATGAAGCTGAGCTTCACCGCCCGGCTGGCAGCACCGAGTGCAGAACATTGGCTCGGAACCGACGAATTCGGCCGCGATGTCCTCAGCCGCATCATCGTTGGCGCCCGCGCCAGCGTCTGGATCGGCGCCCTCACGGTTTCACTCGCCGCGATTGCCGGCACGCTGATCGGTCTGGTCAGCGGCTATGCGCGCGGCTGGGTCGATGCCGTGATCATGGCGATCAACAATGCGCTTCTGGCCTTTCCAGGCATCCTCCTGGCGCTCGGTCTGCTCGCCGTGTTCGGGGCAAACCAGTATGGCATCATCTTTGCTCTTGGTATTGCCTATACGCCCTCGATGGCGCGTGTCGTTCGTGGCGCGGTGCTGTCGCTGCGCGAACGTGAGTTCATCGAAGCCTCGAAGATCATGGGCAACAGCGAAGTCTTCACGATGCTGCGCCATATCCTGCCCAACTGCCTGGCGCCGATCACCGTCCTGTCGACGTCGATGTTCGGCTGGGCGATCCTGTCGGAGAGTGCGTTGAGCTTCCTTGGCCTCGGCGTGCCGCCACCGGCACCCACCTGGGGGCAACATGCTGGCGGCCGGGCGGCCATTCATCGAGCAGGCCGTCTGGCTCGGTCTCTTCCCCGGTCTCTGCATCGCGCTGACTTTGCTTGGCATCAACCTTCTGGGCGACGCTCCACGACAAACTCGATCCCCGCATGCGAGGTCTGAAATGACACAGGAAAGACTTCTCAGCGTCCGGGACCTCTCGCTCGAGGTCGCCCAGCGCGGCGTCGAGGTGGTGAAGAAGGTCAGCTTCGACATCGAGCCTGGCGAAATCTTTGGCATCGTCGGCGAAAGCGGTTCCGGCAAGTCACTGGCGACGCGCGCGATCATCTCGCTCCTTCCACCGGCCATCAAGGTCACGGGCGGGCAGGTGAACTTCAAGGGCCGCGACGTCTTGACGATGAGCGAAGCCGGGCTTCGCGAGTTGCGCGGCGCGGAAATCGGGCTGGTCTTCCAGGAGCCGATGACCTCGCTCAACCCGTCGATGACCATCGGCCGGCAGCTGGAAGAAGGGCTGACGCTCCACACCAACATGCCGGCGGCCACGCGGCGAGAGCGCATTCTTGCCATGCTCCAGCGGGTCGGCATTCGCGATCCCGAAGGGGCGCTTTCCGCCTATCCGCACGAGTTTTCCGGTGGCATGCGCCAACGCATCATGCTCGCTTCCGTCATGCTGCTGAAGCCGGCGCTTTTGATCGCCGACGAACCGACGACAGCGCTCGATGCCGTCATTCAGCGCGACGTCATGGAGCTGATGGTCGAACTGACCAAGGCGGAGGGCACGGCCGTCCTCCTGATCAGCCACGATCTGCCGATGGTAGCGCGCTATACCAACCTCATCGTCGTGATGGAAAAGGGCTCGCTGGTCGAGCAGGGAACGACCGAGCAGATCCTCGAAAAGCCGCAGCATCCCTATACGCGCAAGCTGCTCTCATCGCTGCCGATCCGTGGCGAAGTCCGCACCATCGATACCGTCTCGGCGCCGATGATTTCGGCGCGCAACATCGTGGTCGATTATCCCGGTCGCAAGTCGCTGTTCAAGAAGGGCACGCCGAAGCGGGCGCTGCATGGCGTCAGCGTCGATATCCATGCCGGCGAAGTCGTCGCGCTAGTCGGCGGGTCCGGCTCGGGAAAGACCACGCTCGGCCGCACCATCGCCGGACTGGTCAACCAGAGCTCGGGCGATATCCTGTTCCAGGGCCGTGAACGCTCAGCGGATTGGCGCGACTACCGGCTAAACTGCCAGATGGTTTTCCAGGATCCCTATTCGTCGCTCGATCCGCGCATGACGATCCTTTCGCTGGTCGAGGAAGCCCTGCGGCTGGTGCCGGATATTGACCGACCCGCCAAGAAGAAGCGCGCCTATGAAACGCTCGAGGAAGTCGGCCTCGGTGCCGAATACGCCCTGCGCTATCCGCACGAACTCTCCGGCGGCCAGCGCCAGCGTCGCGATCGCCCGTGCCATTGCCCGGCGGCCGAAATTCCTGATCGCCGACGAGCCGGTCTCGGCGCTCGACGTCACCGTCCGCGCACAGGTCTTGACGCTCTTTTCCGATCTGCAGAAGCGCTACGGCTTTTCCTGCCTGTTCATCAGCCATGATCTCGGCGTCGTCGAACAGGTGGCCGACCGCGTCATCGTCATGCAGGACGGGCGGATCATCGAGCAGGGCGACTGCAACACGATCTTCGACAAGCCGAAGGAGGCCTACACGCGGCGTCTTCTCTCGGCCATCCCCGCGCTCGATCTCAACGAGACCGGCGGGGTCAAACTGAAATGGCGTCTGGAGGCCTGAAATGAACACGATGACGACTTCGAGCAAGGCGGCTGACCGGCTGAACGCGATTTGCGATGCGCAGTCCTTCGTCACCCGCTACTGCGTCCGCAATCTGCTGAGCGGCGAAACATTCGGCCGGGGCGCGGACGAAGAGACCCCGTCCGCCAGCACGCGAAAAACCTCGATCATGATGGCGGCTCTCAAGGCCGTTGGCGAAGGCCGCCTCGATCTCAACGAACAGATCGTCTACGAAGAGCGCTTCGCCGAGGAAGTGGCAAGCGGCATCTTCCGCTACCTGACGCCCGGCATCGTCATCTCGCTGCGCGATGCGATCACCGGCATGATGGTGCTGAGCGACAATGTCTGCACCAAGATGGTGTTCGAGCGGCTAACGCTGGAAGAGGTCGATCTCTACTGCAAGTCGATCGGCATGAGCGGAACCCATCACCGCTTCCTTATCCCGCCGCTGGCGCTGTCGCCGGATCACGCGCTTGGCGCGGTGACGACGACCACCGCGACCGACCAGGTCATGCTTTTGCAGACCATTCTGGATGCGCAGACTTCCAGCGCCGCCGCCGCCAGGCTCGGCTGCCCGACGGAGCTTTGCCAGTATGCCCTGCAGACGTTGAAGAACCAGGTTCTGCGCTATGGCATCCATTCGCGGCTGCCGTTCGAAACCAAGGTGGCGAGCAAGGGCGGTCGCGGCAAGCGCGGCCGCATGGATGCAGGCATCGTCTACCGCGACGGTTCGCCGTTCTACATCATCGCCGCCTATACCGACCAGGTGCCGCAGGCGATGCCGGATGGAACGCCCGGATACACGATGTCGCTTGAAACCATCGGCAGGCTGTCGCGCGCCTGCTGGGATGAATTCCAGTCATAACCAACCAAAAAAGAGGGTAGAACAATGAAGACAATTCTCCTGGCCAGCACCATGCTGGCGGTGCTCGCCGGCACTGCCGCCGCCCGCGATATCGTCGTGGCGCAAAGCTCCGACCTGCGCAGCAGCAATCCCGGCGTCAACCACGACGGCAATACCGACAGCATCATCCTGCATATCGTCGAGGGTCTCGTCGGCTATGCCAACAATGGCGAAGTCAAGCCGTTGCTCGTGGAAAGCGTCGACATGGCGCCGGATGGCCTCAGCTATACCTTCAAGCTGCGCGGTGACGTGAAGTTTCACAACGGCAAGCCCCTGACCGCCGACGATGTCGTCTGGAACTGGAACCGCTACATGGATCCGGCGACCAAGTGGACCTGCCTCAAGGATTTTGACGGCAATGGCGCCGCCCACGTGACCGGCATCAAGGCCGTAGACGCCTCGACCGTGGCGATGACGCTCGAAAAGCCATCCGCCGTCTTCCTCGGCCTGATGTCGCGCCCTGAATGTGGCTACACCGGTATCATCTCGCCGGACTCGGTTGCTGCCGACGGCACGTTCGCCAAGCCGATCGGCACCGGCCCGTTCCAGTGGGACGAGTGGAAGAAGGGCGAATATGTTCACCTTGCCAAGTACGATGCCTACGTCTCGCCGAAGAACGACGGCAAGCCGGACGGCGTGGTCGGATCAAAGCGCCCGCTGGTCGATGGCGTCAAGTTCATGGTCATTCCCGATGCCTCGACGGTCAAGGCAGGCCTGCAATCCGGCGTGCTGGACACGGCTGAAATCTCCCCGATCTCATCCCGGAGTTCAAGGACAGCGACAAGACCCAGCTGATCATTGCCCGCAACAACGGCAAGAACCTGTTCTACATCCAGACCCACGATCCGGTGCTGAGCAAGCCTTCCATCCGCCGCGCCATGGCGCAGGCGCTCGACCTCGACCAGCTGGTCGCTGCCGCATCGAATGGCACCGGCGAAGCGAACGGTTCGATGATCTCGTCGGATTCCATCTACTACAGCGGCGTGCAGAAGAAGCGACTGCCCTATGATCTGGAAGCTGCGAGAAAGGAACTCGACGCATCCGGCTACAAGGGCGAGCCGATCAGCATCATTGCCAACAAGCGCGGCAACGTGCCGAGTTTCCCGGCTGCCGTGATGGCGCAGGCGATGCTGCAGCAGATCGGACTGAATGTGCAGATCGAGGTACTTGATTATGCAACGCAGGTCGATCGCCGCCGTTCGGGCAACTACCAGATCATTTCGCAGTCCGTCACGCCGCGTCTCGACCCGGCGCTGATGTACAGCTTCTATGTTGGCGACAAGGACAAGAACGCCTCGCTGATGTGGGACGATCCGAAGGCGCGCGAACTGATGAAAGCCGCCTATGCCGAGATCGACCCGAAGAAGCGCCAGGCGATCTTCGACGAGTTTCATGAACTGATGCTGCAGGAAATGCCCGGCATCTTCCTCTACGACATGGTCGATGTCTGGGGTGCGAACAAGGCGCTGAAGGGTCAGCCGGTCTGGCAGTCCAACGCCCGCCTCTGGGAAGTCTCGGTCGACGACTAACCGCTTGCTGCGCCGCTCCTGCGGAGCAGCACCTTCTCTTTCAATATAAACAAAACCGGCGGGTTGCGATCCGCCGGATAGGATTTCCGAAGCCGAAATCGCGTCGATGCGAGGATGCCATGCCCGACAAATCTTCCCTGCTTTCCCTGACTGTTGCCATTGACGGCATGGCGCCGCAGTTTACCGCGCTCAGCGATCAGATCTGGGAATTCGCCGAGCTGAAATTCGATGAACACCGCTCCTCGGCGCTGCTGATCGGGATGCTGGAGCAGAATGGCTTTACCGTCCGAAAAAACGTCGTGGATATGGAAACGGCGTTTATCGGCGAATTCGGCGGCGGCAAGCCTGTCATCGCCTTTCTTGGAGAGTTCGATGCGCTGGCAGGCATGAGCCAGGCGGCTGATGTCGACGTTCCTGAGCCGCTATCGGCTGACGACACCGGACATGGCTGCGGCCACAATCTGCTCGGCGCCGGTTCGTTGCTCGCAGCGATTTCACTCGCCAAATATATGCAGGCCGAAGGCCTGCCGGGCACTGTCCGTTATTACGGTTGCCCCGGTGAAGAGGGCGGCTCCGGCAAGACGTTCATGGTTCGCGCCGGAGCCTTCGACGATGTCGATGCGGCGTTGACGTGGCACCCCGCGCCGTTCAACGGCGTACGCTCGACCAACAATCTGGCGGTCCTTGAAACCTATTACCGGTTCAAGGGCGTGGCCGCGCATGCCGCCAACAGCGCCCATCTTGGCCGCTCCGCGCTCGATGCAGTCGAGCTGATGAATGTCGGCGTCAACTTCCTGCGCGAACACATGCCGCAGGATTGCCGCGTCCACTATGCCATCACCGATGCCGGCGGCCGGGCAGCCAATGTCGTGCAGGCCAAGGCCGAAGTGCTCTACCTGATCCGCGCCCCGGAAATGACGCAGGTGCTGGCCCTAGCCGAACGAGTGGGCAAGGTCGCGCAAGGTGCGGCCACGATGACCGAGACGGAGGTCGAAACCATCTTCGATACGGCCTCGACCAATCTGCTGCCCAACCTGACGCTTGAGAATGCCATCCATGACAACATGGTCGCGCTCGGTCCCGTGCCGTTCGATGCGGATGACATCGCCTTTGCAAAGAAGATTCAGGCGACCTTTACCGACGAGGCGGTCAAAAGCAGCATTCGCCTCTACCAGATCAAGAGCGACATATTCTCCGATGAGAAGATCGACGGCTCGACCGGACTGCATCTCGGTTTGCGCGCCTTCGAAGGCCAGTCGCATTTTCGGGCAGGTTCGACCGATGTCGGCGATGTCAGCCGAGTGACGCCGACGGCGCAGTGCTGGGCGCCTGCCTGGGCGATCGGCACAAATCCGCATACCTGGCAGGTGGTGGCGCAGGGCCGCAGCCCGGCCGCGCACAAGGCCATGGTGCATGCGGCAAAGGTGCTGGCCGCTACCGGCCTTGATCTGGCGACGTCGGAAACGCTACGTATTAAGGCGAGGGCAGAATGGACCGACAAGATGGACGGCCAGCCCTATGTCTGCCCGATCCCGGCCGACATCAAACCGGGGCAGCATTGAGCCAACCGCCGCGTCCGCCGGTCAGAAGGTCGGCGGCGTGCAGGCGCTGATGATTTCACACGGCACCGGGCCGACACAGCGGAACCGGTGGGGGCGGCGGCTTTCGAAATAATAGGCATCGCCCGGCCCAAGGATCCGGCGCTCATCGTCGACGGTGACCTCCAGCCGCCCGGACAGAACGATCCCGCCTTCCTCGCCGTCATGCACCAGCGGCACTTTTCCGGTGTCGGCGCCGGGTTGGTAACATTCCTTCAGAATCTGCAGGCTGCGCCTGAACAGGTTGTCGCCGATCTGGCGGTAGGAGATCGGACCCTTGCCGATTTCGACCAGTTCGTCGGCCCTGTAGAACGCCTTCTTCGGCCGGTCCGGTTCGAAGGCGAAAAACTCCGCCAACCCGATGGGGATACCATCGAGGATGCGTTTCAACGCGCCGACGGACGGATTGGAGGAATTGGACTCGATCAGCGAAATCGTCGAGTTGGTCACGCCCGCCCGCTTGGCCAGTTCCCGCTGCGACAGATTGTTGAGCAGGCGCAAATGGCGCAATCGGTTTCCGATATCCACCGACATGGGCTGATCCTCTGTTTCGCATGTTCGAAATATCGAAACTATTACAGTTTGTACCAAGCCTTTTCAATGTCTTATGGTTCAGAAGAAAAGGACTTGTTTAGCCATATGAAATCGTGGCGTCATTGCTGTCTCACAGGAGGTCGCCATGAACCAGCACAGCAAACCAAACACCCCGGTACTCGACAGCTACTGGATGCCGTTTACCGCCAACCGGCAATTCAAGGCGGCCCCGCGCCTGCTCGCCTCGGCCGAGGGCATGCACTATACCAGCGTCGACGGACGCAAAATTCTGGACGGTACGGCGGGCCTCTGGTGCGTCAACGCCGGTCACGGCCGTCGCCAGATCGCGTCTGCCGTAGAACGCCAGCTGCTAACGCTGGACTTTGCACCGTCCTTCCAAATGGGCCATCCGATCGCCTTCGATTTCGCCGAACGGCTGGCGGAGATTGCACCGGGCGGCGCGGACGGCAAACTCGACCGCGTTTTCTTCACCGGCTCCGGCTCGGAATCGGTCGATACCGCGCTCAAGATCGCCGTCGCTTACCAGCGGTCGATCGGGCAGGGCACCCGCACGCGGCTGATCGGCCGCGAGCGCGGTTATCACGGCGTTGGCTTCGGCGGCATTTCCGTTGGTGGTCTCGTCAACAACCGCCGGGTCTTCCCGCTGATTCCCGGCGTGGACCATCTGCGCCACACTCATGATCTGGCAAAGAACGCCTTCGTCAAAGGCCAGCCGGAGCACGGCGCGGAGCTTGCCGACGATCTCGAGAGACTGGTCGCCCTGCATGGCGCGGAAACCATCGCCGCCTGCATCGTCGAACCCGTCGCCGGCTCGACCGGTGTGCTGATCCCGCCGAAAGGTTATCTCGAGCGCCTGCGCAAGATCTGCTCCACCCACGGCATCCTGCTGATTTTCGACGAGGTGATCACCGGCTTTGGCCGTCTGGGTGCGCCCTTTGCCACCGACTATTTTCGGCGTAACACCCGATCTCGTCACCACGGCGAAGGGTCTGACCAATGGCGCCATCCCGATGGGTGCGGTGTTTGCCAGCCGCAAGGTGCACGATGCGCTGATGCATGGGCCGGAAGGCCAGATCGAGTTGTTCCACGGCTACACCTATTCCGGCCACCCGGCAGCCTGCGCCGCCGGTATCGCAACGCTCGATATCTACCGCGACGAAGGCCTTTTGACGCGTGCGGCCGACCTGCAGGACGACTGGCATGCGGCAATGCATTCGCTGAAGGGTCTGCCCCATGTCGCCGATATCCGCACCATCGGCCTGATCGCCGGCATCGAACTGAACTCCCACGACGGTGCTCCCGGCGCGCGCCTACGATGTCTTCGTCGATTGTTTCGAGCGCGGCCTGCTGATCCGCGTCACCGGCGACATCATCGCCTTCTCGCCACCGCTGATCGCCGAAAAATCCCATATCGAGGATATCGTCTCGATGCTCGGCGATGCGCTGAAGCGGGTGCAGTAGGCAACATGCTTGAGGTGTCCGGGAAATTTCCGGGCACCTGTGCTGCTCATGCTGCTTCTCCCTGTCGCGGACACGCACAGGCGATCCATATCGCGATGCGTGCCCGGCCGGTTATCAGTTCCGTCGATTGCCGTTGCCCTCAAGCATCGATTTCGAGAACGAGTTCGAGCTCGATCGGCACGCCGAGGGGCAGGCTTGCAACACCGAGCACGACCCGGCCGGAAAGCTTTTCTTCCCCGAAGACCTTGAGCAATATTTCAGATGCGCCGTCTGCGACCTTCGGATGCTCCCGGAAATCGCCCTCGGTTGCGATGTAGACACCAAGCTTGACGACCCGAACGACCTTGTCCAGCGAGCCCAGATAATCCTTCGCGGCCGACAGTGCACTCAAGGTTGCCGTTTCAGCCGCCTTCCTGCCGTCTTCGACGCTCAGTGCACCTCCAACGCGCCCGATGAACCGGGGCATGCGATCGATGACGGGCAACATGCCGCTGAAGAAAACCAGGTTGCCGGTCCTTACAGCCTCGACATAGGCCCCGAAGGGTGTTGGCGGCGCGGGAAGCGTGATGCCGAGATCCTGAAGCCGCTGTTCTGCGCCAGCGGCGGGCGCCTGGCCACGGTCTACCATTTGCCCAGATGTGCGCCGCCATCAACGTTCAGCACCTCCCCGGTGACGTTCCTTGCTTCGGTCAAAAAGATCACTGCATCGACGACATCCTGAACATCGGCAATGCTGCCCATTGGCGACAGCGTTTTCAGGAAGTCCTTCGGATTGTCCTTGTGCAAGGGCGTATCGACAACGCCGGGCGCAACCGTGTTGACCCGGATTCCCTCCCGCGCATATTCCATCGCGAGGTTCTTTGAGATCGCGTCGATGCCGCCCTTGGTCATCATCGCAACCGAAGCGGTAAGGTCGATGATTGGATGATCGATCAGCGGCGTCGTGATGCTGACGATGCTGCCGCCGGTTTTCTGGACCAGCATCTGTTTCACGGCGAGCTGCGTCAGGTGGATGAAGCCTTCCAGATTGGTCGTGGAAAGCTTTCTAAAGTCCTCCATCGTGTAGTCGGTGAACGCCTTGGTGAAGAAGATGCCGGCATTGTTGACGAGGGCATCGATCGTTCCGAACCGGCTGATTGCGGTCTCGGCCACTTTCCTTGCGGTTTCGGGATCGCCGATGTCACCATCGACGAGCGCCAGTTGGCCAGAGGCCTGGAAAGCACTGGACGTACTGACCTGACGCGACGTTGCGACGACATTGTAGCCGCGTTCGACGAAGGCGTTGACGATTCCGGCGCCGATACCCTGGGAGGCTCCTGTGATGATGGCAGTCTTACGGTCTTGCATATTGATCTCCATCGATCTGGTTGAGCAGCGTTACGCTTGCTTGGGGTGAATATGATCCGAAGCGCATTCACCGATTAGATGGAAATATCTGGAATCTATTTTGCACCTGTGCAAAAATTAGCGGATGATCGACTTGAATGACATTGCGGTTTTCGTGAAGGTTGCGCAGTTCGAAAGCTTCAGCCGCGCCGCCCACTCGCTTGGTATGCCGGTCTCGACCGTCAGCCGGAAAGTCTCCGCGCTCGAGGATCAACTCGGGGTCACGCTGTTGCAGCGCACGACCCTGCAAACTGACGCTGACGGCTCAGGGGCGCGCCTATGTCAGTCAATGCAGCGAACCCCTCAACCATCTGGCCGACGCGGAACGGGTTTTGACGGAGACCCAGAGAAAGCCGGAAGGCCTGCTGAAAATCTCCGTGCCGGTGATCTTGGGCCAGGAGACATTTTATGAGTTTCTCTCCGATTTCTTGAAGGCATATCCGCGGATACAGGTCGATCTTTTCGTAACCAATCTATTCCTCGACCTGATTGCCGAGAATGTCGATATTGCCATCCGCTTCGGCGAGCTTCGCGACTCGACGATCGTCGCCCAGAAGATCGGCAAGAGCGTTCGCTATGTCGTTGCGTCGCCGCAATATCTCGCGGGCCGGCCCGTCCCGGTGAAGCCGGAAGATCGGGAGAGCCACCCGTGCGTCCTGCTCAATGGACGCAACAACGAGGGGGAATGGCATCTGGTCAGCGCGCGGAAATCCGTGAAAGTCCAAGTGTCAGGGCCGGTATCGAGCCGGGATTTCCAGACCGCGAGCGCATTCACCTATCGCGGGCATGGGATCGGACTGTTGCCGTCAACCTATTGCGACGATCAGATCGCAGCAGGCAAACTCGTCCGCCTGCTGCCGGATTGGTCATCCCCTGAAATCGTCGTGCATGCCGTCTATCCGACACGGCGGTTCCTGCCGGCGAAACTGCAGGTCTTCCTCGATGAACTGAAGGCATGGAAGAGTCCTCTCTGGATTCAATTACGCTGACGACCTGTGGCGCAAAGCGGCGACAAGCCCATCATGATCGCAGGTTCTGCATTTTCAATATGATTAAAGACATCATGAAGGAACGCCTAGCGCTGTCGTCGACACCTTGTTCTCGGACACCGGCAGATGAAGACCCTAAGCAGTCAATGTGGATTCTATCGCACTGCCACCGGTGTTGGTACCCTGGCGAGGGGGCGCCAATTTAGCCCAAGCCCCTCAGAAGCGTCGGTATCAACTCCGACACCGTTGGATGGATCGGAACCGACCACTGGAGATCGGTGTAGCGGGTCCCGGCACTCATGGCATCGATGATCCCGTGTATCGCTTCGTCGCCTTCTATGCCGAGTATCGCAGCCCCGAGGATTTCCCTGGTGTCGGCGTCGGCTATCACTTTCATGAAGCCTTTCGTCTCGTCGCGTTCCTTTGCCCGTCCGACCCGGGCCATGGGTCGCCTGGAGACAAGGACCTTGCGGCCTGAGGAGGATGCCTCCCTTTCGGTCATTCCAACCCGGCCAAGCGGGGGTCGATGTAGAGGGCATATGCCGGAATCCGGCTCGACACCTTGCGGTCTTCGCCATCAAGGAGGTTGGCGGCGACTATCTCAAAATCATTGTAGGAGGTGTGCGTAAAGGCTCCGCGCCCGTTGCAATCGCCGAGCGCCCAGATGCCGGGGACATTCGTCTCCAACTTGTCGTCAACCATGATGTACCCGCGGGCATCCACCGCGATACCGGCGATGTCGAGACCTAGATCATCCGTGTTCGGCTTACGCCCGGTCGCCACAAGAACGTGACTGGCATCGATATCGGCACCATCCAAAGATATCCTTGTTCCGTCACCGCCTCGGGCAAAGGCGATGCGTTCCGCTTGCGTGCGGACGGCAATGCCCTCCGCCTCGAGGATTTCCTGGATAGTTTCGGAAACTTCCTCGTCTTCGCGCGATGCGATATGGGTTCCGCGCTCGATAACGGTGACTTCCGAGCCGAACCGCCGGTACATCTGCGCGAACTCCAGGCCAATATAGCTTCCGCCGACGACCGCGAGGTGACCGGGCAGGGTGTCGAGGTCGAGGATTGACGTGCTGGTGAAATAATCGATGTCGTTGATCCCTGGCAACTCGGGAATGGCCGGTCGAGCCCCGACGTTGAGGAATATCCGCGGGGCGGTAAGGGTCTCGCCGTTGACGCTGACCCTGTCAGCTGCCTCGAACCGAGCATGGCCATAGATGATGGCGACGCCATCCATATTGCCAAGCCAGTCCGCCAGTCCATTCCGGGCGTCCATGGTTATCTGGTGCGCGCGGCGTCGAACGATTTGCATGTCGACTGAGACCGCCCCTCGATTTTAACGCCCAACTCGGCGCCGCGTCGGCTGACATAGGCCGCGCGGGCGCTGGCGACCAGCGTCTTGGTGGGCATGCAACCGGCGTTGACGCAGGTTCCGCCAAGGAACTTTCGTTCGATAAGCGCAACCTTCATGCCACGCTCAGCCATCCGGGCTGCGAGGGAAGGGCCGGCCTGGCCAGCACCGATGAAAATTGCATCGAACCGTTGCATCAGGCTGCTCCAAACGATCCCGTTCCGTGGTCTTCGAGGCTGTCCGGCCGAGGATACCACATGGGACTGCTCCAAAGCACGTGGATACGATCAACACAATGTCATCCCTGTCAAGAGAACAGGCGACACGACCTGCAAGCAGCCCATAGCTTCCGGGGGCCTTGTCGGAAATGTCCTAAAATGACGGATATATGACATTTGAGACGGATGGGCGGCGTCCTAATATACGGGTAGAAATTCAGCCTTATGGAGATTGTTATGACTGAGAACTCGAAGGGTACAGCACTGGTTACCGGCGCCTCATCTGGCATCGGCGCAATTTATGCCGATCGCTTGGCGCGCCGCGGCTATGACCTGATCCTCGTGGCCCGCAACAAGGAGCGCCTCAATACGCTGGCCGAGCGGCTCGCCGACAAGACAGGCCGCGGCGTCGAAGTCGTCGCGGCTGACCTTGGCAACAAGGATGATCTTGGCCGCGTCGAGAAAATACTTCGCACCGACGCCAGCATCACCACGCTGGTCAACAATGCCGGCATCGGCGCGACCGCCCCGCTGCTGCCCTCGGATATCGACAAGATGGAAGAGATGATCACGCTGAACGTCGCCGCGCTGACGCGGTTGACCTATGCTGCGGTGCCCGGCTTCGTGAAGCGTGGCGCCGGTGCGATCATCAACATCGCCTCGATCGTCGGTATCGCGCCGGAACTGCTGAACGGCGTGTATGGCGGGAGCAAGGCCTTCGTGCTAGCCTTCACCCTCTCGCTCCAGAAGGAGCTTGCCGAGACCAATATCCGCGTCCAGGCCGTTCTCCCGGGTGCCACGGCCACCGATTTCTGGAGCATTGCCGGAACGCCGCTGGAGCATGTGCCGAGCGAGATCGTCATGTCCGCCGAGGACATGGTGGATGCCTCGCTCGCCGGCTTCGACTTCGGCGAACGGGTCACCATTCCGGCGCTTCCGGATGCAGGCGATTGGGAGACTTACGAGGCGGCACGGCAGAAGCTCATGCCGAACCTTTCCCACAGCACGCCGGCTGCCCGATATCGAGTAGGGGGTAACGCCCTTCCCACCGTCAAAGACCGCACCCATTGAAATGGATGCCTATGCCGGCGGCGTTCCGTCGATCCTCGAAACCAGGAGAATGATCATGCCGAGACCCTATTCGATAATTGGCAAGCGCAATCGCCTTGCCGCCTATGCATTGGCTGGAGCGATCGCAATTTTTCTTCCCACGATCGTGGCTCATGCCGAAACAAGCGCTCCTGCACATAGCGGCATCCAAGTTGCGCAGGCTTCCACAAGTGGCGCGCCGGAAGCCCAGCCGGCTGTCGACAAGACTATCCGTCCATTCCAGTTCCACGCGACTGACGAGGCTCTCGCCGATCTCAAACGGCGTATCGTCGCAACCAGGTGGCCCGGTCAGGAGCTGGTCACGGACGACACACAGGGCGTGCGGCTGGCCACGATGCAAAAACTCGCCGACTATTGGGTCAGCCAGTACGATTGGCGAAAGGTCGAAGCGCGGTTGAACGCCCTGCCTCAGTTCGTGACGAATATCGGCGGCGTCGACATCCACTTCATCCACGTGAAGTCAAAGCATCCGAACGCGATGCCGGTCATCATTACCCATGGCTGGCCCGGCTCGATCATCGAGCAGCTGAAGATCATTGATCCGTTGACCAATCCCACAGCGCACGACGGCAGCGCATCCGACGCCTTTGATGTCGTCATTCCGTCGCTTCCGGGTTACGGCTTTTCCGGTAAGTCCAGAGAGCTCGGGTGGGATCCCATTCGCGTCGCGCGCCTGGGCCGTCCTGATGGACCGCCTGGGCTACAAGAAATATGTCGCACAAGGCGGCGACTGGGGTGACGCAATCAACGAGCAGATGGCGCTACAGAAGCCCGCCGGGCTGCTTGGCATCCACACCAACATGCCCGGCACGCTTCCCGATAATATTTCAGCGGCGCTGGCCGGTGGTCCGCAGCCGACGGGCCTGACGGGCGACGAGGAATATGCGTGGAAGCAGCTCGATTTCTTCTACAAGCATCGTGTCGGTTACGCGTTGGAAATGGGAGCCCGGCCGCAAACGCTCTACGGTCTGGACGATTCGCCCATCGCCCTTGCCGCGTGGATGATTGATCATGATCCGGAGAGCCAGAAGCTGATCGGCCGCGTCTTTGACGGGGCTTCTGAAGGGCTGACGCGCGATGATATCCTCGACAACACCACGCTCTACTGGCTGACGAATACAGGGCTGTCTTCGGGGCGCCTGTTCTGGGAAAGCAAGCTTGCGTTCTTCGCGCCCAAGGGCGTTACCATCCCCGTTGCAGTGAGTGCTTTTCCGGACGAGATCTACACCGCTCCCCGCAGCTGGGCCGAGAAGGCCTTCCCGAAGCTGATCCATTACAATCGACTGCCCAAAGGCGGGCACTTTGCGGCCTGGGAGCAGCCGGAGATCTTTGCCCAGGAGCTCAGGACCTCGTTCAAATCGTTGCGCCCATCGCTTTGAGAAAATTCGGCGCGCTCAGCGCGCCGTCTTCCCAGCCACCCTAGTCACCCAGCCACCCTAGTCACAAGGAGAAAGCCATGACCGGTGCAACCAAAACCTCCAACGTGCAAACGGTCGACCTGAAACTTGAGGTCGTTGTAATCCCAGTTTCGGACGTCGACCGCGCAAAACGCTTTTATTACGGCCTGGGTTGGAGGCTCGACGCCGACTTCGCGGTCGGTGGGACATTCCGCGTCGTGCAGTTCACGCCGCCGGGGTCGCCGAGCTCGATCCACTTCGGCACAGGGCTGACGCAGGCGGCACCCGGCTCGGCAAGCGGGCTCTATCTCGTCGTCTCGGATATCGAGGCCGCGCGCGCCGAACTCATCGGTCGCGGCGCCAATGTGAGCGAGATCATCCACCGGGCAGGCCCTGGTCAACCGCCAATCAGCGGCCGAGATCCGGAACGGCGCAGCTACCGCTCCTCCGCCTCGTTCAGCGATCCGGACGGCAACGGCTGGCTGCTCCAAGAAGTCACCGAGCGATTGCCAGGACGCGTCGACACGGACATCACGACATTCACCTCTTCGAGCGAACTCGCAGGGCGCTGCGGCGCGCGGCAGTTGCCCACGGCGAACACGAGAAGCGAACCGGCGGCAAGCATGATGAGAACTGGCCGGACTGGTACGCCGACTACATCGTGCAGGAGCAGGCCGGCAAGCTGCTGCCGTTGTAAGCTTCCACGACAGCGTCTTCGCGGTGGTACAGTACGTCTGTGATTGCGATAAGGCGGACGGCATCCGGTTTCCGACGAGGCGCCGTCCTCTCACAAGGCACGGGTGAGCGCGTGGTCGAAGATCCGCTGCTGGTGTCCATCAATCTGAGCAATGTTCACTTAACACAAGGACGGGGGAGTTTCTTGTGATGGCGTAAATGTGATATAAGCGTCTTTTTCAGACAAAAGGTGGTGTGTCATGCACAAGATCGGCTACGTCGTGTTTCCAGGATTTCAGCTCCTCGGTTTTGCGGCGGTCACTGCCTTCGAGATCACCAACACTCAGCTTGGAGAGCCGGCTTACGAGATAACGCTGCTTTCCGGATCCGGCGGAGAGATTAAGTCATCGGCTGGCTTTGGCGTCATCACGAAAGCATTCGGCGATACGACCTATGACACCGTGATGTTCGGGGCCGGCACGACGATCGAGCCGATGACACCGGGTCTGATCGCATTCGCGCGCCATTCCCTGCAAACCTCGCGACGGCTGGCCGCACCCTGCACCGGCGCCTTCATCCTTGCAGGAATCCGGGCTGCTGGACGGGCGCCGTGCAACGACCCATTGGTTTTTTGCTCGCCAGCTCCGGGAGCGCTTCCCCGCCATCAAAGTCGAGGAGGATCGCATCTTCATCGTCGATGGCACTGTGTGGACGTCCGCGGGGATGACGGCGAGCATCGACCTGGCTCTCGCCATGGTCGAGAAGGACCACGGCCAGGACATTGCTCGCGCGGTTGTGCGCAAGCTCGTTGTCTACCACCGCAGGGCCGGCGGTCAATCGCAGTTCTCGGCATTGCTCGAACTGGACCCGAAGTCGGACCGGATCCAGAAATCGGTCAACTATGCCAAGACAAACCTGCGCAGCGTTCTGTCTGTAGAGGAGTTGGCGGATGCGGCAGGCTTGAGCCCGCGTCAGTTCAGCCGGGCCTTCCGGGCAGAGACGGGGCAATCGCCCGCCAAGGCTGTGGAGAACCTGCGCGTCGAGGCGGCGCGGCTGATGATGGAACAAGGCCGTCACTCGATGGACGTGATCGCGGAGGAAACCGGTTTTGCCGATAGCGATCGCATGCGCCGGGCGTTTCTCCGGACGCTCGGGCAGCCGCCCCAGACGATCCGGCGCAACGCGCGAAAGCGCAATGGCATCATGATTGAGAAAAGCGCGGAGCCTCTTGCGGCAAACTAGACCTGGCACCGCAAGGGGAAAATTGTATCTCATTGTGTCTTCTTGCCGGATTTTTACATGGGCTTTCAATTCCGGCTGTCCAGTACACAATGGAGATACGCGAGAGCCGGCTTCTGTGCGTGTGTTTCACGCAATCGGGAAAGAATCGATGACAGAGGAAATAGATCATCCACGGCGGCGGTTTATGGGAGCCGCGGCGCTCGTCGTCGCAGCCGCCCAGTTCGGCGCGATGGGCGCTCAAGCGCAATCCGGCGGCAGGGCAGGCGCCCGCATCCCGGCGGTCAAGCCAGGGGCGAATACGTCCTTCACATCGCTCAAGCAGATCGATGCGGGCGTCTTGAATGTCGGTTATGCCGAGGCGGGTCCGAGCGATGGGGCCGTGGTCATTCTGCTGCATGGCTGGCCCTACGACATCCACACCTATGTCGATGTGGCGCCGCTCCTGGCAACGGCGGGTTACCGCGTGATTGTTCCCTATCTGCGCGGCTATGGCACAACGCGGTTCCTGTCCGACAAGACGCCGCGCAACGGCCAGCAGGCCGCGATCGCCGCCGACGTCATTGCCTTGATGGATGCGCTCGGGATCGAGAAGGCCACCATCGCCGGCTGCGACTGGGGTGCGAGAACCGCCAATATCGTTGCAGCGCTCTGGCCGGAGCGCTGCAAGGCGATGGTTTCCGTGAGCGGCTATCTGATTGGTAGCCGTGAAGCCAACAAGAAGCCGCTGCCGCCGAAGACCGAGCTTGCGTGGTGGTACCAGTTCTACTTCGCCACGGAACGTGGACGCGGGCTACGCGCAAAACCGCAGCGAATTCGCCAGACTGATCTGGCAACTCGCATCACCGAAATGGACCTTCGACGACGCCACGTTCAATCGCAGCGCGGCGGCCTTCGAGAACCCGGATCACGTCGACATCACCCTCCACAACTACCGCTGGCGGCTCAGCCTGGCGGACGGCGAGCGGAAGTACGATGACTTGGAAAAGCAGTTGGCCAGGTTCCCGGCCATCGGCGTGCCCACCATCACGCTGGAGGGGATGCCAATGGCGCGCCTCATCCGGACCCGGCGGCTTATGCAAAAATTCTCGGGCAGATATGAGCACCGCCTGATCACCGGCGGAATAGGTCACAACCTGCCGCAGGAAGCCCCGCAGGCCTTTGCTCAGGCCGTGGTCGATGTCGATCTCTTCTGAGTGCGGTGGCAGACGCACAGCGCTTCTTCCCGCCATGCTTGCGCACTGAGCCTCTCCTCCCGATAGAGCCTGAAGAGCTTCTTGTGGTTCTGAGCTGAAACCCTTGTTCCCTCCATTTTTCGGGAGAGTCTTGGGGTTTCAATCTGGCCTTGAAGTCGTCAAACACAGCCAGCACACGAAACCGACGGCCATCTGTAAAAGCGTCGCTGACAAAATCGTGGCTCCAGCGCTCATTGGGACGCGACGGCAATGCCAGCGGTCGTCTCGTTCCCAAGGCCCGCTTGCGCCCACCACGTTTGCGGACCGTCAGCCTTTCCTCCCGATAGAGACGCCGCAGCGTCTTCAGGTTCATGACGATCCCTTGCCGATCCAGCATGACGAGAATGCGCCGATAACCGAAACGACGGCGCTCGGACGCCACCATCTTCATAGCCTCACGGATATGAGCGTCATCAGGCCGAATGCTGCGGTATCGCACGCTCGAGCGATCAACGGACAAAACCTCGCACGCCCGATGCTGGCTCAAACCATGCGTCTCGCAGGCATGAGCCACAGCATCCCGCTTCACATCGGGCGTCACCATCTTTTTGAAGCGACATCCTTCACAATGGCATTATTCAGCATGGTCTCGGCCAGCAACGTCTTCAGCTTGGCGTTCTCATCTTCCAGAGCCTTCAGCTTGCGAGCATCGGAAACGTCCATGCCGCCAAACTTCGCTTTGTATTTGTAGAAAGCCGCCTCGGATATGCCGCGCTTGTGGCTTTCCGTTTTCCGGTTGCCGTCTGCCACCCGCTTGAACGCAGAAAAGCCCGCCGGATTTCTCCTTGGCGGGCTTATGATTTGGTTGCGGGGGCAGGATTTGAACCTGCGGCCTTCAGGTTATGAGCCTGACGAGCTACCGGGCTGCTCCACCCCAGCGCCATCCGTGCAAATCCGTAGGATTTGTCGCTGGTTTCGTCACCGCTTAGCGGTGATGCTTTCTGCCTGAGCAAATTGCCGAAGGCGATTTGTCTCATGTGAGGGACGCACGACCAGATTTCCTGATCGATTGTCCCTGTGTATTTCATTATCCGGGTTATTTTACCGAAGCAAAAAGGCCGCTTGAGGGCGGCCTTGCTTTTCGGCTGAGCCGGAGTTTGAAGAGAAGACTGTGTATTTGGTATTTTCTTGCCATTAATAGACCTGGCAGCGACCTACTCTCCCGCGTCTTAAGACGGAGTACCATTGGCGCAGGGGCGTTTCACGGCCGTGTTCGGAATGGGAACGGGTGCAGCCACCCCGCAATAACCACCAGGTCAACTAAGGGCAAGAATTGCTCCGGCGACGGAGCAAAACCAAAATGAGAAGCTGGCGAGGGAAACCCTCTTTTATCTTTGAACACGTCTTTTCTAAGCTGCTTTGGGCACTTATCGGAGCAAAGCTCCGCAAGGCCAAGCGGCCGTCGCGTCTCGTGACGCGGCCCGTCCGGAGCGTGTTTCACGCGTCAGGACAGAGAAAGGCTTCATTGAAGCGCCAAAGGCGCTTCGATGAACATAAGCAATGAGAACAATCAAGCCAATCGGAACGATTAGTACCGGTAAGCTTCATGCATTGCTGCACTTCCACACCCGGCCTATCAACGTGGTAGTCTTCCACGGTTCTCAAGGGAATACTCGTTTTCAGGTTGGTTTCCCGCTTAGATGCCTTCAGCGGTTATCCATTCCATATATAGCTACCCTGCTATGCGGCTGGCGCCACAACAGGTCCACCAGAGATATGTCCATCCCGGTCCTCTCGTACTAGGGACAGATCCTTGTCAATATTCCTACACCCACGGCAGATAGGGACCGAACTGTCTCACGACGTTCTGAACCCAGCTCACGTACCGCTTTAATTGGCGAACAGCCAAACCCTTGGGACCTGCTCCAGCCCCAGGATGCGATGAGCCGACATCGAGGTGCCAAACAACCCCGTCGATATGGACTCTTGGGGGTCATCAGCCTGTTATCCCCGGCGTACCTTTTATCCGTTGAGCGATGGCCCTTCCACACGGGACCACCGGATCACTATGACCGACTTTCGTCTCTGCTCGACTTGTCAGTCTCGCAGTCAGGCGGGCTTATGCCATTGCACTCGACGAACGATTTCCGACCGTTCTGAGCCCACCATCGCGCCTCCGTTACTCTTTCGGAGGCGACCGCCCCAGTCAAACTACCCACCATACACTGTCCCGGATCCGGATAACGGACCGCGGTTAGACATCCATGACGATAAGGGTGGTATTTCAAGGATGGCTCCACGAGAACTGGCGTCCCCGCTTCAAAGCCTACCACCTATCCTACACATGCCGACACGAATGCCAGTGTAAAGCTATAGTAAAGGTGCACGGGGTCTTTCCGTCTGACCGCAGGAACCCCGCATCTTCACGGGGAATTCAATTTCACTGAGTCTATGCTGGAGACAGCGGGGAAGTCGTTACGCCATTCGTGCAGGTCGGAACTTACCCGACAAGGAATTTCGCTACCTTAGGACCGTTATAGTTACGGCCGCCGTTTACTGGGGCTTCAGTTCAAAGCTTGCACCTCTCCCTTTAACCTTCCAGCACCGGGCAGGCGTCAGGCCCTATACGTCGTTTTGCAACTTCGCAGAGCCCTGTGTTTTTGATAAACAGTCGCTACCCCCTGGTCTGTGCCACCCCTCCATACTTGCGTACGAAGAGGTCACGCTTCTTCCGAAGTTACGCGTGCAATTTGCCGAGTTCCTTCAGCATAGTTCTCTCAAGCGCCTTGGTATACTCTACCTGACCACCTGTGTCGGTTTCGGGTACAGTCTATACGGTGGAGCTATTTCCTGGAACCGCTCCGCTGCCCAACCAATCCAATAAGGCTGAACAACTTGTGCAATCCGTCACTACCACCAGGCCCACGAATATTAACGTGGTTCCCATCGACTACGCATTTCTGCCTCATCTTAGGGGCCGGCTAACCCTGCTCAGATTAACTTTAAGCAGGAACCCTTGGTCTTTCGGCGAGGAGTCTCTCACTCCCTTTATCGTTACTCATGTCAACATTCGCACTTCCGATACCTCCAGGACCCCTCACAGGTATCCCTTCACAGGCTTACGGAACGCTCCGCTACCACAGCGTAATTCCGAAGAATTATCGCTATCCTCAGCTTCGGTGCATGGCTTTAGCCCCGTTACATTTTCGGCGCAAAGACCCTTATTTAGACCAGTGAGCTGTTACGCTTTCTTTAAATGATGGCTGCTTCTAAGCCAACATCCTGGTTGTTTTGGGATCCTCACATCCTTTCCCACTTAGCCATGACTTGGGGACCTTAGCTGGAGGTCAGGGTTGTTGCCCTCTTCACGACGGACGTTAGCACCCGCCGTGTGTCTGCCGACTAGTACTCCTCGGTATTCGGAGTTTGGTTAGGATCAGTAAGACGGTGAGTCCCCATAGCCCATCCAGTGCTCTACCCCCGAGGGTATTCGGTCGACGCACTACCTAAATAGTTTTCGTGGAGAACCAGCTATTTCCGAGTTTGATTGGCCTTTCACCCCTAGCCACAAGTCATCCCAATCTATTGCAACAGATGCGGGTTCGGTCCTCCAGTTGGTGTTACCCAACCTTCAACCTGCTCATGGCTAGATCACTCGGTTTCGGGTCTAATGCGACGAACTGAACGCCCTATTCAGACTCGCTTTCGCTGCGCCTTCACCTATCGGCTTAAGCTTGCTCGTCACACTAAGTCGTTGACCCATTATACAAAAGGTACGCCGTCACCCTTGCGGGCTCCGACTGTTTGTAGGCAACCGGTTTCAGGTTCTATTTCACTCCCCTTGTCGGGGTGCTTTTCACCTTTCCCTCACGGTACTTGTTCGCTATCGGTCATGCACGAGTACTTAGGCTTAGAGGGTGGTCCCCCTAATTTCAAACAGGATTTCACGTGTCCCGCCTTACTCAAGGACCTTGGGTGTTCTACATGTACAGGGCTATCACCCGCTACGGCCGGACTTTCCATTCCGTTCCACTTTATTCCCCAAGGCCACTGGCCTGGTCCACGTTCGCTCGCCACTACTTGCGGAGTCTCGGTTGATGTCCTTTCCTCCAGGTACTTAGATGTTTCAGTTCCCTGGGTTCGCTTCTTACACCCTATGTATTCAGGTGTAGATACCTTATCACAATGCTTAGAAACCCAAACTGAGCCTAAACTCAGCTTGGATTCTCTAAGCATTTAAGGTGGGTTTCCCCATTCGGAAATCCATGGATCAAAGCTTATTCGCAGCTCCCCACGGCTTATCGCAGCGTATCACGTCCTTCATCGCCTGTGCATGCCAAGGCATCCACCAATTGCCCTTATTTCACTTGATCGTTCTCATTGCCAATGCTCATCCTTAGTTGGGTTTGGCAAACCTATCCTCCTCGCTTGCGCTCGGAAGGGGTGCCAAACCTGGCCATACGGACACTTCTCAGTGTGTAGGACCAGGATCCAACGATGCAGCTACCTTTTACAGCCACACCAAATCCAGATGCCATCGACGTGTTCGACCTGATCCTCATATGAAGGCAC
>CP087973.1 GCA_024426085.1 Rhizobium sp. RCAM05350 | reverse complement strand
TGCAGTTCTTCCTTTCTTCATCTCCAAACCCTGACAGCTGTCAGGGTTTCTCGTGTTCCCGTAGGCGGGCAAAGCGCTCAGTTAGCGCTGGGAGCTCCGCCTCAACAAACTTCAAAAACTCTATTCCGAGTGAGCCCTCAGCTGAAATTCGAACCTCTTTCGAGGATATTAACAAGGCGCCGAGCTTTGTCCCGCTATTGTCCGTGAGAGGGGTTGGCTCCCTGACGACTCGTTGATGTTGGCTTGATGGTGTTCAATGCACGCTGAAACCTTTGATCGGACGTCTCATCCGCATCGCGCTTCCTAACCAGTGCCGCCCGTAGGGCATCGAGCGATCCAGAGTCGCCCTGCAACGGCCTTGGCAAGATCGAGCCAGCGTGGCCGCCCGATCTTTGGCGCCCGCCCAATGGCCTCGATAATATCCGCGGGAACGATCCTGTAGACACTCCGCATCCGTGCCAGTTCCGCGTCTTCGATCGAAAGCGCGGCGTAGATGTGCCGAGGCTTGATCCCCGCATCATCCATTCGCGATGCAAATACGCGCGCTCGATCCAGGTCAGGTCTTGGCGGCTCGCATTTTCGATGCCTTGTGCCAGAACAAGATCGAGGTCGGAAATCTCGACTTCAAGAGCGCGAACAGGCCTGTCGAGCTGCGTGGCAGCGAGCCAGCGTCGATGACCGTAGACGATCTGATAGCGACCTGGCGACGAAGGGTGTTTGCGAACCTGGACAGGAACCTTTTGCCCCTCAGTCTCGATCGACCGCTTGAACGCCTCGAAGCTCGCCCCGTCATCGTCCGGCAGTCTGTCCGGGTAGGGAGACGGGTCGATGATCGACGGATCCTAACTCGCGAACCGCACCACCACCCGACTCAACGATAGCCTTCAACCGATCTCGCTCTGTCCGGATGTCGTCGATTGCTCGGTGAGCAGCACCGATAACACCTGCTCCGACGCGATTCCGGAAACCGGGGCAGGGGGCTGCGACCGATCCTGTTGATCCGCAGCCTGATCACTCTCCAGCTCCGCGGAAAGTAACCCGAAGCTGGCGACAATCGACTTGCGAGGGGATTTACTCATGTCCGCCCCCAGCTGTCATTGACGAGGCGGACAATCGCCTCGTTCACGGCATCTACCGCCTCGCGGGCACGCTTGTGGGTATCGCGCCCAATCTGCCCCAATTCGAGTTCGTATACCGAACGTTTCCTGCCAAGCCGGCTGCCTCAACGGCGGTGCTTTCAATGGCGGTTGGCAATAATACATCGGAGCCGAAAAGATGCCGAAGCATCGCAACGACTTGCGACTGTGGCGCGTCGTTGGGGTCGTGCCGTGTGACCAGATACCGAATGAAGTCCTGGTCCAACTGAGCGCCGCTCTCGTTCAGAACACTAATCAGATCGCCCATCATGAGAAGGAACTGGCTCATTGACGCAACGTCCAGCATAGCCGGGTGGACCGTAATGATCATGCTGGTCGCGGCGTATATCGCGCTCAACGTCAGAAAGCCGAGCGACGGTGGAGTGTCTAGAATCACGACATCGTAGTCCGCCTCGACTTCCGAAAGGGCGAGTTTCAGTCGCTCAAAGAAGATTGCGCCGGAGCTGGACTTGTTCGCCAAGATCCGTGGCGTTTCGTGCTCATACTCCATGACTTCAAGATTGCCAGGAATAAGGTCGATGCCATCGAAATATGTCTTGCGAATTATATCGTGGATGGGACGACGTTCGGCGTCGTCGTAACGCAAAGCGGCATAGATCGTTTCATTCGCCCCGACATCAACTTCTGGCTGAGCGCCGAACAAAGCGGACAAGGATGCTTGCGGGTCCAGATCGAGTGCGAGGACGCGATACCCGTGAAGGGCGAGATAGTGGGCAAGGTGTACGCAGGTTGTCGTCTTCGCGCTGCCGCCCTTGAAGTTGGCTATCGCAAGAACCTGGAGGTGCTCGCCGGCACGACGACGAGGAAGGAATCGCAAGGCGTCTGAAGGTTTCTGCATCATGAACAATTCACGCAACTCATTGATCTGGGCCAGCGTGTAGACGCGATGGTTATTTTCCAGCCTGCTAGGAACCGGTCCGCGTCCTTCGGTAGACATGAGTTTGAGGGTGGAATCGGGTATAGACGTCAGCTTCGACACTTCGTTGGTGAGAAACGGACGCAGGGTCTTTTCCGACTTTGGCGGATACATACGGGTTCTGAGCTGCTGCAATTGGCCGGACAATAGCCCGGCATGGCGCATGATTTTGCTGCCAGCGTCTTCTTTCGAGCCAACAACTGCTTCTACTCGGTTTGCTATCGCCATCTGTCCCTCTTGGCGGCCTTCTGCCGGTTTACCGGCCATTGCCCGCTAAAGTTAGAACACGATTCTCGGAACTGGTCCAGAAGTTTAGGGTTAACAAAAGGTTAACGACTAGGGACAATCTGCATGAAGCTATTCGGTATTTTGCTTTCCCTGCCTGAGAGTTAGCCTCAAATTAACGGGTCTTTGATCCCGGATTGTTCTCCTGTGAATCCTACAAATCCGAACAGTATCACAGCAAGGAGATTAGAGGTCCTGTGACACCACGCCCCTCATGAAACCGCGACTCGCCCTCGCTGTCGGCATGTTGAATCCTACAACTGCCCCTCGATTCTAATCTGTGCTGATTTCCAACCGTCCAACAATGACGGAGAAAATCATGCAGGTTCTCGCGCTCTCAACGCCTCGGACGATCCCAGAGGCGCACCTCCTCCACACACACTACCAGCTTCGTGCGCGGGTTTTTGCCGATCGGCTAGGCTGGGAAGTCGACGTAGCGGCGGGGTGCGAGTCGGATGGTTTCGACGCGCTCCGGCCGACCTACGTTCTCGCCATCACAGAGACCGGCCAACTGGCTGGATGCGCGAGGCTCCTTCCTACGCTTGGTCCGACAATGGCGGCGGACGTTTTCCCGTCGCTTCTCCCCGACGGTCAACTCAACGGTCATGCCGCGATGATCGAGAGTTCTCGCTTCTGCGTCGACACGGCCCTCGCGGAGGGGAGGGGCGACGGTTCCATCCATGAGGCCACGCTGACCATGTTCGCCGGCATCATCGAATGGTGTTTCATGAATGGCTACACCGAGATTGTCACAGTGACCGATCTCCGATCTGAGCGCATCCTTGCTCGCGTCGGATGGCCGTTGCAGCGTCTGGGCGAGCCGAAGAAGATCGGCGTGACGATGGCCGTGGCAGGCACGCTGCCTGCCAACGCGGAGACGTTCCTCAGGCTCCGGCCTTCCAACTACCGTTCTGAACTCAGCCCTCTCAGCCAGGCAGCGTAAGGAGAAATCCGTGAACCAGCTTCGCTCTCATCCCAGGCTTGTCCGCAAACTTCAGGAGGCGCTCGGCGATCAGCTTTGTGTTGCCCTGGACGACGCGACTGTCGTCGAGATCATGCTCAATCCGGACGGAAAGCTGTTCATCGAACGCCTCGGTCACGGCGTTGCACCCGCCGGCGAGATGTCATCCGCTGCCGCGGAGATGGTCATTGGCACAGTGGCGCACGCGCTTCAGTCAGAGGTCGACACGGAACAGCCAATCATCTCCGGCGAGCTGCCAATCGGTGGCCACCGCTTCGAGGGTCTGTTGCCCCCCGTTGTAGCCAAGCCTGCCTTCACGATTCGACGCCGGGCATCGCGCCTCATTCCGCTCGAGGACTATGTTCTGCAACGGCGTGATGACAGAATACCAGGCCTCCACTATCCGCAGCGCAATTTCTGCGCGGCTCAACATCATCATTTCCGGGGGACCGGTTCGGGGAAGACGACTCTTGCGAATGCCGTCATCAACGAGATCGTCATGTCCACGCCAGAGGATCGTCTCGTCATTCTTGAGGACACCGCGGAAATCCAATGCGCGGCCGAGAACGCCGTTCTCCTGCATACCAGCGATACGATCGACATGGCGCGGCTCCTCAAGAGCACTATGCGGCTACGTCCCGACCGGATCGTCGTTGGCGAAGTTCGCGACGGCGCGGCCCTGACATTGCTCAAGGCCTGGAACACCGGTCACCCGGGCGGCGTAGCGACCATTCACTCCAACACCGCCATGTCGGCGCTACGCCGCCTTGAACAGCTCACGGCCGAGGCAAGCCAGCAGCCGATGCACGAGGTGATCGGAGAGGCCGTCGACCTGGTCATTTCGATTGAGCGGACGCCGCGTGGGCGGCTTGTTCGCGACATCATTCAAGTCGAGCAGTTCATCAACGGACGGTACGAGATCGAATCCGACCAGCTCACCGAAGAACAGGAGGCGCGCCATGTCGCGTAAACATACCCTCATCGCCGCCGCGCTCGTGGCGACGCCAATCGTTCTTGCCTCTGTCGCGCCGGCGCTCGCCAGTTCCGGCGGCAGCCTACCATGGGAAGGGCCACTACAGCAGATTCAGGAGTCGATCACAGGCCCGGTCGCGGGTGCGATCGCGCTTGCAGCCGTGGCGATCGCCGGCGGCATGCTGATCTTCGGCGGCGAGCTCAACGATTTCGCGCGGCGACTTGTGTACGTCGTTCTTGTCGCCGGCATCCTGCTCGGCGCCACCAACATTGTCGGCCTGTTCGGTGCGACCGGCGCTTCGATCGGGCTGACCGACGAGCAGATCACGTCAATTGGTTCGAACAGAGGAGGGGAGGGAGATCATGGCTGAGTCGCTGTCCAGCCTGCGGCGTAACCGCATCCATCCGCGCTCTCCCGCCCCAACCTACTCATGGGCGCCGACCGGGAGCTGGTCCTGATCACCGGCCTTGCAGCCGTAATCCTGATCTTCGTCGTCCTCACGGTCTATTCGGCCCTCTTCGGCGTCGCCGTCTGGATTGTCATCGTCGGGCTGCTCAGGATGATGGCGAAGTCCGACCCACTGATGCGGCAAGTCTATATCAGGCACATTTCCTACAAGCCCTATTACAAGGCGACCACTTCGCCGTGGCGACGGTACTGAGGAGGAGGCCATGGTAGCTCTCAAACGCTTCCGGGTGACCGGCCCGTCCTTCGCCGATCTCGTTCCTTATGCCGGCCTCGTCGACAATGGTGTCCTCCTCTTGAAGGACGGAAGTCTGATGGCAGGCTGGTACTTCGCTGGCCCGGACTCCGAAAGTGCTACTGACCTCGAGCGCAACGAGCTGTCGAGGCAGATCAATGCCGTTCTGTCACGGCTTGGAAGCGGCTGGATGATTCAGGTCGAGGCCATCCGCATTCCGACGGTCGACTATCCATCGGAAGACCGATGCCATTTCCCGGACCCGGTGACCCGCGCGATCGATGCCGAGCGCCGAGCGCATTTCGCGCGCGAGCAGGGGCATTTCGAGAGTAAGCATGCGCTAATCCTGACCTATCGGCCGCTCGAGTCCAAGAAGACTGCTCTCAGCAAATACATCTATTCGGATGAGGAAAGCCGGAAGAAATCCTACGCGGACACGGTGCTCTTCGTGTTCAAGAACGCGGTGCGCGAGCTTGAGCAGTATTTTGCCAACACTCTTTCGATCCGTCGAATGGAAACCCGCGAAACGGTCGAAAGGGGAGGGGAGAGGATTGCCCGATATGACGAGCTGCTGCAGTTCGCCCGGTTCTGCACTACCGGGGAAAGCCATCCAATCCGGCTTCCCGACGTTCCCATGTATCTCGACTGGATCGCCACCGCGGAGCTGGAGCACGGACTGACGCCAAAGGTCGAAAACCGTTTCCTCGGTGTCGTTGCGATCGACGGTCTGCCGGCAGAAAGCTGGCCGGGTATTTTGAACAGCCTTGATCTGATGCCTCTGACCTATCGATGGTCATCGCGCTTCATCTTTCTCGATGCCGAGGAGGCCCGGCAAAAGCTCGAACGCACACGCAAGAAATGGCAGCAGAAGGTCCGGCCGTTCTTCGACCAGATATTCCAGACACAAAGTCGATCCGTCGACCAGGACGCGATGACCATGGTGGTCGAGACGGAGGATGCCATCGCGCAGGCCTCGTCGCAGCTGGTTGCCTATGGCTATTACACACCGGTCGTCGTGCTGTTCGACAGCGATCGCGAAGCACTCCAGGAGAAGGCCGAAGCGATCCGGCGGCTGATCCAGGCGGAAGGTTTCGGGGCGCGGATCGAAACGCTCAACGCCACCGACGCCTATCTCGGCAGCTTGCCGGGCAACTGGTATTGCAACATCCGTGAGCCGCTGATCAACACCACCAATCTCGCCGACTTGATTCCGCTGAATTCGGTCTGGTCCGGAAACCCGGTCGCGCCATGCCCCTTTTACCCACCGAATTCCCCACCCTTGATGCAGGTTGCGAGCGGATCGACAGCATTCCGTCTGAACCTGCACGTCGATGATGTCGGCCACACGCTGATTTTCGGTCCAACCGGCTCAGGCAAGTCGACGCTTCTGGCCCTGATCGCCGCGCAGTTTCGCCGGTACGAAAATGCACAGATCTTCGCCTTTGACAAAGGCAGTTCACTTCTGCCCCTGACGCTCGCAGCCGGCGGCGATCACTATGAGATCGGCGGCGACAATGCGGAAGAGGGGAGGGCGTTGGCCTTTGCCCATTGTCCGAACTCAAAAGTGATGCCGACCGGGCTTGGGCGACGGAATGGATCGAGATGCTGGTCGGCCTGCAGGGCGTCACCATCACCCCCGATCATCGTAACGCAATCTCTCGGCAGGTCGGACTGATGGCGAATGCATCAGGTCGCTCGCTCTCGGATTTCGTCAGCGGCGTGCAGCTTCATGAGATCAAGGACGCGCTGCACCACTACACCGTCGATGGCCCGATGGGCCAGCTCCTTGATGCGGAAGAGGACGGCCTCACACTCGGCGCTTTCCAGACTTTCGAGATCGACCAGGTGATGAATATGGGCGAACGCAATCTCGTGCCGGTGCTGACCTACCTGTTCCGCAGGATCGAGAAACGCTTGGATGGGTCCCCCAGTCTGATCGTGCTCGACGAGGCGTGGTTGATGCTCGGCCACCCTGTGTTCCACGACAAGATCTGCATGAGTGGTTGAAGGTGCTGCGCAAGGCGAATTGCACTGTCGTTCTTGCGACCCAATCGATCTCCGACGCCGAGCGGTCCGGGATCATAGACGTACTAAAGGAATCCTGCCCGACAAAGATATGCCTCCCAAACGGCGCCGCTCGCAGATCGGGCACGCGGGAATTCTACGAGCGCATCGGCTTCAACGAGCGACAGATCGAGATCGTCGCTACCGCCATGCCGAAGCGCGAATACTACGTCGCCACGCCAGAAGGCCGGCGACTCTTCAACATGTCGCTTGGGCCAGTCGCGCTGAGCTTTGTCGGCGCGTCGGGCAAAGAGGACCTCAAGCGCATCCGCGGACTGAAATCCGAACATGGCCACGACTGGCCAATCCACTGGCTTGAAATGAGAGGAGTTCACGATGCCGCATCGCTGCTCAAGTACGAATAGATGGTTTGCTTGCCTGGCGGCCGCTGCCGCGCTCACGATCGTCAATCAAGGTTCGGTGCAGGCCGGTTCGGCCACCGGCGCCGCGACGGAATGGACGCAGCTCGCCAACAATGCGCAGCTCGTGGACCTGATGAAAAGCTCCGGCATCCAGGTCGACAATCAGCTGACCCAGATCAGCCAGCTTGCAGAGCAGATCCAGAACCAGTTGAAGATCTACGAGAACATGCTGCAAAACACCGCGCAGCTTCCTGACCACGTCTGGGGGCAGGTCGAAAGCGATCTCAACCAGTTGCGCAGTATCGTCGACCAGGGACAGGGCATTGCCTTTTCGATGGGAAATGCGGACGACGTTCTTCAGCAACGCTTTCAGAGCTATGCCGATCTCAAGGCGAATTTGCCTGATAATGCGACGTTCTCCTCGACCTATCAGTCCTGGTCGAACACCAACCGTGACACCATCGCCAGCTCGCTGAAGGCGGCGAGCCTCACCGCCGATCAGTTCGATAGCGAGGAAGATACGATGTCCTCTCTGCGGTCGATGTCCGAGACGGCTGACGGGCAGGTGAAAGCTTTGCAGGTCGGGCACGAGATCGCCGCTCAGCAGGTTGCCCAGATGCAGAAGCTTCGAGGGCTCGTCTCTCAGCAGATGACAATGATGGGAACCTGGCTGCAAACCGAACAGACGGACAAGGATCTGGCACAGGCTAGGCGGGAGAAATTCTTCAGTGCGACGGCTCCCTCCACCTCAGGCGGCGATAAGATGAAGGTGGAATGGTGAGGAAAGCAATTCTGATTGCAATCGCAACAATCCTGGCCTGCAGCCAGCGCCGGCATTTGGTTGTTGATCTCCGAAAAGCAGAAACCTCAAGAACGCAGGGCGAAGTTCTTCAGCTCGTCGAGCGACCACTCCACGTCGGGCGGCGAAAAGATGAAAATCGAATGGTGAGCGGATGACAACTACGACGACACTTCATCAGCTACGGGCTGCCATGCTGCTTGCCGCCTTCACGGCGGTCGTGGCCCAGCCAGCCCTTGCGCAAGAAGGGTCAGTATTGACGTCGCTCCAGAGCCAGATCACGACCGCAGCGAAGGGGTGGGAAACCACCGTCATGGACGCTGCGAGATCGCTGTTCTGGATCCTCGCAACGATCGAGATCGGCATTGCCGCCGTCTGGCTGGCAATCCAGTCCGCCTCACTGGATAGCTGGTTCGCCGAACTGGTGCGGCGGATCATGTTCGTTGGATTCTTCGCTTTCGTGCTCGCGCAAGGACCGACCTTCGCCAAGGCGGTCGTAGATAGTCTCTTCCAGATCGGCGCAGGGGGAGGGACGGCATCACCAGCTGACGTGTTCAACGCCGGTCTCGCAGTTGCCACGAAAATGTCAGAGAAGGTACAGTTCGGTCTCTTCGAAGATAATGCGCTGGCAATCTCGGCCACGTTCGCGATGATTGTGACAGTCATCGCGTTTTCTCTTGTCGCCGCGATTTTCGTTTCGGTCATGGTCGAAATGTATATCGGGCTTCTCGCTGGCATGATCATGCTCGGCCTTGGCGGGTCGTCGTTCACCAAGGACTTTGCAGTCCGCTACCTGGTCTATGCTTTCTCCGTCGGAATGAAGCTCATGGCACTTGTCATGATCTCTCGTATCGGTTCGGAAGTGCTGATCGGCCTCGCCAATCAGCCCGATATCGGCGACCAGTTTCAAACCGCTCTCGCCATCGCTGGGATTGCCGTAGTCGTTTTCATTATCGCGATGTACGTCCCGAACATTATGCAGGGCGTTGTGCAGGGCGCATCCGTTTCCGGTGGAATGGAGGCAATCCGACACGGTGGGCAAGCGGCGTCTTTCGCCGCAGGTGCTGGCTTCCTCTCCGCCGGCGCTGCCGGTGCGGGCTTCGCGGCGGCTCAAGCCGCACGAGCTGGCGGTTCATCCGTCGCCGGTGCTGCTCTACGGGGGATAGGTGCAAGCTTCAGTTCCGGTGCGCAAGCAGCCGGATCGGCCGCGAAGGAAAAGGCAATCGGCTCTCCGGGTGCTTATGCCGGGTCCATTCTCGGGTTGGCCAACGCGAAGCTCGATGAACAGCGTGGCGGTCACAGCGGACCAAAACCTCTTCCCGAACGCAACGACAAACCATAATCGAAACGAGGGAAGAAGAAATGGCCACAAACCGCGCTCCGGAAAACCCGTATCTTGCCGCTCGCCAGGAATGGAGTGAACGCTATGGCTCCTATGTCAAGGCGGCGGCCGCATGGCGCATTGTCGGAGTCCTTGGGCTGGCCATGGCGGTGATCGGCTTTGGCTATGCGATGTATTTGAGCACGCAGGTGCGGCTGGTGCCGTACATCGTCGAGGTCGACAAGCTTGGGACCGCCGTCACAGCAGGCTTTCCGCAGCAGATCGAGTATGCCGATGTGCGCGTAGTCGCGCCACGCTCGGCAACTTCGTCACAAGCTTTCGCTCGATCACGCCGGACGCAGTGGTGCAGAAACAATATATCGACCGAACCTATGCGCTTTTGCGCACGTCCGATCCGTCGACGGAGAAGGTCAACGCCTGGTTCCGAGGCAATTCTCCGTTCCAGAAAGCGAAGGCTTCGACAGTTGCCATCGAGGTCAACAACATCGTGGCGCTCTCGAACCAGACCTATCAGATCGACTGGACGGAATACGAGCGGGACCGCAAGGGCAAGGAAACTGGCACGCGGCGGTTCCGCGGGATCGCAACGGTGACGCTCACCGCGCCACAGGATGAGGCGACGATCCGCCTCAATCCGATCGGCCTCTACGTCCGGGATTTTGACTGGACGGCACAGCTTTAAGGGCAGGGATTCTTTCAATGAAAAAAACAGGATTGATCGCAGCCGCCGGCTGCATGGCCGGACTCTTGCTTGCGGCGGGCGCGCAGGCGCAAAGTATGACGAGCAACGAGGTGAAAGGAACAAATCTCTCCAGAAAGTGGCGCGGCACGCCGGGACTGGTCACGACGGGACCGGACGGAAAGGTCATTTTTCTGTTCGGCGAGACCCAGCCGTCCGTCGTCTGCTCGCCGCTACAGGTCTGCGACATCGAACTTCAGGGTGGCGAGATCGTCCGCGATGTGCTCGTCGGCGACACCGTGCGATGGAAGGTGGAGCCGGCCACCTCGGGGGCGACAGGCGGGCAGGCGATCCATCTCATCGTCAAACCATCGGAGCCAGGCCTGCTCACCTCGATGGTCGTGACGACATCACGGCGCACCTATCACATCCAGCTCAAGTCCCATCCGAGCCAGTACATGGCGCGCATTGGTTTCGAATATCCGGAAGACGTGTCGACTAAGCTCGCCGACATCAACGCCCGTCTCGAAACGGGCGGCATTCCGGGCACCGCGCCGGACAAGCTGAACTTCTCCTACTCGGTGAGCGGCAGCGCGCCCTGGAAGCCGAAGCGGGTCTATTCGGACGGGGTGAAGACCTACATCCAATTCCCGAAGTCGATCTCCGGCCAGGACGCGCCTGTGCTTTTCGTCGTCTCCGGCGGTCAAAATCGCATCGTCAATTACCGGATGAAGAACGACATGATGACCGTCGACTATGCGATCGACAGGGCGATCCTCGTTTCCGGAGCCGGTTGGCGGCAGCAGAAGATCACCATCCGGCGGGGAGGCTGAACCATGCAGAAGCTATTCGCATTCTTCATCGTGGCCGCGCTGCTCTCCAGCTGCCAAACGGCCGACGACGCACTCACCACCAGCTCGACCCCTGTGGCCGTCACCGGACCGGTTGCAAGCGCCATCGCCGGCGACATGGCAAGTCGTCTGGCTGAACAGATGGGCCAGGCCGGTGCGACGATGATCAAAATGGAGAAAGACACGTCGGAGTTCGCGACCGCCCTCGAGGTGGCCCTAAAGGGGTGGGGTTACACGGTCGTCACGGACGGCAAGATCGCCAAGGACGTCAAACCATTCGAGCTTTCCTATTCGATCGGGGACTTCGACGGGCAGATTTTGGCGCGGCTCTCGACGCCTTCGATTGCTCTCGGCCGCACCTATACGCCGACGGCGGCCGGCGCCACGCCGACCAGCCCGCTTTCGATCATGCAGCGCAACTGACGGAGATTAACATGGTCCAGTCGCTCCAGCTTGGCACGTCAAGCCAAGCCGACGATCAGCAGGGCATGCGGCGGCTCAACCGCCTGCCGATCATCGTCGCCATCATTGTCATCGTGCTGTTCGTCGGCGTCGTCGTGATTGGTCTGTCGCTGCGCGGGCTTTCCCTTCAATCGCGGCGACATCGAGGGTGCTTCCAACAGCCCTGCGACCAGTTTCGGCGACCAGCTTAAGCGGGGTGTCACGGATGGCATTATCGGTGAGCCAGAAAAGCAGGAGGTGTTCCAGCCGACACCTGTCGTCGCGGAGAAAAAGGAAAAGCAGGAACCGGTCGTCGAGCGCCAACCAACAGATCGACAAGATCGCCGACAAAGGCTCGAATCCGAAGAGGAGTGGAAGGCTCGCCTGAAGCGAGAGCAGGACGAACAATATATGCACGAAGCCCAGCGGCAACGGATGGCGCGTCTCCAGGCTCGTTCCACAGCGCTCGATTTGCAGCTAAAGGTAGACATCTCCGAGGTCGAGACGGCCGCGAATTCCACCGATAACACAAGCCGTCAACCGACAAATGTCGCGGCAAACAGCGCCTCAGACCTTTATGCCGCCGCCATGCAATCCGGCCTGATGGGGCAGAATATCGATCAGAACGAGCAGACGTCCAAGGAGGATTTTTTCAATCAGGACATCAAGGATCTCGGCTACCTGCCAAACCAGGTCGTGCCACAAATGTCACCCAATGAATTGAAGCGAGGTTCGGTCATCCCGGCGACATTGATCACCGGCCTCAATTCCGACCTGCCAGGTCGCATTACCGCTCAGATCAGCCAGAATGTCTACGACAGCGCAACCGGCTATCGCCTGCTTATTCCGCAGGGTGCAAAGCTCTTCGGCCGCTACGATTCCAAGGTCTCATTCGGCCAGGAACGGGTTCTTGTCGTTTGGACGGACCTCATTTTCCCGAATGGCTCTACCCTGCAGATCGGCGGCATGGCCGGCACGGACGCCGAAGGATATGGGGGCTTCCAGGACAAGGTCGACCGCCATCTCTGGAGGACCTTCGGTTCCGCAGCCCTAGTGGCAATCATCGGCACTGGCATCGATATGTCGATGCCCGAAAGTTCGACGCTCGCGACGCAGGACACGGCCTCGGATGCAGCGCGGCGGAATTTTGCTGAGTCATTCGGTCGGGTAGCGGAAGAGACGATCTCGAAGAACCTGAACGTTCAGCCGACGATCCGCATCCGGCCGGGCTACAAGTTCAATGTGCTGGTCGATCAGGACATTATTTTCCCGTCGACTTACAGCAGCCGTTGACCAGCCCACGAAGCCGAAGTTTCGCTATTTCGCTACGCACGACAGTGCCATACCGCACAGCGAGCCAGGGGCAGTGAAAATCTCTCCTCAAACTATCATATTTAGGTCGTGAAGACTTGAATACTCGGAGGAGGAGAGTACACCTATGACTTGCAACGACCGTGGCGCGACGAGTGGGAGGCTCTCAACTGCGCAGTAGGAGAAAAGGCATTGACCGGAGACCTTCGCTCTCTCATCGATATGGCAGAAGCCGCGCACGATGAACGTATGATCAAAAGTGCCCTGAAAGCCTTCGCAAACTCTTGTGGCTTTGAACGTTTCGCGTATCTGCAGACCGAAGGCGCGGAAATCCGCACATTCAACTCGTATCCCGAGGAATGGCAGGACGTTTATGTTGTCAGCCAATATTCCCAGATCGATCCGGTCGTGTGGGAGGCCAAGACTCGCATGCGGATCTTTTCCTGGACGGCCGATGATTGGCCATCTCGTGGAAGCTCCAAGCTCAGGCGCTTCCGAGACCAAGCGATTGAACATGGCATTCGCAGCGGGGTGACGATTCCCGTCGAAGGAAGTTTCGGGTCGACGATGATGCTGACGTTTGCATCCTCAGCGCAGACGGTTGACGGTTCTAAATTGGAGGACGCGCAAAAAGCGATCCGGGCGGTTCTGGCGATCCACTACCGCCTGAAGATCATCGCTGCGACGACGATTGTCGCTCCGAAACGTTTGCTTTCACCAAGAGAAGCAATGTGCCTCATGTGGGCGGCAAAGGGCAAAAGTGCCCCTGAAACCGCAATCTTGACGGGGATCAACCCGAGGACAGTGCAACACTACCTCGATAAAGCACGCGAAAAGCTCGACGCGGCAACCGTTCCGCAACTAGTCGCGATCGCTAAAGATCACGGTTTGGTTTGAGCGTCATCCATTGCCATCCAAGGGAACATCCGGGACGTAACCAAGGGCGTCGATGATTTCCGACAGCACCTCTTGTTGGGCTTCGGATTTTTTCTGACGCGCGACATATTCGTCCTGCAGGCTTTTGAGTACGGCGGCGGAAACCGACGGATCGACGCTCGCGCGAGTCCACTCCTCGTAGACAGCCTCATCGGCGGCAATAAGATGACGGTGCTCACGGAGCGCAGCAACCGCCAGCACTTCTAGTTCTGACTCTTGCATCGAACTGTAGCGAGATGAGCCCACATCGTTCATCCGCTTCTCCCTAACTTCATTCTCTGCCGCCCGACCCAAGTCTTCAGCCTTATTATATCGCTTGAGCGCCACCACAATATCAGCTGACCGTCATCCATCTAAGATTTGTGGATTAGCGGCAACCGGGATCCTGCGCGACTGCGCTTGGCGCCTCCCCAATCGATGTCGGAGAGGTGCAGGCACGAGAATGAGACTGTCTTGCCTATTTGCTCAAAAGGATCTGACCCTCACTTGAGTTGTAGAGAATACTCCGTGGTAGAATACTCATCAAGCCGCTGTTCTCTCGAAGATGGAGATCTCGAGAGGTATTTGCCTGAAATTTGCGAGCTGCACGGCAGGCTAAAGGCTTGTCCCAGGAGGAGCTTGCGCATCGCGCGAATATCGATCGCACCTATATCAGTTCGCTAGAGCGAAGCGTTTACAATGCAAGCATCGATGTCGTTGACCGTTTGGCGACTGTCTTGGGCATCGAAGCCTGTGAGTTGCTGAAGCGCGCCGAAGGAGCCACAGATTCCAAGCGCCGAGCTTTGACGACTAAAAGAAGTCGTCTTGCGGACCGCCGAGTTCATGCTCAACCTGTAGTGACGAGAATTATTTGTGCCAGCCACATTTCGAATTGTCCGTGCGCCATGTCTCGAATCACCCTGGCCATGGACGGCCTCGAAAGTTGTCGGAGGAGGGGCTGAAGGTGAAGTCGATAAAGCGCTTGCCTCTCGACAGGGCCGATATTGGAAGACCTTCAGGCAAGGCTTCGTGAGACGCCAGCCCGATGAATGCCTGCACTATCCCCCGGTGGCGTGTCTTGGCAAGCTGGGTCTTTACTCTTGGCAACCACTGGATTTGTCCGTTCTCATCCAATCGAGGCAACATTCGTGGTAAAGAATTCACCGAGCGAGGGCTTTCTCGACTTTAGGGATTGGTGATACAAATCCTAGGACAACAGGTCCCATTCTCCGAGCTTTTATATCAATGCCTAGTTCCGTCACTCAACGCCAAAGCGCCCGGACCGTGCTAACTTAGCGCGGAATAGCGCTTTCATTGAAGGCGTTGCACACAATCCTGGCGATCAACCTGCGTCGGATACATCATGGCAAGAAACTGACCCAGGAAGAACTGGCGGACCGATCGAGCCTTAGTGCGCTATATCGGCGCGATCGAGCGCGCCGATGTTTCTGCCAGCGTTACTGTCCTTGCTCAGGTAGCCGAGGCACTGGGTGTTGACCCAGCCGAGCTTGTAACAAAATTTCGCTGACGGGCTTCAGTCGTTTTGACAATTGGCACGGAGTATGGCTTACTGTCCTCAGTCCTAGGACAGAGGACACTTAAGATGAAAAGCCAAGATATCGTCGTACTCCTCAAGCTCATCAGCCTGCAGGACCAAGAGTTGGAAAAAGGCACCGACCAATTGCGATCAGAATCGCTAGGCGCCGATCCTTATTCCGTTCGAAATTTGGAGGCCCTACTCGGCATAAGCAAGACCGAAGTGGGCCAGTCGATCAAGAGGAGCATTTCCTCTGGAATCGCAAGGAAGGACAATAAGGCGAACGAACCGCGGCCGCATCGGAGAAACCTTGTCAACTTCATCATCAACGGGTTGAAGTTTGTCTTTCCTGCAAATCCTGGGGCGATGCAGCGGGGCATCCCAACGGCTTTCGCAGCACCAATGCTCGAGAGCCTATTGATAAGCGGTGGCAGTTACAACTATGTCTGGCCATACGCCAGCGGCGGAGACATGGGACAATCCATCAATCCGCTGTTCAAAAGCGTTCCCGAAGCCGCCCTGAAAGACGAACGGCTTTACGAATATCTTGCACTTGTCGATGCTATCAGATTGGGAAACCAACGAGAAACCGAACTGGCAAGCGAGCGGTTAAAATCGAGGCTTCTCGCCAAATGATCACTGTACGCGGCCAGCTCCTCGAAATGCTAAAAACTGTGGCAGCCGCGCTAGGCGATGACCTGCGCGGTCGGCTTGTCTTTGTGGGCGGATGCACGACCGCGCTTTTCATCACTGACCCAGTGACGCTCGAAGATGTTCGTGCCACCGACGATATTGACCTTATCGTCGACTTGGCAGGATTTGCGGAATGGGCTCAGTTATTGGAACTGCTTCGGATGAAGGGCTTTTCCGAGGCCGCCGATGAAACCGTGATCTGCCGTATGCGGCTTGGCCCGCTTAACGTCGATTTCATGCCGGACGACGAAACTATCCTTGGCTTCAGCAATCGTTGGTACGCTCAAGGCATCAAAACCGCCACAACGTATCCGCTCGTGGAAGGTCTGGAAATACAGGTTTTGACGCCGGCCCTGTTCGTCGCCACGAAGCTCGAAGCATTTGCGGGCCGCGGAAACGATGACCTGCTATTCAGTCGTGACGCTGAAGATATCCTGCTCGTCGTCGACGGACGAGAAGCGCTCCTGGAGGAAATTTCGAGCGCTGGTGAGGACGTCCGCGCCTATATCGCAGAGCGCTTCACAGCCTTGATCGCGCAACCCGATTTTGACGATTTCCTTGAGGGGAATATCAGAGGACCGACTGGTCGCGTGGATATTGTTCGGGAGCGCTTCATTGCTATCAGCCACTGCGGAAACGGTGGACCTGATGCACATTGACGCGCAATGGCATAGCCATCAGGGCACGAAGACCCCTGACAACCGCGATCATGCAGGCATCGGCACCCGGCCGGGAGAATTTCTTGGAATTGTCGCAGATGGTGCCACCACTGGCCAAAGCAATGGCGAATATGCCTGCGCCATCATACGAGCAGTGGTGGATTGGTTCGTCGGCACAACGGTGGGCGTGACACCCGATGGCTTGGTCGAACAGTTGCGTATGATCCAACAAGGTCTGATAGGGGACTTTCCAAGAGGCTCCGCCAGTTATGTCATCCTGCATGCCGCCGAGAAACACCCCATTCTGGTCCTGCATGCTGGTGACTCTCTTTTCGGCAAAGTAGCGTACAGGTCTGAAATTCAGTGGCGAACAGAACCCCATACGCTTGCGAATGCCTTGGCAAAGGTGCCGTTACCCAGAGCTCGCCAAACTTCCCGCACGCCACCGTCTCATCCGAAGCTTCCGTTCCAGGGGGTTCATTGCGCCGGAAGTCACCAACATCGCTCTGACGGCGGATACGCTGTTGGCCGCGACGGATGGTTTCTGGGCGGAGCTATCGCCAGCCGACCAGATGTCCTTTTTGGACGGCCATCGCTGCGAAAGCAGGCGTGGCTATGATGACTGCAGCGTTCTTTGCGTGAATATCACTGAAACCACCTACCCTGAGACGACGTTCAGCGCCGAGGCTGCGGCGAATTTTTACGTTCGCAGCGCAAGCTAGGCCCAGGCTTAATTGTACCGCAGTTCCAACTTATGGATTTCATTTCGCGCCGCCGATGCGAGATAGATCGATCCGTATCCCTGCCGTGCCAAGATCGCCGTCGGGCGTCTGACTCAGATCAGCGTCGGCATCGGAATGCTCGGGACCACCTGCGTGCTCATCCACGGTATTCACTTGGTCGATTGGACTAGCCCCACCAGTATCCTCCGCCTGAAACACGCTCACGCCCTCGAACTCACCGGTCTTCCACGCGTAAACCGCATCCTCGAAAATCTGCGGGAAGACGTCTTTGCTCGTGGGGTTGCCATACCATTTCGCGACGATCCTGAGGACCTTGGCGAACATCGCCGTGCCTTTGCGAAGGTTTTGGCAGGAATCGACAAGGTCGGGTTGCAGATGCGCCGGTTCCTTGACTCCCACGCCGGCCGGGAATTGGGTCAGGCCGACGCGGACAACGGCCTGACCGGCGTATTGGCGCACAATCGCCAGCGCCTCGTCGACCGATGCCGCCTTCGGAACGAGTATCAATCGGCTGCCCGATTTGACGGTAACGGCAAGGGGATCATCCGAGCCCGCTGCCATCACGAACTGCTCGACGATCGTGGGCTTGAGGGAAGGGTCTGCGCATTCTTTTATCAGGGCGGCGTCGATCATGGTGTCTCCTCTGCGCTCAGGTATTGAAGGCAATGACGAGCGATTTTGCGAAGAGTTTTGCCCATGCGGTGGTGGCGGCGCGCTGAATGGCGACGATCGACGTCCCATCGGTCCACCAGCCGTTTCCGACGGCAATAATGGAGTCAGGATCGTGGAGCATGGACTGGAGGATCGGCCATACGATCAGTTGCTCGTAGCAGATCAGCGGTGCTGCGCGGCTGGCACCGATCGGGACGACCGGGTTCGCGAAGAAATCCACCCGGGCGCCGCCGCTCTCCCCAAACCAGGATCGCCACGGCTGCCACATCGAACCGGGAACCGGCATGCGCTCGCGATAGAGGATGTGGCCGCCCTTGCTGTCGATCGCGACCAGGACATTGTCGTAGCCGGTAGCATTGAGCACCGTGGCGCCGGCGATGACCGTCGCATCGCTATCCCCGGACCGCTCGTCCAAAGCCGCGCCACGGTCGGTGTCCAGAAACCGAGCGCACTTTCCGGCAGCACCACGAAGCGGGCGCCATCGCTGGCGGCGCCATGCACCGTTGCAATCATATCACGATGGCGGTGAAGACCGGCCTCACGGCCGAGCGAAGCGCCCATTTCCAGATCGACGCCCTGCCAGCCTTCCGGTAGTTTCGGGTCGGTCCAGATCATGGCGGACCAAAGCCATAAGCCTGCTAAGGCAATGGCGACAGCTGGCCACATGCGGGTTACGAGGCCCGCAAGGCCAGCTGTGATCAAGCCCAGTCCCCACCATCCCCATCCCGGAAACAAAACGCCCGCGGCTGTCACGGGATGCGCCCAGCCCGTGATGCCGAAAGGCGGAATCGACATGATGATGGCCGCCAGAAGATAGCGAAACGGACGCACTCCGCTGTTCTTCGTCCAGAGGACCGTATGCACGGCAACGAAGCTCAAAGACGCGCATAGCCAGAGCAACAGACCCGGCCAGATATCGGATGAATAGAACGCAGCGACGCCCTGTGGCAGACCGCGCGACGCGGCCAAGAAGTAACTGGTGGAGACGAATGCGGCCACCATCCTGGTTTGACAGATCGACCAAAGAATTGGAAACCCCAACGCGACTGGCAAAAGCAGCACATGCCCGCCCCAGCCCACGATGCCGACAGCGATCGCAGCCAAGATCAGCAACATCGGTCGAAGGTAATCACGGCACATAGGTGAACACCTCCTGCGCGAGACCAAGAATACCGGAGGTTGGCACCGGGCCAAAATATCGGGAGTCATAGGAGCCGGGGAATGCGGAATGCAGGAAGACGTGCTCTTGCGGTACAATGCCGCTCGGAAACGGAGTCAACGGCCGACCTTTTCCATCGCGCAAAGCGAGATCTGAGGAGGGGACCTTCCTTGCATCCACGCTCACGCTGACGCCGATTTCGACACGCTGTCCTACAACGGCGATCACTGTCTTGATCAACGGTGCGACGCCGCCCGGGCAGGAACCAGAACGGAAATAGCCTCGTGCCCTCGCTGCCCGCATCGCCGCCGTTTCCGGCGGGCAGATGAACAGGAGATCGTCGACTGCTGCCGGTCGATGAAGCGGGATGATGCGCCACAGGCCGAGTGGCTCGCTCGGTGTCAGATTGATGCGGTAGCCGCCGGCCACGGCAGTCACCACCAGCAGGATGGCGGCCACCGCCGCCATCGACAGAACCACAATGGCTCGTCGTTGCTGCGTGGTCATCGACCGGCGGGTTGCAGCCCCGGTCATTTCAGCGAGAGCCCTTGGCTCTTGGTTTGCCGCAGCGTCTCGGTCTGCTTGAGCGCTTCCGTCGTTCGTTCATAAGCGGCAAGTTGCTGGACCGTCCGCATGGAATTCCACGCAGACTGGACCTCCGCCTTCTGGCCGGCCGTCATTCCTGCTGTGACGGTCTCGAAAGTCTTGCCGCCGGTGTCTTTCGCAGCCAAAGGCAGGAATGTCCGTTCCCCGAAACGCTCGGACACAGCCTTGGCGAAACCTTCGAGTTCAGCCTTCACCATTTTGTCGGAAAGGGCATATTCGAGACCGGCCGGAAGATCGTTGCGATCGATCGCATCGCGCACGCGTTCGAGCGTTTGTTTGGCAGATGGGGAGAGCGCAGGGATGTCGACCGAAACCTTGAGCCGGACCGCGCGCTCCTCCGTCTCATGTTTGATTTCGGCCTCGGCCCGCTCACGAAGGTAGCGTTCAAGATTTCGGGCGAGCGCCGGCACATTGGCGAGCGCTTTTTCCCGGTCCTGCTTGTCGCCACGGCTCGCGAGAAGACCGGTCTTGCCCTTGAGCGCGCCAAAGCTCTCGGGCTCGCCGGCAATCCTTGCCAGCGTGGACTGCGCGACCGACTGGTCCTTCACCATGGTATCGACATTGATCGCCTTGAAGGCAGCTTCCGGCGTCGCGTAGACGAGCTGGAATCGGGTCGAGACGTCCTCCCATTGCTTCTTGAGCCCGGGATCGGCGGCGAGCTTGTCTTCGACAGCCTGGTCGAGCGATTTCGGGAAGGTGGTGACGCCTGACACCATGGGCTTGGCCTCCTTGATTGTGTCCGGGATGGATTGCTTGTTACTGCTGCGGACCAGTCCGAGTGCCGCACCGATGGCGACTAGACGGGCGCCGAGGTCGGCGAGCCTCGAGCTTTGCCGGACGGCCCATTGGAGGCGATCGTGTGCGATCGTGCGGGCGACGTTGACAAGATGAAGGCCCCGCGCTTCCGCGAAGCGTAGCGCCTGGCCGTAGAACGACGCCTTCTCGTAATCGAGGGTCGTCTCCTTGGCGTTTCGGCGCGACAGGATCGGGATGAGGCCGCCGGATTTCGCGAAGGAGCGACTGCCGTAGTAGACGGCGAGATCCTCACGATGGCGCGTCATGGCCACATAGGTGAGATGCTTGTCCAATGAAAGGGATGCAAGCACCTTCACCCGGTCGACGGTCGCGCCCTGGCTCTTGTGGATCGTCGTCGCATAGCCGTGATCGAGATTGTTGTAGAAGCGCTGCTCGATCGTAACCTGACGGCGATGCTCGCCTTCGCCGAGTTCCACTATGATCCGCCCAGGGGCTGCTTCGACAACCTTGGCCAACATACCGTTCTTGACGCCAAGGCTACCCTCGTTCTTGAGAAACACGATCTGGTCGCCGGCGGCGAACATGTGGGTTCCGTCCTCTGTCTTGAACGCAAGCCCGTTTGCGACGACGCCACGCTCGACGAGCTTGGCGCGGGCCATCTCGTTCAACATCCGAACGTCGCGGCGAAGATGCGCAAGGATCAGACTGCTCTTCGAAGGATCGTAGTCGCGATCCCAATCGGCAATCAGGCTTTCGACCGCCTGCGCTTTGAGGTCCGCCCCCTGAAGTACCCATGTGCACGGTAGGCATCAACCGCTTTGCCGACGTTGCCGCGCGAGATCGAGCGAGGCGTCGCGCATCCATTGCTGGCGCTGACGATAGATCGTCTCGAGTTCGGCATAGCCAATCCGGCCGGCAATCGCCCGGAAGGCGGCACCCGCCTCGATCGGTTGAAGCTGTTCCGGATCGCCGACAAGGACGAGTTTGGCGCCGGCCTCGGTTACGGCTTCGACGAAGAACGCCATCTGCCGTGACGACACCATGCCGGCCTCGTCGAGTACGAAAACGCATCTGTCGTCGAGCTGGTTACGACCCTGGTTCCAGCGAAGTTCCCACGACGAGAGCGTGCGGGAAACGATGCCCGCTTCCTTCTCCAAACCTTCTGCGGCTTTGCCCGCCAAGGCGCCGCCGACGACACGATAGCCGGCCGTTTCCCACGCCTCGCGGGCAGCCTTCATCATCGTGGTCTTGCCGGCCCCGGCGCGGCCGATGACAGCGGCAATCCGCGTGGCCCCGGCGACATGCTCGATTGCCGTTCGCTGCTCATTCGACAGACGGGAATGGCGCGCAAAGGTCGCCTGCAGCACCGCCTCACGGACGCCATGGGAGGCGCGACCGGAGAGCCAGATCGCGCGATTGGCCATCTCGGCTTCAAGCCGGATTATCTCGCGCGTGGTGTACTTCGCGGGTGTCCGAATACCTGTCGCAAAGGTGATCCGCTCGCGTTCGAGCCGGAGCGCTTCCGGACTTTGCAGAATGCGGACCATCAGACTTTGGAACAGAGCGACATCGTCGATATAGCGATACAACACCTTTGCAACATCGCGTTCGTCGAAGACGCTCTTCTCCCGCGTGATCAGGTCGAGCACGATCTCCGGACGGCGCTGGATGCGGCGGGCGTTCTCGCTGCGGCGCTCCTCCTGAAGCTCGATGCGTTCGAGTTTGGGCGTCGAGGTCTCCGACTTGTGGTCGGATTGCTCGACCTTGCGCTCGATGGCTTTGGCGCCGACGCCGAGGTGAATGGTTGGCTCGAGGTCGATACCCTGCTTTTCGAAGGAACGGCCATCGATGCGGATGTCGAGGCCGGCAAGCGCCAGATGCGTGTTCTGGCAGGCGAACCAGCCGTCACGAAACGCATTGAAATCGTCGACGCTTCCCGCCCACAGCTGATAGACGATTTTGCCGGCGTCATTGCGGATCGGCTTGCCGTCCGGGCCGAGCACCGCGACCTTCTTCGAACCAGAAACCGTCTTCGGTCAGCGGGCGCAATGTGGTCATGAGGTGGACGTGAGGATTGCCGGGGGCGTCGTGATAGACCCAGTCCGCGACCATGCCCTGCGCGGTGATGTGCCGCCCCACAAAGTCGCGCATGAGCGCAATGTTCTGCTCGGCCGTCAGTTCGAGCGGCAGGCCTATGGTGACGTCCTTGGCGAGCTGCGCGTCGGATCGCTTCTCGAAGCCCTCCACTTTGTTCCAGAAGGCCTCGGATGCGCCGGCGACCGAGCGATCGGCAATCATGCTGCGCACCCATTCCGGCGCGTCGGCAGGGATCACGAACTCCTCATGCAGGAGCCCCTGCTTTCGCGTGTAGTCGATCGTCCGGGCTTCCCGCTCAAACTCCATCTTAGCGCAGTGCCGGTAGGCCGCCGACAGGACGGCGCTGCGGCCTGAGCCACGGGCGACGACGCTGACGGAGAAGTGAGGGACGGCCACGGCGGAGTTCTCTCCCGGTTGCGAACGAAATCAATGAGTTCGTCGGGAGCGGCGGCCCCACCAGGCACTCTCAGCAACACGTCGCGCCAGCGACGTATAATTGCGCCCTTGGAAGCCGCTCCTTCGGAACGGCCGGGATCATCCAGCAAAGCATCGCCCTTGGCGATTGTAGGATTCACAGTAGTGCGTTCCGCACTCTGTTCCGAAAACTGGGTTCGAAAGACAAGCTTTCTCAGCCAGGGAGACAGACGGAATGAAGAAGCCATCCTCCAAAATCCACGACGAAATTGCCAAGCTGCAGGAGCAACTCAAGATCGCCGAGACAAGGGAAGCCGAGCGGATCGGGAGAATTGCGCTCAAGGCCGGCCTAGGTGAGATCGAAATCGACGAGGCGGAACTTCAGGCAGCGTTTGAGCAACTGACCAAACGATTTCGCGGAGGCCAAGGAGGAGAGAAGGGCGGTACGACCGGAGGGAAAAAGGGCGCAGGCGATGGCAGCGGTGCAACGTCGACCACGGCGGTCGCGTCTGGCGCGGCTGCGGGCGGGACTGGCGAGGCTTGAACGCATGAGCAGGACTTTGACATCCGACGCCCGCAAGAAGGACACGCGCGACAAGATCGAGCTCGGCGGCCTGATCGTCAAGGCAGGACTGCGCTACGAGAAGCGAGCGTTGTTGCTGGGCGCGCTGATCGATATCGCCCGCCGCATCAAGGGCGATGATGGCGAGCGATCCAGGCTCACCGGGCTCGGCGTGGAGGCATTCGGCAATGACGATTAATAGGATTGCGCTCGTCATCGTGCCAGCGGCGTTGATGATCCCGGTCGTCATCGGAATGACCGGGGTCGAGCAGTGGCTTTCCAGTTTCGGCAAGACCGAGGCCGCACGACTTGCATGGGGGCGGGCGGGGATCGCCTTGCCCTATGGTGCCAGTGCGGCAATCGGAATTCTGTTCCTGTCCACGAGCGCCGGCTCGATCAACATCAAGCAGGCAGGTTGGGGTGTCCTTGCCGGATGCAGCGGGACGATGCTGGTCGCGGCTACACGCGAAACGATGCGCCTTTCCTCTTTCATGAAGACGCTGCCGGCCGACAAGACGGTCTTGGCCTTTCTCGACCCGGCAACGTCAATCGGAGCGAGTGCGGCGCTATTATGTGCCTGCTTCGCACTCCGCGTCGCGTTCATCGGCAATGCGGCATTCGCAAGGGCCGAGCCGAAACGCATTCAGGGCAAGCGGGCGCTCCATGGCGAAGCGGATTGGTTGAAACTGACGGAAGCGGCGAAGCTGTTTCCCGATACTGGCGGTATCGTCATCGGCGAGCGCTATCGGGTCGACAAAGACAGTGTCGAAAGCCAAGCGTTTCGAGCCGATAGCGCCGAGACGTGGGGCGCCGGCGGCAAGTCGCCGTTGCTGTGTTTCGATGGCACGTTCGGCTCGTCGCACGGAATCGTTTTTGCCGGTTCCGGCGGTTTCAAAACGACGTCGGTGACGATCCCGACGGCACTGAAATGGGGCGGCACGCTGATCGTGCTCGATCCGTCGAACGAGGTCGCACCTATGGTTTCCCCGCATCGCGGCGGAGCGGGAAGGGACGTGTTCGTCCTTGATCCCCGGAAGCCGGACGTCGGCTTCAACGTCCTGGACTGGGTCGGACGTTACGGCGGAACGAAGGAAGAGGATATTGCCTCCGTCGCTTCATGGATCATGAGCGATAGCGGCAGCGCGCGGCGTCCGTGACGATTTCTTTCGCGCCTCGGCGCTGCAGCTGCTGACAGCACTGATCGCCGATGTCTGCCTGTCCGGTCACACGGATGAGAAGGATCAAACGCTTCGGCAGGTGCGCATGAACCTCTCCGAGCCCGAGCCGACATTGCGCAAGCGGCTGCAAGACATCTACAACAATTCGGGCTCGGATTTCGTGAAGGAAAATGTCGCAGCCTTCGTCAACATGACGCCGGAAACCTTCTCCGGCGTCTACGCCAATGCGGTCAAGGAGACACACTGGCTGTCCTATCCGAACTATGCTGCCCTCGTGTCGGGAAAGAAGTTCTCGACCAGCGTCATCGCGGCAGGAAACACCGACATCTTCATCAACATCGACCTGAAGACCTTGGAGACCCATTCCGGTCTTGCGCGCGTCATCATCGGCTCATTTTTGAATGCGATCTATAATCGCGACGGACAGATCAAGGGGCGAACGCTCTTTCTCCTCGATGAGGTCGCCCGCCTCGGCTACATGCGGATCATCGAGACCGCGCGCGACGCCGGCCGCAAATACGGCATCACGCTGACGATGATCTATCAGTCGATCGGCCAGATGCGCGAGACCTATGGCGGACGCGACGCGGCAAGCAAGTGGTTCGAGAGTGCCAGCTGGATTTCGTTTGCCGCGATCAACGATCCCGAGACCGCCGATTACATCTCCCGACGCTGCGGCATGACCACGGTGGAGATCGACCAGGTCAGCCGCAGTTTCCAGGCAAAGGGATCATCGCGAACACGCTCGAAGCAGCTCGCTGCCAGACCACTCATCCAGCCCCATGAAGTTCTGCGCATGCGTGCCGACGAACAGATCGTCTTCACCGCAGGAAACGCGCCGCTCCGATGCGGACGAGCCATCTGGTTCCGACGCGACGACATGAAGGCATGCGTCAGCACGAACAGGTTTCACATGATCGGGGATGCGCCAAAGCCTGCATGATCCAAGCCGACGCGCAGTGCAACCGAGCAAGGCTGATCCAGAAAAAAGAAGAGTCGTTTAATCGCACCTCCGTCAAGCTTGTTTTGATCTATGCTTTCATTCGGTGAATATGACTTGCCTTTGAATTGCGACGGCGTCGTTTGTCGGATACAGAGTCGTTTACGCGGTCGAGACGACCCGCCGCAGGATGGTTCTTCGTGGAACGGATCTTCCAATGTATCGGACGCACTCAGCTGCCAGAATGACAGCAGGTGCAACTCTTCTAAGCGGAATGATCCTGTCCGCGTCCCGACAAGGACGATCGTCGCGTCCAAAGCGCAGACGCAAAGCATTGAATAGTCAGATCACAGGGGCACTGCCCTGCTATGTTGTGTGCATGTCAGGCCTCAGCAGAGTTAGAGCTCTCGAAGAGCTCGCCCGTTCGGAGCATTGCATGCATGATCACGGCCAGCTTTCGCGCGACCGCAACGGCTGCTCGCTTGAACCCGATCTTCTCCTTGAGCTTCAGGCCCCATGCACGTAACGCGCTGTCGGCTCTGGAGCGCGTGAGGATCACGGTCGCCGCTTCATACAGCAGTCCGCGTAGATGATTGTCGCCCCGGCGGGATATATGACCGTCGTAATCGACTTCTCCCGATTGATAGCGCCTGGTGGTCAGGCCGATCCAGGCGCCAACCGAACGCGACTTTCTAAAGTTTTTCGGATCCTCGATCGCTGCCACGAAGGAGGAAGCCGTCACCGCGCCGACACCCGGAATTGACGCAAGCAGCCGGCATTGCTCACTCGCGCGGGCCGAGGCGACAAGCTGTTTGCTCAACTCGGCAGCGCGGGCACGCATGCCTCTCCAGGCATCGAGCAAGGGCCTGAGAATCTGTTCGAGCCCGGCATTCGTCGCCAGCAGGTTGCGCACATGGTCCTCGAACACGCGTCCTGCGCCTTTGGGTACGACAAGGCCGAACGTCTTCATCAGCCCTCGGATCTGGTTGGCCAACTGCGTTGTCATCTTGACCAACTGATTGCGCGCTGCGACCAGCGTGCGAACCAGCATGCTGTCAAAGCTCTTCACGCGCACCTCGCGGTAGAAACCGACTTCGGCAAGATGAGCGAGCCCGTCGGCGTCATTAGCGTCGGTCTTGTTCGGCGCCATATCCAAGGCCGCCTTGGCATGACGAGCATCAATGCAAATCGCCGGCAACCCCTCGGTCGTCAGCGCATGATAGAACCAGACAGACAAGGGGCCAGTTTCGAACACGACGCGCTCCGCATTCACTGCGCGCTTGCGGATGACCTCGGCTATCAGCGCCGGCTCAGACGGGCATTTCCCGCGCCAAACCCGCTTACCTCCTTCGCGCACCGAGATGAAGGTATCTTTCAATGACACGTCAAGGCCGATAAACTGCGTCATGGTTGTCTCCCGTTTGATACTGGGCCCGTCTAACCAGTCGAGAGCCCGTTCTTTATCCTATCGGGGGGCAACCACCTTTCAAACGCATCGCAACCACGCCGGCGTTCCCGACCCCACGATTACACCATGTATCGGAGAAATCAGCATAGCGACGCCCGACGGGCGAGATTTCGGGAATTCTCGTCGTGCGATGGGCGGGAAACAGGGCAGCCGCAGGAGCCTCAACTGAGTTGCCCGAAGGGGAGGCGGGATCGACTGCTCCCCGCCCCTCGCGCACCATTTTGCCGGCCACACTGCAGCCCGGAGCCAAGCTCCTCCGTAAACGCAGATGAAACCGAGTCCGACATAGGCTGAGACGAAACGAGGGGATCGGATAGTGGCGAAATCGAATGTGGTTCCGTTCAGAAAGCCGCCGAAGGCCGGAGGTGGCCGCGATCGGCAGCGCGGGTGGAGGACTGCTGAGATCTGGGCAGAACAGATGGCGTAAACGCTCACCGGCAGTTCTATGCACCGTGATCATTGCTGTTGGAGGTTGGCTTGCGTATGGCGGCGCCGACGCTCTCCCCGGTTTCGCAACTTTGGCCAAGACACCAACGACGGATTCATTGTCGGCCGCATTTTCGTTCTGCGACGGAAGCCATCGAGCGAACTGCGTCGTCGACGGCGACACATTCTGGTTCAACGGCCAGAAAATCCGCATTGCCGATATCGATACGCCTGAACTCAGCCCGCCCCGCTGCGAGGCTGAACGGATCAAAGGCGAAGCGGCAAAATCCCGCCTCCTGACGCTCCTCAACGCGGGGAAAATTCTCGCTGTCGGCCGGGCTCCGTGACGAGGACAGGTATGGACGGCAACTTCGGACCGTGTCTCGTGCGGGCAATTCACTGGGCAATGTCTTGATCGACGAAGGGCTTGCCCGATCATGGGATGCTGCCCGACACGGATGGTGCGATGGCATGTGACGGCCGGTCATCAGTTCTCCGCACGGGAGAGGGATAGGGGTTTGGGGAAGGGAGGAGGGAACCGTCCCCTTTCTCCATGGGAGGAAGTTTGAAGGAGGGGCATTGCCCTTCCCTTCATGGGGTGAGGTTGAGAGGGGCGGCAGAGCCCCGCTTTCATAGCCGCTCCGGCCGGTCGATCCGGTTGGAACGGCTCACATGAAAGGCAAAGACCAGAGGCGGCAAGCCGCCCCTGGTCTGAACCTCAATAATCTTCGTCAGGTTCGAAGAACGGCTCTCTGTCTTCGAGGCCGATGTGCCATCGTTTGTCGGACCACCGCGTAGGGAGGTAGGTCTCGTCACCGCCAAAATGCGCGATAATGATCTTACCGGCTTCGTGGAACAAACCGAAATCGACTTTGTGCTCGATCGCCCAGAGGAGGGATGCAGACAGAAACTTGCGCGAGATATCGGCGGGCAAATGAACTTCCGCATCGAAATTTCGGCGCAAACTTTCAAGCCAGTTCGGCTGTTGATCCAGCAGCTTTTGATCCTCTCCAACCAGGTGAGTGTTTTGATCCTTTGTCATCAGGGTCTCCTTTTCGTTTCTGACGAATGGTGTCCGCACCGTAGCCCGTGAGGGGTCAGGGACCGCGGAACGCGGCCGCCCTGCGGCGAGCGGAGGAACCGATTTTCTCTGTGCGGCTTGCGGCGCTGGGAAAATTGGAGGGCCATGATGTCCTTGACGCCGGAACGGCGGGTGCAAAATGGGGTGTCAGAGAGAGATAGAACCGCGTCCTGAAGGGACGCGACCGCTTGCCATCTCCGATGGCCACGGGAGGCTCCGGCTCTCTCCCGACAATGACATTTGGCAGAGGCATGCTTCTTGCTGCGAGAGGATCGTGACCCGACTGGGCGGAGAACGTGCGGGCTCCGGTCGCAGCGCGACAAGAGCCGTGCGCCGTCGGCGCCTCGCCCGATCGCCATTCTTCACGAAAATGAATCGGTCGCACTTGTTGGATTCACATATGTCGTTGGACGTGACGGCGCCGTGCAACGATCATGCCGGCATGATTTCGCAACCCTACCAGCTCTATGTCGAACGAACGGATACAGCCAAGAACATGGCACGGTATTATGCCATGGAGATCGAGCAGACGATGTTCGGAGAGGCTTGCCTGATCCGGCGGTGGGGACGGATCGGCAAGCGTGGCCAGGAGAAGCAGCATGTGTTCGAACGGGAGGAGGAAGCGGTTCGACTGTTTCTCGAACTGTTGAAACAAAAACGCGCTCGCGGCTATCGACCACGAACCCTCCAGTATCTGCGACGCTGACCCCAATCGCTTTCGGTCTCTTATGTTCAGACAGACAGGCGCCGACAAGGCTCTCCTGATGGCGCGTCATTCGCGCCGGTTCCAGTCGCTCTCGAACGATACTTCGATCTCGATGAAGAACGGGATCTTGATTGCGAGCTTGAAGCCAAGCTTACCCTTGCGGAAGAAGTGACAGATGATTTTGCCAAGGTTGCGGAGTTGGCGGCCGGTGGCTGCGAGGAATTGTGCGAGGCGTTGCATGGTGGTTTCTCCTTGTCGATTGCGGTTATCGCGAGATTGACCGCAGGCTGGGACAAGGAGGGCTGCATCGGTACGGCCGCAGCGAAGCGGAGGACTTATCGACACCGGAATTTTGTTGCGCGAGGAGACGCGAAGCGGCGGGGAAAATTCTGAAGGCGATGAGTTGCTACACGACGACCGGACTGCAACATTCCCCATGTCGATGACGTTACTCGACAGGGACACCCTGAAACGTTTCCCGCCTTTCGACACAGAAAACAGCCAATGCCTGGCTGTGTCATTCACCGCCCTCAGAAGGGCGGCTCGGCATCGACGCTTCCGTCCTGCCCTCCCGTGATGATCGCCAGCTCGGCTTGGGCCAGGTCCAGCTCTGTCTGGATCTCGCGGCGCTCCGCAGCGTCGCATGCGTTCTTGATCTCGGCCCGCAGTTCTTCGATGTGCTGTTCGATCGTCATCGTCTCATCTCCTTGAGTGTGTGAAAGACGATTTCGCGGGGCGGGACGGGATGGCGGGGTCAGGGATCGTGGATGTGACCGCCAGCGGCGGCGAGTGGGGGAGCCGATTTTGTTGCGTAGCGGCGAAATTGGGGGAACCGCTCGTCCTTGACGCCGTCATTCCGTCCCGGCACCCTCGCTCGATCTGAGCAGCTATCCCCCGTTTCCGTATGCCACCAAAAGCCGGAGGCGGGCTCGACGCCCGTCTCCGGCTTCACGATCTGAGGGAAGAGGCCCCGCCGATTGGCGGAGCCTCAATGCTTCAGTCCCGGCTCTGACGGGACCAGATCAGCTGGTAGCCATCCTCGCCTTCGACTTCCGAGAGGGTTGCGTAGATCGGAGCCGGGAAGCTCGGGTCGTCTAGTTTGACCGAGAGGTAGTCGCGGTCGGTTTGCTCGGAGCGCTTGTGCCAGGCAGCCCCCAGCTCGACGGCGCCGGCGTAGATGCGGAACTGCGGGCCCTTGTCGGAGGGGTTCTCGACGCGAGCGATGCGGGCCTTGACGTTGAGGGCGAGAGTGCGGATCGAGCCTGTGAAGCCGGTTTCGGTAGAGTTGAAGGTGCCGATGGTCGCCATGGTGGTGTTCCTTTTCCTGTCTCTCGGACCGCGCCATTGCGGCCTCGATGGCAGTCGCAAAGACCGGGGACGATCGGACCGCACCCGCCGGGTCCCATTGCGCCTCACGCGATGGGGTGGCACAGGGCCGCAATGCAATGAAGGGCGGCCGGGAGAAACTTTGTTGTGCGCGAGGAATGCGAAACGCAGTTCGCAGGGGAAGAAAGTTGCGGAGGTCGTTGCGGGAAAACGATCGAGGCGCAGCCACTCTCCGGTCAGACATGCCCCATCGAGCCCGCAAATGGAGCGCCGGAAACAGGTCGCGAAAGGAACTTCGCAATGGCGGTCTTGCACGGTTGGACGAACACTTCGGAAGCGGTGCGCCGGCCGGTCCTTCACAGGAGTTTCAGCTAAGGCCGTACCATGTTCCACGACCTGCTCCGTGCAGGGTCAGGTGTCCCTCATCGGTCAACGTGCGCAGATGATCCTTGACGGTATTCCGGCTTGCACCCGTAGCCTTGGCCGCGTCCATCACGGTCACGCGCCCACGCTCGCGCGCCAGTTCGAGGATCGAGACCGACAACTCCGGCAGATCGCCGAGCAGGATGCGCTCACGCTCCATCTTCCGCTCGAGGCGTTGCTTCTGGCGCTGCAGGCTTCGCAGGAAGAACTCGATCCAAGGGTTCCAGTCCTGCAGATCCGTGCGGATCGTGCCTTGTGTGCGACGAAGTGCCAGGTAATAGGCCTCCTTGTTCTGCTCGACGATGCTTTCGAGCGAACTGTAAGGCACGTAGGCATAGCCGGCCCGAAGAAGCAGCAGGGTGGTCAATGCGCGTGACAGACGGCCGTTTCCATCCTGAAACGGATGTATTTCCAGAAAGACCACGACGAAGACAGCGATGATCAGCAGAGGGTGGAACGTCCCATCCTTTTCCTGAGCCTGCTGCCACGCCACCAGTTCCGCCATTCGACCGGGCGTATCGAACGGCGAGGCTGTCGCAAAGACGACGCCAAGGCTCATTCCCTTTTCGTCGAATGCCTCGACATTATTGGAAAGGGTCTTCCAGCCCCCCGGTGTCGCTCATCCTTGGTCGAGTGCGCGAGCAGATCCCGATGAAGCTGGCGTATGTGATTTTCGTTGAGGGGGATCGCATCGAAGGCTGAAAAGATTGTCTCCATCACCTCGGCATAGCCTGCGACTTCCTGTTCGTCCCGGCTGGAGAAAGAGCCGATGCGCAGGTTTACAAGCAGTCGCTCGACCTCACGGTCACTGAGCTTGGCGCCCTCGATGCGCGTCGACGATCCAATGCTCTCGATCGTGGCGACCCGGCGCAGGCTCGACAGGCGATCGGGCGCAATGCGGCCGAGTGCGCGCCACGCGCCCTTGAACTCGTCGATCTCCGCGATCAGCGATAGGATCTCGGGCGTTATCCGCAAAGTCGAGAGGTCGAGAGCCGGCATCCATTGTTCCATCCGTTTCCATCCGAAACGGTATGACACACTGGCATCCATTATTCCATCCATTTTCATCCGATAATGGGATGTGGATGAGCCGAAGGCATGGGAGAAGGCCCCGCCTGATGGGCGGAGCCTCGAAGTCCTAGTCGCGGTTCTGGCGCGACCAGATCAGCTGGTAGCCGTCCTCGCCTTCGACTTCGGTGAGGGTTGCGTAGATCGGAGCTGGGAAGCTCGGGTCGTCCAGCTTGACCGAGAGGTAGTCGCGGTCGGTTTGCTCGGAGCGCTTCTGCCAGGCGGCACCCAGCTCGACGGCGCCGGCGTAGATGCGGAACTGGGGGCCCTTGTCGGAGGGGTTTTCGACGCGGGCGATGCGGGCCTTGACGTTGAGGGCGAGGGTGCGGATGGAGCCTGTGAAGCCGTTTTCGGTGGAGGTGAAGGTGCCGATGGTAGCCATGTCGAAGTTCCTTTCGGTTGTTTCGGGCCGCGCCCTTCGCGGCCTCGATGGCTGTCGCAAGGATCGGCGACGATCGGACCGCACCCCGAGGGGCCAAAACGAAGTGGAGGGCGGCCGGGAGTGGCTTTCTTGTTTCATGAGGAATGGGCGCGCAGCGCTCAGGGGAAGAAAGTTGCGGACGGCCGTTGCGGGAGAACGATCGAGGCGAAGCCGGTCTCCGATCAGACATGCCTCATCGAGCCCGCGGAGGACGTAGCCTATGACAGCGGTGGGAGGAACTTGGACATGGCGGCCCTCGCCAGCGCGCTGCGGTGCCAGCCGTTGCAGCTGCGAACCCGTTGCCCTGTCTCTGAGTCAGGGCGTCGGCTTTGGACGCGACAAACTCGGCCGCCCGGGCAGTTGCCTCCTCTCATCAACGCGATATTGTCGGGCCGCTATTCGTCGCCTGGAGGATCTACGCGTCAGCAGACAAAACCGTTTACCGTCGAAATCAAGCACTCCCGGAAGCTGAAAGCCACCGATCGGAAACCATCGATCTGGGGGAAGCTGGACCTCAAGCCCGATGAGAACGCGCTGGCGGAAAGAGAGCCGAAAGAGCTGTCGGCCGTTGCGGGTGACAACGACCGACCTTGACGTCTCCTACGCAGCCGCTCTCTTGTCGGCCTGAATGGGCTGGAGACCGTGCAGGAAGCTGACAGCACGCTGGGCATGGGCCGCTGCCTGAAAAATCGCCCGCTTGTCATCAGAGATGACCTTCAGCCACGAGGCAAGGTAAGACGCATGGTCCGGCCGTGGCTCCAACTCCGGCACGATCCCGAGATCGGCGCACAGGAAGCAGCTTCCAAGCTCGGCGATCAGCTCTTCGCGGGCGCGCTCGCTCTTGTCTTTGGCATATCGGCTGAGATCGCGTCCGACGCGATCTGGGCGCGCTGTCCAATGGCAACTTTCGTGACTGAGCGTAGCCACGTAAGACGCGGCGTCGTGGAACGTCTCGAACGGCGGCATCTGGATGTGATCCGTGACCGGCGAGTAGTAAGCCTGCGAGCCGCCATGCCGAATGACGGCGGCCGTGTTGCGGAAGAAGCGATCTGCGTGCTCGACCCGCTCGACCGGATCGAGCACCGGACCCGGTCGGTGATGGTAGTGTCCCGGCAACCCGTCGATCTGCTCGATGTTGAACACAGTGTATGCCTTCAGAAACGGGATTTCCCGGTCGACTTCCACACCATTGCCGTCCGCCCCGGACTTGGTGAAGCGGCTGGCGAAGACGACCGTCGAACCGGTCTCGCCCTTGCGCACTGCCGCTCCGAGTTCGAGCGCCTGCTTGAACGTCATCCACATGGGTGAAGTAAAGCCGCGCGCCATTCCCTCTGACCATAACAAGAGAATGTTCATGCCCGAATAGGGCTGACCATTGTGGCGTAGCGGCCGGGTAATCCGGCCATCCATGTTGGCCGCGTGCCAGGGTTTCATCCAGGGCTTCACACCTTTTTCGAGATCGGCGACGATCCTGTCCGTGATCCGCGCGTAGATGTCGGCGCGCTCGCCTTCAGCTTTCCTGCTCATGTCATTATCCTCCGTTTTGGAGGCCGCGCCCATCGCGGCCCCGTCGTGGAGGTCCGAAAGCAGGAGCGATCAGGCGGCCGGCCGCACCGGAACGGCCGGAACGGAGAAAAGGACGGCGAAGCCGTTGCGGCAGACCGCCGGCTCCTGCAGGACCGCCGACCGGGACGGGGCCGCGTGGCGGGCAGGGTCCTCGCTCTGCCCTCTCTCTTCCTTACGATGAGATCGAAAAGGCCGGTCCGAAAGGAACCGGCCTAAAGATCAGAGATGGGAATAAGAAGCAGAGCCGAAGCTCCGCCGGATACGGCTCAACCGAGAGCCGCCATCTGCGCCTCGGCCGCCTTGCGGTCGAGCGACTGGCCCGGGTTTTCGACCGGACGGTCGAAAGGCTTCCAGGCTTCGCCGATGACGTGGCTGTAGGCTGCGACGGCACCTTCAGCCGCCATCCGCAGCGCGTGGGACTGTATGCCCATGTCAGCGGCGAATTCGCGCTTGCGCTGGGCGGCACTGTCGTAACCGACCGGGCCATCGAGATCCTCGTCGCGGGCATCGTTTGCCGATTTGGCCGTGGCGTCTCGCGCCTCGGAGACTGCCCGACTGTAGAACTGGCCGGCTCCGTGCGCCGAGCCGACATAGGCTCCGACGATGCGCTGGAGATGGATCTGCATCGCCTTCTCACCGAGACCTTCCGAGAGGCTGTCGGCGGTTTCGACGATCAGGCGCTCGTGAAGGTCACGGATGCCGTCGCTGTCGACCACCGCGGTCGCGAAACTCTCGGCGATCAGCTTTGCCTGGGCGGTGTCCGGGCAAGTGAGCCTGACCATTTCGAGGGTGGCGCCCTTGCGGAGCGGCACGACGCGGGGGAGGGTCGATTGGTTGCGGGCTTGGCCATGAGATCTTCCTTTCGTGGTTTCCACTGAAGCGGCTCCGGCCCCTGCCGGTCTGCCCTTCGATGCGGTCGACAGGAACCGGCTGAGGACGGGCGCTTTCATAGGTCCGGGGCGGCCGGGCAGAGCGAAACGGGTTTGCGGGTTAGCGGGGTAAAGCCCTGCGAAGGACGCGGAGCCGTTTTGCGAGGAAGGCTGCACCGGCCGCTCCGCAGCGCGCCAGCGGCCTTGAAACGACCGGCCGCCGGTTCAGACCGCAGCGAAAACGAAGGGCAGACCGACGGGGGCCGGACTATGACCCCGAAACCCCGGAGGAGGGGACCTTGCGACCGACAGCCCGCATCCCTTCCAGCTCGGACCAGCCGCCACGAAAGCCCGCCATCCGATCGGACTCACGCCGCCGCACTGTCCGCGTAATCGCCGAGCGGTCATACACATGGTGACGATCGCCCGCTCCTGACGTTCGAGTTTGCGAGCCAGGGCAGCGATCTCCGTTCGCCGCTCGAAGGCGAGCCGCGCGACGTGATCCTGAAACTGCTGTGCGTCGGAGCGCGTCCACCGCGACCTGCCCCGGCGGTGCGAGCGGGCTTTCGCCTTCTCGGTGACCGTTACGCGTTCGGCCCGACCCGTGATCTGCCGGTGAATGCGGTCGAGATGGTGGCGCGTCTCCCGCCGCGCCGCCTCCATGCGGGACAGAAGAACCTGGGAACTGACCGGGTTCATGGACTGGTCACCCGCGCCTGCCAGTTGATGAAAGACGACGCTCCGTCATAAGCAGTGTGCTGCGCCGTATCGATGACGAAGCCAAATCGGCCAACCTCGTAGTCGTCGCTTGGCACGAGAAAGCGGCGCTCTTGCGCATCGGCGGCACGCGCCGCCAATCGTGGCGATGACTTCGATCATCCCGGCATGCTGCTCCGAGCGTAGTGCGGAGATGACGATCCAGTCGCCGGCGTGCTCCCGCTCAAAGGCACGGCGATCCTTCTCATGGGATTCACCGGGCGCAAGTGGGCGACCGAAGATCGCTTCCCAGGCATCGGGCCAGCTATCCCGCACCGTCCGATCGGCGCACTTGCGCTCGTATGCGGAAAAGAGGTTCGGATAGGCGAGGGCAACCGCGGCCCATGCGGCATCTTCCTCGTACCAGCCGTCGGCGCAACGAAGCATCGGATGGATTTTGACATTGCGCTCATTGGACAACTTGAACCCGCCATGTCCGGCAGTGGTGTGAGAGACGATACCCTCCGCGTAAACGGCGGCGCCCTGCGACGGTCCCCATGGCGTCGAGCAGTTCATCCGAACAGTCTGCCGATCGAGCGCCCGGAGGTCTCGGACGTGCTCGGCCTGCTCGATCATCCGTGCCCGAAATTCCGCCTCATCCGCAACGGCGCAATGATGCGAGTAGAAGTCGTCGCGTTTGAGCTCGGAGAGCCGCCGTGACATACGCCAGGCGCTGGCGAGAAAATGCTGGCCATCGCGTCCCGACACCATGGCGAAGACGAGATCGCCGACACGGGCGACGGGCAGGTCATCGGCGCTGCGACCGGAACGCCACCCCTGAACCGTCAGGGGTGGCAGCTTCTGGAGCTTCGAGAGCGGGCGGGTTCATGCCGCAGCCCTCCCTTCGACGTGATCGGCCGCCACTTCATCGGCAGTGACCTCTTCCAGCACGGCATTGGGATAGCCATGCCGGGTCAACCATTCCTCCGCCGCTTGGCGATTGGCGGCGAGGTGGACGAGTTCGGCGTTGTCGCCGGCGCGGTCGAAGACCCTGATGTGGCCGAGCGCGGGCGCTCGATCACCTTGAATATGAGGCTGCTGTCGAGCGAGAACGTCCGATGGATGCGGATAGTGATGACGCCATTGGCGCCGAAATCGCCCTCATGCAGGGTAAATTCGGGCGACAGGCAGACATTGCCTATGCCACGCTTGCCCTGCTTGTGGATCAGCCGACCCTTGCTGTTGCGGTTCTCCCAAGCAGCGAGCTTTCGTCTGTGTCGTTCGGGCGGGCGGGGCGTGCCGTCGGACCAGGCGACAATGGAGCCGATCGGAGCGCGTTCGTAAATCAGAAACGCAAACATGCGCTTTCTCCTGTTGGATTGTGGATACTGGAAAGAGCCCCCGGCCGGTGACGGCCGGCGGCGGTATCGATCAGCATGAGGTTGTGGGGGGAGGGTTACTCGGCCGCAATTCCGTAAGCGGTATCGGGATCCTCAGTGCTGGTGTCAGCGTCGGCTTCATCCAGCTCTTCGAGCTCGGTGTCGGCTGCGTTGCAGCCGTCCTCGGCTTCCAGAGCATGCGGTTTGTCCACTGCGCGGTCCTCGATCGACGGATCAGGCTCATCGTCGGCGCCGTTCTCGATGCCGCCTATCGGCCCGTCGGCGGGTGCATCCTCGTCCTCGCTGCCCTCCATGTTCTTGGCCAGCCACTCGGCCAGCTTTGCGTCATCGGGTGCGAAGAGGCCAGATGGATGTACGAAGCGTTCTTCCTTGAAGTGCTCGACAAGGGCAGCGCGGGTGTCCCTGACGCGCGGGCGGGGGGCGACACTCGTACCGCCGCAGGACGCTTCCAGCGCCGGGCGAGAAAGGCACGCGAGGAACTCCTCCGTGCCCATGTTCGGAAGATAGGCGTCGGCGCCGATAGCATCACCGGCAATCCGGACAACGATGCCGCTATCCGTACGATTGGTACGGGCCGACAGGGCGTCGATCAGGGTCAACCTGGCCACGACACGAAGTGCGTCCATGTCGAACTCCAGCTTGCCACTTTCTCCAATCAGCCGGACGGCGTGCCGGGCGAACCGGCGGGAGCCGTAGAGATGGCCGGAGACTTCGGAGCCAGAGTCGACCGAGACGTTCTGCCCGGCAAACGCGAGCACCAGCATTGCCATGAGGGTATCGTCCTCGATCGGCGCTCGTGCCAGTGCCTCGTGCAGAGCGTCTGTGCGAAAATCGCCGATCATGTCGAGGCCGTTTCGGGTCACGTCCGGCCGGGTCTTGGCTGCAACATCGATACCCTCGTTTCCGTCCTCGCCGCCGAGCGCGGTCGGATCGGCCCCGCCCTTGGCTTGTCTGACCTCCGGAAGCCGGAAGTGAGCAGTCTGCACCTTGCCCTCACGATCGAGATACATGGCGGTGCAATCGCCTTTGCCGGGCTTGCCGTAGACACGCTCCGCCTTCGGCGGCAATTGCGGTTGGCCCCAATTGTTGAGCTCGACGATGGAACCCTTCTTGGGAAGATTGCTACTCATCCATTCCTGCTGCGCACCGAGGAATGCTTCGACGTTGGTGGTGTAGCGGTTATCCTCGTCGGCCGGTCCGAACAGGTCTTCCGCCCACTCGATGCCGTAGGCCTGGCGGAGATCGTCGCCGAAACTCGCATCGCGCGCGAACATGCGGGTCTTGGTGAGGCCGTTGGCGATCGCCCACCAGGATGCTGTGTCACCCTTCTTCGGCTTGTGTGCCTTCCAGACTTCCTTCTGCTCGTCGAGTGACGCCGCGGAAATCGTGCGAAGCTGCTGCTCGCTCGGCATGTCGCCCTTGGCCATGTGATCGAGCATCGCAGGCAGGACATTGGCGAGCAGGCGAAGCTTGCGGATTTGTCTGACCGGCAGGGCCAGTGCGATCGCAATCGCCTCCTCGGTCCAACCGAGTGCAACGAGGCGCTCGATGCCACGCCATTGGTCGACCGGATTGAGCGGCTCGCGCGCGATGTTTTCGATCATCGAACGCATTGCGCCATTGTCGTTGGCCGCCTCGACGACGATAACATCGATTTCCTCGATGCCGGCGGCGATGGCCATGCGGGTGCGGCGGTGACCGGCTTCGATGACATAGCCGTTGCCGCCGGCTTCGGCGAAAATGACGGGCGGCTGGATGACGCCGACGGCCTTGATGGTCGCAAGCAGCAGCGCGTCGGCCTGGGGCGTCGACTTCGACTGGCGCGTATTGTCGGGATTGTCCTTCAGCGCACGCGGATCGACCTTCATGAGTTGCATGGGAGTGTTCCTTTCCGGGGATGCGGACGCGGCCTTCTGCCGGTCCTTCCTGTCTTCATTTTTTCCTGAAGACATCTCCCGGACCGCAGGGCGGCCCGACCGGCGCAACTGCGGGCGAGCGGCCCTGCCGCGAAGGACAAGCGGGGCTAACAGCCTTGCGAAGGACGAGTGGCCGGGATGCGTAGGCCGCGGTTGAGCGCCAGCGGCGACGGGAGGACCGATCTGCGACCGGTTTTTCTTTCACCCTCTTTTCCTGTTTTTTCAGACGGGCAATCCCATGCGAAGGTCAGAATCCAGGTGGAGCGGGAACAAAAAAATGGGCCGTCGGAAAACCGAGGCCCATGAAGTGTGAAGGTCAAAAACCTCCAGAGGGGAACAGCTGTTGCGGCGGCACTGGGAGGAGACCGCCATGTGCATCAGCCGTGTGCACTATGATCATTTTTTGATCAGATGGAAAACATTTATTGTGCAATGCACCTATGCGCATGCTGCACTGCTTCCAAAATCAGGCTGCTTCCCTGGCAGAGGCCCCTGCCTCGCGCGCCTCGGCCGCGAGCTCCGCCTCAACCTCGCGGAGCTGGCGACGCTTTTCGGCCAGTTCACTCGCGAAGGCAAATTCGCCACCCTGACGGGACTGGTAGGAGGCTAAGCGCCGGCGCGCCTCCTCCAGCCGCTGACGATAGCGTTCCCGCTCCCCGTCGAAATCGTCCAGCGCGTGCTCGAGGCGGGAGACGGCGCCGAGCGGCGTCACCGTGACGGCGAGATCGATTTCGTAGTCCGCGCCCGTGCGCTGAAGCGTGGTCGTGTAGCGATAGCCGTCAGACCTGCCGAACCGCTCGCCATCATAGACGAGATCGAAGCCGCCAATGGAGGCGATGACGATCTCACCCTCCTGTTGAAGCTGGACGAGGGTGAGGATTTCCTTCATCAGCGCGCGGCCGGCTTCCTTTCGCTCGTCGTATGAAACGCCTGTGACGGTCATCGTAAAGGCATCTCCCGCAGTCGGAACCAGCCGCGCGATGTCCTTGCCGATCTCGCCGATCCGCCGGATTGATACCTCGATGTCGCGTTCGGCGTCCCGGACCTGCCGGCGCACCGCGAAGATGTCGTCATCATGGGCGGCGCGCAGCCGTTCGAGCCGAGCGATATCGGCTTCGAGCCCGGCCTTCTGCATCAGGCGCTCGTCGCCTGAGGCAATCGCCTTGGCCATGGCAAACTGGTTGGCCTGGCCTTCTCCGAGGTCGTCCAGCCTGCGGATCGAGGTGTCGCCGGAAAGGGCCGCGGCGATGAAGCGAGCTTTTCTCTCGTTGTTCTGCCACATGGACGCATCAAGTGACCCTTGCGTGGCGTAGGCGAATATGTCGACGACATCGTGCTGATTGCCCTGGCGGACAATGCGGCCCTCACGCTGCTCGATCTGCGACGGCAGCCACGGCACATCGAGGTGATGCAGCGCCTTCAACCTGAGCTGGGCGTTGACGCCAGTTCCCATCATTTCGGAACTGCCGATCAGGAAGCGAACCTTGCCCGAACGGACGTCGCCGAACAGGCGCTGCTTGGCTTCGGTCTTCTTGAAGTCCTGCATATAGGCGATTTCCGAAGCGGGCACGCCCATGCGGATCAATTCGTCACGAATCCAACGATAGGCGCTGAAGCCTCGCGTCTTCTCGACATTGATGGTGCCGAGATCGGAGAAGATCATCTGTGCGGCGCCGGCAATCTCATAGGGCTTGCCGTCCGGGCGAAGATAGGTGTTTTTGCTCGTTTCCTTCCAGATGCGGAAGGCGTTCTCGATGAGGAGATTGAGCTTGTTGTCCGGCTCGTTGTCGTTTGCGGGAATGACAAGGCGCAGGTCGATCGCCGCGTGGCGGCCATCGGTGATGACGGACAAAAGGATATCGTCGCCGGGCTGCGCCGGCCCTCCCGCACCTCGATCGCCTTGATGCGGCTGTCGAGGATCTGCTGATAGAGTTTGAAGGCCGCCGTCGGCTGCGCCGTGAGGGATCTGCCGCCGGCCGGTCGAGAGGTCCGGAACCTTCACATATTGCTTCAGGTCCTCTGGCATCACAACGTCGGCGAACGACCGGAACATGGCGATCAGCTCCGGCACGTTGACGAAGCTCGCAAACCGGCTCACCGGCTTGTATTTGCCGGACGGCTGGATTTCGAGTTCGGTCGTCGTGTCGCCGAAGGTCGAGGCCCAGGCGTCAAATTCGTGAAGGCCCCTTTCGCGGAGCGCCTCGTGGCCGAGCAAGCGCTGAATCGAGAACATCTCGCCGAGCGTGTTGGTAATTGGCGTGCCGGAGGCCAGCACGACGCGCGTCCTGGGTTCTTCGTTTCGATGTAGCGGGATTTGACGTACAGGTCCCACGCCCTCTGCGATCCGTTCGGGTCGATTCCCTTCAGTGTCGACATATTGGTCGCAAAAGAGAGTTTGCGGAATTCCTGCGCCTCGTCGACGATGATCTGATCGACGCCGATTTCCGAGATCGTGAGAAGGTCGTCCTTGCGGGTTGAGAGCGCTTCCAACCGCTCCTGCAAACCCTCTTTCAGACGCTCAAGCCGCTTGCGCGACACGCGGTCGTCGCTGTCCACTTTGGTCTGCAGTTCCTCGTAGAGTTCGAGTTCGTCCTGGATCGTTTGGCTCTCGAAAGCCGACGGCACGGCGATGAACCTGAAGGCAGAATGGGTGATGATAACCGCATCCCAGGTGGCGGTCGCTGCCCGGCTTAGAAAGCGTGCCCGCTTATCCTTCGAAAAATTCGTCTCGTCGGCGACGAGGATACGAGCGTTCGGATAGAGGGCGAGGAACTCGCGCGCCGCCTGTGCGAGGCAATGGCCCGGCACGACCAGCATCGCCTTGGCGATCAGGCCGAGACGGCGCTGCTCCATGATTGCGGCGGCCATGGTCATTGTCTTGCCTGCGCCGACGGCGTGAGCGATGTAGGTCGAGCCGGCAGAAATAATTCGCCAGATGCCGCGCTTCTGGTGCCCATACAGAACAAAGGCGCCAGAGGCGCCGGGCAGTTTCAGGTGGGAGCCGTCGAACTTTCGCGGCGCGATGTTGTTGAACCGGTCGTTGTAGACCCGCGCCAGCCGGTCGGTGCGGTCCGGATCGGTCCAGACCCAGGACTGGAATGCTTGCCTGATCTTCTGCAGCTTGTCGCGGGCCGCTTCGGTATCGACGACGTTCAGAACGCGCCGCTCGCCGCCAACATCCTTGAACACGTCAAAGATCTGCGGAACCCGGCTGTTCAGCGCATCGGCCAGCAGTTCGCCGGCATGGCGACGGCTTGTGCCCCATTCGGAGGTTCCAGCGGCGTTGTAGCCAAGCTGCCGTGCCTCGACGGTCCATGACCCGAGCTCCGGCATATGGTGGATCCTGATGTCCACATCCATCGTCTCCTTGACGAAGGCGACGACATCGGCAGCCGGGATCCATGGCGCGCCGAGACGGGCGGTGATGTCTGAGGGACGGAGGTCTGCGGGCTGGACATCCTGCAGCGCGCGGACATTGCGCTCATAGACTGGATCAAGCGACGCGGCTGCTTCGGCGACCATGAGCTTGGTGCGGACCGAACCGGAGAGATAGGCGTCGGACGTCAGCCATGACCCGTCGGCGGGATCGTGGAAGATGGCGTCATCGAGTTCGTCGATGACAGCGTCGGGGTCGCGATGCAGCAGCTCGGCAATATGGTCGGGATCAACGCGGCCACGCTCGTTGAGAACGACGGCGAGCGCGTCGGCAGCCGAGGTGATGACGGGTACTACGGGAGGAGAGATCACCCGTTCGGAGAAGATCGGACCGGGTTTTGCCGTATCGGTTTCGAGGTCGTAGTCCTCGATCGAGGCCACCAGCCAGCAATCCGGGTCGTCCAGGAACGGCTGGAGATTGGGCCGGCGATGGGTTTCGCGGACCTCGCCGCTTTCCTCATCCTCAGAGATCGAAACCGTCGTATGGTTGATCGGCCCGAAGTCTCGGACGAAACTCGACCAGGCAATGCGCAGCCGAACCTGCAGATCCCGCCACGGTCGGTCCAGTTCCTGCGCTTTGAGAACCTCGCGCACGGCGTCGCGGATCGGAATCAGTTTCTTGATGATCCGGACATGCTTTTCGGACAGGCCGTCGCCTGACCGGCCTTTCCGCACCAGAAACCGCCAGCGGTGCACCGTCGATCATTTGCATGAGACCGTGGCGGTTATTGAGGAAGAAGCTGCCCTCGCGGACCTTGTCGTTGCCGGGACGGAGATCGACGATCTCGCCCAACTCCTCTTCCAGATCGATGTCGATCCGCGTCGGCTCGCCGTCATACCGATCTTCAGGGAGAAGAGCGATCACGGCCTTCAGTGCCGTTTTCGAGATCTTCACCGGCGCGTGGCCGGCACGTATAGGTCTCACCGAACGGGCCAGAGGTTAGGGCGTGCTCGCCGAGCACGAAATCCGGGTGCCGCGCGAACCAGCGGTTCACGCGGATCGCCCCCTCGTCGGATGTGGCCGGGCGCACCTCTTCCAGATCGAGCCACGACAGATCACCCTCCGGCTCGGCGATCCGGCGCTTGCGGAAGAACAGGATGTCCACCACTACGTCCGTGCCGGCATCTGCCCGGAAGCTGCCCTCGGGCAGGCGGACGGCGGCGATCAGATCGGCGGATCTGGCGATATGCTCGCGGGCCGTCGCGTCCGCCTTGTCCATCGTGCCCGAACTGGTGACGAAAGCGGCGAGTGCGCCAGGCTTCAAGAGATCGATCGACCGGGCGATGAAGTAGTCGTGCAGCCGCAGACCGAGTGGACGGTACCGCCGATCCGAGCGAACCGTTCGATCGGAGAAGGGCGGGTTGCCGATGGCGAGATCATAGATCCCATTGATGTCGGTGCGCGCGAAGTCGGCGTTGATGACGCGGGCCTTCGGTTGAAGCAGCCGGGCAATCCGTGCTGTCACCGGATCGAGTTCGATTCCCGGTAACATGGCTGGTATCCCTGAGAGCTGTTGGGATCAGCGCCGGAAACAGTCCCGTGCCGATCCCTGGCTCCAGAACACGTCCGCCACGCCAGCCGAGACGCCGAAGGGCGGCCCAGATTGCGCGAACGATGAACTCGGGGGTGAAATGGGCATACTGGGTGCAGCGCGCCAGCGAAGCATAGTCGGCGTCGGTGACGGCACTTTCCAGTGAACTGCCGAGGTCGGCCCAGCCTTTACGGAAATCGACTTCGCCTGGACGCCGGAATATGCCGTTCGCGAGTTCCGATGCCCCAAAACCGGTGAAGCGGATCAGCTTCGCCTGTTCGTCTCTCGTCGCCGGCCGGTCCTGCTTTTCGATTTCGTTGGCAATCAGGACAGCACCGACATTCACCTTCGCCCGTTGCTTCCAGCCGATCGCAAGTCCGCGATCGCCATCGTCGAGATAGAAGTTGGCTCCCCGCCTTGTCTCCGCGGCGCCGGCTGCTTCGCAGCTGGCAGATGCAATGCCGGCGTAGGGGAAGGCGGCGGCGGATCGGGATCGTCGTCATTGGCGGCGAAACCACCGAACGCGGTGACGCCGAGGCCAAGGCCGGACGACAATGCGCTGCTTCCGAACATATCGAGGGTGAAGGGATCATTGGACATAGAAAACTCCTTTTCGAGGGCGTGCGCCATCGCCCGCGGGACAGGTCCCGAGGCTGCGAAGGCGGATGAAAATGAGGTGAGGGAATTTGGACTTGGTTCGTCCGAGTGTAGCGATCGCGAGCTACGAGCGCGTGATTACGGAGAGTTGCATCGTTTCCGGCGTAAACTCCGCCCGCAGATGCGTGGCTTCCGGGTTTGTGGAAAGCATGGCTTCCAGGCTCTCGCCGGCGATGAAGACGATGCCGTCGTCTCCCCCGAAATACCGGCGCTTGTAATGCCAATAGTCCGGATTGGTCTTCGGATCGCATTCCTCGGCGTAAGCTACGAGCGCCTTGTGGCCCTCCGCCAGCTTGCCGTTGGACAGCAGATAGACGCCTTCGTCGCCGACGATCCACAGACCGAGCCTTTCGCCCTTACCTGGGAGGAGACCGTAGTGGGGGTTGCGGAAGCCGCCATTGGCTTCCGCGTCACTGCGTCCGCGCGCGATTACCGCACGGACCTCGATCACGCTGAAAGTGAACATGGCCTCTTCCTCACGCGGCGATCGGGGGAGGGAAGGTGGCGAATATGCACCGGCAGCTTCACAGCGATCTCCTCGTCAGTGAGCTCGTCGAGCAGCTTCAGGAAAGTGCCCTCGTTGCCGCCATAGAGCATCACGGTGCGTTTGCCGCGGGCGGCCTCCGGCCATCTGTCCCCGGCATAGCCGCGATAGCCATCCGCCGTGATGCTCCAGACATGCTCAAGCCGCTCTTCCCGCGTCATGGCTCGCGTCGGACGGCTTTCGCGCTCGATGATGGCGACGCGCATCGTTTCGACGAATGCCTTGTCGGAAAGATCGCAATAGCCATGGAAATAGCGGATGACTTCGTCGATCCTGAGCGCGAAGAACACTGATGTCACCGAGCCGGTCATGAATTCGCGCATCGCGAACATGGACCCTCGGATCCACAACGGCGGCAGGATCTCGAACATATAATCATGTTCAGTCTCGCCGATCTCGAACCATTCGCCTGAGTAGATTGGCGCGGCATTGCCGTCCCAACGGTTAGGGCGCTGGGCGTGACGGTCGAACATGCGGAACATCTGCTGGCGGCTTGCGACGCCCTGAAAAACCTTGGCGGTTGCGGGAGAGGGGATCATCTGCGGCTCCTTTGCGCGTTTTCGGACCGAAGTGCGGCGCGGTCCTCTCAACCTCGCCATCCCCTTCAGTCCTTCATGACCCCTTCCGAGCCGCCGACATCGCGACCGGCCGAGTCAAGGGCCGGCTCCGCCGGGCGAAGCCTCCCTTGACGCGGGCGGTGCGAATGCGGCACGCCTCTTTCTCTTCGTTCCCTCATCTCCTTCTCCCTGATCTTCAGGGTCTCGTTCCAGTCCTCCTCGGGCGGGCGCAGCCGCGTCCAGTCACACCCGGTATCCTCTGCGAGCGCCCGCAATCGCGCGGCAAACAGATCGCCTTGTGCATTGGCGTCCGTCGCAGCGACCAGCCGGGCGTCCGGTCGGGAGGCCAATTCCCGCAGCGCGGCTTGCGTGGCCGGCGACCACCCGCCACCGGTGCTGAGATAGAGCGTGCCGTCACGCATCCCCTCGATAGCCGCGAGACTCATGGCATCGATCGCGGCTTCGGTGACAGCCAGGCGCAACGCAGGCTCCACCCCGAGACGGAAGAGAGCCTTCGTTCCGCCAGAGGCAAACCCCCGGTATTGCGGACCTCGCGCCTCCCATCCGGTCACAACTCCGGCCTTGTCCGTATGAGCTGCCCACATGCTGCCGTGTGGGCCTTCTCGAAGAAGGCAGCCCTTGATCGCCGCGCTGAGCAAAGGCGCCGGGAGCCAGCGCTCACTATTAAGGTAGCGCCATGTCGATGATCCGGGCCATGGGCTGCGGCGCTCCTGCCAACGCTCAGGGACAGAGAGGTTAAATCCTCCGCCACGGCTCACAGGCTGCCACTCCGGTTTCGTGAGTTCGGAAACCAACGAGGTCCGCGACCCGCTCGACGCCTTCGAGAAAACCGACATGATCGAGATGCTCGACAAGACCGAACACGTCGCCTTTCGCGTCGCTGAGCGGATCGAACCATCCGCGCCCGTCATGCGTGACGATGATGATTTCACCGCCACGGCGAAACTTGACCGCCCGCCGGGTGCTTTCCTTGATGTCGATGGCGAACCTCGCCTGTTCAAGAACGGCCGCACAGCTCACTTGGCTCCGCAGCGCCTCTATCTCTCTTCTCTTCATTTTGCTTCCGATCGCCCAGCGATCGGCCTCCATCGCCTTTCCTTGCCCGTCGTTTCGCGGGTTCCCTTCGGCCAGCCGCGAAGAGCAAAGGCGGCAAGGGCGCGGCTGGCAATTGTCGGATCATGCAATACTTGGCCGCGGCGAAGCCTCCCTTGCGGCCTGCAGCTCGCAAGCGGCACGCCAAAGGCAAAAGGCCGGCTCAATGCGTCGGCCAGGGGAAAAATTCGTGCACGATCGCAAGATCGTCATCGGCGTCGATCTCGTCAGAGGGCAGGACGCCATACTCGCCGTCGATCTTAAAGACGGTGACCGGGACCATCAGGTCGCGGGAGAGCTGGAAGGCGTGGGACTGTGCGAGGGAAAGATCGTGCGACATTTGAGAGGCTCCACCGGGAGCGGGCCAATTCCCGCTCGATGGCTCCTCAAAAGGCTCGGGGCCGGGCGCGATCACCGCGACGGCAAAGCCATAGCGGCCGCAGCTTGCTAGCGGACCCCCTGCGGGTTGATCGTGGAAGATCCGGAACCGGGCCAGGACGCCATCAAATGAGAGCGGGATTGGTTTGCTTCCGCTGCGGACCTAGATTTCCGCCCGGCTTTCGTGCTTGTACCAACGGCGCCCGCACGCCCGTAGCAGCAAAGATTGGTTCCGTTTTTTCAAATCCGCCAAGGAAGGCGGCGCGGTAGCTTAGCTCCGAGCTCCGGCGGCGCTTGAAGCGAGGGTAAAGATACAGATCGTCGTGGGGAGCATTTCTGCACCGATGCCTCACGGAAGCCGAAGAGCTGACCTGACCGGCTGTTCGCCATTGAGCCGCTGACGACGCTCACCTGCGAGCGCGAAACCTCTCTCGTCCATAACGCCGGCGATTGCTCCGGCGGAAACTGAAATCAACGGGGAAGCACCTAGGGAACTCCTTGCCTGTCTGTCATTTCGGACGTTGCGGTGACGCCCCTTCCTATCCGATCCTTGTCGATTTATCCTTTCTGCGTTGGAAAATGCACCGCCATCGTCCCGGGCAAGGCTCTGTTTACCTTCGCTCCCCATTGCATGAAAGGCGGTCTGCTGTGTTTGGCGTGGACCCTACGAAGGAACGCGTCAACCATCCACCGGCGGTTCAAATGCAACAGGCTTTGGGTATCAATTCTGCCTTGAGCATCAGTCCTGAGGGGCACGTCGACCAATGAGAATTTTCCAGCGCCTTGTTTGCCGTCTGTACCACGACCGACATGGTGGCATCGCCATCATGGCGGCAATTTGCCTCCCAATCATCATCGGCTTTGCGGCTTTGTCTGTCGAGTACGGATATGGGCTGCTCGTGCGGGACGAAAACCAGCGCACTGCTGACCTGGCATCTTACGCGGGGGCACTAGCCTATAGCGACACAAACTCGGAAGATCGGATGAAATCTGCCGCGCTTCAAGTGGCAAAGCTGAACGGTGTAGACCCTGCGGACGTGAGCGTCTCTCTTTTGTCTTCCCCGAAGGACGCCCAGCTTCAAGCAGTGCACGTCGAAGTCAAGACGACAAACAAGTTGCTTCTCGCCCCGGTTCTTGGCGTCAACCGAGAGCTTAACATAGATGCGGAAGCCTATTCTTCGTTTGGTGCCGCGGAGAGTGCCTGTATCATCGCCCTGGACAAGGCCGCCTCGGGCGTGACCCTTTCAGGGGGTGTCCAGGTGGGGGCGCCAAATTGCTATGTAGCGTCCAACAGCGACCTGGTTGCCCCCTGCGGGACGAAGATTACCGTCACGAGCGCAACCTACTACGAGGGCTCCTCGCAACCCTGTCCGTGGGCAAAGAACATCGTCACGGCCGACGGCAGCGAGGCGCCTGTCACGAAGCAGTACACCAGTGATCCACTCGAAGACCATGCGGGAGTGGCGGAACTCAGCGCACGATTCAGCGTAATTGATACGGCGTCGTGGCCGAATGAGGTCTCGGTAAACAACGGCCAAGACATCGAGTTCGGCGGAAATACCTCGCCGCCGGATACCGCGACGGCCATACAGGCGGTCGGATGCAGTTACGATCCAGCCAACTACAATCAGTACTGGACCGTCAAGTGGGTTATCACCTGCTCCGGTTCCAAGATCAGCGTCGGCTCTCTGCTTGTCCACGGCAACGTCCAGGTGACGTTCAACGTCTCGGGAGACGAGGCGACGGTCTACCGCTTCTCCGGCAGAATTCAGAACGACTTCGGCACGAAGCTGGAATTCGGCGATGGCACCTTCGAGGTCGAGAAGGGTGTCTACGGTGCAGACCTGACATTTGGGGCGGGCTCCTTCCATTTCGGAATGGGCGACGAGAAATGCGGTGATGCCCGCTATAGCCTCTGCGCCTCCGGCAAAGTCACTATTGGCGGGCCAAGCACGTTCGTTTTCGACGCAGGCTTTTACACGGGCGCCGGCGCGACGCTCAAACTCGGGGACGGCACGTCCAACAGCTACACGCTCGGAAAATCGAGTGGTGACAGCGCGATCGGGCTCGACGGCGGTTCCATAACGCTCATGGCGGACGCCAGTACCGGCAAGGGTGTGTTCCGCCTCAACGGAGATCTGAATGGCGGTGGTGGCGGCAGCTGCATCACGATTCCGGCGAGCGCTGAGCATGACATATCCGGCAACGTCAATCTGGCCGGAGGCGCCAGGCTCGGTGCCGGAACCTACACCGTTGACGGGTTCTTCTCCGTCAATACCGGGGGATCTGCCTGCAGCGACAATATCGCTGTCTCTGGCAAGGACGCAACCATTGTTCTTTCCGGTTCCGAAACCCCCTCTGACTGGGAATGCAGCGGAAAGTCGTTTTGCCTGACGGGCGGCAATGCCATCACTCTCAATGCTCCGAAATCCGGTCCATATGCCGAACTGGCAGTCATTGGCCCGCAGTCATCCAAGAACACGACCGGTGCCGAGATCACGTCAGGCGGTAGGGGCAAGATTTCCGGAGCCTTCTATTTTCCACACGGAATGATCGATTTCGGAGGTGGCGGTCAGATTGGTGACGCGGGCAACGGCTGTCTGCAACTGATCGGTACCAGCATCTCGCTGTCTGGCGGTTCCCAGGCGATGTCTGAATGCACTCAACTGAGCGGCACAGGAAAGGTGGCGTTGATCCAATGACGTATCTCGAACGACCAAGCATTCGACCGAGACGTGCCGGTTTTGGCCGCACATTCGACATTCTGCAGGACATAAAGGGCAACGCTGCCATCGAGTTTGCCTTGGTTGCCCCCATCTTCGCCCTTGTCCTTGTGGCGAGCGTGGATCTCGGAATGTTGATTTTCTCACGGTTTCAACTGGAGGCGGCGGTCTCGTCAAGCGCCAGCTATGCCATAGCGCACTCCGACCAGGTCGATAGCACCAACGGCGATGAACTGTCCAAGAACATGGCGCTGATGATCGCTGGCAACTACCAGGGCGATGCGACTGCTGTTATCCAGATCAATAATGGTTCGCAGGCCACCTATAACGGAACGAAAATAAAGATGGGCGGCGTCCCAAGCGGGGCCAACGCCTGCTACTGTCCGACGGGTACTGCATCAACCATCGACTGGGGTTCAGACCGGAGTTGCGGCACGTCATGTCCTGATGGCGGACGTGCTGGCCGGTATGTCTCGGTCACCGCACAGCAGGCATACACCCCGTTTTTCTCCATGTTCGATGTCGTCAAAGACGGGTTCATAACCGCTGACGCGATTGTGCAGACAAAATGAAACACTCCATTCGAAACCTGTTTCATGAGCGTTCCGGCGCAAGCGCTGTCGAGTTTGCACTGGTTGCGCCGGTCTTTCTGCTGATGTTGTTCGGCATGATCGAGTTTGCACGATTGTTCTGGACGACCCATGCTCTTCACGAAACAGCGATCGCAACAGCCCGCTGCATGGGCATACCACAGCTCGAATGCGAGGCCGGAGGAGCCTACAGCGCCGAAAGTGCTGTCACTTTCGCAAGATCCAAAGCCGCAGGATGGCTTATCGTGTCGATCCGACAGCGATCGTTCTCGATCGAAATTCCAGCTGCTACGGGTTTGAGGGCCTTTCAATGGTCAGGATCGACTATCGGTTCACAACCGTGGTGCCAAATTTGTTGACGTCCTTGGCTGGTGGGACCCAGCTGAAAGCTGAAGCATGCTACACCAACTATTGAATCCCGCGCAGGCATACAGTGTCGGCTGTTGGGCGGTTGTCCCTGTCGCCTGACGTCGTTTGATGTCGGATCAACGCAACGGTGGAGGCGAAGAGATGGATCTGAGCCAAGCGTATGTCCTGGCGACTCGCCTTGCCAAGGCCAATCGTTGAGTTTGTGGGACAGGTTGGATCTCCCTTTTCGCAATCGGTCTTGTGATATCTCCGGCACTGATGCCGTGGCCAGGATTTAACCCTTTAAGGTTGATTATATTATGGATGAACGGCGGGTCTCTTCAAGACTGCGCAGTTTGAAGGGGCGCGTACCATTTACAACAATGGCACGGCCACACGTGATTGTATTATACGCGATTTGTCTTCCGGCGGCGCAAAGATCCTGATGGAGACAACGGTGGGGCTCCCTGAGAATTTTGCGCTCGCTCTGGAATGTAGCTCCCATCGACTCAGCGAGGTTCGTTGGCGCAAATTCACCGAGCTGAGCGTCGATTTTGCCGACAACATGAGGTAATTTTGTCGCGATATGCGCCACGTGTGCTCTTACGCAAAGACGAGCCGCCCACGACATCATGTCGGTGGGCGGCCCAGGATCCTGAAAGAATTCAATCATCATGATTGAAGGATCACGCTGGATAAGATGTGACTCTATCTCGGGTTCCAACGCTGTGCTGCGCCAGGCGCCCAAGCTGAATATCGCATTTATGCGCAATATGGATAGGTTTTCGCTCTTGGCATGCAGGGTTTTGACGTCGACAGTGGGTGCCGCCGGTTCCGCCTTGGCTTCATTGCCGAAAACGCCCGCCGCCCCCTCAGGGAGTTGGTCTTTCTGCTGTTTGATCTGATTGGCATGCATGTCGGACTGTTGTGACAACTCCACCAACGTCTGTTCGCCCGATGGCGGCAAGCGCCGCCTTCGCCTTGAAAGCCGGTGTTGCTCCGGCGTGGGCGTCTCGTCATGCTTTCTCCTGTTTCCGGCATTAAGCCAAAGTCAGGCAGAAATTCCACTTTTCATCACTGTTCAGTTATCCCAGCCAGCTGTGGCTCGGGCGTAGCGCTTAAAATTGGCGAGTTCGGGGAGAGATGCCCGCTACGAAATACGCCGTCCACAAGTTCCACCTGAGAACAGCGCGAGCGCCTGATAGCAATCCTCTCAAGTCAATCGGACTGAGAAAGGTTCGTTTTCTCAATCGCCTCGTTTATTGATTTTGCCTCAAGCGCGACGAGGGCACGCTGCAGGTAAAGCTGGATTTCGGGAACGCTTTTGCCCTCAATCAAAGCGATTTCGGCGAGGGTCTTGCCTCGAGACACCCATCGTAGGCAGGCCTTTTCAAGGGGCGAAAGCATCCATGACTCCATCACGAAACCAACTCATATCGTTATGTTATAACATATCGCATAATATACCTTATGGAACTAGCCGTTACCCCCTCGAACGTTACGACATCATTCCGTCTCCCTCACTCCGATTCTCAAGCGTCGAAGGCGCTCTGGTTTTCATCCAATCAGCCACCATACCCAAATCAATTCTTATGAGCAGACAAGCCCGACAGTGGAGTGATCCCATGCGTCTGGTTTGCAATTGATGAGCGACAAACGTGCTCCGAGAACATGTGCGAGTATCCCCCATCGACTGCAACGTTAGCGCCGGTGATCCACTTCGAGCCACCGCCCAGCAGAAACAGCACGGCCGGCGCAATGTCCTGAGGGAGACCGGCCCCTCGCAGTCGCATGTCTTCCACTGCGCGGTCCCCTAACGTAGCCAGAAAATCGCCAAGGATCGGGGTTTCGATTGGTTCAGGGCTGACGGCGTTAATGCGGATGGAGCGCTCTCGCCACGTCCAGCGGTTGGCGATGGTCCAGGCAATCAACGCCTCCTTCGAAAAGAAGTAGCTTCGTGGACTTCCGATTTCGTTTTCTTGGCAGAATCGCTCCACGTCGCCGAAATCGAACCTGAAGGCGCGTTTGACGATTTCTGAATTCCGCTCCCATTCGAAGCCGGCCAGCGAAGCGAGGTTGACGATGGATGCGCCGTCCGCGAGAAGCGGAACCAAGCTGTGGATCAGATAGGTCAAGCCCACAAAATTCACTCTTATGACCGCTGCCGGCGGTTTTGTTGGCGGTAGGCCCGCGATATTTGCTAGCCCATAAATTCCGGTCGGGAGCTTTGTCACCAACGCGTCGATCGACGCTCTGCCAAGATCAGCCTCAAAAAGGTTGTTACTTCGAATTCCGGCTCGCGAAGGTCGACGGCAATCACCTTTGCGCCCTCGCCGATTGCGGCCCGGGCGGTCTCCTGCCCGATCCCCGACGCGGCGCCCGTGATCACTATCGTCTTGCCCGAGAGCATGCGAGATCTCCTGAAAATTACCTGTTGTTGTTGACATCGCTGGGACGAGTCGTATCTTTGCATAGCTATTCAACAAAATCAATGTGGGCGCCCCATGAGCCAGTCTCGATCTGAAAACCCGGCCGCGCTTGCGTTCAATCATATCGGTGTCGGCGTATCGGACCTCGAGAGCGCGGTATCGTGGTACACGTCTGTCTTGGGATTTCGATTGATCTCCGGTCCGGTCGACACCCGATCTGACGGGATTGAGGGCCGCCAGGCTCACAACGTCCTTGGTGCGCGATCCCGCCACATGCGCCAGGCACATCTGACGAGTGGAAACGGTATTGGGCTAGAGCTTTTCCAACTCATCGATCCACCTCACGAGCGCCGTCCCGATGAGATCGAATATTGGCGTAGTGGAATTTTCCACTTTTGCGTTACCGGTGAGGACGTTCCGGAACTTGTCGCTCGCATCAAAGATGCGGGAGGCGAACAACTCTCCGAGATCTGGCCAGAGCGAAATGGCGAGACCGGATATTTTATGTGCTATTGCCGAGATCCGTTTGGCTGCGTGATTGAAGTATACTCCCACAGTTACGAACTCGTTCAAGGGCATAGGTGAAGAGGTTCGGATCGAGCCGAAGTCAAGACAGCCGAGCATGGATCGTCGTGGCAATCTTACCGTTTAAACAGTGACAGACCTCCATCAACCAGCAGCGTGGTGCCAGTTACCGAGGCCGCCATGTCTGACGAGAGGAAAAGGACGGCATCGGCGGTCTCTTCTGCCGTTTGCAACCGCGCTAACGGGATACCAGCTAACGGGATACCAGAGGTCGCAGTCGCTGCAAAGACCGGATCGACCTGGAGCTGACGACGGGCCATTCCGGCATCGACGATCCAGGCGCGACCACGTTGACCCTGATCTGATGTTCCGCCAGTTCGAGGGCCATGCAGCGAGCCAGCATTGCCGTTGCGGCGTTTGAGGCGCAGTAGCCGGTATTGTCGACATGCGGGACGTCCTGAACCCAAGATCCCGTGATGACATATTGCCCCCTTCGCCGCGGGCGACCATCTTGCGGGCGATTGCTTGCGAAAAATAGAAGACACCTGTCGAGTTGACCTGCAACATAAGCTGCCAATCGTCAGCGCTCAGATCGAGAAATCGCGCGCCACGATGGATGCCGGCATTAGCGATCGCGATGTCGGCAGCACCGAGCTTTTCCACTTCATGCACGACGGAGGATAGGTCTGCGACATCCACCTCAAGAAACTTCAGGTCGTCTGCTTCGACAGCTTGGTGAGCCTCATTGGAGAGATTGCGGTCGAGCAGCGTTACCTGTGCACCCTGTCGCGCAAACCGCCGAGCGATGACCAAGCCGATCTCGCCCGCACCGCCGGTGATCGCGACGTTTTTCAGTAAAGTTCATTTTCGTCTCCATGGCGGTCGTTCGGTCGATCGGCGCTATTGCCGCTTGCCTGATACACTGCCTGCTTGAGGCGGGACCGCCGTTGAGGAGAAAGACCTGATCTGATTCCAGCAGGTAGAGGCTTACGCCTAGCTCATTCCAGCGAGGGATCTCGGCCAGGTCCGGGACGAACATGCCGACAGCCTTGCCATGTCGGGCAGCGGCCTCACAGATCCGCGTTGAAGCATCGATAACCTCCGGTGCCAAGGCGGATGGGGCGCCAAGCGCGACCGCGAGGTCAGCGCGACCGATGAAAAAGCAGTCTATCTCGTCGATCGCCATGAGATCATCGAGGACCGACAGTGCCTCGGCGTCTTCAATCTGCGCGACAATCGTCGTGAGATTGTTCGAAGCCATAATGTGGTCGGCCATCTTCACCCGGGTGTAGCCAGCCGCGCGGGTCGAACCAGCGTAGCCCCTTCCCCCAGGCGCGTAGAGGCACGACGAGATCAACTCGCGGGTATTCATGACGTCATAGACATGCGGGATGACGACGCCGGTCGCGCCGAGATCTAGCGCATTGAGGATGTCGGTTGATAACGGCGCTTGGACGCGAACGAGGACGGGCATGTCCTGTGCCCGCGCCGAGAGAATCGCTCCGTCCAAGTCGACCCGATCGAACGGTGCGTGCTCGGCATCAAGGCAAAGAACGTCCATGACGGAGCCGGAAAGAACCTCCGTCACGATCCGGGAGGGCGTTTTGATCCAGGTGCCGACAATCATCTCCCGGGAGCGTGTGCGCTGCTTGAAGGATAGAGTTTTCTGCATGATTATGCTCCGGCAAAACGGGCGCGCAGCGCCTCGGGATTGATGACCGTGTCCGGAATGTCCCCGTTGAGGACACTGAGAACAGACGTCGTTGCCGAACGTGTCATTCGTGCAATGGATTCATTGCTGATCCCGCCAATATGGGCGGACGTGATCAGATTGGGGACGTCGGCCAGGACTTCCGAGCCTGGTGGTTCCACCTCGAAAACGTCGAGTGCCGCGCCGGCGAGGTGTCCTGACCGGAGTGCCGCGAACAATGACGGTTGATGAACGAGACCACCACGAGATGTATTGATCAGATACGACCCTTTCGGCATGAGCGCGAGACGATCGGCGTTGATCAGATCACGCGTATCGGGGAGAAGCGGCGCGTGCAGGGAGACGATGTCCGAGCGCGCCAGCAATTCGTCAAGCGAACCGCTCCGTTCCGCCCCTTCTACTTTGTCAACCATGGCATCGAAGTAAAGAACACGCGCACCAAAGCCGAGCAGACGACGGGTTACCGCTTTTCCGATAATGCCTGCACCGATGAGGCCCACCGTCTTCTGATACAGCTCGGTCGGCGCGAACTCCCCTACCCTGTCCCACCGCCCGGCCTTCACAGCCAGGTCCTGAGCGACGACCTTTCGCATGAGGCCCAGGATCATGGCGAGGGTTTGGTCTGCTACCGTCTCCGCGTTCATTCCGGGCGTGATGGAAATGCCAACACCAAACTCTCTCGCAGCGTCGTGGTCGATCGAGATCCGATCCGACGCCCACCCGGGCGATGACCTTAAGGTTTCGGTCCCCCGCCAGAACCTCGCGCGTGAAGGGATCCGTCGAAACGATCGCCGCTTCGCAATCGGAAAGCAGATCCGCGAGTTCCTGCGCCGTCCGATTACCGGTCTTGGGTCTCAAGACGAGCTCATGCCCGGCGGCGATGAGCCGCGCCCCTGTTTCCTCGTCATGTGGGCTATAGCCCGGCCAGCTCACAAACACTTTTGCCATTGGCCCGCTCCTCAAACGTTGCGATAGGAAATGTTGGTGGTCGCACCTTCCGCGGCGGAGCGTACGATGGCATCAACGACCTCGGCGCAATGGTAGCCGTCGTGGAATGTTGCACCGATCGGCGCGATCTCGCCTAGCCCGCCGATTGCTGCAAGCATGTGCATGGCCTCGTGGCTGAAGGTATCGACCCAGCCGAGCGGATGTCCCGGCGGAAGCCAATTCTTCTGGTAGGGATCGCCATCCCTGCAACACATTGATGCGCCGCCACGACTTGTCGGTACCGGCATATTCCAGTTCGTTGAGGTTCTGCATGGAAAAGCGGACAGATCCCCGCGATCCGTCAACCTCGATACGGCTAGTCACCATATTTCCACCGGCGACCCGGGACGCTTCAAGCACACCGAGGGCACCATTATCGTAGGTAAGGAGCGCCGCGAAAAGGTCATCGGTTTCAATTCGCTGCTCGTCGCCGGCCTTGCCAACGGCAATCCCCGTTATAGCGGTCGCCCGGACTGGATCCGACGAAAGTAGGAAGCGCGAGATATCGATGTGGTGGGACCCAAGGTCGCCCAAGGCACCGGACCCTGCCAACGCCTTGTCATCCCGCCAGCCTTTGACCCGGTTTTCCGAAAGCGACGAGGAAACAAGGAAATTGGAGCGGAAGTGGTAGATGTCGCCAAGTTCGCCGTCTTGGATCATCTGGCGGGCGAGCTGGAGTGCTGGGAAGAAGCGATAATTGAAGGCGCACATGTGCTTCACACCGGCATCATGAGCGACCTTCCACATTTCAAACGACTGGGTTGCATCCGGCGCAAGAGGCTTTTCGCAATAGACGTGCTTTCCCGCGCGAGCCTGCAGCCATGATCGGCTCGACGTGAATCGAGTTCGGTCCGACGTTGTCAACCAATTGGATATCTGGATCGTCGATGATCTCGCGCCAATCAGAGACAGCGCGCTCCCAACCATATCTTTCGCGCCTCCTCGAGGCGTGCCGTGTCCCGGCCATAGATCGCCTTCAGGCGCGGGCGCGGGACCCCCATTGGCGCGATGACAGGTACGTCGCGATAGCCGATGGAATGCGTCTTGCCCATGAAGGCGTGGCCGATCATCCCGACCCCAACAGTTTTGCGTTCAGTCATTGATTCCTCCAATGCATAGCTATGCGTTTAATATGTGTTATGGACACCGTGTTACGCAGCGGTCCGAAATTGCAAAATGGCGAGGATGTCTCACCCGGTCGCATCCACGGGCTGCACCGAAGACATCACAAACTCGACGAGATCGTATGCCCGCAGGCCGTCCTCCAATGTGCAAAGAGGGGCTACGCCAGTCGCGAGAATGTCGCCCAGATGATCGATCTCGGCCTGATATGCGGGACGGTAGCGATCCCAAAATGCTCGAAGCGGCGGGAAATCCGCGTGTCCTTTGGACCGTCAAAAACAACCGGGCTAAGGCGCGGATCCTCGCAGCTAATCCTCCCCTCCCCGCCGAAGACCTCAAGACGTTGTTCGAAGGCGTGTGCCGCACGTCTTGTTGCCGAGACATGAGCAACGGTCCCCTCGTTCCAGGAGAGGATAATGTTGGCTGTATCAAATTCGCCGATGTCAGCCAGGGTGGGATCGGCGTTGCGATCCAAGCGTGCGTACGCGTAGTCTGGAAGCCGCCCCATCAGCCAATTGAGCTCATCAAGGTCGTGAACCACCATATCGGCAACGATGCCACCCTGATGCAAAACCTCGGATCGCGCGGCAAGGCGGGGATCTCGGCTGAATTGGAGGATGTGTTCCACCCGGCCAACGGCCCCCTCGCGGACGCGTGAACTTCCTGGCGGTAGGCATCAAAGCGCCGGTGAAAGCCTAAAACGACCGGAATGTTAGCAGCATTGACTGCGGAAATTGCCTCGATAATCGGTTCGCGCGTAAAAGCCACAGGCTTCTCACAAAGGGTTGGAAGGCCAAATCTGCAAGCTTCGATCAGATAAGGCACATGTGTTTGCGTCGGCGACGCGATCACGAGCGCATCTGGTTTGCACGCGTAGATGGCGTCTTGCAGCTTTTCAAAATTGGGGACCGACCACTTTTCCCGCAGCGCTCCGCCGCCCAGTGGATCGACAAGTCCAACAAGTTCCAGAGTGGGATTTCGCGCGATTGAAAGCGCGTGAACGTCGGCTATACGACCTGCCCCGATAATAACGACTTTGTATCGCTTCACAGCTTTTCCTGACCTAAACTCTAAAGCAGCGTCCGGCCGCCATTGACCGCGAGCTTCTGCCCTGTGATGAACTTTGCCTTTTCCGACGCCAGGTATACGACGGCGTGCGCGATGTCTTCTGGCACGCCAAAATGTCCGGCCGGCGTGCGATCCAGATACCAGTCGATCCGTTCCTGCGGTGAACCCGCGTGCCGTTCAACCGGAATCCATCCTGGTGCGACAAGATTCACGGTGATCCCTTCTGGCGCCAGCTCCTTCGCCCAGGAACGCGTCATTGAAAGCATTGCGCCTTTGGCAGAGGCGTAGTTCCCAAAGTTGGGGTTCCCCAGCTCGGCGATTTCGGAGCCGATGTTGATAACGCGGCCGGTCTTACGCGCCCTCCAGTCGGGCAACACCGCTTGGAGCAGTTCAAGCGGTGCTTTTACAAAGAATTCGAGCTGATCAAGATAGGTACGCCAGGACTGCTCCATGAGTGGCATTTCAGGCTGCGGACCGGTTGCGTTGTTGACGATGAGATCGACTGAACCGACCGCGTCCCGGATCGCGTCAAGTCCAGGCTGGATCTGTTCCTGATCAATTACGCTGAACTTCGCCGCAACCGACGTTCCGCCCTTGGATCTGATTGTGTCGACCGTCGCTTCGGCGCCTCGCGTATCATTCGCATAGTTGACCTGCAACGGCCCAACCGGCAGCCGCCAATTCTAGTGCCATCACGGCTCCGAGTCCGCGCGAGGCTCCGGTTACGAGCGCAACCTTCATTGTGTATCCTTTCTCATCATCATCAACCAAGTGTCACCGCGGAACCCGTACGAATGGATTCCTCCGCAGCCAGTGCTATTGAAAGCGCCCGCATACCGTCTCTGGCTCCAGGAATGACGCACGCCCCCCGATCGCAACGCCACGATAAAAGCATCGAGTTCCAGTCGATAAGCATCAGCGTACCGCTCAAGAAAAAAGTGTTCAGGATTGGCCGAGGTCATCCCAGACGCGTCGGTGCGGATGACGCCGTGCCGGGTCTTGTTGGCTACCTGAAGCATGCCCGCCGGCCCCAAGACCTCGACTCGCTGGTCATACCCATAGATTGCCCTCCAGGAATTATTGATCGAGACCAATGCACCCGATCGCATGGTGAGGGTAAGGCTCACGGTATCGATCAGGCCGGCCTGCGCCATTTCCGGATCGGCGAGCGCGGAACCTGCCGCCTGAACCGAGACCGGCTCTTCACCGGTAATCCAGCGCGCGACATCGATGTCATGTATCGTGGTTTCCCTCAGGATACCGCCGGCCAGTCGCACGTAATCGATTGGCGGCGGCGCAGGATCCCGACTAGTCAGGACGAGCAGCTCGGGTTTGCCGATTTCCCCGGAATGGACACGCGCGGCTAGGGCGGCAAAGTCGGGATCGAAGCGCCGGTTGAAGCCAAGCAGAAATGGGACGCGAGCAGTTTCGACCTCTGCGGCCAGTGAGGCGACTGTCTCATAATCCCGGGCAAGAGGTTTTTCGCAGAATATTGCCTTGCCCGACGCTAGTGCGCGTCGAATGAGGTGAGGATGCGAAACGGCGGCGCTGGCGATGACGACAGCGGCGATGCCGATGTCGCTAAAGACCGCGTCCTCCAGCCAGGCGGCAACGCCATGGGCTTGTGCAAGTCGCGCTGCCGCTTCGCCATCGGAATCCACGACGCAGGCAAGTTCGACCCCGCTATGAAAGGCTAGGTTTTGGGCATGGATCTTGCCCATTCGCCCGGCACCGAACAGTGCGATACGCAGTGGGCTAGTCTCGATCAGCATACCGGGCCCTTCACTTGATGATGCCGATTTTGGCGCGGTCGATGGTGAGGCTCACGGAGATGAGCACCATCAGCCCAAAGAGGATCTGCTGATAGGCAGGGCTGAGACCAACCATGACCGTTCCAAGCCTCACCATGACCGCGATGAGGCTGCCAATGATTGCCGCTCCAACACTGCCGACGCCGCCGGAAATGGCGGTTCCGCCCACCACCACTCCGACAATGGCGGGTAGAAGATAGCTATTGGCCATGGCTGGCGAGCTGTAACCAGTCTGCGACAGAAAGAGCAGGCCAGCAAAGCCGGCAAACAGCGCGGATATGGCAAACGCGATGCTCTTGATGCGAACAACTTTCACGCCAGCGACGATCGCTGCCCGCTCGGAGCAACCGACGGCATAAAGATCCTGCCCGAAGCGCGTGAACCGAATAAAGGCGGCAAGCAGGCCGGCCGGAAGCGAGAGCCGCTATGAAACCATGTGGAAACCCGGCCGTTTTTGCGCCCAGCAAGGAAATCAGCGTGGACGCTTGCAGCGGTGCTGCTGTTGCATGGGTGATGTAGTGAGTTGTGCCATAGAGAATTCCAAAGGTACCAAAACTGACCACGAACGATGGTATCTGCGCCTTGCAATGCACCAATCCCTGAGCAAAGCCCAGCAGGGCACAGAGTACGAGCACCAGAACTATTCCAAAGTCGCCCGATACAGGTGATACGATGACAAAGAGGACAGCCGAAAAGACGCCATGGTGGCGACGGACAGATCAATGCCGCCCATCAGGATCACCGGTAAAAGACCCACGACCAGGAGAAGCATGGGCGCGGCATCCGTGAGCACCGAACTTGCAGGCGCGCCAGCTGAGGAAGCGTGGTTGGAGCCAAGCGATCGCACCGCAGATGAGAACCAGCGTCAACAGCGGCACGAGAAAGGCTCGAAGGGCGCGGTGCCGATTGACGCGATCGAAATCCCGCTTCAAGGCATTATGGCTTCGATCAGACGAACGAACTGTTATTGTCATACCATGGCCTCCACGATGGCTTCGGGCGCGGGCTTGAAAGCATTGAGATCCCGAAAGGCGGCACTGACGACGCCGTCGCGCATGACGACGATCGTGTCGGCCATTCCAAGTGTTTCCTCGAGCGTTTCCGACACGAAGAGGATCGATACCCCTTGGTCAGCCAGGTCTCGCATCGCCTCGAACAAATCGGCCTTGGCGCCGGGGTCGAGGCCCCGCGTCGGATGATCGAGGATCAGTAGCTTGAGGTCCGGCGACATGAGCCATTTGGCAAGTGATACCTTCTGCTGGTTACCACCACTTAACCGCTCAACATATTCGGCGGCATTAGGTGTCTTGACCTTCAAGCGATCCATCCAGAAGAGGGCCTCCCGGGTCTCTCTTTCTCGGTTGATAACCCCACCACGCCCTAGTAGGCTGCCAAAGGTCAGCACGATATTGTCGATGATCGACCGTCCGGTCACGACGCCTTCGAGCTTACGCTCCGCGGCTACGTAACCTATACCCATCGCGATGTTCTGGCTGGGGGTCGCGTTGACTGGACGTTCCTCGTCACCCAGAAAGATGCGGCCCTTCGTGCCGTCCTCAAGACCGAAGATCGCACGACAGACCTCTTCGGCACCGGACCCTGCAACACCTGTCAACGCGACGATCTCACCCTCACGCACATCAAGCGAGATATTCCTAAACGCGCCCGGCTTTGATAGGCGCTCCGTTCCAAGGCGTCTCGGCGCGTCGGCGAAGGACTTGCGACGTTCCTCGAGATAGTAATCGTCCGAGCGACGTACGCCGACCATCAGTTGATAAAGTTCGCGGTGGTCTGTCTGTCCAGGCAGCCGCTCGGCCACATTCTCGCCATTGCTCATGACGTGGACGCGATCCGATATTTTCAAAACCTCGTCCATGCGATGCGAGACAAAAACAATCGAGGCCCTATGTTTCAGACGCTGGATCTGGCGGAACAGGTCGTCGATTTCGGACGGGCTGAGCAACGACGTAGGTTCGTCGAACAGAATCACCAGCGGCTCATCCACCAGTTCCTCGACCGCCAGCACCTTGGCGAATTCGACCATCTGCCTTTGTGAGAAGCTGAGGTTCTCGACTCTGATATCGGGTGGAATATCGCTCTCAAGCTTTTTCAGTTGTTGTTCCGCTGCCCGGTTCAAAGTCCTCCAATTGTAGAAACCAAACTTGCGGGCAGACGATTTCTTGTCGAAGAAGATATTCTCCGCAACGGTAAGGTTTGGAATCAGCGACTGCTCCTGATGGACGAGCCCAACGCCAAGCGAGGCGGCCTCCAATGGCGAACGAATGATTTTCTCTTTTCCGCGCAGGAGAATGCGGCCTGAGCTTGGCTGTTCGATGCCGGTGAAAAGTTTCAGAAGTGTCGACTTGCCGGAGCCGTTCTGACCGATGAGCCCAAGAATCTCGTTCTCGCGCAATTCCATGGATACTGTTGATAGAGCCTGGACGCCGGGATAGGTTTTGGAAAGACGGTCCGCCGAGAGAATAGTCATTTCACAATCCTCGTCACGGGACCGGGCTTGCCAACCGCTGACGACCAGCGCGCCGACAATGATCGCGCCCTCTACGACATGACGGAGATAGGGATCGACGCCGGTTTGGATCATCCCGTTTCGCAGCACTTCAAGGATCAGCACACCAGTAATGGACTGAAGGACTCCGCCCTTGCCACCGCTGAGCAATGTTCCGCCGATTACGGCGGCGCTGATGGTCGGAAACAGATAACCTTGACCTGCGGAGGGATTACCGACGGAAAGCTGTGCGGAAATCATGACCCCCGCCAAGCCGGACAACAGACCTATGAGGCTGAAGGCCAGCACTTTGTGCAGCCTTATCGAATTGCCGGATAGGCGTGCTGTCTTTTCGTCAATTCCGATCGCCATTGACATCCTTCCGAATTGCGAGAAAGCCTGCAGGACGATAGCGGCAAGGGTCACGGCCACGGCGACGTAGACCAGCGTGGATAGCCCGAAGGTCTTATCGAGTGCCAGTGAAGTGAGCCTTGGTTCAAGGATCTGTGGCTGCCGGCCTGGAAACATAAGCGTCGCAAAGCCAAGACCGATGAACCATGTCGCAAGGGTGACGATAAGCGATGGCAATCGCATAATTACGTAGAGCAGTCCGTTGGCAAGGCCGAATAACAGCCCAACGGTCAAGCCGGCGAGAATGCCGATCCATCCGTAGTCCGCGGGCGTCACAGAATTCGCGACCAGCAGCGAGACGGCAATGCTTGTCGCCGCCATGATACCCTCGATCGAAAGGTCGATCGAGCCCTGCAGGATGATGAAGGTCATGCCGGCCGCAAGTACGATCGGGACAGCCGACGATTCAAGTATCGCCTGCGAATTCGTCAGCGTGGCGAATTGCGGAGAGAGTAAGGAGAAAAGGAAGAGCAGTGCCATCAATATGATAGCGGAACCGAAATCCTTGATTGGTATGGTTTTCATGCGGTCAATTATCCGTGCGGGAAGCTCGCGCCTCTCGCTGAAGCGAGAGGCGCCGCCGACGGCAATGCTTGGGACTTTTGCCATCACCTTTATCCGATTACTTGTTCGCGCCGACTGGGATCTGGCCGACGGATGCGGCCCAGAAATTCGCCTTCAAGGCATCGTAGGAGAATTTGGCTGGATCCTTCGCCTCCTCGAGAATTGCTTTGGCGTTTTCCTTTGTCACCAGGGTTTGCGCGAGATAGAAATCGCGTTGCTCGGGCTTAAGGTCGGCGGGCGTGATGTCGCCCTTCACGGCTGCCGCAGCCAAGGCCGTCGCGTAGGCCCCTTGAAGAAAGCCGTCAACATACATCGTCGACAGCATTTCGCCATTCTCGATCAGTTTGATTGCATCGCTGGAACCGTCTGAACCCGTAACAAAAACCTTGCCGGCAAGCCCTTTCTCACGCAGCGCGGCGACGGCGCCAACAGCCATGCCGTCATTCGCGGAAAACACTCCGTTCAGTTGGTCGCCATACTTCGCCAACCAGGCGCGTGTCAGTGTCTGTCCTTGGGTCTGATCCCAATTACCGACCTGCGTGTCGAGCAATTTCACACCAGGGCATTCCATGAGAGCCTTGTGCAAGCCAGCAATACGCTGTTTGGCCGGCGGATTGTCGGGGATGCCATTGAGCGCCACGATATTACCCTTGCCGCCAAGTGCCTTGCACAGGGCGTTGCCGTTCTGGTAGCCGGAGTCCACACCGTCAAATGAGATGTTGGCGACCCAGGTATCTGAAGCCGTGTCCCAAGGATGAATTTCGTCAGGGCGGTTCCAGATGTTGACGTACTTGGCGCCTGCCGCGTCGGCACGCTCGATAATCGCCTTTGTGAAGGCATTCGACGACGGATCGGTTGAAACAACGCAGCCTTTACATCCCGCCGCGAAGATCGCGCCGAACTGCTCCAGCAGTTTTTGCCCGTCAAAATCGCTGACGACAACGTCCACGTCCTTGCCGAACGACTGTGCGACAGCCTTTGCCCCATTCGTGTAAGCCGCCCAATATTCGCTTGAGGCGCTGCCGACGCCGACATAGACAGCCGAAACGTCTTCGGCGCGGACGCTGGTGGCAAGTGACACCAGTGATATGGCCGTAAGCAGGCCTTGAATTCTATTTCGCATGTCTTCCTCCTGAATGCCCACTCCTCTGGGCGCGCCACGTTAATACGATTTTGCATTGCTATGCAAATATTATCTTTATTCTCTCGTTGGCATAATTTCTGAAACCTTATGGAAATTTCGCCAATACACAGTCTTTATCCGCCTTTAGAGGGGAATGCCCGGATGAGCCGGGGCCAATCCCCCCATGCATTGCTATTCATTGTTAGTGCATCGGAGCTATCGAAACGCTGTCGTTTCCGGCACTTTTACCCAAGCCTCACCATCCGCGGACTCGAATGCGGCGGCTATGACACGATTGATATGCAGGGCTTCCTGAAAATTTGGTGAGACATTCACGTTACCGGTGATCACAGCCTCGATCGCCCTTCGCGCGGTAATGACAAAAGCTTCGCCATACCCTGAGGCCTTGGCCCTGCGCATACCAAAACGGATCCGCCTCTGGATGGATTCCTCCCAGCATGATGCGGCGGAAGCCTCCGGTGCGCTGAGGGTCCGCCGCGCTGAAGAGGTGCAGTTCGTTGTTGCGCTCCCAACTGAAGGACAAGGCGCCTTTCGTGCCCGTCACAGAGAAGCTGAGATCCGACTTATGCCCCGTTGCGGCCCAGGACGCGTGCACCGATCCCAGCGCACCATTGGAGAACTGTACCAGCGAGGCGGTGAGATCATCGACCGTCACCTGCTTCGCGTCGGGTGCGCCGACGGGCCGCTTTTCATACAAGCGCCGGCTTCGCGCGGTGATCGACTCCACCGGGCCCATCAAGGCGCATGCAATGTCCATGATATGCGAACCTGATATCACCGAAGGCACCGCCTCCGGAAACCGATTTGTCGAACCGCCAGGAAAAGGCAGATCCGGATTGAAAGCGTAGTCCTGGAAGAAATGTCCTTCAAAATGAAGAACATCTCCAAGCTCTCCCTCTTGGATCAGCTGCCGCGCTAGCTCCACGCCCGGCCAGGTACGATAGGAGAAATTGACAAGGTTGACCTTGCCAGACTTCAGCGCGGCTTCGGTCATTCGCTCAGCGGCTTCCACGGTATTGGAAAGCGGCTTTTCGCAAAAACATGCTTCCCATGATCAAACGCGTCGATGGCGATTTCCGCATGACTGTCGTTCGGGGTGATAATAATGACCACGTCCACGTCGTCTGCGCGCGTTACCTCGCGCCAGTCGCTTGTATGACTTTGCCACCCCCACCTTTCGGCGCCTTCCTTGGCCGCCGCGGGGACGATGTCCGCCATGCGAACCATTTCAATCAGGGGCAGCTTGGGCCAGAGGTAAGCGCCGATGTTACGCAGCGCCAAGCTATGCAGCTTGGCCATGTAACCCGAGCCGACGATACCAAAACGAATTCTTTCCACGAGTGATCCTCCGAGAAACTATTGATTTTCAACGAATGCTTCTGCCGCCGTCGACCGGGATCGACATTCCAGTCATGAACGACGCGTCATCACTGGCGAGAAAGGCGATGACACTTGCGACCTCATCCGGGCGCCCTATTCGGCCGATAGGGTGTTTCATGAGGACGGCCGCCTCCGCGGCATCGGTGTCGGCGACCGAGCCAAGCCAATCCGTGACCATGCGGGTGCGAATTGCCGCCGGGCACACGGCATTGACGCGGATGTTGTCCTTGGCAAGGTCTAGCGCGAGCGACGATGTCATCGACGTTATCCCGCTTTTTGAGGCACTGTAGGCCACCATGTTCTCTGTACCGCGGATGCCGGTTATCGAGCCGACATTGACGATTGCTCCGCCGCCCGCCTGCCGAATAGCCGGTACCGCGGCGCGGCAGCCAATAAAAATACTGGTTAGGTTGACGTCGATAAGCCGATGCCACTGCTCCAGCGTGGTTTCCTCTACTGAGCCGCTTTCACGAACGCCTGCATTGTTGATGAGAGTATCCAGCCGGCCCGCGAGCGACAGCACCTCGCCAATGGCCTGCGCCCAATTCTCCTCATTGGTGACGTCAAGGCCGATTGACCTGACACCTTCGATGTCAAGCGCTCCGCGCCTGTGTGCCGCGAAGACTGTACCGCCCTCGTTCTTGATCCTTTTGATCGTTTCCAGTCCGATTCCCGTTGAGGCACCGGTCACGAGAACCACTTTGTTTGCAAATCTTTGCATAGCTACGTCTCATCTCCTCCACCGTCTACAATCGACCTAACTCATTCGTCAGGCGCCTGTATTTCGGCTATATAGAATATTTTTAGCTTTGCATAGCTTTGCAATTTGGTTTAAGTGAAAAAATCTCTGGATCGTAGCAAAACCATTAGACTCAATGGGAGGAATTTATGCCCAACACAATCAATCTGACCGCCGCTCAGGCGACCATCATGTATCTGCAAAAGCAGTTCTCCGTTCTGGACGGGGAGCGCGAACGCCTGATTGGCGGGATTTTCGGCATCTTCGGCCACGGAAACGTTGCCTCGATTAGCCAGGCCATCGACGAATATGGCGGCGACCTGCCCTACTATCAGCCGAAGAATGAACAGGCGATGGTTCACGCCGCGATGGGCTATGCAAAAATGAAAAATCGCCGCGCGACGCTCGCCTGTACCGCGTCGATCGGCCCCGGGTCGACCAACATGATTACGGGCGCGGCGACAGCAACAGTGAACCGGATCCCGGTTCTGCTGTTTGCCTCCGACACATTCGCGCATCGCCGTAGCGGAAACGTGTTGCAGCAGCTTGAGCATCCCATCGACGGCGACCTAACCGTCAACGACTGCTTCCGGCCGGTCAGCCGATTTTTCGACCGGATTTCTCGTCCGGAGCAGATACTCACGGCACTTCCGGAAGCAATGCGCGTGCTGACGGATCCAGCCGATACCGGTGCGGTCACCATCTCGTTTCCTCAGGATGTCGAAGGGGAGGCGTATGATTATCCCGAAGAGTTCTTCCGGGAAAGGAATTGGGTTATCCGTCGCCGCGAGCCGTCGCGGGATGACCTCGATGAAGCGATCGGAGCGCTGTTGAAAGCCCGTGCGCCACTCATCATCGCCGGTGGCGGCGTGCGCTATTCCGCGGCTGAAGTCGCGCTGCGGGACTTTGCCAACGAGTTCGGGATACCGGTCGCCGAAACACACGCCGGCAAGGGCGTGAGTCTCGATACGTCCTATTGCCTGGGCGGCATGGGCGTGACGGGGACCGGAGCTGCTGGCCGGATTGCTGAAGGCGCTGATGTCGTGGTTGCGATCGGAACGCGTCTCCAGGACTTCCAGACGGGCTCGCGCTCGGCCTTCCACGATCCGAACATCACCTTCATCTCCATCAATACAAACAGCTACGACGCGCATAAACTTCGCGGCGTGCCGGTCGTCGGCGACGCTCGACTGTCCATTGAGCGGATCGCGATCGGCTTGCGGGAAGCGGGGTACGCGACCGCGCGGACGTATCGCGACGACATCAAGGCGCGGCAGGCTGAGTGGCGGGAAACCTACCGCAAGGACATCGCCGTGGCACCCGGTGGAGAATTGAACCAGGGCACGATCGTGCGCATCGTCAATGAGGCGACGGAGGCTGGCGATGTCGTGATCGCCGCCGCCGGAACACCCCCTGGAGAGATCCACAAGGCCTGGGACAATTCCAATGGATCAAAGTCATTCCTGGAATTCGGCTTTTCGACAATGGGTCACGAAATTCCGGCCGCAATCGGAGCCCGTCTCGCCAGTCAAAATGACGAAGAAGTTTTCGTGATCATTGGCGACGGCACCTACCTCATGGGTCCCACCGAGATCGTTACAGCTGTTCAGGAGAACGCCAAGATAACCGTCGTGGTCATCGAAAACTACGGCTATCAGTGCATTCGAGACCTTCAGGAGAACTCAAGCGGTATCGACAATCTGGGCAACGAATTCCGGGCGCGCGACAACGATGTCTTGCGTCCGAACGGAAGCTACCTTGAAATCGACTACGCCGCGAACGCGAGATCGATGGGGGCAACGGTGTTTTCGGCGGCGGATGAGGAGCAGTTGAAGGACGCGCTTGCCAAGGCGCGTGGCGTCCGCGGGCCGGCGGTGATTGTCGTAAAGGCGGAGACCCGAGGCCGCTCGGTCGGATCAGGCGTCTGGTGGGATGTCGGCGCGTCTCAGGTCACGAATACCAAGTCGGTTGAGGACGCGGCCTCGAAGTTCCGCGCCGGCGGCCGCAACCAGCGTTATCTCAGCTAGGAGATCACCATGAGCCTTGAACCACAGCTGCTCCTTGCCGCGCAAACGGAACTTGGAGAGTGCCCGGTCTGGGATCCGGACCGCAACACGCTCTTCTTCGTGGATATTATCGGGAAGACCCTCCATGCCTTCGACTGGGCCACTGGGAAGGATCGGATACTTAACCTTCCGGCCCTCGGTGGCGGTCTTGCCCTCGCAAGCGACGGCCGGTTAATCGCCGGCCTCCAGGACGGCATCCACATGATTGACCCGGACTCCGGGTCGATCGAGTTCGTGATCGATCCGGAAGGGACAAAGCCGGATCATCGGCTAAACGAGGGAAAATGTGATCCGCAAGGCCGTTTCTGGATCGGCTCGATATCCACTCTCGGCCGCTTCCCGACCGGTTGCCTTTATCGACTGGAAGAGGACGGCTCGGTCGCGCAAGTCTTGAGCGAGATCAGCGTACCAAACACGATGGCCTGGCTTCCAGGCGGCAGGCAGATGGTGTTCGCGGACAGTGTCAGGAAGCAGATCTGGCGCTTCGACTATGATGCCGCGACCGGCGCCATCACGAACCGCGCGGTCTTCATCGACGTCGGCGATTTCACGGGTATCCCCGATGGGGTTGCTATCGATGAGGACGGCGGCCTTTGGATCGTGGAGTTCGGAGGCGCGGCCGTTCACCACTTTTCGGCGCAAGGAAAGCCGATCGATAAAATCACCCTCCCGGCGACGCAGGTCACCTCCTGCGTTTTCGTGGGTCCGGAACTGCGCCACCTTGTGATCATTACAACCAAGCGATTGCTCGACGAAGGTGGGCGCCATGCACAACCGCATGCCGGGGATGTCTTTGTCGTCGAACCCGGCGTTCGAGGGCTCCAACCTTATCTTTTTCAATGACGGAGAGACCGGGCGGCTGAACCGCCCGGGCTTGCAAGTTAGCGTGTGCCCGCCTTCACGCCCTTCTCGGCTTCGTCGATATTTGACATATCGACGATCGCTGGACCGGTGTAGATGTCTGCCGCGAGCGTGAACCCTTGCGTTTTGTGCATCCACATATGCTGTACGGCCAGGAAGCCCTGCAGATATTGCTGGCTGTCGATCGTTGCCATGATCCGGCCCGAACGGATGCCGTCTAGCTGAAGCTGCGCCACATCGAAGGTCAGGTGCTTCCATGTTCTGCCGGGGCCGGCGATCGCTTCCGCGTCGAGAACCGCCTGCGCGCCTGGAGGGCCGAGTGTCAGGACCGCATCGACATTTGGATTGGCTTCCATGTATTTGGCTACGGCCTCGGCGCACTCCTCAGGCTGTCCGCCTGGGACACGCAGCCGTTCCGCTGGGACGCCCGCCTTGTCGAAGGCGCTTTTAAAGCCATGCCAACGGTCACTATGGCAGATGTGTTCGTAGAGGTAATGATCGACGCACATCGCGGCCCGTGGCTTGACATGATCGAGAAGATGACGACCAGCGAGTTCGCCGGCTTTGAAATCGTCTCCACCGATGTAAAACAAATAGGGAATTCGCTCGCCTTCCGGTCGGCTATCCTTTGCGTTCACGCAGATGACAGGGATACCGTCAGCGATCGTGGCTTTGAGGGCGCCTTCAACGGCGACGACATCCGGAACAGTCGAAATAATCCCATCCGGGGCGCGTGACGTGCGCCGTCGATCAGACCCGCCTGGATTTCGGGCGAGAATTTTCCAGGTCGCAGATGCTCGACGTCCACGTCGAAGCGTGCCGCTGCGTCCAGCAGCCCTCGACGAAAGACCTCCCAGAAAACGTCCCCCAGGATGTCATGTGTGACCGCGTAGATTTTCAGTTTCTTGCTCATTGGTGAGTACCATCTCTATTCGAATATCGTCGGCGAACCGCCGGATAGGCAGGACGGGCAGCGCGAAGCCGCCCATATCACTTTAGAAGCCTACTGACTTTAGGTAGGCCAGGCTCTTTCGCGCGTCGCCAAGCGGATCGAAGGAAATCATTGGGTCGATGTCCTGCTCAATGTTGGCAGCCCCGTCGTAGCCGTGCGTCTTGAATGCCTTTGCAAGCTTTTCCCAATCGACCACACCCGCGCCCATCGTGCAAAAGATCTTCTGTTCGATAGCGGCGAGAAAGGGGATTTTTTCAGCTAGAACACGCTGGTGGACCTGTGGATCGATGTCCTTGAAATGGAAGTACTGAACGCGGTCCGCGTGACGCTGGTAGAATTCAACGGGGTCGATGCCAGCGTAAGCCATGTGACCAGTGTCGATGCAGATACCGACTCGCTCTGGATCTAAGCGGTCGAGGACACCTTCAATTTCGTCCTCGAACTCAATGTAGCAACCCGCATGCTGATGGATGACTGGCTTCACGCCAGATGCCAGCGCAATATCGGCGATACGGTCGATAATGCCGATCATGTGGTCGTATTCGGGGACGCTCAGCTTTCTGGCGAGGTCGCGACGGCCGGCGGTCGCCATTCTCTCTTCGGAGATATGATCGATGGTGACGAGATAGCGACCACCCACGGCCGAAAGCAGCTCGACGGTCTTCTTGGCGTTTTCAAGAACCGCGTCGGTTTTTGCCGGGTCGTGAAGGATTTGGAAGACAAATCCGGCCTCCACCGTCAACGATCGGCTTTCGAACTCCTTGGACAATACTTGGGGATCGGTCGGATAGAAGCCATAGGGCCCAAGTTCCGTATACCGGTATCCGGCTTCGGCGATCTCGCCCATCACCTTTTGCCATGGCGGGTTCTTCGGGTCGTCGGCATAGTCAACGCCCCAGGAAACTGGCGTCGTTCATGAGCTTTACTTGCATGGGAAATCCTCCGTTATCCAGCGGATACAGTCGCCGGGTTGGCGACACTTACCGATTTTTGCATAGCAATGCAATATTTTTGAATAGCTGATCAACGCGAGGCTATGATTTTCTTCCTGCTATGTTATTTTGCGCTGAACGGCGCCAAACCTGGCGATTGTCCGTGCAGGTGGGAACGGCATTTGAAAAAAAACAATCCGAGCGATACGGATAACGGCACCTTTCGCAAGAAATATGCATCATCGATTGATGTTGCCCGGCTTGCAGGCGTATCCCAATCAGCAGTTTCCCGAACTTACACCGAGGGCGCCAGCGTTTCGGCGAAAACCCGCGAAAAAGTCATTAAGGCGGCCGACGAGCTTGGTTATGGACCGAGCATGATCCCACGCATCATGCTGACGCACCGGTCTTCCATCATCGCAATCGTAAGTGGCGGCCTCTACAATCCGTTTTACGCGGGCGTGGTTGAGAAGCTGTCGCACGCCATTCAAAAGGCCGGCTCGAACGTGATGCTGTTCTCGGTCAACCACGGAGAGTATATCGACGAGATTATCCCCGATATCCTGGGATATAGAGTTGATGGCATCATCTCGGCGTTGTCCATCGTTTCGGCCGAAGCTGCCGAACGTTGCATGAAAATGCATACGCCAGTCGTTCTATTCAATAACAAGCTATCGAACGAGTGGGTTGCCTCCATCTGCAGCGATAACGTGGAAGGTGGCCGACAAATCGCGGCGGTCTTCCTCAAGCGCGGAGCAAAACGGTTCGCCTACATTGGCGGAAAAAGGAAACTTGGCGAGCGAGGATCGCTTCGCAGGTTTCCTCGGCGGACTGATGCTCGAGGGTATTAACGATGTGGCGGTTGCCTATGGCGACTTTCGCCACGATGAAGGCTTTGAGGCAACAAAGAAGCTGCTGACAGGTCGCAAACCACCTGACGCTATATTTTGCGCCAACGATTTGATGGCGCTGGGAGCCATGGAGGGCGCGAAGTCTTGCGGGTTGAGAGTGCCGGAAGACGTCATGGTTGCCGGCTTCGACGATATTCCAGCTGCAGCTTGGCCGAGCTTCAATCTCACCACGATTCGGCAAGATGGTGATGCAATGATCCGTAGGGCGATGGATCTTCTGACGCGGATGATCGACGGGGAGCAACTTGCCGGTAATTCCTTGCACTTGATCTCCGCCCCACTGGTCGAGCGAGGCTCCACCGCCCGCGAGCCAGCACCCTCTGCAACAGGTCTGCAAGCAACGAAAGCTTGATTTTCGGTGCTTAGAAGATCTTTTAATCAGTGGCTTGTAGGATAGTGGCGGCGACTCGATTTTACCACAGGGGCGCCGAGCGCAGCATCTCTGGGCACTAAGTCTTGTTCAGCTCCCCTCCAAAGCGAAGATGATGGCGGCAACCGCCGAACCGCGTGATGCGAGCCGTGGAAAGGTTTTGGCATCCCACCCAGCGGCCTTCCAGTTAACTGGTACCGTGCTTAAATGCGTTAGCGCGATGAAGGCGACCAAGAGCAACCGACCAAGCGTGCTTTAATCTAGGGCCAAGTCGGATGCACCAATAACTTTGTGTGAGGAAAGCCGCGGCAAAGATCAGCGGCACGACGATCGTAGCGCGTGAATTAAATGCTATCGCTCTCAATACTGGGCCGGTCGCTCCTGCATCCGGGCGGCCCCTCCCCCAAAGACAAATAATAATTTCCTCAGCGACGATGGGCCTGCAGGGAACGCACTCCAATACCAAGCTGGTCTAGGTATTTCGTTTGCCCCCAGTCCCACTCAAGCACCTCTCTAGCCACTCGTAAGCTCGACGGCCAACGCTAACCCGCTTTGAATAGCTTCTCTCTTTATTGTCGGCGGCAGTTCCACGTCATTTCGTGCGATTACGCACTAGTAACATAGCATAATTGTACGTTGACAATCTCAAAAACCTAGCTTAGGGATTTTTGCATAGCTTTGCAATATTCAGGGGGAGTATTGAAGGCTGCTGTACAGATGGGAGGATCCACATGACACGTATTGCAAACGCAAGACTGCTGCTTAGCGCCGCCATGGCGATGTGCTTGATCGCACAGACGCCGGCAAAAGCAGAAACGCTTGAACTGATGCATTTCTGGACGTCCGGCGGCGAAGCGAAGGCCATGGACGTGATTAAGAAAGCGGCCGAACAAGCCGGCATCGAGTGGAAGGATGCCGCTGTCGTGGGCGGAAGCGGTATGAATGCCTACCAAGTGCTGCAGTCACGCATTGCCGCTGGCAATCCTCCCGCGGCTATGCAAATGCATCCCGTGCTCATTCGCCAGTATGCCGAGGCGGGCCTCCTCCTTCCCATGGATGACGTCGCAAAGGAGCAGGACTGGGACAAGGTCTTGGCGCCCGCCCTTCAGGAATGGGTGAAGTATGACGGCCACTACATCGGGGTACCCTTCAACATGCACCGGCCGAATTGGCTTTGGGCCAACAAGGCGATGGTCGATCAGTACAATGGCGGCAAAGCGCCAGCGAGCTGGGACGTTTTTTGCAATGGGCGATAAGGTAAAAGCCGATGGCAAGATCATGCTCGCTTCCGGTGGCCAGCCTTGGCAGGACCTCCTTCTTTGGGAACTCGTCGTTCTCGGTGCGGAAGGCAAGGATTTCTACAAGAAGGCGCTTGTCGAGCAAAACAGGGATGACGTCGGCAGTGACAAGATGGTCGCCGCATTCGACACCTTCCGGAAAGTCCTCTCCTACGCCGACAAGGATCGCGCCAACCGCGATTGGAACCTCGCGACAGCGATGGTGATGAAGGGCGATGCCGCCATGCAGATCATGGGCGATTGGGCGCTCGGCGAATTCGTAGCTTCCGATAAGGTGGCAGACAAGGATTACGTCTGCGCCGACAGCCCCGGCACAACCGGCGTCGTCAGCTGGAACGCGGACATCTGGGGTTTCTTCACAGGCCTCTCCGACAGTCAGGTCGCAGCTCAGATGATCCTCACTGAAGGTGACGGAAGATCCTAAAGTTCAAGCCGAGTTCAACGTCCTCAAGGGATCTATCCCGGCTCGCGTCGATATCAGCGGGGATACATTCACACCGTGTGGCCAAAAAGCCATTAAGGACCGAGAGGCGGCGATCAAGACCGACAGCATGGTCGCATCGTTCGCTCAGAACTCGGCCCAACCAACCAATGTTCGGGGCGTCTACGAGGACGTCGTGACCCAGTTCGCCGCAGATCCGAACATGACATCCAAGCAGGCTGTCGACGCGATTCTCGAAGGCCTATCGACACTTTAAAGCGGCGCTTGACGGAGGTGTCTACGTTAGGCGCCTCCGTCAATGTCGGTTGCATCGGTGGCGCTCGTTTGCTGCCGCAGGAGAAGTTTCTTGATTACCGCAGTTTCATCATTTGCACGTCGGCACGCCAACGTGCTGACAGTCCTGCCAAGCGGTTTGGTCCTGCTTGTCTTCGTCTATGGTTTCATCGGCGGATCCTTCATTCTTTCATTGACGAACTCGACCATCGCTCCAAGCTACAAGTCCGTCGGCCTGAACCAATACGTCCTTCTTTGGCAGAACGCGCTGGATTGCATCGGTCACGAACCTAGCAATCTTTTCATGCGTTTTCGTCCTATCGTCCCTCGCCATCGGCCTTGTTCAAGCGATTCTCATCGACCAGAACGTTCGAGCCGAGAACGCCATCCGAACGGTCTACCTCTACCCTATGGCGATCTCGATGATCGTGACCGGGACCGCATGGAAATGGATGTTGAACCCTGGCCTGGGTTTGGAGAAGATGGTGCGTGGTTGGGGTTTCTGAAAGCTTCTCTTTCGACTGGATTATCAACCCCCAATTTTCGATCTACACCTTGGCGATCGCGGCAATCTGGCAAAGTTCTGGCTTTGCCATGGCGATTTTCCTTGCAGCATTGCGTGGGGTGGACACGGAGATTGTGCGTGCAGCCCGCATGGAGGGCGCGTCGACCCACCAGGTCTATATGAGCGTAATTCTGCCTCTCCTGCGGCCGGCGCTTTTACCTCTTCCATTGTTCTCGTCGCGCTTGCCTTGCGCTGTTTCGACTTGATGGTCGCCATGACAGGGGGCGGACCTGGCTTTTCGAGCGACCTGCCCACGAACTTCTTCTACCAGTTCGCATTTGGCAGAAGCAGGCTCGGTTTCGCTGCCGCCGGCGGTGTGATGATTTTCGTCGTGGTCCTGCTTGTGATGGGACCGTTCATCATCAACGAATTAAAAAGCGAGAGAAAAAATGAACGTTGATGCGGCCGCCCGTACCCGCCTGGTTACCCAGGCAGCGCGCAGAAAGGTGGCGATCGGCCGTATTATTACCTATGGCGTGTTGATTGCCTTCGCCCTCTTCTACCTACTGCCGCTCGTGGTCATGGTCCTGACTTCGCTGAAGACCATGGACGATGTTCGTGCCGGCACACTGCTATCGTGGCCGACCCCTTTGACGATCGAACCGTGGGTGACCGCGTGGCAGTCCGCGTGTGTCGGAGTAGAATGCGTTGGTATTCGCGGGTTCTACGCGAATACATTCATGATGGTGATTCCATCCGTGCTTGTGGCAACTTTCGTCGGGGCATTGAACGGCTACGCGCTCACGCAGTTCGATTTCCCCATGAAGCGGCTGGTGTTTGGCCTTATCCTGTTGGGGGCATTCACCCCTTACCAGGCCATTCTCATCCCTGCTGGCCCAAACGCTTGGCGCGATGGGCCTTTCAGGCACGTTGTTGGGTTTGGGCCTTACCCATGCCATCTACGGCATCCCGTTTACAACCGCGTTCGCCCGTTCCTTTTATCTCACACTACCACCGGAACTGGTCCGGGCGGCAAAGGTCGATGGAGCGGGTTTCTTCCGGATTTTTTTCAGCGTAATGCTGCCGATATCAGTGCCGATCCTCATGGTCGCAATCATCTTCCAGTTCACCAATGTCTGGAATGACTTCTTGTTCGGTTCAGCCCTTACATTTGGGCGTGGTGCCCCAATCATGGTTGCACTTAATAACGTGGTGAACACCACAACTGGCGAACGTCCGTACAACGTGCACATGGCGGCTGCGCTCCTCGCCGCGCTGCCAACGCTCTTCCTCTACGTATTCGCTGGCAAGTATTTCATCCGTGGTCTCACCATGGGTTCTGTAAAGGGTTAAGGTCATGCTCAATATTGCAGCGATTCAAAAGTCTTATGGTGCGCTGAACGTCCTCAAGCGTGTAGACCTGACGGCTCGCAAAGGAGAGTTCCTTGTTCTGCTCGGACCCTCCGGCTGTGGGAAGTCGACGCTCCTCAACATCATCGCAGGTCTCGACGCGCCTTCGGAAGGCAGCATCCTGATCGATGGCGCGGACATTACAAAAATGGAGCCGAAAGACCGAAACATCGCGATGGTGTTTCAATCCTACGCGCTCTATCCAAGCATGACGGTCGCCGGCAATCTGCGTTTCGGAATGAAAGTTCGCGGCGTTCCGGTCGCTGAGCAGGATAAGGCAGTTCAGAACGTGGCCAAAATCCTGAAGCTCGACACACTACTCGACCGGAAGCCGAGTCAGTTGTCGGGCGGTCAGCGCCAGCGTGTCGCAATGGGCCGGGCGCTAGTAAGAGATCCGAAGGTGTTTCTTTTCGATGAACCACTTTCGAATCTCGACGCTCAGTTGCGTGTCGAAATGCGAACGGAGCTAAAGAAGCTCCATACGCGGCTCGATGCCACGATCGTTTACGTCACGCATGACCAGGTCGAGGCTATGACACTGGCGACAAAGGTTGTCGTCATGAGTGGCGGCGTCGTTCAGCAGGTTGGCGCGCCCCAGGAGATATATGACCGGCCGAGCAACGTCTTTGTTGCCAGATTCATCGGCTCTCCCCGATGAATCTGGTGAAAGGAACTGTCGAACGGAAGGCAGGCACCGCGTCCTTTGTTGTCGCCAACAGCGATACGCGGCTGACACTGCCGGATCATGTCATGTCCTCGATTAGCGCGGTGATAGACCGGCCTGTCCTGCTTGGTGTGCGCCCCGAGACAATCGCACTGGGATCTCCGAACGGCCCGAACGTTTTGACGGTCACCATTGATCTCGTCGAGCCAACTGGCTCAGATAACCTCAGTCTCTTCAAGCTGGGCTCGAGCGAGGTTCTCGCCCGGCTCCAGCCCGGTTCCTGCTCGGCGGGAGATGTCGTCAAGCTAAACTTCCCGCCTGAAAAGCTTCTCATCTACGACGAAGCGACAGGCGAGTTGCTCGCGTAATCCTCCTGAGGCCCGGGGTCCTTCCGTCACATCGAGCGGAGGGACCCCGAACCGCAACGGGCAAGGTCACGCCTGCCCCTGTGGGCAGAACCGCCGGCACCATAACGATTGCCGCGTATCCCTAAGCTGCTTGCTTAGGCGCCACGATTGCGTCTGTCGCTTTGTTCGAGCGAGACATCGCGCAGCGGCTTCGTGGGTGACCAGCGGATCGAGCTATTGGCGTCTGCGCCCAGATCGAGTGTCGGCCGAATGTGCTAGTGCTCGATTACCACGCACCAAGACCGAAAGCTGCCCCCACCGGCAGCCTGTAGGGCTAGCGCGTGTATGGTCCTCCGACGCTCGACTTTTTTGCGCGAGGGGAAAACATGAAAATAGACTATCTTTTCGGAAAGTTTCGCATCCAGACAAAAGTCCTGATTTTGTTGCTTCCGTTCATCGCAAGCATCTGTGTCGTCGGACTGATCGGCCTCTACAGTTCATCTATTCTTCAGACCAGAATCGAGGTCTCCAACAGCGTTGTCTCGTCGCTAAGCGGGTTCAAGGAGGTCAATGGTTCGATCGACGCATTTTTGTCTCGTCCCGACGAAGCGGCTTTCCTTGGAAGTGACGAGCCGGATCTCCGATCTAGAGACCGCCATCAAAGGCGCCCAAGCTCAGATAAACGCGCCGTCGAACAACCAGGCCGAGCTTAAGGAGGCAGCCGACGGCGCCACTCTCATTCAGGGGTACGTCACCGCGCTCCGATCACTTCAAAAGCGCGATGACGAAGCACGCGCACGCCTCAGTGACGCACTCCAGCTTCTTCTCGGCATCGAACTGACAATGACGGAAAAGGTCGAACGAATCCAGAAGGGAACACTTCGAAAACAGGAGGCACGCCTTTTACAGGTTGAAACGAACAATGCGATAGCCTCGGCCTCGGCTATCCTCAGCGACTACGCCCGAAGATACTCGTCGCTTGCAGACGAACAGTCGAAAATCAGTTTGCTCGGCAAGGAAGCGGCAGGTTTGCGCGACCAGATTTCGAGCCTCAAGCTCGATAAAGAACTCAAGCCGAAAGCGGATAATCTCCTATCTTTGCTAACACGTGCGGCGACCCTCTCCGAAATGGATCAAGCGAGCGACGCGATCGGGAAATTCGCCAACGACCTGGTCACGCTTTCTTCCAAGGATTTCCCCAGCGCCGCCAATCCGACGGCGAGCCAGGCGAAAATAGTGGAGCAGCTTTCCAAGGCAAGCCGCCAAGTCAGCACGTCGATCTTCTATATTCAAATTGTTGCCGCCTCGTTCATGGATGATCCGAGGAGCGACGTGTTCCGTCGATTGACAATGAAGTCGGGCCAGACCGGAGATGCCGTATCATCGCTGTTAAAGCTTGGACTCGGGGCGGGGCTAATCCAGAAAGCAACGCTCGATACAGCATTGAAGAGCCTTTCCGACACCGGTGCCGAGCTGACCGCCATCAATGATGAGAAAAGGACGAGGCGTCTCGAGGTCGGCGAGGAGATTGATCGTTCGTGGCAGGCTCTGACACGTTTCGCGGAGCTTCAAAAGCAGGTCGCGAAAGTCGAAGGCACCAAAGCGAACAACTATTCCGCCGCAGCGACAGCTATCGGTGTTCTCGCGGCCATCATTGGGGCAGCCGTGATGATCATCACGCTCAAAGGCCCTATCATCCGCATCACCTCGGCCATGCGGCGCCTGGCCGACGGCCGGCTGGACACCAATGTCGTGGGAGAAACCAGAAGCGACGAGATCGGCGAAATGGCACGCGCCTTGGCGGTTTTCAAAACGAATGCCGTTTCAAAAGAGCGGGTTGAACTGGAGAGCGCGGAGCATCGGCGCCAGACCGATGTCGAACGGTCACGCTACGAGGCGGAGAAGGAGAGCCTTGCTCAGGAAATCAACCGAGCGGTTATAGCACTCGGAAATGGTCTGGAACGCCTTGCGAAGGGAGATCTTTCGGAAAAGATCAAAACCCCTTTTACTAGCCAGCTTGAACAGTTGCGCCTAGATTTCAATGCGTCGATCGAGCGTTTGCACGGTGCGATGTTCGAGATTCGCTACAACGCCGACGAAATTAATGATAGCGGGTTGGAGCTTCAATCGGCAGCACACGCTTTGGCGAAGAGAACCGAAGCGCAAACCGCGGAACTGGAGGAAGTGGCGAGCGCCGTCGAACAGATCGCCGCGACGGTGCAATCATCCGCGGATCGTGCAAAGCAAGCAAATCTTGCCGCGAACGACACGCTTCAGCGATCCGGTGCGTCGGTCACTATCGTAAAATCGACGATGGATGCGATGACCCGGATTGAGGGAGCGTCACTTGAAATTCAGCAGATCATTGCCGTTATTGACGAAATCGCCTTCCAGACAAACCTTCTGGCATTGAACGCCGGGATCGAAGCTGCACGCGCCGGCGATGCCGGGAAAGGATTCGCGGTCGTTGCCCATGAAGTCCGCGAGCTGGCGCAAAAGTCGGCGGACGCCGCCAAGCAAATCAAGGAACTAACCGAAAACGCAAGCCGTGAAGTTGAAACCGGCGCTTCGCTCATATCCGAAACAAAAAACGCGCTTGATTCCATCAACGCGCAAATCCGGGTGGTGACACACCACATAAGCGACATCGCCACGGCGACGCATGAGCAGGCGGCCGCGATTGCGGAGGTCAACGCTTCAGTCAGTCAGTTGGACATTGTCAACCAGCAAAACCAGACGATGGTCGCGCGGACGAGCGACGAGAGCGTGAAGCTGGCAGAGAAGGCGCAAGCGCTCACGTCGCTGGTTGGCCGCTTTACGCTCAACATCAACCAAGGCTGGGCAGCCGACGTCGTTGAGCTCAGCACACGTAAGCGATAGGACAGCCCAGGCATGGCTCACCCGGTTCGTGCCATTGCAAAATGCTCTGACGCTGCTTACGATTATACCGTCAAAGGCAACATGGTCGCCGTCATCTCAAACGGAACGGCAATTCTGGGTCTAGGTAATCTCGGCGCCCTTGCTTCCAAACCCGTTATGGAAGGCAAAGCTGCTCTCTTCAAGCCCTTCGCGGATATCAATGCCATCGACATCGAGCTGGACTCGGAAAAGGTAGATGAACTGGTCAAGGCGATCCATTTGATGCAGCCGACATTCGGCGGCATTAATCGTGAGGATATCAAGGCTCCTGAATGCTTACTAATTGAGGAGCAACTAAACAAAATAATGGACATCCCGGTTTTTTACGACGACCAGCATGGAACCGCTGTTGTCTGTGCCGCCGGTTTGATCAATGCACTGAAGCTCGCGGGCAAGACGATCGAAAACGCTAAAATCGTGCTCAACAGCGCAGGCGCGGCGGGAATTGCGTGCTTGAAGCTTTTACATGCGATAGGTGCTTCTCCGAAAAATACCATCCTGTGCGACTCACAGGGGACCGTCTGGGCCGGTCGCGAAAATGGTATGAACCGTTGGAAGTTCGAACTGGCAGTCGATACCTCCGCAAGAACATTGCCAGAGGCACTGGTCGGAGCCGACGCCTTCATCGGGGTTTCGGTCAAGGAGGCCCTGACAAAACAGATGGTGCGCGCCATGGGCAATGATCCGATTATCTTCGCCTTGGCCAATCCAGACCCCGAGATCACTCCGGAGGAAGCTCTTGAGGCTCGCAGCGATGCGATTGTCGCCACTGGTCGATCTGACTACCCTAATCAGGTGAACAATGTTCTCTGCTTCCCCTACATATTCCGGGGAGCGCTCGATGCGAAAGCAAGAGAAATCAACGACAAGATGAAGATTGCGTGCGCGTCCGCTCTTGCTCACCTTGCTCGCGCGGAGGTGCCGGAGAGCGTCAAGTGCATTCACGGCAAAGATCTCTCTTTCGGTCGAGACTATATCATTCCATCGCCATTCGATCCCCGGCTGTTGAGTGAGGTTGCACCTGCCGTCGTACGGGCAGCTATTGAATCCGGAGCGTCGTGGAATGCGATAGACATTGAGGGATACAAGAACGCGCTGAGGCTTCGCATGGCTTAAAAGAGGAATGTTCTGCTATCCGCTGAAGACTATGGTTATTACAACATCCGAAATCTCCAAAGAAACAGTGAGCCCGCTGCCTAGCCACCTGGTTCTAGGCGATCGCCGGCAAAAGGCCGTCGATGGACTTTTTCGCGTCTCCATAGAACATGCGCGTATTGTCCTTGAAGAATAGCGGGTTCTCGATGCCCGAATAGCCTGTGCCCTGACCGCGCTTGGAGACAAAGACCTGCCTGGCCCTCCAGACCTCGAGCACTGGCATGCCGGCGATCGGCGAATTTGGGTCGTCTTGGGCGGCCGGGTTGACGATGTCGTTGGAGCCGATGACGATGACGACATCTGTGTTTGAGAAATCGTCGTTGATCTCGTCCATTTCTAGCACGATGTCGTAGGGCACCTTGGCCTCGGCAAGCAGCACGTTCATGTGGCCCGGCAGGCGGCCGGCGACGGGGTGGATGGCAAAGCGCACGGTCTTGCCGGCGGCCCTAAGCTTGCGGGTGAGTTCGGAGACCGATTGCTGCGCCTGCGCCACCGCCATGCCGTAGCCCGGCACGATGACGATCGAGTCCGCATCGTTGAGGGCGGCCGCGACCCCATCGGCATCGATGGCGATCTGTTCGCCCGAGATTTCCATGGCCGGACCCGTCGTGCCGCCGAAGCCGCCGAGGATGACCGAGACGAAGGAGCGGTTCATCGCTTTGCACATGATGTAGGAGAGGATCGCACCGGAAGAGCCGACCAGAGCACCGACGACGATCAGCAAATCGTTGCCGAGCGTGAACCCGATCGCCGCTGCCGCCCAGCCGGAATAGGAGTTCAGCATAGAGACGACGACCGGCATGTCGGCCCCGCCGATGCCCCTGATCAGGTGATAGCCGATGAAGAAGGCGAGAAGCGTCATGGCAATGAGTGTCCATGCGCCAGCACCGTTGGCATACATTATGAGCAGCAGCAGCGACATGATGGCGGCCGCCGCATTGAGGAAATGGCCGCCGGGTAGTTTCCTCGCCTTACCGTCGACCTTGCCGGCCAGCTTGCCGAAGGCGACGACCGAGCCGGTGAAGGTAACCGCGCCGATGAACACGCCGAGAAAGACCTCGACCTTCATAATGGCAACTTCGACCAGACTTTTATGGGCGAGGATGCCAGCAAAGCCGGACAGGGCCGATCGTGACACTTCGTCCATACCGGCGACCTGGCCGGCCTCGATATGGGCGCTGAAGCCGATGAACACGGCAGCAAGGCCCACGAAGGAATGCAGTGCCGCGACAAGCTGCGGCATCTCGGTCATCTGGACGCGCGACGCGACGTAATAACCGACGATCGAGCCACCCACGATCATCAACAGGATGATCAACCAGGTGCCGACCGTCTTGTCGATCATCGGACCGAGGATGGTGGCGACGATGGCGAGCGCCATGCCGACAATGCCGTACCAGACGGCGCGCTTGGCGCTTTCCTGGCCAGAGAGCCCGCCAAGCGACAGGATGAAGAGAACAGCCGCGGAGATATAGGCGGCCGAAACGATACCGATTGTCATGATTGTGGCCTCTGGCTCAGGACTTCTGGAACATGGCGAGCATGCGGCGTGTCACGAGGAAACCGCCGACAATGTTGATCGTGGCGACCAGCACCGACAGGGCGGCCAGGGTCACCACGAGCCAGTGGCCCGAACCGACCTGCAGCAGCGCCGAGGATGACGATGCCGGACACGGCGTTCGTCACCGCCATCAGCGGCGTATGGAGAGAATGGCTGACATTCCAGATCACCTGGAAGCCGACGAAGCAGGCGAGCACGAAGACCACGAAATGGCTCATGAAGCTCGCCGGTGCCACAGCGCCCACCACCAGCAGGAGCGCTGTCGCCACGAACAGCAGGATGCCCTGACTCTTGGTCTGCGCCTTGAAGATGGCGACCTCCTTGGCCCGCTTCTCCTGCGGCGTCAGCTCTTTCATCTTTTCCTTGGGCTTCTGCGCGGCGATCGCCTGGATCTTGGGTGGCGGCGGCGGATAAGTGATCTCGCGGGCTTTCGTCACCGTCGCACCGCGAATGACGTCGTCGTCCATGTTGTGGACGATGATACCGTCCTTGGCCGGCGTCAGGTCGCTGATCATATGGCGAACGTTCGTCGCATAGAGCGTCGAGGCCTGTGCCGCCATTCGGCTTGGGAAGTCGGTATAGCCGACGATGGTGACGCCATTTTCCGAGACGATCTTATGGTCGGGAACCGTTAGGTCGCAATTGCCGCCCCGCTCTGCCGCAAGGTCGATGACGACGGAGCCCGGCTTCATCGCTGCGACCATGTCTTCGAGCCAAAGTTTCGGTGCATCACGGCCGGGGATCAGCGCCGTAGTGATGACGATATCGATCTGTGGCGCCAGTTCGCGGAACTTCGCCAGTTGCTTCTCCCGGAATTCCGGCGAGGACGGGGCGGCATAACCGCCGGTCGCCGCACCATCCTGCTGGCCGGCCCGCTCACCGTCGGCGAAGTCGAGATAGACGAACTCGGCGCCCATGCTCTCGATTTGCTCGGCCACCTCCGGCCGCACGTCGAACGCATAGGTGATGGCGCCAAGTGAGGTCGCCGTGCCGATCGCGGCAAGGCCGGCAACACCGGCACCGATCACCAGCACCTTGGCCGGCGGCACTTTGCCGGCGGCGGTAATCTGGCCCGTAAAGAAGCGGCCAAAGTTGCCGCCTGCCTCGATCACCGCCCTGTAGCCGGCGATATTGGCCATCGACGACAGCGCGTCCATCTTCTGGGCTCGGCTAACGCGCGGCACCATGTCCATCGCGATCACGCTCGACCCGGCCTCTCGCGTCTGTTCCAGCAATTCTTTGTTTTGTGCCGGATAGAAGAACGAGATCAGCGTCTGGCCTGGGCGTAGGCGGCCAATCTCTGGGGCCTGGGGAGGCCGGACCTTGGCGATGATGTCAGCCTCAGCATAAACGACCTCTGGCAGATCGATGATTGTAACGCCGGCCGCCCGATAGGCGTCGTCCGAAAATCCTGCAAGCTGACCGGCGCCCGCCTCGACAAGACATTCGTACCCCAGCTTCTGCAACTGCTTGGCACTGTCCGGCGTCATCGCGACACGCGCCTCGCCAACGAACACCTCCCGCGGTGTGGCTATCTTCATGTGTTTGTCCTTATTGATGTGATCAGTCGGCGGTCCATCCGCCATCGACCATGAGGGCGGAGCCAGTGATCATCGCGGCGGCGTCAGAGGCGAGAAACGTTACGGGCCCCATAATATCCTCCAGTTCGCCGACCCGACCGAGCTTGATCTTTTCCTCGATCCAACGAACGTTCGGGATTAGCAAAGGTCTGTTCGGCGAGTGGCGTCCTAATGAAGGTCGGGCAAATAGTGTTGATACGAATGCCGTGCCTGCCCCACTCGATTGCCATCGATTTTGTGAAACCTTCAACAGCGTGCTTTGTCGCGCAGTAGACCGCGCGATCGATGCCGCCGACATGGGCCATTTGCGAGGAGATGTTGATGAGGGATCCAGTGCGTCTGGCCGCGACCAACTTTCTGGCTACTGCACGCGTCACGAAATAAGCGCCACGGACGTTGATCCCCATCACGGTATCGAAGTCGGCAAGTGTCGTCTCGAGCGCCGGCCCATGGCGGGCAAGGCCCGCGCTATTGACGAGGATGTCGAACACCGGACAGGTTTCGATGATCCGTTCTGTTGCCTCGATGTCCTGGACATCCAACACGAGCGCGGTCGCGCTCAACCCCATTTCCGCAGCGCGTCAACTGTCCGGTCAAGCCTGTCGATCGAGCGAGCTGCGAGAGTGACCTGAGCGCCCGCTTCGGCGAGGGCAACGGCCGCCGCCTGGCCAATCCCCGACGACGCGCCGACGACAATCGCCGTCTTGCCGTCGAGCCGAAATGATGGAGTAAGTGGCAAGGCGGAGGAGGTCATTCCGCTGCTTGCCCGTAGCCCACGTTTCGTCCCCCATAACGGCGGACACGCACGTTGCACTGTTCGGCATGGCCAACGAAGCCCTCGAGGATGCAGAGGCGCGAGCCGTAGGCCCCAATCGTCGCGGCAGCTTCATCCGTAAGCACCCTCTGATAACTGTGTGTCTTGAGATATTTCCCGACCCAGAGGCCACCGGTATAGCGACCGGCTTTCTTGGTCGGCAGCGTGTGGTTCGTGCCGATCACCTTGTCGCCATTGGCAACATTGGTACGCGCTCCGAGGAATAGGGCACCGTAGCTGTGCATGTGTTCCAGGTACCAGTCGTCGCGATCGGTCATGACTTGAACGTGCTCGCTTGCGATGTCATTGGCGACGTCGAGCATTTCCTCATGGGTATCGCACACGATTACTTCGCCATAATCCTCCCAGCTACGCCCTGCGGTGTCGGCGGTGGGCAGTATGCCAAGGAGTCGGTCGATCTCTTCAAGCGTGTCGTCCACGAGTTTTCGGCTGTTGGTAAGCAGCACGGCTGGAGAATTGTAGCCATGCTCAGCTTGGCCGAGCAGGTCTGTCGCGCAAATCTCGGCATCGACGGTGTCATCGGCGATCACCATGGTTTCGGTCGGGCCTGCGAACAGGTCGATGCCGACACGGCCGTAGAGCTGCCGCTTGGCTTCGGCAACAAAGGCGTTGCCGGGACCTACGAGCATGTCGACGGGCTTGATCGTTTCAGTGCCGATTGCCATGGCGCCGATTGCCTGGATACCGCCCATCACATAGATTTCGTGGGCGCCGCCGAGCTTCATTGCCGCTATCACGGCCGGGTTTGGCTCTCCCTTAAATGGAGGGGTGGCTGCGATGATGCGCGGTACGCCGGCAACTGATGCGGTTGCCACTGACATGTGAGCGGACGCAACCATCGGGAACTTGCCGCCGGGCACGTAGCAGCCGACTGACTGAACCGGGATGTTTCGGTGACCGAGGATGACGCCGGGAAGCGTCTCGACCTCGATATCGAGCATGGAATCGCGCTGGGCCTGGGCGAAATTTCGGACCTGCGCCTGAGCGAACTTGATGTCATCCATGTCGCGCGTCGCTACACGATTCATCAGTGCTTCGACTTCGCCATCTGAAAGACGGAAAGATGCCGGTGTGTATTTGTCGAACTTCTCCGAAAGTTCACGGACGGCGGCGTCGCCACGAATTTCAATATCCTTGAGGATGCCTTCAACCGTCCCACGCACCTTGGCGTCGTCCTCGGATCGGGCCTCATCGGGCTTGCCGCGCTTGAGATAAGTGATTGCCATGGATCTTCTCCCTTTCGAGCCGAAAGATATGATGCTACTGCTTGATTGCAAGTTTTCATTAATGTAGTGAAAAATTTTCAATGAAAGCATCTCGATGAAGCCAACGGCAAAGCAGGTCGCCCATGCGGCGGGGGTCTCGATTGCGGCCGTCTCGCGCGCCTTTTCGCCGGGTGCGCCTATTGAAGCCGAAAAGAAAAAACGCATTCTCGCCGCCGCCGAGGAGATCGGCTATGTGAGCCCTGCCCGGCGCACTGCCAATGTTATCGCGGCGGGCACCATCACACTGGTTTCCGGCGATCTCTTAAACCCCTTCTATCCGACGGTTGTGGACACGCTGGCGCGGAGCTTGCAGGAAAGCGGTCGGCAGTTGATCGTCTACGCGCTCCCGGCCCATGCCGACGTCGACATCGCAACCGACCAGATCCTGGCTTCGCGCCCGTCGGCCATAATCGTCACATCCGCTCACCTTACCTCGCGGATGACCGCGCCTGCCGACAGCACCAGATCAAGGTCGTGCTGCTGAACCGGGTGCAGCGTGACATACGCATCAATGCCGTTGCCTGCGACAATTACCAAGGCGGACGCGACGCCGGCCGTCTCCTTTTAGAGCGTGGCCGGCGCAAAATCGGGTTTATCGGCGGCATTACCAACACATCCACACATGCAGAGCGCTTGCGCGGTTTTCATGACGTGCTCGTGGAATCTGGCTTGACTATCCACGCGCAGGCATCGGGCGAGTTCGATTACCACTTCGGCTATCTTGCGGGGGAAAAACTAATGTCAGCGAGCAATCCACCTGATGCCATCTTCTGCTGCAACGATATCATGGCGCTAGCCCTGATCGACGTTGCCCGCCAACGTGGCATTCGTATACCCGAGGATCTTGCCGTTGTCGGGTTCGACGACATCCCGATGGCCTCGTGGAACGCCTACCAGCTGACCACGATCCGCCAGCCGGTCGAACGCATGGTACAGGAAGCGGTCAGTCTTATTGACGACCCAGCAGTCAAGCCAACCGACGATGGCATAACGCGCATGCTCTCGGGGACCTGCATCATGCGTGACAGCGCCTAGAGCGTTTTCCGATCACGTAGCATCGAGCGATGCCCCCTGGTCTCGAAGGCCTGTCTTTCGGCGCGACACCTTGCTCTCCGCATCGCGACCGAGGTTGGTTCCAGGGGAACGTCCCACCCTTGCCACAAGACCGTGGAACGGCACCCGCTCCCCGTCGGGTGTTATCGAACGCTTCATGGTCGTCTTGCTCATATCGGCTCTACTTTCTCACGAGTTGGAGCCTCCGGCAAACCCGGTGCGGTTCATTATGGCGAAGGAATAATTATCCGAACGGAGTGCATCAAAAGCCTCCGGAACGGTCGACACTGCGACGGACTCATGCCCGCGCTCGGCCAGTTTTGTGACAATCACATTGGCCGCCGCGTGGGGCAGAAACACAAGAATTTTCTTGGGGCGAATGGTTTCGATAGACATGGTGAGTTCCTCATACGGGATGAAGAAAATCTAGCTATTGCCGGTGCAAGATTGTGTTTCGTTTTATTTGGTTTTGTTGCGGGCGCCGCTTCCCTCGTTACAATTTGTCGAGTCTAGCGACTAGGCGGGACCCGATGTCCCATATATTTATCGCTCATAAGCCCGACCCGGGTGGAAGGATATCTGACCTGCCAATGCGACCAATCGGCCCTCCCGTTCGAGGGCGTCTTAGGAAACCGAAACAAAACAAAACAAAATCGAATGCCACTCCCAATTTTCCAAACTTATAATTGCGGAAATGAAGGAGCCTCTCGATGTTTAATCTCGTTGCCTTGTCATCGCTTCGGCGAATTTGTATCTACCTGCCGGATACACAGACCATCACATTGCTCGAAACCGCTTTGATCGCAGAGGGTCTCGCAGCCGTAAGCGTCACTAGCCTTGCGCAGTTCGAGACGACGATACGGCGTGGTCACTACACTGCAATCATCACAATATCCTCCTGCATTGACGGAATTCGGGAATTTTCGGACCTGCCGATTATCGACATTCAGTCGCTCTTGGACGATTGGCGGCAAACCGGCGCAACTCGCAGACCATCTGCGTTGGAAAAGCTGTCGTTCCTCCGGGGTACCTGCTTCGTTGCCGTACGGCGCTAGGCCGCTCCTGCGGGAAGATCACGCACACAAGGACATGGGTCGGAAATCGTCTTCTGCACAGCCGGGCAACAGACTGGCCTGCCGGCAATCGGTTGCCTTCATATATGTGTCATCGGATCTCCCACAACTGCTCTGCGAACTCACGCGGTAAACTGTGCGAACTGCTGCCGGTGAGTGCTTTTCTGCACTCACAATTTTGTTTCGTTCTGTTCGGGGTGAACGCAAAATGTAGCCGTCTAAGCCGCAGGTCAGCGGCATCCGACCTGGGCAACATTTCTTAACATCACAAAACCCAAGTTAACGACCTCGTCTGGGACAGTGCGAGCGCAGAGACCAGCGCGGCGGGCTTTCACTTTGCACGCGTTGAAACTCTCTATCGGACCCAGGAGCCAATTCGAATGTCATTGACCAAGGCCTTTTAAATCGCCCGCGGCGTGCCGCCATAGCTGCGGGGCTCGCAGTAGTCGCTTGCCCCCTAACCCAGGCACGCGCCGCCGACTCTTAAAAGGGTGAAGAGGCCGCTATTCCCGCAACATCGAACTTCGACAAGGGAAGGTTCGGTGGCATCCGCCAGAAGCTTTCCGACTGGGACGTTATGGTCGGCGCCGGAGCCATATATGGGCCGAAATTCGAAGGATCGGACGAGTTCGAACTCGTCCCCGTTCCTATGATCTCCGCAACCTTCGGTGATCGCGTCACCATTGATCCGGGCGGGCTGGAAGTCGATGTGCTGAAGTCCAATGGTTTTAAGTTCGTGGTGAAGGGCGGTATGGGGGATGGGCGCGATGAGGATGATTCCGATCACCTGAAAGGTTTGGGTGACATCGACGCTGGCGTTGTCGTCGGAGCGCAGCTCGCGTATGAAATGGGGCCGGTAGAATTCTACGTTTCTGTCGACAAAACGATCGGCGGCAGCGACGGTCTGGTCGGTCAGGTCGGAGCAAATGTCTCCCATCACTATGATCGTTTTATCCTTTCTGCAGGCGCCTCCACGACAATTGCCGACGACAATCATATGGAGAGCTACTTCGGGGTAACCGCTGCTCAGTCTGCACGATCAGGGTTGCGGCAATATGAGGCAAGCGCGGGGCTCAAGCGCTTCGATATCGAGGCGTCGGTAACATACATGGCGACGGAACACTGGGTTATCCGCAGTCAGGCAGGAGTCGGTTTCCTCACCGGCGATACGAAGGACAGCCCGATCGTGCAGGATGACGTGCAGCCGTCGGCGATGCTGATCGTCGGTTACAAGTTCTAGGCCCCGGTCCGTCGGCCTCCCGCTCTTCAATGGCGGTTCACGACGCGCAGCAGTGCGAAGCGCGCATCATCCTACGATATGTCGGCAGCCGCCTACAAATCCGGCATTCTGGATGCAGTCGCCGAAGTCGAAACCGCGCTGGTGCGGTTCGGCGCAATAGGGCTCGCCCCCGACAGAAACCTTCCGAGTGGTTCAACCTGAATGGCCGCCTTGGGCGGATCTGAACCGCGAACCAAGAAAGCTAAGAACGTCGCCACTTGAATTCAGGCGATACGCCAAGCCTGACTAATTCGCGGTGTCGGTAATAGCCGCCGCTAGTCCATGCCGGCCATGATCACAGATCGAAGTTTGTTGATTTCCGCTAGGTTCCTAGTGAAAATCGACAACAAGCAACTTGCTTGAGCAGCAGCGCCAGGGGACGATCACCAGGCAGCTCGCGGCTTGGGCGGTAATTCTTGCAGTGCCTACCGCCATCGCGGGCATCTGTGGCATGAACTTCCAGAATATGCGGGAGTTCGATACCCGCTACGGCTACTTCGTGGTGCTCGGCGTCATCGTCGCTATGTGCGCGGTGTTGTTCAAGCGGTTCAAAAGGTGGGTTGGCTTTAGACAGAACATTTACAGATGGAATGCCCGCAAAAAACCAGCGCCCTGAAGGGATGCGGACTCACGACCTGGCTTTAGGGCGCGAACGCCATTTCGCCCGCCGTCGTCTGGCGCGGCAGCATGTCAATCAGCGCTTCGCCACAGCAGATGATCATGACACTTACCCTTCGAACGTGATCTGCAGCTTGACGTCCGTAGGCCGTGCCTCGACCGCACGGTCGAACGCCTTGATCGACTCCTCAAAGGTGAACGTTTCTGAGATCAGCGGCTTCAGATCGACGCGGCCGGAACCGAGCAGGGCGATTGAGCGCTCGTACTGGTGGGCATAGCGGAACACGGTCTCGATGTGGATTTCCTTGGTGGAGGCCGTCGATACATCGAAGCCAATCGGATTGACCGGTAGCCCGACGGCGACGATGACACCGCCCGGACGCACCAGATCCATGATCGTCTCCCAGGCCTTCGGCGAACCGGAGCATTCGAAGATCACATCTGCACCCCAGCCAGCCGTCAGCCGCGACACTTCCTCGACGAGGTTTTGCTCGCGGATGTTGACGGGAATGACGCCCTGATACTGGGCCGCGATATCGAGCTTCGGCTGGGCGAGATCGGCGACCATCGCGCGGGCGCAGCCACCCGCAAGTGCCGCAATCGCCACCATCGTACCGATCGGGCCGGCACCCAGCACCACGGCCGTGTCACCGGGCGCAATCTTCGCCTTGGTTGCCGCCTGCATGCCGACGGCAAAGGGCTCTACCATGGCACCCTCGGCAAAGCTGACATTGTCTGGGAGCTTGAAAGTATAGTTGGCCGGATGCACAACTTCGGCCGTCAGCACGCCATGAACCGGTGGCGTCGCCCAGAAGCTGACGGCTGGGTCGACATTGTACATGCCAAAGCGGCTCGCCTTCGAGTTCGGGTCCGGAATGCCCGGCTCCATGCAGACACGATCGCCGACCCTTAGATGCGTCACGCCGGTACCAACCTCGACGACGGTGCCTGCCGCCTCGTGCCCAAGCACCATCGGTTCTTTGACGACGAATGGGCCGATCTTGCCGTGTGTGTAGTAGTGCACGTCGGAACCGCAGACGCCGACCGTGTGGATCCTGATCTTCACTTGCCCCGGCCCGGCGTCCATCGGCAGGTCGATATCGCTGGATCGCGAGTTCATGCTGGCGCTCGAGCACCAGCGCACGTTTCATTGCCATTTTCATCAATCCGTTGTTGTGTGGTCGTTTTGCGAGATCGGAAGTCATCCCGCCTAGTTGATTGCAAAGCCGGAATCGACCGGCATGGAAACACCGTTGACCATCGCGGCCCGGTCGGAAAGCAGGAACAGCACCACCTCGGCCACCTCGTCGGTTTCGATAAAGCGTCCGAGCGGCATGCGCGCCATCATCGGCGCTGCCTTTTCTGGATCGCTCCATGCCTTTCTCGCCATGTCGGTCAGGGTGATGGTCGGATTGACGCAGTTGACCCGGATACCCTTTCGGCCAAGTTCGTTGGCCATCACCCGGCTCATGGCATCGAGCGCACCTTTTGAGGCGCAGTAGGCAGCATGGTCGGCAAAGCCGGTCGTGGCCGAGGCGCTCGATACGTTGACGATCGAACCGCCGATCCCCAGTGCGATGCGTGACCGCGCATATTCCTGCGAGACGATCAGCGGCGCGCGTGTTGACGGCCATCAGGTGATCGAAATCCTCGGCGCTAACATCGACGAAGGAATCGAGCGCCGTTGTTCCGGCGCAGTTGACGAGATAATCGACGGGCAAGGCTGCTATTGCCGCTTTTCGCGTCGCGGCCGCGTCCGATAGATCGACGGCAACGGAACGGCTGCCGATCTCGGCCTCGAGCGATCTCAGATCCGCTTCAGATCGGCTGAGGGCTACGACTTTGGCGCCCCGGCTTGCGAGCATGATCGCGACCGCGCGGCCGATACCCTTGCCAGCGCCCGTCACCAGTACCGATTTTCCCGAAAAATCCTGTAATGTCTCCATGTCAGTTCACTTCTCTTTTGCTGTCGAGCTTGGCCTGGAGGATAACGACCACCAGCAGGAAGCCGCCGCGAATGACCGACTGCCAGTAGGCAGACAGCGAGATCCATCCAAGACCGTTCTCGAAATTCAGGATGTTGAAGACCAGGGCGAGCAGCAGCGCCTGCAAGTGTCGCGCCGACCGAACCCGCACCGCCAGTCAGAAGCGTGCCGCCGACGACCACAGATGCAATGGCGAACAATTCCCAGCCGACGCCTTCGGTGGGTTGGCCCGCGCCGAATTGCGAAGCAAGGATCACGCCGGCAAGACCGGCAAGTGCGCCAGATGCCAGATAAACGACCGTCAGGGTTCGGTCCACCTTCAGGCCGAGCAGTCCGGCCGTCGCCTCCCCGTCGCCGATCGCCAGCACATGTCGGCCGGCGGGAAGCCGCTCCAGCACCAGCCATCCGGCGATATAAGCGGCGATGGCGATCCAGGCGGCGATCGGAAAGCCAAGGAAATCATCCTGGCCGATCACCGTGAAGCCCGTATCGTAGGACACCGACACGGACTGATTGTCGGCGAGCAAAAGGGCGGCTCCATAAGAGGCGAGCATCATCGCCAGCGTTGCGATGAAGGGCTGGATGCGCATCCTGGTGACGACAAGACCGTTGATGAGGCCGGCAAGGACGCCCGTGCCGACCCCGCCGGCAAGACCTGCCCACCAAGAATGGGTGGAGAGCATCGCCGCAACCACGCTGGAGCAAGCCGCAACGCCGCCGACCGAGAGATCGATGCCGCCGGTGATGATGACAAAGGCCATACCGAGCGCAATCAGCGTAAACATCGAGTTGTAGCGCAGGAAGCTCAATATGTTGAACGACGACAGGAAGTTGTCGTAGCGCAACGCACCGAAAAGGATCAGAGCCGCCAGCGCAAACAGGACGCCCATACGAGCGAGATCACCGGAGGATTTGGGTTTCAGGATGGTCAACATTGTCGGCTCCTCAGACCTTGTCAGCGCGCTGCTGGATGTAAACCGCAAGAATAATCAATCCGGCCTTGACGATGAGGGCGGCAGCATCCGGCACGCCATTGGCAAGCAGAGTGTAGCGCACCAACTGGATCACGAGCGCGCCGATCAGCGTACCGACGATGTTGGCGCGACCACCGGTGAGCAGCGATCCGCCAACCACGACGGCAGCGATGGCGTCCAATTCCATCCCAAGTCCCACAACATTCGCGTCGCTAGCGGAGTTGCGGGCAATCACCACCAGTCCGGCCAAGCCGGCCAGCGCCCCGCTAATCATATAGACGAAGATTTTGATGCGCTTGACCGGGATGCCGGTCAGACGCGCCGCCTTTTCGTTGCCACCGACGGCAAGTATCTGCGTTCCGATCACCGTGTAGCGAATGAGCGTATAGGCGAGTGCGGCGATAATCAGCATCAGCACGACCTGCGCCGGGATGCCGAACAGGTTCCCCATCGCGATAAATTGGAACGAGGGGGTCTTGAATACCTGCAGATTGCCGTTGGTCATCACCTGGGCGATGCCGCGGCCGGCGATGAACAGGACGAGCGTCGCGACGATCGGCTGGATGGAAAACCGCGTTACGAGCAGGCCGTTGAAGGCCCCGAGCAAGGCCACGACGGCAACTGGAATGACGAAGGCGAGGCTGACGGCAAGCGCAGTATTTTCGACGGGAAACAACTTTCCCATAAAGATCATCGGCGCCAGCGCACCCGAAATCGCCATGAGCGAGCCGACCGATAGGTCGATGCCACCGGTGGAGATGACGAGCGTCATTCCGGTCGCAACGATGACGATGGTCGCAACTTGCGTCAGGTTGACGTTGAACGTCTGCCAGGACAGGAAATGCGGCGTGACCGCCATGTTGAAGAGAAGCAGCGCGATGAAGGCTGCGAACGTGCCGTAGCGGCTGATAAGCAGCAGAGGAGAGACCCCGCCGCCCTGTTTGTGTGGTGTGTCTGTCATGGTCATGTCAATTCACCTGATGGGCCATAGCGGCGAGCAGTCTCGCCTCCGACAGATCCTGTCGCGGCAGATCCCGCCACAGAAACGCCGTCACTCAAAACGGTGACGCGATCCGCTGCTGCCAGCAGTTCTTCCAGTTCGGACGAAATCATCAGCACGCTCAGACCTTCATCGGCGAGACGACGCAGAAGTTTGAGAATTTCGGTTTTGGCGCCGATATCGATGCCGCGCGTCGGCTCGTCGATGATCAGCACGCGGGGATCGGTGCACAGCCAGCGAGCCAGCAGGACTTTCTGCTGGTTGCCGCCCGACAGTTCCCTGATCGCCTGGTCGGGCGACGCACATTTGATGCCGAGTGCCTTGATGAAGCGGGCGACGATGTCGTCCTGGCGGGCGCGATCCACAATCCCGTTCTTTTTAAGTTTCGGCAGAAGCGCGAGCGTCATGTTGTCGCGAATACTCATGTCAGGGACGATCCCGTCGATCTTGCGGTCCTCTGACACCAGCCCGATACCGTCGGCAATCGCCGCAGCAGGTTCCAAATACTGTCTTGGTTCGCCGCCGAACTGGATAGCTCCACGCTCAAGCTTGTCGACCCCGAACACGATGCGAGCCGTTTCGCTGCGGCCGGAGCCCAGCAAACCGGCAAGTCCGGTGATCTCGCCCTCGCGCAGCGTCAGGCTGACATCGCGGACACGGACGCCGGAGCCGACATTGTCCAATTGCAGCCGGATCGGCTTGTCGTCGGTTGCATGGAGATCCCGGCTCAGCGCTTCGAAGGCGGCAAGTTCGCGTCCGAGCATGTTATGGACCAGGTCCATCTTCGACATGCTCGCCAAAGGGCCAGCGGCGACAGTCTTGCCGTCGCGCATGATGGTGACGCGCTCGCAAAGGGCATAAAGCTCGTCCAGCCGATGGCCGATGAACAGGACGGCCAGACCACTTTTCTGTAGCGTCCGAATGGTCTCGAACAGCACGGCGACTTCGCGCTCGTCGAGCGACGACGTCGGCTCGTCCATGATCAGCAGCTTTGCGTCCTGCATCACGGCGCGGGCGATCGCCACCATCTGGCGCGTGGCTGCGCTGAATGTTGACACAGGCATATCGACATCGATGTCGAGCTTGAACTGCTTGAGCACCTTGCGCGCGCCATCCCGCATCGCCCGGCGATCGAGAAAGCCCATTTTGCGCGGTTCGCGGCAGAGATAGATGTTTTCTGCGATCGAACGTTGCGGTGCGAGATTGATTTCCTGGTAGATCGTTGCAATCCCACCCGCCTGGCTTTCAGCCGGGGATGAAAACGAGACGTCCTTGCCGTCGAAGCGGATGGTGCCGCCGTCCGCTGATGGGCACCCGTGAGGATCTTGATCAAGGTCGATTTGCCGGCGCCGTTCTGGCCGACGAGCGCCATGATCTCACCTTCGCGGATCTCAAGCGAGACGCCCTGCAGCGCGGCCACACCGGCAAAGGATTTCGTGATTCCATGCATGGAGAGCAATAGGCTCATCGACCCCTCCTTCCAAGAGTATAGATCCCGGCCGGAAGGGAGGAACCTTCCGGCCGGCGGCTGAAGCGAGGCGCAAGAGCAGTCGATCTTACACCTGTCCTTGGGAGGGGTTTAGTACGCTCCGGCCAATTCGTCCTTGGCATTGCTACCGTCGTAGAACTTGTCGACGTTCTTGACCCAGGGCTCGATGGTCTCACCCTTGGCGTAGCGTGCCATGGTCTCGAAAGCCTTCGGTCCGAAGCGTGGATTGCATTCCACAACAGCTGCGATGGTGCCGTCGACAACAGCCTGCACCGCTTCCTTGCCGCCATCGATCGACAGCACAAGGATATCCTTGCCTGGAACCTTGCCGGCTGCCTCGATCGTGGAAATGGCGCCGATCGCCATTTCGTCATTGTGCGCATAGATCACGTCCGCATCGGGATGTGCCTGCAGCAGGGATTCGGCAACCTGACGGCCCTTGTCGTGGGCGAAGTCGCCGGTCTGCGATGCGAGGATCTCGGAAACCGCCAGCCGCCTTGATCGTTTCGTCGAAACCCTTCTTGCGATCGTTGGCCGGTGACGAACCCGTCGTGCCCTCAAGCTCGATGATCTTCGACTTGCCGTTGGCATTCTTTGCCAGCCACTCGGCAACTCGCTTTCCCTCGTCGACAAAATCAGAACCGATGAAGGTCACGTAGTCTTCACCGGCTCTCGCCAGTTTCTGATCGACGTTGCGATCCAGCAGGATGACCGGAATGCCGGCCTTCTTGGCGGCCATGACGGCCGGGATCAGCGGCTTTTCTTCGCGTGGCGCGAGGAAGATGACATCGACGCCCTGTGCGATCATCGAGTTGACGTCAGCCACCTGCTTGGCGGCAGAACCAGCAGCGTCAGTATAAACCAACTGGTAGCCGAGCTTTGCAGCTTCCGCCTCCATGCTTTCCGTCTGGGCGATGCGCCAGGGATTGTTGGATTCCGTTTGCGCAAAGCCGACCTTGTAAGTGTCCTTCTTTGCGAGCGGCGGTGCGGCAAAGGCAAGCGTGCTGATGAGGGCAAGCGCGGTAGCGGATGCCGAGGTGATCAAAATATTGCGACGGGTAATCATGAGTGCGTTCTCCTCCAAGAAAGCTGCGCGGGTTGGCGCTTCGGCGTGCTGCCGATGGCGCATCTTTGGATAATTACTAATTGAATGTCAACAATTAGTAATTTGAATTTCTAATTAATTTGTGATCTTCTCCACCAACCGCATCTTGACGGTGGCGTTCAGCAGGAAGTACGTCGCTGTTTCACTCGGATGGAAAAGTTGACAGCAACTAACAAACGAAGCCGTCTTGCCTCTGATCGACCGAAGCGACGCAAGGGCAGCCGCAACGATGGTCGCGTCACGATGACCGATGTGGCTCTTGAGGCCGGGGTTTCGCAAACGACCGTCTCTTTCGTGCTTGGACAGACGGCGGGCAGCAAACTGCCCGAAGCGACGCGCGAGCGTGTCATACAGGCGGCACGCAAGCTGGGTTACAATTTACCGACCCCACCCGTTGCTCCCCTGCCGCTTTCACCCGCAGTGTCCGGTACCATCGGCATCATGGTCGACCAGCTTTCCACAACGCACGACGCGGTTGTTGCTATCGAAGGCGCGTCTTGCATCGCGCGATTCCGGAAACATCCTTTTGGTCGCCCAGATGTCCGGCGATACCGAGGCGGAAGAACGCACCATCGAGGCTTTGCTCAAAGCGGAGATATCGGCGCTCATCTACATGGCAATTTTTACCCGCGAGCTGGTCGCGCCCGCCTATCTCTATGACCTCAATATCCCCGTTGTTCTCGTGAATTGCCACACGGCGGATTACCGCTTCCCGGCCGTTGTTCCGAGCGAAATCGTCGGCGGACAGAACGCAACAACCCACCTCATCACACAGGGACATCGCCGCATTGCAACGATCACGGGTGAGCCGTGGCAGGAGGCGACGCAGGACCGGTTGCTTGGATATCGCAGAGCCCTTGCCACGGCAGATATCCCGTTCAATCCCGAGCTTGTCGTCGAAGGCGATTGGTCGACGAGCACGGGCTACGATGCGACCAAGAAGCTATTGGACCTTAAGGAAAGGCCGACAGCCATCTTCTGCCAGAACGACAGAATGGCGATCGGCTGTTACGAAGCATTGAAGGAGTTTGGCCTCAATATTCCGCGCTGACATCTCGGTCGTCGGATACGACGATGAAGAGGTCGCGCGCCACCTACACCCGCCGCTGACCACCTCGGTCCTGCCGCACCGGGCGATGGGAGAATGGGCGATCGAGCGGCTCGGGATGCCGTTTACCCCGCAAGGCAATCGTTTTCCGATCACGAAGGTCGAGTGCCCGCTGGTGGTTCGACAGTCCGTTGCAGCACCGCGGAATTCGGCTCCGCAAATCATCCTTCCACCCTATCCGGCTCGCTAGCCAACCTTTCTAATGAGCTTCCCGACATGCCCGCCCTTGATGAGCTTCGCCGAGCGCGTTTGGGCGTGTCGCTCCGCTCCGATCTTGGTGGTAGCCACCCCGCTGGTCGGACGCAGCGTCCTCGACTTCGAGTTGGCCGATTTGACAAGGCTTGGCGATCATCTCGGAAGCGGAAGCCGAAGCGGAAACCTGCTGGACCTTGACGCTGGTTCGCCGCATCAACCGCTGGCAAGACACTGGAATGGTCGTATCGGATATCTCGCCGGCGATGCTAAGGATCGACTGGGTTTGAGCGCCGTCCTGGTTCGCCCTGATGGCGTCGTGGCTTGGGTGGGTGAGTCGACCGTGAACGAGCATGAAGTTCCCAAGGCTGTGGGCAATCGGCATTTCAGCAAGTCGCTGGACTGGCCGCATCACTCCTGTCCAACGAGAGTGTGTGGAACGTAGCACAATTCTAGTTCCGAAATATCTTCGGTGCCGAGAACCAAATCGAGGCCACCTATCAGATCTTTTAATTGTCCAGACTGCTGGCCCCAATGATTGGCGCAGTGACACCGCGCTTCTGCCTCACCCAGGCTAGCGCCCCTTGAGCCATGGAGCGTCCAAGCCGCGCCGCAACCTGTTCCACTGTAAGCGCTGTTTTCAAGCCACGGCTTTGAGTTCTGGCTTTACGGCATAGGCCCATGGCAACAGGTCATCGATCTGGCTATTTGGAGCCCGTTGACGATCCTGGTGAGGACGTCTGAGAGATAGGCCAGCGGCTCGACATCGTTGAGCTTGGCGGTTTCGATGAGCGACGCGATGGTCGCCCAGTGTTCGGCCCCGGCGTCTGACCCTGCGAAGAGTGCATTCTTGCGATTGAGGGCAATTGGCCTGATTGACCGCTCGACGATGTTGGAGTCGATCTCGATCCGGCCGTCGCCGATGAAGCGGGTCAAGCCTTTCCAGCGTGACTGGGCATAGCGGATTGCTTCGGCGAGCTTTGTCTTCTGGCTGATGTAGCCGAGTTGTTCGCGCAACCAGGGAGCGAGGCTGTCGGTGATCGGTCGGCTCTTCTCCAGGCGCGTTGCGGTACGCTCCTCGTGTGTGCGACCACGTATCTCGTCTTCGATCTTGTAAAGTTCGGCGATGCGTTGGAGCGCCTCGCTGGCAATGGGTGCCGGACCGGCGGCGGCCAATTCATAGAAGCGGCGTCGAACGTGGGACCAGCAGAATGCCAGCGACACGGTGTTCTTTGCCGCGAGTGGGCGATATCCACTGTAGCCGTCCACCTGCAGGATGCCGGCGAAGCCGTCGAGATGGGCCATCGGCCGTTCGCCTTTGCGATCCGGCGCATACCCCCACTCCGGGATGTAAAAGCCGTCGGCGGCTGAACCGCCCGGAGGCGATTTCCGGCGTGTAGAATTCGCGAAGGCGATCGACGCGTTCTGCGCCTGCAAGGCCGCTCAGAAAATGGCTTACGTTGGCCGGAAAGGCGCCGCTCGAAGCTTAACACTGTCCAAGCCCCTTCCCTGGAGCTTGGATATCCGCCTCGCCTTGCGCATCTACTGTCACCGACAAGCTCGGGGTTCGGCCAAGCAACGCGTGAGGAAATGGTGTTTAGCCCCATTTCAGAACCGGAGCCTAGTTGTTCAGCCAATAGTTAATTCGCGCTGAAGCTTGGTCGCAACATATCCTCTGCTGCCATCGAGAAGAGTTTTGGTGTACGGATGCACAACCCCGCCCTGTAGCAGGTTCGATCTTGTAGTGACCTCGACAAACAAGCCGTTCTGCATCACCATGATACGGTCGCACAAATGCGCGATGACGGCCATGTCGTGGCTGACGAGTACATAGGTCAGGTGCTCGCGCTCATGCGCATCCTTCAGAAGATTGAGGATTTCCGCCTGGATTGAAACGTCGAGCGCGGACGTCGGCTCATCCAAAAGCAAAATCTGAGGTTTCAAAATCAGCGCGCGGGCAATTGCAACACGCTGGCGCTGACCGCCGGACAACTGATGCGGAAAGCGATAGCGGAAATTTTGCGGCAGGCCGACATCGCACAGCACCTCTTCTATTCGCTCCTGCCGCCGGTCCAAACCATGGATCTCCAATGGCTCGAGCAGCGTTCGCCCTATCGTATGGCGTGGATGGATCGAGCCAAACGGATCCTGAAACACCATCTGTTGCTTGGCGAGCTGGCTTTTCGTCCGCTTGGGATTGGCGGTCTCGCCGTCTATGACGACCGAACCACTCCAGGTCTTGTTCCTTCCGGCCAGAGCCCCCAACACGGTGGACTTGCCGCAACCGCTTTCGCCGACGAGGCCGAAGGTTTCGCCCTTTGCAACCTCGAACGAGACATCCCTGACGACTTTCAGGGCATTTTGCCCATGGCCGTAGGTGACAGCCAGATTTTCGACCTTGATCATCGTCATCTCAGTTCTCCAGCCACAGCGGATCACGCTTGAGAACTTCGAGCCGGTCACGCGGATGCTCAAGGCTTGGAAGTGCGTTCAGAAGCCCGCGGGTATAGGGATGGGTTGCATGCTCCAGTTTTTCCGCGTCGATCGTTTCGACGATACGCCTGGCATACATGATGATCACCCGGTCGCAGAAGCTGCGCACCAGATTGAGATCATGAGAGATGAAGATCAGGCCGATGTTGCGCTCGGTGACCAGGTCATCGAGGATGCCGAGAACCTGTTGACGCACGGTGACATCTAGGGCTGATGTCGGTTCGTCGGCAATGATCAACGACGGCGAGGAAATCAGCATCATCGAGATCATGATCCGTTGTCCCATGCCGCCCGACACTTCGTGCGGATAGAGCGTATAGACCCGTTCGGGATTGCGGATATTCACCCTTTCCAGCATGGCGAGGGTTCGCGCCCGCGCCTCACGCCGGGAGACACGCTCATGCAGGATGACTGTTTCCACGATCTGCTCGCCGACCGTCATGACGGGATTGAGCGAGTATTTCGGATCCTGCAGAATCATCGATATGCGGCTGCCGCGAATATTTCGCATCTGTTGTTCGCTTGCTGCCAGGAGATCAACATCCTCGAACTGCATCCTGTCGGCAGTGACGATGGCGCCGGGAGGCTGAAGCTGCATGATTGCCCGACCGGTCGTGCTTTTGCCCGAGCCGGATTCGCCGATGATCCCGACCTTTTCCCGGCCGACCTTGAATGACACATTTCGAACCGCAGTGACCGAGCCCGATAGGGTTGGAAACCGTACGGACATGTTGTCGATCGACAGGATTATCTTCTGATTGTCAGGCATTTCTCGGATCCATGATGTCGCGCAGGCCGTCGCCGAGCAGGTTGAACGCCAGGCTGACGACAAGGATGGCAATGCCCGGAACGGTGGTCAGCCACCAGGCGTCCAGCAGATATTGCCGCCCCGAGGCAGCCATCGCGCCCCATTCGGGCATCGGCGGCTGAGCGCCGAGGCCAAGGAAGCCCAAACCGGCTGCCGTCAGGATAATGCTCGACATGTTGAGGGTCAGGCGGATGATGATGGATGGTGCACAGAGCGGGACGATGTGACGCAACAGGATGCGGCCCATGCCGGCCCCCTGCAACTCGGCGGCCACGACGAAATCAGCCTGGCGGAAGGTCAGTGTTTCGGCGCGTGCCAACCGGGCGATCGGCGGCCAGACCGTCAAGGCGATGGCGATCACCGCGTTTTCGATGCCTGGGCCGAGGGCTGCGGAGAAGGCAAGCGCCAGAACGAGGCTCGGGAACGATAGAAAAATGTCGGTGATCTCGCATCAGAATGATATCCACCCAGCCGCCGAGATACCCCGCCGTCGCGCCGATGACAAACCCGATCGGACCGACGATGACGGTGACGAGAATGCTGATATAGAGGGTCGTCGCGCGCCATAGATAAGCCTCGAATAGACATCGCGGCCGAATTCATCCGTTCCGAACCAATAGGCGGATGATGGTGGCTTCAAAGCAAGGGCTAGATCCTGCGCGATGGGATCGTGGGTGGAGAGCAGCGGCGCCAGAGCCGAGATGATGACCAGAGCCGCAACGACGATCAGGCCGCCCAAGGCGAGGGGATTGCCCACGAGGCTGAGCCACAGCAAGTAAGCCTTGTGCAGGCGAGCCTGCCGCGTGGACGAAAAATCCTCGCTGATCAGCCAGTCATGCAGGTCGGAGAAATATCGTGTTGTCATTGCGTTACCGGGTGCGTGGATCGAGGAAGCGATAGACGATGTCCGACAGCAGATTGATAGCGATCGATATGATCCCGATCAGAAGCACGCTTCCGAGAACCGCGTTCATGTCCGCAAAGAAGAGGGCCGACGTCAGATACTGGCCAAGTCCTGGCCAAGCAAACACGGTTTCGATCAGCACCGTGCCATCAAGAAGGCCGCAGTAGGCGAGCGCTACGATGGTGAGTAGCTGCACGCGTATGTTGCGAAAGGCGTGTCGCCAAATGATCGTGCGCTGGCCCAACCCCTTTGCCTTTGCCGTCAGGATATATTCCTGGCGAAGCTGCTCGAGCATGAAGCTGCGGCTCATCCGGCTGAGATAAGCCATCGCCGCATAGCCAAGGATCAGCGCCGGTGCCATCACATGATGGAGGACGTCGAAAAACACGCCCCACTCGCCGGCGATAACCGCGTCGATCAGCAGGGAGTTGGTCGGCCCCTCGACGAGCCCCTCGTTGAACACGTCGATGCGGCCGCTTCCGGGTATCAACCCGAACTTTGCATAGAAGATGAGGATGACGATTGTTCCCAGCCAGAATATCGGCGTCGAATGGCCGAGCAGCCCGACAATCCGTGCGATATGATCAAACCAGGTGCCTTTGCGGACAGCCGACATGATCCCGAGCGGTATGCCGAACACGGCCCCGATCAGCGTCGCGAGCGTTGCCAGTTCGAGCGTTGCCGGAAAGACTCGCGCCAGATCGCTTGAGACGGCATTCTTCGTGACGTTGGATTGCCCGAAATCCAGTCGCGCGACATTGCCGAGATAGATCGCGAACTGCGCGTAGAGCGGCCTGTCGAGACCCATCTGCTCGTAGACCCTGTCGTAGGTCGCCTGGTCCGCCTGGTCGCCGATGACAGCGATGACCGGATCGGCCGGCACCATGCGGCCGATGACGAACGTAAGGACCAGGAGACCCAGCAATGTCGTCAGGATGACGGCAAAGGACTTTGCCAGCTTTTGCACGCCCGACAGCACGGCAGAGCCGGCTGAAGAGCGCCTGTCATGGGCCTGCGAGACGCTCATGTCCGTTTTCCTTGATCGAGCACGATCATTCGCCCTTGGACACGGTATCCCAGCGCGTCAACCAGGTAGAATGTCCAACATAGCCTTTGACCTCCTTGCGCACCGCCTTGGCATCCGTTCTGCGAAAGGACGTCACAAGTGCCGGCGATGCCGCCAGATAGGCCTTGTTGATTTTGGTGTAGAGTTCCGTGCGTTTTGCCTGATCGGTCTCATGCGCCGCGGCGACAACCAACTCCTGGATATCCTTGGGCACGTCCCAGGCCGTGCGCCAGGCATTCAGACCCGTCAATTTGGCTTCATCCGAGTTGTTGGCGTTCGTTGCATAAGATTGAAGAACTGCGTGAGGATCCGGCAGGCGTTCGCCGGAGCGAGCAGAGAATATCTCGAATTCGCGGCTGCGAAACTTGCCGATATGATCGCCACCCTGGAGATCGAGCTTGATGCCAGCCTTGGCGGCATTGGCCTGCAGCGACTGGGCAACTTCATATTCCGGCGTTACCGGCGTTGCGTAGTAGACCTTGGAAAAGCCGTCCGGATATCCAGCCTCCGCCAGCAACTGTTTGGCTTTCTCGATATCCAGTTTGTAGGGATTTTCGTCGATGGAACCGGGAAGGCCTTCCGGAACGATCGTCTGCTGTTTGATGCCATAATACTTCATCACAGTGCCAGCCAGCCCATCGTAGTCAATGAGATAGCGAAAAGCTTCATGAACTTTCAGGTTCGATAGAATTTCGTCCTTCTGATTCAGCGCCAGATAATAGAAGCCAAATCCGGGCGTCTTCTGGATCGTGACTTTGCCGCCCTCATCGAGAGCGTTGAGGTCCGTTGACGATAGGCGCGTCGCGACGTCGACGTCGCCGGCTTCAAGCTGCAGCCGTTGCGCCGCCGATTCCGGCAGGTGGCGAAGAATGACGCGCCGCATCTTCGGCTCACCCTGCCAGTAATCCTTGAAGGCATCGGCAATGAGAAGGTCGTTGGAGCGCCAGGTCCTCAGCGAATACGGACCAGAGCCCGCATCGTTGGTCTGCAGGAATTCGCGGCCCATGTCGGCATTCTTCTCGTGCTGCGCCAGAAGAGCACTGTCGAGAATCGACGTCGAAAAACTTGCGAGCGAAAACAGGATGAGGTTCGGGCTCCATACTTCAGGTGTCTGAAGCACAAGTGTCGTGTCATCCGTCGTCTTGATCAGGCTGTCGACGTTGTCTTCCTTGAAACCCCATTGACGCAGATCGACGGACGGCGCCAGGCCGAGCTTGACCAAGCGGCGCAACGACCATTCGACATCCTTTGCCGTCAGTGCGTTGCCCGAATGAAATTTGACGCCGGACCGAATCTTGAATGTGAATGTCTTGCCATCATCAGAGATCGTCCAGCTTTCGGCCAGTCCGGGTGCCGGCTGTGTGATATTTTCGGCGGGAAGAACGACAAGACGCTCATAGAGATTGGCAACCACTTCGGCCGCTTCAAGCTGATTGATCTCGTTCGGATCAAGCCCGCGCATCGACGACATCGTCAATGCGATGACCAACTGATCTTCCGGCGTTGCGGCCGTGGTGGCGATGGGCGCGGCCAGAATTGCAGCAGCAATCGCCGTCGTCATCAAAAAATGGCGCCTAAGCATTTCCATGGAAACTCCTCCCGCGGACCCCTCGCCGGTCCGATAAATCAAAATTTCATATCGACATCGATCTGAAATCTGGTATATCAGATCTCACAGAATGTAACGGACGTCAACGGGGAATTCGTCAGATGAAGCAAGAAGCCGGCCTGCCGCTCCACGACGAGCGGATCGAAAAGCTTGATCCACGCTTCCTGACGACGCTCCGCGATCACGTCCATCGCACGCTTGAAGCGCAATCTTATCGGGTCGGTTTGGCGTGAACGAGCGCGTGAACGAGCGCCAGCTCGCCGAGCAACTGGGTGTCAGCACCACGCCGATAAAGGAGGCGCTGCGTCAGCTTGAGACCGAGGGGCTGGTCGAGACATTGCCGCGCCGGGGCGTGCTTATCCGGTTCAACGCCAACTGGGCCGAGGAAATGATCCTGGCGCGTGCAGCGCTTGAATCGATGATTGCGCATCTGGCTGCAAAGCGGCTGACGAAGCCTGCAGCAGCCAATCTTCAGGCCACTGTCAATCTGATGGTAGAGGCGACCAGGAATGGCGCTCCTGATGACCTGATCGCACTAAACGAGACCTTCCATGATCAGATCCACATAGCATCTCAGTGCCAGTATCTGGCGCGGATGATCGAACGCCAGCAGTTCTACGATGCCAGCATCCGGCGGGTCATCCATTCCGATCCGGCAGAGCGCGCGATTGCGCTCAACGAACATTCCGCAATCGCGGCTGCCATCATTGCCGGAGATACGGACAGATCCGAACGCGTCATGCGTGATCATGTCGTCCGCTCCGGCGAGACCTATTTAAAAATCGTTTTTAAAAACAAAGAGGAAACGTAACGTGAGCGAAGCTGTTGCGAGAGTTCGACAAGCCCTGACGGGCATTTCGGGTGTGCCCGTTACACCCTATGCGGCCAACGGAAGTGTCGATGCCACGAAGCTGAAAGCGCTGATTGAAAAACTGGCGGCCGCACGGGTCCACAACCTGATGGCGGCCGGCAATACCGGTGAATTTTTCACCCTTTCACTCGACGAAGTTCGCCTCGTTCATCGCACGACAATTAAGGCGGCGGCCGGCAATGCGCTTGTGAGCGCTGCCGTCGGCAGGTCGCTTACCGAAGCAAAGGCGTTGGCGCGCGACGCGATTGCTGAGGGCGTAGACGCCATCATGGGACATCATCCGATGGACCCATTTGCCGGTCCGGCCTATCAGGCGAAGTATTTCCTGGAGTTGGCCGATAGCTGCAGCGTACCGGTGATCGCCTATGTCAGGAGCGACACGTTTTCCGTCGCCGACTTCCGCAAACTCGCACTTCATCCGAACATCGCCGGCATCAAGTTTGCGTCCGGCAACCTTATGCTGCTTGCGGAAGTTATCCGCGCGACGAAAGATGCACCGGCAATCTGGGTATGTGGGTTGGCGGAAGGATGGGCGCCGGCGTTCTATGCGATGGGCGCGCGTGGATTTACGTCCGGTCTGGTCAATGTTTTCCCGGAGCGCTCCCATGCAATTCATCGCGCACTGGAAGCCGGTGACTTTGCGAAAGCCCGCGAGTTGATCGATGGGATCGCCGGCTTCGAGGCCATGCGGACAAAATATCTCAATGGCGCCAACGTCACCGTCGTTAAGGAAGCGCTTGCAATGCTCGGAAATGACGTCGGCCCGGTACGATTGCCGGGTGTGGAGACGCTGGACGAACTGGAACGAAAGAACCTGAGGGAAATCGTCGAACGTGTCGACGGCGAAAATGCGCGGCCTGACCGGAGAATTTAAATGCACATTACTGCTTTGAAAACGTTCATGCAGCGCGTTGACGACCGCCCCCGCCTTCTGGTCAAGATCGAGACCAGTGAAGGAATATCGGGATGGGGCGAAGCCTACAATCACGGTCCGGACTGGGCGCTGCCATGATGCTAGACTATCTGTTTCGCCAGATCGAAGGCGAGGACCCGCGCCGTGTCGAATACCTGATCCTCAAGCTCAATCAGCAGGCCCGCTTTCCGCCGGGCGCCCTGGGACTGGCTGCAATCTCGGCGATCGACCACGCATTGTGGGATATTTCCGGAAAGGCGGCGGGCCTGCCGGTCTATATGCTGCTCGGCGGCAACGTTCGCGACCGCGTCAGGATCTATTGTGGCGTCTACACGGCCCCCGATCCGGAAGCAGCGCTGGATCAGACGCTTCAACTGAACCAGGATTTTGGATACACCGCATTCAAGCTGAGCCCCTACAGGCGCGATCTTCACAACAGCCGTTGGGGAGAACTGGTCAAGGAAACCGGTGACTATTTCGGTAAAATCCATGAAATCACGCCGTCGCATTTCGAATTTGCCTTCGATGCCCACGCCAAGATCTACGAACCGTATCAGGCCGTGCAACTCGCTGCCGCGATAGCGCCCTACGATCCCCTCTTCTATGAAGAACCGATCCGGCCGGAACACATTCCCGCCTGGGCCGAACTCAAATCAAAGGTGACCGTACCACTGGCAACGGGAGAATCGCTCTACAACCGCTTTGAATTCCTTGCACTACTGACTGCGCGGGGTGCAGATATCATTCAGCCTGACATTTGCGTTGTCGGCAGGGTGACTGAGATGCGGCGCATAGCGGCAATCGCCGAAGCACATTATGTCACCGTAGCGCCTCACAATCCGATGGGCCCGCTTGCAACCGCGGTGAACATTCACTTCTGCGCCGCGCAGCCGAATTTCAAGATTCTCAGTATAAGCCGCATGTGCATGCCCCTGGGCTCTCGACCCCTACATCCCGGTGGATGGCCATATGGAGCTTCGTCCTGATCGCCCCGGTTGGGGCATCGAGATCGACGAAAAAGCCCTGGCCATGGAAGACTACATCCACTGGGAGCGTAAAATTACTAAGAAGCCGGACGGGGCAACCGCTTACCCGTGATTATCAGTGAGCACTTAGTCTTACTGCGTCACAAGTTTGTGGATTTTAGCAGGCATTGTCCTGGTGCAGCATGGACATCGCTGAAGGCTGCGACTGAGTGCGACAGTCAAGTGCCGTCTGACGGTGGCGATCGAATTTGGCGCGTGTCGTTCGGGTCGGATCGGGGGATCCTGGGGTCGATAACCTTGGGAAACGGCTGGTTCCGGGCGGTTTTTGGTTTTGGTCGGCGCTGAGGGGGGGAATCGCCTCCCTTTGGGAGATGAGGAATCCGTAAGCGGCGATGCAGAGGCTTGCATGATGATGGAAGCCGCGCCAGCCGCGCCCCTCATAATGGCCGAGCCCGAGTTCCTGCTTGAGTTCTTGATAGTCGCGCTCGATGCGCCAGCGCAGCTTGGCGGTGCTGACGAGACGCTCAAGGGAGGTATCGGCGGCAAGTGTGGACAGCCAGTATTTGAGCGGCTCGGCGTCGCCCTCGGGCCATTCGATCAGCAGCCATTCCTGGGCACGGGGCGTGGTCAAATTATAATCCCTGGACGCGGGCCTCACGCGCACGGCGGCGAAGCGGGAGCCGAGGTCAGTGTTGGTCCCTTCCCGCCAGCCAATGGTCCGCCAGGCATCTTGCGGCAGCTCCTGCGCCATCGCTTTCACCGAAATCGGCCTGTGATCGGGGCTGCGGCGCATCAGCGAAGTTGGTCGTCCCTTTCCACGCCAAGGCTTGGGCGGCAATGGTTCCTCGCCGGGTCGCCAGACACTGAGTGTCGGTTGCACGCCCACGACATAGTCGAGGCCGAGCCCCGACAGGCCGGTGCGGAATGCGCCGTCCGCGCCAGAGCCGGCGTCGGCCAACACCACGCCAGGCGCAACTCCCGCCGCTTGAGCGGCTCGGATTTGGTCAGAGCGCGATTGCGGGCTTCGTCTGGAACGCGATGTTGTCCGGGATCTTCGCTTTGCGCCGCCGCTCGGGGATCATCGGCCCAGATCTCGGGCAAATACAGCCGGTAGGCAATCGGCAAGCTCGCCGCGACGTTGGCGATCGAGAGGCTGACTGCGACCTGGCAGTTGTCCTGCTTGCCGAGCTGGCCTGCAATATTGCCGCGCAACGCCGACCGAATGCCTGCCCTTCTTGGGAAATCCGGTATCGTCCACGATCCACGCCTCAATCGGCCCATGCCGCTCGATCAGCGGCAGCACCAGGTCGCCAACCCGCGCCAGAAGCGCCTCGTCCGACCACGGCGCTTGGCCGACGAAATGCAGGAGCGACTGATGCTTGGCCGATACCCGCGCTGGCGCCGTCACCGCTGCCAGAGGCTCGACGCTCTTGCGGTCCACCGGCAGCATTAGTCCGAGGCAGTAATCGTTGAGCGGCTCCGCCCGATCGGCGTGGCCGATCACATCGACCAGCCTATGGACATAATCCGCAAAGGCTGCTTCACTTCCCATGCTCACGCCATTCATCTCAGCTTTCTCCTGCTGACCACGAATCGCTTACGCTAGCACATCATTGCCCTGCCCGAATCCCCGGATTTTGTGACCCAGTAAGACTAGCAACAAGAGAAACTGAAAGCTCTATGGTTGCTAACTGTTGGAAAGGGCCGCAGGGCGATTAGATCCTGCGTTCACTCAATCTAGCAATATGAAGTCGGTCGAGAGCGGTATCGCCTTCATGGGTTCAAGCCGAGGCGACTCAAGCGCCAAATTCTCAGCGACAAATATTGTCATATTCTAAAAATCCGCCGCCGGGTCGCGCGCTCAAAGTGTCTAAACTGAGGTAAACGCGTGGTTGTAAATCGATGTTCGGTCTCGCGGTCAATGACCAAATCGCTAAGCGGCTTCGAACAGCACGGCAGGACGAGCTCAACATCGACTTCGCGCTGCCGGATGCCCCTTGCGTTTCATATTCACTGTTCCGCTCAAGAGTTTCGATCTGCAGGTGTCCCACAGGCAGTTTGAACAGGAGGAGGGAATTTTCACACCAGCCTTCTTTACACATGAAAGCACTGTTTGATCGGACGTCACGTCGATCGTATGGCTCTGCTTGGCAAACTCAGCCTTGAAGGACTTGAGTTCCGTCTGATCAGCCAAACCTGGCTTCGGACGGCACCTCAGACCCGATAAGTCTCTAATCCATCAACATTTATAGGCTTTGCTTGCCACGCATCGTGCGAACATTTCAACGATCCGAATTTTTGTACCCTGGCAGCCGCGGAACAACGGAAGAGCAACTCCGTCCCAGCGAGAAATGTATTTCTATAGTGTAATCATTGTGTACTTAGAAAATACAATTTCATTGACTCATGCCAAAACCCGTGCAAACTTCCTGTTCAGCGGGTCAAGCGCGGCCCCTGAACAGCGCAAAAATTCACTTGCGGAGGGTTTCAGATGAAGAGCGGTAAGAACGGTCTATACGACGATCTCAAACGTCAAATCCTGACCATGGAGCTCGATCCGGACGAGGATTTGGACGAAGTGAGCCTGAGCGAAAAATACGGCCTGTCGCGCACACCGGTCCGGGAAATCTTCCGTCGTCTTGAGGGTGAAGGGTATGTCGATATCCGCGCCAACAGAGGGGCTCGGGTCATCCCGATGAACCATTCGACGCTCAGACATTTCTTCCTTGTCGCTCCGATGATCTATGCCGCCATCGGCAGGCTCGCAGTTCAGAACTTCAAACCCAAACAGCTCTCGGAACTTAAGGACACCCAGGAGCGGTTCCGCAGTGCAAGCGTTTCGGGCGACGCGCTTTCCATGGTGCTGGAGAACAACAGGTTCCACGAAGTCATCGGCGAGATGTCCGGCAACGCCTATCTCCAGCCGAGCCTCGGCAGGTTGCTGATCGACCACGCTCGCATCGGTCACACCTTCTTCCGTCCGCGCAACGAAGACATGCACAGGCGGCTCCAGACCGCAGTCGAGCACCACGATGGCTTCATCGCGGCCATTGGCGCACACGACGAAGACACCGTTGTCGACCTCGTGTTCGAGCATTGGGAACTGTCGCGCGAAAATATGGAAATGTTCATCGCTCCCCAAGGACTGAAGGCGGATGCGCTGGTCGAAACGCCCACCCCATCGATGGAGAAATCGTCTTGAAGTTCGAAGGTATCTACACGCCGGCGGTGACGCCGCTAGGGGCCGATGGGCAGATCGACCGCGACGCGTTTGCCGCTGTCCTCGAATCCCTTATCGAGGCCAAGGTGCATGGGATCATCATCGGCGGGTCGACGGGCGAATACTATGCCCAGAGCGCCCAGGAGCGCTTCGAGCTGGCAGCCTTCGCCAAGGATGTGATCGGGACCAGATTGGCCCTCATCGTCGGCACGGGAGCGACCCGGACGGAGGACGCTGTCGAATACGCCAAGGCAGCCAAGGAGATCGGCGCAGATGCGATCCTCGTATCGTCGCCGCCTTACGCGTTGCCGACGGAAAAGGAGAACGCGGTTCACGCGCTCACCATCGACCGCGCGGCCAACCTACCGATCATGCTTTACAACTATCCGGCCCCGCATGGGCGTCGTCATCGCGAGGACTATTTCGCCCGCGTCGGAAAATCCAGGAACGTGGTGGCGATCAAGGAAAGCTCCGGCGAAATGGGCAACGTCCACCTGCTCGCCCGGAAGTTTCCGCACATCGAGCTCTCCTGCGGATGGGATGACCAAGCTCTCGAATTCTTCGCCTGGGGCGCAAGGAGCTGGGTCTGCGCCGGCTCCAATTTCCTGCCGCGCGAGCATGTCGCGCTCTACGAAGCATGCGTGCTTGAAAAGAATTTCGACAAGGGCCGCGCCATCATGTCCGCCATGCTGCCGCTGATGGACTTCCTCGAATGTGGAAAGTTCGTCCAGTCGATCAAGCATGGCTGCGAATTGATCGGCCTGAAGACCGGCTCTGTCCGCGCGCCGCTTCGCCCTCTGAATTCAGAGGAAAAAGAGGCCTCCAAACTGTCGTCACCACCTTGAAACGCACGGTCGCCCAGATCACGTCGGGAGCAAACAATGCATGAACCTTTGACAGCAGCCGAATACAAGGCGATCGCAGAGACCATTGAACTGCCGACCAACGCATTCATCGATGGTTCCTTCCGTCCTGCGAATGCGGGCAAGACTTTCCCTGACGACGAACCCGGCGACGGGAGAATTGTTGGCCGAGATTGCGGCATGTGATGCATCCGACGTCGACTTCGCTGTCGCCAAGGCCAAAGCGGCGTTCGACGACGGTCGCTGGCATCTCCAGTCTCCGGGGGAGCGCAAGGTCGTTCTCCTCAAGTTCGCGAAGCTAATCGAAGACAATCGGCATGAACTGGCCGTCATGGAAAGCATCGATAGCGGCAAACCTGTCCGCGAATGCCAGACTGTCGATGTGGCCGACACCATTCACACCATCCGTTGGCACGCGGAGCTCATCGACAAGCTTTATGACAACACCGCCCCCGTTGGTTCCAACGCTCTGACCATGGTAGTCCGCGAGCCCATCGGCGTGGTTGGTGCAGTTCTTCCCTGGAATTTCCCGCTGCTGATGCTGGCCTGGAAGATCGGCCCGTCACTGGCCTCCGGCTGCTCCATCGTCGTGAAGCCTGCCCAGGAGACGACCCTGACCGCACTTCGCGTCGCCGAACTCGCCCATGAAGCGGGTATTCCTGCGGGTGTCTTCAACGTCGTGACCGGAAGTGGCAAAGACGTTGGCGAACCGATCGGCATGCACATGGATGTCGATATGGTGACCTTCACAGGGTCCACACCCACCGGCCGCCGCTTCCTTCGCTACGCGGCGGATTCAAACCTGAAGCGCGTCGTTCTCGAATGCGGCGGCAAGAACCCAGCAGTGGTCCTTCAAGATGCGGAAGACCTGGATCTCGTCGCCGAACAGGTGGTCACCGGCGCTTTCTGGAACATGGGCGAGAACTGCTCGGCGACGTCCCGCCTCATCGTCCATTCCAGCATCAAGGACGAATTGCTCCAGCGCATCGGCGCTTATATGCGGGACTGGAAGACGGGCGATCCGCTCGATCCGGAGAACCGTATCGGCGCTCTCGTCAGCAAGGCGCATTTCGAAAAGGTCAAATCGTATCTCGACGACGTGAAGAAGGAGAAGCTCGCTGTCGCCCATGGCGGGGGACGCAGAAGGGCATCTACGTCGAGCCGACTGTCGTCGACGGCGTAACGCCTTCGAGCCGTCTTTTTCAGGAGGAGATTTTTGGTCCGATCCTCTCAGTCACCACCTTCAACTCTCTGGCCGAGGCGGTGGCACTGGCAAACGATACGCCGTACGGCCTGACTGCCTCCGTCTATACCGGGAGCCTGCGGAACGCGATCAAGCTATCGCGCGAAATCCGGGCCGGCGTCGTCACCGTCAACTGCTTCGGCGAAGGCGATGCAACGACACCGTTCGGCGGATACAAGGAGTCCGGCTTTGGCGGACGCGACAAGTCCATCTTCGCCCACGATCAATACACTGAACTGAAGACCATCTGGATCGATGTCTCCGAACGATCGGTGGACGAGACGGTTCGATGATCACCAAGTCCGTCAAACGTTTACCAGCTGAAGTGGGCACCTCGGGGTGGGAGGCGATCAGTAAGCGGTCGCTTCCCCTCCGCAAGCTGGAATGCAACGTTAACGCGGACTGGCTGATTATTGGTGCGGGCTTTGCCGGCCTTTCCGCGGCTCGTCGCCTGAAGGAGCGCCGCCCCAACGACAAAGTCGTCCTTCTCGAGGCGAGCGAATTGGGGAAAGGCACGGCCGGACGAAATTCGGGATTTATGATCGACGTCCCGCATAACCTCTCGTCAGGTGATTATTCGAGTGGCAGCGCCGATGCTACGCAATTGGAGATGGCGCAAAACCGGACCGCAATCGCCTTTGCGGCACAAGCCGCTGCCGAGTACCGGATGTCCCGCGAGACCTTCGACCCGTCAGGCAAAATAAATGCGGCCGCGACCGGCCGCGGCATGAAGTTGAACATGGGGTTCGGACAATCGCTGAAAAGCGCTGGCGAGCAGCATGTCTTCCTCGACGCCCGTGAAATGCGCGACATTACGGGCTCCGACTACTACCTCGGGGGACTCTACACGCCTGGCGCGGTCCTGATTCAGCCAGCCGACTACATCCGCAGCTTCGCCGCCGGGCTGTCTGAGAAAATTGAGCTTTACGAACGTTCGCCTGTGACCTCGTTGAAAAGGGATGGTGGCACGTGGACTGCGGTATCTCCTCATGGGACTGTCACAGCACCAAAGGTAATCGTCGCCGTCAACGGCCATATCGAAGATTTTGGTCACTTCCGTAGGCGGCTGATGCACATTTTCGCCTACGCCTCTATGACCGCTCCGTTCGATGCCGATGACCTTGGCCAACAGAAGTCCGGACGCGACAAATGGGCTCTCCTTCCTGCCGACGCGATGGGAGCGACGGTGCGGAAGTTCACATCCGGCGGGAAATCACGCATCGCGATCCGGACGAAATATACCTACGAGACGACGATAACCGTCACGGACCGCCGCATGGCGAAGATGGCGAACGAACATCGCCATTCCTTTGATGCCCGATTTCCGGGTCTGGCAGGAGTGCCGTTCGAATATAGCTGGGCTGGGCGTCTTTGCCTCAGCCTGAACCACGTCCCTGCCTTCGGCGAGATCGAAGAGGGCCTTTACTCCGCATGTTGCGAAAATGGTCTTGGGACCGTCAAAAGCACCTTGGCGGGCATGATGGCAGCGGACATGGCCGCCGGCTCTGCCTCCCGACAACTTGAAGAATACATGGATCACGCACAGCCGTCCCGGCTGCCGCCGGAGCCTTTCGCATGGCTCGGCATCAATTCGATGATCCGCTTGCAGGAATTGCGTGCTGGCCGCGAGGGATGAACCGTCGCCGCGCAATGTGAGGACTGAGCGATGCTCTGAGCCTCGAGAATAACGGGAACAAAAACTAGGAGCTTGAAATGAAGACTCTGTGGAAAGCATTGTGCGCGGCGGCAATGGTCGGGATGACCACGATGTCCGCGCATGCAGAAGAAAAATCCATCACCATCGGCACGATGTCATGGGAAGACCTCACACCGATCACGGGCATTACCAAGAAGGTTCTGGAGGACTCCGGCTATACCGTCAAGGTGGTGCCATTCTCCGAATGGGGCATTGCATACGCTGCCCTCAGCAAGGGTGACGTCCAAATCCTCGCATCGCAGACGGACTATGTCGCGCAGGATTACTGGGACAAGAACAAGAAACGCCTCGAGAAAATCTCGCCGGTTTCGCATGGCCTGTTCCAGGGCGTCGCAGTGCCCAAATACGTCACCATCGACTCGATGGATGACCTGAACGACAACGCCGAAAAGTTCGGCGGCAAGATCGTCGGCATCGAACCGGGCTCGGGACTGATGCGCGACACAAGCAATTCCGTAAAGGAATATGACCTCAAGCTCCAGCTCGTCGAAGGCAGCACCGCGGCGATGACCGCCGCGCTCAAGTCCGCAACCGACCGCAAGGAATGGATTGCCGTGACGATCTGGGAGCCGTCCTGGATGATGCAGAAGTACGACGTGAAGTTCCTGGCTGACCCGAAGGGCGTCTTCCCTGCCGCCGCAGAGCTACTACTGGATCGGCCACAAGGGCTTCTCGGCCGAAAATCCTCACGCCCGGGAGGTGATTGCCAGCGTGTACGTGCCGCTTGCCGACATCACCACGATCAACAGCGCAGTCAACGACGGCAAGACCATGGACGAAGCGATCAAGAGCTGGACCGACAGCCATGCTGATCTGCTGAAGCGTTGGGAAAACATCGCGGCGAAATAACGGCCGACAGCCGGGCCTCCGAGTATTCGGTGGCCCGGTTCCAACTTCCACGAATGAGAACGCCAGTATCAAACTGGTTCGCGGGGAACGACATGACCACTTCAACGAATGATGCCAGCGATGTCCTGATCGACTGCCAGTCAGTCTGGAAAATTTTCGGAGCCCGAGCGAACGCGGCCGTCGAGGCGGTGCAGAAAAACGGCTTGTCCAAGAAGCAGATACTGACGGAATATGACTGCGTGGTCGGCGTCTCGGAAGCCAGTCTTCAGGTCCGCCGTGGCGAGATTTTCTGTATCATGGGATTGTCGGGCAGCGGCAAGTCGACGCTTATCCGCCTGCTCAACAGACTGATCGAACCAAGCCTTGGCAAGATCCTTGTCAAAGGCAAGGACATCTCGTCTTTGAACCCCGCGCAACTCGCCGACATCCGGGCGCGGCATATCGGAATGGTGTTCCAGAGCGTCGCACTGCTGCCGAACAGGACCGTCCTGGAAAACGCCGCCTTCGGTCTTGAAGTAAGAGGCGTCGCCAAGGAAGAACGATACAAAACGGCTCGAGCGGCGCTGGATAAGGTCGGTCTTTCCGACTGGACATCGAGATATCCGTCAGAATTGTCGGGCGGCATGCAGCAGCGCGTCGGTCTGGCTCGTGCCATTGCCGCCGATCCGGAGATCATCCTGATGGATGAGCCGTTCAGCGCGCTTGACCCGCTTATCCGCCGACAGCTTCAGGACGAATTCCGGCAACTTACCAAGTCCCTTGGAAAATCGGCCGTGTTCATCACCCACGATCTGGAAGAAGCTATCCGCATCGGTGATCGCATTGCCATCATGAAAGACGGTGTCATCGTCCAGGTCGGCAACGCGGAGGAAATCGTGACGAAGCCAGCGGATGACTATGTCGCTGAGTTCGTGGCTGGCATTTCGAGAATTCACCTGGTCAAGGCGCACTCCGTCATGATCCCGGTCGCCGAATATACGAGCGGTCAACCTGACGCCGACGTCAACTCGCTTCTGCGCACCACGCCGGAGGCGGATATCGGCGCGCTTATCGAATTGACGATGCAGTCCGAGCGGGATGCCCTCGCAGTGGTCGAAGACGGCAAAATCGTTGGTGTTGTAACCACGCGCGGCCTGCTTTGTGGCGTCGCCGGCGGTTCAGCCACCATACCCGTAGCGGCATAGATCGGGGAATATCATGGACACGTCAGGCATAACCGACAGCTTCGATGAAAAAATAGATGATGGACTCGTCTGGATCAGCGACAACGCCTCATGGCTGTTCGACAGCATCAGGGCACTGTTGGAAGGCACCTATGACGGCGTCCTCTGGCTGGTTCAGCTCCCTCCGTTTTATGTCGTCGCGCTCATCACTGCGGCGCTTGGTTGGCGTTTGATCAATGTCTCGGCTGGCCTGTTGGCGGGTGTAGCTTTGCTCGGATGTGCGGTAATGGGACTGTGGGCCGAGACCATGAGCACCCTGGCTCTGGTTATAACCGCCACGTTCCTGGCTCTTGTCATCGGCATCCCCATCGGGGTCGTGGCAGGCTTCGTCAAGGCGTTCGACAGGGTCGTCGGAACCGGTGCTTGATCTCATCCAGACGCTGCCGCCTTATATCTACCTCCTGCCGGCGATCGCGCTGATGGGATACGGACCCGCCACGGCCCTATTGGCGACGGTCATCGTCGCCATGCCTCCGGCGATCCGGCTGACGTCTCTCGGTATTCGCAGAACTCCACATGAGTTCATCGAACTGGGTCAGGCAAGTGGCCTGACGCCATGGCAGATGTTCATCAAGATCAGGCTGCCCTTCGCTATTCCGAGCGTCATGGCGGGGATCAATCAGAGCCTGATGATGGCGTTTGGCATGGTGGTGATTGCGGGCATCGTGGGTTCCGGCGGGCTGGGCGAAACCATCTACAGTGCGGTGAGAACCTTGGATATCGCCACGTCGATCAATGCCGCCATTGCAATTGTCATTCTGACCATGGTGATCGATCGACTGACGCAAAGCGCGGCACGCCGCACCAATGGAGGCAAATGATGGACCCGGAATCGATTTGGTTTTCTCCGGGCGCTTATCTAGCTCCGGTCGTCGACTGGCTGAACGCAAACTTCCATCCCTTCTTCGATCTTGTGACGAAGGTGATCGAAGCCATACTTGGAGGCATGGAGTCGGCACTGCTCTATCTACCGTCCTATGCAGTCATCGTCATTGTCGTTGCCCTCGCTGCGATCTTCGTGAATGTCCGGGTGGCGGTGACCAGCGGAATTGCGTTGGCATTCTGTTTCCTCGCAGGTCTTTGGGAAGCTTCGATGCAAACGCTTGCACTGGTGACAGTGTCCGTGTGCATTTCTGTCTTGATTGCGTTTCCCCTTGGCATCCTCGCATCCCGTCATCGGAAGCTCGAGGCAGCCATCCGACCAGTGCTTGATATCATGCAGACGGTTCCTCCGTGGGTTTACCTCATCCCGGCCGTCATGATCTTTAGCCTTGGGCGGGTCCCGGCGATCATCGCAACGATCGTCTACGGTATACCCCCGATGCTGCGCCTGACGACTCTGGCATTCAGTCAGGTTCCAAAGGACCTGCTTGAACTTGGGCAGGCCACTGGCGCTTCGCCGCGTTCCATTCTGTTCAAGATTGAAATCCCATCGGCAACCCCGACACTGCTGGTGGGGCTAAACCAATGCATTCTTCTTTCGCTGGCTATCGTCGTTCTCGCAGGTCTCGTTGGGGCTGGCGGACTGGGTGCCGAGGTCACCCGCGGACTGACACGAATGGAAATGGGATTGGGTTTGCGAGCCGGGCTTGCCATCGTGGCGGTAGCGATTTTCCTCGACAGGCTGTCGCGCGGTGCGCTTCAGGGACGTCGAGCACCTACGCCTGGTAACTGAGAAGACCCGAAAGGAACCGTCATGCGGCGCAGCTTCTTCTGCATCGATGCCCACACCTGCGGCAATCCGGTGCGCCTTGTTGCAGGTGGGGGACCGCTCCTGCCGCATCTGCCCATCGCCGAGCGGCGGGCACTCTTTGTCCGAGATCATGACTGGGTGCGCCAGGCATTGATGTTCGAGCCGCGCGGCCATGACATCATGTCGGGCGCGATCATCTATCCGGCCTATCGCGACGACTGCGACTTTGCCGTCATCTTCATTGAAGTCAGCGGATGTCTGCCAATGTGCGGCGCAGGGACCATCGGTCTCGTGACCGCCGGCATCGAAGAAGGCCTGATCACACCGAGGATCGAGGGAAAGCTCTCGATCGAAACCCCGGCAGGTCGCGTGGATATCGAATACGAGAAGCCTGGCGAATTCGTCGAGTCGGTGCGGATGTTCAATGTACCCAGCTACCTTCACGCAGCAGACGTGTTAGTGGATGTTCCAGGTGTCGGACATCTGCTCGTCGATATCGCCTATGGGGGGAACTACTACGCCGTGGTCGAGCCGCAGGAGTCCTGGGCAGGACTGGACGGCATGTCCGCAGGCGAAATTGTAGAACTCAGTGTAGCGCTGCGAGATGCCTTAGCCGATGTCTGCGATCCGAAGCACCCTGATGACAGCAGGATCCGGGGCGTTCATCATGCTATCTGGTGCGATGATCCAACCGGCGAAAAAGCCGATGGTCGCGGGGCAGTCTTTTATGGCGACAAGGCGATTGATCGTTCCCCAGGTGGAACGGGCACATCTGCACGAATGGCCCAGCTTCATGGCAAGGGTCGATTGAAAGTCGGGGAATCCTTCCGTCAGGAAAGCATCATCGGTACCGTCTTCGAAGGGCGCGTCGAGGAAGAGATCGACATCGGTCCATTCCGAGGTATCAAGCCAAGTGTCGGAGGCTGGGCCTGGATCATCGGCCACAATACGATCTTTGTAGACGATCGGGATCCATTAGCGCACGGTTTCCAGATCAAATAAGCGGAACCCGTGATGGAGTTGAAATGAAATCTTCGGATTCAAGCCCCCTGTTGATCGGCTGAAAATCGGATTTGTTCTCATGAAATCCTTTACTCTCTCTGCGTTTGCACTGTTCGTAGATACGCTGCGACTTGCGAGCGACGAATTCGACAGATCGGGCCGCGTTCTTGCCGATTGGGAGGTGCTCGGCAGCACGCGACATCTCATAATATCCAGTTGCGGTGTTAAGGTCGCACCGACGTCGGATTTTGTCGATCCGAGCCAGTTCCACTACATCGTTGTGGTGGGTGGTCTACTCAACAACGAGTCTCCGATCGATCAAGACACCGTCAACTTCCTGAAGAAAGCGGCTACAAAGAACACAAAACTGATCGGGGTTTGCACCGGTTCTTTCATCCTTGCCGAAATCGGCCTGATGAGGGAGCACCGTACATGCGTAAGCTGGCTTCATTACAATGCGTTTCATGAGCGCTTTCCTGATCATCAAGTTCGTTCTGATCGGATATTCAATCTCGACAGGACAAGGGGATCCTGTGCGGGAGGAAGCAGCGCTGCCGACATGGCGGCGTCTATCGTGCGACGTCATATCAGCAAGGAGGCCGAGCGGAATGCTCTAGAGGTTCTCCATATAGAAAAGGCCCGGACTGCCCTCGCTATTCAAACTCGCAAGCCCCTCTCTATCGAGTGCAAAGATCCGAGAATACGAGCCGTGCTCATCATGATGGAGCAGCATGTCGAGGGTACGTTGCCTATCCACGTGCTCGCTGCATCGGTTGGCCTCTCCAGGAGGCAGCTTGAGCGTCTTTTCATGGGGGAAACGAAAAGCTCTCCCGCTCTTGTTTATCGGCGCGTGCGGATGGAACGAGCAAAGCAACTGCTCATAAAAACCAAAGTGTCTTTGATTGAAATTGCTTTGGAAGTCGGCTTCGAGAATGCATCGCACTTCTCTCGAGCCTTTTCGCAGACATTCGGACAAAGCCCCACGAAACTTCGCGCCGCCGAAATAAATTGAACGTGCTGTCTCCAGAGGCTCTGCGTTAGCCGGCCGATGCTGCTCGGCAGGTCGGCAAGGGTTATGCCGGAAAAATAGATTAGGTTCCTTTTTCCAGACTGCATCGCAAGAGTTCTGAACCGTCCGCTAAGCGGTGAGTGGAAATCTCGTCGACCGCGCTCCGCTGCCGAGGATTTTCCCAAACCGACAGACTTGTGGCGTCTCGACCAGACTAAGGACGCGATCGATGAAGGCTGAGGCGTCGAAGCGAGTGGAAGCGCTGCAGGCATCCTCATCATCGAACTCGTGGAACATGAAATGCTCGACGTCGATGACAGGAAGTCGAGCATACTCCCTGATCCATCTTATCTTGTCATTTTCCGAGACGATTAAGACGCGACGACCCCATGCTGAGCTGCTGTGAAGCTCGCCGGGGCTCCGTATTTCCGTCACGTCCAGGCCCAGCCATCTTAGAACAGCATTGATACCTGCTGCGGCCGCAGGACGGTCCAAGTAAAGCAGGACGTCGGTATGCTGACTGCACCGAATGGTTGCCGGAAACATTTCGCCAATCTCCCTGTCAAGATCGTCACGAGCATAGCGGCGAGGTGGACGTCGCTTTGTTCAATTTTGTTGCGGTAGATTGGGAGATCTTCGACTGAGGCGGCGTACGCAATGAATCTGCCTTCGCTTGATCTCTCGGATCTATGGTGAAGTGAAAGTCCCTCAAGAATGGGTCATGAAATGGCATGCAGGCGGAGCCCCGCCTCCGGCACCTGACGACTGCTTCCCGCGTTTCTGCCTGCACGCAGCGGCATGAAGCAGGTTTGTCATCTCGCTCAGGGAAACCCGATCCGCGCGCATAATCTGTCTGATCAGAGGGTCTTTGAGGACATCGGCGATCTTCAAGTCTTTTGGGGCATGGCCGTCTCCTATTTGCAATGACCAGAGATAACCGGAGCAGTTAGCCTCCCGATGTCAAACGACGGACGAAACTAAGGCGGCTGATGAGGTTTTGTTGCGGAATAATAACGAAAATAACGTGCAAGACCTTGGTCTTGAGACGGAACTTTCCCAGAAAGAGAAACAGCTTCCAACTGCTCCGAAAATGACTGGTGTATGAGGATGCTACCCTCATGCCGGCCAGATCGGCCGACCGTATCAATCCGCGTAACGTCACGATAGATTATCCTGTCACCGTCGTGACGATCCCAGTTCCTGCGGCCATCACGCCAGCCATCCCGCAATCTTGGATCGTCGCGGCGGTCGCTGTAGTCGCGATGCTGGCGAAAGCCATCGTCATAGCGCGGCCTGCCGTTGTAGAAAGCGCTATCATCGACACAGCCTGCCAGTAGCAAGGCCGATCCGATCATTACCGCGGATAAAAAAGGACGCATCGTTTGTCTTCCTGCTTGTTGGAGTTGGCGAGCAGCACTCCGGCGCTACAGGTAATGCAGGCTGCCACCGTGGGATGACAGCCAACGGCCTCAGGCCGCCCTATTTGAATTGTGCAACGAGAGCATCGGCTCCTTTGCGGACGCCGACCTTGGAGGCATCCAGGGCGGTGAAGGTCGAACCGATGTTCAACGCATTCGGGTACTGCTTGGTGACAAACGCAGACAGGAGACGGTCGCTCGGGGCGTCGTAGATTTCCACGGCGTAGTTCACGGAACCCGTCATGGAACCTTCCTGCCCGCGAACGGCCTGGACCGTGTTGTAGAGGCCGCCGGCCATGTCAAGTCGCGTGGCCGGTCCCAGAACCGCGGTCGTGGTCTTCGCACCCGTCAGCGTCAGATGCAGTCGCAGCGTGCCTGGAGCCGGGGTGTTCACGATGGAAAACCGCGTCTTCAGCTTATCGGTGAACTGGTCCTGCATGTAGCTGGCGAGGAATGCCCTATCCTTTTCCGCGACCTTGCCGAACTGACTGTCCGGTCTGTCGTAGACAGTAACCGGATCGACGATGATCTTGCTATATTGCCTCCAATCGACACTGGCTTGATAGCGGTACGGCACGCGTCCCGTCCTGTCCTGGGTGTTCGGCTGGAGCTGCGATGCCGAGGCCAAGCCGGAGTAGACAGTGGGGCTGGGTGTCGTGCAGGAAGCGAGCGTCGTGCAGGAAGCGATCAGCGCACTGCTCAATGGCGAAAATTTCATGAGGTCTTTGTCTCCAGCGGAAATTATACCGAACGGCATGGTTTGCCGGAGACAACTTAGTCGCCCTGAACGTTGCGGTGTTTTTTGAAATGTCTGGAAATGTTCGGAGTTATATACCAGATGCCAAAGACTAGAGATGGCCGACAAACCGTAGGTTGATTTTCCACCATACGGTCAAGCGGCCACCGACTTGGTGTTCCATGGCTGTCAATGTTTTCGATACTTCCAGGAGGACGAGTGAGATGTCTCGCCAAACGGGAACGGGGTCATCCTTGGCAACAATCGCAACCGTGATCTCTACGGCGGTTAGGAGGAGAGCAGGCTGCGCAAACCCGATCCGACCCCGGTTCCCAGGGAGTTCTTCATCTCCGATCGTATGCCCGCCGAGCAGACCTGGTCATATTTGCATCAATAGCGATCATGTACCACACCCATGATCTCTCCTCTCCGGGACACGCTCACGAGGAGGTTATCACCGCCGCGCGATGCTTTGACCAGAAACCGCTCGCCCACGTCGTCTACGTTTCTAACACGATAGCCGCGCCTCTCCAGCAGACGTATGACATCGTCTGGGCCGAAGTTGTTGCGTCGCTGTCCCCATCTGTCGCGCGAATCGTGATGGCGGTTCCAGTCCTGAATGAAGTGGGTCTCTGTTTCGCCCTCGTCAGAATAGATTTCCGGCGGCTGATCATTGTAAATAACGACTTGAGCTACGACGGGAGTGGCAAGAGCCATCGCAGTCGCTGCTGTCACGCCCAGAGCGATGAAGGTAGCCTTCATTTGTATATCCTTTGTCTATCTATTTCACATACATGGTATCGGCTTTGCCGGAACGGCTAACATTCTGGTTCATGCCGCTTGCATGCGCTCTGACAATACTCACTCGTATTTTGCGTTGTGTTCCGATTTGTTGAGAAATTTACGATCGTTGGCCGAGCCAAGGTCATGGCAAGGGGTCTCCCCGCGGCCGATGATCCTGAATTCATGAACGTGGTGCACCAAGCTGCTCGGCTTTTGCGGGGCTATCCCGAGATGGCCGGAAGATCGATCACAATGACGAGACCGTTGGGTTCTCTGTCGAGCAGCGCGAAGCGTCCCCGATGTCCTTTGATGACGATGCCTTGCGCAATGGTAAGACCGAGACCAAGTCCACCCTTGAATCCGATTTGCCGAGATTCATCAGCCTTGAAGAACGGCTGCAAAACTTTCGCCTTGAGTTCATCCGACAGACCAGGACCGTTATCGCAGACCATGATTTGAACCCCGCCCTCGTCACCATGCCGTAAGACGATTTCAATTTGCGTTGCGTATCGGGAACCGTTGTCGATGAGATCTGACAGCGCGCGTGAGTGCCTGTGGTTTGCAGACATAGGCCAGCCTTCGCGGTCCTGTGTAGGTCACATTCACGCCGGTATCCGAGAAGTCTGACGCGATCGTCTGGAGCAGGCTGGAGAGATCGACCTTTCGATCGTTTCGGCGACAGATGGATCATTGAAGTAAGCCAGGCACTCGTCGATCATGAAGACCAGTGTTTGGATATCCGCCAGCATGAGACGCCGAAGCTCAGGTTCTGCGGAACGCTCCGCCCGCATGCGCAATCGCGTCAAGGGCGTTCTGAGGTCGTGGCCGACTGCACTGAGAATACGTGTCCGATACTCCACCATGCTCTGGATCCGGTCGCGCATGACGTTCAGCGACGCGGCCAGACTCCTTATCTCGGATGCCCCCTCTGCCTGGAACGGCTCGTCGGTGTTGTCATCCATGCTCACCCGCTTTGCGGCGGCGGCAAAACGGGTCAGAGGATCGGTGATCAGCCAGCTACTGACGATGCCGAGCAGCAGCAGCGGGATCACGATCTTCAAAAGTCCACTCGCAACCGCAGGAGCAAGCCAGAGCCTCGCTGGAAACACAGGCATCCGATAGATGAGCGCGCGGGCATCGACCTTGACAACCAAGGCATTGGATTTCGGCTCACCCATCAGAAGACGCTGCACCGACGTCGCAAGGCTACTAGCCAGCAACTCTTTGATATGCCCCACAAGTTCGCTCGAAGAGACGATTTTCTCCTGCCCGACGGCAATGCTGCCCGGGGCGAGCCTCTCAACGTTTATCCCCAATCGAGCCGCGGAATCGAGAACGGCATCCTCTTCCTGAGTGGACGCGGCTGCACGGAACCGATCCAGAATTATCTCAGCCTGTCCGGCGAATAATCCATTTTGAAAATCACGCTCATTCCGGCCGTAGATGAACGGCTCAGTGAACATCGCCACGAGGGAAACAAGGACGACCAGAAAGGTCGCGAGGATGAGTATCTGTGTCTGGATGGACGCCCTGCGCAGGTTTTTCAAGGCAGGCGCTCCACCTTGGATGCGAACAAATAGCCTCCGAGCCGCACGGTCTTTATGAAGGTCGGGTCCTTGAGGTTTGGCTCTATTTTCTGTCTGACCCGGCTGATATGGGCGTCGATGCTGCGTTCTATAGGTCCGGCGGATCCTGCATGCGTCATGGAAAGAAGCTGTTCTCGCGTCAGGACTTTGTTGGGGTTGAAACAGAACGCCAGAAGCAGATCGAACTCCGCAGTGGTCATGGAGACCTGCGCACCGTCCGGGTCTTGGAGCTGACGGCTTTTGGGATCAATGCGCCATCCCGCAAACGTCATCGGCGCAAGCCCCTCGTCCGGCTCCTGGGAGTATGATGCCCTGCGCAGGATGCTCTTGATCCGCGCCATCAGCTCGCGGGAGTTGAAAGGCTTGGTGACATAGTCATCGGCGCCGAGCTCCAGGCCGAGGATGCGGTCGATATCCTCCCGCAACGCCGTCAACATCAGGATCGGGACAGACCGTGACGAGCGGAGCCGCCTGCAGATACTGAAGCCATCTTCACCGGGAAGCATCGCGTCCAAAACGATCAGATCGAACTGATGTCGAGCCAGCAGACGATCCATTTCTGATCCCGCTTGCCGCCGACGATGCGTCGAAACCATTGCCTTTCACCAACTCGACCAGCATGCCCACGATGTCGGGATCGTCCTCGACGATGAGGATGTGAGTTTTGTCGGAGACTGCCATTTCGTACGCCATGATCGATCGCTTTGCTGTCGATGGAGTTCTACTGCATCTGAAATTATCTCATTTTGAAGGGAACATGTCATTCGGGTCACTGCTCCGCACACCCGTTATTGAGGTCGACACATCCCGACTTTGCCATGCAGTCTTAGCAAGGGTTCAAGGCCGTGGCCATCTCGATGCACTCCGCAAGCGCCGCCCCTGTCCAGACTTTTGCTGTCCTGCTGTCCAAACCCGCTCCCTGTGCTGAGAAGGAAAGCCGATATGTCGATGATCGGCAGTGCCGAAATGTCACGGATCCGGCCAGCCAAGGCTGTTGACGTGATCACAACACTGTAGCCGCCCAGTGCCGCCGCCTCCACGAACTCTCTCAATAGATAAGTCGTGGTGACGGCAAAGCCGTTTGATGTGAGAAATGCATTGAGCATGATGGTGGCGCACGGATCGGGCAAGCAGAGCAGGACATGCGTCCTGGGCGCGTTAAACGTTTGCAGCATGGAGAAGCCTCGAAGCGAGCGATGTGGCAGGATAATCAATTGTCGTGCAACACGATGTTCGAATATGTTGAGATATGTTGCGACCGGTCAGACGTTCCGGACGTCAGGAAGGGCTGGTTGAAACGGCGATGAGCGGTACGGCTGGCGTTCGAAGTTCGGTATCGACGAGGACGGTCGCGATGTAACATACATGCGCGACCACCAGGCAGAAGATGCAGAGTGAAACCAGCCCCGCCCCATAGCGTCTGAAAGCGGAGCGCTTGCCCATCTTCGCCATGATGCTGTGTGCAGCTCTTTTGATCAACTGTCCCGTTGCCATGACCACGAAGAAAGCCGTGATCACGAACCCGCTTAAGGATGTTGCTCCAATCACCCAGAACATCAGAAGGTACCCGCCGTATAGGAGCAGCTCTCGTTTCAGAGCCGCTATTTGACACTGGTCAAGAGTGATGAACAGGGGCGAACCATTCCCACGACCGCTGATGTTCATTTCTTCGCGCCTGCAGGCGTGTGGCCGTTTAGATAGGACTTTGCAGCCGCCCACCATTGAAACAACTGGCTCCTGGCGCCGTTCGAAGTGGAGTTGGCTGCGGGATAGCCATGGGTGGTCGTGGACCTGCTTGATCGTGGCTCGCTAAGTGCCTTGATCCGCTCCAGAAACGCCTTGCCATCGAACTGTTTCGAGGAGGTCACGCTGTCCCCCGTGGAGCCGACAGTGTGGAAAAACACTTCCAAGTTCACGACTGGCATGGATTTGATGTTGCGCACCATGTCGATATCCGGCCGGGTGGTCACGGCTAGGTAGTAGCTGTCGGAGCGCAAGGCGTCGAACAGTTCAGGCACGGAAAACACTGCGGTCGCCGTATGGCCATGTTCGACGAGTTTCGAGACGATGACCTGGGCCGCGCTCCTTGGGAGAAACACCAGAATCGACTTTTGGTTTTTGATTTGTGAATGCGACGTCACGGTCACTCTCCTAATTGTCCAAGGAACAGGTACCGGATGCCAGTGCTTCAGTGTGTTCCGTTTTGTTCGATTATGTTGCGAGCCCCTTTCTATCGATCGCAGCGCTGTGTTTTTATGCCGTGGCGGAACTCCTTGCATTTTGACTGTTCCGGGCTCCCCCGAGAGCTCCAGATCAGGACAGCCACCTCATCGTGAGGGGGGCGGAGACGCAAGCCGTATCCAAGAAGGCAGCTCTAAAGGTTCCGTCACTCGTCGTGAGGAACCGTCGGTTTTCTTGTCGACAAGCGATCAGAGTCAAGTTTGGAAAAATCGGTAAATGACTGCGCTGGAAATGGCCCAGCCGTCAAAAGTGTAAAATCGAATGGACCGCGCAGGTCGGCGTGAAGCACATACTGACGGTGAACCCTGAGAAGATCGCGCCTGATTTTTTGGTACCGCTCCGGCGAGAGAAGGTGCTTTACCCGGATGGACAACAGGCCGGCCTGCGGTGCATCAGGGTGCCCGGACAGAGTAACAACGCGGGACTTGTAGAAATGAATCACATCCGTCAGGCACTGCACTTCCAGCCAGAAAACTTCCTGAGCGCGTGCGATTATCCCCACACGGTGCCGTAATCTGGCAGCGGGTCTTAGCAAGGCGCACTGAAGGATTGCTCCGCCGAGGGTCGCGAATACTACGCATCTTCCCGCCAAAGCATGGGGGTTCCGTTCCAGCACCATGCCGAGCACATGCGTCGCAAGACTGGAGCCCATGCTGTGTGAACTGATGATATATTCATCCGCGTCTTCGTCCAGCGCCTTCAACACGGTATCGACGCAATCCTCCAACCAATCCATGAGAATGGGATTGTCCGTGTTTGCGACCGCCACCGCCAACTCCCAGTCCGCAAAAAGATGGAGCGTGTGAAACCTTTCGGAAAAAGGGAGAAACACAGCGTGAAAGAATGTCCATGCCAGTGGCATGCTCCAAAGATAATGCCACGGAAGAAGACCCAGCCACCCAGGCAATGCGATCACGGCCAGGTGTTGCGGATTGATGGGCTGTCCTTTTGAAACGGCTGTGGTGCGCATGTGTATCCATGCGTTCAAAACCAGGAAAGTGCACCACCACGCGTCTGTCTACGGATAAAGTCATATCGGCCTGAAATATAGTCTCGATAGATAAAGAGTGCGGTCCAAGTCAGCAATCCGGACGACTTGAACGGCATCGAACTGCAATGCCCACCGCTTGGTCAGCACATTTCATCAGTCGGAGCGGGCGATACTATCGAGCACTTCCCGACCTGTTCTGAGGGCTGCACCCGGCACGTCTACGGCGCGTAAGAATATAGCGAGCCCCCGCAGAGGTGACAGATTGAAACCCGAATCATCCTCATTGCGCTCGCTCAAAGGCGCTTCGTCCGGATACTGTCTTGACGCGGTGTAGCCCACGATCAATGGATCCTGCGTTTCGCACTTTGGAATGCAACGATCGAACCGCAGGACGCCTGACGGCATCTTTCCCCCAGCGGCTGCCTGTCTGGCATCGGCGCGGAATGTTACGTGCTTTGGGGAAGCAACAGGCTTTATCGTGGGGATGACGGTCGTGGAATTTCCGGTTTTAGTGCAAGTGCGACTTTAAAAGCGGGACTTGCATCGATAGGAGCCTGTAGTCTGGTTGGTTTGTCTTCGCGTTTTCTCATGTCGACCATGACGCGGTTCTTGTCGATCGGCATTGTCTCTGCGTCTTGCGGGCCAAGGTGAGCGGCTGCGTAATACAGACCGATCGCGGAGGTGAACACACCGAGCCCAACGCCTAGTTTTCGAACCATCTCAGGGCGAACAATAAACCATTGCGTCTGCTGCGTATGCACGGCCATCGTACTTCCCCATGAATTCTCTGATGGGGACGATTAAAGCGCCTGAATTGCGGTATGGTTGTCGCCAAAACGTGGCCGAATGCGGGAGATTTGCAAAGAAATATTGCGTGAGCAGTTCAGGCCCCATCTCTGCCACCGGTACGGACAAAAGTCGCTTTTCTTAGGTTGCGTGCACCGAACAGGCTTAACAAGCCTTCACTTAAATTGGCCTTGACGGTCTAGCGTGATACCACGTCTTTCTGGATATTCGCAGCATCTGCAAGTGGCTTCCCCTCTTCCGCTTGGTCGATCAATAGGCTTGCCCGGATAATGCGCTCGTAGATGTACATCGGATCCTCGATGATCCGGGCTTTGCAGTTGCTATTCGTCTCATAGTGGATCTGCATCGTGGAATAGGCGCGCATTCCGAGGAGCTGATAGACAATGCAGTCGATCTGATCGTCCGTCAGGGTGGCGACGTGCCCCGATGACATTCCGCGCTTGAGCGAGCGGCGATAGCCTGAAACAATATTGGCAACGTGGATACGGTGCGCATCCGGCGCGAACACCTCGGCCTCGTAGAGAACTCTGTAGAAGCCCTCATTGTCTGCGACATAGCGAAGGAATTCGTTGAAACGGGTCAACTCGCGCGCGAGACCGGGCGGCGATTTACGAGCGGCCTCCTCAACGGCGGTCAGCATACGAATGCCTTCATAGGGCAGGAGTTCGTCGAACAAGGCCTGACGGTCGATGAAGTAGTTATAGAAGGTTCCCTGCGCGACGCCGGCTGTCTCGGCGATCTTCGCGATGGAAGCGGAGGCATATCCTTCCGCAGCCACGACCTTACAGCCCGCGGCCAACAGGCTTTCGCGCGTCAGCTTGGCTTTTCGTCCCGGGACAGGCGACGCCCGTCGCGCTGATTCAACAGAGTTTTAACCATTCTCAACTTATTCCGTATGATCCATCGTCGGCGCAGTCATGAACTCGCCTTGTCTGTCCAAGTCTCTGAGCACCCGTTTGAGCACCTTTCCCGAGGGATTGCGAGGTAGCGCCGACAGGACCACGAGATCCTTGGGGCATTTAAACTTTGCCAGCGATTTTTGACAATGCTCCAGCAATTCGTTGAGGCTGAGGCTACGGTCCTCCGTGAGGACGACAGCCGCAACCGCGATCTCGCCCCACCGCGGATGTGCGCGGGCGAACACGGCAGCCTCCTTGACGGCGGGATGATGATAGATCACCCGCTCCACTTCCGAAGAGGCTATGTTCTCGCCGCCGGAGATGATCATATCCTTCTGCCTGTCTGTGATGAAGAGAAAGCCCTCCTCGTCCATATAGCCCACGTCTCCCGAACGCATATAGCCGTCGGGATGAAAGGTGGCGGCGGTGTTCTCTGGATCGCGCCAGTATTCGCGCATCACCTTCGGCCCGCGCATGCAGATCTCGCCTTCCTCGCCAGCCGGCAAGGGATTGCCGCTCTTGTCGTGGATCTCGATTTCAACAAAGCGCAGCGTGCGCCCGACTGAGCCGATCTTTTCGAGTTCGCGGCCGGGATCCATCATCGTATCGCCGGAGCAGGTTTCGGTCATGCCATAGGCGTCAATGTACGCGCGCCGGGAAACCGCTCCATGAAGGTGCGGATGCGCGATTCCGGCGTACGTTCGCCGCCGGCGATGCACCAGTTGAGAGACGCATACGTCGCCGGATCCGCGGCCGGGAGGGCCAATATGTCGTTTGTCATCACAGGCGCCAGCCAGATGCCTTCGATGCGCTCGCCGGCGATCCCGTCCAGCACCTTGCGCGGATCGAAGTCCCGCTGAACCACGATGAGGCCGCCGGCGAGATGGACGGCCAGACCCGGAAGATCGCACCCGCCGACATGGTACATGGGACCGACGATGAGCAGGCGGCTGGTCCTGCTCAGTCCTAAAGCAAGGATGTGGTCGTAGCACTTCCAATAATAGTTGTCATACGTATGGACCACGCCTTTGGGCCGCGACGTCGTTCCTGACGTATACATCAGCCGGAACACGTCGTCGCGTCCGCGCGGGACAACGGGTGTGCGCTTGCGGCCGTCGTTGGTTGGCACCAGCATAGCGCCGATATCGCGCTGCCCCGCCTCGTCCACTGCGATGACGGGGAGCCCGCAGTCCTCGACGGACGAAAGAAAGATGTCGTCGGCGGCGATCAACTGCGCGCCGGCATGCCCGGTGATGTGCGTAACCTCGTGGGCGGAGAGGCGGAAATTCAGCGGCAGAACGATCGCCCCTGATGTGCCCCGATGGCATAGATCAGCTCGACATAGGCGAGGCTGTTCTTCATCAGAAGCGCGACAATCGAGTCCTTTCCGACACCGCGCTGCTTCAAACCGTAAGCAAGATGGCTGACGCGGGCGTCGAGGCTGTACCAGTTGAGGCGGATATCCTCATAGACCAGCGCCTCCGCTCCAGGCGCCACTTCAGCATTTCGAGTGAGATACCGCGACAGATTGAACATCGCTCTTCCTCAATAGGATCTCGGCAGGCCGAGATTGACCGTCGAGATATAGTTCAGGATCATCTCTTCCGAAACCGGTGCGAAGCGGAACAGCCGCGTCGTCGCCAGAGCCGCTCGACATGGTACTCCTTGGAGTAGCCCATTCCACCCATCACCTGCATGGATCGCTCCGTGGCACTGCAAGCAGCTTGCGCGGCAATCAGCTTGGCGGCATTGCTTTCGGAGCCGAAGGGCAGTCCGCGGTCGAAATTGCTGGCGGCCTTGAGATTGAGGAGCTTGGCCGCTTCCAGTTCGGCCCAGCTTTGTGCGAGTGGGAATTGCAAGCCCTGATAGCTGCCGATCGGCTTGCCATTGAAGACCTTTCGCTCACGCGCATAGTCGACGCCGAGCCGGATTGCCAGCTGGCCCGCGCCGACGAGGCCCGCCGTCGTGACGATGCGTTCCGAGTTGAGGATATCGAGGAGCTGGCTCCAGCCGCCATCGATGGCGCCGATCACCTCGCTGTCGGCGGCAAAGACATTGTCGAGATAGACGACCGAGGACGAGAGCGTATTGGTGCCGACCTTCTCGATCTCGGTATGCGTGATGCCGTCGTGGTCGGTATCGACCATGAACAGGCTGATCCCTTGTGTCTTCTTGGCGACCTCTGAAGCCGGCGTGCTGCGCGCCACGACTAGCATCTTCTGCGAGGCCGCAACGCCGGTGATCCAGATCTTCTGGCCTTTGATGGACCACCCGCCCTCGACGCGATCGGCGCGGGTTTTAAGGGCGAGCGAGTTTGTGCCGGCGTCCGGTTCGGTTAGCGCCATGCAGAACATCATGCGCCCCTCACACATGGCAGGCAGCCAGTCGCGCTTCATTGCGTCGGTGCCGTAGCGATCGACGGCAATGCCGCCGAAGACCGGGTTGAGCATGAACATTTGAGCGAGTGTCGATCCGGCTCCCGCCTTGCAGAGCTCCTCGATGCACAGCGCCAGATCGAGCAGCCCCAGCCCGACGCCACCATGATCCACCGGGACCATGGTACCCGCGATCCCGGCATTGCAGATAGCCTGCCAGACCTCATACGGGTAGTCCTTCTTCTTGTCCTTCTCTCGCCAGTATTCCAGCCCGAAGCTCTCTCCGATCTGGCGCGCCGTTTCCAGCATCATCTGTTGCTCTTCGTTGATATCGAAATTCATGGTCGTTCCTTGATTCTGGGCGCTAAAGCGATGCGGGGGCACGAAGGAGGTCCAACGGGTTCTCGATCAACTCGGTCAAGATGGCGAGAAAACGCGCAGCATCTGCGCCATCGATCAGGCGGTGATCTGCCGCGAGCGTGAGAGTGATCTCCCGGCGAAGCTCCGGTTTTCCTTCCACATCGGGACGAAAGACCTGCTGCTCCGCCCCAACCCCGAGGATCATGGCCTGCGGCGGACTGATGATCGGGGTCAGGCTGTCGGCGCCGAACATGCCCACGTTCGAGATCGAGATCGCCCCGCCAGAGACATCCACGCTTTGCAGCCGCCCGGCGCGGGCACGTTCCAGAAGGCCATTGCAGGTCGATGCCAGCGTATCGAGCGGTAAGTGGTCCGCGCGGTTGAGCACCGGGATGCGCAAACCATCGGGTGTCTCGGTGACGATCCCGACGCCGATCTCGCTCAACGTCATGATCCCCTCCGGCAACCAGATCCGGTTGAGCAATGGATGCCGGGCAAGTGCCAGCCCGATTGCTTTGGCCAGCAGATGCGTGACGGAAATCTTTTGCCGGGCGACGGCTCCTCCATTCAGCGATGCCTGAAAGCGCAGAAGTGGACCGGCGTTCACATGTCGGCTGACATAAAAATGCGGAATGTCGCGCTTGGCCGCCTGTACACGGCGCGCGGTCGCAAGCCGTATTGGGTCCGGAGCGAAAATTGCACTGGGCGCCGAGACGTTCTCGGCCGCTTTGCCTTGTGCCGATGATGGCACTTGCTGCGCAGCAACCACATCACGGGCCTTGATCCGGCCCGCAGGACCGGTCCCGGAGACCTCGTGCAAGTCTGTACCGTTTTCGCGGGCAAGCCGGCGCGCAAACGGGGTCGCGATAACACGCAGGACATCACCCTTCATGACCCGACCATCGCGTCCGCTACCCGAAATGCTGTCTGGATCTATGCCATGTTCGGCCATGAGTTTGCGGGCTGAGGGCGCATCGTGGCTAACGCGAGGCACGTCTGCTTTCTCCTTCGGCGCCGAGGCACCGAAATTGACGTTTCCCGTATCCTCCACCTCGGCAAGCTTCTCGCCTTCAACGACCACCCGGGCGATCGGGTCACCGACCGCCACGACCGATCCCGCGTCGTGCAGGATCATCTCCATCCGACCGTCACTGGAGGCTTCGACCTCGTTGGTCACCTTGTCCGTCTCGACGTCGAAAAGAATATCGCCCTTTTGGAAGGTCTCTCCGACCCGACGATGCCAAGCCGTAACCAGACCTTCGGTCATCGTCAGCCCAAACTTCGGCATCACGATATCGGCCATGGTTCATTCCCCCGGAATGCCGCAGGGCGTTTTTCTAGGAAGGCGCTACAGCCTTCATGAGCGTCATGACTGCCCAGCACGAGGCCGATCACCGCCTGTTCATGGCGCAAGGCGGCGCTGAGCGGCATGTCGGCGCCGTCGATCAGCACGCGCTTCAGGAGCTTGAGGATTACAGGCGATTGCGCCGCGAGCTTGTTCGCCAGGGCCTTGGCCTCGACCATCAGCGTCTCGTGCGGCACGACGCGATTGGCCAGCCCGATCTCGACCGCTTCCTGCGGGCCGATCATCTCGCCGAGATACATCAGTTCCCTCGCCCGGCACGAAGGCACCTGGCGCAGGATGCGCTGCGTGCCGCCGGCGCCGGGAAACAGGCCGAGCTTGATCTCGGGCAGCCCCAGTTTGGAACGATCGGACACGAGGCGCAGATCGAGTGTCAACAGAAGCTCGGTACCGCCCCCCAACGCGAACCCGTTGATCGCTCCGATCGTCGGCTTGTCGAGCGTCTCGATACGGCGGAGGAGTTTATGAATCTCCTCGGCGAATTCGTTGTAGTGGGCAAGAGCCTTGCGCGAATTCAGATCGGCAATATCTCCGCCCGCGACGAAGGCACGGCCCTCGCCGGTAAAGATAACGACGCGGATAGAGGCATCGGTTTCGATCCGATCGAGGACCTGATTGAGTTCGGCCATTACCCCGATATCAAGCGCATTCAGCGTCTGTGGCTTATTAAATGTAACGGTTAAAACGGGTCCGTCGATCTCGCAAAGGAGAGAGGCGGTGGAAAACTGCTCTATGGACATCGTTTTCTTCCTTATGCCAGCAACTGACGAACGGCGGTCAAGATTTTGTCTTCCGTCGGCCGCCAAGCGTTTTCGAGGGTCGGGCTGAAGGGGACGGGGGAAAAGGGAGCGGCAACGCGCAAGATTGGAGCGTCCAGTTCGTCGAAGCCGATATGAGCCATGCGCGCAGCGATCTCCGCCCCCACGCCGAATGCCTCGACTGCCTCATGCACGATCGCCAGCCGATGGGTTCGCTTCAGGCTCGACAGCACCAATGCTTCGTCCCAGGGCTGGATGGATCTGAGGTCGATCACCTCGACCGAGATTCCCGTCCGTTTCCAGCGTGGCGGCAGCCGAGAGCGCGGTCCAGACCATGGCGCCATAGGCCACCACGGTTGCATCGCTGCCCTTCCGGCGGATCGCGCCTTCGCCAATCCGCGCCACCTGAGGTTCATCGGGGAGGTCGCCTTTCAATGCATAGAGCGACTTGTTCTCGACCACCACCACGGGGTCGGGATCCTCGATTGCCGCGCGCAACAGGCTGTAAGCATCCTCGACGGTCGTGGGAACGACGACCTTGAGACCCGGGATATGGGCAAACCATGCCTCAAGGCATTGCAGAATGCTGCGGTCCGGCCGAAAGCCCCCGCCATGGGGTGTACGCAGGACCATCGAGACGGACCCTTGAGCCCCGAACATGTAACGGGCCTTGGCGGCCTGGTTGACCATCATGTCCATCGACAGCGTGACGAAATCCATGAACATGATTTCGGCGACGGGTTTCAGGCCCGACAGCGCAGCGCCGACGGCGATGCCTGTGATGGCGGCCTCGGCGATCGGCGCGTCATAGACCCGCTCCGGCCCGAATTCTTCGAGGAGCCCGCGCGTGGCCTTGAACGAGCCCCCGCGGCGGCGATGTCTTCCCCGATCAGAATGACTCGCGGATCGGCGGTCATCGCGTCCTGCAGTGCCCGGGTGACGGCTTTGACGTAGCGGCTTTCAGCCATGGGATGTGGCCTCCAGGGTATAGACATCGTCGAGCAGGCTGGCGGGATCGGGCATCGGAGCGTTCATCGCCGCATCGAGCGCCCGGTTGTTTGCGGCATCTACCTCAGCCTGAACATTGGAAATCCAATCTGCTTCGACGCCGAGCGCTACCAGCCTCTGGACCGCTATCACGAGGGGATCGCGCCTGGCCATCTCCTCGGCCTCGCCTTCCGGCCGGTAATCCTGCTTGTCGCCCTCGTAATGCCCCCGCACACGGGTCGTCTGGCATTCGAGGATGAACGGAATCGTCTCGCGCCGGATACGGCCGATCGCCTCTCCGGCTGCCTCATGGACGGCGGTGATGTCGTTGCCGTCGGCGGCCAGATAATCGATGCCGAAGGCGCCGGCGAGATCGGCAAGCTTGACCGCCATCTGCCTGCGCGTGGGGCTGAACTCCGACCAGCCGTTGTTCTCGCAGACGAACAGGATCGGCAGCGACCAGAGCTTGGCGATGTTGAGGCATTCGTGAACAAGGCCTTCGGCCAACGCCCCGTCGCCGAAATAGACCACGGCAATGTCGCCCTGCCCTTTCATCTTCAGGGCAAGCGCGCTGCCCGTTGTGATGGGCAGACCGGCACCGACGATGCCATTGGCGCCCAGCATGCCGAGCCGAAGATCGGCCACGTGCATTGAGCCGCCCCGCCCGCCGCAAATGCCTGTCGCACGGCCGAGAATTTCCGCGAAGAAGCCTTCGAGGTCCACGCCCTTGGCGAGCGTATGTCCATGCCCCCGATGATTGGACGATACCGTGTCGCCATCGCGCAGCCATTCGGAAATCGAGGAGGCGACCGCCTCCTGGCCGATGGACAGGTGCAGGAAGCCGGGCACCTTGCCTTCGGCAAACAGGGTCTGCAGAGTTTTTTCAGCGTGACGGATCTTCAGCGCCCGCCGATAGATGTTCTTCAGCGCGTCGACGGGCTCGTTTCGCCTGCTCATGCCAGGGACCTCTTCACGACCGCGATATTTTTGCTCTTGTGACTCATGATTCATATTCCTTGCGTGGTCTGCCCTGGCAGAGCGTCGTTCAGATGGCCAGATACCGGTTGGCGACATCCTTGTTGCCGCGCAGGTCTTCGATCGTGCCACGATAGACGATCTGCCCCTTGTCGATGATCACGGCGTCTTCGGAGATGCCGAGACAGAAATGCATGTTTTGTTCCGCCAGAATGATTGTGACACCCGTGCCACGAAGCGTGCGGATCAGCCGCCCGATTTCCTGCACGATGATCGGCGCCAATCCTTCCGAGGGCTCGTCGAGAAGAATGAGGCCAGGATTGCCCATTAGGCAACGCGCCATGGAGAGAAGCTGCTGCTCGCCGCCCGACATCATCCCGGCCTTTCGCTGGCGCATTTTTGCCAGGAGCGGGAAGGCGTCGTAGATGTTCTCTATGGTCCACTCCTCGCGCCCATCGACGCCACGCTTGGCGGCGATGCGCAGGTTCTCGTCCACGGTGTGATCGATGAAGACCTGCCGGTCCTCGGGCACGAAACCGAGGCCCTTGCGCGCCATCTCGTGCGGCGCCTGACCGTCGATCCGGCTGCCGGCGAAGCTGATGGCACCCGACTTGATCGGCACCACGCCCATGATCGCCTTCATGGTGGTGCTCTTGCCGGCACCGTTTCGGCCGAGAAGCGCCAGCGTGCGGCCCTTTGCGATCTGGAGCGATACGGCGAACAGGATATGGGACGCACCGTAAAAGACGTTGATGTTCTTGACGTCGAGAATCGGTTGATGCGTGGTCATGCCTTCACCGCCAGGTCTTCTTCCTTGCCGAGATAGGCCTCGATGACCTCTGGATGGCCTTTGATCTCGTCGGGCGTGCCCGAGGCCAGAACCGCGCCGTAGCGTAGTACATGAATGATCTCGGCAGTTTGAAAGACCAGATCGATGTCGTGCTCGATGAAGATCAGCGTCATGTTCTGGCTCTTCCAGAGCCGCTTGACGGTGTCCATCATCTGCCAACGCTCCTCGGGTCCCATGCCGGCGGCCGGTTCATCGAGCATCAGCACCCCGGGGATCGAGCGCCAGCGCCAGGCCGACGTCGAGCAGCTTCTGATCGCCGTGGGAAATCTCCCCGGACAGGCGGGACGCGACACGCTCCATTCCGAGCAATTCGATGAGTTCGTCGGTCCGCACCGCAACGTCCTTGCGAGGGAAGGCGCTGACGAGGCTGTAGGAGGCGCCAAGATGGGACGTCACCGCCACCGCCACCGACTCCCCGGACAGTCAGGCTCGGATAGATGCTGGCGATCTGGAAGGCGCGGCCAATACCCTTGCGTACGATGACGGCCGGCTTCAGCCCGGTGATATCCTCGTCATCGAGAAGAACCGATCCGCTGGTCGGCACGAGATGGCCGGTGATCTGGTTGAAGAGCGTGGTCTTGCCCGCTCCGTTCGGACCTATGATGGCGCTCAGCGATCCGTTCGGAAAATCGAGCGATACATCGTTGGTCGCAACGAGTTGACCGAAGGCCTTCGACAGGTGTTCAAGCCGCAGCATCCGCATCCTCCCTGGTATCGACACGCTCGCCGTCGCGCCTATGCAGAGCCTTTGCGCGTTCATTGTCCGCCTGCGCGCGGCGGTTCCGAACGAGGTCTATGGCATAGTCGAGGATGCCGCGCTTGAGGATCAGCACCACGAACAGGATGACGACGCCTTTTGCGAGATCCGTATGCGTCGTGTACAGCAGCGTGACGTCGTTGATCGCCCTCATGGCGAGGGCGCCGGCGAGCGGGCCGAGGAAGCTGTTGAGCCCGCCGAGCATGATCATGAAGATCGCCTCGCCGGAATTCGACCACGACGCCCATTCGGGATAGGCCGCGGAGGTGAAGATGGCGAGGATCACGCCGCCGAGCGAGGCGACCGAGCCGGCGATGGTGAAGGAGACAACCTTGACTCGATAGGTGTTGACACCGAGGAAGGCCGTGCGCCGCTCGTTATCGCGGACCATGCGTAGCGTGTAGCCGAACGAGCTTTGCGTCACCAGCCGGATAGCCAGCACGCCGGCCGTGAAGAGGAAGGCGCAGAAGGCGTACCGGTCCCAGCTCTCGGTAAGGTCGATCCCGAGAAAGACAGGGCGGGGAATCCCGCCCACCAGCCCCTGGTCGCCGCCCGTGAACTCCACCAGTCCCTGGATCAGGCTGACGAACAGCATCTGGAAGGCCAGCGTCAGGAAGGCGAAGTAGACCTCGGACAGACGGGCGCAGATGAGGCCGACAATCAGGGCGAAGAGCCCCGTGGCGGCAAACGCGGCGAGGATCGCAAGCGGTACCGACCAGGCGCCGGCGGCCTCCACGAAGCCGTTCGCCTGCAACACCATGCCGAAGACATAGCCGCCTGCGGCGAAGTAGGCAGCGTGGCCGAAGGACACGAGGCCGGTATAGCCGACCAGCAGATGCAGCGACATGGCGAGAAGCCCGCTCGCAAAGAGCGCGGTTAAGGTGTCCATCAGCCAGAGGCTTGGAAAGATCACGCCGAGCGCCAGCAAGGCTAGGAAGAAAACAAAAGCGATCAGGCAATCGCATTGGACCGTGGTAAGAGGCTTCATCGCATGACCCTTTCGCCGAGAAGGCCCTGCGGGCGAAAGATGAGGATGGCCACCATCATCATGAACATCGCTCCATCGACGAAGAGCGGAAAGCCGATGCTGCCAAAGGAGCGGGTCAGCCCAAGGATCAGGGCCGCAAGCAGCGCGCCCGGAATGGATCCCATGCCGCCGATGACCGTCACGATGAAGCTGTCAATCAGGATCGACAAGCCCATGCCCGGCGTCAGCGACCGCACGGGGAGCGGCCAGCGCGCCTGCCATGCCGGCAAGAGCGCAGCCGAGCCCGAAAAGCCCCGCGAAATAGAGGGGCACGCGGATCCCTAGAACCGAAACCATAGTCGCGTTGGCGGCGGCGGCGCGCACAATCTTTCCAAATCGGCTGTAGGTGATCAGAAGAAGGCAGAGCACGGCGACGAGAAGCGAAGTTGCTACGAGAAAGATGTAGAACGGCGGCACGACGCCGCCTGCAAAGCGAATCGGCGGTACGCGGAATTCCGCCGGAATACCCATCGCCAGGTATTCCGCGCCCCAGATCATCTTCACCAGATCGTCGCAGATGAGAACGAAGGCATAGCAGACGAGCAACTGCATCAGCAGGTTCTCCTTGTAGACCCTGCGGATCATCAGACTCTCGAAGAGAACTCCGATAACCGCCGCGCTCAGTGCACCGGCCACGACCGCCAGATAGTAATTTCCCACGACGGCATAGGTGGTGTAGGCGGTATAGGCCCCGATCATGTAGAAGGCACCGTGGGCGAAATTGACCACCTTCAGCACGCCGAAAATCAGCGTCACGCCGGAGGCGACGAGGAACAGCAGCATGCCGATGATCAACCCCGTGGTGACCTGCGTCACCAGGCAGGACGTCGCCCCAAGGCAGGTGGATAAAGCGTCGAAGTTCAACATGCCATCCGGCTTTCAATGCGAGGGAAAGGCCGCACGCGATCCGATCGCTATGCGGCAGCAAAAGCGTCAGAGATACTTCTTTCGCTCCTTCCACTCGGCCTCATGTTGCAGGATGACGTCCCAGGGGGTGGGCTGGAAGTCAGTGAGGTGAGGGTCTGTCGACAGCGTCTTTCCGTAGCCGACCGCGTAGCCGATCAGGGTATTGTCGCCCTCGCGCATCGTCACGGTGCCGTCGACGCCGTGCGGACTGACGATCTTGCGGCCGCGGGTGGCGTCGGCCAGTTTGTCACGGTTGGTATCGCCCTTCGTTGCCTTCAATGCCTCGACGACGAAATGCGCGCCGGTATAGGCCTGCCAACCCCAGTTCGTCGGAAGCTTGCCGGACTTGCGGAACGCCGTGTTCCAGATCTCATTGGCTTGCGTATCCGGCACGTCCTTGTGATAACGGTTGCCGGAATGAATGCCGGCCGGCAGGTTCTTGATCGCTTCGAGAACCGGCGCGTCGCCCATGTTCACCGCAACGGTCTGGAACTGGTCGAAGAGACCGTAAAGGCTCGCCTGATCGAAGAAGGCCACCAGATCCCCGCCCCAAAGGCAGGTGTAGAGACCTTCGGGCGCGATGTTCAAAAGGTTGGTAATATTCTCGGTATAGTCGGGCTGGAAGGCTTTCGGCCACGTTTCGCCGACGAACTGCACATCAGGTGCGAAGACGGACAGGAATTCGCGGAATTCGGCGGTGGTGTCCCGGCCATAGGAGTAATCCGGCGAACAGACCGCCCAGCGCTTGACGCCATTCTTTGCAAGCCCCGAAGCATAAAGGCCGCCGGCAATGGCATCATGGATGCCTTGGCGTCCAGACCGGAAGATCCAGTGCACGTGGTTTGCAGGATCCGCAGTCAGGGCCGAGGCTTCGGAAATGGAATGGATGCAGTAGAGCCCGGTGTCGCGCATCACCTCATGCACGGCGAAGCTTCCGCCAGACGCTTCGGCATCAAGGATCAGTTCGCATTTGTCGTTGTTGATCAGCTCGCGCGTGATACGCGCGGCCTCGTCGGGCTTTCCCTTTGTATCGCGAATGACAAGCTCGATCTGACGTCCGTCGATCCCGCCCTCGGCGTTGACGGCGTCGATGATCATCCTGGCTCCAACCGAAGCGGTTTCTCCCAGGATTGCCACGCGGCCTGACAGAATGGTCGGCATCCCGACTTTGATCGTCGCTCCCTGCGCGCGCAGGATCGATGGGCATGCAAGGCTCATGAAGCCAACCGCGCCGGCCGCCGCCACAAAATTGCGGCGGGTTAACGTATGGTTCTTATGTGTCACGATGCTGTCCTCCAACAGTTAAAGAAAGCCTCCTCCCGAGAGGCCGGATCCATCAATGTTTGCGCACACCCCCATAGGGAGCCCAGGACCCCGCGCCGTAAAAGCCAGCATCAACCGCCATCGATAGCCCGGTCACCGCCGACGCATCGTCCGAGAGCAGAAAAGCGACGGCCGCACCGATTTCGGCGGGCTCGATCAGGCGGCCAAGCGCGGAGTTTTCCTCCATCAAGGCAACATCCCTGTTTCCAAGGTCGATCTGCGCCTGCAAGGCGGGCGTGCGGGTGTAGCCGGGTTCAACCGCATTGACGCGAAGGCCCGCCCGTCCCCATTCGCATGCCAGTCCCGCGACAAGATTGGTAACGGCCGCTTTTCCGGGCCCGTAGGCATGAAGCGGCGTCGACCGACGCGCGGTCACTGAACTGATCGCGACGAGGCTGCCCTTGCGGCGCGGCAGCATATGCCGTGCAATCTCGCGCAGAGAAAGGTAAGTACCGCGGTGGTTGATCGTGTAAATTCGGTCGTAGACCGCCATGTCCAATTCATCAGGTGGATCGGGGGCCTGAACGATGCCTGCCGCGGTAACGCCGGCCGCGATCGGTCCCAGCTGGCGCTCGACCATCGTCATGGCCGACACCACGTTCTGCTCATCACTCACGTCGAGAGGGAAAGCCATGCCGCCGATCCGGGCGGCGACAATCGACGCCTGATCGACATTGATATCGAGTACGGCAACGATGGCACCTCGGCTCGCAATCACCTCAGCGCACGCAGCGCCTATGCCGCTACCGCCGCCGGTGACGGCAACGATGCGTCCAGCCATTGTGCTCTCATCACCCGACATCGCCACCTCCCAAAAGCAATTTCACTGCCACATCTATCAATCAAAATGAATTATGAGTCAATAGTCATTTTATGATTCAAGCCATGGCATGGATGCGGGATCCGCTGATATTAGAAGCAACGGCGAGCTAAACATGCGCTAGATATGCGCACTGCTCGCCGCTGATAAATCTGTGCGCGTCAATGGACGCCATCTGCGATGGCCTGCTGCCGATCTTCAGCTTGAAATCCTTATGCCGGCGAAGATCGAGCATCCGCTGCGCTTCATCGATATCCCTGGCAGTATCGCCCGACGCCAGCGTCCATGCGATCGGCAAGCTGTCGCGACGACGACCACCCAATAACTCCGACAGCGGCAGACCCAATCGGCGCGCATGGCAATCAAGCAGTGCACTTTCGACGGCACACTTGGCGAAATTGTTTCCCTTGACCGCCTTGGAGACAATGTCCATTGCTGCTTGTACACGGGTGGCGTCCAGACCGATCAGCAAGGGAGCGATATACTGGTCGATCGTGAGCTTCATTCCTTCGGGGCTCTCTGGGCCATATGCCAAGCCACCGATTGTTGTCCCCTCGCCCATGCCTTCAAAGCCGTCTGAGCAACGGATGCGGACAATGGTCATGCTCTGCTGGTTCATAGTGACCATCGACAGCTTATGTGGCCGGATGGTTGGCAAATCGAGTATAATCGTCTCGATCGCGGCAATACGAGCTTCGGCAGACACGACACTTCCTCCCTTGATCTGTAAGGAGGCTAGCGTTCATTCGAAAAACGGTCCAAAACTGTAAAATCGAATTTCATACCCTGGAGGTATAGTAGGGTGAAACTGCGCCAACTTAGGTATTTTGTTGCTGTGGCACGTGAGCGAAATTTTTCGCGTGCCGCAGAGATCCTGCATATCGCCCAGCCACCCCTCAGTCGCCAGATACAGCAACTCGAAGAGGAATTGGGTGTCAATCTCCTGGACAGGTCGAAAAGACCTCTCTCCCTGACAGAAGCCGGGCGTTATCTATACGAGCAGTCCGCCAAAATGCTCGCCAAAATCGATCATATCCGGGAACAAACGCGTCGGATCGGGCGCTCGCAACGCGAAAGGTTTATCATCGGCTGCGTCGGTTCAACACTTTACGGCGGCATACCCGACCTCGTGCGACGCATGCGCGTGCAATGGCCGGAACTCGACATTGAGATCAGGGAAATGATGTCGACGGAACAAGTAACCGCACTCAAGGAGGGTCGGATCGATGTTGGCTTCGGCCGGGTCCGTTTCAACGATCGAGAAGTCGAACGGCTGACGCTTCGAGAAGAGCGACTTGTCGTCGCTTTTCCAAAAGGGCACCCTAAATCTCTTTCAAAGGAACCAATTGCTCTTGCAGAACTACAGGGCGAACCGCTGATTGTTTATCCTTCGGTTCCCCGGCCAAGCTTCGCCGATGAAATTCTGAACCTGCTCAGCGAGTTGAGCGTCACTCCTGCTTCAGTCGAAGAAGTCCGCGAAATCCAAGCCGCGTTGGGCATGGTCGCAGCGGGCGTGGGACTGTGCATCATCCCGGCCGCCTCGCAAAGACAGAGGCCAGATGACGTTTGTTACCGGATGATTGAGGACGAGAAGGCAACATCGCCCATCATCATGAGCTTCCGACGCGTGGACGCCAACGGCAGGATCGATCAGATCAAGCAGTTGATCCGCGAAATGTATGCCGACAATCCACCGTGGCTGCAGTTGTCCAATGTCCGTCTCGGCGCGAGCTGAAACGCCATGGTTGGGTCCTCCAGTCTCCCGCGAGTAGACCGCATATCAAACTTCGGCGCTGTTAATGAACGGAGCAATCGCTGACGAAAGTGTGAGAGTAACAGTCAAGAATCTGAGAGTACCAGACAAGCCTTCCTGTCAGATGCCGTTTCAAAAATAGCACCACACAGCAACCTGCGAAGGAGAGAAAAGCAAAATCTTGACCACGGCGAACAGCCGTTCCATACATCAAAGGTGGTTCAATTCTCCGCGAAAATCCCGGGTCACTTCTCAACAGAAATCAACGCACACAGTCTGTGCCCTTTTTTTGGCAAAGGAGCATGACCATGGCAAATGCAGAGTCTGGCGCCACTAAAGGTGGCCTTTCGGACGAGACCTTGAGAGACGGCATCGAAACGCTCGCCGAGCCGATCGACATGAATTACGAGCCCGTGACGCCGCAGCAGGCCCACAGAATAGAACAGGATATCATTCTCGATGAGGGCCTGCGCGGAAACCTTCCCCGCCAGCGCCCCGCTGGCCTCGGGACGCTTCGAATAAATTTCGACAACCGAGCCGTTTTCAGGCATTCGCCGCCACGGACAACAAAGAGTAAAGTCATGGATACCACCACAAAATCGCGCCGTACTGCAGCATTGAAGACGCCGACAGGCCTGGGCACGGAGGCTTCCAGTGAGATTTCGGCGGCGGCCACCATGCTGCTCGCGGACGTTTTCGCGCTTTTCCTGAAGACCAAGAATTTCCACTGGCACATGTCGGGCGCCAATTTCCACGACTATCACTTGTTGCTCGATGATCATGCCGACCAGCTCATGGCGATGACCGATCCGCTCGCCGAGCGCGTGCGCAAGCTTGGCGGCAGCACCATCAGGTCGATCGGCGACATCGCCCGCAAGCAGCGGCTCTCCGACAACGATGCCGATTTCGTCCATCCGCACGAAATGCTTGCCGAATTGCGGGAGGATAACGGCACGCTGGTCGCCAGCATGCGGGCTGTTCACGACCTTTGTGACGAGCATGGCGACGTTGCGACCGCGAGCCTCCTTGAAAACTGGATCGACGAAGGCGAACAGCGCGTCTGGTTCCTGTTCGAGACGCTGCGCAACACGAACGCCTGAGGGCTCGTCGAGCCGAACAGGTGGTCCTCTCCCAGCTGTCAAGGAATTTGACATGGATATCTCTATCGGGGACACGACAGATCTGTGGCGGCGGGAAGCCCAGACCTTCCCGCACCTTTCCGGGGAGATGATCGACAGCATTCGCACCTACGGCCATGAAGAAATTTTCGAGAACGAAACGCTGGTCTTTGAGCGCGGCGACCGGGCGATCGATTTCTTTTGCGCGCTCGAAGGCCACATTCCGATCCTCGCGGAAGATTTCCGCAAGGATCGGATTCAACTCTACATCGGGCTTGATCAGGTGGACGGTTCCGCCCCCGACAACCAGAACGACGAGACTTTCGAGACGCATAGAAGCGTTTGCGACAAGCCCATTTTGAGAGTAACGATCAGGAATCTGAGAGCACCAGACCAGCCTTCCTGTTTGATGACGCTAAGCTGATCTTCATTATAGGGAGAGGAGGCCCTGTCAAAATGAACATGCTTAGACCAAGCGAAAACTCTCAGTCCGCAGCTCTGCAAGCTGGAGCACATTCGGGTGCATCGACGCGTCTCTTCATCGATGGTGCCTGGCGGGCGGCGGCATCCACGCATACTTTTGCCGACATTAACCCGACGACGCGGCAGCCATATGCAACTGTGGCGGACGGCGACGTGGGCGACATGGCTTCGGCCATCACCGCGGCCAAGGCTGCCCAGCCGGCGTGGGAGGCGCTGCCGCCGGCCGCTCGCTCCGAGTTTTTCTACAGGGCTGCTGAAATCTTCCAGGCCAATCAGGAAAAATTCGTGAACGTTCTGGTGGAAGAGACAGGGTCTGGCCTCGGTAAGGCGATGTTCGAATGCTCGCTCATTCCGCTTGCATTGCGCGAGGCCGCTGCCCTTACCACGCGCCCCACGGGGAAATCATGCCGTCCAATGTACCGGGCAAGATTAACACGATCAGGCGGACCGCCGCGGGTGTTGTCGGTGTGATTTCGCCATGGAATTTTCCCCTGTATCTTTCGCTTCGTGGCTTTGTCTATGCGTTGGCGCTTGGCAATACCGCCGTCCTCAAGCCATCAGAAGATTCACCCATTTCAGGAGGCACGATGTTGGCAGAGCTGTTCGAGGCCGCTGGCCTGCCTGCCGGAGTATTCAACGTCGTGACCTGTGGCCGTGACAAGGTGAAAGCGGTGGCTGCGGCAATGATCAACGATCCGCGAGTTGCCCGGATCAGCTTTACAGGCTCCACGGCTGTTGGCCGGGAAGTGGCCCTGGCGTCGGCGACGCAATTCAAGCGCGTCGTTCTTGAACTTGGTGGGAAGAACCCGGTCGTCGTTCTCGACGATGCCGATGTGGATTATGCTGTGAACGTGGCTTTCTTCTCGGCGTTCCTGCATCAGGGGCAGATCTGTATGTCGGCAGACAAGATCATTGTCCGCGCGATCTCTACGAAAGTTTTGTCGAAAAGCTCATCGCCAAGGTTTCAATGTTCGAGCCGCTCGAGCCATCAAACCCAATGGCGGTTGTAGCTCCGATCATCAACGACCGGCAACTCGACCGCATCGACAGGCTCGTTAAATCCGCGCGTGACGCCGGCGCCACCATCCATCTCGGTGGCGAGAAGTTCGGACCGTTCTATCGCCCGACAGTGCTGACCGGCGTTACCAAGGATATGGATATCTATCATGAAGAAATCTTCGGCCCGGTGGCCTTCGTCATGCCTGCCGACAGCGAAGAGGAAGCAATTGCTCTCATGAATGATACGGTTTACGGCCTTTCGTCTTCGATCATCACGGGCGATGCAGCTCGGGGTCAGGCACTTGCGACGCAGGTTGAGGCTGGAATGGTTCACGTGAATGACACTTGTGTTCATGACGAACCTCACTGCCCCTTTGGTGGCATGAAGGCATCCGGCTGGGTTGGCAAATGGGGCGCATCGGGCGCGATCGAAGCCTTCACCGAGCAGAAGTGGATATCGGTACAGACGGTACCGCGCGCCTTCCCCTTTTGAGCGCTGCTGCTCGGGCTTTGCTATCCCAAATATCCGGCATTCAGGATTGAACAGATGAAACTTCCCGTCTTTTCGCGGCTCGCCCAAGGCGACCGCTTGAATACCCTTGAATCTGCGCTGTACCACGGCAAAGTGGGTCGCAGGCAATTCATGCAACTGGCCATGGCCGCCGGCGCTTCTTTCATGGCGGCCCGCGTCATGGCACAAGATGGTGGCGATGCCGCCATCACGCAGCTTTACAATGCCAGGAACCTCAAGAAAGCCTACGATTACATTGTCGTGGGAAGCGGCAGTGGTGGTGCTGTCGTGGCCGGGCGCCTCGCGGCTGAAACAGATGCCGAGGTTCTGCTGCTTGAAGCAGGAGGCACCGATCAACTCGACGCGATCTTGAACCCCGGCCTTTGGCCGACCAATATTCGTTCCGAGCGAGATTGGGGCTACACCATGGATCCAGCGGATAGCGTCAATGGACGCGCCCTGATCCTGCCGATGGGCAAGGTTGTCGGCGGCGGCTCGTCCGTGAATGCAACGGTCTGGGCGCGCGGCCACAAGAACGATTTCGACTTCTGGGCGTCGGAAACGGGAGACGACGGCTGGTCCTATGCTTCGGTGCTTGATATCTACAAGCGGATCGAGAACTGGCAAGGCAAACCGGACAAAGAGCGTCGTGGCGAAGGCGGCCGCCTGTGGATCGAACCTGCGCGAGACCCCAATCCCATCGCTCCAGCGCTTCTTGGTGCAGCTGCAAGTGTAGGCATTCCCGCCTTTGAAGACATGAATGGTGAGATGATGGAAGGCCCTGGTGGCGCTGCGATCGCCAACCTTCGCATCCACGACGGTCGCCGCGTCAATCTCGCTCACGACTATCTCTATTCGGCCTTGAAGCGTCCAAACCTGACGCTGCTAACCGGGGCGGAAGTCCTTTCCCTGACGGTAGTCGGCTCCCGGGTGACGGGGCTGACCTTTAGCAAGGATAGTCAGGTTCATTCGGTAGAGAGCAAGACCAGAGTCGTGCTGTCGGCCGGCGCCATCAACACGCCTAAAATCCTGATGCTTTCCGGGATTGGCGACGATGCAGAGCTGTCGAAGCATGGTGTCGAGACCGCCGTGAAGCTGCCGGGCGTGGGTCAGAACTTCCAGGATCACGTTCTCGTGGCGGGTTGCTTGTGGGAGTACAGGGAACCGCTGCCGCCGGCCAACAACGTCGCCGAAGCAACATTCTTCTGGAAGAGCGACAGCTCCCTGGACACTCGGATTTGCAGCCCTTCCAGATCGAAGTGCCTTTCGCCTCGGAAGTCACCGGGCCACAGTACAATCCGCCGGCGGGAGCTTGGTCGATCGCGCCCGGGCTGGTGCGACCCAAGAGCCGCGGCCGTGTCTATCTCTCGTCCTCCGATCCGAAGGCGATGGCCTGCGTCGATGCACGGTTCATGTCCGATCCGGCGGATCTCAAGGCAGTCCTGCGCGGGATCGAACTTTGCCGCGAAATTGGAAACTCAGAGGCGATGAAGCCCTTCGTCAAGCGTGAAATCATGCCCGGTGCACTCGATGACATCGCAATGATCAACTTCGCCAAGAATGCCGCGGGCACCTACTTTCACGAGAGTTGCACCTGCAAGATGGGCCTTGATGAGATGTCCGTTGTCGACGGTCGATTAAGTGTTCGCGGCGTAGAAGGACTGTCGATCGCAGATGCTTCGGTCATGCCCCGTGTATCGACTGGCAATACAATGGCCTCTACGGTCATCATCGGCGAACGAATGGCCGATATCCTCCTCGGATGAGATGATCGGGCCGAATTTGCCCGACCCGTTCCTCTGCCCCGCTGAGCATTACTGAATGTATGCCGGTACTTCTGGGCGGAGGCGTTTGCAGAATGTGGCCGGGGCTTTCACCTGTCACCTGCCGAAACAGTCGGGAGAAATGCTCTACGCTCGCAAAGCCGAGATCAAATGCGACTTCGGTAACCGGCGCGGTGGCGAGCAAAGCGCGCCCGATGGATGCGACAGTCATTGGCAAATTTGGCCGGGGTGACGCCAAAACGCGCCTTGAAACGCCTGAAGAAAGTAGCCTCGCTCATACAGGCCATTTGGGCCAATTCCTCAATCGCATATCGTTTCCCCGGATTATCGCTGGAGGGTTTCAGCGGCCGCGTCGATGCCCGTCGTAGGCGTAGACGTCCGCCGTTCCACGAGAAGCTCGCGCGATTGTGCCTGCAGGATACGCAAGACAAGTTCCTCATGTCCGAGATCAACAAGCACGTCCCGGAAAGGACTCTTCTCGTCCCGATAAAGAGCCATCAATTTGTTCATCTGTCCGCGGATCGTTAAATCCTCCCGGAAAACCGCATAACGAGTCCAGTCCAGCGAGAATGGACCACCGAGGCCGAGCCGTTTCTGGCTCTCGTTAACGCGCCCAATAATTCCGTCCACCTGGCTGCGATCTATTTCTATGCAGATGCATTCCGTTGGATCTTCGGGTGAGGCTTCGGGAAATAGGATCTCCAAAGGCATGTCGGGAGCAACGAGCATGGCTTCGCCAGGAAGAAAATCGAACGGCTTGGAGCCGTTGACCCGCATGATCTTGCGACCGCGCATCATCTGGCAGACAATTGGATTGGGAAAACAAAGTCCCACTTCCGCAGTATGGTTCGTCAGATAGCTTGACGCCTCACTGGCGGCACTATGGCGTACCATGCGATATTCGATGAGTTTCTCCGTTGCATTGGTCATCGCTCCTCCTCCCAAAGGAACCCATAGAAGGGTGTCGCGCAGTTGCCGACGAACTCATAGACTTCGTGCGGAACGAGCCAGGGGTCAACGCCGTGTCAGGTATTGTTCTATACTTTTTGGGCATACTCATTGATCTGCGGAGTTAGGCCTTGTTTATGCAACCAAGAATTGTTCTACTGCATCTTCCCGCCAGGCGATGCCTGTTCCTGGTTCCTCCGAGGCCACGGCAAAGCCGTCCTTGATCGTCACCCCGCGCAAAAGAACAGAGCCGGCAATATCCATATGCTCTAACCGGTGCGCAGTCGGCGAAGCGGCCAAAAGATGCGCACTGATTTCCTGGAATAGATGGCTCGAGAGCGGCAGCCCGTGTTGCTCGGCAACCGCGCTGGCCTTCATCCATCCGCATACGCCACCGATCTTCATGACGTCCACCATGGCGAGATCGCTCGCACCGGCCTTTACGGAAAGCATCATCTCTTCGGGGCCAAACCAGTTTTCGCCCATTTGCACCGGCGTGGTCAGTGCTCGGGTGATTTCCGCGTGTCCATCATAATCGTGTTGCAGAGTCGGCTCTTCAATCCAAGTGATACCTTCCTCACTGAGGGCTCGCCCTCGGGCTTTGGCCTCGGGCACGGAGAGGGCTTGGTTGTAATCCACCATGATTTCGAACTGGGGACCGACCGCACACCGGATCGCTCGAACGACGGCGAGTTCCTCCGCGAAGGAAGCATAGCCGATCTTCGTCTTGACGCCGCGAAAGCCCGCCTTGGCGGAGCGCACGGCCCGCTCGACTGCCAATGACTCCCCGTCCATGCTGTGGCTATCGTAAGCCTGGATTGGTCGGGGCTCCCCTCCGATCAACCGAACGAGAGGCATTTGTTGTTGTTTCGCAAATGCGTCCCAGGCGGCCATCTCAATGCCCGCCAAAGCCATACGCAACAGACCAGTGTACCCGAGCAGGCGAAAGCTTTTCCGAAGACGTTCCTCAAGGGCTTGGGGCGCCACTGGTTGGCCGATGACCATGCTCGCAAGGTTGTCCAACAGGGCGACTAAAGGCTGTAAGGTCAACGGCGTATAGCCGAAGATGTAGGCATGTCCTGTAATGCCGGTGTCCGTCAACAGGTCGATCAGCACCAACGGAGAAGCCGTAACTGTACCGGACGCTGTTCTGATCGGAAACTCGAGAGGGACTAGCACCGGACGCGATCTAATAGCGGTGGTCTTCATCATGAACGGTTTTCCTCCTCGTGCGCGCCGGATGTCGGAACCAAGAACTCTGTGGAGAGCTGAGTGATGGAATCGCAGCCTATAAGTGCGAGTGTCCGATCAATTTCAGTGCGGAGGATCGACAGAACGTCGTCGATGCCGGGCTCGCCTCGGGCGGCAAGTCCGTAGAGGGTTGCTCGTCCTAAGAGGACTATCTTCGCACCAAGGGCCAAGGCCTTGACAATCTCGCCACCGCGCCTGAAGCCGCTGTCGATCAGTATCGGTTTCGTGACGAGTTGGGCCGTCTGATAAAGAACGTCCATGGGCGAGAGGCAACTGTCAACCTGCCTCCCCCATGGTTGGAAAGGATGACGCCGTCTGCGCCAAGCTCGTCGCATTTTTGGGCATCCTCGGGGCGCAGGATCCCCTTGACGAGAAGTCGATGGGGCCAGCGATCACGTAGCCTTGTCAGATCATCCCAGTTGAAACTGGCATCCATCTGTCGACTCATCAGGGCAGCCTGGGCTTCCGGGTTCGTGGCAGCGGCGCCTCTGAAATTGGCCAACTGCGGGACGCCCGTCCTCATGAGATCGAGCGACCAAGCGGGGTGACGAAGACCGTCAAGGACAACCTTTGGAGTGTAGCGGAGCGGCAGACCAAAGCCACTGCGCATGTCCCGTTCCCTGTACCCATTGACGGTAACGTCAGCCGTCAGAACAAGAGTCTTGTAGCCTGCGGCGAGCGCTCGGTCGGCCAACGAATTGGCGAGATCCCGGTGCACAACATAGAGCTGGAACCAGAGTTCACCGTCGCAGTTGGAGGCAACCTCTTCAATCGTCAGGTTTGAGGCCGTGGACAGAACGAACGGGATGCCCAGTTTTGCCGCGGCGCGAGCAAGGAGCAAGTCGCCCTTCGGCCGAAAAATTCCGTTGAGCCCTGTGGGGCCGATCATGAATGGCAGCGGGTATCGCTGCCCGAACATTTCAACACTCAGGTCCCGCCGGCTGACGTCAGTCAGCCGTGATGGTTTGAATCGCCAGTTCAGGAAGACATCGCGGTTGTGCCTGCAACCCGTATTCATCTTCCGCGCCGCCATCGAGATAGTCAAAAACCATCGCCGGCAGGCGGCGGCGTGCAAGATGTCGATAGTCCTCGACCTTGATGGGTCTTCCCATCGGATCAATCTCCATGCTCGGTGGAAACCTCGATCAAAATTGGGGCCTCCGAGGATAAAGCTTCCGCCATGGCATGCTTGAATTCGTCTGCATTTCCGGCAAGAAGGGCCTTCACGCCGTAACCCTGCAGCGAGAGCGTGAAAGTCGATGCCCGGCACATCGAGGCCGGGCACATTTTCGACCTTCAACACTCCGGCAAACCATCGAAGCGCGCCGTAGGTGCCGTTTTTCATGATGACAAAAATCGTAGGAATCTTGTATTGAGCCGCGGTCCACAAAGCCTGAATCCCATAGTTTGCGGATCCGTCGCCAATAATCGCAATAACACGCCGTTTGGGTTCGGCGAGTTGGACGCCGACAGACGCAGGCATCGCAAATCCAAGACCGCCGGCGGCGGCGAAGTAATAGCTTCCGGGCTGACGCATCCGGAGCCGTTGCCAAAGCGCAGCCGTCGTCGATGTTGACTCGTTCAGATAGATGGCGTTTTGGGGAGCCAGGTCGTCGATTATATCAAAAACTGCTTCAGGCAGTAGCGCGCCGTCGGTCACGGGTGCCTTTTCCGGGCGTGGTAGTGCCTCGAGACAGGGACGATCCACCGCCACTACGCGCTCGGAAAGGCGCTTCAAGACGCCACCAACGTCACCGACGATCGCATCGCCCATAGGCGCGCGGGCGGCCTCGAGGGGATCACAAGTCACAGAGATCAGGCTTGCTCCCTTCGGGAGCCAGGCGCCAGGGTCGTATTGATGATATCGGAACACCGGTGCACCGAAAACTAAAATGAGGTCGTGACCACTCAACAGGTGGGAGATTGTCGCGATGCCCGCTGGCAGCAATCCGCGAAAGTTCTGGTGGGTCGTTGGGAAAGGACAACGCGGAGCGGAGGGAGCCACCCAAACTGGAGCGGCGATCTTTTCGGCGAGGGTGACAGCAAAACTATTGGCCCGCGCCGCATCCACATCAGGCCCGAGCACGATGACCGGATTGTGCGCTGACGCAATTCTATCGAGAAGAACAGCTAGCCTAGCTTCCTCCGGCATCCCGGCAGACTCGACCTTTCGCATAGTGATCGCATTCGAGAAGGGCCCGGCGGGCTCCTCCCAATCATTGTAGGGGATAGAGAGGTAGACCGGTCCCTTCGCTGGAAGCTCGGCGATGTGAAACGCACGGCTGAAGGCATGCGGAACTTCCGCGGCGCTCGCGGGTTCATAACTCCACTTGACAAGAGGCCTCGGAAGGTTCGCTGCATCGACATTGGCCAGCAGTGGTTCCGCCCCAATCATGGCGCGGGTCTGCTGCCCAGCGGTGACGACAATTGGTGTATGCGAGTTCCAAGCGTTGGCGAGCGCCCCCATGCCGTTGCCGGTACCTGCTGCGGAATGCAAATTGACGAGCGAGGCTTTGCCCGTCGCCTGCGCATAACCATCCGCCATCCCCACAACCACTCCCTCATGAAGGCCAAGGATGTAACGGAAATCGGTGGGAAAGCCGTTCAGGAACGGCAGTTCATTTGAACCTGGGTTGCCGAAAACGGTGGTCAGGCCAACGCTTCTTAGCAACTCGTATGTTGACTCTCTTACTGTTTTCATCACGACCTCCCTCGTTTGAGGGTAGTCAAAACTAAAACAATAATAAGTCAAATCGTCATCCTTTTGACCTCAATATAGATAGTATCTATATTGAGGTCAGGAGAGTAAGGAGCGGCAATGGTTGACCTGAATCTGATCCGTGCGTTCATCGCAATCTACGAGACGGAGAGCGTCAGCCGCGCGGCTGCCAAACTCAACCTGTCGCAACCGTCGGTGAGTCACGCTTTGAACCGCCTGAGGATCTGCTCGAAGATACACTATTCACCCGCACCCGCGACGGCATGAAGCCGACCTTTGTAGCTAAAGAGATGTACAGCGTTTTTAGATCTGCTCTCTCAGAGATTGAAACTGTGATAGCCACACGGCGAAGCTTCGATCCCAAATCTTCCGATCAAGTTTTCAGATTGGCATTTTCCGACCTGGGCGAAATGACATTTTTGCCGCACATCTTGCCGCGCCTAAGCGAGGAGGCGCCGAAAGTCGGCATCGAGGTTGTCGAACTCGAGATCGAGAAATTGGACGACTGGTTCGCAACCGGCAAAATCGATGCGGCGATCTTCAATTCAACAAGCGCAAATGTTCAATCACGCTCAGAGCCCATCTTTCGAGAGCACTACGTCTGCCTCGTTAGCGCCTGACACCCGCGAATTCGCGATGATGTCTCGCTTGAGCAATATTTATCCGAAGGACATATCGTCGTTTCGTCCCACTCCGGGCATCGTCAAGTCGAGGATCAAATCCGGGCGATCGGTGCGGCCCGGCAGGTTTCCCTGCGGTTGCCCCATTTCATTGGTCTTCACGACATCGTCGCCAAGACAGAATTGATCGCAACACTTCCTTCTCGCACCGCCCAAATGTTCGCAGGCGGCGGCATGGTTAGATATTACCCAATTCCGCTTCCGATCCCTGAATTCGAAGTCAGGTTGCATTGGCGAGGGACAGATAGCGAGATCGAGGCACAGGTTTGGTTGCGTGAGCTTCTGAGGTCATGTCTGAATGACCTTTAGGTTGCGGCCGCGCTGAAACGTAGGGAGAAGACGACGGGTCTCAATACTTCATATCGGCCCGAAATCACATTCACCCGGCGTACATTGTCATTCAGGATTGGCTCTCCATCTGATGATGGCGTCCACGCTGCCGGCTTCTCCGCCCGCCTGATCGACTAAAGATCATCACTCGCATCGCCAAACATGTGCTCGCGCCACGGCAATGTGACGTGCGTGAAGCGGCGTCGGAGTCCGCATTTATGTTGATATTACTAGTCGAGTTTTTGCCCTAGCGTAGTGAAAGAGCCGCAGAGACGGTGGGGAATTCACGCAAAACGTGCACGCACAGCGGCGCGCTCAGGCCCTGTCACAGGGTACTGGACATGGGAGAATGGACTATGGTCTTAAGAAGGACAACAACCCGCAGAACGCTTATGAAAAGCATTGCGGCAGGTTCAGCATTAGTTGGCATACAATCGTTTGTAGGAGTTTCCAGGGCAGCCAACCCGCTCAAAATCGGCGTTTTTGTCAATGACACGGGACCCGCATCGCTCTTCGGACCAGCTCAGCGGGCCGCAGCGGAACTCGGAGCAGACCAAGTCAACGGGGCAGGCGGTATCCTTGGGCGGAATGTGGAAATCACGTTCGTCGATGGCGGTGCGTCGCCGGCGGAAGGCGCAAAGACTGCTGTTCGGCTGATGCTGAGCGACAAAGTTGATATGATTTTCGGGTCGCACGACAGCGCCGTGCGGCTGGCAATCGAAGGAGCCATCAAGGGGAAAGTGCCGTATGTCTACACGCCCGTCTATGAAGGTAGCGATTGCGCCAATGGGAGTTATTTTCTTGGCGAAACACCTCAGCAGCAGATGGAGCGCTCTATTGAAAAACTAGCGGCGATTGCAGGAGGCAAGTCATTCTACCTGATCGGGAACGACTACGTCTGGCCGCGGACAACCAATGGGCAAGCCAAAATCTACATCGAAAAAATCGGCGGTAAGGTTATCGCCGAAGAGTACTATCCGCTTGGCGCGGCAAACAATTTTGAAAGCTCTATCGCAAAGATAAAGAGTGCAGCGCCAGCGATTGTGCTGCAAACTCTGGTTGGCGGTGACAACGTTTCGTTTAACAGGGCTTTTTCCGACTTCGGACTATCGGACAGCTTCGCACGCCTGTCCTGCCTGCTGGAAGAAAACACCCTTGCCGGCATCGGCGCAGACGCCAGTAAGAATCTATATTCTTGCCTCGCTTACTTTGCCAATCTCGATAGCCCGGCGAACAAGGCATTTCTTGACGCGGGCAAAAAGCGCTATGGCAACGAAGCACCGCAACAGAGCACAATTTCCAAGGGGCTGTTCGATGCATTCGTCTTCGCCAAAGCAGTTGCGGAGAAGGCCGGATCTCTTGATGTAGCGGTCTTTGGGCTCGCAGCAGACGGAATATCGTTCGAGACCCCGAGCGGTACGCAAAAGATCAAAAACCGCAATGCAATCAAAGATATGTACCTTGCCAAATGTGACGGTGGCACTTTTGAGGTGATCGACACATTCAAGGCGGTAAGTCCAGGTCAAACCTGCTGACGCAGATCTTCGGCAATTTGATTGGAGAATTAGTTTTGGATGCGATCGTCCTGATACAAGGCATGAATATTCTCTACACGGTACTTGCACTTGCTTTGGTCATGATGGGTCTTGCGATTGTCATGGGCTTGCTGAACGTTCTCAACATTGTGCACGGCGAGTTCATTATGATCGGTGCTTTCACGGCTTATGCAGTGCAAGCTGCCGGTTGGCCATACATCCTTTCAGTCCCGGCCGTCTTTCTTGTCTGCGGCGCGCTTGGGCTTGTGGTCGAGCGGCTACTAATACGCCCGCTGCGCTATGATCCATTCGACACCTTGCTTGCAACATGGGGCCTAGGCCTGCTGCTTCGCAAATTCGTGGAGATGTTCTTCGGGCGGGCCTTTCGCAGTGTTCAGGTGCCTCTGCCTGGATCACTGCAAATCGCCGGCCACTCATACCCGACGTACCGGATCATGATCATGGCCATTTCCGCCGCTTTGCTGGTCTCTTTAGTCATCTGGTTCAGAAAGACACGCACCGGCTCGCGCATCAGGGCCATGGTGGGCAATCCCACTCTCGCGGAGGCCGTCGGAATATCTACCGTAGCATTGGCCCGCAATACCTTCGTGGCCGGTACGATACTTGCGGGTTTTGCCGGGGTGGTCATTGCGCCGCTTGTACCCATAGAGCCACAAATGGGCATCACGCTCGTCGTCAACGCCTTCTTCATGATTATCATCGGGGGTCTTGGAACGGTGGTAGGATTGATCGGTGGCGCGACTATGATCGGTGGAATCCAAAGTGCCGTTTCAGCAGTGTTCGACCCGACCACAGCCTACCTCTCGATCCTCGCGCTATCCGTTCTATTTCTTTGGAGGTGGCCACGTGGCATTTTTCCTCGCGTCTAGCATCCTCCTTCTTCTCGCTCTATTCGGACTCCCGCTGGTTGCCGGTGATTTCTGGGCATACCAACTTACGCTTTACTATATCTATGCGATCGCCGCATTGGGGGTTGGGCTAGCATGGGGTCAGGCGGGTATCCTGTCATTGGGCCAAGGGCTTTTTGTCGCCATCGTGGCTTATCTAGCTGGTTACAGCCTGATTTACGCACCGTTCGGATCTGCAGCTTATGCCGGCATTGTGCTCGCTGTCATGATCGGTTCAGTCGTAGCTTTTATCATTGCAATTTTGGTGTTCAGAGGGCGTACCGAGAGCGGACCGTCCTTTTCCTTGCTAACATTGGCTTTGGCTTTGTGTGGCTATCAGATCGTGGGCTCTTGGTCGTCAGTCACCGGCGGTTTCAACGGATTGTCGAATGTTCCAGCGTTGCCAGGTTTTGGTGGCTTCTTGGATCTCTACTATATTTCCATGAGCATGCTGGTTCTTTGCATGTCTTTTGTCAGCTGGCTTTTCCGTGCACCAATCGGGACGATTTGGCGTGCGATTTCAGAAAATGAACGAAGACTCGGTTACTTCGGCTACAATACAGCCAGACTGAAGTCCGTCGCTTTTATGATTTCAGCGCTGCTCGCCGGTATCGCCGGAGGCCTTTACGCCCTGCAGCAAAACCTAGTCACCCCGGATCTCGCCGGTTTCAATTTTTCAGGTGATTTGGTCGTCTTCGCAGCGATAGGAGGCAGATCCACGGCTTTTGGTCCAGTCATTGGCTCGGTTCTCGTGGGCGCACTATCGTCTGAATTGAGAGACCGCTTTCCATGGTGGGAGATCGTCATTGGCCTGTTGTTCATCCTTGTGGTGCTCCGCATGCCGGGAGGCATCGTCGGCTTTCTTTCTACGCTGTTGCCGCGGCATCGCCGGAAAGCGGGCACCGCAGAGGTCGTAAAAGCCGCCAAGCGCATTGTTGCCAAACCGGCCGATATTGCCATGAACAAGATTCATTGCAGCGTGGGCGAGGTTCAAATCCTCGACGGTTTGGATTTCTCGACGACGGACGAGAAATTCGTCTGCGTCATCGGCCCCAACGGCGCGGGCAAAACTTCGACGCTCAACGTCCTGACCGGTGCGTTGGCGAAACAGTCTGGAGACATTCACATCGATGGCATCCTCATCGCAAACCCAACACCTGCGGCTATCGCACGCCGGGGGAGTCGCTCGCAAGTTCCAGACCCCTTCCCTATTTCCGAAACTGAGCCTTCATGAAAACCTTTGCATCGCCTTGTGGACGGATCGGATCGGATTCTGGGACCTCTTGAACCCCGCCGCGCACGGCTGGACGACGCCTGTGATGCTTGAGCTACGTCAGCGCTTTCCATTTCTCCTGAACGATCATGTCCTGGCTTCCTCACTTTCGCACGGCGAACGACAGATTCTTGAATTGGTTATGGCGCTGCTGACAGAGCCACGTCTGCTGCTCCTCGATGAGCCATGCGCCGGACTGTCGCACCAGGAAACGGCGCAGGTAGTCGATACAATTCTGTGGGCGCAAACTGAACTGGGCTTCCGCGTGATTGTTATCGAGCATGACATGGAACTGGTTCGGCGCATTGCCGATCGCGTGATCGTTCTCCACCAAGGCAAATTCCTCGCGGGCGGGACAGTGGCTGCAATTCAGGCCAACCCCACTGTCCGGGCTGTCTATCTAGGAGATTCGCTGATGACCGACTTCAGCTTGGAATTTGATGACATCTCGGGTGGCTATGGTGGCGGGCTGGTTGTGCGCGACGTGTCTGCGAGCGTATCTCCCGGTAAAGTATTGTGTGTACTCGGCCGCAACGGTGTGGGTAAATCAACGCTGCTCAAACTGGCCTGCGGGTATCTGCCACTTACCTCCGGTTCTGTCAGACTCTACGGCCGCGATCTGGCAGGGGTGTCCGCCTTTCAACGAAACTGGAGCGGCATGACCTATTGCCCACAGGAACGCGTGGTTTTCGATGATCTGAGCGTTGCCGAAAATCTACTGCTGATGAGTCCCCATAAAAACGTTGATGCGTTCGAATCCTATTTCCACACCTTTCCGCGTTTGGCTGAACGTCGCGATCAACCCGCCGGAACTTTGTCAGGCGGAGAAAAGAAGCTCTTGTCGTTGGTGCGTGGACTCTCGGAGAACAAACCGGTAATCGTTATCGATGAGCCAACTGAAGGCGTTCAATACGAGAATGTCATGAAGATGGCCAATCTCGTAAACACGCGGAAGGCCGAAGGAACTGCTTTCATAATTGTAGAGCAGAATTTAACGCTCGTCGACGAAATCGCCGACGAGCTCCTGGTCTTGGATCAGGGGAAAATTGCCCTGGCGGGTTCTGCAAGCGCCATCAGCAGGGCGGATATTCAAGCACACATGATCGTGTGAAATCTCACAAGCTCGGCTTTTTCGAAGATCGTTGCTCACCGCTGACATCGCCGGCCCACCAAACATTGGTGAGTCGGCAAAATCGTTGGACGAAAGCTTCTGAATTGTATTTGGAGGTTGATCGGCGATCCCATAGACCGGAACCTTGCCACAGGATTCAGGCGTCAATGCAGGGTGTCGGCAACAGATCGCACCAACAAACATCGATCCAACACAATCAACTATCTGAGCCATGCAGACCGGGATTAGGCGCTTGGGCAACTGGAATGATGCTTCCCGAGACTACCGCGCCTCTCTCTATTCTCGTGGAATGATGGTCATGATCCGTGCGCGCTCGATACCGCCCCCTTGCGATTAGAAGTAAGACATTCTCAGTCCTAACGTCGCTCCAGCCTAGAGTTGAGGCGCCGGCATCGGAGGCAACACTTTCTCGATCGCAGCAGCGATTGCCAAGAGACGCCGGTCAGCGCCGATTGGCCCGTCTAACGCTATGCCAACAGGTAAGCCATCTGATCCCAATCCCACAGGTATTGTGACACCCGGCATGCCGGCATTGCTGCCCGGATCAGTGTTGCGGATGAATGTTGGAAATGTCGGCATGCGGCGATTTCCAACAAGGACAGTTTCATCCTCCCCAATGGGTCTTGCTGTCAGAGGTGTCGTTGGAAAGATCGTCGCGTCTATGCGATTTCGAGTAAAATAGCTTGTGAAGCACTCAACCAAAAGAGGTCTGTGGTGATCCCGGGCCTTCAGGTAAGCCTCTTCCGATACTTGGCTGCCAATGTCCATCATGCTTTCCATCGTTGCTCGCACATCGGGGCTCGACACCGCTGCAACCACGTCCTCGAATGAAACCGGTGCCTTCGAGCTCTGCAAATAGGCTCTCAGATCGCGTCGTGGTTCATAAAGTGCGATGACGAAACTAACGGCCTCGTTGTGAGACGCGATGTCGTCGAAGTCAGCTTCCACAAATTTTACACCCTCCTCAGCAAGCCGCCTCAACGTGTCTTCACAGAGTTTGGCTGTACTGTCATCGAGGTCCGCCCAGAAATAGTCTCTTGGAACTCCCAACCGGATATTGCCGAGGCTTGGGAGATCCAGTGGTCCGCTGTCTCCCGTAATGATGCCGTCGAGAAGCGCCAAATCCTCCACCGATCTCGCCAACGGACCCGCTGTATCCCGGGTCGAGGCAATAGGAACAATGCCCGACTGAGACCACCGTTTCAAAGTTGGTCTCATCCCGGTCAGGCCACATAAAGATGCCGGCACCCGAACCGACCCACCGGTATCGCTTCCTGATGCCAGCGGGCGACAGCCTGGCGGCGACGGCGACGGCCGTTCCACCGCTCGACCCGCCAGGAATCATTTTGGTATCGTAGGGATTATGGACAGCACCAAACTCGGCATTGTTGCAGGTGACGCCGAAAGCAAGCTCGTGCATCATGTTCTTGCCAAAAACAATTGCGCCGGCAACGATCAGCGCTGACGCAATGGGTGCGTTCTCAACCGGATTGTTGCTCCGAAGGGCTCGCGTCCCGGCCGTTGTTGGATAGGCAGCAGTGTTTATGTTGTCCTTGAAGGAGATGGGTACGCCGTGCAGCGCGCCAAGAGCCTCGCCGCGTCTGCGACGAACGTCGGCCTCACGCGCTGCCTCGCGAACCTTCGCGCCGTCAAAGCTGATGAATGCATTGAGCGAACTGTACCGCTGTGCACGCCCGACAAGGCAATCAGCCAATGCCTCTGCTGTTATGTCGCCATTTCGGATCGCGTTCGCTGCCGCGGTTGCGCTCAGTCTCGATAGTTCGCCCATCACATCCTCAATCCATGGTGTGTGGATGAGATTATCAGTGCGGGTAACAACCCACGCATCGGCATTTATGCCGACAGTCCATCGGGGTGTTCCAAGCCAAAGCGGTCGTCATTCTTGCCGATGCGCATGGCACCCGGAGCGAGGTAAGAAACATAGTATTCTTACGAAGCGCGTCACAGCCAATATGGAGTTCAATCGATGTTGCCAAAACCTTACACAGACGACGCCGTAACACTCATAGCGCTTCCCTATCTGATGGGTACGCGTGCGCCAAACGCGAGCTATCAGATGGCTCGAGGGCCGCTGGAGCTGACTGCGCCCGATGCCGCCCCGGCTGCGCTGCTTAAGCTGTTCGATGACGTAGACGTGATCATCATCGACGATGCAGACGAGCCGACGGCTGCCAATACAGGCGGCGACTATCGTCTTCTGCCGGTCGGCGATCAAATGTCGCGCATTCTTGTGCAAAACATTCGCCTTGCCGCAACTGTGCTGGAGGCCAGGCGAGCCGGTCGAATTCCGATAGCATCGATCGGGGCCTGCTCCGCGTCGCTTGGAATGGTTGGGGGCATCGCCGACGTAGAGGACGAAGTCGGGATGATTTGGTTTGACGCCCATGGAGATGCTCAAACGCCCGATACGTCGGAGAATGGCTTCTTCGAAGGGATGCCAGTCACAACGATCGCAGGAAAATGTTGGCCCAAGTATCGCAGGAAGATTCCCGGCTTCCGTGAGATTCCTGAAGATCATATCGTTACGGTTGGTTTGAGCGAAATGTTTGCTCACAACGCACGGCCGGCTGCCAGCATGGCGCTCGGCGCGTTGGTTCACAAACCTGTCATCGAGAAGTTCGGCTTCGAAGGGGCGATCACGCGAGCTTTGGATGACTTGGGATCCCGTTGCAAGCACGTCTTCATACACATCGACACCGATGTACTCGATCCATCCATTTTGAAAGCGAACACACACGCTGCCGTTGGTGGGCTGACCGATAAGCAGGTTTCACGCGCTTTGACGCTGATTGCAGAGCGGTTCGAGATACTCGCTGTCAGCTTTGCATCGTTTGACCCTGCAGGTTGACCCGCGCGGCGTCGAGGTTCTCGTACCCCTAATCGTTGCAGCGGCAACCTCGTCGGCTGACAGCCGGAAATGAACGTTGGCATAAACGGGGACAGGTCCACCTTTGGTGGGCCTGTCCAGCGGCGCAACACATGGAGAAACGACATGGCGGCGATCAATGATCCGAAAATTCCTGCACAAGTACCGTCCCTCTCACTAATTGGCTTGCCCTACCTTTTTGGAATCCGCCAACCATCTCCACGCAACCAAATGGCACTCGGTCCGGGTACATTGCTTTCCAACCAACATTTGCGCTTTGGGCTTGAGAACCACTTCAAAGACGTCGACATCGTTTCGATCGAAGACGCCGACGAACCGCAGGCCAAGCAGACAGCCGGCTATGATCTGCTTAACGTCACCGGCCTTTTCGCAGGCGATATGCTAAGCCGGATGCAAATACAGAATACCCGACTTGCTGAAGAAGTTCGCAAGGCCCGAAAATCCGGACGAATCCCGTTGGCAGCAACTGGAGCCTGCTCGGCGGCTGTCGGGATGGTCGCCGGTCTTGGCGATGAAGACGACATCGGCATGATCTGGTTTGATGCGCATGATGACGCAAGTACCCCAGAAACATCGCGTTCGGGCCTGATGGAGGGCATGCCTGTTTCGATGATTGTCGGACACTGCTGGCAAGCCTATTGCAGGCAGATTCCTGGCTTTCATGAAATCCCGAGTGACCGGATTCTGTCGATTGGTCTGCATGAGGAGTATTCGGACGTTGAGCGTGAAGTTAGACAAATCGGCAGTGTCGTAGCATCCCTCCACCATTCGGAAAAGGGGATATGAGGCCGCAATCGAAGACGCTCTTGCTGCTCTCTCGACGCGCTGCCGAAAGGTATATGTTCATGTTGATGTCGATGTGCTCGATCCGAGTGTTGTGCTCATCAGCCATCACATGGCCCATGGCGGTCTGACACTCGAACAGTTGGAGTACGCTATGTGGCGTATCGCTGAGCATTTTGAGATCGTAGGACTAGACTACAGCTGCTTCGATCCTTCCTTGGATCCGGCTGCTTCCGACATCCTTGCCAAGTCCATGATTGCCGCCGCTAAAGCGATAGAGCGCAGTTGGACAACTCCAGTATGAATCTGTTTGGAAACAGAGCCTCGTACAGTACGCATCTCTCGTGTCACGCCGATCGGAATCGGACGGCTCGATTTACATCCTCCAAAAACGGTCGACTGATCCGAACATGGTAGATAGCGAACCGAACAGGAACAAAGTTACTTCCTGTCCGGTTCTTTTCGTCGGATGTCCAGCAGGGCGGGCAGAGCGGACAAGCACTGTCTTCAGATCAGAATGGCAGGCAGAACAGCTAATTGCGCACAGCTCCGCCAGTGTTTCTCTCACGCAAGCCAGACAAGCCGCAAATTGTAAAGAATGGAATCAATCGTGTAGGGCACCATCCCTTGCACGTTAGCTCGATAACCGTTGAGCACGTTGGCGAAACCCCAGAGAATATTGCCGCCGCGCTCGTACTCGATTGTCCGCATCTTGTCGATGATTCCGCAGCGTTCGCTGATATCCGTCGTAGCTACTGCCTTCACATAAAGGTCGTTAAACTCCGGATCATTCCAGCGAGTTGTGTTGAAAGTACCACTCGGCAGGAGGCTGTATCCCGCAACATCGAGATAGGAATCCGACAAGAAGTCTACCCCTGAATGTCCAGTTTCCATAGTTGGCGAGATAGGCGCCGACCTCCATGTTCTTCACGTTGATCGTGACACCCACAGCCTTAGCCTGCTCGGCGAAAACTTGGGCGCATTCAACCATGCCGGCGGTGCCGTTGACGGTGACCATTTCGACGGAGAGGTCCGATTGGTCTGCTTCGGCTAGCAGTTTCTTGGCCTCCTCGATACTCTGTTCACGCTGTGGCAGGCTCGATTCAACGCATGGCGCCATGGACCGTCCCACCATGTCATTGCCGATCGTACCGTAGCCGGCCAATGCCACCGACACCAGTTGCTTGCGGTTCGCAACAAGTCGCATTGCCTGCCTGACGCGAACGTCGTCGAATGGTGCCACGTCTGTTCGCATGTAGATCGGAATCTCCATGGGTGTCGGATTGTTCAGCAACCTCAGGTCAGGGCTCGCTTCAACGGTTCTGGCTTCGGAGAAAGGCATTGTGTAGCTAACGTCTATCTGGCCGCCGCGCAGTGCGTTGATGGCTGCGGTATTGTCGTTGATCACTACGACCACCAACGTGTCGATCCAGGCCTTCTCACGGAAGTATGAGCCAAAGCTCTTGAATGTGGATTCCTGCCCTGGCGTAAAGGACTCATATCTGAACGGACCGGTTCCGTCCGGGTTTGCGGCATCGAAATCGCGCGGCACCATTCTTAGAAAGAGATTGGCCCAAACGTCTGGGAAGAGACCATGGGGGTTGTCGAGGGTAAACTTGAGGGTAAGGTCGTCGATCTTTTCGACTTTCGCTGGGTCAACGAACTTGATCAGGGCTGCTCCCTTCGTGGGAGCCGAACCGTCAAGAATCCGCCTTACCGAGAAGATGACATCGTCCGCCTGGAAATCCGCCCCGCCATGGGTCTTAATGCCCTGATGCAGCTTGACTGTCCATTCCGTCGCCGTTTCGTTTGGCGTCATCGTTTCCGCAAGCGACAGGCGGACCGTACCATCGGAGGTGTATTCGCTCAGGCCATCAAACAGGTTCATAAACCGGACCATGTCCGATACCTGGGCCTGTGTACGATGAGGATCGAGCGAGTCTGCCGAACCGCCAGGCACTGCAACGCGCAAAGTACCACCAGATTGGGGTGTGTCGGTTTGCGCGAAGACGGATCTCAGCGCAAGTGGCCCGGCTGCAGCGGCTACTGTCCCGACAGCCAAGCCTGAACGTATTAGCACGCGCCGACTAATTGTGATTGAAGAGATGACACCTGACATTGCTTCCCCCTTATTGGCCACGGACATTGGGCTTCATTGCACCAACGCAACGGCTTCCCGCATACTGTGGAAAAGGGATTTCAGCCGCTATCGACATTAGTGTGGAGAGAAAATCTAAACTTCGTTCGCGTCTGGAAGGGTAGGTTAGGATACGGCTTGTCTCGCAGCCGGATGTGGACGGAAGCCAATTGGCTTCCGTCCACAAATTTGTGATCAAGCGAGCCAGAGCTGGCGGATATTGTACAACACGGAATCAACGGTATAGGGCACCATGCCCTGCACAGTGCTGCGGTAGCCATTCAGCACATTGGCGAAGCCCCAGACTATGTTGCCGCCGCGTTCGTACTCGATCGTCCGCATCTTGTCGATAATGGTGCAACGTTCGGTCTGGTCGACGGTTGCCATCGCCTTGGCGTGAAGTTCGTTGAATTCCGGATCGTTCCATTTGGACGTGTTGAACGATCCCGTCGGTAGAAGGCTGCGTGTGGCTACGGCAAGATAGGTGTCGGAGAGGAAGTCGACGCCGAACGACCAATTTCCGTAGTTGGCGAGATATGCACCAACTTCCATATTCTTGACGTTGATCGTAACGCCGGCAGCTTTCGCTTGTTCGGCAAAGACCTGAGCGCATTCAACCATGCCGGCCGTGCCGTTCACTGTCACCATCTCGACTGTAAAATCCGATTGCCCGGCCTCCGCCAGCAGTCTCTTGGCTTCTTCGACATTCTGTTCACGCTGCGACAGGGCGGATTCGCTGCACGGCGCGATGGTGCGGCCCGCCATGTCGTTGCCTGATTGTACCGTGGCCGGCCAAAGCGACCGCTACCATTTGTCCGCGGTTGGCGATCAGACGCATCGCTTGCCTGACGCGAACGTCGTTGAACGGTGCCATATCCGTGCGCATATAGATCGGAATTGACATCGCAGATGGGTTATCGAGAATTTTGAGGGTAGGATCGGTCGCGATGATCCTGGCTTCAGAGAACGGCATTGTATAGCTGATATCGACTTGGCCGCCGCGTAAAGCGTTGATGGCTGCGGTGTTTTCGTTAACGTTGGAAACAACCAGGGTGTCGATCCAGGCCCTCTCGCGGAAATAGCTGTCAAAACGATGGAACGTGGATTCTCGGCCCGGCGTAAAGGACTCGTACTTGAACGCACCGGTTCCGTCTGGCTTCGCCGGGTCAAAATCCCGTGGCACCATTCTCAGGTATCGGTTCGCCCACACCTCTGGGAACAAGCCATAGGGAGCAGACAGGGTGAATTTGAGAGTGAGATCGTCGATCTTCTCGATCTTCTCCGGATCAATGAACTTGATGAGAGCAGCGCCCTTTGTCGGAGCCGCCGGATCGAGAATTCGTTTCACCGAAAAAATGACGTCATCCGCTTGAAACTCCCCGCCACCATGCGTCTTGATTCCCTTGTGAAGCTTGACCGTCCATTCCGTCGCAGCCTCGTTCGGCGTCATCGATTCCGCAAGCGACAGGCGCACCGTCGCTTGCGGCGTATATTCGCTCAGGCCATCGAATAGATTGGTGAAGCGCACGATATCTGAAATTTGACCCTGCGTGAGATGCGGATCGAGGGAATCTGCTGATCCGCCCGGCACGGCGACGCGCAGGATACCCCCGGTGTTGGGTGAAGCAGATTGCGCAAAAGCGGATATCAGCGTGCCGGGCGCTGTCGCAGCGGCGAGTGCCCCGGCAGCGAAGCCTGTACGAAGCAGCGTGCGTCGGCTGAGTTTGATGGTAGAACTAAAACCTGGCATTGTTTTCCCCTTTTATCGCTCGGAGGCGCAGCCCAGAGCAGGCATGTACATCTTAGCCGACTAGCGGGGCAGCTTTCGGCATTAGGCAGATTTAGGCCATCGACATTTATGACGAGTGGTGGGGTGTGCCGTTGTTCGGCAGTAACCGCTGGGCAACGTTAGATTGCGTTGCCGATGTCAAACTCCGGTGGCAGTGGTCTCGTTGCCCGTCATTACCATCGCAGCAAGCTCTGCGCGATTGGAACAACCCTTCTTTTCCATTGCACGATTTAAGTGAGTGCGAACCGTCGAAAAGCTGATGCCTAACATATCACCAATGTCTCGGTCACGACATCCGCGAGCGACAAGGAATGCGATTTCCCGTTCGCGGATTGTCAGTTTCTCGGAAGCGACATTTGCTGCGAACCAACGCGTTGCAGGTAGGGAGCGATAGTGTTCAGTATTGCAGTCTCGCGCTCGCCGAAATCCGGGCTCTGTTCCGCGCGCCACAAACGGAAATCGCCAAGGTCGCGATCGCCGTCGAATAGGAAGATGTTTACGCCATGGTGAAGCCGGTCACGTTTCAGGAAATCGTTGTAAAATTCGGTCTTCCGGAGTTCAGGATAGGGCGTGACCTCTTCGATCAATGTGGCGCGACGTTTGGCGCGAAGTTGATGCGTGTGGGGATCGTGAAACTGATACCATGCTTCGTATCTGAGAATATTCTCCGGATCCATATTGTGGATTAGGGCACCATCGAACCGCCGGGCATGCTCGTTCCAGATAAACGACGCTGCAAAATCTGCTCTAACCAAACGTACAACGTCATCAAACACGAGAGTACGCACATCTTGTTCACTGTCGATGCGCTCCAGCTTGGCAATGATATCGCCAAAGAGCCTCAACTCGTCCGATGTGATTTCCCGAATGTATTCAGACATAGCTTTCTCGCAACTCGCAACCACTCCACGATCCAAACGCAAGTCTCATGCCACGCTCGTTTTCTCGGAGAAAAGCCTCGAAAATCAAGCTGTAAATACCCTGCAAGGATTACAAAGTGGAAATCTTTTAAAACTGCAGAGAATTTCATCATTCTCTACAAGTGGGAAGAAAGCAATGTGCTTAAATACTATGCTGCTCCCTTTCGCGTGGACTAGATACGAATAACCAAGGCTCTACAACATCCGCAAGAGCGCTAAAGTCCGGACTACAGCCTTCTTAGACGCGCGGGCTCAAGCTGCGGCGCATTTTCTGGCTTTCCTGACCAAATACGCGTAGCGCAGTGGTTTATACGAGCCAACAGAGAAGCGTCCTTGGGGTCGAATTAGCGCCCCAGTTAGGCACCGTCAGAGCGAGTTGTGGACCACTGCAGAAGCTTGCTACGGCTTCATTTCCAGGGTGTGAGCCATCAGGTGCTTCGTATAGGCTGCGGTTGGACAGTCCATAACAGTCCCCGTTTCCCCTGCTTCCACTATGAGACCGGCATCCAGCACCGCTACCCTGTCCGAAAGGCTCCGCACAACGGCAAGGTTATGTGTCACAAATACGATACCCAGACCATCGTCCATCAACGACCGCAAAAGTTCAACGATCGCTGCCTGAACCGATACATCGAGCGCTGACGTAACTTCATCGCAAACAAGAATGTCGGGGCTGCAGACAAGTCCACGGGCGATAGCGACGACGCGTTGCTTCTCACCACCGGACAATTCGTTGGGATAGCGATTGGCATAGTGGGATGGCAGGCTGACACGCTCAAGCGCCGCCCGAACCCGCGCATTCACCTGTTCCCGCCGGCCGCCGCTGAAATGCTCCACCGCTACCGCTATGCTCGCACCAACGGTTTGGCGCGGGTTGAGCGAACCATACGGGTTCTGGAACACGTATTGGATACGCCGACGCTGATCACTGTCCCTGCGAGAGCTCGAAGGGGCCACAGACGTACCAGAGAGCCGGATTTGGCCGCCCCAATTGTGGTGGAGTCCAACAAGACATCGCGACAATGTCGATTTTCCACTTCCGGATTCACCTACTATTGCAAGGCATTGTCCGCCCTGGACCTCGAGGTTGATATCCTTCAAAACCTGCAAGTTGCCGTAAAAAGCCGACAAGCCCTGAATAGTGAGAAGCGGCTCGTCACGAGCGGCCAGGCGCTCTTTTGGCGCCAGCAAGATTGGTTGAGTTTGCATGCTTGCCGTCTGCGGAAAATGACATCGAGCGAGGTGACCGGTATCCTGTTTTTGTTCAGTTAGGAGCGGTTCTACCCCGCAGGCAGGTTGAGAAAAGTCACAACGCTCTTTGTAGACACATCCGCTGTTACGCGCATTTACGGGAGGCGCATGGCCGGCGATTGGTGACAATTTGCGCTTTTCTTCGATGGAAGGCAGCGACTTCAGGAGTGCCCTGGAATATGGATGTCTCGGAGCTTCGAAAAACCGCACACCGTCGCATCCCTCGACAATTCGACCCCGCGTAAAGAACCATGACTTGATGCGCGACATGCGAAACAACGGCAAGGTCATGCGACACGTAAATTGCAGCAATATTGTGCGAAACGCAAAGCTGGCTTACCATCGTGAGGACGTCCATCTGAGTGGACACATCCAGCCCGGTCGTCGGCTCATCAAGAACAATCAAACGGGGCCTGCCCGCAACCGCCATGGCGATACAGATGCGCTGCTGTTGTCCACCGGAGAGCTGTGACGGATATGAGGCCAGAAATTGCGGCGACGAGGGAAGGCTTACTTCCGTTAGGATACCCTGCAATGCGTTCAGCTGCATCTGCACGCGCGAGGCGGTTTGGACCCGTTATAACACCTTCGAGCAACTGCTCGCCAATTGTCATCGCTGGGTTCAGGGATGCAGCTGGGTCCTGCGGCACGTAAGAAACAAGCCGACTACGCATTGCCCGCGTGGCAGCAGAAGACTGTGACAGAATTTCGGTACCATCAATCGAAATGCTACCGCCCGTTGCGATACGTGTGCCCTTCCGCGCATAACCCAGCATTGCGAGTGCGACGGTGGTTTTCCCCCGATCCAGATTCTCCGACCAATCCGAGGACTTTCCCGGCTCCGATAGAGAACGTAATGTCGCTAATAAGCGGGAGGCCCGACTTCACCAGGTTGACACGAAGACGCTCGACTACAACACTCATGAGGAAACCTCGTCTGTTCTGCCCATAGCCCGGGCGATACCTTCCACGAACAAATTGCCGCCGATTGTAAACATGGCGATCGCCACAATAGGCACGATGACGGCCCAAGGTTGGATCGAGAGGGCGTTTCTGTTTTCGTTAATCATAAGGCCCCAATCGGCAGCTGGCGGCTGGATGCCGTATCCAAGGAAACTAAGACCGGCAAGCGTCGAAATGGACCACATTAATCGGAGCCCGACTTCAACGAGTAGCGGCGTTGTGACGTTGGGCAGAACTTCCTTCAGTAGGATGCGATGGCTGGGAAGGCCAATAGCCTGTGCATACTGAATGTACTCCCTCTCGACTATTGATAGGGCAGCACCTCTTACTACACGTGCGATACTCGGCGCCTGGGAGAAACCCACGAGCAAGACCAGCAGCAACTTACCCGGTCCCAGCATGGTAACGGCAAGCAAAGCGAATACAACGCTCGGAAATGCCATGTTAATGTCCACGACACGCATAATGACTTCGTCAACAATACCCTTGAAGTAAGCTCCCAAAAGTCCAAGAAAAGTGCCAAGCGTGATGCCGAAAGCGGTTGCAGCAAGTGACATCCATACGAGGCTCCTGCCCCCAGCCAGGAATCGTGAGAAAACATCTCGACCAAGTGCGTCAGTCCCGAACAGAAAGTCAGCTTGAGGCGGCTCGAACGGAACAGACAACATCTCTGAGGGACCATAGGGCGCAAACACGGGACCAAGGAGCGCGACGGCAACGATGCCACTCATCAATCCAAGGCCGAAACGTGTTCTCCACGAGCGCAGCGCGCAGCAGAGTTCCACTGGAATCAGTAGTCTTGGCTGGTTGCATTTCCACTACCGAAGTCATTGGCCTGCCCCTCGCCCAGGAGGCGTGAGCAATTCCGCAAAGATATCGGCGACCATGTTTGCGAGGAAGAAAGTCGTGGCGATCAGTAGGACGATGAACTGAACGACTGCGATGTCACGGTTGCCAACCGCGTCCGTCAGCGCTGTCCCTATGCCGGGAAAACCAAAAACGTACTCAATAACAACCACTCCGCCGACCGAGAATGCAAAAACGGTCGCCGCAGCCTGGATGGCTGGAACTGCCGCGTTCGGTAGCGAATGACGAAACAGAATGCGCCGTGTCGTAAGCCCTTTCAATTCCGCAAACTGGATATAGTCCGACGAGAGAACGTCAATGACCGAGCGCGCACTAGGCGGTAAAGATAGGTTGTTTGCAGGAGAAAGAGCGTGAGGACCGGCAACACGAGTGCAGGGGCCTGCGCCAGGATCGACTTATTCGGAGAAAGGATCGAAACGGCAGGCAGAAGATGCAGAACGTTCGTGCTGAACAAGACGACCAGTAGCAGCCCTAGGACAAATTCCGGAAGTGCATTCACACCCAGCGAGAAGCCAAGCAACCCGCGGTCGAACAAACCGTCCTTAAAGAAAGCCGTCGCAAGGCCACATGCCACCGACACAGGCACAGCGAATGCCATACTGATGATGACGAGTGTGAATGAATTCACTATCCGTGGACCAATCAGCTCCGCCACGGGCATGCGAGCCGCAATCGACCGCCCGAAATCACCGGAGAGGGTGTTTCCAAGCCACGCACCGTATTGCATGATGAGAGGTTGATCCAGATGCAGTTGACTCCGGACCGCCGCTATCTGCTCAGGTGTGGCATCCTTTCCCAGAATCATGGTCGTGATGTCGCCGGGCAACGCTTGTGTTGCGCAAAAAATCAACCCCGACACGATCATCAGCATCAAAAGACCGACACACAATCGTTTGATTGCAAATTTTCCTCGCCTTATGGCGATGCGGCGGGATTGGGGTTGTTCGAGAACTGACATCGTCTGGCGACCTTTATAAGTGCTTCAAGATTACCTGTCGAAATCGGCAGATGTCTCTTGAACGATCAGAAACGGAATGCTGGCAGGCTGTGCCCCTGGTCTGCTCGGCATCGTCGCAGTTGCCTACTGGCCGGCGCACGCAGAGACCGCTTTCGATAGCAGCACAACGCGAATAGACCTTTTGAACTCCTTTGCGTCCATCAACATAAATGCTGACATGGTCGGGCGGTCGAAAGTTAGATAATCAGCAATCGTGCCGATCACAGCCATATCTCCGTTCAGAAGCGAAGCCGGGAAATCACGCCGTCGGTACTCGTTAACCGGGAAAAGTAGCAATCAGGTGACGCTGCTCTCCCTTACCTCACAGGGTCTAGCGACCGAACACAAACTAAGGTCCTCCCCAAAACTTTCGATGGTCGAGTCGCAACAAGTCGTGGAAGTCGTAGGAACGCTGGTATCGTGTTTCTAGATGAAACGATGCCATTCCTGCCTCTTATAAAGGAAGCGTCATGACCGATTTGTCCTCCTTCCTCACAGTCACACTCTGCCAAAAGCGGTCTCACTGACAAGCAGGTGGTGCGCGCTGGAACTCATCGCGGCGCGCTTTGAGATTCTCGCAGTCGACTTTGCCTCGTTCGATCCTTCTGTCGATCCCCGCGGCCGGGATATTCAGGTCCCTCTTTTAGTTGCAGCAGCCAAATCCTCTGCTGAGAGCCGAAAACCACAAGCATTGAGGTTTCGCCGCAGGGTGCTTCCGAGATTAAGCGCCAGGGAATGGCATGTCGAATTTGAGCATGGGTGCCTACCCGCCTCTCCTCCACCGGTCCACTCTGTCGGCATCCGGCCGATCGCCTGTGGGATACGATGCCTCGTCAAAAGTGCGCATGTCTCACCTCCTTTCAGATTGGGTCACAGTGCCTGATTGAACCGAATCCAAAGGTCGATCGAGACCATAGAACAGCCATTAATCACTTGTCGTGTACATACTGCCGGCTGCGGATGCGGAACGACGCTTGGCAGCACAACCTGCGCAAACGCTTCTGGATGAGCATAGCCATTGTCTTCAGAAGGAGCCTATCGGCACCAGATTCTTGTTGCCATGTTCCTTATCGGGGAACGCGGGCGGGGATAGTTTTTCGACGATGAATTGCAGAACTCCAAAAGAAAACTAACCGTTGGGATCATCCGTCTTGGCGAGAATGCTCTAGGATCGACTGTAGCGACTACGAGCCCCCTTTCATGCGGAATGATGTTTCCGATTTCAGCACCATTGCCCCCATATATTCTGCCGTGGCCGCCTCCCTTTGGCACCTATTTGCTCGCGTGGATTTCCTGAAATCTCGAATAGCTTCGTCGCCAACAATGCCGCAGGGAACGATTGTAGCGGCGCCCGTGAGTGTTGCGTAGTATCGCGCCGCTGCAAAATTGACTGCAGGGCCAGCCCAACTGAACCCGCCAACCTCCGGCAGTATGGGCCAGGCGCCGATGTGGATATGTTTCATCCGCGCCTGTAGAACATATGTCATTTGTGGATGCATGTGCTCCCAGCAACTAAGCGAGCCAACGCGACCGATGTCTGTCTCGTAGACCTTCAGGCCGGAGGCATCGCCGTCGCTCCACGCAGTTCTTTCACCACCAGATGGGCGAAGCTTGCGACGGATTTGCACCGGTCTGCCATCTGCTCCGATCAACGCTTGTCCCATATAAAGGTGATCGCCTTCCAGCTCGCTGTATCCGAGAGATACAAAGATCTTCTCGCGTGCGGCGGCGCCCAGAAGCGCCTGCCATTCCGCACTGCCGATCTGCAGAGAATTGGCGACGTATCGTTTCAGATATGAGTCCTTCCATTGCTCCTATTCGTGTCCGAATGGATAGCCGGCCAGCCACAATTCTGGGAAAGCCACTAGCTTGGCTCCCGCACTTGCAGCTTCTCCTATTAAGTGGATCGTCCTTTGATCCCGCCCTTGAGATCAAGGTAGGCTGCTTCGGCCTGCACAGCGGCGACCTTGAACTCTTCCGTCACGCGATTTCCCGTTTCGGTCTGGCCAGACGTAGATTTTGCAGCATTCGCTGCAACCACATCCTATGTCGAACCTGTGAGGTAGAGGGCGGCGGCGGCGGCGCCCAGCATTTGTCGTCCTGAAATATCCATTTGCGCGCTCACGGTCTTGGAAAGCGGACCCGGATTGGCGGTTTTTTTACGCCCGCCAATCTGGAACCGTCGCGTCATTCGATTTCGGTGTAGTCCGTCTCGAAGGAATGGACGCGCTGATGTTCGCTCCGGTTGAACAAGAGGCGGACAACGTCCGGGCGAGAGTAGTGGCCAACCGGGTCGTAAGCAGCCTTCGCTACTCCGATGAAGCCGAGGTCTACCTCGGCATACATGATGCCCTCCTCGTCTTCGGGAATTGCCCCGGCTAAGGGCGCGGCGTCAGGGCCGAAGATCATTGTGAAGCCGCCACCTTCGAGAAGCAGATTCTGCTTCGAAGGCGTATCCACCAGCATCTCGATCATCGACTTGGAGACGAGCGCGCAAGGCGCAAGCACATAGCACTGCCCCTCGAGGGCATACACCTGACTGGCGGCGAGATTTGCTTCGGAACTCAATTGAAAGGCTGCGCCACGATATACAGAGAAGCTTGGCCAGCTTGCGATATGGATCTGCTCATTTTGTGAGAACATTGCATATTTTGAGAGCGGCTGGATGTGCTCCGCGCAGCAAAGCGCACCCATGCGCCTGAGCTCTGTTGTGTGGACGGCGAGATGCGATCCATCGCCTTCGCCAAAGACTGTCCGCTCGGCATGGGTGGGTTTGAGCTTGCGACGGTTGGCGATAATTTCACCCTTGTCGCTGAAGATTGTCTGAGCGATGTATAGGCTTCCTCCTGCCCGCTCGGTGAACCCCATGACCAAGTGGATGGCGTTGACTGCGGCCGCCTCTCGCAGCCGCTCGTAGTGCACATCACCCACTTCCATGGCGTTGGCAAAATATCTTCCAACAAACTGCATTCCCCAAGCGGGCGAATCCAACCAGATCCACCAGGGGTAGCCAGGAAGCCAGACTTCCGGGAACGCAATAAGCGAGGCGCCCTCTCGGGCTGCTTCCTCAATGAGGGCGATGGCCTTATCGACACCCTTGCCAATATCCAGGAATTCCGGTGCTGCTTGCACTGCAGCAACTTTGTAAGTTGTTTTGACCATGTGGGTTCCTCTTTTTTGCTCCCCTTGATGACAAGAGCATTGCATAATGGACTGCAGAGGGCTTGGTCTTGGGGGCCGCAATCCTTGTCTCACGCGGCCACGTCGAGTAAGGCGGCACGTTTCTTGCTTGAACTGAGGATGTCTGCGACAGCAGCGTAAAGGCGCCGTGAGTTTTGCAATGATGAGTCAGGATCCGGAATGCGCTATCGGCGTGGAGAGAACAGCTTTGGTCGACCTATGTCCGCCTTGAAAGCAAAAGCGAGGCGCACAATTTTTATGGGAGAGTAGTTGAGTTCATTCCCGGAACCCATAGTCTGAGCCTCGTGGACTCCACGAGCCAGTTGACGGAGCGAACGAGGCATCACGTCCGCACCGACCCTCAAGAGGTGGTGCTTGTAGCGTTCCAGTTGGCAGGCCAAGGATTGGTCGCAGCAAGATGAACGGGAGTCTCGGACGATTCCAGGACAGTTCGTATTCTACGAGAGTGCGCGGCCCTATTCCCTCGCCTTTGAAGGCCCCTTTAAGCAGTTGGTGCTGCGCATTAATCGCGACAAATTGCTATCTAGGCTTCCGGGTCTCGGCAATCTGACGGCGCGGACATTTGAAGCGAGGCACGGTTGCGGCGCCGTAGCGCTAGATTTCCTGCGCAGCCTCGCTGCTGCGCGGCCCCGACATCTGTGACGCTCAGCTTGCGCTGATGGAGCGCGCTGCGAGCGACCTCGTTGCCGGAAGCGTACTGTCGTTGATCACCGACGTTTCCCCTCGTCGGGCCGTGTTTGAGCGGCTTCGGGCTTGCATAGTCGAAAAGGTCAGGGATTCATCCTTTGACCCGTTGGAACTTGCGACGACCGCCGGGATGTCTTCGCGTTCGTTGCGCCGTCTTTGTGCAGAAAATGGCACTTCCCCGGGGCAGTTGATACTGCAAATCCGACTGCAAGGTGTGAAGGATGATCTCTCTACTGTCACGAATGCGAACAGAGCCGTCAGTGACATCGCCATGAGCTGGGGGTTCAACGACCTGAGCCACTTCAACCATTCATTCAAGGCAGCGTACGGAATCCCACCCTCACGGATGCGAACCTCAAACTAGGCATCATCTCACCAGTCGTTTCGCAGGAGATGGATGTCCGCCGCGCCGACTTCATGTGTCGCAGCCTGGCAGACGGCACTCGGACATTTACGTAGCCAGCGTTGGTGCCATCTTGCGGTCACTGATTGCACTGACCAGATCCTCGCCGATCAATCGTCCGAGCACCACGGGCCGGCAGATAAGGCCGGCAGTGCCTGCCAGATTTCACGGCATTGAGTTTACGCCTGTCCGCTTCTCGCCGCTGGTTACTAACGGCTCTCAACCTGCGACGTCGTGAAGGCGGGGTGCGCGGCTATACCTCGCGCCCCCGCCGCAAGCGCGCTTTTGCTCTTACTTAGCCACTTCGGCAGCCGCATCATCGATAAAGGCCGCGACTTCAAAAGGCTTTGATTGGGGCAAAGCATGACTTGCCTCTAGGGTCATGATTTTCCGAGCATTGAGACGAGCGGACATTGCCACCTGGTTTTCAGGAGAAATCATTCTGTCTTCACTGGATATCTGATACCAGGACGGCTTCTTCTTCCAGGCTGGGACCGTGACGGTGTCTCCAAAGGTTCCGGCAAGCGGCGCCTTTTGAGTAGCAGCCAAAACAAGGGCCTCTTCGGGGGAAATATCCTGGCAGAAACTTTCGTGGAATTTGTCGGCCTTGAGCCATAGGTAGTTGTCGCTGTCCGGCTCAATATTGGCCATTGCGGCGGGCGGGTGCTTATGAGTGATACCACCTGGACTTTCGCCTGCATCGGGGGCAAACGCGGCGATATAGACAAGTCCCATCACATTCGGTTGATCTCCCGCTTCCGTGATGACCGCACCGCCGTAGGAATGACCTACGAGCAAGACGGGCCCTTTCTGTTGGGCCACCATTTTGCGCGTACGTTCAGCATCGTCGGCTAGCGACGTCAATGGCAGGTCGACGGCGTGAATGGACTGATAGCCCCTGCGCGCCAGTTCGAGTAAGACCTTTCCCCAATGCGCGGCCCCACCCCAGAATCCGTGCACCAGAATGATAGTAGGTTTCTTACTCATTGTTTTCTCCTGTTTTCTAGCAATAGCGATACGACCCGTGGGCGGCGAAAATGGAAGTTAAGCACCGTCCTTCGGCGCAGGAGAGGTGCGGGCAAGCTTCCCCTCCTCCGCCTTGTAGAAATATTGGCTGGCAATCAGCCATCCCTTGAGAGGCCGCAAGGGCGGGATACAGGTAGCCAGCATGAAAGGACCGGTGACCAGCAGATGGACCCACAGCGGCGCGCCGTACTGGACCTCGAGCCAGACGCCGAGCAGGACACTTGGCACACAAGCAAAGCAGATGACGAAAAACGCGGGGCCATCCGCGGGATCGGCAAAACCATAGTCGAGACCGCAGACTTCACACTCGGGCCGCATTTTCAGGAAACCGTTGAAAATGTGCCCCTGGCCCTGCAGCGGGCATCGCCCTCTGAGTCCCGTTGTCGTCGGTGGGATGGGAGGCCATTCTGATTGCATGACGAATGCTCCTAAGTCTACGATCAATATCGTAATTGATTGCATTCAATATAAGTACATTTGTTCGATTGACGCGATAGGGCATAATGACGCAGAGCCCGTTCACCCGTGAGCGAGCGCAAATTCGCTGATGCGTAGTCGAAACTAGAAGAAGGACGCTGCGAGTTCCGGCGGGCCCTCGAGTGCGTGCCCCATGAACTCCAGGGCACCCTGGAGCTTTTCCCGGTCGATCGGCCCGCCAAGGCAGACACGAACCGCTTCTGGTGCCGTGCCTTCGACGGTGAAGGCGTCGCTGGCAACGACGCCGATGCCGGAGGAGCGCATATGGCTGCCGAAGGTCGACCGCGTCCAGCCATTCGTCAGCGGCAGCCATATGTTGAAGCTGATCGGATCGCCGCGATAGCTGCCGGCTGGAAGGATGGCCGCGACCATCTCCTGGCGTGCCGTTGCCTCTTTTCGGATGAAACGAAGGATGGTATCCGCCGTGCCATCCTCGATCCAGGCGTGGCAAGGGCCATGTTAAGTGGCGACGCCATGACATTGTTGGCACGCATGGCGCTGACAAAGGGCCAGATCGCCTTGGTGTCCGGCGCAACGACATAGGCCAACCGAAGCCCGGCGCCGATGCATTTCGCCAGGCCGCCGATATGCCAGGTGAGGTCCGGGGCCATTGCCGCGAACGGCGGCGGCCCATGCAGCGGAATGAACCCATAGGCGTCATCCTCGATGATCGGGACGTGATATTTGCGCGCAACTGCGCAGAGCTCTTCGCGCCGCCGCTCCGGGATCGTCAGGGTCAGCGGGTTCTGCAGGGTCGGGTTGATATAAAGCCCCTTGGGTTTCAATCTCTCGCAGGCTTCGGCAAAAGCGTCCGGCAAAATGCCGTCAACGTCCATCGGCAAACCAGAAAGATTGAGACGCAGCTGCGCTGCAATCGAGCGGATGCCAGGATAGGTGATGCTCTCCGAAAGGATGGTTTCACCGGGCTTTGCCAGCAGGCCGCAAATCGCCAATAGCGCCGGGTGAGCGCCGGGCGTCACGAAAATACGCTCCTGCGAAGGGACAAGGCCGCGACGGCTGAGCCAGGCGGCGGCGGCCTCCTTGTCCATTCCCGAGCCGCCAAATCCCTGATAGCGCAGAAGCGGAATAAGGCTGGAAGCCACCGCCGAGATGCCCTCGCGCATCCGCGCAATCAATTCCGGATCGGTCGGCTCCGGCGGCATATTCATCGAAAGGTCGATCGCAGACGTACGGCGCGGATCGGGGGCGGTGTCGGACGCAAAGCCCCGACGCTCCTTGTCGGCCCCGCCGGTGACGAACGTGCCGCGACCGACGTGCGAATCCACCAGTCCGCGCTTCTGCGCCTCGGCATAGCCCCGCGCGACAGTGGTAAAATCAATATCCAGACGTTTCGCCAACTCGCTGCGGCGGCAGACGATCACCGATGACGAGATGACCGCTGCGCAAATCCATCTCGATCAGGTCGGCAATGGCCATGTAGCGGGGGCTGTTGCTGCGGCTCAGATCGGGTCGCCAGTCTTTCATCGTGATACCGCCATTTCGTTCGTCGTTGATATTGACTGTATATTGTTGCAACCGCTCCATGTCACGAAAAATGTCTCAATCCCTGAACAAACGGCACTTGCGGCGCGACGCCGGCGATCATCTCATCTTCACCGGGTTGATTGACAGCATATTGCATGTATTCATTTTGAGCTTTTATGCATTCGATTTTTGCATCCGATCGCCCAGAAAATCGGCTCTGAAATTTTCATCTTCTTAATTGATCGCATACTTGAATGTATTTTCATGATATTTGACTGCTATTTGTGCAAAATCAATCTGGCACGCGGCTTGCAATTGGATGGATGCTCCCCGGATGGGGATCGGATTTCAAACCAAGGAGCCATCCATGCCCGCAGTGACCAAGCCAGCCAATCAAAAAGGCGACTTTCTTGTCGATTTCGAGGAAAAGGTTTTCGAGGATGTTCAGGCGGCGGCGGGCGAGAAAGCCCTCGTCACCTTCCATACCGTCGCCTTCGAAGGCTCGATCGGTTTCGTCAATCTGTTGCAGGCCACCCGCCTGAAGCGGAAGGGTTTCGAGACCTCCATCCTGCTCTACGGTCCGGGCGTGACACTCGGCGTCCAGCGCGGCTTTCCGACGCTTGGCGCCGAAGCCTTTCCCGGTCATCTGAACTTCAACAACCAGATCGTCAAATTCATGGAAGAGGGCGGCAAGGTCTACGCCTGCCGCTTCGCGCTTCAGGCGCTCTACGGCCATGGCGAAGGCGCATTGATACCCGGCATCAAGCCGATCAGTCCGCTGGATGTGCTCGACCTGATCCTCATCCATCGCCGTGACGGCGCCTTCATCCTCGATACCTGGACCCTCTGAGCCGCCGTCTATCCAATGAAAACGGGCGGAGCCCACTGCTCCGCCCCCCTCAAACCACCGACCGAGGAATTCGTCATGGAGAAAAAATCGACCGTCCGGGTTGCCGCTGTCCAGATCGCGCCGGATCTGACATCGCGCGAAAAGACGCTTGCCCGCGTGCTGGAGGCTATCCGCGAGGCAGCGGCCAAGGGCGCTGAACTGATCGTTTTTCCGGAGACCTTCGTTCCCTGGTATCCCTATTTCTCCTTCGTCCTGCCGCCCGTGCTGTCCGGCCGCGAACACATCCGGCTCTATGAGGAAGCGGTTACCATCCCGAGTGCGGCTACGGAAAGCGTGGCGGCGGCGGCGCGTGAAAACGGCATCGTCGTGGCGTTGGGCGTCAACGAGCGGGATCACGGCACGCTCTACAATACCCAGCTTCTGTTCGACGCCGACGGAACGCTGATCCTCAAGCGCCGCAAGATCACCCCGACCTTTCACGAGCGGATGATCTGGGGCCAGGGCGACGCGTCCGGCCTGAAGGTCGTCGACAGCACTGTGGGCCGTCTGGGCGCGCTGGCCTGCTGGGAACACTACAATCCGCTGGCCCGCTATGCGCTGATGGCCCAGCACGAGGAAATCCATATCGCCCAGTTTCCGGGCTCGATGGTCGGCCCGATCTTTGCCGACCAGATGGAGGTGACGATCCGCCACCATGCACTCGAAAGCGGCTGTTTCGTCGTCAATTCCACCGGATGGCTAACGGACGAGCAGATTGCCTCTATCACCCCCGATCAGGGACTTCAAAAGGCACTGCGCGGCGGCTGCATGACGGCGATCATCTCTCCGGAAGGCAAGCATGTCGTTCCGCCGCTGACCGAAGGCGAAGGCATCCTGATTGCCGACCTCGACATGAGCCTGATCGTCAAACGCAAGCGGATGATGGATTCGGTTGGCCACTATGCCCGGCCGGAACTGCTGCATCTGGTGATGGACGGCCGCGCCACTGCGCCGATGACGGATGCATCCCTTCTTTCAACTCCCGAAATCGCACCGACAAGGACCAAGACCGATGGAGAATTCCCTCTCGACCGAAACGCTGATCAACGAGTTGCAGTCCTTCGGAGCCCGGCTCGTTGATCCGAAAGCCGGCCATGAAAGCCGGCGCGGCGGTGCCGGGCCTTCCGATCACAAGGCGATCACCATCGACGGCATGACCGTGATGGTGCCGGTGCACACCGCGCCGGCCTTCGAAAGCCCCTATCTGGTGGAAAAACCGGATGATGCCGGCAAAAGCCGCATCAGCCGTGATGGCCGGGTGCTGGGTGAAGTCTCCTTCCCCTTGCGTCCGCGCTTCTACGAGCGCTCCACGGCGGACGGTATCCCCTATTCGCAGATAGCCGTTCTGCACGGCAAGGACGTGCTGGCAACGACGGTGCTGCAAACCTGTATCCGCTATCAGAGCCGCACCAAGACCTGTCAGTTCTGCGCCATCGGCCAGTCGCTCGCAGCCGGCCGCACCGTCGCGCACAAGACGCCGGCGCAGCTTGCCGAAGTGGCCAAGGCTGCCGTCGAACTCGATGGCGTCAAGCATATGGTCATGACGACCGGTACGCCGAAGGGCGACGACCGGGGTGCCGCAGTGCTTGCCGAAAGCGCTCGCGCCATAAAGGCGGCCGTCGATCTGCCGATCCAGGCGCAATGCGAGCCGCCGGAAGACGACATCTGGTTTCAGCGCATGAAGGACGCCGGCGTCGATGCGCTCGGCATGCATCTTGAAGTCGTCACTCCCGAGATCCGCGCCCGCATCATGCCCGGCAAGGCGCAGGTGTCGATCGAGAAATACATGGCTTCCTTCAAGGCAGCGGTGGAGGTTTTCGGCCGCGGACAGGTCTCCACCTATATCCTCGCCGGTCTTGGCGATAGCCGCGAGGCCATCCTCGATATCTGCACAAAGCTCGTGGCGCTCGGCGCCTATCCTTTCGTCGTGCCCTTCGTGCCGATTTCCGGAACGCCGCTCGAAAGCCACCCGGCGCCGAAGCCTGAGTTCATGCACTCGATCCTCGCGCCGCTCTCACGGATGCTGGTCGAGGGTGGGTTGAAGGCCGTGGATATCAAGGCCGGCTGCGGCAAATGCGGCGCCTGCTCCGCCCTTTCCACCTATGAAAGGATGCTGACCAAATGATCTTCGAACCCTTCGCACCCTATCGCGCCAGCGAATTCCAGGTGAAATTCGCCACATCCGGCTGGGAACGCCAGGAAGCCCATGCGCTGCGCCGCGCGGTCTTCTGCCAAGAACAGCACATCTTCAATGGTGACGACCGCGACCCAATCGACGATTACGCGACGCCGATCGTCGCTCTATCGATGCTCGGTGTGGCAGCCGACCGGCTCGTCGGCACGGTTCGCATTCATGAAGCCGAGCCCGGCGTCTGGTGGGGGCTCCCGTCTCGCCGTCCACGAAGATTTCCGCAAGATCGGCGCGCTGGGCGCGACGCTCATCAGGCTCGCCGTCTCCTCTGCCAACGCTATGGGGTGCCATACTTTTCTGGCCAATGTGCAGATCCAGAACGGCCTCCTGTTCCGCCGACTGCATTGGGATGTGCTCGACGAAATCGAAATCCACGGCAAGCCGCATCTGAGCATGAAGGCGGACCTCAACTTCTATCCGCCCTGCATCACGCCGGAGGCCGGCTTCGTCGCACTTCCAAAGAAGGCGGCATGACCATGGGCGCGATCGACATCCAGGCGCTGGCCGCCACATTGGCTGCAAGCAACGGCATCGCCGCCAAACAGGATATCGGCTCTGTCGCCGCCAGCCTCGGCCTTCAGGGCCAGACGATCGCGGTCGGCGACGATTGCGCCGCCCTGCCGGATGGCGATGGCTACCTGCTTTTTGCCATTGAAGGCTTCATGAACGAGTTCGTCGCCGCCGATCCCTGGTTTGCCGGCTGGTGCGGCGTCATGGTCAATATTTCCGACGTGGTTGCCATGGGTGGACGCCCGATCGCCGTGGTCGATGCCGTCTGGGCAAACGGCGAAACCGGAGCAGTGCCCGTGCTGGAGGGCATGCGGGCAGCGGCCAGAACCTTCGGCGTGCCGATCGTCGGCGGCCACACCAATATCCGCACCGATCGTGGCCAGCTTTCGGTTGCGATCCTCGGCCGGGCGAAAAAACTGCTGACCAGTTTCAACGCCAGGCCCGGCGATATTCTCATTGCCGCCATCGATCATCGCGGTCGCTACCGCGAGCCCTTCAACAATTGGGAAGCTGCGACCGACGCGCCGTCCGCGCGGCTGCGGGCTGATCTCGAAATCCTCCCCGAGATCGCGGAGGCCGGATTGGCGCTGGCGGCAAAGGACATCAGCCAGGGCGGTATCGTCGGCACCGCCATCATGCTGGCCGAATGTTCCAACGTCGGCATCGAAATCGATGTTTCCGCCATCCCCCTGCCCGCCGCCGTCAGTCTTGAGCGATGGCTCGCGACGTTTCCGAGCTTCGGCTACCTGCTCTCCGTTTCACCCGGTAATTCACAAGAGGTTCTTCGCCGCTTTGCCAAACGCAACATCACGGCCGCTGTCATCGGCAAGGTACAGGCGGGAACCTGAAATCGCCATCACAGATGGGACGCAGCGTGCCCTGATCCGAGACTATGGCCAACAGCCGCTGTTACACCTCGGAAGCCGGGAGGACGCAGCATGAGCCATTCATTGCGCATCGCCATGCTCACCCATTCCACCAATCCGCGCGGCGGGGTCGTGCACGCCATGCAGCTTTCGGAGGCTCTGACGACGCTTGGCCATGAGGTCGTGCTGCATGCGCCGGATGCCAGGGGAACAGGCTTTTTCCGGGAAACCACCTGCAGGACGCGGTGTATTCCCGTCGAACCGGCCCCTGCCGACATGACTGCGATGGTCGAACAGCGGATTGCCGACTATGTCGCCTATTTTGAGACGACCGGAACCGATAGCTTCGACCTCTTCCATGCGCATGACGGCATTTCAGGCAATGCGCTCTGCAACCTTGAGGCAGAAGGCGCTTATCCCCGGTTTCGCGCGCACCGTCCATCATATCGACCAATTCACCGACCCGCGGCTGATGACCCTGCAGGATCGCTCGATCGACGAGGCGGATGTCTTCTTCACCGTCAGCAGCCTGTGGCAGAAGGTACTCAAAGAGGAACGCGGGGTGGATGCTGCGATCGTCGGAAACAGCGTGGATACCGGGCGTTTTTCCCCGGCGTGGAACGGCGAGCAGGCAGCACTCCGCGACGCCTTGAAACTCACGAACGGTCCCATCTTTCTCAGCGTCGGCGGCATCGAGGCGCGCAAGAACACGCTCGGCATTCTCGAAGCCTTCCGACAGGTGCGCGCGATCCGGCCGGATGCCCAGCTGGTCATTGCCGGTGGTGCCTCGCTGCTTGATCATCACGGCTATCAGGAGGAGTTCCACTCCGCCCTTGCAAGCTTCGGCAGTCATGCCGCGGCCGTCCACATCACCGGCCCGATTGCCGACGCGGACATGCCCAATCTCTACCGGATGGCCGATGCGCTGGTGTTTCCGTCCATCAGGGAAGGATATGGTCTTGCCGTACTGGAAGCGATGGCAAGCGGCGTGCCCGTGGTCGTTTCCTCTATCGCCCCCTTTACCGAATATCTGGGTCCCGAGGATGCCATCTGGTGCGATCCGCATCACCCTGCCTCGATTGCCGAAGGCATGGCGCTCTCGCTTTTTTCCCCCGATCCGCGACCGCGTCATTGCCCACGGGCTGGAGGTCGCCGGCCGCTTCAGTTGGCACCGTGTCGCCGAAGCTCATCTTTCCACCTATGCAACATTGAAGGAGGCAGCCCATGCCTGAAATGCGCTTTGTCATCACCTGGCCCGATGGTCAGGAAGAGAGCTGTTATTCCCCGTCTCTGATTATACGTGAGTTTTTCATCGAGGGCGAAAGTTATCCGGTTGCAGATTTCGTCGATCGCAGCCGCAAGGCGCTGACCATCGCCAGCGATCGCGTCGAGGCGAAGTATGGATTTGCGTGTTCATCGGCAAGCGACCAGCTCGCCCGCATCGAAAGTGCGGCTGTCCCCTTCCTGAACGACGCAGATGCCCGCGTCCGCTGCGAAACCTTTATCCTCTGAAAGGACCCGTCAATGCCCCATAACCTCAAGCAGCACTACAGTGCGGTTGTCATCGGCGGTGGCCAGGCTGGCCTCTCGGCCTCCCATTACCTGAGGCGGCACGGTATCGACCACGTCGTCTTCGAGAAGAAGACCGTGGCGCACAAATGGAAAGACGAGCGCTGGGATGCCTTCTGCTTGGTGACGCCCAACTGGCAGTGCCAGTTGCCGGATCACCCCTATGACGGCACCGACCCGAACGGTTTCATGGTCAAGGATGAAATCCTCGCTTATGTCGACCGTTTCGTCGCCAAGGTGGATGCACCGGTTTTCGAACAGACCGCCGTGACCGCTCTAGAGCGCCATGGCGATCTCTTCCGCATCGAGACATCGGCCGGAGCGGTAACCGCCGATAGCATCGTCATCGCTACCAGCCTCTACGCTGACCCAGCCATTCCCCGCGCCGCCGAGCGCCTGCCGGACGATATTCTGCAAATGCATACCGCCGCCTATCGCAATCCCGGGCAGTTGCCGGAGGGCGGCGTTATCGTCGTCGGCTCCGGCCAGTCCGGTTGCCAGATTGCCGAGGATTTGCATCTTGCCGGCCGCAAGGTGCACCTCGTCACCGGCAATGCACCGCGCTGTGCCCGGTTCTATCGCGGCCACGACGTGGTCGACTGGCTGTCCGATATCGGCCAGTACGACATCACCGTCGAAAAGGACGGCATGACGAAGAAGAAGCACGACACCAACCATTACCTCACCGGGCGGGATGGCGGGCGCGATATCGATCTGCGCAAGTTCGCGCTAGAGGGCATGGCGCTTTATGGCCGCATGTCGGGCGTGGCCGGCGGCAAAATGCTGTTCGAGCCGAACCTGAAGGCCAATCTTGACGGCGCCGATCGTGTCTACAACGGCATCAACGCCCTGATCGACCGCTATATCGCCGAGGAGAACATCGCGGCGCCAGCCGGCTCCGTCTATGAACCTCTATGGGAGCCCGGAAACCGAGATCGGCGACCTCGATCTGAAGGCTGAAGGCGTCACCTCCGTCATCTGGGCCACCGGCTTCAATCCCGACTGGTCCTTCGTCGGCCTCCCGATCTTCGACGGCAACGCCTATCCCGTCCATCGTCGCGGCGTCACCGCCGTCGATGGTGTCTACGTGTTGGGACTTCCCTGGCTGTGGACTTGGGGTTCCGGCCGTTTCCTAAGCGTCGGCAAGGATGCAGAATATGTGGTCGGCCATCTCGCGGCACGGCTGTCATCACAGACGCCGTCCCAGAAGAAAGCGGTCAACGCCTGATCATGAGCGTAGCCCTTCTCGACTTCCCGCCCTCAAGACCTTCGGCACGCGACCTGATGCAGCGTGCCCTTGATCCGCATATCCTACTCGGCATGCCCCATTTGAACGGCTCCGGGCTGTCGGAAACCTGGCTGATGAAGGAACTCGGCCATCGCCACTGGCTGATGCTGGCGCGTCATCTCGGCATGGACAACGCGGATTTCAGAACAACCGACGGAGAAGAAGCCTATGCCGCGATCTGCGCTGACGTCACTCACGGCGGCACGCTTCAACGTCGTACGGGCAAACGACATTCTGACCATCCATTCGACAATGTCCGCAGTCTCGCGGACCCAGACATCGACCCGACACGAGTTATCTGTTGATGGCCAAAGCGTCGGCACGATCGAATTGATCTCAGCCTTCGTTCACAGAACGATCAAAGGCAACAATCACTCAATCGCACGTGTGACGTTGCGCGAGCCGCAGGCCCAGTGGTTCGAGTTGAGCCTTCTGGCGCAAAACGCTGCGGCCATTCGCAATGGGCGGTTGGGCAAGCATTTCGGGTTTGATGTCGTGTCCGACAAAGCGCCCGAACCTTTAAGTTTGCTCCCAGCATCTCGCAGGAGTTCAATGGCGCGGGATTATTTTACTTTGCCGAGTTTCAGGCACTTGCCGATCGCGCCTTGGAAAATTGGTTCCCCGCCAAGGGGTCGGTCATTCGAAAAGAGGTTTTCCTCCTTGGTAACATCGAGAAAAACGAAGGCATTTTCTTCGATCTTGTTGATTGTTCTGAGGAACAAAGAACTGTGTATGGGCAACTGCGACGCGAAAATGGGAAAGTGATCGCCAAAATATTCGGTACGTGGAGGGTTCTGTGCTGATGCCAGCCATGCGTCCAAACGCTATTATACCGACCTGAGACATCTACGAGGGCTTTTGGTCTAGGCCGATTTGAGCTGACTCGGATGTCGGCGCCTTTGTGCGAAACAACCTTGGCGCTCGCGTATATTAGATCTTTCGGCACAAATCTTGCGCCCTGATTCGTAAAAATTAGTGTTCTTGTCCGAAGTGGCGGTTCTTCGTCATTTTCATCAATATTTCGAGACCTTATGTCGGCTGTCTATATGCCTGATAACGCACCATCCGCTTTTGCCCCTCGCTTCCAGGGCTCAAATTTTGAGCACATGGTAGAGACTTTCGCCGGAAATTTCGGCCCATTCGACGCATCGCCTACCGGTCCGACGCGAAATTTTCTCTGGAAGGCCGATGTACGGTCTGATGGCACCTTGACGTTGATCACAGGTCAATATGCGGCTGGCTGGCACGTGAGAACCGTCCCCGAGACGTCGGAGTGGCTGTCGGTTCTCGTCCCGCGCACCGGCTCTATCGATGTGACGCTTGGTCGAACCACAATCGAAGGTTTACCCGGCCGAATTCTCCTGGTGAACAATCATGAGGCGGAACGCTTTACTGTAAGAGGAGAACCCCATCTGTCCGACGTGCTCCGTGTCGACTGGACAGTTATCGCGCGGACGGTTGCGGCAATATTGGAAACACCGCTGACCGGAGCGCTGGAATTGGCACCTGCAGTCGACCTTTCCGCCCCATCCGGTCAGTTGATCGGTAGCCTCGTCCAGACGATCCTCATTGGGATGCGGGATAACGGGCCGTTGCTCCATTCCCCGATCGCGATGTCACATCTGACTCAAACGCTCGCTGATCTGGTGGTGCGATCAATCCCGCACCGCTTCTCTGCGCTCTTGGATAAGAAGATCCTCATGATTGCGCCACGACACGTCCGTCGCGCAATTGACTTTATGAACTCCAACATCAGCCGGCCGATCACAATGCAAATGGTGGCTGAGGTGGCCGGCGTTTCCATTCGCTCACTTGAGACCGGCTTCCGCGCTTTCAAGCAAACCACGCCGGCGGCCTATCTGCGAATGATGCGCATGCGGGCGGTCCGACAGGAGCTTCTGGATCCTTTGAGCCAGCAGTCGGTCAGTGAGATATGCCTGAAGTGGGGCTTTTTCCATTTCGGTCGCTTTTCCGCCACCTATCGGGCTTTCTATGGCGAGAACCCGTCTGACACTAGAAAGCCGTCCGCAGCTGTTTGATCGGAACCGTGGACCCAGTGTTGATATCTCGCCGTCAAGCGATTGCAGGGCAGTCAAAAGAATGAGCGTCGCAAACGGCAGCCGTTGCCAGGCGACGATGATGATAATGGAAAACAACGGATATTACGCAAACCAGTCAACCGGCTGCGACCCAAGCGCACGGCTGAAATCCCGCAAATACGCCGTGGCCGGGGTGCATGATCACGTTCTTCCAGACAAGGGCCGCCACCGGCGGCATGACGACGAACGGCGAGATGATCATGATCCGCACGATCCTCTGCCCGAACATCGGCTGACCCAGCAGAAGGCCGATCGCGATACCACCGAAAAGCACGCCGACTATAAGACGCAGCGTATTCCAGATGGACCGGAAAAGGCAGGATCCGTGCAGAAATACTGATAATTCAAGAGACCAGCGAAGCTGACAGTGCCGGGATTGAGCAGATTGTCGTTCTGGAACGAGTACCACAACATCATCGCCAGCGGTACGATCATCCAGATCAAAAGAAGCCCGACAGATGGGGCAACCATGAGACGCGCATTGAAACACCCTCCCTCTGATACCGGTACGGACGCCCGCCCTGCGGGGAAGACAGCAAGGCGGCCGTCTTATATTAGCCTTTTCCTTGGAAAGGCCTGACGTCAGCCACAGCTGACGTCAGGCTCCAGTTTGGCGACCGGAGATAGCCCGGGTCGCCCGTCCTTGGGAGGGACCTACTTGATGTAGCCGCCGCGCGTCATTTCGCGGGTGGTTACCTGTTGCACCCGTGCGAGTGCGTCTTCCACTATGGAAGAAACCCGGCCCAGAGAGCGAGGCGGGAGGAACCGGCAAGATTCAGAGGCGCACGGTTGTTTCACGGTCGAAGATATGTGCCTTGCGCGGGTCTATCTGAAAAAGACAGTCTCTCCCGGCAGAACATGCACGCGATCTTTCAGCAGAGCGTCAATCACCTCGTCACCCGCGCGCAAAAATCTGCGTTTCGGCTCCGGTCGGCTCCACGACGGCAATTTTTACCTGCAAGCCCTGCGATCCGAGCGTGATATGCTCCGGACGGATACCATAGACGACGGGGCGACCATCCTCCAGGTTCTCGCCTTCGACCGGCAAAACGGCGCCACCATCGGAGACGAACACCTTGCCACCCGCATCCGACCGGATACGGCCCTTGAGAAAATTCATTGACGGCGAGCCGATAAAGCCCGCGACAAAGACATTGCGCGGCCGGTCGTACAGATCTAGCGGCTTGCCGATCTGCTCCACATACCCATCCTTCATCACAACAATCTTGTCGGCCATTGTCATGGCCTCAATCTGGTCATGGGTGACGTAGATGATCGTAGTCTTCAGACGCTGATGCAGTTCCTTGATTTCGACGCGCATTGCCACGCGCAACTTTGCATCAAGGTTTGAGAGCGGTTCATCAAACAGGAACACTTGTGGATCGCGCACGATCGCGCGCCCCATCGCCACAGCTGGCGCTGGCCACCGGAGAGCTGCTTGGGATAGCGGTCGAGGAGCTTGCCAAGATCGAGCACATCAGCCGCCTTCTGCACCTTGGCATTGATTTCAGCTTTCGGCGCGCCCTTGATCTTCAGGGAAAAGCCCATGTTTTCAGCAACAGTCTTGTGCGGATAGAGAGCGTAACTCTGAAACACCATCGCAATATCACGATCCTTGGGAAGGACGTTGTTTACGACCCGCCCGCCGATGCTGATTTCTCCAGCTGAGATGGCCTCAAGGCCCGCAATCATACGAAGCAACGTCGACTTGCCACATCCGGAAGGGCCGACGAGAACGACGAACTCTCCATCCGCAATGTCGACGTTGACACCATGAATGACCTTGAGTTCACCGTATTGCTTCACGATGTCCTTGATATTGACCTGCGCCATCTCGCTCCCCTTACTGCGGTAGTACAATTTGCATCTTCACTTCGCCCTTGGGGGCGGATGCGGCAATTTCGAGCGCGCACGCTCTCATCGAATTCGAATGTGCGCGTAATGAGTGGTTTCACGTCGATGGCGCCCGAAGACAACATCGAAACGCAACGCGGAAACACATGCGCGTAGCGGAAGACATGTTCGACCCGAGCCTCGCGCACCATGGCCTTGCCGACATTATAGGCGATATCATGCACTTGCGAACCGATGAACACGACGCGGCCACCTGGGCAAAGTGGATCAAAGATGTTCTCGGCACCCCTGGGCGTTCCAGAGCACTCGAAGACGATCTCCACGCCCCAGCCGTCGGTGGCAGCGAGAATCTCCTTTGCCAGATCCTGGCGCGCGACGTTCACGGGAATGATCGCGCCAAGCCGCGCTGCGAGCTCAAGCTTGGTATCGTCGACATCGCTGACGAAGACTCGTGCGCAGCCGGCTGCCAACGCGGACAGCGCGGTCACAAGGCCGATGGGACCTGCACCAATCACGAGCGCAATATCGCCTGGTTTTACCTGCGCCTTGGTGGCCGCGTGCACACCGACGGCCAGCGGTTCTGACCATCGCCGCCTCGGCGAAGGAGACATTGTCCGGCAGCTTGAAGGTGAAGGCCTCGGGGTGCACGACCGACGGACGCAGCACGCCGTGGACCGGCGGCGTCGCCCAGAACCGGACCGCCGGGTCGATATTATACATGCCCATCCGTGTCGCGCGATTTGCGGGGTCGGGGATGCCGGGTTCCATGCAAACCCGGTCACCGGGCTTCAACGTGGTGACGCCCGGCCCGATTTCGGTAACGATACCGGATGCCTCATGCCCAAGGATCATTGGCGCCTTCACCTGAAAGACGCCTATGCCGCCATGGGTATAGTAGTGAACATCCGAGCCGCAGATTCCGACCGTGTGCAACTTGATCCGCACGTCGTGGGGTCCGACGACTTCCTCTCGCTCGATCGGGAAGTCCCGGAGCGAGAGTCTCATTTTTTCCTCAAGGACCAGCGATTTCATTGCGGCACCTTTCTATGACGGTGGTTTTCCATACGGGTTAACCTTTCCAGACGATCAGCGCACCGAGCGCTATGGCTATGACATGGCAGACCGTCAGTGGGATCGACTGTTCGAGGAACCGCATCCACAGGAGCTCAAGGGCAACGAACAGATAGATGCCCATGAACAGCCGGTCGAACCAGTTCGTCACGATGGGAAGAAACCCCGACCGTTTGAGCGATGCCTCGACAACCCGAGCTTCGTCGTCGGCTTGTTCGAGATCAATGGGATGATCCATGTTTCTACTCCTTCACCGCGCCAAAGGTCAGGCCGGCGACGATGTGTCTTTGAACGACTGAGAAGACGACCAGCGCCGGAATAAGCGTAATGATGGCAATGGAGGCCATGGTTCCCCATTCCGTCCCGGTGGTCGTGACATATTCCGAAAGTCCCGTGGTGATCGTGCGGGCGTTGAAACTGGTGAGTGTCGCGGCAAGTAGAAACTCGTTCCAGGCAAAGACCCAGGTCAAAATCAGCGTCACTGCAAGACCTGGGCGGGCGAGCGGAAAGATGACTTCGCTGATGACCTGCCAGGTGGAGGCGCCGTCCACGGTCGCTGCCTCGTCGAGTTCCTTCGGAATGCCATCGATCGTTGGCCGCAGCGTCCAGATCGCGAAAGGCAGATTGAACGTGCAATAGAGCAGGATCATGCCGATCCGCGTGTCGTAGAGCTTGAAATCGCCAATCTTGAAGACCTGGGTGAACAATAAAAAGAAGGGCAACAGAAACACCGCTGCCGGGGCCATGCGGTTGGTGATCGTCCAGAAGAAGATGTTTTCCTTGCCGGCAAGATCGTAGCGGGAAAGCGCGTAGCAAGCCATAAAGGCGAGCGTCGTCACGAGAAGCGCATTGCCGCTGGAGATGATGATCGAGTTCATCATGTAGCGTCTGAGCGTTTCGTTGGTCAGCACCTTTGCATAGTTGTTCCAGTAGATCGGATCGAGGAACACGCTTGGTGCGGAAAACAGCTCAACTGCGGGCTTCACCGATATGACGAACAGCCAGTAGATCGGGAACAGCGTCAGGAGACTAAGGACAACCCACAAAAGTACGTTCAGGAAGGGGCGATTGGTTTGCATCATATTATCCTTTTCTTCGCCCGTGGGGAGACCAGACCGACATAGAGCAGCCAGCACATCACAAGGGTCAGGTAGAGAACGATGATTGATATGGCCGATCCATAGCCGTAGTCGGTTTTCGGAAAGACAACCTTCCAGATGTGCAGCCCCAGATAGCGTGTGGCTGCACCCGGCCCGCCTCCGGTCAGCATCCAAACCTCATCCACCGTGCGGAGTGCGTCCATGAGACGAATAAAAACAGTTGCCAGAATGGCGGGGCGGATCATGGGCAGGGTGATGTGCCAGAAGATCTGCCATCGATTTGCGCCATCGATCTGCGCCTGTTCAAAAGGATCCTTCGGCAGTGAGACGATAGCCGCCAGCAGCGTCAGCGTGACGAGCGGCGTCCAGTGCCAGATATCCATGATCACCGTGAGAGCGAAAGCGGCCGTTGCATTGCTGCCAATGTTCAGGTCGTAGCCAAACCAGTATTTCAGATAATAAGGAATGATCCCGATGCTGGGCGTGGTCATGAGCCGCCAGACGGAGCCAACAACGATTGGCGCTACAATCAGCGGCAAGGTATGGATGGTGCGAAACACCGCCTTGCCGGGAAAATCTTTGGTGAAGAGCTGCGCCAGAAGATAGCCGAGGATAATTTCGCTGACGACCGCAAAAAAGGCAAACAGCGCGGTGTAATAAATGGAGGTCAGAAACTCCCCGTCGACCACCAGCCGGCGGAAATTGTTCGCGCCGTTATAGATCATCCCCGGGTTGGCGCCGAAGGGATTCCATTGGTGAAACGCCACGTAGAGGACGTAAAGAAAAGGAACGATACCGAACAGGCCGAGAATCGTGAGTGTTGGCGCTAGCAGCAGCCAGCCTATCTTGTTTGATCTCATGAAACCAACCTCCCCGCAGGCTTCGAATATTTCCAGGTGTCCACGCCGGACGTTATACGGACAAGCGGCCGCCGCCATGGCGGCGACCGCTCAACCCTCAGTCTTTACTTGCGATAGCCGAGATTGGTCAGTTCGGCTTCCGCTGCCGCCGCCATCTGGTCGAGACCTTCGTCGGGGCTAACTTCGCCGGTGAGGATCTTGTAGAAGATCGGCGCTGTTGCTTCACGCACCTGGGCGTGGAACGGATATGCAGGAGCGCCGGCAAACAGCTTGCCGTCATTCTTCAGCATCGAATAGTAGCCGCCGAGCTTCTTATCCATTTCGGCGATCTTCGGGTCGTCATAGGTCGCCGTATTGGTGATGCGGGGAGCAGCGACCGCCCAGTCGCTCTGAACTGAATCCTGGCCAATGAACTGCAGGAACAGGAGAGTAGCCTCCTTGTTCTTGGAGGTGGCAGGAAGGCCGAAAGCTCCGCCGTCATAATAGCCGATATAGCCCTTGCCGGCTTCCGCTTCTTCGAGCACACCCGCTTCAAGCGGTGGCAGGGCGACGCCGACATTGCCGACGACTTTGGACTTCTCCGCGTCGGAAGCGATCCATGCGGCATTTTCACCGTAGATCAGGCCCTGTGCCACACGCCCCGCTGCAAATGTGCTGGCGGTTTCGCTCCACGTGCTGGCTGCGGATTCCGGTGGGGCGATGTCGCGAAGATGCAGCCAGTATTTGAGCGCCGCCTTCGACTTGTCGCTGTTCATCGTGCCGCCATTGGCAACGGAAGCAGCATAGTTCTTCGACGCATCGATGCCCCAATTGTAGACGCCGAAGGTCGGTGCAATCGACTCGAAGAACTCATACCAGGAGGCCGGGTGCCCCGTATGGGCCTGAGCCGTTGTGCCCCAAAGCTCGAGATTGTTGTCCTTTCCCCACTTGGTGAAGAATTCCACGATCTGGGTATATTCCTCGTGGGTCTTTGCCGGAACGAGATCCTTGCCGGTCTCCTTCTTGAAGGCTTCCTTCACCTTCGGATCGTTGAACAGATCCGTACGATACAGATAGACCTTGATGAAGGCTTCCATCGGAATGCCGAACAGGTCGCCATCGGCATTCTTGAAATAGTTCGCAAATGTCGTGAAATGCGTCTCGTCGAATTCCGGCGCCTTCAGCGACGGATCGTCCTTGAGCGATTTCGAGATATCGACGAGGAAATTGCGTGCGAGATAGGCGTAGATGATATCCTGTTCGATATAAATCATATCGTAGATACCGGTCTGCGCCTCCATATCCTTGATCGCCTTGTCGTACATCTGATCCCACGAGGTGGTTTCGATCTCGACCTTGATCCCGGTCTTCTTTTCGAACTCCGGCGCAAGGATATCCTTGATGTAGTTTGAGGGCGGCGTGCTTTCGGTCACGCCGTGCAGCACAACGCCCTTGTATTTCGCACCGGCATCAGACCAGAAATCCGCCCAGGCCGGCGCGGTGCTGGCCATCAAGCCAACGACAAGCGCGGTGAGGCTGAGGTTCAATTTGCGTTTCATGGTTTTCTCCTCCGAGGGTTGAATACGTGCTGGCGCTGCCTGCCTCTTCGGCATAGCTCGCCTCTCCCGGAAACCGACGGCACTCCCCCGCATGGCTCCCTAAAACAGGGTTCTAATGTATCCAAGACCCGAGCGCAACAATTTGTTGTCAAAAACTGCAAATATCTAATCGCGTCAAATGAGAGCATGAGGATGACATGGTCGCCATTGCTGCTTCAGCGAAGATTCTTGCTGCATTGCCGCATGCGACCACCCACTCTATCCAAAATGTACCGGATTGACAAAAGCGGCTTATAGATATTTGTTGCGATCCACTGCAAATTAGCAGAGCTGCTTCATGAGGCGTTAGGAGGAGAATCCAATGAATCGTCTGGGAATACATTCTTTTGTTTGGACCGGCGGCGGTTCTCAGGCCGAGCTGGAAAGCGCGATGGAAAAATCCGCGGCTTGCGGATATCGCCTGATCGAATTCGCTTATCTTCGGCCCGAGAAATTCGATCTTGATAGGTTGGCAAAAAGGCAGAAGCCCTCGACCTCGACATCGCGGTTACCATGGGCCTGCCGCTCTCCGCGGATATTTCCAACGAGGACCCGGCCGTCGTGAAGAAAGGCGAGCAGTTGCTGGCTGACGCCGTCAAGGCCGTGCGGGATATCGGCGGCTCTAAGTTAGGGGGCATTCTCTATTCCGCGCATACGAAATACGCGACCCAGCCAACCGATCGTGGCCGAAAGAACAGCATTGCCGCCATTGCCGGGATCGCGGACATCGCAAAGGTCGTGGGGGTGGATCTTGTCCTTGAAATCGTCAATCGCTTTGAGACCAATCTGTTGAACACAGCAGCGCAAGGCCTCGACTTCATCAAGGCTACCGGGTCCGATCACGTGGCCTTGCATCTCGACACGTTCCATATGAACATCGAGGAGGCCAATCCCGCGGCGGCCATTCGGCTGGCGGCTGACAAGATCGGCTACTTCCACATTGGCGAAAGCAACCGCGGCTACCTTGGTGACGGCGTCATCAATTTTGATCTGATTTTCGATGCTTTGCTCGATATCGACTATCAGCGGGATATCACCTTCGAGTCGTTTTCCAGCGCGGTCGTGGATGAAGGACTGTCTATCGCCTGCGCTATCTGGCGGGACACGTGGACCGACAATCAGCCGCTCGCAGAACATGCCAAATCGTTCATCGAATTGAAGCGTGCTGAGGCTGCCCGGCGACGCAAGACCAACAGGAAACCCTGAATTCCGCTCTCCTGGTCGAGTTTTTGACGCAATCGCTAGAAATTTGATTCAATTAGTGACCACAGTGATCGCCCGCGGTAGCACAAGTATTCTTGCGCCACAGCGGGCGAGGCTGTTGCGGCTGCCGGCGGGAAATTGAAGGTGAACAATTTGGTATCCATTGTAAGCTCACCTCGCCGAATCCGGCAGAACAATGAGATTGCGGTCCTGCGAGCGCTACATCGGGCTGGACGATTAAGCCGCGCCGAACTGGCACGAATGCTTAATCTAAACAGGTCTTCTTCGGGGAACATTATTGCCGAACTGGCCTCTGCCGGTCTCGTTCGGGAGATCGTCGACGATACGCAGGAGCGCCCGAACCACAGTCGTGCGGGTCGCCCCGGTGTTATGGTCGAGCTCGTTTCCGACGCGGTTTTTTTCCTTGGCGTCGAGATCGGCGTCGAACACATCACCGCCGCCCGGATCGACCTGGCGGCAAATATCGTCAACGTTAGCTCCGAACCGTTCGACGGCCCCTCAATGAATGCCGAAGCGGCGATCGAGCGCGCGGTCGCGCTCTCGATCGAATCAATCTCGCCTGATCAATGGCACCGATGTGAAGGCTTTGGCATATCGACGCCGGCGCAAATGGACCGCAACGGTCTCGTCCGGCTTGCGCCGTTGCTCGGCTGGAGAGATGTCAATCTCGTCGAACTCGCGCAGGCACGCCTGCCAATTCGGGTGCCCGTCACGGCTGAGAATGACGCCAATGCCTTCGCTATCGGTGCCACTTACGGTCACAGCGAAGCGCATCCGGGAGTGACTCTCTTCATTGTCCTGGAGAGCGGTGTCGGTGGCGGAATCGCGGTCGATGGCAATTTGTTTCGAGGCGCGCACGGCTTGGCAGGTGAGATTGGGCACCTCCACATTGCCGGCGAGCCTGGCAGCGGTCAAAATCTCGAGCAACTCATCGGACTTGAAAACATAATGGTCGAGTATCGCAAGATCTCGACCCGATCGGTAGCCGAGTTTGGCGACTTCCTTGATGATGTCCGTGACCGGGAGCCGAACGCCGTCATGATTGCAGAAGACTGGGCCAGATCGCTTGCTCTAGCACTCGTTCAAACCTGCCGCATCATTGATCCGGATCGTGTCGTTCTCGGAGGTTCGGTCGCTGCGCTCTACCCCCTCGTTGCAGCCAGGGTTGCTGTCCATATGCAGACCGCACAAGAGCAGAGCTTTCCAATCCCCTCTATCGTTTTGAATGACGAGTTTTCCGCAGGCTCCGCGTTCGGGGCCGCGTGCATGCTGCACCAGCGCTATCTGTCGGTTGAAAGCAATCGCTTTGAAGAGACTGCGAAGCAAGAATAGCGTCTCCGTGCGACGGTCGGAAGATCCATGAACGGGGCATTTTACAACGCGCAGACTTAATATGTTGCGCATCAAAACAAATTAGATTACATCTCAGGAAAACCGGAGGAGAAAAGCGGTTTCCTGTTGCTGGTTTCCAAGCGCGCCAAGCATTTTCGATGCGCCAAGAAACATTCGTGAACGCTGGTCATTCGGCGGACGGGAAATTGCGTCTGAAATACATGCTGCCATCGACATCTTTCCAAACACCAAGCCCCACCAAATTGGCCCCCGACGTGCTGGGACCAACAGTTACCATCGGAGAAATCCTGGTGGAGATCATGGCAACTCAAAGGGGCGAGGGATTTCTTGAAACGCTGGATCTGAAGGGACCTTACCCCAGCGGAGCGCCCGCCATTTTCATCGATCAATGCGCCCGGATCGGCGGAGCGGCCGGAATCGTCGCCGCCGTCGGCGACGACGACTTCGGCCGCTTGAACATCGAGCGGTTGGCGCATGACGGCGCCGACGTGTCGGCGATCTCGATCAACATGGAGTATCCGACGGGCAGTGCTTTCGTGCGCTACCGACCGGACGGGTCTCATGATTTCGTCTTCAACATCAGCAAGTCGGCTGCCGCGTTGGTGGGCCTTACAGAGGAAGCGAAGACATTGTTCGCGCGCAGGGCATCTGCACGTAATGGGAACGGCTTTCGCCATACCGGGTCTCTGGAATCTGCTCGATTACGCGCTCGATGTGGTTCGGGAGCGCGGGGGAAGCGTGTCGCTCGATCCGAATCTGCGCAAGGAGTTGCTGCAGCATGGCCAGACCACGCGACCGCTTCGTTGAGTTGGTCTCGAGTGCCGACCTGTTGTTGCCGTCCGGATCAGAGTTGTTTCTGGCAGCCGGCGCCGAAACCGAAGAGACGGCGATTGCGGCACTGTTTGCTGGCAAGATCAGCGAAATCGCTCTGAAACGCGGAGAGAACGGCGCCACATTTTTCGGGGCCGATGGATATCGCGTCGATTCTGCCGGCCTTTGACGTCGCCGAGGTCGATCCCACCGGAGCCGGCGATTGCTTCGGTGGTGCCTTCGTGGCCTGCCGGCGGCTTGGAATGTCACCGCAACAGGCGCTCGACTATGCCAATGCGGCAGGCGCCAGAAATGTTACCGTACAGGGGCCGATGGAGGGTGCCGGAACCCGCGCAGAGCTGGATTCTTTTATTGCACAGACAACGAGGCGAGCATGACCCCTTCTCTGGACAACCTTGCCGAGGCAAGGCGAGAAGCAAGCCCGCTGGGCATTACCTCGGTTTGCTCCGCCCATCCGCTTGTGATCCGGGCTGCGATCGAGAACGCGCGCGACAAGGGGACGGACGTCCTGCTCGAGGCCACGTGCAACCAGGTGAACCAGTTCGGCGGCTATACCGGCATGCGGCCCAAGGACTTTGCCGCGCTTGTATATAGCATTGCCGCCAGTTGCGGGCTGAATGCCGAACGCATTATCCTCGGTGGGGATCATCTCGGCCCCAATCCCTGGCGCAGCGAAGAGGCGGCCAGCGCGCTGGACAAGGCAGCCTCCATGGTTCGCGGTTACGCGCAGGCGGGCTTTCGGAAAATCCATCTGGATGCATCCATGGGGTGTGCCGGCGAACCAGCTGCACTTGACGATGAAACAACGGCGCGGCGCGCTGCACAGCTTGCGCGAGCAGCTGAGGATGCCGTGGCGGGCGGCACAGCGCCCCTGCCACTTTACATCATCGGGACCGAAGTGCCGCCGCCGGGTGGCGCCGACCATGCCCTCACCGAGGTCAAGCCGACAACGGCCGCCGCCGCCTGGGAAACGATCGATATTCATCGGCGGATATTCCGAGAACAAGGCCTTGAAGATGCCTTTTCAAGGGTGATCGGTTTGGTCGTGCAGCCCGGTGTGGAGTTCGGAAACCAGAACGTCATCCGCTACGACCGGTCGAAAGCATCGGAACTCACTCGCCTGCTTGATGCCGAGCCGCAATTCGTGTTCGAAGCCCACTCCACCGACTATCAAGGTGGGACGCCGTTACGCCAACTGGTTGAAGATGGGTATTCGATCCTGAAGGTTGGCCCGGAACTGACTTTTGCCCTGCGGGAGGCTTTTTACGGCCTTGACCTGATCGCAACCGACTTGCTGCCGGACTACGGAAACCGTCCGCTCATGGCCACGATGGAGCAGCTGATGCTGGCGGAACCGCAGGACTGGGATCGCCATTATGGCGGGTCGCCAGCCGACCAGCGGGTTCAACGGCACTACTCCTATTCCGACCGGATACGCTATTATTGGAACAGGCCAGACGCCAAGGCAGCAACCGACACACTGGTACGCGCTGACCGGCGTCTCCATTCCCGTTACCCTGCTTCGCCAGCATCTGCCGTATTTAGCGCATTTCAGCGATACGCCCTGCAATTCCGGAAAACCTACTCATGGCGGCCGTCAAGCGGAGTCTTGCCGACTACGACTTTGCTTGCCTCGGAGCCGCTTCCGCCGGGTGAGCAACTGGCGACATCACAGGCAAATGAGGAGGAGACAGAAATGGTCCTGAATCAATTCAGGTTGGACGGCAAGATCGCACTTATTACCGGCGGCAATCGCGGTATCGGGCTTGCCGTTGCCCAGTTGTTCGGTGAGGCCGGGGCAAAATCCGTGCTGACCGCGCGCCGCGAAAATCCAGATGCGGATGCACTATTGAACGGCGCCGGCTACGAGTACGATTTCGTGTCGGCCGATGCCACGGACCCGACCGCGCCGGAAATGCTGATCCGGCATACGATCGCGAAATTCGGTCGCATCGATATTCTCGTCAACAATGCCGGCGTCGCCATCCATGGCGACACGGCGGACTTCGACGACGAGATGCTGGACAAGATCTTGTCGACGAACCTCACCCAAGCCTTTCGATTTTGCCGCGCTGCAATCAATCCGATGCGCGAGCAAGGTGGCGGCGTCATCCTGAACGTCGGCTCGATCTCGGGCTACGTGACCAATATTCCGCAAAACCAGGTGGCCTACAACGCATCCAAAGCTGCAGTGCATATGATGACGAAGAGCCTTGCCAGTGAGGTCGCGGCTGAAAACATCCGGGTGAATGCGGTCGCCCCCGGCTACATCGACACGGATATGACCCGGGGCGGCTTTGCTATTCCGGAATGGGATTCTGTCTGGCGAAAAATGACCCCGATGGCGCGCTACGGCCAGCCAGAAGAGATCGCCAATTGCATCCTGTTCCTGTGCTCTCCCGCCGCAAGCTATGTCACCGGCTCCGTGCTTGTCGTCGACGGTGGCTACGTCACCCGCTAGGGACAAATCAAATACCAAACGATCAGGAGGAAATGAGAATGGACAACAAACTTCAAGGAAAAGTCGTCGACGATCACCGGCGCCGCCTCAGGAATCGGGCTCGCCTGCAGCAAGGCATATCTCGACTCCGGCGCCCGGGTCGTCATGATCGACCGCGCGGAAGACAGTCTGAATAACGCGTGCCGCGAACTCGGCAGCAATGCTATCCCGTTGGTGATCGATCTCGCCGACACCAGCAGCGTCGCCACCATGATGCCTCAGATCCTTTCGAAGGCGGGGCAGCTGGATGTCTTCCACGCCAATGCAGGATCCTATATCGGCGGCGACCTGATCGATGGGGATCCGGATGCCTTCGACCGGATGCTCAATCTCAACATCAACGCCGTGTTTCGCTGCGTGCATGCCGTCTTGCCACACATGGTGGAGCGCAAGACAGGCGACATCATCGTGACGAGTTCCGTGGCCGGCCATGTCCCGGTGGTGTGGGAACCGGTTTACACGGCCTCCAAACATGCTGTCCAGGCCTTCGTCCACACCGTTCGGCGGCAGGTTTCAAAATTCGGCATCCGGGTCGGCGCAATTGCCCCCGGGCCGGTGGTGACGGCGCTCCTGAAGGACTGGCCAGCCGAAAACCTCGAAAAGGCGATGGCCGCCGGAAATCTGATCGAACCATCGGAAGTCGCCGAAGCGGTGCTGTTCATGCTGACACGACCACGCAATGTGACGATTCTGCGACCTGGTGATCCTGCCACAGAACTTCGACATCTGACTGCCAACAGCAAAGGGTGGCTGCAATGTTTCACAAGCGTTTCACGATCGACGGAGAAATTGCAGTTATTACCGGTGGTGGCCGTGGCATCGGCCTCGCCTGTGCGGAAGCCCTGGGGGAAGCCGGCGCTCGGCTGGTTCTTATCGAACATGATGAAAGCGCCGGCAAGGCAGGGACTCGAAGCCCTTGATGCTAAGGGCTTCTGTAGCGGAACTGTTCGTCGGCGACGTCACGTCCTCGGCAAGAATGGACGAGATTGCCGACGTTTTGGCAGAGCGCGGCACACCGGCGACGATCCTCATCAACAATGCAGGCATCGGCGAAAGCGGAATTCCGTCAGAAGCCGTAACCGACGAAAAATGGCTGCGCATGATGGATGTCAACGTCAACGGCGTCTTCTGGTGCTCCCGGTCGTTCGGTCGCCATATGATCAAGGTGCGCCGCGGCTCGATCGTCAATCTCGGCTCAATGTCCGGAACGATCTGCAACCGGCCGCAGCCACAAACGCCCTACAACGTCTCCAAAGCCGCCGTTCATCATATGACGCGATCCATGGCTGCCGAATGGGCGGAACATGGCGTTCGCGTCAATGCCGTGTCCCCGACCTACATCGAGACCCCCATGGTGCGAGCCGTGCCGGAAAATATCGACCGGATCGAAGCTTGGCTTCACGACACGCCGATGGGTCGGATGGGCCAGGCATTCGAGGTCGCAAGCGCCGTCCTGTTCCTTGCCTCGGATGCTGCAAGCCTGATGACCGGGGCGGTCGTGCCGGTCGACGGGGGATATACCTGCTGGTAGCGGCATGGAGGTATGGCCCCAAGCCATTCCTCCCGGCAGACTTCGGGGGAGAGGGCGGTGCGAATTCCAAGAGCCGCATCCACGACGGGAGCAAGCGCAGATTGTGCCGGGTTGCGGCTGTCCGCCGATAGAGACCGGGACGAATCAATGGATCCGCCGCCGGCCAAAATGCATTCGGAATATATTTACCAGCAGGTAAAACCAGCATCAGCAACGACCGTCGTCCCCGTCATGAGGCTTGACGCATCCGATGCAAGAAAATGGACGACGGATGCGATTTCGTCAGGTTTGCCAAGACGGTGCATCGGAGTATCTCGTAGCCAGACATCGATCATACCCTCATTGTCGTGACGATAAGTGGTCATCGCAGTCTCGATGTAGGTGGGCGCAACGGCGTTGACACGGATGCCACGGTCGGCCCATTCCGCCGCAAGCGACGATGTCATCTGGTGCACAGCCGCCTTGGCGGCGTTATAGTAGGTTTGCTTCTGTGGGCGATCTGATATCAGACCCGACATTGACCCGATATTGACGATCGAGCCCGAATTGGCGTTGAGCATATGCCGTGCGAATCGCGAGGTTGCACCAAAATACACCATTGTAGTTGACGTCATTGACGTGGAGCCAATGCTCGTCGGTCACGTCTTCTGCCGCCACACCGGAGCGAGCGATCCCTGCATTCGCAACCAGGATGTCCACCTTGCCATAGGTCGAGACCACCCAGTCGGCCAGCCCATCGACTTCCGCCGATTTCGTAACATCGACCTGGTAGGTGGCGACATCATATCCCTTTGCCTTCATAGCCGCCGCGCCCTCATCGGCGATTGCCTTGTCGATATCGGCAATGACAACTTTTGCTCCGTGTTCGGCAAGCGCCTCGACGCAGCTTAGCCCTATACCGCGTCCGCCACCCGTAACGACGGCGACCTTGCCATCCAGGCGAAACTTTTCTGCGTACATTTGTGTCCTCCACATAGTCTTCAAAAGATCAATGATCTTCTTGACGAACTTGCTCTGCGAGATTCAAAAACGGATGGCGGCCCGGCTGGTTGAAGTGCTTGCGGCGAACATCGAGCAACCTCTCGATCTGATCTGCATTGAACTCCTTGGCGCCGCCGTAGGAGGCCGCGAGGTAGACGACCTTGGCGTAGTAATCGAGTGCTTCCATCTTGAAATAGGCGCTGTTCAAATCATGCCCATAAGTCAGGGCACCGTGGTTTTCGAGCAAAAGCGCATCGTGCCTTTGCAGGTAAGGTATGATGGCGTCGGACAGTTCCAGCGTGGACGGAAGGCCGTGCATGGGGTCAACGGGACTTCGCCCAAAAACATTGTCGACTCAGGCATGATCTGTTGGGTCAGCGGCTTGCCGCAAATGGCATGCACAGTGGCGTAAAGCGGATGCGCATGCACGACGGAACGCACATCGTCTCGATGATCGTAGACACACAAATGCATGCCAATTTCGGTGGACGGACGATATAGCCTATCACCGATGGGCTTTCCGCTGCGATCGATATGGCAGATCATTTCCGGCTTCATAAAGCCCTTGGAGACACCGGTCGGCGTGCAAAGAAGCATACCGTCATCCAGGAGAACGGAAATATTGCCGTCGTTGGCCGCGCCCATCTCACGCGCGTAGGCGCGTCGGCCCACCTCGCAGATAAATTCACGCAATTCGAGATTGTTTTCCATGATCCTCACCTTCCATTCCGGAGAGGAGCATAGCCACGACCGCCATGAAGTCAACAAAACCAGAAATTAAAATGTTTGAAAATGTTGTTTTTAATAGAGGATCGGGATGCCAATCTTTTGAAAATGTTTGATCCATGCGTCAGAAGGCTGCCGATCGGTGACAACCGCGTTGATTTGATCAACCGGGCAGACGCTGGTGAGCGCTGAACCATCAAATTTGTCCCCATCGACGAGGAGACAGACCTTTCGGGCGGCGGCAATGAACGCACGCTTGACCTCCGCATCCGGAAGGCTCGCGTCCATAACACCTCCCGATATCGAGATGGCCTTGCAGCTGATGAGCGCGATATCGGCATTGAATTTGGCGATTGCCTGCGTCGCCAATGTTCCAACAAAGGTCATCGACTGTTTGCGCAGCTCGCCGCCGACAGAGACGATGCTGTGCTGGGTTGCTCCGGGTTCGGCTGTAATGCGCACAGAATTGGTAATCAACGTCAGGTCGTGATGATCTCTAAGCGCGCTGAGTACCTCAAAAGCCGTCGATGAAGAGTCGATCATGACGGCATTCATATCGTGCACCAAGGTAGCAGCGAGAGCGGCAATCTTCCGCTTTGCCTCGATATTGGTGATCTGACGCATCCGGTAGGGAAGATCTTCCGCTTCGGTTTCCCTGCGCTATCGCCCCCCGTGCTTGCGGCTCAGAAGCCCGCTTCCATCCAAGGCTTGCAGGTCGCGGCGGATCGTCTCTTCGGTCACGCCAAAAGACTTGCTGAGATCAGTGACCTGCACCGTCCTCTGACGGTACACCAGGTCAAGAATTTTTTGTCTTCGTTCGACTGCGAGCATTTTTTTGGCAAGGCCCATTGTTATTTCTGAGGGTAGTAATTCAGGATATCGGCCGATTTTTCAATCACGATGCGCGCCTGCAGTAAGGTTCTCGATAAAACCAAGGCCAATCAGCTGCATTGCGGCATTTCCCCAAGCGCTTGCTTCGATTGGTCCAACGGTGACAATGCGACTGGTGCGGTTTGCTATCATTTGGCACAAAAGGCATCCTGGCCTCCGCCTCCGCAGATCGGAGGCGAGCCGCCGGGCTCGTTCGTCAGCCGTTCGAGCACCAAGAGACTTTCTGCAACGTCTTCAGTCAGCCCGCGGTAGACGGCAAGTGCGAGAAGGCCGATGTCGTCAATAGGGTATGCAGCGAGTTCTGGGGCAGCCGCGTCTCAAGGCCGCAACAATGTCGGGTGGATCGAAGAAAGCTGGATCCGACGGATTGATTGAAGCAGACACTCCGCGTGTGTCGGCGATCGTCAAAGATCGACATTTGAGTGAAGCTGATCTCCTGCCCCACGCGCTCCGACCAATGTGCACGAAGCTTCTGGAGCAGATGTAATCCATTCAAACTTCGCAAGAAAAGCGAGCGGCCTTCAACGCCACCTTCGTTCCCGAAGCCGCTTAACCGGGCGTCTTCCGAAGCGATCGCTTGAACTACCTCGTGGCCGATGATTGACCATGAACCACAGATCAGGAATGCTTCCTGTGTGCGTAGCGGAAGCCCGCATACTGCGCTTGCGGTGTCGTGCGCCGCAACCGAGATCACGGGAATTCGGCTCGGTAGTTGAAGTTCCAATTGGAGCGCTCCATGAAGCCGGCCACGGACCGTGCCTGGCTGCTTCAACGGTGGAAGCAGGCCGAGGGGGATGCCGGCGTTACTACAGATGGAACGATCCCATTTTCCGTCCAACGAGAGAAGGCCTGAAGTGTGCGCAAGCGTAAGGTCGCCGCCGACTGTCCCTGTGAGGTAATAATTTACGGCATCGGCTATCATCAGCGCGTGCTGGCTGGTGGCAATAGCCGATGGATCTTCCTTGCCTGCGCTGAAAAGCTGATAGACCGTGTTGACTGGGAGAACCTGCGAGCCGGTCCGCCTCGAACACTTCACCGGGCGTCATGGGAAAGGCGTCATAGCCTCGCTGGGAACGGGGATGCCGGTAGTGGTGAGGCGCAGCTTGTAGCTTTCCATCCGCATCGACGAGAGCATAATCCACCCCCCAACTATCCACGCCGATGGAATTGATCGTCTCACAACGTTCGATTGCCAGCCGCAACCCCTTCTTGATTTCCTCAAGCAAACGGTCGAGGTCCCAGTGAGGGCCGTCATCGAGACGAATCTCTATCCCAGAGAACCGGTGAACTTCCGAAAGATCGATCTTTTGTCCGTCGAAACGGCCCAGCATCACCCGCCCGCTCCCAGCGCCCAAATCGACCACCAGGCAATTTATCATTTTGTTTCTCTCAGAATGGCTCTGACGCCCGTCAAAGCGACAATATCCAACCACAAATCACAAATTCAAATATTTATGAACGTAGATTATATGCTTTTATCTTTAATTTGTGTAGCACTCGGGCTTGTGTAACAGCAGCAAAAAAATTCTGGACGCGAGCCAGCCTGACGCCGAACAGCCATTCGACCTGGAAACCGAGATCAATCGGCTCATTCAAGGACCAGTTCGACTGACCCGCCTGACCTTCTGAGCCCGGGCAAAGGACTATCGATTGCGCCGGGATTTTGGGCCAGGCAGCGAGTTGGAGACTGTGACCGAATGGCCCGCCGGACTTGGATCAACGTGGCGCTGCCGGCTCGTTGAGCAGAAAATCCAGCAGCGCAGCATTGAACGCCTGCGAGGCTTCGATATTAACGATGTGGCGGCCCCGCAACGATAGGTGCCGGCCCTGTTGCACACGGACTGATATGTGTTCCAGATCGGATGGCGGGCATACCGGGTCGTCGTCACCTGAGATGGCAAGTAGGGGGTTGGCGATCTGCTCGATTTCCTCCCCTAGGTCGGCGCCGGCAAGTGCTGCGCAGCATCCGGTGTAGCCGTCGACCGATGTCGCTGCGAAGCCTTCGAGCACCGCGCCGACGACACCGTGTTCGGCGGCCCTGAACGTCGGGGTGAACCACCGCTCCGCAGTGGCGGTGGCGAGAGGCTCAAGCCCGTTCATCCGCACATCATTCATCCGCACGGCCCAGCCTTCGGCGGTGCCGATCTTCGTTGCCGTGGCGCAGATGACGATCTTGTCGAGGCGGTGTCCGGCGTTGATGGCCAGCCACTGCCCCGTCAGGCCGCCGATCGACAGACCGCAGAAATGCGTACGCTCGATCTCCCGGGCATCGAGCAAGGCGATCACGTCGCTGCCGAGATCGGCCAGCGAATAGGGTGGCGGCGGCGCAGACGACTGGCCGTGACCGCGGCGATCGTATCTCAGAATGCGAAAGTGCCGTGACAATACCGCCACCTGCGCGTCCCACATGTGAAGGTCGGTTCCGAGCGAGTTGCAGAAGACAAGCCAGGGCGCAGCCGGGTCGTCCCCATCGATGGTGTAATGCAGGCGATGGTCGGGAAGATCGAGGTAATACATGAATTCAGTCTCCCGCATTGGCGAAAGCCGCGCTCATCGCGGCTCCCGTATTGACCCTGTCGCACGGCAGAAGACGGTACGATGGCGAAAAAGTGGCTGAGGGGGCCAGCGGTTCGTCCGGCAACCCAGGCAGAGACCGCCCCGGTCACAACGACCGGGAGAGATGCATCCGCATGCCGGTTCCCTTGACCGCTGGCCACCGCCTCATGCCGCCGCCAGCGCCATGGCGCTCGAGCGGCGCGCGTTGCTGACGGCGAACACCAGCATCGCCACTGCCGCGATGACCGCCGGAATGGCGAAGATCAGGAAGTTCTGCTGCAGCGGAAATTCCTTTGCCAGCAGGAAACCGCCAAGCGTGGGGCCAACGATCGCGCCGATGCGTCCGACGCCGGAGGCCCAGCCGAGCCCTGTGGAGCGCACGGAGAGGTTATAGAGCTGCGCCACGCTGGCATAGAGCAGGATCTGCGTGCCGATCGTGCTGGCACCGGCGATGAACACCATCAGGAACAGCAGGCCGGCAGGTGGATTGAAGCCGATCAGTGCGATCGATACCGCGGCAGCGGCGAAGAAGCCGACCACGACCTTCGGAAGCCCGAACCGGTCACCGAGCCAGCCGCCGGCGATTGCCCCAGCCATGCCGCCGAAATTGAGGGAGAAGAGGCTCAGCAGACTGGCCCTTTCAGCATAACCAGCTTCCTGCAGTACCTTTGGCAGCCACGAAGACAGAAGGTAGACGAGCAACAGGCAGCAGAAGAAGGCGACCCAGAGCATTGCCGTGCGCAGGGCGCGCTGATGCCGGAAGAGTTCGGCAACCGAGGCGGCGGCCCCCTTCGTTTCGGTAAAGGTCAGCGTGTCGCCGGCGGCGAGACGTGCGGACGGCGCGATCTTCGCATGGATCCGTTTCGCCTGCTCCTGCCGGCCCTGTCGGATGAGGAAACCGAGCGACTCAGGCAGTTTCCACAGAATGATCGGAAGCATGAGCAGCGGAACGGCAGCGATAAAGAACATCGGCTGCCAGCCGAACTGCGGAATCAAGCCGATGCCGAGCGCGGCGGCGACCATGCCGCCGACGGAGTAACCGGAAAACATCAAGGCGACCATGGTGCCGCGCAGGCGCCTGGGCGCGTATTCGTTCATCAGCGCCACGGCGTTCGGCATCAAGCCGCCACAGCCAAGTCCGGCGATAAAGCGAAAGATCTTGAACTCCGTCGGCGTGCTAGCAAAGCCGGTCAGGAGGGTGGCGACGGTGAACAGCACGAAGCTGATCGCAATGCCCTTCTTGCGGCCGATCTTGTCGGCCAGCGGGCCGAAAATGAGCGCGCCGAACATCATCCCGAACAGCGCCCAGGCCTGTAGCACCCCGGCCTCCGGCTTGCTGAGCTGCCATTCCGCCATTAGGGTCGGCAGCACGGTTCCGGCCACGAAGACATCGTAGCCGTCAACGATCAGCAGCAGGGCGCAGAGCCCCACCACCATCCATTGAAAGCGTCCGACCGGATTGTTGTCTATGGCTTCATTTACATCGATAGCACGCATGTTTCGCTCCTCCACGAGTCGTTACGCTGGGTTAGTCTTGGAATTTCAGCCGAGGTCTCCTCCGGCGACCGGCAGCACACTGCCGGTGATGTAGGACGCCTCGTCCGAGGCGAGAAACAGGATCGGCGCGGCCTGCTCGTCGATCGTGCCGTAGCGCTTCATGAAGCTCGAATACTTCACCTGCTCCACGACGTCGGCCATCCACCCCTGCTCCGCCGCCGTGTCGCCGGCGGCATTGCGGGGGATGCGGCGCGGCGGCGCTTGCGTACCGCCCGGGGCCGTGGCGACCACGCGGATGTTGTGCTCGGCCAGTTCCATGGCCAGCGACTGGGTGATGGCATTCACCCCTCCCTTTGCCGCCGAGTAGGGCACACGATGAATGCCACGCGTGGCATTCGAGGACACGTTGACGATCGTTCCGCCATCGCGCTCGAACAGATACGGAAGAACGGCATGGCAGCAGTAAAGGGTCGGCATCAGAGAACGACGGATTTCGGCGTCGATCTGCTCTGGCGTGAACTCCGAATAGGGGCGCATGCGGATCGCGCCGCCGACATTGTTGATCAGGATATCGATGCCGCCGAATTTTTCCCTGGCAAAGCGCATCGCCGCCGCGGCACCCTCGTAGGTCTCAAGATCCGCGCTGAAGGCCACAGCATCCGCGCCCTTCACTTCGGCCGCCACGTCGGCGACGAAGGCAGCGCGGTCGACGAAGACCACCTTTCCGCCCTCCTCGGCGGCGCGCTGCGCGACGGCACGGCCGATGCCCTGCGCGGCACCCGTGACGACCAGTACCTTGCTCGCGAAACGGTCTGTGAAGCGCGTGGTGCTCATGCGGCCTCCTTCGCCACGGCATTCGGCGTGAACTTTTCGTAGTGGAAGCTATTGGGCTTGACGCCGTTGTCGTCGAAATGCTTGCGAACCGCATCGACCATCGGCGGCGGGCCGCAGAGATAGACATCGACATCGCCGCCATTGAGCGCCTCGGTCGGCATATGCTGGGTCACCCAGCCCTTGCGGGGATGGCTGGAGGCCTCCTCGGCGACCACTGTGCTGTAGGTGAAGTTGGGCAGCCGGCCGGAATAGGCCTCGACCTCGTCCACGAGGACCAGGTCCAGATCGCGGGTCACGCCATAGATCAGGTGGATCTGCTGCTGCGAGTGTTCGCGGGCCAGCATCTCCAGCATGGACAGAAACGGCGCCAGCCCTGTACCGCCGGCCAGGAACAGGAGCGGTCGTTCGACCTTGCGCATGTAGAAGCTGCCGAGTGGGCCGGTCAGGTCAAGCTTCCCTCCCGCTTCGGCGCGCTCCAGCCAGTTGCTCATCACGCCGCCCGGGATCTTCTTGATCAGAAAGCCGATGCGCGTCTCGCCGGGTGCGGTGCTGAAGGAGTAGGAGCGGTGCTGACCGCTGCCCGGCACGTCGATATTGACATATTGGCCGGGCAGAAAGGCGGGCGCATCGGTATCCACGTCCAGTTCCAGCACGATCGCCGCGTCTTTGTGCGGCACCACCCTGGCGACCGTGGCGGCAAAGGTCTGCTGCCCGGTCTTGCAGGCGACGGAGGTCGTCGGCACGGCGATGACGCAATCCGACGTCGGCTTCATCTGGCATGTCAGGATGAGGCCGCTCTCCGCCTCGTCCACGGTCAGCGCATCATCGATATAGTCGTCACCGAGTTCGTAGGAACCGCTTTCGGCACGGCACTTGCAGGTGCCGCAGACGCCGTCGGAACAGTCCATCGGCAGGTTGATCTTGCTGCGGTAGGCAGCATCGAGCACCTTCTCGCCGTCCTTGCAGTCGACGAAACGGGTGACGCCGTCCTCGAAGTTCAATGCGATGTTGTAGCTGGCCATGGAACCCTCCTCAAAAGTTTCCTGCCCGCCCGGCGACGCTCGTCAGATGTGATAGACGTCGATGACCTGGCGGATGTAGTCGTTCTTCAGCACGATTTTCTTGGCTGAAATCAGCAGCTGGTCGCCGCTCCGGCGCAGCGTGACGAACATGGTCCCGAAGAAATTGTCGGTGACCTTGTAGCGGTGGTTGAGCGTGTTGAAGTTGTAGCGGACGTCCACCTCGTCGCCGCGCTCCGCCAACACCTCGACATTGGTGACGTTGTGGCTGGTGCGCGGCTCAGGCGTCGATGCGCCGGATCGCTCCGTCTTGATCCGGAAGACCCGGTCTTCCAGGCCCTCGCGGCTGGGATAGTAGATCAGCGAAATCTGGGCGTGCGGATCCTCGGTGATCTGGTCATCGTCGTCCCAGGCCGGCATCCAGTAGGTCACGTCCTTCGCATAGCAGGTGAGCCACTCGTCCCATTCGCGGTCGTCCAGCAGACGCGCCTCCCTGTAGAGGAAGGCGCAGACGGTTTCGGTGGAGATGCTCATTTCGCCACCTCCTTGCGCTCACAGGCGAGCGCTTCGCGCATCACTCTTGCCCAGTATTCGTGCTGGCGCACGAACAGGCCCTCGTCCTCGCTACGCTCGCCGGACAGCAGCGGGTTCATCCCCATCTGCCTTGCATTGTCGTCCGGACCTTCGATCCAGAGCGGCGCGCCGCGCGACATGTCGTTCCAGAGCGCGGCGATACCGGCGTATCCTGCCTGGCAAGCCCGGAACTCTTCCAGGTCGTCGGCGGTGCCCATACCCGAGACGTTGAAGAAGTCCTCGTACTGGCGGATACGAAGCGCGCGGTTCTCGGCGCTTTCGCCCTTCGGCGCGAAGCAGAAGATGCTGATCTCGGTCTTGTCCACACTGATCGGCCGGGTGACGCGGATCTGCGTGCTGAACTGGTCCATCAGGAAGACGTTCGGATAGAGGCAGAGATTGCGGGTCTGGTTGACGATGAAGTTCGCCCTGTCCTTGCCAACGCGTGCCGTGATTTCCTCGCGCTCGCTGTAGACGGGACGAACCTCGGGGTTCATCGTCCGCGTCCAGAGCAGGATATGGCCGTTTTCGAAGCCATAGACGCCGGCGGTCGACTTGCTCCAGCTGTTGGCATCCACCGCCTTGGTGCCCTCTTCGGCGCGGCGCCCCATGGTCGCAGCGTAGTTCCAATGCACGGAACTGACGTGGTAGCCGTCGCAACCGTTCTCCATCTGGAGCTTCCAGTTGCCGTCATAGATGTAGGAGGAATTGCCGCGCAGCACCTCAAGCCCGTCCGGCGCCTGGTCGACGATCTGGTCGATGATCACCCTGGTTTCGCCGAGATAGTCCTCGAGCGGGGCGACATCGGCGTTCAAGCTGCCAAACAGGAAGCCGCGATAGCTCTCGAAACGCGCAACGCGCTTCAGGTCGTGCGAGCCGTTCTGGTTGAACTGCGGCGGATACTGGGTCGTCTTCTCGTCCTTCACCTTGAGCAGCTTGCCGGTGTTGGAGAAGGTCCAGCCGTGGAAGGGGCAGGTGAAGCTGCCCTTGTTGCCGTGCTTGCGACGACACAGCATGGCACCCCGATGGGCGCAGGCATTGATCACGGCATTGAGTTCGCCGGTCTTGTCGCGCGTGATGACCACCGGCTGACGACCGATATAGGTGGTGTAATAGTCGTTGTTGTCGGGGATCTGGCTCTCGTGGGCCAGATAGACCCAGTTGCTCTCAAAGATGTGCTTCATCTCGAGTTCGAACAATTCGGCATTGGTGAAGATGTCGCGCCGGCAGCGAAACACGCCGGCCTCCTTGTCATCCTGCACAGCCGTTGCGAGCAACTGGTCGAGGTCATGGGCCTTTTCGATAGACATGGTTCTTCTCCCGCTCGCGGCGCACCTCTTCCTGTGCGGCCGTTGCAACAATGTCGAATTCACGATGGTCGGGGCGGCGGCGTCTTTCAGCCGCCGCAGGGGGCTTACGCCGCGGCGCGCTGGCGCTGCTCGTTGACCTGGTTGTCCACGCCGTTCACGAGCGCGGTGAGATGAATGTCGAATTCGATCTCGGCGAACGGACCGGTGAGATTGTTGGCTTTTATGCTGGCCTCGTCGGTGGTGCGTTCGGTGATGGCCGGCACGAGACCGTCCCGCGTTGCGTAGGCGAAGTCGTCGTTGACCAGCGGGTCGCCGTCGATGTTGATCTGGGTGGTCAGCTTGCGGTGGCCATCGGCACTGATGAAGAAGTGGATATGCGCCGGACGCTGACCATGACGGCCGAGCGCAGACAGCAGCTGTTCGGTTGGACTGCCCGGAGGAACGCCGTAACCGTGCGGCACGATGCTCTGGAACTTATAACAGCCCTTCGCATCGGCGATGATCGTGCGGCGCATGTTGAACGGCGCCTGTAGTCCGGTCGGGTCGAAGTGTGAGTAGAACCCGCGGGTGTCACAGTGCCAGACTTCAACGGTTGCGCCCGGCAGCGGCTTGCCGCCAGCGTCGTAAACGGTTCCGTGCATTATCAGCGTATGGCCGTTGGTGTCCCTGCCGTCGTCAAGCCGGGCAAAGCCTTCCGAGGCTGGGGCGCCGGCCACATAGAGCGGGCCTTCGATGGTGCGCGGGGTCGGGTTCTCGATTCCTGAGCGCTGCGTCGATGGCATCGAGGCGCTCATCAAGGAAATGGTCGAGGCCGAGACCTGGCGAGATCAGGCCGGCCTGCCCCGCGGCACCAATTTCGTTGAGCCAGGCAATGCCGGTCCAGTATTCGTCAGGGGTGATGTTGAGATCGTCGATTGCCTTGAACAGGTCGGACATCACCCGATGAACGATCTGCTTCAGCGCGGATTGCCGTCGTCGTTGTTCAAGCCGCTCAGAACCTTCAGGAAGTCCTGCACCTCGGGCTTGTCGAAAATCTTTACGTTCATTGCCATTCTCCTCCTCCTTGGATGTTGCGAAAGCCGATCGGGACGCTCGCCATCCGGGCAGAACGCCGCTCCCGGCGCCTTGCTCAGCTGTCGTCGTCGCGGATCGACGACGGATGCCGCACCAGCGGCGTGACAGTGATGGTCATGAACTTGAACAGCGGCAGACCCGACAGGATCTGGTGCAGTTCGTCGTTATCCTTCACGTCGAAGACGCTGTAGTTCGCGTACTCGCCGACGATCCTCCAGATGTGGCGCCATTTGCCACTGTCCTGCAGGTCCTGCGAATAAACCCGCTCCCTGGCGACGATGTCCGCCACCTCCTCCGGGGCGAGGTCTCGCGGGATGCCGACATCCATGCGAACTTGAAACAGCATGATCTCACTCCTCTACTTCATGATGCTTACGGTCTTGCGCAGTCCATCGCGCTGGAAGAACCTGACGCGGTCCTCATCCAGCGTGATGCCCAAGCCAGGCCCATCGGGAATGGTTAGTTGGAAGTCGCTGTAATCCAGCGGCGTCGTGAGGATCTCTTCGGTCAACAGGAGGGGCCCTGAATAGTTCCGTGCCCCACTGCAGGTTGGCGAAGGTGGAAAAGGCATGAGCCGAAGCGACCGTCCCGAAGGCGCCTTCCAGCATGGTGCCGCCGTAAAGTTCGATCCCGGCCGCATCGGCGATCGCTGCCACGCGCAGCGCATTGAACAGGCCGCCGCTTTGCTCGACCTTGACCGCGAACACATCAGCGCCGTGGACCCTGGCGATCTCGAAGGCCGATTCCCGGGCCGTGCAAGGATCTGTCCGCCATCAGCGACACGGAGAAGCGGCGCATCAGGCGCGCCAGCCCCGCGGCCGACGCGACCGGCTGCTCGACCAGTTCGCAACCGGCATCGGCCAGCGCCGCCATGCCATAGACGGCCTCGGTCTCGCTCCAGGCCATGTTGACATCGACGCGGCACCGCACCGCGCTCACCGAGCGCACGCTTGATGGCGGCGACATGGGCGACGTCCTCGCGGATCGACCTGGCGCCAATCTTCAGCTTGAAGATGTTGTGCCGGCGGATAGAGAGCATCTCTTCGGCTTCAGCGATGTCCTTTGCCGTATCGCCCGAGGCGAGTGTCCAGGCGACCGGAAGGCGATCGCGGCGGCGGCCGCCGAGCAATTCACTGACAGGAAGCCCGAGCCGCTTGCCATGTGCGTCGAGCAGCGCGAGTTTCTGACGGCGCTTTTGGCAAAGCGGTTCTCCTTGACCATCTTGCCGAGCCGCGCCATCAGCGCCTGCACGCGGGTGGCGTCCTGACCGACCATCACGGGCGCGAAATAGCTATCGGCGGCGAGCTTCATGCTTTCCGGGCTCTCGGCGCCATAGGCCATGCCGGCGATGGTGGCGCCTTCGCCGATGCCGACTATACCGTCGCTGCAATGGATCTTCACCAGCATCAGCGTCTGGCCGGTCATCGTCGCCACGGAGAGTTTGTGAGGGCGGATCGTCGGAAGATCGACCAACAGCGTTTCGACCCGCCTCGACGGTGGGAGCGATCCGGAAGGCAGCGGCCAAGGGTGCAGAGATCGTGTTCATGGCCGACATTTAGCCACCGGGATCCGACCGCGTCCAACACTGTTTACGTTTGGAATAATACCTTTAAGATATGAAAGCCCTTTGGAAGGCCTAGCTAGCGTGTCTTTTGCAACGCAACATACCGAAACTGTGATCGGATCGCCCGGAATGGACCTTCGTCAGCTTCGCTACTTCGTCGCCGTCGCCCGGGAGCGCAACTTCACCCGCGCTGCCGACATGCTGCATATCAGCGCAGCCGCCATTGAGCCGGCAGATTCAATTGCTGGAAGAGGAACTTGGCGTCACGCTCCTCACCCGCAAGAGCCGGCCGGTGCGACTGACCGAAGCCGGCCGGCTGTTCTACGAACAGGCGATGCAGGTTCTCGGCCGGGTGGAACAGATGCGGGAAGCGACCCGGCGCGTCGGTCTCAATCAGCAGAGCGTGTTGTCCATCGGTTTTGTCGCCTCCACCCTTTATGGCGGCCTGCCGACGCTCGTGCGAAAGCTGCGGCAGCATGCGCCGGATCTCGATATTCAGCTGCTGGAACTGATGTCCATGCAGCAGATTCAGGCGCTGAAGGAAGGGCGTATCGACGTCGGCTTCGGTCGCGTGCGGCATGCCGACCCCAGCGTGGCGAGCATCGTTCTGCGCGAGGAACGGCTGGTGGCAGCCATTCCGCGGGAGACTCCGCTGGCCGCCGATTCTGTCACCGCTGCCAATGAAGGCGCTCGTGTCCCAGCGCCTGATCGTTTACCCGAAAGAACCCCGTCCGAGTTTCGCGGACCAAGTGCTGAGCTTGCTCCATGAACATGACGTACGCCCGCCCGAAGTGCAGGAGGTGCGGGAAATCCAGACCGCGCTGGGCTTGGTCGCTGCGGCTGCGGGCGTATGCATAATCCCGTCCTCGGCGCGGCAGATGCGCAATGACGTCCACTACCGCCTTCTGGAAGGCAAGAACGTGACCTCACCCGTGATCCTCAACCACCGTGCGAACGATAACGGACACTACATCGACCTGGTCAAAAAGCTCATCCAGGAAATGTACGCGGAAAATCCTCCATGGCTGGGGCCAGAGCACAATCTTCCGTTTCGACCTTCATTTCCAAGTAGCCGAACTTGAAGCAATTCGATCCGCCGACCTCCCCTCCGAACAGCGGGGTTTCGAGCTCTTGAAAGGATATGAATCGGCGATACGCATCAGGTTCATCCGGAATAAGGCTAAGATGCTGAGCATTCGCGGCGAGATAAATGGCTATTCCGCGCATCACATATTCGGAAATGCGCGCCGACTTCCGCGCCCTTTTCCAGAACGACGACAGACTGATCCGAATAGACCTGCTTCAGGCGGCAAGTCCGCCCGGACCCGCGCCGACGATCACCACGTCGAATGCCATGCTTTCGCGTTCGGGAAGGTCCGCTTCCATGCTCAAACGTCCGTTCGTGAGGGCTGCGTGACTACCGCCCGAGCTCGGTCGACCGCTGCTTTGCAGCCTCAACTGCCTTGATCATCAGCGCGCAAGCCATCTTGGTCCGCCATCAAGACATTTAGCGCTGCGGCGGTGGTGCCATTTGGGCTCGTCACCTGCTCTCTCAATCTGGACGGCGTCTCGTGACTTTCAATCGCGAGCTTCGCCGCTCCGAACACTGTCTGTTTTGCGAGAAGCATGGCGAGATCTGCATCGAGGCCTGCCGCAACACCAGCTGCCGAGAATGCCTCGATAAAGTGGAATATGTAGGCTGGCCCGGACCCGGAGACGGCAGTCACCGCATCCATCAGCCTCTCGTCCTCGACAAAAGCGACACGGCCAACGGCAGATAGAAGCTGTTCTGCCAATTTTCTCGAGGCTTGATTGTCCGCCTCGGAATTCGGGCAACAGACAATCATTCCCTCACCGATCGCCGCCGGCGTATTTGGCATGGCACGAATAATCGCAACTGGTCGCCCGGGCGCGCTCGCATGGCGCCGAGGCCGATCCCGGCAGCAACAGAGATTACAAGTGCTTCGGCAGGAAGCTGTGCCGCGTAACGCGCGACCGCATCTCCGACCATCTGTGGCTTAGTAGCAATCACGAGCACATCGAACAGGCTGCCATCAGGCAGCTCTTCCGGCGAGGCCAGAGCGCGAACGCCCAGCTCTGCAGCGCGGGTTCGAAGTGCTTCATTCGGCTCGACAGCGGTGAAGCTGTGTTCCTTCTGCTTTGACCATGTCTTCAGCATGGCGAAACCCATGTTGCCAGCCCCGACAAGTACGATATGCGCCATGGCTTTGCTCCCTTATTCCGCTGCAAGCGTGACTAGCGCACGCCATTTTTCTTCATCGACTTCAATAAATCCGTGAGCGTCGTTGCGTGCATGGATCCGCTGCTCGCCTGAAACTCGCGTTTGGCCAGCGGCAGCCAAAGCGCTGAGCTCGGGTCGCCATTGACGTAACCGCTTTGAATGGTCGCGACGTAGTCCTTCACCCGAAACAGGCCATGGCTTTCACTGCCATCACGCTGCGCAGTCGCGCAATTCTCCGAGAGAACCCGCCCTGATGTTGCCGAATAGCCGTCTTTGATAAGGCAGTTCCGAGCGTTTGGATGATCAACTTTTCCGACTGTCGCGACCTCATGTGTCAAAGTGCTTTTTCGAGTTCCGGCAGGATCACGAACAGATCGCCGACGAGACCGTAATCCGCGACCTGGAAGATCGGGGCTTCTTCGTCCTTGTTGATGGCGACGATGACCTTCGAGTCCTTCATGCCGGCCAAGTGCTGGATGGCGCCGGAAATGCCGACCGCGATATAGAGTTGCGGGGCGACGACCTTGCCGGTCTGGCCGACCTGCCAGTCGTTCGGCGCATAGCCTGCGTCGACGGCGGCACGCGATGCGCCGACGGCCGCACCGAGCTTGTCGGCGACGGGCAGGATGACTTCCTGGAACTTTTCCGACGAGCCGAGTGCACGACCGCCCGAGATGATGATTTTCGCCGAGGTCAATTCCGGACGGTCGGACGAGGACAGCGCATCCTTGACGAAGGTCGACAGACCGGGATTGGCCGCAGCCGGGATCGTTTCAACCGATGCCGAACCGCTGGTCGCAGCCGAGGCGAAGGAGGCCGTGCGCACGGTAATGACCTTCTTGGCCTCACCCGACTGCACCGTCTGGATGGCGTTACCGGCATAGATCGGCCGCTTGAAGGTGTCCGCCGAGACAACCTCGGTGATCTCAGAGATCTGGGCGATGTCGAGCAGGGCTGCGACGCGCGGCAGGACGTTCTTGCCGACCGAGGTGGCCGCCGAGAGGATGGTGTCGTAGGAACCGGCCAGCGAGACGATCAGGGCTGCCAGCGGTTCGGCCAGGTTGTTGGCGAGGTCGTCGCTTTCGGCGAGCAGAACCTTGGAAACGCCAGTGAGCTTGGCAGCAGCATCGGCCGCGGCCTTGGCGCCCTTGCCGGCCACGAGAACGTGGACGTCGCCGCCGATCTTGGCAGCAGCCGTCAGCGTCTTGGCGGTCTGGTCGGACAGCGTTGCGTTGTCGTGATCAGCCAGAAGAAGAATGGCCATAATGTTAGTCTCCCTTTTCTTGACCTTAAAGCACGCCGGCTTCGTTTTTCAGCTTGTCGACCAGTTCGGCGACGGTCTTGACCTTGATGCCGGCCTTGCGGCCACCCGGCTCCTCGGTCTTCAGCACCTTCAGCCGCGCCGTCGTATCGACGCCGAAATCGGCCGGGGTCTTCTTGTCGAGCGGCTTCTTCTTCGCCTTCATGATGTTCGGCAGCGAGGCATAGCGCGGCTCGTTCAGACGCAGGTCGGTGGTAACGACGGCCGGCAGCGTGATCTCGATGGTCTGAAGACCGCCATCGACTTCGCGCGTAACCGCCGCCTTACCGTCGCCGATCTCGATCTTCGAGGCGAACGTGCCCTGCGCCCAGCCAAGCAGCGCCGACAGCATCTGACCGGCCTGGTTGAGATCGTCATCGATCGCCTGCTTGCCGACGATGATCAGGCCGGGCTGTTCGGCTTCCGCCACACCCCTGATGATCTTGGCCACCGCCAACGGCTCGACGGCATCGTCGGTCTCGACCAGGATCGCCCGGTCGGCGCCCATGGCAAGAGCGGTGCGCAACGTTTCTTCGGCCTTGGCCGGGCCGACTGAGACCACGACCACTTCCGACGCCTTGCCGGCTTCCTTCAGCCGCAACGCCTCTTCGACGGAAATCTCGTCGAACGGGTTCATCGACATCTTCACATTGGCAAGCTCGACCCCCGTGCCATCCGGCTTGACCCGGATCTTCACGTTGTAATCGACGACACGCTTGACGGTGACCAGAACTTTCATGGCAGGTATCCTTCAGATTTGTGTATTGCGCGGAGCCGTTCACGGGTCCCGATAGAAGGCGGCAGCGGATGGAGCCAAGGGCGCCTTGCCCAGTATCCGGTCGGACAGTTTCTCGGCCATCATCATGATCGGGGCACTGAGATTGGCAGTGACGACACGCGGCATGATCGAAGCATCGACGATGCGCATACGGCGAACTGACTTCACCCTGAGCCTCGCCATCGACAACCGCCTCGTCATCCACCCCCATCCGGCACGTACCTGAAGGATGGTAGGAAGTGCCGAGGTTAGCCTTCACGAAGCGTGCGAGGTCTTGGTCGCTTTGGGCGTCCAGACCCGGCGACAATTCCTTGCCGCGATATTTGTCCCAAGCAGTTTGGCTGACAAGAGTGCGCGCAAGCCGCACGCCATCCACCATATCCTTCAGGTCGCTGGGCGTGGCGAGATGGTTGAAGACGATAGAAGGTGCATCGGTCGGGTTGGCGGATCGAAGGGTCACCGAGCCCCGGCTCTCGGGACGAGACAAATCCATCCAGAACTGGAAACCCGGGATCGCGACAAGCTTTCCATTTTTCACATAGCGAGTGAGCGGCAGGAATTCGAATTGCATGTTCGGAAATGCCAGGTCGTCGCGTGTCTTCAGGAAGGCGCCTGTCTCAAAGAAGTTCGTCGCGCCCAGTCCTCTTTTCGTCAGAAGCCATTGCGCTCCTAACTTCGCACGACCGAAAAGATTGAGTTCGGAGACCAGGGAGTCTTCGTAGTTGGTTGTGTATTGCAGGTTTACGCCCGGATGATTTTCCAAGTTGCGGCCGACCTGGCGGGCCTCTGCCTTGAGGCTGATGCCATGGCGGCGCAACTCGTCGGGGATCGCCAACGCCTGAAAGCATCAGCAACTGCGGCGTATTGAAGGCACCGGCGGAGAGAATGACCTCCCGATCGCAGGTGACAATATGCTTCTCGCCATTTGCGACTACCTCTACGCCAATGGCCGCACCGTTCTCGATCATGATACGGTTGACAAGAGTGTTCGATAGGACCTCGAGGTTTTTTCGGTCCTCCGCCGGGTGCAGATAGCCGTTTGCAGTCGACCATCGTCTTCCATCGCGAATGAACGACTGCGCGACATGCAATCCCTCCTGGCGATATCCGTTGTGATCTGGAGTGACTGAAAAACCAGCCTGTTCGCCGCCACGCAAGAAGACATCATACAGCTTGTGTTCAGCCTTGCAGCGGTTGATATGCATCGGGCCGTCGCCGCCACGCCAGTCATCGGGGCCGTCGGCAAATGTTTCCATTTTCCGAAAGTAGGGAAGGCAATGGGCAAAATCCCAGCCTTCAAGACCGCTTTGCGCCCAACCATCGAAATCCAGTGGATTACCACGGTTGTAAATCATCGCGTTGATGGACGAGGAGCCGCCGATGATCTTGCCCCCTTTTCATCGATGGTCCGACCATCAAGATGCGGCTCTGGGCCGGACTGGTATCCCCAGCTGATTTTTGCATTCTGATAGACGAAGGGAAGAGCCGCAGGCATCGAGATCATCAGGCCGCCATCCGAGCCGCCCGCCTCGACAAGAAGCACATTGATGTTCGGATCCCGCTCAGCCGCGCCGCCAGAATGCAGCCTGCCGAACCGGCCCCGACGATAATGTAGTCGTAACGCAATGTCGCGGTTCCCGTGTTTTCACTATCACGTTGAGACGGGTGGCTGGGCGCTTCTCCCGTTTGGATCAAACGAGCCCCGACCTCAGGGGCCAATACATCCATTCAACGCCTGCCGATTGTTTGCTCAACAATTGGATACAATCCTATCACTTTGTATAAAACACTGTCAAATGCAAAACGGCGAGAACGGAGGATTTGTCGAAAATTTAAGACCGGAGCGAACCACCCGAGAAGGTCCGTCGCCGGCCGTAATCACACCGCCGTTGCCCGGCGTCGAGCACAAGCTTGCGGCACGGGCGCCGACGCCCGTCGGGCATTTCATAATTCGCTTGACCCAGAGCACTCGGATTAGATTTTGTGGCGCCGACTGGCCTGAACTGATTTCTTTGTCTGCTCAATGTGAGTTTCGAGTAGCGACGTGGCCTGCCCGATGTCACCTTCCCGACAAAGCGAAAGCAACAATTCGTGTTCCTTGCGCGGCCGTTCCTTTCCAGCCGCGAGCGATACCTGCGTGCGCACGAAACGGTTCACGTGACCATAGTTCGCCTCGATCATTCCCAGAAGTCGAGGACGATGGCAGGGTGCGTAAATGGCCCAATGGAATTGCCAGTTCATAGCGCCCCAACCTTCGGGGTTGGCTTCGAGGTTATATCCTTCCAGGATACTTTCCGCGGCGTCAAGGTCTTCCTCAGCCATGTGAGGGATCGTGAGGCGCAATGCGTAGCACTCGAGGGCAATACGAATATCGAGCATTTCCAACACGTCGTCCAGAGAAACGCTCGCAACTGCAGCCCCCGATTTGGCTCTATGGTCACGAGCCCTTCCGCTTCGAGCTGCCTAAGCGCTTCTCTGACGGGAATCCGACTTGTACCGAACTGCTCGGCGAGCTGATCCTGCCGCAATTGTGTTCCGTCAAGGAGGGCACCACTCAGGATTGCTTCGCGTAAACCATCACGAACAAGTTCAGGTGCGGAACGGCGCGGGGCAACAAGCTTGTTCACGGGATTACCTTATGCATTGGCGATAATATCGAATAATATATGCCTATAATTTATTCAATATGGCGCGCAGGTTCTCACCAAGAATATCGCCAATATGCTCACAGCAGTGTTGCGTCAGCCGACTATGGCACTGGCGATCCTATCCATGCGCCACTGGAATTGGGGCACACCACGAAATCTCGATGCGACCTGTCGCAACCAGGGCATGCTCGAGAAATCGAAAGGCGATGCCGCCGAATGGCGGCACTCAAACTATCGAATATGTTGCAGGAAATTCGATAGGCGTTCACTCGGCGGCTCTGCCAAAAGCTGCTTTGGGTTGCCATCGTGCAGGATATGGCCTTTGTCGATGAAAAGCAGACGACTGCCCACATCGCGCGCAAAGCCAATCTCGTGCGTGACTACAACCATTGTCATCCCTTCATCCGCCAACTGACGCATGACCTGGAGGACCTCATGGCGCAGTTCAGGATCCAGAGCCGAGGTCGGCTCGTCGAATAGCATAAGCTTCGGCCGGACCGCTAACGCCCTGGCGATCGCAACACGCTGCTGCTGACCGCCTGAAAGCTGGCTTGGATAATGTCCCGCCCGTTCTGCGAGGCCAACTTTGGCCAGCAGATCAGTTGCGATCGCCTCGGCTTCAGCTCTGTTGGTCCGCCTCACCTTCAGCGGGCCGAACATGACATTCTCAAGCGCGGTCATATGCGGGAAAAGGTTGAATTGCTGGAAGACCATCCCTGCTTCGAGACGGATCTGCCGCACCTCGGCACTTGTTCCTTTAGCGCTGATCCCATCGACGACAAGGTCTCCGCTCTGGATTGTCTCCAGAACGTTGATACAGCGCAGCAGGGTCGATTTTCCCGAGCCCGATGGACCAATCAGAAAGACGATTTCGCCTGGTTCAATCTTGAGATCGACGCTCTTCAGGACTTCGAGTGGCCCGAAGCTTTTGACCACTTTTTTGAATTCGACGATGCTCATGTGAGGTGAACCCGCTCTTCAATTACTCGGAATATGATCGCCATAATGCTGATAATGACGAGGTAGATCATTCCAACTGCCGTCCAGATTTCGACTGCGCGATAGTTCTCAGTCATGATCTCCTGCCCCGTGCGGGTCAGCTCTGCGACGCCGATGACGATGAGCAGAGACGTGTCCTTCAGACCGATGATGAACTGATTCCCCAACGCGGGAACCATCCGTCGGAAGGCGACAGGTCCGATGATGTAAAGCAGCACGCGATGCAGCGGCAGTCCCATCGCCAGGCCGGCCTCTCGAAGGCCGTTCGGAACTGCCATGAAGCCGCCGCGAACGATCTCTGCGAGATATGCGGACGAATTGACCGTCAGGGCAATCATGCCAGCTGTCAGTGCCGTCAGCTTGATATCGAGCAGTGATGGAAGCGCAAAGTAAATGAACATGATCTGCACGACCATCGGCGTTCCCCGAATAAGGCCAATGTAGATCTGCATAGCGAACGATATGTATTTTGGCGCATAGGTTCGGGTTACACCAATGATGGTTCCCAAGATCATCCCGCCAAAAACGACGACGCAGCGGCAACCATAACGGTTACGGCCGCGCCATGAAGTAGCGCAGGAAGAGCGTCGATAATTGCCGACCATTCGAAGATCATGCTTGCTCCCCTAAATTAGCGTATCGAACGTTGATTTTCAGTTGGGGAGTTTGCCAAACCACTTTTGTAAATGGCATCATAACGACCATCGGCCTTGATCTTTTTCAGAGCGTCATTGGTCTTGCCGACGAGATCGCTACCCTTCGGGGAAAGCTATGCCAACGGGAATGCCGTCGCCGACGGGCTTTTCCAAGACCTTCACCTTGCCCTCACCCTCGGTTTGAGCAAAGTATGCGAGGAAGGGATAGTCATAAACAACAGCGTCGGCGCGATTCGCCTGCAACTCCATGAACATATTGGTTACCTGCGGGAACAGTGTAACCTGCGCTGTCGGGACATGCTCCTTCAGCCATGTTGTTGAAGCCGCGCCGGTTACGGAAGCAACGTTCTTTCCGGCCAGTTCGTCACCTGACTTGATCGTTTCATTGTTTGCAGCAACGAGAACGCCGAGGGCGCTCGTGTAGTAGACATCGGAGAAATCAACGACCTTTTTACGGGCATCGGTGATGAAGATGCTCGATATCGCGATGTCGATGTTTGCGGTCTGAAGCGCCGGGATCAACGCACCGAAGTCCATGGGCGTAACGTTGTATTTGAAACCGGCTTCCTTTGCGATTTCAACAAGCAAATCCTGGTCAAAGCCGACGTAGTTGCCGTTCTGCACAAAATCAAACGGTTTGGAATCGACACTCGTGCCAACGACGATGGTCTTCTCTTGCGCCATGATCGCCTGGGCGAAAGCGACAGTTGCGACTAGTGCTCCAATGAATACGCGTCTGTTCATTTTTATGTTCCCCTGATGAATTCGTTCCGTTGGCGAGCCTGTTCCTTAATCCAGAAAGCGCTAAAGCTCGCACAATGGATACAATCATACGCTAACATATAATTCAATAGACTATTGTATAAAATAATGCTCGACCTTATGCCGTTTTGGCGATGCATGGAATTTGAGCCCGGTGAAAGGGCGCTACGAAGCGCTTCTCAGGAGGAGATCGGGCCAAAGTGTGGGATAGTCGGTACCCTGCGGGGAATGGATGGTCCGGATCCAACATGTGCTGCATGGTTCCTGTGACCCAAGCTCTGCCGGAGATAATAGGGACGATAGCCGGACGATCACTAAACTGTGTCGCGCCCTCGACGGCGCACTGAAACTCGGTGCCGATGATGGAACGACCGACAAAATGATCGCCTCCGGCGAGCTGACCCCGTGCATGCAATAATGCCATACGCGCGGAACAGCCCGTGCCAGTCGGAGAGCGATCGAGCCTTCCGGGACTGCAGACGACCGTGTTCTTGCCAGTCAGAACCTCATTTTCAGTTTCCACCGGGTTTGTGAATTGGCAGAAGGAAATGTGGCCCCACGCATTCGTCGGGTGTTTAAAGTCCAATTGTTCGTTGCTGCGGCGGTGATCCTCATCGCCATCTCAACGATATCGCGTGCCTCGTGCGGTTCGATCTCGAACCCCAAGGTCTTGGCGTCAACGACCACAAAGCTGTCTCCGCCCCAGGCTGTGTCAACCGTGAGGGTCCCAACGCCGGCTACCTCCAACGTCACATCCATTTTGTCTGCGAAGGAAGGCAGATTGCAAATGGTGTGTCAGCGACCCATCCAGCGGTCACGTTAGGCTCGTTTTTCGGCGATCATCTTGGTCCGGAGGTAGGCATCGAGACCTTCCATTCCGCTTTCGGCGCCATAGCCCGATTCATTCACACCTCCAAACGGCGTCTCCGCTTCGTGAACAGAGGTGTGATTGACACCGACGACGCCAGCCTCGAGCGCTTCGCCAACATCGGCCGAGGTCGCCAAGTTCGTCGTAAACAGGTACGCAGCCAGGCCGAAGGGCAGAGAATTAGCGCGAGCGATAACGTCGTCGACAGAACTAAACGAGGCCATGGGAGCGATCGGGCCAAATGGCTCCTCGTGCATGATTAACGCATCATCCGGCACATCGCGCAGAACCGTCGGGGCGTAAAAGTAGCCTTCGCGGTTCAGGCGGTATCCGCCGAGGGCGAGCTTTGCGCCCCTGTCTACGGCGTCTTTTACGTAGCCATCCATGAGATCCAGACGTCGCTCGGTGATGAGTGGGCCCATTTGCGTTCCGTCATCCAGGCCGTTCCCAACGACAACCTTGCTGCTGCGCTCAACGAAGCCGGCAACAAACCTTTCGTAGATGTTCTCATGGATGTAAAAGCGGGTCGGTGACGTGCAGACTTGTCCCGCATTTCGGAACTTCGAGGCAATCAGGACGTCGAGAGCCTTCTCTATGTTCGCGTCCTCAAAAATGATGACTGGCGCATGGCCGCCGAGCTCCATCGTGCAGCGCTTGAGCGTTTCCGACGCTAGACGCTGAAGCAGCTTGCCAACTGGGGTAGAGCCGGTCAGGGACACTTTGCGCGGAATAGGCGAAGCAATCAGATGCTCTGAAATTGGAGCGGGCGGTCCAAAAACGATATTGACCGCACCGGCCGGCACGCCGGCATCCTGAAAGCAGCGACCGATCGCGACCGCCGTCCCGGGCGTCTCGTCGCTCGGCTTGACGATGATACTGCAGCCCGCAGCCAGCGCTGCAGCGATCTTCAAGGTGACATTGCCGGCGGGAAAGTTCCAGGCTGCAAAGCCGAGCGCTGGGCCGACGGGTTCCTTTGTAACCAACTGCCTGATGCCCGCGGCGTGAGCCGGGATGATCCTGCCATAGGCACGCTTTGCCTCTTCGGCATACCAGCGCGTCGCGTCGGCACAGAACTGAATTTCACCGGACGCTTCCTTAAGCGACTTGCCATTTTCCATCGTCAGGGTGCGGGCGATTTCGGCACATCGTGCCTCGATGAGATCGGCGGCTTTGGAAAGAATATCCCAACGAAAGGCAGCCGTCGTCGTCTTCCAGGACTTGAAAGCTCGGTCCGCGCCAACGAGCGCGATCCAGGTCATCCTTTGTAGCGTGGCACTCTTGCGATTTCCGTACCGTCCGCCGGATTGAAGAGCGGGCTTGTCTCGCCGGCGCTGCCTTGGCTCCAGACACCGTCAATCAGTAATTCGAGTTTCTCTGCGTACATTCCGATTCCTCTTTCCTGCGGTCGGGCTTCAGCCGAGGCCTATCATTGTATAAACTTCATCATTAATGTATGCAATATTAAAGCGTCGTATAATACCACGGAATCCCAGGAGGCCCTTTTCAGTGACCACTTCACATCCATCAGCAGAGATCGCCGTTATCGGGGCAGGAAGCATCGGCATCTCCGTCGCCTACTATCTCAATGAACGCTATGGCTTCCGTAACATCGCTATTGTCGATCCCCACGACCCTATGAGTCTGACATCGGCGCAATCGGGTGAGAACTACCTGAAATTGGTGGCCCCATCCTGTCATGACCGCCTTCACGAACGATGGCATCCGGCTGCTTGAAGAGATCGTGACGAAGACCGAAAACCGTATCAACATGACGCGCAGAGGGTATGCGTTGGTAACGCGTCGGCAAAGGCCGCAGGATCTCATCGATGACTTGTACACCGGCTATGGTGACGACGCAGCCAAGCTCATCCGCTTCCACGAGGGCGCAGGTCTGCATTCGACCTATGAGCCGTCGGCTTCGTCAAAATGGGAGGATGCGCCAGAAGGCGTCGATGTTCTGTGCGATCAGGCGCTCATCCGCAAAGCATTTCCGTCCTACCAGCGCGATGTGGCGACCGTCCTTCACGTCCGCCGTGCTGGCTCGATCAGTGGTCAGCAGCTTGGCCAGTATATGCTGGAACAGCTGAAGGAGCGTGGTGCGCGGCTTGTTCGCGGGTGCGTCACCGCGATCGACTCTGGATCTGCCTTCACAATGTCAATTACCGGCGCCGAGGGCGTATCTACGATCAAGGCAGAACGGATCGTCAATGCTGCTGGCCCCTATGTTGCCGACGTGGTGGCCATGCTCGGCCAGTCCCTGAATACCTCCTGCATCTACCAGCAGAAGATAGCGTTCGAAGATCATGACGCGGTCGTCCCTCGCGATCTTCCATTCACGATCGACCTTGACGGTCAGACACTGTTATGGACGGAAGAAGAGCGGGAGATTCTGGCTGCAGATCCGGCAACCGCCAAGCTGACGAAAGCTATGCAAGGCGGTATCCACTGCCGCCCGAATGGAGCCGAGAGTGGAAAATGGATAAAGCTCGGATGGGCGTTTAACAATGCGAGCTCAGACCCACACGGGCCGGAGCCTATCGATGAGCAGTTCCCCGACATCGTGCTTCGCGGCGCAAGCCGGCTGCAGCCGGGCCTCGCAAACTATATCGGCAGACTGCCGCGCGGCGCTCTTCACTATGGGGGCTACTACACCACGACAGAAGAGAACTGGCCCCTGATCGGGCCGACCTCCACACCGGGCGTTTTTGTCGCTGGAGCACTTTCAGGCTTTGGAACAATGGCAGCCTGCGTCGCCGGTGCCTTGTGCGCTGACTGGATCGGAGGAGAGCCAGTTGCCTCTTACGCGAAAATGCTCGCACCTTCCCGATACCAGGACCCGGCAATCATGACTGAGCTGAATGCACAAAGTAGCCGAGGGCACCTCTAAGGCGGTTGCAAACCGTGGGTTTTGGCGCTCCGGTTGGGGCGCCAACCACGAAGGCGAGACAAAATGCGCAATATCGTATAATATTATTTGATATTTTATACTATAACGATCATTATGGCTCCAACACAACAGGCGCTCACCGAAATCCGAAGGTTTGGGTAAGGCAACAAATCTCATTGCTAATGAAGGAGACGAGGGTGAAAACGGATATCGTTGTGATCGGAGGCGGCGCGATCGGTGCAGCCGTCGCCTACTATCTCAGAACTCTGGATGCAAGCGTATCCGTGACTGTGGTGGAGCGGGATCCGACCTACAATCTCGCTTCAACGCCGCGCGTCAGGCGGTGTGCGTCGCCTCTTCTCGCTGCCGGAGAATATCGCACTCTCGAACTACAGCATTCCGTTTTTCGACAATTTTGCCGAAACCATGGCGATCGATGGCGTTGCCGCGGATATCGGCCTGAAGAAGAACGGATATCTGTTCATCGTACCGCCGACCAGCCGCGATATGCTGAAGATGAACTATGACATCGAGCTCAGTATGGGCTGCAACGTCGTCTGGCTTGAACCCGATGAACTGAAACACAAGTTCCCGTCGATGAACGTGTCGGACCTGGGTGCCGCGGTCCACTCCCCTGACGACGGATGGCTTGATCCGCACAGCGTCCTGATGGGCTTCCGGAAGAAGGCACGTGCGCTCGGAGCCGAATTCCTGACAGACGAGGTTATCGGCTTCGATCGCAGTGGAACGACCGTCCAGTGCGTGAAACTGAAGACAGGAAACACGATAGAAGCGGAGCACTTTGTCAACGCCGCAGGTGCCTGGGCCAAGGACATCTGCGAAATGCTCGGTTTCAAAGTCCCGATCGAGCCGTTGCGCCGTTACGAGCACTATTTCGAGTCGGAAGATCCCATTGAGCCCTTGCCCTATTTGAAGGATCCCGAGCGCCTCGCCTTCCGCCCTGAAGGAAAGGGCTATTCCGGCGGCGTTCCAACCTTGGCGGAACCGCGCGGCTACAATTTCGAGGTCGACCATGACTATTTCGAGAACGTTGTCTGGCCGGCGCTAGCGCATCGGTTCCCGCAATTCGAAAAGACCAAGTGCAAGAACACGCTGCCTGGCCTTTATGACCAGAATGATTTCGATGGCAACGTGATCATGGGTCCGGGCGCTGACGGTCTGGAGAATTTTCATCTCCTCGCAGGGTTTTCAGGCCACGGCCTGATGCATGCACCTGGATGCGGCCTCGCGATGGCTGAACTTCTGCTAAAGGGACGATACGAGACGCTCGACCTTACTCGGTTCGGGTGGCAGCGACTGCTGGATGGAACGCCGCTGCCAGAGCGAGGAATCATCTAATAGCTGATTGTCGAGCGAGGAGAGCTAACGCACCATTGGATGTGGCAGCTCACCTAGCATCTCATCGTCTGCGCATGGAGGAACGGAGCGACTTCTGCGTCTGCTCGATATGTTTTTCCAGCAGTCCGACGGCCTCGTCTATTTCCCCATCCCGGCACAGGCGCAAGAGAGCGTTGTGATCCTGTTGGGGTTTCGCCTTGCCTGTTGCGAGGGAAACCTGTCTGCGGGTGAATCGACTGACATGCCCATAATTGGCTTCGATCATCGAAAGAAGTCGTGGCCGATTACAGGGGTAGTAGAGCGTCCAATGGAACCGCCAATTCAGCTCCCCCAGGCAGAGGGATCAGCTGTCTGATCGTATTCGGAGAGTATGGCTTCGGCTAAGTCGAGATCTTCGATCGCCATATTAGGGATTGCGAGTTTGAGGGCGCGGCATTCCAGCGCTATCCGGATGTCCAGCATTTCAAGGACATCATCGGTCGACAGACCCTTTACGATCGCACCCTTGTTGGTTTGGATTTCGATGAGACCTTCAGTTTCCAGCTGCCGCAATGCTTCATGAACTGGAATGCGAGACGTTCCATATTGTTCTGCCAGCTCATCTTGCTTGAGCTGCTGCCCTTCGTCATACGCACCGGATAGAATTGCCGCTCGCAGGCCGTCCCTGAACGAGATCGGGCGCAGATTTTCGCGCCTCGTTTGCTTTCAATGCCATCAGATACCCCTTGAGCCTTCTAGCGTATTAGATGACAGCTTTTTGTATAAATTTGTCAACCTTTCGGAACAGCTTGTTTTGAGACATCAACACAGGAAACGCTCAAGAAATTGCCGCAGGCTCGGGATGGCGCATTTTCCAGAAATCCTGGATAAACTCTGACACATATACAACGGGGTCGGTTGGGATCGCCAATCTCAACATGCGAACTTGGTAATTGGGCAGCTCGTCAAGACCTTCCTCTCGGCCCAGCTCACTCATCCCATCGTCCAAGTAGGATTTTGGAAGCGCTGCGACTGCCAAATCACTTTTCACTGCCGTGCCCTGCACCATTGCCCTACGGTTATTGTAGGCGATGCGAACCGCACGGCCCGCGCCCTCGAGACTCCTTAATGCTTGTGATCGCCACACGCAACCATGGTCAAAAACGGCTAGCGGAAGGGGCTCTCTCTTATGGGCCGAACCATTTATGGCGCCGGCCCAGACCAAACGCTCTGTGCCTATGACATGTCCGAAATCAGGGTCGTAGTCAGGATCGCAATTGAAAAGGGCGATTTCCAGCTCACCGCGATCAAACCTACGCAGCAGATTGGCACTCTCGTCAATCACGATGTTGACGTTAATCTCTGGATAGACCGTTGCAAGTTGCTTTAGCAAGTTCGGAAGATGCCGTTCGGCAATGTCGAACGGTGCCCCAAGAACCAAGGTCCCGGCGTTCTGGGGTGCGATCAGCTTCGAGGCAGCTTCGAGGGCAAGCGCAATCATATTGCGAGCATACGGAAGCAGCTTCTCTCCATCTGAGCTCAGAGTTACGGAACGCGAAGTTCGATTGAAGAGAATTGTACCCAGATGCGCTTCCAGCCTCTTTATCTGCATGGAAAGCGCAGCTGGCGAACGATCCAGTTTTTGAGCAGCCCGTTTGAAGTTGCCAGTGTCGACGACCTCTAGAAAAGCCTGCAACCCTGCAGTTTCTAGTAGGTCACCTTCGACGAGGTCGGTCTGGTTCATTCGTACCACGCCCTTGGGGAACGTGGGGCTCTAACCGACTGCACAACTTCATCGGACAGCCTGATTTCGATGTATGCGATCTGCGCCATATCCATTTTCCTGCAACGTCGACGTAAGGCTTCTTTTCATTCCTTGGAAATCAAACGCGCTTGCCGTCCCCACTTCGAGTATATAAATATTCTCTATCTTATACAATCAAATCATATGAGGATACAATAAGAAGGCCAGCACAAGACCTATATTCCAGCGGAGGAAGGATCGTTGTCGGAAGCCTTTGGGCTAACTGATAGTTCGCTGGGTGTACAGAATGTCACATGGCTTCCGAAAAACGTCATGGCCCACAGTGCCACCAATAGCTCACGACGAAAGAAAGGAGCACTAACATGCCGTGGATCAGGGTCGATCTCTCAGCGGGCAGAACGGAAGAGCAGAAGCAAAAGACGGCCGAGGCAATCACCAACGCTCTCGTGGAATTCTGCAATTGCACGCCGGAATCGGTGAGCATCGTCTTCAACGAAGTCACCGCCGACAATTGGGCTTTTTCAGGTAAGCTGCTCTCGCAGACGAAAACGACCTGAAGTTTTCATGGATCGGCCATCTCAATGTGGCCGATCCCACACTTCTGGGTCAACCCGACCGCTTCCGTGTAGAAACCTAAAGACCTCATCCGAGAGCCTTCTTGCCGTTTCCCGTAAGCGGCCTTTAGACGGCAGAGACTTGCCATGACAGACAAATGGAAAGAGACGCACGCATCGGTGGACCGCCAGAAATCAACATCGCACTCCACGGATCATACTGGCTGATTCCGAGTTTTCCGAACTAGCCAGTCCCGAAAGAGTATTATGTTCGCAATATGCGATTTTCGCTCTGGGTAGACGGCGTAGTAGGAGTCGTCGGACCGAATAGGATCACCAAATGGCATATGCAGCAGGCCGCTATGAAGCTCACGCTCGATATAGAATGTGGGCACCACCGCGATACCGATTCCGTGTACTGCCGCGTTGATGATCATCTCGTGATTGGAGAAGCGCGAGCCTTGAATTCTTCCGCTGTAAGAAAGGCCGGCAAGCCTCAACCAGCTCAACCAGAGACTTGGCCGGCCAGGACGCCACCACGGCGAGCGTTTCCGGAAACAACTCGACCGAACGAGCGTGCAACCAGGTTCCCGCTCCTCTCAGTACAGTTATATCCAGGCGGGTCGTTTCAAAGTCCGTCGTAGGTGCGGCAAGCATGATTTCCAGAGGGATTTCCGGATGCGCATCTATGAAGGTAGAGAGGCGCTGTGGAAGCCAGCGAGACGCGAAAGTGGGATGCGTGCCAATCATCAGGGAGCTATCAACCGTGCGTCCACGAACGGCGTCGATGGAAATCTCCTGAAGCCTATCAAGGGATAAAGCTACGTCCCGGTAGTAGTTTGCTCCAATCTCGGTCAGCACCAATCGCGGTCCCGATCTATGGAACAACGTCACCCCGAGAAAGTCCTCTAGGTTTTTAATCTGCCGGCTAATTCCGCTCTGCGTCAGTCCGAGATCATCAGCCGCTTTGGTAAAGTTCATGTAACGCGCTGCCGCTTCGAACGCATGCAGCGCTGACAGTGAAGGAAGATATCGTCTCATTGGATGCCCCGTTCGCTACCATGAATAAAACTCATGAAAGAGATATTTTTCAATGTTTTTGTTTTCGTGAGTGTTGGACAAAAATCCACGTCACGGCAAAGGTTCGAGATCATCACAACATAACCAGTATCGAGCTGGAGGGTGATGCGGCTTAAAACTGCACGGGGAGCGCCGCATGACACGAAGCGATGGAGAACCACCAATTTTCGTCGCGTGTCCAACAAAGGGGAACGATATGAACAGACGTTATTTCACCAAACTCCTGAGCCTTGGCACGGTTGCTGCCGCCACCGGTCTAGGAACGAGCACGAGCCTTTTTGCAGCCAGCTCTTTGGAGCGCATCAAGTCTTCCGGCACACTTCGGATCGGCGGCGTCGCTGACGGAGCCCCCTACTACCAAAAGAGCCTGGCCGATGGTTCTTGGCGAGGGTTCTATGTCGATATTTGCCAGAAGCTTGCCGACGATCTTGGCGTCAAACTTTCTATCTTGGAAACGACCTGGGGCAACTCGGTCCTTGATCTACAAGCCGACAAGATTGATGTATTTTTTGGCTTGAACCCGACGCCGGAGCGGAAGAAGGTCATCGACTTTTCTGGGCCTGTGTTCAAGAACGCCTTCACTCTGATCGTTCGCAAGGACGCAGGAGGCGAAACCTGGGAAGACTTCAACAAGCCGGATTTGCGTATCGCAGTCGATGCTGGATCCTCGCACGACTCGGCCGTCTCACGCCATGCACCGCAGGCAGAGGTGGCACGGCTAAAAACCGCGAGCGACGCCACAGCGTCGCTACAGGCCGGGCGCGCTGATGCACAGTGCCTGGTAATGATCCTCGCCCTGTCGCTCCGGGCGAAGAACCCCTCCATCGGCAAACTTGTCATGCCGACGCCAGCGGATTTCACCACATCCAATGCCGGTTTCCGACGGGAAGACGACCAATCGTGGCGTGAATATGCAGACAAGTGGATCACGACGCAGCGTGAGAGCGGATTCGTTAAAGATGCGATCATTCGCAACATGGAACTTGTCGGCGTCAAGGAAAGCGATTTTCCACCAGGTTTCAATATCTAAGTTGAAGATTGGCGGGGCCGCGGCCCTGCATTCACCTCACGCGACCACTGGATACCGAGATCATGTACGAATGGGACTTCTCCATACTTTGGGGATACCGCTGGCTGCTCTTGCAGGGATTGGGCATAACGGTTGGATTTACTGCGGCGACGATCTGCATAGGCCTCACCATCGGTCTCACCGCGGCCATCTGTCTTCTGTCACGCTTGAGGATATTAAGGGCGCTGTCGCTTGGTTTCATCGAGATTTTTCGATGCACGCCCGTGCTGGTCCAGTTGATCTGGTGCTACTACGCGCTGCCCATGGTGGCCGGCATCGAGATGACCCCGATGACCGCATCGCTGCTCGCACTGTCTTGCTACGGCGGCGCCTTCTTCGCAGAGATCATCCGAGGCGGCATCGTCTCGATCGACATGGGCCAGTCGGAAGCGGCTTCGGCGCTGGGCATGACGCCCTCGCTGGCCATGCGGCGCATCATTCTGCCCCAAGCGCTTCATCGAATGCTTCCAGCACTCATGAACCAGTCTATCCTGATGTTCAAGAACACCTCTCTGGTCTCTGTCCTGGCTGTCCCTGATCTTGTCTATCAGGGCCAGATGGCTGCTCACGACAGCTTCCGACCTCTGGAGACCTACACGGCTGTAGCCGTTGTCTACTTCTGTCATCCTGTTCCCGTTGACGCTTTATGTCCGTAAGCGCGAGCGCAACCTAGGAGAAGCACGATGACCGTGAAACCTATGATCGAAATTTCGTGGCTCCGGAAATGCTTCGGCCCGCTGGAAGTCCTCAAGGACATCAATCTCCAAGTCGAACAAGGTGGCGTTGTCGCGTTGCTCGGGCCTTCAGGCTCCGGAAAGTCAACCTTGTTGAGATGCATCAATCTGCTTGTCGTTCCCGATGACGGAAGCATTCGCGTCGGTGAAACCAAGTTCGAGTTCGGAAAATCCGTTCAGCAACCAAAGACCAAACCGCTGGCCGCCTTCCGGTCGCGTACCGGCATGGTTTTTCAGAACTTCAACCTCTTCCCGCATATGACGGTACTGCAGAACGTCATCGAAGCGCTGATCCATGTCAAAGGAATGGACAAGAGCACAGCGACAGCTCTCGCAATGTCACAACTCGAAAAGTCGGGCTGGCGGACCGCGCACAGCAGATGCCGCAGACGCTATCCGGCGGTCAAAAACAACGTGTTGCGATCGCTCGTGCTTTGGCGATGGAGCCAGAGGTTATGCTTTTCGATGAAGCGACGTCAGCGCTTGACCCGGAGTTGGTGGGCGAAGTGCTCCAGACTATACAGAAACTCGCCGCAGACGGGATGACTATGGTGATCGTGACCCACGAGGTTGCATTCGCACGCGACGTCGCCGATCGGGTGATCTTCATGCGTGACGGTTATGTAGTCGAGGAAGGCACCGCAATCCAGGTCATCGACACCCCACGGATGGATGCGACGAAAACGTTCCTCGGTCATTTCCATAAGGGCGCTTCCGCCCGATGAACATTTACATTTAGAGGCCCATAGAAATGGAAACGATCCGCAATCTCCGTGTCTTCCTCGTTGAAAGCCCAATTAAAATGGCTAGGCAGCAAGGTGTAGGCAACGTCAAGGGAACAGTGAAGCGCGTCCTGGTCGAGTTGACTTCGTCCTCCGGCATCGTTGGCTGGGGCGAAGCCGCACCTTGGGAGGTATTCACGGGGACCGCTGAAAGCGGCCTTCGCCGCCATCGACATATATCTGCGTCCCATCGTCATCGGTGCGCGGATCGATCGTATCCGTGAGCAGACGATTAAGATGAAAAAGGTCTTGGTCGGTCATGGCGAGGCGAAGCTCGCCATCGAAACCGCGATGTTCGACATATTCGGGAAATCTTCGGGACTGTCTATCGCCGACCTTCTCGGTGGCCGGGTGCGAGACACGATCCCCTTATCCTTTTCAATTGCAGATCCTGACTTCGATGCGGACATGCGTCGCATGCAACATATGGTTCCGGAAGGAAACCGGATCTTCAAGGTAAAGACCGGCGTCAAGTCCCACAAGGAAGACGTCGCTCATCTCGAAGCGATGCGCAAAGCCTTCGGCGACGAGATCGATCTGCGCATCGACTACAACCAGGCGCTCCAGCCTTTCGGCGCAATCGCAACGCTTCACGACGTCGATCAGTTCAAACCGACGTTTATCGAGCAGCCTGTCCCCCACGATTGCCTAACGGCCATGGCCTCGTTCACGGCGGATCTCGACACGCCAATCCTTGCGGACGAAAGTTGCTTCGATGCCCGCGACCTGATGGAAATCATCAGGCTTCAGGCCGCAGACGCTATTTCCGTGAAACTGATGAAGACAGGTGGAATTCTTGATGCTCAGGGGCTGATGGCGATAGCCGCTGCGGCGCGCGTGCCGGGCTACGGGGAACTCTCTGGGAGGGTGGGATCGCGCTTGCAGCGGGGACCCAGTTTATCGCGGCGACGCCGGGCATCTCGCTCGGATGCGAATTCTATATGCCGCATCACGTGCTGACGGAGGACGTCTTGGAGGAAAGGATCGAAAACCGAGGCGGCGAAGTGGTTGTGCCGGACGGCCCCGGTCTTGGAATCAGGATTTCGGATCATTCGTTGAGGTCAAACGCTCGGATACTCGCCGAGCGTTGACGCGCGAAGACAGACAAAAACAGCGACGACGTCCAGCGGACACGGCCCAGCCTGTACCCGGAGAGAACGACTGTTGCGAAAATTTTGGGAAAAATGCGAATGTCCAAGGTGGGGGAAAAACACACCGTCGTCATAGGAGGAGGGATAGTCGGCGCATGCACCGCGCTCGAGCTCATTCGCGCAGGGCAAAAGGTCACCATCGTTGATTTGGGTGAACCAGGCGGCCGTCAAGCGGCGAGCTATGGCCACGGCTGCTGGATAAGCCCCGCCTCGGTGGTCCCAATGTCCATGCCTGGTCTATGGAAGCAGGTTCCATCCTATCTCATGAACCCTAAAGGCCCTCTCGTCATCAGATGGCGCCACTTTCCCACGCTCGTACCATGGTTGGCCCGCTTTCTATTGGCTGGGGCGTCCGTTCGAAAAGTGGAGGCGACCGCTCAGGCGTTGAGCTGGCTGCTACGCGACAGCCCCGAAAGACATCAGGTCCTTAGCGAAAAGCTTGGCATGCCCGAACTTATCCGCCGAGACGGCTTGCTCTACGCTTATCCAGATCGGGGTGCTTTCGAACGCGAGGCCCTCGCCTGGCATCTGCGTAGGATTACCGGCCTTCGTTGGCGTGAACTGGACAGGACGGCGCTTGCTTTGCGCGAGCCAGGTCTCGACGAGCACTATTCGTTTGGAATCCTTGCCGAGGACGGCGCTCATTGCATCGACCCCGGCGCTTATGTCGCCAGGATTGCGAAAGCAGCATTAGCAGATGGAGCGCAGCTCGTAAGGGCTAGGGTAAGGGAATTTGTATTCGACGGCGATCGCCTGAGCGGGGTGCGCACGGATCAAGGGACTATAGCCTGCAGTCATGCGGTCGTCGCAGCCGGCGCCTGGTCCAAGGCTCTCGCTCGGTGTGCCGGGGATAGGATTCCGCTGGAAAGCAGAGCGGGGCTACCATGGCGTGGTATCCTTGGAGAGCGGCGGGCCGAGGCATCCGGTCATGCCCAGCGATGGGAAGATGGCCAATACGCCAACGACACAGGGGCTCCGCTTGTCCGGGCAGGTCGAACTCGCTTCGGTCGATGCGCCGCCAAATTGGCGCCGGGTCGACATACTCCTCGAGCATGCTCGTAAAACCTATCCAGCGCTCGCAAAGCTGAAGGACATCGAGATCGATAGGTGGATGGGCCATCGTCCATCCACGCCTGACGGCCTTCCAGTCATCGGGAGATCAAGTCGGTCGCCGGACGTGTTTTACGCATTCGGACATGGGCACGTTGGATTTGCATCCGGACCGATCACGGGATCGATCGTCGCTCAGCAGATCACAGGCAACGATCAGCCTTTCAATATCCGGCCCTACTCGCCGAGAAGGTTCAGGTGGGGTCGCTATTAACCATAAGGATTCGAGGGCATTGGCGAACGGACCCCGATCCCGACGCCGCGCCTACGACCAGAATTCAAGACGTAATCGACACGATTTCTAGCGGCTATCAGTCCCAAGGACCGGAGCCCGAAGACAGCTTTAACGTAAAGGAGAATTTGAATGCGCGGTGCGGACATATTGGTGGAAATGTTGATTGGTTATGGCGTCGAAGTCATCTTTGGCGTGCCGGGCGACACAAACGTCCCCTTCTACGAGGCGCTTCAACAGCGTGAAGGAGAGATCCGTCACGTGATGGCGCGCGACGAGCGATCGGCGGGCTACATGGCCGACGCCTATGGTCGCTTTACAAGCAAGCCCGGAGTGTTCGAATGCCCGTCGGGCGCCGGCGCGATGTACTCCCTTCCCCCTGTGGCGGAGTCCAACGCCTCATCCGTTCCGGTTATCCTGTTAACGATCGACATCCCTTTGCCAGGCGAAGGACGCGGCGTGCTTACCGAACTCGATTGCGCTCGACTGTTTGAGCCGATCACCAAGATGTCGGTTCAGGTCAAGTCGGCGGATAAATTACCGGAAATCATTCGCCGTGCATTCCGAGTGGCCTGCTCTGGCAAGCCAGGCGCCGTGCATTTGCAGATCCCAGAGGACATGTTGATGGCTGAGGTCGATCCGAGCCGGATTTCTCTTCATGTCGAGACAGAGTGCAAAGAGTTTCCAGCCTATCCAACACTACCCTCCCCCGAAAAGCTCGACACACTGATCTCGCTACTGACGACAAGCAAGAAGCCTCTGATCGTCTCGGGTGGGGGCGTAAACCGGTCGTGCGCTGGCCCAGAGGTCACCGAGCTAGCGGAGAGACTGAACATCCCGGTATGCACGACCATGACCGGCCAGGGAACCATGCCTGACGATCATCGGCTCGCCGTCGGCGTCATCGGAGACAACGGATTTCACCCTCACGCAAACTGGGCCCTGGAACACGCAGATTTCGTCCTGTTCGTCGGATCGAGGATGGGTTCAGTCGTAACGATCGGCTGGACCTTCCCAAAGATCACCCTGAACAAGCGCGTGGCGCAGATCGATATCGATCCAGAAATCATGGCAAACAATTATGAAAACGTGCTTTCCGTCCAGGGCGACGCGCGGCTGGTGCTTCAGCGATTGATCGACACGGTACCCGCCAACGGCGGTGCCGCAAGAACGCAGGGCTGGGTCGATGAACTCAATGAGTTGCGGGCCAACTTCTGGGAAAATGCTGAAACGCTTCTCAGTTCCGAGGCATCTCCGCTTCGCCCGGAACGAGCCTGTACGCTGCTTCAATGATGCGTTAGAGGCATATGACAAACCAGCTCTCATTTATTCCGATGCCGGAACCCCCACACCGCACATGACGCGATTTTTGAAACTCAGAGACCGCCGCACGCGTTTCGCAATCCCCCGCGCCTTCGGAGGGCTCGGCTCGGCACTACCCGCCACCGTCGGAGCATGGTTCGCCAGCAAGAACCACCGACCGATCGGGATGTTCGGCGACGGCTCCTTCGGTATGACCGTCGGCGAACTTGAAACGCTTGTCCGTCTGCAGGTCCCGGCGATCCTGCTGCTCTTCAACAATGGCACCTTCGGCTGGATTAAGGGCCTCCATCGCCTCAATGGTCATAACCAGTGCTTTGGCGTGGATTTCATGCCACCACGAGGACAGGCGATCGCCGAGGCTTTCGATCTCAAGGCCTGGACGGCGACCAATTCGGAAGAACTCGATACTGCTCTCGAAGCGGCCTTCGCCTACAAGGACGGCCCTTGCCTGATTGATATACACGTGGAATCGATCGCTGACCGCGTGCCGCCTGTCTATTCCTGGCTTACCAAACGCGGCAGGAACCCCCTCAGCATCGAAGCCGAGGAAGTCAGGTACTTCTGAGCCCGACTTTGGAGGCGCGTGCCCATGACAGGTAGCGGGCGCCTCCTATTTTCGTGCTCGGCGCAGCGCTTCATGCCTACTTTTCGGATCGGAGCAGAGATGAAACTGCTAGCAAGATCGATGACCTCGAACCCGCCGCGGCTGAGCTGAAGCCGCTTGACGAGAAGGTCGGGGGGCTACTGCGAGGCGCAGGGCATCAGCGGCAAGACGGTGACCGTGGAAATCAAATACTCTGACTTCACCCAAGCGACGCGCAGTCGGACCGGCTCCGTGGCGTTCGCAAACATGGCGGATGTTCGAAGCGGCATCAGGACTTCTGGCAACAGTCTATCCCTTCAAACGGTCCGCGCGGTTGTTGGGCGTGACGCTATCGTCGCTGACCAACGAGCAGTCCAGCGACGCGACCGAGGGCCACCGCAACTCGATCTCAACCTGTAGCAGGCACTCGGCAATAGCACGTTGGCTGATAGGCGCAACACGGGTAAGGCTTCATTGTGCCTGCACCAAACCGACACGGGATTTGGCTTCATCGCTCCGGAGAGTGGAGGAGCGGATGTATTCGTTCACGTGTCTGCTTTGCAGCGAGGCGGAGTCACCAAGAATCGTTCTTGTTCCGACCCAGAAGGGGTCTTCCTCACGCCCCCGCCATTATCCCTTTCAATCGCGCCGCAATCGTCGCAATCTCCGGCGGCGAGGCATCGAGCCGCTTGAGCTCCGCGTCGAGCAGTACCGGCACGCTCGCCCCTTCCGGCAGCGCCGCCAGCGCCATCCAGCGCTGCCCGTCGAGCCAATAGGGCTCTTTCTTCCCGCCAAAGAACGACATCGCCAGCAACGGCTTGCCCTTGCGGTCGGCGCCATATTGGAACTGCACATACTTGCCGCCCAAGACCGGGCTGATTTGGGCCACTTTGACTTCCCGAAGATCCAGCGTGGATTCCCGCCGCGCCAACCGGCGGCTGCGATCGCTTTTGAAGCCCCCTACCAAAAGGACAATCCCGCATGCCGCGATCCCCAGCACGAGCGCACTGTCCACGAGCGTGCGGTTCCACAGCATGCCCAGCCCCAGCGACAGCGCTGCCCGGTCGGGCTGCGATGCCGAACGCACCACGTCGACCTCATAATCGCCCGTGTGGAAATTCACGAACATCAAATCGATATCGCGCTCCACGCTCTTGCCATCGATTTCATAGGCGATATGGGCCGAGCAATCGACGAACACCACCCGCCGTGCATGGCATTCCCCATCGGTGATCACCGCGTCGGGCACCGCCACGGGATCGCTCGCCACCAGCCAGTCATTGACCACGCCCGGCGCCTGCCACACCCCGATGAATCCCGCCACCGCCAGCAGCATCAGCCCCCGAGATAGGAAAACACACCCGGCCATACCCCCGTCTTCCGAATCCGTATTTTCCGGTTGGGCAAGGCTTGGTTCAGGTCTGTCATGGTCTTTTCTCGCGGCTCACAAGAATCCTGCGTCCGCCATACTTCAGCTTTCCCGCCCTGTCTACGCACAGTCCGGCGGCCCCTAAACCCCGCCGCAGAACAATTGCGCGGTCGCGCCGCTTCTGCTCTTCTGGCACCAAACATCGCCAGGCCGGCGTCACGACACCTCGACCCGACTGCTGTTCTTACGAGAGCCCAATCCGTCGCCTTGAAGGGATATGAACTGCCACTGAATTGCGCCGTGAACGGAATCCGTGACGTACTCAGCGCTCAAACCGCTCCAGCATCATCCTCAATTGGGCATTCTGAAGTTGAAGTTTGCGCGCCAACTGGTCGCGCAGTAGGCTGATCTCCTCATCGAGGCTTTGCACCTCATCGGAAAAAGTAGGTACGCTTGTTGGAAGCTGCGGAAAGACCTCAACTGACTTGATTACGCTGGATTCCTGGCTCCGCTTTTGCTTCGCCCTCGGTTGTTTCTTGGGGGACGAAAATGCCAGCGCGTCGTGAGTTGGAGTGCCGGTTAAACCGGCGTCATCGGATAGGGTAGGACTAGCGGCATCCACGAGCTTGGCGCTTTCGAGGTCGACCTTCCCCTGCACGCTGCTCCCCGCTTCTGCGGAATGCTCCGGTAGTATCATTACCGCATCGGATTGTTCGGCAGGTTGCAGCTCCCCTTCCACCAGCCGGTCGCTAGAATTCGGCGTATTGTCGGTTGCCACCTCAACAGGCTCGGGGCTCACGGCCTCTTCCAACTTCACATCGTCAATGACGCCGTCATGTTGTTCTTTCGAACCACGCCACCTCGACGTCAGTCGCTCAAGAAATTTCCAAGGTGACGCCATTGTTTAGACCTCGCGTTCTACCTCGCATGCGGTTTGCGAGCTTGAGCTTTGGCGGCGGGATGACCGCCACCAAATCGCACATCTTAACGAGCACAGAAATGCGGCCGGCGATGAACCGCGCCTGGGATCAACCGAGGTTGAGCCGCTTGCGCAGATCTGCATTTTCTGCACGAAGTTTTTCAGCGAGCAATTTGCGCAGTCGCTGGTTTTCTTCTTCCAGCTGCAGAAGATCCGCCATCTCGTCGATTGCAACAGCCGGTACTGGAAGCGCTGCTTGCACAGCCTTCGGACCGCGTTTCACTGGTACTTTCTTGGCGGTGACCGCAACCTCGTTCGACTTCGGCTTACGTCCTCTCGTCTGCTTGCCGCGCTTGCCAGCTGGGGTGTCCAAAGCAGCTGCAGGTTCTGCCGCAACTTCGACTGACGCCGTTTCAGGTGCCGCTTTCTTGGCGCGAGGTTTCCGCTGTTTCTTTGGAGCATCTGCGACGACAGAAGCCGGCGCGTCATTAATTGTTGTCGTGTCGTTTTCGTCGGCCATGATTGTCTCCTGTGTAGCCGTTGCAGTTGTCGGATGCCCGATTGACGGTGTCAACAACGGCTCCGTTCCTTTTACTATAGGTAAGGAGACCTTGCTGTCGGATGCTCCATCTTGTTTGCCCCGCGTTAGGAATGGCACTGCTTCTTCCTGCAAATCTCTAGCAACGGACTTGAGATCCATGTTGCCCCAGATCGAGTTCGCTTTGGGATCGGTTTTTCTCCGCCCGGATTTGTACTCAACAACGAAATTAGGTTGAACCTTTTTCACGAAATGTAGCCTCGAAGTTTCCGCGGTGATGTATCAGCGAAGTGTCCAGCATCGCAACAAGTCCTGCAGATAGCGATTGCTGCGATGGCGGTCTAGACCCTCAGCGCTATCCTGTCCTGTCGCCCGCCAAAATTTGGCGAACGAAAGCATCAACACTAAGTCTATGCATTGATGGCAAAGACAAAGAAATCCGATTCTGAAGAATGAGCCCGTTCTTCGGCAGCAAGTCGCAGCGCTTCCATATCGCATTACGGATTCTGGCGTCGCCGAGATTCTGGTGATCACCTCGCGTGATACAGGTCGCTTTATCATACCTGAAGGGCTGGCCGAAGAAACGCCAGAAGAAAGCGGACGCAGCGGCGGCGGAAGCCTATGAGGAGGCTGGCATCGTGGGCAAGGTGGGGCAAAAGCCAATCGGCAGCTACACCTACTGGAAGCGTGGGGTGGGCGAATTCGAACGACTTCAAGTGCTTGTTTATCCGCTCCAGGTGACCAAGCAGCGCGGAGTGGCCTGAGAAAGGGCAGCGAAGAATGGCGTGGCTATCAGTTGAAAATGCGGCACTCCTCGTCGATGAGCCGGAACTTGTATCTCTCATCCGCAGCTTCAGCGGCTCTCCCCGCTGATAATTGATGGGCCAGCAACCGAATTCTCCGTCCAGACCCGCCCCGATTGAAGACGACGGATGGCCGCGACGGCTAGAGCTGGGATCAGCTTCTGTCCGGAGGCGAGAAACAGAAGCTCGTCCTTTGCTAGAATCCTTCGCCTGCCCTCTACCCAGGATGACGACTTTCTCGACAAAGCCCTTCACCAAAATATCCTGGAAGCCGTAGGCGGTCGGTACTCAGTAGTCGTTGGTGCGTTAGCGCACCGGCGCCATCGACGCAACTTCAGGGATGCTTGTAGAATCTACCATCTTTTGCACTAAGCCGCTTGTCGCCAGAATTGGCAGGAGTTACCGGTTCTGATCGACATCTGCGCGATCAATACCTCTCCGAGGTGCGGTTCTCCTATCGCCTAAATCCGACCGCTGGGCGTTCTTGCAATGAGTCCCGAAGGAAACACCGATGATGGCGCGAGCCGGGCAAGTGCGGACAAGCAAATGGCCACGACTATCTTTGGCAGTGAGAGCTTTGCGAAGGATAAAAAGCAACGAAGAACTCGGCGCGGTTATCGAAAATACGCGCGCCCTGTATCGCTTGGACCATATAACATTTCTCATCGTTCACGATGGGATCAGTCCTCACCCCTACCCGTTTTATTGCACGACCTATCCCCACGAGTGGACAGACGTTTACCTGAGCAGAAACTATTTTGACGTCGACCCCGTCATCGCGCTCAGCCGCACGGGGTTCTCGCCCGTCAACTGGTCGGACCTTAAACGGGCGTCAGCTACAGCGGACGCCTTCTTCAAAGAAGCGAGATCGTTTGGCATAGGCCGACATGGTCTGAGTTTGCCGGTGAGAGGGCCAAATGGCGAACGCAGCATATTATCAGTGACGTCCAATACGGCCGGAAAAGTATGGTCCAGGCTACGCAATTCCAGCATTCACGACCTGCATATCTTCGCCCACTGTCTGCATGAGAAGGCAATCTCTTTTTCCAATCGTAGCGCCGGCAGCGTGTACAAGACACTCTCGCGGCGGGAAAAACAGTGCCTTGAGCTTCTCGCGCAAGGCAAGCTTATCAAGCGAGTTGCCTCGGATCTTGGCATTTCGGAAAACGCGGTTCGCCTTTATCTCCGTTCGGCAAGGCGTAAGCTTGGGGCCGCGACCCTCTATCAGGCGATGGCAAGGGCAAGCTTCATGGAGAAAATCCATATCTGATTAGAAGCTAGCTGAACCCCTCACCCGCGGTGCTGCGTCAATCTCCCGAAATCGACAGATTGCGACAGCTTCCCCTTCGAGGAAGTCTGGTCACAAGGGTCATCCGTCGGCCGGTGGTTGCTCGCAGTGAAGCGGGAGGCCGATCGTCCGACGCTCTGACCGCGTCGCAGCAGCTGTTTCTTTCGGTCAGGGAAGGATTTCATAATGGTGGATATGCAGACGATCGACACTTGGCGAAATGCGCCACGACTCACTGCATTTGCGCCATTCTTCGAGCGAACAGCAACGGGCCTCGGCGCAATGCCTGATCGAAATATACCAGAGCCCGATATGCGGCTTCTGGAATACGATCTCGAATGCATGACGTTCTGGGATACGCACCGCCGGCTATGGGGTCATTTTGACAAGCATTATTTCGCCAGCATCCCCTACCGCCTGGAAGAGGAGTGCCGCCTCGCCACCGCTATACTCTCGCATAGCCTGCGTGTTTGGGGACATAGCGGCCGTGCCTGCAACATTCTATTCGCTTGGGGCGGGCGCCGGAACGCTCGCAAGAGCGCTCGCGAGGCTCGGCGACGGCCGGCTGGAGACCTTGTGCTGCAGTCCCACGGATGGCAACCGCACCTGCTTTTTTGCCAAACGAGGTAGCGAGCATGCGCATTTCTACCACGGTCCGTTCTTTGAACTGGATGCGGAACGCTACGCGGCCGATGAGGACCTGCAGCCGTTCAGGGATGGCTTTGATATCTTGCTCGAGGACACAACCTTCCAAATGTATAATCGCGACCGGGAGGCGCAACTCGCATTCATCGCACCCCGGATCCTGAAACGATGGTTTGCTCATTCAAGTGCAAAAGATCGCACATCCGAATAGCGAAACCTATCTGCAGCGCGAGCGCCAGAAGGACGAGCAGTTCAAGCCACGCTACTTTTCGGAGACCGAGATTGTTGCGAAGAAGCGCGATGTCCTCGACACGATGCGGAAACTCCAGGTCGACCTGGAGAGTTCAATTGCTGCGCTGAGCACATTTTTCAGTCACTCCGTGGTGACCTGGAACAGTGGCAATTTCTACACGATTGTCTCTTCCAATTCGCTCGACGCGCTCAATAGTTTCGCCAATTCGATGCTGAAACCGGCGATCCCGCCTGAGTATTGCTACGAACTGATCCCACTCCGGTTTTTTTCGAGAAACCGCGTCGTCACCGTCCGAGCTATGGGAGTGGCGGCCTTCGCGCCCGGCCGACCGTTGACGCGACACTGCAGGCAACCGCCAAGGAAGCGAACCGATGGACGAAAATCCGACTTCAGTCCGATCACGCGGCAGCGATTTCACCGCGGCTGGACTGAAACAAACCTTGTCGCATCTCTTTCCACAGCTGGACGACCACTGGGCTCGACCGCTCAAGAATTATGCACAGACGGTCTACCACATCGTGGGTCACCGAAGTGGATGCCCTACTCGTGACGAGGCCATGGTCTTCCTTCAGAAATGCGTCGAACGGGCCGCCTTGCGCGCTGGCGCCGATGTGCAGGAAGCGAAGCAATCGGCCCAACAATTGGCGGCGGCCCCTGTCATTCAAACCGGTCCCCATTGCCATCTCTTGATCGAACCGGATGCGTTTTACTCACACCTCTTCAGCCTGCTCGGTTTAAACGCGAACGGACTACAATGGCATATCTGCTACAGCGCCTCCACTGTGAAATTCATTGAAAGGCCAAGGAAAGGTCCAGGATGGCTGTTGCTTGAAGGCGAGCCGCTCAACGTCTTCGGGCTTCCCGAGACGCCTGATGGATTCCTACAGCGTCTGCGGTTTTAACGGCCCCTACAGTTTTCAAATGGCGGGAAGCAGCAAAGATGTGCCAGCTAACCCTTCAGCCGCGCGGTTGAAGTCGATTTTGCCGGAGGCTGAATTCGCGTCTGCCGCTGACGCAATCAGGGCTGGCAACCAGGCGCTCTGGAGGTGGGCGTTTCCCGCGCAGCCACGGCTTCTTCAGCTTGACGACATCGACATCGCCGACCTCGTCGCCGATCATCTCGAAGACCCTCGTTCATGGCTATCCAGAAGTTTTGCCGGAGATGATCTCGTCGCACGCGCCATTCTCGAAACGATCGACCAGCTTAACGCCGGTCCCTGGGCTAGATGGATCCGCAGTACGACTGACTTTTTCTGGGGTTTTGTAGGTGGCAGGCTCTTCCCGTTGCGCCTGGTGAACGGCACTCTGGCTGGCGATCCGGGCAAAGCGATGAAGTTGCGCTTCGAGCCGGCGGCTCTCGCAGTTGCACTTCGCAGGCGGGAGATCGTTCCGAACCTGTTCACGACCTTTCTGGTGGCTTCCATTCTACCGGGCATCCGCGTTCTCGGCGGGTGCCGGCAGATCGTCTACTACCCTCTTATGCGCTATGTGTTCTCAACCGCACTCAGGCAAGCCGGCGACCAAGTTTTATTGGGCACCATAAGTGCCGATGACTGCCCCGAGGTGTGGGGTCATCGCGTGCTGAAGCCACGCAACATGTTGCCGTTTTATGAATTGGAAAGTAGTCCCCTCCCCGACTTGCTCGACTTCTATGGCAGGGAACCACTCGAACAGGCGTGCGGCGATCTTGAGAGCTTTACCAGCGATCCGATCTGGGCGGGGCTGGCGCAACGGATCGCAGATGAGACCGTTCACGTCCTCTCACCAGAATGGAAATTCGCCTGATCGGAGCTCGTCCCGAAACGAACTTGAAATCTCGCAGCGATCCATTGGAGGAGATGCAGATGTCCGGCACCATCAGCGATATCATCATCAGGCGCCTATCGGTCGATGACGTCGGCGTGTTCCGTGACATTCGCCTGGAAGCACTTTCACACGAGCCTAATTCATTCGCGAGTTTACACGAAGACTGGATTAATCTCTCCGAGCAGGAATGGCGCCAGCGGCTCGGAACAGCCCGTTTTTGTGGCGTTCTTGAACGGAGAGCCCTGCGGCATGATGGGGCTCAGGTTTCAGAGAGCAAGGAAAATGATGCATCGGGCGACACTCACGAGTGTCTACGTGCGCAAGGCCGAGCGGGGAAAGGGGATCGCCTGCAGACCTTCTCGGTGCCGCTGCAAACCGTGCACGAGAGCTTGGAATACTGCAGTTGGAGCTTGGGGTGAATGCGGAAAATTCCGCCACGATACGCTTCTATCAACGCTACGGCTTCGAACCGGTTGGTCGAATACCCCGTGGTTTCCTAGACAATGGCGTGGGAAGTGATGAGATACTCATGATGCTCTCTCTGGAGGGGGACCTAGTATCCGTGAATGTGATCGAACGTCGACACTTTGGTTAGATGGGCGACGATTTTACGGATTTGCTATCATCAACGGTCCCGCCTTCTCACCGAACGTCTCGCAGAGTCATTGAATGAACGCCCAGAGCGGGGCGCTCTGCATTCGGCCCGCGGATAAACGCCATGAAATGGCAGTGGGGGTGGCTCCCGACGTCGTCTGGGTATCGATACGCAGGTGTCCGCTCGGCTTCAGTCGCGTACTGCCGACCGCGCTGTTGATCTCATCGACCGAGGTCGATGCCTTCTTCCTTGCTACCCGTCCTTGGAAGCGCGTCCGCCGCCTCGCAGACCCCTGTGCCCCACCCGGTTTGCTGCGCTCGCAGCACTGCCGGCTGACGGTTGGAGGCAGTCCTGCCGGCGCCCTAACCTCTTGCAGGATTATCGTGTGACGGCGGCTGCGAGGGAGTTCAATGGCGGTGCCCACCAATGCATTTTGCTAGGTACTTCAACCTACAAGATATAGCTCTCTTGAAGAATATTTCGCAGGTCTTGGAAACCCGGAAGCAAACCTAAGTTCTTACCTTGCTCCCTTGCCACCTCGCGCAATAGATCGTCAAATTCAACCGAAAGTGCGGAGTGCGTTAAACTTTTCTGCCTTATCGAGAATTTTCCGGGATCCGTCAGGTACTTCAAGCGTCATTGCATAGCTCTGATTAGCCGAGAGAAAATCCAAGTGGCGTTGCGCTTCAGCCAGGATTGCGAGCTCGTAAATAGTCCCGCTTGCTAACGCTTGGATGTTGGCATGATACATGATGGAGGCGATGTCGAAGCTTGGGAGGGCAATCGAAGTGCCCTCAGTTTCGGCGTCGTTCTTCACATTCTTGGCTAGGCGGATTGCTTTTTTGAGGCCGCCTCCGATCTCACTGTCCCGTTCATGGATCTTATGAATGTGAAGGAATGGCCAGTTGTCTAGTGTTGTTGGGACATTCTTGTCCAAAATGGTAACAGCCCGGTCAGCCTCATGACCCGAAGTCTGATATTCTGTCGTGTCGTACCAATGCGAAGGCACAACGTCCACCGGTCGTGCCAACGATCCGCCATATAACGCTATTGCCTTACCTCCTGCTTTATCAACGGTCGCAGCTGGAAAAGCATTAGATAGCGCCACTTCGGACTTCGAGCGAATCTTCATCAGGCGTTGCTGAGAGGACTCTGTAGTATCGCTGGCTGAGTAACTGCCGCTTTTTGGCCCATATCGATTGTAGGTACGGAAATATCTGTCCAAGGTGAGTAGGTCGACATCGCTTACCCCGCGAATATGAACATCAAGCGCAACCGACCCTTGTATCCTGAATTCCACATAGATGCCTTCGCCTTCCAGCCTCGTTAAAAGCTGATTGCCAACACGGTCCGCCGTTTCCAGGCTTATTCGCGTATAGTCAGGATCAACGGCTTGCATTGCTCCAAGGGCGTAGCGGGTGTTTGGCTTGTCCAGCGCGGTTCTGCCAAGCCTCGTCGAAAATACTTTTCTTGAGGACTTCAACCTGCTCCGAACTATTTAGGCGTCCCAGACGATCTGTCCCTTTACGCCGCTTCGCAAGCTGATCCAGCCGTTTATTTACGTCACGCGCCATTTTTAGCCCTCGTCAGCTGGAGTGTACCAAATGTATCCCGAGAGAAGCCGTTAAAATATTCGCCTTCCCCGGAGTTTCGATCATCGGCAAATGTGATCTGGGCAAATCCTCGATGCGATTTAAGATCTGCCTCTCCCGCCCGAGGCTCATTCACATAATTGTAAAGCAGATGATAACCTTCCACGGGGTCGCAAGTTAAAGCCGCTGCGATACTGTGGGAGCCGGATTGAGGACCGTTTAACCGGATGAAGATCTTGTCCCAGCTTTGGGCAATAGTTATTGTTCCTTCCCAGTCATTTCGAAAATTGCCATCGGCGCGGTTAAAAGTACGCCCTTTGCAGGTCCATTTACCGCTGATGTTCGGGACTTTCAACACCCTACCAAGGATCGCCCACCGCCACAGAAAACGATCGAATATCCAGTAGAGAACTGCAAAGACCATACTTGCTCCGACAAGAGACAGTACAGTAGGCGGCAAGTTCACAGGCAAACCATAACGGGACGCGATATCCACCGCCGACAGCAGGAGAAATACTATCCCCGCAGAGACCAAAGCCGCCAATTTTGCCAAGTGACGGCCGACGTTCGATCGGTTCATACCGCCCAGTAAGGCATACTCATGCTCTTTAAACACGCTCAAATCCCTTTTGAAGAATAATGAAGCCTACATAAAGTTGTGGAAGTAAGCCAACTCGCTTTGGAACAATTAGCGAACTTTCCACAGGAACAAATCTTCCGGGAAATGTTTCGATAGTCACGCCCCGCTTGTCCGAATATCGACTCGAGATGCTCTGATGAGACGTGGTGCCAGAGCAGGGGACTGCCCAGTTACCCGCCAGAGAAGGTTCCTACGCGTAATTATCTGCGCTCCGGAGCCGACCTCTCGGATTCCTGTCTACCATTCCACTCGGTGCCAGATTCCATTAGTTAGATAATTGCGACCCCCTGGGAATGGTCACCGCCGGACAAAGCCAAATAGCTATTTGGCACTAAGGGATTATAACTTTGTGCAAGCACCCAAGACCATGTTCCTAATCTTTTATGAAAATTCAGAAAAAGCCCATCCGCCCCCTTCAGGGAGCGATTTTCTTAAAACGAACTCCCGCACCGCTGCCATTTTCCGGGATGAACTCAATTCCCGCCATCTTAAAAGCTGCAACGATTCCGGCGAGGTTATTGCTTATTGGTACGTGAGCTCCCCGTTCGAAATCGGCAATAGTTTGTCGAGACACGTTTGCTGCTTTGGCGAGCTCTGCTTGGCTCCAGCCCAACATAGCTCGTGCCCCTCGGCACTGTTCCACGGTAAGATGATCGTTACTCAAGGCAAACTTTCTGATTGACTTCTATCATTTTGTAGGAACAATCGCCCCATCGATCGAACAGGTGCGCCAACACCTGCTCGACCTGACCACAATCAAGCTTACGGGAGCTCGGATCATGGCTGATTCCGACAATAGCAGAACTTTGTCTACGGTCACATGGGATGACTTGCATTCCCTCCTGGCGGTGGACTTACCCACATTTCAGATGCTTGCCGCTTCGTTCGACGCGTTGCAGGACGCGGATGACACCGATCCGGCACTACTCGCCTGGCGCCAGTGGTGCGTTTCCTGGCAGCGCTTGAGCGAAGCAACCCTGATCCAGCAACTACTGGAAAAATCTTACATTTCCGCCGGTTCAACGCCTCTCGATGCTACTGGTAGTTTCGGACCGATAGTAACGCAGCGGCAGTACAACGACGCCCTCGAAGTCGAGGATCGTGCATCAATCTCGGAGGACTGGGCAGCAGTAGCGCTATGGAACACGCCAGCCGCGTCGGCTGCAGGCGCCAGCGCCAAGCTCCTTGCAATTGCCAGCAAATGGGCGCCCTCCCCCACCAGCCTCGAAGAACCCTGGCCACAAATCCGCAACATCATCGCCGACCTCCTGAAAATCAATCTGGAGCTGAGAACCAACCGCCTGCCCGCGCCCAAGATCCAACCGGCATTTCAGGACGGCTGAACAAATAGATACTTGCGACGTTCCGCCTGGCTCCGGGGGGTCCAGCGTTCCGACGACGTATTCGCAATCCGGATTTCGAAAAATTGCATCAACGAACCATCGCGCTGGAGATTGCTCCACTGCTCGGGAATCGATTCTCACCAATAATCAAAAAGGAACGATGAATGAAACTGGGATTCTCATTTCGCCCGCTGCTTTCAGCATTTCTCATATCGATCTCACTGTGGGGTGGCTCATCGCTGCCCACACAGGCACAGGAGCCGGAAGAGCTTCGCATCGCCACGTCCTACAAGCTGATGACGCTCGATCCGCATTACGCCAATCTCAACGAGAACACCTCGCTCCTGTCCCATATCTACGAGCGGCTGGTCTATCAGGACGAGGGTCTCGAGCTGAAGCCCGGCCTCGCCGTGTCCTGGCGACCGCTGTCCGCAACACAATGGGAATTCCGGCTCCGCGACAACGTCCGCTTTCATGATGGCACGCCGTTTACCGCCGACGACGTCGTGTACACGATCGAGCGCATCAGGGACGTGCTCAAACCTCCCAGCGGCGGTTTTCGTTCCTATGTGAGCGGCATCAAGTCGGTGACGGCACCCAATCCGCTGACGATCGTCATCGAGACGAACGGCAATATCCCGAACCTGCCTTTGTCCTTCTCCTCCATTTTCATAATGCACCGGCCTTCCGATGGCTTCCAGACCACGGAGGCGCTCAATGCCGGCGCGCTTCCGCTCGGCACCGGACCTTACCGGTTCGAAAACTGGAGTTCTGGTGAGGTGCTGAAACTCACCCGCAACGACGACTATTGGGGCAGCAAGCCAGCCTGGCCGAAGGTCACGTTTCGGGTAACAGAGAACCCTGCCGCGCGCGTCGCAGCACTCAGCACCGGGGAAGTCGACGTGGCTGACGCCATTCCGGCACGTGATGTCGCGTCGCTCAAGCAACGCGGCGCCAGAATTGCCAGCGTTGGCGCCGCCCGCATCAACTTCGTGCAGTTCGATGTCGCGCTCGAAGCGCTTCCCGGCGTGACGGCGAAGTCGGGTGAGGCGATTGCCAATCCCTTCAAGAACCCGCTGGTCCGTCGGGCGCTTTCCTTGGCCATCGACCGCGGCGTGCTCGTCGACAAAATCCTTGCTGGCTACGGTACGGCCGCCGCCCAGGTCTTCCCGACCGGCTTGCCCGGCACCTCGGCAAACCTGCAGCCGCAAGCGCCGAACTATGAGGAAGCTCGGGCCCTTCTTGTACAGGCCGGTTTCCCGGACGGCTTCAACCTTGTCCTGGCCGGGCCATCTGGCCGCTATCCCGGCGACGCCGAGAGCCTTCAGGCCATCGCACAAAGCTGGGCGCGCATTGGCGTCAACGCCCAGCCGGCGGCCGCTCCGTTTTCTGTCTTCAACACCAAGCGGGCTGCCGGCGAGTATGCCGTCTGGTACGGCGGCACGTCGGGTGAAGCGGTCGATATCATCCTGCACGCACTGCTCGCGTCACCGGATCCGACCCGCGGGACCGGCGCCCTGAACTTCGGACATTATCGCAACGATGCGTTCGACACGAAGCTTGCGACGGCGGAGGGTATCGCGGTGGGCGCTGAGCGTAACAAGGCGCTGGCTGAAGCCACCGAGTTCGTGATGGCCGACCAGCCGATCATCCCGCTCTACCACTTCCATCATATCGTCGGATATGGCCCGCGGGTCGGCTCCTACGCCATGCATCCGCGCGGCTGGACGACCACGATGCAGACGCTTGCGGCGGAGAATTGATATGGCCCTGGTTTCCGTTGCCTTGGGGAGGCTGTCGCAGGCCTTCCTCCTTCTCCTTGCCATGTCGCTGATCGGCTTCATCGGTATTCACAGTGTCGGCAATCCGGTCTTCAACGTCGTCAATATCGAGACCGCCACGCCGGAAGACATACGCCAGGCGACGATCGCGCTCGGACTGGATCAACCGATCTGGCGCCAGTACCTGGTGTTCATCGGCAACGTCATCGGCGGAAACTTCGGTACCTCCTACATCTATCATCGACCGGCGTTCGGGTTGGTGATGAGCAAGCTGCCGGCAACGCTGGAGCTTGCCTGCGTCGCGATGCTGATCGCGGCGCCCTTGGGAACGGCACTGGGTCTTGTCGCTGGCCGGCGGCACGGCACGTTCTTCGATCGCTCGGTCCTGAAGGCAAGTGTCTCGGCGCTGAGTATCCCGCCCTTCTGGCTGGCGATGATGCTGATCCTTGTCGGTGCCATCCTGACCGGCTGGTTTCCGTCGGGCGGCAGGGGCGCCACGGCGCGCTTTGCCGGCCAGGAATGGAGCCTGCTCACCGCCAACGGCACCTGGCACCTCGTACTCCCGGCCCTGACACTGGCGATCCCTGAACATCGCGCTGATCGCCCGGCTTGCCCGATCCGGCACCATCGAAGTCGAAAACCTCGATTTCACACGGTTTTGCCGCGCCAAGGGGCTGTCCTCCCGGCGGATCCTGCTGCGCCACACGCTCCCCGAACATCAGCGTGCCGATCGTGACGATCATCGGCCTCCAGTTTGGCGGCATGCTCGCCTTCGCTGTCGTGGTGGAATCGATCTTCTCCTGGCCGGGCGTCGGCAAGCTGCTCATCGATTCAATCCAGCTCCTCGATCGGCCGGTGGTGATGGCGACGCTGACTTTCATCGCGGTCGCATTCGTCGCGCTGAACGCGCTCGTCGATCTCTTCCATGCCGTGCTCGATCCGCGCGTGCGCCTGTCCTCCCAGAGGTGAATCGTCATGAAAGCTCAAATTCTTCGCGCTTCAGATGCGCCCTTCCCGGCCGATAATGACCGCGTCCAAGATCCTGCTTGCCAGCTACATCCTGCTTGCCGTTGCAGCGCCCACTATCGCGCCGCAAAACCCCTACGATCCCTTGCAGATTTATGGGTGGGAGGCGTCCTCGCCACCGGGTACCGCAGGAAGTGGCGGCTTTCCCTATCTGCTCGGGACAGACGGGCTTGGCAGGGATATCGTCAGCACGATCCTCTACGGCCTTCGCATCAGCCTGGTCGTCTCGCTCACAAGCGCTGCGATCGCCGCGCTGATCGGACTGACGGCCGGCGTCAGCGCGGCCTATTTCGGGAGGTGGGTCGATGCCATCATCATGCGACTGGTCGACCTGCAGCTCAGCTTGCCAACAATCCTGATCGCGCTGATCGCCATCGTGACGCTCGGACCGGGCGTCGACCGGATCATCCTGGCGCTGATCATCGCGCAATGGGCAACCTATGCACGGATCGCCCGCAGCGTCGCACTGAGCGAAGCGAGCAAATCCTATATGGATGCGGCCCGATTGCTACGCATGCCGACCTCCCGGATCATCTTCCGTCACCTGCTCCCCAACAGTATCGCTCCGGCCATCACGCTGATCCCGATCGAAGTTGGTCATGCCGTGGCGCTGGAGGCAACCCTCTCCTTTCTGGGTTTGGGGGTTCCCATCGACAAGCCGTCGCTTGGCTCCGCGGTCGCAAACGGCTTCCAGTATCTCCTGACCGGCCAATACTGGATCAGCCTATTCCCCGGTCTGGCGCTCTTTGGCCTGATCGCATGCATCAACCTGGTCGGCGAAGACATTCGCCGCAGCCTCGATCCAAGGAACCATTCGCGATGATCATCGAGACACAGAAGTCCCCACTGCTTCGGGTCGAGAACCTTGGCCTTTGCCTTCGATCGGCGTCGGGGCCAACGGCAATCCTCACCGACGTCACCTTCGAGCTTTGGCGTGGTGAGATCCCTCGGCATCATCGGCGAGTCGGGTGCCGGAAAATCGACTGTCGGCAATGCCGTGCTCAGGCTGCTTGCGCCGGAATTCCAGCAGACGTCCGGAACAATTGCCATCAATGGTAAGGCGCTCGAGGCAATGACGGCCAGCGAACGGGAAACTCTGCGAGGGCGGAGGATCTCCGCGATTTTCCAGGACCACACGGCCTCGCTCGATCCGTTGATGAGCGTCGGCGCCCAGGTCGAGGAAACGATCCTTTCGGCCAAACCTGCACTCTCGAAGCGCCAGGCCCGCGCCAAGGCGCTCGAACTGATGGCGCGCGTCGGGATACCCGAGCCGGCACGGCGATACAGCAACTACCCGCACCAGTTCTCCGGCGGTCAAAGACAACGCATCGTCATTGCCATCGCGCTGGCCGCCTCCCCTGACATCATCATTGCCGACGAGCCGACCTCGGCACTCGATGCAACCGTCCAAAAGCAGATCCTGGAACTCTTGCGAGGCCTCGTCGACGAAACCGGCATCTCAATCATTCTCATCACCCATGACATGGGCGTAGTCTCCGAGATTACTGACCGGGTTCTTGTCATGCGCCATGGCCAGATGGTCGAGCAGGATGGGACAGCAAAGGTCCTCGACGCTCCCGCCCACGACTATACCAGAAAACTGCTTGCTGCCGTCCCAAGGCTTCGCATTCCGGCAGGATCTGCAGATCCTCACGATAAACAGCGCGAAAGCGATTGCTCTGGGCAGCCCACTGCGGACGCCCGATTTCTGGTTGCGCAAGATGTCTCGAAGCAGTTCTCCGCACCGGGTTCTGGCTGGCGTTTTGGCGCAGACAAGCCCGGGTTCGCGCTCAGAAACATCAGGATGCGGCTGCCGCGCGGCACCATCACCGGCATCGTCGGGGAGAGCGGCAGCGGAAAGACGACATTCGGGCGTATTATTGCCGGCCTCGACACGGCGCCCATAGGCAGGATCACCATCGGCGAGAGCGTCTTCGACGTTTCAAGGAACGGCAGACGGAGTGGTCTTCTCGGTCGGGTGCAGATGATCTTTCAGGATCCTTCGGTATCGTTGAACCCCCGGATGACCATCGCCGAAACGCTCAACGAGAGCATCCGCTTCGGCGCCAAGATGCGGCCCGACGACGAGCGCTACGGTACAGCCGAGATGATGGATCGGCTCGGCCTCGCCCGCAGTCTGCTCAGCCGTCATCCCCATCAGCTTTCGGGCGGCCAAAACCAACGCGTGTGCATTGCCCGCGCGCTGTTGGCAAGACCGGAGATCATTGTCGCGGACGAGCCGACGTCGGCGCTCGACGTGTCGGTGCAGGCCGAGATCGTCCAACTGCTGAAGGGCACTATTGCCGATGAGGACGTGACGATGGTGTTCATCTCTCACGACCTCGCCATCGTCCAGGAGATGTGCAGCTCGGTCTACATCTTCAAGGATGGCCGGATCGAGGATTTCGGAACCGCCGATTTCATCTTCTCACAATCGAGCAATCCCTACACGCGCGCTCATCAACGCACGACCCCGACGGTTTACGTGTTGAGCGACCTCACTCCTCCCAGTCACCGTCTCGAACGGAAGCAGCGAATGTTCTGAAACAACCGGCAGCAACTGCCGTGGAAAGGCTACTCAATGAATGACAGGTTCACTTTGGCCGTCACGGGTCAATCGCTCATCAAGCACGACATCCGCTCGATCTCCGACCCAGCGTTTCTCCAGGTTCAGTCCCTGCTCCAGAGTGCGGATCTCTCCTTCACCAATTTCGAGGGAACGATCCTCGGGGACCACGGTGGCTGGCCGCTTAAGGGCTCCTTCTTCGGCGCAAGCGAGCCGGTTGTTCTCGACGCGCTGCGGTCCATTGGGTTTCAGGGGCTTTCGCTGTCGAACAATCATGCCTTCGATCTTGGGCCCTCCGGAGTTCTGTCGACCTTGGAGGAGGTGGAAAGGCGTGGTTTCCTTCATGCAGGTCTCGGGCGCGACCACACGGACGTTTCGCAAGCAAGCATCCGAACAATCGGCGGGAGGCGTGTTGCGATTGTCGCAATGGACGGCGGACCGGGACCGGATTTTATGTATGCTGCCGATGCTGGCAACAACCGCCCCGGGCGCCCGGGCGTCAACCGGCTTGGCCTGTCGCAGATGATTGAGGTCGACGCGTCCGCGTTCGCGCAGCTTGAGGCCATCCGGGATCAGGTCGGCTATACGACCATCGATCTTGCCAATGACAGCCAGCCGGATGATGCTCCTCGCCTCACCCCAGAGTGCGAGCTTGCAATCTCGCGGGCGGTCTTTAAGCGCTCGGACAAGTTCGGGCGCGGTGTCAAAATCGACAAAGCTGATCTTCAGAGGAACCTCGCCTCGATCGCGACCGCGGCAGGTGATAGGTGCCTGGTGATCGCGTACCTGCACCATCATCACTGGGCGTCCAACTGGCACGAGGTTCCCGGCTGGGTGAGCGGCGTTGCCAGGCAATGCATTGACGCTGGCGCTGCAATGTTCGTCAGCCACGGTGCGCCGGTCCTTCAGCCAATCGAAATCTATCGGAGCCGGCCGATCTTCTACAGTCTCGGCAACTTCATTTTCCATGTCCGCTCGGAAAAATCGACCTGGACAGCGCCGGAGGTTTGGGAGAGCGTCGTCGGACGATGCTCGTTCGGCCCCGACAATGACCTTGTCGAGATCACGCTTCATCCTGTCGTCATCGGCGGGGAGGAGGCGTTGCAGGATGGGGTGCTCGAGCGGCGCCTGGCACCACATCTGGCGACCGGCGAGCGCGCCAAACGCATCCTGCGTCGAGTTTCCGAGCAATCCGCCAGACTCGGCGTCGAGATCACCATCGCAGGCGATATCGGCACCATCCGGGTCTAGCCGGCGTCGCAGCCTTCCGAAGATGCCGGCTGCATCTTTGCCCGTGCGTAATAACGGGGGACACAACAGTGCACTCCCAGTCTCAGCAACATTCGAAACGCGGGCCGCAATGTCCCGCATATCCAGGTGACAAGGAGTGAAGATTATGGACGCCCGGGAAGAGCTGATCAGCCGGTTTTTTCGCTATGCCGCAATAGAGAGCCAGAGCAACGGGCACTCCCAATCGTTACCCTCCTCGCCCGGTCAAGCGGTGCTTGCCACCTTGCTCGCTGACGAGATGCGCGCTCTCGGCCTGAGTGACGTCGTCGCCGACGAACATGCCATCGTGACTGCCGTCAAACGGGGCACCAGGCCTGAGGTGCCACCCATCGGTTTTATCGCCCATCTCGACACGGTCGATGTCGGCATTTCGCCCTTCGTCCATCCGCGGATCCTTCGCTTCGAAGGCGGTGACCTCTGCCTCAACCGAGAAGAGGATATTTGGCTGCGGGTCGCCGAGCACCCGGAACTTCTTTCCTGGATAGGCGAGGACATTATCGTCAGCGACGGCACCAGTGTGCTCGGTGCTGACAATAAAGCCGCTATCGCGGTCATCATGACGCTACTTGGCCGGCTCGATCAGTTGGACAGTCATGGCGACGTCTTCATCGCCTTCGTGCCAGACGAAGAGATCGGATTGCTCGGTGCCAAGGCGCTCGATCTCACCCGCTTTCCCTGCGCATTCGCCTACACGATCGATTGCTGCGAACTCGGCGAAGTAGTGCTTGAGACTTTCAATGCCGCATCCTGCGAGATCGTCTTTGAGGGCGTCAGCGCGCATCCGATGTCGGCGAAGGGCGCTCTGGTCAATCCACTCCTGATGGCCGTCGACTTAATCTCGCAATTCGACCGCGAGGATACGCCCGAACACACCGGCGACCGCGAAGGTTTCTTCTGGTTCAAGGGCCTGGTGGCGAACGACAACGAAGCCACGCTGACCGCGCTGATCCGGGATTTTGACGACGCGGGCTTCGATCGGCGAAAGCGCAGGATTGCCGAGGCCGCAGAGTGGATGCGATCCCAATACCCCGGCGGGGACATCCGCTTCCGCATGACCGACACCTATCAGAATATCGCCAGGAGCCTCGCCAGTGACGATCGCGCCGCCACTCTTCTCCTCCAGGCCATCGACGACCTTGGGATCAAAAGGAAGCTGATTGCGATGCGGGGTGGCACCGATGGTGCTGTCCTGTCCGCCCGTGGGATACCGACACCAAACTTTTTCACCGGTGCCTACAACTTCCATTCACGTTACGAGTTCCTGCCGGTACCAGCCTTCGAACGTTCGCTAGATGTGGCGGTAAAGATTTGCGGTCTCGCAACGACCTGAACGACTGCCCTTGAAAATCGCCTAGCAGAATGCCGAAAATCATGGTTTCGGGGTTCGATTGGAACCGCGGAACACGTGCATCGAACAGAAAAGAAGATTAGTTTCTAGTAGTTGCCTGCTTTAGGCCGCCAGCGGAGTAGATGAGCTTCCAAAGCGGAAGCGAGCCTGTTCAAGAGAAAGCCCACGATGCCGAGGATAAAGACACCGACCATGACCAGGGCCATGTCGAAGCGTTCTCTGCCTGCGATAACCAAACCGCCAATGCCAGGCCCCACCGCCAGAAAGTATTCGGCACCGACCGTCGCCAGCCACGAATAGATCAGACCGAGATGCACACCCGTTGCGATTGATGGCATGGCGGACGGCAGCAAGATGCGCAACACGCGCTGCGCGCGTTGAAACGCAGTGCGCGGCCAACCTCCATCAGATCGGCGGGCGCGTTTCGCATGCCCTCGTAGGTGTTGAGAACGATAGGAATGAAAGCCGCCAGCGCCACGAAGACGACCTTCGCCTGCTCGCCAAAGCCGAACCAGACCGATATCAGAGGTATCCAGGCGAGCAATGAGATTTGTTTCACGCCGTTGAAGGTCGGCGTGATCAACCTGTCGGCCGTGCGCGATAGCGCCAGCACGGCGGCGAAGACGACGCCGATGATGCAGCCGATGAGAAAGCCGGCAATGTTGCGCATCAGGCTGGAGCCGAGTTCACCGATCAGATTGTTGTCGAAAAGCTCTCGCTTGGCAGTCAGCGCCACTTCCTCGAGCGACGGCAGGAACCGCGGGTCGGCAAAGCCGGTGCGGCTTGACGCTTCCCAGACGATCAAAAGAAGGATCGGCAGCGTGATGCCGCGGCGAAAGCGGACGGCGCGGGTTGCGGTCGTGTTGGTCATTGATCGGATCTCCGCGCGCTTCCAGCGCTGGATCAGCAGTTCGGTTCGATCCAGTCCCTTGTCCATGATGAAGCCGACGATGCCGATCACGATCATCGCGACGATCACCGTGTCGAGCCAGAACATCTGGCGGCCCCAAACGAGCAGATATCCGAGCCCTTCGGACGAGGCGAGCAACTCGACGCCGACAAGCGATGTCCAGGCGTGGGTCAGGCCGTAGCGAATGCCGGTGAAAATAGAGGGAACGGCGCCGGGAAGGACGATGAGGCGCAACGTCTGCCAGCGACTGAACCGGAGCGCCTGTCCGACCTCGATGTATTTCGGTGAGACGCCGCGAATGCCTGCGAAGGTGTTGAGCGCCATCGGCACGAGCGCGCCCTTGGCGATGATGATGATCTTCAGCGTCTCATCGATGCCGACAAGCAGCATCAGCAACGGAATCCACCCAAGTGTCGGTATCTGGGCGAAGGCGAGGAACAACGGCTTCACGTAATCTTCGACACGTTGCGAAAGGCCCATCGCAACGCCAAGGGTGAGACCGGCCGTAGCGCCAAATGCAAAGCCGATCACCACGCGACGGAGACTGACGCCGGCATGGTAGACAAGTTCGCCGCTCAGAACCATGTCGCGCACGGTATCGTAGACGAAGGCCGGCGATGGAAGGATCTGTTCGGCCAGCCAACCCCTATCGGACGCTACCCACCACAGGAGAAGCAAGGCCAGGGGAACGATCGCGCCCGTCAAACCGATCTTCAGACGTTCGCGCCATGGCGAAGAGAGGCGAATGCCGGCATGTCCGGTCGTTTCAAGAAACATAGCCATGCCGGCCTTCCTCGTTGCAACGCTCCGAAATCAGGACGCAGCCGGTTTGCCGTCCGCTCCGTAGGGCTGCCAGAACGACTTCAGGTCCAGCCGTTCCAGCGCATTGTTGAGGTATTTCGGCTCGAACCAGCCGTTAAGATCGATGTCTCGACGAATGAGGCCGAATTCCTTGCTCTTCACCGCCTGCTCCTTGTATTGCGACAGGAGAAGGTCATCGATGAGCGGCGAGTTGCGGTAGGCAAGCGTGTCGTTGCTGAAATATTCCTCAAGGATCGGGATCGGCGTGCCGGACTTGTGCCAGAGCTCGAAAAGAGCCGCCCGGTTCGGCTCGTCGGATGACCACTTCGCGGCCTTGACGAAGGCATCGACGACGCGCTGGGTAATCTGCGGATGCGCCTCAATGAAGGCCTCGCGCGACGATGCCGGCGTTGCGGCCGAAGCGAGGGTCGTCGCCCTTCGTCGTGTAAATCAGGTCGGCGCTGCCCTTTGCGGCAAGGTTGATCAACTGCGTGTCACCAAAGGCCGCATCAATGTCCTTGCTGGTCAGCGCAGCGACGGTGCCGGCGCTGTCGAGATTGACGACCTGAACATCCCGCTCCGTCAAACCGTGTGCAGCCAGAATCTTGATAGCCGCCAGGTGGCCGTTGGTGCCGCGCTGCAGAGCGATCTTGCGCCCTTTCAGGTCTTCGACCGTCTTGATCCCCGAATCCTTTGCAACGGCGAGATAGAGCGGCTTGCGGGCGCCGCTCGCCAGCAGGTATCTCGTCTTCAAGCCGGTCGCCCGGCCGATCAAGGACGGCAGATCGCCCTGATAGGCAAAGTCGAGCTGATCGTTGGCAAAGCCTTCATTGACGGCCGGCCCGGCTCCCTTGAAGAAGGTCCATTCGATCTTGATGTCGGGATCGTTGGCGAATTCCTTCTCCAGATACTCGCCGGCGCGCTGTCGTGGCGGAGGTGCCTTCCGAATAGGGGCGATTGTCGATCCCGATGGCGGCATAGCCGACATGGATGGTGAGCGGCTCTTCGGCATGGGCGGTGGCGAACAGGCCGAGCGCCAGGGCAACGCCCGCCGCAAGGCGGGAAATGGACGCAATCTTCATTTGTTTTCTCCGTTTTGATGGTGTTAGCCGACTGCCGCAACCGACGGGCGAAGGGTGGCTACCGGGCGGCTCGGTTGACTGCTGCCCCGGCGCTGTGGTGTGGCGGGTTGCGATGTGGTCACGGTGTTGAGGCAATCGAGGACGTGGTTGCGAACGGTGGCAAGGGCGGGCGACGTACGCTCACGCGGACGCGGCAGGTTGACAGGAACGATCTCGCGAATGCGGCCCGGTCCCGACTCCATGACCACGACGCGGTCGCCGAGGTAGACGGCTTCCTCGACATCGTGGGTCACCAGCACCATGGTGATGCGTTCCTTGGCCCAGATATCCTGAAGCTCGTCCTGCAACCGTGCCTTGGTGATCGCGTCGAGCGCACCGGAACGGCTCGTCGAGGAAAAGCACGTTCGGCCGGTTGACGAGGCCGCGGGCGATGCCGGCGCGCTGTGCCATTCCGCCAGAGAGCTGGTGCGGATAGGCATCGGCGAAGCCGGAGAGACCCACCAGTTCCAGATGCTCATCGACCAGCCGCTTCTTCTGCGCCCGGCTGAAACCGGAATTTTCCAGGCCCAATGCGACATTGCGCGCAACAGTGAGCCACGGGAACAGCCGCGGCTCCTGAAAGACAATACCACGATCGAGGCTTGGCCCGTCGACGGTCTTTCCTGCATGCCGGATCGATCCGTCAAAGGTCGTGTCGAGCCCCGCACCGAGACGCAGCAGCGTCGACTTTCCGCAGCCGCTCGCCCCGACGATGGTGACAAATTCCCCTTCCGCCACACCAAGGCTGACATCATCGAGGGCTGTCAGCCGATCGCCGTTGACGTGGAACCGGCGTGTGACGCCGCTGATTTCGAGATGGGTTGGCTTGCTCATCGGTCCGCCCCTCGCCTATTCGGCCGCGATCTGCGCGCGCCGGATGCTGCGGAACGCGCAGGCCGAGATTTTCGCGCAATGTGCGGCCTTCGTACTCGCTGCGGAACAAACCGCGGCGGCGAAGCTCGGGAAGAACATGCTCGACGAAATCATGCAGTCCGACCGGCAAGTGCGGCGGCATGATGTTGAACCCGTCGGCAGCCCCGGTGGTAAACCACTCCTCCATCTTGTCGGCGATCTGCACCGGCGTGCCGACGATCTGGTAATGGCCGCGCGCCGGCGATGCGCAGATACAGATCGCGGATGGTGAGGTTCTCGCGCCGGGCGAGATCGAACAATAATTTTTGGCGGCTTTTGCTGCCGTTGGTCTCCGGCAGGTCTGGCACCGGACCATCCAGCGGATATTGCGACAGGTCGATCGAGCCCGCCATGCCGGCCAGCATCGAAAGACCGACAGCGGGATGGATGAGATCCTGAATCTGTTTGAACTTTTCCTGGGCTTCTTTCTCGGTTCTACCTATGACGGGGAAGATGCCGGGCATGATTTTCAGGTCATCCCTGGCGCGACCGTATTTCGCGAGCCTGCCCTTGAGATCGGCATAGAAGGCACGGGCGTCTTCGATCGTCTGGTGTGCGGTGAAGACAACCTCGGCGGTGCGGGCCGCAAGCTCCCGGCCCGGCTCGGACGATCCGGCCTGGACCAGCACCGGATGGCCCTGGGGGACGCGGGCAACGTTGAGCGGGCCGCGCACTTTGAAATGCTTGCCCTTGTGGTTGAGGATATGCTGCTTGCCGGGGTCGAAATAGATGCCGCTTTCCTTGTCGCGTGGAAAGGCATCGTCCTCCCATGTGTCCCAGAGGCCACGCACGACATCGGCGAACTCCTCGGCGCGTTCGTAGCGCTCTGCGTGAGCGTAATGCTCGTCGTGGCCAAAATTGTGCGCCTCGTGCTCGCTGGATGAGGTGACAAGGTTCCAGCCTGCCCTGCCGCCGCTGATGTGGTCGAGCGAGGCGAACTTGCGGGCGATGTGATAGGGCTCATTGTAGGATGTCGAGGCAGTAGCGACGAAGCCGATATTGCGCGTGACGGCGGCAAGTGCCGACAGCAGGGTGATCGGCTCTGAATTGCGCGACATAGCGGATGGCCGTGCGGCTGAGCGCTTCGATGTCCGTTCCGCGGGTGCCGACGCCGTCAGCCATGAAGATCAGGTCGAACTTCGCTGCTTCGGCCACCTGCGCCAGGCCGATATAATGCGAAAATTGGAACCGGCGTCGGCTTGCGCATCCGGATGGCGCCAGGCAGCGACGTGGTGGCCGGTGGGATAAAGAAAAGCTCCAAGTTTTAGCTGCCGTATCTGATCAGTCATGCTGCTCTCCTGGGTCTCGCCCACAAAAGGCTAACACCTCACGATTTAATCTATAGAAATTATATTCTATTTAGATAGCCGCTTGCGATTTAGTTGCCACGATGCTCATGAAATACGCGGATAAAGTTCCATGGGACGGTCCTTGGCATGCCGCGATGACCGCCTCGCCGATCTTCCGCGCCGATCGGTGAAAAGATTTTCTTCTCATGAGATCAAATAGATATTGCTGGACTTGCGGCGCCGCCCGTCAAACCCTCGACGCCTATGTGACCCGCCAATTGGGATCACGACAGCGTGGGCCAAAGATGTCTTTCGAACCTGACCTGACCGATCCTTTCGTCGCCACAGCAGTCGAGCTTAGAACACTCTTCGACAAGGACGCCGTGGAGCGCGACAAACGCGGCGGACGACCGACCGAACAGGTGCGACTGCTCAAGCAGAGCGGCCTGCCGTCTGCGCAGATCCCCGTTCAGTATGGCGGGAAGGGCGCATCCTGGCTCTCGATCATGCGGGTCGTGCGTGAACTTGCCCGCACGGACGGGTCGCTCGCCCATCTGTTCGGCTACCATCATCTGCCGCTCAATCTCGTGCTCTTCCGGGCTTCGCAAGCGCAGAAGGATCATTGGCTGCGCGCGTCTGCGGCGGCGAATTGGGTCTGGGGAAACTCCGGGAACGCGATGTCGAAGACGTCGTCAGGCAGGCGTGCGGCCGATGGCTGGATCATCAGCGGCAAGCGCCCCTTTTCGTCGGGCTCCCATATTGCCGACTACATCCAGATTTCCTGGGAAAATGTGGAAGGACAGCGGCTGACCGCCGCCGTACCGGCGGCGCGCGAGGGCATCGTCATCGAAGACGACTGGGATGGTCTCGGTCAACGCCAGACGGGCAGCGGCACCGTCACCTTCCGGGACGTATATGTTGCAGACGACGAACTGATCAGTTCGCCCGACGTACCGCTCACCCCCTATGCATCGCTGACGTCTCTCCTGCAGCAAAGCGTGCTGCTCAACGTCTTCGTCGGTAGCGCGCAGGGCGCGCTGGAGGAAGGTCGGGCTTACACGACGACCGCTTCACGGCCCTGGATTTACGCAGGCGTCGAAAAGCACACCGACGATCCATGGATCAAGCGCCAGTATGGCGATCTCACCATCCGCACGCTGGCGGCAACCGAACTGGCTGACAAGGCAGCACGCAGCCTCGACGCGGCCTTCGCCAGGGGACCGGCCCTGACCTACGAGGATCGCGGTGCGGCATCCATCGATATTGCCACGGCCAATGTCTACGCCGGCGAGGTTGGGCTGGCCGTCTCGAGCGAAATCTTCGAGGTTATGGGCGCGCGCTCGGCCACCAATGCGAATGGCTTCGATCGCTTCTGGCGCAACGTGCGCACCCACACCCTCCACAATCCCGCCGAATACAAGAAGCGCACGATCGGCACATGGCTGCTGACCGGCGAATTTCCAGTTCCGGCCATCTATCGCTGAAAGGAACGTCCATGGCAAAGCGCAAGGACCAGATCAAGCTCGGCGCCTTCCTGCTGTTTACCGGTCATCATGTCGCCGCCTGGCGGCACCCTGACGCTTCGGTCGGCGTCGAATTCGAGAGCTATCTCGAGCTTGCAAAGCTTGCTGAAGCCGCGAAATTCGACACGATCTTCTTTGCCGACGGTGTGGCAGCAAGGCTGAAGGATCTCGATGCCGCAAGCCGCAAGGCGCATAGCGGCGTCTATCCCTTCGAGCCGATCACGTTGCTGTCGGCGCTTTCGGCGGTGACGAAGAATATTGGCCTGATCGCCACGGCATCCACCAGCTATTCGGACCCTTACAATCTGGCGCGCCAGTTCGGATCTCTCGACCGCCTGAGCGGCGGCCGGGCCGGATGGAATCTCGTGACCTCGTCCGACCCGGATGCAGCCTACAACTTCGGACACGACGCGGATCCTGCACGAAGACCGCTACAGCCGCGCGGAAGAATTCGCCGATGTCGTCCTCGGCCTCTGGGATAGCTGGGAGGACGACGCGTTTGCACGCGACCGCGCAAGCGGGCGCTATTTCGATCCTGAGAAGCTTCACAGGCTCGATCACAAGGGCCGATATTTCAAGGTTCGCGGGCCGCTGAACATTCCGCGCTCGCCGCAAGGCCGGCCGGTCGTGGTGCAGGCAGGCGCTTCGGAGCCCGGCAAAGAGCTTGCGGCCCGCACGGCAGAGGCAATCTTTGCCGCGCAGATTACCCTTGAGGAAGCCAAGGCCTTCTATGCCGACGTCAAAGCGCGGCTTGGTAAATATGGCCGCTCACCGGACGATCTGAAGGTATTGCCGGGCATCTTCCCGGTGGTCGGCCGCACGGAAAGCGAGGCACAGGAGAAATTCGAAGCACTGCAGGACCTGATCCAGCCGGAGGTCGGACTCAATCTCCTGTCGCAGCTGAGTGGCGTCGACCTTCGCGCCTATCCGCTCGACGGACCGATCCCGGACGACCTTCCGGTAACGAACGCCGGCAAGAGCCGGCAGGAGCTGGTGCTGGACCTGGCCCGCCGCGAAAAACTGACAATCCGCCAGCTCTACCTGCGCATCGCCGGTGCGCGCGGCCATTGGCAGGTCGTTGGCACGCCATCGCAGATCGCCGATGTGATGGAGGAGCGGTTCGAGAATTACGGAGCGGACGGCTTCAACATCATGGCTCCAATCATGCCCGGCGGGCTTGCCGATTTCATCGATCTGGTCGTGCCCGAACTACGCCGGCGCGGTCTCTTCCGCCACGAATACGAGGGAACGACGCTGCATGAAAATCTCGGGCTGAAACGCCCAGCCAACCGTTTCTCCACAAACAACGCCGTTGCGGCGGAATAGGACAAGACAAATGAGCCGTGACAAACTGTTTCTGATTTCCCCCGGGTTTTCCGATCCGAAGCACCCGGGAGCCGTATTCGTCTGCCCGCATTGCAACGCGATCGAGGGTTTGCTCGCAAGCTTTCCGGATCTCGCAGCCGCCGTCGACGTCGAGCGCGTGCGGTTTACCCGACCGCGGCAGCCGGTGATCGACGCTGTCGGCGAGGAGAACCAGTCGCTACCGCTTCTGCTGCTGGCAAGGAACACGCCACCTGACGCCACGGAGCGGAACGGCACACGCTTCGTCAGTGCGACCGGCCGCATTCTGGAACTGCTTGCCGAACGCCACGGCTTTCCGAGACTTCACAATTAGAGGGAGCATGAACCATGACGGTAAAACCTTCAGGTTTCGAACCGCCCTTCCCCTTCCCGGCGCTGTTCGAGCCGGATACGGGCAATCCCCACATCGCCAAGGCGGTCGAACTTCGTGAGATATTTGGCCGCGACGCGATCGAGCGCGACCAGTTGGGCGGCAGGCCGGAGGAACAGATCCGGCTCCTCAAGGAGAGCGGCCTCGTCAATCTCTTGATCCCGGAGGAGTTCGGCGGAGCGGGCGAGCGGTATTCAACCGCGCTGAAGATCGTGCGCGAGTTCGCCAAGGTCGATGGTTCTCTCGGGCATCTCTACGGTTATCATTTCAGTCCGTTGCAAAATGCGATCACAGCCGGAACCGATGCGCGATCTCGGGATATTCTGCGGCGCTCGGCGGCAGGACGGTGGTTCTGGGGCAATACGACGAACAGCTTCTCCAAGAGCCTGTTCGGCAGACGGGAAGCCGATGGCGTCGTGCTCAACGGCTTCCGCCCCTTTGCCTCGGGGTCGCATGTCGCCGACTATCTGATGGTGGCCTGGGAGGACGAGGAGACCAATCAGCGCAGCGTCGCCTATATTCCGCCGACCCGCGAAGGCATCACCATCGCCGATGATTGGGACGGCATCGGCCAGCGGCAGACGGGCAGCGGCCGTGTCTTCTACAAGGACGTCAAGGTCCATGCGGACGAGATCCTGCCCGAACGTCCGCGCGATCCCATTGCCCTGCTCGCACCACTGCAGCAACAGAGCGTGCTGCTGAACGTGTTTGTCGGAAGCGCACAAGGCGCGTTGATCGCAGCACGCGACTATACCGTCACCCAATCGCGGCCCTGGATCTATTCGGGCGTCGAACGCCATTCGGACGACCCGTGGATCAAGCGCCAGTATGGCGAACTCTGGATCAAGGTTCAGGCAGCCACCGCCCTTGCCGACCGGGCGCTGGAAGCGCCTGATACAACCTATGCCAAGGGCGCACGGTTGACGGCGCAGGATCGTGGTGTCGCCGCCATCGCCGTCGCGTCAGCCAACGTGCTTGCCGGCCAGGTCGCGGTTGAGGTGACGAGCGAGATATTCGAGGTCATGGGCGCCAGGTCCGCAGTCCGTGCCAACGGCTTAGACCGTTTCTGGCGGAACGTGCGCATTCACACGCTTCACAATCCGGCCGAATACAAAACCCGCAATGTCGGCAATTGGTTCCTGACCCGGGAATTTCCCCGAGCCGGGTATCTTCCAATGAGCGACAAACGCCAGCTTCATCTCAACGTCAACATCCTGCACTCCGGTTTCTCCCCGGCCGCCTGGCGGATGGCGGGAAGCGATCCGCGGGCGTCGTTCGACATCAATCACTACATCAACGTCGCCCGCATCGCCGAGCGTGGGACCTTCGATGCCGTCTTCCTGGCCGATCAGGCGGCCATCTCTGACCGCGTCGATTTCCGGCCGCTGACCTCGCTGGAACCGACGATCGTACTGGCATTGCTGGCCGCGCATACCCGGCATATCGGCCTCATCGCCACCGCATCGACGACCTACAACGAGCCCTACAACATCGCCCGCCGTTTCGCGACGCTGGATCATGCCAGCGGCGGGCGGGTCGGCTGGAACATCGTCACAAGCGCCGACCTCTCCCAAAGCCGCAATTTCGGCCTTGAAAAGCCGGTCGAGCACAAGAGCCGCTACGAGCGGGCAGCCGAGTTCACCACCGTCGTCAAAGCCCTGTGGGACAGCTGGGAGGATGAAGCCTTCATCGGCGATGTCGAGACCGGACGCTTCGTCGATCCGTCGCGCGTACATGTGATCGCACATCACGGAAAGCATTTTTCGGTCCATGGGCCACACAACATCCCACGCCCGCCGCAGGGGCACCCTGTCATCGTGCAGGCGGGCGGCTCGGAAGACGGGCGGCAATTGGCGGCAGAGCATGCCGAAGCGGTGTTCTCCGCCTCACAATCCTTCGATGAGGCGCTCGACTATGCCAACGACCTGAAGGCGCGTGCGGTGCGCTTCGGGCGTGCGCGCGACAGCATTCTGGTGCTTGCCGGCCTCGCCACCATTATTGGGAGTACCGAAGTCGAAGCCAGAAGACGGCAGGAAGAGCTTCGCGAACTCATCCCGCTTGAGTACAGCCTGGCGCGCCTGTCCGGCGTGTTGCAGATCGATCCGAAGCGGCTGAAGCTCGATGAGCCGCTGCCGGAGGATATTCCATTGCCTGCCGATGGCGGGCATACCTTCTTTCGCGCCACGCTCGCGCTCGCCAGGCGCGACCGGTTGAGCGTGCGCGATCTCATCCGCGCGCTGAACGGCGGCACCGGCCATCGCACAATCGTGGGCACGCCGGAAAGCGTCGCGAACGATATTGAAAAATGGTTCCTTGCAGGTGCCGCCGACGGTTTCAATCTGATGCCGGATGTCTTGCCATCCGGGCTTGAGGTCTTTGTCGATGAAGTGGTTCCGATCCTGCGTCGGCGCGGTATCTTCAGACATGAATATACCGGCCGGACGCTGCGGGATCACCTCAGCCTGCCCCGTCCGGCCAATCCCTATGCCATTGCTGCCGAATGAAGGAATGGAATGATGACTTTGTCGACCTCTCGGAAAACAAGTGACGACGACCGCCTGAAAGCGCTTGCTGGGGAACGCTACAGGACTGCACAGGCCCTTACGGGCGACTGGAACGAGACGCTGGAGACGATCCTCTCGCACCGCAGTGTTCGCAGCTACCTGCCCATTCCCGTCCCGAATGGCGCGCTGGAGCTTGCCGTTGCGGCCGCCCAGTCGGCCCCCAGCTCTTCGGAACCTGCAGGCCTGGAGCGTCGTCGCCGTCGAAGATCCGGCGCGCAAGGAAAGGCTGAATGCTGTATCGGGGAACGCAGCGGCAGATATCCCAGGCGCCGGTTCTGCTGATCTGGCTCGCCGACCTTTACCGGCCGCGCGCGATCGCGACGGGCAACGGTACGACGGCGGATGGCCTCGACTATTTCGAGAGCTTTCTTCTCGGGGTCATCGACGCCGCTCTGGCAGCGCAGAACGCGGTGGTGGCGTTGGAATCGCTCGGTCTTGGCACATGCTACATCGGTGCCATCCGCAACGATCCGGAAACGGTGGCCCGCGAGCTCGGATTGCCGAATGGCGTCTTTCCGGTCTTTGGCTTGACGGTCGGCTATCCCGATCCGGCTCTGCCAGCCGCCGTGAAGCCGAGGCTGCCGCAGGCAAATGTCCTGCATCGCAATCGCTATGACGCTCCGGCTGCGACGGGCAGTCTGGATAGCTACAACGCGGCCTTAAAGACGTTTCAGGGCGAGCAGTCGATACCGCGTATCGATTGGACCTGAGCAGGTCAGCCGAAGGATCGGCACCGTCGAAGCCCTGAAAGGCAGGCATCTCCTGGCTGAAACCGTCCGCAAGCTTGGCTTCGAACTCAAGTAGATCGGGCGCGGTTGCCCCTGCGGCTATTCCGCCGCAATGATGGTCAGGCCGGATCGTGCGATCCGGTCTGGCAGCGCTTCGATCGCGCTTAGCGCCCTCGCCTCTGCCTGCAGCCAGCTACGGAAGAGATCAACGCGCATCAACCTTGACTTGTGCGACGTGCTTGCGAAGAAATAGGAAAAGCGCACGGGTTGTGGATCGCCAAAGGGGCTGACCAACCGCCCGGATTTTAGTTCGGCCTCCGCCAGCCGCATCTTGCCGAGACCAAGGCCCTGTCCGGCCAATGCCGCATCGAGAACCAGAGAGGATTGGTTGAGCCGGAATCCGTCCTGCGGCAGTCGATAGGCAAGACCCTCGGTACGCAACCAGGCGTTCCAATCCGGGCAGGAATGGTCATGCTCGGCACCGTCTTCGTGCAGCAGCGGCACCCCTTCGATCGCATGAGGCCTCGCCCAAAGCGAATGCTTGTCGGCAAATTCTGGACTGCAGACCGGCAGCACGGCCTCGGAAAACAGATGATCGACAACAAGGCCGGGATAGGCGCCGCTGCTGTAACGGATCACGCAATCGGCATCGCCGGTGTCGAGGTCGGTCAACTGCGTCGACGCTTCGACGAGAACCTGCAAGGCAGGCGCCGCACGGCGCAAGGCATCGAGGCGGGGTATGAGCCATTTGCTGGCGAAGGATGGAGCAACCGAAACCCGGATGGGCATATCGTGATCGCTCGCCGCAAACTGCGTCATCGTCGAAAGCACGGCATCGAAGGCGTCCGTAAGACCAGGCATCAGCGCCTGCCCTGCCGGCGTCAGCTGTAGCTGCCCGCGCGTCCGGTGAAAGAGCGGCTTGCCGAGGTACTCCTCCAGCAATCGGATCTGCTGTCCGACGGCGGCCGAAGTGACGTGGAGCTCGTCTGCAGCACGAATGAAATTCAGATGCCGGGCCGTGGCAACGAAGGTCCTGAGCGACGTCAGCGGCGGCAGGCGCGCCAGCGTTGGCTGGATGGTTTTTTTACGAGAATCGGCCACGGTGCTCATAGGGGGATTGCACCACAACAATGCGGGTCAAGACGAGAACCCGCTTTTCGCTGGCAATGGCGGCAGAAACATTTCCTTCTCCGTTTGCCGGCGCGTGGAGAACCAAAAACTAAAACCGGGAAATTATCTATATTTTTAGTAGACTAACTCTTTGACGTCCCTAGAGCACGGCGTCTGGACGAAGCTTTTCTTTGCGGCCGGCGTAGAAAAACATTCTTCCCAATTGCCGTTTCCCGACCCGATGATGCGCGTTCAAGGCAGGCCCTGCGCTGGGCATATGCCGATTTTCAGGGGGCATTCCATGGACTTTAAGAGACGCCAGCTCAATCAACTTCTCGCCCTGACCGCACTCGGCACCGTCTTTCCATTCCGGGGTTTTGCGGAGGCTGCAGAAGAACCATCCGCGGGCGGTACGCTGAACCTGCTTGTTCAGCCTGAACCGCCAACACTCGTGACATTGGCGCATACTGCCGGCCCGACGACGCGTCGTCAGCGGCAAGGTCACCGAAGGCCTGCTGGCCTACGGCCTGGACTTCAAGCCCATCCCGCAGCTCGCCACCGCATGGCAGGTCAGTGACGATGGCCTTCAATACACATTCAAGTTGCGCGAAGGCGTCAAATGGCATGACGGCAAAGACTTCACCTCGGCAGATGTAGCCTTTTCGATTCTGGCGCTGAAGGAGATTCACCCGCGCGGCCGCGCCACGTTTTCCAGCGTGACCGACGTTGCAACGCCGGATGCACATACCGCCATCATCAAGCTTGCCAAGCCCGCGCCCTATCTGCTCGGCGCGCTCCAGGCAAGCGAGTCGCCGATCGTGCCTAGGCATGTCTACGATGGCAGCGCGGATCTACCCGGCAATCCCAATGGTCGTGCGCCGATCGGCACCGGGCCCTTCGTCTTTCGCGAGTGGGTCGCCGGCAGCCATATCATTTTAGAGCGCAACCCGGATTATTGGGACAAAGGCCTGCCGTTTCTCGACCGCATCGTCATCAAGTTCATTCCCGACGCCAGCGCGCGGCTTGCCGCCCTTGAGACCGGCGAAGTCGATATCGGGCCGGATACGCCCGTGTCGCTCAGCCAGATCGACCGCATCAAGTCGCTGCCGACGCTCGCGGTCGATGATCGTGGCAATGACTATTCACCAACCGTCTACCGCATCGAGTTCAACCTCTCGAACGAATATTTCAAGCACGACAAGGTGCGCCAGGCCGTCGCCCATGCGATCGACCGGCAGAAGGTCGCCGATATCGCCTTCTACGGCTACGCCATACCGGCGCCCGGGCCGATCAGCCCCTATCTCAAGACATTCTACAATCCGGATGTACCCATTTACGGCTTCGATCTCGCCAAAGCGGAACAGTTGCTGGACGAAGCCGGTTATCCCTGCGGTGAAAATGGCATCCGCTTCGAGGTCCCGCATGACGTCATGCCCTATGGTGACACCTATACCCGCATCGGCGACTACCTTCGCGACACGCTTGCCAAGATCGGCGTAAAGGTCAATCTGCGCGGACAGGACGTTCCCACCTGGCTGAAGCGCGTCTACACTGATCGCGACTTCGCCTTTGTGACCGGCGGCATGGGCAACACCTTCGATCCGACGATCGGCGTGCAGCGGCTCTACTGGTCGAAGAATTTCAAGAAGGGCGTGCCCTTCTCGAATGGCTCTGGCTACAGCAATCCCGAGATCGACCAGATCTTCGAGCAGGCGGCAGTGGAAAACGACCACGCCAAGCGGGTCGAACTCTTCAACAGGATGCAGGTGATCATCGCCAGGGATCTTCCCCGACATCACGCTCGTCGCCTTCAGACAGCTGACGATCTTCAACAGGAAGGTACAGGACCACACCGTCGTCGCCGATGGTTTGTCGGGCAGCCTGTCGTCCACCTATCTCCTCAAAAACGCCTGATACCCGGCTTCGCAAGGATTATCGCAATGACCATCAATCGCCGCCACTTCAACCAGCTTCTGCTGCTGTCGACCGCCGCAACGCTGCTGCCCTCGATGCAAGCCTTCGCAGCGGAGGAAAAACCGCAGGCGGGAGGCACGCTGAACTTCATCGTCGAGCCCGAGCCGCCGACCATTCTCGCCCTTGCGCATACAGCGGGAGGCACCCAGAAGGTCAGCCCGAAGATCACGGAGGGCCTGCTGACCTACGACTTCGACCTGAAGCCAAAGCCGCAGCTCGCAACCGAATGGTCGATCAGCGACGATGGGCTGAACTACACGTTCAAACTGCGAGCGGACGTAAAATGGCACGACGGCAAGGATTTCACCTCCGCAGACGTCGCCTATTCGATCGAGCTTCTGAAGCAGGTGCATCCGCGCGGACGCGGTACCTTCGCCAACGTGACGAAAGTCGAAACGCCTGATCCGCTGACGGCCATCTTCCGGCTTTCAAAGCCCGCGCCTTATCTGCTGACGGCGCTCTACGCGGCCGAAACACCCATCGTGCCGAAGCATGTCTACGAGAACACCAAGATCGCCGACGTGCCGACCAGCCCCAACGGCAGCGCGCCGATCGGCACCGGTCCCTTCATCTTCAAGGAATGGGTGCGTGGTTCGCATATCATCCTTGAGCGCAATCCGAACTACTGGGACGCCGGCAAGCCCTATCTCGATCAGGTCGTGGTGCGGTTTGTCCCCGACGGCGCGCGCGCGGCAGGCTTCGAGACAGGAGAATTCGACATCGGCGGCGACAATCCGATCCCGCTCAGCGACCTGGAACGCGTCAAGGCGTTGCCGAACATCGGCACGGATTCACGCGGTTACCAGACGAAAGGCGACCAGACCCAGCTCATCTTCAATCTCGACAACCAATATCTGAAGGATGTGCGTCCGTCCGCGCATGATCGCCCACGCGATCGATCTCAACGTCATCCTGAATACCGTATGGTATGGCTACGGCCACGTGTCGCCGACGCCGATCAGCACGTTCCTTCCACATTATCGGGATTCCTCGATCAAGCCCTATGCTTTCGATCTGAAGGCGGCCGAGCAGCTTCTGGATGAGGCGGGATACAAGCCGGATGCGAGCGGCATTCGCTTCCAGCTTCGGCTGACGCACAACTCCTACAATGAAGGCTTCAAGCGCGTTGCCGAATATCTGAAGCAGAATCTGGCCCGCATCGGCATTACCGCGACGATCGATTCCTACGATTTCTCGACCTATATCAAGAAGGTCTATACGGAGCGCGCCTTCGACCTGACGGCTGAATATCTCGGCAGCCAGTTCGACCCGACGCTTGGCGTTCAGCGCATCTACTGGTCGAAGAACTTCAAGATCGGCCTGCCGTTCTCCAATGCCAGCCACTATGCAAACCCGGAAGTCGACCGGCTTCTGGAAGCCGCATCGGTCGAGATCGACGATGAAAAGCGCAAGCAGGAGTTCAACGACTTTCAGAAGATCATCGCCGACGAAGTTCCGGTCGTGAACCTGATATCTTTGGAAAATGTGACGGTCTTCAACAAGCGCGTGAAGAACCATACCACCGGCGCAGAAGGCGTCCAGTCGAACTTCGCCGACGTCTACATCAAGGATGGCGAAGGCTGATGGCCGAAGAGCGGTGCAAAATCGGGGCGCGTTCCAATCGGGACGCGCCCTTTTTGTTGTCTTCAGGATGCAACCGTTCCGAAGGCGTTATTTTTGCCAGGATGCGATCGGCAAGCGTGATCGCCTGCGCGCTGCTCCGTGATCGAACTCGATTCCCAGGCAACGCCGCGCAAGGGGTGGCCGATTGCGCTGAGATTGCGATGGACATGTCCGTCTCTGGAAATCAGCGCCCCGTCGGTCGTGGCATCGATACCGAAGCCCGTGCTGTGCGGGCGGACTTCGCCGGCTGCCAGCAGGCTCTGAACGAAGGGATCGGCTGTCCGGCGCCAATCGTGCAACTGATGGCCACGGCAGTCGATAATGCCATCGAACGTCAGCGCCTCGACGCCGCAGCGCGTGCGGATGGTCGCCAAGATGCGGTCCCCATCCGACGCAAGTTCGATCAGCCTCGCGGCCCGGTGCGAAAGGCGTGCCTCGCCGATCGCTCGTTCGATCGCAGCATGCGTGTCGGGGGCGGAACGATGCGCGGTCACGTCCCAGAAGGCGCGCAGATGGCGGGTAAATCGGAGCCTCTCCCGATCGCTCGCCTTCTGCCACAGCGGCAGGATGTACGGGCGGATCGCAAGCGGCAACCCCTGCCAGTCCGCGCCGGCTTTGGCGATCGCCCGGCGTTCGGCCTTTACCAGAGAGAACAGTGACCGCGCTGTCGCCGGCAGCGGCCGATCTGCGAGGAAATCACGGGCTGGCTCGGCGTCCCTCCGGCTTTCCACGAACTGGCCACGCCGCGATATCACCTGATAGCTGCCGCGATAGCCGCGTGCCTCCATGCTGGCCACGGCATCGACCATCGACAGGCTCGAGCCGATCACCAGGATGTCCTTGCCATCTGCCAGCCTGTCGAGCGCGGCCGAATCCCATGGATTGGCGGCGAATGCCGGGTGTCCTGAAACTGGCGCTTCGTGCGCGGATAGTCCGGCCTGGAAGACGCCGAGCGCGAGAACCATTTCATCTGCCTCGATCGCATCGCCATTGGCCAGGGTCACGCGCACATGGTTTGCAGCAGATCGCAGGCTCGTCGCCGACGAACGGATATGGCGGAAAGTGCACCGCTCCCGGGCATCGGCAATCCCGCGCGTCAACTCGTCTCGGACATACGTGCCGAAAAGATAGCGCGGCGGTGTACTGGCGGCGACGTCTTCCGGTGGTTGCCAGCCGTTCGCAGCACCATTGCCGGTGAGCCAGCGGGCGAGATGTTCGGGATCGTCGGGATGAAGAGAGAAGATATTCGCCGGACCATTCACCAGATGAACGGCCTCCGTGGTGCTGTAGGCGACACCGCGCCTGAGATCGGCGCGACGCTCGACGATGGTGATGTCCAATGGCTGCGTGGCCGCATCCAATAGTTTGATTGCGGTCAGCGTCCCGGCAAAGCCGCCACCGATGATCGTAATGGAGTGACGGTGATTGTGGTCGCTGCGCATGGTCTCTCCTTCCTCCGCCTGTTGCGACGGAGGTCAATGAATGCCGTTCGTAAAGTGCCGCTGGAGGCTATGCAGAACGCCGCTCTTGTTGACGATTGCGATTCAGCAGGAGATCGAGCGCATTCTGACCCGCGATGAGACGCTGCTCATCCGCGCTGAGCCCTGCCGCCTCGAAAGATTTGGCAAGAATCTCCTGCGTTGGATCGTGTCCAAGGATCGGCCAATCGCTGCCGGTCAGAACGTGATCGGCGCCGACAAGGCTTGTGACGAAGCGGATGAACCGTGCCTCGGCCGGCATGATGTCGGTATAGAGATGGCGGCGCTTGCCGGGCGGAGCGTCGGTAAAGATCGAGGGCAGTTCGCCGAAGGGGCCGGTCAGCGCCAGTGCCGAAACACCAAGCGCGGTGATCACCACCCGTAGCTCCGGCAACTCCTCGAACACGCCCGAGCTGACGAGCGCAATTGCAGCGGCGGCATTGATCGTGCCCCGGCTCAGCCGTGTGCCCAGCCGGCCGAGTCCCGCAAGTTGGGTCGCCAGCGGTTCGGGATTGATCGGGTGGACGAAGACTGGGACGCCAAGCTCGGCGGCAAGCTTAAGAACCGGTCTGGCTTCCGGCGCGTCGAGCAGCTTGTCGCCCTTGGCGCTGTCGAGAAACAGTCCGGACAGGCCGAGCTCGACAATGGCACGCCGCGCCTCCCTTGCCGCTTCCTCGCCGTCATAGGCATCGACGGTCGCAAGGGCAAAGAGCCTGTCGGGATGCCTGGCAACGGTTGCCGCCAGATCGTCGTTCAGGCGCCGGCTGACAGCACGAAGATCGGCATCGGGGGCTGCGACCATGGAAAGCGCCACGCCAATCACGCGCTGCGCAATGCCGGCCGCATCGCTGTCCGCGATCAGCGCGTCGAGATCGGAGATCTTCGTGCCGATCCGTTGCCAGAGGGGATCGACGGGCCGCCCAGGCGCCCGGTAGACCTCCCAGCCCGCAGGGAGGAAATGCGTATGAAAATCGACGATATTGAGCCTGTTCATGATCTACTCCGCTGCCACGCTTCTAGCCTTGCGTTCGGCGATGCCCGCCTTGACCAGCGGCGCGACGTCGCGGCCGTAGGCCACCGTGTCGTCCGTCGGGTAAAAGCCGCGCATCAGAAAATTCGAAACCCCGGCGTCGTAGTAGTCGAGGATCGCTTCGGCGACCTGCTCGGGCGTCCCGACGAGGGCCGTCGAATTGCCGCCGGCGCCGCTTGCTGCGGCAACCTCCGTCCACAGCCGCTTGTCCAGCACCTTGCCGCGGCTTGCCGCCTCGCGCAGCCGCACCGAGCCGATGTTCGACGGCGGCTTTTCGCCGTTGCCGCCAACGCGTGCCGTCGCCTTCACCTTCTGCAGGATCGCATCGGCCATTTCCCACGCCCTGTCTTCGGTCTCTGCGACGACGATACGGAAGGCGATGGTGAAGCGGATGTCATCGACCCGATCATAGGGTCTGGCTGCCGCACGCACCTTTCCGATCGTTTCGCGCACGCCGTCGAGCGGCTCTCCCCAGAGCGCATAGATATCGGCATGTTTGCCGGCCACGCGGAAGGCGGCATCAGACGAACCGCCGAAGGAGATCGGGATGCGCGGCGGCTGAAACGGCTTCACCTGCGAGATCGCACCCTTGACGCGGTAGAATTCTCCCGCGTGATCAAATGGCTCGCTGCTCGCCCAGGTCTTCTTGAGCACATCAAGATATTCATCCGTGCGGTCGTAACGCCGGTCGCGTTCCAGAAAATCGCCGTCGCGCTGCTGGTCGGCATCCGAACCGCCGGTAATGACGTGTATCCACAAACGCCCCTCGGAAAACTGGTCGAGCGTCGCCAGTTGGCGTGCCGCCAGTGTCGGCGCAATGAAACCCGGACGATGTGCGAGAAGTGCGCCGATGCGCGCGGTCCTGGAAAACACATGGGCCGCAATCTGGTTGTTGTCGGGCCATGTCGAGAAAGCGCCGATCAGCAGCCGGTCGATACCGGCCTGTTCGGCGGCTCGCGCGTGGTCGACGATATAGCCCTTGTCGATGACGGGACCCTTGGAGGGCACGATATCCGAACCCTCGCGATTCGAGATGTGACCGATAAACTCCGAACTCATGTGATCAACCTTCCCTTGAAGCGCCCCGGCTCAGAACACCTTGCCTTCTTCGAGATGCGTGGTGGTGCCGTTGATGACGTAGTCGCCGATCACCCGCGCCTTGTGCAGCAGCGGATTGTGATTGAGGACAGTGCGGATGTTGCGCCAGTGACGGTCGAGATTGAGGTGTCGGGACGTTGCAGAGCCGCCGCCGAGTTCGAAGACGTTGGTCGCCGCGGCAAGTGCCAGCTGCGAGGTCACGACCTGCGTCCTTGCCGTCGCGAGCGCGCTTTCGATCAGCGCTGCCTCCAGCGTGTCCGCGTCGCCGGCGCCGAAGGCTTCGACAGTGCGGTCCAAGCGCACGCGCTCTCGCGGATCAGGGTGTCGACCGCAAACGAACCGGCGGCGATCTCGCCGAGTGTCTTCTGGACAAAAGGATCGGTATTCGCAGTTTCTGCAGCGCTATGGGCGGCGGAGCGCGCCTGCCTGCGCACATAGTCCGTGCCATCGGCAAGAGCGCCACGAACGGCGCCCGCCATCGAAGCAGCCAGGTGCAATTGCCGTAGCGTCGAGGTGTGGCGGCCGACCAGCGTGTTCAGCCCGCGGGTCGAGATTTCGTGCGGAAGAACCTCGACGTCTTCGAGAAGCACGCCACCGCTTGCCGTCAGGCGTTGTCCCATGCCATCCCAGTCGTCGAGAACGGAGATGCCCTGGCGATCGACGGGTAGCAGAACGACGACGAGTTGGTCTTCTTCGTTCTTGGCGCTGAAGGAGGAAAAGTCGGAAAAGGCCGTTCCGGTCGCGTACCACTTGCGGCCGTTGAGGCGATAGCTTTCGCCGGATTTCGTGAGCCGCGTCGTCACGTCGCCCGGGCGTTTGGTCCCCTGTTCGGTATGCGCTCCGCCGAAGAGCTTGCCGGAGAGAACGCGGCCAAGCTGGGTGCGATCGACGGCGGTGTTTGGATTGAGCAGCAGCCCTTCGGTGAAGTTGAAGTGGCTTCTGAGCGCATGGGCGACGTTGGGGTCGGCCGCTCCAATCGCCATGATCGTCTCGATATAGTCCACGACGGAACCACCCGGGCCGCCTAGCGCCACGGGCACCCGCAGCGTTCCGAGCCCCGCCTCCTTGAACAACCGGAAGGCTTCGAAAGGAAGCTCACGCTCCAGATCGCGCTTGACGGCGCCCTTGGCTATTTCGCCGGCAATCACCGGTACCTTGGCGAGCAAAGCAGCCAGATCGCCAGCCGAAGAGCTTTCATCAACTGCGCTACGCTGGTCGCCGACTGGCAAGGGGGATGAAGCGATATTTGCCATGCGAGGGCCTTCTCGTCGCCGGGATAAGGAATTGCAGGGCCCGCATTCGCGGACCCTGCCTGGTCTTGGGATCAGGCAACAGCGCGTGCGAGCGGCACGACGTTGTCGGCACCCACCGCGTTACTGCGCGGCAGGCGGCCTTCGACCGGATGGCTCGGATCGTTGAAACCGGGCGTCGAGGGGTGGCCTGTCGCGACCAGACGGTCGACCAGCGCCTCGTCCTCGGCGTCGAGCTTGACGTCAAGAGCGCGGATGTAGCTGTCCCAATGCTCTTCCGTGCGCGGGCCGGTGATGGCCGCGGACACGAGCTTGTTGTTCAGCACCCAGGCAAGTGCGAACTCCGTCGGGTTGATCCCCTTGCGGGTCGCATGTGCCGCGATCTCCTTTGCGATCGAGATCGACTCCGGACGCCATTCCGTCTCCAGAATGCGCTTGTCGCCGCGGCCGGCACGGGTATCGGCAGCCGGCTCCTGGCCGGGCCTCGTACTTGCCTGTCAGCACGCCGCGCGCAAGCGGCGAATAGGAGACGACGCCGAGCCCATAGTGGTGAGCAGCCGGCAGCTGCTCGGCTTCGGCTGTACGGTTGACGATGTTGTAGAGCGGCTGGCTGGCAACCGGACGATCGATACCAAGCTGATCGGCCAGATGCGAAATCTCGGCGATGCGCCAGCCGCGGAAGTTCGAAACGCCGAAATAGCGCAGCTTGCCGGCCCGGATCAAATCGGCGATGGCGCGCAACGGCTCTTCAAGAGGCGCATCGAAAACGGCGCGATGGAAATAGAGGATGTCGATGTAATCGGTGTTCAGCCGGCGAAGCGAGTTTTCGACGGTTTCGATCACCCATTTGCGCGAATGGCCGCCAAGGTTCGGGCCTTTCTTGTGCGAATTGACGAACTTGGTGGCGAGAACCCAGTCATCGCGATGCGCCTTGATGCCGCGACCGACGACTTCCTCCGATTTGCCATCGTGGTACACATCTGCCGTATCGATGAAGTTGATGCCCTGTTCGCGCGCCTTGTCGATGATGCGGAAGGCAACCTCATCCGGCGTCGGACCGCCGAACATCATGGCTCCCAGGCTCAGCGGCGACACCTTCAGTGCGCTGCGTCCGAGATAACGATAGTCAACCATTTTCATTCTCCATTTCTATTGAGCGTGGTGACAGGCAACGGCATGTCCGTCGCCGAACTGACGGAAGGCGGGATCTTCCGCCCGGCAGATATCGGTGGCAAGCGGACAGCGCGTATGAAAGCGGCAGCCGGCTGGCGGATTGTGCGGGCTCGGCAGATCGCCGGTGATCGGTGCCGCCTGCCTGCGCCGCGAAGGATCGGGCACGGCGGCAAGCAGCGCTTGGGTGTAGGGATGTTTGGCGCCCGACCACAGCGCTGGTCGATGCACTCTCGACGATACGGCCGAGATACATGACCAGAACCCGGTCAGCGAAATAGCGCACGACCGAAAGATCGTGCGAGATGAACAGATAGGAGAGCGAGAGCTCGGTCTTCATCGCGACGAGGAGATTGAGGATCTGTGCCTGGATCGACAGGTCGAGCGCCGAAACCGGTTCGTCGCAGATGACGAGCTCCGGCTGAAGGATGAGCGCGCGCGATCCCGATGCGCTGGCGCTGGCCACCGGAGAACTCGTGCGGATAGCGGTCCAGCGCATCGGCAGGAAGCCCCACATGTTCGACCATCGAGGCTGCGATCGCGTTGCGACGCTTGGCGTCGCCGATACCATGGACGGCAAGCGGTGCAGTCAGGATCGTCCGTATCGTCTGGCGCGGGTTGAGCGAGGCGAAGGGATCCTGGAAGATCATCTGGATGTTGCGTCGGATCGATTGCAACTCCCTCGACGACATCGCCGAGACATCGCGACCCTTGAAGGTCACCGTGCCGGAGGACGGCGTGACCAGGCGGGTCAAGGATTTGCCGAGAGTGGACTTGCCGCAGCCGGATTCCCCGACGAGCGCCACAGTCTCGCCCTCGCCGATCTCGAGCGAGACGTCATCGACTGCACGAACCGTCCCTGCCGCAGTCGAATATTTCGTCGAAAGCCTATCGACCGACAGGAGCGACATGGGCTACCTCCGCAATGGCTGGAACATAGGGGCACGCGACTTCCCGCCCGGACGAGAGGCTGAGAAGCCGTGGGACGGAAGAACCGCAGGCAGGACGGGCCACAGGACAGCGCGGGCGGAACGAGCAGCCTTTCTCGCCCGCGGCCGATACGATCGAGCCCGGAATTTCCGACAGCGGCCCGTCACGGTAGTGATAATCGGCTTTCAGCCGGGGTGAAGCCGACAGCAGCCCCTGCGTATAGGGATGATAGGGCGTCTCGAACACCGCGTCCGGCAGACCTTCCTCGATCTTGCGCCCGGCATACATGACGAGGACGCGGTCGGCCCATTGGGCGACAATGCCGAGATCATGGGTGATCAGGATGACCGCCATGTTCAGCTTGCTGCGCAGATTGTCGAGCAGCTGCAGCACCTGTGCCTGGATGGTCACATCGAGGGCAGTCGTCGCCTCATCGGCGATCAGAAGCTTCGGATTGCAGGCAACCGCGATGGCGATCATCACCCGCTGGCGCATGCCGCCCGAAAGCTCGTGCGGATAATCGTCGACCCGCCGGCCGGCATCCGGGATGCTCACCAGATCGAGCAGTTCGACGGCCCGCGCCCGCGCCTGCCTGCGGTTGAGATTCTCGTGGATGCGCAGCACTTCGACGATCTGATCGCCGATCGTCAGAACCGGATTGAGCGACGTCATCGGCTCCTGGAAGATCATGGCGATGTCGCGCCCGCGGATGCGTCTCAGTTGTCTTTCCGGCAGCGTCAGCAGATCCTGGCCCTGGAAGAAGATCGGCCGCCAGCCCTCGCCTGGCGTGGAAGCAGGCCCATGAGACCGAGTGCCGTCAGCGACTTTCCCGAACCGGATTCCCCGACGATCGCCAGCATTTCGCCGGGCTCGGCGGTGAAGCTGACCCCCTTGACCGGTTCGGCAGACGGAAAGCGAACGGAAAAATTGCGCACATCGAGAAGGCTCGCCATCAACGCTCCTCCGAAAAGCGGGGATTGAGGGCGTCATTGAGGCCATCGCCGATCAGATTGAGAGCAAGCACGGTGAAGACGATCGCCAGCCCCGGCAGCGCCGTCAGGTACCAGGCCGTGCGGATCACATCACGCCCGGCACCGATCATCGAGCCCCACGACACACGGTTCGGGTCACCGAGCCCCATGAATGAAAGCGCCGACTCCATCAGGATTGCGCTGGCCACCATCACGGACGAAGTGACGATCAACGGCGGCAGCGCATTCGGCAGGATCTCGCGGAAGATGATGCGCACGTGTCCGAAGCCGAGGCCGCGAGCGGCGAGGACATAGTCCTTCTCGCGGATCGCCCGGAACTCGGCTCGCGTCAGACGCGCGACCGTCGGCCAGCTGACGATGGCAATCGCGACCGTCACGGTCGAGGTCGTCGGCTGCGCGATCGCCACCAGTACGACGAGCAGCACGAAGCTAGGCAGGGTCTGGAAGATTTCGATGAATTTGACGAGGAGATCATCGATCAGGCCGCCGAAATAACCGGCGGAGGCGCCGATGGCAATGCCTGCCGTCAGCCCGAGCGCGGTCGCTGCAATGCCGACCGTCAGCGAGATGCGCGCGCCATGAAGAATGCCGGCCAGCACGTCCCGACCCATGGAATCCGTGCCCAGCGGATAGGCACCGTCCTGACCTGGCCAGAGGAAGGGCCGCGCAACCATTTCCATCGGATCGCCGGGATAGAAGGCGGATGCGAAGAGCGCCGCAAAAGCCACAGCGGCCAGAAAGGCAACGCCGAACAACGCATTGGGATTGGAAAAGAAGACCTTCAGCTCCCGCCGCGCCTGCGCCATGCGGTCCCGGGCACGGAGGCGCGAACATCAGGGGCGTGAATATGCGCCCAACGCGGCTCCGGCTTTGCGTCTTCCGGTACGCGCTCTGTCTCCGCCACGCCTTTTGCCGTGAACGCGATTGCCTCGCCGGCATAGGGTCCAGGCTTGTAGGTATTCATCGACTTGCTCCAATTCGGGGGTCGAGCCATGCCTGCAGCAGATCGACAGCAGCGTTTGCGACAATCACAAGGAAGGACGAGAGCAGCAAAATGCCCAGCAGAACGCTGAAATCACGTGCCATCACCGCCTCGAAGGCGAGACGGCCAAGCCCCGGCCAGCTGTAGACGGTCTCCACCACCACCGCGCCACCGAGCATTCCACCGAAGTGCATGCCGGCCATAGTCGTGATCGGGATTAGCGCATTGCGAAGCACGTGGCGGGTCGTCAGGGAGAATGGCGAAACACCCTTGGCGCGCGCCGTGCGGACGAAATCCTGCGACTTCACCTCTAGCATCGAGGCCCGCGTCAGCCGCGCATATATCGCAAGATAGAAGAGCGATAGCGAGGTTGCAGGAAGCACCATGTAGCGGGCGCGGTCGAGAATGGCGGAGATGCCGGTCAGCGACGAGCCGATGGTGCTGTCGCCGCCGCTCGGTAGCCAGCCAAGCTTCACCGAGAAAAGCAGGATCAGCATCAGGCCGATCCAGAAGCCGGGGATGGAATAGAACAGCAGCGATACGATCGAGATCAACCGGTCCGCCAGACGCCCCGAGAATGTCGCCATCAACGAGCCCAGGATCAGTCCCATCGTGATTGCGATGAACAGGGCAATGAGCATCAGCATCAGCGTACCCGGCAGGCGCTGACCGATCGGATCTGCCACCGGCATGCCGTAACGCGGCGAGAAGCCCAGGCTGAAATGCGCGAGGTTGTTGAGGTAATTGGCAAGTTGCACGAGGATCGGGTTGTCCAGGCCAAACCGCTCCCTCAGGGCTGCCATGGATCTGACGGTTGCCGAGCCCGATTCCGCCGCCATGACGTCTGCGGCATCGCCCGGGGCAAGCTTCAGCAGAAAGAAGTTGAGGATGACGATCCCGAGCATGGTGGGCACCGCCTGGACGATCGTCTTGCGGACTGTTCGCCACACGCGCTTGTAAGCCGACATTGCCATTCACCTCGCGATATATCAGCAGATTTTGTTTCGCTGTCTCGCAATATTAGTTGACTAAATCTGTGGGTTTTGTCAAATCAATATCGGCAAATAATTCTACAAACAGCCGCAACTATCGCTGACTTAGAACTTATATACCACAAACTAGACAAATTGGGGTTTTGTATCCCAAATCAACAATCTGCCGAGGTAAAAACCTCCACGGTGCGGCGCCTTGACAGAAAGACAGATCAGGAAGGGTCGATCCAGCGGGATGCGGCTCACAGTCTTTGAGGGACGACACATGACCGTATTTTCGGCTCCGACGCGCCGCAGTTTTCTTCTCACTTCCGTTGCGGTGGGCGTGACCATGGCAAGCCGACTGCCGGCCTTTGCCGCGCCGGTGCGTGGCGGCACCGCAGTCCTGCTGCTCTCTGCGGAGCCGCCGGTGCTGACGACGATCGCCCACACGGCGTTCAATTCGGTATATGTCTCGCCGAAGACGACGGAAGGACTCCTCACCTATGATTTCGATCTCAATCCGCTACCGCTTCTGGCCAGGGAATGGGAAATCAGCGCGGACGGCCTTCGCTATACGTTCAAGCTGCGCGATGGCGTGAAATGGCACGACGGCCAGCCCTTCACCTCGGCGGACGTCGCCTTCTCGATCAAGACGATCAAGGAGGTCCACCCGCGTGGACGAAACACATTCCTCAATCTCGTCGATGTCGAAACGCCCGACGCTCTGACGGCGATCCTCGCTCTCTCGGAAACCGGCGCCCTATCTCATCACCGCACTCGCCTCATCGGAAACCCCGATCGTTCCCCGCCATATCTACGAAGGCACAAAAGTTGCCGAAAACCCGGCGAACCTCGCCCCGATCGGCACCGGACCCTTCAAGTTCAAGGAGTGGGTGCGCGGCAGCCACATCGTCTATAAGCGCAATCCTGAATACTGGGACCAGCCGCGTCCCTATCTCGACCAGCTGATCGTCCGTTTCATACCGGATGCCGCCGCGCTCTCGATTGCAATCGAGACCGGAGAGATCGACCTTGCGCCATCGACGCCCGTGCCGCTCAGCGATCTCGAGCGCTTCAAGGGCCTGCCGAACATCGCTTTCGAAACGCGCGGCTATCAGTACGCCAATGGCGTCAGCCGTATCGAATTCAATCTGGAGCGCCCGTTCTTCAAGGACGTGCGCGTCCGGCGGGCCTTTGCCCATGTCATTGACCGGAAGGTGATCCGCAACACCATCAACTACGGCTATGGCGAGACAATCGCCGGGCCGATCAGCCCGAACCTCGCCAAATGGTATGTCGCCGACCTCAAGACATATCCGATCGATCTGGCCGCCGCCGAAAAGCTGCTTGACGAGGCGGGCTATCCCCGCGGCGCCGACGGTATCCGCGCGCGGATCAACCTCGACTATGTTCCGAGCGGCGAAAGTTATCCGCGCGGCTCCGAATACATCCGCCAGGCGCTGGCAAAGGTCGGCGTCGACGCGACCGTCCGCAGCCAGGACTTTGCGACCTATACGAAGCGCATCTATACCGATCGCGACTTCGATTTCGCCTTCGAGGGCATGAGCAACCTCTTCGACCCGACGGTCGGCGTGCAGCGCCTCTACTGGAGCAAGAACTTCAAGCCGGGGGTCCCATTCTCCAACGGTTCGGCCTATTCCAACCCCAAGGTCGATGCATTGCTGGAAGCCGCGGCCATCGAAGTCGATGCCGGCAAGCGTGTCGAACAGTGGCGGGAGATCCAGCAGATTCTGGTCGAGGACCTGCCGGCGATCGACATCGTCAGCCAGCCGGAACTCACGCTCTACAACAAGCGCATCACCGACCACACTGTCGGCGGCGAAGGGGTGTCCGGCAGCCTTGCCTACGCCTATGTCGCGGCTTCCTGAGGGAGCCACGATCACACTGGAAACCGGAAAGCAAGGGGACGCCATGTCCATTGAACACCTGCCTGGCTCGATTGTCGGCCTGCCGAAATTTGCCGCACCGACCGACTTTGCGGAAAGCCCGCTGTCCAGGGCGCTCGAGCAGCCGGTGCTGCTCGGGCTATTCCTGCCGATCCAGGCGGGCGGCTGGACGCAATCGACGCTGGAACGATCGACCGACTGGCGCTTTGACTACAACAAGGCCTTGACGCTGCGGGCCGAGGAACTGGGTTTCGATCTCGTCTTCGCCCTTTCGCAGTGGCTGCCCAAAGGCGGCTACGGCGGCGTCTTCGACGGTCAGGCGCTCGACAGTTTCGTCTCGACGGCAGCCCTTGCGGGCCTGACGAAGAAGATCATCCTGATCTCGACCATGCATGTGCTCTACGGCCCGTGGCATCCGCTGCATCTCGCCAAGTTCGGCGCGACGCTCGACCATATCACCGGCGGACGGTGGGGCATCAACGTGGTGACAGGCCACCGGGCGGTGGAACACGAAATGTTCGGCTGGCCGCGCATCGAGCACGACAGGCGCTATGCGCTGGCCGCGGAATTCCTCGACGTTGTGCAGCGTCTCTGGAGCGATACGGAGAATTTCTCCTACGAGGGTGAAAGCAGCTGGAAGCTCGGCGGCGGCTTCGTCACCCCAAAGCCGAATTACGGCCGCCCGATTCTGGTGAACGCCACCGGGTCGGACGCCGGCATCGCCTTTGCCGCGCGCTATTCCGATATCGTTTTCATCACCAGCCCGACGGGGGCCGATATCGACAGCGCGCTTCAGTCTTTGCCCGCGCACACCAGGCGGGTGAAGGACGCAGCCCTGGACGTCGGCCGCCGGGTGCGAACGCTCCTCAATCCCATGGTTATCTGCAGGCCGACGGAGAAGGAAGCCTGGGCGCTCGCCGACGAGATCGTCGCCCATGCCGACCAGCGTTCGCCGCAGGGTTTTCAGTCGTTGAACTCCGACGCCCAGGCCTGGAAGGGGCGAGATGCGGCAGACCCCTATCGCGCCATCGGCGGAAACATCCGCGTCATCGGCTCGCCGGAGCAGGTGGTCGATCAATTCGTCAAATTGAAAGCCGCCGGCGTCGACGGCCTTCAGCTCAGCTTCTTCGATTTCACGACGATCTGGAATTCTTTGGCAGCGACGTTCTACCCCTGATGAAGCAGGCAGGCCTGCGCAACTGAAAGGCACGACCATGACAAGCAATGCCATTTCCGAAATCTGGTATACGCGCTGCCCCGTCCCGACACCCGTCGGCCTTGCGGCCCAACTCGGTTATCTCGAAGAAGGCTTCGCCAAGGAAGGCGTGACGCTAAAGTCCATTATCGACTCGCCGGACCGCAACATCCGCCAGAGCCATTTCAACCACACGCTCGACTGGTCCTTCCGCCATGGCGGCAACGTGCCGCCGATCCGCGCCCGCTCGGAAGGCCGCAAGACGCGGCTTGTCGGCATCACCTGGACCGACGAGTTTCAGGCGATCATCACACTGCCCGAAACCGGCATCAAGACGACGGGAGATCTGAAGGGCCGGCGCTTCGGCATCGCCCGTCGCCCGGAGGGAATCGTCGATTTCATGCGCGCCACCGCCCTCAAGGGGCTGGTCTCGGCACTGTCCCTCGAAGGACTTGCACCCTCAGATGTTGAAATCGTCGACATCGCGCTTGCCGATTCCCGTCCTTGCAAGCCAGGAAGGACCGTCGCTCTTCGGCCTGAAGCGCCGCCAGGCCTATGGCGAGGAAGTCGCCGCTCTGCTTCGCGGCGAAGTCGATGCGATCTATGTCAAGGGAACGGCCGGTATCAATGTCGCCAATCTCATCGGCGCCGTTGAAGTCGTGGAGTTCGGTTTCCACCCCGATCCGAAGATCCGCATCAATTCCGGGTCGCCGCGCGTCCTGACGGTTGACGAACTGCTTGCAGAGGAGCGCCCGGACCTCGTCCACCGGCTGCTCGATGCGATCTTCAAGGCAAGTGGCTGGGCGCAAGCTCATCCCGAAGAGACACGGCGTTTCGTTGCCCGCGAAGCCGGTGCGACGGAAGAACAGGTTCTCGCCGCCAATGGCCCCCATATCCACCACCATCTCGGCCTTGGCCTGCAGCCGGAACTCGTCGATGCCATCGGACACTACAAGGATTTCCTGCGCGACTGGGGCTTCCTCGCCGCCGATTTCTCCATCACCGACTGGGTCGACCGCCGTCACATCGATGGCTTCGACACCCGCGCCGCTGCATGACGCAGAGAGCATCCAGATCATCATGACACAGGATTTCAACGACCTGATCGGCAGGGCGCAAAGCCTTGCCGATGAATTTTCTGCCAATGCCGCCCATCACGACGCCACGGGCGACTTTCCCTTCGCCAATTTCGAGAGACTGTTCGAGGTGGGTCTCCTCGGGCTTGTATCCGCGCGCGAGCATGGCGGCCTCGGCGGCGGCCTCAAGGAGGCACAGACGATCATCAGCGAAATCGCCCGCGGCGAGCCTTCGACGGCGCTGGTTCTCGCCATGCACTACAACACGCATTATTCGATCCGCCGCTTCGGCAAATGGGCGCCTCACCTGGCTGAGCGCATCTTGTCGGCAAACCGTCTGAGTCTGGCTTTGATCAACGCCGCCCAGGCCGAGCTGCGCATCGGTTCGCCCGCCCATGGTGTACTGCCCTGAAACGATCGCGCGACGCGTTGGCGAAACCTGGCGGATTACCGGGCGCAAGAGCTACGTCACCGGCATTCCGATCCTGAAATGGGTCGCGCTGCTGGCGCTGACGGACGAGGAGACGCCGCGCCTTGCCTCCTTCCTCATACCGACCGATGCACCCGGACTGCACATCGAAAAGACGTGGAATGCCGCCGGCATGCATGCAACGGCCAGCGACGACATCATTCTCGACGACGTCGTCATACCGGTTGACGATATCATCGAAGCCCAACCAGCGTCGGAGCCGATTGCGCGCCACGAGCATGCGACGGCCTTCTTCTTCTCTCTGATCGGCGCTGTCTATCACGGTGTGGCCAGGTCGGCGCGCGATCGCGTCCTCCACTTTGCCGCGCATCACGCACCGGCCAGCCTGGGCGCGCCGATCGCGACGGTTCCGCGCATCCAGGACGGCCTGGGAGAGATCGAGATCCGGCTGGCGACGAACGAAAGGTTGCTGCGTTCGCTGGGCGAAGACGTCGATGCCGAACGGCCGGTTGGAATGGACGGTATGAGCGTGCGCCACGTCGTCATCGACAATGCCGTCGCTGTCACCAACCTCGCCTTGGAGCTTGCCGGCAATCCGGGCCTGAACCGTGATTTCCAACTCGAGCGGCATCACCGCGACGCAATCACAGCCCGCTCACATGCCCCGCAAAGCCATATGATCCGTGCGATCGCGGCAAAGAGTGCTCTGGCCCGAGCCTCCGCTTCGAAATGAGGAGATGCCGTGCTTTCAATGGCGCGGCATCTAAAGTCTCAATCCTGCCTGCTTCATCAAGGGCAGGATCCGCTCTGCCGAAATGCTGCAGGTCGATCCTGAAGTCGTGGAAGCTGACCTGAATTCCATCAATACCCGCCTTCTTCAGTCCCAGCAGCTGCTCGGACAACTTGCTCCGGTGTGCCGATGATTTCGATGTTGCCGCCAAGCCCATGGCCCTGTTTATGGGTCGCATCCAGCCGTCCCCGCCAGGCGTGGGCATCGCTCTCATACGTAGACCTGCCGAACTGATGACCGGCGGGCGCCGGCTTGTTGGAAACGATCGCGTCAAGGTAGTCCGCGGTTTCCTTTTCAGTATCCCTGCTGACGATGATGGGATTGATGAGCGTCCGCACCTGCCGCCCTTTCGCAGAGGCGGCCTTGTGAATGCGCGGTATGCTCCGGCAAGGTCTCAAGGGCGGATCTCGATATGCGCTCCGCCCGGAGAGGTGATGAAAACAATATCCGAATAACCCGCCGCGAAATCGATCCCAGCCGGCGAACCTGTCGCGTTCACCAGGATCGGCCGGCCATAGAGCGGTTTCGGCGTGATATAGGCATTGTTCAGCTTCCAGGGCGAAAGCTGTCCTTCATAGGAATAGTTCTCGTCGTCCGCCCATAGACGCTGGACAACGTCCGAAAAATTCCGCCGCCATCTGGTAGCGCTTGTCATGCTCGATGCGCTGCCAACCAAACATTTCGTGCTCGATCGCCCGGTGACCGGTGACGATGTTCACGCCCCACCGACCTTTGGCGACATGATCCAGGGTCGCGCCGAATTTGGCGAAGTGCAACGGATGCCAGGGGCCGTAGAGCACGTGCACCGTGGAGATCAGCAGGATCTTCTTCGTGATCGCGGCCATGGCCCCCAGCGCCACGAAGGCATCGAGCGACGCATCGCCGTCATAGCCGCCTTTCGGCAGCCATTGCGTTCTGCTGAAGGCTAGCTCGAAACCGAGCGCCTCGCCCTGCTGGACGATCTCGGCGTTATAGTCGAACGTCCAGGTATTGTTCGTCGGCAGGTTGGTGACGCGGATATCCTGTAGGTTCAGGAAGAGCCCAAGCATCATCGGCTGTCTTGCCGCCTTCGAAAGCGGGCTTTCGGCGTAGTCGAGCGGCGAGGTCAGCTTGATCTGAGGTTCAGCTGCACTCGTGGGCTGCGACACGGAAGATACCGGTGTCATGCGACTGCGCTCAGCTTGCCGGAGTCAAAGTCGACCAGGAGGAGCGCGATCTCATAGCCCCGACGCTGGAGCCAATGCGCGACGGTTCGCGCCCGCACGCCGAGCAGGTCATCGACCAGCACGACCCGCGCCCCACGAACGGCGATCGTGCGATAGGCGACGCCAAGCAATTGGCCGCCTTCCGATGACAGGCTGCCGGGAAGATGACTTTCGGTAAATTCTTCCGGCGTGCGGACGTCCAGGAGATAGGTGGTGCGATCAGGATCAGCCGCCCATTGGCGGGCTGTTGCGAGATCGAGCGTAGCGAAATGGTCGTCCTTGCCGAGTGTGCCAATATGTGCGCGGGCAAATTCGCGGGACGCCGCGCTGGCCTGACCATATGTGAGAGTCTTGCCGGTTTCTGAGTGGCAGGCCCGCATTGATCCAGGCCTTGGTGCCATCGTGCAGGTAGGAGACCGGATTGGGCACTTCGGCATCGATCAATGTCTGCGCCCCGAGAATCGCGCGTGGCAAGCCTGCGCAGGAGACAATCACCTTGGTCTTTTCCGAAGGGACTACGTCCTTGAAACGCAGAAGCAGTTCCGCACCCGGGATGCTGACTGCGCCGGGCACATGATCCCTGGTGAATTCCGGAACCGTGCGCGTGTCTATGACGATCACATCTTCACCGGCATCGTGAAGCGCCTTGAGTTCTGCGACGGAAACGACCGGCGTACCCCTTTCATCCTTCACTGCGACCGAGAAATCGACGCCCCGGTATATCGAAGGTCGGCAGGCCCTCGCCGCTCGCCGTCCAGGCCGGAATGCCGCCGGCAAGCCAAAACACGGCTGACCGGCCTTTTCTTCAAGCCGTGACACCAGCGCCTCCGCCTTGCCGTCGCCGCCATCGACAAGGACCGTGCGAACGGCTTTGCGGGGGATGAAGTTGTCGACTTCACCCAGAACACGCCCTGCCGGCAGATTGGTCGCGAATAAAGGCGACGCATAACCCACGACGTCGGGCTCATGGATATCCAGGACCGCGAGTTCTTCTCCGTCCGCCAGCCAATTGCGAAAAGTCTCAAGAGAAATCGCCTTCGCACTCATAATCTACTCCTTCGTCGGTCCAATTGATCCGGCTAAGAGTACGGACCCTGCAGAAGGATCGTGAAGGCTGCGGCATGCGAGCATTCACCCAAGGCGGAAATGCGTTTTCATTATCTATAAAATCTATAGTTTAAATTACCTTATCTAGGGCAACGCGGCACCCTAGGCTTCTTTTATTCAACAGAGCCAAGAACACAGACAGAAAGCAAGCCCTGTCCAATGGCTCCCGCCCATCATCGAAAGGAAGCAGAATGATTGTCGCATCGCTTAATCAACTCGCCAAGAAGGTCGGCCTCGGCGTGGCTCTCCTTGCCTTTTCCACGACGGCGGCCCTCACGCAGGACACGGCAGCGCCGGATCTTTTAGCGGTCACGATCACTGTCGGGACGCCGAACAAGACCGGCCTCCACCGCCAGTTGCTTGCCTCGGGCGAAGCCGAAAATCTGCCCTACAAGATCAAATGGGCGGATTTCGACTCCACCCCGCCACTGGTTGAAGCCCTGCGCGCCGGCCATGTCGATATCGCCGCGGGTGGTGACACCGGCGTCCTCTTCGGGATCGCCAATGGTTTGAAAATCTCTATTCTTGCCGCCACGCTGGAGCGCAAGGAAAGCGGCAGCGCAATCCTCGTGCGTGGCGACTCTCCGCTCAAGACGGTTGGGGAACTGAAAGGCCGCAAGGTCGCGCTGCCCTATTTCACCAAGCAACACTACCAGTTCGCAAAAGCGCTCGAGGTTGCCGGCGTGCCCTGGGACGAGAAGCTGATCCTTCGTCTGAATACGACCGATGGCCTGTCCGCTCTCGTCAACGGCCAGGTCGATGCCTTCGTCGTCTGGGATCCCAACACGGCCATTGCGCAGCAGCAGCACGCGCGCGCATCCTGCAATCCCTGAGCAAGGTCATCGATACCGCCAACGTTCTTTATGCGCCGGCCGAAGCTCTGGCCGATCCGGCACGCAAGGCAGCACTTCAGGATCTGACCCGCCGGATCATCCGCGCTCAGGCATGGGTCAATGCTCATCCCGCCGAATGGTCGCAGCAGATCGTGAAACTGTCGCAGATTTCGCCGGATGCGGCGAACCTCCAGACCAGCCGTTCGTCGGTTGATTTCGTTCCGTCGACCGATCCTGATGTCATCGAAGGATGGAAGAAAGAAATCGCCTTCTTCCATCAGACCGGCGACTTCAAGAAGGAATTCAATGTCGAAGACTACGTCGCCAGGGACTTCGAGAGCGTGGTCAATGACGAAAACAAGAAGCTCGCAAAGACGAACTGATGGCAACCCTCACGGCTCTATCAGAACGCAGGCCCGACGACCCACGACGTGTCGTCAGATCCCTACGCACAGAACCCGGAACTCGAACGCATTATCCCCGCCCGGCGGCGGGGACGCCATCTTGCTCCGCGCAGCCTTAGCAAGAGCACCGGCGCCATTGCTCTTGTCCTCCTCTGGTGGTTGGCCACGACATATGGCTGGATATCGGAAGACATCTTCCCTTCGCCTCAAACGCTGTGGCAGACCTTTCTCGACCTGGTCAATGGAGGCGAACTTGGCGACGCTCTGATGCTGTCGCTGGAGCGGGTTGTCATCGGTTTTGGTTTCGGGTTCGTTACCGGCGTTGGCCTCGCGCTGATTTCCGGCTTGTTTCGGTTGGGTGAGGATATCGTCGACGCGCCGATGCAGATGGCCCGCACCCTGCCATGGGCAGGTCTCATACCACTGCTGATCATCTGGCTCGGCATCGACGAGACGCCGAAAATCACCCTCGTCGCTTTTGCCGTTACGTTTCCGCTTTACATCAATACCTTTGCCGGCATCCGAAACGTCGACAAGACCCTTGTCGAGGTGGCGCATACGCTGAACTTCGGGCGAGCCGCTCTCATCTTCCAGGTGATCCTGCCCGGCGCGCTGCCCAATCTTCTGGTCGGATTGCGCTATTCCCTCGGCTCCGCCTGGTTGGCACTCGTCTTTGCGGAAACCGTAAACGCGCAAGGCGGGCTCGGCTACCTCATCACCCATGCCAGAGAGGTCTATCGCGTCGACATCATCATTCTCTGCCTTGCCATCTACGCATTGCTGGGACTGTCGGCCGACCTCATTGTCCGGTTGCTGGAGAAGTTGCTCCTCAGCTGGCGCCAGAGCTTCGACGGAGCGTGACCCATGCTGTCATCTGAAAAAGCGCGGCACTCGCTTGCCGTCAGCGTTCGCGGGCTGACACGCCGGTTCGGGGAACGCTTGGTCATCGACGCACTCGATCTCGATATAAAGCGCGGCGAGTTCGTGGCCCTGCTCGGCGCCAGCGGCTGCGGGAAAAGCACGCTGCTGCGCATTCTTGCCGATCTGGATCACGAGATAGAAGGCGACGTGCGGGTGTCGCCACGCCGCGGCGTCGCCTTTCAATCGCCCCGACTGTTTCCCTGGAAGCGGGTCTGGAACAACGTGGTCACCGGCCTTCGCGAAGGGCGCGACCGCACCCATGCCGACGCGGCACTTACCGAAGTCGGTCTCGCCCATCGTGGCGATGCCTGGCCGAAGGACCTTTCGGGTGGTGAGGCGCAACGTGCCTCGCTCGCCCGCGCGCTCGTCCGCAATCCCGATCTGCTCCTTCTCGACGAGCCGTTCGGTTCCCTCGATGCGCTGACGCGGCTGAAAGCACAAGCACTCGTCGCGGACCTCTGGCAAAAGCACCGTCAGGCCGTTCTTCTGGTGACGCACGATGTCGAGGAAGCGCTGCTCCTTGCCGATCGGGTGGTCGTCATGCGGGATGGCACGGTTGCGCACGAGATCGTCGTCGATCTACCGAGGCCTCGCTCCCCGAGTGAGAGGCAATTCGGCCGCCTGCGCTTGCAACTGTTGGATTGGCTTGGCGTCGTGGAAACCACGCCTCCGGCCTCACGGTCCCCCAGCCTTATATCTCAAATCTCGGATGGACATTGATGACCCAGATCGATCTGGCGTGGGGCGCAGGCCCGACGCTGCGCTATGATGAATTGGCAGAGCGGTTCAGGCCTGTCTTTGACCGTATCCGCGCCTCGGCTGTCGAGCGCGACCTTGTTCGCGAATTGCCACATGAGCAGATCAAGTGGCTGCGGGAAAGCGGCTTCACGACACTGCGGCTTACGGCAGATGACCGCGGCTTCGATGCCACTCTGCCGGAGCTTTTCGCCCTGCTGATCGAACTCTCGGCCGCCGACTCCAATGTCACCAATGCCCTGCGGTCGCATTTCGGTTTCACGGAAGATGTTCTGAATTCAACCGCGCTTGAGTGGCGAGCCGAATGGATCGGACGCATTGCCGCCAGGGAACTGATCGGCAGCGGTTTTTCCGAGGTTGGGGATTCAAAGATCGGCTCGTTCGCGACGAAGCTGACCCGCAATGGCGACCACTTTCTTCTCAATGGCACCAAATACTACACCACGGGATCGCTGTTTGCCGATTGGATCAATCTCGGTGGAAGCGGACGAGAACGGCGAACCGGTCGGTGTGTTGGTGCCGCGACGGGCCGAGGGCGTCGACGTCATCGACGACTGGGATGGCTTCGGCCAGTCGTTGACGGCGAGCGGTACCGCCCTTTTCTCCAACGTCGTCATTGCGCGCAGAGCTTGTCACGCCGCCCGGTGGGCGGTTCAAATATTCCTCGGCCTTCTTCCAGCTCGTTCATCTCGTGACGCTTGCTGGTATCGGTCCGCAGCCGCCAGCGACGTTGCCCGGCTGGTCAGCGAGCGCAAGCGTATCTACAGCCATGGCAATGCGGCCAGTGTGAGCGAGGATCCGCAGATATTGCAAGTCGTCGGCCGGGTGCGGGGTGCGGCCTATTCGGCGGGCGCCATCGTTCTTAAAGCGGCCGAGGCGGTTCAACGCGCCTATGAGGCAAGCTTCGCCGAAGATGCAGCGGTAACCGAGCGCGCCAACGCGATTGCCGAACTCGAGATCAACCAATCGGTCCACGTCGTCACCACCCTTGTACTGGACGCAACGACTCTGCTGTTCGATGCACTTGGCGCTTCGGCGACCAAGCGTGGTCTTGATCTTGATCGCTACTGGCGCAACGCAAGAACGATATCGTCCCATAACCCGCGCATCTACCGCGATCGGATCGTCGGCGATTTCGCTGTCAACGGCACGCCGCCGCCAGCGCAATACAAAGTCGGCCAAGTCTGAGCGCTTAGAGTCTCGGCTTTACCACGTGATCCCGGCCGCAGGAAACGCCGTGGCCGGGATCATGGTGTCAGCGGAAAGGCGTCAGGCATCGGGACTGAGCCAGATCTGACCAAAGCTGTTGTTGATGCCCTGCGCTCCGGGCGCGAAATTCCGAACCTTCTTATTCGCGACGATCTGCGCGCCCGCAGCCACCAGGTCGACGGAGACGACTTCGTCGTGGATGAAGTGCTGGAACTGATACCAGAGGTCGCGGCGCTTGTTCTCGTCGGGTTCGATTGCCGCCGCTTCCAGCAGGCGATCCACTTCCGGATCTGAGTAATGGCTCGCGTTCGAGAAGACGAGACCGATCTTGAAGTTCTTCGACCAATAGGCGCGCTGCACGCCGAGCGTCGGATCGAAAGTGTTCGAAAGAGACTCTATGACAATATCCCAGCTGCGGTCTGTATAGACGGTCTTGAGGAAGGTGGCGAGGTCGAGTTTGAGGATTTCGGCATCGATTCCAATGACCGCAAGCGATTGCTTGATGAAGTCCGCATAGGACTGCGGCAGGAACGAATTGTAGGCCAGCCGCAGCTTGAAGCGCGTTCCGCCGCTATCGCGTGGATACCCGGCTTGGTCCAGCAGCTTTTCGGCAAGCTTTGGATCCGGCTCCCGCGCCTTGATGCTCGGATCGTACCATTTCGGCAATGCAGTGCTGATGGGGCTGGGCGAGACCTGCGCATATCCGTAGAGCGCGATATCGACGAGCTTCTGCAGGTCAATGGCATGCGCGATCGCCAGCCGCACGTCGCGCTTCTGCAAGATATCATTCTCGTAGTTGAAGAACAGCTGCTGCTGCGGGCCGGAATAGGCATAGGTCTTCGTATCGACGACAAGGCTCGGATTGGCCTTCAGGCGCTCGATGTCGGAGAGCGGAACCGGATTGGCGCCGATGTCGATCTCGCCCGTTTCGAGCGCTGCCGCACGTGCAGCTGGATCGAGAATGACGCGCAAGACCACTCGGTCGAGATAGGGCTTCGAGGCATCCCAATAGTCCGGGTTGCGGTCGAAAATCAGATGGCTGCCGGGAACCCACTCTTTGAGCAGGAACGGGCCGGTGCCGATCGTCTGCTCCAGCTTCGGCTGCTCCTGCGGCTTGAAGGTCTCGTAGACGTGCTTGGGAACGATCGGCGACTCCTGAACTGCTCAGCGCCGAAACGAGATAGGGAGCCGGTTTGGACAGCACGATGATCGCCGTGTGGGCGTCCGGTGTCTCGACAGCCGTGACATTCTGGTAGGTGATGCGACCACGCGGATGCGCTTCCTTGAGGCGAAAGATCGTGAAGTTGACGTCTTCAGAGGTGAAATCCTTGCCGTCGTGCCATTTGACGCCCTGCCGCAGCTTGAACGTATAGCGAAGGCCATCATCGCTGACCGACCATTCCGTCGCCAGCAGCGGAATGGGATTGAGATCGTAGTCGAAATCCAGAAGCCCTTCGTTCACCTTCGGCCCGATCGCCTGGCCGGTGCCGGACGAGGTGTTGATGGCGATCAGCGACGTCGGGTCGGGATAATAGGCCCAGTTGAGCGTGCCACCCCGAACGGGTGTTTCGCCGGCGGCGAATGACGGATTGCCAAATGCGAGGCTTGCACTGCTGAGCAACAGCAGCTGATTGAAGTGGCGGCGATTGATGGACATCACGTCTGCTCCGGAAATATCGATACGGCAGAGCCGGCGGCACACCCCTTGCGCCGCATCAGGATGATCTCCGTCAGCCACGAAAATCAGAAGGCAGAAATTCTATCTGTTTGTGAAAGCGGTCCTTTGCGTCCTGCCGTCTCAACGAAGCGGCCTTTACGGGCAATGTGCGATGCAAACGACGTTCGCCGAATTCCGGCACTCGTAAACAAGGAGTGGCACCCTTCGTCTCAGAAGATGATAATCTTTCTTTTCTATAGACAATATCATCATTAATGTTTCAATCTACGAAATGGAAGCGAGACCAATGATGTTGAAGACATCGTCTTTCGTGTCATCGACGGCAATTGGAAATCCAGCATGAGCAGTAATTCCGAATTTCTCTGGTATATCCCCAACGACATCAAACCAGGCCACCCGGGGCGATGTCACCGTCGAAGATCACAACAGCCTGGAGACACTGACCGGCCATGCGAAGGCGCTGGAGGAACACGGCTGGACGGGCGCGCTCATCGGCACCGGCTGGGGCCGGCCCGACACCTTCACAGTCGCGGCCTCACTCGCCGCGCGGACCACCACGTTCGAACCGCTCATCGCCATACGCCCGGGCTATTGGCGACCGGCAAACTTCGCCTCCGCAGCGGCCACGCTGGATAACCTCACCGACGGCCGCGTGCGTATCAACATCGTGTCGGGCAAGGACAACCTTTCGGCCTACGGCGACAGCGAAGGCGATCAGGCACACCGCTATGGCCGCACCAAGGAGTTCATGCGGCTGGCTCGAAGACTTTGGACCGAGGAGAACGTCACCTTTACAGGCGAGCACTTCAGCGTCACCGGATCCACGGTAATGCCGCGTATCCATGTTCGCGGCGATCGTCGGCACCCCAGGCTCTACTTCGGCGGAGCCTCTGAGGCGGCCGAGCGAGTCTCAGCCACCGAGGCCGATGTCCAGCTCTTCTGGGGTGAACCGCTCGACGGCGTCCGCGAGCGGATCGAGCGGCTCAAGACGCTGAGTTGGGAACTGGACCGCGACCTCCCCGCCGCTGGAGTTCGGGTTGCGGGTCACCACGCTGGTCCGCGACACCACTGAACAGGCCTGGGCCGACGCCGAGGCGAAGGTCGCCGAGATGGCCAAGAGCAAGGGCATCGGCTGGAACGACCATCAACGGGCAGTGGCGGTGGGCCAGAAGCGGCTACTCGATCTGCACGAGCGCGGCGAGGTCCTCGATGACAACCTCCGCGCCGGGCAGGTTCGGCGGCGGCGGTGCCGGCACCACCTGGCTGGTCGGCTCGGCGGCAGACGTTGCCCGTTCGCTGCGCAAGTATGAGGATCTGGGCATCACCCATTTTGTACTCTCCGACACGCCGTACTTGTCCGAGATAAGGCGGCAGGGTGATCAAATGCTTCCACTGCTGCGCGGTTGAGACCGGACTGCTCGGCTAGGGCAAGGAGCCGGATGGACGAACCGCTCAATGCCCATCGCTCGGTTCGCCCTCAAAGTCACAGGCTAAAAATCCGGACAAAGCCGATTACTCGACCTAAGGCGAATTTTAGCAGTATCGACGACGTTTACACGACCTATCTCCCTCATTGGTCGCCTTGAACGGAATCGAACCAACAACCCGCAGATTCCCAAAAACTCAACATGTTGATTTCCACGCGGAACTGAGCCGGGTTTTCCATCGAGAAGTGAGCCACTTCTGAGTATGATTTTCTGATCAGGTTTTGGTCAAGGCATTGCTTGTTTCCCTTTTCGTTTGGGCAGCGACGGCTGAGCTGGCTTTGAAGCGAAAGCTGTCGTTTCCGGTTTCCAGAATATGACAACGGTGGGTCAGGCGATCGAGGAGAGCGGTCGTCATCTTGGCGTCGCCAAAGACACTGGCCCATTCGCTGAAGCTGAGATTGGTGGTGATGACCACGCTGGTCCGCTCGTAGAGTTTGCTGAGCAGGTGGAAGAGCAGCGCACCGCCGGACGCGCTGAACGGCAGGTATCCCAACTCATCAAGGATCAATAGGTCGAGCCGGACCAAGGTCTCAGCGATCTGACCTGCCTTACCCTTGGCCTTCTCCTGCTCAAGCGCATTGACCAATTCGATCGTGGAGAAGAAGCGGACCTTTCGGCGGTGATGCTCGATGGCCTGGACGCCAAGGGCGGTCGCAATGTGGGTTTTGCCTGTTCCCGGCCCGCCGATAAGCACAACGTTCTGCGCCCCGTCCATGAACTCACATCGATGCAATTGACGCACCGTCGCTTCATTGATCTCGCTGGCGGCGAAGTCGAAACCGGAGAGGTCTTTGTAAGCCGGGAAACGGGCAGCCTTCATGTGATAGGCGATAGAGCGCACTTCACGTTCGGCCAATTCGGCCTTCAGCAACTGGGACAGGATTGGTACGGCCGCATCAAAGGCTGGAGCGCCTTGCTCGATCGGATCCGTGACGGCTTGGGCCATGCCGTACATCTTCAGGCTGCGTAGCATGATGACGACGGCGGCGCTGGCAGGATCATGACGCATGACGGCCTCCTGCGATCTGGGCGCGCAGGCCATCATAGCGTTCTACATTGGCTTTGGGTTCACGCAGTAAGGTCAGCGCCTGTGGCGTATCGATGTCGGGACCGTCGGTGGTCTTGCCGTCGACCAGCCGGTGCAGCAGGTTTAGCACATGCGTTTTGGTTGCCACGCCCGCATCCAAGGCCAGTTCCACAGCACGGAGTACGACCTGTTCGTCGTGCTGAAGGACGAGGGCAAGGATGTCGACCATCTCACGATCACCGCCGGGGCGGCGAAGCATCTGGTCCTGCAACTGCCTGAAGGCCGGCGGCAATTCCACAAACGGCGCGCCATTGCGTAAAGCGCCGGGCTTGCGTTGGATGACGGCAAGATAATGCCGCCAGTCGTAGATCGTCCGCGGCAGCTTGTCGTGGCTACGTTCAATAACCCGCGCGTGTTCGCAAAGGATACTGCCCTCGGCCGCAACGACCAATCGGTCTGGATAAATCCGCAGGCTTACGGGCCGGTTCGCAAAAGACGCAGGCACGCTGTAGCGATTACGCTCGAAGGTGATCAAGCAGGTGGGCGAGACGCGCTTGCTTTGCTCGACGAAGCCGTCAAAAGCGGGAGGCAGTGCCATCAACGCGGCCTGTTCTGCGGCCCAGACGTCTGCGATCGTGCCGGGCAACGTGTTGTGTGCAGTCTCGCGCCACAGTTCCTGGCAATGCTGTTCCAGCCAGGCGTTCAGCGCTGCCGGATCCGGGAAGCTTGGCATCAGTTGCCACAGGCGTGGACGGGCATCTTGCACGTTCTTCTCGACCTGACCCTTCTCCCAGCCCGCGGCGGGGATTGCAGAACTCCGGCTCGAAGACGTAATGGTTCGTCATCGCGAGAAAGCGGATATTGACCTGCCGCTCCTTGCCGCGACCGACGCGATCGACCGCCGTCTTCATGTTGTCGTAGATACCGCGACCAGGCACGCCGCCGAACACACGGAATCCATGCCAATGGGCATCGAAGAGCATCTCGTGCGTTTGCAGCAGGTAGGCCCTGACCAGAAAAGCCCGACTGTGCGATAGCTTGATATGTGCGACCTGCAGCTTCGTGCGCTCGCCGCCCAGCACTGCATAATCCTCGCTCCAGTCAAACTGGAATGCCTCTCCCGGACGGAAAAACAGCGGAACGAATATGCCGCGCCCCGTGGTCTGTTGTTCACGTTGCCGATCCGCCCGCCAATCACGCGCAAAAGCCGCTACCCGACCGTAGGAGCCGGTAAAGCCGAGAGCCACCAGATCGGCATGAAGCTGCTTCAGCGTCCTGCGCTGCTTGCGCGACTTACCGGCTTCGGTCTTCAGCCAACCCGCCAGCTTGTCCGCAAAAGGGTCAAGCTTGCTCGGTCGTTCCGGTATCGTAAACTTCGGTTCGATCGTGCCAGCGTTCAAATACTTCGTGATGGTATTGCGCGACAGTCCAGTTCGCCGACTGATCTCGCGGATCGACTGCTTCTCTCGCAGCGCCATCCGCCGGATGATGTTTAAAAGTCCCATGTGGATCACTCCGTTGCCCCCGCCGCAAACCGCGTTGGGGAAAAGGTCACATGGCTCAAATCTCAATGGAAATTATGCGTCTACCCGGCTCAGTTCCGCGTGGAAATCAACAGCTTAGACGCATTTCACTCCCCGGTACCGCAGGCCTTTATTGACCTTGTATTTCAGCAGATCGAGAGTCTGGGTAATGATCGAGACTCGGTTGAACAATAGCGTAAAGTATCCAAATGATCACTCGCGCCACCCACATCGTCGACGGTTTGCTAGCTTTGCGCAGTGCTCGCGCTGCAGCCGCCATGAGTGGTGCCATCGGCCATGAAATCCTGACGCTTCCCCTTCTCGCCAGTCGTCTTGTCGGCGGGTTTACGACGCCCGCGGGGACCGACGTGCTTTACCCAGCGATTCAGGCGGCACTTGCCGCTGGCGGGTTTCAGGATGTTGGTGACATTGCAGGTTTACCGGGCATGCCACGGGCGGTCCTTCAATCGCTCGATTCGGTCTGGCGGACGGACCTGGACTTAGCCTCACTCGCGCACGAAGCAGCACGGTTCCACGACCTTGCCCTGATTGAGGCGCGAATCCGTGAGAGCATACCGGCCACCCATCTGCTGCCGCGCGACCTTCGCGACGCCGCCGTCAGACGCGCCGGTCACGCGCGCCCTGCTGGGACCGATCACACTCGCCGGAATCGTGGAGGTTGATCCGGTTTGGCGCCCGCTTCTCATTGCGGTCGCGCACGTCACCGAGCTGTCTTGGGACATGCCGGAGGGTATCGAGCAGCCCTGGTTCGGCGGCACGATCCGTAAGACCGCAACCATTGGCGCCGCTCGCACCTCCGCCGAAGCGAGCGCCGATCAGAAGTCAGAGGTCATAGAGGCCCTGAGATGGGCTAGGCGGCTGCTATCGACGGGCGAGGTCAAGGCGCAGGACATCGCTATCGCAGCGACTTCGACGCAAGACTGGGACGACCACTTTCTTGCCTATGCCCGAAGTGCGGCGCTGCCGGTCCATTTTTCGCATGGCGTTCCGGCACTGAGCACAGCGGACGGTCAGACCTGCGCTGCCCTCGCGGATGTCCTTGGCAATGGTCTCACCCAGGAACGCGTCTGGCGTCTTATCCGGCGCCTTCCGGCGCGGCCGTTCGCCAGCTCGATTCCCGATGACTGGTTCGCTGGTATTCCGAGAGGGGCAGCTCTACGAACGCTTGATCAATGGCGCGAGGCGATGACCGCCGCCAGGCCCCGGCGGGCTGCTGCCGAACTCGCCGAGCAAATTCTTCTGCCGATCATCGAGCTCCTTGCCCGAGGACCAGATGCTGGGAGTGAAGCCGGCACACGGCTATTGAGCGGTGCCAGTCTGACGATGTGGGAAGAGGCGTTGCGAAGCGCTCCACCGCACGCAATTGCGCTGTCGCTGCAATCTTTACGCGTCGCAGATCAACGCGAACCGGCCAACAGCGTTGTGTGGTGCCCGGCATCCCACCTGGTGTCGTGCCCGCGACCGTTCACACGTCTGTTCGGATTCACCAGCCGATCCTGGCCACGTGCGGATCATGACGACCCGCTAATCCCGCATCATATGCTTGATCGCCGTAAGCTGCATCCGGTCAGCACCGCCGAGCGAGATCGCCTTCATTTCGAAATCATAAGGGCACAAACTCATGAGCTACTTGTCTTGTCGCGAGCGCAGCGGAACGCCAGAGGCGGCCAGCTTTCTCCAAGCACCCTATGGCCGGGCGACTCAGTCATTCACAAACGTGACCGCGTACCAGAACACGCCTTCAGCGAAGCCGACAGGCTGCTGGCTCGCGCCCGCGACGCCGGGCAGCTCGCCCATGTGCGGCAGGCTCAGCTCTGCTGGCGTAATTGGCAATGGCGTGCGGATCTCACCGCACATGATGGATTGGCGAACGCCAATCACCCGGCAATCGAGGCGGCCTTGGCGCGGGTCCAGTCGACAACCTCAATGCAGCGCCTGCTGCGTGACCCACTCGGATTTGTTTGGCGATACGCATTGGGCTGGCGCTCGGCGCGGCAAGAGCCCGAACCGCTGCAGCTCAATCCAACGTCGTTCGGCGAGCTCGTGCATGAGTTGATCAGCGGTGCAATCACGGCGCTGGAACCCGCGCCAGGGTTTGCGCGTGCGAGCGCAGACGAAATTGCGGCGGCAATCGAAGACGCCTCAGCGGCTGTCCTTACCGCATGGCCGTTGCAACGGTCAGTCCCGCCGTCGATCCTCTGGCGCCATACCGTGAATGAAGCGGCGCGCAGAACGGCCAAGGGCCTCGCCTCCGACGATCCGGTGCGATCCGACACGAGAAGCTGGACGGAGGTGCCCTTCGGCCAAATCAATCCGGTAACGGAACAAGTGCCATGGAACGCAACGTTCGCGGTACCTATTGAGCCAACCGGCTTGGTCTTCGGCGGTCGGATGGACCGGCTGGATATTCCGCGACCGGCGACGCCGCGCGGATCACAGACTACAAGAGCATCAAGCCACCTCCAAAAACCCAACGCATCACGCTTGGACAAGGGCGCGAGTTGCAGCGCGTGCTTTACGCAATTGCGGTCAGGACCCTGCTACCTGAGGTGAGAACAGTGGTCGCACGTTTGATTTATCTGGCGGATGACCCGGCAACCTTCGAGCTCAAGGGGGATGAACTCGATGACGCGATCACGCACGCCAAGGGCTACCTCTCAGCGGCTACAATAATCTTGCGCAGCGGGCGGATTGCGCCCCGCTGGGAGAAAGACGCCTTCTATGATGACATGCGCCTTGCGCTTCCAGCAGATCGCTGAAAGCTATCTTCGGCGCAAAGCCTCCGAATTCCGCGCGGCTAACCAGCAGCTCAATAAGCTCTGGAGTGCCTCAACATGACGCTCGTCGATCAGGACAATCGTTGCCGGGCGATGACAGACTTCTCTTCCATTCTGCTTGTGGAAGCGGCTGCGGGAACCGGAAAAACATCGCTCATGGCAGGGCGCGTGGCGATGATGCTCGCCGCAGGTTCATCCCCGGCGAAATCGCCGCGATCACCTTTACTGAATTAGCGGCAAGCCAACTCGCCGCGCGTATCAAGGAGACTGTCGACGTCCTGCTTGCGGGAGAGGTTCCCGCTTTCCTGAAAGCAGTCATCCCGCTGGGCCTCTCCGAGTTGCAGCGAAGCGCGCTTGCCACCGCATCGACGCAACTCGACGAGTTGACCACGACGACCATCCACGGTTTCTGTCAGGCGATCATTCGCAGCCACGGCGTCGAAGCCGGCCTCGATCCTGGCGCTCGCATCGCCGATGCAACCGTCGCTGACAATTTGTTTATGGCAGAATTATCGGCGTGGTTCTCACGCCAGCTTGCGATTGACGCCTCAGAGGACAATCCGATCGTTGTCTTGGCGGAGCAAATTCCGCTCCAAGTGGTCGAACTCGTCCGCGAACTTGCAGTGCTGCGGCGAAAGCACCCAGATGCTCAGCCGATCTCACCTCCCCAAGACTTGCGGCCCGACGTCGACTTCGTCCAGGCGGTCGACGACTTCGAGCGATGGAGGGCAAGCATCGGGGAAGAAGGGTGGACGCGAGAAATCGCACAGGAACTCGGGAGGCTGGCGACGCGCTACCAAGGCTGCTTCACGGGCGATCCGGATTTCCGCTCGCTGTGGCAACTCTGCGATCCAGGGTCCGGCCGGTTGTTTGGACGGAAGGGATTGCAGCTCAAGCCCTATGACGAGGCAGCCCGCGGTTTTGGCGCCCACACGAATGATGTTGGCAACGATTCAGGGCGGGCGCTGTTCGAAGCGGTCAACGACGCGTGGAGCCAGCTCATTGGCCACATCGCGAGCACGCTCATCTGTTCGCTATCAGGCTCGCTTGACCAACTCCTGGAGAGCTATCGCGCCCTGCAAGCGCGCTGCGGCAATATTGGATTTTCGACGATCTGATAGTTCACGTTCAGTCCCTCAAGTGCGATCACACGAAGAAGTTCGGCAGGCAGTTGGGCGGCGCTATCGATATATTCTGGTCGACGAATTTCAGGACACGGACCGCATTCAAAGTGAGATCCTATTCTTGATTGCTGCAACCGCCGAACGCCCGACGCATTGGGAGGCCGCGCGGCTGCGCCGGAGCGCTTTTCCTCGTGGGCGATCCGAAGCAGGCGATCTATCGCTTTCGCGGCGCCGATATCGAGGCCTACGAGCTTTGCAGCAGATTGATCCGAGGCCAGAATGGCGGAGCAGTTATCGAGGTTACGGCCAATTTTCGATCGCTTAGTCCGATCATCCATCACGTCAATGCATGCTTCGAACCGGTTTTTGCAGAAGCCGTCGCAACCCCTGATATGTCGCGCTTGCTCCCACACTGTCCGACGTGTCGCAGCCGCTGCCCTGTGTGACACGTTCTACGATTGAGATCCCTACCGTCGAGCGCATTTACGCGGAGATGTTTCGGGAAGCCGAAGCGGAAAGGGTCGCGGATATCTGCGCAGCGTTGGTCGGAAATCTGCCAATTCTGCGAGCAGACAACACGCGCACGCCCCTGAAAGCCGGTGACATCGCGCTTCTATCACCCGGTCATACTGAGCTTTGGCGCTATGAACGAGCCCTCGAACAGCGTGGCCTCGCAGTCTCATCGCAAGCTGGCCAGACCTTAATGCGACGGCAAGAAACGCAGGATGTCTTGGCCCTTGTGAGGGTGCTGGCAGATTCTTCGGATACGTTCGCCTTCGGCGCTTTCATGCGCGGCCCGCTGGTTGGGCTGAGCGAACAGGAGCTGCTCGACATTACCACCGCCCTCTCCGCAGATGGGACGGCTCAGATCTTCTTTACCGTGCGCACAGATCCCGACTTGGTGCAGCATCCGCTTGCCAAGGAAATTCTCATATTGCTGCAAAGCTTGCGACGCAAAGCGGCTGTCGCCTCCCCAAGCCTGATCCTTGCCGAAGCCATCGAGCGCCTGAACGCCCGCGTCATCATTGCGGCGCGCCATGGCAACCGGAACGCCCTGAGCCCTCGCCAACCTGGATGCGCTGATTGAAAAAGCTCGCAGCTACGGCGTTGCCGGCCTACGCGCTTTCGTTCGCGATCTTCAATCTGACTGGGAGCGCAAGGCCAGAGCATCGGAGGGTCGCATCGACGCTGCGGAGTATGCGGTCGAGATTGTCACGATCCACAGTGCAAAAGGGTTGGAATGGCCAGTCGTCATTCCGGTCAATTCGACGACGGAGCTCTATCGTCCGGACCAGTTCGTCCACAGGCAATCCGACAACAGCCTGCATTGGATGATCGGTGGCGTCGCGCCTCCGGAGCTGGCTGCGGCGCGCGGGCGGAGGGCCTCGAAGAGGCCAATCAACGCGAGAGAATTTGGTACGTGGCGAGCACACGGGCGCGAAACCTTCTGATCCTTCCCCATATCCCCCAAGCGTCAAAGGATTCGTGGTTCAGCTCTGTCAATCTTCGCCAGCTTGAAGTCCCCGAGCTGGATCTTTCTTCATTCACGCCACTGGCAAACCGTTCAGGCGCCTCTCAGCCGAACGAGCAATCGGCTGATATTTTTACGGGCGAACAACGCTTCGTCGAAGCCAGTTCACCGCCTCTTGTCTGGCGCAGACCGAGCGAACATGACGGTGATCGTCTCGGAGATTCTCTCGACGGCGTGGTCACCCTAGATAGCCAAGCGGAGCGTCTTGAAATCGCAGGCGCCGGCGCTCGGCGCGGCGTGATCCTACATAAGCTTATGGAAGAGCTACTGACCGGCGAGCTCGTGGATGAACTAACGACGACCACCGCCCGCGCCCGCTTACTGCTCGAGCAGCTTGCGCACGACACCGACGATGATCGAACGCGGCCCGATCCCAACGAAATGGCAGCAGCTGCGCTTCGTACGCTTTCTTTGCCTGCAATTGCTGATCTGCGGCCTCGTCTCGTGCCTGAGATGCCGGTCTGGGCGGCGGACGGGCACATTCTTCTCGCCGGTCGCGCCGATGCCCTGGCTATCAGCGATCAAGGTATCGACACCGCAATCGACTGGAAATCGGACGTGAACCCGACGTCCGCCGTACGCAAGGCGCACGCTCAACAGCTACGCGACTATATTACGGCGACCCAGGCCAATGGGGGTGCCGTTGTTTACCTCACCAGCGGCGAAATTATCTGGGTTGAAAATAAAAGTATCTAGGTTGCGTCGCCGGAGCCGAACGCCGACTCTACCCCTCGTTGGCTCCAGCCGCGACGAATGGAGCACTAAGGAGCCTCTTCCCAGTCGCCTGAAACCAGAGCGAAGGGTGGCGTCGAGATAGTATGGTAACATTCGACAATGCGAATCGATTTATCCGACCAATCCATCGATGCCCTTGCTGAGATCATTTCTGGGGGCTCAGCGAACGGGGTTGAGCCGTCCATCGGTATTTATCGACAGGCCTGGCGGCTTGAAGCTTGGTTCAAAAACTATGGCATCTCGTTTGGGGTTGAAGGCGAGAGCCGACTCCCCACGACCAAGACAGCGATCCGCGAGGCCAACTTTATAGACAATGAGGACTTGCTGCGGCGGATTATCGAGGGTGCCGCGGATCCTCGGGACTTCATCAAAGAGCCTGATCGCCACGCTGCAGTCGTTGAGCATCTAAACAAACACCTATTCTTTGACGGTCTAAAGCTTGAGCCTGCGGGAAGGACGATGCGCCTCATCGCAATAGCCGAGACTGCTGCAGTTACAGGCGAGCTATCCGCCATGGCCGCTGGCATCGACTTCGATACTGTAAGACGCGATCTTGATCGCGCCTTGCGAGCGGCTTCCACAGATCCCGAGATCGTGGTGACGGCGGCTTGTGCTGTGGTCGAAAGCGTCTGTAGATCGATCCTCGTCGAACTGGACATCGAATTTCCTACCAAGCAGGATATCTCGGGACTCTATCGAGCTGTGCGAGATCCGCTCGGCCTCGACCCCACAAAGAAGGCGTGGCCCCCGAGATTGTAAATGATGTTAAGGCCGTGCTTTCTGGCCTGGTGACGTCGGTCCAAGGCATAGGCTCTCTTCGCACCCATGTCGGGGGTGCTCATGGCAAAGAGAAGGGGTTTCGTCGCATCGATCCCCGCATCGCAAAGCTCGCAATCCATTCGGCTTCCGCAATCGCACTATTCGTCATAGAGACATGGCAGCTGCGGTATCCCGGACGAAAACTTCCTCTGAGTGACGTGTCGACGGGAACTAGCTGAGCGCTAGCTCCCGGCGACAGTGAGCGAGCCAGCCGAAAGCGGGCTGTTGTCACCCTCTGGCTCTCCGTCGATGGCGTAGCAAATATTGAAAAAGGGTCGTTCGCGGCCGGCTGCCAAAATGCTGGTCTACAAATTCCATCTGCCGATCATCGGTGGCGAACACGAATTTCTTGGCCGCGCCGGCAACACACTTATTGATGTTGATGGCCCACTCCTCCGCTGGCTGCGTCTCGATACGTCGCTGAGTTTCCACATTGTTGACGGCGACGAACACCCGCTTGGGTCCGATTGGAAGAATTATGTACATATCGGGCTCGGCGAAGTCGAACCATGTGATGAGCGGCCTATCACTTGTCAAAAACTCCGCATTCCCGTTGATCTCTCGCGTGAACCAACGCATGTTGTTGAGCAATTCGCCAATGTTTTGATGGTCTATCAGCGTCCGCATAAGGGACGACGCCCAGCTTGCGAAACTGTTGGGGCTGTGCGCAAGATACTCTTGGAATGTCTCTGGCCAGCCATCCTCCCTATTCGCTGAGTAGACTTGCTCCAAGTCCGGAATCGCCAATGTCCACTCCTCGACCAATCCGCTTTTCAAGACCTCGATGTCGTCCGGCATTCGCATCATCAGTGACATCAAGAAGCGAGACCACGCGCTACGGAATTTCGGGTCGCGGTTGATCGTGGCGTCACCTATCTCGATCATCGTAAGCGCCTGGCTCATGAGGGAGTCCAAGGGCGACATGAACTCCGACTCTAGCACCTGAGCCTTGTCGGGCGTCGCTTCTGGATCTGAATACAAGTTATCTTCCCCGCCAGATTGGGTAGGGTAGACCCATTTTGCTACGATCTTATCCCTTGGCTTTGAGAAACGGCGGAGCCGTCGATCGCTCAACGCCCAACGAGACTGGTAGAACGACGGGAGATAGTGGTGATACTTCGGCAACTGCATGTGTTGACCTAGACCATCAGTTCCATGGGGATGATTTCATGAAGGTTCTTCATACCGAAGGCCGTGAATTGCGCATTCGGGATTTTTTCGAGATGTCAGCAACCGGAAAAACGTTATCAAGTTCGCTCATGCCCATGTCTCCGAATGTCCCGACCCCAAGGCGGTTCATAACAATTAACAAGTCGATTCTCGTGGTCACATCTTTGCCAAGAGATTGGTTTCGACTTCATCCACTCCTAGCTGCGTCATAGCACTCCCCAGGCCCAGAAACCTCCCCTCCCCGTCATCTCCCGCAAGCCGAGATCGCCAATAATCCGCAGCGCCGCCTGCGGCGTCACGCCAATCGCCTTTGAGATCATGCCGGTTGACACCAGCGGCCGCGACATCACCAGCTCGATCAGCTCTGGCAGCTTTGACGTCTGGCGCCGGCCGATCAGCCGGCGCTCCATCGATTGCAGGGCAAGGGTAAGCCGGTCGTGTTCCTTGAGGCCGAGATCGGCTGCGGCAATGATGCCGGCGAGAATGGCCAGCAACCGGGTTTCACGGTCACGATGCCGACGTCGATCGACCGGTACGGTTTTCAGGCCGAGATTGATCGCCACCAGATGCGCTCCGGTCGTCAGGCCAGCTTGACGCAGCAGTGATGCCGCCAGCGGCCGGCCTAGCCAGGCCGCATGCTGCAGCACCGACAATTCATTCCAAGCATCGAGGGCGACGATCGCCTGCAGCACCGCTGGAAAATCCTGGGCCTGCCGCAACACGCCGCGCCACTCCTCCAACCGTTCGTCCTCGTCCCAGTCGAGATCATAGATCAGCGCATCCTTTTCCCGTGCCCGAGCACTTGTGGCGGGGCCTGGCTGCTTTGCCTGCTCGATCGCCGCGTGCGATCGGGCGAGCACCGCATCGATGGCAGCGAATTCGTCGTCCAACCGAGTGTCATCAACATTGCCGTTCTCCCCCTCCCCTCCTCCGACCAGACCGTCGGCGGCCGGCTTTTCCTCGCTGAGCGCAGCGGTGCCATCCGACGCCGCCATCGCCGCTTGGCCTCGCAGACTGCGGATGCCGTCGGCGGACAAAGCCCAGTGCGGCGGCTGCGATGCGATCCGCCGACGCGTACGCAGCACGTCGCGGGCGATGGTCAGGTCATGCGTCGGCGCGCGCACATCGGCGCCGGCGTCATGCAGCACCAGGTCCTCGAGATGCACCAGTTCGCCGTCGATCCACAGCGAGGCGGCTGCATCGGCAAAATGCGAGCGTTCGATCCAGCCCGCGCCGATCGGTGAACGGGCGATGCGCTCGTCGAGCCGCGCCAGCGCGACCCGGCGTCCGAAATCGGCCGCAGGAGGCTGGAGATGGGCAATTTCGACAGATCATAAGACATTGAAATCATGGTAAATGATTTGCTAAACGAACGCTATCTCATAGTTGGAGTTCATCACATGCTGCTTTTGCCGGAACGATGTCTAACCATCGATAAGTAATGCTTATCGATGGTAGATTGATTTCAGGGCGCAAATCAGTGAGAGTCAGGGCAAATCACGGCCCTGAAGGCCGCCGAAACCCACGATTTTGGAGCGTCCGTGGCCAAACCCAAGAAATCACTGACCGCCGTCGAGCGACGTGCCGAAGAGCTCGACACCATCGCCGCCGTCCTGCCAATTGACCGCCGCGACGAGCTCGCCGAACTGCTCACCGACCACGACGTCGAGACGCTGCGCCATCTCGTCAACCAGGGCATGGGCGACAACACGCTGCGGGCCCTGACGTCCGATCTCACCTACCTCGAAGCTTGGGCGCTGGCGGCCACCAAAAATCGCTGCCCTGGCCGGCACCCGAGGCACTGCTCCTGAAATTCGTCGCGCATCATCTTTGGGATCCGCAGCACCGCGAGACGGACGCCGATCACGGCATGCCTGTAGACGTCGACGAGAACCTTCGGAGCCAAGGATTTCTCAAATCCGTCGGCCCGCATGCGCCAGCCACGGTGCGCCGGCGGCTGGCGAACTGGTCGACGCTGACCAAATGGCGCGGTTTTGACGGGGCCTTCGCCTCCCCTGCCCTGAAATCCGCCATCCGCCTTGCGGTTCGCGCCGTCCCCCGGACGCGGGGTCGCAAGAGCGCCAAGGCGGTCACCGGAGATGTGCTGGCCAAATTGCTGGCGACCTGCGCCACCGACAGTCTGCGCGATCGGCGTGACCGGGCGATCCTGATGGTCGCCTTTGCCTCCGGCGGCCGCCGTCGCAGCGAGATCGCCGGACTGCGACGCGAACAGTTGACCGTCGAGCCGCCGATCCCGGTCGAGAATGGCGCCCCCCTCCCCTCTCTTGCCATTCATCTCGGCCGCACCAAGACGACCTCGGGCGAGCAGGACGATATCGTCTATCTGACCGGCCGGCCTGTCGAGGCGCTGAATGCCTGGATGGCGGCGGCGAAGATCGAGAGCGGCAGCGTGTTTCCGGGCGATCGGGCGCTGGGGGACGGTCTCGAAGCGGGCGATCGATCCGCAGTCGGTCAATGCGATCTTGAAGCAGCGGGCGGAGATGGCTGGACTGGAGCCTGGGGAGTTTTCCGCGCACGGGCTCCGGTCGGGATACCTGACGGAAGCAGCCAACCGCGGCATCCCCCTCCCTGAGGCTATGGAGCAGTCACGCCACCGGTCGGTGCAACAGGCATCGAGCTATTACAATAGCGCCACGCGGAGAAGCGGACGCGCTGCTCGAATGCTCTAGGTTGTTCCATCTAAATGTCTGTTAATGTTGGCTTATCATTCCTATTGAATCAGCCCGGCGAGAATGGCTGTATCATCGCGCAGAAGCCTGAAAACTTCGTTTCCGAGACGCTGCGCCGTCTCTCAACCCAGTGGTTTCCGTCGAATGTTCCGCGCCCGGGCCGACAACCGAGGTTGGGCCTCCCTGCCCTCCCCTCTTGGCGGCGGTGGCGATTGAGCACCGAATGAGCGAACACATTCCTGAGTCTACGGCCTGGCTCGCCTTCCAAAAGTCGCTGAACCGTAGGTGCCTCGACCGATACGCAGCGAAAGCAGCGCCGGCGTTCGGTTCAGGGACCAAAAGCGGCCGGGTCGAAGGCACTTCACTGCCCTTGCCGATAGGCAGAGGGTGTGACGCCGGTGCCCAACTTAAACGCCCGTGTCATATGGCTCTGGCTGCTGAAGCCGCAGGCTGACGCGATCTGGGCAATGGGGTCCGTGCCGCACAACATCGATTTGGCGCGTTCGACACGTCGGTGGGCCACCCAGCCATGCGGAGACACGCCATAGCTTACCCGGAACATGCGCTGAAAATGAAATGCGCTGAGTTGCCCGATCATTGCCAGATCCTGCAAACGGATTGTCTTATCGAGATGGGCCTCGATATACTCCAGGATCCGACGCCGCACATGCGGAGCGAGCCCGCCGCTAATCGCGCAGGGCCGCATTCCTCCATAGCGCGGATCGACGAAGAAATCGTTGATCGTCTGCGTCATCGCTTCTTCAGCCAGCAGATGTCCGCCCGCCAACATCGCATTCGTCATTTGCTGGAGCGCGCGCCAGAGCGGGTGCATCTTCGAAGGTCACTTCGGGAAGAGCCATAAGCCGAGCGTCGCGGTCAAACGTCTCTGCAAACATTCGGCGCATCTGATCGTCGGGAACATACAGATGGACGAATTCGAAGGGGTCGGTGATTTCCCATTCGGACGAGTGCCCTTGGGGCATGATGCACAAGGCTCCGGGCCGGCCGCGCGCAGCGGGGCTGCCATCCAGACGGCGCGTTCCGGCGCCGCCCTTGAGATAGAGGCTGAACGTATGCCCATCCGGCCGCTCATAGCTCATCCTGTCGCCTGCATTGCTCCACAGGGCAGCTGAGCGTCCGAAACCCAGATCGATCGACTTCGACAACCGGGCACAGGGAGACGCTGACAAAAACCTGAAAACCGAGAGGTGGCTGTCTTTCACCAGTTCTTCCCCACACCGACCGCGCCTTGCGGCGAACATACCGTTGGACGACCCGCATGGCGATCAGGAAGTCCGGGCAAATCGATTTCATAGCAAGATTCTGCAAAAGACTCGTGCGCAGGTCGCCTAATGTCGAGAAAACAAGGATCTCGCCATGGAAAATGCCGCTCTCTTCATCTCGACCGTCCTCATATGGGGGACGACTTGGATCGCCATTGCGATGCAGGTCGGTCCGGTGCCGGTCTTGGTCTCGGTCTTTTATAGATTTGCCGTCGCAGCCGTGATCCTCGTCGCCATCCTGGCTGTCATGCGGCGGCTCAAGCTCCCTGCCCTGCGCGATCAACCTTTCATCCTTGCGCAAGCGCTCTGCCTGTTCAGCCTCAATTTCATCTGCTTCTACAGCGCAGCCGCTTCTATCCCGTCCGGACTGATCTCCGTGATTTTCTCCCTCGCAACGATCTACAATGCTGTCAATGCGCGCCTCTTCTTCGGTGACCCCATTACAGGCCGCACGCTTCTCGCCGCGGCTCTCGGGGCAACCGGCCTTGCCCTCCTTTTTGGACAGGATGTTGTCGTCGATTTCGATGCAGGCACGTTAAAGGGGATTGGGCTGGCTGCGCTTGGCACGCTGTTCTTCTCGCTGGGCAATATGGCGTCGCGTCGAAACAGCGCCGCCGGGATTTCGCCGCTAACCGCCAATGCCTGGGGCATGACCTATGGTGCCATGGTCCTCCTCTTGCTGATTGCCGTGACGCAAACGCCGATCCTGGCACCGCGTGACATCACCTATCTCGCCGCCCTGCTCTATCTCGCAACGATCGGATCAGTGATCGGCTTCACCACCTACCTCATGCTGGTGTCGCGCATCGGCTCCTCGCGTGCTGCCTATGCCACCGTACTGTTTCCGATCGTCGCCCTGTCGCTGTCGACAGTCTTCGAGGGCTACCACTGGAGCGGTCTAGGTCTGATCGGTCTGGCGCTGACGCTGCTCGGGGAACGTAGTCATCTTTGCCCGACCTCCGGCCCGTCGACTTCCGCAAGCAGGTGCGAGGCTGCCTGCCCCCTGATTCCGCGCTGGATCTCGCGACGTTGTCGCCGATTTCCGATCGCTGGAGCCGATCGCACGGATCCGGGAGCACAACGGCCAAGCGAACTTTGCCCCTCCCCGGGCCACCCGCCGTGTCAGATCGCGCAGATATCGTTTGTCTCGTCGTTCCCGCCAAATCGTTGCGTAGAAACGCGAAAACGCCTTCGGCAAGACACTGGTCGGCACGCGGTGAGGCGGTTTCCGTAGGGTTTGCACGACGGGGGTCATCTCCCCTGTACGATCTCTCCGAGAGAGGCGATCCTTGAAGCTGTCGACTGCAACGCCTGATCTTCCTTTGGCTGTCCAGACAGCACGTGCACATGCTATGAACGCAGACTAAAGAACCGCCGGGCGTGTCAGGCAACGCGTGATGGAGAATCCAATATAGACCCCCGTCGCTACACGATCCTTATCTACCAGCATGGCGCGATCGTAGTCGAGGGTGAGTTCGACGATGAAGAGGCTGAGGCGGCGATCGCGCGCACTGTACCCTCGACGGGGCTCAAGCCTCAACGGATCATCATGCTTGCGATCCTGAACCAGGGCCACTACAGCATAAACCGCTGGCGTATCGTCATTCGCCGAACGTATAGCTAAGCGATCTTGGCATCCACTGGCGGATTACGACCCTTGTCCTTAAATTCCCGCAACTTGGCGGCACTGCCCCCTTTTGAAGAAGGTTAGGTTGACTTAATTTACCTTGCAATTACGGAATGAAACTCCATAAATGCTAGGATGATTGATCGCCGGATATCCGCTGAACTAAATGCTTTAATCGACAGCAACCCGGCTGTCGCACTTATCGGACCGCGGCAAGTCGGCAAGACGACGCTCGCTCTGGCTACAGGCGAACGTCGCCCGTCTATTTATCTTGATCTGGAATCCGATGCCGACCGGACGAAGCTCACCGAACCGGAACTCTATCTGGACCAGCATAGCGACAAGCTGGTCATTCTTGACGAGGTCCACCGGCTTCCCAACCTCTTTCAAAACTTGCGTGGTTTGATCGATCGCTGTCGGCGCACTGGAAAGAAGACAGGGCGTTTCCTGTTGCTCGGCTCAGCCTCGATGGACCTCTTGCAACAATCCGGGGAAACGCTTGCCGGACGCATCGCCTATCTAGAAATGCACCCGATCGATGGTACCGAAGTGCCAGCTGGGGACATGAGCACGCTTTGGGTCCGCGGTGGTTTTCCGGATAGTTTTCTCGCGTCGAGCGACCGTGTCAGCCAACGGTGGCGGCAGGACTTTATCCGGACCTATCTGGAGCGGGACATTCCGCTCCTCGGGCCACGCATTCCCGCCGAAACGCTACGACGTTTCTGGACGATGCTTGCCCACCATCAGTCGGGGCTTCTCAACGCCGCTGATTTCGCGCGGGCACTTGGCGTGGACGGCAAGACAGTGGCGTCCTATCTCGACCTGCTGGTCGATCTGTTGCTGGTATGAAGACTCGAGCCATGGCATTCAAATCTCGGCAAGCGTCTCGTCAAATCGCCACGTATCTATGTTCGCGACAGTGGCATAGCCCACACCCTCCTCGGTCTTACAACGCAGGAAGAGGTGCTCGGCCACCCGGTGGCTGGTGCAAGTTGGGAAGGGTTTGTAATCGAGACCCTTATAGCCGCCGCACCCGCTGGAACTCAGGCCAATTTTTATCGGACCGCCGCAGGAGCCGAGATCGATCTGCTGCTAACCCCGCCTGGCGATCGTCCCTGGGCTATTGAAATCAAACGCAGCCTGACGCCGAAAGTGGAAAAAGGCTTTTACCTTGCTTGCGAGGATATTGAACCAGCAAGACGCATCGTCGTCTATCCAGGGGCAGAAAACTTCCCTCTCAGAGAGAGCGTGGAAGCCATGGCCCTGAAGAGCGCTTCTCAGGCGCTCCTCGACCTGAGCTGAGGGAAAGCCTCAGGAAACCGCATTGGCGCCCGCAAGCCTCAGTCCATCCCAACGGCGTAGGTCACAAGAGTCGCCGTCGGCGGCCGATCGTTTGGCCGAGATTAGGTGTCAGCGCCCGATGGCGCATCGATTTTCCTACCGATCGATAGCGGTTCTACCTCTGGCGAGGCTCTCTCCGATCGATCTTCCCGGTCAGCAGCAGCCGCTGCCCTGCCCCAGACCTCGGCGCGATCCATTAGCGAGACCATTTCGTTCTTCAAACCATGCGATCGTACGATGTCACCAGCATGGATCGGATTGCTCCGCGGGTCGTAAAACGCGGCGATATCCTCGCCCGCAGCCTGTCTTGCCGCTTCCAGCCGCGCCCTTATCTCGCCGAGCTCGGTTTTCGCAGCAAAATATCGTCTCATAACCACGATGAGTTCGCGGTCGCTCGCGCTGGTTTCCATGAAGCCCCCTTACATTTCATTAAAGTAAGGGCAGTGACCGATAAGAATGGCAAAATCTGGATGCGCCCCTGCCCCGCCTGGATCACAGTTTGGAGCAAAGAAGGCCGGGTTCGCCCCAGCCTTCCTAGATTTGGTGCCTTCGCAATCGGGCTTATGCTTGCAAGTTGTCCGCCGACATTTTGCCTGACTTGCGATCCTTCACCAATTCATAGGTGATCTTCTGACCATCGTTCAATCCACGCATACCAGCGCGTTCTACCGCCGACACGTGGACGAACACGTCGGTGCTGCCGTCGTCAGGCTGGATGAACCCAAAACCCTTCGTTGCGTTGAACCACTTTACCGTTCCAGTAGCCATCTCGGCTTTCTCCCATTGTTCTCTTCAGACGAAGGGCCGTTGGCTCTTCGCAGCGAACATAGGTAGTCAGACTCAAAAAGCAAAGGAGCCTTGTTGCTTGCAGGTAGATCCTCAGGGCTCGCGCCCCAATCGATGACGCGCACTTGCGGATAAGCCTCGCGGACGCAGAACTACAACGCGAGGAGGCCACGCTAACTTTGCATGGTGAACGAAAGGTAAAAGTATGAAGGATCGGCAGGTCGGCTGAAACTGGTGGATACGGTAACTTCTCGTCTTTTTCCAATAGCCGGCCCCGGCCATGGCGAATTGTCTCACTGACTTCAGACTAGCGAGCCATTTCATTTCGCAAACCGAGTTTCAATGGGGTATTGCGATAACCCGGACGGCTCGCATTATGTGTATGTCGCTGGAGCTGAGATAGACCCATGAAACCCATAACGGATTTCTCTTTGAGGGGCCGACTGATGCACGTCTTACAATCCTGCTTGCGCATGGTGCCGGCGCGCCGATGGACTCGAACTCCATGACAGCAGCCACGGCCGCGCTTGTTGCAATCGGCTTTCGCGTCGCCCGCTTCTGAATTCGACTATATGGCTGCACGCAGAATAGCCGCTTCTGAGTAAACCGCCGCCAAAGGTAGAAGAGTTGATCCCGGAGTATCGGTCGGCAATCGAGGCGCTTGACGTGCAAGGTCCACTCATCATCGGCGGCAAGTCGATCGGTGGTCGTGTGGCCAGCATGATCGCCGACGAACTCCATGCGTCCAAGAAAATCGTCGGCTTGCTATGCCTCGGCTATCCATTCCATCCCCCGGCAAGCCGACGAGCCTTCGAACACAGCACCTCGAAACAATTCAGACACCCACTCTGATCTGCCAGGGTACGAGGGACGAATTCGGAAACGACGCGGAGGTTGCAGACTACGCTTTGTCCGATCGGATCGAAATCCTGTGGCTTAAAGATGGTGACCACGATCTTAAACCGCGCAAAACCGTTTCGGGGTTCACCGCATCTGATCATCTCGCATCGATGACAACGGCGGTGAAGCGCTGGACCGAGACACTATCCCATCAAAAAGAAAAGTGAGACCTGGCTCCGCTGCCCGCCCTTCTGGGTCGACAAGCTCCCCCGGAACATCTGCCGCCGCAGAAGGACGGCAGAGGCCGAGTAGCGATGGCGCTGACCTATTTGGACAGCTGTCTGTTCTTCTGGTTTCACCTGCACCAGCCAACAAAGCGCCGGGAATTGTTTCCTTTGACGGGTGCGGTCCATACGCTGTCGACGCTATCAAGAAAGTCGGCTTGAGCCTCCGCTCCAAGGCGCCGGATATCTACTCGCCGGTCGATCATCGCTTTTGATGATTCTGAAAAGACCCGCCCCTTCTGGCGGATCCACGGGATCTCGTCCGGCACAGCATTTCATCCATGCGATGTTGCCAAAAGTAATGGGGTGCCTGGAGATTCCCGGACGTGACTGCCGAACCGGAACCCGCGATTTTCCCAGAGGTCTCGCCCTGCTAGTAGTCTCCGCCGATTCTGCCCGGATAGGTCTAGCAATTCGCCGGCGTACTTGAACCAAAACCCTGACAGCTGTCAGGGTTTTGTATTGACGAGGCAGCCCTAACCGACTGCTCTATCACCTTGCCCATGAGCTCTTAGAAGTGTCATGAGCACCGGCCCCAACGAAAATTCCCCCGCTCCGCCTTACGCGTGAGGTCGCGCAGATAGCCGCCCGGCGATTTGATATGCCCGGTTCGCTCAAGGATACAGGCGATCGCTGTCGCCGCATTTTCCGGACCCATCACCTCACAGGCCTCCTGATAGGCCGACGGGCTGACGCCCAGCATCGACCGCACGACGATCGCTGCTGCCATCATGTCGCGCCAAGTGCCGATCACCCCGCCCGGCCCATACATCGAGATCTCTGCGCAGGCTCGCAGCACCATTCCAAGCGGAAAACTTCGGATCGGCTCGCGTTTTGGTCGATCATCATCCACCGACTTCTCGCCCTGCTCTTTTCTTAAGCTAGGTTCAAGTTCATAGATGGATTCGGTATTTGAATTCTGTATGTGCCGCTCATTGTGAGCATCATTGGTGCTAATATCTTCATCTTTTGCTGCATTTCCAGGACGTTGACGATCTCCCCACGTAGGAGCTCCATCTCGTCCAAGATTGAATTCACATCGCTGCGCGTCGGAGAGCGCAGGAATCCCGGCCCACGAGGCCGATGTAAGTCGCTTCGACGGTCTCCCAGTCGCCCTGACACTCCTTCCTCGATCGCGGCAGAAATGAGCTTTCGAACATCGCGTCGGCATATCGTCAAATTTTCCTTCGCCCGCCGAAGCGTTAGACGGTCGGCCACGACCTGTTGCGCCATTATGGCAAGTTGATCGGCTCGCATGAGTAACGGTGACAGATCAAAGCCGAATGCGCTATCGATCGCACCCGTCTTGTCCTTCCGAGCGTAGCGCTTCCCATCTGCGCTGTCCTTACGAACGATCAGTCCTACCTCAACGAGAAGCGCCAAATGTCTGCAGGAAGCGTGGCGCCGGCGATACCGTGCGCCCGAAGTGTCAATTGAGCGTTAGAAGGGAAAACAATGAGCTGCGCATCTTGGCGCAATTCGTTGTCCGGATAAAAACTCAAGAGCGCATCCAGGACAGCTAGGCTGCGATCCTGCAGCCCAAGCAGCTCTCTGGCTTCGGAAGCGTCCCCGAAAGACCCTCCACTTGTCGGCGGACTTCCCCGGCTTGATCTCGCTCGTTTCAATTTGCCGCCTGACCAAGGCAAGCGTCATCGGCCGCCGCCCAAAGGGCGTCGTCACACTTCCAATCTGCATTTTCTTCACCTTCAAAAAGGCAAAAGAAACCCGCTCACCAAATTACGGTGCCAAAGACTCTTGACTGTGATTCGGGGAAATGCGATTCTCTAGTTGTCACACAGAGAGAGAGGCTTCCACGACGGCAACGTTTGGGGGCCTTTTTCTT
>CP087972.1 GCA_024426085.1 Rhizobium sp. RCAM05350 | reverse complement strand
TCGCCTCTGCCTTTCGCTAGGGCAAAGCTAACCAGCTCGTCAAAATGACGCCTATCTCAATGAAGAGACTTGACTACGATTCCAGGAAGTGTGATTCTCTCAGTCGCCAAACAGTCGAGAAGGGCTTCCGGAATAGATTTCGGGGGCCTTTTTCTTTGCCTAATGTCCTCTTGTGTCTATCCTTCGATAGCGGTTGATCTAAAGGCCGCTGCCAAGCAGTGACCCGGCATAAGCTACTGTCGGCCGGCCTGTTTGAGGCTTGCCGTAAATTCTGCATAGAGATCATCCAGGCGATCGGCGAGATATCCACCGAAGTCCGGAACCTGGCGCTCATCGAAAACGATCCGCGTCTGGACATCATCGCGCTCGATGCGCGCCGCCTTACGCCCCTGCGGGCTTCTCCATTCCTGCGCCTTCGGTTTCCGTTTCGCCGGCTCAGCTCCGAGCATCTCGAAGACACGGCTAAAGCGGGCATCGCTGTCTCCTGCGAGAAAATCCGCATCGGTGATCAGCGATTCGAGCATATGCTGTTTGCGCTCCCGCGCGATCCACGAGCGCCGCCCAACGCGCCCGGCCGGCCTTTGGCGCCGGTCCGATTGCCTGGACGAGATATTCCGGAATGCTCCGGGCAATGGTGATGTAACGGCTGAGGTCCCCCTTGTCGGTCGAAAGCGCCGCCATGATCGTCGTGCGATCATACCCGCCATCCTCGAGACGGCGGGCAAACTGGGCCTTCTCGATGTAGGAAAGATCCTGTCTGTCGAGGTTCTCCTTCCCCTGGGCGATAACAAGCTCGTTGTCCGTCAGTGTCTGGACGATTGCCCGGACTGTCCTGCCAAGCAGCGCCGCCGCGCGAAGCCGCCTGCGGCCATAGGCCACCTGGAAGCGGCCAAGCGATGCCGATTGCGGCCGCACTAGGATGGGAACCTGCTGGCCGTTTTCGCGCATACTATCGACCAACGCCTCGAAACCCGGATCGACGGCGATGGAAATGCGGTCGCTCACCGATGAATGGTCGATCAGCGCAGGGTCAAGATCAACCACCGACGAGCCGGAGGCCAGTTGCTCCTGTAGTTTTGCGGCACTGCGTGCGCCTTCGGTCATTTCCTGCAGCGATGCTCCCATTGCCGAGATGGCGCCGGTGCGGACACGGTCGGTGTTCTTCTCGACGCCGGCGACCGGGGCCGAGCCTTCTGGCTTTCGCATGAACAGCGTGTTGACGGTATCTTTTCGGCTCACAGCGGGCCACCTTCATTGTATCGTAAAGTGCGTCCGTTGGGAGTTCCCAACGATGATTGGCGAACAGCTAAAACCGCATTTGGCACTACTCCAACAACAGCCTTGGTATGCCGGAGGCCTGTCGTTGGGAGTTCCCAACACATCGTCCGCGATGTGTGAAGCAAGCTCATTTTGGCGTGCGCCCCCATGCTTGCCGGACAAGGGATTCGATTTCGCTATTGACGGAATCAAGTGCCTCCATCGCCCGGTCGTATGTCGAACGCGTAAGATTTTCCCGGCCGATCTCGTAAAGCGTTTGTTTTGTCAATCCGGCGTCAGAGACAGCAGCCGATTTCACCATCGGATTGGTCATGACGTGATCATCAAACAGATTGCGGAGGAGGGCGGCGACTTTCGTCTGCGGTGCATCCTGCGGCTCGTAGCGGGTGAGCAGATAGCGGATGAAATCGTATTTCAGTTCTCCGCCGGCTTCGCGAACGACCGCGAGCAGATCATGCGTCATCAGAAGGAACTGGCTCATCGACGCAACGTCGAGCATCTGAGGATGAACGGTCACCACCATCGATGTCGCGGCGCAGAGCCCGCTCAACGTCAGGTAACCGAGCTGCGGAGGGCAATCGATAACGACGACATCATAATTATCGGCAACTTCATCGAGGGCGCAGCGACGCGGGTGAAGAAAATCCCGTCGGCATCCCGGGCGCCCGTCGTCAGGGCGCGTGGCGTCGTGTGCTCGAACTCCATCAGTTCGAGATTGCCCGGCACCAGATCGAGGCCGTCAAAATAGGTGTTGCGGATAACCTCCGACAGGGGACGCTTCTCTTCGTCGTAGCGGATCGCCGCATAGAGGGTCTCGTTCGACTTCACGTCCGTTTCCGGCAACACACCGAGCAGCGCCGAAAGGCTTGCCTGCGGATCGAGATCAACGGCAAGGACGCGGTAGCCCTGCAGCGCCAGATACTGGGCAAGATGAACCGAGGTGGTCGTTTTGCCCGATCCGCCCTTGAAATTGGTCACGGCGATCACCTGCAGGTGATCCTCGGAACCACGGCGCGGCACAAAATTATAGGCTTCCCGGCCACGCGCCGTTTGCGCCAGCTTTTCGCGCAATTCGTTGATCTGCCGCAGGGTGTAGAGACGACGGCCGTTACTGGTGAGATCCGGCTGAGGTCCTTCGCCGGCGAGCGTCATCTTCCGCAGCGTCGAATCTGAAACACCCATCAGCCGACCAGCTTCACCCGAGGTGAACCGTCGCAATGTCTTGTTGGCGGTCGGCGGGAACAACGCTTCGCTGATCGCCTGGAGCTGCGAGCTGATGATAGCCGCATGATCTCCGATCGTCTCATCGACGGTCTTCCGCTCAATCTTGGTCGCTCGAATGGCATTGCTCACGTTCAAAAACTTTCGTCACGGTAAAATGGCCCGATGGGCGATATAACCGTGACGATACGCAAAGGAACGATTCGTGCAAGAAGTTATTGGTTAACAGATGGTTACGTCGGCCGGATGAGAAATTGAATCTGCGGCCGCCTACGGTGCGTTTCGCCTATGAATCCAAAGCGTTCTCGCTCCCAGCGCTGCGCGGTAATGAAAAACCACTGGCTGAATGATTCATGTGTGCAATTCTGATTTGGGCCACATCCTGACGCCTGAGAGGGGGGGAGCCAAAAGCGACTCACTCACATCCGGCTCGCAGTCTCCGCCAGAAGTACCGTTTTGTCGCATACATATAATCTCCTCCACATCCCCAAAATGCTGCAGGAAGCGGAGGCAGTGCTAACGGGAAGAGCACGGCCACCAAGCTCAAAGGAGCTAATCCATAATCATATGCATATGAAATCCCGCTTGATATTTCATTTTACATTACCATTCAGCATGACAGACTGAGATTAGCTGTACTGTCAGTCATTCTATGCCGGCTCTTCGGGAGCATGCCGGTGATTCAGGGAGGAGAAACATGAAACGGGCTATAATCGCCACGTTCTGCGGCCATCATCATGGGTAGCGGTGCGTATGCCGACACGATCAAGATCGGTGTCGTCGGTCCATTCTCGGGACCATTTGCGCTGCAGGGCAAGAATTTCAAAGCTGGCATAGATGCCTATATGGCAATGAACGGGGCAACGATCGGCGACGACACGGTCGAGATCATCTACCGCGACCTGCCGGCGGCCGATCCGGCCCAATCCAAGGCACTGGCACAGGAACTGGTGGTCAAGGAAAAGGTGCAGTATCTCGCCGGTTTCTATTTCACTCCCGATGCCATGGCTGCCACCCCAATCCTCAAGCAGGCAAACGTGCCACTGATCGTCATGAATGCCGCGACGTCAGCGATCGTCACCAAGAGCCCGCTGGTCGTGCGGACCTCCTTCACCACCTGGCAGACTTCGACGCCGATCGCCAAGGTCGCGCATGATGCCGGCGTTGCCAAGGTCATCTCCATCGTCAGCGACTACGGCCCGGGTATCGACGCCGAAAACGCATTCAAGGCTGGCTTCGAGAAAGAGGGCGGGGCAGTCGTCGAGGCGATCCGCATGCCGCTTTCCACCAACGATTTCAGCCCGATCATGCAGCGCATCAAGGATTCCGGCGCGCAGGGCGTATTTGCTTTCCTGCCGTCCGGCCCGACGACGCTCGGTTTCGTCAAGGCCTTCAATGAAAACGGTCTCAAATCGGGCGGCACCAAGTTCTTCGCGCCTGGCGACCTGACGCAGGAATCCGATCTGCTCGCGCTCGGTGATGCCGCCCTCGGCATCCAAACGACGTTCCACTACGCGGTGTCCCATGATTCTCCGGAGAACAAGGCATTCGTCGAAGCGGCTTCCAAGGCGATCGGCAATCCTGCAGAGCTTTCCTTCCCCTCGGTCGGTGCCTTCGACGGCATGAATGTCATCTACAAGATGATCGAGGCGACCGGTGGCGAGCAGGACGCGCAGAAAGCTGTCGATGCGGTAAAGGGCCTGTCCTGGGTCAGCCCGCGCGGGCCTGTTTCGATCGATCCGGAATCGCGCCATATCACGCAGAATATCTACCTGCGCTGAAGTCACCAAGGCGGATGACGGCTCCTATTACAACAAGGAAATCCAGACGTTCGAAAAGCAGGGCGATCCTGGGCTCGCGGCCATCAAGTAAGTGGCCCAACGGCAAAGCCTATCGGCGTGTAAACGGGACAACCCGCAACGATGATAGCTTGCCCGGATTTTGAGATAACGGGGGAGGGGAGGGCGCTCTCATCTCCCGCAGACAACCAAATGGAAAACGAGCGATGCAGACCTTTTTCAGCATAGCCATCGACGCATTTGCCTATGGCATGGTGCTTTTCGTCATTTCGATTGGCCTTTCGGTCACCATGGGCCTAATGCGTGTCGTCAATCTGGCCCATGGCGCCTTCGCGATGATCGGTGGCTATATCGCCTCCTATGCAGCGCAGGACCTCGGCCTCGGATATGCAGTCGCTGTTCTCCTCGCCGTCATTGGCACGGTGATCATTTCAATCCCGATCGAGCGACTGCTCTACCGGCGGATTTATGGCGCGCCCGAGCTGACGCAGGTGTTGATGACCATCGGCATCACCTTCTGCATCATCGGCATCGCCAACTATGTTTTCGGCCCGACCCTGAAGACGATCCCACTGCCCGCGACACTCCAAGGCTCCGCCGATCTTGGCTTCCGCTCTATCGCCATACATCGCCTTTTCGCCATTGTCTGTGGGCTCTCGGTTGCGGGTGCTCTCTGGTACGCCATCGAGAAGACAGCCTTCGGTGTCGAGTTACGTGCCTCCGTCGACAACGCTTCCATGGCTGCCGCCCTCGGCGTACGGACCGAAATTATCTATGCGGTCAGCTTTGCGGTCGCTGTCGGTCTCGCCGCTTTTGGCGGCGTTTTGGGCGCCGAGCTTTTGCCGGTCGAGCCCTATTATGCCCTGCGCTACATGGTGACCTTCCTGGTCGTCGTCTCCGTCGGCGGTGCCGGCTCCATCCCCGGAGCGCTTCTTGCCTGTCTCGTGCTCGGCGGCATCGATACGACCGGCCGTTATCTCATGCCGGAATTCGGAGAATTCTTCTTCTACCTCGCGGTCATCGCCATCATCTGCATTTTCCCGCGTGGCCTTGCCGGACGGGCACGCTAGGATGACGCTCATTATGAACCATGAAACGGTCACCAAGACCGCCCGCCAGAACCGCACCATCGGCCGTGACCTGATTGGCATCGGCGCGATCATCGCCGTCGCTGCAATCGGCTATCTCCTGTTTCCCGACAATCTTGCGCTTTTGACCCGGATCATCGCCATCGCGCTTCTCGTCCTGTCGCTCGATCTCGTCACCGGCTATTGCGGCGTGGCGACCCTTGGCCATGCCGCCCTGTTCGGCTCCGGAGCATATGCCGCCGGGATAGCGGCCGCACATTTCGGCATCACCAACCCGTTGCTGATGACGCTTGCCGGTATCCTTGGCGGAGCGATTGCAGGTCTCATATGCGGTGTAATAATCCTGCGGGCACACGGATTGCCCCAACTCGTCCTGTCGATCTCGCTGATCTATCTTTTCCATGAGTTTGCCAACAAGGCGTCCTCATGGACGGGCGGAAGCGACGGCTTGTCCGGCATTTCACCCGACCCGCTGTTCGGCGTCTACGAGTTCGACCTGTGGGGCCAGACCGCCTATGTCTTCGGTGTCTTTCTGTTGCTTGCCGTTTTCGTCCTGTTGCGTTTTCTGGTCCGATCGCCGTTCGGCATGCTCTGCCGCGGCATCAAGGAAGACCCGTTGCGCATCATGGCCATGGGCGCATCGCCGAAAATCGCCTTGATCAAGATGTACGTCATTTCCGGCGCTGTCGCCGGCGTTGGCGGTGCGTTGAATGCTATCTCGACGCAGGTCGTCGGCCTCGACAGCCTGTCCTTCACCCAATCTGCAGAATCCCTGGTCATGCTGGTTCTCGGCGGCACCGGGTCGCTGTTCGGCGCATTGACCGGCACCGTCATCTTCATGCTTTTCGAGGATTATGTCTCGGCCGCCAATCCCTTCCACTGGCTGACAATGGTTGGCGCTCTGCTGATCTCCGTCGTCCTGTTTGCGCCGAAGGGGCTTTACGGTACTGCCGCCGGCTTCATCGGCCGCCGCATGGAGAAACGCAAATGAGCGCGGTCTTCGACGTTCTCAATCTGAAAAAAGCCTTCAGCGGCCTGACCGTCACCAATGACGTCTCCCTGTCGATGGCGCCGGGTGACCGGGTGGCGCTGATCGGCCCGAACGGCGCCGGCAAGACCACCTTCGTCAACCTCGTCACCGGCAATCTTCGCCCGGATTCTGGCGAGGTTCGTCTCAACGGCGAAACCGTCACGAAAATCGATGCGATCGGCCGCGTCCAGCGCGGGCTGGTCCGCTCCTTTCAGGTGACACGGCTTTTTCAGGAGATGACACCGGCCGAACACGTCGCCCTGGCCGTCCTGCAGCGGGACGGACGCGCCGGAAAGATGTTCGGCAATTTCCTGTCCATGCCCGACGTCATGGACGAGGCGAGCGTGCTGCTCGCCAAGCTTGGCCTGCATGACCTGATGCACCGCAAGGTGAGCGAGATCGCCTATGGACAGCAGCGCCTGCTCGAAATCGCGATGGCGCTGGCCCTCAAGCCGAAAGTGCTATTGCTCGACGAGCCGGCCGCCGGCGTGCCGCAGAGCGATACCGGCCGGATCGAGCAGGCCCTTGCCGACCTTCCGGCCGATCTGGCCGTGCTGATGATCGAGCATGACATGGATCTGGTCTTCCGCTTCGCCAAGCGGGTCATCGTGCTGGCTGCCGGCACCATCATCTTCGACGGCTCACCCGCCGACGTCACCAAGGACGCCGCCGTGCGCGAGGCCTATCTCGGGAGCTACGCAAATGCCAGCCACGCCGCTTGAAGTCGACAACCTGTCGGCCGGCTACGGTCCAACACGGGTTCTGGAAAGCGTCTCGTTCTCGGTTTCTGCCGGACAACGCCTGGCAGTCCTTGGGCGCAACGGCATGGGCAAGACGACCCTGCTTGCAACGCTGGCCGGGCAGACGAAACGCTATGACGGCCGCATCCGCATCGGCGAAACCGATGTCACCGGCATTTCAAGTGCGCTTCGCGCCCGCACCGGCCTGGGCTACGTACCGCAGACACGGTGCATCTTTCCGACGCTGACGGTCGAGGAGAACCTGTTCGTCGGCCTCAAGGACCGGCCGAAAAGCGATCTCCAGGATGCCTACGCCATGTTTCCCCGGCTCTTCGAGCGCAAGGGAAACCTCGGTTCTGCAACTGTCCGGTGGCGAACAGCAGATGCTCTCGACCGCGAGAACGATCCTCGGACGTCCTTCGGTCCTGTTGCTCGACGAGCCGCTTGAAGGGCTGGCTCCGGTCATCTGCGAAGAGTTGATGAAAGCATTTTCCGAACTTGCAAGCACCGGCAACATGACCATCGTGCTGGTCGAGCAGCGCATCCAGAGCGCCCTTGATTTTGCCGATCAGGTGATCGTGCTCGAACGGGGAAGGGTCGCATGGAGTGGCACGCCGCAGGCGTTGGCCGCCGATCATGACGCGGTAAACCGCCTGCTCGGCGTTGGCGGGCTGCACTGACTAAAAATCCGGGCGCATACCCCGGCGCCCGGCCAACGCCGGGCGTTGGACACTCCATCCAGTTTATTTTCGGCACGAGGGAACAAAGCGTTTTCTCGCGCATTTCTGCGTCAGGTCGATTTCTGTCGGCACCAACCACCGTTCGTAACGATGAGGATGTGCAGATGAACAACCGTTTACCCGAACTGCATGAAGGACACGCCCCGATCACGCTGCATCAGCTGTTTCGTGACGCGCTCGAAGCCTATGACGACTGGGATGACGGAACGGACGTTCCCGTGGTTTATCATCTGGGCATGCCCGTGCCGATCGGCCTGGTATTCGATCATATGCGGGATTGCACCGATATCCTGCCGAACAATATGGTCAGTGCCATCACGGAAAGGTTGACCAAGCCCTGGAGCAGCAATAGCCCGCTGGACGAAATGACGTTTTCGACGGCCGCCCGGGTGATGTGCATCATGGTGCGCAAGAGACAGCTGCAGCGCAACGGCAGTGACATCAGCGCCTTCATCCGCCGGTTTGAGAAATTGCGCACAAGCCGCTTAGATCCGTGAGGTCTTGGGCAAAACAAATCTGCTTCCAACACCGCCCGAGATGGAGCGCGTCAGGGGACCACCGACTAAGTGACGGAAACATATCGCGTTTTAACAGGCCGTGAAAACGACTTGATAGGACAGGTTCCTCGTGTTTAAATGATAAAATACATAGAGTATGCCGTATATTTATGAACTGGCGTTTGAGTTGGGTGCCGAGGTTCAACCATCCAGCCGCATGATGCGGGGAGGAAATGATATGACGGTTCACGGTCTTTCGTCGCCCTTCAGTCCTCACAGCAAGCCCTTACAGATCGCCATCGTCGGCCGGGGCTTTTCCGGTCTGATGATGGCGATCGCCCTGTTGAAAGCGGTCAACCAGCCATTCCGGCTGCGCATGTTTGATCCTCGCCCGATCATCAGCGGCGGCCAGGCGCTGGCAACGGCGCGATCCACCGAAATTCTCAACAGCCGCGCCCACTGACCTTTCCGTTTCGACCGGTGAACCGAAGGATTTTACCCGCTGGCTGCAGGCGAATGCACCATTTCGCGAGGCCGTGTCGGCTGCCATCCCGGGGTTCGGCCAGATTTTCGTCCCGAAAGCCACGTTCAGCGACTACGTCTATCAGCGCTTCTCAGAAGCGCTGGCACAGCTGGACTGATGTGACAGTGCAGATGTCCAACGCGGGCATCACCCGCATCCACCGCAACGACAATGGCCTGTTCACACTCGGTCTCGCCGACGGCGGCGAGGCGGTCTACGACACGGTTGTTCTTGCGACCGGCTACGGTCTGAAAGCGCCGCTGGAAACGACCGAACAGGATATGGACTCCCTCCTGCTTGAGCGCCCCGAGACGCGCCGGCATGTGGTCGTCATGGGCAATGGGCTGCGCGCCGTCGATCAGGTTCTGCAGTTGCGCGACGGCGGCTTTACCGGCCATATCACCATCCTGTCACGCCGCGGTTTCCTGCCGCAGCCGCATACCCGCATGCCGGCCGACGCGGTCTTCCCGACGCAGCCCATGCCCTCGCAACTGCGCAACATTGTCCGGTTCGTCCGCGAGGCCTGCGCCGAGGCGGAAGAAAACGGCTGGAGCTGGCAGGCAGCGATGAACGGCCTGCGCAAACGCGCCCGTACCCTTTGGGCATCGCTCCCACCCAGCGAGAAACGGCAGTTCAACCGGCATCTGCGTGCGATCTACGACAGTCATCGCAACCGACTTCCGGCCGACGTGCATGCCAGACTGGAACGCGAATTTGCCAGTGGCCAAACTGAACTGAAGCGCGGAACCACACTGAAACGCACGCCAGACGGCCTGCTGGTCCGATGGGCGGGCCAGTCAGCCGAAAGCCATTTCGCAGCGGACGAGGTGATTGACTGCCGCTGCCTGTCGCCGGACCTCAAGGATCCTGTTGTTGCCGACCTTCTCCATGCAGGCCTTGCAGCGACCGATGAGCTCGACCTCGGCCTCGCCGTCAATCCGGCCGGGGAACTGGTGACACCGAAGGGCCGCCCGGTCGGCCTTTTCGCCATCGGTCCTCTCGGCCTCGGCTCGCTTCCCGATATCGATCTCGTTCCGGAGATCGTCACACAAACCTATGCGGCAGCGACACTGATCAGTGCACGGTCGCTGCCGCAGCGACAAGCAAGCTGATAACGCGGCAATAGCTCTAGCCGCCCAACCGGTGCCACGCTGCGGCGTTCACCGGCCATAGCCTTTTCTTTTCCCACCGCTAAACGGAGGCCCGCTCTCTTGCTGGGCGTAACGCCTCAAGAAGGCCTGAAACGAGAACGGATTTTCCATACACAATAAAATTTATAGATATTATAATTTTGCGATCATAGCCGTTCCCGGAAAAACTAGGCGAATACCCATTCCGCATCTCGCACACGCTGGAGACAATCGCACATGAGCACCGTTCCGGAAAAGATCGACGTTCTTTGGTTCCTGCCGACCCATGGTGACAGCCGTTATCTCGGTACATCGATCGGCGGCCGTAATGTCGATCTCAACTACCTGAAACAGGTTGCCCAGGCAGCCGACACGCTCGGCTATTTCGGTGTGCTGATCCCGACCGGCCGCAGCTGCGAAGACAGCTGGATCGTCGCCTCGGCGCTTGCACCTTTGACGGAGAAGCTGCGCTACCTCGTCGCCGTGCGCCCGGGCCTTCTCAGTCCGACGCTCGCTGCCCGTATGACAGCAACGCTCGACCGAATCTCTAACGGCCGCTTGTTGATCAATGTCGTGACAGGTGGCGACCCGATCGAGAACAAGGGCGACGGCATCCACTATTCACATGAGGAGCGCTACGAGGTCACCGAAGAGTTCATCAACATCTACAAGGCCGTCCTGCGCGGCGAGGACGTCACCACCAAGACCAAGCATTTCGATATCGAAGATGCAAAACTCCTGTTCAAGCCGGTCCAGGAGCCGCATCCGCCGCTCTATTTTGGCGGCTCCTCCGGCGTCGGACAGCAGGTCGTGGCCCGCACGATCGACAAATACCTGACCTGGGGCGAACCGCCCCGAGGATGTCGAGAAGAAGGTGGCGGAGGTGCGGGCGCTTGCGGCGGAAGAGGGCAGGGAGGTCACCTTCGGAATCCGGCTTCACGTCATCGTCCGCGAAACCGCCAAGGAAGCCTGGACCGCGGCCGACGAGCTGATCAAATATGTCGACGACGATACGATCGCCGCAGCCCAGAAGGTTTTCGAACGGATGGATTCCGTTGGCCAGAGCCGGATGAGCAAGCTGCATGGCGGCCGCAAGGATAAGCTGGAGATCAGTCCGAACCTGTGGGCCGGCGTTGGCCTCGTTCGTGGCGGGGCAGGCACGGCGCTGGTCGGCGATCCCGATCAGGTCAAAGCACGGATCGATGAGTATCGCCAAATCGGCATCGATACCTTCATCTTCTCCGGCTATCCGCATCTGGAAGAAGCCTACAGGTTCGGCGAACTGGTGCTGCCTAACCTGCCGCTGAACCACCCGATCAAGGCCCATAAGGCAAGCGCCAACACCGGCCCGTTCGGTGAAACGATCGCCGGCGATCACCGCCCTGCGCTCAAGGTGTCGCAGTCCTGATAGGATAAAGCCAAGACCGACGTTTTTATTCGTGGCACCACGATTAAATCGTAACGTTCAACCGTTAACCAGAGCAGTGGCCACAGCAAGGTCGCTGCCCAAGTCCGGTTGACAAGCTCCAGGCGAGCCTAAAGAGTAAACCGGTCAAAACGGCAGCGTTGGGGAGGACTTATGTCTATGCGCGCGTTTATCCGGGTTTCAGCGATCATTCTCAGTGCTCTTGCGTTTTCACCTGCGGCGGCGGAAACGGGCAGGCATATCGTCACCACGCAGGATGGCGATTATTTCGGCTTTGACCTGCGGACGGAACAGAACGTCTCCCTTGCCGACTGCGAGAAGGTCTGCGTCGCAGACTCTTCCTGCCGGGCCTTCACCTATAATCCCAAGGTGAAATGGTGTTTCCTCAAGTCCGACTATAACAAGCTCAACACGTTCGCCGGCGCTGTCGCCGGGAAGGTCGTCGATGCCGCCGCCGCCGAGCCCGATATCGGCGCGCCACCATCGCTACCCTTCGTCAGCGACCAGCTCCTCAGCGATGTCCGCGCCACCAAGGAAAATCTCTCGGTCCTGGCCGATCAGGATGCATTGGGGCTGAACGGCCGCAAGGCCGCGGCCTACCGGGAACTCACAGCCGGCAATGTCGATCCGGCACTGAAGGCCTTCCAGGGCGCGCTGTCCATTACCCCCGACGACGGGCGCTGTGGATCGAAGCCGCGCGTGCTGCCAACCGCGTCTACGGCAATAGCGACTTTGCCACCCAGGCATCACTTGCAGCGCTCAACGCCTATCAATTGTCGCGCACCACACAGGCCCGGGCAGAGGCGCTTACCGTCCTGGCAACGGCGCTAAAGAATGTCGAGAATTTTCGTGGCGCGCTCAGCGCCTACAAGGCCAGCCTAGAACTGGTCGAGGCCAAATCCGTCCGCGCCGACTATACCGACCTGCGCACGCGTCAGGGTTTTCGCGTCACCGAACACACGGTCGATTCCCGACAGTGCCACGCCGCGGGTCTGCGTCCAGTTTTCCGAACCGCTGGTCAAGGCCGGTGTCGATTACACGCCGTTCGTCCTTTTGGACGGCGCGACACCCAAGGCGGTCGAAGCGAAAGGCAGCGAGATCTGCGTCGAGGGCCTCAGCCACGGTCAGCGCTACAAGGTCGCCTTCCGCTCGGGCCTGCCATCTTCAGTTGACGAGCCGCTGGAAGCCAACGTCAATCTTGACGTCTACATCCCCGACCGCGCAGCAATGGTCCGCTTTACCGGCGATAGCTTCGTCCTGCCGGGAACGGCCCGCCGCGGTATTCCGATCGTCTCGGTCAACACCGCCAGCGCCAACCTGAAACTCTATCGGATCGGCGACCGCAACATCGCCTCGCTGCTGACGGCCTCGCAATTCCTGACCCAGCTCGACGGCTACAGCGCCCAGCGTATTCAGGATGAAAACGGCGAAATGGTCTGGCAGGGATCGATCGACATTGCGACCGATCTCAACAAGGAAGTCGTTACCAGTTTTCCGGTCGATGAAGCCCTGCCGCAGCGCAAGCCTGGAGTCTATGTGCTGACCGCCGTATCGGCGACGGGCGCCTCGAACGAGTGGGACAGCCAGGCGACGCAATGGTTTGTCATTTCGGATATCGGGCTCTCCACCTATTCCGGCACCGATGGGCTTTCGGTCTTTGTGCGTTCACTGGCATCCGCCAAGCAGATCGCCGGCATCGAACTGACGCTGCTTGCCAAGAACAATGAAATCCTCGGCACCGCCACCACCGACGCCGATGGCCGTGCGACATTCGACGCTGGCTTGCTGCGCGGCACCGCCGCCATGACACCGGCCGTCATCACCGCCAAGAGCGGCGCGGACGATTTCGTTTTCCTCGACCTCACCCGCGCCGGTTTTGATCTTTCGGATCGCGGCGTCACCGGACGCGCTGCGCCCGGCGCCATCGATGTGCTGACCTGGACGGAACGCGGCATCTACCGCGCCGGCGAAACCGTGCATGTCTCCGCCCTTGCCCGCGACAGCGCTTCGGTAGCGATCGAGAAACTGCCGCTGACCTTCATCTTCATGCGCCCGGATGGCGTCGAGGACCGGCGCGTCGTCAGCGATGGCGGACTGGCGGGTGGCTATGCGCTCGACCTGCCCCTGCAGCCGAATGCGATGCGCGGCACATGGACCGTCCAGATCTTTACCGATCCCAAGGGCACGGCCATCAGCGAGAAGCAATTCCAGGTCGATGACTTTGTGCCCGACCGGGTCGAGTTCGACATGGCGAGCACCGCCAAGCAGATCGAGATCGATACGCCGGCCCCCATCACCATCGACGGCCGCTTCCTCTATGGCGCACCGGCAGCGGGGCTCGAGCTCGAAGGCGAGGTCGGCCTGAAGCCGACCCGCGAAAGTGCCTGACTTCAAGGGCTACTTCTTCGGCCTTGCCGACGAGGAAGCCACGGAAGACAGCCGCACGACGCTCGAAGGCCTGGAGCCGCTAGATGAAGACGGCAAGGCGACATTCGACGTCACTCTGACCGACGTCCCATCAACCACCCAGCTGCTCAACGCCAATATCACCGTACGCGTTCAGGAAACCGGCGGCCGCGCCGTCGAGCGTTCCCTGACACTGCCGGTCAAGCCGGCAGGCGCCATGATCGGCATCAAGCCCGAATTCTCCGGCGATCTCGCAGAAAACGCCGTGGGGAAATTCCACGTCATCGCCATCGACCAGAGCGGCGCCAAGCAGGACAAGTCCGGCCTGACCTGGAAGCTGCTACGCGTCGAGCAGGACTATCAGTGGTACCGCGACGGTACCGCCTGGAAGTATGAACCAGTCACCTCGACCAAGCAGGTTTCGACGGACACGCTGGATGTCACCACGGATGGTGGCGAAATCGCCATCTCTGCCGGCTGGGGCCGCTACCGGCTCGAAGTCGAGACGGCTGATATCGATGGCCCGACCTCCAGCGTCGAGTTCGATTCCGGCTGGTATGTCACTGCCAGCTCGACGGAAACGCCGGATGGCCTGGAGGTCGCGCTCGACAAGCAGAACTATGCGGTCGGCGACACCGCCAAGCTGCGCGTCTCGCCGCGCTTTGCCGGCGAAGTTCTGGTCACGATCGGTTCGGAAAAACTGATCGGGACGAAAACCGCAACCATTCCCGCCGATGGCGGCGAGGTTGATATTCCGATCACCGCCGATTTCGGTGCCGGCGCCTATGTTACCACGACGCTTTATCGTCCGGGTGATGCCCAGGAAAGCCGCATGCCGATGCGCTCCATCGGCATCAAATGGCTGGCCGTCGATCCCACCGACCGCAAACTCTCCGTCAAGCTCGACCTGCCGGAAAAGACGCTGCCGCGCCAAACGCTGAATATTCCGGTCGAAGTGACCGGGGCAGGGGTGGGCGAGGAGGCCTATGTCACGGTCGCGGCCGTCGATGTCGGCATCCTCAATCTCACCCCTACATGAAGCGCCAGACCCAGACGGCTGGTACTTCGGCCAGCGCCAGCTTGGCCTTGAAATCCACGACCTCTATGGACGGCTGATCGACGGCTCGCTCGGGGGCGACCGGGCGTCTGCGCACCGGTGGCGATGGCGGCCAGATGGCACTCCAAGGCAAACCGCCGACCGAAAAGCTGGTGGCCTTCTTCTCCGGTCCGGTCCAGCTCGATGCTGGCGGCAAGGCGATCATCAGCTTCGATATCCCTGCAATTCAACGGCACCGCCTGCGTCATGGCTGTCGCCTGGTCGAAGGCCGGTGTCGGCCATGCCTCCACCGATGTCGTCATCCGCGATCCGGTCGTGGTCACGGCAAGCCTGCCGCAATTCCTCGCACCCGGAGACAAGGCCGAGCTTCGGCTCGACATCGCCAATACCGACGGCCCGGCCGGCGACATGAACCTCAAGGTGACAAGCAGCTCCTCAGTGGTGATCGATGCGGCGGAGGCCGAGCAGACCTTCAACGTCAAGCCCGGTGGAAAATTCGACCTGACGCTGCCGCTCTCAGGCGTTCATCCGGGTGACGGTGCGATCAATATCGAGCTCACCAGCGCCGATGGCCTGTCATTGCAACAATCGGTCTCCGTCCCGGTGCGGCCCGCCGCCCTGCCGGTGACGACCCGCCATCCCCTGACCATTGAGCCGAATGCCAGCCTCAAGGTCGACGGCGAGCTTCTGGCCGAAAGCATGCTGCAGGGTTCTGCCGTCAGCATCAGCGTGACGCGCTCCGCTGCCTTCGACATCCCGGCATTGCTGACATCGCTCGACCGCTACCCCTATGGCTGCGCCTGAGCAGACCACCAGCCGGGCGCTGCCCTTGCTCTATCTGAGCGAACTCGCCAAACAATCCGGACTTCCGGAGGATGGCGATGTCCAGAAGCGGGTGCAGGAAGCCATCTACCGGGTGCTGTCCTATCAATCCTCAACGGGCAGCTTCGGCCTCTGGAGCCCCGGCTCCGGCGATCTCTGGCTCGACGCCTATGTCACCGACTTTCTGACACGCGCCCGCGAACAGAAGTACCAGGTGCCGGATCAGGCGATGGTTCAGGCGCTCGACAACCTGCAGAATGCGCTAAGCTACGATGTCGACATGAAGAGCCAGGGCAACGAAATCGCCTATTCTCTTTATGTGCTCGCCCGCAACCGCAAGGCCGCGATCAGCGATCTGCGTTATTACGCCGACACCAAGCTCTCCGAATTCCCGACACCGCTGTCGAAGGGCCATCTGGCCGCAGCTCTCGCCCTTTACGGCGATGCGCAGCGCTCCCAGAGCATTTTCGAAGATGCGTTGCAGATGTCGACGACGGCAAGCAATGCCAGCCTTGATCGCTCCGATTACGGCTCAGCCTTGCGTGATGATGCCGCCGTGCTGACGTTGGCTGCGGAAGCCCGGCCCGTGCCGACGATCATCCCGCAGCTCGCCAAGATCGTTGCCCGGGAATGGGAACAGAAATCCTATACGAGCACGCAGGAACAGATGTGGACGCTGATGGCGGCTCGCGCCATCCAGGGTGGCGACAGCGACCTCAATCTCGATATCAACGGCACACCGCGCAGCGGTGGCTATGCCGCCCGCCTCACCGGCGACGAGGTTCTCGACCAGCCGGTGACGATCACCAACCGGTCGAGCGAGCCCGTCGCTGCCGTCGTGACGACGGTCGCTGCGCCGGCATTCCCGCTGCCCGCCGGCGGCAACGGCTTCAGCATCGAGCGCACCTACTATACGCTCGACGGAGAAGAGGCCAATGTCACAGAGGCCAAGCAGAACGAGCGTTACGTCGTCGTCATCAACGCCACGGAAAGCAACAGCTGGCCATCGCGCGTGCTGATCACCGATCTGCTGCCGGCCGGTTTCGAGATCGACAATCCGACCTTGGTCGACAGCGCCAAACTGTCGAACTTCGAATGGATCGGCGAGGTCGAGGCGGCCCATACGGAGTTCCGCAGCGACCGTTTCGTCGCCGCCTTCGACCGTTCGGCTGGCGACAACCGCACGATCACCGTCGGCTATGTCGTTCGCGCGGTGACGCCCGGCACCTACGATCATCCGGCGGCCAGCATCGAAGACATGTACCGGCCGCAATTCTCCGCGTTCCGCGATGGGGCGCATGGAGGTTCAGGCGGTTCAATAATGTCTCTCTGGGCGAAAACCTGTGCGGCATTGGTGGGCTCCACACTTGTGTGTGTTGCCATCATGTTCGGCCTTGAGGCAGCGGACCGCGCCTATCCGCCGCCCTTGGAAAGGGCACGCACGGTATCAGCCGAAGTGCTCGATGCGGATGGACAGCTGCTGCGTGCCTTTGCGACACCGGAAGGCCGCTGGCGCCTGCAGACGACGGCAAAGGACGTCGATCCGCAATTCGTCCGCATGCTGATTGCCTACGAGGACCAGCGGTTCTGGGAGCACAAGGGAGTCGATCCCTTCGCCTTGATGCGTGCCGCCTGGCAGTTCGCCAGCCATGGGCGGATCGTCTCGGGCGCCTCGACGCTGTCGATGCAGGTGGCTCGCCTGATCGAGCCGCGCGAAGGGCGTTCCTTTACGGCAAAGTTTAGCCAACTTGCCCGGGCGGTTCAGATCGAACGCCGCCTGAGCAAGGCCGAAATCCTCGACCTCTACCTCACCCACGCGCCTTATGGCGGCAATCTCGAAGGTATTCGTGCCGCGAGCCTCGCCTATTTCGGCAAGGAGCCACGGCGCCTCACAGTGTCCGAAGCCGCATTGCTGGTAGCTCTTCCACAGTTGCCGGAGAAACGCCGCCCCGATCGTCATCTGAGAGCAGCGGAGACTGCACGGCAGCGGGTTCTGGAGCGCATGGCGGTTTCTGCGGTCATCGGGGAAGGGGAGGCGGAACGCGCCGCCTTGGTCGCTGTCCCGGAACGTCGCCTGCAATTACCCGCCTTTGCCGCCCACGTCGCTGAGGCAGCGCGGCGGAAAGAGCCCAAGGTCATCCAGTATCAGACGACGCTGCGGCGGAACATCCAGAAAGGACTGGAGACCGTCGCCAAGGAAGCCTGCAGCACGGCTTGGCCCGAAAGTCTCGATCGCCATGGTCATGGCAGATGCGCGCACCGGCGAGATCGTCGGAGAACTCGGTTCCGCCGATTATTTCGATGCCAGCCGCTCCGGCTGGATCGACATGACGCGCATCTCCCGCTCACCCGGCTCGACGCTGAAGCCGTTCATCTATGGCCTTGCCTTTGAGGAAGGGCTGGTTTCCCAGGAAACCATCATTGAAGACCGGCCGGCGGATTTCTTCGGCTACCGGCCGCGCAATTTCGACATGACCTATCAGGGCGATGTCAGCATCCGACAGGCACTGCAACTGTCCCTCAATGTTCCAGCCGTGCGGCTGCTCGATTCCGTCGGCCCGACGCGGCTGATGGTGCGCTTCCGCCGCGCCGACGTCCGGCCCATCCTGCCGCCGAACGAAGCACCCGGCCTTGCTATTGGCCTCGGCGGGTTGGGGATCAACCTGAAGGATCTCGTCCAACTCTACGCGGCCCTTGCCAATCGTGGCAAACCGGTCCGGCTCGGCGACGGCATTCGCGAACAACCGGGCACGATCGATAACGAGCCGCTTCTCGATCCGGTCGCCACATGGCAGATCGCCGACATTCTGTCCGGCGTGCTGCCCCCGGCAGGCGCCGTCCAGCGCGGCATCGCCTACAAGACCGGAACGAGCTACGGCTACCGCGACGCCTGGTCGGTCGGGTTCGATGGCCGATACGTTCTCGGCGTCTGGGTCGGCCGGCCGGATAATGGCGCGGTGCCAGGGCTCACCGGCTACGGCACGGCTGCCCCGATCCTGTTCGAGGGCTTTGCCAAATCCGGCGTAGCCATGACGCCACTGCCGCGTGCTCCGGCCGGCGCAGTGCGTATTGCCCAAGCGGAATTGCCGATCAGCCAGCGCCGTTTTTCGTTGACCTCCACCGGGCTCGTTTCAGCGACGGTCCGCGAGGCAGCGCCACAGATCGTCTATCCTCCGGAAGGCGCCCGCGTCGAACTCGGCGTCGACACGGCCGGCTGCCCCATGCCTCTGGTCCTCAAACTACAGGGGGCAGAGCCCCCTTCCGCTGGCTCGCCAATGGAAAGCCGCTGCCCGAGACCTCGCGGCGCCGGGTCAATCAATGGGTGCCGGACGGGGCGGGTTATTCCACGCTGACCGTCATCGACGCGGCCGGGCGGGGCTGCAAGCGTGCGGGTCTTTCTCAACTAGAGTCATGCCCGACTTCAGACCGGAAGCCGCCATCCGCAGAAGAATCGGCAACTCCGGCCAATGCCCTGTCATGAATGGGGATTCCCGAATCTGGCCTCATGATCTATCAGTGGGTGATGATCTGATCCGATCTGATTCTGAAACCGCGCTTGGCCGGGATCCATCCGCGAAGAAACTGACGGAGGCATATTGTCTTTTCCGCTAACCCCAGCCGTTCGATATGTGCTTGCCGGCATCGTTGTGACGCTTGGTCTTGCAGGCTGCGGGGCGCGCGATGGCGTGAGGTTGTCCGATACCGCAACGACCGTGCCTGACGAGACGGCGTTTGCCCTGCCGGGTCCCGGCGGGCCAGCGATCGTCAATATCGTCGAACGCAGTTTCAGCAATGCGACCCAGCAGGATATCTTCCTGTTCACGTCGGCATCCACGCCCGGCCAGAATGTCATGCGGGTACAATTATACGGGCCAGTCGGATCGAAATTCGAAGGGACGAAGTCGCTCGGCTACTCTTCGGTCCGGGCCAGCGAAATTGCCAAGGAAATGCGCCGCATGAGCTTCCCGGTGTCGCGCTCAGGCAATCGCCGATCTACCTGCAGAACAATTACGGCCCCTTCAGTTACACCTATGGCCGCGGACACGGCAACGACGCGTGCCTTTATGCCTGGCAGCAGATCCGTTCGCCCGAGGATGCACGAACGGCCTTCCAGAACCGCGGCACGATCCAGGTTCGCCTGCGGCTCTGCGAAGAGAATGCAAGCGAGGAAAAACTGCTGAGCACCATGTATGGCTATACGATCCGCGGTGCCTTCAATGCTGCGGACTGGAATCCTTACGGTGAGCCGCCAAGCGTTGAACCGACATTGGGCCGAACCGGAAATCCCATCTACCCCAAGACGGAAGACCTGCGGGACAATGTGCTGCCTGCCGTTGAAGTCGAGAGAACACGCCCCGTTGTGCGGCCAAGACAAGTCGTTATCTCAACCGAAAAAGTCGAGCCGGGCAAACAACCGGCGCCGGAAGAAACCATTCCTTTACCAACAACGGGGGATATGAACGGGATCGTTGTGCCTTCCCCGGATTGTGTGAACCAGGCAGACGGTGCCGGACGATGCAAGTAACATCGGCATGATCCGAATTGCCGATTGCAGTTTGAGTTGACCATGGCGTTTTGAGGGCTTCTGTCGGCACCAGCTTGCTGACGGGCGGCCTCCTGAAAGGCACCAACCATGCGCAAGGCAGGTATCATTCTCTTCTGGGCGATTGCCTCCTTTTGCGTCATTGCACTGGTCACTCTGCCGATCAACCTGCAGACCCAGCTGATCGCCAGCATCGCTGTCGTCACGTTCATGGCCGTGCTGAAGATTCTCAGGGCGGAGGGCACATGGCGCCTCACCGCGCTTGCCTTCGGGACCGCAATCGTGATGCGCTACGTCTACTGGCGCACCACCAGCACGTTGCCACCCCTGAACCAGCTAGAAAACTTCATTCCCGGCTTCCTGCTTTACCTGGCGGAAATGTACAGCGTGATGATGCTGGCGCTAAGCCTGTTCGTCGTCGCCATGCCGCTCCCGTCGCGCCCGTCGCCGCCGCGACGGCGGGAAAATATCCGAGCGTCGATGTCTTCGTACCAACTTATAATGAGGACTCGCATCTCCTTGCCAATACACTTGCAGCAGCAAAAGCCATGGACTACCCGGCCGCCAAGCTGACGGTCTGGCTGCTCGATGACGGCGGCACGCTGCAGAAACGCACTTCGGCAAACCTTCTCGAAAGCCAGATGGCCAAGTCCCGGCATCAGGAATTGCAGATCCTCTGTACTGATCTTGACGTCAGGTATCTGACGCGCGACCTGCAACGAGCATGCCAAGGCCGGCAATCTCAACAACGGGATGCAGCATTCGCAAGGCGAACTGATCGCCGTCTTCGATGCCGACCACGCGCCCGCGCGAGACTTCCTGCTGGAGACCGTTGGCTATTTCGAGGACGATCCGAGACTGTTCCTCGTTCAGACACCGCATTTCTTCCTCAACCCCGATCCGATCGAGCGCAATCTACGCACCTTCGAAAAGATGCCGAGCGAGAACGAGATGTTCTACGGCATCATCCAGCGCGGTCTCGACAAATGGAATGCCTCGTTCTTCTGCGGCTCGGCGGCGGTGCTACGCCGGCAGGCACTCGACCAGACGGGCGGCTTCAGCGGCGTCAGCATCACGGAAGACTGCGAAACCGCGATCGATCTTCATGCCAGCGGCTGGAACAGCGTTTATGTCGACCGGCCGCTGATCGCCGGGCTGCAGCCGGCGACCTTTGCCAGCTTCATCGGTCAGCGCAGCCGCTGGGCTCAAGGCATGATGCAGATCCTGCGGTTCAAATTCCCGGCCCTGAAGCGCGGCCTGTCGATCCCGCAGCGGCTTTGCTACATGTCATCGACATTGTTCTGGCTCTTCCCGTTTCCACGGACGATCTTCCTCTTCGCGCCGCTCTGTTACCTGTTCTTCGATCTGGAAATCTTCACTGCATCCGGCGGCGAGTTCCTTGGGTACACACTCGCTTACATGCTCGTGAACCTGATGATGCAGAACTATCTCTACGGCTCGTTCCGCTGGCCGTGGATTTCCGAACTGTACGAGTATGTTCAGACCGTTCACCTCTTGCCGGCGGTCGTCTCGGCGATCGTCAACCCTGAGGAAACCGAGTTTCAAGGTGACGGCAAAGGACGAATCCGTTCTGGTCAGCCGCCTTTCAGAAATCAGCAGGCCGTTTTTTATCATTTTTGCCGTTCTGCTGCTCGCCTTGGTGGTCACCGTCTACCGTGTCTATACCGAACCTTATAAGGCCGATGTCACGCTGGTGGTTGGCGGCTGGAACCTCCTCAATCTCATCCTCGCGGGATGCGCGCTCGGCGTCGTTTCCGAGCGCGGTGAGTTGTCAGCGACGCGCCGGGTCAAGGTGACGCGCCAGTGCGAATTTGGTCTCGGTGAACAATGGTATCCGGCAACGATCGATGACGTTTCGGTCTATGGCGCCCGCATTAACGTCTATGCAAAGTCAATCGGGTCGCCAGCCGTCGATACGCGGGCTGATCCGTTTCATGCCCCATGGCCGCGAGACCGCAGAAATCCTTCCTGTCGCCGTGCGGAACACGCAGGTCGACGGGGATATCGTTACGATCGGCTGCCTATATCTACCGGAAGTGGCCCGCGATCACAGCCTCGTCGCCGATCTGATTTTTGCAAATTCGCAGCAATGGACGGAGTTCCAGTTGTCGCGTCGCGGCAATCCGGGTCTCTTCCGCGGCACCCTCTGGTTCTTCGGGCTTGCCTTTTATCAGACGAGCCGTGGCCTCGCCTATTTCTTCAGCAACCGGGGTGCAGGCGGCAAGGCCCGGGTTACTGCAGGAGCGAAAAAATGACGAAGGCCGTAGTTCTTGCCCTCGCACTGCTTGCGTCACCGGCCGCCCTGCTCCAGGCTCAAACGCTGCCCTTCGACATGACGCCAGAGCGCCCCGCCTCGGATAGTCCCGCCGTAACGACGCCGGCGGACGATCAGGGTAACAATCCGGTAGGCTCCCGGCCGGTGACTGTCGCACCTATCGTCGAAGTGGTCGAAGCCGAACCCTTCCAGCGGTACATCCTCCCGGACGGCAGCCTGGGGTTGACCGGCGAATTCGAAGACCGTCTCTGGTCCGTCTACCTGACCCCGCAGCAGGCTGCCGCAGGGACAAAGCTTAACATCGGCTACCAGAATTCCATTTTCGTTGCGCCGGAAACCTCCCGCCTGACGGTAGAGGTGAACAATACGAAGATCGCTGAGGAAGCCATTCGTTCACCCGAAACGATCTCTGAACTCGGCCTCAACCTCCCCAAGGATCTGCTGAAGCCGGGATCCAACCTCATCCGCCTGCGGTCCAACCAGCGCCACCGCACCGATTGCTCCATTCAATCGACATACGAGCTCTGGTCGAACATCGACGCGGAGAAAACCTACCTGAGCTTCGCCGGCACCGACCCACTGACCATGCAGAGCCTCGATGACATCAAGGCCGTCGGCGTTGATGAAAGCGGGCATACCCGGTTTAATTTTGTCGTCCCCGCATTGGAGCAGCCAGGCGCCACCATGCCGCTGATGCGCCTTGCGCAAGGCCTGGCGGTTCTGGCCGACATGCCCAACCAGTCCTTTTCGTTCGATGCAAGCAAGCTGACGGCATCCGGGCCAGGGGAAATGACGGTTCTGGTCGGCACACCTGCCGAGTTGATGCCGCTGCTTCCGTCGTGGCCCGATGGCGCCGCCTCCGCGCCGGTTGCCGGTTTTGTCAAGGACGCAAAAACCGGGTTGCCCATTCTGGTGATCAGCGGCCCGACATGGCAGGAGATTCTGCAGTGCGATCGAAAGCATTGTCGCACCGACCGATGTTACCGCTCCGACCCGCCGCGACGTGATTTCCACGCAGCGCTGGCGCTCTCCGGACGCGCCTTTCCTTTTTTCCGATACCCGGCTTCGTTTTTCACAACTGGGGCTGAACACCGAAGAGTTTTCCGGCAGGCGGTTCCGTACGGATTTCACCATCGGAGTACCGGCAGATTTTTACGCCGCAGCCTACGGGGAAGCGGTGATCCTTCTGGATGCGGCCTATTCATCGGCCATCCTGCCTGGCAGCCATATCGATATCTATGTCAATGGCAGCATCGCCTCCACGGTTCCGATCACCTCATCGGGCGGCGGCTTCCTACGGCATCTGCCGATCAACATCACGATGCGGCATTTCCGTCCGGGCGTGAATACGATTGCAATCGAAGCCATCCTGGAAACCGAAAGCGACAAAGTCTGTGCGCCGGGGGCGACCGGCTCGGATTCTCCGCAGTTCGCGCTGTTCGATACGTCCGAATTCCATATGCCTGATTTCGCCCGCATCGGCCAACTGCCCAATCTGGCCGCGACAGCGGGAACCGGAGCACCCTACAACAGGAGTACTCAGCCTGTTCCGCTGTTCATGGATCGCATCGACGCCAATACACTTTCGGCGGCTGCGACATTCCTCGGACGGCTCGCTGCCGGCGCCGGACATCCGGTTGCTGTCGAAACCGTGGCGTCCCCAGCTTTGATCGGCAACCGAAGCGCGATCTTCATCGGCTCTCTTTCCCAGATGCCGCAGATGGTCTTCACCCAGATGAATATCTCTGAAGCCAGCCGCAACACATGGGGACCTGATACAGCCGCTCAGGCAGAGGGTGTCGATACGCAGGCCACCTATAATGAGTGGCGCGATAAATTGAAGGGTGGCCTCTTCAGCAATCAGATCAGCGTGCTCGAAGGATGGCTGAAGCAGAATTTTGATATCACGCTCTCGTCCCTGCGTTTTGCGCCGAGATCCGAAGCCAGCTTCATGCCATCGAGCGAGTCGTCGCTGCTAGTGGCGCAGGCATCCAGCCCCGATGGAACCGGAACGTGGACCGTTGTCGCCGCACCGAGCGGCAAGGATCTCCACGAAAGCATGCAGGCCCTGAGCGGGCAGGCGAACTGGGAACAGCTTGCCGGACGCATTGCGACCTACCAGGGCGGTACGAAGACGGTGCAGACCGTGCCGGTGAATAGCTTCAAGTTCATACCGACACAGGCCGGGTCATTTTCCAACTACCGGCTCATTGCCGCCAACTGGTTGTCGACAAACATCCTGTCCTACGCAGTGTTGCTCGCGGTGCTCGTGGTCATATTGGGATTGGCGACAGCCACCATGCTTAGCAATCTCGGACGGCGTCAATGAGAGGAAAACTGCTGGCGGCCTTTCTTGCAGGACTTTTCAGCTTATGCCTGACGAGCACTGCGGCGACAGCACAGCAACCCCTGATCGCCGCCGAGGCCTGGCAGGCCTACAAGGCGAAATTCCTGGATCCCGGCGGCCGCATCATCGATGATGCCAACGGCAATATCAGCCATAGCGAAGGCCAAGGCTATGGGCTGTTGCTTTCGGTGCTTGCCGGCAGTCCTGCGGATTTCGAACTGATCTGGTCGTTTACCCGCACGGAACTGCTGATGCGGAGCGATGGCCTGGCTGCCTGGAAATGGAACCCCGGCACCAAGCCGCATGTCACCGACATCAACAATGCGACGGACGGCGACATCCTGATCGCATACGCTCTGGGTCTGGCCGGAAAACAGTGGAAACGGCCGGACTACATCGCGAATGGGGCCAGCATCGCGCGCCATCCTCGAGAAGACCGTCATCCACATATCAGGCCGAACCCTGCTTCTACCTGCCGCGACAGGCTTTTCCGCCACTGACCGCGATGATGGGCCGGTCATCAATCCCTCATACTGGATTTTCGAAGCCTTTCCAGTGCTCAACCAACTGGCGCCATCGCAGGATTGGGCAAAGCTAAGTGCCGATGGCATCGCCATCCTCGCGGAGCTTCGCTTCGGCCCCAAGCAACTTCCAACGGATTGGGTGTCATTGAAAACGCCACCTCAGCCGGCAACCGGATTTCCCGCCGAATTCGGGTACAACGCCCTGCGCATTCCGCTTTACCTCGTACGCGGGGATGTAACCGATCGAGATCTGCTGACGAGGCTGATGCAGGGAACATCCGGTGCAAATGGAGAATATGCAACCATAGATACAGAAACAGGATCACCGAAGGACAACCTTTCCGACCCGGGTTATCGAATAATTAACCATCTTCTGGCCTGTGTGGTCAACAAGACAGCGGTGCCGGACGAGCTGAAACAGTTCGTGCCGACCCGCTATTATCCGTCGACGCTTCACTTGCTGGGGCTATCTTTTATAGCTGCTCAGCAGCCGGAGTGCTCATGAAGTCTACCTTCATCGCATTGTCAGCAGCGGTCATCGCCATCAGCGTCGTCGGGATGAAGAAGCCCGACTACATCAAGCATGCGATGCAGGCGCTTTCGCTGTCGGATGAAGAAGAACCTGTTGCGCTGTCGTCCCGATTGGTTCAGCAATCAGACACGGGCGCCGCCACCGAAAACACGCCTGTATTCCGGGAAATCAAGCGCTCTGCGCGGCCTGTGCTCGACACGGTCGTGACAGCGGCGACGACGGCCACCGTCGACGAAAGCGCGTTGCGCTATTTTGCAAGCCGCGGTGATACGGTCAGGCTGCAGGCAGAAATCTCCCGTTTGAAGGCGCTGTATCCGGATTGGGTGCCGCCGAAGGATCCGCCTCGCAGTTCCTCAAAACGAGGACAAGCAGCTGGAGGCAATGTGGGAGCTTTACGCGCAAGCCCGCTACGCCGAAGTCCGCAAGGCCATTGCCGAACGGCAGGTAGCAGAACCCGCATGGAAACCGCCTGCAGATCTGATCGACCGGTTGACCGTGGCCGAAGCCCGCACCCGGCTGATCAATGCCTCGGACCTGAAACAATATGAGACCGTCGTGCGGATCGGTGCGGAAACGCCCAGCCTTCTCACCTGCAGCGAAGTCGATGTCCTGTGGCGCGTGGCCGAAGCGTTCTTCCACACCGACAAGGCACAGCGCGCGACCGACGCCTATTCCTATATTCTGAACAATTGCCAGAATGCCGCCGAGCGCCTTGCCACGGTTCAAAAGGCCGCCGCCATTCTTCCCTCCAGGAGCGTCGAGAATCTTCTGGCCAAGGAGAAGACGGCACCGGACGGCACGATGGAATTTGACAGCATCCGCGACGATCTCGCACGCCGGTTTGTCGCCGAAGCCAATGCTGACGGAAAACTCGTTGTCCCGCCGCAATATCTGTCCCGGGTCGAGCGTCTTGCCGAGACCGGCGGCCTTGCCTCCGATGCCCTGCTGCTCGGCTGGTATTACCTGCCGCGTGGCGACATGGACGCTGCGGAAAAATGGTTCCGCAAGGCTCGCGATAAGGAAGATACGGCATCGGCATCGCAGGGCTTGGCACTCACCTTGATCGATCGCAACGATCAGCTGGCCGCTGAAGATACAATGTATCGCTGGCGCGACGATTCCAAGGATGCAAAAGCCGTCTATCTCGCCGCCACGGCCAACCTGCTTGCACTCGAGCCACCGGTTGCCATTTCCGGCGACGTGTTGAAGCGAATTGCCGCCGAGGTGATAAAATCGCGTGACGCCTCAACTGCCCAGCAGTTCGGCTGGTATCGCGCGCCTTGAACCAGCCGCAAACGGCCCTGCAATGGTTCCGGACTGCGCTCAGCTGGAAGCTCGACGACGAACCGTCTGCCTATGGACTGGCTGTGACCTATCTTCAGCTGGACGATCTGAAAGGTCTGGCCGAAATCCAGCGTCTCTGGGCCGGGCGATCGGAACGCATTGCCAAGGTTGGCGAGGTTGAAAAGCCGGAGACGGCAAGCAAGCAGTTACCGACTGCCAATGAAACTGTTGTCGTCCGGCGGCAGGCACCTGCGACCGTGGTCTCGCAAGACGCTGAATACGACCAGCCGGAGCAAGTCGTGATGACACGCCCGCGCAGGACCGTTGCCCTCGACCGGGGCTGCAAGTCCACGCTCAATCCACAAACGCTGGCGCCGGAAACCGCGTTGACGCGCGGCTGGTGCCTGATGGAACGGAACAGGCCGATGGAAGCTGCGGCTGCCTTCGAGGTTGGCATGCTCGGGTCATCGGCGAAAACCCGCGAAGATGCAGCCTATGGCCAGAGTCTCGCCTATCTGCGTGCCGGCCTGTCGAGCAAGGCTGCGGTATCGGCGATCAAGGCGCCGCAAAGCCGCAAACGTGCTTTCGAACTTCAGCAGGCGATCCTTGCCGACAAGGCCGTCGCTGCTTTCGACGCGGGCCGGTCCCGGGAAGCGCTGCTCGTTCTCGATCAGTTGAGGCAGATCGGTCCCGAAAGGACCGACCTTCTGTCACTCAGGGGATATGCCTATCTCAGGCTGAAACGCTATGCCGATGCGCGGCGGGTTTTCGAGGCGCTGGCTGCCATCGGCAATCGCGATGGCCAGCGTGGACTTGGCATCCTCTACCAGATATTCAACGACAAGGATTGATCGGGACGCAAGGCTCCCCCGGCTTTCCGGTATTGCCATCGGGAGCGGAGTGGACAACGTGACATCTTCCCCATTGGATATCCCGGTCAAGACAGCCGACGGACGCCAGACGACGCTTGCCGAATTTCGCGGCCGCGTGATGCTGGTCGTCAACGTCGCGTCGAAATGCGGCCTGACCGTGCAGTATGAAGGCCTTGAAAAGCTCTACGAGGCCAAGCGCGATGCAGGACTGGTCGTCCTTGCCTTCCCGGCCAACAATTTCATGGAACAGGAGCCCGGAACCGAAGCCGAGATCGTCGAGTTCTGCACCAGCACCTATGACGTGCAGTTCCCGATCTTTTCGAAGATTTCCGTCAAGGGGGAGGCGGCTCACCCGCTCTATCGCAGCCTGACGGCGATTGCGCCTGACGCAATCGGTGAAGGTCCGATGCGCGACCGGCTGAAGGGCTATGGCGTCGAGCCGGAGAACAAGGCCGACGTGCTGTGGAATTTCGAAAAATTCCTGATCGGCCGCGACGGCAAGGTTGCCGCGCTTTTCACCCGATGTCACGGCCGAGGACGCGCGCCTTGTTTCGGCGATCGACAAGGAACTGGCGCAGCGGAGCTAAAACACGCTGTCTTTTCAGAAACAACAACGACCGGCCATGCGGTAAACCCGTATGGCCGGTCGGATTAAATACGGCACGAATTATCGCGCTGAACTCTTCTCGATATAGTCCGCTGCCACTCGCGCCACGAGCGCCAGAGATACGGCGCCAGCGTCGGGATGACCGATGCTCTTTTCAGCCAGTGGCCGGGCACGGCCGAGTTTCGGGGTCAGGGCCGAAGTCGCATCGGCAGCGGCTTTTGCAGCGTCAGCCGCCAGTGACCAGGCGTCCGACAGCGTTTTGCCCGAAGCGGCCTCGCGCTCCAGCGTTTCCACAAACGGGATCAGCGCATCGACCAGCGTCTTGTCGCCAAGCCGCGCGGCCAAGCCGGGTGACACCGTCGAGCGCAAGCCGGGCGCCCCTGACAGCGGCATCCTTTTCGATCGCATCGCTGTCGCTCAGCGCATTGCTCCAGGAGCGCAGCAGCAGGCCCCAGATTGCGCCCGATGTTCCACCAGCCCTGTCCGCCCAGGCGTCGCCGGCAACGGCCAGAACGCTTGCGGCGCCCGCGCCAGCAGCAACGGCAGCATTGGCAGCATCAAGTGCCGCCGCCGAACCCCGGCGCATGCCCTGGCCGTGATCGCCGTCGCCCGCCTGCGCGTCGATCCGGCCGAGTTCGTCTTCAGCGCCCTTCAGTGCGGCAGCGATGCCCGAGAGCAGCCCGGTCACGCATTTTCCGGCTTCCTTCGATGCTTCGGAGGCGGGGGCGAAGACCATCTTTCCTTCGATGTCGTCAAGCGCATCGGTTGCCGGTTCCGTCGCAAACGTTGCGCCCCGGCGCAGGACCGGCGTATCGCAGGCTGCCGACCAGAGCGTTTCCAGCTCGTCGTCGAGCCAGAGAAGCGTCAGCGAGCAGCCCTGCATATCGAGGCTGGTGACGAATTCTCCGGCTTCCGGCGCAACGACGTCCAGTCCGGCACCCTTGAGAAGTGTCGAGACCGTCGTCCAGAGCACGAACAGTTCTTCATATTTCGTCGCACCCAGACCGTTGAGAACCACACCCACCTTGGTCGTCCCCACCGGGCGCTCTACCAGTAGCTTCTCCGTCAGGAGCTTGGCCAAATCCTTTGCGGGGATGATCGCCTCTTCCTTGATGCCCGGCTCGCCATGGATGCCGAGGCCCAGCGCCATCTGGCCGTGCGGAACCGTGAACAGCGGACCGCCGGCCCCTGGCAGCGTGCAGCCCTTGAAGGCGACGCCGAAGGAAACGGTGCGGTCATTGGCATGGCGCGTCACACGCTCGACGTCGTCGAGATTCATGCCGGCTTCCGCAGCAGCACCGGCGATCTTGAAGACAACGAGATCGCCGGCGATGCCGCGGCGCTTGGCTGCGGCATCCATTGGTGCGCTCGCCACGTCGTCAGTGACCGGCACGATGCGCACATCGATGCCCTCCGCCCGTAGACGTTCCGCCGCAACACCGAAATTCAGTACGTCGCCGGCATAATTGCCAAAACCGAGCAGGATGCCGCCGCCCTGGTCTGCGTGGCGGCAAACGCGTGCCACCGCAGCCGTGGAAGGGGAGGCGAACACATCGCCGGCCACCGCCGCATCGGCAAGACCCGGACCGACATAACCAGCGAAAGCCGGATAGTGCCCGGAGCCACCACCAATCACCACCGATACCTTGCCCTTCGACACCTTGGTCGAACGCACGACGCCGCCCCTCACGTGACGGACATAACGGCTGTAGATCGTGGCAAAGCCTGCAAGAGCGGTCGTTGCGAAATCCTCAGGGGCATCGAAAATGGTGGTCATGACGTCTGTCCTTGGTCGCGGTACGAGTGTGCCTGTGATCATTGCGGTTTGCATGGCGCAAGGAAAGCCCGCGCCGCTACGATCCTCAAAAAACTATTCGCCGGTCTCGTTGTCTCGCTCCCTCCGAAACGCCGCCGGGCTCTTCGCCGTCCATTTTCGAAAAGCACGGTGGAAGGCGCTTGGTTCGGAATAACCGAGTTGCGCGGCAACTTCTCCGACACTTGCTTCACTCTGCAACAGCATTTCGATGGCGTGGTCGCGGCGGATCTCGTCCTTGATCCCGGCATAACTCTGACCCTCACCTTGCAGACGATGGCGCAGCGTCGAGGGTGACATGTGCATCTGCGCGGCAAGATCGCTAAACCCGGCCCAGGCCGCCGGCGTCTGTTGTCGCAGCCGCTTTCGCACGGCGGCCGCGAGACCTGCATCATATCGGTAGCGCACGAGAATATTGGCCGGGGCACCGCGGAGAAACTGTTTCAAGGCCTGCTCAGTGCGAACAATCGGTAGCTTCAGCACCGCACGATCGAAGGCAAGACGGCTGACGGGCTGTGAAAACTGCACAGGCGCGCCGAAGAAGAGGCGGTAGTCGGCCCCCTCCAGCGGCTCTGCACAGCGGAAATCCACCCGGCGGATCGGGATGCGGCGGCCAACCAACCAACAGGTGATGCCATGCAGCAGGATCCAGTAAGTCCGATAGGCAAAGGCCGAACGGACCTTGCCCTTGTCGATCAGCACGATTTCAGCGAGCCCATCGCGGATCACCAGTTCGCCGCTCGGATCCTCAAGCACCACGCCGAGAAAACGCAGCGCCCGCCGCAGTGCCTGATCGAGCGTCTTTGCATGCAGCACGCAATGACAGAGCAGCGTAAAGCTGCCGCGCCGCATCGGCCGCTCGCCCATGCCGAAGAACTCGTCGTCGACTTCGGCCGCGACTGCCAGCCACAGAGCCCCGTAGCTTTCGGCGGAAATCGGGTACTCGACAGTGGCCGGCAATCCCAGCGAAGCCAAAAGCGGCGCCGTCGGTCTACCCGCCCGGCGCAGGCAATCAAGCGCCTCCTCCACAAACGAGGGCGAGATCATCCGCCGGTCTGCATCCACCATCGGCTTTCCTCCCATATGGCAAAATCGGCCGAAAAATGAAGGACAGTTCTGTCATCGCTTGCAATACCGCGCAAGCGTAGAGTCCGGCAAGATGCTATGATCGAAATCAGGCATGATGGACGGAACGCGGCGGGGAGGCTGCATGACGTATCGAGAACTGATCGCCGCGCGCCTTCGCAGCAGAAGGACAGCGCTATGAAGATTTCCGGTAAGGTTTTTGTGGTGAGCGGCGGCGGTTCCGGCCTTGGCGCGGCTGTCACGCGCCTGCTGGCCGAGGCTGGCGCCCGCATCGTTGTCGCCGATATCAATCAGGATGCCGGTGCGCAGATCGCCGCCAATCTCGGCTCGAGCGTCCGGTTTATCCGTACCGATGTCACCAGCGAAGCGGATGGACAGGCCGCAATCGGGGCAGCCCTTGAGAGCTTCGGCCACCTGCATGGCTTGGTGAACTGCGCCGGCGTTGCGCCGGGCGAAAAGGTTCTCGGCCGAGACGGCCCGCATCGCCTCGAAAGTTTTACGCAGGCGATCGGCATCAACCTGGTCGGCACATTCAATATGATCCGTCTCGCTGCTGCCGCCATCCAGACACAGGACCCCGACGGCGAAGGCGAACGCGGCGTCATCGTCAACACGGCATCTGTCGCAGCCTTCGATGGGCAGATCGGCCAGGCCGCCTATGCGGCCTCGAAGGGTGGCGTCGTCGGCATGACCCTGCCGATTGCCCGCGAGCTTGCCCGCTTCGGCATCCGGGTCGTCACCATCGCCCCCGGCATTTTCGAAACGCCGATGATGGCCGGCATGCCGCCTGAGACCCAGGAAGCGCTCGGCAAGAGCGTGCCGTTTCCACCGCGTCTTGGCCGCCCCGCTGAATTTGCCGCTCTAGTGCGCCATATCTGTGAAAACACCATGTTGAACGGCGAGGTCATCCGGCTGGATGGCGCCCTGCGCATGGGGCCGCGTTGATAGCGGTTTCGGGAGATTTGAAATGACATCACATGATCCCATCGTCATCGTCGGTTCCGCCCGCACCGCAATGGGCGGATTTCAAGGCGACCTGCAGGGCGCGACTGCGCCCGAGCTCGGTGCCGCCGCGATCCGCGCCGCCCTTGAGCGCAGTGGGGTTGCGCCGGAACTGGTGGACGAAGTCGTGTTCGGCTGCGTGCTGCCGGCAGGGCAGGGACAGGCGCCAGCCCGGCAGGCAGCCATCGGCGCCGGCCTTCCGTTTGCAACCGGCGCCAGCACCGTCAACAAGATGTGCGGCTCCGGCATGAAGGCGGCGATGCTCGCGCATGATCTGATTCTGGCCGGCAGCGCCAATATTGCCGTCGCCGGCGGTATGGAAAGCATGAGCAATGCACCCTATTTGCTCGATCGTGCCCGCGGCGGTTACCGGCTCGGCCATGGCCGCATCATCGACCATATGTTCCTCGACGGGCTGGAGGATGCCTATGACAAGGGACGGCTGATGGGAACGTTCGCCGAAGACTGCGCCGAGGCCTATCAGTTCACGCGTCCCGCCCAGGACGATTTTGCCGTGACCTCGCTGAACCGTGCGCAGAAAGCGATCCGCGAGGGCCTTTTGAAGCCGAAATCACGCCAGTGACTCTCAAGTCCGGAAAGACCGAACAGGTCGTCAGCCTCGACGAGCAGCCGGGCAAGGCAAGGCTTGAAAAGATCCCGACGCTGAAGCCTGCCTTCCGCGAAAACGGCACGGTGACGGCAGCCAATGCCAGCTCGATCTCCGACGGCGCTGCCGCACTGGTGCTGATGCGCCGCTCCGAGGCGGAACGCAGGGGCTTGACGCCGCTTGCCACCATCGTCGGCCACGCGACCCATGCACAGGCACCGAACCTGTTTGCGACGGCACCAATCGGTGCGCTGAAAAGGCTCAGCGAACGCACGGGATGGGACCTCAAGGATGTCGATCTGTTCGAGATCAACGAGGCCTTCGCCGTCGTCGCCATGGCGGCGATGCGCGATCTCGACCTGCCGCATGACAAGGTCAATGTGCATGGCGGCGCCTGCGCGCTCGGCCATCCCATTGGCGCCTCCGGCGCCCGCGTCATCGTCACATTGCTGGCAGCCCTTGAACGTTATGATCTGAAGCGCGGCATGGCCTCGCTCTGCATCGGCGGCGGCGAGGCGACGGCGATTGCGGTCGAGCGGCATTGAAGGGGCAGGGGAGGAGACCCACACATGATCCTGTCTGAACAGCAGATCCAGATCCGCGACATGGCCCGCGATTTCGCCCGCGAGCGGCTGGCACCCGGTGCCGCCGAGCGCGACGTGTCGCATGCGTTTCCCAAAGACGAGCTGAAGGAAATGGGCGAACTCGGTTTCCTCGGCATGCTGGTGCCGGAGGCCTATGGCGGCTCGGAAACCGGCACCGTTGCCTATGCCGTGGCACTTGAGGAAATTGCCGCCGGTGACGGTCCGTGCTCGACCATCATGAGCGTGCACAGCTCCGTCGGCTGCGTGCCGATCCTGAAATTCGGCACCGAAGAGCAGAAGCAACGTTTCCTGCCGAAGCTTGCCTCCGGCGAATGGATCGGCGGCTTTGCGCTGACCGAACCGCAGGCCGGCTCCGATGCCTCCAACCTGCGCACCCGCGCCCGCCACGACGGCGATCATTATGTGATCGATGGTGCCAAGCAGTTCATCACGTCCGGCAAGAACGGCAATGTCATCATCGTCTTTGCGGTGACCGATCCCGATGCCGGAAAGAAGGGCATCACTGCGTTCATCGTGCCGACGGATACGCCGGGCTACGAGGTCGTTCGCGTCGAACACAAGCTCGGTCTGCATTCCTCCGATACCTGCCAGATCGCCTTTACCAATATGCGCATTCCGGCTGATCTACGGCTGGGTGCCGAAGGCGAGGGCTACAAGATCGCACTCGCCAATCTCGAAGGCGGCCGGATCGGCATTGCCTCGCAATCGGTCGGCATGGCACGGGCGGCGTTCGAGGCAGCGCGCGATTATGCCCGCGAACGCATTGCCTTCGGCAAGCCGATCATCGAGCATCAGGCCGTTGCCTTCCGTCTTGCCGACATGGCGACGCAGATTACGGCTGCGCGGCAAATGGTGCTCCATGCCGCTGAACTGAAGGAAGCTGGCGAGCCCTGTCTGACGGAAGCTTCGATGGCAAAACTGTTTGCGTCGGAGATGGCGGAAAAAGTCTGCTCGGACGCGATCCAGATCCATGGCGGCTATGGTTACATGTCGGACTATCCAGTCGAGCGCATCTATCGCGATGTTCGAATCTGCCAGATCTACGAAGGTACAAGCGACGTGCAGCGCATCGTCATTGCACGTAGTCTATAAGAAAAGAAACCCTACTTCCGGGAGGAGTCTGGAAGACAAGGGTAAAAATGGGAGGAAGCACGAGGCATGACAGAGTTCCCGCAATTGAGCCTGCATGTTCCGGAACCCGCCGTGCGGCCCGGCGGCATGCCGGATTTTTCCAACGTCAATATCGCCAAGGCTGGCTCGGTGCCTCGCCCGGAAGTCGATGCCGCGTCGGAAGATATCCGCGATCTCGCCTATTCGATCATTCGCGTGTTGAACCGCGATGGCGAAGCCGTCGGTCCCTGGGCCGGGCTATTGTCGGATGAAGAATTGCTGACCGGCCTGCGCAACATGATGAAGCTCCGGGCCTTCGACGCCCGCATGCTGATGGCGCAGCGGCAGGGCAAGACATCCTTCTATATGCAGCACCTGGGCGAGGAAGCCGTCAGCTGCGCCTTCCGCAAGGCGCTAAAGAAGGGCGATATGAACTTCCCGACCTATCGCCAGGCAGGTCTATTGATTGCCGACGACTATCCGATGGTCGAGATGATGAACCGGATCTTCTCGAACGAAAAGACCCGCTGCGCGGGCGGCAGTTGCCGATTATGTATTCCTCCAAGGAGCATGGCTTCTTCACCATCTCCGGCAACCTCGCCACCCAATATGTCCAGGCCGTCGGCTGGGCCATGGCGTCGGCCATCAAGAACGACACCAAGATCGCCGCCGCCTGGATCGGCGATGGCTCGACGGCGGAATCGGATTTTCATTCGGCGCTGGTCTTCGCTTCGACCTACAAGGCGCCAGTCATCCTCAATATCGTCAACAATCAATGGGCGATCTCGACCTTCCAGGGTATCGCCCGTGGCGGTTCCGGCACGTTTGCCGCCCGCGGTCTCGGCTTCGGCATTCCGGCCCTGCGGGTCGATGGCAACGACTATCTCGCCGTCTACGCCGTTTCCCTCTGGGCGACCGAGCGCGCCCGGCGCAATCTCGGTCCAACGCTCATCGAATATGTGACCTACCGGGTCGGGGGGCATTCCTCGTCCGACGACCCGAGCGCTTATCGCCCGAAGACAGAGTCCGAAGCCTGGCCGCTCGGCGATCCCGTCCTGCGTTTGAAGAAACATCTGATCGTCCGTGGTGCCTGGTCAGAGGAGCGGCATGTGCAGGCGGAAGCCGAAATCCTCGACGAGGTGATCCAGGCGCAGAAAGAAGCCGAAACCCATGGCACCCTTCATGCCGGCGGCAAACCGTCCGTGCGCGACATCTTCGAAGGCGTCTATGCCGAAATGCCGCCCCATATTCGCCGCCAGCGGCAGAAGGCAGGATACTGACATGGCCAGAATGACGATGATCGAGGCCGTGCGCAGCGCCATGGACGTCTCGATGGAACGCGACGACGATGTCGTGGTGTTCGGCGAGGACGTCGGCTACTTCGGCGGCGTCTTCCGTTGCACCCAGGGACTTCAGGCGAAATACGGCAAGACCCGCTGCTTCGATGCGCCGATCAGCGAGAGCGGCATTGTCGGCACGGCGATCGGCATGGCCGCCTATGGCCTGAAGCCCTGCGTCGAGATCCAGTTCGCCGACTATATGTACCCGGCTTACGACCAGATCACCCAGGAAGCCGCCCGCATCCGCTATCGTTCGAACGGTGATTTCACCTGCCCGATCGTGCTGCGCATGCCGACCGGCGGCGGCATTTTTGGCGGGCAAACGCATAGCCAGAGCCCGGAAGCGCTGTTCACCCATGTCTGCGGCCTGAAGGTCGTCGTGCCCTCCAATCCCTACGACGCCAAGGGCCTGCTGATCGCCTCGATCGAAGACCCGGACCCGGTGATGTTCCTCGAGCCGAAGCGCCTCTATAACGGCCCCTTCGACGGCCATCACGACAGGCCGGTGACGCCATGGTCGAAGCATGACCTGGGCGAAGTACCGGAAGGCCATTACAGCATTCCGATCGGCAAGGCCGAAATCCGCCGGCAAGGTGCTGCTGTCACCGTTATCGCCTATGGTACCATGGTGCATGTGGCGTTAGCGGCCGCGGAAGAAATGGGCATCGATGCCGAGGTGATCGACCTGCGCAGCCTGTTGCCGCTCGATCTCGATACGATCGTGCAATCGGTCACCAAGACCGGCCGCTGCGTCGTCGTGCACGAGGCGACCCTGACCTCGGGCTATGGCGCCGAACTCACGGCACTCGTGCAGGAGCATTGCTTCTATCATCTGGAAGCCCCCGTCGTTCGCGTCACGGGCTGGGACACGCCCTATCCGCACGCGCAGGAATGGGATTATTTCCCCGGTCCCGGCCGCGTCGGCCGCGCGCTGGCCGAAGTGATGGAGGCTTGATCATGGGTGAGTTCATCATCAAGATGCCGGATGTCGGCGAAGGCGTGGCGGAGGCCGAGCTTGTCGAATGGCATTGCAAGGTCGGCGATCCCGTCCGTGAAGACATGGTGCTTGCCGCCGTCATGACCGACAAGGCGACCGTCGAAATCCCATCGCCGGTCACCGGCACCGTTCTCTGGCTGGGCGCAGAAATCGGTGACACTGTGGCCGTCAAGGCGCCGCTAGTACGCATTCAGGTCGCGGGCGAGGTGGGCGAGGTCGACGCGGTTTCGATGGCGGAAACCGTGACGATCGAGCCTGTCGAGCAGCCTGTTGAAAAGGTGGTAAACCCACCGCCAGTCGAAACGAAGAAGCTCATCCAGTCTGCGCCGGTTGCCAAGGCTGCGGTCCAGGCCATTGCCGACAAGCCGCTCGCTTCACCTGCTGTCCGCCTTCGGGCGCAGGATGGCGGCATCGACCTGCGGCAGGTGACGGGCACAGGACCGGCCGGACGCATCACCCATGACGACCTCGACCAGTTTCTTGCCCGTGGTGCTGCAACCGCAACCGGCGCCGACCGGCCGTGCCCGCAAAACCGCCGTCGAGGAGATCAAGGTCACCGGCCTGCGCCGCCGCATTTCCGAGAAGATGGTGCTGGCGACCTCGCGCATTCCCCATATCACCTATGTCGAGGAAATCGACGTCACCGATCTGGAAGACCTGCGCGCGACGATGAACGCCGGCCGCAAGCCGGACCAGACCAAGCTGACGATCCTGCCGTTCCTAATGCGGGCTATGGTGAAGACGATCGATGAACAGCCCGTCGTCAACGCCACCTTCGATGACGATGCCGGTATCATCAGCCGCCACGCAGCCGTGCATATCGGCATCGCCACCCAGACACCGGCGGGCCTGACTGTCCCGGTGGTGCGTCATGCGGAAGCGCGCGGCATCTGGGATTGCGCGGCGGAAGTCGTCCGGCTGGCCGAGGCCGCCCGCACCGGCTCGGCGCTACGCGAAGAACTGTCCGGCTCGACCATCACTATCACCTCACTCGGCGCCATGGGCGGCATCGCCACGACGCCGATCATCAACCACCCGGAAGTGGCGATCGTCGGCGTCAACAAGATCATGACCCGGCCGGTTTGGGATGGCAGCCAGTTCATTCCGCGCAAGATGATGAACCTGTCATCCAGCTTCGATCACCGGGTGGTGGACGGCTGGGATGCGGCGACCTTCGTCCAGCGGATCAAGGCCCTGCTCGAAACCCCCGCGCTGATTTTCATTGAAAGCTGAGCCCATGAAAGAGATCGTCTGCAAACTTCTCGTCATCGGCGCCGGTCCGGGCGGCTATATCTGCGCCATCCGGGCCGGGCAGCTCGGCGTCGATACAGTCATTGTCGAAGCCGTCAAGGCCGGCGGCACCTGCCTCAACATCGGCTGCATCCCTTCCAAGGCGCTCATTCATGCGGCGGAGGAATTCGAGAAGGTCAGCCATATGGCGGGTACCAAAAGCCCGCTTGGCATCTCGGTCGAAGCACCAAAGCTCGACCTCGCCAAAACCATCTCCTGGAAGGACGGCATTGTCGGTCGCCTGAACAGTGGCGTGCTCGGCCTGTTGCGCAAGGCCAAGGTCAAGATCGTGCATGGCAAGGCAACGTTCCACGACGGCAAGACTGTGGAGGTCGAAACGGAAACGGGAACGCAGGTCATCCGCGCCGAGACCGTGGTGGTCGCCACCGGTTCCGAGCCCGTGGAACTGCCGTTCCTGCCTTTCGGCGGCCCCGTCATCTCCTCCACCGAAGCGCTGTCGCTGAAGACGGTGCCGCAGAAGCTGGTTGTTGTCGGCGGCGGCTATATCGGTCTGGAACTCGGAACCGCCTTCGCCAAGATGGGCTCCGAGGTGACGGTCGTTGAAGCGATGCAGCAGATCCTGCCGCAATATGATGCGGAATTGGTGAAGCCGGTGGCCAAGCGGCTCGCCGATTTAGGCATCCGCGTCCTGACCGGTGCCAAGGCCAAGGGACTTTCGGAGGAGGGGCTGGCGCTCCAGATCGAAACCGCCGAAGGCGAGGAGCAGCGGCTTCCAGCCGACAAGATCCTCGTGACGGTCGGCCGCAAGCCGCGCACCGAAGGATGGGGACTGGACGACCTCGACCTCGACCGCGCCGGCAAATTCCTGCGTATCGACGAACGATGCCGGACATCGATGCGCGGCGTCTACGCCATCGGCGACATCACCGGCGAACCGATGCTGGCCCACCGCGCCATGGCACAGGGCGAGATGGTGGCGGAGATCGTCGCCGGAAAGAAGCGGACATGGGACAAGCGCTGCATTCCCGCGGTCTGCTTTACCGACCCGGAGATCGTCACCGCCGGCCTGTCGCCAGACGAGGCGCGGGCGCAAGGGTATGAGATCCGCGTCGGCATTTTTCCGTTCAGCGCCAACGGCCGTGCGATGACCATGCTTTCCGAAGATGGTTTTGTTCGCATCGTGGCGCGAACGGATACCAACCTCGTTCTCGGCGTGCAGGCCGTCGGGGCCGGCGTTTCGGAACTCTCGAGCACCTTTGCGCTGGCGATTGAAATGGGCGCTCGTCTGGAAGACATTGCCGCGACGATCCACGCCCATCCGACACGCAGCGAAGGCTTCCAGGAAGCCGCCTTGAAAGCGCTTGGCCATGCCCTCCACATCTGACACCCGCGCAGCAGAAGCCGAAACGCTGGTCGAACGCCAAGGCGCGCTCGGCCGCATCCGGCTCAACCGCCCCAAGGCGCTGAATAGCCTGACGCTGCAGATGGTGCGCGACATCGAGGCGGCGCTCGACGATTTCGAACTGGATCCAGCCATCGCAGCCGTGCTCGTCACGGGTGAGGGGAACGCGGCCTGTGTGCCGGTGGCGATATCCGCGCCATCTATGACGGAGGGAAAGCTGGATCGGAAACGAGCCGGCAACATTCTGGCGCGAAGAATACACGCTCAACGCCCGCATCGGCCGAACTTCGAAGCCCTATATCGTCATTATGGACGGCATCGTCATGGGCGGTGGTGTCGGCATCTCCGTCTATGGCAGCCACCGGATCGTCACCGAACGCACCCGTTTCGCCATGCCCGAAACGGGCATCGGTTTTTTCCCGGATGTCGGCGCATCCTGGTTTTTGACGCGTAGGCCAAACGAACTCGGCACCTATGTCGGACTGACCGGCGAACCACTGGGCGCCGCAGACGCCATCCTCGTCGGTCTTGCCGATGTTTTTGTTCCTTCTGAACGGCTTGCAGTATTGATCGAGGCGTTGGCATCGCTGCCTGCGCGAAGTTCAAGCGCGGCAATATCAACCACGATCGCAGGCTTGTCGGAAGCCCCGCCAGCCGGCGTTCTGGAACCACAACAACCGGCCATCGATCGCCTCTTCGCCTTCGGCACCATCGAAGGGATTCTCGCAGCCCTGCGTGCGGATGACAGCCCTTTCGCGGAAAAGATTCTTTCCGTTCTTTCGGCGAAATCGCCGCTCAGCCTCACCGTGACCCTGCGCCTGCTGCGGCTGGGGCGGAAAACCGAACCGCTGGAAGACTGCCTCGAACGGGAGTTTTCGGCCACCACAGCGGTCCTGCACAGCCACGATTTCTACGAGGGTGTGCGCGCCGCCGTGATCGACAAGGATCGCAATCCGCAATGGCGGCCAGCACGGCTTGCCGATGTCACGGCAGCCGATGTCGATGCCTATTTCCAGTCCTCTGCCCATCCGCTCTTTGCGGATAAGATCACGGAAGGATCAGCAACATGACGATCGGCTTTATCGGTCTCGGTCACATGGGCGGCCCGATGGCTGCCAATCTCGTCAAGGCAGGCCACACAGTCAAAGGCTTCGACCTTTCGCAGCCACTGCTGGACGAAGCGAGCAGCAAGGATATTACCGCCTGCGCATCGCTTGCCGAAGCAGTCACAGGCGCCGACACCGTCATCACCATGCTTCCCGCCGGAAAACATGTTCTATCGGTCTGGCAGGAGCTCGTGGCAATAGTGCCATCCGGCACGCTGTTGATCGATTGCTCGACCATCGACATCGACAGCGCCCGCAAGGCGCATGAGATGGCGACCGCAAAGGGCTGCCCTTCGTTGGATGCGCCCGTATCCGGCGGCACCGGCAGTGCGGCGGCGGGCACGCTGACCTTCATGATCGGCGGCGGGCACGATGTGTTCTCGAAATCCCAGCCGATCTTCGAAGCAATGGGAAAACGCATCATCCATTGTGGTGGTGCAGCGGCAGGGCAAGCGGCAAAGATCTGCAACAACATGATCCTCGGCGTCAGCATGATCGCCGTCGGAGAGGCCTTCGTGCTTGGCGAAAAACTTGGCCTCTCGCATCAGGCGCTGTTCGATGTCGCCTCGGTATCGTCGGGCCAGTGCTGGTCGCTGACCACCTATTGCCCGGTCCCTGGCCCTGTCCCGACATCGCCGGCCAACAATGAATACAAACCGGGCTTTGCCGGAGCCTTGATGCTGAAAGACTTGAAGCTTTCGCAAGAGGCAGCGCAATCCGCCGGCGCCACCACGCCCCTTGGCGCCAAGGCCGCCGAGCTCTATGCGCTTCAATGAACTCGGAAACGCCGACAAGGATTTTTCCGGCATCATTGACATGCTAAGGCAACAATCCGGCGGCACCGCCTGACAACGCCTTAAACGCCCGCAAGAGGATTACGCTCATGGAAAAACCGATCATCATCGAACAGCAGGACCGCGTCGTCATCGTCACGCTGAACAGGCCTGCCGCCCGCAACGCGCTCAACTCCGAGATCATGAACGCGCTGGCGACGGACCTTGCGCCGCTGGACCGGGATCCGGGCGTCGGCTGCTTCGTGCTGAAGGGTTCGGAAAAAGCCTTTGCCGCCGGCGCTGATATCAAGGAAATGGCCGACAAGTCGTTCCCGGATATGTTCGGTGAGGACTTCTTTGCCGCCTGGGATCGGTTCGCCTCTTTCCGCACGCCGAAGATCGCTGCGGTCTCCGGCTATGCGCTCGGCGGCGGCTGTGAACTGGCGATGATGTGCGACATGATCTTTGCAGCCGACACCGCCATGTTCGGCCAGCCAGAAATCAAGCTCGGCGTTATCCCCGGCATGGGCGGCTCGCAGCGACTGACGAAGCTGGTCGGCAAGGCCAAGGCGATGGACATGATCCTCACCGGCCGGATGATGGACGCGACCGAGGCCGAACGCTGCGGTCTCGTCGCCCGCGTGCTGCCGGCGGAAAAGCTGCTGGACGAAACATTGGCAGCGGCCCAAACGATTGCCGGTTACGGCAAGGCCGCCACCATGGCAGCGCGAGGCCGTCGACCGCGCCCTCGAAGGCGGCCTGCGGGAAGGCATCCTGTTCGAACGTCGCATTTTTCACGCGCTGTTTGCCACCCAAGACCAGAAGGAAGGTATGGCTGCTTTCATCGAAAAGCGCGCCCCGCAATTCCAGGGAAAATAGGCAAGGGGATTGCGACGCCCTGCAGGGCGCCGATCCTGTGCTGACAGCGCGTTACGGTTTGCCCAGCACCACCGTTTCACCATCCTCAGGGATCATCAGCCTCGAAGGAGCGATGCCTTTTGCCTCCGCCGCGTGGCGCAAATCTTTTCGGCTAATGGTGGCGTGATCGAGCGCCTCCATATGAGTGGCAATGACGATCGCATCCGGCGCGGCGTCACAGACCGCGACCGTTTCCGCAGCATCCATGACGATCAGATCGCCATCCCAGCGCGCCACAGGAATGGGTGATGATAACGTCGGGTCGCGTCTCGCCAATGACCTTGGCCACCGGCGGATAGAGCACCGTATCGCCAGCCCAGTAGACCGACGGTTCGCCTTCAGCCTCAAGGCTGAAACCTATGACAGGCCCCATCAGCTCAACCACCGGCCCAAGCCCGTGACTGCCCTCGCGGCGCGTCAACGTCAGCCCCTCCCAGGTCGCTTTCGGTCAACGGCGTGACGTTGGTGAACCCAGCCTCGCGGATCGTTGCCTCGTCACCCGGCTGACAGAAAAGCGGTAGATGTTTCGGTACGCGCTCCATGGCAACGCTGTCGAAGTGATCGTCATGCAGATGCGAAACGATTACCAGTTCCACGCCCTCGAGAATGTCGTCGATCCCGACCGGAAGTTCGACCATCGGATTCGGCGACCGCCCGGTAAAGGATGGCAGGCTGTGCTTCGGCGCCAGATAGGGATCGATCAGCACGGTGCGACCGGCGTAGTGAAGCTTCAACGTGGCATTGCGGATCAACTGGAGTTTCATGCGAGTTTCCCGACGAAGAATTGGCAGACATTGTTCGGCGCCCATCGTCACGACCGCCGTGGTAAAATCAAGCCCCGAACGAGAATTGCGATGATCATGGCGGGGCCAGGGGAGGGTTGCAGTTGATGACGGAATTTGTGAGTTCATGGCGAACCGCGACTTGCGGGCTGATGGAGGCTAGCCGGTACGCCTGATTTGCGTGAGGAGTTTCTGGCGGAAGACTTCTGCGGTGTTTTGTAGCCGAGGCATTTGCGTGGCGTTGCGTTCAGGTGATTGCAGATCTCGGTGAGATCGTGGTCGTGGGTTGACCTCTCTCGAAAGCCATTTCCTGGCCCGTCCGTTGGTGTTTTCGATCGGTACCTTTCTGCCAGGGCGATTGCGGATCGCAGAACCATGTCTGTGTTCCGATGCTTGCCTGCAGGTAGGGCCAGTCGGTGAATTCCGTGCCTCGGTCGAAGGTGATCGAACGACGAGCGAGGTGGGGCAGGGATTGCAGCACCTGGATCAGGCCGTCCATCACCGGTCTGGATTGTCGGTCGTTGTTGCGCAGGAAGACGGCAAATCGGCTGACCCGTTCGACCAGCGACGTCACATTGGCCTTTCCGAACTTCTTGCGGAACTGGATGAGGTCGCATTCCCAGTGCCCGAACTGTTTGCGCTCGGCAACGACGTCGGGCCGGTAGAGAATGGTGACGTCCGGGCTGAAACGCCTGCCATGCCGGCGCCTGGCATGCCGTGGCCGGCGTCTGGCACGATGCTCCGGCAGATGTCGCCACAGCTTGATCGCATGGCCGTCCGAGGAATAGGCGAACTTGTAGATCGTCTCATGGCTGACAGAGATCGGATGCCGCTCCAGTCGCATCCGGCCGGCAATCTGCTGCGGCGACCAGCCATGCAGGATGTGGTCGATAACCGACTGACGCAGATGCGAGAACCGCGCAAGCTTACGCAGCTTGGCACGTCGCTCACGTGCCATCGCATTCGCCGTCACGCAGTAGTAGCCGTTGAGGTCCGGCATCTGCTGATCCTCGAACCTATTGCGTCTGAGCGCGCGGAAAATCGTCGAGCGATGCCGTCCGAGTTTCTCGGCAATCACCTCGACACCGATGCCGGCCATTCGCCAACGAGCGATCTTGCGGCGTTCATCCATATCGATCTGGGAGTAGGTGCGCTTCATGGCCGTTCCTTGCAACTGATAAGCCATTGTTATCTATTGCATGTCGCACTTCATCCTTGAACCAACCAATCAGAGGTTGCTGATTGCGTAATAAGTATTATGGAACTTTTTTATTGGTACGTCACGTGGACCACCCACAGTCTGTGCAGGACCTCACTGAACGGACACTAAGATTTTTTGCTTTTTCTGCTTGCCTCATCGACTAGCGAGACTGCGCGCCGAATAACACTCAACCCTCTCAACGTAAGACTAATATATTCGGACTCTTCATCCAGAAAATCTGTCGAAATCAAAGACCAAATAACTTCGTCAATCTGCGCCAAAGTCAGATTTAGTTCTGCGGCCAGCTCTACATTCGTAGCTCGTCTCTCCGGATAGAGCTGACTTATGACGCTCAGTTCGATCAAGGTGAATAACTTATCAGTCGATATCTCTGAGATTGCTCGCCAGCAACTCAGGACGACGGTCTTGCAAAACACGTGAGTTTCACAGGCTAGCCCAATCATATTGTCACGTTTCCCTCTCCCAGATTTGCGCGCTGGTTGAAAAAAGCTCAACAAGACCTCAGCCCAGGCGCAATCTTCCGGGTGAGGAACGAAACTGTGAGGGGCCGCGCTACGTGGCCGGATGATAGCCTAACGGTAGCCGAGGCGATCTGCGAATGACCCGGGCGCGGATTCAGTGGTCGACATTTACAATCAACTCCGTTTGCTGAAGCCGAATGTTTTCCGCAGGCTGCGATCAACCGCAGATGCCGGCATGAACCTTCGCAGCCGGCTCAACAATGTGGCCGGTCCACCCGGCCGGTTGCCGCATGCGGTAAGGGCCATTGATCGCAGCCAGAATCTGGTTGGCAACCACGGAAGGCGACGGTGCCGATTTTATCTGTGCCACAACCGCTTTGGTGGTTGCCGCGGTCTGAGACGCGTAAACCCCCCAAGGGGACGCGGTATGCTTCGCGTTCACGTCGAGGTTGGTATTTGTGAAGGTTGGCTCGATCAGCACGACGCGCACGTTGTACTCTCGAATTTCATGATCTAAGGATTCGGAGAGCCCTTCAAGAGCATGCTTGCTACTCGAATAGATGCCCATAAACGGCGCAGGCAGAAAGCCCAGCACGGAACTCATATTGATAATGAGGCCACTACGCGCAGTGCGCATAGACGGAAGGACTGCTCTAATCATGCGCAAGGGGCCAAACACGTTGGTATCGAACACCAATTGAGCTTCTGACGTTGAGGTATTTTCCACCGGGCCGACAAGCGAAATACCCGCGTTGTTCACGAGAACATCTATTCTGCCCGCTTCAGAAAGGACCCATTCCACAAAGCTGGAGACCGATGCTTCATCGGTGACGTCGACAGTTCCGAAGCGAACACCGGGAATGGCAGGAGCCCGCTTAACGTCGCGGGCGCCCCCAAAAACCTGGAATCCATTTTGGGCGAGGAGGCGTGCCGAGGCCTCGCCTATTCCGGCAGACGCGCCTGATATGACTACAACTTTTTGATCTGACATACATGTTCCTCGAATTTGTGGGTTGCTTGCCTAGCGCAGTCACGCGCTGTTGTGCAAAGCTCAATAAGATTATCATTACAATCTAACGTGAATTTAGATGTCATTCAGAATATAAAAAATCAAGGACTTTTTTGGCCTGGGAGAAATCTCTACGAACCTCGCTTCTTCTTTTTCATCATTGGCCATGTCCAACCGGTTCATGATCACAGCAGAAGGGATAATTAGCCGGATGGCACTGCGCCTCTCCAACCGACAATCGGGATCGGCACGACTTTGTCCTGAACCGGCAACTCTCGAAGACTGTGATCAGATCAGCCATGCCGATTGAGGTCCATTGCCTGAGAGCTTGGGACAGCTGCCATAGGCGGGGCCGGCAGCAGAAACGACCCAACTGTCATCGTCAATGAACGCGACACCAAGAACTTCTGTCTCTGGACCGAGTGACCGTGTCGTTTTCGTTCGCATAAGCGCTCATCGCTGTGTCACTGCTACCGGTCAGTAAACTACACAAACTGTGGAAGGCCCTTTAAGTGCCAAACGCCATGGTATCCGCGCAAACGTGCAGTGGAACGCTGTGACGACCGCGCGTGCCACACGTCACCAACGAACCCCTTGTTCCGGGCGGCGGTCGAACATCGTGACACCGCCCGCACCAGAGCTATCAGCGCGTTGCGTGTGCAGCTACATAATATGGGCGAGCGCAATGGCGTCAGCTACATCCTCACAGCGCTCATCCAACATCGACGTTGCCACCCGAATGTTATTGCTGTGAGAAACGCAGAATTTGCTTCCTGAGTTAACTGCAATATTTCGGGCAGCGAGCGTAACCATTGCAAAGGGTTCAGAGTCAACTGGCACCCACAACGATAACCCTTCTCCATCTTCGATGGTGAGGCCGCGCACTCGCAATGCGCTAGCGAGCATATCGCGTCGTTTCTTATAGGTAGCCCGGGCAGATGCGATATTTTTCCATGTTTCCGGTTGGCGCAACAACCATGCGCCGGCGGCTTGTAGAACACGTGGCTGGTCCAGGCTGCACTGAAACTACGATAAGATTGGATCTGTTCAACGACTGCCGATGTGCTCGATAGTACGGCTAAGCGAAGGTCGGGGCCGAGCGTTTTAGAAAACGAGATGATGTGAATGACCCGGTCGGGAAACTGCGTGCCAAGCGAATAACGCTCAACCGCGGAAATATCGGACATGCCATCATCCTCAATTATGAGGGTGTCGCTGTCACGAAGTACTTCGGCTAGTTCGCCCAGGCGTTGCGCCGTCACCGTCCGGCCGGTCACCGAATGCAACCGGGGCTGAAAGAGGAAAACGACCGGTTTGTAACGCATCGCATCCTGTAGCGATGAGGGCAGCGGGCCGTACTCATCACATTTCACAGGTAGAATACGTGCGCCCTGATGCTCAAGGATATCGAGGAGGCGCATCGCGGTCGGTTCTTCGATGGCGACAGGCGCACCGGGCGTCACCAGCGCATGAATGGCGGTATACACTGCATTATAACCGCCGTTGGTCGCAAGCATCGCTTCCGGCTTATAGGGCCATGTCTTGCGAACTTCGGCCTCCAGTTCCGGCAGAATACGGCTGCGTTCATAGCTGTTGAGGCTCTCCGCAGAGGCCCCATAAGCCAGCGCCTGCTGTAAAGGCGGCAGCAGCCTTGGGTCGGGAACGGCCATCGTCAGATCGAGCACATCAGCACCGTAGTGGCCGGAACTCGCCAGGCGCTCTGGCTTTGCGATGAAGCGGTCGCCACTGACCCAGGTGCCGTTTCGTCCCCTGCCTGTAATGATCTTTTGCCGTCTTAGCTCGCTCCAAGCCTCCGAAATCGTCGCCGGGCTGACACCGAGCGAAAAAGCAAGATCACGGATTGGAGGCAACTTGGCGCCGACCGGAAGCGCCCCAGCCCTGATCAAGGCACTGGTTTCTAATGCGATTCCCATGAATTGTTCGATCGCTTATTTTTTTCGGCAAACCAGATCGAATTATAGGCGTCGCTCATTTTCTCACCAAATTAAATGTTCAATAACGTAATAACATTTGATCATTACGAAGTGAACATTTTAATCTCCCTTCATCAGCACTTTCTGACGTGAGTATCTAGAATGACACTGAGACTTCGAATTGCACTGCGTGACTGGGACTACATGACACCGCTGATCCTCGGCGATGTAGCTTCCGACAAGCTCGACATACAGGTGGACCGGATCGGAACGCTTGTCTCCCATCTCGGTAAGAGCCCCGACCATGAGGCTGCCGAGATTTCGTTCAGCCGCTATACCCAGCTTCGCCACGACGGCGATGACAGTGTCGTCGGCATTCCCAACTTCATCATGCGCGGCTTCCGTCATCGCTGCATCATGACCACCCACGACAGCGACATCACCACGCTTGCCCAGCTTGCAGGAAAGCGCATCGGGGTAACAGGCTGGCGCGACAGCGGCAACACATGGACGCGCGCCGCCGTTCGCCGCGAAGGTGTCGAGGTCAAGGACGCGATGTGGTATGCTGGTCGCCTGACAGGGGCACACCCAATCACCGATCGCCTCGACGGCTTTGGCCAGCCTGGCCTAATCGAAGCTTGCCCCGGCGAACGCCCGATGGTCGACCTTTTGCGCCAAGGCGAACTGGATGCGATCTTTACGCCCTTCATGCCCGATGGCTATTTCGAGCCGGGCTCACCTTTCCGTCAGGTTCTGGCCGATTTCCGCGCAGAAGAGCGCCGTTACTTCGATGATGCGGGATATGTTCCGGGCATGCATCTGATCGGCATCAAGGCCGAAATCGTTGCCGAGAACCCGTGGGTGATTGCCGAAGTGAGCAGGCTCGTCGACGAATCGCAGCGCATGTGGACCGCCAAACGCCGCAAATATGCCGAAACCACGCCGTGGATGTTCGACGAGGTCCTGAAAACGTCGCGCGAGCTGCCCAAAGGCTGGGATGCCAGCGGATTTGCCGCCAACCGCAAGATGATCGACGATTTTGCCAGTGAACTGCACGCACAGGGCATCATGAAGCGCCACATGACGCCGGAAGAGCTTTTCGCATTCGATACGGATGGCAGCCGGATCGACCGGCAGTCGTAACCTTAATCTCTCAAGAAACGTAGCTTTGTAAAACAAGGGGAATGAACATGTCGCATAAGAAACTCATCGCTCTCGCCCTCGCGGGCGTCACACTTGCGGGCGTCGCCAATGCGCAGGACGCATCCATCAAGCTGGAAGTCAACGAGGTGCTGCATGATCGCCTCCCAGAAGACATCAAGTCCGCCGGCAAGATGATCTCCGTCAACAACGGTTCGTTCCCTCCCTACGAAATCGTCACCGGCACCGAGATGACAGGCGCCAGCGCCGACCTGACCTGATGCGCTCGGACAGGTTCTCGGCGTCAAGATCGAGCATGCAACAGTCGGCGGCCTGCCAGCACTGCTGGCCGGCGTCAACGCGGGTCGTTATCAGTTCGCCTTTGGCCCGGTCGGCGACTACAAGGATCGTGAAGCGGCAAACGACTTCGTCGACTGGGTGCAGGAATTCGTCGTCTTCGCCACCCTCAAGGGCAATCCCAAGGGCATTACCTCGCTGGACACGTCCTGCGGCCAGCGCATCTCGGTCATGGCCGGCGGATCCGCCGAACGGGTGATCAAGGCACAGTCGGACAAGTGCGCGGCTGACGGCAAGGAACCGGTAGAGGTCCAGTCCTATACCGACCAGCCGGCATCGATCCTGGCCGTCCGTTCCAAGCGCGCCGATGCATTTTTCTCCTCGCAGGCGCCGCTGACCTACTTCGTCACCCAGGCGAACGGCCAACTGGAACTGAACGGCGTCGGCCAGAAGAACGGTTTTGGTGACATTTTCCAGGGTGCCGTCGTTCCGAAGGGCTCGCCGCTCGGCCCGCTATTCATAGATGCGATCAAAGTTCTCATGGACAACGGCACCTATGCCGCGATCATGCAGAAGTGGGGCCTCGAGAACAACATGATCAAGCAGCCCGGCCTCAACCTTGGCGGACAGCTTCCCAAATGAGCACCACCACCAACTACAATGCAGCGCCTTCGGGCGCCGCGGACTTCCACGACGTGGCGACGGCCCACACGCCTTTCCGGGCTGGCCCTCTTGCCCTGCGGATCGTGATTGCGCTGGTCGTCGTCGACTTCGGCTGGATCATTGCCGCTAACGAAAACTTCGGCTGGCCGGTTGTTGCCCAGTATTTCTTCGATCCGACGGTTTTGAGCGGTCTTTACGTCAGCCTTGGCCTCACCGTGATCGCCATGATCCTCGGTGTCGCGCTCGGCCTGGTGATCGCGATCGCACGCATGTCGTCCGACAAGCTGGCAAGCTCGTTCGCGTCGCTGTTCATCTGGTTCTTCCGCGGCACGCCGCTCCTTGTCCAGCTGATCTTCTGGTACAACATGTCGACGCTGTTTCCGGCGATTTCGATTTCCATTCCCTTCGGTCCGACACTCATCAGTTGGGACACCAACTCGGTGATTACCCCTGATGACGGCGGCGATTGTCGGTCTGGCGCTAAACGAAGCGGCCTATATGGCGGAAGTCATCCGCGGTGGTCTTCTGTCGGTTGACCGCGGTCAGACCGAAACGGCGGAAGCCTTCGGCATGACCAAGGCGCGAGCCCTGCGGCGGATCATTATTCCGCAGGCGATGCGTTCGATTGTGCCGCCGACCGGCAATCAGTTGATCAGCATGATCAAGGCGACCTCGATCGTCAGCGTCATCGCCATGGCCGATCTGCTTTATTCGGTGCAATCGATCTATAACCGCACCTTCGAGATCATCCCGATGCTGCTGGTGGCGGTCCTCTGGTACCTGCTCATTACCTCGGTGCTGAATATCGGCCAGGGCTATATCGAAGCCTATTATGGCCGCAGCGACCGCCGTAATGGCGCCACGCCCAGGCCGGCCACCATCATAGAGGAGGCAAGCCATTGATCATCGTCGACACCAGCAAGCCCCTCGTCCAGGCTCGTAATGTCCATAAGTCCTTCGACCAGCTCGAAGTGTTGAAGGGCATCGACCTCGACATTATGCCGGGGAAGTCGTGGCCGTTCTGGGGCCGTCCGGCTCGGGCAAATCCACCTTCCTGCGCTGTATCAATCACCTCGAAGATATCCAGAAGGGATATATCGAGGTGGATGGCGAGCAGATCGGTTACCGCGTCAAGAACGACCGTCTGGAAAGGCTGTCGCCTAACGGCATTGCAAGGCAGCGCCGAAAGATCGGCATGGTGTTCCAGCAGTTCAACCTCTACCCGCACATGACGGTGTTGCAGAACATAATCGAGGCGCCAGTCGGCGTCCATCGTGAAAGCCGAAAGGATGCGATCGGAGAACGCCAAGCGCCTTTTGGAGCGGGTCGGTCTGTCGGAAAAGGCCAATGCCTATCCGCGGCAGCTCTCCGGCGGCCAGCAGCAGCGTGTGGCGATCGCGCGCGCTGGCGATCAAGCCGAAGCTGATGCTGTTTGATGAGCCAACCTCGGCACTCGATCCCGAACTGGTCGGAGAAGTGCTGGCGACGATGCAGGATCTGGCGAAGCAGGGTCTCACCATGATCGTCGTCACCCATGAGATCAGTTTTGCCCATGAAGCGGCCGACCGGGTGGTGTTCATGGACGGCGGCGTTGTCGTCGAACAAGGCAAGCCCGAGGATGTGATCGGCAATCCGCAGCATCCGCGCACACAGGCTTTTCTGTCCGCTTTCTTTAGAAAACCCCCACCTAGCCCCGGCCAAATTGGCCGGGGCTTGTTTTTGACATGCCAAGTCTGGAATTCCAATGCCCTCGCAAGACAATCTCTACGCCCGCATTTCCGATTTCGATGCCATGGAAGCCGAGCTGAAGGCGACCCGCCATCACCTACATTCCAGCCCGGAACTTTCCTTCGAGGAAGCTGAGACTGCCCGTTACGTCGCCAACAAGCTGGAGACTTGGGGTTATGCCGTCACCCGCAATGTCGGCGGCCATGGCGTCGTGGCGACGCTGAAGAACGGCTCCGGCACCAAGAGCATCGGTATCCGCGCCGACATGGATGCATTGCCGATCGAGGAAGAGACTGGTGTCCCCTATGCCAGCACCGTACCCGGCAAGATGCATGCCTGCGGTCACGACGGCCACACCACGGTTCTTCTCGGTGCAGCCGAATATCTGGCGCGGACAAAACGCTTCAACGGCACAGTGACGCTTATATTCCAGCCGGCGGAAGAAGCCGGGCAGAACAGCGGCGCGCAGCGGATGATCGCTGATGGCCTATTCGAGCGTTTTCCGATCGACGTCATCTTCGGCCTGCACAACCACCCAGGCATGCCCGCTGGCGCGCTGCTTACCCGATCAGGTCCGATGATGGCGGCCGGCGATACGGTGAAGATCACCGTTATCGGCAAGGGCGGCCATGCGTCGCGCCCGCATCTCACCGTTGACCCTGTTTTGGTCGCCTGCAATCTCGTCGTGACGCTGCAGTCGATCGTCTCGCGCAATGTCGATCCGACCCAAACGGCCGTCGTCACCGTCAGTACGATTCATGCCGGCGAAGCGTCGAACGTCATTGCGAACACGGCAAAAATCTCGATGAGCGTCCGCTCGTTCGACCCCGCGATCCGCACTTTCCTTGAGGAGCGGATCCGCAAGCTGACGGCGAGTGTCGTCGAGGGTCATGGTGCTACCGCCGAGATCGACTATGAACACGGCTACCCGGTTGTGGTGAATTCGGAAAAGGAAACTGCATTCGCCCACAAGGTTGCCGAGGAGCTGATCGGTGCTCAGAATGTCTCGATTTGCCCCCTATTGCCCGGCAGCGAAGACTTCCGCATATTTCCTTGAGCATAGGCCAGGTAGTTTCCTCCGTCTCGGTAATGGCACGGACTCCCAGATCCTCCACTCGTCGAAATACGATTTCAACGACGGCAGCCTGACGACCGGCGCCGCCATGTGGGGGCGCCTTGCAGAGCGCTATCTGGACAGCTTAGAGCGCGTCCGAGAGGACAGTTGAGTTGTCGGGCCGAGCTTTCGTTCAGCCAGAGCCGACCGCGCATTGGTTGCTTGTAGGGAACCTTCAGCCCCTTCCCGTCGCCATATCCGCTCGACCCGTTTGACGTTCACGATCCAGCCCGCCTGGTGCAGCATCGCCGTGATGCGACGATAGCCATAGCGGCCATTTTGAAGTATGGCTTATGAGCCGAAGAAGGACATTGAAATGGCAGCGAAAAGACACAAGGCAGAAGAGATCGTCACGAAGCTTCGTCAGGTTGACGTGCTGAATGCGCAGGGCAAATCGATTGCGGAGGCGATCCGGTCGATAGGTGTGACGGAAGTAACCTATTACCGTTGGCGAGCCGAATATGGCGGTCTGCAGGGTGACCAGGTGAAGCGCCTGAAAGAGCTGGGGACCGAGAATGCCCGGCTCCGGCGGGCAGTTTCCGATCTGACCTTGGACAAGATGATCCTTGCGGAGGCTGCCAGGGGAAACTTCTAAGCCCCGCCCGCCGCCGTGCCTGTGTGGACCATGTCACGAGGAGCTGGGCGTGTCCGAACGACGGGCATGCCGGGTTCTCGGCCAGCATCGTTCTACGCAGCGCAAAATCGCAAAGACACCGGCTGACGAGGCGGCATTGACCGCCGACATCACGGCACTCGCTCTCCAGTATGGCCGCTATGGCTATCGTCGCATCACGGCGATGCTGCACCAGGCGGGCTGGATCGTGAACGTCAAACGGGTCGAGCGGATATGGCGACGGGAGGGGCTGAAGGTACCCTACAAGCAACCCAAGCGCGGTCGGCTCTGGCTGAACGAAAGCTCATGTATCCGGCTTTGGCCGGAGTACCCCAATCATGTCTGGTCCTACGATTTTGTCGAAGACCGGACCCACAACGGCAGAAAGCTACGCATGTTCGCGACAAACGCTTTGCGTTTGCGCTGATGTGATCGACGAGTTCACACGGGAATGCATCGCTATCAGGGTCGAGAGAAAGCTGAAGGCTGTCGACGTCATCGATGTGCTCTCCGACCTCTTCATCCTGCGCGGCGTCCCGGCACATATTCGTTCTGACAACGGTCCCGAATTCATTGCCAAGGCTTTGAGGGAATGGATTGCGCTGGTCGGTGCCAAGACGGCCTACATCATGCCGGGCAGCCCGTGGGAGAACAGTTATTGCGAAAGCTTCAACTCGAAGCTCAGGGACGAACTGCTCAACGGAGAAATTTTCTACACGCTCAAGGAGGCAAAGATCATCATCGAGAGTTGGCGGCAGCACTACAACACCGTACGTCCGCACTCATCACTGAACTACAAGCCACCAGCACCCGAAGCCACCGTGTGGCCGCGTCAGAACGGACCGGCATCAACCCCGGCGGTAGCGGCCAGACCCAGAATGCACTAACATTAAACCAGGATCACCCGATGGGGGCAGGCCATTTGTCCGCCTACGCGGCGGACTGCTCTTCACCGTGGTCACGGCGGCTGCTGACGAAGTATAACTCCGTCACCTGCTCGGCGCTGATCGGTCTACTGAACAGATACCCCTGCAGAGCGTCGCAACCGGATAGCCTGAGAGCCGTGGCCTGCGCTTCGGTTTCGATCCCCTCGGCGGTGACAGGAATGTTGAGCGCGTTGGCAAGAGCAATCGTCGCGTGCAGCACCGCACCGCCGTTCTGGTCGTGGTCAAGGGCTACAATCAACGAGCGGTCCACCTTCATGCGGTCGAAACCGAACTGGCGAAGCGTTCCGATACTTGCATACCCCGATCCAAAATCGTCGAGGGCAATTTTGATGCCCGCAGCTTTCAGGCCATCGATGGCACGGCGTGCCTGATCCGGGTTGGAGATCAACACCCCTTCCGTCAGTTCGATGCTCAAGCGGCCGGGGTCGAACCCCGCCGATTGCAAGGCGTCCGTGACCTGTTTTACGAACCTGGGGTTTTTGAGCTGAAGCGGCGAAACGTTGACCGCCAGGCCGATGTCGGGCCAGGAGGCCGCCGATAGGAGAGACTTCTTCAGAACTTGCAGGCCAAGCAGGTCGATGAGGCCCGATCGCTCTGCCAACGGGATGAAGACATCGGGACCGATCCTATCTCCATTATCCGTGACCCAGCGGGCCAGCGCTTCCACGCCACAAATCGCACCCGATCTCGCATCGATAAGCGGCTGGAACGAAACATCGATGCCGCCATTCGTCAACGTTGTCCGCAATTGCGCCTCGAGGTCCGCCTGTCTGTTGGTGTCGTCGTCAAAACTATCCTCGAACTCCACGGTCACGCCGCGGCCAAGGTCCTTGGCGCGATAGAGCGCGATATCGGCGCGGCGGATAAGCTCGCCCGTCTCAATCTTGCCGTCTGGCGAGATAGCCACACCGACGCTGGCGCCGATTTCGATCGTGCGTGCACCAATCTCAAACACCCTTGTCAGGGCGACTTGAATTTGATGGCCTACATCGGACGAGGAGAGGAGGAGCGGATTTTCCAGGGTGACAACAGCGAACTCGTCACCGCCCAATCGGGAAATGATCGCATTCTCCGGGAGGGCGTCGGTCAAACGGTGCGCGACCGCGACGATGAGTTCGTCGCCGACATTGTGTCCCCACGCATCATTGACGCTCTTGAAACCATCGAGATCGATGAAGTGAAGCTTGACGGCCGCCTCATCCAGGTTAGCATCCGCCGATGCCCCGGCAATGCTCTCGATCAGGCCGGCCCGGTTCAACAGGCCGGTGAGCGCATCATGCAACGACCTGTAGCGTGAGCGGCTTTCGCTCGCTTTCAGGATGCGGACGGTAACAGCTCCGGCGGCACCGATCCCGCACAGGAAAAGCACGAGAACGGTGCCTGCTGTCCGCAGATCGCCTTCAACCATTGCATAGCTCTTCGTTCCCGGAGCTTCCGGAGGCCAAGTGAACACGGCCACCTTATTACCCACCACGTCCGTGAGCATCGCCTCCAATCTTCCTGGAATTGGATAGGCGTCGAGGCTGAGGCCGGCGATGTTGAAACTTTCGGAGATCTCGGCGACGACCTGCGGTGTAATATGTTTGGCAAACACGAGCACGTAAAAGTCTTCGGGCTTCATCGAGGGATCGAGGTCAAACGGCTGGATAGCGGCCGCTCCGATCAGGGCAGTCCCGGCTAAAGAGTGGACGAAGTGCACCGGTACCGGATCGGACGGACCAGCGCGTCTTGCCGCTTTCAGGAGAGCATCGAAATTGTTGAAGAATTGTGCGGGCGCGACGTCCATCGGCGTGCCGTTGCGATAAGCGATAACGGGTACGTTCCGGCTGTCGACGACGATAGCAGCGTCGTAAAGCGGGTAGTCGGCGCTCGTGGAACCCCAGTTCTCGACGGTCCAGTCCACGCGGGCGTCGGAGTTGACCTGTTCAGAACGCGTCGTCCCAATAGGCGTTGTCGCGGACCGTTGCGCCGAGGTGCTTGCGAAGAGACTGCAACGCTCCGGCAGCGGCATGTCTTGCACGTCCGTCGTCAATCGCGTCGGCGGTGGTCGTGAGCGTATTGATTGACCGGGCGACCAGCCCTGCCAATACCGCGGCGACGACGATGAAAACCGTTGCCACAGCAACGACGGATAGCTGCCTGCGGCGGCCCTCAGAAATGACGAACTTCTGCACTTACTGGAATCCTTGCCCATGGAACAGCATGCTCCCGGATTGGGAACTGCAGAAAGGCATCATGCCTGCAAGGCGCTGCAGGAGCGACGTTAACATGGTCTGTCTAATACGGGGTTAAGAGTTGGCGGGGCGCCAAAAACCTGATGCTTACATTTTGGCGCTAAGCAGCTAAGCAACCTATTGGCTTGGCAATCTTTCACCTGCAGGCGGAAAGCCATGTACTTCCAGTTGCAACAGTCATAGCAGAACATGTTTGTGAGGGCTTCAACCGTTTGAAGATCAGATGCCCTTTTGGGCGTGCCCTCAGCTAGCTCGCAGGAGGGCATCGTAAACTTAACTGGTTTTCCAGAAAGATGTGGGATTTAGCGGCATGACCAAACCTGCCCGTGATCCTCTTTATCGCCGCAACCGATTTCCAGCGGCCGTGATCGCCCATGCGGTTTGGCTCTATTTTCGGTTTCCGCTCAGTCTGCGCATGGTCGAGGATATGCTGGCAGCCCGTGGGGTCATCGTCTCTTACCAGACCGTGAGGCTGTGGGCAGAGAAATTCGGCAGGCATTTCGCCAATGATATCCGCAAGCGGTCAGCCGGCAGGCTCGGTGACAAATGGCACCTTGATGAGGTTGTCATCTCGATCGCCGGCAAGAAACACTGGCTCTGGCGCGCCGTCGATCAGGATGGTTTCGTCCTTGACGTCCTGGTCCAGAGCCGCCGCAATACCAGGGCTGCAAAGCGTTTGATGCGAAAGCTCCTGAAGGGACAAGGCCGTTCGCCACGTGTGATAATCACCGACAAGCTTCGATCCTACGGTGCGGCGAAGCGGGAGATCATGCCCGGCGTCGAACATCGCTCGCACAAGGGGCTTAACAATCGGGCGGAAAACTCCCATCAGCCTATCCGAAGGCGTGAGAGGATCCTGAAACGGTTCAAGTCAGCGAGGTACCTTCAACGCTTTGTTTCCATCCACGACCCGATTGCCAACCTCTTTCACATTCCCCGCCACGACATTCCATCCACCCACCATCGCGAGCTGCGAGCAATAGCCATGGAAAGATGGCGCCAGATCGCACGCCTTCACGCCGCCTGAACCAAAGACATAATCCCAAATCTTGCCTTCGCAGCGTTAAGTTTACGATGCCGTGCTGGGTCTTGACTGCCAGGCCGGGCGTGGACCGGGCTAGTTACCGCTGTTCCAAACACGGCGTTCAGTCAGTCACAGAAAGCTCGACTGGAACAAAACCGACGAATAATCCGAATGCGTGCGCCCCGCTTCCAAATCCGCCTTGTCGAGTTCGTCGACAAAGACGCCATCCTTCATCACCAGTGCACGGTCGCACATATGGGCGATAACCGAAAGATCGTGGCTGACCAACACATAGGTCAGTTCCTGTTGCTCGCGCAAATCGCTGAGAAGATTGAGCACTTCGGCCTGCACGGAAACGTCGAGCGCGGACGTAGGCTCGTCGAGCAAGAGGATTTTCGGCTCCAGCATAAGGGCACGCGCAATGGCGACACGCTGGCGCTGGCCACCGGACAATTCGTGCGGAAAGCGCTCGGCGAAGCTGACCGGTAGACCCACCCGCTCGAGGGCGTGAGGCACGCGGTCCCAGCCGCCCCCTTTTTCATCGCCCGCACCGGCTCTGCCAGCACACGCTCGATGCGATGGCGCGGATGGATCGAACCGTAGGGATCCTGAAACACCATCTGCGCCAGCAGCAGCTGTTCGATGGTGCGGTTCTTGTCGACCGACTGGCCGTTCAGGCTGATACGTCCCGTCCAATGGCGGTCGAGACCGGCCAGCGAGCGTAGCACGGTGGATTTTCCACAACCGGATTCACCGACGATCCCAAGGCTTTCGCCTCTGGCGACAGAGAAAGACACCGCCCTCACCACCTGCTTGAGATTGCCCCCCTTGCCGAACGCTACTTCCAAGTTTTCAACTTCGATCATGATCTTGCCTCCGCAGCGTCGATTGACGCCCGGTCGAGCACCTGAAGCCGTCTCACAGGACGGCGTGGGTTGGGCATGGCAGCGACAAGACCCCTTGTGTAGGGATGTTGCGCATCTTCCAGCTTGACGAGGTTCTCAACCACCCGGCCCTTGTACATAACGAGGATGCGCTGGCAGAATGCGGCCACCATCCGGATGTCGTGGCTGATCAGGATCAGGCCGGAATTGTTCTCGGTAACCAGTTCATCGAGCAGCTTGAGGACATCCCCGCGCACGCTGACGTCAAGCGCCGAGGTTGGCTCATCGGCGATGACAAGACGCGGCTTGGCAAGCAGCATCATGGCGATCATGACGCGCTGTCCCATCCCGCCGGAGATCTGATGGGGATAAAGGCGCATGGTCCGCTCGACATCGGCGATGCGCACGCGCTCGAGCATTCCGGCCGCGGCCTTGTAGGCAGCGGCTTTGCCAAGGCCCAAGTGAAGCTTGGCGGCCTCGGCAACCTGTTTGCCGATCGACAGCACCGGGTTCAGCGAATAGCGGGGATCCTGCATGATCAGCGCCATCTCGTTGCCACGCAGTGTCCGCATCTGCTTTTCGGAAGCCTTGACGAGCGACGTACCGGCGAACTCCAGGGCCTCGGCCTCGATTTTTGCCGAATTGGGCAGCAGTTTCATGATGGCGCGGCCGAGAGTGGATTTCCCCGAACCGGACTCCCCGACGATGCCGAGCCGCTCTGCGCCCAGTGTAAAGCTCACGCCATCGACGGCTTTGAGCGTGCTGCGCGCAAAGTTCACGTTCAGGTTCCTGACGGTCAGGATCGTGGGGCTATCAGGAGCGGGCATGGCGCGGATCCAGAAGGTCGCGGAGGGCGTCGCCCACCAGGTTGAAAGCAAGGCTGGTCAGGAGGATCGCAATCCCCGGCATCACCGCGACCCACCAGTTATCGATCATGAACTTCCGACCGCTGGAGATCATCGCGCCCCATTCCGGCGACGGAGGCTGTGCGCCGAGGCCGAGGAAACCGAGTGCGGCGGCGGTGAGAATGATCCCGGCCATGTTCATGGTCAGCCGGACGACGACCGAAGGAATGCACATCGGGGCGATATACAGGAACAGCAGACGCAACGGAGACGCACCATAGAGGCGAGCCGCCGCGACATAATCGGTGTTGCGCACGATCAGCGCTTCGGCGCGCGCCAGCCAGGGCGATCGGCGGCCAGCCTGTCAGCGAGATGGCGATGATCGCCGTTCCCAAGCCTGCACCAAGGGCAGCCGCAAACGCCAGCGCGAGAATGAGCGAAGGAAAGGACAGGACAATGTCAGTCGCTCTCATCAGGACGGCATCGGTCCTGCCGCCGGCAAAGCCGGCGACCACGCCGATAATGAGGCCAACCGGTCCGACGATGATCGTAACCGACAAGACGGTCTGAATGGTGATCCGCGCACCGTAGATGAGGCGGGACAGGATATCACGGCCGAATTCATCTGTGCCCGCCAGATGCGCCCAGCTTGGTGGCTGAAGTGCCTGCGGCAGGTTCTGAGTGATGGGGCTATAGGGGGCGATCCAAGGTGCGAATATCGCCACGAGGATGAGGAGCGCAAGTACGGCAAACCCCAGCATGCCGAGCGGTTCGCGGGTCAGCTTGTCGACGCTTTTTGAAGCGGCCGGTAAAAACGGCCGGCCCCTTGATGCGGCGCATCGGGTTGGACAATCATCTTCGCCTCGGTCATCAGCTGGCCTCGCGGGTACGGGGGTCAAGAAGCACGTAGGCCAGGTCGGCCAGAAAGTTGAGCACCATGAAGATCAGCCCGATGACCAGCGTGCCGGCAACCACAGCATTCATGTCGCCGATCATCAGAGCATTGGTCATGTATTGCCCGATGCCGGGCCAGGAAAACACGATCTCCGTCACCACGGCACCTTCAAGCAGGCTGCCATAGGAAATGGCAAGGACAGTGATCAGCTGGACGGAGATATTGGGGAGAATATGTCCGATGACGATCTGTCGGCTCGACGCACCCTTCGCACGCGGCGATGACATAGTCCTGGTTCAGCTGCTCCAGCGTGAAGCTGCGGGTCATGCGGGTGATGTATGCCATCGCCGAATAGGCCAGGATGCAGGCCGGCAGGATGATGTGGTGGACCGCGCTCCAGAACACTTCCATGTCTCCGGCCAGTAGGCTGTCTATCAGCAGAAGTCCGGTTTTCGGTTCGACAAGGCCTTCGAGATAGGTCTCGACCCGCCCCGGCCCGCCGACCCAGGAGAGGCCGGCATAGAAGATTACCAGCCCGACAATGCCGAACCAGAAAACCGGGATGGAATGGCCGACAAGCGAGACGACGCGGGCGATTTTGTCGATCAGCGTATCTCGAAAAATCGCCGCCGCCATACCCAACGGCACACCGACAACGGTCGAGATGATGACCGCGAGCGTGGCGAGTTCAAGGGTCGCAGGAAAGGCCGTGGACAAATCCTGCGTCACGGGGTTTCCGGTCAGAATCGCCGTCCCCAAGTCTCCGTGCAGCAGCGCTTTTACATAGAGAAAAAATTGGTGGTAGAGCGGCAGGTCGAGGCCAAGTCTTTGACGCATGGCCTCGAACGCTGGCGGGGTCGGCGAGTTCGCCGACGATTGCGCCGACAGGGATCCGCCGGCAGAACCCGGCCGATCACGAAGGTGACTGTCAGGAGCACGAACAGACTGACGAGCAGTTGGATCGCTCGCTTGCCGAGCTCTTTCAGGTTAAACTCTTGCATGATCGGCCACTCGATTACTGTGCGTCTGATTTCGTGACTTTGTTCAGCCGCGACATGCCCATGGGATGGCCGCTATATCCGTTGACGCGGGCATTGACCGCAATCGGTTCGAAACGTTCAAACATCGGCAGGACGGCAGGACTTGCCCCGATGAACTTCTCCTGGATTTCCGTGATCAACGCCTCTCGCCGCACGTCGTCCCGTTCGGCATTGGCCTCATCGCGCAGTTTGCTGATTTCCGGGATGTTCCATGCGGAACGCCAGACGAAATTGCCGGCGTTTTTCGCTTCCGCCGAATTGTCCGGATTGTAGGCGAAATTATCCAGCGCGCCGAGGGCGGTCGGCATGTAGGCGGACGTTTGCGGGATCAGCAGATCAAAATCCCGCGCCCGATGGGCTGCAACGATATCCGCGCCATTGCCCTGCTGGATCGTCACCCGGATGCCGACCTCGGCCAGATTGGCCTGAATGGCAGTCGCCATATCGACGCGGGGCGCCTGCGAAACGACCTTGAGCGTCAGCTCGAACCCATTGGGATAGCCTGCTTCCGCAAGCATCTTTTTGCCTCTTCAGGATGAAAGCCCCAGTCCGGGTTCTTGATGGCGCCCGCCCAGTCTGCGGGGACTGGCACATTGCGAACCAGGCCATACGCACCGACGATCGTCTTCTCTATGCCGGCATAATCTATGCTGTTGGCAATCGCCTTGCGGACAAGGGGCTTGGAAAGCTCCTCGCGGCCGGCGTTCATGGACAGCACGTAAAATCCGCCCGTCTGAACCCGATCGATGGCGAAACCTTCCTTGTTTTGGAAGTAACCGATGTCGGAGGCGCTGAGCGCGTTGGCGATATCGATGTCTCCGCGCTCCAGCATGAGCCGGGCAGCCTGGCTTTCTGGAACATGGCGCATGATGACACGGCGCAGAGTGGGCACGCCGTCCCAATATTCCTTGTTTGCCTCCAGCATCACCAGATCGTTGGGCGTCCAGCGCCGCAGCGTGAACGGACCGGATCCGGCGGTGTTGGTCCGCAACCATTCATTTCCATAGTCGCCATTGCTGACGTGCTTCTGCACTTCGACGCTATCGACCACGCTGGCGACACCCATCGACATCCGGTACAGCAGAGCGTCGGGAATGACCGATTTCGGAACTGCGATCCGGAATGTCCGCTCGTCGATCGCCGAGACCATGCTTTCGATGTTGTCCTTGGTGAAGCCGGCCGTCTTGAAGTTGGCGGCGGAGGCCTGGTCAAGCTTCATCAGGCGCACCAGCGAGAACACCACATCATTCGCCGTGACCGGGTTTCCGGAAGCGAACTTGGCCTCGCGCAGATGAAAGGTGATCGAGTCGCCGGCGACATCCCACTTTTCCGCAAGCTGCGGGGCAATGGAATTGCCGTCTCGATTGTCGGTGTAGACCAGACGATCATAAGTATTCGTCAGAATCTCGATGGTCTTTGCATCGACACCCTGCTGCGGATCCAGCGACAGCACCTGGACGAGCGACGTGCCGATAACCAGCTGATCATTCGGCGTGGCAGCGTGCGCCACCTGTGTTGCGAACAGGCTGACGGCCAGCGCCAGCCTGACGGGCTTCCAAAACGATTTCATAATTCCTCCACTTCTGATACTTCTAACGTTAACGCATCATTCGTATCTCATCATATGACTTACGTTAAGTGGCGGACGCTTGCAAGCCCGTTGCGATCACAGTGAAACCAAATGCCGAGGAAGACAGAATGAAAAAAGATGGCAAAGTGGAGACCCACCGTCGGCAGCGGCTGGCGCAGGTTGTGATTGATACCCTGCGCGATCGCATCCTGACGGGCGACCTGACGGAAGGGGCCCAATTGCCAACAGAGATCCAACTCGAAACTGAGTTTGGCGTGAGCAGAACGGTGGTGCGCGAAGCTATTGCCGAACTCAGGGCGGGCGGGCTGGTGATGCCACTCCAGGGCAAGGGTGTCTTCGTGGCAGAACAGCAACCTGGCCGACAGCACGCGAGCCTCACCCCCAGGGAGATCAAAAGCATCCCGGAAACGCTGGAATTGCTGGAATTTCGGATCGCCGTTGAAGTCGAGGCCGCGGCGATTTCGGCCTACCGGCGCTCGCCGCACCAGGAAGAAGCCATCCGTGCGGCCAATCAACAAATGATCGCCGACATCAAGGCTGGCAACCCTACGGTGGATGCCGATTTCGCGTTCCATCTCGCCATCGCCCAGTCCACGGACAACCGCTACTACATCGAATCAATCTCCCGTTTTGGTGTGCGATCGATTCCCGCGCAGCCAGTTTCCGACACTACCCGATACCAGCAACGTCGATTATCTCATGGGCATTACTGCAGAACACGACCGGATCATCGAGGCGATAGCGGATCAGGATCCGGATACTGCCCGCATCATGATGCGCGACCATCTTGTGAACAGTCAGAAGCGATATCGCCGTCTCTCGCGCGATAACGTCTCGACAGTCGTCTAAATTCATATTATGTCATATCTTATTAAGGACAGAGGTATGACATGTATGTAGGTACACAGCTCGCCCGCGCGACGACGATGATTATCGGGTCTGGGCACAGCTCGGCATCAAGCACATCTGCGCCGATCCCGAAGGCAGGCCCGGCACATGGACGCTTGACGATCTCAACCGCCTTCGGGAAAAAGTGGAGAGCTTCGGCCTGACACTCGACATGATCCAGCTGCCGCTTCCTTCGAGCCCGGTCGAGACGGCCACCTATCCCGACATTCTGCTTGCAGGACCGGAACGGGACCGTCAGCTCGATAATCTCTGCAGTTTGATCGAAAATCTGGCCACAGCCGGCATTCCGGCAGCCAAATATAATCTCAATCTGATCGGTATTCCGCGCACGCCGGACGAGCCGGGCCGCGGCGGCTCACTCAACGCCTCGTTCCGCTGGGACAAGATCGACCAGTCCGCCGCGCCCGGTCTTGCCGGGGCGCTGTCGGAAGAAGAGAACTGGGAACGGATCGACTATTTCCTCTCCCGCGTGGTGCCGGTCGCGGAGGCGAGCAAGGTCCGGCTTGCCTGCCATCCGCACGACCCCTATACGCCGCCCGGCTACAAGGGCGTGACCCGCGTGCTCGGCACGGTCGACGGCCTTAAGAAGTTCGTCACCATGCACGAGAGTCCCTACCACGGCCTCAATTTCTGCCAGGGTACCGTTGGCGAGATGCTCGACAATCCGCGCGACGAAATCGAGGATGTTATCCGCTGGTTCGGCAGCCGGAAAAGATCTTCAACCTCCATTTTCGCAACATTCGCGGCAGGAAGCTCTCCTTCATGGAAACCTTTCCGGACGAGGGCGACATGGACATGGCCCGTTCGCTTAAAATCTATCGGGACACAGGCTACGAATACATGGTCATGCCGGACCATGTGCCGGCCATCAGCGGGCGCGATCCGCAAGGCGTCGCCTTCGCCTTTTGCTACGGCTATACGGCCGCCCTTCTTCAGGCCCTTGATACCTACTGAGCCAATACCCGCTCACTTCCCCCTACCCTTTCCAAAAAAGGCCCTTATTCATGACCCCAAATGAACTCAAAATAGCGCTCGGCAGCGGCCTGCTCTCTTTTCCGGTCACCACGTTCAAGCCCGATCTCAGCATCGATGAAGACGCCTATCGTGCCCATATCGATTGGCTCGATGGATTTGGAGCGGCTGTGCTGTTTGCGCCCGGTGGTACCGGTGAGCTGTTTTCGCTGACGCCGGCAGAAGTGGCTTCGGTCACGAAGATGGCCAAGAACACTGCCGGCAAGACGCCGATCCTCGGAGGTGCCGCCTATGGCACAGCCATGGCCGTTGAGATGGCAAAAGCAGCCGAGTCTGTAGGCGCAGACGGTATCCTGCTGCTGCCTCCTTATCTCATGTTCTGCGAACAGGAAGGATTGGTCGCCCATGTAGAAGCGGTGTGCAACGCCGTTGGAATCGGCGTCGTCGTTTACAACCGCGATAATATCGTCCTGACCGCCGATAGCCTGCAGACTCTCTGCGACCGTTGCCCCAACCTCATCGGTTTCAAGGACGGATATGGCGAAGTCGACCGCGTGATCGAAATCACCACCAAGCTGGGAGACCGCATGGTCTATGTCGGCGGCATGCCGACCCACGAACTCTATGCAACGGCTTATTTCGCAGCCGGTGTTACGACCTATTCTTCCGCCGTTTTCAACTTCGTGCCCGAGCTCGCCCAGCGTTTTTACACGGCACTCCGCGCCGGTGATACGAAGACAACCGATACCATTCTGAAGAACTTCTTCTTCCCGCTGACCGCCCTGCGCAACCGCCGAAAAGGCTATGCCGTGTCGATCATCAAGGCCGGGTTGCAGGTCAGAGGCCGGCAGGCCGGACCCGTGCGCCCTCCCCTGGTGGATTTGACGACTGGCGAATTGAACGACCTCAAGGCATTGGTCGATGCCAATCTCTAGTCCGGAACAGTCGCGCTCCTGTCAAACAAGCAGCTCGGAACGGAAAAATGATGTTTTCGCATGATCGCAAGGACTTCGGTCCTGACTTTGTCTTCGGTGTCGCGATGGCCGCCCATCAGATCGAAGGCGGACAGACCGACGGCAGGGGCGCGTCCATATGGGACAGCTTCGCCGCCACCCCTGGCAATATCAAGAACGCTGAAAACGGGGTGGTCGCCTGCGACCACTATAACCGGTGGGCGCAAGATCTGGATCTGATCCGCGACGCCGGGTTCGATGCCTACCGGTTTTCCTTTTCCTGGCCCCGGCTCATCCCTGATGGGACAGGCGCCTTGAACGAAGCCGGGTTCGACTTTTACGACCGCCTCATCGACGGCATGCTGGAGCGCAATATCAAGCCGTTCGCGACGCTCTATCATTGGGACCTTCCGAGTGCCTTGCAGGACAAGGGCGGCTGGATGAACAGGGATACGACCCGGGCTTTTGCGGATTATGCCACGCAGGTCACACGGCGTTTCGGCGATCGGCTGACCACCACCGCCACCCTGAACGAGCCTTGGTGCATCACCATCTTGAGCCACTTTCTCGGGATACACGCACCGGGCTATCGCGACATCCGCGCCACATCACGCGCGATGCACCACGTCATGCTCGCCCACGGCCTGGGCATCGACGCGATGCGCGCCGAGGGCGGCAAAGATCTCGGCCTCGTCGTGAACATGGAAAAATGCGAGCCGCTGACGCAATCTTCGCAGGATGCGGCAGCTGCCGAACTCGGAGACGCGATCTTCAACCAGTTCTTCCTCGACGGAGCCCTGAAAGGTCAGTACCCGAAACTCGTCACCGACAGAATCGAACAATATCTGCCCGCGAACTGGCAGGACGATCTCGAGCTGATTTCCCCTCCAGTGGACTGGATCGGCCTCAACTACTATACCCGCTCCCTCTACGAATCCGATCCAACCGTTCCCGTATTCCCGTTTACTCAGTCCAGAGGTGCGTTCGAAAAGAACGACCTCGGCTGGGAAACCTACCCGCAGGCACTGGCGGAATTTCTCAAGCGCACCTCCGACCGCTATCCTGAGCTCCCGATCTACGTCACCGAGAATGGCATGTCGGAGAGCGATGACGACAAACGCGTCGATTTCTTCGACAAGCATTTCGCTGCTATCCGCGATGCCCAGAGGCAAGGGGTCGATGTCAGGGGATACATGGCATGGACCTTGATCGACAATTTTGAATGGGCGGAAGGCTACAGCGCAAAGTTCGGCATCGTCGCCATGGATCCGCAGACAAGGGACAGGACACCGAAAGGCAGCTATCGGGCATTTCAGCAAATGCTCGGGGACGATGCTGACAAGATCCGAAGTCCCGCATATTTGAGACCCGATTAAAACAACCCCGAGCCGTAAGGCATTGGAGTGATCGTCGGGCCGAATAATGCATAAACCAGCGGCTGCAGAAAATTACTTGCACAGGAAAGCGCGGAACTTCTCGATCGTGATCTGGCAAGCTCTTTTCAAATCCCGCGTCGGCAACGAGACCTTGGCTCGTAGCATGTCACACGGTTGCTTCGACGCTCGCTGCTTGTGAAGCGGGTGAATCGTCTGGCCATAACCGTTAACCGAGACTTCGTCTGACCTTCAGCTTCGCAGGACGGGATCGGATATCAGCGGCCGGGTCAAAATTTTGCAGCTTCACCCCAGTTCAATTCTCCACGATTAGCATTTCTATTGCCTTCACTGCCAATGGGTAGCCCTTGGCGCCGAGGCGGTTCTGTCGCAAAGTTTTCATGTCTAAGCTTTTGTGTGAAAGTCTGGTCGTTAGCTGATGGAGATGGAAACGGGGCAATGGTCGATTTCAAAGGGGCGCAGTTTCCCAAAAGTGTCATCTTGCATGCCGTTTTCTTTTACGTGCGCTATCCGGTTTCCTATCGCGACCTTCAGGAAATTCTGGCGGAACGCGGTATCGCCGTCGATCATGCGACATTGAACCGGTGGGTTGTGCGCTACTCACCTCAGATCGCCACGCAGGCTCACATGCGCAAACGGCGCACGGCCAACTCATGGCGCGTGGACGAAACCTATATCAAGGTCCGGGGTAAATGGACCTATCTTTACCGGGCGGTTGACCACGATGGACAAACGCTCGATTTCATGCTGTCCGAGCGCCGCACGATCTGCCTGCAGCGCGACGGTTCTTCAGGAAGGCCATCGCAACCAACGGCGTTCCTGACCGGGTTGCAATTGACAATTGGGCGGCGCCAATCTGACTGGCCTGCAAGCTGTAAATACGAGTCTTAAATTCACCGGAACGGGTAATATATTTGAAATCCGACAGGTCAAATATCTTAACAACATTCTTGAGCAGGACCACCGGTTCATCAAGCGGATCACCAGGCCGATGATGGGCTTTAAGGCACTTCATTCCGCTTCTGCTACGATCGCTGGGATAGAAGTGGCTCATATGATCCGCAAGTGCCAGTTCACCAACGACAACCGTTCGCCATTTCAGGTCTTTGCTGAACTCGCAGCATAATTGTGTCCAATCAAACTCGTCTTCTCTCTCCCAGAAAACTTTGCGACAGAACCCTGCGGACCAGTCGTCCCGACCACGGGGGATAAGAATGATGTATGGACCTCGGAAAGCACCTGAAGGCGCCAGCGGATCGTGGAAGCCGTCCCGCATCAGCGGCTACTGAGTATGACTACCCTCTCGCGCCGTACAGAGGCGAGACATCGGCCGACTGGTTTTCAGTTGCTCGGCTTCCGCGAACGCCATCATCAGGGAACCGACCCCTTTTGCGTCGTCGCAGACCACGGGTTCGTTGAGGTAGTATCTGGGGGTGCCATCGCGGTAAGGCCCGGAGAAAGATCCCAGGCCCGCAACCTGGCAGATGCCGGTGAGCCGAATGATCCCATCCTGCTCTGTGAGCCGTGCGGTTAAAAGCGAGTCGAGCGCCTTAAGCCCGGCGACGGCCAGACGGTCGGTTGCCTCTTCTTCGACGAGCCCAAGTCTCGCCGCGCGGAGAAAGGCATAAGCAGGAACATGGCGGCTGCCGAGCTTTCCTCATAATTGCCCAGAAGGGCCGGCGCATCGAGAACCTGCTGCCAGAGGCCCGAAGCTGTCTGCCACGATGCGACCTCCGTCAGAATGGCTGTCGTACGCCGCCGCAGCGCAGACGTCGCCGTATCGTCCGGCAGGATTGCCAGAACATCGACAAGCGCCATTGCCATCCATCCCATCGCGCGTGCCCAGACGGCAGACGACCTGCCCGTGACAGGTTCGGCCCAACGCTGGTCGCGGCTCTCGTCGTAGCCGTGAACATGCAGGTTACTACTGCCCTCGGTGAGCACAAGCGCGGTGGAAAGCTGTTGCAGGGCATCGGCAATCAGGTCCGGCCGTCCAGCCGCATGCCCATATTCGACCTGGAACGGCAGCGCCATATAGAGGCCGTCCAGCCAGAGCTGCCGTGGGTAGCGCTTCTTGTGCCAGTAATTTCCCGACAGGATACGAGGATGCGCCGTCAACTGTTCGATCAGCCGCTCTGCCGCCGCCCTATATTTCCCGTCGCCCGTTTCGCCTGCGAGAGGGAAAAGCACACGACCGCTCAAGATGTTGTCTATATTGAACTCTTGCGGATCGTAGCCGGCAAGCGCGCCGTCGGCGCCGATCTGCGGGCCGATCAACCGGTAGAGATGGCTGCGCCAGCGCCTGTCTCCCGTCGCCTCGAACAGAAGATCGAGGCCGCGATAGATGCAGCCGTCCTCATAGCACCAGGCGCCCCCTTGTAGGGTTCATGGCGCGATGCGAATTCGTCGAAATAGTCGGTCGGGGTCATCATCATACTCGAGCGGACAAAGGGAAACGAAGCTGCGGGAGAGCAGCGCTGGTTCGTCGCAATCGATCTCCGCCTGTTCGGTGAGGATCATTTCGTGCCGCATCGGCCTGATGTGGTCGGCCATGATGGGCGCGGTCGCAACGGCGTCGGGATCGAGCGGAAACGATCTTCAGGCGGCGAATGCTAATATTGCGGATCAGCGCTTCCGGAAGGCCGAGGAAAACGCCGGCCGCATGGGCGAGGCCACGCATTTCGACATCCTCGACGACAATTCCGTCAATATCAGGTGTTCCGGCGTCAATGGGGGCGACTGTTCGGGATTGAACCCAATCATCGTGACCATCGGCGTCACAATGATAGTGCGCGTTGGCGGACAGTCCGGTATGGACGCCGTCCATCAGAACGCGCCGCATCACGATATTAGTGATCGAACCGCCCCGGCCGCGGCAGCGTCTTCAGCCGGAACCCCCTGTCGGTGGCGATCATCTCGCAATCCTCGACGGTGACGTCATGAACTCCGCCCGACATTTCCGAACCGATGACAAGCCCGCCGTGACCCCGCTCCATCAGGCAGTGCGAGACGTGCACCCCCGTGTTTCGGACAGATGCTCCGCCGCGCCGTCCGCGCCGCGTTTGCCCGCTTTGACAGCGATACAATCGTCGCCGACGGAAAAGTGGACGCCGGTGATGGTCACGTTGCGGCAGCTTTCGGGATTGAAACCGTCCGTATTGGGACTGTCATGCGGGGCTATGATCGTCAGCCCGGCGGCGGTCAGTCGGTCGCATCCCTGCATGGATGGATCGTCCAGGATGCCGCGTTCCGGATCGTAAAGCCGAGGAGCTTGACATCGCGGCAGGAGATGAGATGAAGACCACGCGGGCGGCGGGCGCCGTCCCGTGTTTCCTTCGGCCAGGACCACCAGTCGGCTCGTTCTGCGGATCCGTCGAGGATTCCCTGTCCCTCTATCGTCAGATGCTCTGCTGCGACAGCATGAAGCGGCGCGGCAAAACAGGCGGATGGCAAGCCCTCCCAGCTTCCAAGCATGCCGCCGGCATGGTCGTGTGCCGGGAAAATCGGCCAGCCGGACCGTCCCGAGGGCGCGCGCAAGACAGCGCCCGGGGCAAGGCGAAGCGTCATTCTGGATTTGAGCCCGACGGGGAAACTCGTCCATGTTCCGGGGCCGAGCTGAAGTGTTCCACCTTCGGGCGTTGCAACGACGGCCTTTGAGAGCGCTTCCGCATTGTTCCGCGCCGCATCCATATCGTCCAGCGGCGTGTCTCCTGCAAAACCGAAATTGGCGGCGTCCAGCAGGCCGCTGCAAGGTTGGGTTTCGAAATCGAAGGGCTCCAACCCTTCCGCCTCGAAGCGAAACCGCTGGCCGGGCTCAAGCCCGTCGAGAAGCATCACCACGCTGCGCGCCGTGCCCTGTCGCTCCGGGCCTGCATGGCCGAGCGGGAGGAGCCGCCACGTTAAAGGCTGCGGAAGGCTGTAGCGCGCGCCGGGCACAACCAGGCAAAGCGCTGCCGTTCGCGCCGACTGCACGATCAAAAACGGTTGGGTCATGGTCTCATCTCGGTTTGGCGCCCGCCTCTCGTCGAGTGCGGCGGGCGGCGTTTCGGTCAGTCGAATTCAGCGAGAACGTCGTTCACCGTGTCGATGATCTGCTCGGCTGCGCCGGCAGCGCCAATTTGCCCATAGGCATATTCCTCCAGTGTATCGATGAAAGCGGAGCGGATTTCAGGGTGTTCGTTGAAGGGGGACACCACCGGCCCGGACGCCGCCATGACGATGGCGTTGGCTGCGCGCACCTCAGGTTCGCCTTCCTGGCCTAGCCGGGCCGCGGCGGCCTTGGAGGCCGGTAGGCCACGCGACGTGCCAAGTGCGTCAACGCCTTCCGGCTCGTTCAGCAGGCAGTTGAGTATCTGTGCGGCGGCTTCGGGGTCCTTGGAATTTTTCGAAACCGAGAACACCATGGACGGTTTCCGGTAAACGCCTTCCGTCACCGCGCCGGCCATCTTCAGCATGGCTGCCGGCTTCAACACCTGGCCATCCTTCAGGGGGTCGGCATATTTCGAATAGGTGGAATCCCATTCATAGGAACCGGCGATCTTTCCCTCGGCCCAGGCAGGCTTCTCGAAAAGATTGACATTGCCATCGCCGGCCTCCTCCTTCTGCGACCGGATGGCCCCCGTCTCGACCAGCTTGCCGAGGAAGGAAATCCCTTCCGCGAGCTCGTCCGGCGTCCAGGCGACGCGTTTGGTCTGGGGATTCACCATGTCTTTGCCGGTCTTCTGGACAACCGCAAGGATCGTCAACAGATGCGCCGTTTCCTTGACCGCGTTGAAGGTATAGTAATCTTTGCCGAGTTTTTCCTTGGTCGTCTTCGTTGCCGCGAAGAACTCCTCCCAGGTGGTGGGGATCGGCACGCCGGCCTTGTCGAAGGTTGTGGTGTTGAAGAAAAACACGCGACCGGTGGTCGATGCCGGCAATCCCTGCAGCACGCCGTTCATGGAACCGGCAGTCAGATCGGCATCCGTCCAGTTGGAGAGGTCGACACCCTTCAGTGTCCGCAGGTCCGCAAAGCCCGTACCATCCCTGGAAAAGAGCGGCAGCCAAGGCCAATTGACCTGAACGATATCGGCCTCCGTCCGACCGGCCATCTGCGTGGTCAGCTTTTCGAGGTAACCGTCGAAGCCGGTGAATTCACCCTTGACGGTATGGCCATGTTTGGCGCCGCAGGCCGCGATAGCCTTCTGGGTGGCCACGTGGCGGCTTTCCCCGCCCCACCAGGACATGCGTATCTCTGCCGCCTGGGCTGTCGACGAAAGTACCAGTGCTGAAAGCGCTGTGCCGGCAAGCGTGGTTATGATTTTCAAAGCGTTCATATCTATTCTCCTCCTTGGTTTCCGGCCGCCATGCTGCCTCCTCGCAGCGATACGTTGCGGCCATCGGTCTTATCGAAAATATGCAGGTTGGTCGGGTCGGGCCGAAGCCGGACGATATCGGCGCGGCCCAGCGCCTCGAATTCGGAAGCGCCGACGACGCTGACGATCTTTCGGCCTTCGACATCCGTATGCAGATAGACCTCGTGTCCCATGAATTCGGCGTGGGTCAGCCCGCGCGGGAAAGCGCCGGGCCGTCTGCCTCGCTGATAAGGGCCAGATGCTGCGGCCGGATGCCGAGAATGGCATCTGCCGGTTTGGCGAACAGCCTCTCTTCGAGATCTCGTCCGAGCTTCAGCCGCTGATTGCCGATTACGAAGTCCCCACCCTCGATGCCTACATCCACGAGGTTCATTTCCGGACTGCCAATGAAGCCTGCAACAAACAGGTTCCGGGGGCTGTTGTAGAGCTCCTTGGGTGTGGCGACCTGCATGATCCGCCCTGTCTGCATGACGCAAATGCGGTCGCCCATCGTCATGGCTTCCGTCTGGTCATGGGTCACGTAAATGACGGTGGATGACAGTCCCTGCCCCTTCAACTGACGGTGCAGATCGGTGATGCGCACCCGCATGGACCGCGCAGCTTGGCGTCGAGATTGGAAAGCGGCTCGTCGAAGAGGAAGACGCCCGGTTTCTTGATAAGCGCCCTCCCTAAGGCAACGCGTTGGGCTTGACCGCCGGAAAGCTGCTTCGGCAACCGATCGAGCAAGGGCTCGATTTCCAGCGTCTGCGCCACTTGCCGGACCGCCGCCTGATCTCCGCCTTCGGCGTGCCGGCGATCCTAAGCCCGAAAGCCAGATTACCGCGGACCTTCATATGCGGATACAGCGCGTAATTTTGGAAGACCATCGCGATCGATCGCTTGCCCGGCGGCAGGTCGTTAAGCGTCTCCCCCAATGATGATCTCGCCGCCGGTAACCTCCTCAAGGCCAGCAACCATGCGCAGGGTCGTGGATTTCGCGCATCCGGATGGTCCGACGAAAACCATGAACTCGCCGTCCTCGATATCGAGGTTGATCCCGTGCACCGCCTTGAAGGAACCGCCATAGACTTTTTCGAGATTTTTTAGTTGGACATTTGCCATGTTCAGCCCTTGATGCCCCCGGAGGAGATCCCTTCGATGAAATACCGCTGCGCGGCGAAGAACACGATCAAAGCCGGGGCGATCGCCAGCACGGACATGGCCAGGATACGGTTCCATTCGAAGGCTTCGGTCGTGTCGATGGATAGCTTGAGTGCAAGGCTTACCGGGTATTTGTCGACGGAGGACAGGTAGACCAGCGGCCTGAGAAAATCGTTCATGGTCCACATGAACTGGAAAAGGCAGACCGAGATCAGCGCCGGCGCCAACATGGGAACGACGACATAAACCAGGGTCTGCAAACTGTTGGCGCCGTCGACCCGTGCGGCCTCTTCCATGTCCGACGGCAGGGAACGCAGGAACTGCACCAGCATGAAGACGAAGAAGGCATCGCCGGCGAGCGCAGACGGAACCCAGAGCGGAAGGAAGGAATCGAGCCAGCCGAGATCGCGAAACAGGATATATTGCGGGATGCGGGTGACGACGTTCGGCAAAAGAAGAATAGCGATGACCGACCCGAAGAGAATTTTCTTCAGCGGAAAATCAAACTGCGCGAAGGCATAGGCCGCCATTGTACAGGAGATTGCCGTGCCGATCACCTTCGGGAGGATGATCAGGAAGGAATTCCAGAAAAACCGGCCGAACGTATAGGGCGTCGATGTCTGCCAGCCCTGCACATAGCCATCCACGGTCGGATTATCCGGCAGGAAGCCTGCGCCTGAGAAGATTTCGGAATTGGTCTTGAAGCTCGCGCCGATCAGCCAGATCAGCGGATAGAGCATGACGAAGCCGACGGCGAAGAGAAGCACATAGCGGGTCCCGGTCGAGAGCAGCCTGAGCCTTGCGCGGCGCGCGGCCTGAAGATCGTTGGAAGTGGTAAGATCGGTCATGACATCAGCCTCTCTTGTCACCGGCGTAATAGACCCACTTCTTCGACGACCAGAAGGCGACGAGCGTCAGGGCGGTGATGATTACGAAAAGCACCCAGGCGATGGCGGAGGCATAACCCATGTTGAACTTCTTGAAGGCTTCCTCGTAGATGTAGAGTGGCAGGAGATAGGTGGCCTTCAGCGGTCCGCCCTGCGTGATGATGTAGGGGCCATTGAATTCCTGGAATGCCTGAACCATCTGCATCACCAGGTTAAAGAAGATCACGGGTGTCAGAAGCGGCAGCGTGATGAAGAAGAAGGTCCGTACCTTACCTGCACCGTCAATGGCGGCGGCTTCGTACAGCGATTTATCAATCGACTGCAGCGCCGCTAAAAAAATCACCATGGCCGAGCCGAACTGCCAGCAGCGCAGAAGCGTGATCGTGAAAAGCGCGTTGGTCGGGTCGCCGAACCAGTCGACGGGCCCAAAACCGACCGTCGCCAATGCCATGTTTGCCAAGCCTTCGGACGCGAAGATATAGCGCCACAAAACCGCGATGGCGATCGAGCCGCCCAAGATGGACGGCACGTAGAATGCCGTTCTGAAAAAATTGATAAACTGCAGGCGGTAGTTCAGAATCACCACGATGAAGAGCGCGAAGGCAAGTTTTAACGGTACCGTCAGGAAGACATAGAGCAGCGTGACGTTCAGCGATTTGAAAAAGGTGCGATCCCGCGTGAGAAGCCGCTCGTAATTCTGCCAATCCCGTCCATTTCGGGCTGGTCATCAAGTCATAGTTGGTGAAGCTCAGGTAGAGCGAGCCGATGAACGGGATGGCCGTGAAGATCAGAAGGCCGACAATATAGGGGCTGAGATAGCCGAGCCCAAGCATGCGCTGGCCCTTCATCTAAACCTCCCCAGCTCTGTGGATACAGAGATTTTCAAATGAAGTTTCGTGCAAGTAACGCTCCCTCGACCGGCGCGAGGACAACATGCATACGATGCCCGTTTCCTCGGCCTGATCTCCTCCCCAGGTAAATCAGCATGTTTTTGGGAATTCCAAGATGACAAAACCATATCTCCAGCGCTAAATGAATGAAGGAAGGTGAGGAAAAAGATGGACGAAATTGAAGGTGGCATTCTCTCCAGTATTTCGCCCTCCGCGCTGTCCTTGAACTTGACGCGTTCGACCATCCGCATGGAGCATTCCCAGACCTGGCGGATCGACAAGTCGAACCCGGTGGATGACCTCCTCATCTGCCTGGAAGGCAGGGGAAGCTATCTGATTGACGGGGTGCCGAGGGTCATGGAACCGGGAGATGCCATGCTCGTTACCCGCGGCCAAAATTTCGTCGGATGGAACGATGGACCGCAGACCTATACCGGGCTTGCGCAGCATTTCACACTGACATCTACGGTCGTCACGACCTGATCGCGCAAATGGAACTGCGGCCGAAATTGCGGTTGAGCCGCTGGAGCTTTCTTGAGCCGCTGGCTCGGTACTACAGGCAAAGCGCGCCTCCCTCGTCCGTTACACTGGGGCAGCACCATCTTTTCATGGTCCTGCTGATTGCCTATATCGACGACGCCTTCATCGGCTGGCGCGAGCGGGCAGCCTACCAGCTCGAGGGTGCCGATGCGCTGGAGCTTGCAGTCATGAAGGCCGCGACGATGATCGCCGCCAACCCGCTCGACCCGAACATTTCCTCGAAAGCCGTCGAGTCGTCGCCCTACAATCGCGACTATTTCCTGCGGGAGTTTCAGAAGCGTGTCGGCCGCACGCCTAGAAAATATCAGGAGCTCAAGCGAATGGAGCGGGCCATGCACTTCCTGGAAGCCGGTATGCCGGTCGCGGCGGCCGCGGCCGAGATCGGCTATGGCGATCCATATTATTTTTCCTGTATGTTTTCCCGCACGCTCGGGCTCAGTCCGCGCGACCATGTCAGGCGTGTGCGTCAAAGCCGGCATGGCGGATTGATGCGTTTTGACGAAGCCGATCAGGAACTGCATCTCTCCGGTAACACAAGTGGTGATGCCGATCCTCAGCGCCCAAAATGATCATACAGGGTTTTTCGATCGCGACAGCCGACCGCCCGGAATGGCATAAACATCAGCTGAAGCCCTCGACCAGGTGTCGCCGCAATAGAGCGGGCAGGAACCCTGCGCGGGAGCGCGGGGCTAGCCGTGACCCAGTGCACAAGAACACGACCGGATGAGCCACGTAGGGGTTTTCCACATAGTCGACCCTAACAGGAAGTTTGGCCTAACGCATCAGGAAGTCTGCGCGGTGCGGGGTGAAGCAATCGACCAGCCGGCCGCTTTCCAGCGCCTTCACTCCGTGTTGCTGGCCGGAAGGCACGATGAAGCTGTCGCCGGCTTCCAGCGTCTCGGTTCGACCTTCGATCGTGACCTCAAAGGTGCCCTCGGCGACATAACTTGACTGCACGTGCGGGTGGGAGTGCATCCAGCCCTCTCCGCCTTTCTCGAAGGCGAACTCCACCATCATCAGCTCATCCGTATAGCAGACGATACGGCGCCGGTTGCCGTCAGGGGTCGTGTCCCACTCCCCCTCGGACGCGCACGAAAATGTCTTTTCCCTGTACCATGATCACCTCGCAAGCCAGCCACCGTCGACGGGAATGACGGCGCCGTGCATGTAGTTGGACGACGCGCAAGCAGGAACACCGCGGCATCGCCAATGTCGGCGGCCACACCCCAGCGGCCGGCCGGAATACGCTCGAGCAGCGCCTTGCTTCTATCCGGATCATTGCGCAACGCCTCGGTATTGTTGGTCTCGATATAACCTGGCGCAATCGCGTTTACGTTGATGCCCTTGGCCGCCCATTCGTTGGCAAGCAGCCGAGTAATGCCGAGCATGCCGTGTTTCGACGCCGTGTAGGACGGCACGCGGATGCCGCCCTGGAAGGAAAGCAGCGAGGCGATGTTGACGATGCGCCCGCCACGCTTCGCGGCGATGCAGTTGCGGCCAAAGGCCTGCGACAGGAAGAACAGCGACTTCAGGTTCACCTCCATCACGTCGTCCCAGTCTGCCTCGGTGAAGTCGACGCTGTCGGCCCGGCGGATGATGCCGGCATTGTTGACGAGCCCATCGAGCGGACCTTCGGCCATCAGGTCATTCAGCATGGCAACCGAGGTTTTCATGTCGCTGATATCCGCTTTGACGGGCTGGAAGTATCCGCCCTCGGCCTCCACCAGCCTTGCCGTCTCGTCCATCGCCGAGCGGCCGATGCCTGACCACTGCGCCGCCGGGCGCGCGACCGCGACGGCGATGCCCTGTCCAATGCCGGTATTGGAACCGGTGACGGCAATGCGCCTGCCCTCCAGGCTGAACGCGGAGTGGTCGCTCACCGCATCTCTCCAATCGCGACGGGGTCCACGTCGGTGTAGTCGACATTGTCGCCGGCCATCGCCCAGATGAAGGCATAGTTGGAGGTCCCGCAGCCAGAATGGATCGACCAGGCGGGGGACAGGGCCGCCTCTTCGTTCGCCACGACGATATGGCGGGTCTCGGATGGCTCGCCCAGGAAGTGGAAGACCCGTGCCGTATCGGCGAGATCGAAGTAGAGATAGGCTTCCATGCGCCGGTCATGCACATGGGCAGGCATGGTGTTCCAGACCGAACCCTTGGCAAGCTGCGTCATGCCGACGACGATCTGGCAGGTATCGATCGTGGACGTGAACTGAAAGATTGATCGCTCGTTCGAGGTTTCCTGGCTTCCGAGGTCGAGGCGCTTTGCCTTGTCGAGCGTGATAAGCTGCGTCGGGCATTTGCGATGCGCTGGGGCGGACAGCAGATAGTATTTCGCGGGCGTGTCCGCCTTGGCCGAGGAGAAGGTCACCTGTTCGCCGAGCCCGACGTAGATCATGTCGTGGGTGTTGAGCGTGTACTGTTCATCGCTCACGACGACGGTGCCCTCGCCGCCAATATTGACGACGACGAGTTCGCGGCGCTCCAGTAAGGACTTCGTGCCGGCGGGCTTGATGGCCTCCAGCTTCAACGGGCTCGTGACAGGAACCGCACCGCCGACAATCATCCGGTCGTAATGGGTGTAGGTGAGGTTGATCGTGCCCGGCTCGAAGAGGTTGCCGATATGGAAATTGTGGCGCAGTTCATCCGTTCCCATCGCGGCGGCGGCGGAAGGATCTATCGCAAAACGGGACGTGTATTCTGTGCTCATTGATTTTTCTTTCGGTCTAGGGATTAGCTCTGCGTCTCGGTCGACGCACGTTGGTGGTAGCCGGCCTGTTGGCCAGAAAGGCGTTGTCGGTAGCGGTCGCGTGCACCCTGGAGATGGCGCGCATCGCGTCGCGCGCAGCGTCCGCATCACCGGCCGAAATCGCCTGCAGAACGCGCAGATGCTCGCGCTGCAGGCCGCTCAGATACTCGCGCGAAAGCACCTCGGCCGAGTACCACGGCGAGTTGCGGTCGCATGGGATGGTGCGGTCGCCAAGCGCGTCGAGGATTTCGACGTAGAACGGATTATTGGTTGCCGCCGCGATCTCGCGGTGAAAAGCGAAGTCGGCCTTTCCGGTCGGCTCGCCGCTTTGCAGCAACCGCTCGAACTCGAAGAATGCCTCCTGGATGCGGGCCTCCTGCGCGGGGCTGCGGCGTTGAGCGGCGAGACCCGCACTCTCAATCTCGATTCCCATGCGCACTTCCAGCACATTTACGGCTTGGCTGATCCGGTTTCCCATGTCAGCGGTCAGGGCACTGATCTTGCGGGTCGGATGGTCGAGGACGAAGACACCCGCGCCGTGCCGCGACTCGACAAGGCCTTCGGCGGAAAGCGCCGCCACGGCTTCACGCACGACCTGCATGGCTGACCCCGAAGATTCCGGTCATGCTCGATCGGTTGGCAGCTTTTCGCCGACCACGAAATCACCGGCGAGAATCTGGCTGCGCAGCGTCTGCACAATGGTCTCGAAGAGCTTCGGCTTTCGCTCCACCCTTGCGTCCGTCAGATTTCCGCTCATGTCCATTCCTCACTTGAAGACGCCCGGCAGCCAGAGCGACAGGGCCGGTATATACGTGACCATCATCAGCACGACGATACCTGCGCCATAGAAAGGCCAGATCGGAACGCATGGCTTGCCACACCGATATTTTGCCGACGGCGCAGGCCACGAACTGCACGGCTCCGACCGGCGGCGTGTTGAGACCAATTCCGTAGTTCAGGATCATAATCACCCCTGAAATGCACCGGATCCACCCCATAGGCGGTGGCGATCGGCAGGAAGATCGGCGTGGTGATGATAATTGTCGGCCCCATGTCCATGAACGTGCCGAGGACCAGCATCAGGACGTTGAGGAGCAGAAGTATCATGATGGGGTTCTCTGAAAGCGTCTGCATCCAGGCGACCAATGTCGCCGGAACCTTGAGAAACGCCATCAGCCAAGAGAAAGCCGCCGCGCAGCCGATGATGAGAAGCACCATGGCCGTGGTGCGCACCGCTCCCATTGTGGCGTGGACGAAATCTTTCCAACTCAGCTGCCGATAGATAAAGACCGTGATCAGCAAGGCATAGATGACCGCGATGCAGGAGCTTTCGGTCGCCGTGAAGATACCCGAGCGCACGCCGCCAAAAATGATAGCGATGAGCAGCAGACCGGGGATGGCGACGGCAAAAGATGCAGCGCCACCATCATGCCGGGGAAAGGCTCCGTCGGATAGCCGCGCTTTCGGGCAACGATATAGGCGGTAACCATCAGCACTGCTGCGAACAGAAGGCCGGGAACGATGCCGGCGGTGAACAGGTCGGCAATGGAAATCGTGCCGCCTGCGGAGATCGAATAGATGATCATGTTATGCGAAGGCGGCAACAGCAGCGCGATCAGAGCCGCCATCGAGGTGACGTTCACTGCGTAGTCGGCGCCATAGCCGCGCGCCTTCATCTGCGGGATCATGATGCTGCCGACGGCCGCCGCTTCGGCCACCGCAGAGCCGGAAATTCCACCGAACAGGGTTGAGGTCAGGATGTTGACCTGGCCAAGCCCACCGCGCAGGTGGCCGACGACGGTCGTGGCAAAGGCAACGATGCGTCCGGCAATACCGCCGCGGACCATCAAGTCTCCGGAATAGATGAAGAAGGGGATAGCAAGCATGGAAAACACGCTCATGCCCGAATTCATGCGCTGGAAGACGACCAGTGGCGGCAGGCCCATATAAAGAACCGTCGCAAGGCTCGAGACGCCGAGGCAGAACGCGATCGGTGTTCCGATCAACATCAGAAGGGTAAAGGTTCCAAAGAGAATCCAGAGTTCCATCGCCTACGCTTTCTTGCCTAGGTGCTCAGCGTCCTTTCGGACGAAGTTGGCGGCGTCTTTTTGAATGTCGGGGAATACTTTCGAGCTCGACTGCAACTTCCGTCGGCAGAACCCCATCGAGAGCGTCGTCGATCGGTGCGCCCAGCGCCCTGACGGCGATCCGCTCAAGAGAGAAGAGCGCTATGAGGAGGCCACCGCCCACCAGCGGCGCATAATCCCACGCGCCCGATATGCCAAGCGCCGGCAGCGTCGTGTTCCAGGTCAACGTGACGAGATTGCCGCCATACCAGATCATGCCGAGGCCGAAGGCGAAGATGACGATGTCGGAGATCATGCGTAGCCACTTCTTGGCAGTCGACGGCACGCGTAAAGAAGTACGTCGAACCCCATATGGTTGTTCTCCCGCACGCCGACGGCCGCGCCCAGAAAAATGAACCAGCTCATCAGGATGACGGCGCCGGATTCCGTCCAGCTTGGCGAGTCGTTCAGGACGTAGCGGCAGAAGACTTGCCAGGCGACGATGGCCGTCATGACCACAAGCCCCGCTCCTGCAAAATAGAGGATTACGGTGTTGAGCCTGGACAGGATGGGCAGGCCTAATTTGAGTTGGGTGGACATGGGGTTTGGCGCCTCCTGACCCTTCAGGTTGACCGAAAGGGCCTGACCGAAGGTCCGCATCGTATCTATCGAAAGGGCGCTGACACCCCTCCCCGGCCACGGCCCAGGGAGGGACGTCAGCACTGCGCTTACTGCACCGTCTGCACGTCGGCGACGAGCTTCTTGAGGACCTCGTCGGTAATGTGCTTTTCGTAGACAGGCTTCATGGCGTCGATGAAGCCTTGCTTTTCCACGTCGTTGATCTGAGCGCCGGCCTTCTCGACGACCGCACGCGATCCCGCCGTCTTGGCAGACCACAATTGCGCTGCTTGGTGACGCTGTCCTTGGCCGCCTGCTTGAAGATCTCCTGATCTTCCGGCGTCAGCTTGTCAAAGGCGGCTTTGTTCATAACGAACACTTCAGGAAGGATCGTATGCTCGTCCATCGAGTAGTATTTGGCGACTTCTGAAATGCTTTGCGGTGTCGTAGCTCGGGAAGTTATTCTCCGCACCTTCGATGACGCCGGTCTCGAGCGAGGAGTAAACCTCGCCATAGGGCATCGGCGTGGCGTTGGCGCCGAGCGCGGCCGCCATGTCGACGAAGATGTCGGACTGAATGACGCGGAACTTCATGCCTTTGAGGTCCTCGACGGTCCTAATCGGCTTCCTCGAGTTGTAGAAGGAGCGCGCCCCGGCGTCATAGAAGGCTAGCACCACCAAACCGGCCGGCTCGAAGGCTGCCTTGATCTGGTCGCCGATCGCGCCATCCATGACCGTGTGCATGTGGTCTTCCGAGCGGAAAATGTAGGGCAGCGCCGGAACGATACTTTCCTTCACAGTGCCGTTGAACGGCGCCATGGACACGCGGTTCAACTCGATGACGCCGGGAACGGACCTGCTCGATTGTATCCTTTTCCTCGCCGAGCTGGGCCGAATGATAGACTTCGACGGAATAGCGCCCGGCGGTCCGTTCCTTGACGAGCTCGCCGAAATGTTTGACGCCCTCCACGGTCGGGTAACCGTCCGGATGAGTATCGGACGACTTCAGGACAGTCTGCGCGGATGCAGCCCCCACGAAAAGCATCGAGGCAAGCGCGACACCCGTCCACAGTTTGGTGATATGCAACATTTTCTCCTCCCAGTTGGCGGGCATCGTGCCCGCTGTTGCTGTCATAAAGTCACAGTTTGTACGCCCTTTTGACGAGGGCTTCCAAATAACCCCGCCATTGGCCCATATCGCAGCCGCTGATGCCGCCAAGCCCCTCGAGGTTTTCAAGGAAGCCTTCAAAGTCAGGGTCGATGTCAGGGAAGTGATTGTTCTCCGCGTACCAGCGCGGCTCGGTATGCCCGTGCGGGCTGACGATCGGAAGGTCCTTCACGCCGGCATAAAGGTCCTGCGCTATGGCACGGGACGCCGGGGTCGGCGGGAAACAACAAATCCGGTGCGACAAGGGTCATTGCATCAGCCGCTCCTCCTTCGGCTGACAATTGGGTAGGATCATTGAGTGATCATGTCAACATACAAAAAACATCAGTTGTATGATCACTTTTGCTTGACCCGCGAGAAAGCTTGGGCACTAAATAGGATCAAACCGGGTAGGAGGAGCTATGTTCGGTCACTTTGAAGGCAGCCCATGAGCGCCCCTGCCATCCTGTCAAACAGCACGCACGCCGCTCTTCCCGCTGACGTCGCGTGCCCAGGATACGATCGCGCAGAAACGCGGCCCGGCATCGTGCATCTCGGCCTTGGTGCTTTCCATCGGGCACACCAGGCCGTGTTCGTCGATGGATCGGCGAGACACTGCGCGTCATCGGATCGATGCTGTCGTCGCTGGTGGCCCCTGAAACCCGCCTGCCCTACTCGGCGCGATGACGGATCCCGGCATCAGGATCGTCACGATGACCGCTACGGAAAAAGCCTATCTGCGCAACGCTTTGGGAGATCTCGACCTCTCCCATCCCGACATTGCCTAGGATCTAGCAAATCCAGATCAACCCCGGACAATTCCGGCACCTGATGCCGACGCCGGCCGCGTGGCTTGTCGCAGCCGAGGCCCGCGGGCGCCCGGCAGGACATTCACCGACCTGCTGGACGGCACGCTCGCGGAGGCCGCATTCGACGCAGCAGGTTTTGCAGCCGCTTCGCCGCACCGGCAGGAGCTTGCCGGCACCACTGCGGGGAATCTGGATTCGCTGCGGCGAAACGGATCCGAAGCCACTTTGAAGGAGCTTTTGACATGAAGGAAACGCGGCGCTGGTTCGGCTCTAAGAGGTATCGTTGATGGTGGCCCCAACCCGAAAGCTGCACGCCGGTATTATCGGTCTTGGAATGGCATCGGCTCCGCATGCGCTGAGCCTGCTCGATCTTGAAGACAAGGTCGATGTCGCCGGCGCCTTCAGCCCGACCGAGACGCGGCGCACCGCGTTTGCGCAGCGGTTTGGCCTGCCGGTCGTCGACAGCGCTGATGCAATCTTCGACGAGCCGTCCATCGATTACGTCATCATCCTGACACCGCCCAACTCGCATCTGGATGCTGGTAAAGCGCGCGGCGAAGGTCGGCAAGCACGTGCTTCTGGAAAAGCCGCTCGAAATTTCGCTGGAACGGTCGAGGCAGGTTGTCGAAACGGCGGAGCGGGCCGCCATCAAGCTTGGCGTTGTCCTGCAACGCCGGTTTCGTCCCGCCATCGCCCAGACGGCGCGACTGATCGGCGAAGGAAAGCTGGGAGAAATCGTTTCCGCATCCATGCGGCTCGGCAATTGGCGTCCGCAAAGCTATTATGACGAGCTGGGTCGTGGAACCTTGGCGCGTGACGGCGGCGGGGTTCTGCTAACCCAAGCGATCCATACCATCGATCAACTGATCGCATTGGCGGGATTGCCGACGCAAGTCACCGGCTTCGCCGGCACGAGCCCTGTGCACAGCATGGAAACGGAAGACGTCGTCCACGCCGCGCTTCGCTTTGGCAACGGCGCGCTCGGCACCCTCAGTGCAACCACCGCCGCCTATCCGGGCTTTCCCGACGTGATCGAGATTCTTGGCAGCCTCGGGACGGTACGGCTCGAAGGCGACGGCGGCATCATCAATCTGATGGACGGGCGCAGCATCGAGCTACAGGACGCTTCAGCCGACGGCGGAAATGGTGCGGATCCCATGGCCTTCTCCCACAACAACCATCGTGCGCTGCACGAGGACTTTTGAACGCCATCACCACGGGTCGGCAGCCCCTGGCCTCCGGTGTCGAAGCGCTCAAGGCTCATCGTCTAATCGACGCCATCCTGCGTGCCTCTACTATGGGCGAGGTCGTAAGGGTCTGAACAGATCCGCGCGGTGTCCGGATCTGCCCGCACGAGACTTTCTGGGCCTGGAACGCACCAAATTTCAAGAGCTCGTGGGTGCGAAAGATCCTGCTGGGATCAATCTGGACAACTGGGTTTTGAACCAGGCGCTTCTCCGCAGGTCCGGAGCGCAGGATGCACAGGTGGATCTGCTTGAGACTACAAGTTCAACGTCGCCCTCTGATCGCTTACGCGCCAATAATGAAGAAACGGCTTCGGTCACCGGGGGTGGCTCGGGGGCCTGATCACCCAGAGACTTGTAAAATTCGCCGCCTTGGTGGGTTCCGAACAGCCGGCCCCATTTTGCGGTGGTCTATCGCCGCATGCCATGTCCGATGCAAACCGTGCGGCGTCACGCAACCTTTAACCGAAAACGGGTTCGGTACTCGGCTGGCGTCAAGCCAACTATTCGCGTGAAGACTTTTCTGAAAGCGCTCGGATCACGGTAATGCACCTTCCACGCCACCATATCGACAGGGTCATTCGTGAACTGCAGCAACTCCCTTGCCTTGTTGACGCGCAGCCGTTGAACATATTCGCCAGTCGAGAACCCCGTCGCCCTCTAGTAGCTTTGCTCGCGGCCAGGAGGATCGACGAGGAAGGCACTTGCGGTGTTAAGCATGATGGTGGGACCGAGGAAGCGCTCGATGAGTTTGAGGCTCACGTCAATCCACGACATAACGCCGCTGGCGGTCAGGATATCGCCGCCATCAATGATAAGACGGTCGATATCCACAATCACTCCCGGAAAGCGCGCGACGAGTTCTTCCTCGTAGCTCCAATGGGTCGTAACCGTTCGTCCAGTCAGAAGACCAGTCTCGCCCAGCAAGAAGGCGCCTTTGCAGATGGAGCATAGTGTCGTGCCATGAGAGTGTTCGTTCAGGAGCCAGTCAGCGTAGCCTCTTGCTTCTGTCTCCGGCAGGGGAGCACCCAGGCCCGGCGGGACAACAATAACGGCAGGTCGCCCTCCTTCAAACTCAGGCCCGGTGTCGAACGTTCGTTCAGCATCTGCCGTTGTGCCTGCGTGCTTCCAATGGCTAACGCGAAGCACAGGTAGGTCTACTGCCAAGTGGCTGCGCGCCATGAATTCCGCGGTCACCAGAAAATCAGTCATCCCCAAGACCGCGGCTGCCTGAACGCCGCTGTAGTCCACAATGCCGATCTCCGGCGGAGCATATTCTTTGTCCATATCACCTCGCATTCTGTCAATTATGACACTCAACTATGTACAAAAGCAACGCTAGTGTGCGGGACCGGTTTAGGTTTGAGGAGAAAACAAATGAGCAAACGTGCGATCATCGTCGTTGATCTGCAAAAGGACTATCTGGAGTCGGGGAAGTTTCCCCTGACAGGCATCGAGGCTGCCGTCGATGTAGCCGCCCGGCTTGTCCAAGAAACTAGGCAGCGCGGTGACTTCGTCATCAACGTTCGTCACGAGGGGCCTGTGGGTTCACCGTTTTTTGTCGCTGGCAGCGAGGGAGCTGAATTCATTCCTGCCATGGCACCGAAAGACGACGAGGTGGTAATCGTCAAGAATTACCCTAACTCATTCCAGCGAAACAGAATTGAACAACGTATTGCGTTCGGCAGGCGTCGATGAGGTCGTCATCGTCGGTGCGATGAGCCACATGTGCATTGATGCCACAGTAAGAGCGGCGGCTGATCTTGGCTACAAAGTCTCGGTTGTCCACGATGGCTGCGCCACGCGCGATCTTGAATTCAATGGCGAAATTGTTCCCGCAGCGATGGTCCATGCCGCCTTCATGTCCGCTCTATCTTTCGGCTACGCACAAGTCGTTTCCGACGATGATTTTCGTGCGCAATAATCGCACGCCGGCCTCAACATAGAATTACCGAGGATTCATGCCTCGAAAACCCGTAATGTTTCTGGCCAGCCGCCGTGACACACTGAAGCTTGTTGCCGGAACTGCGGTCATAGCGATGGCAGGCGCATTCCTGGCTCCGGTCAAGGCCGCACTAGCTTCAGATCAATTCAGTCTAACACGGGTGCGCAACGCAACGCTTCGCATTGACTATGCTGGCATACGCTTCCTGATAGATCCGATGTTTGCATCAAAAGGTGCCACGCCCGGCTTCGAATGATCTGCAAACAGCGAACTGCGGAACCCGCTAGTCGACTTGCCACTGCCAATTGACCAACTTGCCGATGTTGACGCAGTCATCGTCACTCATCTCCACGGCGATTATTGGGACAAAGCAAGCCGGGTTGAACAAGGCGTGCCTGTCTTCGCGCAAAACGAAGAGGATGCCGACACAATTGGCAGTCAAGGCTTTGCTGACGTTCGGGTGCTCACGGAAAACAGTAGCTTCCCAAGCATTAGCCTTGCAAAGCCCGGCGGGCAACATGGCACAGATGAAACCATGAAAGCAATTCCGGCACTCGGCCACGTTTGCGGTGTTGTCTTCAGTACGGCCTGGAGGCTGCTGACTTCGAACGCGAGTTTTCCGCCAGAAACTCTCGACGAGATCAGAAACGCGGCAACCGGTTGAGCCGCAGTTATCTTGAAACAGCGGTCGTCGCTCTCTGCTTGCTCGGACGTGTCTACACTAAAAAGCGATCTTGAGCTGATTTAGTTGGATTGGATAATTTGAAGATTTAGATTGCGATGGCGGAGGGCGGCAGAAAGGGAGAGGTGAGGTTTTATTGTGAGAACCCGAAGGGTAGTGCTACCTCTTAACTCTAGCGTTGAGGATATTCCATAATATCCCCAACGCTCTGATAGTTAGTTAAACGAAGTAAGCAATCATTTGGCTTGCCGACCGCTCATGGAATCGGTGTGAACTTGAGTTCGCCGATCGGAATGACTTTGTCGGTTCGAGTCATCTTGTATTCCGTGTTCGTGCCGAGCCACTTATCCCAGATCTTGTTGATTTCACCTGACTCGTCGAGGGCGTGGAGCGCTTCGTTGATCCTGGCAGTTAGGGCCGGCTGATCCTTCGCCATGCCGATCCCGATCGGCTGGAAGAGCATCGGGTCTTGGATCATCCGCATCTTCTTGCCCTTGGTCTGGGATTCGTTGACGAACTTCGTCGTGGTCATCGTATTTGCCACCATGCCGCGAGCCTTGCCCTGCTGAACGGCGAGATAAGCCGATGCCGTATCCTGGAAAGTCAGTGGCTCCGACTTGTTGAGCTTTATTGACATTTCTGAGGTCGAGCCCTTGGTTGAGGCGATGCGCTGCCCGGCGTAATCGGCCTTGGTCTTGCCTGCATCGTCATCTGGAACAATCAGCATTTCCTTGGCGAGGTAGTAAGGATCGCTGAACTGGATCTGCTCGGCGCGACTCTGGGTGTAGGCGAGGTTGGCGACCGTGATATCGACCCGTCCGAGTTTGACTTCTGGCACCCGGGCTTCGACGGAGACCGGCTTGACCTCGGCCGTCACGCCGAGCTGCTTGGCGATCGCGTTGCAGAGATCGACGTCGAAACCGGCCATTTCTGCGGGTCTTCAGATCGGGAGAGGCGAAGGGTGGCACGTCGGCGAAGGTTGCGCAACGGAGCGTCTTGGCCGACATGATGTCGTTCAGCCGGTCGGCTTTGGCGGGGGTGATCGCGGCAGTCGCAGCCATTGCGAAACTGAGGGCTATGCATTTCATGGTCATTGCTGTTCTCCTTTGGTTGTTATTGAGGATCAGTGCCGCAGATCGGCGAGAAAACGCTGAGCGCGGGGATGGCGGGGATTTGTAAAGAACTCTTCCGGCGTCGCCATTTCGAGGATCTGGCCGGCGTCGATGAACCAGATCCGGTCGGCAACGTCGCGCGCAGAAACCCATCTCATGGGTGACGCACAGCATGGTCATGCCGTCGGCGGCCAGGCTCTTCATGACAGCCAGCACTTCTCCGACCATTTCCGGGTCAAGGGCGCTCGTCGGCTCGTCGAACAGCATGACGGGCGGCTCCATGGCCAGCGCACGGGCGATCGCCACGCGCTGCTGCTGGCCTCCGGACAGCTGACCCGGATAGGCATTGGCCTTGTCTACCAGTCCGACGCGGTCGAGAAGAAGCAGAGCTTTATCGTGGGCAACATCGCGAGCGACGCCTTTCACCCGGACTGGCGACATCGAGACGTTCTCGACTACAGACAGATGCGGAAACAGGTTGAAACTCTGGAAGACGAAGCCGATGCGGCTGCGGAGCTGGTTGAGCTCGCGCGTCTTCATCGGTGCGTGAATATTCTGACCGTCGAAGGAAATCGACCCGCTGTTGATCTCCTCGAGGCGATTGATCGTGCGGATCAACGTCGATTTGCCGGAGCCGGACGGTCCGCAGATGACCACCACTTCACCTCGGGCGACCTGGGCGTCGATGTCTTTTAGGACCTGATAGTCACCATACTGTTTGGAGACCTTCGAAATTCGGATCGCATTCACATCCTGCGGTGAAACTGACGAGGTCATAGCTGCTCCGATATGATTTTGACGGGCGCGATCACGGCGGTCGGGCGGACGCCGGTGAGACCGGCACGCCTGCGGGTGATCCGGCGCTCGAGACGATAGGCGACGTGGGTCAGGGTCCAGCAGATCGCGTAGTAGATAACCGCCAGAATGAGAAAGACCTGGAAGGGTTGTGTAAGGAGCTGGTTGTTGACCTGGCTCGCGGCAAAGGTGAGGTCCGGCACGTTGATCACATAGCCGAGCGTCGTATCCTTGATCGTCGAGACGAAGGTAGACAGGATGCTGGGGATCATATTGTAGAGCGCCTGGGGCAAGATCACGAAGCGCATCGCACCGAAATAACCATGTCCCAGAGCCTTGGCCGCCTCCATCTGCCCGTGGCCGAGCGCGACGATCCCGGCCCGCACGACTTCGCTGAGAAAGGCGGCCTGATAGACGACCAACGTCGTCAGCATCGTCACGAAGCTCGGAACATCGGCGCCCGTCAGCAAGGGAACCAGGAAATAGCTCCAGAGGATAAGCATCAGCAGCGGCACGCCACGCGTCACATAGACGAGCACTGTTACCGGCCAGCGCAAAAATGGCCATTTAGACAAACGCGCCAGCGCCAGCAAGATGCTGAAAGGAAATGCAAGAGCGATGCTCAACGCCGACAGGATCAGCGTGTTGGCAAGCCCGCCCAGCGGTCCGTTCGGATACTGCCCGATCAAAAGCAGAAGCCAATAGTCTTGGATGATGGCTATGATATCGTTGATCATGCGCGTACCCTCGTGGCAGGATCGGCGCGCATGGACACATAGGCGCCGCCGGCCATGATGAGGAGCGAGAAAAACAGATAGAGCACTGTTCCAATCAGGTAGATCTCGAAGGTCCGAAAGCTGAGGTTCTCAATCTCCTTGACCGCATGCGTCAACTCGGACGCGCCGATGACGACACCCAGGCTGCTATTCTTGAACAACGAGACGCTGTGGTTGATCAGTGGCGGCAATGCGTTGCGCACCCCTTGCGGCATCAGGACGAAGCGCATCGCCGATAGGTAACCATGACCAAGCGCCCGAGCAGCTTCCATCTGTCCAGGGCTGACCGAGCGAAGTCCGGAGCGCAAGTCCTCGCTGAAGTAGGCGGCCTGGCAAAGCCCGAGCCCTATGATCGCAAAGATCGCCTCGGCATTATGGCTTGCGAGCCAATATGTCAGCCAGTCGGGCAACAGCGTGAAAATGCCGAAGTACCACAGCATTAGCTGGACGAGCGTCGGGACGTTGCGGTGATAGGAGACATAGCCGGCGACGAAGGCATTGCCTGAACCGGCCCGGCGCGAAGCGAAGCGCGAGCAACAGGATGGCGAGCGTCATCGCCAGGATCCACGAACCGATGGCGATGATGAACGTCATCTCGATACCGTGCAAAAGCATCGCGATGAATTCCGGGTTGGTCAGGATCGCTGAGAGATCAAACCCCGTCACGATTTCAACCCTTTGGAGGAAGGCGCTACGCGCGGTGTTGCCGGTCTGGCGGTCTGAAGACCACCCATCACCTGCAGCGTCGGCGTAATTTCCATATGGCCGATGTTGACGGCGATGGGTGCAGCAATGGCGAAAGCGATGGCCTCTGCGATATCAGCGGCTTCCGGCAGTTCAGATCCGTCGATGAAGCGTTCGCGGATCGACGGGTCGTCGCCATGGACATGCGTGAAAATGTCAGTCGCTGACCCGGCCCGGGCAGATTTCCGTGACCCGGACCCGTTTGCCGAAGGCATCGAGGCGCAGCTGGTTGGACAGCATGCTCACGGCTGCCTTCGTCGCATGATAGGAGGAATTACCGCCGAAATTGTAAGCGCCGGCGATCGAGGAGATGTTGATCACGTGGCCGTTGTCGCGCGCGACCATGCCCGGCACAACCATACGGCAGAGATGGAGGACTGCGCGGAGATTGACGTCGACCAGAAGATCGATGTCGCCTTCGTCGGCTTCCAGGAATTTCTTGGGGCGATCGACGCCGGCATTGTTGACGAGGATATCGAACTCAATCCGGCCCGTTAGTTCGGCAAGTGCGGCGCGATTGGTCACATCAATTGCGTGAGGGATGCAACCGGTCTTTTCTGCAAGCTTCCGCAGTGGCTCGGCGCTGCGAGCAAGGGCGTGAACCTCGATATTTTCCCAGCGCAGCCCTCGACGACGGCCGCACCAATACCGGAAGAGGCGCCCGTGACCAGCGCAGTCCTGTAATCGGAAAATGACATTTCCTATTCCCCTGTTGTTTTTTGAACATTAATTGAACTTCAAAGCCCTGCCTAAGACCGATTATTTGTGGAGCAATAAGCAAGCCTTATGATGCCCAAGGATTGAGCAATTGCTGACCTTTGAAGCCCAGCAATTTGGCATGGCGTTCGGCACATAAATTCTGTAAACATATGTTTTTTATTCGATTTTCTGATTTGCAAAATCACCGAAGGCCTGTACGATAGTCCGAAAATGATTGGATCGATTGCGATACAATGGACACCAGACGGCTTAAATCCTTTATCGTCATCGTCGATTCCGGTAGCATCACGCGCCGCCGATATCTTGCATGTGGCTCAACCTGGCTTTGAGCCAGCAACTCGCGTCGCTGGAAGAGCACTTTGGCCAGAAGCTCTTGAACCCGAAGCCAGCAGGGCGTCAGCATGACCGATGCCGGACATGCCGTTTATCGCCATGCGCAGATCATCCTGCGCCAGATGGACCAGGCTCAGGCCGATGCATCAGCAGCCGGAAACTCCCTTGCCGGCCGCGTATCGGTTGGGCTTGTGCCCTTCAGCAGCGCTGCCACGCTCTCCGTCGATCTCTTGGCCGAAACGCGCAAGCGCCACCCCGGCATCCTTCTGCATCTGACCGAAAGCGTCGGCCAGACCTACAGCCAGATGATCATGACCGGCCGTCTGGAGATGGCGCTGATCCACGGTTCCGGACCGATCAAGGGTGTTCGTTTCGAGCCCCTGCTCAGCGAGGAATTCTTTCTGGTGGCGCATCCGGATTTCGCGATCGAGGTCGATGACAAGCCCGTCTCGATCACGGCTCTGGACAACCTGCCGCTGTTGATGCCGCCCGCCTACAATTTCGTCCGGCGTGCCGTCGACACTGCTTTCACGCGGACCCGGACCAATCTGAAAGTCGTCGGCGAAGTGGAAATCGTCAGGACGCTGACACGGGCGGTCAGCATCGGTCTTGGGGCAACGATCATGCCCAGGGCCATCGCCGACCGGATCACTACGGAATCCAGCAAGCCGCTGATCTGTCGAATGGTCTCGCCGCGGATCGAGGAAACGCTTTCTCTTTGTGTCTCCGATCACACGCCGCTCTCGGAGCCTGCTGCTGCAGTCAAGGACATCCTGATCGAGTTGACCGCGCGACTGAAGGCGCCGCGCGGGTAACGGCGAAGTTCAACGCATCTCGGTACAAAACTGGGAAATCCGGGCGCAGGCTTCCGTCAGTTTTTCCATGCTGGTCGCATAGGAGATGCGGAAGAATGGGCTCATGCCATAGGCGGCGCCCTGCACCGTGGCCACGTGATGCTCATTGACGAGCGCCATGACGAAATCGGTGTCGCTGTCGATCTTCTTCCCGCCCCTGCTCGTCTTGCCGATCAGGCCTGACATATTCGGGAAGATGTAGAACGCACCCTCCGGCTTGTGGCATTTCAGGCCATCAATCTTTGCGAGCTCAGAGAGGACGAAGTCGCGCCGCTGCTTGTAGATGGCGGCCCGCTCCCGGAGCAGGTCCTGCGGTCCATCCAGCACAGCGACAGCTGCCGCCTGAACGACAGTCGCCGTGCCGCCGCTGTTCTGGCCGTTGACATTGCTGATGGCGGAAATCAGGTCCTTTGGTCCGCCGCAGAAACCAAGCCGCCAGCCCGTCATCGCATAGGCCTTGGACGCGCCGTTGACGGTCAGCACGCGATCATAAAGCTTCGGCTCGACCTCGGCGATCGTGCAGAATTCGAAGTCGTCATAGATCAGGTGCTCGTAGATGTCGTCGGTCATGATCCACACATGCGGATGGCGCAGCATGACGTCGGCGATCGCCTTCATCTCCGCGCGTGAGCAGGCGGCCCCGGTGGGATTGTTCGGGAAATTCAGGAACAGCCATTTGGTTCGGGGCGTGATCGCCGCCTCCAGATCCTCAGGCCGCAGCTTGAAGCCGGCCTCCTGCGGGCAGGCGACCGGCACGGGCACGGCGCCGGCAAACTTGACGATATCCGCATAGCTGATCCAGGACGGTGCCGGGATCACCACCTCGTCGCCGGGATTGCAGGTCGCGAGCATCGCATTGAAGATGACCTGCTTACCGCCGCCGCAGACGACGATCTGGTTTGCATCGTAGTCCAGATTGTTTTCGCGCTTGAACTTGCATGAAATCGCCGCCTTCAGGGTCGGCGTGCCGTCCATCGACGGGTATTTGGTGTCACCCGAAAGCGCTGCAGCATGCGCCGCCTCAACCGCATGCGGCGGCGTGGCAAAATCAGGCTCACCAGCCGACAGGCTGATGACCTTGACGCCCTCAGCCGCGAGGTCTCTGGCGCGCTGCGTCATGGCGGCGGAAGCGGAGATGGATACATTCTTGAGGCGATCGGCGATTGCTGGCATCGGGCGTGGCTTTCGGTGGTGTTGAAGGAAAAATAGCGAAGGTCTAGTGGCTAGCCGACGACTTCGGCGGCCGGCGCGATCGTCGCACCAGTCGCCTCGATCTCGCTTCGCACGATCCGCGCAAGTTCCAATGAGCCGGGCGTATCGCTGTGGACGAGGATGGAGCGGGCCGGTACGATAAGGGTTTCGCCCTCGATGGTCGTGACGTTGCCGGCCTTGAGGAACTGCCGGACGCGTGCGCGCAGAAGGTCTTCCTCCTTGACGACGGCCCCGGGCAGGCCGCGAGCAACAAGCCTGCCCTGCGCATCATAGGCCCTGTCAGCGAGGAACAGGAGCAGGGTCTTCAGGCCCGCGCGGGCAGCGGCGTGCGCGATGGTGCTATCGGGCATGGCGAAGACGATCAGGTTCGGATCGATCGCGCGGATCGCGTCCATCATCAAATCGGCCAGAACCGGATCGCGATTGACCATATTGCCCATCGCGGCATGGAAGCTGATATGGGCGACGGACACCTGTTCAGCTTTCGCGATCGCCGTCAGCGCGCCCAACTGGTAGAGCATCTGCTGGCGCAGCTCGTCGGCGGAGAAAGGCAATTCGCGACGGCCGAACCCCAGCCTGTCCGGCAGGCCCGGATGGGCGCCAATAGCGACGCCGTTCGCTTTGGCGAGGCGAACCATCCGCGCCATTGTGTCCGGGTCACCGGCATGGAAACCACAGGCGATGTTCGCCGACGAAACGACCTTCATCAACGCCTCGTCATCACAGAGCCGATAGGGACCAAAACCCTCGCCCATGTCCGAATTTATGTCGATTTTCATCGGTCTTTCCTTCCCGGACTTTGAGCTATCGCCCTGCCATAGTCTTCAGGGCGCGCCCGACCATCTGCGTGGTGTTACGGACGTCGTCCACATAGGTGGCGATGGCGTGATCGAGCGCCCTCGCCTCGGCATGCGACGAGCGAATGAAGTGGACCTGACTGCCAATGCGCGCCTGGCCAAGCCGCCAGAGATCGGCTTCGAGCACACCGGCGATTTTCGGATATCCGCCCGCGGTGTTGGCGTCGCTCATCTGCACAATGGGCTCGCCGCCCGGCGGCACCTGGACGACGCCCGGAACGATGCCGTAGGAGCGCATTTCCACCGGTGCCGTCGGCTGGATGGGCTCGCCGGAAAGGCGATAGCCGGTCTCGGTCGCTCTGCGACGAGATTTTCCAGCTCTGGCTCCAGAAGCGTTCGGCATCGGCGCCGAAAAGATCGTGTTCGCCAGCCGGCAGTGCCCGGATCAGCAGAGTGCCGTCGGGTCCGACCGGAAACAATGTGGACAGAGCGGCTGCCGGCGGCACGACGCCCAGCCCGTCGACCGGCAAGCCCATCCCGGCAGGCTCACCGAGTTGAAGGGCGTCCCCGCTCTTCAGGAAACGGCCGTCGATCCCGCCGAAAGCGCCCCGCAGGGAGGTGCTCGCGACCCCATGACGGGCGGGACGTCCACGCCTCCCGCAACGGCGATGTAGGCGCGCGCCGCTGCCGGAGACAGCAAGAGTTCAAGAACCTGCCCGGCACCGGCCGCCTGCATCCACCACGGCGGCAGGATAATGCCGTCGAGCGTCGCGTTGGCGCCTCCAGTCACGGCAAAAACCGTCGCCTCGCGGAAACGGAGGCGGAACGGGAAAGTCTGCACTTCGATAGCGGCGGCGCCTTCGTCATTGCCGACCAGCAGATTGGCTATTTTCAGCGCCAGAGGGTCCATGGCGCCGCTCGCTGTAACGCCGATATCACGATAACCCGGCCGGCCGAGATCCTGGATCGTGTTCAAGGGGCCGGTGTTCAAGATCTCGATCACAGCTCGATCCTTTCCGGCAGGAAGCGCACGGTGTCACCCGGCGCCATGATCGCAGGCACGACCGCTGCCGGGTCGAACATCTGAAGATCGGCGAAACCGATGGAGTTCCAGCCGTTCGGGCCGGTCAGCACCGCCACACCGGTCTGCATACCGCCAATGGTGACGCAGCCCTTCGCCATTTTCAGGGAGGGCACGGTCTTGCGCGGCATGTGGATACGGATCTAGACCGTGGAGATAGCCGAACCCCGGCGCGCTTCCCAGCGAAAACCGTATAGATACCTTCGTAATGGAGGCGGATGACCTCCCGGTCGCTCAATCCCGACTGATCGCAGAGCGCGGCCAGATCGATGGCATGTTCTCCACCGTAGTGGACGCCGATCTCGATGGTCTTGCCCTTGATGTCGACGCTCTCGGCCTGCTCCCAGGCTTCATGAAACCGCGCCGTCACGGCATCCGGATCCTCGGGCGTGGTTTTGAAGATGGCCAGGAGATTGGTCATGCCCGGCACGATTTCGCTGAGGTCGTCCCATTGCTTGAGCGCTTGTGATAGCGCCCAGACCCGCCGCTGGGTGGGAAGATCGAAGTCGCCGGGCGCGTCCAGCAGGAAGGCTCGTGCGCCGATCGTGGAGATATGCGGCTGAGGCTGCGGCGCGTTGCGTTGCGCCGAAAGGACGTTTGGAGAGTGATGCCTGGATTGGGTCGCGGACGAGGTCATGGGCTTGGTTCGATTGCAAACAGTGGGTCGCCATAGCCGACGAGAGAACCATTCTCGGCCACGAACCGCGTCAGCACCCCGGTCTTGGGCGCCCTGACCGGCAAGAGGACGGGTCCGATCCGGACGAATGCAAGCGTGTCACCGGACACGACTTCCCGCGGCAACTGGAATGGCGGAACGACGGATGCGGGATGGCCGCTGCAGAAGAAACCCGCAATCGGCGCCGCAACAAAGCATGCTTCGGCGGTGGCGGGGGCGGGCTGCGATGCATCGACTTGCGAAACGCCCCCCGGACCCCCGCGTTCAACGACGATCCGCACCTTGTGCGTGCCCTGCTCGATGTCGATCCCATCGACACCGGCGGCTTCAAGTGCTGCAGCAAGAGAGGCGATCACGGCGGGATCGCTGAAGTCCACCCCACTCATGATGCGCTCCGCTGTTTCAGCCATTTTTCGAGATAGTGAATATCCGTGCCCCCGGCTGCAAAACCTTCGTCGTCGAACAGCATGCACAGCAGCGGCAGATTGGTGGAGATACCTTCGATCTCCGTTTCCGCGAGCGCTGCCCGCATCACGGTGATCGCCTCGGCGCGCGATGGCGCATGCACGATCAGCTTGCCGATCAGGGAATCGTAGTAGGGCGACACCTTGTAGCCCGCGTGCACATGCGTATCGACACGGATGCCGGGGCCGGACGGCAGCGTCAACGCCGTAATCGTGCCGGCAGACGCGAGGAACGTCGTGGATCTTCGGCATTGATCCGGCATTCGAAAGAATGGCCATTCTCCTTAATGTCGTTCTGGTCAACGTCCAGCGGGATACCCTGCGCAGCCTTGATCTGTGCCTGAACGATGTCGATGCCGCTGGTCATTTCCGTCACCGGATGTTCGACCTGCAGGCGCGTGTTCATCTCGATGAAGTAGAAACCGCCGTCCTCATAGAGGAACTCGAACGTGCCGACGCCGCGATAGCCGATCTGCAGGCAGGCTTTGACACACGCTTGCGCGACCGGCCCGATGATATCCGGCGCGATGCCGGGCGCTGGCGCTTCCTCGATGACCTTCTGGTGGCGCCGCTGCATCGAGCAATCGCTGGTGGCCGAGCCAGACCGCGTTTCCATGCACGTCGCAGAGTACCTGGATTTCGATATGGCGCGGGTGCTGGAGGAACTTTTCCATGTAAAGCGCTGGCTTTCCGAAGGCCTGCCGAGCCTCTTCACGGGTGACCGCGATCGATTCATGCAGGACGCCGGCGTCGGGAACCACGCGCATGCCACGCCCCCGCCGCCGCCCGCTGCCTTGACGATGACCGGATAGCCAACCTTTGAGGCAATCGCCTCGACGCTGGCGTGATCGTCGGGCAGTTCGGAATCTGGTCCCGGGACGCAGGGAACACCTGCGGCGATCATCGCGCTCTTGGCCGCAATCTTGTCGCCCATGTTTGCGATCGACTGAGCCGTCGGTCCGATGAAGACCATCCCCGCCTCCTCCACCGCCTCGGAGAAAGCCGCGTTCTCGGACAGAAACCCGTAGCCGGGATGAACCGCACCGGCGCCCGTAAGGCGCGCGGCGAGAAGGACGGCATCCTTGTTGAGATAGCTCTTGCCGGCGCTCGCCGGTCCGATGCAAAGGGAAGTGTCGGCGAGAGCGCCATAGCTTGCCTGTCTGTCGGCTTGCGAGCAGACCATGATAGTTTTCAGGCCGAGATCTTTGCAGGCCCGCAGAATCCGCAGCGCGATCTCTCCACGATTTGCGATCAACACCGTGTCGAAGCCGCTCTTCCGTTCGGCGGAAGTCTTGCGAATGTCCGTCATTCGACGATCTCCGCCAATACCTCACCCGCCTCGACCTCGCTGCCATCGACCGCGGTGATTCGGAGAACGCGGCCCGCCTGCGGCGCGACGATCGTGTTGAAGACTTTCATAGCCTCGATGATGAACAGGGTCTGGCCGGCCTCGACCGTGTCGCCAAGCCTTACGAACGTGCTTTCGCCGGGGGCCGGGGCTACGTGCAACACGCCGAAGATCGGGGCACGTACCGGGATTGGCGCCGTATCCTGCGGGATTTCGGTGGACGTTGAGACGGTCGTCGCCGCCTCGACGACTGCGGCACCTTCTGAAGATGGCGGCGCAACGCCTTCCCTCGACGGGCGCGTGCGAAAAATGCGGACCGTCGTGTCTTTTCGGTGACGGTAAGCTCGGTGACGTTCGATTGGCCGACGAAGTCAATCAGCGTCTTTATTTTTGAAAGATCCATACGTCACCCATGCTCAGGTCCACCGTCGTTCTGCTGGCAGGAGCAGCGTCGGCTTCATCCTGACTACATCAGTGCGGACGCGATGGGGTCAGACGAAGTTTTGATGGAGCCTGATTTCACGATGCGGCTGGTCACTGATGCATGGCGCGCTAACGCGTGCAGCGGTTTCGAGACAATGACATGCATCAAAACAAGGAACGCCGCGTCATGGTTGACGCGCGGCGTTGTAGGTAGCGGGAGGCGTTAAGATGCCGTCCGACGATTTGGCGGGTTAGAGATTGACCACGAGGCCCTTAGCTTTCAGAACCGGCTCAAGGTTGCTGACTTCGACAACGGACTTGCCAGCCTTGTAGGCGGCGATATAGCCGGCTTCTGCATCCTCACGCACCTGGGCAAGTTCGGCCACAGCAAGGGCTTCATCCTTTCGAACGACGACAAGCCCGTCTGCATCACCGACGATGATATCGCCGGGGAAAACCAGCTCATCGCCGATAGTGATCGGATCGTTCACTGCGCCCAGCGTTTCCTTGACCGTCCCCTTGATGCAGACGCTCAGGGAAAACACGGGAAAGCCGAGGTCTCGAAGCTGTAACGTGTCACGCACCCCGGTGTCGGTCACGAGCCCGCCGATGCCCTTGGCAAGGCAGGCATTTGCCAGTACATCGCCAAACGACCCCGCTTCCTCGTATTCACCGGCGGAAACGACGACGATGTCACCCGGCTGGGCATAGTTGATCGCCAGTTGCAGCATGATGTTGTCGCGTGGCGCGCATTTCACCGTGAAGGCCGGACCGCACAATTTCATCCGGTAATCGACCGGCTTCAGGCGCGAGGAGAGCGCGCCCTTGCGCCCTTGCGCTTCGTGCAGTGTCGCCGGCGAGAATTTGGCGATCGCCTCGACGGCTTCCCGGCTCGGACGTTCAGCTATTTGCTTGATATGGATCATGACAACCTCTCAATGGTGTGAACTAGTGGTTTTTCTGGATGGCGGAGAGGAACCCCCGCACGTCCGGGTGGGTCTCGGTGGAAAAGAACAGCGCCGGCTTGGCGTCGAAGGTCAACTCACCACTTTTCAGAAACCAGATGCGGTCGGCCACCTCGCGTGCGAAGCCCATTTCGTGGGTGACGCACATCATTGTGATCCCTTCCCCGGAGAGCTGACGAAGCAGCTTCAGCACTTCGCTGACCATTTCAGGGTCCAGCGCGCTGGTCGGCTCGTCGAGGATCAGAACCTCGGGCTTCAGGATCAAGGAACGGGCAATCGCCACACGCTGGGACTGACCGCCGGAAATGTCGGCCGGAAGCGAATTCGCCTTGTCGGTAAGCCCGACCCGTTCAAGCATCAGAAGTGCTGTCGGCAGCGCCTCCTTGCGCTGACTGCTGTCGGAGCCGGCGCAAGGGCAGCATGACATTGTCGACGACAGTCAGATGGGGAAACAGATTGAACTGCTGGAAGACGAAGCCGATGCCGGTTCGAAGCGCATTCACGTTGACCGATTTGGCGTAGATATCCGTGCCGCCGACCGTGATCGTGCCTGCCTGGATAGGCTCCAATCGGTTGACCGTTCGCACCAACGTCGATTTTCCAGAGCCGGAAGGCCCGCACAGCACGATGGTCGTTCCTTTGTCGACGGTCGCCGAGATATCCTTGATGACCTTGAGGGTCCCGAACCACTTGGAAACGCCTTGAAACTCGATCATCCCATCGCCTCCACGACTACGCGTCCCGTCCGCCTGTTGGCGATCCGTCGTTCCAGCCAGTTCGTTGCCTGGCTCAGCGCAAAGCAGAGGATGAAATACGTGGCAGCCAGAATGCCGAAAATCTGAAGCGGCTTGGTCACCTCGTTCGAATTGACCTGCAGCATCACGTAGGAAAGCTCAGACACGGCGATGATCGATCCAAGCGAGGATTCCTTGATGATCGTCGTCAGCTGATTGACGATGCCGGGTATGACATTGAAAATCGCCTGAGGGAGGATCACCCGGAAGGTCGTCGGGATGTAGCCAAGGCCGAGCGCTTTTGCCGCTTCCATCTGGCCCTTGGGCAAGCCCTCGATCCCGGCGGCGATGATTTCACCGAGATAGGCGGCTTGATAAATCACAATCGCGATGACCAGCGTATAGGTCGCGTCGATCGGAAAGCCGATGACGATCGGCAGAGCGAAGTAAGCCCAAAAGATCAGCATCAGGAGCGGAATGGCGCGCACGCTGTGCACGAACCCGCCTCGCGATAGACTTCAACGGACCCGATGGGCCGGTTCTTGCCAGCACGATCAGTACAGCACAAGGGAAGGTCACAGCAAGGCTGACGACCGAGATGATCAGCGTCAACGCCAGACCGCCCAGTTTGCCATGCGGAAACTCGCCGACCAGCAGTATGAGACCGTATTCCCGGATGATCTCCAGCATTATTTCACCCTCAGCCGGAATCGGTCGGACAGCACGGATGAACCCCACATGATCGCAAACGAAATCAGCATGTAGATCGCCGTCGCTATCCCGTAGACTTCAAAAATCCGGAAGGACTGCTCTTCGATATAACGCGCCTGATAGCTCAATTCGGCCACGCTGATACCGGCGGCAAGGCTGGTTCCTTTGAAGAGGATCAGGGTCTGCCCCAGAAGTGCTGGGAGTGCGAGTCGCCAGGCCTGGGGTAGAATGACCCAGCGCATCGCGCCAAGGTAGTTCAACCCGATCGACCGGGCCGCTTCCATTTGCGCAGGGTGAATAGAGCGCATACCGCTGCGGAAATCTTCCGACATATAGGCGGCCTTATTGAGCGCCAGCGCCACGATCGCTGTAGCTGATTTCCGCGCCGATCTCGTTGAGATAGTCGTTGACGGTGTCTGGCAGCACGACGGCAAACCCGAAATACCAGACGAACAACTGGATCAGCACCGGCACATTGCGGTGATATTCGACGAAAGCGGCGACAAGAAATTGCGTTGGCCGGAATTCAATCGCGCGGACGACGGTGAGGACGATCGCGAGCACCAGCCCGAAAATCCACGACAGGACGAAGAGGACCATCGTCGTCTGCACGCCCTGCAGGATGAGGTCCAGATACTCACCCTGCAGGACTTTACCAAAATCGAGCTGGTAACCCATGATGTTGCAAACCCGTTTCGGTCTTCAGGATCAGTTCGTAAACCAGGTCGCCTGCGGCTTGCCGAATTCGAATTTCCGCGTAGCCTTCAGATCCGAATCCTTGCCGAGCCACTTGTCGTAGAGCTTCTGTCCCTCGCCGCTTTTCTCGATGCTCGCCAGGAATTCATCGGCCGTCTTCACGAGTTCGGGGGAACCCTTTCGAAACGCGAAGCCGGATGGCATCGAAAGCAGCGGCTCGTCAAGGAAACGCAGCGGCTTGATCTCGTCACCGGCGTTCCGTTGCACGGCTTTGCCTTCGGAATAGCGATAGACGGTCGCCTTGACCTTGCCCTGCTGGAGCGCAAGGAACGATGCTGCGCTTGTTTCGAATGAAAGGACGCGCGTGTCGGGCAATCTCTTTTCCGTCAAGGGAATGAGCACGGATCCCTTGACGAGACCGACGCGCTGGTCAGACAGATCATCGACCGTCTTGATGGACGAGGCATCCAAGACGACGAAATTGAAATCTTCGGCAATATAGGCGCCGCTGAAATCGACCTGCTCGGCGCGTTCCTTGCTGTAGCTGAGGAGCGACGCCAGAATATCGACGCGACCTTGGGTCAACTCCGCCATGCGGGTTTGCGGCGAGACCGGGGTGAGTTGCGGCTTGACCCCTATATACTTGGCAAACATACCGCAAAGCTCGATTTCGTAGCCGGCAGGCTCACGCGTTTTAGGATCCTGGAATCCAAGTGGCGGCGAGTTCGTCAGCACACCACAGTTAAGCGTTCCCGCAGTCTTGATGTCGTTGAGCTGATCGGCAGAGACGATTGTCGAAAGGGTGGCCGCACCGGCAAAAATCGCGGCAGCCAGAATTAGCTTCAGTTTCATTTGTTCCTCCTCCACAGCGATCCTCACGCTGTCAGGATGTTTTAGGTATGGAGAACTATTCAAACAAATATATATTGGAGATAGTGGCTATATCGATTCAATATATGACTCTTCGGAGGACAGCATGGCTCTCGACCTGTTGAAAATGCGCTACTTCGCCAAGATTGCCGAACTGGGGTCGTTCACGCGCCTCCAGCGAACTTGGCGTCGCGCAGCCGGCACTCAGCCTGCATATGCGCGGGCTCGAAGAGCAGCTGGGTGTGCAACTCCTGAATCGGACACCGCGAGGCGCGATCGCCACAGAGGCGGGACAGACGCTGTTATCCCACGCCCAGGCTATCCTCCGCGCGCTCGACCAGGCAGAAGCGGCGACGAAAGAGCAGGCGAAACATCCGACGGGTGATGTCTCGCTCGGCATTCTGAGCTCGATTTGCCCGACGCTCTCCATTCCGGTGATCGAGGAGTGTTCCGAGCGATTTCCGAAGATCCGATTGACGATCAGTGAGGGTGACAGCCAGGCACTTCGGGCAGCAGTGGAGACGCGTGTCCACGATCTTGTTGTCACGCTGGACAGTGTCGCCAAACCGACATCTGTGCCACTTTTTGAAGAAATGCTCTACGTGGTCGGCCCTTCCGGGCAATTTGTACCCGATACCACGTTGACGGTGGAACAGGCACTTGGCCTGCCGCTGATCCTGCCCACACGCCGCCATGGCATCCGCATTCTGCTTGAGCGGCAGGCTCTGATGTTTGGTCAAGAGCTCAATATCGTCCGCGAAATCGAAGGCGTGGCAAGCACGAAGGCGGCAATCCGCGCCGGTCTCGGGCTGACGATCCTTGGGCGCGGCGCGGTCCATGTCGAGCAGGAAGACGGAACTCTGTCCGCTATCGCCCTGACGCCCCCCGGTCTCACCCGCCGCCTCGTTCTCGATATGCCGGTCAACCATCCGCCGACACGGGCGGTGATCGAGGTACGAAAGATTTTGCTGGCCGTCGTCAGAAAGCTCGGCACCGAGGGACACTGGACCTGCCTATCGCCGAACTTTTTGGGAGCGAAATAAACGAAATAGAGCCGACCTTCCGTGGCCGCCTCTATTCGCCGGCAGTCACGAAAAGGCGATCTGAGCCTTCATTGCCCGGCTCCGATCGGAGGCAATCTCGAAGGCAGAAAGCGCGTCGTCCAGTGACACGGTATGGGTAATCAGCGCTTTTACGTTGATCAGACCCTTCCGCATCAGCGAGACACCTGTCGCGAACTCCTCATGGAAGCGGAAGGACCCGCGCAAGTCCAGTTCCTTGGCGGTGATTGCCATCATCGGCAGGTTCATGTCCCCCCCCGAGTCCGAGTTGGACGATGACACCGCGAGGTCTGAGAGCCGCGATACCGCCGATAAGCGCCGCGGCGGCACTGGAGCATTCGTAGAGCACGTCGAAGGTACCCTTGTCGGACGAATAGGCAGCCAGTGCCTCAGGCTCGTCCTTCGTATTGATCGTGCGGTCGGCGCCCGCTGTCTTTGCCATCGCGAGCGTGAAATCGGAGAGGTCGGTTGCGACGATCTCCGCAGCACCAGCGCGGCGGGCGGCGAGAATCGACAGCACGCCGATCGGGCCGCAGCCGGTGACGAGCACCCGCTTGCCCAGCATTTCGCCCGCGCGCCGGGTTGCATGCAGCGTCACGGCCAAGGGTTCGGCCATGGCCGCTTCACCGGGCGTCAGCTCTCCGGCCGATACGCATTGAATAGCATCGGCAACGAGGCTTTGGCGGAAAGCGCCCTGGATATGCGGAAATGGCATGGCGCTGCCATAGAAACGCATGTTGAGGCACTGGTTGTGGAGACCCTGTTGGCAATATTTGCAGGTCCGGCAGGGACGTGAGGGCGAGACGGCGACGAGTTCGCCGACGGAGAACCCCTCGACGCCTTCTCCTAGCGCCTCGACGATGGCGGAAACTTCGTGACCGAGGATCATCGGCTGCTTCAGGCGCACAGTGCCGAAGCCGCCATGATTGTAGTAATGGAGATCGCTGCCTGCAAATCCCGCCGGTGGCAAGCCGGAGCTTCACCTCACCTGGGCCGGCCTGCTCTTCCGGCACGTCTTCAATGCGGACATCTTTGGCCGCGTGTGCGACGATGGCTTTCATGTCTTGCTCCTTCAAAGAACCGGCGTCAGGAGCGAAGCTCTGGAGAAATGCGCTTCGAGATTGTCGCGCACCAGCTTGCCCATGGCCTTGCGGGTTTCGATCGTTCCCGAAGCATGGTGCGGCTGGAGGAGGACATTGTCGAGCGCAAGGAAACGCGGGTTGAGCTTCGGCTCGCCCTCGAAGACGTCAAGCGCGGCATGGCCGAGCGCACCACTTTCGAGCGCATCGAGCAAAGCCCCCTCGTCGATGTTGGAAGCCCGCGAGATGTTGATCAGCATGCCCTCGGGACCAAGCGCGGCAATCACGTTGCGGCCGACGATGTGGCGCGTATCGGTGGACGCCGCAAGCGTCACAAACAGGAAGTCCACATTCCGCGCCAGTTCGACCGGATCGGAGACGAAGGTCATGCCCTCGGCATAGGACTTTTCCCCGACGTCGCTGTAGGAAATCTCCATGTCGAACCCCTTGAGACGCTTGGCGACCTCGAAGCCGATACGGCCAAGGCCAAGAATGCCGGCGCGTCGTCCCCAGACGCGACGCTTCAGCGGATAGAGCCCCTTCGCGCTCCAACTGCCATCCTTCACCCAGCTTTCCGCACCGATCATGCCGCGGGACTGGCAGAGCATCATCGCGACGCCAAGATCGGCGACATCGTTCGTGAGGACGTCCGGTGTGTTGGTGACGCGGATGCCTTTCTCGCGGCAGGCCACGAGATCGACCGCGTCATAGCCAACGCCGTAGACAGAAATGACCTCGAGATTCGGGCAAGCCTCGATCATCGCCCGGTTGGCGCCCAGTTCGCCGCGTGTCGCGATGCCGCGGATACCTGGACCGACTTTTGTGAGAAACGCCGGCTTGTCGGCCGCGTCGAAGTAGCGATGCACGGCGAAAGCGGCGTTCAGCGGCTCCTCGTCCCATTGCGGATAGGGTCCGACCTGCAGGATTTCCGGGTTCGACATTTTGATTTCTCCTCCAAAGGAACTGGCTTGACAGAAAATGTTATCGATAACATAACCGTGGCCGAAGACGTTTGTCGAGGCAAAAATTCGGAGGAAAATATGTCGCTACAACTTTTCGACCTGAAGGGACGGCGCGCGCTCGTCACCGGCTCGTCACAAGGGATCGGCCTTGCGCTGGCCGTCGGGCTTCAGGCAGCGGGCGCAGCCATAGTGCTGAACGGCCGCGACGCCGGGAAACTCGCGACTGCGGCGGAGAGCTTCCCGTCGCCTGTCGATGTGCTCGCCTTCGATGTGACGGACCATCAGGCGGCGCGCGAAGCCATCGACCGGTTCGAGGCCGAGACCGGGCCGATCGATATCCTCGTCAACAATGCCGGCATGCAGTTCCGCTCTGCGCTGGAAGACTTCCCCGCCGATGCCTTCGAGCAGCTGCTGCGCACCAATATCTCCAGCGTCTTCAACGTCGGCCAGGCCGTCGCGCGTCATATGATCGGCCGCGGACAGGGCAAAATCATCAATATTGCCAGCGTCCAGACCGCGCTGGCCCGCCCCTCGATCGCGCCCTATACGGCGACCAAGGGCGCGGTCGGCAATCTTACCAAAGGTATGGCGACGGACTGGGCGCGGTACGGCCTGCAATGCAACGCGATCGCACCCGGATACTTCGACACCCCACTCAACGCTGCGCTGGTCAGCGACGAAACCTTCTCGGCCTGGCTCGAAAAGCGCACGCCGGCCGGCCGCTGGGGCAAGGTCGAGGAACTGGTCGGCGCCTGCATCTTCCTTACCTCTGAGGCCTCATCCTTTGTCAACGGCCATATTCTCTATGTCGATGGCGGCATCACGGCGTCGCTCTGAAATGGCTGGCCCGACCAAACTTGTGATCATGGGCGTTTCCGGCTGCGGCAAATCCACGGTGGGTGCCACACTCGCCAAGGCGCTTGACGGAACCTATGTGGACGGCGACGACCTGCATCCGGCCGAGAATATCGCCAAGATGAGCGCTGGAACACCACTCCACGACACCGATCGCTCACCTTGGCTTGACAGGGTAGGCGAAGCTCTCACGTTTCGGCAGGAGACGACAATCATTGGCTGCTCTGCCCTTAAGCGAGCTTATCGTGACCGGATCCGTGCGAGAGCTGGAGCGCCCGTTCTCTTCATCCATCTATCGGGGACGAGAGAAGAGATCGCCAGGCGGATGGAGAATCGACCGGGCCATTTCATGCCGGCTTCACTGCTCGACAGCCAGTTCGCCGCACTGGAAGAGCCGCAACCAGACGAATATGCCGTCACGGTCGCGATTGACCAGCCTTTCGTGGAAATTCTCCAAAAACTGACGCAGATTCTCGAGAGGCTGGAACCGAAATAGAAAGGGTGAGCGCCAATCTACAAAGCTTAAAACTCCAACAATAGGGTCTGGAGCGGCCTTGCTTTGCTCAGGCAAAACCGATGTAGTGCCCTGCAACCTTGAACCAAAGCCAACATTATGAGCCTAGACCGAAAGCCCCCCACCATGGCCTGATATAGCCCGCGTCGTGGGCGTATCCTCAATGACGGTCTCGCGCGCATTCAAGGCCGACAGCCTGATCAACCTCGAGACACGAGCGGCCATTCTCGTGGCGGCCGAAGAACTCGGCTATGTCTTCGATTCCACCGCGTCGAACCTGCGCTCGCAGAAGACGGGTTTCGTCGCCGTCACCATTCCCTCGATCAACAACGCGAACTTCGCTGATACAATTGCTGGGTTATCGGGCGCGCTCGCTGTTCGCAATATGCAGACCATCCTTGGTTATACCAACTACGACCTGGACAATGAGGAGCAACTGATCGAGCAACTTCTGCGCCGCAAGCCAGAGGCGATGGTCGTGACCGGCGGCCGGCACACGCCGCGCGCGAAGGTTGCTGGAAAATGCGTATATCCCCGTGATCGAGACATGGGACGTGCCTGCCGAGCCAATCGGTCACTATGTCGGTTTCTCGAACGCCGAGGCGATCCGGGGCTTGGTGGACCACTTTGTCAGCGTTGGCTACAAACGCATTGCCTTTATCGGCGGCGATGCCGGCGGCGATATCCGAGGCAGTGATCGTCGTTCCGGGTTCATTTCAGCCATGATAGCGCACGGCCTGGATTCATCGCGCCTCGTGGCAGCAGGCCCGCCGCCGATCTCCATGCGCGAGGGTGCTGTGGCCATGGCAGCACTGCTGCAAGACCACCCGGACACCGATGCAGTCATCTGCGTCTCGGACCTGTCCGCGTTTGGCGCTCTGACGGAATGTCAGCGACAAAAAATCGCGGTGCCGGAGCAGATAGCAATCGGCGGCTTTGGCAACTACGAAATCGGCAGCATTGCCGTGCCAGCACTCACAACAATCGATGTTCGTGCTCATGAGATCGGTGAGATCGCAGCTGCACTGATTCTCGATCTTCTCGACGGCAAGGAGAACGTCGCTCAAAGGGCGATTGAGCCGACGCTCATTATACGGGGAAGCAGTCGCTAAGCCTTGAGACTTGCGTTTCGTCGCCTTGAATGGAAACGAACTGGAGAACAGCCGTATCGCACTCTTTGTCCGATCAGAGCCCGAGCGTGGTCTTGATGCCGGCGAGGCCGCGACGAAGGAACGGGTCCGAGTGGATGTAGAAGAACTGTACGCCCTTCCCCAACCAGTGCGGCAGCTCTTCGGCGGTCACGAGTGTCCCGGCCACCTTCCCCGCTGCGCGGATCTTGTCGACGGCAAGGGCGACCTTCTCCACGACTTCCGCCGGGCGTGGCTCGCCGAACGGCGGCGCCGGCGGAAAACCCATGTTCTGGGAGAGGTCGCCGGGTCCGATGAAGAAGACATCGATACCGTCGACTGTGAGCATCTCGTCGAGATTGTCGATGGCCTCGAGCGTTTCGATCATGCTGACGACGAGCCGCTTCTCATAATCCGACGGCAGCGCGTAACGAACGGCATCGACGATTGCGCGCGCCTGCTCGGCGGTGTCGATCATCGGCACCATCAGCCCGTCGGCCCCGGCGTTTAGATAACGGATCAGGACCGGCCGTTCATGCGAATGAGGCCGGACTATCGCAGCGCCACCGGCGGAACGGACGATTTGCGACGTCGTCCGCACATCCTCGAAACTCCACGTTCCGTGCTCGCAGTCGACGAAGATGGAGTCGGCACCGAGTTCCACCAGTCGTGCCGAAAGACCAGACGATGCGTGGTGCGGTGTGAACATGGTTATGGGTTCGCCGGCTTGCAGCCGGGCGCGCAACTTGGCACCGTTCATGATGCTCCTCCTACTTTTCTTTCTTTGGCAGGTCGGGCGTATCGGCTGGCGCTCCAACCCAGCGCGCGGTCTCGATGTCGGCCGAGGTGTCGCGCATGAATGTCGGGCAGATGTGGAGCTCGGGTATGACAGCTCCTTTTTGAAGGCTGGCGCAGAGCGCGATCGCCCTTGCCACGTCATGCGGATCGAGCATCACGGCGCGCTCGCCCTCCAGAGGAGGCCGTGCCCGGTTGTCCATGATCGGCGTGTTGGTCTCGCCCGGCAGGATGGTCGTCGTCGCGGATGCCCTGGTTGCGATAGGTGTTGTGAAGGAAGGTCATGAAGTTCTTCACGCCTGCCTTAGCAGCACCATAGGCTGCGCTGCCCAGGAGGTTTGGATTGAGCGCCGCGAGCGAGGAAACCGTAATGACCGTCCCCTCGCCTTTGGCAATCATATCGGGAAGGACCGCCTGGGTGAGATTGAAGACCGCGGTCAGGTTGACGTTGACCGTCGAATTCCACTCGTCCTCGCCGAGGAACCGGGCATTCAGGACCTTGCTGGCGCTCCCGGCATTGTTCACAAGAATGTCTACCGGACCGATACTGTCCCGGATCCATTTCACCGTGGCGAGAATGTCATCACGGGATCTGATGTCGAGAGTGCGGGCGAACGGCGTTGGTGCACGGATGTGGAATTGAACGGATGGGGGTCTTTGAAACGGCTGATCATACCGTGGCTGCCTTGCGGCGGACGGATTTCGGGGCGCGCAGTCAAGCATGCGGTTGAGAACGGCGCAGCCGATGGCGACTTCGGTCTGCTGACCAGGCAGCGACCTGGCCCGCAGACGCCGCCCGATGATGGACTTGTATCGCCTGATTGCCGTCTCGACCAGCGAGCGTTTGCCGTAGCCGTTAGAGACCTGCCATTTCATCCGGCCGTCTCTGCCGATTGCGGCGATATGCTGGTCCCTTTGGCCGGGAGGTCTATCGTCGGTTGGTTCGACCGCGTTGGCGCGAGGCGGAATGACGATACCTGCCGCCGCGCTGTGATCGATGACTGCATCATAGGTTGGCTTTCCATCATAGGCACCGTCGGCAGTAAACTGTCCGATCGGGCCGTCAATCTGGTCGAGCAGTGGCGCAACTTGAGAGACATCGCCGGTGTCCTGATCAGTCAGGGTATGCGCAACGATCTCACCACTATCGGCATCCAACGCCAGATGCAGCTTGCGCCAGCCGCGACGGGATCTGGCGCCATGCTTTTCCTCCAGCCACTGGCCCGCGCCGTAAATCTGTAGACCAGAGCTGTCGATAAGAACATGCAACGCTCCGCCCGGTCGACCCTCTTGCTCATGTCGTTTGTTGCGAGATTGCCATGTCCGCGCCCGACGGCTCAGGGTGGTATGATCGGGGACGGCAAGCGCCAGCCCCATCAATTGCAGCACAGATTCCAACAAGCCCTCTACTTGGCGTAGCCGCAGACCAAACACCAGGCCCAGCGTCACACCAGGCCCAGCGTCAAGGAGGTCTCGATCGCCAGATCGGAATAACGGTGCTGGCCGCCCCGGGTCTTGCGTCTTGGTGCTTGCCATCCGGACAGGGCATCTGGTGTCAGCCACAAAGTCAGACTGCCACGCCGACGAAGTCCCGCCTCATACTCCGGCCAGTTCGCCACCCTGAATTTCATCCTGTCGATGCGATGGCGGCGGGCGGCATTATGTTTGAAAGGCATCACCGCCACTTCGGCTATTGAGGTTGCCGATCGCCTACACCACCACCACCGCTAAACGATCCGTGCACCAACGCTGGCCAGAACCAGACAAACCAAGCCACCTCTGATAATCCAACCAGCACCCTGACATCGTTACCAGTCAATCGACTGGCTGGCCTGCCCCCATCGGGTGATCCTGGTTTAATGTTAGTGCATTCTGGGTCTGGCCGCTACCGCCGGGGTTGATGCCGGTCCGTTCTGACGCGGCCACACGGTGGCTTCGGGTGCTGGTGGCTTGTAGTTCAGTGATGAGTGCGGACGCACGGTGTTGTAGTGCTGCCGCCAACTCTCGATGATGATCTTTGCCTCCTTGAGCGTGTAGAAAATTTCTCCGTTGAGCAGTTCGTCCCTGAGCTTCGAGTTGAAGCTTTCGCACAACTGTTCTCCCACGGGCTGCCCGGCATGATGTAGGCCGTCTTGGCACCGACCAGCGCAATCCATTCCCTCAAAGCCTTGGCAATGAATTCGGGACCGTTGTCAGAACGAATATGTGCCGGGACGCCGCGCAGGATGAAGAGGTCGGAGAGCACATCGATGACGTCGACAGCCTTCAGCTTTCTCTCGACCCTGATAGCGATGCATTCCCGTGTGAACTCGTCGATCACATCAGCGCAAACGCAAAGCGTTTGTCATGAACATGCGTAGCTTTCTGCCGTTGTGGGTCCGGTCTTCGACAAAATCGTAGGACCAGACATGATTGGGGTACTCCGGCCAAAGCCGGATACATGAGCTTTCGTTCAGCCAGAGCCGACCGCGCTTGGGTTGCTTGTAGGGTACCTTCAGCCCCTCCCGTCGCCATATCCGCTCGACCCGTTTGACGTTCACGATCCAGCCCGCCTGGTGCAGCATCGCCGTGATGCGACGATAGCCATAGCGGCCATACTGGAGAGCGAGTGCCGTGATGTCGGCGGTCAATGCCGCCTCGTCAGCCGGTGTCTTTGCGATTTTGCGCTGCGTAGAACGATGCTGGCCGAGAACCCGGCATGCCCGTCGTTCGGACACGCCCAGCTCCTCGTGACATGGTCCACACAGGCACGGCGGCGGGCGGGGCTTAGAAGTTTCCCCTGGCAGCCTCCGCAAGGATCATCTTGTCCAAGGTCAGATCGGAAACTGCCCGGCGGAGGCGAGCGTTCTCGGTCTCCAATTCCTTCAGGCGCTTCACCTGATCGCCCTTCAGGCCACCGTATTCTGCCCGCCAGCGGTAATATGTAACTTTCGTTACGCCTATCGACCGGATCGCCTCCGCCATCGATTTGCCCTGCGCATTCAGCACGTCAACCTGACGAAGCTTCGTGACGATCTCTTCTGCCTTGTGTCTTTTCGCTGCCATTTCAATGTCCTTCTTCGGCTCATAAGCCATACTTCAAAAAGGATCACTTTTCAGGCGGCAGACCAATGCCCCAGTCTGCGAAAACCGCTTCCAGCGCGGCATCGGTATAGACGGCCTGATGCGCCCTATGGAAGGCGCCGAAGCCGAGATGGACGATGCCCGGCTGGAGCGAAGTGCGGTCATAGTTCCATTTGACGACGGCCGGGGGAAGTGATGTCGACGCGGACAGGCGTTTCATGGTCAGGACAATCCATAGACGGAATGGGAAAGGGCGCGCTCGATGCCACGCAACTCGGCAAGCCCCTTCAGGCGACCGATTGCCGGGTAGCCCGGCTGCGCGCCGCGGGTCAGGTCGTCGAGAATCTCCTGCCCGTGATCCGGCCGCATCGGAATTTCGTGATCGGCGCGCCCGGCGTTCCGGCGGCGCGTTTCTTCCTTCAGCAGTTCGGCGATCACCGCGACCATATCCGTGCCGCCTTCCAGATGCTCGTCCTCATAGAAGGAACAGGGCGTGCGGTCTTCCTCGCGGCGGACGTTTCTCAGATGGACGAAATGGATACGCGGTGCGAACTGGCGCACCATCGCCGGCAGGTCGTTGGCTGCCAGCGCGCCGAGCGACCCCGTGCAGAAGGTGACGCCGTTCGCCCGGCTGTCCACCTGGCCCAGCATGAAGGCATAGTCTTCCGCGTTTGACAGCACGCGCGGCAGGCCGAGCAGGGCCCACGGCGGATCGTCTGGATGGGCGCAGATGTTGGTGCCCACCTGTTCGGCGACCGGCATGACCTCGGCGAGAAAATCAACGAGATTGCGTTGCAGTCTTGTCCGGTCGATCCCGTCATAGGTTTGAAGATGTTCGCGAAGCTGGGGCAGGCTGTAGCCATCGGCCGAGCCGGGAAGGCCCGCGCCGATATTGCGCGAGAGCGAAAGCTTGCGTTCGTCGCTCATCTCTCCGAAGCGACGCCCCGCCTCTTCCAGGGTTTCGGCATCGTAATCCTCGGCCGCGCCGGGTCGCTCCAGCAGGTGAACATCGAAAGCGACGAAATCAATGCGGTCGAAGCGCATGGCCTTTGCCCCGTGCCGCGTTGTCCAGCGCAGGTCGGTACGGGTCCAGTCGAGGACCGGCATGAAGTTGTAGCAGACCGTCCGGATGCCGGCGGCAGACAACCGCCGCAAGGTTTCCTGCCAATTGGCGATGTGAGTGCGCCAATCACCGGTCTGGGTCTTGATGCTCTCGGAAACCGGAACGCTCTCCACGACATCCCACTGCAGGCCGCCGGCGCGCACCTCCGTCTGCCGTCTGGCGATCTCGTCGACCGGCCAGACCTCGCCGGTCGGTATGTGATGCAAAGCGCTGACGATCCCCAGCGCGCCCGCCTGGGCTGCATCCTCAACGCTGACCCGATCGACGGGGCCAAACCAACGCCACGTGTGTCGCATGTAAACTCCTTAGGGAAGAAAGGTCAGTTGCACCTTGCAGGCAGCCGAGCGGTCGCCGGCCTGCTCGAAAGCTTGAACCGCCTCATCAATTGGAAAACGATGGGAAATGATCGGCCGGACATCGATCCAGCGGGCGGCGACCAGTTTGAGCGCCAGCGCGAATTCGGTGTCGAACCGCTGGGAACCGATCAGCTTCAGTTCCTTGCCGACGATCGCGTTCAAGGGAAGCGTGATATCGCCGGTCACGCCGACCTGCACGATCAGCCCCCCGCGGCCGCACGGTGGCAATCGCGCTGCGGAGCGCCGGTTCGGCCGCGGAACATTCTGAACACCACGTCAAACTGTCCCTTGTCCTTTTCAAACACCGCCAGCTGTTCGGGATGATCGTGAACATTTATCGTCTCGGTCGCGCCCATGGCTGAGGCCCTTTGGAGCGCTGCATCTGCCAAGTCGGTAACGACGACGGATGCCGCGCCCGCATGCCGTGCTGCTGCAGTGACGAGGGCGCCGATTGGTCCTGCGCCGGTGACCAGCACGGACTTGCCGTCGAGGTCTCCGGCTTGCGAGACCGCATGGAGGCAGACCGCCAAAGGTTCGGCGCACGCAGCTTCGCCGGGTGTTATCAGCGGACCGGCCGAAACGCATTGCACCGCCGGGACCACCAGCCAGTCCCGGAACATGCCCTGCTCATGCGGCAGGCGCATGGCGCTGCCCATGAACCGCATGTTCAAGCAGTGGATCGGTAAACCCTCCCGGCAGAACCGGCAGGTGCCGCAGGGCTGGCTTGGATTGACGGCAACCAGTTCGCCAATCGCAAGCCCGGAAACGCCCACGCCCAAGGCTGCGACATAGCCCGAGGCTTCGTGGCCGGGAATGATCGGCTCCCGCACCCGGATCGGGCCGAAGCCGCCATCCTGGTAGTAGTGGAGATCCGAGCCACAGATGCCGGCTGCAGCTGTCTTCAGCAGAACCTCGCCGTTGCCGGGCTTTGCTACCTCCACGATCTCCAGCCGCAGATCGGTCTGGCCGTGAAGCCGCACAAGCCGCATTTGCATAGGGCTATTCACCGGATCAGCCCCACTTCCGTCGGCAGCCAGAGCGTGATGGCCGGAATGAAGGTGATGAGGATCAGGGCGATGAACAACGGAGCCAGCCAGGGCAGGATGGCCATGGTGGTGCGTTCGACTGATATTTTTGCCACCCGCGACAGAACGAAAAGGACCATGCCGAGTGGCGGATGCAGCAGTCCGATCATCAGGTTGAGGGTCATGATCAGGCCGAAATGCACCGGGTCGATGTCGAACTGGACAACCAGCGGCAGGAGGATCGGCACAAGAATGGTGATCGCCGCAATCGTATCGAGGAAGCAGCCGACGAACAGCATCAGCAGGTTGACCAGGATCAGGAACACCCATTTGTTGTCGGTGATCGTCAGGATCGCGCCGGACAGCAGCTGCGCTGCCTGGCTGACTGTCAGAAGCCAGGCGAAGATGGATGCGGCCGTCACGATGAAAAGCACCGAAGCCGTGGTCTCGATCGTATCGAAGGTCGCGCGAAAGGGACGAAAGTGTCATGGTCCGATACCGTACGAGGCCAAGGAACAGGGACCACAATACGGCCGCAACGGCCGCTTCGGTCGGCGTAAACCATCCCATCGTCATGCCGCCGATCAGGATGACGGGCGTCATGAGGGCCATAACGGCGGAAAAGTCGAAGTACCAGTCGACGGCGATCAGGACGACGAGGGCGATACCGACGGAGATATTCAAGGAAAGGCCGGCGAGCATCATAAGATAAATGGCCAGCGGCACTGCCAGAACGATCAGGATTTCGACAGAGGCCGCCAGAAGACGCCTGATTTCAAACGGCGTGTCCGAACCCCAGCCGTGACGATAGGCGAAGATCGCGACGGTCAGCATCATCAGCACGGTCATGACGACGCCTGGGACGATGCCGGCCATGAACAGGGCGCCAATCGAGACATTCGCCATCATGCCGTAGATCACGAAGGGCAGCGACGGAGGAAAAATCGGGCCAAGCGTGGCCGATGCAGCCGTCACGCCGACCGCCACTTCCACAGGATAGCCATGTTCCTTCATCGCCTTGATCTCGATCGTGCCGATACCGGCGGCATCGGCGAGCGCCGTGCCGGACATGCCGGAAAAGATCACGGATCCGATGATGTTGACCTGGGCAAGGCCGCCCTTCATCCAGCCGACGAGGGCAACGGCAAAGGAATAGATGCGGCCCGTGACGCCGGCCGAGTTCATCAGGTTTCCCTGCAAGGATGAAGAACGGAACGGCCAGCAGCGGGAAACTCTCGACACCGGCAATCATCCGTTGCGCGGCAATGATGTCTGGAGCGACGTTGTAGAAGACGAGATAGAGAACCGAGGCAACGGCCATGGCGATGGCGACGGGAACACCGATCAGCATCAGGACAAGAAAACCACCAACGAGCAGGAGCATGGATTAATCCTCGACCTTCTGGAATTCCTCGGGCCGTTCGAGAACCGAATAGCCGCGGCGCTGATTGGCGATGAATACCTGGATGGAGCGGCCGAGCATCAGCACGAAGCCAGCCAGCACGCTGTAAAATACGATGTTGCGCGGCAGATCGACGGTCACCATGCGCTCGTCGGCAACGATCGCCACATAGCGCCACATCAGCCAGCAGGCGTAGACGAAGAAGCCGATGCGGACGATGTCGACGCAGATGGCCAATGCACGGGCAACGCGGGCAGATAATGGTAGAGCACGTCGACCTGGATATGTCGCGACAGCCGCACGCACATCACGGAGCCAAGGAAGACGACGCCGATCAGGCAGTTGGTGGCGATTTCCTCGGTCCAGGCGTAGGAATTGTTGAGCACGTAACGCGTGAAGAACTGCAGGAACACGCATCCCGTCATGATCCAGAAGATCGCGAGCGTGGCCCAGTCCTCGACGGCATAATTGGAAATATCGGCGGTCGGCGCCGCGTCTTCGAAGGAGTGGGCAAGCTCCTCCGGCGTCACAGGGGTGTGGATTTCTTGTGGCATGGGATCATCCGGCACAGGAGAAAGGAATGCCGGCCGCCGTTTTAGGCGACCGGCACGACGGTTCACTTGATGGCGCGGATGGCCTCCCAATCCTGCTTGTCGTAGCCGAACTCCTCGAACGTCACCTTTTCCACCACATTCGTCTCGAAATCGGACTTGTCGACCTCGGTGACAGTCAGGCCTTTCTCCTTGAAGCTGGCCACAAGCGCCTTTTCGCGGTCTTCGATCGTCTTGGTGGTGCGCTCCGCCGCCTGCTGCATGACCTCGGTGAAGATCGCCTTGTCCGCGTCCGACAGGCTCGACCACAGTGTCTTCGATATCAATGTGTTCAGATGATCGACGATATGGCCGGTCAGGATGATATGCTTCTGGACCTCGTAGAACTTCTTTGCCTCGATGGTGGTCAGCGGATTTTCCTGCGCCTCGACGGTACCGTTCTGGAGCGCGAGATAGACCTCAGCAAAGGCGATCGGTGTCGTATTGGCACCGCAGGCCTGCGGCATGGCGAGATAGGCCGGCACGTCGGGAACGCGGATCTTCAGGCCCTGCATATCCGCGCATTTCTCGATCGGCTTGTTCGAGGTTGTGTGGCGCGTGCCGTAATAGCTGACGGCGGCAATATGATTGCCGGACGCGTCCTCATAGCCGGCCGCCAATTTCTTGAAGATATCACTCTTGGTATAGGCAATTAGGTGGCTTGGGTCGTGGAAGATATAGGGGAAGTAGGTGACGCCGATCGGTTTATGTTCCCGTGCCGCGAAGCTGGAGCCCGAGATAATGATATCGACCGTCCCGAGCTTCAGGCCCTGATTGAGGTCGGCTTCCTTGCCGAGCTGCGATGCCGGAAAGACATCAATCTTGTAGCGCCCTTCCGTGCGCTTACCGATCTCTTCCGCCGCCCAGACGGAATCCGTGTGAAACGGCTCCGAGGTTTCGTAGACGTGAGCCCATTTCAGGACCGTTTCGGCCTGTGCGGCCAAGGCCGAGGCGAGAACAACGGCCGTTGCTCCCAGTAGCATTTTCAGTGTGGACTTCATCTTATGTCTCCTCCCAAGTTGAACTTTGTTGATCGTCCTAGTTTCCTCCGGCACGACTCCACGCGGCCGGTACCGTGCTCCCGGCCGGCTTCTCCTCGAAGCTTTCCGAAAGCCGCAATTGCGATTGATCGAGATGCGCCCGCATGGCGGGCGCGCTGCAGCGGGATCTCCGGCTGCGATGGCGTCGCGGATGGCGCGATGCTCCTCCATCGCGGCCCTCCAGGTTTCCGTGTTCTCGAAATAGCTGGCCAGTTTTTCGAAATAAGGGGTCATGCGCATGTCATGGATGCTGCCGACAAAACGGGTCAATGTGGCATTGGCAATAATGCCCGATACGATCACGTGGAAGTCACGATCAAGCGCCAGCGCCAGGTGCCGGTCATTGAGTGACGCGGCCATTTGGGTGAGATTGTCGTCAAGCACCTTAATGTGTTCGGGCCGCGCCAGCCGGGCAGCCTCTTCGGCAACTGCGCATTCGATGACGGCGCGGGCCCTGAGCAGTTCGAACGGTCCTTCAAAATCCTCCGGCGGAAGATCGGCAGGCATCGGCTTGCGGGCATTGACATAGATGCCGGAGCCCATGCGGATGTCGATGAAACCCTCGACCTCAAGCACGATCAGCGCCTCGCGGACCGTTGGCCGGGAGACGCCCAGCATCTGTGCTAGTTCCCGCTCAGCAGGCAGCCGCGCGCCGGCGGCGAGGTCACCCTGCTCGATCAGGCTTCGCATCTGATCAGCCACTTGGCGGTACAGACGGCGCGATTCTACTGCAGAGAACATGCTTCCTCACGGATGTGGTCAAATGGACAGGTGGTCATACCAATTTATGCGATACAGTGTTTCGCATGTCAAGGGCAGCAGGCTACAACAATGAGCCGAGCTTTCCGGCCGCGGTCATGGCTCTCACCGGCTGCGGGCGGCGTAATAGCCGGCCACCTATTTACCTTCTGCAACGACGACAATGAACTTGCGGACAGCATCGATACTGGCACCCAAGGCGGGTAGGCTGATTATCGCGGCTTAACGCCGCTGATCTACAGCCGCGTGAACCCCCATGGCCGTTTCGATCTGGATCTCAACGGCCGGATCGATTTCGGATGGCGTTGGTGCGTGGATACCTGCCAGTGCGCTGAAATTCTCTCACGGGCTATCTTGCCTTTGGCGAGCAGCTAAACGAACCTCGTGCCAGGCGTTTTCAGGGCTGGCATGGGGAACCTTAGAGGGCCGCTGCGGAGGAACATGTGAGCAGTTTGGATAATGCTGATGGGATCGACACTCATGGCTTGCAACAGCACATCGTCAGAGATCATAAAGCCGACCGCGATGAAGAAGCTTAAGGATTCACCGGTTTAGGCGCATACTGTTCAGCCGCCGGCCGGAGGAACGAACATGCAGCCGATCAAAGCTCCGAAGCAGGATGGCAACTACGACGACCGATTTCTCGATTGTCAGGAAGCGATTGAGAATAAGATTCAACAGGTCATGGAAGAAGCAATCCGCGCCGGGTGGACGCGTGAAGAGGCGGCAGCGGCACTTGTCGAAGTTGCCGATTTGCTGAGGGAGCTGGCGATCGAAAATAGGACGGCGAACGACGACACTGCGAACTGAATCGCTCCAGACTCTCTCCCCTTGATCTTTGTCGCCTACTTCGCCTTACGCTAGTTTCTTCCATTTCGCTCGAACCGAAAGTACGTCATGACTCTCTCATTTCCCAATAGTGCCCGCAGTTATGACGAAACCCACAGGCGCGTTCGCTTTACCGGTTACGTTGGAATGTTTGAGGTTAAATGTTTCGTGACCGTCGATGTTCTCGCCAGGGGATTGGCTCTGAGAACCCCGGCAGAACGAGATTATCTCGAAGCCTTCGACAAGATGCGGGCAACAATCCTGGACGCTGCGAAGCACGCGTACAACTCCAACCCGCAAGACACAGTTCTGTTGGATGTATCGAACTTCAGGTGAATCGTGAACGCCGCGACGTCACGCGCCAGGCGGCCGCTCAATTGATCCTCGCAAGCCACAATGCTTACCGGCCCCACCGAGATGTAGGTCGGCTAAGAAGCTTCGGCAAATTCTTGCATGGATCAAATGGTTCTTGCTTCATCGGCTGTCAGCGCGCTTTCTCGCGTGCCGGAAACGATGATCTCCAGCACTTCATGCTCGTCGGTGTTCCTGATGTAGCGGTCGCCGACATACTCACTGCGCTTGAGAACCATGACGCGATCACCCACGGCAAAAATGTCGACAAGGCGATGTGAGATGATGATCTGGGCAACGCCCTGCTTCTTCAGTTCCAGCATGGTTTCGAGCAGCCGTTCGGTCGCCATCACGGAAAGGTTGGCGGTCGGTTCGTCGAGGATCACGACGCGCGGCTCGAATGAGATCGCGCGGGCAATCGCAACAGATTGCTGGCGGCCGCCCGACAGGCTTTCGACCTTCTGATAGACGGAGTTCACGTCGACTTTGAGACGTTTCAGCACGCTGTCGGCGTCCGCATACATCTTCCGCCGATTGACGAAGGGGCCTTTGAGCGGCCAGCGGCCAAGAAAGATGTTCTGGCCGACGTCCATGTTCCTGCAAAGCGCGAAATCCTGATAGATCATCTCGATGCCGGCGTCGTGGCTCTCGTGTGGGCTCTTGAAGCGCACCGGTTGCCCGGCAACCAGGATTTCACCGGCATCGCGTTGATAAGCACCGGTCAGGATCTTCATGAGCGTCGATTTGCCGGCCGAATTATCGCCGACAAGGCCAAGAATCTCACCAGGGTAAAGCGTGAGATCGACCTTGCGAAGCGCCTGAACGGCTCCGAAGGCTTTTTCGATGCCCCGCATTTCCACGATCGGCGCGGATGGTGTCGCGTCAGCCATGACTACCGTCCCGTGTTGGCGCGCCTCTTGGGAGGCGGGTTTGCAGGCGTCCGAAAATGTTGGTTTGGCGCACCCATATGTCGATCAGCACCGCGACGATCAGGATGATGCCGATGAAGACATTAATCCAGTGCTGCGGCATGCTGAATCCCTGGACGTTAAGTTGCAGGAGCGCCCGGACGAGCGTGATTACTGCCGCGCCTGCAAGCGCACCGATCATGGTGCCGTAGCCGCCGAAGATCGACCCACCGCCGATGATCACGGAAGCGATGGCATCAAGCTCACGAAACTGGCCGGCAACCGGGTTGAAGCTGCGAAAATAAGCGACATTGATGATCCCCGCCATGCTCGCGCAGAGCGCCGCCAACAAGAGCGAGATGAAGCGCGCCCGGTTGGTGTTGATGCCGGCATAGGCAGCGGCGCGGATATTGCCACCGGTGGCGCAGACCTTCAATCCGAACGGTGTATAGGCAAGGACGATGCCCGCGATCAGCGACGAAAAACATCCAGATCGTCTGGACGCTGACGACCTCGGCCACCGTGCGAATGGTTCCCGACGGCAGCGCAAGCCCGAAATAAAGGAGTACGTCATTCACCTTGCGGCCGAGCAGATTGTAGCCCTCGGGCCAGCCGGTCAGCTGTTGTCCTGCGACGAACCAGGCGGCGAGACCTCGGGCGATGTAAAACATGCCGAGCGTGGCGACGAAGGCGGGCAGTTTGAAGCCGACCGTGACGATGGCGTTGACGAAGCCGGCCGCCATTCCCGCAAGGAGACCCATCGTCACGGCGGTGAGTGGGTCTGCGCCCACCACCTTCAGGAAATAGGCCGCGGTGCTGCCGGCAAGAGCGAGCACCGCGCCTACGGAGAGATCGATATCGCCTGCTGCGATGACATAGCTGAGCCCGACCTGTAATGAGTGCCAGCTCGGTGTAGTTGAGCAGGATAGCGAAGGTGTTGGACAGGTTCCACCAGTAGTCCGGCCTCAGCGTGACGCCCGTCAGCCACAACACGGCTGTCAGGATGATCGCAAGCGCGTCGCGGCGGGCGAGAAAACTGCCAAGCCCGGTGGCCGACAGCGCCATGTCGGTTGCCATCGCGCCCTTGGTCTGGACGCCCTCAAGCGCCACGCCACCCATCTCGTAGGCGGGCGGCGGTGGTCGGCCGCGAAGCCACGCCCAAAGCCGGGCCGCGACCTGGCGCCGAATGAGGTAGGGTTCGATGAGCACGGCAACGACGAGAAGCAGGCCAAGGAAAACCAGCACCGCGCCCGCGGGCAAGGTGAACTTGGCGCCGACTGCGATGCTTTCGCCATCGATAACGACGATGCGCGTAATCGGCCACCCCTCGCGCAACACCTTGTCGATCAGGACGACGACCGCCGCGCCAAGGCAGGAACCGATCACACGGCCGCGGCCGCCAAGGATTGATGCACCACCAATAATGACGGATGCTATAATGGTAAGTTCCCAGCTGACACCGTAGAGAGGGGTTACACCCTTGTCCTGCGCGGCAGACAAGAGAGCCGCAAGGGTCGCACAAAGCGCCGAGATCAGGTACGCGCGGATGCGCACCCACGCGTGCGAATGCCGGCATAGATTGCCGCTTGCTCGTTGCCCCCGGTGGCAAAGGTCTCGTAGCCCCATCGAGTTTTGGCGAGCACACAAGCGCCCAAGATGGCGACGACAGCGAAGATCGCGATTTGGTTATTGAAGCCGAAGACATTCGTCTCGCCCAGGTGGAGGAAAAACGCATAGTCTTTCGCCTTGTCGGAATAGTAGATCGCCTGACCATGCGTCAGCGCGAGCACGAAGCCGCGGCCTATGAAAAGGATCGTCAGCGTCGCAATGAACGCCGGCACTTTCAGGGTAGTCACGAGCACGCCGTTGACCAGGCCAATCACCATGCCCAAAAGCGCGCAGAGGATCACCGTCGTGACGAGGTCGAAATCGAGAAAACTCGGCGCAAAAAGCCTGGCGAAAACCACCGCGACCAGACCATAGGTGGACCCAACCGAAAGATCGATATCCCTATTGGCGATGACGAAAGTCATTCCAACCGCGATGATCCCCACACGAGACGTGTCGCGCAGAAGCGCGTGGAGGGCCTCCGTTGATCCGAAGAAGGCCGGATTAACGAGAGCCCCGCCGAAGTAGAGTAACGCAAGGAATATGAGGAGCCCGGCCTCCCAGCCGCCGACGAGCTGGGGCGGTGCACGGCCGAGCGATGTCCTCGCGCTGGGCTCCATAAGCTTCTCCCGACCGATCCTTGCTTTCGCCCGGGCGGAGCGGCTCGCGCTCCTCCCGCCTTCATTTCAGGCGTTTCGAACGGAAGTCAGTTCTCGAAGCGCTTCCCGACTTTGGCGACCGTATCCTTGGTCACGAGCTGGGCGCGGGTGTCGAGATTGGCAGCCGCGATGCCGCGATCGATCTGCAGATAAAGCTGCATGACCGGCCAGAAACCCTGCAGGAAGGGCTGCTGTCCGAGCGAGCCGGTCAGATTTCCTGCCGCGATGCCTTCCTGCTGCGCTGGACCAAGGTCGAAGCCGTAGGCACAGAACTTGCCGGTCCACCCCATCTGGGCTACCGCCTTGACAAGCGGCGGCGTAAAGACGTTGTTGGCTGTAAAGGCGCCGACCACGTCGCCACGGGACTCAAAGAGCGAAACAAGGGCGTTGACCGGGTCGTTCGGGTTGGTGTCGATGCCGACGTTCTCCGGGCCGGCGTCAACCTTGAAGGCCTCGAGCTTACCTGCATCCTTCAGGGTCTTCACGATCGCGTTGAAGGCGGCCGTGACGCGGTTGTTCACCTCGATATTGCCCATCGCCGTGGAGGATGGCAGCACGATCGAGCCGCTGGGCTTGCCGCTGTCAAGCACGCATTTGGCCAGCGCCTCGCCGCCGATCGCGGCGGCCGAGGCATCCTGACCGGTGTGGCTGATGCCGTTCCTGTTAAGGATCGTGCCGTCGAACGAATTGGTCGTCGCGACCGGGATGCCGGCCGCTTCGGCGGCCTTGACGATGTCGTTGTAGGCGCCGGCCTGCGGCGTCGTCATAATGATGCCGTCGATGGTCGGATCCTGAACGATCTGGTTCAGGATTTCGATCTCGCGGGCGGGATCATCCACCGGCGATTCCGGAACCGAGCAGAAGGATCGTCGCGCCGATCATGTTGCCGGCGACAGTTGCGCCGACATAAACAGGGTCGAAGAAACCATTGCCTGCTGTGTGCGTTACGATCGTGAAGGTCAAATGACCGTCCGCGGAATGAAAATCCTTCGTGCCGGGGGCCTCCTTTGCGGCTTCCCCTGAAATTGTAGCCTGCCAACCGCTTTCTCGACGCTACCCGATTGCGCGAACGCATGCGAGATGCCGAGTGATAACGCCGCGGCCGACGCCGCGTACAACAATATCCGCTTCATGATTGGTCCTCCCTTGAAACCAAGGGACGAAAGCCGTTCGAGCGCAATTTATCGAGAGTGGGGCCGAAGGCTTCCGCCCAATTGCTAATATTCCGCGCAATTCTGGTTGAAGTAAACGGAAAACTAGTTGTTGTTGCGAATTTGTTCGCGTTGGAAGCTTCCGATAACCGTTTTTGAATGGCAGGTGACAGGATGGCAGGTGACCGGTCGGAAAGGCCGGATCGCCACCCGGCTTTTTTGGATACTGTTGACTCCCCCCTCACCTTCGGCAAATCATCCGCAGATGTCCTCAACCACCGACTTCATCACTGAACTGCACCGAGCCGCAAACGAAGTCGCGAAGCTGACTGCATTTGAAAAACGCCGGCTGATCGAGCAAGCCGTTACGACTGTGAAGCAAATGCGGGTTCAGATAGCGTTCTCGTCCCCGCCGCGGCGCGACGGTCAGGACGTTTTGGTCGACATCGCAACCGTCGGCGCTGAGATTGCAAGCGCGCCAAACCAGATCGTTTCGTATGCTTTGCTAGAGGCCGCTGATCTCAGCAGGACGTTGAAGATAGTGCTGGACGCTAAGGACGAAGTGATCAGGGATGGTCTGCCGCCTGAAAAGTGATCCTTTTTGAAGTATGGCTTATGAGCCGAAGAAGGACATTGAAATGGCAGCGAAAAGACACAAGGCAGAAGAGATCGTCACGAAGCTTCGTCAGGTTGACGTGCTGAATGCGCAGGGCAAATCGATGGCGGAGGCGATCCGGTCGATAGGCGTAACGAAAGTTACATATTACCGCTGGCGGGCAGAATACGGTGGCCTGAAGGGCGATCAGGTGAAGCGCCTGAAGGAATTGGAGACCGAGAACGCTCGCCTCCGCCGGGCAGTTTCCGATCTGACCTTGGACAAGATGATCCTTGCGGAGGCTGCCAGGGGAAACTTCTAAGCCCCGCCCGCCGCCGTGCCTGTGTGGACCATGTCACGAGGAGCTGGGCGTGTCCGAACGACGGGCATGCCGGGTTCTCGGCCAGCATCGTTCTACGCAGCGCAAAATCGCAAAGACACCGGCTGACGAGGCGGCATTGACCGCCGACATCACGGCACTCGCTCTCCAGTATGGCCGCTATGGCTATCGTCGCATCACGGCGATGCTGCACCAGGCGGGCTGGATCGTGAACGTCAAACGGGTCGAGCGGATATGGCGACGGGAGGGGCTGAAGGTACCCTACAAGCAACCCAAGCGCGGTCGGCTCTGGCTGAACGAAAGCTCATGTATCCGGCTTTGGCCGGAGTACCCCAATCATGTCTGGTCCTACGATTTTGTCGAAGACCGGACCCACAACGGCAGAAAGCTACGCATGTTCGCGACAAACGCTTTGCGTTTGCGCTGATGTGATCGACGAGTTCACACGGGAATGCATCGCTATCAGGGTCGAGAGAAAGCTGAAGGCTGTCGACGTCATCGATGTGCTCTCCGACCTCTTCATCCTGCGCGGCGTCCCGGCACATATTCGTTCTGACAACGGTCCCGAATTCATTGCCAAGGCTTTGAGGGAATGGATTGCGCTGGTCGGTGCCAAGACGGCCTACATCATGCCGGGCAGCCCGTGGGAGAACGGTTTTTGCGAAAGCTTCAACTCGAAGCTCAGGGACGAACTGCTCAACGGAGAAATTTTCTACACGCTCAAGGAGGCAAAGATCATCATCGAGAGTTGGCGGCAGCACTACAACACCGTGCGTCCGCACTCATCACTGAACTACAAGCCACCAGCACCCGAAGCCACCGTGTGGCCGCGTCAGAACGGACCGGCATCAACCCCGGCGGTAGCGGCCAGACCCAGAATGCACTAACATTAAACCAGGATCACCCGATGGGGGCAGGCCAGTGACTGAGGCCGGGGTCGATGAAGACCAACTACATCGGATCACGCAGGCGGGCCGACCTGAAGGTTTGTACCTCGACCTCGGAAGAGCAAAGGTTTGGGTCAAAAGATGGAGCGAAATACTGCGTGCGGCAGAAGGGCGTCTGAAGTTCGTGCAGGACGTTTTGAAGGTCGAAGTTTCTGACAAAGAGTTAGACAAACGATTCGACGTGGTTAGAACCTCATTGCTTAGACAGCAGAAGGTTGACGAAGCTGCCTAAGCAACCATATCGCACGCCGCTGCGGCTCCGACACATGCCACGGGCACTTGGGACTGGCTCGGATAGCCAAAGCTGCGGCGCGTTGGAGAACTATTGAACAACGCAGTGACCATTCGCCATTGCAGTCATGATAAGCCGAGACACTGAACCCAAGGTTTATGCCGCTGCTTCCACGAAGCTTTGAAAGATGCGGTTCCCCGGATGATCCTGCGCGGTTAACAGTTCTTGGTGCCATTGAAGGCCGATTGCAAATTGGCTGGATACGTTTTCGATGGCTTCCACGATGCCATCCTCGGCGTAGGCGCTCGCGATCACGGCCGGCGACAACTGAGCGATCGCTTCGCGGTGAAAGGTATTCACCTCAATACGGGGTCTGCCGATTATGTTGGCGAGCCGAGAGCCTGGGATGATTTCAACGAAGTGAAAGTGTCCAGACTTGTCGTGCTCGGACGCGGTTGGGAAAGACGCGCGCAAGTCGGGAGTAAGACGACAGCCATTCAGGCAGGCGAGCATCTGCATCCCGGCGCATATCCCGAGAATCGGCTTCCCCCTCTCGAGATAACCTTCAACGATTGCGCGTTCGACATCGAAGCGTTCTGAAGGCGGCGCTTTGGAGATTTCGCCAGCGATATACCAGTCATCGGGATAGGCAAATCGGCCACCCACAGAAACCAAGCCATCGAACTCGTTCAAAACGACATCCACGACCTCAGGAAGATAGGGAATGCCGAAAGGTAGACCTCCCGCATCCCTTATTCCTCGGAAATATCCTTTTGCAGCTTCGTACCGGGTGCCACCAGTACTCGTGTTCTCATCGAGGATGACGGCGATGCGGGGTTTACGCATAAGAGACTGGCTCTCCAACTAAGCGGGCAAGGTCAGCGCGAAATAAGCGTAAATGAGGCCAATGGCGACGATGACGCCGCCCACTATTATGAGTTTTTGGAGCCACGGAGGTGTTTGCCGTGGAGGCTTAGCGCTCTTACGTTTTTGGAATTTGACTACGTTATCGCTCATAACTCTCACGGTCTCTTGCAATGTCGGCGGTACCAACTCAGGTTCACCCGCCGTTGTACAGACTGATGAGGCCGCAAGGCAATATCGACTGGCGCGTACGTGAAACTGGTTTCGGAGGGATACATTGCGTCAAATTTAGCTGGTTGAGTCGACGATTTCCTCACGATTGACCCGCGCCATCGTTTCCATGAGAGTTGCAACTGACATTTCTCAAATGTGGGGGACAGATGAGAATCGAAATTTTCGATGACGCTGATGCATCCATGCACTTTGACGCGCTGTCGGAGCTATTGGTTGATGCGGTTCACAAAGGCGCACTGGTGGGCCATGTCCTTCCGTTGGACCCGCAGACCGTCGGACGGTATTGGCGGGATGTGGCGAGTTCGGTCGCCGTCGGCGAACGGTTGTTGATTTGCGCTATCGATCACGACCAGGTTCTGGGCACAGTCCAGCTTTACCTGTCACCCGAAGCGAACGCTCCACATCGGGCCGAAGTCTATAAGCTTCTGGTCCACAGCTCTCACCGCGATCAGGGGATCGGCGAAGCTCTGATGCTTGAGGTCGAGCAACAGGCTCGTAACCACAAGCGATCGCTTCTTCTGCTCGATACCGCCCAAGATGGCGCAGGTGAGCGCCTCTATCGACGCCTTGGATGGCAGGAGATCGGTGTGGTCCCGCACCATTTCGTCGATCCGTGGGGCAAGCCGATGGCCTCGGTTTACATGATGCGTTTTATCGACTGATGGTACCGTCGCCTGAATAGCGGCTGCCGAGTTCCAGCCCGACACCGTCTGAGAACCAAAGGGATCATGAGAAAAGCGGCCGCTCCGATGAGAGCGATACAGGCCACTATCCACAACGACGGCACGACACCCATTCCCGCCATCGACGCCGACATCGCGAACGGCGCTGTTGCCGACGTGAACTGCTTTGCGGACGTGCACCATCCAAGCCTCCTGCCATAGCCCGCCTTGCCGAACAGTTCCAAAGGAAGCGTTCCACCGACGATGCTCGTCAGGCCAGACCCCAGTCCTGTGAGGAGCGCGAACAGAATTGCACCCGCTATCCAGGGCGACGTCGGCAGTAGGATCATCAAGCCTGCAGGGAGCAAAAGAGCTGCAATCACCGCCAACCAGGTCTGCGAAAGCCCGCCCCCGAACAACAGGATTATGAAACGACTGGCGACCTGCGCCGGCCCGAACAGAGCGGCGACGTAGAGGCCAAACCCGCCGAGGCCCAGCGCCAGCGTCAGCGGAACCATATGAACAAGCACGGCAGACAGCGCATATCCTTCGACCGCAAACCCGATGAGCATCAAGGCGAATACAAGCTGCCGTGCCCGCCCACGAGCGACCGAAATCGGTTCGTTTACTGCTGCCATGACAGCGAGGTCATAGGTCGTGTTTCTCGAGGACAGCCTGGCGAGCCAGAGATGGATCGGAACGCAGACCAAAACGTTCAGCAACGCATAGAGCAGAAAGACCTGACGCCATGTCATCCATTCGTGTAGCCAGGATGTGAGTGGCCAGAACAGGGTCGAAGCGAAACCCGCGATCAGAGTGAGGTGGACGATTGATTTTTGCGCAGAGTTCCCCCGAGCTGGACAATGGCAACGAACGCAGTGCTGTAGAGGACAGTGGCCGAAACAACCTGCATCAGCGCAAGCGCCAGTAAAAAGGTGATCGGACCAGGCGCTACGGCGGTCAGAAGGAGTGAGACGGCCGCTGCTGCGGACCCGGCCGCCATGAGCCTGCCCGCCCCAATGTGGTCCGCTAGCCGTCCGGCGGTGGGCGCGGCCAAGCTACCCGTCAGGAGGGATGCGGAAAATGCACCGAATACCCATTGCTCGGTCCAGCCGAACTCGCGGGCGATATCCGGCACGAGGATGCTGAAAGCGTAGTACAGCGTGCCGTAGCCGATAATCTGCGTCAGCCCCAGCCCCCAGATGGCAGACACGCGCAGTTTCCGGTCATCCATGTTTCACGCGCTCTCTGTTAGACGAACGGGCACCTCTGCAGCAGGGCCGCAACCGCACCCGCATCCGGACTTGCCCTCGACCTTGGCGGCGGCGTCAGCAACACAGCATGCGTCAACTGTCTCGGCAGCAGGACCACCGCAACAGGCGCTCGACGACTTGCCGCCGGGATCGGCGCTACACACGCCTGTCTCTGGAAGCACAAGCTGCACTTGGCGTGCGGCAACATGGTCCCCAGCGATTTCGGCCACGACCGAGCGAATCTGTTCATAGCCAGTCTTCATCAGGAAGGTCGGCGCGCGGCCGTAGGACTTCGATCCGACGATAAAGAAGTTCTTCTCGGGGTGCTTGAGTTCCTCGACGCCATGAGGCGGCACGGTCCCGCAGGAATGGAAGTTGGGGTCGATGAGCGGTGCCAAAGAAGGCGGGGCTTCGACGGTGGGATCGATGTCGATCCTCAGTTCGCGAAGGAACGAGAAATCCGGCCGGAACCCGGTGGTCACCACCACGCGATCGACCTCGATGTCCCGCGGCGTACCATTGACAATCGGAACCGACCACGAGGCGGTCCCCGTCGCGCGATGCTTTGTGCCGCAAACGATGTCAACATCTGCAGCCGACCGTCGTCCATTGCCTTTTTGGCAGCGAGGCCTAGCGCCCCGCGTTCCGGCAACTGGTCGTTCAGGCCGCCTCCGAGAAGCCGCTCGACGCCGTGTTGGCGGAGCGCCCACAGGACTTCGGTGTTCGGGTCCGATGCTTGAAGCTCCATGAGCGCCAGGGCGACGTTGATCGCCGAATGACCGCTACTGATCACCAACGTCCGTTTACCGAGATAGTCGGCACGACGGGAGCCGATGACATCGGGAATTCCATATGAGACGAGGTCGGATGACGTGACTTCGCCAGGAACCGGAAGGCCATTGAGGCCGATCGGATTGGGTTGGCTCCACGTCCCGCTTGCGTCAATGAAGGCCTGGACGACGACATCATGTTCTCCCTCCGCATCGGCATATCGGACCACGAACGGCGTGTTGTCCCTCTTGGCAGAGGAAACCTTGTCGAGGCCGTGGCGAGCGATCGCCATCACCGTCGCGCCCAACTTCAGACCTGAAGCGATCTCTGGCACTGAAGCAAGCGGCAGAAGGTAGTCTTCCACGATCTCGCGCCCGTTGGGCAGGTAGTCAGGCGCAGGTGCTTTCCAGCCGTCACGCTCGAGGAGCGTGCGGGCTGCGTTATCGATGTTGTACTTCCACGGCGAGAAAACCCGTACCTGTCCCCAGGAGAGCAAGGCCGCACCAACGCTTTCACCCTTCTCGAAAACAAGCGGGTGGAGATTTCGAGAGACAAGGTGCGCCGCTGCGGCAAGTCCGACTGGTCCTGCCCCTGATGACTGCGACGGGGAGTTCGTTTTTCGATATCATGATGCACTCCTTCGGTATTTCCAGAATGATAGAATTTTGAAACCAAAAAAGGGATCAGGCAGCGACCTCGTCCGCCTTCGCCGCACACTTGGCATCCGCGCAGCATTCGTTCACGAGATAGCCGATAAGGGAATCCATATTGCGGTAGTTGGCTGTGCAGATGAGTGTCGTCGCCTGCCGTTCCTGGACGACAAGGCCCGTATCGACGAGCTTCTTCAGGTGATGGGAAAGTGTCGAAGCCGCGATGTCAATCTTCTCCTGAAGTCGACCGACGGGCATGCCCTCTTCACCCCGCACGAACCAATGCGCGGTAAATCCGGAGGCGGGTCACGTTGCCGAGCGCTTCGAGCTGGGATGCTGCTTTTTCGATAATCATGGAAATAAAGTAGCTCCACCTCAAGGCGGGGTCAAGGGTATTTCGGCGATTATCGAAATACCCCAATACGACGTGCCTTGGCCTCGGCCACCCCCACTTGCGCGTCAACACCATTAAAACGCCTGTCGGAGGACAGACTAGCCTTTCGGTCTGACGGCCTGGTAGAGCTTGCTTGTTCCGTCCTTTCCGACGGCGATCACATCATAGGATGCGCCTGGGTCGTCTCCCATGCCCAACGAACCGACTGGCATGCCTGGAACAGACAGGCCCGCCAAATCCGGCTTTTCGGCCAACAGCCTCGTCACCGCCTCCAGCGGAACGTGGCCCTCAAGGTAGTATCCTGCCACGACCGCGGTGTGACACGCGCGCATTTCGGCTGGGACGGCGAAAGGATCTTTCACCACGTTGATGTCGGCAACGTCTTCGGCCTTAACGGAAAACCCGGCTTTTGCCATCGCCTCCGCCCAGGCGTGGCAACAACCGCAGTTCGGGTCCTTGTAGACGACCATGCTTTCTCCGGCCGCCTGCGACCGCCCAACCAGGGCAAACGAGCCGGCGGCGATAACGAAACATAGCAACTCTCTTCTTCTCATGTCGACGTTCCTTTCGGATGTGAATTTCACCAGTTTTATCGCCGCCAAAGACCGCGGTCGAAGTGACCGCCCCCTAGCGGAAGAATACGTATTTGACCAAGGCCGCGACTACGAGCACAACCACGGCGATCCCGATCAGACCCGCAATTCCTATGCTCCACGTCATACCGCTGCCCATCATATCGCTCATCAATGCCTCCCTTTATTCGGCAGCCTCGTTCAAGACGGCCGATCGGGATACGATTTCATCCAACCGAGCATCCGCCCTGACAGGAAGACGCCAGCCCTTCACCAGACCGTAGACGGCGGGGATGACGACCAGCGTCAGCAGGGTCGATGAAACCATTCCGCCGATCATCGGAACGGCGATCCGTTGCATGATCTCCGATCCCGTTCCCGTACTCCAGAGGATCGGCACCAGACCCGCCATGATCGCCACGACGGTCATCATCTTCGGCCGCACGCGCTCGACGGCTCCGAACATGATCGCCCTGTTGAGGTCCTCCTTTCCGAACAACCGGCCCTCGACCACGCATTTCGCCTTCTCGTCCCTAAGCGCCTGATCGAGGTAGATCAGCATGATGACCCCGGTCTCCGCGGCGACGCCTGCCAATGCGATAAAGCCTACTGCAACGGCGACCGACGCGTTGAAGCCCAGCCACCACATCATCCAGATGCCGCCCACCAGGGCGAACGGCAGGGACAGCATGACGATCATCGTCTCGGTCAGCGCCTTGAAGTTCAGGTAGAGCAACAGGAAGATCAGGGCGAGTGTCAGCGGGACGACGATCATCAGCCGGGCCTTGGCCCGTTCGAGATATTCGAACTGGCCGCTCCATGCGACGGAATAGCCAGCTGGCATCTCGACGCTTCTCGCCACGGCAGCCTGGGCTTCCGCAACGTAACCGCCAAGATCGCGGTTGGCGATATCGACGAAAATGTAGACGGCAAGCTGGCCGTTCTCCGTCCGAATGGTGGTGGCACCACGCGTGAGCTTGACCTCTGCGACTTCCCCGAGCGGGACCGTACCGCCGCCAGGCAATGACACCTGGACGTCACGGGCGATCGATTGCGGATCGCTTCGGAACGCCCTTGGATACCGGATTGCAACCCCGTACCGCTCCCTGCCCTCCACCGTTGACGTCACCACCTCCGAGCCGAGAGCCATCCCGATCACGTCCTGGACGTCGTCGATGGAAAGCCCGTAGCGTCCGAGAGCCATGCGGTCGGGGATAATGTCGAGATAGTATCCGCCGATGACCCGTTCGGCATAGGCACTCGACGTTCCGGGCACCGCCTTGAGGACGGTCTCGATTTCACGCGCGACCTTCTCCATCTGCTTCAGGTCCGTGCCGTAGACTTTCACGCCGACGGGTGTCCTGATCCCCGTCGAAAGCATATCGATGCGGGCGCGGATGGGCATGGTCCACGCGTTCGAGACGCCGGGGAACTGCAGGGCGGCGTCCATCTCCTGCTTCAGACTGTCGGAGGTGACGCCCGGCCGCCATTCGGACTTGGGTTTCAACGTGATGATGGTCTCGAACATTTCCGTGGGAGCAGGATCAGTCGCCGTCAGCGCCCTGCCCGCTTTGCCGAATACCGTCTCGACTTCAGGGAACGACTTGATGATGCGGTCCTGCGTCTGCATCAGCTCGGCGGCCTTCGTCACCGACAGGCCGGGCAGCGTTGTCGGCATGTACATCAGCGTGCCTTCGTCGAGGCTCGGCATGAACTCGCTGCCGATATGCTGGACGGGCCAGGCGGTCACGCCGAGGATCACGATGGCTGCCACGATCGTCAGACTCTTGGCCCTCAGGACGCCGGCGATGACCGGACGGTATATCCAGATCAGCAGTCGGTTAAGCGGGTTCTTGTGTTCCGGAACAATGCGGCCCCGGACGAACAGGATCATCAGCGCCGGGACAAGCGTGATCGACAGCAATGCGGCCGCCGCCATTGCGAAGGTCTTGGTGAAGGCGAGCGGCCCGAACAGGCGGCCCTCCTGCGATTCCAGCGTGAAGATCGGCAGGAACGACACCGTGATGATCAGCAGGCTGAAGAACAGCGCCGGGCCGACCTCGCTTGCCGCCTCGATGAGCACTTCGGTCCGCGGCTTGTCCGGCGGCGCGCTCGAGATGCTTGTGCGCGTTCTCGATCATCACGATGGCGGCGTCGATCATCGCGCTGATGGCGATGGCGATCCCGCCGAGGCTCATGATATTCGAGCCAAGGCCCAGCGCCCGCATCGCCATGAACGCGATCAGGATACCGATTGGCAGCATGATGATGGCCACAAGCGCGCTGCGGACATGCAGAAGGAAGGCGATGGTCACCAGCGCGACGACGATCGATTCCTCGATCAGCGTAGCCTTGAGGGTCTCGATCGCCGCTTCGATGAGTTTCGAACGATCATAGACGGGCAGGATTTCGGTACCAGCCGGGAGACTGTTCTGCACCGCTTCCAGGCTTTCCTTGGCGTTCTCGATGACGGTAAGCGCGTTGGCACCATCGCGCTGAAGGACGATACCGCTGGCGACCTCGCCCTCCCCGTTCAGCTCGGTGATGCCGCGCCGCTCGTCCGGGACCAGCTCGACCCTCGCCACGTCGGACAGACGCAGCGGGATGCCCGCATTCGTCTTCAGGACGATGTTCTCGATGTCCTTGATGCCCTGCAGATAACCCTTGCCGCGCACCATGAATTCGAACTCGGAGATTTCCACGGTCCGGCCGCCGACGTCCCGGTTGCTGGAGCGCACGGCGTCAGCGATATTCGACAAAGAGACGTTCTGTGCCTTCAGGCGGGCCGGGTCGACGACGATTGAATATTGCTTGACGAAGCCGCCGACACTGGCGACCTCGGCCACGCCTTCGGACTTCGAGACGGCGAAGCGCACGACCCAGTCCTGCAGTGAGCGAAGCTCGGCCAGCGACAGTTCCTTGGCGACGACGGCATACTGGTAGACCCAGCCGACGCCCGTAGCATCCGGGCCGAGGTTCGGCGACACGCCGTCTGGCAGGCGGCTGGCGGCGGCATTCAGATATTCCAGCACGCGGCTGCGCGCCCAGTAGGGATCGGTGCCGTCCTCGAAGATCACGTAGACGAACGAGAAGCCGAAGAACGAGAAGCCGCGCACCACCTTCGACTTCGGCACGGTCAGCATGGACGTCGTCAGCGGATAGGTTACCTGGTCCTCGACGACCTGCGGGGCTTGACCCGGATAGTCGGTGAAGACGATCACCTGGACATCGGAAAGATCGGGGATCGCATCGAGCGGCAAGGCGCGCAGCGCATAGACGCCGCCCGCGATGGACAGCGCCGCGCCGAAGAAGACCAACAGGAGATTGCGGGCGGACCACGAGATGATATGCGCGATCATGGTTTCACCTCGTCGGACGCGAGGGCGCTCAACGCGGCATTCAGGTTGCTTTCGGCGTCGAGGAGGAAGTTGGCGGAAACAACGACTCGGTCTCCAGTGGCGACGCCTTTGGTGATTTCGGTCATGTCCTCGCCGCGCACTCCAAGCCCGACATCCATCGGTTCGAACCTGCCCTCGCCCTTATCGAGGAAGACGATCTGTCGGTCGCCCGTGTCGATGACCGAACTGTTGGGAACGGCGACGACCGGATTTCCGGCTCCGGCTTCGATCTCGACCTCGGCATACATGTTGGACATCAGTTGCCCGTCCGGATCTGGAAGCTCGATCCTGACCTTCGTCGTCCGCGTCTGCATCTGGACCTCCGGATAGATGAGATCGACCGTTCCCTTGAACGTCGTGCCAGGCAGATTACGAACGATCACGGAGACGACCGCACCCTTGCGGACGGAGCCCAGTTCATACTCAGGAACGTCGGCGATCACCCAGACCTTCGAGATGTCGGCGATGCGGAAGAGAATGTCGCCAGCCTCGGCCATCATGCCGCTCACCGCCAAGCGCTCCAACACGACGCCGTCGCGCGGCGAGGTGTAGGCGATGCTCTGGGGAACCTTCCGCTCAGTAGCGATGCTGGTGATCGTTGCCGTCGGCACGCCCAGATTCTTGAGCCGCAGAGCCGACCCCTGTATCGGGACCCGGCTTGCCGCCGTTGCGCATCTCGGTCGCGTATTCGGCCCCGGCGGTGGCGATTTCCTTCGAATAGAAGTGGAAGAGGTCTTCTCCCTTCGTGATCCGGTCACCGGTGGTGACATCGGCGACGTCCTCGACGAAGGCGTCCGCCCGCATCGAGACGATGCTGACCATGCGCTCGTCGAGCGTGACGGTTCCAGGCACCCGGATTTTCCGGCTGACGGTCGTCATTTCGGCGAGCGCGGTCTTCACCCCCGTCCGCTGGAGTTTGCCGAGCGTAACCCTGACGGTGGAACTGTCGCTGACCTCGCCGTCATAGACGGGGAGATAGTCCATCCCCATCGAATCCTTCTTCGGCACGTTGGACGTGTCGGGAAGCCCCATGGGGTTGCGGTAGTACAGGACCTTCCGTCCGGGTGTGACGGATGCCGTGTCGGGTGCGGGCGCGACCTCTCCGGTCGCGCCGAGGCTGATGTCCTCGCTTGCGCGGACGGGCGTGAACGGCCGGCCGTCATCGGTGTTCGTCGGCTTGGCGGAATATTCTGGCAGCCCGTCCGGGTGGCGGTAGTAGATCACCGCTCCCGTTCCTTCGCGTCGCAGTTCCGCCTCGGCGGCAATCCCGATGTTTTCGACGAACCGCTGCAAGAGTGCACCGACATCGTTTTTCCCGGCCCAATAGCCTCCCCCGCCGACGATCGCGGCGAGGGAGAGCGTGGCGATGATGCGCGAGGCGCTCACGGGATTGCCTTGAGGACGACTTCGCCTTTGACAGTCTCAGGCTCGCCCTGAACCTTGGCGGCGACCTGGAAACGCCATCCACCTTCCATGGAAAGGTTGGTCGTGAAGGCGTAGACGCCCGGTTCGGCGGAGGTCGACGGGCCCACCGTCGTAGTCATCATCTCCATGCCATCGGGGAGCCATGTCCATCCGCGTCGTGAAGATAACGGCGTCAGGAACGGCATTGCCCGTCCGCTTGTCGATGAGCCGTACGGACACGGTCGAGCCCGGCCCCTGCTTGATCTCGGTCTGGACGGCCTGGAATTCGTAGTCCTGCGCTCCAGCAAAGGAAGCGGTGACGGTGCTGAACAGCATTGCGCCAGCGAGGAGCGCGGTCCTCGCGTTGAAGGTGGTCTGTTTCATGGTTCAATGTCTCATCCGGACGGGTCTGCGACCTCGTCTTCAGTCAACATGGATCGCCATCGGTATCGCGCGGACGCAGACCTGCGACCATGCCGACTCGACGACGTGTTCAATGACGTGGGGTCAGACTCGTGGAGGACGCACTGGCGGATCGACCAGTGAGGAGGCAAGCTCCGCATGAAGCGGAATGAGGAACCGATGGGCGACCCAGCCGACATTCAACGACCAGGAATGCGAGGTCGCCACCTGACCGACGATCGCCGTCGTGCAGATCACGGCAAGGGGGCAGGATTTGCTCCCGCAGTCAGGCATGGTCGGTTGTTCGTCGGGACAGCACGGCATGTCGTCAGGCATATCCATGCCAACCATACCGTCCATCGCGACCGGCCCCGAGGCGGCCATGACACTGTCAGCCGCCCCTGATGCTCATGGGACCGACGATGATCCCGAGCATGGCGGTCACGAAAAGCAGTTGATGGATGACCTTCATGAACCTCATGGTGTTAGTCTGGCACGGAGCCATCGCAATGGGAAGACATCTCACGAAAAGTGCAGTCGCTTGCTTCCGCGCGAAGACAAGGTCGCAAGTGGTTGATATTCCTTCGCGTGTACGGGAAATGCAAAAAACGTTACATCCTGACCGCTGGCCCTTGACCCTCCCATCGTTGGAAGCCCCATATGAAGGCAACCACATCGAAAGGAGACATCAAGATGTATGAGTTCGATATCCAGAACATGACATGCGGCCACTGCAAGGGCACGGTCGAAAAAGCCATCAAGGCTGCCGATCCTGCTGCCGTCGCGACCGTAGACCTCGCTTCCAAGAAGGCGACCGTCGAAACTACGCTGGACCCGGCCGTCATCGGCCAGGCGATCGAGGACGCCGGATATCCGGTGTCGTACGCAGGACGTTGACATGGCATGACGGCCGCCCCTGTTTTCCCAGGGCGACCGTCATCCGGGCACTTTGTAGCCCCGCAGTCTGTTATATGTGTCGATCTGAGGCTTTGTCAGTACGTCGAGCAGCGCTGGATGCGCCGACAGGTGGACGAACCGCAGCTTCGCGCGACTTTCCTCGATCTTAGCTAGAGCCGCCTTCAGCTCCGTCTCCGAGACTTCGCGTTCGCGAAACCTCGCTTCAAGGTCTTCTTCTAACGAAATGTACCGCGCCCCTTCCACGACTGCCTCGCGCTGCATGTCTTCGAAGGCATTCCGCACCCGGGCTTGCTGATCCGCGGTCAGTGCCAGCTCCGTCTCCATTTTCAGGACGTGCGATGGCCCCGGAATGCCGTTGAGTTCGGCGGCTTTTGCAAGACCCCAACCACCGCCCCGGCGTAGTTCAGAGATGTCGTCGTCGGATAGGTTCTTGATCGACCGCGGCTCTTCTCCCGCGTAGGCGGACTTGTGGTCGTGATGAGCTTGTTGCGACAGCGGTTGTCGGCAACAGTATGGTCAATGCGAACAATAGAGGCAGTTTCATTGGCTGATCTCCCCGGGGAATAGACGGAAAAACCTTGAACCATCTCATGGGGTCATGACATGATAGCGATCATGTCCGACCTCATTTCCCGGCTCACTTCGATCTCGATCTCCGAAAAGACCATCGATGCAGGCGCGTTCCTCTTCTTACAGGGAGACCCTGTGCATGTGCTGCACATCGTCAGGACGGGGACAGTTCATCTTGTTCGCCATCAGCCGGACGGACCCACGGCAGTGCTTCAGAGAGCCTCCGCGGATAAAATTCTCGCCGAGGCATCGGTCTATTCCGACACCTACCATTGCGACGGCCTGGCGGTATCGCCCGCAACGATCCTCCTAGTTCCTGTTGTCGACGTCAAAAGGCTGCTTGCGGCCGACGGGTCCTTCGCTAACGTCTGGGCCGCATATCTCAGCGCGAACTTCAAGCGACCCGAAAGCGCGCGGAAATCATGTCGTTGAAGACCGTCAAGGCAAAGCTGGACGCATGGCTCGCCTGGAACGACGGCGAGCTACCTCTCAAGGGCACGTGGAAGCAATTGGCCGACGATATCGGCGTGTCGCGCGAGGCATTGTATCGTGAGGTGGCGAAGGGGATCAGCGCGCTACCGCCCTGTAGGATGAGCAGACGAAGCAAAGGTACCTCGGCGTCAGGCGTCAGGCGGCGCGAAGGTCAACGTCCATGTCGCCGACGAAATCAGCGATTCTGTCGAGAAGCGGCTGCCGAAAGGCAATCAATCGTTCGGGATGATTTTCGATGTCAAATGCCAAGACGTCGAGAAGCGCGCCGAGCCAAGGCTGCTAATCTCGTCCGGGTTCATGCATCGTGGAAATTCTGGCTGACTGGCGTTTTTGTTCAGATCGACCTCGAGAGTTAGCCTCCAGTGTTTCGCCCGTTTCCATCGACTGCAAGCGGGTCTAACAAATTCCGTACACGGCCCTTGACCTTCCCATCATTGGAAGGGCTACCTATATGAGCAGTTAAGCAAAGGGATCGCCGCAATGACTGCCATATCGAAGATCGAAATATCCAAATCCCTGCCCGTCCCCACCGACTTCGGGATCGAAGGTATGACCTGCGCGTCATGCGTCGTGCGGGTCGAAAAAGCCATCGCCGCGGTTCCAGGCGTCGCCTCCGCCACGGTCAACCTCGCGACAGAACGGGCCACCGTCGCTTACAGTGAGCCAGTGCCAACTGAAGCCGTCCTTCGGGCCATCGAGAGGGCAGGTTACGAACCTAAAATCGAGACCCGCGAACTGGTCGTCGAAGGCATGACCTGCGCGTCGTGCGTCACTCGCGTCGAAAAGGCCCTAAAAGCCGTTACAGGGGTCAGGGAAGCCACCGTCAATCTCGCGACGGAGAAGGCGACCGTCCGTAGCATCGCCGGCACGGCGTTGAGTGCATTGGAAGACGCCGTCCGCGCCGCAGGATACGATGTCCGCAAAACCACGGTTGACAGCCCGGCAGACGATAGCGAGGATCGACGGCGTCGTGAGGCCAACCGCCTGAAACTGGCGCTGGCGCTTTCCGCCGCTCTCACCCTTCCGCTTTTCGTATTGGAAATGGGGTCACATTTCATCCCGGCCATCCATGATTGGATCATGGTCAACGTGGGCATGGGCAACAATCTCCTCATTCAGTTCGCCCTCGCCACACTCGTCCTCTTCGGACCGGGTCTTCGATTCTTCAGGAAGGGCGTTCCCAATCTCCTGCGCTGGACGCCCGACATGAACTCGCTGGTGGTGCTCGGCACGTTGGCTGCCTGGGGTTATTCCGTCGTCGCGACCTTCCTGCCTGGTGTCCTACCCTCCGGCACGGCCAACGTGTATTACGAGGCGGCCGCCGTCATCGTCACGCTGATCCTGCTTGGGCGGTACCTCGAGGCGCGGGCCAAGGGCAAGACCAGCCAGGCCATCAAGCACCTCATCGGCCTCCAGGCGAAGACCGCGCACGTGAAGCGAGGCGAGTACTTCGTCGAGATCGAAATCGGAGACGTGGCCGTCGGCGACATCGTGCGCATCCGTCCCGGCGAGAAAGTCCCGGTCGACGGTCGCGTCGTCGACGGCGAGTCTTACGTTGACGAATCCATGATCACCGGCGAACCCGTTCCGGTAAAGAAATCTGCGGGCGCTGAGGTCGTCGGCGGCACGATCAACAAGACCGGGTCCTTCTCCTTCGAAGCGACGAAGATCGGCTCGGACACGCTGCTCGCCCAGATCATCAAGATGGTCGAGGCGGCCCAGGGATCGAAGCTGCCTATCCAGGCGCTGGTCGACCGCGTCACGGGCTGGTTCGTGCCGGCCGTGATCGCGGCAGCCACTCTCACCTTCGTGGCGTGGTTGCTCCTCGGCCCATCGCCCGCGCTCACGTTCGCGTTGGTCAACGCCGTCGCCGTGCTGATCATCGCCTGCCCCTGCGCGATGGGCCTTGCGACCCCGACGTCCATCATGGTCGGGACCGGTCGCGCCGCCGAACTTGGCATCCTGGTCCGCAAGGGCGAGGCCCTCCAGACCCTGCGCGATGTCGACGTAGTCGCTCTGGACAAGACTGGAACCCTGACGAAGGGCAAGCCCGAGCTGACCGACTTCGTGACCGTCAAAGACTTCGACCGCAACGATGTCCTGCAATTGGTCGCCAGTCTCGAAGCGAAGTCTGAACATCCGATCGCCGAAGCCATCGTAGATGCGGCGAAGGCCAAGGGTGTCGTTCTCGTTGACGTCTCGGATTTCGAGGCTGCTCCAGGGTACGGAGTAAGCGGTCGGATCGACGGTCGGGCAGTACTGGTCGGTGCAGACCGCTCCATGACGAGGAGTGGTATCGACGTCTCATCGTTCTCCCAGAACGCCGCCGAATTGGGCGACGCAGGCAAGTCCCCGCTCTATGCAGCGATCGACGGCAAACTGGCTGCCATCATTGCGGTGTCCGATCCCATCAAGGAAACGACGCCGCAAGCGATCGCCGCATTACATGCACTTAGTCTCAAAGTCGCGATGATTACGGGCGACAACGCCCGGACGGCTCAGGCCATCGCGCGTCAACTCGGCATTGACGAGGTGGTCGCAGAGGTCCTTCCCGAGGGCAAGGTCGAGGCAGTCAAGAAGCTACGCGACGGCGGTCGCAAGGTGGCGTTCATCGGCGATGGCATCAACGACGCGCCTGCGCTCTCGGAGGCAGATATCGGGCTTGCCGTTGGAACCGGAACCGACATCGCCATCGAGAGTGCGGACGTCGTCCTGATGTCGGGTGACCTGAACGGGGTGCCGCGGGCAATCGCCATCAGCAAGGCGACGATCCGCAACATCCGGCAGAACCTGTTCTGGGCCTTCGCATACAACGTCAGCCTCGTACCCGTTGCGGCGGGCGTCCTCTATCCGGTGAACGGCATGCTGCTGTCGCCGATCCTCGCGGCGGGAGCGATGGGCCTATCGAGCGTTTTCGTGCTGGCCAACGCACTGCGACTGCGGCGCTTCAAGACAAATTGACGGAAAGAAACCACAATGAACATCGGTGAGGCATCCAAGGCGTCGGGCGTTTCGACGAAAATGATCCACTACTACGAGCAGATCAAATTGATCACGCCGGCGCACCGTACCGAGTCGAGTTACCGCACATATGGCAACAACGACGTCCATACGCTGCAATTCATTCGCCGTGCTCGTGACCTCGGGTTTTCGGTCGAACAAATGAAGACGCTGCTGGCGCTGTGGCGGGACCGTTCGCGCGCAAGCTCCGACGTCAAGGCGATAGCCCTTGAGCACATCGCCGAACTCGAACGCAAGGCAGCGGCAATTTCGGCGATGACGAAGACGCTCAAACATCTCGCCAGCCACTGCCACGGCGATGAGCGCCCGGACTGCCCGATCATCGAAGGCTTTGCCGACACGCTCGGCGACACCGACCCCGGCATTGCACCGAAGTTCGGTCTGACGGGCGTCAAATAGGGCTAAGCTAATGCAAAATGGAGGGACGTTTCCGGTGTCCCTTAGCCGACCTGAACGACGGCTTCGGAAATGAATTCAAAGCGCGGAATGGCCAGGTTCTCCGGTGCTGGCCCCTTGCGAACGCGACCTGCGGTATCATAGTGCGATCCATGACAGGGGCAGAACCAGCCTCCGAAATCACCGGCCTGCCCGAGAGGGACGCAGCCCAGATGAGTACAGACGCCGATCATCACGATCCAGTTCTCCCTACCCTCTCCCGCAGAGCGAGCAAGATCGGTCGCAGGTTGATCGTCAGCAAAGTTGGCATTCCGCGCCACCGGGTCTTTGAGTTCATCAATTGCAACCGCGTTCGCGTCTTCGATCTCCGTTGAGGTCCGGTTGCGAATGAAAACCGGACGACCGCGCCATTTGACCGTGAGCGCCATACCTTCGTCGAGCGAGGATACGTCCACCTCGATGGAGGCCAGCGCAAGCGTCGATGCGTCCGGGCGCATCTGGTCGATGAATGGCCAAGCCAATGCAACGGCACCCACAGCGCTCGCCATGCCTGTCACAATATAGAGAAAATCACGGCGGGTAGGTTCGCGTGTCTCGTTCATGGCCATGGGACTACTGCCTTTGCTACACACAAGTGCTGATATGCACCGTTTGCACTCCTATCCGTTCAGGGACTTTGCGCATCGCGGCGCGATCTCGCGCTTGTCACGGCAACCGGTCGGGAGTACGAGCGCGCTATGGGCGCTTCAGAACGCCAGACGGCAAGGAATTGCTGGTGCCATTTTACCTCGCAACGCGGGGTATTGAAATGCCCTCGGTCACCGGCTGATGCCTGTCCTGTTGGCATCAACCCCGGCGGTAGCGGCCAGACCCAGCATGCACTAACATTAAACCAGGATCACCCGATGGGGGCAGGCCAGTGGAGCGCCCTTTTTAAAGAGCCTCATTCGCATGACGATCAGCAAGGCATCATCGTTGGTTTGTCGGCCGGACTGATACCGTGCCCTCTAACACTGTTCGTGATGAACTTCGCCATTTCACGCGGCGTACCCTGAAGCGGGAATCATGTTCGCTTTTGTTATGATGATCGGAGTCGCGTTGACGTTGTCGGCCGTCGCCTTGACCTCGGTGTTTTTCCGCCAACAAATGGTTCATATGTTTGAGACGCGACCAAGACTGATAGCACGTCTGTCTAAAGGGCTGCAGGCCGCATCAGGCGCAGTGCTGGTTCTTGTCGCAGCGCACGAGCTTTGGTGGCGCTGACCGGAGACGTGGCCACGCTCCGTCGGAGAGCGTAATCAACCACGGCAAAACCTGTCGGGAACAAACGCAAAGTGCCGACGTCCTCCACCCATGGGTGCTTGACCCCTCATCCCAAATCTCAAAATCTGTCGGCACCCATGTTGACCTTGCCATCGTTGGAAGCTCTATAAGGTTTCTTCATGGTCCATCGTTGGGATGGTTCCTTGTGCAGCGCCACATAATCGACGCGAATCATCGGCTAGATGAACCTCGCAATTGACACCTTCGGGACTAATGGTAGTCCTCGGGCATGGGTATGTATCGAATCACATTGGCAAAAATGCTGGTTCTGCTTCGGTTGGTGATCATCGCATCACTGGCTGGATACTCATTGCCCGCCGCTTCGGCAGCGATGCATGGGTCGATAGCGACATCGACGGCTGTCCAATCTGACGACCACCACGAGATGGCAAACGGCGACCACGTCCATGGAGACGAAAGCGCCTCTGCGGATGACATGCAGAAAATTGCGAAGACGGAGTGCTGCAAAGACTTCTGCGTGAGTTTTGCAATTATCGCGACCGCCGATGTGGACGGCGGCCCCGTCGTGATGGGTTCCATCCGCAAATTCACCGACGACAATCGTGTCGTCGGTGAACTCGTGCCGCTGCATCGCCCCCTAATATCTGAATAGGACACGCCCGTCCTTGCGGGTCTGAACGTGCGTCGGCGGGCGTTATTGCCCCGCTGCGCCGCTGCCGTCTCCTATTCGGATTACACCATGAAACCCATATTTCTGGTGGTTGCCTTGCCGCTCTTCGCAAGCGGTTGTGCTGCCACGTTGCCTCCTGAAGTCATTGCTTCGGGCGATCTTGCCGACCTCCCCGTAGACGTTCGTCCGGTTAGCTACCAAAGCCCCGTTTCGGGCTACACGCATCGCGTTCCGGTCGATCCCAAACCGTGGCGAAACCAGAACGACGCGCAGGCTCCAGAAGGAGACGCGTCATGACCCCCATTAAACTGAAACTCGCCGCAACTCTCATGCTGCCACTTGTTCTCGGTGGGTGTGTTTCGGCAGCGGAATATTCCCAGAAGAACTCCGGTTTCGCTTCCCTGTCCAACAAGACTTCCGAAGCGACCGGAAAAGATACCGTGTGGATTCAAAACCGCCACGATGCCCAGGCGGCCTCGGGTCGAGTGAAGACGTTGCTGGCGAAAAAGACCATCGACGTCGAGACAGCCGTGCAGATTGCCCTCCTCAACAACAAGGGACTCCAGGCAGCCTACGCCGATCTCGGCGACTCGGCTGCCGACGCTTGGCAGTCCACCATGCTCGTGAACCCCACGGTCGAAGTGGGGTTGATTGGAATTGGCACGCCGGGGCTTGAGGCGTTCAAGACCATCGAAGGCGTGATCGCCACCAACATCCTGGCGCTCGCCACCCACAAACGGAACGTGGAGATTGCTGATACCGAGTTTCGGAAAGCACAGCTCAACGCGGCCCTGCAAACCCTGCAGCTCGCAGCCGATACCCGCCGTGCGTGGATCAACGCCGTTGCCTCGTGGGAAACGGTCGCCCAGCTCAACCAAGCGCAGGCGACGGCAGACGCGGCCTCGGAACTTGCGCAAAAACTCGGCGAAACGGGTTCGATGACGAAGGGCGGCCAGGCCCGCGAGCACGTGTTCTATGCCGAGTTGACGGGACAGACCGCTAGGGCCAGGCTTGAAGCCCGCCTCGCGAAGGAAGAACTGACGCGGCTCATGGGACTTTGGGGATCGGACGCCGACTACCAGATTCCCAATCGCCTGCCGCAGCTTCCGAAGGGACTGATCAAGCGCGACATGATCGAGGCGGAAGCCCTGCAACATCGCGTTGACCTGCAGATGGCCAAGCTCGATCTCGACGCCACAGCAAAGTCGTACAACCTTACCGAAGCGACGCGGTACGTCACCGATCTCGAAATCCTGACGGGGTTCGAGACCGAACGCGAGCTGGAGGACGGCGAGAAGAAGGTCGACACGACCGGGAACGTCGCGCTGGAGTTCGTGATCCCGATCTTCGACAGCGGCAAGGCCCGGAGGCGCAAGGGCGAACTGGCCTACATGCGAGCCGCAAACATGCTGGCAGAGAAAGCAGTGAACGTCCGCTCGGAGGCCCGATCTGCCTATCAGGCATACCGCTCGAACTACGACATCGCGCGTCACTACTGCAACAGCGTCGTACCGTTGCGGACCAAGATCGAGGAAGAGTCCCTCCTCACTTACAACGGCATGATCACCAACACGTTCGAACTGCTCGCCGACAGCCGGGAGAAGGTCAACTCGATCCTCCTGGCCGTCAACGCAAAACGCGATTTCTGGTTGGCCGAAGCCAATCTTGCGCCTGCCATTTATGGCGGCGGCGCGGGAGCAGCCGGTGGCGAAACGGAAGTCGCAGCGGCTGCCGAAAGTGGCGGCGGCGGTCACTAGGAAAGGACACAGACATGTTCAACAGAAGACAGATACTCGGCGCGAGCGCCGCTTTGGTATCGACCGCCGCCTGGGCGAAGACCTCCAACATGGGTCTGCCTGAGGCTACCATCATGGAAACCGCTGACACGCAGACGCCCGTCCGGCCCTCATCGGGACCGAATTACACCCCGGTCGTGACACTCAACGGCTGGACGCTACCGCATCGGATGAACAACGGCGTCAAGGAATTCCACCTTGTCGCCGAGCCCGTCGAGCGTGAGATGGCCGAAGGCATGACGGCGCACCTTTGGGGTTACAACGGCCAGTCGCCGGGCCCGACCATCGAGGCGGTCGAGGGCGACCGTGTTCGCATCTTCGTGACCAACAAGCTGCCGGAACATACCACCATCCACTGGCACGGGATGATCCTTCCGTCCGGAATGGATGGGGTCGGCGGGCTGTCGCAACCGCACATCCCCGTCGGTAAGACCTTCGTCTACGAGTTCGACCTCGTGAAATCGGGCACCTTCATGTACCACCCGCATTCCGACGAGATGGTCCAGATGGCCATGGGCATGATGGGGATGTTCATCATCCACCCGAAGGACGAGAAGTTCATGCCGGTGGACCGGGACTTCGTGTTCCTGCTCAGCGCCTATGACATTGACCCCGGCACCTACGTTCCGCGCATCATGGAAATGACGGACTTCAACCTCTGGGCCTGGAACAGCCGCATCTTCCCAGACATCAGCCCGCTTGTGGTCTCCAAGGATGACAGGGTCAGGGTCCGGGTGGGCAATCTCACCATGACCAACCATCCGATCCACATGCACGGCTACGACTTCGAGGTCACCTGCACGGACGGGGGCTGGGTGCGGCCGGAAGCCCGCTGGCCGGAAGTCAGCATCGACATCCCGGTCGGCGCGATGCGGGCCTACGAGTTCGACGCCAAATACGTCGGTGACTGGGCAATTCATTGCCACAAGTCGCATCATACGATGAACGCCATGGGACATGACATCCCGACATTCATCGGCGTCGACAAGAAGGAAGTCACGGAAAAGATCAGGAAACTGCGCCCCGAATACATGCCGATGGGAACCGCTGGCATGGCTGACATGGGCGAGATGGAAATGGAAATTCCGGAGAACACCGTTCCGATGATGACAGGATGGGGTCCACATGGCCCCATCGAGATGGGCGGCATGTTCTCCGTCGTCAAGGTCCGCGAGGGGATCGCGGCCGACGATTACGCTGATCCCGGTTGGTACGAAAACCCACCCGGTACGCAGGCCTGGGAGTGGACGGGAGAACTGCCCGACACGACCAAGGCGAAAGACGCAAAGACACAGATCACCCCGAAACCCATGAAGCACGGTTGATCGTGAAACCTATCCCATCAAACAACCAAAGGACTGAATCATGAAGACTGCAATTATCGCATTGCTCCTCGCGGCGCTCGCCTCTCCCGCCCTTGCCTCCGGTTCACACGCTGGTGGTCACGGTGAGGCCATGGCCGTCGGTGAGCCCGGCAAGAAGGCGCAGGCCACCCAGACAATCCGCGTTTCCATGAAGGAGACGGACGACGGCAAGATGATCTTCACGCCGAACACCTTCAAGGTCCGCAAAGGTCAGACCATCGTCTTCTCCATCAAGAACGCGGGCGAGCTGGACCACGAGTTCGTCCCTCGACCAGGAAGACAAGATCATGGAGCACAAGGCCGTGATGGAGAAATTCCCGGAAATGGAACACGACGACCCGAACGCGATCCGACTGGCCGCTGGAAAGTCCGGCGAGATCATCTGGAAGTTCACCAATGACGGCACGTTCAAGATCGCCTGCCTCGTTCCCGGTCACTACGACGCTGGAATGCATGGCGACGTGACCGTAGCCAAGAAGTGAGCCAACCCAAGGAGATAAGACAATGAGATCAGTTTTCACACTTGCAGCCACCGCAATGGTCGCAATCGCCCTCGCCTCCGGCGCTTTCGCGGCGGAATTCACCAAGGGCACCGTCAAGAAGGTCGACCCCAAGGCTAAGAAGGTCACTCTCATCCACGAGGAACTCAAGTCTCTGGAAATGCCTGCAATGACCATGGTGTTCCGCGTCAAAGACGACGCAATGCTTGCGAAGCTCAAGGAAGGCGCGAGCATCGAGTTCGTCGCCGAGCGCGTCGAGGGCAAGCTGACCGTCACGGAAATCAAGTAGTACGATATCCTCGGATAAGGCACGCGGCTGTTTAAGCGGCCGCGTGCGACACCTCTGCTTTACCGAGAGAAAGCGGACTCGGTCGACCCTCAGGTCTTAAACCCACCCGCGCTTTCAAGCGACGAGCAATGACATCTTCACTTAGCGCCCATTGGGACGCCGCGCGGGAAATCCGTTCAATCCTTTTGCGATTTGTCGCTTTCGCCATCCTACTTGCCAACCTCCTGCTTGGTGGCAACGAGGGAGCCGAAAGGACGCATTTCATCGTCGTCATCAGCTACTTCATCATCAGCGTCGCTTCGGTGGCGACCGCGCGGTTCCTGCCTAGCCTGTCCTGGCTTAAGACGCTCTTTGTCGTGCTCGACGCACTGCTGGTCGCCCTGATTCTGTACGCGCACATTCTTGGCGGCCCGGTTACCGAAAACCACAATTTGACGACAACCAGTTTGGTGGTGGCGTTCATTCTGCTCAACCATGTTGGCCTGAAACAAGATCGTCGGCTCGTCCTTGTCTTCTCCGGCATTGTCCTGGTTTCCTGGGTAGCCATGCTGGCGATCACGGCCGCCAGACATCATACAGCCGACGCAATGTCGCTGCTTGCGGCATTCTTCAACCAGGACCTGGGCCTCACAGTAAGCTTCGGCTTTACAGCCTTCGCCATCTATCTGCTTGCGAGGGACCACGACCGGACCCGAAAGGAAGCCTTACGAGCCGACAAGCGGCGTCTCAATCTTTCGCGCTTCTTCTCGCCGCTCGTCGTCGCGGACCTCCAGGAAGGCAGCTCAAACCTTGACCTTGAACGCCGCAATGCCGCGATCATGTTCGTCGACCTGCGGGATTTTACGAGTTTTGCCGAGACTGCACCTGCGCGGGAACTGGCATTGGTGTTGGCAGAATACCGCCAGCTTGTTTCTGGGACCATATTCAAACACGGCGGGACAGTCGACAAATTCATTGGCGACGGGGTCATGGCGGTCTTCGGCCAACCTACCCCGACAGAAGATGACGCAGATCGGGCCTTGGCATGCGCTCTCGACCTCGTCGATGCACTGAACGATTGGAAGAACCACAGCATGCTGGACGGCTACCCTGCCCTCAACGCGGGCATCGGCTTGCACTATGGCACGGTCGTGGGTGGGGTTCTGGACAGCGGATGCCACAACGAGTTCACGGTGATCGGCGATGCTGTAAACGTCGCGCAGCGACTGGAAACCTTGGCTAAATCACTCGACGCACCACTTGTTGTATCGTCTGCACTGATGGACCAGCTGCAAAATCCAGTTCCAGCTGCCCTCTGGATACCGCAAAGTTCAGTGCCGCTGCCGGGACGTCGGCTCCCGATAGATGTTTGGTATTTGCGCCGTGAAGCTGGCCTCATTTCGGCCGAGGATAATTTGGCCTATGAGACAGGGGTCATGCAGACCACCCTCCAAAGATCGTCCTTCCAGTCGTCCCCTCCCGGGCCCAGTGTGCGCACGGGATAGTCGATTCCTCGCACAGACACCTTGGCAGGATCGCTGCATTTCACGAGTGCTCGATGCTTTCCAGGATCAATGTAGGCAGAACCGCTCGTAGCGTCACCTTGTGAAAGTGATATTAGCACGTCGTAATCGTATCCAGCTCGCTCTGTCGCGTGATTACTGACGAGACCAAGATTGACAACTGTGTCGTCGTCGAAATGCGCAGTGTGGAATATCAGGGGCTCTGCCGTCACCCCGCTTAAAGCGGACAGCACTCCGACGGCGAGGGTGAGTACAAAAGCACGCATTCCCACCTCTCATGGTTCAGCGAAGCCTGTAGCATATCACGGATGCGGACTTATGTAGCAAATGCCACCAGAGACTCGCAAACTTCTCACCATCGCAGCGCCGACAATCGAGTTGTCATGCCGATGGTATGGCCGCCCGCCATCGGACGTCGAGAAAACAGCAGTGCTGGAAACCGACGTTTGGCGACCGTTGCCCGAAAGAGCCGGCACGCAAGGTTCCACGATCAATCCATGAAGGTGCGCGAGATATGGCTCATGACATTGCCAAGATGTAGCGCGCCACGAACATCTGAATTGACCCCCACCAAAAATCAATGACTTAGCGCCGCGCCACAACCGTTTGGACGCGACGACACATACCCCTGAATAACAAGGGCCGCCGCGCCCCATACCTCTGAACAGGTAGTTACATCTATGATTTGTTTGGGGATTTTCGACTCGAATTTCAGAACATCCACAATGATCAACCAGACCTGCTCGAAGCTGGCCGCCAGATATTCAGAGCTAACAAGTGGCCGGGTACAGAGCAGCTTTCAGTAGCCCTTAGCCGCTAGTCGTAGGTTGAGCGGGTGATCCATGACCAGCAAGCTTCCTGCACCGTGTTCGGCTTCCAGACGAAAATTCGCTTCCGCCCGGGTCTTGAATTCGGTGAAGACCTTCTTCAAACGACTCGAGGCGGTTTCGGCCACGCGCCTACCAAAGGCTTCAATTAGGTGCTTCTGAACCACGCAACACCCCGTGGCTTCTGCAAGCTCCATTCTCTCTACGAGCAATTCCTGCCAGTCGCCTACCAGACATTCCATGCGGTCCCCAGTAGGACCAATTGTGGGTGCCATCTTCTGCCGGCGCAATTCACGGACCGTGCCTGCAATGGCACGCCCCATTTGCGTTATAATGTAGGAGCCACCGCCAATCAATATTGGGGTGCGTGCGCCACGAGTAGACAGGCGACGGTGATAGTCGAGCGATCACGTTGCACCTCTCGCGGGAAACTACTTCCCCCACGATTTATCAGTATTGCTCCCACATTCCCACCATCAAGGAACGAGTTCGATTTCGCTCAACCGCCACTCCTTTGTGAAGAACGGCTCCAGCGGGCTGTAGAGGCGAAGGAGCGTGAACCAGCCCTTGCCAGGCATGGTCTGTATCCAGTTGCCGCGTTTCACGCCCTCGGGTTGGGTCGGACCGGAAATAGATCGTCGTCGAGCCATCCGCGGCCGCTTCGGCGGCGGGCGATGGATAACTCTGGCTCCCGGCGCGCGGGTAGCCTTGCGGCGTCTGTAGCATCGAGCGCGACTGGTTGTCGTAGAGCGTGAAGGACCAGAACGCGGCCGCCGGAATGTCCTTCGGCAGTCTCACCTTGTAGGTTTTGCCGCCGTCGAGGTCGTTCTTGTTGGCGTCCAGAAAACCCATGAGATATTGCGACCCGGCCTTGGGGAGCCGCATGATCATGCCGGGAGAGTCGAGCGTGTAGCCGTAGTAGAAGGCCGTCTTGGAATCGAGGGTACGCGCGCCAGTCGGCGGTAGCGGGTCGAACAGGCCTTCCTTTGTGATCATCGGCGGCGGCGTTTCGAAATTTGCGCCACCCTGCCAGAGCATGTTTCCCCACATTGAGTCTGGATAGTACGACCAATCAGGATGGGGGCCGCTGAAACGCCAATTCAGCGCACGGCTGGCAGCGTTTCCCACCGCTGCGGCGTCGGTCAGAATCTTCTTCATCCGGTCGTCCGGTTTGAATTCCTTTCCCTTGACGATGCCGATTGCCGCCAATTGTCCGGCAAGCTCCGCATTATAGGAATCGGCGGGCTCGTCCTGAACGTTAGCGTTGATTATCTCGAAGAACGAGTAATCGCTTGGAGGGATCGTATTGAACGCTTTCCCGCTCGCCTCCACGAACTTGGTCTCGGGAACCTGCGGGTTTGCTTCGAGCTTGACCTTGCCTTCAAGCGCCGTCACGATGCTCGTGCCGACGCCTCCCGGTGTGTAGGGATAAATCTTCATATGCTTCTTGATGTTCTCGACGGTCGGCTTCGGATCGTTGTCTACGAGGTAACCGCGAGATGCGTAGATGACCCGGTTCGTCTTCGACCGCGCCACGTAAAAACCACCTTCCGGAACCGGACCGTCATAGCCCGGTGGCAGGAGCAGATATCTTCCGCCTTCGCCGCGATCGGGACCGGGGAACCCGACGTCGATGATCCACTGAAACCACATGTCGTTGATTGTGCCGACCCCCTCGTGGGCTGCTCGACCACCATCGGGCCCTTCGTGAGGTCCACCATACTGAAGTAATAGACGGTATCGGCGTTGGCCGTGAGGAACAGCGACTTCGAATCCATCAGTTCGGGGTAAATGGTGACCGTATTGTCCTCTGCGCCGATGCTGAGAAGACCCTTCCGGATTGCATAGGCGGATGCGCCGCCGTAGCTGTTGAGGAACGCGTCTAGGGCGCGAGTGAAATCAAGCGTGTCATAGACCTTCTTGACAGTTTCGGCGCTGGGAGCGCCGTCCTTGAACTCGAGCGAACCGATGCGAGACTCTACTTTATCCGGGGTAACCAGAATCGGTGGGATTTCGTCCGCCGTTTGGCCGAAAGCTAGATTCCGCCGTTGACGATGGTTGCGGCGATAAGAGCTGAAACAAATGAAAGCTTGTTTCTGATAGGTGTCATGCTGTCCTCCATTTCTTGAATAAGACTCTGGATTGGAGCAGCAATACCACGTTGCCGGGTGTCTATGGCGCGATGCACGCTTCCCGAACATGCTCCACGAATACCTTTTGGACTAGATTGTCCTCATGAGATTTTTGATACAGCGGCTCGGCAAATCGGACAGCGTCGCCTTCACGATGCGTGAAATTGAAGTCCGTGACGGTTTCTCCTTTGCCTGGACTCACCGCGAGGTGAAACAGCACCCAGACTCCGGCGGCAGTCAATCAACAAGATCAGGACCAGGGTCCATGCCATCGCTACGATCACCACCCACGACGGCGTCGGGCCCGAGGCCCTGAGGCTGTGCGTAGGTTGTGTTGTTTGAGGCGGTGCTTGTGCATCCTGAAAGTGTCCAAAGCGCCATTGCCACGACTGCCAAAAGATGTTTCACATTCATCGATAATCTCCTGCAAGCTAAGGTGTGCGGATACATTTCTCATTGAACGGAACACACCGCTTCGCGCCACGCGACCCGTTCAATCCTCGTTACCGGACGAGCCCCAGATTGATCAGTTGGACGCGACGATTGTCGGCGGCCTGGCAAATCCGATCCTCGACTTCATTCTTCGCCGAACAGCGGGTGTCTGGCTTGTGCCGATCTGTGGGCTAACTTTGGGGCTTCGTCTATTGTCCTTTAGGGAAGCAGGATGAAATCGGTTTCCTCCTCCGGTGCGGCACATTAGCTCCCTGTGAAGGGACGATGCCGATCCGGGGTTTGAACAGACGGTTTCAATCGAGGGAGGAACGCTGAAGCGCACTGTTGATGGCCGCGACCAGAGATTCCGCCGGGAATGGCTTGTGAAGATATGCGATACACCCGGCATTGAGCGCTTCGCGTTCGAGCGTCTCGTCGTCCACCGCGGTGATGAAGATGACGGGATGGTTGATGCCGGCGCGCTTCAGCTGATGCCAGAGCTCAATGCCAGACATGCCGCCGAGATGGATATCAAGGACGATGCAGCGGACCAAGCTTGTTTGTGCTTGGCTGAGAAACGCTTCAGCCGACGAGTATCCTTCGGTCAAAAAGCCATTCGCGTTCAACAGTCGCTCGACGCTTCTGAGCATGCTCGGATCATCGTCGACCACAGCCACGGTGCCAGGTGAGTTTTCCAATGGATGCCTTTCCGGGATCAAAACCGAACGGCGTAGCCTGACCCCTTCGGCGACGATCCTATGGCGAGTTCCAAACAGTGGCTATTGTCCTTTGGTGAAGGTGTCCGCTTTTTAAGACCCCAGATGATCCACTGAGGAATCGACAAGTCCCAACCTCTCGGCAATCGACACGGTTTCGGCCAGGGACCGTGCACCGATCTTCTCCATGAGATTATGACGATGTGCCTTGACCGTTCTTTCCGACGTACCCAGGACATGGGCGATCTGCTTGTTGAGCTTGCCGCGGACAAGCAGCCGCAAAACCTCGAATTCACGCGGGGTCAGGCTTGAAAGACGCTCTCGGGAGGTGTGTATCCGGTCAAGCTTGTCGCGCCATGAGGCTGCGCGATGCAATGCATGGGAAATGGCGTCAAGGAGCATCTCGCTCGTTGCTGGCTTCTCCAGGAAATCGTCAGCACCGGCTTTCATCGCCCGAACGCTCGCCCTCACGTCGCCATGCCCGGTCAGAAACACGATCGGCAGCAACGGAGCTATTTCAGCGAGTTTGTCCTGCAGAGCCAATCCGCTCAAACCTGGCATGTCGAGGTCAAGCAAGACGCATCCAGGCGTTGAGCCCGGTAGCCGCTCGAGAAGCTCCTCCCCCGACCCGTACAGCGAAATGCTGTAGCCCGACGCCGACAGCAGCCGTCCCACTGCCGTTCTAAAGGAACGGTCGTCATCGACGATATGGATGATGGGGTCCATGGAGGTTCAGCCAGTTCGCGCTAGAGGCAGTACGACACGAAAAACAGCTCCGCCTTCACTCCGGTTGGATGCCCAGACCTTACCGCCATAGGTTTCCACTATTGTGCGGGCAATCGAAAGGCCGAGGCCCGTTCCGGCAGGCTTCGTAGTATAGAACGGTTCGAAGATCGTAGCGAGTTGATCGTCGGGGATGCCACGACCGGAATCGGAGATCGATAATTCGACCTTGGAATCCTTCGTCATCCGGGTCTCGAGCGTGAGCTTTCGTTCCCTGCCTGCTACCTCCAGCATTGCGTCCATGGCATTGGTCGCAATGTTGAGAATAACCTGCTGGACATGAATCTTGTCGGCGCGCACCAGCATCGCTCCCGGCGCGCGGCTGGTGCTGACAACCACTCCCCTGCGCATAGCCTCTGCCTGCAATATCTTGATGGCTGTTGTGGTCAGCTCATTCAGGTCGAACTCCTGCCAGTCAATCTCGCCTCGCTTCTTGAGAAGCCCCCGCATGCGAGAGATGATGTCATGTGCGCGCTGATCATCCTCCTGGATATCGACAAGAATCTGCTCGATCAGCTTCATATCCGGGCAGGCGGACCTGAGCACGAGCGACGCCGCCTCGGCATTGCTGCGAATGGCCCCGAGGGGCTGGTTCAGTTCGTGGGCGATCGAAGCCGAAAGAGCGCCCGCTGTCGCGGACTGGTTAAGGTGGATCACCTCAAGCAGACGATGGCGCGACTGTATTTCTGCCCGCGCCGACGGCGGCGTTCCAGAAGCAGCACGGTGATCACGATGCTCTGCAATGCAATGACAGCGAACGTGACGAGCGCGGCGAGCCAGTGCCGTTCCAGCAAACTCGGCTGCCTGAACATCTGGACCGTGCCGGGCGGCAGGTTCTTCTCTGACAAACCCCATCGCTCAAGTTGCCTCGCGTCGGCGACGTTGAAGTGAGGAGCCTGGAGGTGCGCGATCGGTTTGCCATTGAGGGCATCGAGAGTGAGATCGGCGACGGTGGTCCCCAGCGACTCGAATGTAACGACGTTGCCGCCAACGATCCCATAGTCGATATAGGTGGGATAAGGTCCATAGATGGGTGCTGTTGCGGTCGCTGCGATTTGCCTGACGGCCTCCCTCGGAATGAAATTACGGCCGCTGCTATCCTTGAAGACCGTCAGCGCAAGCACGATGCTATCGGCAGGGAAAGTCACGGCTTTGGCGACGAATTCGTCGATCGTCAGGTTTTCCAGGTAGGTGGTGTCATAGTTCTTCGAAAACGCTGCAAGATCGGTTCTGGCCGTTTCCAACCACCATCGGTCGAATTCCGATGATCCTCCGATAATGAAGAGATGTCGGGCATCGGGCTGAAGGCGTCGAGCCAGTTCCGCGGTCCTGAGAATATTGAACTCGGTAAATGCTCCAATCACGTCGCTTGGAAGGTTCATCTTGCGGGCGGTAGATTTGTTGAAACCGGCCGCGATGATCCGCGTCTTTCATGAGAGACTCGCGATAGGTCACAACAAATTTTGCCGACTGTTCGCCGAGCGCGATCACCACATCAGGACGACGATCTGCGTATTTCGCTGATAGAAACTGCGCCATGCGATCAATGTGACGAACCTCGGGAAATCGCGACAGATCGAGGAACTCGGAGAATAGATCAATCTTTCCCCCGTGGCTTCCAAAAGTCGCGCTCTCACCGCCTCGCCGGCCGCAGTCGTGGCGGCTATTCGCCTCGTCATAGGGATACAGGACGAGCACGCGCGGAACGCGGCCCACAATGGCTGGGCTCGCTGCCGCCGCCGTAGAGGAAAATGCCACGAGAAGAAGGGCGTATAGCCCCACTCCCCTGATCGGCCAGCGCGATCGCATGGCCCTGTTGCACAGAACACTCATCGCTCCCCCCAAAAAGGCAGATACAACCTATCAAGGCAACATTGCCAATACAACCAGTACTTTAACATTCAAGTGGATCGGAAAGGCTGCGGTTTGCCCGAAGGTACAATATCCCTGCTCCGTGACGTTCGATAGGTTGACCGCCATGAGCGGCCTTCGCGAGGGCGACGACGCTCAGGCTAAGGAACGCCATCGTCCCTCGAAGGGCGCTCAAACCACTGCATTGCTTTTATTTGTTTCGGTTCAATTCAGCATGGACATGCGCCGGAAGTCGCTGAGAGGCATTTTTATCGTGCGCTCGGCGATCCCGGTCAGACCAAAACCTCAATGGAGGATTCCAGATGAATTTTCGCGTTATCTACTCTTTCGGAGCCCTGGCAGCGTCGACGTTCCTTGCGGGGGTAGCATCTCCGGCGCAGGCGCAATCGCCAGCCAAACCCAACATTCTCTTCATCGTTTCCGACGATACGGGGTACGGTGATCTGGGGCCTTATGGCGGTGGCGCGGGCCGCGGCATGCCAACGCCAAACATCGACAAGCTGGCGGACGAGGGCATGACCTTCTTTTCCTTCTATGCCCAGCCGAGCTGTACGCCCGGCCGTGCCGCCATGCAGACCGGGCGCATTCCGAACTGCAGCGGCATGACCACAGTGGCCTTCCAGGGCCAGGGCGGTGGTCTGCCGGCGGCCGAATGGACGCTGGCGTCGGTGCTGAAGCGCGGCGGTTACCATACCTATTTCACAGGCAAGTGGCATCTCGGCGAAGCAGACTATGCGCTGCCGATCGCCCAGGGCTATGACGAGATGAAATATGCCGGCCTCTACCATCTTAACGCTTATACCTATGCGGACCCGACCTGGTTTCCGGACATGGACCCTGAACTGCGGGCCATGTTCCAGAAGGTGACGAAAGGCTCGCTTTCGGGCAAGGCCGGTGGCGAAGTGAAGGAAGACTTCAAGATCAACGGCCAGTACGTCGACACTCCGGTGATCGACGGCAAGGAAGGTGTCGTCGGCATCCCCTTCTTCGATGGCTATGTCGAAAAGGCAGCAATCGAATTCCTCGATGCGGCTTCGAAAACGCCGGACGAGCCTTTCTTCATCAACGTCAACTTCATGAAGGTGCATCAGCCGAACCTGCCGGCACCCGAATTCCAGCACAAGTCCCTGTCGAAGAGCAAATATGCCGACTCGGTTGTCGAGCTTGACACACGCATCGGCAGGATCATGGACAAGTTGCGCTGAAACCGGAATGGACCGGAACACGCTGGTTTTCTACACAACCGACAACGGGGCCTGGCAGGATGTCTATCCGGACGCCGGGTACACCCCCTTCCGCGGCACCAAGGGCACCTTGCGCGAGGGCGGCAATCGCGTTCCCGCGATCGCGGTGTGGCCCGGCAAGATCAAACCTGACGTCAAGAACCATGAAATTCTCGGCGGTCTCGACCTGATGGCGACCTTTGCCGCAGCCGGCGGGGTCCCGCTGCCCGACAAGGATCGCGAAGACAAGCCCATCGTCTTCGACAGCTTCGATATGACGCCGGTGCTGACGGGGAGCGGCCCATCACCACGCAAGTCCTGGTTCTACTTTACCGAAAACGAGCTCTCACCCGGTGCGATCCGCGTCAAGAACTACAAATTCGCATTCAATCTCCGTGGCGATAACGGAGCCTCGACTGGTGGATTGGCCGTCGATGCCAACCTCGGCTGGAAAGGTGAGGAGAAGTATGTGGCAACGGTACCCCAGGTGTTCGATTTGTGGCAGGACCCGCAGGAACGTTACGACATTTTCATGAACAACTTTACCGAGCGGACATGGATGGGCGTGGTCATGGGTGAGGAACTCAAGAAGATCATGGCCACATACGTGCAGTATCCTCCACGAAAGATGCAAAGCGTTGGCTATACAGGTCCGCTCACACTTTCGAACTATGAGCGGTTCCAATGGGTTCGGGACACCCTGGCGAAGGAAGGTGTAAACATTCCGATGCCGACCGGCAACTGAGCCTCGCGCGGCGGCTTGGGTTCTGCTGGGGCCGCCGTCTTCCAGACGGGCAATTTGACCTTCGCAAGGAACCTTTGGAGGACACCACAATGTTGGCAGTTCATGATTTCCTCAAATCGGCCCATGACGGGGCGCTTGCTGTTGCCGCGGCGCTTCTCCTTGCCACTTCGGCGCAGGCCCAGAGCGACCCGTTACCATCGTGGAACGACACGGCCCCAAAGGCAGCCATCGTCGTGCGTTCGTTGAAAAGGTCACCGCGGCAAACACGCCCGACTTTGTCCCCGAACCGGAGCGCATCGCCGTCTTCGACAATGACGGCACACTGTGGACCGAGCATCCGATGTACGTGCAACTCGCCTTTGCGCTCGATCGCGTCAAGGCGGAGGCTCCGTCCCATCCTGAATGGAAGGACACGCAGCCGTTCAAGGCGGTGCTCGATAACGACATGAAGGCCCTCGCCGCGGCGGGCGAAAAGGGGCTGCTGGAACTGATCCTGGCGACCCACAGCGGGATGACCAGCGACGAGTTCCAGAAGATCGCGTCCGACTGGATCGCCACCGCCCGCGATCCGAAGTTCAAAAAGCCCTATACCGAACTCGTCTACCAGCCGATGCTCGAACTGCTCTCCTACTTGCGCGCCAACGGCTTCAAGACGTTCATCGTCTCCGGCGGCGGCGTCGAGTTCGTGCGCCCCTGGGCCGAACAGGTCTACGGTATCCCGCCTGAGCAGGTTGTCGGTTCGACCATCAAGACGCAATTCGAGATGCGTGACGACGTGCCGACCCTTTTCCGCCTGCCACAGATCGACTTCATCGATGACAAGGCGGGCAAGCCAGTTGCGATCAACCAGTATATCGGCCGCCGACCGATTGCCGCCTTTGGCAACTCCGACGGCGACCTTGAAATGCTCCAGTGGACCACGATGGGCGGTACGACGCCCCGGTTCGGTCTGATCGTTCATCACACCGATGCAGAGCGCGAGTACGCGTATGACCGACAGAGTGCGTTCGGTCGCCTCGATAAGGCACTGGATGCGGCAGGTTTGAACCAATGGACAGTGGTCGACATGAAGGCAGACTGGAAGCAAATCTTTCCTGAGAAGTAAGCAGCATCGCATGGTTGGAAATCGGGTGAGAGCGTTGGTGACGACAGCGGCTGCGGCGGCAAGACGCGTGTTCTCATTGACACGCACGGCCACCTGCCGTCCTGCCGCTGTGTCGATGGTCTTCTGTCTGTGCTTGCTGGCATTTTTTGCCGGGTCGGTGATCGCGGCCGATGCTTCCAGCCTCGATAGCCGGATCAGAATCCACGATGGCTTCGTTGACGAGAAGACCTGCTCATCCTGTCACGCCGATCAGGCGGCCGCGTTCGCCAAGTCCCATCACGCCAAGGCGATGGCTGTCGCCAATGACGAGACGGTGCGGGGCAACTTCAACAATGTCCAATTCGATCACGATGGTGTTGTCACGACCTTTTCCCGCCGGGACCGTCGCTTCTTCGCCCGCACCGAAGGGCCGGACGGCAGGCCAGCGGACTTCGAGGTAAAATACACTTTTGCCTATGAACCTCTGCAACAGTATCTGATCGATCTTGGGGGTGGCAAACTGCAGGCTCTCGACATCGCCTGGGATACGCTAAAGCAGGAATGGTTCTGGCTCGGCGAAGGCAGTGCGAGAAAGCCAGGCTCGACGTTTCACTGGACAGGCCCGTTCTACCGATGGAACCGCACCTGCATCGACTGTCATTCCACCGATCCCCAGGCCAACTTCCGACCGCAGACGAACGAGTATCAATCGTCCTACGTCGCGACCAGCATCGGCTGCCAGTCCTGTCATGGCGGCGGTGCAAAACATGTCGAATGGGCGAGAGCCAAACTCGGGAATGCTTCAACGGCAACGGTGGCAGGTCTCGGGCTGTCGAAGGTCGATGCAAACACTTGCTTCGCCTGCCACGCGCGGCGCACCAGGCTTGTCGACGGCTATCAGTCGGGAGGATCATTCCTCGACAATTTTTCTCCGGCATTAATGCGCAGCGATCTGTACTTTCCGGACGGGCAGATTCTGGACGAGGTGTTCGAATACGGCTCTTTCCAGCAGAGTAAGATGGCAAAAGCAGGCGTGACCTGCTTCGACTGCCACCGTCCACATGAGGGCAGCGTCAAGGCGATTGGAAATGCGCTATGCACCCAATGCCACACGGAGAATGCGCCAGAGCGCTTTGCACGCAACGATCCGAGCGGCGCATTCGACACGCCGGCACATACCCATCATCCTCAAGGCTCCACGGGCGCGCTTTGCGCCAACTGCCATATGCCCGAGCGGACCTACATGAAGGTCGACCCCCGGCGCGACCATTCCTTCGTGATCCCGCGCCCCGATCTGTCGGATAGGTACGGAACGCCGAACGCCTGCACGTCATGCCACGCGGGCAAAACAAACGCCTGGGCCTCTGAGACCCTGGACGAATGGTTTGGCACAGGCTGGCGAAAACGCCCGACGATTGCGCATGCGTTTGGGGCGGCCGCACGGAACGACCCGGCCGCGATCGCGGCGCTGCGGAAGCTTGTCGCAGACGAGGAGCAAGCAGGCATCGTCAAGGGAAGCGCCATTGTCGAGATGAGCCGGCTCGGCGGGGCAGAGGTCGTCGCGGACGTAAAGGCGGCGACGGAGAGCACCGACCCGCTCGTGCGCCTGGGAGCTGCCGAGGCGGCCGGCAGCCTGCCGCCTGACTATCGGCTCGACACCATCGGCAGGATTCTTGGCGATGAGGTGCGGGCGGTTTCGGGTGGCTGCCGCCAGGGCTCTCGGGAGCACTCAGTCTCTCGGCTTCCTCGGCGATCAGCGGCGTGATTTCGACCGCGCCGTGGCCGATTTGAAAGCCTATGTTCAGGCGAACGCCGATGTCGCCGAGACCCAGAGCAGTTACGGAACGTTTCTGCTTGAACAGGGGGCGTGCGGATGAGGCGGAAAAGGTGCTCCGCCAGGCAATTGATCTTGATCCAGCCCTTCCAGGGGCGCGCATCAATCTTGCCGAACTCTACCGCGCTACCGGAGACAACGCGAAATCCCAACAGACCTACGCCGAAGCCGTCGCGGCCAATCCGGATCGCGCCGACCTCCGTTACGGGCATGGCCTGTCTCTTGTCCGGCAGAAGGCAATGGAGGACGCGATAAGAGAATTGGAGGCGGCCTTGCGCCTTGATCCCGTCAATTCCAGATACAGGGCAACGGCAGCAATCGCCCTGGATTCAGTCGGCCGAGCGGGAGGACGCTTTTGCGCTGTTCGATCCGGCCCTTGCAGATAGTGCAACGGACTCCAATCTGCTCGGCACGGCCATTCAGATCGGGCTGAAGCTCCGCCGCTATGCCGAAACGCTCAGATTTGCGGAGGCGCTGGCGCGTCTACAGCCGGATGATTCACAAATTGCAGAACTCGTCAGGCAGCTACAAGCCGCGGAACAGGACAGCAAATGAACGACGGACAATGCGGTGTTGCGCGATGGCGACGTTTACTTTTGGAAAAGGAAGCAAAGTGAGCACTGCAACCCGCCTCGTTAAGCGTCTTCGATCTTCCTTATCACTGACGGATCGATGGCTTGCTTTTTGCAAAGAGTGTGTAGACGCCCGCCACTGATGTTCTGATGGGGACGCCGACCTTGTGGACTTCGTGCAGACGCGCCTGTGCATTGAAAGAACAGCCATGATGGTGCCGCAAGAACTCGTGGTGGTGTTTTGACGTCACAAACCGCTTCACGATCACCCAGCGTCTCCCTCTTCAGATGGCTCGGGATGCATGGCTCCCTTGGCTTTCACTCTGTCGAGCCGACCGAAATCGGTCATAACGCTCACGAGGACACTCCCCGTCCAGCCGAACGTGAACAAACCCGACATCCCGATGATGGGTCCGATCAATCTCCATCGATCAGGGAGGCTGATGTTGCCTTCGCCAAGCGTCGTGTAGCTCTCCAGGACGTAGTAGTAACTGTCGCGCATCGAAGGGATCAATCCAGCAGCAGATACCGGTATCGCCCACAGGAGGGTTTCGGCAAAATGAAGTGCAGCGAGAGAACCGATCGTGGATGCGAGCAGCAGATTGAGCCGCCAATGCGGCGTGTCGGCGGACATGTGAACCCATGATTTGCTGAAGCGCTGATTGATTGCCCTTATTCCCGCGCCATGAACAAAAATAACAACGATCAAAAGCAGCGTCCCGAGAACAACTTCCATTACGGGACCCGGTGTCGAAAGTTCATCCATGAAGTCGTCCCCATGTTTGCTGTAGCGACCAGGACGGGTGCTACACACTATGTTCTGTTGGCTGATCTTCGACAGCCTTACCAAGCCTCTCCAATTCAAGCGAGTAGCAGAACAACCCGAACAGCACCCCGGCCACGTAAAGAAGCTTGACGACCGCCTGCCCGAGCGGCGGAAAAACGTCGAGCTCCGGCAGATGCCGGAAGAAGATTGCCGAGAAGAGCGCCCCGCCGAAGAAGAAGCTAACCCGGCTTGCGAAGAAAAGCAGATGGGCGACGAAGACACTGTGGAACGGAGGCGTGACGGGCACCCATTTCAGCCGCGTCCAGTAGAAGCAGTGCAAGAGCGCGGCACTTGCTACGATGGCGAGCTGTTGTGGGAAGTCCAGTCCCTGTCGCTCCCCAAGGTGGGTCACCAGGCTGTAGAAAATCGGAAACACCATCCAGAACAGGATGAAGGCCGCAACCGTCTGGGCAGCGAGAAGGACTGCGTAGAACCATGGTGCCGACAACTCCGATCCCGCCTTCAAGTTCGCGTCTCCCAACGTAGTCGTGCTGCCGACCTGATCTGCATGATATGGCTGAAACGCCTTTCCGACATCCAGGCCCGTATGGATCGAAACGGGTTGGTTCATACCGCTAGTCGTCATTGTGCTATTGCGCGGCATCACTCTTCAGAACTCCGACGAGTACCTTACCGTCCGTGAAATACGGATCGCCACCACCATTGCGACCGACCTTGGTTGCGCCGATACCCCCGCGCTCGTAGGTCGAGGAAATCTGTCCGGCTTTCTGCAGGTCGCCAATCACCAGTCCCCGATCGGCATCGAGGTCAGGGCCGATGTGATGGGTGATCTGACCTGTGTCGTGGCTGAGGCCGACGCCGCGATCAAAACTTGCTGAACCGAGCCAGAGCGGAACGCCGTCGGCACCAGGGGTCTCTACCATCCAGAAACGCACATGGTGGCGTTCATCAGCGCTCTCGCCCACGGGCTTTTCGAAGGCCAAATTCTGTTTGCGCCCCTCGAACAGCAGCGCACTCACCGGGGCATCGAGGTCTGGCCGATCGAGCACGACACTCAACCCGATTTCGACAGACGAACGCAAGGTGATCTTGTCGGCTGGGTCCCAGCCCGCCGCGGTAAAGGCGCGGATCACCTGCTGCTTTGAGCCGACGAGCCCGACATTGATCGGATCGCCTGGAATATCCTGCTCGGTGGTCATGACCATCTTGCTCAGATCGGGGACGAGGTTGCGATCACGAAAAATCCAGAGCTCGGGCATGATGAAATAGCAGACAAACAGATAGACGATCAGCAGGGTGGCGGCAAATATTGCCGCCACCCTCGTCCTGCGTCTGCGAGGATTGGCTCTATCGGGAGGCACGCCGTTCACCGCTTGGCGTTCAGTAGCACGGCGGATATGGATAATAACCGCATGCCGAGGGATAGTACGGTCGATACCCCGATGCGGCGGCCGCTCCGACGACCGCCCCTGCCGCCACCGCCGCGCCGTAGCCTGCAGCAGGGTGGGCGTACCAGCCGCCATGCCAGGCGGCTCCCCGCACGCCGACGCCGCCAACGACCCCGACGCGGCCCATTCCAGCTCGAGCCACGAACATGTCGATGAAGAGCGAAGCAGGCCCGGTGGCCTCGGCGAGTTCGCCTTCGAGCACGGTGACATCAAATGTCAGCGTGCCACCGTCCAGCTTTGGCTTGGTCAGGACCACAACCGCATCTTCGACAGAGGTCCCATCACTACTCATAACCGAGATCGTCGCGTTCGGCGGGTCGATCGCAAAGCTATCCTTGCCCTCGTCCCACTCCTTGATGAACTCGGTCGTGAGCACATGTCCGGCCGATCGGACGGGACGGTCGGCGAACACGATGGAGTTTGGGGTGATGCCCGTCAGCGTCAGCTTGCCGTTGACCAGCGTTGCACCGCCAGAGTTGAGGACGGCCAGCGACGGCACCATCTTCGCCGCGTTGGTCTGCCCGATCGTCTTGATGGCGGGCGCGCTGATGGCATCTTCGGCAAATGTCGCACCTGTAAGTGACAGCATGCCGAGCGCAACGGCGATAGCGCCGATCTGAATATGGCGTTTCATGGAGGGTTTCCTTCTTGCCTACTTCACGAGACCGAGGTTCACGAGTTGGACGCGGCGGTTGTCGGCGGCCTGCGGGTTCGCCGGATCGACGGGCCATTCCTCGCCGACGCCGATCGCGAACAGACGGTCCGGCGCGACGGCGAACGTCGTCGACAGCGCCTCCGTAATCGCGTTCGCCCGCTTCTGGCTGAGGTTGAGATTGTGCTTGGCATCGCCCGTTGAGCTCGTGTGTCCGACAACGAGAAACTTGTAACGCCGCAGGTTCGGATGATGCAGGGCGTCGGCGATCATGCCGACGGTGCGATAAGATTTCGGTTCGATGGCGATGGAGTCGTTCTCGAAGTCGATCTCGACGATGAGCTGCGACAGCTTCGAAAGTTTCTGCCAGTCAGGAAGCGCGGCGACGCCCTTGCCTGCGCTCGCCGCTGCTTCTTCCATAAGCAACGCGATGTCGATGGCGGGCGCTGCTCCCTCCAATCGGTCGAGCGTGCGCACGACCTGCGGACTGCTCAGTTCCTGCGAGAATGAATGGCCAGGTGCCAGCAGCAGTCCGGCGGCAAACATTGTTCCAAGTCGAAAGCTTCTTTTCATGATCCTGTGTCCCTTCAACATCGTTCAACGCCATCCGGCATCTGTGATGGCCTGGCCGCACTGGCCTTCCTTCACGCGCTTCGCCTTGTTCAGGCAGGAGAGGACATTGCCCTCGCCTTTTACGCCGCTGCAAAACTGGGCGACGTCGTGCCTGCAAATCGCGGTGAACGACGACTGTGCGGCGAGACGTTGCTTGATGGATGCGGACACGCTCGACAGCGTCGCCGTGCAGGTCGGCGAAACTTTCCCGGCGTGTTCCTCGAGGCAGTTCTGGATGCGGCCGTTTCCGAGATTCAGGCCCTTGCAGAACTTCTTGATGTCGGTTCCACAATCGGTGGCGAGCGTGCTCACCGCATCGGCAAAGCTGATGGTGTCGGCGCGAGCCGCGCCCGTCATTGCGAGGAACGCGACCAGCACTCCTCCTATTACCAGTCTGGTTCTCGTCGACATGCTAACCCCCATCGTGAACGGTTGATCTTCGGAGACGTTTCTCCGCGGACATCCGTTGCGCTTTCAGGGCGCAAAGGGAAGTATGTTACGGTTACACGGGCCGTAGCATACGGTGTTCAACGGGCTGCAGCCGCGTTTCGGCTAGAACTTCACCGCCAGTCGGGTGAAGATGCCGTGCTGGGTGGCGTCATAGCGGGAATCCGTCTTCCTTGTAGTCGGTATAGAGCGCCTTGTAGCCGAAAGACGAAGCGATCGTGTCCGTCCAGTTGTAGCCGACCGTCGCGGTTCCCTGCAGCGTGATGTCCGAGGCGACGCCGAAGCCGCCGACATCGGCCATGACGTCGACGAACCATTTGTCGTTGATGTCATAATGCATGGTAAGGCCGACGATCGGATCGACCCAGCTTTGCGAACCGCTGCGACTGACCGCCGGGAAGAACACGGGATCGATGTCGAGTTCCACCTTGTTGTGCTGGTAGCGAAGGCCGCCCGTCGCGTAGAGCTGCATGTTCTCAACGTTGACCGGGAGCTCGTAGCCGACAAGCGCTGTCGCGACGATCTGCGTCTGCTCGAAGTCAACGGTTCCGCCGAATGGGCCGACATCGGCGTCGGTCGAAATCTTGGCCCACATGACATCCGTATAGAGAAGCCAGCTATCACCGACCGCTTGAAACGATCCGGCGAACACACCGTCGAGCTCCTCGAGCACGTCCAGCGGCGAGACGTCGACCGACGCGGCGGGAAGGCCGCGGACGCCGATGTCGCCATTCAACCCCGCCAGCCAGCCGTCGAGCGTGACCTGATACTTCCAGCCGCTCTCGACGACAACCGGTCGAGGTTCCGACATGTCGGCTGCGACCGCAGGTGTAGCTGCGAGAGCCAGTGCCAACCCGCAATAAGCGTTTTTCATTTCAATCATGCCAGCAGTCCCCGATCTGACGTGCTCCGGCAATTGCCAGAATTGATTCCCGGCGCAGAATAGCCGATCCTGGCGGAAATGCCCGTATGTTACCGTATCATCTACGTCTGCGGACTACTGGCGCGACCACTTCTGCGACTCGCAGACGACCTTCATCACGCAGCCCTTGAGGGTGACCGTGTCGCCGGAAACGCTGATGGTTCCATTGTAGGTCTTCTTCGCGTCGGGATCTGTGATCTTGCCAGAATAGCTGCCGCCGCCTCCTTCGAACGCGCCGATCTTCTCGCCTGCATGCTTGCCGCTCTTCAGCGTGATGCAGTAGCCGCCGCCGCACGGCTCGATCGCGGCGGTGTCGCCGAGCGTCGTCTTCCAGTTTCCGAGGATCGGGTCGGCTGCGCTTGCCAGTCCGGTCGACATCAGAAGCGCTATGGCGGAGATCAGGATGGGTTTCACGGCAACGTCCTCGCATGGCTGGCCCACCAACGGACCGATGTCCGAATGGACCACACATCTGCCGCCGACCGCAAGAAACTCGCCGTATGTTACTGTAACCTACATGGTGCAGGCCGGATTCTGTGTCATGTTCATGACGACTGCGCGGATGTCCGGGAACCCCTCACTTCGCCTGTCCGGGAGGCGATGGAATGGAATACGACACGGAGTTCGCCAAGCGCAGGTTTCCCGAGCTGGCTCTGGAGATCGACGCGCTTGCCTCCCGCAATGAAAGCTTCCGGGAACTGTGCAACGACTTTTCCATCGCGGACCATCTCGTGCGGGACTGGGAGTCGTCTACGGCTCCGGAGCGAGACGAACGTTACGCCGAGGCGCTCGAACTCATGGATGGCCTCGGCAAGGAAATCCACATCATGCTGGATCTTGCCAAGGTCGTGCCATTCCCTGTCGCCCGTTGAACGCGATCTCCGCATCACCGCGGCACTGCAGCGGCTACAGAAAAGGAATAACATGCCTCGACTGATGGCGATCATCCTCATCTTCGCGGTCGCCCTGATCGTGGCGGCTTTGACAGCCTGGTGTTCCCTGGCCCTCTGGTATCGCCTGCCCCTGCCTGATGCCGGACGGGCAATTGCCGCTGGCGTCTTCCTCGTCTTCGGGCTCTTCACCGTAGCGGCGCTTGCCAGCCGGTTGCGCATGAGAGCCATCCTTTCGTTCGCGGTCGTCTTCGCCCTGGTCCTCTTCTGGTGGAGCTCGATCAAGCCGGAAGCGAACGCTGCGTGGGCACCAGATGTCGCCCGGCAGGTCACTGGTAGTATCGCTGGAAATTCGCTGACCTTGACTGATGTCCGGGACTTCGGGTGGCGAAGCAATTCCGACTTCACGGAGCGCTGGACGACACGAACCTACGATGTGAGCAAGGTGAAGACTGTCGATCTGTTCATGTCATACTGGGCGGGTCCGAAGATCGCCCATGTCATCTTCAGCTTCGGCTTCGAAGGCGGCGAGCAACTGGCCTGGTCGATCGAGGTACGCCACAAGGTCGGTGGCGCGTTTTCTCCCCTTGCCGATCTCTTCAAGAACGACCCACTGGTGGTCCTTGCCGCAGACGAACGCGACGTTGTCGGCGTGCGCTCCAACGTGCGTGGCGAGGACGTCCAGATCTATCGGCTGAGAGCCAGTCCGGAGCAGGCACGCAAGCTGCTGCTCGGAATACGTCGCCGAGGCCAACGCCCTCGCCCAGACTCCGCAGTTCTACAACTCGATCACGACCAACTGCACGACGACCGTCGCCAAGCTGATGCGTGTCGCCGGAGACAAGGTGCCGTTCGACTGGCGGCTGATCGTCAACGGTTATCTTCCCGATTACGCCTACGACCGGGGAGCCATCGACACGTCGATGCCGCTTGCCCGGTTGCGAGAGATTTCCAAAATCGACGCGCGGGCGCGAGCGGACGGATTGTCGCCCGACTTCTCGAAAGCAATCCGTCTCGGCGTGCCCTCCCCGGCCGCCGTCGCTACGCCGTAACCTACAGTAACATACTGAGGAAATCGCGACGATTGAGGCATGGTGCGCCTTGTCAAGAATTCGCCAGGTGAAGTTTTCCCCTACGCCCTCAACCAGGACGGAACTCATGAAGCTCAATAAGCTCAATAAGCACTTTCAGAAACTCATGACGGCCACGGCCCTCCTGATGATGGTGGCCGCACCAATGCTCGCTCCGACCCCGGCAGAAGCCCGCCGTGCGGTGGCTGGCTGCGGAGCGAGAGGATGTGCAGCCGTCGGCAGCCGCGGAGCTGTCGCAGTCCGTCGCCCGCCCGTCATGCGGGGCGTCGTCGTCGTGAACCCTCGCCGCTATTGGCCCGCTGGCGGTGCGATTGCGGCGGGAGCTGCCATCGGCTTCATCGCAGGCGCGGCGGCGGCCTCGGTCGCCGGCACGCCACCGCAGTCCGGCATGTGCTGGTATTATACCGACAGCACCAAGAAGACGGGTTTCTGGGATGTCTGTCCGCGATAACGTGCTATGAAATCGGCATTGAGGACAATGGCTCGTGTCGTCTTGGCTAGGAGCACCACGGAAGTTTTGTCTGATTGAGAAGGTCCTCGCCTCCTGTGGCGACGGAACATGTCACGCGAACTGCACAAGTGTCTGTCGCATTGACAAGCTACTGTCTGCCTTCGGGGCGTGTGACCGCGCATCGATGTCGGAATGCTTAGGGGGATGGTTTGCGCTTGTTTAACTCGTTGACTGCTGGTCGTATCCGGCGACTTCTTCCATGCCTTGCGCTGGTCGTGCTCGCTGGTTGCGGCGGACACCCGAAAGACGTGCTGACCCCCGTTGCGGACACCGTGCCGGAGACCAGCCGCGTCGACATGCTGGTCGCGACCACACGCGCCCGATCAACTGTTCCCGGCGAGATGTTTACGGGCGAGCGCGCCCGGACGCCGTCCTTCGCGGAGATGAGAGTTTCACTGCCCAAGGTCCGCAAGGAGGGCGACGTCGCCTGGCCAAAGAAACTGCCTTCAAATCCGGAAACCGACTTCGCTACGCTGAAGGCCGACGAACTCAGTCTCGATGGCGCGAAAGGCTGGCTGAACGCCTCGGTTAGAAGGAACCCCGACCACAGCGTCCTGGTCTTTATCCACGGCTTCAACAACCGCTTTGAAGACAGCGTCTACCGCTTCGCCCAGATCGTCCACGATTCCAATGTCCGCAGCACGCCGATCCTTGTGACCTGGCCATCGCGCGGCAGCCTGCTGGCCTACGGCTATGACCGCGAAAGCACCAACTACACCCGCAACGCGCTTGAAACACTGTTCCAATATCTGGCGAAAGACGGAGAGGTGAAGGAAGTCAACGTGCTGGCCCACTCGATGGGCAACTGGCTGGCGCTGGAAGCGCTCCGGCAGATGGCGATCCGCAACGACGGTCTTCCGGCGAAGTTCAAGAACGTCATGCTGGCCGCTCCCGACGTCGATGTCGATGTCTTCCGTTCGCAGATCGAGGACATGGGCGAGCCGCACCCTCAGTTCACGCTGTTCGTCTCGCGTGACGACAAGGCGCTCGCTTTCTCGCGCCGGGTCTGGGGCAACATTCCGCGCCTGGGCTCGATCGATCCGGAAACCGCTCCGTACAAGGCCGAACTTGCCGACTACAAGATTTCGGTGATCGACCTGACGAAGATCAAGGTCAGCGACGATCTCAACCACAGCAAGTTCGTGGAATCGCCAGAAGTCGTCCAGCTCATCGGCGCGCGGCTATCCGAAGGGCAGACGCTGACGGACAGCCGGGTCGGCCTTGGCGACACGATCCTTGCGGGGACGACGAATGTGGCGGCGGCGGCCGGCAGCGCAGCCGGACTGGTTCTTATGGCTCCGGTCGCCGTACTCGACGCGGATACGCGCGGCAACTACGCCAATCATGTCGGCGGCCTGACAGGACAAGTCAGCGGAAGGCAGAAAATCGCGGTCAAGAACTGCGCGACGATGCCGACCGACCCGGCGTGCCGGAAGCAGCGATAGAAGGTAGGATAGCTTGAGTTCGATCTTCATTGGCACACTTGTCTTCCTGTGTCTGTTCGGCGCGTCGGTGATTGGCATCCTCGTCCGTAATCGACTGCCAGCCCATCATCTGGATTCGGAATCCAAGGACGTGATCCGCCTATCGACGGCGGTCGTCGGCACGTTGTCTGCTCTTGCCCTCGGCCTGCTGATCGCCTCGGCAAACACCGTCTACAACAACGCCGAAGCCGAACTGCGGACCTCCGTTGCCCGCTTGCTGTTGCTTGACAGGGTGATGGCGCATTATGGTCCGGAGACGGCCGAGGCGCGCAATCGGCTCCATCGCCTGGTCGAGAACAGACTGGTTCAGGGATGGGGGACAGAAGCCGAGCGGGCGGATGTCAAACCGTATGACGAGAACCAAGGGATCGAACCTGTACAGAGCGAACTTCGTGACCTTGTTCCTGTGACCCAGTCCCAGCGTCTGCTTCAGTCTCGCGCTCGAGGTCAGCGGCCTTCTGGCCGAAGCCCACTGGATGCTCGTCGAAAACAGTTCGGAAGGGTTGCCGACCGCGTTTCTCGTCATCCTCGTCTTCTGGCTCGCGTGGCTGTTCCTGACCTTCGGGCTCCAGGCTCCGGCCAATCCGACCGTGATCGGCGTCATGATGGTGTGTTCGCTGTCAGTCGCAGCAGCGATCTTCCTCGTCATCGACATGGCGCATCCGTATCTCGGCGTCATCCATGTCTCGGACGGACCGCTACGGGCAACGCTTGAACACATTGCCTCTCGATAGTTGCCCTCGTTCACGCGGCAAGTTCTGCCCCGGCAACAACCACACTTCCCGGCTGTGAAAAGCATCGTTCAAGTGTGGACGAAATGCTCTTCGGAAGGTAGGTTGCATCCGGGGATTTCAATACAAGCGGCAACTGTCACGCGTATCTTGTGACGGGTGAGGAGAATGCAATGCAGACCTCGGTTTCGTCGCCGGATGAGCGGGCAGAGCGCGCCTGTCCGACCCAAGAGGAGGTCAGGGCGCAGCTTGAGCGGATTCTTTCCAGCCGCGAGTTTCCGAGCGGTGGACGGGGCGCTGCCTTCTTGAAATATGTCACCGAGGAAGCGCTTGCAGGTCGGGCGCACCGTCTCAAGGCGTATTCGGTCGCCATCGAAGTGTTCAACCGTAGCGCGGGCTTCTCTCAGGACGATCCGGTCGTGCGGATCGAGGCCGGACGTTTGCGTAGGGTCATCGAACGCTACTATCTCATTGCCGGCCAGCACGATCCGATCCGCATTGACATCCCCAAGGGCGGCTACGTGCCGACCTTTACATGGAATGACACGCCGATAGAAGCGACCGGCGATGAGCCGAACGAAGACGTTCCTGGACGCGGGGCCTTCGGGTGGCGGCGTCTCGGCTGGCCCGTGCTGGCCATGTTCGTGGCATTCGTCTGCGCGGGGCTTGGCTATTACGCGGGCGTTCTAACGGGGCCAGCCACCGGTCGGTCCGTTGGGCAGGTTCCGGACGAGCCGACGCTCGTGATCGCGCCCTTCGCGGACCTGGGCGATGGCCCGCAGGCTGCGCGCTATGCCGCCGGGCTGACGGAGGAGCTTCTCACTGCCCTTCCCCGCTTCAAGGAGATCACGGTCTTCGGCCGCGAGACATCGAAAGCACTGCCTCCCGGTGTCGAGGCATTGCAGGTTCGCGACGGACTGGGCGCGCACTACCTTCTCGCGGGCGGAGTCCGCGTTGCAGGCGACAAAGTCCGCGTGACCGTGCGCCTCGTCAACACTTCGAACGGTTCCATCCTGTGGTCGCAGGATTACGACCAGGATCTGGACACGCACGAACTCCTCACCATCCAGTCCGATGTCGCCAGCAAGGTGGCAACGGCCATCGCCCAGCCTTACGGTATCATCCCTTGAAATCAATGGCGGCCAACCCGCCGCCGGACGATGTGGGCGTCCATGATTGCACGCTGCGCTTCTACGCCTACCGCGAGGAGCTGAATCCGGAAGCGCATCTGATCGCGCGCGATTGTCTGCAGCGCGGTGGCGCGTTTCCCGGCCTACGCGACGGCTTGGTCGATGCTCTCGATCATCCATCTCGACGAGGGCCGGTTCGAGTTCAATCCGCAGAGTGACAAGGGTCCCACGATGGAGCGCGCGCTCGGTTCGGCGCGCCGGGCGGTCTCGCTGGAACCTGGCAACGCGCGCCCTGCAGGCGCTGATGACGGCTCTGTTCTTCAACAACGAGACGAAGGAGGCGTTCGAGGTCGGCGAGGAGGCGCTCGCCGCCAACCCGAACGACACGGAGTTCCTCGGCAGAGCTCAGGAACGCGTCGCGTTCTCGGGACAATGGGAGCGTGGCGCGGAACTGCTGGATCGTGCGATCAAGCTCAATCCTGGCGGAGCCGGGTATTACTTCGGGACGCGTGCCCTGATCGCCTGCATGCTCCAGGATCACGACAAGGCGGTGCGGCTGATCCGCAAAGCCGACCTGAAGAAATTTCCGCTCTTCCACGGCGTTGCGGCGGTTATCTACTCCGAGGCCGGGCTGCTTGCAGAGGCAAAGCGCGAGGGCGAGGTGTTCATGAAAATGCGCCCCGACTATTTTCCCAACATCGTGGCCGAGAACCGGAAGAGAAACCTGCCGCCGAAGGACAGCATGCGCATAATCGCGGCGCTTCGACGAGGCGGGTTGCCAGTGCCAAGTGTGACGGATGTCGAAGCTGAGTTCAGGATTTCCGATGCCTCAGACGGCCCGTGAACGCCGTATGCTACAGTAACATACGTTCCTTTTCCGGCCGAATCCGTCACTCTCCCGGCGCATGAGGTGATCCCAGTCTGGCTCACCGCCAGCACCGGCATCATACGGAGAAACAGCGCAATGACCACGAACGCATCGACCCGCATTCCGCTGCGAAGGACATCCCTGACGCTCGTGGCCTCAGCGATGCTGGGCATGGGGTCGACCGCCTACGGCCAGGATTCCAGCGTTGATCTCGCCAAGAAGCTTTCGAATCCCATCGCCTCGCTCATCAGCGTCCCCTTCCAGTTGAACTATGACCACGGCTATGGCCCGCTCGATGGCGACAAGACGACGCTGAACATCCAGCCCGTGATCCCGATCTCGCTGAATGCCGACTGGAACCTGATCTCCCGCACGATCCTGCCCGTGACCTATCAGGACGACATCGCCGGCCCCTCCGGATCACAGTTCGGCCTCGGTGACGTCGTGCAAAGCTTTTTCCTGTCGCCTTCCAAGCCGACTGATGGCGGCCTCATCTGGGGCGCGGGACCTGTCTTCCTGATCCCGACCGCGACCGACGATCTGCTTGGTGGCGAGAAATGGGGCGCCGGACCGACCATCGTCGCGCTGAAACAGGACGGCCCCTGGACCTATGGCGTGCTGGCCAACCATATCTGGTCGTTCGCGGGCAATGAGGATCGCAACGACATCAGCAACACGTTCATGCAGCCCTTTCTCTCTTACACAACACCGACCGCATGGACGTTGCGCTGAACACGGAATCCACATACGACTGGAAGGCGAATGAATGGTCGGTGCCCATCAATCTGACCGTCTCCAAGCTGGTGAAGGTGAACGAACAGCCGATCAGCCTGATGGCCGGACTTCGATACTGGGCGGCGGCTCCGGACAACGGCCCCGAAGGGCTTGGCGTCCGGCTCGGTCTGACATTCCTGTTTCCGAAGTAGGCGCAAAGGACCGCGAATAAACATCCACGCCGCATTCTCTTAACCTGAACTCGATCGGCGCAGCCTGATCGATGTCCGCAGTCGCATAACCTTCTCCTGCTACCCAAGCATGCTTGACCGCACGCTGCGAACCGAAAGGAAGTTCAAATGCTTACGAAACGCGATCTGCTTCGCTCTGCTGCGTTGGTGGCACTCGTCGCCACGACGGCGAAGTTCACCCCGGCAATTGCGCAGGACAAAGCCGAATGGCCAAGCTTGCTGCAGGCCAAGGACATCGCCGAGGAAGGCTTCATCTATGGCCTGCCGCTCGTGATGAATTATGCGGTCATGCAGGAGTTCGCCGTTGACAGGAACTCCGGGCAGTTCAAGGCACCGTTCAACGAAATTAACAACATGCACCACGTCGCCACCCCGGAGGATACGGCGGTTATCACGCCGAACAGCGACACGCCTTACTCGATCCTCTGGCTGGACTTGCGCGCTGAACCGATGGTCATCTCGGTCCCTGCAGTCGAAAAAGAGCGCTACTACTCGGTTCAATTGATTGACGGCAACACCTATAACTTCGGCTATATCGGGTCGCGCGCCACGGGGACCGAACCGGGCTCCTATCTCGTTGTCGCGCCTGACTGGAAAGGCGAGAAGCCGGAAGGAATCAAACAGGTCTTCCGATCGTCCACCCCGTTCGTGTTCGCCAATTTTCGAACCCAGCTCATCAACGCCGAAGATATGCCGAACGTGGAAAAGGTGCAGTCCGGCTACAAGGCGCAACCCCTTTCGGCCTTCCTGAAACAACCCGCCCCGCTTGCCGCGCCGGCGATCGAGTTCCTTCCCGCCACCACTGCCGGGATCAAGGACAACTTCTTCCAGTATCTCGACGTGGCACTGCAATTCGTTCCCGAGACGTCAAGGGACGAAGCGATCCGTGCCAAGCTTGCAAAGATAGGCATCGGTCCCGGCAAGACACTTGAGTTCAAGGATTTGCCGCTCTTACACAGAGCGGAGATGCTGATAGGCATGAAGCAGGGCGACGATAAAATCAACAAATGGCTGGCCAGCGGAAACAAGCCGATCAACGGGTGGAACGTCAGCTCGCTGCTTGGTGACGAGGCCTTCTACAACGGCGATTGGGTGATGCGGGCCGGGGCTGCCAAGGCCGGCCTCTATGGCAACGATGCCGTGGAAGCGATGTACCCCTTCACCAGAACGGATGCGAGCGGGGAACCCCTCGATGGTAGCAAGCACAAGTACACCATCACCTTCGCACCCGGCCAGTTGCCGCCGGTTCATTCGTTCTGGTCCGTGACGATGTACGACGGCAAAAGTCAGTTTCTGGTCAAGAACCCGATCAATCGCTACCTCATCAACTCTCCGATGTTGCCGGCGATGAAAAAGAACGCGGACGGCTCGCTGACGCTGTACATTCAAAAGACAACCCTGGTGCGGACAAGGAAGCAAATTGGCTTCCAGCCCCGGATGACAAAATCTATCTCGTGATGCGCCTGTACTGGCCGAAGTCGACTCCGCCATCGATCTTGCCGGCGGGCGAAGGGACATGGCAGCCACCCGGTGTCATTGTGGCGCAATAATTGTTCCCCGACTGTGCTGATGCTTGAGTGGCGCTTTCGCCGCTCGTGGCCACATCGTGCCCGAGGATATTGGCGAGGCCAGCATTTGCACAGGTGGCGCGATCTTGAACCTACTCGCCGGCGCGCACGATTTGCGCCGGCGATCGGCGGCGTACTGTCGGTCTTGCGATAGCATGCAACAACTTCAAACCCACGATCAGGTAGACCGACGTTATCACACCAGGCGATACAGGAATCGTTGGCCTTCCGTCCCGTCCAAAAATCTCCGTGCCTCCACCCTAACCGACCATCATCCGCGCGGCGGATCGGCTGCCTCTTTGCGATCAAAGACGACGAAGCTGAGCGGAACAAGCAGCCAGACGCCTATGCCGCCATACAGCATAACCCATCCGAAACCTTGTGAGCGCCTCGTGGACGATGGCGGCGGAAACACCCTGATCAGACAAAACGGCGGTTCCGGACGCGATCCGCTCTGCCAGTGATCGCAGTTGTGCCGCATCAGCATACCCGGTAGGGCCGTCCTCAGTGACGATCCAACACCCTCGACCAGAACAAAGCCCATCAGCGAGACGTTGAGCGCGAGCGAAATCATCCTCGCGCTCATGTCGATGCCCGACGCCATGCCAGCACGCTCATTGGACACCGAACCCGTCGTCGTGTTGGTGACGGACGTATTGGTGAAGCCGAGACCAACTCCAGCGAGCAGGCAGCCCAGCAGCATTGTCAGCCAGCTTGGGTGTGGGGCCATGATACCGAGCTTCATGAGAATAAAACCGAGCCCAATGATGAACGGGCCGGCTGGGATCACCAAACCGGGCTTTCATGCGCTCATCCGCGGATTGGCTACTACATCCCCCATTTTCGTCGTGGGCTTTTTTTCTCTCTCTCTCTCTCTCTTTTCTTTTTTTTTTTTCTCTCTCTCGAACGAGATTGACCGATCCCTCGAACGCTTCAGGCCATTCGAACTAACCGCTTCAATCCAAAGAACGTCCAATTCCCTTAGCGGGGTCTCATTGCAGAAATGCCCACGGAGCCATATTGCGCTCGCAACCGGCGTCCCCTGAAACAATTGAACCATCGGCGAAGAGTTCCTGAAATCAGAGTGAAACAGCGAGCGGCTATCAGAAGGGTAACACCCAACCAAGGACCTCCCGGCCATGTCTGCACATATCACCACGGATGAGACCACCACACTTTACGTCAATGAATCGAACCACAACTGGGTCGTCGATATCGGCGGATCGATTACCGTCGCCAACGGCCACGGCATCGTCAATCACCTCGGTTTCCAAGACAGCGTCATTGCGATATCGGGCGATGTCGTCGCCGATGGCATGTACAAGTCAGGGATTCTTTCCGAAGGAACCGATGCCATTCTTCAGGTGGACACTATGGGAAGCATTCACGCTTACAACGGGATGTCTGTGTATGGCGCAGGCACAAGGGCGGAAAACCTCGGCGCGATCACTGCCTCCAATATCGGCATGTACGGCAAGGGCACCCACATCGAGCTGAAAAACGCCGGTTCCATCGATGGCAATGTCGGGCTTTATGTGGAAGATTCAACGTTCCAACTGGGAAACAACGGTCACATAAGCGGCAGCTTCGGTGTTGTTGTCGAGAACAGTGCCGGAAACCTCGTGCTCGGCGTCGACAGCGTTATCGATGTTCAGGATACCGGAATTTTTTTCGACAATCCTGTCAACCGGATCAACGAGATGACCAACGCGGGTGAAATCAAATCCGCGGATGTGGCAATCTCCGGGAGCCTGGGGAGAGAGGTAATCATCAACACCGGTATCATCATCGGCCAGATTGTGCTCGGTGGCGGCGACGATGCATTTGACAATCGGTACGGCAAGATCGACCACGCCATCGATGGCGGGGCAGGAAATGACACCTATGTGCTCGGCTCCAGCGCCGACAAGATCATCGATGCTTCCGGCACCGATACGATCATGGCAGAATTCAATGTCGACTTGCGAAACTATCTCTCCATCGAGACGGTCCGGTTGCAGGGTTACAGCGACACCAACATCATCGGCAACTATCAGGAAAACTATCTGTACGGAAATTACGGCGACAACATCCTGGACGGCAGCAACAATGGTATTGTCGATTTTCTGGCAGGCGGGGGTGGCAATGACACCTATGTGCTGCAAAACGGCTCCGACAGTATCAAGGAGGAGGCGGGCAGCGCCGGCGGTGTCGATACGATCACCACAATTGTCGACCGCTCGCTTGCTGACTATTCCAATGTCGAAAATCTGAATTTGGTGACACATCCCAACTGGAACCTGCCCATCCACATCAACGGCACGGGCAATGCGTTCATGAACGTTATCACCGGCAGCAACGGCAACAACATCCTCGACGGCGGCTTGGAAAGTGGAGACGTCATCGACACCTTGAAGGGCGGCGCCGGGAATGACACCTACGTCCTGGGTACGGGCTACGACAAGGTGATCGACAGCGCAGGCAACGACACCATTACATCCGAAATCAGCCGCAGCCTTGCCAGCTATCCGGCCATCGAAAATCTGACGCTTGTGGGCAACGGCAATGTTGCCGGCACCGGCAATGCGCTTGTGAACATCATTACCGGCAATGGTGGCAGCAATATCCTCGACGGCGGCATCGATACCGTTACCGATACGCTGAACGGCGGCGCGGGTAACGACGTCTACATCCTGGGTTCCGGAACCGACAAGGTCATCGACACTGATGGCCAACATGACACTATCACCTCAATGATCAGCCGCAACCTGACCGACTACGCGACGATCGAAGATCTGGTTCTGAAAGGGACCGCCAGCGTCAATGCGACGGGCAATGCGCTTGCCAATGTCATTTCCGGCAATAGCGGCGACAATATTCTGAACGGCGGCGCGGACAATGTGGTCGATACGCTGAAAGGCGACCTCGGCAATGATACCTACGTCCTCGGCTCTGGCGCCGACATCGTCAGCGACGGCGGCGGCATCGACACCATCACCTCGACAATCAGCCGCAGCCTTGCGTCCTACTCGACAATCGAAAATCTGACGCTGCTCGGATCCGGCAATATCAACGCCACGGGTAACGGGTTGGCCAATGTGCTGACCGGAAATGCCGGGACAAACACGCTGGACGGTGGCGCTGGCAACGACACCTACGTACTTGGTTCAGGTTCCGACAAGGTCATCGATAGCGCGGGCACCGATACGATCATCTCGACGATCAGCCGCAGCCTTGCGTCCTACGCCACCATCGAGAACCTGACCCTCTCGGGCAGCGGCAATATCAACGCCACCGGCAATGCTCTTGCCAATGTGCTGACCGGAAACGCCGGAACAAACACCCTGAACGGCGGCGCCGGCAACGACACCTACGTGCTCGGCTCCGGCGCCGACACGGTCGTCGACAGCGAGGGCAGTGATACGATCACCTCGCTGATCTCCCGCAATCTCAGCACCTTTGCGACCATCGAGAACCTCAAACTCCTCGGTGCATCCAATATCAGCGGTACAGGCAACGCGCTGGCAAACACGCTGACCGGCAATTCCGGCGTCAACAGCCTTTCGGGTGCCGCCGGCAACGACGTGCTGATCGGGGGAGTAGGAGCTGACAAGCTGGATGGTGGCGCCAACACCGACACGGCGTCCTATGCCGGCGCGTCTGCCGGCGTTGTCGCCAATCTTACCACCGCCGCAGCCAACACCGGCGAGGCCAAGGGCGATGTCTACGTCTCGATTGAAAACCTGACAGGCTCCAGTCACAACGATACTTTGACAGGGAATACGGGTAACAACGTACTTGCGGGCGGAACCGGTGCCGACAAGCTGAATGGAGGTGCAGGTGCCGACACGTTTCTGTTCAAGGCGCTCGGCGATACGACAGTCGCGACGGCGGGCCGAGATACGATCTTCGATTTCAGCCACACGCAAGGCGACAAGATCGGTCTTTCCGGTATCGATGCAAATACGGCGCTTACCGGCGACCAGGCCTTCATCTTCAAGGGCACGGCCGCGTTTAGTGGGGCCAACGGCGAGCTTCGTTTCGAAAAACAGGCCTCGGACACCTATGTCTACGGCGACACCAACGGCGACAAGGTGGCCGATTTCGTCATTCATTTCGATGACGCCATCGCTTTCCAGAGCGGCGACTTTGTATTGTAACGTCGCAGCAGGGAGCCTGAGATATCAGGCTCCCGCCATTCTCGCTGAGGCCAGCACCAAGGTTCTGCATCTCACCGGAGTTTTATGTCTGCCCGCTTCTGCTATTGAACTAATGCCGTGCTTGAACGTTGCTGGCCCCATATCGCTCGATATAGTTCCGATGAATACCCAGAGTGAAGCGGACAAACAGGACGAACAGAATGATTACGTTTAGACCGATGTTCGGCGGAGAATTCACCCGGTATCTGGAATATTTTGTTCCCGACTATGCCGCAGAAATTTCAACCAACTACGGAGTATCTGCCTCAGATGCACTGGTGATGGCGCAACGCGAGATCGCTCGAGACCTTCCCTTGGGTCCGGAAACGCCTGGCCAGCTATTGTTCTGCATTATCAAAGATAACAGTCCCGGCACCGTCATCGGCTACGTCTGGTATTGTCCCGACGAGGAGCGGCGTTCCGTCTTCATCTGCGATTTCTGCATACTGCCCGAGCAGAGGGGAAATGGCCAAGGGCGGCGTGCTTTAGTCGCGTTGGAGGCGATGCTTCATACCCATGGGTATAGCGAGATCAAACTGCGGGTGGCGGCGGACAATTCACGTGCACAGCATGTTTACAAGGCCGGTGGTTTCCGCGTTACCGGGTTTAATATGGTCAAGCAGATTGGCCAAAGCGGCGAACAGGAATGAGCGTTATTCCAACGTGTCGGACATGATGCCCTCTCCTATTTCTCGCCGCGCACCAAGAGCACTGAGAGCAAGCCCGTCAAGCTTTGGCTAGGGACTTCTCGCAGGGAGGCTTTGCACCGTTACCCGCACAACCACGCCTGATCGATCCTGAGTTTGATCTAGCTATGTTAGTAAGCATTCCTCTCAAGCGTCGCGATCGCGTCATAACCCATTTTTCCACCTCCATAGTGGATCGTTACGCTGTTCAGGCCGTCACCAGACTCCAGATTTGAATAGATTTCAGTCATCAAAAGCCCAGCTTCGCAGGCCAGGCTGTCATCGTTGGTGTCTTTTTCGGCCTGAGCCAGAAGAGTGTTGTCCAGGATCTGTCCATCAAGAATGCTGACGGTCTTCAGTTGCGACATGACGATCTTCTCACAGGTGTCGACTTTCCTGTATACGCCGATGAACATGGCCTTCCTGGTGAAGTGCCACATCGGTATTTCAACCGTGCCTTCGATGCGTTCTTCCTCATTGTTGTCCAGCTCTCCGACTTCACGCAATTGGACGTCGAAAGATTTAGTTCCTGATTTCCAAGTCCCCGTCAGGCTTTTCGATGGAACATCAAGGGTGAACGTGCACAGTGGCTCTGCCATGGGTTGCTGATCTTCCAGCCCGAGGTCGCTTTCACACAGTGTTATATCGCCGTTGGGGAGCCGATTTCCATTCAGTTTAAGGGGAACACGATGGGAGTCGTAGTAGTAGCTACCGACGATGCGCGTGTCCGTTTCGCCGTTTAATTTGTCGAACGTTTGAAGCGACAGATGGACCGGAGCCCGGCCCACCGTGCCTTCGTAATTTTTTATCTGGTACCATCCCGCAGTTGCCGAATTGAAAGGTAGAAGCAGGAATCCAAGCACGGACAATGAAAACCCCAGGCTATATATGGGCGATTTTTTCATTGCAGGCTATCCATCCTATTTTTCAACTTACGGTCAATTTCATGGAGAATAGCACACAGCGACGACACGTTTCTGCCAGGAATATTCGCACCCATGAGCGGAAAAAGGGGCGACGTGCCGGGACGCCGCCGCAAGTATTACTCCACAGGAAGAACCCTTAGCGGCGTTGCATATGGCTCTATACGCAACGAGATCATGACCGAGGATACTGACGCGACGGAGCGGCGCTTCCTCAAGTGAGCCATCGGCTGCCTTGCGGACTGCGAATTGCCAGAGCGACAATTCCCCGTTGGCAGCCAACGCCTTGCCGATCGCACTGACGTCACCGCCTCCAAGCTCGGCGATTTCCGAAGCGGTGAGTCCGACGACAATCTCGTCTTTGACTGTGACAATTTTAAAAAGGGAAACAGGTTCCTGAGCGGAGGCGGTATTGGTCAACGACGTGATCAGACATGCGATACCTGCAAAAATAGGAAGAGTTTTGGACTTGAAACGGCAAGAAAACATGGGATGCCTCATAGCTTGAAATTTCTTCTTTGGCCGCGTTTGTAACGCCACTTTGTTTCGCTCGGATTGCAGCTGAGTTTCTGCGCGCTAAAAAACAGTGTTGATGGTGGCGGCTGTCGGAGACGGGCTCCCCCGCCGCACGGCGACGAACTCAGGGACCACTCATTTGCTCCGCTGCGCGGAGCTGAAACTTTTCCAGCGCATCTGAAACGGCAGCGAAATTGCGCGTCTTTGTATCCCAGCGATAAATGGTCGATGTGCTGTCGAAAACCGATTCCGGGGAATTTCACCGTCGCAAGTCTCGCCTGTCAGGGTCTGATTCTCCTCGATGGTCGCCAGGATATCGGAATAGGTGTTTGCGTTCCCTACCGGCCGCTCCTCCAAGGTCAGCACTTGCCTTGTCTCTTCGTTACAGGTTCGCACCCCATAGGTGGAAAATGTGTCGACCAGTTTCAGCCTGCTGCCGTGCAGGATTATCATCGCTGTGGTCTCGAAGGTTTCGTTGGAATTGAAGTGGTTGCTGCGCGTCACCAGCGCCTGGTTGCCCGGGCCGATATTGACCAGCGCGGGTACGCCGTAGGAGGTGTCGCGGTCCATTCCGACATCGACGGCGTCAAGGAATTTCGGGATCCTGCCGTCATCAAAGACAGCCAGCAGCGTCGGCTGCTCGACCGTCGTCTCCACTGTTCCGAGATCCGTCAGAATGGCGGTTCGCATCCGGCCGTCCATCATGAAGGTCGAGACTTGCAGAGAGCCGATGGCAATGGAAGCTGGCAGTTCGCCGCCGTAATCTGCCGCGATATGGCGCAACGGCTCCATCAGATGGCCGGTGGTGCTGTTCTCGTTGATTTCGAGGTCGGGAATGACCTGCTTGAGTAGATCGGAATAAGAGGTGCCGGGATGGCCGGGAACCTCCGCCGTGATCTCCCGAAGTTGCCAGTCCTGCGCATTGGCGGTCTGGGCCAGGCTAGACGTCGTCCATAAAAACACCGGCAGGCCAAGACCGAAGGCGGCGCGCTTCCACCACTGGATCAGCCGCACCGTCAATGGAAAACCAGGCCCGGAAATGCGTCGGCGTTGCCGTGGAACATAGAGCGGATCAGGTCGCAAAAGGCGGGCGTTCCCTCGATGGCAATCCGTGAACCGGCCTCGCCGTAACTCTCGTCGAAGTCCGCCTTGTATCTCCGTTTGAGGGCCGTCAGCGGAACGCCTTTCGGATCGATCATTTTCGACATCTCGAACGGGTCAAAGGTTATCCCTGGACAGAGTCCATGGTGTATCCGAAGCAGGTAGGCGATCGTGCCGGCAACGTCCGTTTTCTTCATGGTTCCCCCTCCGCCGACGCGCCGGCCGTCATGGAGACGACGAGAGCGACGGTAAATCGGACGGAGAAACGGGAAAAGGAAAACATTGTGGCCTCCTCGTTCTTTGCGAAGCCTGGTCGGATTGCTTCGAGCCCAAGTCGGTGAGCCGCATCGGATGGCTCAAGACGAGCGCCGTAACAATTCCCGCACGCCGCTGGTATTGGACGCCGCGATCATCACGGTGGCGACCGTTTCGTAGGCCAGAGTCCAAACCCTGCGGTGCTCAAGCGTGAAGCGGTTGGCAAAGAACAATGATAGGGTCTCGATCAGTGCCTTGCCCACCGTGGCATAGTGTTCATCGCGTACGCCGTAGCCCACATGCTTGATCGCGAGCGTTTCCAGGGCCGGAACTACCGTGTCGAGTTTGCGCAGCGATCCTACCACGAGGGAAAGCGCGGCCATCAGTTTACGGCCCTGTTCCTTCATGTCACTGCTGGCAAACATCGCTCGCAGCGAAGGGTCGTGAACGAAAAGCCGCTCATAAAACAGTTCGGCTGCCTCATCTCTAACTGCGACGACTTCAGCGAAGCTTTCTTCCAGCATGACGATTTCGGCTTCCTGCATGATCTCAACTCCAACATCCGTTTCTGGATAGAAGACCTAGCAAGCCAATGTTTCTGCCGGAATTCACGGGAAACGGATCCGTGTTTCAATTGTTTCAGCGCGCCCAATCGGTCCGTGCTCGAACAAGCTTCAAGCGTCCGCAGCGGCCTTGGTCAACGTGACGAGAATGCGCTGGATGTCATCCGGTGTAAAAGGCTTTTCGATCACCGGACAGCCGGAGCGCGCCAGGAAACGGCCCGCGGCCGGTCCCAATGTGTCGCCTGTGATAAAACCGATGCGGCCGGCGAGCGCCGGATGCGTTTTGCCGAGCCAGTCGAAGAAGGACGGTCCGTCCCCGTCGGGCATCCGAATGTCGCAGAGGATCGCATCGATCGAAAGATCTGCCTGTTCCAGCAGGATCTTGGCCGCCTGCCCGCTGTTGGCCACAACGGCGCTAAAACCGATCTTCCGGACGATATCGGCCAAAAGGTCGGCTATATCCACCTCGTCGTCAATAATGAGGATGTGCTGTTCCAGATTGCCAGGCGCGTTCTCCGCTTTCTGCGGTGTCTGGAGATCATTGTTCGTGTCGGGGGATACGATTGGCAGGCGAATAACGAAACAGGCGCCGCCAAGGCCCTGCGCGGGATCGAGTTCCAGCGTGCCGCTATGGGATTCGATCAGCCCCCTTGAAACGGCAAGACCGATGCCTGTGCCTGTTCCCTGCGGCTTGGTGGTAAAATAGGGATCGAATATGCGTGAGCGGATACTGAGCGGAATGCCGGCACCGTTATCGGATATGCGTAATGCGATGGTCTGCGTTTCGGGCAGGTGTTCGGCGGCGATCCTGATGCGGCGCTGTCCGTCGGTCTTTTCCTCGAGAGCCTGATTGGCGTTCACCAAGAGATTGACGATGACCTGGTGAATCTGGTCGGCGTCGATCCACAGCGGCGGCAGGTTCTTCGGTAAATCGGTTTCCACCACCACGCCCGAACTCTTCAGGTTGTAACTCAACAGTTCAAGCCCGCTGCCGACAAGTTCCGGGATCAGAACAGCGTCGCGCTGATGCTTTCGCTGCCGCGCCATGTCCAGGAAGCTGCGCACGATCCGGGCGCATCGATTGGCGGCGATCTCGATCTTGACGCTGCGCTCGGCCAACTCGCTGGCCATCGGCGCTTCAACGAGCTTTTCGCGCAGCATCATCGCTTGGCCGATGACGATCGAAAGCGGGTTGTTCAACTCATGGGCGACGCCGGCGAGAAGCGAGCCGAGCGCGGCGAGCTTATCCTTCTGGTGCAATGCTTCGCGCTGGTGTTCGATTTCCGCCTGAGCCTGGCGAGCGGCACTCAGGTCGCGCAGATGCGCGGCAAACAGCCGCTTGGCGCCGAGCTTCACTTCCGTGATCGTCAATTCTACGGGAATGATTTCACCGGTGGCCCGGACAGCTTCCAGTTCCAGCCGCCGCCCCAGAATTCGGGTGATGCCGCTCTGCATGTAGGAAGCCATGCCCTGGTCATGGGCCGAGCGCAACGTAGCGGGAATGATCAGCTCGGAAATCTGCTGTCCCATCGCTTCATCGCGGCTGTAGCCAAAGATCGAAACGGCGGCCGGATTGAAATCGACGACAGCGCCGGTTTCATCGATCACCACGATCGCGTCGAGCGCGTTGTCGACGATCACGGCATGATAAGCGTCGGCCGCATTCTGGGCTTCGATCCGCTCGACAAGCTCCCGTTGCTGCGTTTTCAGGTCTGTCAGATCGCGCGAAAGAGCGATGTAACTGGATATGGGGCTGCCCTCCAGCTGATAAGCGGTAACCGTTTGTTCGATATAGCGGCTGCCGAGCGGCCCGTAATCGGTCCAGCCTTCACGGCGGATAGTCTTGCCGGCACGCAGATCGCCCATGACCAGCTGATAGGAGCGGTGCACACTCTCTCCAAGCACCTCCAACACCGTGCTGCCGATCACCTCTCGAGCCGGCCTGCCCACGAAGTCGAGATAGTCCTGATTTGCATAGAGATAACGGCCCGCCGGATCGATGACAGTCGCGCAACCGAGAACACCGTTGAGAAGGGCGCCGACAAACTGCGGGTCGCCGACGGGAACATGGTCGAGAGTGCTGCCACCGCTCGTGTGGCCGACTTCGGAAAGCAGTCGCACCTCAAACATCACATCTGCTTTCCGGGCGTATAGATATAGCCGGCACCCCGAACGGTCCTGAGGGTTTGGGGCTTGGACGGATTATATTCGATCTTCTTGCGAATGCGGGTGATCCGAACATCGATGCTGCGATCGAATGGGTCGTTGTCACGATTGTGCGCGAGATCGAGAAGCCTGTCTCGTGTCAGAACACGATCCGGGTTTTGAAGGAACACGTGAAGCAGATCGAATTCCATGGCCGTAATCGGCTCATAGGCCCCGTCGGCACGAACGAGGCAGCGTGCGTCGAGATCGACAAACATCTTGCCGAATGGCCGGGTGTTCTTTTTGGCAGTGCCATCTCCATTGCCGGGCGTGGTGCCGGCACCTGGTTGGCAGCGGCGAAGAACCGCTCTAATACGTGCCCTCAGTTCACGCAAGTCAAACGGCTTGGTCATGTAGTCGTCGGCACCGATGTCCAATCCCACGATCTTGTCGGCAATATTGCTCGCGGCGGTCAACATCATCACCGGCATGCTGCTCCTGCTACGAATGCGCTGCAGGAGCGACAACCCATCTTCGCCGGGCATGTTGACGTCGAGAACGATGAGATCGGCATCCTGCTGGTTAAGAAGCCTGTCGAGTGACGCTCCACAGGACGCGGTGCGCACGGAGCAGCTGTCTTTTTCCATGTATTCGGCAACCATGTCAGCGCAGGTGCTCCTCGTCGTCGACGACAATCAGGCGCGGCTGGTGTGTTGCGTGACTGCTCATCTGTATCTCCGAAATCGAGGCGAAGCGGATAGTATCGGAACGTCGCGACATTGCGCTCGGGAAGCGAGGCGGTTCAACATTCGGTTCGCGTGACGGAGCTTTTAAGGCTCGGCGATGTCCCTGTCGTCACCCGTTAGTATGATGCCTGATCGAGGTTTTTCGACCTATTCTCATCGCTTTGGAAAACCTTCATTTGCAAGTGCCGTAAGATTCTTGCCTATGTCATCCATCACGGCAGGCATTGCAGATGCGGAGATGGGGCGGGATGAAAAGTCTGGACGACGAAACACTGTCTTCGATCATCGGAGATATCTACGATTGTGCCTTGAGTCCCGAGGGTTGGGGCGGGGTCATGACCCGCATCACCCATACGATCGACGTGGCCTACACGACGATCGCGCTGACCAGCATCACCGACAGTCGTGGCAGGTCTCGCAGCCCAGTCCCCTTGGGACCATGCGCAAATGCGCGCCCTTCAGGACTACGATCTCGATCAAATCCCCGGCCTCAAGGCGGCCGTCGCCGGCGATATCGATCTACCCTTGACGACCTTGTCCGTTGTCAGTGAGGCGGAGTTGGAGCGGTCGGCATTTTTTCAGGAATGGGCAAAGCCTCAAGGGCTGCGTGAAGGCTGCACGACGAAATTCGTGCACACGCCGGATCGCATCGGCCTGTTCAGCACCACCACCTGGGCGAACCGCCCGCCGATCAGCGCCGAAGAGCAGCGGTTTCTGGCATTGCTCTCGCCGCACCTGCGTCGCGCATCCCTGATCGGCGATCTGCTCGATCAGGCGCGCGTGACGGCAGGGCTTTATCGCGGCGCGCTCGACAGTCTCGCTGTTCCCGTTATCCTCACCGGCGCGGACGGCACCGTTCTTCATGCCAATGCTCATGCCGAGCACATCCTTTCGGTACAGGTGCCGCTTCGCGCGCGAAACGGGATCCTCCAGGCACAGACGCCGGTGGTGGCGCGGGCTCTGCTGGATGCTATCGCGACTGCAGCACGGGCTGATGCGTCGCTGGGGTCCCGCGGCATAGGATTGCCCATCTCCGTTGCGGGGCAGCCGCCTGCTGTAGCGTACGTCCTGCCACTGAGCGAAGGAACCGCGCGGGCGGCTTTTCGCCCGGCATGCGCAGCTGTCTTCATATCGACGACGACATCGGCTTCGCCGCCGCCGGAAGACGTTCTTATCACGCTCTACGACTTGACGCCGGCGGAGGCGCGCGTCGTCTTGCAGATCGGCAAGGGACTGACCGCGCCACAGTGTGCCGCAGTACTTGATATCAGCGAGAACACACTGAAGACGCATCTGGGCCGGGTCTTCGCCAAAACCGATACAGCTCGGCAAGCTGATCTCGTCAGGCTTGTCGCCAACGTAGGATCACCCATCATGGCTACAAATTCAGCCTGATTTCAGGGGTTTCGTTAGGCCGGAGGATAGGTCTCTCCAATTCGGTTGGATAAGAGCTGCCGAGTTCGCTCAGGCCATCATCAAGAACTGCTGGAACAAACTCAAAACTCGGCCAAACTTGGGAGTAGATTCAGAGGAGGAGGCATTCGGAAGGCGATGTCACGTTGTTTGATGCCGTCGACATAGGGTTGAAGCTGGGAATCGGGCCATCATTCCAGTCACGGCCTTCCATTCCGTCATGGTCTTTAGACGGTGGATGGCGAGTGCCGAGTGTTTGGAACGTGGCGAGACGAACAGATTTCTCAACGCCGAGAAGATGTTGGTGAAGCTCTGCAGGCTACCCGCCGATCGGAAGCCTTGCATCATTTGCTCTCGTTTTCGTAGAGGAACATGAGAGTTTTCAGCGCGGTTGTTCAATTCCCTATGGGATCGATGTTCGACCTGCGGCATAATCTGGGGTTTTGCGGCGCCGTATGATCGCAGTTTGTCAGTGATGATCCGCTTGGGTGCGGACCTCTGCTTCTTGAGAAGTCGGACAGGCAACCGCTTGGCGGCCTTGGTGTCGCAGTGGGTCTGGACGATCTCATCAAGAACATATCCGTCCTGGTCCACCGCGCGCCAAAGCCAATGTTTTCGGCCGCCGATGGAAATCACGACCTCGTCCAGATGCCAGATATCATGATGCGACGGTTTCTTGCGGCGCAGTTGCCGGGCATAGGTGGGGCCGAACTTCCGGCCCCATCGGCGGATCGTTTCATAGGAAACCACGATGCCGCGCTCCAGCAGCATCTCCTCGACCAATCGCAAGCTCAGCGGAAAGCGGAAATACAGCCAAACCGCCCGAGCGATGATCTGTGGCGGAAAACGGTGGTTCTTGTAGCTGACAGCACGGGTACTCATACTCGCCGATTACGCTCGATCCGTTAAGTCAAAAATAACGTGAAATCGCCGGCGGGGCCTGATCCCCGCTCGATGGCCCCCGTTTCTTCCAGGCCCGGCCGCAGTCACCTCGAAGGCGAAGACGGGAGGGGTCGCAGCTTGTTCGCGAACCCCTTGAGGGCTGACCGTCCAAGGACGGGACTGGATTAGGGATGCCAGACAAAAGAGCGGGGATCGGAAACGCCGATGGGTGGAGCGCCGTTGCGTTCGATCTCATCGCACGACTGCTTGCTGTGGCCGGGGGAACTGCTGTGCCTGCATTAACAGGGACTATGGCAGCCGCGGGCGTTCCGCGATGCAAGGCTTGGAGGATCGCACCATAATAGTGAACCGGCACAGCTAAGCTTGACGCCCTGTTCTCCGCGTAGCGGGCGCGAAAATTTCCCTTCGCCCCGCTTTCCCTCGCCTTGATTACGGAGAGCCGCTATCCGTTCGACAAAAACTGCTTGAACCGGTCTGACTTAGGATTTTGAAATATCTCGTCAGGCGCACCTTCTTCCTCGACGACACCCTTGTGCAGAAAGACCACTCTGCTCGACCCGTCGCGGGCAAAAGCCATTTCATGAGTGACGACAAGCATGGTGCGGCCTTCTTCAGCCAGTGAGCGCATGACCTTTAGAACTTCGCCGACCAACTCTGGATCGAGCGCGGACGTGGGTTCATCAAAGAGCATGACTTTTGGCCGTTGTGCGAGCGCTCGGGCAATGGCTGCGCGTTGTTGTTGGCCACCCGATAAATGCGCAGGATAGTAGTTGCGCTTGTCGGCAATCCCCACCCGCTCGAGCAAGGCCTCCGCCTCTTCGATGCATTCCGCTCGATTGCGCTTTTGGACGTGTACAGGAGCTTCGATCACATTCTCAAGGATAGTCATGTGAGACCAGAGATTGAAGTTCTGGAACACCATGCCGATATGTTCGCGAAGGCGATCAACCTGTCGTCGGTCGGCAGGCTGGGTCTTACACCGGCCTTTCGTCAGGCCGAACATTTCGCCACCGATGCAAATTTCGCCGCTATCGGGCACTTCCAGCATATTGATGCATCTGAGCACGTCGATTTTCCCCGATCCTGATGACCCCAGAATCGAGATGACCTCGCCTTCACAGGCTTCGAGCGACACCCCTTTCAAAACTTCCAGCGGACGGAAGCATTTTCGCAGATTCTTAACTGAAACCGCGGCCGTTCTATTTTTGTTATCGGCCGCTAGACTTGTTCCTCTGTCAAACATGCGTACTCCCGTTTAGGTCAAGGATGGAGGCCTCATGCGCAGATGAGGCGAGAGCCAAAATTCAATAATCATCAGCAACCGCGTGACGACGAACGTGATGGCGAGATAAATCGCGCCAGCGACAATAAAGACTTCGAACCCCCGGAAGCTGTCTGCAATCAGCTTTCCGGCAAGTCCGGTGATCTCCATGATGGTGATGACTGAGGCAAGCGCCGTCGCTTTCAGCATCAGGATGATCTCGTTTCCGTAGGCCGGCAGCGCCTGCCGAATAGCGATTGGCAAGACAATGCGCCGAAAGAGCAGCGGGCCTGACATGCCGCAGGCTCGTGCCGCTTCCACCTGCTGGATGGAGACTGCCTGGAGCCCGCCGCGGAAGATCTCGCTCGTATAGGCCGCGGTGTTCAACGTCAGTGAGATGACCGCGCACCAATAGGGCTCACGAAAGATGATCCAGATGCCGAGTTCCTGCAGCAACGGTCGGAATTGTCCGAGGCCGTAGTAGATCAGGAACATCTGCACAAGCAGAGGCGATCCTCTGAAAACAAAGACGTAGCCTTGGGTGAAGCCCCGGCCAATCGGCCCACCGATCACCGCAATGAGGGCGATGATAACGGCAAGGATACCTCCGGCAAGAATGGATGTCGTGGCAAGCTCCAGTGTGAGCGGCAATCCTTGCAGCAGGGTTAGAAACGTTTCCCCCATGAAGGTAAAGTCCATTACAACGCCCTCCGTGTGCCACGTAGCGTTCTTGTCTCCAGGCGCCGAAACACGATCGATGAAGCCCAGGTGATGATGAGATAAAGAATGACAGCCGTCAGATAAAACTCGAAGGGCCGCCGGGTCGAACCGGCCGCGATCTGGGACTGGCGCAGGAGTTCGACGAGGCCTGTGACCGAAATCAGCGCCGATTCCTTAAGCACCAATTGCCAGGTATTTCCCAATCCCGGGATAGCGTAGCGCAGAACCAGCGGCGCGATGATGCGACGAAACTTCGGCCAAGGGCGCATTCCGATTGCACTTGCCGCCTCAAGCTCGCCGCTGGCGACGGATTTGAACGCGCCGCGAAAGACTTCGGATTGGTATGCGGCGGAGACGACACTGAGCGCCAATGTGCCGGTGAGAAAAGCCGGCATGCCAATGAAACCGTGATAGCCTAAAAATCCGCCCAGGTAGCCGAGAAACGCGCTCCCGCCAAAATAGAAGAGGTAGATTACGAGCAAATCCGGGACACCTCGCAGAACCGTGGTATACCCATCCGCCAGCCATCGGAGCGCCATGAAGCGCCATGAAGCGCCATGAAGCGCCATGAAGCGCGACAGTTGCATGAAAGTTATGACCGATCCTAGGACCGTCCCGGTCAAGAAACCGCAGATGGACACGCCGAGCGTCATGGCCGCTGCGCTCAAGAGCAACGCGCCCCAGCCGGTCTCCCCAAATCCGACGAGCGCCAGATATCTTTCCATGAGTTCCATAGCTTTCTGGCCCTTCTACGCGCGGCGCTTCAATCGATAGCCCGTCGATGCGCCCAGATACGCTGAAGCTTGGACATGTTCTTGAGCGAGCTTTGCACGTGGGCTCGGGCAGCCGCCTCAGCTGCTTCGGGATCGCGCGCAAATCGCATCGGCGATCGCGCGGTGCTCATCCAGATCGGTGTGTTCAAGATCCACCCAAAGAACCTCAAGCCACAGTGCCATGCGCAACTGCTGATAGACCTGATCGCTTACCCGAACGAGCGCGTCGTTTCTGGTTGCCTCAAGAATGACGCGATGGATGTAGAGGCCGAGATCGAGGTTCCGCGCCGCATCGGACGGCGTGTCGACCTCGGTCTCCTTGAGTTCTATCATCTGGGCGATGACGCCGCGGAGTCGTTCAAGGTCTTCCTCCGTCGCCGTGACGCAGGCCAGTCGTGCGGCGCAAACGTCCAGTGCTTCCCTCACAACGAGAAGATTGCAGAAGGCGGTAATGTCCAGATCCGAAACAGTGTATCCTAGGTTTCGCTGACCGACGACAAGTCCTTCCTCTTCAAGCTTCATCAACGCTTCATGAAGTGGGGTTCGGCTTACTCCAAACCTTTTCGCCAGCGTGTTTTCGGAAAGTCGCTCGTCCGGGTACGGTTCAATCGTCACCGATGGCAACGATCGTCCAACGGGCCAATATCAAGGCTATTGGAGCTAACATAAAGACTGCGAGCCATGTCAGGGATGGCTTTCCCATTCGTGGGTTTTAAAGTCGGTTATATGTGCAATTGTCCCGCAACCAGTGCATTGACGAGGCCGATTTGAGATCGTACGCCGTGGTTGTATTCGGAAATCAAGATCCTGGCTTCGTTTTCCGCTTTGCTCCGGGGCATGTTGTTTTGGCAGCACCAGGCATCGAGAACGGTTTGCAGCAGCGATATCTTTCGGTGGTATGGCGGCTGTAAAATGTTGCATCGTTATCTCCCAAGAACGACAACATTAAAACTGCATCGATCGCCTCCCGCGATCTCAGCGATGCGATTTTAGTCTGATTTTCCGCGCTGGCAAAACACAGATTGAGACGCAATGCACTTCGAGGATACCCCCAAATGTCCGTCGGAAACTTCTTGAAAATGGGGCGGCGATCGCTCGCTAATTTCAGCCAAAGCGCTAGATTGCGTGAGCTCTCCCCCAGGTCAAAAGGTTTCAAATGCAGGTATTGGTTCGTGATAACAATGTTGATCAGGCCCTTCGCGTGCTGAAGAAAAAGCTTCAACGGGAAGGCATTTTTCATGAGATGCGGATGCGGGAGGCCTATGAGAAGCCTTCGGTGAAGAAGGCACGCCAGAAATCCGAGGCTATCGGCCGCCAGCGGAAGCTTGCTCGAAAGCAGCTACAGCGAGAAGGCCTCTTGCCGGCTGCAAAGAAGAAGCCGGGCGTTTAGACGGCGCTCTTGAACGATTTGAAACGCTTGCCCAGTTGAAAGTTGTGAAGGGCCCGAACGAGGATTTCCTGACGGGAAATCCAGCTGTTTTGGTAATTGGCGGCACTCAACGCCATTTTGCCGTCTCGACACCTATTACTCCCCAGTCTTTTCCGTTCAAGCCTCTGACGGCTTACACAGAATAGACAAGGGAAGCGCGAGGGTTCGACCAGATCGGGACGGGAGAACCACCAGATATCCATTGACGGGCATCGTAGACTACGAAAATTACCCCGCCACCTTCTGCGGGGTAATTTCATCGTCTGGACTCAGCTCCAGGCGTGAAGCGGGGGCTTCTCGCCGTTCAGGAAGTACTTGCCGAGAATGGAGTATTTCCAGCGTACCGGGTCATGTAGCGTGTGGGTTCGGGCATTGCGCCAATGGCGGTCAAGGCCGTGTTCGGCCAAGGTCGAGCGGGTGCCGGCCAGTTCGAACAGTTTGTTGGTCGCGGCAATTGCGACTTCGGTGGAGAGGATCTTTGCCTCTGCCGTGACGATCTGCGCTTCGGCCACGGTTTCGGCGTTGGGGTCGAGAACTGCCCGGTCGATGGCATAGCCCGCCTTTTCCAGCAGTGCCTGGGCCGCATGCAGCCGCAACGTCAGGTCGCCGATTGCCTGGATCGTATAGGGATCGTCCCAGGCGTTGTCGACGCCGGAATCCACCCAGGCGCGGCTCTTGGTGCGCACGAAACTGACCGTTTCATCGATCGCCGCCTGGGCGATACCGGTATCGACGGCAACCTGAATGATCTGGAAGATTGCCCCATCCGCCGTCGGCACCTCATATCCCTTGTAACCCGGCACCAGATGCGTCTTCGGCACCTTGACGTTGTTGAGCAGCACGGTGCCCGACAGCGTCGTGCGCTGGCCGAAGGAAGACCAGTCGTCGATAACGGTCAGGCCGGGCGCATCACGCTGCGCAATCGCATACCAGGCCCTGCCCTCGTCATCGAGTGCCACGATCGGCACCAGATGCGCGAGCAGCGCCGGTCGAGTAGAATTTCTGACCATTGACCACGACATGATCGCCGGCATCGACGAATTTTGTTTCGAAGTCGACCGCACGCTTGGAACCGAATTCGGAGAAGGCGTTGCCGAAGCGCGTGCCCTTCAGGACCTCAGCAAAGAGCAGCTTCTGTTGCTCTTCGTCCGACACCGTGCGGATGGCGGCGACGACACCCAGGTGGTTCTGCGCGATCTGTCCGATGGACGAATCGGCCGCCGAGATGATCTCGATCACCCTGGCAAGCGTCGCATAGGAGACTTCGGGGCCGCCGAAGGCCTTCGGCACGTTGATCGACCAAAGCCCGCTCTGCGAAAAGGTGTCCAGTTCCTTGACCGGCCAGATGCGGTCGCGGTCGTGCGCTGCCGATTCCTTGACGAACTCTGCCGCAAGTGTCTTGGCAATGGCAATCGCTTCGACATCAGTCTTGATGATGTGGGCTGGCTCCGAAGGGCGTGGAACCGGTGGCACGGCCTTTGCGGCATTCTCGGTATTGACGGTGGAAAGTGTCATGGTGATGTCTCCTCTTGGATTGGGTTAGCCGATAACGGCCGGGATGGAGGGAGCCACGGCTCTCTGGCCGAGGTAAAAGTCTTGATGTCGTCACGCGCGCAGTTCTCGCGCATCGCCGGCTAGCACGCTGACGCCGTTTTCCAGGATGATTGCGCGATCGGCATATTTCAGAGCGACGGCGGAGTTCTGCTCCGCCACGAGGATGGACAAACCCTCTTCGCGGTTGAGATGGCGCAACGTCCGAAAAATGTCCTGGACGACGATCGGCGCCAATCCCATGGATGGCTCGTCGAGCACCAGGAGGCGCGGCCGCGACATCAGCGCCCGGCCGATCGCCGTCATTTGCTGCTCGCCGCCCGATGTCAGGCCGGAAAGCGCACGGCGCTTTTCCTTGAGTCGGGGAAAATGCGCATAGACCTTCTCAATATCCTCAGCAATTTCAGCACGTGTACTGCTGCGGCCCAGCCCACCGGAGACGAGGTTTTCCTCGACCGTCAGGCTGCGAAAGCAATGGCGACCTTCAAGCACCTGCACGAGACCGGCGCGTACCAGAGCGGCGGGGCTTGTGCGTGTGACATCGAGCCCGTCAAACCGGATGCTGCCGGAAACGACCTGCCCACGTTCGGCTGGAAGCAGGTTGGACAGCGCCTTGAGCGTCGTCGTCTTGCCAGCGCCGTTGGCGCCGAGGAGTGCCAGGATTTCACCACGCGCCAGTTGGAAGCCGACGCCATCGAGCGCCGTGATGGCGTGATTGTACGTTGCCTTCAGATATTCGACTGCGAGCAGCGCGGTTTCCAGAGTCATGATCGAGTTCCTGTTGCGCCGAAAGGCCGGGTGAGAAAAAGGCGCGAGGCTGGTTGAGAAGGAAGGCAGCCACCCCACGCCCGTCCTAGAAGCCGCGCCTGCTGTCAGGTGCGGCTTGAAGAATCAATTGGTCGCCGTCTCGGCATCTTCCGCCGTGCGCAGCTTGATGCCCTTCTCGGCCGCATAGGCTTCCGAGGACTTCTCGATGATCGGGCGCAACAGTGCCCAGTCCGGTGCGATCCAGTCGGAAACCACGTTCCACTTGGCACCGTCCCACTGCTGGAAGGTCACGTAGCCGTTGCCCTCATGGTTATCCCACGTGACGTTGATCGAGTGGAACAGGCCCTTGGCGCCGAGAGCTTCGACACGCGCCGGATCGAGCTGCAGGTGTTCAAAGCCCCAGCGGACCTCGTCGCCGGTCAGCGTCCGCTTGCCGAACTTCTCCTGTGCGATACGGATCGCCTCGACATTGAGGATGCCGTTGACGATACCCAGGTTATGGTAGACCGAGCCGATGCGCTTCTTGTCTTCGAGGTTTCCCTCGCCGGCATCGTAGATCGTTTTGACGATCTCCTGAACGACCGGATATTCGGCTCCCGACGCCTGGGTGGTGATCGCCGTATAGCCCTTGGCGGCCTCGCCGGCGGGGATGGCGTCCTCTTCCGAGTTCGACCAGACATTGCCGATGATGTGATCGACCGGGAATCCCGTCTTGGCGGCGGTCTTGAGCGCAACCGGGTTCATCACGCCCCAGCCGCGCAGGACGACGTAGTCCGGCTTGGCGCGGCGGATCGCCAGCCACTGCGACTGCTGTTCGTTGCCGGGATGCGGCACCTCGATCTGCTGCAGTTCGAAACCGTATTTCTGCGCCAGCAGTTCGTAGATCGGGATCGTTTCCTTGCCATAGGGCGACCCGTGATAGAGCACTGCGATCTTCTTGCCCTTCAGGCTTTCAAGCCCGCCTTCCTTGGACGCGATATAGTTCACGATGCCGGAAGTTTCGCTGTAGGGATTGAGCAGTAGCGGGAAGACATAAGGGAAAACGCGGCCATCGGTTGAATCGGTGCGACCATGGTTGATGGTGATCAACGGCACCTTGTCCGCGGTAATGCGATCGATCATCGCATAGGCAATGCCGACAGAAAGCGGGTTCCAAGCGGCGACGTTCGGGTTGCTCTTGAGGCGTTCGTACGCTTCGACTCCACGCTCGACCTCATACTGGGTTTCAGCTTCCGACCATGTCAGCTTGACGCCGCCCACGCCGCCGTCGCGCGTGTTGATCAGGTTCAGATAATCGATGAAGCCACCGAAGAAGCCGGTGCCGCCGGCAGCATAGGGGCCGACGCGATAGCTCTGGAGCGGGAAATATTGTTCATCCGCATGGGCCATCGGCAGGGCCACCGTGAAGGCGAGGCCGGCGGCAAGAGCCGCAATCTTGAATTTGGCAAGGATCGTCATGTTTGGACATACTCCGGGTATCGACCGGGGCAAGGCGCCGGTCCGGGTTGATCTGATGAAGACTGTTGGCATTTCAGAGCCTTGATGGCTCCGTTTCGATCAGGACCGCACGATAGCGGCGCCGACTCGTTTTCGGACCCGATCCCAAAGGGCGACGAGCCCATCCGGTTCGAGGATCAGAAAGAGGATGATGAGCGCGCCGAGCACGATGCGCTGGCTCATATCGAGCACGCCCGAATTGAAGATATCACCGAGCAGGAACGAGCCAAGCCGCGATAGGACCAGCGGAAACGCAACGATCAGCGCGGCTCCGAAAAAGGCACCGCGGATCGAGGCAAGCCCGCCGATGATGACGATGAACAGAATCTGGAACGACCGGTCGAGATTGAAGCCGGCAGGCTCGACCGTGCGCAGATAGGCGAAGGCCCACAGGACCCCGGCAATGCCGATGATGAAGGAGGAGACTGCGAAGGCCAGAAGCTTGGTCTTCAATACCGGCACGCCAATGATCCGTGCCGCTGTCTCGTTGTCGCGCACGGCGATGAAATTGCGGCCGGTCTGCGAATTCACCAACCGATAAGCCAGCAACGTGAGGACGGCGACCACCGTCAGCGCGAAATAGTATCGTCCGACCGGACCATCGAAAACAAGGACGGCGACCGAAAGCCGCGGCGCATCGATCACGCCGGATGCGGAATCGTTGGAGAACCAGCTGAATTTGGTCAGCGCCCACTGCACGAAAACTGCGCGGCGAGGGTCGATACCGCAAGGTAAAAGCCCTTGAGGCGCAGGCTCGGAAGGCCGAACACGAGGCCGATACCGGCGGCTGCGAAACCGGCAAGAACCATGCTGACGATCAACGGTAGACCGTCGACGCAAAGATTGAAATTGAACGCGGCGAAAGCGCCGACAGCCATGAAGGCAGCACTTCCCAGCGAGACCTGCCCGGCATAACCCGTCAGGATATTGAGACCGAGGCCGGCGAGGCTGAGCGCCAGGAACGGCAGCAGGATAGCCTCAAACAGATAGGCGGACCCGAAAAGCGGCAAAACGACATAGGCAATGGCGAACCAGACCAATGGCGTCGCCCAGCGGGCGGGGAAACTGTAGGACGGAAGATCATGGGTGATCGTGGACATCGGTCAGACCCTTTCCACAAGCTTCTGGCCGAACAGGCCGGAAGGGCGAACGAGGAGGAAGGCGAGCGCGACGACATAGGCAAACCAGCCCTCGATACCGCCGCCAAAATATTCCCCGATATAGACTTCGGCCAGCTTCTCAGACGCGCCGATCAGCAATCCGCCGACGATCGCGCCGAGGATCGAGTCGAAGCCGCCGAGGACGAGAACCGGCAAGGCCTTCAGAACGATCAGCGACAGAGAGAATTGCACCCCGACGCGGGCTCCCCACAACAGGCCGGCGACTAGCGCCACCAGGCCTGCAGCCGCCCAGACCGTCGCCCAGATCCGCGGCAGCCTCAACCCGACGGCGAGAGCCGCGAACTGGTCGTCGGCGACAGCGCGAAAACCAAGCCCGATGCGGGTGTAGCGGAAGAAGACGGAGAGCAGCAGCACCATGGAGGCGGCAACGATGGCTGCGAAGATGTCGAATTGACTGATGTAGACACCACCGACATCGAACGGCACATCCTCGATACCGAGATCAAGGCCGTGTACCTGCGTGCCCCAGATCAGTTGGGCCGCCCCCTCGATGATATAAGAGAGGCCGAGCGTCGCCATGAACAGGGTGATCGGCGGTTTGTTGGTCAGCGGCCTCAACACTGTACGCTCGACGGCGATTCCGATAACGACCATGATCGTTGAAGGTGATAGCGAATGCGAGCGGGAAGGAAATGCCGCGTTCCGTCAGGCTGACGAAGGTCAGCGCCGCGAACAGGAGCATCGCCCCTTGCGCAAAATTGAGAACGCCGGATGTCTTGTAGATCAGCACGAAGCCGATTGCGACCAGCGAATACATGACGCCGGAGAGAAGGCCGCCGACGAGAACCTCGGTGAAGAACAGCCAGTCGAAATCAGCCATCAGATGCCCTCCCCGTTTTCGTTCTCAGGGGCGACACCGAGATAGGCATCGATGACGCGCTGGTCGCGCTGGACCTCGTGGGGCGTTCCATCGGCGATCTTGCGACCGTAGTCGAGCACGGCGACGCGGTCGGAGAGGTCCATGACGACCCCGATATCGTGTTCGATCAGCACGACGGTGGTACCTGAACCTGTCGCGCGCGGCGCGCACGAAATCGGCCATCTCGTTCTTTTCCGTCGCCGTCATGCCGGCCATCGGCTCATCGAGCAGCAGGATTTCGGGCTCGGCCACCAGCGCGCGCCAGCTCCACGCGTTTCTGTAGACCGTATGACAATGTGCCGGCCAAGCGGTCGCCGACATGCGAGAGATGGAGGAAATCGAGCACGTCCAAGGCGTGGTCGCGCTTCCGTCTCTTCCGCACTGGCTCGACCGAGACCGACGATCTGTTCGAAGAAGCTCGACCGCGTCTTGTGCGCCCGGCCGACCACGACATTGTCGAGAACGCTCAAGCCCTTGAACAAGGCCAGGTTCTGAAACGTGCGCGCAACACCCAGACGGGCAAGTTTCTGTGTCGGGACCTGGGCATAGGGCCGCCCCGCGAGCCGCACATGGCCGCGGTCGGGTCGGTATACGCCGCTGATCACATTGATGATCGAGCTCTTGCCAGCGCCGTTCGGCCCGATAATGGCGAGGATTTCTCCCCGACGCGCCGACAGGTCGATATCCGTCAGGGCGACGACACCGCCGAACGACAAGGTCACCCCTGACAAAATCGAGAATTGTGTCACTTATGGTCGCTTGTCGCTCACCGTCCTGGCGCAACTGGCCGTCAAGTCCAGCCAGGTGCTCCTGTATCTCCGGCGGAAAAGGCGCGGAACCCAGCGATCCAAAAGCCAATGTCATCGTGCGCATGCCCCCATTTTCCATTGCGCCCAATCGGTAGCTTGGCGCGCAATATCCGGCCCTGCAGATGTCGCCATCTGCGGCTCTGTCTTCCCGGTGGCGGCCGAAAACCGGCCGCCTGTTTCTTCATGCTGACTTACTCGGCAGCGATTGCGGTCGAAGCTTCGGCCTCTTCGATGGCCCGCACCAACGGGATCACGTGCTTGCCGAAATACTCGACCTCTTCCTGGAAATGCAGGAAACCGAGCAGGATGAGGTCGGCGCCGGCGCGCTTGAGGTTGACGATCCGTTCGGCCACCTGCTCCGGCGTACCGATCAGGTTGGAGCGAAAACCGTCATTGTACTGGACCAGATCCTCGAAGGACGATTTTGCCCAGTTGCCCTCGCCTTCCGGCGATGACTTTCCGGCGTTCTTGACCTCGTGGCCGAAGGCATTGACCGCGTCTGGATTGGCCTTCTCGATGATCTCGGCCAGAACGGCCCTTGCCTCTTTCTCCGTCTCATGAACGATAGCAAAGGCATTGACGCCGACACGCACAGAATGGCCGTTGGATTTCGCCTTGCCCTGGATGTCGGCGACCTGCTTGCCGATCTCCTCCGGGGTATTGCCGTTGGTGAAGTACCAGTCGGAAACGCGCGATGCCATGTCGCGCGCGGCGCGAGGAGCCGCCCTGGAAGATTTCCGGCTGCGGATCGATCGGCTTCGGCTTCAGCGAATAATTGTTGAAGCGATAGAAATCGCCGTGGAACGTGAAATTGTCTTCGGTCCAGATACCACGCAAGGCGCGGATGAACTCCTCCGAGCGGCGGTAGCGCTCATCATGGTCAAGCCAGTGCTCGCCGATCGCGTGGAACTCGCCACGGAACCAGCCACTGACGACGTTGACAGCGACGCGGCCATTGGTGAGATGGTTGATCGTGGCGATTTGCTTGGCGGCCAGCGTCGGATTCCACGGTCCCGGGAGAATGGCGGCGATGACCTTCAGCGTGGTGGTCGATTCCAGCAGCGCATGACTGAAGGAGACCGATTCATGCTGGAACTCGGCGCCATAGCCGGCAGTGAAGCGAATCTGGCTGAGCGCATAGTCGAAACCGCTGGCCTCGGCGATCTGCGCCAGCTTCCTGTTGTACTCGATCGTCCAGCTAGTGCGCTGCTCGATGTTCGAAATGACGAGGCCGCCCTGAAACATTGGGCACCCAGTAGGCAAATTTGACCGGCTCTCTGCTGGCATAGGACATGGTACTCTCCCTCTTGAAATGGCTAGGCGAACGCGGCGACGAGCGCTGGACGGTTTCCATGGGCGCGGGCGGCGGCGGTTTGATTGGGGACCGGCAGGACCTGCGCGAGTTCTGAAACGGCGCGCTCGATGCGCTCGTGAACGGCAGGGTTGGTGATGCCGTATTCGGTGAAATCGACTTCGGTGGCGTAAATGGCGGTCGGGAGCGAAAGGGCATTGAAGAAGCCGAACAACGGCCGTAGCTGATGTTCAGTCATCAAGCCGTGCAGCGGCGTGCCGCCGGTGGCTGCCAGAATGATCCGCTTGCCGGTCAACGCCCGATAATCGACGAGATCGAAGAGATGCTTGAGAGCACCTGTATAGGATGCCCGATAGACCGGGGATCCGACGACGAGCACATCGGCCGCTTCGACGGCATTGATGATCGCCCGTCCCTCGGCATCGAGCTGGTCGGATCGAAGCGCCCTGAAGAGAACCGGCGCCGCGTCAACGAGTTCGATGACAGGGCCTTCTCCTCCCAAACGGTCTCGGACGCCCGAGACGATTGCTTCCACCAGCGCCGCGGTTCTGGATGGACGTTTGACATTTCCCGAGAGGCCGACGATTTTCATTTTCACAACATCCAGCTTTGAATAGTGAAAATCTATATATTTTATGGATTTTTGATAACAACGAATTGCTAATATTTTCACGAAAAGGGGAATGGAAATTCCCCAAACCGAAGCGAACGTTAAGAATCACACTCTCAGGCGGATCGTGAGGCGGGCTGGCCAATCAGCGCCGACGACCGCAGTGTCGAAGACAAATCGCAAACCGCTGGATCTTTTGTAACCCGCGCAATTTCGCGCCGGCATCTCTTGCCTGCAACGCGCTTACCGGTTTTGCGGCTGCACCGGGCCAGGACGGACCACTTCAAGGTTTATGTCTCGTCCTTTGTGACCGCTTGCTGTCTCGCCCACTTCGCCCATCTCAGACCGTCTGACGACCTTTCCATTGCGCTCGCCTTCTTTGCAACACCGCTGAGACCATGTTTTATTTGCCAGTGCGCTGAATAAAAAGCGGTTTAGCGCTTTAATTATCATAGAGAGCGGAAATACGCTTTGCACTTTCAGTAGTTTGATATAGCTTAATTCCGGCTTTATGGAGGAAAATAGCGCAATGACGCTCGAAATAGCGAAAGGACTTGGCTCTGCAATTGCGGGCCTCTCGCAAGGCCAGGTCGATGACGCAGCCAGATCTTGCACAGCGCCTGGGCCGAGATCGCGCCCGGATTTCTGAATTGGAGCGCGATCTTATACACGGCCGCAAGGGCAAAGACCGATTGACGCTGCTTCTCGAATGCTGCGACGCATTGGGTATCATGCCGCTTCTGGTGCCGAAAGAACGATATGCCGATATCGCGGCATCCTTGGCGACTGTGCGCTCCTCGTCAAAACGCAGTGACGAGCGCAACGAAACGTTCCAGGACCTCTTCGTTGATCTCTCCGATGACGAGGACGCATGATGGCGAAGGAGAGCGCGGTTTTAGCCGTTAGGTTGGTCCAGCCCGACCAAAGCACAGTTCGCGTCGGCACCTTTGCGCGACAGCACGGGGGCCTCCACCTTCGTCGTCGACGAGGCCTATTTTCGCGATGACCAACGACCAATTCTAAGTCTAAGCTGGTATGTCCCCGGCGATGAGGAGGCTACCCGCAGGCGTCTGGCTGGCCGCGGGGATAAAATCGGTATCAATGGCTATTTGCCGCCATGGTTCTCGGGTCTGTTGCCCGAGGGAGCGCTCCGGGATCTCGTCATGAGCGAGATGGGACCCGGTGATCACGACCAGTTCGATCTTTTGATCCGTCTCGGTGCCGATCTGCCGGGAGCAATTATTGTCACTCCCTGAAACAGCCCTGCCCGCGTCTGTCGGTCCGATCGACGTTCAAAATATTCACGGCGTGTCCGCCCCCTTACCTGAAGGGATCGTGAAATTTTCCCTGGCGGGTGTCCAGCTCAAGTTTGCAGCAACGACAGACGGCGAACGTCTCACCGCCCCAGCACGCGCCGGGGAAAGCCGGTGCATTTTGAAAGTGCCGACAAAGAAATATCCTGGCCTTCCAGAGGCGGAATATGCCGCAATGACCGTGAGCAAAATGCTTGGTATCGACACGGCCATATGCCGCCTGACGTCGACGAAGAACATTTACGGGATAGATGAGAGACTTGTCAGCGAAGGGGCGAACGTCCTTGTCGTCGAGCGTTTCGACCGGCTTGGAGCCGAACACCGGGTCCATATGGAAGATGGCGCTCAAATCGTTGGCGCGGTCGGCGAGCGGAAATACACCATGGCGACCTACGAAACGATGCTGAATATGATAAAGCGCTTTAGTACAGACTGGCGCGCTGACGCCCTTGAAGGTTTCCGTAGGATGGTTGCCGATGTCCTGATTGGAAATGGCGACAACCACCTGAAAAATTGGTCCTTTATTTTCCCGGCGCCGGGTGTCGTGCGCTTATCGCCGGCTTACGATATCGTTCCTACGGTCCTTTTCGCTCCTGATGACAGGCTCGCATTGAAAATGGCTGGAACCTATGAATTCTCCAAGGTTACCCTGCGCCGCTTTTCGCCGAATTGCCAGTTTCCTGGACTTGGAGCCGGACTGGATCGAAAAGGAGATTCGGAAGTCGGTGAGGACGGCCCTCGACTGCTGGCCTGATGCGCTGAGGACATTGCTTTCGACAAAGGACGCTGGGACCCTAATAGACAGAATGAATCGAATGCCTTTAGCGGTGGAATGTTGATCCCCGCCGGTTAAGCAGGATGTGTGTGCTTCGGCGATTTAATTGCGGGATGGCTGTCCAACCACTTTTCGTTCTGCCGTTGCCAGGATCTACACGGTCTTCTGATGCTGCGCCCAACAAGGCCGATGGTCTTCTTGCGATATGGTTTTGAACCAGCGACCATGAAAATGGCTGGCGACAATTGTTGTTGACCATGGGTTTACGTTTGCACGCCTTGAAGGGAGTCGAGCTGCAGTCCCATCAACTCCAATCCATTGGCCCCGCCCACCGAGCGTCATAGTGAAAAGGGACCCTTTTCCACGAAAGGCGACTGTTGCTAGGGCTTCCTAACGGCCAAAGGACCACACATGAAAATCGCTCTCTTGGCTGCCGTCGGCCTCTTCGCCGTTGCGCCTTCCCAGGCAGCCTTTACAGATGAAAGCGGCTTCCTCAAATCGATTGGTGGGACTTGATCCGGCAAGGGCATGGTGATCTCGAAGATCGGCTCCTCCCCGGTGAACGGGACATGCAGGTTCGCAAGTAAACCCAGTGGCGCGGCGCTCTCCATGTCAGGACAGTGTCGGGGACTGCGTGTCGTGCGCAGGGCGGTCTCGGCCGACATCAGGGCAAGCGGCATGAACCATAGCGGAACCGTCGGCCCGTCTGGACGTCCTTCCAGTCTTTCTGGGGCTAGGAAGGGCGATACCAGTGACATCCGCCTATCCCGATGAACAAGGGATCGAGAGCAGGATATGCACTCGCCGGTATCCGAATCCCATACAACCTTATACAGAAATTGGGGCGCAGGAACCGAGGTCCCCACGCCCCCTCTGGGAGTTCGTCGATCCCAACAATCAAATGTTGGCGAGCAGGTCGTTGATACGGCTCTCGGCGGTCGTCAGGGCTTCGTCGATGGTCTTGTCGCCGTTGATCGGCGGCGCTGACTTCTTCGCCGATGATATCCTGGATGGCGAACTGGCGCTGGACGGCGCCCGGCAGCGAGCGGCCGGTCTCAGCGATTTCACGATGTTTTCACGATGCGGCAGCGCCTTGAATTCCGGCTTGTCGAAGACGGCCTTGACGGCCGGCAGGTGGCCGGTGCGGGCCCATTCGTAGTCGTTGTCGGCCAGGAACTTGAAGAGCTTGCCGATGGCTTCCGTCTGTTCGGGCGTGCGATCCTTGTGCGGCAGAACCCAGCTGTGGCCATCCGCATAGGTGCTGTCGCGACCTGGATAGAGCTGCGGGACCGGGTAGACCGTGTAGCCCTTGGCGAGCGCCGTGCCGTCCTTCTCCGACTGGGCGACGAAATCGCCGATCAGCCAGGTACCGTTGACCGCAATGCCGCCATCGCCATTGGTGAAGGCGGTGACGGCAGCCGCATAGTCGAGGCCCGTCGTGGAGAGACCCTCATCCTTGATCTTCTTCATCAGCTCGACGGCGTTCTTGGCTTCCGGCGTGTTCAGCGTGATCTTGGTCGGATCGGCGAAGAAGTCGGCATTCTGCTGCTGCAGAAGCGTATAGAGAATGCGCGTGTAGGAGGCGGTTTCGTTGGCCGCAATCTGGATGAGGTAGGGCTTGCCGGTCTTTTCCTTGAACTGCTTGCCCTGGGCGAACAGCTCATCGACCGACTTCGGCAAGATCGGGGTGCCGTCAGCGTTGACCAGGCCGGCCTGCTTCATCAGGTTCAGGTTGACGTGGAAAAGCATGGTCCAGTTATCGAAGGGCAGGCCGAACATCTGGCCTTCCTTGGTGACGCCGCCGCGGCCGGCATCGGTGAAGCTGTCGGGCGAGATACCCTGCGCGGAGAGGACGTCATCGATCGGGTCGATCAGTCCGCGCGACTGGTAGTCGGAGATTGCCGAGTAATGCATCGACACGACATCCGGAGCCGCACCCGACGCGAGCTGAGCATTGAGCTGATCATAGCCGGGCCATTCGACTGTGGTCACGTTGACATCAACGTCCGGGTTATCGGCTTCGAACTTGTTGATCAGCGAGGTGATGATGCCGCATTCGCCGACCGCCTTGGACACGTCGGTAACGCTGCCATAGTCCGCGTCGCAGGCGCCGAAGAAGCGCTGCAGCTCGATCTTGGTCTGGGCCTGCGCCGAGGTGCCGCAGGTCAGCGCAATCAGGGCCGCCGTGCTGAGTAGAAAACGTCTCATGGTCTATCTCTCCCTTTGAAGGGGCTCCTGCCCCTGGTTGAAACCTGCTGCGGCCAATCCCTCCCGGCCGCAGCAGCAGTCACTTCACAGCGCCACCCGAAACCGCGGTGACGATATGGCGTTGGAAAATCACGTAGACGATCAGAACCGGCAGGCTGGCAAAGACCGCCTGGGCGCTGAGAAAGCCTAGTCCCTCGCTCTGGGCGAAATTGGTCTGGGACGACGCGATGCCGACGGTGAGCGTGAACATCTCCGTCTTCGTGGCGGAGATGAGCGGCCACCAGTAGTCGTTCCAGGCATGCAGGAAGGTGAAGATGCCAAGCGTCGCCTGAGCCGGCAGCGTCAGCGGCAGAAGTACCTTCCAGAAGATCCGCAAGGGCGAGGCGTTGTCGAGAAGGGCCGCCTCGTCGATCTCCTTGGGGATAGCCTTGAAGAACTGCGTCATCAGGAAGACCCCAAAGGCGGACGACATGCCGGGCAGCATGAGCCCGAGATACGAGTTGTGCAGGCCAAACCAGTTGAACATCTGGTGGCGGGCGATGATGACTGCCTGTTCCGGCACGGCAAGACCGAACAGCACGATAACGAAGATCGTCCTGCGAAACGGAAATTCGAGGCGAGCAAAGGCATAGCCGGCAAGCGACGCCAGAATGAGCACGCCCGCCGTCTGTCCGATCGCGACCACGAGGCTGTTGAAGAACCAGCCGAAGACCTGCGACGAGTAGAGGATGTTGACGTAGTTGGCGAACGTGTAGGGAAACTCGAAAACGGATTCCGTGCCGAGCATCAGCTCCTTGTTGTCCTTGATCGACAGGCCGACGAGCCAGGCGACCGGCGCCATCATGACAGCGGAAAGGACGACGGCTATCGTCAGCAGAGTGCGATTGCCGGTCAGGGCTTCCGGGCGGTAGGTCGATTGATCCGTGTTCATTCGGAAGCCTCCGACTTGCGGGTCGAGACTACATACTGGGCCATGGCCGCGACAAGGATGATGAGGAACAGGAACTCCGACGCCGCGGCCGCCTTGCCGACATCCCAACGCACGAAGCCAACCTCGTAGATGTACATGACCAGCGGGCGGGACGTGCCGTTCGGGCCGCCATTGGTCATCAGCTGTGCCTGACCGAAAAGCTGGAACTGCATGACGATCTGAATGATCGTCACCAGCATGATGGTGCGGGCGATCGAGGGCAGGGTAACGCGGGTCAACATCCGCCAGGGGCTGGCATTGTCGAGGGCTGCGGCTTCATAGAGATCGTTCGGAATCTGCTGCAGGGCCGCAAGGAAGAGCATCATCGGCAGGCCGAGACACCACCAGACGGTGGCAACGCCGACCGAAAACAGCGACCAGCCACTGGTTGACAGGAAATTCAGCGGCTGCACCCCCGAGCACTTCGGAAAACACCGCCAACAGCCCGTCGCCGGGGATGAAGACGAAGCGCCAGATCAACGTCACGATCGTCACCGAAAGCACGGAAGACGAGAAGAACAGGCCGCGCAGGAACGAGGTCGTCCGGGTCGTCTTGTTGAGGGCAAGGGCAAGGAACAGCCCGAGCACCACCAGTGTGGGAACGCTCACCAGCACGAAAATGATCGTGTTGCGTAAAGCCTGCAGAAAGACCGGATCGGCCAGCACGCGCATAGTTGCCAAGGCCGACGAAGCGGCCCGGGCCGAAGAGATCGACCTTGTGCAAGCTCAGCCAGGCGCCCCAGAAGAGCGGAAAGACCAGTAGCACCACGAAGACGAACAGATAGGGAAGGATGAAAAGGCCGTTGCTCCACTGGCTGCGGCGATAGCTTTCGGCCATGTCACTCGCCCTCCGAATGGTGGGCGATGCCGGTGGCGTCGAACAGGTGAATGGCGGTCGTATCGAGCGCGATCTGAAGCGTATCTCCACCCCGCGCTTCGCTGCGGCCGTCGGTTTCGGCCGTCAGCTTGGTGCCGTCGGCGAGATGGCCGTAGATCAGGGTGCGATCGCCGAGCCGTTCGACGACTTCTGCTGTGAGGGCGATGCCTGTCTGCCCGGCCGGCAGCACGGAAACATCCTCGGCGCGGATGCCGAGGCTTGCCCCATCCGGTGAAAAGCTCGGGGGCAGCTGGAATGCGGCGCTGATATCGCCAAGGCCATTGGTCCCAATCGTCAGCGTCTTGCCATTGCCGGTTGCACTCTCCAAGGGCACGAAATTCATGGCCGGAGAACCGACGAACCCAGCAACGAACCGGCTGGCGGGACGGCGGTAGATTTCCATCGGCGTGCCGATCTGCTCGATCTTGCGATTGTGCATGATGACGATGCGGTCGGCGAGCGTCATCGCTTCCACCTGATCATGCGTGACGAAGATCATCGTGCTGCCGAGGCGGGCATGCAGTTGGGCGAGTTCAAGCCGCGTGCGACCACGTAGGGCAGCATCGAGGTTCGACAAAGGTTCGTCGAACAGGAAGGCCTTTGGCTCCTTGACGATGGCGCGGCCGATCGCCACGCGCTGGCGCTGGCCGCCGGACAGCTTCGCCGGTTTGCGGTCGAGAAGGTGTGCGATTTCGAGTGTCGCAGCCGCCTGCTGGACGCGGCGCTCGATCTCGTCCTTCGGCAGGCCGATGTTTTCCAAGCCGAAGGACATGTTCTGGGCGACGGTCATATGCGGATAGAGCGCATAGGACTGGAACACCATGGCGACGCCGCGCTTGCCCGGCGGCAGCGTATCGACACGCTGGTCGGCGACCGAGATCGTGCCGCTCGTCACGTCTTCGAGACCTGCGATCATCCGCAGAAGCGTGGACTTCCCACAGCCCGAAGGCCCCAGGAAGACGACGAACTCGCCGGCCTTGATGGACAACGAAATGTCGTCCAGCACGGTGAGCGCTCCGTAGCGTTTGGTAACATTGGTGATTTCAATCGTTGCCGACATGGTTCCTCCTCCCCGTCGTTGCCTGCCTTACGCGCCGAGCCGGATCATCCGGTAGCTCAGCGGTGCGATGGCGGCGACGAGGCGGCTATCGGTGACGGATGCGCCCGAACCGTCCTGCGGTTCGATCGTTTCGGCTCCGGGGCCGTTGACGGCACGCAGGTCGTGGCCTTCCATGACCTTGTCCATGATCACCTTGCGGTCGCCAAAGCCTTCGAGGGAGAGATCGAGATCGATTGCCTCCATCTGGTGGCGGTTGACGATGAAGAAGGTCAGCGCGCCATCGGCCTCGGTTTCGACAGCGGAAATGTCGAGATAGGTAACGTTTTCGGCGAAGCTGGTCGAATAGCTCGGGCAATCCAGCGACAGCTGCAGCGCCTTGCCGCGGCCGTAGCGCGAGGCATAGGCGTACGGAAAGAACGTCGTCTGTCGCCATGCCGGGCCGCCGGGTACGGTCATGATCGGCGCGATGACGTTGACGAGCTGCGCGAGGCAGCCGACCTTCACCACGTCCGAGCGGCGGATGAAGGTGTTGAGGATGCAGCCGACCTGCAGCACGTCCTCGAAATTGTAGATGTCTTCCAGGAGTGCCGGCGCATGCGGCCAGCCGTCATTGCCTTCCAGCACCTTCCGGTCGGCTTCGCGGGAATGGTACCAGACGTTCCACTCGTCGAAGCTGATATAAACATCCTTCTTCGAGCGCTTCTTGGCTTTGGTGTAGGTGATGACGCCGGCAATGGTGGCGATATAATCGTCGAGGCGGGCGTTCTGGGCCAGATAATCCGCCGTGTTGCCGGCATGGTTGTCGAAATACATGTGCAGGCTGATGTAATCGATGGAATCGTAGGTGTAGTCGAGAACCGTAGCTTCCCAGGCCGGATAGGTCGGCATTTTCGGCGACGAGGAGCCACAGACGACCAGCTCGATCGACTTGTCGAAGGCGCGCATGGCCTTGGCGGTCTCAAACGCGATGCGACCGTATTCTTCGGCCGTCTTCTGGCCGATCTGCCAGGGGCCGTCCATCTCGTTGCCGAGGCACCACATCTTGACGTTCCAGGGCTCCTCGCGGCCGTTCTTGCGGCGAAGGTCCGACCAGTAGCTGCCGCCCGGATGGTTGACGTATTCGAGGAAAGCACGCGCCTGATCCAGGCCACGCGAACCGAGATTGACGGCCAGCATCATGTCTGTGTTGGCAGCCTCGGCCCAATCGGCAAATTCGTGGATGCCGACATGGTTGCTCTCGGAGCTGTGCCAGGCGAGGTCGAGACGCACGGGGCGCTCTTCCTGCGGGCCGATACCGTCTTCCCAGTTATAGGCCGATACAAAATTGCCACCGGGATAGCGTACGATCGGAACATCGGCTTCTTGCGCACGAGATCGATTACGTCCTGGCGCATGCCGTTCTTGTCCGCGGTCGGATGATCCGGCTCATAGATACCGGAATAGACGGCTCGACCCAGATGCTCGACGAATGAGCCGTAAAGACGTGGGTCAATCGTACCGATAACGAAACCGCTGTGAACGGTGCCGGCTCGCGCATGCTTACCTCCCTGTATATCTGAAAATCAGATATATATCCTTTTGTCGGGTACAATACACGCGTTTGACCGGCCGTCAACCCGGATTGAGGCAGAGAGCGAAAGGTTTGGAAGCGTCAGGTCTTGAGGCGCAGGACGATATCCTGGTCGTAATTGCCGAAACCCCGGCCGAAAATGTTGATTCCGCCGGGATGTTCGGCCGTATCAGGTACTTCGATACGGAGCCGGATTGAGCGATGCTCAAGCAGGCCGAGATCGGCCAGGCTCGTATCGGAAATCCGGATACCGTCGACAAATGTGCCATTATCCGTGACGCGGAAATATTTGAGAACGCCGTACTGGCTGCCCCTCAGCTTCCACCAGTCGGGTGTGTACTTCCCACGCCTGTCGCCGAAGTCGCCGGGCGAGGTCCAGGCACCGATACCCTTGCCATTGATGGAGAGCGTGATGTCGGACGGCCAGTTGTCAGAGGTACCGGGAACCTCGGAAGAGAGCTCCAGCACGACCTCAAGCTCTTTGACTTCAGCCCCCTTGATGCGGGCATTGTTGGGAAACTGATATTCGACATATCCCTTTGTAAACCATAGCAATCCTGCCTTCATCCGGTCGGGGGCAAGGAACGTATCGGGACTGTCGAGATAGCCGATGATACCATCGCGCGAGCACATGCCGCAGGGGGCAGCAACCTCGTAACCGCTATAGAGGCCGACCGGCATCGCAACCTCGATCACCTCCTGACCGGTCTTGGCCGGGCTTGCGAAGGACAGCACGATTTCCTCATGCACGGCATGACAGACTTTCTGACTGCCCTTGCGCGCCTTGGAGACCTCGGTACGGATCAGCCCCGCCTCTTCCAGCAGGTTTAGATGGGTCGACGTGGTCGATTGCGGCAAGTCAAGCGCTTCGGCGATTTCATTGACATTGAGTGGTCCCCGGGCATGCAGGAGTTCCAGCATGGAGAGCCGCGCAGGCGCTGCCAGACATTTCAGCACCTCCTTCCCATCCTCCGGACCAATCATCAGAAATCGCGTACTCATATATCCTCCCAGAATGCGAAATTGATGTGTATCAGAAAAATAGATATGATCAATGCCTGCTGGAGAGGCTTGCCGGTGCGCGCCCTCGGGATGCCTTCGGGTGCGATTGCGCCAGCGATCCAAATTCCCACCGGTTTTCGGACCAACCTGTAGAGAGCCAGAATGACCTCGCAGACAATACAACAACTGAGAAAACGTTTTCTCACTTGACAGTAACCTTGGTAAAAGGTTTTCTCACAGCAATTGAGGGAGGATATTCTGGAGATCGGGGGAGCAAAAAGCGGATTACGATCCATGATGTTGCCGCTGCGGCCGGCGTCAGCATTTCGACCGCGTCGAAAGCGCTGAACAACAACGGCCGTATGGGCGCCGAGACGCGCGAGCGGGTCAAGCGTGTAGCAAGCGATATCGGCTTTCGTCCGAACGCCCTTGCCCGCGGCCTGCTCAGCAAGCGCAGCTTCACCATCGGTCTTTTGACCAACGACACCTATGGACGCTTCACCCTGCCCGTCATGGCCGGGGTATCCGAGGCGCTGGTTGATCATGGCGTCTCGGTCTTCCTCTGCGCGATCGAGGATGATCCGGCACTGGGACAGATCCATGTCGACGCCATGCTCGACAAGCAGGTCGACGGCATCATCGCCACCGGCAAGCGGCTGGATAGACGCCTGCCGGTCGATCTCTCCAACCTGCCGGTGCCGGTGGTCTATGCTTTTACCGAGGGGACGCCAGACAGCGTCACCTTCCGCTCCGACGATGCACATGGCGCAACGCTTGCGGTGGAATGGCTGCTGCGGATCGGACGGCGCCGCATCGTGCATATCACCGGGCCGAAGGATTTCTTTTCGGTGCACGAACGCGCCGATGCCTACAGCCAAGCGGCAGGTGGCGCCGAGCCGGTGATGTATGGCGTCTGGTCGGAAAGCTGGGGCCATGAGGCGATCGCCGAAATCTGGAACCGCCCCGGACAAAAACCCGACGCGCTGTTCTGCGGCAACGACCAGATTGCCCGCGGCGCTGTAGAGACGCTGCGCGAGCGCGGCATCAAGGTGCCGGAAGATGTGTCCGTCATCGGCTTCGACAATTGGGAGATTGTCGCAGCCCAGACACGCCCGCCGCTGACGACGGTGGACATGGAACTGAAGGAACTCGGGCGGCAGGCGGGTTTGACCGTTCTGGCGCTCGCGGAGGGACGGCCCGTCGAGCCGGGCGTGAGGAAACTGCCATGCCGGCTGGTCGTCCGGCAATCATGCGGGGGTAACAGCCCGAAGGAATGAGCAAAGGCGCAAAGGAGATGCGCCATATTGGGAGGAGTGTCATGTTCAAGCGTCTATTGGCAGCGACCAGCATCGCTACCCTGTGCCTGGTATCCGGCGCATCGGCCGCCGAAAAGATTGAAATGTGGGTTCGCACCGGCATCGGCGAATCCTTCAAAAAGACTGTCGAAGCCTATAATTCCAGCCACGAGAACCAGGTCGCGATGACAGAAGTGCCGTTCTCTGAACTGGTGCAGAAATACGCCACCGCCATCGCCGGCGGACAGGCACCCGACGCACTGTCGATGGACCTGATCTACAATCCGGCGTTTGCAGCCGCCGGCCAGCTCGAGGACCTGACGGACTGGGCAAAGTCCCTGCCCTATTTCAATTCGCTGTCGCCATCGCATGTCAAGCTCGGCACCTACCAGGACCGCATCTACGGTCTGCCGCTGTCCGTCGAGACGTCGGTCTTCGCCTGGAACAAGGACCTCTACAGACAAGCCGGCCTCGATCCGGAAAAGGCCCCGACGACCTGGGATGAAATCACCGCCAATGCGGAGAAGATCCGCGCGCTCGGTGACGACAATTACGGCTTCTACTTCTCAGGCGGCGGTTGCGGCGGCTGCATGATCTTCACCTTCACGCCGCTGGTCTGGGGTTCCGGCGCCGACATTCTGTCGGCCGATAGCAAGGCGGCAACGCTCGACACCCCCGAAATGCGCAAGGCGGTCGATATCTACCTGCAACATGGTCAAGAAGGACTTGGTGCCCGCAGGTGCCGCCAGCGACAACGGCGCGAACTTCCTCTCCTTCACCAACGGCAAGATCGGCCAGCAGAGCCTCGGCGCCTTTGCCATCGGATCGCTGGTAACCGAGCATCCGGACATCAACTTCGGCGTGACGCTGATCCCCGGTGCGACGGGCGGAACATCCTCCTTTGCCGGCGGCGACAATTTCGTCATCACCAAGGGCACGCCGAAGATGGCTGCCGTGAAGGAATTCCTCGAATACATCTATTCCGAGGACGGCCAGAAGATCATGGCGAAATACGGCAGCCTGGACGACGCGGCGATATCGCCGACAAGGTACTGGAAGGTCTTGATCCCCGGCTGCAGGTCGGCATCCAGGCCATTTCCGTGGCCAAGACGCCCTATACGCTGCAGTTCAACGACCTGATCAACAGCGCCAATGGCCCTTGGGCCAGCTTTACCAATGCCACGATCTACGGTGAAGATGTCGATGGCGCGTTTTCCAACGCCCAGAGCGAAATGCAATCGATCATCGACAGCGGCCAATAATCTCCCCGGCTGCTGTGGCCGGGAGGCAAAGCCGCCTCCCGGCCAATTTCCCAAAATTCATGCGGAGCATTTCGATGACCGGTTCCGGTTCGAAGACCCAATCGGCCCAGCGCAGACGACGACGCAGATCGGGTTGGCGCGGCCTTGTCTATATCGCGCCGGCGATGGCGCTCGTCATCCTGTTCTTCGTCATGCCGGTGATCTTCACCGGCTGGATGAGCCTGCACAACTGGCCATTGATGGGCGGCACGCGCTGGATCGGCTTCAAGAACTATGTCCGCATGTTCCATGACGCCCGCTTCATGTCGGCATTGCAATTTACGGCCTACTATACCGTCATCGTCACGATCGCGATCTTCGCCGTCGCCTTTCCGCTGGCGATCTTCGTGGAAAAACAGCGGCGCTTCGTCAGCGCCTATCGCACCATCATCTTCCTGCCTGTCGTCGTCGGCCTGGCCACGGCCTCGCTGCTCTGGGTGTGGCTGGCCAATGTCGACAGCGGCTTCATCGGCCCGGCGCTCAAGGCACTGGGGCTGGTGGACAAGAGCCCGAACCTGCTCGCCACTTTCGACAGCGCCTTTCTCACAATCATCATCATGGTCGTCTGGAAGATTGCCGGCTTTACGATGATCATCCTGCTGACCGGCCTGCAGGCCATTCCGTCCGAACTGACTGAGGCGGCCCGGATCGACGGCGCCGGCCGCTGGCAGCGCTTCCGGCACCTGACGCTTCCCTTGATGCGCAAGACGATTGCACTGGCGCTGATCATTTCAGTCACCGGCTCGATCCTTGCCTTCGACCAGTTCTACATCATGACCGCGGGCGGGCCGCAGAACCGGATGATCTCGGTGGTCTACTACATCTTCAATCAGTCCTTCGTGTCCTTCAATCTTGGCTATGGCGCGGCACTTTCGATCGCCCTTCTCGCCATCCTGGTCGCGATCAGCATCGTGCAGCTTTGGCTGCTACGCGTCGGGGAGGAACGGCCATGACACCTTCCAAAACGAGCCTTTCGAAGCAACGCCGCGCCTGCAAATCCTTTAGGGCCGACAGTGCCTATCATGCGACTGGCATCGCTATCTGCCTGTTCTTCCTGGCCCCCTTCGTCATCACCTTCCTGGCCTCGTTCCGCCACGGGACGGAAGCACGCCTGGCGCCACTGCCGCCTTGGCCGACAAACGGGATCAGCATCGATTCCTACCTGTCGCTCGACACGTTCGGCGCCGGTATCTGGCAGCACACGATCAATTCTCTGCTCGTCTCGGTCGCGACCGTTGTGCTGACCGTCGCGGTCAGCCTGCTCGCCGGATATGGCTTCTCCCGCTACCGGTTCCCGCTGAAGAACGTGCTGTTCGTGCTGATCATCGCCACGCTGATGATCCCGTTCCAGTCGATCCTGACGCCGCTGTTCATCATCCTCGCCAAGCTGGGCTTGAACAATTCGCTGCTCGGGCTGACGCTGGTCTATGTGACGCTGCAACTGCCCTTTTCGATCTTCATGATGCGCAACGCCTTTGATGCCGTGCCGAAGGAGATCGAGGAAGCCGCGCGCATCGACGGCGCACGCGACCTGAAACTGCTTGTCCGCGTGCTTCTGCCGCTGGTCCTGCCCGGTGTCGCGACGGTCGCGATCTTCGCCTTCCTCAACGCCTGGAACGAGTTTCTGGCCGCCCTGATCCTGCTGTCCAGCAACGAGAAATACACGCTGCCCGTCCTGATGATGGCGGTGCGTGCCGGGCGTCTCGGCGCGGTCAACTGGGGCGCGGTGCAGGCCGGCGTCGCCGTCATGACGGTCCCCTGTTTGATCGTCTTCCTGCTGTTGCAACGCTATTACATGCGCGGGCTGATGGCCGGCGCGGTGAAATGATCTCAAGAAACGGATGAATCCATGAACACCATGAAAAGAGACCGCCAGTTCCGCCCCCTGTCCGTGCCCAGCGTCGATATCCACGGCCTGTTCGGTGACCGCCAGGACGCGATCTGCGACACCACAGCCGAAACGCTGCTCGACCGCTGCGTCGAGGCCGGCATGCTTGATGCCATCGATACCAGCCAGCCAAGCCCCGGCATCGTCATCCCGATCCAGCCTTGGGGCGGAACCACGCAGATGTTCTGGGACTCGGATCTCGGCAAGTCGATCGAGACGGTGGCCTACTCGCTCTATCGCCGGGCAAATCCGAAGCTCGAAGCCCGCGTCGACGAGATCATCGACATGTACGAGAAGATGCAGGACGAGGATGGCTACCTGAACGCCTGGTTCCAGCGCGTCCAACCCGGCCGCCGCTGGACCAATCTGCGCGACCATCACGAGCTCTATTGCGCCGGCCATCTGATCGAGGGTGCCGTCGCTTACTATCAGGCAACCGGCAAGCGCAAGCTGCTCGACATCATGTGCCGCTATGCCGACTACCTGATCAAGGTCTTCGGTCATGGCGAAGGACAGAAACGCGGCTATTGCGGCCACGAGGAGGTGGAACTGGCGCTGGTGAAGCTGGCGCGCGTGACGGGCCAGAAAAAGTATCTCGATCTTTCCAAATTCTTCGTCGATGAGCGCGGCGCAGAACCGCACTATTTCACCGAGGAAACGATCCACGACGGCCGCGACCCCGCCAATTTCATCCAGAAAACCTATGAATATAGCCAGTCGCATCAACCGGTCCGTGACCAGAAGAAGGTTGTCGGCCACGCAGTGCGCCATGTATCTCTATGCGGGCATGGCCGACATCGCCACCGAGTATAACGACGACAGCCTGACCGCGGCGCTCGGAAACCCTTTGGGACGACCTGACGACCAAGCAGATGTATGTAACCGGCGGCATCGGCCCGGCCGCAGCCAACGAAGGCTTCACCGACTATTACGACCTACCGAACGAAAGCGCCTATGCCGAGACCTGCGCTTCGGTCGGTCTTGTCTTCTGGGCCAACCGCATGCTCGGGCGCGGCCCCAACCGACGCTATGCCGACATCATGGAACAGGCGCTCTACAATGGCGCCATGTCCGGCCTGTCGCTCGATGGCAAGACGTTCTTCTACGAGAACCCTCTGGAAAGCGGCGGCAAGCATCGCCGCTGGGTCTGGCACCATTGCCCCTGCTGCCCGCCCAACATTGCACGCCTTCTCGCATCGATCGGCTCCTACATGTACGCCGTGTCCGAGGATGAAATCGCCGTGCATCTCTACGGTGAAAGCACCGCACGGTTTGACATCGGAAGCGCGAAGATCGAGCTGACCCAGAAGACCCGCTATCCCTGGGATGGCGCAATCCGTTTCGACGTGACGGCGGACACGGCGGCGCGTTTTGCGATCTCGTTGCGTATCCCGGAATGGGCCGATGGTTCCACATTGAAGGTCAACGGCCAGGCGATCGATCTCGCATCGGTGACGATCGACGGTTATGCTCGTATCGAGCGCGACTGGACGAGCGGAGACCATATCGATCTCGATATTCCCTTGGCACCACGCGCACTCTTTGCCAATCCGCTGGTGCGGCAGGATGCAGGGGCGCGCGGCCCTGATGCGCGGGCCTCTGGTCTACTGCGTCGAGGCGACCGACAATGGCGATGGCCTTAACGGCATCGAGTTGGCTGGCAATCTCTCCGATGCCAAGACTGCGGAACTTCCGGAATTGCGCGGCGCCGTGGCGCCTCGATCTGCCGGTCACACGCGACGAAGCCGACTGGGGAGCCACGCTTTACCGAACCTCGCCGCCGAAGACCAGGAAGACAACGGCGCGGTTCGTGCCGTATCCTTTCTGGGATAACCGGACGCCGGGCGAAATGCTTGTCTGGGTCAGAGCGGGTGAGCTGAACGGTGAATAAAAATATGTCCGATACCGGCGTGGTGCTGACCGACATTCGCAAGAGCTTCGGCAGTCTGGAAGTCATTCACGGCATCGACCTGACGATTGCGGAAGGGTCCTTCGTTGTCTTCGTCGGCCCGTCCGGCTGTGGAAAATCGACGCTGCTGCGGATGATCGCGGGGCTGGAGGAAGTCACCGACGGCGAGATCGAAATCAAGGGACGCAACGTCACCGATCTCGATCCCTCCGACCGGGGCATTGCCATGGTCTTCCAGTCCTACGCGCTCTACCCGCATATGAGCGTGCGCGAAAACCTGGCCTTCGGGTTGAAAATGGCGCACACCGACCCGGCCGAGATCGAGCGCCGAGTCAAGGCGGCCTCGGCGATCCTGAAGATCGATCCGTTGCTCGAACGACGCCCCGGCCAGCTTTCCGGCGGCCAGCGCCAGCGCGTGGCGATCGGCCGGGCGATCGTGCGCAAGCCGGATGTGTTTCTGTTCGACGAGCCGCTCTCCAATCTGGACGCGGAACTGCGCGTCTCGATGCGCATCGAGATCGCCAGGCTTCACCGCGAGCTTGGCAATACGATGATCTACGTCACCCACGATCAGACCGAGGCGATGACGCTCGCCGACATGATCGTCGTCCTTCGCGACGGCCGGGTCGAGCAGACCGGCAGTCCGCGCGAAATTTACGAAAACCCGGCCAACACATTCGTCGCCGGCTTCATCGGCTCGCCGCGGATGAACCTGTTGAATGCGGAATGGGTCGGCGACGGATCGATCCGGATCGGCAAAAGCCGGATCGCGACGCGAATGGACGACAAGCTAATGGCGCCGGGTGACAAACTGACCCTCGGCGTCCGCCCCGAGCACATGAATGTTGTCGTAGACGACGAAGGGACGCTGCGCGCCAAGGTGGATTTCTATGAGTACCTGGGAGGCACGCAATTTCTCTATTGTCAGCTTGAGGACGGCCAAGCTGTGACGGCCGAATATCGTTCTCCCGTGCCGGTTCAGGCAGGCGACATTCTCCATTTCCGGTGGCAGGCAGACGACCTCCGTTTCTTCGACGCCGCCGGACTGCGGCTGACTGACGTTGTTGCAGGGATCTGGCTTTGCCGGGTATAAAGTTTCACCTGGCGGACAGGATTGCCTGAATGCCGCACAAGTTCAATGACGCCCGCCGCCCTATGCTCCCGAGGCAGCGGCACCGGGTGACGAACTGGACGGAATACAATGAAGCCCTTCGCCGTCGTGGAGATCTGACGATCTGGCTTGAGGACGGCGTGGCCGATTTTTGGTCAGCGCCACGCCGCCTGACGCGGGGCGACCAGGCGCGATATTCGGATATTGCGATCGAAATGTGCCTGGCCCTGCGGCTTGTATTCGGCCTGCCGCTGCGACAGACGCAGGGTTTTGTGCGCTCTATCGCGCAGCTGACTGGCGGTTCCATTTCGGCACCGTGTTTCTCGACCTTGTCTCGGCGAGGCGCGGTCTTGAAGACGGGCATCAGGAAGCGCCCGCCTACTGATGAGCCTGTGCATCTGGTGGTGGACAGCACAGGACTGAAAGTCTTTGGCGCGGGGTGAATGGCTCGAAGAGAAGCACGAGACCAGAGGAACGCGCCGCTCCTGGCGCAAGCTTCAGCTTGGGCTCGACCTTCTCAGCGGTGAGATCCTCTGTGCCGATCTGACGCTGGAAAGCATCGGCGACACCACAGCACTCCCGGAACTTCTGGGCCAGATCGACGCGCCCGTCGCCCTGTTCATTGCCAACGGCGCCTATGACGGGGTACCCGTTAGTGATCTTGTCGAAGCGCGGTTTGGTGACCAGGTGGTGATCATCATCCCGCCGCCGAAGAACGCCGTCCCGAGCGTCAACGCGGCGCATAACCTGACCCCGCGGGACCGTCATATCGACGTGATCGCAACCCACGGCAGAATGGGTTGGCAAAAATCCAGTGGCGACAATCAGCGCTCTCGGATCGAGGCCCAGATGGGTCGCTGAAAGACCGTCATCGGGCCGAAACTAAAGGCGAGGACCCTTGCCAACCAACGAACCGAGGCCGCCATAGGTGTCAGTATCTTGAACCGAATGAACAGGCTCGGCCCTGCCGAGCTCGAACGCGTGGCATGAGCAAGGTCACCGGTAGGGCGCTCTCCGCTCAAATTACGATCCCTGCAACACGGCCGAAAAGACCAAAGCCAGGACGATCGCCCCTGTGAAAGTCGCTTTCACCATAGCCTCCCTCGCTGAGTGTCCCTTATGGGAGCACACAGACTTTCCGATGCTAGAGTTAGCCGCGCCCTCACTTCATTGTCCCGGCATGGTACAAAAGCATTATCTAAAATACAAGATGCTCGCGATGCTATGGCTCATTCCAGTTTACAACACACGCAGACTTCATTCAGCGCTCGACTATCTGAGCCCGCAACAGTTCGAGGATCAACACATCCCGCAGACTGGCAAAACAGCAGCCTGATCACTGTCCGCCCTCAGGGGGCGCTCTCCACTTCAGTTTGCCGGCGCAGCCGTCTTCCGCTGGTAGACGTGAATATAATCAACAAGCAGGACCGAGGGGTTCGGGGTTTCATCGATCGGCCAGCCCGCGCCGAGCGCAAGATTGACCAAAGGATAAAATGGCATGTGAAACTCGGATGGCGTATCAAAATTCCATATGGGCTTGCGATCGAGATAGAAGGTCGTTTTCTGCGGCAGAATCTCTACCCCATAGCTGTGGTACGCATTGTTGAGGCTGCCGTCGTCAACCTTCGTCCAGTTGCCACCCGTGCTATTCGCGCCGCCTTGGCCCTGACGCCAAATATGATACCCCATAGAAAACTCGTAGGGTGCACGGCCGTAATATTCCATCACGTCTATTTCTGCCGTGTATTTTGATCGATCGACCCCTGATCAGCCAGAATGCCGGCCAGACGCCCTTTCCTGGCGGCAGCTTCATCCGGGCTTCAAAATATCCGAATTGTTGTGCAGATCCTTGGCCTTTGGCGTTCGTCGAGGCAAGAAGGCCTGAGCGCCAGGTGCTATCGGGTCCCTTGCGCTTCGATACTTAGTATACCGTCCTTGGTGGTGAAGGGAAAGCCGTCGATGGGGTCGCTGAAACGTGCGTCGCCAAAATCTCCATTCCAGGGTGTGTGGGCGATCCAGCGCGACCCATTTTCTCCCCAGGCTGAAACATCCAAATGATCGAAATTTTCCTCGAAGGTCAAGTCGAACTGTTGGAGATCGAGTGTCTTCTCCGCGGCACCCGATCCTGTCTGTGATCCGACCAGAACAATCATCGCCAAAAGCGCCGTCCCCTGTGCAATCCTCTTGTATCGCATTTTGTTTCTCCGGAAATTCAAAAACATGGCTTGCTCACCGTGTTCAATCAGAGGGTTAGAGCCCTGCGTCTTCGCGGCGAGATCTTCATCAAAATGATCTTTTCCAGCCCATCGGGTTTTCCGGCAACTTGCCAAAGCAAGATCGCCACCAGCCAGAAGATCGCCAGTGCCGAGCCGCCGCAGGCCACCAAACTAGCGGCGAGGTTGATGCCAATTGGCATCGCGACAAGCGTCGGCTGGACGTATAGGAGGAATGCCACCATCGGAACGCAGGACATCAAGGGCCTAAAAAGGCATTGAGCTGATCGCTGAATGGCGCACCGATCAGTTGTCGGGTAATCACCATCGATGCCGCATATGCCACCAACACCGCGATAATGCGTGCTGCAAGTGCTCCCGCAACCTGGAAATAGGCGATCGCCACGATTGTTACCGGAATCCTGACGACAAACTCGACGAGCATGCGAAAGGCGACCAAAGCGTTTTGTCCAGGACCATCGCCAATGGCGGCATTATTGTCGCCGGAAGGCCGATCAAACTTACGATACACAGCCACTGCAGGATTGGAGCGGCGAATGCCCATTTTTGACCGACGGCAATGCGCAGGGCGGGTTCTGCCAGCAGGGCCAGGATGAGAAGGACCGGGGCGGCAACCAGCGTGATCGCGGTCGTCGCCTTGAGATACGCAGCGACGAGCTTACGGTGATCGTCCAGGCTGGAGAAAGCGGCCATCAAGGGGCGCATCAGCGGCCCGACAAATGTCTGGTGTGGAATACCAGCAAGATTATCCGCCACGCTGAACGCACCAAACGTCGACAGGCCGGAAAAGCGCGGCAGCAGAAGACGATCCAACTGCCAATTGATCGAATTCAACACCTGCGCGACGCTGTTCCAGCCGATCATGTCTTGAAAATGCTTCCACTCGGCAAGTGTCAGGGTCGGTCGCATGGGGGCAAAAACGTAAGATATGACGGCCGCGACAACTGGGCCGGAGACCACTCCAATCATGAGCCCCCAATAACTTCCAGTTGCAATCGCTGCGCCTGCTCCAAAAACCAGTGTCGATCCTTTGGTGATGATGTCCAAAGCAAACTCACGCTTGAAATCAAACCTTTGCATAAAGAGAACCATACGCGGGCTGCTCAGACTGCGCATCTGTGGAGCTATGGAGAGAACGACTACAAGGGGGAAAAGCCGATGATCCTCATAGATGAACGTCAACGGCCAAGCGATGATAATCATCACCAGGCTGATTGCCGCACCACGAAGCACACTCAATGTGAACGCGGTTCCGAACATGTCATCCGACGGTGATGACTGCCGTATCAACGCTTGCGTCAACGGTAGATCCAGCAACGTCTCGACGATCACAAGGACCGAGGTCGCAATCGCAACAAGACCAAAATCTGCCGGGCTTAACAGTCTTGCCAGTATCAACAGGCTTACAAAATCAAGCAATCGTGCCAGGAATTTACCCCCGATTGTCCAGATGCTCGCTGTGGCAGTTCGTTGCGATATGCTTGACATGCTCATCCTTACCGACCTGGGGCGTGGACACGTCGCACGGCCCGGATGCCGCGAAGCCCACTCCACCGTTGAGGTTTTGCTGCTCGCCGCTCGTCAAGCCGCACATGCCTCGCGTATATTCGCTGTGGCGAACAGGCAAACCTCACGGCCACCTGGCTTCACGGAAGACGATTCCCCCGTAGTCCCTCTGGCTACCGTCCTTCGTCAACCTATGCTTCATCCTGCTCTCTCAATGCGACCGCCGAATGCCTGCCTGGTGTGATTGAGCGCGATTCCGGGTCAATTGCTGGTCGATGAGCGCTGTCAGTCGATCGTGGAAAATGGTGGAGGAAAACTTCATCGCATGTAGGCGGATCGCCTCGGGATCGATATCATCTTCCATCTCTTCGAAGGCCATTATTGTTTCCAAGAGACCTTCCTTGTTCTGCTGTGAGAAGCGGAGCCCAACATCGGGCGAAGAAACGGTTTCCCAGGCGCCGCCTGCGTCGAAGGCCAGTACTGGACGCCCGGAGGCCATCGCTTCAACTGGAAGGATGCCGAAATCCTCCGTGCCTGGAAACAGCAACGCTCTACACCGCGATAGATGGTCGCGTAGAACAGAAAAGGGTTGATGGCCGAGGAACTGCACCGAGGGGCCGGCAATCGACTTAAGATAAGCCGTCTGCTCGCCCTCGCCGATCACCACAAGTTTTCGCCCAGCTTCAGTGCAGGCGCTAACGGCAATATCCGGTCGCTTATAGGCGGTCAGTTGTCCGGCATAAAGGTAGAAATCGCCACGTCCCTTGCCAACTGCGAAGTCGTCGATTGCAACGGGTGGATGTATCACCGTTGCGTCCCGATGATAGAACCGACGGATGCGGCTTGCGACATAGTCGGAGTTCGCAACAAATGCGTCGACCCTCGCCGCTGTCGTCACGTCCCACCGCGCAACATCGGCGCGGTCAACGACATAAGAGCCCTGCCAATCCAAGGAAGTCCGTCCCGGTAGACATGGAACTGGTCCCAGATGTAGCGCATCGGCGAATGACAATAGCATATATGGAGAGCGTCGGCCCGCGTAATGATGCCTTTCGCAGGCCCAGATTCACTCGAAAGAACGAGATCGTAACCCTGTAGGTCGAATTGCTCCAGTGCGAATGGCATTAAAGGCAGCATCTTTGTGTAGTGCCGCTTTGCTCCGGGAATTTTTTGAAGAAAAGACGTATAAATTCTCCGTGTCTTCAAAAAATCACTGATGCGATCCATGTCGCAGACAAGCGTGAAGATGTCTGCTTGAGGGTACATGCGGCAAAGTTCCTCGACGACTTTCTCGCCGCCCCGCATCGATACCAGCCAATAATGCACGATCGTGACGCGAAGCGGCTTGGAATCGCTTCGAGCGCCCGGAATTACACTGCGGCTTCGAGGAACAATCTGCACATCGGCTAGAAATGCAATAGCCTCAGGAAGGGTGGGCGTTATTTCAAGGGTCAACTGAACGCTCCTTTTATCGTCCCCGAGCCAGATAGCTCGGGCGGCGTGTTTTTCGAAATGAGGCGACGGTACTCGCCGATAAGAGCGTCGCGCCATTCGTCAGGGGTTGATGCGAGCTGTCGCGACGATTTGAACGCAGATTCACTCATCCGGCGAACATGTTCTTTCGGCAAGGAGGAGAATGAGACCAGAGCGTCTGCAAATGCGCGCTCGTCGGTCATGTTACAGGAAACAGCAAAACCAAGGCCGACCATCTCATCGGCAAGGAAAGCGCTTTCCGACAGGATGACCGGAAGACCGCTTCCCTGCAGCTTCAATGGCCACGAGACCGAAAGGTTCTGGATAGCGAGACGGCATAATCAGTGCTCGTGCTCTTCGAATGGTCTGGCCGATTTCCGCATGAGACTGCCAACCGACGGTCCGGACGTGATCTCCAGCGGTTGAAATGCGCTCCATCAAGGGACCGTCTCCGATGACGCACAATCTCGCGCCGGCCCGCCGCGTTGCCTTCACCGCGTCTTCGATCCCCTTCTCTTCATCCAGCCGCCCGATGAACACAAACTCATTGTTCACCTCAGCCTCGATCCGTTCGCGTGAAGGCTGCGGCTGGATTGCGAATGGTGACCAGCCGGTCTGGCTCGTAGCCGGCACGCAGGAAGAAGCCCGCCATCTTTTCGTGGAGCAGTATTATCCTGCCGAAATCCGCATGGTTTTTCAGAAGACGGACGAGATTATAGCCACGTGCGACGCGCCACAGTTTGTGCGAATAATTTCTCTTGTCGCAGGCTGTTGCGATACAGCTTGCCCCAAGCGGGCGCCGCATACACACTTCTTGCGCCTGATAATCAAAGAAGGCGCCATTCGGGCACGCCGTAAAGAAATCGTGTGCGTGGATTACACATCGACTGGCAACGGGGACCAGCGCCTTGAAGATTGCGGGGGATAGTATCTTTGACCAACCATGGACATGGTACGCTGTGTTGGGTGTGTCGTTGCGCCTGATCCACGCAGTGATCATCTCCACCGCCGCTGCATTGTGAATGCCAGTAACAATCGCTTTCGCCGGATCTGCGTTGATGAGGTCGTGGTTATTGAGAGGGACGATGGCAACGTCCAATTCGGCAAGCTCAGTATTGGCACCGTCATCGCCGCAAATGTAGCTTACCGGAATATCGAAGCGACGAAACAGTTTAGCAGACAAGACAGCCAGAGCCGTTGCGCCCCCCTTGCCATCGAATAGTCATCAATGATGACGACACGGTCAATCGATGATCCCAACGACACAGCCGTTGTGGAGTGCACCGGACGTTGCACAAGATCCATGGGTGCCAGGATCCGCTCAAGAGGCCGGCTTTGGTCAAGATGATCCTGGGCAATAGTGCTCATTTAAAATCCTCAAGACAATGGTTGACAGATCATTGCCGGCACGCAAAATCCATGCGGCCGCAGTTCAAACGGTCGTCTGTCAGTCGAGATAAACGGAGCGTGCTACAAGCTTCGGCGATTAGCGTTGCATTGTATGTTGCCCAATCGGTGAGGCAGTAAACAATGGACGCCTCAAGCCAATGACTCTTCCCCCTCGGCATAGGCCTCAAGTGCCTTACGATTGAGAATGAGGATTTTCCCGTGCATCCCATCGATCACTTTGCTCTCCCGCAATCGTCGCAGGCATTGGTTCACCTTCTCGCGGGACGCAGGCAGTGTCGTGGCAAGTTCATGTTGAGAAATGATGAGCTCGTCGCCGGAGTTCTGTGTATCCGTTCTGTACACGGCAGATAGGCGCAGCAGGGTCTGGGCCAATCTCGATCTCAAACTCGATCCGGCGTTGGAAATGATGCGCAGTTCAAGCTCAGAGACGCGCAAGCGCTCTCAAGAGGATTTTCACCTGAAATTGTGGATTGTTAGCGCACATTTCCCTCAGCAGTCGGCCGTCGAAAAATGCAGTTCGCAGTCTGATGTTGCCCTATACTCGAGGTTAAGCGTCTGCTTGCGCAGGACCTCCAGTTCACCGATCAAGGCGCCTTTTGGAATGATTTCCACGATGAATTCCCGGCCGTCGGGAAGCAGAGTGCTTGCACTCACCATTCCGCGCTGCACGCGAGCGAACGTATCAATAAGGACGCCGGCGCCAGCGATAACGTCGCCGCGAAAGAAGTTTCGAACGCTCGAGCGGTAAAGCGGGAACTCTTGATCCCAAACCACCCTGTCGTTGCGCTCAGGGCTTTGGAGGGCGCGGCTTATCGTATCCTCGATTGCCGCTGCATTCCCCTTGCTCCTGTACTCTCGTGTACTGATCACTTCTACCATACGCTTGCCCCCACGCAGACTAATTGAGCGCTGTTGTTGCACAGCAGCATTCGGAACATGTTGAACCAGGGCTATAAGTATAAATAAACTCGAAAGTCACTATGTCTGACGATAATGATACACTCTTCGTTTTGCATCGCAACATAAAATAATATTTGACCATATGAGCGAAAATGTACGCTATTTTGCCGCTCTGACGCTTTTTTATACATTATTCTACTGTTTTCCAGACAGTAGATATAGAAACTTGATATTAATGGCTTATTTCTGCTTACTTTTTGTGCATTCTATTAAGGGTGTGGACTCATGATGGAAGTTAATATTCAAAAATGCGTCTGGATTCATTTCTAGCATAAATATTTTGTTAATGATTATGACCGCGGTCACAGACATCAAAGTTGCGGTGCAACAAGCTTTACATTCAGTGGTGAAGTTTGAGTATCGGAGACGCGGATGACAGCAAAAACTCAGAGCATCGGTGTAACGGAACCCTGGCCGGCTTTCGACGAGGCCCAACAGGAAAGCGTCCGTTCTATTCGTTGCAATCATACACAGGCGGCAGAATTCTGAAGCGCGCACTGGATATCGTCTTTGCGGTAGGTTCCTTGCTGCTTCTGTTGCCACTCCTTTTGTCAGTGGCAGTGATCGTCAAAATCAGCGACCGGGGCCCCATCTTCTATTCTCACCGCCGGATCGGCCACAAAGGGCGAGAGTTTGGCTGCCTGAAGTTTCGCACAATGAAAACGGACGCTGCTATGCAACTCACGGAGTTGCTTGCGGCAAATCCCGCGGCCAGAGCCGAATGGGAGGCGACCCTGAAAGCTCAAAGCCGATCCCCGTGTGACGGCCGTGGGCGATATCTTGAGAAAGTCTAGCCTGGATGAGCTTCCGCAATTGATCAACGTCGTACTTGGTCAAATGAGCCTCGTCGGGCCGAGGCCGATCACGAAAGAAGAACTGCCGCGATACGCTGAACATGCCGATGTCTATCTAGCGAGCAGGCCAGGGCTGACAGGTCATTGGCAAACGAGCGGACGCAACGACATAAGCTATCAGCATCGCGTTTCCCTTGATGTGGAGTATTTGTCAAAATGGTCACTCGGGTGGGATTTCCTCATCATGGCAAAAACGCTCCCCATCCTGTTCTCCCGACGCGGCTCGTACTGACCAGGTTGACCTTGAACTTGGTCGAATCTCTTTGAAAAGCTGGGTTTGCTTGCTCCTGAAACTGACAGAAAATTTCATTTTTTGGATAGGGAAGTTATGACGACAAGTCACACCTTTCACGGTGTCACCCCAATTTCCCTGTCTCCAGCAGGCTCCGGAGGTAATCCAGCGCTTTCCCTGCCGGATATTGTGTTTTTCCTGAAAAGCGCTGGCTCTGGATCGTCATAACAACAATGGTCTTCGCTGCATTGGCAGGGGCGTACCTGTTTTTTGCCACGCCCACATATGTGGCCAGCACCCAACTTCTGATATTCCTGCAAGCGAACGGATCTGAAACTCAAAGGGCTTTTGTGGAAGACACCTTCCTGGAAGGGCAGTTGGAGATCGTGAAATCGAATGACGTCCTGTCGTCAACGGCAAAGGCACTTGACCTCATTAGCGACCCGGAATTTTCCGAGGCCCCGCTGTCTTATCAAGACATCGTCAAGGCAATGCTATTGGAGGCTTTGGGAGAAGAAGCGCAATCTTTTGCTACACCGGACAATGGCCGAACACCGGAAGATGGCCGGTCGGACCGTATTATTAGCAAATTGCGAAACATGACTACGGCACGCCGGATCGGCCGCTCGACGATTATCGAACTGTCCGCCGCGGCCTCAAGTGCGGCAAAGGCCGAAAAACTCGCCAATACTATGGCTGCGGCGTATATCGTCAAAAATATATCGATGAAAACGCAATTTGCGCAACAATATAGTGACTGGCTGGAGAAAATTCTGCGCGAGCAGCAACGCAACCTTACTGAAGCCGCCAATGATCTGGCTTCCTTCAGAACCGACCCGCGTGATCAATATCGGCTTGCCGAATTGCAAAGCCAGGCAGATGCGCGCCGCACTCTTTTCGAAAATACGTTGACGCAGTTTACAGAGGCCAAACAGCGCATATCCTCGCCGGTATCCGACGCCACAATCGTATCGCCGGCCACTCCGCCGCTCTCAAAGGCGAGACCCCGCAGTCTCCTCATTATTGCATTTGCCATAGCGGTGGGCTTCGGCGCGGGTCTGATGCTGGCAATGATCAGGCATGCCAGTGATCGCCGGATTATCCGTCGCGGACGCCTGGTTGAAGCAACCGGGCTCCCCTTTGTCACATCGGTGAAGAAACGCAGGACGAAAACCCGCTTCGGCACAAACCGCGCCGTATCCGCCTTGCGCGCCATTGAGCGCAGCATCGAGCTCGGCATCGAACCTGTGCTGCCAGGTATTGAAGAGTTGACCGCCGTCACGATCGGGCTGCGGCGAAAACGCAAGATCATCATAGGAATTGTCGCAGTTGATCCTGGCTGTGGGGCATCAACGATTGCTTGCGAGCTCGCTGTGCAGTCGGCCGCATCCGGCTCACGTACGTTGTTGATCGATACTGTCGTTGACGGCGTGTCGCTGAGCCACTTGCTTGTTCCTTGTGCGGTTCCAGGTCTCGCAGATGTTCTCGACGACGTGTCGTTGCTGCAAACGGCTGCGTTGCGCGTTAGCGCGACTTTGAAGTTCCTTCCGGTGGGCAGAGCCGAATGCGTGACGCCCGCGATACGCCTGAGCTCCGGGCGTACACAACTGAACTTCACCGAACTGAAAAAGACTTCGATGCCATATTCGTTGATATCACCGCTTTCTCGAAGTCTTCGGATGCAACGGCCATCGCGTCCGAATTGGATGGCATCCTGCTGGTCATCTGCCATGGACGCACAACAATCGATGAAGCTGCCAGGGCGATTGAAAGTCTTCGCAATGTCGGCGCAGAAGTCGTCGGCGCGATTATCAACAAGGTGCCGGTTGGAAAGCAGCCATGAGACAAAGTTCTGCAGATAGGGGCGACCCATTTGTTTCCGTTGGGCTACCTGCCCGTAGGACGCTGTCCGGCGATCGGGACGGCGGCAAATTTCTGCACCGTGCTGGGAATTGCATCAGCGGGGCGCGCTTCGACGTTACTTGAGACGGTGAACTACATTTCAGGCATGCTTTCAGGGATGTGCCCTATCGTTGTGTGCGTGCCCAGGATCGAGGACGCGGCCGGCATTGCAGACCGCGCCGACGTGGAGCTCCTGATCGGTCCGCACGGGCTGACCCGACAGCGCAATACCATTCTGCGGGCGGTGTCCGGCAAGGCGGATCTGCTTATCTTTCTCGATGACGACTTCATACCGATGTCGAATTTTGTGACGCGCATGCAGGACATCTTCCTTCGGCAGCCAGATGTCGTGATTGCAACCGGGGATGTCATAGCCGATGGCATTCTGGGCAAAGGTCTGAGCATGTCGGAGGCGATGGAGGTCATCGGTGACTCCGAAAACCGCGCGGAGCGGGTGACCGAAGTTTACAATGCTTACGGATGCAACATGGCCGTACGCCTCTCGACGGTCTCGCAACATAATATTTTGTTTGACGAGGAGCTTCCTCTTTATGCTTGGCTTGAAGACGTGGATTTCAGCAGGTCCATGGCGCGATACGGGAAATCCGTTCATGTCGGTGGCGCTTGCGGCGTTCATCTGGGGGCAAGATCCGGGAGGCAACCCGGTGTCCGGCTGGGTTACTCGCAAGTTGCCAATCCAGCTTACCTGAGGAAGAAGGGAACGATGGCCACGTCGCGAGCCATTATGCAAATCGTGCGAAATTTAATCGCCAATATCGGCGGGTTTTGCCTTGGCGATGGTTCGGTGGACCGGCGCGGCCGCTTGCGCGGCAACCTCATCGCCCTGGGGGACCTCCTACAGGGTCGTGCATCCCCTTCTCGCATAATGGAATTTGCCACGTCGCCCACCCAAAAATTCACTGCTGCATCAATAGCAGAGAATCGAAAAGAGCAATTATAATGAAGAACGTGTATTTGTCCGTTTATCGTATCTTTGTCACCTTGGCTATGCTTCTTCTTTCCTGGAGCCATGGACAGGCGGAAAACTATAAATTTGTTGCCGAAGACAAAATAAGGCTGCGCGTCGTCGAATGGCGCTCGTCAGATTTTCGGTATGCCAGCTGGGACGCCTTGGACGGGATTTATACTGTAGACGATACCGGCAACCTATCCATCCCTGTAGCCGGCGAGATCAAGGCCGGAGGCAAAACCAGAGAGCAGCTGACAGATACAATCGCAACAGCGCTGGCTGAGAAGGCTGGTCTGTCGACGAAGCCGTTTGTTGCCTTGGAAGTTGCCGAGCACGCGCCCATTTTCGTGACCGGGACCGTTCAGACGCCCGGCCGCTATCCGTTCGAAGCCGGGATGACCGTGATGAAGGCCGTCAGCATTGCTGGAGGTTTTTTGCGCAGCCGGGACAACAACACATTCTATGAGCGCGACCAGATCCAGGCCGCGGGCGCCTATCGCACGGCAATATTGAGCCGGCGTGACCTGATCATGCGCCAGGCACGCCTGCGCGCCGAGATCGCAGGGCAAACCACCTTCGAGATTCCTGCTGAGCTCGTGGGAGTACCAAATGTGGAACAATTGAAGACGGATGAGTTGAACCTGATGCAGGCTCCGCCGTGTCCAGATCGACAGCCAGATCGCAGCAGAGGACGACCTTGTTCGTCTATACGGCCAGGAAATTCAATCACTGGAGGAAAAGATCGAGTCGCAAAAGCGACAGATTGCCAGTGCGGAGAAGGAGCTGAATACCACCACCAGCCTGGTGTCCAAGGGGGTGCTGAGCAACAGCCGGCAATTCCTCCTTGATCGTGATCTGGCGACCGTGCAAAGCGACATGCTTGATCTCGAAATCGCCCTGACCCGGTCTCGTCAATCTCTCAGCGAGAGTGAACGAGAAAGGACAGGAATCATAAACAGACGAAATGCAGAGAACCAGCAGGAGCTCAATGCGATCGAACTTGCAATTGCGCGTGCGTCAATCGACATGCAGGTCGCACAACTGCTAGGCCAGCAAGCCGGATATAATGAGCGGTTGGCTCAAATGGAAGCAGAGACAAACAACCCTCGCAGCGAACGAAGGACGTTTAGCATCTTGCGTCGCAATGATGACGGGACGTCGAGCACCATCCAGGCGGCGAAGACGACGGTTCTCCTGCCGCATGACCTCGTCGAAATCGGCGTTGGCACAGAATCCCAGATGGATTCAATCCCCGCGAAGACGTCTGATCTGGGGACTATATCGCCAAACTTGGCGCTCGATACGACGTCGAGCTCTCGTCTGGATATCTTGAATAGCCGGCCGGGAGGTAGCAGCAGTGAATGAAAAGCTCACCGCACAGAACCGGGCAGTTTTGTCGGTGTTAGACCATCGCCGGATGTCAGCCAATACGCTTTCACCGGCGCCTGACAAACCCGGTCTTCAGAAGCTTGCCCACCCTGTACTTGGCTCAATGGGAATGGAAGCGTGACGGTAGAACCGATTGGCTATATCGTGATTCTGCTCGGCGTACTTGCCAGCTACTATAGCTCGCGCATGGCCGTGGCAACGCTGTGCCTCGCCATGCTTTTGGAGCAGCCGCAGCCTTTCAACTCCCTTCACTCGGCGGAAACAGCATTCAACCAAGTCACCTGATGTTGTTTTTCGTTCTGATCAGTGCATGCCTGCGCCCGCGCGTCTTAGACGCTGCGCTGAAAAGCATTGCCTATCCGAGCACCGGCTTCTGGTTTGCCGCCTACATAATATTCTCGATCATATCTGCTTTCTTTCTTCCACGTATCTTCGCAGGCGCGACCTTGGTTTATTCCTCCGCTCGCGACGCATCCAGCACCATGTCGACCGTGGCGTCTCCGCTACAACCGGGCTCCTCGAATTTTACGCTATCCGTCTACATGTTTGGCGATCTCATTTGCTTCATGATTGTGGCCGGACTTGCCCGGTTGGGCCAAGCGCGCTTTATAGCGAAGGCGTTAATCGCAACGGCAGCCGCTTGTTTCGGCTTCGCGATCGTCGACATCGTGGGTTTTTTCACCGACCAATCGCAGCTGCTCGATATCATCCGAAACGCGAACTACACTATGCACACCGGCGAGACGATCGGTGGGTTTAAGCGGATTGTCGGCTCTTTTCCCGAGGCGAGCACCTATGGCGCAGTCGCTCTCGCTTTTTTCTCCTTTACGCTCCTCCTTTGGCTGGAACGCTTTCCCGGGCGCTGGGCCGGCGCCGCCGCCCTGGGCCTTGGCGCGACAGTGCTATTCTGTACCTCGACCGCAGCCTATGTGGCCGGCCTTCTCATTGTTTCCCTGGTCATCCTTTTTAGCCTCAAGCAGCTCGTCAGTGGACCGCCGGCGCGTCGCATGCGTCGTTTCTCATCATGACGCTGCTTTTGGTTCCCTGCACGATCGTTGGGCTCATGCTTGTTCCCGACGCCTGGGCCTGCCTTGACGGATCTCGCAAACGCCACATTTGCAGACAAGCTCGACTCGCAATCAGGTGAAGAGAGGACCGCCTGGAACACGCTGGCACTGATATCGTTTATTGATACCGGTACATTTGGCGCCGGCCTTGGCACAGTTCGCACATCAAGCTTCCTTGCCGCCTTGCTGTCGGATCTCGGCATACTAGGAACGCTGCTTTTGCGCTCTTTCTGTATAAACTTCTCAGCGCAGCGAGTGCGTCGGCATATCAGGACAGACAACAAAACATCATCGGAGTTGCGGCTCTTTTTGCCTCCATCAGCCAAATTATCTCGGCAACGATCGCCGGGAGCAGTACCGACTTGGGCTTGCTGTTCAGCATCACCGCAGGACTCGCCGCGGGTTGTACGACAGCTGCCCTCCCTGAAACTGCAACATCACCGTTCGCCGCGAACCGGCAAGCTTTGGAGGCATCGCCGTCTTTTATGAAGACGCCGATGTTACCCGCGCTGTGATTGTCCAGCTACACGCGTTCGGGAGTTGGGCAGCCGTCCTGCTTCCCGGGCACAGCCAGTTCGCAGGCGCGCAGCGATGGGGGTGTTCCCTGAAGCGGTCGTCGTTTCACGTACGTATATGCTGCAAAAAAAGGGGGCCGTGGCACCTTCGCAGACGTTGCACGTCACGCCCTCTGCCTCGGCATTACCCTCGAGGAGGCTTGCCTGTCACCTGGACACTGTCGGCGATGGAGCTCTTTTTCCGGCGTTTGTAAATACGCCGCAGAAGGGAAAAGCCGAACAGGACCGCCATATAACAGATTTCCATCACGACAAGCAGCTGGAAACAGGATGCGATAGCGCCTGTAAAAGACGCACCTTTCGCCAGGAGTATAACTCCCAAAGCCAGTATCACCAGAAACACAAAGCTTGCAAAAGCCCAAACGCGAATAGTCGCTCCTGCGACGAGGGAGATGACAATTACAATGAGCGTTGTCTTCAGCATTACTGCGCTCCTTTGGGCACATCCCCTTCGAGTTGCCGCGTGCCTCCAATCACAGGGCAGAGCCAGGAACGAAACATAGCACACTATCCGAGGATTTTACCTGACAGCGTTAAAATATTACTTACCGAAGCCCTGAATTTTTGAAAATACGTTTGCCCATTCGCACGGCGGTTGGGCGTGGCCGATAGAATGTATCTTGTTATACGGCGTCTAAAATCAAGAGGATGGTGGCATGAACAGTCAATGCGTCGCGTACGTCACAGATGTCGATTATTCCTTTCCGACAATATTGTCGGCTTTGCAGGTGCGTAAATTCACAAGCGCGACAACCGATGTTTGCGTGCTGATGTCCGAACGTCTTGAAAATTTTGGAGAGCTTGAGGCTCTGCTGGCCATCAGCGACGTTAAGTTGATTGATGCAACGTCGGTCCTTCAGGACAAGCTTGGCAAGCTGGACGATGCGCATTTCCAAGGCCGCATCAGTGTCAGCACAATGGCAAAGCTCATCCTCCCCCAGGTTCTGCCAGACAACTATACTCAGATCATCTATCTGGACGGGGACACGCAAATTGTCAGCAGCCTGGGCGCTTGAAAGCACCTTCGTTCCCGAAGGAAGATTTTTTGCTGCCCACGATTACACCGCGATGCACGATCTCCTCTACAATGGCAAGGATAGCCATTACTTCAATGCAGGGGTGCTTAAATTTCATCGCGATGGCTGGATAGGGCCGGAAGCGTTGGAGCTCTTCATGAAAAATCCGGAAGCGTGCGAAGGCAAGCATGACCAGGGTGCGCTGAACTATGTCTGCGGCTCATCCCTGATCCTCGTCTCGAACCGTTGGAATTTTCCCAAACAATTCCTCCATCTTGTGGATATGTCATCCCTGTCTATCGTCCACTATATGGCCCATCCGAAGCCATGGCATGGCACTTTCTTTCCCTGGAGCGACGTCGAAAGCCAGGTCTATGTCGATCTGCGTAGGGCACACCCCGCCTATGAAGCGCTGTATCGCGCAATAACCTTCGACCGAAAATGCATGTACAAATATCGCTCCATGCGTGAGCGGATTAAATACACCCTACAGAAGAACAGACCCGACCAGAAAGTTCACAGTCTGCTGGTTGGAGACTACGCCGTATGACGATTGTCCATCGCGCGTCCACCCGGACCATGTGGCGAGCCCCACTTTCCTGCGCACGTTCTTGGCCGGCACAGGCGACAGACCTGTCGCCGAGATTTCACGGCGCGCTTGAACGCCAGTCCGATAACAGCCCGCCAGCGCATATGTTGGGAGAAAACATGATCAATAGTTCCGCCGCAACCAGCGTCATGCATTACGCCAAGGCGCGATTGCGCCGATCCCTGAAAGCCAGACAGGTTCGATATGACCTGCTGCGGAGCGAACTCGCGCGGGCAAATCATGTGGTCGTCTGCGTCATCCGCAACGAAGGCCACCGGCTGGCGTTCTTTCTCGATTATTATCGTGAGCTCGGATTCTGAGCATTTCATTTGCATCGACAATGGATCGACAGACGGTACCGCCGAGCAATTGCTGGACTGCAAGGATGTGTCCTTCGTTTCAGCCAACGGCTCCTATAAAGCCGCTAGGTTTGGAAACGACTGGATCAACGAGGTCATCAACCGTCACTGCCAGGGGAAATGGGTTCTATATGTCGATGCCGACGAGTTTCTCGTCTATCCCCATTCCGACACCCGCCAGATCAGTGAGCTGACCTCATACATGGAAAGTGTCGGGACGCGTTCCCCTGCGAACGATCATGATCGATATGTACAGCAGCAACTCCATTCGGGAGAACGTTTGCGAGCGAGGCCGCAACCCGCTTGAGGTTTGCCACCTGTTTGATCGATCGGGCTACGTATCGCATTTCGATGCGCTGAGTAAAACGATTTGGATCAAGGGCGGCGTGCGGGGTCGCATTTACTTCCATGATCGGATCTGGGACGGGCCTGCTCTCAACAAGATACCGTTGGTCTATGTATCGGGCGAACGCCTCTACCTGAAATCGTCGCATCAGGTCTGGCCTCTCGCCTTGAATCTCGGCGACACAAGGGGCATCACGAGCGTCTCCGGCGCCCTTCTGCACTTCAAATTCCTATCGACGTTCGTCACTAAAGTCTCGGACGATGGAAATGTGTCGCAACATACCGCAGAATATTCGGCCTACGCGCCCGGCGAAAGCGAGCGATCTTTCGTCAATCAGGAAAGCCACGCCTATAGTGACTGGAGAGATTTATCCACCCATGGCCTCATCCAGGGCGAGGGATGGAACTATAGCGTGCTCCCGGCCAGCTGAACGTCCAGATCGAATGATGCAGCTTGCGCGGCCGGCCAATGCCTATGTTCAAGGTGAGTTGCTCACGACGCCTCGCGCTCCGGTCAGTGAAAGTCCAAACGGGACAAGGCACCGCCGGCCAGAGACGCCGCCGGTGCAAGGAGGCCTACTTCGAGGCCAGACCCGCGGCCAGTTGTCGCTTTCCGCCGCGTTGGAGGCTGAGATTTTCCAGCCATGTCACTTGTTTCCTGAGTTTCAACGCCGGCTTTTCGATGAATGTCCACGAGAAGGCGGCGAAGAAGATGACAAGCACACTGCAGACAATGCCATTGAGAAACCAGTTTTGCGCCCACGGTCCAAGCGCGACAAACGCTTGCTGGATAGGATAGCCGTAGAGGAAAACTCCGTAGGAGTAGTCAGCCCCTCTCAGGATGCCGAGCTTGCGGGGCGACGTCAGACCGAGAAAAACCGTGACATACCCGATTGCCGGGATCGCAATGAAGTCCCCGAAGGGAGTGAACCAGAACGCTGCCAGTATAAATGCCACGGACACGACGAACATTCGAATATCCCAGCGAACCCGGTCCTTGTAGAGATAGAGGGTCACGCCCGCGAGAAACGCGCAGATAAGCAGATTGCCGGATGTGGCCGTGGGCATAGACGCCCAATCGCTTTCGTGCTTCCAATATCGGGCAATGCCGAAGACGACGACCAATGCGACGGTTGCGACAGGAGCAAGCACTCGCCGCTTTGTCACCCCGAGCAGAAAGAGGATGGCTATCATGAAATAGCACTTGAGTTCGAAGGGTACCGTCCAAAGTTGCGCATTGACCATTCCCTGAGTGAGGATTATCGAGGAAGACGCCAGGAAGAGTAAAATTGATATGCCCGGTAACATTCATAATATATTTTAGGAATTCTTGGCTTGTGAAATAATCACACAGATCATATTCTGTATAGATACCTCCTAGAATGAAAGCAGACAGCATTACTTCTACAGTAAGCGCAGGGTAAATACGGATAAATCTGTTTCCAAGAAAAGATATTAATGTATTGGACCGCTCAAGACTTCCAGCCACCAAAAATCCACTGAGCACAAAAAACATTGGGAGAACGGATTTGATAACAGGACGAAGGGGCGATTCCCAAAGAAAGAGATCATCACCGTACGTGACCAGGGGCGTATGCACCCAGATCACTGCAAACGCCAACAAGAGTCGCATGTAGTCGAAGCCTGTCGGCCGGCCGTTCGCCTGATCAAGCTTTTCGCTGAGAAACATCTGTGCCCCTTTCAGAAGTATTGACCCGGCTTGGACCAGCAAGCCCGTCCGCCGCAGAGCGGCAGAGAGATTATTGCCAGATCAGGACCGCGTGTCAGTGACCGAAGGTACATTCGGCAGGAATTGGACAAGAAAGAGAGGCGCTCTCTTGAGCGCCGGAGATCGGATAACCAAACAGATGAGGGGACAATGAAAGTCATCGCCAATATATTCCTTATTGTTCTTGCACTCACCGGACTGGGGCTATCTGCAGGAGGCGTCTGGCTGGCTGGCCTTGGGGGCTCGCCCTATTACGCGGTCGCCGGCATCGCCTATCTGCTTTCTGCCCTGCTGTTCTGGCGCGAGAGGAAAGCCGCCAGTCTTGTCGTCGTGCTGGTGGCGGTGTTCACCGTTCCCTGGGCGCTTTGGGAGGCCGGGCTGGATTTCTGGGCGCTCTTTGCGCGCCTCATGTCTCCAATCGCGCTGGCGGGATTTGCTCTTCTTTTGCTCCTACACTTTCCGCGCATGTCAGCCGTAAACTCTCCTATGGCGGTGCCCTCGTCGCCGCTGTGCTTTTCCTTGCAGGTTTTGGTCTTACGTTCACGCCGCATGGGGCAATCCGCCCTTCCTCCGACATCGCCACTTACAAGCCCGCCCAGGGCGACAATACCCCCTCCGACTGGACGGCCTACGGTCGCACCACGGCTGGCGTGCGCTATTCCGCATTCGATCAGATCAACCGAGAGAATGTATCGAAGCTCGATCTGGCCTGGTCCTATCGCACCGGAAGAGGCGACGGCATCGACCAGAATACGCCGCTGCAGATCGGCGATACCGTCTATTCCTGCACTCCGACAGATGTGATCACCGCGCTTGATGCGGATACCGGTGAGCCGCGCTGGACGTTCGACCCGAAGGCAAAAGCACCCTTCTGGCAACGTTGCCGCGGCCTCGGCTATTACAAGGTGTCGCAGGGAACGCGGTCCGCCGATGGGCTTTGTGACGAGCGCCTGGTGCAGACAACGATTGATGCGCGCATCCTGGAGATCGATGCCAGAACCGGTGAAGTCTGCAAGGATTTTGGAGAGAACGGCGCCGTGCAACTGTCCCAAGGCATGGGCGAAGTCAAGGCAGGTTACTACTTCCAGACCTCGGCGCCATTGATTGCCCGCAACCTGATCGTCGTTGGAGGCTGGGTCATCGACAATCAGGAGGTCGGCGAACCCTCGGGCGTCATTCGCGCGTTCGACGTGATCACCGGTGAACTCGAATGGGCGTGGGATCTCGGCAATCCTGCAATCACCAAGCTTCCGCCACCGGGCGAGACCTATACGCGCGGCACGCCCAACATGTGGACGACGGCAGCGTTCGACGACAAGCTCGGCCTGATCTATGCGCCGCTCGGCAATACCACACCCGACTATTACGGCGCGGATCGCCCGGCATTCTCCGACGAATACAATGCAACGCTTGTCGCGCTCGATGTGACGACCGGTCGGGAAAGGTGGAAATTCCAGACGGTGCATCATGACATCTGGGACTATGACCTGCCAGCCCAGCCGGCTCTGATCGATGTCCCGGACGGTGATGGCGGCACTGTGCCTGCGGTGTTCCAAACCACGAAGCGCGGGCAGCTTTTCCTGCTCAACCGCGAGACGGGTGTACCGCTCGCGCCAGTCGAGGAGAAACCGGTGCCACAGACCAGTGGCGCACCGGAAGAGAAATTGTCCCCGACCCAGCCGTACTCCGTGGGGATGCCGACGATCGGCGCTGAGCATCTGACCGAGTCCAAGGCATGGGGGCTGACGATGTTCGATCAGCTGGCGTGCCGCATCGCATTTCGAAAGCTGCGTTATGAGGGGGATTTCACGCCGATCGGCCTGCACATACGCGATCCAGCAACCGGGAAATCTCGGCGGCTTCAACTGGGGAGGCGTATCGGTCGATGTGCCCAACAACAGGGTCTTCATGAACGACATCCGCGTGCCCAGTGTCTTCGCCCTTGTTCGGCGAAAGGACTATCCCGAATTTGCCAAGAGGGCGCATACCGACGCGACCGGACACGGAGCCACCCCCCCAGGAGGGTACACCCTACGGTATGGCCACCGAAATGTGGACCTCGCTGCTCCGCGTCCCCTGCACGCAACCGCCGTTCGGTACAATAACGGCCGTGGATCTGAACACGCGCAAGATCGCATGGCAGGTTCCGGCCGGCACCGCCGAACAGCTCGGCCCACTTAAGCTCAAGCTCAGGCTGCCTATGGCCATGGGCCTGCCGACTTATGCTGGAACTTCGGCGACCGCCGGCGGACTTGTGTTCTTTGCCGGCTTTCAGGATTACTACATCCGTGCCTATGATGCGGAGAACGGCGCAGAGCTCTGGAAGTATCCCCTACCCGTCGGCGCGAGCGCTACACCAATGACGTACATCTCACCAAAGACCGGACAGCAATATGTCCTGGTGTCTGTCGGTGGAGCGCCATATTCGAAAGACATCGGCGACTACTTGTTTGCGTTCTCGCTTCGAACCGGAAAATAGCTGCGTGTTTTAGCAACCCAACCGGGCCGCGTGCACAGGGTCGAGCAGTTTCCAAGCATTTCCGATTATCCACCCGCGCGTTCCAACTTGCCTCCGGCCTCCCCAGTCCGGCGAATTCGATCCTGTCACCGTTGCCCGTCTGCGGACGATCTTCCGAAGCCGAGGCTGCGGCCTGATCTTAGGATCGTAAGATTTTCTCGATCACGAAGCGGGGCTTCCCAGGGGAGTTAAGCATCTCGCAGCGACCGTGTTCCTCAACTGTCTTGCAGATGAAGTTCACCCGGTCTTCGTTGTAGTCGGAAGCAATTAAAAGTGCCTCATGAAGAGCGACCTCGTTCAGATCAAACGGATCTTTCGCCAAGCGGTCGTTCTGAAACACACTCAGTCTGAAGCAAGCCGGCAGCATCGTTAACCCCTCACATCGAAGGATTCTAGCTTTTTCCGCCAAAACGCGAATTTCAAAAAGACATGTCTAATCAAACAACATTCAAAGGAACAACCATGGACAAGATCACGAAAGCGATAGCAGTAGCTGCAGGCGGCGCCACTGCAAGCACGATCGGGCTTCCGTCGGTGCTGACCTATTTCGCGCCGAAGAACGCCGGCTGATCACGATGATCGATGCGACCACACATCAGCAGCTCGGAACGCTGATCGCGGAGGTGAAAAATCTCCGTGAGGATTTCCCCCGATCAGAAGATAAATCAGACGCCAGTCGTGCATCCGTCCATCGTCGGATGCACGAGCTGGTCAATCGCGTCGGTAAGGTCGAGGGGCCGTCGCGCAGGTCGACGAAGAGGTCACCGAGATGAAGCCGGTCACCGATGATGTGCGGAAACGGAAGCTGATGGGGATGGGGATGGGGATGGGGATGGGAGCGTGTCTGTCGTCGGACTTGGCGGCATAGCGCTTGGCGTCAGCATCGCCGGCTTCTTCGACCAACTATCAAAGTTCTTCAAGGGGTAGGCGATTGCCTCAGTCATCGACCAACGTTTGTCTGCCGCCATGGCGCTCTCACTGGGGGCTGCGCCATGTGGATTTCCGACGCGATTCTCGAGGCAGTCGTCCGACACTTTAAGCCGAAGGACGAATAGGTCCACAGCGCTTGCCGTGTCATCAAGCGAACATTGCACGCAGACGCGCCAAAATGCCGTCTCGTCTGTCCACATGCTTTGCCCGGAGATAACTGGCAGTCGTTACAGCGCTTACAGTTGCGCCTGAAATGACAGTAGCAGATGATTCTGTGCAATTGCCTGTCGGACAGTTCGAAAAACCGTTTCGCTTCTCCATAAGTGTCGTTTTCCAACCCGGCTGCCCGAAGTACAGGATCGTCGAAGGCGACCGAGATTGCCGTGTTGTCGCCGCGCAAGGCTGCGCGCACCGCATCCGGCTGATGTTCGGTTTCGTGCAGCGTCGAGAGAACCCGTTGCGGATTCCGTTCAAGCAGTTCCGCCCAACGTTGGAGACGCTCACGGCGCGGCATCACTTGATGAGGGTAATCCAGGTCGATCCTGGCAAGAATCTGTAGCTGATTGAATTGATGGTGCTTCATTTCGGCCTCCATTGAGACGATTGATGCTCCGGCCTTCTGGCATCACAAGCGTGACTCCTATGAAGGATTAAGTCCAATCACGATTGAACCATCGGCTCCTTAGTCAACACGGTTCGCTTAGTCAGCCGCAGTGTCGTCGACCTTCGTCCAGGTCAGCGACCATTCGTCCATGCTGCCTTCGTCATTCGGGAGGCGAGGTTATTTTCTGCTCGAGGATATGATCAAGCGCGTCGCTGGGGACACAGCATATTAGCACCATGATCAATCACCAGAACGACTGTCTCGGAAATTTGTTCCAACTGGAGGACGCCGAGTTGGCTTGGGTCCAAGCGTAGTTGATCATACTACACCTACCCCTCATCAGTAGGATGCTTGTGCAAGAACAAGCGGGCATCCATGATCGGCTCTTCCGCGGGGTCGGGATCTTCCGCATAGGCGAGGCGAAGGTGTCTCATAACTTCCTCGATCGCCTCCATCGTCTCGAGCGTACCCCAGCCCCTCATATTCGCTTTGTCGATGATCTCCTGCAAGTCGCGTTCAACTGCCTCTTGGCAGGCAAGATGGCGATCCGGGTGGCTTACTCGATATTTCGCTGCTTCGATCGTCATGATGCCCTCCTGTAGGAGAGAATATTACGCCCGACGAATTTGTTCCGGCGCCAGACCCGCGGGGCAGGGTTTCCAAGGTCTATATCGGACATTTCGAGTTAGGTGATTGTGTGCTGCAGGTTGCGCTGAATGCGGCGCGACGTGACCACCCCGCGCGTCAGTTTCTGCGGGGTGGACCACGCCTTGCAAGCCTATCGCCTCACCGTCTCTTCGCCGGCGTCCAACATTTCTTGATCGAGATGCTCGACCGCCTCGACGGCAAGTTCCTTGGATGCTGCGTAGCCTTGTTGGATCCCAAACCGGTTGATGTCATCTCGGGTTCTGTTTGACCACTGCCAAGCCCCTTCGGCTCCCAATCTTCCTTCCAGCGTCACTCTCCCGATTATCCTCTCGCCGTCATAGCCAACAAAATCGTAGTCGAGTGAAAAGTACGTTGGTAGCCATCGATATTCATGTTGCGCAGTCTTCGGGGACATCGCTCTCCACTCCTTCCCGTGAGAAATTAGTCCAAGGTCGCCCGGCCCCATTTACGATTGAGGGCGGCAAAATGCGCCTCTCTGAAGCAAAAGGAAAGTCGTTTTGTTAACTCCTTGCGGCGGTGGGATTTTCCAATTTGCGGAGAAGCCAGAACGTTACCCACAGTTTTGCGGGTGGAAAGTTAATCACAAAAGTCGGCCGCTAGGTATTCCTTGGACCAAGGGAGCGCCAAAGTGAATTTGGCCAGGACAGCCTCTTGGCGGGTCGTAGTCACCGAAATTAAGATCGAGACCTCGTCATCTAGCTTTTGCCGCATGTGTGGGCCATGCGCCGCGCATGATCAACTCCGGTCCAACCGCCTCCTGAAGTTTTAGGAACCGGTCCCGCAGGCTATTGGCAGTCGATAGGAAAGCGAGACTATCGGTAGCCTCCAGGTGCGTTTCCTCAGACCTGAAGTCATCCATGAGGTCATGCAATCGTTGACACTCGTCAGCGAACTCTCCGAGCCTGTCCCACAGTTTTTGGGCTTGATCTTTTGTGAGCGTCCCGCTTGCAATAATGGGGGGCACCTTCTCCTCTAGGCCTTTGCCCACGTGGCCAAGCCTGCTGAGAGCTTCAAACCACTGCTGTTTCATACCCGTCCCACCTTTTATCCGCGCAAGGTGCCACGATGCACGCGCGAGCCAGTTCATCCGTGTGGTGGGGGTATCCGTGTGATCACCCCGTTCCCAAGGCCCAAAGATGTCTCTTGCATTGGCCAGTTCTTGCACGATTACGGTGCGGGAATTTGTCCGTGGGTTTCAAGCCAGTAAGGGCGTGCACATCCGTCCCACTTTGATTTCCGAGTGCCGACGGTCATTACTTTAGTGGATAGTTTCAGTCGTTCCCCAATGGTACGGCTCGAGGATGCGATGGTGTAACCGTCGGACAACAACTGCAGTCTGAGCTCGTTCAAATGACGCCTGAAACCACTTTCCACGCGTTTCAAGGGATAGCGCCATCCGTTGTTGCACGCAGTCACTAGAATGACCGTGTACTGGCGTGCACTGAGATTTCGAACGCCTCCCTCGGTGATAGTTTGCTTACGGGCCGTGTCATCTTGCGACAGGCAAGGCGAAGCGGAAAAGACCAAAGCCAGGACGATCGCCCCTGTGAAAGCCGCTTTCACCGTAGCCTCCCTCGCTGAGTGCTCCTTATGGGAGCACACAGACTTTCCGATGCCAGAGTTATCCGTGCCCTCACTTCATTGTCTCAGTATGGTACAAAAGCAAGCTATAAAACACAAGATGCTCACCATGCTGGGGCTCATCCATTTGGTCTGGGACGCTCCGGCCCACGACCCAAACCGTGTGCGCTCTTTGAATGCGAGGCGGCGCAACGTTGCCCCGCGTAGCCCTCGAAAATGGGCAAATCCGACGTGCTTCTTCTATCAACGTCGAAGCGACGCCGCGTTGGCAATGTTTAAAGGTCGGCATTTCGAGCAGTCGGTGATCTTGCTGTGCGTGCGTTGGTATCCTTGATGACCTGTTCGGCCACGGGTTTCTGCGGCCCGGCTTTCTGTTTCATCTTCGCTTCCTTTGATCGAGCTACGATGACCAGAAATCCTCTCTTCTCAGTTACTCCCGATCTGGCTCAAGGGCGCTGATCGGGGACACCTGACGCCGATAAGTTCATCGCGAACCAAGTGGCCAGCCAACCGGGTGCCCCTACTTCATGGCACAGACTATCGTCGTGCAGGAGCAAGCCCTGGCTGCGGCGCAGGAACGGATCGAACAGCTCGAACGGCAGGGCAGCCAACCGCAATCTCAGTAGCGTGGCGGCCTACTGTCCGGCCGGTTTGGTGGAAGTCCGAATCCAGCCGCTGGCACTCACCAGTCAACCTCGGTGCCGTTTACAGGCGGACGCCCCTCCCCTTGGGGCAAAAAGCTCCTGCCGGACAAACGATGCCAGATAGAGGTGGCGGAGGATGTCTTGCTGGTGCGGCCCACTCGATCAAGCCACTAGCTGTTCAGTTCGGTCGAGACTTTTCTCCCGGTTCGGTTCAGTCCCGATTTCTACATCATCTTGCGGACTTCTGGCTCACGTTCTATTTGGGGAATCCATATTTTTCAGTAATTCTCCAAAAGCATTGATTTATGTCAATCAAGGACTTGACGCTCTCCTTGATCCGGTTGATCTCCTGATCATCAAGCTGTTCGATCTTGCCGTACTTTATGTCGTCCCTGCCCTCGAAAATCCGCATCGACTGCGTGAGGCCCCGACCGCTGTCCGGATCAAACGAATAGATACAGTGGTTATACTTGTTTCGGAGTTTGGCCTCTTCGGACAGGCGCCTTGTCGCTTCCAGGATCTCTCTTCGGCAACCGGCTGGAGTTTTTTGCATCTTTGCCAGACGCTCCACGAGATCAATCCGCGCACGCGGGGTGTTCAGCGTAAGAAAAATGACGATTGCCGTTTCCTTGTCCGACAAGGCGAGCCCGGCGATCATGTGAATCAAGAGGCTTTCAGTATTTGTCCAAGTATAATTCAATTGCCCCAAAAGCAGCAGGATGTCCTGGAATTTACGCATCGCCGCCTGGCACCGGATCGTCGCTCGAATGAAGGGGGCCGTCTGGCGAAACTTCATGAGCATCCTTTTCTTTTGCTCGAAATAAAGCGCGACAGCTTCCGTTCGATTGTGGACGCCGAGCTTGGAAATGATGTTGTGGATATGAATTTTCACCGTATGTTCGGACAATCTCAAGGACGCCACGATGATCTTGTTCGGATTGCCCAGTGCTATTTTGGCCAAGATCTCGTTCTCACGTTTCGTCAATTGATCCATTGTTTTGTCCTGGATTTCTCGCTCAACGTACAATCTCACCCCATCGAATGGACGAGTGCTGTTTCCCTCCGCGGACACGCTATATTGATCGTGATTGGCAGTTGACGGAAAATAAGTCCCGCCCCTCAGGATAATCCTCAACATAGAAAGCAAGACGTCGAGGCTAACGTTCAAAGGCAGGATACCCCGAACGAGGCGGGTATCTATGGTAGGAAGCCATCCAGTAGTTTCTCGCAGATCGCCATCAGTCGCTATGACGAATGTAGTAGAGGGGTGTCGCTTGAGCACCTCGCCAGCGCAACTGCTCAGTTCACGGGCAAGGTGCATGTCGACCAACAGGAGCTGCAGAGGTATTTCAAATTCGTCCAATGCGGATTTCAGGTTGGCGGCATGCCTCACACTCAAACACGGGAATTCCCGCTCGATAGCCGCCGCCATCGCTCCAGATACGATATCAGGAGGACCGACAAATAGAAGTGTGCGCAGATAGGGGATGGCCTCCAAGGACGCCACCCGATCTCGCGCTTACGTCTTGTACGCGAGGCGCTGTGTGCGTCATTTAGAGTGACCCCCCGGATATGATATCATGGAGCCGTCTCCGCCCTCTTCTTTAGAAAACCCTAACCCAAAGAACCTCTGTTTGGAATAGACCGAATGAGCTACGTGAGAGGCATTGAGTCTCAAAAAAGCGAACAAAAGAGGCAGAAACCGTGAGCAAACCGCGTTTATGCACCAATTTGAGGCATCGAAGGGTAAATCAGCTACATACTATGAGTTAAACGGGATATCGGCAACCTCCTTTTTGCGACCTTTCTAAAATACGTAACCAAAGTATCGGCAGCGGTGTCACACCGGCATCCATGATGCGAGATATGGCGGAACGGATAGCGGCACACGCGTCATGCGTCGAAACACTTGAGTATCCTCTATTTTACCAGAAAAACGCGATTCTCAAGCGGGCGCTCACTTTTTGCCCCTAATTCCCTTGAGCTAGATCTGGCGTCTGTAATCAGTTCGCCCTGTGCAACCATCCTGAAGAGCAAGCACAACGTATCTAGCTCTAAGTAGCAGCTTACCTTCTCCCGGCAATGAGCACAGTCTACCGATGGCGGCTTGAGTTATCGGGCCGCGTATGGGGCGCGTCAACTCAGTGCAGCATGCCTTACAACGACGAGCCCTCTCATCAACATTTTAGGGAGGACCATTCAATCACAAATCACGACGATGGAAGCAGAAGTGAGCGGTCTTGCGATGCATGTCCGCTTTTCGAGCAATAATCCAATCTCAACCTCTGCGTGGCCAAGACCGTATAGAAGATGAACAACGGTCAAGCTGTCGCGGATCCAAACAAAGGACACGACAATGTCGGACAAGTTCAGGAATAACTACTACGACGGCGACCAGGAACAAGAACAAGAACAAGAACAGGACCAAGAACAGGAACAGGAACAGGAACAGGAACAGGACCAGGACCAGGAACAGGACCAGGACCAGGACCAGAGCAGTGAATCGGAGCAGGAGCAGGAGCAGGAGCAGAGCAGCGAATCGGAGAATTGGAATGGCAACCTGAACGGTAACGGTAACCTGAACCTGAATGGCAACGGCAATGCCAACCTTAACGGCAATGCCAACTTCAATGCCAGCAAGAACGAAAACGTCAACAAGTCGGAGACGGAAGTCGAGGTAGAAGTTGACGTTGACGTTGACCTCGAAGGCTACAAGCCCAGCGATGACGACTTCGCCGACATTGACATGCACGGCGAAAACTCGATCGAAGGCATGTTCAACATCAAGTTCAATGACATCCTGAACGATGCGCTCACGGGCGCCGGCAATGATGTCGCAAACGTCATCAGCCAAGTCGCGAACATTCAGGACAACGACAAACTCGAGAATGCCCAAGTCAGTAACGAGGCCCCCGTGAACTTCAACATCGACGCCAAGGGCGGCGATGCCGAAGCGGATGACGGCATCTCCGCGGGCGGCACGGGCGGCGAAGGCAGTGACGATGCCGATGCCGACGGCGGCAACGGCGGTGATGGTGAAGCCAAAGGCGGCGAAGGCAAGGGTGGCGACGGCGACGGCGGTTTCGCGGCGAGCCTGGCATTTGGCGGCAAAGGCGAAGGTGGTGACGCCGATGGCGGCGATGGCGACGGCGGCGACGCCGAATCCGGTGAGGCCGAAGGCGGCAAAGGCGAAGGTGGCGAAGGTGGCAGAGGCGGTGACGCTCTCGGTCTTGGCCTCGGTCTTGGTCTGGGTCTTGGTGCCGGCCTTGCATTTGCCGGTGACGGCGACGAAGGCGGCGACAGCGAAGCTGGCGACGGCGACGATGGCGGTGACGGCGGCGATGCCGATGGTGGCGATGCCGACGAAGGCGGCGAAGGCGGCGACGCGGACGGCGGCGATGCCGGAAGCCTGGTCGGTGGCGTCTTCGGCCTGATTGACCCGGTCATTACCAGAAACCGAAGGGCAACGGCAGGGACGCCGATGGCGGTGACAGTGACGGCGGTAACGGCGGTTCGGGTGGAAGCGGCGGCAATGGCGGTAACAGCGGTAACGCATCGGATGCCGGCAACGGCGGTGACGGCGGCGGCGCTCTTGGAGCAGGTCTCGGTGTAGGCGTTGGCGCGGGCATCGGCGCGGGCATCGGCGGTGACGGCGCAGCCGGCGGTGCCGGAAATGGTGGTGGTGCCACCAGTGGCAGTGCCACTTCGGGCGACGGCTATGGCGGAGACGCTTGGTCCGCGGGTGAAGGCGGTACCGCTCTGAGTGGCGCCTGGGCCGATGGCTTCGGCGGCGACGGCACTGGCGGCTTCGCCTATGGCGGTAATGGCGGTGCCGGTGGTGCCGGTGGAACGGCGTTGACCGGTTATGGCGGCGCCGGAGGCGACGGCGGCACCTGGGGTTCGAACAACGGCGATGACGGCTATGTCACCGGCACGAGTTCAGCTGCGGCCAACGCCAATGTCGATATCAGCGCCTTCAACCAGGAAATTGTCATGGGTGCCAACCTGCAGCAGAACGCGGTCGATATGACCGTGGTTGGTGGCAACCTGACGAGCAGCGTTATCGGCGAAGACGACGACGCAGCGTGACACCATGAAGCAGTTTCGCTCACTTTGAGCGAAACCACCTTCATTCGAACTGCGCAGCCCGGCTGCGCAGTTCACTCCGGATTGGAGCACTTTCCTAGTAGCACAATTGGAGCGCTCTCCTCATAGCCAGCGTCGGCAAGGATTTTCGCGTCGTGACGATCATGGACAAGATCACCGAAGAGATCGCCCACTTCATTGGCGCTTTCCATATCAGCGTCGAAGACGCTCGCTTGAGGGAGGCGCATCCCGAATTCTCCTTCAATCCAGACCAGTCCGGACTCGATCCGCTTCCGGTCATCGATACTGATTTCGCGGCACCCTATCAGTTGCTGGGTTACGAGCCCGGACTCGACTACCGGTCCCCGCGCCTGAGTTCTGGCGTCCCTATTTTCGGCCGACAGAGTTCCAGGACGAAATACATCCCCAAAGCCCCGATGGAAAGCTCCCTGGCAGTGCAGGGTACGATTGGCCGAAATATGAGGCCCCTTCACACGGGACAACGAAATTCACTCCGCCGGAGATCGAGCCTCCCGGATCAGTCGTCAATTATATCAATCAGGCCGTCGGCCTTTCCGACAATGATTATTTTGGTGTTGGCGGGCACAGCCTCGTCTTTTCCCCCGACCCCATCGACAATTCCGAGTTGCTCGAAGGCGCAGAAGCCACAGCCTCGCTATCGCCCATCGGCGATCTGGAGCGACCCGGTTCGAGCGCGGAAATCATCGCGGTCATCAAGACAACTGTTAGCCAGATTGAGGTCGCCGAATCCAGCGCAGCAGGCGTTGATGGCGCTGTGCAGGTGTTCACGACTGCAGACACCATCGAAGGTATATACGTTAACGGCGAGTTGATTGCAGAGGCGCCGAAGCTTGAGGACTACTACTCCTTCGATGATGAGAAGGAATCCGAGGACAAGCCAAGCTCCAACGTCTCGACGACGGAGGACGGAACCGTCACCATTGACGTTTCGGTCGATCTGGAAAGCGGTGGAAACACTCTGGTCAACGAAGCCCTCTTGAAGAGCTTCTGGACTGGGGGCACAGTAACCGCAGTCGTCGGTGACCATGTCGAGCTGAATGCGATCGTCCAGATCAACGCATTGTGGGACATCGATGCGATCACGACTTTGGTTGGCGATTCGACGAGCGGTGACGCCAACGAGCTGTTCAACAGCGCAACGTTCGAACGTGTGGACGCCTCAAAGGAACCAGACACCGATACTGCAAGCGCCGGTGACTATCCGAAACACTGGTCAATCACGGAGATCGAGGGAGACCTCATGATCGTGAACTGGATCGAGCAGTTCATCTTTATGAGCGACAACGACGTCGGCATTCTCTCGTCGTCCGGCGTCACGACAAGCGTCGTGAGCGGCAACAATCTCGGCGTGAACCATACGTCCATCTTCGAATTGGGCTTTGCCTACGACCTGATTGTCGTTGGCGGCTCCGTTTACGATGCCAACATCATTCAACAGATGAACATCTTGTTCGACAACGACTTCGTTGGCGCCATGTCCGGTTTCCAGACCACTGGTGAGGGCACGGTCTCTTCGTCCGAAAATCTGCTCTGGAATCAGGCGCATATCTCCAACATCGGAAATCCGGACCGGTTTGATGCGCTACCGCAACATTATCGGGATACCGCCAAGTCACTTGAGGACGGTGACAGGGATATGTCAAATGATGTGCTTTCGGATGAGGCATTTGCGGGCCTGGAGGGGCTGCGCGTCCTTCATGTCAGTGGTGACCTCATCAACATTCAGTCTATCCAGCAGACAAACATTCTGGGCGACAGTGATCAAATCGCACTCGCGATGGATGCGATTGACCCCCATCTCGATGCCAAGTGGTCAATTTCGACCGGCTCTAACGCGCTCTTGAACAACGCCGGTATCGTCGATCTCGATTCATTCGGAAGGACCTATGTCGGCGGCGACCAATATTCTCAGGAAACGCTCTATCAAGCCGAACTCATATCGCACCGGCCTGACTTTGGCAGTTCCGATTCGGACGCGCTCGTCAGCGAGGCCGTACTTTTCCTCGACGATTCGATGCTGGGCAGGACCGATGGGACGGCGTCCGAGCCTTATATTGTAGCAGATTACGATGCGCACCCGGATGATGGGGTGAACAGCGTGCTCGGATACTAGGGGGATAAATGTTTGATATCCGCAATCGCCTGGCCGTCCCGACCGAACCGCTGGAAACCAACACGGGGAGCACAAGCCCGCCCCTGAGCGCAGACGACGATATGAGGGAAGCGTGTGCGAAACTCGACCGTGCCGTGGAGGCATGCCTGAACACTAGCTTGGGCGCACCCTCACCAGAAGTAGACACATCCCGACAGTCAAGCGCGGCTATGGAGCCGCCGATACGGCCGCTCCATAGCGTCCGCAACACCTTTGCTCCGCAGCTGACAACAGCGCACCCTTCTTTCCAGCCGGCAAGTAAGGCGTGGCCTGAGCGTTCGGCACGCGATCTGCCAGAGGCCAAGGCGGTCGATGGCATGAAGATCGTAGAGGGTGACTGCGGCTCTGTGGCCGCCGATCTTTCAAGGGATGGGAGAGAGGCCAACACAGAGAACACAAATCCACCTCGGAGCGCATATGACGATATGAAGGTAGTATGTGCGAAACTCGATCGGGCTGTGGAGGAATGCCTGAACGCCAGCTTGGGCGCACCCTCACTAGAAGCAGACATATCCCGACAGCCAAGCGAGGCGGGGGCGCGGGCCGATACGACCGCCCGATAGCGTCCGCAATACCTTTGCCCCGCCTCAGGGAGCAGAGCGCGCCTCCTTTGAGCCAGCTGCTAGCAAGGCGGTCCCGGCCGAGCCGTCGGCACACGGCGTGCCAGAGGTCAAGGTAGTCGATGGCATGAAGATCGTAGAGGGCGACTGTGGTCCCGTTACGGCCGATCCGCCTTTGGCTGGCAGGCCGTTTTCCGGTGGCGGTGGCAAAGGATCGGGCAACGGGCGCGGCACGTTCCACAAGCGTCTCGGGCCGATCGACTTCACTGCCAGTCTCAAGGCAGGCATCAACGCCGTGCGGCACAACCTGATGATTGTCATGTTGTTCACGGTCATGAGCAACGTGCTTGTCCTGGCGATCCCGATCTATCTGTTCCAGATTTCCGATCGTGTTCTGACAAGCCGCTCGATCGACACTCTGATCATGTTGACGGTCGTGATCGTCGGCGCGATCATTTTACAAGCTATGTTCGACGCATTGCGGCGTTTCGTGCTGATGCGTACGGCCGTGGAGGTTGCCGCGCAACTTGGCGCGCCGATCCTGAGCGCCGCAGCCCGCGCGTCGCTGCAAGGCAATGGCCGGGAATACCAAGTGCTGGGGGACCTTCAGCAAGTTCGCTCCTTTCTCGTCTCCAGAACGCTGCTGTCATTTCTTGATGCGCCGATCGCACCCGTTTTTCTCCTCGCTGTTTTCCTAATCCATCCGCATTTAGGCTTTATCGTCGTGACAACGGCGATCTTGCTTTTGATTCTCACCCAAATAAACCAGCGCATAACGGCCACACCCTTCGCCGACGCAAACACAGCCCAGGTGAAGGCCAATCTGCACCTGGATTCTGATGACGCGTAACTCGCAGATCATCAATGCGCTGGCGATGATACCGGAAGCTGTGCAGATCTGGGGAAAGGACACTGCCGCCCTCCCTGAAAGCGCAAGTCATTGCGCAGGACAGGAATATCGCAATATCAGCGATTTCAAGGGGTACGCGACTTTTAACCCAAGTTACGATGCTGGGGTGGGGGGCATATCTTGCGGTTGAGGGCGAATTGACCGGCGGCATGGTCATTGCCTCATCGATAATCGCAGGTCGTGCACTCGCGCCGATTGAAGGCGCAATCGAGGGATGGAATCAATTCAGCCAGTCGCGCGCCGCCTATGGCCGGATAGCGGCGTTGCTGACAGCTTCGCCTTTGAATTTTGAACGCCTCAATCTGCCGAAGCCCGAAGGGCGCCTTGACGTCGAACGGCTACTCTACGTGCCACACGGCACGAAGCGTGTCGTCCTCAACGGGGTCTCATTCGCCCTGCAACCGGGGGATTCTCTTGCTGTCATCGGCAATTCCGGCGCCGGCAAGACCACGCTAGGCAAGATGCTGGTGGGGTCGATATTGCCAACCTCCGGAAATGTCCGGCTGGACCTGATGGATCTGCGCAACTGGGATCAGCGCCAATTCGGCGAGAATATCGGTTATCTGCCGCAGGACGTGCAACTCTTCCCCGGCACGATCAAGGCCAATATTGCCCGGATGAGAACGGACGCCGAGGATGAGCAGGTTTATCGAGCAGCCATGCTGGCCGACGTTCACGAGATGATCGTGAGCCTGCCGCACGGGTATGAAACGGTGGTCGCCGCTGACGGTTCGCCCCTCTCCGGCGGCCAGAAGCAACGTATCGTACTTGCGCGCATTTTTCGGAGATCCCCATTTCGTGGTTCTGGATGAGCCCAACTCGAACCTCGACAATGCAGGCGACGCTGCCCTTGCCCTGAGCTCTAGAGCATGCGAAGGAACAAAAGATCACCGTGATAACCATCACCCAGCGGCCCTCGCTTCTCAAAAGTGTCGACAAAATACTCTTGTTGGTGAACGGAACGGTGGCGCTGTTTGGCATGCGCACGGACGTTCTGAAAGCGTTGGAGAACCGGGGGATAAATATCGAGTCCGGGGTCTTCGGTCATCAACTGCAGTAGGAGACGGCGCAGATGTCTGACATCGCCAAGGTCCACGATATAGAATGGTATGCTGACGTCCCAAGATCGATCTGGAAGCAGACGACGGTCGGGTTGGTTCTGTTGGGCGTATGTTTCGGTGGTTTCGGCGTCTGGGCGTCCACAGCCCCGCTCGCGGCAGCTGTCATTGCTCAGGGCAGTTTCGTTGCCACGGGCCAAAACAAGATTTTGCAGCATCTGGAGGGAGGCGTCATCAAGGAGATTCTCGTCAGCGAAGGCGATCAAGTGGTGGAAAACCAGCCACTTGTACGGCTCGATGAGACCGCAGCACAGGCAAGAAAACGGGAGCTGTTTTTGCGGCGCATAAGATTGGATGTTACAGCGGCGCGTCTGACGGCACAATTCGAGAAGGCCGACATTCTCGATATAACAAGCTTGCTGAACGAACATCGTGCCGACCAGGATATTTGGTCGATCCTCGTCAGCCAGCAACTCAATTTCAAGGCCCAGCAGCACAAGCTATCCAGCGAACTCTCCCTGCTTGAGCAGAACACGAAAGCCCTGCAATTTCATGAGATAGGGTACACACGGCAGGGTAGCGCGACCGTGCGGCAGTTGGACCTACTCAAGGATGAGCTTGAAAGTAAGAAAGGCTTGATGGCCAAAGGGCTAGTGCGTGCAAACGAGGTGAAGGCCATACAAAGGGCAATTGCCGAGGCTGAGGGACAGATCGGTCGCCTTGAGGCAGAGGTAGCGGAAACACAAGCGCAGATGGTTAAGGGCCAACAAGAAGTCCTCAGGGCCGAAGGCGTGTACCAGGAAGAAGCTCTCGAACAACTGCAATCGATACAAAGTGAACGCGATACGGTTCATGAACAATTGCGCGAGGCCGAAAATGTCCTCAGGCGCGCGACCATTAATGCACCCGTTTCCGGGACTGTCGTCCGCATTCATTACCACACAACGGGTGGCGTCATCGAAAGTGGCAAGGCAATTCTCGAAATACTACCTGCGGGGGTTCCGTTGATCATTGAAGCGCAGATCCTCGCAATGACATTGACAGCGTGAAGCTGGGTCAGGCCGCCACCCTACGTTTGATCGCACTCAATCAGCGGACGACACCGGTCCTTCAAGGCAAGGTATTCTATATTTCAGCAGATGCCCTGCAGGACAGCAAGGCGGGCGTGGCAGTTCACGACGTCTATCTTGCGCGCATCAATATTTCCCCTGATGAGATGGCACGGGTCCACGGTTTCTCTCCAACGCCCGGCATGCCCGTAGAGGTGATGATTCAGACAGCTGAGAGAACATTCTTCAGTTATCTCGCAAAGCCGGTGACAGACAGTATGTCCAGGGCCTTCTCCGAACAATGATGATCCTTGCTTGGACTTGCTTCGGATAGGTGGAGAGGTTTTCCTGATTTTGAAGGCATTTATGCACGAATCCGTTGCTGACCGTAATTCGGTCTATGAAAGCATTCATCATTTCGTCTGTGCCTTGCATCCAACGGCCGTGTTGCATGGATCGTAATTTGAGCGGAGAGCACCCTACCGGTGACCTTGCTCATGCCACGCGTTCGAGCTCGGCAGGGCCGAGCCTGTTCATTCGGTTCAAGATACTGACACCTATGGCGGCCTCGGTTCGTTGGTTGGCAAGGGTCCTCGCCTTTAGTTTCGGCCCGATGACGGTCTTGCAGCGACCCATCCGGGCCTCGATCCGAGAGCGCTGATTGTAGCCACTGGATTTTTGCCAACCCATTCTGCCGTGGGTTGCGATCACGTCGATATGACGGTCCCGCGGGGGCGGGTTATGCGCCACGTTGACGCTCCGGACGGCGTTCTTCGGCGGCGGGATGATGATCACCACCTGGTCACCAAACCGCGCTTCGACAAGATCACTAACGGGTACCCCGTCATAGGCGCCGTTGGCAATGAACAGGGCGACGGGCGCGTCGATCTGGCCCAGAAGTTCCGGGAGTGCTGTGGTGTCGCCGATGCTTTCCAGCGTCAGATCGGCACAGAGGATCTCACCGCTGAGAAGGTCGAGCCCAAGCTGAAGCTTGCGCCAGGAGCGGCGCGTTCCTCTGGTCTCGTGCTTCTCTTCGAGCCATTCACCCGCGCCAAAGACTTTCAGTCCTGTGCTGTCCACCACCAGATGCACAGGCTCATCAGTAGGCGGGCGCTTCCTGATGCCCGTCTTCAAGACCGCGCCTCGCCGAGACAAGGTCGAGAAACACGGTGCCGAAATGGAACCGCCAGTCAGCTGCGCGATAGAGCGCACAAAACCCTGCGTCTGTCGCAGCGGCAGGCCGAATACAAGCCGCAGGGCCAGGCACATTTCGATCGCAATATCCGAATATCGCGCCTGGTCGCCCCGCGTCAGGCGGCGTGGCGCTGACCAAAATCGGCCACGCCGTCCTCAAACCAGATCGTCAGATCTCCACGACGGCGAAGGGCTTCATTGTATTCCGTCCAGTTCGTCACCCGGTGCCGCTGCCTCGGGAGCATAGGGCGGCGGGCGTCATTGAACTTGTGCGGCATTCAGGCAATCCTGTCCGCCAGGTGAAACTTTATACCCGGCAAAGCCAGATCCCTGCAACAACGCCATCAAAGTGATAATTTACGCAAACGTCGTAGCCGGCTTGCGCAAATGCAATTGCAGTCGCGGCCCTATTCCCTTGCTGGCACCCGTTACAACGACAATGGATCGGAAAGACATGCCAAAATTCCTCGGATATGGCTGGACTCAGCAATATTGGATCGATGCTTGAATAACACCACGGGCGAAACAAAATTTTTTGGCCTTCGCTTAACAAGATGGTCATTGGGGCATTCTCGACATAAAATTTGAGACAACATGGTTGCGCGCTGCCGAGCGGCTTGCAGATCAGGCGCTTGCCGCCGCACGCGCCCAATCCCAAGCTGTAATAGGCGAAGCGGCAATCGCCGAACTGGTCCGCGAGCTGGCCGCCGAAGCCTTGGAAAGCAAGGTAAAGATCGCGCTGGCAGAGCGAATGTGAAGGCATGTGCGGAGTGTAGGGACTGGCGCTGATCATTCAATTGCATTACACTACGATCAACACAGGAGGCGACCATGGCCGCAAACGCTCTCGTTCAAACCCGCATCGACGCCGAAGTCAGGGATCGCTTCCGCCGTGCTCGAGAGCATGGGCCTGACGGTCTCCGATGCTGTGCGGATCCTGCTCACCCGAACCGCCAATGAGGGCGCGCTGCCGCTGGAACTCGTTTCGGGCGGCGAGGCGCACGACATCTGGTTCCGGGCGAAAGTGCTCGAAGCACTGAACGACACCCGGCCGAACGTTTCCGACGATGAGGCCGAGGTGCATTTTGCGCAGCGACGGGCGGCTGCATCGCGCCGGGCAGGCGATCTGAAATCGTGAAGCTCGTATGGTCCGCCTTCGCGCTCTCCGACCGCGACGGCATATTCACGCATATCGAGACGGATAATCCAGCCGCCGCCGTCACGGTCGACGAACGGATCGCGGCGGCGCTGCGCCGTCTTCTGGATTTTCCTGAAAGCGGCCGTCCCGGCAGAGTCGTCGGGACCCGCGAGTTGGTCATCGCCGGGACGCCCTATGTAGCGGCCTACACGCTGACGGAAACGACGGTACGCGTCCTTCGTGTCCTGCACGGTGCGCAGCAGTGGCCCGACACCTTGCCCAAGAGCTAACGCTTCTCTTTTGGGGGCGGAACAAGAGCTGCTCGAAATCACACGGCAGACGTGACCGAATGATGAATCTCAGGCGGCCTGCGCTGTTGTCGTTGAAGTTCGCAGCGGTCTGAAGCCGCTGTCGGCGAGGCGTGGCGGTTCGTCCCATGTGTAGATGCCCGTCAAATTGATGTGTTCCCAACTCAACGGCGAAACATGCTTGAGCATATCATTGGGAATGATGCGGCGTTTCTGACGCAGGTGCTGCACGGCAGCCATTGAGCCATGATCAAGCTGCTAAAATCTCTTTTTCGCAAGCGACAGCCCGAGCCGTTGCCGGCGGATGTCGTTGCCATCAATTCGGCACTGAAAAGCTGCGCACCGCGGCCACCTCAAATCAGAGCGATCGCAGCTGACCCTTTGTTCCAGACGCCAGGCAACAATCACGTGTGAGTTCATGGCGAACCACGACTTGCGGGGCTGATGGAGGCTAGGGTGTGGTGACGATTTAAGGATTTAGGATTCCCAAAGGTGCGCAAATCGGATTCAAAGCTGATTTTGGAGATCGGTGATGGATTGCGATACGCTTCGGGATGATCAATGGGAACGGATCAAGGGCTTTGTGCCGGGCGGCACCAAAGGCAAGCGTGGCCCTTGCACGGATAATCGAACATTTCTGGATGCGCTTCTATGGATGGCGCGCTCTGGCGGCCGTTGGCGCGACCTGCCCGAGCGGCTTGGCGACTATCGCTCGGTGAAGCGGCGCTATTACCGCTGGATCGAGATGGGTGTTCTTGACGAGATGCTGTCGGTTCTTTCGCGTGAAGCCGACCTCGAATGGCTGATGATTGATAGTACCATCGTGCGGGCGCATCAGCATGCCGCCGGCGCACGCAAGCTAAAAGGGGGCGGATGCCCAGGGCCTGGGCCGGTCTCGCGGTGGATTGAGCACCAAAATCCACGCAGCGACGGAAGCGCTCGGCCTTCCAATCCGATTGATAGGCTCTCCCGGACAACGCAACGACATCGCCTTTGCCCATGATCTCGTCGACGGTTTCGAGGCCGTGGCCGCCCTTGCAGACAAAGGCTATGATGCCGATCATCTGTGCGAAAGGATCACGCAGGCAGGAACACGCCTCGTCATCCCGCCCAGGCGCAACCGAAAGGTTCAGCGTGCCTACGACGCCGAACTCTACAAGGAGCGCAATCGCATCGAGCGCTTCTTCAACAAGCTCAAACAGTTCCGACGCGTCGCAACCCGATACGACAAGCTTCTGGCCAACTTCATGGGTGTCGTCAAACTCGCAGCCATCGCCATCTGGCTCAAATAGTTAAATCGTCACTACGGCCTAATAACGAATGCCAACGTCTCCGTCTAGCCATTGGAGCTTGCCTGCGCACCATAAAACCGCCCGATCGTAAGCGCCTGTCCAATCACTCCCAGTTAAAATTATTGTTCGCGCGGTGGGTGCTCTTGATAGGATTCAGAACCGTCGATCACGACATTTAAAGTGCAATCGACGGGAAATTAGCTCCCCGAGCGGCCTTTGTCTCACGCCAGGGTGTAGGCGGTCTTGACGGTTGTGTAGAATTCGTTGGCGTATTTGCCCTGCTCGCGCGATCCGTGGGACGAGCCCTTCCGGCCGCCGAATGGCACATGGAAATCGACACCCGCCGTCGGCAGGTTGACCATCACCATGCCGGCCTCCACATTGCGCTTGAAATGAGTTGCGTGCTTCAGGCTCGTCGTGGCGATGCCGGAGGAGAGGCCGAACGGCGTGTCGTTGGCGACGAACAGCGCCTCCTCGTAGTCCTTGACGCGGATGACGGCTGCGACAGGGCCGAAAATCTCCTCCCGCGAAATACGCATGTCGTTCGTCGCCTCGGTGAACAGCGCGGGCGCAAGATAGAAGCCGGGCGTGTCGCGCTTCAGGCGCTCGCCGCCGAAGGCGAGCCTGGCACCTTCCTTCTGGCCGATCTCGATATAGTCCGTGTCCTGCTTGAGCTGGCTCTCGTCGACGACCGGGCCGATATGGGTTCCGGTCTTCAAAGCGTCATCGACGACGACACCCTTGAGCCGCTCACCGACGGCGGCGACGAACCGGTCATGGATACCTTCCGTCACGATGACGCGTGAGGAGGCCGTGCAGCGCTGGCCGGTCGAGAAGAAGGCCGAGTTCACGGCGGCTTCCACAGCAACGGTGAGGTCCGCATCGTCGAGCACGACGAAGGGGTTCTTGCCGCCCATTTCGAGCTGGTACTTGCGGTTATGCTCGATGGAGGCGGATGCGACGCGCTTGCCCGTGCCGGTGGAGCCGGTGAACGTGATGGCGTTCACATCGGGGCTGTCGAGCATGGTCTGGCCGACGACGGAGCCCTTGCCCATGACTAGGTTCAAGACGCCCTTCGGCAGGCCGGCGCGATGCAGGATGTCGACGATCGCCCAGGAGCAGCCGGGCACGAGTTCGGCCGGCTTGAAGACGACCGTGTTGCCATAGCAGAGCGCCGGCGCGATCTTCCAGGCGGGAATGGCGATCGGGAAATTCCAAGGCGTGATGATGCCGACGACGCCGACCGGCTCGCGGGTGATCTCGACGCCAATGTTTGGCCGAATGGAGGGCAACACCTCGCCGGCGAGCCTCAAACACTCTCCAGCGAAGAAATCGAAGATCTGGCCGGCGCGCACGGTCTCACCGATGCCTTCCGCGACCGTCTTGCCCTCTTCGCGCGACAGCAGGCGGCCGAGCTCGTCCTTGCGGGCGACGATCTCGTCGGCGGTTTTTCTGAGGATCGCATGACGCTCGAGGATGCCGGAGCGCGACCAGGCCTGGAAGGCCGCCTTCGCTGCCGAGATTGCCGTTTTGGTGTCCTCGACGGAGGCGCGGGCGTATTCGCCCACCACGTCGTCGGTGTTCGACGGGTTGATGTTCTTGGTCGCATCCGTCCCGACCCATTCGCCGGCGATCAGGTTCTGGTGGAGTGTCATACTTCTCTCCTACGGTCTAAATCCCTGGAAAGGGCCGCCTCTGTAACAAGGCGGCCCTTCAACTGTTACTGGCGCTTATGCTTTCCGATCAACGCTTCCATCATGCCTAGTTCTTCAGTCGTGAGATCCTTGAGTGGCGAACGGACCGGACCGGCGTCAAAGCCCTGCAGTCTGACGCCTGCTTTTACGGCAGCGACCGCATAACCCTTGGCCCGATTTCGGATTGCCATGAAGGGATAAAAGAAATCATTGAGGTAAGTCTCGCATTTTGTCCGATTTCCGGCACGCAGCGCATTGTAGAAATCGATCGCAAGACCCGGAACGAAGTTGAAGACTGCGGACGAATATGTGGTGAATCCAGCTCCTAGATAGGCCTCCGCAAAGAGCTCGGCTGTCGGCATACCGCCGAGATAGGTCAGACGATCGCCCATCTTCGCGGTGACCTGGCGGACAAGCCCGATATCGCCGGTGCCATCCTTAAAGCCAACAAGGTTGGGGCATCCATCACAGAGCCGCGCAAGCGTATCTGCCTGCAGCACTGAATTGTCACGATTATACACCATGACGCCCATACCCGTCGCATCGCAGACCGCTTTGATATGCTGGTACAGCCCTTCCTGTGGAGCGTCGATCAGGTAGTGCGGCAAGAGCAGGATGCCGTCGGCTCCAGCCTTCTCGACCGACCGGGCGATAGAGACCACGATCTCCGTCCCGTATCCGCAACCTGACACGATTGGCGTACTACCAGCAGCCTCTTTCGCCACTCGCACGATTTCGGGGATTTCATCGGGCGCCAACGAGAAGAACTCACCGGTTCCGCCTGCCGCAAACAGCGTCGCGGCGCCGAAACCGGACAGCCAGTTGACATGCTCGGCATAGCTATCGGCCTTGAACTTTCCATCCGCGCTAAAGTGCGTCACCGGAAAGGAAAGAAGGCCCGCCCCAAGCGCATGCTTCAAGTCTTCGGTCTTCATGGATTTACCTCCTGTGGGGGAAGCGCAATCGAGCGCCGCCGCATTGATATTTGAATGCTTGGAAAATGCCGTTCAGTCTCGAAGAGACTGAACCATCGCGGCCAATCGATCGCAGGCGCCTTCAAGGTCTCGCTCGGATGCCGCGATCGACAGGCGAATGAACCCGGGGGCACCGAACGCTGCACCGGGCACGCTCGACAGGCCGAATTGCTGCAACAGGTGTGACGCAAAAGCCGAGTCTTCGGCGAGGCACTCGCCCGTCGCCGTCTTGCGGCCGAGCAGCCGCTGGACGCCGATGAACGCATAAAAAGCCCCGTCAGGCGGCGTGAAATCAACGCCGTCGATCTGCGCCAGACGATTGGCCATGATTTTCGCGCGGCCGGCAAAAGTCGCCGCGCCCCTACCGACAAAATCCTGATCGCCGGTCAACGCCGCAAGTGCGGCTGCCTGCGCGGTCGTCGAGACCGAGGTAACGCTCTGCGACTGCATCTTGTTAAGCGCTGCGATCAAAGCCTTTGGGCCGGCGGCGTAACCGACGCGCCAGCCGGTCATGGCGTAGGCTTTCGATACGCCGTTGACGATCAGCGTGCGGTCGCGCAAGTCCAGGCAGGCCTGGGCGAAAGATACGAAAGGCACGTCTTTCAGCAGCACATGCTCGTAGATCTCGTCTGAGACCACCAAGACGCGGATGGCGGGCCAGCACCTCGCCGAGCGCGCGATATTCCTCCTGTGAGTAGATCGCGCCAGTTGGATTGGACGGAGAATTCAGCATCAGCCAGCGCGTTCTTGGTGTGATCGATGCCTCAAGCTTTGTAGCATCGATCTTGAAACCGACCTCTGGGCTGCAGGACACATAGACCGGTTCACCGCCATGCAGCGATACGATATCGCCATAGGAAACCCAACAGGGCGTCGGGATGATCACCTCGTCCCCCGCTCCAGTGTGGCAAGAAACACGTCGAACAGGATCTGTTTGGCGCCATTGGCTACCATCACCTCGTCGATAGAATAATCGAGCTGGTTTTCGCGCTTGAACTTGGCCACGATCGCCTGGCGCAGGCTTTCCCGTGCCGGCCGCAGCACCATACCGGACGCCACCCTTGCGGATCGCTGCTACAGCAGCGTCCGCGACATGTGCGGGAGGCTCGAAATCCGGCTCGCCAAGCGACAGGTCAATGATGTCGTGGCCTTCTGCGGCCAATTTCTTTGCTGCCATGGCGATCGCCATGCTCGGCGACGACTTGATACCAGCCGCACGTTTGTTTTCGAAACTCATGTCCAAATTCCCGAAAAACTGTGGTGGTGACCGGCCGATTTCTCCACCGGTCACAAGCGGATTAGCTATTCGACACGTAGTCGAAATCCCGGTCGCGTTGCGCAGCTGTCGAATCGCGCTTGTCGGGCGCACCGTATCCGCCGCCACCTGGAAGCTGCAGGATCAATCTGCGGCCCGCGGGCACGTGCTGGCGCCCTTTGGTGGCTAGGATCGTCCCGTCATCGAGCAACACGGCACCTGCTGCGCCATTGGCTCCGCCCTCGCGTCCACGAGGTGGATGATCAACGCGGTCGAACATGGCGTTAAAATGCATCTCGTGACCGTCGGTTGGTGAGATCTCCACGACCTGGCCGAGCCCACCGCGGAACTTGCCCGCACCACCGGAACCGTCACGCAGTTCCTTGCGCCAGAAAATCACCGGCCCCACATGCTCGGTCGCCTCGATCGACATGGAATGCACGCCGCTCGGAAACGCCGTGGCGCTCAGACCATCGAGCGTGGAGCGTGCGCCGGCGCCACCGCTGTTGAACAGCAGCACTTCGGCACGCTGGCCGCCATCGGCCGGAGCCTTTTCACCCTGTAGCGGGCGAACGCTGACATGCAGGTTCCACAGCGCACCCGCACCTTCCGCTGGCACCTTTCCGGGGAGCATCTTGTGCACGGCGCCGAGCACGGCGTCGGGGACAAGGTGGCCAAGCACGTGCCGAACGGAAACCGGCGCGGGGTGCTGAGCATTGAGGATGCAGTTTTTGGGGGCTGTCACGCGAAACGGCAGCAGCGAAGCGTGGTTGTTGGGAATCTCCGGCGCGATAGAGCATTTCATGCCATAGCAGGCATAGGCTGCCGAATAGATGATCGGGCAATTGATGCCCTTGGGGCTCGGTGGCGATGTACCCTCGAAATCGGCAAGGATGTAGTCTTCCGCCACATCGAGGCGTACCACGATATCGATCGGCGAACCATAACCGTCGACGCGCATCGTATTGGAATAGAAACCCTTCGGCAGGGCGGCAATGCGCTCGATCGTAGCGTCATAGCTGCGCTTGAAGATGAATTCGCCAAGCGCCTCCAGATCGGCCAGTTCTGAACTCCGCCATCATGTCCATTAGGCGGCGATGGCCGATCTCGTTGCAGGCCGCCAGCGAATAGACGTCGCCGACCACCTGATGGCTTTCACGCACGTTGTTGTGCAGGATGTTGACGAGATCCTTGTTGACCTTGCCGCGTTCGGCAAACTTCATGATCGGAACGAAGATGCCCTCTTCGTAGACCTCATTCGCGTCCGGGCCAAAACCGCGGCCACCGACATCCACCACATGGGCCGTGCAGGCGAAATAGCCGACCAGCCCGCCATTTCGGAAGCTGGGCGAGACGACGGTGAAGTCGTGCAGGTGGCCGGTTCCCTTCCACGGATCGTTGGTGATGTAGACATCGCCCTCAAAAATATTTTCAGGGCCGATGTCGTGGATGAAATGCCCCACAGCCTCGGCCATGGCGTTGACGTGCCCCGGCGTGCCGGTCACCGCCTGGGCGATCATCTTGCCACCGCGGTTGAAGACGCCGGCGGAAAGATCGCCCTGATTCACGCACACTGGTGGAGAAGGCGGTGCGGATGAGGGTGACGGCCTGTTCTTCGACAACGGAGATCAGCCGGTTCCACATGATCTGCATGTGGACGTCGGAAAGTGCACTGGTTTTCATGTCAAATCCTCCGTTCAAGCGCTCTGCTTGACGCGTATGAGCAGGCAGCCATCGGCCTGCATGATGACTTCTCGGCTTGCGGTGATGATCGTTGAGGTTTCGCGTTCGGTGATGACGGCGGGGCCGGCGACGAAATCGCCCGGCTTCATGTCGGCGCGTGCAACGATCGAGGCCGTCTGGAAACTGCCTTCCTGAACATCGAAAATTTCGCGGGTGCCGCGGACTTTTGCTTCGTCCGCCTTCGCGGTCTTGCCAATCCTATCTGGGGGCGAGACTTTCGAGGTGGCGCGCAGCGACCAACTGACGATCTCGACATCGAGACCATCAATAACGCGGCCGAAGAAATGTTCGTATTGTTCGTCGAACAGCTTTCGGAACAGCTCGCCGTCGGCAACTGCGTAATCGCGCACTTCGATGGTGACCGGTACTTCCCATCCCTGGCCAACGTATCGCATGTAGGCCGTGCATTCGAGATCCGGATCGGCCTCAGGCGAACCGGAGCGCACGAAGGATATGGCCTCGGCGCTGAGGTCGGCGATCGTTTGGTTGATCGCAGCCGCATCGAACCGGCTGATGCGGCTGTAGGCGCTGCGCACACTCTCGAACCCGAAGGGAGCACGCAAAAGCCGATGGCCGAGCCAACACCCGCACCCGGCGGGATCAGCAGTTCGGACATGCCGAGCTTTTCGCACAGACGCGGCGTGGATTGGTGCTGCGCCGCCGAAGGCGATCATGGTAAACTCGGAAAGCTCTTTGCCGCTCTCCACTGCGTGCATGCGCGCCGCATTGCTCATGTTTTCATCAACCACTTCGCTAAGACCGAAAGCGGCCGTGGCAACATCGGTGTTGAGTTTCGAGGCGATGTCGGCATCCATGGCTCTGTCAGAGGCCGGGCGGTCGAGTTTCATCGCACCGCCCGCAGAATTCGTCGGGATCGAGGCGGCCGAGGATTAGGTCGGCATCGGTGACGGTGGGATGTGCGCCGCCGCGGCCGTAGCAAGCCGGTCCCGGTTCGGAGCCGGCACTATGCGGGCCGACTCCGGATCTGGCGCATGCTGTCGATGGTGGCGATCGAGCCGCCACCGGCGCCGATCTCGACCATTTCTGATGACCGGAATGGAAATCGGCATGCCGCTGCCCTTCTTGAAGCGCCAGGTGCGGGCCACTTCGAAGGTCTTGGAGGTCTTCGGCGTCTGCTTTTCGATCAAGCAGATCTTTGCAGTCGTGCCGCCCATATCATAAGAAAGCACCCGATCGAGGCCGTAGCTGCTGGCGATGTGAGCGGCGAAGATCGCACCACCGGCCGGGCCGGATTCTGAGCAGGCGCACCGGAAATTCGATGGCGCTCTCGACGCTGATGATGCCCCCGCCCGAGTGGATCATGAAGACCGGGCAACGGGTGCCTTCCTCGGTGAGACGACCGACGAGACGGTTGAGGTAGGATGCCATCAGCGGCTTGACGAAGGCGTTGGCGCACACAGTGTTGAAGCGCTGGAATTCCCGCATCTGCGGCGACACTTCCGACGAGATCGAGACGGAAATGCCTGCTTTCTTGGCCAGCAGCCGATCGCGAACGACCTTTTCGTGTGCACCATTGAGGTAGGAATGGATGAAGCCGATGGCGACGCTGTCGTAGCCTGTGGCGATGATGCTGTCGCACAGTGCGTCGACTTCGGCGAGATCAAGCGCCTTTAGAACCGAGCCGTCCGCACCAATACGCTCGTCGATAACGAAGCGTTCGTTGTTGCAGGCACCAGCGGCGCCGGCAGCACAATATCGAGGTCATACTGTTCGAAGCGGCTTTCCGTGCGCATCTCGATGACGTCGCGAAAGCCCTTGGTGGTAATGAAGGCGGTGCGCGCACTGCGCCGCTCGATCAGCGCATTGGTTGCAAGCGTGGTCCCGTGAATGATCGTGTCAATCTGCGAAAGCTCGACACCGGCGATCTCCGCCACCTCGTGGATGCCCTTGACGATCGCGTTTTCGGGATAGGAGTAATCAGTTAACACCTTGACCGAATGGAGTGTGCTGCCGACCTCCATCGCGACGTCAGTAAAGGTGCCACCGATATCGACTCCGACCCTGATCTGCTTGCCATCTTTCATCATTTTCTCGTCCATGCTCCCTAAGCGAGCTTTTGTTGCGCTTGCCTGATAACCCGATTTTCGGCGTGCAGCAGACCGTCCCCGCCCGCACAGACAGGCGGGGGCCAAAAGCTCTTCAGTTGTTGATTTCTCAAGCTCTTCGCGGCGGCTGTAACGGCCGCGCAGAGCTTTGGCGTTATTGTTTTCCGATGAAGTCTACACCCGGCAATGTTGTCGGGAGTTTCATGCGGTCGACACCGATCCATTTTTTGTAAAGGGCATCGAGAGATCCGTCCGTCGTGTGTTTGGCGACGAAATCAGTCAGGAAAGCAAGCATTTCGTGATCGCCCTTGCGAACCGCCATGCCCTGGAAATTGTCGGCAACCTTGTACTTGCGCTCGAATTGCTTGTCATGGCCGGTCTCTTTGATGACGAGGCCATAGGTCACGCTTCCCAGGATTGCATCGACTTGGCCGGACAAAAGTGCCTGGACCGTCGTCGCATCATCGTCAAAGCGCTTGATCTGCGTATCCTTCGGCGCGACCTTGACCAGCAGCGGCTCGGAAGGCGCTGCCGCGGTTGACGCCGATCACGTATTTCGAAAGATCCTCGTTGCCTTCTATGGCAGCTTCGGTCTTGCCCCAGACGGTGATGTCGTTCGACGAATAGGGAATGACATACTGGATGACTTTGGCGCGTTCTTCGGTGATCGTCATCGACGGCACCAGGAAGTCAACATTGCCATTGACGAGCAGCGGAATTCGATTCTGGCCGGTGATGCGCTCGAACTTCACCTCAACGCCCAGTTCCTTGGCGATCATTTTGGCGATCTCAATGTCGAAACCGTCATTGCCGCCAGTTGGCATCGATGAAGCCCCATGGAAACTGGTCCATCTGTACGCCGATGGTGGCGATACCCTTTGACTTGAGCTCTTCGGGTGTGACGGCGAGCGCCGTCGTCGTGAATGAGGTCGCGGCGAAGAGCATTGCGGCAAACCCACTCAGGATTTTCGAACGCGAAGGGGTCGATACTGTCTTGGTCATGTGATCACCTCTGGTTGGTTTCTTGGGATGCATTCTTGTTTTACCGCGCAGCGTTGAGGCGCTGCTCGATCCGGGCACTGCAGTAGGTCAGGGGTACGCAGATGAAGAAGTAGATGACTGCGACCGCCCCATAGACCTGCAGCGGCTGAAACGTGATGTTCGCCATCAACTGGCCGGAGCGAGTGAGCTCCGTCAGACCGAGCAGAGCGGCGAGCGCGGTGCCTTTAATCAGGTTGACGAGAAAGCTGATGGTGGCGGGCAGACCGATGCGAAAAGCCTGCGGTAACACGACATCCACCATACGATGCATATAGCCAATACCGAGTGCTCGAGCAGCCTCGCTTTGACCATCAGAAACGGCCTGGATGCTACCGCGCCGGATCTCGCCGAGAAACGCGCTTGTATGCAGCGACAGGCCGATCGTCAGCGCCACCCAGACATCCACCTTGAAGCCCAGAAGCGGCAGACCGAAATAAACGAAGAACAGTTGGATCAGCAGCGGCGTGCCCTGAAAGATCTGGATGTACGTAGCCATGAGGATGCGCAACGCTTTCCATTTGCTGGTGCGTCCAAGCGCGACAGCCAGGCCCAGCGCTCCGCCGACAGTGAAGGCAAGAAGCGAAAGCACAACTGTCCAGCGTGCGCCTTCGAGCAGAAAGAGGAACTCGTTCCAACCAAATTGACGGATCATCGAACTGCCTCACTTTGCCGGATAGGAAAAATAGACCCGGCCGATCATGCCGAGAGCGATGGAAACGACCTGGGACAACAGGAGGTAGATGACACCAAGCGTCAGATAGATTTCGAAGCTCCGGAATGTTTGGGCATCAAGCGTCTGCGCAAAATAGGTAACCTCTTCCGCCGAAACCGACGAAACCAGACTCGAGTTCAGCATCAACAGGATGAACTGGCTACACAGCGCCGGGTAGACTGCCCTGATTGCCGGGCGGAAGACTATGAACCGATAGATATCGGCCGTATCCATCCCAAGCGCCCTGCCCGCTTCGATCTGGCCCGGACGGATGGACTGCACGCCACCACGCACGATCTCCGCCGCATAGGCTGCGCAGTTCAGCGTCATGGCCAGGATTGCCGCCTGCTCGCCGCTGAGCCGGATGCCAATCGCTGGCATGCCGAAAAATACGAAGAACACCTGCACGAGGATGGGCGTATTGCGGATCAGTTCAATATAGCAAACGGCAATGGTTCGCATTGCCGGTACCTGTGCTCATGCGCATCATCATGAATACAATACCGAGCGATAATCCGAAGACCATCGAGAGGGACGACATTCTTAACGTACCGATCACGCCTTCCAGCAGCATCGGCCACGCGGCAAAAACCGGTGCAAAGTCGAAGGTGTAATTCATCAGCCCCGCCTCAATGGTTGAGGATCTGGCTGAGGAACGTTTTGGTTCGCTCGTGAGCCGGATTGCTGAAAAAGACGTCCGGCTTGGCGCTCTCAATGATTTCGCCACGGTCCATGAAGATGACGCGATGTGCGACGGCACGCGCAAAGCCCATCTCGTGGGTGACGCAGATCATGGTGATGCCATCGTCTGCAAGCGAGATCATCGTGTCGAGTACTTCCTTGACCATTTCAGGGTCGAGCGCCGAGGTGGGCTCATCGAAGAGCATAATCTTGGGATCCATGCAGAGTGCCCGGGCGATAGCCACGCGCTGCTGCTGGCCGCCGGAAAGCTGTGCGGGATATTTTTGGGCCTGTTCAGCAATATGCACCCGCTCCAGATGGAGCATTGCCTTGTCTTTCGCCTCGGCTACGGAAGCTTTGCGCACCCGGCGCTGGGCGAGCATACAGTTCTGCAGAACGGTCAAATGCGGAAAAAGGTTGAACTGCTGAAACACCATGCCGACATCGTGGCGGATATGGTCGGCGTTGCTACCCTTCTGGCTGAGCGTCGTACCATTGACGGCGATGCTGCCCTCCTGGATTTCCTCCAGGTGATTGATACAGCGGATGAGAGTAGATTTGCCTGAACCGGAGGGCCCACACAGGACGATATGCTCGCCGCGCCCAACCTCAAGGTTGATCGCCTTCAAGACTTGGAGATGACCGTACCATTTGTTGACACCCGTCATGGCTATGGCTTTTTCCGACATGCTGGTCCCGTTCATGGCCAGTTCCCCTTTTCTGTCAGGCTTTCGGTGCGACTTCGAAAATAGCGTCGACCTCGACGGAGGATCCGCGCGGCAACGATCCGGCGCCAAGCGCGGTGCAGAACATGGCGCCCCTTGTTGCCAAAGATCTCCACAAGAAGGTCGGAAGCGCCGTCAATCACCGCCGGATGGCCTCTGAAATCCGCGGGCGCATTGACAAAGCCACGCAGCTGAGCGCAGGCGATGACGCGGTTAAGATCGCCATCCAGAGCAGTATTGACCCGTGCTACGATATTGAGCGCGCAGAGGCGGGCGGCCCTATATCCGTCCTCAGGCGAGATATCCTGCCCCACCACGCCGACATAATGCTCAACACCGTCGATCCGCGGGATCTGGCCTGATACGAACAGAAGGCTTCCGACGAGCCGATGAGGAATGTAATTTCCTGAAGCCGGGGCAATCGTAGGCAATACGATACCGAGCTCGGTGAGACGTGCGGCGACGACACCCATAGCATTTTCCCATCATTTTCAGACGCACTGACGCCCTGAACCACGTTCCCCGGAGCATTTACCCAGCGCTACTAATGCGTCAGATGTTGCTCCACTTTTCTGTTGATGAGAATTGATGAAATAGTATCTCTTGTCAAGACAAAATCATGAGATACTATCTCTTAGGCATAAGTCCCTGTGGAATATTCAGTTTATGCGGTTATAACAATCATTTAGGAAGCTCCTTAAATCGATTTATTGGTAGTATCATCGGTGTTCAAGGGCTTTATGAGCAAAAAATTTTTAGCTTCTACCTCCCGTAGAGTGGTTGCTGTCCCCTTCGTCTGAGCAGGTGTGCGCACTCTGTATCAACGAAATTAGCACCAAGTGGTAGCATCACCACCGAGTGAAGTGCTACCTTGCGCAAAACACTACATTCTGCAGCGTGATTTGGGGCAAAGGGAAACAGGTTTTGGACAGTTTAACGGGCCGAACAATTCAGGCGCTCAAGGCTCACATCGGCAACGGCCAGTTCGAGAGCGGTGCCAAACTGGGGTCGCTCGCCGAATTATCCGAGCGGTTCGGCGTCAGCAGGACAGTCATTCGAGAAGCAGTATCGGCCTTACGGTCCGACGGCATTGTCGAGTCTCGTCACGGTGTCGGGGTGTTCGTGCGAGATCGACCGGATCTGGACATTGAAGATGCCAGCTCGCTGGATGCAAACCTCGCGCTTGCCCCCTGGCCCGTCTGCAAACGTCATTCATGGACCTGCTGGAACTTAGAATGGCTTTCGAGGTGCATGCTGCCGGGTTGGCCGCCGTTCGGCGATCCTGGGCTCAGGAATCCAACATCTGGAACGCGGCCCGCGAGTTCGAGGCTTCACTTGAGGACGAAACCGCTCTTGACCATCTCGACTTTGTTTTTCACCGATCGATCGCAGAAGCAACAAACAATGGCGCCTTCATCGAGTTCTTCAGCCTTATGAGCCTGCAAATTCTTCCGCAACCGGCTTTCTCCAAGCAGCTCAACCCGGCCCTCATCACTCTCGACTATATCCAGAATACAGTGGTCGAGCATCGAGCAATCTATGAGGCAATCAGCTCGGGGAATGCAGAACGGGCACGCGAGGCCATGCGGGCACATCTCAGCAGGAGCCACCTGCGATATCGTGGTTTTTCAGACGGCGCGGACTCGCCCCTGAGCAATGTAGCACCCAGAGACTAGCACTTTCTGAGCCATCACAAGCAGGGGACCGAGTTCGCCTTAAGCGCTTTCTGGGAACGCGTACAGATCATTGGTGTCGGTCTTGGAACTAATCATGAGGTAACCGGGAAGAGCGGAGTTCATCCGGTGGCTCACCAGCCATCCACCCGTCTCGGCAACATGAAGCTGGTAAAGGATCTCCACAGTTTACCTTTCTAAAAGTCAGGAATTGGCGAACTCAGCATTTGGGCTAGAGTTCAGGAGGCGACCGATAAAATAGGCCGCTAAATTGCCCGCCCTTCGTCCAGCACGAAGCTCCACAACAGTTGGCTATTCTCAAAGCTGACATCATATAGGTCCCAGCCTTGCTTCGTTACTTTCTTGAAGACCAGATCCTTGAGTGACTGAAGGACGACACCTCGACGCCGACCAGACCGTCTGACGCAGTGCGCCTTTGAGCGCGCAAAATTGATTAGGCGACCCTGCGTGACAAAAGCCGCATCAAGACCGCCCTGCAGATGGGCAAGCTGGCGACAATCGAGACACTTGCATGCAACTGCAACTGATGTTCGACTTGACGGATGCCGACTTGAGGGTGGCAACGTTGATCGGCAGCAGGAACCTTCATGATATTGCGAAAACACTTGGCGTTCGCCAAACACAATCAAAACTCATGTCGGGCGTTGTTTTGGAAAGGTCGGGGTCCGATCTAAGCCGCTCTCTCGCGCCTCGTAGCCTCTATTTGTTGATTTCCGCGTTGAATTGAGCCGTATTTCGACTTGCGCGTGAGCCGGTTCACTTTCATTATGGCTTTGAAATGGTTTATCAATTGCTTCCGTTACGGGCTCAGTGCGAAACGAAAAACCTGATCAATTTAAAGCGGAAATCAATAAGCGCATGACATCACGGGAAAGACGATCACCGTCAAGATCAAATATTCGGATTTGAGCCAAGCGACACGCAGAAAGACCGTGTCCGGAGCCGTCTTCAATATCGACATGGTGCTGGAGATTGCGGAGACGCTGCTCACCTCTGTGTTTCCGTTGAAACTTCCGGTGCGACTGCTAGGCGTCACCCTGTCATCGCTCAACACCGAAGACAGCGGGCAAGAACCGTAGCTCGCTCTCGAACTCTGATGCGACGGGCCTGAAAAAAAGAAAAGCCCGCCGCGGGAGGAGGTGCGGCAGGCTTTTCGAAAAGAACCGAACAGCGACTGGGAGGAGGAGTGCCGCTGTTCCGACAGACTCCCCTGGGAGGAGGAGTGGGGCGTCTGAAATCGAAGCTCTGCGGGAGGAGGTGCATCGCTTCGATGAAAACCAAGATACCCATTCTCGCCGCTCATTAAATAGACTTTGCTGCAGTGCAGCCATGCGAAAAGTGCATGGCTGCACTCTGAGGGGAGAAATCTCCAGCTTAGCGCCTCGCGGCAGGCCAGACACAGAAACGCCCACATCATCAGCGGGCGTCTTGTTACTCAAATGGCTTAGAAAGAGCCGCTTAGCGAGCAACCGACGCGGGCAACGCTGTGGATGTCGGCGCGATTGATACCGAGGTCCTGCAGTTCGCGCGAGCTCATGCGGCCAAGTTCGGTAACGGCCTGACGATACTTGCGCCAAGTGTTGAAAGAGGTGCTACGTTCATGATGATCCCCTTTCGTGAGGCCTCTTGACGCCAGCAACCTTACTTTGGTTCCAACGTTGTTTCGATGATTGGAATATAGACTAATGCCCGACCGTCGATAAGGCACAAGGGCTCGGGTCGGCCATGCGCTCATAGCATGGGTCCGTTTAGAGATCGATCAAATGGATTGCATCAGGCCCGGAAGCGGTCGAAAGCGGTCAGGCGCTTGATCGGTGGATCTGCGTCTGGATAACGGTAGATTTCGGCTCTGAGTGTTGATTTCCATGCAGAACTGAGCCGCTAAGTTCCGCGTGGAAATCAACAGATGTCTCCGCACTGTTGCAGACAGCGCAAAGGATTGGGGCCGCATCGAAGTGCGGCCCCAAGGCTCCTACTTGCCGGATGTTGCTGCGAACGCGGGATAATCGGTATAGCCAGCAGCGCCACCGCCGTAGAGCGTGGAAGGATCGATCTGTGTCAGCGGCGCGCCGGTTTTCAGGCGCTCGACTAGGTCGGGATTTGCGATAAACGGCCGTCCGAAAGCAAACAGATCCGCCTTGCCATCCGCAAGATTTGATGTCGCGAGTTTGAGGTCATAGCCATTGTTGGCGATATAGGTCTTGCTGAAGCGATGGCGAAGCGATCCGAAGTCGAACGGCGCGGCATCCTGCGGCCCGCCGGTGGCGCCCTCGACGACATGAATGTAGACGATACCAAGGGCTTCTGAGTTGTTCGACGATATAGTCGAACAGCGGCTGGGGGTCACTGCTTGAAATGCCATTGGCGGGCGAGACCGGCGAGATCCGGATGCCGGTGCGCGCAGCGCTGATTTCCTCGACAACCGCAGCCGTGACTTCCAGCATCAGGCGGGCGCGGTTTTCGACAGAGCCGCCATAGGCGTCTGTCCGAACGTTGGCGCCGTCCTTGGCGAATTGGTCGAGCAGATAGCCGTTGGCTCCGTGAATCTCGACGCCATCGAAACCGGCCTCAATGGCGCTTGCGGCTGCTTGCCGGAAGTCGTTGACGATCCCCGGAAGCTCGTCGAGCTCGAGGGCACGGGGTTGCGAAACATCCACGAAGGCATTGTTGACGAACGTCTTGGCCTCAGCCCGGATCGCTGAAGGCGCAACCGGTGCAGCGCCGTTCTCCTGAAGGTCGACATGGCTGATGCGGCCGACGTGCCAGAGTTGCAGGAAGATGTGGCCGCCCTTCGCATGCACGGCAGTGGTGACCTTGCGCCAGCCCTCGATCTGAGCCTCAGTGTAGATGCCGGGCGTGTCCTGGTAGCCCTGTCCCTGCTGCGAGATCTGCGTGGCCTCGGAAATGATCAACCCGGCCGAGGCACGCTGGCCGTAATATTCAGCAGTAAGGTCGCCCGCAATGAAGCCCGGGCCGGCGCGATTGCGCGTCAGAGGCGCCATCACATTGCGATTGGAGAGGGTCAGCGAGCCGAGCGTATAGGCCTCAAAAAGCGTCTTGCTGGTCATAGTTCACCTATGGTGTTGCCGCTGCAGCGGTCTGTCTCTGGATGGTTGCGTGGTGTTCAGGCGACCGTGCGGTAACGCTCGGCAGGAAGTGCGTTGCCGAAATTGGCAAGCATGGCCTTGCGCGCAGAATCAAACGCCTCCCACTGACCGGCATCTGGAAGCGGCGGGATGGTCACCGGCTCGCGGCGGTCGAAACCAACCAGCGCCGCATCGACCAGATCGTTCACCTCCATGACGTTGGAAAGTGCGTTGACGTCGGCGCCAACATGCCCCCAGATTTCGGTTCGAGTTGTGGCTGGAAGCACAGCCTGGACGTAGACGCCTTTCGGCCCAAGTTCGAGGCTGAGCCCCTGAGACAGGAACAGGACGAAGGCCTTGGTTGCGCCGTAGACCGTCATTCCAAACTCCGGCGCCAACCCGACCACCGAACCGATATTGATGATCGCCCCTTCGCCGCTCTTTGCGAGACGTGGGGCGATGGCACTGGCAAGCCGCAGAAGGGCGGTCGTGTTGAGCGCAACAAGCCGTGTCATGTCGTCAATGCTCTGTTCGACGAAGGTTCCGCCGATGGCCGTTCCGGCATTGTTGACGAGGATGCCGATGCGGGCGTCGTCGCGTAGTCTCGTCTCTACCTTCGCAAGATCAGCGGGCTGCGTAAGATCGGCTTGGATGATGTCGATCGCCACGCGGGTTTCCTGACGAAGAGGGCCTGCCATGGCCTCCAGGCGCGCCACGTCACGCGCGACCAGCACAAGGTCGTGCCCGCGCCGAGCGAAGCGTTCTGCATAGGACCGCCGATGCCGGTGGAGGCGCCGGTAATGAGGACTGCTGGACTTGTGGTCATGGGATTGCTCTTTTCTCTGAGGGGACCTATATTCATGACGCTCATCATGATTATAGGTAAATATGATGGCTGTCATGTAAATGTCAACGACCGCGGTGGAGAATTTTGAAGATGAAGGTCAGCCGAGAACAGATGGCGGAGAACCGTCGCCGGATTCTGGATGTTGCCAGCCGGCTTTTTCGCGACAAGGGGTTCGACGCAGTCAGCGTGGCCGAAGTGATGAAGGCCGCCGGTCTTACTCATGGAGGCTTCTATGGCCATTTCAGTTCAAAGGACGATCTGGTCGCACAGACCCTTGTCCATGCCCTTGCTGCGGACACCGTTGGAGCAGGCGATTTCCGCGCTTATGTCGGCTCCTATCTTTCGCCTCGCCATCGCGACAACGCCGCCGGTGGCTGCCCCACGGCCGGTCTTGCCGCTGCCATTCGCCACCAGACCCCGGCAGCACACGCCGCCATGACGGAAGGCCTTCGCGTGCAGATCGCCCGGATCGACAAGGCGCTCCCGCAGCTGGATCCGGGCCGACAGGCGGCGCACAGCGATCGGAAGCTGGGCAGCGATGGTCGGGGCCGTGATCCTTGCCCGCGCGATCGACGATCGCGAGCTGTCGGACGAGGTTCTTGAGCAGACACGCGCATGGATCGATACCAGCATCAGTTAGGCCACGAGGACAGGAATGCCCTTACCAAGAGCGGTCCAGTGCGCTGATCGAACACATCGGCATCACGGTCGTTTTCAGGCGACCAAGAAACTGAATCCAGATCAGGATTGATGCGTCGTAGTCACGTTGGCGTCCCTGAACGCGTAGGGAAGCAGCCCATTCCTCTCAACGGATGGTATGGGCCGACAGTCCAGAACGCTTCGCCAGTTCGCCATTCTTCGTGAGCACCCTTCTTTCGCCACGATGCATTCAAGGCTGAGGGTTCGAGTGTACTTTAAGTCAAGGGGCTGAACGTAAGTTCATGAACATTAGGGTGTGGTGACGATTTAAGGATTTAGGGTTCCCAAAGGTGCGCAAATCGGATTCAAAGCTGATTTTGGAGATCGGTGATGGATTGCGATACGCTTCGGGATGATCAATGGGAACGGATCAAGGGCTTTGTGCCGGGCGGCACCAAAGGCAAGCGTGGCCCTTGCACGGATAATCGAACATTTCTGGATGCGCTTCTATGGATGGCGCGCTCTGGCGGCCGTTGGCGCGACCTGCCCGAGCGGCTTGGCGACTATCGCTCGGTGAAGCGGCGCTATTACCGCTGGATCGAGATGGGTGTTCTTGACGAGATGCTGTCGGTTCTTTCGCGTGAAGCCGACCTCGAATGGCTGATGATTGATAGTACCATCGTGCGGGCGCATCAGCATGCCGCCGGCGCACGCAAGCTAAAAGGGGGCGGATGCCCAGGGCCTGGGCCGGTCTCGCGGTGGATTGAGCACCAAAATCCACGCAGCGACGGAAGCGCTCGGCCTTCCAATCCGATTGATAGGCTCTCCCGGACAACGCAACGACATCGCCTTTGCCCATGATCTCGTCGACGGTTTCGAGGCCGTGGCCGCCCTTGCAGACAAAGGCTATGATGCCGATCATCTGTGCGAAAGGATCACGCAGGCAGGAACACGCCTCGTCATCCCGCCCAGGCGCAACCGAAAGGTTCAGCGTGCCTACGACGCCGAACTCTACAAGGAGCGCAATCGCATCGAGCGCTTCTTCAACAGGCTCAAACAGTTCCGACGCGTCGCAACCCGATACGACAAGCTTCTGGCCAACTTCATGGGTGTCGTCAAACTCGCAGCCATCGCCATCTGGCTCAAATAGTTAAATCGTCACTACGGCCTAGGCACGCTTAATTAATGGTCTGTTCCAGCATAGATCCACATTGGAACGGTGCTGCCCGCTTTGGCAAACCCAAGGCCCTCGTAGAAGCGAACGGAGTTACCGTCCGCAGTGAGCATTATCTGATGAAAGTCAGCATATTTCTGGAGCATTGCGGTCATCAATTTGCGACCGATGCCCCGTCTCTGAAAGTCAGGATGCACAAGCAGATGGGGAAAGTAGACGACCAGGTGTCCGTCGGAAATGGCATTTGCCAGTCCGATTAACAGGTTATTGGAACGCGCCGTTATCAGAGTGTGCGAATTGTGTAGGGCAGCCAGTAAAGTTTGGGGTTTCTGTGCAGATGACCAGTCGTTGGCTTTATAAATGCTCAAGACCTCCTCTTCACAAGGTTTTTCATTTATTAGAATGTCAATTTTCATGTTTTCTCCAGGCTGGAATGGCCCCAAAGCCACGATCATATTTCGGCCGAAATTAACGCCGTCAGCACGCCAGTCTCAGACGTTGCGTTGCGGTTGTAGAAATATCGAACCATTGGCGCCGCTTAAAATTCACCGCGTGTGGCCACTACTCCCCAGAAAGGCGATTGCCCAACAGGTCGCCGCCGGCGCACTGCGATCGACAATCGCCGACGTGGTCAGCTTCGATGATCTGCCGTCCGCAATCGAGCACAATCGCACCGGCCACGCCCCGGGCAAGATCGTCGTGGACTTCACGTTCTGATCACTGGAGGTGACCATCCACGTGATCGAAAGGTCACCGTGGGCCGCCACGGTGGCGGTCCCCGACGGGGCGCCCGGAATAGCCGGTCGCATTTCAGAGTGGCAAAAGGGTCGTGGTTGCACCCCTAGGCAGGCGCTGCGACGTCAGCCGACTCCGGCACAGGTCAGGTATTACGTGAGATGTTGAAAGTCGGGTGGTCGACTGCCCGACTGTCCGATCCAAGTGTTGCAAGGCCTTGTTAAGCAGTGACCTCTACCGGCAAATGGGCATTCGGCATTGCGTCTTCTCGACGCTCATCGCGAGTGGCCAAGCAGAAATGAGTGAACGGCTTACAATCCACGATACCCGCCCAGGGCTGCCAGGATGAAGCTGATCTGCTGATCAAGACCCTGTTTGGGATCCTCGGCTTCTCGAAGCCGCGCCTCGACAAGGACGGGGTGATAAAACGGCGAGAAGGCGTTCATCGCACTCCGAGCGGCTTCAACTGCATCATTGACTGAAAGGTCGCCTGCTTCAGCTCCTTCTTCAATGATCTCCTGGACCATTGTCACGAGACGACGGCAATGGACGCTCATGATCGGCCAGTTTCCCGTCGTCGCTGCGACAACCAGGTCATGGGCGTGCTTCTCCTCGATGAGCTGCCTTCTTCGCTCGTCATAGAGCAGTTTGAAAAGTCTCCTGAGCCTATCGTGGGCCGGCGCATCTTGCCGAGCGACTGCGGCGGCTAGATGGATAGTCTGCTCAACGAAGCGGTCACAGATAGACTCGTTGATAGCCGCCCTTGACGGGAAGAAGCGGTATATATTGGCACTGCTCATCCCCAGACATGACGCTATGTCGGCCACAGATGTCTTCTGGTAACCGATGCGGCGAAAGTGCACTTCCGCCACATCAAGTATACACGCGCCACATCTCGACTTCGGTGCCCGTGCGGCCCTGTGGGATCACGATACGCGGCACGGACGGCCCTACTCTGCCGCCAGTGCCATCGGCTGCGCCAGATGTCCGACCGTTTCCTCTTTCCCATTTGCCCTCGTTGGTTTGATCCGGAACCACACGGCATACAGGGCCGGAAGGAAGAGCAGGATCATGACGGTGCCTACCGCCGTTCCGCCAATCAGCGTATAGGCCATCGATCCCCAGAATACCGAGTGGGTCAAAGGTATGAAGGCCAGAACCGCTGCAAGTGCAGTGAGGATAACAGGGCGCGTCCGCTGCACTGTCGCTTCGATGACGGCGTGATAGTCGTCGAGACCGGCGGCCTGATTTTCCTTGATCTGCTCTGTCAGGATCAGCGTGTTGCGCATGAGGATGCCTGCCAATCCTATCAATCCGAGAATGGCGTTGAAGCCAAACGGCTGATTGAACAGGAGCAAGGTCGGCACCACTCCGGCAAGGCCAAGCGGTGCTGTCAGCATCACCATCGTCATCGTCGACAGACTGCGAACCTGCAGGATGATGACGATCAGCGTTGCCACGATCATAAGCGGGAAGACCTGAACAAGGGCGACATTGGCCTTGAGAGACTCTTCGATATTGCCGCCCATCTCGATGCGGTATCCGACGGGGAGCGACGCAATCAGCGGCTGAAGTGCCTTCATGACCTGCTGCGAAACCTCGGGGGTTGCGTCGCCTCGTTGATGTCGGATCGGATCGTGATAACCGGCATGCGGTCGCGGCGCTTGAGGATCGGCTCCTCGAACCGGATCTCGGAATGCCCGATTTGATCGAGTGGTACCTGACGGCCGGCCCTGCTCATCAGCGAGAAATCACCCAGCCTTGATGGATCAAGTCGGTTTTCGCCGGCACTTCGTGCGACAACGGGCACGTTGCGGATGTTGTCGCGCACCTGGGTGACCGGGATGCCACTGAGCAGCAACTGCATCTGCTGGGCCGCTTCCGACGGTGAAAGACCGATCAGATTGAGCCGCTCCTGATCGGGGACAAAGCGCAGGACAGGGGTTCGATTGCCCCAATCCCGGTTGGCCTGTCGTACATCGGGTACACTTTTCATAATTGCCAAGGCTTGCTCGGAAATCTTGTACAACTCATCCTGATCAGGTCCCATGATCCGAAACTCGACCGGGAACGGCGTGTAGGGTCCAAAGACAAGCTGCGTTACACGGACAGATGCTTCAGGAACAAGCCCTTCCGAAATGGCGGCGCGAAGGCGGTGCTTCAAAGCCTCACGTGCATGGGCATCGGGCGTCAATACAACGACCTTGGCAAAGGCAGGGTCTGGCAATTCGGGCGCCATGGCAAAGAAGAAGCGCGGCGCGCCCTGCCCGACATAGCTGGTGACGATTTTGGTTTCCGGCTGGGTTTGCAGCCAGTCTTCGACTTTCTCCACTGCGGCCGTCGTAGTTTCGATGCTCGTGCCCTCAGGCATGCGAACTTCGACCAGCACCTCTGGCCGGTCCGATGTCGGGAAGAACTGCTGTTTTACGCCGCCCATCCCGACGACCGAAACGGCCATGGTGATACCGACCACGGCGCAGGTGATGAATTTATGGCGAACCGCAAACTCGATGAGCGAGCGCAGGCGACGGTAATTCGGCGTATCATAGATGGCGTGGTGTCCGCCCTCGACCGGCTTGATGTCAGGCAGCATTTTCACACCGAGATAGGGCGTAAAGGTCACCACGACGATCCATGAGACGATCAGGGCGAAGCCCACGACCCAGAAGATGTTGCCGGCATATTCGCCTGCGGTCGACTTGGCAGAAACCAACGGGCATCAGCCCGATGATTGTGACGAGTGTGCCGGACAGCATCGGCGCCGCCGTATGGCTCCAGGCATAAGCGGCCGCCTGGATGCGGTCCATGCCCTCCTCCATTTTCACTACCATGACCTCGATTGCAATGATGGCGTCGTCGACGAGAAGGCCGAGCGCAAGGATCAGCGCGCCGAGCGTGATGCGGTCGAAGAACCGGCCGGTTTCCAGCATGATCAGGAAGACGACGGCCAGCGTCAGCGGCACAGCAAGCGCAACCACAATGCCGACGCGCCAACCGAGTGCGACCAGGCTCACGAACAGTACGACACCGAGCGCCATGGCGAACTTGAGCATGAATTCACCGACCGCCTCGTCGATGTTGACGGCTTGATCGCTGACTTTGGTGAGCGTCATGCCCAGCGGCAGTGTCTGCGCGATCGCAGCAGATCGTGCTTCAAGCGCCTTGCCGAGCTCAAGGCCATTCCAACCCGATTGCATCACCGCACCCAGCATGATTGTCGGCTCACCCTCATGGCGGATGATGTAGGTTGCGGGATCCTGATAACCGCGCCGCACCTCCGCCAGATCGGAGAGCTTTAGCGTCCGCCCGCCCGCCACGATCGGCGTATCGGCGATTGCCTGCACGCTGTTATAAGCTCCGTCGAAACGGATGAAGACCTGTGGGCCGCGGGTGTCGATAGAGCCGGCCGGCGTGACTGTGTTCTGTCTCTGCAAAGCTGCGGCGATATCGGTTGCCGATATTCCGAGTGTTGCGAGCTTGGCATAGGAAAACTCGACGAAGATCTGTTCGGGTCGCTCTCCGAGAATGTTGATTTTCTTAACCCCTGGCACATGCAGGAGATCCTGACGGATGACCTCCGCCTGCCGCACGAGGTCCCGCATCGGCATTCCCTTCGCCTTCAGTGCGTAAAGGCCGAAGCTCACATCGGAGTATTCATCATTGACGAACGGCCCCATAACGCCAGGCGGGAGATTTCGGGCTTCGTCGCCGAGCTTTTTGCGAGCCTGATAGAACTCTTCTGCGACGGCGCTTGACGGAGTATTATCCTTCAGTGTCACGGTGAGGAAGGCATAGCCTGGCCGCGTCGTTGTTTCGACACGGTCGTACCAGGTGAGTTCCTGAATGCGCTTCTCAAGGGGCTCGGCGACAAGATCCTGCATTTCACGCGCTGTGGCACCCGGCCAGACTGAAGTGACCGTCATAGTTTTGATAGTGAAGGAGGGATCCTCGGCGCGGCCTAGCTTGACGAAGGCGTACACGCCCGCGGCAGCCAGCAGAACGATGAAGAACAGTGTGACGGCGCGTTCATGAACCGCGATGGCGGAAAGATTGAAGCTCATTTTTTTACCTCTTCCTGCACTGAGGTCCTGACTGCCGCGCCATTTTCAAGGAGATGCGCGCCCAGAGCGACAACCTGCTGACCAACGCCGATCCCGGTGACAAACGCGGTCTCTTCGCCGATCCGTTTGATCTCGACGGGGGAAAAGTTCACGGTCGACGTGGCGCCGTTGACAACCCACACGCCTGTCCGGGTGCCGTCGTCCAGGATAGCGCCGACTGGTACGGCGACCTCCGACTGCCGGTCCGCGTCCAGGATTTTGATCGTCACCGTCGAGCCGAGCGGAGCAGATGCGGCTGAGCCTTCAAGAACATAACGCGCGTCGTAAGTGCGGGTTTGCGGATCGGCGGCATCGGAGATCTGTCGCAAACGGGCTTTGCCGCTGAGACCGTCGCCACCGTAGACGTTGGCCTCGGCTTCGGACCCTATGTCGGGCCGCAGTGTCTCAGGGAGCCAGACAACAGCTTCACGCGGCCCAGACTGCGCGAGTTGAACGACCGTCTGACCGGCAGACACGACCTGCCCCCGGTCTCCGAGAGTTTCGACGACTGTGCCATCCGAGTCTGCAAGAAGAACGGTATAGGTGGCAGCGTTTTCCACGACCTTGGCATCGGCTTCAGCCGCGGCAAGCTGTGCAGAGGCCGTGTCCAGCGCCGCCTTTGCCTGTTCATAACGCTGTTGAGTGGCAGCCAATCCATTTTTCACCAGCGTCGCATAGCGTTTCTCATCTGCCTGTGCCTGGGTCAGGACGGCACGTGCTGCGGTAACCGTATTGCGCTTTGCTGTCAGCGCGAGCTGGAGATCGGTTTCATCAATGCGCATCAGGGCCTGGCCTTGTCTCACCTGCTGGCCCACATCCACCATCCGCTCAACGATCTTGCCCGGGACCCGAAAGCCGAGGTTGCTCTGTACCCCACGAAGCGACCGTGCCCGGTAAACGACCGCTCCGCCGCTTCAGTCTTTGTCGCCTCTGCCACCCTTACCAGTGGTGAAGCAGTCCTTGGGTCTGCAGCCCCGGCTTCCCGTTTGGGCGTTTCGAAAACCAGGAAAAAAGCAGCCGCCCCCGCCGCTGCGACGAGACCCACGAAAGTCAGGACATGTTTGCGTTTCATTTTGAGTTCTCTTCTTGACCAGCGACCTGGATGATTTAGATTGCGATCTAACTCTATTTGGGTTATAGATGTCAAATTAAATCTAATCGGAGATCGATATGAGGGTGAGCCGCGCACAGGCCGAGGAAAATCGGGAAACGGTGATCAACGTCGCAAGCCGTCTGTTTCTGAGAGCACGGCTTCGATGGTATTGGCCTCAAGGATCTGATGAAGGGTGCAGGCCTTACACAAGGCGGGTTCTACAAGCAGTTCTCTTCCAAGGACGATCTTGCAGCCCAGGCGTCCAGGCGCGCACTGGAAAGCGCTACCCGCAGATGGTCGACGGCGGCGGCCAGCTCCGATCCCCTTGAAGCAGTCATGGAGTTCTATCTCTCACCGGGCCATCTCGGGGAAAAGGCCGACGGTTGCCCTTTGGTAGCGTTGGGATCGACGCGGCGCGGCAGAGTGAAGAGGTCAGGCGTCCATTTGCGGATGGGATTCTGGGCTCACTTTGAGGTGCTGGATGAACTGATGGGCGATGCCCGGAGCTCCAATCCCAGCGCCAAGTCGATGGCGATACTGTCTCTCATGGTGGGCGCCGTCACGCTATCCCGCATCATGCAGGACGAAAATTTGTCGCAAGGCATCCTCGACGCAGCGGCCGGCGAAGTCAGGCGCATTGCGCGCGGTGACGATGTCGCCTGAAGGCTAAGCCGGGTCCGCTGACCTGGCGTGGATAAGGGCCGAAGTTTAGCTCCCGCCCTGGCAAGGTGTGAGCGTCTTAGGCTCCTGCTTAAACCGCATGTCTCTACAAATGGCCCTGACCGCATCGTCGGCCAGGAGGCTGAAGGCATGCCTATTTTTTAAGTGAAGACAGGTGGAAAACAGATGCGTCGTATCGTTATAACAGGAATGGGAGCTGTAAGTCCCCTTGGTGCGAATGTCGGGATCTCGTGGTCGCGCCTGGTTGCGGGACAGAGCGGTATCCGGCGACTGGCTGACGATATCGTCGGAGACTTGCCTTCGAAAATTGGAGGCGTGGTTCCCTCGTTTGCTGAGGATCAAGAAGGCGGCTTTGATCCCGACACAATCATGGCTCCCAAGGACCAGCGCAAGGTCGACCGGTTCATCATCTTTGCACTGGCGGCGGCTGAAGAAGCCCTGGCGCAGGCGAACTGGAAGCCGGTTTCGAATGAAGACAGGCTGAGAACGGCGACGATCATCGCATCCGGCATCGGCGGCTTTCCTGCAATCACCGAGGCGGTTCGCACCGTCGATCAACGCGGTGTGCGTCGTCTTTCGACCTTCACCATACCGTCATTTCTCGTCAACCTCGCAGCGGGACAAGTCTCGATCCGCCATGGCTTCAAGGGGCCCCTCGGTGCGCCCGTAACGGCATGTGCCGCCGGCGTTCAGGCAATCGGCGATGCGGCCAGGCTTATCCGATCCAATGAAGCCGACATTGCGATTTGCGGCGGAACAGAAGCCTGCATGAATATCGTCAGTCTTGGGGGTTTGCCGCCGCCAGATCGCTATCGACCGGCTTCAACGAAACCCCGAGCCGTGCATCCCGCCCTTTCGACACAATGCGCGATGGCTTCGTCATGGGCGAGGGAGCCGGCATGCTGGTCATTGAAGCGCTGAGCCATGCACTTGCTCGCGGCGCTACGCCGATTGCCGAACTCGTCGGATACGGCACGACAGCCGACGCCCATCACATCACCTCCGGCCCCGAAGACGGAAACGGCGCACGCAGAGCGATGGAGATTGCTATCGCGCAGGCAGGAATTTCTCCGCGCGAAATCGGACATCTGAACACGCACGCCACCTCAACCCCGGTCGGGGATCTTGGGGAAATAAGGGCCATCAAGAGTGTGTTCGGGTCCGACAAGCCCGTTGCTGTGAGCGGGACGAAATCAGCGACAGGACACCTGCTCGGAGCGGCGGGAGGGCTGGAAGCGATCTTCACGATTTTGGCGCTCAAGAACCAGATCGCGCCACCGACCCTGAACCTGAGTTCTCCGGATCAAGAAGCCGACGGTATCGATTTCGTCGCAAACCAAGCGCGCCAATTAGACGCTGAATACGCAATATCCAACGGTTTCGGCTTTGGCAGGGGTCAATGCCAGCGCACTCTTCAGACGGTGGACATGAAGGGAACAGTGGTAGCAATCCACCGTTGGCTGACTCTCATCGCCGCAGCCGCCCCGTCCTGAAACCAGCCTTGCTTGGGAGCTGACCTTCTATGAATCAAACGATGGTTACTGCACCGAATATCCGTCCCCTCCAGCCGAGGATTGCCGTCATTGGCGTGGGTGAGCTCAGCAACCTTCCTGGGGAAAGCAGACAGGCATGGAGGGGAGCGTGTTCGTGTTACTTAAAGGCATGCTTCTGCCAGTCTACTGAGAGCCTGACAGAGGCCACGTAGATCGGAATTTCCGTCACGCTCTAATGCCAGGCCGCCTTCGTATTCCTGGAGCTGCCTGATCCCCCCTCTCTAGCCGTTCGCTCCCAGCCACGGTCAGAAAAAGCCGCCGCGCTCTGCGGTCGGTGATATCGACCGGCGCAAAAACCAATTCTTGCCTCATCAGAGGCTTGAGGTTCGCCGCAATCGTCGAAACATCGATGCCGAGGCTGCGGGAGAGATCGGCGGCTCTAGGGGACCCCGCCTCGGCGATTGCCGCAAGCAGCAATGTCTGCTCGGCAGTCAGTCCTGTCGCTCGCAATGCAGAGTCAGCGCCGCGCGAAATAATGCGATTGGCTCGCTGAAGTACAAAGCATAGATCGTTGGCGATAGCGATTTCCACGATGTCGGTGGCGATCGGTTCCCGATTAAAGAATATCGTTTTCGTCATTGCAGTGTGGCCCCGGACGGCGCGTTGCTCACCATCAAAATTAGATTGCGTCTAAACTCTATACGTGATTTAGATTTTAAACGAAATCTATTTTCAAACAGCGTGGTTCCCTTCCTGCCACTTCAGGATGAAGCGTCTATGTGAGGCGTTTCTTGAGTGAGACGAGCTTCATGTCGGCTGCATGCCGATACCGGGAACATCCAGGCGCAATGCGCGAAAAGGATCAGCCATGACCCGCGTCTCCTCTTCAAAGGATTCACCTGCCGTAAACAACCTGCCGCGTGCTCCACTAGGTGTTCTGGACGGCCCGATCACACCGACCCTGCTCCGATTGGCACTTCCGACCGTTATCGTTCTGGTGGTTCAAACACTTGTCGGGGTCGCAGAAACCTACTTCATCAGTTTTCTTGGCACTGAAGCGCTGGCTGGCGTCACTCTCGTTTTCCCAGTTCTCATGTTGATGCAGATGATGTCGAATGGTGGGATCGGCGGTGGTGTCTCTTCTGCGATTGCTCGGGCACTCGGGGCCAATCGTCACTCCGATGCCGACGGACTTGTCTGGCATTCAATCGCCCTTGCCACCGCTTTCGGCACTGTCTTCTCGCTCGCCGCCATCCTGTTCGGGTCATATCTGTACCGCTCAATGGGCGGATCCGGAGCGACGCTCTCAGCCGCCCTCACCTACTCAGGGATTGTGTTTGCGGGGTCCATTCCTATCTGGATCACGGCATTGCTGTCAGCGGCACTTCGCGGCGCCGGCAACGTCAAAGTGCCCGCACTGGTGATCGTCTCGGGCGCTGTTATTCTGCTGGCACTGTCGCCTCCCCTGATTTTTGGCTGGGGTCCGTTCCCACGGCTCGGCGTTGCCGGCGGCGGTGCTGCAGTCTTAATTTATTACCTCTTGGCGGCTGTCGCGTTGTCAATTTACCTGCGATCGTCAGGTAGCCCGCTGAAACTCAGAATTGTTCCGCTACAGGGTCGGTTGTTTAGGGACATATTGGGCGTCGGACTCCCTTCCGCTGTCGGTACGGTTCAGGTCAATCTCACGGTCACCTTCGTCACCGCTGCCGTTGGCCACTTCGGCGCGGATGCCATCGTGGGATTTGGAATTGCGTCGCGCCTCGACTACCTGCAGATTCCCATCATTTTCGGCCTTGGGACCGCAATCGTGACGATGGTCGGCATCAATATGGGAGCAGATCAGGTCGAGCGTGCGCGCAGGGTCGCCTGGATTGGCGCAGGGATTGCGTTTGGAGGCACACAGGTCATCGGCGTCCTCGCTGCGCTGTTCCCGCATGTTTGGATGAAGCTGTTCACCAGCGACCCGAACGTACAGGAAATGGGATCCCTTTATCTGCGAACGGTAGCACCTGCATACGGGGCGATTGGATTGGGTCTGGCACTTTACTTCATGAGCCAGGGAACCAAGCGTGTGCTTCTTCCCGTACTGGCCGGAACCGTGAGGATGTTTGTCGCTGCGGGTCTGGGATGGGCCGCGGTGATCTGGTATGGAGCGAGCGTCGGCGTCCTGTTCCAAACCGTCGCCGTGGCGGCGCCTCGCTTACGGAATGCTCACGGCCGCAGCCGTTCTTCCGCGCCGAATGTTCTTCCAGGAACGAGAACCTACCGGTCACGCCACTCGATAAATAGATCGGCGTCCAGATCTGCGGACTTCAATCCTTCGCCATTTCAGTCACCATGCATGCCAGCGCGTCGCAGGAGTGCCCAGTCGATCAACGCTTCCATCGCCGGACCCAGTGCGACACCAAGCTTGCTTAAACTGTACTCTACCCGTGGGGGCACCTCCGGATAGACGGTTCGTACGATTATTCCGTCCTTCTCCAGTTCTTTCAGTTGTTGGATGAGCATTTTCTGGTTCACGCCGTCGACACGCCGTTCCAACTCAGAAAAGCGGAGGGGACCATGCGCTGCAAAGAGTTGGCAGATGATGACAGTCTTCCACTTGCCCTCGAGAACCCGCAGCGCCTCACTGGTCGCCGCAGCGCATGCCTTTCGCTGCTCGGGATCCTGGCAGTTCCAGTCGTGCTCAGTCCGCACACATACCTCCATCGGGAGTAACATACCAAAAGGTGGGTTCTTGCCTGCCTAGCTATCTACCCCTATTTTCATTAGCACAGAAATACGGTAGGAATAGCATATGAAAATCGGCATCTTTGGCACCGGCAATATCGGCGGTACCCTCGCACGCAAGCTCACCGCCGCAGGGCATGATGTCAGGGTCACCAATTCAAAACCCTCCGAAAAGCTCAACGTATTCGCTGCTGAGATCGGAGCGACCCCGGTTGATGCACGGGGGCGTGGTGGATGGCGCTGATATGATCATATTGTCGATCCCGTTCCCGGCCGTTGCGGAACTTCCGCAGGATCTATTCTGCAAATCTTCCCGCCAACGTCCCGGTCGTAGATACGGGCAACTACTATCCTGGCATGCGCGATCCGCACATTGCCGAGATTGACGACGGATTGCCGGAAAGCGTCTGGGTTTCAGAACCAGATTGGCCGCCGCGTTATCAAGGCCTTCAATAACATTCTGGCGGCGACCCTTGCCGATGGCGGGCGTCCGGTTGATGCACCCGATCGCATTGCAGCGGCCGTTGCAGGCGACGACGAGGCTCAGAAAAGAATCGTAATGGGCATCATAGACGAGGTCGGTTTCGATCCCATCGATTCAGGGTCTCTCGATGACTCCTGGCGCCAGCAGCCATCGACGCCCGTCTATTGCTGCGACTGGAACGCCGAGGAGACGCGCAAGACCCTTGCTCAGGCCGTCAAGGGAAAGGCCGCTGCAACGCAGGGATAAATTGCCCGAACAATTCTGCGGCTCTCGGCCCCAATCCAACGCACGCCGATGTCGTTGCGTCCAATCGGCAGAGCAATGCCCCGGCGTAAAGGAAATGAATCAGCGATACCACTCATCATCTGCCCGGGCACCCAAACTTAGCGAATTACGTGTAAAACGCTTACTTTCTCGAGATACTTGATTGATTGATGTGGTTTTCCGCTTGGCGGATTTACCTGAATTTGTTTTGGTCTAGGCTATTGCTTCGCTTGATCAATCAGGCTGAACCTCTCACCACGAGCTTGCCTTGGAAATTAACTGTCTCCCTCGGCGCTCTTTCCAGAATCATGTCTATTGTTGCTTTGACCATCTGGTCGGTGGGTTGCTCATAGGTTGTCAGGCCGTATGCTGGTGACGCCGCGGGGGCAGCGTTATCGAAGCCCACAATGGCAAGATCGTTGGGGACACGTAACCCGAACTCGCTTCGGGCAACATCCATCGCTCCGAACGCGAGAGCATCGTTTTCGCACATGAGAACATCGATCCGGTCTTCCGGCGCAATTTTGGACAGATAGTCCCGGGCGGCCTGCGCGCCGGATTCCTGCGCTATAGCGCTCGGCAGACATCTCGACGAGTTCGACCCCGAGAGCGGTTCGCCAAAACTCCTTAAAGTTCCTCCGCCTGCCAAGCGCCGTAGACAATGTACCGCGCCGGCCATAAATCCCGGCCTCCGATACCCCTTTTCCAATAGGTATTTGCCGATCTCGGCAATCGCCACGACCGCATCGCAGGAAATAGCAGGAACACCTTCGATCTGGCTATCTCGAGCAAGAACAAACATCGGAGGCCCACCGCGTCCCAGCTTATGATCTGTCAACATCTCGTCGTGAAACGCTGTGCCAAAGAGCACGATTGCATCAACCTGCCGCTGGTCGGCATTCAATATGGCATGCACGTGGCTGTAGTGCTCATTGATATTGATCAACATTGTCACGAGCCCCTCCGCCTGCAGGCTAGCGGTCAGCTTTTCGAGAAACGGAAGCTTATGCGGGTTTGCAAAGTCATCAACGAGAACCGCGACCTGGTGTGTAGAATTGGTGGCAAGGCTCCTGGCCAACAGGTTTGGCCGATAATTGAGTCGTTCTGCCGCCTCCAGCACTTTGGCTTTGCTTGCTTCCGTGATCGATGCACCGGGGGTAAATGCGCGGATGACCGTCCACTTTGAAACGCCGGCTTCTATCGCCACGTTCTGGGCCGTCGCTCGTTTCATGGTCGAACTTCTCCATTTCGAAACGTTTATTCCATTTCCGCCCCAACGCGAAATGAATGGTTGATTTCTTCTAGCAAGAATCTTATAGCTATGCACGTTTGCTACCGGTAGCAATAAATATGCACCCGGTAGCAAGTTGGAGGACGCGCCGTCTGAGGCGTTTTTGGTGGTTCTCGCGCTGGGAGGCGCGGGACACCCTTTGGGAGGAATTTTTATGAAATCGTTTCTTCGTAAAATCGTGCTGGGCGTTGCCGTGGTTGGAGCGCTTGGCGCTGCATCTGGCGTTGCCATCGCCCAGGATATCAACATCATCGCCGTAACGCATGGCCAGGCCAACGACCCCTTCTGGTCCGTTGTCAAGAACGGGGTAAGCGCCGGGGCCAAGGATGCCGGTGTCAGCATCGACTATCGTGCGCCGGAAACCTTCGACATGGTGGCCATGAGCCAGCTGATCGACGCAGCCGTCAACCAGAAACCAGCCGGCCTGATCGTCTCGATCCCGGATTCATCCGCATTGGGTCCGTCGATCCAGAAGGCCGTCGCCGCCGGCATTCCGGTCATTTCCATCAATTCCGGCTCCGATGTGTCGAAGTCGCTCGGAGCGCTTCTCCATGTCGGCCAGGACGAATACAGCGCCGGCAAGGCAGCCGGTGAAAAGCTCAAGGAAATGGGCGGCAAGCTTGCCATCTGCGTCAACCAGGAAGTCGGTAACGTCTCCCTCGATCAGCGTTGCCAGGGCTTCTCCGACGGTTTTGCAGGCACCGTTACGGTCCTGCCCGTCTCCAACGATCCCGCCGACGTTCGGGCCAAGGTGAAGGCTGCGCTCAGCTCGAACGCTGACATCGACACGGTTATGGCGCTCGGCGCAAGCACGGCAGGTGAGCCGTCGCTGGCAGCCGTCGCCGATGCCGGCATGACCGGCAAGATCAACGTTGCGACCTTCGACCTTTCGGCGGACTTCTTGAAGGCCGTCGCATCCGGTGAAGCCGCTTTCGCCATCGATCAGCAGCAGTTCCTCCAGGGTTACCTGCCTGTCGTCTTCCTCGCAAACTATGCGAAATACGGCCTGATCCCCGGCGGCAATGTGCCTTCCGGTCCGAACCTGATCACCAAGGAAAAGGCAGCCCAGGTCGTCGAACTATCGGCAAAGGGCATCCGTTAATCCACGACTGTTGAAAGGCGTGATTGTCGAACACCGTCCCCGCTTTCGAGGAGGGTGTTCGACAGACGACGTGCGTCGTGAGGAATGCCCTCGGCGCTTCGGCGAATTGCATCCATTGGGAGGTAGGTATCATGGCTCCGATCGAGCAAAAAATAGGAGATGCGTCAAACTCCGACGAGCGCATCAAACAAGTGGGCTTTCTTACACATATGATGCGTCGGCCCGAACTCGGCGCGGTTGCTGGCCTCATCCTGGTGGTGACGTTCTTCTTTCTTACCGCAGACCGTTCGATGTTTTCGCTTTCAGGTGTGATGACAATCCTGGCCCCGGCCTCCCAGCTGGGAATTCTGGCCATTGCGGCAGCTCTGCTGATGATTGGTGGCGAGTTCGACCTCTCGATCGGCTCGATGGTCGCCTTCGCGGGCCTGATCTTCGGTGCGGCCCTGACCAATTTCGGCCAACCACTCTGGATTTCCATCATCATCACGATGTTGCTCGCAGCCGTCATGGGCGCGGTGAACGGACAGATCGTGATCAGGACTCGGCTGCCGTCGTTCATCGTCACGCTTGCCTTCCTCTTCATTCTGCGGGGTCTCACCCTTGTTGGACTGAAATGGGCGACCGGCGGCTCGACACAGCTTCGCGGTATAGGTGGGGTCGTCGGCGACGGTCCCTTGAAGCGCTTGTTCTCGGGCGTCGCCTTCCAGGATCTTTTCAGCTGGCTTGCGGCCCATGACCTGATCGAAAAATTCGACAACGGCGTTCCGAAAGTCACGGGCGTGCCGGTATCCGTCGTCTGGTTCGTCGCCATTGCCGCGCTGGGCACTTGGGTTCTCCTGCGCACCCGGATCGGCAACTGGGTCTTTGCCGCCGGCGGCGATCCCAATGCCGCGAGAAATTCTGGCGTACCGGTCGACCGTGTGAAGACGGGGCTCTTCGCGCTCACGGCCTGCGCCGCAGCACTTGTTGCTATCATCACCGTGCTGGATGCCGGCTCGACGGACGCGCGTCGTGGTTTTCAGAAGGAATTCGAGGCGATCATCGCTGCCGTGATTGGCGGATGCCTGCTGACAGGCGGCTATGGTTCGGCGATCGGCGCCTTCTTCGGCGCCATCATTTTCGGCCTCGTCTCGATCGGTCTGACCTACACGAAGTTCGACTCGGACTGGTTCCAGGTGTTCCTCGGCTCGATGCTGCTGCTGGCCGTTCTCTTCAACAATTTCATTCGCCGCAAAGTGACAGGGGAGCGCTGATCATGACTGATAGCCATTCAGAAACCGCTCCGCCGGTCATTGAAGTCAAAAATATCGTCAAGCACTACGGCTCCGTCATCGCGCTCTCGGGCGTTTCGATGAAGGTATCGCAGGGCGAGGTGCTCTGCCTGCTTGGCGATAACGGGGCCGGAAAATCCACGCTCATCAAGACGCTGTCGGGTGTGGTCCGTCCCTCGGGCGGCGATTTCCTGGTCGAGGGCAAGCCGGTCGCTTTCACCAGCCCGCGCGACGCACTCGATGCCGGCATCGCGACCGTCTATCAGGATCCGGCGATGATCCCGCTGATGTCGATCACGCGAAACTTCTTCATGGGACGCGAACCCGTGAAGGGCATACCACCGTTCCGTCGTGTCGATTTCAAGTATTGCAGCGAGGTGACCCACGAGGAGATGCACAAGATCGGCATCGATATCCACGACCCCAACCAGGCGGTCGGCACGCTTTCCGGCGGTGAGCGGCAATGTGTGGCGATCGCGCGGGCCGTTTATTTCGGAGCCAAGGTCCTCATTCTCGATGAGCCGACGTCCGCATTGGGTGTCGCCCAGACCTCCATGGTGCTGAAGTACATCCATCAGGTCCAGCAGAAGGGCCTTGGTGTGATCTTCATTACACACAATGTCCGTCACGCCTTTGCTGTCGGCAACCGCTTCACGGTTCTCAATCGTGGAAAGACGCTCGGCACCTTCGACAAGAGCGAGATTTCTCTCGAGGAACTGCAGAACCTCATGGCGGGTGGCAAGGAACTGCAGGTGATCTCCCACGAGCTCGGCGGGACGATCTGAGCAATACAAGCATTGGGAAACAGAAATGACCACGATCCTAAAAACATCGCCTTTCACGCTCGCAATTTGCGCTGAAATGGTGTTTCGCGCCCTGCCCGTCGTTGATCGGCTGAAACGCATCACAGAACTTGGCTTCCAGGCGGAAATCTGGGACTGGACGAAACACGATATCAAGGCGATCGCAAAGTCTGGCGCCACGTTCTCATCGATGACCGGATATGTGACCGGCACTTTGGCAGACGATGAAGGTGCGAATGAGCTTCTGCGCACAGCGCGCCTCTCGATCCCCGTCGCCAAGGAACTCAACTGCCCACGTCTCAACCTGCATGGCACCGGGCTCGACGGACATGGCCTGCCTATCGTGAAATCGGAAGTCGTCACCGGCGCCATGTGGCTAAAGGCAGCCGATACGCTAAACCGCATCGCTGACCTCGGCGAGGAGGAAGGCGTCACCTTCGTGCTCGAAAACCTGAACGAGGCCGTCGACCATCCAAAGACGCCGTTTGCCAAGGCTGCCGACACAATCGCTTTGGTGACCGCGGTCAACCGACCGTCGCTGAAGCTCAACCTCGATCTCTACCACGCGCAGATCGGCGAAGGGAACTTGATTGAGCTTTGCCGCGCCGCCCTTCCGCATATCGGTGAAATCCAGGTCGCCGACGTTCCGGGCCGAAAGGAGCCGGGCACTGGCGAAATCAACTATCCGGCAATCGCACGCGCACTGAACGAGATGGGCTACCGCGGGACGATCGGCATGGAAGCCTGGCCTTCCGGCGATGACGAGCTGGCGCTTTCCCGTTTCACGACGCGTTTTCCCTCTGATCCGACAACAGCATTTTCAGGAGCCTTTCATGCCCGCCCACCGTCCCGTCAATCTCGCTCTCATCGGTGCCGGCCGCATCGGTTCGTTCCATGCCGAAAGTGTCGCCCGGCGTTTGGTCGACGCCAATCTCGTGGCCATCGCCGATCCGGCACCGGGCGCCGCCCAAAAACTGGCGGCGGCGCTCGATGCGCCCGAAGCCTATACAAGCGTGTCGGAACTTCTCGCCAATCCCGAGATCGATGGCGTGATCATCGCGACCCCTGCGCGTTTCCATACGAGCGTCGTCGTTGAAGCAGCAAACGCAGGAAAGGCAGTCTTCTGCGAAAACTGATGGCGCTGACGCTTGAGGAAGCCGACGAGGCGATCGCTATCACAAAGTCTGCGAAGGTGCCGCTCCAGGTTGGTTTCAATCGACGTTGGGACCAGTCCTTCTTTGAAGGCCGCGCGGCGATCGACGCCGGCAAAGTTGGTTCCGTCCAACTTCTTCGCTCGTTGACGAGAGACCCGGGGCCTTACGGCGGCAACCCGGAAAAGACGCCGCAGTGGACGATCTTCTACGAGACGCTGATCCATGACTTCGACACGCTGCTGTGGCTGAATCCGAAAGCAAAACCGGTCGAGGTGACGGCGATTGCCGATGCGCTGGTGCGACCGGATTTCGCGGGCAAGGGCTTCCACGACACCGCCGTCGTCACCATCCGCTTCGACAACGGTTCGATCGCCGTGGCGGAGGCGAATTTCTGCGCCATGTACGGCTACGACATCCGGGGCGAGGTCTTCGGTTCCGGCGGCATGGTCATGATGGGCGATGTGCGCCGCTCCTCCATGACGCTCTACGACAAGAACGGAGTGTCGAACGATACCTGGCGGCGTGACACGGATCACTTCGTACACGGTTACACGGCCCAGCTCGCCTCCTTCGTCGACGCCATAAGGACAGGCACCGTCACCGGCCCGACCGGTGAAGACGCCCTGCAATGCGCTTGCCATCGCGCTCGCCTGCGTCACGTCGGTTACCGAGCGCAGGACGATTCAGCTTTCCAGCCTCTAGTCCGGATCGCAAAAGACGGAGTGTGCCAAGAAATGCCGCAGCATATCCGCAGCCTCAGCAGCCCGCCGGCAAGTTTCGAAGAGCTGAAGTGGGCCGTCGCCTGCCGCCACGTGACCTTCCCCGTCGCGTCGAGAATGTCGTGAAGGGGGTCCTGGCCAAACCGGAACTCATGGCCTTTGGTAGCACAACCTCAATCGCGAACCACTGCGGCGTCTCCGTCTCTACGGTCATGCGCTTTGTTGCGCATATCGGCTTCCACGAGATCGCGCAGGCACGCACAATTTTCAGAAACGAGCTTCGCCACCGCCTGTCGGTGTTGTTGCTCGGGTCGGGTAATGAAAAACGGGAGCGATGGGTAGATGGCCCTCGCCACTATTTGGTACGCTCAAGCCCAGGTTCGGTGGTTTACGCTGGATCTGAAGATTGGTCCGATGAAGGCCACTGGCGCCTTCATTAGTGCGTTCCTGTGCGCCACCGCCGCAGCTGACATCCTGGCCATCACTATCGGTTTGGAACCGAAGAAGCTCTCGCCTTGAATGCAAACGAACCAAAAACACCTTTTCCAGCTCTGCTGTATAACCCTGCGTATCTGATCGTCACGTGTAAGTGCACGGCAATTCGTCTTATCACGAAGCAACGAATACATGCGCGCTGGCCGGATCGAATCCCGAGCGAAACGGCATCCCCTCGATTGATGCTCGATGCGGCCTCATGGCCGAAAGGCAGACGCACGGAGAGTGCTTCACCTGTCTCGGCAGCAGCGGCAATGTGGATGTTGCTGCCAAGGAAAGTGATGTCGGTGACGGTGGCTGCGAGATGGGCACTGCCCTGCCCAACCGGTCCGCGCGTTAGGGAAAGGCGCTCCGGTCGAAGCATTAGCGCGGCCGTACCACCGGCAATACCGGGCCCATGCAACGGCACCCCGTGAATGCTCGCGCTCGTGCCGATGGCAATATCGGCTCGGCCACCCTGCGCGGCAAGAATACGGCAATCGACGAAATCGCTGTCGCCGACGAACTCCACGACAAACCGCGTGGACGGATTGGCATAGAGCTCCGGCCCGGTGCCGATCTGGTCGATCACCCCCTTGGAAAACACCGCGATCCGGTCCGACAGCCTGAGCGCCTCCTCCTGATCGTGCGTGACATAGAGGATGGTAACTTCCGTTTCCTGATGAATACGGCGGATCTCGTGCTGGATTTCCTCGCGCAGCTTCTTGTCGAGCGCCGACAGCGGCTCGTCCATCAGAAGCACCGGCGGATCATAGGCAAGCGCCCGTGCTAAGGCCACGCGCTGCTGCTGGCCACCCGACATCTGCGCCGGCTTGCGATCCTCGGAAACCATCGAGACGGACGAGCTTCAGCATCTTCGCCACCTTGGCATCGATCTCGGCCTTGGGAAGGCGCCGGACCTTCAGCGGAAAGGCGATATTCTCGCCAACGGACAGATGCGGAAACAGCGTATAGCGCTGGAAGACCATGCCGATATTGCGCTTGTGCGAGGGCGTGGCGATCAGGCTTTGGCCGTCGAGTAGGATATCCCCGGACGTCGGGTTCTCGAAACCGGCGAGGATGTAGAGCGTCGTGCTCTTGCCGGATCCGGAAGGTCCAAGGAACGTCATGAACTCCCCGCGCTCGACCGTCAGATTGACCTCTTGAATGGCGGTGACGATACCGTAGTCCTTTCTGCAAGGCCCGGATCTGCAGGAAGGGTTGGCTCATGATTTCAGTCCTTTGCGCAACAGCGCGACCAGCAGCATCAGGGCGATGGTGACGACGATGAGAAGCGTGGAGGCGGCAGCGATCACCGGCGTCAGGTCCTGCCGCAGCGTCGCCCAGATCTTAACGGGCAGCGTCTGCAAAGTCGGGCTCGCCATGAAGATCGCCAGCACCACCTCGTCCCAGGAGGTGAGGAACGAGAAGACGGCAGCCGAAAACAGCCCGTGGCTGATCGACGGCAGGGTGATGCGGATCTTCGCCTCGAGCGGGCTCGCACCGCACAGCACCGCCGCGTCCTCGATCGACTTGTCGAAGCCTTCCAGCGCATTGGTGATGGACAATATCGAGAACGGCAGCGCCACGACCAGATGGGCGATGACAAAGCCGGTCACCGTGCCGTTCAGCCCAACCCGCAGGAAGAAGGCATAGAGCGCGACGGCCAGCACGACGACCGGCAGGATCATCGGCGTCAGGAACAGCGCCCTCAGTCCCTCCTTGCCGATGAAGCGTCCGCGCACCAGCCCGAACGAAGCGACGAGACCGATCAGGACGGACAGGACGGTGACGATCGCGGCGATGTAAAGCTGGTCCCCGCGGCCTCCAGCCAGCGCGGGTCGGCGAAGAACATCGCGTACCATTTCAGCGTCCAACCGGGCGGCGGAAAGATCAGCCATTGCGACGAGCCGAAGGACAGCGCCGCGATGAAGACGATCGGCAGAATCAGGAAGGCCGCCGTCAGCCCGGTGATCCCGAGCAATATCCATTTCCATCCGCCGAGGCGGTCGAAATTGAGCAGCATCTCAGCGTCCTTCCATGCGGGCCGTGCCGAACAGCCTGAGCTGGATGGCATAGAGCGCCAGGGTGACGACCAGCAGCACCAGCGCCGACGCGCCGCCCATGCCCCAGTTGACGAGCGACTGGACGAATTGCGCAATCAGTTCAGCCAGCATCATGTTGGCCGTGCCGCCAAGCAGCGCCGGCGTGACAGAAATAACCGAGCGACATGACGAAGACCATCAGCGCGCCGGAGACCATGCCGGGTGCGGCCAGCGGAACGAGGACGCGGGTGAGCGACTGCCAGCGGGTTGCGCCGCAAAGGGCCGCCGCCTGCAGGATGGCCGGATCGATCTTGCGGATGACACCGTAGAGCGGCAGGATGATGAAGGGCAACATGATATAGGTCATGCCGATCGTGACGCCGGTGAGATTGTTGACCAGCGGCAGCGGCTCGCTGATCAGACCGAGCCCCATCAACGTCTTGTTGACGACGCCGGTGCGTTGCAAGAGCACCATCCAGGCGTATGTCCGCGTCAGCAGATCCGTCCACATCGACAGGAGCAGGATGGCAAAGACGATCGATGACAGCCGCGAGGGCATGATGGCGAGCGCCCAGGCCACCGGAAATCCGATAGCCAGAGTAACAGCTGTTACCAGCGCCGAGACTGTGAAGGTATTCAGAAATATCTTCAGATAGGTCGTTGAGCCGAGCAGCGCCGCATAGTTGCCGAGCCCCGGCTCCGGCTCCATGACACTGCGCAGCAAAAGCGACAGCACCGGCAGGATGAAAAACACCACGAGCAGTAGCAGCGCCGGAACGGTCAGCGCGAAATTCATCGGCCGGACGAACCGCACCCGTTCCGCCCGTGGCGGACTGTCTTGCTCGGTCAAAATGACCATGCCGAAATACCTTCCGAAGATATAGGTCGAAGGAGAAAAGCGGGCGCAGACAAACTGCGCCCGCGACCAAGCTTATTTGGCCTGCCAGGCGTACCAGTGCTCGCCGATCGCATCGTGGTTTTCAGCCCAGTAGCCCATGTCCGCGTTCACCTGGCTCGCCGTCTGCTGGTCCGGCAGTGTCTTGGCAAGCTCCGCGTCCATCAGCTTCGGCGAGTCGAGATTGATCGGTGCATAGCCGGTACCCTTGGCCATTTCCGCCTGACCTTCGGCCGAGGTCGCGAGCGCGATGAATTTCATCGCCGCATCCTTGTTCTTGGCGCCTTTCGGCACGACGAGGGCATCGGCGGCCGTGATGTTCTGATCCCAGGAGCTTTCGACCGTCACGCCGGTTGCGGCAAGCGCCGTCAAACGGCCGTTCCAGAAGGAGCCGAAGGGAGCCTCGGCCGACGCCAGCAACTGCTGCGATTGCGCGCCGCCCGTCCACCAGATGATATCGGCCTTGATCGTGTCGAGCTTCTTGAAGGCGCGATCGAGGTCGAGCGGATAGAGCTTGTCGGGCGCAACACCATCGGCCAGCAGCGCCGCCTCGATCACACCCGGGGCCGACCATTTGTAGAACGTCCGCTTGCCGGGGAATTTCGTCGTGTCGAACAGATCCGCCCAGCTTTTCGGGCAGGCGGAGACGGCATCCTTGTTGCAGCCGATCACGAAGGAATAGTAGAAGCTGCCGACCGAATAGTCCGTGACGAAACGTGGGTCGAGCTTGCTCTTGTCGATCGCCGTGAAATCGAGCTTTTCCAGAAGCCCGGCCTTGCCAGCCTGAACGGCATAATCGCCCTCGACGTCGACCACATCCCATGTGACGCCGGCGGCCTCGACCATGGCTTTGATCTTGCCGTAGTCCGTGGGGCCGTCCTGCAGGACGTTGACGCCGGATTGTTCCGTGAATTTGTCGGCCCAAGCCGCCTTCTGCACGTCCTGCGTGGTGCCACCCCAGCTGGTGAACACCATGTCGGCGGCGATTGCCGGCGTCGAAAGACCAAGCGTTGCGGCGATTGCCGCGATAATCAAACTGTTTTTCATGTTCCCTTGCTCCGTTGATTTTTGACTGTTTTTCTTAACTTCATGACAGCCTTCGGCCGTCCGTCCCGGGCTTTCCCTGGAAGGTGATGGAATCCCGAAATGTCGTCTTCAATGAGCCGTCGGCTCTTGCCGGATCACACCGGCCGCGATCCTCCCATGGGCGAAAAGGCTGCCGGTTTCATGATCTTGTTTTCAGCGGCCTCGATCAGGTCGCAGAATCTTCGGCAGAAATGCCTGCCAGTCCGGATCGGCCATCAGCCGGCCGCGGCGCGCCTCGCGGTCATCGAGGCTGGTAAAGCCCCAGATATGGACGATCTCGTTGATCGGGCCGATTTCCGAGAAGAAATAGCCGACCAGTTCGCCGAGATGCTTTTTCTGGATCGCGATACCCTCCTCTTCCACGACCTTGAGATAGGCAGGGATGGCGCCGTTCTTCAGCCGGTAGGTGCGGATCTCGTAAAACATCGCCATCACCGCATCACGAAAGGATCGGGGATCGGATCGTCCGATGTCCGCAGCCACACGGTCTTGGTGCGGGTGTAGCCGAGCGCCGCCGCAAGCCCGCCTTCGCGGCCATCGCCGGAAAGCCCCGAGCCGCCGAAGGGCGCAATCGGCGAGACCGCCCGGTAAGTGTTGACCCAGACGATGCCGGCGCGGATGGATTTCATCAGCCGGTGCGCTCGCGTCAGGTTCTGTGTGAAGATGCCGGAGGCAAGCCCGTAGGGCGTGCTGTTGGCCAGTTCGATCGCTTCCGCCTCCGTCCCGAAGGAGACGACGGAGAGAACCGGGCCGAAAAACTCCCTGTCCAGTGACGGCGATTTCGTGCCGTCGCAATCGAGAATGGTCGGACGATAGAAATAGCCCTCCCCGGCCGGCGCCGATCCGCCGGTTACCAGCCTGGCCCCGGCTTCAAGGGACGCGGCGACCAGCGTTTCCGATATGCCGCCGCTGCCGCTCTGTTGCCAGCGGCCCCACCTCGGTCTCCATGGAGAGCGGCGAACCGATGCGGATCGCCTCCGCCTTTGCCGAAAGGATTTCGAGAAACCGATCCTTGACGCTGCGCTCGATGATCAGCCGGGATGCGGCAACGCAACTTTGGCCCGTCGCTGCAAAAATGCCGGCGACCTGCGCATTGGCCGCGCTTTCGAGATCGGCATCGGCAAAGACCAAGAGCGGCGACTTGCCGCCGAGCTCGAGCGACGTGGACGCAAGGTTCTCCGCCGAACTGCGGACGATATGGCGGGCGGTTTCGGCGCCGCCGGTAAAGGCGATATGAGCGACCTTCGGATGCGCCGTCAGCGCGGCACCGCAGGTGGCGCCAAAGCCGGTGATGATGTTGACCACGCCCGGCGGGAAGCCTGCCTCGTCGACAAGCCGGGCGAATTCGAGCAAGGGCGCCGGACCATCCTCCGATGCCTTGACGACGATGGTGCACCCGGCGGCAAGCGCCGGGCCGATCTTGACGGCAGCGAGAAACAGCTGGCTGTTCCAGGGCACGATGGCCTGCAACGACGCCGACCGGCTCGCGCCTGAGCCAGACATCCATGTCCGGCTTGTCGATCGGCAGGTATGAACCCTCGATCTTGTCGGCCAGCCCGGCATAATAGCGATAATAATCGGCGACATAGGCAATCTGCGCGGATGTCTCGCGGATGATCTTGCCGGTGTCGCGGGTCTCCAGTTCGGCCAGCGTCTGCGCATTGGCGGCGACGAGATCGGCGAGCCTGTAGAGCAGCTTGCCGCGCTGGGTCGCCGTCGTCCGGCCCCACCGGCTGCCGTCGTAGAGTGCGTGGTGGGCTGCCTCGACGGCCCGAGCGACATCGGCCTCGCGACTTTCCGGCATTTCCGCCCATTCGGCGCCCGTCGCTGGGGTCGATGCTGGCAAAGCGCGCCTCGCCCTCGCCAAACCGCCCGTCGATGTAACATTGGAAGCGTCGCATCTGATTTACCCCTGAAATGCCGGCATGACATCGGCGATGAAGCGTTCGAGCGAGGCCTTCTTGCGCGCAAAGCTCATGCCGGTATCGATCCAGAAGGAATATTCGTCGTAGCCCATCGCCTCATAGGCTTTTAGCCGTCCGATGACCGCGTCTGCTCCGCCGACCACATTGTTGGCCCGCATGACATCCGCCGACAGCATCGCATTGGCGGCGATATCCTCGGCCGGAATACGCTCGATCAGGCCTTGATGGATCGGCTTCTCGTTCTTGAACCAGGCGAAGAAGTAGTTGTAGTAGACGCTCATCTCATGAGCGGCCTGCGCAATATCCGCTTCATCGGACCCCACATACGTGTGACGCAGCAGCATGATCTTCGGCCGTTCGACGCCGGCGTTCTTCGCGCAGGCCTCGTTGAAGCGCGCCATCAGCGTCTCGACTTCATCGTCTCCCTGCCACAGCGGCGTCACCTGCACATTGCAGCCATTGGCGACGGCGAATTCATGGCTGTTCGGGTCGCGCGCCGCCACCCAGATCGGCGGGTGCTGCTGGATCGGCTTTGGCGCCGAGGTGGTCGATGGGAATTTGTAGAATTCCCCGTCATGGGCATAGTCGCCCTCCCACAGTTTCTGGACGGCGGGAATAAGCTCGCGCATCCGCTGCCCTGCTCCCCAGGCATCGAGGCCCGGCAGCAGTCGTTCGTATTCGAACGAATAGGCGCCGCGGGCTATGCCGATATCCAGCCGGCCGTCGCAGATGAGGTCCGTCATCGCCGCTTCGCCGGCAAGCTTGATCGGGTGCCAGAACGGCGCGATCACCGTGCCGGTGCCAAGACGGACATTTTTGGTACGGCGGGCCAGATCGACGATGGTGATGAAAGGATTGGGGGCAATGGTGAAGTCCATGCCGTGATGCTCGCCGGTCCAGATCGCATGCATGCCGCCCTTGTCGGCGATTTCGCAGAGCGCCACGAATTCCTCATAGAGGCTCTTGTGATCCTGCTCCGCGTCGAGCCGCTCCATATGAACGAAGAGAGAAAATTTCATCGCGGTCAGGCCTTCCTTGAGACCGGGTGGACTTTGCCGGCTGTCTCATTGCCGAAATACACGCCGAAATTACCGATGGAGTTTTCCATATCGAAACGCCGGAGGATATCGGCGGTCGCCGCGCTGTCGAGCGTTTGCTGCAACGCATCGGCCGGCGGCAGGAAGCGGCCTGCGGCGGGTTTACCGGCAGTCGCAGTCGCCCGATAGACGATATACTGCCGGTTGTCGGTGCGGCTCTCGTAAACGGAATAGAGGAACCCGACGGAGACGGTGAGACCCGTCAGCGTTTCGAGATAATCCCGCAGCATCTGCGTCGGCTCTCCGCCTTCCATGGCGCAAGTCGGCAGGCTCAAAATCTCGCTGCCAAGCAGAAGAACCGAGCCGTCACGCTCGATCACCGCGCTCAGCTGCGCCTCGCCTTCGGCCGCGGCCGAAACGGCTTTGCCCGCCAATGCCGGGGTAAAATAGCTGCCCCTGGCATACCCCAGACCGTTCCTGCCGCTATTGTCGAAAGCCTTCACCCGGCCGGTCATGATGACATGATCGCCTGCATCGAGCACGGCTTCGGTGGAACAATCGAACCATGCCGCGACATCCGAAAAATCGGCGACCCCTCAGGCCCCGTCTTCCAGTCTACAGCCATGAAACGATCCTCGACGGGGCGGGCGAAGGTGTTGGAAACATCTTTCTGGGTTTCGGACAGGATATTCACCGCGAACCCGGCCGAACCGGTCATTGCCGCGAAATTTCGCGACGTCTTCGCCAGACATACGAGAAGCAGCGGCGGATCGAGCGACACGGAGGTGAAAGAATTGGCCGTGAAGCCGATCGGTTGGCCGGACGGATCATGCGCTGTCACCACCGTCACGCCGGTCGGGAAAGCGCCGAACGCATCACGCAGAGCGCGGGCATCAAAACTCGCTTCGCTCATTGGGTCTCCTCCGGTTTTGCCAGCCAGTCCGAGAGGATTGCATTGACCTCGTCGGGGGCGGTCAGATTGACCATATGCCGGTGGCCTTCGATCAGCACGGCATAACCACGAGGCGCGGCATCCGCCATCGCCCGCGCCATCGCCGGGGTCGAATTGGGGTCGTCGGCTCCGGTGAGAAACAGCGCCGGACATCCGACATTCGGCCAGCAATCGGCATAGGTGCTGTCACCGCTAGCAAAGGCGGCATAGGCCGTCGCATAGCCGGCGCGGTCAACCGAAGACAGCCAGCGACGGGTCAGGCGGTAGACGTCGCTTTCGCGACAATCCGCCCCGAACCAGCGCAACAACGGACCGTCGACATCGACCTGCCCGGCGCGGATTTCCCTGAGCCCTCTCGATGACTGCCGCGCCTCGCGACCGCATCGCGGCGGTAGACTGCGTTCAGAAGGGCAACCCGGGACACCCGCGATCCGAACGTGGCTGCCGCGCCACCGGCAATCAGGGCGCCCATCGAATGTCCGGCCACATTGGTCCGATCAAGTTCGAGGTCTTTTAAAAAAGCCCTGAGCCAGTCAACAAAGGCTTCAAGCCCGGCCTCCTCCGGCAAGGCCCTGCTTTCGCCATGGCCCGGCATGTCGACGGCGATCACACGATGGCTTTTTCCAAGCGCCGCCATTTGCGGAGCCCAGGCCTCCAGCCGCATACCCACCCCGTGGATCAGCACCAGAGTCTCGCCGGAGCCGTGCTCCTGCATAGGCCATGCCGTGCTTCGTGTGAAACCGCCGGATCATTTCCATATCAGACCGCTGCCGGATTGGTGGCGTCGTTGCCGAGATCCTTAAGGTCCTGATAGCGGTCGCCAATGCGATGATGTGGACGTCCACCGACCGAGGCGCCAAGAGCAACGAGAATTTCGCCTGCCGCAGGCGCGTCGCCAATCGACGTCTGGATGGTGAGATAATGCGAGCGGCGGCCTTCGTCGTTCTTGTCCATCAACGGGATCATCACCGGTGCATTGGCCGGACTGCGCGTATTGCAGAAGGCGAGATAGGATTTGGCGCCGACCGCAGTGCGGTAATGATTGCCGAAACGCAGCGTATGGATCAGCGCCGACGCATGTTCGAGCTCGCCATCGAGCCCGACCACCGCCGCCTTGCCATAGGCCTCGACCTGTTCGCCGGAACCGACGGCGTCGATGATCATGCGCGTCAGCAATTCGCCAAGCACCGGCGCCACCGAATGGATTTCCGGCTTGAGGTCTTCCACGAAACCTTTCCCGACCCAGGGATTCTTCACCACAGCCATCGCCGCATAGAGCTTGAGCGGCGCGTGGGCGGCCTTGCCTCCCTCGATGAGAATGGTTTCCACCTGCAGCAGCGTTTTGCGGATTTCGATAGCCAAAGCCGTTTTCCTTCTATTTCGATATTCCGTATGATGGTATACCATAAGACAACGTGTCAAGCCTTGTTCGGAATCATTTCAGCGTCTATGAGAGAACCATGAACCAGAAGCTGTTTCCCCCGACCGACGAATCCGTCCCTGAATCTCGAATCGCTCCGGATCGACACGCCGCCGGTCACCCTGCGCGAAATGGCACTTGAGCGGCTGCGCAACGCCATCATCGCAGGCCTTTTCAGCCCGGGGCAGCGGCTTGTCGAACGTACATTGTGCGACCAGCTCGGCGTGTCTCGATCGGTCATCCGCGAGGTGCTGCGCCATCTGGAAACGGAGGGTTTGGTCGAGACTGCCCCCAAGCAGGGGCCGACCGTCGCCCGCATCGACTGGCATCAGGCACGGCAGATCTACGATGTCCGCATCGCGCTCGGAAACGACGGCCGTCGCCGACTGCGCCCGCAATGCCGATGCGGCGACGAAGGAAAAACTGAAAGTGGTGCTTGAAGATCTCGACCGCAATTCACGCAAGAACGATGCCTTGACGATCCTCGACGCGACGACGGAATTCTACGAGACGATCTTCCTGTCGGGCGGCCACGAGATCGCCTGGGATATCGTCAAGCGGTTGAACAGCCGCATTTCCCGGCTCAGGGTGATGACCCTTTCCACCATAAACCGCACGGTGTCAGGCCCGGCGAGGATGCGCGAGATCTTCAACGCCATCCTGCGCAACGATCCGGATGCGGCAACCGCCGCCTGCCGCGCCCACATCATGGAGGCGGCGCGGATCGCGCATACGCTGCTGAAATCGGAAAAATAATTCGAGAGAGAAATGGACAGCAACCTATTGGACTCCGACTAAGTATGAGGTCGTTTTTTGCTGGTTAATGCCGGATTTTCCGAAGGGACTTCGGCCCTTGTGAGCCGGCAATGAATTTCATCGCATTGGAAGGCCCTGTGGTTTCGGTCAAGGGTACAGCTGGTGCTGTCACGTTGTTTGAAAAACCGCCTTGAACCGATCTGAACCTGAGACACACCAATCACCACAGCTCCATTCGAGGGGAACTAAATCGAATTACTTGCCCAATCTTCATGCCCATGGCGAATTCGTACTACAAAAATTGTCTCATCCTCTTCGATCCGAAAAACGATTAGATGCGCTTTGAAGGGATGAATTCTTACGGGCGGTTCAATTTCATTGCGTTCGCGCTGATTCATGGATGGGCAGCTACCAGATCAAATAAGGCGAAAAGTTCATCGTGGTAGCGCTTTGCTTGGCCTGCTCCGAACATACGGACACCTTGCTCGGCAATTGCAATAATGTCCTCTTCCGCTTCGACAGAAAGCTTAAAACTCATGACTGGCTGGCACGAGCCATCGCCTCAGCAAAGAGATCATCCTTTGATCGGATGCCGACACCACTTTGGAGCCCTGCCTCAACGAAGCTTTGCATGGCGGCGATCTTGTCATTTCGTGTCTGGTCGCGTCGGATCAGGTCGCGCACGTAGTCGCTAGCATTCGAATATCGCCCAGTCTTGGCTTGGGCCTCCACCCAATCCTTCATCGGGTCTGGAAGAGATACGTTCATCGTGGCCATTGATAACCTCCATTAGAGGACACCATAGCCGATTTTGGCAAAGTTTGTCAAAAGATCGAGCGTCTTGACGAGATGCAGGTCTAATCATGTGGATATCAGCAAATTCAATGGCATATGACTATTTATGGAACTTACCGCCCAAATAGGATTTCGGGCTCTCAGGAAAGACGCGGCGTGCCACCTGAGCTTGCTGAGGTATAACAACGGGTAAACCTATCCGTTTTTGGCAAATGCGGCCGAAGGAGCATGTCATGAACAACAGCATTTGGGATGTGAACGTTGAGTTGGCCATGAATGTGGCGATCATTTTCATGTTGTTCGGAAACGCACGTGAAGCGATCGCGTGCCTGACCACGCGCTGGCCTGACATTAAGGGTTCCAGCTACGCCCTCGCTCGCCAGATCTGCCTGGCCGCGCTGGAGGGCACCAAGAGCAATGCGGAAGCGCGTGCCGCGTTCGAAGCCGCAGCGGATGAGGCTGGCATCCTGAAGCGGAATTGAAACGGCCCCCAAAGCCCTCGCCGAAGGTCATGCAGCACCTCTTTCCGTAACGATGTGGATTTCGAAACGCCGTACGCTATTGATCCGCAACGAGGTGTGGCGGAAAGGCATTTTCCCCGTGACCGACTCAGAAGGCAAGGCATTCCTCGGCCGTTTGAAGCAACAGGCCCTGGAGAAATCACTCGTTGAAAGGCAACAAGACGCCAGTTGCCGCGCGCAAAACCAAAACATGGCAGTGCCCTGTCTGCGAGCTTGTGCGCCGACGTTTCGGTCATCGCGTCTTCGATCGAATAATATCGATACTACGCCGCTCTGGACCTCCCATCCCGTGTCTGTCGATCGGAGCAAGCAGAGTTTCGAGCGCCTTCCGGCCCACCTAGTCCAGCAAAAGGTGGAGTCTAAATCCAAACCCAGCTCAGACGGCATAAAAACCAGTGCGATCCTTCGCGCAATACTGACCGGCCAACTTGATTGCGTTGACGCCAGCGGCGCAAGCCAGACTTTTCACGCTGACAGGGAAGCTGTTGCCTGGTGCAGAGAGCCATTGTAACAAATTCGTCGATCGCTCATTGTAGCACTGTCGAAGCGACTTCCCCCACACCGCTCGACCTATCGATGCAAAAACCCCAAAGAGCACCGATCTAAAAGCCAGGTTTCTCTTTCCCCGCGAACCTGGTTTTTCTTGGAACAAGTCCAACTTGAGTGAAGTTCCCACTTGCCAGCGGCGAAGACCCCATCAGCGCCGGTAGCTACCGATGCCGCCGATCCGGCCGCGGCAGAGCGGGCCAGCGGTCGCGCCGGCCGCTGGCTTCACCATAAGGAACCAATGACTTGGCTGTGCGTTTTGACATATTCAGATAGAAAGGAACCCGTCATGAACAACATCATTTACATCGTCGGACTCGTCGTCATCGTGCTCGCAGTCTTATCGTTCTTCGGGCTTCGTTGAAACCAGCTGCGGAGAGTAATTGAGACAGTCGTTCACAAACGGTTGTTTGCCTCGCGGACGATCTTTTCGCCAAACCAACAGCCTTGAAATCGGCTTTAAATTTGGCAATCTTGAGCCCGGATAGAGCACACAGGCCACTCGCCGCAGATCGTTCCCCGTGGCTGCGGCGTTTTTCGACACGGTAGCACGGCCGCCAACCGTTTTAACGTTCACTGAAGGTGTACACTTACAACTTGGCAAACCCCCAAATCGAATAACGCTCGAGCCCGTCCAACGCCCGCGAAACTGTACTCTTTCTACGCTGCGGTTACAGACGACACACGTCCACCGGGCTTTTTTGGCGATACTAGTCCGAGTCTCCACCAACGAAATAAACGCCTACTTTTGCGATTGATTCAATGAGTCGCTGCCACCGCCGCGAGTTTATTATTGTCCGTCCGTCACGCCGCAGCGGAACCATCGGCCACACGAACCGTTATCGGGTCGTCATCAGCGCATCGTCTTCAACAACCCGGCGTGCGCACCGAATTAGCGACCCGCCCGAGAAGCGATTGCAATGACCGGGGTCGAACAGGAGTAAAACCATGTTGAAACGCACAATGATCGCCGCGGCGGCACTTGCTGCTATTTGGGTCGCAGCGGCAGGTGCTGCGAATTACGTCACCGTTGGACGGCTGGTTTGCGGCTCGGAAGGTGGCGTCGGAATGATCGTCACATCCGAGAAAATGCTGAAATGCACCTATACATCGGCGGCCGGCGGACCGGCAGCTGTCTATGATGGCAAGATCGAGAAGTTCGGTATCGATCTCGGCCAGACCGGCAAGAGCGTGATGGTCTGGGATGTGCTGGCCAAGACCGGCACCAGCGACGCCAACTTTCCGCTGAGCGGCCAATATTATGGCGTCGGAGCCGATGCAAGCTTTGCCGCTGGCGCCGGAGCCAAGGTTCTCGGCGGCGGGATCGACAAGGCCTACATGCTGCAGCCGGTAAACGTTCAGGTCCAGGAAGGTCTGAACATCGCCGTCGGTGTCGAGAGGATGACGCTGGCGCCGGCCGCCATCTGAATCGAACGTTTTGATCTCCAGTCATAAAAAATGCCCGCCCACCGGCGGGCATTTTTGTATTTCAGCCTCCAAGCAGAGCCGTCATTGGTTCATGGCTTTGACGATATCGCCGGTCATCTTCTTGGCGACAGGTCGCCGTCGACCTCAAGAAATGCTACCATCGCGCTTTCCAACTGAACCGCACGTGCTTGCCCCAAAAATCATTCTCGCTATCAATAATAGCTGGATAACAATAAACGTTGCGAGCATAGGATTTATTTTCGATGCCATAGATATAGATTTAGTATTCCACACAGCTGCCAACGCACCGGTAGGCTCTCCCCGACAAACGGCTAAACACAAATGAACCAAAGCTCATGAGGTCATTTTCCCGTCGAGAGCTACAAGGTGACCGCCTTGATGGCGTTCGAACCGGCGGCGCGGCTCCGAATTGCGCCAAGTTATTGATTTGGTGGAGCCGCCACATGTAATTTATGGAGCTTATTGGTCCAAATGGCACGTTCAGGGAACGCAATCCTCTCCTAACACCGCGAGCTGGGTCTAACTTGTTAACAAATCGGGGTAGTCTTCTTCGCGCTCATTCGCAGATGTTGCCGAAAGAAGTTTCTGAATTCACGAAAGCTATCGAACCCTAGGGTCGAGACTGAATTGGCCCACCATATAAAGATGGCGGCGATGTAGCATGTTGCTACGAAGTTGGTTGCGAGCTTGTCATATCGCGTTGCGACTCTTCTCCAATCCTTGAGGCGGCAGAAGGTGCGTTCGATGATATTTCTGCGCTTATAGGCTTCGGGGTCAAAGGGCTGGATGTTCTTTCGAGTCGGGTTATTTGGGATAACAGGCTGAGTGCCACGTTTGATGAGGAAGTTGCGCAGGGCGTTGCTGTCGTAGGCCGTGTCGGCGGCGCATAGTCGGCTTGGCGGCAACGTCGCGAGCAGAGGCGTGGCAACGGGTGCGTCGCCACGCTGTCCCGGGGTTAGTTGGGCGCGATGGGACGGCCGTAACGATCGACAACAACATGGATTTTTGTCGATCTGCCGCCTCGCGAGCGACCGATTGCCGGCATCGGCCCCCTTTTCCGCCGGCCGCCGAGCGGTGAGCCTTGGCAGTGTTTAGTCCCGGCATTTGATGGTGCGGATCAAGTGTAAACATTTCTGGCTCGCTTGCCCAGATTTTGCAGATGTATTCGTACGGAGTGAGCCCTCGCAGTGTCTTCAGTCGGCGGCCGTAATTGTAGGCGTCGATAAAGTCGTGGAGGTGCGCGGTTAGCTGGGCATGGCTGTCGTAATGGTAACGTTTGACAGTCGCTTCCTTGATCGTTCGGTTCATCCGCCTCGACCTGGCCGTTGGTCCAGGGATGTTTGATTTTGGTGAGCCTGTGCTCGATTCCGTTCTCACGACAACGCATATCGAACATGTGCGTCATGTAGGTGGCCGTGGGGCCATCGGCATAACGCGGTGGGAAGGTGAACTGGATGCCATTATCCGTCAGGACGGTATGGATTTTGTAGGGCACGGCCGCGATCAGCGCGACCAGAAAGGCGGACGCTGATGTCCTGCCTGTTTTGGTGACCAATTGGACGAAGGCGAACTTGCTGGTCCGGTCGATTGCCACATAAAGATAGAGTTTGCCTTCCGCTGTACGCACTTCAGCAATATCGATGTGGAAGTAACCGATCGGGTAGGTCTTGAACTTCCTTTTGGGTTCCTTGTCGCCCGTCACTTCTGGCAATCGGCTGATCTCATGCCGTTGTAGGCAGCGATGCAGGGACGACGCGTCAGATGCGGGATCGTCGCCTGCAGAGCATAGAGGCAGTCATCGAGCGGCAATAGGGTGTGTCTGCGGAAGGCAATGATAATCGCCTCTTCTTCGATTGAAAGCGTCGTCGAGCGCACGTCTTTCGGACCGGTTGGTAGGTCCCTCACCGCTGTGCGTCGCTTCCACTTCGCTACAGTCTTCTGGTTGATCCCATAGCGCTTCGCCAGAACCCTCAAGCTCTCTTGACTATGTTGTATCGCTCGACGGACTGCCTCTGTCGTGCGGGCGCTCCCGTGTAAAATCTGACCCATAGCGCATCCCTCCATTTCTGGTCGAATAATGCACCATCAAATGCCGGGACTAAACACCTAATGCGGTGGAAACGCGCAAAACGGTTGACGGAGAGACGGAGTAGAGCCTAGCAACGGATACAGTCGTGCCAAAGGCAACGACATCCGGCCTTGCAAGCACCGCTCTCGCGACAAGCTCCTGTTGCGTCGGGAGGATCAGCCGATTAGCCACCACCCACTCTTTGAGATCAATCAGGCTCGCTGGTCTCTCGGTGTCCGAACGTTCTGCCATTAAAAATCTCTGACGTGGAGTGGCCGACATAGGGATGGTAGGACGCGCCGCTCCTGGCACGTCCTATCTGTAGCTCTCAATTGGCAAGGTCGTTCTGATGGAGGACCAGATGGCTGTCGATTTCCGCTTCCAACTCGGCCATCGCTTCGCCGCCTGCCATGAGGTCTGTGATCTCTTCACGGGATTTCTCACCCCTACGGAAATCAGCGGCCTTTGCCCCTCGGATGAGCACGGCGAAATGGTCCCCGACCGTTAAGGCATGGACGACGTTATGAGTGATGAAAATAACCGCGAGACCGCGCTTGCGAGCCTGAAGAACGATCCGCAGCACATGAGCCGCCTCCTTCACTCCAAGAGCGGCGGTCGGTTCGTCCAAAATCAGGAGACGAGCGCCGAAGTGCACAGCTCGAGCAATAGCCAGGGATTGACGTTCTCCGCCCGAAAGCCCGCCCACAAGTCGATCACCATCATCGATACGCGTAATGCCGAATTCTCTAACGGCACGAACAGCGATCTCGTTCGCCTTTTTCTATCGTAAACTTTCAGTGGGCCAAAACGCTTGGTGGGCTCGACGCCAACAAAGAAGGATCGGCCAATGCTCATGAGCGGAAACGTCCCGCCAAACTGGTGGACCGTGGCGATGCCACGTTCACTGGCATCGCGAGGACTGGTGAAGGCGACCGGCTGGCCGTCCATTTCAATTGTGCCGGATGTCGGCTTGTAAACGCCTGACATAGTCTTGATAAGCGTCGATTTTCCAGCACCGTTGTCTCCGAGAAGGCAAAGCACCTCCCCTGCCCGCACCTCAAGCGAGATGTCGTGCAACACGTCGATGGGACCAAAAGACTTGTTGACGCGGTCGAGTTTCAGAATCGGAGTAGCCATGGTCGCACCTCACTTCTTCTTGCTGCTGTAGGACAATGCCATCGTGCGGAACGTGTTGTTGAGCAGAACCGCGAGCAACATCAGTACACCGATGATAAGGCTTGCCAGATTGGCATCGAACGACGTGAAGTAGATCCCCTGGTTGACGATCGCGAACGTGATTGTTCCCATGACCACACCAACGATCGAACCATATCCACCCGTCAACAGGACGCCGCCGACGACCACGCTGATGATGGAATTGAAAATAAAAGAGCTACCTGACGAGACCTGAGCGGAGTTGAACAGGATTGCCTGGCTGACGCCGACGAACGATGCAGACACGCTGCTCGCCACGAACAGTGAAACGGTTATTCTGTCTGTCGGTATGCCGGCATTCCTTGCGCCGACCTTGTCACCTCCCAAAGCGAAGATCCAGTTTCCTGCCGGGGAGAAATGCAAGATGAACGTGTAGATCCTGGCGATCCCGATCCACCAGAAAATCGTAACCTGGAACATCCCACCGACGAATTCACCGAGAATCGTCTTCACGAACGGAGGCACGTTTACAGCCACGCTTGTCGTCCCAGTGATGAAAACCGAGAGGCTGAGGGTAAGGCCCACGACTGCAAACAGCGTGCCAAGTGTTACGATCAACGATGGGACCGACGTCTTGAGAACGAGCAACCCATTGATCATTCCCACGACAATTCCGAGCAGGAGGGCGGTGGCGATCCCGGCCCAAACCGGGAAGCCATAATAGCCAGTGATGATTGCGAAGATCATCGAGCCTGCGGGGATCATCGAGCCGATGGAGATGTCGAGTTCGCCCGCGATCATAAGCAGCCCAACAGGCAGCGCTACAATGCCAAGCGTCGACGCGACGTTTAGCCAACTTGCAACACCGGCTGCAGACGTGAAGTTGGACTGGCCAAAGACGACGAAGAACCCGAAAACGGCGAGCATTCCCAGAAACGATCCCGTTTCCGGCCGGCGGAGTAACCCGCCGACCGAGGACGCCCTGCTGGGCTTTGATGTTGGAGTGGCAGCGAGTGCAGAGGTCATGTCAGCGCGCCCTTTTTGAACGCCGGCGAGTGTCGCGTCGATGTTGGCGCTGTCGACAAAGCCCGGACCTGTGAGAATGGGCGACGTGGGAAGTTCCAGACCGTACTCCAGGTAGCTGTTCATCAAACTGACGGCGAGATAGCTTTGAAGATAGGGCTGCTGATCGATGGCGAAGGTCTGGGTGCCAGCCTTGATGCGGCCCAAGCCGGCTTCGTTCATGTCAAACGATCCCAGCGCCACTTTCCCGTTCATGCCTGCCTGCATAATACCGCTTGCAGCCCAGTCGGCGACTGCCGGATTGAGCGTGAGAATGGCATCTATCGTCGGGTCCGTCAGAAGCGTTGCCTTAATCGCCTGCGCTACCGCAGCGGCGTTGTCGGATTGGGTTGACGGCAGAGGCAGTTGCTTGCTTTTCCCACCCTTTGGGGTGATCGCGTCCACGACGCCCTTGCAACGCTGCTCCAGAGGGAACGATCCAGGCACGTGGTTGACACAGAGGACGTTCTTAAAGCCTTTGTCGAAGAAGTATTTTCCTGCTGCTTCCCCGGCGACATATTCGTCGCTTCCGACATAATTCATTGCGCCGAGTTCACGCGCCTTGTCGATATTGCCGGCATTGTACAGGATGACTTTCACGCCCTTCGCGACAGCATCCTTGATGGCAGCATCCATCGCATCAGGTACCCAGTTGGCGACGACGATCCCGTCGACGCCCTGGCTGACGGCGGTTCTAACCATGTTCGCAGCGTCCGGACCGAGGTTGTCATAATTCGCGAGTTGGAGAAAACTCACAGTCCCCTCTGTGAGCTCGACCACTTTTCGCGCGTCATCGACGCCTTTCTTGACCGGCTGCCAGAATGTATCATCTGGCTTCCCGGCGATGACGGCGATATTTGCGGCCGCAGCAGTTGTTGCCGAGCTTGACACTGCAATAGCGACAGCAAGAATTCCGCCGACCAGCTTTGAATAAGTCTTCATTTTTTCCTCCTCCAGAGTAAACGGCCAGGTTTCACAACAGGATATGGCCGAAGCATCCTGCTGGCATTGTCTGCGGGCTTGGATCAAACCTTGGGTACGAGGCACTCCTCTTTCTCAAAGTTGCCCTTATCCGCCGTTGGAAATCCTAAAGGTTGTGAGCCGCTAGGAAGGTGATTGCGGCCGAGACTATTCGGTCTCGATCCACGTCAAGTTGCGAAACATGGTAAGACTGCTCGAGCCAAAGAACGTCTTTGCTCGACGCTCCACTGCGTGCCAGGATTTCGTCAGCGCTAGCCTTGGGCACAACGGGATCCAAAATGGATTGCACGACCAGCGTCGGAGAGGTGACGAGCGGGAGCAATTCACGCGCCAGACCGCACATTGAATAGAGGTCCGCGCCGCTCTTCCTGTGTCTTTGAGGATAGCTTATCTCTTCGACCGGCTCACCGAAGAAGCTTGGAACGCTCCAGCCTTCCAGATAGGGATCAGCCGAACTGGCGACGATCTCGCTTATGAAAGAAGAATTGCCCATGAAGATGGGCGCGTTGATAGTGACCAGTCCATCGACCAACTGCGGCGACGTCGCAGCGAGCTGGATAGCCAGCGCTCCGCCCATCGAGACACCCATCACGACCACCGACTGAAAATTGTCCCGCAGTGTTTTGGCAGCCTCGCGCGCTGCCTCGTTCCACTCCACAGGCCCGACGCTCAACATCTCCAAGTTTGATGAACCGTGTCCTGGTAAAGTCGGGGCGAGGACAGCATGCCTCGCCTCAGCAAGGCCCGATGCCAGGAACCTGACGCTCTCCGCGCTGGCGGACCATCCGTGAAGCAATAGAAACGCGGTACCCGACGATCCTTCGATAAAATAAGGGGCCGCACCGTCAATCGTGACCAACTGCTTTTGCCGGGCAACGTAGTCCAATGGATTCTGTAAATTTAGATGCTGATTCATATGCGCTGGTCTGCAATGCCTGCAACGACCGCTGCAGGGCGAGCAAAACCCCCTCCTCGTCCATCCTCCGAGCGCCAGTTAAAGCGCTTTACCTAGGTTTAATTGAAGCGCTTTACCTTGCTTTGTCAAGAGGTGATTGCTACAGAAATTCACGACGCATTGTCGCTTGATGAAAGCTTGATCCGGGGATCGGAAAACAAAATGGCTACGATGGATGACATTGCTGCTCGAGCAGGCGTATCCAGGGGGGCAGTCAGTCTTGCCCTTAGGCGCTCGCCGAAGATTTCCGCCAAAACGACAGAACACATTTTTAGGGTTGCAAGTGAGATGGGCTATCGGCCCAACCTCAATGCCAGCCGTCTGGCGGCAAAGGATTTCTCCACTTTCGGACTTCTCGTTTCCGATCTTCATAACCCCATAATGGCGGATATCCTGGATGGTTTCGTCATGACGGATGATGGGGACATACCGGATACCTACCTTGCTTCCGGCTTCAACTCGGCCAAAACAGAGCGCGCAATGATCGAGTCGTTTCTTTCGCACAGGGTGAAAGGGGTGGTGCTTTTGGGGTCGTTGCTGCCTGACGACGAAATCCGGAAACTGGCGCAGCAATTGCCGACCGTAGCTGTGGGACGCAGCATCGACAGTGTTGACTGTGTGCTTGTCGACGACGCCCTGGGGGCGCGATTGGCAGCAGCCCACATCAAAAAGCCCAGACACACGCATGTCGCGCATATCGATGGCGGCGATGGAGCGGGGGCGGCACAACGAAAAACGGCCTTTCTGAACGTCTTTGAATCCAACGACGCAGTCGATCTGACGGTATTGAAAGGTGACTATACGCAGGAAGGCGGCTATCGGTGCGCGCGTGTGCTTTTCTCGGGACCGCGGCCACCAAGCGCCATATTTGCCTGCAAATGACCTAACCGCTCTCGGGGTGCTGGGCGCTGCCAGAGAATTTGGACTGATCGCTGGAAAGCATTTCGATCTTGTCGGTTTCGATGACATCACACTAGCGGCCTACGACTATATCTCACTGACGACAATCTCCTACTCAAGGGCCGATATGGGCAGGATAGCAAGAGAACTCGTCCAGCGACGTTGTTCCGACACTGATGCGCCCTTTCAAACTATCGAATTGCCGCCAAAGCTCATAGTTCGGAAAACGTCAAATTCCTCACTGGATTGACCGCCGCAAGGGAAGCTGACAGCGTCAGCTAAGCCGCTAAAAGAGGGACGCCCCTAGCAAAGGGACTCCAGCGTTAAGCCGTGCGCCAAAAAACGCTCGTGAAGGACGCGAAACTATGCTCAGGCACTCCCGCGACGAACAGCCAGTGGCGTTGTACCGGTCCACCCCCGAAACGCTCTCACGAAGGAATTTGCATCCTCAAAGCCGAGCAGCAAGGCTATCTCGGCGCTCGACATCATGGTCTTGCGCAAATAATGCTCGGCCAGTGACGATCGCACGGCGTCAAGCGTCTGCTGGAAGGAGGTCCCCTCCTCGTGCAATCGGCGTTGAAGCGTGCGGGTTCCGACCCCCAATCGCTTGCCTACGGACTGCATGGAGACGTCGCCCGCTGGTAGAGCTTCGAGCAGAGCGCTCCTGACCCGCCTCGACCATGCTTGCTGTACGATCCAGATCCGCCAGGCGCTGTCGCAGCGAAGGCTCGAAGAACAGCCAGATCTTGTGGTTCTCGGTCAGGAACGGACGCTCAACATCCGCCGTGTCAAAAACAAGGGTCCCAAGCGCCGTATTCTCGACCGGCACACCGAAGAATGCCTGGTACAACCCGGCGTCCGTTTCGGGCATACCGGCGGTCAGTGGCCAGCCAACTTTGCGCGGTTTTACGGCAGTGCGCGTTGCAAGTCGTGCAAGCTGGACGAAGAAAACCAGTTTGAAAGCTGAAAACACGGCGGGCGGCGGCTTTGTCTGATCCAGGAAATCGATGGTGAGGGTTGTCTCAACCGGAGTTCTGTCGAGCGTTATCACCATCGGTGCGATCAGCCGGACATACTTACCAATACGCTCGATGGCGTTGCCCAGATTGGCGCTGCACAAGGCGGCAAACAGCTCCGGGTCGAACCAGTCGCTGGTCATTACCTCGGCAATCCGCAGTGGCGCCGGCAACGCGGCGTCCAGGGATCGCGCCTCATCCTCGATCGCCTCCCATAGATTGAAGAACTCTAGCGAGGTCAGACGAACCTGGTCATGCGCGAACAGATCCCCTGGCAGTTCCGCGCGGCGCAGTATCGGTGGAGCGGCAAGACCAGCATCTTGCATCAGCAGTCGCCAGCCTGGCCAGACCGCATAGTCCAGTGTTGAAATGGATCGGCCAGCGGCCGTTGCGTGCGTCTTTGTCATACTCCAATTTTATCGAGCAGATCATGCCAGCGCAATCGCAGATGACGCCAATCTGCTCCGGTGGATTGGTTTCTGGAGGGCAAACGAAAATTCGAGGAATCACCAAAGATTGGCATCATCTGAATTTCCTTTGGCATGTTTCGCTAGTGAAAAGACGCCTGCTGCAAGGCATATTTCGTCTCACACAACATCTCATCCGCAGTCATACGACGGAGTATAGACATGACAAAGACCGTTCTCATCACCGGTGCATCATCGGGTTTCGGCCTGATGCTCGCCAACAAGCTTCATAGCCAGGGCTTCAACGTCGTCGGCACAAGCCGCGAGCCTGAGAAATATGCAGGCAAGGTCCCCTTCAAGCTTCTGCGTCTCGACGTCGACGACGACGCGTCCATCCAGGCATTTCCGGGCGAACTGTTTCAGCATGTCAAGCAACTGGACGTCCTGGTCAACAATGCCGGCTACATGCTGACAGGTCTTGCCGAAGAGACACCGCTCGACTTGGCCCGGCAGCAATTCGAGACGAACTTCTGGGGAACTGTGAAAGTCACGAATGCGATTCTGCCACATTTCCGCAAGCAGCGCTTTGGCAAGATCATTACCGTCAGCTCGATCGTTGCCCTGATCGGGCCGCCAAACCTTTCCTTCTACACAGCCTCGAAGCATGCTGTTGAGGGGTATTTCAAGTCGCTGCGCTTTGAGTTGAATTCTTTCAACATCAAAGTGAGCATGGTCGAGCCGGTCTGGTTCAAGACCAATCTTGGCAGCAATGCTATCAAGGCGGTTGCCGGGACTATCTCCGACTACAATACCTATCGCAGGCAAGCCAATGCTGCGACGCAGAAAGGCATTGATGATGCTGAAAAGCCGGATGCCGTCGTCAAGAAGATCGTGGACCTGATCGCCGCATGAAGGAACCTAAGTTCAGCAATCCGGTCGGAAAAATGACCGGCATGTTCCTCTTCCTGCAAAGCTACGCGCCAAAAATGTTCGAAGGCTCGATCCTGAAGAGCGTCTCCAAGGCAGCGTGAGGGCAGTGCACCGGCAACTGTATCAACCATAGGATCTGGAAAATGAAAAACGATCTCATACAGGACAGTTCGGGGCAGCCCAGCAGCAGTTCACGCCGCGACGCGTTGCGTGCAGGCGCTGCGGCCCTCACCGCCCTCTCGTTGTCTGGACTCGTCTTGCCCGCCGCCGCAAGGGCTCAATCGCAGCCCGCATCCGAGACGCCCACTCGGTTCGTTGAAGTGGGTGGGCGCAAGATCGCATATCAATCCGTCGGAAGGGGCAAGCCGATTGTCCTGGCTCACCGCTTCCGAGGCGTTCTGGGTCTCTGGGATCCGGCATTCATTGATGCCCTGGCGTCTCAAGGCCATCAAGTTGTGACCTTCGATTATTCGGGCATAGGCCTTTCGACTGGCGAGAAGTCATACAATCCAATGTCTTTGCTGAAAGACATGAAGGACCTCATCGAGGGACTTGGTCTGAAGGACGTGGTGATTGGCGGATGGTCGTTCGGCGCGATCGTCGTGAAATCTATGTGGCCATGTTCGGCGCTTCGGTCAGCCATGCCGTCCTGATTGCGGGCGTTCCGCCGGGCAAGCTGGTCAAGTCGGGTGAGCAGCGGTTCATCGATGTGGGGACGCAAGGACCTGCAAGCCTGGAACAATATACGGAGCTCTTCTTCGAACCCAACGACGCAGCCAGCCGCGCGGCATCAAAGCGGTCGTTCGACCGGATTTTCTCGGCGAAGAACATACGCAGTCCCGATGTGCCCGCAGACTGGGCAAAGCAGCAGGTTCCCGCAACGCCTCCCAATCCCGTCATACCTTCCGAAGACATGCTGAACGCGCTGAAGCACACCAACGTGCCGATCCTACACCTGAACGGCGATCACGACATCTCGTTTCCGGTCGAAAACTGGTACGCAATGAACGGCCAATTCCCCACACTCAATCTGATCACCTACCCGCGAGCCGGCCACGCGGCGCATTTTCAATTCCCAGAACTGGCCGCATCCCAGATCGCAGCCTTCATCAGGAATACCCAGAAGGCCTGAAGCCAATGGGCACCGATTGAACACCAAGCAAAATCCGCCAATGCCAAAAGCGCGGATCATGGAGCAAGTCAATGAAATGTTACCTTTGCAAATACATCCCGCCCCGTGATGATTTTCTGGCGACGATGAGCGCCGACGAGAAAACATGGATGGCGCAGCACGGTGCCTTCCTCGACGATTTGCTCGAAAAGGGAGTGATCGTTGCGCATGGCCCGGTCATGGATCCGGCAGGCGGCTATGGCGTCTCGCTTTACCGGATCGAGGATCATCAGGACATCGCATCCTTCACCTCGCACGATCCGATCGTAGCGAACGGCGGCGGCCATTACGAGCATCATCCGATGCTGCACCTGAAGGCGCGTGGCTGAGATCGGGATGATCCATGTGCCGTGCAGGGCGCAGTCCAGGTACGTGCCGATGTCTGAAACCGTCGTAAATATCCAAGGAAACGAATATGACAATCGCCCTTATCACCGGCGCCTCCAGCGGCATCGGTACAGTCTACGCACGCCGTCTGGCCGCCCGTGGCCATGACCTCGTCCTCGTTGCCCGAGCCACAGAACGGCTGAACGCGCTTGCTGGCGAGCTTCGCTCAGCCCATGGTGTGGCCATCGAGGTGATCACCGCAGACCTGACGGATGCTGCACAGACGGAGCCGGTAGCACAGCGCCTGCGTGCCGATCCGCCGATCGACATCCTGGTCAACAATGCCGGCGCAGGCTTGAGCGGAGGCCTGTCCCATGCTGATCCCGTCGCACTGGAAAACCTGCTGCGCCTCAATTCGCTGGTGCCCACCCTGCTCACAGCCGCCGTGCTGCCGGGCATGCTCGAGCGCGGCCATGGCTCGATCGTCAACATCGCTTCCGTTCTCGCCCTTCTGCCAGAATATTCGCATGGCATCTATGCGGCGACGAAGTCCTATGTGCTGACGATGTCGCAGAGTCTCCATGCCGAGGTCGTATCCAGGGGCATCTATGTGCAGGCGGTCCTGCCGGTCGCCACCCGCACGGAAATCTATGATCGTATGGGTGGCGACATCAGCAAGGTGCCTGATGTGATGGAGGTCGATGATCTCGTCGATGCAGCCCTCATCGGCTTTGACCGGAAGGAACTCGTCACCATTCCCCCTGTCCCGGATGCCGCCGACTGGGACGCCTTCGAACGGGCTCGCATGGTTCTGGCGCTGGGCTTCAGCAACTCCAAGCCCGCGAAGAGGTACCGCAGTTGAGACTGGTGGTCGGTGCGCTCCTTTCGGCACGAACAGCCTCATAGGTTCCGATTTTTTCGGGTGCGTAGCGGAAATCGAAGGTAACCACATCCATGAACAAACACGCCGCAGAGCAAGCCGACATAAGCCATCTGCCGCAGCATGAAGTTGGTCGAGTCTGCCGCCGCTCGGAAAGCTTTAATTTCTTTCGCGCCTGGCTTGCAAATCCCCTGCGGGTGGCATCCATCGTCCCATCCAGCACGCAACTGGCATTGGCGATCACGAAGGAGATATCCGCGGCCACCGGCCCTGTCCTGGAGCTGGGGCCTGGAACCGGTGTCTTCACCCGCGCGCTCTTGGCGCGGGGTTGCGGAGGCAGACATCGTCCTCGTTGAAAGTGGCAGCGAGTTCGGGGTGGGGCTTCGCCAGCAATTCCCACAAGCGACGCTCCTCGAAATGGAAGCCGCGCATCTGCACACAGCTGAATTCTCCGAGCCGTTCAAGGCAGGTGCCGTTGTTAGCGGTTTACCGCTCCTGTCAATGTCCCCCCGCAAAGTCGCTACCATCTTGCTGGGCGCGTTTCAACAGTTGCGGCACGATGGGAAATTCTATCAGTTCACTTACGGCCCCAGCTGTCCGGTTCCCCTGCAGGCTCCTCGATCGGCTCGGGTTAAAGGCGGTGCGCACTAGCACCATCTTCGCCAATCTCCCACCTGCCAGCGTCTACAGGATTACGAGACGCAAAATGCAGCGCTGAAAGGTTCTTGCGAGTTCCACGGTGCCGGACAGTAATCTGGATCTAGCATCCGCAGCACTGCCCCTGCGGCTTAACAGTCCGGCTTCCTCCACAGTCCTTACGTCAAATCATGAAGGGCTTTACTAAGTGGAGGACCGACAAGAAACTCGGAGAACTTGACCTCCAACCCATTACGCTCTGGTGTGCAGCACATAGGGCCAACCTGATAAGATCGTGCCTTCGGGAATGGGCAAAGTCTGAGCAGAGGCCAACGGATTCCATCCGCCGATGATTGGAGGCGCAGGATCCCGTCCGCAACGGTGACACGCAGATATAAATCAGACGCCTGACCGACATAGGGAGCCGTTGACCAGTCGGAACGATCCATTGTCAGCACGCTGCCTATACAGGCGGCTCCATCGGACAGTTCAATACCCGCTTTAATCCAGTGTGACTCATCGATACGAACCATGATACCCGCCTGGTCGTAAAGTTCTTCGTAGTCGCCTCGAACCCGAAGCGATGCGGTAAAGTCTCCCTGCCATTCTGTCGCGAAGAAGTGTCCGCTATCGCGCGTGAAGCCATAATGGGTCTCGCGCCAGAAATCGGAATTCATGTCGGTAGATACGTGTAGGCTCTGGTCTTCGAGGGACCACTGCCGCGGCTCATTATGCCAGACGCACATATTGAACATGTGTTCTCCTCAGGGAGCCTGATTGCCAAAGCCCAGCTCGATCGCAAGGCGGCTTTGAGTAAAATTTTTACGCCGAGATGGGCAGAATGGCCAGCGCGCCATGATTCCACCGAACGCTGCCGACCTCGACCGCGGCATGAAGCGCGCCACGTGTCGATGGCCAAATGTCCACAGCGATGTCGTTATGGCGACAATCGCAAGGTTGGCGAGCAGTTCATTCCAGGGGTTCATTGATATGGGTTCCAAACGCACGTTCTCGGCAGTGATGGTAGTCCGCCGATCTGAACGACTCGTTGAGACGAGCAGTAATTCGAGCACAATTCGCCGCGCCGCTGCGTGTGCGTCATCAGGTGAAGGTCAAACGCCTGAGGATTAGCAAAGCTCGCACTTCGCCTCTGGCCAGGAGGCGAAGGCTCGGCGGGCGTGACCACGTCCCGTGCGTTATCTGCGTCTCAATCGCCTTGAGATCCCATCAGGGGGTGGATGCGAACCTGCGACCCCGCGTTTTTTCGGACTCGACTCCCATCCATCGGAATGCTTCATTTGGCGCTCGGAGGACTGAGGATGGCATACGAATGGAATGAAGGGCCCGCGCGACGAGTGCGCCTGATCAAAATAGCGTCTATGTGGGCATTGTCGGCGACAGCGCTCAGTGTCCCTGTTGCCTTACTTTTGACCGCGTCTCCCCTGTAGCCGCTCGCAATAGCGTTGCCTCGACGAGGTCAGCAGGCGATTTCAGTAGCTCTGCCAGCTTGGGGGTGCAGAGAGGCGAAAGTGGCGCATCAAACAGACGGGTCGCGTCGGTTCCGTACCAAGAGCCTCGGCCGAAGCGAATAGCAAAGTCCAGTCCCTCAGCAGCCATGTCGACCCGATTGTTGTTGGTAGAAACGCGCACATCGATGAACGGATAAAGGTTTTGAAATTCCGAATGGCCTTGGTAGTAGCTAGCCAACGGCAAACGTTCCAACCACGCAAGAGCAATTCCCGCACCTGTCCGGCTTCTATGCCATCAAGCATGGTTGCCATCTGATCAACTGGTGAGAGACATGGCGCAGTTACCGCGGCATTATCGGTGAGCCTGGTCATTGAAGGGATCTCAAGAAAGTCGTTAGACAAACCCGCAATCGGTGATGCCGCCGGAAGGCGCATTCGTTCGCCGGCCAAAGCGAAAGTCCGCACTCCGACGAAAAGCCAGACCTAGGCTGCAAGGTCGACGCGTTGTGTCACATGGATCCGAACGGCTTCGCGCGCTTCAGCTGCCGACGAAAAGCGTCGCCCATCAAGCTCGATGACATCGTATTTCACTGCCATAAAGGCGAGGCTGCCGTCACGCGGTATGAGAACACCAACAGGAACACCCTGGTACTCGACGACCTGCTTCATCACTGAATTCTCCGATCAGGCGGAACGCTGATTGATATAGATGCGAGCGGACGCGGTTTACGTCACATTCGATCGCGACAACCATGCACTTTTCGGATGGAAATGAGAGACAAGGTACTTGTGAAAATATTCAAGGCACTCTCCTCTTCATCTCGGGTCAGACCGGCAGGTTCGAACGTATATTACACGTCGGGTTTGTCAATTGGATAACACGAGAACGTAGAACACGTTTTCAAAAGTATGACATTTGCGGCAATTTGAAAGAAACACATTCCCAAATGTTCTGTTGCAACGCAACATCGTTCCGTGCAGTGCGAGGTGCCGACCCGCTACACTGGTCTGCTCCCGACCGCTGCTCATTCCCATGAATCCATCTGGCAATCCGTGAGTGAACCCGGCGCTGAGCGTGTCGGTGATGCGGATAGCTTCATCGATATCCGCAAGTGCGGAAACGTCTGTCAACGGCGGAGTAAAACCAGGCATGGCAGTATGCCGGCGTTCACTGGTAGACTATGTCACCGCCCTGCTCACACCGCGTTTCGTTCGGCGCCTTGGCGCAACGATGCCAGCGGCAAAATACCCCGCGAGATCGTCAGCGATCCGGCGTGGTCGCCGGGTTGATGCGTCCACGCAGCACCATGAACTGCGCACCTCTGCCGCGATATCGTCACCGCGTTTAAACATCGTCGTAAAGGATGCCCTTGATCCGCGTGTTCCGGTGGCCGTGACCAGCGCTGCAACTCTGTCACCCAGGAATAGCGGCCTTCGATAGATGATTTCGTGCAGGAGTGCGACCCAAAGAAGCCGGCTTCGCACATCGGGGAGGCGATACGTGTTCCCAATATTGAACGACAGCGTCCTGCACCCATTGGAGGTATACCGTGTTGTTCACGTGACCCATTTCATCGATATCGGCCGCAGAAATCACAATTGGGTGGTCGAATGTCGGTGTTTTTATCATGCTCCTGAAGTGGGGCTGTCTGGGCACAGTTACAACGAGCCGAATCGCACATGCCGCTTTTCGACAAGAATGGAACGATACTGCGTTGAGATGCTTTCGTCCCAGGCCTGTTGGTTTCCGGCGCTACGCATTGTCGCCATGCCGCGATGGGCAAAACATTTTCACTCACAGCTTTTTAGGAAAACAATGTCCAATAATTGGAACAAAACCGTTTCGGTTGGGATTGGAGATGGCATTTTTGACGCCATCAAAGGTCCCGGAGAAGCATTCGAAGCTCTAAACAATCGTTGGCCCGCAGAGCACGGCCCTCACTACGTCGAAGCTAAACGACTGTGCAGTATGGCGGTTGGCGGGACTTTATCGGCTGAGATCGCACGAGAAGCTTTTATCGGCGCCGCTATTGAAGCTTGCGTTTTGGCTTGAGGATATTTCTGCATTATCTACCGTGCCGCTGGCACCAATAAGCAGGATCAGCTTGTTTTAAACTGCCAGCGGTGGACGTGAACGACACGGAGGTGCCGTCACAGTCACTCCAGACTATCCTTTAACATGGCCCTAAAATTCTTCAGGGATCCCTTTCGGGAAGGCCTGTTTCAAATAGTCGAGAAATGTGGATACGCGAGAGCTCAACAGCCGACGTGATGGATAGGCAGACACAAGGACGGGCCACGAAGTCACTGCGCTCGTGCGCTTGGCTTGATGGATGCCGAACCGCCGGCACACATTAAACGAATATTACCTTCGCCTTTGAAAGGATCTGAACCTACGACCTGCAAGATTGTCGGTGCCAAGCCACTGATAATTTGTCATAATGACCGCTATTATAGCCAGGAAGTATCCGAAATGGGACAATCCGCTAGTCCGCCGTGGCCACAAAACGGTAGGCAGCACGAACGCCCGCTATGCCCCAAAGGGACTTCGGAGCGGTTGTTCTCGCAGCCTCGGTTTAGTCTTGCGCCAGCGGGCGGTCCGAAGACCGCCCATTCAAATTGCCGCCGGCTCTGCTATTTGGCCAGGTGCCAAACTCCTCCAACGCCATCGCCGTTGGTTTCACCGGCTTTCTTATCCTCGATATATGTATAGAGCGGCTTGCCTTCATAGGCCCACATTTCCTTGCCGTCTGCAGCCTTGACCAGAGACCACTCTCCTTCTGCCTTGGCGTTGGCACCGGCGTGGAATGCCGGCCACTTCTTCAGGCAGTCCTCATCGCAGTTGGATTTGTCTTTGGTATCCTTGTCGAAAGTGTAAAGGATCATACCCTTTTCGTCGGCAAAGGCCTTGCCCATTTTCGTGTCGACCATCATGGCAGGCTCGGCTGCGAAAACAGACCCGGTTAAGGCAGATAACAGGCCTATCGCGATTAACACCGTTCTCATGATTTTTCTCCCATTCGGGAGTGCCGGCGGAATGCCAGTATTGCCCGATCTAACTGAGAGAAACGCCCAGTTATGAAAGCGGTTCCAATTTGCGACTCATAATTGTAGCGGTCGAAATGCCTGCAAGGACCACGAAGGGCAATCGGCGGCTCTTCATTGTATCATCGAGTGCTTGTTTGATCGATGAAGTGGGCGGGACCGGCCGAGGTCGCAGTCAATTGCCGGACGGGCTTCGATAGATTTTCATTTATCTGGTCGATTTCGCGCCAAGCTCGCCGGATGAACTTTCGCATCGGGATAAACGTAGGCGATGTGCTGGTCAAAAACGGTGATATCTTCGGCGATGCCGTCAATATCGCCACCCGGTTTGAAAGCAGACTGGTCCAACCGCCTTCACGTCCCCGTCTGACGCCATGCTGCGATGGCTATTTTTTTCGCCACGCCTTTCTCGATGGTGAGCACGCTGTCGAAGAAATCCACGCCGCTCGCTGATTGTATAGGCGAAACGTCATGCATGACGGCGATCACTGTCGTCTCCCGGCAGTGATCCTTGATCCCATGGTGGAACGCGTGCATCGCCTGGGTATCGAGTGCGCTCGTTGCCTCGTCGAGGAACAGGAGCCCTGGCCGCAGCAGAAGGATTCTAGCAAGGACGAGCTTCTGCTTCTGCCCCCCGGACAGAAGCTGATCCCAGCTCTGGCCGTCGCGGCCATCCCTTGAGAGTTCTTCGATGAACTCGCCGAGCCCCGCCTTGTTCAACGCCGCCGCCACACACGTGTCCGGATGCTCGCCGACGGAGTCCGGCAGGCAGACAAGATCCTTCAGGGACACCGCCTGGAGCTTGACGTCCTGAGCGGCATAAAGGCTTCTCACATGCCTTGGCGTCACGATTGAGCCGCGGCCGTGCGCCCAAAGGCCGTTTATCGCCCTGAGAAGCGAGGTCTTGCCGCTACCTGACTCGCCAACGACCAAAGTCCACTCACCGGGCAGAAAGTGTAGCTTGTCGGCGGCCAGAAAAGGGAGATCGACGCCCGCATGCAGGAGTTCGATCTGTTGAATGGTGAGGCCGAGCACAGGGTCCTGCTTGGCATATTGGAATTCGCAGGGGCCGGTGCGCGCGTAAAACTCCTGAGGCCGCTGAACGGTTTCGATCGCTTCTGCGAGATCGGTTATTCGGCGAGCATTCGCCCTGAGCGTTGCAATGTCGGGCATAACGTGAATGAACCACGAGCATTCGTTGATGAGTGCATTCGCCAGTTCGGCACCAGTGACGTAGTGCTGCAGGCTGACCTTGTTGTCCACGTAGGGGAGTAGGCCGGGTGCGTAAGCGACAATCCACGAGCCGATGAAATTGTGGACCAGCTCGAATCCCATGTAGCCGGCAGTAACCCGGTTCTGGCTGGCCCAGGTTTGGTCAATGTCGACGTACCGGCGCTTGTTGACGGCTTTCTGGGCTCTTTCGCCATGGAGGACAGCAACATGGAAACTGCGGTGCAGGAGTGCGTTCAGTTCGGTGCGGTAGCTGCCTTCCGCCCATTGCATACGCGCTGACAGACGCTGGAGGATCCTCCCCAGCGTCGCTGCGATGAAGGTGTTGAGCGGCACATAAATCGCAATCGCCGCGAAAGCCAGACACGCGCTGCCATAACTGCCCAGGAACTCGAGCCCTCTGACGTCGCTCGACGTCTCAATGAGCTTGCTACCCACAAAGCCCAGGGACAGCACGACGCCCGCGATGCCCATCGCGAGTCCGATAGCGCCCCCGGTCATGCCTTTAATCGATTCTTGGACGCGTTGGTCGACATTGTCCGGCGTGGGGATAGGATCCGGCCGCGTCGGATCCGATTTGCTGTAGATGGAAATGCGTATGGTTGGAATCGAACAGTGCTTCGTTGAAACTTCTGTCGAGCCACTCACGCCACTTGCGGTGGAGCGTGGTCGAAAAGAAATGGCGGACTGCTGTGAAACCTGCGTCCCTCATGATCGCGATCGCGGCAAGTGTTGCCGCGGTGGTCAGCAGCGCTGTGGGCGTGGTAGGCGTTATTGGATGATGGAAGTGGGCGATACGATTGACCAGTTCGCCCGAGGTGACGGCGAACCAAACGCTGGCCTTGGCGGACAATGCTGTGAGGACCAGAATGGCCAGTGTCAGTCCCCAAGCCTCACGCCAGCTTTCGGAAAGCCAATAGGCGCTCATCAGGCCCCAGAAGCTGCGCATCGAGGAAACAGGGCTTGTGTGGTGCTGCGTTTCACGGCCGAGCATCCATTTGATCAACGCGCCTTTTCGGTGAGCATCATTCCGCATCGCGACTTCAACTCCCTAAACCCATGCAAGCAGAATTGGGGCATATATCGGGGTTGTCAAATTGGGATAAGCCTGTCCATCGTCCGGGTTCTGAGGCAACTGGCGGCTGATTTGGCGGAGGCTACTGCCAACTGGCCTGCTGCGGTTTCGTGGGACACCGAGTTAAGTGCTCCTGTTGAGACGGCAGCAGCAGGCCAAAACACCCTGTTCAATTCCGGGGCCTGCGACCAATTCGAAGCAATGCCTCAACAGCCGTTGCTATCAGCCAAAAGGCGTACTGCGCTGCAGCAATTCAGCAACAGTACAATATTCGTTCAGCAATCGTTCATGATTAGTTTAGAAAAGTGTCATGTTTGGTTTGTCAAGGGAACGTGTCGGCGTTCTCGTTCTGAATCAGGACGGTGGCGCTGAAAGCAGCAGCGCGGGGATCACCGACGGCTTGATTAAGCGCCGCCTTCGTTCGCCCATTGGGCGAGATCATCGCGATCCATTTGATTTTCAGGGTTCAGTAGCTGCTCGCGCTTCTGCAGCGCAAGTTTAAGGCTTTCTTCGTCGCACCCACCGTGCTGAAACTGCTCAATGAGGAACCGTGCCGCTGTTACCCATGAGTCCCCAACGTAGCCAGCATCCGTGAGCGCGTTGGGAGCGTTCATATCGCTGGAGTCGAGATACTGCTGAAACTGATTGGAAGACATTGCGTCCTCCCTGGTTGGGGCAGGGGCACTCTGGCCGCCCTCAAGCGGCAATGCCCGTTCTAGATTTTGCCGCCGGAAGTAAGAGTGCGCCTCTGCAGGCTTATAGGCAAGGGAAATGAGACAGAATTGGTCCGCTTTACCCTACAGCCGGCAGGCCGCTTGGCAGCTGCGTCTCGGTCGCCATATCAGCGGGATCGGGATCTTTTCGTAGGCGATCCGCAGGTCTTTCACCGCTTCCCGATTATAATGAAGACCTCTTGGGCTGCCCACCCCGCCGTTACAGCCTGATCAAGCAGGTGGCGGATTGGGGCTTCAAAATGCCGTTCACATTCGAAAGGTCCTCTGTCCGGGTTCATTGTTCCCGACTTAGGGAGACCCCTCGCGAGCGCCCCCCGGTTGATGCCCGAGCAGAGGAATGCTAGTTGCCTCGCAGTCCCGACACATGTCGCCCCGTCGAAGTTCGGACCTATACGTGGAGGCAGGAACAAATTCCGTTGCAGCGCGTTTTGCGCGGGAGAGGGATTTGAATGATGATTGGGAGGAAACCAATGCATCCGAACGAAATCCCCAAGCCTACCGAAATGAAGTGGCACCCCGTCATGGTTACGTTTCTGGACGGACGTGTTCACAAAATCTGCGGACCCCTCGAAGCATTCGAAATTCTCAACTGCGAACCCACTGAGAGGGAGAAAAGTGTTTATCTGAACGCGAAGCTCTGCTGTCGACTGGCGTTGGAGCGTAAGATGTCACCCAACGAGGCCCGCTTGGCATTCATCGCCGCGATCATGAAGCAAATGCTGAAAGTCGTGTGAAGGCGCTGCTGGTTTGTTCATGCCGCCACCCACCTCACAGCGCCTTTCGCCTTTGAGCGCCGCATCCACGCCAACTGCGGGAAATGGGGTCGCTTTGGCCTGGAGCGCCACCGACGTTTCCACTCGCACAGGGAACACTTGCCGGGTTGGCTATTGGGATGGGCGCTCCCCTGCGAACCATCCATCACATGAATTGATCTTCAAGCTGTTGATCTTCCCCCGAAGGTTGGGGCCACCAAAATTTTCCGGTTTTTTTAGGATAGCGGGCTGGTTGCGCTTACTGAATTTGTCAGGGAGATCGGACCGTGTTGCCGATGGCTCCATGGGGGCGCCGTTGTGAAATGAAGATACGCCAACCTCAATCCTTTGGAGCTGCTTCGAAGTGCCCAGCCGCAACGGAAGGCGACGCGGATTGCTTGCGCTCTTCGATTTCTGCTGCGACCCACTCCAGGAAGAGGTTGTAGGCAACCGCCAACAAGGTAGGCCCCAGGAAAAGCCCTATCAGGCCGAAGGCCAGGACGCCGCCAATGAGCCCGAACAGGCCCAGCAGCACAGGCAGGTTGCTGTTTTGGTTCAGCAGATACGGTCGAAGGACGTTGTCAATGCTGCTGACGAGAAGTAATCCCCAGATCGCGATGAAGATGCCCCATCCTACAGATCCTTGCATGAGAAACCAAAGGGCAACCGGCCCCCACACGAACGGTGGCCCGCCGGGCACGAACGACAGCGCAAAGGTCAGGCAGCCGAGCAACAACGATTGAGGAACACCGGCGATCCAGAAGCCGATGCCAGCCAGCAGGCCTTGCGCAAGGGCCGTTCCGATCATTCCGTAGACCACACCTTTCACCGTCATGCCGATGACCGTGAGCAACCTCCTGGCGCGAGGACCTGCAACGCGCTCACCGATCTGGCGCATGAAACTGATCAGGCGTCGACCGTGCAGAAACAAAAGAAGGTGATGAATATGCTGAGCGCGAGTTCGAGGATGCCGATACTGAAAGCTGCCCCGCCAGCGAGAGCAATATCGGCGACAGGACCGGTCAGCTTTTTGAGTTCGACGATAAATGCGGGCGCATCGTGAGTAAGGTTTTCCCAGTAAGCGGCCAAGCTCTCGCCAAAAACCGGCAGGCTTTTCACCCAGTTTGGTGGCGCTGAAGGACCCTGCTCCAGGACGCGTTATTCCCTCGGTCAGATTTGTTATGTCGTCGGCAAGCGCGGTCACGAGGAAAGCAAGCGGTGCGGCAACAACAAAGACCACCAGCAGCGTCATAGCTGCGGCCGCCGCCGCCCGGTTGCCTCCGACAGCACGTTCGCATCGGCAGTAAATCGGCCACGTTGAGAAACAAATCACCGCAGCCCACAATATTGCTGATAGGAAAGGCCAAAGGACCAGAGCGCAACCAATCGCCAGCAGCGCAAGCGCGCCGATGCCCAGAGCATATTCAATCCGTCGGTTAAGTGGCCCCATGACCAGTTCACCTGTTTCCTTGCGACGCCTTTGCATCGACAAGCTTCGACATTCGGAGCGCACCGGTGCTGGGATCTCCCACATGGTCCCATTCTATTACGGTCCGCACAATCTCGATCCGGCGCGTCAACCGAAAGCGCCAACATGAATTTCATGATACTGCCGGCGCACCAAGAACGGCCAGAGGATGCGCATGCGGCGGCATTCAAGGAGCAAGAAGGCCCCTAAGTATCTCGGTTAGGTCCTTCTCCATGAACGGCTTCTTCAAAACGGGCCGGTCGCGGTAACCATCCCTTATGTCGTGACCGCTATAGCCTGTCGAGAAGACAAACGGCACATCCCGCGCAGCCAGCGCTTCTGCCACCTGCATGGCTGTTGTTGCCACTCAGATTCATATCCAACATGGCAACATCGAAGATTTGCGCCTCAATCAGGGCGAGGGCCTGACTGACCGTTGCGGCGGCGTTCACATCCTCACAACCGAGGTCCGCCAGCATATCTTCGATCATGATGAGGATCAGCATTTCATCCTCGACAACAAGAACGCGCCGGCCTGGAAGCAATTTATCCATCGCGAGCACCGTTCGGTGCAGGAAAGTTGATCGAGCAGACGACGCCGTCCGTCCGATAGTCGAGATCAACTGTGCCCTCCAACTCATGCGCTAGGCCGCGCTCGATAACCCGCGAGCCGAAACCTTTCCGGGACGGTGATGCCACCGGTGGACCGTCCTTCTCCTGCCAGCGCAGCAGAAGCCGATTGCCCTCCGGCAACCGCTCAATCATCCCTGTGATCAAGACCGAACCCGCTTTGTTGGAAAACGCGCCGTATTTCACGGCATTGGTTGCCAGTTCGTGGAGCGCGATGTCGAGAGCAAGGGCAACTTTCGGCGAGACCCGGATATTGCTGCCAGTGATGACAAAGTGTTCCGACCGTCCATTTGCGACCCCGAATGGCTCCAAGGCCGCCTTGATCAGGTCGAGCAGCCCCGCGCCTTCCCAATTCTCGTGGGTCAACAGGTCGTGCGACCGCGAGAGAGCGAAAAGGCACGACTCGATGGCTTCCCGGATAGCTTCTGGATCGGAAGTATTCCGTAAAGCCTGCCACACAATCGACTGCACCGTCGCAAGGGTATTTTTCACGCGATGGTTCAGTTCGTCGATAAGCATCCTGGACTGGGCTTGCTCCTGCTTGTGATCGGTAAGATCAACGAAGGAGGAGAAATGCTGCACGACATCTCCCCTCTCATCCTGAACCGGGCTGACGAGGATCGCCGACCAGAACTCGCTGCCATCCTTGCGCCGATAGCAAATTTCCGAACCGCCTGTGGACGTGCCTGCGAACGCTGCTTCAATGCGCGCCAGCGGATCTGGATCGGTGCCGCGTGCCATCAGGAAGTTGAAACTCTGGCCCAGTACCTCTTCCCGGAGATAGCCTGTCAGCTCGAGAAAGGCATCATTGGCAAAAATTATGGGATTGCCGGGCTGTTTTGGATCGGTAAACAGCATCGCCATGCGCGTCGTTTCAGCGGCAACGACGAACGGGCCAAGGTCTTTCCTAAAGGTCTCGACGCCCGCTTCGGCAGCTTGTTGGCCTTCGGATTTGGCTACTATTTCTGGCATGGCCTGGCCTCGTCCCGTGGTTCGGCGGGCCGCAGCCAGTCTATTATTTTATACACCTCGCGGCGCTCTTCCGCTAGTGGACACACATCCATGACGTGTAAGGCGTCGCTTAATACCAGCGCCCTCGGCCGAACCAGCCGCCGCCGAGCAGAACAAGAATAAGCACGATGATGAGAAGTGTGGTGAGATCCATTTATGTCTCCTCGGAGTGCCTGACCATCTCCATCGCGCTTACCTGCACGGTGCGTTGTTCGTGATGGCACTCCAACATCAATCAACGTCCGGAACCGGGTTTGGTTCCATTCGACGGCATGACCTAACCCGATGGATAGGTCCTCCGCCCGCCGAGTAGCACGTTCTGGCGCTTGGCACTTGCGGATAAACGGTAGCAAACTGTTGACCAGTGGCTATAGCCAAGCAGGTAACTGGGGTGGAACTGACCGGTTCAAAGACCGCAAAGACGGCGCGTTGCGGACGTGACCACTCGAATAGTAGACCGACTGCTTCTAGGAATTAAAGCGGGTGGTGTGGACGACCGGCATGACGGCGCGAAGCGGAAATCATTTCCGCTGTCGGCCCGTTTCCCGCCCATATTTACCGTCCGCAGGTCTTGAACGGACACGAACCTGCGGCCTCTTAGTTCGACAAGTGTGTCGCGTCTTAACCCATTGCGGTCCGCGCCCGCCGGCAGGAGTTGGTGCCTGTGCCTATGCTTACCCGGTGGCGGAATTACCGAGTTCCGCATGAAGCACCATGCAATCGTTTGAGCTCAGAACCCTCCCGGCGCTGTGCATCTAAAAAACTGGGTCGCCTTGAAGGCGATATGAACCGTCGACCGCGTTGTCGGAATGCATGGGACAACAATGATTTATGGGGCTTTTTGCGTTTACCACGTTGCGGTTCGAAGGGTATCGGGGATGAAATCCTGCGCCATGAAAAATATGAACGGCGCGAGACGAAGCCTTTGCGAGGCAGCCGCGGGTGCCGGTTCCGCTGACTTCTAATTACTTTGCTGCAATGTTTTGGGTGACGTAGTTTTCCATAAACGACTCCATTTGTGAGTTTTAACCGACCTTGGGAATAATGCCTCGCTGGAAGACGATTTCAGCCGGCCCGTATTCTCCAATGGCGGGATCAACAGACTGTTTCCAGACGACGACACCATGGTGTTTCGACGTGAGAAGTGTCGCAGCGGTGACTGCGGCGATCTGTGATTCCATCGGCCTCGGTTCGAAAATTTCATCGAGACTGCCGTTGTCGTTCATCACGTATGCCTTAAGCACGAACGTTTCGTGGGACTGCATCATAACTAGGTCTCCCCGGCTTTGCCGCCTCGTCGCAACCAATTAAGACATCGGATGGTTCTATGCGTAGAGCCAACGCGTCGAACTGTCTATTAGACCCTCAGGGACATGCAGCCAGTCACATAGAAGGGCTAGGGGGAGCATTCACGATCCAAAAAGATGGAATAGTTCCAGTGGGATGATGACGAACATCCCACTGGAGCCATAGCGATACGCAGCCTTACCCAAACATTCCAACAGCAGCCATTGTTAGTGACTGCGACATTCAAAGCTCGCGTATTGGCTCTCCGCATTTTCGAGGTGCCAACGGATCAAAGATCCAGATATCGGCTCGTTCGCCTTCCCGGAGGCCGACTTCATCTATGACCTTGTTCCGGGTGATAGGCGCATAGGACCATATCCACCCATAGTATATTGTTTTTTAATGTCTTCCAGCGTGCCGACTCCACACGCGTCTTTCGCTTGAATTCTTCCACCACGCGACGTTACCAAGTAACCGATTCTTCGACAGCCCAACGGCAACGAAAAATGGCTGCCACAACATTTGCAGTTTCATAGTCCATACACCTAAAGGCAATGTTGCTTTCTTAGCAGGTTTTTTAATAGTCACCAGCAACTTTACTGCGAGTCACCCTGCCGTCACTCCCGCCACGGAGGCGAAGATCGAAGAAAAGCAGATTAAACCTTGATCACCCATGACTGGCCAGCTTGGTCACTTCAGGGTGGATGATGGAGGGGATATCGCATTGAAGAATTGCTGTAGCCATTCATGGAAAAGCAGGCCAAAGGAAGCGTCGGCCGATGTTTCGGTTTTCTCTGGTCTGGGTGATCGCAAGAGCATCGAGCTGATGGCCGAATGCCGGTCGCTACGACCGCCTTCTCCAATTCATCTCGAATGAGATTTGGGGCGCCAACCCTCTCAAGCGGAATTGGCGGCGCATGCCGATAGATTTGTTGGAGTCTGTGATGTGTTTCAGGGGATCGGCGACACGGCCTCTCCCCCATGATGCGGCATTGATTTTTCCTGTATCCGGCCATGGGAGGCCATGAAAGCTGTCCAACGCTGCGAAAAGATTCTCTCAAGTCCAACATGGAAGAAAGCCAGCCGAAGCCGTTCTTCTGAAAGCAAGACCCTTTCGACATCATCGCAGCCGTCAGATGAGATCACTTGACTAGTGGGCCGTGTAAGCCCCGTCCACCAGATGGTAGCTGCCCGAGATAAAGCCCGCTTTTTCCGACAGGAGAAAACACACAAGCGCCGCTACCTCTTCCGGTTTTCCGCGCCGGCCCATTGGTTGAAGCGCTTCCATGCGCCGGGTATTTGTTATCTCCTGATGCTCAGACAAAAGCGGCGTTTCGATCCAGCCGGGACCGACGACGTTGATACGGATACCTTTCCTCGCATATTCGATCGTGGCAGCCTTCGTCAGCCCAACAACCCCGTGTTTGGCTGCAGTGTATGCCGAGGCAGTTGGTAATCCGACAGAACCCAGAACAGACGACATGTTGACGATAGCGCCTCCGCCCTGCTCTGCTATCGCGGCGATCTCGTACTTCATACAATAGAAAACACCATTTAAATTGACGTCTATCAACTTGCGCCAAATGTCGAGCGGGTAGTCTGCGGTCGCTTTTCGGACACCGTCGACCCCTGCATTGTTAACTGCCAAATGCAGGCCACCGCATGTCTGGACAACGAACTCGACCAATTTTTCTACAGCGCCCGGGTCGGTGACATCGACTTCATATGGATAGGCCCCGCCACCGCGCGAATGTATCTCTGCGGCCACGGCAGCGCTGCGTCGAAATCAACATCGGCGACAACAACCTCAGCCCCCTCTTCACTGAGCTGGTGGGAAACAGCAGCGCCAATTCCAGAGCCTCCGCCGGTTATGAGCGCCACTTTTCCTTCGAAGCCAAGCTTCATCGTTTTCAATCCTTTGTTGGCAATTGCTATCTAGTCGAGCAGAGACAGACGATTGCTGCAACAATTTTCATCTGCGGGCGCGACCGGAGACTGCGGATCGTGACGCCGAAAACATAACGCCATGGCTCACCATGCCGCGCCTATCACCTTCTGCAAACGCCGTATCTTGGCCGGGAGGCGCTGGACTGTTAAAGACGAGGTAGGACTCTCCAGTTGGCAGCAGGTGGATATGGACAAAGACCGCTTTACCCGTCGAGCGCTTGTGCTCGGCAGTCTGGTTTTAACTACTTCTGGATGCAGTTGGACGGCACAGCGATGGGGGAGCCCATCTATTCCATATTCGCTGCAAAGCCGGCGTCTCGTTACCGACGCCGACATGTACGCTATAGCGGAAACGAACCCGTCGGAACGATCGTCATCGATACATCCCAACGGTACCTCTATTCCATTGAGGACAGTGGTTGGAGCGATGCGATACGGCGTTGCCGTTGGCGAAGAGGGGCGCACGCTAAAAGGAAAAGCGTCCATCGGTCGTAAAGAGGTGTGGCCGTCGTGGACACCCACCGCCAATATGATGGAGCGCAAGCCGCATCTGCGGCAATATGCCGGCGGCGTCTCCGGCGGACCTCACAATCCGCTTGGCGCCGCTGCGCTTTACCTCTATCGCGACGGGCATGACTCCATGTTCCGGCTGCATGGAACAAACGAGCCATGGACTATAGGCCAGGCAGTGTCGAGCGGATGTATCCGTTTGACAAATGAGGACGTTGTCGATCTTTATAAGCGCACACCCGTGGGGACGGAGGTATTGGTTATTTGACAGTGTTTTTACCCATAGCGATGCAAACTGTGTTTTTTTTGCACTAGGCGTTTAGGTGGTTCGTTCGTATTACTGTACGCGTTGCCTTCGATAACCTATCTCCATGTTGAGGAAAGGACTTCTTGATGAGCAGAACTCTGATCGTATTAGTTGCTCTGGTTTCCGTTGTCAGTTTGAGCGCCTGCGGGACGATTGGCAAAGGTAAGGGCAAGGCGCCGCCGCCAGCCGTCGAAACCGAACAGACGCCCGTCTATAAGTGACAGATGCTTGTGATTCGTGGGGAGGGCGGACTAGCCCCTCCCCACGTCATACAATCACTACTGGGACAGCTTTTAAGCCTGCAACGCATCCCGAAATGGTCGATAAAAGCTCGCTTCAGGTCTGTTCTCGTCAAAGCTCGAGAAATGGAGCGTGGTGATGACACGTGTGCCAGGTCATCTGTCAGTTATGATCGTGCTGTCAATAGCGGCGGTATCCTGCCAGTCGGAAGACTCCAAGCCCCAGCCGCGTTTCGTTTCGGACGCCCGCGAATTTGGCTCATCGTCATCGAAAAACACCAACAGCCGCTATTTTATCGAATTCCGCTCAGCTACGCGCTCAGTTACGGGCACTCCTACGTAATCTTTGGACGTTTAGACAGGGCCGGAGCGATGATCAATCCCGAGGTCGTGGGGCTCGCTCCCGCAGGAGCGAGCACTGCTCCCTACGTTCTTGGCCATTTGGTTCCGGTACCAGCGGAAACCGGAGCAAGCGATGGTGACCTAGAAGAGGAATACCGGTCGGCAAGCTGGCGCGTCCTCCTGACAGAAGCAGAGTACAAGAAACACGTTGCGTATATCCGGCAACTCCAAGTCAAATCCCGTGTCTGGCAGGCGTCGATCTACAATTGCAACGCATTTGTGGCGGACATCGCGCGGTCCATGGGCTATAAGACTCCCGGTATTTGGCTGAGACCTGCAGCAATTCATTACAAAGCTTCGACAGATAAACGGTGGTTGAATCCGTTCGGCGCTTTGGCGCACACCTTCGATCGCAGAAAGGCTCCGGTGAGTTAGAGTGAGCATATCGGTAGCTGCTCTCGGCAAGATCATGTGGGTGCTGGGCATCGTCGCATGGTATGTCATTCGTTATCCCTTCGAACGCCGGGCCAAACGCGTGCGGGTTGTCAGCAGTCAGCGCTCCCATGTCGAAAACTTCGGGCTCGCGTCGGCCCTCCTCGGACTTGCGGTAATTCCAGGGTGTTACGTCGCCAGCGGCATTCCGGAAGTGGCAGACCATCCGGCCCATCTGTGGGCAGTGGTTGTCGGGGCAACAATATTCGCTATCGCACTTTGGGTGTTTCGTCGAACCCACAAAGAGCTCGGTCGAAACTGGTCGATCACCCTGGAGATCCGTGACAAGCACGAGTTGGTCAGCGGCGGACCGTATGCGTTCGTCCGACACCCCATGTATACCTCATTCATGCTGATGGGACTTGGGCAGGCCTTTTTACTGTCGAATTGGGTGGGCGCCCTGGCAGGTCTGCTCGGCTTCTCGATCCTGTTTTTTCTACGGGTGGACAAGGAGGAGCGCATGATGGTGGAAATTTTCGGCTCTCAGTACCGCGACTACATGGCGAGGACTAAGCGGCTCGTCCCTTATCTATACTAGAGGTGGCATGATGCGAGGACGACCTCTTAAGCTTTCGGCGCCGTGACGCCTTGTCGGCGATTTGATGAAGTTCTCGATCAGGGTGCCGCGAGTGACAGTCCAGCGGCAGATGAACCTCGGGCCACTGCAAAAGGCGAGAATGGCGGTGCTGGTCAGACCGTCTTGGACTGTGCTTTTCCTGAAAGGATATGCGCTTCTTTCCCGCGAGACGCCGGAGTTTCGGCGTGCGTACATCAAACTCCCCGGCCTAGGCTCTATGAATACCCAGAAAGCGTGGCATCAATTGCCCACGAACGTGAATACGATGGCGAGATGGTCGTGTTGTTGAGTACGATCAAAAGCCCGGAGCGGCGCTCCATCTCCGAACTCTTAGCGATGATCGAGGTGGTGCGATCGCGTCCAATCCGGGAGATCAAGGAGTTTCGGCGCGCTCTGAAAATTGCTCGCGCACCGGCACCAGTCAGGTGGCTACTCATGTGGCTCGGGCTCAATCTCAGGGCGCAGGCGGGGCCGCTATTTCGGCACCTTCCAGCTGTCTGTCTACTCCGGTCTGGGCGCTGAGTCGCTGAACCCGCTTACGCCCCTGACAACGCTGCTCAATTACGGTCCGATCGCCGAGGATGGATCGGTAATTGTTAGAATTCACTACGACCACAGGGTAATGGACGGCGCCAACGTGGCACGGGGCGCTGGAGCGCTTCGAAAAGATATTGAACGAGGAGATCGCTGACGAAGTGATGAACCTTGCTAACGGGGAATCAGTTGCCGCTGCGCTGACCACAGAGACGTCCAATGACTGAGCAGAATGAATTCCGGTCGGCCGTGGTTGTCGTGGGCGCGTCGCGCGGCATCGGCAGGGCAATCGCCAGGGTTGCTGCGCGCGAAAGTGCGATCGTCGTCCTGGTCGCCCGCTCGCTCGACGACCTCGCCGCTGCCGCAACCGATGTTAGGGCAGCTGGCGGCGAGGCATTCACGCTGGATCTTGATCTCGTCGCAGGGGATGCGCCGGCTCGTATCGAGCATTTTCTCTACGAGAGCAGCCTGGTTTGCGATGTCCTGGTCAACAGCGCCGGCTATGGGCTGCGCGGGCCGGCGACTGCGCTTTCTGTCGACGATCAGCTGGGGATCATTGATCTCAATATTCGCGCGCTCACCGCGCTGACGCTCCGGTTCCTGCCGGGCATGGTGGCGCGGCGGCGCGCGGCGGCGTGCTCAATCTGGGCTCGATAGCCGGGTTCATGCCTGGCCCCAACATGGCGCTGTACTACGCCAGCAAGAGCTTCGTGCTTTCCTTTTCGGAAGCGTTGCACCAGGAGTTGCGCAGTACCGGTGTGACTGTTACCTGTGCGGCGCCCGGACCGGTGTCGACGGAATTCCTCCAGAAATCCGGCGCCAATCGTGTCGCGCTCTTTAAAATTCTGCCCAAGCTTGATTCTGAGTACGTCGCCGAATGCGCATGGCGCGGGTTCAAATCCGGCCGCCGCCTCGTCGTGCCGGGCCTATCGGCCAAACTAGCGGCCATTGTTGCAGCGTGGTTACCTTCGGCAATCATGCTGCCCCTGATCTGGAAGCTGCAACGGCGCAGCAATGATCCATGTCTCTGCGGCTCTGGAATTGGTTTCAGGGACTGCTGCGGTACCGGCCCCTGACGCGGGCGGCTTCGGCGAACCATCCGCGGAAACCGTTGATTGGTTTGGCAGTGTCGAGCTCGCGGGTGCCTATGTTCTCCTGGCATCTGATCAGGGTAGCTACATGACAGGCGCGGTCATTCCAGTGACGGGCGGTCAGATTATGATCTAGGCAGGCCGCAACCCTTTCGCGGCTCCGATGTATCGATGCAAAGCTTCAACTGGCATCGATCTAGAAGCCAGCCCGTCCTCTCCGGATGGCTGGCTTTTCATTGGAACAAGTCCTGCTGATGGAAGTTTTTCACTTGCCGGCAGCGAAGCCCCTTCTGCGCCGGTAGCTACCGATGCCGCCGATGCGGCAGCGGCAAGCGGGCCAGTGGTCAGCTACCATCTTGGTGGCATAACAAGGAGCTCTCCATGACCAATGAGTTTATGGCAATCGCAGTCGCTAAGGCCCGTAAGCGCCGGGACGAAGCGAGAAGTAATCTGAGCGAGGCGGAAGCCGAGTTGGAACATCAGAAAGATGCGGGCAATTCTGTTGGAGCTTTAGAAGCGCTCAGATTGCAGGTCGAAATGTATACAGACCTCGTCATGAAGTACGATGTAATCATTGCTGCTTATGAAAACGAATAGACGGGCTGTCGGGATCGAACCGACTTTGGCAGCAAGGAAGGCCGTTGCCTCGCCGTGAAGAAGCCCGCGAATTTCCGGCCCCGTTTCGTTCTCCAGGTGGCACAAAATTGGGGTGTTTCAAAACAGCCCAAACAAACTAGGTTCAGCTATAATATACTGTCCTTCTCGGCCCATCGCCCCACCCGGCGCTTTCGTCAGCTTAGATGCTGATGCCTGGAAAGCCACTGTATAGAGTTCAATGATCGAAGGACTGCCGAACCGTTACGACTGGAATTTCTGATTCCGACGTTCGTTGAACCGGGGTCACTAACGATGGAGACGGAAATGTCGAACAACAAGCAAAAGCATGCCCAGGATCGCAAAATGGTCGCGGGCGGCCAGAAATACGAAGTTGCCTACTTTGCCCGCAAGCACGGCTTAGAGATGCAAGACGCCAAGCGGATAATCGAAGCGCACGGTCCGGATCGTGATGCCGCCGACAAGGCCGCCAACCGCTTCAAGCACTAAGCACTGAGCGCAGTGATCCCTGTGACGAACATCGTCTTAAGTTAGGAACCTCTGTGCTATGAAGGCGTTCTTCGCACTCCATAACCTCGGATATTTCAGACATCATGAGAGCTATGTCCCGGCCAGCGCCACGCACCGTCGGCTTGCAGTAGCATTCGGCCGGCCGACGGCTGGCTGGGCTATGCAGGTGGGCGTCCATGAGGCGTACATTGCATTCCCGAGCGACCTTGTAGATGTCGATACGGTGAGCGCGAATGTCCGTCACGCTCCCCTCCGTGGAACAAAACTCAGAGATTTGAAGTTGGGCGCCCAGCAAGACTCTGGGAGGAGCAAAATGCACCAGAATGAAATCTGCAAACCAACCGAAATTCGGTGGCAGCCAGTGATCGTCAAACTTCTGCAGCGGCGCCGAGCGAAAGGTATGCGGTCCGCTTCAGGGCTTCGAAATTCTGAACCTTCACATGGTCGGACGAAACAGCAAAATCAATGCGAACGCGGCCCGGTGCTGTCGGCTGGCTATGGAGCGAAAGATGTCGCCCGAACTGGCACGGCAAGCCTTCGTAGCCGCCACAATGGACCAAGAGCTGCGCGCCACCTAGACCACGGAGGATTGACCATGACGCTTCCTGTAAATCCCAGGCCCTACTTGCCCGGCCCGACGCCGCCGGTCCAGCCGATCGATGTGCCGGACCTGCCGCTGGTTGATCCGGATCAAGAGCCGGAACCCGATCCCGGCCGACTGCCCGATGACAAACCGGAACCAAATCCGGATGAGCCAAGTATCGGCGATGTCTTGAGCGATTTGAGCTAAACCGCTCACGCAACCGCTTTTCTGGAGTGTCAACGCTCACCCCGCGCAGCTTTCTCGGCCAGGTACACGGTCGGGTCGATACGCTTGACTTCGGACGCAGGCCCGAAGGTCCCAAGCTTGTAATCTCGGTATGCCCGCTCGCCGGCGGGATCGACCTTTGCCGCGGCGACACTGCAACCCCAGTTCGGCACCTTCGTCGCGTCGAAGAAGATCGCGTCAGACGTTCGTCCCACGACTGTCTGCAAACTGGCCCGCTTCGACATCTCGTTCGATTGAATCGCCGGTTAAGTCCGCGAAATACTCCTCTAGTTTATTTTCACGGCCGGAGAAAGTCCTGGTTGCCGCAGTTCTTGAAGGATGCTGATGGCGGGCTGACGTTCTACTTTCAGAACGAATCCCCGGCAAGGACAAGGAACCGAACTGGCCGCCTGCACGAAAAGGGCGTTTCTTCATTGCTATGCGGCATTATTGGCCGAAGCCAGAAGCGCTCGACGGCACATGGACGCCGCCGCCGATGTCAAAAACAGCGTGAGGCCTTGAAACCGCTACAGTGACTCTACGCAACGGTACTGTCACGTTGATTTCGGTTTAACGGCTGGGCTGTTGGATCTGGCAGGATGAGCTTGCCGACCGTGAATTATAAGTGGACAGCCCACCCCAAGCCTGCGCAGCAGCAGATTGAATTTGCCGATTGAGTCTAATGGGTAGCGAACCTATAAGAAGTCTACTACAGTTTTCTCAAGGCAATGGAGGTTGCTTGAGGAGGATCATCTCATGAGCGAAAGAGCTTTCGGCTTCTTATTGGCCGCGGAAATGTCCGCACTTTTCTGGGTCGCTATATTCGTGGTGGCATTCTCGACGTCGTAGATCAAGAGGTGTGATGACGCGTCAACTGAGCAGCCTCAAGCTGACGCACGAAGCCGTGCGAAGGGGACCGCAGCAAAATATCTTAATCGCATTGTCTGGTGCGAAAACGGACAAACCTTTTGGTCTGAAGGTCATGGCAACGGGACCTCGGCGGCGCCTTGCCTGAGATGCCCAAACAGCCGACAGTACCGGGATGATCGATTGGACCTATATTCAAGTGAACTTCGATTGGCTCGGCCACGTCGTCGAAGCCATCATAATGGCCAGCATCGTCGGGTCCGCTGGAATGGTGATATTCGAGCGCCGGATAGGGGTGTTGATCGGACTCGCGTTTGCCGCAGGTCACTTTCATGGTCGGGAAAAGCGGGATTACGAGATCAGCGTGCATATGCCGCCGCCGCACCTTGACGGCTATTTCATGTGGCGGTGGTCTTGGGATCAGGCAACTGATTTTTGGCCGGTTGCCATCGTGATGATGGTGGTATCGATGCTGCTGTATCGGCGATGGGCAAAAGCCGGACTAGGGCTCCGGCGCCGGAAATCGTGATTTCTGGAATTGGCGCCGGCGGGTTATCCTTGCACGGCAACTTCATGGAGACTGGAACGATGAAGACGCTATGGATTCTTACCGCCGCTTTCGGGATTTCAGCGAGCGCCGGCTCCGCCTGCGACTTCGACAAGGTCAACGCGCAAGTTGACGTTGACCGGTCGATGACCACGGCCAGCATCCCGAATGATGAACAGAAGGCCGAAGACATCGTCTTACTGAAGAAGACTGACAGGGTGCCGGAAGACGTGACCGTTATTGAGTGACGGTGCCTCTGCGCAGCGCCGCGGCTGGCCGCATTGTGATGGCGTCGATGCCATTTTGAACGACGGGCACAGCTTCGCTCGCCTGGACTTTCAATGATTTGGGAACGATCGAACCTTCCCCGGCGTTTTGCCGGAGAAGGAGTGTAAAATATGAAGAAGAAAAAGAAGAAGATCGTCGAAGCCACGGTGAAAGTAGAAGGCGAACGTGTACCGGTCGGCATTATGAACGTGCAGCAAGCGCTCGATATGCCGACAGAAGATGGAATGAAATTCAGCCATCCGGATGAGGAGCCAGGAAAGACTGACGTTCTGCTTAGCCGCAAGGAACTCAAGGACGCCGTGAAGCCGCAATGATGGTGGTGACGTGGTCCTTGAGCTGGCTCAGCACGAAAGCCGCAGCGTCTTCCACGCCTTCAGGGCGACTGTCAGCGGCGCTCCGGCGGCAGCCACGGCGTCGGACGGATCGGCCGCCGTCCCAGGGAGTGGTGTAGTAGGACGACGGCGCTGAAAGCAGAAGCGCAGGGGATCACCGACAGTGTGATTAAGCGCCCCGTCGTTCATCCATTGGGCGAGATCATCGCGATCCATTTGATTTTCACGGTGCAGTAGCCGCTCGCGCTTCTGCAGGGTCATAGGCAAGGGAAATGAGGCGGAACTGGTCCGCTGCCCCACAGCCGGCAGGTCGCTTAACGGCCGCGTCTCGGTCTCCGTATCAGCCGGATCAGGATTTTCTTTGTAAGCGGTCAGGAGGTCTTACACCGCTTCCTCGTTTGCAATGAAGACCTCTTGGGCCGACCAATATCGCCGTTCTCATCCTGAACCGGGCCAATGAGGATCGCCGACCAGGTGTTGCTTAATACCAGCGTCCTCGGCCGTAAAAACCGCCGCCTAGCAGAACAACGATAAGTAGTATGATAAGAAGTGTGGTGATATCCATGTAGGTCTCCTCGGAGTACCTGAGCATCTCCATCGCGCTCACCTGCGCGGTGCGTTGCTCGTGCTGGCACTCCAGCCAAACTCAACGTGCAGAACCGGGTTTGGTTCCAACAATCCCCGGTCGACTGTGGTGACACAACGGCGGGCAGTACGACCGCCCGTTATGCGCCGTAGGGCCGTCTGCGCTGTTGTTCTGGCGACGTCGGATTGGTCTTGCGGTAGGGATGATCCGAAGACCGCCCATTCAAACAGTCGCCGGTTCTGCTATTTGGCCAGGCGCCCAATCCTGTCAGCTCGTTTTCATGAATTTGCGGTCACAACCAGCAAGGCGATCCACACCATGGAAAACCGATTCCGATGCAAACGGCGTTATAAGAAGTAATGGGAGGAATACGGATATTTTGACGAACGTCGTTTGCAAGTAGATATGGATCAGCCGTCAGAAGGAGGTCTTGGAAGACAAGGAACAGGCAAGATTTCAGAGCGATGGATCTTGGAAGGCAAATTTGAAGAACTTGTCATCCAGGAATCAGGAGGACGGCCCTTGCTCTTCACCGAGATGGCGCTTCGGCCGGAACGGAAAGAGGCCATCGGAGTACCTGCCACAGGAACATGTCTCCGGCGCTCGGGAGATTATTTTCGATGCGCTCAAGGCAGGCCAAGGCGATGCGGAAAGGCTGATCAGAGCGCGGCTCATCGCCGGGCGACAATTGCACGAAGCCGTCCAAATCGCAGTACGCGGCATTGGTAACCCTGGTCTCGGGCCGATCTCGGGCTGGACCGGCATTTTCGGGACATTCAGGCCGTGCTCGTCCATGCTCCGCAGGAAGACACATCTGTTTCCATCCTGGGCCGAGCCGCCTTCGACAGAAGGAACCGGGACGAGGCTGCCGCGTCAAGCTATTCGACAGGCGCCCCCATCCTTAAAACAGCCTGACGCAGCGCAGCGTCATGCCTCTCCAAACTTCCTCTTTGGCCCTCCGCCATCGGCTGGCCGCAACTGCTCGTGCGCCTGTAGCCGGGAACGGCGCTGTAAGTGCGATGAAGACTGGTGGAACACCGCAACACCTGCACGGACCGTGTCACTTTAGGCCGGGTACGGTCACGACCGATGTTTCGAGCGAGATCTCCCGCCTGCTCCGCTCGCTTTAAGCATGTTCCGCTGTAGGCCGGCGTCTCGGCCCGGTCCTGACGCTGCAGACGGATGCCGCCGGCCATGAAAGCGATCGACACGCCCCAGTGGCGCAAGCCGCGAATATCAGCGCATCCGCGTTTAACCGCTGTTTGTCACTCGGCGGTCGCCGTGCTTTGGTGAGCGGTGACGCCGTTTTGGGTCGTCCTGCCCCGCAGGCAAAGCGGGTGAGCGCGTTGGCGGCCTTGCGGTGACGGTCGCCAATCGGGGAACTCATCGCTTGATCGCGTGGCGGTCGGCAACCCGGGAAAGCAACGTGTCCGCCGCGCTCGATGAAGCGTTTAGATGCCGAGCATCTTCTTGGCTTCGTTGAGCGCAGCCATTGATCCGGCGTGATCGCCGGCGGCGTGCAACTCTTCACCCTTGACACGCAGCTCCTTGACTTTCGTCATATCGGGCTCTGCAAGGGTTGCGGTCGGCAAGGCCGCATCGATCGCGGCCATGATGCTCGGGCATTCATTGGCAAAAGCGGTTGCGGGGATGACCGACAACAATAATGCAAGCAGAACTGAACGTAACATGGCCGTTTCTCCCATGCCGGCTCGCGGGAACGCGCCGCGTCGACGACCGGCACGCCGATAGTAACTCTTAATTCCGGCAGCGGCAACGATCCGGGAACTGTCATGTCGGCACGATCTCCATTACTCACCCAGCAATTCGACACACTGGCTGCAGTGTTCTGAACAAACAGCACACGCCAACTCGCCTGTGAAATTTGTAAAACTAGCAACAGAACGTTTGTCGAGGTAGTTTTTCTGGAAAGATATTCGATTGTTGTTCCCTACAATCTTTGCTCGGGGCTTCATTGAGGAGTATTGTTTAGGGTCAACACCCAAGCTCGACGAGCGGGACACGGGAGGAAGATTGCATCACCCTTTTCTTCGTCCCGCCTCGACTACGAGCGAGTAAGCCCATGTCTTCGGGAGGAAGAGATGAAAAATTGGACTCAGACCGGGGGAAGGACGTCGCGTCGCAAATTCCTGAGCGGCGCGGCCATGGCGGGTGCAGCGATGATCGCTGCACCGAGTGTCGTCAAGGCGCAGGGGCCGGTCAACATGCGCTGGCAGAGTACTTGGCCATCCAAGGATATTTTTCACGAATTCGCACTCGATTTCGCCAAGAAGATCAACGATATGACCGGCGGTGATCTGAAAATCGAGGTGTTGCCGGCGGGCGCCGTCGTGCCGGCCTTCGGCCTGCTCGACGCGGTGTCTCAAGGAACGCTCGATGGCGGCCACGGCGTGCTCGTCTACCACTACGGCAAACAGACCGCACTGGCGCTCTGGGGGTCCGGGCCGGGCTTCGCAATGGATGCCAACATGCTTCTGGCGTGGCATAAATATGGCGGCGGTAAGGAACTTCTCGCCAAGCTCTATGAATCGATCGGCGCCAATGTCGCTTCGTTCCCTTATGGACCGATGCCGACACAGCCGCTCGGCTGGTTCAAGAAGCCCGTGGCCAAGGTCGAGGATCTCCAGGGGCTGAAATTCCGCACAGTCGGTATCTCGATCGATGTCTTCACGGGTCTCGGGGCCGCCGTCAACGCTGCCGGGCGGCGAGATCGTCGGGGCATTGGATCGTGGCCTTCTCGACGCGGCCGAATTCAACAACGCCTCGTCCGACCGGGTGCTTGGTTTCCCGGACGTCTCGAAGATCTGCATGCTGCAGAGCTATCACCAGAATGCCGAGCAGTTCGAGGTAATGTTCAACAAGACGAAATACGACGCGCTGCCAGAACAAGTGAAGGCAATCATCTCCAACGCCGTCGAGGCTGCTTCGCAGGACATGGCCTGGAAGGCGATCGACCGCTATTCGAAAGACTATGTGGAGATGCAGACGACCGACAAGGTCAAGTTCTACAGGACGCCTGAGGCGATCCTCAAGAAACAATTGGAGGTTTACGACGAGGTCGCGAAGAAGAAGGCGGCGGAAAACCCGTTGTTCAAGGAGATCCTCGCGTCCCAGCTTGCCTTTGCAGAGCGGGCGACGCGATGGGAACAGGACACCGTCGTCAACCGGCGAATGGCCTTCGATCACTACTTCGGAAAGGACGGGGTGGCGAAGGAATTCTGACGGCATCACCGGGCAACGACCCGGTGATGCTTCCGACCAAAGTATGGGCTATCCGGGGGTACCCGTGGACGTTCAGCATTTTCTGCTCAGGATCGATGCGATCAGCGTGTGGGTCGGAAAGGCGGCGGCCTGGCTCATCATCGGGCTGATGACGCTCGTCTGCGTCGAGGTCTTCAAGCGCTACATCATGAACATGCCGACCGCGTGGATTTTCGACGCCAGCAACATGTTCTACGGTACTCTGTTCATGCTCGCCGGAGCCTACGGGCTGGCGCAGAACGCCCATGTGCGCGGTGACTTTCTCTACAGCTCGTTCAGGCCGAGGTTACAGGCCGGGCTCGATCTGGTCCTCTACATCTTCTTCTTCCTGCCCGGCGTCGCCGCCTCGTTTACGCGGGCTATGACTATGCGGCACTTTCGTGGCGGATCGGCGAGCATTCGACCGTGACGGCGGAGGGACCGCCAATCTACTACTTTAAGACCGTCATTCCGATAGCAGGTGCCCTCGTGATGCTTCAGGGACTAGCCGAGATCATGCGCTGCATCGTCTGTCTCAGGACCGGAGAATGGCCGAGCCGGCTCAAGGATGTCGAGGAGATCGACGTCGTCGCCGAGCAGCTTGCACGTAGCGAACACATAGACACGGAGACGCGCGAAGCCGCGATCGGGCGCGCCCAGAATATAGACAGGGTGGCGCGGCAACGGGGCCTGGGGGGAGACATCGAGACGTGAGCGATCCGTTCCTCGGACTGACGATGCTGATGCTCATCGTGATCGTCATCATGATGGGGTTCCCGACTGCCTTTACGCTGATGGGGCTCGGCATGCTCTTCGGCTTCTACGCCTTCTACAATCCGGCCGAGCACTGGATCGACAATCGCGTCTTCGACCTGATGGTTCAGCGCACCTATGGTGCGATGACCAACGACGTCCTGATCTCCATTCCGCTCTTCGTGCTGATGGGCTATGTGATGGAGCGCGGCGCGTTGGTCGACAAGATGTTCTACAGCATCCAGCTTGCCTTCCGTCGGGTGCCCGCGTCGCTTGCCGTTGCGACGCTCATCGTCTGCACTTTCTGGGGTATTGCCAGCGGCCTCGTTGGCGCGGTGGTGGTACTGATGGGCGTCATCGCGATGAACCCGATGCTGCGCGCCGGCTACGACGTGAAACTCGCATCGGGCGTCATCACCGCCGGCGGCACGCTGGGCATTCTGATCCCGCCATCGGTGATGATCATTGTCTACGCGGCGGTGGCGGGGCAGTCGGTCGTCAAGCTCTATGCCGCCGCGATGTTCCCCGGCTTTCTCCTCGCGTTCCTCTATCTCGCCTATATTCTCGGCTGGGCGATGATCAATCCGAAAATCGCTCCTGCCTTGCCCGAGGAACAGACGAGGGTTCCGGTGCCTGACTGGATGAGGCGCTTTGAGACGCTCTATTCCCGCAACATGCCAGCCGGGCTGCTTTCCGCGCTGTTCTCGCCGTCGCGGGCGATGGCGATCGAGACCGAGGAGGGGCGGCGGCTCACCTATTGGAAGCTGGTCAAGAATGCCTGTGCCGCACTGGTGCCCTTCGCGCTGACTGCGTTCACGCTGGCGCTCGTGTGGTGGTATGTCGTCATCCATCCGCAGGCCTCCGCCGAGGCCGAGGCGCCGGAAGGACTGGAGGAACTCGGCGCGCCGGCGGTGGATGCCGGACCCGTCGCGGTCGACGGGCCGTCCACGAGTTTCCACGTGACTTTCGGCATCATCGCAGCCATCGCCGCGGTCGTTCTCATGCGCTACTACCGCAACATGACCGCCGATCGCCTGCAGGTCGTGAAGCTTCTGGTCTCCTCCGTCATGCCGCTCGGGATTCTTACTGTCGTCGTCCTCGCCGTTATTCTGTTCGGGATCACCACGGCGACCGAGTCCGCGGCCGTCGGCGCTGCCGGGGCCTTCCTATTGGCGTTCCAGGCCCGGACGCTCAACTGGAAGCGCACCAAGGAAGCGGTGTTCCTGACCGCGAAGACGACGGCGATGGTGTGCTGGCTGTTCGTCGGATCGGCGCTCTTCTCGGCCGTCTTCGCCATCCTCGGCGGCCAGGCGCTCATCGAGCAATGGGTACTGGCACTCGATTTGACGCCGGTGCAGTTCATGATCCTGTCGCAGGCGATCATCTTCATTCTCGGCTGGCCGCTCGAATGGACGGAGATCATCATCATCTTCGTGCCGATCTTCCTGCCATTGCTGAGGCACTTCGACATCGATCCGGTCCTCTGGGGCGTCCTCGTCTTCGTCAACCTGCAGGCGGCGTTCCTGTCGCCGCCGGTTGCGATGTCAGCCTATTATCTCAAGGGCGTCTCGCCGCCGCACGTGACCCTCAACCAGATTTTTGCCGGCATGATGCCCTACATGCTGATCGTTATCCTCTGCATGGTCATCATGTATATCTGGCCGGGCATGGCGCTCTGGCTACCGACCTATCTCTACGGCTGAGAGAGATTGCCGTCTACGGTCCTTCAGCAACGATCACAGCAGGTTCTGGCAAACTCTCGGTCACTCGCGATGGGGCACTGAGTTCCGGTCATTCTCCGAGAAAGAGCATCCTACTTCTGCTGCCGGCCGACGGAAGCCAATGCCATCCGCAGACCCGTTGATAACAGCCGTCCGCCTGCTGCTACAGCAACCGCGCCAACCCCTTCAAAATACAATGCAACAAGGGCTTGCCCATGAGATTGCGGCAGAGAATGGCCATAGACTAGATCTGGCTCTCAATATCCGGTCATTTCGAGATAGCCCCGACCGCCATGCGTGCCTTCGAAGCGGATCGGTCCTTCCCAATAGGGCGTCCGCGTTGCCATCCAAGCCCGTGGATTTAGCGCACTCGTCGTCACATCCAACCCAAGAGATGGCAGCTCGATACGCCATACGATAGGGATCTTGCGCCCGGCGACATCGGCCGTTTCTGAGCGGCATTACCTTGAGTACTCCCGGAGCCAGCGGCGCCGGCTTTCCATCCGCCGAAATCCAGGTAGCGGACGTGTAGCCTTGGCCGCTGTCGCGCAGTCGAAAACCCATCAACTTTTCGCCGGAATCGAAATGCAGCGAGAACCAGTCCCAACCTGTTTGATCCGCCGCAAGCGGCTGCGACGACCATTCCCGATCCAACCATGCCTGACCGGTAACAGCGATTTCCCCTTCGGGGAAGCGCGAGCATACCTTCGACGGTGTAGAATGGCTGCGAGTAATAATAGCTTGCCTGCCCCGCGGTAGACTTCACCGAATATCCGCCCTGTCCCTGGGCCACGATCGGACCTTTAGCCTGAAGCTGGAGGTCATAGCGAAAATCCTTGCCCGAGGCGTGAAGCAAGGCTTCGGATAACTCGTCAACGTTACCGGAGGAAGCCGGTGAAAGGCGCTGCATCCGCCAGTCGTCGATCCATGCCTCGAAAGGTGCGGCAGTGACCCCAGCCTGTCCCGTTCCGTCGCGGGAAAGACGCTCGGCAAAGTAATGCTTTTCCGGCGTCGTCACCGCCGCGTGCCCCATCCAGACCTGCGGGCTCGACCAGCCGTTCTTCTCACCGGGCACGAGGCCCGAGCGGGAAAAGCGTCCACTGTACGCCATAATCGGTTCCATCAGCCGCCTCGAGGTTGGCGGTCAGATACCACCACTCGATGCGATAATCAGGATGCGGCCCATGATCTGCCGGAAAGCTGAACGAGGTACCAAGTTGAGGGATCGTGAAACCTTCCGCCGTCGTGCCGAGGCCGGCAAATCCTTGCGCCTTGACCAGGCTTTGCAAGGCGAAACCGCTCAGCATGAGAGCGATGGCGCAGAGGCATAAAAGCCAAGGTTTAGCGTTCATTGGCAAACACCTTAAGAAGATCGGAGGGCGCAATCACAGCCAGGCGCCGCAGCGGGATTAGCGCCGAAAGCAGGGCGGCACCAAGCGCCAGCGCGCCGAGGCGCAGCCAGTCCGCCGGGAACAGATAAATCGGCAGCCGCCATCCGAATGCCTCGACATTGACGATGGCAAGCAGAACCCAGGCGAGGCCGAGACCGACAGGCAGTGCCGCGACCAGGGTGATGACGGCAAGAACCATCGTTCTCGCCAGTTCGAGGAGAACCAGATGTCGTCGTGTCAACCCCATCGCCCAGATCGGTGCAAGCTGCGGCAACCGCATGCCCGAAAGTGTCATCAGGCTTGCGAACATCGCCAGACCCGCGACGCCGAGCGTTAGCACATTCAACGTGGCAGTTACGGCAAACGTCTGCTCGAAGATCTGCAGCGACCGCCGCTTCAGGCTCGCCTGATCGACGAGGTTTTGGGACGGAAGATCGAACGCGTTGCGAAGCTCAACGGCGAGACCCGCCGCATCCGGCGGCGACAGACGCAGACCATATCGAAGCCGCGACACATCCGGATAATGCGCTACCAGCGCATCGATACCGACGATCACTTGTCCCGTCGGATTGCCGTAATCGGAATAGACGCCTGCTAACAGAGTTTCCCAGCCTCCGGGCAGAAGGAGCCTGTCGCCGACAACGAGGTTGTCGCGGCGTGCTAGCTGTTCGTTGACCAGCGCGGCCTCACCGCGCGCAACCCGATCCCAGACGTCGGGGAGCGCCTCAAGCAGCGGCCAGTTGTCACGATAGGTCGAATGATCCGCCATGCCGTAAATTTCCGCCGGTTGCTCGTTGACCGCGCCATTCACGCTCCAGATCGGCAGCACCGCGTCCACCTTCGGGCGGAGCCACTGGCGCAGCGTCTGAGCCTCAGTCTCGCTACGCGCGGTTACATAAAGCTCGGCCGCCAGCCGCTGATCTAACCAGCCGGTGAAGGTCAGGCGGAAGCTCGATACCATCGTGCCAACGCCGACATTGGCCGAGAGAGCCAGGAGCAGTGCCATCAGAGCCAGTGAAAGACCTGGAAGCTGCTGGCGTGTATCGGCCCAGAACCATTGCGCGACAGGCCGAGATGCCCATCTCTGCATCAGAGCCAGGAACAGTGCGAGGACAACCGGCAGCAGCAGCGCAGCACCCAGCAGCAAACCGCCAAGAATGGCAAACCCCACGACCAGCCCCGACCCCCACAGGCCGAGCCCGATCGTCGTAGCAAAAAGGCCGAGCGCGGCAAAGGCCTGGAACCGCAGTGCGGTTTCGGAGGCGCGCGCCCAGGCGCGCGGGTTGCGCCGGCGCCAGCAACGGCATGCGCCACACCCGCCAGAGGCTTTGCGCCGCGGAAACGAGCGTGCCGGTCACGGCGATCCCCAGACCTGTCACCCACCATTGCGGGCGCAGTGTGAGCATGCCGGGTACGCTTGCGCCGTAAAGTCCCTGCAGCGTGGCCGCCACGCCCGGAAGAAGGAACGTGGCCACGAGATAACCGATCGCCACGCCGACGATGCCGGCCACCAGCGCGAGCATGATGAGCTCCGTCAGAAGAAGACCGGTCAGCGCCGCGCCGATAATCCAAGCGAACGAAGTGTGCGAAAAGTCGGACGGCGCTGCTCGAAGGCAAGGCCGATTGCGGAATAGACGATGAAGAGGCCGACGGCGAAGGCAAGAAAGCCAAATGCGGTCAGGTTCAGATGGAAACTGTCTGTTAGCCTTGCCAGATCGCCTTGCGCATCTGGTTTCTTCAGCACCAGTTTAGGCGCGATTGCCGCAAGTGACGGGCGGCCTTCCGGCTGGTCAGGAGAGAGGATCAGTCGGCTGATCTGCCGGGGCTTTTCGAGTAGTCCCTGCGCAATCCCGATATCTGTTATGGCGATGCCAGGAAGTATATTGGCCGCAGTGCGTATTGGCGGCAGTTGTTGACCCGACAGCTGCCGCGCGGTTTCAGGCGAAACGTAGATGAGCCCCGGCGGCATGATGAACTGAAGCAGACCGTCGCCGCTTCCGAGATCGACCTGCTGCGCTTCAACCGGCAGGCTCAGCGGTTCGATGCCGATCACGTGCAACCGGGTTGCGCCGAGACGTAGCTGTCCCTCGATGACGGGTGACACCAGCCACCCTGCCCGACGGAGTTCGACAAAAACGTGCTGTGGGATCACTCCGCCGTCCGCCCGCACCAGTTGCTCCAGCCTGTCTTGGCCGAAAATGGAAGCGGCGCGATCATAACTGGCACGGGCTTCGGCATTGATCGCCTGAACCCCGGACCACAGCGCCGTCGCCAGCGCCAGGCCCATCAGCAGCATCAGCAGCTGCATCGGTCGGCGCCGCCAATGGGACAGCAAAGCAGACATGGCGGCTCGCCACATCACGCGATCCGTCCGGAGCGGAGGTGTACGCGAGCATCCAGTCGTTCGGCAAGCCGCATGGAATGTGTAACCATCAGCAGGGCCGCCCCGGTCTCAGCCACCAGCGACAGCATTAGCGCCAGAACTGCATCGCCGGTGGTCTCGTCCAGATTGCCGGTCGGCTCGTCGGCCAACACAAGTTTTGGCCGTGCGGCCAATGTTCGGCCGATCGCTACCCGCTGCTGCTGCCCGCCGGATAGCTGTTCCGGATAGCGCATCAACAGAGCACCCAGCCCGAGCCGTTCCGTCAGTTCCGTTTGCCAGGCGGGATCGTATCGGCCGGCAAGACGCGCATGAAAGGCCAGGTTCGCGGCAACATCCAGCGACGGGATCAGGTTGTACTGCTGAAACACCAGCCCGACCACGGAACGGCGGAGGGCGGCGCGTCCGACATCGCTGAGCCGCGATATCTCCTGCCCGGCGATCTCTATCCGACCGGAATCGGCATGATCAAGACCCGCTGCAAGGTGCAGGAGCGTGCTCTTTCCGCTGCCGGACTCGCCTGTCAGTGCAAGGCTTCTTCCGGCCTGCAGCGAAAGGTCGACGTCATGCAGAACCTCAAGCGGACCTTCTGCAGTCTGGTAGGATTTTGAAACACTTTGCAGCACGACGATCATGGCGCTCCTATCGTTGCCCGATCACACGCATTTCCGTCATCGATACAGGTCGAAATTCTGAGAAGCCATGACCACTAGGAAAACGACGTACCTATTGCTTCAGCATAGAACGAGGACGCGGCCAAGGACATTATGGGTTCGAGAGACCGTTGAATGCGGCCGACAAGCGCCTAAATTGATGTGAAACCGTGCGGCCGCTCATAGGATACGCCACTCCGGTTGGGAAACTCACGACAGGAATCGAACAGGACCGCCGGCCAGCGGCGTAATGAACCTGATTTCATGCGATGCTGGTCAGGGTGAGGAGCGTGGTTCGAGGTTATTCAGTCGTGATGGCTTCGGCCACATCTGGACGCCGTTCAAGACGCGAAGTAGACGAACTCGATCTTTTCGATTGGTCCTGACACCATCGCGCTTGTGCCCCTGGCGTTGAGATTGGCGATAAACCGTGGCCTACGGAAATCATGGCGCCTTGACCCGTCCCTGTCGGACCGATCGAGTAGCATCCGATCCACAGTCATTGACCGACCCTTCGCACTCATGCAGTATTCTCTCATGATCAAGGGCGTCCTGCTGGATATCTCTGGCGTGCTTTGTGATGGCTACGCAGCGATCCCTGGGGCCGTCGAGTCGGTGTCGCACCTCGCGCTGCCGAAATCCCTATCAGGTTCCTGACAAATACAACGCGGCAATCCAAACGTCAGCTTATTCAGCAACTCGCGTCCTTCGGCATCGGCGCGGCGCCGGACGAGGTATTCACACCGGTTGCGGCCGCCTGTGCCTGGTTGGATAAGAACGGTTACACGCCGCATTTGCTGGTCCATCCTGACCTTGAGGAAGACTTCGCCGATTGCCTCCCTGATGGACCAGCTGCTGTCGTCCTCGGCGATGCGGCTCAGCGTTTTACTTATGACAGTATGAACACGGCCTTCCGCGAACTGCAGAATGGTGCACCATTTCTGGCGTTGGCCCGCAACCGGGTGTTCCACGATATTGACGGGCGTCTCAGTCTGGACGCGGGGCCTTTCGTCGAGGCGCTCGAATATGCCAGTGGCACGAAGGCGAGGCTTTTCGGCAAGCCGTCGCCGGAATTCTTCCGCGCGGCTGTGGCGAGCACCGGTTGCGAGCCGGCCGATGTTGCCATGGTGGGCGACGATGCGGAGAGCGACGTCGCTGGCGCACTTTCTGCGGGTGTCGGAAAGGGCATTCTCGTTCGGACCGGGAAATATCGCTACGGCGACGAGAACAGTGTCGCGCCCGAACCATCTTTGGTGGTCGAGGATATCCGGGCAGCTGGCTGTTTCATTCTGAAGATGCGTAAGCGCTGACACCGGGGCCAGAACATCAGGCTGGCGCGTTGAACCAATTTGGCGTTATGCGGCGGTAGATCCTGTATAAAACCGCGGCAGATTGTGAAGCGGCTCTAAAGCTCGTCCCCTCCCTATTGGGCCGCGGAACCGCAGGACCCCTTATTCGCTTCCAATTTTCATTATGCGAACTCCGATTCCATACCGCGAGCGAGTTTTCGCGTGTGCGGATTTATCGCAAACAATCCCTAGAACCGCACCATCTGTCGCTGTTATCAAACGACCGATAATGTTGGCTTATCGATCGTTGTATACTTCAGCGTGGCGATCGGCTGAAATCACTGACCACAGCGCCGAGAATAAGTTCTCTTTGACGCGCCATGTCACAGCCGATGGCTCTCGGACTTCCGTGCTGTGTCCGGCCGGAGGCATCGTCAGCTCACCGACAAATGCACCGGTGATCAAGAAGCCTACGAACGAACCTATTAACACCAGCCTAGGTCGAAACCGTCACTTCACGGGATGGCGCCCTGCCCTACCGCCGTCGCACAGGGCGTCATCCTGTCTATTCTTCGTCGCCGCTGGGCATTTCCACGACTTCACGGCCTGCCGACAGGATGGTCCGCTTGCCGACATGATTTGCCGATCCGACCAGCCCTTCGCGCTCCATCCGTTCGACCAGTGACGCGGCTCTGTTATAGCCGATCTGCAGGCGCCGCTGAATGTAGGATGTGGAGCACTTCTTGTCGCGCAGGACGACCTTCACCGCCTTGTCGTAGAGGTCGTTGCCGTCCTCTTCCGCCATTGCACCCTTGTCGAAGACGGCGCTGTCCTCTTCGGCAGTCTCGTCGATTTCCTCGGCGTCTTCGGTCACTGTGCCGAGATATTCTGGACGCCCCTGCGTCTTCAGATGTGCAACGACCTTTTCGACTTCCTCATCGGATACGAACGGCCCGTGCACACGGGCAATCCGACCGCCGCCCACCATATGAAGCATATCCCCCTGCCCCAGCAGATGTTCGGCACCCTGCTCGCCCAGAATGGTACGGCTGTCGATCTTCGAGGTCACCTGGAACGAGATGCGGGTCGGGAAATTCGCCTTGATCGTGCCGGTAATGACATCGACCGACGGGCGTTGTGTCGCCATGATCAGGTGGATGCCGGCAGCGCGCCATCTGGGCGAGCCGCTGGATCGCACCTTCAATCTCCTTGCCCGCGACCATCATCAGGTCGGCCATTTCATCGACGATAACGACGATGTAAGGCATCGGCGCGAGGTCCATTTCCTCCTGTTCAAAGATCGCCTCGCCGGTCGACCGGTCAAACCCGGTCTGCACGCTGCACAGGATCGTTTCACCCTTTGACCGCGCCATTGTGCGCGCGCGTTGTAACCGTCAATATTGCGCACGCCGAGCCGCGACATCTTGCGGTAGCGGTCCTCCATTTCCCGCACGGCCCATTTCAGCGCCATCACGGCCTTCTTCGGATCCGTGACCACAGGCGTCAGAAGATGCGGTATGCCGTCATAGACCGACAGCTCGAGCATTTTCGGATCGACCATGATCAGGCGGCATTCCTCCGGCTTCAGCCGGTAGAGCAAGGACAGGATCATCGTGTTGATCGCCACGGATTTGCCAGAACCCGTGGTGCCGGCGACCAGAAGATGCGGCATCTTGGCGAGCTCGGCGACGACCGGTTCACCGCCGATGGTCTTGCCGAGGCAAAGCGCCAACTTGAAGCGCGTTTCCCCGTAGTTTTCCGACTCTATCAGCTCGCGAAAATACACGGTTTCTCGCACCGGGTTCGGCAGCTCGATACCGATGACATTGCGGCCGGGCACGACGGCAACACGGGCCGATAGCGCCGACATCGAACGGGCGATATCGTCGGCAAGGCCGATCACGCGCGACGACTTCACGCCGGGTGCTGGTTCGAATTCATAAAGCGTGACCACCGGCCCGGGGCGAACATCGATGATCTCGCCGCGAACGCCAAAATCCTCAAGCACGCTCTCAAGCAGGCCGGCGCTCTGTTCCAGGGCTTCCTGGGTGATCACGGCAGTTTCTTGAACGGACGGCTCCTGCAGGAGATCTACCGGCGGGAAGACATATTCGGCGGCACCAGCCTCCGTCGTCATTTCCGGGATGGCCACAAACGTATCCGGCCGAACCGCCCGGATCGGCCGCGAAACAGTCACGGGTGGTTTTGCGATACGAACGGGTACAATAGGAGCTGTGACCTCGGCAACAACCGGTCGGCTTTCCTCGACGATCGGCGGCGGCGTCTTAATGGGAGCCTGCCTGCTAGTGGCAGGCGTTGCGCCATGTCGCTCCGCTGTCTTTATGCCGATCTCACGGTAGAGCGCTGTTACCGAACCGGCCGGGGATTGAACCGCGGGGGCTGCCAATGCACGATCGGCGCCAGAGCATCGATATCAGCATCCATATCCAGGGTGTTCCAGAACACTTCATCGGACACGTGCAGAAAGGAACTGGTCTGTCTCATCGTCGTTTCCGGCATGTCTGCGGTCCCGGTCTCCTGCTCGGCCGGAAAACAAGCCAGGTCGATATCAGCATGGCCTACATATTCGTCCGCGGACGGTCCAATCAGCGCCGTTTCCATCTCCTGCCTCAGACGGAGCGAAAGCAGCTGAATACCAGATACGGACTCCGGCGCTTCCGCAGGTACCGGCTCGACCGCCAGCGGCTCTTTCATGTTCTCAACGGCAGTTTCCATCACGCCGGCTACCGCTTGTGCATCCAGGTGCAGTTCTTCCGTTTCCTTCCTTGCATCACCGGCCGGCCGCTTCGAATAGACGCTCTCCGGTGTTCGGGTGAAGCGGACGTTCGGACCAAGCACAAAGGCGCTCTGCCAGACGGGTGCATCCCCTCGCCCCTCGATCTCGGTCATCGCGTCAGTATCGGCTTCATATCGGCCTTCGTCGCTTTTCACATCGACGGGGGCGCCATGGATCCGGCGCTGGGGCTCTGCTTTTCCCAGATGATTTTCCGGATCTGCGGGCTGATCTCCCGTGTTGTCGAAGCCGTTCGAAAAATTGGTTCGGGAAAGACGCATAGGGACCTGCTCACTCAAAATTCACGCGCAATGGGCACACCCCTTTTCAATAGAAAATAAAGGTTAATCAGCCCTTTCTAGCCGACCTTTCTCAGAGAATTTCCATTCGCCCTCGCAAGCGACATGATCATCGGGCCGATGGCAAATTCGCCCTTTTCCGCCCGTCGCGTCAGGTCTCGTAGATAGCCGCCGGCGGAATTGATATGTCCTGCCCGCTCGAGAATGCAGGCAATTACGGTCGCCGCATTTTCCGGCCCGAGGATCTCGCACGCCTGCTGATAGGCGTCAGGGCTCACCCCGAGCATCGACCGCACGACGACGGCGGCGGCCATCAGGTCGCGCCAGCTTGCAATTGCCCCTCCGGAGCCATACGGGATGATTTCCGGGCAGGCCTGAAGTACCAGGGCCAGCGGGAAGGCCTTCATCTTGCCGGCTGCCGCGGAATAATTTTGCCTGCCCTCACCCTTTTGCCTCCCGGTACCGCTCGGTTCTCGGTCTTGCCCTTGCCTCTCTGTCGGCGTTTTCTGTGCCGTTTGGCCGAATTCTGAATTTTCTCCCTGCTTCTGTTCGAAGCAAGGTTCAAGTTCAGAATGAGATTCGGAATTTGAATTCTGTATGTGCCGATCATTTTGGAAGGGATTGGCGTTCATATTTTTGGTTTTAAGCTGCATTTCCAACTGGTTGATGATCTCTTCTCGCAATAATTCCATTTCATCGAGCGCTGCTGCTGCTTCCGTTGCCGTTGGCGCGCGGAATTGCCGTGACGAGAGCCCGAAAATGGATCGTGACCATTTCCCAGTTGCCACTCGCGCCCTCCTCCACCGCAGCTTCGATCAGCTTGGAGACATCGCGCCTGCAAAGGGTCAGCCGCTCACGCAAACGCTGTAGGTGCAAGCGCTCTGCGACCACCTGTTCTGCCAGTTGCACGATCTCGTCTGCTCGGGCGAGCAACGGCGCCAGAGAGAACCCGAATGCCTCGTCGATTGCGCCCGTATTGCCCCTACGCACGTAGCGCTTACCGTTCGGACTATCTTTTCGGATGATCAGGCCTGCTTGAACGAGCACGGCCAGGTGACGCCGGATCGTCTGCTCGGTCATGCCATGGGATCGCAACGAAAGCTGTGCATTGGATGGGAACACGACAAGACCATTTGTCTCGGAGAGCTCATCTTTCGGGTAGAAGCTGAGCAGTGCGCTCATCACTGCCAATGCCCGATCAGTCACTCCGATCAGCGGCCTCGCCTCGCACAGCGCCCGATAGAGTTTCCATTTCTCGATGCTCTTGCCGTCTTCGATATCCTTGGCCACAAATTGGCTTGCCAACATGCCAAGCGTCATCGGTCGCCGCCCAAAGGGCGTCGTCACACTTCCACCTTCCA
>CP087975.1 GCA_024426085.1 Rhizobium sp. RCAM05350 | reverse complement strand
CGATCGTAAGTGGCGCGGGTGAATTGGCCTCTTTCCACTTCGAAAAGGGTCTGGTTCGTCAGGCCTGCATCCGAGACGGCTGTCGTCTTCAGCATCGGAAAGTTCAGGACATTCTCCCCGAAAATCGCACGCAAGTACCCAACCATCTGGTTCTGTGGTCCATCACTGGGCTCAAAACGCGTCACGAGATAGCGCATCCAGTTGTAGTCGAAGCGCGCCGTGAGAGGAGATCTCCCGAAGCAGATCCGATGTCATCGATAGGAACTGGTTCATCGACATCACGTCGAGCATCTGCGGATGCACCGTGATCAGAACTGAGGTCGCCGCGGTCAGAGCGGAGAGCGTGAGATAGCCGAGCTGTGGCGGGCAGTCGATCACCACAACGTCGTAATTGGGCGCGACCTGGTCAAGAACTTCGCTGATCCGATGGAAGAACATCGTATCGCCGACCTTTCGCTTCATCAGCGCCCGCGGCGTATCGTGTTCGAACTCCATCAGTTCGAGGTTGCCGGGGATCAGGTGAAGGTCGGGAATATAGGTCGCGCGAACAATTTCACCCATTGGGCGGGCGTCGTCATAACGTATCGCACCATAGAGCGTCTCGTTTACACCGACATCGGTTTCTGGCTGGTTGCCAAAGAGCGTCGATAGGCTTGCCTGGGGGTCAAGATCGATGGCGAGCACCCGATAGCCCCGAAGGGCGAGATACTGGGCGAGGTGAGCAGCCGTCGTCGTCTTGCCGGATCCGCCCTTGAAATTCATCACGGAGATGATCTGGAGCGCTTCATCGTCACGGCGATGAGGAAGATAGCGGCGATTTCCACGACCCACCTGATCGAGATGCTTGCGGATCTTGTGCATGTCCTCGACAGAATACGACCGGCGTCCGGTAGGACTGGTGCTGACCTGAAGATCCTCGAGCTCGTTGGCGAGTTGACGAAGGTAAACCTCTTTCACCCCGACCAGCTTTGCTGCTTCCGCTGGCTGAAACGTCCGGATACCTTTTTCCGCCGTGGGCGGAAAAGTTTGAGTTGATGCTCTTGCAGTTGCGCCGACAGAGTACGAGAATGGCGCTCAATCAAGCCCATAAGGTCTTCGTCTTTTGGCGGTAATTTCGCAGCGATTTTGGGCATCCCCGGACCTGATTTCTTTAAATAGCGCTTCTGAGCGGAAATTCGGAAGAAATCCGCTGCTTGCAGTAAGCATCGATTCTAAGGGGCTGGCAAGCTATTTAGGGTTAACAAATCCTTAACGAGGTCGGCTGATCATCACAAGCGCTCGTCCGTTCACCTTTTAAAAACAGACTGTTATGACGACCGTCTTCGAAAACGCGGTTTTCGTCCGTGCACTGGATTCTTGCCGGCATACAACTCGCTCCGGCGAATTTTCGGTCTGAGCGATCGATCTACCCGTGTTTCCCGCCTCAGAACGGTTGAGTCGGCTGAGAATCGGCACGTGTCGCCCGACGAAGGATCCGCCTCCCAGGCTTTCGAGGATTACTTCAAATAGCGCGCACCTAGAAATGCACGCACAACCTGGGCAAAATATCCTACAATGCGGGAAGAGGAGGGGAGGGACATAGCCCTTGGCGGCTTGTCAGCCTACCAATGGAACCGATGGGATAGCTACCAACCTGGATCGGGCCATTCCACGTGGTCCCATAGGGCAAACTGTCCCTGAGAGAGAAGACCCTTTTCGCCTCTTTGGAGACGGAGGGTGTAGTCGCTCTCACACATCGGATCGAAACTTGCCAGTAGCTGCAAGAAATTCGTCTTCCGCTGCACCTTGGTCCAGGAAGAAAAAATCGCGCCACGGCTCCGGAGCATTTCAAAACCTCAGGCTGCGCCGGATCGGGACGCCGCCAAAGCGCGATCACGCTCCCTGCCTGCGCGCCAAAGTCCTCCCGGAGCGCTTCCTCGATGATGGCTTCCGAGCGCGTAGGCGATGGCTTGTGTCTTGGCGGAATGGCTCAGAAAGGCGAGGGATAGCCGCAACATCCTGTGTTGAAGCAAAAGGACTGGCCAGAGAATCTTCACGCCATAGCGGACGCCCATTGCCTCACAGTGCTGAGGCGGCTGAAGCACCTCGCGCTGTTGCTCCTACGCCTTGCGAGCATCGTAAGCCAGACCGAGAAACATGCCCTCCTTGTCTTTGACGAGCGGAGACCGCTCGTTGACGTCGTGGATGACCTCATGCAGGCAACGGAGCGAGGTATGATGCCGACCAGCAGAATGCCGGCATGCTTTTTCAGAAGGCTATAGGAGAGCAAGCAGGTTCATCCTTTCCGACTACGTTGCCACAAGTGACTGGTTAACTGGTCCATGGATCGATGATATCGATTCCAGAAACCTTCAAAATCCTTCGTATTGCGCGTGGCGAGGGTGAGATCGTGCGCGATCGCGGTGGCAGCGATCAGCCCGTCCATCGAGGCGAGCCCGCGACCGGCACGCTTCGCAAGTCCCATCAGGTCGCCACAGGCTAGGGCGACCGGCTCTTCTACGGGAATGACGCGGTGGTCAAAACGTGCCGGAAGATCCTGGGCAAGCCATTCCTCCAGAGCGTCGCGTTTTCGTCCACTGTCCATCAGGGCGACGCCGCGCCGAATTTCCAGCGATCGACACAACACTGATGAAGGCGCGATCCTCATCAATCGTATCAAGCCATTCCAGGACGCGACCATCGGGGCGCGGTTTGGTCACCTCGAACAGTACATTAGTGTCGAGCAGCAGTCTCACAGCGGCAAATCACGTGGCTCGTCGCGTTGACGCTCAAGGTCCAGATCGGCGCCGCGGAGAGGGGATTCCATCAGGAATGCGGCCAGAGAGCCTTTGCGCGCCGTTTTCCTCTGCCATTCCTCGGCCGAGACCACCACGACGCTCGGTTTACCGTTCCGTGTGATCGTCTGGGGGGCGGATTGCGCGCGTTCGATAACCTCCGAAAGCTTCGCTTTGGCGCCGGCGACCGTCCAGGTTTTATCATCGTGCACCGACGGCTGCATCGTTTGCTCCTGACTATAATGACCATCGTGACTATATATAATAACCAAGCCCAAAAATGCAAGCTGGGGAGGGGAGGGACTCTCGTGCACGCTGGCGCCCCACCAGACTGACTAACTTCTGATCCTTCAGGCAATCGGGTCTCGACTGGGCAGGGAGGGGACGCGGCATCGAACGGCAAACCGCACCGATAACCGCAAGCGTTGTGCTGAGAGACGGCGCAGCGTCCTGGAAACGGTATCTTCAGGGTTCTGCGCGATGCTACAGCCATTCCTGCCTTGCCGCAGCATAACAACCGATAAGCCGTTATCGGTCGTTATTGAAGAACAACAGGCGGTGCGGTTTAGGTGCTATATACGGCAAAAATCGCTCCCATCGATTGTGCTTGGTTGACCAAGGCCGTGTTGCAGGGATCGTAATTTGAGCGGAGAGCGCCCTACCGGTGACCTTGCTCATGCCACGCGTTCGAGCTCGGCAGGGCCGAGCCTGTTCATTCGGTTCAAGATACTGACACCTATGGCGGCCTCGGTTCGTTGGTTGGCAAGGGTCCTCGCCTTTAGTTTCGGCCCGATGACGGTCTTGCAGCGACCCATCCGGGCCTCGATCCGAGAGCGCTGATTGTCGCCACTGGATTTTTGCCAACCCATTCTGCCGTGGGTTGCGATCACGTCGATATGACGGTCCCGCGGGGTCGGGTTATGCGCCGCGTTGACGCTCGGGACGGCGTTCTTCGGCGGCGGGATGATGATCACCACCTGGTCACCAAACCGCGCTTCGACAAGATCACTAACGGGTACCCCGTCATAGGCGCCGTTGGCAATGAACAGGGCGACGGGCGCGTCGATCTGGCCCAGAAGTTCCGGGAGTGCTGTGGTGTCGCCGATGCTTTCCAGCGTCAGATCGGCACAGAGGATCTCACCGCTGAGAAGGTCGAGCCCAAGCTGAAGCTTGCGCCAGGAGCGGCGCGTTCCTCTGGTCTCGTGCTTCTCTTCGAGCCATTCACCCGCGCCAAAGACTTTCAGTCCTGTGCTGTCCACCACCAGATGCACAGGCTCATCAGTAGGCGGGCGCTTCCTGATGCCCGTCTTCAAGACCGCGCCTCGCCGAGACAAGGTCGAGAAACACGGTGCCGAAATGGAACCGCCAGTCAGCTGCGCGATAGAGCGCACAAAACCCTGCGTCTGTCGCAGCGGCAGGCCGAATACAAGCCGCAGGGCCAGGCACATTTCGATCGCAATATCCGAATATCGCGCCTGGTCGCCCTGCGTCAGGCGGCGTGGCGCTGACCATAAATCGGCCACGCCGTCCTCAAACCAGATCGTCGGATCTCCACGACGGCGAAGGGCTTCATTGTATTCCGTCCAGTTCGTCACCCGGTGCAGCTGCCTCGGGAGCATAGGGCGGCGGGCGTCATTGAACTTGTGCGGCATTCAGGCAATCCTGTCCGCCAGGTGAAACTTTATACCCGGCAAAGCCAGATCCCTGCAACAACGTCACGTACAAGCAAGAGCTTGCATGAAATCGCGCTGAAACTCTGGGTCTATGACCGTAGTGAATATGTCGACATCAATGCCGGGCCGTCGCCCGATAGTGAACAGATCCGCATCCGCTCCCGTGACGTGCAGCGCTATGTTCATGCAGGTGTACGCTTCTGGGGACGCGTCGATCCGCTGCCAATGGCTGTAACCGAGCCGCCGTTCTAGGTCGCGACAATCATGACGGTTCGATCCTAGGCCGTAGTGACGATTTAACTATTTGAGCCAGATGGCGATGGCTGCGAGTTTGACGACACCCATGAAGTTGGCCAGAAGCTTGTCGTATCGGGTTGCGACGCGTCGGAACTGTTTGAGCTTGTTGAAGAAGCGCTCGATGCGATTGCGCTCCTTGTAGAGTTCGGCGTCGTAGGCACGCTGAACCTTTCGGTTGCGCCTGGGCGGGATGACGAGGCGTGTTCCTGCCTGCGTGATCCTTTCGCACAGATGATCGGCATCATAGCCTTTGTCTGCAAGGGCGGCCACGGCCTCGAAACCGTCGACGAGATCATGGGCAAAGGCGATGTCGTTGCGTTGTCCGGGAGAGCCTATCAATCGGATTGGAAGGCCGAGCGCTTCCGTCGCTGCGTGGATTTTGGTGCTCAATCCACCGCGAGACCGGCCCAGGCCCTGGGCATCCGCCCCCTTTTAGCTTGCGTGCGCCGGCGGCATGCTGATGCGCCCGCACGATGGTACTATCAATCATCAGCCATTCGAGGTCGGCTTCACGCGAAAGAACCGACAGCATCTCGTCAAGAACACCCATCTCGATCCAGCGGTAATAGCGCCGCTTCACTGAGCGATAGTCGCCAAGCCGCTCGGGCAGGTCGCGCCAACGGCCGCCAGAGCGCGCCATCCATAGAAGCGCATCCAGAAATGTTCGATTATCCGTGCGCGGGCCACGCTTGCCTTTGGTGCCGCCCGGCACAAAGCCCTTGATCCGTTCCCATTGATCATCCCCGAAGCGTATCGCAATCCATCACCGATCTCCAAAATCAGCTTTGAATCCGATTTGCGCACCTTTGGGAATCCTAAATCCTTAAATCGTCACCACACCCTAGCAGGCCCTGTGGCGACACTGAAAATGTCGCCGAACACCTCCACGGATACGCAGGGCCTTCAGAATTGAAAAAGTCCAACGCAGTTTTGCCGTCGAATATAAATCCGGTCGGCGAAAACAAGATCCCAAGTCAAACTCGATCTGGGGCAATATGGATCTCAAGTCCGTGGCGCTCGATGTACAGGAAGAGGCGATGCTATTTGTGTCGGATGGGCATCTGGTAAGCAACACTGCTGGCGAAATCTCTCTGTCGAAAGCTGAGCAAGCAGGGCCCTTGTTGACACCGCCGATCGGGCAGCACACAACTGCGGCAGTGACAAGGGAGACGATGATGGCCGACGAAATCGATACGGTAACCACCTCTAGGGTCGAGACTGAATTGGCCCACCATATAAAGATGGCGGCGATGTAGCATGTTGCTACGAAGTTGGTTGCGAGCTTGTCATATCGCGTTGCGACTCTTCTCCAATCCTTGAGGCGGCAGAAGGTGCGTTCGATGATATTTCTGCGCTTATAGGCTTCGGGGTCAAAGGGCTGGATGTTCTTTCGAGTCGGGTTATTTGGGATAACAGGCTGAGTGCCACGTTTGATGAGGAAGTTGCGCAGGGCGTTGCTGTCGTAGGCCGTGTCGGCGGCGCATAGTCGGCTTGGCGGCAACGTCGCGAGCAGAGGCGTGGCAACGGGTGCGTCGCCACGCTGTCCCGGGGTTAGTTGGAGCGCGATGGGACGGCCGTAACGATCGACAACAACATGGATTTTTGTCGATCTGCCGCCTCGCGAGCGACCGATTGCCGGCATCGGCCCCCTTTTCCGCCGGCCGCCGAGCGGTGAGCCTTGGCAGTGGTGCTGTCAATCATATGTTTAGTCCCGGCATTTGATGGTGCGGATCAAGTGTAAACATTTCTGGCTCGCTTGCCCAGATTTTGCAGATGTATTCGTACGGAGTGAGCCCTCGCAGTGTCTTCAGTCGGCGGCCGTAATTGTAGGCGTCGATAAAGTCGTGGAGGTGCGCGGTTAGCTGGGCATGGCTGTCGTAATGGTAACGTTTGACAGTCGCTTCCTTGATCGTTCGGTTCATCCGCTCGACCTGGCCGTTGGTCCAGGGATGTTTGATTTTGGTGAGCCTGTGCTCGATTCCCGTTCTCACGACAACGCATATCGAACATGTGCGTCATGTAGGTGGCCGTGGGGCCATCGGCATAACGCGGTGGGAAGGTGAACTGGATGCCATTATCCGTCAGGACGGTATGGATTTTGTAGGGCACGGCCGCGATCAGCGCGACCAGAAAGGCGGACGCTGATGTCCTGCCTGTTTTGGTGACCAATTGGACGAAGGCGAACTTGCTGGTCCGGTCGATTGCCACATAAAGATAGAGTTTGCCTTCCGCTGTACGCACTTCAGCAATATCGATGTGGAAGTAACCGATCGGGTAGGTCTTGAACTTCCTTTTGGGTTCCTTGTCGCCCGTCACTTCTGGCAATCGGCTGATCTCATGCCGTTGTAGGCAGCGATGCAGGGACGAGCGCGTCAGATGCGGGATCGTCGCCTGCAGAGCATAGAGGCAGTCATCGAGCGGCAATAGGGTGTGTCTGCGGAAGGCAATGATAATCGCCTCTTCTTCGATTGAAAGCGTCGTCGAGCGCACGTCTTTCGGACCGGTTGGTAGGTCCCTCACCGCTGTGCGTCGCTTCCACTTCGCTACAGTCTTCTGGTTGATCCCATAGCGCTTCGCCAGAACCCTCAAGCTCTCTTGACTATGTTGTATCGCTCGACGGACTGCCTCTGCCGTGCGGGCGCTCCCGTGTAAAATCTGACCCATAGCGCATCCCTCCATTTCTGGTCGAATAATGCACCATCAAATGCCGGGACTAAACACCTAATGCTGAAGTACATACTGGACACCAACATCTGCATTTTTACGGTGAAGAACCGGCCGCAGCAGGTACGCGAGGCATTTAACCGCCACCATGGTCAACTGTGCATTAGTTCGGTCAGTTTGATGGAACTGATCTATGGTGCGGAAAAGTCAGCCATTCCTGAACGAAACCTGTCAATCGTTGAAGGCTTTGCCGCACGGTTCGAGGTGCTTGCCTACGATCAAATGGCAGCAAGCCATACGGGCCAATTGCGCGCCGAGCTTGCGCGCAGCGGGACTCCGATCGGACCCTACGACCAGTTGATTGCTGGTCACGCGCGCTCAAGGGGGCTGATACTGGTCACGAACAATCGACGTGAGTTTGACTGAGTGCCCGGCCTGCGCGTCGAAGACTGGACTGTTTCGGCGCCTTGATTGATAGAGATAGTCGTTGGCCGACCTTACATGAGATATAACAAAGCCGAACTGCGATATACGAAATCTGAGGGCGATTTACTTGTTCATGGTGACATGGAAGGAAATGGCTCAACAGATTTCCAGATCGAGTTGAATAATTTGGTGGCCATTACGCAGGCATATTTTGTGTTCTGAATGGCAGCGCGAGGCTCAGGTAAAAGCACGACTAGCGTAAATGACGATGGTTCTTACCAAGCTTCCTTTGCTGCGATCGCCACCCAAGACTATTTTTTGAATCTAGAGGATTTCAACAAGGCTCGATTGTTGCATTCTACAAAGAAATTGTCATGCTGTTCGCAATCAGGCGTAATTGAATTTCATCACGCAAGGGAGCGCAAGGGAATGACAAAGGGCACGCCGCACCAAATCGATATTCATGTCGGCAATCGCCTGAGATCGCGACGTCTTGTGTTGGGGCTGAGCCAGGAAAAGCTGGGCGACAGCTTGGGTATCACGTTCCAGCAGATCCAGAAATACGAAAAGGGCACCAACCGGGTCAGCGCGAGCAAACTGCAGGCCGCTTCCGAAGTGCTCCGTGTTCCGATCAGCTATTTCTTCGAAGATCATGATGTTTCGGCGCCGGACGGATTGGTCCGGGAGGCCGACGAGATTGGGACATTTCTCATTTCGAATGAGGGTGTGTCACTCAACCGTGCCTTCACATCGATCAAGAACAAACGTGTGCGTCAGACCATCATCACTCTGGTAAAAGCCTTGGCGGACACTGATGACACCGTTGCGCAAGCTGCCGACGTGAAGCCGTGATTCGCCGTCAGCACCTCTGTGAATCCTGTGTTTCTGCAGACATTTGGTAGGTTACGCCTGCTCGATGCTGCAGGACGGGAATGCAGATATCCTCGCAAGGGATTGTTGCTCGTCGCCTACCTGGCTACCGGTGCGTTCGCTGACATTCCCCGGGAGAAGGCGGCCGAGTTTCTGTGGGGCAATGAGGACCGTGCCCTTGCATTTACAAATTTAAGGAAACTGATTTCGCGCCTGCGGGTCGCGCATGCATCAATCCTCACCTTTTCAGCGACGCATCTTTCCCTCAATCGCAGCGATCTCGTCTGTGACACAGATCTGCTGGGTGAGATCCGCAGAGGCGAAAATCCGTTGTCATCTCTCGTCGATTTGATGAGCCGTCCCTTTCTGTCGGAATTGGACGATGCCGATGGCATGGCTGGCTATTGGCTGAAGGAACAGCGCCAGAAGCAGTTTGAGCTGCTGCGCGCGACTGCTTGAGACGTCTGCGGAGGTGTCGACGGCAACGGAAATTGCGGCAGCGCGACAAGCGGCTTTTTCATTCTGGAGCGCTTCCCCGGACGATCAGCTGGTCCACGACACGCTTTCGATTGGCCCAAGACTGCCCGTGACCGAACATTACGTGGAGCGGAAAAGCGCGTCGGTAAACGTCGCGCCACCGACCAATTCAGGCACCGAGATCCCATCACAACCGCTCAAGTTGCCCCGCGTAGCTCTTCTGCCGCCAGTCGGTGTTCATGCAACAGGTCTGGATCTCCCGACAGCGAGTGCTTTGATCGACGATGTGGCCATTGGCCTTTGTGCCCTGCGGGGCCTGTCGATCGTGGCGCCGTATACGGCCGAGCGCATCCGGGCCAGCGACGACAAACTCCTGCTGCTCGAGAAGCACGATATCTCCTATGTGGTTGACACAAAGCTCACTGGCGATGGTTTCTTTGTCCAGATCGTCTTCGTTCCATCCGACAATGTGATCTATGCGGATCGGTTCGAGATTTCCTGCGGGCTTCTGTCATCACATCGAAAGGCCCTAGCAGAGGTCGTAACAGATCGCATTCTCGCCGAACTGAAGCGCAACGAGCGCGCTTAGCGACTACGAGTACCACCCCGGCGCCTATCAGAGATATCTTTTGGGTGTCCAGCAAATGAACCGTCTTACCCTGCCTTCTGTCCGCGGCGCCCGAAAGTCATTCCACGAGGCGCTTCAACACAATGCTGATTTCTCTCATGCGTTTAGCGGCCTTGCCAAGACCTACTCTATCGAGTGGGTACTGACGGCCCGTGGCGATTCAGAATTGCTGCGGAAGGCGGAGGAAAGCGCCCGTTTTGCCATCGAACGCAATCCCGAAATCGCCTACGGCTACAAAGAGCTTGGCATGGCCAAGCTGTACTTGGGGAGCTTGACGAGAGCCTCGATGCGCTCTCGCGCCGAGGAGTTGAGCCCCGCACTACGCTGATGCGATCTACAGCTTCGCCGACGCGCTCATCCATGCGTCACGCCCAAAAGACGGTTTGGAAAAGATCGAAATGGCTCTCTCATTGAACCCGCTTGGGCCTGATGAATATTTCTGGTGCTGCCGCCGCCAGCTACTTCGTCGGCGCCTTCGACAAAGCGGTCTCTCGGATTCAGAGCATGTCCAATCAAGCCTCTGCCTACAGGCTACTGGCGGCGAGCTGCGCGATGCTCGGAGACACCAGGCGTGCAAATCACTATCGCCGAAAGGACAGGGAGACTAACCCGCAATTCGATCTGCAGAAATGGCTCGCGGTCGTGCCGATCAAGGAGCCCTGGCAGAAGGAAATGTATCGGGGAAGGCCTGATGAAAGCCGGATACTGAGACTTCAACGAAGGAGAAATTGAAATGTCAAAGGTGGTAGTTATCGGATTTCCGGGAGACCCAAACCTCTATCTGGCTGATGTGAATGCGGGGACGTTCACGCCGCTCAGCAATGTCGCAGGGGCACTTGCCTCCGCCAGCCAGCTTCGCGCTTCTGGCGGCGTGGTGATAAAAGACGTCGACTTTGCGGTTGCCGTCTCCTCTGCTGCATCGGTATCCGCAGGGCTCTTCGATACCTGATGCTGAGCGAAGCGGGATGGCCTGACAGGGCGTGCAGCCCGGCGGAGACTTTCGATCGCGTCTCTGCTTTCCTTCCCGGCTTCGGCATCACGCGTGTTGCTCGCCATACCGGATTGGATCGCATTGGCGTGCCGGTGTGGTGCGCCTATACGCCCAATGCCAAATCGATCGTGGTGGCGCAGGGAAAAGGCCTGACCGACGACGAGGCAAGGACCTCCGCGACAATGGAGGCGTTGGAACGCGTCGTGGCGACTAGGCCTCACTGCGAGGTTACTCGCACATCGCCCCGCGCGCTCAGAAATGCCGGGAAGCGGTTCGATGACCTGCCCGCCCTGATCGCGCTCGGGCAAATGAAACTCGGAGACGAGGAAATGATCCCTTGGGTTGTTGGCCGAGACCTGATTTCCGGCGACAGCATCTATGTCCCGTTCGAGGCGGTAACGCTTGATCGTACGTTGGCCTGCTATCGATATTGGCAATCGTCCGATGGCTTGGCTTCGGGGAACACAGTGGACGAGGCCATCTTCCATGGTCTGAACGAGCGTATCGAGCGCGATGCATACGTCCTGTGGCAAGTTTCGAGTGCGAGGACTCGGCAATCGTCATGCGTCGATCCGGAATCCGTGGGCTGCAACGATGTTTCGTCATTGGTTGCTCGCATCGGAAACGGCCGGCTTCGTGTTGCGGGTATTCGACATGACCAGCGATATCGGTGTTCCATCGTTCACCGCGCTGATCGGCCCCATCGAGGCGCTTTCGGCTCGCCGGCCGCGTTTTGTCGATGTGAACTATGGAGCGGGAACACATCCGTCTGCACGCAAGGCCCTGCTTCGCGCGATAACCGAAGCAGTCCAATCTCGCATGACGTTTATTAGTGGGAGCAGAGACGATATCTATCCCTCGGTCTACGGCCGGCCGTTGGCAGAGGAGACGCGTGATCTGTTGCGAGTGGGTCCAAGGGCGTGGCCCGCGAATAATCAGAAGGGCAACGGGCGTGTTGAAACTGTTGACATCCTAAAACGCATGAAGCAGGGGCCTATCATTGCAGTACCGCTCGGCGATCCTGTCTGGCCGTTCGCCGTCGCCAAAGTGCTTGCGCTGCAATTGGAGAATCCGGAAGGTGGGCGTGCGCGGCGCTACGGTCCGCGTGCCCTATCGAAGGGGTCCTTCGGATGAAAATTCTGCATGTCGGCCCGACATTGCCGGATGCGGACCAACGCGCCGGCGATATCGTTGTCCGCGGTCCAGCCATTCAGGGGGACATCTTCCAAGCCGTGGAGCAGGGGGCGACCGCTATTGGCATCATTGATGGGGGCTTCGAATATACTGCTCCGGTTTGGCACAAGGAAATCTTGTATGCCCTGAGCGCTGGCGTAGCGGTACTCGGGGCTGCCAGCATGGGTGCCTTGCGAGCTGCGGAATGCCATCAGTTCGGTATGCTCGGCGTGGGCAAGATTTTCCAGGAATATGTAAACGGAAGCCGGGTGGACGATTCAGATGTGGCTCAGATTCATGGTCCCGCTGACCTCGGTTGGGTTCCGCTTAGCGAGCCATTGGTGAACGTTTCCGCCACGCTTGATGCCTTGGTCGACAAACAATTCGTCAGTACAGACGAAGCCGGCCGCCTGAATGCGGTCGCCCAGGCAATCTTTTTCAAGGATCGCACATGGCGATCGATCATCGAGCTTGCAGGCTTTATCGAGGAGGAGAGAAAGCCCGCCATCACAATCGCTTTGCGGACTTGTCACATCAATCGGAAGCGCGCCGATGCGATTGAGCTTCTGACTGTTATGTCACGGCTTGCCGACAGGCGATCAACTACCAAACTGGATTGGCAATTCCAACGGACAACCCTTTGGAACGAAATGGTGAAACAACATTCTGAGGTGAAAAGCTCCGGCAAACTATCTTAAGATGTGTCACGCCTGTGTCACGCGAAGTTTCCATCGGCTCTGTCTAATATCGCCGCAACATCCATGCGGAGACAGAAATGACGGTCGCACAATCCACCATCGCGTTCTCAAACCCGAAAGGATCGGTCGAGAGCGAGATTGAAGAGTTTCACGCCATAGCGCGCCTTATCGTTTTCATGAGAGAGAACGCAGCCAACCTTGCCGCGGACCAGACGGTCTATTGCCTGAACCTGGCACTCGAGCAAATCGCTATGGAATTACGGCATCGCGCCGACAACTCGGCCGATATTGAATCATACTTGAAAGATGAAATTAAGAGGCAATAACGCGATGTCGTATGGCTGGCGGCTTAACGTTTCGAGTGTATTTCGCAGGGCATGTTGGCGGATCTAGCCGCTACAACGATGGTGTATGGGGGTTGACTGTTGATTTCTACCGAGAGCTGACCCGGCGCAGCCAGATATTTCCGTTGAGAATTGACCCATGTTTCAACGGTAGCGTCGCCTTAACATTTGCGGCGGTATTTACCGGCATGAGCTCGAACCCGCCGACCGATGTTACGACGCACCGCTACAAGCGTCATCGTTTTCCCGCTGAGATCATAGCGCATGCGGTTTGGCTCTACTTCCGCTTTCCGCTGAGCCTGCGTCATGTAGAAAATCTGCTGGCTGAGCGCGGCATTGAAGTCTCGTTCCAGACTGTCGTGGAATGGGCTGCCAAGTTCGGCAGAGAATACGCCCGTTCCATCCGGCGGCGGACCAGGGGAGGTTTTGCCGACAAGTGGCATCTCGACGAAATGGTCGTTGCTATCAAGGGCAGAAAATACTGGTTGTGGCGGGCCGTTGAGGCCGATGGTTATGTTCTTGATGCTTTGATCCAGAGCCGCCGGAACAAGCAGGCGGCCTTGAAGCTGATGCGAAAGCTCCTGAAGGGGCCAATGCGTCACACCGCGTGTCATGATCACCGATAAGCTCAGATCCCACGACGCAGCCAAAGGGAAATCATGCCCGGTGTCGAGCATCGTTCGCATAAGGGTCTGAATAACCGGGCGGAGAATTCGCATCTGGCTGTTCGACGACGAGAGCGAGACATGATCCGGTTCAAGTCGGCACGACAATGCCAGCGCTTCGTCTCCATCCATGGCTCGATCGCCAACCTCTTCCATCTTCTCCGCAGCCCGACGAGCACTGCTGAACATCGCAAACTGCGAAACGCCGCCATGAACACGTGGCGCGAAATCACCCTGTCGACCGCAGCATAAACCGGCCCCATCGTGGCCATCCTGTGTCCGACCCAAGTTAAGGCGACGCTACAGTCGCACCACTTCACCACCTCAGTGGTTGTGCCGTGGCAGCTTTTCAGCAAGTTTACGAAATTCCGGGGCGCCTTCGATGACAGCACCATCGGATAGTTGCGTCACGGTGCGGCGGTACAACATCTGCCATGGCGTGGCATCCGCAGGAACGGCGGGAATGCCGTCTGCTTTACGCCGTTCGATTTCCTCTGGCTCGACCAGCATGTCACAACGGCCATTGTTGAAATCGATGCGGATGATGTCACCGCTGCGTATATAAGCAAGGCCGCCACCGGCCGCACTCTCCGGCGAAGCGTTGAGGATCGACGGGCTGTCGGCAGTGCCCGACTGGCGTCCGTCGCCGATCGTCGGCAAGCTGAGGATGCCCTTCTTGATCAGGTGATCCGGCGGCTGCATGTTGACCACTTCGGCCGATCCCGGCCAGCCGAGCGGGACCGGCGCCGCGGATTACCAGGATCGTGCGCTCGTCAATATCCAGTGCCGGGTCATTGATACGTTTGTGATAATCCTCGGAGCCATCGAACACCACCGCCTTACCGTCGAACACGCCTTCCTTGCCAGGCTCGCTCAGATAGCGTTCACGGAAACCGGCCGAGACGACGCTCATCTTCATGATAGCGAAGTCGAACAGATTACCCTTCAGCACCAGGAAACCGGCACGTTCCTTCAGCGGCGCGTCAAAAGGCAGGATAACCTCGCGGTCAGTTGCTTCCCGGCCTTCCAGATTTTCCGCCATGGACTTGCCAGTCACCGTCGGACAGCCGCCCTCCAGTTTGCCGACCTGCAGCAGTTCCCACATGATGGCAGGAACGCCGCCAGCCCGGTGGAACCGCTCGCCGAGATAAGCACCTGCCGGCTGCACATTGGCCAGCAGCGGAATGTCAAAGCCATGCGTCTGCCAGTCGTGGAGATGCAATTCGACTCCGGCATGCTTGGCCATTGCAGTGAGATGCGGCTGCGCATTGGTCGAACCACCGATCGCTGAATTCACTCGGATCGCGTTGAGAAAAGCCTCCCGCGTCAGGATATCCGACGGTTTGATATTCTGCAGTACCAGTTCGACTGCCCGCCGCCCGGTGCGATAGGCCATCTGGCCCCGTTCGCGATAGGCGGCCGGGATGGCGGCGCAGCCGGTCAGTGACATGCCGAGCGCCTCCGCCATGGCATTCATCGTCGAGGCGGTGCCCATGGTGTTGCAATGGCCGATCGACGGTGCGGAATCGAGCGCCGACTGCAGGAATTCCTCCGGCGTGATTTCCCCTGCCGCATATTTGCGCCGCGCCTGCCAGATGACCGTGCCGGATCCGACCAGATCGCCATCATGCCAACCGTCGAGCATCGGGCCGCCGGAAAAGACGATTGCCGGAATATCGACGGTCGAGGCAGCCATCAGCGCCGAGGGGGTGGTTTTGTCGCAACCGGTGGTCAGCACGACACCGTCCAGCGGATAACCGTAGAGAATTTCGACCAGACCGAGATAGGCGAGGTTGCGGTCGAGTGCCGCGGTCGGTCGCTTGCAGTTTTCGAACAGCGGATGTGTAGGGAACTCGATCGGGATGCCGCCGGCATCGCGAATGCCGTCGCGGATGCGCTTGGCAAGCTCGATATGGTGACGGTTGCAGGGATTGATATCGCTGCCGCTTTGAGCAATCCCGATGATCGGTTTGCCGGAGCGCAGCTCTTCCGGCGTCGTGCCGTAATTCATGAATCGCTCGAGATAGAGCGCCGTCATGTCCAGATGCTCGGGATTGTCGAACCAGTCCTGCGAACGCAGACGACGCCCACCGTTATTATCCTCAGCCATTATTTCCCTCCGTCACTCTCGGCGGCATTCATCGCTTCCAGATGCAGCAGCAAGCCGCTGTGGTCCGTGTCGCCGCCGCCGGCCGCCACGAAGTCGCAAAACTCTCGGCGCACCTGCTCGGTCAAAGGTAGGTCCAGTGAAAACAGATCGGCCATGGCCTTCACCGCGTCGAGATCTTTCAGCTGGAATTTCGACGGCCCGCCCGGCACGAAATTGCGCGTCACCATGCGTGCACCGTGCAATTCCAGGATCCGGCTCTCGGCAAAACCGCCGCGGATGGCCTCGCGGAATTTTTCGCGCGACGCCCCGCCGGCTTCGGCCAGCATCATCGCTTCAGCAACAGCACCGATGGTGATGGCAACGATCTGCTGGTTGGCCAGCTTGCAGATCTGTCCGGCACCGGATGGTCCGACATGGGTCACCCGGCCAAGGGCTGCAAACACATCGGCGAGCCCATCGATCACATCCGCGTCGCCGCCGGCCATGATGGCCAGCGTTCCCGCCTGCGCGCCGACCACGCCACCGGAGACCGGCGCATCGACATGCGCCATGCCGAGCACTTTCAGGCGGGCCGAATGGTCCTTGGCAATTGGCGGCGAGATCGAGCTGCTGTCGACCACAATGGTACCTTCGACCAAAACCTCGGCCACGCCAGCGTCAAACAGCACCGCGTCGACGGCCTTGCCATCGCTCAGCATGGTGAAGACGATGTCGCAACCCTTGGCCGCCGCAGCAGCTGTGTGAGCAACCACCGCACCATCCGAAAGCAGAACTTCGGCCTTGGAGAGATCGCGATTCCAGACTGTGACCTGATGATCGGCGGCGAGTAGCCGCCGGACCATCGGGGCACCCATCAGCCCTGTTCCGAGAAAGGCGATCTTACGCGGTCGCCCTTGCTCCAGACCTGTTTCGCTCAAAGTTCTCCTCCCAGTTCATCCTCGATATGCACGCGAATGATCTCATCAAAGGAGGTTTCGGCAGTAAAGCCAAGCGCTTTCCGCGCGTGGCCTCGAAACCGGGAGCCCAACCGGCGACCATCTTGATGATTATCTCGTCCGGCTCACGGCGGATCAATGCGACCGCCTTGTCGCCGGCCGCGCGGCGCAGCGCCTCGATCTGCTCGCCTACCGTGGCGCTGAGGCCCGGCATGGAGAGAGCCCGGCGTGGTCCGACCTTCTCCAAATCGATAGTTGCCCCATGAATGAGGAAGCCGACGGCCGAGCGCGGCGAGGTGTGCCAGTGGCGAACGTCTTCGGCTACCGGCAAAATGGCTTCCTTGCCAACCAGCGGCTCGCGCAGGATATTGGAGAAGAAGCCGGACGCTGCCTTGTTCGGCTTTCCGGGACGAATGCAGATCGTCGGCAGCCGGATGGCAATGCCGTCGAAGAAGCCGCGGCGGCTATAGTCGGAAAGAAGCAGTTCGCAGATCGCCTTCTGGGTGCCGTAGCTGGTTAGCGGCGTCGTATGATAGTCGTCCGGGATCGGAAAGGGCAGCGGCGCACCGACGACGGCGATCGACGACGTGAAGACGACGCGCGGTTTGTAGCCGTCCACACCATGGGCAAGGCGAATGGCGTCGAACAGATAGCGTGTGCCGTCGAGATTGATCCGGTAGCCTTTTTCGAAGTCAAGCTCTGCCTCGCCCGAGACGATCGCCGCCAGATGGAAGATCACGTCGGGCCGAGCCGCAACCAGCGATTCGGCTTCGCCCGGCGCAGATAGATCGGCCTCCTTGACATTGACCTTACCGGCAAAGCCCTCAGGGGCCTCCGGGGCTACGACATCCACCAAAGTCATCTCGGTGATCGGTTTGCCTGCCAGCTGGCTGTCCGCGGTCAGCTTGGCCGCGAGTTTGCGGCCAACCATGCCGGCCGCGCCGATGATCAGGATATGCATCAGGTCTCTCCTCCCTGGATTCGACCGCCCTGAAACTTCGTAGAAACACCTCAACGAAAGGCGGACAAATTTCTATTGTAAGGTTGTCTGATAACCTTATATGATCCGCTTGAAAATAGAATATTTGGCACGCCGACGAAAAAATCTCTGACCCTTTAAAAGGGGGCAGGTGGTCTCGAAGCGGCAGTCTGGGAAAAAAGGTAAGACATGAGGGCGGACGTCATGTGCACATCAGTGGCTCTGCAGGCATCCCTGCGCGCGGCATTGACGAACGACATGGTGCTGACGGATACCGAGGAGATGCTGCGCTTCTGTCGGGACTGGCACGGCGATGTGACCAGCAGCGCCGTCGCGGTGCTGCGCCCGCGCTCGACCGACGATGTTGCCGCTGCCGTTCGTGTCTGTCGTGAGCTCGGTCTTTCGATCGTTCCTCAGGGTGGGAATACCGGATTGGTGCTGGGCAGCATTCCGGATCGGCCGGGAAGCCAGGTGGTTCTGAGCCTCGAGCGCATGAACGCCATCCGCAATATCGACGCCGACGACTTTTCGGCGGTGGTCGAAGCCGGCTGCATCCTGTCGGAGCTAAAGGACCGGATCGCCGAAAAGGACATGTATTTCCCGCTGGCGCTCGGCGCCCAGGGCTCCTGCCACATTGGTGGCAATGTTTCGACCAATGCGGGCGGCATCAACGTGCTGCGTTATGGCATGACCCGCGAACTGGTGCTGGGCCTGGAAGTGGTGCTGCCCGACGGCACGATCTTCAATGGTCTGTCGACCCTGCGCAAGGACAATCGCGGCATCGATCTGAAGCAGCTCTTCATCGGTGCCGAAGGCACTCTCGGCATCATCACTGCCGTGTCGATCAAGCTGATGCCCTTCCCGGATCAAGTGGCAACCGCTCTGCTCGGGCTGAACTCTCTCGACGATGCCATCAAGCTCTATCGACGCGCCCGGCGCGATTGCTGCGACCTGATGTCGGCCTTCGAATTCATGCCGCCGCTGGCCTTCGTCCTGGCAAGGGAAGCGATCCCGGATCTCCCGATGCCGATTGCCGGCGATTATCCGGCCTATGTGCTGATGGAGATTTCCGGCTCCGGCCTCGTCGATATCGCCGACCTGATGGAGCGCTTCCTCGGCAGCGTCATGGAAGACGGTCTTGTGGTCGACGGCGTGATCGCCGCCTCGCAGGCCCAGGCCCGCAACCTCTGGCTTTTCCGTGAAGGCATGAACGAGGGGCAGGCCAAGCGCGGCCCGCATATGCGTACCGACATTTCCGTGCCGCTCTATCGTCTTGCCGATTTCGTGCGCGACGCCGAACAGGCGGTGTCGGAGGCGCTTCCGGACTGTATCAGCGTGTCCTATGGACATGTTGGTGACGGCAATGTGCATCTGAATGTTTTGCCGCCGTCCGGCAGTCCGTCGGACGAGGCAGCTGCCAAGATCTACAAGGCCAAGACGGTCGTGAACCGGATCTTGGACGGGTACAACGGTAGCATCAGCGCCGAGCACGGCATCGGCCGCCTGAAGCGTGGCGATTTCCGAAGAACGGCTGGATCCTTCGCGGCGCGCAGTGCTAACCGCTCTGAAGCAGGCCATCGATCCATCCATGGTGATGAACCCAGGCTGCCAATTGAATTTCCCCGGCATATCGTAGAATAGTCTGGCATTATCAGGGGGCGGAAAAGAGCATGACGGCGGACTTCAGCCAGATCAGACAGATCGAGCATCTGCCGGCGCGCATCGCCGGCCATATAGGCAAGGAAATTGCCGAAGGTCGGATTACGGCCGGCGAGAAGCTGCCGACCGAGCATATTCTGGCCAAAACCTTCGGCGTCAGCCGCTCCGTGGTGCGCGAGGCGATCGCTCAATTGCGCAATGAGGGTCTTGTCGAGACCCGCCAAGGCGTCGGCGCCTTTGTGACGGAGGCTCTGGGGCGGGGCGCCATTCGGATCGAGCAGACCGATCTCCACGACCGTGAGAGCTTTCGCAGCCTTTTCCAACTCCGCATGCCGCTGGAGATCGAGGCCGCCGGTCTTGCCGCCATCCATCATGACGATGCCGATCTGAAAAGGCTGGATGACTCGCTGGCCCAGATGACGGGTGCAGAGAAATGGACCGATCAGGGGATTGTTGCCGATCTCGTCTTTCACCGGGCCCTGGCGACCGCTACCCACAACGAGTATTATCCGCTGTTCATCGGCTTCATCGCCGAGCGCATCAGCCTTGCCATCAATGCAGCGCGCCGCCGCCCTCCTTGAGGAAATCGTCGAGATCACGATTGCCGAACATGTTGCCATCCGTGACGCGGTGGCGACACGGGATCCCTTGAAGGCCCGCGCCTGCAATGCGCAACCACATCATGGGGGCCGCGGGCAGGCTGGACTTGACGCTCGAAATATTCTGACGCCGGCTGATCGGCCATGGCAGCCACCGGCAGGTTTTTCGCGGCTTTGTAACTTGGGCTCTGGACAGGCGGAATAAGTCACACTAAAAATGCAGTTGGAGCGTTGTCAGACATCCTGACAATAAGGCAAGTTATGCTGGAGGGCATGCTGGCCGGATAGTGGGAGGATTATATTTGAATTCCGAACGTGTATTGCGCGCAGAGTCCATCTTGCCGGATGACGCCGCGGATGCTTTTCTGGTCGGACGCGTCTGGTCGAATGCAAACGCTGGCCCGTGCCCGGTGATGATCTCGGGTGGTCGCGTTCTTGACCTGACGGTCATTGCCAGCACCATGTCGGCCCTTCTCGAAACGGAAAACCTCGTCGATCTCCTGCGCAACGTATCGGGCCTGACGGACCTCGGCGCCCTCGACGCCTTCCTGTCCGGCGAAAACGGCATGGTTCTGGCTCCGATCGACCTGCAGGCCATCAAGGCCGCCGGCGTGACCTTTGCCGACAGTATGCTGGAACGCGTCATCGAAGAGCAGGCCAAAGGCGATCCGCTCCGCGCTCAAGATATTCGCACCAGGCTCGCGCCTGTTCTTGGCGACAGCCTTCGCGGTCTGGTCGCCGGTTCGGAACAGGCGTCCAAGGTCAAGAGCCTGCTGCAGGACATGGGCCTCTGGTCACAATATCTGGAAGTCGGAATCGGCCCCGATGCTGAAATCTTCACCAAATCACAACCGATGTCGTCGGTCGGTTGCGGCGCCCTTGTCGGTATCCATCCGATTTCCCAATGGAACAATCCGGAGCCGGAAGTGGTCCTCGCGCTGCGCTCGGACGGCACGATCGTCGGCGCTTGCCTGGGCAATGACGTGAACCTGCGAGATGTCGAAGGCCGTTCGGCGTTGCTGCTCGGCAAGGCCAAGGACAACAATGCTTCCTGCTCGATCGGCCCCTTCATCCGCCTGTTCGACGACGCCTTCACGATAGAAGACCTGCGCCGCGTCAGGGTCTCGCTCCTGGTGCATGGCGAGGACGGCTTCGAGATGACGGGCGAAAGTCCGATGGAAGCCATCAGCCGCTCGCCGGAGAACCTTGCCTCGCAGCTGAGAAACCGCAACCATCAATATCCGGATGGCGCGGTGCTGTTTCTCGGCACCATGTTTGCTCCCGTCAAGGACCGGCGTGGCACCGGCCTCGGCTTCACCCATGAGGTCGGCGATCGTGTGGAAATATCGACAAGCAAGCTCGGCCGCCTAGTTAACTGGGTAGAGCGCAGCGATGCCTGTCCGGAATGGACATTCGGCGTCGGCGCTCTCATTCGCAACCTGGCCGGCCGCGGTCTTCTGGAAAAGGCGTGAGGCACACCATGCAAAAGGCAATAGACCTCTTCTACCGCTTCCTCGAGCTTCTGCTGATCCTCCTGCTGTCCGGCATGGCGATCATGGTCTTCGTCAACGTCGTCATGCGCTACGGCTTCAATTCAGGTTTGAATGTGTCCGAGGAGCTGTCCCGCTACTTCTTCGTCTGGCTGACCTTCATCGGTGCAGTCGTCGCGTTTCATGAGCATGGTCATCTCGGCATCGAAACACTTGTGATGTTCCTGTCCCGTCGGGGCCGCATCATCTGCATGACCCTTGCGAACCTCGTGATTATCGTTTGCTCGGTCATCTTCTTCTGGGGAACATGGAAACAGTTTCCGATCAACGCCAGCATGGCGGCTCCAGTGACCGGCATGTCGATGATCTGGGTGTACGGAACAGGCCTTTTCACGGGCGCTGGCATGGCGATCATTGCGCTTGAACGCCTGATCCGTTTGCTCACTGGACGTGTCACGGATGAGGAGATCGCCGCCTTCGCGGGTGAAAACCTCACCATCGAACAGCTGGCGGAGCGTACCTGATGACCCTTCTCGTCTTTATCGGGTCGCTACTGGGCGCGATGGCGATCGGCGTACCCGTTGCCTTCTGCACTGATGTTCTGCGGCGTCATCCTCATGTGGTTCATGGGTATGTTCAACACGCAGATCATTGCGCAAAACATGATTGCCGGCGCCGACACTTTTACACTTCTGGCGATACCCTTCTTTATTCTCGCTGGTGAACTGATGAACTCGGGCGGGTTGTCGCGCCGCATCATTGATTTCGCGATCGCCTGCGTGGGCCATATCCGTGGCGGTCTCGGCATTGTGGCCATTATGGCAGCCATTATCATGGCGAGTATTTCCGGTTCAGCTGCGGCCGATACGGCAGCTCTTGCGGCCATTCTTCTGCCGATGATGGCAAAAGCCGGGTACAACGTGCCCCGTGCTGGCGGCCTGATCGCAGCCGGCGGCATCATTGCCCCGGTCATCCCGCCGTCCATGGCTTTCATTGTTTTCGGTGTCGCGGCAAACGTGTCGATCACTCAGTTGTTCATGGCCGGTATCGTGCCCGGCATCATGATGGGTCTATCCCTTGTTGTCGCCTGGCTGATCGTTGTTCGCAAAGACAACGTCCAGCCGCTACCCAAGGCGCCGATGTCGGAGCGAATGACGGCGACCGCCCCGGGCCCTCTGGGCACTGGGCATGCCAGTGATCATCCTCGGCGGTATTAAAGCCGGCATCATGACACCAACCGAGGCGGCCGTGATCGCTGCTGCCTATGCCATGTTTGTCGGCATGGTCATCTACCGGGAACTGAAGCCCAGAGATCTGCCGCGCGTCATTTTGCAGGCTGCCAAGACGACGTCAGTCATCATGTTCCTTGTCTGCGCCGCTCTCGTCTCGGCATGGCTGATTACAGCGGCGAATATTCCGGCTGAAATCGCCGGCTATATCGAACCGTTGATCGACCGCCCAATGCTTTTGATGTTCGTGATCATGGTGCTGGTGCTAATCGTCGGCACAGCGCTCGACTTGACGCCGACCATCCTGATTTTGACACCAGTTTTGATGCCGATCATTAAGCAGGCAGGCATCGACCCGGTCTATTTCGGCGTGATGTTCATCATGAACAATTGCATTGGCCTGATCACACCGCCGGTTGGCGTCGTGCTCAATGTCGTCAGTGGAGTCGGACGCATACCGCTCGGCAAAGTCACCGCCGGTGTCTGGCCGTTCCTGCTGGCGCAAACCATCGTGCTCTTTCTCTTGGTCCTATTTCCGGACCTCGTGCTCGTGCCTGCACGCTGGCTGCATTAGCAGCCGGTAGCGACAACTGTCTCACTTGACCATCCAGGGAGGATACTATGAGAAAACTGCTTCTAGCCACCACCGCGATCGCCTTCGGCCTATCGGCCGCAGTTCCGGCTTTCGCCGAATTCAACGACCGCAATATCCGTATTTCGAACGGCATCAATGCCGATCACCCGGTCGGCAACGGCATCAAGGCCATGCAGGCGTGCCTCGACGAGAAGTCCGGCGGCAAACTGAAGATCACAGCATTCTGGGGCGGTGCGCTCGGCGGTGACCTTCAGGCAACTCAGGCCCTGCGCTCGGGCGTCCAGGAAGGCGTTGTCACCTCGTCCTCGCCGCTGGTCGGCATTATCCCGGCGCTCGGCGTCTTCGACCTGCCCTTCCTGTTCGGTACGCCGCAGGAAGCCTATAAGGTGCTTGACGGCAAGTTTGGCGACATGATGAACGAGAAGCTGGCCGCCGCCGGCCTCGTCAATCTCGCCTATTGGGAAAACGGGTTCCTGCAACCTGTCGAACTCCGTTCGTCCGGTCACCAAGTGGGAAGACTTCTTGGGGATGAAGGTTCGCGTCATGCAGAACAACATCTTCCTCGACACCTTCCAGAACCTTGGCGCAAACGCCACGCCGATGGCATTCGGTGAAGTCTTCTCGGCTCTGGAAACCAATGCGATCGACGCCCAGGAAAATCCCTATGTGACGATCGACACTTCGAAGTTCTATGAGGTCCAGAAATACATCACCGAGACGAACCACGCATACACGCCATTCCTGCTACTGTTTTCCAAGGCGATCTTCGATACCTACACGCCGGAAGAACAGGCAGCCCTGCGTGAATGCGCCGTGGTTGGCCGTGACGAAGAGCGCAAGGTCATCCAGGATCTGAACCAGAAATCACTGGCGAAGATCAAGGACGCCGGCCTCGCCGTCAACACGCTGTCGCCTGAAGAACAGGCTCGTATCCGCGAGAAATCAATGATTGTTTACGACAAGCACAAGGCCGAAATCGGCGCCGACGTCGTGGATGCTATCCTGGCGGAACTTGCCGCACTTCGCAAATAACGCGAAGCACTCTTAACGTGTGGAATAGGGGACCGAGCGTAGCGCTCTGGTCCCCCCTTTTCATGGGCTCACATGTTACACAAAGCCGTTCCCACTCACTCGGGAACTGCCGGCAACACAAGGATCTCGCTTGTTCAGCTGCCGCTCGTGGAAGAAGATAAAGAGGCCCGAGGCGACGATCAGTGCCGCACCGACCAGCATGCCCAACCGGGGCACGTCGCCGAAGAAAATCCAGCCGAATACCACCGCCCAGAGCAGCAGCGTATATTGCAGTGGCGCCACCGTCGCCGCATCCGAGATCTTCAGGGCGCGGTTGACCAGCATATGGGCTGCCATTGCGACGATACCCAGCAGACCGAGCAGCGCCAGATCGAAGCCGGAGGAAATCGGTGCCCAATCGAACGGCGCAAAAACCAGGCCTACGAGTGCCGCCCCGGCCACCTGGAAGAACACCAGCGTCTTGTCCGGCGTGTTGCGCAGGCCGCGTCCGGACAGCAGCATGAAGGCAAAGGCACCACTGCCGACAATCGAGATGAGAGCAGGCAAAGTGAACATCGCCGCCGACGGCTCGAGCGTGATGATGACGCCGACAAAACCGGCAGCGATCGCGCACCAGCGCCGCCAACCGACCGTCTCGCCGAGCAGCAGTGGCGCCGCTGCCGCCACATAGATCGGTGCTGCCAGCCAGTAGGTCATCACATCGGCCAGCGGCAGATACATCACCGCATAATAGAAGCAGAAAACCTCCATGGTGGAAAAGGCCACACGGGCACACTGCATCCACGGCTGCTCAGCTGAGGTGATGGACCTGAGGCCTGCCTGCCAGAGGAACGGCGCCAGAATGACAAGGGCCGCCAGGCTGCGGATCAGGATGACCTGTCCCAGCCCGTAACTGGCCACCAGCCATTTGCCCATGGCATCGTTGAGCGCAAACATCAGCATGCCCAACAGCATGATGAGCGGACCTGCCACCGCCGAAGCTGCCGGCCCGGCGGCGCGGGTTTCTATAGTTGTCACTCAAAACCTCCCAATATTCTTTTCGTTCAAGCGTTACAGGCTGGCCGCATCGGAAAGACGGCGCGTCACCGTAAAGGCGCGATCCAGTTCCGGATTGAGCTCCATGCCAAGGCCCGGCCCCGGCGGAACGGTGATCATGCCATTCTTCACCTCCGGCAAAGCCGTTACGAGATCCCGGTACCAAGTGCGATAGAAAGCACGCACACTTTCCTGGACCAGTGCATTCGGCGCGTTGAGCGACAGATGGGTGGACGCGCAGAGCACCACCGGACCCGTGCAGTCATGGGGCGCCACCGGCAGATGCCAGGCCTCGGCCATCGAGGCAATCTTGCGCGCCTCCGACAGGCCGCCGCACCAGGAAATGTCGAGCATCATCACGCCGGCTGCCCCAGTCTCCAGAAGATCGTGGAACGCCCAGCGCGAGCCGAGCGTTTCGGACGCCGAAATCGGTGCCGGCAGAAACGGCCGCATAGCGGGCAAGGCTCGACAGGCTGTCCATCTTGATCGGATCTTCATGCCAGAAGGTCTGGTAGGGTGTCAGTGCTTTGGCGATCTGCATGGCCGGTAGAAGCTGCCACATGGAATGGAACTCAACCATGATGTCCATCTTGTCGCCGACGGCCGCGCGGATCTTCTCGAAGGGCTGCAGCGCCTGCTTCAGGTCCGGCATCGAGATATACTGGCCACGGGTCTTTTCCGCCGCCGCGTCGAAGGGCCAGATCTTCATCGCCGTGATACCCTCTTCGAGAAGAGAATGGGCAAGCTCGTCGGCATTATGCAGGAAGCCGTTTAGGTCGTCATAGTCACGCCCTTCTGACAGACCGTAATTGGCAGTCGTCTGCCCGGTCGCCTTCTTGATGTATTCGGTCCCGGCGCAGGTATTGTAGGTGCGGATCTCGCGACGCGTGAAGCCGCCCAGCAGCTGCGCGATCGGCATGCCGGTGGTCTTGCCGAAAATGTCCCAAAGCGCGATGTCGAAAGCCGAATTGCCACGCACTTCGGCACCCGACGAACGGAAACCCAAGTAGCCAACCAGGTCGGCGGCCAGCAGGTCGATCTGTAGCGGGTCGCGGCCGATCACCCGCGGCGCGATATATTCGTGCACATAGGTCTCGATCGTCTCCGCCCCGAAAAACGTCTCGCCGAGACCGGTAATCCCCTCGTCGGTATGGACCAGCAACCACAAGAGATTGGCGCGCTCTGCGACGCGTACGGTTTCAAGCCCGGTGATTTTCATGGATGTCTCCTGTTTGGAATGTCACACAAGGCCCGCCGTTAGCAGGGCCTTGATACTTTGATCGAAATGCCGGTTCATTAGAGCGGCAGCGATCTGCGGATCGCCCGCAAGGATCGCCTGGGCGAGCTCTACATGGAGGGCATTCATCGCCCGGCGCTCGCCGTCGTCGGGGCGGCTTTTCCAGCCGATCGGCCAGGTCTGGCGCGTAACGCCCTGAAACGCGCCGATGATTAGCGCGAAGACCGGATTGCGCGAGGCGCGGGCTATCGCGATGTGAAAGGCAAGATCATGCTCCATGATCTCCACCCGGATCGCCGAACGCCCGTTCCATCGCCTGAGCGTGACCAAGGATCAGCAGCGCTTCTGCCTCAGTGCGTCGGAGCGCCGCCAGCGCTGCCGTACGCGCTTCGATGGTACGCCGCACATCATGGATCTGCTGGATGTCGATCTGGTCGGTGCTGACACCATGCTCGATCATCAGCGCCACGGAGGCATGGTCCAGTTGGGCAACCGTTGGGCGCTTGCCAGCGCCAAGATCGACGAGACGAAGCGCCGCCAGCGAGCGCAGCGCCTCGCGGATCACTGTCCGCGACACCTGCAACTGTTCTGACAGTGCTGCCTCGGCCGGCAGACGATCGCCCGGCTTCAGGTCTTTGTCGCGTATCAAACGCGTTATTGATGCAATCGCACCGGTGACGAAATCGCCTACGGGGAGTGGGCCGTTCGCGTGAGGCATAAGCCATCCTCTATCTTCACCAAACCTGTAGTACAGCTTTCGGCAAAAATGAAGCCTGTTTTATTTCTGCCCAGCTGCCCGGAAGCGTGCTCGGCCAGTAACCTCGCCACAGTAGGTGAACCTCGCGTCGGTTACCGGGCAATAGCGGGAATGGATAGCCCTGCAAACTGCTCGGTGGCGGTCATGGCCGCGGCTCGCCGCTGCGATTGTCGATACAGGGAGCCGGGCTTATCAAATCGGCACTGCTGCAAGGCTTGCGAAGAAATCCCCGCGTGCCTAGGCCGTAGTGACGATTTAACTATTTGAGCCAGATGGCGATGGCTGCGAGTTTGACGACACCCATGAAGTTGGCCAGAAGCTTGTCGTATCGGGGTTGCGACGCGTCGGAACTGTTTGAGCTTGTTGAAGAAGCGCTCGATGCGATTGCGCTCCTTGTAGAGTTCGGCGTCGTAGGCACGCTGAACCTTTCGGTTGCGCCTGGGCGGGATGACGAGGCGTGTTCCTGCCTGCGTGATCCTTTCGCACAGATGATCGGCATCATAGCCTTTGTCTGCAAGGGCGGCCACGGCCTCGAAACCGTCGACGAGATCATGGGCAAAGGCGATGTCGTTGCGTTGTCCGGGAGAGCCTATCAATCGGATTGGAAGGCCGAGCGCTTCCGTCGCTGCGTGGATTTTGGTGCTCAATCCACCGCGAGACCGGCCCAGGCCCTGGGCATCCGCCCCCTTTTAGCTTGCGTGCGCCGGCGGCATGCTGATGCGCCCGCACGATGGTACTATCAATCATCAGCCATTCGAGGTCGGCTTCACGTGAAAGAACCGACAGCATCTCGTCAAGAACACCCATCTCGATCCAGCGGTAATAGCGCCGCTTCACCGAGCGATAGTCGCCAAGCCGCTCGGGCAGGTCGCGCCAACGGCCGCCAGAGCGCGCCATCCATAGAAGCGCATCCAGAAATGTTCGATTATCCGTGCGCGGGCCACGCTTGCCTTTGGTGCCGCCCGGCACAAAGCCCTTGATCCGTTCCCATTGATCATCCCGAAGCGTATCGCAATCCATCACCGATCTCCAAAATCAGCTTTGAATCCGATTTGCGCACCTTTGGGAATCCTAAATCCTTAAATCGTCACCACACCCTAGCAGAAACGACGGTAGCACGCGCCTGGCCCAACTGGCACATGGACTTCGCCTGACAGGCCCATTGTTATTCACTCTGGCGGAAGTTGCGAATCCGGTCGAACAAAACGGCAAGCACGATGGCGCCACCGATGAAGGTGCCTTGCCAGAAGGCGTTGATGCCCAGCAAGCCGAGACTGTTGCGGATCACCTCAATCAATGCTGCCCCGATCAGGGCGCCGGAGGCTGTGCCGACGCCACCGGCCAAATTGGCGCCGCCGATGACTGCGGCCGCGATGACCTGGAGTTCCATTCCGGCGCCGATATTGGTAGTGACGGCACCAAGCCAGCCGGTCTGAATGATGCCGGCGATCCCGGCCGACAGGGCGGAAATCATGTAGACTGCAACCTTGATCCTTCGCACAGGAACGCCCGTGAGCGTCGTGGCGTGTTCATTGCCGCCGATGGCAAAGACGTAGCGGCCGAACCTGGTCCAGCGCAACACGAAGCCGGTGAGAAGTGCCAGGACGATCATGTAGAGCACCGGATTGGCAATCCCGAAAAACCAGGCGCCGCCGCCCAGCGCCAGCAGTGCGTCGTGATCCGGGCCGAACTGGAAGACGACCGTGTTGTTGGACGCCACCATAGCCAGGCTGCGCGCGATCGAGAGCATTCCGAGCGTAACGACGAATGGTGGAAAGCCCAGATAGGCGATCAGCACGCCGTTGAATGCGCCGACCAAAAGAGCAGTGCCGACCGAGGCGGCGATGCCTACCTCGATGCTGTAGCCGGCGTTCATGACAACCGCGAGCACCATGCTGCACAGGCAAAGCACCGAGCCCACCGACAAGTCTATGCCGCCGGTAATGATGACGATCGTCATGCCGAGCGCAATGATCGCAACAAAAGTGACGTTGCGGGTGATATTGTAAAGGTTCTTCGTCGTCGCTGAAAGAGTCGGTCGCAAAAGAAAGGAAAATGCAGGCGAGGATGACGGAGAGCAGGACCCAGAATGTCTGACTGCCGGCGACTGCTGCAAACCAGCTTTGCTGCTTCTGACTGATCGTCTGATCAAGGGTAATTGTCATTGTCGACCTTCGCTTCCATCTCGCACCGGTAAGCTGCTTCAATCATACCTGTTCGATCGCGCCGGTAATGAGCCCGGTCACTTCCTCGGGCGAACTTGCCACAATCGGCTTGTCGGCGACCTTTCTGCCGCGCCGCATCACGATAACCCGGTCGGCAACGTCAAAGACGTCCGGCATGCGGTGACTGATCAGCACCACGGCAATGCCTCGATCGCGCAAGTGGCGGATGAGGTTGAGGACTTCCGCCACCTGGCGGACCGAAATGGCCGCGGTCGGTTCGTCCATCAGCACGATCTTCGCCTCGGAGAGCATGGTGCGGGCGATCGCGACTGCCTGCCGCTGGCCACCCGACATCTGCTTGACGAGGTCGCGCGGTCGCGTCTCTGACTTCAGCTCCTTGAAGATCTCGCCGGCGCGCCGGTACATCGCCTTGTAGTCCAGCACCTTCAATGGGCCGACGCCGAAGCGCAATTCGCGCCTGAGAAACACATTCGCGGCCGCCGTCAGATTATTGCACAGTGCAAGATCCTGGTGAACAATCTCGATGCCGTGCTGGCGCGCTTCCACCGGGCGGTGAAGGATGAGCTCCCTGCCGTCCATTTGCATGGTTCCATGGCTTGGCCGAAAGTTGCCAGCGATCATCTTGACCAATGTGGATTTGCCGGCGCCGTTGTCGCCCATAAGACCGACTACTTGCCCCGCCTCAAGGACAAGCGAAACATCGTTGACCGCCTGGATGGCGCTGAAATGTTTGGAGATGTTGGTGAGTTCGAGAACCGCCACCAGCCTTCTAACCTCCCCAAGCTCCCAGGTGCTTAATCACCCCCGAGCCGGGCTCATCCTGCACGCGGAGCCCTCGCGCATTGCTTTCCCGATTTCCTCCCGGGCGAAGCGATACCTTGCATTTATGCAAAACCGCTCGGCACCGTCAATCAATTGTACGATGAATCGAACCACACCTCATAATATTCCATTTGTAATACAAATACACGTTGACGAATGGAGCGTGTGGATATTAGCTGTTGCTGGGAGGAGAGCATGCTTATCCTTGTTACCGGTGCTACGGGCAAGGTCGGGCGGCACTTCATGGCTGGGCTGCTTGACGATCCACGATTTCCGAATGCGCGCATTCGCGCTGTGCCACAACCGGTTGTGCGATGAGACCGACCGGGTCGAGGTGATACGCGGCTCGATCGCCGATCGAGATGTCGTGACCGCCGCACTCGCCGACGCCACCCATGTCGTACACCTCGCCACCTGCAAGGAAACACCTGCCGACGTCATGGACGTCACGGTCAAGGGCCTGTTCTGGCTGCTCGAGGCGTTTCGGGGCAGTCCCACCGCGCGCCAGTTCATCCTGATCGGCGGCGATGCGGGTATCGGCCATTTCTACTATCGCCACGAAAGGCCGATCACCGAACAGACGCCGCACAGTGCGTATCCGGGAAGCTATGCCCTGTCGAAGGTTCTGGAAGAGGTGATGCTGGAGCAGTTCGGCATCCAGTATGACATCAATGCCTGTTGTCTCCGCGCGCCGTGGATCATGGAAAAGGATGACTTCAAATATACGCTTTCCTTCGGCGACGACGTATTCGGCGGGCCAGACTGGAAAACGCTCGTTCCGGAAGCCGACGCAAAGCGCTATGCCGCCTCGGGCACCGTGCCGCTGCTGCGCGATGCAGACGGACGCCCGCTGAAACGCAACTTCGTGCATGTCGATGATCTGGTCGGCGCCATATTGGCCGCGATCGGCAATCCGCGCGCGAAACGGCAACTGTTTAACATCTGCATGGACCGGCCGGTCGATTATGGCGAAGTTGCCGGCTACCTCGCCCGCACCCGCGGTCTCGATTCCCGTCGACATACCGAGCCAGTTCCATTCGAACTGGATGGACAACAGCAAGGCCAAATACCTGCTGGACTGGCGACCCGCCTACGATCTGGAATTGCTTATCGACTCGGCCTGGACGTACGAGCGTTCACAGAATGACCCTCGCATAGTCTGGTACCCGGGTTGACGTGTGGCGGGCACGTCCGTGTCCGTCTGTTTCAAGGGAGGAAGCCATGAGGAAGTTATTATTGCTTGGCGTCGCTGTTCTGGCACTCAGTGCCGGACAGGCTTTGGCCAAGAAGCAGCTGGTCATCGTCGTGAAGGGCCTCGATAATCCGTTCTTCGAAGCGATCAACCAGGGTTGCCAGAAATGGAACAAGGAAAACCCTGACTCGGAGTATGAATGCTTCTACACAGGCCCGGCATCGACCTCGGATGAGGCCGGTGAAGCGCAGATCGTCCAGGACATGCTGGGCAAGGCCGACACCGTTGCGATCGCGATCTCGCCGTCCAACGCCAAGCTGATCGCCCAGACGCTGAAGACCGCCAATCCGACAATTCCGGTCATGACGCTGGATGCGGATCTTGCCACCGAAGACTCGGCGCTGCGCAAGACCTATCTCGGCACCGATAACTATCTGATGGGTGCGCGCATCGGCGAGTACATCAAGAAGGCCATGCCAAACGGCGGCAAGATCTGCACGATCGAGGGCAATCCGGGCGCCGACAACATTTTGCGCCGGGCACAGGGCATGCGTGACACGCTCACCGGCCAGAAAGGCTTGGCTGAGCTGAAGGGTGAGGGCGGTTGGACGGAAGTCGCCGGGTGCCCGGTGTTCACCAATGACGACGGCGCCAAGGGCGTTCAGGCGATGACCGACATCCTCGCCGCCAATCCCGACCTTAGTGCATTCGGCATCATGGGCGGTTGGCCGCTGTTCGGCGCGCCTGCAGCCTTACCGTGACTTGTTCAAGCCGATGGCTGACAAGATCGCCAGCAACGAGTTCGTCATTGGTGCCGCCGATACGATCGGCGACGAAGTGGCGATCGCGCGGGAAGGTCTGGTAACTGCACTCGTCGGCCAGCGGCCGTTCTGAGATGGGCTACAAGGCACCATCGGTGATGCTGGACCTGATCGCCGGCAAACCGGTGGAGGATCCGGTGTTCACAGGTCTCGACGAGTGCACCAAGGACACTGTCGACACCTGCATTCAGAAATAGCCGTCCTGTCCGGAGCGTCCGATCGACGGGCGCTCCGGACGGCCCTGACAATCTTGCAGGTGGAAAAACTGATCTTCAATATGCCGGTCGCTTTCACGTGTGCGAGTAGGTCGATAGCGCAATTGTAAACGATCTGGCGCAAACAAGTCCTTCTGAGTTGGCGTTGGTGCACGGATCATTCAACGGTTGACCCTGTAATGAGGCGGGCGATGTGGTTTCTGCCGTCACGGCGGTACAGGCGCTTCGATTGGACATGATGTTGCTGGATGTGCAGATACTGCACGTCAACGAGGCCAGGTTGCACCGGTTGTCGTCAGATAAATGGCATAAAGCGACTGTGTGGCCGTGATGAACAAACGGTTGTGGCGCGGCCCGCCAAATGTGAGATTGGCGACCGTCTGGGGAACCTTGATCTTGCCGATGAGGGTGCCGTCCGGCGCAAAGCAGTGCACTCCATCCGCAGCGCTCGACCAGACATTTCCACGCACATCAACGCGGATTCCGTCTGGAATGCCGTTATCGATGTTGCAGAAAACCCGATCGCTTGTCAGCGCTCCGTCATCGCCGATATCGAAGACCCGAATATGGCGGGCTGCGCTATCGTCGTGGCTTGCACCACTGTCGGCGACATAGAGCCTGGTCTCGTCCGGCGAGAAGGCCAGGCCGTTCGGCTGCAGAAAATCGCTGACGACCACGGCAAGATCGCCGGTGGCGGGATCAAGCCGATAGACGTTGCGGGTGGGCTGTTCCGGATCGGCCTGATACCCTTCATAATCGGAGAGAATGCCGTACGTCGGATCGGTGAACCAGATGGAGTCGTCTGAGCGGACGATGACATCGTTGGGAGAATTCAGCCGTCTGCCCTGATAGCTGTCTGCAAGAACCGTGATCGAACCATCCGCTTCCGTGCGCGTCACGCGCCGTGTGCCATGCTCGCAGGAAATGAGCCGGCCCTGCCGATCGCGGGTATTCCCGTTGGCGAAGTTCGACGGTGCGCGGAACACGGAGACCCCGCCGTCCGGCAACCAGCGCATCATCCGCTGGTTGGGAATGTCGCTCCAGACGAGTTGTTGCGCATCGCCGAACCAGACCGGACCCTCGGCCCAGCGGCAGCCGGTGTAAAGCTCTTCAAGGGCGACACTGCCGATGAACAGCGCCTTGAATCTTGGGTCATGGACTTCATAGGGGGAAGCTTGGGGCATGGGATTGGACCGGGCTTATCGTTGATTTGGATTGCGGCCGCCTGCGACCACGATGACGGCAATAATGATGAGGCCCGTCATGATCAGCCTGATACCGGCGCCAGCGCCATAGGTATTGAGCATGGAGACGACAAGAAACATGAAGAGCGAGGCTCCCCAGATGCCGGCGACGTTGCTGTTGCCGCCGGCAACTGCCGTGCCGCCGATGACGACGACGGCGATCGACATCAGGAGGTATTCCGAACCCATGTTGAGCGCGGCCCCACCGGAGAAACTGGCGAGCAGATAGCCGCAGACCGCGGCCAGAACGGAACAGATGACATAGGTGACGAAGCGCGTGCCATCGATAGGAATGCCGGCCATGCGAGCCGCCCGGATGCTCTGGCCGATCGTGGCGATCCAGCGGCCGTAGACTGTCTTTTGCAACAGGATGAAGGCGAGAACCGAGAGGATCAAGGCAACGAAAGCGATATTCGGGATTCCTGAGCGTCGTTTCGGTCGTGAATTTTGCGAGGGCTTCCGGCGGCTTGATGCGCAGGCCGCGATTGGTCCAGATCGCCGTCGATTGAACGATGAAACTCATCGACAGCGTCGCAATGATCGGCGGGATCTGTAAGAGCTTGATCAGAGCATAATTGCCGATGCCGACTGCAACGCCAATCGCGATGGCGATGACAAGTCCCGGCAGGATCAGCGAATTGTCGACCTGCATGAATTTCAGCGCGACAGTGCCCTGCAAGCGTCATCGTGGCCGGAACGCAGAGATCGATATTGCCCGGACCAAGCGTGATCACAAACATCTGGCCGATACCGACAAGGATGGAAAAGGCCATGAAAGTCAGTGCTGCCTGGCTGAGACCGATCGTGCTTGCGCCGCCGGTAAACAGGATGGTGGCCATCCAGACGACAAAGGCCGCTATGAAAGACCGGATCCAGGGCTTGCGGGATAGGGCGGCGAGGATGTTCATGATCGCTTCCCCCGATTTTCAAGACGATTGAGCAGCAGACGGAGCCCAAGCACGACGATCAGGATCGCACCCTGCGCGCCAATCTGCCAATCCGGCGAGATACGCAGGAAGGAGAGAAACGAGCCAGCAAGCGTCAGCGTCAACGCGCTGATGACCGCACCGATGGGAGAAACGCGGCCACCGGTGAACTCGCCGCCGCCAAGGATGACGCCAGCAATCGACAGGAGCGTGTATCGAAGCGCGATATTGGCGTCGGCCGACGTGGTCAGCCCGACCAGCGAAATACCGGCGAGAATGGCAAAAACGCCGCCAGCGCGTAGGTCGCTGCCCGCGCTCCCAGAATAGACCAGCCTGCGCGCTCCACGGAGCGGGCATTGCCACCGACGCCGCGCAGGATAACGCCGAAAGAGGAGCGCATGATGATAAAATGCGAGACCACCGCGATGATGACGCAGGCGATGATCGCGATTGGCACGAAAGGTGGCCGGGAGATCATGACCGCGCGCACCCACCCCGGCGCTTCTCCGCCCGGAGCAGGCAGAATGAGGACCGCAAGACCTCCCCAGACGAAGCTCATGCCAAGTGTGACGACAATGGAGGGAAGGTTACGGACATGAATCAGCACGCCGAGTGCTGCATAGGTCATGATTGCGGCGGCTAGTACGAGAACACCAATCACCGGGGTGGCTTGCAGGAAGGTGGCGGCAACACAAGCCACGAAGCTGACGAAGGTGCCCATCGACAGATCCAGATCGTTGACCGTCATGATCAGCATCTGAGCAATGGTTGCGAGCGCGATCGGCACGGCCAGATTGAACAAAAGGTTAAGCCCCACATAACTCATGGCGCATGGCTGCAGGTAGAAGACGGAGATCAACAGAATGGTTAGCGACAAGGCGGGTATCAAAAGCCGGATGGTATCGGAGGACAGGACTTTCTTCATGCCGCGGCACCCATGAAGGAGGCGGCCAGGACATTCTTCTCCGTCACGGCCTCTCCCTTGAGTTCTGCAACGATCACGCCGTTGTTGAAGACATAGACCCGATCACAAAGGCAGACTTCGTCCATCTCGGTCGAGTACCAGACGAATGTTCGTCCTTTATCGGCCTCGGCCCGCAGAATGGTATAGACCTCCTGCTTTGTGCCGATGTCGACGCCGCGCATGGGATCATCCATCAGTACGGCGGGTGCCGGCGTGGCAAGGGCACGGGCAAACAATACCTTCTGCTGGTTGCCGCCCGACAAAGACAGAATAGGATTGCCGACATCCTGCGTCCGGATCTCGATGCGCTGTTTCCAAGCCTGCCCGAGATCGGCCTCGGCGGTCTCGCTGACGAGGCCTCGCCGGGACAGTCCTGCAAGATCGGCGATCGTCAGGTTCTTCAGGATGCTCCAGAGCGGAAAGACGCCGTTCAGCGCGCGATCTCCGGCGACGAAGGCAACCTCAGCATCACGCCTGCGCAACCAGCTACCGGTGCGCGCCAGATAGAGATCGATCAGCGTATCGGTCTGGCCGTGCCTGCCGAGGCCGGCAAGACCGATGATTTCACCGGGAAAGGCCTCGAAGGCAAGACCCTTGCCGCGACGCGAAGGCTGCGCCAGGAGCGGCGTGAGGCCTGCAGTGTCCGTAATGCGCTTCTCTTGATCGCGCCGCTTGACCACGCTTCCCATGGCCGCGACCAGGCTGTGCTCGTCGAACTCGCCGGCAGGTCGTTCGCTCACCACCTTGCCGTCCTTCATCACGACGATGCGGTCGGACGTTGACAGTATTTCGCTCAGAATGTGGGAGATGAAGATAACCGATCCGCCGGCCTCAACGAAACTGCGGACATAGTTCAGCAGCTGCGTCGCGAGGCTCGCATCGAGCGATGACGTGGGTTCATCGAGAATGACGAGTTTCACCGGTTGTGCGACCTGCGAGAAAGCCGTGGCTATCTCCACCATCTGGCGCTGTGCGATCGAAAGATCGCTAACGACGCCGGCGGGGTCGATCCCGTGGCCAGGGAATATCTCGTCGAGTTTGCCGCCGATGATGCGCGCCGCCCGACGCCGCCAGCCCCAGCCTGTGAGCGTGCGATGCATGACGCGGGTGTTCTCGATTACCGTCAGGTTCGGACACAGCGACAATTCCTGGAAGACGCAACGGACGCCATTGGCGCGGGCCGCAGCAATACCGTAACGGTGCATCGGCTCCCCTGCGCATGCGATGGTGCCCTGGTGGGGCGACAATCCGCCATTGATGACGTTGACGATCGTCGATTTGCCGGCGCCGTTGTGTCCGACGAGGCCAACGCATTCGCCGGGCAGAATTCTCAGGGTCACGCCATCGAGGGCCTTGACCGCGCCAAAGCTGATTTTGGCATCCGCAACCTCGATGACCGCGTGCCTGCAACGGTATTGCCGTCATACTCTGCATTCCCGGAAAAAGGACGGTTCTGGCCGGTCCGGAGACCAGACAGAACCGAAAGTTGGGAGGATATCTTATTTTGCTTCCGCTATGACCTTCTCGGCATCGGCCTGCGAATACTCAACATTGGCGACGCCACCTTCCTGGGTGTTAGCCAGATTGGTTTCCAGCGTGTCTTGGCTGATGCTGAGGAAGGGGACGACGAGATCCTTCTTCACTTCCTTGCCGTCGAGAATCTGCTGGGCAACCCAGAAGGCGAGCGTTGAGACGCCCGGTGCGATCGAAACAGACATGGTTTCATAGCCATTGGCATCCTTCTGTTCCTTCCACCATTTCAGCTCGTCCTGCCGGTTGCCCATGACGATGGTCGGTATCGGCCGCTTGGCGGCTGCGAAGGCTTCGGCCGCGCCATAGCCGTCACCACCTTGGGTGACGACCGCCGCAACCTCGGGAAGGCTCGGGAGGATGCCGGCCACGGCCTTTGGGCCACGTCCTGCGCCCAGTCGCCGTGGACGGAGCCAACGATCTTGAATTGCGGGAACTGGGCCACACCGGCGTGGATGCCGGTCGAGATTTCGTCATCCACGAAGACGCCAGCGAGGCCGCGAATTTCAAGCAGATTGCCACCGGCCGGGATTTTCTTCGACAGGTACTCGACCTGGCTACGGCCCATTTCCTTGAAGTCGACAGCGATGCGCCATGCGCATGGTTCGGTCACAATGCCATCGAAAGACACGACTGTGATACCAGCGTCGCACGCTTCTTTGACGGCACCATTGAGCGCGGTCGGAGAAGCGGCGTTGATCACGATGGCGTCATAGCCCTGCAGAATCATGTTCTGGATCTGAGCAGCCTGTTCTGTCGCCTGGTTTTCGGCCGTGGTGAAAGGATCGGCTGCCGCAACGACGCTGGCCTTCACGGCTTCGCCGGTCACCTTTTCCCAGCTGGTCAGCATCGCCTGCCGCCAGGAATTGCCGGCGTAGTTGTTGGACAGCGCAATCTTCTTGGCTGCCGTGTCGGCCATGGCTTGAATAGGCATTGCGGCGCACACAAGTGCAGCCGATGCCAGAAGCATCTTTCTGAAATTCATCTCTCTCTCTCCCTGTTGATCCGGCTTTCATTGAGCGGGATCTGTTCATCCTGGCCGAAGCGGTGATGAGCTTTTGTGAAATGCCGAGCTTCCTCCTCCCAGCAGGGACAGGATGGTATAGAATAGGCGGCTTGTATAGGAAGATTGAGGCAATCCGTTTGCGGAATCTGCTGTAGATGATGCGGGATCCTGCAGGACGCGCGGTGCCTGACGGGCGCTTACTGGAGGACAAGGAATTACGGGACTTTTACCGTGGAGGCGGGACGAAGTTGGCGGGGAAGGAAATACAAACATGCTCAAGATGGCGCCATCGATGCTTCTCGAACATTATCTGGGGATATCGCGCTTGCTTGCCGGGCAGCTTGAATTTCGCTCGGCCATCCGCGCCGTGGCGGCGCAGATTTTCCATATCATCCCGCATGATCATCTGGACGTATGCATCATCATGCATGGTGGCAAATACCACACGGCCTACGAGACCGGCCTGGAAACTGCATGGGGCAACCATCCGCCGGCGCTCGTCTCCGGCAGCCCGATCCGTGCCCTCCTCTGGGGCGAGGTTTCATATTTTCTAACGGACGACGCCGGAATCGATCCGCGGTTCAATTTTGAGAATGCCTTCACCCTGCCGATTTTCGACCAGGCGCTACGCAGTCGAATTCATGTTCCGCTCAAGGTGGAGGGGGACGTGATCGGCGCACTGAGCTGTTCGTCGCATCAGGCGGGATTTTATACGATGGAAGACATTGTCAACGCCCGTTCCATCGCAGATTTGCTTTCACCCTATTTCTTTGCCCTGCGGGCTGCAGAGCAGGCGCAGCAATCGGCGATCGTCGAGGCTGAAGCCAGGGCGCGCGAAGAGGGATTGCGACTTGGCGCACTCAATCTGACGGAAGCCCTCGAGCGCGAGCGCCAGCGCATCGGCATGGACCTGCACGACCAGACGCTCGCCGACCTCACCCGCCTGTCTCGCCGGCTCGAACGGCTCACCCATGAGCCGGATGTCGCCGGCGAAGCATTGGAGCCCCTGGTCCGCAGCCTTCAGCACAGCATGCAGGATCTCCGGCAGATCATCGAGGAGGCCAAACCCTCCGTCCTGCAACTCTTCGGCTTCGTGCAGGCCGTAGAAAACCATCTGGATCGATCGGTACGCGACAGCGGACTTTCGATCGATCGCGAGTTGATCGACGAGACGGAGGGTGGCATCGACAGCCTTGATCCGACTGTCTGCGTTGCGCTGTTTCGCATTACCCAGGAGGCTATCAACAATGCAGTGCGCCATGCGCAGGCAAACCGCATTGTGGTGCGGTTGCATGAGCAAACCGATGGTCTTTCCGTTGAGGTTTGTGACGACGGGGTTGGTATTGCCAAGCAGCGTCGGCGCAATGGCGGCGGTATAGACAATATGAAAACGCGGGCTAGGCTGATTTCCGCCAAGTTTTCCATCAGTACCGGGCGCAACAATCTCGGGACCGCGATCGGCGTGCATCTGCCAGTGGCAGGCGCAAACGCCGCGCCAACCAAATCCTAGGAACGACCCATGAAGGTTCTCATCGTCGAAGACGATCCCTTGCACCGCTCCTACCTACACGAGGCCGTCTGCGCCGCCTTGCCAGAATGCGAAACGGTCATCGAGGCGGAAAGCGGCACCGCGGGCGAAAACTCGCCCGCGACCACCGTTCGGCCCATGTGGTTATGGATCTGCAGATGAACAATCGAAATGGTATCGAGGCCGCCCGCACGATCTGGAAAGAGCGGCCGGATACGCGCATCCTCTTCTGGTCCAACTATTCCGACGAGGCCTACGTGCGGGGTGTTTCGCGTATCGTGCCGGACGGTGCGGCCTATGGATATGTGCTCAAGTCCGCCTCGGACGAGCGGTTGAGGCTGGCTTTGCGCAGTATTTTCGTCGAGGCGCAATGCGTCATCGACCGGGAAGTACGCGGGATGCAGCAAAAGAGCCTCGGCCAGACGAAAGGTTTTAGCGACACGGAGTATGAAATCCTGGTCGATATCGCGTTGGGCCTGACGGATCGAGCCATCGCGAGAAGACGCAATCTTTCGCTTCGCAGCGTTCAAAATAGGCTGCAGCAGCTTTATGAAAAACTCGATGTCTATCAGGCCGCATCAGACGACCACGAAGATAGTCGCTTCAACCTTAGGGTCGAGACTGAATTGGCCCACCATATAAAGATGGCGGCGATGTAGCATGTTGCTACGAAGTTGGTTGTGAGCTTGTCATATCGCGTTGCGACTCTTCTCCAATCCTTGAGGCGGCAGAAGGTGCGTTCGATAATATTTCTGCGCTTATAGGCTTCGGGGTCAAAGGGCTGGATGTTCTTTCGAGTCGGGTTATTTGGGATAACAGGCTGAGTGCCACGTTTGATGAGGAAGTTGCGCAGGGCGTTGCTGTCGTAGGCCGTGTCGGCGGCGCATAGTCGGCTTGGCGGCAACGTCGTGAGCAGAGGCGTGGCAACGGGTGCGTCGCCACGCTGTCCCGGGGTTAGTTGGAGCGCGATGGGACGGCCGTAACGATCGACAACAACATGGATTTTTGTCGATCTGCCGCCTCGCGAGCGACCGATTGCCGGCATCGGCCCCCTTTTCCGCCGGCCGCCGAGCGGTGAGCCTTGGCAGTGGTGCTGTCAATCATATGGATGTCTCGATCGGTCGTTTGCACCAGGGCGTCAAACAATCGCCGCCAGATTCCGCGTGCCGACCAGCGATGGAACCGATTGTAGATCGTCGTTGCCGGTCCGTAGCAGGCAGGACAATCCTGCCATCGGCAACCCTGATCGCAGTACATGAATGATGCCTGCTGATCACCCGGCGGTCGTCGGTGCGACGAGCGCCAGGTTGGTTGGTCGGAAGTAACGGTGCAATGACGGACCACTGCTGATCATCAAGCCAGAATTCACCTGCCATGGTCAAACACTCCTCTCGTGGAGTGATTGAATCGCATGAAATAAATCTAATCAATATTTTGATTGGGTTTGGAGCCTAATGCGGCGGCCGTTGTGGAAACGCCTATCGCGCCAAAGAAGCAGCGCAAACCTCGTGCGCAAAGGGCCGCCCCCGAAGCCATCTCGGTTGACGCCGCAGCAGAACCAGCAGCTGTTCTTACCGGCGGGACTGAAAAGCAGAAGCGGGGACGCAAGGCAAAGTCGATCGACAATGCTGGGACCCCAAAGCGCACCTGTGAAGCGTGCTCCAAGGGAGGTGCAAACGGCACCTGCCGTGCCTTCGGTGCCGAGCGATGAGATGGCGGATATCCTGCAGCTGGAAGAAGAGAACCAAAGACTGCGCAAGTTGCTGGCGGATAAACTTCGGACCGAAAACGCCGATCTGCGGAAGCGGCTGAAGCTCGATTGATATTATAAGCAGGCGGCCGATCGCGAGCTGAGCGGGATAAGAATCTTTGGTGGCGGTTACAACCGCCGCCGGGACATCGACTCGCACCCTGCATGCGGGATAAAAACGCGAGATCGAAGTGATGGCGTCTCCCTGGAAGTTTCTTACCCGACTTGTGTCGCCGCGACGCCAGCAAGAGCAGAATGACGGCTCGATCGAGGACGTCAAACCGGACGAGTTGGCGATCGCGGGCTCGACTGAGACTCCTGTTAAGGAGACCCTCAGTCTCGCCGATCAGCTAACACGCGAAAATGCCCAGCCGATCGTTCAATCCCGAACCAATTTCCGTGGAGCCCTGAACCGCTGGCGGAAACCGGAAGCGAAATTCAGGGCACGCGGGAGGGCAATAGCAAAGAGGGAGCGGAAACCTCTGATCCGGCGTTACCTGATATCGGCACCACGATCGCATACTCCGTTACGAGGGTCGAAGACACTGCTAAAGCCGCGCCGGCCAAAAGGAGAGGCCGTGCCAAGAGGGTGGACGCGGCCGCTGTTGTGTCGCAAACAGCTCCAGTCGTTCCCCCGATTTCCGACGAGATGAGCTTGGACCAGGAAATTAGCGCTCTGCAGGGATCAGTTGGCGAGCAAGCTGCGGCTGCAGAATGCGCAATTGAAGCATATGTTGGAGCGGTTCGAACGTTGAACGAGTAGCGAAATCTGGCTACTTGAATGGGTTCTGTCGCAAAGTTTTCTGGGAGAGAGAAGACGAGTTTGATTGGACACAATTATGCTGCGAGTTCAGCAAAGACCTGAAATGGCGAACGGTTGTCGTTGGTGAACTGGCACTTGCGGATCATATGAGCCACTTCTATCCCAGCGATCGTAGCAGAAGCGGAATGAAGTGCCTTAAAGCCCATCATCGGCCTGGTGATCCGCTTGATGAACCGGTGGTCCTGCTCAAGAATGTTGTTAAGATATTTGACCTGTCGGATTTCAAATATATTACCCGTTCCGGTGAATTTAAGACTCGTATTTACAGCTTGCAGGCCAGTCAGATTGGCGCCGCCCAATTGTCAATTGCAACCCGGTCAGGAACGCCGTTGGTTGCGATGGCCTTCCTGAAGAACCGTCGCTGCAGGCAGATCGCTGGCGCTCGGACAGCATGAAATCGAGCGTTTGTCCATCGCTGGTCAACCGCCTGGTAAAGATAGGTCCATTTACCCCGGACCTTGATATAGGTTTCGTCCACGCGCCATGAGTTGGCCGTGCGCCGTTTGCGCATGTGAGCCTGCGTGGCGATCTGAGGTGAGTAGCGCACAACCCACCGGTTCAATGTCGCATGATCGACGGCGATACCGCGTTCCGCCAGAATTTCCTGAAGGTCGCGATAGGAAACCGGATAGCGCACATGAAAACTTTGCGACAGAATCTTGTCGTGCCGACTTGAACCGGATCATGCCTCGCTCTCGTCGTCGAACAGCCAGATGCGAATTCTCCGCCCGGTTATTCAGACCCTTATGCGAACGATGCTCGACACCGGGCATGATTTCCCTTTGGCTGCGTCGTGGGATCTGAGCTTATCGGTGATCATGACACGCGGTGTGACGCATTGGCCCCTCAGGAGCTTTCGCATCAGCTTCAAGGCCGCCTGCTTGTTCCGGCGGCTCTGGATCAAAGCATCAAGAACATAACCATCGGCCTCAACGGCCCGCCACAACCAGTATTTTCTGCCCTTGATAGCAACGACCATTTCGTCGAGATGCCACTTGTCGGCAAAAACTCCCCTGGTCCGCCGCCGGATGGAACGGGCGTATTCTCTGCCGAACTTGGCAGCCCATTCCGCGACAGTCTGGAACGAGACTTCAATGCCGCGCTCAGCCAGCAGATTTTCTACATGACGCAGGCTCAGCGGAAAGCGGAAGTAGAGCCAAACCGCATGCGCTATGATCTCAGCGGGAAAACGATGACGCTTGTAGCGGTGCGTCGTAACATCGGTCGGCGGGTTCGAGCTCATGCCGGTAAATACCGCCGCAAATGTTAAGGCGACGCTACCCTTGCGGACTATGACCGTTCGACCGCGACAATTGCTAAAACGTTCGAAGTGCTTTCCACGAAACGGGTTTGACCAGCGCACTTTTGGCTCGGGAAATATAGTTCCTACCTAAATCCAGAGGATGTGAATTCTTGAAAACAGAGATAGACAGACGCCCCGCCTGGGATTGGATGGATCTAAGCGGCACTCAATGAGTGAGCGTTAGCAGAATCCGTTCAGCTTAAGGATCTTATGCGCCTCAATCGACGCGCGAAGCTCATCTTCGGAGGTGCGGTTACCTTGATTGGCGTCGGGATGGTGCATTTTGAGCCGTTCCTTATAGCGGCTCCTGATTTCCTCCGGTGTCGCCTCCGGCGAAAGACCGAGTGTCTCGAAAGCCTTGGCTTCTAACACCTTGAGTTTTCGTTTCTGGAGATTGCTCTTTTGTGCCTGGTGCTGTGTGGCGGTTCTGCGGGCATTCAATGTCTTCGCAGAACCGGAGCGGACAGTGGACGGGATCGGAATTTCGGTTGCTTGGTTGACACGGGTTCCAAAAGTCGCACGACTGCCGCTCGTCCTTCCTTTTGGTACGCTACTGTCCACGTCCGATGGAGCCGTCGTAAAGCTGTACCCCTTGTTGTATTCTTTCACGTGCTCAAGACAGAACAACAGATACAGGCCTTCCGCTCCCCGGGCCGACAGGCGCGGTGCGTGCCAATCTTTTCGCAGCCGTCCCATTGGCATTTCGGACCAACGGGTTCGCTGACGGGAGTTGACTTTTTGCGGGTGGACTTAAGCCCAACAAATATTTTCGAATCAAGAGTCATGGCGCCTATATGGACGGAGTGAGCCATCACGGCAAGAATTTGCGGACGAAACCGTAAGGGCTTCTCCGAGCTGGCGTTGGGGGCTCGATGTCAATAACAGGCATCCTTCCAAGACTGGCCCAGCTATCTGCCGTCTGGATTTCAGTGTTACGGCATATTGAGTTGATGGAAGTAACGTGGCTCTTCAGAGTTGATAGCGGACAGGACCAGTGCATCGAGGCACGCATTCCTTTAGTTGCCAATCAACCATAATTGTTCCACCAAGGTCAGTCATTGATGACACGACATTAGAAATTGGATCAAACCTGAATGCGTATACATTATGGCATGCTTGGTGTTTTCTTGGTATTAGGACCATTCGCATATGCTCTGGAAGTCGAATCGCCGCCCGTTCTGGCGCCACTACAGCAACAGGCGCAAGCCGCCCGTTTAAGCGCAAAATTTCTCACGCGTTTCGCCTACAAGCCCGTTCCGCTCGATGACGCCTTGTCGGCCAAGATTATGACCCGGTTCATTAAGTCCCTGGATCCGGACAGAGTGCTGTTCCTGCAGGCGGACATCGATACGTTCATGGCTGACAGCGCAAAGATTGACGATGCCATCAAACGGGAAGACCTGCGGATCCCGTTTTCAATTTTCAACGTGTATGAGCAGCGCATTGTCGGCCGTATGCAATATGCACGCAACTTGCTCAAACATGACTTCGACTTCAGTGTGCAGGAAGCCTACTCCTTGTTGCGCGATGAAGCCCCATGGCCGCAATCTGAAGGCGAAAGCGACGATCTCTGGCGCAAACACGTCAAAGGCGACTGGCTGCGGCTGAAACTGACGGGCAAAGCTGACGCGGTTATTCGCGATACGCTCGACAAGCGCTATGAAAACTCCCTCAAACGTGCGTTCGAGTACAAGAGTGACGACGTTTTCCAGTCATTCATGGGCGCCTATACGACGTCTGTTGATCCGCACACAGACTATTTCGGCCCTAAAGCCGCGGCTGAGTTCGATATTTCCATGAAGCTTTCGCTGGTCGGTATCGGTGCGGTCTTGCAGGAGCGTGATGACTACACGACGATCCGCGAACTTGTGCCGGGTGGCCCGGCGCAGCTGTCCAGCAAGCTTGCGGTCGGGGACCGCATTACCGGTGTCGGTCAAGGCGAGAGTGGCGCGATCAAGGAAGTGCTGGGCATGCGCCTCGATGAAATTGTGCAGATGATACGAGGGGAAAAGGATTCCGTCGTACGCTTGGACATCTTGCCAGTGGATGCCGGCCCGGATGGTAGCCATCGCCTCATCAGCCTGACGCGAGATAAAATCAGTCTTGAAAAGCAGGCTGCCAGGAAGTCCATCCTGTCCGTAAAGGATGGCGATGCCACGCGCAAAATTGGAGTGATTACTCTTCCGGTGTTTTATGAAGATTTCGAGGCGCGGAGAAAAGGCGACAGGAATTACAAAAGTGCAAGCCGTGATGTTGCCAAGCTTCTCGGTGAACTGAAGCAGGCCGACGTTGACGGCGTTCTGGTGGACTTGCGCAATAACGGCGGCGGTTCGCTGACCGAGGCGATTGATCTGACAGGCCTGTTTGTCGGCAAAGGTCCGGTGGTCCAGCAACGCGGCGCGGACGGAAAAATAAAGATAGAACGCGATGATCTTCCCACGCCTGCCTGGAAAGGTCCGGTCGGTGTGTTGATCAATCGCGGTTCGGCGTCGGCTTCCGAGATTTTTGCCGCAGCGATACAAGACTACGGCCGCGGTGTGATTGTCGGCGAACCCAGCTTTGGTAAGGGCACTGTGCAAACTGTGGTCAATCTGGACCGGGCCGCTAACAACAGAAAACCAAAATTCGGTGAGCTAAAATTGACGGTTGCTCAGTTTTTCCGTGTCAATGGCGGTACGACACAGCTGCGCGGCGTGACGCCTGATATCATCTTGGCAAGCCTTTCCGATCCCAAAGGCTTCGGTGAGGCGAGCTATGACAACGCATTGCCGTGGACACAGATCAAGCCTGCGAACTATACGCCTGCCGGGAATTTGGCGGCTTTGCTGCCGCAACTGCAAAGCCGCCATGATGCCCGGGTACGGAACGATCGGGATTTCAAACGCTTCGTAGAAGATATTGCCGAACTAAAGGCGCAGCGCGAGAAAGGGGTCGTCTCCCTCAATCTAACCCAGCGTCGAATTGAATTGGCTGCTCAAGCAACTCGTCTCAAGGCGCGTACGCAAATAAATGGTGGGGTGGACCTTGGTGAAGACGATGGCTTGCAAGCAAACGAGCGGAGCCTGAGTGCTGATATTGCCATTGAAAATGCCCGCAGGAACGCAAAAGATGTTTTGCTGAACGAGGCCGCCGCTATTCTTGCTGATGAAGCGGATTTGCAGGAACACGTGCAATAGGCAGCCACACGACAATCGGGAAATAGGGGGCGGAAATTAGCCAATTGCGACAGCGCAGCGGCATGTGTCGGTTCGTCTCGTGTATCCGTTCTTCAAATGGTGATGCTTAAGGCGTCGTTGGACCTCTCTAACATCTCGGGGGCAGCCGTTCTTATCCCATCAAGGCGACCGACGTTGCACTGATCTTGCTGGTATTGGCCGACCTCGGCATCGGCTTTGCGCTGCAATGGACGAGGGAATTCCCCAAGCCGCAAATCGAACTTCGAATGGTGAGGGGCGTGGATTTTAGCATCATATGGGTGGTGTTTGGCACATGGAGAATCTGATGGGTCGACGCGACGATATCATCGAAATTGTGCGCTCGCTGGTCTGCCTGGGGATTGTACCGCGGGCTTCCTCCGGCGAGAAGAAATCGTCACCCGTCATCGTATTACTCTGGGCATACAAATTATCATCTACTCCAGTCGCCGCCGGAATAGCCAGGCGGCGGCCGAGAGTGTCACGATGGCGATCATCAAGAGCGGGATGGTTTGGTTCACGACCTCGGCAAGGCTGATGTCTTTGAGGAACACGCCCTTCACGACGATCAGGAAATAGCGCAGCGGATTGACCAGCGTTACCGGTTGCAGCCAGTCAGGCATGTTCTCGATCGGCGTTGCAAATCCAGAAAGCAGCATGGCGGGCACCATGAACAGGAAAGCACCAAGGATCGCCTGTTGCTGTGTCATCGACAGTGCCGAGATGAACAGCCCGATGCCGACCACCGAGGCGAGGTAAAACAGCGCGCTGCCATAGAGCAAGAACAGCGATCCGCGCAAAGGCAGCTCGAAGATGAAGAGAGCGGCGAGAATATAGGCGGTGATGTGGAACAGGCCGATCATCATCGGCGGGACGAGCTTGCCAATCAGGATCTCATGGACCCGGAGCGGCGAGACCATCAGCTGATCGAAGGTACCGAGTTCGCGTTCGCGCGCAATCGACAGGGCCGTGACGATCAGACCGATCAGAAGCGCGATGCTGGCGATCAGGTTCGGCACCATGAACCATTGGTAGATGAGGTTCGGATTGAACCAGTTGCGCGGGATTGTCGATACCGCACGGGCGGCGGCGCGTTTTCCGGCCGGCGTCTCGGCGGCAAGGCCAGCGGCGATCTGGGTGAGGTAGCCGGAAACGATCTGCGAGGCGTTCGAGCGGCGGCCGTCGAGGATGATTTGCAGATCAACAGCCGTTCCCGCCTCGATATTGCGCGAAAAGTCCGGGCTGATCTCGATGGCGGCGATGACGGCCTGATTGTCGATCGCCTGGCGAACCTGGTCCGGATTGGCGGCGATGTCGATCCGGCGGAACGTTGGCGATCCCTCGATGCGCTCGACCAGTTCCTGTCCCCAATGGCCGCTGTCGCGATTGAGGATCATCACATCGACATTGCGGACCTCGAGCGTCGCGGCATAGGAAAACACGAGAAGCTGCAGGATCGGCGGCCCGATCAGGATGGCGCGGCCTTTCGGATCGCGCAGCACCGCCAGCAGTTCCTTGACGATCAGGGCTCGAAGCCGCGTCCACCACATCATCCGATCCTCTTGCGCGTGCTGCGGGCGGCCAGCACGAAGAAAACGCCGCCGATCAGGAGCATGACGGCCATCGCATGCAGGAACATCGGCCAGATGTCTCCGGCAAGGAAGACGGTCTGCAGGCTGGGGATCAGGTATCGCGCGGGGCACGATGTAGGTGATCCATTGGATGACGACAGGCATCGAATTGATCTCGAACAGGAAGCCGGACAGCAGGAAAGCCGGGAGGAAGGCGGAGATCAGCGCCAGCTGCGAGGCGAGAAACTGGTTCTTCGTCGCCGCCGAGATGAGGAGGCCTTGCCCGAGCGCCGGGACCAGAAACGTGGCCGACAGGGCATAGAGCGCCAGGACCGAACCGCGAAACGGCACGCCGAACAGGAAGACAGCGAGCAACACGCACAGCGTCATCGCTGCCAGACCAAGGACGAAATAGGGGAAGATCTTGCCGATCAGGAGCTCGATGGCCGTCACCGGCGTGGCCATCATCGCTTCCATCGTGCCGCGTTCCCATTCACGGGCGACGACCAGCGATGTCAGCAGGGTGCCGACCAGCGTCATGACGATGGCGATCGATCCGGGTACGAGAAAATAGCGGCTGGTGAGTTCGGGGTTGAACCAGAAACGTTGCTCGACGGTGATCGCAGACGGTTCCTCGGCCATCAGCGTCTGGCGCTGGCGCTCCCAGTTGGCGATAGTGCCTTGCGCATAGTTCTGCACGAAATTCGCCGTGTTGGGTTCGGAACCGTCGACGATGACCTGGATCTGCGGCCGTCTTCCGGCGGCATAGTCGGTGGTGAAATTGGCCGGAATGACCAGGATGCCGCGAATGCGGCCGTTGACCAGGTCCTCCTCGAAGAAGCGGCGATCCTGGCGCGTGGTCACCGAAAAATAGCGCGACGCCTGAAAACTCGCTGCCAGCGCCTGTGTCAGCGGCGTCGTTTCTTCCATGACCAGCCCGACGCGCGTGCGGGTAACGTCGAGCGAGACGCCGTATCCGAACAGGAAAAGCAGGATGAGCGGCAGCACGAAGGCGATCAGCGTCGTGCTGGGGTCGCGCATCGCCTGATAGCTCTCCTTGCGCACGAGGGCTGCGAAGCGCCGCATCCGGCCGGATGTCGAGGAGGTGCTCATGCCGCTTCCTTCGCGCCGGTTTCGGATCGCTCGACCAGCGCGATGAATGCATCTTCCATGGTCGGGTCCGGATTATCCTCGGTGACGACACTTGCCTTCAGCTCATCCGGCGAGCCGAGCGCGATCGAACGGCCGCGATAGATCAGCGAGATCCGGTCGCAATATTCGGCCTCTTCCATGAAATGGGTGGTCACCAGAACTGTCACGCCTTTCTCGACCAGCGCATTGATATGCGTCCAGAATTCGCGGCGCGTGATCGGATCGACGCCAGAGGTGGGCTCATCCAGAAATAGAGCTTGCGGCTCGTGCATGACCGCGCAGGCAAGCGCCAGGCGCTGTTTCAATCCGAGCGGCAGGTCCTTCGAGGACTGGCCGGCATGACGGCCGAAATCGAAGATCTCGTTCATCAGCGCAACACGCTCGCGTTTGCGCTGGCCGGACAGGCCATAGACACCGGCGAAGAAATCGAGGTTCTGGCCGATGCTGAGGTCGCCGTAGAGCGAGAATTTCTGCGCCATATAGCCGAGCTGGTTGCGGGCGGAGGCGGCATCGTGGCGCAGATCAAAGCCGGCAACGCGGCCTTCACCTGCGGTTGGCTTCAAAAGGCCGCAAAGCATCTTGAACGTCGTGGACTTGCCGGCGCCGTTGGGGCCGAGCAGCCCGGAAGATCTCTCCACGGCGGATATCGAAGGTGATGTCGTCGGCGGCGGTGAAATCGCCGAATTTTTTAGTCAGGCCCCTGGCTTCGATCACCGGACGGTCGTCCTTGGCAGCGAGCGTTTGCTGGGCCTCGGCCAGTTTCGAGCGGCCGCCGGGGCCGCCGCCGAGCATGTCGACAAAGGCATCCTCGAAACGTGACACCGCAGGCGAGGCTGCAGCACCGTCTCCCGCCGGCGAGACATCCGGCAGCGCCTCATTTCCGGTCACAATCCGGATGGCCTCGCCCTGGATGACGCCATCGATGATGCCCTGCCCATCGAGAAGCTTGGCCAGCACCTGTCGCTTGCGGCCAGAAATGCCCGAGACCTTGAAAACCCGGCCTTCGACGCGCGCCGTCATTTCCGCCGGTTTGCCGGAAAAAGAAGCTTGCCCTGATTGAGCAGAAGCACCGCATCGCAGGCCTCCGCCTCGTCCAGGTAGGCCGTCGACCAGACGACGCCGATGCCTTCCCTGGTCAAATTCTCGACCATCTTCCACAGCTCACGTCGCGAGATCGGATCGACCCCGACGCCGGGTTCATCAAGCAGCAGCAGGCGCGGCTTCTTGAGCAGCGCGCAGGCAAGGCCGAGCTTCTGCTTCATGCCGCCGGAGAGTTTTCCAGCCAGTCGACCGGTGAAGCGCTTCAGGTCGGTGAAAGTCAGGAGTTCATCGAAGGTTGCCGCGCGCTCATCCTTCGGCAGACCGCGCAGGTCGGCGTAGAGATTGAGGTTCTCCTCTACCGACAGGTCCTCGTAGAGCCCGAACCGCTGCGGCATATAGCCGATCGAGGCCTGGATCGCGGCGGGGTTTTTGGCCGTATCGAAACCAAGCACCTCGACGGTGCCGCTGTCCGGCAGCATCAGGCCGGTCATGAGCCGGATCAGGGTCGTCTTGCCGGCCCCATCCGGACCGACGAGCCCGGTGATTTCGCCGCCCAGAATCGGTCCTGAGACGGCATCGAGCGCAGGCAACCCGCCGCCGAAACGTTTGGTCACGCCCGACAGCCGAACCAGTTCGGTCTTGTCCGGTGCGAGGGTCACTGTCCCGTTGCCCCGGCTTCGGGGAAGCGCACGGTGACCGGCATGCCCTGGCGCAGGTCAGCGCCTGGCTTGTCGATGACGATGCGCAGCCGATAGACGAGGTTGGTGCGAAGCTCCGGCGTTTCCACGGTCTTCGGGGTGAATTCCGCGACCGGAGAAATGAAGCCGATCGTGCCGTCATAGGCGTCGTCCGGTCTTGTATCGGAACTGACCTTAACCTTCATGCCGGGATGGATGCGGCCGAGATCGGGCTCTGAAACATAGGTTCGCACCCAGACTGGTTCGGTCAGGGACAAGACGAAGACAATATCGGCCGGTGCGACGATGGCGCCGCTTTCGCGCACCCGCGACAGGATGATGCCGTCATTGGGTGCGCGCAGTTCGGTATCCTCCAGCGAGGTGCGGGCGGATTCAAGCGTTGCCTGGGCCGCCTGCAACTGGGCCTCGGCGGCGGCGATATCCTCGACGCGGCTGCCTTCCTCGATGAGTTTCAGTCCTTCCTTGGCGGCTTCGGAGCGGGCCGCTGCCATTGCCTTGGCAGCGACCGCCTGATCATAGGCGGCCTGCGAGATCGTGCCTCGCGGCTGAAGTTGCTGGGCGCGCTCGAGTTCGAGTTCGGCATTCTGGAGCTCGGCCAGGCTCGCGTTGTAGGATGCGCGTGTTTGAGCAATCTCCGTCGGGCGGGGGCCTGCCACCAACTTGTCGCGCGTGGCGCGCAGGGCTGCGACATTGGCATCGGCCGAACGGACGGCAAAATCATATGGCCGGGCGTCCAGCTTGGCGAGCACGGTGCCGCTCTTGATGACGTCGCCTTCATCGGCAGACAGCTCGGCGAGGCGGCCATTGACGCGGAAGCCGAGCGAGACCTGGCGGATGTCGACATTGCCGTAGAGCACGAAATCCGTTTTCACCTCGGCCTGGAAGCCAAGTTTCTGAGGCAACCCGAACCACCAGGCTGCACCGCCCGCCGCTGCAAGCAGCAAGATGAAAACAGCAATCTTCTTCATGCAGCAGCTCCTTTTGCAGGCTCAAGAACGGTGACGAGTTCGGCGGCATGCTGGCGCAGAATGGCAATCTCGTTCGCGCCAATCTGCTTCCATTCCATCTGCGCGAGAACCGCCGCATGGGCCACGCGAAAAACGAGGATGCTGCCGACGAAGGACAGCGTGCGCAGCCGGACATGTTCCGATGCCGAATCCTCGCTGAGAACCGTAGCGATCAACCGCCGGACGATCTCGATCATCGGCCGCATGATGCCCTCGTAGACCCGGCCGAAGGCTTCGGTCGGCTCCATCTGTTCGCGAATGATGAAGCGCGCCCAGGATTCGGACGTCTTGCTGACGAAGAGCGTGATCATCGTTTCAGCCATCTGCGTCAGAAAGGCCCGGGCTTCCGCCGGTGTTATGCTCTCGCCTGATGTTTGAAGTTCCGCCATCCGGGCACCGATCGTCTGACGCATACCGCCGACATGGGTGCCGATCATCTCTGCCAGGTAATCGGCGGTGGCGAGGTAGAGGCCTTCCTTGCCGGAGAAATAATAGGGAATGGCCTGCAGGTTGACGCCAGCCGCATCCGCCAGCTGACGGGTCGAAGCGCCGTCGAAGCCGCAGCGGCCGAACACGTCGAGCGCCGCTGCGAGCAGCTTTTCCTTGCGGGAGGGATCCGTGCCTGCGGCGGATGTGGTGATGTCGGTTTTGATTTTAGCCATGGCGCATATATATGCTCGACTGAAGTTTAAGTCAATCGAATGAATTTTAACGAATCGTTTCCCTCGCGGTCAACGCCGTCTCAGATATGGGCAGTGGTTCAAATCCTTATTCCGGATCGACCTGACACGATGCGTTCCGGCAGAAGGTCGATGGTCCTGCTATGGTCATTCCGAGCGCTTTCAACTGAGCAGTCGCTGCCGTTCGCGCGAACCATGCGTTTTACCTGTTCCGCCAACCGCGGGCTTGGCTTTCATAATGTGCGTCTGAGCGGGGTGGGCTTGATCGATTTCGGTCGACTATCGAGTGGGTCGGAAAGGCGCGGCGCCGGAACATTGATATCTCCAATAAAAAAACCCGGCACGATGGCCGGGTTTCTGTCTTCACAAAAATGACGTTGCTTAAGCAGCCATTGCCTTCTTCAGGTTCTCGTCGATCTTGTCGAGGAAGCCGGTGGTCGAGAGCCATGGCTGGTCGGGGCCGATCAGCAACGCCAGATCCTTGGTCATGAAGCCGCTCTCGACCGTATCGACGCAGACCTTTTCCAGCGTGTCGGCAAACTTGGCCAGCTCAGTGTTGTCGTCGAGCTTGGCGCGGTGGGCAAGGCCGCGCGTCCAGGCGAAGATCGAGGCGATCGAGTTGGTCGAGGTTTCCTCGCCCTTCTGGTGCTGGCGGTAGTGACGGGTCACCGTGCCGTGGGCTGCTTCGGCTTCCACCGTCTGGCCATCCGGCGTCATCAGAACCGAGGTCATCAGGCCGAGCGAGCCGAAGCCCTGCGCGACGATGTCGGACTGGACGTCGCCGTCATAGTTCTTGCAGGCCCAGACATAGCCACCCGACCACTTGAGCGCCGAGGCGACCATGTCGTCGATCAGGCGGTGTTCGTACCGGATCTTGGCTTCCTTGAACTTGCCGGCAAATTCGGCATCGAACACTTGCTGGAAGATATCCTTGAAGCGGCCGTCATAGACCTTGAGGATGGTGTTCTTGGTCGACAGATAGACCGGAACGCCGCGCTGCAGGCCGTAGTTCAGCGATGCCCAGGCGAAATCGGTGATCGATTCGTCGAGGTTGTACATGCCCATGGCAACACCGGCGGCCGGCGCGTCATAGACTTCATGTTCGATTTCCGTACCGTCTTCGCCGACGAACTTCATCGTCAGCTTGCCCTTGCCGGGGAACTTGAAGTCGGTGGCGCGGTACTGGTCGCCGAAGGCGTGGCGGCCGACGATGATCGGCTTGGTCCAGCCGGGAACCAGGCGCGGCACGTTCTTGCAGATGATCGGTTCGCGGAAGATGACGCCGCCGAGAATGTTGCGGATCGTACCGTTCGGCGACTTCCACATCTTCTTCAGGCCGAATTCCTGACGCGCTGCTCGTCAGGCGTGATGGTGGCGCACTTGACGCCGACGCCGTGCTTCTTGATGGCGTTGGCAGAATCGATCGTCACCTGATCGTTGGTCGCATCATGGTTTTCCATGCCGAGGTCGTAATATTCCAGATCGATATCCAGATAGGGATGGATCAGCTTTTCCTTGATGAACTGCCAGATGATGCGGGTCATTTCATCGCCGTCGAGCTCGACGACCGGATTGGCGACCTTGATCTTTGTCATGGGAATGCCTTTAAAAATGTTGGAGAACAATGTGGATAAGGGGCTGTGGCTTAGTCTGCGTCGCGCATGTGGCTTTCAACGCTGCGCAAGTGCTTTCGCATCGCTTCAGCAGCAGCAGCCGGGTCGCGATCGGCAATCGCCTGAACGATGCGCTCGTGTTCGGCAAAACTGTGGTGGTCGGCGGGCGGGCGCAACGGCGTGGCGCGTAGCCGGCCCCAGGTGACAGCGCGGCGCACCGCGTTCAGCGTGTCGAGCAGTCCAAGCAGCAGCGAGTTCTGCGATGCCTCGCCGATGGTGCGGTGCAGCTTGTTGTCCCATTGCTCGTAAAGGCGCCATGTCGGTGCCTGCTGCGCCTTCTGCATACAACTGCGCATCTCGGCGATCTGCGCCGCGGTCGCATTCAGTGCGGCGCATCGCGCCACTTCCGGCTCAAAGGCGATGCGAGCGCCCATAACCTCGAGCGGGTTCGTTCTCTGAACCATGGAGTTGATGTCTGCGACTGTGTCGATCGGACGGTCACCGGTGAATGTTCCCTTGCCAACATGCCGCCAAACGACGCCTTCAGCCTGCAGGGTCGCCAGTGCCTTGCGCAGCACCGCGCGGCCAATCTCCAGGGACTCTGCCAGCTCGCGCTCGGGGGGCAGTCTGCCGTCGTCGGGTAGTTCGGCAGTCGCGAGAAATCCCTTGAGTTTGGCCAGCGCTGACAAATCGGTGTTTTCGTCCATGTTTCCGTGAGCCAATTGTGAATTGGTTTTGTTTATAGTTTGTCATTGTGGTCGTGTCAAGCGTCGAGTTATGCTGCCGCGCATTTTCTGGAGCGCAAATTATATCAACATATTCAGCATTTTAAGCCGCATTTTGTGTAACTTTGAGGCCGGCTAGGGCTCTGTATCGAGCGCCGCCTCGAAGAAATTGGTTGACACAAATCCGGATTAATACAGAATTGGTTTGAAATTGGGTTCTGAGGAGGACCCATTCAACGGGAGGAAATCAAATGAGGAAGTTCGCCAGAAGAATTCAGGCGTGCACCGCCGCGGTCGCTTTTACGGTCGCAGCCGCACTGCCGGCGGTCGCCTGGGCCGATCCGATGCGCATCGCCTTTGGTGACATCGCGACGGTGGAGTCACTGCATCTGCTCGTCGCCCTGGAGCGCGCCAAGGAGAAGGGCGTCGATGTCCAGGTTACATTCCTGAAGAGCGAGGATATCGCGGCGCAGGCTGTGGTCAGCGGGCAGGCCGACATCGGCATCGGTGGTCCGTATGCCCTTCTGCAGAAGGTCAAGGCGCCCATTCGGGTTTTCATGCAGCTGAGCAAGCTGCAGTTCTATCCCGTAGTCAATACGGAGTTCTACAAAGACTGGAAGGATCTGAACGGTCAGGAGATTGCCGTCCATTCGCGCGGTTCGGGCACGGAAGCGATCATGCAGCTGATGGCTGATAAGAACGGCATCAAATATTCCAACATCGCCTATGTTCCAGGTGCCGAAGTGCGCACCGGTGCTCTGCTTCAGGGCAACGTCAAGGCGACAATCGTCGATCCGTCCGGCAAGCGTATTCTGGAAAAGGAAGCGCCAGGTAAATTCGCCTTCCTGCCGCTCGGCGAGGTCGCCGCAACCGACGAAGCGCTCTTTGCCAACATGGATTATCTGACGGCCAATCCGAAGGATGTCGAAGTTTTGGTCGAAGCGATCCTGACGACCTGGCGCGAGGTGGCAGCCGATCCGAAATCGATCGTGGCGCTGCGCGAAAAGTACAAGCTGCTTCCCGACGCAACACCGGAAATGATCGCCGATATCGAGCCCTATTTCACGGAAGCGGCTGCGAACATGCCGCTCAATGGCGGTGGCGAAGATGCGGCCCGAGACGACTTTGATTTCTACACGGTGTCCGGTGCGCTGACCGGTGATCCGAAGGAGCTGAAGGTCGAAGACTTCTGGAGCCTCGACGCGCTCAAGGCGGCACTTGCCAAGGCAGGCACGAAGTAGGATGCAGGCGTCCGTATCACACCCCAAACTGACCGACGGGATCGGAGCCAAGAAGGCTCCGGTCACGGCCGGAGCGGCGCTTTTCCGGTTTGCCGAGGAGAGGCGGTCCTTCTGGGTCGTTCTGTCGCTGGCGATCCTGTTCGGCGCCTGGGAGATCGCGGGGCTGGTTCCGATCAGCTTTGCGTTCCCCACCTTCAGCGAAACCGTCATTGCCTTCTTCGAGATGGTCTTCGACGGGACCATGATCTACGCCTATTTCCTGACGCTCCAGCCGCTCGTTCTCGGCGTCGCCGTCTCGGCGATCTTCGGCATCGCCCTCGGCGTCGCCATGGGTCTGTCCACCAAGGTGGAATGGCTTCTGGCGCCGGTGTTCATCGTACTTCAGGCGGCGCCGATGGCGGCGCTCGTCCCACTCGTCACTTTCATCTATGGGATCGGGCTGACGGCAAAGACGCTCGCGGTCATCATGCTGGCGCTGCCGGTCATCGTGCTCAATGCGTACAAGGCGGTGCGCCACGTCAATCCGTCGCTGGTCGATATGTGCCGTTCCTTCCAGGGGACGCGCATGCAGCAGATCTTCAAGATCATCATTCCGGATGCATCGCCCGTCCTGTTCGCCGGCCTGCGTCTCGGCATCGCTGCCGGTTTCATCGGTGTGATGCTGGCGGAACTGCTGATCACGCCCACTGGCATCGGCGATCTCATCACCTATCATCGGTCGGTGGCCAACTACGCGCACATGTATGCGTCGGTCGCCTCCATCATCGCGGTCTCGACGCTGACACTGGCGGGCCTGCAATATTTCGGAAACGCATGTGCTGCGTCCTGAAAAAGGAGGAAGTGAGATGGCAAATGCTGCCCTGTCTCGCGCCAATGGCCCTGCGGCCGCAAAGATCGGCGACGCCGTCGTCGAGGTCCGGGACATCTGCAAGAAATACGGTGAAATCGAAGCCCTTCGCGGCATCAATCTCGATTTCGAGCGTGGCAAGCTGACCACGCTTCTCGGACCATCCGGTTGTGGCAAGACAACCCTGCTGAAGATCATCGCAGGCCTCGTGCCCTCGACCTCGGGCGAAATCCGCGTCAACGGAAAGGCCGTCACCGGTCCAGGCCCCGAACGCGCCTTCGTCTTCCAGGACTTTGCCCTGATGCCCTGGGCGACGGTGTTGCGCAATGTCGGCTTCGGTCTCGAGCTCAAGGGCATCTCCGTTGCAGGAGCGCAACCGAACCGCACGCCGCTATATCGAGGAAGTCGGCCTGGCCGGTTTCGAGGACAAGTACCCGCACGAACTCTCCGGCGGCATGCGCCAGCGGGTGGGGATTGCGCGGGCCTTCGCGGTCAACGCCGACGTTCTGCTTCTCGACGAACCCTTCTCGGCGGTGGACGAGCAGAACCGGCGCAAGTTCCAGGAAGATTTGCTCAGGTTGGTTGATCTGAAAAGAAGACCTTCATCTTCGTCACCCATTCGATCGAAGAAGCGGTCTATGTGTCGGATCGCATCGTGCTGCTTTCGCCGCGGCCCGGCCGCATTTCCCAGATCATCGATCCGATGATCGATCGCTCAGCCTCGCCCGACGATATTCGTCGCGATGCCGGTTATCTCGATGTCGTCGAGGAAATCTGGCAGGGGCTGCGCCAGTATGCGGGAGTAAGCGGATATGACCCTTTTCGGTATCCGCATTCCCATGATGGCATCGCTGGTGATGTGGGCGCTGCTGTGGGAAATTGTCGGGCGGCTGGATTTCATCTTCCTGATCCCGCCGATGACCTCGGTGATCGCGGCCGGGTTCGAACTCGTCCAAACCGGTTCCTGGCAGAGCGCCACCCTGATCACGCTCCGGTCGTTCGTCTACGGCATGGCACTCGCCATCGCCGTTGGCGTTCCGCTCGGCGTCCTCATGGGGCGCGTGAGGATCATCGACAACATCTTCGGCCTCTGGGTCAACATGTTCGTCAGCGCCCCTCTTTCGGCGCTGGTGCCGATCCTGATGATCCTCTTTGGTCTCGGCGAAACCACCGTCTTCGTCACGGTGTTTCTGTTCGCGGTCTGGATCATCGTTCTCGATGCGCGGGCTGGAGTCATGCAGGTTCCCCGTCGCTGATCGAAATGGGACGCTGCTACGGCGCCTCGCGCTGGACGATCTTCACCAAGATCGTTCTTCTCTCCGCCCTTCCGGAAATCCTCGCGGGCATCCGCATCGGCCTCATCCGCGGGGTCAAGGGCGTCGTCATCGGCCAGATCCTGGTCTCCATCATCGGCTACGGGGAACTCTTCGAACTCTATTCCCGCAGCTTCGATATGGAGCGCTTCTGGGCTCTCACACTCATTCTGTTCGTGGCGGCAATGTTGCTCTCCGCGGCGGTCGAACACTTCGAAAAACGCATCGAATATTACGCAGGAGCGCGATAATGAACCAAATGCCTCACCTCGCCAACTACGTCTTCACACCTGAGCCTGCCCCGACCATGCCGGTCGCTGGCACTGACGCGCTCTTCCCCGTCCACCGCATCTATTGCGTCGGCCGCAACTTCGCCGATCATGCGGTCGAGATGGGGCACGACCCTGAACAAGGAGCCGCCGTTCTTCTTCCAGAAGAACCCCGATACGCTGGTGCCTCCAGGCAGGGATTTTCCCTATCCGAGCGAAAGCAAGGACGTTCATCACGAGATCGAACTGATCGTCGCGCTTCACAAGGGCGGCACCAACATTCCGCTCGGAAAGCGCGATGGACCACGTCTTCGGCTATGGCGTCGGCCTCGACATGACCCGCCGAGACCTTCAGGGCGAAGCCAAGAAGGCCGGACGGCCATGGGAGACGGGCAAGGCTTTCGAAGCCTCCGCCCCATGCAGCGTTCTGCATCCGGTGTCCAAGGTCGGTCATCCGACCGCCGGTGCAATCTGGCTCAAGGTCAATGGCGAAGTGCGCCAGAACGGCGACCTCAACCAGATGCTCTGGAAAGTGCCGGAAATGATCGCCTACCTGTCCCGCCTGTTCGAACTGAAGGCCGGCGATCTGATCTTCGTGGGCACGCCCGCTGGCGTCGGTGCTGTGGTCACCGGTGACGAGATGGTCGGCCACGTGGACGGCATCGACTCCATTACCGTCAAAGTCGCCTGATCCAGACATTTGCGCCGCCCCCTTCGCGATGAGGGGGCGGCGTTTCTCTCCGTGCATTCCGCATTGCTGTTCTACTGGCGATTTCGTTTTCTCCGCCACGGCCGGATAAACCGGCAAAACTGCTTCTCGTGCTTGGCGGGCCGTCCGATCGCTAAAACCAGCATTTTCCATAGTCTAGAAGGGCGCCATTCTATTGTGGGAAAGCTTCGCCAACCTTCGAGCGCGATAACGACATACCTCTCTCATTGGTCCGCGTTACTCCGCCCTTGGCTTGCACCGCCATCCCCTGGATAATTGTCATCACTAATCCGGCAGCTTCCTTGCTGTCGATCCGCGAGGAAGCGTCCCCTCGCCAACAGTCTTGTCGAAACGCTTTCTAATCCGATTTCGCAGGTCGTCGCGGCTCGCAATGAGGGACTTCTGGACGGACTGTCCGATTGCTGAGCAACGAACCGTTAGAGCTCGGATATGCCAGAGCACGGTGCCCTAGCCGACCGTTAGATCGATACGCCCCGACACCATCGGATCGATCACTTCCTCGTAAGCCCCGCACTTGCTGAAGATCTCAAGCAGGCCACGCATCATGTCCCAAAACGGCAGGACGCCATGAGCGAGAAGCATGCCCAACAGAAAGCGAGCCACTGCGGACTGCGTACTTCGGCATCCAGCTCGTTTCCTTATCTTTCCCTGGGGACTCCCGCTGGATGTAACGGCCGAGCGAGCCGTCGGGATTGATTGAAAGTTCGTTGCGATTGCCGATGGCGTACCGGTTACGCGACGCTAGCGCACCGTCCACTCGCGCCCAGCTCTCCGCGCTTGCCGACGAAATGCGCGTTGATGCGCCGTATCAGGCAACGCTTGAAGGCAAGCAGCTTCTCGCGTTCCGGCGCGGCGTCATTGCCCAACGGACATAGATGGAGTAAATTTCGGCGGGCAGGGGCATCGGGCGGACGATGACTGCTTGGGCAGGACGCGACCAGATCCGGACCCGCGGGGGCCATTTATCGGCCTGCGCACAATGGAGCGTCGGATGGACTTCCCTCTCCCCGAGAACGAAGTTGAACGCTTGGCCGCAGTCCAGGCATATGACGTATACGGCACCGATCCAGAAGCCGGATTTGACGATCTCACCAATCTCGCCTCCCTGATTGCCGGTACGCCGATCGCGATCGTCAACGTCGTCGGGGATACTAAGATATGGCTCAAATCTCGTCATGGCGTGCCTCCGGGCATCGATGAACTGCCCCGCGGCGGCGTCTGCTGCGCTCACGCGATCTGCCGGAGCGACATGCTTGTGGTGCCAGACACCCACGCCGACGATCGCTTCAAGGCATTGCCCTTCATCGGAACTGAACCCTTCATCAGCTTCTACGCCGGCATGCCGCTGATCGATTCAGGCGGCCATGCACTGGGCACGCTCTGCATCATGGACCTCACCCCGCGCGAGCTCACTTTCGAGGCTGCCGAAGGCATCCGGCGCCTCGCGCGCCAGACCATCGCCCAGCTTGAACTGCGCCTCAAGCTCATCGAGATTCTCGCGCGCAGCAGGAACTGGCCGCGGAGAAACAACGCTCGGACAGCTTGATACACAACATCCTGCCGGACAAGATCGCCGCGGAATTGATCGAGAAAGGGTCGGTCGAACCCCGCCACCACCCCTCAACGACGATCCTCTTCACGGACTTCGTCGATTTCACCAAATCCGCCGCTGAACTTTCGCCTCGGGAGCTGATCGACGACCTCGACATGTACTTCTCCGCGTTCGACGGCATCGTCGCCCGGCAGGGGCTGGAGAAGGTCAAGACCATCGGAGACTCCTACATGTGTGCCGGCGGACTGATGATGGGCCGCAAGGACCACGCCGTCCGCAGCTGCCTCGCGGCTCTTGAGATTCGGCGCTTCGTCTTTGCCTCGAACCAGCGCCTGGCAGCTGTCGGACAGGCGCCTTGGCACGCCCGTATCGGGCTGCATACAGGCGGCGTCGTCTCGGGCGTCGTTGGCCGGAAGAAGCTAACCTACGACGTCTGGGGCGACGCCGTGAACATCGTGGCTCGAATGGAGAACGCCGGCGAGAGCGACCGGGTGAACATCTCCGAAAGCACCTATCAACACGTCAAATCGTATTTCGATTGCACACCGCGAGGCGCTATTGACGTGAAAAATAAGGGCAAGATGACGATGTATTTCCTCGATCGGCTGAAACCGGAATTTGCGGTAGATGCTGCGGGCGCGGAGGCGAACGAGCATATGAAGAATACGCTCGCTGGGACGTCGGTCACGTGGTCCCTCCACTAGGGGGTAGCTCAACGGCGCAAATTGCTGCACCGCCTGAGGCGTCCGCTCACTGCATCCCAGAGTTCAAGTCGTGGAAATTGGAGCGCCATATACCTGCCCTATGGCACGGTTCAATTTAGCAAAGAATTGCCGTCCTGCTTCCACGAAGCGCGAATGTGCGGGGAGAGCCAGGGGAAGTCTGGCTTGCCCCCGACAACAAAAAACCGCTCTTCGACGCGGCTTTTCTGCGCCAAAACGGTCCGGGGATTCATCTCACATTAGCGTCGCCGGGCGATACCTGTGAACCGGTGACCATTTGTCATGATCGTCACGACCGGGCCATGATAATCACGGACACGATATCCGCCTCCCTCGCAACTACAAGGAAGACGCCGATGCCGGTCCTGAGCAATGGAAGTGAGCTTTCCGTCTGGGAAGACGTCAACAACGAGAGCCCTGACGCAATTCTCTTCACGATAGCGAACCCCGAGGGCGAAGTCCTTGGACCGACAGGCGCACAGCCGGATTATTTCTTCGGGTGGGTCGATCTCGCCTCGGTCGATGTCTTCGACAGCTTCTTTACCGTCACGACCTTCACCAATGACGGCAGGAACGAGATTTTCTCGCGGGTCGAAACGCATGTCTTCGACAATGAGGGCAACTATATCCGCACCCTGTCGGCCCAGGCTGCCTATCTCTCGACCGATATCGTTTCCGTCAGCGCCGAAAGCCCTGACGACATTACCGTCACCTTTGTCGCCGCCAACGAATATTTCGGCGGCCAAAACACCCAGTACGGTGAACACCAGATCATTCTTCGGGACGGAGTGCTTCAGCCTGATACCTTCATCAATCACGATCCGACTGTCACCGACCTGACCTTCACGCTTTCGACGGGCGAGTTCCTCGACGACATCAAGTTCAGCGCTGCGGACGCGGATTTCGATCTCTTATCGTTCATCATCGTCGATGGGCCGGATCACGGCACGGTCGAGCAGGAAACGCGCTTTGAGCCAGGCTCCTATCCGTTTCCGCAGGGCGAATATGCCGGCAGCATCCACTACCATCAGGATTTCCTGAACGGAAACTTCTTCGACTATCTGCCCGAGTCCGGTTTTACCGGCACTGACACGTTCACGGTCTACGCTACGGACGGCCAGGGCAACAGCAATGTCGCGACCATCACTATCACTATCGCGCCACCGGCGGAGACTATCATCCTGACGGATGCGAGAGAAAAGGTCAGCTACAAGGCCTATGATCATGCTGTGCAGGTCTATGCGAAAGGTGGCAACGATCGCATCACCGGCAGCAAATTCGACGACTCTCTCAACGGCAATAAGGGTCACGACAGTCTGCGCGGTGGTGCCGGGGATGACAACTTGGCCGGTGGCGCAGGCAACGATCGTTTGTCGGGCGGTGCCGGTGACGATATTCTGAGGGGCGGTTTCGGCAATGATTTTCTGGCTGGCGGCAAAGGCGATGACGCTTTCGTCTTCGATGTCGCGCCCCGTGCGGCAAACCTGGACCGGATCCTTGACTTCCGCTCCGCTGATGACGAGATCCGCCTCGACGACGCGGTCTTCTCGGGTCTTGTCGTGGGAGCTTTGGATGCCGCCGCCTTTGTCGTCGGCAAGGCCGCTCTCGATGCGGACGATCGCATCATCTACAACAAAAATTCCGGCGCCCTATTGTTCGATGCTGATGGTGCGGGTGGTGGTGCTGCGGTGAAGTTTGCCATGCTGACCTGCGGCACGTCCGTGACTGCCGATGACTTCATCATCATATGACGTACTTGATTGCGAAAGCGAGGCTTATCGGAACTGGCAAATTAGCAATCACGATGCGGATACAGAGCCAGTGACGCAAGTCATCACCGGCGAAGGTGTCCGGGGTCATGGAGCGATTCCGATCCAGGAACGGTACCTTCTGGCGGAAGGCGTCATGAAAGCCTGCGTTGCCATGCGGCGATCGGCTCGCGTGTAATGCCGAGTTCGGCGGCGATTTCCGAATGGCTGAGACCATCGAACTTGTGCATCAGAAACACCTCGCACTGGCGCGAAGGCAAGTCTGCAATCACACGTTCCAAAGCTGCAAGACGTTGGCGATAGTCGATCACCCGATCGACAGGCACCGCGCCCTGAACCCACGTCAGGGACTTCAGCCGGAGATATGTGGCGCTCTTGCGCGTTGACGACGCACATGGTCGATCGCAACATTGTTCACCATTCGAAACAAATAGGCCTGTGGGTTTTCGATCGGGGACGTCGGACGGAATATTGCGCACCCGCAGATAGGTATCCTGGATCACGTCGTCCGCATCCGCACGGTCCCGGAAACGCCGAGCCACATGCCGCGACAGATCGCCGTAGCTCTCCGTCAGAGCCTGTAGGATCGTCTTCTTTTGCTGGGGGACATCCGCAAAGGAACCGTTACGTTGCAAGGCTTGTTATAGCGCTTTCAGCGCCCCTGCCTGTGAGCGCGTCATAAAACAGATAAACTTGAGTTTCAAGGTCATATTATCGAGTCGCCACAATCCTGCGAGGCCTCTGAAAGTGTTAGTTGGCACGCAAAGTTGCCCCCTATCGATATGTAGCGCTGGCGTCGTAACGTTAAGCGAGAACCGTACTCCCAATACTTGTCTTCGTAGAGTTAAGTTTACGGTGCCCGGAATGGAAAACCGTGACCGAAATGCGGGGCCTAAATTGGCCTGGCGGTGCTCAATGATGACCTTTTCAAACAACCTGACAGCACCGGTGGCGGTTTTGTATTGATCGGCGTTACCGCATCTATACCGTAGCCCTCGTTATGACTTGGCGGGGGTGGGGGAGGACATAATGCCGGGATTCCGTATCGGGCAACGCGATTCCGCAGTTCTGGCTGCGATACTGATGCTCGCCGCCTTGTTTCGGCTCCATGATGTACAGCAGCCCCTGGTGGATGCCTTCAGCTGGCGTGAGGCAAGCACGGCCATGATGGCGGATAATTTCTTTGCGCGCAGTTGGAACATCTTTTTCCGGAGGTCAGCTGGACCGGGCCGGGTCCCGCCTATCAGGGCCGCGAACTCCCGATAATCTCCTATATTACCGCGCTGCTCTACACCGTATTTGGCTGGCACGACTGGTTGGGACGCCTGGTGGCTGTTGTTTTCGGCGTGTGGGGCGTCTTCGCACTGCATCGATTGCTCGATCGCGTGTGGGGCGCCGTGCATGCGCACGCCGGCGCCTTTCTGCTTGCGATCATGCCGGGCGCCGTTTTTATCGACCAGTCGTTTCTTCCCGACCCCGCTATGCTGTCTCTGGTCACAACCGGCGCCTGGCTGTATGTCGCCTATCTGCAGGAAGATCGGGCCGGTTTTCTGGTGCTCTCTGGTTTGATTACGACGTTGGGCGTGCTCGCCAAGCTGCCTGGTATCGCCGTGGTCGTTCCAATGACCTATGCGACATTTTCGATCCTCCAGATGAGAGGCAGGCTGAACCCGCGCCGCATCTTGCAGATCGTGCCCGTCGCGCTGATTGCCGGCATGCTAATCCTTGGCTACTACCGATGGGCGCTCTATGTCGGGGCGAATTATCCGCCCTATCATATCGCCGGCAGCGGTTATCTGTGGGACGACGGGCTGTCCAAGTTCTTTGCGCAAGCTTTCTACATCCCCGCCGCATGGAAGATCGCCGGCAACTGGCTCTTTACTTTGCCGGTCCTCATGCTTGTCGGGATCGCGCTGCTGGTCACGCCGCCGCCGCCAACCGATCCGGCACGCGGCAAGGCCCCGTGGCTTTTCCACGTGTGGTTCGCCGGCGCCGCTTTGGTCTATTTCTTCGCCGCGCGTGAGATCAAAACCAATCCGTGGAACTTCCATATATTCAGTGTGCCGGTTGCGGCACTGGCCGGCCGAGGGCTCGTCCTGTTGAGTGCCATTGGCGGCGACCTCCATTCGGGCTCGCGATCACGCTGGCTGCGACTGGCGGCCATTGTGGGCGTCGTGATTATTGGCGGAACCCTTCCCGGGCTCCAGTTGATGAAGACGCCCTATGCGCAATCCGGCCATGAACTCGGTGAGCGGCTGAGTTCTGTCAGCAAGCCGGGCGACCTCGTCGTTGCGGTCTCGACCACGATCGGCGATCCAATCGCGATATATTACAGCAGACGCCGTGGTTGGGTTTTTCCTCCCGGAGGAGGGATGAACGACTGGTCGGTGCTTCTCGACGACGGCGCCGCGATCGACGTACTGGAGACGCTGCGAGCAGAAAACGCGGCGTGGTTCGGCATCGCGAAAAATGCCCGCGACTCGAAGGGACGCAAGCTTATCGAATACAATAAGGGCCTCATTACGCATCTGGACAAGACAGCCGAGCGTGTCGTCGATGATGACACCATGCTGATTTACCGGCTCACGCCGCTTGCCGCCATTTCATCGAAGTAGTTGCGTGAAAAGAGCTTCCGGCTCCAGGCGATCATCTTCTGGAACAACGGATATTCACGACCATCCATTGCGCTAGCGCTGAACCAGCACGGCAAGGGTTTTAGGGTCAAAACGCCGGCGAACTGTATCCTATGGGCCAGCGGTAAGGTTCCTTGTCGTTGAAGAACAGGATCGTCCGCAGCAGCGGGAGCTGCGCTTCAAATGAAGTACAATGTGGAAAATGGCACGAGTATGAGGCCTTAGTTCGCTGCATTGCAGCATTTATGGGCCAGATATGTTAATGCATCTCCAAAAAAGCATTCCGGATTAAACCCATATAAAGATTATATATTAAATGAACTTTTGGTTATATAATTTATGATAATCTATTGTTATCTGGTACGTTGAACCGCTGCCTTAATCTGGAAATTTATTAAGATTTTTATACTGCGGAGAACGGGATATTGAGCTCTGACGACGATGTGACCGACGTCACTCCCGCGAGAGACGAGGGAGTACCATATTCTCATATCGGGCGGCTATGGCTGCGCCTTAGCTTGACGTCGCAATTTTTGATCATTGCAGGGCTTATCGTTTGCTCTTCAATGGCCGTTCTGGGCGAATGGTTAGGCTCGCAGATTGCGGCAAGCCAACTGCAAAGCCGGGCTGAATCCGGGGCTCTTTACATGGAAGGGTTTCTTGCTCGACACCTTAAAATGGGCGAATTCGGACCCGGTGTCGCTGCGGAGGACCATCTGGAACTGGATGAAATCCTGAACGATACCGATCTTGCGCGTAGGGTGGAAAGCCTGAGAATTTGGCGGCGAGACGGTATGATCCTCTACAGCACCGATAAGTCCCTCATCGGCAAGACGTTTCCTTCTTCCAATCTTGAAACGGCTTTTTCCGGCAAGGTCGTTGCCCATCTCGAAAATGGACATAATGATGAAGGGCAGCATGCACCCTCTTCAACGACGCCGCTGATTGAGATTTATGCGCCAATCTATGCTCCCGGAACCAGAAACATCATTGCGGTTGGTGAGGTCTATGAGGCCGCCGGCGAGTTCATTCGACGGCGTGACGCTGTTCAGCGCCGTACTTGGTACCTTGTCGCAGGGACCACTATTGCCATTGTGGGTGCGCTTTACATCATCGTGCGACGTGCCAACAATATCATTGTCAGCCAGCGGACAAAGTTGAAAAAACAGTTGGCGGATGCACAAGCTCTGGCGCGGCAGAACAGGAAGCTGCGAGAAATTGCTGACAAAGCCCGCCTTGACTCCGCCGCCTCCAATGAGGTCCTCCTTAACCGCATTGGATCCGATATCCATGACGGGCCGATACAGCTATTGAGTTTGCTCATTATGCGCCTCGGCCAAAAACTGGCTAACAGTCCGACGTCAGATAAGTCGGAAAGCCACGCTGTCGATACATCGGCCCATCTTTCGCCATCCAGCATCGCGGCACAAGCCCTCAGCCAGCTGCGAGACCTTTCAACCGGTTTGGTTATGCCTGAGATCGAGAACCTATCGCTCGAAGCGGCACTGAGGCTCGCGGTGGACCGTCATCAGTTCACAACGGGATCACAGGTCGGCGCCAGCTATTCTGGACTTCCCCGTGATGTAGCAAACCCACTTAAGACCTGCCTCTACCGCATTGTTCAGGAGGGGCTTAATAACGCCTTCCGGCACGGCAACGGCCTTGATCAACAGGTTGCCGCATTCGCCGATGACAGTTCCATAACGCTTATTGTCAGCGACGGAGGACCGGGCTTCCACAACTCTAAATCCGAAAAGGGCAAGCTGCCCTTGGGACTTTTGGGTATTCATAACAGAGTGGACGCCTTCAAAGGCACACTTGAGATGCAACGACGTGAGGGCTCGGGAACTGAACTCGTCGTAAGGGTCCCGTTCAACGGCAACAGCCACTAGTGGAATGAATTTGACATTTGGTACTCATTTGCGGCGACCTCGCGACCAAATGTCAAATTCTCAAAAAACACTAGAAATGTACTTGCTGGTAGCTTCATGGATTTCAACATTTGCCCCAGAGGTCCTGAAGTGCTTGTTCCGACCCCAAATCGGGTCACCTGCTCTATCTCATCACCCAAGATCGAGCGTCGGCTCATTGCACATTCCGTCGGCTTCATCGTAGGTAATGGTTCGTCGTGCTAATTCTCTGACAGCCTACAACAGCGGACCACTGTCATGACAACCCTCCAGCAGGTTGCCTCTCCGCGGGCTGTTCGCTTGCAACAGTCTCGCGGGTCCTGAACTGCACCGGGCCGGTCAGCGACGAGATGGTCCGCAAAGTCCGGCGTGCCGCGGCCGAACTCGGATATCGTCCGGCAGCAGGACCGTCGGGTTCGGTAAAACGCCGGCCAGTCATCGGCGTCCTCATCCCCAGCATTACCAATCCTGTCTTCGCCGCCTCCTTGAGCGGCATCCAGAATCGCATGCTGGTCGCCGGCCACGGTGTGCTGATCGCCCAGTCGGACTATGATCCGGCGCGCGAGGTGGATGCGGTCGCCTCCCTGCTCAACCAGCAGCCAACGGGGCTGATTCTCACCGTCTGCGACGCCCATCGCAGCGAGGCTCTCTCGGCGGATCTGCCGCCAACGGTTCTGCTCGGCAATCCGCCGACGGCGCGGTTTCCCGCAGCCGTGTGCGCGGACAATCGCCAGGCTGGCCGCGACGTCACTGAACATCTTCTGTCTTGCGGTCATCGGCGCATCCTGTTCGTCTCCGGCTATTTCTGCGGCCTCCGACCGGGCAAGGCTGCGCTACGTCGGATATTGCGATGCGATGGATGCGGCGCGCGTGACCGTTCTGGAAGCCATGCAGATCCCGTTCGTCGATGGCTTCGAAACGCTTGATCTGTCGGTGACCTTTTCGCGCCTCGCGCCCTCGGCCATCATCGCCTCCAACGACCTTCTGGCGCTTTGCGTCATCGCCGCCGTCAGACGCCAGGGTCTGTCGGTGCCGGGCGATATTTCGGTTGTCGGCTTCGACGGCATCGCGATCGGCCTGTTGACCGATCCGGTCCTGACGACCGTGGAAATGGGGGACGCGACGATGGGCGCCGCTGCCGCGTCGCTGCTTCTGGACATGGCCGAAAATGCCGTTGCGCCGCGCCATCTGCAGGTTGCGCACCGGCTGCGCCTCGGCGGCACGGTGCGCAACATCCGGAATAATGACTGAAGGGGCAACGAAAAACGGCCGCCACAAGAAGGGCGGCCGTTCTGATGAGCTGGGATCTGTTTAGCTGCGCGGCAGCAGGTCTTCGACATCGGCGGCTGCGTCGTCCAGTGCTTCCTGCGGCGTTGCCGACTGCTCGACCACGCGCGACAGGTTCTCGACGATGGTCTGCGTGACCTTGACACCGTTGCTGCCCGGGAAGGCATACCAGGGCTTCATCAGCGGCATCTGCTCGAGGCCGGCGCGAAACAGCGGGTTCTCCTTGTAGAAGGTGCCGAGATAATCCGGCGAAGCGGCCGCCAGCTCATTGTTCGGAACATAACCGGTGCCGGGAACGACGACCGATGCGCCATAGGGGCCGGCGGCGAACTTGGCAAACTTCCAGGCGGCCGCTTGCTTCTCGGCGTCCTTGGTCAGGATGACGACGGCGTTGCCACCGGTCGGCAGCTTGCCGTTGACCGGATCGATCAGCGGAATATGGGCGGTGCGAAGATCGAACTTGGTGCCGACATTCTTGATGGTGTTGCGCAGCGCGCCCGTCGTCTGGAAGGCAAAGCCGATCTTGCCGGCAACGAAAGCCTGCTCGCCGGCCTGCTTGGTCAGGACCGGAAGGCCGCCTTCCTTGACCATGCGGTCCAGCACTTCAACGGCCTTCTGGCCTTCTGGACCGTTGAAGGTCACCTTGGTTTCGTCTTCGTTGAGCATGGTGCCACCGGCGCCAAACAAGAGCGCTGAGAACATCCAGTCGTCGCCCTGCCAACGGAAATCGATGCCCTCATTGCCATCGCCGAGCGCCTTGATCTTGCCACCAAGCGCGATCACTTCGTCCCAGGTCTTCGGCGGAACGTCCGGATTGCCACCGGCGGCACGCACGAGATCGGCGTTGTAGTACATGATCGGGTTGGACGTCGTGAAGGCAAGGCCAACCTGCTTGCCCTTCACCTGGGCGAGCTTCAGGATGTTTTCGGAAAAGCCCTTCGACGCCATGTCGCCTTCCTTGGCGACCAGAGGGGTGAGGTCGATCGGGATATCGCGTTCGTTCAGCATGCGCAGGCGGTTGAGGCCGATGAAAGTGACATCGGGCATTTCGGCCGTGCCGGCCTGCCGCATGATCGTCTGGATGCCTTCCTCATAGGTCGCCGACGGGTTGGCGAACTGAATCTTGATATCCGGATTTTCTTCCATGAACTTCTTCGAGATCGTGTCCATCACATCCTTGAAGAAGCCGGGCATGGGGTAGTGGACCGTCAGGGTCGTTTCGGCATGGGCCGGGATCGCCATTGCCATCGATACCCCAGGCGGCGGCGAGGGCCTGCTTCAGATATTTCATCACATGGTCTCCTTGAGTTACGGCTTGGATTGCGGACCGGTCAGCCTTTGAGACCGGTCATGGTGATACCCTCGACGAAGCGTTTCTGCGCGAGCAGGAAGGCGATGACGAGGGGAAGGGTGATGATGAGGGTGGCGGCCATCAGCGCGCCGTAGTCGTCGCCAGCCTCGGCCGCCCGGAAGAACAACAGGCCGAGAGGCGGCGTCGCATAGGATTGGTTGGTGACGACGATCAGCGGCCAGAACAGGTCGTTCCAATGCGCGACCACCGAGAAGATGGCGAAAGCGGTGACCGCCGGCCAGGCATTGGGAACGATCACCCGCGCGACGATGCCGGCTTCCGACATGCCGTCGAGACGGGCCGCATGGATCAGGTCGTCCGGCATGGCACGGAAGAACTGCAGGAACAGGAAGATGCCGAACACCGAGATCGAGAATGGCGCTACCAGCGCGGTGTAGCTGTTGAGCAGCGACAGATTGTCGAACGCGACGTAGAGGGGCAGGGCTGTCGCGTGGATCGGTACCAGCAAGCCAAGCATCACCAGTGCCATCATGATGCGCGCAGCACCGAATTTCAGCTTGGCCATGGCATAGGCGCAAGGCACCGCTACTGCCACCTGCAGCACCAGGATCAGCCCGCAGACAATGACCCCGTTGAGCAGCAGGTTCGGCATCGATACCCGCATCAGTGCTTTCGTGAAATTGGCCACATAGGCCGAATGCTGCGGGATCAGCGACAGCGACGCGGAGAAGATTTCGCTCTGGTCCTTGCCGGCAGTCGAGATCATGAAAATATAGGGCGCGAGGAACATCAGGGCGCCGAGTGAAAGCAGCGTTACGCGGAAAATCCGTCCGGGTGTCAGGGCCTGGGTCATGTGTAATGCACCTGCCGGTCGAGGAAGCGATACTGGAGGACCATCAGGACGACGAGGATGGCGAGAAACACGACGGTCATCGCGGATGCGTAGCCGACCCGGAGGAAGACGAAGCCTTCCTGATAGATTGTGAACAGCAGCATTTCCGATGCCTTGTTCGGTCCACCCTCGGTCAGCGTCTTGACGGTCTCGAATACCTTGACCGAGTTGATGACGCTGATCGTGGTGACGAAAAGCGTGGTCGGTCCGAGCATCGGCCAGGTTACGAGGCGGAAGCGGTCGATGGAAGATTTGACACCGTCGACCTCGGCCGCCGAGTAAAGCTCGATGGGGAATGGCCGTGAGGCCAGCCAGAAACAGCACCATGTTGAAGCCGACGGACTGCCAGATGCCGATGATCGAAAGACCGTAGACCACCGTGCTCGAGGCCCCGAGCCAGTTCGGGCCGGGAATGCCGAACAGCGCCAGAAAGGTGTTGAGCGGACCGATGCTCGGATGGAACAAGTATTGCCAGACCGTCGCCATGGCGACGAGCAGGGAGGCGACGGGCAGAAAATAGACGGTCCGGAAAAAGTCGCGGCCGCGCGGTTCGGATTCGATCAGCAATGCGATGCCGAGACCAAGAACGATTGACACCGGCGTGACGATCGCCGTGTAGACGGTGGTGTTCCACAATGACCGTCGAAAGGTCCGGTCGCTGATCAGTTCGGCGTAGTTCTCAAGACCGACGAAACGGAAGCTGCCATAGCCGAGTTCGAAATCGGTAAAGCCGAGGACAATCACAGCGATGGTGGGAAGCACGATAAACAGCAGCATCAGCAGAATTGCGGGCGAGGCGAGCAGCCATGCCATCTGCGCTTCGCGCCGGCCTGCCGTTTCGATGGCTGAGAAGGGCAGCGCAACCTCAGCCATGAGCGGTCTCCCGCAGAACGGCGGACACTGGTGCCGCCGGCAGGCGGCGACCATCCTCGGCAAACAGCATCACGTGCGCCGGGTCCATGTCGAGGCCGATCGGCTGGCCGGCAACAAGCCCGCGCGTCGCCGGGTGTGACCTTGGCAAGCATCGTCTCTCCGATGGCAGCCAGTTTGGCGAAGACTATGACTTCGGATCCCAGAAACTCCAGGCGCTCGACCCGAGCGGCCAATGCCCTGCCCTTCGGCGCGCAGCCGCACGAATTCCGGACGAACGCCGAGTGTGACGCCTGCTTCGCCCTGGACATCCGACAACGATGCCAGGCGCAAAGCTCCGAATTGGACGATGCCATGCGCATCTTTCTTGCCGGGTAGCAGGTTGATGCGCGGCTGGCCGATGAAACGCGCGACCTCGATATGGCTTGGATTGTCGTAAATCACCTGGGGAGCGGCAAGCTGCAGCAGATTGCCGCCGATCATCACAGCCACCCGGTCGGCCATCGACAACGCTTCCGATTGATCGTGGGTCACATAGAGCGTCGGCACACCGGCGCGCCGGTGCAGGTCGACGATCTCGCCGCGGGCGTGGACGCGCAGGTTGGCGTCGAGGTTGGACAACGGCTCGTCCATCAGGAACACGCTCGGATTGCGCACCATGGCGCGGGCGAGAGCGACCCGCTGGCGCTGGCCGCCCGACATCTGACCGGGCTTGCGGTCGAGCAGGTGGTCGATCTTCAGGGATACGGCCATGGCCTGGACCTGCCGCTGGATATCGGCGCAGATCTGGTGCTGTCCAGGCAGCAGTCCGCCGATCAACGGCAGCCGTTGCATCCCGGTCAGCTTGCGCATCGCCAGAGGCACGGCGATGTTCTGGCCGGCGGTCAGGTGCGGGTACAGTGCATAGGATTGAAACACCATGGCGATGTTGCGATCGGCGGCGGTGAGCTTCGACATCTCGCGGTCGCCGATGCGGATTTCGCCGCTATCGGCATGATCGAGACCGGCAACGATGCGTAGCAGCGTGCTCTTGCCGCAGCCGGACGGGCCGACCAGCGCGATGAACTCACCGGCTTCGGCCTCAAGCGAGACGCCCTTGAGGATGGCGTTGCCACCAAAGGATTTGTTGATGTCGCGCAGCGAAAAGGCACTCATTGCGCTGCCTCCGGCACCCGCTTGGACACGGCGCGCGGATAGACCTCATGGATCACCTCGTCGATGAAATACGGGGTCAACTCGGGAAGCGTGACAATCTCGCTCGATACATCCTCACTGAGCGTATGGATAACGGCACCGACGACACGTTCGCCGGGCATTTCCCGCTCCAGCTTATCGATGATGAAGGCCGAAGACGGTCCCCAGACGAGCGCGGTGTTTTCAAAGGTGCCTTTCCAGGCCCAATGCAGATGACCGCTGGCGAAAAGCGCCACATCATGCGCTGCGAACAGATCGTAGAGGCGCTGGCGCGGTGCCGGACGGATGCTCCAGTAACCGGTATCGCCTTCATGCGCGTCATCGACGAACAGCGGCTTGTGGGTGAAGATCGCAACGCGCCGGCCTTCACGTGCCGCCAGCACCTCTTCCAGCCAGGAAAACTGCGCCACTTCCTCAGTGTCACCGTGGCCGAACAATAAACTGTTCAGCCCGATCAGCCGCCAATTGCCGTGGTCCGATACCCAGTAGTCAGGTCCGGCAAGGCGACGCCAGCGTTCCAGCCGGGCGGTATCCACCGGCTGGTCGGACCCCGGCAGATGGCCGACATCATGATTTCCCGGCACGATCAGCACCGGCACAGAAAGCTGGCGCATCAGCTCCATCGAAAAGGAGATGTCGTCTTCCTGATCCGCACCGTCAACGGTGAGGTCGCCGGTATGAATGACGAGATCCGCACCCGCCTGGAAGATCCAATCCCCGCAACGGTTCCCAATTGCCGTTGAAATGCGACTTGTTTGGGCTGAGATGGGTATCGGTGATCTGGATGATCTTCATGGTGCGTGCTCCGCATCGGCTTTTGCAACCGCGCCGGGGACGTGTCCGGGCGCTTTCGCAGCCTCTGTAGAGTGCGCACATGTCAGTCGATTGACGGGCGGTTTCAGATGATTTTCAGATTTGTCACATAGTCGTCAGAATTGGATGGCCCTCGCTGGAATCCGAAGCACCGGTGCGGCGATGGCAGACATCAGCAAATTCCAACGACCACCGTATCGTGGCCGTTCGCGCCGATCTGCACCTTAAGCAAAGCCGCGCTACAAGCGCTTTCGCACTCCTGTCGACCGAAAAATTCCGAATAAACCGCACCTATGCCGATTTTTGCACACGTGCTCAATTTTGTCATTCAGCCGTTACGTTCGCCCCATAGAGCGGGATACGCCACGTTTTCGCGGGGTTTCGAAGAGGCCGTCAGGCACGTGCTGCCGGTCTTGAAATCTCACCTTGCTCTTCTCGGGAGACGAAGAAAATGAACATTCTGCCAACTCTGAAATGCATGACGGTTGCCGCCGCCATCCTGGCCTCGACTTCGGTTCTGGCATTTGCCAAGGACATCACCATCAGCGTCTGGTCCGGCGGAACAGGCCCGAACGACACCTACCGTCTGGACGCCATCGAAATCGCTGCCCAGCAGCTCGAGCGTGAAGCCGCCATTCGTGGCGAGGACCTGAAGATCAAGGTCGAAAAGACGCCTTATTCCGATTGGGAAAGCTTCAAGCAGGCGCTGACTTTGGCAGCGGAAGCCAAGAAGGCTCCGAATATCGTCGCCACAGGGCATGAGGATATCGGCCCCTGGTCGCAGGCCGGCCTCATCGTTCCGATCGAAGATTATGTCGATCTCGACTCCTGGCCGCTCAACGACATCTATGAAAACCTGATGGAGATCGCCTCCTTCAACGGCGTCGTCTACGGTATCCCGCAGGACGCCGAATCTCGTCCGATGTTCTTCTGGAAGCCGCATATGAAGGCGATCGGCTACAGCGACGCCGACCTCGACGCCCTGCCGCAGAAGGTCCAGGACGGCGCCTACTCCATGGCGAACGTCTTGGAGGACGCCAAGAAGATGCAGGACAAGGGTCTCGTCCAGCCCGGCTACGGCTTCTACCCGCGCACCAGCAACGGCCCGGACTACTGGCAGTTCTACACCAGCTTCGGCGGCACCATGGAAGAAGACGGCAAGCTCGTCTTCGACAAGGCGGCGATGACGCGCGCCTACCAGTTCTTTGCCGATGCGGTGAAGGATGGCGTCACCAAGAAGAACCATATCGGCATGCCCGGCGACCAGTGGTGGAAGGAAGTTGCCACCGGCAAGGCTGGTATCTGGCACGGCGGCACATGGCACTATGCTCGCCTCGTCAACCAGGAAGGCCTGACGGACTTCTTCGGCAATGTCGTCTTCTCGCTGATGCCGGCCGGTGAAGGTGGCAAGGCCAACACGCTGACCCATCCGCTCGTCTATCTCCTCACTGCCGGCCACGAGAAGGAGGATATGGCGATCGCCGCTCAGCTGATCAAGATCGCCTCTGAGCCGCGCATCAACGTTCTGCATGCGGTGAAATCAGCCCATCTCGGCATCTCGAAGGCCGAAAGTGAAATCGACCTCTACTCGTCCGACCGCTGGGCGCGCGAGGCGACGGAACGCCTGCTGCCTTATGCCAACGCGATGCCCAACAATGCCGATTTCGGCACCTACTGGACCATCATGTGGAAGGGTCTCGAAGCATCCTGGACCGGTGCAAAAACGGTTGAAGCGTCGATCGGTGACGTCGAAACAGAGCTGAAGAGCACGCTCGGCGACAAGATCATCATTCGCTGATTTCGGCGCGAAATTCCAGGCGGTTCGCCGTCCGGAAACGCCGGGGAGACCTTCCATGAACACATCAAGGATGCTTGGACTGGTGATGATCGCGCCGGCGGCGATCATGATCCTTCTGTTCTTTCTGATGCCTGTCGTGCTGACCGGCGTCTTCTCGATGACGAACATGACGACCGCGACCGGCATTTCCGGCGGTGCCTACCAAATTGCGCCGCATTCACTGAACGACCTGAAATCGACCATGCCTGATATCGCCGAGCAGATGGCGCAGCCACGCTACGCGATCGATGAGGCGGGGATGAAAGCCGTCGAAGGGCTGGGGCTCGACGCGGGCATCGCCACTGAATTGCGCGCAAAGCATATAGGCGATGTCTTCCAGACCCGCCGCGAGGCGGAGCGGATGATCAAGGGGCTCGATCAGCGGCCCTCGACCCCGGACGTCAAGAAGATTTCGGAGCAGTTCAACCGTTCCGTCGTCAATTCCCGCTTTTCCAGCAAGGAAGAACTGTTTTCGGCGCTGGACACGCTCGGCTTCAAGCTGACGGACGCGCAGAAAGACAGCGTCGCTGATGTGACCTATACCGGCTGGAACTGGACGACCGAGAATTTCTCCCGCATCGCCTCCTCGCCCGATATGGCCCGTGTGCTCTTCAACACGCTTCTCTACGTTGCGCTGGTACTCGTCCTCTTCAACACGGCCTATGCGATGCTGCTCATGATCTGGACGCATTACATGCCGTCCGCGCCGGCGACGATCTTCCGCTCGATCTGGCTTTTGCCGCGCATTACACCCGTGGTCATCTATGTATTGATGTGGAAGTGGCTCGCTTGGGACACGGGCTTTATCTCGGTGCTGATGGGCAAGTTCGGATATCCGCCGAAGAACTACATGCTCGACAATGCCTATAATGCGTGGGTGTTCGTCGTGCTGATCAACGGCTTCATCGGCGCCTCGATGGGCATGCTGGTGTTTTCATCGGCGCTGAAAGCGATTCCGAAAAGCCAGTTCTTCGCCAGCGAAGTCGACGGCGCCAGCCGCTGGCAGCAGATCCGCTACATCATCCTGCCGCAGATGCGCTGGCCGATCCTCTTCGTCACCTGCTACCAGACACTTTCGCTGCTTGCCTCCTTTAACGAAATCCTTTTGTCGACGCGTGGCGGGCCGGGCAAGGCGACGGAAGTCTGGTCGCTTGCCGCCTATCATACCGCGCTCAACAACTATGCCGGCAACCTGGAATACGGCCTTGGTGCTGCCATGGCGCTGGTTCTTGTCGTCATCGGCATCGTCCTTTCGCTCGGCTACCTGCGCATCTTCAACTACGGCACGCTGGTTTCCCGGCCGCTGATCGAGGACTGACCATGGCGGAGAAATCGCAACCCTCGGCAAACTACAGCACTTGGCCGGTCATTCTGGCGCTGTCGATCGTCAGTGCGCCGCTGGTGCTGATGTATGCTTATCTGTTCATCGACACGATCACCGACACGGCGGCCGGATCGCTTATTCCAGACAGCTTCACGCTGCGGCATTGGCGCTTCCTCTGGGAGACGCCGGCGGGCAAGCCAAACATCTGGCTCGTCACACTCAACACGCTGATCTTCGCCACGAGTGTGACCACCGTCATCGTGCTTGTCTCTTCAATGGCCGGCTATGTGCTGTCGCGCCTCAATGTACCGGGGCGCGGCTTCTTTCTCGCCGGCGTCATGGTGCTGCATGCATTCCCCTCGGTGACGCTGATCATCGCCATCTTCATCGTGCTGCAGATGATCGGCCTTTATAACTCGCTGATCGGCGTCATCCTGGTAAAGGCAGCCATCGACCTGCCGCTCGGCATCTGGCTGATGAAGGGTTTTTACGACACCGTGCCGTGGGAGATCGAAATGGCCGGGGTGGTCGACGGTGCATCACGCTTTCGCGTCTGGCGTAGCCTGGTGCTGCCGCAAGTGAGGCCGGGGATCATGGCGGTGGGACTGTTCTCCTTCCTGACCGCATGGAGCGAATTCATCCTGCCGCAAGTGCTGGCGCCCGGCAGCAAGGTGCAGGTGCTGTCGGTCTATCTTTCGGCGCTGATTGCTGACGACAACAATTTCGATTTCGGCACCTTCAAGGCTGTCGGCGTCTTCTACATCATCCCGGTGCTGATCGTTTACGCGCTGTTCCACAAATACCTCATGAATATCTACGGCGGCGGGAGCAAAGGCTGATGCGCATCCTTCTCGACAATTTTTCCAAAAGTTTCGGCGCCACCAAGGTCATCGAAAACATGACGTTCGAGGTCGGTCATGGCGAGATGCTGGCGCTCCTCGGTCCCTCCGGCTGCGGCAAGTCGACGACGCTGTTTGCCATCTGCGGCATTCATCGGCCGACCGGCGGACGCATCCTGTTCGGCGACCGTGACGTCACGGATCTGCCGAGCCAGGCGCGCAACATCGGCGTCGTCTTCCAGTCCTATGCGCTCTATCCGCACATGACGGTCGCTGAAAACATCGGTTTTCCCTTGAAGGTGAAGGGCATGGCCACCGCGGATATCGGCAAGGAGGTGGATCGCATTTCCGGGCTCGTCCATATCGGCAACCTGCTCGGGCGGCGTCCGGCCGAGCTTTCCGGCGGCCAGCAGCAGCGCGTGGCGTTGGCGCGTGCCCTGGTGCGCAAGCCGGATGTCCTGCTTCTCGACGAGCCGCTCGCCAATCTCGACGCCAAGCTGCGCCTGGAAATGCGCTCGGAAATCCGCCGCATCCAGCGCGAGACGGGTATCACAGCGATCCTCGTGACGCATGATCAGGTCGAGGCGATGAGCATGTGCGACCGCATCGCCATCATGAAGGAAGGCGAAATCGTGCAGATCGCTACGCCGGCCGAAATGTACAGCGATCCGCGTACCGCCTTCGTGGCAGGTTTCCTTGGCAATCCGCCCATCACCTTCCTGCGCGGTGTTATGGCCAACGGTGCCTTTGTGATCCCGGACAGCGAAATCCGCGTTCCCTTGCCGGCCTCCGTTTCGGCACCTGAAGGCGCTAAGCTGATGCTCGGCGTGCGGCCCGAGCATTTTACCCCGACAGGCGATATTTCCGCCCCCGGCAACGTCACCTTTGCCGAGACTCAGGGGCGCGAGAACCTTTACGACGTTCAGCTTAATGGCGGGTCGCTACTCCGATCGATCCAGCCCGTCCGGCATGATGTCAACATCGGCGATGCGGTCACCTGGGCGATCGACAGCAAGAACGCACTGGTCTTTGACGATGATGGACGGAGGCTTTGATGTCCCACGATTTTTCCCCATTCTTTAAGCGTTTTGGCTGGCCTTCCGGCAAGGGAATGCTTCCGTTCTGCATCGGCCATCGTGGCGCGAGCCATCGGCGGGAAAACACGCTTGAGGCGTTCCGGCTGGCATCCGAGCTGGGCACCGAGATGTGGGAACTGGACACGCAACTGACAAAGGATGGTATTGCCGTCGTATCGCATGACGATCACCTCGAGCGTGTCTTCGGCATCGATCGTCATATCTCGCAGATGACCGCCGCCGAGCTTGCAGCGCTTGAGGGCGTGAACGTCCCGACATTCGAGGCGGTGGCAGCACTTGCTCGTGAACTCGGGGCGGGCCTTTATGTCGAGCTCAAGGCTCCGAGCACGGGCATGCTCTGCTGGCAGCATCTCCGGCACATGGACCAGCGCTTCGCCTGCCTCGGCTCGTTCGATACAGCGCAGGTGCGCGAGTTGCGCGACGCGGGTTGCGACTTCCCGCTTTCGGTCCTGGTGCGCGTCGGTCACGACCTGCACGTGCTCGGCGACGAAGCAGGCGCCGATATCCTGCATCTTTGCTGGGAAAGGGCAGGGGACCGTCCGCAGGGATCTGGTGACAACGGACTTGATGCGGAAAGCCTTCGATGAGGGCCGCGAAATCGTGCTTTGGCACGAGGAGAGACCGGCGGTTCTGAAGGATATCATGCGGCTGCCGGTGCTCGGCATTTGCACGGATCTGCCGGAACTGATGCGGCCGGTGACGGGTGGAGAAGAAAGATTTGGCTGACAAGGACAATGGACCGCGCAAAGTAACGTCGTTTGACGTGGCCCGTGTGGCGGGTGTCTCGCGCGCCGCCGTTTCACGCGCTTTCACGCCGGATGCGAGCGTCTCACCGAAGACCCGGGAAAAAGTCTATCAGGCAGCGAAGGAACTCGGCTACCGGGTGAACTATCTTGCACGAAGCCTCACCAACAAGCGCTCGGATCTCGTCGGCCTTGTCGCAGCCGGTCTCGATAACCCGTTTCTGCACGATGCAAATCGAGCATCTGGCCAAGGCGCTGCTTGCACGCAATTTCCGTCCGATCCTACTACCGACCTCGAAGGAAGCCGACACCTCCGCGGTCATCGGCCAGTTGCTGCATTATGCCGTCTCCGGCGTCATCGTCACCTCTGATGCGCCGCCGACGGAGATCTGCGAGCAATGTGCCGCCGAAGGCGTGCCGATCGTGCTGATCAACAAGGGCGAGGATATTCGCTTCGTAGATAGGATCGTCTCGGACGATCGCATGGCCGGCCACCTTGCCGCCGACCATCTGATCGAGAGCGGCGCTCGCTCGCTCGCCGTCATGGCAGCCCCCTCGGTTTCCTACACGGCGCGGCGGCGTAGCGAGGCCTTTCTCGGCCGTTGCAAACAGCTTGGCTTGGACGCGGCTGATCCCGCTGCAGATCAACGATTATCAGAACGGCTATAGCGCTGCCGGCGATCTTGAGGGGCTGGGCATAGACGGTGTCTTCTGCGCCAACGATTACATGGCGTGCGGAGTGGTCGACCGGCTGATGCGCGATCTCGGCCGCCAGGACGCGCCGCCGATCCGGATCATCGGCCATGACGATATTCCGCAGGCGAGTTGGGTGGCCTATGCGCTGACGACTATCCGCCAGCCCTGCGATCTTCAGGCCGATCAGACCATCGACCTGTTGATGAGCCGGATGGCCGAGCCCGACATGACCGCGCGTCGAGTTCACACCGGTATCGCTGATCAAAAGAAGGACTGCATGATGCCTGCCATATTCGATCCCTCCGTCATTCACGCTCGGGCGGAGGCAGCGATCCGCATTGCACGTCAGGTCGGGCGGCAAGCGGCCCGTTTCCGGCAGGAGGCAAAGGCCGGCGCGTTGCTCGTCGAAAACAAGGGACCGCAGGATTTCGTCACGATTGCCGACAGGCAGGCGGAGCAGGCAATCCGCGACGGGCTGCTGGCGCTGTTTCCCGACGATACCTTCATGGGAGAAGAAAGTGGCGGACGGACTGGAATAGCCGGAACATGGGTGGTCGATCCGATCGACGGGACGACGAACTACATTCGCGGCTTCCGCCACTGGGGCGTTTCTGATCGCCTTCGTTGCCGGCGACCGAGTCGAGATCGGCGTGATCTACGATGCGGCGCAGGACAAGGTTTTCCATGCCATTCGCGGTGGTAGCGCCTTCAAGGACGGCGAGGAGATTCATGCCGCTGTGACGGACGATCCGTCAAAGGCAATGATCATTCTCGGCCACTCCCGCCGCACCAGCTTTGATGATTACCTGTCGATCTCAAAACGTCTCTACGAGCGCGGCATGGACTATCGCCGCATGGGCGCCGCGGCGATCGGGCTGGTTCGCGTCGCTGAGGGCGTCGCCGATCTCTATTACGAACGGCATCTCAACGCCTGGGATGTGCTTGCCGGAGCGCTGATCGCGCAGGAGGCCGGCGCGAAGGTGGCGATGTCTGGTTTGTCGGACCTTCTCGATGATGGCGGCCCGGTGATTGCCTATTCGGCCGGCATGGAAAGCGAATTCACCTTTCTCATCGACCTGGAAGGCTTGGCGCCGGCGGACACCTTCAGCTATTAGTCGGATAAGCGCTTCGACCAGGCCAGCGCTGTCGCCGGAGCCTCGTCGGTGGTGATCTGGTCCGGTTTCAGCGCCATCAAGGCCGAAAAATCGCGCCATTCAGCGTCGCTGAAGCCGCCTGTCGGGTTCTTAAGCGTGAAGGTCCAAGCATCAACGCTTTCCTTCGCTCCGGCAGAGCGAAACCATGTCGAGACCATCGCGCGCTGCCTGCAAAAGCAGCGACCATTGCAAATAGATGGTGTCCGGCTCCGTCGCCCCGCTGATATCGGCAAGGAGGCTCTTCTCGACCGCCCTCAATCCTTCCTGCCGGTAGATATCGACGAGCGTGCCGGTCGGATCGATACCGCGCAGCAGGTGCGGCAGCTTTTCTTTGATGGCAACGATGAGATCGAGACAATGGCCGCTGACGATCACAGAGGCGCTCATGGTCTGGAAATGTGCCGCCAGATGGGCAATGCCCTTTTCACCGATCGCCTCGTAGTCGTCCTTCATGTCGAATTGCAGTAGCGCATCGGGGTGGGCCGATTGCAGCATCAAGGCAAGATCCTCGCTGAATGTCAGAGCCCGGTCGCCGTCCCGCATACGGGCATCACTTAATTCTTCGAGGGTTTTCTGGGATATTCGGCCTTGTCCCGTTGTTTCGCCTTCAAGGTCTTCGTCATGCAACACGACGAAGCCGCCATCGGCGCGCACCCGCAGGTCGAGTTCCATCGATGCGCCGTGGGCAAGACCCATTTGCATGACGTCGAGGGAAAATAACGGATCGTGAGTTGCCGGCGAAGCCGATGCCATTTCAGCCTGACGGAATGACCGTCGTTTTCAATTTTGAAGTCTGACATGATAGATGTAGTTGCCCCGCTCTGCCCAAAGGCACCAATAGTTGAAACCTTGCGGTCGGCTATTTTTTCTTCAACATCTCCCGCAGGCGCGGGGAATGATTCCGAACGAAAAACCTCTATCTTTGAACAGGCATTGAAGGAAGACTCACGATCATTGTTGGCGATATGGAGGACGGAATCCAAGACGGGGAGCGGACATTATCATCGCAAGACTGCAACGCCTTCCGACTGCAAGCTATGGGCAGCGCCTTTCATCACGCCAACAACCGCCGGGCGGCTCATCCTTCATAGCATCCGCGAATTTTGCCGTCGTTTTTTGCTCATCGCCACCTGCTTGCTTCGGCACAAAAACTACTACGTCCCAGCCAGCGTCTCTGCCTTGAGCCCACGGTGTTTAGCGGAGCGGTCACGATAGGTGGTGCGCCAGGAAGCCGAGGACCGCGCGCCGCATCGACGGTGTTTCCCGATGTTCGACGCCAGCCTCTTCCAACAATGTCACGGCGTTTGCGGCATCGACTGCTTCATAGGCAGAATGCGTATGGATGAAGGCACGGTGTATCGCCTGGGGCGGCGTGAGCGGATCGTCGAGGCCGACGCAGATGAGTTGGGGACGCGGGGCGATCAGGCCGGCGATCTCACCGGTCGAGGTCTCGGTGAGTAGGTCGGGGATGGTGAGATAATGGCCATGCAGGTCGTGCGCGCCGGTCTCAATCAGCGCTGAAATCGGCGTAGCAGCAGAGATGTGCAACGGCTTTGATGCGCGGATCGATCGCGGCAAGGAAATAGGTGAGGGTAGCACCCATCGAGATGCCGGTCATACCGATGCGGGCGGGATCGACATCATCGCGCGCGGCAAGCCAGGTCAGGGCGGCGGCCTGTTCGCCGAGCATCTGGCCGAAAAGGGTCTGGCCATGCCAGAGGGCAGTCTTGGTTGCAGCGCTTTCGGTTACGTTCGCGCGTTCGCCGAAAGTCGGCATGTCGATGCAGAGCGTCACATAACCTTCTCGCGCCAGGGTTGATCCGGGCGCGTTAAGGAGCGCCGGGCGTCCATCGATCAGTTCACTGGCGCCAATATCGTAGCGGGCGCCATGTGCATGGGCGTAGAGGATGGCCGGTCCGGGTGTGGGGGTGCCAATCGGTCTCGTCAGGAAGCCGCGGATTTCCGTGCCGCCGGGCAGGCGGGAACCGCAGGCGTTCGATGACGTAGCTGTCATGGTCCTCGACGATTGATGTGACCAGTTCCAGCGACGGCTCCGTTACGCGGAGCAGGCTTTTCAGGCGTTCGATGGAGATGGTCATTTGCGATCCCGGCCTAGCGCACCAGCCAGCCGCCATCGACCGGCACGGTGATGCCGGTGACATAGCTGGAGGCAGGGGAGGCGAGGAACAACACCGATGTGGCAAGATCGTCGGGCGTTCCCCAGCGGCCTATGGGGATGCGGGCGGAAATCTGGGCGTTGCGGTTGGTGTCGTTGCGCAATGCTTCGGTATTGTCAGTTTCCATATAGCCGGGGGCGATGGCGTTGACGGTGATGCCGTGTGGCGCAAGCTCGTTGGCCATGGCTTTCGTCAGGCCGGCGATGCCATGCTTGGAGGCTGTATAGGCGGGAACGCGAATGCCGCCCTGATAGGAAAGCATTGATGCGACGTTGACGATGCGGCCGGCGCGCTTCGTCTCGACCATATGCCGGGCAGCGGCCTGTGACAGAAGGAAAGCCGACTTCAGGTTAACGTCGAGGACATCGTCCCAATCCTGTTCCGAATGATCGAGCAGATCGGCACGACGGATGATGCCGGCATTGTTGACGAGGATGTCGATGCCGCCCAGTTCTGAGACGATCGAGCCGATGATGCCCTTCGCATCGAATTTCCGCGAGAGGTTGACTTCGAGCGCGTGAAAACGGCGGCCGCTCTGGCGGATGGCTTCGGCTGTTTCCGGCATCGGGCTGGAGCCGAGAGCGGCGATATCGGCGCCTGCACGGGCGAGCGCTAATGCGATGCCCTGGCCGAGGCCCGTTCGTGCGCCGGTGACCAGCGCCACCTTACCGGAAAGATCAAACAGCGTGCTCAAGGCGCAACCCCTTCTCGTTGAAAAGATGCAGCGGAGCCGACGACAGCGACAGGCGGATGTCCGCTCCGGGCGTGAGATTATGCTGTCCTTGTGCGACGACCAGGATTTTCTGGCCGGCGACATCGGTGTGGAGGATGGTTTCGGAGCCGAGCGCTTCGACCAGCTTGATCTTGGCGGCGATGCCTTCGCCGCCGGTGCCGATCGAGACATGCTGGGGCCGGACGCCGAGCGTGATGGGCGCGCCCTTGGTAAGGCTGCTTGCGGCTACTGGCAATTCCAACCTGTTGCCACCGGCGAAGGTGGCGACGGCCTTGCCGGAGGATGACGGTTCCACCGAGCCTTCGAGGAAATTCATGTGCGGCGAGCCGATGAAGCCGGCGACGAAGCGGTTTGCGGGAGAATTGTAAAGCTCCATCGGCGTGCCGATCTGCTCGATGCGGCCGGCGCGCAGCACCACGATCCGGTCGGCAAGCGTCATCGCCTCGACCTGGTCGTGGGTCACATAGATCATCGTCGCAGACAACCGGGCATGCAGGGCGGCCAGTTCGGCGCGGGTCGAGCCGCGCAGTTCGGCGTCGAGATTGGACAGAGGCTCGTCGAGCAGGAAGGCGACCGGACGGCGTACGATCGCCCGGCCGATGGCGACGCTGGCGCTGGCCGCCGGAGAGCTGGCCGGGACGGCGGTCGAGATAGTGCTCGATCTCCAGCATGCGGGCAGCCTCTCCGATGCGCGTGGCGATCTCGGCCTTCGGCATCTTGGTGTTTTCCAATCCGAAGGCGAGGTTCTGGCGTACGCTCATATGCGGATAGAGCGCATAGGACTGGAACACCATGGCCAACCCGCGATCGGCGGCGGGGATGGCGTTGACCACCTTGCCGTCGATGGCGAGTTCGCCGCCGGTCGGCTTTTCAAGCCCGGCGATCATGCGCAGCAGCGTGGACTTGCCGCAGCCGGATGGCCCGACAAAGACGACGAGCTCGCCATCGGCGATCTCCAGGTTGATGCCATGGAGCACGTCGATCGCCCTGAACGATTTTGTGACATTGGTGAGTTTGATGTGTCCCATGATGCACCTTTATTTCAGGCCGGTTCCGGCGATGCCGGTGGTGATGAAGCGCTGCAGGAAGAGGAAGACCAGAACCACGGGGATCATGGTCACGACGGTCATCGCCAGGATGAAATGCCATTGCACGTTGAGCTCGCCGGAATAGATGCTCAGGCCCACCTGCAAGGTATAAAGCTCCTTGCGCGATAGCACGATCAGCGGCCAGAGGAAGTCGTTCCAGCGCCAGACGACGGAGAAGATGGCGAGCACGGCAAGCGCCGGTGCCGTCAAAGGCAGGATGATGCGCCAGTAGATCTGCCATTCCGACGCCTTGTCCATGCGCGCGGCATCCAGCAGTTCGTCTGGAATGGTCAGCATGTACTGGCGCAGGATGAACACGCCGGTCGGTGTCGCCACCGTTGGCAGAATCACGCCCCAGAGATTGTTGAACAGGCCGAGCGCCGAGACGATCGAATAAAGCGGCACCATGATGACCGACAGCGGCACCATCAGCGTTGCGAGGATCAGCAGCATGGCGAAGGTTCGACCGCGAAACTCGTATTTGCTCAGGGCGAACGCCGCCATGGAATTGACCACCAGGGTGATCAGCGTCGCGGTCACCGTGACGAAGACGGAGTTCCAGAGGTAGCGGACGAAATCGAAATGGGTGAACGGCTCGGTATAGTTCTCGGTCGCGAACGACATCTGCCGGACCGGCGTGCGCTTGGCTATATTGACCTTGACGATCTCGGCGGGCTTTTCGGGATCGACCATCTGACTGACGGTGCCGATGCGGCGAACTTCGGCAAGCGTTGCCGTGCTGCCATCCTCAAGCGTCACGGTATAGAGATCGAGCGGCTTGTCATAACCCTCCACTGTCACTTTCTGGGTGACATAGGGCAGGATGGTCGGCGGGAACTCGGCAAGTGCGGCGGGCGACTTGAACGACGATGCCGTCAGCCACACCGCCGGGCCGAACATCACGAACAGGCCAGCGATCAGCCAAACCCAGGTGACGATGTCCGTCCAGTGCCAGCCCTTGCCGCCCTTGCGGCGAAACAGGGAATTCGATGGCCCGGCTCATTTGCGGGCTCCCTTCTTTTCGCTGGAACGGCTGAGGCCGAGCTGTAGGAGTGTGAGGACAACGAGCACTAGGCCCATCAGGATCGAGGCTGCGGCGGCAAGACCCGGGTTGCGAAGCTGCAGGCAAAGCCGGTCTCGTAGATGTATTGCGTGACGAAGAGCGTGCTGGTGCCAGGGCCACCACCGGTCAGCACGTAGACCTCGTCGGAAGATCTGCACGGCGCGGATCAGCACCAACACGATGACGACGAGCAGATTGGGCATCAGGAGCGGCAGCGTGATGCGGGTGAAAACGCGCATGGCGCGCGTGCCGTCCATCTCGGCCGCCTCATAGAGATCCTTCGGAATGGCCTGCAGGCCGGCGAGAATGATCAGCGTGTAGAAGCCCATATGCGCCCAGATCGACACGCCGATGGTCGCGGCAAAGGCCCAATTGCGATCGTTCAGCCAGACATGCGGTTCGAAGCCGAAACCATAGAGACCGAAGTTCAAAAGGCCCTGCCGCTGCAATATCCATTTCCAGATCAGGCCGACGACCACGGGCGACAGCAGAACCGGGAAGAAGAACACCGCGCGCCAGAAGCTGCGCGCCATCAGGTCGCGATTGAGGATCAGGGCGGTGATCAGCGACACCGCGATCATCAGCGTCACCTGCAGGATGACGAACCAGCCGGTATTGCTGACGGCCGTCCAGAACGTGTCTTCGGCGCAGGTGTTGGGGTTCAGATAGTTCGAGCAGTCGAACAGCCTGGAATACTGATCAGTGCCGACAAAGGTGCGATCCGACAGGAACAGCGCGGTGCCGCCGGTCATCGAATAGGCGAAGTTGATGAAGAACGGCAACAGCACGAAAATGCCGAAGATCAGCATGTTGGGCAGCAGGAAAAAGCCGCCATGCCGCCAAGACCAAACTTCTTCTGGACCCAGCGCAGGGGGCATCGATGACGCCCATGGCCAGCCGCACCGGCACCATGGCGGTCTCGCCCAAGCTCTGGCCCGTCCGGCTCTGGCCGGTCTGGCGGGATATCTCTGCCATATCGATCACTTTCCTCTTGCCGGATAAACGGCGCTGACGCTCGTCGAAGATACGAAGCGGGCGGCTGAACAGGATTGCCCGCCGCCACCCGCATATCCTCTCCTTAGAGAGCCGAGTCCTTGACCTTGGCGGCGATATCCGCGTCGATGCGGGTATAGGCCTCGTCAAGCGTCATTTCGCCGGCGGCAGCCTGGCTGACGCGGGTGACGAGAGCACCATAGATCGTATCGGACCATGCCCAACCTGGCAGCTTGCGCGCGAGGTCGGCGAGCGAGGTCGTGGCCGTGACGAAGATGCCGAGAGCAGTTTTGGCCTGCGCATCGTCCGTCTTGAAGTCGAGCCCTTTTTCGATCACGCCCTTGTGGGCCGGCAGGAACAGGGTGCGTTCGGAAAACTCCTTCACGACCGGCTCGCTTGCCAGGTAATCCATGACCTTGGCGACGTCCTTCGGGTTTTTCGTGTACTTGATCGCCACGAGGCCGGCCCCACCCGGCATTCCGGTGCAGTTTGCCGGGCCGCAGGGGCTGCCGGTTGCTATCCAATCGAAGTTCGTACCGATCTTGGTCGAGAAGTTAGGCACCTGCCAGGAGCCGGAATAATAAAACGCGACCTGGCCGTTGATGAAGTCGTCGGCGCCCGCACGATAGGTCGAGCCGGCGGCCGATACCCAGACGTCCTTGCTCATCGTGCCGTCTTCGATCCAGCCGATGAACTTGGAGATGAAAGCCTTGGAGCCGTCGTCGAGCGGTGCCGGTTTTCCGTCTGCCCCGATATAGTTGGCGCCGAAGGCAATGTCAGGCGCTGTTATGCGATGCCCGGATCTGTCCAGTGCCATCGGGGAAAGGGACCTGCTGGCTTTCGGCGACCTGTTTGGAAGCCTTGGCCCAGTCATCCCAGGTGGCATCCTTGCCGGGCAGGGCAACGCCAGCCTGTTCGAACAGCGTCTTGTTGGCAAAACCGCCGGTCAGCGTGATCTGCGTCATGAAGCCGGAAATCTGGTCGGTGCCGTCAGGGCGCATCCAGTCGGCCTGATCGCCGAAATTCTTGTCCCAATAGGCAGCGTCGGCCACCAGCGGGCGCAGATCCAGCCAATGCTTGCTGAGTGCCTTCAGGTTGGTGACGTGGGCGATATCCGGGCCGTCGCCGGCCTCGAGTTGCACCGGCAGCTGTTCGCGCACGACGCTGTAGGACACGTTGTCGATGGTGACCTTGATATCGGGGTTGTCCTTCATGAAGCGATCGATGAGGTCTTTCAGGACCTCGCCCTCGACGCCATCGGAATACCACATGATGCGTACGTCCCCGGCCAGTGCTGCCGTGGAGGTCAAAAGCCCGACGGCGAATGCCGCGAGCATCGTTCTGGTCTTGGTCATGTCTTCCTCCTCCTCTGGGTGCGGGCCTTCTCCTTGCCCGCATTTGAACGGGCGCCGGCTTCTCCTTGCCGGCGCTGCGTCGTCAGTTTGCGGTCAGCATGGCAACCTCGCCTGCTACCGTGAAATCCTTGGGAACAATCGTTCGGCCCTCGGCTTCCACCGAGCCGTCCTTGCGGAAGGTAACCGTGCCGTAATCGGGGTCTGCGATGACCAATGAGCCGTCTGCCGTCTCTTCAACGGAAAGTGATGCGAACCGGCTTTCCACCGTTCCGAGATCAGATGCTTCACAAATCCGCACGATCCAGCGGGTGTTCTGGCCGTATTGACGCAATTCCGCATTGGCCGACGGACCTGCCGTCACCGGCTGCAGGTCGGTGCTGCCCAGAAGGATCACTGCACCGCCGCCGCTGCGGGCCATGGCAAGGCGTCCACGCACGGTGCTTTCGTCGAATTCGGCGATCGGGAACCAGGCATGGGTGAAATCAGGCTGTTCTTCGAAGGTCAAAAAGTCGAGTACGGCCAGCCCCCGATACTGGTGGGCGCGAGGGAGGGTGCCTGCAGCCGCCCCAGAACGACGGCCGGCCGTACCCTGAACTGAATGGTTTCACCCGGATGATTGATCCAGACGGCGGCTTCTGGCCGCTTGCCGAGGCGCAGATGCAGGATGGTTTCCTGATAGCCCCATTCGTTCCAGCGGTAGTGGGCAGCAGAGCCCATGGCGAAATCGCGGCCCTTGTAGTGATAGAGCGCGGCGAACCGGTCCTGACCCTGCGCGAACCGCCATTCCTGATGCTCGTCGGCCTGATGGCAAGCAACGGCTGCGAGGCTTTCCGGCACGGTAAGACCATGATCGCGCAGGCAGACCGCAAGCTGCGGCAGGGCGTGAACGCGGCGGCCGTACCAGCCGGCGCCCCAGAGCAGCCGGGCGACGGCCGAAAGCTCCAGCGAGCGGCCGGCGCAGAGCGTGTGCTCGTAGGAGCGTCCCTGCGCTGCCGTGACCATGCCGTGATGGGCCGATCGGGCGATGACTTCGCACAGGCGAACAATGCCTTTCTTCGCCCGTTCGGCGATATCGGCGTCGGGCGACAGGGCGGCGAGCGCCGTCAGGCCCTTGAGATCGATCGGAAAGTAAGGCGCCGAGTTGAATTCCGCCATTTCCCAGGCCTCGAAATGATCGAGCCAAGCGCGCACGCGGGCAGCGCCAATGGCGCTTTGCTCGGCACCCTTGCGGCCGGAGCGAGTGAAGGTTTCGTTCGCCAGCAGATGGCCTGCAAGATAGGCGGAGGTGTGGAACAGAAGCGCGTGGTTTTCGGAGAAATACCACTGCACGTCGTTGCCGGGCTCATCCATCCAGTAGCGGAAATCAAGGATGGCCCGGTCGATGCGGGCGCGAGTTTTCTCGCCGATATCCTTGCCCCAGACGGTGCGCGACCAGATCAGCGGTACGAGTGAAAAGTCGGCGCAGTCGTGGCAATCCTCGATCGAGGGCAGGATTTCCTCGATCATCGCGTCGGTATCCGCACCGGCGCGGTCGCTGGCCAGCCGTGCGAAAGCGGAACGGTATCGCGTTCGGAGAATTCCGAGACTTCGGTCAGCGTTTCAATGATGCGTTCGGCAAGCGTCGCCGGTGCTGTGCCTTGGCGGCCCGTATGGCGGATCTCGATGCCGAGCGAGCGTGATGCGACGAACTCGCCTGTCTTCAGCGTGATGCGGAAATGGCGGAAATCGGCGGGTGCAGCTTCCGAAGGGCCAATGACCAGACGTGCGGCACCGGCCTTGAGGACAAAATCGTAGTCGAACCTTTCGGTCGACATGAAGTCGCCCTCAACAGTGACATTGACTGCGACATCAACCGGCAAGGGTTCTGCGAGCAGCAGCGTGATATCGCCTTCGAAATAGGCCGTCCGGTCGAAATGCATGCCTTCGAGCGCCGCCTCGATCGTTTCGGCGACCTTGCCCTCAATCGGTACGGGGACGGCAACGCTGGCAGCCGGGCCTTCGAGATAATCGAGCTGGAAAAAGTAGCGGGCGTCGCGTTCGGCAAGGTCATCGAAGAAGATCGTTACTTCGTTCAGGCCTTCCTGCAGCGAAAGCTCGAATTCAGACTTTTCCTCGAGATTGCGGCTATAGGGCGCCATCCAGCCGGCCTCATTGCCGTTCAGCCAGAGGACCGCGCCGCCGCAGGTGCCGAGGCGGACCTTAGCGGTTCCGGCTTTGTCCGCTGCGATGAACGTGCGGGCAAAGGTAGCAAGGCGGGTCGGGCGGAACCAGAAGCCGGAGAGATCGAGCCTGGGCGAGCCAGAACGGCAGCCACCAGCGGGTGGCCTCGAAGGCGCCGCGCACGTCCGGCCGTTTGCCGCGATAGGTCTCGGCAAAGATCGTCCGGCAGGGATATTCGTGGGGAATGAAATTCTTGTGCTTCGTAAGAAAGAAGAATGGATCCATCTCGCCCTTCATCGGGGCATCCGGCACGTCGAAGCGTTCTTCGGCAATCGCTCCAAGCTGCCAGTAGCGGATGGCATCGCTAGCGTTCAGTTTGCGGTTCATCAGGGATCTCATCGGGGTCATTTCAGCTCTGCCAGGGCCACCGGGGCCACGTCGTTATATTCCTGGTTTTCTCCGGTCATGCCCCAGACGAAGGCGTAGGGACCAGTGCCCGCCCCCATGTGGATGGACCAGGCGGGCGACAGCACCGCGTCGCCATTGGCGACGATCAGATGGCGCGTTTCTTCCGGCCGGCCCATCAGATGAATGATTCGATCTTCCGCCGCCATGTCGAAATAGCAATAGGCCTCCATGCGGCGCTCGTGCAGGTGTGGCGGCATGGTGTTCCAGACGCTGCCCTCGGCCAGATCGGTGATACCCATCAACAGCAGGCAGGAGGGCGTGACTTCCGGATGGATATACATGGCCAGCCGGCGCTTGTTCGACCGGCGGCCGTCGCCCAAGTCCACCGCCTTCGATTCAGCCTTTTTGATCAATTTGTGGGGGATGTCGGCGCCGGCCGGAACCGAGTTCATGTAGAAGCGGGCAGGGGTCTTTCCCGAAAGGCTTGTCATGTTGATTTCGCGGGCGCCGCGGCCGAGATAGAGCACGTCGCGGTTTTCCAGCGTGAAGGACTGTCCGTCGACTGTGACAGTCCCCGTGCCGCCGAGATTGGCGATGCCCATTTCGCGTGCCGACAGCAGATAGGATGTGCCGATCTCGTCGCCGGAACCAAAGGTCACGCTTTTGGAAACCGGCATTGCGCCGCCGAGAAGCAGGCGGTCGACATGGGTATAGGTGAAACTGGCGGCGTCCGGCACGAACAGGTCGGTCATTAGGAAGGCGCTGCGGAGTTTTTTCCGTGTCATAGCCTTTGACGTCTTCCGGGGCCGCGCCGTACAAAATCTTCATCGTCATGCTGCTTGTCCTTCCTGTCCGACATGCTGCAGGCCTTCGGAAAGGCACAGGATGGCCAATGCCTGGCCATAGCCGGTCGGTTGAATGGGGATGTCCTTGTAGAACTGGAGGTCATGGCCCATGCGGGTGCCATAGGAGACGTTTCCGACGGTGCCAGTCTCGTCGATATTGTCCATCACCACCTGCAAGGCCTTGAGGCCGGCGGTTCGCCAAGCCGGGGTGCCGAGGCCGAGGCGATAGCCTTTCAACAGGCCGTAGCCGATCCCGGCCGTGGCGGAAATTTCCTCATAGGACGTGGCATCGTCGAGCAATGTGCGCCACGCGCCGGACGGAGCCTGAAGCGACAACAGCGCATCGACCTGCGCCACCAGCACGCCTTGCAGGAAATCCCTCACCGGCTTGGCGAGATCGGCGAGATCGAAGAGGTCGAGCAATCCCGCCGTGATCCAGGCATTGCCCGCGCCCAGCGCCCGGGCGAAATTGTGCCGGCCGTCGAAGGTCCAGCCATGGAACCAGAGGCCGGTATGGGTGTCGGCGAGGTAGCGGGTGTGGACGAGGAACTGCCGCGAGGCTTCGTCGACCAGTTCGCGCCGGCCACTCGCCTGACCGTAGGAGGCGAGGAACAGGGCGACCATGTAGAGGGTGTCGTCCCAGAGTTCATCGTGATTGACCTTGTCGGAGACGTGATGCTCGAAGCCGCCTTCCGGCGTGCGGCCAAGCTCTGCCATCACCCGGTTTGCCCATTCATCGAGCACCGGCTGCCAGCGCGGATCACGGGTCTTTGCCCAGAGCACCGACAGGCCGAGCATCGGCGCGGTGGTGTTGACGTTGAGTTGCGGCAACCCGGCCTCGATGCGCTGCTGATACCAGGCTTCGACGAGCTGGCGCAGGTCGTCGCGGCCGGTGAAAAGCCAGAGCTTGATCAGGCCATAGAGGCCGACACCCTGCGGCCATTCCCAGCTATCGAAACTGATATAGTCGCCAGCGGTGCCATCGAGATTGGGCTCATGGAAGCGGCCGTCGTGCTTGAGGCCAGTCGTTCCGGCGACAAGGCGATCGAGACCGTTGCTGATATCGCGGCCATCTGGACCCATGAATGCTCCTCCATCCGTTCCGCTCTTGTGGCGGTTCCGTGATGAATTAAATGCACGACGATTTTCCTTGCGCAATCTGAAAATTTTTCTCATGTTGTCGCAACGGAGAAACAACATGGCTGTGAAACCGCTACCCGGTAAGCGCGGAAAGAAAAGCAAGCGAGTGCGTCTGGAGGACATCGCCGAGGCCTGTGGTGTGTCGCTCAGCACCGCCTCGTGGGCCATTGCGGGCGAAAAAGGCGTTCGACCGGAAATCCGCCAGCTGGTGCTCGAAGCGGCGAAGCTCGCCAATTATGTGATTCCAACCGCGGTTGCCGGCCAGAAGGTCATTCTGGCCGCCTCAAGTGCTGCGATGATCGACTATGTGCGCAACCAGTTCACGCTCTATGTGCTTGAGGGCCTCAAGGAACGCGCGCAGGCGCTGGGGCTCGAGATCGTCACGCGGCCGATCGCTGATCGCAACGAGGAACTGGCCGTCTTGAAGGAGGCGCAGGACGATCCGCAGGTTGCGGGCCTGCTGTTCTTGACCGTCGATGACGAGGGCATGCTCGCCGCAACCCGCGGCTTCGACAAGCCGGTCGTGCTGCTTAACAGTGATGACCCTTTCATGCGGCTTTCCAGCGTCACACCCTGCAACCGCTCCAGCGCGCGGCTGGCCGCCGACCACCTGATCGGGCTCGGCCATGAGCGCATCCTGTTCCTGATGCGGCCGGGGCGGCGGACCATCGAGCGGCGCTACGAGGGCTGGCAGGATGCGCTGAGGCATCATGGCCTTCCGGCTGACCCGGACTTGATGGTGCCTGTCGAGGACTGGCTGCCGGAACTGGCGGCGCAGGCCATTGCGTCCCGCATCGAGACGCGCGGGCTCGATTTTACCGCCGTGCTGGCCGCCGGCGACAGCCTGGCCGTCGGTGCCATGATGGGTGTCCAGCAGCGGGGTTATTCGGTGCCGGGCGATGTGTCTGTCATGGGCATGGACGACCTGCCGCAGGCGTCCTTCCTCAATCCGCCGTTAACGACGATGCACATCCCGATGCGCGAAATCGGCTCTGTTGCCCTCGATCTCTTACGCGACAGCCTGTCCGGCCTGCCGATGCCGCCACGACGCGTCGAACTCGCCTGTCATCTGGTCGAGCGCGCATCGACGGGGCCGCGCCGATCCACTCGCCAGACCCCGTTTCAGCGCAGTATGTGACTGACGAGATAATCGCTATGAGCCCCATACCACCGACTGCTCATGCCGCTTGATCAGGTGTTTCAGATTGTCGAAGCCGGTGCGGATATGGCGGGAAAAGTGATCGACCGCGGGGGAGCGGGGGGCGTCGGAGCGTTTCAAGAGGCCGAGCGCGCGTTCGGGATGCGGGATGGAGACGGGGAGCGCGGTGATAGACTTTTCGTTGCGCAGAGCGAAGACGACGCTGTGCGGCATGATGGTCAGCGCATCGGCCGCCTTCATGTAGTTGACAACGCTCATGAGGGAGCCGCCCGAATAGCGGATCTTGATTTCGGTTGCGCCGAACGAGAGCAGCATGCTCCGCAGGTCGGCCAGAAGCGGGCTGCCCGGTGGCGGGGCAATCCAGGGGAAATCGAGCAGATGCGCCGGCTGCGGCCGCCGCTTCAACAGCAGTGGGTGGGTGACCCGGCAGGCAATGACGTTGCGGCCGGGCAGGATCTGGTGGAATTCGAGGCCGGAGCCCTCGTCGAGAATATCGATCGGGCAGATGGCAAGATCGATCTGGTCGGCATTGAGCGCGGCGCGCAGATCCGGGAAATAGCCATAGGTCTGGTCGATCCGCACGTCGGGATGCAGGTTCTGAAACTCGGCGATCATGCCGGCAATCAACGCATCCATGAAGAACGGCGTGCCACCGACGCGCACCACGCCGCTCTTGCCGACCCGGAAACTCTCGACGACATCGGAGGCCTTGCGCGATGCCGACAGCATTGTCTGGCCGTGATCGGCCAAGGCGCGCCCGAGCGGCGTCGGCTGCAGCGGCCGGCGGCCCTTGATGAACAGCGGTTCGCCGATGCGGGCTTCGAGCATGGAAAGCGTGCGCGAGACGGCCGGTTGCGACAGGCCAAGCAGGGCCGCGCCTTCGGTGACACCGCCGGTTTTGACCACGGCCGCAAGCTGGACAAGGTGACGCTCGTCTATCTTCATAACGATATGATATATTAATCGGGAATAAAATCATCACTGGCGCATCACGTTTGGATTAAATTCATCTCCACCAGCCAATGCTTTGGAGGAGACGCATGACGCCGGGTCCGATGGCGCTGAATTTCAGCGAGGCCACCTCGCATGACATTTTCAGCGCAACGACTTCCGCAATCGAAGGACGATAGCCTGCCGCAGATTCTGGCGGTGGCGGTGGCGCATCTCCATGGCGTCATCCGGGAATTGCGGCCGACGCAGGCGGATTGGCGCAAGGTGATCGAATTCCTGACGGACGTCGGTCACGCCAGCGATGAGCGGCGTCAGGAGTGGGTGCTGCTATCCGATCTGCTCGGCGCGTCGGCGCTGGTCGAGGAAATCAATTCGCGCCGCCCGAAGACGGCAACGCCCAACACCGTGCGCGGACCGTTCTTCCGCGCCGATGTTCCACAGCTGGCGCTCGGCAGCAATATCTCACTCGATGGCATTGGCGAAAGGCTGGAAATATCCGGCCGTGTGCAGGATCTTGATGGCGATCCGGTCGCCAATGCCGAGATCATCACCTGGCAGGCCAATGCCCAAGGGTTCTACGAGAACCAGCAGCCGGACCTGCAGCCTGAATTCAACCTGCGCGGCTTCTTCCGCACCGATGCGGATGGCCGTTTTCACTATCAGACCATCAGGCCTTGCGGTTATGGCGTGCCGGATGACGGTCCGGTCGGCAAGCTCCTGCGCCAGGCGGGCTATCCGCTACGCCGCCCCGCGCATCTTCACTTCATGATCAAGGCACCGGGCTTCGAAACGATCACGACGCACATCTATGACGGCAGCGATCCGCATCTGGCCGAAGACGCGATCTTCGGCGTCAAGCCGGAACTGGTGCGCACCTTCGAGCGGCAGGACGAGCGGCAAAGCAAGGGCGCGCCGGCATGGCGGCTGGAGCTGACCTTCGTCATGGTGCGGGCAAACAGGGAGCCGAGGCATGAGCCGCGATTTCACCTATAGTGGCAGCCCCGCCCACATCGTCTTTGGCGAAGGCAAGAGCGACACCGCCGGCGAATGGGTGGAGAAGCTCGGCTGCAGCCGGGCGCTGGTCCTGTCGACGCCGCAGCAGAAGGTGGACGCGGAAGCGCTGGCCGAACGGCTAGGCCCTCTCGCCGTCGGCGTCTTTGCCGGTGCTGTCATGCACACGCCCGTCGATGTTACCGAGGCGGCGATGAAAGTCGTGGCCGAGACCAAGGCGGATTGCGTCGTGTCGCTCGGCGGCGGCTCGACCACGGGTCTCGGCAAAGCCATCGCCTATCGCACGAACCTGCCGCAGATCGTCATTCCCACCACCTATGCCGGCTCGGAAGTGACGCCGATCCTCGGTCAGACGGAGGGCGGGCGCAAGACGACGGTGCGCCATGCCAGCATCCTGCCGGAAGTGGTGATCTACGATCCGGCGCTGACGACCGGCCTGCCGGTCGGCATGAGCGTTACCTCGGGACTGAATGCCATGGCCCATGCGGTCGAGGCGCTCTATGCGCAAGATCGCAACCCGATTTCGACGCTGATGGCGGTCGAAGGCTTACGCGCCTTCAAGGCCAGCCTGCCGGATATCATCAAGACACCGCAGCTGCTCGATCTTCGCGCTGATGCCCTTTACGGCGCCTGGCTATGCGGCACCGTGCTCGGCACGGTCGGCATGGCGCTGCACCACAAGATCTGCCACACGCTCGGCGGCACCTTCGATACGCCGCATGCCGATACCCATGCGATCATGCTGCCGCACACCGCAGCCTACAATGCCGTCGCTGTTCCCGAGCTGTTGGCGCCGGTTGCCGGGATATTCGGTGGCTCGGTCGGTGGCGGCCTCTGGGATTTCGCCAAGCAGATCGGCGCGCCGCTGGCGCTGAAGGATCTGGGGCTCACCTGAAACCGACCTCGATCACACGGCAGAGATCGCCACCGAAAACCCCTACTGGAACCCGCGGCCGATCGACCGGCAATCTATTCGTGCCCTGCTGCAGGATGCCTGGGAGGGCAAGCGGCCGACATAGACGCAACACAGACATCACACTCTCTGGGAGGAGAGGACAATGGGAGGACGAAACATGTTTACCAGACGCGATTTTCTGAAGACGACGGCCGCGACCGGTGCATTGGCCGCCACATCCGGCCTTGCGGCACCGGCGATCGCTCAAGACGCGGCCATAAAGCTCGGCTATGTCAGCCCGCAGACCGGGCCACTCGCCGCCTTCGGCGAGGCCGACAAGTTCGTTATCGACAGTTTCCTTTCGACGACCAAAAGCATGGGCCTCAACTACGAGGTCGTCGTCAAGGACAGCCAGTCGAACCCCAACCGGGCGGCGGAAGTCGCCAAGGAACTGATCGTCGATGACGAGGTGAACCTCATTCTGGTCGCCTCGACGCCGGAGACGACCAATCCGGTGGCGACGACCTGCGAGGCGGAGGAAATGCCGTGCATCTCGACGGTCGCGCCCTGGCAGCCCTGGTTCATCGGCCAGCAGGGCAATCCCGGCGATCCGGCCTCGTGGAAGCCGTTCAATTATGCCTACCACTTCTTCTGGGGTCTCGAAGACGTCATCGCCGTCTTTACCAATATGTGGTCGCAGATCGAGACCAACAAAAAGGTCGGCGGTCTCTTCCCCAACGATGGCGACGGCAATGCCTGGGGCGACAAGGTCGTCGGCTTCCCGCCGGTGCTCGAAAAGATGGGCTATGGCCTGATCGATCCCGGCCGCTATCAGAACATGACTGACGATTTCTCCGCGCAGATCAATGCCTTCAAGTCCGGCCAGTGCGAAATCATCACCGGCGTCGTGATCCCGCCGGATTTCACCACCTTCTGGAACCAGGCCAAGCAGCAGGGTTTTGCCCCGAAGATCGCCTCGATCGGCAAGGCGCTGCTCTTTCCTCAGACGGTGGAAGCGCTGGGCAATGCCGGGCATAATCTCTCGTCGGAAGTCTGGTGGACGCCGAGCCACCCGTTCAAATCATCTTTGACCGGCGAGAGCGCCGCACAGGTGGCCGCAGCCTTCACCAAGGCGACCAACCGGCCGTGGACGCAGCCGATCGGCTTTGCCCATGCCCTCTTCGAACTGGCAGTCGACGTGATGAAACGCGCCGGCGATCCGGCCGACAGCGATGTCGTGGCGCAGGCGATCGCCGCGACCAAGCTCGACACGCTGGTCGGGCCGATCGCCTGGGACGGCAAGGGGCTGCCACCGTTCGCCGCCAAGAACATCGCCAAGACCCCGCTGGTCGGTGGTCAATGGCGGCTGAAGGACGGCGGTGGCTACGATCTCGTCATCACCGACAACAAGACGGCGCCGAACATTCCGGTCGGCGGCAAGATGGAAGCGATCGGGTAGGGGCGAGACTCCTTTTCGGCCTGTCGGCCACCGTCTCACCGTGAATGGGGAGACGGTGGGGACACTGCAGAATAATCGTTGGAACGATAACCATGCCTATTCTCGAACTTGACGGTATTTCTGAAGAAATTCGGCGCACTTACGGTCGCCGAGCAGATTTCCTTTGCCGTCGGTGAAGGCGAGGCGCTGGGCATCATCGGACCGAATGGCGCCGGCAAGTCGACGCTGTTCAATTTGATCACCGGCAATATCGCCGCCGACAGCGGCAGCATCCGCTTTCTCGGCAGCGATGTGACACGCACGCCGCCGATGGCGCGCTGCCTGTCCGGCATGGGCCGCACCTTCCAGATCCCGCAGCCATTTGAGAAACTGACGGTGTTTGAAAACCTGCTTGTTGCCGGCGCCTTCGGATCGCGGCAGCGCGAGGCCGACGTGTCGGACCGCTGCGCTGAAATCCTCGTGGATACCGGACTGATCGAAAAGGCGAATGTGCTGGCTGGCAGCCTATCGCTCTTGCAGCGCAAGCGGTTGGAACTGGCCCGCGCACTGGCGACGGAGCCGAAGCTGCTGCTGCTCGACGAGATCGCCGGCGGGCTGACAGAAGGCGAGTGCCGCGCGCTGGTCGCCACGATCCGCAACATCCATGCAAGTGGCATCGCCGTCATCTGGATCGAGCATGTGCTGCATGCTCTGAATTCCGTCGTTGAGCGCCTGCTGGTCCTCCATTTCGGCAAGGTCATCGGCATCGGCAAGCCGGACGAGATCATGGCCTCGCGCGACGTCCGCGAAATCTATCTGGGGATCGAAGTCTGATGGCGCTGCTCGAAACCAGAGGCTTGACCGCTGCCTACGGCGATTTCCAGGCGCTGTTCGGTGTCGATATCACCGTCGGCGCCGGCGAGACCATCGCCATCATCGGCGCCAATGGTGCCGGCAAGACGACGCTGATGCGTTCCATCTCAGGCGTGCTCGCCAATGCACCGGCGTCGATCCTCTATCGCGACGAGCCGATCGGCGCGCTGCTGGCGCCGGATATCCTCTCGCGCGGCATCGCCATGGTGCCGGAAGGGCGAAAACTCTTTCCCTCGCTGAGTGTCGAAGAAAACCTGCAGATCGGAAAGTATGGCCGCAAAGTCGATGGGCCGTGGACACTCGACAGCATTTTCGCGCTCTTCCCGATCCTCAAGGAGAGGCGGAACAACCCGGCCACCGCGCTATCCGGCGGCCAGCAGCAGATGGTGGCGATTGGCCGTGGGCTGATGTCAAACCCGGAGGTGCTGCTTTGTGACGAGATCAGCCTCGGCCTGGCGCCGGTCGTGGTGCGCGATATCTACGCCGCATTTCCGAGCATCCGCGAAACCGGCGCCTCGATCGTCATCGTCGAGCAAGACATCGCCCAGGCGCTGAAGGTGGCCGACCGCGTCTACTGCATGATGGAGGGTCGGGTGACGCTCACCGGCCGGTCTTCGGATTTGAGCCGCGACGATATCCACAAGGCCTATTTCGGGACGGAACACCATGAACTGGCTTGATACCATTCTCCAGGGCGTGCTGCTCGGCGGCCTCTACGCGCTGTTTGCAGCGGGCTTGAGCCTCGTCTTCGGGATCATGCGGCTGGTCAATCTCGCCCATGGCGACATGATCGTGCTTGCCGCCTTCCTCATTCTCGTATTGGTGACGACGCTTGGGCTCAACCCGTTCATCGCCGCCCTGATCGCGATGCCGCTGATGTTCGCCATCGGCTGGGCCTTGCAATATTTCCTGCTCAACCGCACGCTCGGCAAGGATATCCTGCCGCCGCTGCTCGTCACCTTCGGCCTGTCGATCGTCATCCAGAACGGCTTGCTCGAAAGTTTCTCCGCCGATAGCCGCCGCGTGTTTGCCGGTAGCCTCGAAAGTGCCTCGGTCAATCTCGGACCGGTCACTGCGGGCATCATGCCGCTGATGACATTCTTTTCGGCCGTTACCGTCATCGTCTGTCTCAACCAGCTGATCTACCGCACCTCCGTCGGCCGCGCCTTCCGGGCAACGTCCGATGATCCGGTGACGGCCGGGCTGATGGGCATACGGCCGCAGCGGATCTTTGCGATGGCGACGGGGCTTGCCATGGTCGTGGTGACAATCGCCGCCCTCTATCTCGGAACGCGCGCCAATTTCGATCCGACGTCAGGACCTTCATGACTGATCTATGCCTTCGAGGCGGTCATCATCGGCGGGCTCGGTTCGCTCTGGGGCACGCTTGCCGGCGGCATCATTCTCGGCGTGGCGCAGACGGTCGGTGCTGCGATCAATCCGGAATGGCAGATCCTTGCCGGCCATCTCGCCTTTTGGCCGTCCTCCTGTTCAAGCCGCGCGGCCTCTTCCCGCGCGCCGTCGATTGAGGTGCAGCGATGACCATGGCCATTCCCTCTTTCACGGTCGAGACGCGCACCCGGGCGTCGATGCTGACGGCAATCGCGGTCATCGCGCTGTTGCTGCTCGCCTTTGCTGCACCCTTCATCGTCTCGCGCGGCGTCATCCAGGACCTGTTCTTCATCCTCACCATGCTGGTTCTGGCGCAGAACTGGAACCTGCTTGCCGGTTATGCCGGGCTGATTTCGGTCGGTCAGCAGGCTTTCGTCGGCTTCGGCGCCTATACGATGTTCGGCGCAGTCATCCTGTTCGGCGTCGATCCGGTCGTGGCCATCCTGATTGCCGGGCTGTTCTCGGTTGCGCTGGCCATTCCGACGGCCTTCTTCACCTTCCGGCTCTATGGCCCCTACTTTGCCATCGGTACCTGGGTTGTCGCCGAAGTCGTGCGGCTGTTGCTTGCCCAATGGAAGGCGCTTGGCGGCGGCACCGGTACCTCGCTGCCGCGCGAGGCAACCCGCGAGATGATCGGCGTTAACATGATGCGCGATTTCTTCGGCATGAAGGCCTCGGAGGCGGGCGATGCACTGACCTATTGGCTGGCGCTGATCCTCGTCGTCGCGACGGTAGGTTTCATCTACGGGCTTCTGCGCAGCAAGCAGGGTCTTGGCCTTGCCGCAGTGCGCGACAATGAACAGGCGGCGCGCGCCGTCGGCGTCGATGCGCGGCGGATGAAGACGCTGGTCTATCTCGCTACCGCCTTTATCACGGGCACGTGCGGCGCGCTCATCTACGTCCAGAAGGCGCGCATCTCGCCGGATGCCGCTTTCTCGGTCACCGACTGGACGGCCTACGTCATCTTCATCGTCGTGATCGGCGGCATCGGCACGATCGAAGGCCCGATCCTCGGCGTCATCATCTTTTCCTGCTGCAGAACCTGCTGGCCGATTTCGGCTCCTGGTATCTGCTGATGCTGGGTCTTCTCGGCATCGTCGTCATGCTTTTGCGCCGCGCGGCCTCTGGGGACTGTTCTCCGACCGCACCGGCATCCAGCTTTTTCCGGTCCGCCGCGTTCTGAAGGGCGGTCCACTCAACCATACGCATAAGGGAGGGCCTCATGGCTGACATTACCACCGACGTACTCATCATCGGCACTGGCCCGGCGGGCTCCGCCACCGCAGCCCTGCTTTCGTCCTACGGGGTTGAGAACCTGGTGATCAACCGTTACCGCTGGCTCGCAAGCACGCCGCGCGCCCACATTACCAACCAGCGCACCATGGAAGTGCTGCGCGATCTCGGCCGCGACGTGGAGGACGAGGCCTATATGTTCGCCGCAGAGCAGGACCTGATGGGTGAGAACGTCTTCTGTACCTCGCTCACCGGCGAGGAGATCGGCCGGATGAAGAGCTGGGGCAAACATCCGCTTTCGCGCGGAGCATCAGCTTTCTTCGCCAACCCGGATGAACGACCTGCCGCAGACATTCATGGAGCCATTGTTGTTCAAGACGGCCTGTTCGCGCGGTACCCAGCCGCGCATGTCGACGGAATATCTGAGCCACGTCCAGGACGAGGACGGCGTGACGACAACCTGTCTCGACCGGTTGATCGGCAGGGAAATCATCGTCCGCTCGAAATATCTGGTCGGAGCCGATGGCGGAAATTCCAAGGTCGTGGAACATGCCGGTCTCACCTTCGAGGGTAAGATGGGCGTCGCCGGCTCGATGAACATCCTGTTCAAGGCTGATCTTTCGCGTCTCGTCGCTCATCGCCCGTCGGTACTCTACTGGGTGCTGCAGCCGGGCGCGGATGTCGGCGGCATCGGCATGGGGCTGGTGCGTATGGTGAGGCCATGGGACGAATGGCTGATCGTCTGGGGCTACGATATCAACCAGCCGGCGCCCTCGGTGGATGAGGCGCATGCCAAGAAGGTGGTGCGCGACCTCGTTGGCGATCCCGATCTCGAGATGACCATCAAGTCGGTGTCCACGTGGACCGTCAACAACATGTACGCCACCACCACGTCGAACGGCCGCGTCTTCTGCATGGGCGACGCCACCCACCGGCATCCGCCGTCGAACGGCCTTGGCTCCAATACCTCGATCCAGGACGCTTTCAACCTCGCCTGGAAGCTCGCTTTCGTTTTGAAGGGCACGGCGGGGCCAAAGCTGCTCGACAGCTATCAGGCTGAACGCGCGCCGGTCGCCAAGCAGATCGTCACCCGCGCCAACAAGTCGATCGAGGAGTTCGGCCCGATCTTCAAGGCGCTCGGCCTGCTCGATTCCATCGACCCCGTGAAGATGCAGCAGAACATGGATGCCCGCTGCAACAACACGGTCGCCGCCGAAGGGCAGCGCGCTGCAATCCGCAAGGCGATTGCCGACAAGGTCTACGAGTTCGATTGCCACGGTGTCGAGATGAACCAGCGCTATCGCTCCGGCGCTGCGATCACCGATGGACAGGCGGAGCCGGCCTTCACCAAGGATCGGAGCTGCATTGCCAGCAAACGAGCTGGCCGGGCGCGCGGCTGCCGCACGCCTGGGTGTTCTCCGGCACCGGTGAAAAAGTTTCGACGCTCGATCTCACCGGCCATGGCAAGTTCACGGTGCTCACCGGCATTGGCGGGCAGGGCTGGGTCGAGGCCGCACGCAGCCTTGGCAAGGAACTGGGCATCGACATCACCGCCCATCTCATCGGCCCGCGTCAGCACTGGCAGGATTTTACCGGCGACTGGGCAAATATCCGCGAAATCCACGACAGCGGCATTCTGCTGGTCCGCCCGGACCACCATGTCGCCTGGCGGCGCGAGGCGATTGCCGACGATCCGGCCGCTGAACTGCGCCGGGTGCTGATGACAATTCTTGGAAAGTGAGACCGTAATGGATGCGCATGAAAAGGGTTTCTTTACCGAAGAGAATTCCGTCGAGGTCGTCACCGGCCGCAACAAAAATGCCAAAGACGAGCGGCTGAAAGAGATCATGGAGGTGGTCACCCGCAAGCTGCATGAGGCGGTCAAGGAGATCGAGCCGACGCAGGAGGAATGGTTCCAGGCGATCATGTTCCTGACGCGCACCGGCCAGATGTGCAACGAGTGGCGGCAGGAGTTCATCCTGCTGTCGGATACGCTGGGCGTCTCGATGCTGGTCGATGCGATCAACAACCGCAAACCAACCGGCGCGTCGGAAAGCACGGTGCTCGGGCCGTTCCACGTCAAGGGTGCGCCGGAACTGCCGATGGGTGCCAATATCTGCCTCGATGCCAAGGGCGAGGATATGGTGATCGGCGGCCGTATTCTCGACACGGCGGGCCTGCCGATCAAGGATGCGGTGCTTGACGTCTGGCAGGCCAATGACGAAGGTTTCTATGACGTGCAGCAACAGGGCATCCAGCCGGATTTCAACCTGCGCGGCGTCTTCCGCACCGATGCCGATGGCCGCTACTGGTTCCGGGCGGTCAAGCCGAAATACTATCCGATCCCGAACGACGGCCCGGTTGGCCAGATGCTCGATCATCTCGGCCGCCATCCGAACCGGCCGGCGCATCTGCACTACATCATCAAGGCCGACGGCTTCGAAACGCTGATCACCCACATCTTCGATCCGGACGATCCCTACATCAATTCGGATGCCGTCTTCGGCGTGAAGGAAAGCCTGCTCGCGGAATTCAGGCACACGCATGATCCGGACCGCGCCGAGGCCTACGAGTTCGGTGGCGACTTCTGGGAGGTCGAGCATGATTTCGTTCTGGCGCGCGTCGGCGAGAAGCGCGGTTAGCCTTACCTTGTCAGGGGCAGGGCGCAGTGCTTTCGCGGATCACAAGCTCGATGGGCAGGATGGTTTCGATCTCAACGTCATCCGCCGTCTCGCCGTTCAGGAGCCGCAGCAGGATTTCGGCAGCGGCGCGTCCGGCGCCATGCTGCTGGATCCGGACCGTCGTCAGCTTCGGCCGGATCAGGTCGAGAAAGGGCATGTCGTTGAAGCCGGTGACGGAAACCTGGCGCGGGCAGTCGATACCCCGCTCGCGCAGGGCTTCGATGGCGCCCAGTGCCAGGCGGTCGTTGGCGCAAAGCACGGCGGTGAAGGTCTCGCCGGAGGACAAGAGTGCCGACAGGCAGCGCGCCCCTTCCTGTTCATCGAAGCGGGTGGCGGTGACGATCAAATCCTCTTCGGCCTCGGCGCCAAGGTCCCAGGCGGCTCTTCGGAACGCGGCGAGCCGCAACTGTCCGGTGGAGAGGTCCTGCGGCCCGGCGATATGGGCGATCCGGGTATGACCGAGCTCGCGGAGATGGCGCAGCATCTGGCAAATGCCGGCGTCCTCGTCGTTGATGACGTAGGGGATATCGGAGGCCTCGACCTTTCGGTTGAGCGTCACGACCGGCAAGCCATCCTGCGCCGCCTTGGCGATCGATGGATCGCTGCGCAATACGGCGGCATGGATGATGCCGTCGACGCCGCGATCGCGCAGGACGTCAAGCAGACGGATTTCGCGGTCCCTCTCGCTGTCGGTGTTGACGATGATCGAGGCATAGCCGAGCGGTTCGAGCACGCTCTCGATGCCGCGCAGGATAGGCGGGAAAATCACGTTGGTAATGTCGGGGATCATCACGCCGACGGTCATCGTCCGGTTGGTCCTTAGTCCGGCCGCGATCCGGTTGGGGCGATAACCGAGGCTTTCGGCCGCCGCCTGTATGCGCTTTGCCACTTCGTCGGTGATGGTTTTGCGTTCGACAGGGTCCAGGGCGCGCGAAACGGTCGAAACGTGCACGCCGGTCTCCCGGGCTATGTCTTTCAAAGTAACTCTTTTTTCTGCATTCCATCGCCTCGTGTCGTGGTGCATTCTACAGCCTTTGCGAAATTAGGCAATCGATTGCACGATGATGCTTGACCATTCGAATATGAAGTGTTAGTAAATCATGCAATCGATTGCACTACCTCGTGAGAAGAGACGCTGATGGTCGGGAATCGCGCATGCGTCAGTCCGGGGAGGAGCCTTTGGGGCGACGATCTGCAGGAACGGAGGGCAGGTTTGCCCGGCGATTTTTTGACAAGTCGTGCAATCGATTGCACCCGGAGGAGGAATGTCGATGAAACTGGCGAAATTTCTAACGACGACAGCGGCGGCGGCTTTGCTGTCCAGCGCCGTCCAGGCGGCGAATATCAAGATCGGCGCATCGCTGCCGATCACCGGCGGCCTTTCGGTTAGCGGTGAAAAACACAAGCGCGGCTATGAGCTGTGCACCGAGCTGATCAACGATGCTGGCGGCATTCTCGGCCGGCAGGTCGAGCTGGTGGTCAGTGACAACCGCTCCGATCCGGCAACGGCGATCAACCAGTATGAACGCTTCATCAATGTCGACAAGGTCGATGCGGTCTACGGCACCTTTTCCAGCCGCCTGACCTTCCCGGTTGCCAGCGTCCTTTCCAAGTACAACATGGTGCACCCCGTCCCGTCCGGCGGGCGCTGCGCATCTATGAGCAGGGTTACAAGAACCTGTTCTATTTCCAGGTGAGCGCCGCCGAATATACCGGCAAGGACGTGATGGCCGTGATGAAGGACATCATCGCCTCCGGCCAGGCGCCGAAGACGGTCGCGGTGGTTTCCGCCGACGACTTTTTGCCAACGCCATTTCGGGCGGCCTTCTGGGCCAGAAGGTCAAGGACCCCCTGCGACCGACAAGGAAATCGCCGATCTCGCTCCGGGCTATCTCGCCGATGCCGGCATCAAGGTGGTGATGCAGGAGAAATGGCCGGAAGAAGGTTTCAACGACTGGCTGAACCTTGCCAATTCGATCAAGCGCTCCGGCGCCGAAATGATCGTCGGCCTGACTGCATCTGCCGAGGAAGCGGTTCAATTGACACGTGCGCTGAAGACCGTGGGTGCGACGCCGAAGCTGGTCTATCTCAGCCAGGGCGCGCAGACGGAATTCATCGAAGGCGTCGGCAAGGAAGCCGCCGATGGCGTCCTGATCCACACGACCTGGCACAAGGATGTTCCTTTCGACGGCACGCTCGCCGGTAAACCGTTCAACAATGCCGATTTCGTCAACGCCTTCGAGGCGGCCTATGGCGTCGAGCCGGATGAAGACAGCGCCATTCCCTTCGCAGTCTGCCAGGGCATCGAGCAGGCGATCACCGGTGCGAATTCGACCGACAACGCCAAGATGGGCGAATGGCTGCATGCCCGTACCAAGGACGATCCGGCCCGCACCGTTCTCGGTCGCTTCACTTGGGATGAGCGCGGGCTCGCCAAGGACAAGGAGCACATCATGACCCAGTGGCAGGATGGTCAGCTGAAGTTCGTCTATCCGAAGGGCGAATTCGAGGGCGTCGTGCCGTTCAGCTACCCCAAGGCAGGGTTCTGACCTCTCTCGTACTGTGGGGCCGCATCGCGGCCTCACATCCTGACTGCCAAATGCAGACGTGATGGAAGGTAAGACGCATGCTCGAAGTGAAAAATCTCTGCAAGCATTATGGAGGCATACGGGCCGTTGACGGCGCGACCTTCACCGTCGAGAAGGGCTCTATCACCGCCCTGATCGGCCCGGAACGGCGCCGGCAAGACCACCGCGTTCAACTGTATCAGCCGCACGGTTGCACCGACATCCGGCGAGGTCTGGCTGGACGGCCAGCGGATCGACCATCTGCGGCCGCACAAGGTGACCGCCAGGGGGTTTGAGCCGCACGTTCCAGATTTCCCGTAACCTCTCCGACATGACCGTCATCGAGAACGTCATCGTTCAGTCGCGTCGATGGCATTGCCGGGCTGTTCAACCCGTCGCTGCTCGAAGAGATTATCAGCCATATCCAGGCGCTGAACGCACGCGGCCTGACGGTGCTGATCGTCGAGCACAACATGGACCTGATCATGCGGCTTTCGCATCGCGTCGTCGTGATGGCGCAGGGGCGGGTGATCTGCGACGGGACGCCCGATGTGGTGCGCAAGGATCCCCAGGTTCTCGACGCCTATCTCGGCGGCGTGCTCGATCAGGAGGCTGCGTGATGAGCGAACTGCTTCAGGTCACCAACATCACCGCCGGTTACGGCGACGGCCCGGCAATCCTCGACGGCGCCCATCTGACCGTCGAACCCGGCAAGGTTCACTGCATCATCGGGCCGAACGGCGCGGGCAAATCGACGCTGATGAAAGCCATCTGCGGCATGCTGACGATCCGCAAGGGCGATGTCATCTTCAAGGGCAAGCGCCTGAACGGCATGCGTCCTGACCAGATCCTGCGCGAAGGCATCTGTTTCGTGCCGCAGGAGCGGGCTCTGTTTCCGAAGATGACCGTGCGCGAAAACCTGCGCATGGGTGGCTTCATCCTTGACGACAAGAAGGAACTGGAGCGCCGCATCGAAGGCATCCTCGAACGGTTCCCGATCCTGCGCGAGCGCGCCGACCAACATGCCGGCACCATGTCCGGCGGCCAGCAGCAGACGCTCGCCATGGCGCGCACGCTGATCATCAAGCCGACGATCGTCATGCTCGACGAACCCTCGCTCGGACTGGCGCCGAAGATCGTCCAGGAAATGTTCGACATCATGAAGATGATGTCGGCCGAAGGCGTCACCGTGCTGCTTGTCGAGCAGAACGCGCTGATGGGCCTGAAGAATTCCGATTGGGGCGTGGTGCTCGATCTCGGGCGCACGCTGTTCGAGGGGCCGGCCGCCGATGTGCTTGCCGATCCCCGCATCCAGGAACTCTACCTCGGCGGCAAGAAGGCCGCCTGAAGGAGGACATGATGGCAGATATCCTGCAAATACTCATTCTCGGCCTGGCTCTCGGCGGTGTCATCGCCCTGATGGGCTCCGGCCTGTCACTGGTCTTCGGCGTGATGCGCATCGTCAATCTCGCGCATCCCTCGCTGATCATCGGCGGCGCCTACGTCACCTACTGGGCCTTCAAGATGACGGGCGTCGATCCGATCGTCATGCTGCCGGTGGCCTCCCTGATCATGGCTGCGATCGGCGTGCTCCTTTACCGGCTGATGTTTGAGCGGGAGACCAAGAGCGCCAAATATTCCGAAATGACGGTGCTTCTGACCTTTGCGCTGGCGATGATGGTCGAAGGCCTGCTCGGCGGCCTGTTCACCAACACGCAGCGTGTCGTCTCGCCTGATTATGCGACGGACGCTTTCTTCGTCGGCGATATCTTCATCCCGAAAGGGCAGCTCTATGCCGGCATCGTCTCGCTGACGATCATCACCGCTTTGAGCCTGTTTCTCAAATATTCCCGTCTCGGCTATGCCATCCGGGCGACGACACAGAACCGCGAGGCGGCCGAGCTTCTGGGCGTCAACGTCAACTTCATCTGCATCCTCGCCTTTGCCATCGGCATCGGCCTTGCCGGTGCCGCCGGGTCGCTGGTCAGCTTCGTCTTCAGCTTCTTTCCGGCCAAACACTGGGAATGGGTTGCGATGCTGATGTCGGTCGTCGTTCTCGGCGGCATGGGCAGCATTCTCGGTACGGTGGTCGCGGCCCTCATGCTCTCGGTCATCGCCGCCTTCGTCGGCACCTGGATTGGTGCGACCTGGTCGACGCTTACCTTCTTCCTCGCTCTTTTCCTCATCCTGCTGGTGCGGCCCCAGGGCCTGTTCGGCGAAAAACCGGAGATGGCATGATGGCCGTTACTCTTCAGCAATCCAGCGCCAGCGCCGTTGTCGAAGCGCGCCGCGCCCACAATGAAAAACTCGCCCGCAAGGTCGACCAGACCCGGGCCACGTGGTTCCCGCTCACGATCATGGCGGCGCTTGTCGCCCTGCTGCTGCTGCAGTTCACCGGCAACTACAATTACCTGCTGCATATGGTGCTGTTTACCGCCTCCTATGTGGCGATGGCCTCGGGCTGGAACATCCTCGGCGGCTTTGCCGGCTACATTTCGCTCGGCCACAGCGTCTTCTTCGTGATCGGCGGATATTTCTCCGGCATGATCCTGGCGCGCTACGGCATTTCGACGATCATCACTGCGCCGCTGGCCGGCCTGCTCGCCGCCGTGGTCGGTTACCTGATCGGCATGGTGACGCTGAAGGTCCGCGGCCCGAGCTTCATCATCTCCTCGATCGCGCTTTTGATGATCGCCCGCATCCTGTTCGACAATTGGGAACTCATCGGCGGCGCCAACGGCGTGACGCTGCCCGTCAACGACCTTCCCGTACAATGGGCGAAGGTTCCCTACTACTACGCCATGCTGGCGATCGCAGCCTTCACCATCTGGGCGAGCTACAAGATCAAGCATTCGAAGTTCGGCCTCGGCCTCCGGGCAATCTCCAAGGACGAGATCAAGGCGGAAAGCGCCGGCATCGACACGCGCTTCTATAAGGTCATGGCCTTTGCGCTTTCGGCATTCTTCGTCGGCATGGCCGGCGCGGTCTGGGGCGAATACCTCACTTATCTCCGGTCCAATATCTTCCTTGTGATTCTCGTTTCGGCAAACCTGGTGCTGATGTCGATCCTCGGCGGCAAGGGAACCGTCGCCGGGCCGGTGATCGGTGCCATCCTGATCGTGGCGCTCAACGAACTCTTCGTCGCCACCATGGGTGCCTCGGAAATCAACATTCTCGGTACCGGCATGGTGATGGCTGTGGGCTTGATGTTCTTCCCGCTCGGCCTCGTCGGCACGCTGGCAAGGAAAGGGAAACTGCCCCGCGTGCTCAACTGGGATTGATCGCGGGGCCGCCCCCCACGGGGCACTGTCTCAATGCTTTGGTTTGAACCTTGCCGAACGGCGGGAGGAGAGAAGTCATGCCGGAATATGTTCTTTACAATGCGCCGCAATCCACTTGCAGCCAGCGTGTTCGCTACGTGCTGCACTCCAAGGGCCGGGTGTTCGAAGAGCACAAGCTCGACCTGTTCAAGGGCGACCAGCTGAAGCCGGACTATCTGAAGATCAATCCCAACGGGCTGGTGCCGGCACTGGTGCACAATGGCAGCTCCATCATCGATTCCGCCGTCATCATGGAATATCTCGAAGACATTCTCGGCACCGTCTCGCCGCTGCGGCCGGAAGATCCGCTGAAGGTTGCCCGGATGCGTGCGATGATGCGCTACATCGACGAGGTGCCGACGCCGGCCGTCCGCGTCCCCTCCTATAACCTCGCCTTCCTGCCGCACTATCAGGCGATGACGGAAGAGGAATTCCTCGCCGTCTGCGACAGCAAGCCGCTGCGCCGCGAGTTCCTGCTCAAGATGGGCCGCACCGGCTTTCCGCAGTCGGAAATGGACGAGGCGCTTGGCCGCCTGCGCCGCGGCATAGAGCGCATGACAAGCTGGCTCCGGGAGAGCGGCGGCCCCTGGCTGATGGGCAAGGACCTGACGCTTGCCGACATCGCCATCATGCCCGTCATCGTACGTATGGACGACATCAACCTCGGCCACCTCTGGGCCGATGCGCCCTGAAATCAGCGAGTGGCTCGACCGCATCCGCACCACCGATGCCTTTGCCAAGACCTATTACCACGGTGCCCTGCTGACGGAGAAATATCCGCATCTGCAGAGCTTGAAGACCGTAGCCGCCTGAAGCGCGGGCAACGACAGGAGAAGCACCATGCAGCACGTAACAATCGAACTGAAGCTCATCAGCACCGTTGCCGACGTGACGCCGACCGTGCTTGCAGCGATGTCGCGCACGACCGATCTGCGGCTGAAACAGATCATGGATTCCATGGTTCGGCATCTGCACGCGTTCATCATCGAGACGCAGCCGACCGAAGAGGAATTCGAGCAGGGCCTGCGCTGGATCGCAGCCCTTGGCCATCATACCAACGAGAGCAACAACGAGGTGGTTCTCGCTGCCGATGTCGTCGGTGCCTCTACCTTGATCGACCTTATCAACAATGACGGCATGCAGGGCGAAACCATGTCGGCGCTGCTCGGGCCGTTCTATCGCGGGCAGGCGCCGGATTGCGCCTGCGGCGACTGCATCGCCCGCTCGGAAACGCCCGGACCGACGCTCTATTTCAAGGGCAAGGTGACCGGTGTCGATGGCGCGCCGATCGAAGGTGCGAAGCTCGATGTCTGGCAGGCGTCCCCCGTCGGTCTCTACGAGAATCAGGATACCGGCCAAGACGATTTCAACTTGCGCGGTGTTTTCCGCACGGATGGGAACGGCAGCTTCCACTTCACCTCGGTGAAGCCGGCCGGCTATCCGGTTCCGGTCGATGGTCCCGTCGGCGACCTGCTGCAGGCGCAGCAGCGCCACCCGATGCGCCCGGCGCATATCCATTTCATCGTCTCGGCACCCGGCCACAAGACGCTGGTCACCCAGATATTCTCGGACACGCATGATGCCTTAGCGACCGACGTGGTCTTCGGCGCGAAGACGCAGATCATCGGCGATTTCGTCGAGCATACCGAACCGCATCCAGACCATCCGGACACACCGCTGCCGTTCTACACCTGCGAGTATGAGTTCAAGCTGGTCGAGGGCGAGCCGAGTTATCCGGTGCCGCCGATCTCCGGCAAGAAACATTGATAGGGCAGGAAATGAACATGTCGCAGGCTCTAAATGGCAAGGTCGCAGTGGTGGTCGGCGGTTCCGGCGGGATCGGGCAGGAAACCTGCCGGTTGCTCGCCGAAGCTGGCGCCCGTGTCGCGGTCGGCTATCGGTCGGCCAGGGAAAAGGCCGAAGCGCTCGTTGCAGCCCTGCCGGGCGAGGGACATGCGGCCCTGCCGGTGTCGATCGAAGACACGCCGAGCATCGAGGCCTTTCGCGATGCCGTGCTCTCCCGGTTCGGGCAGGCGGATATCCTGGTGAATACGGCGGGCGTGACCAAACCGGTGCCGCACGCCGATCTCGACGCACTGACCGACGAGTTGATCGACCAGATTTTCATCAACAACTGGCGTGGCGTGTTTTCGACGGTGCGCGCCTTCGCGCCGGCCTTGAAGGCAAGTGGTGATGGCTTGATCGTCAACGTGTCCTCGATCGCAGCTTTCACCGGGATCGGCTCTAACATTGCCTATTGCGGAGCCAAGGCAGGGCTCGACATCATGAGCAATTCGCTGGCCCGCGCCCTGGCGCCACAAATCCGCGTCATGGCGATCTCGCCGGGCATGGTGGATACCGATTTCGTTCCCGGCCGCGGCCAGGAATTCAAGGACAAGGCGGCTGCCGCGACGCCGCTGAAGAGGCTGACGACGACAACCGATGTCGCCGAAGCGATCCTCGCCTGTGCGACACATCTGAAATTTTCGACCGGCACTAGGATTGTCGTCGATGGCGGGAGGCACCTCTGATGCAGCCGAAGATCATCATCACCTGTGCCGTGACCGGCAATCTCACCACCCGGGAAAACCATCCCGGCCTGCCGGTCACACCGGAGGAAATCGCCAATTCCTGTCTGGAAGCCGCCGATGCCGGTGCCGCTGTCGTCCATATCCATGTCCGCGATCCGGAAACGGCAAAGCCGTCGATGGAGCTTCGCTACTACAAGGAGGTCATTGAGCGTATCCGGGCGAAGAACAACGCGGTGGTCCTCAACGTCACCACCGGGCCGGGCGGCCGCTATCATCCGAGCGCCGAAAACCCGGCCGTTGCTGGGCCACGCACGACGCTGATGCGGCCGGAGCGGCGGGTCGAACATATCGTCGCGCTGAAGCCCGATATCGCCACGCTCGACCTCAACACCATGACCTTTGGCGCCGAGGTGGTGATCAACACGCCCGCCAACGTCAAGATCATGGCCGACCTGATCAACGGCGCTGGCGTCAAGCCGGAGCTGGAAGTCTTCGACACCGGCGATATCCAGCTCGCCAACGATCTGCTCAAGGCCGGCGTGCTGAAATCGCCTGCCATGTTCACCATCGTCACCGGCGTCAAATACGGCCTGCCAGCAACGCCGGATGCGATGGCGCTCGCTTCGCGCATGCTGCCGCGCGATGCCGTCTGGACCGGCTTCGGCGTCGGCCGCATGTCGTTCCCGATGGCCGCGCAATCCTATCTGCTCGGCGGCCATGTCCGCGTCGGCCTGGAAGACAATTCCTATATCGCCAAGGGCGTGCTCGCGAAGGGCAACGGCAGAACTCGTCGAGCGCGCCCGCGACATCATCGAAAAGCTGGGCGGGCAGATTGCCGGCCCCTCGGAAGCCAGAGACATCCTGCAATTGAAGGCCTGAGCGGCCCGGCGCACCCATGAAAGGACCAAGCCAATGAACATCCTGACCGAGACAAAGGCCGGCAAGGCGCTGCGTGTTTCGCAGGCATCCGCCGATCTCGACAATCTGCTCATTGACGTCGTCGATGTCAGTGTACCGCGTCCCGGCCCAGGCCAGGTGCTGGTCGAAATCGTCGCCGCCGGCGTCAATCCGAGCGACGTCAAGGCCTCCCTCGGCCATATGCCGCACGCCGTCTGGCCGCGCATTCCCGGTCGCGATTTCGGCGGCATCGTCCGCGAAGGGCCAAAGCAGATGATCGGTCTGGAGATCTGGGGCGGCGGTGGCGAACTCGGTATCAGCCAGGACGGCAGCCACGCCAAGTGGATGGTGCTCGACCAGAAGGCAGTGCGCGAGAAACCTGCCAACTTCACCATGGAAGAGGCGGGATCCATCGGCGTGCCGTTCATCACGGCATACGAAGGCTTGCGGGAAGCCGGCGGCGTGCAGCCGACCGATGTCGTCCTTGTCTGCGGCGGCAACGGCAAGGTCGGCCAGGCTGCAATCCAGCTGGCTACGATGGCAGGCGCCAAGGTCTTTGCCGAATATAACGATCAGCCGCTGCAGGGGCACACCAATGCGCCGGTGACCATGCTGAACAGCAGCACCGACGACGTGGCGCAGATCGTTCGCGATCAGACCGGCGGCCACGGCGCCGACATCGTCTTCAACACCGTCGGCAGCCCCTATTTCGAAATCGCCAACAAGGCGATGGCGAAACAGGCGCGGCAAATCTTCATCTCGACCTTCGACCGGGCCGTGCCCTTCGATATCTTCAACTTCTTCCGCGGCCGCCACAAATATATCGGCATCGACACGCTGGCACTGTCTTCCGTTGATGGCGCGCGCATCTTCGACCGGCTGAAGCCGAAATTCGAGGAAGGTCTGTTGAAGCCTTTCCCGATCAATCCGGCGACCTGCTACAGCCTTGCCGATGCGGCCAAGGCCTATGCCTCAGTGCTGCAGCACGCCCGATCGCGTCCTCCTGAAGCCGTGAGAAAGCCGCGATGCAGGTAACCCGCTATCTGGAAGCCAAGCCTTATGAAGCGGTGGAGCACTACGACATGCGCTGCCTGCGCCTGCAGGGCAAGGAAGCGACGCAAACCGATACGATCTGGATCGGCCTGTCGCATCTTCTGCCCGGCGGACACACTTCGCTCAAGGATGCCGTTGTCGAGAAAATCTATATCGTCGTCGCCGGGGAGGTGACAGTGGAGACGCTGACCGAAACCGTAACGCTGCACTACCTCGACAGTTGCAGGCTCGCACCGGGTGAGGCGCGCGCCCTGGTCAACCGCACCAATGATCAGGCGACGATCCTGCTCGCCATGCCTACCTGAGGCCTGCCGCGCAAAAAGTTCACGCAGCTTGCACATTGAGGCAGTGCTTGCGCCGATCTCGGTCGTCACAGAGCTTTCCGCAATATACCGGGCTTGGACAATGACATTGAGTGAACCGCGATTTCTCCATCTGGGTGAACGCAAACTATCACGCACTGTGCCACCACTGCATTGAACAGACTGTATAAAACTCGGGTATTAAAGTTTCCCGATGAGCTGTGTAGACTGTTGAAAACCTAGCGGAAAAATCAGAAAAGTGTCGAGGGATACGGATATGCATCAAAATCTGGGTTTCCGAAAACCGCTTTTTACCGCGCGTGAGCGCATGGACGATCTTGCCCAGATCACCAGCCAATCCTTTGCCAACGGCAACGCCTCGGTGGCGCTCTATCGCCGCGACCAGCCCGCCTATGGCCTGAGCACGCCGAACCCGCCGATGGACTCCTATATGGCGGTCATGCATCTGCGCCCTTTTCCGGGACATCAGGAATGGTGCGACCGACGGATCTTCGATATCGAGGCCATGGAAACCGGCAGCGCCCGGATCTACGATCTTCGCCAAGGCTGGGTGGCCGATCTGCCCGACCCGTTCCACACGGTTAATTTCTTCATTCCGCACGCCGCCCTGCATGAGCTCTGTTATGAGTTGGGCGCGCCGGGCATAGAGGAAATTCGCCTTCCGCCGCATGCGATCTATCGGGACGCGGTGATGATAAATCTTGCCTCAGCCGTGCTGCCCGCCCTGCAGAACCCGTCCGATAGCAATGGCTTCTTCATCGACCATATCTTCGCTGCCTTCAGCTATCATATTGCCGTGACCTATGGTGGCCTGCACTTTACCGGGAAAAAACATGTAGGGCTTGCGCCTTGGCAGGAAAAACGGGCGAAGGATTTCATGCTCGAACGGCTGGACAGCGAGCTTTCGCTTGCCGAAGTGGCGGAGGTCTGCGGTCTTTCCTCCAATTACTTCGCCCGTGCCTTCAAGCAGAGCACCGGCCTGCCGCCCTATCGCTGGCTGCTGCACCAGCGCGTCGAGCGCGCCAAGGATTTCCTCACCCATACGACAGATAGCTTAAGCGACATCGCTGGCCTGCGGCTTTGCCGACCAGAGTCATTTCACCCGCGTCTTTTCCAGGATCGCCGGCGTCAATCCGGGTTCGTGGCGGAAGATGAGGAAAAACTGATCGCGCTTTTTCCGGGTACTTAAAAGCGCTTTCAAGTAGGAGCATACAACTGGAAGGCCCGGCAAGCACTTGTGAGGAAACAGGAAAAGCGATTTTCCCACATCCCGGCCCAAAAGGTTTGTTTTAGACAAAATCGGGATGAAATCGACAATCGGAACCGGTTTTGGGCGCTTAGGTTCCACCCCGGTAACAACCAATGATGAGGATCCCGCCATGCCTATCACAGCTACCCCCACACCCGGATCGCAACTCGTTACGCCGAAGGATCACACGCTGGTCATGATCGACTTCCAGTCGCAGATGGCGTTTGCGACCAAGTCGATCGACGCGGTGACGCTGCGCAACAACGCAGCGCTGGTTGCCCATGCCGCCGCCGGCTTCGGCGTTTCGACGATCCTGACGACCGTCGCCGAAAAGAGCTTTTCCGGCCCGATGTTCGAGGAAATCACCAACGCCTTCCCCGGCCAGAAGCTGCTCGACCGCACCTCGATGAACACCTGGGAAGATGCCGGCGTGATCAAGGAGATCAACGCGATCGGCAAGACCCGCCTGGTGTTTTCCGGCCTGTGGACCGGCGTCTGCATCGTCGGGCCGACCCTGTCGGCGCTGGAACAGGGTTTCGAGGTCTATGTCATTGCCGACGCCTGCGGCGACGTTTCCGACGAAGCCCATGAACGGGCGATGCAGCGGATGATCCAGGCCGGTGCCCGGCCGATGACCTCGCTGCAATATCTGCTCGAGCTGCAGCGCGACTGGGCCCGCACCGAGACCTACGACATGACCACCGGCATCGCCAAGAAATTCGGCGGCGCCTACGGCCTCGGCATCATCTACGCCAAGACCATGTTCGGCGCCCACGAAGGTTGATCCGGCGTCGCTGAACGTGCATCCCCCTATCCGCCGGAGCAATGCCATGAAGATGTACCTCCTGTCGCTCGGCGCCGGATTACTCGTCGGTGTCATCTATGCTCTCATCAACGTCCGCTCGCCCGCACCGCCGGTCATTGCCCTGATCGGGCTGCTCGGCATTCTCGTCGGCGAGCAGGCGGTGCCGCTGGTCAAGCGCCTGATGTCCGGCGATGCGGTCACGGTGTCGTGGTTCAACAGCCACTGCGTCCCGCATGTGTTCGGCGAACTGCCGACAGGCCCCGGTCATCGGCAGGCCGCCGCCAGCGGCGACAAGACAGGGGAGGCGGGCTGATGCCCACCCGCCGCAGCTTTCTGGGTGCCGCTTCCAGCCTTGCCTTTCCCGGCCTGCTAACGTCTGCCCGTGCCGCTGATCCGATTTCGACGACAGGAGACAACCCCATGCACGCCGACCTGATCCTGCATACCGGCCTGATCACCACGCTCGACCGCAGCAAGCCCACGGCCAGCGCCGTCGCCATCAAGGACGGCACGTTCCTGGCCGTCGGCGATCATGCCGAGGTCATGGCCTTTTCCGGGCCGGACACGAAGATCGTCGACCTGAAGGGCAGGCGGGTGTTGCCGGGGCTGATCGACAACCACACCCACGTCGTGCGCGGTGGGTTGAACTTCAACATGGAACTGCGCTGGGACGGCGTGCGTTCGCTTGCCGATGCCATGAATATGCTGAAGCGGCAGGTGGCGATCACGCCCGCACCGCAATGGGTGCGCGTCGTCGGCGGTTTTACAGAGCATCAGTTTGCCGAGAAGCGGCTGCCGACGCTGGAGGAGATCAATGCCGTGGCGCCGGATACGCCGGTCTTCCTGCTGCATCTTTATGATCGCGCACTTCTGAACGGCGCAGCCCTTCGCGCGGTCGGCTATACCAAGGACACGCCGGCGCCGCATGGCGGCGAGATCACCCTGCGATGGCAACGGCAATCCGACCGGCCTGCTGCTCGCCAAGCCGAATGCCGCCATTCTTTATGCGACGCTGGCCAAGGGGCCAAAACTGCCCTTCGAGCATCAGGTCAATTCGACCCGGCATTTCATGCGCGAACTCAACCGGCTCGGCGTCACCGGCGTCATCGATGCCGGTGGCGGTTTCCAGAACTATCCCGACGATTACGCGGTCATCCAGAAACTCGCCGACGAGAACCGGATGACGGTGCGGCTGGCCTACAATCTCTTCACCCAGAAGCCGAAGGAGGAGAAGGAAGATTTTCTCAACTGGACGGCCTCGGTGAAATATAAGCAGGGCAGCGACTATTTCCGCCACAACGGCGCCGGCGAGATGCTGGTGTTTTCCGCCGCCGACTTCGAGGATTTCCGCCAGCCGCGTCCCGACATGCCGCCGGAGATGGAAGGCGAACTCGAGGATGTGGTGCGCATCCTCGCCGAGAACCGCTGGCCCTGGCGGCTGCATGCCACCTATGACGAGACGATCAGCCGTGCGCTCGACGTGTTCGAGAAGGTCAACCAGGATATTCCGCTCGAAGGTCTCAACTGGTTCTTCGATCATGCCGAGACGATCTCCGACCGATCGATCGACCGGATTGCAGCGCTCGGTGGTGGTATCGCCGTGCAGCACCGCATGGCCTACCAGGGCGAATATTTCGTCGAGCGTTACGGCATGGGTGCGGCCGAGGCGACTCCGCCGGTGGCCAAGATGTTGGAAAAGGGCGTGCACGTCTCGGTCGGTACCGATGCCACCCGTGTAGCCTCCTACAATCCCTGGGTTTCGCTGTCCTGGATGATCACCGGCCGCACGGTCGGTGGCCTGCGGATCACCCCGCAGCGTAACTGCCTCGACCGCGAGACGGCGCTGCGCATGTGGACCGAAAACGTCACCTGGTTTTCCAACGAGGTCGGCAAGAAGGGGCGGATCGAAAAGGGCCAGTTCGCCGACCTGATCGTGCCGGACAAGGACTTCTTCTCCTGCGCCGAGGACGAGATCTCGTTCCTCACCTCCGACCTCACCATGGTCGGCGGCAAGGTCGTCTTCGGCGCCGGCATCTTTTCGGATCTCGACGAGAACGACGTGCCGCCCGCCATGCCCGACTGGTCGCCGGTCAAGACCTTCAAGGGTTATGCCGCCTGGGGCGAGCCGGAAGGGGCGGGCAAGAATTCACTGCGGATGAAGGCGGCAAGCCTTTGCGGCTGCGCCAGTTCCTGTAACCTGCATGGACACGACCATGCCGGCGCCTGGTCCTCCAAGCTGCCGATCGCCGACCTCAAGGGCTTCTTCGGTGCGCTCGGTTGCGCCTGCTGGGCCGTGTGACCGCAACATTCGCCTAGACGGAGACGATCATGTCGACAATGGAAGCCAAACTCGCACGGGTCTGCACACCGGTGTTCACCAGCCACCCGGTCCGCTGGCTGGGGCTGCTCCTGCTCTGCTCCGCCTATATCCAGGGCGCCTTAATGAAGCTGTTCGATTTCGGCATCGCCATTGCCGAGATGGAGCATTTCGGACTGCTGCCGGCAAAGCCCTTTGCAGCGGTGGTCATCCTGTTCGAACTTGGCGCCTCGGCCATGGTGATCAGCGGCTTCTGCCGCTGGATCGGGGCGCTGTCGCTGGCGGTCTTTACCCTGATGGCGACCTTCATCGCCCTGCGGTTCTGGGAAATGCCCATGGGGCAGGAGCGTTTCATGGCGACCAACGCCTTCTTCGAACATCTCGGCCTCGCCGGCGCCTTCCCTGCTCGTCGCCTGGTACGATCTGCATAAGTGGCGCCGGGGAGACCACGACTGGAGCTGAAGTTTCCGTGAATCCGGCTAATATTCTGTTTGAACGCCATCATCGTGGGGCAGATGCCCGGAAGGACACCCATGACCAACACTGCAGCGGCTCCCCTTCGAGCGGATTTGCGCCCCTCAAGCAACGGGTCTTTGCCGTGCTCTGGATCGCGACGGTGGTCGGCAATACCGGCAGCTTCATCCGCGACGTCGCCAGCTCATGGCTGGTGACTGACCTGTCCAATGCGCCTGCCGCCGTCGCCATGGTGCAGGCGGCGGGCACGCTGCCGATCTTCCTGCTGGCCATTCCGGCCGGGGTGCTCTCCGACATCCTCGATAGGCGGAAATTCCTGATCCTCATACAGCTTCTCCTGGCGGCGGTCAGTACCTGTCTGCTGCTTTTGTCGGCTGCCGGGCTGCAGACAATCAGTTCGCTGGTGGCGCTGACCTTTCTCGGCGGTATCGGCGCGGCCCTGATGGCGCCGACCTGGCAATCGATCGTGCCGGAACTGGTGCCGCGCGAGGAACTGAAGAGCGCGGTGGCGCTGAATTCCCTGGGGATCAACATTTCCCGCTCGATCGGCCCGGCGGCGGGCGGTCTGCTGCTGGCTTATTTCGGCGCCGCCGTCACCTATGGCGTCGATGTCATCTCCTATGTCTTCGTCATCGCCGCCCTGTTCTGGTGGAAGCGCCCGCAGGGAACCGACGATGCGCTGTCGGAAAAGTTCTTCGGGGCGTTCCGGGCCGGCCTGCGCTATGCCCGCGCCAGCCGCGAGCTGCACGTCGTCCTCTTGCGGGCGGCGGTGTTCTTCGCCTTTTCCAGCGCCGTCTGGGCACTGCTGCCGCTGGTGGCGCGCAATCTGCTTGGCGGCACCGCCGGTTTCTACGGCGTTCTGCTCGGTGCCGTCGGCGCGGGGGCGATCGGCGGAGCGCTGATCATGCCGCGGCTGCGCCAGTGGTTCGACGCCGATGGCCTGTTGCTCGGCGCCGCGATCGTCACGGCGCTGGCCATGGGCATCCTGTCGCTGACGCCGCCGCAATGGGTGGCGATTGCTACACTGCTGGCGCTGGGGGCAGCCTGGATTACGGCCCTGACGACGCTGAACGGCGCAGCGCAGGCGATCCTGCCGAACTGGGTGCGCGGCCGGTCTCTGGCTGTCTATCTCACCGTCTTCAACGGTGCGATGACGGCAGGCAGCCTCGGATGGGGGGCGGTCGCCGAACTGATCGGGGTGCCCTATACGCTGATTGCCGCAGCTGTCGGGCTGGTCGTCGTCGGGCTGATCTTCCATCTCATCAAGCTGCCGAAGGGCGATGCCGACCTGGTTGCCTCCAACCATTGGCCGGAGCCGCTGACGGCCGAGCGGGTCGATCATGACCGCGGACCGGTGCTGATCCTGATCGAATACTGCGTCACAGAAGAGAACCGGGACGCCTTTCTTAAGGCGCTTGCCCTCCTGTCACGCGAGCGGCGGCGGGACGGGGCCTATGGCTGGGGCATTACCGAGGACGCCGCCGATCCGGAGCGCATGCTCGAATGGTTCATGGTCAAATCCTGGGCCGAGCATTTGCGCCAGCATCACCGCGTCTCGAAGGCCGATGCGGATGTGCAGGAACAGGTTCGCCGTTTCCATAAAGGACCGGACGGCCCGGTGGTGCAACATATGCTGGCGATCAATCATCCGGGTCGCGCTTCAGCCGCAGACCAGCTTCCAGAAGGAGTTCAACATGCCTGATTTCTTGGAACTCGACGTCACCCGCCGCGGCACGCTTGTCGCCGGCGCGGCTCTCACAGCTTCATTCGCACTGCCGGCCATGACGGTATCGGCAGCGACAACCCCGCAAGAAGGAGTAGTCCACATGAGCACGATCACCACGACGGACGGAACTGAAATCTTCTACAAGGACTGGGGTCCGCGCGATGCACAGCCGGTGGTCTTCCATCACGGCTGGCCGCTCAGCGCCGACGACTGGGACAACCAGATGCTTTACTTCTTGGCGCAGGGATTCCCGCGTCATCGCCCATGACCGCCGCGGTCATGGGCGCTCGACACAGACCTCGACCGGCCACGAAATGGATACATACGCCGCCGACGTCGCGGCTCTCGCCGAAGCGCTCGACCTCAAGAACGCCTTCCATGTCGGCCACTCCACGGGCGGCGGCGAGGTCGTCCATTATGTGGCGCGCGCCAAGCCGGGCCGCGTCGGCAAGGCCGTTATCGTCGGTGCCGTGCCGCCGGTCATGGTGAAGTCGGACAAGAACCCCGGCGGGCTGCCGATCGATGTCTTCGACGACCTGCGCAGCGCGCTGGTCGCAAACCGCGCCCAGTTCTTCATCGATGTTCCGACCGGCCCATTCTACGGCTTCAATCGCCTGGGTGCCAAGGTCTCCCAAGGCCTCATCAACAATTGGTGGCGGCAGGGTATGATGGGCGCCTGCAAATGCACACTACGAGTGCATCAAGGCTTTCTCCGAAACCGACTTCACCGAGGATCTCCAGAAGATCGAGATTCCCGTGCTGGTGATGCACGGAACCGACGACCAGATCGTACCCTATGACGGCTCGGCACCGCTTTCGGCAAAGCTCCTCAAGAATGGAACCCTGAAAAGCTACGAAGGGCTTCCGCACGGCATGCTCTCGACGCATCCCGACATCCTCAATCCCGACATGCTGGCCTTCTTCAAGGCATAGTATGGCTGGTTAATCCACGATGTCGCCGAAGAGCGGCATCGCGATGTGCCGCCGGTGACGCATGTGGTTCATCCGAACTGCGTTGCAGTCGTGCCCTGTAAAACCAAAATGGGACCGCCGCAAATTTCGTACCGTGACCTGCCACCGAAACTCTCATCCGGCTGCGATCTGAGCAGGGTCAGCTCCGATCGCCTTATTCCTCCCGGAAAGCTCTCATCATCTGATCGGTAAACGGCTTGATAAGGTACGAGAGGGCGGTTCTTTCTGTCCGTCTGGACATAGACCTCGACGGGCATTCCCGGCATCAGCTTGTTATCCTTCAGTTTCTCCCCATCGGTTAGCGACACGGTCGCAAGATAATACGGCGCTCCGGTTACCTTGTCGGTAGCGGTTGCGGCGGCAATGACCCCAACTTTTCCATGAAGTTCAGGCGTCGTCCTTTGATTGAAGGCTATAAAGCGCAGCCGGGCGGGCTGTCCTACCGCGATGCGATCGATGTCGACGGGCGGAATGCGAATTTCAATGGTGAGATCTGCGCTCGTGGGTACAACCGACATCACCGTAGCACCCGAGGCAACGATGCCGCCAAGCGTGTGGATCTGAAGGTCGTAGATCAGACCGTCGACGGGCGCGCGCACGTCCATTCTCGTCAGCCTGTCACGGGCGGCAATCTCCCGCTCCCGCAGTTCCGCAAGCTTCGACTCTATACTCACAATCTCGGTCTGCGCCTCCTTGCGCGTTGTCTGATCAAGAGAGAGCAGTTTCATGTTGAGTTCGCTCTTCTGGCCAACGTTCTCGGCGAGCCGCGCCGCCAGTTCGCCCTGCGCTCCCTCAATGCGGGCCCGCTGGCGCAAGAGGTCGCGTTTCTGGGCGATTGGCACCAGCCCGCTCTTGAGCAGGCGCTCCGTCTTGGCGAGTTCCAGTTCAACGATTTCGCCTTCGCTAGCGTTCGACTGCTGTTGTGCATTAAAGCCATGCACCTGCTTGTCGAGCTGATCGATCTGCAGCCGCAGTTGCTCCTTTTGATTGTCGACCATTCTCCGGTTTTCCTCAAACAGCTTGATCTCCCCGCGAAGAGTTTGGAGGAGGGGTCTAGTTCGGGAAAACGGATCTCACTGTCACCATCACGTTCCGCAATGAGCCGCGCGTGCATGGCCTGAAGCTGCTGCAACTGGCTCTGCACAATGGCGAGTTCGACGCGTGTTTGCGTTTCGTCGAGACGCAGCAGAATGTCCCCCTTCTTCACCTGATCGCCATTCTCGACCGCGATCTCCGAGACAATACCGCCATCCCGGTGCTGGATGATTTTTACCTGATCGGAAACGACGACTTGGCCGTTGGCGATGACCGCGCCTGACAACTTTGCATGCGCGGCCCAGCCGCCGACCCTGAAGATGAGGATCGCGGCGAGTGCAGACGAGGCGATAATCCATGACGAGACGTTGAACCGCGGCAGCTTCTTTGTCGCCTTGTGCTCCGATGCCGATGATGTTTCTCTGCTAGCCACAATGTATCTCCCAGCGGGTTACGAATGTAGGGTCTGTTGTGGGATAGGGCTCAGGCCCGATCCATCTGGTAGGCGGCGATATCGAGAGCAGCCATGACGAAGTCCTGTTCCGTCAAATTGTGATGTCCCTGCAGCAGGATTTCGATGTCGTCGTCATGCTCAAAGTCGATGATCGCCCGCACCACCGTCTGTTCGCCATCTCCGAAGGCCTGGTGGTAGAAGGTAATGTGACCCGTTTGAGGCGCAGTCTCTTCGTCGCCGAATCCGCGAAGACAAGCCCCCCATTCCGGTTGTGATACTTGAAAAATCGATGCGGTCGCCAACTTGGAAATCCAGAATTTCGTCATGCCCATCGCCAGATATGGAAGCTGCGCCGAAGACAAAGAGATCGTTTCCGCCACCGCCGGCGAGAATGTTGACCGCAGCGCCGTCAACTATGATGTCGTTGCCCGTGCCCCCTGTGGCGGCCTCGATGTGAACGAGTGTATCATTTCCTATTTCCTGGCCGGACGCGCTGCCCTGGTCGAGGTCGATGACAACGCCGAGTATCGTGGCAGAGGCGTCGTAGGTATCGAGGCCTTCTCCCCCTTCGTAGACGTCGTCGCCATCGGACGATCCGTTGGGCGCGGTCGCAACGAGAACGACAAAGCTGTCGTTACCGCTGCCGCCGTCAATACTATCACTGCCATCTCCGCCCGCGAGGAGATCATCGCCGGCGCGCCCTGAGAGCTGATCGTTGCCGTCACCGCCATACAGAATGTCGGAGCTGCTATGACCTGAAAGGCGGTCGTTGCCGCGACCGCCAATGACGTGTTCGAAGCCCTCGATCGTATCGCGGCCAATTTCCGATCCTTCCGCATACCCCTCTTCGAGGTCGGCCAACACTGCGTCGAAAAGGGCGGTGAGGTCGAGGCTGTCGATCCCGGCGCCGCCGGAATAGACATCGTCGCCGTCATCCGTGGAAGCCGGCGTCGTTCCGTCAGCCATGACCACGGTATCGTTGCCGTCGCCGCAGGAGACGATGTCGTCGCCGTCACCGCCGGTCAGCTGGTCGTTGCCCGCGCCACCCTCGATCACATTAGCGTTGCTGTCGCCGGTGACGGTGTCGTTGAAGGCCGTGCCGATGACGTTCTCGAAGCCTTCGATCTGGTCGGATCCGGTATCGGTGCCGCTGGCCGTGCCGGCTGCGAGATCGATGGTAACGGCGGCAAGAGCCGGCGCCGCGTCCAGGGTGTCGGTCCCGTCGCCGCCGGAATAGACATCGTTGCCGTCGTCCGCGGGAGCCGGTGTGTCCGCCATGACCACGGTATCGTCGCCGTTGCCGCAGGAGACGATGTCGTCGCCGCCACCGCCGGTCAGCCGGTCGTTGCCCGCGCCGCCCTCGATCGCATTGGCGCTGTCATCGCCGGTGACGGTGTCGTTGTAGGCCGTGCCGATGACGTTCTCGAAGCCTGCGACCTGGTCGGAACCGATATCGGCGCCGGTGGCCGTGCCAGCTTCGAGATCAATGGTAACGGCGGCAAGCGCCGTCGCCGCATTCAGAGTGTCGATCCCGGTGCCGCCGGAATAGACATCGTCGCCGTCATCAGCGGAACCCGGTGTCGTGCCGTTGGCCATGACCACGGTATCGTTGCCGTCGCCGCCGGACACGATGTCGTCGCCGTCACCGCCGGTCAACCGGTCGTTGCCCGCACCGCCTTCGATCACATTGCCGTTGCCGGTGCCGGTGACGGTGTCGTTGTAAACCGTGCCGGTGACGTTCTCGAAGCCCGCGACCTGGTCGGATCCGGTATCGGTGCCGGTGGCAGTGCCGGCTGCGAGATCAATGGTAACGGCGGCACGCACCGGCGCCGCGTCCAGGGTGTCGGTCCCGCCGCCGCCGCCGGAATAGACATCGTCGCCGTCGTCCGAAGCGGATGTCGTCCCGGAGCCCATGACCACGGTATCGTTGCCGTCGCCGCCGGACACGATGTCGTCGCCGTCACCGCCGGTCAACCGGTCGTTGCCCGCACCGCCCTCGATCACATTGGCGTTGCCATCGCCGGTGACAGTGTCGTTGTGGGCCGTGCCGGTGACATTCTCAGATCCTTCGATCTGGTCGGATCCGGTCTCGCCGCCGCTGGCCCTGCCGACCGAAAGATCGATGGTAACGGCAGCACGCGCTGGCGTGGCGTCCAGGGTGTCGATCCCGTCGCCACCGGAATAGACATCGTTGCCGTCAGATGATGGCCTGTCGGACGCCCGTGCCTCTTCGCCGACCAGACCCATTTGCACGATGTCGTCGCCCGTACCGCCCAACAGGCTGTCGTTGCCCCCGCCGCCGGCGAGCGTGTCATTTCCTGCTCCGCCCTCGAGCCGGTCAAAGCCGCCTTCACCGAGAAGAATGTCGTCATCCTCGTCGCCGAACAGTGTGTCGTTGCCGCTGCCCCCGAACAACTGGTCACTGCCCGTTCCACCCATGAGTTTGTCATTGCCCTGCTCACCGTAGAGGGTGTCATTACCGCTACCCCCGTAGACGGTATCGTTGCCGCGCCCCGCAAAGATCTGGTCATTCCCCCTTCGCCGGAGAGGACGTCGTCGCCGTCACCGCCGAACAACCTATCGTCCCCCGCACCGCCGAAGATGGTGTCGTTCTCCTCGCCGCCGTAGATCAAGTCATCGCCGTCGCGGCCCTGTATGCGGTCCTGCCCTGGCGTGCCGAGCAACTGGTCGTCGCCGCTGGTGCCGTTGATGTCGCGCGGCAGTGGCTTGAGGAGGTCGAGAACGGTCTGCGTATAAATGCTGCCCTTTCCATCGGTAACTTGATAAGTGAAGGTCACCTGGCCGACCGCGCCGCGCTCGGGGGGTATAGAGCCAGACGCCGGCGCCATAGCTCTGGATCGATCCGCTGGACGCAACGAGGTTCGTGATTGAGAGCTTATCGCCATCTGGATCGCGGACCTTTGCCAGAAGGTCATCGAGCACGATGAGCGTCGAGATATTCATCGTTCCGTGGGCAAGGACATTCCGGCCCAACGCGATCGGAAGGTTATTGGCGCGTGCCTTGTCCTCGTTGATTGGCCCGCTGCCTCCATCGGTCCTGGCCGGACTGCTACGGCTCGGTTTCGGAGCCTGGAAAGTGAACTCATCGCCGCGGACGTCGATGCGCCCTTCATTGTCGTTGCTGTTGAATGCGGGCGCTGTCCCTTCTCTGCGTGCAGCCGAAAATGGCAACTGATCTCCGGAATCAAAGCTGACACGCACCGAAGCGAGACGCGGGGTGCTTCCAATGTTGAATGTGCTCGACAAATCCCGCGCCATCTCTCGAAGGAATGCGGCGACGTCTTCAATCCTGTCGAGGCCGGTTGGGATCGGATCGGTCGGGAGAGGGTCTCCTTCAGGTCTCGGGCGATCGGAAGCATCGGCCTCCGATTTGGCGAACAAGACACCGAGTGCTCCGAATAGAAGAGCCGGCAGAAACACGAATTTCCTGTTCCTCCCTTCCTCCTCCGTCGTGCGAAACTTATTCGCTGGAGCAACGCTAGCCTGGCCATCGTCAGGCAGCCCCAATATCAGTTTCTCCTCCATAGCGAACTCCTTTCCCGATCCTGGCCTTATTCGGCGGACATCGACTTCAAGCCTGCTGTGGCGGGCTTCCTGTCCACAACGATTGGAAGTACCTTGGTCGGTTGGACAATTTCATCCTTGGGTCCGAAGGCAACCAGCCGCCCGTTCTGCACGAGGCCGACCATATCGACGGCCTGTAGTGCACTCGGCCGGTGAGCGACGATCACGACAATTCCACCCCGCTCACGCACCTTGGTGATAACCCGCGTCAATGCTTCTTCGCCTTCGGCGTCGAGGTTGGAATTCGGCTCGTCGAGCACAATAAGGAAGGGATCACCGTACAGCGCACGGGCAAGGGCGATGCGCTGGCGCTGGCCCGCCGAAAGTGCTGTGCCATGCGGCCCGAGTTCCGTCTGATAGCCATCGCGCAAATGCACGATCATCTCGTGGATGCCGGCATTCTGGGCGGCGCGGACGATCTCGCGCGTCGGGCGTCGCTGCAAAACTGAAATATTGTCGGCAATCGTGCCGTCCATCAGGGCTACGTCCTGCGGCAGATAACCGACATGCGAGTGGAAAAAACTTTCCGTCCACTGGCTGAGATCGGCGCCATCGATTCTGACCGAACCCCGCAGCACTGGCCAGATGCCAAGTATGGAGCGGGCAAGCGTTGTCTTGCCGCCGCCGGAAGGGCCGATGAGGCCGAGAGCCTGGCCCGCCTTGAGCTGAAGGCTGACTTCGCTGAGGAGAACGGCACCGGTGCTGGGCGCAACGGTGGTAATATTTTCGATTGACAGGCTCTTGTGCGGAGCCGGCAATTCGACATGGTCAGACGTATCGTTGATGACGGCAAGCGTCTCGTCAAGCCGAATACGGCTGCGCCGGGCGGCGACGACACCCTTCCATTGGGCGATCACCTGATCGACCGGAGCTAGTGCTCGCGCGGTAACGATCGAGGATGCAATGATCGAGCCGGCGGACATGTCGCCGCGGATTGCAAGATAGGCGCCAAGACCTAGAATCGCCGATTGCAGGACCATGCGCATGACCTTGGACAGGCCCGACAGCGTGCCGCCGATATCCGAGGTCGCGGTCTGACATTCAAGATGGCGTCCATTGGCCGCCTCGAAGCGCTTTACGGCGCGGCCAGTGATACCCATGGCGTGCAGGATTTCACTGTTGCGGGCGTTTGAATCGGCGACTGAATTGCGCGCCACGGTCGCCTTTAGCATGGGCTGCGAATGACGGCGAGTCAGGAGTTCAGCGAGGATGGTCAGAACCGCAAGTACGGCGGCCCCCCCGATGGTCAGCATCCCCAGCATCGGATGAAGCAACCATACAAAGATGAGGTAGATCGGCATCCACGGCAGGTCGAAGAGCGCGATCGGCCCTTGACCGGAGAGGAAGCCTCGCAGCGTGTCGACGTCTCGGCCACGTTCCATCGCCTCGGACGTCGAATAGCCGTAGCGCGGCATTTCGATGACGACCTTGTGGGCGAGGGGGGCAAGTTCCGTATCCAGCCGTGCACCCAGCCGGATCAGGATCTGGGAACGGATGATGTCGAAGAAGCCCTGAAAGAGATAGAGCCCGATGGCAAGAACCGACAGCGCCACAAGGGTCGAAACGCTGCCGCTTGTCAGCGCTCTGTCGTGATCTGCATCATGTAGAAGGCACCGGTCAGTGCCAGGATGTTGATAATGCCGGAAAGGCCGAACAGAAAGACGAAGACGCCGCGAAAGCCTTCGATTTTGTATTTCGGTGCGTTCTTTTTCTTGGTCATGCCATGTCCCCCTCAACTCTTTTGAACTCGATCCCCGCCCGGCGTGGCCGGACGGGGATCTTTTGCATTAGAATTGTCAGGAGACGCCCTGGAAGTCGCTTGCTGTGAGGTTATGCTTCCCGTCGAGCGTCAGTTCGAAGTCGACGCCGGTGCCATCGACATTGCCGTGGATCACCGTCACCTCGTTTCCGTCCTGCACTTCATGGAAGACGACGACCTGGCCGGCTGCGGTCAATGTCGTTGCCAGCACGAAGCCCTGTTTGCCGGCAACGTTGGCGTTGGCATCGATCGGCGAGAAGTCGATCTTGTCGCCCGGCTGGAAGCCGTAGATCACGTCGTCGTTGATGGCACCCGTCGAGGTGAAGCGGAACGTGTCGTTGCCGGCACCACCATCCATGATATTGACCGCGGTTGTCGCCGTGATGGTGTCATGGCCTGCGCCGCCCACGAAGTTCTCGAAGCCGTAGATCGTATCGCTACCGATAGTGCTACCGGTGACCGATCCGCGCTGCATGAAGCCATTGCCCAGATCGACGGTCAGACTGCCCAGAACGGCAGAGTAGTCCAGCGTATCTGCGCCATCGCCGCCCCAGTAACGGTCCGAGCCATCATTCGGTTTGGCAATGACGGTGTCATCGCCTGCCCCGCCCCACACCTGGTCGTCACCGGCCCCGCCTTCGATGAAGTCGTCGCCACCATCGCCGTGGATGAGGTCATCGCCGGCGCCACCGAAGAGCATGTCGACACCGGCTCCGCCGTGGAGTTCATCACTGCCTTGCCCGCCGCTGACGCTGTCGTCGCCGTCACCAGCTGTGATGACATCATTTCCATCTTCGCCGTGGAGGATGTCGTTGCCGGCTTTGCCGACCAGAATATCTCCACCGCCGCCGCCGAGGATGACGTCGTCACCCGCCGCGCCAACCAACTTATTGGCCGCGGATGTGCCGATGAGCGAGCGCCCTGCAACTGGCGGCGGCGTGCCGTTATCGTCATCCGTTTCCCTGCAGAAGGTAATGGTATGACCATTCCTTGTCATGGTGGTTACACCATTGGCGTCGGTTGTCGTCTGGTAATCGGCCGCCGTCGCACCGTTCGGCAGTTCGATCACATCCTGGGGACGCAATGTCCCGATGATGTTGTCGTTGCCACCGTTCGACCGGAAGACGATGCGATGTGCCGATCTCAGGGCCGAAATGTCGACCGTATCATCGCCGGCGCTGCCGTTCAGCGTGATCGTGCTGGTCAGCAGGCTTGTGCCCACGAAAGTACCAATCGGGATGAAGGTATCGCCGCCGCCCATGCCAGTGATAGCGATCTCCTCTATATTATCAAGTTCGGCGATAATTGAGGCATTGTCGGTTCCGTTGCGCGTGATGACGATCTCGGTGTTGGCGCTGAGGCCGGTGATGCCCGCCGCCAGCGCATCAGCCAGCGCGTAGATGCGGTAAGTCTCGGCGGTGGCGTCACCCACCACCCGGAAGGTGTCGGTCGTCCCGGCGATATTGGCGGCCACCGTGTCACCATTGACGATGTCGCGGCCGTCACCGGCAGTCCAGTAGATAGTGTCACTGCCGGCGTCGCCTCTGACTGTGTCGTTACCCAGTCCGCCAACCAGCAGGTCGTTGGCTGCGCCGCCGTTGAGCGAGTCGGCACCGGCGAATGCGAACACCGCCTGCGAGCCTGCGGCGCCGGCAGCGCCGTTGACGTTGGCGTTGTTGCCGGTGGTACCGGCAACCACAGCGTAGTTCACCCCCGCGAACCGCAGCGTCTCGATGGTGTTGAGCGTGTCGGTACCCTCGGCGCTGGTCAGGTCGGTAACGACCAGATTCGTGCCGTTGGAACCAAGGGCAAAGTTGCCCACTGCCCCGACAAAGTTCGCAACATCGGTACCCGCACCACCAGTGACAATGTCGCTGCCCGCCCCGCCGGTGATCGTGTCGTTGCCGCCGGCGCCGTCGAGATCGTCATCGCCGGCATTACCGTTCAACGTGTCGTTGCCTCCGATAGGGATCGGAGAACCATCGGCGATGTCATTGCCCGCCGTGCCGTTGAAGGTGTTGTTGACGAACGGAATGCCGTCCCAATCCACGCCCACCGGACCTGTCGGCGGGGAGACCACCGTTTCAACAGTGCCGCCACCATCGGTGAAGCTGATGGATACGCGCAGCTGCAGACCGGCCTGGTCACCGAACGACGTCAATAGATTGTTGTCGGGTGTGAAGGTCGCAGCCGTCGCTCCAGCGATATTGACCCAGGTCGTGCCGTTGACGGACGACTGCCACTGGTAGCTGAACGCCCCCAGTCCGTTGCCGTCGGCGATCGATGCTGTATTGAGCGTCAGCTGCTGCCCCTCGGTCGGGGTCAGGTCGCTGATCACCGGGGCGCCGGTCGGCGCCACGTTGACGCCGATTTCGATGTCGGAGAACCGCAGGCGCTCGATATTGCGCAGCCTGTCTACGCCGTCTGACTCGAGCCCGTCCGACACTGTCACATGGGCGACAGAGATCGTCCCGTCGGCATTGGGCGTGATGGTATAGTTGGCGCGGATATCGGAGAACACCGCGATGTCGGTGTCCCCGACGCCGTTGGCCGTGAGGATTTCACGGACGATCTGCAATTGTCCGGGATTGATGAGGCCGTTGAACATCTTGGTCGCCAACGTCGTCATGCTGTTGTGTGTTTCTGAGCTCGGCACCAGTTCCATCGGCGTTCGCCCGTACGCTGATACGCACGTTCAGCCACTTGTCGCCGTCGATGATGTCGTCGCCCATCCGGCCGGTGATCACATCACTACCGTCGCCACCGAGGATGAGGTCACCGGCAGTAAAGGAGGTCACGCCAGCGCCCAGGACGGCCTGAAGGCCAGTGACCATGGCGATGCCCTGCGCATCGAGCGCGCTGCCGAGATAGCCTGTCGTTCCGACAGGGCCACCCGGGACGGCGGGGGTGAGTGGGCCGCGATCCACGGCCAGGTCATTGGTTCCTGCCAGGGTGTCGTTGAAGGCAGATCCCGAGAGGCCTTCGAGCGACTCGAACTCATCGAGCGAGGCGTTCTGCGGTAGGGTCGGCGCTTCATCGAAGATGATCGGGATCGACAGGTCGGCATTCACGCCGAACGTGTTGTCCTTGTAGGTCGCCCAGTCGAAGCCGGACATGCCGGCCATCTTGCCGCGGCCCGGGCTGCCGACCATGATGTCGTCGCCGCCCTCGCCGATGTACTCATCGAAGCCGCCGTCGCCGAGGAACACGTCGTGGCCGTCGATATCGTCTTTGGCGAAGATCTCATCGAAGTTATCGCCGGGCGCGCCGTCGAATGTGCCCGTTTCTGATCCAGTCATTGCCTTCATTGCCGAGAATGCGCTCGGCGTTCTTGTTGCCGTAGATAAAGTCGTTGCCCGTGCCGGCGAACACTTCCGAGCCCATGTCGGTGCCGAGGAAGATGAAGTCCTGGCCGTCATTGCCCATCACGAGATCGAGGCCGGGGCCTGCATGGACGACGTCGTTGCCCTTGCCGGCCTTGATGTTGTCGTCGCCGCCCGAGTCCTTGATGATGTCGTCGCCATCGCCGGCATTGATGATGTCGTTGCCGAAGCCACCTTCGAGCTTGTCGTTGCCACCGTCGCCGAACAGCGTGTCGTCGCCGATACCGGCAATCAACGTGTCCGCGAGCGCAGTGCCGCCGAGAACTACGTGTTCGTCGCCGGTATAGCGCAGATAGTTCGTGTCCGGACCGACCGTGGACGGGTCGTTGCGGATGACGAGCTGCGTGAGGATGCCAGCGCCGACCGGGTCATCGTTCTCGAGGGAGCCGTTCCCGTCGAGATCGTTGAACTGCTTGGTCTGGTCGACCTCGAGGATGAGGCCGGGCGTCGAGAACACATCCGACGGCAGGTGCGTCGCGTTGGTATTGCGCTCAATCAGGGCGGCGAAGGAATTGTTCTCCATTTCACCGAACAGATGCAGACCATCGAGGCGCTGCAGGTAATAGAACCGGTCGCCGCTCTGCAGGTTCTCCATCTGCATTTCGAAGACGAAGTTGAAGGTCGAGCCAAGCATGCCGCCGAACGGCATAATCTCTTCGGCCAGGCCGCCGATCCAGAGGTCGACATCGTTGAGACCGCCCAGACTGGTCGCGTAGGCGCCGGTGCCATTGAGGAAGGCTTCAGCATCCGTCGGAACGGCAAGGCTGCCCACCGATATTCCCGAGATGATGGTCAGCGCAGCGTCGCGCTTGCCTTCGAGGGTCGTCTGGCTCGTGATCAGCTCATGGGTGCCGTAGGCCACGATGAAGTTGATGATCGAGGCCTCGTTCTTCAGATGCCCGGCGAAGTCGATCCAGCTCTCATAGGGCTTGAGCAGGGAGTCCTGGTTGGTCGCTTCGTAGAATTGCCGCCGGGCCTCGTTCAGCGAGGGCACGCCGGTGTCGCGACCACGAGCGAGGTTGATGGTCGCGAGGTCGAGCGGCAGGCCCAGCAGATTGTTGCGCAAGGCGCTGGTGACAAATTCGTCGATCTGGTTGCCCGCCTGCCGCGTCATGCCACGGATGATGGCGCCGGCGGCGATGTCAGCATCGACGGTCCCGGTGGTGCCGTTGTTCATGAACTGAAGCGGGTTGAGGAAGCCCTCGATCAGGCCGATTTGGTCTGCGGTGAAGGTCGGGTCGAAGCGATCGATCGTTTCGGTGAGCATCGAGTGGCCGAAGCGATAGACCACATGCGCGAACTCGGCGACGATCGAAGGATCGAGGGTGACATCGTAGCCGTCGGGAACCAGGAACACGTTGATGTTCGGCTGGATCTTGCGGGCGAATTCCTCGAACACCAGGTGCTGGTACTGCATCTCGGTGCCGAACTTGGCTGCCTGGAACAGGCGTTCGCCATCCCACACCAGAGGGTCCCCCGGGGCCGGAATGGCGGCCACGTCATTAATGAGCCACTCGTTCAGGAACGCCACGGCCTGGGCCTGTGTCGCTCCGCCAGCCAGCATCGCGGCGGCATCGGCGAGGACGACGGACTTTGTGTGCTCGGCCAGCCGGTTATGTTCGGAGTGGAAGACGTGGTGAACCGCGGTCAGGCCGATGTTCTCGTTGGCGCGACCGTCGCCGGCGACGAAATGCGCGTCGAGGAATTCGTTGTCGTAGGCGCCTGGCTCAAAGCCAGGATTGTTCAATCCAATCTCGATATCGCCGTCGGCGAGACCATCGGGAACAGCGTTGTGCGCGATGTCGGCAAGGAAGGCGTGGCCGGTGAGGATCACATTGGCCGGCACGAGGACGCCGAGGCCGCCATTGGCCGCCGGGTTACCCTCGATGAGGCCTGTGGTGGTCACCATCTGCGGGAAGCCATTGGCTCCGGGGATGAAATTGCCATACTGGTCGGTTGCGAGGAGCGGAATGTTGCCGACGTTGGAGTCGACCAGTTGGATGCCCAGCAAATCTGCGGCCTGCGCCTTCAGGTTGGCCCAGGTCGCCATGCCGCCATTGGCGCCCTCGATGAGCTTGCCGGTTGCAACCGGGTCGCCAACGGCGTTGAGTTCGTATTCGCGCAGGAAGACCTGATGCGACGGGTGCGAGGTATAGGTCTGGTTCTGGTCGACGAACGAGGTGGTGGTGTTGACGGGACGATCGGTGTTATCCGCGGCTTCGTTCGCCGCCGTGAGCGGGTCATCGTTCAGGATGCCGTCGGCACCCGGGCCGGCCAGAGTAGCACGGGTCAGCACCATGAAGTTGGTCGTGCCACCTGGAACATAGAGCGGATCATCCGGCATCAGCGGAACGAACACCGTGCCGTTGCCGCCCTTGGCGACGAGATCGAGCCCGTGATCGAAGAACTGGCCGAAGAGCGTGAACCAGGAGTTGAATGGCGCCGACAGCCCCTCGTCCGGGGCGATGTTGGTGATCTTGACGTTGGCACCTTGGAGCTCGATGCCATTGGCGGTGAGCAGCGCCATCAGGCCATCATCAACAGCATCCAGCGCCGCCTGTGCGTTTGAGAGGGTCAACGCGGTGGCTGCCGCCGCATCTATAAGAGGTTGACTGGTCGGGTTGGCGGACAGCGCCGCCTGCGCTTCGGCATTCGCCCGCTCGGCGTCGGACACAGCCTTGAACTCGTCAGCGAGTGGCTCGTAAGCGGCGGTGATCAGCGCCGTGACGGCCATCTGGTCCGCCGGCGCCACGATTCCGGCGCGCTGAAGGCCGGTCAGGATCGCTGACGGGTTGCCCAGCGTCTGATCCACGATCAGGTTGGAGATCGTCCGGACAGAAGGATCGAACACGTCGCTGGGGCCAGCCGTCCCGGGTCCGTCATTATCGACACCCGGCGTATAGGTGACCGGGACCAGAGCGCCACCAGGCCCGGCCGGGACCATGATCGTACGGAACTGGGTGCCCAGCGGTTCGGGAAACTCGTTGTCTGCCGCGCCCAGTTGCGGGTTCAACAGATTGTTATACGTCCCATCGACGGTGCGCAGACCCCACGCAAGATTATAGGTCGGGATGGAACCATCCGGTCCGAACAGGGCCTTGCCCTGAAGGCCATTGGTTTGCTCGAAAAGCGCATGATCTTCAGCAATTTTGATTTGCTTCAGAATGAAATCAAGATCCGAACGAATATAGGTAACCATTTCGCAATCCCCTCTAATTTCGGTTGCTGCATTGCAGCATTCCCGGGCCAGATATGTTCAGTGCGCCTCCCAAAAGCATACCGGCTAGAACCTCGGTGAAGAGGATTTACTCAGGGAACTTTTGGTCAATATAGTTTGTGTTAATCTATTGTTGTCTGACCAGTTTAACAGTTGCCTTGGTCCGGAGATTTATTGAGACTTTATACTACGGGCGAACGGGACCTTGGGCCTTGAAGACGATGTGACCTACGTCCCTCCCGCGAGAGACGAGGGATCGCGTGCCGAAGCCACGGCCCGCAAATATTCGAGCGGGTTCGCATCAGCGATCAGGCCGACAAACGCCCGGCCCAGCTTTCCGGCGGCCAGCACCCCACAGTGCTTGGAAAGCGCCCTCAGGCTCTTTTGACTATTTTGTCCTATTCGACGGATTGCCTCTGTCCCCCGGGTCAAGCCTGAGGGCAGGCTGTGTGACACTGCCTGGGAAGGGAGCGACGCGCTTCAAATCTGTACTCAAGAATTAGATGAAAGCCGCCGGCGGGCCTGAAGCTATTTACCGCCAGCGCGGTTGATTTCCGTTGCCTAGAGCGTGTGATTCTGAGATCTCGGACTCGCTGCAACAGGTTTTGACGGGGAGGGACCGGATGGAACCAAGCATCATGATCACAGAAATTCACAGGTCGGTGATCAAAAAAATGACTTTAGGTAACCCGCTAAATATCTGAGTTTATTATAATGTAATTATATATCAGGGCACGGCCCCTTTTTCGCCACCCAAATGCCCCCTTTTCGGCCCATTTCGCCAATAGATCAAAAAGCGGGCACGGGCAAATCCCGTAGTGCACATGTAGTCAGGACATGATGCGGTTTGATTGTTTCGGTGTTAGTTCTCCGTCATCCCTGAAAAAACATAAAGTATTCGAGTTGCGGCCGGATCCGGTCTGCCGCAAGGCATCCGTGTGCACTACTGACTAAAGAAGAGGTGCAGTATGATTGATTTGAATATCTTATTCCTCACACTCAGCCAGGAGCCTGCAACGACACTGAAGTCGGCGTTGAGAATAGTACATTTTCTAGGACTCGCACTGGGGCTGGGAGCGGCTACTGTACTCGACCTTCTGATCGTTCGGTTTCTGCTGAAGGGCAAAATCTCCAAAGAACACTGGGCCGTGTTTCAGTTCGGCTCCAGCGTCGTCAATGCGGGTTTGATGATGCTGTGGGCATCAGGAATTGGCTTCCTGATTTACTATGGCTATTTCGACCCTGCAAAGCTCGGCAACGAGAAAGTCTGGGCGAAGATAACGATCGTGCTCATCCTTACCATCAACGGCATGTTTATCCATTCGATCATCCTGCCGAAGATCAAGGAACAGGTCGGTCGCTCGCTGATGGATGGCATGAATTCGACGCAGCGCAGCGCTTTTCTTGTTTCCGGCGCTGTGTCCGCCACGTCCTGGTACGTGCCGATGATGCTGGGTGCCTTGCCGCAACTCAACTTCGTTGTTCCGATGGCTACGGTCCTGTTTGTCTATGCAGCGTTGCTCGCCATCGCCATTCTGCTGTCGCATGCGCTGATCTTTGCCATACGCGTCGATGGTCGCCTGCCGCCGGTTCGCACCCCCTTGATGCGCATCGATCCGTACTTTCATGCAATAGCTTGATCCTGGCTGGCACGGTCACACTGCAGAGGCGTCGGTGCACGGATCATTCAACGGTCGGACAGGGCGATGTCACATTGTTGCCGGCCTAGCGTTTCGAGGGTATTTCGCCGGGCATGAGCATGCCGTCCGTCGATTTCCCTCGGTGCCCCGAAAACACTGGCCTCGGCGTGCCGTCGACCAAGATGGTTTTGTTCTCGATGAGATCGTCCAGACTCCTCGAAGTACCAAAGCGGCCAAACGGCTTTTGAAGAAGCATGACCGATCGCCCTTCCATTGTTCTTCGGCAGCGATGGGTGCATGGTCACTGCGAGAAACGCGTATCAAGCCAGAAAATCGGCTCGATGAGGCGTGAAATTGTCTATCAGACGGCCGGCTTTGAGAGCTCTGACGCCGTGGACCAGTCCGGACGCGACGATGAAGGCGTCGCCTGCGGAAAGCTCCTGCGTGCTGGGAATCCTCAATCAGGAAAACCGCAACAGTCTTTAATGGCGCAACCCGCGTTCCCGGTCATGATCAAGCTTTTGTGCCGCAATCAAGACTTCGAGACGGTTACGGGCATTTAATTTCTGCATTAGGATCGTCATATAATTCTTGACGGTTTTTTTCCCCCAGATTCAACTCGAGGGCAATCTGGCGGTTGGTAAACCCTCGTGTCAGCATTGCGATGATTTGGGCTTCACGAACACTGAGCTTCACGGGTGCTCCCGTGGCTATCCGAAGAGATGCTATTCTCTGCTCTTCGACCAATTTGCAGGCCAGATCACGGGTTATGAATATTTCGCCCCTGTGTACGGCTCTGACGGCCTCGATAAGCTCTTGCGGGCTGCTTCCCTTCAGAACGTAGCCACTTGCACCGGAATCAAGCATCCTGATCGCCAAATCGGATCTCGACATAGCACTAAACGCCAAAATCTTTGTTCTGCCGCCTCGTTCCACCAGTTTCCCGACGGTATCAAATATGTTGCCCGGCATCATCACATCAACGATGAAAACGTCGGGGCTTGATCTCAGTCCGATTTCCAGCGCCTCATCGGCACTGCGCCCAGTAGCCACTACGGTAAAATCTTGTTCCGGTCTAAACAGCTCGACGAGTCCAGCAAGCATCAGTGGATGATCATCGGCCAGAGCCAGTGAAATTGAAGCCATAATATAATCCCCTCATCCCTAAAATAACGATACGCCAGTAAAAAACTCCTGTCTATTAGCATAATCTTTATTTCTAACGAAGCCGCTCCCTGGAGCAGGAGTCTTCACATTGAGGTGATCCATGCGCAAACGTTATCCCCTTTTTGAGGACGTTTTAAGAGCGTTGGTCATGGCATTTCTAAGCGTTATCTGGTACTTAGTTCTTCCGGGAGCAACTCTCGATCCGGCATCGTGAACCTGACATTCGACTGCCAAGTCAGCACAAGGCCTGTAGCGTTCGGGCGGGGTGAGGGTCTGTGATTTGCGTCGCGCCGTCTCGGAGTTCGCCATCGTGGGATGAGGCGCGAGGGACCACGGAGCTGGGCTCATTGCCCTTCGAGCGGGTTCGATCCGAGGGTAATGCGGTGGGCAGTGCTTAATGCATCTGTACTTGGCACGCAGACTTTGACGCTACGCGGTACTGCCCGATCGGCTCGCCCGTCCCGTTCATCAGGAGAATTAACAAGCCGGCGAACCCGCCACCCTCAGCAAGCTGAGCGCTTATTCGATGGGCGTGCCGGATCGCGTCCTCAGTATTGCCGAATTCCTCGCCGCCTTCATCCTCGTAGAATCTGCCATCACCCATAGAGTGAAAAAAATACTTCATCTGTGAACTCCAAGGGCAGTGCGCGAGTAGAGTTGAATGGCGGGTAGAAAATGAAGGCTTTCGGCGCCTGCTGCGAGCGTGCATCGAAGGCCAACACCCGGCGGTGGTGAGAATCACGCGGGCAAAGCGATAATCACCATTTACTGAAATGCCGTCAATCACCTTCCGCTAAAGAAGGTCAAGAGAAGGTTGCGACCTGTGTGTAAACGCAGACAACCAGACGCACGGCCAGTCGCCTTCAAAAACGTTCAAGGAGCGCCTTCATCTGGGCGTCGATCTCTTTCAACAGCCATGACATCGCTGCCGGCGGGCGCCCATTTGTTAAGCGTGAATATGATTGCATCTGCATTGCGATAGACGATTTTGAATCGTGGCGAAGCCGACAGGCTCTTGGCCAGGTGGTCGAGCGATCCCTGCGGCATCACGCCCTGTGTCTCCACATAGGCCCTTTGGCTCCGTGTAACGATCACGAAGCCCGCCTTCCATTTCGCATCGCTGAGCCATCGGTCGAAGGTCGCTGCCGGATTGTTGAGGATCTCGCGGCGAGATTGCGGTGACTCGTTGGCGATCGAAACATAGGTGATGTTCTCGTAGTTGATGAATTGCGACGGATAGTTCCGCGCTCCCTCGATCAGGAGGGTTCCTTCCGGTGCATGGCTGTAAAGCCAGGCCGCAGCATCTACTTCCGTCGGCCGAAAGCGATACTGCATGTCCTTTCCGTTATTCGAGATCAGGAAACCGGCCACGAGCAAGCAGCCCGCGACCATCACGGCCAGCGGGCGCAGCAGCGATGCCCCTCTACTTCGGCTCGGATAGACCGTAGCGGCAGCCAGGAAAGCAAGCGAGGGCAGCATGAAGAGATAAACGCGGAATATCGCTTCTCCGCCATAGGAGGTCATCACGAAAACCGGCAGCGGTGCACCCAACATGACAAGCAGGGGGCCATCGACATGCCCCCTCCGGAGACGTCTCCAAAAGCCGATCACGCCGAGCGCCAGAATGGAGGCAGTCAGCGTGCGGGGAGACAATAGACACCACTGCCTGATCATGGCTGACTTCCCGCAAGTCTGCTAATTTCTCGGTGGCGTTGATGAACGCATCGCCGAAGGTTGCCAGTTCGTCTGCGATGGTTCGGGGAGACAAATGGGGCCGCGAAATAAAGGTCCCAAGCGACAATGAAGACGAAGGCAAAGACGGCGAAGCCGGGATCGACCCGGCGAATGAGCGCTAGGCCCGCCAGCGAGGATGCAAGAACGAGAGGGGTCAGTTGATGGCTTGCAGCAATGATCCCAATAATGGCCAGCAAGATGATCGTGGCTGTCAAGGCACTTGCCGTTCTCGTTCGGACCGGTCCTGACGGCAGGCCGCGGGCGAAAAAGGCAGGCAAGGTCACCATGAACCATCCCCCCGGTTTCCGGGCACAGGGGTGGGTTTTTGAAGCGGACCCAGGCAGAGGAGCATGGCAACCAGATAGAGAAGGTATGTCGCGGCTTGGGGAGAAAAGTAATCCTGCCCAATCCAGTTTCCGCCCAGAAAGACGAACTGGGCCAGAAAAACCAGCCGCCTGTCGTGGGTGATCTTGAGGAAAAGGGCGTGTAGAACCATAAGATAGAGGGCCGCAAAGACAGGTGGCGCGTAGGCGGCGACCTTGGCAATATCCAGTGGTCCAGCGGAAAAGCGCTCAGCTATCCAGGCACAGGCAATGAAGAATCCCGGCCAGTTATGATAAGCCGCCAAGTATGCAGCATTGCGATCGAGGCTTCCGTTGCGGACGATGTAGTCGACAATGCCGATATGTTTCCAGGCCCAGGAATAGCGCAAGGTGCCGTAAGCATAGGCTGGCGCGAGGTGGAGCGCCGCCACAAGCGCCAGCAGAAAAGCCACGGCAGGATCGTGCGGTGAACGGTTCCTGTCAGTGAAACGGAGAAGCCAGCGACGAGGAGCCCCAGCCCAACCCAGGACTGCCAAACCATGACCGTGACGATACCGAGATCGCCGAGCGCAGCGGGATCGATCCGTAGCGCTCCCGCCGTACAAAGCACCGAACCCACGACGAGAGCGCTCCACGAGAGCTGAAACCGACCCCGAGACTCTCCCAGCGGCAGCGCACGTGTGATGGAATTTTCTGCGCTTTGCGTGGTCACGGCGCGCTCCTGGATGTTCCTGCCCGCAGAAAACCCTCGAGAACCCATTCGATATTGTTAAGACGCCAGATCGGGTTTTTCCGATACGTCTCTGACTTGTTTAGATTGTTTTTGACGTGCTGAAGCCATGCCAGGACGGCGAAGATCTCAGGCGGATCACCGCAGGCTGCTAAGTCTCTATCCGGGCGGAACCCAAACGCCGGACCCCTGCGGCAGATCAGGTCGCGCACGACGAAGCCGAACTCCTCTTCGCGGCGGTCGCTTTCGGCGGTCAAAGCGAGGTTCCAGGCGTCGATTGCGGCCGGTCCGTTGTCTTCAGCTCCGTCCCAGTCAATGATCGCTGGATACATGACCAGAAGCCCCGGTTTCGATGCTGTTCTCGAAAAACACATTTCCAGGACTGAAATCGCCGTGATGCCAGCCAAGAAGAACGCGACGGCCTAACCAGTAGCGATGTTGGTCCTCACGCATCTTTTCCAGCGCCGCCGCCTTTCGTTTGGGAGGTAACCACAGGCTGGAAACGGTGACAATTTTCGATATCGGTTCGTCGACCCATTGCAGGAGCCAATTTTTATCGATCAGAATCTCACGGCTACCGGCTGTGTGAATGGCCGCCATGATGTCGGACGCGCGCCAATAAATCAGGTCTGTCAGGACGATCCTTGAGAAATTCGCGGCCATCGATACCGGAAACCGATCGCTGGATGATGAAGTTGCTGCCCGTGCCGCGTCCGTCGAAGAGAATGTCCGGCAGAAGCCCTGATTGCGGTGTATTCGCGATATCCTCTCGCAACCGGGCTATCGTTTCAACATGACGAGCGAGCGCCGCCCGCCCCTGCGGAGTGGTGGCCCGCTTGAGATACACGCAGTTGGTAGCGTTGGCACCCTCGATCTTCAAGGTCTCACAATCATTGTCGAATGTGGTCACGCGTCGAACAATGAGGCCGCTGGCAGGTTCGGCCATGACCTCAGCGGCCGCTGAGGCCTGACTGGGCGCAAGTTCCACCCCAGTTTTTTGACCCTTTAGACGCAGCGACGACAGGAGGCGGGCCGAAGCCGAGACGGATACGAGCAACAGTTCCACGAGCCGCCAGGGATCTTTTCGGATTTCAACGATGCCGATAGCTGCGAGTACCAGGCTATGGGAAGCAAGCCAGGCAAAACCGATCCCGATCACGCCATAAATGCGGAAGAGCATAGCGGTGGTGAGAAAAAATAAACCCAAGGTTGTAATCTGAATAATGGCGATCCGACCCGTCTTTCCTACCGATCGCGCTAGAGAGATGTAGATTGTTGTCAACCCCCATGGGACCGCCGAAAGCACGAGGAGGCGGAGCAGGGTGATATTATCGCCAGTGTAGTCCTTGCCGAATATCAAGAGGATGTATGGAGCTAGCACGACAATGCCCAGTGCGGCGAGCATAAGCAGGCCGGTCACGAGCGCAAGCGAACGGGCGGCAAGGGACTTGCGTAGCGCCGGATCGGCCGCCGCCTCCGCCATCATCGAGATCCGAAGGACCGCGCCACGAGATAGATCGAGTAAGTTATAGCCCAAGCGATTGAATATCCGGCCGCCGCGCTGGCTCCTCCCAGTTGGAGAACGAGGATCGGAGCAACGCCCAGGCCGATCATCATCGCGATCGTGGCCAGATAGTCCCAGCCCATCATCCCGGCAACCTGGCCGATCGTCGGTCGCTGTGTGGCTGGCAATCTCGCCGTCCTTGGCACGAAGCGGAACGCCACGAAGAAATTGACAACCGGGATGAGCAGGAAAGTCGGCAATATCCACGCGAGGAAAGGTCCAAACAACCCGAGTTGCAGATCGGCAAAGAGACCAAGCAGAACAAGCTTGGCGACAGAAAATGCCCCATTTTCAACCGGCACCCATACCGATTGCCGCAGGCCCGACAGTACGCTGTCCTGTAGGTTGAAGATTGTCCACGCGGCGACACAGAATGCATATCCCACAGCCATCCACAAAGAAGAAAGCGCGGACGACAGCCCCGGCGCCAGCCATTGGGAAAGGAGAACGAATGCAGTCCCGGAAAACGGCGCCTGATGCTGTCGCCAAGATGTAGGAGATCATGACAATCCGTCCGGCTTGCGGACCGGTGCCTGCAAGCGTGCGTGTCAGGAAATTTCCGAGATTCAACTGTCCGAGATTGGCAAGCACAATCATGCTGTTGATCATCACAGCGTTTATCCCCACCACCTCGGCGGGATAGAGCCTGGCAGCAAGCACCCAATAGGCGAGACCCAGGATTGAGGACAGGGCAGCACTCGAAACCAGGGCCAGACCGTTGCGAGCCAGCGGATCTGCGAGGAACGTCCAGCCCTTCCTGCTCTCTGCTGTAGCGGCCAGGGGCCTGGGATACGTGGTATCGGGCCTCGACATCAGGACTGCCTCTTCCACACCTTCACATAATCGATCACATAATCAGCCGGGAATACGGTTCCTTGGTCAGGTGCGCCGGGCCATTCCCCCCGACGGCGAGATTGAGCAGGATGTACATTGGCTCCTGGGAGATGTTCGCCTCGACGGTATAGCGCCATTTCTCCTCCCCGTCGAAGTACCAGATAATCGCGTCCTTGCGCCATTCCAGCCCAAAGACATGGAAATCTTCGGTCATGTTCTGAACCGTGGATTCCTTGCCGTCGTTCTGGCTGTCGCCATTGTTGTCCCGGTAATGGACGTGCATTTTTAGCTTGTCTGGCTCATGTCCCAATACCTCCAACACATCGATTTCAGGTTTGGAGTCGTGAGTGCTCGGAAGTAGCCAGAATGCGGGCCATAGACCCTTGCCAGCCGGAAGTTTTGCACGGATTTCGAAGTAACCATAGGTGGTTGAAAATCGGTCAGGCTTGGCACGCTCCAAATAGCCTCGTCCGCTTGTCACCATGCCACTCGAGTAATTGTAAGTCTGACCCTTGTAACCCGGGACGGACTGTTCCTTTGCCCGCAAGATCAGGTTTCCGTCTGACACGATGACATTGTCGGGCATATACCATTGAAGTTCCCTGTTGCCGAGATTGGTACAGCCATTGTCATCCCACCAGTAGCAACGCGTCCACTTGTCGGCCGATAGCTGGGCGTCAAACTCGTCGGAAAAGACAAGCTGCCAACGGCCGTCGACGCCCAACGGGTTCGCTCCGGCCGGGCCGCTCAGCGGCCACAACGCTGTAAGCGCGGTGAGGGACAGAAGTCTGACGAGAAGAAGGCGGCCAAGCGCTGTGCGTGGTTCAGGCATCCTTCATTCCTAACAATCGCTTCACAGTCGTACGAAGCAAGCTATCAATACGGGTAATAGGCAGCCGTTCGAGACGGAACTCGCTGTAGTCGACGCCAACTGCCCCGAACTTCTCCTTGAAGTCGGCCAATGATTTCGACTGGCCTGTTTCTCCCATGTTATAGGTTCCGCAGTCGCGCCGGCAGGCCTCCTCGATCGCCGTGGCATGGAGCAGGTAGTTGGCCGCAGTTGGTCCAGCCAGGGCTTTGTCCATCGCGCCTCGCGTATAATGCGCGTTGCGACCGAATAGAACGATGATTGCGGCGACTGGGCGCTGGTCGAGGCGTGCGAGGTATACTTTCATTTGGGGGCCGATGGTTCGAGCGATGGCCAGGAATTTCTCCAGTGGATCTCGTCGCGTACCGCGCAGACGAGCAAGCAGTGCCGGCTCGCCTTGCTGTGTCGCCCATCGGTCGAATGATTGCATCAGCAGGCCGTGAAATTCCTGGATTATCTCCGGATCGTGACCACTAACCACCTCAAGGCCTGCCGCCTGAGCGGTCTTGAGGTGCCGGCGCGCATTGGAGGAAAACCGCTTTGCGCGGATGGCGTCGAAGCCTTCCGACAGTTCGAGCACATGCGCCCGCTTGGACAGGGACAATATTCCTCGTCCTTCCACGTTTTTCCAATAGTGCGAAGTAAATGGATTCGGTCTGATGGATACCTGCAGCGCATTGCGTTTTCTAAGGTCGGCGACGACTATGGCATAATGAGTGGACGTCAGCGGACGATCGGAGACAAGTCCTCCGTAACCCCAAGCCGGAGGCGGAGAGGCAAGATACTGCAGCATGGCCGGCACACCGGTGCAGGAAAACAGCGGCAGCACGGCGCGGACACCATCCGAGAATCTGTAGAGCCGGCTTGAATCGCGGTAGGGTCCTAGCAACGTCGCCGCAAGCATCCAGTCCGGCCCTTGTGTCGGAAGGGCGAAAGGGTCAGTGCTCCAGATGTCGAACCAATCCTCGCGGGGAGCCGGAGAAACCACTTCAGTTAATTTCAAGCCGAGAGCCAGATGGCTTGCGGCATCCGGCTTGTCATAGCCCTCGATCTGGCGGTGGTCAGAGTCCGGTGTCATATCGATTCCGTATGGCACGGTTTCGTCATGAATACCTTTTGATGACAACTATGGAAAGTAATTTTGGCTAACCGTCAAGTCTTCTTCCCAGGTATCACTTGCTGAAATTGAGACAGGATGGCAGGTTAATAATCCGATGAGTTCTCGAACAACATTAGTTTCCTTCTGCCGATTTGGCCCAAGACTGCTTGGTCTGGGGTTTCTCCTTCTGTTTCTGTTCGAATTCGAAACTGCAGAAGCGGGCTTGAAGCTGGATTTGGAGCGGGTCACCGAACCTGTTCTACGAGAGGCAATTGAAAACAGCTTCAATTTTCCGTCTATGGGATTGGTCAAGCCGGATAGCCTCCACGATCAGGGAGACCGAGGCCGTGCGCCTGACGCGGTTGATGCAGGCATTCGGCTATGTCGAGGCGCGGACGGAGGTGTTGAAGGGGGCGGATGGGCAGTCGGTGCTGCGGCCGGAACCCGGCAATATCTACAGCCTCGGATATGTGGCGCTGAACGGACTTTCCGGCTCAATAGCCGGCGCCCTGCAAACGAAACTTCAGTTTGTCACCGACCGATATATGGGGCAGGCAGCACGCGCCGACACGATCGCGGTTATCCGACGCGATGTCCTGCGGGTGACTGAGGAGAGTCAATTTCCTGCACCGGTCGTTCGTTCTGATGGCCATCCGGAAATATTCCCCGACGCTGCTCGCCGGGCTGGACATTTCGATGGAAACAGGTCCGCAAGCCAGGTTTGGTGACGTCCTCCTGCGTGGGGGAGGCGAGGCCGGCGGAGGGGGATTGCCAGAGAGTTGAAGGGCACTCCCTATGATCCCGCAGCTGTCGATCGCCTTCGACGCCACATGGAGGATCTCGGCCAATTTCGCCGCATCTCTCTCTCGCTCGTTGCACGGGAGGGCAATCCAGCAATCGTCGATATTGTCGCTGACTTGCAGCGAAATAACAAAACGGAAGAAGACCTCGCTGACAACGGACTTGTCGGCCTTGCGGTGCTCGTCTCCTGCGGCGCAATGATCATCCTTCGGCAGATCGTCGTCTCGACCTCAATGTTCACGGCAAAGAACCCGTACTTGGTGATCGACATTGCCTTGGTCTCGGCACTTCTGGTCGGCGCGGTTCTGGCCTTCGAGCGGATTGTTTATTTCATAAATTGAACTCGGAGCAGGTCGTTTTCGGTTACGAACTCTTTTTCACTTTCTGTTGAACCGACTGGTTGATGGCTGGAAGCAGGTCGCCTGCGATCTGGCCGATCACTAATCCATCCACCGGGCTCTGCCGTGTTGACATGGCGCGGTTGATCAGTTCGCCTATACGCTGCCTGACCTCGTCTTGTCGCTTGCAGGCCTCGCCGGCTGTCCTTTGCCATTCGGAAAATATGCCCTTGTCTGGCGAGCCGGCCTTCTCCAACGCTATATCCAGCGATCGGGACACGGTAGTCCATTCTTCCATCAGGTCAGCCCACTGCGCGACAAAATCGTTGCTATGGATGTCAGACACACAAAACTCCATTGCTGCCAAGATCAGACTGCGCCAGAAACATGTCAGTTATTCAACTGATCGCCTTCTGCCATGGCTGAAAAACATCTAGCCGGGGTGCCGCCCTGCTGCATAATTCCCTATATCGGAATCGGTTTAAGGAATTATGCAACAGGTATAAAGCGCTAAAGTGTCCTTTGCGCGTCATATTTGCACATGCGGCGCTGACGTGCTTGCCGGTGAAGTTGCAGGATTTTCTTGTGTTGTTACGGGACGTTGGTCCCATCGACTTCCGGCCCAAAGTCCCGTGCCGCTGATGTAGAAAGTCTAAAGATATCCCGGACCAAGGCAACTATTCAATCGGGATGCAACGATTAATATTAGGGGATTATACTATTCGTTAACCTAACCAGAAGATCTTCTTCATGTGTCATGAAGTATATTAGAATGGTTGGTGTTGCAGATTAATAATTTTCCGCTGAGGGTAAGCAATGCAAGATTCTCACCTGAATGTTGAGTGGCCGTCAACTCACGCCTCCAATGTGATGGCTGGATTTTCTTCTGTTACCGTTGTCATTCCAACCCTGAACGAAGCAAAAAATCTACCTTACGTCTTGCCACGTATTCCAGGCTGGGTTTCAGAAGTAATTCTAGTCGACGGAAATTCCCAGGACGGAACCGTCGATGTAGCACGACAGCTGATCCCGTCCATCAAAATCATCAAGGAAATGCGCAAAGGCAAAGGCCGTGCGTTGCGCTCTGGCGTGGAAGCTGCAACGGGCAGCATTATCATCACGCTGGATGCCGATGGTTCCGCCGATCCGGCCGAAATCCCGGTCTTCGTCGGTGCACTCTTGTCGGGTGCCGACTTTGTGAAGGGGTCACGTTTCATGCAGGGCGGTGGAACGAGCGATATGGAGTGGTACCGCAGGCTTGGCAACTGGGGGTTTGTGACCTTGGTGAAGTTGCGCTTCGGTTCCCGCTTTACCGATCTTTGCTACGGCTACAATGCCTTCTGGAGGGATGTCTGGCCCGTGCTCGTGTCCGATGACGCCGAGGGGTTCGAGATCGAGACGAGCATGAACCTGCGGGCGTTGGTTGCAAGACTTAGAGTCCACGAGGTGCCCTCGATGGAGTATCGGCGCATTCATGGTGTCAGCAATCTCAATACGTTCAAGGACGGTTGGCGGGTGCTGAGGACCATCACCAAACACGCCGTCGGTGCGGAACACAGCAAAAAGCAGGTGTCCGAAACCGACCGTCGGCGCCGGGGCTGGCCGCTCTATCTCGCTAATCCGGAAGATCAAACCATCAGGTAATCGGTTGCCATGCAAGATCAGCTTTCCTTCTGCGTTGTGATCTGTGTTCACACCGATGAGCGGACTGAATTGTCGGTCAATGCGATTCGGTCGGTTGCGGCACAGACTTTCAAACCGCACGAGATCATCGTGGTGGCGGATCACAATGGGCGCCTAGCCGATGAGTTGGCGAAGCGCTGCCCAGAGGCCCGGGTGATCGCCAACAGCGGCCCGAAAGGCCTGTCTGGTGCACGAAATACTGGCTGTCAGGCCGCTAGTTCCACCATCATTGCATTTCTGGACGATGATGCGGAAGCCGACCCCGAATGGCTGTCGAGGATGGCAACCCATTATGCCGATCCATCTGTCATCGGCGTGGGCGGATATGTCGAGGCCGTCTGGCCGGGCGGCGCGCCGTCCTGGTTTCCCGAGGAGTTCGCCTGGGTCGTTGGCTGCTCCTATCGCGGACTCCCCACCCGGGTGGAGGCTGTGCGCAACCTGATCGGCTGCAATATGTCCTTCCAGCGGGATAAGATCACCTTGCTCGGTGGTTTCCGGGAAACCCTCGGACGGGAAGGCGGCAATGCCTTCGGTGGCGAGGAGACCGATATCTGCATCAGAGCGACCAATGTATTTCCCGGTGGGCGCATTGTTTACGACCCGGCGATCCTAGTCCGTCACCATATCAGCGAAGGGCGCAAGTCCTTGGCTTATTTCCTCCGGCGCTGCCTTGCGGAAGGTCGCTCCAAGGCCATGTTGGTTAGTCTGAACGGTCGCCAGGATGGCTTATCGAGCGAACAGCGCTACCTGTCGGCAATCCTCCCCGGTGGAATTGCCGCCGGCCTTGGCGATACTCTGCGCGGACGCATAGGCGGGCTCGGTCGGGCTGCAGCCATCGTGGCTGGCTTACTACAGACCGCAGCCGGTTATGCCGATTTCCGCTTCCTGCGCTCATCGAAAGCTGCCCCGGCGGATGGTTTTCAGCCCATCTCGATTATCGATGTCGACCTCGACGTTCCGCCGCAGTGGAAGCCACTCGGAACCACGGGCAATGGGCGCGAGCATGGCGGCGTTTTCGCCCTGGTGCGCCGCGGCGGGCGGCCGGTTGCAACTGTGGAACTGCCGTTGATCCGAGCCGTTGAGGACACGCTGCTGTTTCGCTCGCTTCTGGTCGCGCCTCTCTGCACATCCCGCAACTCCAGATCCTGCGCCAGTTCCCGCAGATGCGAAGCCGATCAGCGTTGTCGTAGCCACCCGGGACCGGCCGGCGCAGCTTGCCCGCTGCCTCGACAGCCTGATGTCCCAGAATTACTCGAACTTCGAGATCATCGTCGTTGACAACGCGCCCTCCGACAATCGGACGCGGCAACTGGTCAGCGAGCTTTACAGCAGCGGGGTCCGCTATGTCCGCGAGCTTCGTCCCGGCCTCGCACAGGCTCACAATGCCGGCGTGGCTCGCGCACGCCACGACCTGATCGCCTTCACGGATGACGACGTGGTGTGCGACAGGGGCTGGCTATCCTGCAATTGTCTCGGGCTTCGAGGTGGGGGATGATGTCGGCTGCGTGACCGGCCTGATCCTCCCCATGGAACTCGAAACCCAGGCGCAATACTGGACTGAGCGCCATGGCGGCTTCGGCAAGGGGTTCACCCGGCAGCGCTTCGACATGGGAGCCAATCGTGGTCCCGGCCCCCTCTATCCACTGACGGCCGGCCAATTCGGGTCCGGTGCTGCGATGGCATTCCGGCGGACGGCGCTTGAGCGGATCGGTTACTTCGATTCAGCGCTCGGCGCCGGCACAAGGGCACGGGGCGGTGACGACCTCCACGGTTTCGCCTCCCTAATCCTCTCCGGACAGGCTATCGTCTATGAACCGGCTGCGGTCACTTGGCACCTGCACCGGCGGGAAGCGGCGGGGATGCAGCGCCAGGCGCATGGCTACGGGGTCGGGCTAGGCGCCTACCTCGCATCCATGGTGATGCATAGGCCGGCCTTGCTCTGGCAAATCCTCATTGGCTTGCCCGCTGGGATTGCACACATGATGGGATTCCGATCGCAAAAGATAAATAGATTGCCGCCGGATTATCCACGATCCTACGTCTGGCTCGAGCGGCTCGGCATCCTGTTGGGTCCGCTCGCCTATCTGGGCAGCCGCAGATCCCTGGCCAAACCTGTCAAGTCCGACGGAGAAGAGCGTTTGGTGGCTGGTACGGAGACTGGACGTTCATGACTGACGCGCTACCAATCCTGTTATACCACAGCATCGACTGGGAGCGTCCGGGAGAATATGCCCGGTGGGTGGTCACGCCGGTGCGTTTCGAGACGCATCTCTCGGTGATCCGTGACGAAGGGTTCACGCCGATGACCGTCGAGGCTTTTGTCACGGCGAGGATTGCCGGCACCAAGATTCCCGAGCGAACTGTAATTATCACCTTTGATGACGGCCTTGCCGATTTTCTCACTGGTGCAATGCCAATCCTGTCGCTTCGGTTTTCCAGCAACGCTCTACGTGGCATCCGGATATGTGGGCGGCTCTGCCGGTTGGCTTGCAGACCTGGGTCAGGGGGGACGTCCCATGATGTCCTGGAGGCAGATCGCCTCGCTGGCCGAAGCGGGAATAGAAATCGGCGCGCACAGCGTCAGCCACCCGCATCTTGACATTTTAGGTCGCGAGCGTGCGGCTATGGAAATAGTGGGCAGCCGAAGTGCAATCGAGGATGCAATCGGACGGCCGGTTCGCACGTTTGCCTATCCTCACGGGTATTCGACCGTTGCGACAAGGCGGATCACTGCCGAAGCGGGTTTTCTCGCTGCGTGCAGTGTCCGGCACGCATTCAGTTCCCGACACGAGGACCGCTTCAGCCTGTCGCGGATCATCATTGAGGATTCGATGGGTGCTGCGGAGATTTCACATTTTCTCGTGGGAAAGGGTCTTGCCGTCGCGCCGACGGCCTTCCGGCCCACGACTTTTGGCTGGCGACAGGCAAGGCGGATCAAGCAATTGATGGCGACTACCCTATAGGGTGCCGTCCGTTCGGAGGAAGCAGATGGGACTGCTACGACACTGGATCAGCGGCGGCGTTTGGACGATATTTGCCCTGGTTCTCTGGGGCAGTCCGATCAGGGCGGCCGAGATGCCAGGTGAGCGCGTTGTCGAGCCGGCTTCCTCGCTCGCCAGGGCATATCGCAAGCTTGGCGACCTTTACACGACGGCAGCCTTGCGCGGCAAAAGGCTGGGCATGTCCAGGAGTTTCTGGACGCTGCTCGCCGAGCCTCGCCGAAGTCCGTCGTCATTTCTGTCATCGATCCTTCGTGGATTTTTGGCAATCCCGATCAAGCCCCTCCCGATGGTGCACGGGCAGTCTCGTCATACGAAGTCGCCGGAGAACTCGGCGATCCGGAGGCGCTTGTCCGGCTCGGTGATCTTTACCGCCAGGGTTCCATCGTACCCAAGGACTTACGGGCCGCTCTTGCCCTTTTCCGCATGGCCCGTGACCGCAGGTTACGCCGGCGCCCGCTGGCGCCTCGCCGAGATGATGCTGCGCGGCGAGGGCCTCCCCGGTCGACCGGAAGGAAGCGCGTGCCGAGCTTGAAATCGCCGCCGCCGCAGGAGTGCCGACCGCCATGCTGATGCTGGGCGACTTGGCGGCATCGGGCGAAACGGGGCCAATCGATGCCGAAGCGGCCGTGTCCCGGTGGCAACGGGCAGCCGATGCCGGTGAAGTACGCGGTTTGGTGCGATTGGCGAACCTCTATTATGATGGGTTGATCGTTCCGCGGGATCCAGCAAAGGCCTATCGCTTTTTTCGAGGAGGCGGGTGCGAAGGGAGACAGCTACGCTGCGGTGCGCACGGCGCAGATGCTTTTGGCGGGTGAAGGCGTGGCTGCGGACCGCGCACGGGGGCTGGCGCGACTGGAAGCACTGGCCGCCACCGCTGGGGCCGATGGCAAGGTTGCCCTTGCCGATTTCTATTCGACTCGCGACCAGGCCGGTGATCGCTTCGATCCCGCCCGCGCCTATTCGCTCTACGTCTCCGCAGCGGAACAGGGCAGCCGTTCCGCGCGGCTGCGAATGGCCGTCATGCAGGTTCTCGGGCAAGGTACAACCGCCAATCTCGATGGTGGGTTGTCAACGCTTCGTGGAATGGCGGCTGACGGCGACGGCTCTGCGGCCTTCTCGCTCGGCGAGCTTTTCGCCAACGGAACGGCTGGACTTGCCGATCCGTTCGCGGCGATTGCTGCCTACGAGCAGGCGGACAAGTTGGGCGATCCGCGTGCGGCTACGCGCCTCGGGGACATCTTCGCGAGTGGCAACCTTGTCCCGCGGGGCGCACGGCAAGGCGCTTGAATACTACCGGCGTGCTGCCGGCCATGGTGACGTCCTCGCGCGCCTTAAGGCCGATGAACTCCTCGTCCGCGGCACGGGTACCCTGCAGGAGGCTCAGGCAGCGTTGGCCGACATCGAACGGCTGGCGGCCATGGGTCTGATTGATGCAATCGTGGTTGTCGGCGATCTTGCGCGAACCGGCGTGGCCGGTCTCGTCCCGGCCGACGAAAGGGCCGCGCTCGCCAGCTACCTGTTGGCGGCAGATAAGGGTAGTCGCACAGCCACTCTCCGGGCTGGAGAAATACTGATCTCCGGGCTGCCCGCCAACTTGGATCCTGCACGGGGCGTTTCTATGATGCTGTCGGTCGTGGAAGCGGGCGATGCATCGGCTTATCTGGCCCTCGGAGATGCCTTGCTTAAGGCCGGCTCCGGCAATCCCTCGGGGGCGATCAGCCCGGTCGAGGCCTTTGAAAAGGCCGGAGCAGGGGGCATATCGACTGCCTATCTCAGGCTCGGCGACATCTATCGTGACGGTGCCGGCGTTCCAGTGGATGGCAACAGGGCAGCGCAGTATTACATGAAGGCGGCTGGTCTGGACTCGCCAGGAGACGGTACCGATGGACAGTGACCCCGACAGCATCGGCATGATGACGAGGCCAGCCACCGGTCTCCGGACGATGCTGGTTGTCCTGGGCCTCTCTTTCTTTTCGGGATTGTCGCTCGGTCCCGTTTTTCGCGCAGTCAACCGCGCAACCTGCTTCAGAGGAGCTCGCAAAAAGTTATCGGCGACTGGGGCAGATGTACGCAGAGGGAAAAGCGGTTCCGCGCGATCTGGAAAAAGGTGTCTACTATTACCGCCTAGCCGAGCAGGCCGGCAGTGACGAAGCCCGGCTCACCCTCGCCATGATGGCCTACACAGACCCGGGAATGGGGTTGGACAAGGCGCGCGCTGGCGCATCTCACCGCGCGGGCCGCTCGGGGACAGGTATCAGTCCTTTTGTTTCTCGCCGACATCCATGCTGGGTCGTACGGAGATGCGCCTGATTTCGAACTGGCTCTTGCCAGTCTGGGAGAGGCGGCCGACCGGGGGATGTCGCCGCCATGATCCGGATTGGCGACTATTACCGCGAAGGTAAGGTTGTCGGCTACGACGCTGCGAAAGCCGTCGCGGCCTATGAGCGTGCCGAGGTTGCCGGCAACCGCACTGTAACCGAGGAACTCGCCATCTTTCAGGCCTATGGCGAGGGCATGTCGCGTGATGCGGCTGCGGCCATGGCGCGGCTGGAATCGGTCAAAGCACAGGGTAGGTTATCCGCGCTTGTCACGGAGGGAGATCTGATGCTCACGGGCGGGGCTCCAATCGTTGATGTCGCCGGCGCCATTGAGGCCTGGAAGACGGCCGCCGCCCAAGGTCGGGTCGATGCGATGATCCGTCTGGGGGATCTCTACTTTTACGGCCTCTATGGCGCGCAACAAATGAAGAAGGCGCTCGCCTATTATCAGGCAGCGGCGGATAACGGAGACTCGTACGGGCGCCTTGCCCTCGCAAAGGCGCAACTGGCACGTTTGACAACGGCGAAAGATGGCCAAAGGCAACTGGAATCTCTGGCCGCCAGCGGATTTGACGAAGCAGGTGTTGCCATCGCCAACGCCTATCTTCGTGGTAACGGCGTGCCGCAAAACCCCAAGATGGGTCTTTCCCGGCTTACGGATATGGCCGCATCCGGTAGCATCCAAGCCCGCCTGCGCCTCATTGAAATCTACCGCGGCGGACTTGTCGACGGCCATCGTCAGGTGGTGCGTGCCGATGCGGCGAAAGCAGTTGCACTCCTGGAGGAGATTGGCCCGTCACTTGGTAAGTCCGAGCGGCTCTATCAGGAGATTCTTCTCGATGCCGCCTCTGGAAAGGTCGGGCGCCCAATGCAATTCATCCGCAGGCTCGACGCCTTGCCTGTCACCATGCGCCATCGCCTGGTCAAGGAACTGCGCGCTGAAGCGCCTGCAACTCTATCTCGAGCTGATCCGGCTGAAGCTGGTCGATGGAGGATATCTTTCGCTAGGTCAGAAAGGGTGGAAATCGGTAATTGGGGCGATGATGACCTATTGCCGGGATCGTGGCGTGCGCAAGGTATGCGCCGAAGGACCATTCGCACCCCGGACCACAGCAGCACTGCAGGCACTGTTCTAAGCCCAGAGGGATCGTGTCCGGATGGGGCGTGGCCCAAATTGAACTCGCCAAAATCGGTGCTAACGTTGAACCAGCACCGCAAGGGTTTTAGGGTCAAAACGCCAATCCGGCGAACCGTATCCCATGGGCCAGCGGTAAGGTTCCTTATCGTTGAAGAACAGGATCGTCTCCAGCAGCGGGAACTGCGTTTTATATTCCGGCGAATTGAAAATCTCTGCGTACCAATCTTGCTTGTACGTCCGGCTCCCGGAGACGCTGAGTTCCGCTATCATTACCGGCTTGCGGAACTGCCCCACGCGCTCGTATTTCTCTTCGACCGTTTCACTGAAGCGCCTGGGGCGGTTCCAGTAGTCGATGTCCATCTTTCGAGGCCCCAGATGGGGATTCCCGATGATATCAACGAATTCGTCGCCTGGATAATAGGCTGCAAGGTTCTTGTGTCCCTTCGGCGACCATACGTAGCGGGCTTCCGGCAGGATCGTGCGGCAGCGTGACACAAAATACGCGAACGCCTTGCGATAGCCTTCCGGATCATTGCGCGCCCAAGGATAACGGCCATCGACGTCTTCCATCTCATGACCCCAGCGCATGTACACCGGCCTGTGGATGTCATGAACCTTGTTGCAGATCCACTCGATCTCAGGAATCGAAGCGCCCGTCCTCTATATCCTGGAAGAGGCGGTCACCTCCTTCGCGCCAATCCGCGGCATGTGTGAAAGGCTCGACAGAGATCATCAGAGCGCGGTCGTCACGCATGGCGCTTTTGATCTTACGATCCAGCGCACGTTTATCCGGCGCCTGCCACGCGACGAAAACATGCTCGATCTGGAAGTCGTCGCTGCCCTTGACCATGGAGTGAGGGTCGTAGACGCCCATGGTCACCCGCATCGGCGTACGCGAGGTGGATGCGGCACCGCCATCGATCGCACCGGTCTTCGCCGTGACATCCACCGATGGCAATCCCATTTCGGAAGCGTCTCCATCGGTGGCGCCCAACACAATAGTGAGTGCCAATATGGAAAAACACGCCTTCAAATAGGGCCAGTACGTCTCAGGCTGCAAGCATAACGCAGTCATATGTTAAGTCCCGCCGCGTGAGCCACGCCCTTGGTCGGCACGATTGTGCCTGCGAAAAAGTGTCTTCGCCGGAATGTCAGTTGGGCTTTCAGCGGAGGAAGCAGCGGGATGTTTGGCCAAAGCCGCTGGGTGAACAGATGTACGGCCCGCGGCCATATGTAACCGTGCGAGTATTCGTCCTCAGCCCCACAACGTATTTTGTTGTTTCCTTGGAAGCGACTTTTGTACCCGTCTGGTAAGACTTGGTTGCAGCCGCGCTCTGAACTGCGCCCTTCTTGGGGGCGTGATAAGGCACAGCTGATGTCAGCTCAAGTGGCCGCTCAGAAGAGCAAGACGCCAGCAAGCAAGCCAGACCGACCGCCGCCGCGCATGAAACTCTACGAACGAGCCTCCTTGCAGACGCAAAGCTCTCATTTGTCTCAGCGTTTTTCGAGTTCATCCTTGCCCCGCGAATGACGAATTTCTGTTTCGGAGCCGAGTGTCTCACGACATCCTTAACGATAGCTTTATTAGAAATTCTTCAATTAGACGATCAACGGGCATAGTGAAGCAATTTTCGATCATTGTAGCAAAACTGGTCATGTGCACAGCTTTGGCACAGCACACGCTCGTATAGCCAGAATAAGCATATATTCGCAACCCCTTTCATTAGAAATCCCACAGGAATTTAGCGCCATATTCGAGCCGTTACTTCCTCTCGCATAGCGAGCGCGCCTATACGTAAAGTATTATTATTTCGTTTTAAGTAAAGAGCATCGCAGGGGTGGCGGGCTATGTCCTATTCTGACACTGAAAACGTGTGGTTTTTTAATATTTAAGAAACTGCTAAATCCTCTTTGACTCCTGTTACAATCAAGTGCATAATTAAATTTAAGGTATAGGTAACCATTTTTTACTTAATCGGATCGAGCTTTGCGATCTGACTTTTTATTCATTAACGGCACCTAATCCCCTCCAATCTCGCGCTCCATCCAGAGTATTGGCGAAGTGGTGCTCTTATTCCTATGAAGTTTTGGGGGTTCTGCATTCGGCATTTGGTTTTGTGTAGTCCATGCGGGAGGTTGAGACATGGCGAGGATAGGCAATCAAAAAAAATTATTACAGAAAATATTCTACACTTTCCTAGTAATAAGAGTAAATCACTCAAGAAAATACTTGTCGTGGGTGGCTCCGGTTTTTTGGGCTCTCACCTCTGTGAATCTCTCTTGGCGGCAGATTATGACGTGATCTGCATCGACGACCTTTCGACAGGACGTATCGAAAACATCAAGCATCTGCTCGATCTGCCGAACTTCACTTTCCGGCGGCATGACGTGCGGACGCCACTCAACACCAAGGTCGATGCGATCTTCAATTTTGCAAGTCCGGCCTCGCCTCCCGCCTATCAGGCTGATCCAATCGGCACCCTCTTCACCAACGTCGTCGGCGCTGAAATCTGTTGGAACTTGCTCGCCGCCGCGATGCGGTCATTGTCCAGGCCTCGACCTCGGAGGTCTATGGCGATCCGCTGGTGTCGCCACAGCGCGAAGACTACTTCGGCAATGTCAGCACGATAGGACCCCGCGCCTGCTACGACGAGGGAAAGCGCTGCGCGGAGACCCAGTTTTTCGACTACCACCGGCTCTATGGTCTCAAGATCAAGGTCGCCTGGATATTCAATACTTATGGACCGCGCATGCGTCCCGATGATGGGCGCGTCATTTCGAATTTCATCGTCCAGGCACTGCGCAATGAACCAATCACGATTTATGGATCCGGGCTGCAAACGCGCTCGTTCTGCTACGTCGATGATCTGATCGGCGGGTTTATGAAGTTCCTGCATACATCCCCGGACGTAACCGGACCGATCAATCTCGGCAACCCGACCGAGTTGACCGTGATCGACTTGGCCGAGCGCATCATTCGTCTCACCAATTCGAAATCCCCGATCGTCCACCTCCTTCCCGCCGTCGACGATCCTCAGCAACGTCGGCCGGATATCAGCCGAGCGGCTGCGCAGCTTGGCTGGCGCCCGCACGTCGATATCGAGGACGGCCTTCTCTCGGCCATCACCTATTTCGACCTCGCCCTGCAACATGCCGCAGTGAGCAACTGAAAGGTGCCGAGATGGACACTGTCCTGGTCACCGGCGGGGTTGGCTATATCGGTAGTCATACGTGCAAGCTTTTGCGTCAGTCAGGCTTCACGCCTGTGGCCTATGACAACCTCTCCACCGGAAACAAAGAGAATGCAAAATGGGGGCCGTTGGTTCGGGGCGACGTGCGCGACCGCGACCAGCTGAAGCATGCGATCAAACTCTGGCAACCCATCTGCGCCATCCATTTCGCCGCATCGGCCTATGTCGGGGAATCCACTGTCGATCCACGTAAATATTATAACAACAATGTTGCCGGCATGCTGTCACTGCTCGACACATGCGTGGAAATCAAGCTGCGAAACATCGTTTTTTCAAGCAGCTGCGCCACCTATGGAATTCCGGCCAAACTGCCCATTGCCGAGGGCAGCCCGCAAGTCCCTATAAATCCCTATGGGCGTACGAAGTTGATCGGCGAGATGCTGCTGAGTGACTACGCCTCGGCATACAATCTGAGGCATGTCGCCCTGCGCTACTTCAATGCGGCTGGCGCTGATATCGATGGTGAGCTTCGGGAGAAACACGACCCGGAAACCCACCTCATTCCCTGCGCCCTTATGGCTGCGGCAGGTAGAATCCCCGAGTTGACCGTCTTCGGTGACGACTATGATACCCCGGACGGCACGTGCATTCGTGACTATGTCCATGTCACGGATCTCGCTCAGGCACATGTGTCGGCGGTTCAGCACCTGATCGCCGGCGGCAAAAACATGGTGGCCAATCTGGGCTCCGGCCAGGGCACGTCCGTACAGCAGATTATCGACACGATCGAACGGCTCACGCAGCGCCGTGTCCCCGTTCGGCGCGAAGCACGGCGGGAGGGCGATCCACCCGCGCTTTATTCCGAGCTCAAGGTCGCCCATTCCGAATTACACTTCACCCCCGTTTCTCGGACATCGAAACGATCATTCGTACCGCTGCTCCAACTTTCGGACTGGAGGTCGCTGATGACATTCTGGCGTGAGCAGTCCCCGACCGGAGCGAGCCGCGCGGGGCGGTGCGTCGAAAGACGCAAGCCGTCTGACCTGCTGGTGCCAGTCTTCTCGGGAGAACGGCGCATTGCGTATTTCGTGGGTGTCACCGCATGGCTCGGGGGATTGGTCTGGTTCTGGCAATGGTGGTTTAGGCCCGAGCATGTCATCGCGATTGTGCCTTTTGTCGCATTAAGCCTGATCATGGCGTGGATAACGCTGCTCCCGGCTTACTTCATCTATCTGTTCGCCGGCAGCCGGAAGCCTCGGCACATTCTCAAGCAATGCGTCCCGGGGCGCATTGCTCTGGTTGTTACCAAGGTGCCTTCGGAGCCATTCGAGGTTGTTCGAAAGACCCTCAATGCCATGCTTGAACAGGTTGGCTATGACTACGATGTCTGGCTGGCGGATGAGGCGCCGGATCCCACGACGATCACCTGGTGCGCTTGCCACGGTATCTTCATCTCGACCCGGCAGGGTGTAGACGCTTATCATCGCAAGAGCTGGCCGCGGCGCACACGCTGCAAGGAAGGCAATCTCGCATACTTCTACGATCACTACGGATATGCTCGATACGACTTTGTTGCCCAGTTTGACGCGGACCATGTACCGGACAGGACCTATCTGCGGGAAATCATGCGGCCTTTCGCGGATTCTGCCGTCGGATACGTATCGGCTCCGAGCATATGCGATTCCAACGCAACGCAAAGCTGGGCGGCGCGGGGACGGCTTCAGGCGGAAGCCAGCATGCATGGCTGCCTGCAGATCGGCTATAACAATGGTTGGGCACCGCTCTGCATCGGCTCGCATTATGCCGTGCGAACGGCGGCGCTGAAACAAATCGGTGGTCTCGGCCCCGAACTGGCGGAAGATCATTCGACCACGCTGCTGATGAATGCCGGCGGCTGGAAGGGCGTTCACGCCATCGACGCGATTGCTCACGGCGAGGGGCCGCGAACCTTTGCCGATCTTGCCATCCAGGAATTCCAGTGGTCATGAAGCCTCGTCACGATCCTGCTTCGTTATTCGAAGGACTATGTGCCAAGCCTTTCGGGCAGGCTTCAGTTTCAATTCCTGTTCTCGCAGCTCTGGTATCCGCTGTTCTCGCTGTTCATGGCGGCCATGTTCCTGCTGCCGATCATCCGCTGGCAACGGGCCGTAACTTCGTCAATGTGACCTATCCGGATTTCCTGGCCCACATCCTGCCTCTCTCGATCGTGCTGATCGGGCTGGCTTTCTACTGGCGCTCGACCGGAGCTTTCAGGCCTCACGACGCCAAGGTTCTCGGCTGGGAATCGGCGGTGTTTCTGCTTCGCGCTGGCCATGGTCGCTTGCCGGCTCGTTCTTCGCAGTACGGGACCAGATCACTGGTTCCTTCGTGGATTTCCGGATCACCCCGAAGGACGGAAAGATCGCCGCGTTCTCGCCGCCACGGGTGCTTGCTCCCTATATTGTGATGTCGGCTTCTTCCTCGGCAGCGGCCTTGCTAGTCTCCGACCCAGGCTCGGCCAAGGGCTATTACCTTTTCGCGATCATCAATTCTGATCGTCTATTCCGCCGTGCTCGCCGTCATAATCATCGGCCACGCCCGGGAAAACGGCCTTTCGTTAGTCTCGACATCGAGGAGAGGCCTCGCTGCGGCGGTAACCTTGGTGATGTGCTTGGCCGTGACCGGCAACGCGATCTATTCACGCGGTACCCACGGCCTCGAAGCGGTCGCCTACGGACAAAGAATCATCACGTTCACCGAAACACACTTCGCCGTCGCAGGTGCGGGCCAGGGTGGTTCTCAGGTCAAAATTACGCGGTTCAAGATCAAATGGCATGGGATTTCATAACGAAACAATTAAGACAATAGAGGAAATAGTCAGATGAAAATTGCGATCATTGGAACAGGGTATGTCGGTCTCGTCAGCGGAGCATGCTTCTCCGCCTGGGGACACCATGTCGTTTGCGTTGATGTAGACAAGACCCGGATCGACGCGCTCAACCGTGGCGAAGTCGCAATTTTCGAGCCTGGTCTCACCAATCTCGTGGAATCAAACCTCCAGTCGGGGCGGCTTCAGTTCACGATCAATCTCAAGAGCGCGGTTCGTGACACCGACATCGTCTTTATCGCTGTCGGCACCCCGGCAAGTGGCCATGACGGCGATGCGGATCTGTCATATGTCTTGAAGGCGGCAGAGCAGACGGCTTTGGCCTTGTGCGGACCGGCGTTGATCGTCACCAAATCAACCGTCCCGGTCGGCTCCGGCGAAAGGCTTGAGGCGCTGATGCGCTCCCGTTCGGCCCGACGCAGACTTCGAGGTTGCGTCAAATCCCTGAGTTTCTGCGCCAAGGTTCGGCAATCGCCGATTTCAGCAAACCAGACCGTGTTGTTATCGGCTGTGATAGCGACCGGGCACGGGCTCTGCTTCTCGCACTCTATCGCCCGCTCACTGAGGCCGGCGTGCCGATGATCACGACGACGCGCCGGAGCGCTGAGCTTATCAAATATGCGGCCAACGCCTTCCTTGCGACGAAGATCACCTTCATCAACGAAATGGCCGATCTTTGCGAGAAAGTCGGCGCGAATATCGATGAAATCGCGATCGGAATGGGCATGGACAAGCGCATCGGCGCCGCGTTCCTGAACGCCGGCCCTGGCTATGGCGGCTCCTGTTTTCCAAAAGACACGATGGCGCTTCTTCGCACGGCACAGGAGTGCGGGGTTTCCTTGCGTCTTGTCGAAGAAACGATCGCCTCCAATACCTCGCGCAAGCGTACGCTCGGAAATCGGCTGAGAGCGCTGTTGGGCGAAACCCTGCAGTTCAAGAAGATCGCCGTGCTGGGCCTGACATTCAAGGCTGGGACAGACGATATGCGCGACGCCCTGTCGCTGACGCTCATCCAGACGCTGCAAAACGCAGGGGCAAATGTGCACGCATTCGATCCCAGGGGGATGAAGAATGCTCATATGCTGTTGCGCGATGTGACCTTTTCCAGCAACCCTTATGAATGTGCTGAGGGTGCCGACGCGATTGTCCTGATGACGGACTGGCAGAGCCTTCAAAATCTCGACTTCAAACGGCTCGGTGCGACAATGAAGCGGCGCGTGCTTCTCGATCTCCGAGGCGTTTACGACATCGATACGCTGGTCAACAGATACGGATTCACGGTCGGCCGTGTCGGCCATCCTGCCAAGCACGCGCCCGAAAATAGCGTCATCAGGCTCAAGCGCCGCATCAGTTATCTTCCGCCGGGCGTTGAGGTTCGCAACGGTCTCCGCAACTTCCGTGATCCGAGTTTTACCAAACCAGGCACCGCAAGTGTTAGGGAGGAGCTTGACAATGAATAAAGTCGCAAGGATTGGCGCCATAGCGCTGTCAGCCGGTGGCCTGTTGATCGGGACGTTGCTGGCGCCGGCGCATGCCCAGTCGAACATACTGCCGAAGAAAACCGTTCCGGTAACTGCCCACGAATTGCGCCAGATCTATAGCGACAAGACTTGGAAGTGGTCTGCCGGCGGTGCCCGCTTCATTGGCGAGGGTCGGCGTTTAATCGCTTTCTCCGAGAAGCCGGGCAAAGCGACATTTGCTGAGGGCAGATGGAAAATCTACAACAACGGACGTCTCTGCCTGGTGGCCGTGTGGGTCACCCAGGAAGGCAGCGCGCCGGCCAATACCTGTTTCCGGCATGTTCGCGATCGTGGCACGATCTATCAACGGCGCGAACCCGACGGAGATTGGTACATCTTCAAGACTTTTAGACCAAAGCCTGGAGATGAATATGCAAAGCTCGTGAAAGAAGACACTGTCTCACCGAACATGGACAGGCTCAAGAAGAGCTTGACTGTTTCGGCCAGCCAAGGAGGCTGATATGAAACACAGACTTGTAAGAACAGTGGCGGGAGGCGCACTTTTGCTGATGCCCGTCACCCCCATCCTCGCCGGCGCAGCCCTGTGGCCCGCCTATGCGCAGGATGCCGGCACGAACGTAACCTCGGCCGACAAGCGGCCGATCCTCCATGCAAACGCAACCAAATTCGGCGCCTATGACCCATATGGTGATTTTGGAGCCCAAAACGGTGTCGAAACCGAAGCTCTGTTTCTCCCTTGGGAAGACGTCGATCTGACGACCCTCAGCGTGGCCGACAACTACGCCATGGAGCGGAACCGCAAGCTGCTGATCACCATCGAGCCGTGGTCCTGGAATGAAGGCTGGCGGCTTAGTTCCGACGAGTTGCGCCGGAAGGTGCTGGCTGGGGACTATGACGCGAACGTCAAGGCGATTTCCGATGTGGTGAAGACCTTGAAGAGCCCCGTGATCATTCGCTGGGGCCAGGAAATGGAAGACAAATCCGGCCGCTTCTCGTGGTCCGACTGGCCGGCGCAGGACTACATCAGTGCTTACAAGAAAGTTGCCGAACAATTCCGCAAAGATACTCCGACGGTCCAGATCATGTGGTCTCCAAAGGGGCTTGAGGGGCTGGAGAAATACTACCCCGGCGACGACTATGTCGATCTTGTCGGTCTCTCGGTCTTTGGTCTGCAGGAGTATGACATCAGGGCCTATGGCGCCCCCAGGACCTTCACTCAGGCGTTGCAGCCGGGCTATGAACGCGTGATGCCTTTCAAAAAACCGATCTGGGTGGCGGAACTGGGCTATGAAGGCGACGCCAACTACATGCAGCCGTGGATTCAAACGGCAACCGCCAAGGACGCCAAGTTTCCGGATCTCAAGGAAGTCGTCTATTTCAACGACCGTGACGTCCATGCCTGGCCTTTCGGACTCGGCCGGCCGAATTGGCGCGTAAAGCCTGCCTCGTCTGTGAACTGAATCCGCGGACCGGCGTCAATGTGTTCATGACGATATTGGCGAAATCGACAAGCGCCTCAAGCCCGTCGATGTGAACCAGAGCCGAAGGTTGCCCCTCGCTGATGACGCTCCTCCGCTGTTGAAAGCGGAGGCGTTGTCCCGTTGTTTGAAAAGGCCAGCATTGAGCACGGCGAGCCCAGTTTAGGGCAGCATTTCGGTCACCTTCTTGCGGCGCAATTGTCGGGTTAGATGGCGCATTTTACTGCGGTAGACTGAGCAACACCGGTGCCAAAAGCTGACGATCGCGAAACCACCAATCTCAAGCGTTTGCCAGGGCTAAGTCCCGTTACGCAGCGCGCCTTATCGAAACCTGAACCCGTGCCCGGCGATAGGCGTCCGGGATCGAAATTGCCCAGATGAACAGTCCGCCAGCATGTCGCCCGATAAAGGAATGTTCCGGTGTGGTGGTCATATAGGTCACGATCGAAAACAAGAGCACGAACAGCGCAAAGACCAGTCCGCGCCGTGCCTCGCCGACGGCGACATGGCCAGCACCCGGTAGGATGATCGCGAGGAGAAGAACGACGTACGGGTTTAGCGGCTTCGGCATGATCGCTCCTATGCCGCTTTGGAGACGGGTAATTGGTCGGGAGCAGTCAAGACCGCACTCAGGCTTATGACCAGCGCAATCGCCTGCTCGATCGCCCCAGCCGGAACCGTGTCTAGCGGAAATTGGGCCTGGCGGAGCAACATGTGTGCGGCGCGGCCGCCTTGCGACGCCTGATAAATCACCCGCGTCGCCGTGGAAGCGATCACCGCCTCCTTGACCTTGGGATCGGCAAACAGCCTCTGAAAATGTTTGCCGACGACAACGGACTGCTCAGCTGTGGCGCGCCCATCGCCGCGCATCAGAAGTGAAATTCCTGTCTCTGGCGGTTCCATCCATTCGGGGAAACCATGCACGAGCGAGTAATATTCGGAGCCAGTCGGACGGGCTAGCGCACCCAGTGCCAGATGGATGCGCGCCTCTCTTTCCAACAATGTTACCTTCAACCAGAGTTGCGGCAGACGGCGTGTCACCATCGTATCGGCAATCAACTCGATCCTGACTTGGCGGCCATCCGTGATCCGTCCGGTGACGATGGGGAATTGATCCGGCGCAAGGGTGATGCCGGGCTCGTTAAGCAGACCATATGCTTCATCGAGTAATCGGCGGCGATACAGCATGGCACTGCGATGCCCGGCAATGGCTGCTCGGATGAACCAAGCGCCAGACAGCAGGGCAAAGATACTGAACAGGTAATATGTCATCAATCCGCATCCCTCCAGGCGTAGATCCTGCAGCCATCCGGCTGCGGGTTACGTTCATGTCAATAACCTTCCGGCCGCGGCCAGGGCATGGTGAACTGATCGCCGCGGCGCACGAAGCGGTAACGCCGGAAGTGGAACCACAGGGATGCGATGATATAGAAACTGACCATGGCGATGAGCTGTGTTCCGTATCCCAAGAAGACGGCGACATAGGCGGTAGCGCAGAGGATCAACAGTACGATCGTCGGCAACGGATGCATGGGGTGGACGTAACCACGCTTGATCGTGTCGAGCGGCCATTTCCTGCGGAACATCACCATGTTGAAGGTCATGAACGTGTAGCCCAGCAGCCCGGACAGGATCGAGAACGTAACGACCTGGTCGAGCGGCGCGCCGAGTGCAAAGATCAGGGCGATCGGCACGAGGAAGATGATTGAGCGGTAGGGTGTCCTATAGACCGGATGCACCGCACCGAACCAGATCGGCAGGTAGCGGTCACGGCCCATCGAGAACCAGGCCCGCGAGGCATCGTTGATGCAGCCGTTTGCCGAGGCCAGTGTCGAGAACATCGTGCCGATGAACAGGAGAACCATCAGGCCGCGATTGCCCGTCACGCGGGCAGCATCGAACAGCGGCGTTCCGGCCTGACCGAGATATTCCCACGGGATGAGCCCTGAGCAAACATACCAGGTCATGGTCGCAGCGATCAGCAGCGTCATGATGCCCGCCATGGTGCCGTATGGCAGCGAGCGGGCAGGGGAGCGCACCTCCTCGGCTGCCTGGCAGGTACCCTCGATACCGAGATAATACCAGAGACCGAAATGCAGGGATGCGAGAATGCCGATCCATCCGTAGGGCATGGGATCGGTGGTCACCGCCGAGAAATCGAGCGGCACGCTCGACACGCCGAACTGTACCGCCAGGAACAGGGCGATAATGGCCATGAAGGCGATTGCGGTAATGACGAGGTTGAATGTCAGCGTTGCCAATACGCCGCGATAATTCAGCCATGCCAGGAACATCACGCAGAGGACGATGAACGGCTGCTGGTGCAGGCCCGTATGGCCTTGCATGCCGGCCACCGTGTCGAGCAGAAAGCCGATGGTGATGGCGTTGGCAGCCTCAAGCATCGTATAGGCCATGACGAGAAATAGCCCGACATTGAAGGCCATCAGCGGTCCGACAATATGCTTGGCCTGTGCATATTGGCCGCCGGCTGCAGCGACCGTCGAGGTCACCTCAGGAATCGATCATTGCCACGCATGTGTAGAGTAGGCCAGCGACCCAGCAGGCGATCAGGCCGGCGATCATGCCGCCTTTGCCGATTGCGAAGTTCCATCCCATATATTCGCCGACAAGCACGATGCCGACGCCGAGCGCCCAGATATGGGCGGGGCCGAGGACGCGCAGCAATTGCAGCCGTTCAGGCTGGCCGGAGGCGGTTTTCGTATCTACCATATCCGGACCCCTCAGAGCGTGTGACGTTCGGCTGCCGCTTCGATCTCGCCTTCGCGGGATGATGTCAGCAGGTCGTTGTCGTAGGTCGTGTCGATGCGCACCATGTCGGAGAGCATCAAAAGGGCGAAGACCGCCGAAAGAGCCCAGGCCGCGTATTCCAGAACAGTCCAGATATCCATTGGTGCTCCCCCTATTTCTTCTTGGCGCCGAAACGTTCAGCGATGACGTCGCGATATTCCCTGTCCGACAGCCGCACCACCAGCACGAAGTATCCGACCACCAGAACGGCCATGACCACGAGGGCCATCCAACTAAACGAATAGTCGAAACGGGCGGTGATGATGTCGTTGGCCGCCGCCGGATCGGTGATGCCAAGCGCAGCCCACTGTTGCTGCTCGGTGACATTCTGGCCGAGCGCTTCCCATGTGGGGTTAGCGATAGGCGCGGGGGTCTTGGCCGCACCTGCGAGGCCAAGATAGAGCGGCAGATAGAGGGCGCCGACGGTCAGGACCAAAAGGGTAATGACGTCGAAGATCTGGCCGGCAAAGCTCTGTTTCGGTGGTTTGTAAGCCATGACCCCTCCTAGCGCCGGCGCCGGCGCATCTCGTCGAGATGCTTGAGGTCGAGCCCGTAAATGAAATGCTTGTCTTCACGGTAGTGCCGAAGCATCGCAACAATGGCCGCCGTGTTGAACACCAGCACCAAGCCGCAGGCGGTCGTCAGGATTATACGAATGGCAGGCACGGAAATGTAGGGCCAGATGGTCACCAGTGCGAACACCATCGTGCACCACAGCACTGTTATGAAGATAATCAATCCTGCCTTGTCATGCGAATGCATCCGGTCGATGCGTGTCGCAAGGTGGATGTCGGCACTTGCCTCCTGCGTTACCATATGTCCCTCCCGGACGCTAATTCAGTCCCCAATATTGCCTTTAAGGCATATTATTTTCCTTAAGGGAATATTGAGGAATGCGTGCTTCGTCAAGCTAGGCATGCGCGGAAATGTCGCATATGCACAGAAATGAAGCAGCAGCGTGCTGTCGCGTTGAGCTCGGTTTAAGGATTGGCAGCGGATATTGGGCGGATGGGCTTGCCGGTCGTCATTTATGAGAATGAACACTTCTCGCCAGGTTTCCGCTGCGCTTGCGATTGGTCATGGAGCGGGGCCGCTTTTTTCGCGGCCGGTCTCAACGGCGAAATGCCGACGGGCGATGTGGGGCTGGATCTGCCCGGGGGAACCTCTGCGCCTTGCCTTGCGCAGTTGGTTATCCTCCTACCGCAAGGCGTTATTTCCATCGTCGTCAATCTCGACCCAAGTCTTTTCATCAAACGATCGTGCCATGGCATGAACGGTCTGCTCGATGCGCAAGCCGTGCTTGAAGTCGATCGCCGAAAGGGCTTGCCCGCGATGGCGCGGACCAGTTCGTGGCATTCGATGATTTTCAGGTCATTGAAGCCGAGGCCATGACCGGGCGCGGGGATGAATTGGCCGTAAGGTGGATGGGCGGGCGAGGTCAGGACCCGGCGAAAGCCCTGTTCGGTGGTGTTGCCACCGGCCTGATAGAGTTCGAACTCGTTCATGCGTTCCTGATCGTAAAGGATCGAGCCCTTGGATCCGTAGATTTGCAGCGCGATGCGGCCTTTTCGGCCCCAGGCGGCGCGGTTTGCCATGAGCACGGCTGAGATACCGTGATCGAGCCGCATTAGGATACTGGCTCCATCATGGTTTTCGACTTCCCGGCGGCCACCATCCTTCAACGGACGATCGGCATAGGGTTTCGCCATGTCGGTAACGACGGAACGGACATGGCCGAAAAGATACCAGAGTAGCGACAGGGGATGCACGGCAAAATCATCCAGCGCGCCATAGCCTGCCGAACGTTCGCTCTTCCAGTAGAAGGGCACCTCGGGATCGGCCATGAAATCTTCGTCCATCTCGACACGGACATGATTGACGGTACCGATCGCGCCATCCGCGATCAGCGTCTTCATGTGGCGCAGGATCGGGTTCTGAATATAGTTGTAGCCCATGATGGCAACAGTGCCGGAGGCCTCGACGGCCTTCAGCATGCGTTGCGCGTCGGAAAATGCAGGCGACATCGGCTTTTCGCACCAGACGTGTTTACCGGCTTCCACTGCGGCAATCGCCATCTCGGCATGAAACTGGTTGGGCGTGGTGACGGAGACGACATCGACATCCGGATCGTCGATGAGCCGGCGCCAGTCGGCGGTTGCCTTTTCGAAACCGAATTCATCGGCGCGCGGCGGCAAGCTCTGCATTGGCTTCGGCCAGATGCACCAGACGTGGGCGAGCGACGTCGCCGAAGACAGTTTTTACTGCATTCCAGGCTAGCGCGTGGCACTTGCCCATATAACCAGTACCGATCAAGCCGACGCCCAATGGTTTCATATCGATTATCCTCGTCAGCTATCTTGCAGTCCGTCAGACCGTCTTGCGCTTCTTCTGCCTATAAACATCGACCACGACTGCGGCGACGATGATCATGCCTTTGACGATTTCCTGGTAATAGGCGTCCACCCGCAGGAAGGTGAAGCCGGATGTCATGACGCCGAGGATGACGGTGCCGATGACCGTGCCGGTGATGCGCCCGACGCCGCCGGCAAGCGACGTGCCGCCGATGACGGTGGCTGCGATGGCATCGAGTTCATACATCACCCCCATGCCTGCCTGTGCCGTCTGGGCACGGGCGGCGGTGACGACACCGGCGAGGCCTGCCAGCATGCCGGCAATGGCATAGACCTTGATCAGATGCGCCTCGACATTGATGCCGGAGACACGCGGCCTGGACGTTGGCGCCGATTGCGTAGGTGAATTTGCCATAGCGGGTGTAGCGCAGGGCGATATGGAAGATGAGGGCGACGACGAGGAAGACGATGACCGGCCAGATGCCCGTACCGATGAAGTTGAACTGGTCCGTCAGGCCGGAAACCGGCTGCCCCTTGGTGTACCATTTCGACAGGCCACGCGCCGACACCATCATGCCCAACGTGGCGATGAAAGGCGGTATCTTCGTCTTTGCGATCAGCCAGCCATTGATCAGGCCGGCCAGCAGGCCGACACAAAGCCCAAGACCGATCGGCACGATGGCCGGAAGATCAGTCAGCGCGGGATAGAGCGCGCGGCCAGGTCGATGCCTGTGCCACGCTGGCGGCAATCATTGCCGTGACGCCGACGACGGAGCCGGACGACAGGTCGATACCGCCCGTGATGATCACCTGCGTCACGCCGACAGCAATGATGCCGATCACCGCCACCTGCAGGATCATGATCGTCAGGCGCTGCGGATTCATCAGGAAGCTCTGGCCGATGAAGATCCAGCCAAGCACCTCATAGACCAGCGCGATGCCGATCAGCACCAGGAAGATATTGAATTCCGGCGGGATGCGCCTCTTGCTTACCGCCGGCGCCGCCGTTGCTGCCGAGGCTTCTATCTTGGTGCTCATGTTCTGTCCTCCCTGATGGTATTTCTAAAAGCGCGCCATCACTGCGCTGCAAGTTCCATGACCTTGACCTGGGTCGCTTCCGCCCGGTCGAGGAAGCCCGTGACCCGGCCCTCATGCATCACCATGACGCGGTCGCTCATGCCGAGAACCTCCGGCATTTCCGACGAGATCATGATGACGGCAACGCCATCGCGGGCGAGTTCCGTCACCAGCCGGTGGATTTCCGCCTTAGCGCCAACATCGATGCCGCGCGTCGGTTCATCGAGGATCAGGATGCGAGGGTTGGTCAAAAGCCAACGGCCGATCAGCGCCTTCTGCTGGTTGCCGCCCGAGAGATTCTCGATGCGCTCCTGCAGGTTGGGGGTTTTCACCCGCAGCTTGCAGGCCATTTCCTCGCATTTTGCCGACACGGCCTTTTGATCGACGAAGCCCATATTGACGAACTTGTCCTGCAGCACTGCGATCTGCATGTTTTCCAGGACATCGAGGATCAGAAGGCAACCGGTGTCCTTGCGGTCTTCGGTAAGGAAAGCCATGCGGTTGCGGATCGCTTCCGTCGGCGAGCCGATGTTGACGGGCTTGCCGTTGATCTCGATCGAGCCGGAGCTTGCCGGCGTCACGCCGAACAGTGTTTCCGCCACATTCGAACGACCGGAGCCGACAAGACCTGCCACGCCGAGGATTTCGCCAGGCGCACGTCGAACGAGACATCGTGGAAGACGTCTTTCAGACAGAGGTCTTTCACCGACAGCACGACATCACCGATCGGTACCTCTTCCTTCGGGAACATCTGGGTGATCTCGCGGCCGACCATCATCTTGATGATGTCGTCGTGGGTGACATCCGTGGATGCATGCGTGCCGATATATTTGCCGTCATGAAATACCGAGAACTCGTCGGCGATCTCGAACAGCTCGTTCATCTTGTGGGTGATGTAGACGATGCCGATGCCCTGGCTGCGCAAGTCGCGAATGATGGTAAAGAGATGGGCGACTTCGCGCTCGGTCAGCGCCGATGTCGGCTCGTCCATGATCAGCACGTCGGATTCGTAGGACACGGCCTTGGCGATCTCGACCATCTGGCGATTGGCGATCGAAAGGTCACGCACCTCTGCCTGCGGATCGAGTGCGATGTTCAGGCGCTTGAAAAGGTTGGCCGTCTTGCGGTTCATTTCGCCATGGTCGACGAAGCCGAAGCGGGTGAGGGGTTCGCGCCGGATCCAGATATTTTCGGCAACCGTCATGAAGGGCATCAGGTTGAGTTCCTGATGGATCATGGCGATGCCGTTTTCGAGTGCATCCAGCGGCGATTTCAGCCGGATATCGACACCCTTGAATTTTACCTCGCCCTTGTCGGGCGTGTAGATGCCGGCAAGGATTTTCATCAGGGTCGATTTGCCGGCGCCGTTTTCGCCCATCAGCGCATGCACGGTGCCGCGCTTCAGGCGGAAGGATACGTCATCGAGGGCGACGACGCCCGGAAATTCCTTGCGAACGCCTTCGACGGCGAGAAGATATTCGGCTTTGGGTACGGCGCCACTGGCGCGTACGGCTGCCATTGTTGTCGGACTGACCATTGTAGTGATGCCTCCCTGTCGCCTTTTTGGCCGGAACCTGCGCCTTCGGGCGGCAAGGTCTCCTCATGGTTCCGTTGGCGGTGCCATGCGCCAGTCATCAACGGAGCCGGGCAATCCGGGGCGCGGATGAGCGCGCCCCGGTGATCAGGCTCAGTTCTTCGCCTGATAGTCCTTGAGGTTGGCCGGGGTGACCAGTTCGAAAGGAATATAGACCTTCTTTTCGACCGTTTCTCCGCGGGCAAACTTGAGGGCGGCGTCAAGCGCACCCTTGCCCTGGCCGGCAGCGTTCTGGAACACAGTCACGTCCAGATCACCCGCAGCCATGGCGGCAAGCGCGTCCTGCGTCGCATCGACGCCGCCGACCACAACCTTGTCCATCGGACGGCCGGCAGCCTTCAATGCCTGAATGGCGCCGATGGCCATTTCGTCATTATTGGCGATGACCGCGTCGAATTCCAGGCCGGCGGAGAGCCAGTTGGTCATCAGGTCGGCACCCTGGGTACGCGACCAGTTGGCGGTCTGCTCTTCAACGATGGTGATGCCCTTGCAGGCGTCAGTTGCCAAAACGTCGTGGATGTCTTTGGTGCGCATGCGCGCTGCCTGGTTGGAAAGCTCGCCCATCATGACGACGGCCTTGCCCTTGCCGCCAAGTAGCTTGCAGACTTCCTGGGTTTCCAGCGTGCCGGATTCCATTTCGTTGGATGCAACGAAAGCCTGCTTTTCCGGAAGCGTGTCGATGTTGATCGGCTCGCGGTTGACGTAGACCAGCGGAATGCCGGCATCGGCAGCGATCTTCGACATGGCGGCGGTCGCATCGGTATCGACCGGGTTGACGACGATGGCATCGACGCCGGCAGCGATGAAGTTCTGGATCTGGCTCTGCTGCTTGGCAACGTCGTTCTGCGCGTCTTCGACCTGCAGCGTCACGCTGTCGAGCGTCTTGGCATAATCCTGCATGCCGTTGCGCAGAACGGTCAGGAAGTTGTCGTCGAACAGTGCCATTGAAACACCAACGGTTTCGGCATGCGCCGCCGTCGACATCATCACAGCCAGAGCTGCGCCCATGATCATTTTCTTCATGATGTATTCCTCCACAAAACGGTGACCGGCGACCACCCTCCACAAGCCGGAGACGCCCTGTTTCCCGGTAGCGCCCAATTCCCGTATCCCATCTCTCCCAGACGGTCCTGCGTCAAAACAGAATAAACAAACCGGTAGTTTGTTAATACGGAATATGTATTCCATTTTATAGGTCGACCGTCAAGGGCGTTCCATCCGATAATCACGCAAAAGAATTGGATGGAACACCCGTTCCGTCATGCCTTGGCCGAGAGGAACGCCATACTCTCGCGGATCGCCGTCTCGATGTCGGTGGATTGATGCACCGCGGGCGAGAATGGTTCGAACGAAAACGGCCCGCTGTAACCGTTTTCCCGCAGCGTCCGGACCTGTCCGGCATTGTCCAGCCGGTCTGTCGCATCGACGAGGATACGGTGCGGATCGCGCATGTCGCTCACGGCAATGCCGGGATCAGCGACGCCGGAGATATGAACCAGGCCGGTCATCTCCGGGTGGAATTTTTCTTCTCCTGCTAGGTAATGATGGAACGTGTCATGCACGATCTTGAACGTGTTCTCCCCCGAAACGGCTCGAATACCCTCCACGGCCTCGGTTTTGGAGCGCAGCGAGCAGATTTCGAAGCCGAGCGGCTCGACAAGGCCGGTGATGCCGGCTTGTTCCAGCATCGGCTTCAGCGCGGCGAGCGCCTGCCGCAGGTTTGCCTGCCGCTCGCCGTCCTTCTTGCCGCTGCCATCGTTGAGCGGGACGAGAACCAGCGCCTTGGCGCCGCAATCGCCCGCATAAGTGATGAGTTCCTGCGCTTCGCGGGCGCGGTCATCGTTCCATTGGTTGAACCGCTGCAGCGCATTGATCGAAATGATCGTCAGCCCATGGTTCTCGGCCAAGGCCCTGATCTCGGCAGCGGGGGTTCCGTCGACAATGGCGTTGTCATCGAGATCATTGCGGATTTCAACCGCGGAAATGCCGAGCGATTTCGCCAGAGCGAAAATGCGTCCGGCGACAGGGCCGGAGCAGTCATGTGATTGAGCGCGAATGAAAGGGTCGTCATGGGTGCTGTTCCTCCTGCATATGAACCTGCCGGGGAGGGCCGGCCGGCGCGGCTTTCCCGCGTGGACCGGATGTAGCCTCTCCCTGGAGGCGTGAGGATCATCAGCTTATTGCGACACAGTCAAAGCAGAAGCCGTCATTCGCCTGTCATTCGTGAAAGAATGCAAAATGGATATGAGAGAATTCCTTCATTTTCGAAGCGCTTTGGTCAGATATTTTCCGGCGTGAAAATATCGAACGGCAGAAATGTCTGACCGGGAACACCGCCGATACCACGATCGATGGCGGCGACCATCTGCCCGATCAGTTCGCGAGCGATCGGTGCAGCGGGCGTGGATATCGCCATGGTCACCAGATCCTCGGCAAGGGCCGCGCGGGACTCCGGCGTCAGTTCGTTGACAACGACGAGCAGCTTGCCAGCCTGCTTTTCTTCGGCCAGCGCCGTAATCGCACCTTCCATACCGCCGCCGCAGACATAAAAGCCGATGAGATCGGGATGGCGCTGCAGCAGATTGACGGTCGCCTCGTGGGTGATCTCTGCGGTGTCGAGATTGACGAGCGTATCCAGCACCTCGAATTCAGGTGCATTCTCACGGAAATAGGACCGGAAGCCGATCTCGCGCAGTTCATGGCCGTGAAAACGGTGGCTGCCGATGAACGTCGCCACCTTCCCCGGCTTTCGTGCCGCCTTGGCGATCATCCAGGCCGCCGTGCGTCCAACGGTGCGGTTGTTGAGGCCGACATAGCCTTCGCGCACGCCGGCGGCGAAATCGGACAGGAGCGAGAAGACAGGAATTCCCTTTTCCTGCAATTCTTCCACTGCAGCGGTCACCGCCGGATAGTCCGGGCAGACAAGGGCGACTGCCTGGTTGCGGGCGGCAACCGCCTTGAGCTTTTCCGTCAATGCCGTTGGCGTTGCGCTCATATTATAGTCGATATGGGGAATGATGCGCACGCCGGGCGCCGACAGCGCTGCCGCCTCGATTTCCTTCGTCATCGACTGATAGAAATGCTGGTTCGGTTTCTGCAGGATGAAGCCCAGCTTGTATTGCGGCAGATCCTCGAAAACCCGTTGACGCAACAGGCTGACGGCATGGTAGCCGATCGCCTTAGCTGCATCGTAAACCCGCCGCGCGGTCTCTTCCCGCACCTTGTGGCGGCCGTTCAGCACCCGGTCGACGGTGGCGACACTCACGCCCGCGGCCTTGGCGAGATCGGTAATGGTGGGACGTCCGCTCATCCTTACTCCTGATAAAAACTATCATTTCTTCATGCAAAGAATGATGCGCTTTGATAGAATACATCATTGCTGCATTGAGCTGCAGTGAAAGTCAACCTATCCTGATTGCACAAGCCCAGAACCGGACGGCGGAGGATCCCATGGACAAGGTTGCCACGAAACGCGACTATAGCCTGCTCGGGCGCGATGCCCAGGCAGCCGTCGATAGCGGACTTGCCGCCGCCGATTGGTATCACACCGATATCCCGCGCAAGCAGATGAAGGAGCTGATGAAGCGCGAAGATGGTCCTGCCATCCGCGATACCGCACTCTGGCTTGGCAGCATGGTCGTTACCGGCGCGCTCGGCATTTATTTCTGGGGCTCCTGGTGGTGTGTGCCGTTCTTCCTGATCTACGGTGTCATGTATGGCTCGGCGTCGGATCTGCGCTGGCATGAATGCGGTCATGGCACCGCCTTCAAGACGCGCTGGATGAACGATGCCGTCTACGAGATTGCCTGCTTCATGATCATGCGCAATCCGGTCACCTGGCGCTGGAGCCACACCCGGCACCACACGGATACGGTCATCGTCGGCCGCGATCCGGAAATCGCCGTCATGCGCCCGCCGGACCTGTTCCGGCTGATCCTCAATTTCTTCGGTATTCTCGACGTCTACCATGCGATGACCGATATGATCCGCAATGCCTTCGGCATCATCAGCGCGGACGAAAAACCTTCATTCCCGAGCAGGAACAGCCGCGCGCCATCCGCATCGCCCGCATCTGGGTGGTGATCTATGCTGCCGCGATTGCGCTCTGCAATCTATCTTGGTTCGGTCCTGCCTTTGATGCTCGTCGGCCTGCCACGTCTCTACGGTGCCTGGCACCACGTGATGACCGGACTTTTGCAACATGGCGGCCTTGCCGACAATGTCATCGATCACCGTCTCAACAGCCGCAGCGTCTACATGAACCCGTTCAGCCGGTTCGTGTACTGGAACATGAATTATCACGTTGAACATCACATGTTCCCGATGGTTCCCTATCACGCTGCCGCAGCTGCACGAAATGATCAAGCATGACCTGCCGGCCCCGGAACAGGTCGATGCTCGAAGGCTACCTGCGAGATGATCCCGGCCTTCCTGCGCCAGTTGAAGAACGAGGACTATTTCCTCAAGCGCGAGCTGCCGCCGACAGCCAAGCCTTACCGTGAGGAATTTCACGCCGAGCCAATCGCCGCCGAATAGAGCGGTTGCCAGAACAGAACTGAATGGAGGAAATGATGAGCAACTGGGTGGAAGTCTGCGCAACCGACGAAATCGACGAAGAAGATGTCATCCGCTTCGATCACGAGGGCAAAACCTTTGCGGTGTACCGCAGTCCGGACGACAGGTTCTTTGCGACGGATGGGCTCTGCACGCATGAAAAGATCCATCTCGCAGATGGGCTGGTGATGGACGACATCATCGAATGTCCAAAGCACAACGGCCGCTTCAACTACAAGACCGGCGAAGCCAAGGGTGCCCCGTCTGCGTCAACCTGAAGACCTACCAGGTCAAGGTCGAGGCCGGTAGCGTGTTCATTTCTCTCTCGTGAAAGGGTCCCGCATGTCACAGATCGTCATCATCGGGGCGGGAGAATGTGGCGCTCGCGCCGCCTTCGGCCTCCGGGAAAAGGGTTTCGCGGGCCAGGTCACACTCGTGGGCGCGGAAGAACATCTTCCCTACGAGCGGCCGCCGCTTTCGAAAGATGCCATGCTGCACGGCCATGAGCCAAAACTGGTGTCCGAGGCTGCCTGCTATGCGGAGGCAGGCATTCAAGTGCTGACCGGCCTTAGCGTCGAAAGCATCGACCCGGCGGGAAAATCGGTTCGGCTCTCCAATGGTGGCAACCTGACCTACGATCGGCTGTTGCTTACAACCGGCGCAAGGCCGAGACCTTTTCCCGGTTTTTCCGGGGCCAGTAATCGGATCAGGACGCTACGGACCCACGGCGACGCTGTGAGCATTCGCACACAGCTGCAGCCTGGCAAGCATCTTGCCGTTATCGGCGGCGGTTTCATCGGGTTGGAGCTTGCCGCAACCGCGCGCAAGCTCGGAGCACAGGTGACGCTGATCGAAGGTCTTGCCCGTATTCTTACGCGCGGCGTGCCTGAACCCGTGGCGACAGTGGTCGCCGAGCGGCATCAGGCGGAAGGTGTTGAAATCCTTTGCGGGGTCAAAATTCAGGATTTGGCGGAAACACGCGATAACGCCAGCATTCTCCTGGAGGACGGGCGAACGATCGTCGCCGATTTGATCGTGGTGGGCATCGGCGCTGTTCCGAATGTTGAACTGGCCCGTGACGCCGGTCTTGCGATCGACAACGGCATTGCGGTCGATCAACACTTAAGAACATCCGCAACGGATATCTATGCGGCGGGTGATTGCTGCTCCTTTCCTTCGGCTCACTATGGCGGCCTGCGCATGCGGCTGGAGGCATGGCGCAACGCGCAGGACCAAGGGACTCTTGCTGCAGCCAATCTGATGGGTGGCGCAGAAACGATGTCGGCCGTGCCGTGGTTCTGGTCGGATCAGTACGATCTCACTTTACAGATCGCCGGGATTGCGGATGGCGCGGCCGAAATCGTGCGCCGGGATATGGCAGAGGGTGCCTTTATCCTCTTTCATCTTACCGCAGATGGTCGCCTGCTCGCCGCAAGCGGCATAGGCATCGGCAATGCCATCGCCCGCGACATCCGTCTTGCCGAGATGATGATTGCGGCCGGCGTTCATCCGGATCGGCTGGCGCTTGCGGCTCCCGGAACCAAGCTGAAGTCCTTGCTGGCGGCCTGAAGACAGGTTGACCGACCCCTTGGGGACGCCACCGCTGCGGACCGCGCCCTGCCTCAAAAGCTGCGATATCACACAAAGGCCGGCGACGATTTTCACATCGGCCGGCCAAATGGGAGAAAGATTGATGAGAAACCGTCGCCCGACTGTGGCCGATCTTTTGTCGATGAAGGGCAAGCGCCAGCTGAGCATGTTGCGCGTTGAAACATTGGAAGAGGCAGAAGCCGCGGAACGGGCTGGTGTCGACCTCGTCTCTGTGCCGCCCGAAATGCTCGGCCCCGTGTTTCGGGAGGCAGCACCCTCGGTATTCGCGATCCCAGGCCTTGAATATGGCGACCTGATCACCGCCGACGATTATATCAGGGCAGCGTTCAAAGCGTTGCGCGCCGGTGGTGACGCTGTCTATTGCGCCGCAAGCCTTCAAACTGTCCGGCGCTTGCGTGACGAAGGCATTCCCGTCTGTGGCCATGTCGGCCTTATCCCTTCCAAAGCCACCTGGACAGGCGGGTTCCGCGCCGTTGGAAAGACGTCGCTCAGTGCGTTGGAAATCTGGCGCCAGACCAAGGCGCTCGAGGAGGCTGGAGCTTTTTCCGCCGAGATCGAGGTTGTGCCGGGTGAAGTCGCAGCGGCCATCAGCGCGCACCTCCATGCTGATGCTTTCAATGGGAGCCGGCACGGGGTGCGATGCGCAATATCTGTTTGCCGATGATGTGCTGGGTGCCAACAAGGGCCATGTCCCACGCCATGCGAAGATCTATCGCAATTTCGCCGTAGAATATGATCGCCTGCAACAGGAGCGTATTGCAGCCTTCTCCGAATTCGTTGCCGACGTGAAAACCGGCGCCTATCCAACCAAGACCCATCTGGTGGGTATTGAACCGGCAGAACTTGAGGCGTTTTTGACGTCGATGGCGTAGACCATTCACCAATGCCGTTCATGAAATAACCCGTGGAAATGCAAGCGACGGTCAGCCATCGACGGTCAGCCATCGACCGCGTGGCGCCTGTGGAATTGTCAGCCTCACTACGCTGGCCTCGGGCAGAGGTGCAGCACGAAAGCCACCCAAAATGAAAAATTACGTACTCACCGTATCGTGCAAATCCACCCGCGGCATCGTCGTGGCGATCACCGGTTATCTGGCGGACGAGGGTTGTTACATCACCGACAGCTCGCAGTTCGACGATATGGAAACCGGCCTGTTCTTCATGCGCCTGACCTTCATCAGCCAGGAAGGTGCAACGCTCGACAAGCTGAAGGCCGGTTTCGAGGCGGTCAAAACCCGCTTCGGCATGGAAGCCGATATCCTCGATTCAGAGCACCGGATGAAGGTGCTTTTGATGGTGTCGCGCTTCGGCCATTGCCTCAACGACCTGCTCTATCGCTGGAAGATCGGTGCTCTGCCGATCGAGATCGTCGGCGTTGTCTCCAACCATTTCGATTACCAGAAGGTCGTCGTCAACCACGACATCCCGTTCCACCATATCCCGGTGACCAAGGCCAACAAGCCGCAGGCCGAAGCCCGGATCATGGACGTGGTCGAGCAGACCGGCACGGAACTGATCGTGCTCGCCCGCTACATGCAGATCCTGTCGGACCAGATGTGCCAGAAGATGTCGGGCAAGATCATCAACATCCACCACTCGTTCCTGCCCTCGTTCAAGGGCGCCAATCCGTACAAGCAGGCCTATGAGCGGGGCGTCAAGCTGATCGGCGCGACGGCGCATCATGTCACCGCTGATCTCGACGAAGGTCCGATCATCGAGCAGGACATCGCCCGCATCACCCATGCGCAGTCGGCCGAGGACTATGTCTCGATCGGCCGCGACGTCGAAAGCCAGGTTCTGGCGCGGGCCGTGCACGCCCATATCCACCACCGCACCTTCATCAACGGCAACCGCACCGTGGTGTTTCCGGCAAGCCCGGGATCCTATGCGTCGGAGCGGATGGGGTAGGTCGCTTTGGCGGATCGTCCCGCGCAGCGTGCTATTCAACTTTTTCGGCAGGTGCAGGCGTCATAGCCGCCGGAAAACAGCCGACCGGCTCTCATGCCGATCATGACGGGAATATCGCGGACATCAGAAACGCGCAGAGACCGGGCAATCGCGATCGCCGCCTCGGCACAAATCGCCGCGTCTTCGGCGGCGTTGTGGTGGGCGAAGGTCAGGCCGAGATGGCTGGCAAGGATGTTGAGCTTGTGCGACCCGAGATGCGGCCAGACCTTTTGCGCCATCTTGACCGAGCAGAGATAGGAGAGTTCCGGGTACGCCTGCCGGTAGAGATCGAGACACGAGCGCCAGACGCTAAAATCGAAGGCTGCATTGTGGGCGATCATCGTGGCGCCGCGAAAATCGTCGATAAACTCGTCCATCACCTCGGGAAACTCACCGGCATCCTCCACATGCTCCGGGCGGATGCCGTGAATGGCAATGTTGAAGGATGAAAAGCGCATGGTTTTGGGGCGGATCAGCCGCTCTTCGACCCGCACAACACGACCATCCTCGATCCAGGCCAGACCCACGGAACAAGCACTGCCACGCTGCTCATTGGCGGTTTCGAAATCGATGGCGATGGTCTTCAAGGCGGCGTCCCGGTTGGTTTTGCCCCAGCTTCTAGCGTTGCGTGAGCGATTTGGCAAAGACAAGGTCTTTATGTGTTGAGTGTTACCGCAATCGACCTGGGTGTTGGAAAAACGGATGTCTCCCTTCCTTCGCGGACAATGGATTGCGGTGGAGGCCGCTTGATTGCATCCCGTAGTTCCAAACGGCCTACAGGGGACTGAGATGGAGATAAAGTGATAAACTCACGACTGAGACCGAGAGGCTAACTGTTGGGTTCAAAGTTTTGGCAGTCGAAGCGGCTAACGCCAGGCCAACTATCACGGTGATTGCTGCAGGACCCATACTGCTTTGCGCAAAGGATAAGCCGACTGCAGACACATTCACTGCTGCTGCAATCGTCAGATAGGGCGACAGCAGATCGCTGTGGTTGGTCTCGCTCGAGAATATCTTTGCAAATCTCACCGAGCTCAGGCCGATCGCAAGACTCAGTAAAAAGAAGTGCGTGATGTCCAGCGTCATCGCAGCCCCCGCTTTTGGAGCGGACTGCATTTCGAACCCAGTTGCAGCTCTGAAATCCCGCTTTCGGTCTTCAAGGATGACGTGGCCACTGCAAAAACGTGGCCGATACCTATCAGGACGGGTTCATCGAGCCCGATCTCCTCCATTGCTTTCGGCAGGTCGTCGATGGCGCCCAGCCAACATGCCTCATTGCTGCGTGTGACCGCGCTCATGACGACTGCCGGGGTCTTCATATCCATGCCTGCCGCTAGAAGCTGGTCGTGGATCTGGCTGGCGGTGCGGCCGCCCATGTAGAAGACTGTCGTGGTGCGGGGCTCGGCGAGGTTCTGCCAGTCGAGGTCTGCCGGCAGGCGACCAAGGCGGGAATGGCCGGTAACAAAGCGAACGGCCTGTGCGTGGTCGCGATGTGTCAGGGAGACGCCGAGCCTTGCAGCCATGGCACTGGCGGCGGTGATGCCGGGTACGACATCGACGGAAATGCCTTCCTGCTCAAGACAGGCGATTTCCTCTCCGGCGCGGCCGAAGATCATCGGGTCGCCGGATTTGAGCCGGACGACACGCTTGCCGGCCTTGGCGAGCGAAATCATCATGGCATTGATGTCTTCCTGCTTGCAGCTTGTCCGGCCACCACGTTTTCCCACCAGCATGCGCTTGGCCTCACGACGGGCCAGTTCCAGCACTTCATCGGAAACAAGATCATCGAACAGGATGACATCGGCGGCCTGGAGGGCGCGTACGGCTTTGAGCGTCAAAAGTTCCGCATCCCCCGGACCCGCGCCGACAAGGGTTACCTGGCCGGTGCCTGATTTGGCAGTGGCATTGAAACGACCGGCATCGGAGAGAAGAACAAACTCGGTACCTGTCTCGGGTGGAGCGCCGAAAGCGCGATCGACGAAACTTTCCCAGAACGCGCCTTGGCGCACCAGGGGCTCACCTTCGCATTGACCTTGTCGCGGATGGCTTGTGCCAGCGCCGCCCATGACTTCAAAGACAGCGGCAGCAATGTCTCAATGCGGCGACGGATCGCCTGCGCCAGAATGGGTGCCGCGCCATCGGTGGAGATGGCAACGACGACGGGCGAACGGTTGACGATCGAGCCGAACTGGAACTGGCAGTATCTTGGTTTGTCGATGACATTGACCGAGACGCCTGCCTTGCAGGCGGCATCGAAGAAGTCTGCTGCAGCATCATTGCTCTCGCAGTCGGCGATGGCGATGGCTGCACCGTCGAACGCGGCGGCGTTCCACTCATGAGCGTGATGGACGAAAAGTCCGTTTTCCGATTCCGAACCCTGAGCAATGAGGGTCGAAAACGTCTCGCTCAGCTCGTCAGCATAGACATGGACCTCGGCGCCGCAGGCTGCCAGCAGTTCCGCCTTCCAGGCGGCGGCGTCCGACCCGCCGGCGACAACGGCACGTTTTCCGTCAAGCGCCCAGAAGATCGGCAGCTTGGCCAGCGGCGCCATGCGGGCGGGGGCGGCGTTGCGGTCACTCGGCAGCAGCTGCAAGACATCCATCGATGATCCCCCTGATTTCCGCGCGGCACGAGCCGCAGTTGGTGCCGGCATTCAGTTCCTTGCCGACCGCCTCGACGCTGCGGCAGCCACCGCGCACGGCTGCGACGATCTGGTTGACGCCGACGCCGAAGCAGGAGCAGACGGTGGCGCCCGGGTCCATGCGTCCGGCGCCGGGACGTCCGGCAACGACGGCGAAGCGCTTGGCGAGTTCGGAATGCTGGACAGTAAGTTGCTCGATCGCCCAGTTGCGGGCGACGGCGACTGGTTGGCGGGCGAGAAAGAAGGCGGCGAGCAGCCGGTCGCCGTCGAAGAAGGCGAGCCGCAGATCGCCGGATTGCGCGTCCGCATAACCGAGCGGTTCGATATGCTCGGGAATGCCGAAGTGAACACGGCACCATTCGGTCCAGCTGTCTGGTGCCGCATCGAAGGCAAGCTCAAGCCGCCAGCCACCGTCCGCTTTCGCCAAGGCCCAATAGACAGTGTCGAGGGCTTGTGGCTTGGCGAAGGAAACTGCAAAGCCGTAGCTTTCCACCTGCAGTGGTCGGGCGGCGATGGCAACGTTCTTGGAAGCCGGCTGGCCGGAGATGGGGTCAGTCAGCGGTGCGACGACGGCGTCAATCCGCGCCTTGGCGGCAAACTGATCGTTCCAGTGCATGGGCACGAACAGGCTGCCGCGCGCCTGACGTTCGGTGACAAGGGCGCGCACGACAGCCCTGCCATAAGGGCTCTCGATTTCGACGAGGCTTGCGCTGGCAACGCCGATCTCCATGGCATCGCGCGGGTGGATTTCGGCGAAGGGCTCGGCGATATGGGCGGAGAGCCGGGCGCTTTTGCCGGTCCGCGTCATCGTGTGCCATTGGTCGCGTATGCGGCCGGTGTTGAGTGTCAGCGGGAAATCAGCGTTGGTTCGATCGGAAACGGGAGCGCTGGTGGCGATGAAGCGCGCCTTGCTGTCGGCATGGTAGAAGCCGCCGTCGCTGAAGAAGCGTGTGGTGTGAGTTTCTGAGCCTTCCGGCTGCGGCCATTGAAAGGGCTCCAGCCCGTTGTAGGCCGCCACACCGATCCGCCGATGGACGCCAATATCGAAATCGCGGCTGCCGTCGTTTTCGAAGGCCGAAAGCGCGGCATGTTCGGCAAAGACGTCGGTTGCGGAAGGAAAAGAAAATTCATCCGTAAAACCCATGCGACGGCCGACTTCGGCCATCTGCCACCAATCGGCCTTCGCCTCGCCGGGTGGGTTGAGAAAGGCACGCTGGCGGGAGATGCGGCGCTCGGAGTTGGTAACGGTGCCGTCCTTCTCACCCCAGCCGAGCGAGGGCAAAAGCACATGGGCATATTTCGTCGTGTCGGTTTCCTGAAGGACGTCCGATACCACCACGAAAGGGCAGGCGGCGATGGCGGCGGCGACGGCATCAGCGTCAGGCATCGAGACGGCGGGGTTGGTCGCCATGATCCACAGCGCCTTGATCCTGCCGTCTGCCACCGCACGGAACATATCGACGGCCTTCAGGCCGGGTTTGCGAGCGATGACAGGGGATCGCCAGAAGCGCTGGACGCGGTCGCAATCCTCCGGGTTTTCGATTGCCATGTGGGCGGCGAGCATATTGGCAAGGCCGCCGACCTCGCGGCCGCCCATGGCGTTCGGCTGACCGGTCAGCGAGAAAGGCCCCATGCCAGGACGGCCGATGCGCCCCGTCGCCAGATGGCAGTTGATGATGGCGTTGACCTTGTCGGTGCCGGACGCGGACTGGTTGACGCCCTGGCTGTAGCAGGTGACGACCTTTTCAGTTTCCTCGAACAGGCGGAAGAACTGGCGCAACTGCATGGAGGGCAGGCCGGTCAATTCCATCAGCTCAGCGATGTCGAGCGCCGAGGCGGCGGCGAACGCCTTTGCGAAACCATTGGTGTGCGTGCCGATGTAGTTCTGGTCGATCGAAGAAGTGCCGGCGAGATGGGCGAGCAGGCCCATGAACAGCGCCACGTCGCCATCCGGCCGGATCGCCAGGTGCAGGTCGGCAATATCGGCCGTCATCGTGCGGCGAGGATCGATGACGACGACTTTCATGCTCGGGCGGGCTGCCTTGGCGGCGGCGAGCCGCTGATAGATGACCGGATGGCACCAGGCGAGATTGGAACCGGTCAGGATGACCAGATCGGCAAGCTCGATGTCCTCATAGGTGCCGGGTACGGTATCGGCGCCGAAGGCACGGCGATGGCCAGCGACCGAGGACGACATGCACAGCCGCGAATTGGTGTCGATATTGGCCGAGCCGATAAAACCCTTCATCAGCTTGTTGGCGACGTAATAGTCCTCGGTCAGCAACTGGCCGGAGACGTAGAAGGCGACCGAATCGGGGCCATGCTCGGCGATGGTTTCGGAAAAGCGGGAGGCGACGAGATCAAGCGCCGCGTCCCAGCTTGCACGTTGTCCGTCGATCTGCGGATAAAGTACACGTCCGTCGAGATCGATGGTTTCGGCCAGCGCCGAGCCCTTGGAACACAGCCGACCGAAATTGGCCGGATGATCGGGATCGCCCTTGACGCTGACTGCGCCGTTGTCGTCGGTCTTGGCGATGACGCCGCAGCCGACGCCGCAATAGGGGCAGGTGGTCTTGGTTTCAGTGGCCACCTGTATTCCCCCGATACCGCATCGCCTGTGGCTTTTACCCCCTCTGTCAGCTTCGCTGGCATCTCCCCCTCAAGGGGGAGATCGGGAGCTTGCCGCGCCATCCGTGTCCTCCAGTGGCAAGTTGGGCGCGAACGGCCTCCAACTTGCCACATGGGGCGGCGGCATGCGCTGTCCAATCTCCCCCTTGAGGGGAAGATGTCCCCGAAGGGACAGAGGGGGGTATCGCCACGAACACCGTCATGCGCTATTCCGCCGCCATCATCAGGCTTTCGAGCGCGATGGAGAGCGCACCGTCCTCGTTGCGCACAGCGATCGTCCGTACTTCGCCCTCGTCAGCGCCGAGCGCCTTGCCGCTTTCGAGCGAGATCACCCAGTTGTGCAGCGGGCAGGTGACCGCCTTGCCGTGAACGATACCCTGACTCAAGGGACCGCCCTTGTGCGGGCAGTGGTCCTCGATGGCGAAGACCTCGTTTTCGGCTGTGCGAAAGACGGCGATCTTGCCTTGCGGCGTCTTTACACAGCGGGCGCCGCGCAGCGGGATGTCGTTGATGTCGCCGATTGCGATCCAGTTTGTTTCCATGTCCGTTACTCCGCCGCTTCCGAGTATCCAACCGTCGCCATCGGCCGGAACTCATGCTTGTCCTTGCCGGAGACGCTCCGACCAGGGGTCGACCTGGGCGAATTTCTGGGAGAAGACGAAGCGGTCGTAATAGGCCTGGCGCTTGTCCGCATCGCCCATGATCTGGCGACGGATTTCCTCCAGTCCGATGCGCTTGGCCCATTTGTAGATGCGCTCGAGATAGCGGCCCTGCTCGCGGTACATCTGCGTCAGCGCCACGATATACTGCAGCGCCTCGTCCTCGGTTTTGACAAGGCCAAGGACTTCGGTGCCCTTGATGTCGAGGCCGGCGGCCCCTGCAAAATGGATCTCGAAGCCACTGTCGACGCAGATGACGCCTATGTCCTTGCAGGTTGCCTCGGCGCAGTTGCGCGGACAGCCGGAGACGGCCATCTTGAGCTTGGCCGGCGTCCAGGAGCCCCACATGAACTTCTCGATGCGGATGCCAAGTCCGGTCGGATCCTGCGTGCCGAAGCGGCACCAGTCGGAACCGACGCAGGTTTTTACCGTGCGCAGGCCTTTCGCATAGGCCTGGCCGGAGATGAAACCGGCCTTGCCGAGATCTGCCCAGACGGCGGGCAGGTCTTCCTTTTCGATGCCGAGAAGGTCGATGCGCTGGCCGCCGGTAACCTTGACCATCGGGATTTCGAACTTGTCGACCACATCGGCGATGGCGCGCAGTTCGCCGGAATTGGTGACGCCGCCCCACATGCGCGGCACGACGGAATAGGTGCCGTCCTTCTGGATATTGGCGTGGACGCTCGTTGATGAAGCGCGACTGGTAGTCGTCGGCATATTCGTCCGGCCAGTCGCAGACGAGGTAGTAATTGAGCGCCGGCCGACATTTGGCGCAGCCGCACGAGGTCTTCCATTCCAGTTCCTGCATGACCGCCGGAATGGTCTTCAGGCCCTTGGCCTTGATCAGGCGGCGCACGTCGTCATGGCCAAGCTCGGTGCAGGTACACATCGGCTGAACGGCGGCGGGGTTGTAGGCATCGCCGAGCGTGATCGACATCAGCTGTTCGACAAGCCCGGTGCAGGAGCCGCAGGAGGCGGATGCCTTGGTGTGAGCCCGCACGTCGTCGAGAGAGGTCAGCCCCTTGCCGGTGATCGCACCCGTGATCTTGCCCTTGCAGACGCCGTTGCAGCCGCAGATTTCCGCATCATCCGGCAAGGCTGCAACGGCCGCCATAGGGTCCAGCGGGGACCCTCCCTGGTAGGCCTGGCCGAAAATGAGCGTTTCGCGCATTTCGGAGATATCGGTGGCTTTCTTCTTCAGGTCGTTGAACCAGGCGCCGTCGGCCGTTTCACCGTAAAGCACGGTGCCGATGATCCGGTTGTCCTTCAGCACGAGGCGTTTGTAGACGCCGGCCGTCGCGTCGCGCAGCACGATTTCTTCACGGTCGTCGCCTTCGGCAAAGTCGCCGAGGGAGAAGAGATTGATGCCGGTGACCTTGAGTTTCGTCGGCGTGTCGGAGTGGACGAAGGCGGGCGTGCGATCGCCCGCCAGATGCGAAGCGGCGATGCGGGCCATTTCATAGAGCGGTGCGACGAGGCCGTAGACCATGCCGCCGACCTCGGCGCATTCGCCGAGCGACAGGATGTCGCCGTCGGAGGTCTGCATGCCGGCATCGACGACGATGCCGCGATTGACTGCAAGGCCTGCGTCCTTGGCGAGATTGGCGTTCGGGCGGATGCCGACCGCCATGACGACGAGCGTTGCCGGGATGATCGTGCCATTGTCGAGCTCGATGCCCTCGACCTTGCCGTCGCCGATGATCGCTTTGGTGTTGGCCTTGCAGATGACCTTGATGCCGCGTTCCTCGACGGCCTTCTGCAGGAGATAACCGGCGGCCGGATCGAGCTGACGTTCCATCAGCGTCGGCATGACATGCAGCACGGTCACGTCCATGCCGCGGGAGGCGAGACCTGCCGCCGCCTCCAGCCCGAGCAGGCCGCCGCCGATGACGATGGCTTTTCGCGCGACTGGGCCGCCAGCAGCATCGCCTGCACGTCGTCGAGATCGCGATAGGTGATGACGCCGGGCAGGTCCTTGCCGGGCACGGGAATGATGAAGGGAACGGAGCCGGTGGCGATGACGAGTTTGTCATAGCTTTCCGTCACGCCGTGATCGGAGGTGACCGTCTTCTTGGCGCGGTCGATCGAGACGATCTTGTGGCCCTTGTAGAGCGTGATGCCGTGCTCGATGTACCAGCCATCGCCGTGGATGACGATCTGCTCGTAGGTCTTCTCGCCCGACAGGACCGGCGAGAGCATGATGCGGTCGTAGTTGACGCGTGGTTCGGCGTTGAAGATCGTTACGTCGTATTGGCCGGGAGCCTGTTCCAGCAGGTGCTCCAGCATGCGCCCGGGCGCCATGCCGTTGCCGATGATGACGAGTTTCTGGGTCATGTCGGTTACTCCGCGGCTTCGACGAAGCGGTGGCGTTCGTAGAGGAACTTGAGGACCGCCTCGCGGCACTTGAGGTAGGTCCGGTCGGAAGCGAGCTCGATGCGGTTGCGCGGCCGGGCGATCGGCACGTCGAGCACTTCACCGATGCAGGCCGCCGGGCCGTTAGTCATCATGACGATCCGGTCGGAGAGCAGCACGGCCTCGTCGACGTCGTGGGTGATCATCAGCATGGTGTTGCCAAGGCGAAGGTGGATTTCCATCACAGCGTCCTGTAGGTGCGCCCGCGTCAGGGCGTCGAGCGCGCCGAAGGGTTCGTCGAGCAGCAGGATCTTCGGCTCCATGGCGAGTGCCCGGGCGATGCCGACGCGTTGCTTCATACCACCGGAGATTTCGGACGGACGCTTGTCCTTGGCGTGGGCCATCTGGACGAGATCGAGATTGGTCATGACCCAGTCGTGGCGTTCGGTCCTGCTTTTCGTCCTGCCGAAAACCTTGGAGACGGCGAGGTTGACGTTTTCATAGACCGTCAACCAGGGCAGCAGGCTGTGGTTCTGGAAGACGACGGCGCGTTCCGGACCCGGTGCGTTGACCTCGCGGTTTTCCAGAAGCACGGCCCCGGAGGAGACCGGTGTCAGGCCGGCGATCAGGTTGAGCAGGGTCGACTTGCCGCAGCCGGAATGGCCGATGATCGAGACGAATTCGCCCTTGTCGATCGTCAGGTTGATGCCCTTCAGCACCTCAGCGCGCTGACCGCCCCGGTCGAAATGCTTGTCGATATGATCGAGTTTCAAATAGGCGTTCATAATCGGGTCCCTTAAGATGCGGAAGCGCCGCGGGTGACGATGGTGCCGACCGCTGAGACCAGCTTGTCGAGGATGAAGCCGACGACGCCGATGTAGGCGAGCGCGACGATGATGTCGGGCAGGCGAGAGGAGTTCCACGCATCCCAGATGAAGAAGCCGATACCGACGCCGCCGGTGAGCATTTCGGCCGCGACAATGGCGAGCCATGACAGGCCGACGCCGATGCGCAGGCCGGTGAAGATGTAGGGGCTGCCGACGGCAGCATGATCTTGAAGAAGAACTCGAACTGGTTGAGGCACAGCACCTTGGCGACGTTGCGGTAGTCCTGCGGGATGTTACGGACGCCAACGGCGGTGTTGATGATCACCGGCCAGATCGAGGTGATGAAGATCACGAAGATCGCCGAGGGGTTCGAGTCCTGGAAAGCGGCCAGCGACAGCGGCAGCCAGGCGAGCGGTGGAACGGTGCGGAGGATTTGGAAGATCGGGTCGAGACCGCGCATTGCCCAGATCGACTGTCCGATGACCGCGCCAATGAGAACGCCGGTGACGGCGGCAAGCCCGAAGCCGTAGGCGACGCGCTGCAGCGAGATCAGCACCCGCCAGCCAAGGCCGATATCCTGCGAGCCGTAGTTGAAGAACGGGTATGCGATCAGGTCGTAGCTTTCCTGCCAGACCTGCGTCGGCGGCGGCAGCGTGGCACCAGCGCCCGAACAGAGGATCTGCCAGATCGCCAGAATGATGATCATCACCACCAGCGGCGGCACGACGTTACGCGCGATCGTGGCGGCGACCTGCCCGGGTTTCACCCTTGCTGAAGGCCTGCTTGAAAAGGCGAGCACGCTTGCACTCTTTTTGGCGTTGCTGCGGTCACGATTTTTTCCGTGCGGGCTAGTGCTGGCATGGAAGGACTCCTGAAAAGAAGAGGAAAACCGGCGCAGGCAACCCTGCGCCGAAGGTGTTTTGAGATCAGGACGCGGCCTTGATCGTCAGGCTATCGAGATAGGCGGACGGATTTTCCGGGTCGAAGACCTTGCCGTCGAAGAAGGTTTCCTTGCCGCGCGAGGTTGTGGCCGGAATGTCGGCCGCCGCGACGCCGAGGTCGGCGGCTGCGGCACGCCAGATGTCTTCGCGATTCACTTGGTCGACCAGCGCCTTGATGTTCGTGTCGGGCGCAAGCTTGCCCCAGCGGATGTTCTCGGCCATGAACCAGGTGTCGTGGCTCTTGAACGGGTAGGAAGCGCCATTCGCCCAGAACTTCATGTAGAGATCGGTGCCGGTCACAACGCGGCCGTTGCCGTAGTTGATGTCGCCCTTCAGCCGGCCGATGATGTCTTTCACCGGGACGTTGAACCATTGCCGCTTGCCGACGATCGTCGCCATCTCGTCCTTGTTGTCCATGCTTTCGCACCACATCTGGGCTTCCATCACGGCCATCATCAGCGCCTTGGCGGCGTTGGGGTTCTTCTCGACCCAGTCGGCGCGAAGCCCGAGTGCCTTTTCCGGGTGACCCTTCCAGAGTTCGCCGGTCGATGCCGCGGTAAAGCCGATACCCTGGTTGACCAACTGTTCGTTCCAAGGCTCGCCGACACAGAAGGCGTCCATGTTGCCGACCTTCATGTTGGCTACCATCTGGGGCGGCGGCACGACAATGGTCGACACATCCTTGTCTGGATCGATGCCTCCGGCGGCCAGCCAGTAGCGGAGCCACAGGTCGTGGGTACCGCCGGGGAAGGTCATCGCGACCTTCACTTCGCCGCCGTCGGCCTTCTTCTTTTCGAATGCCGCCTTCAGCTTGGAGGCGTCGAGTTGAACGCCGGTGTCTGCGTATTCCTTGGCGACGGAGATCGCCTGGCTGTCACAGTTCAGGCGGGCGAGGATGGCCATCGGCACCGGAACATTGTTCTGCGTCACCTTGCCGGTGTGCATCAGGTACGGCATGGGTGAGAGGATATGCGCGCCGTCGATGCCGTTGGCGGCGCCGCCGAGCACCAGATTGTCGCGCGTGGCGCCCCAGGAGGCCTGCTTGGCAACCTCGACATCCGGAAGCCCGTGCTTTTCGAAAAAGCCCTTCTCCTTGGCGATGATGAGCGCTGCGGAATCCGTCAGCGCGATGTAACCCAGCTTGACGCCGGTCACTTCCGGGCCGGCCGTGGCGGCAAAGGCGCCGGACGGGAAGGCCGTCTTGACCGCGGTGAACATTGCCGCGGTGGCGGTCGTCTTGAGAAGGCTGCGACGGGTGATGCCGTTGCTCAAAGTCGTCTTCATGAACAGGTTCCCTTAAGATTGGCCGGTCGGAATTTGGGCAATAAAAAACGCCGCTCGGAGATTTGCGTCTTCGGGGAAGGAGGAACCCCGGACTGCAAAACCCTTGCGACGTCGATGTCTTTTGCGAAGGCCTATTTGGCTTCGGCTCGCTGCGATCGCCATTGACCGAAGCGATTTATGTCATGCAAAGCTCGTGCCAGTTTTAAAAACAAATGTTAGGTCATTGAAATTTAATGTGGTTTTTCCGTTATCCGGCGAGTGCATATTTTTTCGCCGAAGAAAATTTATGCAAAAAAATCGGCGGATGCTTCTGGTCGGTAAAGTTCAGGTGGGAAATTTTGTGCAGCGCAAAAACGCGAAAGTCAGATTTCGTCGCCAACAGCGCCGACAGTCGTGCTGCTTTTGACCGGAAATTCGGCGAGATAGTCGGCGATCCGGGCGGGGTCGAAAACCTGGCCATCCATGAAACGGTCTCCGTCCGAGTTTCCTTCGATGCGGATATCGTCATCCAGCAACGGCGCGGCGTTTGCTCCAAGCGCCAGGCGGTAGATGTCGGGCCGATAGGCGGCCGCCGCTGCCGTCATGCCGGCGGAGGAGAGGTCGGCCTGGCCCCAGCGGATCATCTGGCTGTAGATCCACAGCGCCTGGCTTGGGCGCGGGTAGTTGGCAAAGCCGGTATGGAATTTGAAATAGCCGTCGATGACGCGGCGATTGCCCCGATCGTCAAGATTGAACTCGCCAGCCAGAACACGGCGAACGATGTCGACCGGTGCCGCGAGATAGCGGCCGTCGGACAGCACTTCCGATAAGGCATCGTGATTGTCCGGCCGGTCGCACCAGCGTGCCGCCGCATCCAGCGCGACGATCAGGCGGGAGACGGTTTCCGGATGCGTTTCTGCCCATTCCGGCCGCATGCCGAGCACCTTTTCCGGGGCGGATGGCCAGATATCCTGCTTGGCGGCGACGATACGGCCGACGCCTCTTTCCGAAGCCACCATGTTCCACGGCGCGCCGACGCAGAACCCGTCAATGGCGCCGGCGGCGAGCGCATCCGATGTCATCGGCGGCGGTACGACGACGAGCTTGACGTCCCGATCCGGATCGATGCCACCTGCCGCCAGCCAATAGCGGAATTCGTAGTTGTGCGAGGAGAAGGGGTAGGTGACCCCCAATGTCGGCAGCGGCTCGCCGCGCGCTTTCATCCCGAGGATGACCTTTGCCAGCGCCTGTGCGTTTTCCAGCGCGCTTGCCGTTTCTGTCAGGGATGCCTCTTGCCGCATACGGGCATAGAGACGCGTCGGAAAGCGTAATCGCGTTGCCGCCGCGCCCGAGTGAGAACGGCGTGATCGTCGGCGAGGGATTGGAGCCGAGCCCCAGCATCGAAGCGACGGGCATAGGCGACAGCATATGGGCGATGTCGAACTGCCGGAAGGCGAGCCGGTCCCGCACATTGGCCCAGGAGACGTCCTTGACCAGATCGAGAACGATGCCTTCCTTCTGGGCAAAGCCGAATTCGGCGGCCGCGATCAGCACGGATGCGTCGACGAGCGGAATGAAGCCGGCACGCAGGGTTCTGGAGCCTTCGCCTGTCAGGCGCCGCGGTGCTGCAAGATGGTTATCGCCGCCGGGTGGCCTGCGTGTCGGATCGGTGATTTTGGTAATCATGTTCACTCCAATGCCTCCCACCGGAAGATGTCGAGCCGGGCCGTCACATCAGCAATCCGGCCGCAGTGACGACACTCTGGGCGATATCCGAAATCTTCTTCTTTTCGTTCATGGCCGTCTGGCGCAGCAGCAGCGAAGGCCTGCTCCTCGGAAAGGCCGCGCATCTTCATCAGGATGCCCTTGGCCCGCTCGACGATCTTTCGTTCCTCCAGCGCCGACTTGGCGTCCGCCAGTTCCCGCTGCAGTCGGCTGAAGGCGTTGAAACGGCTGACGGCCATATCGAGAATGGGTTTGACGCGCTCTTTCTTCAGGCCGTCGACGATATAGGCCGACACGCCCGCATCGACCGCTGCCTCGATCGACGCGGTATCCGATCGGTCAACGAACATGGCGATTGGTCGGCCGACCGTGCGGGTCAATTGGAACAGATGCTCCATCATGTCGCGGTTGGGGTTTTCGAGATCGATGAAGATCACGTCCGGCTGCAGCGTCTCAATGATGCGGGCGATGCCGTTGACCTCATGGACGACGGTCACCTTCGCATGCCCTGCCTCGCGCAATCCTTCCTCGATGATGGAAGCGCGGATTGCGTTCTCATCGATGACAAGAATTGTGAGGTCCAAATAAGCCATGGCGCATAGATGACGCAGCGCAGCAATTTGCGCAAGCCAAAATAGCCTAAAATAATGGCATCATTAGTATCGATCAAAAATTAGGCGCAGCGGATGCCTCGTCATGCCGGAGTTTCTCTTTCTTGTTAGTAGATAGCGTTTGGCGCGATCGCTAGAGCGTCTGCAAATACCGGCAGTGTAGTTGTGTGTAATGACGGCTGTGCGTCGGGCGCAGGGGTGGTGTGAGGGATTATCCGTGGTTTCAACCGAATGAAACGCCTATATTCCGATTATCGAAACGACGCCGGAGCCAAGCAAGGTTGCTGACGTCAGAAAGCCCTCAGGAAAGGGGATTATCATGAACGTAGCACGCTCCTTCAGCAACTGGCGCAAGTTCCGTCAGACGGTTACCGAACTTGGTCGCATGTCCAGCCGCGAACTGCAGGACCTGGGTATTGACCGGGCCGACATCCGCAGCGTTGCCCGCGCATCGGTCGCCCGCTAAAAGCGCCAGCCTATGCCCGCCTGCACGACGCCCGCTTATGAAGCGGGCGTTTTTGTTTCAGTGTCACGGATTGTGCCTAGCCGGGCCGCTTTCTTTGTCAGCTTCTGAGATGTGAATTTTGCGCATAGCTGCACTGCAGCATAATGCCTGTTCAATTTGCTGTAGTCGCATATACTCACTCCCCGACGAAGCGATGCACCTCCTCCCGCAAAGCTTCGTGTTTCAGACGGCCCACTCCTCCTCCCAAGGGACGTCTGTCGGAACAGCGGCGCTCCTCCTCCCAGTCGCTGTTCGGTTCTTTTCGAAAAGCCTGCCGCACCTCCTCCCGCGGCAGGTTTTTTTCGTTTTGGGCATAGTGGGGCGGCGAGGTTCAAATGGCGATCTCGAGTAGCGGTGTGTCATCTTCGTCTGCCGTGTTCAGGGATGACGACATTGCACCCAGTCACAGCGCACCCAGCTTGAACGGATAGGCCGACCACAGCAGAGGCCCGCGACCTCCCCGATTTCCGAAACAACGGTTATGGGCGCAGCAGCAGTCTTGTTGCGGATCGCGTGGGTGAAGACTGAATACCCTACCATCATCGTGAGTGTCTTACGCGGGAGGTCGTGCCGCGAGTGATGCCGTAGAAGCATCGTCTGGAATTCCCGAAATGCTGCAGGAAGGCTAATGCTTTTCCTTTCAGATCAATTCCGCTTCATTCTCATATTTCTTCATCCGCTCCGCGGCCGTCAGACCAGCGCCGAGAAATTCTTTGACGGGCAGGGCTTTGACGAAGGCCGGGCCTTTTTCCCCGAGGTCCCGTTGTCCGGCAACGGGCGCATCTCATTGCCCATGAAACATTCAACTAAATGGTTGACTATCGCTATTTGCGCGCCTACATTCATCCGTATGGTTGAATAAAACCTTCAAATGCATTTCGTCTTTCATGCCCTCGGCGATGCCCAACGCTGCCGGATGCTGCGTGAGCATTTGGGCGGTTGATCATTTGGCGCCGCCAACCGCTGATCACAGCAAGCAAGGAGAATATCCATGAACGAGCTTGCCCCACTCGAGCCCTATGGCGTTCTAATCGCGCCCGCGACGTTGAAGATGGAGCGTCTTTTGCTTGGCCCGATCGAGCAGGTCTGGGCCTACCTGACCGAAAGCGATCTACGCCGCCAGTGGCTGGCGGCGGGTGACATGCCGATGAAGCTCGATGCATCCTTCGAACTGGTATGGCGCAATGACGACCTCTCCGATCCGCCGAGCAAGCGGCCGGAGGGTTTTTCCGAGGTGCAGCGGATGGGCAGCCGGATCACCGAACTCGACCCACCGCGCCGGCTCGCCATCTCCTGGGGCAATAGTGGTGACATTTCCTTCGACCTGGAGCCGAAAGGCAAGGACGTGCTGCTCACCGTCATCCATCGCAGCCTGCCGGATCGCGCCGCCATCCTGATGTTCGGTGCCGGCTGGCACATGCATCTCGACACCTTGGTCGCCCGCACCTCCGGCAACGCGCCTGAGCCGTTCTGGGATGGCTGGAGCCACCTGAGGACCGAGTACGCCCGGCGCATGCCGGCCTGACGTAACCCTGCACGTTCCAGTCCCGTGAGATGAGCTTGCGGGGCGGATCGCGCCTCAACCGACGAAACGGAGATCGCCATGAACAGTTTCACCACCAGTTTTACCGTCGACCAGACGCCGGAAATCACTTTTTCTGCCATCAACAATGTTCGTGGATGGTGGTCGCAGGCTATCAACGGCCCCACCGATAAGGTCGGCGGCGAGTTCGACTACCACTTCCAGGACGTCCATCGCTGCAAGATCAGGGTGACGGAATTGATCCCTGGCAAAAAAGTCGTTTGGCTGGTGCTCGACAACTATTTCAGCTTCACGGAAGACGAGACAGAGTGGAAGAACACGGAGATTGTTTTCGATATCTCCCGAACCAGCGACAAGACGGAAGTCCGCTTCACCCACCAGGGCCTGGTTCCCGAATACGAATGCTACGACGCCTGCTCGCAAGGGTGGGGCACATACATCAACAGTAGTCTGCGGGACCTGATCGAGACAGGCAAGGGCGATCCCAATATCGGCGATCCGATGACGGAGACCGAGCGTGCACTGGCAGTTTAGGACGTTCTTTCAGAGGCTTCCGCCCGGTCCAGCTGCGCGGAACGCCTCAACCAGCGGGAGGTTGGTATGCGGAAATTGATTGCCGGAATGAAGATCACGATCGACGGCAAGGTAGAAGGAGCGGAAGGTACGCCTGACTGGGTGGATGCCTGGTCGGATGACTTCGGCATTATGCCGCAGGTGGATGCCTGCCTTCTGGGCGCCGGCATGTATGGCGGTTACGAGGCCTATTGGACCTCGGTCCAAAACGAGCCGGAAATGCCCGCCTGGATCACCGGAAATGCCCCGACGCCGGCGGAAATCGAGTGGGCCGGCTTTGCCAAGCGCACGCCCCATTACGTGCTGTCGAACACCGTGTCCTCGGCTCTCTGGCCGAAGACACACTTCATCCGCGGGCTTGACGACATCGCAGACCTGAAACGCCAGCCCGGCAAGGATATCTACCTCGTCGGCGGCGCCCGCACGACCGCGAGCCTTCTCGATGCCGGGCTGGTCGATGAACTCCGGCTGATCGTCTACCCGCTGGTCGCCGGCGCAGGAAAGCCGCTCTTTGCCGCAGTGGAACATTGTCATAAACTTGAGCTGCGGTCGGTTCAGCCGCTTGGCGGCGGGCGCGTGAGCCTCGTCTATGGGGCCGGATGAACATGCTGCCGGGCTCTGCAGATTTATCGGTTCATTGAAACGGAGACACGGGAATGAACGCTTCTTCCTATCGCTGGGTCATCGTCGCTGCTGGTGGTCTGCTCGGCTGCCTCGCCATCGGTGCGGTGTTTTCCCTGCCGGTCTTTCTCCTGCCAATCTCTCGCGATACCGGCTGGTCGGTCACCGGCATATCCAGCGCCATGACCATCGGCTTCCTTGCCATGGCGCTGGCCAGCATGATCTGGGGCACCTTGTCGGACCGTTGGGGTCCGCGTGTCATCGTGCTGACGGGTTCGGTTATCCTGACGGCAAGCCTTGCGATGGCCAGCCGGGCAACGTCGCTGGTTGAGTTCCAGCTGGTCTTCGGCCTTGTCGTCGGCGGCGCCACCGCCGCCATCTTCGCGCCGATGATGGCCTGCGTTACCGGCTGGTTCGATACCCATCGCAGCCTGGCCGTCTCGCTTGTTTCGGCCGGCATGGGCATGGCGCCGATGACCATGTCGCCGCTCGCCGCCTGGCTCGTCTCCATCTATGACTGGCGAACCTCGATGCTGATCATCGCAGCCATTGCCGCCGCCATCATGATCCCTGTATCGTTCCTGGTCCGCAGCCCGCCCGTAGCTGATCACGAAAGCGCCGGCACGGCGGGCGATCAGGGTCCGCAGTCGAACATGACGATGAGCCAGGCGTTGAAATCCCCCAGTTCATCGTCCTGATGCTTACCAATTTCTTCTGCTGCGCCACCCATTCCGGCCCGATCTTCCATACCGTGAGTTACGCCATCAGCTGCGGCATCCCGATGATCGCAGCCGTTTCGATCTACAGCGTTGAAGGGCTTGCCGGCATGGGCGGCCGCGTTGCCTTCGGCCTTCTCGGAGACCGCTACGGCGCCAAGCGCATTCTGGTCATCGGCCTCCTCATCCAGGCTTTTGGCGCGCTCGCCTATGTTTTCGTGCGCGAGCTTTCGGCCTTTTATGCCGTGGCAGCCCTGTTCGGCTTCATCTATGCCGGCGTCATGCCGCTCTATGCGGTGCTGGCGCGTGAGAACTTTCCGCAGCGGATGATGGGCACTGTTATCGGCGGAACGGCCATGGCCGGAAGCCTCGGCATGGCGACCGGCCCGGTGGCGGGTGGTCTGATCTACGATACGTTCGCCACCTATAGCTGGCTCTATATCGGCGCCTGGGGCATCGGCATCGGGGCCTTCCTGATTGCCATGACCTTCAGGCCGTTTGCGAAGGCCCAGCCCACGCTGGCGCCGGCTTGATGATCCTGGGCGATAGGCGGCGCTCGCTGTCTTCGGTGCAGGCGATGACGTGTCTTCAATCTGCTGAAGCGTGAACGAAGACGAAGAACGGTTTACTGATCCGGGGCTGAGGCCCGGCGGGATGTATTGCCGGCGATGCATCGATTTGATGCGAGGATATCTGCACATGGTGCTATCGATGCATGTCGGCATGCAATTGCGTGTTTCGGCGCCCTCAAAGGATTGGATCATATTTTGGATATCCCCACCTGGACGAAGCCCGCCATCAACGGCGTCGTCGTCGGCGCTATTGCTATGGCCATCGTTGGCTTTACCTGGGGCGGCTGGGTGACCGGCGGCACTGCGCGAAAGAATTCCGCAACCGAAACGTCTTCGGGAATTGCCGCAGCCCTGACACCCTATTGCGTTGAAAAATCCAAATCCGATCCTTTGGGTGCCGCCGTGCTCGTCGAGTTGAAGGCGGCTGGCCCCTATTCTCGCAGTGGCATCGTGGAAAAAGCCGGTTGGGCGACCCCACTGGGTGCGGACAAACCGAACACCGCGCTGGCAAAATCCTGCGAACTCGAGATTACAAAAACTCTGTGACGCTGCGGATTGCCGCGGGTCTCTGAGGTTCCGGTATCAATGGCGCCTTCAAAGAATTTTTGGAGGCGCCGTTGTGATGGCTTGGCTTTCAGGGCGTTGCCTTGGATTGTTGTTCTGCACATCCGATCGCCAGCTGTCTGCTTCAACGTTTCTAGGAATGACCATGTCCAAATTCACCGATGAGCGCCTGAATAAACTTCTTGCCTTGGGAAGCCGTATCGAGAGCGAAGCAAGGCGAAAGCAGCAGGAGATCGAACTGGCCAAATCCAGGAAGGCCGACCGGAAACAATGGGTGGAGGAGAACTGGGTACAGGTCTTCCGCCCCAAGATTGAAAGTGTCATCGAGGTTTTGAACCAGAAACTTCAAATGGCCGACATGCCGAAAATGCGGCTCACCGAGCCGGCTCCGGGAACGTCGTCAAAAGTCGAGATGGAAATAGCAAGCGAACTCACCGGCAGGTCGATCCGAAGCGCCGTCAGCCTGACCGAGGATCATATCCAGTTTCAGCACTATCGCCGTTCATCTGCGCAAAGCGTGTCGGTTGGACACAACGTGATCGGTCTGGATGATTTCACCACGGACAAAGTCAACGAGGTTCTCATCGACGTGCTCGATGCCTTCACCCGGGACTTTCCCAAATAGGGCAGACGTGCACCTCTGCCGGACAGAGTATATCCGGCAGATTGGCACGCCAAGGGAGTGGAATCCCTGTGCCGTGGTTCGCACGGCACAGGGATTAACCCAGTTCGCGGCACTGGGTGTTAGACATCAGCGATGGGAAAGAGCGCGCTGCTTGACGTGCGTTTCCCAGGTTGTCGCAGCTTCGAGAGCGGCCTGCTTGTTGCGAAACGCGAACGTGTGATGGCCACTTGCGCGGCTCGCGGGACTGAAAGGCAACGCGTCATATTCGGTGCCTTCGTTTATTCCCACGGATTGAAGAACCGCTTTGATCTCGTGCACATAGCGTCCGGTGATTGCAAAATCGACGTTCATGGAATTTCCTTTCGGTGCATGCCAAGCCACAGGACTTGTCATGTGTTCAGTTGTCGTCGCGTAACGGGCCGGTCTGGTCGAAAGCCCGCAATTTTTCGTACAAAGCTTCGACTGCGGCGGCTGCAAGATCGGCGGATGCGGCATAACCTTGTGAAGCAATGGCGGTTTCGCTTCTGGCATTTGACCAGCGCCATAATCCTTTGAAGCGCGGACGCGGCTCCAGGAAAATCCGTCCGATCGGAATATCGCCGTCGAAGCCGATGAAATCATTTTCGGGAGACAACTCCAGCAACCGCCATTGATAATGGGATCGCTTCATTTCAGAGGATATCACAGGTTTTGTCTTCCGCCGTGGGGATGCGTTCTTCTAGGGCGCGGCATTCGCTGCGCCTGCCCGGTTGAACCCGGCGCATTCAGTCGCTCGCGCTTCTTCGAATCCGCTGGCTTGGGGGGCGCGGCTTTATCCGTCGCAGGCGCAGATGGCTGCTTCAATTCTTCTTCAGTCTTTGGGCGAAACTTGATCATCTCAACGGTCTTTCGGCTGCGCTCCAGAAGGCTGGGGAGCGGGTATTTGCGTCATGAAAACAACGTAAAAAGTGAAGATATTTCAGAAATATGCTTTATCGATTGCGATGTAAGCGCCGAGCGCCAAAGACAAAGTCAATGTCCACTGGATGAAGAAAAGCACATATTGAAAGTGATAAATGGAATCGATGAATGATTTCATCGTCGGACTCCCATCATAAATCGGATAGTCGATCCTTTATCACATTACACTGGCTCTATGTTTTAAATGTTCGGCCACACAGGGATTATCATTGCTGCCCGCCGCAGAATGATTGCTGGCACTCCTAAGTGGAGAGTGCTACTGGTCATACAGGGAGAAGCCATCCGGCTGCGAGCCCATTAAGGAATCCAAAAATGGCTGATACCAATTTTCGTCCGCTGCACGATCGCGTTGTCGTACGCCGCATCGAGGCTGAAGCAAAGACCAAGGGCGGCATCATCATTCCCGACACCGCCAAGGAGAAGCCGCAGGAAGGCGAAATCGTCGCTGTCGGCACCGGCACCCGTGATGAAGCAGGCAAGATCGTTGCGCTCGACGTCAAGGCTGGCGACCGTATCCTGTTCGGCAAGTGGTCGGGCACCGAAGTCAAGCTCAACGGCGAAGACCTTCTGATCATGAAGGAAGCCGACATCATGGGCGTCATCGGCTGAGTTAGCCTGCACGTTATTCCCTTTCATGATATTATTGGGCGATACGCCCGGGAGTTCTTTCTATGGCTGCCAAACAAATCAAATTCGGCCGTGACGCGAAAAGCTGCTGCGCGGTGTCGATATCCTCGCTGACGCCGTCAAGGTCACTTTGGGTCCGAAGGGCCGCAACGTCATCATCGACAAATCCTATGGCGCGCCGCGCATCACCAAGGATGGTGTGACTGTCGCCAAGGAAATCGAGATCGAAGACAAGTTCGAAAACATGGGCGCCCAGATGGTGCGCGAAGTGGCTTCGAAGACCAACGACATCGCCGGCGACGGCACGACGACGGCGACCGTTCTCGCCCAGGCCATCGTGCGCGAAGGCACTAAGGCCGTTGCAGCCGGCATGAACCCGATGGATCTGAAGCGCGGCATCGATCTTGCCGTGACGGAAGTGGTCAAGGGACTGGTGGCCAAGGCCAAGAAGATCAGCACGTCGGAAGAGGTGGCCCAGGTCGGCACGATCTCGGCCAACGGCGAAACGGAAATCGGCCAGTACATCGCTGACGCGATGCAGAAGGTCGGCAATGAAGGCGTCATCACGGTTGAAGAAGCCAAGACCGCCGAAACCGAACTTGAAGTCGTCGAAGGCATGCAGTTCGATCGCGGCTATCTCAGCCCGTATTTCGTCACCAATGCCGAAAAGATGGTGGCTGAACTCGAGGACGCCTATGTCCTGCTTCATGAAAAGAAGCTTTCCAATCTGCAGGCGCTTCTGCCTGTGCTGGAAGCCGTCGTTCAGACTGGCAAGCCGCTCCTGATCATCTCGGAAGACGTTGAAGGCGAAGCTCTTGCGACCCTCGTCGTCAACAAGCTGCGTGGCGGCCTGAAGATCGCTGCCGTCAAGGCTCCGGGCTTCGGCGATCGCCGCAAGGCGATGCTCGAAGACATCGCAATTTTGACCTCGGGTCAGGTCGTATCCGAGGATATCGGCATCAAGCTTGAAAACGTCACGCTCGACATGCTCGGCCGCGTCAAGAAGGTCACGATCACCAAGGAAAACACCATCCTGGTCGATGGCGCAGGCCAGAAGGCCGAGATCGATGGCCGCGTGGCCCAGATCAAGGCCCAGATTGAGGAAACGACGTCCGACTACGACAAGGAAAAGCTGCAGGAGCGTCTTGCCAAGCTTTCCGGCGGCGTTGCCGTCATCCGCGTCGGCGGTGCGACTGAAATCGAAGTGAAGGAAAAGAAGGACCGTATCGATGACGCGCTGAACGCAACCCGCGCAGCGGTCGAAGAAGGCATCGTGCCGGGCGGCGGTACCGCTCTGCTGCGTGCCTCGATCGTTCTCGATCTCAAGGGCGCGAACGACGACCAGACCGCCGGTATCAATATCGTTCGCAAGGCACTTCAGTCGCTGGTTCGCCAGATCGCTGAAAACGCAGGCGACGAAGGCTCGATTATCGTTGGCAAGATCCTCGAAAGCAACACCGACAACTACGGCTACAACGCCCAGACCGGCGAATTTGGCGACATGATCGCCATGGGTATCGTCGATCCGGTCAAGGTTGTCCGCACTGCCCTGCAGAACGCAGCTTCGGTTGCCTCGCTGCTGATCACCACGGAAGCCATGATTGCCGAACTGCCGAAGAAGGAATCGGCTGGCGGCGGCATGCCTGACATGGGCGGCATGATGTAACGCGTTTTCGTCTCGAAAACACGGGTTTGAAATGAAGAGGGATCCGGCTGCCGGGTCCCTCTTTGCGACCGAGCACAGAACGTTTCCGGACTGACTCTGTTCCGGGTGGGTCAGGCAGGCTTGCCGCACCGGCAGCAATTCGGTTCAACTTTGCCCCGAGTGGGCGCCGCAGCCTTGGTGAAGCGGCAGTTTCGCGTCACGGATCGAAGCATGCCACTGATTATCACGCGTGCTGGAAGTCGATGGTGCGACGGCCCGCGATGCTCAATGCGTATCAACTATCCGCCGGCTCGTGCGCCAGTAGGATGCAGGCTCCGCCCAGAGTTGCGTCATGCCAACCCGCTCGAAAGCGCGTTTCTGCTCCAGCGCGGCACTATCGAGAATCTCTGCGATATCGAGGTGCGGAATTTGCCGGCCGCGCATCAGCACCTTTCCGTTGACGATGACGGTGTCGACATCGGCGGCATTGGCAAAATGTGCGAGCCGCGTGACGGGCATTCCCGGCGGGTACATGTGCGCCTTGCGGGCATCCACCAGCACGATATCCGCCTTCTTGCCTGTTTCCAGCGATCCGAGATCTTTCTCCAGGCTGAGCGCGCGGGCCGCGTCGATCGTCGCCATTTCGAGGGTCTTGCCGGGTGGCATGTAGTCAGGATCCGTGGAAGTGACGGCGGTGATAGTGCATGCACTGCGCCATGTGGCGGAACATGTCGTACCCACGGTCCGGTGCCGCGGCGTCCGGAACCGAGGCAGACTGTAATGCCGGCGTCGATCAATTCAGGAACGGGGCAGCGGCCATAGATGGACATGATGGCGCTGGGGTTATGGATGATCGACGCACCGGTTTCCTTCAGTGCCTCGAAGTCTTCAGGTGTTAGATCGACGCTGTGACCCAGCAGGGCGAACCGGCTGAGCACGCCAAGGTCGCGCAAGCGCGATCGATCCGTCACGATGGCCGTCCTGGGTGAAGAGGACATTCTTGCGCTGGCGCAGGGCCATGACGGCATCGCCCATGTCCCGGACGTGGCGAAGGCTCTGTTCGTCGGCGACATCCTTGGCGTAATAGACCGGCATTGTCAGCGACACACCGGTGCGCCCTTCGAGCACATCATCCCAGCGGTCGATCAGGGTTTCGCAGACCTCCAGCTGGCGCTCGAAGGAGACGGGCGCGTCATGGCTCCGTCCATCGTCGTCATAGCGTCGGTACGTGCGCGGGTAGGGCGGACGGCCGGGGCCGACAGCGAGGATCGTGCGCAGACCGGACTCGACCGTTGCTTCGCAATGTGCATCGCCAAAGGCCGGATCGTCGGTGCGCATGATATCGGCGCCGCCGCCGAGCAGGGTCATGGCCGTGGTGACGCCGCCCTGCAGCCGCTCCAGCAATGTCAGGCGGGCCTCGGCACGCCAGAACGCGGTTGTCGAACCGCGTGCATAAATTTCCTCGCAGACCTCGAACCATCGGTCGACATCGCCCGAGCCTGCCGAGCGGACGAGGCCGTGTCCGGCGTGCGAGTGACTGTCGATCAGGCCCGGCATGGCGATCATGCCAGCGCCATCGATCGTCTGCCCCGCGCCTTCAGACGGAGCATCGCTGGTCTCGCTGCCCAATCCGGAAATACGATCGCCGGTAATCGCGATCCAGGCACGGTCGATGACGCGCCGATCCTCGTCGACGGTCACGGCGGTTACGTTGCGCAGGAGGATATCCGGCTGCCCCATGGTGTTGCCTTTCAGTATGTCGCTCAGTTGCGCTCAGAAACCGAGAATGTCCTCCAGGTCGTGGGTGGCGACGCGGTCGGTCTCCAGATCCAACTGGTTCTCGATATGGGCGAGATGGTGATGCATGACGGCAAGCGCCTGCTTGGCGTCGAGGCAACGATGCAATCGACGATCGCATTGTGTTCGTCCGGGCCTGCAATTATGGACGTCCTTCTGCTGATACATCGCCATGATCAGCGATGTTCGTGAGATCAGGTCGCGCAAAAGGTCGGTCAGGATCTGCGATTGCGCCAGTTCGGCGATCATCAGGTGAAACGCGCCTGAGAGCCTGATGGCAGAGGCGACGTCTGCATGCGCATGCGCTTTGCGTTCCTCCTCGACATGGTCTCGCAGTTTGCCGATCCCGGCGGCATCAATCGTCACGCAAAGCCTTTCGACCAGACGTTCCTCGATCGTCCGGCGGGCGAAGAACACGTCGCGCGCCTCTTCGATGGAAGGCTTCGACACGAAGGCGCCGCGATTGGGGACCAAGGTGATCAATCCGTCGTGGGCAAGGTTCTGCAGCACCTGGCGAATGCGCGCCCGGCTTGCAGAGAATATTTCCGAAAGCTGCTCCTCCTTCAGTCGCGTTCCGGGACTGATCTGCCGCTCGGCAATGGCGTTCCATAGCCGCTGGTAAATTTCCGGATCCGTCGCAGGTCGCTTGCCGGCTTCCATGTCCATTCAGCATCCTCCCCAAGCTGCCTCGATATTGTCTTGGCCAAGTCTTCAACTGAAATGCAAAACATGTCAACATTTTTTGTCGACAAACATTGTTGACAATCTGATGATTGAATGTCAGCAATAAAACAGGAGCAAAGTCCGGGCGTCGGAGGAACAGGCGCGGCGGGACGTTAAGCGCTCCGATATGGGAGGAATTTACATGAGGAAGTTGCTGCTTGCCGCATCCGCGGCGATCCTGGTTCAGTTCAGCGTTCCGGCAATGGCCGGCGAGAACGCGCTTCGCTATGCCTCGGCCGGCGATATCTACGGGCTCGATCCGCAATCGACGACGGACAGTTTCTCGATCAATTTCCTGATGCACATCTACGAACCGCTGGTGCGCTACAACAAGGAACTGAAGATCGAGCCGGCGCTCGCCACATCCTGGGAAGTCGTCAAGCCGGACGTGATCCGCTACACGCTCCGTCAGGGCGTCAAATTCCACGACGGCTCGGATTTCACCGCGGATGACGTCGTGATGTCGCTGATGCGCGCCACCGACGCCAAGTCGCCGATCAAGGGCAATCTGCCGGCACTGAAGTCCGTCGAGAAAATCGACGACCACACTGTCGAACTGCATCTGAGCGGCCCGACGCCGCTGCTCAACAACTACCTCACCAACATCGCGATCTTCGACGCGCAGTGGCTTGAGAAGAACAACGGCGTCAAGCCGGTCAATGCCGAGCTTGGCGAGGAAGGCTATACGACCACCCATGCCAACGGAACGGGTCCGTTCAAGCTCGAAAGCCGCCGCCCGGATGCCCAGACGGTTCTGATTGCCAACGAAGGCTGGTGGGGCAAGCCGGAACACAACCTTGCCAAGATCGTCCATACGCCGATCAGTTCGGATGCGACCCGAGTTGCGGCACTGCTCTCCGGCGAGGTAGACATTATTACCCCGTCGCCGCTGCAGGATGCCAAGCGCATTGCCGGTTCGCCGGGCACCAAGGTGCTGGAATCGCCCGGCCTGCGCACCATCATGATGAATTTCAACATGCGCGACAAACTGGCCGACGGCAATGTCGAGGGCAATCCGTTCAAGGACGCGTGTTCGCAAGGCGGTCTACCAGGCCATCAACATGGATTTGGTGCGCGACAAGATCATGCGCGGCAAATCCCTGCAATTCCGGCATGCTGATCGCTCCGGAAGTGCCGGGTTTCGACGAGAAGCTCAATCAGCGTTTTCCGTATGACACGGCGGCTGCCAAGGCGCTGCTGACGGAAGCCGGTTATCCGGATGGCTTCCAGTTCAACATGAACTGCCCCAATGATGCCTATGTCAACGACGAGGAAGTCTGCCAGGCGATGACGGCGATGCTGGCGCAGGTCGGCCTCAATGCCAAGTTGGTGACCGAGGGCCGCACGCTGCACTTCAAGAAGGCGCAGGAAGGCCTGGCCGACATGTTCATGCTCGGCTGGGCGACCTTGCCGATGCTCGACGGCTTCAGCGTGCTTTCCGCCATGCTGCATTCGCCGGAAGACAAGCTCGGCACCTGGAACCCCGGCCGCTACAAGAACGCCAAGGTTGATGAGCTCACCAAAAAGATCGACATTGAGCTCGATGAGGCTAAGCGCCGTCAGATGATGGTGGAAGCCTTCGGCGTCGCAGAGCAGGAGGTTGCCTGGCTGCCGCTGCACCAGCAGCCACTGTCCTGGGCCGTCCACGACAATGTCGAGGTGGTTCAAACCCCTGATGATCTGGTGCGCCTCTGGTACGCCCATATCAAATAGTCGAACCCGACCCCCGCGTTCGAAGCGCGGGGGTCTTCCGCGACTGCTGGCCCGCACCGTTGTGGCGCGGACAGACCCCAAGGGAGTTGGGTCGATGTTTGTATTCCTCGTTCGCCGTCTTTTTCAGGCCGTGATGGTCATGCTCGCCGTGGCGTTCATTGCCTTCCTGATGTTTCGCTACCTCGGCGATCCCGTCAACAATATCGTGTCGCAGGACGCGACGCAGGAGCAGCGCGAGGAAGTGCGCCAGCGGCGGCATCTCGATGATCCGATGATCATTCAGTACGGCCGGTTCGTCGCGAATGCCGCCAAGGGTGACTTCGGCATGTCCTATCGCAACAGCCGCCCGGTCAGCGCACTGCTTGCCGAGCGCCTGCCCGCGACCGCCGAACTGGTGCTGGTGGCGGCCCTCCTGTCGCTGGTTCTTGGCATTCCGCTCGGCATCTACACGGCGCTGAAGCCGCGCGGGGTGCTGAGCCAAGGACTGCAGATCCTCTCCCTGATCGGGATATCGTTGCCGACGTTCGTGACCGGTATCCTGCTGATCCTGATCTTTTCCGTTTGGCTTGGCTGGTTGCCCTCGTTCGGCCGTGGCGAGGTCATCGATATCGGCTGGTGGTCGACCGGATTTCTGACGCTGAGCGGTCTCAAAGCGCTGATCCTGCCGTCCTTCATGCTCTGTCTGTTCCAACTGACGCTGATCATGCGGCTGGTGCGGGCCGAGATGATGGAAGTGCTGCGCGCCGACTACATCAAGTTTGCCAAGGCCCGCGGACTGCGCAATCGCACGATCCATTTCCGCCACGCGCTGAAGAACACGCTGATCCCGGTGGTCACCATCTTCGGGCTCCAGCTCGGCGGTCTCATCGCCTTTGCCATCATCACCGAAACCGTCTTCCAGTGGCCGGGCATGGGCGCGCTGTTCATTCAGGCGGTCAACTTTACCGACGTTCCGGTGATGGCAGCCTATCTCGTCATGGTCTCGCTGATCTTCGTCATCATCAATACCAGCGTCGATCTTCTCTACAACGTCATCGACCCACGCCTCCGCGCCGACCCGACCAGGGCGAGCGGGCGTGGAGCCTGAAGGAGAACATGGCCATGAGTGACACATCCTTCACCGGGCGACTGCGCAGTTTTGCCGACAGCGACCTGTTCTATAGTTTCCGCCGCTCCAAGACGACGGTGATCGCTTCGATCGCGCTGGCATTGCTGGTTTTCTTCGCGATCTTTGCCCCTCTCATTTCCCCGCATGACCCTTTCGATATCGCCGGGTTGAACCTGCTCGACAGTGAACTGCCTCCCTCCTGGCTGGAAGGCGGTAATCCGGCCTATCTGCTTGGGACGGATACGCAGGCGCGCGATGTCTTGTCCTCGCTGCTTTATGGTTTGCGCATCTCTCTGCTGGTCGGTTTCGCCAGCGTGATCCTGGCCGCCGTCGTCGGGGTGTTTCTTGGTCTTGTCGGCGGTTTTGTCGGCGGCATTGCCGATGCGATCATCATGCGCATCGCGGATGTGTTGTTGAGCTTCCCGGCAATCCTCGTCGCTCTCCTCATCAACGGCGTCATGCGCGGCATCCTTCCAGCCAACCAGCAGGACGGTGCGGCGATCGTCGTTCTTGTCCTGTCGATCGGGCTGACCAACTGGGTGCAATATGCCCGAACCGTGCGCGGTTCCACGCTCGTCGAGCGCCAGCGGGAATATGTCCAGGCGGCACGCACCATCGGCGTCGGCCCGTTGCGGATCATGCTCACGCATATCCTGCCCAACGTGCTCGGCCCGGTGCTGGTGCTGGCCACCATCAACCTTGGCATGGCGGTTCTGACGGAAGCGACGCTATCTTTCCTCGGCGTCGGCATGCCGGCGACTCAGCCATCGCTCGGCACCCTCATCCGCGTCGGAAATGAATATCTGTTTTCCGGCATCTGGTGGGTGGTGATCTTTCCCTCGGCGACGCTCGCCGTGCTTGTGCTAGCGGTCAACCTCATTGGTGACTGGCTGCGCGATGCGCTCAATCCGAAACTGAGGTGATCCCATGGCTCTGCTTGAAGTCGAAAATCTCAAGGTCGAATTTCCCACCCGCAAGGGCGTGCTGACTGCCGTCGACAATGTGTCCTTCTCCGTCGAACAGGGGGAAATCCTCGGTGTTGTCGGTGAATCCGGCGCCGGAAAGTCGATGACCGGCGCTGCCGTCATCGGCCTGCTCGAACCGCCCGGCCGGATCGGTGGCGGCCAGATCTGCCTCGACGGCAAACGCATCGACAATTTGCCGCCAAGCGAGATGCGCAAGGTCCGCGGCCGCCATATCGGCGCTATCTTTCAGGACCCGCTGACCAGCCTCAATCCGCTGTTTACGGTCGGCGAACAGCTGGTCGAAACAATCCGGACGCACCTACCGATGTCTGCCACTGACGCGCAAGCGTGCCATCGACTGGCTGGCGGAAGTCAGGATCCCGGCGCCTGACAAGCGCTTCGACCAGTATCCGCACCAGTTCTCCGGCGGCATGCGCCAGCGCGTCGTCATTGCGCTTGCGCTCTGTGCCGAACCGCGCCTGATCATTGCCGATGAACCGACGACGGCACTGGACGTCTCGGTCCAGGCGCAGATCATCGCACTCTTGAAGCGCGTCTGCCGCGAACGCAATGCGGCGGTGATCCTGGTGACGCACGACATGGGTGTCATCGCCGAAACCGCCGACCGCGTGGCGGTGATGTACGCCGGGCGCCTGGCCGAAATCGGCCCGGTCGCACAAGTGCTGCAAAAGCCGAGCCATCCCTATACCGCCGGCCTGATGGGCTCGATCCCGCGCATCGGGCCGCGCCCCGACCGGCTGATCCAGATCGAAGGATCGATGCCACGCCTCACCGACATTCCGAGCGGTTGCGCCTTCAATCCGCGCTGTCCGAAGGTCTTTGCCAATTGTCATCATATTCGGCCTGAACTGCGGCAGATCGCCGATGGTGCGGCCGCCTGTCTGCTCTACGAAGGGGTGACGCAATGAACGCCATGCCGACAAGCCTGAAAGCCGCAGACGATCGCACTCTTTGTCCGTGAAGGGGCTGAAGAAGCATTTCGCGATGACAAAGCCCTTTCTCAACCGGCTCCTCGATAAGGAAGAGCCGCAGTCGGTGAAAGCCGTCGATGGGCTCGATCTCGACATTCCCCGCGGCCAGACGTTGAGCCTTGTCGGTGAATCCGGTTGCGGAAAATCGACAGTGGCGCGGCTGATCATGGGGCTCTCCACGCCCTCCGGGGGCAGCATCTTGTTCGATGGCACCGACATTTCTCGCGCGCCAGCCGGAAACCCCGCTGCTGTTCGCCAGCGCATGCAGATGATCTTTCAGGACCCCTATGCCAGTCTCAATCCGCGCTGGCGGGTCCGCGACATCATCGCCGAACCGTTGCGCACCTATGGCCTCAGTGGTTCACGCGAGGAGGAGCGCCGCGAGGTCGACCGCCTGCTCGAATTCGTCGGGCTGAATGCCAAGGATGGCGACAAGTTTCCGCACGAGTTTTCCGGTGGCCAGCGCCAGCGCATCTCTATCGCCCGTGCCATTTCGACCAAGCCGGAATTCCTGGTCTGCGACGAGCCGACATCGGCGCTCGACGTTTCGGTACAGGCGCAGATTCTCAACCTTATGCGCGAAATGCAGCGTGAACTGGGTCTCACCTACCTTTTCATCAGTCACGATCTGGCAGTCGTCAACTTCATGTCCGACTGGATCGGCGTCATGTATCTCGGCCGTCTGGTCGAGGTAGCACCCGCTGCCGAACTCTTCAGCAATCCACAGCATCCCTATACGCGGCTACTACTCGACACGATCCCCGATCTCGGCATGTCGAAGCGTGACCGGACGCCTGCCGCGGGCGAAGTGCCCAATCCGATCAGCCCACCGCCGGGTTGTCATTTCAATCCGCGCTGTGCTCTTGCCAACGACCGTTGTCGCAGCGAGGCGCCGGCGCTTCGGGCCTATCCAAACGGTGGACGTGTTTCCTGCCATGCGGTCGAGGAGGCGCGCGGGGCTGTCGTCATCCCGGCAGGCGTGGGACACTCCATGCAGACAGCACCTTGAGAGGGTACAATGGATTTCGATTTCACCGAGCTGCCTGAAAAGGATCGCTACCGACTGCTATGCAGCTTCGTCGGCCCGCGTCCCATCGCATTGGTCACCACAATAGACGAGCACGGCTGCAACAATGCCGCTCCGATGAGTTTCTTCAACGTCTTCTCGCATGAGCCGCCGTTGCTCATCCTCGGCATGCAGACCCGCCCTGATGGAACGGCCAAGGACACGGTCGCCAACATCCGGCGCTCGGGCGAGTTCGTCGTCCATATGGTCGACATGGCGATCGCCAAGGAGATGATCGTCACCGGCATCAATTTCCCGAGCGACGTCGACGAGATCGAGTTTGCCGGGCTGACCAGCGTGCCGTCGGTCAAGCTGGCAGCATCCCGCATCGAGGAAGCGCCTTGCGCCATGGAATGCCGGGTATCGCAGATCCTCGATTACGGCCGCCGGACCATTGTCATCGGTGAAGTCGTGCAGATGTATGTTCGCGACGAGTGCCTGGATGAACGCGGCCACTATGTCCGGCCGGAGGTCTATCAGCCGATCGCCCGCCTGCATGCCGACAACTATATCGTTGCCGACAACCAGTTCGTGCTCAAGCGCCCGGCCGAGCTCCTGCACCACGAGGAAGCCGCCGGTTACGGCGAGCCCAAGCCGGAAAAGGCCAAGGCCTAAAAAGCCTCCCCGGACGCCCGCGCCCGGCACTTTAAACTCGAACAACAAGCGGTACAGAGATGACAGAACTTCTCCTCAAGAATGTCAGGCCCTTCGGCGGTGCCTTGACGGACATCCTCATCCACGACGGCCGCATTGCCCAGATCGGCAGCGTCGATGCCGGTGCTGCTGCAGTCGAGGATGGCGGCGGTGCCATCGCCATTCCCGGCCTGATCGAAGCGCATGCGCATCTCGACAAGTCGCTCTGGGGCATGGGCTGGCAGGTGCATCAAGCCGGTCCGACGCTGGAAGACAAGATTTCCACCGAGCGCCGTCTGCGCCGTGAGCTGAACATCGACCCAGCGCGTCAGTCGGCACGGCAGGTGGCGCTGGCCGCCTCCCATGGCACCACCGCCATCCGCAGCCATGTCGATATCGACACCGACCAGAAGCTGTGGTGCTTCGAAGGCGTTTCGGCAACGCGTGAGCGTTTTCGCGATATCATGGACATCGAGATCGTCGCCTTCCCGCAGTCCGGGCTTATGATTCGCCCGGGTACGCTGGAACTGATGGACGAGGCGCTCACCAATGGTGCCGATGTCGTCGGCGGGCTCGATCCCTGCGGCATCGACCGCGACCCGAAAGGCCAGCTTGACGCGATCTTCGGCCTTGCCCAGAAGCACGGAAAACCGATCGACATTCACTTGCATGAAGCGGATGATCTCGGCGCGTTTTCGATGGAGATGATCATCGAGCGTACCCGCGCGCTCGGCATGCGCGGCAAAGTCACCATCAGCCATGCCTTCTGCCTGGGCATGACAGACCGGGCTCGCGCCGCGGCGTTGACCGAGCAGTTGGCACGTGAAGACATCGCCATTGCCACCACCGCACCCGCGTCTCGCGCGGTGCCTGCTGCCGCCGAGTTGCGCAGCGCCGGCGTTCGTCTCTGCGCCGGATCCGACGGCATCCGCGACACTTGGGGTCCCTATGGCAATCTCGATATGCTGGAACGTGCACTGTTCATCGGCCTGCGCAACAATTTCCCGCAACGACGCCGACGTTGAATACGCGCTGCATATCTGCACCCAGGGCGGCTCCGATGTGATGGAACTTGAAAATTACGGCCTGCACGAAGGCGCATTCGCCGACATCGTCCTGATCGATGCCGAAACAGTGTCCGAAGCGGTCGCAGCCCGCCCGAAGCGCAAACTTGTGCTCAAGCGCGGCAAGCCGATCGCACGCGATGGCCAGGCCCTTTTCACCGTCGAATGAGAATTTGAAATGACCGAACCCCTGCTTCTCACCGCCCGCTGGGTCGTCGGCCATGCCGATGGCCGTCACTGCCTTTATCCGAACGGCGAGGTTATCGTTTCCGGCGATCGCGTGCTGTTCGTCGGTCATGGTTATGAAGGCCCGGTCGCGCGCCGCATCGACTATGGCAATGCGCTGATCGGCCCTGGTTTCATCGATCTTGATGCCCTGTCTGACCTCGATACGACGGTGCTCGGTTACGACAACCAGCCGGCGGTCAAGAAGGGCCGCATATGGCCGGAAACCTATATGGAACGCGGCCCCTTCGAGATGTATTCCGAGGAGGAACTGGCGTTCCAGAAGCGCTATGCATTCTCGCGGTTGATCCGCTCCGGCATCACCACGGCGCTCCCCATCGCCTCGCTGTTCTATCGCCAATGGGGCGAGACGGTCGGCGAGTTCACCGCAGCGGTAGAGGCCGCGCGCGATCTCGGTTTGCGCGTCTATCTCGGGCCGGCCTATCGCTCCGGCAACTCGCTCGTCCGCCGCGACGGGACGATCGATTTTCATTTCGATGAGGAACGCGGCTTCAAGGGGCTCACCGACGCCGCCGAATTCTGCCGCATGTTCGAGGGGAGTGCAAACGGCCTGATCCGGACCATGCTGGCACCAGATCGTATCGAGACCTGCACTCCCGATCTGCTCAAGCGCTCGGCCGCCTTTGCCGACGAGTTTAACGTGCCCATCCGGCTGCATTGCTGCCAGTCGCCGTTCGAATACCAGAGCGTTCTGAGGCTGCGTGGCATGAGCCCGGCCGAATGGCTCGAAAGCCTAGGTTTCTTGTCGCCGCGCGCCATCCTGCCGCACGGCACCCATGTCAGCGGCCGCAACGGCATCGAGCGGCCGGGCAGGGATCTCGAAATCCTGCGTGACGGCGGCGGCACAATCGTCCATTGCCCGCTGGTCTCGGCACGCCACGGCAACGCCCTGCAGTCGTTCCGGAAATACCGTGACATGGGCATCCGCATCGGACTTGGAACCGACACCTATCCGCCGGACATGTTCCTCAACATGCAGATCGGCATGATGCTCTGCCGGATCGAGGAAGCTGGCACTGAGGGCTGCCGCTCCGAGGACTTTTACGATGCGGCGACCCTTGGGGGCGCCGATGCACTCAACCGCCCCGATCTCGGTCGTCTGCAGGCTGGATCCGCCGCCGACCTGATCGTCGTCGATTTCGACGATCCGTTCATGGGCCAGACCATCGATCCGATCCAGACGCTGATGCTGAATGCTTCGGCACAGTCGGTGCAGACGGTGATGATCGGTGGCCGGTTCGTCATGGAGAACGGTGTCATCCCCGGCGTCGATGACCGCGCCTACCGTCAGCGTGCCCAGAAGCAGTTCGAAGGCGTCGTTGCCAAATATCCGCTGCGCACCTTCGACCACCCGCCTGTCGAGGAAATCTTTTCGTCGAGCTACCGCAGGATTGATCCCGCTACCGTCAGTTAGGGCGGCCGTCCCGGCCAATCCCGTTTTCCGCGTTCAACGCCGCCTGTATACATTCGAGCGGGCGAACGCGGTACAAGGCTTGTATTCGGTTTCAGTTTGCGCCATCACGATTGTACCTTCCGCCATGCCGGCGTCTGCACATGCCATCAACCGGGTCATGCATGACGATCATCGGAGATAGGGCCGGCGAGGGATCGTGTGTGGGAAATTATCATGCCAAGCGTGCCGAAAACGGCTGAGAGTGCCGACAAACCAAGCCGTCCGACAGCTGCGCGCAAGCGCTCTGGCCAGACCGACGAACGCATTCACGGCGAGATCTACGCTGCCATCATCAATCATCAGATTCGGCCAGCAATGCCATTGCAGGAAGATGCACTGGCGACAGCCTTCGGTGTCAGCCGCACGATCATTCGCAAGGTGCTGCAGCGCCTGGCACACGAGAAACTCGTTGACCTGATCCCCAACAAGGGCGCCTTTGTCGCAAAGCCCTCGATCGAGGACGCACGACAGGTCTTTGAGGCGCGGCGTGGCGTCGAATGCATCCTTGTCGCCAAACTTGCGGCAACGGTTACCGATGACGAAATCGACAGGCTGGCCAGCCTTCTGGCCAAGGAGGCGGACGCGCTCGCCCGCAACGACCGGAAGCGCCGACTGCAGCTGTCCGGCGATTTTCACCTCGAGCTGGCGACACTTGCCGGCAATGCCGTCATGCGCGGCTTCGTGCAGGAACTGGTGTCGCGCACTTCGCTGATCATCGCACTCTATGAATCACCCGGCGCCGTGCCCTGTTCCCAAAGCGAGCATAGCGATATCATTGATGCCTTGAAGCGCAGGGATCAGAAGGCTGCTGCGCGGGTCATGGAACATCATCTGCGCCATATCGAGGCGCAGATCGACCTTGCGGATCAGCCCTCGCGTGTTGATTTCTCCACGCTCTTCAAGCCAGTGACCTAACGCGACGCCAGCTCAGGATTTAGCTGGCCTTGAGCACGTCGCTGCGCTGGGTCATACCGGTCGCTGCCCCATAGCCGGACAGTTTGCCGCGATAGATTTTCGGCAGTGGCGGGGCGAGGTCGCCACGTTTGGAGGTCTTCAGGCCCATGCCGACGATTGCTTCGGCGAACTTTACGGCCGCTGCCACACCATCGATGACCGGTACCTGTAGCTGGTCTTCAAGATAGCTCGCCAGATCAGCCATTCCCGCACAGCCAAGCACGATTGCCGACGACTGGTCCTCCCGCAGAGCCCGTTCGCATTCGGCAAGGATCGTTGCCCGGGCGTTCGAGTTCGGGTTTTCGAGTTCGAGAACGGGTACGTCCGTGGCTCGCACCCGCCGGCAATGGTGCTCCATGCCGTAGGTGCGGACGAGATGTTCGGTGATGATGCGGGTGCGCTCAAGCGTCGTCACGACGGAAAAGCCTGTGGAGACGAACGTGGCGGCGTGCATGGCCGCCTCGGCAATGCCGAAGACAGGCGCATGGGTGATCTCGCGTGCCGCAAGCAGCCCCGGATCGCCGAAACAGGCAATCACATAGGCATCAGCCGCCGGCCCCTCGAGGATTTCGTCGATGAGCCCGACAATGCTCATTGCCTCGTCGAAATGGCCTTCGATCGATGCCGCACCGGACTTTGACGTCGTCGCTATGATCTCGGTGCGTTCCGCTGCCACCGCCCGGGCTGCGGCGCCGATCAGGTCCGTCATCGAAGAAGTCGTATTCGGATTGATGAGTTTGATCCTCATAGCGTCCTCGCTAAAACACACGGTCTGCCCATGTGTGTATTGTATACTATTTTATCCAGTATTGGATTTTATAACTCGTTGTCAACTTTCACCTTGGATCGGCCTGAGCTTCACAATGGTTATGCGCGCATAAATGCGGTGCAATGTCCCACCAAATGGCCTTCGCGCCCCGCAGCAAGGGCGAAATTTGTTTTAATGCCGGACAGCATCGATGTTCGTCATGCGGAAATCCTGCCATTTATTGTATTCGATTTGTTGCCAAATGATTTTTAACATTGTACACAATCTCTGCGATCGAGAGGATCGCCGATCGTGGAGTTTCTGCTGGAGGGCTGAAACATCCTTCGATCGTAAGCAGCAAAGAAAACAACGAGGGAGGGGACTATGAAACAAGGATTTCTGGCAATCTGCGCCGCAGCTACAGCACTTCTGGCAGCAAGCGTCGCGCACGCGGGAACGCTCGATACGGTCAAGGCGCGTGGGAAGATGGTCTGCGGCGTTTCGCTGGCCACACCAGGGTTTGCCGCGCCGGACGACAAGGGCCGGATGCAGGGCTTCGATGCCGACGTCTGCCGCTCGGTGGCGGCCGCCGTCTTCGGCGATGGCGACAAGATCGAGTTCGTTCCGACCAATATCAACACCCGTTTCCAGGCACTGCAATCTGGTGAAATCGACATGCTGTCGCGCCAGACCACCCAGACCTTTTCGCGTGAAGCCTCGCTCGGACTCGATTTCGGCCCGAACGTCTTTTATGACGGCCAGGGTCTGATGGTGGCAAAATCGCTTGGAGTTTCCAGCGCCAAGGAATTGACGGACGCTGCCATCTGCACGCTGCCCGGCACGACCACCGCGCAGAACCTCAGCGACTTCTTCCGCACGATTGGCGCCAAGTTCGAGATGGTGGTTTTTGAAAGCCCCGATGAAAACCGGGCGGCCTTCTTCGCCGGGCGTTGCGAGGCGATTTCGTCGGATCGCTCCGATCTGGCATCGATCCGTGCGGTCGCGAACAATCCCGACGACTACATCGTCCTTCCAGAAACGATCTCCAAGGAGCCGCTCGCGCCGGCCGTTCGTCAGAACGATTCCAACTGGCGCGATATCATGTCCTGGTCGGTCTGGCTGCTGATGGCGGCTGAGGAAAAGGCATCACCCAGGCGAATGTCGACGAGATGCTGAAAAGCCAGGACCCTGATATCCAGCGCATGCTTGGCGTCACCGACGAACTCGGCGCCATGCTCGGCCTCGACAACAAGTGGGGCTACAACGTCATCAAGGCGGTGGGCAATTACGGCGAGATCTTCGAGCGCAATCTGGGTGAGGGTACCCGGCTTGGACTGACGCGTGGACCGAATGCGCAGTGGAATGCCGGCGGCCTGGTCTACGCACCGCCGTTCCGTTGATTACATCGCTCTCGCGCCTCAGGCGCGAGCTTTCTCCCGTTAGGCAAAACAGCGGCGAGTTTTCATGAGCTTCCTGAATGATATGCGTTTCCGCGCGTTCTGCTATCAGATCGGCGCGATCGGTCTGGTTGCCATTGCGGCATGGACGATGTTTTCGACAGCGAGTGACAATCTCGCAAAGCAGAACATTGCCACCGGTTTCGGCTTTCTGGTGCGTCAGGCCGGTTTCGTGATCAGCGAAACGGCGATCACCTATCAGCCGACCGATAGCATCGCCCGGGCGATCCTGGTTGGCATCGTCAATACGGTAAAGGTCTCGCTGCTAGCGGCGATCCTCGGAACGGTTCTGGGGCTTTTCGTCGGCGTGGCGCGCATGTCGCGCAATCCACTTTTGGCGCGCCTGGCGCTCGCCTATGTCGAGGTGCTGCGAAACGTCCCGCTGCTCCTCTATCTCTTCCTCTGGTACTCGCTGATCATCATGGTGTTTCCGCCGGTCAAACAGGCGCTCAACATCCTGCCGGGTGTCTATCTTTCCAACAGTGGGCTGGCTCTTCCGGCCGTGTTCATCGAAAACGGTGCCACCGTCTTCGCCTTGTTCATTTGCGCCGGAGTCGCTGCCGCGATCCTGATCCGGCGCATCAGCCAGCAACGGCGGGTCGCGACCGGAAGGTCCAACCATGGCACGGCGATTGCCTGTCTCGCTCTGCTGCTGCCTCCACTTCTTCTCTGGGCGCTGGGCCTTGTTTCTTTCGGTTGGGATATTCCGCAGGCCGGTAGGTTCCGGTTGACCGGCGGTCTGCACGTGCGGCCGGAATTCGTGGCCCTGCTGTTCGGACTTCTTCTCAGCGTGTCCGCCAGTGTCGCCGAAATCGCCCGTGCCGGCATACAGGCTATCGGACCGGGGCAGTGGGAGGCAGCCGCCGCACTTGGGCTTCATCGGTCACGCGTCATGCGGCTGGTCGTGCTGCCACAGGCCCTGCGCCTGATCATTCCGCCTCTGACCAATACCTACCTGACTGTCTTCAAGAACAGCTCGCTGGCGATTGCCATCGGCTACCCGGACCTGGTTATGGTGTCGAACACGGTGATGAACCAGACCGGGCAGGCGATCGAGACCATCGCCATTTTCATGGGTGTTTATCTCGGCCTGTCGATCGCCATTTCATTGACGATGAACTGGTCCAACGCGCGTCGCGCTAAAGGAGCGCTGATGGCCGAAACCCAAGCTCTGTCTTTGCCGCTTGGCGCGACCAAGCCGCCTGCGCGCCGCTCTGAACGGTTCAAAGCGTATTTCGGAACGCCGGTGAACTCTGTCATCAGCCTCGTTTCAATGGCCGCGATCTTTTTCCTGGGCAAGCTGGCGTTTGGCTGGCTGGTCGTCAATGCCGTTTTCTCCGGTGATGCCACAGCCTGCAAGGCAAGCAGCGGCGCCTGCTGGCCGTTTCTTGCCGAGAAACTCCGGTACATGATCTTCGGCTTCTATCCGTTCGAAGAGCAATGGCGGCCGCTTTTGGCGCTGACGCTGTTTTTGGCGAGCTGCTTGATTTCGATGATGCCGCGCTTCTGGAGCCGGGCCTTGCTGTATGTGTGGCTGCTTCTGGTTCTGCCGGTTCTCTATGTCCTGATGGCGGGCGGGGTCTTCGGCCTGTCGCCGGTACCGACATCGAGCTGGGGCGGATTGCCACTGTCGTTCATGCTCTCGTTTATCGGGCTGGTCTGTGCCCTGCCGCTCGGCATCGGCCTTGCGCTTGCTCGTGCCTCAAGCCTGCCGGCCATCCGCATTCTTGCGGTCGGCTTTATCGAGATCGTCCGGGGCGTGCCCTTGATCAGCATCCTGTTCATGGCGACGGTGATGCTGCCGCTGTTCATGCCGGAGGGGGTGACGATCGACAAGCTCCTGCGTGCGCAGGTGGCCATCATCATTTTTGCTGCCGCCTATATCGCCGAAATCGTTCGCGGCGGCCTGCAGGATGTTCCGGAAGGCCAGTTCGAGGCGGGCGCGTCCCTTGGCCTTTCCTATTGGCAGGTGATGCGAAAAATCGTTTTGCCGCAGGCGCTGAAGAAAGTCATTCCGCCGATGGTCGGGCTGTTCATCGGCTTTTTCCAGGACACAACACTGGTCACCATTGTCGGCCTGCTCGATTTTCTCGATACCGTACGCTCGGCCCTGCGGGATCCTGAATGGCAGGGTATTGCCGTTCTCGAAGGTTATGTCTTCGCCGCTGCCGTCTATTTCACCTTCAGTGCCCTGATGGGCTTGTACAGCCGCTTTCTCGAACAGCATTTCAGGGTCACCCATGGCTAACGATATTCATGTCATCCGCAACGCAAGCACGATCGTCGGCTATGACGGGAACGCCCAAGGTCATGCCTATCTTTCCGATGGCGACATCGCCTTTGAGGCCAATGGGTTCATTCATGTTGGCGGCCGGTACGACGGTGCATTCACGCACGAAATCTCCGGTAAGGACAGGATGGTACTGCCCGGCTTCGTCAAAGTGCATTGCCATTCCGGCGAAGAACCGATCTCCAAGGGCCTGTTCGAAGATGAGGGCACCGCTGCCCTCTGGGGCAATGCACTTTATGAATATTCCAACCTGATCGAGATCAGCGACAGCGCGGTCGAGGCCTCACTGACGGTGATGCTGGGGGATCTGATGCGCAGCGGCGTAACGACCCTCGTCGATATCGCAGGCCCGCACGACAGCTGGCTGCCGACCCTGGCAAAGAGCGGCGCCCGCGCTTATGTCGCGCCTGGCTTCCGGGAGGCCGCATGGCATGTCGAGGACAGCCGCCGTCTCGATCTCATCTGGGACAAGGGCCGGGGATACGAGGCTTTTGCCCGGGCGCTGGAGGTTGTCGATACAGCGCGCGCACATCCATCCGGCAGGCTGGGCGGCATTGTTTCTCCCTCGCAGGTCGAGACATGCTCCGCCGATCTTTTGCAGGCGGCGGCAGAGGCGGCTCGGAACAGGAACGTGCCCATTACCGTGCATGCGGCGCAGACGATGGCCGAGCATGAAGAACTGATGCGCCGCACCGGTCTGACGGCGGTCCAGTATCTCGAAGAACTGGGTGTGCTTGGCGAGGACCTGATCATCGGTCATTGCATCTTCGTCGACGGCCATTCCTGGACACGGCAGCGGACCGATATCGATCTCGGCCTGCTTGCCGAGCGGCGCGCCACGGTTGCACATTGCCCGGTCACCTTCTCGCGCAGCGGCATGGTGCTGCAATCGCTTGGTCGCTATCGCCGCCGCGGCGTCAATGTGGCGCTCGGAACCGACAGCTATCCGTTCAACATGCTGGAGGAAATGCGTCAGGCGATGATCTGCTCGCGGATTGCCGGCCGCTCGGTCTTCGATGTCGGCACAGCCGATGTATTCGAGGCGGCAACGCTTGCCAGGCGCGCGCTTGGCCGCAGCGACATCGGCCGGATAGCGCTGGGTGCCAAGGCGGATTTCCTGCTGGTTGACCTCAAGCACGCGGCGATGCAGCCGATCTACGACCCCTTGCGCAACCTTCTGCACTGCGCAGCGGAGCGCTCCGTCGATGCGGTCTACGTGGATGGCAGGCCGGTGGTCGAAAAAGGCAAGCCTATTCATCTCGATTATGATGGCGCTCTGGCCGAACTGCAGGAGGCGCAGAATTTTGCGGTCAGGCGCCTGCAAGCCAACGATCCGGCGGGGCGGCCGAGCAGTCTGCTGGCACGGCGATCACTCCCGGCCATGTGAGTTCTACTGCACAGCTTGCTTGCTATTCCTGAAAGCCAGCGAAATTTACTGGTCAAGCAGGTTTTCACGCCAAGACATCTCATCGATCCGGTCTTGCCGAGTGGGTTTCATTTTCGTGTTGAACCGTCGTTGACTGAGAATGCCGTAGGCAATGGCTATGCCGCACACTGTGAGCGCAGCCACCAGTGCGATAATCCATGTTGCGCTGACCATGTCATGTCTCCCTTCGAACACAACAACGCGACGGGCATAGTCAAGGTTCCAAAAAGCCAAGATGATCTTCATCCATATGGCTGTACTCCACCGTAGACCTTGGCAGGTGGCTCGACGGCACTGGTGGAAACGGGACGATAGAACGCGTTGTGTATGAGAAGCAGAGCGGTGAGAAAGAAGGCTGTGATCATCAATAGCAAAACGTCGCGGGCGGTCATGGCCGATCACCAGCGTTGTCGTTCGTTGCCACGCGTGCCGGAATCAAGCCAGCGTTCCACGGCACGTTATGTTTGGAACGGATTGTCGGCATCAAAACGCCGATTGCCCGGCTTGTCAGGCCAAGGGGCAAAATGTTGTCGTCCATCGCAGGTCTCCTCTGCGACGAAAACACGATGGATCGAAGAAAGTTCCACACCTCCGGCACCCAGCTCGCATCGCGCAAACGGTGATAGGGGGCCGGCACCAGATGGCGGCGGATTATTTTGGTATCGACGACGTGATTTCACCAGACACGCCATCTTTTGTGGCTGGCGTGCCATAACGGGTCATCGCAAAATTCAGTGTCAACATCGCGACGACCGTGAATGCGATGACGGCGAGCGTAATTCCTTTGTCTGTGGTCATGTCCCAATCCCTTCACGAGCAACTGCAACGCTTTGAAAGCCGGGATCAGGCGATTGTGCGGCGCGGAAACTGCTGTTCCACCAGTGATACTCATCATGGTAAATGCTTGGTTAAGGTGGCGACCGTTGGATCGAAAAGCAGTTCATATCGCCGCTTTACCCCGGGGGGCGAACCCCAGTTTTTCTGAGCCATAGTCTGAACCAACCGTCTGACGCTCTCGCTCGCTGCAGTCGTTGGTCGTACGATATCGCTTGTATTGGGCTTATGGGTGCCAGCATCGAATGATGCCGCGCCCACGCGTATTTTCCCGTCAAGTACCGTTTACATCGACATCACAGCCCGTCAGCGCTGGCAGCAGATCGAAGGTTGAGGGTCTTCCGGCGAATTCTTGAGATAACCCTTGCTCCCTGGCGCGGTACCGTGGTAACGTTCCCACGAATTGACGCGGAGGAGGCGTGCTCGATGCAGAGGCGGCGGCCGACCATTATCGATGTTGCGCAAAAGGCGGGCGTGTCGAAGAGCACCGCCGGGCGCGCGCTGTCGGGCGCATCCAATGTGACGGACGAAGCGCGCGAACGCGTGCTGGATGCCGCAAGGGCCGTTGGTTATGAGCGCAACGATCTTGCGGTCGGTATGCGATCCGGGCGGACCGGGCTGCTCGGCCTTGTCATTCCGGACATCACTAACCCGTTCTGGGCCGAGGTTGCCCGCGGCGCGGGATCGTGCGGCCGAAAACGGCATGTCGCTGCTGGTCTTTTCATCCGACTGGGATCACGGCCGCGAGGCCAGTCATCTGCGCGCTGCGGCAGGCGCGCGTCGACGGTGCGATCATCAATCCGGTCGCCGATAATTTCGATGATCTCGACCGGTTTGGGCTACCCTTCGTGCTGATCGGCTCAAGCGCCGAGCGTTTCCCCTGCAACTTCCAGCGTCGGCTCCGATATTGCCCAAGCGGTGCGGATCGGCATGGATCACCTTGTCTCCAAGGGACATCACGCTCCGGCCCTCATTCTCGGACCCAAATCGCGTATTGCGCGGGCTCGCTTCCTGCGGACTTTCCACGAGCATTGTGTCGAACGGGACATCGACCCGGCAGCCCTGCCTATGGAAGACGGGGAGTACACCGTCGAAGGCGGGCACGCTGCGATGAAGCGGTTGCTGGCGCGGGGCCACAGCGGGCATCTGGCAGTCTTTGCCGCCAACGATCTGATGGCGCTCGGTGCCATGATGGCCGCCCGGGAGGCCGGTTTGCGGTGCCCGGAGGATGTCTCGATCCTCGGGTTCGACGGTGTGCCGGCCGGTGCTTTTTCATGGCCGGGACTGACGACCGTCGCCAAGCCCAGGCGCGAGATCGGCATGCGCGCAGTCGACTGCCTGTTTGATGAAATCGCCGGCCGCCCGGAACATGGCCGTGTGTTTATGCCGTGCCGGTTGATCGAACGCGGCTCGCTTGCCGACCTGTCGTTAAACCAGCCCAGGCGCGCAGCCGGGGTCGGGAGGGAATAATTCATGACTGATCGCCAACACGCCTTGACTGCGTCAAACGGTGGGAACGTTCCCATAAATTCAGCTCGCCGGAAACCGGGAAGAGTGTCTGCGTTCGCAGATGGCTGGCGCCGGTGGTGGCCGTATTACGTCATGATGGCGCCGGGAATCCTGTTCTTTCTGGTGTTCCACTATCTGCCGATCTGGGAAACCCGTATCGCCTTCGAGCAGGTCCGCATCGTGCCGCCCAATGTCTGGGTCGGGCTGAAGCATTTCCAGGTGCTTTTCTCCTCTTCGGTTTTCTGGCAGGTGCTGGCCAACACGCTGATCATCTCGACGATGAAGATGGTGTTCTTCCTGCCTGTTCCCATCATTGTGGCGCTGCTGCTCAACGAGGTGCGTGGCGGCTCGCTGCGCAAGTTCATCCAGTCGGCGATCTACCTGCCGCATTTCCTGTCCTGGGTGGTCATCGCCGGCATCTTCATTGCCGCCCTGTCGCCGACGGACGGTGCTGTCAACAACCTGCTCGGCATGGCCGGCATCGCGCCGCGATCGTTCATGACCGATATGGGCGCCATCCGCTGGGTGCTGGTGTTCACGGAAATCTGGCGTTCCGCCGGTTGGGACAGCTTGCTATATCTGGCCGCCATCATCGCCATCGACCAGCAGCTCTATGATGCGGCCGAGGTCGATGGCGCCAACCGCTGGCAGAAGATCTGGCATGTCACGTTGCCGGGCATCGTTCCGACGATTGCCACTCTGTTCATCCTCAATGCCGGGATGTTCCTCAATGCCGATCTCAATCAGGTGATCAACCTGTCCAATGACGTCGTCCGCAGCAAGATCGATATTGTCGATACCTATGTCTACCGGATCGGCCTGCAGACCGGCGAATATTCGCTGGCGACGGCGGCCGGCCTGTTCAAGGCGGTGCTTGGGACGATGATGATCGTCATCGCGCATTTCGTCTCCAAACGCCTGACCGGAAAGGGAGTCTGGTAATGGCCCTGTCGCGCAAGACTCCGATTGAACACATCGAATACGCGATCATTGTTTCAACGCTTCTGCTGCTGGTCGTCGTGACCGTTCAGCCGATCCTGAACCTTCTGGCCGTTTCGCTATCGGCGCCTGGCAAGGTGCCGGGCATGAGCGGGCTGGCCATCCTGCCGGACGGTTTGTCGTTCGAGGTGTGGGGCGTCCTGCTGCAGCATCCCAATGTTCAGCGCGGTATCATCAACTCGATCTTCATCACGGGGGTCAGCACCCTGATCGGCGTCGTTGGCACGGCGTTGATGGCCTGGGGGCTGTCGCGGCCGAATCTGCCGGGACGCAAGGCACTGTTCATCCTCGTTCTCGTCACCATCGTCTTCGAGACGGGTATCATTCCGGATTATTTCGTCAACAAACGGCTAGGATTGCTCGACAGCTACTGGTCCGTGATCCTCTACAAGGCCGTGAATGCCTGGTACCTGATCATCCTCATCCGCTTCTTCGAAGAGATTCCGAATGAGCTTCTGGAAGCGGCCGAACTCGATGGCGCCAACCCTTTCCAGATCTTCTGGCATCTGGTTCTGCCGCTCGCCAAGCCGGCGCTGGCAACGATCTCGCTGTTCTACCTCGTCTTTCACTGGAACGAGTTCTTCCGGGCGATGATCTATCTCAACGACCAGGAAAAATGGCCGCTGCAGGTGGTGCTGCGCCAGTTCGTCATCGATGGCGACAAGGTCGCGATCGTCGGGGCTGACAGCGCCAACAACAATACCGGTGCGGGTCAGCTCAACCTGCGGGCGCTCAAGGCCGGCATGATCCTTCTGACCATCGTGCCGATCCTGGCGATCTATCCGCTGATCCTGAAATTCTTCACCAAGGGCACCATGAGCGGCGCGCTCAAGGGCTGATCGTGACGACGCAACAACCAAAAAAAGCAAATCTAACGGAGGAGACGAAATGCTTAGAAAACTGGTCCTGACGACCTCGACCGCCCTGGCACTGTGCCTGGGCATCACCGTGCCTGCCATGGCCGACCCGATCAAGATCCGGATCGTATCCAAGGATTTCGGTCCGACCAACCCGGATGATGTCAAGCACCTGCAGCGCATTGAGGAAGCGCTGAAGGCGCAGGGCACCGATCTGGATATCGAACTCGTGGATCTGCCGTCGTCTGGCTATGCCGACAAGCTTTCGGTCATGCTGCTGTCGGGCGATATCCCGGACCTGATCTATTTCCAGGGTGGCGATGCCAAGATGGTCGAGCAGGGCGTGCTTGAAGATCTGGGGCCGATGATCGCAGACACGACCTATCTTAAGGATGCGCTCTGGCCACACAATGTCGAGCGTCTGAAGAACTATCCCTATCTTCTCTATGTCTATCCGGTTCGCGGCCCGCAGCCGGTGATCCGCAAGGATTGGCTGGAAAAGACCGGCCTGAGGACGCCTGAAACGGTCGAGGACTATGTGACCCTGTTCAAGGCGATCAAGGACGGCGATCTCGACGGCAATGGTGTCGCCGATACCTATGGCGTGACCACCGCCGATAACACAAATGAGCTGGATTCGATCTTCAACCAGGCCTTCGGGATTACCGGCAGCTGGATGAAAAACCCGGCCGGCGAATGGGTCAGCGCCCGGACCACCAGTCAGGAGAAGGACAAGATCGCGTTCTACGCCTCGCTGCGCGAGCAGGGACTCTACGATCCAGAATACATCACCACTAAGTTCGATGTGAAGGAAGACAAGTTCTACACCGGCAAGGCCGGCGTGATCTTCGGGTCGTCCGGTGAAGTCATCGACATCTACGGCGGCAAGATGCGGCAGGTTCATCCGGGCACCGAACTCGTTCTGCTGGCGCCGCCGAAGGGACCGGGAGGCCAGGGTCTTTCTGCCGTCGATGTGTCCAAGGAATCGCGTGGCTTCGCCATCTCGACAACCTCCGAGCATAAGGCGGAAGTGATGAAGCTCCTGGACTTCATGGCAAGCCCAGAGGGTCAGATGTTCGACCGGCTTGGCTTCGAAGGCCAGGAGTTCTCCAAGGAGGGGGATACCTACAAGGTGACCGACAAGATCGCCACTTGGTACGCGCGCTTCATGGTGGCGGCCAACTGGACCCCACCGGTGGTCTGGCAATCCGAAGCTGCCCAGCAGTCGCTGGCGACGATCCAGAAGGACTTCAAGCCGGACAACACATTCGTCTGGCCGGCCGATTATGCCGCCGATCTTGATGCCACCGAAAACGTCTACCGCTCCTGGGTCTACAAGTTCATCTCCGGCGCGGTGAAAATGGACCAGTGGGATCAATATGTTGCCGAATGGGAAGCCGCCGGCGGCACGCGTCTCAACGACTATGCAAGGACTGTTCTCGATGCAAAAAACTAGTGCTTCCGGGCTCTCTCTGAAAGGGAGAGTCCGCGCTCATCCATGGCGTCGCGTTAGGCGACGCCATGGGGGCGCCGGTCGAAAAACTGCCGGCAGCCGAAATAGCGGCGCGTTACGGACGGGTCTCTTCGCTCGACACGCAATGGCACAAGATGTCGCTCGACGCTACGGCGCGCAACGGCAGGGTGCGCGGCAACGGCATCGTCACCGACGATACGCTGATGACGCTCTGCCTGATGGATATCTATGCCGAGGTCGGCAGGCATCTGGACGCCTGGGACATGGCCGATGGCATGGTGCGCCAGATCGCCTGGGTTCCGCGTTACGTGCCGGAATTGCAACGTGAGGCGATGCTGATCGAGCGGCTGTTCTACCCGGAAAAATGGATCTTCCAGCGCCACCAGCTGACCTCATGCGATCCCCGGCAGGGCGGTATCGGCAACATGGTCAATTGCGGCGCTGCCATGTACGTGGCGCCGATCGGGGTGGTCAATGCTTGCGATCCGAAGGCAGCCTATGACGAGGCAATCGCCTTTGCTTCCGGCCATCAGGAAAGCTACGGCCTGGAAGCGGCAGGAGTGTTTGCGGCCGCAGTCGCGGCGGCCTTCGTTCCCGGCACGACGATCGATGCCGTGGTCGAGACGGTGCTTGCACTGGCAAAGGATGGCACCCGCAACGCCATCGCCGATATCAGCGCAGAGTGCCCGCGCGCTCAAGGCACAGGGTGCCGACCATTCGAGCGTCGTTGCCGAGTTCCACAGGATCATCGCGCCCTATTCCCCGATGGGCGACGACGTCAACCACACGCCCGCCAAGGCCGGCCGGTTGACGGGTGCCTATCAGCCGAACCGCCTGGGATCGATCGAGGAATTGCCGCTGGCGCTGGGCTTCTGCCTCGTCAATGATGGCGATTTCCGCCGCTCGATCGAGGACGGGATCAATTCCGGCCGCGATACCGACTCGATCGGCGTGATGGCCGGCGCCATCCTCGGCGCCATGCATGGCGAAGACGTTATCGGCAAGGCCGATTGCCAGCTGCTCGACGAGGCAAACCGCCTCGACCTCATCGCATCGGCGGATGCGTTTACCGAAACGGTCAAAGCCATCCTTGCCGCCGACCAGGCTGCCACTGACAGCCGCGCCGTAAGCCGTGCTGCTCTCCTGATTTAGAATCGCAAAGAAAGACGCGTGATGTCCAAGCTGACCAAAGAGATGATTTACGAAAAGATCTATGCCGGGTTTATTGGCAAGGCCATTGGCGTTCGTCTCGGCGCCCCGGTGGAACCGACGATTTGGAGCTATGAGCGCATCCAGAAGACCTATGGCGAAGTCACCCAATATCTCGCGACTTCAAGAATTTCGCCGCCGATGACGATACCAATGGCCCGGTCTATTTCATCCGTGCGCTGCATGACTACGGCCTGAAGGCCAGCGCCGCCGATGTTGGCCGGACCTGGGTGAACTATGCCGCCGAAGAGCACGGCATGTACTGGTGGGGCGGCTTCGGTGTTTCGACCGAACATACGGCTTATCGCAACCTGCGCGCCGGTATCCCGGCACCACAGTCCGGCTCCATCGCCCAGAACGGCGCAGCCGTCGCCGAGCAGATCGGCGGACAGATCTTCATCGACAGCTGGGGCTGGGTGCATCCGGGCGAGCCGCAGAAAGCTGCCGACGCCTCGGCGCGTGCCGCAAGCGTTGCCCATGACGGCGAGGGTTTGAACGGCGCACGCTTTTGCGCTGCCGCCATCGCCAAGGCATTCGAGGCAACGTCGATCGCCGAAATCATTGCTGCCGCCATGGCGACCATCGACGCAAGCTCCATCTATGCCCGCGTCGCTCAGGCGGTCATCGATTTTCACAAGGCCAATCCCGGCAACTGGCGCGCCTGCCGCGACATGCTGACGGCCGAATGGGGCTATGACCGCTATCCCGGCGTCTGCCATATCATCCCGAATGCGGGCGTCACCGTGATGGCGATCCTCTACGGCGAGGGCGATCTGCCGCGCACCGCCGAGATCGCAACAATGGCCGGCTGGGATACAGACTGCAATGCCGGCAATGCCGGCGCCATCGTTGGCACGTTCCAGGGCGTGCAGCCGGGTTGGGATCGATACAGGACGCCGATCAACGATTTCGTCATCGCATCCGGCGTCGTCGGCTCGATCAACATTGTCGATATTCCGTCCTTTGCACGGGAACTGACCGTGCTGGCGCTTAAGCTTCGCGGCGACGACGTGCCGGCTCTCTGGCTCGAAGACTTCACCCGGCGCGGTGTCCGTTTCGATTTCGATCTGCCCGGCTCCACCCATGCCTTCTGCACCGCGGGCTTCAATCAGGTCAGCGTCAAGGCGTCGACCGAAAGGCATGTCGAAGGCTCACGCGGCTCGCTTGAAATCCAACTCGACCGGTTGGAGCGCGGGCAGGGCGGGCGCATCTTCTGGAAACCGTTTTATCGCCGGGAGGATTTTGACGACGAGCGTTATCGCCTGATGTTTACGCCGCTGGTCGATGCGGGACAGAAGGTCTCGTTCAAGCTCTGGCTCGATCCATGGAACGGCGACGGCAATCTGCGCGTCGCCCCTTATGTTCGCCGCGCCATGTCCGGAACGATCGAGGAAGTCGGCGGCTGGCATGTGCCTGATCATCAGGGTTGGCAGGACTATGCGTTCACCGTCCCCGAGGGATTGGAGGCTATCGATGAAATCGGCATCCAGGTCGAATATTTCGGCCGGTTGAAATTCCTCGGCCGCCTGTTCCTTGCCGATTTCAAGATCGAGGGCGCCGGGCACACGGTGATCGACCCGCGGACCGAAGTGCAGGAATGGGGCGCGATCTCGCGCTTTACCTGGAACCGCGGCCACTGGACCCTGCAGAACGGCCGCATCCACGCCCACACGGCCAGCGATGCCGATATCTGGACGGGGCATTATTATGCCCGTTCCGTCACTGTTCTGGCCGACATCCAGCCGCTGGCGGGCGCGTCGCAACTGGTAACCGCGCGTTCAGGGCACCAGCCAGTTCTATGCCGCCGGGTTCGATAGCGACGAGGTGGTGATCCTGAAGGAAGATTTCGGAACCACTGTTCTGGCAAGGGCGCCTTTCAAGCGCGAGCTGGGCCGTAACTACGCATTCGCGTTTTCGGCAAATGGCAATGCGCTGTCGTTCTCGGTCGATGGCAAGACGCTGATCGAGGCAAATGACGGCCAATACATCTATGGCATGGCCGGCCTGCGGCTCGGTGCGCTGGGGCGCATGAGTGTGGGCACGGTCGAGATCGTCGAGGCCGCCTGAGGTCTCGCCCCGCCTGTCGGCCTCTCGATAGAGGGGAACGGGCGGGGCGGCCTTGGCGGATCAACTGGGAGGAACATGCATGTCTGAGATTGAACTCAGGAACGTCGGCAAGAGCTACGGCAGCCTGTCCGTGCTCGACGATATCTCGCTGGATATGAGCAGCGGCGAGTTCGTGGTGCTGGTCGGTCCGTCAGGTTGCGGCAAGTCCACGCTGTTGCGGATGATTGCCGGGCTGGAGGATATCAGCGCCGGCGAGATCACCATCGGCGGCAAGATCGTCAACGACATGCCGGCAAAGGAACGCGACCTTGCGATGGTGTTCCAGAGCTATGCGCTCTACCCGCATATGAAGGTCGCCGACAATATGAGCTTTGCACTCAAGCTGGCAGGCGTTTCCAAGGCTGAGATCAGCCGCCGTGTCAACGACGCTGCCGAGATTCTCGGTCTTGAGCACCTTCTCGGCCGGCTCCCCGCGAGCTTTCCGGTGGACAGCGCCAGCGCGTTGCCATGGGACGCGCCATCGTGTGCGATCCGCGCGTTTCTGTTCGACGAACCGCTGTCCAATCTCGATGCCAAGCTGCGCGTCAAGATGCGTGGTGAGATCAAGAAGCTGCACCAGCGTCTCGGCAAGACGACGATCTATGTCACCCACGACCAGACCGAAGCCATGACCATGGCCGACACGATCGTCGTGCTGAACGGCGGCAGGATCGAACAGATGGGGCCGCCGCTGGAGCTTTACAGGAATCCGCGTAACCTCTTCGTTGCCGGGTTCATCGGATCGCCGGAAATCAACCTACTACGCGGCGAGATCGATGGAGCGGTTCTGCAGCTTGCCGATGGCACCGCGTTGCCGCTGCCGTCCGGCCTCAATCTGGCTCAGGGGCGTAGGGTGACCTACGGTATCCGTCCGCAGCATATCCGCCTGAGCGACGACGGCGTCGCCGCCGAGGTTGCGCTGGTCGAGCCGACCGGCGACACACAGGAAGTCACGCTCCGGCTCGCAACGACGGACATTACCATGGTCCTGGGTGACGACCCGCCACTCTTGCCTGGTGCGCAGGTCAGGATCGGCTTCGACCCCGCCAATGTGCTTGTGTTTGATGAAAAAACCGGCGAACGCGTCCAATGACCGACTTTTCGTGGAAACATTGGGACCCCAGCGCCGAGGGTCCGCTTGAGGGCATCAAGGTGCTCGACCTTTCGCGGTTAGTGGCCGGGAATATGCTGTCGCTCCAGCTCGCCGACTTCGGGGCCGATGTTATTAAGATCGAGCCGCCGGTCGGTGATCCCCTGCGTGAGTGGAAGGAGGAGGGCCTGTCGCTGTTCTGGAAGACCTATGGGCGCAACAAACGCTCCGTGGTGCTCAACCTGCGCGAAGCGACGGATCGCGATGCCCTCTGGGCGCTGATCGAGGGCGCCGATGTTCTGGTCGAAAATTATCGTCCCGGGACGCTGGAACAGATGGGATTTGGTCCGGATACGCTGCTTGCTCGCAATCCCGATCTCGTGGTGGTGCGGATTTCAGGTTTCGGTCAGACTGGTCCTTATGCCGAGTTTCCAGGTTTCGGCACCATCGTCGAAGGCATGAGCGGTTATGCCTATCGGACCGGGTTTCCGGACCGCGAACTGGTACTGCCGCCGCTCGCTGCTTGCCGACATGATCGCCGGTATCTACGGCATGTCGGCCACGGTCACGGCACTTTTCGCCCGGCAGCAGGGCAAGGCACGCGGACAGGTGATCGATCTGTCTCTGCTGGAACCGATCTTCTCCGTGCTCGGCCCCGAGGCGAGCATCTATGCCCTAACGGGCAAGGTCAAGGAACGGACCGGCAGCGCCTCCAACACTGCGTGCCCGCGCAACGTCTATCGCTGCGCCGATGGCCAGTATGTGGCGCTCTCCGGCTCGACGCCGGCTGTCGCCCGGCGTATTTTCGAGATCATCGGCCGGGCGGACATGAATGAAGACCCGCGCTTTTCCACCAACAGCGAACGCCTGAAACATCGGGATCTGGTCGATGAAGCAATCAGCGCCTGGTTCTCGACCCGGTCGCACGACCAGGCGCTGGCGATCATGCGCGACAGCGGCGCAACCGTTGGTCCGATCTACAGTATCGCCGACGCGACCGTCGATGCGCATTTCGCCGAGCGCGAGGTGATCGTCTCTCTGGAGGATGAGGATCATGGCTTACTGCCAATGCACAACATCGTCCCGCGCATGTCCGCGACCCCCGGTCGCTTCCGCCGTCCGGCCCCGGCGCTCGGCGAACATACGGCGGAGGTGCTGACTGAAGCGGGTGTTTCCCCCGAAGCTGTAGCTACGATCGTTGCTGGAGCCGCCCGATGAAATTGCGCTCGCTGCTTTACGTTCCGGCCCATCTCGATCGGTTCATTGACAAGGCTCATCAGCGCGGCGCCGATGCGATCATCCTCGATCTCGAAGATCGGTGCCAGTGGCAAGCAAGCTCAGCGCCCGCGAAGCGCTGGCCGACTCCGTCCGCAAAACAGGACAATCGGGCGCAGCGATCTTCGTGCGGATTAATTCAGATGCCGATCTGCAGTTCGATGATGCATCTGCGGCGTGCAGGGCCGGCGCCTATGGCCTCGTCATTCCAAAAGTGAGGACCGTGGAGGGGCTTGACCAGCTTGCTGCCCATCTTGCGCCGCTGGAGCATGAAGCGGGCCACGATCCCATGCCGTTCATCGGTCTCATCGAGGATCCGGGTGCGGTGTTCGATGCGCGAACGGTGGCGGCACATGACCGCGTGCTTGGACTGGCGCTGGGCAGCGAGGATTTTGCCACGGTGATGGGGGCCGAACCGACACCGGATGTCCTGCAGCTTCCCAAGTTTCTGGTCCACATGGCTGCCAAAGCCCATGGAAAATTGTCATTCGGCCTTCTTCGTAGCATAGCAGATTACGCCGATAGCAGCGCCATGCAGATGGCGGCCATGGAAGCCAAGGCCTTTGGATTTGATGGTACAACCTGCGTCCACCCGTCCGCGGTTCCGTTTCTGAATGCCGGCTTCTCGCCTACCGAAGCGGAATGTGCTTGGGCAAAACGTCTTCTCGCCGAAGCTGACAGGGCAACAAGTGAGAACCGTGGAGCCTTTGCGTTCGAGGGCAGGATGGTTGATGCGCCGGTTCTATCACGTGCGCGAGCGATATTGGCTAAGGCTGGGCGAGATGGCGATAATGACTGAAGAGGGATGCCACGGATACGGTACATCCGCATTTCAAACAACGTGACAGAGCCGTCTTGAGGCTTTCAGCCCAATCTTTCGCATTTGACGCTTCCAATTCGGCTCACAACACGACCGGATGCAAAGTGATGCAGCCGGAGAGGCTTTGTCCATGCTCCAGCGCCACCAGCCCTCCGCCTGAGGGCATATTGTGGGCATTGGGGAGATGTGTCATGGGCTCGAAGCAGAAGAAGTCAGCGTTTTCATCGGGCGAATAGATCATAAAGCAGTCGAATGGGTCGTCGGCTGTTAGCCTTAGGCCAAGGTCGTGTTCGGGCCACTCTATGCATGCCTCTGCGTCCCAGCCGTCATAGGCATTGTTGATCCAGTGCGGGGAAGAGACCCTGCTGTTGTAAAGTCCAGTGTTTCAGGGATTGGCACGGGAACATCGGGTAGGTACCCGCCACGTTCGGTCCAAAATCGCCTCGCGTTTGCCTTCAACCGGGTTTTTGGCGTGCGCGGAAAGAAGGGATGGAACCCCAGTCCGAAGGGTAATTCGCAATTAGACCTGTTCGTAACGCTCAGGGTTAGTGCCAGAGCGTCATCATCGAGCCGCACCGTCTGGATGACGTCGTAGGCATAGGGGCCAGACGGGTTTTCGTGATGGACATAGTGCAGCACCGCTTCGCAGCCGCTTTGCGACACGATTTCCCACTCTGTGAGCCAACCGTCGCCATGCAGGCAGTAGGGGTCGGCTGTGTTGGGCTGCATCGAGAACCGCCTGCCGCCAAAATCGAAAGAGTTTGCCTCGATCCGGTTACCGTAGGGCACCAGCGGGAAGCTTGCCTCTGCCCCGAACCGGCGCGACGCGAGCCCGGCTGTCGGTGTCGGTTTCAGGAAGGGTATGCTGCGATAACTTCCGGCCAGAAGTGAGCCGCCGAAGCGGCTGACTTCCACTGAGAGAGTGTCATTCCGCAATCGCAGAATGTCCTGCGCCATGTCCGGTTTACCCGCGCCGACCGGCCGCCACGGAGCGCAGATTGTCGAGCAGAACCGCAAGCAGGAGGATCAGCCCGCGCACGACATATTGATAGAAGGCCTGGATGTTCAGGAGGTTCATCACATTTTCGGCAATGCCCATGATCAGCACGCCGACAATGACGCCAGCCATGGCTGCGCGCCCGCCAGCCAGCGAAACTCCGCCGAGAACGCAGGCCGAAATGACCTGAGAGCTCCAGTCCAGTAGCAGCATTCGGCTGACCGGATGTGATCCGGGAGGCCAGGAGCACGCCGGCGATGGCGCAGACCAGTCCCTGCAGCATGAAGATCCAGATGCGCATGCGGGCGACATTGACGCCGGCCAGCCGCGACGCCTCGGGATTGCCACCGATCGCCAGCGTGTTCTTGCCGAAGACGGTGCGGTTCAGCAGAAAGCCGAAGGCAAGGAAGAGCACGCCCATGACCCAGATCGGCGTCGGCACGCCGAGGAATTTTGAAAGCGCCAGCTGGTAGAAACCGGGATCATTGATGCCGACGGCCCGGCCGTCGGACGAGATCAGTGCCAGGCCGCGAACGATCTGCATGGTCGCCAGCGTGGTGATCAGCGCATTGATGCGGAAACGGGCAATCACCACGCCGTTGACCAGCCCGACGAAACCGCCGCAGACCAGCGCTGCCAGCAAACCGAGAATGATCGACCCGGTGGCATTTGACGCCATGACGGCGATCATGCCGGAAAACGCCACCGTCGAGCCGACGGAAAGGTCGAAGTCGCGCGACGCCAGGCAGAACATCATGGTGCAGGCGACGATGCCGATGGTGACCACTGACTGCAGCAGGCCGAGCATGTTGCGCTCGGTCAGAAAGTTGGGAACCGTCAGCGAGACGATCGCGAAGGCAAGGGCGAAGATGACCACCAGTCCCTGTTCGCCGAGAAGGAGTTTTTTCAATGATGTCATCGGCTCTGTACCTGTTGAATGGGGAGGTCGTTGGCATTCGGAAACGTCTGGCAGGGCGGCAGCGAGGATCCGCCGCTCGTCGAAATCGGGGCGTTCGATCTCGGCGGCGATGCGGCCTTCGCACATGACGGCGATCCGGTCGGTGATCCCCATGATCTCCGGCAGTTCACTGGAGATGACGATGATGGCCATGCCCTCGGCGGCGAGTTCATAAAGGATTTCGTAGATTTCCGACTTGGCACCGACGTCGATGCCGCGCGTCGGCTCATCGATCAGCAGGACCTTGACGCCCTGCTCGGAAAGCCAGCGGCCGAGAATGACTTTCTGCTGGTTGCCTCCCGACAGGTTGATGATGTCCTGTTTGCGGGATGGCGTACGCACGCGCAGCTTGGCGATGAACGTCTCTGCCAGTTCGCCTTCCTTCTTCGGGTTGAGGATGCCGAAGGGAGAAAAGTGCCGGCGCGAGGAAATCGCCATATTCTCTTCGATGGACCGGCCCTGAATGATGCCGTCCAGCTTGCGATCTTCCGGGCACAAAACGACGCCGGCACGGATCGAATGCGCCGGGCTATCGGCGATGACCGTTGTTCCGTCCACCGTGACTGTGCCCTGCGACCTTGCATCGGCGCCATAGAGTAGCCGGGCCATCTCACTGCGCCCGGCACCGATCAACCCGAAAAAGCCGAGGATCTCGCCTTTTCGCACCGTGAAATTGACGGGATGGGGGAGTTTGGAACCGGCGAGATTGTCGACCTGCAGCCGTGTTGCGCCGAGCGTTCGACCCCGCCATCCCCAGATGTTGGCGATTTCGCGCCCGACCATCTCGGCGATGATCTGGTCGCGCGTCACCTGCGAAATGTCCGAATGGTGGGCGGCGAGCTTGCCGTCGCGCAGCACTGTCAGACTGTCGCAGAGGCGAAAGATCTCGTCGAGCCGGTGCGAGACATAAAGGATGACGGTGCCGTTTGCGCGCAACCGGTCGATCAGCGAGAACAGGATTTCGCTTTCCCGGGAAGACAGCGAGGAGGTCGGCTCATCCAGTGCGATAACACGCGCGTCGACCATCACGGCCTTGGCGATCTCGACCATCTGCCGTTCACCGATGGACAACGATGCAACTTTTGCCGTCGGATCGACATCGATGCCCATTTCAGTCAGCTTTTCAGCGACGACAGCGATCAGCTTGCGCCTGTCGAGCACGCCGGCCCGGGCCGGGAAACGGCCGAGCCAGAGGTTTTCGGCAACGGTCAGCTCGGCGACCAGCTGCAGCTCCTGGTGGATGACGATCACGCCGGCCTGAAAGGCATCGCGGACGGATTTGTAGACCTGCTGCTCTCCACCAATGTGAATTTCGCCGGCATCGGCAGCCTGGTCGCCAGACAGGACGCGGATCAGGGTTGATTTCCCGGCACCGTTTTCGCCCATCAAGCCGTGAACGGCACCCTTGCGGACGGAAAAGGAGACCTCTGACAGGGCCTGAACGCCTGGATATCCCTTGGATATGGATTTGAATTGGAGAAAATCTTGCATAGGCGGCGCTCCATGTTGGGACGCCCAGCGACTGTCGCCGCTGGGCGTTTTTCCTCTATGCGACGATTATTCGATACCAAGTTCCTTGCGTACCGCTTCATAGTTGTCGTGCACGCGACCTGACCTGCCGTCAGGATCAGTTTTTCCGGCTCTTTGCCGTCAGCGACCCAGTCGTACATGTTCAGGGCCGTCTCATAGCCGTGGCGCTTCGGCGAGATGATGATCGTGCCGAAAAAGCCGGTTGCCGTTGGCTTCTTGAACTCGTTGATCGCCGAATCCGCACCGCCGATGCCGACGCCGATCATGCTGTCGGCCGCAATGCCGACGGTTTCGGTAGGCGCACGGCGCCGAGAACGGCTTCGTCATTGAGGCCGACCTGCGACCCACTTCTTGATATTGGCGTTCTTGTTGAGAACAACCGTCGAAGCGTTGAGCGCTGCTTCGGTATCGGTCTTTGCCTGTGGTGCATCAAAGATATTGGCTTCCGGGAAGCCATTGGCCTTCAGCACCGAAAGAGCACCTTCGACACGGTCGACGGCCGTCGGCAGCTGATCGTAGGAGACGCGGATCGCGCCGACTTCGCTCATGTTCCAGCCGCGCTTCTTGATCTCGTCGACGATGGACTGGCCGACCGCTTCACCAATCTTGGTGGCGGAAATGCCCATATGCGGCACATCTTCGATCGGGCTGCCATCGGCGTTGACCAGACGATCATCAACCGTCATCAGCTTCAAGTCGTTGGCAGCAGCCTTGGCAATGATGCCGGGGCCGAGCTTGACGTCGGGAGTGCAGATGATGAAGCCCTGCGCGCCCTGTGCGCCGAGATTGTCGATTGCCGACTGGACCTTTTCGCCGTCATCGGCGCCGATCTTGACGAGCGTGAAGCCCTTTTCCTTGGCGGCAACTTCCGCGAATTTCCATTCGTCCTGGAACCACGGCTCTTCGGGCTGCTTAACGATGAAGCCGATTTTCACGTCGGCAGCAAAAGCCGACGTGGCAGCGAAAACGGCGACGGTGCCAGCCAGGATGGCTGCTTTTAAAAAGCGCATGGTCTCTCTCCCTAGATCAAACTGCTCCCTGCAGTGGTCATTTATGTATGACGAAACATCATACTGGTCAATTGCCTTTGTATGATGATTAAAATATCTATGTATGATATTGAGAATGAGTGTGACGGATCGTTCGCAGCGGTCGCCATGCAATTCAAACTGCGATATGCATCGCCGAAGGCTCGTTGAGCGTGCGGCGACGGGATGGAGATGCCGGTGGAAGGACAACAGGAACGATCAGCGGATGAAGCCGGCGACAAAGCCGTTCGGCGGCCGCGTGTCCAGAAGAACGTGACGAGGGCCATCGCCGCCGATATCTGCGCCGATATATTCTCGGCTGGCGATTTCCTTCCAACGGAGAATGACCTGTGCGAACGTTACGGCGTCAGCCGGACGGTCATCCGCGAATCGCTGAAGATTCTCAGATCGAAAGGCTTGGTGCGCGGCCGCTCACGGGTCGGCACTGTCGTCTGCCGCAAGGACGAGTGGAACATCCTCGACCAGCAGGTACTGGAATGGATCGGCCCCAGGATCTTCGAATTCGATCTCCTGAACTGCATATTGGAAGCGCGCCGGGCGATCGAGCCGGCCGCTGCCGAACTTGCGGCCGAACGGGCGACGGTACAGGAGATCGCCGATGTCGAGCGCGCCTGGCATGAGATGCGCGACGCCGCCGGCGATATCGAGCGCTTTACCAAGGCCGACGTCGCCTTTCATACCAACCTCCTGAAGGCGAGCCACAATCAGGTATTTCTGCAGTTGGCGAGCATCATTCAGGTGGCGCTGGAGTTCTCGCTGCACGCTTCCAACGAGGCGGTAGACAAGCGCGACGAAGCCTTGGATGTGCACCGGCAGCTGGTGGAAGCGCTGCGCATGCGCGATACGGCAGCGGCGAGAAACTGCTCTTTGCAGCTGCTGTCTCTTGCCGCACGCGATCTTGCGGTTGCCGTCAAAAAACACGTGCCGCAGTCCTCTTCTTAACTGTCCGGCTCACGGGTGCCTTGGCGACCTCGAGAAAAAATTGGACCAACACTTTCCTTCGACACAGGACCTTCGCTGATGAAGATCACCAAACTGACGACCTATATCGTTCCACCGCGCTGGCTGTTTCTGAAAGTCGAGACAGACGAAGGCATTGTCGGCTGGGGCGAGCCGGTGGTCGAGGGGCGCGCGCTGACGGTGCAGGCTGCCGTTCACGAGTTGGAAGACTATCTGATCGGCAAGGATCCGTTCCTGATCGAGGATCACTGGAACGTCATGTATCGCGGCGGCTTCTATCGCGGTGGTGCGGTACACATGAGCGCCATTTCCGGCATCGACCAGGCGCTCTGGGACATCAAGGGCAAGGCGCTTGGCCAACCCATCCATTCGCTGCTCGGCGGCCAGGTCCGCGATAAGATCAAGGTCTATTCCTGGATTGGTGGGGATCGTCCGGCTGACGTTGCCAACAATGCCCGCGACGTGGTTGCCCGCGGCTTCAAGGCGATCAAGCTGAACGGCTGTGAAGAAATGCAGATCGTTGACAGCTATGACAAGGTCGAAAAGGCCGTCCAAACCATCGCCACCATTCGCGAGGCGGTCGGCCCCTACATCGGCATCGGCGTCGATTTCCACGGTCGCGTCCACAAGCCGATGGCCAAGGTTCTCGCCAAGGAACTCGATCCCTACAAACTGATGTTCATCGAGGAGCCGGTTCTGTCGGAAAACAAGGAAGCGCTGCGCGACATCGTCAATCACACCTCGACGCCGATCGCGCTGGGCGAGCGCCTTTATTCGCGCTGGGACTTCAAGCAGGTTCTCTCCGACGGGTTCGTCGATATCATCCAGCCGGACCTTTCCCATGCCGGCGGCATCACTGAATGCCGCAAGATTGCGGCGATGGCGGAGGCCTATGACGTGGCGCTGGCGCCGCATTGCCCGCTCGGCCCGATTGCCCTTGCCGCCTGCCTGCAGATCGATGCTGTCAGCTACAACGCCTTCATCCAGGAACAGAGCCTCGGCATCCACTACAACAAGAGCAACGATATCCTTGATTACATCTCCAACAAGGAAGTCTTCCAGTATGCCGACGGTTTCGTCTCGATCCCGCAGGGGCCTGGCCTCGGCATCGAGGTCGACGAAGCCTATGTCATCGAACGCGCCAAGGAAGGACATCGCTGGCGCAACCCGATCTGGCGCCATGAAGACGGCAGCTTTGCCGAGTGGTGATGGCGGGAGATTAAAGCGATGACAGACCGGCTCAAGGGCAAACGGATCATGATCACCGGAGCGGCGCAAGGCATCGGCCTTGCAATCGCCCGGGCCTGTGCCAGGGAAGGCGCGAGCCTTTTTCTCGTCGACCTCGACGCGGGCTTGCTGGAGGCGGAAGCAAAGACGTTGCAGGCCGGTGGTGCCACCATCGGTTACGTCGTTGCCAACATCACCGATACAGCGGCAATTTCTGCGGCCGTCGAGCACGCCGCAACCGAGATTGGCCCGATCAATGCGCTGATCAACAATGCCGGCGTCAACGTTTTCCACGAACCGTTGGAGACCAGCGATGCGGAATGGCAGCGGTGCTTCGACATCAACCTGAAGGGCGCCTGGAACTGCTCGAAGGCCGTGCTTCCTGGTATGATCGGGCAGGGCGGCGGCGTGATCCTCAATATCGCCTCGACCCATGCTTTCACCATCATTCCGCACACATTTCCGTATCCCGTGGCCAAGCATGCGCTATTGGGCATGACCAAGTCTCTCGGTATCGAATACGCGGCTAAGGGTTTGCGGGTGAATGCACTGGCGCCGGGTTACGTCCGGACCCAGAAGGCGACCGAATACTGGAACAGTTTTCCCGATCCGGTGGCCGCCGAGGCGGCAACGATGAAACTGCATCCCGGCGGTCGCATCGCCACGGCCGATGAAATAGCGCTCGCGGCCCTCTTCATGATCTCCGACGAGTGCCCGTTCATGAACGCCACCTGCCTGACGATCGATGGCGGTCTGAGCGTCCTGCACCACCCGGTCTGATCGGGCGGTATCGCCGCTCAACGCCTGATTTGAATTTAGCAACGACCCGACCGCAGAAGCCTGCGGTCGGGTCGTTTTGTTTGTGGGCATCAGGATCAATTTTGTGTGCGGCCAGAGTTGTGAGGCGGCGAAACTGCGCTGATAAATTCTCCGGTTTTGCCATCCGATTTTCACGCCACTGTCCGCTTGACGAAAAATAACTCCGATTATATGAGAATACAAAATATGTATTAATCGGAGAAATGTCCATGTCCCGCAAACTGAGATCGCAAAATTGGTTTGGGGGATTGGACAAGGATGCCTTCATCCATCGCAGCTGGATGAAGAACAACGGCTTGCCGGACGACGTCTTCGACGGCCGACCGGTGATCGGCATTTGCAACACCTTCTCCGAGCTGACGCCGTGCAACGCCCATTTCCGCGGGCTGGTCGAACAGATCAAGGCCGGCGTGCTGGAAGCTGGCGGTCTGCCGCTGGAGTTTCCCGTCTTCTCTTGCGGTGAATCAGATCTGCGCCCGACGGCCATGCTGTTTCGCAACCTGGCATCGATGGATGTCGAAGAGGCTATTCGCGGCAACCCGATGGATGGTGTCGTGCTGATGGCCGGTTGCGACAAGACCACACCGTCGCTGGTCATGGGGGCGGCGTCGTGTGACCTGCCTTCGATCGTCATTTCCGGTGGGCCGATGCTAAACGGCCGGCTGAAGGGGCGCACGATCGGTTCGGGGACCGACGTCTGGAAATTTTCCGAGGACGTGCGCGCCGGTGTCATGTCGCCCGCCGATTTCATGGCCGCTGAAAGCGCTATGTCGCGTTCCCCCGGTCACTGCATGACGATGGGTACAGCTTCCACCATGGCGTCGATGGTCGAAGCGCTGGGATTGGCGCTTCCCGGTAATGCGGCCTATCCGGCGGTCGACGCGCACCGCGCCCGACTCGCACGGCTGACCGGCCGCCGGATCGTCGAGATGGTGGCCGAGGACTTGCGCCCGTCGCAGATCCTGACCCGGCAAGCCTTTGCCAATGCCATCCGCGTCAATGGGGCGATCGGCGGCTCGACCAATGCCGTCGTGCATCTGCTTGCGATCGCCGGCCGGATCGGCACGGAACTGACGCTCGACGATTGGGACCGTTTCGGCCGCGATGTGCCGACCATCCTCAACCTGATGCCCTCCGGGGCTCATCTGATGGAGGATTTCTGTTACGCCGGTGGTCTGCCCGTGGTGATGAAGCAGATCGCCGACATGCTTGATTTGACCTGCTTGACGGTGACGGGCAAGAGTGTCGGCACAAACATCGAGACTGCTGAAAACTACAATCCTGACGTCATCCTGCCACGTGAAAAGGCTTTGACCCAGCAAGGTGGTATCGCGGTGCTGAGGGGCAACCTTGCGCCGCAGGGTGCCATTCTCAAGCCGTCGGCCGCAACGGCGAGCCTGATGCAGCATCGGGGCCGGGCGGTGGTCTTCGAAACCATCGATCACTACAAGAGCCTCGTTGACGACCCGGATCTCGATATCGATGAAACCTGCATCATGGTGCTGAAGAACTGCGGCCCCAAGGGGTATCCGGGCATGGCCGAGGTCGGCAACATGGCCCTGCCGCAGAAGCTTCTCAAAAAGGCGTGCGTGACATGGTCCGCATCTCCGATGCCCGGATGTCCGGCACGGCTTTCGGTACTGTGGTGTTGCATGTCGCGCCGGAAGCGGCGGTGGGCGGGGTGCTGGCGCTCGTCGAGAGTGGTGATTTCATCGAACTCGACGTCGAAAACCGCAGGCTTCATCTCGACGTCGATGATGCTGAGCTGGAGAGGAGGCGGGCCAAATGGCGGCCGCCTGAACCTGTCATGGCGGGCGGCTACCAGGGCCTTTATGTCGAACGGGTCATGCAGGCGGACACGGGCGCCGATCTCGATTTCCTCGTCGGTAGCCGCGGTCATGCGGTCCCGCGCGACAGCCATTGAGGAGGCGGCTGTGAACAGTTTTCGGGTGCAGGATCTGCACGGCATTCATGCCATCCTTTATGCGCTGTTTGATCGCGACGAAAAACTCGATCGCAACGCCATGCGCCGGCAGGCGGAGCTTTGCCTTGTCAGCGGTGTACATGGGATGGCAGCGCTCGGCCTTGCCACCGAAGTCTCCAAGCTGAGCGAACAGGAGCGCCTGGCGGTGATGGAATGGGTCGTCGAGGACACGGCCGGCCGCGTGCCCGTGGCGCTGACGATCTTCGGGTCTTCCGTCGAGGAACAGGTCCGCCAGGCCCGCCATGCGGCCAACGTCGGCGCCGACTGGCTGATCCTACAGCCGCCGATAGTCGGGCAGTTCGCGGCACGGGAATACATGCAGTTCTTCGGCCGCGTCGCCGACCAGACCGATCTGCCGGTCGCAATCCAGAATGCCCCGGCTTTGATGGGGCGCGGCCTGTCGGCCACCGACATTCGTGACCTGGTTCAACAGCATCCGAATATTCAGCTGGTGAAGGGGGAGGGGCCGGTCGTCGATATCGCGACGCTGATCGAGGTGACCGATGGCAGGCTGCCAGTCTTCAACGGCAGGGCGGGGCTGGAATTGCCCGACAATCTACGCGCGGGTTGTCGCGGACTGATCCTCGCGCCCGATTGCATCGACTACGCCGTCAGGGTGTACGAGTTTTTCTGCGACGGATGGGAAGAGCAGGCGGAAGACGACTATCGCCGGATGCTGCCGGCGGTCGTCTTTACCATGCAGGGAATCGAGAACCTGCTTTGCTACGGCAAGCGCCTGTTCGGTGAGCGGGCGGGAATCCCGATCTTCGACCGGGCACCAGCGCTTCGCCCAAGTGAAGCAGGTCTTGCAATGACAAAGCGCTACGCTGAGGGTCTTGGCGCATTTGAGGAGTAACCGCCTTCCTGTCTGTTTCTACGCGACAGGTGCAAGTCGCCGTCGCTTGCCCTATGAAGTGCAGAGAAAAACACTCAGAAACGGATGGTAGATGAAGACCTTTGCAATCGGAGACCGGGGGTTGCCGGCGCAAATTGCTGGCGAGATCGGCCGGCGGATTACGCTCGGCGAGCTCAAGGTCGGCGAGATCCTGCCAACGGAATCCGAATTCCTCACAACCCTTCGGGTCAGCCGGACAACGCTACGCGAAGCGCTGAAAATCCTGTCGACCAAGGGATTCATCGAAGCAAAACCGCGCCTCGGCACCCGTGTCAGAGCCCCCCGAATCCTGGAACACGCTCGATCCTGTCGTTCTGGCCTGGCAGGGAGATGCCGACGACCAGGACGCACTAGCCGAAGAACTGTTCGAAATCCGCTCGGCGATCGAGCCGCTGGCCGCAAGCCTTGCCGCGCGGCGCGGCTCGGATGCCGAACACGCACAGATCAGGGCCGCCTTTTCACATATGGCCGAAGAGCATGCGACGGCGGAGGCGGCAATCGAAGCCGACATCAGCTTCCATCTGCAGATCTTTCAGGCGGCTCACAACCGGTTCCTCCTGCCGGTGTCCTCCGTCATCCGCGCGGCGCTGACGATCAGTATTCCGAAGACTATGAAGACGTTTGGAGGCCTTCAGCACTCCTTGAAAATGCACGAGGCGATCATCGATGCGATCGAGGCGCGCGATGAAACACGCGCCTCCGAAGCCGCGACGCTCCTGATCAGCGCTACCTACCAGCGAAATTTTTCGCTGGGCGAAAACGGAGCCGCGCGGTGACGGCTTTGCGACGTTGAGAGCCGGCGCCGCGCTGGGGGAACCCGGCCAGCGCGGTGTCGTGGCTGTTGCCTGCAACTATTCGATACGGGCGAGTGCCGATCCAGCATTCACGTAGGCGCCCTCTGCAGCCTTGATCCGCAATAGGCCGGATCGGGTCGAGAGGATTTGCGTTTCCATCTTCATCGCCTCCATCACGGCGATCAGGTCTCCCGCTTCGACAGTATCGCCATCGCTGCATTTCCAGGCTTGCAGCGTGCCGGAAATGGGAGCTGCAACGGTGGAGGCGTCCTCTGTCGTTGCCGCTTTCGCCGGATCGGCGACTTGCGCTTTCAGACCGCCAAGGCCGGCAAGCAGCGAGGCCGGAATACCCAGCGCGTGCCGCTTGCCGTCGATCTCGACATGGGTGCGGATAAGCGATGTGTCGGCACCTGGATCCGGCCGGGCTTCGGCCGTGAGGGTATCTGCGAAATCGGTTTCGATCCAGCGCGTATGAACCTTGAAACCATCCGCGCCAATGAAGTCAGCGGCTTCCATCGCAGCGCGGTGAAACGGCAGGACTGTCGTCACGCCTTCGATCTGGAATTCCTTGAGCGCCCGGCGGGCGCGGGTCAGCGCCTGTTCGCGGGTGGCGCCGGTGATGATCAGCTTGGCCATCAGGGAATCGAATGTGCCGGGAATGGTCGAACCGGAGACAACGCCGCTGTCGAGCCGCACGCCGGGACCGGACGGAGCCTCGAACGTGGTAATCGTGCCGGGCGTCGGCAGGAAGCCACGGCCGGGATCTTCGGCGTTGATACGGAATTCCGATCGAGTGGCCGCGCGGCACCGGCGTCTCGGTGACGAGCAGCGGCAGGCCATCGGCGATGCGGAACTGTTCGATCACGAGGTCGATGCCGGTCGTTTCTTCGGTCACGGGATGCTCGACCTGCAGACGGGTATTGACCTCGAGGAAGGAGATGGTGCCATCGACGCCGAGCAGGAATTCGACCGTACCGGCGCCGGAATAGCCGGCGGCGGTGCAGATGCGCTTGGCCGCGTCATGGATTTCATGCCGCTGCGCTTCGGAGAGGAAGGGGGCCGGGGCTTCTTCGACGAGCTTCTGGTTGCGGCGCTGCAGCGAGCAGTCGCGGGTGCCGAGAACCAGCACATTGCCATGCTTATCGGCCAGAACCTGCGCCTCGATATGACGCGGCCGGTCGAGGAAACGTTCGAGGAAACATTCGCCGCGGCCGAAGGCGGCTTTTGCCTCGCGCACGGCCGATTCGTAGAGATCGGCCACGTCTTCCATTTTCCAGGCAACCTTCAGGCCGCGGCCGCCGCCGCCATGAGCAGCCTTGATCGCCACCGGCAGGCCATGCTGTTCGGCAAAGGCGACAACTTCAGCTGCCGTCTCGACCGGGCCGTCGCTGCCGGCAACCAGGGGGGCGCCGACGCTGGTGGCGATCCGCCGTGCCTGGACCTTGTCGCCGAGCGCTTCGATGACATGCGGATCGGGGCCGATCCAGATCAGGCCGGCATCGATGACAGCGCGGGCAAACTCAGCCCGCTCGGAGAGGAAGCCGTAGCCCGGATGCACGGCGTCGGCGCCGGAGCGCTTGGCGATGCCGATCAGCTTTTCGATGTCGAGATAGGTTTCCGCCGGCCGGCTGCCGGATAGCCCGTAGGCCTCGTCGGCCAGCTGGACAAACAGTGCATCCATGTCCGGATCGGCATAAACAGCAACCGAGGCGATGCCGTAATCGCGGCAGGCGCGGATAATGCGGACGGCGATTTCGCCACGATTGGCAATCAGCACTTTTTTCATGGGATCTATCCTCATTGTCTGTGGTCGGCCGGGCGTCGCGATCTCAGGCCTTGGCGGGCTTGATATCAGCGAAGGCCGTCACGGGCCGGAAACGGATCTTGGCATTGACCGGAATTTGCCCGGCGAGATCGAGATGGTATTCGGCAACGGTGCCGATCACCCGGATAACCGCCGGTCAGCGGATGGTCGGCGAGGAACAGCACCGGCTGGCCGCTATGCGGCACCTGGATGGCGCCGGTCGCCGTGCCTTCGCTCGGCAATTCCGCCTTGTCCGTGCGCTCCAGCGGTACGTCGCCGGAAAGGCGGATGCCGACGCGGTTGGACTGCGGCGTCATCGTCCAGAGTTGGCCGGAAAGCGTTGCGATACCATTTTGGGTAAACCAGTCGCTGCGCGGACCCATGATGACGTCGAGCGTCACAGTCTCGCCGGACTCCGGATGCTCGAAGGCCGGTGCTTCGGTCAGAGAGACAGGCGCGAGGCCCTTCGTTTCGGTCTGGATGGTCAGCACGGTACCGGTCGATACTGTATCCGGACCGACGATGGCGAGCGTATCGGTGGAAGCACTGCCAAGCACCGGTTTGACGGCAAAGCCGCCACGGATTGCGAGATAGCTGCGCATGCCCTTCGGTGCGTGGCCAAGCGTGACCACGTCGCCGGGCTCCAGCGGGATCGGCTGGTAGGTTTCGGCCGCCTGCACGTTACCCGCAGCATCACGGACGAGGATAGGACAGGGAGCGCCGGTAATGCCCAGCACCGCGCGACCGTTGACCTCGAAGGAGAAGCCGCCGAGCGTAATCTCCAGACAGGCGAAATCGACAGGATTGCCGACGACGCGGTTGGCGGCCTTGAGCGCGCCGAGGTCAAGCGCGCCGGAGGCTGAGACACCCTGACCGGTCTGGCCGAACCGGCCGATATCCTGAAACAGAGCCGGCATGGGGGTTGCCAGCACCTTGAGCGCCAGCGCATCCGCTGACTGGGCTGGCGGCTCTACGGAACCCTTGGCGGTACCGGCCGAGACAGTGGTGCTGCTCTTCGAAAGGTCGATGAAGCGCACCCGATAGCCCGGCTGGAACAGCGCCGGCGGGTCGCGCGACAGGTCCCACATCTTTTCCGGCGTCGTGCCGATGATCTGCCAGCCGCCGGGGCTTGCCTGCGGATAGACACCTGAGAAGGCCCCGGCCAGCGCGACGGAGCCGGCGGGGATCTTCGTGCGCGGGCTTTGACGGCGCGGCACCTGCAGGGCGGGATCGCCACCGACGAGATAGCCGAAGCCGGGCGCAAAGCCGCAGAAGGCAACGGTGAATTTGCTTTCGGTGTGGCGGCGGATGACCTCTTCGACCGATAGGCCGGTCAACTCCGCCACGTCTGCCAGATCCTCGCCGTCATAGCGGACGGCGATTTCAACGCATTTGTCGGATGGTGCGATGCGGGCGGAGAGATCGCGGGTGGCGATGGCGCCGGCAAGCTTTTCGGCCGTCAGCTTTTCCGGCCGGAAGCGGATCATCAGGGTGCGGGCGGCGGGCACCATGTCCTCGATGCCGTCGACCGGATCGGCTTCGAGCGAGGCAAACAGCGCCAGCGTCTCGTCGAGATCGGCGAGTTCGACAAGCAGGACTGTCAGGCTGACGGGCAGGAAACGCATCGGAACCTCAGGCGTGATAAGCGGAATCGGGGATATCGGTGATGAACATATGTCCCGGCGCATGGGTGATGGCAAACGGCACACCGGACGCCATGACGGCCGCCTGCGGGGTGACGCCGCAGGCCCAGAAGACGGGAATTTCGCCGGGTTCGATGCGCACCGGATCGCCAAATTCAGGCTTGGCGAGATCCTTGATGCCAATCTCTTCGGGCGCACCGATATGCACGGGCGCACCATGGACGGCTGGGAAGCGGCCGGAAATCGTCGCTGCATCGGCAACACGCGAGGCCGGGATCGGCCGCATCGATACGACCATGTTACCGTGCAGACGTCCTGCCGGGCGGCATGGTCTGTTGGTCAGATACATCGGCACGTTGGACTTGTCGGTGATGTGGCGGATCTCGATACCGGCTTCCGCCATCGGCGTCTCGAAGGTGAAGCTGCAGCCGATCAGAAAGCTGACGAGATCGGGATGTTCGGCCCAGGCGGTGCGTGCATCCGCCGTTTCCTCGGCAAGCTTGCCATCGCGCCAGATGCGGTAGAGCGGAATATCGGTGCGCAGGTCAGCACCTGGCGCGAGCAGAGTAGCGTGCGAACCGGGATCGGACACATCGAGGACTGGGCAGGCCTTTGGATTGCGCTGCGCATAGAGCAGGAAATCGAAGGCCCAGTCGCGCGGCAGGACGATCATGTTGGCCTGGGTGAAACCGGGGGCAACGCCGGATGTCGGCTCGACGCTGCCGGCGCGGTAGCGTTCGCGGGCGATGCGCGCCGGTTTGGCATTCACATGGCGCAGGTGGTCTAGCGCGATCATTGTATTCCTCCCAGAATGCCGATCAGGCCGATAGAAACGACCGGACGGTGATGCCGTCTGCCTCGAAGGCGCGGCGGATTTCCTGTGCAATGGCAACAGCACCCGGGCTGTCGCCATGGACGCATATCGACTGTGCGTCGATCTTGATGGTTGAGCCGTCGATCGCCTCCAGCGTACCCTGACGGGCAAGCTGCAGCATGCGACGGGCGATCAGTTGCGTGTCGTGCAAAACGGCGCCCGGTTCGCGGCGCGAAACGAGTTGTCCGTCCGGCGTATAGGCGCGGTCGGCAAAGGCTTCGGCGACCGTTTTCAGGCCCGATGCCTGGGCAAGATTGAGGATCGGTGCATTGGCAAGACCCATCAGCACCAGCGCGGGATCGATTGCCTTGAGGGCGTCGATCACAGCCTGTCCCTGCTTCGGGTCATGAGCGATGCGGTTGTAGAGCGCGCCATGCGGCTTGACATAGCCGACCGTTGTTCCGGCGGCCGTCGCCATGCCCTTCAGCGCGCCGATCTGGTAGATGACGTCGGCGATGAGTTCACCGCTCGTCACATCCATGTCGCGCCGGCCGAAGCCGACGCGATCGGGATAGGAGACATGCGCCCCGATCGAAACACCCTTCTCTGCTGCGGCCTTGACGGTCTTCCAGATGCCGGCTGGGTCGCCGGCGTGGAAACCGCAGGCAACATTGGCGCTGGAAACGATGCCAAGCATCGTTTCGTCGTCGCCCATCCGCCATGCGCCATAGCTTTCACCGAGATCACTGTTCAGATCGATGGCAGTCATGTTTCATCCTCCTCAGGCGGCCGGCGACAGCAGGGCGAAGATCGGGCCGATCGACTTGTAACCCATGTACCAGGTCAAGGCGCAAGCCAGAACGCCGAGCACCAGCAGCCAGCGCGGATAGCGGTAACCAGCCATGAGGTCGGAGCGTGCCCAGGCTGCATAGATGAAGATCGACAGGCCGATCGGCAGGATAAGACCGTTCAGGCCGCCGACAAAGACCAGCATCTGCGCCGGCGGCGTGGTGATGACCACGTAGAAGAACAGCGAGACGGCGATGAAGAGCACGGTCGCGATGTTGCGGGCGCGTTCGCTGATGTCCTTCTTGAAGACGGTGATGAACGAGACCGAGGTGTAGGCGGCGCCGATCACCGAGGTGATGGCGGCAAACCACAGAACGGCACCGAAGATGCGGTAGCCGGTATCGCCTGCAGCCGCCTGGAAGGCCTGTGCGGCTGGGTTGGCACCCTTGCCGGACACATCGATGACGACACCGCTGGCGACCACGCCGAGAATGGCAAGGAAGAGCACGTAGCGCATCAGGCCGGTGACAGCGATGCCGGTCAGCGCGGCGCGGTTGACTGCGCCGAGATTCTCGATGCCGACCGTGCCCTTGTCGAGCAGGCGATGCGCGCCGGAATAGGTGATGTAGCCGCCGACCGTGCCGCCGACGATGGTGGTGATCGTGGCGAAATCGATGGTGGAAGGCAGGAAGGTCTGGAACAGCGCATCGCCGACGGGCGGGGCCGAGACGATCGCGACATACAGCGTCAGAAGGATCATCAAAACGCCGGCGACAACGATCAGCCGATCAATAGCAACACCGGCGCGCTTCGAGCTGAAGATGCCGATGGCGATCAGCGCGCTGATCGCGCCGCCCCATTTAGGATCGAGGCCCATCATGGCGTTGAGACCAAGACCCGAGCCACCGATATTGCCGATGTTGAAAAACAGGCCGCCGACAATGACGAGGACTGCCAACAGGTAACCGGTGCCGGGGATGGCAGCATTGGCAATGTCGGACGCGCGCATCTTGGTGAGCGTGACGATCCGCCAGATGTTCAGCTGTACGACGAAATCGATGAGAATCGAGGCGAGGATGGCGAAGGCGAAAGCGGCGCCTAGCTTGCTCGTGAACGTGGCTGTCTGGGTGATGAAACCCGGGCCGATGGCGGACGTGGCCATCAGAAAGATTGCGGCGACGAGTGCGGCGCGCCGGGACTTGGCCGACATCGGCAAAGTGCTGGCCGGTGCCTCGTGGCCGGGTGAAATAGCTGACTGTTCCATGAACCCTCTCCTTATTTGCAGGCACCCTCAATCCCTCGGGTTGGCCCACACCAACTTTATTGACAGCCACAGCGTCGCCGCATTTCACAATCCTGTCAATATTGTTCAACGATTATTATTTCATCGTTCCATCATATTGTTGAAATGTTGCGCTTTTCATATTCGGTCTGAAACCAAATGGGTGCCTTTGATGCGCTTTGCGGTTCCCTTTTGCGGGCGGTCGATCGGGTTCAGCACCGAGTATAGCAGAGGTGGAGCACAGGAGCCCGAGGATGCGGTTGTCCATTTCAGGCCGCTGAGCGTGCCATAATCACTCCCGTCCGCGTGATCGGCGCGAACCCCATTTCCAAGTGGGGAAAACCACGATATCCGTCAACCATGAGGTGCTTCTCGCTTCGAATGAAGGACATGTATGACTGATCAGGACATAACATCCGCACTCGCGCCCCGCCTGGCGGAAGCGATCCGCAACAAGCTGATTGCCGGCGAACTCAAGCCCGGCCACCGCCTGTCGGAAGCGAGATTGAGCGCCGATCTCAACGTTTCCCGCAATTCGCTGCGCGAAGCATTCCGGCTTTTGACCAAGGAAGGACTCCTGCGACACGAGCCGGATCGCGGCGTCTTCGTTGCAACCCCAAGCATGGCGTCGATCATCGATATCTATCGCGTGCGCCGTATCATCGAGTGCAGAGCCGTGGCGCAGGCCTATCCCAAGCACCCCGCGGTCGGCCGGATGCGCGCCGCCGTCGAAGAGGCGCGTGCCGCCGGCGGCCGGAGCGACTGGGGAACAGTCGGCAGCGCCAACATGGTCTTCCATGCCGCGATCGTCGATCTCGCCGACAGCGAGCGTCTCAACGCTTTCTATCTTCAGATTGCTGCGGAACTGCGTCTGAGTTTCGGTCTGCTCGATAGTCCCGAGCTACTGCACGCGCCCTATATCGAGTTGAATGCCGCAATTGTCGAAAAGCTCGACGCCGGCAAAATGCAAGACGCCGCCACTGCGCTGGAAGCCTATCTCCTCCAATCGGAACGCACCGTCCTCGTGGCTTTCTCACGCATTCCCGACAAGGGGAAAGCCTGAAGGTTAGCTTTCGTCGAGGCTGGATATTTGATCCCCCCGCCGCGCAAAAGCAGTGCCTGATTGATTGTTCCGAAATCGATCACACTTGATCCAGAACGGGATCGCTTGTCTGCATATTAACCTAGCTTGATGGTTTAGCGCGTTTCATCCCGATCTGTGATTAGGAGAATCGACAACCTGCTTTAGCTTGGGTGCGCTGCGGCATCGATCTCGTTTTCTGGTGTCGTCGGCTGTTGTCAGCACGACCGACTGGAGATGATCATGCGCAAAACCGTTTTGAACGCCCTTGGGCAACCCTTGTTTTACAGCGACAGTTCAACCGGGTTTTTCTCCGCGACCGGCTCCGGTCCGACGCTGCGGGGAACGGCGGGCAATGACTCCATGTGGGGCGATAGTGCCGTTAACGTCACGATGATCGGCGGCACGGGCGACGATATCTACTATCTCTATTCGGCGATCAACCGCGCCTACGAGGAGGCAGGCCAGGGCATCGACACGATCAGCACCTGGATGAGCTACACTCTGCCGGAAAATTTTGAAAACCTGACTGTCACCGGCAATCTGCGCTATGCCTTCGGAAACGCCGCCGACAACATCATCAAGGGGGCCTCCGGCCGGCAGACATTGGACGGCGGTGACGGCAATGATGTGCTCATCGGCGGTGCAGGCTCTGATACCTTCATTTTCACCAAGGGCAATGGCAGCGATCTCATCACTGATTTTGACAGTGCTGATATCGTTCGGCTGAACGACTATTCGCTGACATCCTTTGACCAGGTTCTCGACAATGCAACGCAGGAAGGAGCGCATCTCAGGCTCAATCTCGGCGGTGGCGAAAGCCTGGTGTTTGCCGACACGACGAAAGCCGATCTGAATGCCGGCCAGTTCGAACTGAGCCTCGATCGCTCCGTCCTGACGCAGACGTTCGGCGACAATTTCAACACCCTTCGGCTGGTGAACGGGACGGATGGCGTCTGGGAAGCGAAATACTGGTGGGCGCCCGAGAAGGGCGCCACCTTGTCTGGCAATGGCGAACTTCAATGGTATGTCAATCCACGTTATGCGCCAACTGCCGCCAGTAATCCGTTTTCCATTAGCAATGGCGTATTGACGATCACGGCGGAGAAAACGCCCGACGCGATCAGCGCGGAAGTCAATGGATATGATTACACATCTGGCATGCTGACGACCCACACATCCTTCTCGCAGACCTATGGCTATTTCGAAATCCGCGCCGACATGCCGGAAGACAGGGGCGTGTGGCCGGCTTTCTGGCTGCTTCCGGAAGATGGTTCCTGGCCGCCGGAACTGGATGTCGTGGAAATGCGTGGTCAGGATCCGAATACCGTGCATGTGACGGTTCACTCGAACGAAACCGGTCAACAAACATCTGTTTCCACCGCCGTCGGCGTCTCCGATACGGAAGGTTTTCACACCTATGGCGTCCTGTGGCAGGAGGATGAGATCGTCTGGTACATCGATGATGTCGCCGTCGCGCGCCGATACGCCGTCCGACATGCACGAACCGATGTACATGCTGGTCAATCTTGCCGTCGGCGGTATGGCCGGCGCACCGGCGGACGGACTTCCCGACGGTTCGGAAATGAAGATCGACTATATCCGCGCTTATACGCTGGACGATCTCGCCTGACGTCCACGTCGAGAGCTTTCAATTAGAATCCGAGCCTACGTTATCTTCCGGCTCGGTTCCCGCCGCCTTGAAGCGTTCTTCGAATTCACGTCTCAGGCTACGCCTGACTTGCGCCAGTGCGGCGTTTGGAGACGCTGGTCTTGGGGCTATAGGTCGGTACGTTGGTCGGGCGTCCCTCGGCATCCACGGCAACCATGGTGAAATAGCAGGAATTGGTGTGCCGCCGCTCTCGGTGCGAATGGTCTCCGCTTCGACCCGGATGCCGACTTCCATCGATGTGCGGCCGGCAGAATTGATCGAGGCGCGAAACGTCACGAGTTCGCCGACATGAATCGGCTGCCGGAAGACGACCTGGTCGACCGACAGGGTGACGGCATATTCCTGCGAGTAGCGCGATGCGCAGGAGAAGGCGACGCGGTCGAGAAGATTGAGCAGCGCGCCGCCATGAACCTTGCCGCTGAAATTGGCCATGTCGGGCGTCATCAGAACGACCATCTCGAGTTGGCTCGTGTCATGACCAGTTTCCAAGGTGCGCTCCTATTTCCCGACATCTGCACCGATTATCTACAATGATCCGGAACTGTTCAAGCCGACTGCATCTCGGGCCTGCGATCATGACCACGCTTATTTCGGCGTGTCGACCGGCTGGCGGATGTGCAAGGCGATCAACCGTTTCAGTTCTTCGGCGTCCCGGGCTTCGAGCGCATCGACCATCATATGATGCTCACGGCCGGATTTCTCGATCCGCGCCCGGGTCCGCCATTGCAGAAACGGGGGCGGACGATGTGCGCTGGCGAATTTCGGAGACCAGATCAACCAGTTCCTGGTTGCCGCCCAGAAGCAGCAATTCGCGATGGAAGGCCAGATTGGCCTCGTAGTGTTCCAGAATTGTCCCCGTCAGGGTCATCTCGTCAAAATACCGGGCAAGTCCGCGCAATGTGGCGATGCTGTCGGGCGTTGCATTGGCGACCATCATGTCGGCAACGGCGGTTTCGAGAATGACGCGGATATCGCTGACTTCCTTCTCGCGCCGGTCGTCTGGCTGATAAACGTGATAACCCCTGATTGGGCACATGAGCCACCAGCCGTTTCTGCGACAGGCGGTCGAGCGCGCGGCGTACTTCCGGTCTTGTGCAGTCATACCGTCGCTCGAGATCGATCTGCTTCAGCCAGGTACCCGCAGGCAGCATACCCGTGAGGATGTCTTGAAGAACAAGTTCGGTGACGTCCCGCTCTTCGGATCCGGCCGCCGTTTCACTTTGAACTTCGCTCATGAATTCTTCCTGTTGTCTTGGACCGGCGGCACATTGCCGATCCGAGTTTTTCTTGTAACCGAGTTTCGGCGATTGCAACGCAGATGGCCCGATTAAAATTATTCATCGGCGCCAGTTGCGCAATCTATTTTTGTATCCTAAATTGGCGCCAATATTGGTAACTATAAGATAAGCGAGTCCGCAACGCCATGAAAAACTCCGATTCCGTCTGGGATTTCGTCGAAGCGAAACGTGAGGCCTTCTTTGCGCTCAGCGACCGTGTCTGGGATGCGCCTGAAACGAATTACGAGGAATTCGGCGCCTGCGAGGAGCATACGCGCCTGCTGACGGAGGAGGGTTTTCGTGTCGAACGCAACGTTGCCGGCCTTCCGACCGCCGTGATGGGTGAAGCTGGGGAGGGTGGCCCGGTCATTGCCATTCTCGGCGAGTTCGATGCCTTGCCGGGCCTCAGCCAAGAAGCCGGCGTTGCCGAGGAGCGGCCGCTCGTCTCCGGTGGCAACGGTCATGGTTGCGGCCACAACCTGTTGGGGTCGGGATCGATGATGGCGGCTGCCGCGGTCAAGGATTTCCTCGCGGCCAACGGCCTGAAGGGGCGGGTGCGTTACTACGGTTGCCCCGCCGAAGAAGGCGGCTCATCCAAGGGTTTCATGGTTCGGGCGGGTGTTTTCGATGATGTGGATGTTGCCATATCCTGGCATCCGGCGGCGTTTTCCGGCGTCAACAATCCGATATCGCTTGCCTGCAACGAGCTTAATTTCCATTTCAGCGGCCGCGCATCGCATGCCTCGGCAACGCCGCATCTCGGCTGCAGCGCGCTTGATGCCGTCGAGTTAATGAATGTTGGTGCAAACTACATGCGCGAGCACATGCCGTCGTCGGCGCGCATCCACTATGCGATCACCGACGCCGGTGGCGCTGCGCCGAATGTCGTTCAGGCCCGGGCGACGGTGCGCTATCTGATCCGCGCGCGGACGCTGACCGAATTGCTGAGCCTCGTAGCGCGCGTCAAGAAGATCGCCGAGGGTGCAGCTTTGATGACCGAGACAACGGTGCGCAGCGAGGTGGTCAGTGGCGACGCCAATCTCGTCGGCAATACGCCGCTTGAGGAATGCATGTTCGCCAATCTCCAGCGCCTCGGTCCGCCCGCCTTCGATGCCGCCGACAACGAGGCTGCGCTAAAATTCCAGCAGACATTCTCGCCGGAGGATATTGCAGCGTCCTATCGCGCTTCGGCATCAAGCCGAAGAAGGGGCAGGCGCTGTGCGATCTCATCTATCCGCTCGGCGGCGGCGATGGCTCGATCGTCGGCTCGACCGATGTTGGTACGGTCAGCTGGGTCGTCCCGACCGTTCAGATGCGTGGCGCTACCTATGCGATCGGCACGCCAGGCCATTCCTGGCAATTGGTCGCCCAAGGCAAGCTGCCGGCCGCACACAAGGGCATGGAATATGCGGCCAAGGTCATGGCGAGCACGGCGCTTGACCTGATTGCCGATCCGGCTCTGATCGAAGCCGCCAAGGCGGATCACCGGGAACGCCTCGATGGAAACCCGTTCGTCAATCCCATCCCGGATAACGTTTTTCCGCCCCTGCCGGTAAGCCGCGATGACCGGTAAGCCAACCCTTCAAGGCAAGCAGGTTTGCCATCCCTCCAGAACGGACCCGTCATGACCCAGCCGGGATTTTTCGATCTGTTGAGTTTCGGCCCGGACGGCTGGGCAAAGGCGTTGCTCGCCGGCGCCTGGATGACGATCCTGATTGCGCTGTCCGGCTATACGATCGGTGCCGTCATCGGCACCTTCGGTGCCTGGGCGAAGATTTCCGGCGGCCGGACGCTGCGTGTCGCTGCCGACGCCTATACGACAGTCCTGCGCGGCATACCGGATCTCCTCGTCATCTATCTTCTCTATTTCGGCGGGAGCGCTGCAATCACCTCGATCGGCAGGCTGTTCGGCGCCGATGGCTTCATCAGCTTTCCCGGCTTTCTCGCCGGCGCGCTTGCGGTCGGGATCACCTCAGGCGCCCAGCACACTGAAGTTTTTCGCGGCGCGTTCAAGGCGGTCCATCGCGGCGAGATTGAGGCGGCGATCGCCTGCGGCATGTCGCGTTCATTGCGTTTCCGCCGCATCATCGCGCCGCTTACGTTGCGTCATGCCCTGCCGGGTCTCGGCAATGTCTGGCAGGTCGTCCTGAAAGAGTCCGCGCTGGTCTCTATCACCGGCGTCGTCGAGCTTCTGCGCCAGTCGCAGATCGGCGCCGGTTCGACCGGTCTGCCCTTCGACTTTTACCTGATCGCCGGCCTGATCTATCTCGCCATCTCGACCGTCTCCAGCATCGCCATGCGGCAGGCTGAGCGTCATTTCAGCCGCGGCGTGAGGAGAGGCTGATGGATTGGGAATTTACACAGGAAACGTTCATCAGCCTCGTTTCGGCCCTGCCGCTGACCTTGTCGCTTGCCGCCACGGCAATCGCCCTTGGTGCGATATTGGCGTTGGCTCTGGCTCTGGCGCGCACCTCGGGCATCGTGGTTCTCGATTGGTTTGCCCGCGCCTATGTCTTTGTCTTTCGCGGTACGCCGCTGCTCGTCCAGATCTTCCTGATCTATTACGGCCTCAGCCAGTTTCCCGCTGTCCGCCACAGCATTTTCTGGCCAGTCCTTCGTGATGCCTATTGGTGCGCGGTGATGGCGCTCAGCCTCAACACCGCCGCCTATGCCAGTGAAATCATTCGCGGCGGATTGCTGTCGGTTCCGCATGGGCAGGTCGAGGCGGCCCGCGCCTGTGGCATGCCGCGCTTGATGGTCTTTCGCCGCATCGTCTTGCCCTTGGCGATCCGCCAGGCGTTGCCGGGTTACGGCAACGAGGTGATCTCGATGATCAAGGCAACATCACTCGCCTCCATCATCACGCTCATGGAAGTCACGGGCGTTGCCGCCCGGATCATCTCAGAGACCTACCGCGCCATCGAGGTATTCGTCGTTGCAGGCTTCATCTACCTGGCCATCAATTTCCTGCTGACGCGCCTCGTCCAGCTGGTCGAATTCAAGCTTAGCCCGCATTTGCGGCAACTGGAAAACGCCGCGGACGCGGTTATTGCAGGAGATGCGCGATGAACCTTCCCTTGTCTGCGGTGGGATCGCTGGCGCTGAGTGTCAAGGACCTTCACAAGAGATTCGGGCCGATTGAGGTCCTCAAGGGGATTTCGCTGGATGCGCGGGAAGGCGAGGTCGTGTCGATCCTCGGTTCCTCGGGATCGGGCAAGTCGACGTTTCTTCGTTGCATCAACATGCTGGAAACGCCGGATTCCGGCAGCGTCACCGTCAGCGGCGAAACCATCCGGATGCTGCCGGCCCGCAACGGCAAGAGCAGACCGGCCGACATTGCGCAGGTGGATCGCGTTCGCTCAAAGCTTGGCATGGTGTTCCAGAGCTTCAACCTCTGGACCCACAAGACCATTCTCGAAAATATCATCGAAGCGCCTGTGCATGTTCAGAAAAGACCGCGCAAGGAGTGCATCGAGGAAGCCGAAGCGCTGCTTGCCAAAGTCGGCATCGCCGACAAGCGCAATCAGTATCCATCGCATCTCTCCGGCGGCCAGCAGCAGCGTGCGGCGATTGCCCGAGCGCTGGCCATGCGGCCGGACGTCATGCTGTTCTGACGAGCCGACATCGGCGCTCGATCCCGAACTTGTCGGCGAGGTTCTGCGCGTCATGCGGTCGCTCGCCGAAGAGGGGCGCACCATGCTGATCGTCACGCATGAGATGGGCTTTGCCCGCGATGTCTCCAGCCGGGTGATCTTCTTGCACAAGGGCCTCGTCGAGGAAGACGGCAGTCCGAAGGACGTCTTCGAGAATTCCAGATCCAACCGTTTCCGGCAGTTCATCAAGGGATGAGTGTCGCGACTATTCCAACAATTGATCAAAAAAGGGGAATGCAACAATGAAAACCATCAGATCAATCTTCAAGGCGGCCTGCTTTTCGGCGCTAATGCTGGCATCGGCCGGTGCCCATGCAGAGGAGAAGAAATGGACGCATGTCACGATTGCGACCGAAGGCGCCTTCAAGCCCTATAACTTCACCAAGCCCGATGGCACGCTGGATGGCTACGAGATCGAACTGACCAAATATCTCTGCGACCATATGAAGGTCGAATGCGAAATCGTCGTCCAGAATTTCGACGGCATGATTCCGGCGCTGAATGCCGGCAAGTTCGACGCAATCATTTCCGGCATGTCGGCGACTGAAAAGCGAAAAGGTCATCGACTTCAGCAATTCCTACGGCTCGACCGGTCAGGCATTTGCAACGCTCAAAGCAAGCCCGCTGGCGGCTATGCCATCGAAGGGCGAAGTCTTCTCGCTTGCTTCCAATGAAGCCGGAGCCATGGAAATCCTCGAGAAGATCAAGCCGCTCTTGCAGGGCAAGATCATCGGCGTGCAGACCGCGTCGACCGGCGCTTCCTTCGTCGACAAATACCTCAAGGGTGTGGTCGAAGTTCGTGAATACAAGACAACGGAAGAACACGATCTCGATCTGGCCGCCGGCCGCGTCGATGTCGTCATGGCTTCCATGGCCTACCTGACGACGGCATCGGAAAAGCCCGGCAACGAGGACATGACGACGGCTGGCCCACGCTTCCAGGGCGGCTTCCTGGGACGCGGCAGTTCGGTCGGCCTGCGCAAGACCGAGCCGGAACTCAAGGCCATGTTCAACGACGCGATCACTGCCGCCAAGGCGGACGGTACCATCAAGACCCTGTCGGAGAAGTGGTTCGGGTTTGACGTTACGCCACTTTAAGGGTGTTGGCGCCTGCTTCCGGCCAAGCGGAACAATAAGGACATTGGTCCGGTGGGCAGCGATGCTCGCCGGACAATTTTGCGTCACTCGGCCATCAAGCCATCGAAGACCTCAAGCATAGCATCGGCGATGGCCTTGCCGAGTGCTGCGCCATTTTCCTTCAGCGCTTCCTCATCCATGTCGCGGGCTGCCAGCGCAAGGGCGGAACCTTCGGCCATGACGATTTCCTGCGCACGCTGAATTGCCCAAAGGGCAAAATCGCTGCGGCCATTGATTTCCACGGTATCCATCTGCACATCCATTGTTGCCATTGTGTCGAGAGTCCGGCGTTTCAGCCGAGGTTGGCCTTCCAATAGCAGCGGAAGGCCACGTTGGAAAACACGCTTGTAATCTTTAGTGCCCGCTCCAGATTGTTGTAACTGAAATTGATGGAGGCGGTCATGACGGATGAAGCCAAAGCGGCGTTGGTTCGCATAACCGGGCGCGTTCAGGGCGTGGGTTTTCGCGCCTGGACGCGTGATCAGGCGCAAAGACTCGGCCTGACAGGCTGGGTCCGCAACGAAGCCGATGGGTCGGTGACGGCCTTGATCTGCGGGCCTGGTGTGGCCGTGACCACCATGCTGGAGCGCTGCCGGAGCGGTCCTCCCGGTGCGTCCGTTACCGATGTTCAGACGGAATCAGCGCCCCCTGACGGCGTACCGCCGGGATTCCGCATCACAAAATAATGCTGGAGCAGCACTCTACCAGGTCGTTTAACCTAACAGCAAAGAGCCGCAGGGCTTTGCTTTGATTGAAATTTTCAAATTTGAATCGAACCGGGGAGAAGCCTCAGTCCGCATCGCCTAGCAGACGCAGCAATATTTGCTTGTCGATGACGCGCTGCAGCAATAAAAGGGGATCGTATTTTTGCGGTCAGTCATAAAACGGGGAACGATAAACGCAGACGTCCGATCATGAACAACAGGAGACTTCCATGTCCATTGCAGTCAATAATTTCGACGATCTTGGCCTCGGCGCAATTTCCGGCGGAACCGTAGCATCCCGGGTCAAAGCCTATCGTGAATCTGCCGGTTACAGCATAGAAGACCTTGCCGTGACATGCGGGCTGGCGAATTTTGAGATTTCAGCCATCGAAGATGGCAGTGACGCAGACCCGGCCAAGTTGAGAAGGATTGCTGCGGCGCTGCAGGTTGATGTTTCCGCCCTGCTGACAAGCGAAGTTTAAGCCGATTGTCGCTTCCCGTCGGTTCACGACGGGGCGCTGACAATACGAGCTTCCAATGCCGATCCGGGTGTGTTGCCCTTGCCGTAACCGCCCGCTCCGACACCCCCCGAACAAATGCCATAGACCGCCCCATCAACCGGAATGAACATTGCATCCATCGGCGGCCTGCCACCAGGCGCCGCATGGAAGCCCGATGTTCGTTTCAAAGATGATGAAGCACCAGCGGATTGCTGTGCATGGTGTTCTGGATGCGGTAACCGGAGATCGCCTCAAGATTGCCGCTTCGCCGCAATCCGATCGGCACGGGCAGCAGCCTGATTGTCTTTTCCGTGAAATGTAATGATAAACGGTCGCAAACGACGAGTCGAACCTGCCGCTCTCGGAGGCAGGCTGTCGGTGATTTAAAGAGAGACTGGACAGGATTTGACGCCGCACGCCAAGGATCGGACACTTGAACTCCACAATGTAAGCCGCAGTTTCAGCGCAACCGTTGCGCTCGATGATGTGTCGCTGACGATCGCTTCCGGTGAAATTATCTGTCTCGTCGGCCAGTCCGGATGTGGAAAGTCGACGTTGCTGCGCATGATTGCCGGGGTGGATGTCGTCGATGGCGGCCGTATCTTGCTGAACGGCGGAGAGGTTTCGAGCCCCTCGCGTTTCGTAGAGCCGGAAGACCGGAAAATCGGCTTCGTGTTTCAGGACTATGCGTTGTTTCCGCATCTGAGCGTCGAGCAGAATATCCTGTTCGGCCTGAAGCGCCGGCCGAAACAGGAGGCTCTCGCCAGAATGGCCGATGTTATCGCGCATATCGGCATCGCGCATCTCAAGGGGAGGTATCCGCATATGCTGTCTGGCGGCGAGCAACAGCGTGTGGCGCTTGCTGCGCGCACTGGCGCCGCAGCCTGATATTCTGCTGATGGACGAACCGTTCTCCAACCTTGATCGGGGGCTGAGGGAAAAGGTTCGCGACGAAACGCTGTCGCTTCTGAAAGGCCTCGGCACCACGGTGATCATGGTTACGCACGACCCGGAAGAGGCACTTTCGGCCGGTGACCGGGTGGTTTTGATGAAGGCCGGCCGGATCGTTCAGGCCGGATCAGGTTATGATCTGCATGATCGCCCGGTCTCTCCCTATGCGGCAGAGTTCTTCTGCGCTTTCAACAAGGTGCCCGGCATCTATCGCAACGGATACGTCGAAACGACGATAGGCCGATCTGCCCAGACGCTTAATGTCGACGAAGGCAGTCCGGCCACGCTCTATATCCGCCCACAAGGGATTTCGGTGGCGGGTGATGCGGGCGACATTTCGGGCCGGGTGGATAGCCGTATTTTCCTCGGCGAAGTCGAACAGCTTGCGGTCACAGTGGATGGGTTGGAACAGCCACTGCAAGTGCGGACAATGTGCCGCCTGGAGCCGGGTACGCAGAGGGTCGGGCTGACTGTTTTGCCAGACAGCTGGCTGGCGTTTCCCCGCAGCCTAACCGACACAGCTCCCCTCATCCAATCCTAGCGATTGTTTACGGTAAAATCCCTACCGTAAACTTGACTGCTCCACTCAATTAATGTTCGACCAGATTGCATAGTTCACTTGGAGGCAATCATGAAAACGTCCAACATCGCAAAATCCACATTGTTCACGGCTTCATTGCTCCTGAGCACGAGCGCTGTCTCGGCTGCAGAACTCAACATCTACACGACCCGCGAACCAGGCCTCATCCAGCCGCTGCTCGATTCCTTCACCGCTGCGACAGGCACCAAAGTCAACACGGTCTTCATGAAGGACGGTTTGGCTGAACGCGTTGCGACCGAAGGCACAAGCTCGCCGGCCGATATCCTGATGACCGTCGACGCCGGCAACCTGATCGATCTCGTCGAAAAGGCATCACCCAGCCGGTCAGATCCACTGTTCTGGCGGGAATCGATCCCGGAGCACTGCTGACCGACGCCAAGGGCCATTGGTTTGCGCTCTCGATGCGCGCGTCATCTATGCCGCCAAGGACCTCGATCTGACGGCCTTCAATTATGAAGACCTGGCCGATCCGAAGTGGAAGGGCAAGATTTGCATTCGCTCGGGCCAGCATCCGTACAACACCGCCCTTTTTGCCGACCACATCGCCCACTACGGCGCTGAGGCTACCGAAAAATGGCTGGCTGGCGTCAAGGACAACCTTGCCCTGCAAGGCAGCCGGCGGCGACTGCGACGGCGCTAAGGACATTCTCGGCGGCATCTGCGATATCGCCATTGCCAATTCCTACTATGTCGGTCTGATGCGCTCGGGCAAGGGCGGCGAAGAGCAGGTTGCCTGGGGTAACGCCATCAAGGTCATTCTGCCGACGTTCAAGGACGGTGGCACGCAGGTCAATGTCAGCGGCGCTGCCGTTGCCAAGAATGCGCCGAACAAGGCCGAAGCTGTGAAGCTTTTGGAATATCTCGTCTCCGACGAAGCCCAGAAGATCTATGCTGAAGCCAACTTCGAATATCCGGTCAAGGCCGGTGCCGCGGCTGATCCGATCGTCGCCTCGTTCGGTGAGTTGAAGATCGATCCGAAGCCGCTGACGGAAATCGTCAGCCATCGCAAGCAGGCGAGTGAACTGGTCGACAAGGTCGGCTTCGACAACTAAAAGACGGCAAGGCGCCCGCTATCGCGGGCGCCTTTTCTTCTGCCTAAAGGATGGATTTCAGCCGATGATCAGCGCCGCTCGCAGCTGGCCTAGAGGCCGCGCCGGAGCCCGCTGGTTGCTTGGCGCAGGCGGCATCGCCTGTCTGGCCATGCTGCCGATCGTCGCCCTGTTCCTGCAGGCGATCCAGGGCTCCGGCGGGCTCTGGTCTCATCTCGTTTCGACCATATTGCCGACCGCCTTCGCGGATACTGCCATTCTGCTTGGTGGCGTCGGCCTGATCACCGCCATTCTCGGAACGTCCACAGCCTGGCTGGTTACGGCCTATGCCTTTCCCGGCCGCCGCGTGCTCGAATGGGCGCTGCTGCTGCCACTCGCAGTTCCCACCTACATCATCGCCTATGCCTATCTCGATATCCTGCATCCGATCGGCTCGGTGCAGGGGGCGGTCCGCTGGCTGCTCGGCTATTCCAGTCCGCGGGAATTCCGCTTGCCGGACGTGCGCTCGATGACGGGCTGCATCCTGCTTCTGGGTTTCGTACTCTACCCCTATGTCTACATCCCGACGCGGGCGATGTTCCTCACTCAGTCGGCCAACCTGATCGATGCGTCGCGCACGCTCGGCATTTCGCGCCGCGCCGTCTTCTGGCACGTCGCGCTGCCGCTCGCCCGCCCGGCCGTCGCGGTCGGCGTCAGTCTTGCCCTGATGGAAACCCTCAATGATGTCGGCGCCGCCGAGTTCCTCGGCGTGCGGACGCTGACCGTTTCGATCTACACCACCTGGATCACCCGGTCCGATCTGCCCGGCGCATCGCAGATTGCGCTGTCGTTGCTGATGGTCGTGGTGGCGCTGGTGGCTTTGGAAAAATGGGCGAGGGGCAAGCAACGCTATTCAACTGGTCCGCAACGCAGCCGCTTCTGAGCCGTGCCGCGTGTCGGCCGGAAAAGGTCTGCTGCTGTTTTTCGTGGGGCTCTTGCCGATCCTGATTGGCTTCGGAGCGCCCGCTCTCTATCTCGTTACCGAAGCATGGAGCCGGATCGAGTTTGCCGGGCTTTCGCCACGGTTCCTCAGCGAGGCGTTCAACACCATCATTCTGGCATCAGCCGCGACGATCATCACGGTTCTGTTCGGCTTGCTCATCGCCTATGCCAGCCGCCTGCGGCCGGGGGCAACGACCGCGTGGCTTCAGCGGCTTTCGACGCTCGGCTACGCGGCGCCCGGCACCGTCGTTGCTATCGGTGTGTTAATCGTACTGGCGACGTTCGACGGTTTCATCGACCGCACTGCAACCGTCTGGTTCGGTGTATCGACGGGCCTGCTGTTCATCGGTTCGGGTGCCGCATTGCTCTATGCCTATACCGTCCGGTTTCTCGCCATCTCGGCAGGTGGGATCGATGCGGGGCTGGCGCGTATCCCCATGTCCTTCGATCACGCCTCGCGCGTTCTTGGCCAATCGGCTGTTGGCACCTTCCGGCACGTTCATCTGCCGCTGTCCAAGGCGGCGATCACGGCGGCTGGTCTCTTGGTGTTCGTGGATTGCGTCAAGGAGCTGCCTGCCACCCTGTTGCTGCGGCCGCTCAATGTCGAGACATTCGCGACGCATCTTTACGGCGAGGCCGCAAGGGGCACCTATGAAGAGGCGTCCATCGCGGCCCTGGCCATCGTTATCATCGGGATATTGCCGGTCGTCCTGCTTTCGCGGGTAGGACAGGCCCGCCACTAGTGGCGTCAGCCATCCGGGCTTACATGGCCATCCCATGGCCGACGTCGGTTCCGGTCAGGATCATCACCAGCATCCAGACCGCCATCGCCACCATCATCACGTTTTCGGTCAGCGAGACAAAACCGAGTGGTATATTGCTGTTCCCGCCAACGCAGGCGCATTTCAGTTCACGCTTGTCGATGTAAACGGCCTTGAACACCGAGGCCGCCCCGATGGTTCCGATGAACAGCGCGACAGGGATAGAAATCCAGTTGAACGCGCCGGCAATCATCAGGATGCCCGCGCCGGCTTCCCACGAAGGGATAGATATAGCCGTAGTGAACCCAGCGCTTGGCGAGCAGGTCGTAGTTCAGGAACATGGTCGAGAAGCTCTCGATGTTCTGCAATTTGAGGATTGCAAGGACCGCCATGGTGAAGGCAATGAACCATTCCGCTGCTCGAACCGTGAAGACGCTACCGTAGGCGGCGTAACTGGTCGCAAGGGCCATCAGCGCGGTTACGGCGAAAACGGCGATGACGGGCCGATATGTCACGGCCTTCGGATCGTGGACCATCTTGCCGAAATGCCGTCGCAGGTCGTCATAGCCGCCGATGCGGGCGCCGTCGATAAAGGTCTGTGGCGTCGTCTTGACGCCGTGCTCGGCCTTGAACGCATCGGTCTGCTCGCGGGTGGTCAGCCAGCGATCCTCCACGGTGTAGCCCTGCCGTTGCAGAAGATCCTTGGCCTTCAGGCCATAGGGGCACGTATGGGTGTCCATCACCATCCGGTAGAGGGTGGCCGTCCTGGATGTCTTGTCGAGCATTTCGCAATCTTTCATTTCATTTGGTTTGAACGACTGCATGATCTATAAATTCCGTACTACGGTACGGAGTCAAGCGATGAAAGAGACAACGATTGCAGGATTGGCGCGTGCAGGCGGTGTCGGCGTCGAAACGGTGCGCTACTATCAGCGGCGCGGCCTGCTCGGTACGCCGCAGCGTGCAGGAACTCCGGGCCATGCCAGCGGCATAAGGCGTTACGGCGAAGACGATATCCGCCGCCTTCGGTTCATTCGGTCTGCCCAGACGGCGGGTTTTACGCTCGACGAAATCGGCGAGTTGCTCAAACTGGATGCCAGCGAGGATCGACATCGTGCCCATGCGCTTGCCCGTGAGCGGATCGTTGCACTCGATGCGAAGATTGCTGAATTGAGCGCCGCGCGTGCTTCGCTGCACAGGCTCGCCGATGCCTGCGGCTCCACCTCAAAAGGCCCATGCCCGATCATCACGGCATTCGATCAGGAGTGACGAAGTGACCGAGGCTGTCAACTGGCTCGCGAACGCCTGTAGGCGTCGAGGACAGAGATAGCGATGGCGATGTCCTGAACCGCGATGCCGGTCAGGTCGGCGATGGTGATCTCGCCGGGATGGACCCGACCCATGCCCTTGCCACCAAGTACGGCTCCGAGCTCGACGCAGCTTTCGGCCGGAATATCCCCAGCTCGGAATGCCGCGGAAAACTCACCGTGATCGAGCGACTGTTCCAGACTGTCGCAGATGCGGCGGTCGGCGCGAACAACGAGTGCGGTGTCCAGCTCCTGCTTTCCGGGTGCGTCGGCGCCGATTGCTGTGATGTGCGTGCCGGGCTGGATCCATGCATCGCGGATCAATGGTTCGCGGGAGGGGGTGGTTGTGATGACGATCTCGGCGTCACGGCAGAGGCGCTCCAGATCGGCTGCCACGCCCACGTCGATACCTTCGTCCGCAAGCAGGCTCGCCATCTCCCGCGCCTTGTCTTCCGAACGCCCCCAGACGGTGAAGGTGAGCGGTTTTCCCGGCATCGCGCCGTAGGCAACGGATCTGCCAGCGGGCCTGAATGCCGGTTCCGATGATTGCTACGCGCCGTGCATCCGGGCGGCAAAGCGCCCGGGTGGCGATGGCGCCGCCAAGACCGGTACGCAGGTCGGTGAGAAATCCTTCATCAAGCAGGATCGTTTCGAGAACGCCGGTTTTGGCGGAAAAGGCCAGCATCACGCCGTTCGACGTCGGCAGCCCGATCGACGGATTGCCGTAGAACCCGGCCGCGACCTTGACGACGAAGGTGGGATCACCGGCGATATGACCGTATTTGATATGGCAATCGCCACCCTTGTCCGGAAAGGCGAGATAGCCGACCGGCGGCATCGTCGCCCGGCCTTCGGATGCGGCGATATAGGCGGCTTCGACGGCAGTAAGCGCGCTGTCGAGATCGACCAAAACTTCGATTTCCGGGCGGGACAGGATGATCATTCGTCCCGGTCCTGATTGAGATATTTATAGACCGTTGCGCGGCCCATGCCGAGGATGCGGGAGATATAGGCAGCAGAGTTCTTGCCACCGAAGGCGCCATCGGTGGAAAGGTCCTTGACCACCTGCTGCTTTTGTTCGTGGGTCAGCCCGGCGATGATCAAGCCCGCGCGACCCTGTCCAGTTCTGGATATATTCGTTGATGCGCTCGTGCCAGTCCTCCTTGAACAGGCTGGCCGGCTTGGCATGATCGACGGGGAGCGAGGCGAAGGCGCTCAATGTCTGCATCACCGCATGAAAATGCGAGACGTCGGCATTGATGCACATCACGGCCATCGGCCGTTCGGCGCTGTCGCGCAGGATGATGCTGATCGATTTGATCCGCCGGCCGTCCCAGTTGACCTTTTCATAGGGGCCGAGCAGCCGCTCGGTCGGGCGAAAATCGATCTCGTGCAGCAGCGACGGTTCGCCGATTTCGCGCTTGGAGAAATTCCCGGCGATATGCGCCGCCGTCTCCGTTTCGAGATCGTGCAACACCACCTCGACGAACGGCTGGAATAGCTGGGCGACACCATCGCAAACGGCCACGTAGGAGGCGAGTTCAGGCTTCATCCCCTCAAGCCCTCATGAAGTCTGCGAGGCGCGCCAGCCCGGCCTCCAGATGATGCTTCTGGGCGCCGATGCCGATGCGGACATAGCCATCGAGGCCGTAGACATCGCCCGGTACCAGCATGACACTCTTTTGCTCCCTCACACGATCGACCAGCACGGAAGAATTGATGTCCCGGTTATAGCGGACAAAAGCCATGCCGCCAGCGCGGCGGCAGGTAGGAAAACAGGGTGTTATGCGCCTCGATCCAGGATGTCAGCAAAGCCCGGTTTTCCCGCAACAAATGTCGGCTCGCGCCAAAATTTCGGCGCGCTTGGCCGGCTGCAACACGATATTGGCGATATGTTCGCTGAGCGCCCCGGTGGTGATCGAGGTGTAATCCTTGCGCTGCCAGGTACCGTAGATTTCCTTGGCCGGGCCAACCAGCCATCCAAGCCGCAAGCCCGGAAGCGCCATCGCCTTGGAAAGCCCGGCAGTGACCACGGCCTTCTCGTAGAGATCGGCAAAGCTGATGGACTCTTCCGTATCGAGCTCAGAACCCTTGTAGATTTCGTCGGCATGCAGATAGACGCCGTGTTCTCAGGCGATCGCGACCAGCGCGTCCATCGTTTCGCGCGGCAGCAGGCTGCCGGTCGGATTGTTGGGATTGCACAGGCTGATCATCCTGGTCTTCGGGGTCACGGCGGCGCGGACCTCGTCGAGATCTGGCAGCCACCCCAGCTCCTCACGCAACACGATCTCCTTGACGGTAACGCCGAGCGCCTTGGCCCAACCGCGGATTTGCAGGTAGTTCGGCACGAACAGCACCAGCTCGTCGCCGGGCTCCAAAAGGGTCATCACCAGAATGAAGTTCGCTTCCGCCGAACCATTGGTGACCATGACATTGTCGTGGTCGCGGCCCTGGTAGAGCCGGGCGATGGTATCGCGCAGTTCGACACCGCCATTGGTCCAACCGTACCCGAGCTCCACCTCATGCAGGCCGAGCAGCTGATCGGGTGTCAGCAGTTCCTTCAGCGAATAGGGATGGACGCCGCTGTCGGAGAGATTGAACTCCACGAGGTTTTCGTAAAGCGACTGGATCCGTTCGAGCGTGAATTCCTCGATCTGCATGATGGCATCTCCGTGATAGCTGCCAGCTGTGTATCACGGGGAACGTAGACTATAAAGTATATAGTGGAAAAATTGTCTACGTCGCACCTAGCTGGGCTTGATGGCCCGGATCGCATAGCGGTGCTGTGTCCGCGCGCCCAACCCTTCAGGATATTCCAGTGCTTGGCCTGCGTGCGGTGGATGTCGCCAAGATCGGTGTCGATGACGATGTTTTCAGAAACCCGTCGCAGCCAACAAGTCGGCGACGGCTTCCGCACGTGCGCCTTGCGAAAAGTAGACCCTTGAAATGATGCTGCGGTGGGTCTCCATCATGCCGGGCGGGGCATGCAGCGGATCGCTCTTCAGAAGTCCGCAACGCTGCCCCCAACCGGCGAGTTTCATCAGCGCGTTCGAACACGGTCGTGTTGACGAAGTCGCCGTCAATCACCAGCAGCGTTCCGCCAGGTTTCAACACTCGCAGCCATTCAGTGAAGGCGCTGACCGGATCCACCAGCGTCCAAACCAGATGCCGGTTGATGACGGCATCGTAATGATCGTCCGGCTCCATGGTGTTCTCCGCGTCGCCGATGCGGAAGGTGATGTTCCGGGTGCGGATTTGCGCCTTGTTGCGGGCGCGCTCCAGCATCGGTTCGGCCCAATCGAGGCCGGTCACCTTGAAGCCGAGATCGTCCATCAGATGCGAGACGACGCCAGTGCCACTGGCCGGATCCAGTGCTAAGCGGCCGTTGCCCTTGCCGAGATGCTTGACGATCAACTGGTGCCAGGCGGCACGTTCTTCCTCGGAGAAAATCTCGTGTCCCGGAGATTGGTCGAAGGTTGCCGCCCGCACGGACCAATAGGCCTTGATCTCGTCGCGCAGGTCATAGTTCGAAAGGCGGGGCGTGTCGGTCATGGATGGCTGCCTTGAATTGAAGCGTTGGTTATCGATTTCTGGAAGTCTTCTAAAAGATAAATCTTGACTGTCAATCTCATGATATCTACCAAGCCCATAGTTTCCCGATGGAGTTGAAACAATGGGTATGTTCGGCAAGGCGGCCTTGGTCGCCGTCGGTCTCTGCGCGCTTTTTCCGAAACGGCGCTGGCCGGTGAAAAGGTCGTCATCAAGGATATAACCGGCCGCGACGTCGAGGTCAGCGTGCCGGTCGAGAATGTCATTCTCGGCGAAGGCCGGCAGATCTATTTCGTCGCTGCGTTGGACCGGGATGCTCCTTTCAAACGCGTCGTCGGCTGGCGGGACGACCTGTCCAAGGCTGATCCGGAAAGCTACGACGCCTACCTTGCCAAATATCCGGAAATGGCAAAGCTGCCGACATTCGGCGGCATGAAGGATGGTACGTTCGATATCGAACAGGCCGTGTCGCTGAAGCCCGATGTCATCATCATGAACCTCGATGCGAAGACCTCGACCGAGGAAGCCGGCTACATCGAAAAGCTCGGCAAGGTCGGCATCCCGCTCGTCTATATCGACTTCCGCGAAAAGCCGATGGAAAACACCGAGGCCAGCATGCGGATCATGGGCAAGCTGCTTGGTGAAGAAACCAAGGCCGAGGACTTCATCAAGTTCCGTGCCGACAGCATCGCCAAAGTCACCGACGTGCTGGCCAAGACCGACATGGTGCGGCCGGTCGTCTTCGTCGAGCGCGCCGGCGGTTATTCCGACGATTGCTGCATGTCGTTCGGCAACGAGAATTTCGGCAAGATGGTCGAGATCGCCGGCGGCACGAACATGGCCAAGGACATCATTCCCGGCACGTTCGGTGCCGTCAATCCGGAGCAGATCATTGCCTCCAATCCCGACCAGATCATCATCACCGGTGGTAACTGGCAGGGTTATGTTCCCGGTGGAAACTGGGTCGGCGTCGGCTATGGCGCTGATCTCAAGGAAGCTCACCGCAAGCTTGAGAACCTGACGAAGCGCCCGGCGTTCACCGGCGTCAAGGCGGTCAAGGACGGCAATGTCCATGCCATCTGGCACCAGTTCTACAACAACCCGTATCAGTTCGTTGCGATCCAGGAGATCGCCAAGTGGCTGCATCCGGAACTGTTCAAGGATCTCGACCCGGAAGCCACGTTCAAGGAGCTGCACGCGCTTCCTGCCGCTGGACTACAAGCCCGGTTATTTCGTCTCGCTGAAGGGCGAATAACCGATGACCGTCGCCGCCGAACAGCCCAGAAACGATGACAGGGGGTGTCCAGTACCGCGCCCTGGCTTTTCGCCGGATCGTGTTGATCTGCGGCATGGTCGCGGCCCTGCTTCTGAGCATCTCTATCGACATGGCGCTGGGGCCGGCCAACTACACCTTGAAAGAGGTGCTGACCTCCCTGTTTTATGCCGATTCGGTCAGTGATCAGCTGCGGGTCGTCATCTGGGATATCCGCATGCCGATCGCGCTGATGGCCGTGACCGTCGGCGCGTCACTCTCGGTCGCTGGCGCACAGATGCAGACCATTCTCGCCAATCCACTGGCAAGCCCCTTTACGCTGGGGATTTCCGCTGCCGCCGGATTTGGCGCAGCGCTCGGCCTCGTCGGCGGGGTGGCGCTCTTCCCGGCCGCCGTGCAGTTCATGATCCCGATCAATGCCTTCCTGATGGCGATGGCGGCGGCTCTGTTCATCCATTTCGCCTCCACCATGCGCGGCGTCACGGTGGAAACCATCGTGCTGCTCGGTATCGCGCTGGTCTTCACCTTCAATGCGCTTCTCTCGCTCCTGGAGTATCTGGCTTCGGAGCAGGCACTTGCCGCGGTCGTCTTCTGGACCATGGGCAGTCTGACCAAGGCGACCTGGCCGAAGGTGTGGATCACCGGCGCAGTGCTGCTGTTCGCCCTGCCGCTGTTTGCGCGGCAGGCCTGGGCGCTGACCGCGTTGCGGCTGGGCGAGGACAAGGCGGCGAGCCTTGGCATCAATGTACGTGGGTTGCGGCTGCAGACGATGATGACGGTCAGCTTGCTTGCAGCTATCCCGGTCTCCTTTGTCGGTACCATCGGTTTCGTCGGCCTCGTCGGTCCGCATATCGCCCGCATGCTGGTGGGCGAGGACCAGCGGTTCTTTTGCCGGCGTCGGTCCTCTGTGGCGCTCTACTTCTATCGGCCACCTCGGTCGTGTCGAAGACGCTCATTCCGGGCGCCATCCTGCCAATCGGGGTCATTACCGCGCTGGTCGGCGTGCCGTTCTTCTTCATCCTGATCTTCACCAATCGGAGGCGGGCATGGTAGGTCTGGCACTCAAGGGCGTCGGCGCCAAATACGGCAAGCACACGGTCCTGTCGGACGTCGATACCGATGTTCTCAATGGCGGTATGATGACCGCCGTGATCGGCCCGAATGCGGCTGGCAAGTCCACCTTGTTCAAGCGCATCGCCGGGCTCGCCTCGGGGCCGGGGACGGTGGTCCTGTCCGATACGCTCAAAGGTCCGGAAACCATCTGCTACATGCCGCAGGATACCGGCGCCAACGCGGTGCTGACGGTCTACGGATCCGTGCTTCTGGCCAGCAAGCAGGGATCGAGCTGGAAGGTACGCGACAGCGAGCTTCTGGAGATCGACCGTATCCTGCAGGCCCTGCGGATCGACGATCTCGCCTTTCGCGGTCTTGGCGAGCTGTCCGGCGGGCAGCGCCAGCTGGCCTCGATTGCCCAGGCGCTTGTTCGCAAGCCCGAAATCCTGCTGATGGATGAGCCCACTTCGGCGCTCGATCTGTTTCGCCAGATCGAAGTGCTTGGTTTCATGCGCAAGCTGGCCGCAAAGTCCGGCATGTCGGTGCTGATCGCCCTGCATGATCTCAATCATGCCCTGCGCTATTGCGACAATACGATCGTCATTGCCAAAGGCGCGATGGTGGCCAGCGGCCCGACCGGCGATGTCATCACAGGTTCGATGCTGCGCGATATTTACCGGGTCGAGGCGCGGGTCGAGATGTGCTCGCATGGCAAGCCCGTCGTCATCGTCGATCACTCCATCCTCTGATGGGTTCAATTTTCAATGCCCGCATTCCGGGATAATTGCAAATCCCGCAATCGGATGGTATGAGAAACGTCTATCGAGAAAGGAGGGCTGCGCAATGAACACATTTTTCCGGCACCATCGCCAGCTTGGCCCCGTCAACGCCCTGCAAATGCGTTTGCAGGGCTGACCAAAGTCCTTTTCTCTTCAGAAAACCATCTTCTGGTCTGCCCTTCGTGGCACTGTAGCGCCGAGCCTCATGGTTTGTGCTTGCTGCATCTTAAAATCCGCCGCGCGCGACGCATCGCATCGATGATGGCCTGAAAGCCCTCGATGGATGACCGTGCGGCAAGACCAGAGGCCGATCATGACCCTTATCAACATCCGCAATCTCGGCATCGTGCTGGGCAGCCCGCTTTTCTCCAAGTTCAACCTCGTCATCAATGCGGGGACCGCATCGGCCTCGTCGCTGCCAACGGCAGCGGAAAATCGACGCTCTTCCGCTGCATTTCGGGGGCGCTTGAGGCGAACGAAGGCGAGATCACCAAGGCCCGCGGCCTGACCGTGGGCTATGTCGAACAGAATGTGCCCGCGCGGCTGTTCGATCTGTCGTTTTATGCCGCCGTGCTGGATGCGCTGTCCGCCGATCAGCAGGAAAGCGAAAGCTGGCGTGTCGATGTGGTGCTGGAATCGCTTGATGTGCCGGAGGCCTGCGCCAGCGGCCGTTGAAGCAGCTGAGTGGCGGCTGGCAGCGCATCGCCATGCTGGCCCGTGTCTGGGTGACCGAGCCGGATGTGCTGATGCTCGACGAGCCGACCAACCATCTCGATCTCGGCAAGATCGCCATGCTCGAGGCATGGCTGAATGCGCTGCTGCGCGACGTGCCGGTCATCATCGCCAGCCACGACCGTGCTTTTCTCGATGCGGTGACGAACCGCACGCTGTTCCTGCGTCTCGAGCAATCTCAGATCTTTCCGTTGCCCTACACGCGGGCGCGCGCCGCACTGGACGAGGCCGACGCTGCGGATGAGCGCCGCTATCAGCGCGACATCAAGGTCGCCGATCAATTGCGCAAGCAGGCGGCCAAGCTCAACAATATCGGCATCAACTCCGGCAGTGACCTGTTGGTGGTCAAGACCAAGCAGCTGAAGCAGCGGGCCGACAAGCTTGAGGATGCCGCCAAACCGGCGCATCTGGAGCGTTCGGCGGGAGCGATCAAGCTTGCCAATCGCGGCACCCATGCCAAGGTGCTAATCACACTCGATAACGCCGCGGTGCAAACCCCGGACGGCACCCTGTTGTTCAGGACCGGCAAGCAGTTCGTCTGCCAGGGCGACCGGATCGTGTTGCTCGGGGCCAACGGGGCGGGAAAGACTCGTCTCGTCTCGATGTTGCGCAAGGCAATCGAACAGCCGGAAACCGCCCAGGACGGCATCAAGGCGACGCCGTCGCTGGTGCTGGGCTATGGCGACCAGGCACTCGCCGACCTCCGTGACACCGAAACGCCGATGGCAACGATCATTCGCCGCTTCGATATCGGCGATCAGCGGGCACGGGCGTTGCTCGCAGGCGCCGGAATGAACATCGAGTTTCAGGCCCGTCCGATCAGCCAGCTGTCAGGCGGCCAGAAGGCGCGACTGGGTATGCTGATCCTGCGGTTGACCAACCCCAACTTCTACCTGCTCGACGAGCCGACCAACCATCTGGATATCGATGGCCAGGAGGCGTTGGAGGGTGAACTGATGGCGCAGCAGGCGAGCTGCCTCTTCGTCTCGCACGACCGAAGCTTCGTGCGCGCGGTCGGCAATCGCTTCTGGCAGATCGACAGGAAAAAGCTGGTCGAGGTCGACAGTCCGGAAGGGTTCTTTGCCGAAGCTGCCAGACTGAACTAGCCGGCCCGTGGGCGGCCGGAAGCCCGGCCGTCCACCCGACCCAAAGGGGCTGCTTCGTTTGGCCGTTGCGCTTTGTGCATGATTTTCTTATAGCCGGGAAACGGGATGACGCGCGCCGGTATCCCGATCCCGTCTTTCGGCGTGCCTGGTTTCCCGATGTCCCATCCTCAAAAGCCAAAACCGGACGGCCGTTTTCGAATGTTCGTACCTATTCTGGCCGGTGCCACATTGCGCGAGCGGCTGATTGCCTGCATCGGTGCGCTGATCGGTATCGGCTTGACGGGCCTGATCAGCAGCTATCTGCTCGGGCAGGGGCCGCATTTGCCTTTGATCGTGGCACCGATGGGTGCGTCGGCTGTGCTGCTATTTGCGGTTCCGGCCAGCCCATTGGCGCAGCCATGGTCGATCATCGGCGGCACATACGATCTCGGCTTTGGTGGGCATCATCACCGCCTCCCTGATCCATGATCCGATCATTGCCTCCGGCGTCGGCGTATCGCTCGCCATCGCGGCGATGTCGCTGACACGCTGCCTTCACCCGCCTGGCGGGGCCGCGGCGCTGACTGCCGTGCTCGGCGGGCCGGTCGTTGCCGGTTGGGGGCTGTTGTTTCCGTTCGTGCCGGTCGGCCTGAATTCTTGCATTCTGGTTGCGCTCGGCTTGCTGTTTCATAAATTGGCGCGGCGCAACTACCCCCATATCGCCGCTAAGGCGCCGGTCAATGCCCACCAAACCAGCGATTTACCCGCATCGCTGCGGGTCGGCTTCCACGAAGAGGACATCGACGCAGCTCTTGCCGCGTTCGATGAAACTTTTGATATCGCCCGGGACGACCTTGGCCGTTTGCTCCAGCAAGTCCAGCTTCAGGCGACCATCCGTGCGCATGGGAATATCCGGTGCGCCGACATCATGTCCCACGACGTTATCGCGATCGACGCCGATGCCGATCCCGCCGAGGCTCGGGAATTGCTTTTGAAGCACAATATCCGGACGCTGCCGGTAAAGGATGAGAATGGCCGTCTGGCCGGGACGGTCGGATTGCGGGAACTTTCCCGGCCTGCCGATCGCGTCGGCGACATCCTCTCGAAGGCGGCGACTGCTTCGGATAGCGATCCGGCGTTTTCATTGTTGCCGGCCTTGACCGATGGCCACGCCCATGCCGCGATCGTTATCGATGGCGAGTGCCGAATTCTCGGCCTGATATCGCAGACCGATCTTTTGAGCGCGGCGGCACGCGCCTTGCCGACCAGCCGGGCCAAACAGTGAGTATCCGGCCACGATAGGGCAACGTCTGTTGACATCGCCCCCGGTCTGCTTTTCAGAGACCGGCGATCTTCATCAAATCATCCCGTGCGCCGGGAGCTGTTGCCAGCACCGGCGACCCCTTGGTCAGCTGTTCTCCCTCGACAGGGAAGGGGTGATACCAGCCGCCCGCTTCCTTGACGAGGCAATAGCCGGCAAGGCAATCCCAGGCATGCATGTAGGGCTCATAGTAACCGACCAGACGGCCGGCGGCGACATAGGCGAGCATCAGCGCGCCTGAGCCGTTGCGGATGAAATTGCCGCCGGCTGTTAAAAGGTCCTCGACCATCTTGCCGACAAAGGCGGGCGTCACATAGTTGTTGGCGCCGATACTGGTAACGGCGTTGCGGATATTGCGGGAAGGATCAAGGGTCAGCACGCGGCCGTTGAGCGTCGCACCCTTGCCGGTAGCGCTGGCATAGAGTTCGTCGTGGCAGGGCGCGCAGATAACGCCGATTACCGGTTCGCTGTTGTGCAGCACGGCGATGGAGACGCACCAGTTCGGCATGCCGTTGACGAAGGGGCTGGTGCCGTCGATCGGATCGACCACCCAGGTGTAGCCGGTCTCGCCGCGGGCAAGCCCGTATTCCTCGCCCAGGAAGCCGTCGCCCGAATGAACCTCGGCCACGCGGGCGCGAATAAGGTTCTCGACTTCGCGGTCGGCAATGGAAACGACGTCCTGCAAATCGCGTTTGGTTTCGATCACCAGCGTCTCGCGCCGGTTGAAATAATCGAGCGCCAAGGCGCCCGCTTCATTGGCTATGGCTTGGGCCAGCGCAAAGCGCGTGTCGAGCCCGGAAATCTGCGATGTCATGAAATTGGTCCTCTTGCGATATGCTTGCGGTTCAGCCGTTGATAATGGCGATACCGCGTCCCTTGAAACCGACGGCGACTTCAGTTGCCGGCGCCAATGCGCGCTCGACGGCCGGATCGACGACGAAAAGCTTGCCTGTGCTGGTCTCTACCTCGTATTCGACATGATCGCCAAGATAGGCGGCATGGGTGATCTGGCCCGGAAAGGCGGCACCCGATGCCGGTTCCAACGTGATCGAATTCGGCCGGACGGCGAGCTTTGCAGGTCCGGGCCGTGCGTTGCGGCTCGGCACCCGATGTTCGAGCCCCCCGATACGGATGGTCGCGTCGGCGCCATCGACGCTGATGACGTCGCACGGCACAACATTGGCCTCGCCCATGAAGTCGGCGATGAAGGCCGAGGCGGGCGCCTCGTAGAGATCGCGAGGCGAGCCTTCCTGCGCGATCACGCCGTCCTTCATGATGACGATCCGGTCGGAGACGGCGAGCGCCTCATCCTGGTCGTGGGTGACGTAGACGGCGGTAAAGCCGAGACGCTGCTGCAGGTCGCGAATTTCGGTGCGCACCTGACGGCGCAGCCGGGCGTCGAGATTGGACAGCGGCTCATCGAGCAGCAGCACCTGCGGCTCGAGCACGAGGGCGCGGGCAACGGCGACGCGCTGCTGCTGGCCGCCGGAAAGCTCTGCCGGCAACCGTCCGCCCATGCCGCCGAGACCGACGAGCTTCAGGCCTTCTTCGGCGCGTCTCGCGGGCTTCCTTCTTCTTGAGACCGGAGGATTCCAGGCCGTAGGCGACGTTGTCGAGGGAACTCATGTGTGGAAACAGCGCATAGGACTGGAACACCATCGAGACGTCACGCTCGTTGGCCGGAAGCATGGTCACGTCCTTGCCACCGATCAGGATCTTGCCGGAGCTCGGATGTTCAAGGCCTGCCAGCATGCGCAGCGTCGTCGTTTTGCCGCAACCCGACGGGCCGAGCAGCGTCACCAGCTGGCCGGGCTCGATGGTCAGCGACAGGTCGTGAATGGCGGTAAAGGCGCCGAACTGCTTCTTGATGTTTTGAAAGACGACCGAGCCGGAGCGGGGAGTGATCATGCGGTTTTCTCCTGACCGAGGGAAAGGGAAGGGGCGGTGGTGACGCCTGCGACGCGGTTTTCGCGCCGCAGCCTGCGCTCCCCGACGAGAAGCTGGAAGCCGGCGATGACGACAATCATCACCACGATCAGCATCGAGGAATAGGCGATCGCCACGCCGTATTCGCCATTTTCGACGAGGCCGACGATATAGGAAGTCGCCATGTTGTATTCGGCGCTGACGAGGAAGATGACGGCGCTGATCGAGGTGATGGCACGCACGAAGGAATAGACCAATGCAGCGGTGATCGCCGGGCGCAGCAGCGGCAGGATGACCTTGCGGATCGTCCGGAAGCTGGTGGCGCGCAGTGTCAGCGAGGCTTCGTCGAGGCTCTTGTCGAGCTGACTCATCGCCGCCACGCCGCCGCGCACGCCGACCGGCATGTTGCGGAAGACGAAGCAGGCAATCAGGATCAGCGCCGTGCCGGTCATTTCCAGCGGTGGCAGGTTGAAGGCCATGATGTAGCTGATGCCGATGACCGTGCCGGGAATGGCAAAGCTCATCATCAGGGCGAATTCGAAGATGTTGCGGCCGGCGAATTTCTGGCGAACGATCAGGTAGGCGGTCAGCAGTCCGACGGCAGCGGTCAGCGGTGCCGAGATCAACGCGATCTCGATCGTCGTCCAGAAGGAGTTCCAGGCAACGCCGGTCCAGGCCAGAGCTCCGTCACGCATTTCGACAGAGAAGGCGCGGGCGTAGTGCTCAAGGGTCAGCGAATTGTCGAGGCCCCAGGTCTTCACGAAACCGCCGAACAGGATCATGCCATAGATGACGATCGTGAAGATCATCCACGGGATGACCATGGCATGCACGGCGATCGAGATTGAGCGGGGCAGTGCGATATGCGAGCCGCTGTCGCCCTTGCCGGTAACGGTGGCGAAGTTCTTGCCCGATAGCCAGTAGCGCTGAGCAAGGAACGCCGTCAGCGTGAAGCAGAGCAGGATGATGGCGAGAACGGCGGCGCGACGGGTCGTTCTGCGAGCCGACGACGGCAAAGAAGATTTCCGTCGAAAGCACGCCATGGCTGCCGCCGAGCACCAGCGGATTGCCGAAGTCGGCCATGCTTTCGATGAAGCCGATCAGGGAAGGCATTGGCGATGCCCGGTTTCATCAGCGGCAGAGAGACGCGCCAGAAGGTACGCCAGCGGTCGGCGCGCAATGTCTGAGATGCCTCCTCCATCGACGGGCTGACGCCCTCGACGACGCCGATGAGCACGAGGAAGGAAATCGGCGTGAACGACAGGACCTGGGCGATCCAGATACCAGTCAGGCCATAGAGCCAGCGACCAGGCTCGATGCCGAACAGGCTGGACAGGCCTTCGGTGATGACGCCAGCGCGGCCGAATAGCAGCGTCAGCGCAAGGCCGATGACGAAGGGCGGGGTGATGATCGGCAGCACCGTCAAAAGCCGCAGGCCCTTCTTGAAGGGAAAGCGCGTGCGGGTCGCGACCAGAGCAAAGGCAAGGCCCATGATCGTCGAACCGCCGGCCGTCATCAGAGCCAGCCAAAGCGTGCGCCAGGCGACGCCTGCAACGCTCGCCACCAACAACGCAGCCAAGGCTCCAGATCGAGTTGTCTTGGATGTTGCGGGTAAAGCCGTCAGGATTGAACGAGCCGTCGAAATCCTGGAACGCGCCGACCAGCATGCTGCCGACCGGGTAGAACACGAAGATCGCGACGAGGAAAACCAGCATGGCGATGGAGGCGACGACGAAGGCATCACCCTTCATCACGCCGCGTTCGGCAAGGCCAAAGGAGAAGATGAGAACGAACGCGAAGGCTGAGAGCACGGCACCGGCGCCCATCGAGGGCTGCCCGTCGGCAAGTGCGCCGAACAGCGTTTCGCTGATCGTCCAGGTCCAGCCGGAAAAGCCGATGGCCAACCCTTGAAGCGTCAGGAAAAGGATGCCGATTGCGCCGGCCACGGCAAGCACCGTGCCGCGCTGCATCGGATCGCGCAGAAACCGGGTCGTGACCGCGGCCGCCATGATCAGTGCCGCAATGGTCAGCCACCAGCGGCCGTGGCTGAGGATCTGCAGGATGCCCGGCGCGACGGAGGCTTCGGTCGGAAAGCCGGAGAACCAGCCAAACCCGAGGAAGCCGCCTTCGATCCGGTACCACGGAACGAGAACGAACGCAGCGCTCCCCAGGGTGAGGACAATATCCAGTCTGCGGTTGCGATGGTCCATGACGATCCCCGCGCCTTTTCTTGATGTCAAATGTGGAATGATGGGTGGCCGAAGACCGCACCGCAATCTGTGGAGGGTCAGCGCGGTCCCCGGCCCGGAGAAACCTTGGCATGGCCGCAACGACAAGCGTTAAGGCCATGCCGGTTCTCTTAGTTGGCGTTGGCGCTGATCTCGCGATCCCAGCGCTCGAGCAGTTCCTTGCGCTTGGCCGGATCGCCATAAGTCTTGAAGTCGTAGTCGATCAGCTTGATGTCCTCGAAGCGCGGGGCTTCCTTGGGAATTTCGGCCGTCTTGTTGGACGGCAGCTGGAAGGACTTGGCATCCTTCATGCGCGACTGCACGTCCGGCTTCAGCGACCAGTCGTACCAGGCCTTGGCATTGTCGAGGTTTTTCGCGCCCTTGACGATCGACATCGAGCCGATCTCATAACCGGTGCCTTCGCAAGGTGCGACCGACTTGACCGGGAAGCCTTCGGCTGTCTGGGCAACTGCGTCATGCATAAAGACGATGCCGATCGCCGTTTCGCCGCGCGCCGCCGCCTTCACCGGGGCGGAGCCCGACTTGGTATATTGCGAAACGTTGGCATTGAGCTTCTTTAGATAGTCGTAGGCTTGGTCTTCGCCCATGATCTGGACCAGCGAGGCAAGCGCCGTATAGGCGGTCCCGGACGAGTTCGGGTTGGCGATCTGGATTTCACCCTTGAACGCCGGGTCCAGAAGGTCCGCCCAGCACTTCGGCTCCTTGAAGCCCTTGGCCTTGAAAATCTCGGTATTGTAGCCCCAGCCGAGAGCACCCGCGTAGACCCCGACCGTCTTGTAGCCGGAGCTTTCTGCCTGCTTCTTCGCCCAATCCTGCAGCTGGTCGAGCAGAGGCGACTTGTATTCCTGCGTCAGGTTTTCAGATGCCGCCTGCAGATGCGGATCGCCTGTGCCTGCCCACCAGATATCGGTCTTCGGGTTGCGCGCTTCGGCACGGATCTTGGCATAGGTCTCGCCGGAGGACAGGCGCACCATGTTGACCTTGATATCGCCATGTGCCTTTTCGAAATCGCCCTTCATCTGTTCGCAGATGACCACATCGGCGGAGCAGATCAGGTTGAGATCGCCGGCGGCCTGGGCCGAAAAGGCTGAAAGTGTCGTTCCGGCGGCAAATACCGCGGCGGCAATATATCGTGAACCCATGAAATTTCCTCCTGTTGAAGCAGCGCCTCCACGCTGGCCGCTTTTTGCAAGCGTGTGCAAATGCTGCATGAGATGAAAACGGCTGTCAAATAAAATCTTCACAAAACTGTCACATTCAGATCAAGCAAATGCTTGCACGCAATTGCAAAATTGTGCAGATTATCAGGCCAGGGTGGAGAGCAGCGTGTCGCAGAAGCTATTTGTCAGTGCCCAGGAAGTTGCGGAAAAGGCAGGGGTTTCGCGCTCTGCGGTTTCCCGCACGTTTACTTCGGGTGCCAGCGTGTCGCCGAAGACGCGGCAAAAGGTGCTCGATGCTGCCGAAGCGCTCGGCTACCATGTCAATCATCTGGCCCGCGGCCTGATGCGCAATGAAAGCGGCATCGTCTGCCTGATCGTTTCCGAGATCGGCACGCCGTATCGCTCGGCGCTCTTGCGCGCACTGACGCAGCAATTGCAGAATTCCGGCAAGATCGCGATGCTGATCAACACCGACCGATCGGATGGCAGCGTTGATCTCGCGCTCACGCAGGCAATCCGCTACCGCGCAGATGCCTCGATCATTCTGTCCGGCCTGCCGGACAAGTCGATTACCGATCTCTGCCTGAAGAATGGTCAGCGACTGGTGCTGATCAACCGTGATGACGACCGGGAAGGGCCGCTGAAGATCAACCTCGACGACGTGGAAGCGGCGGCGCGCATCGCCACGGCGTTCGTGCGCGCCGGATGCCGCAAGCTCGCCTTTGCCAATTCGCAGGCGGGCACGCCGAGCCTGATGGCCCGCGAGCACGGCTTCGTTGCGGCTGCCAAGGCGCTGGGCATGGATGTGATGGTCGAGCGGTTCGGTCATACGGGGTATGAAAGCGGCCGTGTCGTTGCCCAGCAGCTTCTGACCCGCAAGGAGCGTCCAGACGCGGTTTTCTGTGCCACCGATCTCCTCGCCTGCGGCTTCATGGATGCCGCCCGGCACCAGTTTTCTCTCTCCGTACCCGACCAGATCTGCGTGGCTGGTTTCGACGATATTGAACAGGCCTCCTGGACATCCTACGGGCTGACCACGTTTGCGCAACCGGTTGACATGATTGCCCGCGAGGCCGTTTCCTGGCTGGTGGCAGAGACCGAGCCGGAGAACCATACGGTGCGCCTGCATGCCGATCTGGTGTGGCGCACCTCGATCAGGGGTGGCTGAACGCCATGCCCGTCGCCCAGAAAAAAACCTCGAAAAGACAAGCGACGTTTCTGTCCGAACTCGTCCCGTTTACCGGCACCCTGTTCAAGGAGCGAATGCGCGACCAATTTGCGGCCCTCTGCTACCGTATGCGCAGGGATCGCAGCATGTCTCGAAGTGCTATTGGTCACCAGCCGCGAGAGCGGCCGCTGGATCATTCCAAAGGGTTGGCCGATAGCGGGAAAAAGCCGCATGAAGTGGCTGCCATCGAGGCCTTCGAAGAGGCCGGTGTGCGGAAAGGCCAAGAAGAAGCCGTTCGGGTATTTCACTTATCTGAAGATGTTCGACAACGGTCAGCGCGTGCCTTGCTGCGTTCAGGTGCATCTTCTCAATGTCGAAGAGGTTTCGGACGTCTTTCACGAGAAAGGTCAGCGGATCAGCGAATGGGTCTCCTGCATCGAAGCTGCCCGGCGCGTCCGCGAGCCGGAACTGAAGGGTCTTTTCCTGTCTATGCAGCGGACTCTGTCATCATGAAACGTGGACGTGATGAGGGCGAATTCAGATTTAGGACATAGGAAGCGGTATCGCGATCACGGATGAGCGCAATCAGTTCAGCGGAACATCCTGCGACTGCGTGCCTACCCAAACCGTTCCATTGCAAAATCTGCGGGCGCGACGGTATGCGCGGGCGTGCCGGCGCCGGTCAGGCGGCTCGTTTTCGACAGCACTGTGTTGTCGGTGTTGACCATTGTCATCGTCAGCAAAAGAGCAGCGCCCAAAACGAAGCCGAATGCGAGATAGGAAAACTTTGCGATCATATTAGAGACTCCTGTTTCGCTCAGTGCAGGAACGCGACAAGGGAGAGAAAAGTTCCGGCCGGAGTAAGGATTCCATCGCAATTTTTCACCTGTTCGCTGGTGTCAGTGTGCGCAACTTCCCTGTGCGCTTGCCGTCCGGGCGCTTCAGGCGGGTCATGCATATGGCGCATGGGTGTCCTGATATATTGGCGCTGTTGCTGCAAAATCGGGTGGCTTATATTCCCTTCATGAAAACGACAACGGCGCCACTGAATGGCTGCCGAGGCCGGAAAGCCCTAGAAAGGGGATCATCATGAACGTAGCGCGCTCTTTCAACAATTGGCGCAAGTACCGTCAGACGGTAACCGAACTTGGCCGCATGACCAGCCATGAACTGCGCGATCTCGGCATCGACCGTGCCGACATCCAGAACATCGCTCGCGCCTCGGTCGCTCGCTAAAATCTGAAAACACCGCCTCCAGCGAAGTTTCCTGAAACGCCCGTTGCCTTGCAGCGGGCGTTTTGCGTTGGGCAACGCATTGCGTCTTGAACGTGCATTCGGCGGGCAATGGGTGCCTGAGGAAACGGGCGATGTTTCATCCAATTTGCCATTCGCGTTCTTTCCCGGTTGTGCCAATCTGCGGCCAATTGATTCCGGGGAGCGAGAGATTGGAACATGCTTTTTTGCGGCGGGCGGCATTGTCGCGGCCCGATGTGAGTGCCGAAGATGCAGCGAACCTTTTTGCCGCTCACTACGGCCTGTCGGGACCGATCGCCGAACTTGGCAGCCAGCAGGACCGCAACTATCGCATCGACGCGGCAAGCGGCCGTTTCGTCCTGAAGATCTGCCGTGCCGACTATGCGACCGTCGAGCTTGAAGCGCAGAACGCCGCTTTGCGCCATGTTGCCGGCAAGGTCGCCGTGCCCCGCGTCCCGCGGGTTGTCGCTGCCGGTAATGGGGCGGACATCCTGTTCGTTACGGTGCGCGGTGAGGATTATCAGATCCGCCTGCTCGATTATATCGATGGTCAGCCGCTGACGCGGCGCAAACACCTGCCTGCGGTGACGATCGCGGCACTTGGCGCACTGGGCGGCCGGCTGGCCCTGACGCTGGCAGATTTCGTCCATCCCGGCCTGTCGCGGGATCTGCAGTGGGATCTGCGAAACGCGGAGCCGGTCGTCAGCCATCTCCTCTCGGCGGTGAAGGATGTGGACCGCAAGCAGCGCATCAGCCGGGAGATGGATGCAGCCATGCGCCGGCTCGACGGGTTGAAGACGGACCTCAGGGAACAGGCAATTCATCACGATATCACCGACGACAATGTCGTCAGCCTGCCAAATGACAGCGGCCAGCTGATACCGGATGGCGTGATCGATTTCGGTGATGTCATCAACGGCTGGCTTGTCGCCGACCTCGCCGTCACCTGCGCCTCGCTGCTGCATCATGCCGATGGCGATCCCTATATCATTCTGCCCGCGATCAAGGCGTTTCACGCCGTTTTTCCGCTCAATGATGCGGAATTGCGCGCACTCTGGCCGCTGATCATGGCGCGGGCCGCCGTACTGGTGGCAAGCAGCGAGCAGCAACTGGCGCTGGATCCAGACAACGCCTATGTCGCCGGCAATATTGGCCACGAACGGCTGATTTTCGACGTTGCCGTTTCTGGTGCCGTCGGCATTGATGGAGATGGCGATTTTACAGGCTGTCGGCCAATTGCCCGATCAGGGGCCTGCGATCACTGGCGACCGTCTGCTGCCGGAAATCGAGGTATCCAAGATCGCGGTGATCGCACTGGACACGCAAAGTGACCTGTTCGACGGCGTTCAGTGGCCGCAGTCCGGTCTCGAAGATTGGTTGCTTTCGGCGGCGTTTCTCCAAAAAATGCTGCTGTCTCGACGCGTTACGGCGATTACCGGCTGACCCAGACTGTGCTGCTTTCACCGGACCCGGCGGAAACGTTCGCAGTTCATGTCGATCTGCTTTTGCCGGCGGGCACCAGCGTATCTGCGCCTTTCGGCGGCATTCTGAAAATAAGCGATGGCGGCCTTATATTGTTGGGGCGGGACACAGCGTTGCATCTTTCCGGCATTGACGCCTTGCCCGGTCCGGATGACTTCATCCATCCCGGTCAGCCACTTGGGGTTGTTGCAAGCACGTCCGGCGACAAGGGTGTGTTGCGCATCCAACTCTGCCGCGACAAGGACATCGTGCCGCCGGCCTTCGTTTCGCCGGACCATGCTGCGGCGTGGGCGGTGCTCTGCCCGTCGCCGGCAAAACTTCTCGGTTTCGATTGCGATGCGCCCGTGCCGCAGAGTGCGTCGCTTCTGGCCCGTCGCCAGAGCCATTTCTGCAAAACCACAGAAGAACTATTACGCAGCACCGCCGCAGATCGAACGTGGATTGCGCGAGCACATGGTCGGTGTCGAAGGGCGCGCCTATCTCGACATGGTCAACAACGTCACCATCCTTGGCCATGGGCATCCGCGCCTTGCCGATGCCGTTCACCGGCAATGGCAGCGGCTGAATACGAATTCCCGCTTTCACTATGCCTCGGTGGCTGCCTTCTCCGAGAGGCTGGCTGCCCTTGCGCCGGAAGGGCTGGATACGGTGTTCCTGGTCAATAGCGGTTCGGAAGCCAATGACCTGGCGCTCAGGCTCGCCTGGGCAGCGACCGGCGCGCGCAATATGCTCTGCCTGCTGGAAGGCTATCATGGCTGGTCGGTTGCGAGCGACGCAGTCTCCACCTCGATCGCCGACAATCCCCAGGCGCTGACGACCCGGCCGGACTGGGTGCATCCGGTGATGTCGCCCAACACCTATCGCGGCCCGTTTCGCGGGGCTGGCTCAACCGCCGACTATGTCGAAGCCGTCATGCCGACACTGGAAAAACTGGACCGTGAGGTCAAGGGGCTGGCGGGTTTCATCTGCGAATGCGTCTATGGGAACGCTGGCGGCATTCCCTTGCCGCCGGGCTACCTCAGGGACGTCTACGCTTTGGTGCGGGGCGCGCGGCGGGGTCTGCATCGCCGATGAGGTGCAGGTCGGCTACGGCCGTCTCGGCCATCACTTCTGGGGTTTCGAAGAGCAGGGCGTGGTCCCCGATATCATCACCGTCGCCAAGGGCATGGGCAACGGCCATCCGCTCGGCGCCGTCATCACGACGAAGGCGATCGCCGATGCGCTGGAAAAGGAAGGCTATTTCTTCTCCTCCGCTGGCGGCAGTCCCGTGAGTTCCGTCGTCGGCATGACGGTGCTCGATATCATGCGTGACGAAGGTCTGCAGGAAAACGCCCGCATGGTTGGCGACCATCTGAAGCAGCGGCTCGAAGCTTTGGGGCAACGTTTTCCCCTTGTTGGTGCCGTGCATGGGATGGGGCTTTATCTCGGACTGGAATTCGTCCGCGACCGTGAAACGCTGATGCCGGCAACCGCCGAAACGGCGGCGATCTGCGACCGGCTGCTACAGCTCGGCGTCATCATGCAGCCGACCGGCGACCATCTCAACGTGCTAAAGATCAAGCCGCCGCTTTGCCTGTCGCTGGAGAGCGCTGATTTCTTTGCCGATATGCTGGAGCGCGTGCTTTCGGAGGGATGGTAGGAAAAGACGCCGGTCGCTGTTGAATTGCGTCGCCGGATCGGCTTAGCTCGCGCCACATTCATGGCAAGCAGCGAGTAGTATCATGACGCAGACGGCCGATATCCTCATCCTCAATGCACGTGTTTTGACTTTGGATGAGGATAGGCCCCGAGCCGAGGCGGTTGCGCTGGCCGCTGGCCGGATTTTGGCAGTCGGCACGACAGCGCAGATGGAACCATTTCGAGGCGCGGGCACGCAGGTGATCGATGCCGCCGGAGGCACGGTGCTCCCGGGGTTCTCCGAAAATCACATGCATCTGTTTTCCGGCGCTGCCGAACTCGATCATCTCCAGCTTGCCGGGGTCAGCGGGTTGGCGGCATTGACTGATGCCGTCGCGCCTATGCCGGGCCGCGTGCCGCAGAAAGAGTGCTCTTTGCGCAAGGTGCCGACTACACGATCCTTGGGGAGACTGAACGGCTGACGCGCCATCATCTCGATGCGATCCTTGCCCACCAGCCGCTGGTTCTGTTCGCGCCGGATCATCACACCGCCTGGGCCAATACAAAGGCGCTGGACCTCGTCAATATGTTGCATGGCGCCGAGCTGGGACCCGGCAACGAGGTGGTGATGGGCACGGATGGCCTGGCGACCGGGGAGCTACGGGAGATGGAGGCGTTCAGCTCGTTGCAGGCAGCCGGTGGTTTCGATCGCTACCGGCTCGGCCTGTCCACCGGTGGCGAACCCGATCCCTACCCGAACGAAGCGGAATGGGCGCAGGATATCGCCGTGATGCGGCGCGGCCTCGACTACTGCTCCCGCCACGGCATCACCACCGTTCAGAACATGGATGGCAATCTCTACCAGCTGGAGCTGCTTGCGGCGATCGAGAAAGAGGATGGCAGCCTGCCGTGCCGGGTGATCATTCCGTTCCATTTCAAGAATTTCATGCCGATCAGCATGCTCGAAAAGGCGTCCGAGCTTGCTCGCCGGTTCGACAGCGACTGGCTGTCGTCCGGCGTCGTCAAGATGTTCTACGACGGCGTGCTCGACAGCTGGACGGCAGTGATGGTCGAGCCCTACGCCGACAAGCCTGGCGATTGCGGCGAGGGCCTGTTCACACCTGAAACGTTTCGGGAGGCGGCCGTGGAAGTGGACCGGCGCGGGCTGCAGATCGCGGTTCATGCGATCGGCGACGGTGCGGTGCGGGCAGTGCTTGACGGATATGAGGCTGCGCGCTCGCAAAACGGCGTCCGCGACAGCCGCCACAGGATAGAACATATCGAGGTCGTGCATCCCGACGACATTGCCCGGTTTGCCGAACTCGGCGTCATAGCGTCGATGCAGCCGCCGCATCCGCCGGGTTGTGCAGGCGTACCGCTGGAGCCGACCGTGTCGCGCATCGGCCGGGATCGGTGGCCGCTCAGCTATGCCTGGCGCACCTTGAAAGATGCCGGCGCCCATATCTGCTTTGCCTCCGACTGGCCGGTGTCGCCAATCGATCCGATCATCGGCATAGAGGCGGCTGTGACGCGCAAGCGCTGGGCAGAGAGCGATCCGGATCAATCCTTTACCCTAATGGAAGCGCTGTCGGCCTATTGCGTCGAAGGCGCTTACGCAGAATTCAAGGAGGATGGCAAGGGAAGGATCGGGAAGGTTATCTTGCCGATATCGTCGTGCTGAACGGTGATATCGAGGCAGCGGCTCCCGATGATTTGCTGACGATCCGGCCCGTCACCACGATTTGTGGCGGCCGCATCAGTTTTCGTTCCTGATAATTTTTTGATCAAAATATTAAGAAGGGTGTTGTCAACGTTCAGGCACTGTGATCACCTAGCGCAAAGCCGAAAAGGCGGGAACAGTAGCTTCATGCAAGGTTAAGTGTGCCGCATATGGCGGAATTGAACGCGGTCGAAATCCGCCATGTTTCTAAGATTTTCGGCTTTGGCGAGTTTGCCTTCGCCGCCGTCGACAACACATCGGTATCGATCCGCCAGAACGAGTTCTTTACGCTTCTCGGTCCGTCCGGCTGCGGTAAGACCACCCTGTTGCGGTTGATTGCCGGCTTCGAATACCCGACATCCGGCGAGATCATGCTGAACGGCGAGAACATCGCCGCCATGCCGCCCTTCAAGCGGCCGATCAATACGGTTTTCCAGAGCTACGCCCTTTTTCCGCACATGACGGTGGCGGAGAATATCGGTTTCGGTCTCACCATGCTCGGCAAGCCGAAGCAGGAGGTCAAGGACCGCGTCGATGCCATGCTGAAGCTGGTGCGCATGGAAGCGCTTGCCGGCCGGCGCACGAGCCAGATTTCAGGCGGCCAGCAGCAACGTGTCGCGCTAGCCCGCGCGCTTGCTCCCCAGCCGAAGGTTCTGCTTCTCGACGAGCCGCTGTCGGCATTGGACTACAAGCTCCGCAAGGACATGCAGATCGAGTTGAAGCGTCTGCAGGCGGAGACCGGCATCACCTTCATCTTCGTCACGCACGACCAGGAGGAGGCGCTAACCATGTCGGATCGCATTGCCGTCATGTCGTCGGGCAAAATCCTGCAGGTAGGCAATCCCAGAGAGATCTATGACGCTCCGGCGGATCGTTTCGTCGCCGATTTCATCGGCGAGACCAATTTCCTGAAGGGCCGGATCAGCTCAGTGACTGACGGCATAGCCGATGTCGACACACCGGTCGCCGGCCGCATCTCGGCAACGGTACCACGGGATTTCCACGCGGAAGGCGAGGTGACGGTGGTTCTGAGGCCGGAACATGCGACGCTCTGCCAGCCAGACCGTGCGGACGCCAGCCAGATGACCGGCACGCTGGAAAATGTCGTCTATTTCGGGACCGATACCCATTACCACGTCCGCCTTTCCGACGGGGAGACGCTGTTTACGCTGCGAGAGCAGAACAAACCGCTACAAAGCGCGCGGTTTGCGCAGGGTGACAGGGTCGGCATCGCACTCGAAGCCAACGCCGCCCGGGTCTTGAGGAACTGAGATGACGGATGCGGCGGGGACGATCGAGGCAGAACAGAGCAGGGATATCCGGAAACGGTGGCTGCTTTCACTTCCCGCCCTGCTGATCATCCTTGCCGCCGCGACCGGGCCGCTGCTGATCGTGCTTGTCTATTCGTTCCTGGCGCCCGGCCCCTATGGCGACGTGCAATGGCTGGCGTCGCTCGACGGCTGGATCAGCGTCGTCATGGAGAAGGATATTTTCGACGGGACGTTCTCGCTCGCGGACGCCCATGTGTCGATCTTCATGCGCTCCGTCGTGCTGTCGCTGATCACCACTGTCCTGACCCTGCTGGTCGGCTTTCCGACGGCCTATTTCATCGTGACACGGCCTGAAAAGACCCGAGAACTCTGGCTTTTCCTGATCACCATCCCGTTCTGGACCAATCTGCTCATCCGCACTTTCGCCATCCTCGAAGTTATCCGCAACGAAGGCCTGGTCAATGGCCTGTTGTTGAAATTCGGCCTGATCGCAAGGCCGATCCAGATGCTGTTCACCGACGGAGCGATCCTGACCGGCATGGTCTATGTCTATCTGCCGCTGATGGTGCTGCCGCTCTATGCCAGCATGGAAAAGCTGGATTTTCGGCTGGTCGAGGCGGGCTATGATCTCTACGCCACGCCCTTCAAAGTGCTGCGGAAAATCATCATTCCACTGGTCAAGCCCGGCGTCATCGCCGGCTCCATCCTCGTCTTTATTCCAGCACTCGGCGCCTATGTAACGCCCAGCATTCTCGGCGGTGGCAAGAATATGATGCTCGGGAACCTGATCGAGCTGCAGTTCGGCCAGGGCCGCAACTGGCCGCTCGGATCGGCGCTGTCGATCACGCTCATGCTGATCGTCATGGTGGCGCTGCTGGTCTATGTTCGCAATGCCGGATCGCAAGGGAGCCGGCATGGCTAGGACATTCTCGATCCGCCGCCAGCGCGGTTTTACCACCATCGCGATGATCTGCTTCTTCGCACTCTATTTGCCGATCGCGGTGCTTGTTTTCTATGCGTTCAATTCCGGGGAATCGCTCGCCGCATTCGAGGGCTTTTCGCTGCGCTGGTTTGCCAAGGCTTTCGAAAATCAGCAGGTGATCGACGCTTCGCTGCGATCCCTGCAGATCGCGGCTGTTGCCGCCACCATCGCCACCATCGCCGCCACCATGGCGGCTCTGGCGACCACCCGGACGGATGCCTATCGCGGGTTGACGCTGAAATATGCCTTTATCAACCAGCCGCTGATGATCCCGGAAATCGTGACGGCGGTGGCACTCCTGATCTTTTTCGCCCGTATCAAGATCTGGACCGGCTATTCCGGCCTCGGCTACCTGATTGCCGCCCATACCGCCTTCTGCATCCCGTTTGCCTATCTGCCGATCCGGGCGCGGCTGGAGAACATGGACCTGACGCTGGAGAAGGCGGCCGCCGATCTCTATGCGACGCCGTGGAAAGCCTTTCGCTACGTGACGCTGCCGCTGCTGTGGCCGGGCGTTCTGGCCGGCTTCATGCTGGCCTTCGTGATTTCGCTGGATGATGTCGTCATCACCGAATTCGTCAAATCGGCAGGCCAGGATACCTTGCCCACCTACATGCTCGGCCAGATCCGCCGGACGATCACGCCTGAGATGAATGCGATCTCGGCGTTGTTCCTGTTCCTGTCGATCTGCGTCGTCACCGTCTTCTTCGTCGTCAACAGAAAACGTGTCTAACAAGAAGGAAGGGAACAGCATCATGAAACGGATCACCGCGATCATGGCCGTGACGGCCGCGCTTCTCGCATCGACGGGACTTGCCCGGGCGGAAGGCGAGCTCAACATCTACAACTGGGGCAATTACACCAGCCCCGACATGATCAAGAAGTTCGAGGACGCCTACAAGGTCAAGGTGACGGTCACCGACTATGATTCCAACGATACGGCGCTTGCCAAGGTTCGCCAGGGCGGCTCCGGTTTCGACATGGTCGTGCCGTCGCAGAATTACATTCCGATCTGGATCTCCGAAGGCCTGCTGCTCGAAACCGATCCGGGCAAGATGGAGAACTTCAAGAACGTCGCCAAGGAATGGCAGAACCCCGAGTTCGATCCCGGCCTGCAAATTTACCGTGCCATGGGCGATGGGCACGGTCGGTACCGTCGTGAACACCGATGTCTACAAGGGCGATATCAACACCTGGGATATCATCTTCAAGACCCCGGACGAACTGAAGGGCAAGGTCAACGTCGTGCCGGAAATGACCGACGTGATTGATGCGGCGGTTCTCTACAATGGCGGTACCAAATGCACCGGTGACCTGACCATCCTGAAGAAGGTTCGCGATACGCTTGTCGCCGCCAAGCCGAACTGGGTTGCAATGGAATACGGCACCATCGAGAAGATGGGCTCAGGCGACTTCTCCGCCTCCAGCGACTGGAACGGCTCCGCATTTCGCCAGCGTCTGAAGAACCCGGCGATCAAATACGGCTATCCGAAGGAAGGCTTCGTCAACTGGAGCGACAACCTCGCTGTTCTCAAGGATGCGAAGAACGCAGAGAATGCCAAGCTCTTCCAGAATTTCATGATGGATCTGGCAAATGCCGGCATGAATTCCGGCTTCCATCGCTATGCCAACGGCATCGCAGGTTCCGCTGAATTCATGCCTGCCGATATGAAGGGCGCCCCGGAAATCGACGTACCGGCAGAGTTTGCCTCGCTTGGCGTACCCTCGCAGACCTGCCCGCCGGAAGTTCAGGAGCTCTATACCAAGATCTGGACCGAGCTTCAGAAGTAAACCTGCCCCAATCGCACCCCGTCGATCCAGACGGGGTGCGATTTCGTTTCCCGCCGCTGGATATGTCCATGAAAACCGTCTTCTCGCCCCGTCACCTTGGCCATGCCAACCAGCTTGAACTGGTCGCCGGCGCCATCGTTCCCGGTTTCGAACTGACTTCGCGTGCCGAATATGTCTCCGCGCGCATCAAGACGGTTGGGCTTGGGCCTATCCTTGCGCCTGAACAGCACGACCTTGCGACGGCGGCGCGTATTCACCGAAAAGACTATCTCGATTTCCTGCCGACGATCTGGGATCGCTGGACAGCGGAGGGGCGCAACGGCACGGCGCTGCCCTTCACCTGGCCGACCCGCGGCCTGCGCGGCGATGTGCCGCCCGAGTTTATCGACGGGCTTTTGGGCTACTATTCCTTCGATGCCGGCTGCGGCATCGTCGAAGGGTCCTGGGACGCGATCAAATCCTCGCATGACGTGGCGCTGACGGCAGCCGGCCTTGTCCAGGATGGTGAACGCTCCGCCTTCGCGCTTTGCCGCCCGCCCGGCCATCATGCCGGCGCCGGGTTCATGGGCGGCTATTGCTACATCAACAACGCGGCGGTGGCGGCACAATGGTTCCACGACAACGGCGCCAAGCGCGTTTCGATCCTCGATGTCGACTATCACCACGGCAACGGCACGCAGGAAATCTTCTATTCCCGCGCCGACGTGCAGGTGATCAACCTGCATGCCGATCCGATGCAGGAATACCCCTATTTCCTCGGTCATGCCGACGAGCGCGGAGCCGGCGAGGGTGAGGGCTACAATCTCAATTATCCCATGCGCTTCGGGACCGATTGGGACCATTGGAGCCAGTCGCTGGACGACGCCTGTGGCAAGCTGGTCGCATACAACCCGGATGTGGTTGTGATTTCGCTCGGTGTCGATACGTTTGAGAAGGATCCGATCAGCAAGTTCAAGCTGAAGACCGAGGATTTTCCGAAGATCGGCGAGCGTATCGCCCGGCTGAACCTCCCGACCCTGTTTGTCATGGAAGGCGGCTATGCCGTCGCCGAGATCGGCGTCAACGCCGTCAGCGTGCTGACCGGTTTCGAGGGCAACTGACCGTGACTTCCCGCGCGGTTATGACCCTGGGCGTCGTCCAGTTCGCCTGCACAGACGATCTCCTCGAAAATCTAGCCACCGCCTCCCGGCTGATTCGGCGAGCCGCGGGCGAGGGTGCCAACATCGTGTTGGTGCAGGAGCTTTTCGAGGGCCTGTATTTCTGCCAGACGCAGGACCCTGTCCATTTCACCCGGGCACATGCGCTGGCCGATCATCCGGTCATTGCGCCAATGCAGGCTCTGGCGCGCGAACTCGGTATCGTCCTGCCGGTGTCCTTCTTCGAAAAGAAGAACCAGGCCTTCTACAACAGCATCGCGATGGTCGACGACACCGGAGAGATCCTCGGCGTCTACCGGAAATCCCATATTCCGGACGGTCCGGGCTACAGCGAAAAATTCTACTTCCGTCCCGGCGATACCGGCTTCGAGGTCTGGCCGACGCGCTTCGGCACGATCGGCGTCGGCATCTGCTGGGACCAGTGGTTTCCGGAAGCGGCCCGCGCCATGGCGCTGATGGGCGCCGAGATGATCCTCTATCCGACCGCCATCGGCACGGAACCTTCCCGGCCCGATCTCGATACGATGGAGCACTGGCGCATGGTGATGCGCGGCCATGCCGCCGCCAACATGATGCCGGTCGCTGCCGCTAACCGGATCGGCTCGGAAACCATCGGTGGTCAGTCGCAATCCTATTACGGCTCGTCCTTCATCGCCGGTGCCGACGGACAGCTTGCGGCCAGCGCCGGACGCGATGGCGAAGATGTACTGCTTGCCAGCTTCGACCGGCAGGCACTTGCTGAGAACCGCGCCGCCTGGGGTATGTTCCACGATCGCCGCCCGGAACTTTATGGCGTGCTGGCGACGGCGGATGGAGGAGACAGGACGTGACGGATTTCAAGCGCTCGGACATTACGCTCGCGAATTGGCGGTCAGCTCCCTTTTCGCAATGGGCCTTCCAGAATGTCAGCGAAATCGTACCGTCGGCCGTCATTCCGGCCATGGGCCGAGGCGACGAACCCTATCTCGATCTTGGCGATCTCGAAGACCTGCAGGTGACGGGCATCGATGGCGCGGGCCAATCGCTGAAAGAATTTCTGACGGCAAGCGAGACCGACGAACTCGTAGTGATGCGCGACGGCCGCATCATTGCCGAATGGTCGGCGGATCATTCCAACCCCGCCCGGCCGCATATCATCTTTTCCGTGTCGAAATCCCTGGCGGCGCTGCTGGCCGGGATTCTGGCGGGCAAGGGCCTGTTGTCGTTCAGTAAGCGCGTGGTCGATTATGTGCCGGAGGTTGCTGGGTCGGCCTATGCGGATGCGTCGGTGCAGCAGTTGTTCGACATGGAGATCAGCGTCGATTTCGTCGAGGACTATCTCGATACATCCGGTGGGTTCGATCGCTATCGCCGGGCGACCGGCTGGAACCCCGACAAACCGGAAAGCCCTGCGCCGGATTTGAAGGGCTTCATTTGCAGCATCGGAAAAGGCGGTTGGCAACACGGCGAGAAGCATGCCTACCGCTCGCCCAACACCGATCTCGCCGGCATCGTGCTGGGGCGCGCAGCGGGCGCTCGATTGGCGACGCTATTTAGCGAGCATCTCTGGCAGGCGATGGGCGCGTGCTCCAGCGCCATGATCACTGTTGACCGGGTCGGCACGGCCCGTGCCTGCAGGCGGCATGTCGGCAACGGCGCGCGACCTTGCGCTCACCGGCGAGCTTGTCCGCAAGCAGGGCGCGGGCCTGATCCCACAATCCTTCGTTGACGACCTCTGGACAGGCGGCAGCCGCGATGCATGGAAGAACGGCGACCAGACGACGCTGTTTCCGGATGGCAGCTACCGCAACTACTGGTACGAAACGGGCGCGGGAGAACTTGCCGCCATCGGCATTCATGGACAGTGGATCTGGGTCGATCCGGCCAGCCAAACGGTGATCGTCAAGCTATCGTCACAGGCATTACCGGTTGATGCGGCGCTCGATCAGGCGATCGTTGGCATGCTGCGCCGGGTCTCAAGGGCCGCGTCGGCCTGACAACATCGTTGTCAGCCGGTTTTCGTCGCGATCTCGATGGTTTCCGGCTGCACCGGTGGGGGTGGCCACCGGGTCAAGGCCTCTGCACCGATTGTCGTCAGGCCGTAAATACCGCGGTCGAGACGCTCGGAACCAGCCATAGACATTGCCGCGCAGGATAGTTGCCGCCGATGGCGTGATCGGCTTCAAATCCCTTGGGCGCAGCGGCCCGTCCCGCAGGGCGGCGGCGCAGGCCAGCGCCTGCTGCCGGTAGGCCGTCATGATCGGCGAGCGCGTACTGCCGCCGACGGCCGGGTCGCCCTTGCGTTTCTTGTGCTCGTTGACCAGACGCGATCGCTTGCGCGGATTTTTGCGCGGCATCAGCGCCACCGGGCTGACAATGACATCGACGGTGCCGTTATCGGAAACGGCCATCATGCCGAAACCGAGCCTGCGGCAGAGATCGTGGTAGCGGCGATCACTTTCGCGGCCCTTTCCCTTCGCCGAGACGCGTGCGGCGATCCAAACCTCGTCGCTCGCTGCAGCCCGGTCGACGGCCTGCAGGATCAGTTCGAGATTGAAGCTGAGCTTGAGTTCGCAGATGACCACGACCGGCGGATCGTCGGGACTGAGTCCGACAAGATCGCAACCGGCAATCTCACCCTTGACGCTGTAGCCAGCCGCTTCGAGAAAGCCCTTGATCGGCAGGTAGAGCGCGGTCTCCAAATCATGTCCTCACATCATCGTCTGCACGGTCTTGCCGTGTTTTGCCGATGAGATCAATGAAATGGTGGTCATTCGGAAGGCTCTGCCCGCCAGTATCTAGCCCGCGCCATTGATGGACAGCACGACGATTTCCTCTTCGTGGCCCGCCACTTCGAACTCGACCGTTTCACCAGGGACCGCACCTTCGAGTGCGGGCAAGCGGCGATGTCCAGGCGATTGTCCCGGCCGAGGGGTCAGCCTCGTCCTCGCCGACGATGCGAATATCCCTGACCTGGCTGCCGCGCTTGATCGAGACGTGCGTTCCGAACCTCACCGAGGCGGGCTCCGGGCTGGGTTCCAGGACCTCCATGCTGGCGCGCCGCGCTTCCCAGTAGCGCAGATCCGCTTCAGTGCTGCGAGCGCCTCGCCGTCGCTGGTGGCGGCGGTCTGCTGGGTAAGCATGGCGACCATCTGCTCGATCTGGCGGGCACCATTGGCAGTCACGAGATTACGGGCTGCGCTGATCGGGCGGTCGGGCACCGGCGGAGGCGGGGCGTCGTCGATTTCCTTGGTGAATGCGCGGCTCATCGTTTTCTCCTTCCATGCCAACCCATAGCACATTTTCGGGTTCTTTTGAGCCCGTCCGATCTCGTCTGAATGAAGTTCCTGCCGGGATCAGCATATGTGGAAACATGGGCAGTTCCGCACCTTGTCCACCTTCTTGTGCCCGTCGTCAGGCCATCGAACCGCTCAATCGGCGCTCGGCCTCGTCCCAACTGCCGGTCATGCGCAGGCTCGGCGATTGGCTCTCGGCATGGGAGGCCCAGCGTAGTGGCAGGGCGTCGGGTCGGCGGATGATGCGGCGCGGCGCGAAGCGCCAGAGGCGTTCGGCCCCTTCAAAGGCATCGAGTTCGGGCGCGTCGAGAACGACTTCGGCATCGCCGGTAAGCTGCAAGAGGTCGCCGGTCTCGAAATCGGCAAACACCAGACCCGCCTTGCCATTGGCGAGGATGTTGCCGAGCGTGTTGAAGAACAGGTTGCCGGCAAAATCCGGGACGGTGAGCACGCCATCGGCGCCAACCCGGACAAAACCCGGCTTGCCGCCCCGATGCGAGACATCCGCCTGCCGCTGTCCATTCTCAAGCTCCGCATAGGTAGCGACGAAGAACGTATCGGCCGCCCCGATCGTCCGCCGCGCCTCACTGTCGAGCGCCGGAAGGACCGCTGGCTCGGCAGCGGGACCGGCGGAAGGGTCGCGAACGAAGCTGAAATCGCGCAGCTGGATATATTTCGGGCAATTGCCGTAGGACTGACCGACATCAACCTCGAAGCTCGCTGGTCCGGCCCGTCTGATCGTTCCGTTCAGCCGGTTGCGCCGCCGCGTGTGCAGCTCGATGCCGAGCATGCCGATGGCGTCTCCATCGTCCATACCGGCATCGGCCGGATCTTCGGCTTGCCGGCTAAGACGAACATTCAGGGTAAAAGGATCCGGGCTTTGCAGAAAACCCGGCTCGTTCGCGCGCAAGGTTGCCCAAGCGTCGCCCTTGCCATCCACCGTGGCCAGCACGATGAATGGCAGTTGCGGATAGAAGGCGCGGTGCTGATCGATCAGATGATCGCGCAGCACCCGGCGGCCGACCTCCTCCATGCGTTCTGAAACGCCGGCCTGGCGCTGCAATGCCTGTTCGCCGGCATGCCAGGGGGATGCCTCTTCGGTTGGGGTGATGGTTGACATCCGATGCTCCTTTGATGGCGGGTTGACGAAGGGCTGTGCAGCGTTCCGGCCGGCTCAGGCAGCTTCCGGAATTCCCACTGCCGTTTTCTGGAAGGCAACGAAACCGGGGAGGGCTTCGACGCGCTTCAGCCAGGCATTGACATTGGTATAGGCGCTGCGGTCGACATTGCCCTCCGGCGCACGGGCGATATAGCTGTAGAGCGCGACATCTGCGATGGTCGGATGATCGGCGGCAATCCACTGGCGTCCTTCAATCCACTGGCGTCCTTCCAGTGCTGCCTCGATACGCTGCAGAATGACATGCGCACGGGCGATGACTTCACCGGCATCGAACCCCGCCCCGAACACGGTGACAAGCCTTGCTGCACAGGGGCCATAGGCGATTTCGCCGGCGGCGACGGAAAGCCAGCGCTGCACGGCCGCGGCCCCCTTCGGATCCTCCGGCAGCCAGTCCTTTGTCGCATGTTTTTTGGCGAGATAGACGAGGATGGCGTTGGAATCAGCGATGATCGTGCCGCCATCGTCAAGCACCGGAACCTGCCCGAAGGGGTTGAGCTTGAGGAATTCCGAGCTCTTGTGGGCACCGGCGGCAAGATCGACTTCGATCAGCTCCGCATCGATCCCGAGCAGCGAGAGGAACAGCCGGGCGCGGTGGGCGTGGCCGGAGAGAGGGTGATAGTGAAGTTTCATTGGCGGTCTCCTGGGGCGTTGATTGCCTTAGGAGAAAATGTTTCTTTCTTCAGGGAAACGGAAGTGCGATAAAATGCAAGATATAATTCCATTTACCGGAATAATAAGGTGGAGCGACAATGGACAGGCTTCAATCCATGCGGGTTCTGGTAAAGGTCGCCGATACCGGCAGCTTCGCGCAGGCGGCGCGTCTGCTCAACATGAGCCCACCGGCCGTCACGCGCGATTGCCTATCTCGAAGACCTGACGGGCGCTCGGCTTTTCCTGCGGTCGACGCGATCGGTGAAACTGACGGCGCCGGGCAGCCGCTATGTCGAAGATTGCCGCCGCATTCTTGCGGATATCGATGAGGCCGAGGCGTCTGCCGGCGGCTCGCATGCGACGCCCTCCGGTCTGCTGACAGTAACGGCGCCGGTCCTGTTCGGGCAGATCTACGTCATGCCAGTCCTGACATCATTTCTGACGCGGTATCCCGCCGTCAATGGGCGTGCCCTTCTGCTCGACCGTGTCGTCAATCTGCTGGAGGAGGGGATCGACGTTGCGTTGCGCATCGGGCAACTGCCGGATTCCGGATACAATGCCATCAAGGTCGGCAGTGTCCGGCGGGTGATCTGCGGAGCGCCATCCTATTTCGCGCGCCATCCTGTGCCGCACGTTCCTGCCGATCTGACCGGGCACACCATCATTGCTAATACCGGGTCGTCCGCGCCGCAGGACTGGCGTTTCACTGGTGTAGAGAAAAGCAGCGTCACGCTGCGACCCCGGTTGTTCTGCAACACGGTCGATGCCTCGATCTCCGCAGCACTCAGCGGCTGGGGCCTGGCCAGTGCGCTATCCTATCAAGTGGCATCGGCGGTGCGCGAAGGAAAGCTCGATATCGTGCTTGCCGATTACGAGGAAGCGCCCATTCCCATCCATGTCATGCATGCCGGAGGTCGTCATATCTCGGCCAAAACGCGGGCTTTCGTTGATTTTCTGGTGGCCGAATTGCGCGCCAACCAGAACGTGCAGGCCGCAACGTCACTGATCTCCGGTTAAAACGACGCAGTTGACAGAGGGCATCTTTCGATTTACGACTGACGAAATTCAAAATTCGTCAGTCGTAAATCGAAAGATGACAGAGATGGATGACAGCACCGAAATCCTCGACGCCACCCGGCAGGAAAATGTGACGCGCATCCTGGATAGCGCCGAGCGTCTGTTCCGCCACTACGGCTACACCAAAACCAATGTCGCCGACATTGCGCACGATCTCGGCATGTCGCCCGCCAATATTTACCGCTTCTTTGCGTCGAAGACCGAAATCCACCAGGCCGTCTGCGGCCGCATGCTTGAAGGCAGCTACCAGCAGGCCTTGGAGATCTCCCGCCTGCCGATCGCCGCCGCCGATCGCCTGCGGCAGTATCTGCATGCGCAGCACCAGCTGATCGTCACCGCGATGATGGACCATGAAAAAGTGCACGAGATGGTCATCGTCGCCATCGAGCGCGACTGGCATGTCATCGAAAAACATATCGACCGGATCCACGAGCTGATCGAAGAGATCATCCGGCAGGGCATTGCAGCCGGCGAATTCTGCCGAGCAGGATTCTGGCTCCGCTGCCCGGTGTTTCGGCGCAGCGACCGTCAACATGTGCCATCCTCAGATGGTGGCGCAATGCCTTTCTAAGCCAAACCGGGCGACGCCCGAAGAACTCATCGAATTCGCCATCAGGGCCTTGAGATAAACGCGGCCGCTCATGCGGCCTGCTTTCGACACTTCATTTAAAAATCAGGAGCGCGAAAATGTTTTCGCCCAGCCATTCCAGTATTCGTCTTTCGGTTATTGCCCTAACGTCCGTCGCGGTCCTCGCATTGTCCGGCTGCTCTGAGGAGATGGCCGAGACGAAGGAGATCGTCCGCCCGGTCAAAGTGGTTGAAATTGCCGCCATCGAAACCTCGCGCACGCTCAGCTATTCCGGCACGGTCCGCGCCCGCACCGAGATGAACCTCGGCTTCCGCGTCAACGGCAAGATCACCGAGCGCCTCGTCGATATCGGCCAACGGGTCACATCCGGTGATCTGCTCGCCCGCATCGATCCGTCCGATTACCAGCTTGCGCTGACCAGCGCCAAGGCAAGCCTCGATGCCGCGGAACGGCAGGTCGAAACGACGGAACTGGCGCGCATCCGTGCCGAGCAGCTGTTTGCCAAGAACGTTTCGCCCAAATCGCAGCTCGAACAGGCAACACTCGGCTACAATCAGGCCGTCGCCACGCGTGACTCTGCGCGATCAGCGCTCGATCAGGCGAAGAACCAGGTTAGCTATACCGATCTGAAGTCCGACCAGAACGGCATCGTCACCACGATCAATGCTGATATCGGTCAGGTCGTCGGCTCGGGAACGCCGGTTGTCAGTGTCGCCGTCGATGGCGAAAAGGAAGTTCTGGTCGCAATCCCCGAAACGGATATTGGCCAATTCAAGCCCGGTAAGGTGGTCACCGTCGGGTTCTGGTCGGATGCCGCCTTGATGCTGCAGGGCAAGGTGCGTGAAGTCGCCGGCAGCGCGGAGCCGCAGTCCCGTACATTCGCGGTGCGCATCAGCCTGCCGAATGATCAAAACGTGCTTCTCGGCATGACCGCCGGCATCCTCGCGGCTGCCGCCGATACCCAGAAACTGGTCTCCATCCCCTTGAGCGCCCTTGCCAAGAAGGGCGACCAGTCGATCGTCTGGACCGTCGATCGCGCCGCCGAAACCGTGCATTCCCGTCCGGTCAAGGTCGCCGATTTCACTGGCGACGGCGTGCGGATCTCCGAAGGATTGAAGCCCGGAGATGTGGTGGTGGCCGCCGGCACCCAGTTCATGACGGAAGGCCTGAAGGTGAAGGTCGGCAGCGACGCAGCACAGCAATCCGCCGCCGCCGAAAACACCCAGCTCGTGCGCTGAAGCCAGATCGATCGAAAGCGGAACAACGCCGATGACCTCCTCCACCGACCAAAAGCAGTCCTTCAACCTATGCGCTGGGCCATCGGGCATCCGAGCATCGCGCGGTTCCTTTTGGCCTGATCCTCATTACCGGCGTGCTCGGCCTGATGCGCATGGGCCAGAAGGAAGATCCGGATTTCACCTTCCGCGTCATGGTCGTGCAGGCGGTCTGGCCGGGCGCGTCGATCCAGGACATGGAAGACCAGGTTGTCAACAAGATCGAGCGCAAGCTGCAGGAAACCCCGCATCTCGATTTCGTCCGCTCCTATACCCGCGCCGGAAGCGCCATCATCACGCTGCAGGTCAAGGGCGATACCAATGCCGCCCAAGTTGCCGACGCCTTCTATCAGGTGCGCAAGAAGGTTGGCGATATCGCCAATGAACTGCCGCAGGGCCTGCTCGGTCCCTATTTCAACGATGAGTTCGGCGATACGTTCGTCACCCTGCATTCGCTGAGCGGCGAGGGCTACAGCTATCCGGAACTGAAGACATTCGCCATCCAGGCGCGCGACATGCTGTTGACGACGCCGGGCGTCGAAAAGGCTGTCATCATCGGCGACCAGCCGGAAAAGATCTATATCGACATTTCCTCCGCCGTTCTGGCGTCATGCGGGCTGACACTTGCCGATGTGCAGAATGCCATCAAGGGGCAGAACAATGTCGATCCGGCCGGTTCGGTCGATACCGGTATGCGCTCCGTGCGCATTTCTGTCGAAGGCGGGGTGGCCAAGCCGGCCGATATCCGAGAACTGCGGCTGCGGCTCCGGCAGTGAAGTCACGCGCCTTGGCGATATCGCCGCCGTTTCCTCCGGTCTCGAGGATCCCTATCAGCGCAAGTACCGCTTTAATGGACAGGATAGCGTCCAGATCGGCGTGGTCATGGCCAAGGGCTACAAGGTGACGGATGTCGGCGCCGCGGTCGAGGAAACCTACAAGCGGTTCGAGACCTCGCTCCCCTATGGCGTCACCGTCGCCCAGATTGCCGATCAGCCGGAAGTGGTGACCGAGGCCGTCGGCGAATTCATGAAGGCGCTTGGCGAAGCGCTGGTGATCGTGCTGATCGTTTCCTTCGTGTCGATCGGCTGGCGCTCGGGCCTGGTCATCGCCATTGCCATCCCGCTGGTGCTGGCTGCCACCTTCGCCATCATGTATGAACTGGGCATCGACCTGCAGCGCATTTCGCTGGGCGCGCTGATCATCGCGCTCGGGCTTCTGGTCGATGATGCCATGATCGTCGTCGAACTGATGGAGCGCAAACTGGAGGAGGGGCTGGACAAGCTCGATGCAGCCAGCTTCGCCTATTCCTCGACCGCTTTTCCGATGCTGACCGGCACGCTGATCACCACGGCAGGCTTCATCCCGGTCGGTTTCGCGGCCTCGACTGCCGGCGAATATGTCCGCTCGCTGTTCTACGTCGTCGGCATTGCGCTCGTCGTCTCCTGGTTCGTAGCGGTCTATTTCACCCCGTGGCTCGGCTACATGATCCTCAAGCAGCGCGCCCATGCCGGTCAGCACCACGATGTCTTCGACACGCGCTTCTATCGCCGCCTGCGCGCCACTGTCGGCTGGGCCGTGCGCCACCGCGTGATCGTCCTGACCCTGACGCTCGTCACCTTCGCGACCAGCCTCTGGGCGTTCCAGTTCATTCCCAAGAACTTCTTCCCGCAGTCGTCGCGACCTGAAATTCTCGTCGATCTCTGGCTGCCGGAAGGCACCAGCATCAAGGAAGTGGAAACCCAGGCCAAGGCGCTGGAAGCGAAGATACTCGACGACAAGGACAAGAAGTTCATTGCCACCTATATCGGCGAGGGCGCGCCACGCTTCTTCCTGCCGCTCGACCAGCAGCTGCGCAATCCGAATTTCGCCCAGCTTCTCGTCATGGCCAATGACGAACCGGCCCTGCGAACGGCTGATCGTCAAGCTGCGGACCATTCTTGCCGAGGACTTCCCGACCATCCGCGGCAAGGTCGACCGAGCTATTCCTCGGCCCGCCGACGGGCTGGCCGGTGCAGATGCGCGTCATCGGACAGGATCGCGCCGAAGTCCGCCGCATCGCTGATCAGGTGAAGGCGAAGTTCGCCGAGAATCCGGAGCTTGGCGCCATCCACGATGATTGGCTTGAGCCGGTGCCGGCGATGAAGCTGATCATCGACCAGGATCGCGCCCGCGCGCTCGGTGTCTCATCGCAACGCATCCGCCAGATGCTGCAGGCGACGATGAGTGGTGCGCCGCTCGACGATTTCCACGATGGCGAGGAAACGGTTGCTATCGTTGCCCGCGAACCGGATGCGAACCGTCACCTTCTGTCCGCCGTACACTCGATCTATGTCCCTGACCGATTTCGGCAGCTATGTGCCGCTGTCGCAGGTTGCCAAGGTCGTGCCTGTTCTCGAACAGGGCGTCGAATGGCGCCGCAACCGCCTGCCGACGATCACGGTGCGCGGCACGCTGCCCGATGGTGTGCAGCCGAACGACGTGGCAATGAAGATGTATGCCGACATGAAGCCGCTGCGCGACAGCCTCGCGCCCGGTTACGCGGTCGAGATCCAGGGTGGCGCCGAAGATGCGGCCGAAAGCCAGCAGTCGATCGCCGACAAGGCACCGGTCATGCTCGCCGTCATCGTCGTGCTCCTGATGATCCAGCTGCAGCATTTCGGCAAGGCGATGCTGGTTCTGGCAACCGGTCCGCTCGGCATCATCGGTGCCGCGGCAGCCCTGTTGATCAGCGGCGCCCCGTTCGGTTTCGTCGCTATCCTTGGCGTCATCGCGCTGCTTGGCATCATCATGCGCAACTCGATCATTCTCGTCGACCAGATCGACCAGGATATCGCCGCGGGCATGGAGCGGACGGAAGCGATCGTCGGCTCGGCTGTGCGCCGTTTCCGGCCGATCGTGCTGACGGCGATGACAGCGGTTCTGGCGCTGATCCCGATCTCGCGGGGTTTTCTGGGGGCCGCTTGCCTATGCGATGATGGGCGGCATCCTGGTTGCCACGGTGCTGACTATTCTCGTTCTTCCGGCCGAAAGTTATGCTTTGTTCTTCGGCAAGCAGCCGAAGAACAAAGTTGCCGAGCCGGAGCCTGCAAGCGATGAGACCTGAAGCGACTGTCCACTATCCTGCGGCGATCGCCGCGGAATAATCCGTCCCTGATCTGAAACGGCACCTGCAGCAGATGCTGCGGGTGTGCTGCCCTGCAATGCAAGCCCGGTGTAGGGTTGCCGTATTGAAACGATTTATGGCGGGACGAGCTATCTGCTACGCGCATAGCGCATGGCTGCCCTGCAAAATTCTGCCTACAATTTAAGCTGAATCAATGTATATTGAACTCATCGAAGTGATGCACCTCCTCCCGCAGAGCTTCGATATGTAAGTGGCCTCACTCCTCCTCCCAGAGGGCACTTGCGGAATGGCAACGCTCCTCCTCCCAGTTGCCGTTCGGTTCTATTCTGAAAGCCTGCCGCACCTCCTCCCGCGGCAGGCTTTTTCGATTCTGGGCCTCTTTTCGCCGTCTCCCATCCAGGCATAAAAAACCGCCGCGAAGTTTGACCTCGCGACGGCTGGAGCAGTTTTTGCGATTTGATCAGCGAAGCGGCGGCGCGTAGACTAGGCCGCCATTGTTCCACAGGTTGTTTAGACCGCGCTCGATCTTCAGCGGGCTGTCCTTGCCGAGATGACGTTCGAAGACTTCGCCATAGTTGCCGACGGCGGAGATCGCCTGGAAAGCCCATTTCGGATCGAGGCCGAGGTTTTTGAAATACCGCCGTCGCTGCCGAGGAAGCGTTTTTGTGCGACTGTTCCATCGTCGGCGGTCGCGGCTGCGTTGTCCTTGGTGATGCCGAGTTCTTCCGCTTCGATCATCGCAAACAGGGTCCAACGGACGATCTTGAACCACTGCTCGTCGCCCTGCCGAACAGCCGGTCCTAAGGGCTCCTTGGAGATGACTTCAGGCAGAACCATGTAGTTGTCCAGGTCGGTCAGCGTCAGCCGCTGGGAGTAGAGGGCTGACGAATCGGTGGAATAGACATCGCAACGCCCTGTGCCAAATGCCTGGATGGTCTGGTCCGGCTTTTCAAAGGCGATGACGTTGTACTGGATGTTGTTGGCGCTGAAATAGTCGGCCATGTTCTGTTCGGTGGTGGTACCGGTTTCGGTGCAGACCGAAGCGCCGGACAGGTCCTTGGCGCTCTTCACGCCCATATCCTTGCAGGATCATGAACGCCTGGCCGTCATAATAGTTGGCGCCGACGAAGCTCATGCCGAGATCAGTATCGCGCGACAAGGTCCAGGTGGTCTGGCGCGACAGAAGATCGACTTCGCCCGGATTGCAGGGCGGCGAAACGCTCCTTGGTGGAGAGCGGCACATATTGCACCTTGCTGGAATCGCCGAGCGTCGCTGCAGCGACTGCCCGGCAGAAATCGACGTCGAAGCCTGCCCATTCGCCCTTGTCGTTCGGGCTCGAAAAGCCGAGCACACCCTGGCTGACGCCACAGCGCAGCGCGCCGCGTTCGTGGGCAATATCAAGCGTACCCGCTTGTGCCACGGTGCTTGCCAGCGTTGCCGCGGCCAATAGTCCAAAAAATGCTGATTTCATGGTTTCGTTCTCCTCCGGTTTTTTAAGTCGCACGTGTTCCGTCCGGGCAACGCCAAGCGCTGCCGAGCTCTTCGTTCTTTCGTATTCGCCGGGGTTATCAGCCCCGGGCCGTGACCGCCTCGAATGTTTCCTCCAGCACGGCCAGCAGATGATCCGCGTCCCGCTTCGAGAAGATCATCGGTGGTCGCATCTTCAGCACGTTGTCATGCGGCCCTTCAGTCCCCATCAGCACGCCGCGCTGGCGGGCTCCATTCGATACCGCTCGGGCAAAATCGGTTGCCGGTGCCTTGGTCTTGCGGTCGGTGACGAGCTCGATGCCGAGGAAAAGCCCCATGCCGCGCACGTCGCCGATCACCACGTAGCGCTCCTGCAGCGCCCGGAAGCCCGCCATCAGGTAATTGCCGATCGCAAGCGCATTGCCGCGCAGGTCCTGGCCCTCGATGACGTCGAGTACGGCAAGGCCGATGGCGCAGGAGACAGGGTTGCCGCCGAACGTGTTGAAATATTCCATGCCGTTGTTGAAGCTGTCGGCGATCTCGCGGGTCGTCACGACAGCGGCCAGCGGATGGCCGTTGCCGATCGGCTTGCCCATGGTGACGATATCGGGAACGACGCCCTGTTCCTCGAATGCCCACCAATGGCTGCCCACCCGGCTAAAGCCGACCTGAACCTCGTCGGCGATGCAGACGCCGCCTGCAGCGCGCACCATTTGGTAGACTTGCCTGAGATAACCTTCCGGCAGGAACACCTGACCGGCAACGCTCGGGATGGATTCGGCGATGAAGAAACCCGGACCTTCGCCCTTTGCCTGCATCTGGGCGATCAGTTCGGCAACGCATTCGGCATAACGCTTGCCATGCTCTTCTGCGGGCCAATCGGCAGGGGCGTGGTAGCTGTCGGGAACGGGAGCCACATGGACATGCGGCTTCTTTTCCTTGCCGCCCTTGCGGCGGAACTTGTAGGGGCTGATGTCGATCAGCTCCTGCGTCGTGCCATGATAGGCCCAGTCGAGCACGATGGCGTTTTCGCGGCCGGTATGGGCGCGCATCATCCTGAGCGCCAGGCTGTTGGCTTCCGAGCCGCTGTTGACGAAGCCGGCAACGGTCAGCTCCTTCGGCAACGTCGCGGTCAGCCGCTCGGCATAGGCAACGATATTGTCGTGCAGGTAGCGGGTATTGGTGTTGAGCGTCGCCGCCTGCCGTGCCATCGCTTCGACAACGGCCGGATGCGCATGGCCGATATGGCAGACATTGTTGAAGCAATCGAGATAGGCCCGGCCGCTGTCGTCGATCAGCCAGACGCCGTCGCCGCGCACGAACTTGATCGGCTTGTCGTAGGAAATTGACAGGTTGGGAACCAGCAGTTCCTTGCGCAACTTGACGATCTCTTCATGCGACCGCCCGGTCTTCTCGTAGAATTCCGGTGCGATACCGGCAAAGGCATTGGCATTGGGGAAAAGCTCGGCCCAGACATCCAGATAGCGTTCCTCGCCGACGCCGAGGATTTCGGTGGCGGAAAGCCGGGTATCGACGGAGAGCTGCAGATGCAGATGCGGCGCCCAGCCTCCGTTTTCCTTAGGCGCTCCCATCTCGCCGACCAGCACACCGGCGTCTAGGTGGTCGCCCGCCTTCAGCCGTCCCAGCGCTTCGTGGGCAAGATGGCCCCAGAGGCTGATGAAGGCCGGGCAGCCTTCTGGTTCATGGCGGAGCGCAATCAGGCAGCCGTAACCGAGCGGATCGGGCTCGATCTCGACACTGACGACCGTGGCAGCGGTCGGCGTGTGGAGTTTTGTGCCCGCAGCCATGAACAGGTCAAGGCCGAGATGGCGGGTGCGGCGGGTATCTTCGATCAAACGCGAAACGAACATGTCGCCGGAATAGACCGTGCGCGCCTCGCCCCAGGGGCCGATGCCGAGATCGACACCGCGCCCTGTGCAATAGGCCTCCCAGATCGCCTGCGCCTCGTCCGGCTGTTCGCCGGCAGATTTGACGGTCATCGGATGCTGCGGATCGGCATAGGGCACGAGTGCAGCCGGATAGGTCGCCGCCGGGCGGTCGAGCAGCGGCTGAAACGTCTTCCGGTTTGCCTCGATCCAGGCCGTGACGGCACGTGTGCCCGGCGTTGCTTCAAAACCGCAGGCATGGCGTAGGATCGCGGTTGCGAAACGCCGGTTCATCGCATCGAGCTTGCGCAGCAGCTGTCCAGGCCGGCTTTTCGCTGATGGCGAGATAGGGGTTGCCGCCGGTATGGGCGTGGCGCGATGCCGAGATCGTCACCGAGGTGACGAGCCGCATGGCGATCAGGTCGAACAGGAGGTCGACTTCCTCTTCCAGCAGCGGATATTCGGCATGGAACCCGCGGGCGATGGCCGCGGCCGCACCGATCGGATCGGCATGGTCGAGCCCGGCATAGGCGGCAGCGATGGCGACTTCGGCGATGACGGGCGCATAGAGCGCGTCGCCGAGATCGATCAAGCCGGCGATCCGGTCATGATCGTCATCGGCAACCAGCACGTTCCAGTCATTGGCATCGTTGTGAATGACCGTCGAGCGCAGTTTCGGCAGCTTCGGCTCGACCACCGCGGCGAAACGGGCAAGGAACCGCTCCAGCAGCGCCCGATCCTCAGCGCCTGCAATATGCTGTAGCCTGCCGGCGGAGCGGCCGGCATTGCGGATGTTCCAGTCGAGATCGCGCAGGGCACCGGGATGCATGAAGCCTTGCAGTGCCGTATCGAAGCGGCCAAGCAGGCCGCCGAGGGAGGTCAGCGCGTCCTCGCTACGGGCGGACTGGGCCAGCGGCAGGCCCGGCACCCAGCCGACGAGGCGCAGCAGATGGCACACGCCATGGGCGCTGGTCGTTTCACCAAGGCTTGCGCCCGAGATCGTCGGGCGGATATGCGGAACCGGCAGGTCGGGCGCATGCTCGCCGACATGGCTGAGCAGTGCCGTCTGGAAATCGCTCTCGACAGGCGGTTCGGCGGCGTTGACGATCTTGAGGATGTAGATCCCGCCGCTGCTGGCCGTCACCTTGAAATTCTGGTCGCGTTCGCTGTCGAGCGGCCACAGCGTGCCGTCGAGACCATAATGTTCAGCCAGCAGGCGCTTGGCGTCGTCGATGGAAAAATTCGGTGTGGTCTTCAGCATATCGGTCATGATGGGTCCTCGTCTGCTTTAAGAGTTGCACGGGCCGCCAAACCTTGCACCCGGCAATATGCCGGTTGCACCGGCATTATGTTTATAATAACCGTCATCTTGTCGGTTCCCGGAAAGGCTCGAAATCATGCAGGACACAGACGCGATCGACCGGACGATCCTGAGCATCCTGTCGTGGGAAGCGCATCCCGATGAAGTCACTGGCGGGCCGCATCGGGCTTTCCAGAAGCGACGACCGAACGCGTCAACCGGCTGGAAAAGGCCGGGATCATTCGTGGCTACAGGGCCGATATCGGCCAGCTGGACGAGGGTCAGGTCCACGCCTTCCTGCTTTTGACACTGAAGAAGACGCCCTCCATCGGCGTGCTCGACCGGCTGGCGGGCTTCTCCTCGGTCCGCAAGGTGTCGTCGGTCAGCGGCCAGCTCGATCTCGTCGTCGAGGTCGAGGTCGGATCGATCAACGCGCTCAATGAACTCAGGAACGAAGTGGCGACGATGGAGAATGTCGATGACCTCACCACATCGATCGTTCTGCGCCGCGACATCGAACGCAGCTGAGCCGCGCTTGACTTTACTGCCAACGCTCACAAAATGATGCGCAGGCGAATTGTAGCCTGCACCGCTTGTTGCACCGCCAATTCGGAAAAGAAGAAGCGAAATTTCTCGCCGGGCGAGCCCCAATCCTCCCAAAACTGTTCCCCGAAAAATTTGAAAGTCTTTCGTTGAGCGCGTCGAAATGGACGGCTAGCGATCCGCCGCGCGAAAACGCACAATCATAAAACCGTGAATGAGACATCCGGCCTGCCATCATGGTGGCCGGAGACTGATCGGGCAGGGGCCCTGACGAGCCATGATGGCTTGAAGATCGGTATGGTTGTGGTTGGGTCGCCAGAGGAGAAGGTGGTCTGGCCAAATGGCATGCGCCGGGAATCGATTTTTCCGGCCAAGGGAGGAAATATGTTTGAACGGCTCTTCAAGCTGAGTGAGCACAATACGACAATCCGCACCGAAGTGGTTGCGGGCGTCACGACATTTCTCACGATGTCGTACATCATCTTCGTCAATCCGGATATTCTGTCCACCACCGGCATGGATCGCGACGCGATTTTCGTGGCGACCTGTATCGCCGCCGCACTCGGCTCGATCGTCATGGCGCTCGTCGCCAACTGGCCGATCGGCATGGCGCCGGGTATGGGTCTCAACGCCTTCTTCGCCTTCACGGTCGTCGCCGCCCTCGGCTTCACCTGGCAGCAGGCACTCGGCGCCGTCTTCATCTCGGGCCTGATCTTCGTCTTCCTGACGGTGACGGGTATCCGCAGTTGGCTGATCCAAGGGATACCGCATTCGCTGCGCAGCGCCATTGCCACCGGTATCGGCCTTTTCCTCGGCATCATCGCCTTGAAGAATGCCGGCATCGTCGTCGACAATCCGGCAACGCTGGTCGGCCTCGGCAGCCTCAAGGAAACCGGACCGCTCTTGGCGATCTTCGGCTTCTTCGTCATCGCCGTGCTTGATGCGCTCAGGGTCAAGGGGGCGATCCTGATCGGCATTCTGGCCGTGACCGTGCTGTCATGGGTAACCGGCGTCAGCCAGTTCCAGGGCGTCGTCTCGATGCCGCCGAGCATGGCGCCGACCTTCTTGCAGCTCGACATTGTCGGTGCTCTGCATGGCGGCCTGATCCACGTCATCCTCGTCTTCGTTCTGGTCGAAGTGTTCGACGCCACCGGCACGCTGATCGGCGTCGCCAAGCGCGCCAACCTGATCCAGGAAGGCAAGCCGAGCCGCCTCGGCCGCGCGCTTCTGGCCGACAGCACCGCCATCGTCGCGGGTTCGCTGATGGGCACCAGCAGCACCACCGCCTATGTCGAGCGCCTCAGGCGTCCAGGCCGGCGGCCGAACCGGCCTGACCGCCCTGGTCATCGCCGTGCTGTTCCTTGCCTCGCTGTTCATCTCGCCGCTGGCGGCCTCTGTGCCGACCTATGCGACGGCACCGGCTCTGCTCTACGTCGCAGGCCTGATGATGCGTGAGCTGACCGAAGTTGATTGGGAAGACCTGACCGAAGCCGCACCGGCAGCGCTGACGGCTCTTGCCATGCCCTTCACCTACTCGATCGCCAACGGCCTTGCCTTCGGCTTCATCAGCTATGTCGTGCTGAAGGCGTTCACCGGCAAATGGCGCGCCATTCACCCGGCCACCCTGATCGTCGCCGTCCTGTTCGTCATCCGCTTCGCGTTCTTTGCGGAGTGAGGTGAGGCGGCGAATAAGCGCCGCGTCCCAGACGAGCCGTCCACGACTACCCGGGCCGCATTCATTGCGGCCCGTTTTTTTTCGACATGCCTCCGTCTTCCGATGTTGTCTCCTTGCGGACGAAAACGCCGCCAACGAGTTCATCTCTTCTGCAAAGCCTCTTGACGAATTCATAGCTCGTGAGTTATTGATGAAACCAATAGCTCGGGAGTTATGGATTTCCATGCCAAATATTGCCATCCCAGATCGGGACATGCTTTTTAAGACGCTTGCCGACCCAACGCGGCGCGCCATTTTCGAGGGGTTGTGCCGCAACGGTGATCAGACTGTCGTAGCCCTGACGGCTCAAGCTGGGATCTCGCAGCCGGGAGTGTCAGAAACATCTCGCCGTCCTCAAGCGGGCCGGGTTGGTTAGCGACCGCCACGAAGGCCGCCAGACCCACTACAGTGCGCAACTTCATGCCCTTGCGTCATTGACCGAATGGACAAGCCAGATGGCAGGCTTCTGGCAGAGCCGGTTCGACGACCTCGAAGACTTGCTGGACAGGATGGCCCAATGAGCGAAACATCGACTGCAACACGCACCGTCATTGTCGAGCGCGAGATCGCGCATCCGCCGGAAAAGTTATGGCGTGCGCTCACCCAACCACATCTGATCTCGGAATGGTTGATGAAGAACGACTTCAGTCCTGTCGTGAGCCACCGGTTTAATCTTCGCGGCGAATGGGGTGGCGTGCTGGACTGCGAGGTGCTGATCGTCGAGCCGCAAAGAACGCTGTCCTACACATGGATCTTCAAGCACGATGATCCAGCCTTCGATTTGAACAGTGTCGTGACGTTTTCGCTGTCGCCGACGGCGGCAGGTACCCATCTCCGCATGGAACAGTCTGGATTCCGGCCGGATCAGAGGCAGGCCTATGGTGGCGCCAAAGCAGGCTGGCCTGAGTTTCTTGCAAAGCTGGAGCAGGTTTTAGCCGAGACAGATTGAAAGGTCTCCAGCCCCCTCAGCACCAACAACCAAAGGGAGTTGCATTTGAGTTCGAACCTGTGGATTCGCCAGGCTCACCGCTGGCTATCGATTTTCTTCACGGTGGCGGTCATAGCCAACTTTGCAGCCATGGGGCTCGGCGAGCCTCCATCCTGGATCGTATACGCGCCGCTACCACCACTTTTCCTGCTGATGTTCACTGGCCTGTACATGTTCGCCATCCCTTACGCGGCCAAGTGGCGCGGATCGAAAGCGTAGTCGCGCGGGATTGACGGACCGGGCGAATTACCGGCCGCAACCTGATGTTTCCTTCCTTTGAAAGCAGGCAATTCGATGGAATTCGTAGCCCGTACGATGATCACTGAAATCGAAGACTTTTTACCAAGGGATGCGGGCGCTGCGAACGCTTTGCCACACCGGACTGTTCGACGCGGCAATGGTCGCAAGGCCTGAACGACCTGCGCCAAATTTGCCTCGATGCGGGGCTGGTCGAGACGGTAAAATGGGGGCACCCATGTTACATGCATGGAGATCGCAATGTCGTCATCTTCGGCGCTTTTCGCGGTGATTTTCGCCTAACCTTTTTCAACGCGGCATTGATGCAAGACCCCTATGGCGTCCTTGAAAAGCAAGGCCCGAATACGTGGTATCCCGACATGATCCGTTTTCGTGGATAATGTTCAAGTCGCACAGATGAAGGCGGTTATCCTGTCTTACCTGAAGGAGGCGATGGATTATGCGGAGGCCGGGATCAAACCGCCAAAGGATGAGAGTGAAGTCGAGCTGCCTGATGAGTTGGTTGACGCCCTGGATTCCGATCCGGAACTTGCAGAAGCCTTTCGGAGCCTGACGCCAGGGCGGCGGAAAAGCTACGCGATCAATCTCAACTCTGCCAAGAATCCCCGAAACGCGAACATCACGCATTGCCAAATTTCGACCTAATATAATCGCCGGAAAAGGTGCCTTGGAGCGATAATCGACATTCCCATGACCGCTTCCGGCACATTCGTGGAGCCATCTCCACGCGAAAAATTGCTTCGATCATGAGCTGCTTCTCGCATGCAGTCATGTGGCGTTGCCGGCCAAAGCCGCAAGGAAATTAAGGAGGCTCCGGCCGATAGTCTCGGTTGTCATTGAGCGTCTTGCGCAGGTCACAGCTTTTCGTGACCTGCGCGTCAGCGTCTCATTGCCAGTCAGCCATCTCATACAGTGGCCGGATTTCTATCTCGCTCGGTCCCGGCATCGGATTGGGGCAGCGCTTCACCCAGGCGACCGCTTCATCCATGTCCTTGACGTCCCAGAGCCAGAAGCCGGCGACCAGTTCGCGGGCCTCGGCGAAAGGTCCGTCGATGACCGTACGGCGGGCGCCATCGAATGCAACACGCTTGCCCGCCGAGGAAGGTTTGAGGCCGTCGGCGTCGCGCAGGATGCCGGCATCGCGCAGTTCGTCATTGAATTTGCCCATCGCCTCCATCATCGCGGTGGTCTCGTCTGTCGGGAAAAAACCCTTTTCGCTGTCTTCGGTCGCTTTCACTAACACCATCACACGCATCGTCTGTCTCCTTGTTAGAGCCGGCCTCAATGATCGGGTATCCTAACGACGAACAGGCTTTTCGGAAATCGACATCGTCCGGCAAAACTTTTTGCCGGACGAAAATGGTCGCGATGGGCTGACTTTGGCAACGATGGGAAGCTTAGCGGATCAAAAACGGCGTCTCGTAAAAATGCTCTTCCAGATTGGCGCCTTCGCCGGCGCGGTCGACGACCGCGAAATCCGAGATGCCGTCGAGCGGTGTCAGGATGCCGTGCCAGACATTGCGGCCGATGTTGACGCCCTGTCCGGGCGCCGTCTTGAAGGCGATCGGCTCGCCCGGTCCGTCCGGCGTTTCCTCAGCAACGACGACGAGGAACGGATGTTCGCTGAGCGGGATGAACGCCTGGCTGCCGAACGGGTGGCGTTCGACCATGCCGAGTTCCAGCGGCAGCGGATAAGGCTCGCCGCGCAAAAGGCTGATCATCGGGCGGGCCTTGTCGCCTGTCGTCTCGATCTTGGCGAGGTCGTGATAGCGCACGCATTTGCCGGCGTTGATCGGAAAATGATGCGCGCCTTCGGTTTCCAGCACCTCGCCGAAGGGGGCAAAAGCCTCGCGGGTCAGCGGCTTGATATCGATCGTCTTCATGGTGCCCTCCTCAGTTCGGCAGCATGTCGGTCAGGCGCAGCAGCGCGATCCGCTCGACCTGGCGGCAGGCGGTTTGGAATTCGGTCTGCCAGTCATTGCCGATGCGGCGCTGGAAGGCGGCCAGAATGTCGGCCTTACCGAGGCGCGCACGGCGATGATGAAGGGAAAGCCGAAGGTTTTGACATAGCGGCCGTTGAGAATGTTGAACTGCTCGCGCTCGGCGTCCGTCAGTGCGTCGAGCCCGGCGGAGGCCTGTTCGCTGGTCGAGCTTTCGGTCAGGCGCTTGGCCTGCGCCAGTTTGCCGGCGAGATCCGGGTGAGCGTTGAGCACCGCCAGACGCTCCGTTTCGCTTGCACCGCGAAAGACCGCTGCCAAGGCTGCATGCAGGCCGATCGCCGTATCGTTGGCTGCCCCCAGTTCGCCCGCAAAAGCGCGCCGGGCGATCCAGTCCGAATGTTCGAAGACGCCGCCGAAGCGGGCAACGAAAGCCTCTTCCGAAAGACGTGATGGGCGATTGTCATTCGGCTTGAAGGGAAATGCCTTTGCCCAATGATCGGCGATATCGATGCGGCGGGCGATCCAGACCTTGTCATGGCTCTTCACGTAATCGATGAACCGCGCAAGGGCGGCAACACGTCCCGGCCGTCCGACGAGCCGGCAATGCAGGCCGATATTCATCATCTTTGGCGCGCCTTGTGCCCCTTCGGCATAGAGCACGTCGAACGTGTCCTTCAGATAACTGAAGAACTGGTCGCCGCTGTTGAAGCCTTGGGGCGTGGCAAAGCGCATGTCGTTGGTGTCGAGTGTGTAGGGGATGACCAGCTGATGCTTGCCGCCGTGCTCGTGCCAATAGGGCAGATCATCGGCATAGCTGTCGGAAACATAGGCGAAGCCGCCTTCCTCGGTGACGAGATCGACGGTGTTTTCCGAACACCGGCCGGTATACCAGCCACGCGGCCGTTCGCCGGTGACGAGCGTGTGCAGCCGGATCGCCTCGGCAATCTGCTTGCGCTCCTCGGCCGGGTCCATGTCCTTGTGCTCGACCCATTTCAGCCCGTGCGAGGCAATTTCCCAGCCTGCACTCTGCATCGCCGCCACTTGTTCCGGGGAGCGTTTCAAGGCGGTTGCGACACCATAGACGGTGACCGGAACGTCGCGTTCGGTCAAAAGCCGGTGCAGCCGCCAGAAGCCGGCGCGGGCACCATATTCATAGATCGATTCCATGTTCCAATGGCGCTGGCCCGCCCATGCGCTGGCGCCGACGATCTCCGACAGGAAGGCTTCCGATGCGATGTCGCCATGCAGCACGCAGTTTTCGCCGCCCTCCTCGTAGTTGACGACGAATTGCACGGCGATGCGGGCTTCGTTCGGCCAGGCAGCATTCGGTGCGGTTGCGCCATAGCCCTGTAGATCGCGCGGATATCTCATGAAATCATTCCTCCCAAAACGTTCGATTGGCCGATTTCTAACCGCAAAACGCGCGCCATTCCCCATCAAAATTTTGAAAGTCTCGAACGATCAGCCCGCTACCGCAGGGAAGTCGAGTGGCAGATAGTGGCCCAACGAATGCAGTCTTCGGGAGGTGAAACGCATGCAATCTGGAACAGCCGGCCGGCTGACGACCCACGTGCTCGACACGGCGCTCGGCAAACCCGCCGAGAACCTGCGCATCGATCTCTTTCGCCTCGAAGGCGAGCGCGCCGAGCAGATCGGCTCCACCCGCACCAATGACGACGGCCGCTGCGATGCGCCGCTGCTGAGCGGCGACCTGATGAAGTCCGGCACCTACGAACTGCGCTTCCATGCCGGCAATTATCTCGGCCGGAAGGGTGGCGAAGTGCCGTTCCTCGATATCATTCCCATTCGCTTCGGCATCGCAAACGTGTCGGCGCATTACCATGTGCCGCTGCTGCTTTTCGCCCTACAGCTATTCGACCTATCGCGGGAGCTGAGCCATGACCGTCCAAATCCGCAGTTCCATCCGTTTCCTGCTCAATCACCGCCTGGTCGAACTCTCGGCCGTTTCAGCGGTCCAGACATTGCTCGATTTCCTGCGCATCGACCGCAATCTGCGCGGCACCAAGGAAGGCTGCGCCGAGGGCGATTGCGGCGCCTGCACGGTGCTGGTCGGGCGCCTGCTGGATGGCCAGCTGAAATACGAGAGCGTCAACGCCTGCATTCGTTTCGTCGGCTCGCTCGACGGCTGCCACATCGTCACGGTGGATTCGCTCGCCACTCCCGGCGGCCCGTTGCATCCGGTGCAGCAGGCGATGGTCGATACGCATGCCTCGCAATGCGGCTTCTGCACGCCCGGCTTCGTGATGTCGCTCTATGGTCTCTGGATGGAAAATCCGAAGCCGTCGGTGACCGAGATCGAGAAGGCGCTGCAGGGTAATCTCTGTCGCTGCACCGGTTACGCTGCCATCATCCGCGCCGCCGAGGCTGTGTCGGTGATCGGTGATCTCGACCGGGATCCGCTGGTCGCCGAGCGCGCAACGATCATCCAGAAGCTGGAGGGGCTGAAGGACGGCAAGCGCGTCGAGATCGGCGAAGGTTCCGAGCGCTTCCTGCTGCCGGCCTCCGTCGACGATCTCGCCGAGATCTACGAGGCGGAGCCGAAAGCCCGCATCGTCGCCGGCTCCACCGATGTCGGCCTATGGGTGACGAAATTCATGCGCGACATCGCGCCCGTCGTGCATCTCAGCCATCTCGACGAGCTGCGCCGCATTTCCGTCGATGAGACCGGCATCACCTTCGGCGCCGGTGTCAGCTACACCGAATCCTTTCCGTTGATCTCAAAATATTTCCCGCAGCTCATCGAACTCTGGAACCGCATCGGCGGCCAGCAGGTGCGCAACATGGGCACGATCGGCGGCAACATCGCCAACGGCTCGCCGATCGGCGATACGCCGCCGGCCCTGATTGCGCTCGGCGCCTCCGTTGTGCTGCGCAAGGGCAAGGTGAGCCGCACCGTGCTGCTCGAAAGCTTCTTCATCGAATATGGCAAGCAGGACCGCCAGCCCGGCGAATTCGTCGAGGCCGTACGCATTCCGTTCCTCGACGAGAACGCGTTATGCGGTCTACAAGATCACCAAGCGGCTGGACGAGGACATCTCCGCCGTCTGCGGCGCCTTCCGCCTGATCTTCGATGGCAATGGCAAGGTCTCCGAAGCCGTGATCGCCTATGGCGGCATGGCGGGGACACCGAAGCGGGCCGACAATGCCGAGGCCGCGTTAATAGGTGCCGATTGGACTGAGGCGGTGATCGAGACCGCCATGGAAGCGCTCGGCAAGGACTACACACCGCTGACCGACTGGCGCGCATCCGCCGATTACCGCCTGCTGGTCGCAAAAAATCTTCTGCGCCGCTTCTATCTGGAAACGCAGGATGATGAGCCGGTGCGGCTTGACCGCAAGCAGGCTGTGTGAGGAGAAGATCATGAACGTCATGCAGCCCATCGACCGCATCCGTGGCGGCGTCCACGAAAACGAGCGGCACAGATCCGGCCACAAGCATGTGACCGGGACCGCCGAATATATCGACGACATTCCGGAACCCGCTGGCACCTTGCACGCCTATCTCGGCCTGTCGCAGCGCGCCCATGCGCAGATTCTGTCGATCGATTTCGACGCTGTGAACTCCGCACCCGGCGTCATCGGCGTGCTCACGGCCGACGATATTACCGGCGAGAACGATGTTAGCCCGGCCCACAAGCACGACGATCCGGTCTTTGCGACCGACAAGGTGGAATTTCACGGCCAGCCGATCTTCGCCGTCATCGCCGAAACTCGCGATGAGGCCCGCCCGCGCCGCCGCCAGGGTCAAGATCGAGTATCAGGACCTGCCACATGTCACCGACGTTCTGGAAGCCGCCGCCGCCAATTATCCGCTGGTCATCGATCCCCTGAAGCTGGAGCGTGGCGATATAGCCGCCGGTTTTGCCAAGGCGAAGAATATCCTCGAAGGCGAGATGCGCATCGGCGGGCAGGATCATTTCTATCTCGAGGGCCACATCTCCTTTGCCATTCCCGGCGAAGACGACGAGATATTGATCTACTCTTCGACCCAGCATCCGAGCGGAAACCCAGCATATGGTCGGCCAGGTGCTCGGTGTCGCTTCCAATGCCGTGACCATCAACGTGCGCCGCATGGGCGGCGCGTTTGGTGGCAAGGAAACGCAGGCCAACCTGTTTGCCGCCGTCGCAGCGCTTGCGGCGAAGAAATATCGCTGTGCGGTCAAAATCCGCCCGGACCACGACGACGACATGACCGCGACCGGCAAGCGCCATGATTTCCATGTCGGCTACAAGGTCGGCTTCGACGATGACGGCCGGATCGAGGCCGTCGATGCCACCTTCTCCGCCCGTTGCGGCTTCTCCGCCGATCTTTCCGGCCCGGTGACCGACCGCGCGCTGTTCCATGCCGACAATTGTTACTTCTATCCGCATGTCCGTCTGCGCTCGCGGCCGCTGAAGACCAATACCGTTTCCAACACCGCCTTCCGTGGTTTCGGCGGCCCGCAGGGCATGGTTGGCGGCGAGCGGATGATCGAGGACGTGGCCTATGCACTCGGCAAGGACCCGCTCGACATCCGCAAGCTGAATTTCTACGGTGGCGAGGGGCGGAATCTCACGCCCTATCACCAGACCGTCGAAGACAACATCATCGGCCGGATCATCGAGGAGCTGGAAACATCCTGCGATTATTCCGCGCGGCGCGAGGAGGTGTTGGCCTTCAACCGCAAGAGCCAAATCATCAAGCGCGGCATCGCTGACGCCGGTGAAGTTCGGCATCTCCTTCACTAAGACGGAATACAACCAGGCCGGTGCACTGGTGCATGTCTATGCCGATGGCTCGATCCACCTGAACCACGGCGGCACGGAAATGGGGCAGGGGCTCTATACCAAGGTCGCACAGGTGGTGGCCGATGAATTCCAGGTCGATCTCAACCGGATCAAGGTGACCGCAACGACGACCGGCAAAGTGCCGAATACGTCGGCGACGGCGGCATCCTCCGGCTCCGATCTCAATGGCATGGCGGCTGCCAATGCGGCGCAGCAGATCAAGGCGCGGCTGGTGACCTTTGCGGCCGAGCGCTGGGGCGTCAGTGAAAGCGATGTCGCCTTCGAGGCCGAACACGATCCGCATCGGAGCCGAGCGCATCGCCTTTTCGGAGTTCATCAAGATCGCCTATGGATCGCGCATCCAGCTGTCCGCGGCCGGTTTCTACAAGACGCCGAAAATCCACTGGAACCGGTCCGAAGGCCGCGGCCGTCCGTTCTTCTATTATGCCTATGGCGCCTCCTGTTCCGAGGTCAGCGTCGATACGCTGACCGGCGAATATCAGGTCGATCGCACCGATGTGCTGCACGATGTCGGCAAGTCGCTCAACCCGGCGCTGGATATCGGCCAGGTCGAAGGCGCCTTCGTCCAGGGCATGGGGTGGCTGACGACGGAAGAGCTGTGGTGGGATGCCAAGGGCCGGCTGCGCACCCATGCGCCGTCGACCTACAAGATCCCGCTCGCCTCTGACCGGCCGCGCATCTTCAACGTCAAGCTCGCCGAATGGTCCGTCAACCGCGAGGAAACGATCCGCCGTTCCAAGGCTGTGGGCGAACCGCCGTTCATGCTGCCGATCTCGGTTCTGGAAGCAATCTCGATGGCGGCGGCAAGCGTTGCGGAGTATCGTATAGCGCCGCGTCTCGATGCGCCGGCAACGCCTGAATGCGTGCTGCTCGCGATCGAACGCTTGCGGCGGGCTGCGAAGAACGGGTGATCGGCATGGCTGCCAGACGCGAAGACATCAGGGACTTTTGCGCCGCGAGCCGGACTGCGTGCTCGTCGAGGTGACGGGTGCCGCCGGCTCGACGCCGCGCGACACCGATGCCTGGATGCTGGTGGCTGAAGATGGCCTGTTCGGAACCGTTGGTGGCGGGCAGCTGGAATATATGGCAATTGACCACGCCCGCCGGGCCTTGCGGCAGGGCGTCCCGGCGGAAGCGATGAACGTCCCGCTCGGCCCGGAAATCGGCCAGTGCTGCGGCGGCCGTGTCGGGCTTTCCTTTACTGCGGCAAGCCCGGATGTCGCCGCCTTTCTGATTGCACGGAGCGACCGCGAAATGGCAGAGCGTCCGCATGTCTACGTCTTCGGGGCAGGCCATGTCGGCGATGCGCTGGCCATGGCCCTGTCGCTGGTGCCGGTACGCACCGTTCTGGTCGACACCCGCGAAGAGGAATTGTCTACGTCGGGCGTGCAGGGCATCGGAAACCTGCCTGACGGCGATGCCGGAAGCGGTGGTGCGCGATGCACCTCCCGGTAGCGCGTTCGTCATCCTTACACATGATCATGCGCTCGATTTCCTGATCGCCGCCGAAGCGCTGCGTCGCGACGACGCGGCCTATGTCGGCATGATCGGCTCGAAGACCAAGCGAGCCACCTTCAAGAACTGGCTGTCCCGCGAAATAGGCCGATCGGATCTTTTCGAAGGGCTGATCTGCCCGATCGGCGGCACGGCGGTGAAGGACAAACGGCCGGCGGTGATTGCAGCGCTGGCGGCGGCGGAGATCATGACGGCGGCGTTGAATTACGTCTTGCCGAAGCCAAGGCAGGTAAAATCGAGGCGCCAAATCAAGCCCGCGGAGGCCTGACTTCGTTACCGACTGTCTCGGCTGTAGACAGGCTTGACAGCAGTCCGGCGAGGCGAAGGTTTATGACGCAGGGCGAAATCCGGCCGCCGTCTCCGGTTTCCGCAGCATGATGCTGGCCCCATTGGCACAGTGCAAGCAGCAAAGGCTGCAGGCTTGATCCCAGATCGGTCGCCGAATACTCCACCCTTGCCGGGACTTCGGCGAAAACCTCGCGACGGACCAGGCCGTGCTCCTCCAGCTCACGAAGCTGCTGTATCAGCATCTTCTGGCTGACGTCGGGGACAAGTTTTTTCAATTCCGACAGCCGCTTTGCTCCACTGAAGAGGTGGTAGAGCACGATTGCCTTCCAGCGCCCGGCGATAATCTTCAGGGCTCTTTCCGAGGGAAGCAATGGCAATTTCTTGATGATATCTGCCATGGTGACCTTTCGGTGACTAGCGGACGAAAGAGTGTGTAGCCGCCGTTCTCCTGCTTCAGATAGATGTGGCTCGACACATTTGCAATGCAGGAGCCGAAGAGCATGAAAGCCATTCAGTATCGCCAATTTGGCGGGCCGGGCGTTCTTGAGATTGCGGATATCCCGCGCCCTCAGCCGGCCAAAGGCGAAGTCCTGGTCCGTGTTGCGGCGGTCGGTCTCAACTACTTCGAAGTGCTGATGCGGGCAGATCGCTATGGGACCACGCCGCAGCTGCCGATGATACCGGGCGTCGAAATCGCCGGAACGGTGGAAACATTGGGGGAGGGTGTGACCTGGCCGATGACTGGCATGCGGGTCGCCGTGCCGATGTTTGCCTTCGGTCTGGGATCCGGCGGCTGCGCGGGAATATGTCGCTGTTCCGGCGGGTGCTGCCGTGGCGGTGCCCGATGGGCTGTCTCTTGAGGCGGCGGTGTCCTTGATAATCCAGGGCCTGACCGCGCTGCATGCCGTCCGCAGAAGTCCCGTTGCCGGCAAACGCGTGCTCGTGCCAGCTGCCGCCGGTGGTGTCGGCTCCCTTCTGCTTCAGCTGGCGAAGGCCGGCGGCGCGGCAGAGGTCATTGCCGCAGCGAGCACCCCTGAAAAACGGGCTCTCGCACTGTCCATGGGAGCGGATGCCGCGATCGAATATGCGCAGCCGGACTGGCTGTCACACGCTCGTCCGGTCATCGGCGACGGCGTCGATCTGATCTTCGACTTCGTTGGCGGGGAGCTGGGCGCATCACTGCTCGACCTTCTCTCCCCCGGCGGAGAGCTTGTCTTCGGTGCCATGGGCCGCTTCCAGATCACGCCGGAGATGACCGACAAGATGATGTCGCAAAACCAATCCCTGAAGGGGTTCGCTCTCCTGCCTTTGCTGACGCCTGAAAACGTCCGGGCCGATCTCACGGAACTTTTCGACCTCTCGCTTCAGGGGAGGATCAAGGTGGTGGAAGGTCGCCGGTATCCTTTTGAGGCCGCTGCGGAAGCCCATCGCGCCATGGAGGCGCGCCAGACGACCGGCAAGGTCATCCTCATTCCTTAGGCTGCTACTCCAACATCTTGCCGATCATCCGCTGACAGCGTTCGGCCATGAAATCGATCATCAGGCGGACCTTCGGGTCCTGGAAGCGCTTGTGCGGATAGATCGCGGCGAGCTGGACGCTGGCGGGTGGGGTGTCCTTGAGGATTTCGACCAACGTGCCTTCATTGAGGTAACTTTTTACCTCGAACAGCGGCTTGTTGATGATGCCCCGGCCTTCCAGCGCCCATTGCGTCAGGACGTCGCCATCGTCGGAATCGTAGGGGCCGCCGATTTCCAGTTTGCGGATGCCGTCCGGCGTCTGCAGGGTCCAGTAATATTCCTTCGAGCCCGGATAGCGCAGAAGCAGACAGTCGTGCTTGTCGTCGATCAGGGCGTCGGGTGTTTCCGGCGTGCCGCGTTTTGCCAGATAGCCGGGGGCAGCACAGACGACACGCTGGCAGTTGAGGATGCCGCGCATGCGCAGGTTGGAATCTTCGAGAACGCCGAGCTTGAAGGCGACATCGACGCCTTCGCTCAGGATATCGACATTGTGGTCGGAGAGGGCGCACGCGCACCTCGATATCCGGGTATTTATCGTGGAATTCCGGGATGCCTGATGCGATCAGACGCCTACCAATGCCGAGTGGCGCTGTGATGCGCAGCGATCCCTTCGGATTGTGCGAAAGGTCTGCGATTGCGCTTTCGGCCTCGTTCACCGCCTCGATGATCTTCACCGCGCCCTGGTAGAACACCCTTCCGTGTTCGGTCGGCGAGAGCTTGCGGGTGGTGCGGTTGAACAGGCGCACGCCAAGGTGCCGTTCCAGCTCCTTGATACGGTTGCTGGCAACGGCCGGGGTCACCCGCTGGTCGCGGCCGGCGGAGGAAAGGGTGCCGAGTTCGACGACACGGACAAAGACGCGGACGTTATCGAGATAGGACATGAGGTTCTTCTATCACATTGCAAATCGAACGACATCGGTGGCGATCTTATAGATTTTTTTGAAAGTGTTGGGGATTAACCGGCATTTCGGTTGGTATCGCGCGGTGGCAGAAGTCTCCCAAACAGGGAGGCCCTTATGTATGAATACGCCATTGCCTGGGACTGGCTGACCTTCGCCGTCCGCTGGCTCCACGTCATCACCGCCATCGCCTGGATCGGCTCGTCGTTCTATTTCGTCGCACTCGACCTTGGCCTGCGCAAGCGCCCCGATCTTCCGGCCGGCGCCTATGGCGAGGAATGGCAGGTTCATGGCGGCGGTTTCTACCATATCCAGAAATACCTGGTGGCGCCGTCCAACATGCCGGAACACCTGATCTGGTTCAAATGGGAGAGCTATGTCACCTGGCTTTCCGGTTTCGGCATGCTTGCCCTCGTCTATTATGCCGGCGCCGATCTCTATCTGATCGATCCCAATGTGCTGGATGTCTCCAAGCCGGTTGCCATCGGGATCTCGCTTGCCTCTGCTTGCCTTCGGCTGGATCATCTATGACCTGCTCTGCAAGTCGCCCTTCGGCAATGACAATACGCGGCTGATGGTGGCGCTCTATTTCATCCTGGTTGCGGTTGCCTGGGGCTATACGCAGCTGTTCACCGGCCGCGCCGCCTTCCTGCATCTCGGGGCCTTCACCGCGACGATCATGTCCGCCAACGTTTTCTTCATCATCATGCCGAACCAGCGCATCGTCGTCGCCGACCTGATCGCCGGCCGCACGCCGGATGCGAAATACGGCCGGATCGCCAAACAGCGCTCGACCCACAACAACTACCTGACGCTGCCTGTGCTGTTCCTGATGCTGTCGAACCATTATCCGCTGGCCTTCGGCACCCAGTTCAACTGGATCATCGCCTCGCTGGTGTTCCTGATGGGCGTCACCATCCGCCACTATTTCAACACCCGCCACGCCAATACCGGCAACCCGACCTGGACATGGCTGGCCACCGTGCTTTTGTTCATCGTCATCATGTGGCTTTCGACTGTGCCAAAAATCCTGACCGGCGTGCCGGAACAGGTCTCGGCAGCGCAGCAGCCCTTTGTTACGGCGGAAGCCTTTCCGAAGGTGCGCGACACAATCCTTGGCCGCTGTTCCATGTGCCATGCACAGGAGCCGGGCTGGGAGGGGATGATTAAGCCGCCGAAGGGGGTGGTGCTGGAGACCGATGCCGAGATCGCCAACCATGCGCGGGAAATCTACCTGCAGGCCGGACGCTCGCATGCGATGCCGCCGGCCAACGTGACTGCCGTGACCGACGACGAGCGCAAGCTTTTGGTCGCCTGGTACGAGACAGTTGTGAACGGAGGAAAAACCCAATGAGCGAACTCCTGATCCGTGGACGTGTCCTCACCTTTATCGATGAGCCCAAGGGTATCGATGATACCGCATCCTATCTGACCGTGGACGATGGCGCGGTTTTTGTACGGGATGGCAAGATCGTTGCTGTCGGCGATTATGCCGAAATCAGCAAGGCTGCCGGTCCCGGCGTCGCGGTGGCTGATCACCGGCCGCATCTCATCCTGCCCGGGCTGATCGACACGCATCTGCATTTCCCGCAGACCCAGGCGATCGCATCCTATGGCGCCCAGCTTCTCGAATGGCTGAACACCTACATCTTCGTCGAGGAACAGAAATTCGCCGAGCCGGAACATGCGGCCTTCATCGCCGGGCGCTTCATGGATGAGCTTCTGTCGAACGGCACGACGACGGCGGTTGCCTATTGTTCGGTGCATCCGCAAAGCGTCGATGCCTATTTCACGGCAGCCGAACAGCGCGGCATGCTGATGGTTGGCGGCAAGGTGATGATGGACCGCAATGCGCCGGATGCGCTGCGCGATACGCCGCAAAAGGGCTATGACGAGACCAAGCGACTGATCGGCAAATGGCATGGTCGCGGCCGGGCGCATTATGCCATCAGCCCGCGCTTCGCTATCACTTCGACGCCGGAGCAGATGGAGATGGCCCAAGCGCTGGTCGCCGAGCACCGCGATTGCTACGTGCAGACGCATCTTTCCGAAAACAAGGACGAGATTGCCTTTGCCACCTCGCTCTATCCGGATGCCAAGGACTATACCGACATCTACGCCCATTATGATCTTCTGACGGACAAGACGCTGCTCGGGCATTGCATCTATCTGAGCGACCGGGAAATTTCGGTGCTGGCCGAGACAGGTGCGGTCGGCGTGTTCTGCCCGACCTCCAATCTCTTCCTCGGCTCCGGCCTGTTCGACCGCGACCGGTTCTGACAGGCTCGGCGCCCGCTGGTCGGTGGCAACCGATGTTGGCGCCGGTACCAGCTTTTCGATGCTGGAGACGATGGACGAAGCCTACAAGGTTCTGCACCTGCAGGGCCAGCGCCTGTCGCCGCTCAATTCCTTCTACCGCATGACGCTCGGCAACGCTCGCTCGCTCGGACTTCAGGACCGCATCGGCTCGCTGCATGCCGGCGCCGACGCCGATATCGTCGTGCTCGACTCGAGCGGCAAATCGGCGATGGAACTCAGGATGCGGACGGCAAAGTCGCTGACTGACGAACTGTTCATCCTGCAGACGATGGGCGACGACCGCTGCGTCGCCGAGGTCTATGTGGCGGGCAAGGCGATGAAGGCGCGGAAGGCCGCCGCAAAGCGGGAACTGGAGACGGTGTAAGGTTTTCACCCTCCCCTTTAGGGGGAGGGGCGGAGTGAAACTCCGGGGTGGGTGATCTGCGGCATGTTCAATTGATTGTAGTGTTCGCGGTGGCCACCCCCACCCGCCGCTGGGCGGTGACCTCCCCCTCAAGGGGGAGGTAGAAGACCTTCAACGCCCGATGGCCACGCCCGGAAAATCCGCCGTGGGTTTGCTTCATGCTGACTTGGCCGGGGCGCTGGAAAGTGCCGATGACTAAGTAATGTATATGACGCCTTCCAGCGCCCCGTTCAGTGGTGGTCGATGGGCAACTCCGGTTTCTCTGCGGGGATGGCGGCACCCTTTTTAGACGGGGTGATGCTGACGGTCTTGCCGCCGCGCCACGAAAGGATCGTCTTTCGACAACCCAGTCGCCGCTCCTCATGTGTGCCTCACAGGCACGCCCCGCCATTTTGCAGACGAGAGGGAAACCACTTTCTGACCATCCACCGGGCAAAGGTTTACGTCTGTCCTTCACCCGGCACCGGTCCCGTCTCACCGCTACGCCTAGCGGTCTAGCCGATGACAGGACGGGAATGATGATGGCACAGGTTTTGGCCTGCGGGGATTTGCGGGGATGATTTTTGGCCACGGGAGGCTAGGCCCCCAACACCTCCGTCATGCCTGTGCTTGTCACAGGCATCCAGCCACTGCGCGTCGGCGCGGTGAAAGAACCGCCATCTGACAGGGAAGAGTCTTTCGTGCCGCAGACGCGGCAAGCTGGATCCCCGCCACAAGGGCGAGGATGACGGGGAAATTTTGGAGCCTTCCTGAGAATGACGGATTACCGGGCAGTAGTGCCGCGCGCCTCAAGTGCAAGTTGCTCGAAGACTGATGGCCTCTGGCGAGCAGTCCAGGCGGAAATCAATTGCGTAGCGTTATCCGCAACCGCCTGTCCGGAGCTGAGTTGCAGGTCGTAGCGTTGTCCCTCGTGGATCCGATGAAAATCATCCGCAGCGCTGCCGGCCCGCCGGTCTCCCCGAGCCGTTTCCCGTCTGACGAGTTCATCGAGGTCGCAGTGAAGACCGACGAAGAAAACGTCGAACGGCTCGAACTGCAATGCCAGGTCTGACGCCCATTCGGGCTCTTCCAGGATGTGTTCCAGCAGGAGATTATTGCCAGCCGATGCATAGGCAACCAGAGAGCGGTGAAACCCTTCAAAGAAGGCCGCGCGGTGTTCTTTCCACCGAAAGTCCCCGCGCCGGAACCTCTCCATAGGCAGGGTGCCCGAGTCGCGAATGTGGTCGATGGAGACGTGCCAGAAGGGCTCGTTGATCTCTGCCTGAACGGCCCGCGCGAGCGTGGATTTGCCGCTGCTGGATGCACCGTGAATGAAGATGATTCTGGCGCGTTCAGCCATGTCTGACGTCCGTCCTGAAAAGCCCCAAGGGCGGTGTTGTGTCGCGTCACTTGCCGCGCAATGAACGGCAGGTTTTGAACGATACCTAACCCCCTCGACCGGCTTTGGCCAGACATTGTCGCCAGCGGCTGCAGCCGCCTGATTCTGCCCTGATTCCCATCCTTCGTACGTAAGAAAGATCGGATTCAATCTTTGTTGGTAATTTTCCGTTAGGGATTAAAGGCAGTGGGGCGGGTGCCGCCTGTTTTCTGTTTTGCGTACGGGGTCCTATGCGTTTTTCGGCTGTTCCAGCGATCCTTCTTGCCGGCCTGCTTGTGGCAGGCTGCACGTCCAGTTCCGGGCCGGACAGCCTGGTGGCCGGGCTGCCGTCGAAGGAGACGACCAGTTCTGTCGTGCCGGCACCGGTGCCGACAGCGGATGTCGGCGCTGTGATCGCGCAGGCCGAAAGCCATCCAGAGCAACTGGCCTGGGCGGGACAGATACTGCAGTCGCAGGCCTTCGAATCCGTGACGACGGAGGGTATGGCGGTTCCGGCTGAGCGTCCGGTGGCGATGGTCATGCCGGAAAATCCGACAAACGGCGCTTTCGCGCACCCGACGTCCGCAAATCTACAGCCGCCAGTTCCACGACGCGCACCCGATCAATTTCGGCAAGGCGTCACCTGCGCAAGCTTGCCGTGCACGGCATCGACGTGTCGCGCTGGCAGGGCGAAATGGACTGGGCGAAACTGCGCACGCAAGGGGCGAATTTCGCCTATATCAAGGCGACCGATGGCGGCGACCATCTCGATCCGATGTTCAGGACGAACTGGAAGCGGGCGAAGGATGCCGGGCTGAAGCGCGGCGCCTATCACTTCTTCTACTGGTGCCGCACCGCCGGCGAACAGGCCGACTGGTTCATCCGCAACGTGCCGCGCGATCCAGACGCGCTGCCGCCGGTGATCGACGTCGAATATAACGGCGAATCGAGCTGCAAGTACTGCCTGTCGCGGGCCAAGGCGATCGAAAAGATGCAGGTATTCATGGACAAGCTGGAGCGCCACTATGGCAAGCGCCCGGTGATCTATACCGCACCGGATTTCTACTGCGACAACCTGACGGGCGAATTCAAGGACTATCCGTTCTGGCTGCGCTCGGTGGCAGCGCATCCGTCGCAGGTCTATCCGGGCCGCAAATGGCTGTTCTGGCAATATTCCGGCTCCGGTCTTTCGCACGGTGTCGAAGGCAGGATCGACCTCAACGTCTTCCATGGCAGCGAAGAAGATTGGCACCGGTGGGTGGCGCGGGGGTGAGGGGCTGACGCTCGGCCCGCCGTTCGAGGCAACGTCGGGGAAAAGCAATTGAACGGCGACCCTGCGAACGGTGCGCCGCTCTGGTCTTCGCGTTGCAGGCAACCGCGCCTTGAGCGAAACAGACATTGCTTTTGGCGATTTTCAGTGATCCTTATGTAAGCAAGCACAGACCACAATCAGACCGGAGCTCCCCAGAAGGTGGTTCAGATGTCCTCCGCTGATCTCTCTCGTGGCGAGATTGCTGTCGGCGACATTGATGTTCGATCGGACGTCGTTGGTGGCGCTTGAGGCTTTGGCCGCCGAATCCGACCGCCGGGTCTTGCGGCGCGGCGAGGTTCTGGTTCGCGAAGGCGATCCGTCGGACAGGTTCTTCATCGTGCTGTCGGGTCGCTTTACGGTGCACAAGGGAGATCTGTCGGTCTCGATTGCCGAAATCGGACAGGGTGAACTCGTCGGCGAGGTTGGCTTCTTCGCAGGGCTGCCCCGCACCGCGACCGTCCTTGCCGCGCGCGATTCCATCGTCCTTGACATCCGCGGTTGCGACTTCGAGAAGGCGGCCGAGGCCTTGCCGAGCCTGCGACAGGCGGTCACGACATTTCTGGCGCGCCGGTTTGCGGTGCAATCCCCCAGTTCGGCGCTCCTCAAAAGTCTGCCAGGATTCGGACGCTTGCGATCATTCCGGCCGGTGGAAGCCGCATGTCACCGATCTTCATCCGGCGCCTGCAGGAAGCGTTCGACGCGAGCACCCGCGCCCGGTTCGTCGCCCGGGCTGATATTCACGCCCGGTTCGCCGGTCTCCCGGTCGATGACCAGCCGGTTCTGAACTGGCTGAACGAACTGGAGGCGGAAACCGACATCATCGTCTATGTCGCCGATGAAGAGGCGAATGATTGGACACGCGTCTGCATCCGCCAGGCCGATGGCGTCCTGCTGCTTGCCGACGCATCCTGTTCGCCCCGGCTGAACCCGTCCGAGGCATTGGCGCTATCGGTTCATTCACCATCGTCCGGGCGGCTCGTCCTTATTCACGACACGCGCTCGACAGCGGTCTCCGGTACTTCCGCATGGCTCGATGAGCGTCCTCATGTTGGCCAGCATCATCATGTCGCGCTGGAGGACGGGGCTGACATCGAGCGGTTGGTCCGATTCATTTCCGGCAAGGCGCGGGGTTACGTGGCGGCGGGGGGCGGGTCCCTCGGCAGCATCCACCTCGGCGTCTACAAGGCTTTCGTCGAGGCCGGTGCGTGCTTCGACTATCTCGGGGGCACGAGTTCCGGCGCGGCGATGATGGCCGGCTTCTGCAAGCGGCTTGGATGCGGACGGGATTGACCGGGGCACGCACGACATCTTCATCAGGAGCCGGGCGTTTCGCCGCCTCACCGTGCCGCATTTCGCGCTGCTGGATCACAAGGTGTTCGATCAGGCGCTTCGGTCGGAATACAGCGAGGTTCTCATCGAGGATCTCTGGCTTCCGTTCTTTGCGCTTTCGAGCAATCTGAGCAGCCGTCAGCCGCATGTCCACCGTCGTGGAATGCTCTGGCAGGCTGTTCGGGCGTCCGGCTCGATCCCGGGTATCCTGCCACCGTTCTTTACGGCCGATGGCGATATGCTGGTGGACGGCGCGATCATGAACAATCTGCCACTGGACCAGATGAAGGAACTCAAGACCGGACCGAATGTCGTCGTCAGCCTTGGGTCGAATGCACCGCAGAAATACCACATCGATTATGACCGCATTCCTGGTGCTGCCGAACTGACCGTCGCCTGGCTCAACCCTTTCGGTCGCGACCGCCTGCCAAAGGTCCCCAGCATGCTTCAGGTCATTGCTGCCAGCATGCTGGCGCACCGGCCACAGGACATTGCGCTTGGCGGCGAGGATGTCTCGGTCTGCCCACAGCTTTCCAACCCGATCGGTTTCATGGACTGGAGCCGGCATTCCGAGGTATTTTCGGACGCCTACGCCTGGACGAGCCGATGGATCGAAGAAAGGCTGAGCGAGAATGATCCGGGGCTGCGAGCGGTGCTCGGCCTCATGTGATTAGTCGAGTCTGATCCGGGAACCAGCAGGTTGCCCTCGTTGTCTCGCTACAGCCACCTCCGGACGCGGGCCTTGTAGGCGAGGTAGACGTCACCGAATTTTCGCTCAAGATAGGCCTCCTCGCGGGCGACCACGCCGTAGCGGATGACGAGATAGAACGGCACCAGCAGGACGATGAGCCACAGGCTGTCGAAGGCGACGGCGAGGCCGATCAGACCGAGGAACATGCCGATATAGATCGGGTTGCGCGTGAAGCCATAGGGGCCTTCCTCAACGATCGCCGACGTCGGCTGTGTGGTCTGGATCTGTGTCCCCCGCGCGACGGAAGGTTTTTGCCGCCCAGATCAGCAGCCCCAGGCCGGCGAGGAACACGATGCCGCCGAGCCAGCCGGCCGGCACGGCCGTCGGCAGGAACGGCAGCGGATACAGCCAGTCGAACGCGAGCCCGGCAAGTACGGCGAGCGCCCAGGCGATTGGTGGTCGCACCGCCGCATCCGAACTGTCGCGCAAACTGCTGGTCGCCTGGTTCATGTTGCAGCCCTCCGCTCCACGGTCCCGGAATTCCAACGCACTTTGGGCGTGGTTTGTGGCCGCCGTCGAGGCCTCCCCCACTGGCGGAAAGTTTACGCCGCTTCAAAAGAGATTTGAAGCCAACCCATTGCCGATCTGGCACAATTTCAGGTCACGCGACGCGGTGTTCGATCCGATCCGCAACGCGTCGGGGCAAGGGCGGCCATCAGCCCGGCGATCCGCCCATTGCCTTCGTCACTCCCTCCGCCGCCGCCCGCACCATCGGTCCAAGTTCCTCAAGCTTGCTGTCCGGCAGCCGCACTGCCGGCCCCGACACTGAAATCCCGGCGATCGCTTCGCCATATTCGTTGAAGATCGGGGCGGCGAGGCAGCGCATGCCGAGCGTGTGTTCTTCGTCGTCGATGGACCAGGCCGCGGGTGCGGATGGTTTCGAGGTCGGTGATGAGCTTGGGCAGGGTATCGTGGGTTTTTTCGGTGAAACGGGGAAGGGCGCGAGGCGAGAGCAGGCGTTCGATCTCGGCGTTGTCCCAGGTCGACAGGATGGCCTTGCCGATGCCGGAAGCGTGGATCGGGCCGCGGCGGCCGGGGCGGAAGAAGGCGCGCATCGGGGCGTGGCTTTCGACCTGCGAAATGAAGACGACGTCGCCGCCATCCTCGATGCCGATATTGGCGGTTTCCTGCCGGAATGCTCCATCAACTGTTTCAGGAAGGGGCGGCTGATCGTACCGAGCTTGCGGAAGCGCAGGAAGGCGTTGCCGATTTCGAAAGCCTTGAGGCCGATGGTCCAGGCGCCGGTCTCAGCATCATGGGCGACCATGCCGTGACCCTGCAAGCGCGGTGAGCAACCGGTGGACGGTGGACGGCGCCATGCCGGACTGATCGGACAGGTCGGTCAGCGCCGCGCCATCGGCGCTGGCGACGAGATCAAGCAGCTTCAGGCTGCGATCGAGCACCTGCACGGAGGAGGGGATGGCGTTTTCATTGGCCTTGCGGCCTGGTTTGGCGCGCAAGGGGTCCTGTTGGGTCTGCTTGTCGGCCATGTCGGCTCCGTGTTGTCTGATCGTTCATGACATATTGCATCGGTGATGAAAGCGGAACGGTTTTGGCGTGCAGTCGGTGTCTTTCTCTTCTCCCAAGCGGGGAGAAGTGCCGAGCGCATGCGAAGCGATGAGGGGGCGGTTCGGCAAACTTCGGTGTTCATGGCTTCGCCCCCTCATCCGGCCTTTCGGGCCACCTTCTCCCCGCTGGGGAGAAGAGGGAGCGCGGACGGACCATGAATTCCATAGCCGATTACCATGCTCCCCGGTTTCTTCATTCATGTCGGATTCATTGAAGATGTTTATTTCCACATGATGGGAATGATTTCCATTAAATGATTGCTCGCTGGAAAAAATGGACTAACCTGATCCTCACAAGATGGAGGAAATAGTCATGGCGAAAATGCGCGCTGTCGATGCGGCGGTTCTGGTTCTGGAGAAGGAAGGCGTCGATTGCGCCTTCGGGGTTCCGGGCGCTGCAATCAATCCCTTTTACTCGGCGCTGAAGGCGCGTGGCTCGGTGCGCCATATCCTGGCGCGGCATGTCGAGGGCGCTTCCCATATGGCGGAAGGCTATACTCGCGCCAAACATGGCAATATCGGCGTCTGCATCGGCACCTCGGGTCCCGCCGGCACCGACATGATCACCGGGCTTTATTCGGCTCAGGCGGATTCTGATCCCGATCCTGTGCATCACCGGCCAGGCGCCGCGCGCCCGGCTCGACAAGGAAGATTTCCAGGCGGTCGATATTGCCAGGATTGCTGCGCCGCTGACCAAGTGGGCGGTCACCGTCATGGAGCCGGCGCTGGTGCCGTTCGTCTTCCAGAAGGCGTTCCACCTGATGCGTTCGGGCCGTCCCGGTCCAGTCTTGATCGACCTGCCGGTCGATGTGCAGCTGGCCGAAATCGAATTCGATATCGACACCTACGCACCGCTCGAGGCCTACAAGCCATCCGCAACGCGGGCGCAGGCCGAAAAGGCGATCGCAATGCTGAACGAAGCGGAGCGTCCGCTGATCGTTGCCGGCGGTGGCATCATCAATGCGGATGCGTCCGACTTGCTCACTGAATTTGCCGAGATCACCGGCATTCCGGTTATCCCGACGCTGATGGGCTGGGGTACGATCCCCGACGATCATCCGCTGATGGCCGGCATGTGCGGCCTGCAGACGTCGCACCGCTACGGCAATGCCAACCTGCTCGCCTCCGACTTCGTGCTCGGCGTCGGCAACCGCTGGGCAAACCGTCATACCGGCAACGTGCCGACCTATACCGAAGGCCGCAAGTTCGTGCATGTCGATATCGAGCCGACCCAGATCGGCCGGGTCTTTGCGCCCGATTTCGGTATCGTCTCGGATGCGGGTGCAGCCCTCAAGCTGTTCCTCGATGTCGCCACCGAATGGAAGACGGCGGGCAAGCTGAAGGATTGGTCGGGCTGGGCCGAGGAATGCCGCGAGCGCAAGCGGACGATGCTGCGCAAGACGCATTTCGACCAGACGCCGCTGAAGCCCCAGCGCGTCTACGAGGAGATGAACAAGGCTTTTGGCCGCGACACCTGCTACGTCTCGACCATTGGTCTCAGCCAGATCGCCGGTGCGCAATTCCTGCACGTCTACAAGCCACGCAACTGGATCAACTGCGGCCAGGCCGGACCGCTCGGCTGGACACTGCCGGCAGCGCTTGGCGTGCGTGCCGCCGATCCGGACCGGAGGATCGTGGCGCTCTCGGGCGACTATGATTTCCAGTTCATGATCGAGGAACTGGCCGTCGGCGCCCAGCACAAGCTGCCTTACCTGCATGTGGTCGTGAACAATTCCTATCTCGGCCTCATCCGCCAGGCGCAGCGCGGCTTTGCCATGGATTTCGAGGTGAGCCTCGCCTTCGACAACATCAACGCATCGGGCGATGCGGAGAAGGGGTACGGCGTCGATCACGTCGCGGTGGCCGAAGGGCTGGGCTGCAAGGCGATCCGGGTCAGGAGCCCGAACGAATTCCAGGAGGCTTTTGCCAAGGCACAGGCGTTGATGGACGAACACCAGGTGCCCGTCGTCATCGAATTCATCCTTGAGCGCGTCACCAATATTTCGATGGGCGCCGACATCAATGCGGTGGTCGAGTTCGAGGAACTGGCCGAACGCGGCGAGGATGCCCCGACGGCGATCATGGCGCTGCTCGACTGATTGAGAACAAGGAGAAGATCCCATGCCCAAGTTTGCGGCAAACCTGACCATGCTTTTCAACGAAGTGCCGTTCCTCGACCGTTTCGCACTGGCCGCCAAGGCCGGGTTCACGGCGGTGGAATATCTCTTCCCCTATGATTTCGACGCCAAGGCGCTGAAGGCGGCGCTTGAGGTCAATGGTCTGACTCAAGTGCTGCACAACCTGCCGGCCGGCGACTGGGCCGCCGGCGAGCGCGGCATCGCCGTCCTGCCCGACCGGATCGACGAATTCCGCCGCGGCGTGGCGTCGGCCATCGACTATGCAACCGCACTCGGCTGCACGCAGATCAACTGCCTCTCCGGCATCGCGCCGGTCGGCGTATCGGACGACGTATTGCAGGGCCACATTCGTTGCCAATCTCCGGCTGGCCGCAGGCGAACTCGGCAAACACGGTATCCGGCTGTTGATCGAGCCGATCAACTGCTTCGATATTCCCGGCTTCTACCTCAACACGGTGGAGCAGGCAGCCTCGATTATCGCGGAAGTCGGCAGCGACAACCTGTTCATCCAGTATGACCTCTACCACCAGCAGCGCACTGAGGGCGAGCTGATCGGCACGTTCAAGAAGCACCAGGGAAGAATCGCCCATGTGCAGCTGGCCGACAATCCCGGCCGCAACGAACCGGGCACCGGCGAGATCAATTACCCCTTCGTCTTCGAAGCGCTGGATGCGGCCGGATATGACGGCTTCATCGGCTGCGAATACAAGCCGCGCACCACGACATCCGAAGGGCTCGGCTGGCTCGCCGCCGCCACATCCGCCCGCAGCGCAGACATCATCAAGATCAGGAGTTAAGCATCATGGCCACAATCGGCTTTATCGGACTGGGTATCATGGGCACGCCGATGGCGCGCCACCTGCAGGATGCCGGCCACACCGTTATTACCTCGAAATTCCACATCCCGCCGAAGCAGGAACTGCTCGACAACGGCCTGCAGTTTGCCGAGACGCCGAAGGCACTGGCGGAAAAGGTCGATATCACCATCCTGATGCTGCCGGATACGCCGGATGTGAAGGACGTCCTGTTCGGTGAAAACGGCGTTGCCTCCGGTCTGTCGAAGGGCAAACTGGTCATCGACATGAGCTCGATCTCGCCGATCGAGACCAAGGAATTTGCCAAGACAGTTCGCAAAACGGGTGCGGAATATATGGATGCGCCGGTCTCGGGCGGCGAAGTCGGCGCCAAGAACGCGTCGCTGTCGATCATGGCGGGCGGTACCGAAGGCAGCTTCGAGCGGGCATTGCCGCTGTTCAAGCTGATGGGCAAGAACATCACGCTGGTCGGCGATTGCGGCGACGGACAGGTGACCAAGGTTGCCAACCAGATCATCGTTGCGCTGACCATCGAGGCTGTCCTTGGAAGCGCTGGTCTTTGCCTCGAAGGCTGGCGCCGATCCGGCGCGGGTTCATGAAGCCTTGATGGGCGGCTTTGCCTCGTCGCGTATTCTGGAAGTGCATGGCGACCGCATGGTCAAGCGCACCTTCGAACCGGGCTTCCGCATCTCGCTGCACCAGAAGGACCTCAATCTGGCACTGCAGGGGGCAAAGGCCATCGGCGTTTCCCTGCCGAACACTGCGGCGACGCAGGAACTGTTCAACAGCTGCGCTGCTCACGGTGATGCCGGCCTCGATCATTCTGGCCTCGTCACGGCTCTCGAACGCATGGCCAACCACGCGGTCGCCTGACGACAAGGACCGGGCGGCCAGGAGGAGGGCCGCCCGGTTTTTTCATGAATGAGGATGAAGACATGGCCGTGATCACCGACCCGAAAGCCTTTCTGGAAACGCTGTTCCATGCGGCGGTCGCTGCCGCCGATCCGGCAAAGGTGCTCGCCGCCAACCTGCCGGAAAAACCAAAGGGCCGCACGGTGGTGATCGGCGCCGGCAAGGGGGCAGCCCAGATGGCGCGGGTGTTCGAGCGCCTGTGGGACGGGCCGCTCTCGGGCGCTGTTGTCACGCGCTACGGCTATGGCGCGCGGTGTGAGCGGATCGAGGTGCTGGAGGCATCGCATCCGCTGCCGGACGAGAATGGATTGAAGGCGTCGCGCCGGTTGCTCGACGAGGTCAGTGGCCTTGACGAGGATGATCTGGTGGTGGCGCTGATCTGCGGTGGCGGCTCGGCGCTTTTGCCGTTGCCGGTGGGTGATCTGACGCTGGACCACGAGATCGCCGTCAACCGGGCGCTTCTGGCTTCAGGCGCACCGATCAGCGCGATGAATGCGATCCGCAAGCATGTTTCCGGCATCAAGGGCGGGCGGCTCGCGGCGGCGGCATGGCCGGCAAGAGTTGTGTCGCTGGTGGTCTCGGATATTCCCGGCGACGATCCGGCTCTGGTAGCCTCGGGGCCGACTATCCCGGACAAGAGCACGCGTGACGATGCGCTTCGCTTTATCGAACGCTACAGGCTGGAATTGCCGGAAAAGGTGATGGCGTTCATTCGCAGCGATGCATCGGTAGCGCCCAGCCCGGCCGACCGGGAGTTTCGCCGTAATGACGTCCGCCTTGTCGCCTCTGCCGCGGTTTCGTTGGAGGCTGCGGCCGAGAAGGCGCGGGCCGCCGGTGTTGAGGCTGTTATCCTGTCCGATGCCATCGAGGGTGAGGCTCGTGAAGTCGGGCGCGTTCACGCGGCGATTGCCCGCGAGGTCGCCGTTCGCAACAGGCCTTTCAGCAAGCCAGTTGTCATTCTGTCCGGCGGGGAAACGACTGTGACGATCAGGGGCAAGGGCAAGGGCGGACGCAACAGCGAATTCCTGTTGTCACTGGCGCTCGGGATCGATGGTGCCGAAGAGATATCAGCGCTTGCCGCCGATACTGATGGCATCGACGGGTCGGAGGACAATGCCGGGGCGTTTGCCGACGGAATGAGTGTTGCACGGCTTGCCAAGGCCGGTTTCGATGGGGCTGATCTGCTCGACCGCAACGACGCGTGGACCGCGTTCAACGCGATTGGCGATATTTTCACGCCGGGTCCGACGGGGACCAATGTCAATGATTTCCGGGCGATCCTCGTTCAATAACGCCACGCCATCCGCATTCAGACATCCCCGTGCGTAAAGTCTGGAACCAAATGCCTGATGGCCAGTTTGTCTTCTCAGGGTTCAACGCAAGAGGACAACGGCGATGCTGAAGTCATTGGCAGCCGAAGTATTCGGTATTGAAATCGATCCGCAACAGGGCGGGATGAGCTTGACCGACTTTGAATGGCGCTACCGGGTGGCGATCATTTTCCCCGATGACAGTCACATCGATGCTTCGCGTCAGGCGAGTTTGCTGCTTGCCGAGGCCGAGGGGCTGCGCGAACGCGACGTGATCCTGCTGGAGGTTGGGCACAATGACGTCAAGGCATTGTTCGGACCGGAATACGACCTCAATTGCTACGCTATTCGATCCGATCTGGATGTGACCGACGGGTTCTTTGCGATGATGTTGGTCGGCAAGGACGGTGCGGTCAAATTCCGCACGGACGAGGTAGTACCGGCAACTGCATTGTTTGAGCTGATCGACCAGATGCCGATAACCCAGAAGAAACATTCGAACTGAAACCTGTGCTGCCTAAGCCCTGCTGAGCAGCCATTCATCGATCCCGGCTGCCGCGGCCCGTCCGCTGGCAAAGCAGGCCGTGAGCAAGTACCCGCCCGTCGGGGCTTCCCAGTCCAGCATTTCTCCGGCTGCAAAGACGCCGGGCAAGGATTTCAGCATGTAGTGTTGGTCAAGAGCATCGAAGCGGATGCCGCCGGCCGAGGAAATGGCTTCGGCGATGGGGCGTGGGCGGGCAACCGGGATGGGGAGCGCCTTGATCAGCCCTGCGAGTTGGGCGGGGTCGTTGAGGATGGCTTGAGAACCTAGTTCCCGGACTAGCGCGGCCTTGACGCCTTCGAGGCCGGCGCCTTTGCGCAGGCGATTGGAGAGGCTGATTTTCCCGTCCTGCCGCGCGAGGTCTTTTTCGAGGCGCTCTACGCTGCGGCTGGGAGCGAGATCGGCAAGCAGGGTCGCGTGACCCTGTTGCGTCAGACGGTCCCGCAGCGCCGCCGAATGGGCGTAGACGAGGCTGCCTTCGATCCCGTGGCGGGAGATGACGAATTCGCCCGGGAAGGTGCCGGCGTCCGATGTGGTCGTCACGGATTTCAGCGGCGCGCCGGCAAAGCGGTCCCTGAAGACATCGCTCCAATCGACATCGAAGCCGCAATTGGCGGGCTGGAGGTCGGTAATCTCGACGTCCTTATTTCTCAATAGTGGTATCCAGCTGCCGTCGGCGCCCAGGCGCGGCCAGCTGGCGCCGCCAAGCGTGAGTAGCGTCGCATCGCTGTGGATCGCTAGGGCTCCGTTCGGTGTTTCGAAGACGAGATCGGCATCGGCAAAGCCAGTCCAGCGGTGGCGTGTCATCAGCTTTACACCCTGCGCCTCCAGCCGCTTCAGCCAGGCGCGCAGCAGCAGCGGCGAAGCCTTCATCGTGGTTGGAAACACCCGGCCGGATGTGCCGGTGAAGGTTTCCGTGCCGAGGCCGGACGCCCATGCCTTCACGTCGTCGGGGGTGAAAGCATCTAGCGCCGTACGCAGGCGGTCAGATGCGGCGCCGAAACGGGTCGCGAAGTGCTGGTAGTCTTCCGAGTGGGTAATGTTGAGGCCGGATTTGCCGGCGAGCAGGAATTTTCGGCCGAATGTCGGCATGCCCTCATAGACCGTGACCGCATGGCCGGACATCGACAGCATCTCCGCCGCCATCAGGCCCGCCGGTCCGCCGCCGATGATCGCGATCTGTTTTGCCGTCATGATCCACCCGTTGCCGATTGTTCCCGGCCCGTCTTGGCGACTGCAGGCATTTTGCGCAAGGGCAATCGCGATCATTCCGGCATGGGATAAGCGCTATCGCCTCTCCCGCCTTGGCCACTACGAGCTCAAACGAATGGTTTGATCGGATGTTTTTTTACAAATCATGCGTGCAAGCCCCTGTCTTGGTTCGGAAATTGTTGTGCGGCTGTGTTAGTCTCGAAAATCGGTACCAGTGTGGCGGAGAGGAGTCCGCAACACTGGCGTTTTGCAGCGGCTGCTGTGCCGGGAGGAGTGTAGATATCTGCGACGGCCCTTCGGGGCTGATCGGGATGGTGTCTTCTTCTTCCGTTCAGGCAGCGTGGTCCGACAGGGAGGAGGCCCGATGTATTCTGGCGGCTTGAATTTTGCCTTGGGCGAAGAGATCGAGGCTCTGCGCGAAACCGTGCAGCGGTTTGCCAGCGAGCGTATTGCGCCGCAGGCGGCCGATATCGACCGGAACAACAGCTTTCCGATGCCGCTCTGGCGGGAGCTGGGCGATCTCGGCCTGCTCGGGATTACGGCGGGCGAGGAATACGGCGGTATCGGCCTTGGTTATCTCGCCCATTGCGTAGCGATGGAGGAGGTCAGCCGGGCGTCGGCCTCGGTGGCCCTGAGCTATGGTGCCCATTCCAATCTCTGCGTCAACCAGATCAACCGCAACGGCTCCGATACCCAGAAGGCCCGGTATCTGCCGAAGCTGATTTCCGGCGAACATGTCGGGCGCTGGCAATGTCCGAGCCGGGGGCCGGCTCCGATGTCGTGTCGATGAAGCTGCGCGCTGACAAGCGCGACGGTCATTATGTGCTCAACGGCAACAAGATGTGGATCACCAACGGCCCGGATGCCGATGTTCTGGTCGTCTATGCCAAGACCGATCCCGAGGCCGGACCGCGCGGCATTACCGCGTTTCTGGTCGAAAAGGGTTTTGCCGGATTTTCGACCGGCCAGAAGCTCGACAAGCTCGGCATGCGCGGCTCTAACACCTGCGAACTGATCTTCAGCGATTGCGAAGTGCCTGAGGAGAACGTGCTTGGCAGTGTCGGCGGCGGCGTGCGCATCCTGATGTCGGGGCTCGACTATGAGCGCGTCGTGCTATCCGCCGGGCCGCTCGGGATCATGGCGGCTTGCCTCGACGTCGCAGTCCCCTATCTGCATGAGCGAAAGCAGTTCGGTCAGCCGATCGGAGAGTTCCAGCTGATGCAGGGCAAGATCGCCGACATGTATGTGACGCTGAACGCGGCGCGCGCCTATGTCTATGCTGTGGCGGCCGCCTGCGATCGTGGTGAGACGACGCGCAAGGATGCGGCCGGTTGCATTCTCTACGCGGCGGAACGGGCAACGGCGCTGGCGCTGGAAACCATCCAGGTGCTGGGTGGTAATGGCTATACCAACGACTATCCGGCCGGCCGGCTGCTCAGGGACGCGAAACTGTACGAGATTGGCGCCGGGACGTCGGAAATACGGCGTATGCTGATTGGACGGGAGCTTTTTGGCGAGACGGCTTGAGCGCGACGGGTGAAACTCTGCAGGGTGTTTGGTTGGGGGGATGAATGGCCGTTCTGAAATCGCAAATTACCACGTCCTCGGAAGCCTTCCGCGCCAATAGCGCGGCGATGGCGGAGGCGATGCGTGTTGTTGAGGAAGCCGCGGCGCTGGCTGCTGGCGGCGGCGGCGAGGTGGCACGCGAGCGCCATGTCAGCCGCGGCAAGATGCTGCCGCGCGAACGGGTTGCGCAACTGATCGACGTGGCGACGCCGTTTCTGGAAGTCGGCATGACGGCGGCGCACGGGCTTTACAATGGCGATGCGGCGGCGGCGGGTCTGATCACCGGGATCGGCCGCGTTTCCGGCCATGACTGCATGATCGTCTGCAACGATGCGACGGTCAAAGGCGGCACCTACTATCCGATGACGGTGAAGAAGCACTTGCAGGGCGCAGGAAATCGCGGCGGAGAACAATCTGCCGTGCATTTATCTGGTCGATTCCGGCGGCGCCAACCTGCCGAACCAGGACGAGGTGTTTCCCGACCGCGATCATTTCGGCCGCATCTTCTACAATCAGGCCAATATGTCGGCGGCCGGCATTCCGCAGATCGCGGTGGTGATGGGCTCCTGCACGGCGGGCGGCGCCTATGTGCCGGCGATGTCGGACGAGGCGATCATCGTCGAAAAGCAGGGTACGATCTTCCTCGCCGGACCACCACTCGTCCGTGCCGCGACTGGGGAGATCGTCTCGTCCGAGGATCTCGGAGGTGGCGACGTTCATACGCGGCTTTCCGGTGTTGCCGATCATCTGGCGCGTGACGATGCGCATGCGCTGGCACTGGCGCGCCGCGCGGTCGCCAACCTGAACCGGCCGTCGATAACCACCGTCGAGCGGCAGGCGCCGGAAGAGCCGGCCTACGACCCCGATGATATTGCCGGTGTCGTGCCTCTGGACCTGCGCACGCCGTACGATATTCGCGAGGTGATCGCCCGGATCGTCGATGGCTCGCGGCTGGACGAGTTCAAGGCGCGCTACGGGACGACGCTGGTCTGCGGCTTTGCGCACATCCACGGAATTCCGGTTGGCATCATCGCCAATAACGGCGTGTTGTTTTCGGAATCGGCGCTGAAGGGCACGCATTTCGTCGAGCTCTGCTCGCAGCGGAAGATCCCGCTGATCTTCCTGCAGAACATCACCGGCTTCATGGTCGGGCGGAAATACGAGACCGAGGGCATTGCCAAGCACGGCGCCAAGCTGGTGACGGCGGTGGCAACGACCAAGGTGCCGAAGATCACGATGCTGGTCGGCGGCTCGTTTGGCGCAGGCAATTACGGCATGGGCGGCCGGGCCTTTTCGCCCCGCTTCCTCTGGACCTGGCCGAACAGCCGGATTTCGGTGATGGGTGGCGAACAGGCGGCGGGCGTGCTGGCAACGGTGCGCGGCGATGCCCTGAAGCGGGCGGGCACCCCTTGGACAGAGGAGGACGAGGCGAAGTTCAAGCAGCCGGTGCTAAATCTTTTCGAGACCCAGAGCCACCCGCTCTATGCCTCGGCTCGACTGTGGGACGACGGCATCATCGATCCGCGCAAGAGCCGCGACGTGCTGGCGCTTTCCCTTTCGGCTGCGCTCAACGCGCCGATCGACGATACCCGTTTTGGCCTGTTCAGGATGTGAGGAGAAAGACCATGAAACGTGATGCTTTCAATGCCAAGAACGCCCCTCAACCGCGCGGCGGTTATTCTGCAGGCCGTCCGGCTTGAGGATTTCCAACGCCTGCTCTTCGTCAGCGGCCAGGTTCCGACCGCGTCCGACGATACCTTGCCTGCCGGGTTCGAAGCGCAGGCACGACAGGTCTGGCTGAATGTCGATGCGCAGTTGAAGGCTGCGGGGATGACCAAGGCGGATATCGTCAAGGTGACGACCTATCTCGCCGACCGGCATCACACCATGGCCAATCGGGGAAATCCGCAGCGAATATCTGGGAAGCCTGGCGCCGGCGATGACAGTTGTGATCGCCGGCATTTTTGACGGGGCCTGGCTGCTTGAAGTCGAAGTCGTCGCTGCGCAATAGGCCGGGATAGATTGATGTTTTCAAAGATACTCGTTGCCAATCGGGGTGAAATCGCCTGCCGGATCGTCCGCACGGCGCGGCGTCTCGGCATTCGCACGGTCGCGGTCTTTTCCGATGCGGATGCTGGCGCGCTGCATGTCGAACTGGCGGACGAGGCCTTTCGCATTGGTACGGCGGCGGCAAGCGAGAGCTACCTGAACGCCGGGCGCATCATCGCCGCGGCCGAGCGCTCGGGCGCGCAGGCAATCCACCCCGGCTACGGGTTCCTGTCGGAAAATGCCGATTTTGCCGAGGCCGTCGAGGCGGCGGGCATGGCCTTCATCGGGCCTTCGGCAGCCGCCATTCGCGCCATGGGCCTGAAGGACGCGGCAAAGGCGCTGATGGAGCAATCCGGGGTGCCGGTGGTTCCGGGCTATCACGGTGAAAACCAGGATGCCGTGTTTCTGGCCGAGCAGGCCGGGGTCATCGGTTTTCCGGTGCTGATCAAGGCGCGGGCCGGTGGTGGCGGCAAGGGTATGCGCCGCGTCGACCGCGCCGAGGACTTTGGCGCTTCGCTTGAGGCGGCGCGGCGGGAGGCGGAAGCAGCCTTCGGCGACGGTGCGGTGCTGATCGAAAAATACCTGACGAAGCCACGCCATATCGAAATCCAGGTGTTTGGCGATCGGCATGGCAATGCCGTGCATCTGTTCGAGCGGGATTGCTCGCTGCAGCGGCGCCACCAGAAGGTCATCGAGGAAGCGCCGGCACCGGGCATGACGGCGGAAATGCGCCGGGCCATGGGCGAGGCAGCCGTGCAGGCGGCGCGCGCCATCGATTATTGTGGTGCCGGCACGGTGGAGTTCATCGCCGATGTCTCCGACGGGCTCTGGCCCGACCGGTTCTTCTTCATGGAAATGAACACGCGACTGCAGGTCGAGCATCCAGTGACGGAGGCAATCACCGGCATCGACCTCGTCGAATGGCAATTGCGGGTGGCGAATGGCGAGCCGCTGCCCTTGAAGCAATCGGAACTGTCGATCGACGGCTGGGCATTCGAGGCGCGGGTCTATGCCGAGGATCCGGCACGGGGCTTTTTGCCATCGACCGGCACGCTGTCGCATGTCAGCTTTCCGGCGGACGGGGTGCGGGTCGATGCAGGCGTACGTCTCGGCGACCGGATCAGCCCGTTCTACGATCCGATGATTGCCAAGCTGATCGTCCACGGGCCGACGCGGGCGGCGGCACTGGCGCGGCTGGCATCGGCCCTGGAATATAGCCATATCGGCGGCGTCGCCAACAATCTCGATTTTCTCGCGCGTTTGAGCCGCCAAGCCGATTTCGTCGCGGGGCATCCCGATACCGGGCTGATCGACCGGGAGGTCGAGGCGCTGACGGTGGCCAATGCGCCGGATGAAACGGCGCTGGCGCTGGCAGCCGTGCTGTCGCTCGGAACCCTGCAGACCCCGCCTGCCGGCGATCCCTGGCGGTCGCTCGGCCATTGGCAGGTCTGGGGGCAGGCAACGCGCACGGTGACGCTGGATCATGCCGGCGAACGCCATGTCCTGCGTGTGGCGGCGCGCGGTCTCGACCTGTTTGCCGTCCATGGCAGCAACCGGGTCATTCCGGTCCGGATTTCCGGCCGGTTCGACGGCGGTTGCCTTGTCGAGGCTGACGGCCGGCAGAGCCGGTTGCAACGGCTTGAGATTGCGAAGGGCTTTACGCTTCTCGTCGATGGCCGGGCTTTCGACTTTCATGTCCCCGATGCGCTGGATGGCGAAGCGGAAAGTGCCGCGGGAAGCGACCGCCTGACCGCGCCGATGCCGGGGTTGATCAAGCTGGTGCGCGTAAGGCAGGGAGATACTGTTTCGAAGGGTGATGCGCTGATCGTCATGGAAGCGATGAAGATGGAACTGACGCTTTCGGCCAGCCGCGACGGTGTCGTCGAGAGCCTTTATGTCGTCGAGGGCGATCAGACGACGGATGGTACTGTCCTGCTGATGCTAAAGCCTGAGGAAGCCTGATGTCTTCCATAGATACGGACGGAGCAAAGCGGGTTTCCATCGTCGAGATGGCGCCGCGTGATGGCCTTCAGAACGAAAAGGTGCTGATCGACACGCAGGACAAGATCAGGCTGGTCGACATGTTGTCGGGCTGCGGTTTCGAGCGGATCGAAGTGACGAGTTTCGTCAGTCCGAAATGGGTGCCGCAGCTGGCCGATGCAGCCGAGGTTATGGCCGGGATCGCCCGCCGTCCCGGGGTGCGCTACGCCGTGCTGACGCCCAACATGAAGGGTTTCGAGGCTGCCCTTGCGGCCGGTGCTGATGAGGTGGCGATCTTTGCTTCGGCCTCGGAAGGGTTTTCGCAGCACAATATCAATTGTTCGATCGCCGAAAGCATCGAGCGATTTCGTCCGGTAACGGAGGCTGCGCGCCGTGAGGGAATTGCGGTGCGCGGTTATGTCAGCTGCGTGGTGGAATGCCCCTATGACGGGGCTGTGGCGCCCCAAAGCGCAGCCGATGTTGCGGCGCAGTTGCTGAAGCTTGGCTGCTATGAAATCAGCCTTGGCGATACGATCGGCCGGGGCACGCCGGAGGCGGTGGAGCGTATGCTGGCAGCGGTGCTGGCGGACATCCCTGCCGGTAAGCTGGCCGGGCATTTTCATGACACCTCGGGCCGGGCGCTCGATAATATCGGCGTGGCGCTCGATCGTGGCATTCGGGTGTTCTGATGCGTCGGTTGGCGGTCTCGGCGGCTGCCCCTATGCGCCGGGAGCCAAGGGCAATGTCGATACGATGCTGGTGGATCGCTATGTAAAGGGTCGTGGATTTGTCACCGGCCTTGATGAAGACGCGCTGGAGGCGGCATCGGTGTTTGCGCGCAGTTTGAGGAGTGCGACATGACCTACGAGACCATCCGCGTCGAGGTTGACGGCCGAGGCGTGGCCCGGCTGACCTTGGCGCGGCCGGACAAGCACAATGCCCTGTCCGGCACGATGATCGGCGAACTGACCACCGTGGCAAGATTGCTGGGCGCAGATGCTGCCGTTCGGGCCGTCATATTGGCGGCCGAGGGCGCAAGCTTCTGTGCCGGTGGCGATCTCGGCTGGATGAAGGCGCAGATCGAGGCGGACCGGGCCGGGCGCATGAAGGAGGCCAAGCGGCTGGCGCTGATGTTCAAGGCGCTGAACGATCTGCAGAAGCCGGTTATCGCCCGCGTTCAGGGCAACGGGTTCGGCGGCGGCGTCGGACTTTTGTGCGTCGCCGACGTGGCCGTTGCCGCCGATACCGCCAAGTTCGGACTGACGGAGACCCGGCTCGGACTGATTCCGGCGACCATCAGCCCCTATGTGGTGGTCGCGGATCGGCGAAGGGCAGGCACGGCCCTTGTTCATGTCCGGCAGGATTTTTGATGCGCGGGATGCGCAGGCCGCAGGCCTTTTGACGCGTCGTGTCATCAGGTGACCTCGATGCTGCTGTTGAAGCTGAAATTGCGCCCTATTTGCAGGTCGCGCCTGGGGCTGTCGGCCAATCCAAGGCGTTGGCGCGGTCGCTGGGCATGCCGATCACCGATGATGTCATAGAGGCGACGATCGAGCGTCTGGCCGATGTCTGGGAAACGGACGAGGCACGGGAAGGGATTTCGGCCTTTCTGGAAAAGCGGGAGCCCTGGTGGCGCAAACCAGTTTAATCACGAGTTGCGCTTGAAATGCGCATGGTTTGAGCATATTTTGATGTCAGACTTATCAAGATGTGTTAGGAAGTGTCATGACAGCTTTGAGCTTCGATATGACGGCAAGCCGGTTCGGTGACGGCCAATCGCCGTTCCTTTCGGCTGAGCGGGTCTCCAAGCAGCTCGGCGTTACCTTGTCGGAGCTTGCCCGGCTGATCGGCGTTGCCCTGCAATACGCTGACGGCCAAATCCGGTGCGCGCAAGGTGGATCATGCGCTGAGCCACGTCGTGCGCATCCTTGCCATGGCCAGCGAAATGGCCGGCGACGAGAACCGTGCGACCATCTGGTTCAAGCATCAGCCGATCCCCGGCTGGGCGGGCAAGACCGCCTATGATCTGGTGAGCGAAGGCAAATCGGACAAGGTGCTGGCCTATCTCGAGGCGGTGCGGTCCGGCGTCTATGCCTGATAAAGTCAGGGAGACGCTGACGCTGTGGCGCGCCTTCGTGCCGCAATGGGCCTTTGCGCCGCTTTCGGGCGAGGGTGCCGCGCTTCGGTGGCCGCTGGAACCCGGTGGGTGCCGCGACGATCTATGCGGCGCGCGAGCTTTCGACCGCCTGGGCGGAGTATAATCAGGGTTTTGTCCAGCATCCGGCTCTGATCGCGCAACTCGACCTCAAGGATGCCGCGCTCGCCGACCTCACCGATCCCACGGTTCTGTCCGGCCTTGCCGTGCCGGAGGATATTCATCTCTGTGAGTGGCGGATGCTGCTCGACGCGGGCAAGGTGCCGCAGACGCACCAGTTGCGTCAAACGCTGCTTGCCGGTGGTTTCGATGGTGTCGTCTATCCATCCTTCATGTCGCCGGGCGGGACCTGCGTGGCGCTGTGGCGATGGAATGCCAAGGGTGCGCCGCGTCTCGATGTCGTCGATCCGGATGGTCGCTTGCCGAAGACGCCGGCATCCTGGGTCTGATCCGGTTCTCGTTTCGGAAAGACAAGTGGAGGATGAAAGCTGCGGGCGATGCGGCTGAAAACGAACGATTTTCCCTGAAATAGTCTATAAAATAAATAAACATAATTATCTAAATTGGTCGCCGTGATGTAATTTTCCTCAACTTCTGGGGAACATCAGCGCATGTCCGACACGCCATCCTACATCATAAAAATCCCGGCCCGCCGCGTGGAGTGGCCGACCGTCATTCTGACCATCGCCATCTATGGCGGGTTTCTGGCGCTGACATTCTGGTGGCAGTCGCTGCCGGTTTGGGTCGTTGCGCTAGCGGGTGGATGGCTGATTGCCTGGCAGGGGTCGCTGCAGCATGAGGTCATCCACGGGCATCCGACCGGCAACCAGCGCATCAACAACGCCATCGGCTCCATCCCGCTATCGCTCTGGCTGCCCTATGAAATCTACCGCGAAAGCCATCTGGAGCATCATCTCGACGAGCATCTGACCGATCCGATCGAGGATCCGGAATCCTCCTATTTTACCAGGACCGCCTGGGAGCGGCTGGGGCGGGCAAACTTCTTGCACGCTGGAATACGACCTTGCTCGGGCGGCTGACGATCGGGCCGGCTGTCATGCTGGTGAGCTTTTTGGCGCAGGAAGGACGGCTGTTGAGGACAGGCGAGCCCGGCCGGGGGCGCATCTGGGCCACGCATATGATCGGTGTCGCAGCCGTGCTGTTCTGGGTCACGGTGATCTGCGGCATGCCGTTCTGGCTTTATTTCTTCGGTTTCGTCTATCTGGGCGCGGCGCTGACACGGCTGCGATCCTATGCCGAGCACCGCTATGCCGAACGCCACGAGGAGCGCACGGCGATCGTCGAAAACAGTCATTTGTTCGGACTGCTGTTCCTCTACAACAACCTGCATGTGCTGCATCACCTGAAGCCCGGCATTTCCTGGTACCGCCTGCCGGCGGTTTATCGCCGCAACCGCGAGGCGTTGATCGGTACGAATGGCGGTCTGGTCTATAACAGCTACTGGGACATTGCCCGGCGGTTTTTGCTGAAACCCCATGACGACATCACCCATCCCAAACATTCCTGAGTGGGGTATATCCCGATCCACATCTGGCGATATGGTACCGGCCGGATTGTGCCCGTCGCGCCTGTCCCTTGTGAAAGCTTCTGAATGCGTCTTGCCAGCCTTGCCATGTATGCCAGCCCGCCGCCGCTCGCGGAAGCCACCGCCGTCTTGTGGAATTTCCTCAGCGAAGCGCTGAAGCGGGCAGGACTGGGCGAGGTTCCGGCAACGTTGGATGGTGCCGTGGACTACCATCAGGCCTGGACGCGGCCGGAGCTGCTGCTCGCCCAGACCTGCGGCTTTCCCTATGTTAAACATCTGCGCGGCAAGGTGAAGCTGGTGGCAACACCGGTCTACGGGCATCCCGGCTGCGACGGGCCGTCGATGCGCAGCTTCATTGTCGTGGCGAAGGATAGCGACGCCCAGTCGCTTGAAGACCTGCGCGGCACACGGGCGGCGATCAACCAGCCGGACAGCAATTCCGGCTCCAACCTGTTTCGCGCCGCCATCGCGCCGCTGTCGCGCCATGGCCGGTTCTTTTCCTCGGTGGTCGAAACCGGCGGGCATCGTAGCAGCATTGCGGCGATCACTGCGGGAAAAGCGGATGTCGCGGCGATCGACTGTGTCACCTACGGCAACGTGCTGCGCTTTGATCCCGGCAGTCTCGCTGGTGTCCGCATCCTGACGCAAACCGTGAGCGGGCCGGGATTGCCGTTCATCACCCGTGCGGATGCCTCAGATGCCGAGATAGTGCTTTTGAGGCAGGCCCTGAAGCAAGCCATCGCCGAGCCAACATTGGCCATCGCGCGATGTGCTTCGCCTCAAGGATTTCGTGGTTCTGTCCGATGCAGACTATGAACCACTGGCCGAACTTGAACGGCAGGCGCAGCGGCTGGGCTATCCCGTCATCGCCTGACGCCATCTGTTGTCCAGACGCTGATGCTGCAGGAATTTCCTGCGCCGGAGCCTTTGCGTACCGTTATGATGCCCCCGTCCATTTCACCACCAATTCCGTACTTGCACGCTTGAAGGCCGGGCTCGATGACTTTCGACGGATGCTTTAGCTGCTGGAAAATCGCTCAGTCCGGTTAGGCGTGTCATTTTTCCAGTTGACTCACTTTGCGTTCGGATAGATAGTTCGGTGACAGAACGAATTAATTGAGGTGACTGTGAGCGAAACCCTGCGCATCTCCCGGAAGTTTTCCCAAAGGGCCGTGATGGAGGCGATTATCCAGAACGGGCCAATCTCTCGCGCCTCGATTTCCAAGCAGACGGGGCTCTCCAAGCAGACCATCTCGGAAATCGTCCGCCAGCTGGAGCTGGACGACTGGGTGCGCGAGACAGGGCGCACCAGCGGCCATGTCGGACGTACCGCCGTCACCTATGAACTGGTGCCGGATGCGGCCTATATCGCGGCGGTCGATCTCGGCGGCACCAAAATCAGGCTCGCCATTGCCGATCTTGCCTGTCAGGTCTTTGCCGAGGAGGTCGTTGCGACCGACCGGCGCGGCGGCCAGTTCGTCGTCGATCAGATTGCCGATCTCTGCGCGCAGGCGGCCAGCCATCTCAACATTCCGCGCGAACGCATCCGCATGGCGGTCATCGGCGCGCCCGGTGCGCTGGACGCCAAGACCGGCCGCATCCTGCTGGCGCCGAATATCGCCGATTTCGACACGATGAACGTGGCGGCCGCCTTCGAGAAGGCGCTCGGCATCGATGTCATTCTTGAAAACGACGTCAATCTGGCGGTGCTTGGTGAAAACTGGCTGGGCCAGGGGCAGGGCATCGACAATCTCGCCTTCATCGCCGTCGGTACCGGTATCGGTGGCGGCCTGATGGTCGGCGGGCAGCTGGTGCGCGGCGCGATGAATGCCGCCGGCGAACTCGGCTTCCTGCCGTTCGGCGCCGATCCCTTCGATCCGGAATCGCTGCGCACCGGCGCCTTCGAGCGGGTCACCGCCTCGATCGGCATCATGCAGCATTATGCTAAAGCATCCGGCGAGACGGCGACCGTGCCGGCGATCTTCGAGCGGGCGGCGGGCGGCGATGTCCATGCCGCAGCCACCCTCGACGAGACTGCAAAATATCTGGCGCGCGGTATCAGCGCGATCGCGGCGATTGCCAATCCGGAAAAGGTCATCATGGGTGGCTCGATCGGCCTGCGCCCGGAACTGATCGAGCGCATCCGCAAGTTCCTGCCCGCCTGCTTTCCCTATCCGGTCGATATCGAGGCGAGCCAACTCGGGCCGCGCGGCGATTGTCAGTGCGGCGGCGATCGGGCTTAGCCATCTGCACAACGCGCTGTTCGGCGCCGATGCCCCGGACAGCCGCATGTCGCTGCCGCCGGCAGAAACAGTCACATTCAGGGAGGCCCTGCGATGACCACGTCGAGCATCCTGACGGAAAGACTGCGCGCAGCGCTCGACCGTGACGATGCGATCGCGCTGTTGCGTGGCGCCATCGGAGCCGAAAGCATTACCGGCAACGAGGTGAATTTTGCCGGCTTTCTCGAAAGCCAGATGAAGGCCTGCAGGATCGGCGATATCCATGTTTCGGATTTCCTGCCGGGGCGGCTGAACATTCGCGGCGAGCGCAAGGGCGAGGGCAGCGGCAAGCGGCTGCTGTTCATCGGCCATACGGACACTGTGCATGTCGATGGCTGGCGGGAGCATTGGGCCGGAACCGAGCGGGAAGACCCGTTTGGCGCACCCATCATCGATGGGCAGATCTGGGGCCGGGGTGCCGGAGACTTGAAGGCCGGTATCTGCAGTTCGCTGGCGGCGCTGATGCTGCTCGACCGGGCCGGGAATCAAGCTGAAGGGTGACGTTGCCTTTGCCTTTGTCGGCGATGAGGAAAGCGGTCAGCCAGGCACCGGCATTTCGGCCGGGATCAAGGATTATACTGCCAGCATCGAGGCCGGCGTGGTGGCAAAGCCGGATTTCACCGTCTATGTCGAGCCGACCCAGCTGGCTGTCTATCCGGCGCAGATCGGTTTCTTCATCACCGATATCAAGATTACCGGCAAATCCGCCTATTTCGGCGTGCTGGAGCTCGGGCGCGATGCGCTGAAGGCGAGCCATGCGGTGATGTCGGCGCTGTGGGAGCATTCCGATGCGATTTCGGCGCGGGCCGAGCATCCGCTGATCGGGCGCGGGTTCCTGCTGATCACCGGGCTTTCAGGCGGCGGTTTCATTGCCGTGCCGGAAGAGTGCACGCTGTCGCTGATCCGCAAGCTCTTGCCGGGGAATCGCTCGATGCGGCGGCGGCCGAGCTGGAAAGCGTCATCCGCGGAGCCGTCTCTGATCCCGAGATCAAAATCGAGATTTCCTATCCGGCCGGCCGCGACCATGCACTGGGCGGTTCGGCGGCGGAAATCGACCAGGACCAGCCGGAAGTGTCGATGCTGTGTGCTGCCGTCGGCGAGGCGATGGCCGGGCGGGGAACGATCCAGGGCGCGCCGTTCTGGTCGGAATCGCCGTTCTTCGTCAACCGCCTGGGCGTGCCTGCCGTCTATTGCGCGCCGGGCGACATCCGCAACTGCCACACATTCGAGGAGCATGTCGATGTCGAGGAATATCTCGCCGGGATCGTGGCGTTCGCCACCTTCATGGCGCGCTATTGCGGCATCGTGGAATGAGCAACTGAATCATCGATAATCTGAAAAAGGGAACAGAAAGATGCTTATCAGGACTTTGTTGAAGGCCGCGCTTCTGACTGGCGCAATGATCACCGCAGCCCATGCCCAGACCGTCGGCCCGGCCGGCGAAACCTGCGACGCCGAGCGCTGAGATCAAGCTCTCCGACAGCGACATCGCAAGCCTGAAAGGCAAGGGCTACAAGGCGGCGCTGCTCTGGCACACGTCGTCAGACTTCATCAATGCGGTTTCAGCCGGTGCCAGGGACGAATTCGCCAAGGCGGGCGTCGAGGTCGTGGTAACGACGGATGCGGGCTTTGACGCCGCCCGCCAGCGCAGCGATATCGAAACGGCGCTGGCCGCCAAGCCGAACGTGATCCTCGCTTTGCCGCTCGACCCGACGACCTCGGCCGAAGCCTTCAAGCAGGCGGTAACCGATGGCACCAAGCTGGTCTTTCTCTCCAACCTTCCGGCCGGCTACAAGCACGGCACCGACTATGCCGCGATCGTCACCGATGACCTGTTCCAGATGGGCAAGCAGGCGGCCGATGCGCTGGCGAAATCGATCGGCGGCAAGGGCAAGGTCGGCTACATCTTCCATGATGCCAGCTATTACGTCACCAACCAGCGTGACCAGGCCTTCAAGACCACCATCGAGAAGGACTATCCGGATATCAAGATCGTTGCCGAACAGGGCATTTCCGATCCGGCCCGCGCCGAGGAACTGGCCAATGCCATGCTGCTGCAGAACCCGGATCTCGACGGCATCTACGTGACCTGGGCCGAGCCTGCCGAAGGCGTTCTTTCTGCGCTCCGCGGCGCCGGCAATACCAAGACCAAGGTCGTGACGCTCGATCTGTCGGAACCGGCGGCGCTCGACATGGTCAAGGGCGGCAATGTCGTCGCGCTGGTTGCGGACAAAGCTTACGAGCTTGGCCAGACGATGGCGGCCACCGGCCTGAAGGCGCTGCTCGGTCAGGAAACGCCTGCTTTTATCGTCGCCCCGGCGCTGACCGTGACCAAGGCGGATGTGTCCGAAGGCTGGAAGCAGTCGCTCAACCGCGATGCGCCGCAGTCGGTTCTTGACGCCGCGAAGTGATTTGCTGCGCCGGGCTGTACCGAGTGCCGCCCGGCGCGCATCAACCGAAGATTCTGGAGGAGTGAAGATGAACAAGCTGTCGATGATCCCGGCGGGGCTGGTTGCCGCCCTTCTGTCCACCCATGCCTTTGCCGCCGATGGCGCGACCACCGGTCCGCATGGCGAAAAGCCGACGCCGGCTGCGAGCTTCACGCTGACACCGGATGAAGAGACGAAGATCAAGGACGGCAAGTTCACCGCCGCCCTCGTCTGGCACGAGATGAGCGAATATACCAATGCCGTCAACAGCGGCGCGCAGGACGAATTCAAGCGTCTTGGTGTCGAGGTGGTCGCCCAGACGGACGCAGGCTTCGATGCCGCGCGTCAAAAGTCCGATGTCGAGACCGTGCTTGCCAAGAAGCCATCGATCATCCTGTCGCTGCCGGTCGATCCGGCAACCGCCGGGCCGATCTACGATCCGGCGCTGAAGGCCGGCGTCAAGCTCGCCTTCGTTGATAACTCGCCGCAGGGCTATGTGCAGGGCAAGGACTATGTGACGATCGTCTCGGACGACCTGTTCCAGATGGGCCACAAGGCCGGTGTCGCCATGGCCGATGCGCTCGGGAAAAAGGCAAGGTCGGCTACATCTTCCATGACGCCGATTTCTACGTGACCAACCAGCGCGACCAGGCGTTCAAGTCGACGATCGAGCAGGATTATCCCGACATGAAGATCACCGCCGAGGCGGGCATGGCCGATCCGGCCCGGGCGGAAGAAATCGCCCAGGCGATGGTAACCCAGAACCCTGATCTCGACGGTATCTACGTGACCTGGGCCGAACCGGCGCTGAGCGTGCTCTCCACCCTGCGCGCTGCCGGAAACACCCATACCAAGATCGTTACGCTCGATCTCAATGAGCCGGCGGCGCTCGACATGGTGAAGGGCGGCGCAGTCGCAGCACTGGTGGCCGACGAAGCCTACACTATCGGCGTCACCGCTGCCCGTGCGGCGGCCGGATCGCTGGTCGGCAAGCAGGCCGAGCCGTTCCTGGTGGTGGATTCGCTTGCGGTCACCAAGGACACGGTCAAGGACGGCTGGAAAAAGTCGCTCAACAAGGACGTTCCGGCAACCATTGCCGACGCCATCAAGTAAGAACCTGCGCTCCGGCGCAGATTGAAGTCGTCGCAGCGGCCGCGCACGAAACGCGCCGCTGCCCGGCGGGAACCAGGAGTTCCCGCCCATACCCCCTGCTCTTCGGAGGAACCGCTATGTCCAGCGCCCCAATCAATGCCGCCAACCCGGCGATGAGCATGATCAGCCGCATCAATATCCAGCAATATGTCGTCTATGTCGGCTTTCTGGCGATCTTCCTGTTCTTCGCCATCGTGCTGAAGGACAGCGGGTTCCTGACCGTGCGCAACCTCTCCAACATCGTGCTGCAGACGGCGCCGATCACGATCATGGCGATCGGCATGGTCTTCGTGCTCTCGGCCGGCGAGATCGACCTGTCGATCGGCTCGACCGTCGCTGTCGCAGCGCTCTCCGCCGCCGTGACGATGAACGCCTATGGTATGATCGCCGGCATTGCCGCCGGGATCGGGGCAGGGGTCGCCATCGGCCTGGTCAACGGCCTTTTGGTCGCCTATGTCCGGCTGCCGTCGTTTCTGGTGACGCTGGCAACGTTCGGATTGTTCGCTGGCGTTGCCCGGTCGCTCACCAACCTGCGCTCCATTCCCGTCACCGACAGCATGTTCACCGGTTTTTTCGGCTCCGGCTCGCTGTTCGGCATTCCCTCGCTGATCTGGTGGACGGTGATTGCCATTATTGCCGGGCATCTGATTTTCCGCGAAACCCGGTTCGGTGCTCATGTGCTGGCGACCGGCGACAATGCCCGCGCCGCCAACGTCTCCGGCATTGCCGTGCCGCGCATCCGGCTTGCCGTGCTGGTGATCAGCGGTGCGCTCGCTGGTCTTGCCGGCCTGCTCTATGCCGGCCGCCTGCAGGCCGCAAAGTATACGCTGGGGGAGACCGACCTGATGACGGTGATCGCCGCCGTCATCGTCGGCGGTACGCTCCTGAACGGTGGCAAGGGCTCGATCGTCGGCGCGCTCGTCGGCTCGCTGATGATGGGCATGCTCAACAACGGGCTGATCCTGATGGGGCTGTCCGTTTCCGACCAGATGATCGTCCGCGGTCTCATCATTCTCGCCGCAGTCGCCGTATCGCTGCGCGAAAAGCTGCGCTGAAGAAAGGATATCTTAATGTTTCTCGACGTTCTGCGCCGCCGCAACCTGAAATTCCTCGAAGCCGCGATTGCGCTTCACCGGCAGGGCAAGATCCCGGCCAACGCCTATGTGCTTGATCTCGATGCGGTCGAGGCCAACGCGCGTGTTGAAGACGGAAGCCGATCGCCTGGGCTTGAAGATCTTTGCCATGACCAAGCAGGTTGGCCGCGCCAGCTCGTTCTGCGCCGCCGTGCAGCGGGGCGGCATCGACCGGTCCGTTGCCGTCGACATGGCCTGCGCCCGAGCCACCCACCGGGCAGGCCTTCGCATCGGCCATCTCGGCCATCTGCAGCAGGTTGCCCGCCATGAAGCCAAGGCCGCTGCCGCGACCTTCCGGCCCGATTACTGGACCGTGTTCAACGATGACAAGGCAAACGAAGCAGCCGAAGGCGCCATGGCGGCGGGTTATGTGCAAAACCTGCTTGCCCGTATCAAGGCGGATGGCGACACCTTCTATCGTGGCCATGAAGGCGGTTTCGATGCTGCTGATGTCGCCGCTGTGGCTGATGCTTTCGATGCGCTGGATGGAGGCCGTTTTGCTGGGATCACCACGTTTCCGGCGCTGCTGTTCGATCACAAGACCCGCAAGGTTTTGCCGACGCACAATCTGGCGACGCTGACCAAGGCCGCCGAGGCATTGGCGAAGGCCGGGCGCATCGGCATCGAGGTCAATGCGCCGGGTACGACATCCTCGGTTCTGCTGCAGGGGCTGGCCGATGCCGGTGCAACGCAGTGCGAGCCCGGGAAACGGCCTGCATGGCACGACGGCGTTGCATGCGGTGGAAGACCTGCCGGAGCTTCCGGCTGTCTGCTATCTCACCGAGGTCTCGCATCTTTCCGGCGGAAAAGCCTATTGCTTCGGCGGCGGCTTCTATATCGACCCGATCTTTCCGGACTATGACGTCAAGGCAATCGTCTCGGACGAACCGACGGTCGCGGCATCGTCGCTGCGCAGCGTCGAAGTGCCGCCACCTTCGGCCATCGACTATTACGCGATGATCGATGCTGGTGGACCGAATGCGCTGAAGCCCGGCGATACCGCCGTCTTCGGCTTCCGCGGACAGGCCTTCGTCACCCGCGCCTATGTCGTCGGCGTCTCCGGAATTTCAAAGGGCATGCCGAAAGTCGAAAGCATCGAGAACGGTTTCGGCGAAACTCAATCCTGGCCGGTATAGGAGAATGACCATGAATACTCAGGCACCTGTGCTGCAGCTCAAGGACATCCGCAAGAATTTCGACGCGGTCGTCGCCATCGAGAATTTTTCACTCGATATCTATCCGGGCAGAAATCGTCGCCCTGGTCGGCGATAACGGCGCTGGCAAATCGACGTTGATCAAGATCGTCTCCGGTGTCTATGGCCCGTCGTCGGGAACAATCACCATCGAGGGCGAGACCGTCGCCATGTCGAGCGCCACGATGGCCCTGCCTGCACGGCATCGAGGTGGTCTATCAGGATCTGGCGCTGGCCGACCAGCAGACGGTCTATATGAATATGTTCCTTGGCCGGGAACTCACCAACGGCATCGGTCTGCTGGACCTGCAAGACGATGATTTCCGAGACGGAAAAGCTGGTGAAGGAACTCGACGTGCGCATCCCGTCGGCGCATGCGACAATCCACGATCTCTCCGGCGGCCAGCGGCAGGGCGTGGCGATTGCCCGTGCCACCCGCTGGGCAAAGAAGCTGATCCTGCTGGATGAGCCGACGGCTGCGCTCGGCGTTGCCTGAAACGGCGAAGGTCGAGGAGATCGTGCAATCGCTGAAGTCGCGCAATATCGGCGTCCTGATCATCAGCCACAGCCTCGATCAGGTGTTCAAGCTCTCGGACCGGATCTGTGTCTTGCGGCGCGGCAAGCAGATCGGCATCCGCAAGACATCGGAGACCAACAAGAACGAGATCGTTTCGATGATCACCGGCGTCAACTGACGCTGGGATTTACGCCGTCTTGACCGCCAGCGCGTTTACCTGCGCTGGCGCATAGGCCCGCATGAATGTGCGCACGGCATTGCGGGCAGCCGTTTCCAGTTCCGCTTCCGTTGGCGTTACGCCAAACAGCGTGTTCATCTGCAGGTCGGCATTGACCAGTGCGAGGAATTGACGAGCGGCGACGTCGAAGTCGTCGATCTGCAGAAGGCCCTTGTGGACGAGCCTTGCAAAAAGCGCTGCCAGCGCCGTGCCGATCTTGCCGGGGCCGTGCTGGCGCCAGCTTTCAAACAGGTGCGGGTAGCGCTCGCCTTCGGACAGAACCAGCTTGCGCAGGAATTTTCCGTCCTGGTTGCAGATGCAATTGTGGCTGAGGCGCACGGCAAAGGCGACGAGATCGTCCTCGAGATTGTCCGGCTTCTCGGGAAAGGTCGAGAGGGTGGTGAACAGCATGGCGTTTGCCCGGTCCATCACGTCCTCGACCACCGCCGTGAACAAGTTCTCTTTTTCGCGGTAATGATTGTAGACCGTCTGGCGCGACACGCAGGCTTCGGCGGCGATCTCGTCAATGCTGGCACCGGTAAAGCCCTGACGGCAAAACACTTCTGCGGCGGCTTCCAGAATGGACTTGCGCTTGGCGCACTGGCGCGCTGACTATGCACGGACATTTTCGGAACTGGGTCATTCGTTGCGTTCATTGTGCAAAGGTAATGCCTCTTGACGTTTTAGACAATGGTGTCTAATTTTACATCTGTGTCCAATTATATTGACACAGACTGCCAAGCGTGTGGGTGTCCTCCCAAGCACCCCCCGATCCCGGCAACGATCACATTGAACCCTCGTGAGAGCAACGCGGCGCGAAACTTGACCCGGTTTTGCGCTGCTGTTTTCTGAAAGATGATCACCATGACGTCCTCCTTCTTCCGGACTGCCCTCATCCTTGGCCTGTTGTCAGCCATCGGCCCCTTCGCCATCGACATGTACCTGCCGGCGCTGCCCTCGATCGGGCAGGATCTCAACGCCGAAAACCATATCGTGCAGCTCAGCCTGCTCGCTTTCTTTATCTCCTTCGCGCTGTCGCAATTGGTCTATGGACCCTTGTCCGATATGTGGGGTCGCAAGGCGCCGCTTTACATCGGTATCGGCATTTTTGCCCTGGCGAGCATCGGCTGCGCGCTGGCGAATGATATCGAAACCCTGATCGCCTTCCGCTTCCTGCAGGGCATCGGGGGCGCCGCCGGCATGGTCATCCCGCGCGCCATCGTCCGCGACATGCACACCGGCGTGCAGGCTGCCCGCTTGATGTCGCTCTTGATGCTGGTGTTCAGCATCTCGCCGATTCTAGCCCCGCTGACCGGCAGTGCCGTCATCGAGTTCTACGGCTGGCGCGGCGTGTTCTGGGCGGTGATGATCGCCGCCTTCATCGGCCTCATCCTGTTGGCAACGCAATTGCAGGAGACCCGCCTCAAGGAACATCGCGCCGAAAGCGGTCTGCGCAGTGCCATGGCGGCTTACGGTCTACTGCTCAGGGACAAGAATTTCCTGACGCTGACCTTTATCGGCGGTCTCGGCATTTCCAGCTTCCTCGTCTATCTCGCCAACTCGCCCTTTGTGCTGATCGATTATTACGGGCTGACGCCGACGCAATACAGCTTCGCCTTCTCGATCAATGCCGTGTCGTTCTTCGCGGTGTCGCAGGCGACCGGCTGGTTCGGCGAGCGCTTCGGCCTTGTCCGCGTCATGCGCGTTGCAGTGACGGCCTTTGCTCTCACCATGGCGGCCATGGCCATCGTCATGAGCCTCGGCTTCAATCAGCTTCCGGTCATGGCCACATTCCTGTTTGTCGGTTACGGCTTCCTCGGTCTCGTCATCCCGACGAGCGCTGTGCTGGCGCTGGAAGACCACGGCGAGATCGCCGGCACGGCATCGTCGCTGATGGGCACGCTGCATTTCGTCACCGCTGCCGTCGCGATGGTGATCGCATCGGTATTCTTCGATGGCACGGCCGTACCGATGGCGATGGGTATCGCGCTCTGCGCTGTCGGCGCGCTGCTGCTCACCCAGGCCACCATCGGCCGCCGCCGCGCGGTTGCAGCCGCCGAGTAAACCCCGGTCGTGGTGACACGGAATAACGAAGGCCCGGGCAACGCTTCGGGCCTTTTGTAATTCTTGCTGTGGTCGAAATATCTTACCGCATTTAAAGACATAAACATTCCTTTATGTCCCTTGACTGCAATCCCCGTTTGACGCATGTTTATAAGATCGTGGTTCTCCGGAGTTCGCATCCGGAGCTAAGAGGGAATTCGGTACGATGCCGCAAGGTGTCCATGCCGGAGCTGCCCCCGCAACTGTAAGCGGCGAATTTCTGTCTACTTAAAGTCACTGGGACGCGAATGCCCTGGGAAGACAAGACAGCGATGATGACCCGCAAGCCAGGAGACCTGCCACGATAGATAACGTCCACGGGCGGGGTGTCCCGGTGTGCCGCTTTGCGAAACGGCGGGCCGTGCCCACCGTTCGATACGCAACGCGTCCGCCAGTGCCTTGCCCTTAACAATCGGGGTAAGGAAAATGACCATCACCACAGCAAACCTGGGATTTCCCAGGATCGGGGCCAAGCGCGAACTGAAGTTTGCGCTGGAAAGCTACTGGGCCGGCAAATCGGGCGCAGAAGACCTGCTCGCGACGGCCAAGAGCCTGCGGGCAAAAAGCTGGAACCTCCAGAAAGACAAGGGGATCGCCGTCATCCCCTCCAACGACTTTTCGCTTTATGACCACGTCCTCGACACCGCCGTCATGGTCGGCGCTATACCTGCGGCCTATGGCTGGAAGGGCGGTCCGGTGGACCTCGACACCTACTTCGCCATGGCACGCGGTAGCCAGGGCGGCGGACATGCGAGTTGCGGTCATGCCGAACACAGCCACGGCGTTCCGGCGCTGGAGATGACCAAGTGGTTCGACACCAACTATCACTACATGGTGCCGGAATTCACCGTCGATCAGGCGTTTGAGCTGACCACCAACCGGCCGCTCGAAGCCTTCCTCGAGGCAAAGGCGCTGGGTATCCATACGCGCCCGTTCATTCTTGGGCCGCTGACATTTCTCAAGCTCGGCAAGGCGGCGCAGGATGGCGTTTCGCCGGTCGGCCTGCTCGACAGGCTGCTGCCGGTCTACGCCAAGCTGCTGACAGAGCTTATGGAAGCGGGTGTCGATTGGGTACAGGTCGATGAGCCCTGCCTCGTCCTCGATCTTTCCGATGCCGAGCGTGCCGCTTTCGTGCATGCCTATCAGACGCTCCACGATGCCGCTCCCGGCCTCAAGGTGATGCTGGCAACCTATTTTGGCGCGATCGGTGACAATCTCGAGACCGCACTGAAACCGCCGGTCGCTGGCTTGCATGTTGATCTGGTGCGCGCGCCGCAGCAGGTAGCAACCCTGATCGACAAGGCGCCGGCGGATCTGATCCTGTCGCTTGGGATCATCGACGAACGCAATATCTGGCGCGCGGATCTCGCCGGGCTGTTCAAGCGGATCCAGCCGCTGATCGAAGCGCATGGACACAGCAAGGTGCAATTGGCCCCGTCTTCGTCCTTGCTGCACGTGCCGATCGATCTTGAGCTCGAAACTGCACTCGATCTGGAACTCGTTTCCTGGCTTGCCTTTGCAACGCAAAAACTTGACGAGCTTGCCTTGCTGGCAAAGGCATTCGACGCTGGCAGCGCCCAGGCAGGCCAGGTGTTTTCAACATCGATTGCGGCTGCCAACGCTCGCCTGACCTCGGTTAAAGTGCATGACCCGCTGGTCGCAGGCCGCCTGAAGCAGGTCGACGCCCGCATGCTGAAGCGCACTTCGCCCTTTGCGAAACGGCAGGAGTTGCAGCAGCAGAGATTGCGATTGCCGCTGTTCCCGACGACCACGATCGGTTCGTTCCTGCAGACGGCCGATGTGCGCAAGGCCCGCTCAAAGCATGCCAAGGGCGAACTCTCCTATGTCGATTACCAGGCCTTTCTCCAGCGTCAGACCGAGCAGGCGATCCGCTGGCAGGAGGAGATCGGGCTTGACGTGCTCGTCCACGGCGAGTTCGAGCTCAACGACATGGTGCAATATTTCGGCGAACAGCTTTCCGGCTTTGCCTTCACCCAGCATGCATGGGTGCAGAGCTACGGCTCGCGCTATGTTCGTCCACCGATCATCTACGGCGACGTTTCGCGCCCGAACCCGATGACGGTTGCGTGGTGGAAATACGCGCAATTGCTGACGGCAAAGACAGTCAAGGGCATGCTGACCGGACCAGTGACGATCCTCAACTGGTCGTTCGTCCACGACGATCTTCCGCGCAGTACGGTCTGCAAGCAGATTGCGCTCGCCATTCGCGACGAGGTCCATGATCTCGCCGAGGCGGGTGCCGCGATGATCCAGATCGACGAAGCGGCCCTGCGGGAGGGACTGCCGCTGCGTCGTGCGGACTGGAAGGCCTACCTCGACTGGGCGGTCGAGAGCTTCCACCTTTGCTCGACCGGCGTTTCCGACGAGACGCAGATCCATACGCATATGTGCTACTCGGAGTTCAACGACACCATGCCGGCGATCGCCGCCATGGATGCCGACGTGATCTCCATCGAGACCTCCCGTTCGAAGATGGAGCTTCTGTCGGCGTTCACCGGCCGCGGTTATCCAAACGAGATAGGACCGGGCGTCTACGATATCCACTCGCCGCGCGTGCCCGCCGTCGAGGAGATGGTCGAGCTGCTGGACAAGGCGAGTGAGGGGCTGGTCGCCGGGCTGATCTGGGTCAATCCGGATTGCGGCCTGAAGACCCGTAAATGGGAAGAGGTCAAGCCGGCGCTCGTCAACATGGTCGCTGCGGCCCTGCGGTTGCGGGCTGGCTTGAACCGTGGCCACGCCGTGAATTCGTGACATCCCTGGCGAGATGAAAGGAAAGCGTCGGCAATTGCCGGCGCTTTGCGTGCATGGCATAGGCCTGGGCTCGAATACATGGGCTTACAAAAGTCCAGTGCGGCGGACACATCGCCAATACACGCTTCCGCTGAAATGCGACGTGTCTTCGAAGAGGGAGGCTCGATCAAATGGATGAAGGGATGACAATATGAAAACGACCAGGATCATGGCTGCCGCGTTGCTGATCGTCGGGAGCGCATTGACGCCGCACATGGCACAGGCGCAACAACAGGCAATTGAGCGTACTGATCTTCTGCAGAACGACATTGGTGTGCCGGGACGGGAGGTCGTCCAGGTGCGCGTCGACATCGCTCCGGGGGCAGTCTCCATCAAGCACTCCCATCCGGGCGAAGAGGTCGCCTACGTCCTCGAAGGTTCGCTGGAATATCAGCTGGAGGGCAGACAGCCGGTCACGCTCAAGGCCGGCGAGGCTTTGTTCATTCCAGACGGAGTGGCCCATGTGGCGAAGAATGTGGGCAGCGGCAAAGCGTCGGAACTCGCGACGTATATTGTGAAAAAGACACGCCGCTCGTCGTTCCGGTCAAGTGAATGTCTTGTGGGTAGCGGCGGCAGTTGCGGTGCTTAGGCCCGCAGCCGTTGCCGCCTAATCCGGTGCCGTAGGCGGGGGCCGTCCGCATACGGCGAATTCGTGATTGTCTCGGTGGCCCCAAATGGCCGGCCAGCGGCCTACGCGCGTGGCTCATAGCGGAAACGAGGAACGCTGTCGTTGGCTGGCGGCGCGCTATCCACAGCCGATTGCCGCGCTTGGCATTAACTCCCCGTTATCCACAAAGTCGGAAAAATAATGCGCTGGTGGGCATGTTTCCAATGCCTACACATTGACGTTATTTTTACGTCGTATACTATATGTAGTGTTCAAGGTTCCTTCGAATCGCAAGGTTTGGAGGCTAAGAGGGAATACGGTGCGCTCAGCCATTCTGGCCGGCAAAACCGGAGCTGCCCCCGCAACTGTAAGCGGCGAGCGTCTGTTTCATTTCAAGTCACTGAAGCATCAGGCTTCGGGAAGACGGGATAGACGCCACGACCCGCAAGCCAGGAGACCTGCCTTCGAGCGAAAACGTCCACGGGCGGGGTGTCCGGAAGGTCGCGTGATGTGCAGCGGAATGACTCCGCTTTGTATTGCGTTCCTCCGATACCCGCCAAAACGGCTTCGGGGTGAAGGCATGTCAGTCAATCGAATTCGCATACCAATCGATGCGGGATCGCGATCGTCGGCAGAAGCCTAGCCCACGCGCCAACCTGCAAGGAAAGACCACACGATCGGATCCACGTGCAGCGGCTCGGAGCCCTTTCGTGTGCCAGCAACATCACAGACCACGAGGAACGTCATGAACATCACCGTCTACAGCAAGCCTTCCTGCGTCCAATGCACCGCGACCTATCGCGCGCTCGATCGCGAAGGCATCGACTACCAGGTCATCGACATTTCCAAGGACGAGGACGCCTTTGCGAAAGTGGTGGGCCTTGGCTACCAGCAGGTTCCCGTCGTGATTGCCGGCCAGGACCATTGGGCTGGCTTCCGGCCGGACAAGATCAGCGCGCTGTCCTGAGCGCGGCCTCAGCTCGGATGGACAAGCGATGGGCCTGATCGTCTATTATTCCAGTCTTTCGGAAAACACCCATCGTTTCGTCGCCAAGCTCGGTCTGAAATCGGCCCGTATTCCCGTCAGCAATGGCGTGGAAACGCCTCAGGTGCGCGAACCCTTCGTCCTCATCCTGCCGACCTATTGCGGCGAGGACGGCAAGGGCGCGGTTCCCAAGCAGGTGATCCGCTTTCTCAACAACGCGGACAACCGATCCCTCATCCGGGGCGTGATCGCCGCCGGTAACAGCAATTTCGGCGAGACGTTCGGTCTCGCGGGCAATGTCATCTCGGATAAATGCCGGGTGCCGTACCTCTACAGGTTCGAGCTTCTGGGTACGGACGAGGACGTCGCCAATGTCATCAATGGATTGGAACGATTTTGGACGTCTCAACGATCGAACGCCCTTTGAAGGCGACGGAAACCGCGATTGATTATCACGCGCTGAACGCGATGCTGAACCTCTATGACGACGAGGGGAAGATCCAGCTCGACAAGGATCGGCTGGCCGCGAAGCAGTATTTCCTCCAGCACGTCAACCAGAACACCGTGTTCTTCCATAATCTGAGGGAGAAGCTCGATTATCTGGTGACCGAAGGCTATTACGAGCGGGAGGTTCTCGACCAGTATTCGTTCAACTTCGTGCGCGACCTGTTCTGATCATGCCTATGCCAAGAAGTTCCGTTTCCCGACCTTCCTCGGCGCCTTCAAATATTACACCAGCTACACGCTGAAGACCTTCGACGGAAAGCGCTACCTCGAGCGCTACGAAGATCGCATCTGCATGGTGGCGCTGGCGCTGGCCCAGGGCAATGAAACCACGGCCCGCGACATGGTCGACGAAATCATTTCCGGCCGCTTCCAGCCGGCGACGCCGACCTTCCTCAATGCCGGCAAAAAGCAGCGTGGCGAGCTCGTGTCGTGCTTCCTGCTGCGCGTCGAAGACAATATGGAATCGATCGCCCGCGGCATCAATTCGGCGCTGCAGCTGTCGAAGCGCGGCGGCGGCGTTGCGCTGTCGCTCACCAACATCCGCGAGGCCGGTGCCCCGATCAAGCAGATCGAAAACCAGTCATCCGGCATCATTCCGGTGATGAAACTGCTGGAAGACAGTTTCTCCTATGCCAACCAGCTTGGCGCACGCCAGGGGGCAGGGGCGGTCTATCTGAACGCCCATCATCCCTGACATCATGCGCTTCCTCGATACCAAGCGCGAAAACGCCGACGAGAAGATCCGCATCAAGACGCTGTCGCTCGGCGTCGTCGTGCCTGACATCACCTTCGAACTGGCGAAGAACAACGAGGACATGTACCTGTTCTCGCCTTACGACGTGGAGCGCGTCTACGGCGTGCCGTTCACCTGAAATTTCGGTGACGGAAAAGTACCATGAAATGGCGGACGATGCCCGCATTTCCAAGAAGAAGATCAAGGCGCGAATTCTTCCAGATTCTGGCCGAAATCCAGTTCGAGAGCGGCTATCCCTACATCATGTTCGAAGACACGGTGAACCGGGCCAATCCGATCGCGGGCCGGATCACCATGAGCAATCTCTGCTCGGAAATCCTGCAGGTGAGCCAGGCCAGCGAATACAACGAAGATCTGTCCTACAAGCATATGGGCAAGGACATTTCCTGCAATCTCGGTTCGCTGAACATTGCCGCTGCGATGGATAGTTCCGATTTCGGCAAGACCATCGAAACGTCGATCCGGGCGCTGACCGCCGTTTCCGACATGAGCCATATCTCCTCGGTGCCGTCGATCGAGAAGGGCAATGACGACAGCCACGCCATCGGTCTTGGCCAGATGAACCTGCACGGCTATCTCGCCCACGAGCGCATCTATTACGGCTCGGAAGAAGGCGTCGACTTCACCAATATGTATTTCTACACGGTGACCTACCATGCCATCCGGGCATCAGATCGGATCGCGGTCGAGCGTGCGTCGAGCTTCAAGGGCTTCGAGAACTCGAAATACGCGTCCGGCGAATATTTCGACAAGTACACCGAACAGGAATGGGTGCCAGCCACCGATCGCGTACGTGAACTGTTTAAGACCGCCGGCATCCACCTTCCGACGCAGGAAGACTGGCTTGCCCTGAAGAAGGACGTCATGGCGACCGGCCTCTACAACCAGAACCTCCAGGCCGTGCCGCCGACAGGCTCGATCTCCTACATCAACCACTCGACCTCCTCGATCCATCCGATCGTCTCGAAGATCGAGATCCGCAAGGAAGGCAAGATCGGCCGCGTCTACTATCCGGCGCCGTTCATGAACAACGACAATCTCGACTACTATCAGGACGCCTACGAGATCGGCCCTGAGAAGATCATCGACACTTATGCTGCAGCGACCCAGCATGTCGATCAGGGCCTGTCTCTGACCCTGTTCTTCCACGACACGGCAACGACGCGCGATATCAACAAGGCGCAGATCTATGCCTGGAAGAAGGGCATCAAGACCATCTACTACATCCGCCTTCGCCAGATGGCGCTGACCGGCACGGAAGTGCAGGGCTGCGTTTCCTGCGCCCTCTGACACCTTGGGGAACGACATGAACATTCAGATGAAGACCAAGAGCCCCAAGCGTGCGGAAGCGGTGCGCGCCATCAACTGGAACCGGATCGAGGACGACAAGGACCTCGAAGTCTGGAACCGCCTGACCGGAAATTTCTGGCTGCCGGAAAAGGTGCCGCTTTCCAACGACATCCCGTCCTGGGCGACCCTGCGGCCGGAAGAGCAGCAGCTGACGATCCGCGTCTTCACCGGCCTGACGCTGCTCGACACGATCCAGACCAGCATCGGCGCGCCAAAGCTGATGGAAGATGCGATCACGCAGCATGAGGAGGCTGTCTATTCCAACATCTCCTTCATGGAAGCGGTGCATGCGCGCTCCTATTCCTCGATCTTCTCGACGCTCTGCTCGACGCCCGATGTCGACGACGCCTATCGCTGGTCGGAGGAGAACGAGCACCTGCAGAGGAAGTCGGCGCTGATCCTCGAGCAGTATCGCAATCCCGATCCGCTGAAGCGCAAGGTCGCCAGCGTCTTTTGGAAAGCTTCCTGTTCTATTCCGGCTTCTACCTGCCGATGTTCTGGTCGAGCCGGGCCAAGCTCACCAACACCGCCGACATGATCCGCCTGATCATCCACGACGAGGCCGTGCACGGCTACTATATCGGCTACAAGTTCCAGAAGGGACTGGAGCGGCTGAGTGCTGAAAAGCAGCAGGAGATCAAGGATTTCGCCTACGAACTTCTGTTCGAGCTTTATGACAACGAGGCCAAGTACAGTGAAACGCTCTATGACGGCGTCGGCCTGACCTGAGGACGTCAAGAAGTTCCTTCACTACAACGCCAACAAGGCGCTGATGAACCTCGGCTATGAGGCGCTGTTTCCGGCCGAGGCCTGCAAGGTCAACCCGGCGATCCTTTCAGCACTATCGCCGAACGCCGATGAGAACCATGACTTCTTCTCCGGATCCGGCTCGTCCTATGTCATCGGCAAGGCGGTTGCGACCGAAGACGACGATTGGGATTTCTGAGCGGTTTTCAGCGACGCCTCACTCCAGATCTCCGATGCGCCGCCCGCATCGGACGCAGATCCGTGGCAATTGTAACCGTAACGTACTCCCGTGCGATCTGAAAAAGGGCGATACATATTCTGGGTAACCGCTTGAGTTCCCGGCTGGAAGCAGCCGGTAAACTTGAGACCCACATATATGCATCCGCGGACCAAATCAGGTACCAGATCGATGTCGACAGGCACGGCGCAGAAAGGGTTATGGAAGCTGATGTTGAAGTTGCCCGCCCTGCGGGGACAACTGCAGATTCTCAGCGCCCAAAATACAAGCCTGCTCAGTCTTTGCGACGCTTTTCACGATGCAAGTTCCACACTCGATTGCTTGAGAATGGACCCCAAGGCCGATAGCGCGATCATTCGGGAATATGAGACGCTTTGCAGCGAGATCGAGAGCGAAGTTATCGAGATCTGTCTCTTGGCGCACAGCAAGCTGCGCTGAGACACCTTGTATCCCTTTGTTTATTTTGTATTTTTTTGAATTCATCCCAATCTAGGACAACTCTGCGACAAATTATCAATTTTGAAACAGTCAACGGAATTTTTAGCGTTTGCAAACGGGAATCTTCAGCAAAGAGCGTTTGACCGCTGTTCCAGTTTGGTGTGTTAATGTGACCTTAAGTTGAAAGCTTGGGGGCAAGCATGAGCGGCGAGCGTAACATCGACCGACCATTCTGCGAACGAATTGACCAAGTGGATGCGCAGGCGGAGATTGACCGGCTGTTGACCGATCCCCTCTTTCAATCTCCAGAGCGCAACAAAAGCTTTCTTCGCTTCATTGCATCCGAATTTTTCGAGGGCAGGGCAGAGGCGATCAAGGCCTATGCGATCGCGGTCGATGTGTTCGGCCGTCCCACGAACTTCGATCCTTCGATCGACCCGATCGTGCGTATCGAGGCGACCCGGTTGCGCGCGGCGCTGACGCAGTATTATGACGTGCATGGAAGCGACACCGGCATCCGTGTCGACCTTCCCCGCGGCCGGTATGTGCCGGTCTTCACACGGATGGCGCCGAACGACAGGAGCAGCCTCCCGGCCGAAGCGGCCGAGCCGGATGTGCCCGATCATGCGCCGAGCGTGGAGGAGGGCTCAAGTCGGCGATTTTTGGGGAGGAGCACCGGGCCTCGCTCTGGCCTGGTTGCTGGTCGGATTTGGCATTGCCACCTATGCGCTGACGATGGGCCTTGATGCCTGGAAGCAAAACGCCTTGAAGCACAAGCCTTTGATTTCCATAGCCTTGAACAGCGATGGAGATGCGCCGGAACGCGAAGTCGAGAAGATGCGGGATTATCTGATGGTGGCGATATCCCAATTCCACACCGTTCGGCTTGCATCTCCCGACGACAGACCGGCGATGGCGTCGATGGGCGAATGGACAGGCCCGACACTCGTATCGGCCCTGCGCGGACAGCGGACGGCCGATGACTACCGTATCGCTCTCAAGTACGAAGGCAAGGGGAGGGACAGCTCCGTCTGGTGGCAGGTCAGGGATGCGTCGACCGGTGAGGTTCTGCAATCGGGTATCAGAACCGACGCCACAACCTGACACGGATTCCTCGTCGCCGAGCTGGAACTTGGCGAATGGGCTGGCGCGGACGCTCGTTGGTACCCGTGGCGTCATCAATACCATTGAAACACTCCGCGAACTGGGAGCACCCTCGCTTGGCAACGGTTGCATCCTTAGGGCAATCGTGGCGAGCGACCAGGGGGATGAGGCGGGCATCATGGATGCTCGCAGCTGCCTTGAACGGACGTTGGCTATCGCACCCAACGATCCCGGCGCGAACGCGGAGTTGGCAATCGTCCTGCTCGCACTGGATTCTGGTTGATGATCCGACGGACCTTTCCGCCCACGCGCAAAGCCTGGCTGGCGACGCGGTGAAGCGTTCGCCATTTTCCGACCGCAGCAGGTACGCGCTGATGATCAGCCAGTTTCGTGCGGGGGCAGATCCAGGCGGCGATCGAAACGGGGTACGTGGCCATGGAACTCAATCCGAACAACAGCGACGTCGCAGCGCGGCTGGGGCTCTATCTCTTTACTGCCGGACGCTGGGAGGAGGGCGCCGATCTTGCCGCGCGGTCAGCGCAAATGGACCGAAATGGTGTATCCGACGGCCTGTTGACCCGCGCGCTGGATGCTTACCGCCTCGGGCGCTTCTGAAGATGCCTTGGCGCTCTCGCAGCAGTTGAAACTTTCGGATGATTATGCGGCAAATGCCGTCCAGGCCGCTGCGGCCGGCCACCTGGGAAGGGCTGACAATGCGCGGATGGCCTTCGAACGTCTCGGAGCGGGTCGTGCCGATTTTAACGTAACATTTCGCAAGAGCATGAGTGCGCGTCATTTCACGCCTGAGATGAGCGACCTTCTCGAGATCGGTGTGCTGAAGGCGACGGCACAGAAATCCTAAGACCACAGTCGAATTGGGGAAGTTCAGCCTGCGTTCAGGCTGGACCGACGTCGTGCGGATTTCCAAATTTTGTAAAAGTAACTGTAACGTACTTGATTCAACGCACCGTCGTGCAACGGTGCCAAGGTTCAGGTTTGATAAAGCTGATGGAATGAAAGGCGGGTAGCCTGCCTTGCTGAAGCTCGGCCCATTCCAGTGGCAGTGTAATGATGCCCAAGAATGCGAAAGCGAAGACTGTGATGAAGACGAACTGGAAAGCGACGGCTGTGGCCGCAGTGATGGCATGGTCCCTGCCGATGGCGGCCTTTGCCGGGGGCAGCGTTGCCAAGACCCCGATGGGCGATATTCCGCTTTCCTTCGGGCTGCCGGCCGACAATGCGACGATTGGCAAGCTTTATGACGAGATGGATTTCCAGCGTGCTACCCAGGCCTATATTTGGGCGATGCCGATCGTCGGTTTCGCCTGAATGGCAGGCGTCCACCCGCGCAGCCCTTGGAGCTGAAGACACCGATCTAGTGATCTACGAAAGCGTCAAGGACAAGCTCGGCATCCTCACCGCCAATGCGACAACGCCCTATATCGGTGGCTTTCCGGACCTGTCCAAGACCGGGCCGCTGGTGATCGACTATCCGAAGGGCGCGACAGCCGGCGGCGTCGGCGATTTCTGGCAGCGGCCTTTGACCGATATGGGTGAAACCGGACCGGACAAGGGCGAGGGCGGCAAGTATCTGGTCGTCGGCCCCGGCCAGACGGCGCCCGATGCCAAGGACTATACAGTCATCCAGTCTCCGACCAACAACGTCTTTTTCGCCTGCCGCGTCCTTGATCCCGACCCGGCCAAGGCCAAGGCCCTGATTGAAGCCGTCAAACTTTATCCCTTCTCGGAAAAGGACAATCCGAAACCGACGAAACTGATCCGGCCGGAAGGCCGGGCCTGGAGCCAGGTGCCGCCGCGGCTTTGCCTATTGGGAAAGGCTGAATGATATCGTCCAGCGCGAGCCGGTGATGGAGCGCGACCGGATGATCATGGCCATGCTTCGCCCTTTGGGTATCGAAAAGGCAAGCCGTTCAATCCGGACGAGCGCCAGAAGAAGTTCCTCACCGACGGCGCTGGTATGGGCGAATTGATGGCGCAGGCCAATTCCTTTGCGACGCGCGAGCCGGATGCTCGCTATCGCCCGGACAGCAACTGGGACTATGTGATCATGTTCGATCCGTTCCAGGAGGCGGACGGCTATACCCAGCTCGATCAGCGGGCCAAATATTTCTATGAGGCGGTAACGACCACCAAGGGCATGGTCACCAAGATGCCGGGCGTCGGTCAGGCCTATCTCGGTGCGCATCAGGATGCGGATGGCAACTGGTTCGATGGCGGCAAGGCCTACAAACTGACTGTTCCGGGCGACGCACCGGCCAAACTGTTCTGGTCGGTGACGGTCTATGATTCCCTGACGCGGGTGCTGATCGACAATCCGCAGCAGGTTGCCGACAAGTCGTCGCGGGCCGACCTCGTCGAGAATGCCGATGGATCCTACGATCTCTATTTTCGGTCCGACGGCACCCTCCGGCCACGAGAAGAACTGGATACCGACAATTCCGGGCAAGGCCTGGTTTGCCTATTTCCGGCTCTATGGGCCGCTGCAGCCCTATTTCGACCGGTCCTGGAAGCTGCCTAACATCGAAGCGGTGAAGGGATGAAGGGATGATGCGAAATAGCCGATTGCCCGCTTCAGAACGACATTCAATACCCATGACAAGGATGAAGACGATGGTCAGATTTGGTTTTGTGTTGATGACCGCCGCATTGATGGCCGGCTCCGCTTTGGCGGCGCCGGCCATCACCACGGCGAACGTGAATTTTCGCTCAGGCCCGGGCACGGGATTTGGCAGCCTCGGCCAGCTTGTCGAGGGAACCGCTGTCGATCTTGGTGAGTGCGACGACAGCGGCGCCTGGTGCGCAGTGTCTGTCAAAGGCGAACAGGGTTTTGTGAGTGGAAAATATCTCAACCAGGCCGACGCCACGACGGACCGGCTGGGTTGGCCCGCGTCTATAGCACCGACGGCGGTGCCGAGATCACGCTTTACCAGCCACAGATGACTGACTGGGCGAACTTCACCACGCTCTCAGCGCTGATCGCCACCGAATACAAACCGACCAAGGATGCAAAGCCTATCTTCGGGGTGATCGGCGTCAGCGCCGATACGGCTTCCGATGCCGAGGCCGGGACGGTCGTCCTCAGCAATATCAAGGCGACGGAAATCAACTTTTCGGCGCTCGACCTGCAGCCAGATTTCCGATCTGTCGCTCGAAGTCGGCAAGTTGATGCCGTCGGGTGACTTGACCTATCCCGAGGAGCGGTTGACGGCGAGCCTTGCCGATTACAAGCGCATGGACGATGTCCAGGGATTGAAATCCGATCCGCCGCCGATCTTCATCAGTGAGACACCGGCCATTCTTCTCCAGATGGACGGCAAGCCGGTGCTTGCTCCCGTCAAGGGCGTCACCGGCCTATCTTTTGCCGTCAATACCAATTGGGACCTGTTTCAGGACAATGCCGACAAGAGCTATTACCTGCGCGACGATAAGACCTGGCTGACTTCGAAGGATCCGGCGACCGGCTGGCAGGTCGCGACAGCGCTTCCCCGACGCATTGACCAAGCTTCCCGACGACGACAGCTGGAAGGCTGCACGTACCGCCATTCCGCTGACCGTCGTCGATGGCTACAAACTGCCGAAGGTGGTCTATTCGGAAACGCCGGCCGAACTGATTCAGTTCGAGGGCGAGCCTAAGCTGGACACCGTCAAGGGAACCGCGCTGAAATGGGCGTCGAATTCCGCCAGCGACGTGTTCTATGACGAAAAGGGCAAGCAATGGTACGTGCTTCTGTCCGGCCGCTGGTTCTCAGCCGCAGCGCTCGACGGTCCCTGGACATTCGCAACGCCGACACTGCCGGCCGACTTCCAGAACATTCCCGATGATGCACCCTATTATGCAGTGCGCGCATCGGTGCCGGGCACATCGGAAAATGCCGAGGCGCGGCTGAAGGCCAGCATTCCGCAAACGGCCCGTGTCTCCACCGACGGATTGGTGAAGGTCGATGTTTCCTATAGCGGCGCGCTGAATTTCCAGCCGATCGACGGCACCTCGCTCTCCTATGCGATCAATACCAACGAACAGGTCATCAAGGTCGGGGACAAGTATTTTGTGCTCAAGGACGGCGTCTGGTTCGAGGGCGCAAGCCCGACCGGCCCGTTCGCGGTCGCCAAAGCGGTGCCGGATGAGATCTACAAAATTCCGCCGTCCTCGCCGGTCTATAACGCCACCTATGTGCGCGTTTACAAGAGCGAGCCGGATGCGGTCTGGTATGGCTATACGATGGGCTATCTCGGCGCCTATCTGGCCTGGGACACCTTCGTCTACGGCACCGGCTGGGCCTATGACGACTACTGGGATTACGGCTGGGCCGGCGGCGGCTATGTGCCGTACTATCCGCGTCCTGTCAGCTATGGCGTCGGCGCCTTCTACAATCCTGCGTTCGGAACCTTCGGCCGCTATGGTTATGCCTATGGTCCCTATCGTGGTATCGCTGGCGGCGCGGCCTACAATCCACGCACCGGCACCTATATCCGGGGCGGTGCGATATCAGGCCCGGCCGGAGAGCGCGGCTTTATCGCCGCCTATAATCCGCGCACCGGAAATGGCGTGATGGCGCGCGGCGGCCATAATGTCTACGGCTCCTGGGGCTCGGCCAATGTCAAGCACGGCTCGGACTTTGCCCATATTGCCGGCGGCACGAACGCGGCGGGCGGCAACGTCCATTGGCGCACATCCGATGGCAACCATGGTTTTGTCGCAGGCGGCAAGGGCAACGATATCTATGCCGGCCGTGACGGCAACGTCTATCGCCGTGACAATGGCCAATGGCAGAAGCACACGCCAGACGGCTGGGATCCCGTTCAGAAGCCATCGACCGACAATCTGAAGCAGCATGGCGAGAATTTTGCCGCCAAGCATCCGGATGTCACCCAGCAAATCGGCCAGAACCATGATGCGATCAAACCTCTGGCCAACAGCAATCGCAGTCGCTCCGTCGCGCCGGATAATCTCGGCCTCGACCGTGCCGGCCGTCAGATCGGCAATCAGCGCGCCTTCCAGCAACAAACGATCCGCCGCCCTTCCATGGGCGGGTTTGACGGTGGCGATTTCCAGCGTAGCGGTGGCTTTGGCGGTGGTGGCTTCCACGGCGGCGGCGGTGGTTTTGGAGGCGGCGGTTTCCATGGCGGCGGGGGCTTCCACGGTGGGGGCGGCTTCCATGGCGGTGGCGGTTTCCGCCGCTGACTATCCAATGCATTCGCCGTCCGGAGGTTTTGCCTTCGGACGGCACTGGCAAATCCTGTTTCTGAACGCTATTCTCCCAGCCACGATGTCGCGACAATCGGGGATGAGAGATGGCAGGCCTTAACGGACAATGGAACGGGATACGCATTGGCGATCTCGATGGGAAAGCGATCCTGATCACGGGCGCTTCGACCGGCATTGGCGCGGCGCTTGTCCGTGCGTTTACCGCACAAGGCGCGAGCGTTGCGATCCACTACAATGAAAGCAAACAGGCAGCAACGGACCTCCTCGCTGACGTTGAGAGCGTGGGCGGCAAGGCGGTTCTGATTCAGGGCGACGTCTCCGCCGACGGCGTGACCGAGAGGGTGGTCGAAGAGGCCGCCCGTCATTTCGGCCGGCTCGATGGGCTGATCAACAATGCCGGCGGCATGCTCGGCCGTGTGGCAACGGCCGAGATGAGTGACGCACATTACGAGCGTCATGGACCTCAATGCCCGTTCCGTGCTGGCCGCAACCTGCGCTGCGCATCCGTGGCTCAAGAAACAGGGCGGCTTTATTATCAACACGACGTCGATCGCTGCCCGTAACGGCGGCGGCAACGGCGCCATCCTCTATGCAGCTTCAAAGGGTTTCGTCTCGACGATCACCCGCGGTCACGCCAAGGAATTTGCCGGCGACGATATCCGCGTCAACGCTGTTGCCCCTGGCGTTATCGCAACGCCGTTCCATGACCGTTATACGAGCCCGGAAATGCTGGATGCCCAACGCAAGACTGTTCCGCAAGGCCGGGTCGGCACGCCGGAAGAATGCGTCGGCGCCTATCTGTTTCTCGCATCCCCGACGCTCTCCGGCTATGTCACCGGCCGGATCCTCGAGGTCAATGGCGGTCAGTTGATGCCGTAGCCCGGGACGGGCGTGCTATCGTCTTGACGCCGCCGCCACGCTCGGACTAAGTGACATCAGACGGTTCCCCGATGGATGACTTCGAGGGGATTAATAGGGAACACGGTGCGGAAGACCCAACAGGGACCAAGACCGTGGCTGCCCCCGCAACTGTAAGCGGATTGCCGATCGCCATCTGGCGCTTCTTTGAAGTGCCATGCCACTGAGAGCCCTTTGGGGCTTTCGGGAAGGCAGGCGAACGGCAGATATCCGCGAGCCAGGAGACCTGCCGTCGAAAGCAACATCCAACTTCCCGGGCGGGGTTGCCCGGAACAGGAGCCATCATGTTTGATTTCGACCGCCGCATCCGGCGTTCTCTCGCCGTTTCCTCCCAAACGGAATTCTCCGCCCATCCCTGAGCGACCGGCAGACTGCCTCGGAGCGTCGAAGCAAACCGGCTAGCCCGTAAGCGCTTTTGCACAGGCACGAAACGCTGCCGTTCTCCATCTTTCAATTCCGCGCGCATCGCCGCCCGGCCTGGAATTCCGTTTCAAGAAGGTCCCATGTCCACCAATCGCACTATTCATCTTTCCCGCGTTCTGGCGCCATTCTCTGCAGCTGCCTTTGCGATTGCGGGCTTTGTCACCCCGGCCGCCGCAGCATCGACCGCCTATCCTCTGATGATCACCAATTGCGGCCAGACCGTCAGCTTCGACAAGGCGCCGCAGAAGGTTGTCTCGATCGGTCAGGGCATGACCGAAATCCTGTTCTCGCTTGGTCTGGCCGACAAGATCGCCGGCACCGCCGTCTGGGTTGGCCCGGTCCTGCCGGCCTTTGCGGAAGCCAACAAGACGATCAAGCGGTTGGCTGACAATGATCCGAGTTTCGAGTCCGTCGCTGGCGTTGAACCTGATCTGGTGGCTGCCGAATTCGAATGGCATGTCGGTGCGCAGGGTTCGGTCGGCAAACGCGAACAGTTTTCCGGCCTCGGCATCAACACCTATGTCTCGCCCGCCGATTGCGTTGCCAAGGTCAATACCGATGGCGGCGATGGCGTATGCAAGGAACTCTTCACGATGGATCTGATCTATCAGGAAATCGGCGAGCTTGCGCAGATCTTCGACATCCAGGATCGCGGTGACGCCTTGATCGCCGACCTGAAGAAGCGAAACCGATGCCGTCGCATCGATCGGTGCCTCCAAGCTTGGCGCGCTTCCGGTGGTGTTCTGGTTTTCCAGCAAGGAAGTACAAGGCGATGCCTTCATCGCCGGCAAGAACAGCGCACCTGCCTATATCCTGAAAACGCTCGGCGCGAACAATGTCGTGACGACCGAAGAGGAGTGGCCGCTGGTGGGTTGGGAAACCATCCTGGAAGCCAACCCGTCGGTGATCGTCATCGCCACCATGGACCGCCGCCGCTATGCGGCCGATGACCCGGCGGTGAAGATCGATTTCCTCCAGAAGGATTCCGTCACCAGCCAGCTTGATGCCGTGAAGAACAAGCGTTTCGTCGAGATGGACGCGCAATCGATGAATCCGACGATCCGCACGATCGACGGCATCGAGATCCTGGCCAAGGGCATTAAATCCTTCGGATTGTCGCAGTGAGCCTAGTGATGGTCCAACCCGCCGTGATGGGCGAAAGGTGGTGGGCGCGCCTGGCGCTCGTCATCCTGTCGTTCGTCGTGCTCGGTTTCATGATCAGTCTCGCCGTCTCCATCGGCGAGATTTCCATTCCGCTGGAAACGACGGCCAAGGCCGTCTCCAACCGGTTGTTTGGCACTGCCTTCGAACTCAGCCGCATCCATCAGGGCATCGTCTGGGATTACCGTCTCAGCCGCGCATTGCTGGCGGCGAGCGCCGGAGCGGCGCTGGCGCTGTCAGGGGCGATACTGCAGGCGCTGCTGCGCAATCCGCTGGCCGAACCCTATGTGCTCGGCATTTCGGCCGGTGCCTCGACAGGCGCCGTGGCGGTGATGATCCTGGGTTTCGGTTATGGCGTCTTGACCCTTTCGACCGGCGCGTTTATCGGCGCGGTTGTTGCCTTCATTCTGGTCTCGGCGCTAGCGGCCGGTGCAGGCGGTGGAGCGGACCGGATCATTCTAGCCGGCGTTGCCGGCTCGCAGCTTTTCAATGCGCTGACCTCCTATATCGTCACCACATCGGCCAATGCCGAACAGGCGCGTGGCGTCATGTTCTGGCTGCTCGGCAGTCTTTCGGGCGTGCGTTGGCCGGATGTCTATCTGGCCGCTCCGGTCGCCCTGATCGGCTTTGCAGTGTCGATGTTCTATGCACGGGCGCTCGATGCTTTCACCTTCGGTGTCGATGCGGCGGCGGCATTGGGCATCGCCATCAATCGGGTGCGTATCATCCTGCTTGGCGCCACGGCGCTGATGACCGCGGCCATGGTCAGCATCGTCGGCTCGATCGGCTTCGTCGGGCTAGTCATTCCGCATGCTGCACGGTTTCTGGTCGGCCCCTCGCATGGCCGTCTTCTGCCTGCATCGGCGATCATCGGTGCGATCTTCATGGTGGCTGCCGATATTGTCTCGCGCATCATCATCCCGCAGCAGATCCTGCCGATCGGCGTCGTTACCGCGCTGTTCGGAGCGCCCGCCTTCGCGCTCATTCTCTACAAGGCGAGGAGGCCGGTTTGAGCATTTCCATCCATGATGTGCATTGGTCGGCCGGCGGATTGATGATCGTCAACGGCATCAGCATCGATGTCGCGCCGGGCAAGACGCTCGGCCTGCTCGGGCCGAACGGTTCGGGAAAATCCAGCCTGCTCAAGCTGATCTGCCGTCTGCGCAACGTCAAGAGCGGCGTCATCGCGCTCGGCAATACCGATATCGCCGGCATGGCCCGTCTCGACATTGCCCGGCGTGTGGCGTTGGTCGAGCAGCAGGCGACGACCGAAGCGCAGGTCACGGTGCTTGATGTCGTCCGGCTTGGACGCACGCCGCACCGCGGGCCGCTGTCGCCGTGGAGTGCTGCGGACGACAAGGCTGTCAACGACGCGCTGCGGCATGTCGGATTGCCGGAGCGCTCTGGTCAGTTGTGGCACACGCTCTCAGGCGGTGAGCGCCAACGGGTCCATATTGCCCGGGCACTGGCGCAGACCCCCAGCGAGTTGCTGCTCGACGAGCCGACAAACCATCTCGACATCCAGCACCAGCTGGAAATCCTGTCGCTGGTGGCGAAGCTGCCGGTCACCAGCATCATCGCGCTGCATGACCTCAATCTGGCAGCGATGTTCTGCGACAATCTAGCGGTCCTACACCACGGCAAAGTTGTCGCCACCGGCACGCCGGAGCAGGTTCTGACCGAAGACCTAATCGCCGATGTGTTTGGGGTGCGGGCCTATATCGAGCGCTCGGCGCATCACGGACGACAGCATGTTCACTATCGGCTTGACTGACGCGATGTAAAAAGCACCCCTTCATTTCCGAACATCCGAAAACGGGTGCCTTTCCCCCTTGTTTCTGGCCTCAACACGTAGGCCAAGCAAGCTTCGAGTCCTGAGAGGAAGTCCTATAATTCCCAACTTTGACTACAATAAAAAGCCGGGCGAATGCCCGGCACAAACTTTAACTCTAATCGCTCAAACAATTTCTGGTCGGCTATAAAAATTTTCGCCGACCATTGACCGGCACATGACTGGCGCGAAGTCCTGTTCCGATCTTGGTTCACTGCTATTCTTCCAACGGCGAAGCATATGTCTCAACTCGATTCCCGACATATATCGCTCATGAAATTCCACGACGTCGGACTTCGATATTCGCCAATGCGGTTTCGGTTTCGAGGCGGGAAAAATCGCAAGGAAGCCTTCGTCGGCCAAGGACCACAAGGCGTCAGTGGTCGTCCGCAACTCGCCCACCGCGATTTCCAACGGCAAGGACTCCCCGGGCCTCGTGGCTACCGCGCTCTCGCCGATCCGCTCCCTTTCCATCATGTCCATGAAACGGGAGACTTCGCTTGGAGCCGCTCGACGCAGGGATGAAACAACTTTTTCAAATACGGACTTATCGTAGAGCATGGGGAGGTTTGGCCTATTCTGATTGACGTTTTTCACGGCTCTTATCGCGGCGTTTAGAATGCTCACGGGTATCTCGAACTCTCTCGCGGCGGTCTTGACCGTATGGAACCGGCGATGAGGGACTGGACCGAATAGCTCGTCGCCTGGACCGAGAGCCAGTATCTGGTAGGCAACCTCGCGCATAACGTCCGCGGCTTTCGAAAACTCGGGCCGGTACAGATCGTCGATAAGCTCCGCTGTGAGATCGGCGAATACCGTGAACGGTAAACGTCCGCCTGGGGTAGTTGCGGCTGATAACGTCCTGTAGTTCGGTTCGGAATTTCTCCTCACTCGCTGCAATGCGATTGAAGCCGTCATTGATTCTGCCGTTTGAAGGCGGCGCATTCGCGGTTTGGAAACGGTAGTTCCGATCGTACTCGTGACCGATGGCCTCGCAGAGCCGCAGAGCCGCCGACAAGGGAAGATCATCCAGCCAGGTTGCCGGGTGATCTTCACCTTCGGAACCTGGCGACGATATACCTGTCGATCGCCAACGGCTCTTCGTACTCACCCTCCCAACCAAAGTCCGGCGAGTTCCTCGCCGCGCGGAGCCGGAGATGGAAATCGTCGCCAAGCTCCCAGGGCAGGCTTGGAAGGATTACTAGACGCTTGCAATGCTTAGGACATACATTGTGGTGTTCGAAAGCCCAGGTTAGCCGAGCAAAGGGTCTCACGATCATCCTACCATCACCGGATTTCTCGTCACACAGAATGCAGAGGGGGCAGACTCTGTTACCGGACTGACGCACGAACGACTTCGGTAGTTCCATGTCACAGAAATGGCGTGTCGACCGCTTCCCCAGGATCACTCGCTTCTTCATCTCCGTCGGCTCGCATCCCAGGATATCGGCCATTTTATCAAGATCGCGATCCGTTCCCCTGCAAAGCTCGCGGAAGTTCGCTCCGAACCAGGAGACGAACGTCGCGGCGTTCGGTGCGCCATGAAGACCGGCTGAACGAGAGACGAAACTGGCCAGGGATCTGCATGGGCGGAGTTGGGTACGCAGGGGACGGTTGCTCACGGGCGCTCTCCATAGGTGAGTTCTTTGCCTCTTCCTGCCTTCTTCATCGCGTTCGGAAGGAACGGGAGTTCTCTTAGGGAGGCCGTCGCCACGTCGATTTCCGACCAGTTCGAGGCAGTGAATACGTTTTCGTGGGATCGGCAGCCGGAGGTCACCTCGTATGCAACAGCGAAATCAGCAGTTGTTACGATGTCCTTCCCCTCACGCAGCGAAATTTCGGTCGCGTCCCTGATCAACTGGACAACACCTCCGAACTCGCCTGAGGCAGCGTGGTTCAGTCGGGGTGTAAAATCGTCGGCGAGGAGCTCGGGCGACAATTCAAGACCGCCTTGATCCCTGATAATTTTCGAAAGCTTGTCCGCGATGATCACGATGCCTTCTGCCATGCCCAACGGGTCGAAGCGGATCGGATAGTTGCGTTCTTTTAGTTGACGGTGACCTGCAACAAAGCTGTCGAGCGGCGGCACCCCTGCCAGAACCAAGCGTAGCGGCCAGTCGGGCATCTGCACCGAAAGCTTGAGGGCGTCCGCGATCTTGCTTCGTTCCAACACGTTCGCATTGTTGATTGCGTGTTGCGCTTCGTCGATGCACACCAGCATGATCTTGTGGGCCTTGAGCGCAGTCCGGAACGCCTCCCAGGCTTCGCCTTCTGCGATTCCCGGGCTGACATTCAAACCGAGCGCCTGCAAGCCCGCGATAGCAAGGAGCTTTGGCGTGCAGGGAGAAGGTGCGTCGAAAATGAGAACGGGATTGATCTCGATCCCATTCTCGTCAATGTAAGGCTGCAGTTCTTTTGCATTAACGAAGTGCTCGATCAGAGCGCGGGTTTTCCCCGCGTTGCTCTGGCCCACAATTGTGATGATACGCCGTTTGCCCGGAATATGGACTTTGTCACCAATCCGGTGGGCGGCGACCGAGGTCAGCAGTGACCTCGCCGTCAGGTGCAGAAGTTCGTCGTGGGGCAGTCCAAAATATCGATCCTGCATTCCCTGCAGAAAATCGGCGAGCGCTCGTTCCTTGGGATCGAGCATTGACCTCACATGGCCGACGACGTCAGTTAGGTTTTGTGACCATTTCATCGCAAACATCCTTCAACGGTCAAAGCGGGTGGCTTTTGCACGGCTGGAGCCTTGTCGGCCGCCGAGGCGATGACATCGGGTTCGAGCGGGTCGATCCAGCCCTTCTGCGTATCCCTTTCCTCTTCTTCCTCTTCGGACGGCGGAGCGAGATTGATGCCCAGTTCACGGTAGAATTCTGGCGCGAATACCAATTTCTCCACGAAATTACCCGGGACGTTGCCGCGGCTGTCTACGATCTCCACGCAACGGTCCATTTCCCTCTCCCAGGCCTGAAACTTTTCGTCGGTCAAGATCGGGCTGTCGAGGCCAGCCTCAAGATGGAGGATTTCGGCCTTCTCCGCGAGGTCGGCCTTCGCCTTACGCAGGATGTCTGCGGACATTTTCGCGCTGTCGAGATTCAGTTTTTTAAGAGAGAGGCATAGTACCCGCCAGGTCCAGACCGTCATCCCCTTGAACTCTTTCGAGACCGCCGGCACGGATGTCCAGCCTTCGCCATTCCAGACAGAAACTTCGCCGAGATCGTATCGGTCCACACGCATGAGAACGCGCTGCTTCTTCTTTCTAAACAGCGACTGGAGAGCAACGGATGTGTATGGGATTCCCAAAAACCGGACACCATTTCGTCCCAACTGACGGTAAACGTTGACCCCGAAAATGTGCCGCCTGCGCCGACCCGTAGGCGGCGGGCGCAGTCTGTGCGTCCTCGTCAGGCGATGCCACGCTTCGTTCGGCGTCTCTCCGTTCAGGCCGTCATGCGGCGTGTTCTGGTAGACATCCACATAGAAGCGGGTAAGGCAGGCCGCGACTTCGTCAAATGGAAGTTCGGCGAGCGCATCCGAGTCGTAGTCGCCTTTTTCTGAAATGGAGCCGAACGTCCTGCCGGAAAAACACTCGAGCGCCTGACCGCTGGAAGTGCGGAAGAACCGCTCACAAGTGCCCCTCGCGGAAGCTGCACCGGCCGGAGGGAGGAAGAGCTTTGCGCCCAGATCGTTGATAGTCACCCTGCACGCCAGCTTGGTGAACCAAGTCGCCGAATCGGCCACGACGGTTTCCACGTTGCCGGAGTGGTTCCAGGGGCTGGCGCAGCCGTAACGGGCGGCAATGTCGCTCTTGTCGATGCACACCATCTCCAAGGTCGCGAGGACGGTCATGATGGAAGGCGCTTCGCGATGGACGCGAAGTGCGACCAGCGATTTCGATGCGTAGTCGATGACGGCGGTAATGTAGAGACGCTCTTTGGGTACTTTCTTCCGCTGCTCCTTGGTCAGCTTTTGCCAGACCCCCATGATGGTTAGCAGCGTTCTCCAGTCGATCTTCCACTCGTCGATCTCGACACGCTGGAGAGCACGTTTTACGGACATTCCCACGCCGAGAGGCCGAAGCCTAGCAGATGTCTTGTCCTTGCCCTCTCTTCCGAGTGCGACAAAGGACTCGTTCAACTGGTTGATACGGTTCTGGAATGTCCGCAGCGAGGGTACCTGCAGCAGTTCCGGGGAATCGTCCCCGCTCTTTTTCTAGCTTCGTTCAATCCCGTGATGAAAGCCTTCATCTTCCCGTATAGGGAGACCATGGTCGGCTTTTCCGTGGAAGCGTATTGTCGCACGAAAGTGTCGAGGGTCTTCGCTTCTTCTACGGTGAAATAGCCCCGACCACGCACTCCGCCCCGTGCGTCTACGAGATTGAGCGCATTGGCGTCCTCTTCGTAAGCCGCAATCCACTTCCGCACGGTGCGGGGGTGCGGCATTGCCAAGCCCCCGCGTTTGCTTCTGGTGGTCCAAGTGCACCAATGCTTGTCGCCGGTCGCCTCCTTTTCCATTTCTTTGGCGATCTTGAAAATCGTGAGTTCCATCTTCGCGTCCGAGCGGGTTACTCGGTCTTTTAGTTTGAGGTTCTGCAACCTGCCTTCGTACTCCATCGTGAGAAACTTCTCGACAAACGTGATCTTGATATCTGTCTTCGCCTGCTGCGCTTCAGGAAGATCGCCGAGGAATACATTTCCTGGTTCGTGATCGATCGTGCCATCACTGTAGAAATTCGGCAGATGCTCGAAAGGCCGGACCTTGTGCGCGATCAGGGCCGCGAAGGTTTCGTGGGTGAAGCTTTCTTCAATCCCTGTGTCGGCGCGGCGGAAGACCTGGTGTTTTTCCGTCGTCTTGATCCATTTGTAGTACCTGTCCTCGAGGCGGCCGCCGTCGAATGGATTGAAGCGGTAAATCGGCGTAACGTTTTCGGTGTTGATGGAATGTGCGGTCATCTTCGTTCCTTTTGAATGTATGTGAGAAAATGGCTTAGATGCGAGCTGAGCATCGACGGATGTTGGGAACCCGGGACGCGAGAGTGTTCATCACGCGTCGATGGAATGTCCGGATTGACGGCGTCCACAGAGGATAGAGGCCGGATTCTTCAAGCCGCTCGTTCCGACGACTAAGCTCGACCACCATTGCGTCGAAGAGGTGCCTGACGGTTAGAAACGGTGAATCGAAGTAAGCTCTGGCGAATTCCGCCATAAGCATCTCCTCCACATCGCCCAACAACATCGCAGGGCCTGGTTCAAAGCGAGGCCGGTTTTCGGAGAGGTCAAATTCTGTTGTGGTGTGGATACTTCTACGCATAGGGGCTCCTAATGGGCGAGTGGAAGCGGAGCTGGGGTGGCCCAGCTGTGGGCTTGCTGAGGTGTTTGTGGGATCAAGCGGCGTGGAGATTCACGTTCCGTTGGCTTGTCGCCAGGACGATGAAGGGATAATCCGACAACGACTGACTGGGGTCTGCGAGTTCAAGAATGCCGTCGTAAATCAGGCACCAGATCGCGTTCATTCCCAGCACGAAATCGCCGAATAGCCCCGCGACTTGGTAGGCATTCATCTCGCCCGCCGCGTCGTGCACGATCTCACGAACCTGGTCGCAATGTCGCTGGATACGGCACTCATGGGCGTGGATGGCGGCTTCGGCATTCTGCGCACGGCTTTCTGTCAACTGATGCTCTGTCATCAGAATGATGTCTTCCGCATAGTCGCCGAGTACCGGCTTGATGCAGGCGAGCGTATTTTTGATCCCGCTTTTTTCCACGAGCCTCGATGGCTTGACAGCAATTGCGCACTTCCGGCCAGCATGATCGACCGCTAGGTAGTCGGGTGTGTGTTTCCGCTTTTGCCCGCGGCATCGGTATATTCGATCGCAGGAGGTTGATCATAGACCTCGGCGATATGTGGCGACGCGATGAGGATCATGGCGCAACGCATTTCGTGGGTGCTGGCAAACGTGATTGAGCGGTATGTGCGTGGATCGACAAGCGCACCACGGCTGTGACCCTTCGTACGGGCGGGCGGCATTCGCGTCGCGATGCTTCGGGCAGGGGGAATCCAGGTGTCGATTTCAACGATATTGCCGTCGTCATCTTCTTCAAACGTACGGGTTTCATCGTCAAACGAGTCCGGCAACTCGGTGACTGCCTGCAGTTCGTGGAAGTCCCGGCGGTCGATGCCGAAGGCAAGCTCTTTCATGTAGTCGAGGACATTCTTGTAGTTCATTTCGCTCTCCTTGTGAGATTTTGAAGACACGGGGGTCGTTCCCAGGAATCGCTTCCGGGTCGAAATCGGTTGGCTTGGAAATGATGGTTGTTGAGGTCCGGCTAAGCCGGACAGCCCGCTGCCGCTGACGGAGTCAGACCATCGACGCCGTCAGTTGCGACTGTTGTTACGCGATCCGTATTCGAACGGTTCCGTGGACGACGTCGTGAAGGACGTTCCCGGCTGTTCGTCGGAGGAGAGTGCATTGATGGATTTGTTGGAAGGCACAGCGATGCGGAGACATTGATAGACCTCTGGAAACTTGAGTGGATTTCCGAGGGGTCGCCGGCTCAAGGCACGGCTATCAGGCCTTGCCTATGACGAGCGGGCGACAACCCAGTCGATCGTTATGTGTGCTATCATGTGCATAAGAACTTCCGTTCCAGATTTGGCACATTACGCATACAGCAGCGATCGTGCTTTGCCGGCCGAAAACGGCCGGTATGGTTAACGGGTGCCGATAGCAACGTTTCACCGCGAATCACGAATCCCCGTGCCGTCCCTTGACCAGTCATCTGACAGGTGAAGGGACGGTTACGGTGACGGATTAGACTGCTACAAGTTACTGGAGACGGCACTTTCCCCGGCATGCGCACGGTTTTCGCCGCGGAGCGCAATTTGACCGGTTTTCCGTTTGCGTCTGAACGAGATGGAAGCTATGGATGTCGCATGGCTAGATATCCCTACTGGTCATCAGGTCGAACCCGTCGGTTGGGTGGCGCCCACCTTTTGAAACGGGCTGCTCGGCAAAAGCGGCCCGTTTTCGTATCTCAGGTCATCCACCTACTTGCGTTGTCGATGGCCTGCACTCGTTAGAGTCATAATCAGGAAAAGAATCAACCCCCCTTGTTTGTAGCGCCCGAGAGGCTTCGGGTCGGGCAGGGGTAAGACGCGCTTCTCTAAGGCGTCTGTCCATTATGGCTGTCGGGTTCAAAACAGTGACCGAGGACGCTTCGGGTCGGTGGCGATAATCTGTGAAAACGACCCCACCCAGAATGTCCACGACAGGCGGCGATGAGCATTACATCAAGCTGCGGAAAAATTGGTTTACAAAATCGAGAAGGTTACCGTTCGGCAACTGTCGCAATTTCGGGTTCCCGACGACCCGACGTCTTGCATTTATGCTTTAAGATGAACGACGACTGAGTGAGCCACATTCAACCCTGGCGTTGAAAATCTTCCGGTGGTCGGCTCGTGGCGACAGGCTTAGCTTTCATTCCCGACGTTGAGTGCGAGGCCGAATGGCGTCTTGCAATAACCACCTTTAAAGACCCCAAGTGCCTGTGCGGCGTCCAATGACAGACTTCGTTTTAAGGCCGGGGTACGCGGCTGTGAACTAATCCCGACCTTCACGGTGCAATGAACGAAGTCCTGAATTCCGAGATTCCGGCGTCCCGGCCTCCAATATACGCTCGTGGACGTACACTGCGCAGCGTATCAGAGGCTAGACGCAACGGCTTCGGGTCGCCGTCCGAGGGCGTCGGCTAAATCGTGACACCCGCCTTGAGGGCAAGATAACCTAGAGGATCGCGGAGGCTCAGCAAACCCGATCATCAAGACAAATGTGGGCGCTCCCAACGCTCGCGAATCATGGGCTCGGGCGACGTGTTTCGTTCTCGGGATGACCAATCGCGATGACCCCGAACGAATGCGTTGGGCCAGACTGGTGTTCGAACGGGCCGAGCGCATCGCCACACTTCAGCACGGGAACGCTGCGCCGCTGTCGCGCGGTGCGGTAGCGCTTGCGTTTCTGGGCGACGCTAAGCGAGCCACTTCGTGGATCGTCCGCGCTCTGACAATCGACCCTGACGATTTGACGACACAGTACAATGCCGCCGCCGTCTATTCGATCGTCGGTGAACTCGACACGGCGATGCACATTCTTGAAGCCTACATGCAGCGTGTTGCTGACGATATGATTGATGTCATTCGCCATGAGGGTTGCCTTGAACGCATCAGGGACCATCCGCGTTACGAAGAGTTGTTTCCACTTGGCCTATATGTTTGCGAGCAGTGATGCGGGGTCAGCCCAATTGCCACGATGGCATTGGGCCGACGGCCGCTTTGGGCCGATTTCGTTGAAAAAGTCGGCTCGCTCTTGGCGGAAGGCTTGAGGCAATGGCTGGGGCGGTGGATTTTGTGTCGGCTCGTCGCCGTTACGCCGGTTTGGGCATGTTCTCCGCCGCTTTGTTGACACGAAAGCATCACGCGTCCTGTACGTTTCTCAAATCGGCGCTGGAGGAACCCTCGGCGCGGAAGACGGTGGTCCTAAGCCACCACGCGCCTTCACCAAGATCAATTCCACCCGAGTTCAAGGGCGATCCGCTGTCTGCGTGCTATGCGTCCGATCTTGAAGGCCTCATTCTGGAAACACAGCCGATGCTGTGGGTGCATGGCCACGTTCATCAGAAAGCTGATTATCGAGTCGGGGAGACTAGGGTAATCGCCAATCCACGAGGATACCCCGGAGAGAGAACAGCCTTCGATCCACAACTTGTCATCGAAATCTAGGACTGTGAAGAAAGCAGCCTTTTTGAAAATCTCAGTCGGAGAAATCGATCAATAACGCCATGCCAATCGTTCCGAAGCCCCCGTTGAAAACACGCAGGCCGAGGTTCAAAGATTGGTTAATTCTCGATGGAAATTTCCAACGCCCGCTAGTGGAAATCAACAAACCTAAGCCATTCAGCCAGTCGCACACGGATGTCGGCCAAGATTCCATTCCTACGCAAGGATGCGGAGTTGCCTGCCTTTCTAGCGGGAAAAGCGTGTCGCAGCGACCTTGCGTAGGAGAGGCGGAATACCTGCGTCCTTTATGAAACCCGCTTCACACCGGGTGGCTGCCATGTCCCTTCGCCCGCCGGCAAAATTGAAGGTGAGGTAGGCTTCGGCCAATACAGGCGCATCACGAGATAGATTTTATCGTCCGGGGCCGGAAGCCAGTTTGCTTCCTTGTCCGCACCAGGGTTGTCTTTTGAATGTACAGCGTCAGCGAGCCGTCCAGCGTTCTTTTTCATCGCCGGCAACATCGGAGAGTTGATGAGGTAGCGATTGATCGGGTTCTTGACCAGAAACTGACTTTTGCCGTCGTACATCGTCACGGACCAAAATGCATTCACTGGCGGCAGCTGGCCGGGCGCGAAGGTGATGGTGTACTTGTGCTTGCTGCCGTCGAGCGGCTGACCGGTGGAGTCTGTTCGGGTATAGGGGTACATGGCTTCTATGGCATCGTTGCCAAGGAGACCGCCCTTGGCAGACCCGGCCCGCATCACCCAATCGCCGTTGTAGAAGGCCTCGTCGCCAAAGAACGAACCGACGTTCCAGCCGTTGATGTCCTTGTTTCCGCCGGCCAGCCATTTGTCGACCTTGTTGTTACCTTGCTTCATGGCCATCAGGATTTCGGCTTTGTGCTCGAACGACAGATCCTTGAACGCGAAGCTTTTGCCGGGACCGATGCCAATCTTGGCAAGTTTTGCGCGGATTGCCTTGTCCCTTGGCGTCTCGGGGACGAATTGCAGGGCCGCGTCGAGATACTGGAAGAAGTTGTCCTTGATCCCGGCAGTGGTGGCAGGAAGGAACTCGATCATGGGCGCAGCAGACGGAGCGGCTTGCTTGAGGTACGCAGAAAGCATCTGCCCCTTGTAGCCGGCCTGAACTTTTTCGACGTTCGGCATGTCGCCGGGGTTAAAGAGTTGTGTGCGGAAAATCGCGAGCGGAAATGGCGTCGTCGATTGGAAGACCTGCTTGATCCCGGTGGGCGTTTCCCCTTTCCAATCGGGACCGACCACCAGATAGTCGCCCGGCTCGGTGCCCGTGGCGCGTGCTCCAATATAGCCGAAATTGTAGGTGTTGCCGTCGATCAGCTGGACCGAGTAGTAGCGGTCCTTTTCGACCATCGGCACCGAGATGACCATCGGTTCAGCGCGCAAATCCATCCAGATGAACGAGTAAGGGGTGTCGCTGTTCGGGGTGATGATTGCCGTATCCGCCGGGGTGGCGACATGGTGCTGGTTTTCGATTTCGTTGAACGGTGCCTTGAACTGCCCCGAGTTCCTGTCAACGGCGAACTCTTGCATGACCGCATAATACATCACGAGCGGCAGGCCGTAGACGAAGCCTTCTTCGGCGATGTCCTTGGCCTCCAACAGGTTCGGCCATTCGGTATTGTTTTGCTCGATGACCAGAGGGGAGAGCGGGTCGGCCTTTGCCGTCGTGGCAACAAGTGCCACCATCGCAACAGAGCGAAGCAGATCGCGTTTCGTAAGCATTTGAACTTCCTTTCGGTTCGCAGCGTGCGGTCAAGCACGCTTGGGTAGCAGGAGAAGGGTATGCGTCTGCAGGAACTCGATCGAACTGCGTCGATCGAGTTCCGGTTGTGAGAATGCGGCGTGGATGTTTATTCGCGGTCCTTTGCGCCTACTTCGGAAACAGGAATGTCAGACCGAGCCGGACGCCAAGCCCTTCGGGGCCGTTGTCCGGAGCCGCCGCCCAGTATCGAAGTCCGGCCATCAGGCTGATCGGCTGTTCGTTCACCTTCACCAGCTTGGAGACGGTCAGATTGATGGGCACCGACCATTCATTCGCCTTCCAGTCGTATGTGGATTCCGTGTTCAGCGCGAACGTCCATGCGGTCGGTGTTGTGTAAGAGAGAAAGGGCTGCATGAACGTGTTGCTGATGTCGTTGCGATCCTCATTGCCCGCGAACGACCAGATATGGTTGGCCAGCACGCCATAGGTCCAGGGGCCGTCCTGTTTCAGCGCGACGATGGTCGGTCCGGCGCCCCATTTCTCGCCACCAAGCAGATCGTCGGTCGCGGTCGGGATCAGGAAGACAGGTCCCGCGCCCCAGATGAGGCCGCCATCAGTCGGCTTGGAAGGCGACAGGAAAAAGCTTTGCACGACGTCACCGAGGCCGAACTGTGATCCGGAGGGGCCGGCGATGTCGTCCTGATAGGTCACGGGCAGGATCGTGCGGGAGATCAGGTTCCAGTCGGCATTCAGCGAGATCGGGATCACGGGCTGGATGTTCAGCGTCGTCTTGTCGCCATCGAGCGGGCCATAGCCGTGGTCATAGTTCAACTGGAAGGGGACGCTGATGAGCGAGGCGATGGGATTCTGAAAGCTTCTTGGCGAGATCAACGCTGGAATCCTGGCCGTAGGCGGTCGACCCCATGCCCAGCATCGCTGAGGCCACGAGCGTCAGGGATGTCCTTCGCAGCGGAATGCGGGTCGATGCGTTCGTGGTCATTGCGCTGTTTCTCCGTATGATGCCGGTGCTGGCGGTGAGCCAGACTGGGATCACCTCATGCGCCGGGAGAGTGACGGATTCGGCCGGAAAAGGAACGTATGTTACTGTAGCATACGGCGTTCACGGGCCGTCTGAGGCATCGGAAATCCTGAACTCAGCTTCGACATCCGTCACACTTGGCACTGGCAACCCGCCTCGTCGAAGCGCCGCGATTATGCGCATGCTGTCCTTCGGCGGCAGGTTTCTCTTCCGGTTCTCGGCCACGATGTTGGGAAAATAGTCGGGGCGCATTTTCATGAACACCTCGCCCTCGCGCTTTGCCTCTGCAAGCAGCCCGGCCTCGGAGTAGATAACCGCCGCAACGCCGTGGAAGAGCGGAAATTTCTTCAGGTCGGCTTTGCGGATCAGCCGCACCGCCTTGTCGTGATCCTGGAGCATGCAGGCGATCAGGGCACGCGTCCCGAAGTAATACCCGGCTCCGCCAGGATTGAGCTTGATCGCACGATCCAGCAGTTCCGCGCCACGCTCCCATTGTCCCGAGAACGCGACGCGCGTTCCGAGCTCGCCGAGGAACTCCGTGTCGTTCGGGTTGGCGGCGAGCGCCTCCTCGCCGACCTCGAACGCCTCCTTCGTCTCGTTGTTGAAGAACAGAGCCGTCATCAGCGCCTGCAGGGCGCGCGTTGCCAGGTTCCAGCGAGACCGCCCGGCGCGCCGAACCGAGCGCGCGCTCCATCGCGGGACCCTTGTCACTCTGCGGATTGAACTCGAACCGGCCCTCGTCGAGATGGATGATCGAGAGCATCGACCAAGCCGTCGCGTAGGCCGGGAAACGCGCCACCGCGCGCTGCAGACAATCGCGCGATCAGATGCGCTTCCGGATTCAGCTCCTCGCGGTAGGCGTAGAAGCGCAGCGTGCAATCATGGACGCCCACATCGTCCGGCGGCGGGTTGGCCGCCATTGATTTCAAGTGATGATACCGTAAGGCTGGGCGATGGCCGTTGCCACCTTGCTGGCGACATCGGACTGGATGGTGAGGAGTTCGTGCGTGTCCAGATCCTGGTCGTAATCCTGCGACCACAGGATGGAACCGTTCGAAGTGTTGACGAGGCGCACGGTCACGCGGACTTTGTCGCCTGCAACGCGGACTCCGCCCGCGAGAAGGTAGTGCGCGCCCAGTCCGTCGCGAACCTGCAATGCCTCGACACCGGGAGGCAGTGCTTTTGATGTCTCGCGGCCGAAGACCGTGATCTCCTTGAAGCGGGGAAGGGCAGTGAGAAGCTCCTCCGTCAGCCCGGCGGCATAGCGCGCAGCCTGCGGGCCATCGCCCAGGTCCGCGAAGGGCGCGATCACGAGCGTCGGCTCGTCCGGAACCTGCCCAACGGACCGACCGGTGGCTGGCCCCGTTAGAACGCCCGCGTAATAGCCAAGCCCCGCGCAGACGAATGCCACGAACATGGCCAGCACGGGCCAGCCGAGACGCCGCCACCCGAAGGCCCCGCGTCCAGGAACGTCTTCGTTCGGCTCATCGCCGGTCGCTTCTATCGGCGTGTCATTCCATGTAAAGGTCGGCACGTAGCCGCCCTTGGGGATGTCAATGCGGATCGGATCGTGCTGGCCGGCAATGAGATAGTAGCGTTCGATGACCCTACGCAAACGTCCGGCCTCGATCCGCACGACCGGATCGTCCTGAGAGAAGCCCGCGCTACGGTTGAACACTTCGATGGCGACCGAATACGCCTTGAGACGGTGCGCCCGACCTGCAAGCGCTTCCTCGGTGACATATTTCAAGAAGGCAGCGCCCCGTCCACCGCTCGGAAACTCGCGGCTGGAAAGAATCCGCTCAAGCTGCGCCCTGACCTCCTCTTGGGTCGGACAGGCGCGCTCTGCCCGCTCATCCGGCGACGAAACCGAGGTCTGCATTGCATTCTCCTCACCCGTCACAAGATACGCGTGACAGTTGCCGCTTGTATTGAAATCCCCGGATGCAACCTACCTTCCGAAGAGCATTTCGTCCACACTTGAACGATGCTTTTCACAGCCGGGAAGTGTGGTTGTTGCCGGGGCAGAACTTGCGCGTGAACGAGGGCAACTATCGAGAGGCAATGTGTTCAAGCGTTGCCCGTAGCGGTCCGTCCGAGACATGGATGACGCCGAGATACGGATGCGCCATGTCGATGACGAGGAAGATCGCTGCTGCGACTGACAGCGAACACACCATCATGACGCCGATCACGGTCGGATTGGCCGGAGCCTGGAGCCCGAAGGTCAGGAACAGCCACGCGAGCCAGAAGACGAGGATGACGAGAAACGCGGTCGGCAACCCTTCCGAACTGTTTTCGACGAGCATCCAGTGGGCTTCGGCCAGAAGGCCGCTGACCTCGACGCGCGAGACTGAAGCAGACGCTGGGACTGGGTCACAGGAACAAGGTCACGAAGTTCGCTCTGTACAGGTTCGATCCCTTGGTTCTCGTCATACGGTTTGACATCCGCCCGCTCGGCTTCTGTCCCCCATCCCTGAACCAGTCTGTTCTCGACCAGGCGATGGAGCCGATTGCGCGCCTCGGCCGTCTCCGGACCATAATGCGCCATCACCCTGTCAAGCAACAGCAAGCGGGCAACGGAGGTCCGCAGTTCGGCTTCGGCGTTGTTGTAGACGGTGTTTGCCGAGGCGATCAGCAGGCCGAGGGCAAGAGCAGACAACGTGCCGACGACCGCCGTCGATAGGCGGATCACGTCCTTGGATTCCGAATCCAGATGATGGGCTGGCAGTCGATTACGGACGAGGATGCCAATCACCGACGCGCCGAACAGACACAGGAAGACAAGTGTGCCAATGAAGATCGAACTCAAGCTATCCTACCTTCTATCGCTGCTTCCGGCACGCCGGGTCGGTCGGCATCGTCGCGCAGTTCTTGACCGCGATTTTCTGCCTTCCGCTGACTTGTCCTGTCAGGCCGCCGACATGATTGGCGTAGTTGCTGCGCGTATCCGCGTCGAGTACGGCGACCGGAGCCGTAAGAACCAGTCCGGCTGCGCTGCCGGCCGCCGCCGCCACATTCGTCGTCCCCGCAAGGATCGTGTCGCCAAGGCCGACCCGGCTGTCCGTCAGCGTCTGCCCTTCGGATAGCCGCGCGCCGATGAGCTGGACGACTTCTGGCGATTCCCAGGAACTTGCTGTGGTTGAGATCGTCGCTGACCTTGATCTTCGTCAGGTCGATCACCGAAATCTTGTAGTCGGCAAGTTCGGCCTTGTACGGAGCGGTTTCCGGATCGATCGAGCCCAGGCGCGGAATGTTGCCCCAGACCCGGCGCGAGAAAGCGAGCGCCTTGTCGTCACGCGAGACGAACAGCGTGAACTGAGGGTGCGGCTCGCCCATGTCCTCGATCTGCGAACGGAAGACATCGACATCGACGTCGGGAGCGGCCAGCATGACGTTCTTGAACTTCGCCGGAAGACCGTCGTTGCGGATCGCCATCTGCCGGAGCGCTTCCAGCGCCAGCCAGTTGCCCATCGAGTGGGCCAGCACGTTGACTTCCTTCACCTCTCCGTCTTTCGCCAGATATTGGAACAGTGTTTCAAGCGCGTTGCGGGTGTAGTTGGTGCTTTCGCGGTCATAGCCGTAGGCCAGCAGGCTGCCGCGCGATGGCCAGGTCACAAGGATCGGCGTGCTGCGGACATTGGAATCGTGGACGATCTGGGCGAAGCGGTAGACGCTGTCTTCAAAGCGGTTGTTGAAGCCGTGGATAAAGACCAGGACGCTGTGGTCGGGGTTCCTTCTAACCGAGGCGTTCAGCCAGCCTTTCGCGCCATCGAGACTGAGTTCGTCGGCCTTCAGCGTAGCGAAGTCGGTTTCCGGATTTGAAGGCAGTTTCTTTGGCCAGGCGACGTCGCCCTCCTTGCGGACCTTGGGCAGTGAAACTCTCATCTCCGCGAAGGACGGCGTCCGGGCGCGCTCGCCCGTAAACATCTCGCCGGGAACAGTTGATCGGGCGCGTGTGGTCGCGACCAGCATGTCGACGCGGCTGGTCTCCGGCACGGTGTCCGCAACGGGGGTCAGCACGTCTTTCGGGTGTCCGCCGCAACCAGCGAGCACGACCAGCGCAAGGCATGGAAGAAGTCGCCGGATACGACCAGCAGTCAACGAGTTAAACAAGCGCAAACCATCCCCCTAAGCATTCCGACATCGATGCGCGGTCACACGCCCCGAAGGCAGACAGTAGCTTGTCAATGCGACAGACACTTGTGCAGTTCGCGTGACATGTTCCGTCGCCACAGGAGGCGAGGACCTTCTCAATCAGACAAAACTTCCGTGGTGCTCCTAGCCAAGACGACACGAGCCATTGTCCTCAATGCCGATTTCATAGCACGTTATCGCGGACAGACATCCCAGAAACCCGTCTTCTTGGTGCTGTCGGTATAATACCAGCACATGCCGGACTGCGGTGGCGTGCCGGCGACCGAGGCCGCCGCCGCGCCTGCGATGAAGCCGATGGCAGCTCCCGCCGCAATCGCACCGCCAGCGGGCCAATAGCGGCGAGGGTTCACGACGACGACGCCCCGCATGACGGGCGGGCGACGGACTGCGACAGCTCCGCGGCTGCCGACGGCTGCACATCCTCTCGCTCCGCAGCCAGCCACCGCACGGCGGGCTTCTGCCGGGGTCGGAGCGAGCATTGGTGCGGCCACCATCATCAGGAGGGCCGTGGCCGTCGCGAGTTTCTGAAAGTGCTTATTGAGCTTATTGAGCTTCATGAGTTCCGTCCTGGTTGAGGGCGTAGGGGAAAACTTCACCTGGCGAATTCTTGACAAGGCGCACCATGCCTCAATCGTCGCGATTTCCTCAGTATGTTACTGTAGGTTACGGCGTAGCGACGGCGGCCGGGGAGGGCACGCCGAGACGGATTGCTTTCGAGAAGTCGGGCGACAATCCGTCCGCTCTCGCGCCCGCGCGTCGATTTTGGAAATCTCTCGCAACCGGGCAAGCGGCATCGACGTGTCGATGGCTCCCCGGTCGTAGGCGTAATCGGGAAGATAACCGTTGACGATCAGCCGCCAGTCGAACGGCACCTTGTCTCCGGCGACACGCATCAGCTTGGCGACGGTCGTCGTGCAGTTGGTCGTGATCGAGTTGTAGAACTGCGGAGTCTGGGCGAGGGCGTTGGCCTCGGCGACGTATTCGAGCAGCAGCTTGCGTGCCTGCTCCGGACTGGCTCTCAGCCGATGAGATCTGGACGTCCTCGCCACGCACGTTGGAGCGCACGCCGACAACGTCGCGTTCGTCTGCGGCAAGGACCACCAGTGGGTCGTTCTTGAAGAGATCGGCAAGGGGAGAAAACGCGCCACCGACCTTGTGGCGTACCTCGATCGACCAGGCCAGTTGCTCGCCGCCTTCGAAGCCGAAGCTGAAGATGACATGGGCGATCTTCGGACCCGCCCAGTATGACATGAACAGATCGACAGTCTTCACCTTGCTCACATCGTAGGTTCGTGTCGTCCAGCGCTCCGTGAAGTCGGAATTGCTTCGCCACCCGAAGTCCCGGACATCAGTCAAGGTCAGCGAATTTCCAGCGATACTACCAGTGACCTGCCGGGCGACATCTGGTGCCCACGCAGCGTTCGCTTCCGGCTTGATCGAGCTCCACCAGAAGAGGACCAGGGCGAAGACGACCGCGAACGAAAGGATGGCTCTCATGCGCAACCGGCTGGCAAGCGCCGCTACAGGTGAAGAGCCCGAAGACGAGGAAGACGCCAGCGGCAATTGCCCGTCCGGCATCAGGCAGGGGCAGGCGATACCAGAGGGCCAGGGAACACCAGGCTGTCAAAGCCGCCACGATCAGGGCGACCGCGAAGATGAGGATGATCGCCATCAGTCGAGGCATGTTATTCCTTTTCTGTAGCCGCTGCAGTGCCGCGGTGATGCGGAGATCGCGCGTTCAACGGGCGACAGGGAATGGCACGACCTTGGCAAGATCCAGCATGATGTGGATTTCCTTGCCGAGGCCATCCATGAGTTCGAGCGCCTCGGCGTAACGTTCGTCTCCTGCCCGGAGCCGTAGACGACTCCCAGTCCCGCACGAGATGGTCCGCGATGGAAAAGTCGTTGCACAGTTCCCGGAAGCTTTCATTGCGGGAGGCAAGCGCGTCGATCTCCAGAGCCAGCTCGGGAAACCTGCGCTTGGCGAACTCCGTGTCGTATTCCATTCCATCGCCTCCCGGACAGGCGAAGTGAGGGGTTCCCGGACATCCGCGCAGTCGTCATGAACATGACACAGAATCCGGCCTGCACCATGTAGGTTACAGTAACATACGGCGAGTTTCTTGCGGTCGGCGGCAGATGTGTGGTCCATTCGGACATCGGTCCGTTGGTGGGCCAGCCATGCGAGGACGTTGCCGTGAAACCCATCCTGATCTCCGCCATAGCGCTTCTGATGTCGACCGGACTGGCAAGCGCAGCCGACCCGATCCTCGGAAACTGGAAGACGACGCTCGGCGACACCGCCGCGATCGAGCCGTGCGGCGGCGGCTACTGCATCACGCTGAAGAGCGGCAAGCATGCAGGCGAGAAGATCGGCGCGTTCTGAAGGAGGCGGCGGCAGCTATTCTGGCAAGATCACAGATCCCGACGCGAAGAAGACCTACAATGGAACCATCAGCGTTTCCGGCGACACGGTCACCCTCAAGGGCTGCGTGATGAAGGTCGTCTGCGAGTCGCAGAAGTGGTCGCGCCAGTAGTCCGCAGACGTAGATGATACGGTAACATACGGGCATTTCCGCCAGGATCGGCTATTCTGCGCCGGGAATCAATTCTGGCAATTGCCGGAGCACGTCAGATCGGGGACTGCTGGCATGATTGAAATGAAAAACGCTTATTGCGGGTTGGCACTGGCTCTCGCAGCTACACCTGCGGTCGCAGCCGACATGTCGGAACCTCGACCGGTTGTCGTCGAGAGCGGCTGGAAGTATCAGGTCACGCTCGACGGCTGGCTGGCGGGGTTGAATGGCGACATCGGCGTCCGCGGCCTTCCCGCCGCGTCGGTCGACGTCTCGCCGCTGGACGTGCTCGAGGAGCTCGACGGTGTGTTCGCCGGATCGTTTCAAGCGGTCGGTGATAGCTGGCTTCTCTATACGGATGTCATGTGGGCCAAGATTTCGACCGACGCCGATGTCGGCCCATTCGGCGGAACCGTTGACTTCGAGCAGACGCAGATCGTCGCGACAGCGCTTGTCGGCTACGAGCTCCCGGTCAACGTTGAGAACATGCAGCTCTACGCGACGGGCGGCCTTCGCTACCAGCACAACAAGGTGGAACTCGACATCGATCCCGTGTTCTTCCCGGCGGTCAGTCGCAGCGGTTCGCAAAGCTGGGTCGATCCGATCGTCGGCCTTACCATGCATTATGACATCAACGACAAATGGTTCGTCGACGTCATGGCCGATGTCGGCGGCTTCGGCGTCGCCTCGGACATCACGCTGCAGGGAACCGCGACGGTCGGCTACAACTGGACGGACACGATCGCTTCGTCTTTCGGCTACAAGGCGCTCTATACCGACTACAAGGAAGACGGATCCCGCTATGACGCCACCCAGCACGGCATCTTCACCCGACTGGCGGTGAAGTTCTAGCCGAAACGCGGCTGCGGCATGATATTATCTTCGAAGAGTTTGATCTCGGGTGACTGACGAAAACTGGGTTGGACTACGTGGCCAATATTCCCGAGATACAAAAAGGTCTCGTCACAGCAGATTATTTAGCAAGGGCGATACGTGACCCCGTCACCAACGACATCGTCGATTTCACCGATATAAATGGTGCCAGAATTTCTCAATATCACGATCTTGTCTTTGCGAGCGTCTACGGTGCGACTGCCTGCACGGCTGACGCTTCAGCGTCAAACTGTACCAACTTTTTCGATTGGACCCAAGATATGCGTACGGGCTTCGTGCTCGACAAGCGCGACTGGTCCTGGGCTCAAGGTGACGGTGTCAATGCTCAGGTCCTCGCCGCGCAGTTTGGCGTTGGCGCGGAAGTAACAATTGGCAACCTGGAAAAAGCAGCGCTTGAAGGTTCTGCTATCGGGAACGGCTTTTACTCGAACGCTGGAGAAGACCTGTTTTACAGCATTATCGCATGAACGGTGAAGGCGCCGATGCTGTCACAGCAGGCGTTGTCACGGACTTTGGTGCCTGGCTGAGCATTGACGCCGATGCCGTGATCTCGGCTTTTACGGAAGCGGGCTGGCTTGAATCCATGGCAATCGGGGCCAAGCTCTCGATCTTTAAAGGAATGAGCGCAACAGTTTGGGCGGAATTGGAAGCCCCGAGCGAAAAATATGCGGACCTGTTCCTTCAGATCGAAACGTACGAAGCAGAAAAGATAGTTTTCCTGACTGGGAGCACGTCAGTTACGGCCGGTCCTGGTCTGCCGCCTGAAAAGTGATCCTTTTTGAAGTATGGCTTATGAGCCGAAGAAGGACATTGAAATGGCAGCGAAAAGACACAAGGCAGAAGAGATCGTCACGAAGCTTCGTCAGGTTGACGTGCTGAATGCGCAGGGCAAATCGATGGCGGAGGCGATCCGGTCGATAGGCGTAACGAAAGTTACATATTACCGCTGGCGGGCAGAATACGGTGGCCTGAAGGGCGATCAGGTGAAGCGCCTGAAGGAATTGGAGACCGAGAACGCTCGCCTCCGCCGGGCAGTTTCCGATCTGACCTTGGACAAGATGATCCTTGCGGAGGCTGCCAGGGGAAACTTCTAAGCCCCGCCCGCCGCCGTGCCTGTGTGGACCATGTCACGAGGAGCTGGGCGTGTCCGAACGACGGGCATGCCGGGTTCTCGGCCAGCATCGTTCTACGCAGCGCAAAATCGCAAAGACACCGGCTGACGAGGCGGCATTGACCGCCGACATCACGGCACTCGCTCTCCAGTATGGCCGCTATGGCTATCGTCGCATCACGGCGATGCTGCACCAGGCGGGCTGGATCGTGAACGTCAAACGGGTCGAGCGGATATGGCGACGGGAGGGGCTGAAGGTACCCTACAAGCAACCCAAGCGCGGTCGGCTCTGGCTGAACGAAAGCTCATGTATCCGGCTTTGGCCGGAGTACCCCAATCATGTCTGGTCCTACGATTTTGTCGAAGACCGGACCCACAACGGCAGAAAGCTACGCATGTTCGCGACAAACGCTTTGCGTTTGCGCTGATGTGATCGACGAGTTCACACGGGAATGCATCGCTATCAGGGTCGAGAGAAAGCTGAAGGCTGTCGACGTCATCGATGTGCTCTCCGACCTCTTCATCCTGCGCGGCGTCCCGGCACATATTCGTTCTGACAACGGTCCCGAATTCATTGCCAAGGCTTTGAGGGAATGGATTGCGCTGGTCGGTGCCAAGACGGCCTACATCATGCCGGGCAGCCCGTGGGAGAACGGTTATTGCGAAAGCTTCAACTCGAAGCTCAGGGACGAACTGCTCAACGGAGAAATTTTCTACACGCTCAAGGAGGCAAAGATCATCATCGAGAGTTGGCGGCAGCACTACAACACCGTGCGTCCGCACTCATCACTGAACTACAAGCCACCAGCACCCGAAGCCACCGTGTGGCCGCGTCAGAACGGACCGGCATCAACCCCGGCGGTAGCGGCCAGACCCAGAATGCACTAACATTAAACCAGGATCACCCTGATGGGGGCAGGCCAGTCCTGACGATACAATGATACTTGGAACGCAAGACGCCGACACGCTAACCGGTGGAGCGGGAGCAGATCTCGTTTTGGCTGGTACCGACCACGATAACGTGGAAGGTGCTGAGGGCAATGATATCCTGACGGGCGGATACGGAGCAGATGTGCTCGCTGGTGGCGTCGCCGACTTCGACGCTGTGGGCACCGATCATGACATTATCGATTTGACCGGCCTGACTTCGATCACCGGTTATGCGGATCTGACCGCCAGTCATATGACGCAGTCGGGGAGCGAACGTATTCATTGATGGTCTGAACGGCGATACGATCACGGTCAAGAACGTGACCCTCGCCAATATGGTAGCGGCGGATTTTCTGTTTTGACGAATAATAGGACTTTACCGAACGGCGACCTCTGAAACTGCCTTTCTGAGGAGCGTACCGTCCAGCGTCACGGAAACTTCAACCTGGTATTGCCCCCGAGACAGGGTTCGCTTTCTACCGGCGAAGGCAGAGTATGAGGCCTTGTTCCGGTCGAGCGGTTCGCTTGTGTGGTCGACAAGCGTCTCACCTTTCGCATCCCTTAGGATGAACCTAATCGCAGTGCCTTTCTTGAGATTTGCAAGCCACGCCCACGTGACAAACACGCTGTCGTTGGTCGAGACGACCGGCGGTGGCCCTTCATGGACGAGTGCGGCGTAAGCGACCGGCCCTCCAGCCACCCCGAAAGCAAGAATATCGGGCTTTGTCGGCTCGAGTTTTGCGACAATCTCCGGAGCAAACAGCGATTCCTCTGGACGAAATGTCGATGTGCAGTCCTCCGAGAGTTTTCGACCCGTCAGTGGGTCAAGAGTGTCCCCGTGCTGGGAGACTGTGATGTGGACGTGGGGAAACTGAGCAAGGCCGGAGGCGCCGACCTGGCCGAGCCGGTCACCCCGCCCGGACAACGTCTCCCGGTTTGACAGCCAGACTGCCCTTTCGAAGGTGGCAATACTGGACTTCATAGCCGTCCTGAAGCTGCATGACCAAACCGTTGCCGCATTCCATTCCCTGCAACGCTCGCCAGGTCGCTTTCGGTTTCAATCAGATAATCTTGCTCTTGGTCGTGAACCCGAAGGACCTTGCCGTCGCCAACCGCGACGACTGCATATCCAGCTTCCATATCCTTCATCGAAAGGATGCGTAGATCCGTCCCCGAATGGCCGTCGTAGGTCAGGGTGCCGCATAACGGATCGGCCACCGCATCGCCTGCTGCCATGTCAGGATATTGCTGCACAAAGCATGTTTTGCCGAGCTCGCATTGCGCCGGCAGTCCAAGCTCGATCGCCAAAGCGGGCGCCGTGAGAAACAGAGGAGCGAACGCGATGGCTATTGAGCGATTTATAAGGTTGGGCAAGGGTTGACCCTGATCAAAGTGGGTAAGTCCACACCCTATCATAACGAGGTAAGTCAATCGAGATGAGCAGACCGAACCGTGCCAGCAAGCGGGGAGGAGGGAGGGAGGACGGAATTGTCGAACGACATCCGAGGCGCAGAAAGATTGTCGCCGGCAGCCGTGCGGTCTGACCGGACCGACTTTTGCTCGACGTGGTTTTCGCTGTTCGATTCAGAGAATGCAACGATCGATAAGCCACTAGTGAGATGGTGAATTAACGGGCTCAGATGGGCAGATGGGGCATGAAAAGCGCCGCCATGCGCCCGCTTGATCCCGGCAATGATGCCCTCCGAAGCCAGTTGCACCGCCTCCTACTGATGCCGTCGACGCCTTATTATTGTTCGAGCAAATCCGACGCCCTCAGCAATTGGCGTTCACACACGTCGAGATGTTCCAAGCCGGTCTGCCTGTAGTCGACTGCTCTTTTCGTCTGACGTTGGACCTCTAGAGCCTGCTCAAACAACTCATGCGCCTTTTCAGCACGGTCGCGAGCGGCTTTGGCTGCGCTCAGAGCTGGTGCATTGCGTACCGATTCGGGGTCAGAACAAGAGCAGTTCCCCCAGGTACGTTAGCGTCGAACAAAGCGTGTCCTTTCCTCACAGGCCTGCCGAAGAACGCCCTCGGCTGGTTACAACCATTCTATTGATCTCCGACCATTTGTCTGACTGAGGGCATTTGTCCCTTTGGGCGTGGACAACGGCGAGAGCGCGAGTGGGTAGAAGAAAGCTGATGAATCCAACGGAGGCAAACATGCTTGTGAGGTTGGCGACGGACGAGAATGATCTCATCCGGCACTACACGCTCGATCCCGCTGATCGCCTCGAATGTGAGATACGCCGTCGGCCCTGCAATAAACTGGGGCGCGCCATTCAACTCTGTGTCATCGTCAGATGGGAAGGCTCTTGGGGCAAGATGAGCAACCGTCTGCTGCGATCGTCGACTACGTGGCGGATCAGCTTGGCATTGAGGCGCAACTATACGCCGTCTACGCCCGGCGAACGCAAACCCGTTTACCCACAGTCGGTTCCTGACGGAATATCTCCGTCTGCATGTCGCCGACAAGGACGATCGGCGCTCAGCCCTCGGGGTAGCGGTCCAAGCTGCATCCTCTGGCCGCAGCGGCAATTGTCGCCGAGTTCCGGAAGCGTAAGGCACTCCTTCCTTCGCTACATTCGATCGAAAAGATCGGAATTGCTGGTCGCGCCGATGATTGCATTGTACAAGGTGTGTCGCTGTACCATATAATAGTGACAGGTGCGCGAGGTGCCCAGTATGTAGCCGGAGCCAAAATCCCGTCGCGCGTTTCAACCCGATGAATAAGTAGCCGCGGATCATGGAACTTATCGTCGCCCTTGGCATGATCGTCTTCAAGGTCGCGTTTCTGATTGCGATCCTGCTACTGCTGCCCCTGCCGCTAACCTGGCTGGAGCGCAAGATCGCCGGGCACATCCAGCAGCGGATGGGGCCAATGAGGGTGGGGTGGCACGGGCTGCTGCAGCCGGTGGCGGACGGCATCAAACTCTTGACCAAAGAGGACCACATCCCGGCCGAGGCCGACCGCTTCCTGTTCAAACTGGCGCCAATCCTGGCGCTCGCCCTGCCCTTTGTGGTGTTCGTCGCGATCCCCTTCGGTGAAAGCGTCTCGATCCTCGGCCATGAGATCACCCTCTATGTTTCCAACATGAATGTGGCGCTCCTTTTCGTCTTCGCGGTGATCGGGATCGAGGTCTATGGCGTCATCTTCGGCGGCTGGGCTGCCAACAGCAAATACGCGGTCCTCGGCAGCCTCAGGACCTGCGCGCAGATGATCAGCTACGAGATCCCGATGGGGTTCGCGGTCATCGGGGTGGTCATGCTGGCGCAATCGATGAGCCTACTCGAGATCGTGCGGGCGCAAGCCGATGTCTGGAACATCGTCTACCAGCCGGTCGGATTCTTCGTCTTCTTCGTCGCCGGGCTGGCCGAGGCGCAGCGCATTCCCTTTGACCTTTCGGAAGCGGAAGGCGATCTGGGGGCGGGGTTCCATACCGAATACAGCGGTATCCGCTTTGCCTTCTTCATGGTCAGCGAATATGCCATCGTGTTGCTGGTGTCGGTCCTGGTGGTGATCCTGTTCTTCGGCGGCTGGAACGGCGTGCTGATCCCCTTGCCGCCGCTTCTCTGGTTTGCCCTCAAGGTCGCGTTCTTCGTCTACGTGTTTATATGGTTCCGCTTCACGTTCCCTCGCTACCGATACGACCAACTGATGGCGATCGGATGGAAAGTCTTGCTTCCTCTGTCGATGGCGAACATAATTATAACCGGTGTACTTTTAGGGGTCATGGCGGCTCCGTAGCGAGGCGGCGATGTCTGCGCGCATGACAACAGAGTTGGAACATGGATCGGCTGGGCCTTCTTCGCCGATCTGGCGAATGGTTTGGCTCTGACGTTCGGCTACATGTTTTCCAAGCCCGTCACCATGCAGTATCCGGACCAGGAAAAATGGCTGCCCTACCCGCGTTACCGCGGGCATCACTTCCTGACGCGGGACGAAGAGGGCGAAATCAAATGCGTGGCCTGCGAACTCTGCGCGCTGGATTTGTCCCTGCGACTGCATCGAAGTCGTCCCTTACGAGGACGAGAAGGGTAACCGGCACCCGGCAAAATTCGAAATCGACACGGCCCGGTGTCTGTTCTGCGGGCTATGCGAGGATGCGTGCCCGGCGGACGCGATCGCGCTTGGCCAGCAGTACGAATTTTCGAGTTTTTCCTCAGCGGACCTGGTGATCGGGCGTGACGATCTGCTCGCCAAACCGGGCAAGGCGGCAACCGGCGGCGGCGTAGTCGCTGCGCGCCTGAACACCGAACAAGGCGTTCTGGTCGAGACGAGCGAGCCGCAGGGGTACAACTGGTGGCGGAATATCCGACGAACGTGAGCGCGCCAGCGGTCAAACCGGAGTGTGTAGACAGGAGGTTCAGATGCATGTCTGCCAAATATTGAAGGCCAAGTCTCCCGAGCTCATCTCGGTTACACCAGATCTGACGATGGTAGAAGTCCTGCGGCTGTTTCTGGGAAAACAACATCGGCTTCGTCGTCGTCAGCCGTTCGCCCGGGGAATGTCTGGGCACGTTGTCGGAGCGGGACTGCTGCAATGCGGTGGCCGAATACGGCACCGAGGCGCCCACAATGCGGGTCGCCGACATCATGAAGCGCGATGCGGCGACGTGTTCGACGGAGGATTTGCTGCCCCTTGTGATGGCGATCATGACCGAGCGGCGCACACGCCATGTGTTGGTCACGGATGGTGGCGCCACTGTCGGCGTGGTGAGCATCGGCGACGTGGTCAAGCACCGGCTCGACGAAGCGTTGCGCAACGAGCAGGCGCTGCACGAATACATTGCCGGGACCCCTTATCACTGAGGACGCAAACCGGGATAAGCGATTAGGCGGGACTGCCCGGAAGCTCGGCAATGCCTTGGCCGAGATTTTCGAGGCGTGCGCCGACGCCGGTGGCAGCAGCGGCGTCGAAGGCAGCGGGCGCCTTTTCAACCTCCACCGGACAAGGGTATTCGCCCTGCCGCATCAGGCTGTTGAGACGCAGGTCTCTGTAGTTTTCCGGCACGAACACCAGGCTCCCGGGAAAGTGCCTGTTGACCTTGAGCTGCGCGCTCAATTCCCCCTGTGTGGATCGCACGACGACCTGATCGCCATCCGAAAGGCCGAGCTGCGCTGCATCTCGCGCGCTGATCTCGACATATGGGTCGGTCGCAACCGTATTCAGGATCTCCGAGCGTTCGGAGACATATCCGTTGTGGAACAGGCAGTTGCCGGTGATCAGCATGAGCCGGCCGGCGGCATTCGGAGCGGCGGGCGGCGGGGCGAAGAACTCACCAGCCGGTGGCGTCGGGGCCGACCTGGTAAATGCTCCGTCAGTGCCAAGCCCGTCCCGAGTCAACCCCTGATAGGCCGGAACCAGCTGGGCAATCTCGCCGAAGATTTCGCCTTGCGTTGATGGATGCAACTCTTGATTTCGAAGCGCCACGACGAAGTCGAAGATCGCCAGATTGCCCCGTGCCTCGAAGGCGGCTTCATGGAACTTGCAGACTTTCTGGGTCCGGCCCTCATTGTTGGTGAAGGTGCCGGATTCCTCGCCATAACCTGCCGCGGGCAGGACAACATCGGCCAAGCCAACCGTATCCGTGAGGAATGTGTCCTGCACAATCAGGAGACCGGCTGCACCAAGCGCCCGTTTCACCAGTTTCCGGTCGGGATAGGTCATCAAAGGGTCGCTTCCAACAATATAGAGCGCGCCCATTTGTCCCCTGTCACAGAGTTCCAGCATGGCGTCGAAATCCGCGCCGGGTTCGGATGGGATTTCGGAGCCCCAGGCCCGTTCAAGAGTTGCGCGCGCCGCATCATCCGCGACGGCACGTAGGCCAGGCAGCACCGCCGGCAGAACCCCCGTATCCCACGCGCCCAGCTGGTTGGCACGGTCGAAGAGGAACTGCATCGCCAGGTCCTTGCCGAGCAGGCGCAGAACCTGAAGCAGGTTGTTGATCTGCTGCAGTGTCGCGCGCTTCCGGTGACCTCATAAGATCGACGCTGACGAGCACAGTGACGCTCCCGCCTCCCAGTAGCGCTGCAGCCAGGCGGTCCGGTTCGTTACTTTCGGTGGCCGCTGCTGGCCCGCCAGTTTTCGCGCCGATGGCCGCAAGAACGTCGCCCGGCAAGGCCTGACTAGCCGCTGCCACGAGACCGGCCACCACCACGGCAAGGCCCGCAGCCTCACCGCCCGGGGACACGCGAACGACCGCCTGGGCATCGGCGTCCAGACGGGATGGCCGCGCCGAGAGCATGAGCAACCTGGTCTGCCGCCGCCGCGCGCCGTCCCTCAGCAGGTATTCGGTGACCGGGTTTTCCTCGGTCACGTTGCCGCCGACGACAAGCACGCAGTCGTTGCCGATCACGTCCTCCAGCGGTGCGCGGCTATAGAAGCCTGCCACCAACGGGCCGAGCGCATCGAAAGGCGTGGACCAGCGCCGAGCAGTCAACGTTGTTGGTCCGGAACACCGTCCGCATCATTTTCTGGAACTGATAAAGCATCTCGTTGGGAAGGCGGGGCGAGGCCAATCCGCCAGCCGCCTTGCTCTCGACGGCCGATAGCCGCTGGCGCAGATAGTCTCCCGCTTCGTCCCAGGACACCGGAACGAGCGCGCCATCACGACGGATCATCGGCCGCTTGATCCGGTCCCGGCTCGCGACGAAATCGAGGCCGAAGCGTCCTCGCACGCAGAGCGTTTCGCGGTTGACCCCATGCTCCACTTTCGAGCGGACCCGCATGAACTCTCCCTTGCGCGTGCCGACCGTCAGCTGGCAACCGGTGCCTGCAATGCGGGCAGACCGTGTCGGTCTCGGTGAGATCCCAAGGCCGCGCCTTGTAGCGGTAGGGGAAGCTCATCAGCGCGCCGACCGGGCAGACCTCGACGCAATTGCCGCACTGGTCGCAACTCGCGAGACTGCCCTCGAAGCCGGTGACGGCGGTATCCATGCCTTTTCGACGGTGCCCAATGCGACCGCGCCGACGACCTCCTCGCACATCCGGACGCAGCGCTGGCACTGGATGCAGCGGTTGACGTTCATGATGATGACGGGGCTCAGACGGATGTCCGCGGAGTGGAACACACGTTTGTCATCGCGGAATTGGCTTTCATGAGGGCCGTAGGCCATCACCATGTCCTGAAGCTCGCACTCGCCGCCCTTGTCGCAGATCGGGCAATCGGAGCGGGTGGTTGGCGAGCAGCATGTCGAGCATGGAGGAGCGCGTTTCCTCAATCAGAGACGTGTTCGTCCGCACGACCATGCCGTCGGCGACCGCGGTGGCGCAGGACGGCTGCAACCGCCGCACGCCCTCGATCTCTACCAGGCACATGCGGCACGAAGCCAGCGGCGGCAGCCGCTTCAGATAGCAGAAGGTCGGGACGTCGATGCCCAAACGCTGGGCGGCCTGCAGCACTGTCGAGCCAGCCTCAACTTCCAGCGTTTGTTCGTCGATCGTGACTTTAAGCATGGTTTCCTCACAACCCTGATCCAACACATTCCTTCAGTGAAACGGGCACCTCCGCTCCTCGATATGGGCGACGAACTCATCGTGGAAATGCGCGAGTGCGGCCCTGTAACCCCATAGCCGCCCCGTCACCCAGGGCACAAAACGTATTGCCGAAAATGCCTTTGCAGAGCATGTCCAGTTGCTCCAGATCGCCGGGCGCACCGTCCCCGGCCTCAATCCGGCGCAGCACTTTCACGACCCAGTTCAGCCCTTCGCGGCAGGGCGTGCACTTGCCGCAGGACTCATGGTGGAAGAACTCGATGATCCGGGTGGCGACCTTGACCATGCAGGTCGAGTCGTCGATCACGACAACGCCAGCTGAACCGAGCATTGAGCCGGCGGCAGCCAGCGAGTCGAAATCCATCCCGACGTCCAGACCGCGCTCCGGGATGACCGGCGCCGAGACCCCACCGGGGATCACTGCCTTGATCTTGCGCCCCGGTAGCGGCCCGCCGGCGTGGTCCTCGACCAGTTCGCGCAGCGGTATGCCCATCGGCAACTCGTAGAGGCCGGGTTTGTGCACCTGCCCGCTCAGGCAGTAGAGTTTTGGGCCGGGGCTCTTGTCCGGGCCGATGCCCCGAAACCAGTCCGGCCCGCGCGTCACGATATGCGGCACGCAAGCGAGCGTCTCGACGTTGTTGATGACAGTAGGGCTGGCGTAGAGCCCGGCCACGGCCGGAAAGGGTGGCTTCAATCGCGGCTGCGCTCGCTTGCCCTCGAGCGACTCAAGCATCGCAGTCTCCTCGCCGCAGATATAGGCGCCGGCGCCGCAATGGATGTGGATGGCGAAATTGAAATCCGAGCCGAGAATGCCGGTTCCCAGATAACCCTTTTCATGAGCCTCGGCGATCGCCTGCTCCAGGCGGCGGATCGCCGTCACATATTCTCCGCGGATGTAGACATAGGCGGTTTTGGCCCTAATCGCGTAGGCGCTTACCGCCAGCCCCTCGACGAGCTGATGCGGGTCGCGCTCCATGATGATGCGGTCCTTGAAGGTGCCGGGCTCACCCTCATCGGCGTTGCAGCAGAGATACTTCGGTTTGCCTGTCTGCTTCGGCACGAAACTCCATTTCATGCCAGTCGAGAATCCGGCACCGCCGCGGCCGCGCAGGTTGGACCGTTTGACGAGCTCGACGACCTCGTCAGGCGTGTACTCGCGCAGCGCCTTCGCCAGCGCCCGGTAGCCACCGCCGGCCTCAAAGGTCGACAGCAAATGACCGTCCGGCGCATCGATATTCTTGAGAAGAACCGGTTCAAACATGGCGCTACTCTCCCGGTGGTCGCGTAGAGGCGTGCTCAACGCTCGCTACCCGACCCACCGTCGCCCGGAGGCTGTCCAATAGTGCGTTTATCCGCGCGACATTAAGGTTGCCGTGGTAATCGTCGCCGACCTGCATCACCGGAGCCATCTCGCAGGCACCGAGGCATTCGACGGTCGAAAGCGTGAACAGCCCGTCCGGGGTGGTGTCGCCCCTCTTGATCCCCAGCACCGTTTCCAGATGCTTCAGCAGGTCTTCTGATCCGCACAGCATGCAGGAAATATTGTCACAGAGTTGCAGGTGGAACATGCCCACCGGCTCGGTATGGAAGAGTGTGTAAAAGGTCGCCAGTTCGTAGACCCATATCCGCTCGACACCGAGGATGTCGGCGACCTCTTCCAGCAACGGACCAGGCAGATGGCCATGTTCCTTCTGCGCGATCAGAAGTGCTGGCATGATCGCCGAGCGCTGGTCGGGATACCGCGCCGCCGCCTCTTCGATCTTTTCGCGCATGGTCATCGCGTTCAAATCCCTTGGCTACTTGTCCACCTCGGCCATCACCGGGTCGAGGCTGCCCAGTACTGCGATCATGTCCGCCAGGTAGTGGGCGTTACTTGTCCCGAACAGTCCCTGAAGGTTGACGAACGAGGGTGCCCGCACCTTCATGCGAAACGGTTTTGGCGACCCGTCGCTGATGATGTAGAAGCCGAGCTCGCCTTTCGGCGCCTCGATCGCCGAATAGACCTCGCCCTTCGGCACCTTGAAGCCATAGGCCGACAGGTCGAAATGCTGTATCAGCGCTTCCATCGAACAGTGCACGCGATCCTTGTCCACCGGGAACGCGATTGTCGGCATGTCGATCTGGAACGGCCCCTCGGGCATCTGGATGAGGCATTGCTCGATGATCCGCACACTCTCGCGCATCTCCTCGACCCGGCATTGCCACCGCGCGTAGCAATCGCCCTCGTCGCGGGTGATGACGTTGAAGTCGAGCCTGTCGTAGATCTCGTAGGGCTCGTCGCGGCGGATGTCCCAGTCGACGCCCCGAGGCCCGCAGGTTCGGGCCGCTCAGGCCGAGGTCGATACCATCCTCGGCCGAGATCACGCCGATCCCCTGCGTGCGCTTCAGAAACACCCGGTTGTTCTCGACCAGCCGTTCATAATCACGAATCCGGTTCGGGAAGATGTCGCAGAACTCCCGGATCTTGGGGAAAAACTCGTCAGGCAGATCCTCGCGCACGCCGCCGACCCGGCAGAAGGAGGTGTGCATCCGCGCGCCGCTGATCATCTCAAACAGGTCCATGATCATTTCGCGCTCGCGCATGGCGTAAAGCAACGCGGTCATTGCACCGAGGTCCAGCGGCAGCAGCGCCAGTGATCAGGAGATGACCGGAGATCCGCGCCAGTTCGGCCATCAATACGCGGATATATTGCGCCCGGATCGGCGCTTCGATGCCCAGAAGCTTCTCTACCGCCAGCGCGAAGGCCAGGTTGTTCGATGGCGGGCAGAGGTAGTCGAGCCGGTCCGTCAGCGGAAAAATCTGGGTGTAGGTGAAGCTCTCGGCCAGTTTTTCAGTGCCGCGGTGGAGGTAGCCGATATGCGGGTCCACGCGTGTGACATACTCGCCGTCCAGCTCAAGGACAAGCCGCAGCACCCCATGCGTGCTGGGATGCTGCGGCCCGAGATTGAGGAGCACCTCCTTGGTGTCGAGCGCTTCGCCTTGCGGCCTGCTCAGTTCCGTGACTTCGGTCATTTCAAGTTCCCGGCGTGCAGCGGCCCCCCTTATGGAATGTTTTTGGTGGCAAGGTCGGGCTGCGTTGGCGGCGTGCCTTCGGCGCCAAACGGGTTCAACTCGTCCTTGTAGCCGCGGAGCGGAAAGTCCTTGCGCTGCGGGAAGCCCTCGAACCCTTCCCACATGTGGATCCGGCGCAAGTCGGGGTGGCCTTCGAACCTGATCCCGTACATGTCCCAGGCTTCGCGCTCATGCCAATTGGCGGTCCGCCAGACCCCCGTCACCGACGGGACCGTGGGCGGATCGCCGAGGCGGCATTTGATACGAACGCGCCATTTGTTCGGCAGCGAATAGAGGTGGTACACGGCCTCGTAACGCGGCAACTCGGGATAATGATCGACCCCGCAGATGTCCGACAGGAAGTCAAACCGCAGCGCCGGTTCTTCCTTCAGAAACCGGCAAAGCTCGACGATCATGTCGTGCGGAGCGGCGAAGGCATGTACACTATGCGCGAAGCCAAGATAATCGATTGCCTCGCCGAAACGCTCCGTGATGGCTGTGCGGATGAGGGGTGTGTCCACGCTCATGACGCTGCAACCCGGTCCAGAGGAGTCCCGGCTAGCGCTCGGGATTTTTTGATCTTCTCCTGAAGCAGGAGGAAGCCGTGCATCAGCGCCTCGGGCCGTGGCGGGCAGCCGGGCACATGCACATCCACCGGCACGAAGGTCTCCGCACCCTGCACCACGGCGTAGGTGTTGTAGACCCCGCCCGAGATAGCGCAGGTACCCATCGCGATAACCCAGCGCGGCTCCGGCATCTGGTCGTAAAGCCGGCGCACCACGGGCGCGAATTTCCGCGTCACGGTGCCGGCGATAATCATCACGTCGGACTGGCGGGGCGATGGCCGGAACACCACGCCGAACCGGTCGAGATCATAGCGGGCGCATCCCGCGGAGATCATCTCGATGGCGCAGCAGGCAATACCGAAGGTCTCGGGCCAGAGCGCCGATTTTCGGCTCCAGTTGATAACGCTCTCGGCCGTGGTGAACAGCACGCTGTCGCGGATCGCATTGTTTACGCCTCCCATTCCAGCGCTCCCTTCATCCAGGCGTAGGCGAAGCCCACGAGAAGCAGCACTATGAAGACGAACATCTCGACATAACCGACCAGCCCGATGTCTTTCAGGACGACGGCCCAGGGAAAGAGGAACATCGTCTCGACATCGAAGACCACCAACAGGATCGCCAGAATAAAGAATTGCACCCTGAAGCGGCCACCGGCGGCCTCGCCAGCCGGGTCCATGCCGCATTCATAGGGCATGTTCTTTTCGGGATAGGGATTGGACAGGCGCAGCAGCGAGGAGACAAAAAGCGTTGCCCCTGTCACCAGAACAACTCCGGCGACCATGAAAAGAACCGGCAAGAATTCCATTGCAGCCATATCGCACTGCACCGGTTACCCACTGAAAGCTTTCCTAAGGCCGCGACCGCCCTGTTCAGGATGGTAATGCGGTCGCCCCGGGAAAGGGCTTGGGTAATCCTTTCTTGAGCTTTGAGTTTATTCCGTCGGGCAGATCATTGCAAATTCAATCGGTCAGCCGCCAAACACCGAGTTTTGAGCAAGCCTGAGAAACCACCCGGGAAACAGGCCGATGCCGATGGTGCCCAAGGCGGTGAAGGCGAACGTGGCGCGTACCGAGGGCGTCAGCGCCGGCTCGAACGTCCTTTCCGGCTCGCGCATGTAGATCACCATGACGATCCGGACGTAAAAGTAGGCGGCGACGGCGCTCAGCAGCACTGCGATCACCGCCAGCATGACGAAACCGCGCTCGACGAGCGCGACCAGCACGTAGAACTTGGCGAAGAAGCCCGCCGTCGGCGGAATGCCGGCCAGCGAGAACAGATAGAGCAGCATCAGAAGCGCCAGCCCAGGATGCAACTTGGCGAAACCCGCATAGTCTTCGATAACCTCGCCTGAGAAACTGCCGTTCCGCATCATGATGACGGCGCCGAAAATACTGAGATTCATGAAAGAGTAGATCAGCAGGTAGAGCATCACGCTGGCGATCCCGTCGGCACTGCCGGCCACCACGCCGAAAAGGGCGAACCCGGCATGGGCAATGCTGGAATAGGCGAGCAGGCGCTTGAAATTATCCTGCACCAGCGCCACGAAACTGCCGAGCGCCATCGTCACCACCGCAATGACCGCGACGATGATCCAGACGTCCGAGGCTGCGACCAGCGGGTTGAGGAATACCCGCAGGATCACCGCGAACCCCGCAGCCTTGGGGCCTACCGACATGAAGGCGGTGATCGTCGTCGGCGCGCCTTCATAGACGTCCGGCACCCACATATGGAATGGAACCGCGCCGACCTTGAAGACCAGCCCCGAGACGATGAAGACCACCGCCAGCAGCAATCCGGGATCGAGCGGATCGCTAGTCACCGCCGCGGCCATCCTGTCCAGTTGTGTCGTGCCGGTGAGCCCGTAGACCAGTGAAACGCCGTAAAGGAAAATCCCGGTCGAGACCGCGCCAAGGATTACGTATTTCAGCGCCGCTTCGTTCGATCGCCGCTCGCGCCGCAGGAAGCCGGTCAGCACATAGGTGCAGAGCACCATCAGTTCGAGGCCCACATAGATCGACAGGAGATCGGTCGCCGAGGCCATGATCATCATTCCCTGAAAGCGCAAAGAGCAGCAGGACATAGTATTCGCTGCTCCCGATCCCTTCGATATCGGCATATTTTCGCGACAGGAGGAATGTCAGAACGGTGGCTATGTAGAACACGAACTTGAAGAAGACCGCGAAACGGTCGGCGATGAACATGCCCGTGTAGGCCGGCCGCACCTCGCTCGCCAGCATGAGTGTCGCCAAGGCGGCAATCAGCACGATCGCGACGGAAGCCCAGACAAGGAAATGTTCCTGCCCCTTGCGCACAAGCTGCCCAAGGATCAGCAGGATGCAGGCCCCAGTGATCACCACGATCTCAGGCAGGCTTGCGAGAGCCGACTGGAAAAGTGCTGCGGCGGTCATTGGCCGCTGCCTTTATCATGCACCTGCGCCAGCAGATGCTTCACCTGAGACGTCGATGATGTTGAGAAAGGGTTTCGGATAGAGCCCGACCCAAAGCACGAAGACGGCCAGCGGCAGGATCGCAGCCATCTCGCGCGCGTTCACGTCGTGGATCTTGTACCGGACGCCGACGCTGGCCGGACCAAGCGCGACCTTTCGATACATGCCAAGCAAATAGGCAGCGCCCAGCAATGCGCCTAAAACGGCGGCCGCGCTGACGGCCAGGTTGGCCGCAAAGCCGCCCGACAGCACCAGTAACTCGCCCACGAACGAATTCGTTCCCGGCAGCGCCATCGACGACAGGGTGAACAGCGCCAGAAACGTCGTATAGACCGGCGCCGCCTTCATCAGCCCGCCATATTCGGCGATGCTACGGGTATGGGTCCGCTCGTAGATCAGGCCGACGAACAGGAACAACGCGCCGGTCGTTACGCCATGATTGAACATTTGCAGGATGCCTCCCTCGAGCCCGCGGAGGTTCAGCGCAAAAATCCCCATCGTCACGAAGCCCATGTGGCTGATGCTGGAATAGGCCACCAGCTTCTTCAGGTCGTCCTGCGCCAGCGCAAGAAACCCGCCATAGACGATCGCAAGCGCCGAAAGCGAAAGCATCAGCGTCGAATAATAGACCGTCGCCTCCGGCAGCATCGGCAGCGAGAACCGGAGGAACCCGTAGGCGCCCATCTTGAGGAGCACTCCGGCGAGGATGATGCTGCCCGCCGTCGGCGCCTGCACATGGGCGTCCGGCAACCAGGTATGGACCGGGACCATCGGCACCTTGACGGCGAAGGCGATCAGGAAGGCGAAGAACAGCCAGGACTGGACCTGGAACGGCAAATCCTGAGCCGTCAGCGCAAGGATGTCGAAGGTCTCACCGCCGTGGAAATAGAGCACGATGACACCGACCAGGAACAGGAGGCTGCCCGCGAGCGTGTAGAGGAAGAACTTGAACGCCGCATAGACCCGGCCTTCGCCGCCCCAGACGCCGATGATCAGGTACATCGGGATCAGCATCGCCTCCCAGAAGACATAGAACAGGAACAGGTCGAGCGCGCAGAACACCCCCAGCATCAGCGCCTGCATGGTGAGCAGACTGACCATGAACTCCTTCACCTTGCGGTCGATCGCGACCCACGAGGCGAGCACGCAGATTAAGCCCAACAGCGCGGTCAGGAACACGAAGAGCGCGCTTATTCCGTCGATGCCAAGCGCATAGGTAATCCCGAGCGCGGGCACCCACGGGCGCCTCTCGGTGAACTGCATCTCGTGGGTCGTGGTGTCAAAGCTGGCCAGCATGGCAATGCAGAGAGCAAGGTCGATGACGGTGATACCTAGCGCTGTCCACCGCACCGCATCGTCGCTGCGAAGAAACATCAGAACCGCTGCACCGGCGACGGGCGTGAATACGATGAGACTGAGTAGCGGGAACTCCATCGCACCCCCTACCGCCACGCCACGGCAAAGATGACGGTGGCTGCGATCACACCGACGATCATCGCCAGCACATAATGGGTCACGACGCCGGTCTGGAGCCGCCGCAACGCCCCACCGCCACGCAGGATTGAGCGGGCAACACCGTTCACGGTGCCGTCCACACCTGTTGAGATCGACCCACAGTCCTGCCCGCGCCGTCCCATGCAGGAAGGGCAGCGCCGCGGTCTCGGACACGTCGCTCACCGCCTTCTCGTAGCGCGCCAGCGGTTTTGCGGCGATCCACATGAAGATCCGTGCGCCCTTGCGGTAGAACCAGTCAGTGTCGATGCTGATCGTGTTCTCGGGATCGAGCGCCCTGAGGAATATGACAAAGCCCAAGGCGGTGAACATCAGCACGCCGAGGCTCTCGGTGACATGGACGCCGGTGTAGGGTCTCGAAATCGACCGGATAGGGCAGCAAGCGTAAAGCGGCTGGGGGAAGATCCCGATCGCGATGCAGAGCACCGCCGCCATACCCATCGCAACCAGCATGTTGCGCGGCGGCTCCTGCGCCTCCAGTTTCCGGTCCGCGCCGAAAAACATGTAATACGGGAGCTTGAGTCCGGTGTGCAGGAACGTCCCCGCCGACGCCATCGTCAGCGCCAGCACCACCAGCGCGCGATGATCCTGTCCGGCGGCGGCCACCACCATCGACTTGGTGACAAAGCCGGAGAAGAACGGAAACGCCGAGATTGGTGACAGCGCCGACCATGTACAGCGCCACGGTCATCGGCATGGTCTTGTAGAGCCCACCAAGCTCGGTGAGCTTGCGACGGCCGGTGACATAGATCACCGCCCCAGCGCCCATGAACAGGAGCGCCTTGTAGAGGATATGCGCGAAGGCATGACTGGTGGCCCCGTTCACCGCCAATTCGGTCCCGATACCGACGCCCGCCACCATGTAGCCCACCTGGCTGACGATGTGATAGGCGAGCAGCCGCCGGCAGTCGTTCTCGAGCACCGCGTAGATGACGCCGTAGAGCGCCATCGCGGTGCCGAGCCAAACGAGAAGCTCGGTCCCCGGAAACGCCCGGGCCAGCACATAGACGGCGGTCTTGGTGGTGAAGGCACTCATGAACACCGCCCCAGTGACAGTCGCCTCCGGATAGGCGTCGGTCAGCCAGGCGTTGAGCGGCGGCACTGCGGCATTGAGCAGGAACCCGGCAAGGATCAGGTAGGCGGCGACGCCCATCTCCCCCTCGATCGGGCCGAAAAGCAGCGAGTCTGAGGCGAGCCCGTGGAGAATGACGCCACCGAGCAGAACGACGCCGCCGGTGATGTGGACCATGAGATAGCGGGAAGCCAGCGGCGACCGCTTGCCGCCCGCGCTGGGCGAAGATCAGATAGGCAGAAGCAAACGCCATGCCTTCCCAGAACAGGTAGAGCGTCAGGTAGTCGCCGGCGAACACGACGCCGAGCGCGCTGCCGACATAGACGAACGCCGCGACATGCTGGCCGGGGCGAGGCAGATGCAGCGCATATACCATTCCGATCATCGCCATAATGGTGAAAACGGTGGCAAACACGATGCTCAGCTTGTCGACCTTGGCGATCAGGATTTCCTGGCCGATGAACTGCGCCGCGCCGTAGTTTCCCGGTTGTATCGTCAGCACGGCGAGGATCGCCAGTGCCGGGATCAGCAGCAGATAGGTCTTGCGGATCGATCCGTTCAGGAACGGGATCGGCAGGGCGCCGAGAATGAAGATGAGGGCGGGGTGGACGAAGTCAGTCATAATAGTCCTCGCGCTGCATGAGCCCAGCCCGATGGCCGAGGAACTTGGATACGAAAATCAGCAGCACGCAGGATGAGAAGCCGTAGACGGCCGACCAGCCCGGCAGGCTGTCCCACAGGTATTCGGCGTGTTCGCGGGGGACCAGGAGGTCGGCGATGACGATCAGAACGAGCACCAGATAGAACAGGCGGCGGCGCTGGTTCGCATGTTCTTCGTCACCAAAGAAGTCGACGACACGCTTGATCATCTGACCACTCCGTCCGCCAGGGTGAGAAAATAGTCGGGGAAGATGCCCATCGACACCGACAGGACGGCAGTCGCGACCAGCGGGATCGTCATCATCGGAATTTCACGGACCGTCGCCGGACTTTCCTGCGTCTCCGTCCCGAAAAAGGCGACATAGCTGACCGGTAGGAAGTAGGCGGCATTCAGCACCGAGCTCGCCAGGAGCACGATCAGGAACGCGATTTCCCCGCCTCCACCGAGCCCCACGCCAGATACCACTTGCTGATAAAGCCCGCGGTCGGCGGCACCCCGATCATGCTCAGCGAGGCGACGAAAAAAGCCCCCATCGTCCAGGGCAGCCTGCGGCCGATGCCCGCCATGTCGCTGATATTCCGCTTGCCGGACGCGCAAAAGATCGACCCGGCGCAGAAGAAGAGGGTGATCTTGGAGAATGCATGTGCCGCAATGTGGATGATTCCACCGACCATCGCGACCGGCGACAATAGAACCGCGCCCAACACGATGTAGGAGAGCTGGCTGACCGTCGAATAGGCGAGCCTCGCTTTCAGGTCATCCCGCGTCAGGGCGTAGACGGACGCCATCAGGATTGTGAAAGAGACCAGATAGGCCGTGGCGATACCCAGCCCCAGCCCGTCCACCAGCCCCGTGCCGAAAACGTGGAATACCACTCGCAGCACGCAGAACACGCCCATCTTGACCACGGCCACTGCATGCAGGAGCGCGCTGACCGGTGTCGGGGCCACCATCGCGGCAGGCAGCCAGGCGTGCATCGGCATCACGGCAGCCTTGGCGAAACCGAAGAGATAGCAGAAATAGACGACCGTCAGCAGCGGTGCCGAGGTGTCGGCCCTGGCCAGCAGGCCCCCGGCCACAAAGTCGAGCGAGCCCGCAATGTGGTAGGTCAGCGCCAGCGCGGCGAGAAGCACGCTCTTCGACGCGCCCATCAAATAGACGAGGTACTTGCGGCTGCCCGCCCATCCCTGTTCGTCCTCGTGGTGGTAAACAAGCGGATAGGTGACGAGGCTGAGCACCTCGTAGAAGATCACCAGCGTGAACAGGTTCGCGGAAAAGGCGCCCCCGACGGCCGCCGCGAGACTGGCGGCGAAACAGGCGAAGAACCGGGTCTGCGCATGCTCGTTCAAGTGGCGCATGTAGCCGATGGAATAGATCGCCGCCACGATCCACAAGAGCGACGAGACGGTGGCAAACACCATGCCGAGCGCGTCGACCCGGAAAGCGAAGTCGATCCCCGGCAGGATCTCAAACAGGCGCAAATCGACCGTCCCGCCCGAAAGCACGGTGGGCGCCATCGAGACGACAATCGTGAACATGACGATCGCCGCCAACGGCGAGACGACATCGTGGAGTTTCTCGCGGTTGTTCAGAAGGAGAATCGCAAGGGCCGCCAGACCTGCGACGGCGACGGCAAGCAGCGGCCGGATCGATATCACCGGGTCCAAACCGCTATCCTTTCATCATGGTCACCTCGTCGACCTTGAGGGTTGACTTGTTCCTCACGAGGGCGACCAGGATACCGAGGGCGACGGCAACTTCCGCCGCGGTGATTGCGATCACGAAGATCGCGAAGATCTGCCTGCGGAAATCGCCGTAGTAACGTCCGAAAGCGATGAAATTGATGTTGACCGAGTTGAGCAGCAGCTCCAGCGACATCAGCACGACCAGAATATTGCGCCGGAGCAGCACGCCCGCTGCTCCGATCACGAACAGGACCACTCCGAGCAGAATGTACCACGAGAGCGGAACCATCATCCCTGCTCCTTGCGCGCCAGCACGATCGCGCCGACCAGGGCGGCCAGCAGGATGACGGAGGCGGCTTCGAACGGCAGGAGATAGTCGGCGAAAAGTGTCGTGCTGAGCTGCTTGATCTGATCGCCGCCGCCCATGGCGACGGGCTCCGTGACTGCAAAGCGGTCGCTCCAGAGCACCAGCACCAGCATCTCGATCCCAAGCACGACGAGCAGCACCATGGCCGGCAGGTTGCCGCCGGGCAAGAACCGCTGCAACACCGCTTCATGTACATCGATCATCATGATCACGAACAGGAACAGGACCATGATCGCGCCGACATAGACGAAGATCTGGATGACTGCGAGCAACGGCGCCTCGAGCAAGACGAAGATTGCCGAGATATTGAGGAAACACGCCATCAGCGCCAATGCACTGTGAACCGGATTCCGCGCCAGGACCACCGTCAGGGCGGTGACCACGGACACCGTAGCGAACAGAAGAAAGAACCCCTGATCCATCGACGCCGATCCTCCGACGCGAACTGCTACCCGGCGCGAGACGGCCGGATTTGAGATTGCGCCGCAACTTCCGATGCGTTCACAAATTGTGCCCTAATATCGGATTTTTCACAAGATTATTGTCGTCGGCGGAGCAAGATCAGGCCAGTCCGGCTGTGGCGAAGGCCGCTAGCGAAGCGCTTTGGATAGATCCATAGTGAGTGGACGGTGGGCGGCACTGTAACTTCAACGCTGTGCATTCAAGATGTGGACTTGAGGCTTTGGTTCAGGCGGCTTGAAGGCGAACGATCTGGTGCCAGGCACCCAAAGCAGCGGCTCGCAGTTCTCGATGGTGGGTGGTGGAATATCGTGGCGGGGAATGTGCACGAGGTTAGCGATTGGGTCGTGGATGGATACGAAACGCTGAAGATGTCGTGCTGACTTAAACCGCTTCATGATCGTCTCACATCTTCGGATCGGCTGATGGGAATTCTCGGCTCGATTGTTCAAGCCCTTGTGTGAGTGATGTTCGACGCCGGGCATGAAATCGCGTTTTGCGGCACCTTAGGATCGGAGCTTGCCCGTGATCATCACACGAGGCGAACGGCCTTGACCCTTGAGAAGCTTTCGCATCAGGCGTTTTGTAGCCTTGGCATTGCGGCGACTTTGCACCAGGGCGTCGAGAACAAAACCATCCTGATCGACGGCCCGCCACAGCCAGCGCTTCTTTCCCTGGATGGTGATTACGACCTCGTCCAGATGCCACTTGTCGCCGAGCCTGCCGGCTGATCGCCTCCGAATTTCATTGGCGAAATGCCTGCCGAATTTCTCCGCCCAAAGTCTCACTGTCTGATGAGACACTATGATGCCGCGTTTGGCTACCAGATCTTCGACCATACGCAGGCTCAACGGAAACCGGAAATAGAGCCATACCGCATGGGCGATGACGTCAGCTGGAAATCGGTGACGACGATAAAGAGGATCACCAGCTAATCTGGTCATGATGCCAGATCCCACATTTCGATGGCTGCTGGGTTAATGTTATTGTGCCCCAAGCACACATCCTCCGATATCCACGAGCGAGTGCCGAGCGGCCTGAAATGGGAGACACCTATCAATAACCGAATGCCGCGGGCCATTGGTCGTCTCTCAGAGCGGCCAAACTAAAACGCTGGTAACGACCGCGGCGTTATTTCTGGAAAAACAAGCCTCCGGAAACGCTACATACTTTGTTTCGAATGGCACTCTCACCAACGTGTTTCGGCCATCACTCGGATTAAAAGGGCTGCGGATGCAGCGCCAGGGTCGATGTGACCGAGTGACCGTTCGCGGACCCTTGCCGCGCGCCCCTTGGTCGCGATCATCGAACGGGTGGCGGCGGCACCATTTTCAGCCGAACTCAGCACATCGTTCCAGAACGCGCTCGAAGTCTTGTTCTCTGACAGCGCATTCGCAGCGGCGTCTGCAGCCGGGAGCCAGACATCAAGCATCGTCTTGTCGCCACGCTGCCCCTTTCCGCGCTCGCGGATACCGGCGGAAATGGCTTCGATCATATCGGCGCAAGCTTGCAAATCCAGCTCTGCACGACCTGCCAATGCCTTGGATGCGCGCCGGAAGCCGGTTGCATAAAGCGGTCCGGTGGATGCGCCCACAGCGTTCAAAAATGCAGTGGCCGCCGCCGACATCACATCGGAAGGGCTTGCCCGGTCAAGATTGAGCTTCGACAATTCGGCATTGATGGCGCGAAAGCCGATCGACATGGTAATCCCGTGATCGCCGTCGCCAATTGCCCCGTCGAGTTCCGAGAGATGATCCTTTTCGGCTTCGATGATCTGCGACATCATCTGAAACATCCTGGCCATGCTACGTGCCGCGTTCTCCGACATGGTATTCCTCCCGGTACCTTGCAAGACCTACGGTCCTAGCCGACCGCTGGCTGCAAGCTAGTTGATATTCAGGACCGCGGTTTCGCAGGGGTGATGCAGCAGTTCGGTCAGCTGCTGGTCGAGATGCAGGATCGAGATCGAGGCGCCGGCCATGTCGAGCGACGTGCAATAATGTCCAATCCAGTTGGCTTCGATGACGATGTTTTTGGCTGCCAGCCTCTGCTCGACGCGGCGGAACAGGATGTATAATTCCATCTGAGGCGTCGCGCCGAAAGAGTTGACCAGAACTGCGACCCGATCGCCCGGCTGCGCCTTCATCTCCTTGAAGATGTTGTCCATGATCGTATCGACCACCTCGTCGGCGGTGCGGATGCGCTCGCGCTGAAACGCCGGGTTCGCCGTGAATGCCCATGCCGATTTCCATGTCCTCTGGGCCGATCTCGAAATTGTGCCTCCGGGTCTGGGGCATGGAGCAGGGTTCCAGAGCGACGCCGACGGTGAAGGTCCGGGCATTGGCCTTTCGGGTCGCGGCTTCGCAGGCGCCTAGTGTCAGACCCTGGTCGCAGGCTGCACCCGCGACCTTGAAGATGAAGAAGTTGCCGGCCACGCCGCGCCGGCCCTCCTTGTCTTCCAAAGGGGATGAGGCGATGTCGTCGGTCGTCAGCACCGTCCGGATCGGGATACCTTGCTCCTCGGCGATTTCGGCGGCCATTTCGAAGTTCATCACGTCGCCAGCATAGTTGCCATAGACGAACAAGACGCCTGCGCCACCGGAAGCCGCTACCGCGCATTGAACGATGGGATCGGGTGGCGGCGAGGAGAATATGTTGCCGACGGCAACCGCATCGGCCAGCCCCTTGCCGACGTAGCCGATGAAGCACGGCTCATGGCCGGTTCCACCGCCGATGACCAAGCCGACCTTGCCCTTGCGCGGTCCGTTACGGGCAACCAGCGCCCGGTGTGATCCCTTGATCGGCTCCAGGTATTTCCGGTGGGCTTTGACCACGCCGTCGAGCATTTCCTCTACGACGTCATTTGGGTTGTTGAGGAACTTCTTGACGTGGGTTCGGTAGATGCTGGGGATCGAAATCGGCTTCTGCCGGGGCGACAGGCGGCTATCGAGGCTGGTCACGCCATCCGCCCGAAGAATGCCGCCGCCAGTCGCCGCGTCGGTGATCAGCACGTTGGCATAGCCACCCCGGAGTGCCGCGAGCAACGCAGGCACCTTGTCAAAACCGCCCGCGACCGCGATCCGCGTGCCGATACCGCGCAGCATCTCCAGGGATATGCCGATGGTTCGGTCGTCGAGCGGCCCCGTCACGGGCTTGCCGCGTTCATCGATGAAGCGCCCGGCAACCACGCCTGCAGCACCTTTTGCCAGATATTGCTGCAAGGGAACGGATTCGAAGAAGCCGCTGGTGTGGATCGTCGAATTCGGCCTGAGCGACGAGATGCCGAAGACGATACGGTTCGCCCGCGCAAGAGTGGCGAATTGTTCCTTCAGCAACGGTTCGTCCAGAAGCATGCGCTGCATCTGCGCCGAGGCGACGATGGCAGGTGCCGTAATGTTGACGCAGCGTGCGGAGATCGCTTGTGCGACGGCCGAAGCGGTGAGTTCCGGCGTATAGGCAAAGGAGGCTGTAGTACCGCCGGTCGCCTGGACCACGGTCATGTCCTGCAGCGAGCCTATGTTGGTATGTTCGCCGACGGACAGGATCGTCCGGCCCCAGGCGACGGCAAGCGTATCGCCAGATTTCAGGAGCTTCTGCAGCGCATGGGCGCCGGCAACGCCGAGCCGGTCGATCAACGGGCGAGCATTGTCGTCGCTCGGGACCACGAGACAGTCCGCAAGGCCGAAATGGCGCTTGAGTTCCTGTGCGATCGTCAGCGAGGCGAGGCGAGCCGGCTCCAGCGAGATGTTGACGATGCCCTTTTCGCGCATCGGCGAGATAGCTGTTGACGGTGGCACGCGACACACCCATCGCGTCGGCGATCTCGCCCTGTGTCATGCCGTCTTCGTAATAGAGCCAGCAGGCCCAGACATAGGGGTCGTCGCCATAACGCAACGGCATCACGTCAAGGCTTTCCGTCGTGCCGATCCTGTTTGCGCCGCCCTTGCGGGGCGAAAGTGCCTTGGGTGTCATGAAATTCTGCTGTTCCCTCGTTCGTTGGCCGCGAAGATGGAAGCAATGCCATCCGTTTGCAACCTCAATCCGAAAGCCGCGGCGCGCGACCACAGCGTTTGTCGCCGTGATCGCGCCGTCCTGGGAAACTTACTGCAGCCTGTCGCGGGCACCGAGCGACAGTTCTTTCAGGATGATCGCGCAGGAGGTCGCACCGGCATCGAGCACGCCGAGCGAGCGCTCGCCGAGACGGCTGGCGCGGCCGATCTTGGCAACGAGGTTTAGCGTGGAATCGCGTCCGGCTTCCGCAGCTGCGGCCAGCGCCTCGAGTGCATCTCCAAAGGATTTGCCTGCGGTTGTCGCTTCATCGAAAGCCTCGACGGCCGGGACCAGTGTATCGATCAGCGTCTTGTCGCCGACCTTGGCCGAGCCGATCGACTGGATGCCCTCGAGCCCCGCATGCAGCATGGTACTGTAGGTCTTTGCGTCCACGGCTTCCACACCCTGCAGCTTTTCGGCAAATTCCATGAACATGACGCCGTAGAGCGGACCCATCGAGCCGCCGATCTCCGTCATCAGCACGGTGCCGAGCGTATCGAGCGCATCCGCAAGCGAGGCATCCTTGCCCTTCAGGCGCTCGGCGGCCATTCCGAAACCCTTGGCCATGTTGACGCCGTGGTCACCGTCCCCGATCTTGCCGTCGATCTCGCTGAGATAGGCCCGGTTCTCGATGATCCGATCGGCCAGCGAGAAAACGATGGTGCCGGCCGCGGCATTTGAAAATGTCTGCATGGTGAAATCCCCTCTCAAAGTACGATCGTGCAGCGCGCCTCGGTATCGATGAGTGTTTTCAACTCGTCGTCGAGGGCCATCACCGTCAGCGTCGCCCCGACCATTTCGAGCGAGGTGAAATAATTGCCGATATAGGTCTTGTGAATCTTCAGTCCGCGCCCGGTAATCTCCTGCTCGATCGTATCGTAGAGGATGTAGAGTTCGTTGAGCGGGGTTGCGCTGAGACCGGAAACCAGGACGGCGACTTCGGTGCCAGCCGGCAGGTCATGATCATCGAGCACGATCTTGCACATGTCCTTTGCGACTTCGTCGGCGGTCTTCAGCGGCTCGACTCTGACGCCCGGTTCGCCGTGGTGGCCGATGCCGACTTCCATCGTACCCGGTTCGATCTGGAAATTCGGATGCCCGACGGCCGGCAGCGTGCAGGGGCCGAGACCGACGCCGATCGAGCGGCAGTTGTCGATGGCCTTCTGCGCGGTTGCCCGTACCTCCTCAAGGCTTGCTCCGGTGGCAGCCTTGGCGCCGCCGACCTTCCACATGAAGATTTCGCCGGCGACGCTGCGGCGCTTGTGGCGCTCTTCCGGTGGCGCCGAGCAGACATCGTCGTTGGCGACCACCGTCGCGATCTCGATCCCGTCCTTGGCCGCCAGTTTGATCGCCATCTTCACGTTCATGTTGTCGCCGGCATAATTGCCGTAGAGGCAGACCACGCCCTTGCCGCCATTGGCTTCGCGCATGGCGTCATAGAAGCTCTTGGCCGTTGGCGACGAGAACAGTTCTCCAACCGCCACGGCATCCAGCATGTTGCGACCGGTATAACCGATGAAGGCCGGCTCATGTCCGGAGCCGCCGCCTGTGACAACGCCGACCTTGCCCAACACGGGGGTGTGCTTTGATACGATCACCCGCGGGTTTTCCATGAGCCGCACGAGGTCGCAATGGGCCTTGACGAAACCCTTGACGGTATCTTCGACCACTTCGTCCGGGTTGTTGATGAATCTTTGCATGATAACTCCTGTCAATGATCGCGCGTCAGAGGATCGTGTAGCCGCCGTCGATCAGAAGATCGGCGCCGTTGATCATGTCCGCGCCGGCGGAGGCCAGGAACACGGCGGCAGCGGCAATCTCTTCCGGATAGGCAAAGCGGCCGGAGGGGATGCGCTTGCGGGCAGCCTCGCCCTTTTCGCCCGCCCAGGCCTTCTTGCCGAGTTCGGTGAGCACGATGGTTGGCGACAGCGTGTTGACGCAGATGCCGTGTTTGCCCCATTCGGCGGCAAAGGTCTTCGACAGGCCGATGACGCCGAATTTGGAGGCGCAATAGGCGACGTGTTCCTCGATGGCGACGGTGCCTGCCTGCGAGGCGAGGTTGACGATCTTGCCACCCTTGCCGGCAGCGATCATCGCCCGGCCGACAGCCTGGGTGACGAGGAAGGTACCCTTCAGATTGATGTCGATGGTCTTGTTCCAGTGCTCCAGCGACAGGTCCTCGGCGGGCGCCAGAAAGGCGACGCCGGCGCTGTTGACGGCGATGTCGATACTGCCAAAGGCTGCAAGGACATCGGCAACCGCTGTCTGGACCGACGCGGGATCGGCAACATTGCAGACGAACGGCTTTGCGCCTCCTCCGAGACGTGTCGCCTGAGCGGCCGCCGCGTCGGCGTTGATGTCGAGGACGGCGACCTTGGCGCCCTTGGAAGAGAAGGCGGCTGTCACTGCAGCGCCGATGCCGGAGGCGCCGCCGGTGACCAGCGCCACCTTGCCGGTCAAGGGAAAGTTCAGGTCGATCTGGGGGGCAGTGTCGGTCATATCGTCAAACCTCGTTTGTGAGTTGAGCGGGCGGCCTGCCCGGTTGGCGTGGCCGCCCGACTCCCGTCTCTTTACTGACGCGCTTCAAGCAGCTTGTCGACGTTATCGCCGGTCACAGGGGTCCACGGAACATTGTATTCCTTGTCCTTGCCGTCGTTGAACGGCATGTCCGGATACTGGCTCCAGATCGCCGATTCCGGCTTGTAGTCGCCTTTCTTCGCATGGAAGATCGCAAGATCGAGCGCGCCCTGCGCCTGGGCGCTGGCATCCTGCAGGATCGACGTCATCGTGCCGGCCTTGACGGCGGTGAGCGCGTCGGTGATGCCGTCAATGCCGGCGATCGCGAAGTCCTCGGTCTTGAGATTGGCGGACTTGATCGCTTCGATCGCGCCAAGCGCCATCTCGTCGTTCTGGCCGATGATGCCGTTGATCTGGCCGGAATGCGAGGTCAGCCAGTTTTCCATCAGCGTCTGGGCTTCAGCGCGCGACCAGTTGGCCGTCTGGTCTTCCAGAACCTTGACGTCCGGGCATTCGGCCAATGCCTTCTTGTTGCCTTCGAGGCGGGAGATCTGGGCCGACTGGCCGATCGGGCCTTCGAGGATCACGACATTGCCCTTGCAGCCGATCTTGTCGAGCACGGTCTTGGCTTCCATGTAGCCGGAAATCGTGTCGTCGGAGCCGACATAGGATGAAAGCAGGTCCGAATTGACGCGGGTGTTGGAGCCGACGACCGGGATGCCGGCGTCATGGGCAGCCTGAACCGCGGTGGCGCCGGCCTCGATGTCGATCGGGACGAAGATGATCGCGTCGAATTTCTGGGTGATCATCGTGTTGAACTGTTCCTGCTGGACGAGCGCGTCGTAACGGCCGTCGAACACGGTGAGTTCAATTGCGCCGCTCTTGACGGCGGGGTGCTGTTCAAGCGCTGCCGACCAGATCTGCATGAATTCGGCATTGAGGCCGTAAGGGGCAGCACCGATCTTCAGTTTCTTGTCCTGCGCCATGGCTGGCGACATCATCAGCGCCGTCGTCGCGGCAAGGGCAATAAGCAGTTTTTTCATGTCATTCTCCTCCGTTGAAAAGTCCGGCAGCCGTCATGGCGCACCGTTGCAGTGACGGGCGCGACGCACCCGAATTGGCTTGGTTCAGAGACCCTGATTGCGTTTCTGGTCGAGCATGACGGCGCCGACGATGAGGGCGCCCTTCAGGACCTGCTGGTAGTAGGACTGGATGCCCATCAGATCGAGGCCGTTGTTCATGACGCCGATGATGAGGGCGCCGATCAGCGTGCCGGTGACGCGGCCGACGCCGCCGGAAAGGCTGGTCCCACCGATGACCACAGCTGCGATCGCATCCAGTTCATAGGCGATGCCAGCCTGCGGCAGGGCGGACCCTGTGCGCGCCGAGAGCATCATGCCGGCGAGGCCAGACAGGCTGCCCGAGATCATGTAGACCGAGAACTTCATGCGGGTGACGTTGATGCCGGAGGTCTTTGCGGCATGCGGGTTGCCGCCGACAGCGTAGATGTAGCGGCCATAGCGCGTCCGGGTCAGAACCCACCAGGAGACGGCAAACACAATGGCGAGCAGGATCACCGGCATCGGGATGCCGAGGATATTGCCTGTGCCGATCCAGCGAAACTCCGGCGTCAGGGCAGGCACCGGCTTGCCGCCGCCATAGATCAGCGTTGCGCCGCGCGCTGCCGACAGCATGCCAAGCGTTGCGACGAAGGCGGGAACGGCAAAGCGCGAGACGATCAGGCCGACGAGAGCACCACAGGCAAGGCCAACGAGGATGCCGATCGCCAGCGCGACGTAGAAGGGGTAGGGGCCACCCATGATGCCCGCCGTCGCCGACGTGGTTGCAAAACTGGCGCTGATGATGCCCGCGAGCGCCACGACGGAGCCCACCGAAAGGTCGATCCCCCGGGTCAGGATCACGAAGGTCATGCCGATCGCCAGCACGCCGTTGATCGACGTCTGCAGCAGCACATTGGAAATATTGCCGGGCGTCAGGAAATATTCGTTCGAGAGCGAAAGAATGAAGGCAAGCAGCAGGAAGGCAAGGAAGATGCCGTATTCCTGGATGATCAGCCGACGGTTGTCGGAGCTGAACCAGGTGCCGGCCTGTTTGTTGTCGATGCTGGACACGTTTGTTACCTCATTGATGCCGCGGACTGAGACGATTGGGCGATCTGTCAGGTAGACAGATGGACAAGCGACTGGGCGTCCGTCTCCTCGCGGGCGTAAATCCCGGCGGAACGGCCGCCCCGCATCACGAGGATGCGGTCGGACATGCCGAGGACTTCATCGATTTCCGACGAAATCATCACGACCGTGCCGCCTTCAGCGGCGAAGTCGCAAATGATGCGATAGATTTCCCGTTTCGCGCCGACATCGACGCCGCGCGTCGGCTCGTCGAGAAGCAGGACCTTGGGCTTGCGCAGAAACCATTTACCGAGAACGACCTTCTGCTGGTTGCCACCGGAGAGACCGGAGACCGGCATGGTGTCGCGCGCGGCCTTGATGCCGAAATGGGCGATCATCTCGCGGCTCGCGGCCTGCTCGTCCCGCCAGCGCATCGTGAAGGACGGGCTCATTTCCGGCAGGCTTGCAAGGCAGATATTGTTGCGGACGCTGTCGGAAAGATTGAGGCCGGTGACCTTGCGGTCTTCGGTGACGAAGGCGATGCCTTGCTGCATGGCATCCGCCGGTTTCGATACCGAAATGGGCTGGCCGCCGAGGCGCATCTCGCCTGCGTTTGGCGTATCCAGGCCGAAGAGGCAGTTGAAGATCTCCGTCCGTCCCGATCCCATCAGGCCGTAGATGCCGAAGATCTCGCCCTTACGGACGGCAAAGGAAATGTCCTCGATCTTCCCCGGAGCGGTCAGTCCCGAGACCTCGAACCCCGTCACATCCGTCGGCGCATTGGTCTTGATGTATTCCTCGCCCAGCTCGCGGCCGACGATCATGCGGATCAGGCCGGGACGATCAATGTCCGCCAGGCGCCGCTGCCGACATAGGAGCCGTCATGAAAGACGGTGTAGCTGTCGGCGATCTGGAAGATTTCCGAGAGACGGTGCGACACGTAGACGACGCCCTTGCCCTCGACCTTGAGCCGCCTGATGGCTGCGAACAGCTGCTGGGCTTCTTTCTCACCGATCGCCGAGGTCGGCTCGTCCATGAAGATCACTTCGGCATCGTGGCTGAGTGCTTTGGCGATCTCCACCAACTGCATCTGCGCGACCGACAGGTTCATCATGTACTGGTTGGCGCGGATGTTGAATTCCAGCCTGTCGAGCAGCGTCTGCGCATTGCGGTTCATCGTCTTGAAATCGATGCCGCCGAAACGCGCAGAAGGCTCGCTGCCAAGGTAGATGTTTTCAGCGACCGTCATGTGCGGAACTGGGCTCAATTCCTGCTCGATGATGGCGATGCCGGAGGCCAGCGCCCCTGCCGGGCTGTTGAACTCGACGAGCGTGCCGCGCCGCCGGATCTTGCCGCCATCGCGCTTGTGGATGCCCATCAGAATGGAGAGAAAGGTCGATTTTCCCGCGCCGTTGCCGCCGCAAAGCGCATGCACGGAACCGCCTTCGAGTTCGAAGCGACCGTCGTGAAGCGCAGCGACGCCGCCGAACGACTTCGTAAGTCCTTCCACTTTCAAAAGCGGTTGCATTGCAATCCTCCCATACGTTGGCAGCGCTCCTCACCACCGGTTTGACAAATATCAAACATGATCTGACATATGTCAACTATTAATGCCGACCCCATGCAGAAAAGCGATTTCTACAGCGGTGATTCTTCCGCAATTCGGGGTGGTGGCGCTCGTCGGTATCGCGTTTGACCGTCACCATACGATCAACTGCAAGAGCAACTATGAGCTGTACAGCGGCCCACCATTTCGAACCGCAGATAGTCACCGCATATGCCTTAGAGCCGATCCAGATGGCCCAACAGTCCGCTAAAATTCTAGGGCTGTCTCAAGGCATGCGTTAGTGCAGAGTGCGCCGGCCGGAAGGTGAGGCTCGCTTTTGGGTTGCGTATCCGGTGCATGGCGGTTGACGATCGCTTTTGCGGTCATGAGTGAGACCGGGATGATCTCGGCTATCAGCTATAGCGGCGATTTCACGTTATTTTTGACTTAACGGATCGAGCGTAATCGGCGAGTATGAGTACCCGTGCTGTCAGCTACAAGAACCACCGTTTTCCGCCACAGATCATCGCTCGGGTGGTTTGGCTGTATTTCCGGCGTTGTCACATTGTTTGAAAAGGTCAGGACTTGAACCGAAAACGCCAATTCAAGCAAGTGTTCCGGTCACGGCTCTCCATTGCGCCATAGCGCGTAGGCGGTGAAGGTGGATGGCGAGTGCTGACCGTTTGGAGCGTGGCGGAACGAAGAGATTTCTGAGCGCTGAGAAGATCGAGACGAAGCGTTGCAGTGACCCTGATGATCGAAAACCCTGCATCATCCGCTCTCGTTTTCGCAGCGGTACATGCGAGTTTTCCGCGCGATTGTTGAGCCCCTTGTGCGACCTATGCTCGACATCTGGCTGACAAGACGCTTCGCCGCGCCGTATGAACGCAGCTTGTCGGTGATGATGCGCTTCGGCGTCAAACCCTGCTTCCTCAGAAGGCGCATCAGCAATCGCCGCGCGGCCTTGGTGTCGCGCCTGGTCTGGACAATTTCGTCGAGCACATGGCCGTCCTGGTCGACAGCCCTCCACAACCAGTGTTTCTTGCCGGCAATTGAGATCACGACTTCATCCAAATGCCAAGCATCATTTCATGAAGGCTTCGTACGACGCAGCCGACGGGCATAGTCGTGACCGAACTTCTTTCCCCACCGGCGTATCGTCTCGTAGGAAACGACAATCCCGCGCTCCAGCAGCATCTCCTCCACCAGCCGCAAGCTCAATGGAAACCGGAAATACAGCCAGACCGCGCGGGCGATGATCTGCTGCGGAAAACGATGGTTCTTGTAGCTGACGACAGACCTGTTCATGTTCAACGAATTATCCAAGATCCGTTAAGCCAAAAACAACGTGACAACGCCCGCCTTCGACATCGGGGTCCGGCGTTGCCGACCCCTCCAGCCTTGAGGCCGCCTTCGACTACGCCCTTCGGCTGAAGGCTTTCCTCCCGAACCTGAAAGCCGATACCCCATGACACCATTTGACTTCATCTTCATGCTGACACGTAGCGACAGCACCGTGGCCGACGCCGCCGTCCACGCCGAAACGGCGCTCCGGGCCGGGCTCCGCCACATCGGCTTCAAGGACGTAGGCCTGCCGTTCGACGCGCTCGCCGGCCTCGCCCGCCAGATCCGCAAGGGCGGAGCCAGCACCTATCTCGAAGTTGTATCGCTCGACCGCGACAGCGAGATCCGCTCGGTCAAGGCGGCGATCGACCTCGGTGTCGACTATCTTCTCGGTGGCACCCATGCCGAAGACGTGCTGCCGCTGCTGGAAGGGACGCCCATCCGCTACTATCCGTTTCCGGGCCGCATCGTCGGGCACCCTGAGCATTCTCGAAGGATCGCAGGCCGAGATCGTCAAAAGCGCCGTCGCGCTCGCCAGCCATCCCGGTGTCGCCGGTCTCGACCTTCTCGCCTACCGTTCGGCAGGCAATGTGCCATCTCTCATCGACGCTGTGTGCCGGGCCGTGCCCAAGCCCATTATCGTCGTGGATCGGTTGACCGGCCGGATCAGGTCGAGACTATTCGCAAGAGTGGTGCAGCGGGATTTACCGTCGGCACCTCTGCGCTGGACGGCCGGTTCCCGGCAGAAGGCCCCGCACTGGAATTCCAGCTGCAGGCGATCTCGGCGTGCCTCGAAGGACATCAAGAGAGCATGCCGCTGCCGCTCAATTCCTGATTTTTTAGCGGAAGCGAGTTGAACTAAAATCGCTCATAAAATCACGTCGCAAATATCAGTTGCAAAAATCTGCTTTCAGAGGCGGACTTCTTGCGACAGCTTTGCGCTGACGTATCTTTAGGGTATCCCAGAGTGACAGACAAAAGTGACACCAAAGATCTGTCACAAAGGGCTGGATTTACTGTTGATGTGACGGTGCGTTGCCAAAACTACTCTAATGTGACGGATTCTGCCTATGACCCGAGTCGGCTATGCCCGCGTCAGCACGACAGATCAGGATCTCGATATCCAGATCGCCCGGCTCCGCACTGCAGGCTGCGAGATCATGCGATCAGAGACCGGATCGGGCGCATCCCGATCGGGACGGACGGAGCTGGAAACGATTATGCAGTTCCTGCGCGCCGGCGACGAGCTGGTCGTGCTACGGCTCGACTGGCTCGGGCGCTCCACCTGCGATGTTCTGAACCTAGTTCACGAGCTCGATGAAAGAGGAGCGTCATTGTGCGTCCTCGAGCCGGAGGTGACGACGGCGGGCGACATGGGCCGGATGGTGATCACCATTCTCGGCATGGTGGCCGACATGGAACTGAAGTTCATCAAGGATCGTCAGCGGGCCGGGATCGAGGCGGCACGAGCCGAAGGCGTCTACAAAGGCCGTAAGAAAAACGTCGATGATGATGAAGTCCGCCGTCGGCTCGCGGCCGGTGCGAGCAAGGTCGGCATCGCCCGCGACCTGAAGATTTCCAGAATGACTGTCTACCGCGCACTGGCTGGCCCAGACATGCCGTCAGATTCCATTTAGCCGCGCGCTCCTCGTCCGTTCTTCGAGTTGGCCAAAATCCCAGCATCGAGCCGACCGGGCCCACAAGTGCTCGCGCCGCCAGCGCGCAGTTACAGCAGAAAGTCGCTGGCCTGGAACGCGATGGCGTCATCGAAATGAATGACAAAATCTGCAACTTTGTCGCCGTTGATATCGCCATAAACATAGGTGTCAGAGGCTTGCTTGTCGAAATGCAGTTCGCCCTTGGTACCGCTGAAGGCGGTTGTGCCTTTGAAGATGAAAGCCTGATCGCCTGATATTGCCGAATTGGCGTCGATGGCGGACAGACCGATCTTGTCGCCTTGCGTATGGCCGAAATCGAAAATTGTATCCTGCCCCGCTGTCACGACGGTCGTGTCACCTGAGCGACTTGAATAGGAAGGTGTCGGCACCTGTGCCGCCGGTCATCTTGTCTGCCCCGGTTCCACCGGTCAGGACGTTGCTCCCCGTGTTCCCGGTCAACGTATCGTTGTGGCTGGAGCCGGTCAGGTTTTCAATTGAGACGTAGGCATCACCTTTTGCATCGCCGGTATTGGCAGAGGGTTTCGAAAGGTTTGCCGTAAGGCCCGAGGCCGAACCGGTATAAGAGGCGGTATCCGTACCCGAACCGCCGTCCAGCTTGTCAGCACCTGCGCCCCCAACGAGCACATCGTTTCCAGCTGCGCCATTCAGCGCGTTGGAACCGGAATTGCCTGTTATCTTATTGGCAAGTGTATTGCCCGTACCCGTGATGTCCAGCGTGCCGAGCAGGTTCAGATTTTCGATGGTGGAATAGGAGACCAAATTTCGACTGACTGTCGAGGTGATCGTGTCGGTGCCGGAAGTGTCGATGATCTGGTCGGTGCCGGACGACAGGATATACGTGTCGTTACCCGCCCCGCCCTTCAGTGTGTCGATGGCCGCATCGACACCGCCGTCGAGGACATTGTTTCCGGAGTTTCCTGTCAGTGTGTTTGCCAGAGCATTGCCGGTTCCATTGATGTTGCTGCTGCCCAGCAACTTCAGATTTTCGATCGTCGTGAAGGTGTTCAGGCTGCGCGTGATCGTTGATGTGATGGTATCGATGCCGGACAGGTCGACGACGTTGTCCACACCCGCACCAAGCACATAGGTGTCATTGCCGGCATCGCCCCTCAATGTGTCCAGGATGTTATCGATGCCGCCGTCGAGAACGTTGTTGCCGAGATTGCCGTAGATGACATTGGCGAGCGCGTTGCCTGTTCCGTTGTTGTTGCCGGTGCCGCTCAGCGTCAGATTTTCTATCGTGGCATAGGTGGCCAGGTTGCAGGTGAACGCGGCGTTGACGGTGTCATTTCCAGCCGTATCCTTGATCCTGTCGGAGGTTCCGCCCAGGAAATAGGTGTCGTCACCTTGTCCTCCGTCAATGGCACTGTCGATGACGCCGCCGCGGTTGTCGAAGAAATCGTTGCCGCCGCCCAATGAAATCTTGCCGCTGATGGAGCCGGTATTGACGACGGTTTCGACACCCTCGCCACCGGCGATGGCAAAGGCCTTCGAGCTGATGCCGCCGTCATTGTTAAGCGTAATGTAGTCGCCTTTGACGCTGTCGATCTGGATCGCGGCCACGTCGCCCTGGATGCCACCGGTCGCGCCGTTCGTAAGGGTCCCTGACGCAAAACCGGCACTGCCTTTCAACGCGACACCGACACCACCACTCACTGAACCCATATTCGACAGGTCGAAGGTCGATACTTTATCGATATAGATAGCCGTCTTGCCAGCCACCGATGCGGTGTTTTCGATCCGAACGTTGGATCCTTGGGTGTAGATGGCAATGTTGGATCTGCTCAGCGTGCCGGCGTTGTAGATGAATGTCCCCTTGCCGTACACAGCGACCGCATTGTAGCCGGAGATGTTGCCGGTCGCGCGAATATCCACGGTAGTATGATCGGCGTCGGAGGCCACGCCTGACTTGTATTGGGTGTTGGCCTCGATCAAACCCCGCACGACAATCGCATTGTTGACGTAGTTGCTAGCGTTGTAAATCCCGTGCCCGGTCTGACTTTTGATGCTGACGCCGTCGCCCAGCACCCAATCCGTAAAGCCGTGACTGACATTAAACTGCGTAGAGAGATTTTGATTGATCGAGTACGTGAACAGAGACATGTGCATGGCCTTTCAGGCTAAATCGTAGAATTGCCTTCTGCCTAGATCCGTTCTGTTTCCGTTGTATTTCTTCCAATCCCGCCAACGTTTCAACTGTTTCAGCGTTTTCAGCCGTGGCCGAACCGTTTGCGTCGTGGGCACTCACTTAGCAATTGCCAAACGGACGATCGTTTCAGGTCTGATCCCGACGGCCCGCGTGCCCTCATCCCCTCTGAACCATTTGAAACGAAAAAATCAGCTGTGGAATTCTTTACAAAACATACCGCTGTCAAAAGCTCGGCCAACGTGATCCGGCGAACAGTCGTATGGGCGGTTTTTCAACGTTGCTGAGCTCAATAGGCTCGGTATTCGAAGACAACGGACATGAGCATCAAATACACGGGCACGGCAGGTAACGACCAGCAAACCGGCCTTGAAAACCAGAGAAATATCTTGTGGGGCATGGGCGGTGACCTCAACGGCTCCATCTCTGGTGGTGAAGGGAATGATTATCTTGAAGGTGGCAGCGGGTTCGACCTCCTTTACGGTGACGCCGGAAATGACATGATATCCGGCGGCGATGGCTCCGATTTTCTATAGCGACGAAGGCGATTGGCAAAGATGGTGATGCCGAGGGCGATTTGTTCTCCGGCCTCGAGTATCATTGGCAGCGGCTTTAACGACGTGCTCACGGGTGATGCTGGAAACAACATCCTGAACGGCGGCCGGGGAGGCGATATCCTTTGCGGGTGCCGGTTGGTGCCATCCAGCTCCCGCCGTCTGAATCAACGCACTCCCCCACTCCAGTCGAGCAGCACGCTCTGAGACGTTCAGGCCCTCATTTTTGGTAGCTCTGAAACCATGGCGGCCAGACGTATACGTGCCGTTGAAATTCTGCTCATCACCGTCCCGTTTGGGATCTTCAAAATTTCGGCGGCTTCACGATAGCTATGTCCTTCGACATTCACCAACAGGAAAACGCTAGCCAGCCCTTCCGGCATTGAATGGATCATCCTGTGCAATTGGTTGGCGTAAACAGCCATTTCGCCGGAGGCCTCAACCGACAGCTCTTCCTGTGCGGACGCATCGATCGTGCCACTTCCAATTCGCACCTTGCGTTTTCTGATTTCGTCGATCCACAGGTTGCGGGTCATTGCGTATATCCAGCTCTCAAACCGCCCTTCACGATTCCAAAGGTGGTTGCGTGTAATCCGCGTTCACAAACCACCTGCACCAGATCATCGGCGTCGGCGCCATTGCGGGTCAGTGTCATTGCGAAACGACGTAGCTTAGGCAGCATACTGACGAGCTCTTGTCTGAATTCATTTGATTCTGGCGCTATTCGCATTGCTCCCCCTAAAGAAATGTTCCGTTTTCTTGCCATTGTCTCGGCCCTCTGCCCTGGCAGCGATTCTACCGCCGCAGGCACAGTCCGACGTGGGCTAGTATTCTAGTTTGAACTTGCCGCAGAATCCGGCTCCGGCGCCTTAGAGGTATCTGCCCCTGGCTTTAACTATTGCTGCTGACCCGCTTCTTTTAAGAAGGGCAGCCCCAGATAGCTGCGCTACGTTTCAGTCAGATTTCACGATTATCCGGCGACTTCGCATTCTCTAGCCGGCACCTACCGGGTCGCCGAATTATTTCCCTCGCTCAGACGTTAGAGTTATACTCAACCCTGATCTCGCTAAAGTGTTAAAGATGTCGAACTCCCCAGAATCGGATGTTTGCAAGAGACAGGGAAGATTCATGCGGCATACCGGCCGCATTCTGATGCTCAGCCTTCTCACCGGTACAGTCGTCTTACCCGCATCTCTAGCCGTCGCAGGGCGCTGCCGCTTGGCAGGAGAACGCCGCGGTACTCGTTCCACTGGGCTATGTCGCCGGTCAGGTCTACCGCGTCGACCGCCAGACCATGACCGGATATCTGGCGGCGTTTACCGCGGGTTCGGAAAATGTCGAAACTCCCGGCAGTGCCTTCGATCCTGGCTTTGTCGTCACAGCGAAATTGCGAACAGTGGGAGACGGACTGGTGTTCGTATCCGGCAGGTTCGGCGCGCGATGCCACTGATGTTTCGGGTGATGAGAACGAGAATTATCACAGACAGGTCCGTGCCGAGGCGGCAGCAACCGTCGTGCAGCTGCCTGCGGGCACGACCCCTTGCAAGATTTACGGGTGGTCGACGAGCGACGATCCTGCGGGTCTCAGTGTGCGCGCCTCGCCCTCCGGAAACGGCCGAAATTCTCGGGACCGTTGCGCCGCCCTATCTCCCCGCCGGGAGCGAGATTGCCTATGGCAGCGGCTGGCGGGCCGAACTCTCGGTGGTCGGATACAAGGACGGCTGGTTCCTCATCGATGACGTGCAGGAGCCTGGAGCGCGTTATGGCGAGGCGGCCGAGAGAGACAAGCCGTCCTACGCCGGGCGCGGCTGGGTAAAGACATCCGAGGTGATGGCTGCCTATGCCAACACGCAAATGCCGAAAAACTGGCTGTTGCAGGCGCCGAACATAGATGCCAAGGCCTTCGTCCCAACAGGTGCCGGAGCCGATGAGGGACTGTCGATCGACGGCACGCTTAAACATCTTTTGGCTTGCTCCGCCAACTGGGCACTGACGGAAAGCACCGACGGCACACGCGGATGGTGGCGTGGTACTTGCTCCAATCAGGCCACCAATTGCAGTTGAAGTGCATTTGGACGGACTTAACCCAACTCACCTCGGTCATCGTGATTGCTCCGTGCTAGTCACGCCTCCATGGCCAAAGGCGGTCTTCACCATCGCTGTTTCAAACGTCGATCAGGTGAAACCACTTTTGGCTTTAATTGCTGATTTCACCTGGACGATGGCGGCTCGCACGGATCCTTCGATCGACACAAAGGCTTTCCCTCATGCTGAATATCCTGTCTCGTCCGAAAATCTGCGCCACCGTTGCCCTTTCTGCGCTGCTTTCGTCCTGTATCGGCCCTGCCGTCGCGGGGATGCCGCAGCCCGCCATATCTTTGGATTTTCGCTGGATGGCGACTACTTCGCCTTCGAACAATATGGGGTTCTGGACTGGAGCGACAGCGACTCCGGTTGGTCGGAAATCACCATTCTTGACACGCGAACGGGCAAGATTGTGGGCGATAAGGCGATCCGCGTGGCCGATGAGATCGGCGATCGGTCGTTGACGCTGGAGGACGCACGGCGCCAAGTTCGGATGAGGGCGGATCCCCTGCTTGCAAAATACGCAATCGCCACCCCAGGCGACCGGATTGCCATTGATACCACGACGCGACCGGACGAGATGGTCCCTTACGTGGGAGTGGCTCCGCTCGAGGAAGCATCGCCCAAATCTCTAGTGACCGATGGACGGCTGAAAGGGAGTGCTTTTCACCTTGACCAGACGCTTGCTGCCGGAAGCGAGGATTGTGCCGCCAGCCTGAACGGCGCCTTGCCCGGTGACAAGACGGGCAAGGCACTCGGCTTTCGTCTGGTTCTGAACAGGCCTGCAGGACAGCCGGAACGGTTGCACGAGGACGCGTTAGTACCTGCATGGCGCAACTGCCCGACATCCTACAGCCTTTCCGAAGCCTATCTGCTTACGCCTGAGGGAGGACAGCCAGTGGTGGCCGTTCTCGTGCAATGGTTCAGCCAGGGCTATGAGGGGCGTGACCGTCGCTTTCTGGCTGTCACCGCAGCAATCGGGCTGCAACGTTGACCGATCGATCATGAAAATCCGCCACAAAGAACGGGCGCCCACCGATTCGGTCGCCGATTTCATATACCGATGAGTGTGAGGGCTATAAGAATGCGGGTTATCGTGCTTATCTGGGCAGCCTTCTGCCTCTACCTGTCGGCCTCCCGCAATCTCAAATCCATCTGGAATGGCTTCCACGACAGTTACGTAAGCCCCTTTGACCGGTTGACCGAGGGGCCGTTTTACATCCTTCAAATCGGCTGTGCCCTCCAGGCCGTTGCCATGATAATCGTTGTTATGCGTAAGAAGAAGGGACGACCGCTTCCGCTGTTGGCGGGCATTACCACTGGCGCGCTGATCGTCGTGCTGCCGCTGCTGATCCTGCCGGATTGCGCGAGTTACCGCACCTGTCAGGCCGCCTACATGTATCTGATGAACGACATGATCGATGATGGCGCTGGCGGCTGAAAAACGCGCGCCGCCGACATCTCCGAGATTACGCCCAGGGCTAGACAGAACATGATAGAGGGTGATGACACATTATTCGAACACGTCTGCATAGTGGGCTATGGCCGGTAAATCACGACAGCATTCCGGTCACGGCTTTCCATTCAGCCATGGTCCCTGGGCGACCTGAAACTGGCCGCGTTGCTTGTTCCATAGTCATCGCCATCTTTCACGCATCCGTTGCCGCTCAAACGTATATACGACCCAATTGATTATGATCAGCATCGTGGATTCGTCGCGCATGTGAAAATCGAAAATGCCGGTCTCGCAGGTCATGCTGAGCGTTCTTGCCGGATTTGCCAGCCGGAGAACCCCGGCATTGACGGCGGCCTTTTCGGCGGTTTCGGCAAATCCCTGAAAGAGCCACTCGGCCGGCATGAACGACCAGGCGAACGCGGCATCGTGGCAATTGAGCAGCAACGGACCATCGACGCCATGGCGCGAAAACCGGATCGTCTTGCCAATGTAGGGATCGTCCTTGTCTGTGACGGTAATGAGCTTTTCACCCAACTGAACACCGGAAACGACGGTCCAGCGCCCTTCAGGTGGCGTTTCACCGGCAAATACGGACGCCGTGCCTATGAGGAGACAGAAAATGACGGCGAGGGTCCGGACCATGGCACATGCTTTCGATAGCAATGCAGGGAGGCTGACACGTCAGCCTCCCTGCTCGAATATCACAACACGAAATCGCTGACCTGGAAGGCGATGGCATCGTCGAAATGGATGACGAAATCAGCCACCTTGTCGCCATTGGCGTCACCATAGACATAGGTGTCGGAGGCCTGTTTTTCGAAACGAAGTTCACCGTTGGCGCCGCTGAAAGCCGCCGTGCCCTTGAACAGGAACGACTGGTCGCCGGTGAGCGCGGTGTTGGCGTCGATGCCGGACAGGCTGATTTTGTCACCTTGCGCATGGCTGAAATCGAAGATTGTATCCTGGCCAGTCGTCGCCACGGTGGTATCGCCGATCGCCTTGAACAGGAAGGTGTCGGCACCAATTCCGCCGGTCAGCTTGTCGGCGCCGGCTCCGCCGTACAGCACGTTGATACCGGTATTACCGGTCAGCGTGTCGTTGTGGCCGGAACCGGTCAGGTTCTCTATCGAGACGTAGACATCGCCCTTGGCGTCGCCGGTATTGGCCGAAGCCGTGGCGAGATTGGCGACCACGCCGGCAGAAGCGCCAGCATAGGACGCAGTGTCGGTGTTGGCGCCGCCATCGAGCTTGTCTGCTCCTGCGCCGCCGACCAGCCGGTCGTTGCCGGCCGCACCCGAAAGGGTGTTGGCGCCAGCATTGCCGGTCAGCGTGTTTGCAAGCGCATTGCCTGTGGCGCTGATATTGGAGACACCCAGAAGCTTCAGGTTCTCGATCGTTGCAAAGGTGGAGAGGTTGCGCATGAGACGAGCGAGGTGATGGTATCGGTTCCAGAGACATCAATAACCTTGTCCGTCCCAGAACCGAGAATATAGGTGTCGTTGCCGGCGCCGCCATCCAAGGTGTTGGCTCCGGAGTTTCCGGTCAACACATTGGCCAGAGCATTGCCGGTAGCGTTGATATTGCCGGATCAGAGCAGTGTCAGATTTTCGATTGTCGAATAGGATGCAAGACTGCGGCTGATCGTCGAGGTGATCGTATCCGTGCCTGTACTATCGATGACCTTGTCGGAACCGGAACCAAGGACGTAGGTGTCGTTGCCGGCACCGCCGTCCAGCGTATCGATCACGGCCGTGGCCTCGGTGCCCCCATTCAGCACGTTATTTGCCGCATTGCCGGTGATGACGTTCGCTAGGGCATTACCGGTACCGTTGATATTGCTCGTGCCGAGCAACTTCAGGTTCTCGATATAGGCATAGTCGGACAGGTCGCGGCTGATTGTTGATGTGATAGTGTCAATACCACCGACAGCCGCCTCCTCCGCGGAGGGAGGGTTCAGCTCAACCGGATCATTCTCAAATTCAAACGGAATATCCCCGTTGCCGTCACCCGTGTGGATCGGAGCTTCGTCAACCTGCTGAACATCTGTCGGCTTGTTGCCATGTTCGAGAATATTTTCGAATTCGGAGCCAAGGACGTAAGTGTCATTGCCGTAGTCGCCAGCCAGGAAATCGACGAGGCCGTCGCCGGTTCCATCGAGAATGTTGTTGCCGGTGTTACCGTAGAGAGCATTGACGAGCGCGTTGCCGCTGGCGTTGAAATTCCCGGAGCCGCGAAGTGCAAGCCACTCGACCGTCTGGTAGGAGGTCAGGCTTGCGCTAAATTCCGTTGAAACCAAGTCTTTTCCGGCGCTGTCGATAACTTTGTCTGAAGTCGAATTAAGGTGGTAGGTATCGTCGCCTGCGCCGCCGTCGATCGCATGGTCGATCGTCCCGCCACGATTATCGAAATAGTCATTGCCTGCACCGAGATGAATGGAGCCCTTTATCGTTCCATGATTGATGACGGTTTCGGCAGCAGCGCTGCCGGTGATCGCGTGCGCAGCCGACTTGATCAGACCTGAGTTTTCGACATTGCTGGAGCGATCACCGATGAAAAGGAGACCGGTATCCTGGACATCGACAACGCTGCTGGACCTGAGTTTCACCTTCGCGTGGCTGCTGTCGATAACGATGCCGGTATCGCCCGTGATGGTGCCGGTGTTGTCAATCGTCGTGTCGGTTGCACTCTGCACATAGATTCCGAAACCTGCGTCGATCAGACCGGTGTTCGACAGGTGCAGGTTAGATCCCCTCCCGTAGAGGCCGATATTTGCCGCAGTGATTGTTCCTTCGTTGAGCACGCTCGAATTGGCGCCGGAGATGGACACACCATTGTAGGCGTCGATTGCGCCCCTTTCGGAGATATCGATCTCGGCGGTGAGGCCTTGGCTGAATACGCCGGACCTGGCGAAGGCCTGAGCCGTGATGTGACCATTGACGACGATCGTGCTGTCGTGATTGGTGAAGTAGTTGCTGATCCCCTCGCCATTGGCAACGGTGATGGAGACGTCCTCATCCAAGATCCATGTGTTGGAAGAGCTGGTAATATTGAACTGCGTGGTGAGATCACTGGTAATCTTGTTGACTGACATTGTTTTCGCTTTCCGGATTTAGGAGCCCCCCTGTACCCGTCCGTGATTTCCGTCGGATTTCCGCGGATGTTTCAATTGTTTCTAAGTAGGGAAAGGCGAGGGGGCCGAGAAACCTTTGGCGTGCGGGTTCGCTCCCCGCGACTGCCTTCCGAAGCAAGTATTTCGCGCGCGGGTCCCGCCGTTTGACAAGGTCCAATTATTGCCGGATCTTAGGAAGCGCGGTACGGAAGGTTCTTCGGAGCCAAACGTCGTCTGAACCATCTGGGAGGATAACGTGAGCGACCATGTCTATAAGAAGGTGGACCTTATCGGCAGTTCCAAGACCTCGGTCACCGAGGCGATCGAGACAGCGATTTCATGAGCCTCGAAAACCATGAGAAACCTCGAATGGTTCGAAGTGGATCAGATCAGGGGCCACATCAAGGATGGCGCGGTGGCGCACTATCAGGTGGTGATGAAGGTCGGGTTTCGGATCGACGATTGATACGTTGAGCCGGTCGTTTATCCTACACACTACCAGCTATCGTCGGGCCGAATTGCCCGCCGCGCGAGCTCATGTCGTCGCTGGGTGATATCCATGCCATCTATGGTTTGACGTGTCGACAGCAGTCGGCAGGAGTGATTGCTTCTTCAATCAGCTACAGGGCGGCACAACCAATTTGCGCCGTAGATCACGCTTGGGCAGTTGGCAGTGCTTCCGCGTTCCGCTGAGCCTGCGAATGGTGGAGGAGACGCTCTTGTAACGCGACATCGCTGTTTCATTTGAGGCAGTTGCCGATGGAGTGACCACGACGCAAAAGAACTGCACATCACATAGTGGGAAACGTGCACACCGCCTCCGGCCGCTTCATCCTTGAGCGCAATTTCACACCGGCGAGGAAGACACACCACCGTGCCGGCGCAAAGAACTGAGAATTAATAGCTGCTGAAACAATTGAAACACAAAAGAAGAATCGTGAAATCCGAATGAAATGAGCCGCGCCCAGTTGGAGGCAACTCTAATCAAGGAAGCCGCGCCATGTCCGCCTACATCACGACAAATCAAACCAACACACTTTACATCGATGAATCGAACCAGAACTGGGTCGTCGACATAGGTGGATCGATCACCGTCGCCAACGGTGATGGCATCGTCAACAGTCCCGGTTTCAGTGACAGTGTTATTGTGGTCGCCGGCGACATCGTTGCCGATGGAATGTACAAGACTGGCATCGTTTCAGCTGGTGCCGACGCCATTCTTCAGGTCGATACGATGGGCAGCATCCATGCCTATAATGGCATCGTGTTTTATGGAGAAGGAACTTATGCGGAAAACCTCGGCCATATCGACGCTGAGAATATCGGCATTTATGCCAATGAGCAAAATACTAATGTGGGAACAAATACCAAGATCTACAACGCAGGAATAATCGAGGCCAATACCGGTGTCTATATGGTCAACACTGGCAGCGAACTCTCCATCTTTCAGAATGCGGGTACGATCAAGGCTGAAAAGGGGTTCGTTGGATATAACAGCAGCGTCTTTATGACGCTCGAATCAACCAGCATAATCGATGCGCAAGCGATCGGCTTGGAATTAGCTGCGAGCCCAGTTGGTGCTAATGTCATCACCAACAAAGGCCTTATCGTGTCCGGCGATATTGCCATTCAGGGCAGCTCGTACGACGATCATATCGACAATTACGGAACGATCAAAGGCAAGATCATACTGGGCGAGGGAGACGACTCTTTCGCCGACTTCGGCGGCACGGTCGATCACGCGGTCGATGGTGGAGCGGGCGACGATTTCTACCTATTTTACGATGCGGACTTCACGATCATCGACAGCAGTGGAAATGATACGATCGGCACCAGATCTACTCGCAGCCTCACAGCCGACAACATCATCGAAAACCTGAGCCTGTGGGGGTCTGCCAATATCAATGGCACCGGCAATTCCTTTGTAAACACCGTCACCGGAAACAGCGGCGACAACATTCTCGACGGTGGCAAAGATGCCGTTGTCGATACGTTAATAGGAGATGGTGGAGATGACACCTATGTCCTTGGTTCTGGCCATGATGTCGTCAAGGAGGATGGCAGCTCCCAAGGTGGGGTCGATACCATCACCTCGGCGATAAGCCGCTCGCTTGCGGACTATGCCTTAGTTGAGAATCTTAAATTGCTCGGTTCCTCCAATATCAATGGAACGGGGGGGCACTACCATAACGTCATCACGGGCAATATCGGCAATAACATCTTGGATGGCGGGTTGGACGACGACGCATACTACGTCGACACGTTGAACGGGGGCGGCGGCAACGACACCTATGTCCTGGGCACGGGCTATGACAAGGTTATTGATAGCGCCGGCAACGACACCATTACGTCTGAAATCGGTCGCGGCCTTGCCGACTATCCGGCGATCGAAAATCTGACGCTAGTGGGCACTGGCAATGTTGTCGCTACCGGCAATGCGCTTGCAAACATCATTACCGGCAACGCGGCCAACAACATCATTGACGGCGGCCTTGATACCGTTACCGATACGCTGAAGGGCGGCGCGGGCAATGATATCTACATCCTGGCTTCCGGTACCGACACGGTGATCGACACCGGCGGCCGTGACACCATCACTTCGACAGCCGGACGCAGTCTGGCCGACTATGCGACGATCGAGGATCTGGTTCTGAAAGGGACCTCGAATGTGAGCGCGACGGGGAATGCGCTTGCCAATCTCATTGCCGGCAATGCCGGCAACAATATCCTCGACGGCGGCTCCGACAATGTGGTCGATACGCTGAAGGGTGATCTCGGCAACGATACCTTCGTGCTCGGATCTGGCGCCGACATCATCAGTGACGGCGGCGGTAACGACACTGTCACCTCTACTATCAGCCGCAGCCTTGCGTCCTATTCGACAATCGAAAACCTTACATTGCTCGGATCCGGCAATATCAACGCCACGGGCAATGGGCTGGCCAATGTGCTGACGGGAAACTCGGGAACAAACACCTTGGACGGCGGTGCCGGCAACGACACCTACGTCCTTGGTTCCGGTTCCGACAAGGTCATCGATAGTACAGGCACGGATACGATCACCTCGACGATCAGCCGCAGTCTTGCATCCTATTCGACAATCGAAAATCTGACACTGCTCGGATCCGGCAATATCAACGCTACCGGCAATGCTCTGGCCAATGTGTTGACCGGAAACCTCGGAGCCAACACCTTGGATGGCGGCGCCGGCAACGACACCTATATTCTCGGTTCTGGGACGGACAAGGTTATTGATGTCTCTGGAACCGATACCATCACCTCGCTCGTCTCGCGCAACCTCTCCACCTTTGCAACGATCGAGAACCTGAAGCTTCTGGGTGTCTCCAATATCAGCGCCACAGGCAATGCGCTTGCAAACACGCTGACCGGCAATGCTGGCGCCAACACCCTTTCGGGTGCGGCCGGCAACGACCGGCTGGTCGGCGGCGCAGGAGCAGACAAGCTCGATGGCGGCGCCAACACCGACACTGCGTCCTATGCTGGCGCTTCTGCCGGCGTGGTCGCCAATCTCGCCACGGCTTCGGCCAATACCGGCGACGCCAAGGGCGATGTCTACGTCTCGATAGAGAACCTGACCGGTTCCGGCCACAACGACACGCTGACCGGTAATACCGGTATCAACGTGCTGTACGGCGGAGCCGGCGCCGACAAGCTGACCGGCGGAATTGGTGCCGACACCTTCCTGTTCAAGGCGATCGGCGATACCACCGTGGCGACGACTGGCCAGGATACAATCTTCGATTTCAGCCATGCGCAAGGTGACAAAATCAGCCTGTCCGGCATCGACGCCAACACCGCGCTCACCGGCGACCAGTCGTTCCTGTTCAAGGGCACGGCGGCTTTCAGCGGCGCCAACGGTGAACTTCGTTTCGAAAAACAGGCCTCCGACACCTATGTCTATGGTGACGCCAATGGCGACAAGGTGGCTGATTTCGTCATCCATTTCGACGATGCCATCGCCTTCCAGGCCAGCGATTTCGTGTTGTGATTCAGCCACTTGACCGCCGCCACCAACGGTTTCGGTTGGTAGCGGTTTGTTGCCGGGACAATACGATCGATCTGCAGAAGGCCTGGCTGGCGAATTGAAGACCGATTTTGGAGGTTCAGGCGATGACATCTTCTTCGCCGGAGTCGGAACGGACATCATTGACGGCAACCTGCGACCACAACCGCAACGATGTGATCCGAGGAAGCACCGGTGGCGCCTACCACGATGGCGGCATACTGCCGCCTTCTCGGGGCATGATGGTGCTGCGCTATGTGAAGGGAGCCAGACTTTCTTTTGTAGTGTTGCTCCTGAGCAATGGGGCTTGTGTCGTTTATCACAGCCCCGCTTCTAAGATTGCGAGTTTCCGACCTAGAGACGATGACTTGTAGGGGGCGGGAAATCGATCCCATCAACGCCTGGAATGAGGCGGAAAAACCAGGATGAGCAGAATGATCACGTTTAGACTTGGACGGGGAATTCCCTCAATATCGAGAATATTTTGTCCCGGACTATGCCGCAGAAATTTCCACGAATTACAGAGTCTCCGTGTCCGATGGGCTGACGCTGGCGGGGCGCGAGGTTGCTCGAGACCTTCCTTCAGGTCCAGAAACGCCTGGTCAAGGATTGCCCTGCATCATCCATGATCGATGTCCCGACGAAATCATTGGTTACGTCTGGTATTGTCTCGACGACGAGCAGTGTTCAGTCTTCCTCTGCGATTTCTGCATAATACCCGAGCAGAGGGGAAAGGGTCAGGGCCGACCTACGTTGATCGCGTTGGAGGCGATGTTGTGCACCCACGGGTACAACGAGATCAAGCTGCGGGTAGCGGCGGACAATGCGCGCGCAGCATGTTTATCACAGCGGTGGTTTCCGCGTCACCGAGATTAACATGGCCAAGCATATTGGAGATGACGGCGGAATGGAATGAACAGCCACCTGGTGCGTTGCAACAATGGTGCCGGTCGTGCGGACGCATCCGGGGGAGCGCAATCAGCCCACTCCCGCGAACCGAGCCGGAAAACTCTACCCACTGGCGGTCCAAATCTTGCCGGCGGCTCCCCACCATCCTGGATGAAGTTTCAGTGACCGTCAGGGCGGCAACGAGAATTCCTTGCGCTCGGCTCTGAACAACAATGCCCAAACGAGCACACGGTTGGGCGGGAGTGGCGGCACGCAGGCCAACATCACACATGTCGAACTTGCGCGCATCGTCGACTGTTCATGATTGGCCGTCTCCGCAGCGGGTTTGAAGAAGCGGGGCGGTCAGGTCCAGGCATAGCGCACGATGTGGAAGAAGATGGGGGCTGCGAAGACGAGGCTGTCGGTCCGGTCGAGCATGCCGCCATGCCCTTCGATCATGTGTCCCCAGTCCTTGACACCGCGGTCACGTTTGATGGCGGATGCGACGAGCCCGCCAAGAAAACCCATGATGCAGGCGATTCCGGCCAGCACACCGGCCTCGATCGATGAAAACGGCGTCAGCCAGAAGAGCGAGGCGCCAAGCAGCGAAGCGCTGCCAATGCCGCCGACCAGGCCTTCCCATGTTTTCGAGGGCGAGACATTGGGCGAAATACGGTGTTTGCCGAACAGTTTTCCGAAAATATACTGCAGCACGTCACTGCCCTGCACCGTAGCGATCAGGAAAGCAATCAGAAGCAGTCCACGGCCATTGTTACCGGGGATCTCCAGCGTAACCAGGGCCGGAACATGGCTGACGCAATAGACCGACAGCATCAGGCCCCATTGCTGCTCGGAAATCCGTTCCAGAAAACGCGATGTGTCGCCCCAGAGTGCCGCCAACGCTGGCATGGCGAGGAAACAATAGACAGGGATGAAGATCGAATAGAGACCATACCAGTCGGTCCAGACGAGATAATATTGCAGCGGGATGACGACGAGGAACATTCCGAGCAGCACCCAGTGATCGCTGCGCCGCGTATGGGTGAGCGTTACATATTCTGCGCAGCGCCGCAAAGGAAATCAGCGCGAAGAGGACGATGACGCCGCTCTTGTCAAAGACGAAGGCAAACGCAATGACGGCGACCATGATCCACCAGGCGCGGATACGGGCGTTGAGATTGACGAGGGTCGAGGAAATCGGCTTGCTGCTGCGCCAAGTGAGGATGCCTGCGATCAGACTGGCAGTGCCGAGTACGGCGATCAATCCGATGAACAGCCTGTAGATATCGGTCATCAACGGGGTCCGTCATTGGTGGTAGGTTTGAGCTTGAGAAGCGCTTGCTGGGCGCGTTGGAGGAAGAGCTTGCGGTCCTCGTCCGGCTCAACGGCGATTGGCGAACCAAAAATCACCCGGCAGAGCAGGGGCACCGGCAGGAAAGCTCCCTTTGGCAGGACACGCGACATGTTCTCGATCCAGCAGGGTACGAGTTCGACGCCGGGACGGGCGACAGCGAGATTGTAGAGGCCGGAACGGAAGCGCAGCAGCGGTTCGTCACCCATGTTGCGGGTGCCCTCGGGAAAGAAAATCAGCGACTGTCCTTCATCCAGAGTTTCCAGCATGATTTCCAGCGGATCCTGTGCCCGTTCCACCCAATTGCGTTCGACCAACACGGTGCGCAGCAGGTCTTCCGCCATGATGCGGCGAATGCGATTGCTGCGCCAATAGTCGGCGCCGGCTACGGCACGGGGTGCGTGCGCGTTCCTCGGGTTCGAGGCAAGAGGCGAGCAGGATGAAGTCGCCGTGGCTGGCATGGTTAGCGAAATAGATCCTCTGGTTTTGAGACGGTCTGGTGCCCAGCCAGATCGGGATAACGCCGGTAACGATGCGGGCGAGGCCCGCCAGACACGCGCCGGCAAGCGATTGTATCAATGGCCTGTGGTCGAACTTCAACATAAGGGCCGCCCGTCGGTCGCATCGAGCAGAAGGATGGCGAAGAGCGCGAGGTAGACGGCAAGCGCGCAACGCTGCTGCCAGACAATGCGGCGTGATCCGGCGATCCGCCTGTCGAGCCCTCGTGGGTTCGCGTCAGGCTTGCGAAGCCGTATACGAAACAGCACGTCGTCGATGGCCGCAAGGCCGGCCCTTCGGTCTCGTGGCTCGATGCGAGCCGAAACAGCAGGGCATCGAAGAACAGATGGATCGTGAAGGCGAGGACCACGAGACCGAAGACGAGAAGCAGGAGCCATGCGAGCGGTGAAGCGAAGCCCTGATGCCCCGCTGTGATCGGGCCAAGGATCAGCGGCACTAAGGCTGTCAGTCCGCAAAAGATCGCATTGCGGCCGAGATTGCGCGCTGCAGCCAAGGCAATCGTGTTCCACGGCGTCATTGCCGACCTTCCTCCGTTACAGCATGGATCGCTTCCGCAGATAGATGGACATAGCGTCCCGCTCGCTCGATCAGCAACAGAGCTTCCGCCGGATTTTCACAACGTTGGCTGACAATCAGCCAGCAGGCGATGACGGTGGCGCTACGCTGGAAACCGAGCGCACAGCAGACAAGGACCGGTCCCTGCGGTCGCACAGCCTCGACGAGGTTGGCCGTTGCTCGCATCTGGGCCTTGTCGAGGGTTCCGAGATCAAGAGTGGGAAAGCTGTGCCAGCGCGCGGCCGTTCCTCTCGGACGCAGGAGTTCGCCGGTGACGTCGATGACAGCGGCAAAGCGGTTGGCCTCGTGGTGGCCGGGGAAACGGCCGAGATGGACGCCATCGGCGATCACTACCGATGCAGGCATCTGCCGGGTCCAGAGCCAGATGTTGATGAGAGCGCCGAGACGGTACGGCGCCAGCAGCCAGCGGCTGGCAAGCGTGGCGCGGCCATCGGCGCGTTTCTGGAAAACCTGTGGGCCGGCACCCGAAATATCCGACGGCGACGATTGCCAGCGCAACAGCCGGCCAGAGCAACAGAAGTGCTGCGGGCGATAAATGGGTGCAGAGCGCTGCAAGGCCGAGGAAGAAGAGGGCACCGCAGAGATAATAGATGCCGAGACGGCGCAATTTCGGATCGCGGGTTGCCGCGAACCCAGCGAGGGCCGGTGCAGCATCCTGCGGAAAGAGCCAGGCGGCAAACAGGCCGAGCAGCATGCCGGTCGGTATGTCTATGACATGGTGCTGCCACGTGGTAAGCACGGAGGCGCCGATCACAAAACACCAGACGTGCCAGAGGAGCCGCGCCCTGCCCGTCAGCCGGCCGCGCAGATGATCCCAGATCACCACCAGAAGCGCGATATGCAGCGACGGCGCCTGGTTGAACGGCTTGTCGAAGCCGCTGAGCACGGCGAACATGAAGCCGGGCAGGCCGCTCGTTTCCGGCCGGACGAAGATCGCCTGCAGAGGGAAAGCCACAAAGCAGGCGACGGCGACGAGCTGGATCGTCAGATAGCGCCTTGCGAGCTTATCGACATCACGGGGAGCCGTGTTGATGAACAGGCAGAGCGCATAGAACAGATTGATCGACCAATAGGGAATGATCGTCCAGCCGAGGAACGGGATGGCGCCTTCCCACGAGAAAGCCACGTTCGGCACGTCGGTGCGTTGCGATGCCAGCCAGTTAGCGCCACCATAGCTCAGGTAGAAGAACGGCGCCAGGAAGGCGAGCCAAAGCGCCGCCCGCTTTAGGACTGGTCCGCGTGCCGTCCGGGGAAAATTGAAAGATGACTCCACCATGCTGTGCCCTCAGACTCTCTCGGCCAGCGACACGGTGAAAATGCCCCATCGGTCGATGCGCTGTTCGATTTTACGGAAACCGGCCGCGGCGACCAATTGGTCCATCTCTTCCTGCGTCCGCCGCCGCATCACCCAAGCCTGGCCGCCGCGATGGGAGGTCAGCGCACGGGCAATCATCTCGAGCTGCGGATGCCACGGCTGGTTGGTGTAGATGAGCAGGCTGCCGGGCTGCATGGCGCGGGCGAGCCCGCCAAGCGAGGTCGCGATCATGCCATTGTCAGAAAACAGCTCGTAAAGGCCGGAGACGATGGTGAGATCGGGGGATGGCGAAGTAATTGCCAATCCTTCGCCGTCGAAGGCATCCTGCTGGTGGAAGCTCGCAAAATCATTCAGCCCACGCTCAGTGATGCTCTGGCGGCCGGCGTCAACGTTGATCGGCGAATAATCCTGCAGCCGCACGCTGTCGGGGCGGCCAACGGTCTTCTCGATGGCATCGAGCACGTAGCAGCCGTGCCCGGCGGCGATGTCGAGCATGTGGGTGCTGCGGTCGGCGGTTTTCAGGCGCTGCAGGGCGCGGTCGATCAGTTCCTCCAGATGCAACTTGCGCTGTCGGATGCCACGCCAGCCGATCGCGTCGAGGAACACCTTGTCGATCAAACGCCCGATAGGGGCCGCGCCCCGCGGGTTGTTCTCGTAAACGTAATCGAGGGTCGAGCCGGAATCGAAGCCGGTCTTGATCCCGGTTTTTATACCGTCGGACACCAAGGCGCCGATTTTGATGTTGAGGCGGCTGAGCGCCCAGTAGATGCCGCGCGGCGAAGTGCCCTCGAGCGGGCTCGAGAGGCGGTCGGCCTCGTCCTTTGTGTAGCCTTGTACATGCGCGGTGCGCAGGTCGACAGTCTCCCGCGGTTCGTCGAAACGCGTTTCGATGAAACGGCGGACCTCGGCCAGTGCGATCGCGCGGTCCTTTTCTCCGAGCGTGTCGTGGTAGAAGCCGGCGAGCACATGCCGCTCCTTGGTGCGACTGCCCAGGTTTTCGTAAAACCGGTGCTGCGGCGCGTGCCGGACCACCCAGTCGCTGCCGGAGATCAGCAACTGGGTCGAAACAGTGATGGCGCGGGCGTCGCCGACGACGCGGTCCGCTGCCTCATAGAGCTGCACCAGGATGTTGGAAGCGATCGGCCTGGTGATCAGCGGGTCCGATTCGAACGACGCGATGCGCTCCGGATCGTGGGTAAGGAACTTCGCCTTGACGTAGGAGTTGACGAAAAATGTCCCCTTGAGCTTTTCCCAGAGCGCGATGCCTTCCTTGGCAAAGGGCACGTACAGCTTGACGCTGAAGGCCGGCGACGCCAGCACCAAGGCGCGGATCGGCGGCGCGTAGTCATGAACCCATGTAGCGGCCAGCACGGCGCCGACACTCTGTGCGATCACGGCGATGTCTTCGATGGCGGTACCACTCGTTTCGCTGACGTGCCGGACGAAGCTATCGAGATCGCGCACCGAGGCGGCGAAGGACGGTGAATAGCCGCGCTTTCCCGGCGAACGTCCGTGGCCGCGCGCATCCCAGGCGTAGAAAGCGAAGTCATCGAGGCCGAGCTCGGCGGCGATATGGGCGACGCGGCCGCTGTGCTCATGGCCGCGGTGGAGGAGAATGATGACGCCTTTCGGTACGGCACGCACCGACGGCCAAGTGCGATAGAAGAGCCGGGTGCCGTCATGCGACGCGAATTCGGATTCATGTATCGGTCTTGTCATCAGGGACGACGGCCCATTATCTGCAGTTTGCAGCACGGTCTTCTCCAATTTCACTTGTTGGTCGGTTGCAGCAATCGCCGGGAATAGTGATTTACCTTCGTTGCAAATGTCTAGTTGCAAATGTAAGTCCTTTGCGAGTGCCAATATGAATTGAGGCCTTTTTTAAAAAGAACGACGATCTTCAATCTGTCTGAGTCCGGGATTTTTTCTTCCGGATGTCAGCAAAATACATAGAAGTAGAATGTCCGTTTATCACTTGAAGTCCCGATTTCAGAATATTCTTCGCCCGCTCGTGCGGCGTCTTGCTGCTGGCGGCGTCACAGCCAATCAGGTGACGTTTCTTGCCGCCGCCATCTCCGTCGCTCTTGGCCTCTTCCTGTGTTTCGCGCCGCATCGGCACTGGTTCCTGCTGATACCTATATGGTTTCTTCTCCGCATGGGCCTCAATGCCATCGATGGCATGCTGGCCCGCGAACATGGGCAGAAGAGCATTCTCGGCGCGTACCTGAACGAGATCAGCGACATCATATCCGATGCAGCGCTTTACCTGCCGTTTGCCCTGATCGATCCGGCAGGCTTGCTGCCGGCGCTGGCCGTCATTTTTCTGTCGATGCTGACCGAGTTTACCGGTGTTTTGGGCCAGACGGTTGGCGCGAGCCGGCGTTATGACGGGCCGCTCGGCAAGAGCGACCGGGCGGTGCTTTTCGGCGCGTTCGGCATCTTTGTCGGCAGTGGCGGCACGTTTGCGGCGTGGATGTCGTGGCTTTGGGCACTGGTGGCGCTGCTCCTTCTGTGGACTGTCGTCAATCGCATCAGAGCTGGCATTCACGAGGCCCGGACGACCGCCCGATAGCGCACGGATCGCCGATCGCTGCCGGTTCTTCCATCGGCAAATGTGATCCGGAAAGTTGTGCCGAACACATCGAGGAACGGTATCTGATCCGGCGCCGCAGCATAGGAAGATGCAGTGCTAAGCTGCAGTCACTGCGGAAAGCAGCATGCCCATGAAAAAGGGCGGTCGTCTGGGAGAAGGTATCAATCATCATGGAAACATGACTATGCCCATATCGTTTCTGTCGAATGTCCTCTGTATTTCAAGCATGTTTCAATGTGGCGTTCCGGTTCTAATACCTTCCTTAGTACGCGTCTCTCCCAAGCCGTCTGATGGCGTTATATCCCATCTTTCCACCTCCGTAGTGGATCATAACGCTACCTAGGTGTTTAGTCCCGGCATTTGATGGTGCATTATTCGACCAGAAATGGAGGGATGCGCTATGGGTCAGATTTTACACGGGAGCGCCCGCACGGCAGAGGCAGTCCGTCGAGCGATACAACATAGTCAAGAGAGCTTGAGGGTTCTGGCGAAGCGCTATGGGATCAACCAGAAGACTGTAGCGAAGTGGAAGCGACGCACAGCGGTGAGGGACCTACCAACCGGTCCGAAAGACGTGCGCTCGACGACGCTTTCAATCGAAGAAGAGGCGATTATCATTGCCTTCCGCAGACACACCCTATTGCCGCTCGATGACTGCCTCTATGCTCTGCAGGCGACGATCCCGCATCTGACGCTCGTCCCTGCATCGCTGCCTACAACGGCATGAGATCAGCCGATTGCCAGAAGTGACGGGCGACAAGGAACCCAAAAGGAAGTTCAAGACCTACCCGATCGGTTACTTCCACATCGATATTGCTGAAGTGCGTACAGCGGAAGGCAAACTCTATCTTTATGTGGCAATCGACCGGACCAGCAAGTTCGCCTTCGTCCAATTGGTCACCAAAACAGGCAGGACATCAGCGTCCGCCTTTCTGGTCCGCTGATCGCGGCCGTGCCCTACAAAATCCATACCGTCCTGACGGATAATGGCATCCAGTTCACCTTCCCACCGCGTTATGCCGATGGCCCCACGGCCACCTACATGACGCACATGTTCGATATGCGTTGTCGTGAGAACGGGAATCGAGCACAGGCTCACCAAAATCAAACATCCCTGGACCAACGGCCAGGTCGAGGCGGATGAACCGAACGATCAAGGAAGCGACTGTCAAACGTTACCATTACGACAGCCATGCCCAGCTAACCGCGCACCTCCACGACTTTATCGACGCCTACAATTACGGCCGCCGACTGAAGACACTGCGAGGGCTCACTCCTGTACGAATACATCTGCAAAATCTGGGCAAGCGAGCCAGAAATGTTTACACTTGATCCGCACCATCAAATGCCGGGACTAAACACCTAGGCTGTCTCCAAACTCTACATTCGAATAGATTTCCGTCATCAGAAGCCCGGCTTCGCAGCGCAGGGCGTCACCGTCGGCGTCTTCTTCTGGTTCTGCCAGGGGCACGTTGCCAAGGACGTTGCCGTCAAGAATGCCGACGGTCTTCAGCTCCGACATGACGATCTTCTCGCAGATATCGATTTTCCCGTATACTCCGACGAACATGGCTTTCTTTGTGTGGTACCACATCGGTATTTCAACCCTACCTTCGATGCGTTCTTCATCGTTGTTATCGAGCTGTCCGACCTGATGCAACTGAACGTCAAAAGACATCGTTCCGGTTTTCCAGCTGCCAGTTAGATTGTTTGACGATACTTGAAGAGTAAATTTACAGCGTGACTCCACCACTTGATTCGTCCGCGGTTCTCCCGGCCGAAGATCACTCTTGCAAAGCGCGATATCGCCGCTGCGGAGCAGCTTTCCGTCCAATCTGAGGGGAACACGATGGGCATCGTAGTAGTAGCTACCGACAATGTGGGTGTCAGTTTCCCCGTTTAGTTTGTCGAATGTTTCAAGCGATAAATGAACCGGCAGGCTTCCGATCGTGCCTTCATAGCTTTTTATTTGGTACCATCCAGTATACGCTGAGTTGCAAGATAAAAACAGGAACGCAAGCGCCAAATAAAGTGGTGCCAAAAAACCCAAACGGGACATGGACGTTCTTTTCATAGTAGGCCACACGCCCCTTTCTTTAACTCATGGTCAGCCGGTCGAATGACAGCGCGCAGTACCTTCCCGATGTCGCCAAGATTGTTCGCATCCCGGATAGGAGAACAAGAGGGTGGCAGCTCCGTGCTTAGGATGGTTTCAGCGTCCGTCGAGATGGATCAAGTATCGCGTTGCAGGGCGATGGAGCCGAGCACAACGGCGGCAATCTACAATCTCAAAGAAGGAAATCGCTGGCCTGGAAGGCGATGGCATCGTCGAAATGGATGACGAAATCAGCCACCTTATCGCCATTGGCGTCACCATAGACATAGGTGTCGGAGGCCTGTTTTTCGAAACGAAGTTCACCGTTGGCGCCGCTGAAAGCCGCCGTGCCCTTGAACAGGAACGACTGGTCGCCGGTGAGCGCGGTGTTGGCGTCGATGCCCGATAGGCTGATCTTGTCACCTTGCGCATGGCTGAAATCGAAGATTGTATCCTGGCCAGTCGTCGCCACGGTGGTATCGCCGATCGCCTTGAACAGGAAGGTGTCGGCACCAATTCCGCCGGTCAGCTTGTCGGCGCCGGCTCCGCCGTACAGCACGTTGATACCGGTATTACCGGTCAGCGTGTCGTTGTAGCTGGAACCGGTCAGGTTCTCTATCGAGACGTAGACATCGCCCTTGGCGTCGCCGGTATTGGCCGCGGCCGTCATGAGATTGGCGACTACGCCGGCAGAAGCACCCGCATAGGACGCAGTGTCGGTATTGGCGCCGCCATCGAGCTTGTCCGCCCCCGCCGCACCGATCAGCACGTCGTTGCCGGCAGCACCCGAAAGGGTGTTGGCCCTGATATTGCCGGTGAGCGTATTTGCAAGCGCATTGCCTATGCCGCTGATATTGGAGACACCCAAAAGCTTGAGGTTTTCGATCGTTGCAAAGGTGGAGAGGTTGCGCTGACACCAGAGAGGTGATCGTGTCGGTACCCCGCACTATCGATGACCTTGTCTGCCCCCGAACCTAAAACATAGGTGTCGTTGCCGGCGCCGCCGTTGAGCGTATCGATCACGGCCGTGGTTTCGACGCCGCCATTGAGAATATTGTTGCCAGAATTGCCGATAATGACGTTCGCAAGGGAATTGCCGGTACCGCTGATGTTGCCCGTGCCCAGCAGCTTGAGGTTCTCGATCAGGCCATAGTATGCCATGCTACGGCCAATCGTCGATGTGATGGTGTCGGTGCCGGCCGTATCCGTCACCTTGTCGGAACCGGAGCCGAGCACATAGGTGTCGTTGCCCTTGCCGCCGATGAGGGTGTCGACAACCGAGTCCGGACCGCCGTTCAGGATGTTATTGCCGTCGTTGCCGATGATGACGTTCGTCAGCGCGTTGCCCGTGCCGCTGATATTACCGCTTCCAAGCAGTTTCAGATTCTCAATTGTGGAATATGATTTGAGGCTGCTCGTAAACTCCGTGTGGACTGAGTCCTTTCCAGCTCCATCAACAATCTGGTCTGACGCGGAACCCAATATATAAATATCGTCACCAGTTCCACCGTCGATGGCGTGATCGATCAAGCCGTCCTGATTGTCAAATGAATCGTTTCCCGCCCCAAGAGAGATTTTCCCCTTCATGTAGCCAGCGTTTGTGACCCTCTCACTCCCGTCACTACCGCGAATGGCAAAACCGTCGGATGTAATCCCGCAAGCGTCCTCATTTATAATTTCCACGGACTGCCCAGAAAGATTGTCAATCTGTATCGCAATGTGCGTTCCATGTATTCCAGCCAATTCCGAATTTGTTATGACCCCTTCGCTGGATTTTATGGTCACGCCGTAGGTGGCGCTCACGTTGCCTGTGTTGGCGAAATTAAATGTAGACCCTTCGTCTATGTACACAGCTGTCCCAGTATATACCTCGGTATAATTGGATCCAGCCACAATTGATCCAGTATTTGTAATTTTGCTGCCTATTCCATCGACATATATACCAACACTGTAGGCATTTAAGTGGCCATCATTGCTTATCGTGGCATTGTCGCCATCAACCGTAATTGCATTGTAACCAACAATATCGCCCGTTTCCGTCACGTTAACTGTCGTGTAAGCGGCGTCTGAAGTTACCCCTGAGTAGTACTGGCTTTTGGCTTCGATAATGCCGTTTACCTCAATTGCGTTGTGGTCGTAGGCGCCACTGTTGAAGATTCCGTGGCCGCCCACGCTTTTGATACTGACATCTTCGATCAGCACCCAGTTGGCATGATCGTCAGTTGTGTTGAACTGCGATGTCTGGTCGCTGTTGATCGGGGGTGGTTGGATAGGCCATGGCGGTTACCTTTGGTTTCAAGAGTTGCCTCTAGCTAACCACGATCCGTTTCATTCGTATTTCAGGCAGCTTTATATATGTTTCAATTGTTTCAGTCGAAATCACGCGCCACCAATCAATTTGGCTCCGACTGAAAAATACAATCTTTCAGGATTGCTCTGGCGCATATACGTGTTGGCAGACTCCCATTAGATTTGCTCCACAGAGCCGCGTTCGGCTTGTCCCGAGGTGCCGCGGATCATTGGAGCGGATCAAATTCTATGCCGTCCCCAATTTCGTCAAGCGGTTTCGAACAGCCCTAGAGTGATCTCGAATTGGAGGCGCATCTTGGTTTGTCGGAACTTGGCAGAGCTGCAGTTTGAATTGCGTCGAGTGCCGCCGGTATGGACCTCGTGATTTCATGAGCCTTTCTCCGTTCAAGGCCCGCAGAGCGTATCAGTTTTCCGGTCCCCGTGGTCCAGTCGGAAGAGTTCACTCCAAAACCGTGTCAGATTGTTTCCAGAATTGAGGTTTTTGCACATGCTGATCGGTTACATGCGGGTATGGAATCTCCCATCGTCGGCGCACTTGGCGGCATACAGGCTTGGGACTGTTCGATAGATTTCCCCACGAGCATGAGACTTCCGCATTCAGCTGATCTGGTGGGCGCTGATGCCCTTTGACGACGAAAAGAACATTTCTCACATCGGGTCCGTGCAAAAGCGTCCAGTCGGGCGTGTACTCGTACGCTTCGTCTCTGCCTGCAACGCGTGCCAGGCTTCCCATCTGCCGCTTCATTTCGTTGTCACGGAGGGAATTATCGCGCGCCACCCGGACTGCAACCGAAGCGGCGCCTAAAGCAGCGGTTGAAATAGGAGATGTCGCTGAGGCCTGCCCGAAGCGCAATATCGCTGATCCGCATTTCGAAGAAGCGGGGCTCGCAGAGCATGGCCTTGGCCTGCAGCAAACGCAGTTCCAGCACCCGCTCGGTAAAACCGGCGCCAGTTTCGGCCAGCAGTGCGTTCACGTAGCGCGGCGTCATGCTTAACTGCCCGGCGACCGTCTGCACGCAGAAGGTTGGGTTGGAATAGTTGTCGCGGATGCTGTCGAGGATCGTTTGCAGCCGGGCGGCACATATGCCGCCGAGGCCCGCAAGGTCCGCCTCGTCACCTTTCGCCCCGGTTGCCAGGCCGACAAGATCGATGATCGTTTCCGCGATATGGCCGGTCAGGAGGTCTGAGGCCGGTATCGTATCGCTGTCGAGGAACTGGAGGTAGCGGCGCAGCAGGATGAGTGGTTCCTGATCAGGCGCGATAGCCAGGCCTTGCCTGTTGCCGATCCGGGTGAAGCGTTCGTCCAGCACCTTCTTGGGGAAGCTCAGGCTGACCCAACCGTTGTGATCGTTGCCGCGGATGTCCTGTGGCTCCATTCCATCGAGAAAGGCCCCGCCTGGAGCCATTTTGAGGTCCCGCTCTCCGTAGGTGCCTTCAAGCGACCCGGTGCCGAGGTTGATAACCAATTGATAGGAATCGCACGTTGCGGATCGCAGGCTCTGTGCCGTTCGGGTGACCCGGTTGATGGTCCCGACCATCTTGGCGTAGGTGACCGGCCCCAGCGGCGTGGCCTCGATCGTCGCCTTAAATGGGCTGACGCTGGGCGCGCCGAACTCCACCGCTCCGATTTGTGCGGTCGAATGAACATAGTCGCGCCAAAGACTGAAGCGGGAGTTTCCCCCTGTTGCCCCGCCACGCCTGCGCTTCATCTTCAGGGCCGACCGAAGCTGCGCGTGCTCGGCACGGCGATTTCCCTGCTGGAGGAACTGCGCCTGCAGGCCGAGCAGGATCTCGGCATTGACGTCACCTTCGACAACAACGACTTCCTGACGACGCAGCACAAGGCGGCGCAGGAGCCGGGCAGCTACGATATCTACGACCAGTGTTTCCACAATCTGGATATCGTCTGGTACTGGCGCGCGGTGCAGTCGATCGATACCAGCCGGATCAAGCTCTGGTCCGAGATCAACGATCTCACCAAGACCGGTCACATCGGTCCGAATGCGCGGCTGGGGCAGGGCGATGTGCCGGCCAAAAAGTTGTTCGTCCAACCGAACCTCGCGCTCGGCGATACGCCGTCGCCGCGCATTTCGATGTTGCCGACGACGCATAATTTCGACAGTTTCGCTTACCGCACCGACGTTGTGAAACATACCGTCGAGATGAATTCCTGGGCTTCGCTCTTGAACGAGAAATGGGCGGGCCGCGTCTCCTTGGTCGATGAGCCGGCCATCGGCATTTTCGATGCTGCGCTGGCCGCGCAGGCCGCCGGGCTTATGTCGTTCAACAATATCGGCAATATGACGGTGGCCGAGATTGACCGGCTGATCGATCTGCTGGAAGCACGGAAGAAGGACGGTTTCTTCCGTGGGTTCTGGCGAACGGCAGAGGATGCCGCCAGGCTGATGGTCGATGGTGAAACCGATGTACAGAGCATGTGGTCGACGGGGATTAACATTCTGAATGGGCTGGGCATTCCCGTCGAACAGGCGGTCCCCGTCGAGGGCTACCGAGCCTGGCATGGCGGTCTGTGCCTGTCGAAAGATCTGAGTGGCCGGATGCTCGATGTCGCCTACGAGTATCTGAACTGGTGGATCTCAGGCTGGCCCGGTGCCGTCGTCGCGCGGCAGGGCTATTACATCTCGACGCCGCAGCGCTCCCGCCAGTTCATGACGCCGGTAGAGTGGGATTACTGGTACGAGGGGCTACCCGCCGCCACCGATCTTCCCGGACCGGATGGATCGGTTCGCATTCGCAAGGGAAGCATCAGGGCCGGCGGGTCCTACTGGCAAAGGGCCAACTGCATTGCCGTCTGGAATACGACGATGGATGAGCACAATTATCTCGTCCGCCGGTGGATGCAGCTTGTCGGGCGCTAGAAGTGGAAATACTGATGCCGTCTCACAGTGGAAAAACAATCGCCCAGCTTTCCGTGTTGATCCAGAACGGCGGGCTCGATCCGGTGGCGCTCGTAGAGGAAACATTCGCCGCCATTGGCAGTTGCAAGGATCAGGCGATCTTCGTCAGCCTGCTGGAGCAGCGTGCGAAGGCGGAAGCTGCAGCCTCGTCCAAGCGCATCAGGGATGGTCGATCGCTCGGCCTGCTCGATGGCATTCCGGTTGCCTGGAAGGACCTCTTCGATATCGACGGGCTGGCAACGACGGCCGGCTCTACCGTTCTCAAAACAGCGGCACCCGCAACACGGGACGCTGATGTGGTCACAGCACTTGCCGGCGCCGGCATGGTCAGCATCGGCCGGGTCAATATGAGCGAGTTTGCCTTTTCAGGGCTCGGCATAAATCCTCACTACGGAACGCCGCAGAACCCGGCCTCGACCGATGGTGCAAGGTTGCCCGGCGGGTCTTCGTCCGGCTCCGGCGTTGCAGTGGCATCCGGACTGGTGCCGGTTTCGATCGGGACGGACACGGGCGGATCGGTTCGCATTCCGGCAGCCTTCAACGGCATCGTCGGCTACAAGGCAACCCGTGGCCGCTATTCCATGCGGGGTGTTTTCCCGCTGTCTAAAAGCCTCGATCCGCTCGGGCCGCTCTGCCGTACCGTGCAGGATGCGGTGTGGATCGATGCGGCGATGCGCTGCCTCGGCGCGCCCGATGTTCGCCGTAGCTCGGTCGAGGATCTTTCGCTCGTCGTTCCCTGAAACCATCGTTTTCGATGATGCGGAAGCGGGCGTGGTGTCGGCATTCGAGGCGGCCTTGAAGCTGCTGGAAAAGTCCGGGGCTAAAATTCGGCGGCAGGCGTTTCCGGCCTATGCCGCAATCTTTGAGCTGATGGCGAAATACGGCCCGCTGGTGACGGCGGAAGCCTTCGTGCTGCACCGCGAGCGTTTGGCTGGACCGGAGGCAGAGGGAATGGACGCTCGCGTGGTTGCTCGCACGCGGCTGGGCGAGAAGATCACCACGACAGGCTATATCGAGACGCTGGCCGCCCGTGAGCGTCTGATGGCGGAATTTGCGTCAAGCATCGGACCAGGCGAGATTGGTCGTGTCGCCGACCTTGCCGCATGTCGCGCCCCTGACCGCACCGCTTTTGACCAAAGACGAGCTTTTCGTGAAAACCAATGCCAAGACGTTGCGCAACACGCTGATCGGCAACTTCCTCGACGGCTGCGGTGTCTCCGTTCCCTGCGGCATCGGCGATGCCGGCATGCCTGTCGGTCTGCTGCTTTCCGGTTTGCCGAATGGTGACGAGCATTTGCTTTCGGTCGCGCTCACCATAGAAAAAATCATACGGTAGCGCATAACGGAGAGTACTGTAACCTTGCCGCGTGCGAACTTCCAAAAGATTTGTTCGTTGGGCACTGTATCATAGGATCGAAGCTTGTCGGTGATCATCACACACGGCGAGCGGCCTTGTCCTTTCAGGAGCTTTCGCGGAGTTGTCACGTTATCGAGCGGTGAACGGCCGACACGCGTTGCCATCGTAAGCCAGGCGATGGCGCCGGTGATGGCTTTCCAATGCGCCATCGCGCGGATGCGATGGATGTGCGTGGCCAGTGCTGATCGTTTGTGATGTGGGATGACGAAGAGGTTTCGAAGCGCCGAGAAGTTCGAGATGAAGCGCTGCAAACTTCCCGGTGATCGGAAACCGTGCATTGTCCTCTCCCGTTTCCGCAGTGGCAGATGGGAATTTCCGCTCGATTGTTGAGACCCTTGTGGGATCGGTGCTCGACAGCCGGCATAACCTCTCTCTTCGCCGCGCCATACGATCGAAGCTTGTCGGTGATGATCCGCTTAGGCGGCATACCTGTCTGTGTCGCGTCAGCTCTGGGACAATCTCGTCGAGAACGTAGCCATCTTGATCGACGGCACGAAAAAGCCAGTGTTTGCTGCCCGCGGCAGCATCACGGTATCGTGGAATTCATGGAAGCCAAGTACATTGCGACAAGTTTCTAAAGGAGACCCTGTGGCCGCCGATCCGTTTCGCATTCGTGACCATGTCGCAGATTTTGATGACATTGTGGGTGATATCCGCGCGCAGCCTCGCGACCCGCCACTCGCTCGCCATGGAGGCCAACGTCGCTTATGGCAGTGAGCAAGATGAGACCCTCGACATCTTCCTGCCAGGTGATGCTGTGCCAGGCATGCCTATCCACATGTTCATCCATGGCGGCTATTGGCGGATGTTCTCCAAGGAGGACTATTCCTGTGTTGCCGAGACCATCACCCGTGCGGGTGCGGTCGCCGCCGTCGTCGACTATTCGTTGATGCCGAAGGCGAGGATGGCAGCGCTGGTCGCTCAGGTCATGAAAGCCAAGGCCTTTCTGCTGGCGCATGCCGAGCGCTTCGGCGCCGCGCCCGATAAACTCTCCGTCAGCGGCCACTCCGCCGGTGCACATCTTGCAACCTTTCTCTTCAATCGCTCGGCAGAGCCCTCGGGTATCGTTGGCGCATTCCTGCTTGGCGGGCTTTATGATCTTGAACCCTTGCAGACATCTTTCCTGCGGGACGAGATCGCCTTGACCGACGAGGAAGTGCGGCGGTTTACACCGATGCATCGTGAGCACGACCCATGACGACGCGTCGCTATCATGACCGGCGAACTGGAAACCAGCCCCTTCAAAATCCAGGCAAATGCCTTCAGGGACATTCTTGCCGTTCAAGGGCTTGAGGTGCGAGCATCGCTCATCGCAAACGGGGATCACATAAGCACCGTACGCGATCTCGCCGTATCCGGCACACCTTTAGCGGCAGCATTGCACGCCTTTGTTGCCAATGATGCCAGCGAGAAACCGCAGTGAGAAGGGCTCGAACCATTCGGGCCTGCCACCTCGTAGGGAATTCCGTCGGCGGCAAGCGCCTTCACATCTTTGGCAGATGCGTCTAGCTGCTGCTGCTGCTTGCGGAAGAGCTGCAGAGTACCCTGCATTCTCGCGTCATAGTCTATCGCGGTTTCCCGACGAAGCTCCGCCACGACTGTCGGCTGTATTCGGCAAGGCGTAGCATGCGGCTCTTGTTGGCCGCATATCGTTCCGATATGCAGTTCGAGAGCATTCTAAAGAGCCACGTCGCGATCGACCTTGGGCCGCAGAATAAGGGGCGCGTGAGCCATGAATAGCCACTTCATGGCCTTCAATGGGATGCCGGGTGCGGCCCAAGGCGAGCAATAGCCAAATGACACCTCGCCCGCATTCGCAAAGCTTGTCTCCAACGCCGGGCCTTCCTGGCGGTCGATGACCGTGACATCGTGGCCGGCTTTCGCGAGCTGGTAGGCGGAAGTAATGCCGATTACGCCGGCACCCAAGACAATAACTTTCATGATTCCCTCACTTTTTTGGGAGACGGATATTAGCGATATTGGTGGTGATAGCGGCGGCTGAGCCCGGTCAAAATTTCGTGCGAGAAAGTGCCAGCTGATTCTGCAAGGTCCTCAAGCGTGTGGTTTGGCCCCGGAACTTCCACCAGACTTCCGAGGGGCAGCGTGCCTTCGGCTAGCGCCGAAACGTCGGCCGTGATGCTGTCCATCGCGACACGCCCGACGATCGGCAGGCGGACACCTTGGTTAGTAGACTGCACCGCGGCCGCTCAGGCTTCGGGGAAGGCCATCGGCACACCCGGCGGCGATCCTGGTAAGCCTTGTCTCCGTGGTCGTGCGCATCCGCATAGTCTACGCGCTCCGGCGCGGGCGGTCCACGTTGAACTACGGCAACGACGAGCCTCACAACCGGCGTCATGGGGTTCTTCATGCCTGCTCTGGACGCACGTGCCGTTGCAGGAGGTGCCGATCGAAGAGATTCCGGCGAGATGGCCAGTTCCGTCATCGATGAAGAAGGGCGGGTAAATCGCATCAACTGTAAGCGTTGCGTCCTGAAGCACCTGCGGGACCGCAACCGCTCCAATCTGGATTGGCAGCGTGGATCGCCGCAATCCCGACGACAATCTCCCAAAGAATTTTTAGATGCGGCGAGTCTCCTATTATTCCGGCTTGAATCTGGCGCCAGACGCGCGGTCGTTTATCGCATCCACTCGGGAGGAGTTTGAGACAAGTCCAAAAGTCAGGCATTGCGGGCGGGGCGCTCCATCCGACCTTCACCTCCGTTCGCTTTCAATTCGAACCGGACGTCGTGTAAAACCGAGCGCACAGCGTACAAATACCGCTTGCGAATTTTTCGCCCAAATGCCTGCCGTGGCAGGTTTTTTGTGACATTAGAAATCCTGAAACCTTTCCCCAAGCCGCAGCCTTGAAGCGGTTCGGATGGTAAGGACCTGGGTCGACCAGATGCTCTGCGCCTGTGACAAGAGAGGCAACCAAATGGCCGGCTCCTGGGCCAATGCCAAACCCGTGACCGCTGAACCCCGCAGCCAGTATGAACCCCGGGACAGATTCGATCTCACCAATGCCGGGCACGCCGTCCGGGGTGCTGTCGATATAGCCCGCCCAGGCTGCGGTAACGTGAGATTTGGCCAGCGATGGTAGAAGTTCGCAGGCGCGGCGATAGGTCAACGCGATAGTGCTCTTATCTGGCGCCGGATCGAGAACCCGCATTCTCTCCATCGGGGTCGGCGTGTCGAGCCGCCAGCGCGCCAGGGTTTCATGGCCGGAACGCCAACCTTCGGCGCTTCCGGGCGCAAGGCTGCGCCAGCGCCGGAGGAACATCGGCAGGAATTGCGGCGCAAAGCGCATCTGCTGCGGTGTCGGGTCCACCCGCCCACGACCGCTGATCGCGAGGGTGTAGCCACCATTCCCACGCCGTGTGATGGAGACATGAGCAGTGTGTAAAGCGTCAGGGAGATCCTCTCCGCCGGAAACCGACAGAATGGACGATCGGATGGAAGACTGTGGGAACCGGACGTCGAACTGCCGGCAGAAAGACGAGGCCCAGGCGCCGCCGGCCTATGATGGCCACCGGTGTTCGGATCGTCCCTTTCTCGGTCACGACGGCGCTCAGGCGCCCGGCCGTCGTCTCTATGCCGCGGGCAGCGCATTGCTGATGCACGCTGCCACCGAGGGTGATGATTGCCCGAGCGACGGCGGGGGCGGCGCGCGATGGGTCAGCGGTGCCGTCAGAGGGCGAGAAGACGCCGCCTTTCCAGATGCGACCGCTGGCCCTGCCGCGCTCGCTCGCCTGCGCGCTATCAAGCATATGCGTTGTCACGCCTGCTGATCGCGCAAAGGTTCCCCAACGTGCCCAGGCTTCGAGTTCCGCTTCATCGTTGCTGAGATAGAGGAGACCACAGCGGCGGAAACCGGTGTCTTCGCCGCTGTCAGCCGCGAACTGCTCCCACAGATCGAGACTTTTCGTGGCGATCGGAAGTTCTCGCTCGTCCCGATTCTGCTGCCGACACCAGCCCCAATTTCGGCTCGACTGCTCGGCGCCAACCCGGCCTTTCTCGAGCAGTGCGACTTTGAGGCCCCGGCGTGCAAGGTAGTATGCGGTGAAGGCACCGACGATACCGCCTCCAATCACCACCGCGTCGGCGCTGTCAGGCAGAGCCTGATTTGTTTCTATCTTCTGAAGCGGGGCGGGCATGAAAGATCTCCAGTTCTCGTCATCAATTTACTCTTCGGCCCGAGAAGACGTAGCTGGAGTTTGGCGATGGATAGCATTTTATGTCGTTCATTCGTAAGCGGGCCATAGTTTATGCCGGCCGCGGAGACCGCATGGACAATGACAGGAACGGCATGTGTGTTATATTCACGATATGAGATGCAGCATTTTCTGCTGTGCATATGGAAGCGAATGCCAAGGGGCGCGTTGCATGAAGCTGGACCGGATCGACATCAAGATTCTCTACGAGTTGCAAAAGAACGGCCGCATCACAAATGTCGAGCTGGCCGAACTCGTCAATCTGTCGCCGAGTCCCTGCCTGATGCGGGTGAAGAAGCTGCAGGCAGAAGGCTATATCGTCGGCTATTCGGCGCAGGTGAACGTCGCCAAGCTCGGCCAGACCCTGACTGTCTTTACCGAGATCACGTTGAAGAACCACCGGCAGATCGATTTCTCCCGCTTCCTCGCTGCAATTGAGAAAGTCGAACAGGTTATCGAGTGCCATCTGGTTTCCGGCGGTTACGATTATCTTGTGAAGTTCGTCACCGCCGGGATAGGTGAGTACCAGACCATCATGGAACGGCTGACAGACTTGGACATCGGCATCGACAAATATTTCAGCTTCGTGGTGCTGAAATCGCCGATCGTCAAGGCGCATATGCCACTAACCAGCTTATTCCCGCTCTGACCGCCGAACTGTCAGCGCTGGCAATAGGCGCGAACCAGTTCGGATCTCGTTCCAGGCCATCGAGCCAATGCGGATCGAGTTTGGGAACCGAAGAAAACAGCAACTGCGAATAGGGGTGTTGGGGGCGCTTGCCTGTGGCAGACGGCATCAGTTGCTCCACCTTTTCACCCGCATACATGACGACGATTTCGTCACAGATCGCCTCCACCACCGAAATGTCATGGCTTATGAAAATGTAGGAGAGCCCCAGTTCGCGTTGCAGTTCCTTCAGTAGTTCGATGACGGCGGCGGCAACGACGGTGTCAAGCGCCGAGGTAATCTCGTCGCACAGGATCAGCTTCGGATCAGCTGCAAGCGCGCGGGCGAAATTCACCCGCTGCTTCTGCCCGCCGGACAGTTCCGCGGGCCGCCGATTGCGGACCGAACTGGGCAACTGGACCATGTCCAAAAGTGCAGTAATTCGCCTGTTGCGCGTCGCGCCATCCATGCCGTGATAGAAAGTAAGAGGGCGTGTCAGTATGTCCTCGATCGACTTCGCGGGGTTGAGCGCTGTGTCGGCATACTGGAAGACGATCTGCATCTCGCGCAATTGCTCATGGGTGCGTTTGGAAGCACTTGGCGCAAGTTCCTGGCCGTTAAAAATAACCCGGCCGCTGGAGGTGGGGAGAATGCCGGCAATCGTCCGGGCAAGCGTCGATTTTCCGCAGCCGGATTCACCGATAATGCCAAGATTGCGGCCTTTTTCCACCGTCAGACTCACGGACCGCACAGCGCAGACGAGCGGTAGCCCGTTGCTCTGGACGGCGCCGTAGCCGGCGACGATGTTCTCAATCTCGAGAATGGGGCGTGCTTCCGGAAACGACCGGGGCGGCGCCCCGTGCCTTGGGCTCGAAAGCAGCGAGCAGTTCGCGCGTGTAGGGATGCTTCGCATTCGAGAGGATTTGTCCGGTGCGGCCAGCCTCCTGAACCTCGCCGCCTTTCAGCACGATGATCCGGTCCACGATCTGCGCGACGACCGCAAGATCATGAGAGACGTAGACCCCGGCGATACCGCCCTTGCGCATGACGGTCTTGAAGGCGCGCAGCACCTCGATCTGGGTCGTGACGTCGAGCGCCGTCGTCGGCTCGTCGAAGATCACGATCTTCGGATCGCCGATTAGCGCCATGGCCGCGGAAAGGCGCTGCAACTGGCCACCCGAGACCTGATGCGGATAACGGTCGCCGATCGTGTCGGGCTCCGGAAGGGACAGCGCCCGGAAGAGTTCGATCGCGCGGGACTTTGCCTCGGCGGCGGGCATGAGGTCATGAATGCGGGTAATCTCAATAACCTGCTCCATGATCGTTGCGGCAGGATTGAAAGCTGCTGCCGCGCTCTGCGGCACATAGGAGACTTCGGTGCCGCGGACGCGGGCCCGCGCCTTTCCGAAAGTCGGGCCATATCCTTGCCCGCAAGCCTAACGCTACCGCCGGAAATGCGGCAGCCGGGGCGAGCATGACCCATCAAGGTCAAAGCGATCGTGGTCTTTCCCGATCCGCTTTCGCCGATGAGCGCAACGATCTCGCCTTCCGCCACATCGAAGCTCACCCCTTTGATGATCTCGACAATGCGGCCGGAGTCTGTCTTGGCCTCGACCTTCAGATCGCGGATTTCAACGAGATTGGTCATTGTGAACTCCGGTCACTGGATCTTGTAGGGCAGGTTGTCGATCAGCAGGTTGACACTGATGGTAAGGCTCGCGATCGCAATTGACGGGAACATGACCGCCGGAGCGCCAAAGGGCAGGCCGCCGATATTCTCGCGTACGAGCGCGCCCCAATCGGCATAGGGCGGCTGGACGCCGAGACCGAGGAAAGAGAGCCCGGAAAGCAGCAGCACGATGAAGACGAAACGAAGACCGAGATCGGCCAGTACCGGACCGAGGATGTTCGGCAGGATTTCGGAACGAATGATGTAAAAGACGTTCTCGCCGCGCGTACGTGCGACTGTGATGAAATCCATGGCATTGATGTTCACGGCCAGAGCGCGGGCGAAGCGATAGGCGCCCGGGATATAGATGACCGACAGCGTGAATATCAGAACCGGGATCGATGATCCGACCGCAGCGACGACAACCAGGCCGAACAGCTTGCTTGGGATCGAGCTCATGGCGTCGAGAAACCGGCTGAGCAAAGTGTCGGTCCAGCCACCGCTGACCGCTGCGATCATGCCGAGTACGACGCCTGTCGTACAGGCGATCGCGACGGCAGCCACCGAGATTCCAACAGTATAGCGCGCGCCCATTACGATGCGAGAGAACATGTCACGGCCGAGATAGTCCGATCCCAACCAGAACTGCGTCGACATCGGGCCGAAATAGTCGAAATCGACGATCTCTCCGACCGGGTAGGGAATGAGAAGATGCGCGAAGATGGCGACAAGTCCCCAGAGGAGCATGACGGCAAGGGCAAGCATCCCGACCAAATTAAAGCGGTAGCCAATGCGGCCTGCCGCCGGCGTTTTTGCGGTATCTGTTGTCATCGCAGCCTCGGATCTCGAAAGAATGGCAAGAATGTCGGCAAGCGTGATCAGGATCAGATAACCGAGGCAAAAGATCATGGCGCAGCTCTGGATCAGAGGAAGGTCGTGAGTGGCGACGGCATCGACCATCAGTTTTGCTATGCCGGGGTAGTTGAAGATCGTCTCGACAATGATCACACCGCCCAAAAGATAGGACAGCGACAGCGCCACAGCATTGACGATCGGACCAAGCGCGTTCGGGAGGGCATGCTTCAGCACGATCCGCTGGCGCGATGCGCCCTTCAGCAGGGCCATCTCGACATAGGGCGTGTTCAGCGTTTCCACCACCGCGGCACGGGTCATGCGGATCATCTGAGCGGAAACGACAAAAGTGAGCGTGATGACCGGCATCGCATAGACGCGCAACAGATCGGTGATCGAGTGAACCTCGTTGGCAAAGGACAATGCCGGCAGCCATTTGAGATAGACGGCGAAGACAAGGACGGCCGAAGTTGCGACCATGAATTCGGGAACCGATATAACACCGATCGTCAGTATGGTGACGACCCGGTCGTAAAGCGAACCGCGCATCATGGCAGCGGTTATGCCGAGCGTAAGAGCGATCGGAACCGAAAACAGGGCGGTCACACCAGCGAGCTTCAACGTATTGATGAAACGTCCAGCGATTAGATCGGCGATCGGCATGTCGTTGGCATAGGAAGTTCCGAGATCGCCTGTGACGAGCCCTCCGAACCACCTCATGAACCGGACAATCGCCGGCTCGTCCAGATGCATGGCCGTTCTGAAGACCCCGCAACGGCCTCGGGCGTTGCGGCCTGGCCAAGCAGGATCGTTGCCGTGTCGCCGGGGAGCATCATCGTGGCGAAGAACACCGCGAAGGAGACGATCACCAGCGTAATTAAGGCGATGAGCAGCCTGCTCATCACAAGGGAGAGGATCCGATGGTTCATATGCGCGTCTCCTTTGACGTTCGGCCGACCGACTATACGCGATCGGAAAGCGAGCCGAGGGCAATTCTGCCCTCGGCCGCTCGCCTCGTCAGGCTTCGAGCCAGACATATTCCGCAAAGGCGTAGCCCATTTGGCCGCCCAGCGGGCTCGGAGCCAGGCCCTTCAGTTTGGCAGTGGTGGCGTCGACATTGGAAAGATAGGCCGGGATGACTGTGCCCGCTTCCTCCGCGACCATGACCTGCATCGCGTTGTAGATCTCCTTGCGCTTTGCCTGGTCGAGGCGAGCCGCGCGCCTCGATGAGCATCTTGTCGAACGTCGCGGACTTGTACTGGCTCTCGTTCCACGGCGCGTCCGATGCATAGAGCAACGAGAACAGAATGTCGGGTGTCGGCCGCGGATTGATGTTGCCGAAATGGACCGGTGCCTTCAGCCAATAATTGTCCCAGTAGCCGTCCGAAGGCACGCGCTGCACGTCGAATGTCATTCCGATCTCCGCACCGGCAGCCTGTACGATCATCGCCATATCGATCGAGGCGTTTGCTGCTTCGGACGCGACCATCGGGATCGATTGACCCAACAGACCCGCCTTTTCGAAGTGGAACTTCGCCTTTTCCGGATCGAAGCCCTTTGGCTTGAGATCGGCGTTGTAGTAGAGGCTGGCGGGCGAGATCGGCTGATCGTTGCCGATTTCCGCAAGGCCCTGCAAGGCTGATTTCTGGATCTGCTCGCGGTTGATCAGGTACTTCATGCCTTGGATGAAGTCCTTCTTGTCCCCCGGTGCCATGTCCATCCGAATGTTGAGGTTGGTATAGTTGCCGGAGGTGGTCTTCGAGAGTGCGAAGCCGTCCTGGCTCTCGACCAGCCGCATCGAGCGCGGGTTGATCGATGCGGCGAGATGGATGTCCCCGGACAGAAGAGCGTTGACGCGGGCATTGTCGTCGCTAATGGCGAAGTATTCGAAAGAGTCGACATTCGGGCCGCTGGATTTCCAGTAATTCTTGTTCTTGAGGCCGACCGAGCGGACGCCGGGTTCGAAGACCTCGCGCACGAAGGCGCCGGTGCCGTTGGCCTTGGAGAAGTCCGTGGTGCCATCGGCGACGATCATGAAATGATGCATGCCGAGGATCGTGGGAAGGTCACCATTCGCGTTGGCCAGTGTGATTTCCACGGTCTGCTTGTCAATTGCCTTGAACCCGGTCATCTGTGCCACGATCTTGGCAACTTTCGATCCGACGCCAGGGTCCAGGTGACGCTTCAGCGAAAAAACGACGTCGTCTGCCGTCAGCGGCTTGCCATCGTGGAACGTCACGCCGCTACGCAGCTTAACAGTCCAGACCTTGGCATCCTTGCTCTCGACAGATTCGGCCAGTTCCATCTGTGTCGCGCCGGCCTGGTCGATATAGGTCAGGCGGTTGTAGAAGGCGCAGCAACGCACGTAATCGGTGGAGAGCGAGGCCTTGGCCGGGTCGAGCGTATCGGCGGTGGAGGACGACCAGCCGGCGGCTTTCAGGGCGCCGCCGGAAACCGGAGTGGCCGCAACGGCGCGCGTGGCATGGCCGAGCATGAAACCGCCCGCCGCAGTGGCGACGCCGCCAGCCAGCATCAACTGAAGAAGTTCGCGACGGGTTGCGCCACGCCGGATGGCGTTTTCAACCACTGCGTCGTCGGCTTTTGTCCAATTCGTGATCTTGTCGTTCATGACATTCCCCTTTTTGTTGAATTTTTGCTTGCCCGCCTTTTCGACGGATCTATGCGGGTTTTGTTCGAATTCTGTCCTTTTTCCTGTCTCCAGTTTCGCAGCAAAGGGCTGCCGGATTCTCCGTTTTAAACCTGCTCAACGGCACAAAATTGCGAATATGCGCATTCTACGATATTTCCCCGGGTCGCCGCCGGCGGCGCTTACGTCACACCATCGTGGCGCGCACCGTCGGATCGGCAAGCGTCTCGTCCAGGGTCTGGCGCGTACGCTCGACGATGGCGTCGATATCGCTATCGGTACAGCAGAGCGGCGGCGCGTAACCCAGAACGCCGCTGGCAAAGGCGCGAATAATAAGACCATTGTGCCAGGCACGGTCGAAAATGCGGCGAGCCGGGTCGGCCGCAGTCGGAAGAGGGGTCTTCCGCTCTTTGTCCACCACAAGTTCGACCGCAGCCAGCATTCCGCGGCCACGGACGTCGCCGACCAGGGGGTGATCCCTCAAACTTTCGAGGCCCGCCATCAGGCGCGCGCCGGCCTTGCGGCCATTTTCAAGAAGCCCACCCTCATAGAGGCGCAGAACTTCCAGGCCAACCGCTGCACTGACGGGATGAGCCGAGTAGGTATAGCCGTGCCCGACGGCAGAAGCGCCGGCAGCCTCGGCGATAGTCTGGTAGACGTGTTCAGACATGAACAGCGCGCCCATCGGTACATAGCCGGACGTCAGGCCCTTGGCGACCGTCAGGAGGTCGGGGACGATTTCCTCCTCCGAGCATGCAAACAGCGGGCCGGTGCGGCCAAAGCCGGTGATGACCTCATCGGCAACGAAGAGGATGTCGAACATGCGGCAAACCTCCCGCATGGCCTTCATCCAGCCTTTGGGCGGCACCAGTACGCCCCCGGAGCCTTGAATCGGTTCGGCATAGAATGCTGCGATCCGCTCGGCACCCAGCTGTTCGATCTTCTGTTTCAATGCGGCAACCGAAGCGGCGATAATCGCCTGCGGATCCGTTCCAGCCGGATTGCGATAGGCATAATGAGATGGAATTTTGTGCTGCCAATCGAAGGGCAGGCCGAAACCGGCGTGGAAAGCCGGCAACGCGGTCAGACCGGCGCCCACGGTGGACGAGCCATGATAGCCCTGTTCGATGGAGATGAACTGGTCCTTGTTCGGCTTGCCGCGGGCATTCCAATAGTAGCGGATGAAGCGAACCGTACTGTCAACAGCGTCGGACCCACCAAGCGTGAAATAGACGTGATTGAGGTCTCCGGGCGCGCGATCGGCAAGTTCGGCGGCCAGCCGGATGGCGGGCTCCGAACCGAGGCCGAAATAAGCGGTCGCATAAGGAAGTTCGCGCATCTGCTTTGCGGCGGCTTCGACAATGCTGTCATGACCATAGCCCGCATTGACACACCAAAGACCGGCGAAACCGTCGACCAACTGCTTGCCAGTGGCATCAGTGACCGTCGCGCCCGAGGCGGATGCTAAAACGCGTACGCCGAGCGTTTCATGTGTTCGATAGGAAGCGACTGGATGAACCAGGTGCGCGCGATCAAGTTCGATCAGGGAATTGCTAAACATGCGGGTCTCCAGGTCAGCCGAAGGCTTGGTTAGCGAGAGCGTAGGTCTGGTAATGGGCGCGCACCGGAGCTTCGGCACTTCCGGTGCGCATGGCTATGCCGCCTCCGACATGGGCAAAACCCAAGCTTTCCAGCCATGGAGCGAGTTCCGTGTCGGCCGTGGTATCGATGCGCAGAAATGCACCCGGTCGGCTCCCGATGAAGAAGGAAATGAGCGCGCGGGCATCCTGCAAATTCTCGGCCACGACCGGACCGATCACGTCGCCCCGTCCGAAAGCACGCAGAGCAGCAAAGCCCTGAACCCGGCCTGCGCGCCGCATCACGACAAACTGTCCGGCTTTTGCTATATGTTCCAAGAGGCACGTCCGGTCGGCCCCGAAGGCGGTCCGATCGAGCGTTGCGACAGCCTCAAAATCGGCGTCGCAGGCAGGCTCAATCCCAGCGGGTGCTGCTATAGCGGGGATCTTCCCCTGATATTGCAGGATGGTGCCGACCGGCTGGAAGCCAAGTTTTTCGTAGAGTGGAAGTCCGTCGGTGGTTGCAACCAGACGCAACTGTCGCTCGCCGCCGATGTCGAGTGCGGCCTGCATCAGCCTGCGCCCGAGACCGTGGCCGCGAGAAGCTTCATCGACGATCACCATGTTGATCGTTGCGCAGTCTGCACCATAGGGAGTGACCAGTGCCGTCCCGACCACATGGTGGTCGTCCGTAACAGCCGCGATCCCGCGGCTCACGGCAAGCGCCGTTTGCCAGTCTTCCGGACGATGCGGCCAGCCGGCCTGGCGCGACAAAGCGACTGCACCTTCGAGATGTTCGGGCCTGAAGGCCACAAGATCGATTTGACTTGCGTGCATCTGTTGGATCCTTGAAAAGCTTTCTTATTCTTAGACCCGCGGTGTCAGAAGATCGTCCCGAGGACGGGGTGCTGGCGGTATCTTTCACCGTAGCTTTGAGGGCTCACCGCATCTTATGCTGACCAGCGGGCGCGGCGGAACACCATCGAGCCAAGCGAGCCGATCCGATGATCGCTGCGGCGGAACACTGTGCCAAAGTGTGCGTGTGATACGGAACAATCTGCTATGCCGCCGCTGATTTCAGTCGAGCGAAAGGGCAGGCCCCGGCCTATGATTGAGATAGGCAACATCGCTTCGGTTATTCAAGGATTCTACAGCCATGGCTCAATTCCGCCCTGAAATACATCACCTTCGACTGCTACGGGACACTGACCAACTTCCAGATGGCAGAAGCTGCGCGCGATCTTTACGGCGAACAGTTCGACGAGCCACAAATGGCTGAGTTCATCAAGAACTTTGCCGCCTATCGTCTCGACGAAATCATGGGCGACTGGAAGCCTTACAACGAGGTGGTTCATAACTCGCTCGAACGTGCCTGCAAGCGCAACGGCATAAAATTCCATGAGGAAGCCGCGCGGATGGTCTACGAACGTGTGCCGACCTGGGGGCCACATCCAGATGTGCCGGCCGGCCTTGCCAAGGTTGCAAAGGAAATTCCGCTGGTCATCCTTTCCAACGCGATGAATTCTCAGATCATGTCGAATGTCGAAAAACTCGGCGCGCCCTTCCATGCGGTCTATACTGCTGAGCAGGCGCAGTCCTACAAGCCGCGCTTCAAAGGCTTCGAATATATGTTTGATATGCTGGGCTGCGGGCCTGATGACGTTCTGCACTGCTCGTCGTCCTTCCGCTATGACTTGATGTCGGCGCACGACCTCGGCATCAAGAACAAGGTCTGGGTCAATCGCGGTCACGAGCCGGCGAACCCCTATTATGGCTATGTCGAAATCGTGGATATTTCGGGTCTGCCGGGCGTCGTCGGGCTCTGACGGGGGCATGGCAATGAAGCTCAAATCCTACTGGCACGACACGGCCCCCGTCTTCGGAGGTGCCGCGCAAGGCGCGGTCGAAGGACATTACGACGTCGCCATCATCGGCGGCGGCTTCACCGGCCTTGCTGCCGCGCCATCTTGCGAAGGCTGGTACGCGCGTCGTCTTGCTGGAGGCGGAACGGATCGGATGGGGCGCTTCCGGCCGCAATGGCGGGCATCTTAACAATGGCCTCGCCCACAGCTTCATTGCCGCCAAGGCTGAACTTGGTAAAGAGCGCGCCGTCGCTCTTTACCGGGCATTCGATGACTCTATCGACACAATCGAGGCGATCATCGCCGAGGAGGGGATCGACTGCAATTTCCGCCGGGCCGGAAAGCTCAAGCTCGCCTCCAAGCCGCAGCATTTCGACGCCATCGCCCGCAACTTTGAGGCGGTTCACAGAGAAGTCGACTCCGGAAACGGCGCTTCTCAGCGCAAATGATCTGAAAAGCGAAGTCGGGTCGCCATTCCATGGCGCAATGTTGTCGAAGAAGAGCGCGATGATGCATATGGGGCGGTACGTCGTAGGGCTCGCCACCGCCGCTGCCCGCCATGGCGCTACCATTTTTGAAAAGGCGGCGGTAACGGCCCATCGCAAGGGAAATGGACGTCACAGCCTGGCTACCGCGCGCGGGACCGTCACCGCCGATCACGTGCTCGTGGCGACTGGCGCCTATACGCCATCGGTGTTCGGTTATTTTCGTCGCCGCATCGTTTCGGTCGGCAGTTTTATTATTGCGACCCGACCGCTGACCTGAAGCCGAAATCGCGGCGACGATGCCCGCCAACCGGACCTGCGTCACCTCGATGAATATCGGCAATTATTTCCGGTTAGCGCCCGATAACCGGCTGATCTTTGGCGGCCGCGCCTGCTTTTCAGCGACCTCCGATCAGCGGTCGGACGCAAAGAGCGGAGACGTCCTTCGGGCGAGCCTTCTTCAAATCTTCCCACAGCTGGCGGGCGTCGAAATTGACTATTGCTGGGGTGGGCTGGTCGATATGACCAAGGATCGCTATCCGCGCCGGCTATGTCGATGGCGTCTGGTACGCCATGGGCTATTCCGGCCATGGCGCGCAATTGTCCACGCACCTTGGCATGATCATTGCCGACGCCATTCTGGGCAAGACGGATCGCAATCCGGTAAATGGGCTCGACTGGCCGGCCGTTCCCGGCCATTTCGGCAAGCCGTGGTTCCTGCCGCTTGTCGGGCTGTACTACAAGACCCTCGACCGGTTTCAGTAAAGGCATCAGCGAGAAACAAAAAAAGGGCGCCGGGATGATTTCCCGGCGCCCTTATTCGTTGTTCTCGTCAGTCGATCACGTGAGCCCGCCGATGTGGAGGCTCTTCATTTCCAGATATTCCTCGATCCCGCACTGGGCGCCTTCACGGCCAAGGCCGGACTGTTTCACGCCGCCGAAGGGGGCAACTTCCGTCGAAATTGCTCCGGTATTAAGGCCAACCATGCCGAACTCCAGCGCCTCGGCAACGCGCCAGGAACGCTTCAAGCTTTCGGTATAGAAATAGGCCGCTAAACCGAAGGGGTTGCATTGGCGATCCTGATTGCCTCCTCCTCCTTCTCGAAGCGGAAGAGGGGGCAACAGGCCCGAAGGTTTCCTCGCTGGCGAGCTGCATGTCCGTCGTTGCCTCGCTGAGCACGACCGGCGCCGTGTACTGATCGCCCGCAGGCATGGCCGCAGGCGTCGTGAGGATTCTGAGCACCCTTGGCGACCGCATCTTCCACATGGCGGTTGATCTTGTCGATCGCGGCCCTGTTGATCATCGGGCCGATATCGACGCCGGCTTCCGTGCCGGGTCCGACCTTCATGGCCGAGACGCGGGCGGCCAGCTTTTCGGCGAAGGTGTCATATACACCGGATTGGACGAGAAGGCGGTTGGCGCAGACGCAGGTCTGGCCGCCATTGCGGAATTTCGAAGCGATCGCCCCCTCGACGGCAAGGTCGAGATCGGCGTCGTCGAAGACGATGAAAGGCGCGTTGCCGCCGAGTTCCAGGCTGAGCCGCTTGATGCTGTCGGATGCGCCGCGCATCAGAAGGGCACCGACACGGGTGGAACCAGTGAAGGAAATCTTGCGAACAGTCTCATTCGCCATCAACTCGTTTCCGATCTCGGTCGGCATGCCGGTGACGATGTTGATGACGCCCTTCGGAATGCCGGCGCGTTCTGCCAGAACGCCGAGCGCAAGTGCCGAATAAGGCGTCAGGTCCGACGGCTTGATGACGACGGTGCAGCCGGCGGCAAGCGCCGGGCCGACCTTGCGGGTGATCATCGCGTTGGGGAAATTCCAGGGCGTGATGATCCGTGGATACACCGACCGGTTCCTTCAGGACGACGATCCGCCGGTCCGCTGTCGGTGACGGAATGGTCGTGCCGCCGATGCGGCGGGCTTCCTCGGAAAACCATTTGACGAACGAGGCCCCGTGTGAGAATTTCGCCGCGCGCTTCCGCCAGCGGCTTGCCCTGTTCCTTCGTCAGGATCAGCGCGAGATCCTCGATGTTTTCGATCATCAGGTCATGCCAGGCCTCCAGCAAGGCGGCGCGTTCGGCATGCGTCTTCTTGCGCCACGGCCCGAAGGCATTCTCCGCCGCCTCGATCGCCGCGCGGGGTATCGCTGCCATCCATGTCAGGAACAGTGCCGAGAACGCCCTGCATTGCCGGGTCGATGACCTCGATCTTGCGCCCCGCCGCCGCGCTGCGCCATTCGCCGCCGATGAGCGCATCCTCATGAAACAGGCTCTCATCCTTCAAATCGTACATTGTGTCCTCTCTTCTGTCAGGTAAGCGCTGAAAGCACGGCTGCGGTGATTGCTTCTGTTTTGTCCTTGCCAGGGATGGCGCCGATGCCGCGCGCAGTCGTTGCCTCGATCGCGGCCATGACATTGCTAGCGGCGGTTTTCTCGCCAAGGTGATCCAGCATCATCGCGCCCGACCATATGGCGGCGATCGGGTTGGCAATGCCGAGATGGGCGATGTCTGGCGCCGAGCCATGGACGGGTTCGAACATCGACGGCGCCGAGCGGTCCGGATTGATATTGGCGGAAGCTGGCGAAACCAAGCCCGCCCTGAATGGCGGCACCAAGGTCTGTGAGGATGTCGCCGAACAGATTGGAGGCGACCACTACGTCGAGGGTTTCCGGCGCCATGACCATGCGGGCGGCCATGGCGTCGATATGATAGCTCGTCACCTCGACATCTGGATACTCACGCGCAAGCGCCTGCGTGATCTCGTCCCAGAACACCATCGAATATTTCTGCGCATTGGATTTTGTGACGGAAGCGAGCTTGCCGCGCCGGGTGCGGGCCTGTTCGAAGCCAAAACGCAGGATGCGCTCCACACCCTTGCGGGTGAAGATCGAGGTCTCGACTGCCACTTCATTGTCGGCGCCCTGATGGACGCGGCCGCCGGCGCCGGAATATTCACCCTCGGTGTTTTCGCGGATACAGAGAATGTCGAAACCGTTGGCCTTCAGCGGGCCCTGAACGCCCGGCAGCAGCCTGTGCGGGCGGATATTGGCATATTGGACGAAGGCCTTGCGGATGGGCAGGAGAAGCCCGTGCAGCGAGACCGAGTCCGGTACTTTCGCCGGCCAGCCGACCGCTCCAAGCAGGATGGCATCAAAGGATTTCAGTGTGTCAATGCCATCGGCGGGCATCATCGTGCCATGCTGGAGGTAGTAGTCGCAGGACCAGGGGTAACTGGTGCCTGCCAAGGCGAACCCGTTTGTCCGGGCAGCTTTTTCCAGGACAGCCCAGGCCGCATCGGTGACATCGTGGCCGATACCGTCTCCTGGCAGAAGGGCGATCTTGTAGATCTTCATGGTCGGTCCTCAAAGGCTGATGAGCACGCTCTTGCTCTTGCGGTTGGCGAGATAGGCTTCGCGTCCGAGGTCCTTGCCGATGCCGGATTGCTTGTAGCCCCCAGTCGGCAGGATATGATCGCGCGAACGGCCGTAGCGATTGACCCAGACCGTGCCGGCCTGCAGACGCCGTGTCAGGCGGATGGCTCGGGAAAGATCGCGGGTGAAGAGGCCGGCTGCCAGCCCGTAGGTCGGGTGGTCGGCAAGGGACAACGCCTCTTCCTCATCCTCGAACGTCTGGATGGTCAGCACCGGGCCGAAGATTTCTTCAAGCACGGCGGGCGACGTTGCCGTCACGCCGGAGATCAGCGTCGGCGCGTAGAAGTAGCCTTCACGGTCGAGGCGCTTGCCACCCGTAAGGCATTCGGCGCCGCCTTCGATGGTGGCGCGGACGATGCTGTCCATGCGGCCGATCTGCCGCTCGGAGATGATCGGCGGATAATCAGTGGTTTCGTCCCAGGTGGGGCCGGGGCGGATGGTCGCCAGCCTGACAATGATGGCCTCCGCCAAGGCCTCCGCCGCCTTCGCCTCAACAATGAGGCGCGATCCTGCCACGCAGGCCTGTCCGGCGTTGGAAAGAAGACCGGTGGCGATGGCTTCGGCTGCCAGATCAAGGTCAGCGTCGGCAAAAACGAGTTGTGGGCTCTTCCCGCCGAGCTCAAGCGTCATCGGCTTGACGCCAGTCCGGGCGATATTGACCATGATGGCCGAGCCCGCGCCGGTCGAGCCGGTGAAGCTCACCTTCCCAATTCCGGGATGACCTGTGATCGCGTTGCCGGTGGTCGCCCCATCGCCCAGAACGATGTTGATGAGGCCCGCCGGCAAACCGGCGCGCACCGCAAGCTCGGCAAGATAGAGCGTCGAGAAAGGCGTCATCTCGGAGGGTTTCAGCACGACCGCATTGCCGGCGGCGAGTGCCGGGCCGAGCTTCCACCCTGCCATCGACAACGGGAAATTCCAGGGCGTAATCGCGCCGACGACCCCATAGGGCTCTGTCATGATTATGCCGAGACTGTTGCCGTCGGTCGGTACGAGGTCGCTGCCTTCCTTGTCTGCGAATTCAGCGAAGAAGCGGATCTGTTCGGCGGTCACGGCAATGTCGCCGGCGATCAGGTGTCCCACGGGGCGGGTCAGAACCGACAGCTTCCATTTTAGCAAGCGGGACGGCCTCATCTTCGATCAGATCGGCCCAGCGCTGCATCGCCTTGGTGCGGTCGCGTGGCCGCACGTCGGCCCAGCCGCTCTCCTTCAACGCCTTTCGTGCCGTTTCGACGGCCTGGTCGACAATATCCGCATCGGCAACCGGGCAATCCCAATAAGCCTTTGTGTCCGAAGGACGGTGCGTCGGCAGTTCGCCTTGTGCGTCGATCAGTCTGCCGCCGATGAAATGCCCTTTTGGCAGTGAAAGCGAATCTGGGTCGAAGCTGAGGGTCATCGCATTATCCTTGTGATAGGTTTGCACAAGATTACTGTCAGATCCCCGGCATCATGCGTCGACTGTCCCCTGCAGACGGACGAAAACTCCGTTTTACCAAGCCCTACCAGCTGAATCTTCGGGGGCAGTAGCGCGACAGTTGCCTTGTTGGAGAGTTACAAAGAAGCGGCGGCAAGACGCATGAGCATGCAGCCGCCGGAGGTTATAAAGAGAGCGAGGGGGCAGCCCGAGGATCGTGTCACATGATGGTGACGTGGATCTTGCGGACTGTCTCAATGGTTTTCCAGACACCGGTAAAGCCGGGCTTCATGACGAAGCTTTCCCCCGCCTTGTAGAGCGTCGGCTCCCCATCGTCGGGCGTGATCTCGACGATGCCGGACAGGATGTGGCAGAACTCAAACGTCTCCCCCTTGATCGAACGCGTCTCGCCTGGCGTCGCTTCCCAGATGCCAGTGTGGATCATCTCGCCGCGGGTTACGTCCTGCGGCCAGATTTTGAAGGACGGGTCGCCGTTGATGAGGCGTTCCGGCAAGGGCTTCGATTCCCGCGGCGAGGCGGTAGGATTGGTGTCGATTGTTTTCAGCAGAGTCATGAGGAGCCTTTCTTGGTTGGTCGTCAGATCAGTAGCCGCGCGTCCGATTGACCAGGCCGATCGGATCGAGACCTGCGCGGTGGCGTTTGATGTTGTCGATGACAGCGCTTGCTGCCGTTTCCGCCTGGGTGACGCTCGCCACATGCGGGGTGAGGATGATCTTCGGGTGCGACCAGAAGACATGGCCGGGAGGTAACGGCTCCGGGTCCGTTACGTCGATTACCGCACTCGCCAGATGGCCTCTGTCCAGTGCCTCGACCAGAGCGGCATGATCGAGCTGCGGGCCGCGTCCGGTGTGGATGAGACTGGCACCGATCGGCAGCATGCCGAACAAATCCGAATTCAGGAAATCGCGCGTTTCTTCCGTCAATGGCAGCAGACAGATCAGAATATCGACATCCCTCAGAAAATCTTGCAACCCGTCCTGTCCGCTATAGGTGGCCACACCTTCGATCTGCGCTGGCTGCGGCTCCAGCCGGACAAGGCAAAACTAAAAGGCTTCAGGCGATCGATTACGGCGCTGCCCAGTGCGCCGAGGCCGAGAACGCCGACCGTCCGGTCGGCCGCCTGCGCCTGCGGAATGCCTTGCCATTCCTGCTTTCTCTGTTGGAGGAGATAGGCCGGAAGATTGCGGTGCAGCGCCAGCACTGCAAACGTCACATATTCCTGCATCATGCGGATGATCCCATCCTCGACCATGCGCACCAGCTTCACTCCCTCCGGCAGGCGGTCGATCTGAAATTGATCGACACCGGCACCGATTGAAAAGACGATCTCCAGATTTCCATATCGGCCGAGGTCCGCGGGCGCCGTCCAGGTTATCAGGTAACGCACGTCGTGAGGTTCGACGGCTGTCGGGTCCAGGGAAAAGGGAAGGTCCGGAAGTTCAGCGCGAAAGCTTCCTGGAAAATACGGCCGCGTTCGGCGTCGGAATTGAATAACAAAGTCATCAGTATTCTCTCGTTTGGTCGCCTGTTGCATCCGCGCCTGTCACGGTGTGCGCCTTCTTCACTTGGAAAGCCTCGCGCCGAGTGTTTCGATCATGGACTGGCAGGCCATCAACTCGTCCACGAGAATGAACTCGTCCGGCCGGTGCGCGCGTGAGATATCGCCCGGGCCACAGATGATCGCGTCGATCCCAGCCTCCTGATAGAGACCGGCTTCCGTTCCGTAGCTAACCGCCGGAAGTGGCTCCCGCCCCGTCAACTCCTTGAGCAGTTGCGCAAGTGGCGCATCGTTCGCAAGCGACAAGGCTGGATAGGCGCTCATCGGATCCCAGTTCACCTGCAGGCCCCGGCTTCGCAGGCTCTCGGCCTTTTCTCTGATCAGGGGCGAGCAGTGCAGAGGGGCAAACGCCGGCAATAGCGCGCTTCAAATTCGGCGCTGCACAGATCGGGAATGATGTTGACGGCCTGTCCGCCCTTGACCGTACCGACTTGGAGTGAGGAGTAAGGCGGGTCGAAAGCCGGATCGAAAGGACCAAGTGCAAGACGTCCGGCGGCGGCGGCTGCATCCGTCAGCACCTCCGCCATGGCGTGGATGGCATTCATGCCTTGATCGGGTCATGAGGAATGGCCCGACCGGCCGCGGATTTCAACGCGCACTGCCGCCTTGCCTTTATGGGCGCAGATCGCGCGCATGTTGCTCGGTTCGCCGATAATCGCGCCTTCGGGCTTAGCGCAGAGTTCGGGAAGACGCTTGATCAAATGCGGCACGCCGCGGCAGCCCGCTTCCTCGTCGTACGAAAAGGCAAAATGGATAGGTTGAGAAAGCTGTTTTGATGCGAGGACCGGCAAGGCGGCGAGTGTTGCGGCAAGAAAGCCCTTCATGTCAGAGGTGCCGCGACCGTAGAAACGATTAGCCTGCGCCCGCAACACGAAGGGGTCTGACGACCATTCCGGTTCGTTGGCCGGCACCACGTCCATGTGACCCGAAAGGACATAGCCGGGGACGTTCTTCGGACCAATGGTTGCGAAGAGGTTCGAGCGGTCGCCTTCCGGCCCCGGAAGGATAGTCACGTCCTGATTGAAATGCGCGATATAAGCGCAGATCCATTCGACGATGGCGCCGTTCGCCTGGCCAACGACGGAGGGAAAAGCCACCAGGTGTTCGAGAATTTCAACGGCCTGCATTATGTGAACCTGAACTTGAGGGCTTCTCTGAGCATTGGTATGCCTCCTGCCAGGAAGTGGCAGGTGGAGTTGGATCCAAAGCCTAATGGCCTGTTGCCGGATTGCGTGCCGAAAGTGCCCCATTTTTAGTGTATTGTTCCGAAGGGCAGGCAATCTGAAGCAATTTGTATTGGCCGTTTCGCTTTACATTCCATTCCCGATGATAGTCACATCGCAGGATGCGGGTTTCCCACGGTGCAGAGCAAACAACAAGTTTAAGGGTGCCAAAAGTGACATCCAGATCTCTGGTGATCGATTCTATACAGATGACGATCGCCGATATTACTGAGGCAGAGGTCGATCAACTGCATGCCTTGTCCATCGGGGTGGGTTGGCCTCACCGGGCAGAGGATTGGCAATTCTTGCGCCATGTCGGAAAAGGTCTCGTCGCCATGGACAACATCGGCCGCGTGCTGGGTTCTGCCATGTGGTTCCCCCACGGGAACAAGTTTGCCACCATAGGGATGGTGATTACCTCCCCACGCCTGCAGGCCAATGGAACCGGGCAATGGCTAATGCGTCACGCCTTTACACATCTGGACGGGTGCAACTTGCGTCTTAACGCTGACCCGGGCAGCGCGGCGATTATATCGTTCCCTTGGGTTCGTTGCGGAAAAAACCGTCTATCAGTGCCAAGGGGAAGCTGTCGCGCTTGACACGCCAGCGGTTGCGCCAGGCGATATAATTCTGAGGGAAATTTGCCACGACGATCTTCCATCTCTGGGTAGGCTCGATCGGGGGGCCTATGGCGTGGATCGAACACCGCTTCTCTCAGAGTTGCTGTCCCATTCCAAGGGTTTGGGCCTCTTTCGCAATGACCAGATCGAGGCATTTTCTCTGTGTAGACCCTTCGGTCGTGGCCATTTGATTGGCCCGGTGGTTGCCGGAAGCGACCATGATGCGATTGCGGTTATTCGACCTCAGGTCGCTGAACATGCTGGCCGCTTTCTTCGTCTTGATACCAGCCAGAACGAGGGTCCCTTCTCCAATTTCGTTGGCCGGGCGGGCCTTTCTGTCTTCGATACCGTCACAACGATGAGGCTGGGTGAACTGCAGGTTCAAGCCGAGGATTGCAATGATCGTCCAAGGATCTTCGCGCTGGCAAGCCAAGCACTGGGATAAGCCGGGAAGATTTTTCCGGGGGGCGATCGCCGCCTTTCGAGGCTATATTAGTGACCTGCGAATGTTCCAATCTTGTCGTCTGGGTCAAAACCTTTGAGAAATATAGACCCATCCTACTTGCCGCCGGCGTGCTCGGCGTCTACGGCCGTACCCAGCGGGAAGGGGACGTGGTGCACCTCGTCGCCCAGCGGCTGACCGATCCTTCCCCATATCTTGGAAGTGTCAGTGACCGCGATGCCGCCTTTCCGCTACCGCACGGACGCGGGGGCGAGTTTCATCATGGAACGCCGCGACCTGATCCACGCGGACTGCCGAAAGAGCCGCGGCCGCGGGACATCGTCGATCCTTATCTGCATCTCGATGTAAAACGCGGATAAGTTCCATAAGGTATATTACGCAATCAGCAACCTCTGATTGGTTGGTTCAAGGATGAAGTGCGACATGCAATAGATAACAATGGCTTATCAGTTGCAAGGAACGGCCATGAAGCGCACCTACTCCCAGATCGATATGGATGAACGCCGCAAGATCGCTCGTTGGCGAATGGCCGGCATCGGTGTCGAGGTGATTGCCGAGAAACTCGGACGGCATCGCTCGACGATTTTCCGCGCGCTCAGACGCAATAGGTTCGAGGATCAGCAGATGCCGGACCTCAACGGCTACTACTGCGTGACGGCGAATGCGATGGCACGTGAGCGACGTGCCAAGCTGCGTAAGCTTGCGCGGTTCTCGCATCTGCGTCAGTCGGTTATCGACCACATCCTGCATGGCTGGTCGCCGCAGCAGATTGCCGGCCGGATGCGACTGGAGCGGCATCCGATCTCTGTCAGCCATGAGACGATCTACAAGTTCGCCTATTCCTCGGACGGCCATGCGATCAAGCTGTGGCGACATCTGCCGGAGCATCGTGCCAGACGCCGGCCACGGCATGCCAGGCGCCGGCATGGCAGGCGTTTCAGCCCGGACGTCACCATTCTCTACCGGCCCGACGTCGTTGCCGAGCGCAAACAGTTCGGGCACTGGGAATGCGACCTCATCCAGTTCCGCAAGAAGTTCGGAAAGGCCAATGTGACGTCGCTGGTCGAACGGGTCAGCCGATTTGCCGTCTTCCTGCGCAACAACGACCGACAATCCAGACCGGTGATGGACGGCCTGATCCAGGTGCTGCAATCCCTGCCCCACCTCGCTCGTCGTTCGATCACCTTCGACCGAGGCACGGAATTCACCGACTGGCCCTACCTGCAGGCAAGCATCGGAACACAGACATGGTTCTGCGATCCGCAATCGCCCTGGCAGAAAGGTACCGTCGAAAACACCAACGGACGGGCCAGGAAATGGCTTTCGAGAGAGGTCAACCCGCGACCGCGATCTCACCGAGATCTGCAATCACCTGAACGCAACGCCACGCAAATGCCTCGGCTACAAAACACCGCAGAAGTCTTCCGCCAGAAACTCCTCACGCAAATCAGGCGTACCGGCTAGCCTCCATCAGCCCGCAAGTCGCGGTTCGCCATGAACTCACATGATGTCGGCGGTCAATGCCGCCTCGTCATCCGGTGTCTTTGCGATTTTGCGCTGCGTGGAACGATGCTGGCCGAGAACCCGGCATGCCCGTCGTTCGGACACGCCCAGCTCCTCGTGACATGGTCCACACAGGCACGGCGGCGGGCGGGGCTTAGAAATTTCCCCTGGCAGCCTCCGCAAGGATCATCTTGTTCAAGGTCAGATCGGAAACTGCCCGCCGGAGCCGGGCATTCTCGGTCCCCAGCTCTTTCAGGCGCTTCACCTGGTCACCCTGCAGACCGCCATATTCGGCTCGCCAACGGTAATAGGTTACTTCCGTCACACCTATCGACCGGATCGCCTCCGCCATCGATTTGCCCTGCGCATTCAGCACGTCAACCTGACGAAGCTTCGTGACGATCTCTTCTGCCTTGTGTCTTTTCGCTGCCATTTCAATGTCCTTCTTCGGCTCATAAGCCATACTTCAAAAAGGATCACTTTCCAGGGGGCAGACCAATCCGGGAGGAACCATCACTTGAATATCAATGTCGTCATTGTCGGCGCCAGGCCGGCTGGCCTCGCCGTCGGTGCCTGGCGGCGCCACTACCGGCGGCTGCACCTGCATACGGTGAAGTCGTTCTCCTCGCTGCCCCATGTGCCTTTCCCGAGGGGCTATCCGCGCTACGTGCCGCGCGAGAAGGTGGTCGCCTATCTCGACGCCTATGCCGAGCGTTTCGAGCTCCGGCCGCGCTTCGGAGAGACGGTCAACTCCATCCGCCGCGAGGACGGCGGCTACCTGGTCGAGACCGGAATGGACACGCCTTCCGCGCGCCATGTCGTCATCGCCAGCGGCAGCAATGCCGAGCCCGTCGTTCCCAGCCTGCCCGAGATCGAGGCTTTCAAGGGCATGCGGCTGCACAGCGCCGACTATACCGAGGCAGCGCCCTTCGTCGGTCAGTCGGTGCTGGTGGTCGGCATGGGCAATACCGGCGCCGAGATCGCGCTCGACCTTTCCGAGTGCGGCGCCCGCCCGACGCTGTCGGTGCGCAAGGGCGTCCACATCGTGCCGCGCCAGCTGTTCGGTGTGCCGATCCAGATGATCGCCATCGCCAGCCGGTCGATGCCGCAGGCGGTGAACGACAGGCTGTTCCCGATCGTTCTCGACCTCGCGCTGGGCAAGCTCGAAAAATACGGCATCGTCAGGCCGAAGCAGGGAATCCTCGAGCAGGTCGAGGCCGGGCGCATCCCGGTCATCGATGTCGGCACGGTGAGGGCGATCAAGTCCGGCGGCATCAAGGCGGCGCCTGACACTGAGCGCTTCACCGAGCCCGGCGTCATCCTCGCCACCGGCTACCGGCCGGGTTTCGAGAAATTCCTGCCGGCGGAATTGCGGCCCGGCAAGAGCGGCGTCACTCGCCGGGCCTCCAAACTCGGCCTCTATCTCGTCGGTTTCCACAATCCGATCACCGGCCTGCTCAGGGAGATCGGCAGGGAGGCGGTTGCGGTAACCGCTGATATCGAGCGGCGGAGCAGCACAAGATGAATGAGGCAAAATCTCTACAGTGGTGGTGCGCGTCGTTTGGCCCAAAGCTGCCCATCATCGTCGATCTGGAAGGACTGCAATGGGAAAGGAGACCGACCTCCTGATTGAAATCTTGAGCGACCGTGCAAAGCCACCTCTAGAACGTCTTCGGGCGCTGGTTCACGTCTTTATCCGATCCGAGTGCAAGGAGGCTGCGGTCCGCGTCGCGCTCGACGACGCTGCTCCGTTATATCGAGACGCTCCCGAAGCTCGGGAGGCGCGCGAAGCCGGCGACCCTGTCATCGAGGGTTTTATGGAGCAGGTGCTTCCTGACACACCTGTTTCTGCCCGTGCAGTTATAGGAGATTTGATCATGACAACAATGACGACGGTGGGAAAACAATTCTCCGAAATTCCCCGGACAAGGGATGAGATCGACGTATACTCCGATGCAATGGCTGAAATGCTTTGCGCCTATCTTCTCAGTTTGGGCGCAAAATGAATTGCTGAGCTGGGGCTTAAAGGCTGGCCGCCTTGATAGGAATCGAACCCGACCATCATGGTAAAACGCCTTCGTTGCCCCAGCGAGGATGCGGAAGTAAGGCCCTTGCTATGAGAATGATGGTCTGAAGGCGAAATTTGTCGACGGAATGAGCGGCAGCGTGGCAGTCGTTATCCCGAAGGAAGCCTCCGCCGCTGCACCCTACGCGATTTCGCTCGTCAAGAACGGCCCTAACCCGAATGCCGGCAAGCTGTGGCTGAACTTCATCATGAGCGATGAAGGCCAAAGATCTTCGCCGAAGGTTATGTCCGCCCGGCCGTTACCGGCATTGCCCTGCCTGGGGCCGTTGCGGCGAAAATGCCCACCGCGCCGCAGGTGGTTCCGCTCGACATCATCAAAGCGACCGCCAAGAAGACACAATCGCACGTAGTCACGGGAGGTTAAGTTTAGAGCGGCCACCGGCCTTCGTTACGTTTCGGCTCTGGCTATTTCAAACCCTCAGCCGCTTGAGCAAGGTGTCGTCGATCATTGTCGTGAGGCTGCTTGACGAAATACCGAGCAGGTCTTCGGTCTCGGACGCATCGAGTGTTAACGGCCGTTGAAAGAGATAGCCCATCTCAGCGACTTCGCGCATCAGCTCGTCTTCGCGAGCCAGTGCATTCAGTTCGTCGGAACCTAGCGAACCCAGGGTGAAATCCACCACACCGATTGCTTCGGCAAAACGAGATGTAAGCGCGTGTTGTCGCATGTTCCGATGGTACGTGGAACGCACGCCCCCACTCGCCTTCATAACGTGATGCCGCGACTAGGGTTCGTGCCACATCTTTGGTGAAGGTCCATGGGCGGGACGCATCGAGATCTCCGACGGCGACAGTGGCTCTTCCTTCGAGTAGTGGCGGCAGCGTCATCAACGTGAAGAGTGAAGCAGCGCCTTCGCCAAGGTAATCGCTGGCACGGACCTCGAGAGTTGGGACTTTAGAATGCAATGCTTGCCCCCACATCTCGGTCCGTACGCGGCCTTTAATTGTGGTGGGAGCCAACGGCAACGCCGGGTCCAGGACTGAGGGAGCTCCCTCACCGTACCCATAGATATTTCCGAGCATGACAAGTGGGGCACCTGCCGCTTCCGCCGCCGCGATGACGCCTTTCATGATTGGCGGGAAATCAGTCGGCCATCGGTGGTAGGGTGCCATCGCGCACATGAAGACAGCCTCAGCGCCTACACATATTTCCGCAAGTTCACTTCCATTTCGCGCGTCGACCGCCAGAGGAGTGATTCCCTCTGCGCCGACTTTGGTGCCGCTCCTGCTCACAAGCTTTACGTCGTGTCCATCGGCTGCCAAAAGAGCGCTGTTTCCTGCCCCACGGGGCCAGCTCCAACCACGATAAACAAATCCATTCTCCATCGGTTTCGAAAACGTGGAAACATTGAAGCTTCTGTCGTTGAAAATCGCGCACGAAATGCCGATCTTTGCACATGTTCTGCCACATTCCCGGGGCGCCAGATGGTTGATATTGCACCGCGTCCCTCCCTGTCGGACACTGTTCGTGTGGATCGGAGGCACAATGCCATGGGTCCTATCGTGTTGCCGCCGATCCCGGAGCATCGGATCATTGTGCATGCCAGTGCTGCGACCTGGTCCATATGCCGGAACGCGGGTACGCGCCATCTGCGCCGCCGTGGCGATATCGACATTGTTCCGGCTGGCGAAGAAGGCGGCTACGACGCCGCTGCCGCTTGTGAAGCTCTGGAAATCCGGGTCTCTCCCGGCCTGGTTCGCGCGTGGCCGGAGAGCTGGGTAAAGGTGGCCGCGGGCCATTGCTGGAAGCAAGGCATATGGTGCAAGATGAACGCATCGTGCACCTTGCAAAGGCGTTGGAAGCCGGCTGCTGCGCTGGCGAGGCGGATGATCCCCTGTATGCTCAGAGCATCGGCAGGGCAATCGCTGTCCGCTTGGTCGGTACGTCCAAAATGGATGCAGCCGCACGTCGCGGGCTATCTCCATCTCAGTTGCAACGGCTATTCGATTTTATCGAGGCGCGGCTGGATCAACCTCTAACGATTGAGGCTCTGTCTCGGGAAGCTGGTTCCAGCAGCTCGCATCTTCGTCGCTGGTTCAAAGTTGCTACGGGCACCACGCTTCACCGATATGTCATACGCCGCCGGGTCGAGCGCTCCTGGCTCATGCTGCTCGAAAGATCGCTTCCAGCGAGCGAGATTGCTTTGAATTGCGGTTTTGCGCATCAGTCGCACCTGGCGCTTTGGATGCGTCGAGAACTCGGTTTCACACCACGAGACTTAGTGTCGAGAAGTTGAGCTTCGTTCTGGTCGGGAAACAAAACTCATCAAGAATGCCCGAAGCAACCGCTTGGGATGAATACCGGACGGTTAGATCACTGAAAAAAGCATGCGCCGTTTCTGCGTCATTTCGTTAAGAGTTGCCAATCGCCTGGGTCAGGCAAAAGGCATCCAGCACTAGCGCGCGGTTTCTTGCGAGATCGCTCCCTCGATCCCTGTCGATCCGTAGACCGCGGGCCCTGATGTTGTCCGCTTGAGCCGATCCCTATCACATTGACGCGCTTTTGTCGCGCAAGACAACTCCGCGGGTTCTTCGGTTCTTACAGTCCATTCCGCCATGCTGTCACATCATACCATCGTCACTCCGCCAACTGTGGTGCCCTGAAAGGCAAAGCTTGTTTCCCTCTATATGCTTACGCTGAAACTGGAGCCCGATGGCCAGGTGCGAAGTCCGTCAGGAATTGTGTATTCCTCGCCATGATCGCCCATGCAATGCGGGCAATCTTGTTAGCGAGTGCTACCGCGACAAGTTTGAAAGGCTTCTTCGACAACGATTCACGTGCCCAGTTCGCCAGAGGCGTATCGGCTAAGCAGCAGCGCGTGGTGCGGCGACTCTGGCACCGACAACCCTGTGCCTAGCTGTTTAGTCCCGGCATTTGATGGTGCATTATTCGACCAGAAATGGAGGGATGCGCTATGGGTCAGATTTTACACGGGAGCGCCCGCACGACAGAGGCAGTCCGTCGAGCGATACAACATAGTCAAGAGAGCTTGAGGGTTCTGGCGAAGCGCTATGGGATCAACCAGAAGACTGTAGCGAAGTGGAAGCGACGCACAGCGGTGAGGGACCTACCAACCGGTCCGAAAGACGTGCGCTCGACGACGCTTTCAATCGAAGAAGAGGCGATTATCATTGCCTTCCGCAGACACACCCTATTGCCGCTCGATGACTGCCTCTATGCTCTGCAGGCGACGATCCCGCATCTGACGCGCTCGTCCCTGCATCGCTGCCTACAACGGCATGAGATCAGCCGATTGCCAGAAGTGACGGGCGACAAGGAACCCAAAAGGAAGTTCAAGACCTACCCGATCGGTTACTTCCACATCGATATTGCTGAAGTGCGTACAGCGGAAGGCAAACTCTATCTTTATGTGGCAATCGACCGGACCAGCAAGTTCGCCTTCGTCCAATTGGTCACCAAAACAGGCAGGACATCAGCGTCCGCCTTTCTGGTCCGCTGATCGCGGGCCGTGCCCTACAAAATCCATACCGTCCTGACGGATAATGGCATCCAGTTCACCTTCCCACCGCGTTATGCCGATGGCCCCACGGCCACCTACATGACGCACATGTTCGATATGCGTTGTCGTGAGAACGGAATCGAGCACAGGCTCACCAAAATCAAACATCCCTGGACCAACGGCCAGGTCGAGGCGGATGAACCGAACGATCAAGGAAGCGACTGTCAAACGTTACCATTACGACAGCCATGCCCAGCTAACCGCGCACCTCCACGACTTTATCGACGCCTACAATTACGGCCGCCGACTGAAGACACTGCGAGGGCTCACTCCGTACGAATACATCTGCAAAATCTGGGCAAGCGAGCCAGAAATGTTTACACTTGATCCGCACCATCAAATGCCGGGACTAAACACCTAGCCAATGCTTCGGCAATAAACCCGTCCGCTTTCACACGTTCAACAAAATCAGTCGAATGCACCTCGGCGGCTCTACCGTGTGAGCGGGCGACACCCATCGCCTGCTCGATGACCATAAAGCGCTCCGGCAACAATCTCAGACCACTGATCGCTGCGGCATCTTTCTCAAGTTGTTGGCGGACACCGGCGGCGACGTCAGCATGTGTTTTAAGGAATGTTTCAACGAATTATCCAAGATCCGTTAAGCCAAAAACAGCGTGACAACGCCGCGCGGTTTGGTGACCAGGTGGTGATCATCATCCCGCCGCCGAAGAACGCCGTCCGGAGCGTCAACGTGGCGCATAACCCGCCCCCGCGGGACCGTCATATCGACGTGATCGCAACCCACGGCAGAATGGGTTGGCAAAAATCCAGTGGCTACAATCAGCGCTCTCGGATCGAGGCCCGGATGGGTCGCTGCAAGACCGTCATCGGGCCGAAACTAAAGGCGAGGACCCTTGCCAACCAACGAACCGAGGCCGCCATAGGTGTCAGTATCTTGAACCGAATGAACAGGCTCGGCCCTGCCGAGCTCGGAACGCGTGGCATGAGCAAGGTCACCGGTAGGGCGCTCTCCGCTCAAATTACGATCCATGCAACACGGCCTTTCACATTCCCCGCCACGACATTCCATCCGCCCATCATCGTGAACTGCGAGCCGTAGCCTTGGGTGCCTGGCACCAGATCGCACGCCTTCAAGCCGCCTGAACCGAAGCCTCAATCCCACATCTTGAATGCGCAGCGTTAACGTTACAGCGCCATTTCTGGTTGTAAGCCGTCGATCAGAACGATTGTTCCCGGCGTGGTTGCCATGAGCGACATAGTTTCGTTCGTCGAGTCGGCGTGATTGACACGTCAGACCTTGGCCCTAACCTGATTGGACTAATGTCCGATCTCGGCGAGGGAAAAGTATGATATTCCTCGATTGTCGAGGCTGCGCGTTGACGGCCGGATTGTGCCGTGCGTCAACGGACGTTTTCATGGGAGCTACGAAGACCGTGCATCGAAGGTTTTTTATGGTGCTATGTTCCGTTTCGCTCGGTTTCTCCCTCATGATGCTTCCCTATGCGATCCGGGTGTCTGGCCCGACGCTTGAACTCCGCCCACAATCTGCCTTGGCCAAAAGCGATAACAATGGCAACGGGAACGGCGGCGGGAATGGCGGTGGTGGTGGGAGCGGCAACGGCGGTGGCAATGGCGGCGGCAACGGAAATGGTGGCGGAAATGGAAAGGGAAACGACGGCACATCCGGTGGCAAGTCGAACGGAGCAAGCGACAAAGGAGCGAAGGTCGGAAAAGACGGCGCTGCCGTGGGGGTTCGTCACGACGATGGGATGAGCGAAGAGATCAGAGACGGCCGCTACATCATGAAGGACGCCCGCGGACGCACAATCGTGAATCGGCGGGCGACGTCAGCAGATGAGAGGCGGCTTCAATCGCTCATTCGCTAGCCGTGCGCCGATCAAGGGCGTCGTGGAGCACCATCGCAGCCTGCGTCCGATTGGCGACACCAAGTTTTGTCATGATCTGCGTCATGTGGTGCTTGACGGTCTTCTCGTGCAGATCGAGCTTTCTCGCGACATGTTTGTTGCTCATGCCGGAGGCGACAAGGTGCAGAACCTCCTGCTCCCGGGCCGTCAGGCTTTCGACAAGATCCGCCTTGATCGTCTCAGCGCCTGAGCGATTGGAAAGCAGTTTGGCGGAAAGCGTCGGGGCAACATAGCTCTCCCCTGAGGCCACCCGCGCGAATGACATCTGCCAGAGCTCTGGACCCAATCCCCTTCAGGACATATCCCTTCGCGCCGCCATTCAAAGCTGCCATGACGTCGTCGTTTGCCTCGGAAACGGTCAGCATGATGATCTTTTGCAACGGCACAGCTTCAAGAATGAGCGGAACGGCATTCAATCCGCCGCCCGGCATGGAGATGTCCAACAGCATTACATGCGGTTGCAGGTTCTCGGCAATACTGAGAGCGTCATCCTTCGAGCTTCCCTCCGCGACAATTTCAAACCCGTCGATCTCCGAAAGGCTTCGCGTCACTCCCTCCCTGAACAACGGATGATCATCGATCACTGCAACGCGTATTGCTGTCGTCATGGCTAGCCAATCTCCTCAGTGCCGAGGGACATCCTAACGATGGTGCCCGATGCAGAAGCGTTGATTTCAAATGTGCCGCCCAGGCTCTCGATCCGTTCTCTCAGACCGGCAAGCCCGAGGCTCGTGGGCTGAACGTCGTCAAGATCGAAGCCTGGCCCGTTATCGGCAACCTCAATTCTGACCCGATCGCCTTCGGTGGTTTGCACAACACGTTGGCCGACGCCTCCGCCGTGACGGTAAGCATTGTTAAGCGTTTCCTGCACGAAGCGGTATATGCATATTTTGGCGGACGGCGAAAGGCGCTCGGGTGGAGAGGATATCGACAGATCAATGGGCGACCCCGTCCTCTGCCTGTGAGCCTCGACGCTCCGCTCCAATATCTCCGATAGGCTCGCGGCCTCCAATTGCGGCAGCACCAGCCCGCTGCATATCGTCCTGATCTCATCCATGGCTTCGTCGAGGCTTGCCTTGATGGCGGCGATTTCACGTTCCCTTGCCGGCTGTGCTGTAGCGGGGCTGATCAATGCATTGCTGTCCAGCCTCAAGGAGGCGTACGCGACGAGCTGTGCAGGACCGTCATGCAGGTCGGCACCGATGCGCCGCAGGTGGCTCTCGTTCAGCGCTGTCGCGCGCTGCGAAGCACGCTGGAGGCGACCTCGAAGCGTTTCGTTCTGCAAAAGGAGCGTCGAAAGCTCATCGACGCGCTGTCTAAGAACGCGGCGCTGACTTTCGATTGTCCTGCTGCCCCGCAAGACAATTGCTGAAAGCACGATGAAGAAGGAGACCGTGAAGGCTGCGACAGCCAGCCAGGATTGGAACCGCGCCCGCCGCAAACTCCGTTGGAAATCATCGGCAACTTCGTGGAACTCGGAGACGGCAACAACTTCTCCGGACCACGGTTGGAGAACCGGATTGTAGATTTTAAGAAGCGGCCTGCCCACACCCTGGTCAATCGCTTCCGTTGTGGTGACGGACGGCTCGAACTCGGCGACCATCCTGCCGGCAAACGCCGTCCGCAGATCATCGCTGAGGTCAAGCCGCTTTCCAATCGCGCTTTCCTCGTTTGAGTAGAGAACGGTGCCATCCGCCCGCCAGAGGCGGAACGAGAGGAGCCGACCTCCGAGAGCCCCCTGCCCCAGTGTTTCATCAAGCGCGCGGGCGGCGGCGTCGTCCAGAACCCGCGTCGTCTGCATGTCAGGCAAGAGCGGTGCGATCACGCTGTCCACGTATAGCGCGGTCGTTGCGGCCGAATTTCGCGTGACCGCCTCTTCTATGAGGCTGGAAACGAACCCGCCGACAAGCACCATGGCCGTCGTCGCGACAATGCCGCCGATCAGCAAGAACTGTTTCGTCAGGGACTGGGAGTTCCATCGGGTGATCAGGTTATCGGCGCGCACGAGAAATCTCGAGATCGGCCGCATGGCTCGCAGGCGGCATTTGGGCAGATTGGAGCCGGCAAACTACCGGCTCCGGGTGGATGGTCAATGGTGCGCCGTCCGTTTGAATGCGTGTCGGACCTTTGGCGGAAAATCGATCAGACCTAGGTCCTAGATACCATAGCAATGGTCTGAAGCCGATGGAAGCTATCCCCCACACCAACTATTCTTGCTTCACTGAAGCTGACCCATATTTGCAAACAGGGTCATGAAAATACAATGGGAGGACGTTATGTCTATCACGAAAATAATCGGCCGTAGCGTCGTCGCGTTGACCATCGCGCTGGCCCCAGCCGCAGTCGGCACATTTGGCGTCACAGGCGTAGCCTACGCAAAAGATGGCAACGGTAACGGCGGCGGAGGCGGGCACGGCAACGGCAACGATGGTGGTCGCGGCGGTAGCGCGAACTCCGACCACGGTAAATCGGGTGACGTCCGCTCAGATAAAAAGGGAAGGCTGACCGCACCGACCGCGCACCGACGCTGAAGTCGCTTTTCACATTCGGAAAGAAATCCGACAAAGCAATCAAGGCGGAAAAAACGACAAAGTCGGCAAACGTGAAAGCAGTTCATTCCAGCACTGCTGGAATGAACTCGCTCAATCGCAACTATCACGCATATCTGAACTCGAATGATCCTCGCATGGCGGGGGTCTCGGCCTATGCAATCGCCTATGCGGAGTTCGAAGCGGAGAACGGCACGGATGTCATTCCGACTGATCCGGCCTTGAGCGATGAGGCATTGCGCGACGCGCTCATGAGTTTCACGAAGGACGGTGTTGTAACCGACGACACCCTAGACAGGGCCAAGGATATCCTTGGTGTCGGACCTGAGTTTGGCAAGATCGATCAAATCCACGACACACTTCCGGAGCCAACGTCAGATACCGAACCGGATACCGCAGACTAGAAACCTTTGTGGGCAACCGCTGATCAAGCTGTTGCTGTCAAAGTTCGGCCAAACTCGCCCTACAGTTTCGGGGCCTGCGTCAACGCTTCACCTGTCTCTAGGGACCCAAGAGGCGACACAGTGGGCGGCAAAGAACGGTACCTGGGAGTGGACACTATCGAGGAGAGCGTCTGATAAAGGCTGATCGCCGAGGGGTGTCGATGCTGAATGCACGCGACCGGCAGTTGGATGGCCTGCGGGCCATTGCCGTCACGATGGTGCTGTACGCACATTTTTTTGCTACCGACGGGTCCCATTGGGGGCACCTTGGCGTGCGCCTATTCTTCGTGCTCAGCGGATTTCTGATAACGCGGGTTCTTCTGGACGCGTTACATGGATCGTTACGAGCCGTCTACTGCATTGAAATCATTCTATGCGCTGCTGCTGCATATTTCCCCCTATTTCGCCATGTTGGCCTTTGTCTGGATTGTCAATCTTGAAGGGGCCAGAGGTAACCTGCCATGGCACGCACTGTATCTGTCGAACTTCTGGTATGCGCTGCAAAATGAGTGGAACCCCTGGGTTCTGTGTCACACATGGAGCCTGAGCATCGAGGAACAGTTCTATGTCGCCTGGCCTCTGGTGATCCTGTTGGCGCCACGCCGCTCGATTGAGCGGATTTGCATCGCCGTCATCGCATGTTCGTTGGCATACCGCTTGTTCTGGCCCGTAACTGGGGCGCCCACTCTCATGCGTGATCTCATCCCTTTCGCGTCAATGGACGCCCTTGCATCGGGCGCGCTCTTGGCTGCCTACCGCGCCAGAACGCCGGTTTGGCCGAAATGGATGATGCTGAGCTGGGCGCCGCTTGCTGCTGCCTTTGTCGTTCTGTTGTGGCTGAAATCGACGCCGATGACGCCAGCACTTGAGTGGGCAACCTGGATCGGCATCGAGATTCTTCCCCTGGTGCCGCTAACAATGCTTGTCGGCTGTTGTTCTGCGGGGCTTGGAGGATATGTCGGCCGGCTGGTTCAACTTCCCCCGCTAACTGCACTGGGCCGCGTAAGCTATAGTGTCTACCTCTTCCACCCGATTGTTCTTTCCCTGGCCGTCAAGGCTCAGCCCTGGATTCCCGTCAATGTTTCGGAGCAGGGTCCCGGCCGGTTTTTGGTCGCTGGCGCAGCCACGTTGATGCTTGCCGCGATTTCCTGGTTGGCCTTCGAAAAACGGCTCAATCTGCTCAAGCGCCACTTTCCTTATGTCGCACCGAGAAACGACAGCCCCGCCGCATCCTTCGTACATGCAGGCAATCCCGCTGATCGGGTTCACGGCAGAAGGAGCCATCGGCCCACTATCCATCGCGCGATAACCCTGGTCGCGACGACGCCTTCCAAACCTCTGATGTTCAATAAACACGCGAGCTGAACCATGTCCGTTCCACTGGTCTCCGTCCTGCTACCTGTCTACAATGGCGAACCTTATCTTGCTGCTGCGCTGGAAAGCATTCTGCGTCAGGATCACGACCGCCTGGAGGTCGTGGCAATCGACGACGGCTCGACCGATGGCTCTCTGGAAATCCTGCGACGGTATCAAAGAGCCGACGATCGCATCTTCATTGTGTCGTGGGAGAACCAGGGTCTGATCGCGACCTTGAACGAGGGCTTGGCCATCGCGAAGGGCGATCTCGTCGCAAGGATGGACGCAGACGACATTTGCTACCCGACGCGTTTTTCACGTCAGGTTTCATTGTTTAAGAAGCAGCCTGAGATTGCAGTCAGCGGTACCGGCATTGACAGGCTCATCGGGGATAGAATGATCCGCGGTACGCCCAATCCGATTTACCAGTCCGGAAATTGGCACATATTGTCGATGTTCTTCACCATCTTCATGCACTCGACGGTGATGTACAACAGGAACGTCATACCGGAGGACATGCTCGGGTATGACGCAAGCTATGTGCATGCGGAAGACTTCGATCTGTTCAGGCGGATTACCGGTCGTTTTCCCGCTGCCATGATCGATGAGAGCCTAGTTGCCTATCGCATCCACGGCAACAGCGTTACAAACAAGCACAAACGGCAGATGCGCCGAACCCATTTGAGGATCGTCACCGAAAACCTCGAGCGGGAATCTCTTCTCGACGATCCGGACGCCCTTAACGACATCGGTGCCGCTGTAACGCCGAGCACGGTGCGGCGCGCTGCCGAGTGCGTCCTGTCGATCGAGGAGAAAGTCGCCTCTCGCCGGGCGATGTCCTCCAGCTATGAGGACGGTGTCCTGTGCTTCTTCTATTTCCTCTACCAACTCATCAGCGATGAGGAACGGCCGCAACTGACGCATGACTTTCTCACTCGGACCGGAAAGTGGGGGATCATCAGACGGCGCGAGCGCTACGGCTTACGCGCCGGCGCTTACGCACCCTGGTGCAGTCGCATTTCACTGGAGGCGAGTAGGCGAGTTGATGCGCTGGCGCGGTACTTGCAGTCCGTACCCGCCAAGACGGTATTGTCACATCAAGGTATTGTCTAGAATGGCGGCGCAATGTCCCGAAAACCTGCCAGGGTGTTCGAACCTGGTTGTCACGGAGACTTCGGCCGTGAAAAGGCGTGAACCGCTGGCAAGCTTCATTGTCTGCACACGCAACCGGGCCGGCACTCTCGACGCCTGCATCAGGTCGATTGAAGCGGCCTGTCGGTCCCATGCCGGCATGACAAGCGAACTCGTGGTGGTTGATAATGCCTCAACAGATGATACGGCCCGACGGCTGATCCAGATCGCCGCAACGTCGACTATTCCGATGACGATCGTGACGGAGCGGCGCCTCGGTTTGGCCGCCGCCCGCAATGCAGGCATGGAACGGTCGCGCGGCCGGATACTGATTTTCATCGATGACGATTGTGAAATTGACAATCGCTACCTGAAGGATCTGGAGCAGCACTATGCCAGCGGCGAGCGCCGCATCATCCGGGGCGGCCGTGTTGAGCTCGGCAGCCCCCGTGATCTGCCGTTCACGATCAAGCGGTCGCCCACGCGCACGATTTACCCCCGATATCCATCCTGGCGGCTTCATATTGGGTTGCAATATGACAATGCACCGTGACGTTGCATTCCTGGTCGGCTATTTCGATGAACGGCTCGGAGCCGGCAGCCCACTGCAATCGGCTGAGGACACCGATTATCTGGTGCGGGCTTTCCAACTCGGTATTCCGATTGAATATGTTCCCGACATGACAGTCCGCCACTATCATGGCCGCAGTACCCGCAAGGCGATCGAAAGGCTTCACCGAAGTTACAGCCTTGGGAATGGAGCGCTTTGTTTGAAACACCTCCTTAAGGCTCCTTGGCTGCTTCGCCATTTTTGCTGGACCACCGGATCTGCTTGCCGAGAACTGTTGGGCGGTCCTCGGTTCTGATCCCGAGGTTTTGCTGTCCCATTGGCCGATCGTATTCATGAATCTGCTTGGCGCCGCCAAGTTCGCACGCCTTGCCATAACCAGACGGGCGCAGCCGCCGGAAATAACACAGTCAAACAGACAACTCGTTCGCTGAGGTGACATCGGTCATGTTGAAATTCCTTCCGGGCTTTCAGGTCCTGCGCCGCACATTGGGTCGACAGTGGCGCCTGCTTGCGGCCGTCGTTGTTCTGGGGCTGTGCAGCGCGGTGCTTGAGGGCACAGGTATTGGTCTCATTATTCCAATGCTCAGCATCATCGCCGGTCAACAGGACAACGCGGGCGCAGGCGGACTTTCTGCCATCTTCGAGCAGGTTGGATCGGGCCTCAATGACGGAGAACGGTTGATGGTGATCTCCGTTGCCGTCCTCGCATTGATTACGCTGAAGAACATTCTGGCATTCGCCAATACCATCCTCACGAACTTTATCTATGGCAAAGCCAGCCATGCCATACGAAGCGCTTGCAGATCAGTTTTTGCGGATTGGCTATCCATTTTTCCTGCAACAGAGCCCCGGGAGGTTGCTGAATATAATCTCCAACGAGTCCTGGCGAGCGTCGGACGCGATACAAACTGTCCTTGCGGCAACCGTGAATGCATCGGCTGCCGTCATTCTGCTCGGCTTTCTGCTGCTCCTTTCATGGCAAATGGCGTTGTGCGTCGCGCTTGGCCTTATGCTCGTCCAGCTCGCGCACGCCATTTTGTCGGCGAGCCTTAAAGCCCCGAGCCGAACGGTCACATCGCTCAACAGCGAACTTGCTGCCAGGATGCTTCACCTCGTCCACGCCGGGCGGCTGATCCGCGTATTCGGGCAGGAGCCGCGGGAAAAGGCCGGATTTGATTCTGCGTCGGACGCCGTTCGAAAGGCGGGATTCGTCCTTCAAACCAGGCAGGGCGCTCTGCCGCCGCTGACCGAAGTACTGCACTCGGCTCTCTTTCTGGCGGCGGTCGTGAGCGCATGGGCTTTGGGCGTGAGCTTTCCCGTTATTGTAGCATTTGTCGTCCTGCTCTACCGCTTGCAGCCACATGTGCGCGCCCTGCAGCTGGCTTGGAGCCAAATGCAGGGCTGGAGTGGCTCCTTGGAAGAGGTCCGATGGCTGTTGGATTCCTCCGATAAGCCGCCGCCGCCGGCAGGCGACGAACCGGCCCGCGGCCTGTATCAACAGATCAAATTCGACGGCGTAACTTTCAAATATCCTGGCTCAGGTGAACGACCCATCGTGCTGCATGCCGCCACGTTTGAAATCCGCAAGGGTTGCTCGACTGCGATCATCGGTCGATCAGGTACCGGGAAAACCACGATCGTCAATCTTCTGTGTCGATTTGTTGAGCCCGATCAGGGCCATATTCTCGTTGATGGGATACCGCTGGACAAAATCGACCCCACACAATGGCGGCGCCAGATTGCCCTTGCCAGCCAGGATCTAGAACTGGTGGATGGGACTATTCTGGAAAACATTACGTATGGCGAGAGCGCCTCTATCGCCGATGCAGAGCGTGCCGCCAGACTTGCCGAGGCGCACGAATTTATCGAAAAACTGCCCCAAGGGTACGAGACGATCGTCGGCTACCGTGGGGCCAACCTATCGGCTGGGCAGCGTCAGCGGATAGCATTGGCAAGAGCCTTGGTGCGCGATCCCGAGATCCTCATTCTCGACGAGGCGACAAACGCCATGGATGGCCTGTCGGAAGCAGCCATCGTCGAGACCTTGAGATCAAGAGCCGGCCGCCGCACGACCATTGTGATCAGCCACCACCGCAGCACGATTTCGTTCTGCGACGACGTCGTCATTCTCGGTGAAGGCCGCGTGGCGAACCAGGCTCGCTTTGCTGAAGTCGCTTCCCCTGAGCATGGACCAGCTCTACGAGCATGAGAGGGACCGTCTCGCCTCGCGCTAAGGCGCGTCGCAGTTTTCGGGATGTAGGCTTTGCGGGCGTGTGATCAGGCGTCTTCCGGGCTTTTAAATCTGTTCATCCGGCCTGACGGCGATAGAGTTTCCCGGTCGCAAAGTCGCAAGCTTTGCATGTCGGTGCCGGCGATCGGTCATCCGGGTCGAGTAGACAGAGATGCGTTCCGAGATGATCTTCGCCTTCACCTTGCAATTGCCCAGCTCCGTTATGAAACGCCACAATGCCTCGTCAATTGCGCGGTGGGCGTCGGCCAGAATCCCGGCGCTTTTCCCGCTGTGGCGTAAACAGCTGTAATTGACCGCATTGCTTATCGCGATATCGGCAAATCGGTGAGAGGCAGGCGTGGCTTCCACGAACCGCAGCGCCGTGCGAATATTGACGGCAAAAGCCAGTTCTGAACTCGACTGCGGTAAATTCCCCGTCGAGTGGCGCTGGATGGATACGCTCCAGAAAGAGACACCAGGACGGATCGGCTTTCATCAACATAACTTGCTCCGGAATCATTGCGCCCGATATCGGACCCCATTTGGAGTATACTGGCCCATATCCAACCTACGCGCCTCAGCCTTTGGTCCTACGCGGTAACTTTGGTCCAAGGCTCGCGCTCAGCGACGCTGCGGGTGTTGCCGTTTTGATCGATTCTTTGATCAAGTTTGTCGAGGCGCTCCGCCACTCCGCCGTTCACCCTCGAGGCCTTGGCACTGAAACTACGCGACGTCCTGAAGTAGCCCGCGGGGTTTCAGCTCACCACAACTCCACGTGTCCGAATGGACTTCGCCGACGGGTGTTTTCGCCGCAATGGGTGTCGGTGAGGGGACGCCGCGTGGACTTCATCAAGACGATAGGTGCGGAGACCTACCGCCTTCGTATTGTGGAAATGCTGAGTGGTCGCCTGAAGCCGCGCTACTGGAAGGCGATAGGTGAGCGTCTCCTCGAAACGAGCCAACGCCGAGCCTGCTTCCGAGATCGACCGCAGCAAGGTGGGCAGGGGGGCCGGTCGCGTCAAGAACGAGTTTTCTACGAGGAGCAGAGCAGATCCCGCGCCACAGAAAGGCGGATCGACAAACCCTCAGGCTTCCAGTCACGGACGATTTCCCCACCCAACTGGCTTCGGACCGTTGCCCTACCGAGAGCAGTACCAAATCCTTTGCCATCGGTCTGCCGATCGACGGGCGGCCCTCCACGTTCGGTCCATGTCAGGATAAACTGGTCCCCGTCCTCGTGGCAGGAAATCTCGACTATACCTTCGGGAACGGACAAGGCTCCATATTTGGCGGCGTTGGTGGCGAACTCATGCAGCAGCAATGCGAAACTCGTGACGGCAGAACCGCCGATCGGAACATCCAAGCCAATCAGGCGCGCGGCAATTGGCCGTCCAACCCCGTGTCATACGGGGCGAGGATCGTTCCAATCAACGTGTGAAGCGCCGTTGCCTGCCTCGGTTCGACCGTTCGCTTGAGAGGTTAGTGGCACTGTCAACGCATGCGCGCGGGCCAATGCAGTCAAGCGATCTCGCACCGCCGAAGCCAATTCGGCTGGCGTGTCTGCCGAGCGGGCGCTGAGCGAGACAAGGCTGCCTGCGAGCGTGAACAAATTTTTGACGCGATGATCCATCTCCCGGATAAGGAGGTGCTGCTGCTCTTCCGCGCGCCTGCGCTCTGTGATGTGCTGGGCGATCTTGGACGCGCCGATGACCCTACCCTCACGGTTTCTGATTGGAGACACAGAGAGCGATATCTCAATCAGGCTGCCGTCCTTACGTCGCCGGATCGTCTCGTAGTGGTCGATGCGTTCGCCGCGGCGAATCCGGCTCAGGATATCCGGCTCCTCATTGTGCCGGTCGAGCGGAATCAGCATGGCGACCGGCTTGCCTATGGCTTCTGCCGCAGTGTAGCCGAAGAGCCGTTCGGCGCCGCGATTCCAGTTGATGATGACGCCATCCAGATCCTTGGCAACAATCGCGTCATCCGAGGATTCGACGATGGCCGCAATCCGCTGGACCGCCTCGTCGGCAACTGCACGATCGGTCAGATCGACCAACATGTTGACGGCCCCAGTAAGATTGCCCGCTCCATCAAACAGCGGTGTTGGGAAAGCAAGGAACGGAATGCGGGTTCCATCGGGGCGCTCTGTAATCGCCTCCAAGCCCCGATTGGCACGTTTTTCCTTCAATGCTGTCGCCATGGGGCATTCGTCGTGCGGTAATGATCTGCCGTCGGGCCAATAAAGCTTCCAGGATCCGCAGAATTCGCTCTTGCCGAGTTCAGGCCGGACACCCCACATCGCAGCCGCCGCACTGTTATAAAACGTTATCCGACCGCTCGCGTCGGTCGTGTATATCGGCTCAGGAAGAGCTTCGAGAATGTCCTGAACGACCATGTCCCCGCCCGGCGGCTGGAACCGCTTGTCATCGGCCGTGTTGCCCACCTCTATCCTGGCTTCGTTGCTCGTTGTCTCAACCGAAAGAGAGGTCATTGGTCGCTCCATCAAGTGCAGAGTGCGTTAGCTATTGCCGGCTTTCTGCAGCCAGGAACCAGAGTAATTGCAGCTACAGACTGGAATATAGTTTGCAAGCGAGCATATCGGAAGTCCGAGTTTTTCACCTCGATCCAGCCGGGATGGACGAGAGGATTGCTCCTTTTCGTCTTTAAATATACCACTCCGCCGCCTGCTGCGCGGCATGATTTCTAAAGACGTGAGGACAAAGAAGAAGCCCGCAGAGAGGGCTCCCAGCTAAATATTACGGAGGAATTCTTTAGTTCGCCGCGACCATCTGTTTCATCGTTCTCACCACCCACGACGCGTCGTAAGGCTTGTCAAAAAACAGCCTTCGACGGGCAACATGTCGTCACTGAGGTGGCGATGGCCGGAGGTAATGATGATCTTGACCGGCGGCCACCTGTATCGCACGGCAGCCGCAAGCTTCAAGCCATCCATGCTGCCAGGCATATCGATGTCTGTGAACATCAGATGGATTTCCGGGTGTGCGACTAGGACCTTGATTGCTTCGTCCGCATTGGATGCTTCAAAAACCTTGAATCCCTCTTCCTCCAGCGAGCGTCACGTCTATCCGCACGAGCACCTCGTCTTCGACGACAAGAACAGTAATTCCATTGTACGCTATCCGCAACAAGCTCCGTCTTTACCGCAGTTGCACACATGTCATTTTTACATACGGACGAACGCGCTCAACGCGCGGGTAACGGGGATGATCCGCCAAGGGTCACTTATATTTCAGATCGATAAAGCCGGTCGTTGGAAAAAGCCGTCCGGTGCGAGGGCGATTTCTGGAACGCTACCGAACAGAGATCCCAGAGCGGAGCGCACATAACGCGTCCAATAGCCTTGGCGTGTGGGCTCTCCTACAGGCGGGCCTGCCTCGATCCAATTCAGTGGCAAGACTGGGTCACTGGCTTTGGCCACCATCCAAACGATATCGACGCACGATTCAGGATGAGACAACGCGCCGTATTTGATGGTGTTCTTAATAAGTTCGTGCAGACAAAGGGCGATGGTAGTTCCAGCCGTCCCGGCTCACAAGAATGTCCTGGCCCCTTACATTGATGCAGGCTCACGCCGTCGCTGTTATAGGGCGTTACCGTTAGGTTCGCGATCGCTGACAACGATACCTCTTCACCACCCGCCTCGAAGACTGCGGTATGCACATTGGAAAGCGCCCGCAGGCGACCTGTAAAGTCGACGGCCAAGTCCTCGAACGTGGCCGCCCCGCGTCGTGTCATCTGGAAGATCGAGGTGACGCTCGCCAGAATATTCTTGACCCGGTGATTGAGCTCCAGCCGCAGCTCCCTCTCCCGTTCGATGGAATCGCGGACCTGGCGCTGGCGCAACCTGACCAGAAGACTGGACTGAATGCCGCTCACCAGTTCCAGCGGCGCGACGGGACGATGATAGAAGAAGAGCCGGCATCCCGACCCGGCCGCTTAGAGTTGGCTTCGAATGCGGGCGAGTGGCGCTGCCCGCTTCCAACAGGCTCATTATGGGCGCCTCGGACCAGCCCGGCTGTTCAGCGAGGTGGCTGCAATCGCCGCTACAACAGCGGGATTGAGGGCTTCATGGGAGATGATCATGATGTCCCGGGGCTGAGGAAAGCAACGGCTCCAGGTCGTCGCCGCCCTGCCCGATTTCACGTCAATATTGTGTTCGCGAAGGAAAGCTCCACGGTAGTCAGCGTCCTTGCGAAAAGTTGCAAGCACGAGCACCCAGTCCAACTCGCTGTCGGTCGGCACCACTCTCATTTCGGGTCGGAGAGAAGATTGTAGGAAACGACGCTCACCTTTCCGCTCTCGATCAGTAATTCGAGGACATCGAGGTCGTGCGGACCGTGCCGCTTTTTGACCACCGTAATATTACGACGCAGCCTTCCCTCGCGTTCCATGACCCGCAGCAGAAGCACCGTGTCGCCGAGGAACCGACATCGACGTCCGTTGGCGACATTCTGGCCAAGCAGCCCGTGGCTGCGCAACGATGAGCATCGTCAGGACACGGGACCGGGCGAGGTATTTCAATAGCGACTGAATATCGCGAACGGCTTTATCGCGGTGAGGCAGCGAGTTCAGATACCCTGTAAGGCTGTCGATGACCACGACGCGCTGTGTTTTGGGTTGCCGCATACTGCACGATCCTCCCGAACTCTCCAGGGAGAGTTCATTCGGATTGAAATCGTGAAGGATGCGCTTGCCGTCCTTGTTGCACTGCCGCAGTTCCATTCCCAGTCCCTCGGAGCGACGAAAGAACGTTTCCAGGCGCTCCTCATCCATTAAGATCAGTTCGCTCATCGTCATGATAAGAGACGCTCGGCTGATATATTTGTCTTTTTCAGAACTTCAATGGAGTCGAAGATAGTCCCGCAAATCCGGAGTGGCATTCAGCAATGTCCCCTATTCGCTTGCTAAAGGAAACCTCAAGGCGCACGGTTACGCCTTCGGCAGCATTTTATGCGGGCGCTACCGCTTGAGGGTTATTATGCCCTAGCCTCAACAAAGGAGGGCTTTATGTCTTCCATCCAGCAAAAGTTCGTTGAATCTCTCAAACTGAGAATTATTGACCGCGCCATTCAAACTACCAACGTGTCGTGCACATCAATTGCGGGAGGCATTGGATACCGTTCTGATCTGGCTGTCTTCCTGTCCAATCGATTTCAATTTGGGATCAGGGTTGAAAATATCGTCGCTCCTGATCCGGAAGATAGCGGCAATCAATCCAAACAGGGACTGCGCTCGATCGCCTTCCCCCGCGCAGGTATTGCGGTCTACAAATGGTTCGGCGATCCCGGTGCTACGCATGGGATTTTGCAAACTCAACCAATTCGGTCCCCCAGCATCGCTGGACCTGAGTATGTTTAAGCTCGTTGTCCCGATGGCCCCCACGGTTGCACTATTCCTCATCAAGGCATCCATGGTTTTGTCGCTGATTTTTGTCGCCTACTTCACCGTGCGTTAGTTGAAAATCAGCCCCGAAGGCTGACCCCAGGCATTTACATCAAATGCGTGACTATCCGGATCAATTCGTCGCACCTACTTTTCAAATTATGATGTACAAATCAATGTCTTGCGCTCCAACGGCGAAGGGCCTGCCCTCGGCAGCCGTAGCCCCGCCAAATGCTGCGTCTTTTTGGGAGCTGCCGGGTGCAACTATCTGTGCGGTTTGTATCGGCTTGCTAGGCGCCCGCCTATTTGCGTCCAGCTAACAGGCGGGCGGTCATGCCGACTGCGACGCCGACGCGTTCACGCACTGCAAGTTCATCGGATACGTGGCGGATGCCATCCCGCTTCTGGAAAAGGCTGGCATTGCGGGCGACCTCGATGAAGGCACAATCGAGCTCAAGGACAAGAAGACGGTTTCAACGTTCTTTGAAGAAGTCGGCAATTTGCGCGTCTGGGCACGTGAGCCGTCCGTAAAGCTGAACTGACGGATAGCGGGGCGGGGGTCCAACAAGTACGTCGCCCATAACGTCTAAACAAATTTTGCGGTAACGCCCGGTCATCAGCGATGTCGTGGCCCGATAACTTCCTTAGTCATTGCCGCTGCGAGCGAAAACGGTACTTGCGTCGCTGACAATGGAAACATGGGCATAGGCCGCTTGACCCGCCGTAAGCCCATCGGCCCGCAGGATCGCCGCCACGATACCGTCATGTTCGTTGTAGGAGCGCGCCAGTCGCCCGGAAATGCGGAACTGAGCGCGCCGGAACGGGGCAAGCCGTGCGCGGGTCTGCATTGCGAGATCGGTGATATGGTCGCTATGTGCGCCGCGATAAAGGCGCGTGTGAAAATCGGTATTGTGCGCCTCATATCCATCCTCGGCACCGCGATGCACGAGTTTGGCTGACGCCTTGTGCTCGGCCTCGAGCATCCGGCGTTCATCCACAGTCATGCGCTCGGCCGAAAGACGCGCACAAATCCCTTCGAGTTCGGCCATCGCTTCGAACATCGAGGCCAGATGCTGCTGCGTCACGGTGGTAACGACGGCGCTCTTGTTAGGCTCGCGGCCAACGAGACCGATGGCGCAGAGCTGCCCCAGGGCCTCGCGCACGGGGGTGCGGGACACTTCGAAACGATTGGCTAGAGAAATCTCGTCCAGTCGCTCGCCCGGACGCATGGCACCGGTAATGATCAGGTCGGCAATCGAGCGAACCATCTGTTCGACAGTTGTTCCGGACCGGACGATTTCTCTTTTTCTGGCAAGTTTCACGGATCAGATCTGCTTGAATGCACACTGCATACAGATGCAATGTGCATTCCATAATGTCAATGATTGGATTAATCCATTGATTTATATCAATAATATTAATTGCATTGCCCCTCATCAATCTCTGCGTAGAAATACTGTCGCATTTTCGCTTGTTCTCAGAGTCTAAATTTTCATCCTGATTAAAAATAAACCAATCACGGAAATAATTGCATACAGTTTGCATGAGGCGGATAAAGAGAAATTACAAATCGATAAAAAATCAATGGCTTAAATACTGGCATGGCGATTGCATACAGTTTCTCGTGACCTTTTTCGAACCCGGCATCACGCCGCGAGGAGCCCGCCATGACCAAACTCCTTCCCATGACACGCCGCAATTTTCTGCAGACAACTGCCGCTGGTGCCGCAGCAATCGGAGTTTCACCGTCGCTGTTGTCAATGCCGGCATTGGCCCAGGCTGCGCTGACTGTCGGCTTCATCTATGTCGGCCCCAAGGATGACTATGGCTATAACCAGGCGCATGCCGAGGGTGCGGCCGTCATCAAGGCGATGTCCGGCGTAACAGTTGTCGAAGAGGAAAACGTTCCCTGAAACTGTCGATGTTCAGAAGACGATGGAATCGATGATCAATCTCGACGGCGCGGGGCTCGTCTTCCCGACCTCCTTCGGCTATTTCGACCCTCATATGCTGGCAATGGCGGAAAAATATCCTGACGTGCAGTTCCGCCATTGCGGCGGCCTCTGGCAGGAGGGCAAGAACCCGATGAATACCGGGTCCTATTTCGGCTATATCGGCCAGGGCCAGTATCTGAACGGCATTACTGCCGGTTACGCCTCCAAGAGCAAGAAGATCGGCTTCGTCGTGGCAAAACCCATTCCACAGGTGCTGCAGAATATTAATTCCTTCCTGCTCGGCGCGCGTTCCGTCGATTCGGCCATCACCTGCCAGGTGATCTTTACCGGCGAATGGTCGCTGGCGGTGAAGGAAGCCAGAAGCCACCAACGCGCTGATCGACCAGGGTGCCGATGTCATCACCTGCCATGTCGATAGCCCGAAGGTGGTTGTTGAGACGGCCGCCGGCCGTGGCGCCTTCGTCTGTGGCTACCATGCCAATCAGAGCCCGCTCGCCCCTGAAAAATATCTCACGGGCGCAGAATGGGCATGGGGCAATGTCTACACCGACTTCGTCAAGAAGGCTCAGGCGGGCGAAAAACTCGGCAACTTCGTCCGCGGCGGCCTGAAGGACGGCTTCGTCAAGATGAGCCCCCTCGGGCCGGGTGTGTCGGCCGAAGCCCGTACGAAGTTCGATGCGACGCTGGCGGACATGATGAAGGGCAGTTTCTCCGTTTTCAAGGGGCCGATCAAGGACAACAAGGGCGGCGATGCCGTTACCGCCGGCCAAGCGCTCGCCGAGGACGCGATCGAACTGGAAAGCATGGCCTATCTCGTCGAGGGCGTCGTCGGCTCGACATCTTAAACAGGGGTAGAGCGTCATGACGATTGAGGTGAACACACCAACGCTTTCTCCTTTTTCCGCCGAGGCCGGCAGCCTCAGGCCGCTGCTTGAATGGCTGGCGCGGCGGGCGGAGCCGGTTGTGATCTCGCTGGGGGCGATCCTTGCCGGCCTGGCGCTCTTTTCCATCTTCATCGTGGTGGTCGGCAAGTCGCCGGCCGACCTCTTCAAGCTGATGTATACCGGCGGCTTCGGCAGCTGGTTTTCCATCCAGAACAGCCTGAGCCGGGCCGCCCCGCTGCTGCTCACGGCGCTTTGCGTTGCCTTTCCCGCCCGGCTCGGCCTTGTCATCATCGGGGGCGAAGGGGCGGTGGTGCTCGGCGGCGTCGCCGCAGCGGCTGCCGCCCTGCCGCTGGTGGGCTCGGTCTCGCCCATCATCGTGCTCCCCGTCATGGCGGTCGCCGGCATGATTATGGGCGGCCTCTGGATCGGGCTTTCCGGCGTTCTGCGCCACTACCGCGGCGTCAACGAAACCATCGCCTCGCTGCTGCTCGCCTATATCGCCATCGCCCTGATGAACCATTTCATCGAGGGGCCATTGCGCGACCCTGCCAGTCTCAACAAGCCATCGACCGCGCCGCTGCCGGCAGACTATATGCTCGGCAATATTCCCGGCATGGACGTCAACTGGGGGCTGGCGATCGGCGTCGTCGCCTGTATCGTCTCGTGGATCCTGATCGAGGCGACCAGCTTCGGTTTCGCCGCCCGCATCGCCGGCGGCAATGTTCGCGCCGCCCAGATTCAAGGCCTGCCTGTGGGACGGTTGATCGTCGGTTTTACAGCCCTTGCCGGCAGCTTTGCCGGATTGGCGGGCATGATCGAGGTGGCAGCCGTGCAAGGGTCCGCCAATGCATCGCTTGCTGCCGGATACGGTTATACCGGCATTCTCGTTGCCTTTCTCGCCCGGCATAATCCGCTGGCGATCATTCCCGTCGCCATCCTGCTCGGTGGCATCGACGCGTCGGGCGGCCTCATCCAGCGGCGCATGGGACTGCCGGATGCCACGGTGCTCGTTCTTCAGGGCACGCTCTTCGTGGTGATCCTACTCTGCGAGACCTTCTACGGCCGGCTCAAGATCTTCCAATCCCGACCTTTGGAAAATGCCCAATTTCAAAGGGAGGACTGCATGATGGAAGATACCGGCATAGGCCTCTGGGGCGTGCCCCTCGCCATCCTTGCAGGCGCCATCCGCGTCTCCACCCCGTTCATCTTCGTCAGCCTCGGGGAATCGATCACCGAGCGTTCCGGCCGTATCAATCTCGGTCTCGAAGGCACGCTGGTCTTCGGTGCGATGACGGCCTACGCCATCGCGGTGATGAGCAATTCGCCCTGGCTCGGCGTTCTCGCCGCCATGGCGACCGGCGCAGTTTTCGGTCTGATCCATGGCTGGATCTGCAAGTTCCCCAAGGTCAACGATATCGCCATCGGCATCGCCATGATGCAGTTCGGGCTCGGCCTCGCCTTCTTCCTCGGCAAACCCTTCATCCAGCCCGTCGCACCGCACCTGCCCTCCATTCCGCTCGGTGGCTGGTCGGACCTGCCGCAGATTCAGTCGGCGCTCAACATCAACGTGCTGTTCATCGTCGGCGCGCTTCTGTCGGTCGCGATCTGGTGGGCGTTCAAGAATACCCGCGTCGGCCTGATCCTGCGCGTCGTCGGCGATAGCTCGGATGCCGCCCGCGCCATGGGCCTCAATCCGGATACGGTGCGACTTTTGGCAACCGCGGTCGGCGGCTCGCTCGCAGCCGTTGGCGGCGCCTATCTCTCGCTGTTCTATCCGGGCTCCTGGAACGAAGGCATCTCCTCCGGCCAGGGCCTGATGGCGGTTGCCCTCGTTATCTTCGCCCGCTGGAACCCGATCGGCTGCTTCCTCGCAGCCCTGCTGTTCGGCGGCGCCGGCGCGCTTGGCCCGGCCCTGCAATCCGTCGGTGTCACGCAGGGCTACTATCTCTTCTACGCCGCCCCTTACGTGCTCACCCTCGTCATTCTCGTCGCCACCTCCTCGCCCACTCGCTCGCTCGCAGGCGCACCGGGCGCCCTGTCGATCACGAAATAGGATATCCGGCCATGACCCCTCTTGCAACGACCGCAATACCCACCGGCGAAAACCTCAGCTACATCGACGCCGATCCCTATCCGTGGCCCTATAACGGCGCGCTTCGGCCCGACAATACGGCGCTCATCATCATTGATATGCAGACCGATTTCTGCGGCCCCGGCGGCTATGTCGATCACATGGGCTACGATCTCTCACTGGTGCGCGTGCCGATCGGGCCAATCAAAAAGTGCTCGCCGCCATGCGCGCCAAGGGCTACCACGTCATTCACACCCGCGAGGGCCACAGGCCCGATCTCGCCGATCTTCCCGCCAACAAGCGCTGGCGCTCGCAGCGGATCAATGCCGGCATCGGCGATGCCGGCCCCTGCGGCCGTATTCTGGTGCGCGGCGAACCGGGCTGGGATATCATCGAGGAACTCTACCCGATCGAAGGCGAAGTCATCATCGACAAGCCCGGCAAAGGCTCGTTCTGCGCCACCGATCTCGAGCTCATCCTCAACCAGAAGCGTATCGAGAACATCATCCTCACCGGCATCACCACCGATGTCTGCGTCTCCACCACGATGCGCGAGGCGAATGATCGTGGCTTCGAATGCCTGCTGCTGGAAGACTGCTGCGGCGCCACCGACTACGGCAACCATCTGGCGGCGATCAAGATGGTGAAGATGCAGGGTGGGGTGTTCGGCTCGGTATCCAATGCCGCAAAGCTCGTGAGGCAATTGCCATGATCGCCCATATCCGCGACACGCCGCTTCCACAGGCCGGCAGGGCCGTCGGTATCCAGACGATCGGCATGACGATGCGCTTCGGCAGCTTCACAGCGCTCGACAATGTCTCGATCGATATTCCAGCCGGCACCTTCCATGCGTTACTCGGCGAAAACGGCGCCGGCAAATCGACGCTTGTCAAATGCATCATGGGCTTCTACCACCAGACCTCCGGCTCGCTTTCGGTGGATGACCGCGAAGTCTCCGTGCAGTCCCCCAGGGACGCCGCGACCTATGGGCTCGGCATGGTCTACCAGCAGTTCACGCTGGTCCCGTCGCTGACGGGTGCTGAAAACCTCGTCATCAACCGGACGCATGTGCCAGCTGTGATCAACTGGGCGAGGGAACGCAAGGACCTTGCCGCTTTCATGGAGCGCATGCCGTTCAAGATTCCGCTCGACCGTCCGGTGAGCGAACTTGCAGCCGGCGAAAAGCAGAAGCTCAGAAATCGTCAAGCAGCTCTATCTCGGCCGCAGCTTTCTCATTCTCGACGAGCCGACATCGGTGCTGACACCGGCTGAAGCCGACGAGATGCTCGGTCTCGTACGCGGCATGACCGAGCGCGGCGAACTGACTGTGCTGATGATCAGCCACAAGTTCCACGAAGTGACGAAGTTCACCGACGCCGTCACCGTTCTCAGGCGCGGCAAGGTGGCCGGCAGCGGGCTGGTCAAGGACCTCACCACCAGGGACATGGCGGCGATGATGATCGGCGATGTCAAGCTCGCCGAACTCGACACCCGTCTGCCGGTACCATCAGATGCCAGGCCGATCCTCGTCGTCAGCGATATCAAGGCGCCGGATCGCACCGGCCTGAAGATGATCGATATCGGCAACCTGACGGTGCATGCCGGCGAGATCGTCGGCATCGCCGGCATTTCCGGAAACGGCCAGAAGGAGCTCGCCGAAGTGCTGGCCGGCCAGCGGCCGCCAGATGCCGGCAGCATCACCGTCAAGGGTGCGCTCTACGGCGCCACCAGGCAGGAAACCCGCATCAACAACGTCCGCTTCATCCCGGAGGAACCGCTGAATAACGCTTGCGCACCAAAAATGACCGTGACGGAGAACCTTGCCTTTCGCACATTCGACGTGAAGAAACAGGGGGGCGATGCGCTTTGGCTCGACATGAAATCCATGCGCAGGCGGGCGGCATCGCTGATCTCGGACTTCAAGGTCAAGACGGCATCGCACTCCTCGCCGATCTCCTCGCTCTCCGGCGGCAACGTCCAGCGTGCGGTACTCGCCCGCGAACTGACCGGTGACGTCGATCTGCTGATTGTTTCCAACCCCTGTTTCGGCCTCGATTTCTCCGCTGTCGCCGAAATTCGTGCCCGGATCATGAAGGCCCTGCAATTCCGGTACCGCAGTGCTGCTCCTGTCCGAGGATCTCGATGAACTCTTGGAAATGTCGGACCGGATCATGGTCATGTCTGACGGCAAGCTGGTCTATGAAACGCCGGCGCTGTCGGCCGATATTTCCGTGATCGGCGCCCATATGGCGGGGCATCATTGATGGCGGAGATCAAGGCCGAACCCTTTGCTTTTCCGCTAAAACGGGACAAGCTCGCGCTTGTCGTCATCGACATGCAGCGCGATTTTGCCGAGCCCGGCGGCTTCGGCGCCAGTCTGGGCAACGATGTCAGCCGGATCACCCGGATCGTGCCCGACGTCAAACGCCTGATCGAAGGCTTCAGGACGGCAGGCTTGCCGGTCATCCACACGATGGAATGCCACAGACCCGACCTTTCCGATCTGCCACCTGCCAAGCGCAACCGCGGCAACCCGGCGCTCAAGATCGGCGATGAAGGCCCGATGGGCCGGGTGCTGATCGTTGGGGAGCCCGGCACCGCGATCCTGGACGAACTGGCACCAGTCGACGGTGAAGTGGTGATCGAAAAACCCGGAAAAGGGGCCTTCTATGCGACGCCACTCGGCGACATCCTCAAATCCAGGGGCATCGAGCAACTTGTCTTTGCCGGTGTGACGACCGAGGTTTGCGTTCAGACAACGATGCGCGAGGCCAACGATCGCGGCTACGAATGCCTGCTCGCCGAAGAGGCGACGGAGAGCTATTTTCCCGAATTCAAGAAAGCGGCCATTGCGATGATAACTGCGCAGGGCGCCATCGTCGGCTGGGTCGCGTCCGTCGATGCCATAGTGGAAGGGATCGCCCATGCCTGAAACTACCCGCGAAAGCCTGGCATCCGGCGGCTGGAGGACATTGTCGTTCGAGCCCTTCCGCCACGAAGTCACGATCCACTGGATCCAGCCCTTCGAAAACGACCAGCCGGGCGTGGCTCTTCTGAAATACGAGGCCGGCGCTTCTGTCCCCCGCCACCGGCACATGGGCCTTGAAACCATCGTCGTGCTGGAAGGCACGCAATCGGACGAGGCCGGCGACTACGGCCCGGGCAGCCTGGTTGTCAACAAGGAAGGCACCGAGCATTCCGTCTGGAGCGACACCGGCTGTGTGGTGCTGATCCAGTGGGACCGGCCTGTGAAGATACTGCAAGAGGAACTGGCATGACCAACGAACGTGCATTCGATATCGGCTCCCTACATGCGGCCTATGCCGCCGGATGGCCGGTCTCAGCGATGATCGAAACCGTGTTTTCCCGTATCGCGGCGGTCGCTGATCCCGGTATCTTCCTGCATCTGGCCGGCAAGCAGACCCTGCTGGATGAAGCCACCACGCTCGGTGGGTTCGATCCCGTGGCCAAGCCGCTGTGGGGCATTCCCTTTGCGGTCAAGGACAACATCGACGTCGCCGGCATGCCGACCACGGCCGCCTGCCCCGACTATGCCTACCTGCCGGAAAAGGACGCGACCGTCGTCCGTCTGCTGAAGGAATCCGGCGCCATCGTCATCGGCAAGACCAATCTCGACCAGTTCGCCACCGGCCTCGTCGGCGCACGTTCGCCCTACCCGATCCCGCGCAACGCCATCGATCCCACCCTCGTGCCCGGCGGCTCCAGTTCCGGTTCCGCCGTTGCGACCGCCCACGGCATCGTCAGTTTCTGCGCTGGGGACGGATACGGCCGGCTCAGGCCGCGTCCCTGCCGGCCTTAACAATATCGTCGGCCTCAAGCCAAGTCTCGGAGCCCTTTCTACCACCGGCGTCATTCCCGCCTGCCAAACGCTCGATTGCGTGTCGATCTTCGCACTGACCGCAGACGATGCCTGGACCGTTTTTTCGGTCGCTGCGAAGCATGACCCCACGGATGCCTATTCAAAATCGATACCCGCCACGGGCTATGGTCCACTACCGCCAGTGCTCGCGATCGGCGTGCCCAGGAAAGAAGACCGGCTATTCTTCGGCGATGAAGCGATGGAAGCGGCCTACGAGACAACGCTTGCCCTGCTTGCAGGCCTCGGACATCGCATCATCGAAGTACCGTTCTCGGATTTCTATGCCACCGCCAACCTGCTTTATGAAGGGGCCTGGGTGGCCGAGCGCTATGCAGCGGTCAAAGACTTCTTCGACGCCAAGGAAGCGTCTTTCCATCCCATCACACGCAAGATTTACGGCGGCGCCAAATCGCTCACGGCGGCTGACGCCTTCAACGGGCTCTACGCCCTGCAAGCCCTAAAGCAGAAAGTGGCGCCGCTGATCGCCTCGGTCGATCTCTTCTGCGTGCCGACCGCCCTGCGCCACTACACAACGGCTGAACTCGCTGCCGAACCGATCCGCGAAAATTCACGCCTCGGAACCTATACCAATTTCGTCAACCTGCTCGACATGTGCGGCATCGCCGTTCCAACAGGCAAGCGGTCAGACGGCCTGGCTGCCAGCGCGACCCTGCTCGCCCCGTCCGGCAAGGATGGACTCACCGCGTGTCTCGCCCACGACATCCATGCCGCCAGCGGCCTGACGCTCGGTGCGACGGGTTGGCTCTTGCCTGCCGGAAAGGCCGAACCGCCAACAGGCCCGACCGGTCTGATCGACCTTGTCGTCGTGGGCGCTCATCTTTCCGGCATGCCGCTCAACGATCAATTGCGCGACCTCAACGCCAGATTTTCGCGCCTAGCACAGACCGCTGCCCACTATCGGCTCTATGCGCTCGCCGGCCAGACGTTGCCCAAGCCCGGCTTGATCCGCTCGGGTGGCAAAGACGGTGCGATGATCGATGTAGAAGTCTGGCAACTGACGCCGGAAGCCTTCGGCCTGTTCGTCGCCGCCATCCCCTCGCCGCTCGGGATTGGCACGATCGAGCTGTCGGACGGAACCTCGGCAAAAGGCTTTCTGGCCGAGCCGGCCGGCCTTGAAGGCGCAAAGGATATCTCGCACTACCGCGGCTGGCGGGCGTATGTGGAAAGCTTGGCGGCGTAACCGGCAAAAGCACTACCTTATGGCCCCCGGCGGAAAATGTGGGCCTCGATAGACTATGGCGGCGATGTCACGTTGTCTGCGGCTTAACGGTTCGTGGATAATGGGGTTGAGATGAGCAAGCCCACCATCGGCTACAAGAACCACCGCTTTCCGCCGCAGATCATCGCCCATGCTGTCTGGCTGTATTTTCGGTTCCCTTTGAGCCTGCGGCTGGTCGAGGAAATGCTGTTGGAGCGCGGCATTGTTGTATCTTATGAAACGATCCGGTGATGGGACCTGCAAATTCGGCCCGGCTTACGCAAGGCAGGTACGCAGAAAGAAGCCATCGCGAAGGGACATCTGGCGTCTGGACGAGGTCGTCCAGACCCGCCGCGATACCAAGGCTGCCAAGCGATTGCTGGTCAGACTGCTGACGAAGCAAGGCCTGATGCCGAGGCGCATGATCACCGACAAGCTGCGCTCATACGCCGCGGCGAAGCGGGAAGTCATGCCAGGTGTCGAACATCGATCTCATAAGGGGCTCAACACCCGGGCGGAGAATTCTCACGTGCCCCTGCGAAAACGAGAACGGATGATGCAGAGGTTTCGATCGGTCGGCGGCTTGCAATGCTTCGTATCGATCTTTTCGGCAGTCCGAAATCTCTTCGTCGCACCGCATCAAAAACGCTCAGCCCTGGCTATCCACATCCATCGGATCGCGCCATGGCCCAGTGGAAAGCCGTGACCGGCGCGAGTGCCTGATGTCTCAGGCACACACCTTGCTTGATCATGGATGAAACAACGTGACACCGCCTCTTTGACAACCTGACCCTACCGGAAAACACTGATGGCCACCGCTACCCCACTCCTTGGACATCACTGCATGTGGTATTTCTACCTCAGCCTGTGGCATTGTATTGCCTAGTACAACCATCGCAAACAAATCGACTGGCGAATAACAGGAAAGACCCCTATAGCTCAATTATAAGGTGCGACTTATAATTGCAGCGCTGGGCGTTCGATTACTGGGGGGCATATTTTGAAGCGCTACATATTTTGCGCCGCCATGGGCGCGGCCTTGATGCTCGGTCTTCAATCAGCTATCTCCGGGGACATGTTTCCTCCGACGGAAGCGGCATCCAGTTGGTCGGGCTGCTATGTCGGCGCCAATACCTGGTTATGCTCGCGCAAACGCGGACGCCACCGATACGCCGTTCCGTGACGGCCCCTTCGCTGGATCGGGCAGTGCGTGGAACGACCCAGCCTCCGAAACAATCGGCATGGATGACAGTGGCCTGACGGGCGGTGTCGAGGCGGGGTGTGATCGTCAGTTCGACCTTGGCGATAATGCCTTTGTGCTCGGCGGCGTCATCGATTTCTCGCTGATGAACCGCGGGGCGAACGGCACCTCGGCGATAGAGAACGACACCCATACGAGCTTCGACATGGGCTGGGCTGCGAGCGCGCGTCTGCGCGCTGGTATTGCCGCATCCGATGTCCTTTTCTACCTGACGGGCGGTGTTGCGCTGGCCAATATTGGCGTACGTGCCTATGATCGCGTGACCTTTCCGACGCAGGGGCTGATGGACGTTTCCGGAGGCGGTACAGAAACCGGCTGGGTAGCGGGCGGTGGCGTCGAGTGGCGCTTCAAGTCGAACTGGTCGATTGGCCTTGAATACCTCCACTATGATTTCGGCACCGTGACTGCCACGGGCGCCGCCATCGAGCCGGCGGGGGCCTTCCGCCCTTCGGAGAACGATATCGACGCCGATGTCATCCGCATCGGCCTGAAGTGGCGGATGTAATGGCGCTCGTTTCTGCTGGTTGCCGCATCCGTATTCAGTGTTTGCAGCCATTCTGACCACGTCACCTTCATATTGAACAACGATACAAGCAGTAGGCCGGCAAATCGGAGAATGCGCCATCTGCGCATTGCGGCTAGCTCGGGAACGGTTCCGCTTAGTAATTCCGACCTGACAAAATTTTTAAAGCCAATGCGCCCATTTTGACGGGGTGATCGCAAGCAACGCAGCAAAAACAACGATGCGGCCTCAGTCCGTTTAAACGCGACGACCGCTGATTAGGCTGGAGGTGACGCATGTTCAATTTCACCAATCCCGATAACGAAACCGACAGCGGCTCGGCGGAGCTGGACGGCGTATCGTTCATCACCTCGACGGATGTCGGCGGCACGACCTATGTCTTCACCGCCGGCGCGGTCGATAACGGGATCAGCGTTTTTGCGCTGGGCCTTAATGGCTCGCTGACCAATGTCTCCAATCTCACCGACAGCGGTGCGCTCAATCTGGCCGGTGTCAGTGGGTTGTCCACGATCACCTCCAACGGCAATACCTACCTGATCGCCGCTGGCGCGGGTGACAATGGCCTCAGCGTCTTTCGGGTCGGTACCGGCGGCGCGCTATCCAGCGTCGACAATATCGCTGACGACGGCACCTTGAGCCTCGGTGGCGCGTCGCGCGTGACTTCGGCGACGGTGGGCGGAAATGCCTATGTGTTCGCAGCCGGCACCAACGATGACGGCATCAGCGTCTTTCGCGTGGCGGGCGACGGACAATTGACATCGGTCGTCAACCTCGCGGACACAGGCACATCTGAATTGGACGGCGTCAAGGGACTTACCACCGCGGTGATTGGTGGCAATACCTACCTTTTCGCGACAGGCGGAATCGATGATGGCCTCAGCGTCTTCCTGGTCGCAGCCAATGGCAGCCTGACCCACACGAGTTCAGTCACCGACGACGCCACTCTTAAACTTGACGGTGCCTCCGACGTCGCAACGGCTTTGGTCGGCGGTGTCACCTATGTGTTCGTCACGGGCACAGCCGATAGCGGCGTAAGCGCCTTTTCGGTCAACTCGTCGGGTATCCTGACCAGTGTAGACAACATTTCCGACACCGCAGGCCTGCGTCTGGCCGGCGCCACCGGTCTTTCCGTCTCCGTCCAGGGCTTGACCACCTATCTGACGGTCGGCGGTACCGAGAACGGTCTCAGCGTGTTCAAGGTCAACGCCGGCGGCACGCTGACCTTTGTCGACAACAAGGACGATGCCGGTACCCTGGAGCTTGCCGGCACGACCGTAACCACCACCGCCACTGTGGGCGGGACCACCTACACCGTCGCCGGCGGTTCCACCGATGACGGCGTCAGCGTCCTCGGCTCCCACCCCACCGGACAGCTCTGGTACCTGACCCAGGGCAACCTGCCCGATGCGCGCCTGGTTTATGTCAACAGCGACGGGCTCAATCACACCACGGTGTTCGACAACACCCCGAGCCTGGACCTGGGCACCAGCTTCCCCGAAGACGTGGTGCTCGACACCGCCGCGGGTCTGTTTTTCGTATTGTCGGGCGGCGGCGACGGGTCGAACAGCCGCATCCTGATGGGACATATCGGCAGCGCCACGCCACCGACGGTCGTCGAGACCTACAATGCTGCTGACGATCTCGTCTATGCGATGCACATCGATCCCATCAACGAGAAGCTCTATGTCAGCTATATCGATGTCGGCGCGGGCTTCGGCGACAGCACCCAGGGCATCAAGGTCTACGACTATAATCCGACGACGGGCGCACTCAGCAACGAGCAGTTCCTGGTCACCCAGGTAACGGCAGGCATCACGTCCAGCGCGGCCGGCGGCCTGGGCTTGTTCATTCCGCGCGACTTCGACTTCGATTTCACGCGCGGCTTCGTTTATTTTACCAACGTCTCGCTGGGCGACGGCGTCGAGACCAACGAGGTTTACCGCCTGGACCTCAACAACATCACCGCCCCTGCGGTGAAGCTGGTCCCGCAGGCACAGTTCCCGCTGGACAGCGACGGCACCGACTTCACCACGCTGAACGGCATCATCACCGACGTTGAAATCGACGTCGACTCCAACCGCGCCTACTTCATCACTCATGCAGAGGAACCGGCCGACCCCGCTGCCGAGAACGCCATCTGGATGGTGGCCAACGCCTCGACCACCAATGGTTCGAGCAATGCCGTCAAGGTGACCGTCGTGGGCGTCAACGCCGCCGATTTCTATCCCGGCGACATGACGCTCGATGAGGTCAACAACATCCTCTACATCGAGACAGAGAACGTGAATGACGGCGGGGTCGCCGACGACGACGTCATCTGGGTGTTCCAGCTCGACGCCGCCGGCACGACCGCGACCTTGATCAACACCATCTCGCCTGGCTTCGGTGACACCTCCAACATCGGCGGCATGCAGTTCAACGTGCTGCCGACCTTGGGCAGCCTGAACGGCACCTCCACCCAGATGGCCGAACAGGCCGGTGCCGCGACGGTGCTCCTGACCGGTGCGCCTGTGATCACAGACGTCGAGAGCGACCATCTGGCCGGTGCGACGGTGCAGATAACCGGCGGCAAGTTCTCGTCGAACGAGACCAGCTCAGCCGACGACCATCTGGCATACGGCGCTTCGCTGCAGATCAGCGGACTGATTTCGGGCACCAACATCACGCTCAGCTGGAGCGCTTCGACCTCCAGCCTGTCGCTCACCGGCTACGATACGATTGCCAACTATCAGGCGGTTCTAGCGGCGATCCGTTTCTGGTCGACGGGCGACAATCCCACCAACTATGGGCTAAATACCAATCGAACCATTACCTGGACCGTCAGCGACGGCACACCTGACGTACCCGGCGGCGCGCAGAACAGCGGCACGACAACCATCACCATCGCGGCCGTCAACGACGCACCGGTCAACGGCACGGTCTCCAGCGCCACCGGCAACGAAGACAGCAACATCGCCGTCACCGGCCTGCAGCTCAGCGACGCCGACGCCAATCCCGCCCTGCAGACGGTGTCGGTCACCCTGTTGGTGGCCAAGGGCATTTTGACCCTGCTGACCAACGTCACCAACGGCCTGACCTCGGGCGAGATCACCGGCAACGGCACCGCCACGGTAACCATCGCCGGCACGCTGAACGAGATCAACGCCACCCTGGCGGCCACCAACGGCCTGCTCTACCTGGGCAGCACCAACATCAACGGCACCGACACCCTGACGGTGGTCACCAACGACGGCGGCGGCACCGGTTCGGGCGGCGCGCTGTCTGACACCGACTTCTACACCATCACCATCAACGGGGTGAACGATGCCCCCCTCGTGGCCGGCGACGGCACCCGAAACCCTGGCCGCGACCAACGAGGACGTGGCCAACGCGGCCCTGACCAACACGGTCTCGTCCCTGTTCAGCGGCCAGTTCACCGACGCCAACGACCAGGTGACGGGCGGCAGCTCGGCCAACGCCTTCGCCGGTGTGGCCGTGGTAGCCAACGGTTCCAGCGGCAGCACGGGCCAGTGGCAGTACTATAACGGCTCGAGCTGGGTGAACGTCGGCGCGGCCTCGACGGCGGCGGCGGTGACGATCGCCGCCACTGCGCCGATCCGCTTCCTGCCGGCCACGGACTACAACGGCCCGGCCCCCGAGCCTGACCATGAAGCTGGTCGATGCTTCCCGGCGGCGCCCTGACCAACGGCGCGGTCGTCAACACCACCACCAGCGGCGGTTCGACGCCCTACAGCGTCGGCACAGTGGTGCTCGATCACGCGGTCACGGCCGTCAACGACGCGCCGACCGTCACGGGTGGCTCGGTCGTCAGCCTGACGACGATCGGCGAAGATTCTGCGCCCGGGGTCGGCCAAACGGTCTCGTCGCTGTTTAGCAGCCATTTCTCGGATGCCAAGGACCAGGTTTCCGGTGGTTCGTCTGCCGACACCTTTACCGGCGTGGCGGTGACCTCCAATACCGCGACCGCCGGTCAAGGTGTCTACCAGTACTTCTCGGGCGGATCGTGGCATGACCTGCCGGCCGTCTCGACCGCCAGCGCCTTCGTGCTCGACAGCAGCACCTTGGTGCGCTTCGTGGCGGCCGCCGACTATTCCGGCTCCCCGCCCAGTCTGATCGTCCATATCATCGAAGACTCTTCAGGCGCGGTGACCACCGGCGCGACGGCGAACCTGTCCACCACCGGCGGCTCGACCGAGTACGGCACGGCCATGACGCTGGGCATCACGGTCACGCCGACCAACGATATTCACACCGGCGGCGCCAGCGTCAGCGGCACGGCGACCGAGGATCAGGTGCTGACTGCGGTCTCGACTATGGCCGATCCGGACGGCATCGGCACGCTGCACTATCAGTGGCAGCACGACGTCGGCTCGGGCTTCGTCAATGTTGGCGCCGACCAGTCGACCTATACGCTCGGCGATGGTGACATTGGCGGCGTGGTTCGTGTGGTCATCTACTACACCGATGCCGGCGGTACGGTGGAATCGGCAACCAGCGCTGCGACGAGCTCGATCACCGCCTTCAACGACGCCCCGACCGGCGGCGCATCGATCACCGGCACGGCGACCGAGGATCAGGTCCTGACGGCCAATACCACCACCCTTGCGGACACCGACGGCCTTGGCACGCTGCACTACGACTGGCAGCGCGATACGGGCTCGGGCTTCGTCAGCATCGGCGCCGCCGATCAGGCGACCTACACGCTTGGCGACGCCGATGTCGGCGGCGTTGTTCGCGTGGTCGTCAGCTATACCGACGGCCAGGGCTTCGCCAACAACGTCACCAGCGCTGGCACCGCCGCCATCGCCGGGGTCAATGACCCGCACACCGGCGGCGTGTCGGTCAGCGGTACGGCAACCGAGAACCAGGTCCTGACGGCCAACACAACAACCCTGGCCGAAGCCGACGGCGTCGGCACGTTGCACTACCAGTGGCAGCGCGACACCGGCTCAGGTTTCGTCAATGTCGGTACCGATCAGTCGACTTACACGCTTGGCGATGCCGACGTCGGCGGCGTCGTCCGCGTGGTCGTCAACTACACCGACGATCAGGGCTTCGCTGAAAGCGCCACCAGCGCCGCCTCCGCTGCCATCGCGAACGTCAACGATGCGCCGACGGGCGGCGTGTCGATCACCGGGCACGACGACTGAGAATCAGGTTTTGACGGCGAACACCTCCACTCTGGCCGACATCGACGGCATCGGCACGCTGCACTATCAGTGGCAGCGCAACACCGGTTCCGGCTTTGTCAATGTTGGGACCGACCAGGCGACCTATACCCTCGGCGATGCTGATGTCGGCGGCATAATCCGCCTGGTCACCAGCTACACCGACCAGCAAGGCACAGCCGAGGCAGTGACCAGTGCCGGCACAGCCGCGATCGCGGGGGTCAATGACCCGCATACCGGCGGCGCGTCAATCACTGGCACGGCGACCGAGAACCAGGTGCTGACTGCCGTCTCCACTCTGGCCGACGGCGATGGCTTGGGTTCGCTGCACTATCAGTGGCAACGCGATACCGGCAGCGGCTATGCCAATGTCGGCACCGACCAGGCGACCTATACCCTTGGCGACGGTGATGTCGGCGGCGTGGTCCGGGTGGTCGTCAGCTATACCGATGGCCAGGGTTTCGCCGAGAGCACCACCAGCCCCGGCACCGCTGCCATCGCCAACATCAACGACGCGCCGACCGGTGGCGTGTCGATCACCGGAACGCCAGTCGAAAACGAAGTCCTGACCGCCAACACCTTCGCTCTGGCCGATGCCGATGGCCTGGGGACGTTACACTACCAGTGGCAGCGCGACAGCGGTTCGGGCTTCGTCAATATCGGGACCGACCAGGCGACCTACACTCTGGGTGGCACCGACGTGGGCGCCCACATCCGGGTGGTGACCTCCTACACCGACCAACAAGGCACGTCCGAGGCGGTTACCAGCGCCGGTACCACGGCCGTCAGCGCAGTCAACGACCCGCACACCGGCGGCGTGACGATTTCCGGCACGGCCGCCGAGGATCAGGTGCTGACCGCAGTCTCGACGCTTGCAGACTCCGATGGCCTGGGGACGCTGCACTACCAGTGGCAGCGCAATACCGGCTCAGGCTTCGTCAATGTCGGCACGGACCAGGCGACCTATACCCTGCGCGACGCCGACGTCGGCGGCATTGTTCGCCTGGTGACGAGCTATGTCGATGGGCGGGGTTTTGCCGAGAGCGCGACCAGCGCCGGCACCGCCGCGATCATCAACATCAACGACGCACCAACCGGCGGCAACAAGACGATCGCAACGCTGGAGGACGTGCCTAAGGCACTGACGACGGCCGACTTTGGCTTCAGCGACACCGACGGCAACACGCTTTCCCGGGTCAAGATCACGGCGCTGCCTAGTGCCGGCACGTTCACCAACAACGGCATCGCGGTGTCTGCCGGTCAGTTCATTTCGGTCGCCGATATCAATGCGGGCAAGCTGAAGTTCACGCCGACCCACAATGCCAACGGCACCGGCTATGCCCACTTCACCTTCCAGGTCGAGGACAATGGCGGCACCGCAAGTGGCGGTGTCAATCTCGACCCCTCGGCGAACACATTGACCATCAACGTCGCGCCGGTCAACGACGCACCATCCGGCAGCAACAAGACGATCGCAACGCTGGAGGACACGCCGAAGGCACTGACGGCGGCCGACTTTGGCTTCAGCGACACCGATGGCAACACGCTTTCCCGGGTCAAGATCACGGCGCTGCCTAGTGCCGGCACGTTCACCAACAACGGCATCGCGGTGTCTGCCGGTCAGTTCATCTCGGTCGCCGATATCAATGCGGGCAAGCTGAAGTTCACGCCGGCCCACAATGCCAACGGCACCGGTTATGCCCACTTCACCTTCCAGGTCGAGGACAATGGCGGCACCGCGAGTGGCGGTGTCAATCTCGACCCCTCGGCGAACACATTGACCATCAACGTCGCGCCGGTCAACGACGCACCATCCGGCAGCAACAAGACGATCGCAACGCTGGAGGACGTGCCTAAGGCACTGACGGCGGCCGACTTTGGCTTCAGCGACACCGACGGCAACACGCTTTCCCGGGTCAAGATCACGGCGCTGCCTAGTGCCGGCACGTTCACCAACAACGGCATCGCGGTGTCTGCCGGTCAGTTCATCTCGGTCGCCGATATCAATGCGGGCAAGCTGAAGTTCACGCCGGCCCACAATGCCAACGGCTATGCCCACTTCACCTTCCAGGTCGAGGACAATGGCGGCACCGCAAGTGGCGGTGTCAATCTCGACCCCTCGGCGAACACATTGACCATCAACGTCGCGCCGGTCAACGACGCACCATCCGGCAGCAACAAGACGATCGCAACGCTGGAGGACACGCCGAAGGCACTGACGGCGGCCGACTTTGGCTTCAGCGACACCGATGGCAACACGCTTTCCCGGGTCAAGATCACGGCGCTGCCTAGTGCCGGCACGTTGACCAACAACGGCATCGCGGTGTCTGCCGGTCAGTTCATCTCGGTCGCCGATATCAATGCGGGCAAGCTGAAGTTCACGCCGGCCCACAATGCCAACGGCACCGGTTATGCCCACTTCACCTTCCAGGTCGAGGACAATGGCGGCACCGCGAGTGGCGGTGTCAATCTCGACCCCTCGGCGAACACATTGACCATCAACGTCACGCCGGTCAACGACGCACCGGCCCTCGGACTGACGCAGACGCTGACTGTCATAGCCGAGGATGCCTCCACGTTGGTGGCGCGCAAGGTGGCAAACCTTACGACCACCGATGGCGATGGCGGCAAGAACGTGCTGTCGCTCACGGGCGCGGATACGAAGCTGTTCGAGATCAAGAACGGCGCCTTGTGGCTAAAGGCCGGCGTGACGCTCGACTTCGAGACCAACCCCGTCCTCGATGTCACCATTCGCCTTGATGATCCGACGATCGGCACGAGCTATGAGGCTTCGAAGACTATCAAGGTCACTGTCACTGACGTGAAGGAGACCCGGCCGGGCACCTCTGGCAACGACACGCTGACGGGCACGAGCAGTGACGACATTCTCGACGGCAAAGGTGGCAATGACAGCATCAAGGGCGGCGCCGGCAACGACACCCTGATCGGCGGCACCGGCATCGATACGCTCTATGGTGGCGCCGGCAAGGATGTGTTCGTCTTCGTGACGACACAGGACTCGGCTCCCGGTTTCTCCGGGTTCATCAACAACGGTTCGCTCAGTCCGCTTTCGGGTGCTGACAAGCGCGACATCGTTGCCGATTTCCTGCGTGGTGAGGACTATCTCGACCTCTCCAAGATCGACGCCAACGCGAAGGCCTCCGGCGATCAGGCCTTCACCTGGAAAGGGACGGGCAATTTCTCGGGTGGCTCGGGCGATCTGATCTATCGCACCTTTGACGTTGCGGGCACAGCCAACGACAAGACGATCGTTTATGGCGACGTCAATCTCGATGGCCGAGCCGACTTCCAGATCGAGCTCGCCGGCATCATCAATCTAACGAAAGTCGACTTTATCCTGTAGTTTGAGAGCGAACAGTCAGGCACCTCTTTCGACTTCCAATACGAAGCGGACGGTGGTCGCCGGCATTTTATGGCCGAAAGTTGACCTGAGATAGAGACCACGAGAGTGATGAATTTGCGGGTTTCAGTGGCTTCAGTTGTCGATCAATCATCATGGTCTGGCACTGCCGGAACTGCCTTTCGGCGGCATAAAGGACTCTGGTTATGGGTCCGAAGGCGGGACAGAGCCTGCAGGCAAGGCCGGATGTTTGAGGAACTGACAGACCCAAACTTACGTGGCCTGTTATATGAACGCTCAGCCCCAATCGCCGCAGCGATCACCATAACCCTCGATATAGGCGAGGGCCGCTAGGGTGTGGTGACGATTTAAGGATTTAGGGTTCCCAAAGGTGCGCAAATCGGATTCAAAGCTGATTTTGGAGATCGGTGATGGATTGCGATACGCTTCGGGATGATCAATGGGAACGGATCAAGGGCTTTGTGCCGGGCGGCACCAAAGGCAAGCGTGGCCCGTGCACGGATAATCGAACATTTCTGGATGCGCTTCTATGGATGGCGCGCTCTGGCGGCCGTTGGCGCGACCTGCCCGAGCGGCTTGGCGACTATCGCTCGGTGAAGCGGCGCTATTACCGCTGGATCGAGATGGGTGTTCTTGACGAGATGCTGTCGGTTCTTTCGCGTGAAGCCGACCTCGAATGGCTGATGATTGATAGTACCATCGTGCGGGCGCATCAGCATGCCGCCGGCGCACGCAAGCTAAAAGGGGGGCGGATGCCCAGGGCCTGGGCCGGTCTCGCGGTGGATTGAGCACCAAAATCCACGCAGCGACGGAAGCGCTCGGCCTTCCAATCCGATTGATAGGCTCTCCCGGACAACGCAACGACATCGCCTTTGCCCATGATCTCGTCGACGGTTTCGAGGCCGTGGCCGCCCTTGCAGACAAAGGCTATGATGCCGATCATCTGTGCGAAAGGATCACGCAGGCAGGAACACGCCTCGTCATCCCGCCCAGGCGCAACCGAAAGGTTCAGCGTGCCTACGACGCCGAACTCTACAAGGAGCGCAATCGCATCGAGCGCTTCTTCAACAAGCTCAAACAGTTCCGACGCGTCGCAACCCGATACGACAAGCTTCTGGCCAACTTCATGGGTGTCGTCAAACTCGCAGCCATCGCCATCTGGCTCAAATAGTTAAATCGTCACTACGGCCTAGGCACGCTTAATTAATGGTCTGTTCCAGCATAGATCCACATTGGAACGGTGCTGCCCGCTTTGGCAAACCCAAGGCCCTCGTAGAAGCGAACGGAGTTACCGTCCGCAGTGAGCATTATCTGATGAAAGTCAGCATATTTCTGGAGCATTGCGGTCATCAATTTGCGACCGATGCCCCGTCTCTGAAAGTCAGGATGCACAAGCAGATGGGGAAAGTAGACGACCAGGTGTCCGTCGGAAATGGCATTTGCCAGTCCGATTAACAGGTTATTGGAACGCGCCGTTATCAGAGTGTGCGAATTGTGTAGGGCAGCCAGTAAAGTTTGGGGTTTCTGTGCAGATGACCAGTCGTTGGCTTTATAAATGCTCAAGACCTCCTCTTCACAAGGTTTTTCATTTATTAGAATGTCAATTTTCATGTTTTCTCCAGGCTGGAATGGCCCCAAAGCCACGATCATATTTCGGCCGAAATTAACGCCGTCAGCACGCCAGTCTCAGACGTTGCGTTGCGGTTGTAGAAATATCGAACCATTGGCGCCGCTTAAAATTCACCGCGTGTGGCCACTACTCCTCAGAAAGGCTTTTCAATGGATGGTGCCGTTGATCACCATCTTCGATATAAACGCGTTGAGCAGGTCGGGATCAAAATGACCCCGGGACCGCGTCATAGTCTCGATGGCTTCAGCCTGCGACCAGGCGCGTTTATAAGGCCGAACTGACGTCAGCGCGTCGTAGACGTCGCAGATCGCGGCAATGCGTGCAGCCTGGGGTATTGCCGATCCCGTTAACCGGTGAGGGTAACCAGTGCCATCGAATTTCTCATGGTGATAAAGACATATGTCGAGAACAGGTTTTGACATACCATCGATCTGTTTCACCAATTCATATCCTCGAGCAGGATGGGTCCGAATGACCTCGAGTTCATCGGCCGTCAGCTTTCCCGGCTTACGCAACAATTCGATTGGCAACACCGTTTTACCCAGATCATGACCCAGCCCGCCTAAGCCAAGTAGCCGCACCGCTTGCTCACTCATCCCGAGGTTTCGCCCAAAGGTGACCATGAGCGCACTGACGGCCAAGGAGTGCAGAAAGGTTCCCTCGTCCTTCTCCTTGAGTTTTGCCACAGCGATCATTGCGCCGGCATTGGTCATGGCCTCCAACATGATCCGCTCTACGGCCTTGTCGGCCGCGTCGAGACGAAAGCTCCCTCGAGTGCGAGCCTCCGCGAGGACATCTCTTATACAAGGTCGCGCATCCTGGATGGCCTCTCGTGCGAGCCGGATTTCCTCTGCACCAAACCTTGAATTGAGATCGAACGCGAAGCTGACCAGGTCATTCTCGACGCCATCCCGTGAACCTTGATCGACATCCAGCCCTTTCCGCCTATCGATAACGACACTCATCGCGCGGCTTTTCATCATGAGGTCGATATCAGCAGGGGACAAGATAGGCCCAACGATACGAGATGGCGCCACTACGGTGCCTTCAAGTTCCTCAACGTACATGCCTACACGGACTTGATGCAGCCTTATTCGTTTTCTCATTCTTGTCTCCCAGGGTGCTCAAGCAGAGATGAGCGGCACCTTCCCGCATAAGTATTACTAATATCCAAAAATGATTGGATCGTTCTGAAACGTGCCTCCTATTGCCGGGAGTAAGCAATGCGTATTATTTGCGACCGAATGAAGCGCCCAGGTGACGGCTGTCTGATTTTTTAAGCGCGCAAAGGCTGGTAACCCCCTGCATTTCGCTGGAGGCGACGAAACGTTTGACCCTTGCCTGGCTTCGGACGGCGCTTGCAGTTGATCCACCCGCATGGGCCAAAGCCCTGCAACGCGATCGTGGGACGTTCATCCGCTCTTGGACATGTCATCGTTCAGCAGGGCTGAATGCCGGTCCCATAACGGGCTGATTGCCGCAAAGGTCAGGGGGATGCTGAGCGAGCTCGGAGCCAGCCGGCTATGCCGCCGGCCCTGCCTATTGGCTCCAGGGAGATCTCCGGTGGCTCCTCGACTTCGCCGCCACGGAAGCGGCGCTCCGATCAACCTGTTCCTACCAGGGCGTCTTGGCGTCAGGCTCTACAAAGACGCCTGATTCATCACCTGCGAGAGCGTATTGTACGGGAAGCCGTGCACCTCCTCCGGTGTCATGTTGCTGTATCCGGTCAGGTCTGTCTTGGCGAAGCCGGCACTCACGGAGTTCACGACAACGCCCGTCCCGTGCAGCTCCTCGCTCAACTGGATGGTCAGCATATTCAGCGCTGCCTTGGAGGCATTATATCCGATGAACCGCTGCGAATAGTAGGTCGAGGCCGGATCGCCGTTGAGTGTCAGCGAGCCAAGCGAACTGGACAGGTTTACAATGCGGCCGGCAGGAGCCTCCTTCAACAGCGGCAGCATCGCCTGCGTGACCGCCAGAGCGCCGATGAAATTGACATCCATCACCCTGCGAACAGCCGAGATCGAGGTTCGTTCCCTTCCCCGCCCCTCGAAGAGCAATGCTCTGCCACGCAGGACTTATGGATATCCGATATTGGGGCATGCGGATTCCTGTATGAAACGTTCGCCTGACAGGCTCGCTTTAGGCCGAGTTGCGCCGCTTCAACTGAAGCCTCGATATCACCGGTCAGTCTACGGGTCCGGTCGGCGCCCAACATTGCGCGAGACCTGGAGGATCCAATGAAAATTTCTCAGCTTGGAAACAGTACGCGGCGCGAGGCCAAGGTCATCGTCAACGGCACTGAACACAACGCCAGACATCGGGCTCAGACCTTCAAGACAACCGGAAATTGCATGGTTGTACCTATCTCGTCGTGCTACAGCGGCAATACTGCATGGCGCTGATGACCGGCGTCTCTTGCCGGTCGGTCAAAACTGCGGCCGCGGCGAAAATCATCGCCAAGCCCATACCGCATTCACCCAGAGCCGGCACCTGCCACAAAATTCCAACTTGCAATCAGACCAACGGCTTTTCAGACGAATGTTCATTCCCTATACGCGAGTGACGCTAGGCTTTATGTCGCAGTCATCACGCTCGGCTTCGGATCCGCGCCCGTAAGGACTTCAAAATGGATACACAGATCAATGACCTTGGTAGGCTCATCCAGAAACTTGCTACGGATCACGAAACACACCTGATCGAGCTGCGCCGTGACATCCATATGCATCCCGAAACCGGGTTCGAGGTTGAAAGAACAAGTGGGGCCGTTGCTCGTGAGCTGGCAAGTCTTGGCATCGAGCACGCAACAGGTGTCGGTCGTACCGGTGTCGTCGGCTTCATCAAGGGTGGAGCGTCGGGTCCGACCTTGGTTATCCGCGCCGACATGGATGCTCTGCCAATCAAGGAGCAGACCGGCCTGCCCTTTGCCAGCATTGTCGAAGGCAAAATGCACGCCTGTGGTCATGACCTCCATACCGCCACGCTGATCGGGGTCGGAGCGGTGCTTAAGGAGATAGCGCCGCGTCTCGCGGAAACATCAAACTGATGTTCCAGCCAGCCGAAGAAACGCAGGAGAGTGGCGCTGCCGCCATGATTGCCGATGGTGTGCTTGATGGCGTCGATCTTGCACTCGGCTTCCACAATCAGCCCGACGAGCCGGTCGGCACTTTCAGCTTTGTCGAGGGGATTGCCAATGGTTCGTCGGACGAGTTCGACATTACAATCCACGCGGCATCGGGCCACGCGGCCCGCCCGCATATGGCCATCGACCCCGTTGTCGCCACCGTGGAACTGATCACCCAGCTTCAGACGATTATTTCGCGGGAAGTCGATCCGATGCGCCCGGCAGTCCTGACAATCGGATCCATCCATGGTGGCAACACCCACAACATCATCCCGGATTCCGTCAGCATCATGGGCACGGTGCGCTGCCAGGATCCTGTCTCGCGCGATGTCATCGAGGCTGCGCTGAGGCGCGTCTGCGCCGGGCTCGAGGCTTCTATGCGGGTAAGGTGCGCGATCAATTACGTGCGTGGCGTCCCATCGCTGGTTTCCGACGATCGCATTTTGAAAACGACGATGAGCGCCATCCGCGATCATTTTGGCGATGTCGTGCTCAAGCGTGAGGCGAGCCTTGGAGCGGAAGACTTTGCGCTGATAGGTGCGAAGGTTCCCGCCTTTCAGCTCGGTGTCGGCGCGTCGCAGGAAGGCCGCGACGATCGGCTGCACAATTCCGATTACCAGCCGGATGAACGCTGCATCGGCAATGGAGTGGTGGCACTGTCCCTTGCAGCACGCGCTTGCTTTCATAAAGGGATTTCACGCTGCTCCGCCGTTACCCGTTGCAAAGGGCTTGCCGTTTTCCCTTCTTTGGAAGCGGCTTTCGTCCGGGCCACATTTTCTTCCCCTCGGCAGAAGAATTTTAGAAGAAATTTGCGAGATTGCGCGCCTGGAACCCCTTAGACAAATGTCGGGCGGCGCCAGCACCCCTTCTCGCGGCCGCATACCCATCACGCCAAGAACGGATCGACAATGCCGGGTTACCTGAGAAATTCAAACATCCTGCAGCCGACGCGTCGGCAGTTTCTGCGAAACGCTGGACTGATGTCCACAGCCCTTTCGGCTGGGGGACTGTTACAGACCGGTGCGGCCAGCGCGCAGGCGACGACACCAATCAAGGGTGGTCACCTTATCCTCGGTCTCGATACGGCCTCAAGTTCGGACAGGCTGGACCCGGCATTCTACACCGAGGCCTACATGTATACGGTCGGCTTCCAACTCTTCAACACGGTGCTGGAACTTGGACCTGATGGCAAGCTCGTTGGCGCCCTGGCCGAAAGCTGGGAAGCAGCGACCCCGGATGCTAGCAAATGGGTCTTCAAGCTGAAGAAGGGCATCCAGTTCCACAACGGCAAGGAACTTGTGGCGCAGGACGTCGTCTACTCGCTCAATCATCACCGCGGCGAAAAGAGCAACTCCGGCGGCAAGGGCCAGCTGCTCGCCGTTACCGATATCAAAGCCACCGACACCCATGAAGTCACCGTCACGCTCAGCGCCGGCAATGCCGATTTCCCGGCGGCCTTGGTGGATTATCACATGGGCATCGGCCCGGACGGCGGCGACTTCGACAAGGGCGTCGGCACCGGTGCCTTCATTCTCGAAGATTTCCAGCCGGGCGTGCGCGCGCTGACCAAGCGGAACCCGAACTACTGGGCATCCGACCGTGCCCATGTCGATCTCGGTCGAAACCATCGCCATGAGCGATGCGACAGCCCGCATGGCCGCTCTTCTCAGCGGGCAGGTCCACATCATCAACCGCGTCGAACCCCGCACCCTGAGCCGGTTGAGCTCGCGTCCGGGCGTACAGATCCTGCGCTCGCAGGAAAACACCATGTTCTGCTTCCCCATGCGTGTCGACGCAGCACCCTACGACAACGTCGATCTGCGCCTCGCGCTAAAATATGCGATCGATCGTGAGGAACTGCAAAACAGCCTCCTGGTCGGCACCGGCGCGATCGGCAACGACAACCCGATCGCATCGTGGAACCCTTACTTCGCCAAGGACATTCCGCAGCGTGCCTATGACGCCGACAAGGCCGCCTTCCATTTCAAGAAGGCCGGCGCGCCCGGTGGCATCCTGCTCAGCGTCTCAGACAATGGCTTCCCCGGGTCCGTCGATGCCGCACAGCTCTTCCAGGCGTCGGCTGCTAAGGCCGGCATCACCATCGACGTCGAGCGTGTGCCCTCCGACGGCTACTGGGACGAGGTGTGGCTGAAAAAGCCGTTCGTGGCCTCCAACTGGTCCGTGCGGCCGACGGCCGACGCCATGCTGTCGCTGATTTTCCAGTCCGAGGCGCCGTGGAATGAAACGGCCTGGCGCGACGAGACCTTCGACAAGCTGCTTGCTGCGGCCCGCGTTGAGCTGGACGAAACAAAGCGCAAGCAGATCTACCACGACCTGCAGGTCAAGCTGGTTGACGAAGGCGGCGAACTTATTCCGCTCTTTGTCGACAATCTGGCGGCGGCTTCGGACAAGGTCGGCGGTTATGTTCCGGTACCGGGTGGCGGTGATCTCAGCGGCTACCGTCTTCCCGAGCGCGCCTGGCTCAACGTCTGACCGGCTCGAAGACTATGTAATCCTTGCCCCCAGGACGACGATCTGGGGGCAACTTATTTTCAGCGCCTCGCAACTGAACCACGATAGTGCCAGTCACTAAATCTCGAAAACAGACAAATGGGCAGACGGTCGTTGGCTGACGGAATTGACACAGACATTCAGGCGATGAGCCCTTTACCGGCGCAAAAGACGAGCGGCAACAGCCTATGGTCGCTGCTTGTCAAGCGGCTCTTGCTCGGACTGTTGCTCCTGTGGGCCACGTCGCTCGTTATCTTTGCCGGAACGCAGATCCTGCCTGGTGATGTCGCGACCGCAATGCTCGGCCAGCAGGCAACGCCGGAAGCGGTCGCAGTATCCGCAAGGAACTTGGTTTCGAACAACCGGCACCCGTCCGCTACATCAAATGGCTGGGCGCCGCCGTCACCGGCGACTTCGGCCGCAGCTATAGCAATCGGCAGGACATCGCCAAGAGCATCACGCCGCGCCTGAAGAATACGCTTTTGCTGGCAGCGATGGCCGCCGTCATTGCTGTACCGCTATCGATCCTGCTGGGGATCGTTTCCGTGCTCTACAACGGCACCTGGGTCGATCGAACGATCGGTCTGGTCACGCTCAGCGCGATCTCGCTTCCCGAATTCTTCGCCGGCTATCTGCTGATCGCCTATTTCTCCGTCGCCCACTTCTGGCTTCCGAGCAGCGCCACCGTTTCAGACGCCATGCCGCTTGGGCAAAGGCTTATCGTCATGCTGCTACCGTGCCTGACGCTGGTTCTGGCCGTTCTCGGGCACATGATGCGGATGACGCGCGCAGCCCTCCTCAACGTCATGGCTTCCCCCTATATTGAAACGGCGCTCCTCAAGGGGCTGCCCTGGTGGCGTATCGTCTGGAAGCACGCGCTTCCCAATGCCCTGTCGCCCATCGTCAACGTCGTGGCGCTCAATCTAGCCTATCTCATCGTTGGCGTCGTTGTGGTGGAAGTGATCTTCGTCTATCCCGGCATGGGCCAGTATCTGGTCGATCACGTGGCAAAGCGTGATGTACCGGTCGTGCAAGCTGCAGGCCTGGTCTTTGCCGCCGTCTACATCCTTCTGAATATCGTTGCCGACATGATCTCCGTTCTCGCCAATCCACGGCTAAGGCATCCGCGATGAAAAATCTGCCACGCTTTACGCCCATGGCGATCGTTGGTCTTGTCGGTGTTACCGCCTTTCTCCTGCTCGCAATCTTTGCACCTTGGCTTGCGCCTCATCCGGTTTCCGAGGTGGTCGGCGGCGTCTGGGACGTGCCCTCCGCCGATGCACTGCTGGGGACCGACAATATCGGCCACGATCTGTTTTCGCGCCTCGTCTGGGGTGCGCGAATCACGTTTGTGATAGCGGCGCTTGCGACCACAATTGCCTTTCTCGTCGGCGTCTCCATCGGATTTTACGCAGCCGTTCGCCGCGGCTGGATCGATCAGATCCTGTCACGTTTGAATGATCTCATGATGGCGATTCCGACACTGATCTTTGCGCTCGTCGTACTCGCTGTCCTCCCCAAGAACATGGTTGTGTTGGTGCTTGTCATGGCCACCCTCGAGGCGACACGGGTCTTTCGCGTCAGCCGGGCGATTGCCGCCGACCTTGTCGGGCTGGACTATGTCGAGGTGGCACGGCTTCGCGGCGAACGGTGGAGCTGGATCATTGTCCGGGAGATATTGCCAAACGCGCTCTCGCCACTTCTGGCCGAACTCGGTCTGCGCTTCGCTTTCGCCATTCTGTTTTTGTCTACCCTCTCCTTCCTTGGTCTTGGCGTACAGCCGCCGATCGCCGATTGGGGCAGCCTGGTGAAGGAGAACAAGGATGGCTTGCTGTTCGGTGTCTTCGCCGCGCTTATTCCCGGCGCCGCGATCGCCATTCTGGTCATCTGCATTAATCTTGTGGTGGACTGGATGCTCCAAAAACGACCAGCCTGAAAGGGCGCGCGCAATGGCTGACATCCTGCTGAAAGTTTCCGATCTCGAAATCAAGGCTGGCGATACGACCATCGTCGATGGGGTCTCGTTCGAACTTGAAAAGGGTCGCGTTCTTGGCCTGATCGGCGGATCGGGCGCGGGCAAGTCGACCATTGGCCTAGCGTCGCTAGGTCATAGCCACGATGGCCTGCAGATCACCGGCGGACGGGCGGAGCTGAACGGCCGTGACATCTTGCAATTGTCAAAACGTGAAACGCGGACCCTGCGGGGGGCCACCGTAACTTATGTCGCCCAGTCGGCCGCAGCAGCGTTCAACCCGGCGCACCGGCTGATCGATCAGGTCATCGAAGCCACGCTCTGGCATGGACTGACGGGCCGTGCTGAGGCGATCGAACGCGCCAAGGAGCTGTTCGCCCTGCTCGGCCTGCCGGACCCGAAAAATTTCGGTGACCGGTACCCGCACCAAGGGTCCGGCGGCCAGCTGCAACGCGCCATGACCGCGATGGCGCTCTGCCCGTATCCAGAATTGATCGTCTTCGACGAACCGACCACCGCCCTCGACGTTACCACGCAGATCGAGGTGCTGGCTGCCATCAAGCAGGCGATTGCCACAACCGCTACCTCAGCACTTTACATATCCCACGACCTGGCCGTCGTCGCACAGGTCGCCGACGAGATTCTGGTGTTGCGCGATGGCCGGATGGTCGAGCGCGGATCGGTTGCCAACATCTTCAATTCACCAAAGAAAGACTATACGCGGCGCCTCGTGTCCTTGCGCCAGACTGAAAAGCCGGCGCACGCCGAAGCTCGCGACAACCTTCTCAGCATCGTGGGTATAGAGGCGGGCTATACGCCGGGCACATCCGTTCTTCAGAATGTGAGCCTTGATCTCCTACTTGGTGAAACGCTTGCGGTGGTCGGTGAATCCGGCTCCGGAAAATCGACGCTTGCGCGCGTCGTCACCGGTCTTCTTCCGGCATCGTCCGGCCGCTTGCGATTTGACGGCCAGGAGCTGCCAGGCGCGCTTGCCGCGCGAACGTCAGACATCCTGCGCAATATCCAGATTGTCAACCAGATCCCCCGACCTGGCGCTCAATCCGCGCCAGACCGTCCAGGCGATCCTGTCGCGTCCCCTCGCCTTCTATTTCGGGCTAAAGGGTGCAGACCTGAACCGTCGCCTCTCTGCGCTGCTCGACCAGATTGAGCTTCCGCACAGCATGCTCGGCCGCTTTCCGGCCGAACTTTCCGGCGGACAAAAGCAGCGCATCTGTATAGCGCGCACTGGCGGCCGATCCGAAGCTGATCATATGTGATGAGCCGACCTCGGCGCTCGACCCGCCTCGTCGCCGAAGGCATTCTTGACCTGTTGATGCGTTTGCAAAAGGACGTTGGCACGTCGTATCTGTTCATTACCCATGATCTCGCCATCGTGAGAGCGATCGCCGATACGGTTGCGGTGATGCTCGCTGGCAAGGTGGTGCGGTGCGGTCGGAAAGACGAGGTTCTGGCGCCTCCCTTTGATCCCTACACTGAGAAGCTGATTTCTTCGGTTCCTGAAATGCGTCCAGGCTGGCTCGACGAAGCCATCGCCAGACGGACCTTACCGGTCGCAAACGGCTGAATGTGACGAATACACAATGACAAGCAAGGATTGACAATATGGCACGGCGTGGACTTATCTTGGATGGCGGCACCGGCCGCGAACTCGAGCGCATCGGTGCACCTTTCCGTCAGCCGGAATGGTCGGCACTCGCATTGATGGAAGCGCCGGACTTCGTCCGCACGGTGCACGACAACTATATCGACGCCGGCGCCGACATCATCACCACCAACAGCTACGCCGTGGTTCCGTTTCATATCGGCGACACTCGTTTCGAGGCCGAAGGCGAGATGCTCGCAGCCCGCGCTGGACGCATCGCCCGCGAAGCGGCCGACGCCTCGAAAGATCGCAAGATCCTCGTCGTGGGCTCACTGCCGCCTATCTTCGGCTCGTATCAGCCTGACCTGTTCAATGCCGAGCTTGTCGGGCGCTACCTCGGCGTTCTCGTCAACGGCATGGCACCGTCCGTCGATCTGTGGCTCGCGGAAACCCAGAGCAGCCTTGCGGAAGCGCGTGCCGCCCATCAAGCGACCAAGACCACCGGCAAACCGCTGTGGATTTCCTTCACACTTCGCGATGATGTTGCGCCTGGCGATATGCCCGAACCTCTTCTTCGATCCAACGAAACGGTCAGGGATGCCGCCGAACTGGTTGCATCGCTTGGTATCGAGGCGATGCTGTTCAACTGCAGCATGCCGGAAGTAATGGAGGCGGCCATTGACGCTGCCACCTCAACATTCCAGACATTGGGTGTCGATATTCAGGTTGGCGTTTACGCCAATGCCTTTCCATCCCAACAGGATGACGAGGAAGCCAACGCCACGATCACCGAAGTCCGCAGAGATCTCGATCCCGACGCGTGCACGGCCAGTGGGCCAAGCGCTGGGCCGCATCCGGCGCCAGCATCATTGGCGGTTGCTGCGGTATCGGCACTGACCATATCCACGCGCTATCAGCGCGAGTATCGTTGTGTGTGATTGCGAAACAACATCGGCGATACGCACACGACGTCTAATTTGGCCTATGTCACCGTAGGAAGAGGTTGCAGGCTCCGACGGCGTGAATGACTCCTCATAACAGGTCTCATCCACCCGCCAGCTATGCCACATAGGCGGACGTTTTTAGAACGTTGCCGAGATCCTCCGGCCACAACAGCAGCGGCGCATTGTTATCCTCGGACATCGTCCGCAGCCCGTGCCAGGTGCGGTTGGCATAGACCAATGTATCATCCCCTCGCGTTACTTGCCCCAAGGGCGATGCCGATAAAAGCTCGGCAGTCACCAGACAGGCACCGGGCACGACAAGCCGGTCGCGAAGCACAGCCCGGAACCAGAGGCCGACTTGAGGATAATAAGGCTCTCCCGAAGCGAGCGCTCCCAGCGCACATCGCTTCCGAAGCGGTCGACCCCGCTGGTGGCGCACAGTCTCGCAAGCTTCATATCCCTGCGCCGCACGAAATGCACGACTACGGTTTCCGCCTGTTCGACCGCCTTCGCAGTCGACGATGATGCCTGAAAGCGAGAAGGCCACCATCGGGGGCGACGCGCTCACGGAAATCAGCGAACTGACCGTGAGTGCGACCGGTCCGCCACCCGCATCGGCGGTGATGATCGCCACCCCCGATGGATGATGACGGAAGGCCAAGAAAAGGCCTCCATCACCGGATTCCTGGCGCCGCTATCCGTGGCCGCGCTCGTCACGGGCTGATCCTGCCGTTTAACCACGCCGCTCATTTCTTTTCGATCAAATCGTAGAACTGCCAGACACGGTCGCTCCACAGCCCAGCGATTTCGCGGCCTGCTACGCCGACGATGTTGGGGTTGATGGTGAAATGATTGGCTGCGGTCAGCATCTCGCGATAGGTCCGCTGCATCACGCCGTAACGCAGCGCAGCGCCGCCGGCGGCCCGGTAAACGAACTGGCAGGCATCGACGCCGGCCTCGTGCACCTCGGACTTGGCAAGGTGTACAAGGCTGATCTGACGGGTCGAAACGCGATTGCCGGCCTCGATGGAGGCTTCGACATCACGCCAGACTTCGAAGAGGAAGGCACGCGCCGCGCGCACGCAGGGCATCGGCCCGGCCGAAGTCAAACCAGAACTTGTCGCTCTCACCAAGCAGGCCGGCGCGGCCGGTCTTGGTGAGAGCGTATTGTGCCACCTCGTCAAGGATGCGCCGCGACGCACCGATGGCCCAGCCCGAATGGCCGATGGAAGCAAGGCCAACCACGCCAAGGCTGAAGAATTCCTTCATACGCTGCGGTTCGGCAGTCAGGATCGGGAACACCATGTCCTCGGGGATGAGCACGTCCTTGGCAGCGTAGTCGATGCTGCCGGTAGCCTGCAGGCCCAGCGAGTGCCAGTTTCCGAGCAGGTCGTGCTCGTCGACCGGGGCGTGGGCGCAGAGCACGATCACATTGCCGTTCTCGTCCTTTGCCGGCTGACCGGTGCCATCGTCGAGAAGCGCTGCGGTGTGGGTGAAGGTGGCATGATAGATACCGCTCGCATAGGACCACTTGCCGTTCAGCAGGTAGCCGCCGTCGACCTTCTTGAGCATGCCCGTCGGTGTGCCCTGTCCAGAAAAGCGGTTGTCAACGTCGCCGCCGAACAGGCGGTTGATGGCGGTATCGGGCAGGAAGGCAGCCGACATCGCGCCGATGCAGGCATGGACCATCGATATCCAACCGGCTGCTCCGCTGTAATAGGTGATCGCCTCTATGAGCTGCAGTCCCCGGGTCGGGGAAAGCTGCGCGCCGCCGATGTCCTCGCCGGCGAAGATGTGCGACATCCGCAGCGACTTCAGGGCTTCAAACGTCGCCTCGTTCAGGCGTCCGAGTTTTTCGTTGTCCTGCGAGTTCTCTTCGAGAACAGGGCCAATCTTGCGTACTTGCTCCATCAGGGACGAAAAATCCGTTTTCGTTCCCCAGTATGCGTTCTCATGCTTCAGTGGTGCATTCATGACTATTCCTCCTTGGCATTTCCGATTGTGCCGCAGGGCCGGTCTCGGCAGGCCCTGCGGCGTCTCTTATCAAGACCCCGCGACGCTTCAGCCCGCGAGAAAATCTCCGATGGCAACCGTCGCCTGCGGCTCTTCCTGCATGGCGAAATGGCCGGCATCCGCGATGATCAGTGTCCGGGCAGCCAGGATGCGCTCGGCCCAGATCGATGCCTGCGATGCTGGAAGCATTCGGTCCTTGTCGCCCCAGACAATGAGCGTTTCATTCGGAATGCGGCTTAGCCAGCGTCCGAGATTGGGGTGGCCCATGCCGTGAACCTTGAGAATATTGCCGAGCGCCCGGCCCTCTTTCTCGCGGAGGGCCAGAAAATTCTCCAGTGGCGGGCAATCCGAGCCGCCGGGAAAATAACGCAGGGCAACATCAACATCGTACGCCAGGTATCCTGGCAGCGCTTCGGGGCCAATTGCCGCCAGATCGGCGCCGGGGTGATCTGGGTGGTTGAGCCCGGCCGGGGCATTGAGGACCAGCCTGTCAAAACGTTCGCCGGCCACCGCAGCCATTTCCGCCGCCATCCACCCGCCCATCGAATGGCCGATGAGGTGCGGCCGTTCGAGCCCCAGCGCCGCGATCAAGCGCAGATTGTGCACCACCGGATCCTGCATCCCGGCAAACTGCGGCGCCTCGCCGCTTTCTGCCAAAACCCGGATGGAAGGGCAGATAGACACGGAAGCGGTCGGCAAGCCCCTTTGCCCATTCGTGACCTTCCAGGGTGGCGGCGCCATGCAATGCCAGCACGGCCGGCCCCGTGCCGATCGCCTTCACGACCACGGATACGCCGTCAATGTCATGGCTCAGTGTTTCGAAATCCATCAGTTCCTCCCGGAATTCGCCGATCGGCCTGCCTCGGCAGTAATCAGCACCTTGCATTGTGTCGTCCTGCGGCGGAGCGCCTCGAATGTCTCGGCAACATCCGCAAAGCCGATCCGCGCCGTTATGAGTTCCTGTGGCCGGAAGCGACCGGGTCCGAGCGCGTCGAGCGCGGTTTCGAATTCGGCCATGTTGAAGAACACGGCGAACGCCAGGGTGATCTCCTTCGACAGTGCGACGAACGGATCCCACTCGTCTCCGCCGACACAAAGGCCGACCCCGAGCACAGTTCCGTGGGGGCGGACGAGACGGCAGGCAAAATCGATCAGACCGCGCTTGCCGACGCATTCGAAGACGATATCCGGTGCGGCACCCGCCTGATCCCGGAACTCTGCGGCGAGGTCCGGCCCGGACAGCGCAAAACCGGTCGCGCCCAGTGCCGCCGCGCGCGCCTCCTGGTGGCGGCCGAGATCTGCGACGATCACATCGCTGGCGCTGTAACGGCGGGCCCAGAAGGCGACCAGCAGACCGATCGGTCCGGCGCCGAGGATGAGAACGCGATCGCCCGGCTTCAAGCCGGATTGCACGACCACGTGCAGGGCCACCGCAAGTGGCTCGGCCAGCGCACCTTCGGCGGTTGGCAGACCTTGCGGCAGGATGCGGCATTGCCGGGCTGCGACGGTGGCAAATTCCGCGTATCCGCCGCCGATGAGCCGCATTTCGGCGCACCATGCGGGCTCGCCATGCCGGCAGCGTTCGCAATGGCCGCAGCTGCGCATCGGTGCGACCGCCACCCGGTCTCCCGGCTTCAAGTCACTGACGCCGCTACCGCAGCGAACCACTTCGCCGGCGAACTCATGTCCGAGCACGTCATAGGGCTTGAGGCCGAAGGTTGCCGGATCCTCGGTCATGTGCAGATCGGAGCCGCAGATGCCGCAAGCTGCAATCTTGATCAGAACCTCGTCATGGGCCGGCTCGGGCACGCTGATGTCATCGATACGCAAAGGGTGCCCGACACCGTCAAAAAGGGCGGCCTTCATGGCTTGTCCTCCAGAAGTATGCGCCGGGTCGGAAACCAGGGGGCGTCCACCACCTTGCAGATCAGCCCCCAGATGCCGCCGCGGGGCGAACAGCGCCATGAACAAGGTGAGAAGGCCCAGTACCACCATGTAGACCGTGCCATATTCACCGAACCACCTGTCCGCGAAGAAATAGATGAGCGCGCTGATCAGCACGCCTTCGAGCGATCCCAGGCCACCGACCATGACGATGAAGATTGCGATATTGGCCCAATTGGGGTCATAGGCGGACGGCGGCGTGATGCGCAGCTGGGCGAGGAAATAGGTGGCGCCGGCGAGCCCTGTGCCCATGGCCGCAGCCACCCAGAGCAGAAAGCGCACACGCCCGACATTGACACCCTGGCTCGACGCAGCGACCGGATTGTCCCGGATGGCGATGAGCGCCAGGCCATAGCGCGAGCGTAGAAGCGCATAGCTGCCGCCGACAGTGAGCAGCAGCATCAGTGCCGAGATCAGCGAGACGCCAAGCGCGTTCATCGGCCGAATAACCGGTCATCACGCGAAGGCTCATGCCGGCGCCCGCATTGACATAGCCGAAAACCGAGGTCGCCAGCCGCATGACTTCGGCAATCACCCAGGTGCCGATGGCGAAATAGGGACCGTCAAGCCGGTGCAACAGGCCATAGGTGGGAACGGCCAGGATCGTGGGTGCGATCATCGCGAGCACGACAGCGACGAACGGATTGAAGCCCCAGAGCTGTGCCATCACGAACATCATATAAGCGGCCACACCGACGAAGGCCTGCTGGCCGACCGACACCAGGCCACCATAGCCGGCAAGCAGGTTCCACATCTGCGCCACCGCGATGTAGCAGCAGAGCTCGACGATGTCGCGGATCAGGCCTTGGCTGGCCCAGAGCGACATGGAGGCGATCGCGACCAGCACGCCGAGGCCGATGATCAGCGCCACGACGCCGGACACCGTCTGGCGCTGCACGCGGACGAGTGCGGGTTGCGCGACACCGGTATCGGCATGAGCAAACACGTCTGCCATGGGCTCAACCCTTTCCGAGTATGCCCTGCGGCCGCAGAGCGAGAATGATGAGAAAAACGAGATGGCCGGCCAGGATGCCGAAACCCGGATCGATGCGGAATCCGATCGACTGGCTGATGCCGAGCACCATGGCGCCGATGAACGCGCCCCAGATCGAGCCCATGCCACCGATGATCACGGCCTCAAACGCATAGATCAGCTGGTAGGCGCCGTCGGCAGGCGCAACTGTCGCCCGCAGCGACTGAAAGACCGCCGCAAAACCCAGGATCGCCACGGCAAGCGCGGTCGCGCCGGCATAGATCTTCTTCGGGTTCACGCCAGTCATTGCAGCGGCCTCGACGTCGGCGGAGGCGGCGTGCAAGGCCCGGCCGAACCGGGTGTGGCGCAGCACAGCGTGGAGCCCGGCAGTCAGGACAGTCGCCGTGCAGAGCACGATGACGGGCAACACGCCCACGAAAATTGGCCCCAGCTGCACCGATGCCTGCGCCAGTCCGGCGCTGGGAAGCGAGCGGGTATCCGCCGACCAGATTTGCTGCATCGCATTCTGCAGCGCCACGGAAAGTCCGAACGTGGCGATCAGCGACGGCAGGGGATCGTCGCCGACCACCCGGTTGAGGATCAGGCTCTGCAGCAGCACACCGAAGACGGCCCCCAGCGCCACGAGCACGACCAGCACCGACCATGGGCCGAGCGAGAAGGTCGAGGCAAGGCTGATCCCTGATCAATGCGAGCAGGATCATCAGATCGCCATGGGTGATATTGACGATGCGCATGACTCCGAACATGAGCGCCATACCCAGAGCATACTGGGCATAGAGACCGCCGAGCAGAACACCTTGAACGAGCCCGTCAATCCAATGCATGAGACGCTCCGAAATAGGCTTCGCTGATTGCCTCACGGGAAATATCCGCCGACCGGCCGGTAAGGGTGACGCGACCTTCGAGCATGCAGTAGAGCCGGTTGGAGGCCGAGCGGGCCAAGCCCACGTCCTGTTCTGACCACCACGACCGCGGTGCCGTTTTCCGCGATCGAGGGAATGGACTGATAGATTTCCCGCACCACCTTGGGCGCGAGGCCGAGACTGATCTCGTCACACAGAAGCAGGCGCGGTTGGTTGAGCAGCGCCCGGCCGATGGCGACCATCTGCTGCTGGCCACCCGAGAGTGACTGCACCGGCACGGCCTGTTTTTCCTTGAGAATCGGGAATAGCGCGTAGACTCGGTCGACCGTCCATGCCTCACCGTGCGGCGTGGCGGCATGGTCCATGGCGACGCGCAGATTGTCGGCGACCGACATGCCCGAAAACAGGCGCCTCCCTTCGGGCACGATCGCGACACCGGCGGCCACCATGCGATATGGCTGGCTACCGCCGACCGGGCGGCCATCGAGCTGCACCATATCTGGGGCCACGCGCAGCAGGCCCATGATCGATTTCAGGAGCGTCGACTTACCGGCACCGTTGGCGCCGATCAGTGCCACGACCTCGCCTGCGCCAATTTCGAAATCAACGCCGTAGAGGGCCTGGAAGTCGCCATAGCGGGCCACCAGCCCATGCGTGGACAAAAGCGCCGTCCTCATGTTTCAATTCCCATGTAAACGCGCCTGACTTCGGGATCGTTGATGACGTCGTCCGGAGCGCCTTCGGCAATCTTCTCGCCGAAATTCAACACCATGATCCGATCGGCGACGGCGAGCAGAGCGTGCAGGACATGCTCGATCCAGACGATCGTGACGCCGTTGTCACGGATGCGTCGGATGAGTGCTACGAGCGCCTTGCCTTCGTCGTCGGTCAGGCCGCCGGCAATCTCGTCGAGCAGGAGAAGTTTCGGCCCGGAGGCAAGCGCACGCGCCAGTTCGGAGCCGCTTGCGATCGAGAAGCGTCAGCGAACCCGCCGGGCGGTTGGCCTTGTCGGCGAGTTCGCAATGACGCAGAATCTCGGCGCATCGCGCATAGCTTGCGGCTTCCGATCGGCCACCACCAAAGGAGGCCGCGACAAGCAGGTTCTCGAACGTCGTCATGCCGACATAAGGTCGTGGAATCTGGTACGTCCGCCCAATGCCCATCTGGCAGCGCCGGTAGGGCGGCTGGCCGACCAGTCTGTCGCCGGCAAAGACCAGTTCACCGCCGTCGACACGGATATCACCGCTCACCAGATTGAAGAGCGTGGTTTTGCCGGCGCCGTTCGGACCGAGAATGCCCAGAACTTCGCCAGCTCGAACGTCGAAGGTGATATCGTGGAGCACCCTGCAACGCCCCGAAGGACTTGGTCAGTCCCTGCGCCGCAAGCAATACGTCGTTTGCCATGCTTCTCCATCCCAACTCATGCATGCCCGTCAGGCGGCAGCTCACTGCCGCCTGTCTCGTCCTGCCGCGCACGAAGGTGGCAGGCCTGGTTCCGGAGTCTCGGTCCTGCTCAGACCGACCACGGGATCGGCACCATCTTCTGTTCAGGCTCGAACAGCTTGTTGACGGTGTTGTCGACGATCTTCAGATCGTAGGGCCACTTGTCGCCCTTCCTCCACTGGCCGCCGAAGATCGGTGTCGTGGAGACGTTCTTGTGCGGGCCGCTGGAGAAATCGACCTTACCGATCAGCGTATCGAGCTTGGTCGCGACGATCGCCTCAAGATTGGCCGCCCGGTCGAGCGGATTTTCAGAGCGCTTGAGGACATCCAGAGCGACCTCCCAGATCGCATGGCTGTAGCCAAGCGGCTGGGTCCATTGTTTCTTCGTTTCGCTTTCCCATACGTTGGCGATATCGCGGCTTGCCTGCCCCGTCAGCGTCGACTTGAAGGGGAAGGCCGGTGTCCACCAAACCTCGGACGACATGCCGTCGCCGAGCGGCCCAAGCGCCTGAATCCCGGATGGGAAGAGCAGCGCCGCGGCTATCGTCATGGCCTTGGGCTTGTAGCCCTGCTGGGCACACTGGTTGACGAAGGTCTTGAAATCGTCTGGATAGGTGATCCCGCCGATGATGTCGCAGCCCGCTTCCTTGAAGGCATTGATCTGGGCGGAATAATCGTTCGTGCGCGGCTGGAAATATCCGGGCACCACAATCTCGAAGCCAGCCTTCTGGGTCGGCGCGGGCAGGCCATAGCCATCATTGCCCCAGGTTTCGCCATCGGCGTTCTGGGGAAACAGCATGCCAACCTTGCGGTTGGTGTCGAGCGTGTTCCAGAGGCCGACGAAGGTATTGAGCGCCTCATCGAGACCCCAGAAGAAATGGTAGGTCCACTTGAACGGCTTATCCTGTCCGCCGCGCGGAAAGATGATGGCCTGCCAGGGCGCGCCCGTCGAAATGCACGGGCATTCGTAGAGTTCGGCCTGGTCGGCAGCGGGGCTGACCGTATCCGTCGTTGATGCCGGCAGTATCAGATGCACGTTCTCGTTCAGGATGAGGTCGCCCGCGACTTCCGCTGCCCGGTTGGGATCGGACTGGCTGTCCCGCATCAGGATTTCGACGTCGTAGCGCCCGGATTTCGTCTCCAGTCCGCTCTTGACCAGTTCCTTGATCTTGCCCAGCGCCCAGCTGTCGGTTTCGCCGAACAGCGCGAGCGGGCCGGTCGCCGGTGTGACGAAACCGATCTTGATTGTGCCGGCCGATTGGGCCCGCGCAACCATCGGCGCCCGAGCGCCGAGGCCACAAGGCCAGCACCCATACCCTTGAGTACCGTTCGACGCGACGGCCTCGCTATCTTGCTTGTCAGTTCCATCATGGTCTCCTCCCTTTGATGTCTCTGTTGATGTTCGCAACGGCCGACCGCGTCCTCCACGCAGGTTGGCCGTTGCGTCGTCTCATTTGATGCGGTGCATCGCGCCTCCGTCGATGACGATCTGGCTTCCGGTCACATAGGACGAGCATGGCGACGCCAGGTAGAGCGCCAGCCCCTTGATATCCTCCGTGTCGCCGATCCGGCCGATCAGGGATTGCGCCTCGAAAGCCTTGCGGTCCGCGGGGATTTTCAAGCGGCCACCGGCGATATTGGTCATGAAGGGGCCGGGCGAAATGCAATTGATGAGAATACCGAAGGCCCCAAGTTCCATCGCCATCTGGCGAACGAAATGGTCCACGCCGGCCTTGGCGGGCATGTAGGGGCGTGCCGACGATCGCTTCGTTGATCTGGGCCGCAATCGACGACGTGACGATGATCCTGCCGCCGCCGGTCGCCTTCATGTGCCGCGCGGCATGCTTGACGGTTGTGTAGACGGAGGTGAGGTTCACCTCGATCACCCTGTCCCAGTGGTGATCATCCAGCACGTCGATCGCACCTTCGGGGAATACGGCCGCCCTCGGTCGACAGAAAGCCAGGGCCAGCATCGATGCCGGCATTGGCAAAAACCACATCGATCCGGCCGTTCCGGCTCGCCACGGCATCGAACGCCAAGGCCATGGCGGTCCGGTCGCTCACGTCGATCACCTGTCCCCAGACGGCGCCGCCGCCCGCTCTTCATGTCCTCGACGACCGCATCGAGACGATCTGCGTTCATGTCGAAAATGCAAACGCGCGCCGTTGTCAGCCATCACCTCGGCATAGGCGCGGCCGATCCTGCTTGCCCCGCCGGTCACAATGACCGATCTGTCACGAACGTCGAACATGTCCTGTAAAGTCGTCATTCTTGCTCCCACGCCACTGCATCTGGCGGTTTGGCGGGTACACCTTCACCCCACGCCGAACCGTTCTCGCCAGGCACTGTCCGCTCCTCCCCGGTAGCGGCTTCATGTCCATGGGATGATTAGGACGTGGAAACGTATGGACCTGTCAAATGTTTGACCGAAATAGGAATTTCCCTTGATCAAAAAAACACAACTAGCTGAAATATAAAGATTATTTGTGATGTATTTTTGCGATGCAAAATAAACATCCGCATGAATCCAGTTGATGAAACCATCATATTGACTTGACCATTTGATAAAACACTGGATGCTACAATCTGTCGTCTGATGGCGTGAGAGAACATGGAATGATCGCTCCGATTGAACTGTCCAAAGTGCTGGACCGCGGCGGTAATCCGACCGTTCGCGAACTGCTGTCCAGTATCGTGTTCAACCCCAGCGATGGCATGATCAGTCTCAATGGCGCGCGCATCGTCATGCAGCGAACCGCCGTCAGCACCGAGCTCCGGCGCGAGCTCATTCGCATGCTCGGGCCTCAGGAGGCACGCGTGTTTCTCATCCGGATCGGCTTCCTGTCAGGCCAGTCCGATGCGCGTTTCTGTACGGGCGAGTTGGCCCAATCTCAACGCACGCGACGCCTTCACAGCCGGCACCCGGCTTCACACGTTCAGCGGCGTGGTGCGGGTTGAAACGGTGTTCAATACCTACGATTTCAGCAAGAAGAAGCTCACCGCTGAATTCCTCTGGCACGACAGCGTCGAGGCGGCGGAATTCCACGACAAACGCCCCTCTGCGGATCCTGTTTGCTGGACGCAGCTCGGCTATGCATCCGGCTATGCCAGCGAATTCTTCGACACGCTGATCGTCTACAAGGAAGTGGAATGCGTTGGCCAGGGGCATAACCATTGCCGTGTAGTGGGCAAGCATGCCGGTGCATGGGGCGCTTCGGATCCCCTGAGGTTACAATGTTTCGCGACCGGATCGTCGCCACGCAGGACACGCTGCCACCCGAGCCCGTGCGCAAATCCGGCGCCCATTTGCCTGAAGTCTCTCTCAGCGGGCTGGACCGGGTGCTGCTCGCGCCTGTGCGACCGCAGCTGGACCTTCTGGCCCCCATGGCGCTGCCGGTTCTCATATTCGGGGCCTCGGGCACCGGCAGGAGCCGGGCGGCGCATTATCTTCATCGTGCATCCGCGACGCAGGCTGCGGAGATGCGGCGGATCTTCGGCGCGCAGGTCAATCTTGAATTCTGCACCGAAATCACGGTGCCCCTGTAAAGCCGCCAAGCGCAATGCGGGGCGGGAGACGATCCTGATCGATGGCATCGAGACCATTCCGGCCGACATCCAGCTGCAGCTGGCGCGGTCGATCGAGGATGGGATTCTCAGTGGCGGGCCACGCATCATTGCGCTGTCGCTGGAGGATACGCCGGGCAATTCTCCCGGCCTGTCGCCCGAACTGCGGGCGGCCCTGTCGGCGTTGTCAATCCGGCTACCGGCTTTCGCCGAGCGAACCGGCGGGCGTGCCGATATCGCAACGGAGCTGTTACCGATGCTGGCCAGCCGGATGGGTATGAAGGCACCGGTTCTGGACGACTCGGCAACGAAGCTCGTCGAGGACCATGCATGGCCGGGCAACCTCCACCAGATGCGCGGCGTGTTGAGCGCAACGCTCGCAAGCCATTCGAATCTAGGTCCAATTACAGCAGAGGAAATTGCAACGCAGCTCTCTCGCCTTGCCACCCCCGTCCATGGGGGGCAAAGACGGTGCATCCGTGTCGTCCCTGCTCGAAACGCTGGTGGGGGCAGAGGAATTCTCCCTCCGCGATTTCGAGCAATCGGTCTATAGAGCAGCGCTCGAACGGGCGGGCGGAAACCTCTCCGCCGCAGCGCGCCTTCTCGGCCTAACGCGTCCGCAGCTTGCATATCGCGTCAACGGGCAAAACGATTCCAAGCCAGAAAGGACCGTTTGAGCCGGGGCGGCGCTCACCGTCTCGATGCCATCAGTTCCGAGCTCGAAGTAGCCGGGGCTCTCAACCCCGCTGGCAACGATATTCATGTGCTCTATCGTTCAGCTCAATGATTCCATTGACCCGCCGGCGGGAATGAAGGTTGCGGTCTTGTTGTCGACGATGACCAGTTCGAATTTCCCGTCCGGCTGACGGCGCCATTGGCCGCCGACCAGCGGCGTCTTGGCGACGTTCTTGGCTGCGAACGGCGGCAGGCCTGCACCGTTCCACTCGATGCGACCGACGACAGTATCGGCCCTGGATGCCCCCGATCGCGGCTGCGACGGCTTCGGCATCGGTTACGTCGTCAACCCTGCCCATCACATTCGCCGCCATTTCGAACAGCGAGTGGATGAAGCCGATCGGCTGGGTCCATGGCCTGCCCGTCCTCTCGGTAAACTCGGCGGCCAGATCCGCCGAAGACTGGCCGGTTATCGATGACTTGAAGGGATGGCTGGCCGACCACCACACTTCCGAGGAGAGATTGTGACCGTTCTGGCCGAGCGCTTCCATCGATTGCGGAAACAGGATCGCCTTGGCGACCGTCACGGCTTTAGGCGTCAGGCCCTGCTGCTTTGCCTGGTTCCAGAAGGTGGTGAAATCCGGCGGGATCACCACGCCGGTGATGATCTCGATGCCGGCACCCTCGAAAGCGTTGATCTGGGCGGTGAAATCGTCACTTAGATTCTGGTAGCGGCCGGGATCGTTGAGTTCAAACCCGGCAGTCGCCAATCCCGCCTTCAGTCCATTCTGTGGATCACCCCACGCATTGCCGTCGGCGTCGTTCGGGAACAGGCCGCCGACCTTCCTGTTGGTTTCAAGCTGCGCCCACATATTGGTGTAGACCGCGATGATGTCTTCGAGGCCCCAGAAATAATGGTAGGCGAAGTTGAACGGCTTCCAGGATGCCGGGTCGCCGGGATTGCCCTGCTGGCCGATGAACCAGGGCTGCCAGGGCGCCTTCGTCGAGATGCAGGGGATTTCCTCCGCCTCGCAGGTGGTCGCGACCGGATTGGTGTTTTCCGGCGTGGACGCCACCAGCATCAAGTCGATCCTGTTGGACACGATCAGTTCCTTGGCAACTTCGGCGGCGCGGTTGGAGTTTGACTGGCTGTCCTTGACGATGATCTCGAAATTCTTGCCGATATCAGTCGCAAGGAAGCGATCGATATTAAATTTGTCGCTTTCGGCAAAGGCTGCGAGCGGGCCTGTCTGCGGGCTGACGTAACCCAGCTTGATCTTGGCGTTCTGTGATATCGCCGGCGTCGGAAAGGCACCGAACGTCATGCCCACCGCAGCGGCGGCAGTGCCTTTCAGAAGTGTTCTTCGCTTCATCATGCTTCTCTCCCCCATGACACAGTCGAATGCGTGACTATCCGGCAGCCGGCCGGAACGGTTTTCTGCCGGATGCCAGCGCCGACAATATTGCGTCGAGCTGCGTTACCTCCGTGTCGGATGCTTCGTGCGCCCTGTCGGGGAAAGATGTCGCAGCGCAATTCGGCGCGCGCCTTGCCGAGCGCTTCCGCAGCCCCGGCGAAGGCTTCGACCGGTATCCACGGGTCCTTGTCGGAGCCCGTGAGATAGACCGGCATGCGGTCAAGATCGGCGAAAGGCCGAGTCGCAGGCCGGCGTGCCGACACGGCAGCCGGTGAGGTTCACCATCGCCCCATCCCAAGGCCCGTATTTCATCGCGTATTCCAGCGTCAGGCAGGCCCCCTGGCTGAATCCGCCGACAAGCATCGGAAGAGGCCGTCCGGCATCCCGGACGAAATCGGTAACGATCTGGCGAACATGGGTCAGTGAAGCATCGAGCTGGCGGCGCGCACCGTCCGTCAGTGGATCGACAGCACGGGCGTCATACCAGCTATTGCCTGCTGCGCGCGGCAGCACGAAAGCGATACCAGCGCTCTTGAGCCTGCCGACCACCTGTTCGTGCATGTCCTCGGGCGCCTGGGTGCGCCCGTGGACGAATACGCAAAGGACCTTGGCCTCCCCGGGTGGCACACCAAGGCGCAATGGAGCATCATGCATCGCCATGGCGCTGCTCAGAAGTTGGCCGGTTCGAGACCGGCGATCAACTCCGCCTTGCGATCCTCGAACCATGGAGGGAACACGAGCGTGGTACCGATCTCACCCGGAGGCTCGTCGCGCGCCCAGCCGCCCTCGACCGACCAGGCGATTTCGAACAGCGCACCGCCCGGCGAACGGACATAACAGGACTTGAAATAGTTGCGGTCCTTCTGGTCCGAAACATCGGTGAAGCCAAGTCCTTCGAGATGCGCCTTGAGTTTCAGCTGATTTTCCTCGTTGCCGCTGTTGAGCGCGAGATGGTGGATCGTGCCGCCGGCGAGCGTCCAGGTTCCCTGGCGATCGTTCGGTTCATGCAGAATCTCGACCATGCTGCTCGGACCTGCCGTGTTCGGCACCGAAAACATCAACCCCTCGTCACTGTCGGCCTCCTTCTTCATCGACATGCCGACGGTCAGGAAGTCGTCCATCGACGTGCGATCGAAAACGGCGATTGCCGCCCCGTAAATGCCTTTGATGCCATGTTGCGCATCGACGCCCTGCGCCTCGTTGACAATAGAGGGACGCGTGTCGGCCGGACTTTCCACCAGCTCGTGCGGGATGCCGCATGGATGCTTGAAACCCACCCTAGTCAAGCCGAAGCGGCTGAATTTCCGTGCCTCGATGCCCTTGGCATTCAGCCTGTCGACCCAATAGTCCGATGCCCCGACGGGGATGGCTTGCTGGATGATCTTTGACTGATTGGTCCTGCGCCGCCCCGAAGATCGCCGGCTTGCGGAAGGGAAAGGTGGTGATGATGGTCGAGGCATCGCCATCGCGCGAGCCGTAATACAGGTGATAGACCGGAACGCTGCCGTCAAACAGCACGGTCCGCTTCACCGAAAACAAACCGAGTATCTTGGTATAGAAATCATAGTCTTCCTGCACCCCATCGGTGCTGAGCGTCAAATGGTGATATCCGCTGACAAAAGCCATCGCCCTGTTCTCCTCCTCAAGGACTTCGTCCAATCTCCGGCACGTCTCCCGCGTGTCGCTGCGACAACTGCACTGCTGCGTGCCGGTCTATCGTATCGCTTCCAGAGATGGGCAGACTATACACACCTCACACGCCCTCTTGTTGCGATTACTCATAACCATTATAGCAATTTGCTATGAAGTTAGATGAACGACATCTCGTCCAGTTGGCCGCCGTCATCGAGACGGGCGGGGTAACTGAGGGCGCCGCCCTGCTCGGCATGACCCAGTCGGCCGTGTCGCGCACGATCTCGATGCTCGAAAAGCGGATCGGCGAACAGCTCTTCATCCCCGGGCGCCGGCCGATGCAGCCGACGCCTCTTGGAGAGCAATTGGGCCAACAGGGCAAGGCCATCCTGTCGTCTTCGAGAAAGGCGGACGAGATCATCCGCAGCTTCAAGTCCGGTTCGTCAGGGCGCGTCCGGCTGGGTGGTGTTCCCTTCTTCATGGATGCCGTGATCTCACCGATGGTCGCCTCCTTCCAGCGGAGCGAACCGGGGATCATGATCGACCAATCCTATGGCAATTATCCCGATCTGATGGCGGTCCTGGAATCCGGACAGATCGATCTTGCCGTGACACCGACCGGCACATCGGATCTCAGGGCTGATTATGCATTCGAACCCATTCTCCCGGCCCGCAACGTACTGGCCTGCAGCGTTGGCCATCCTCTCGTGCACAAGCGGACCATCGCCATAGAGGACATTGTCCACTACCCCTGGGTGGCGCCCCTGCCGGGCTCGCCGCTGGTTCTCGATCTCCACAACATCCTGCTGACGCTTGGCATACCGGAAGTCTCGATCCCGCTATGCCGGCGGATCGCTTCTCAGTGTCATCAACTACCTTACCGGGACCGATGCGCTGGCCATCCTGCCGCTTTCCGTCGCCTTTTCCTTCCGCCGCGAAAGCAAGATCACCGTCATCCCGCTCGACATCCCGCAGCCCGAGCGCGCTCGGCATCATGACCAAGCGCAAACCCTATGCCAATCCTGCCAGCCGCAAGTTCATCGGTCACCTGCGGCGGGAATTCTCTGACCTGCGCCGCATGATCGAAAAACACGACAGCTCCATTCCCTGGGCGCACGGGCCTTTCCTGTAAAAGTCAGAATATCATCTCGTGCAGAAATCGGGAGTTTGGTGATAGGCAGCTACTTCAACTTTGATCTCAGCTGTGAGCCAACCTGACCGATATCGGCGTTCAAGTTGTAAGTTCGCACTCTAAAATTGGACGTACTGCAGCATATTCCGCAGGCGGCGAAGGACAGAGCCCGTTGCCTGGCGTATCGCTACGTTTTCGCAACTGATGCTGACGGCGATGATAGTCGATCAGTTCTGCCGTAATTAGTGGCTGTTGTCGGCCAGGCTTCTTGGTCTGCGCATTTGTCAATTCACGTGGGGTCATCGCAATTGCGCAGACTTGGATTTCCATGCCGTGATTTGATCCCTTCGCAAATCCGGAATTTTGTAGTCGCTGAAAAAGCTCTCGATCCCACGCTTATTTGCCTTCGAGTGTTCGGGATGATCTCTCCATTGCTGAAGCGCTTCTTCGCTTTCAAACTCGACAATGGTAACGCGCTCGCCGTCCTCAGCGACAAAGCCCTGATGAGAGACGTAGCCGGGAATTGTGCGAGCCAGCTCGCTCATGCGCTTGGCTATCGGGCCATACGCATCTTGCACGTCGGGATTCAGGCGGGATCGAAAAACGGTAACAATCATCTGGCGGGCACCTGCGAATGAGAACGGCTTCGCAGAGGTGACCGGCTGATCGGTCTCTGTTTCCATGATTTCAGCGGAAGATACGCGTCAGGAATGCATAAATAAAATGCATGTTTATGATAATGATTATGCCGATTCTGGTGGTATGCTGAGCTTCGCCCGAAGCCCGCCCACCAGCAGTTCTATCGCCGGATCGGAAACGCCCAGGCAGGGCGCTCCTTATCAGCGTCACCGTCGCCGGCACGACGAAATCCAACACTTCAAGCATTTGCAGGCCCTGACGGTGAGGACTTTGGTCAAACAGGCGACGGGGAACGAGTCCTAGACCGCCGCTATGGGCTATCAGTGATAGCTGAAGGTCTTCACCGAAGACTTCAGCGGCGATCAAAATGGAAAGCTGCTGCCGGTCAAATGCGCGCCCAAGTGCAGCGCGACATCCGCAGCCCGGAGGGTTAAGATACCAGCTTTCTTGGGCCAGATCACGGAGCCGCCACGGCGTTCCGTCTTGCCTGGTGGGCGTTCTGGATGCCGACACAATCACGACCTGCTCGGCCCCGAGCGGGATCGTTGCTAGCCCGGCAGGGATGCTATGGGCTTCGGTCAGCAGCCCTACGGCGCAGTCCAGCCCGCCGCCGCGCAATTCATCTATGAGGCCGGTGCTCCAGTTCGAGCTGACTTGCAGCCTAATGCGGGGGAATTTGCGCCGGATGGCATCTAACGGAGTGGTCAGAACCATCTCGCCAAGTCCATGCGCTACGCCGATCCTCAATTCTCCGGAGGGATCGGTCGCGCTTGTCGCGCAGGCTTCCAGTTCCGCAACGACGGAAAGAACGCGCCGGCAATGTTCCAATACATGACGCCCGGTCGCCGTGAGGGCTGCAGGCTTCATGGTACGGTCAAACACCAGCCCTTCACCGAACGCGGCCTCGAAACTCTGGATACGGCGAGTGACCGCGGGCTGCGTCAGATTGAGCCGGATGGCGGCGCGGTTCACTGACCCAGTTTCGGCAACGGCAACAAAGGCTCGAATGTCCTGTATGTTCATACGGTGTATGCATAAACATATAGGGTTTATGCAGCAAGCGCGGGTGCAGCTTTCTCGCGACGCATGGGCCAGTGTCGCGCAATTCCTGACATCCGCGAATCTAGTCCGCCTCTCCGACGTACAGGGCGATCAAGCGGACTAGCTCTCTCTGCATCGCCAGGTCGTCGATGGCACCGCGCCGCATTATGGATCACTCCGTCAATCGCGTCCGAAATCACGCGTGCAGCGACATGATCGGCCGGGTTGGGCTGGCGCTTCCGGTATGTGGCGACGGCCTCGGCGTAATAGGAGAGATATTCAATCTCGAATGCGCTGTTGGGGTTCCGATACTCTTCAGAGATGGGAGCTTCATCTAGCAGTACACGATGTAGGCCGGATTACGCTATGCGCCGCGAACATTGCTGGCGATATGCGAGTAGACAAGAAACCTGCCTCATAGAAAATAGGAAAGACTTGCTCACATTTCTAAACCTCGAAAGGATCGGTGGTAATGAGCAGCTTGCTACAAACGCTCTACGGCTATCACGCTTGGGCCAATGTCGATTTATTCAATAAGCTGGAAAGCGTTGACCCTGAAAAACATGGGACTGAGCTGCAAACCGCTCTTGGCGGCGGAACTCGGATAGAGACAGCCCTGAACCGCAGTAATTCAGATTGCAGATCCTCAGTTTCGTTTCAGTGCTGGATCGTCCAGTGCCGGATTATAGAAAAGCGAGAGCGTCAGGCTTCGCTATGCGGTCAGCGGTTGTGATAAACCAGGCTCTGGCTTCCTCTGTCGGAACTACGTCTTCCAGCGTTGCAGCAAACAACTCCAGCCATTGCGGAAAAAGTTCTGGCGTCATGTTTGCAACGCCAAGGTGGGCCTGAACCGGCTTTCCGCCATAGGCACCGCTTCTGAAATGCAATGGCGGACCAGAAACTCTTCATTTTCTCCATGTGCTCAGGCCAACGCCCCACCAGCCTCGCATCAAATACTGGCCCAAGTTGCGGGTGTGAAAGCACACGAGCATAAAAGGCCTCGACCAACGCGCCGATTAAAAGGTCATCGATGCCGATCAATTTCATCTCAGCTTCCGCGCGTTCACGGATCGCTGCGCTATGGGCCGCCTGATCCTGTAGTTTGTCGTCCATTAATCACCCAGCATTTGGCGCGTCAGCGCAGCTCAATATAGTGTTTGCCACTGCCGCGCCAAGCGTTCAGCGTCAAATGGATGTTCGTGCAGGTTTTAGAGCCGGCTTCGGTTCTGAATTTTCACTCACCGATTTACCAGATCGATTGACGGACACCTCTCGGGCCACCAATCCTCCATGTAGACACCGCTTGAATCAGCTTCCCCCTGCGAAGAAATTTCGTCGAGCGGAGAGCTGGAAGTTGACCGTCTTGGTGGGGTTCAAACTATACGCCTAGTCATCAGGAGCGGCGACCGCTCGGCGACTGGCCGAAGCTTTCCCTGTAGCGCCGGGCGAAATGTGAGCGTGAGGCATAGCCGGCGGCCTCGGCGGCGGCAAAACTCGATGCGCCGGCGGCGAGTGCGGTTTGGCCAGCCCGCAGGCGCTCTGTTCGAAGAACGCTGCGGAAGGACGTGCCCGTCGCCGCAAGCCGACGGCGCAGCGTCGAAGCCCCGAGGCCAAGACGGTCGGCGACGCGCTCGACCGTCCAGTCCTCCGACGGCGCGCTTCCGATTAGCCAGGCCACCTCCTCAGGCAGGCTAGCCTCGAACAATGGACGGGCGGCAGCGATCGGCCGCAGAAGCGTCAGCACCTCCATCAGCCGCACCGCCTTGACGGCTTCGCCCAACGCTTCACTGGCGATCGTCGTCGCCGCATGAATAAGCGTATGCACGAGATCCGGATCGAGTGGCACGCGGAACTGCCGGCCGCCATCGCGAGTGCTCGTCTTCTCGACCCCCGTCAGCGGCGCCATGCCGGCCGGCAGCGCCGGCACCTCCAGCAACAGTGATTCATAGGAGGATGTGGGCCCAGCGGGAATATTGACGACATCCATCGGAACCCGCGCGGGCAGGACGAAGACAGTGCCCGGCTCGAAGAAATGCGTTGTATCGCCGAGCCAGACTTCCTTGCGGCCCCTCAACATGATGCCGATAAGGGGACACGGAAGCTCGATCGCCTTCAGACGCTCTCTGTCCAGGGAACAGTAGGAAAAAAGCTGGTGGCCGTGCGCATATCGCCCGGCCGTGCCGTCTGGCGCCATCATCGGCCGCAGGCGCTCCACAAGCATGGATCGAAGATGGGCGTCGTCGTTGCTTTTGTAATGAATGTTCATGCTCGAAACGATAACGCAGGAGGTACCAATAAAAAACCGCACAAGTGAGCGTTTCTGGGCTCGAAATCGATCGAACCGGACCCTCCACGGTGAACAGGATGCGTCAAAAGCAGTCTCCACATCCACGGAGACTGACATGACCCCTGATTACAACAATCCTCTTTTCCGCTGCTGCGCTGATGGCGTCCACGGCCCATTCCGCCGAGGTCGAGCTCTGGCGGCTCGACTGCGGCGAGATCGAGGTCCGCGACCTTTCGCTGTTTTCCGATACCTACAATCACGTCGGCGAGAAGCGGACGCTGACCGACAGCTGCTACGTGATCCGCCACGACCGGGACTACATGCTCTGGGACACCGGCTTGCCGGCCGGTCTTCTGGGGGCGAAGCTCGATCCGAACGCGGTCCTCGCGCCAACGCTCGCGAAGGACATTCCGACCCAGCTCGCGGAAATTGACGTTAAGCCCTGAGCAGATCAGCCGCCTCGGCATCAGCCACAACCATTTCGACCATGTCGGACAGGCTGCGACATTTCCGCAGGCAACGCTGATGATCGGCGCTGCCGATCTTGCCCAATTCAAGGCCGATCCCCTGCCCTTCGCCGTCGATCCGGCCTTCATAAAGCCGTGGCTTGACGGCGGCTCTAAGGTTGACGCCATCTCGGGCGACCGTGACGTCTTCGGCGATGGAACGGTAACCATTCTCTCGACCCCCGGCCACACGCCGGGCAGAAACGAGCCTGCTGATCCGCCTTGCAGAAACCGGACCGGTCCTGCTTTCTGGCGACGTCGCGCATTTCGAGGAGCAGTTCGAGAACCGTGGCGTACCGGGGGTTCAACTTCGACCGCGCTGAAACGCTGGCGTCGATGGAGCGGCTGATAGGAATCGCTAAGGCGCTCAATGCTACCCTTATCGTGCAGCATGACGCCAAGGATATCGCCAAGCTGCCGGCCTTCCCGAAAAGTGCCAGGTAGCGACGTCCTATGGCCTAGACGATCTGGATTTGCCCGAACGTCCTGACCTCTACCCGAAAGGTCTGAAACCTCTGCTCACCGCTGCACAGAGAAAAACCAATTCGCAAAATTCCTGACTTTCGCTCGCCGCAAAAGTCGGCGTATCATTTGATGCAAAAATCGGGAGTTTACGATAAGGGGGTGGTCGGCCCACTACGGACATACGGCCCTAGGCCTGCGCTGAGTATGTCCAAGACTATCTCGTCAATATTTGCGTCAGGCCAGTGCTCAGCATGGAGCAGTTCCTGTGGTGGAGTTTCACCAACGAAATAGCTTCGAGAGGCGAGGTTAAGCATTGGAATATCCCCATGCGAGTCACCGACCTGCAGCCAAAGACTCCGGTGCTAATTTGAGTTTGGCGAGTAGAGCATTCAGATAGATTGCTTTATCTTCGGGCCAGAAATGGCTGAGGGTGTTGTCCTCCCGCCAGCCCGTTCCAACCGCATAGTCGGCACCCAACTCTGCGGCGAGCCATTCGACCGCGAATTGCCAAGTAATGGAGACAAGGGCTATCTTTACCCCTCCTGCCTTTAATCGGGTGAAACCCTGTTTGACGCCTGGAGCAAGATGGAGGTCAGCCAAATGTTCGATCAATCTAGCCTTGCTGAAAGGAAGATACCATTCCAGCATAGTCTCCCGTCCCGTGGTGATGTCCTCCCGTGAACGTAGAAGCTCGAAGGCCTCCATCTCCGTTGAACGCCCAATATTTCTGCCAATGCAGCCGCAAATGTTTTCGCCTCGGAGCAGTGTTCCGTCCACGTCGAACGCAGCTAATCTGATATTGGTAATTTCTGGTCCCCGGTAATTTCCAACGGCGCGCTCCGTCCATACTAAAATCTATTTCATGCTTGCACGCTGTGTTCAACCCAAGCGAAGCTGGCAATCGTGGCCGTTGGCGCATTCCGGCCGAGCTGTCGCAACAGACATTCGAAACAGGGCCTTGTCCCAGTCTTATCATGCAAGCACAACTTCTAAGCTGAGGGAAAGGTAGACCATGTCTGGAGAAATTACAGCCACATGCCTTTGTGGAGCGGTCAGGATTTTGTGCGGTAAACCATTTGGACCCGGCGGATATTGTCATTGCGAGGACTGCCGCAAATCCACGGGAAGCGCTTTTGGCGTCAATATCCCGTTTCAGCTCAGCGAATTTCGTGTCATCTCTGGCGAGATTAGGTCGTTTACGAAGACTGCGGATAGCGGCAATGAACTGACGCGGCACTTTTGCCCGATTTGCGGATCACCGCTATATGGGACTTCGCCTCAATATCCGGGGCGAGTTTACGTCAGGGCGGGCATTATCGACCAGCCGACGCTGCTTCGCCCTGCTTCTCAAAGTTGGTGCCAGTCCAAGGTGGAATGGTCAGCGGTTGATCCGGAACTACCGCCCTATCTCAGAGGGCGAACTTAATCCGGCAATGACAGCTCCCTCCCACGTGGCTAGCGTTCAGTCACGGAAATGGAGTTGTCACGTTATCGAGCGGTGAACGGCCGACACGCGTTGCCATCGTAAGCCAGGCGATGGCGCCGGTGATGGCTTTCCAATGCGCCATCGCGCGGATGCGATGGATGTGCGTGGCCAGTGCTGATCGTTTGTGATGTGGGATGACGAAGAGGTTTCGAAGCGCTGAGAAGTTCGAGATGAAGCGCTGCAAACTTCCCGGTGATCGGAAACCGTGCATTGTCCTCTCCCGTTTCCGCAGTGGCAGATGGGAATTTCCGCTCGATTGTTGAGACCCTTGTGGGATCGGTGCTCGACAGCCGGCATAACCTCTCTCTTCGCCGCGCCATACGATCGAAGCTTGTCGGTGATGATCCGCTTAGGCGGCATACCTGTCTGTGTCGCGTCAGCTCTGGACAATCTCGTCGAGAACGTAGCCATCTTGATCGACGGCACGAAAAAGCCAGTGTTTGCTGCCCGCGATGGAAATCACGACCTCATCCAGGTGCCAGACATCCTGGCGCGACGGTCGCTTGCGACGAAGTTGTTTGCGTAGAGCGGCCCGAATTTCCGGCCCCATCGGCGGATCGTTTCATAGGAGACGATAATTCCGCGCTCCAGCAGCATTTGCTCGACAAGGCGTAAGCTCAGCGGAAACCGGAAATACAGCCAGAGCGCATTCGAGATGATCTGTTGTGCGAAACGGTGGCGCTTGTCGCTGACGGCGGAACTCTTCATACCACCGTCTCTATGCCAAATTCACTGATGCCGCGTTTATGTGACAATACTACCCGGAGACCTTGGCCGCGCAAACCCACAACGCTTGACAGACGCTGCATTGCCCTGTATCTAACCAACATGTTATTTAACCAACTTGCTAGATAAGAAATGCCGACAGACCATCTCAGTTCCACCTTCGCCGCCCTTGCCGATCCCACGCGGCGCGCCATCCTGGCGCGCCTGATTTCCGGCGAGGCGACCGTCACGGAGCTGGCCGAGCCGTTCGACATCAGCGGTCCGGCGATCTCCAGGCACCTCAAGGTGCTGGAGCGCGCCGGCCTGATAGCCCGCGGCCGCGAAGGCAGTGGCGGCCATGCCGCATTGAGGGCACTCGGCTCAAGGACGTCGACGATTGGCTCGATCGCTACCGTCGGCTTTGGGAAGAACGCTTCGATCGCATTGATGACTATCTGCGAGACCTTCAGAAGGGAGGGACCAATGACCACGGCAACTGATCTGAAGGAGACGTCAGACCGCGAACTCGTGATCAGCCGCGTTTTCGACGCTCCGCCTGCGCTCATCTTCAAGATCTGGACCCAACCACAGGTCATAAGGCAATGGTGGGGCCCGCGGGGTTACACCACGCTCTCCAGCGAGATGGATGTGCGGCCGGGCGGAGCCTGGCGGGTCAGGTCGCGTCACACCGATGGTTCCGAGACCGTCGAGCGAGGCGTCTTTCGCGAGGTTGCCGAACCCGAGCGTCTCGTCTTCACCCATGCCTGGGAGGGCGAGGATGGCAACCCCGGACATGAGACGCTGGTGACGGTGACGTTTGCCGATCAGGGCGACAAGACGAGGATGACGTTCCACCAGGGCCCGTTCACCTCCGTCGAAATCCGCGACGGCCATTTCCAAGGCTGGAGCGAGAGCTTCGACATGCTGGCGGAGTATCTGGCAGATGCCTGATGTCGCAGTGGTCGCCGGCCCACGAGCGACACGGCGCGAATGGACCCGGGCTCGCAGTCATCGCGCTGCCATGCCTGCTTTATTCCATGGACCTGACCGTCCTGAACCTGGCCGTGCCGCATCTGAGCGCCGAGCTGAAACCGTCGAGTTCTGCAACTGCTGTGGATCGTCGACATTTACGGCTTCCTGCTTGCCGGAAGCCTGATCACGATGGGCACGCTGGGCGACCGCATCGGCCGCCGCAGATTGCTGTTGATCGGCGCGGTGGCTTTTATGATAGCGTCGGTTTTCGCGGCGTTCTCCACGAGCGCTGAAATGCTGATCGTGGCGCGTGCGCTGCTCGGGATTGCCGCAGCCACACTTGCGCCCTCTACCCTTTCGTTGATCCGCAACATGTTCCTCGCCCCAAAGGAACGCACGATCGCAATCGGCGTCTGGATCGCCAGCTTTTCCGCAGGCGGCGCCATCGGTCCGCTGGCCGGGGGTATCCTGCTCAGCTATTTCTGGTGGGGTTCCGTGTTCCTCGTCGCCGTCCCGCTCATGGCCGCGTTGCTGGTGCTCGGCCCACTGTTCCTGCCTGAATATCGCGATCCCCAGGCGGGACGGCTCGACATTTTGAGCGTGGCGCTGTCGCTCGTCGCCGTGCTTTCGGTGATATACGGCATCAAGCGGATCGCCGAACACGGGCTGGGCCGGGAGGCGGCTTTCGCCATTGTCTTCGGCCTTGCCGCCGGCGCAGCTTTCGTGCTGCGCCAACAAAGGCTGAGAAACCCGCTGATTGATTTGCGGCTGTTTCGTTCGCGCCTTCAGCGCCTCGTTGGCGGTGAACATCCTCGGCTTCTTCGTCGCGTTCGGCTCATTTCTCTTCATCGCGCAATATTTCCAGCTGGTGCTGGGCATGGAACCCCTCGAAGCCGGTCTGTGGACGGTGCCTTCGGCTATCGCTTTCATCGCAAGTTCGACGCTGACCCCGATCGTGGCCAGTAGGGTTCGCCCGGCCTATGTGATGGCTGCCGGCCTGGCGCTTGCGGCGGCGGGCTTTCTCGTTTTGGCAGGCATTGGCGGGCAGGCCGATCTCGCGGCCATCGTGATCGGCTATGCCGTCTTCTCGTTTGGCCTCGCACCGGCATTCACCTTGGCCACCGACCTCATCGTAGGGACCGTCGAACCGGAGCAGGCCGGCGCCGCCGCCGGCCTCGCGGAAACCAGCAGCGAGTTCGGCGGCGCGCTTGGCATTGCCATTCTCGGCAGTGTCATCACGTCCATCTATCGCAGCAGCATGGCAGGGGTGGCCGTAGACGGGGTGGCCGCGCAGGAAATCGATGCGGCCCGGGACACGCTAGGTGGCGCCGTGGCAGTCGCCATGGCCTTGCCGGATAAGCTAGGTTCCGATCTGCTCGACAAAGCGCGGGAGGCTTTCATTCAAGCGTTCCATATGACTGCCGCCATCTGCGTACTTGTGGTACTCATGGCGGCAATCTTTGCTGCACTCCTGCTGCGAAACGTGCGGGCTGGGTCCGACTCAGGGCAGCAGTCGGCGAGAGCCGCAACGGCTGCCGAACAATAAGATCCAAGGCCACCACACGGTCGTCATCGAAAGGGAGGAATCCATGTCGATTCTCAAGACATCGCAGTCTGAAGGCCAAAGCGACACCCTGCCTCGGCCATTGGCGCGAAAGGCGGGCGCCGCAACCGGAAAGGCCGGCCGGATGCTTGCACTGGCCGGCGTCATCTTGCCGCTTCTCATGATCGGCGGGATGAAGTTCACCGCCGTCGAGATCGAGGCGCTGAAACCGCTGATAGGCGGCACGCCTTGGCTCGCATGGATGTATCCAATGTTCGGTGAGGCCGGCGCCGCCTATCTGCTTGGCGTCGTCGAGATCGCGGCCGCGCTTCTCCTGATCGCCTGCCCCTGGTCGGCCCCGCGCCGGCGCAGCCGGCGGCGCTTTGGCAACGCTGACTTTCCTGGTGACCTGTTCGATCATGTTCGCCTTGCCGATCTGGGAACCGACGCTGGGTTTTCCGGCGCTGGGTCCTGCGGGCCAGTTCCTGATCAAAGACATAGCGCTGCTCGGCATCGCGCTTGTCGTACTTGGCGAAAGCCTGAACAGGTAGAACAGGGAGGCTGCCGAGGCCCATCACCATCGTAGAGAAAGAAGAGACGAGCGGTTTTGTACTGGTAATGCGGCAAAAATCGCACCACCCGTCACTACCTAATAACGACCGATAATGTTGGCTTATCAGTCATCCAATCCTTAGCGCCTAGGCTGGCTGATATCATCGCCCGCAACCCTAAAGATACCGTTTCCGGAGACGCTGCACCGTCTCTCCTTCCGGCGCACGCCGGGTATCGGCTTTTGGTTCAAGCGCCTAAACTATCATGAGACGGCCCAGCGTATGGAGCGGCCGTCAGCGTGCTGCAGCGACGTGAGCAAAGGGGAAGCAGCACAGAGTTCCTCGATCCTTTCCTGGGTATCCGCTGGCGTATGCCTTCGACGGACCGTCCGCAAACAGCGACATCGCGACAGGCGGGTACCAAACTGATAAGGTAGCAGGTTATTAAGTTGCCCCTCTATCGCAAACCGCACCTCTCGAATATATGTCGACAAAAGTCATTTTCATCGACATGTTCTCAACACATGTCGTCGCCATCGACACATCAACCTGACGTGTCGACAAATCTGCGGAACGCCGACATGTCATTCGATTCCAAACAGCCCTATAACGACCTACCTCCCCTCCCCCCAGGCGCCGAAATTGAATCAAAAGCCATTCTACGCGCCTGCATCAGCGCAGCAGCTGTTGCCGAACTGAAGATTGTCGGCCAGTTAATTCCGAACCAGGCCGTCCTGATCAATTCCATCCCGCTTCTTGAGGCGCAAGCGAGCTCCGAAATTGAAAACATCGTCACAACGACCGACCGCCTGTTTCGCTTCGCCAATGAAGAAGGCAATCAAGCAGACCCGGCAACGAAAGAAGCACTGAGGTACCGCACAGCCCTCAACCGAGGCTTCCATACGCTGGCAGAACGGCCGCTCTCGACTGAGACGGCAATCGAAGTCTGCCGGACGATCAAAGGTGTCGACCTTGATATCCGCGCCACACCCGGCACGGCACTGATGAACGAGGCGACAGGCACGGTCATTTATACGCCGCCTGAAGGTCAGGAACTCTTGCGCAACAAGCTTTCCAACTGGGAGCGTTTTATCCACGAGGCGGAGGACGTTGACCCGCTGATCCGGCTCGCCATTATGCACTATCAGTTTGAGGCAATTCATCCGTTCATTGATGGCAACGGCCGTACCGGCCGTGTCCTCAACCTGCTTTACCTCGTAGATAAAGGATTGTTGGAAATCCCGATGCTTTATCTCAGCCGCCACATCATCCGAAACAAGCGAACCTACTACGACCATCTACTCGCGGTGACCGCCGAGGCAGCCTGGGAGCCGTGGATACTCTTTATGCTTGAAGCGCTTCGAGCGACGGCCGAATGGTCAACTGCAAAGATTCGGGCGATCCACGACCTTCTCGATCAAACGGCAGAACGACTGCGGCGAGACGCACCGAGAATCTATTCACGTGAACTGGCCGAGGTCATCTTCGTCAACCTGTATTGCCGGATCGGCGATCTCGTGACAGCCGGTATCGCCCAGCGGCAAGCTGCATCCACATATCTGAAAACACTTGTCGGTCTCAATCTGCTAGAAGAGGTGAAAGCCGGACGTGAAAATCTCTATATCAACCCTGCCTTGCTGGCACTGCTGTCTGACCGGACCATGGCTTGATGCGCACGACAAAAACGGCGGTCACGATGCTTACCACCGATAACAAGCGTTTATCGATGGTAGATTGATTTCATGGCGCAAATCAGTGTGTCGGCCGTCCTAATCGAGCGGATTCCCCACATTTCCGGCCATTTCGGGCGAATTTCGCCCTGAATTCGGTGGATAACGCGCCGCCTACCGACATTGCCGCTCCCCTGCCGACGCACTTCTCGCAAATGCCCTCGACGGACCGCCACGCGATTACATCTGGCCAGGAGGCGGTCGATGGAACCTGTACCGCCCATCACCCTATTTTCCGGGACTTTCGCCTCAGAACGCCGCTGACGCGTTCGGTGTGATCAATGACCAAAGATCAGTCCGAGGCTGCTTTCCGCGCTCCACGGACTCTTACATACCCCATAAAACACGCTTGCAAAGGGTCGTTTATCAACGCATTCCTTATCTGAACAACGCTACAGGAATCAGGCCAGAATCCCATGGCAAAATCGTCGAAAAGCAACTCCCCTCCCCCACTCCGCCGACTGATCGCCTAGGCTCGCGTTTCCACGGACGATCAGATCAATGACGCGCAGGTCGACGAGCTGCGGGCGGCGGGCTGCGACCGCATTCATCAAGAGCATGGATCCAGCGCCTCCCGCGCCCGTCCTGTTCTGGCTAGAGTGTTGAAAGAACTGTCCGCCGGCGACGTCCTCATCGTGGTTCGTCCAGACCGACCGGCACGATCCGTCAGCCATCTGCTCGACGTGATCGAGGACCTCGAAGAGCGAGGCGTTCATTTCCGGCCGCTCCGCGATCCGATTGACACTTCGACGCCGCAGGGCATGTTCCCGCTGCAGGTTCTTGGCGCCGTCGCCCAGCTCGAGCGCGCCTTGATTGCCGAGCGGACAAAGTCGGGAATGAGGCTGCAAAGGCTCGCGGTCGCGTCGTGGGCAACCCAGGCCTGCGCGAGCGACGTCCGGAAGCTATCCGGGCAGCAGCGGCCGCCCGAAACCAGGTCTACCTCGAAGAGCTGATCACTTCCGCACAGACCTGGCTTCCGACGGTAAAGCAGCTTCGACCGCAACACGGTTGAGACAACGTGGTGCGGATCCTCAACCTGCAAAGGCCACGACTGGACAGTCGAGCGGCTACGCCGTGCCGTCCATCGGATGGTTCAAGATAAGCTCGCAGACCCGGAGCTGCTTGAGCGACCTCCCCTGCCGACCGCCCGAGGATCACCTTATGAAGTTGGTGGCAGCGATCGCTATCGCAGATCAGACGTTATCGCTGCTGACATTGCTGGCCAGCTGGATCAGATGGGCGAACGCCCTGTCCGCGGCGGCCGAAAGTGGCAGCCCTCGTCCGTCAAGGCGCTTATGGACAAAGCGTTCCGGTTTGGCGGCCGCGGCACGACTGATCGCTTGGCCGAAATTAGGTGTCAGCGCTGGATGGCACATCGATTTCCATACCGACTGATAGCGGTTCTGGCGAGGCTCTCTCCGATTGTTCGTCCTGGTCAGCGGCAACCGCTGCCCTGCCCCAAGCTTCGGCGCGATCCATTAGCGAGACCATTTCGTTCTTCAAACCATGCGATCGTACGATGTCACCAGCATGGATCGGATTGCTGCGCGGGTCGTAAAACGCGGCGATATCCTCGCCCGCAGCCTGTCTTGCCGCTTCCAGCCGCGCCCTTATCTCGCCGAGCTCGGTTTTCGCAGCAAAATATCGCCTCATAACCACGATGAGTTCGCGGTCGCTCGCGCTGGTTTCCATGAATCCCCCTTACATTTCATTAAAGTAAGGGCAGTGACCGATAAGAATGGCAAAATCTGGATGCGCCCCTGCCCCGCCTGGATCACAGTTTGGAGCAAAGAAGGCCGGGTTCGCCCCAGCCTTCCTAGACTTGGTGCCTTCGCAATCGGACTTATGCTTGCAAGTTGTCCGCCGACATTTTGCCTGACTTGCCATCCTTCACCAATTCATAGGTGATCTTCTGACCATCGTTCAATCCACGCATACCAGCGTTCTACCGCCGACACGTGGACGAACACGTCGGTGCTGCCGTCGTCTGGATGAACCCAAAACCTTCGTTGTATTGAACCACTTTACCATTCCAGTAGCCATCTCGGCTTTCTCCCATTGTCCTCTTCAGACGAAGGGCCGTTGGGTCTTCGCAGCGAACATAGGGAGCCACGACCGAAAAGCAAAGCGGCAATAGAATAGTCGAACATCTCTTGCCGCTTGCGGATAGCCCTCAGAGCGGGTGGGAGTCGCTGAACGCGAGGGCTCTGATCTCGTGTGAGCCTCGCGGACGCAGAACTACAACGCGAGGAGCCCCACGCTAACTTCGCATGGTGAACGAAAGGTAAAAAGTATGAAGGATCGTGGGCCGCCCGAAACCGGTGGACACGGTAACTTCATCCCTTTTGTCCAATAGCCGACCCAGGCCCTGGCGCTTTGTCTCACTGACTTGAGACAAGCGCGCCATTTCATTTCGCAAACCAATATTCAATGCGGTATTGCCATAATCTGGGCGGCCAGCATTATGTTTATGCGTCGCTGGAGCTGAGGACAGACCAATGAAGCCCATGATGGATTTCCTCATTGAGGGGCCGATTGATGCACCCTTGACAATCCTGCTCGCGCATGGCGCCGGCGCTCCGATGGACTCGAACTCCATGACAGCAGCCACAGCCGCGCTCGCTGCCATCGGCTTTCGCGTCGCCCGTTTCGAATTCGACTATATGGCGGCGCGCAGAACATCCGGTTCCAAAAACCGCCGCCGAAGGCAGAAAAGCTGATCCCCGAGTATCGCTCTGCCATCGAGGCGCTTGACGTGCCAGGTCCACTCATCATCGGCGGTAAGTCGATGGGTGGCCGCGTGGCCAGCATGATCGCCGACGAGCTCTATACGACGGGGAAAATCACCCGGTTTGCTCTGCTTCGGCTATCCATTCCATCCCCCGGCAAGCCTACGAGCCTTCGAACACAGCATCTTAAAACAATTCAGACCCCCACTCTGATCTGCCAGGGCACGAGGGACGAATTCGGAAATGGCGCGGAGGTTGCGGACTACGCCTTATCCGATCGGATCGGAAATCCTCTGGCTTGATCTGGCTCCGCGGCCGGCGCTTCTGAGTCGACACTCCCCCGAACATCTGTCGCTGCAAAATCATCGGCAACAATATTCGAAGAACGGCAGAGGCCGAGTTGGGAGATGGCGCTGACCTATTCGGACATCCTTCCTGTCGGTTTTCTGATTTCACCCGCACCAGCTAACAACGCGCCGGGATCGTTTCCTTTGACGGGTACCGTCCCTATGGCGTCGACACCATCAAGGAAATCGGCTTTAGCCTCCGCTCCATGCGCCGGATATTTACCCACCGGTCTCTCTCGCGCTTGATGGTTTCAAAATGGCCGTAAACACAGCCGACTCGTTGAGATCTTCAACACGCACCAACGTCGACAAATCGCACTGAAGCTAAATTGCAAATATTGATCGCCTGATCCGCCCGGCCGACTGGGTTTTGATCATGTTCTCACCAGGATCGTGAGAAACGAGCACGAGTGGCCGCGCGCAACATTGATCCGCTCTCGACAGGAGGTCGTCCTCCGGTGTTATGGTCCGCGAATGATGATCGCGTCCCAACTCTCGAGACCGAAGCTCGGCACAGACGTAAACAAGCACGGCCACGCCCTCGGCGTTCGGTCCTATAGGAAAAGCGGTGCCGGCACACAGCTCCATGCGATATTCGGCCCGGGATGCAGGACGCCTCTCGGAACGCCAGACATTGAAGGTCGGACCTGTCTTTGGCTGCAAACCAGCGGCCTTGCGCCACGCGATGAACCGCTGGTTGGTGACGCCGAGCGTCGCCGGGTCACCCTGATGCTCCATGGAGGCACATTGCGAACCGTCACGCCGTCAGCAGTAAAAGCCCTCTGCGTGAGCTTGCTCCTGGCGCATTCGAAAGGCCCGAAGGCCGCAAACCACGGCTCCCAGTCGGGGACTTCCGGAACGACGAAGGCGATTGCCCGAAGCGCGCGGGCGAAAGCGTCCAGTGCGTCGTAAGCGGCATCCATCGCTATGTCCATGACGCTTTGGGCGTCTCGGTAGGCCAGCCGGTACAAAGCGCGCTTCATGCGGGCGAGTTGGACATAGCGATGCACGAACAACCCGAAGGTGGACGCGAACTGCATGTGGAAATGGTATTTCGAGAACGCCGCGACGCCACTCAACACTTCCAAACCCAGATCGTCACCCACATGCTGGTCTATGTGATCCAGCACCCGCTGCATTCGGACATGGTAGTTTTCAAGTGCCGCCTTCGTCGTCTCTTCCTCCGTGGCGACACCAGCTAGGCCCTTCCGGTTATGGCGCGCTCGACCGATCTTGCGATTTACCACCTCGAAGAACCGCCACCGAAAATCGCGCTCTCAAGATCCATGCAGCAGGAAAGGGTCGGTTGCCCACCATTTGGGTAAACTGCGCAATTCCAGTCACTTAACGCGGTTAGTCACAACTAACATCCGATCATCGCCACCTAGCGATACCAAAAGCCCATTCGGGCCGCCGGCGGATACATCAGCAGGAAATGATAGGGCAGACTGTGCCTCCGCTTGTCTTCCGGACTCCCCAAAAACAGCAAGACCAAAGGTGATGACCGTTTCATGCACTTGCCGTTCTTCGCGTTGCCCAATCCATGGACCGTCGGCTTAATGCCTCTTGCACTGCCGAACAGGACTTCTCGGCTCATCGAGCCTCTAAGACAGCGAAACCAGGATCGCAGTTCACGACATTCGCTACCAACCCGCCATAGTCGACCAACCACGAAGGGTGAAATACCTAGAATTCCTGAAAAGCACACGATTTCAGTCTCTTAGCGCTGTTAGTCGCAACTAACGCTGGTTTATCCGGCTTGCAGGACCTTTTCACCGTTGCCACGGAGCAGCGCCATGATAACCGGACCGAGAGAAAACTCGCCTCGCTCGGTTCGCCGCGTCAGGTCTCGCAGATAACCGCCGGCTGAGTTGATTAGACTTGCCCGTTCCAAAATACAGGCCACCGCGACCGCGGCATTTTCCGGTCCCATGACCTCGCAGGCGTCCTGATAGGCGGACGGACTAACCCCGAGCATCGATCTCACCACGACGGCGGCCGACATAAGATCGCGCCAGCTTCCCACTGCCCCGCCCGGCCCGTAGTCGGCGATTTGTCGGCAAGCCTTCAGCACAACACCAAGTGGGAATGCTTTCAGCGTTTCGCTCTTCGGCCTACCAGTCTTGCTCGGATTTGCGCCCTGCTCCTTTTCTGAGCGAGGTTCAAGTTCATTGGAGGATTCTGGTTTTGAATTCTGTATGTGCTGCTCATTATGAGCAGCATTGGTGCTACAAAACTGCGAATTTGGGTGAATATCCAATTGATTAAGGACTTCCTCACGGAGAAGCTCCATCTCGTCAAGGATATTTGTGACGTCTGCCATGGTAGGGGAGCGTGGAATGCGGCCAACGAGGACCACATACATCGTCTCAATAGCTGCCCAGTTGCCGTCGGCGCCTTCCTCCATTGCAGCCGAAATCAACTTGCGGACGTCACGGCGGCAAATCGTCAGGTTCTCTTTGGCTTTCCTGAAGGCTGAACGCGCCGCGACGACTTTCTGCGCTATGAGGGCCAGCTCTTCGGATCGCGCCAGGATCGGCGACAGATCGAAGCCAAACGCATTCTCGATCTCGCCGGCGCCATTCTTGCAGAGCGTAACGTTTGCCGTTGGCGCTGTCCTTTCGGATGATCAATCCAGAGTCCACAAGCAGCGCGAGGTGGCGGCGAAGTGTCGCCCCAGCCATACCGTGGGCGCGCAGGATCAATTGCGCGTTCGAAGGGAACACAACCAATTGCGCGTCCTGGCGCAATTCGTTTTCCGGGTAGAAACTCAGCAGGGCGTCGAGAACAGCGAGGCTGTTGGACTGCAAACCAAGCTCTTCTCTGGCTTCAGAAGCGTCCCGGAAGACCCTCCACTTTTCGACTGATTTGCCCGGCTTGATCTCGTTTGTGGCGACTTGTCGCTTTACGAGAGCAAGCGTCATCGGCCGCCGCCCGAAGGGCGTCGTCACACTTTCTGTCTGCATCGTCTTTCACCTTTCAAAAGGCAAAAGAAATCGGCTCACCAAATCGGTGCCAAGACTCTTGACGAATATCGGTGGAAGTGCGATTCTCAGGTTGCTTAGATCTGAAAGAGGTTTCCACGACGGCGACGTTTTGGGGGCCTTTTTCTTTTCCGCTTAATCTCCGTTGTTCAACTGGTCTTGAGCGCCGCTCTTGGAGCAATGCTCCTCAAAGAGCGCTGGCAATCGCTCGAGGACGAAGGCGGCGAAATCAGGCATCTCGCGTCGATCGATCGAGAGGTCCAACTTGGTTTTGCTCTTCGTCACCTGAGCCAGACGCACGCCTGTGGGTGTCGTCAGAAGATCTGGAAGTCCTCGCTTTGCCGGTGCGGGTCTAAGGCTGGCGACGAGGGACTTGAACCGGTCGGGCGAGGGCAGGGCTTTCGCCTCCGGCGATCGCAAGAAGCTTGACGCTTGTTCAAGGTCGCTGTCGCGCCCCAGAAGATCGGCGAGACCCACCCAACTTTTCAACCCAATCCCCGGTGCCGAGCCGATGGCGTCGACAATATCCGTGGGAATGCGCGTCACGACCGACAGCATGTTCGACAGGTCGCTTTTGTAGACGGACAAAGCGGCCATCACCACATCTCTCGAAAACTGCTCGTTCAGCCGAGAGGCGAAGCGCGCCTTTTCGATGAATGTGAGGTCCTGTCGTTCATTATTCTCCTGCCCCTGGGCGATGACCAGTTGCTCGTCGGTCAGGTCCCTGACGACCGCCTTGACGGGACGGTTCAGTTCGGTGACCGCACGCAGACGACGGTGTCCGAAGGCCATCTGGTACCGGCCCGGCGTCTCAGGGTGAGGGCGAACGAGGATCGGGATCTGCTGCCCTTGCTCGCGGATCGCTTCCAACGAGACCGTCAATATCACCCGGCATGCGGTCCTGAACGAAAGACGGATCGATCGTATCGGTGGCCAGCTCGATGATGGTCTGGCCTTCGGCCAGGCGTTTTTCGATCTCTTCGGCGCGTTCGAACCGTGCCTTGCCTTCCGCGAAGGCGCCGCCAACCTGGGTGGTAAGACGCGACGACGCCGGCGCTGCTTCCGCTGGAGTGGTGCCGAGGAGCGGAAGAATGCTGCGGCTCTTGACCGGCCTTTCAACTGGCGCCGCGACGGCACCCGTTGGTCTCGGCGCGCGGAGGATATCCTTCCTGCTCATGGTTTTCTTCCCCATGCTTTCTTGATCAGCGACTCGATCTCATCGTTGACGTTGTTCATCGCCTCCAACG
>CP087974.1:3820000-4625629 GCA_024426085.1 Rhizobium sp. RCAM05350 | reverse complement strand
ATCACCCGCCAGAACCGCTTCGTTTGCGGCCTCTAGAACCACATTGCTGTGGTGTGATGCGGCGTATAATGGGGTTCTCCGGGCTTGTCTAGTTCCTCAGGGCGATTTTCTTTCGGATTTCTCAAAAAAATGTGTGTGGGCTGTTTAGAGGCTGTTTTTCAAAGATAAAGTTCACCAGCCGCAATCTTCACCGCCTGCCCGCCGATCCGGGCCGCGCCGATTTCACCGCCGGAGACGTCAATGTGAAGGTGCAGCAGCGACGGGCGACCCATCTCAACGCCCTGCTCGATCAGGAACGGATGATGCCCGTCGATCAACTGGTCGAAACAGTGGATAGCGCCGGAAATGGCTGCAACCGCAGCACCCGTCGCCGGATCCTCGACAATACCCATGGCGGGAGCAAACATGCGCGTATGGAAGCGTGCGACATGATTGACGCCGCCGCGGCAGTAGATATAGGCGGCGGCAAGCCGGCCTTCCGCAATTGGAGTCATCTGCTCCCACAAGGCCGCATCGAACTCCACTGCACCGGCCGCACTCACATCGTGAACCGGGATCATTACAAAAGGCATCCCGGCGCTCCAGAACGAGGGCACGTGGTTTTCGAAGCCGATCTGGGTCGCCTTCAGGCTGAGCGCATCGGCAATCGCCTGTCGGTCGAATTTGGCATCGAGCCGCACCGATTTCCGCGGCACGTCGAATTCGGCGAAGGTTGCCTCCCCTGACCTGCCGCGCACGGCACAGCGCACCGGGCCGACATTTTCCTCAAGCATCTGGACGAGATCATAGTCTTCACCTTCAGACGAGCGCCCATCCTCGGCCAGCGCGATCGCAGCACCCACCGTCGGATGCCCGGCGAAGGGCAGTTCATACCCAGGGGTGAAAATCCGCAGCCTTGCCGCATGCCCCGTTTTTGCGGCTGCTGCAGGAACACTGTTTCCGACAGATTGAACTCGCCGGCAATCGCCTGCATCGCTGCATCGCTCAGGCCATCGCCGTCGAAGACGACGGCGAGCGGATTTCCCTCCAGCCTGTTGGCGGTGAAAACGTCGTAGATTGCATAGCGACGCGCCACGATGATCTCCCTTTGCTGTTTGCAGCCATCAGACCTTGCATGGCAGATAGCTGGCGGCAAGCGCAAAAGCGTCACCGTATGCTGTTGAAAACCCACGCCAGGATCGGCGGCATGAAAGGCGGATAGTGATATTGTCCAGGGTCGGCGGTGCGAATGGCAAGCGCACTGTCGATTTCCGGTTCTGGATCAACAACGATATAGGCCGCGATCCGCTCGATCAGTTCCGCCGCCGTCTCGGCAAAATGGTAGGCACGAAACACTGTGACGACGCCATGGTTATGGAGGCCATGGAATCTGGACACGCTCTTGGCGTCCGACAGCAACAATCCTGTCTCCTCCAGCACCTCGCGCGCCATGTTGCCCTCGAGATCACAATATCCCTCACGAATATCATCCGGATCGAGCGAGCCCGCAGCACAATAGACACGGCCGGGATTGGCCGTCTGCTGCCCCATGCGGATGGCAATTACGGCACCATCGGAGGAAACGATCACCGGCAGGCCGAACAGATGAAGGGCGGCCCCGGCAGGGCGGGTCTTGCGCCACAGCAAAAATGCCGAGAAGGGAACGATATGGCACTCGCCTGAAATCACGCCGTCCCGTATCTCAAGCGCCCGCATCAAAAGCATGCGACCATCAAACAAAGCAGGATTGGCAGCAGCCTCCCGCTCCCAGTTGGCAGCGATCTCTGTCTGATGGGAAAGGCAATAGGGATGCGGCTCCCCACGCACCCGCACTTCGATGCGGCTGACGGGAAAGATCAGACGTTCATCCGGCGGTTCGAAAATGTTGCTGGTCAGGGACACGGTAAAATCCTGCCTCGAAAGGTTCACACATTGAGGGAGATGACGACCGGGCAGTGATCAGAGGCTTTCAGGGCGGTCCCAGCCGGTTCTCGGGTAGCGCTCGACCTCCTGCCCCTTTGGAAAAATCGTCCGGTAGGGCTGGCCGCCGCGGATGATCTCCGGCACGCTGGCCGGATTGCGCTCGGCGAGCGCCTTGGATAGCCAGATATAGTCCAGCTGGCAAAGATGCCGTTCCTCCGGCCCACGGCTGTGAAACAAGGTCCAGCGGTCGAGTTCCGGGCGGCGGCGCATGACGTTTTCGACGAAGCCGTCGCTGCTCAGCACATCCAGAGCACTCTCGGCCTCGTGCTGCGGCACGAAACTATAGCCGTTGCGCCGGTCGCCCAGCACATCGACCCGCTCCTGATAATCGTTCATGTCGCCGCAGATGGCGAACATCTTGCCATCCAGGTTATCGGCTCCGAACCGGTTCTCGATAATGCGGCGGACGGCGGCGGCCTCGGCGGCTCGCACCGGCATCGTTGCCGTGCGCCCATCCAGCCCATCGCGCGCCGGCCCCATCGATTTGAAATGCACGACGAACAGCGTGAACGGCCGGCCACCGATACGGAAATCGAGTTCCAGGCAATCTCGCTTGAAAATGCGGTCGCCGGGCACGTTGGTTGCTGCCAAAGCATCATTGAACAGATCGAAATCGGCATAGGTGACACCGGCATGGGATTTGACATCGACGCACTCGATCTTCTGGCCGTCGCGCGTTTCCTCGCGCACCAGAACGGCAACATCGATGCCGCGGCTGTCATTACCCTCGATCAGATATTTCTGCCGGTAACCGTTGCCGACCATGCGGAACAGGTAGCCGTATTCAAAGGCCTGCAGCGCAGCCATGTTGTCGGCTTCCTGCAGGCAAAGGATATCGGCGTCGCAATCGGCAATGGCAAGCGCCGACATCTGCCGTGTGTCATCGGTATAGGCGATGGTGCGGGCTTCCTCCAGCCGCTGGTATTCCGCCTCGCTCTTGACGTCGAAGAGCCTGAGAACGCGGTCCTGCTTGAGGTGGTTGCGAAAGCCGGAGAAATCGAACCGGCTCATCAGGTTTTCAACATTGAAGGTGGCGAGGCGAAGGGTCATCAGCAGTTTCCGAATGCAATCGGCGCGACTTTAGACAATCGGGAGCAAAAGTCGAATGCCTTTCTCCCCATCTACTCCCGGCCCGCAACTGGCGGCTACAGAACCAAATTTGGGGCGATCCAATCCCCGTGAATAATCGATCTTGATAAGCCGTTTCTACTTCGCAAGATCGGCCGAGAGCGCGCGGCAGGGCAATGGAGGGGAGCGGAATGTCAAATTGGAAGCGCAATGCAAAGGCGGCGATATCGGCGATGGCTTTCCTCGGCGTCAGCGCAGCAATGGCCTATGCCGACAGTTTCCGGAGCGATATCGCTGTCGCCGGCAACCGGGGCGACGGGCTGGTCGCACGATTATAGCACCCGCTGGGAGGCCGAAGAGGTGGCACAGTCGCATTGCTACAAGAACGCCGGCGATTGCCGCGTCGCTATCTGGTTCAAAAATGGCTGCGGCGCGGTGGCCCGCGGGCCGGACGGCTGGGGCGCCAACTGGGCGGCAGGGAAGCCGCCGCGCACAACGCGCGGCACTGGCCTCCTGTGCGAACCATTCCGACAGCTGCCGGATCATCCGCTGGCAATGCTCCGGCGCAAACTGATAGCTCAGAGCAGCCACCCCTGTCGGATCACGAACGGCGCCAGAAGACCGGGTTCCATGGCACCCGTGGAATAGGCCTTGAGATGCTGTCCGCCTGCTGTACGCAGTGACAGGGAAAACCGCTCGCCCTCGAACACACAGGAGATCACCTGCAGCATGATGCCGTCGGGATCGGCAAGCACATGTTCGGGGCGGACGAGAACGGCGCGGCTCGGCCCCTCCGTTTGCCGGAAGGCCATCTCAAACGCCGGCCAAGACAGGAGACGTGGACCATGATCAGGCAGCGCCAGATCGAGAATGGCCCCCTGCCCGACCAGCCCGCCGACGACCCGGCCTTCGGGTCGCGCATAAATTTCCTGCGGCGACGCGACCTGCATCAACCGCCCCTCGGACATCACGGCGATGTCCGTCGCCAGCGCCATTGCCTCACCCTGGTCATGGGTGACATAAATCATCGTCGCGCCGGACCGGGCGTGGAACTCGTGGAACGTCTCCTCCATCGCAGCCTTCAGATGCCGGTCGAGATTGGCGAGCGGCTCATCCAACAGAACCACGTCCGGTGACGTGACGAGGCAGCGGGCAAGCGCCACGCGCTGTCTCTGACCGCCGGAGAGATCGGCTGGACTGCGATTGGCGAAATCCTCAAGCCGGACCACCGACAGCGCATCCTTGACACGGACCTGCCATGCGGCACCGGTGATACCGCGCACCTTCAGGGGGTAGCCGACATTCTGCGCAACGGTCATATGCAGCCACAGCGCATAGGATTGAAACACCATCGCCATGTTGCGTTTTTCCGGCGGCAGCGCATCGCTGGCGTCGGCCAGCGTGCGCTCGCCCAGCACGATCGACCCATCGCTTGGCTGCTCGGAAACCGGCGATCATGCGAAGCACCGTCGTCTTGCCGCAACCGGATGGCCCGAGCAGAGCCAGGAAACCGCCTTCGCGTACGGTCAGCGACACGTCGGATACGGCAGCCCGTCCGGTGCCAAAATCCTTGCTGAGGTGATTGAGGATCAGTTGCGCCATGGCAGCACGCCTCTTGGAAGGTGTTTCGCCAGTAGTTCCAGGAGGAGCATCAGAATGACCACCATGATGACGACAAGCACGGACAGCGCCGAAGCCAGATCGGAGCTGCCACTGTCATCGAGATTGAAGATCGCCACGCCGAGTGTCTGCGTACCGGCCGACCAGAGCAACGCCGAAACCGTCAACTCGCTACAGGCAATCAGGAAGACGAGAATGACCGAGGCGCCCGCCGCCGGTGCAATGAGCGGAACGAGAATGTCGCGCATGCGGCGGCCAAAACCGGCGCCGGAAAGCCGGGCGGCTTCTTCGAGCGAAGGGTCGAGTTGCAGGAAGGCACTGGCCACCGGCTTCAGGCTGACGGCGAAGAAGCTGGAGAAATAGGCGATCAGGATGATCCAGATCGTCCCATAGATCGAGATGTTTAAAAGCGGCAGTGGCGCAGCAAATAGCAGGATGAAGGCTACGGCCAGCACGATGCCCGGAAGCGCATAAGGAATTTCGATCAGGCCGATGATGATATTTGCCAGTTTTCCCGGGCGGCAGGAAAGCAGATAGGCGGTGAGAACCGTGAATACTAGCAACCCGCATGCCGTCGTCCCCGCCAGGAACAACGAATTGGCAAACGCCGTCAGCGTCACGGACTGGCGAAACAGGATTTCGCTATAGGCATGGAGCGACATGGTCTGGATATTCAACGGTACGCCGTAGGCGGGTACCAGCGAACTGGCAGCAAGAGCCGCTAGAGGTGCGACGAGAACAAAGAACAGCACCATAAAAAACCCTGCTTCCACGATCCGGCGCCAGCGGCCGAGCGAGAACGCCGCACTCTGTCCCGACAGTCCGATGATACGGTAATCCCTGCCCTTCAGAGCCCGTTGCTGGATCACAAGGCCAAGACCGGCGATAACGGCGATCACCATGGAAAGCTGCGACATCTCGGCGAACGTGCCTGCGCCAAAGCTCGAGAGGCGGCTGTAGATCAGCGTCGGCAGAACGAAGATCGACGCAGGAATTCCGAGGATTGCCGGAATGCCGAAATTGCCGACGCCGGAAACGAAGGCAATCGCCGCCCCCGCAATCAGGCCCGGCACCGCCAGCGGAAGAATGATATCGCGAAATACCCGCATGGGAGAGGCGCCCGCCAGACGCGCCGCCTCGACGCCATCGCGCGGCAGTGATGCAAGCCCCGCCTTCAGCGCCAGAAACACCAGCGGCGCATGCTGAACGCCCAAAAGTAGCGCGATGCCACCAAGCGAATAGAGCGGTTGCGGGCTACCGAGCGGCGGCGCGATGCCGAGCGTCTTTAAAAGCGGGCTGGCCGGCCCCGACATCTGCACCCAGGCCAGCGCCGTCACCTGCGGCGGGATCATCATCGGCAGCACGAAGGCGAAGCTGAAAAAGCCCTTTGCACGAATATCGGTGAGAGTGATGACGAAGGCAAAGGTTGCGCCGACAAGAACAGAGATCACCATGCCGCCAACCGCGGTCGTCAGCGTATTGCGGATGGCAAACCAGGTTGAGGGCTCCGAGAAAAGGCCGGTGGCCCTACCCTCGAGCGAAAACCGCAACCCGGCATAGAGTAGCCGTGCCAGCGGCAGCCCGCTGAGCAGGCAGACTGCAATGATCACGAAAGGAAGCAGCCAGCCGGGCTGGCTGCTTCGATTGGCAAAAGGTCTGGGCATGGGAACCGATCAGTTGGTACCGAAGATACCCGAGAATGTCTTCAGGTCGCCTTCGGAATTCTTGACGGCAGCCGCCGCATCGATCGGCAGCACCTTGATGCTGTCGCGTGCCGGAAAACCTTCCGGAAGCGCAACGCCATTGCGAGCCGGGATGTAACCGAGCTTGACGGAAACCTGCTGGCCCTGTTCGGACAGAAGGAAATCGACGAACTTCTTGGCCGTCTCAACATTCTTGGCGGTCTTCAGGATAGCGACCGGCTCGGTCACGGCGCTGACGCCTTCTGCCGGGAAGACGAACTCGACCGGTGCGCCCTTGGCCTTTTCTCGGATCGCCATGAAATCGACGACCATGCCATAGGCCTTCTCGCCGGTGGCGACCGCCTTCAGCACGCCGCCATTGCCGCCAGAAGCGGTGGCGCCGTTTTCGGCGAGCGACTTGTAATAGTCCCAGCCGAAGCCATCGATACCCGTCAGCGTCTGGGCGTGGATCAGGGCAGCACCCGAGGTCAGCGGGGCTCGGCATCGTCATCAGGCCCTTGGCTTCCGGCTTGGCCAGATCCTTCCAGCCGGCCGGCCTCATCGCTGCAGCCGTGTTGTAGATGATGCCGGTGGTGATCATCTTGGTGGAGTAGTAGGCGCCATCGGCATCATAGAGCGCCGCATCGTAGTTGGCGGCTTCCGGCGACTTGTAGGCGAGGAGTTGGCCGGCTTCCTTCATACGCTGCAGCGTCACGGTGTCAGCGATCAAGAGCACGTCGGCAACCGGGTTTCCGGCTTCGATCTCAGCCATCAGCTTGGCCATGATCTTGGTGGTGCCGTCGCGCACCCACTCCACGTCCACGCCCGGATTGACAGCCTTGAAAGCATCAACGGTCGCCTGTGCGTCCTCGTTCGGCTGGCTGGTATAGAGCACCAGATTTTCGGCATGCGCCGAAACGGCAAGCAGGCTGGCGGCAACGAGCGCGGTAAACGCACCAAGCAAAGTCTTCATCGGTCTTGATCCTTCTTCAACAGGTGGACCGATGGATAGTGGCGGCAATTGACAGGGATATGACACGCCCGGCGCAGCGTGGAGAATAAACAGCCAGCCACAAGCGTGATGTGGATAGATAGCCGGATGAGCAGATGAACATTACTGGGTGCATTGGCGCCCAGCCGCCTAAACCTGTTGAATATATTAGTCATATCTGCGATCCGAGCGAAACGTATAGGACGGGGCCAAGGGAAAATCGATGAGCAAGAGTACGTCATGGAGCGCACGGCTGCGCTATGAGTTCGACAAGAGCATGGCTGGAGGGGCAATCGCGCTGATCGGCTGGCTGACAGTCATTTCGCTCATTGTCATCGTTGTCGCCGGCGCCTTTCTGGCTATCACCCAGATCGCCCCGGAAGGGGGCGAGCCCGTCAGCTTCATCGAAGGCACGTGGGAATCCCTGATGCGGACCTTCGACGCCGGCACGATGGGCGGCGATACCGGCTGGGGTTTTCGCGGCGTTTCCCTGTTCGTCACGCTTGCCGGCATCTTCGTCTTCTCGGCTCTGATCGGCGTGCTCAGTTCGGGTCTGGAAAACAAGCTCGACGAACTGCGCAAGGGCCGCTCGCAGGTGCTGGAGAACGATCACACGATCATCCTCAACTGGTCCCCCTCGATCTTCGACGTCATTTCCGAACTGGTCATCGCCAATACCAGCCGCAAGAAGCCGCGCATCGTCATCATGGCCAACAAGGACAAGGTGGAGATGGAGGACGAGATCGCCACGAAGGTGGCTGACCTCAAGAACACCAAGATCATCTGCCGCAGCGGCGATCCGACCGATCTCTACGACCTCAATATCGTCAACCCGCAGACCTCCCGCTCCGTCATCGTGCTGTCGCCCGATGGCGACGATCCGGACTCGCAGGTGATCAAGAGCGTGCTGGCGCTCGTCAACGATCCCAACCGCCGTGCAAAACCCTATCAGATCGCCGCCGAAATCCACGACAGCCGGCACGCCGATGTCGCGCGCATTGTTGGCGGCAAAGAGCTGCAGCTCATTCTTGCCGACGACCTGATTTCCCGCATCGTCGTGCATTCCAGCCGCCAGTCGGGCTTGAGCGCCGTCTATTCCGAGCTTCTCGATTTCGACGGCTGCGAGATCTATACGCTGGAACAGCCCGACATCACCGGCAAAAGCTTTGCCGCCGCCGTCATGGCGTATGAGACATCGACACTGATCGGCCTTTGCGACGAGGACGGCAAGGTCCATCTCAATCCACCGCCGGGCCGTATCTTCAAGCCGGGCGAACGCGCCGTCATCATCGCCGAGGACGATGCCGCGATCAAATCCGGAAGCAATGACATTCACATCGAGAAGGACGCCATTCTTCCGGTGGAAGTACGCGAACAAGGCCCGGAACGCACCCTGCTTCTCGGCTGGAACCGTCGCGGCCCGATCATCGCCTTCGAACTCTCGCGCTACGTAGCGCCCGGCTCTTTGCTGACGATTGCCGCCGATACACCCGAGCTTGAGGACGAAATCGCAGCTCTCAAGGTCGCCAACGGCAACATGTCCGTCGATTACCGCGTTATCGACACCAGCAACCGCGCCCAACTCGATGCGCTCGACATTCCAAGCTACGATCACGTGCTGGTTCTCGGCTATAGCGACCATATGGCGCCGCAGCCGGCCGATACCCGCACGCTGGTGACGCTGCTGCAACTGCGCAAGATCGCTGAACAGGCAGGCCGCCATATCAGCGTCGTCAGCGAGATGACCGATGTACGAAACCGGGAATTGGCCGAAGTCACCCGCGCCGACGATTTCGTCGTCAGCAACAAGCTGGTCAGCCTGATGCTGGCCCAGGCTTCCGAAAACGAGCGCATGGCCGCAATTTTTGACGAGCTTCTCGATGAGGACGGATCGGAAATCTACATGCGCCCGGTTAGCGACTATGTCGCGATCGGCGAACCCGTAACCTTCTACACCATCTGCCTTGCCGCCCTGCGGCGCGGCGAAGTGGCGATCGGCTACCGCCGCCAGCGTGAAGGCGATCTGGACCTGCGCCGGCTCGGCGGCGTCACCGTCAATCCGTCAAAGTCCGAAAAGCTGCTCTACAGTGCTTCAGACCGCGTCATCGTGCTGGCAAAGGACTGAGCAGAGACGGTAAAACAGGGTGCAGGGCCCTCCGGCCGCCCCTCTTCCCTTTTGGCCGTGCGGGACTAGCTTAGCTAACGCTTCGCAATTCAAGCGCATCGGGAAATCATCATGGAATATCGTCTTCTCGGCCGTTCCGGCCTCAAGGTTTCAACGCTGACAGTGGGTACCATGACCTTCGGCGGCAAGGGTTGGGCAAAGACTGTCGGCGACCTCGGCGTCAACGAGGCCAAAAACTTGTCGACATGTCCCTCGACGCCGGCGTCAACCTGATCGACACTGCGGATGTCTATTCGCAGGGCGCCTCGGAAGAGATCATCGGCGAGATTCTAAATAATAAGCGCAAGAATGACGTCCTGATTGCCACCAAGGCCCGCTTCCCGATGGGGGACGGCCCGAACGATGTCGGCTCCTCGCGCCATCACCTCGTCCGCGCCTGCGAAGCCAGCCTCAAGCGGCTGAAGACCGATGTCATCGACCTCTACCAATTGCATGAATGGGACGGCCTCACGCCTCTGGAAGAGACGATGGAAGCGCTCGATATGCTCGTGCGCCAAGGCAAGGTCCGCTATATCGGCTGCTCGAACTTTTCCGGCTGGCATATCATGAAGGCGCTCGGCGTCAGCGCGGCCGAACACCGCCAGCGCTTCGTCAGCCAGCAGATCCACTACACGCTCGAAGCCCGCGAAGCCGAATACGAGCTTTTGCCGATCTCCATCGACCAGGGCCTCGGCGTGCTCGTCTGGAGCCCGCTGGCCGGCGGCCTACTCTCCGGCAAGCACCGCCGCAACAAGACGGCGGAAGGCTCGCGGCAGCTCGCCGGCTGGGACGAACCGCCGATCCGCGACGAAGACCGCCTGTGGAACATCGTCGATACGCTTGTCGAGATCGCCGAAAGCCGCAATGTCTCGGGAGCCCAGGTGGCACTCGCCTGGCTGATCGGCCGCAAGACCGTCACCTCCGTCATCATCGGCGGCCGTACCAAAGCGCAGTTCAAGGACAATTTGGCCAGCGCAGACCTTGTCCTGACCGCCGAAGAACGGGAACGCCTCGACAAAGTTAGCGCCCCGCCGATCCTCTATCCCTACTGGCACCAGGTCCGCACGGCCAAGGACAGGTTGGGAGAAGCGTACCTGTCGCTGCTCGGGCCGCACGCCTGAGAGGGCAGCCCCCTCAAATCGTCGTCAGCAGCAGGCTCGTTTCCGATTTGGACACGCCTTCCAGCGCCCGGACATGGCGCAGAACCCGGTCGAACTCGGCGAGATTTTCCGTTTCGATTTCGGCAACGAGATCCCAGGCACCATTGGTCGTGTGCAGCGCCCGGATTTCCGGAATACCGCGCAATGTCTTCACGACCGAAATGGTTTTCTGACCGGTGATTTCGATCAGCATGACAGCGCGGACGGCATGCGGGTCTTCGGCTGCAGCGATACGCACGGTGAAGCCGGCAATGATGCCGTCGGCGGTCAGCCGGTCGATGCGGTTCTGCACCGTGCCGCGCGATACTTTCAGGAGTTCAGCCAGTTTCGAAATCGAGGCACGGCCATCGGTTCTGAGGATTGCCAGCAATCGGCGGTCGGTACTGTCCATGACATCGGGCCTTTTGATCATTATGCCAACATACCCTGTCATTTCGTCAAAAATATCAAGCAAATTTCCATATTATTGCCATTTCGCTTTATGCAGCCGCCCGCTAGAGTTCGCCAGCCTCGTCGCAGGGGTCCATTCGTATCGCTAAAGGATCGCTGAAATGCCGTCTGCCGACCGCCCATCTCTTCGCAATTCCCTATCGCGCACCGGCGAGCTTTCCATCGAAATGACCCGGTGGCCAAGTGTCACGGAAAGCGATGGCGAAGCCGCCTTCTCCGGTCGGTTGATAGCCCTTCTCGGCGGCACGCCCTATTTCCGCCACCATCCGGAAAACCTTTTGGCGCTCGACAGCCACGGAACACCCGCACGGCAAAATGTGCTGGCGCTGGTGCGCGGCAAGGGCCGGCGATGCCTAGTTCTGGCGGGCCATTTCTGATACCGTCTCGATTGCTAATTACGGCTCGCTGGTGTCGCTTGCCTGCGAACCGGAGGCGCTTACCCAGGCACTGATCGACGAACTGACGGCCAAGACCCGCAATCCGGCCGAGGACAAGGCACTTGCCGACCTGATGACCGGTGATTTCCTGGCTGGCCGCGGCCTGCTCGACATGAAGAGTGGCCTAGCCGCCGGGATCGCCGCGCTGGAGCGCTTTGCCGAACTCGACGAGCCACCCGGCAATCTGCTGTTCGTTGCTACGCCGGATGAAGAAAACCGCTCGCGCGGCATGCGCGCCCTGCGCGACGCCCTGCCCGCCATTGCCGAAAAATTCGACCTCGACATTATCGGCGGCATCAATCTCGATGCCAGCGGCGATGATGGCGATGGAGAGGAAGGCCGCGCCGTCTATCTTGGCTCGGTCGGAAAATTCTCACCCTTTGCCTTTGTTGCCGGCCGTCCCACCCATGCTGGCTACGCTTTCGACGGCGTCAGCGCGCATCTGATCGGCGCCGAGATCATGCGCGCCATGGAGATGAACAGCGCACTGTGCGACGAGGCCCATGGCGAAATTTCACCGGCACCGGTCTGCCTTGAAGCCAAAGATGTGCGTCATGGCTACGAGGTGACGACACCGGCGCATGTCTGGCTGTCGTTCAACTGGCTGACGCACAAACGCACGCCGGAAGATGTTCTCATCGAGTTCCACGCACTCGCCGCAACCGCCATGCGCACGGCGCTCGATGCGCAGACACGGAATGCAAAAGCCTTCTTCGATCGTCATGGCTCAGGCCGCGCAGAAACCCATGAGGGACAGGTTCTCACCTACGCCGAACTGCATGATTTGGCCGTCTCCCATGGGGGGCAAGCCGCGGCCGACCGACTGGAGGTACTCGATCAGTCCCTGTCCACCGGAGAGGACCCGCTGTCGACCACCCGCCAGATCGTGGCGGCAACGCTGGCAGAGGCCAGGCTTGAAGGTCCGCTGGTTATCGTCGGCTTCTCGACGCTGCATTATCCACGCGTCCATCTGGACAGCGCCGGAGATCAGGGCAGAACTTTCGAACGAAACATGATGGCCGCCGCGGAGACATGCGCGAAAAACGGCACGGGACAAGCATCAAGGCAAAGCAGTTCTTCGCCGGCATTTCAGACATAAGCTTCTTCGGGCATCGCCCGGCGGTAGGACAGACGCAGCTTCTATCCGACAACACCCCCTGCTCGACCTTCGTCGACAAGGCACCGGACGGACTTCTGTCCTATCCGGTGGTCAATATCGGACCATGGGGGCGCGACTACCATCAGAAATGGGAACGCGTCCACATGCCCTATACGTTCGAGGTCTTGCCAGACGTGATCTACGAGGCGGCTCTCGCCTGCCTCGTAGATGAAGGTTAGTTAGGCGGCAATCGCTGCAGCTTCTTCACCGATCAGGCCGCCGAGGCGGGAAATGCCCTCTTCGATCATCGCCTCGTCGGCGCAGGAAAAGCTGACGCGCAGCGTATTGGCGCCGGAACCATCAGCGAAGAACGCCTTCCCCGGCACGAAGGCGACCTTTGCCGTGACCAGCGATTTTGCTAGGAGATCCGCTCCGTCCATGCCGGCAGGCAAGGTCAGCCAGACGAACATTCCGCCTTCCGGAACCGTCCAGCTGACGCCCTTCGGCATGTATTTCCCGAGCGCTGCCAGCATGGCATCGCGCCGCTTGCTGTAGACGGCGCGGATCTTGTTGACCTGCGCATCAAAACCGCGTTCGGCAACGAGGCAGATGGCCATCTGGTTGATCGTCGAGGAATGCAGGTCGGCCGCCTGCTTCATCAGCACCAGCTTGCGGATGATCGGCATGGCCGCAACCACGAAGCCGACACGAAGGCCGGGCGCCAGCGTCTTGGAGAAGCTGCCGCAATAGATCGTCCGGGTTTCGTTGATCGAGCCCTTGCGGGCGATTTCCAGCGCCAGCATCGGCGGAACGGCTTCGCCGTCATAGCGCAGAGACTGATACGCGGCGTCCTCGATCACGGCGATATCGAGTTCCTCGGCAAGATCGAGAACCTTTTCACGCGCGGCGAGATCGAGCGTTTCGCCGGTCGGATTGGCGAATTCGGCCGACATATAGGCAAACTTCACCCGGCCGCCCGCTTCTGCCGCGACATCGTGATAGGTCTGCAGCGTGCGGTTGCCGGCAGGCGACAACTGGTCATAGGACGGCTCATAGGCGTTGAACGCCTGCAGCGCACCAAGATAAGTCGGCCAGGTCACCAGCGCCGTATCGTTGGGCGACAGGAACAGCTTGCCAAGATAATCAAGCGCCTGCTGCGAGCCCGAGGTGATCAGGATGTTTTCCGGCTCACACGGGATACCGACGGCGGCCATGCGGCCGGCAAGCCATTGGCGCAGCGGCAGGTAACCTTCGCTGACCGAATATTGCAGGGCTGCGCTGACGGTCGGGCCGCCGAAGATATCGGCATAGGCGGCCTTGAACTCCTCATCCGGAAACAGCGCCGGATCCGGGATGCCACCGGCAAAGGAGATGATATCCGGCCGGTCCAGCAGTTTCAGAAGTTCGTGGATTTCCGAGGCGCGCATCCGTGAAGACCGCGTCGCGAAGATATTTTCCCAATCGAGCATGGAAGTTTCCTCAGATTATGCTTTTTCCGGAGCACATCACGCCGTGCTTATTAAGTCAATAATGCTGACCTATACTTTGGTGCGCAACCGCATTTTCTGCGGTCATTCGACAGCAGGCAGCGCCTGCAGGCGGTCGACGATTGCTGCCCCCAGACTATTCTCCGTATAACGCGTAAGCAACTGCTTGCCCTGCGCCAGCGAAATATCCACGTCCGAATGCCCGCGCCGCAGCCAGATCCCGTCCAACATGGCAGGCAAAGCCGAGAACGAAAGGATCGATTGCCGCCCTGTCCAAGGCCGGCACCAGCGCCGAGGCGAGATTGGAATGAAGCCGCCGGTAGAACAGCCGCTGCAGCCGGGCATAGCGCTGATTATGCGCCGCCTCGGCGTAAAACGACACCCAGGCATTGGCTGTGTTGCGCTCGAAGCGGCTCTCCGGAAAATTGCCGTCGATCACAGCGATGATCCGGTCCCAGCGCGTCCGGGCGCTGCGCAGCCGCATGACCACTTCATCCATCAGGATGCGGTTGGCATGGCGGACCATTTCGAACAGGACCTCGTCCTTGTCCTCGAAATAATAGGTGAGTATCCCCTGCGACATGCCCGCCTCGTTGCATATCCGCGTGGTCGTCAGCCCCTTTAGTCCGTCCTTGATGAAAATCCGGTGCGCCGCCTCGATCAATTCGATCCGGCGGATTTCCTCGATGCGCTTCTTTTGTTTTTTCGGTTGTACTGCCATGTGTTTTCAATAGCCGAAAGATTTTTTGTACGCTCTAACAAATTTTTATTTTGACAAAAAATATCGATGACCTATCGTTTCCATCAACACCAAAAAGGGGAATGGATATGAACGCATGCAAGCTTGCCCTCGCCGCGCTCAGCGTAACCCTGTTGCCGCTCGCAGCCAATGCCGCCGAGGCGGAATCCTGTCGCGCCGTGCGTATGTCTGACCTCGGCTGGACGGATATCTCGCTCACCAACACCACAGCGTCCGTGATCCTCACCACACTCGGCTACCAGCCCACACAGACGCTGCTTGGCCTCAACGTCACCTATGAAATGCTCAAGGGCAAGCAGCTGGATATCTTCCTCGGCAACTGGCGCCCGGTTCAGGATGAACAGTTCAAGGCCTATTTCGACGACAAGTCTGTCGAGACGCTGGCAACCAATCTCGAAGGCGCCAAGTTCACCCTGGCCGTGCCGAAATACGTCGCCGATGCCGGTGTGACATCCTATAACGATCTCGCTACCCATGCCGACAAGTTCGACAGGAAAATCTATGGGATAGAACCGGGTTCGAACCAGCCCTTGCTCGACATGATCACCGTCGGAAACCACCAGCTTGTCGGCTGGGAAGTCGTCGAATCCAGCGAGGCGGCGATGCTGATGCAGGTTGCCAAGACCACGAAGACCAAGGACTGGGTCGTATTCCTTGGCTGGGAGCCCCATCCGATGAACCTGATGTACGACCTCACCTATCTCTCCGGCGGCGACAAGGAATACGGCCCGAATTTCGGCGGCAGCGACGGTGCACCATCGCCCGCGGCGGCTATGCGGCAGAATGCCCGAATGCAGCCAAGCTGTTCGGAAATCTGGTTTTCGACCTGAAATACGAGAACATCGGTATGGACATGATTTCGAACAAGGGGCTGTTGGCGGAAGACGCCGCCAAGCAGATGATCAAGGACCATCCGGAAAAGCTCGACAGCTGGCTTGCAGGCGTCACCGCCTTCGACGGCTCGCCCGCTCTCCCGGTGGTCCAGGCCGCGTTGGGGCTCAAGCCGTGAGTTTCATTCAGGAATTCATGAACGCAGCGGTGCTTGAGACCTATGATGCACCGCTGCAACAGCGCCAGGTTCCAGTCCCCAGGCCCGGCCGTGGCCAGATCCTCGTCAAGTTGAAGGCCTGCGGCGTCTGTCATTCCGATGTCCATATCTGGAAGGGGCATGTCCGCCCGCCTTCCGATCCGGCCCCTTTCATCCTCGGTCATGAAGGTGTCGGTACTGTCGTATCGCTCGGGCCGGATGTGACCGGCTGGACCGTGGGCGTCGGCGCCGGCGTTCCCTGGATTCATGACACCTGCTGCCATTGCGCCGAATGCACTGATGGCATGGAATCCTTCTGCCAGAACCAGCGGGCGCATGGTCTGAACGTCCCCGGTGCCTTTGCCGAATATGTGGTGGCTGATGCCGCCTACGCCGTGCCTCTGCCCGATCATCTCGATCCGGTTGCACTGGCGCCGATCATGTGCGCCGGGGTCACCGCCTATGGCGCGGTCAAACGCTCGGCCCTGCGCGCAGGGGCGAAACCTGCGCCATTTTCGGCTGCGGTGGCCTTGGTCTTTACGCGGTCCAGATTGCCGCCCGTCTCGGCGCGGTCATCGCCATCGATCGCGATCCCGCAAAGTTGGAACTCGCCCGCCGCTACGGCGCCGCAGAAACACTCCTGGCCGACGGCACGCTCACGGAAACGCTGGGCACCGAACCATATCGAAGCCATGTCTGTATCAACTTTGCACCCACCGCCGCCACCTGGGCACCAATCATTGCCGCCATCCGGCCGCGGGGCCGTATCGTCGCGGCGGCACTGGTGCCAGACCCGGTTCCCATCAGCCAGGAATGGCTGACAGCAACAGGCGTCGTCATTGCAGGGAACAAGCGTGGGAACGCGCGCGAAATGCGCGAAGTCGTAGAGCTTCATGCGGCAAAACCGCTGGAGAATGACATCGTGCCGATTACGCTTGACGGCGTTTCCGGCGCACTGCACGAACTCGACCAGGGCAAAGCTGCCGGCCGCTTCGTCATCGCCTACTAACCTTCCGAAATAGCGTCAATTCCGGAAGAAAACCATCAGGCTTCGTGATGCCCGAACATGCTCAAGCCGACGAGGAGCACGATGGCACCGACGATGAAAGCATCGAAAAGGGCGAAATGGTAGAAGAACGTTGTCATTGCAGTATCCTCCTGACGAATAGAATACTCCAAAACCGATAATGTTCCAATATTACTCGCAGACATGGAAAAGGCCGGGAAATTGGCCCGGCCTTTCAGTATTACGCAAGTGCAACGTGCTAATTTTGCTATGCAGCAAATATTAGTTCTTGGCCTTGTCGACCAGCTTGTTCTTGCCGATCCAAGGCATCATGCCGCGCAGCTTGGCGCCGACTTCTTCGATCTGGTGGTTGTCGTTCATGCGGCGGATACCCTTGAAGCGGGCTGCACCCGAACGGTATTCCTGCATCCAGTCGGAGGTGAACTTGCCGGTCTGGATGTCGGTGAGGACGCGCTTCATTTCAGCCTTCGTTTCAGCCGTAATGATGCGCGGACCCGAGACGTATTCGCCCCATTCCGCCGTGTTCGAGATCGAGTAGTTCATGTTGGCGATGCCGCCTTCATAGATCAGGTCGACGATCAGCTTGACTTCGTGCAGGCACTCGAAATAGGCCATTTCCGGCGCATAACCGCCTTCGACCAGCGTTTCGAAGCCGGCGCGGATCAGCTCGACGAGACCGCCGCAAAGAACGACCTGTTCGCCGAAGAGGTCGGTTTCGCACTCTTCCTTGAAGTTGGTCTCGATGATGCCAGAACGGCCGCCGCCGACGCCGCAGGCGTAGGACAGAGCGAGGTCAAGCGCGTTGCCGGGAAGCGTTCTTCTCGACGGCAACGAGGCAGGGAACGCCGCCGCCTTTCTGGTATTCGCCGCGAACCGTGTGACCGGGGCCCTTCGGTGCGATCATGACGACGTCGAGCGTGTCCTTCGGCTCGATGAGGCCGAAGTGAACGTTGAGGCCGTGTGCGAAGGCGATGGCTGCGCCGTCACGGATGTTACCGGCGATGTCGGCCTTGTAGATGTCGGCCTGGAGCTCGTCCGGGGTCGCCATCATCAACAGGTCGCCCCACTTGGCAGCCTCGGCAACGGTCATGACCTTGAAGCCATCAGCTTCGGCCTTCTTGATGGTGGCGGAACCAGCCTTCAGAGCGATGACGACGTTGGTTGCGCCACTGTCCTTCAGGTTCAGCGCATGGGCGCGGCCCTGCGAACCGTAACCGACGATAACGACGTTCTTGGACTTGATGAGGTTGAGATCAGCATCACGATCGTAATAGACGCGCATTGTAATTTCCTTCCCTTTGCTTGTCTTCTAAAACACTTCCGGCCGCCCTCGGGACTTGGCCGAACTCTTTCACTGCCGTAAAGCCGAAGAAAGGCCGAAACAGCCTTCTCTCCCCTACGGCCGAAATCCTTGACCATGCGGCCGCTGTCTTCACCGAGCAGCATGCGCAGATGCAGGTCGGAAACGATCAGGCCGTATAGCGTATCATAGGCGTCGTCGCGGTCGTCGAACACCAGAAGCCCGGCATCGCGCCCTGCTTCCAGGAGCGCCCCTGCGCGTTTGCCGATCTGCCGGCGGCCGCGTTCCTGCAACATCGAGCCGAGCTTGGAGCCGTCGCGGCTCGCCTGCCCGATCGCCAGCCGGTTAAGCGCCAGCGACACGTCGCCGGCCAGAACCTCCAGCAGGTCGCGCGCAAACAGCACCAGATGCTCTTGCAGCGTCGCCGCCGTCAACCTATCGGCCGTATCGTCGAACGTCCGGACCTTGCTGGCCTGAAAGCCGATCATCGCCGACAGCAGACCGTCGCGATCGCCGAACCATTTGTACAGGCTTTCCTTCGAGCAATTAGCAGCCCGCGCCACGCCGGCCGTCGTCAGCGCCTTCTCACCGCCATCGACCAGCAGACGCAACGCGCTGTCCAGAACATCGTTCTGGCGCGGCGAATAGTCCGGCTGGTGCGGGTGGGCGGCAAGCTGCAAGAAATCATCTCCATTCACAGTACCGTACGGTACGGTTCGCCTCTTATGCCGCAAAGGTGTGAACCGGTCAAGCCTGTTGGCAAAGGATTTTGAGGCACCGCATGGAGCGCAAACAAACCTTCGTCATCGCGAATATATAGAGCCCGTCAAACGTAGAGAGGATACTGGCCACCAGCACCAAAAATGGACACCTCCACGCAATCCAATCCCGTTCCGTTTCAGGATGTGGTCGGCTAGTGTGCGATTTCAGACATCCCATATCCCGGAGTTTTCATGCCCCGCCTGCGTACATTCGCCCTGCTCCTGTCCGCCACGCTTGCTTTCTTCCCCATAACTGCTGCCGCTCAATCCGATGAGGAGGTCTACAACCGGATCGAATCCCTGCATGGCAATGCCGGAGACCTGAGCGAGCCGCTGCTCAGCCTGGTGGAAGCGATGGGCAACAGCGATGCGGCAACGATCGCCGGGCTTGCCGACTATCCGCTGCAGGGTCGCGGCCAATGGCGAAAGCTACGAGATACAAAGCGCTGACGATTTCATCGAGAATTTCGACACGCTGGTGACACAGGACACACGGGATGCCGTTGCCGGCCAGACCTACGGCCAGCTCTTCGTCAACAGCGACGGCGTGATGCTGGCGGATGGCGCGGTCTGGATGAGCAATGTCTGCGAGAATAGCGATTGCAGTTCATCCCACTGGGCCGTGACCAGTATCAACAACTAACCGGCAGCGGGAGAAATTCATGCGCCTTGACGTCATTGCAGCGACTGCCGTCATTTCGCTTGCAACAGCAGCGCCCGGCTTTGCCGACGATGCGCCCTATATCGGCCGCTGGGATTGTGGCGTCGCCACCTTCAGCTTCACCACGGAGAGCTATGATTCCGGCGAAGGGCCGATGCCGATCCGCAAGGTTGAAAAGGAGGATGGCAACTACATCCTGTCGTTCGACGACAATTACCAGATCGGCCTTTCAAGCGTCACGCCGACATCGATGCAATGGCTGTCGATGGCAAGCGGCGACATGTTCGACTGCAAGCGCCTGAAACCCTGATTTTTCGGCGTCCACCCGGCAAAGGACATGTCATGAAGCTCGCTATCGCAACTCTCCTGATCGGCATCCTCGCCGCCTCGCCGCTGCTGGCGGCCGAAACCCGCTGCGGCTGGCTGCAGAATCCGACGCCCGGCAACTGGTGGCTTGACGATGCCGATGGCAACTGGACGATCATGTCGCAAGGTGGCGGCGAAGGGCCGCCCGGCATGGACCTCATTCCGGACATTTCCGAACGCGACTATGTCCGCACCAATGGCAATTACGGCCATGCCTGCGCCTGCCTGTCGGTCGAGACCGACGATAATGAAAGCTCGATCACCAGCATCCTCTCATTCCGGCAGCTGGCGCTAGCCAAGTGCGAAAACGACGGCAAACTCTCGCCGCCGCAATGAGCCTAGCCGACACGGCAGCGCTCGGCGAGAAAATCGAGAAACACCCGCACCCGCGCCGGCATATGGCCGCCCTGGCCGAGAAAGATCGCGTGCACCTCTTCGCTGTCTGAAGCCGTAAAACTCTCCAGTATCGGTATCAGCGCGCCGCGGGCAAAATCGCCTCGCACCTGAAAATCGGCAAGCCGCGCCAGCCCGGCACCGGCAAGCGCAAGCTCGCGCAGCGCCTCCCCGTCGCTCGCCTGGATACTGCCGGTGGGTTTGACCGTCATATCCACGCCATCGGCAGAAAACGGCCAGCCGCCACTGGCACGGACATAGTTGGGACCGAGCAGATTGTGCTCGGCCAAATCGTTTGGATGCCGCGGCAAGCCCTTGCGCTCGATATAGGCTGGCGCCGCAGCGATATGCATTTTCACGGTGCCCAGCTTGCGCGCCATCAGCGCCGAACTCTTCAGTGGCCCGGCCCGGACGGCGACATCGGTGCGATCCTCCAACAGGTCGACGACATGATCGGTCAGCGACAGGTCGAGCGAGACATCCGGATACTGCGCCATGAAATCCGGTAGCATCGGCAAAAGCCTATGGCGGCCGAAAGGAACGTTGGCACTGACGCGAATGCGGCCGCTCGGACTGTCGGTGGCAGCGGCCGCGCGTTCCGCCTCGTCGAGATTGGCCAGCACCTGCACGCCATGTTCGTAATAACGGCACCCTTCCGGCGTCAGCTGCAGTTTGCGCGTCGAGCGATTGACCAGCCGCGCATTCAGCCGGCTTTCGAGCCGGGTCACCAGCTTGCTGACCGCCGAAGGCGTCATGGCAAAATCACGGGCGGCGGCCGAAAAGCCGCCGAGATCGACCACCCGCACGAACACTTCCATCTCGCCGGAGCGATTGATATCCAGCCGCGCCATTGTGCCCTCACCTCACAAATCCTGTGCCTTATCGTTGTCTAGTTCTCAAATCGGGTCGCGTCCATATCTGATCCATCGACACATCAGGAGACTGTCATGGACCAGCACAAAACCGCCCTCATCGTCGGCGCCCAGGGCGTCATCGGCGGCAATCTCGCCCGGCATCTGGAAACGCTTGGGGATTGGTCGGTTATCGGCCTCTCCCGGCGCGGCGGCAGATCTACCGAGAAGATCCGGCATATTTCCATAGACCTGCTCGACCCGGCAGATTGCTTGAACAAACTCGCCGATCTCACGGAAGTGACTCACATTTTCTATGCTGCCTATCAGGACCGCCCGACCTGGGCGGAGCTGGTCGCGCCCAATCTCGCCATGCTGGTCAATGTCGTCACGGCCATCGAACGGGTGGCACCAAACCTTACCCATGTCAGCCTGATGCAGGGCTACAAGGTCTATGGCGCCCATCTCGGCCCCTTCAAGACGCCGGCCCGCGAAGACGAAGACAATCACATGCCGCCGGAATTCAACATGGACCAGCAGGCGTTTCTGCAGAGGGAGCAGCAGGGCAAATCCTGGACCTGGTCGGCGCTGCGTCCCTCCGTCGTCATCGGTGTCGCCACCGGCAATCCGATGAATCTCAGCGATAGTCATCGGTCTCTATGCCTCAATGTCGAAGGAGCTCGGGCTGCCGTTGCGCTTCCCCGGCAAGCCCGGCGCCTATGATACGTTGCTTGAGATGACCGATGCCGGCCTTCTGGCACGGGCAACCGTCTGGGCGGCCACCAATCCGCAATGCGCCAACCAGGCCTTCAACATCACCAATGGCGATCTGTTCCGCTGGAATGAGATGTGGCCAAAGATCGCCCGCTTCTTCGAGATGGAGACGGCTGCATCGCTGCCGATGTCGCTCAACGTGGTGATGGCGGACAAGGCAACGCTGTGGTCAAGGATGAAAGAAAAGTACGGGCTCGCCGACCACCTCTATGAAGCCGTCTCCTCCTGGGGTTTTGGCGATGCGGTGTTCAGCTGGAACTACGATTTCTTCGCCGACGGCAGCAAGGCACGGCGGCTGGGGTTCCATGACTATGTGCAGACCGACGAGATGTTCCTGTCGGTCTTCCGTGAAATGCGCGCCCAGCGGATCATTCCGTAATCGAACGGCGCCTTCGGCCATCCGGCACCGGATAGCCGCAAATGCAGCGGCGCGGTTACCCGACTTTGCCGCAGTCCGGTGGCGTGGCCTGCAGCGTCTCCTTCTGGGTGATCAGCCGGGCTGTGTGCTGGCCGCTGAGATAGATCCACAGCCAGCTCCAGGCGACGACGAACCGGCTGCGCGTACCGATCAGGAAGTAGATATGGGCGATGCCCCAGATCCACCATGCTAAGGCGCCCTTCAGCTTGAACCGGCCGAAATCGATGATCGCCGACCGCCGACCGATGGTCGCAAGGCTGCCTTGATGGCGGTAACGGAAGGGCGGCAGCGCAGGTTTCTGCGCCAGCCGCGCCTTGATGACCTTGGCTACATAGGCGCCCTGCTGCTTGGCGGCGGGTGCAATACCTGGCACCGGCGTGCCGTCCTCCTGGATCACCGACGCCGTATCGCCGATGACAAAGACATCCGGCAGACCCGGCGCGCTCAAATCCTTCCCGACGATGACCCGGCCTGCCCTGTCGGCCGGCATATCAAGCCAGGCGGCGGCGGGCGAGGCCTGAACACCCGCAGCCCAGACGATCGTCCGGCTACCGATAAAGCGCTCGCCGATCATCACGCCCTGCCCTGTGCACTCCGTCACCCGCTCACCGGTATGGACCTCTACGCCGAGCTTTTCAGGCGCGTTCTGCGCATAAACAGACAGTTCCTCGGCAAAACTCGCCAGCACCCGCGGCCCTGCCTCGACCAGGATCACCCGGGTCTTGCGCGTATCGATATTGCGGAATTCCTGCGGCAGGGTGACATGCGCCAGCTCGGCGATGATCCCGGCAAGCTCGACGCCGGTCGGCCCGGCACCGACGATGGTGAAGGTCAAAAGTGCGGCGCGCACTTCAGGGTCGGTTTCCATCTCGGCCTGCTCGAAGGCCAGCAGCAGGCGGCGGCGAATGGTGGTGGCATCCTCCAGCGTCTTCAGCCCCGGCGCCACCGGCTCCCATTCATCCCGGCCGAAATAGGCATGCGTCGCCCCGGTTGCCAGCACCAGCGTATCGTAATTGATGGTCTCGCCGCCTCTCAGCGCCAGCGTCCTGGCCGCCGGATCGACGCTGTCGACTTCCGCCAGAAGCGTGGTGACCTCCGGCCGGTCGCGAAACAGCCGCCGGATCGGCCAGGCAATTTCCGATGTCGCCAAAAGCGTCGTTGCGACCTGATAGAGCAGTGGCTGGAAGAGATGATGATTGCGCCGGTCGATCAGGGTGATCTTGACGGGCGCGCCCTTGAGATCCTTGGCCAGCTGCAGGCCACCGAACCCGCCGCCGACGATGACGACATGGTGAAGGTTCTCCTGCGGCATGATCGTATCTCCTGTTTTGAGGACAACCTCTACGCTTCGCCCCCGATAGACAACTGCGCTTTCAGCATGGCACCCGTGCAGTGGCCAACAGGGGATTGAGAACCTCACCTACCGCGCATATTCAACCGGCACCGACATGCCGCTTTTCAGGATTTCCATAGAGATCGAGGCCGAAACATCGAACAGTTCGACCTTGCGGACGATCTGCTTGTAGATGACGTCGTAATGCTCGACACGCGGCAGAACGACCTTGAGGATATAATCGTAATTGCCAGTCAGCCGGTGCGCCTCGACGATCTCGGGAATATCGGCAATCACCTTGCGAAAGATGTCGATCCAGTCGTCGGCATGGTGCGCCGTCTTGATCAAGGCAAAAACCGTGGTCGGCACGCCCATCCTGTCGCGATCGAGAACCGCGATCCGCCGGGCGACATAGCCGGTCTCCTCCAGCCGCTGGATGCGGCGCGAACAGGCAGAGATCGACAGGCTGACCTTGTCGGCGAGATCGCCAACCGACAGGCTGGCATCCTCCTGCAGCAACGACAGAATCTTCCGGTCTCTTTCTGTCCAGCACGCCCTATTCTCCCCAACCCTTCGGTGCACTCAAGAAATATTTGCGCCATAATTTCAAATTGCGCAAAAAAATACAGCAAAACAATCGCAATGTCACCCAATAAAGCGAACTCTTTCCGCCTCATATCAGTGACAATCATTGCATCAACAAACACAGCGGAACAGGAACGGCATCATGCGCAAGATCGGTCTCATCGGCGGAATGAGCTTTGAAAGCTCGGCAGTCTATTACCGGATGATCAACGAGGCCGTGCGTGAGCGGTTGGGCGGGCTGCATTCGGCCGAAGTCATGCTGCATTCGGTCGATTTCCAGACCATCGTCGACCTGCAAAAGGCCGGCCGCTGGGACGATGCCGCCAGGCGCCTGTCCGAGGTCGCGCAGGGGCTCGAAGCTTCCGGCGCTTCCTGCGTGCTGATCTGCACCAACACGATGCACCTGATCGCCGATGAGGTTCAGGCATCGATTGCCGTGCCGCTGATCAACATCATCGACGAAACGGCCGCCTCGATGAAGGCCGCCGGCATCAAGCGGCCGCTGCTGCTCGCCACGCGCTACACGATGGAGCATGGCTTCTATACCAACCGCATGGCTGCCGATGGCGTCGATGTCATGGTGCCGAATGCCGAGGATCGCACCCTCGTCCACGATATCATCTTCAACGAACTCTGCGCCGGTGTCATCCTCGACAGCTCGCGGCGGGCACTGATGGCTGTCATCGAGCGGGCAAAAGCCAAGGCGCCGACGCCATCATCCTTGGCTGCACCGAGATCTGCCTGATCCTTGATCCGAAGAACCTGCCGCTGCCCGGCTTCGATTCCACCGCGATCCATGCGGATGCGGCAGTCGAATTGCGCTTGAAGGCGTTTCGCAGGGCAAGCAGGCCGCTTGAGGCCAATTCAACAATACTTGACTCAGTCAAATAAATTGTGATCATCGCATTCGAAGGAGAATGCCATGTCCCACCCTGCCTTGTCACACCCGGCCTTTGCCGAAATCGGCGACGATGAAGTCGAAGCGATCCGTGCCTTCAACCGGTTCTACACCAACCGGATCGGCGTACTCGACCGCGCCTTCATGGATACGCCCTATACGCTCACCGAAGCCCGCGTCATCTATGAGCTCGCAGCCCACGGCACCACCTCGGCATCCCGGCTGACGGAAGAGCTTTCGCTCGATCCGGCCTATCTCAGCCGTATGCTCAAATCCTTCAGCGATGCCGGGCTTCTGGAAACCATGCGGGACCCGGCCGACGGCCGTGGCCGCCTGCTGCAGTTGACCCTGCGCGGCCGCGGCGTTGCCACTGATCTGGCGCAGCGTTCGCGCCAGCGTATCGTCGCGCTTTTGGAGCCGATCGCCGAAGATGACCGCCGCGATCTCGGCGCAGCCATGGCGTCGGTGCAGGCGCTGCTGTCCGGTGGCAAAATCATCGAAGCCATCACCATCCGGCAACACCGGATCGGCGACATGGGCATGGTGATCTCCAGCCAGGCAAAGGCCTATGCCGAAAGCTACGGCTGGAACGGCGAGTACGAAGCGCTGGTCGTGGAAATCTGCGCCGCCTTCATCCGCAATTTCGATCCCGCCTGCGAACGCTGCTGGATCGCCGAACGCAACGGCACATTTCTCGGCAGCATCTCTCTCGTCAAGGGCAGCAGCGAAGGCACGGCTAAGCTTCGCCTCCTCAGCGTCGACGCCGCCGCCCGCGGCCAAGGCCTCGGCACAAAACTGGTCAACGCATGTATCGAGTTTGCCAGAGAGGCGGGTTACCAGCGGCTCGAACTCTGGACCAACGACATCCTCGTTGCCGCGCGCCGCATCTATGTCGCTGCCGGGTTCACGCTGGAGAAGGAAGAGGCCCACCACTCGTTCGGCAAGGACCTGACCGGTCAGATCTGGGCGCTGGATCCGACGGCGGCAACCTCCGGCAAGGCGCTATCGGCCTGATATCGCTGTGAAAGCCAGTCATGTTCCGTCAAACCGGCGGATTGGAACGGATCGATCACGGTGCCCGCAACGATCGCAGCCAAAAACCCCGGCATTGGCGGCACTTTGGCAATGGTCGAAACCAGCCGGTCGCGTACCCAGGCAATCGCGGTCGAATCCGACTGGTAGAACGGCGTGAAGGCAAGCGACAGCATCTGGAACAGCCGGACGTGATTGCGCCGGGCACGGGCATAGGCGGCCAGCGCCGAGGGGATATCAGTGGAACTGGAAAGCGCATGGCTGAGCGCACCCGCATCCAGCAGAGCCATGTTGGCGCCCTGCCCGAGTTGCGGGCTGGTCGAATGGGCGCTGTCGCCGATGAAGACCAGTTTGCCACTATAGGGCGGCAGCGTGGTGCGGTGAGCATAGCGTGCCAGCGACAGCTGGTCCCAATCATCGATCTGGTCGAGAAACGGCTGACACTCCGGCCAGTAGTCCCGAATGACCGACTTCCAGCGGTCAAGCCCGGCGGCTTTGACCGCCTCGACATCGGCAATCTTCAGGCTCCAGAAGAACGCCACCTTGTCCGGATCGCCGACCTTAGCGCGACCGGTCGGTAACAGCCCGATCATCACCTTGGCCTTGTCGTAGCGCTGCGACAGTGCGGTTCGATCATAGTCTGCACCCGCGCCATCCAGCGTCGCCCAGAAGGCGCCATAGGCAAGGTCGCGAATGTTCGGAGCGCGATCGGAACCCGCCGCCAGCATCGAACGCGCGCCGCTCGCATCGATGACCAGATCGTAGTCGCCGGCATCCCGGGACGCCTGATCTTTCAACACAACGCGATCTGCGCGCTGCGCAGTTGAGGTGAGATTGATGCCGGTGCGAATGGTGATACCGTCGGCAACCGCCGCATCATGCAGGGTGTTGAACAGAGCCGCCCGCTGCACCGCCAAGCCATAGCGCCCGCCCGGTGCCGCATCATAGCGCACGTCGAGAACCATCCGGCCTCTGACGGCATCGGCGCCATGCAGCCGGTCGATGCGATTGCCCAGCGTCTGGATGGTGTCGAACAGGCCGAGTGCGGCAAGGACCGTCAGGCCGGTCGGCTGCATCAGCAGGCCCGAGCCGACGGGTGCCGGCGTATCGGAAACGTTCGAGAATTTCAACCCGATGACCGGTGCGCGACAGGAAAAGTGCTACCGCCAGTCCCGCAGGCCCTGCTCCAACCACGCCAATATCGAGCTGTTTCATCAATGCCTATCCGGATATCGTCCCGGCTGCATCTCTACCAGCGCGCAACGAGCCGTCCAGCCGATAAAAGCCGTCACAATGTCACGCGGCCGCGTCATACGCGACACGGGCAGCCCGGATCGACTGATGATGCTCCACCGACCAGTCGACCAAACCCTTGACCAGCACTAGGAAGGATTGGCCAAGCGGCGTCAGGCTGTATTCGACGCTGGGCGGCTGGGTCGGAAAGACTTGCCGGCCAATGTAACCGTCACGCTGCAGGTCGCGCAGCGTCTGGGTCAGCATGCGCTGGGAAATATCCGGGATCAGCCGCCTCAGCGCGGAAAACCGCATCGGGCCATCAGCCAGCGCCAGAATCATCAACGTGTTCCACTTGCCGCCGATATTGTCGATAACATCGCGTACCGGGCATTGCTCCCGTGAAAACGTCATGCCCATCACGACGATCACGCGCTCGCCCTCGGTCTTTCCGGTCATCTTGTTCATGGGTCGGTTCCCTTCACGTAACCACCGCAGAAAATACTGCCTCCTTTACATCCGTCTGTAGATAACGAAATTAGAGAAGGTCTCATTTAGGAACCATATCTCAAACGGTACGTTTCGGCAACGAACCGGACGCCATTTGATCAGCAAAGGAATGAACATGTCCGAAACCCTCCTCGTCACCGGTGCCACCGGCAAACTCGGCCGCCTCGTTCTCGATGAACTGCTGGCCTCCGGCAAGGTCGCGCCGACAGATATCATCGCCACCAGCCGAGACACAGCAAAGCTCGCCGACTACGCCGCCAAGGGCGTTCAGACCCGCGCCGCCAGTTTTGACGATGCCGCATCGCTGGATGCTGCCTTCAAGGGTGCCGACCGCATCCTGATCATCTCCACTGATGCCCTCGACGAACCGGGCAAGCGCCTGCGCCAGCATCTTGCTGCTGTTGCCGCCGCCAAGAAGGCCGGCACCAAGCATATCCTCTACACGTCGATGCCGAACCCCGAGACCTCGGTCATCCCCTTCGCGCCGGATCATCTCGGAACCGAAAATGCGATCAAGGCGACCGGCATCCCCCACACGATCCTGCGCAACGGCTGGTACATGGAAAACCTGTTCATGGCGCTGCCGCATGCGCTTTCCGAAGGCAAATGGTACAGCGCATCCGGAAAGGGAAAGCTCGCCCATATCGCCCGCGCCGATATCGCCAAGGCGACAGCCAACGCACTCGCGTCAGGCTCGGCCGAAAGCGTGACCTACACGCTGACCGGTGAAACAAAGCATACGGTCGATGAGATCGCAGCGCTCGTCTCGAAAGTAACCGGCAAGCCGCTCGAGGTCGTCCATGTCACGGATGAACAACTGGCAGGCGGCCTCAAGGCAGCGGGTCTCCCCGACTTCATCATCCCTGTCGTCGTCTCGTTCGATACCAACACGCACGAAGGCCATATCGACCTGGTGACAGCCGATGCCGGCAAGCTCTCGGGCGAGACGCTGACCACGCTCGAGGATTTTCTGGCCGCCAGCAAACCGGTCTTGCTCGGCTAAACGACAAAGGGCTCCGCAAAACGGAGCCCTTCTGCCTTCTATTCAGAGAGTATCAAATATCTTGGCCGCAGGCGCGGCAGAAGCGGCGGACGGTTTCGGCCATGCCGTATTCCAATGCATCGGCGGTCAGGCCATGGCCGATCGAGACTTCGGCCAGATTGGAAAGCCGCGCCGCCAGCGCCGGCAGATTGGCAACCGTCAGGTCGTGACCGGCATTGACCTCCAGGCCCAAGGTCGCAGCGAGATCGGCGGTCCGGCCGAGTTCCTCCAGCAGAACCGCGCCGCGCTCGGGATCGTCGTAACAGCCGCCATAGGGGCCGGTGTAAAGCTCGATACGGTCGGCACCGGCTTCCTGAGCAATCGTCAGCGCCTCAAGGTCGGGATCGCCATCGGCAAACAGCGACACGCGAAAACCGCCCTTCTTCAATCGTCCAACGACATTGCCGAGCAGATTGTGGTTCTTGCGAAAATCCCATCCATGGTCCGACGTCGCCTGGGTCGGATCGTCAGGCACCAGCGTCACCTGCTCGGGCTGGTGGCGTTCGACGAGTTGCAGGAACTCCTCGTTCGGAAAACCTTCCATGTTGAATTCGGTCTCAGGATAGAGATCGTCGATCAGAGCGCGGATCGGCGCCAGATCGGAAAAACGGATATGCCGCTGATCGGGCCGCGGGTGCACCGTCAGGCCGCTTGCCCCTGCCTCCAGCGCAATCTGCCCAAGTCCGGTAACGGACGGCCAGGGAAGATCGCGCCGGTTGCGCAGCATCGCGATCGCATTCAGGTTCACGGAGAGTTTCGCAGCCATTTCAGCACTTTCCAAGGATACCGCTGTCGTTACGGCGCTCTTTCTAGCGGTTCGTCCGCTTGCCCGCAACAAAGCCGCGACAGGGAAAGCGTCTCCGTTACAATTATCCTTTCAATGGCTTTATTTCAGACAGAACTCACTTTAAATGAAGGCAACACCTGACAAAACGACAAAACTTCGATTTAATGAAGACTCAAAGAACAGGCCCTGCACCCTCCAATGGTGAGCGGCCGTGCTCAAACCCCATAGAATCATCCAAGCCGGAACCGATGAACCTTCGTTTTTGCCTCGACGCCATGCAATCGCCATCCGCTCCTAATAGGGAAGCGTTGATCGCGGCGGCGTTTTCGGGGGAGCACGATAATGGCACAGCACGAGAGACCAGACGACCAGACGATCCGTCAATCTCTGGACTGCGTTCTGTCGAGCGCTGTTTTTTCCCTGCTCCGAGCGCCTGCGTGCCTTCCTGAACTATGTCGTCGACAAGGAAATCGAGGGCACTGGCCATCAGTTGAAGGGCTACACGATCGGTATCGACGTGTTTGATCGCCCGCAGGCTTTCAATGCTGACAGCGATCCTCTCGTACGGGTCCATGCCGGCAAACTGCGCAAGTTGCTGGCGACCTATTATGCCACGGAAGGCGCACAGGACGTCTGGCGCATTGACATCCCGAAGGGCACCTATGTGCCCGAGTACAGACGCCAGCGGGTAACATCGCCCCCGACAGCGGACGCGGGCCGGATCGCGTCGCCTCCACGGCGCACCGCAAACAGGCGCTTCTCCTGGCTGCCCGCCCCCTGTCCTCGCCGCTTGCCGTGTTATCCGTCCTGCCGCTGCTGATTTTTGTTCCTTTGTCGTCGCCTGCCTTGAGTGTCAATATCCCGGCACAGTCGCGCCTGCATGACGCAGTGCTCGAGCGCAAGTTCGCCGACGATCTGCCGAAGATAACGGTGCGTTCTGCAATGGCCGCGCAAAGGAACGGCGGCACGCTTTGCCGATGCGTTCCGAAATGCCGCATCGCATTACCGGACGATCGCCTCGGTATCCGGTGCAGTGCTGTTGAAACGACCGGAACGTCCGATTGCCGATCCGCTGGCGTTCACCATTTCCGTCCTGCCGCAGACATCACCGGCGGGCGTTCGCGTCCTGATCAAGAACGATGCGTCGTCGGACATCCTCTACGACCAATTCATCGATGGCGAGCAATTGGCCACAGAAGCCGATATTCTCTATGAGAGCCTGGCGCTCGCGGCCAAGGTCCTAGCTTCGGATGGCAATATTTTCCGCTATGCCAGCACGGCAGAAATCGATAGTCCGCTGATGGAGTGCATGGTCCTGACCGACACCTATCGCCACCAGCAGACACGCGAGGCTTTCCAGGAAGCCAAGTCCTGCCAGGAGAAGCTATCGGTCAATCATCAGCGGAAGCTGAAATTCGTGATCAACGTGGGTGCGCTGCCGCTAACCCTCATCCGCTAATACGGCTGGTTGTTGTCACCGATCGAAAAAGCTGCGATAAATCGCTCAGCCAGATCGTATTTCTCGGCTCGAAACACGAAAAGCCGCTGAGAAACCTCAGATTTCGCCCCTAAAGTTACTAGTGTTCATCTACGCGCCGTGCGTGTATTCTCGCTGTGCAAGTGGGAGAAAGCCTGGTCGCTCATCAGGCAAGCACGATGGTTGCGAGTATCCTTCCCGCCGGGATGGCGTGCATGACATCGAGGAGCAGCCCAAGGAGACAAGCGCCGCGTCTTGATGCGTCACAGGCGGGTTGCCGTTTCCAGGATATTTCTTCCGCCAGTCGACCAGCGGGGGCTATTTCACGATATGCCAGAACAGAGAAAGACACATCCTTCCACAACAGCCAGCCGAACGGCTTCCGGCTTTTTGCCGCACCTGCCCTTGCCGGGAACCATTCCCGACCGCCATGTCGCCATAGCCGACATGGCGGATGCCTTCGGTGTGACCCACCGAACCCTGCATTTCTACGAGGAAAAGGCCTGCTGTCGGCTGACCGAATGGGACCGATGCGGGTCTACGGGCTTGAAGACATCCGGCGGATGACCGTCATCAATGCCTGCCGCGAGATCGACATGCCGATCGTCGCAATCCAAGGATCTGATGGCCGCACTCGGTGCCTCCACCAGTCAGGAGAATGCAGCTCGGATCTTCACGGACGCTCTGCACGCGCGAAAACGCGAACTGGCAGCTCAGCAGTCCATCCTGCGGCGCCAGATGCAGCGGATCAGCGAACTCCTGGAATCGGCGGCCGACGGCGACAACCCGGAACGAACCGCTCTGCCGCCCATCCATCTTTCGCCGATCGAAACGAAGTGCCTAGTCTTCATGGCCGAAGGCTACCCGGCAAACCGGATCGCCACGCTGATGAACATGGACCCCACCGCCGTCCTGACGCTCGAATCCGACATCATCCGCAAATTCAACGGCCACAACCGCTTCCAGGCGGTCGCCAAGGCGGTGCTGATGGGATTTGTGTCCGCCGAATAGGCGTTTATCGTACGATCGTCAGCGTCTCGGCCGCGCGCGTGATCGTGGTGTAGAGCCAGCGCTCGCGGGTATCATGAAACGCCCAGCTCTCGTCAAACAGCACGACATTGTTCCACTGCGAGCCCTGCGCCTTGTGTACCGTCAGCGCATAACCATAATCGAACTCGTCGTAGCGTTTGCGCGTCGACCACGGAATTTCACCTTCCACGTCTTCAAAGGCGGTTTTCAGCAGCTTGATTTTCGCTGCCCCCCCGATCCATGTCGTCGTCTTCCGGGCGGATCATCAGGTTGATGCCGGGCTTCACCGTTTCCTTGGACGAGGTCATCACCTGCCAGAGCGAACCGTTGAGCAAGCCCTTGGCCGGATCATTGCGCAGGCAGACCAGCTTGTCGCCCGATTGCGGATACTCGGTGGTAAAGCCCTTCAGTTCGCGCAGGCGCGTATTGTAGCGGCGGCGGGTCTTGTTGGTACCGACCAGCACCTGATCGGCGCTCAGCACCAGATCCTGCGTCACCTCGTTCTTGGAGATGATCCTGGCCGTCGAGCCATAGTCACCATGCATGATTTCCTTGCCTTCACGCACATGCATGGCGAGCTGGATGATCGGATTGTCCCGCGCCTGACGATGAATATCCGTCAACAGGTAGTCGGGCTCCTCATTGGTGAAGTAACCGCCACCAGACACCGGCGGCAACTGACCGGGATCGCCCAGCACCAGAATAGGCGTGCCGAAACTCATCAGGTCCCGGCCGAGCGCTTCATCGACCATCGAGCATTCGTCGATGATGATCAGCGCCGCCTTGGCGACAGGAGACTGCCGGTTGATCGAGAACATCGGCGCGATCGAGGTTTTCCCGGTTTCCTCGTCGGACACCTCTTCCTCGCCGCGCGGCCGGTAGATCAGCGAATGAATGGTCCTGGCGTTCTTTGCGCCCTTCGAGCGCAGCACCTGCGCCGCCTTGCCGGTGAAGGCGGCAAACAGCACTTCGCCATCGACATGCTCGGCGAAATGCCGCGCAAGCGTCGTTTTGCCGGTGCCTGCGTAGCCGAACAGCCGGAACAGCGGCGAGCGCCCTTCCTTCAACCAGCGTGAAACGGCCTTGAGGGCCTCATCCTGTTGCGGTGCGAATTCCATGTTTGTTCTATTGCCCGATCCGGGGCAGCCTGTCGCGTCTTGCAGCGTTGATCCACGGTTTGCCGCAGCAACGCCTGCATCACTTTTCTGCTCGAAAATGCCGTCTACCGCAAGAAACTGCCACACACAGCGCGTATCGCACGGCCAGCCCCCATGTTAAAACTGCGCCAGCTTCGCCTCCCAAGCGCTGCCTCTCTTGCAATCCGAAAGTAACGACGTGACGCCTGAACCTTCCGAAGACCCGTCCGCTCCCGTGGCCTCGGGCATCGGCCGCTGGACTATCGCAATGCAATGGAGCTTTCTGCTCCTGCTCTCCTCAGCCCTTGCCGCTGGGCTCGAACTCACCGGCATTCCGGCAGCTCTCCTGATGGGACCGATGGTGGCCGGCGCCATTGTCGGTATGAACGGCGGCACCATCCGCCTGCCGCGCCCGGCTTTTCTCTGTGCCCAGGCGCTGATCGGCACGATGATCGCCGAAAGCATCCACCCAGGCATCATCGGCACGTTCCTCGGCAACTGGCCACTGTTCCTTGCCGTCGTGCTTTCGGTCATCGCCATGAGCACGCTCAGCGGCTTTGTCATCAGTAAGCTCAACATCCTGCCCGGCACGACGGCGATCTGGGGCTCTTCGGCAGGGGCTGCCACCTCGATGCTGGTGATGGCCGATGCCTATGGCGCCGATGTCCGCCTGGTTGCCTTCATGCAATATCTTCGCGTCGTTTTCGTTGCGGCCGCAGCCTCGCTCGTTGCCCGCTACTGGGCCGGCATCGACGGTCCGGGACCGGAGATCGTCTGGTTCTGGGCCGGTCCATCTCGTCCCCTTCCTTGAAACGCTTGCCATTGCCGTTGTCGGCGGCTTGCTCGGCAAATGGCTGCGCATACCGGCCGGCGTGTTTCTGGTGCCTTTCTTGCTCGGCTCGGCGCTCAGCATCAGCGGCATGCTGGTGATCGAAATCCCCGAATGGCTGCTGGCGATCAGCTACGCCATGCTCGGCTGGAACATCGGGCTCGGCTTCACCCGTCCGATCCTTGCGCATGCCCGCCGCGCGCTGGTGCCGACGATCGTCTCCATTCTGGTGCTGATGAGCTTTTCAGGGCTGCTTGCCTATATCCTCGTCAGGGTGGTTGGCATTGATCCGCTGACGGCCTACCTCGCCACCAGTCCCGGCGGCATGGATCCGATCGCTATCATCGCAGCCTCCAGCAATGTCGACGTACCCTTCGTCATGGCGCTGCAAACGGCCCGCCTGCTGATGGTCATGGCCGTCGGCCCCTCGCTCGCCCGCTTTGTCGCCTCGAGGGCGATACCTCCCAAATAAATTTTCGAAATCTCGGGAATAAGAAGCGGCCCTGATGTGTCTTAAGTTCGAGCCGGCTGAAAAGGCGGTTCGTTCAGAAAAGATTTCGGAGAGGACACATCCAATGAGATTTCTGCCGCTCGTTACAGCTTTTTCCATCGTGGCCGCTGCCACCATGTTCAGGCCCCGGCGGTCCAGACCGTCGAGACCGAAAAGGGCAAGGTGATCGCCGCCGAAAACGGCATGACGCTCTACACCTACAAGAAGGATGAAAAGGGCGAGTCCTATTGCTATGATAAATGCGCCACCAACTGGCCGCCCTATCTCGCTGAAGCATCCGCAGCAGCCGACGGCGACTATACGCTGGTCGAGCGCAAGGATGGCAAGAAGCAATGGGCACTGAAAGGCATGCCGCTCTACTTCTGGATGAAGGACGCGAAAAAAGGTGACGCCACCGGTGATGGCGTAGGAGAGGTCTGGGATGCCGCACGCCCCTGATCAGGGTCCCCGCGCGAAGGGGGCGAGCCCCCTTTCCGCGGATACGTTCGAAAACCAGATCCTGTTGCTGGTGCCGTCGCTGCGGCGCTATTCCCGTAGCCTTGCCAAATCCGATAGCGATGGCGAAGACCTTCTGCAGGACTGCGTCGAGAAGGTGCTTGTCCGCCGCGCTCAATGGCGCGGCATCAATCTGCGCGCCTGGGCCTTCACGATCATGACCAACCTTTACCGCGACCGGCACCGCCGGATCAGCCAGCATCCATCGGTCGAATTGGACGATACGCTGGGCCTGACAGCGGAGGATGTGTCGGGCGACCCGCTCGAAAAGACCCGGCTGCAGAGAGCACTCAATGCGCTGAGCCCGGACCATCGCGCGGTGCTGATGCTCATCGTCGTCGAGGGATACGGCTATCAGGATGTCGCCAACATGCTGGCCATCCCCATCGGCACCGTCATGTCGCGCCTATCACGCGCCCGCCGTCAGATGGCAGCGCATCTGGCCGAAAACAACATAGTGACACTTCGGAGACCGACATGACAGACGATCACAAACCGGTCACCGAAACCGACCTGCACGCCTTCGTTGAGGGCTTTCTCGACGAACAGCGCCGGCGGGAGGTCGAGTCCTGGCTGAAGAACCACCCGGGGAAGAAGCCGAGGTCCGACAGTGGCAGGCACAGGCGGCCGAGCTGAAGGCAGCATTTTCCAATTATGCCAGGCCGAGAGAAAACGATCGCATCTTGTTGAGCGTGGCCGGTCCAGCCGGAAGATCCTCGATGCTCTGGCGCAAGACTGCCCTCATCGCCGCCTCGCTCATGCTCTTCCTGTCGGGTGCCGCGGCGGGCGTCTACGGTGGCCGGCTGTTGAGCCAACCCGCGCAGGTCGAAAACACAGTTACGTTCGAAAGTCTGCCGGGTCAGTCCAAGACGGCGTTCCTCGTCTATGCCAGCGAAAAGCGTCATCCTGTCGAGGTCGGCGCTGATCAGGAGGAGCATCTGGTTACCTGGCTCGGGAAGCGCCTCGACTACAAGCTCGTTGCGCCCGACCTGAAGACGTTGGGATTTTCCCTGGTCGGTGGCAGGCTTCTGCCTGTCAACGGCAAGGCGGGTGCGATGCTGATGTATCAGGATGCGGCCGGACAGAGGCTGACCGTGCTTCTCGGGAAAAACCCTGAAAACGGCGAGACCAGCTTCCGCTTCGAATCCGCAGGCGCCCTGGAAACCTTCTACTGGATCGACGGCGCCATCGGCTATGCGGTCACCGGCGAAGTCAGCCGCGCAAAACTGCAGGAGATCGCCGAGGAATGTTACCGCCAGTTCGAGAGTTAGTGTGTCGCGGCGAGACAAATGCGGAGGGCAGGATGCAAGAGCACCCTACCCTCATTCGTCAGTCATCGCGGTCAGGCGGCCTGCTTGGTGATATCCGGCAGCATTTTTTCGAGGCGGTCGTAGCTTGCAGCGACGCCTGATTCCATCGGCGACTTCAGCACCGCATCGCGCGCAGCACCCGACGCATAACGAACCGTGGTCGTGACAGTCGTTTTGCCGCCTGCATCCACGAAGGTCGTCGTCACGTCCGCTTCGCCACCGGTCCAGTCCTCATCGAAAAGCTCGGTATGGACGATGCGCTTCGGCGCCTCGATTTCGCGGTAACTGCCGCCCATGCCCATATCGACACCATCGGTATTGCGCCGCCAGACATAGCGGAAGCGCCCGCCGACCCGAAGATCGATCTCGCAGACCGGCAGCTCCCATCCGTCTGGCCCCTTCAACCAGCGCTTGACCAGTTCCGGCTTGGTGAAGGCGGCAAACACCAGATGGCCCGGCGCATCGAACGAACGGGTCATGACGATACTGCGTTCGCCGTCGGCGGTGATTTTCAAAACTAAAGCCTCAGTCATCGGTCCTCTTCTCCTTGCGTTGCGACACCCGGTTGAATGGCCTTCATTTCGTCCAGCAAGGCGTCGAGACGCTGGAACTGGCCTTCCCATAAGCGGCGATAATTTTCGAGCCATGCCGTCGCTTCCGACAGCGGTTTGGCTTCCAGCCGGCATGGTCGGCGCTGCGCATCGCGGCCGCGTGAAATCAGCCCCGCGCCTTCCAGTACCTTCAGATGCTTGGAGATCGCCGGCTGGCTCATAGCAAACGGCTCGGCCAGTTCGAGGACGGATGCCTCTCCCGTCGCCAGCCGGGCAAGGATCGCCCTGCGGGTGGGATCGGCAAGCGCCGAGAATGTCATATCGAGATGATGCGCCGCCTGCATATTTAATAACCAATCAGTTCTAGAACCATTTGGTTATATACAAACAAAAACTCCGCAACCGCGCAAGCCTCAACCCGGCGAAAGCCGAAGGGTGAAATGCAACCTATTGATTATAAAATAAAATTATAGACACAAAATCAGCGTTCCGGATCATTTTCCAAGAGGATGGGCCTGCCATGCGGCGTCGCTTCCGCCGCTCTCTGCCAGCTTTGCGTCAGCTGGTCGAGATTGTCCTGCGAGGTGATCGACAGTTCGGTGACGAGACGCGATAGCGCAGCAACCCAGCACTCAAAATAGTCGCTGGCATCGGCTCGCCGACCCGGCTTGTACAGTTCATGCGACAGGGCCTCAGCCCATTCGCTCCAGGAAAACACACCTTTTTCGTGCAAGCGAACTGTCATGGCAAAGGCTTCCGCCTGCCAGGGCTCGGCGAAAACCGGATCACCTTCGTTGGATTTCGGCAGCCCCGGGGATCCGTTGAGCGATGGTTCAAACGCTTCAAGGTAACTCTCCCAGGCATCGATCGAAACGGTAAGCGTTGGATCGGCGCCCTCACCCCAGATTTCGCCGCCGTCGAAAACGACCGTATAGACCCATTGCGGGTTCTCTCCCTTGCCATGAGCGTTATCGTCGGGAAACACGAACGAGCCTTGCACGGCTTCGACAATTCCTTGCTTGGCGCGGGCATAACGCGGCAGCCGGGTGTGGGTCTCGGGATTGAAGTTTTTCGTCCGCACCTGGTCGCCAGCGGCAAATCGTGGAGCTTTCGGCACGGGACGATCGCAAGGCCCGCCCTTGGCAAGCACGCCGGGCACCATTTCCGCCGTCAGGATGCGCTTCGGCTCCCTGCCCTTGTCAAGCATCTGACCAGCGGCCAACTCAGCGGCGGAAATGAAGCCATGGCGCTTCAACAGGGTTTCCAGCGCACGGGTCCAGATTTCTGTAATAGCTCGCCGAAAGGTAGATTGCCGGGGATAAGCTTTCACGGGCATGACGGCTCTCGTCGATCGTCCAGGCGCCGAAGGCGCCGCAGGAGAGTGTCAGGCCGAGCGCCCGCTTTTCCCATTCCGCATGGAAATGCGGCTCATCCTTCTCCGGCGCCACCGGCCCCATGCCATGCTGCCCGCCAAGGTCCTGCGCGCCGTTCATCGCGCACCTCCAGCCAAATTGGCCAGCCCCGTGCCGATCATCGAATCGCGCGTCACGAGGTCGGCAAGCGCCTCCTGATTGAGACCTTCGGTGCCAGTGGGGCGCTCCGGAATGACGATGTAACGCAGCTCCGCCGTCGAATCCCAAACGCGGATTTTCTTGGTATCCGAGAGCGTTACGCCGAACTCCTCAAGCACCCCGCGCGGATCGATCACAGCTCGGGGAGCGGTACGGCGGCGCCTTGTACCAGACGGGCGGCAGGCCGAGCACAGCCCATGGATAACAGGAGCACAGCGTGCAGACGACGAGATTGTGGATTTCCGGCGTATTGAACACGGCACGCATATGCTCGCCCTGCCGCCCCGTATACCCAAGGCTCGCGATCGCCGCCGTCGCATCACTGCGCAGCCACTCGGCAAAGTCCGGTTCGCTCCAGGCCTTGGCGACGACGCGGGCGCCGTTGCGCGGGCCGATCTTCGTCTCATAGGTATCGACGATCGCGTCGATCGCTGCCGGGTCGATCAAGCCTTTCTGCGTCAGCACCGTTTCGAGCGCCTTCACCCGTGCCTGCATGTCGGAGAAATGGTTGTCGTGATGATCGTGGTCGTGGTGATCGTGCATTGCGCCCTCTGATGTCATTGGGTGATGTCGCCGTTAAGTGCTGCGGGGGTTAGGCTCTTGCCCATATCGCCACGCAACAGATTTTCGAAAGCAACCGGCTCCAGCTTGCCCGGCTGTTCGAAGGGATTGGAAAACGCAAAGATGAAGAACAGGACGACGCCCGAATAGGCTCCGAAGATCGACAGGAGAAACACATGTGTCCGGGTCGGACGATAGACATAGAACGGTATCGACAGCAGGCAAAGCCCGATCAGCGCCGGCGCCCAGAACATTCCGCCAAACCCACCGGCTGCGGTTTCCTCATGGAATCTGGCGGAATCGTGCAATGGAGGTCGCCCGGTCGCGCATCCTGTTGCTCAGATAGCGCTGGCGATCGGTTTCTGGCGTGAGATCGAGTAGACGATCATAAACGTCGTTCCACTGCACCCAGGCCTTGGGCGACAGGCCTTGACGATGCCCGAGCATATCCCATTCCTCGCCGACAACGGTCACGACATAATTGGCGAGGTCCTGCTGGATCGGCACGACAATCGCCCCTGCCGTAGCGCACGGCATCGTTGTAAACATCGGATATAGCCACGGCCTCTTCGATGAGATTGTTGCGGATACCTTTGTAGTCGTCGAGTTCCTGGGCGTAGACCAGAGCAAGAATGAGGCCGTGCAGGGCGGCAATCCGCACAGCGACGGTCGTCGCCGCGTCATGAGTTCTGTCACCCTCCAGACCCGGATTGAGAATTTTCCGTGCCGCGAAATAGCAGCCGAAGACGATGGCAAGCGCTCCACAGACGAAAGCAAAGCCGGTAGTAATCGAGATAACAAGGCCCGACATGCTTCCTCCCATCCAGCCCTGAAATGAGCCGCATTGCACCGGCTAGCGCAGCATCGGCCAAAGACTGAGAACGAGCAAGACCGCCATGGTGATATTGAACCACTTCAGCCGCACCGGCTCCGATAGCCATTGCCGGAGCGCCGAGCCGAAACCGGCCCACGTCGACACGCTGGGAACGTTGACGATGGCAAAGATGACGCCGACGATGAGGACGCTCGTCAGATAGGCCTGCTCGGTCGTATAGGTCGCCATCGCCGTCACGGCCATGACCCAGGCCTTCGGATTGATCCATTGAAACGCCGCGGCCTGCAGGAATGTCATCGGCACGGCTCCCGCCTTGCCTTCCGACAACGTCCGCGACGTGCCGATCTTCCAGGCGATCCAGACGAGATAGGCACCGCCCGAATTTCAGCGCGGTATAGAGCATCGGCACGGAATGCAGCAGCGCACCAAGCCCGAGGCCGACGGCAATCAGCAGTGTCAGGAAACCGGCGCCGATGCCGAACATATGCGGAATGGTGCGGGAAAAACCGAAATTGACGCCCGAGGCGAACAGCATCATGTTGTTCGGACCCGGCGTGATCGATGTCGTGAACGCAAAAAGAAACAGCGCCAGAAGCGTGTCGGCCTGCATGAAGTCCTCCCGATATTTAGGTCAGGTTAATTGACCTATTCGAAATAGCCACCCGAAACTTGTCAGGGTGACAAGAAGGCCAAACAGCCGCTCTTTTCTTTTTGGTTGCTGGTTCTTTGTCATGACGACCTGCGCCTTAAATGAGACATTGAGCCTTCCTACCACTGACCATGAAGCGCTGCCGAACGAGGAATTCCATGCAAGACGCGATACCCACCACATCCCTTCCCGGCGGCATGTCCGTTCCGGTGCTCGGCCAGGGAACCTGGCACATGGGCGAACGGAAGGCGAGCGCCGCTGAAGAAGCCAAGTGCCTGCGCCACGGCCTCGATCTAGGCATGACGCTGATCGATACCGCCGAAATGTATGCCGATGGCGGCGCCGAGCGGATCGTGGCTGAGGCTGTCAAAGGACGGCGTAAGCGATGCCTTCATCGTCAGCAAGGTGCTGCCCACCAATGCCAGCCGCGACGGCACGATCAAGGCCTGCGAAGCCAGCCTGAAACGGCTCGGCACGGATCATATCGACCTCTACCTGCTCCATTGGCGCGGCCGTTATCCGCTGGCCGATACCGTTGAGGCTTTCGAGGCGCTGCGCCAATCCGGCAAGATCGGCGCCTGGGGCGTCTCCAATTTCGATGCCGACGACATGGAAGAGCTTCTCGCAGTGCCGGATGGCGGTAATGTCGCAGCCAACCAGGTGCTCTACAATCTCGCCCGCCGCGGTATCGAATACGACCTCCTGAAGGACAGTCAGGTCCGCGGCATTCCGATCATGGCCTATTCGCCGCTCGACGAGGGCCGGCTGATGCGCCACCCCGATCTCATCCACATCGCCAAGGCGCATCAGGCAACCGTCGCCCAGGTCGCCCTCGCCTTCCTGATCCGCAACCCGGGCGTCATCGTCATTCCGAAGACCGCAATGCCGGAACGCGTCCGCGAAAACCGTGCAACCGTCGAGGTTCAATTGACCGCCGACGATCTCGCCATTCTCGACAGGGCTTTCCCGCCACCGGGAAGAAAGATGCCGCTGGAGATGATCTGAGCTAACCATCTTTATGAAATGAAAAAGGGCGCCAGTGGCGCCCCCTTGTCATTCACATCTGCGGTTCGTTCACATCCCCTGCGGGCCGCGGTTCATTGCCGCGATGCCGGTGCGGCAGACTTCGAGAACGCCGAGCGGCTTCATGATCGCCACGAATTGGTCGATCTTGGAGGACTTGCCGGTGATCTCGAGGATGAAGTGCTCGAGCGTCGCGTCGATCACTTTGGCGTGGAAGGCGTCGGCGAGGCGCAGCGTTTCCGCTCGGCTTTCGCCCTGCCCGCTGACCTTGACCAACGCCACTTCGCGTTCGATCGGCCGGTCATGGCCGAGCTCGGCGGCACGAACCGTCAGGTCGACGACGCGGTGGACCGGCACAATGCGTTCCAGCTGCGCCTTGATCTGTTCCAGCACATGCAGCGTGCCGCGCGTGACGATGGTAATGCGCGACAGGTGCGACTGGTGCTCGGTCTCGGAAACCGTCAGGCTTTCGATATTGTAGCCGCGGCCGGAAAACAGGCCAATGACGCGGGCAAGGACGCCCGGTTCGTTGTCGACGAGAACCGAAAGCGTATGGTTTTCCGCCTTTTCGGTTTCCTTGGCGATGAAATAGGCGGAGCCGGTCGGCTGAAGATGTGCGTTCATGATCGTGTCCTTTTCCTATTCCATCAAACCAGTGCGGCCCTTGGCGTCGATCGCATTGGCGACCGCTTCGTCCGTGGCTTCGTCCGGCAGCAACATCTCGTTATGCGCCTTGCCCGACGGGATCATCGGGAAGCAGTTGGCGAGATTGGCAACCCGGCAATCGAAGATCACCGGCGCGGGGCTATCGATCATCTGCTGAATCGTGGCATCGAGGTCCGCCGGCTTGTCGCAGCGGATGCCGACGCCGCCATAGGCTTCAGCCAGCTTGACGAAGTCAGGCATCGCCTCGGTGTAGGAGTTCGACAGGCGGTTGCCGTGCAGCAGCTGCTGCCACTGGCGAACCATGCCCATGTACTGGTTGTTGAGGATGAAGATCTTGACCGGCAGGTTATGCTGCACGGCGCAGGACATTTCCTGGATGCACATCTGGATCGACGCATCGCCGGCAATGTCGATGACGAGGCTGTCCGGATGCGCGACCTGAACGCCGATCGCAGCCGGAAAGCCATAACCCATGGTGCCGAGACCGCCGGAGGTCATCCAGCGGTTCGGATGCTCGGAACCCGTAGAACTGTGCCGCCCACATCTGGTGCTGGCCAACTTCCGTGGTGATGTAGGTGTCACTGATGCTTGGTCAGCTCGTACAGACGCTGGATGGCATATTGCGGCATGATGACGTCGTCGTTCATCTTGTAGGCAAGCGAATTGCGGCCGCGCCAGCGGACAATACCTTCCCACCACTCGGTCAGGCGCGTCTTGTCGGCATCCTTGGCCGAGGCCCGCCAGACGCGAACCATGTCTTCCAGAACATTGCCGATATCGCCGATGATCGGAACGTCGACGCGAACGGTCTTGTTGATCGAGGACGGATCGATGTCGATATGGATTTTCTTCGAGTTCGGCGAGAAGGCATTGAGACGGCCGGTGATGCGGTCGTCGAAGCGGGCACCGACGCAGAGCATGACGTCGCAGTCGTGCATCGCCATGTTGGCCTCGAAGGTGCCGTGCATGCCGAGCATGCCGAGCCAGTTCTTGCCGGATGCCGGATAGGCGCCCAGCCCCATCAGCGTCGAGGTGATCGGGAAGTTGGTCAGCTCGACCAGTTCGCGCAGCAATTGGGATGCTTCCGGGCCGGAATTGATGACACCGCCCCCGGAATAGATGACCGGACGGCGCGCGCCCTTCATCAGTTCGATGGCCTGCTCGATCTGGCGCATGTCGCCCTGGAGCTTCGGCTGGTAGCTGTGCTGGACCTTGGCGGCCGATGGCGGCGTGTAGGTGCCGGTGGCGAACTGAACGTCTTTCGGAATATCGACGACAACCGGGCCTGGACGGCCGGACTGGGCGATGCGGAACGCCTCATGGATGATGCTGGCAAGCTCGTTGACGTCCTTGACCAGCCAGTTGTGCTTGGTGCAGGGCCGCATAATGCCGACAGTGTCACATTCCTGGAAAGCATCGGAGCCGATCAGTGAGGTCGGAACCTGGCCGGTCAGGCAAACAAGCGGAATGCTGTCCATCAGCGCATCCTGCAGCGGCGTGACGGCGTTGGTCGCGCCCGGACCGGACGTCACCAGCATGACACCGACCTTGCCGGTCGAGCGGGCATAACCTTCGGCCATGTGGCCGGCGCCCTGCTCGTGGCGAACGAGGATGTGCTGGATATCGTCCTGCTGGAAGATCTCGTCATAAATCGGCAGAACGGCACCGCCCGGATAACCGAAAATATGCTCCACCCCATTATCCCTCAATGCCTGAAGAACAATTTCCGCCCCAGTCATCTGGTTACCCTGCGTCTGATTTTCTGTGCCGCTCATTGGCCTGTTTCCGTCCATGTTCGCGTTTGGCTGTGAGTATCGTGTTTGAAGGCATAAAAAGGCCCCTTGAGGGCCTCGTGTTTTGCGCATGGGTGGCTATCGCCGGATGGTTACACCATCCTGCCCATGCGCCGTCCCACCACAAGAATAACTGCGATATTTATCATGGGCGCGATTGATAAACAGAAATATCCGCTCCGTCAACGTCTTTTGGGAAAACAACCGGAACGGGTCCAAAATGGCACAAACACGTGCAAGCCCAAGAAACAACTTGTTAAATCCCTTCCGATAATATGGCACACTCTTGGCCAGAGGTTTCCCATTGCTGAACAATGACCTTCATTCATCGATTAGCGCCGGAGAGCAGGATCGCCGCGATGCCCTGAAACGGGGCAACCGCTTCCTCGGCCGCGTCGTTGCGTGCAGCGGTTCGCGGGCGACCATCGCAGCCATTGCCGAGAACGGAGAGACGTCGCTCACAGAACTCTGGTCCGTTGGCCGGCTGATTTCGATCACCGTCGGCGAGAACCGTGTCGTCGCCCTTGTCTATTCCATGCAGACCGCCACCAACGAGTGGGGCGAGGAAATCGACAACACGTTCCGCATCGAAGTGGAACTAATGGGCGAAGTTCATCTCAGCCCGAATGGGCGCGAGGAATTTTCCGCCGGTATCACCCAGTACCCCTATCTCGGCGCCATTGCCCATCGCATCCGTTCGGCTGACCTTGCCCGCATCTATGACACCGGCAAGAATGACACCTGCGTCATCGGCAAGCTAACCCAGGATGAAAGCCTCGACGCCGCCATCCACGTGCCATCGATGCTATCAAAACATTTTGCCATCGTCGGAACCACCGGCGTCGGCAAATCCACCGCCGTCAGCCTGCTGTTGCACAAGGCCATCGCCTCGGATCCGAAGCTGCGCGTACTGATCCTCGATCCGCACAACGAATTCGCCGCCGCCTTTCCGGACATCGCCGTCGTCATCGACACCGACAATCTCGATCTACCCTTCTGGCTGATGAAGCTTGAAGAATTTGCAGAGGTGATTTTCCGCGGCCGGCCGCCGGTTCCCGAAGAACTCGACATCCTGCGCGATGTTGTTCCGGAAGCAAAGAGGGCCTTCAAGGGCTCTGCGGAATCCGGCCTGGCGCGCCGGACCAGCGAGAAAAGCTCGATCACCGCCGATACGCCAGTGCCTTATCGCATGGCCGATCTGCTGGCGCTGATCGACGAGCGCATCGGGCGCCTTGAAGGCCGCAACGACAAGCCGCATCTGCGGTCGCTGAAGGTGAAGGTCATCGGCGCGATCAACGATCCGCGTTACAATTTCATGTTCTCATCCAACACGATCACCGACACGATTCTGGAGACGATCGCCAAGATCTTCCGGATCCTGGGGAAGGCAGGCCGATCACCACATTCCAGCTCGCCGGAATCCCGTCCGAAGTCGTCAACTCCGTTGCCTCCGTCCTCTGCCGCATGGCTTTTGAGATTGCGCTTTGGAGCAACGGCGGCGTTCATATGCTGGTCGTCTGCGAGGAAGCTCACCGCTACGTTCCAGCCGACGCCAGCCTCGGCTTCGTTCCGACCCGTCAAGCCATCGCACGCATCGCCAAGGAAGGCCGTAAATATGGTGTCTCGCTGGGGATCATCACCCAGCGCCCAGGCGAACTGGATCCGACCATCCTGTCGCAGTGCTCGACGGTCTTTGCCATGCGGCTTTCCAACGACCGCGACCAGGAAATCATCCGCTCGGCCATCCCGAACTCATCGATCTCGACGACCAGCTTCATTTCTTCGATCGGCAATGGCGAGGCAATCGCCTTCGGCGAGGCCGTCGCTGTGCCGATGCGCATGCGGTTTACGCGGGTCGAGGAAAAGAGCCTGCCGAAAGCCAATGGCGTTGGCGTCAAGGTCACGGATGAAACCCCCGACACCGTGGATGCGCAACGTCGTGTCATGCATGCGCGCCATGCACGGACCCGACATTTCCGGTTTCCAGCAGGCTTACTCGGCAAGCCTCGGCGGGCCTGAGCATGATACCCCTTCGATGGATGACGGTTTTGTCGACAACAGTACGTTTAGCCAGACGGCTGTGACACCGCAGAATGAGACTCATACGCCGGCTGTCGAGCCCTATAACCCGGCGATGCTGCCGCGTGAGCCTACCAATCCGCAGCTTGAGCGTTTCAACCAGATACGTAACCAGCTGCTTTCGGATGAGCCACCTGCGCAGTCCCGGCCCGATCCTTGCAGGGCAGCCCCGCGCACCTCCGCCGAGCTTCTCCCAATCCGCCCCCGATCAACCCCGGCCGTCGCTGCGCAAAAAGCCTGTTGAAAAAACCGCTGAGCAGCATCATCCGCAAATAGTCTGGAAGGCCGGCGGCCTCAGCCGCTCGCCGGGTCCCAGCGCAGCCAGCTATCGTCCAGTTGATTGCGAAACCATGTCATCTGGCGCTTGGCATATTGCCGCGTAGCAGCCGATGACGTTTCGATCACCTCAGCCTTGCTCATCGTGCCTGACAGCAGCACGGCGATCTGTGGTACGCCGATCGCCTTCATCGCCGGCATTTCGGGCCTGAGATCGAGTGATAGTAGAGCCTGTACCTCCTCGACGGCACCACTTTCCAGCATTCCGGCAAAGCGCCGATCGATCCGCTGGCGCAGCAGCGCCCGCTCCGGCAGCACGACAATTTTCATTGCACGATCGGGGTCGATGGCGACAGGCCCCTGTTGCGCCTGAAAGACGCGAATGGACTGGCCGGTCGCCTCAAATATCTCCAGCGCCCGCGCGATGCGCTGTCCATCGCCCGACCGCAGCGTTGCGGCGGTTTCCGGATCCATCTGCGACAGGATCGCATGCAGAGCCTCCGCCCCTTCCGTAAGCAACCGTCCCCGCACATCGTCGTGGATCGTGGCGGGCACCGCCGGCATATCCGACAGACCACCGGTCAAAGCCTTGAAGTAGAGCCCGGTACCGCCGACGAAGACAGGAACCTTGCCCTGACTGCGCACCACCTGCAGCACCTCGACTGCGTCGCGAAACCACTCGCCGGTGGAATAGTGCCGCGATGCCGGTACGTGCCCATAGAGATGGTGTGCGACGCCCTGCATGTCCGTTTCAAACGGTCGCGCCGTCAGCACATGCAGGGTGTCGTAGACCTGCATGCTGTCAGCGTTGATCACGACGCCATTATGCCGTTTCGCCAGCTCAACGGCGAGAGCGGACTTGCCGCTGGCAGTCGGCCCGGTTATCAGGATTGCGTCCTGTCCAATCTCAAGGTTTTTCATCATGGCCTTCGTTGCCACGCTTGTTGCCAATCCGTCAAATCCCATCCTGACACCAGCGCTCGCCGAAGAGGCAGCAGCCGCAGTCGATGCATCCGGCCTTTACTGGTTGGCCGACGGCGTCGCCTGCGACATCGCGCTCAAGGACGGCGCCAATCCGGACTGGCAGGAAGCGCTGCTGCAGGGCGTGATCGGCGATGCGCCGGTGGATGTCATCGTTCAGAATGCCGAGACGCGGCGCAAGAAACTTCTGATCGCCGACATGGACTCCACCATGATCGGCCAGGAATGCATCGATGAACTTGCCGCAGAAGTCGGCTTGAAAGATAAGGTCGCGGCGATCACCGCCCGGGCGATGAACGGCGAAATCGCCTTCGAGCCGGCCCTGACCGAACGTCGCCCTGCTCAAGGGCCTGCCGCTCAGCGTCGTCGGCGACGTCATCGAAAAGCGCATCACGCTCACCCCTGGCGGTCTCGAACTAGTCGCAACGATGAAGGCAAAGGGCTATTACACGGCCCTCGTCTCCGGCGGCTTTACGGTTTTTACCGGCCCGATCGCCGCGACGCTCGGCTTCAATGAGAACCGCGCCAATATCCTGCTGGAAAAGGACGGCCATCTCACCGGCTCGGTCGCCGAGCCGATCCTCGGCAAGCAGGCCAAGGTGGATGCGCTGGTCGATATTACCACAAGGCTCGGCATTTCGACCGCTGATGCCCTTGCCGTCGGCGATGGCGCCAACGATCTTGGCATGCTGCATCTGGCCGGCGCAGGCGTCGCCCTGCATGCCAAGCCGGTGGTCTCCTCGCAGGTCAAGATCCGCATCGACCACGCCGACCTCACCGCCCTCCTCTATATCCAGGGTTACCGCAAGACGGATTTCGTGCGGTGATCATTCTGGAAACGGAGCGCCTGCGCATCCGCAACTGGCAGGAGAGCGATCGGCCGCTGTTTGCCGAAATCAACGCCGATCCGAAAGTGATGGAGTTCTTTCCGCGTCAGCGCTCACGGAAGAATCCGACGTACTGATGGATCAAGTTCGCCAGCGCATCTGCGAAACCGGGCTTGGTTTCTTCGCCCTGGCGCTGAAAGACACGGACGAGCCGATCGGTTTTCTCGGTCTCGCCCGTACCGATCTGGAGCCCTTCCTGCCGGATGGCACGGTCGAGATCGGCTGGCGGTTGGCCGTTCGCTTCTGGCGCCGAGGATTTGTCACAGAAGCGGCGGAGGCGACGCTTCGGCATGGCTTTGAAACGCACAAGCTTCCGGAGATCATATCTTTCGCGGTTGAAAACAACGAGCGCTCAACAGCCGTAATGAAACGCCTTGGCATGCGCCAGGATCCATCCTGAGACTTCGAGCATCCGCAGGGTGCCGGATACCACGCCACACCTCAAGCATCACGTGGTCTATGCCATCAGCCACAAAGAATGGCTGGCACGATAAAGGCGGGCTCCAAAAGCCCGCCTTTAAGATCAACCGCCGTCGACAGACGAAAACTACTCCATCCGCACGGTCACGAACCTGAGTTCGCCGGTCTTGTTGGCGATCATCAGCAGCGCATTGCGCCGGCCGTCCGCCTTCAATTCCTCGACCCTTGCCGACACGTCCTCGGGCGTCTTCATCGCTTCCTGGCCGATCTCGACGATCACGTCCCCGGATGCGATCCGTCGTTCGGCGGCGGCCGATTGCGGCTGGACCTCGGCGATGACGACCCCCTCGACATCCTCGGAAATGCCATAGGTCTTGCGGCTTTCCGCGTCGAGCACCGCGAGCTTCATGCCGAGCACCACGTCGGACGCCGGCAGGTCCGCAGCAGGAGGCGGCTCGGCCTGATCGGTGCCTTCTTCCGTCGGCGAGGTCTTGGCTTCCGCCTCGGCAAGATTTTCACCATCTTCGAGGCGGCCGAGCGTCACCTTGACGGTCATCTCCTTGCCGTCGCGCACGATCACCACATCGACGGCCTTGCCGACCGGGCTTTCCGCCACGACGCGCGGCAGATCGCGCATTTCGACGACATCGCGGCCGTCGAATTTCAAGATCACGTCGCCCGTCTTGATCGCACCGCCATCGACGGGGCCGCCCTTGATGATACCGGCCACGAGCGCGCCCTTTGGCGTCTCCATCTTCAGGCTTTCGGCAATATCGGCCGTGACCGGTTGAATGCGCACGCCAAGCCAGCCGCGATGGGTTTCGCCGAACTCCCTGAGCTGGGAAATGACGTTGCCGGCAAGTTCCGTCGGAACCGAGAAACCGATGCCGATCGATCCGCCTGTCGGCGAAATGATCGCCGTGTTGATGCCGATGACCTCGCCCTTCATGTTGAAGAGCGGGCCGCCGGAATTGCCCTTATTGATCGCAGCATCGGTCTGGATGAAATTGTCATAGGGACCGGCATTGATATTGCGGCCGCAGCCGAAATGATGCCGACCGTCACCGTGCCGCCGAGACCGAACGGATTGCCGATCGCCATCACCCAGTCACCGATCCGCATCTGCCTGGAATCGCCGATCGGCACGGCAGTCAAAGGCTTCTTCGGTTCGACCTTCAGCACTGCGAGGTCGGTCTTGGTATCCGTACCGATCAGTTTTGCCTTGAGCTTGGAACCATTGGCGAAATTGACCTCGATATCGTCGGCGCCCTCGATCACGTGGTTGTTGGTGACGATGATCCCCGAGGGATCGATGACGAAGCCAGAGCCGAGCGAGTTGACCGTGCGCTGGCGATTGCCGCCCTCACCGCCCTGCCCCTTGAAGAACTCGTCGAAGAAATCCTGGAACGGCGAGCCTTCCGGCACCTGCGGCATCGGCGCCTGGTCGTCGTTCTTGACGTTCTGGGAGGTCGAAATATTGACGACGGCGTCGAGCAGGCCCGCTGCCAGATCGGCAACCGAGATCCGGACCCTGCTGCGTCGGCACCGGCGCCTTGATCTGGGCATGGGCCACGGACAGCGCCGGCACGGTATTCATCAGCAGAGCGGCGCTCGCAGCGAGCGTGACGGACCGGAAGAAGGAAGCGCGGATGGACAAGCCCATGGGGTCCTCTCGATTTGGGAAGGCATACTGCCGCAACAACGGCCGGCCGGAAAAATGTTCGTCATGCGGACGGACGTCGCGGCTGCGAGATTGGCTTTCCGTCAACCTCTATGCCGTGCAAGTTGGCGTAGAATCTGTTCGAAGATAAGGCGGATTTGGGACGCTGTCCAGTCATCTTTTCGTTAGCGTCCTCAGGGTCGCTCAGCTCACCTGTCAATTCATCAGTTCGTGACCGTGCGCCTTCAATGCTGCCACAGCCTTGTCGAGGTCGGAGGCGATAATGAAGATGTAGTCGGTGCTGAAAGTGGAATTGGCGAAGATGCCGACGCCGGCCTCGGAGAGCGGGGTCAGCACGGAGGCAAGAATGCCGGGGACATCGAAGTTAAAGTGCTGCTCAATGCGGAAGCAGCGCCAGCCGCCGGACGACTGGATACTGGAGGGAATGCGAGCCGCCCGGCAAACGAGCGTCATTTCCTCGCGCGAACTCGAAACGGCCCAGAAACCGGCTCCCGGCAGCCATTCCGGTAGTGGCGTTCCAATGTTGAGCCTCGTGATCGCATATTCTGCGTCCACCAATCGAATAAGCAATTTATGTGTCATGTCTTATCCTCGCACCATCCAGACAAGTGCGACGCCAATAACGACGGAGACGAGCCCGAACAGCCGCAACTGTTGCTCTGGAATATGGGGCAAACGCTTGGCCATTTCCACCAAAACCAAAGGGGCCAGTGCGTACACCAGCCCCTCGATGATCAGGAAAAATGCAATTCCTGTCAGAAAATCACTCATGTCGCTGATCAGTTTCCTGCAGCGGGCTGAGTGGCGGAAGGAGCGGCTGCCCCGTCCGAACTGTTGAAATAGCGGAAGAATTCCGAGTCCGGCGACAGAACCAGCGTCGTCTCCGGGCTGCCGATCGCCTGATCATAGGCCGTCATCGAGCGGTAGAACTCGAAGAACTTCGGATCACGGGAAAAGGCATCGGCAAAAACGGCGGTCCGCTCGGCTTCACCTTCACCGCGCAGGATTTCCGAATCGCGCTGCGCTTCGGCAACGAACTCGACAACCTGACGGTCGGCAACGGCACGGCGGGTCTGGCCCTTTCGTTACCACGGGCGCGGATCAGTTCGGCTTCCGCCAGACGTTCCGCCTTCATCCGCTCGAAGGTCTGCTGCGAGACTTCCTGCGTCAGGTCGGTGCGCTGGATGCGGACATCCTCGATGTTGAGGCCGAGCGATTCGGCATCGGTCTTCAGGTCGGCGCGAACTTCGCGCATCATCGATGCACGCTCTTCGGACAGTGCCGATTCAAAGCCGCGCAGACCGTAAACCCGGCGCAACGAGGCGTCGAGACGGGTGCGAAGGCGCGATTCGGCCGATTCCCGGTCGCCGGAAACCGTTTCGTGGAAGGACGCGCGTCGGCGATCTTGTAGACGACGAAGGCATCGACTTCATAGAACTTGCCGCCGGAGACCTGCACGCGGATGTTGTCGAGATCGAAGCGCAGAGCCTGCTTTCGACATACTGAACGCGGTCTGCGTCCATGAAGGCGAAAGGTAGCTTGAAATACAGGCCCGGCTCGGTCTTGACGTCCTTGATCTGACCGAAGCGCACGACGATCGCCTGCTGACGCTGGTTGACGATGAACACGGAGGAATAGACCGCCATCAGCACGAGCGCCAGGCCGATCAGGATATAGGGAAGACGGTTGGTCATTACTGGGCCCCTCCCGACTGCGCGGGGCTTGCCGATTTCATTGAGCGGCAGATAAGGCAAGACGCCCTGGCCGTTCTTCTCGTCGAGAATAACCTTCTTGGACTTGCCGAGAACGCTCTGCATCGTTTCGAGATAGAGACGCTTGCGCGTCACGTCGGGTGCTTTCGAATAGGCGTCGTAGACGGAGATGAAGCGCTGCGCCTCACCCTGTGCTTCCTTGACGACTCGGCCCTTGTAGGCGGCCGCTTCTTCGCGCAACTGGGCTGCTTGACCACGGGCCTTACCGAGCACCTGGTTGGCATACTGATTGGCTTCTTCGACGAAGCGGTCTTCGTCCTGCTCGGCGCGTGCACCTCGTCGAACGCATCAGCCACTTCGCGCGGCGGTGCCGCGTCTTCGATGGCGACCGTGTTGACGGAAACGCCGGCACCATAGGTGTCCATGGTCGCCTGGATCGTCGTCTTCACGTCGGCTGCGATCGCCTGACGGTTGTCGCGGAAGATGTCCTGCGCCGGACGGCGGCCGACCACTTCGCGCATGGCGCTCTCTGCAACCTGCTGCAGCGTGTCGGACGGATCCTCGACGTTGAAGAGATAGGCCTTCGGATCGGTCACGGAAAACAGCACGGAGAACTGAACGTTGACGATGTTCTGGTCGCCCGACAGCATCAGGCCGGCGGCCGACTGGTCGCCAATGCCGGACTTGCTGCCGATATTCTGCTGCTGCTCGGTGATCTTCACCAGTTCGACCGTTTCAAGCGGCCAGAAATGGTAGTGCAGGCCCGGCATGGAAATCTCGTCCTTCGGCTTGCCGAAACGCATTTCGACGCCGCGCTCGTCCGGCTGGACGGTGTAGATCGAATTGATCAGGATGAAGCCGACGATCAGAAGGCCGATGATCGCAACGACACCGCCGTTAAAACCACCCGGCACCACGCTTTTCAGCTGGTCCTGACCCCGCCGGAAGATTTCCTCGAGATCCGGAGGACCACCGTTGCCACGGCCACCGCCGCCACGCGGCCGGTTTGGCCCCTGGCCCCAGGGGCCTTTATTTCCCGCCGCCGCCACCGCCCCAAGGACCGCCGCCGCCACCGTTCTGATTGCTCCAGGGCATTCATACCTCTTCCATAGAAAAAATTCCGAGATCAATGCCCCGCGGAAGCGCCACAGGCCATGATGTGAACCCGTTATAGGTATGTCCAGAACGGCTTTCAACGCGGCGCATCCAACTTCACCGTAAATCCGGCAAAATAGTTAGCATTGCTCAGCTTTTCCGCCGCCAAGTCGAGAAATGCATGGCGTGACTGTCCTTCTCGCCCCGCGGCAAGGGTTCATCGACGATCTTTTCGAAAGCAGAGGGTTCGATCGTGGAAACCGGGTATCGCCCTCGACCTCGGCAGCGACGGTGGTGACATGCAAGAGATCGGCGAGATCAATCGCCTGACGATAGATCTCGCCACCGCCGATGATGCAGACCTCATCGACGCCAGGATCAGCGGCCAGCCTGCGTGCTTCAGCAAGCGCCGCCTCCAGCGATTGAACGACAATTGCCCCCTCCGCCGCGAAATGCACATCGCGGCTGATGACGATATTGGGACGACCCGGAAGCGGCCTTCCGATCGAGGCCCAGGTCTTTCGCCCCATGATCACCGGTTTTCCGAGCGTCAGCGCCTTGAAGCGCTTGAGGTCGCTGGGCAGGTGCCACGGCAACCCGCCGTCCCTGCCGATCACACCGTTGGCAGATACCACGACGACAATACTTACTTTTGGTTCAGTCATGAAATCCATCCGGCCTGACGTCGACTGCCCGGGCGCGGGCAAGCGCCGGCCGCTCGGTCATCGACTGAACATACTGATCGACGACGGCACTGTCCGGCAACAGCTTGCGCATCCATGTCAGCGCGCTGACCAGTAGCAGATCGATGGCACTGACCTTTTTGCCGAGCAGAAAAGGCTGTTTCGTCAGCGTCTCGATGACATGAACGCACATGTCTTCGTAAATCTTCAAAAGAGCCGGATTACCAGCAGCAACGCCGGACAGGAAGGCGCTTCCGGCCGGCTCTATCACGCCGGCATAATAGGCAAGCCACGACAGATAGGCACCGCGCTCGGGATGTCCCGGCGGCCGGCCCAGTTCCGACTGCGGATAGAGTTCGACCAGATATTGGACGACTGCTGTCGATTCGGTGATCAGCGCGCCATTGTGCAGAAGCGCCGGAACCTGTTTGTGTGGATGCGGATTGTTGTCGTCCGGCCCGCCAGAGCCATCCCAGCGGCGAATGGAAACATAGCGGATATCATACTCCGCCCCCAGTTCCTCAAGCAGCCAGATGATACGCGAAGAGCGCGACTGGGGCGCATGGATCAACGTCAGCATGTGGTCCTCCCCGACCGTTCAACTTCAAGCGATCTTGTCCGGCGACAGTGTCATCATTGCGGTCACACCGCCACTGGCGCCTTTATATGTGAATCAGGCTCGTAACCAACGAGCTCAAAGTCTTCAAATCGAAAGGAAAACAGGTCCTTCACAACCGGATTGATGACCATCTTCGGCAGCGCCTTCGGCGTCCGCGTCAACTGCTCGCGCACCTGGTCGAAATGATTGTGATAGATATGCGTGTCACCGAACGTATGGACAAAATCGCCGGGCTGAAGACCGCAGACCTGCGCCACCATCAGGGTCAGAAGCGCATAGGAGGCGATATTGAAGGGCACGCCGAGGAAGACATCGCCGGAACGCTGATAGAGCTGGCAGGACAGTTTGCCATCGGACACGTAGAACTGGAACAGGCAGTGGCAGGGCGGCAGCGCCATTTCCTCGATCAGCGCCGGATTCCAGGCCGAGACGATATGACGGCGCGAATTCGGGTTCTTCTTCAGGCCCTCGACAAGCCCGACGATCTGATCGAGATGGCGACCATCATGGGTCGGCCAAGAGCGCCACTGATAACCGTAGACGGGGCCGAGATCGCCGTTTTCGTCAGCCCATTCATCCCAGATATGAACGCCGTTTTCCTTCAGATAGGCGATGTTGGTATCGCCCTTCAGAAACCAGAGCAGTTCGTGGATGATCGATTTGAGATGCAGCTTCTTGGTCGTCAGGACCGGAAAACCGTCGGCCAGATTGAAACGCATCTGATGACCGAAAACAGACCGTGTGCCGGTGCCCGTCCGATCGCCGCGGTCCGAGCCGGTCTCCATCACATGACGCAAGAGGTCGAGATATTGTTTCATGAGGTCCGCCGCCGATCCGTGTTGCGGTAAAATAGGCGCAAGGCGGCGGCGAACCAATCGTTAAATCCCGGGTTTCCCCAGGCTCGACTTCAAAAGGCTGGAATGATCAAAGCGTCATGAGCTTGCCGAGGTGTTTTGCCACCAGGTAATAGAAGGTCACACGGGACTTCGAACGATCACCGGCCATCGTCTTGGCAACGGCGTCAACAGCAGCATCGGCGTCCGGTCCGGTGACACCGAGCTTCTTGCCGCACCATTTTTCCTTGACCCGATCGAGTTCTGTCGGGTCGGTGGCGGAGACGAGCGAGGAATCCTTGTTGCGCAATGCGATGCCCAGATGCTTGACGATCTTGTTCACAGCGGCCTCGTCGGCGGCGCTGTCGTATTTCTGCACATCTGCGAGATAATCCGTCATGGTGTCTCCTCACACGGTTTGGCTTCACGCCGTGCAGTTTTCCTGATGAAAGCTGCACGGCGTGAGTTTTTTCACGCTTGGCGAGCATGTCAAGAGCCATCCAGCTCGGATGAGTGCAAAGCCCCGATTGTATTTTCGAAAAGGCCCTTTTCTTGGCGCAGTTTAGGACCTATATGACAGTTGCCGTCTTCGGGCGGCTATGGCGATAAACAGGCGATGAAATAAACCTATTGGACCCGGGGGCGGTACCCGGCGCCTCCACCAAAAACCGGTCAGACATGACTTACGTGTCAAGAATGGCAGACCGGCTTTTGATGGGGGCGAAATAGGATCGACAAGGGCGTAAAGATCGACTTTTTGCTCGGCATTGTACCACCGTTATCGGGCTAAAATTGTAGTTGCAAACGACAACTATGCGGAAGCTCGTCTCGCTGCTTAATCGCAGTGTGACACTTCAAATCAAGCCCTTGCGGTTCGCACCGTAAGGCGGGGTTCGGAGGTACCTGGCAACAGAAACCTCCACTTCTCCCCCATCTACGTCACCTTCTCCATCGCCTTGAAATGGTCTATAGATGATGCAAATGACTCGTATGTCGGGACTTTCCTGCGTAGAGAGCAAATGGCATAAGTGTGACAGAGTTGAGTTACAAGAAAGACGGGGATCTTATGGGCCAAGACCATATCCACTACGACATTCTGGCGCAGGATGCGCTTCGCAGCGTCATTCGCAAGGTCCTGATCGAAGTCGCAGCCACCGGTGCCCTTCCCGGCGACCATCATTTCTTCATCACGTTTCTCACCGGCGCGCCGGGTGTGCATATCACAGCATCTGAAGACCAAATATGCTGAACAGATGACGATTGTCGTGCAGCATCAGTTCTGGGATCCGAAGGTCACCGAAACACTGTTCGAAATCGGCCTATCCTTCTCCGACACGCCGGAAAAGCTGGTAATCCCCTTCAACGCGATCCGCGGCTTCTACGATCCATCCGTCAATTTCGAGCTTGAGTTCGATGTCGCGGCCTTCGATGAGGAAGAGACCGCCGAAATCACCGCTTATCCGGTCTCGACGCCGGAAAAATCCGGCGAGCAGGACACCGAAGCCAAGACCGGCGACAATGGCAAGACCGGCGATGACGGTAAAAAGGAAGGCGGCTCAGTGGTTTCACTGGATTCCTTCCGCAAGAAGAACTGACAACCCAACTTTGGACAGGCTCATCATGACCGGCGACGTCGTCAATCTCCGTCAGTTCCGCAAGCAGCAGGCGCGGACGGAGAAAGACAAGGTAGCGGATCAGAACCGGATTTCCTTCGGGCGGACGAAAGCCGCAAAACAGCTGACCAAGACACTTAACGACAAGGCCAGCAAAGCGCTCGACCAGGGCAAGCGCGAGACAAAGGCTGACCCGGGCGAAGAAAAGTAAGCGCAGCGCCCGCCAGAGAACCAATAATTCATTTTAATATCAACAGATAAGCCCAATTTCCGGAATCACTTTCAGACAAAGGTGATTCATTTCCTGAGGCGTATTGTGATCCGCAAGCATTCGGCGACGCTGCATGGCCACCGCACCAGCTTTTCGCTGGAGGAGCCGTTCTGGCAGGAACTGAAGGCAATCGCCGATATCCGCCAAATCCCGATTGCGCAGCTCATCGCCGAGATCGACGATGGACGTCCGGCGGATAGCAATCTTTCCTCGGCGCTCCGGGTCCATGTCCTGACCTGGATCAAAGCCAGCACGACTTGAGCAGGGGCACTGCCGGTATGCGTGACCTTCAGAGCGTTTACTGTGGGAGGACACCTGGCAATGCTTCAAAATTAAGCCCTTGCTGCGGAGCCTGGATGACCGGCTGTTGGTCGGCAGGTTGTTGTGTGGTGCCTCCCTGCGGGGCACCGAGTTCCTCGCCCCGTATCACACCGCCGGTCGGATCGAACGGCAACAGGGTCTGGCTTTTCTGTTCTTCGGCTTTTCGCGGCCTCTGCTGCGGCCTTGGCTGCCGCAGCTTCCTGGGCTGCCCTCTTTTCAACCAGCGCTTGAGCGTCAGCCTCGGCCTTTTGCCGGGCGGCCTCCTTGGCGGCCAGCTCGCGCCGACGTAGTTCTTCCGCAGCCCGCAGGCGTTCCGCCTCGCGCTCCACGGCATTGGCCTTGTATAGCGCCACTTCGCGGCGCAGCCTCTGCTTTTCAAGCACATTGGCCTGCAATGTCTCGACGCGGCGGCGTTCGCGCTCGAAAGCCCTGAGCGACAGGAAATTCGACAGGTCGGTGGCGTCAAAGGTCAGGCCCGGCGATTGCAGCAGCCCGGCATAATCAAGGTTCACCTGCGCCTCTGCGCCAGTGAGTGCTTCCTCCCCGGACGGAAGTCGACCGCGACACCGGCATTCATCCGCTCGTCCGGAAAGCTGATTTCCAGGTTCCCGGACAGCCCCGCGGCCGCGTCGCCTGCGGTGACGTTCTGGGCCCGCAACGTGCCACCCGCAATGTTGAACGGCACCGTTACGCCTCCAAGAACCGTCTGCCCGGACAGCACAACCTTCTCGGCCAGCGGCTTGACCGAATCCGGGGTGATATCGCCTTCGATCCGATCCGCAGCCGCCAGGATATCTGGCAGCACGGCGCTGTTGAGGCCATGCACGATCGTGTCGCGCAGCGTTGCCGTGCCCGAGCCGCTTGCAGATTCTGCCATGGCCCGTGCCGTCTTGCCGGATGCCTCGACGGCAAGCGTCAGGTCAATTTTTCCTTCCGCCACAGCTGCGCCGGCGGTCTTCCAAACCGCTGCGGCAAGATCGCCATCCTTGAGGTCGAGCCGCGCCTGAAAGAAGCCGGAGCCATCGCCATTCCCGAGCAGCAGGCGTCCTTCGATCTTTCCACCCAGCCAGCCGCCAGCAATCGTGTCGATCGAAATCTGATCGCCCTTCCAGGCGAGCTTGCCGGACATGTCGGAAACAGCGCCGTAGACGCCGGGCCAGAACCTCTTTGAGGAAACATCGACAGCCACATCAAGCCCGCTCCAAGCCGGCTGGACCACGGGCAAAGCAGACAGCTCGCCGCTTGCCGCGTCCTGCACGGCGCCCAGTATCCCCTCGCCGATCCAGGCCAGATCAAGAGCGTCGAGCGCAATCTGGCCGGTTGCCTTGCCCGGCGTTTTCCGATCGACCGCAAAGGCACCGGAAAATGCGTTGCCGTCCGCCTTGCCCTCTATCGCCGAAAGGGTCACCGCATCGGCCGTCGTCTTTATATCCGCCTTCAGCGCCAGCGGCAGGCCGGTCCCCATCTGCGGCAGGCCGATCCCCTGCAGCAGCAGGAACGGTTCGAAATCCTGGCTTTCCAGCGAAATCTTCGATTGACCGGACAGAAAATTATCACGCGAAAGATCGATGTCGCCGTTTGCCGAAAGAGCCGTCCGCGCTGTCGTGAACGTCAGGCCGGCATTCGCCTTCTGGCCGTCGGTGCCCTGAAGCTTTACCGACAGGATGGCATTTTCATCCGCATCGAACGGCAGCGGATCAAAACCGATCTGGCCGAGCAGAACCGGCGTCGAGGGGTTCTCCATCGTCGCTTCGAGCAGGATGCCTTGGCCGGCAAGGGCCTGCGCGATATCAGGCGCCTGATAATTCGCGGCGATCTTGGTGCCATTGGCAGACCCGATAATACCGAACGTTACCGGCGCCTTGCCGTCCTGACTGCCGGCAGACAGCGTCAGGTCCAGTGCCGCATTGCTGTAATAGGGGCCACTCTTCACCAGGCGTTCCAGCGCCGGATGCGCGGCGGCATGACGTTCGATCATCTTAAGAAAAGGGGTAAGGTCCGGAGATGCGAGCTTCATCTTAGCCGAAATCACCGGCGCGGTCATTTCGCCGCTCATCCGCCCCGACAAGGCAAGCTGCGTGCCGGCGATATTGCCGATCGATACGCGTTCAGCCTGTAGCTGGCCATTCTTCAGCGTGGCCACCAGCTGAACATCGTTGGCATCCTCGTCGAAAGCGGAGAATTTCTCCGCCGAAAGGTCCGCAGCGATTGTATGAGAGAGGAGCGTCGCAGTGGATGCGTCGCCGGCCACCAGGCCGGCCAGCGCCTGCAAGGCTTCGAGATCGATGCTGTTGCCACGCAGTTGCAGCGACAGGTTGGGCGGCACGCCGTCGAGTGCCTGCCGCTCGATCCGGCCACGCAGTACGGCAGGCCCCGCGGCTACCTCCAGTCGCTCGAACTGCTGCAACGTATCCGTCAGGTTTACCGTCGCCGAAAACCCGGCGGTCTTCAACTTGCGGATTGCCGGATCGACCGAACCTGCAAGCCAGGTCGCCAGACCCGACGGCTGATTGGACGCAACGAGCATCTCGCCGCGAAAAGCGCGCACCCCGCTCAGTTGCAGCCTTCCCTTGGCCTCGAACTGCGTGCGCCCGGGCAGTTGAGCGACAGCATTGTCGACCATCCAGCCCGCCCCGTCGGGCCGCAAATCGAGGCGGACGTCGCGTACGGTCGTATCGCCGATGACGATTGCCGGTAGCTTCAGGCTCGCGCGGCCGGGAACCTGCGGGATCGGTATGTCAGCTGCGATCGCCATGATCGCCGCAAGCCGTTGACGCACCGAAGTAGCGGGGTCGCGACCGGTCTTGCCAGCCTCGCCGGCATTGCCGATGCGGCTGACGTCGATCTGCTGGCCATCGGCCAAAAGCAGAAACTCCTGTTCCTTGCCGGTATCGAGCGTCGCCTCGCCTGTCACCAGATAAGGGTCGTCCTTGGGGCCGATCTCGAGCCGGTAATCAGGAACACGAATGCGTTCATTGGTCAGCTCGAAACCGCCCGTCACCCGCAAAGCGGCCGATTTGTCCTGCGTCTTCTGCGCCTCTGCCGGCTTGTTTTCCGTCAAGGTGAACTTGCCCTGATAGACCGGCTTGAAATCGACGATCTTCAGGTCGCCGTCAAGTTCGACACCGAAGGGGCGCTTGTCGGGTGTCAGCCGCGATCTCAGGCTAAGCGTGCCAGTTTCATCGGCCTGGCTGCTGGAAAAGGCGAAGCTGCCGGCCTCGCCATCCAGTGCCGCGCGCCCTTCCATCTTCCAGGGTCCGGCAAGCGACCGGGCCGAAAGGTCGGCCTCCAGCCCGGTGACCCGACGGGTACGGCCCGTCTGCTCGTCGATGAAATCGATCTGACCTCCAGTGATGGCGACATTTTCGAGGATCACGGTCTTCGCCGGTATGGAAGCCTTGCGGCCGCGTGCCCAATCGAGCGTGCCATCCGGCAAAAGCCGGATCTTCGCCTTCGGAGACTCCAGCCGCATGTCGAAGATCAGCGCTTCACCGGACAGGAACGGCGCAAGCTCGGCATCCATCGAAAAATGCGCGACCTGGATCAGCGGCTCGCCTGTCTCGGACTGGCCGACACGCACGTCATTGAGCGTCACCGAGGGAAACGGGATCAGGCGGGCATCGACGCTACCGTGAACAACCACCGGCTTGCCCATGATCCGGCTGGCCTCACGCTCGAAATCCTTACGGAAATTCGTCCAGTCCACGAACAGTGGCGCAATCAGCGCGGCAAACAGTGCCACGACCAGAAGACCACCGACAAAAACCAGAATTCATGAAAGCACCAGTTGAAAGCCCTATCCTTTTGACCGCGCAAGATAACGCTCTTGGCGGCGTCTACCACTCCTTAACACCCGTGCATCGTTTTCACATGGCAAAAATCTTGCCGGGATTGAAGATATTGCCGGGATCGAGCGCCAGCTTCACCTGCCGCATCAAATCCAGCGCATCGCCGAGCTCATCCTCAAGAAACGGCATCTTGCCCTGGCCGATACCGTGCTCGCCGGTGCAGGTGCCATCCATGGCCAGCGCCCGCGCGTTCAGCCGCGCCACAAAAGCCTCAGCCTTGCCAATATCGGCATCGTCCTTGTCGTCAAACAGCAGGCCGACATGGAAATTGCCGTCGCCCGCATGGCCGACGATCGGCGCGATCAGCCCGTGTGCGGCAATATCCTCATGCGTCGCCTCGACACAATCGGCAAGCCGCGAGATCGGCACGCAAACATCGGTGGACAGAATGGCGAGGCTCGGCGCCAGGCTCTTCTGCGCCCAATAGGCATTGTGCCGCGCCTTCCACAAGGCGTTACGCTCCTCAGTATTGGCGGTCCACTTGAATTCTGAACTGCCGAACTCCGCGGCAATTTCGGCAAACTGCTTCGACTGCAATGCAACGCTCTCGGCATTGCCATGAAACTCGACAAACAATGTCGGCGCCTCCGGAAAGGTCAGCCCAGAATAGGCGTTGCTCGCCTTCATCTGCAAGGCGTCGAGCAGCTCGATGCGCGCCACCGGAATGCCCGACTGGATGGTCAGGATCACCGTATTGCAGGCGTCGCCGACCGACGGAAACGAACAGACGCCGCCGGCAATCAGTTCAGGAATGCCCTGCAGTTTCAGCGTGATCGAGGTCAGAATGCCGAGCGTGCCTTCCGCGCCGACGAACAGGCGGGTGAGATCGTAACCGGCCGATGACTTCTTGGCGCGGTGCGCGGTACGGATTTCCTTGCCCCCTGCCGTCACCGCCGTCACCGCCAGCACATTGTCCTTCATCGTGCCGTAGCGCACCGCATTGGTGCCGGATGCACGCGTGGATGCCATGCCGCCGATCGAGGCGTTGGCGCCGGGATCGATCGGAAAGAACAGGCCGGTGTCGCGCAGATAGATGTTCAACGCCTCCCGGGTGATCCCCGGCTGGACCGTGCAGTCAAAATCGCTGGCATTGACTTCGAGCACCTTGTCCATCCGGCTCATATCGACGCTGATGCCGCCATGCGGCGCATTGACGTGCCCCTCAAGCGACGAACCGGTGCCGAACGCGATCAACGGGGCACCGTGTTCGCTGGCGATGGAAACGATCGCCTCGACCTCGGCTGAACTCTCCGGAAAAACGACGCCGTCGGGCAGCTGCGCCGGAATATAGGTGGTCGTATGAGCATGCTGGGTGCGAATGGCCTCGCCGGTCTGGAATCGATCGCCGAACCGCTCGCTCATCAGCGCCAAAGCTGCTTCTATGCCGGTTTCGTTGCGGATGCCCGCCTTGATCGCCTTCAGTGCCATGCCTCTCCCCCGAACCTCCGTCCAGTGTCGTGGAAATTCTTAGATTTCAACGCTCTACTGTGCAAATCGGAATCACTTTGTCCAGAACCTCATCCGGCAAGTGATGGGTTTAGCAAAGAATTGCGACAAAGTGAGACAGTCCGGACACAGGGGAGAAATAACCTGCAAGTGATCAGGGGGGAGGAGGAGGAGAAGCATGCGGCGGCGAACGCGAATCCGTCGCCGGTCTGATTACTCGGCGGCTTCCGCCAGTTGCAGCGTTTCAGCATGCTGCATTTCACGCTGCAGCCGCCGCTCTTCGTCGACATGCGGCTTGGTGAAGCGGGCAATGACAAGGTAGGCGACGGGCGTCAGATAGAGTGTGACGATCGTGGCAAGCCCGAGGCCGCCGACCAGTACCCAGCCGAGCGCCACGCGGGCTTCGGCACCTGCGCCACTTGCCAGCACCAGCGGCACCGCCCCGACGATGGTGGCGATCATCGTCATCATCACCGGCCGTAGGCGAATATTCGACGTGTTCTCGATCGCCGAGCGCAAGTCCTCGCCACGATCGCGCAACTGATTGGCGAATTCGACGATCAGAATGCCGTTCTTCGCCATAATGCCGACCAGAAGCACCAGCCCGATCTGGCTGTAGATGTTGAGCGTATTGCCGGTCAAAAGCATGGCAAACACGGCGCAGGCCAGCCCGAGCGGCACGGTCGACATGATGATCAGGCCGCTGATCAGACTTTCGAACTGCGCGGCCAGCACCAGGAAAATGATAACGAGGGCAAAACCGAAAGTGACGAACATGCCGTTGGCATTCTCGTCCAGCGTCGCGGCTTCTGCCAGCGGCACCACACGCGATCCCGGCGGCAGAAGCGGTCCGGCCATCTGCTCCACCATGCTCAGCGCATCGCCGAGCGCAATACCGGAAATCAGTCCCGCCGAAAGGGAGACTGAGCGCAGCTGCGATTCCACGACAATTGCGGCGCAACCGCCCTTTCCTCGACCGAGGCAATTGTCGACATCGGCACGATCTTGCCGTCGCCGGTCTTCAGAAAAATGTTCTGCAGGTCGGTCGGATCATTGACCGGATTGGTCGTAGACAACAATTTGACCGGATAGGATTCACCCTCGACATAGACGTCGAGCACGCTGTTGCCATCGAGCATGGCCTGCAGCGCCGACGACAGGCCGACGATGTCGATACCGAGATCGGATGCCCGTTCGCGGTCGATCGTCACGGAAAGCTGCGCCTGGTTGGCCTCATAGTTCAGCCGGACGTTCTCGAACCGGCCGCTGTCTTCCATCTGCCGCACCAGCTTTGAGGCGGCATCACCCAGTTTCGCATAGTCGTTGCCAACCAACGCCACCTGCAGGCCGTTGCCAGCGCCGCGAATGCCGAGGCTGTTCGGCTGGATCGGAAAGGCACGGATCGAGGGAATATTCGCCGTGATCTTGGTGATATCGGCCGAAATCTGCTGCTGGGTGCGGTCGCGGTCGCTCCAGGGCGCCAGCGTCAGCACCATGAAGCCCGTATTGACCGAGCCGCCCTGGCCCGACACCGAGAAGACATTGGCAATCTCGCCATTGTCGACCAGCGGCTTCAGGCCATCCTCGACCCGGCGCATCTGCGCCTGCGTGTATTCCAGCGAAACGCCCTGTGGCGCCTGCACCCGCACCATGATGCGAGAACGGTCCTCGGTTGGCGTCAGCTCCGATTTCAACAGCGTGAAAGCACCGGCGCCGGCAGCCGTCACCATGATGGCGACCATGAAGACGATCAGCGGCGAATTGAGGCAGGCCCGCAGCGTCCGCTTGTAAAACGCGGCGGCGAAAGCGCCGATCCGGCCCATGAAACCGGTATGGCCGTGGTTTTCGCTATGGGGCTTGAGCATGCGCGAAGCCAGCATCGGGCACAGTGTCAGCGATACAAAGGCGGAGAGCAGAATGGCGAAGGCCAGCACGAAGCCGAACTCATGGAACAGCCCGCCGGTCTGCCCCGGCAGGAACGACAGCGGTACGAAGACGGCGGCAAGCGTGGCCGTGGTGGCAATGACCGCGAAAAACACTTCAAGCGTGCCGAGCACGGCAGCAGCGCGCGGCCCCATGCCCTCGCCGCGTCGTCGCACGATGTTTTCCAGGACCACGATCGCATCGTCCACCACCAGCCCCGTTGCCAGAACGATTGCCAGGAGCGTCAGGATATTGATCGAGAAGCCGGCCATGTAGATCGCAGCACAGGTCCCGATCAGCGCGATCGGCATGGTCAGGGTCGGAATGAGCGTTGCCCGCCAGTCGAGCAGGAACATGTAGATGACCAGGGTGACGATCAGCACGGAAGCAACCAGCGCAATCTCCACCTCGTGGATCGCGCCTTCAATGAACACCGCGTCATCGCTGGTGACCTTGATCTGCGTTCCCTGCGGCAGGATTTCCGCGATGGTCGTCACGGCCTTCTTCACGCCCTCGGAAATATCGAGCGTGTTCGACTGCGCCTGGCGGATGATACCGAGACCGATGCCCTGCCGGCCGTCCGAGCGCAGCGACGATGTGCCGATATCCGGGCCGAGCGTCACCGTGGCGATATCGCCGAGGCGGACATTGTTGCCGAGGATCAGGTTTTCAAATTGTTCCGGCGTCTGCAAATCGGCGGTGGCACGCACCGAAATGTCCTGGTCGGCGCTGGTCAGCGATCCCGCCGGCACATCCATCGATGCACTGGCAAGTCCGGTGCGCAAATTGGCGACGGTCAGACCGCGGCTGGCAAGTTTCGACTGATTGATGTCGATGCGGAAGATCTTTTCCTGGTCGCCGTTGATCTGCACATCGGCGACGCCCTCGACGGCAGCCAGCCGGTCGGTGATCTCGTTTTCCGCCAGCAGCGTCAGGTCTTCCATCGACAGCGTATCCGACGTCAGCGCCAGCCGCATAATCGGCTGGCTGTCGGCATCGGCTTTGACGATGCGCGGCTCGTCGGCATCATCGGGCAGCTGGTTGGTGATGCGCCCGAGCGCATCGCGGATATCGTTGGACGCCTGGCCGATATCGGTCGTATCCGAAAACTGCAGCGTGACGCGGCTCTGCGCATATTGCGAGGTCGAGGAAATGTCCTTGATGCCCTGTACACGCGAGACAGCCCCTCGATCACCGAGGTGAGCTCGCGGTCCACCGTTTCCGGCGAAGCGCCGTCGAACTGGGTGTTGACCGAGACTACCGGCTGGTCGACTTGCGGCAGCTCACGGATCTCGATGCCGTTCAGCGCGGCAAGCCCCGCAACGATGATCAGCGTATTGACGACCAGCGCGAAAATCGGCCGGCGGATAAAAAGTGCCGTAAAACCGGCTGTGCGGCCGGCCCCTTGTGTTCGGAACCGCCGCTCATTTCGCAGCCTCCGCCTCGGAAACCTTCTGCTCCTGATCACCTTGCTGTGGCTTCTGTTTTTCCTGCCGCTGCTCTCCGGCGATCCGAACAGTGCCGCCGTCGCGCAGACGCTGCACGCCTTCGATCACCACCGCATCACCCTTGGCCAGTTCGGCATCGACCAAGACCTTGTCGGAATTGCGCTGGATGATCTTGACCGGAACCTTCTGCGATTTTTCCCCTTCGATACGCCAGACAAAGGATCCATCGGCGCTCCACTGGATGGCCAGCGGATTGACCGTCGGATAGTGATCTCCAGGAAAGCGCACGGAAACGGAAAACGACATGCCCGCCCTTAAAGTATCGTCCGGATTGTCGATCCGCGCCCGCACCCTCAGCGTCCGGCTGGCCTGATCGACGCGGTTATCGATGGCATCGATAACGCCCGAAAGCTCCGAAGTCGGCAGCGCGATAGCCGTCGCGGAAATATCCTGGCCGACCGAAACCTTGGTCGAAAACCGCTCCGGAACCCAGAAATCGACGAGGATCCGCGATCGGTCGTCGACCACGGCGATCGGCGTCGAGGTGGTGACATAATCTCCCGGATGGGCGGTGATGATGCCGACGATACCGCCGGACGGGGCCGCGATATCGCGGCGCTTCAGGTCCAGCTCCGCGGTCTGCAGCGCAAGTTCTGCAGCCTGCATGGCAAATTCGGCTTCGCGCAGGATGGCGACAGAGACCGCATTGCCGAGCTTGCGGTTGCGCTCGACCTTTTCACGGGCGCTGTCCAGCGCCACTTTTGCCTGGGCGGCGGCAATCTTCTGCTCGTCGCTGTCCAGGCGGGCAATGACCTGTCCCTTTTCGATGCGATCGCCGGATTTCACAAGGATTTCCGTCAGGTTGCCGGTCGCAAGCGGCGTTACGCTGACCGACAGGATGGCCTCGCCGGTACCGATGGCATTCAACCGGTCGTTGACAACAGCGGTATCGGCAGGCTGCGTGACGACGAGCGGCGCCCCGCCTCCCCTGACCACGTCCGCCCTGGGTTTGGCCGCCCTGCCCTTGTGCTTCACCTTGCTTGGCGGCATCCGCCGGTTTTGCGACATAGGCCAGCAATTGCTCGGGCACGCCAACCTTCGCAAGCATCGCACCAGCACCCGGCACGAAGCGAGCCCAGACGCCAAGGCCGACGGCAAGAATGACCAGGCAGATCAAAAGCTGCTTCCAAAGCCGCATGCAAGACTCCAATTGATTAAGCGAGCTTCGGCCACCCTGGCGCGCGAACCCCGTTCTTGCGGCAACTATCCCTTTTGCTGCATTGCAGGCAATGCCAGAATGCCATCATTACGCAATTGTAACAAAAGCCCTTTTCGGATCCTCAAGCCCTTCCCGGCGCTCGACAAGACGTTCTGCTACCCATAGCCTCAGCCGATCGGAGGACCCCATGAGCACCATCGCAAAAATCAGGACCCAGAGACCAATCCTCGTGTGAAAGCCGTCTTCGACGATATCCGCGCTACCCGCAAATCCGACTTCATCAACAATATGTGGCACTATCTCGCCTTCGACGCCGACCTGCTCGAAAACACCTGGTCCGAGGTGAAGGCCGTGATGGCCACGCCATCGGCGCTCGATCCGCTGACGAAGGAAATGCTCTACATCGCGGTTTCCGTCACCAATGGCTGCGGCTACTGCGCCCATTCGCATACGGCTGCCGCCAGAGCCAAGGGCATGACCGGCGAACAGCATGCCGATCTCCTGCGCGTCATCGCGCTTGCCGCCAAAACCAACCAGCTGGCGACGGCCCTGCAGCTTCCCGTCGATCCCGTCTTCAATGCTGATCATCGACCTTGATCGCGGCCAAAAAGCGGTTGTCTCCACAAGGAAGCTGGACATTCTGGAATAAAAGCAGAACGGAATTCTGGCCTTTCGGCTCCGAATCACTACATTGAGCCGCATGAGCAATGGTTTTGACGATATTCCCTTCTTCGATGAGGAACCGGCGCCGCGCCCGCAGCGTGGCGTAAGCCCGCAGCCGGCCCCGCCCGCGCCCGCTGGCGGCATCGCCGCGCGCGCCATGGCAGCCCGTGATCAGCACCGTGTGCCCGACTATCTCTCCGGACTTAACCCGGAACAGCGCGAAGCGGTGGAAGCGCTCGACGGCCCGGTTCTGGTGCTCGCCGGCGCCGGCACCGGCAAGACCCGCGTGCTCACCACCCGCATCGCCCATATCCTCGCGTCGGGACGCGCTTTTCCCTCACAGATCCTCGCCGTCACCTTCACCAACAAGGCGGCCCGCGAAATGAAGGAGCGCGTCGGCGTTCTCGTCGGCGGCGCCGTCGAAGGCATGCCGTGGATGGGCACGTTCCACTCGATCGGCGTCAAGCTTTTGCGCCGACATGCCGAACTGGTTGGTCTGAAATCCTCCTTCACCATCCTCGACACCGACGACGTCGTGCGCCTGGTCAAGCAGCTGATCCAGGCCGACGGCATCGACGACAAGCGCTGGCCGGCCAAGCAGTTCGCCCAGATGATCGACGGCTGGAAGAACAAGGGCCTTGGGCCTGCCGAAATTCCCGAGGGCGACGCCCGCGCTTTCGCCAATGGCAAGGGCCGCGAGCTCTACGCCGCCTATCAGGCTCGGTTGATGACGCTCAACGCTTGCGATTTCGGCGACCTGCTGCTGCATCCGATCCGCATGTTCCGGACCAATCCGGACGTGCTGCGAGAGTATCACGACAAGTTCCGCTATATCCTCGTCGACGAATATCAGGACACCAACACCGCCCAGTACATGTGGCTGCGGCTGCTCGCCCAGCGGCCGAAAGGTGTGCCGCAGAACGTCTGCTGCGTCGGCGACGACGACCAGTCGATCTATGGCTGGCGCGGTGCTGAGGTCGACAACATCCTGCGCTTCGAGAAGGATTTTCCCGGCGCCAAGGTAATCAAGCTCGAGCGCAACTATCGCTCCACCGAACATATCCTCGGTGCCGCCGGCCATCTCATCGCCCATAATGAAGGCCGCCTCGGCAAGACGCTGTTCACCGATCGCGTCGATCCCAACGACGACAAGGTGCAGGTGCATGCCGCCTGGGATCTGGAAGAGGAAGCCCGCGCCGTCGGCGAGGAGATCGAACAGCTCCAGCGCACCCAGCATCCGCTCAACAACATGGCGATCCTGGTACGCGCCTCCTTCCAGATGCGCGAGTTCGAAGACCGCTTCGTCACGCTCGGCCTCAACTACCGCGTAATCGGCGGCCCGCGCTTCTACGAGCGCCTCGAAATCCACGATGCGCTCGCCTATTTCCGCCTCGTCTGCCAGCCGGCCGACGACCTCGCCTTCGAGCGCATCGTCAACACGCCGAAGCGCGGCCTTGGCGACACCACCGTGCGCGCCCTACACGACTATGCCCGCAAGCGCGACATCCCGATGCTGGCGGCATCCGCCGACATCATCGAAACCGACGAGATGAAGGCCAAGCCGCGAAAATCGCTGTTCGACGTCGTGACGATGTTCCAGCGCTGGCAGGGCCTGCTTGAAAACACGCCGCATACGGAGCTTGCCGAGGCCATCCTCGAAGAGTCCGGCTATACAGACATGTGGAAGAACGACAAATCCAAGGGAAGCGCCCGGACGGCTGGAAAACCTGAAGGAACTGATCCGTTCGATGGAACAGTTCGAGAGCATGCGCGGCTTCCTCGAACACATCGCCCTGGTGATGGATGTCGAGCAGAATGCCGAACTCGACGCCGTGTCGATCATGACGCTGCATTCGGCCAAGGGCCTTGAATTCGAGACCGTCTTCCTGCCCGGCTGGGAGGAAGGCCTGTTTCCGCACCAGCGCGCTTGACGAAGGCGGACGTGCGGGGCTGGAGGAAGAACGCCGCCTTGCCTATGTCGGCCTGACCCGTGCCAAGCGCCGTTGCCACATCTGGTTCGTTTCCAATCGCCGTATCCACGGCCTGTGGCAATCGACACTGCCTTCGCGCTTCCTCGACGAACTGCCGACCGCCCATGTCGAAGTCTCAGAGGCCGAACAATCCTATGGCGGCTATAATCGTGGCGGCTACGGCCAGTCGCGTTTCGACAAGCAGGAACCGTTCGCCAATTCCTATTCCACCCCCGGCTGGAAACGCGCTCAGGCCAACAAGACCGACGCCACCCGCGACAACTGGGGCAATCGCTCCGGCGTCTCGATCGAGCGCATCGGCTACGGCGAGAGTGGCCCCAAGGCCCGCACCATCGACGGCGAGTTGATCGCCAAGTCAAAGATCGACGAACCCTCGAAATTCGCAGTCGGCGACCGGGTGTTCCACATCAAATTCGGCAACGGCAACATTGCCGGCATCGAGGGCAACAAGCTGACGATCGACTTTGACCGGGCGGGGCAAAAGCGCGTACTGGACGGGTTTGTCGAGCGGGTGTGAAACGTTGAAAAACGCGATGCACTAGCCACTCATCCGGCCATACCGCTCCTACGCAAAGAGTTATCGACCTTCTACCCTGCGTTTTTGCGCAGGGTATCGGTTTATGCCGCTCTCATGCGGTGATGACGACGTGCAGCGATGATCAAGTTAGCAAGATAAGTGAAATTTCCCATGATACTGCTTGCTCGTCAGGTCGGCGAAAAAATTTGGGGCCGAGAATTTTTCTGTTGTAGCAAATAAATAATCTGATTTACTGGCGTTTTGCTGCTTGGCTTTTAGGGGATATTGCCAATGGTGGGGACACGCAGGGATATTGTGTTTGGCGGCTTGGCGTTACTTGGCGTCGGCGCGGTCAGCAAACCGGCATTCGCCGCAGCGGCTTCCTATTTTGACGGCACGGCGATCGACAATGGCGTGACGTTCAAAAGGACCAATTTCGCCAAGATCGACAAGCAGTGGCGCCGCCAGGTCGTCAAATATTTCAGCAGCGAGCCGATCGGTACCGTCGTTGTCGATACGCGGCACCATTTTCTCTACGTCATCATGGAGAACAAGACAGCCATCCGCTACGGCGTCGGCGTCGGCAAGGACGGCTTCAAATGGTTTGGCCGCGCGACGATCGACGCCAAATCGCTGTGGCCGCGCTGGACGCCGCCGCCAGAGATGCGCAAGCGCCATCCCGAACTGCCTGAATTCGTGGATGGCGGCTCGCCGAAGAATCCGCTTGGCCCCCGCGCCATGTATCTGCATCGCGACGGCGTCGATACCGGCTATCGTTTCCACGGCACGCTGGAGCCGGGCAGCATCGGCAAGGACGCCTCGAGCGGGTGTATCCGCATGTTCAACGAAGACGCCATCGATCTTTACCAGCGTTGCCCCGTCGGCACCGCCGTGCAGGTTCTGCCGCATATCGCCGACCAGGCCGAAAATGCCACGCAGGTTAGCCAAACAACCCCGGTCGAATAAGGAATATCCCCCTGATGCCTGTTACGACTGGATATGCAGGCACGCCTAGTGGCCGTCGCCATGCTCTTGGCACTCACCGCCTGCACCACCCCCGATATCGCCTCCGTGGAGGAACCTGCTGCTGTACCGATGACCGGTCAGACCAACGATCCTGCGCCCGGTTTCGAGAACATCAAGACTGGCAGCGAAGAGGATTTTATCCTCAATGTCGGCCGACGGATCTATTTCACTCAGGATCTGGCCGCGATCGATTCCCGTCGCCAAGGCAACCTTGGACAACCAGGCAGCCTGGCTCAACAGCAACCCGAGTTGGCTGCTCAAGCTGCAGGGTTTTGCCGACGATCCCGGTTCCGCGTCCAAAATGGAGGCGCTGTCGCAGAAGCGCGCCGATGCAGCGATGGCGTATCTCGCGTCGAAGGGCGTGGATGCCAGCCGCATGTGGGCCAAGGGTTACGGCATGGACCGCGAAGTCCGCGACTGCGAGGAGCGCTCGTGCAAGGTGCAGAATCGGCGTGTTGTCGTCAATCTGCGCACCCAGCGCGACGGCGGGGTCTGATCGCCGTTGCCTGTGCCTCTTGTCAGAGCAGCACGGCAATGAAACCCGCGCGCGGTCGCGTCTGGGCGCTGTTGCGCTGAGTTTACCGCGCAAGTCCCTCCCCTTCTGTCATCCTCGGGCCTGACCCGAGGATCCACACCCACGTACCGCCACCCCTCATCCCTCAGTGCCTAATTCCTCCCAATATGGCATATTAGCCAAAACAAATAAGGGAGCAGGCAACGTGCAGCGAAGGCTAGCGACCATTATGGTGGCGGATGTCGTCGGTTCCACCTCCGCGATGGAAGCCGATGAAGAGGCTGCCCTGACCCGCGTCGCCTCCTGCCTGCAGGCGGTGGCAGACATGGTGATGCGTTACGACGGCCGCGTCTTCAACACTGCCGGCGATGCTGTGCTTGCCGAATTCTCCAGTCCGGTCAATGCGCTCCGGGCCTCCATGGAGGCGCGAAATGCCATCGCGACCGTGCCGGGCGCCACGGCTTTCGACATTCGCTTCGGGCTCCATCTCGCCGATGTCGCCGTTTTCGGCGATGACCTCAGGGGCGACGGCGTCAATGTTGCAGCACGGCTGCAGTCGACGGCAGACGCCGGCGCCATCGATGTTTCGCAGGCCGTCTATGACCAGGTTCGCCGGGTGGCGCCCTGCAGTTTCGAAGAAATCGGCGAGCGCAGCTTGAAGGGTATATCCGAGCCGATGCAGGTCTACAGGGTGGGCCAGACCACCGACCGCCACCGCTTCCAGACGGCGCCCACCCGCAATGCGACGCTCACCACGATCAAGCCGAATTCGGTCGCCGTCATACCATTTTCCACCTCGTGTTCCGCCGACCAGGATCAACTGTTCCTGGCAGAGGGGCTGACCGACGACCTCACGCTTGAGCTTGGTCGGTTGAAAAGTCTTTTCGTCAGTTCGCGTTCGGCGGCCACCGCGCTGGCGACGGGAAATCCGGTGGAGGTCGGCAAGGCGCTCGGTGTCCATTACGTCGTCATCGGTTCGGTTCGCAAACTCGGAACAGCGGTGCGGCTCAACATAGCTCTTGCGGAAACGGAGTATGGCCATGTGGTGTGGTCCGACCGCGTCCAGCGGCCGTTCGACGAGATTCTCGACGTGATCGACGAGATCACCGCGCGCGTGGCCGCCACCGTCGCCGGCCGCATAGAACAGGGAGAAATCGTCGCGGCACGGTTGAAGCAGCCCGAAAATATGTCGGCTTACGAATACTATCTTATCGGCCTCGATCATCATCGGCTCATCGGTGTTGCCGACCATCACATTTCCGAAGCGATGCGGTGGTTCGAGAAATCGATGGAAGCCGACCCGAGTTTTGCGCGGCCGGTCACCATGCATGTCTGCGCCTGGAGTGCCCTGCCCAGTTTCGACCGGGACATGGGGGAATTGCGCGTCGCGCACGCGCTCGAGCTTGACCCGACGGACCCGGAATCCCACCGGGTCATGGGCGCGCTCAAGATGATGGGCGGCGATTACGTGACATCAAGCCACCATCACGAGCGCGCCTCGATCTTGCGCCAAACGAAGCGTATCTGATCGGTCGATGCGCTGCGTTCTACACGTTTTCAGGCGACCCGCTGCGGGCGCTGGACCTGCTTGACCGCGCCGAGACACTCGATCCGTTCCTGCCCGTGTGGATTACCGAAGAGCGGGTTGCAGCGCTTTATGCACTGGCACGGCATGAGGATATGTGCGCCGTGGCCGGCGCTCTGCCGTTCCAGACCCGCCGGACATTGATCTACCAGATGGCCGCGCGGATTGCAGGCGGAGACGTCGACCGCGCACGCAAGCTGGCGCTGCAGGCGCTGGCACTCGATCCGTCGCTGTCGGCAGAATATATCGCGATGCAGGAATTGTTTCGCGACAAGTCCATCCTCGACGAATTGATCGAGCGCGCCTGCGCTGCCGGGCTCCCCGGAACGCCGGTACAGGATGATCATGCCTGGTCATGACGACCAAAATCATCCCCGTTCCGCCCTCGGATACGCTGCCAGCGGTGGTAGGGCGTCACCTATTCTATCTCGGTACAGTAGGTCATAGCACCCCAATTCAGGTCCGATCCCGTGCATCGCTCAAAATCAGCTTCGACGCCGACACCGTCATGTTCCGCCCGCCGGCCTTTGCATTCAGGAGCGCCGCATCGGCCCGCGTCAGCAATGTCGGCACCGTTCCGCCGGCAGGAGCCGACGCCACGCCAATCGAAACCGCAACCGAGCCCAATATCCGGCCGCGATGCGACAATGGCGCGGTACAAATCGTGGTCCTGAGCTGCTCCACGAACTCGAACCCAGCCGCCTCGGTCATTCCTGGCAGAAGCACCGTGAACTCCTCGCCGCCAAAGCGATAGGCGCTGCCGGCCTCCCCCACCGTATCGATGATGATCTGCGCCACATACTGCATGACCACATCACCTGCATCATGCCCGAATTCGTCGTTGAAGCGCTTGAAGTGATCTATGTCGATCATCATACAGACCAGCGGATTTCCCGCTTCGTCGCGTGCCTCCCGGTTGAGAGCCTCATCCAGGCAACGCCGGTTGAACAATCCGGTGAGCGCGTCGCGTACAGCAAGCTGGGTCAGCTTCTCAGCGCAATTGCAGATTGGCGACGGCGAGACCAATATTCTCGGCAATCAATTCGAGATAGAGACGCGAGGTCTCGACCTGCGCCACCGCATCGGATCGCTCCTCGAAATAGAGAAGCCCGATCGTATCGCCCTGCGCCGTCAGCGGCACGCAGAGCCCGGCGACATTGCTCTGGTCGAGATGCTGGCAGGCAATGTCGCTGTGGCCCCGATTACTCAGATGCGGCCGACCGCGGCGCAGACCCCAGCAGGCACTGGAGGCAAAAGATGCTGCAGATTGATGCGGATCAAGCCAGCTTCCGAGTGTCGCCAGTGATGTTCTGCTCTCGTTCAGGACATAGAGATGACCGGCAAGATTGGGGAAGATGCGCGGTGCGAACCGCGCCACGACATCGGCCAGTTCGCTCTGCGTTTGGCAGGCCTGCAGCCGGTGCATCATCTGCAGGATCAAATCCTTGGTCTGCTGGTCGAGCCGACGCTCCGCATCCAGCCGGTCCCGCTCCAGGCCGTTGGTGCGAAAAATATGGATGGCTTCGTTCATCTCGCCGATTTCATCGCGCCGGCGATCAATCGGAACCTCCACCGCATAATCCTGTTTTGCAAGCCGCGTAACGATGCCGGTCATGCGCATGAGCGGCATGGCGATGCGGCGCTTGAGAACGAAATAGAGCACGCCGAGGAAAAGCGCTGCCGTCAGCGCCAACATGGTCTTGGCGACAATACCAAACCAATCGCTTCTCATCCGGGCGTCGTTGAGGGCTGCACCGGTCCGGGCATTGGTCAAACCACGAAATCGCGTGACCGTCTCCAGCAAAGCCGTTTGAAAGCGCTCATGCTCGGGACCAAAGAGCATTTGCTGCGCAGTGGCCTGATCGCCGTTTCGATAAGCGTTGACTGCTGCAACCTCGATCTTGTCCAGTGCCTCGGCATCCTGCTCGATCTCTTCAAGCGCCGCCATTTCTGCGGACGAGGCGCCTTGCGCCCTGGCGTCCTTGATGGCCGCCTCTCGGCGACGTTCCTCGATTTCCTTGCCGTGAAAAGCATCGAGATGGCGCTCATCACCCCGCATCACATACAGGCGCCTCATCATCGCTTCGCTCTTCGGCTCCAAGCGCCAATTCTTCAGCAAGAGTATCAAGCACCAAATGATCTTCGACGGCGCGCCGTTCCTGCGTGGCGCTGTCGGCCGACAGGATGAACGCGCCGCCTGAAAGCACAGTTAGGACGACCGTAACGCCGTAGGCCCAATTCGTGATCGCGTTGATTCGCATAAAAGCCGCCGTTTGAGAATGTTAAAAGGGCTTAAAGCACAGTGCCTGCAGTGGCAATTCCCCAATCCAATCCCACGGACATGCCGACCGGCTGCGCGACGCAGCTCGACCTGCCCAACAGCCGTCTGCCATATGCGATGAGCTGTGCACGGCGTTGGTCCTGATGGATCGCATAATGCTGCCAGTAAGCGACACGCGCCGGCCTCCACGGCATCGGACACACCTCTTTTCCCCATTGGCATCGGTTGTGTTAGGCTGGTTGGACCTCAGGGGCGGATGGCTTAGTCATGACACGCGCAGCAAGTTGGCGTCATTGTCGGTCTATTGATCGTCGCGGCCCTCACGATCCTGCGGGCAAGCGATCCGCAGCTGATGAGGCAGGCCCGTGAAGTGGCGTTCGATGAGTATCAACGCCTTGCACCGCGCGCATTTCAGGACGTGCCGGTCCGTGTGGTCGACATAGACGAAGCGTCGCTTCAGGAACTCGGCCAGTGGCCGTGGCCGAGGGATTGCATGGCCAGACTGGTGGACAGGCTCTCGCAGATGGGAGCGTCAGCGATAGCATTCGACATCCTCTTCTCGGAACCAGACCGCCTTTCGCCGCGCGGGTCATTCGTGATGTCGCGGGGATCGATCCTTCATTGCTGGAGCGCTTGCCTGACAACGACGAAATTTTCGCGCTGTCGATGACAGACAGGCCCGTCATACTGGGCTTTGCGCTCTCAAATGAGGGAAACTATCGACCCGAAATGAAGGCCGGCTTTGCCTTTACGGGCGAACCGCCCTTCCACGCACCACCCCGCATCCAGAGCGCGACGCCGCTTCGGCCGCAGCTTGAGGCGGCAGCCGCCGGCCTCGGACATATCAGTCTCAATCCCGGCGACCCCTCGGCTGTGGTCCGCACCGTGCCGCTATTGCTGAGCGACGGAGGGCAACTCTATCCCAACCTTGCACTGGAATCACTGCGCGTGGCGCAGGGCGCATCCACCTATGTGCTGGCTGATGCGCCCGACGTGGCGGACACGATCACGATGATCAAGATCGGGGAATTCGTCATCCCGGTGACGTCGTCAGGAGAACTGTGGCTTTATGTCAGCCCCGACAGAGCAGACAGGTACATATCGGCACGGACCATACTGTCGGAAACCGGCACCTCGCCCGAAATAGCTGCGACCGTCGAGGGCAGCATCGTCTTCATCGGAACCTCGGCCGCTGGTCTTCAGGATATCCGGACAACAGCCCTGGGGGAGAATGTCCCCGGTGTCTCGCTGCAGGCCCAGATCGTCGAGCAGATCCCTGTCCGGACAATTTCTGTCGCGCCCCGATTGGGCCGACGGACTTGAAATCCTGTCGATCGCAGCGGCGGGCAGCCTGCTGGTGATCCTGACCACCTTCGTCAGCCCGGCGGTTGCTCTTGCCTGTGGCCTGCTGATCACCGCGCTAGCTCTTGCCGCCTCCTGGCTCGCCTTCATCTATGGCGGTTTTCTCTTCGACCCGCTGGCACCGATCGTCAGCGGCTCCATTACGCATTTCGCGGCAACCGCATTCCGCTTCCTGGTGATTGACCGGGAGCGGCGGGAAGTCCGGCTGGCCTTCGGTCACTACCTTTCCCCGTCGCTGCTCTACCGCATCGAGCATACCCAGGGCGCTTTGCGTCTTGGCGGCGACGATCGGGAATTGACGGTGATGTTTGTCGATGTCCGAAATTTCACCGAGATCAGCGAGCGCTTGACGCCCGCCGCCGTCGTCGGGTTCCTCAACACCTTTCTCGACGCGCTGAGCCGCCACGTCATCACCAACGAAGGCACACTCGACAAGTTCATCGGCGACTCGATCATGGCTTTCTGGAATGCCCCTGTCGATGTCAGCGATCATCCCGGCAAGGCCATCCATGCCGCATTGGCCATGCGGGAGACCCTTGCTCGCCTCAACGCTGAAGACGCCTTCGGGTTTGGCCCAACGCAGACCGTTGGTATCGGCATCGGTATTCATACCGGGCTCGCCTGCGTCGGCAACATGGGAGCAGAGACACATTTCAACTATTCGGCCGTCGGCGACACGGTCAATGTCGCAGCACGCATCGAGAGTGCCTGCAAGGAGGTGTGTTTCGATATTCTTGTATCGGCAAGCACGGCAGATTTGGCGCCACAGTATGCCCTGCTCGAGGCGGGGGCATTGGCCTTGAAGGGTAAGAGCACACGAACCCGCACCTTCGCAGTCGTCGGCGACGAGAACGTCGCCAAGTCGGCCGAATTTGTCGACCTGAAGCACGAACACGGGCAACTGATCGAAGCCCTGTCATCGCGATCGCCAGCTACACGCGAGATCCTGCGTGCTGCAAAGACCAAGGGAGTAGGGCTGCCGGTGGATCCGGCGGAGTTCTATCGCCGCATTTCCCGCCGGGGCGATCACTTTCTCAAACAACCCACCCCGCGGCGCGTCCTGACTGACGGCGAAAGGTTACCATAACTCCTATGCTGCAGCAGTGCTTCAGCTGAGTAGGATCAGTCCACGCAGATGGGAACATTGTAGGCGCCACGCCCGCGAAGATACCCCCTGTCATTTCCTGTTCTTGCCTCGGTCGTTACGGTCTTTATCCCGGTCGTTGCGGTCCTTGTCGTGGCCACGATGATAGCCATCGTCGTGGTCGCCGTGATGCTGGCTGCCGTCATCGTCACTATCGCCGTCACGATCATGGTGGTTGTGGTGCCCGTCGTGGTCGTGCGGCTTGTCCCTATCCGGTTTGTCGGGCTTATCCCTATCCGGCTTGTCGGGCTTGTCCTTACCCGGCTTGCTAGGCTTGTCCCTATCCGGCTTGTCGGGCTTTTCATCCGGCTTGTTGGGGGTAACTCGTTTCTGTCTGATGGCCGGAGGATCGACGTCCCGCGGGTCGAATTCAACCTTCGTCAGACCGCAACCGCCGCTGCCACTGGCGGGAAGCTTCTGACCGCCCGACAGGAAAGGCAGAGCTCTGGCGTTACCAAGCGTCTTGAAGATGCCGGGGTTAACCCGACGGGTATCGGTCAGAGTTCCGTTGGGCCGAGCGACAACGCAGTCGCAGCGCCGTGTTAGCTGCCTGCAGCCACCTGCGCCGCAAAAACTGGCCGCGCTGCCCAACAGGACAACGGCGGTCGTGCCGTCGGCACCGATATAGAAATCGAACGTGGTTCCGCGCACGCCGATCGTCCCGGCCGGCGTCAAAATCTCGTAGGCCGCGTGTTTCGAATTTCCCGCTTACCCAGCGAAACGTGCCTTTCGCGGCTTTGATGGTGAGCTTTTTCACCGAGCGGGAGCCATCGAAAACGAACTGGTCGATCGTCACAGATGAGCCCCAGCCTACCGCCAGCTTGGTGCCATCCCGAAATACAAACTGGCCGAGACCGGATTTAGAAGTCCGAATCCGTTCGTCCTGGAACACTCTGTCATTGACCGAGAGCTCACCGCTCGCGCCGGTCACCGTTGTCTTGATGTGGACTGCCTTGCCGATCGACTCGGCAGCAGCCAACGGCATCACGCCGCAGACCAAAAAACCAAGCGACGACAGTCGACCGATCTGGAGTAAACATATCCCCTCCCAATATAAGCATATTAGCATATAATTGAGTAAAGTATCTCCTGATACGTTGCCAGGAAGTGGGGATACAAAGGAGGGGCGGGCTAGAGCCTCGCACGTTAAATCAGACGCATTGCTGAACATCCCTTTGCAAAGGCTTGCAATGGGCCAACCCAGGCAGAAATCGCTCAAGGTTGTTACTCACAACGGCTTCTGTACGACAATGGTTAAACTAGCCGCGAGCTGCAAGGCTTCGGTTTTACGCGCCCTTGGAAAACAGCGAAGCAAAGGTGCGCTTGGGTGCGGAAAAGCCCTTCATGCTCTTGACGATGACCATATGGCTGATCTCGCCGCGTTTGAAGGCTTTCAGGAAACGCGGATATTCCTCAAAGGCGACGCAACCATGGGAATCGCCCCGGTTTCTAAGGAGATAGCTGTGGGCGAGCAGGCCATCGCGGCCATGCGGTGCGACGCCATCGACCGGCGTCAGGCGCACGGCAGCAACACCGTGAAAAAGCGATTCACGCATCGTCACCTTGTAGGTACCGGGCGGGGTCGGCCCCTTCATCTTCACATGAACATAAGCCGGATTGTCACGCATCTTGCCGATGCCGGAATGCGCCTCAAGCTTCTCGCCGTTAGGCATGTAGACCACGCCGGCGGAGATATCGTAGTAGGCGACACCCTTCTTCCCGCGAAAAGTCGGGCGAACCTCGTTATCGTCGTCCATGGGGAAATCGGGCTTGGCGTAGGCAAGTTCCTTGTTTGCCGGCTTCGTGGCCTTGTCGCCGGGCTTGCGGTCAGCTTCAGCAAGGCTTCGCGGCTTTGCCAGTGGCAACGGCCCGAGATCCGGCAGCATGCCGTTCAGCGGCGATGCCGGTTCCGGCATGACCAGACTGAACGGTTTGCCAAGCCCCTGCTCCTTCAGCGAAACAGTCTCGACAAGCGCGTTGGCCGTGACCGGTGTCGAGCCGGTGATGACAGCATCACTTCTGGCAGCAGCCGCGTTCGCAAGTGCCAGCACCTGGGTCTTTTCAACAAAATCTGCGGCAGGCTTTGCCATGGCAACGGCAGCGATGCTTTTTGCGGCGCGGCACGGGCAACAAGATTCATGCGCGGCAAAACGGTCAGTCATGAAAACTTGGCAAGCCGAACGACACGCTGCTGCGGGATGGCTCGCACGATCGGGTTCAGCCCCAAAGAGGCCTCCAGCCGTGTGCCTTTATCGGATGACTGCGAGGGCGCCATGGTCTGCATCGCGGCAAAAGCTGCAATCATCCAGACGGAAGCGGCGATGCTGATGCCAGCAATCGTTGCACCCGACAGGAACCGTGGTGTCGTTTTCGGGCGCGAAATGGCCCTGCCGGAAGATGCGAGGTGACTGCACTTTTCTGCTGCAAACGCCATGATACTCGTTACCCGAAACGCATTACTCAATCGGAGAACAACAAGACGCATTGCCGCCGAGGCCGGTCCAATGCCCACGATGCGCCAAACTGCGCGCTTGCCGGGGCCTGCCGGTCGATCAAAAGAATGACAAAGTATGGTAACCAATTCCTTTACACGGGCTCCAAGAATATCAGGGAGCGTGGTGGGCATAGGAGAGCGGCACCTGCCGCAGGCAAAAAGCGAAGAAGGCACCCTGCCCGCCCAGGACATCGTGGTCTGGCAAGCCCCTGAAACACCGGCGCATCAACGCCTGTGTTGAACCTGAAGCTCAAAAAACTGCATTTGCGTCCGGTCTCAGAGCCTTTATTTTTGGCGAGAATAAGGAGGCGCTCACATGAGCCACGTTTTTCTCGACATCAGCCTGTCGCTCGACGGCTTTGCCGCCGGCCCGGATATCTCCCATGAACACCCGCTCGGCAGGAACGGCCGCGCGCTGCATGCCTGGCTGTTTGGTCGTGACGGGCAGCAACCGAACGAGGCCGATCGGCAGGCCGCACAAGAGATGTTTTCCGAAACCGGCGCCTTCATTATCGGCCGCACGACCTATGACGTCGGTGTGCCGGAATGGGGCGATGACGGCGCCTTCGGGATGCCCTGTTTCGTCATGACGCACCGCTTGCGCGCGCAGCACGTGATGGGGCCGACGACCTTCAACTTCGTCAGCGAGGGTCCGCAGGCGGCGCTGGCGAAAGCCCGTGCAGAAGCCGGCAGAAAGGCCGTCTGTGTCATGGGCGGAGCAACGACTGCAAGGCAGTTCATCGAAGCCGGCCTGCTTGATGAACTGCGCATTCACATCGCGCCGGTTCTTCTCGGTCAAGGAACGCACCTGTTCGAGACGCTGCGGGATGTCGAACATCTCCAGGCGATGTCTGCCGTATCCAGCCCGTTGGCGATCCATTTGCGATCCGATCGGCAGGCTTGAAAGCGATCGGCTGCCTACAGAATCACCTGTGACAACGACCTTTGCGAGCGCCTATCGGGTGCGAGTTAGACCCTGTTTTCACCGGTCGCGGACGTGTTTACTCAGCCATTCCGCAAATACCCGTGGAAATTGTGGCAGAGTGACCCTGTTGGTTAAAATTGCAGCAAATTTCGGCTGAAAAAATTAAATCACCGATATTACGAATTCGGCCTTATCCGCATAAACGGACCAATTTTTTTGAGCGCCACTTGGCAGGAATCCGCGCCCATGAGCTTTCTTTCCGCCATTGCAGTCATTTCCCTTTTGGTCATGTTTCCCGTGCTCTTGTCCCTGCGCAAGACCGGCGTACCGGGTATTGCCAGCTTCTGCGCCGCCTGCTTGCTGACAACGCTCGCGGCATCTGTCGCGATGGCGGTAAGTGTCGCGCCTGTGTGGTTTCATGCGATTGTCGGCGGGACGCTGATGGCCGGCGCCGGCCTTCTAATGCTGAGAGGCTTCAGGCAGTTCCTCGGCCGCAGGCCGCTTGGAGCATGGCCGATTGCCATCACCCTTGCCGGTGTTGCCACAATGCTAGGGCTCTTCAGCTACGCCGCCGACAATCCGTCGGCACGCATTTCTGTATGCGCCGGGTTTTTAAGCCTGACCTGCTTCCTGATCGGCGCGACCATCGTGCGTCATTGGCCAAGAGAGCGGCCGATCGCCCCCTATATGCTGTTTTGCTGCGTCATGGCTTTCCTGGTCGCTGTCCTTCATGCGTTGCGGGGTGGCAACGGTTGGCACTGGTTTTGACGCGGTCGGCAGCGCGCTTGAGCCACCGATCTGGACGACGGCGTTCCTGGCAGCGCGCTTGCTGATCATGCCATTGTTCTTTCTGGGCATCATCCTGATGTTGCACGGATGGATGATCGCCAGTCTGCGCCACATGATCGCCCATGACGATCTGACCGGCGCCCTGTCACGCCGCGCCTTCATGACGGCATTCGAGCGGATGTTTTCGACGGCTGTGGGATCCGGCCGGCAGACAGCGTTCATGCTGCTTGACCTCGACCGGTTCAAGCAGATCAACGATCTGCATGGTCATGCCGGTGGCGACGCAGCACTTGTGCACTTCACGCAGACCGTCCGCGAAACACTCGCCGGCCGCGGCATTCTCGGGCGTCTGGGCGGAGAGGAATTCGGCATCGCCCTCGTCGGCGTCGGCCGACTGGAAGTGGCAGAGATCGCCGAGACGATTTGCACCGCCGTCAGAACGACCCCCGCCAGGGCGAACAAGGGCACGGATATCGGACTGACGGTGAGCATCGGTATTGCCATGGTCGATCCGGGCGGGTCGCTGGCCGACGCCATGGTACAGGCGGACGTGGCGCTCTACGAGGCCAAGGCCCTGGGGCGCGACAGGCTGAGCATCGCCGGAAGCCTTCATGCCGCATCCGTTGCCAGCGCCCGCGCTCTTGCTGGTGCAGCGGCCCAGATGCGCGCTGCCGTCGGTCCGGCGCCGTCCTTATCAAGCACGGGCTGATATCCACGCTCGCCGCTTGCATTGCCGACCGCCCATCCTATGTGAGTTGGCATTGCATCCGGAGAACCAACAATGCCGCTTCCCATCCGTTCCATCAGCGCCTGCGCTCTTCTTGCAGCGAGCCTTGCCGGCTTTTCCGCAAAAGCCGAAACGGTGGGAGAAGTCGGCGTCGACTGGCTTGGCAACGACATCACCATCGATGCGGTCAGCGATCCCAAAGTCGCCGGCGTCACCTGTCATGTCACCTATTTCGACCGCAGCGTCGTCGATCGCCTGAAAAACGGCAACTGGTTCGGAAGATCCGTCGAACAATTCGATCTCCTGCCGCCAGACCGGACCGGTGACGATCGGTGATATCGGCCTTGATCAGGACGGTGAGGAAGTGTTTCATGAGGGACTTTCCCTCATCTGGAAGAAACTCGTGGTTACCCGCATCTACGACAAGAAAAACAACACGCTGATCTATCTCGCCCATTCAGCGCGAATTGACCGACGGGTCCGCCAAGATGTCGATCTCGACCATTCCCCTGTTCGAACAGCCTGTGACATGGACGAACGGCGCGCCGAAATAACCCCATGGAAGGCAGCCGCTTACTCGCCAGCGAAAACGTCCTTGGATGTAATGATGCGAACGCCCGCGGCCGCCATCTCTTTCATCGCCGCCTCGACGCCGCCGGCATCGATGCCGCGGCTTGCATCGGCAACGAACCGAACGCTAACGGCGGGCAGCATCGCCTTGGCATCAAGCGCCGAAGCCTTGACGCAGTAATCGGTCGCAAGGCCGCAAATGTCGAGAGTACCAATACCCGCCCGCTTGAGGTAGTCCGAAAGTCCTGTCAGCGCGGACTGATCATTGTCGCGAAAGGCGGAATAGCTGTCGACGTCGCGGTTTTCGCCCTTGCGCTGGACGTGGTCGATGCCCGCCACGTTGAGACCGGGATGGAACTCGGCATCGGGGGTGCCTTGGACACAATGATCCGGCCAAAGCATCTGAGGCTTGCCGCTGAGCGTACCCATTTCGAAAGGCTTGCGGCCCGGATGCTGCGAGGCAAAACTGCCGTGATCGGCCGGGTGCCAATCCTTCGAGGCGACGACGAGATCATACTTGCCTTCGGCGATCAACCGGTTGGCAATCGGCACGATATCCTCACCATTCGGCACGGCAAGGTTTCCGTCGGAACAGAAGCCGTTCTGGATGTCGATGAGCAGGAGGCATTTCACGAGCGGTCTCCCATCATTCCTGCAGCAGGCTCAAGTAGATTCTGGCGCCCCGATATCGCATTCCACGATTAACACGGAGCGGCGAAAAAATGACGCATCTGCCACGATCAATCTATCACGAACGCAGGCAAACACCGCCCGGTTTCCCGCGGGTGTTTGCCATTTTGCAAATGGCGATTTAAGCGGCCTGCGCCAGTTCGTCGGCGATGACCGTATCGAGATTGAGGAAGCAGACCATGGTCTTTTCCAGGGCAACGATGCCACGGCAGAAGGCGCGTTGCGCTTCCGGAATGATTTCCGGTGCCGGCTGCAAAGCCTCACTCTTGATCGTCATCATGTCGGAAACCTGCTCGACCAAAAGGCCAACCAGCTTGCCGGCAATATCCGTAACGATGATCGCCGAACGCTCCGACGGCTCGGTCATCTTCATGCCGAGGCGGCAGGCCATGTCGATGACCGGGATAACGGCACCGCGCAGGTTGATCAGGCCGAGAACGTAAGGTGGCGTGTGTGGCATCGGGGTGACAGGCGCCCAGCCGCGGATTTCGCGGATCGCCATGATGTCGATGCAGAATTCCTGATCACCCAGATGGAATGACACGATTTCCAGATAGGCACCGGACTGCTTGATTGCATTGGACATGATCAGAATTCTTCCCAATTTTCGGCGGAACCCGATGCCTTCGGCACGGACGACGCGGGGCTATTGAAGGCGCCCGCCAGCTTGCCCATCAGGGCCTTGGCGGGAGATGGAGCGGGGCGCGTGGTGGCCGGAGTGGCGACGCGAACGGGTTGGCGGACCGGGCGGGCGGATGAGCTGCCAAGCTGGAACTGGTCGATTAGCGCGGTCAACCCCTCGGCGTCCTGCGCCAGCGTATGACTGGCAGCATTGGTCTGTTCGACCATGGCCGCGTTCTGCTGGGTCATCTGGTCAAGCTGCCCGATCGCCGTATTGATCTCCTGCAGGCCTGTCGACTGTTCGCGGGCCGCCATGACGATCGAGGTCATGTGCTCGTTGATGCGCACGACATCGGTGCCGATCCGCCCGAGCGCCTCGCCGGTCGCCTGCACGAGCTTGACGCCGGTGCCGACTTCGCTGCTGGAACGGCCGACAAGCACTTTGATATCCTTGGCAGCACCAGCGGCCCGCTGGGCAAGTTCACGCACTTCCTGGGCGACGACGGCAAAACCCTTGCCGGCCTCACCGGCGCGGGCTGCCTCGACACCGGCATTGAGCGCCAAGAGATTGGTCTGGAAGGCGATCTCGTCGATGACGTTGATGATCTTGCCGATTTCGGACGACGCGTTTTCAATCCGGGCCATGGCTTCGACGGCCTCGCGGACGATGCGGCCGGACTCCTCGGCATTGTTGCGCGTCTCGCCGACCATCTGGCTGGCTTCCTCGGCGCGCTGTGTGGCAGTCCGCACGGTGACGGTGATCTGATCGAGAGCCGCGGATGTTTCCTCGAGCGAGGCAGCCTGCTGTTCCGTCCGCTTGGCAAGATCGTCGGCGGCACCGCGCATCTGGCGGCTATTGGACTGGATCGAGCTGCTGTTCTCCTGAACATTGGAAAGAACGCTCTGGAGTTTTTCGACCGTATTGTTGAAGTCTTGGCGCAGTGATTCCAGATCGCCGCGGAAAGGCTGGTCGATCGTGGCGGTCAGATTGCCGTCCGAGAGACGATTGAGCCCCTGCCCCAGCGCAACGACTGCACGCTGGACCTGACGAGCCTCTTCAGCGCTGGCGGCCTCGCGCGCTTCGCGCTCGATCTCGTTTTCATTGCGGCTTGCGGCAGCAGACTGTTCAAGGCTCTGCTTTTCAATCGCAGCCATCCGGAACATCTCCACCGCGCGGGCCATCTCGCCGAGTTCATCCCCCCGGGCAACCGCATCGACGGCCGTCTGGTTATCCCCCTTGAGAATGCGCTGCATGCTGTCGCGCACGGAAAAGATACCATTGCGCAAAACGTTGCCATGGAAATAGAGCAAGCCAAGCAGCGAACACATCGCAATGAGGCCAAGTACAATTTGCAACAGGACGGACTGCGCCGAAAGGCCGGTCGCCTCGCTGAGGCGCGAAACGAGCAATTGGCCGGCTTCGTCGGAGAGTTTGCTCAAGGAGAGCGTCATCCGTTCGCCCGCACCATCGATCGTATCGTCGATGGCATCGAAGGCCTCCGGTGCAGCGCCCTCCTCCACCATCCGCTTGAGATCGACTTGAACGGACTGGCTGAGTTCGGCTAGGTCCGCGTCAAAGGTCGCCATGATTTCCGGCTTGCCCACCAAGGCAGCCAGAGCGACAGCGTCCGCCTTGCTCGCATCTAAGGCGGCAATCGATCGGCGATGATCTTCAGCCTGTCCGGCGAAACCTTGCGATCATCCCGGTCGACAATGGTATCCATCGCGTGGCCAGAACGACCTCAAGGCCGGCAAACCGCATGGCGCTGGCATTTTGATGGCGTTCTGCGCCACAGCCGCCTTGTCCAGAGCCTCATCCACTTTCGAATTCTGATACCAGCCAACCGCCAGCATCGCACCAAAGCCGACAAAGGCCGCGAGGCCGAGTGTCCCCAGACGCTGGCTGACAGAAAGTTTGCGATCGAGCTTTTCAGATGACGCCATGCAGCATGTATCCAGTTCTTGAATGGAGCAAAGGTTTGCACGCACAGGGAAGATGCGATGATGCGGGGGACCGGACTGGATAAAAACCGGCGACGTCATGTCAGCAAGGGGATTGGTACCCCTTCACGCGCCTAGAACATGGCAAACAGAAATTAAACTTTTGCTAAAATGATCGCCGAATTCCCGTGCCCGACAACCCGGACAGGCCACTTGTCGCGTTGATGCCCCTTGCGAAACGGCTTTCAATGTCTAAGTCGGCAGGATATCATTGCCCCATGAACGATGAAGCCGGAAAACAGCCGCAAAGCCTGATGATCGCTGCCATTGGTGGTGTTGTCCTGCTGTTGTGCCTTGCCGCGTTTCTCGGATGGGTCGTCCAGGGGCCTGAAATGCTGCTGACGATGGCCGAGAACGGCATGTCGTGGTGCTTCTGACAGAATCTGCCGCATTTTGACGCTGGCGGCGCGAATGTTTTGCATCGTCCGGGTCAAACCGCTATCTGGTCGTCAAGATTGGTTAAGTGGGACCGGACATCATCATGAAAACACTCCGCATTGTTCTTTGGGCGGCCGTTGCCGTCGTCGCAGCCGCACTTGGCTGGATCAGCTATCAAATGACCACTGGCAAGGACCAGATCGCAGCCGGTCCGTTCGGCATTCCCTTCGAACTGGTCTCGCAAACCGGCCAGCCGATCACGCAGGCAGCATTCACAGGCAAGCCGACGGTGCTGTTCTTCGGCTTTACCCATTGCCCGGAAGTCTGCCCGACAACCCTGTTCGAAATGAACGGCTGGCTGGAAAAGGTCGATCCGGACGCCACCAAGCTGCAGGCCTATTTCATCAGCGTCGATCCGGAGCGCGACACGCCGGAAATCCTCGGGCAATACGTCTCCAACGTCTCCAAGCGCATCACCGGCATTTCCGGCCCGCCGGAAAAGGTTCTGGATATGGTCAAGGGCTTCCGGGTCTATGCCAAGAAGGTCCCGCTGGACGAAAAGAATCCTGACGGCGACTACACGATGGATCATACTGCATCGGTGTTCCTGCTCGATTCCGAAGGAAAATTCACCGGCACGATCGCCTATGGCGAAAATCCGGAGACCGCAGTCAAGAAACTGGAAAACCTGCTCAAGAAGTAGATGATCGTCGCGAGGGCCTGATGGGTGAAGGCAGCGGAAAATCCATCCTGATCGCCGGAGCCGGACCCACCGGGCTAACCTTGGCGCTCGAGCTGGCGCGGCGGGGTTTAAAATCCCGCCTCGTGGCGAAAGCAGCCGGACCGACAGACGTCAACGAAAGCCGGGCTCTGGGTGTCAATGCCCGAACGCTGACGCTCCTCGAAGATTCCGGCGTCAGCGCGCTGATCCTTGCCAAGGCCCGGCGCCTGACCAAATTCAAGATATCGGCCGCCGGAAAATCGTTGCTGACGGTCGAGACAGAGGCCTTCCGCAGCCACTACTGCCCGATCCAGATCCTGCCGCAGGGCGAAACGGAACGGCTTTTGCTGCAAAAACTGTCGTCTTTCGGCATCGTTCCGAAATGGTCGACCGAACTCACTTCGTTGTCCGGTGATGTCAAAAAGCCGGTGGTTATCCTTCAACGCGCCAGCGGCCCAACAGAAACGGTGGAGCCGGACATGCTGGTCGGTGCGGACGGAGCCCATTCCGTCGTGCGCAAGGCCTTTGGATTTGCCTTCCCGGGCAATGCCATCGAGAGCCGCTTTTTCCTTGCCGACTACCGCTATGCGCAGCCGGTCGATACCGGTTTCATCGAGATGAACCTCCTCAATCCCGGCGTGCTTGGCAGGCTGCCGGTGAGTGAGGATACGCTGCGCCATCTTTCGACGGACGAGGATTTCGAAACCCGTATCGACCATCCGGCCATGGTGCTGGAGCGAACGTGGAGCTCGGAATTCCAAATCAGTTTCCGCCATGTCGAGACCATGAGCCGCGGCAATGTGTTTCTGGCCGGAGATGCCGCCCATGTGCATTCACCGGCCGGTGCACGCGGCATGAATCTCGGCATCGAGGACGCCTGCTGGCTTGCCTGGCTGATATCGGAAGGGCGGGAGCAGGACTATTCGAGCCTCAGGATCCCGACTGTCAAAACCGTGCTCAAGGATACCCGGCGCAACACGGCCTTCATCACTCTGAAAAATCCGGTCCTGACAAGGCTGCGGTCGCTCCTGCTGCCGCTGGTAAACCATATGCCCGGCATCTCGACGGCTTTTCTGCGCAATGCTGCAGGTCAGGATACGCCGCCGCCGCCCTGGATTCCCGGCGCGCAATAGGCGCTGCGCTTTACCTCGTATCGGCCGGCATGCTAGAGCCGCGCAAGCCGCCCTGACGGCAAGCACTTGCCGACAAGGACAAAGACATTGAGCGACCTGCGCCTCTTCATCACCACGACCGAAAAGCTGTCCGAAGTCCTTTTGGACCTGATGACCGATGCTTTCGAAGACGAAGGCTACGCCATCGCCACCATGGAAATGGACGAGAAGAAGGACATCTGGGAAGCCTCGCTCTATCTCGACTTCGACGAAGAAGACGAGATGCGCTTTTTGCCGAGGTCGTCGCTGCCCAGTTTCCGGATGCCGTGATCGAACGCGAAGTCATTCCGGACGTCGACTGGATCGCCAAATCGCTGGAGGGCCTCTCGCCGGTGCGCGCCGGACGTTTCCTCGTCCATGGCTCGCATGACCGCGACAAGGTGCGCCTCAACGACATTGCCATCGAGATCGATGCCGGCCAGGCATTCGGCACCGGCCATCACGGCACGACGGCGGGCTGCCTGGAAGTGATCGAAACGGTCATGCGCGCCCGCAAGGTCCTGCAACGCGCTCGATCTCGGCACCGGCAGCGGCGTGCTGGCCATCGTGGCGCGCAAGATCAAGCCGGTTCCGGTTCTGGCAACCGATATCGATCCGATCGCCACGCGTCGCCGCCGAGAATGTCAGACGCAACGGCATTGCCACCGGCATCACCACGGTGACCGCGCCCGGCTTTCACTCGCCTGCTTTTGCAGCACATGGCCCGTTCTGACCTGATCATCGCCAATATCCTGGCCCGTCCGCTGATCAAGATGGCACCGCAGCTCGCCAGCCATCTGGCGCCGGGCGGCTCCGTCATCCTGTCGGGCATTCTTGCGTCACAGCGTTGGAAGGTGCTCTCGGCCTATAATGGCCAGCATCTGCGCCATGTCCGCACCATCTGGCGCAATGGCTGGGTGACGATCCATCTCGACCGCCCATAGGCGGGGGAAGAATTTCAAAGACCGGAAAAAGCAAAACCCGCCTGTCCGTCATGGACAAGCGGGTTTTTCAATACAAAGGCGATGCCGAAGCACCGCCCGCTGACCGGCAAGCCGGTCATGTCCGCGAGCTTGAGGAGGAGGAGCGCTCAAGCGGACTCTTCACAGTCTGAAATTGGCCACCCGGGAGGGAGGAGGAGAAGGATGACCAACCATGTTCAGACCGTGCAGCTCTTGCCTTTCGGCATTCGCGTGAACAACAGATTTGCGTCCGTGTTCGTTGACCGGGTTTATAGACTATTTTGAAAATCGGTCTAGGTGCGTTGCAGCATGGGTGCCATGCATATGATGCATACGTTCCACAACGCGAAAAGATCGTTCAACAAACTCAGGCAACAAAGACGGGCTTTCGCAGCGCCGGTTGTTTCCGCTAGACTGTCGGCACCCTTTGAGGAATCGATCTGCCTCTGCACAGCGCGATCCCAGTACCGGTTCCTTCCCATCGCAGGAAAAATCCATGTTCCAGTCTTTTGAAGTCACTTCCACACCGCAATTCGGCAAGGAGCGCGTCAACGCGCTGCGTGTTGCGCTCGCCGGCCTGAACGTCGACGGTTTCCTGGTTCCGCGGGCCGACGAGTTCCAGGGCGAATACGTCCCGGCATCGGCAGAGCGCCTGTCCTGGCTCACCGGCTTTACTGGTTCGGCCGGTATCGTTCTGGTCACGCAGAGTCAGGCGGTTGTCTTTGTGGATGGCCGCTACGTTACCCAGCTCAAGGAACAGGTCGACGGCAGCGTTTTCACCGGCGGCGACCTCGTCGGCGAACCACCGCATCTCTGGCTGGAACACAATGGTAAAAAGGGCTTCCCGCCTCGGCATCGATCCCTGGCTGCATACCGGTTCCGAAGTTCGCAAGCTGGAGAAGGCCCTGGAAGGGCTTGGCGGCGCGCTGGTCTTCCTCGACCATAATCCGCTCGACCGCCAGTGGAAGGATCGGCCGGCCGCGCCGCTCGGCCGCGTCAAGATCCAGCCACTCGATCATTCCGGCATTCTTGCAAAGGACAAGCTGACGACGATGGCGGCAGAGATCGCCAAGGCCGGCGCCGATGCCGTCGTGCTGACCGACCCATCGTCGATCGCCTGGACCTTCAACATCCGCGGCAGCGACGTGCCGCACACGCCGCACCCCCTCGCCCGCGCTATTGTCCATGCAGACGGCAGCGCCGAACTGTTCCTCGACAAGCGCAAGACCGGCATCGAGGAAGAAGCCTACCTCACCCAGCTGGCAAGCCTTGAAGCGCCGTCCTCGTTCGAAGAAAAGGTGGCTGCACTTGCCACGACGGCCAAGAAGATCATGATCGATCCCGATCACGCGCCCTTCGCGCTGGCCGAACGCATCCGCGTCAGCGGCGGTACAGTCATTGAAGCGATCGATCCTGCCCGCCTGCCGCGCGCGCAAGAATGCCGCGGAGATCGAAGGCTCGGCCCGTGCTCATCTGCAGGACGGCGCCGCCATGGTCGAGTTCCTTGCCTGGCTCGACAGCACGCAGCCCGGAACGATCACCGAAATTGCCGCCGTTGAAAAGCTCGAGGCCTGCCGCGCCAATGTCGGCCAGCGGATGCAGAACCCACTCAAGGATATTTCCTTCGACACCATCTCCGGTGCCGGCGAACATGCTGCCATCATGCACTACCGGGTGACCACCGAAAGCGACCTCACCATCGCTGACGGCACCATGTTCCTGATCGATTCCGGCGGCCAGTATATCAACGGCACCACGGACATTACTCGCACGGTCGCCATCGGCACCGTGCCGGACGAACAACGCCGCTTCTTCACTCTCGTCCTGAAGGGCATGATCGCCATCAGCGTCGCACGCTTTCCGAAGGGATCGCGCGGCGTCGACCTCGATCCCTTGGCGCGTATCGCACTGTGGAAGGCAGGCGCCGATTTCGCCCACGGCACCGGCCACGGCGTCGGCTCCTATCTGTCAGTTCATGAAGGGCCGCAGCGCATTTCCCGCGTCGATGCAGGAACTGCTGTCCGGCATGATCCTGTCAGACCGAACCGGGCTATTACCGCCCCGGCGCCTTCGGCATCCGGATCGAAAACCTTGTGCATGTGCTGGAAGCCAGTGAAATCGAGGGCGGCGATCTGCCGATGCTCGGTTTCGAGACATTGACCTTCTGCCCGATCGACCGCCGCCTGGTCGTCGCAGCGCTGTTGACCGACGAAGAACTGTCCTGGTTGAACGCCTATCATCAGGAAACGCAGGAAAAGCTCTTGCCACTGATCTCAGATGAAGCGGTGCAAAACTGGCTGAGGGCCACGACGGCGCCGCTGAGCCGCTAAACTATAAGGCTCGCTTCGTAAGGAGCGGGCCTTTTACTCAGACCAAGAGATGCCGGATCGCCATCACCACGAGCCAGCCGGCCAGCAGCATCCAGAGCGACGAAAAGCGAAGGCCAACGGCAAGGGCAACCAGCATGGCCACGGCGACATCCCAGCCGCCAGAGAGGAAGGCGGGCGCAACCAGCGTCGAGAGCACGGCCGCCGGCACCGCATTCAACGCCGCCTCCATACGCGGCGGGATGCGCTTCATCTGCGTGATCATCACATAGCCGCCGATCCGGGTGAGGAATGTCGCGACAGCGGCAGCAAGGATCACATAGATCAGGTGCATGTGTTCTGCATTATCCATGATCAGACCTCGTGCTCCAATGTGACCGGTTCTTCATGCCGTTTCGACAGCGGCAGGCAGGCGGCAAGCAGGATGCCGGCGATGGCACCGATGCTGACATGCCACGGAGAACCGACGAAATGCATCGCCGCGATCGATGCCAGCGAACTGACTGCAACGACCGGCAGCCAGTTGTCACGCTTGCGGAAGCCGAGAACCAACCCCATGAAATAGATCGGCAAGAGCACGTCGAGGCCGATTGCCTTGGGATCGCCGATCATCTGCCCGAAGATCGCGCCAAGCAGCGTCATCAGCTGCCAGGGCAGATAGATGATCAGCCCAAACCCGAGATACCAGGCAAAGGTCACCGGTTCACCGCGCTCTGCCCGCTTCTCGGTTTCCGCATATTGCGGATCGACCAGCAGGAAGAAGGCAAAGAATTTCTGCAGGCCGGAAAAATGGCGGATATGCCGGGCAATCGACGCCGAATAGAGGATATGGCGGAAATTGACCGCAAAGACCGAAAGCACGATCAGCCAAGGCTGGACGTTATGGCCGAACAATTCGATGCCGACCATCTGGCTGGCGCCGGCATAGACCGTGGCGCTCATGAACACGGCGTCGAAAACAGAAAATCCGTTATCGACCGCGAGTGCATGAACAGTGCCCCGAAGGGCGACGCGGACACCATGACGGGAAAACCGCCACGTACGCCCTGCCAGAAATCGTCTTTTGTCATGAAGGAAACTTTCCGGAGCGACGACGGCCATCGGCCAAGTCACACGTGCCGAGATGCGTTCGTGATGAAACGCACAGATAGGCCCGTCGGGCCTATCGAACAATTCAATAAGATTGATGCAGCGATCCGAATTTCTGATCGAACGCCGGATCGCTGCCGGATCGGACTTCAGCCCTTGGGCTTCACCTGAAACGTATGCTCGATGCCGGGAAAGGTGCGCGCCTTGACCTCATTGGCATAGGCCTCGAAAGCCGCCGACATCTGCGGCGCCAGTTCAGCGAAATGCTTGACGAAACGCGGCTTGAAATCGCTGAAGATGCCAAGCATATCGTCCGACACGAGGATCTGGCCATCACAGGCCGGCGATGCACCGATGCCGATGGTCGGTGCCCGCAGCGTTTCGGAAATCTCGCGTGCCAAGGGCTCGATCGTGCCTTCGACCACGATGGCAAAGGCGCCGGCATCGTCGATGGCCTTGGCGTCACGCCGGATCTTGGCCGCTTCCTTGTCGTTGCGGCCAAGCGAGCGATAGCCGCCCATGGTGTTGACGAGCTGCGGCATCAGGCCGACATGGCCGAGCACAGGAATGCCCCGCTGGGTGAGGAAATCGACGGTTTCCGCCATCTCCGCGCCCCCTTCGAGCTTCACGGCGCTGCAGCCGGTTTCCTTGAGGATGCGGGCGGCACTGTTGAAAGCCTGTTCCTTCGATTCCTGATAGGAGCCGAATGGCAAATCGACGACGACACAGGCCTTTTCAGAACCACGCATGACGGCCTGTCCATGGGCGATCATCATGTCGAGGGTGACGCCGACGGTCGGATCGAGGCCATAGAGCACCATGCCGAGGGAATCGCCGACCAGCATGAAATCGACATGCGGATCCAGAAGCCGAGCGATCGGTGTCGTATAGGCCGTCAGGCTGACGATCGGCCGCTCGCCCTTCAACGCTTCGATATTGCCGGGGCTCAGGCGCCGCTTTACTGCCTGTACACTCATGCTCATGCCACCTTTGCAAATTTTGCGGTTTTTGGGCTGAAAACCCGGTTATCGAGCAGCTTCGTGCTCCCGAAGCGGATAAAAAGCAACAGAAGAACGGGATTTTCGCCGATTTCGGTCAATTCCTGCAATGTTTCGGGGATCACGCAGCGCGACCACTTCCGGCTTTGCCAGCGGCTCGGACGCGATGAAATCAGTCACCGCCTTTTCAAGCGTCGCCACATCCGTCATGCCGCCGGCGATCAGCCGTTCCGCTTCATCGAGCGCTTTCGGCACGATGGCAGCGGCGGTCCGCTCGGCCGTTGTCAGGTAGACATTGCGCGACGAGACAGGCGAGACCGTCGGCTTCGCGCACCGTCGCTACACCGACCACCCCGACCGGCTGTGCCATATCCTCGACCATGCGGCGAATGATCTGCAGCTGCTGGAAATCCTTCTCGCCAAAATAAGCGCGATCCGGCTGCACGATGTTGAAGAGTTTCGTGACAACAGTGGCCACGCCCGCGAAATGACCGGGGCGAACCGAGCCCTCAAGCTCGCTGCCGAGGGTGGGAACATCGATCACCGTTTCCATCGGCCGCGGATACATGTCCGAGACGCCGGGTGCAAAGAGGAAATCGGCACCGCCCTCGACAAGCATCGCCTGATCGCGGGCAAGGTCGCGCGGATATTTCGTCAGGTCCTCGTTGGCGCCGAACTGCAGCGGATTGACGAACAGGCTGACGACGACGACGTCGTTTGCCGCCCGTGCGCGGGCGACCAGTTCCATGTGGCCGATATGCAGATAACCCATGGTCGGAACGAGACCGATGGTTTTTCCTGCGCGGCGATAGTCGCTCAGGCGCTCGCGCAAATCTGCAATGGTGGTGATTGTTTCCATCTCAGGGATCCTCCAATCCGCAAGCATGCCGCCTTGTTTCAGCGCAGCTGGGCCTGCCGGTTTTCGCTGCGAGCATCCGCATGAAACCCGGCGCGGTTTCCTAACGTGTGCAGTGCAAAAAGACAATTCAAGAATTGAAGGCAAGAATTGTCAGGCGGAAACCGGGTCCGGGATTGCCGGAACCCGGTGCCGTTATTTGCCGCGGGTTTCGACCGTCTGTTCGATGGCGCCGAAGATGGAATGTCCGGTGCGGTCGTTCATCTCGACGCGAACCGTATCGCCAAGCAAGAGCGCCGAGGAAACAAGGCCGCAGCCGGTAGCGACGATGCTGCCGGCAATCAGGGGCCGCTTTGCTGCCGCAGCCGCAACGGCGCCAGCACTATCCTTGCCAGTGGTCTTGCCGCCCTCCAGCGGCTTGCTGTTGCGGCGCACAGCGAGCGACAGATCGCCCTCGCCCAGTTCATCCGGCGTTACAGCAACCGGCGAGAAAGAAGAACCGACATCCGATCCGCCGCTTGCAATATCGCTGGCCAGCAGAACCAGCAGCACCGCCTGCTTTGCCTCGTCTGCACCCGCCTGGCCCTCGACATCATCGACGATCACGGCAAGCTGCGCTGTCATGGAAAGCTCGGCGGCGCCCTCCGCCACAAGAATGGGATCGCGGGGGCCGGTAAAACCGCCGGAGCCACCGGCCCAGAAAAACGCGCGGGCAGCGGCGAAGCGGCGTCATGCTCGTGAAACCGCATGGTCGGTTGCGAACCGGTTTCGACGCCGATGGCAACCCGTGCCAGCCGGGGGCCGACATGTGTCCAGTCGTCGAGTGCGGCCTGAAGGGTGCGGGCGATATGGCCGACTTCCGAGCAGCGGGTCAAATCCTTGGAGACGACGACAAGTTTGCCGTCGTGGGTACTGTCTTTCAGAGTGGCCAGTTTCATCGCTTGCGTGTTCCTCGGGTTCTGGTTGACACCGGCAGTTCTTCGACCGCCTTCCCCCATAGGACACTATTTGACGGCAGGTGTCGCGCCGAATTTGCAAGCCGCGAGGCCGGACCGGCCATAGCTGCCTTCCGGCGGCTATGGCCGGTTGCCAGGGCCTGTCAGCCGAACTTGACGAGATTAAGCACGGGCAGCGGTCCGCCGGGAAACTGCGCCAGCTTGCCGCCGACCGACAGCGGGCCGAGATCAACACCGGCAAAACCGAGACGCTGGATCAGTGCCCCGACATCGGCTTTGGCAGCCGCATCGTCACCCGAATAGAACAGCACACGGTGACCGCCTTCCGCTGCCGGATCGCCGGAGATCAACGGTGCCGCAAGGTGATTGAACGCCTTGACGACGCGAGCGCCGGGGACAAGATCGGCGAAGATTTCGCTCGACAGACGCCCTCCAAGTTCAGCCGGCTTGAACAGTGGTGCCTCGATCGGGTTGTTGGCATCAATGACGGTGCGTCCCTTCCAGTCTGGCAGGCCCTTCAATGCCTGCGACAGCTTCGACCAGTTGACGGCGACGAGCACGATGTCGGCGCTTGCCGCCTCTTCCAGGGTGCCGGCCTTGATGAAGGGGGAGAGTTCATCTTCGAGGGATTGAAGCGAGGCCGGGCCGCGACTGTTGGCGATGACGGCCGACAGGCCTGCCCTTGCAAGAGCACGGGCGAAGGCCGACCCGATATTGCCGGATCCGATGATACCGATGGACATGATGTTTCTCCTTTTAGATCAGGGTGTTTGATTTTTGCTGAACGGGTTTCCGTTACGGAAGGATGCGAACGCCGAGTCAGGCAGTAAAACCGCCGTCTGCGACAATATCGGCGCCGGTGACGAAGGCAGCTTCCGGGCTTGCCAGATAGGCAACGACGCTGGCGATCTCGTCCGGCTTGCCGTAGCGGCCGATGGCCATTCCGGGGCCGACGATCTGCGAAACCGGGCCGCCGTCCGGGTTCATGTCGGTATCCGTCGGGCCGGGATGAACGGTATTGACGGTAATACCCCTCGGTCCGAGATCGCGCGCCAGGCTTCGGTTGAAGCCAGCGATGGCACCCTTGGTCAGCGTGTAGAGCGAGGCAGTCGGAAACGCTGCATAGCGAACCATCGACGAACCGATCTGGATTATCCGGCCGCCGTTCGGCATGTGACGCGACGCTTCCTGGGTGGCGACGAAAACACCGGTGACGTTGACCGCGATCATGCGTTCATAGTCCTCGAAGGCGATGTCGCCGATCGGGCCGCCCAGCGCGATGCCGGCGTTGTTGACGAGAATGTCGATGCCACCGAGATCGCCGACCGTCTTTGCGACGGCAGAACGCACGGCTGCCGGATCGCCCGCATCGGCTCTGATGGCAATTGCCTTGCCGCCGGCCCGCTCGATGGCGCCGACGACATCAGCCACCTTCTCCGGTGAGCCGTGAAAAGTGATGGCGACTGTGGCCCCATCGGCAGCGAGACGCTTGGCGATAGCGGCGCCGATCGAACGGGAGCCGCCCGTCACCAGAGCAACCTTGCCGGAGAGCGGGCCTATCGGTTTCTGTGTCTGCGAAGTCATGTGCTTTACTCCATTGATATTTGGTGGAGTAGATATCAGCGCAATTATTCCCCTATCATAAGCGGGTAATGGCTTTAATAAATTTCAAGCAATCGTTGGATATTGTCGCATGGAAACTCTCGCCAATCTGGAATCCTTCGTTCGCAGCGCCGAGGCATCGAGCTTCTCCAATGCCGCGCGCCGGCTGGCGCTGACACCGGCCGCGGTCAGCCGCAACGTCGCCATGCTGGAACGGGATCTCGGTGTGCGCCTGTTCCAGCGCAGCACACGCAGGCTAACCCTCACCGAGGAGGGCGAACGCTTTCTGGCCTCCATTCAGGACAATCTGCAAGGCCTGCAAACTGCCATCGCCAATGTGACGGCCGACACCGGCGAACCGGCGGGGTTGCTCAAGGTCAGCCTCAGCCCGATGTTCGGCATCGCGCATATCCTGCCGATCCTGCCGGCGTTTCTGGCACGCTATCCCGGTATTCGCGCGGATTGGGTTTTTGAAAACCGTCAAAGCGACCTGATTGCGGAAGGGCTGGACGCGGCGATCGGCGGTGGCTTCGAGCTTTCTCCCGGCATAGTGGCACGCACGCTCGCCCCCGCCCATCTGATCGTCGTCGCCTCGCCCGCCTACATGAAGGACCGTCGCCCTCCGCTTGATCCATCCGACCTCGCCGAGTTCGACGGCATCATCATGCGCTCCGCTCAAACCGGCCGCATCCGCAAATGGTCGATGCGCAATGCCGCTGGCCAGAACCTACCGGCCGAGTTCCGCGAAAGCACGATCTTCAATGACCCGGCCGCCATGGTTCAGGCTGCGGTGCATGGGTTGGGCGTCGCGCTGATTGTGGCGGCCGATGCCATGTCGCACCTGGAAAGCGGCCGGCTCGTCCGCCTTTTGCCGCTCTGGTATGCCGACGCAGGCCCGATCTCCATCTACTATGCCAACCGGACGCTCTTGCCCGCCAAAACCCGCGTCTTCATCGACTTCGTCGCCGACCATTTTCGGCGCGAACGGCTGGCGGAGCGTTTCGCAGGCAGCCTCGGTTGAAGCGTGTGTGAAGGCACGCAAACACACACGTCTTGCGTGTTCACCTCTGAATGTCGACAAAAATTCTTTAGCAGTTGATAACCGCTTCTCACTACTCTGAGGCGAAGACTGATCGGCAGCACGCCGAATGATATCGCTTCTGTTGCCTCCTGTAGTTGAATCGAACGCCGGGATTTGGAATGAGCATGCACGACGACGCTGCTGATGAGACTGATGGCATCGAACGCGCCCGGCTAGCGGCGCTTGCGGGGTTGTGGATCGCCGGCACCAAACCGGAACCGCGGTTCGACGCAATCGTAACGCTCGCCGCCCAGCTTTTCGGCACTCCGATGGCCTTCATCACCCTGGTCGACAAGGACATCCAGCGGTTCAAGGCGATGCACGGCATCGACGTTCCCGATATGGCCCGCTCAATGTCGTTCTGCACCCACACGATCCAGAACCCGCATGTTTTCATCATACCCGACATGCAGGCCGACCCTCTATTTGCGAATACCCCCCTGGTCGTGGGCGCCCCTTTTGCCCGCTTCTATGCCGGCGCGCCCCTGGTAACTGCGGGTGGCTTGCGTATCGGTGCGCTCTGCATCGCCGACACTGTGCCGCGCCATGACTTCGACGCAAAAAAACAGCAGACGCTGATGATGATGGCAGCACTTGTCATGGAGCAGATGCGCCTGCGCCACGAGGAGATCGTCCGCTCGACGGTGATGCATTTTTCCGATGCGACCGAACTTGCACTGTTCACAATCAATGCCGCCGGCCTGATCGAGTTCGTCAACCGTGCGGCGTTGCGCCTGTTCGGTTACGATCACGCCGAGATGATTGGTCAATCCATCGACCTCATCATCCCCGACCGGTTTCATGGCGGCGCGCACCATGCCGGCCTTGCAAGGGTTCTGGCCGGCGGCAACACCAAGCTGATCGGCAAGACCGTCGAGGTCGTGGCACGCAAGCGGGACCAGACCGAAGTGCCGATCGAGCTTTCGCTCTCGCTGTGGAACGATGAACGCGGCGCCGGCATGGGTGCAATCATTCGCGACATTTCCGACCGCCGCGACCGGGATGCCCGGCTCTTGAGGATGGCCAACCAGGACACCCTGACCGGGCTTAGCAACCGGCACCGGTTCGAAAACCTGCTTCAGGAGGTCTTGTCCGACAACCGCGCAGTTACGGTTGCCCTGCTCGATCTCGATGGCTTCAAGGATGTCAACGACAGCCTTGGCCATGCCGTTGGCGACGCATTGCTGCAGGCCGTCGCGGTCCGGCTGCCATCGATCCTTGCAGCCAATGTCACCGTCGCTCGCTTCAGGGGCGACGAATTTGCGATTTTGTTGCCCAGCGACGCAACGAAGGAGGCGGCACTGCAATCGATCGGTGCCGTCGTGTCGGCCTTCGAAGTGCCCTTCGACGTTGGCGGCCATGTGTTCCAATTGGCGGCCACCATTGGCTTTGCCCTCGCCCCGCAACACGGCGCTGATGCCGAAGAATTGCTTGCAAGCGCCGATTTCGCACTCTACCGGGCAAAGCAGGCCGGCGGCAGCACGATGTTGATGTTCGAGCCGGATATGCGCAACGATTCCGTCGCTCGCCGGGCAACCCAGGATGAACTGCTGCGCGCGTGCAGAACAACGAACTGGTGCTTCACTATCAGCCTCAGGTTTCGCTCGAGGACGGGCATGTACTGGGCATGGAAGCGCTGATCCGCTGGCAGCATCCCGAACAAGGCATGCTGTTTCCAGGGGCCTTTCTGCCGGCCATCAGAATCGAGTTCACTAGCGCTGCCGGTCGGATGGTGGGTTCTGAACGAGGCCTGCCGTCAGGCGGCCGAATGGCGGGCGAGCGGCCTGCCTGCGATCAAGGTCAGCGTCAATCTGTTCGCAGCCCAGTACCGCGCGGGCACCCTCGTCCAGCATGTCACCGACGCGCTTGCCGAACACGGGCTCGCCCCGTCGACGCTCGGGCTCGAGGTGACGGAAACCATTGCGCTTCTCAACGACGACCATGCCGTCGCAGCCGTCCGCACTCTGTACGATCTCGGTGTCGGGATCGCCTTCGACGATTTCGGAACGGGCTACGCATCGCTGAGCTCCCTGCAGCGCTTTCCCCTGACGACGCTGAAGATCGACCGGAGTTTCATCAGCGACATGCTGGAAAATCCGCACGATGCCGCCATCACCCGGGCGATGCTCACCATGGGCAACGAACTGGGGCTCGAAACCATCGCCGAAGGCATCGAGACGGAAGAACAGGAGACAGCGCTTCGATTGCTCGGCTGCAAGTCCGGCCAGGGCTATCGCTACGGCAAAGCGCTTCCCGCAGACCAGGCCGCGGCACTTCTAGCCACCGCGGCCGATGATCAGCGGCGAAAACGACCCGCATCGCGATAACGTGGTGCCGGCCGGCAGTCTTATCGGTTACAGCAGCCGCGTGGCGAAATAGAACAGCGCCGAGATCAGCGCTGCCGCCGGCAGGGTCACGACCCACGCGATGACGATGTTGCCGGCAAGCCCCCAGCGCACCGCCGAGACACGCCTTGCAGCACCGACACCGATGATGGCACCGGTGATGGTGTGCGTGGTCGAGACAGGAATACCCAGCCATGTCGCAGCAAACAGAGTGATCGCCCCGCCGGTCTCCGCGCAAAACCCCTGCATCGGATTGAGTTTGGTGATCTTCGAGGCCCATCGTATGCACGATACGCCAGCCGCCGAACAGCGTGCCGAGCGCCATGGCCGACTGGCAGGCGATCACTACCCAGAACGGCACATGGAAGGTTGGGCCAAGGTAACCCTGGCTGAACAGCAGGACGGCAATGATGCCCATGGTCTTCTGCGCGTCGTTGCCGCCATGGCCGAGCGAATAGAGCGAGGCAGAGATGAACTGGAGGCCGCGGAAGCTGCGATCGACGGCAAACGGCGTCTGGCGCAAGCAGACCCAGGAAACGATGAGAACGAGCAGCAGCGCCAGCATGAACCCGATCATCGGCGACATGAAGATGGCGCCGACGGTCTTCAGAAGGCCAGTCAGAACGATCGCATCACCGCCGGTCTTGGCAAGCCCTGCCCCCGACCAGCCCGCCGACCAGCGCATGCGACGAGCTCGACGGAATGCCGAAAATCCAGGTGACGATGTTCCAGATGATCGCCCCCATCAAGGCGGCAAAGATCACCTGCGGCGTCACGATGGACGGGTCGATAATGCCTGTCCCGAGCGTTTCGGCAACATGCAGGCCGAAGAACAGGAAGGCGATGAAGTTGAAGAAGGCCGCCCACATGACGGCATATTGCGGCCGCAGCACGCGTCGAGACGATCGTGGCGATCGAATTGGCAGCATCGTGCAGGCCATTGAGGAAATCGAAGAACAGCGCGACGCCAATCAGGGCGATGAGCAACGGCAGGGCGAGCGTAGCGTCCATCAGACGTTCTCGATCAGGATGCCGCTGATTTCATTGACGACGTCCTCAGAAGCGGTCAACGACCTTTTCGAGCTCGCCATAGATCTCGCTGCCGATGATATAAGCCATCGGGTTCGAGGTACCGTGGCGGCGGAACAGATCCTTGAGGCCTTCGTCATGCAGCTGGTCGGAGCGTTCCTCAAGCCGGTTGACCTCTTCGGCGATGGCGGTCAGGCGCGGCACATTGGCGCCGATGCGATCGAGCAACGGAATGGCTTCGGCGACCAGCCGGGCGGAATCGATGATCAGAACGCCCATTTCGCGCATGCCGGGATCAAAATTCTTCTGCTCGAACAGACGGATCGTCTTGACCGTCTTGTGCATCATGTCGATGGCGTCGTCCATAGACTGGATCAGGTCCTTGATGTCGCCACGATCGAACGGCGTGATGAAGCTTAGGCGGACCGCAAGCAAGACATCGCGGGTGATCGCGTCGGCCTGGTCTTCCAACGCAATGATCCGGTCGCAATGGGCATCAAGGTCACCCTCGCCAGCCAGCAGTGCCTTCAATGCGTCGGCTGCACCGACGACCGTGCGTGAATGCGCCTCAAAAGCTCGAAGAACTTGTCTTCGCGCGGCAGGAGTTTGCGAAACCAACCCAGCATTGTTCAATTACCTATCTTCGCCATTGTCATGAAACTGTCATAAACTGGCAGTGCTCATAGAGAAGACAGGCAAGCAAGGGAAGCTTTCGAGGCGATCGAAGTGCGGTTACCCACCGATCAGGGCAAACCAACCGTCCTCGTCGGTGGTTTCGACACCCAATTCACGGGCTTTTTCGAGTTTCGAGCCAGCGCCGGGGCCTGCGACCAAAAGATCGGTCTTCTTCGAGACGGAGCCGGCGACCTTGGCACCCAGCCGCTCGGCCATCGCCTTGGCCTCGTCGCGCGTCATCTTTTCCAGCGATCCGGTGAAGACGACAGTCTTGCCAGCGACCGGGCTTGAGCTTGCGACCGGTGCCTCGGCGTCCTGCGGCGTCACCTCGTCGAGCAGACGAGACACGACATCCATGTTGCGCGGTTCCTTGAAGAACTCGACGATCGCGCGGGCAACGACATCGCCGATGCCGTCGATCGTGTTGAGATCGCTCCAGGCTTCCGAGGTGATATCGCCAGCGGCTTTCATCGCATCCGCAAAGGCGGCATAGCTGCCGTAGGAACGCGCCAACAGTTTTGCCGTGGTTTCACCGACATGGCGGATTCCGAGCGCGTAGATCAGCCTGTGAAGCGCGATCTGGCGCCGGTCGTTGATTGCGTCATAGAGCTTGCGGACGCTGACCTTGCCGAAACCGTCGATATTTTCGAGCTTGGTCAAGGCCGATGCATTCTGCCGCTTTTCCAGCGTGAAAATATCGGGCGCGGTCTTGATCGACAGCGACGGATCTTCGGCTTCGAAGAAAAAATCGATCTGCTTCGATCCCAGTCCCTCGATGTCAAAGGCATTGCGCGAGACGAAATGCTTCAGGTGCTCCACCGCCTGCGCACGGCAGACGAAGCCGCCGGTGCAGCGCGTGACGGAATCGAGCTTGCCTGTCTTCTCGTTTCTCTCACGCACCGCATGGCTGCCGCAGACCGGGCAGACTTTTGGAAACGCATAACGCTCAGAACCGTCAGGACGCTTCTCCATCACGACATCGAGAACCTGCGGGATGACATCCCCTGCCCGCTGGACGATGACGGTATCGCCGATGCGGATATCGTGCTCCTCCTCGTGGATGCGCTCGCCGCCATTGCCGATGCCTTCGATGTAGTCGGCATTGTGCAGCGTGGCATTGGTGACGACGACACCGCCGACCGTCACCGGCGTCAGCCGCGCGACCGGCGTCAGGGCACCGGTACGGCCCACCTGAATGTCGATATTCTCGACGGTGGTGAACGCCTGCTCGGCCGGGAACTTGTGCGCCGTCGCCCAGCGCGGCGAGCGCGAGCGAAAGCCCAGGCGCTGCTGCAGGTCCAGCCGGTCAACCTTGTAGACGACGCCGTCGATATCGTAGTCGAGATCAGGCCGTTGCAAGCCGATGCCGTTGTAATGGTCGAGGATCGCCTCGATCGAGGACAGGCGCTGCATCAGCGGATTGACCGGGAAACCCCAGCGCTTGAAAACCTCGACCATGCCGAATTGGGTATCGGCCGGCATCTCCGAAATCTCGCCCCACGCATAGGCGAAAAATTTGAGCTTGCGGCTGGCCGTGATCGCCGGATCGAGCTGCCGCAAGGACCCGGCGGCCGTATTGCGCGGGTTGACATAGGTCTGCTTGCCCTCGGCCACCATCTGCTCATTCAGCGCCAGGAAATCGCTCTTGGCCATATAGACCTCGCCGCGCACCTCGACGACATCAGGGGTGCCGGACGGAAGGTTCTGCGGGATTTCCTTGATGGTGCGGATATTGGCCGTAACGTTTTCGCCGGTCGTCCCATCGCCACGCGTTGCGGCGCTGACGAGCTTGCCATTTTCATAGCGCAGCGACATCGACAGCCCGTCGATCTTCGGCTCGGCGGTAAAGGCGATGGAATTGTCCGGCAACAGGCCGAGGAAACGATAGACGCTGGCGATGAAATCGCGGACATCTTCATCCGAAAAAACGTTGTCGAGCGACAGCATCGGACGCACATGGGTAATCTGCTGAAAGATACCGGACGGTGTCGCCCCGACCTTGCGCGATGGGCTGTCGGCGCGGACGAGTTCTGGAAACCGCACCTCGATCTCCTCGTTGCGCCGCTTCAGCGCATCATAGTCCGCGTCCGAAATCTCCGGCGCATCCTTGCCGTGATAGAGCGCATCGTGGCGCGCAAGCGCCGCAGCCAGCCGTTCCAGTTCGGCAGCGGCATCTTCAAGCGTCAGGTTTTCAACGGCAATGGATACGGTCGACATAGCGGAGACTCCTCGAATGCGAGGAACGTTTTAGAGCAAAACGGCGCAATGGGAAGAGGTTTGGAAGCTGTTGCCGACGCACAGGTATTTCCCGATTTTCCGTACGCAATCAGCATTTTCACGACCGAACAGCGTTACTTTTGCTTCGTCAAGGAAGCACTGTGACAGGCGATGGGCTTCGACATAGACCTTATAAATAAAGACAATCGAGCCAATCAGAAAAAAGGTCCGCCAACAGCGAGCAGTACAAACGTCAGTCCAGGGGATTTAATCTTGTCGAATTCTATAACTACGCGGTAATATATCAACGCCGACGCAATCAAAATAAGCAATATGGTTGCTTTTTCGTCGCCTTGCGAAAAGCTCCACAAAATACAGAATCTTAGCAAAGAAATTCATGACAAAATTCTTTCGCAGATGACAGTAAAGAACGCTGAAAAGCCTGCACGATGCATGCAGGCAGTCTTCACCCGTTCCCCGCCAGCAAACTCGCTGCTGCCGCCCTCGCCTCGTCCGTCACCGAGGCACCGGCCAGCATGCGGGCGATTTCCTCGGTGCGAGCGTTGTCGTCCATGCGAGCAACGCGGGTGGCGATCGTTTCGGATTTCTCCGCCGATGGCCCCTTGGAAATCAGCAGATGCGTTGCCGCGCGCCGCCACCTGCGGAGCGTGGGTGACGGAGAGGACCTGGACGGTCTTCGACAGCCGCTTCAGCCGCTGGCCGATGGCATCGGCCACGGCGCCGCCGACGCCGGTGTCGATTTCATCGAAAACGAGCGTCGGCGCCGAGCCGCGATCGGCAAGCGCCACTTTCAGCGCCAGCAGGAAGCGCAGCTCGCCGCCGGACGCCACCTTCATGATCGGGCCGGGCCGCGTGCCGGGGTTGGTCTGGACATGGAATTCCACCACGTCGATGCCTTCGGCCGCAGCGGCTACCGGATCGGACGTCACTTCGGCCATGAAGCGGGCACGTTCGAGCTTCAGCGCCGGAAGTTCTGCCATCACGGCCTCGGAGAGCGCCGTTGCCGTCTTGTGGCGCTTGGCCGAGAGGGTCACAGCCGCAGCATCAAAAGCGCCCTTGGTCAGGCCAAGCTGGGCTTCTAGCTGCTTCAGCTTCTCTTCACCGGCATCCAGATCGGCGAGATCGGAGATCATCCGGACCGCCAGCGCCGGCAGCGATGTCACCGGTACGGAATATTTGCAGGCAGCAGCGCGCAGCGCAAACAGCCGCTCCTCGACCCGTTCCAGTTCCTTCGGATCGTATTCGGTCTTCCGCAGCGCCGCCTCGACCGCCATCTGGGCGTCGGAAAGCTGGTTGAGTGCAGCGTCGAGCAGTTCTACGGTCTCTTCGAGAAGACCCGGCGCTTCATGGCTCTTGCGCTCCAGCCGCCGGACCATCGAGGCAATCAGGGGGACAGGCGAGCCATTGCCGTTGAGGAATTCGCTCGCCTCGTTGATATCGACGGCGATACGCTCGGCCTTCATCATCCGCGAACGGCGTTCGGCGAGATCGTCCTCCTCACCATCCTGCGGGGAGAGAGCTTCCAACTCTTCTACGGAGGCACGCAGGTAATCTGCCTCGCGGGCGGCGGCCTCAACCTTGTCACGGTGCTTCTTCAGCGTCCGCTCGGCATCCTTCCAGATGCGATAGAGACCGGCAACACCTTGCGCCTCCTCGGCAAGACCGCCGAAGGCATCGAGAAGCGTGCGATGGGCATGGGTATCGACAAGGGCACGGTCATCGTGCTGGCCGTGGATCTCGACCAGCAACTGGCCCGCCTGGCGCATCAACTGCACGGAAACCGGCTGGTCATTGACATAGGCTTTGGTGCGGCCGTCAGCCGATTGCACCCGGCGAAAAATCAGGTCGCCATCGTCGTCAATGCCGTTTTCGCGGACGAGAAGCCGGGCCGGATGGCCCATGCCGACATCGAAGACTGCCGTCACCTGCCCCTTGTCGCCGCCGTGGCGAACGAGCGAACCATCGCCTCGCCCGCCCAGCGCCAGCGACAGACTGTCAAGCAGGATGGATTTTCCCGCGCCGGTTTCGCCGGTCAGCACGGACAGGCCGGCATCGAAGGACAGATCAAGCCGTTCGATCAGGACGATATCGTGGATCGAAATCTGTGAAAGCATCCCGGTTCAAATCTCTTCGTCTTGGGTCCTGATTTTAGGCGCCCACAAGCTGCTTGCCTGCGCGCGAAATCCACGAGTTGCCGTTTTCACGCGGCTCCAGACCACCGGTCTGCAGGAGCTTGTAGCTGTCGGCATACCACTGGCTGTCAGGATAGTTGTGGCCGAGAACAGCCGCGGCTGTCTGCGCCTCGGTGGTGATGCCCATGGCGAAATAGGTCTCGACCAGACGCGACAGCGCCTCTTCGACCTGATTGGTGTTCGGATAGGATTCCACCACGGTCCGGAAGCGCTTGATCGCGGCCAGATATTCCTTGCGCTCGAGATAGTAGCGGCCGACCTGCATTTCCTTGCCGGCCAGTTGGTCCTTGGCAAAGCGCAGCTTGGCTTGCGCGTCCTCGACATATTCGGAATCGGGATATTTGGTAATGACCGCCTGCATCGCCTCGATCGTCTTGAAGGCGGGCTTCTGGTCCTGCGTCACCGCCGGGATCTGCTTAGAATAGGCCAGACCGACGATGTACTGCGCATAGGCTGCGTCTTCGGATCTGGGATAGAGGTTCAGGTAACGGCTCGCCCCGTTGATGGCGTCCTGATACTGGCCGTTGCGGTAATTGACAAACGAGCGCATGACCAGAGCCTTGCGGGCATATTCGGAGAACGGATGCTGCTGGTCGATGGCGTCGAACTTGCGCGCCGCTTCCGTGGTCTTGCCCGCGTTCAGGTTGGCAAGACCCTGATTGTAGAGCACTTCCGGCGGATCCGTTTCGGCGGTCAGCTTGGTGATGTCGATGTCGGGATCGTTCTGGCAGGCGGTGACCAGCACGCTGGTCGTGGAAGCCGCAAGCGCAATGACAACAACACGTGCCATCTTCTTCAATTCAAACTGGCCTGCAATTACCATTCGTAAATCCCAACTCCCGCGCCGGTAAGAATACCGCCGCCTATGAACCGCGTTTTAGATCAAGATGCAACAAGACCGCAATGTCATGATGATTGATTAACGCAATTTTGTGGCAGCCTTATCATGAAAAAGCCGGTCAAAAGACCGGCTCTCATCAAACATCAGGCCAAATTTTCCCTTTCAGGAACAAATGGCTGCGCATTACGGTGCGTTGACAGCAATCACTTCGCGCGGCGCAGACCGCTGGCGCTGCGTTGCAGTTTCGACAATTTCGTAGGCTGTCGGATCACTCATCAGCGCCTTCAGCGCATTGGCATTCATCTTGTGGCCGCCGCGATAGGAGCGGTAGCAGCCGATGAACGGCGCGCCGGCCAGAGCCAGGTCGCCGACGGCGTCTAGCGTCTTGTGGCGAACGAACTCGTCCTTGTAGCGCAGGCCTTCCATATTGATGACGGTGTTGTCATCGGCAATGACGACTGAATTTTCAAGTGACGAACCAAGGCCACGGCCAGCCGCCCACATGCGCTCGACATCCCGCATGAAACCGAAGGTCCGGGCACGCGACAATTCCGTCTTGAACACCGACGGGGTGATGTCGCCCTTCCACGCCTGACGGCCGATCAGCGGGCAATCGAAATCGATCTCCACTTCAAAACGCATGCCGTCATAGGGCGTGAATTCCGACCAGGAGGCGCCCGATTCGATACGGACGGGCTTCAAAATGCGGATATAGCGGCGTTTGACGGCCAAAGCCTTGATGCCGGTCTGCTCGATAGCCTCGATGAACGGAGCCGAACTGCCATCCATGATCGGCATTTCAGCGCCATGCACTTCGATCAGAAGGTTATCGAGGCCAAGCGCGTAGATCGCCGCCATCACATGCTCGATCGTGGCGATAGAGGTTGCAGGCGAAAAACCGAGGATCGTGCAGAGATCGGTATTGCCGACCTGCGAGGAAACCGCCTTGAATTCACTGATCGTCTGTTCGCCGACGACACGCTGGAAAACGATACCGCTATCGGCTTCCGCCGGGTGAAAGGTGATTGCTACCTCGGCGCCCGAATGTACGCCCGTGCCGCTCAGAGTTACAGAGTGTGCAATCGTCGTCTGAAACCCAAGCAGTCCAATTCCCATTCCCATGCTTCTCGCCTTCAAATGCTACGTGGCGTTGCCGCCAAATGTCTCTAGGGGACGAGAGCAGCGCGTTTTTCAAACACCGCAAGACACCGTTTCGGAAAGCGATGCTACGCATCACCAACCGGTCCAACATGCAAGCCAGCGCGTTTAGAATCGCAATGCTGCCCCATCAGTCCCGATTGTGAAGATAATTGCAGTGGGCCGTCATTCCAAATCACTGTTTCTTTCGCTTTGTTACGCGACGCACGCGGTACTTAGATATTGGAAGAATTCAATAATTCATAAAAAATGCCCGGGCGCAAACCCGGGCATTTCAGGCAAGGAGGAAGGTGGGCTAAAAAATCAGTTCGACTGGCGGCGCAGGAATGCCGGGATTTCGAGCTGATCATCTTCATGTGCACGCGGTTGCGAAGCAGCACGGGCACGGTCATCGAGAGGAGCAGCGCGGCGCGGCGCGTAAACACTCGCTTCAGGCGACAGCGGACGGCGCTGCTGCGAGGCGGCTGCAGGTGCGCCGGCAGTCATGTCGGCAGCCACATCATGCGTTTCTTCTTCGCGGCGGCCGAGCGAATTGGTGATTCGCTTGAGCAGGCCCATCGGGCCGCGCTCTTCGTGCTGAACCGGCTGCGCACGGTGTTCGGCCTCAGCCTTCACCATCGGCGGGAAGTCTTCGACCCGCGGCATGCGGACCTGCTCGGCCTGCTGGCGGATCACCGGAGCAACAGGCTCCTGGCGAACTGGAGCCTGGGCGACCGGCTGTGGCTGGTAGGCCACCGTTTCAACAGTCCGCTGAACCGGAGCGGCTGCCTGTACGACAGGCTGCTGGACGGGAGCAGCACCGGCGAACAGCTTGCTCTGCGGGCGGAAATCGTCCTGGACCTGCTGGATCGGAACCTGCTGAACCGGGGCAGCAACGTCACCACGCGGCATGGACAGGAACAGTTCGCGCTCCAGCTCGGCTTCGCGGATAGCAGCAGCAATCAGATCGCTGGTCTGCTGAACCGGCTGGGCGGCCTGCTGCTGAACGACAGGCTGCTGGGCGACCGGGGCCGGCTGCTGAACGGCAACCGTCTGCTGGACCGGAGCTGCCGGGATAGCGATGGACGGGCGGACGATCGGCTTGGCTGCTACCGGACGAAAGTCAGCGGAACGACCGGCCACCTCCGCGGCCGTCCGATCGATACCCGTTGCCACGACCGAAACGCGGATGAGGCCTTCGAGTTCTTCGTCGAATGTCGCGCCGAGGATGATGTTGGCGTCCGGATCCACTTCCTCGCGGATGCGGGTTGCCGCTTCGTCGACTTCCGAACAGCGTGAGGTCACGGCCACCGGTGATCGAGATCAGCAGGCCCTGGGCACCCTTCATCGAGGTTTCGTCGAGCAGCGGGTTGGCGATCGCAGCTTCGGCAGCGGCCATTGCGCGGCCTTCGCCGGATGCTTCGCCGGTACCCATCATGGCGCGGCCCATCTCGCGCATCACGGAGCGAACGTCCGCGAAGTCGAGGTTGATCAGGCCTTCCTTGACCATCAGGTCGGTGATGCAGGCAACACCCGAGTAGAGAACCTGGTCGGCCATTGCAGAACGTCGTCGGCGAACGTGGTGCGGTCATTGGCGATCCGGAACAGGTTCTGGTTCGGAATAACGATCAGGGTGTCAACGGACTTCTGCAGTTCCTGGATACCCATGTCGGCGAGGCGCATGCGGCGCTGGCCTTCGAAGTGGAACGGCTTGGTGACGACGCCGACCGTCAGGATGCCCTTGTTGCGAGCAGCCTGGGCAACGACCGGAGCAGCACCGGTACCGGTACCACCACCCATGCCGGCGGTGACGAAGCACATATGCGTGCCATTCAAGTGATCGATGATCTCATCGATGCACTCTTCAGCCGCCGCGCGGCTGACTTCCGGCTGCGAGCCGGCACCCAGACCTTCGGTAACGGCAACACCCATTTGAATGATGCGCGAGGCCTTGGTCATGGTCAGCGCCTGGGCATCGGTGTTGGCGACGACGAAATCGACGCCTTCGAGGCCTGCGGTGATCATGTTGTTGACAGCATTACCGCCGCCGCCGCCAACACCGAAGACGGTGATGCGGGGCTTCAGCTCGGTGATATCCGGCTTTTGCAAGTTGATCGTCATTGTACCCGTTCCTTCCTGGTTTCTGGCCGCCTTGCCGAGCCGGCCAAATCACTAAATTCCGTATTGCATCCCGTCAGCCGAAGCAGACAGGCTCAAAAGCTTTCCTTCAGCCATTGCCCCATCCGGGCGATACGGCTGTTGTTTCCTGCAAGCGACGAGAGCAAACCGCCCTGCGCCGCGTGTGTTTCCATGTCCGCGACCTGCGGATAGATCATCAGACCGACGGCCGTCGAAAAGGCCGGGCCTTTCGCTGCTGCGGGCAGTCCGGAGACGCCGAGCGGACGGCCGATACGGACGTTGCGGGCGAGAATGCGGCGAGCCGATTCCGGCAGGCCGGTCAACTGCGCAGCACCGCCCGTCAGAACGACGCGCTTGCCGACGATCGGCGAGAAGCCGGACCGCTGAATGCGGTCGCGGATGAGTTCCAGTGTTTCCTCGATGCGAGCCCGCACGATGCGCGAGACGAGCGCCCGCGGCACATGCGTCGGCTGATCGCGGTCGTCCTCGCCGATCGGCGGGACGGAAACGATGTCCCGCTCGTCGCCGCTGCTGGGCAGCGCGGAACCGTGAACGACCTTCAGGCGCTCGGCATCCTCGATGCGAGTCGAGAGACCGCGCGCCAGATCGGTCGTGACGTGGTGACCACCGAGGCTGATGGCGTCGGCATGAACCAGCTTGCCCTCAGCGAACACTGAGATCGTCGTCGTGCCGCCGCCCATGTCGATGGCAGCGCAGCCGAGTTCGACTTCGTCATCGACCAATGCAGCAAGGCCGCTTGCGTAGGGTGTCGCAACAATGCCCTCGACCGACAGGTGGGCACGGTTGATGCAGAGCTCGAGGTTTTTCAGGGCAGCCCGCTCGGCCGTCAGCACATGCATGTCGACGCCCAAGGCATCGCCGAACATCGCCAGCGGATCACGGATGCCGCGTTCGCCGTCGAGCGAGAAGCCCGTTGGCAGCGAATGCAGGATGACGCGGTCCTGGCGCAGCGATTGCTGACCGGCTGCGGCCAGAACCTTCTTCAGATCGGCGGCATCGACTTCCTGGCCGCCCAGATCGATGGAGGCAGTGTAGATGTCGCTCTGCAGGCGGCCGGCGGAAATGTTGACGATCAGGCTGTCGATGGTCAACCCGGCCATTCGCTCGGCAGCGTCGACGGCGAGACGAACGACACTTTCGGCGGCGTCGAGATCGGCGATCACGCCGTTCTTCATGCCGCGTGACTTATGATGACCAATGCCGATGATCTCGATCGAATGGGTACGTCCCGGCAGGATCCGGCTTTCGGCCTTCGGCGTCAGCCGACCGATCATGCAGACCACCTTGGTTGAACCGATATCGAGCACGGAAACGACATGCGACCGCTTGGAAGAAAGCGGCTTCAGACGCGGCAGCCCAAAATTCGAGGAGCCGAAGATGCTCATATACGGCTTTCCTTTTCCTGCTTCTTCAACATCTTCGTGCGGGCTTCCAGAACAGTCTGACGGCGGGCGGCGGCTTCGGGGGTCAGTTGGACCGTGGTGCGATCCTCCAACCTCAGATCGACCGCAGCGATATCGCGTTCAAGCAATTGCTGCCCCTCTTCCATCGTCGACAGCACCTGCATGGCGCGGTCCAGATCGTGCTCGGGCAGCTTGATGTTGATACCGTTGTCCAAAATCAGGTCCCAGCGGCGCCCGGCAACGCGAACATAGGCTTTGACGCGCTTGCTGATTTCCGGCCACTGCGAGAACCGCTGGTAGAAGGCGGCGGCGGTGGTTTCAGCATCGCGGCCGACGAACAGCGGCAGCTCGGAGAATTTGTTGTCGCGCAGCGGCGCAATCACGCTGCCGCTTGCCTCGATCAGCGAAAGATCGGAGCCGTGCTGCCAGATGCCGAACGCCTTGCGCTCCTTGAGGTTCACTTCGATCGTGCCCGGATAAACCTTGCGAACGGCAACGTCCTCGACCCAGGGCATTTCGCTGATCAGCTTGCGCGCGACGCCAATATCGAGGGCAACCAGTGAGGTAGCGCCATCAAGACCCAGCTGCTGCAGGATGTCGATTTCCGAGGTCTGATCATTGCCGGACACCTTGACGTCCTCGATCGTGAAACCGACAGCCGACGTCGTCGTCTGGGCGAAATCCTGACTGTGGCCGCCGAGCGACATGCCGTAGAAACCGGTCGCAGCAAAAAACGCGAAGGCGGACACAGTGCCGGTATACGGCGCAAAATGGATACGGCCGGTTCCGAGACTAACAAGGAAACGCACGACGCGGCGCAGCGGCCGCGGCAGAACGCGCTGACCATCCAGATCAGCCGCCTCCAGCGGAGCCCGTCCTCTTCCTGCCTTCCTGCCCTTCAACGCAAACACGACGCGTCCTCCACGATCCACTTGAGGAATTCACCAAACGTATGGCCTGCATGAACGGCCATTTCAGGAACCAGAGAGGTGGGAGTCATTCCGGGCTGGGTATTGACCTCCAGCCAGATAAGCTCTCCTTCTGCAGAGAAACGGTCGTCAAAGCGGAAGTCGGAGCGGCTTACGCCGCGGCATCCAATCGCCTGATGCGCCATGACTGAGAGTGTTTGTATTTTTTGGTAAATATTCGGTAAAATATCCGCCGGGATGACGTGTTTTGAGCCGCCTTTCACATACTTTGAATCGTAATCGTAGAAGGCGTGCCCCTGGGGTATCACTTCGGTCACACCAAGCGCCGTATCACCCATGACACCGCAGGTGAACTCGCGGCCGTACACATAGCGCTCAACCATCACCCGGTCGCCGTAGCGCCACTCGCTGGAGGTGACGATCTGCGGCGGATGCGACTGGTCTTCCTTGACCATCACCACACCGAAACTCGACCCCTCATGAACCGGCTTGACCACATAAGGCGGCTTCATCGGATGATCGGAGCCGAAATCATGGCGATCCATGATGCGCGCTTCGGCAACCGGAACACCGGCAGCAGCAGCAACGAGCTTGGCTTGCGCCTTATCCATGGCGAGCGCCGAAGCGAGAACACCGGAATGCGTGTAGGGAATCTGAAGATATTCGAGGATACCCTGTATGGTACCATCTTCACCGAAAGGGCCATGCAGCGCATTGAAGGCAACATCGGGACGCAGAGCCGCAAGAACGGATGCAACATCGCGATCGACATCGATTCGGGTGACGCGGTAGCCCTCGGCCTCCAACGCATCGGCGCACGCAGCCCCGGAAGACAGGCTAACCGGCCGCTCCGAAGAAAATCCGCCCATAAGGACAGCCACATGCTTGCTCATAAAAACCCCCGACATTACGCCAGCCTTACAAATCGCCGCTTGCGCCTAGCTTGTTCACAACGCGAGTCGCGTTCTTCAGGCGCAGCCCCACTAGAGCGGCATTATGGTTAATGAACCGTTTACTTTGGTTAACCCTACCCAAGGCATGGGTAAAATATTTCACACCGACTCATATTACCGCTTCGATTCGTCGCTTAGAATCAGAGTGTTACTTGCGGCGCAAGAGAAAAGGCCGGCGGTGGAGCCGATAAAATGGAAAGGCCCCGCAGCGGTTTGCGCGGGGGCCGTTCTTAAGCAGGGTATGGCAGATAGCGGCGTCTCAGTCGTCTTCGCCGACAACCTTCCAAACGATGCCACCGATGGCCGCGCCGACGATCGGGGGCAAGCCAGAACAGCCACAACTGCTGCAAGGCCCAACCGCCGACGAACAGCGCCTGCCCCGTGGAACGGGCAGGATTGACCGACGTGTTGGTGACAGGGATCGAGATCAGGTGGATCAGTGTCAGGGCGAGACCGATGGCAATCGGCGCAAACCCCACGGGCACGCGGCCGCTGGTGGCACCGAGAATGATAAAGATGAAGAAGCCAGTCAAAAGCACCTCGATAACCAAAGCCGAGGTCAGCGAATAACCACCCGGCGAATGTTCGCCGTAACCGTTGGCGGCAAACCCGCCGAGCTGGAAGTCAGCCTTGCCGCTGGCGACCAGATAGAGCGCCGCAGCCGCAACGATAGCACCCGCCACCTGGGCAATGATGTAGCCAAGGAGCGAAGAGGCTGGAAACTTGCCGGCAACCGTCAGGCCGACCGAAACAGCCGGATTGAAATGTCCGCCTGAGATACCGCCGACCGCATAGGCCATTGTCAGCACTGTCAGACCGAAGGCAAACGAGACACCGAGCAAGCCGATGCCGACTTCCGGAAAAGCCGCGGCGAGGACCGCGCTGCCGCATCCGCCGAACACAAGCCAGAATGTTCCCAAAAATTCAGCAGAAAGCTTCTTGAACATGGTTTCCCCTTCAAACGGAGCAAATGCCCCAAATGTGCCTGATGCGCATGTTCCGCGCTTCCCTCAGACCCCCTGAAGGAAACCTATGCGCATCCCAGCCTGTTTGCCGCACCCGGTCGCCGAGCGCACAACCTAAGATTTGCGACAATTCGATTCTGGTCAAGGATTGCACAGCAAGAGAACCGCCCTGAACGCATTTTTGATCATTCCGATGAAAATCAATGCGATCCGGCAGTGGTTTTGGCGACACTTTTGCGACGGAATACCCCTGAAATCTTGCCAATAGTTGCGTTTGAAGGGTTTTATTGCCGGTTCGTCTGCGTTAAAGCCGGGCCGCTGCCTCCCAAGACGGCGATATCTTCCCCAATACGGACATATGACAATGAGTGACACAATATCCACGTTGTCGCCGACGGCAGAGCCGTTGAGCAAGGGCTCGCTCAATTCGCCAGCCCGCGTTCTGCTCGCAAGCCTTGTCGGCACGACCATCGAATTCTTTGACTTCTACGTTTACGCTACCGCTGCCGTGCTGGTGTTTCCGGTGCTGTTCTTCCCGAACACCGATCCGACCACCGCACTTTTGGCTTCCTTCACGACCTTCTCTATCGCCTTCTTTGCACGCCCGCTCGGCGCGGTGGTCTTTGGCCATTTCGGCGACCGGGTCGGCCGCAAGACGACGCTCGTCGCTGCCCTTCTCACAATGGGCGTCTCGACGGTCATCATCGGCCTGTTGCCCACCTATGAGCAGATTGGCGTGATTGCACCGCTTCTTCTGGCGCTGTGCCGCTTCGGCCAGGGCTTTGGTCTCGGTGGCGAATGGGGCGGTGCCGTCCTGCTCGCCACGGAAAATGCACCGGAAGGCAAGCGCAGCTGGTACGGCATGTTCCCGCAGCTCGGCGCCCCCGTCGGCCTGTTCCTGTCTTCAGGCGCTTTCTGGCTGCTATTGCACCTGATGACCCAGGAGCAACTGCTCAGCTGGGGTTGGCGCATCCCGTTCATCGCTTCGATCATCCTGATCGCCGTCGGCCTCTGGGTGCGCCTGTCGATTACGGAGACACCGGCGTTCCAGAAGGCCATCGACAAACATGAACGCGTCGAAGTTCCGGTAATGGAACTGTTCCACAACCACAAGCGCAGCCTCTTGCTTGGCACCTTCGTGGCGCTAGCGACCTTCGTCCTGTTCTACATCGGCTCGGCTTATCTCTTGTCCTACAACGTCAAGGTCCTGAAAATCCCGTTCCTCGATGCGCTGGAAATCCAGATCGTCGGCTCGATCATGTTCGGCATCTTCATCCCGATCGCCGGCAAGCTCGCCGAACGTTTCGGCCGACGCGAGGTGCTGATCGCAACGACCGTCCTGATCGGTATCTTCTCGTTCTTCCTGAACGGGCTGATGACATCGGGCGAAGGCGCCATCTTCGTCTTTGCGATCATTGCAATGGGCCTGATGGGCATGACCTACGGCCTGATCGGCACGGCGCTCGCAGCCCCCTTCCCGACCAATGTGCGCTACACTGGCTCGTCGATCACTTTCAACCTCGCCGGCATTTTCGGAGCCTCGCTTGCGCCTTATGCCGCGACTTGGCTGCAGGTGAACTACGGCATGGCCTATGTCGGCTACTATCTCAGCGCAGCCGCCGTCATCACGCTGATCTGCATCCTACTGTCGGGCAAGGACGAAGTCTGAGCTTCAACAAGCGTTAAACACCAAAAAGCCGCCGCGGATCGCTCCGCGGCGGCTTTTTTTATTTCAGAGCATTGGCAGCTCAGGCCGTCAGCTCACCCAGGAATTCCTTGACCTCGTAGCCCGGCATGAAGGTCCCGATGCGCTTGATTTCCCATTCGAGCGAAATGCCCGAGGTTTCAAATACGCGCTGGCGCACGGTCTCGCCGAGATATTCGAGTTCGTAGCCACTCGCCTGTCCGGTGTTGATCATGAAGTTGCAGTGCATCGGCGACATCTGCGCGCCGCCGATCATCATGCCGCGGCAGCCGGCTTCGTCGATCAACTTCCAAGCCGAATGGCCTTCCGGGTTCTTGAAGGTCGACCCGCCGGTCTTTTCATGGATCGGCTGCACGGTCTCATGATGCTGACGCACCGCATCCATGTCGGCACGAATCTTGGCCTTGTCTTCCGGGTAGCCTTCGAAAACCGCATGGGTGAAGATAATATCCTTGGGCGCCGACGAGTGACGATAGCTGTAACCCATGTCGGCATTTGACAGCACATGCGTGTTGCCCTGGCGATCGACCGCATGGACCTCGACGACCCGCTCGCGCGTCTCGCCGCCATTGGCGCCGGCGTTCATGCGCAGCGCGCCGCCGATCGTACCGGGAATGCCGTAGTAGAATGCAAAACCGCCAATGCCGTGATCAAGCGTCATCGCCGCCAAATTCTTGTCCGGGCAGATCGTTCCGGCTTTCACCCGCGTTTCGGAGACCAGCTCGACATCGCCAAAGCCCTTGGCCGAAAGCCTGATGACGACGCCCGGAATGCCGCCGTCGCGGACCAGAAGGTTGGATCCGAGCACCGGCAACCATGACTGGCACTTCGGTGGGAAGCATCTTCAGGAATGCGATGAGATCGTCGGCGTCATGCGGCTGGAACATCAGCTCCGCAAGACCGCCGGCACGAAACCAGGTGACGCGATCCATCGGCGCATCCGGCGTCAAACGTCCGCGCAGTTCCTTGACGCTGTCCCCCAGAGAGGCCAGTAGCTTTTCACCGTGTACCTGTTTCATGCGGAATTTCCTGAAATGCCTGCGAGTTCCTTCGGAAGTGCGGCTGCCCAATATGTGATGCTGCCGGCCCCCAAGAGAACCACAAAGTCACCCGGTTGCGCAATGGCGGAGACGATCGGCGCGATTGCTTCCGGGCCTTCGATGAAGCGCGTCCCGATGGCCGCCGGCCTTGATGCGGGAGACGAGTTCCTGCGAATTGATGCCCTCGATCGGCTCTTCGCCCGCCGAATAGACCGGCGCCAGGAGGATCGTATCGGCATCGTTGAAGCATGCGGAGAAATCTTCAAAAAGACTGTGCAAGCGCGAGAACCGGTGCGGCTGATGCACGGCAATAACGCGGCCCTGGCAGGCTTCGCGCGCGGCCCTGAGCACGGCCTTGATTTCGACGGGGTGATGGCCGTAGTCGTCATAAACGCGGACATCGTTCCATTCGCCGGTGAAGGTGAAACGTCGCTTGACGCCGCTGAATGCAGCAATGCCCTTGGCAATCGCATCCGGCTTGATGCCGAGACGCTGGGCAACGGCGATCGCCGCCGTCGCGTTGGAAACGTTGTGCCGGCCCGGCATCGGCAAACGCAGATCCGGCAGTTTGATAATCTGGCCGGTACGGCGGCGGCGGATTTCAACGTCGAACACGGACGTCGCCCCGTCCATACGGATATTGGAATAGCGCACGTCGGCCTGCGGATTTTCGCCGTAAGTAATGACCTTGCGATCCTCGATCTTCGAGACCATCGTCTGAACTTCGGGATGATCGAGGCACATGACGGCGAAGCCATAGAACGGCACATTCTCGACGAACTGGCGGAAGGCTTCACGCACGGCATCGAAATTGCCGTAGTGATCGAGATGTTCCGGATCGATATTGGTAACAACAGCCACATCGGCCGGTAGCTTCAGGAAGGTGCCGTCGGATTCGTCGGCCTCGACAACCATCCACTCGCCCTCGCCCATACGGGCATTGGTGCCATAGGCATTGATGATGCCGCCATTGATGACGGTCGGATCCAGTCCGCCCGCTTCGAGAAGCGAGGCGACCATCGACGTCGTCGTCGTCTTGCCATGGGTGCCGCCAATGGCGATGGCATTGCGGAAGCGCATGAGTTCGGCGAGCATTTCGGCACGGCGGACGACCGGCAGCAGCTTTTCACGCGCGGCGATCAGTTCCGGATTGCTCTTCTTGATAGCCGTGGAAACGACGACGACTTCGGCCTCGCCGATATTTTCGGCCTTATGGCCGACAAACACCTCGATGCCCTTGTCACGCAGGCGCTGGACATTGGCGCTGTCGGACTGGTCGGAGCCCTGAACCTTGTGGCCGAGATTGTGCAGCACCTCGGCGATACCGCTCATGCCGATACCGCCGATACCGATGAAATGAACCAGGCCGATCGTCTGCGGCATCTTCATGAGCGTGCTTCCTTGAACTGTGCAATTGTCGAACCGCTGGCAATAGCTTCAACCATGGCGGCAAGCAAGCGTGCGGCATCGGGTTTGCCCGCCTGTTTGGCGTTTGCCGCCATCGTGGAGAGCTTCTCAGGGTTGGTCATCGCCCCGGTCAGGATCTTGCTGAGTTTTTCCGGCGAAAGTTCGGCTTGAACAATCACCTTGGCGCCGCCTGTCGCGGCCAGGGCTGCGGCATTGGCTGCCTGATCATGGTCCAGCGCATAGGGATAAGGCACCAGGATCGCCGGACGGCCGATCACCGCGATCTCCGAAACCGTCGAGGCGCCTGAGCGGCAGATGACCAGATGCGCCCTAGCGATCCGGTCAGCCATGTCGGTAAAGAACGGAGCAATATCCGCGTTCATCTCAAGCTTGGTAACGCAGCCCTCAACCATCGGCATATCTTCGGCGCGCGCCTGCTGCGTCACCTTCAGGCGCCGTCTCAAATTGTCATCGAGCAGGCTGATGGCGGTCGGCACGCTTTTAGAGAAATACTGGGCGCCCTGGCTGCCGCCGAACACGACGAGGCGGAACTCCTCGCCCTCGCCGGACGGCTGGTAGGGAACCTTGGCGGCTTCGAGAACCGCAGGACGCACCGGATTGCCCGTCGTCACCGTCTTTGCCGCATACGGTCCGTCGGTTTCCGGCAAAAACCCGCCGGCAATCGCCCGCACCCGCTTGGCCAGCGCCTTGTTGGCGCGCCCCATAACGGCATTCTGCTCGTGGATCATCGATGGGATGCCCATGCCCGTGGCAGCCAGCAACGGCGGTATCGTCGGATAACCGCCGAAGCCAACGACGACCTTCGGCCGCACCTTCGCCATCAGGCGGCGGGCAATGCGAATACCCGACCAGAGTGTCCACAGCGACGATGCGACTTTCAGCGGGTTCTTCGAACCGATCGTTGCCGATGGAACGACATGGATTTCATCGGCCGGAAACTTTCCGGCGAAGCGCTCTGCCCGGCTGTCCGTCACCAGATGGATGGAATAGCCGAGCGCCTTCAATTCGTGCGCCAGCGCTTCCGCCGGAAACAGATGGCCGCCGGTACCACCGGCGGCGAGCATGATAATGCCTTTGGTCATGTTCAGTCCTTATTCCACCGGCCTATTCGGCCGGAACGCCCATGCCGGAGCAGAAACAGGCTACGCTCGACAGCGCCTTTTCCGGACGATGGCGGGTCAATGCCAGGATGAATCCCGCCGTCACGCAGATCGCCACCATGGACGAACCGCCGTAGGAGATCAACGGCAGGGTCATGCCCTTGGCCGGCAGCAACTGCAGATTGACGCCGATATTAATCATCGACTGGATGCCGATCTGCAGCACCAGGCCGGCAACGGCAAAGCGGGTAAAATCATTGCGTTCACAGAAACGCGTGGCTCAAGCCCCGCATGACGAGGAAGGCAAAGATCAGCACGATCACCATGCAGAAGACGATGCCGAACTCTTCCGCTGCGACCGAAAAGATGAAGTCGGTATGGCTGTCGGGGATGATCCGCTTGACGATGCCCTCGCCCGGCCCCCTGGCCGAACCAGTCGCCCCGGATGATGGCCTGAAGCGCGGTATCGACCTGGAACGTATCGCCCTCGCCGGTCATGAATCGGTCGATACGGCCTGCCACGTGCGGCAGCACGGTATAGGCAACTACAAGGCCGCCGACAGCGGAGCCGCCGAGCACGACGATCCACAGCCAGGGCATGCCGGCCATAAAGAACATACCGCCCCAGACGGCGGTGGTGAGGATAGTCTGGCCAAGGTCAGGCTGGGCCACCAGCAACGCGGCAACAATGCCGAACAGCAGGATGGCAAACAGGTTGCCGGGGATTTCGGGCTGGCGGGCATGTTCGGAAAACAGCCAGGCGCAGACAACGACGAAAGCCGGCTTCATGAACTCCGACGGCTGCACCGACAATCCGGCGAGCGATATCCAGCGGCGCGATCCCTTGACCTCTGCGCCGAAAAACAGCGCCAGAACCATCATCGCAAGCGATGCCAGAAGCAGGATCATCGCGGTGCGGCGCACCTGCCGCGGCGACATGAAGGAGATGGCGATCATCACCGCCAGCGACGGCAGCAGGAAGGCCGCGTGGCGCTTGACGAAATGGAAACTGTCGAGATTGAGGCGCTCGGCCACCGCCGGGCTTGCCGCGAAGGACAACATGAAACCGATGCCCATCAACAGAATGAAGGTCGCCAGGAAGAACCTGTCGATCGTCCAGAACCAGTCGGCCACGGGGCCACGTTCGGCACGGCTTACCATTTCTTCGTCCCCTTCAACGGCGCGTCCGGCGCCAATATCTCAAAGTCAGGGTCATCACCCTCAAATCAGCATCGTCACGCCATCGATCGCAGCGACCTGGCTGACGAACGCATCGCCGCGCACTTCAAAGTTCTTGTACTGGTCGAAGCTTGCGCAAGCCGGGGACAGCATGACGGCGGATTGTGCCGCCTGGTCCCTTGCCGCATCCGCTGCCGCATGCGTCACCGCCCACTCCAGTGTTTCGGAAATCTCGAAGGGGACCGCGTCCCCAAGGGTCGCCACAAAGGCCGGCGCGGCTTCGCCAATCAGGTAGGCCTTTGCGATCTTCGGAAAGAACGGCGAAAGCGAGGTAATGCCGCCTTCCTTGGGCAGGCCACCGGCAATCCAGTAGATCCGCTCATAGCTCGACAACGCGGGTGCAGCCGCATCGGCATTAGTCGCCTTGCTGTCATTGACGAAGACGACATTGCCCTTCCGGCCGACCGGCTGCATGCGATGTTTCAGGCCCGGAAAGGATGAAAGCCCCGCAAGGATTTCACTCTCGGAAACGCCGACGGACAGGCAGGCAGCGATGGCCGCCGCCGCATTCTGGGCATTGTGATTACCGCGCAAGGTGGCGATCCCGTCGAGATCGGCAACAACGGTCGCCAAGCCACCTTCTGCGCGCATGACACGCATGTTATCCGCATAAAGCCCTTCGCCAAGCGCACGATGGCGGGCGATGCGGATGACCCGTTGACCGGCAAGCGTCGCCCGATCGGCAATCGCCTCGGTGTAGACGTCATCGACGCCAACGATCGCCGTATCGCTGCCTGCAATCAAACGCTCCTTGATTTCGGCATAGTGTTCCATGCTACCGTGCCGGTCGAGATGGTCGGGCGTCAGGTTGAGCAGGATGCCGGCGGACGGATTGATCGTCGGAGCCAGATCGATCTGGTAGGACGAGCATTCAACGACATAGAACCGTACAGCCTCCGGCGGATCGAGGCGTCATCACCGCCGTGCCGATATTGCCACCGAGCTGCGTGTCGCGGCCGCTGGATTTCAGGATATGCGCGATCAGCGCCGTGGTCGTCGATTTGCCGTTGGTGCCGGTGATGGCGATGAACGGGCAATCCGGCGCATGAATGCGCCGCTCGCGCACGAACAGTTCGACATCGCCGATGATCTCGACACCGGCGGCATGGGCGAGATCAACAGTCCAATGTGGCTTCGGATGGGTCAGCGGAACGCCGGGCGACAGAACGAACGCGGAGAAGTCGGCCCAGTTCGCCTGATGGAGATCACCCGTACCGATCCCTGCAGCGGATGCCTTGGCGACGCTGTCGGGATTGTCATCCCAGGCGATCACGAGGGCGCCACCGGCAACCAGCGCCTGCGCGGTCGCAAGGCCGGACCCGCCGAGCCCGAACAGGGCGACTTTTTGCCGTTGAATGTGGTGACCGGTATCATCGCCTCTTACCGCAGCTTCAGGGTCGAAAGGCCGACCATGGCGAGAATGACCGATGATCCAGAACCGGATAACCACCTGGCTTTCGGTCCAGCCGAGCTTTTCGAAATGGTGATGGATCGGCGCCATCAGGAAGACACGCTTGCCGGTGCGCTTGAACCAGAAGACCTGGATGATCACCGACAGGGTTTCCATGACGAACAGGCCACCGATGATGACCATGACGATCTCGTGCTTGGTCGCAACAGCAACCGCACCGATCAGGCCGCCAAGCGCCAGCGATCCGGTGTCGCCCATGAAGATGGCGGCCGGCGGCGCGTTGAACCAGAGGAAACCAAGCCCTGCACCGATCACAGCCCCGAGAATGACCGCCAGTTCACCCGTACCCGGCACGAAATGGATCTGCAGGTAGTTCGCAAACACCGCGTTACCGGCGAGATAGGCGATGATGCCGAAGGAGGCGGCAGCGATCATCACCGGTACGATGGCGAGACCGTCGAGGCCGTCCGTCAGGTTGACGGCATTGCCGGCACCGACGATGACGAAGCCGCCGAACAGGATGAAGAAATAGCCGAGATTGAGGGTAAAATCCTTCAGGAACGGGAATGTCAGCGACGATCCGAAGGTGGAGCCTGCCACCCCGGCCGAAAGGGCCGTCCGCATCATGAAGAACACGGCAATGCCGGCAACGAGGAATTCGATCCCGAGCCGAGCCTTGCCGGAAAAGCCCTTGTCGGACTGTTTCGTCACCTTCAGATAATCGTCGTAGAAGCCAATGGCGCCAAAACCGAGCGTCACCAACAGTGTCGAGACGACGTAGACGCTGGAAAGGTCAGCCCAGAGCAGCGAACTGCCGACGATGCCTGCAAGGATCATCAGGCCACCCATGGTCGGCGTACCCGCCTTCTTGAAATGGGTCTGCGGTCCATCGGCACGGATCGGCTGGCCGCGGCCCTGGCGCACGCGCAGCGACTGAAATCATGCGCGGCCCGAACAGGAAAACGATCAATGCCGAGGTGAACAGGGCGGCGCCGGTACGGAAGGTGATGTACCGGAACAGATTGAAGAATTGAAAATGGTCCGCCAGTTCGACAAGCCAGATGAGCATGAGGGACCTTTCCCCAAAGGTTCGTTGCAGATTCCATCGATCAGAATCACCTGATAGAAGAATAACTGCGTGGTATCAAAAGTGTCAGCATTGAACAGCGGCCGATAAAGCCTTGTCCTGCCTTTATTCAGTGTGTTCCGGTCCTAAAGAGGCCGGATATGTCTCAAGAAGAGCCGAAACGATCCTGCCGCAGCCCGTGCCCTTTGACGATTTGATCATCACCACATCCCCGGCAGCGATGGAGCCAAGCGCAAATTCCTTCAGTGCATCGACCGTCTCGCGATATTCGACGCGCACGTTTTCAGGCAGGGCATCGCGCAGGTGCGCCATTTCCGGACCAGCAAGCCATGCATCGGCAATGCCGGCATCAACCAGCGGCGCAGCAAGCCCGGCATGAACAGCACCGGAGAATTCGCCCATTTCCAGCATGTCGCCAAGAATGGCGATCCGGCGGCCACCGTCTGGCACAGCCGCGTCTTTCAGAAGCGAAATCGCCGCCTGCATCGAAGCCGGGTTGGCGTTGTAGCTTTCATCGATCAGCACGAAAGAACCGGAGCCGATCGCCAGGCGATGCCGTGCGCCCCTGCCCTTTTCCGCCTGCAGGGTCGCAAGCGCTCCAAGCGCCGCATCCATGTTCGCACCGACAAGTCCTATGGCTCCAAGTGCCGCCAGCGCATTTTCAGCGATATGGCGTCCGGGCGCTCCCATCGGGATTTCCAGCGTTTTGCCGTCGAACGCTGCCCACAGCACGCCGCCCTCGGAACCGCCGGTATACTCGACCATGCGGAAATCGGCCTTGGCGCTGCTGCCAAAACTATCAATATGGGCGACGCCCAGCGCGATTGCTGCTTTCTCCAGAGCCTCGAACTGCTCATTGTCGCGGTTGAGGATCACATGGCCGTCGTCAACGAGGCCTTCCATGATCTCTGCCTTGGCGGCAGCAATTTCCTCAAGGTCCTTGAAATTGCCGAGATGGGCGGCGGCGATGGTGGTGATGATGGCCACATGCGGGCGCACCATCCTGACCAGCGGCCGGATTTCGTCGGCATGGTTCATGCCGATTTCGAAAATGCCGAAATCGGTATTTTCCGGCATGCGCGACAGGGTCAGCGGCACGCCCCAGTGATTGTTGAACGACGCAACAGACGCATGCACCCGGCCGGATGGCTGAAGCATGTGACGCAGCATCTCCTTGGTCGTCGTCTTGCCGACCGATCCGGTGACAGCGATGATCTTGGCGGCACTGCGGTCAGCGCGCGGCACAACCAAGCCGCACCATTGCATCCAGAACGTCATCGACGACGATCATCGGCGCGTTCAGGCGTCCGAGTGCGGGTAGCTTGGCTTCGCTGACGACCAGTAGCGCTGCACCATTGGCAATGGCGATACCGGCATAGTCATGCCCATCGACCCGGTCGCCCTTGATGGCGAAGAAGGCCTCGCCCTTGCCGAGGGAGCGGCTGTCGATCGAAATGCCGGTTATGCCCTCGGGCAGATTGCCCATCGGGCGGCCGTGCATGGCCGCCATCAGGTCGCTTGTGGTCCACAGAAAGCTCAAATCAATGACCTCCCAATGCCTTGTTCAGTTCGGCATGATCGGAGAACGGCAGGGTGACGGAGCCGACGGTCTGGCCCTCCTCGTGCCCTTTGCCGGCGACGATCAGCGTGTCGCCCGATGCCAGCATGTCGACGGCGGCCTTGATCGCCTCGGCGCGGTCACCAATCTCGGTGGCGCCCTTGGCGGCAGCCATGATTTCGCTGCGAATGACTTCAGGCACTTCCGAACGCGGATTGTCGTCGGTGACGATCACCACATCGGCCAGGCGCGTGGCGATCTCGCCCATGATCGGACGCTTACCCTTGTCACGGTCGCCACCGCAGCCGAAGACCACAATGATGCGGCCGGTGGTGAACGGGCGAACCGGAAGCCAGCACGTTTTCCAGCGCATCCGGCTTATGGGCATAGTCCACATAAGCGAGTGCACCTTCCTTGGTATGGCCGACCAGCTCTAGGCGGCCCGAGGCGCCCTGCAGCTTTTCAAGCGCTGCCATCGTCGCCCTGGCGCTGACGCCGGTCGACATGGCGAGCCCCGCCACGACCAGTGCGTTCGATATCTGGAAGTCGCCGGCGAGCGGCACATGCACTTCGAAAATCTCGTCGCCGACATGGATCTCGGCGATCTGCTTGTGACGGAAATGTTCTACGCGCTTCAGCGACAAGTAATCGCCCTTGCGTCCGACAGTCAGAACCTCATGGCCGCCTGCCCTGGCAGCGGCAATCGCCTGCGCTGACCACGCATCATCGGAAAAGATGACGGCTGGCGAGCCTTTCGGCAAAACGCCGTCGAACAGGCGCATCTTGGCGGCCATATAGTCCTCGACGGTCGGGTGGTAATCCATGTGGTCGCGGCCAAGGTTGGTAAACCCGGCAGCGGCAAGCCGGACGCCGTCGAGCCGGCTCTGGTCCAATCCATGGCTGGAGGCTTCCATCGCCGCGTGGGTAACACCGGCGTCAGCCAGTTCGGCCAAAAGCTTGTGCAGCGAAACCGGATCCGGTGTGGTCAGCGAACCATAGTCGTTACGACCGGGCGCAATCACGCCGGTCGTGCCGATCGTCGCAGCGGCAAAACCGGCATGCGCCCAGATCCGGCGGGCAAAAGAGGCAACCGAGGTTTTGCCGGCCGTACCGGTGACGGCCACCATTGTATCCGGCTGGCGTCCATAGAAATTGGCGGCGGCAATCGCCAGCACGCGGCGTGGCGTGAAGGCGGACAGGACCGGAACAGGTGTATCGCTTGCAGACTTGACCCCGGTCACGACGGCAGCTGCCCCGCGGGCGATCGCATCGTCGATGAAAGCCTTGCCGTCAGCCTTGCTTCCCGACAACGCCACGAACAACGAACCAGGCGCAACCTGCCGGCTATCGGCAGTAATGGCGGCGATATCGATATCACCGGCCGCATTGTCCAGCTGTGACGCAATTTCCGGGAAATCCTTCCCGATCAGGTTTTTGATCTTCATGGGTGCACTTTTCAGTTATACCGACGCGCCGGGCGGCGAATCCTCCAGATTGTCATTCCATGGTCAATAAGACACAAGCAAGGCAGAACCGTCTTCACCAAACTTCGGTTCGACGCCGAGAAGCGGCGCCGACCGGCTGATGATGTCGTGCACCATTGGTGCAGCCGTATTGCCTGCGAGTGCCGCGCCATTGCCCTTGTCGGTTTTCGGCTCGTCGATGAAGGTCAGGACCACATAGCGCGGATCATCGATCGGGAAGCCGGCTAGGAACGCATTGAAGTTGGCATCGTTCGAATAACGGCCGTTGACCACCTTGTCGGCCGTTCCGGTTTTGCCACCGACATTAAAGCCCGGCACCCGCGTTTCTGCCCGAGCCATTAACGCCGTTCCAGCGGAACAGGAAACGCATGTCGTCGCTGGTGGATTTCTTGATGACATTCGTCGAGGCCGCCTGGGCCTGCTCCACCGTGCGCGGCAGGAAGGTCGGCTCAATCAGATTGCCGCCGTTCAACAGGGCCGCACCGGCCACTGCCGTTTGCAGCGGCGTGGTAGACACCCCATGGCCGAAGGAGATGGTGATCGAATTGATCTTCTTCCATTCACGCGGCTGGCTCGGCGTCTTCACTTCCGGCAGTTCCGTCGGCATTTTGGTCAGCAACCCAATACGGGTCAGGAATTCCTTGTGTCCCTCGATGCCGACGATGTCAGCCATCTTCGCCGTTCCAATGTTGGACGAATACTGGAAGATTTCCGGCACGGTCAGAACGTGGCGCTTGCCGTGGAAGTCCTTGATCGTGAAGCCGCCGATGCGGATCGGGTTGGTCGCATCAAAGCTGTCGGTAAGCTTCACCTTGCCTGAATCAAGCGCCATCGCCGTCGTAAAGGATTTGAATGTCGAACCCATCTCAGAACGTACCGTTCGACATGCAGTTCATCCAGCCTTCCTTGGCGCCATCAGCCGGCTTGTTGGGGTCGTAATCCGGATAGGACACCATGGCGAGAATTTCGCCGGTTCTCACATCCATCACCACGCCGCCGGCGGCAAGCGAGCGGAACTTTGTCATCGCATCGACGACGACATCGCGCAGGATATTCTGGACGCGCAGGTCGATTGACAGCTTGACCGGCTCGAGCTTGGCATCGCTCGTCATGCCGATGGCAGCGAGATCGGCGAGCCCCTGGTTGTCGATCCAGCGCTCCATACCGGCGATACCGCGGTTATCGACATTGACGTGGCCGACGATATGCGAAGCGGTGGCGCCGCCCGGATAGAAACGGCGCTTTTCCGGCCGGAAACCGATACCGGGAATGCCGAGCGCCAGAATTTCGCTCTGCTGCTTGGGCGTCAACTGACGGCGCAACCACTGGAAACGCGATGGCGACTTCAGCTTGTTGTAGATGTCGGCGACATTCAGGCTGGGCAGCACGGTCGAAAGCTGCTCGACGGCTTCATCAGCATCGACGATCTTGTGGGGCTCGGCATAGAGCGAGACCGTGCGAATATCGGTCGCAAGAATCTCGCCGTTGCGGTCGAGGATATCCAGGCGCGACGCCATCAGGTTGTCGGCGCGGCCGATGCTGGAGACCGTTTCGGGCTGGGCCAGACCATATTGGACCAGGCGGCCACCAATGATGCAGTAGACGGCCGTGAAACTGGCAATGACGATGGCAACGCGGCTTTTCGCCTGGTTGCTGCTGCGCTTGCGCGTCCCCTCGAACGGTGTACCGAGATCGCCGGGGTGATTATTGCCACCGGCTGAGAAGTGGGCCTTGCTCTTGACGACCATGATGCGGGAAAGAAAAGACATCAGCGCGCCACCGAACCCGTTGCGATATCGTCCGTGTCATCCACCGGCTTTTTTGGCTTGCCATTGCCTTTGCTCTTGGCCAGCCCCATCGCCTCCAGAACATCCGCCGGCGGTGGCAGATCGGCCTTCAGCATCGGCAATTCTTCTGGGCGGGCAAGCTGGGTGGGGTCGGTGGGCGCCAGTTGCAGATCCTGCTGATAGACGCCAACAAGCTTCTCCAGCCGGTTCGGTTGCGTCAGCAGCGCCCAGTCGGCGCGCAACAGATCAATCGTGTCTTCCTCAAGCTTGATCCCGGCCTCCAGTTTGCGAACCTCTTCGAGCTTGTTTTCAGCCTGATGCTTGATCGTGTAGGTCACCGTGGCAGCGGCTGTCATGACGACGATCAGGACGATGTCAAAACTACGCAACATGTCTCAGCCCCCATCTTTCCAAGGCTTGCAAGGTTCGGCAAATCGAAGATGGACAGGTCATCTGCCTCAGGCGGAGCCTCGGTACGCGCCCCAACCCGCATCTTGGCGGACCGGGCGCGTGGATTGCGGGGACGCTTCTTCTTCGCTTGCCGCCACCATAGATTTCCCAACTGGTGCGAAAGTTGCCGCACGTTCATGGGCAATCGGCAAATGGCAGGAGCCTGACGCCTTGCCGGCGCGGTCCTGGAAGAATTTCTTGACGATCCTGTCTTCCAGCGAATGAAAAGTGACCACCGTCAACCGCCCACCGGGCTTCAGGGCGCGCTCGGCCGCAAACAGTGCGCGCGCCAGCTCACCAAGCTCATCGTTGACGAAAATGCGCAGCGCCTGGAAGACACGGGTAGCGGGATGGATCTTATCCTTGGCCTTGCAGGGCGTCACAACCTCGATCAAACCGGCAAGGTCACGGGTCGTCACGAACGGCTCTTCAAGGCGGCGCTTTTCGATGGCACGGGCAATGCGGCCGGATTGGGGTTCTTCGCCGAGAAAGCCGAAGATGCGCGTGAGATCGGTCACCTTGGCGCGATTGACGACATCTGCGGCAGAAACGCCATACGACGACATGCGCATATCGAGCGGCCCCTTGCGCTGAAAGGAAAACCCGCGATCCGCCTCATCGATCTGCATCGAGGAAACGCCGATGTCGAGCACGACACCATCAAGACCACCGGCAGGGGCATGCTGTGCGAGATCGGAAAACTGGGAATGCACGAGAGTGAGATGACCGGCACTCGCCGCCACCAACGACTGACCGCCCAGGATAGCCGCAGGATCACGGTCAAGCGCGATCACATCAGCGCCGGCAGCAAGGATCGCCGACGTATACCCGCCGGCACCAAACGTACCATCAAGAATGATTTTACCCGGAGCAAGATCCAGACTGGCGAGAACCTCGGGGAGAAGAACCGGAATGTGACGGACCGGTCCGCCTTCGGCATCGGTAAAACCTGTGCCTTGATCCGTCATCATTCCGCCTCTCCACTCTAGCCCGAACGCAGACCTCGCAATCTGTGCTCTTCTCTTGCCGCTGCCTGCATTTCCGCAAACACGTGCGGCGCCCACAACTGAAAATGATCCGCCCGCCCCACGAAAGTGACTTCCGTGTCGATGCCCGTGAAATCGCGGATGAAATCCGTGACCATCAACCGGCCTTCCTGGTCGAGCTTCATGAAGACCCCGCCCCCATGAACCAGGAGCGACATCTGATTGGCCTGCGGCGAAAATGGATCCTCGCCGCTGATTTGCCTTTCGAACCGATCCAGCAATTCCGGACCGCCGGCGCTGATAGCCGGAAAGACGAAATCCTGAAAGCAATAAAGCTCCCGAATATCCAGCACAGCCAAAACAGAACGAAACATCGAAGGAACGGAAACCCGCCCTTTGGAATCGATCCGGTTTGTCGCATGCGAAAGGAAGCGGTTCATGACACGATACAGCCGTTCCCGGTGGACACGCCAGCCCCAACAGCCCACACGCACCATCAAAACGCGCAGCACCCCACAGCCGGGCGACATGCCCGATCGAAAACCCCTTACGGAGCAACTCCGAAACTTGCGGTGAGTAGGCTTGAATCAGCCCGTATGCAGTGCATGACTGGGATAACATGGGACCATATGGGCGTCAATGGGATTTGCTCTATTTCAGCACGCGTCGTCAGCAAATATTGATAGTCCGTTAAGTTTAACAAATGGTTACAAACGCATACTCAAGACTTTGGATTCACCGGCGAATCCCTCTTCATAAACTCCGTAGAATTTATTTAAGTAATTTCTAATTGAAATAGATATTCAAACAGATATGCGAATTCCAAAGCCGCCGTCTGCGAAGTTGAAAAAGAAGGGAAATTTGCCAGTTGGCCTGTAAGCCGGGTTCTGTATGGCTCCGGCCCGAAAGCCGGAACGTGGCAGCCATTCATCTGGGACAACGCTTGCGCGCTGCCTCCTGCAACCCACCCGGATGACTGGCCCGGAAAAGGCCGGAACGCTTGCGCGAACCACGTCATCCCTATTCGGTTTTGCTCCCGGTGGGGTTTGCCTTGCCACCCATGTTGCCATGCGTGCGGTGGGCTCTTACCCCACCCTTTCACCCTTACCTGCCGAGGCAGGCGGTATTCTCTCTGTGGCACTTTCCCTAGGGTCGCCCCCGCCGGACGTTATCCGGCACCGTTTTTCCGTGGAGCCCGGACTTTCCTCCCCCGCAACCTTTCGGTCCTAGCGGAGCGCGGCTGCCCGGCCAACTGGCAGGCGGTGCATAGCCGAGCTGTCCGCCAATTGCCAGTGACAAAAGAAAAAAGTGCGCGATGCAAATGCTCCTAACGAAAGCAGACGGCAAAATCCGTATCGTATTCGGGCGCATCGAGCACGCCGTTCAGAAGCAGTGACGCGCCGAGCCGTCCGATCTCGTCCGAACTCTTGGCGGCCGCGCCATTGCCGCCGGTCAGCACTGCAACACGATCCGAATCCGCAAAGCCGATATAGGGATAGCCGTGACGAGTGAAGGTGGTGACGCAGGGGGCTCCACCGCAGCGATGCGGGCGTGAACGATGGCATGGCGCGCGACAGAAGGGCAGACATGTGGTCGGCTGCGGACGCGTTGGCTTGCCCTCGGAACCAGGCGCGAACCTCCGGCTCGGATGCGATATTGATGTCGCTCGGATCGCCGCCAATCTTGATATAGTGCTTGCCGTCGGGATAGCGGATGGGCGGCAGCAGATAGTAGCTCTCGTCCTGCTGAAGCGCGGAACCAATCAGTGACGGCATCCCGGCAAAGCGCGGCAGATCGGCCGGCGCCACCTCGGCAAAGAGAACGGTGCGGGCCTTGACGGTGAGGTCCAGTGGTCGGGCGAGCAATTGCCTGGAAATCGAAAATCCACCGGCGGCAATGATGACGCGCCCGGCGCTGAAGGTCGCACCGTCTGCTGTGCGGATGTTAACAGCACTTCCAACGCGGACGACGGAGGAAACTTCGGAACGGACGACGGTGACGCCGGCCTTTTCAGCGAGGATCACCTGCGCCTTGACCAGCGCCCGCGGATCGATATGGCCTGCATTGCGCGGCTCGAAAACGCCGCCATATCCCGCCGGAAACCGGAACCAGGGAAACTGCGCGGCAAGCTGCTGCTCATCGACAAACGGCGCCTCGACACCGAGACGGTTGCGGGCTGCAATCACGTTATCGAGCGTATTTTCCTCGCCGCCCGGCAAAGGTGCGGCAATCAGGCAGCCAGCTTCGCTGTAGAATTCGACGCCACTGCCGGTTTCGATATCGGCGTAGCGTTCGATGGAGCGCTGGGCCAGAAGCGCCCACACAGGGTCGGGATCGATCGTGCGGGTGATGCGGCCATTGTCATAGTGACTGCTGAAGACACCACCGTGACTTGCCCATTCTTCCGGTTCATCCGGCCCGACCAGCAGATCTTCGCGCCGCTCTTTGCCAGGTGCCGGGCAGCCGCCGCCCCCATCATGCCTTTGCCAACAATGATGAAATCGAATGTGCCTGCCATGTCCCGTCCTCGAAAATGATAGGACGGAGATAACATGGCAATCACTGTCTGGCATCTGCAGAACTTGAAAAATGCCGACATCGGCAATCCGGTCCGGTACCCCGAGTTGGTCAGTTGATGATCGCCTGCACCTTGCCGCAATAGCGGCGCGATACGGGATTCATTTTCTTGGCGCCGTGACCGGCGTTGTAGCGAAGGATCGTGCCGCAGGTGAAACCGCCGGACAGTTCATGCGCCACGGCCAGATATTTCATGCCGAACTTGATGTTGGTCTCGGGATCGAACAGACCCTGCTTGCCGCCGGAGTATCCCATCATGCGCGCAGTAGCCGGCTTGATCTGCATGAGCCCGACTTCGCCGAGCTGCCGCGTGCCTTGGGGTTGAAGTTGCTTTCGACCTTGATCACCGCATGGGCGAGATCGATAGGAACACCATACTGCTTGGCATAGGTCTGGATCAGGCCGCTATAGACGGAAGTCTTGAGCGAGGCGCCTGGCGCGGGATAACCCGTCGTTCTGGTTACAGGCGTGATGGAGGATGTGATGGTCTTGTCGGTGCCCCCGGCATACGACGTTTCAACCCCGGAAAACAGCATGCAGAAGCATGCCGCCGCCGCAGCAAGATGCGATATTCTCATTTAGCTTGAAGTCTCCACTTTCGGGCGCCGCGGCCTTGAGGGCGCACCCCGCCCTGCCGTCTCGCATCCCGATTTTCGTCATCAACAGGATGGGCTAGAGGCCTGAATTCCCTGCGGTTCGGTACGGCCGCAAAAGACCCCGGCATCATGGTGATGATGTGGCAGTGCACAAAATTAGTGTGAAGACGGCCGGAAACGGGCTTCGGATTTGCTGGCGCAACCGCTGTTCAGCGGCTGAAATTCGGCAGGCCTGAAAGCAATCGGTGAAGCGTGTCCAGCGTCGAAATATCGGCGATGCCATCGACCTGCGACTGGCGGAAATGACGCTGGAATGCGGCCACCGCACCCTCGGTTTTCTCGCAGAAAACACCTGTCACTTCAATTCCGTAGCCATAGAGCGACAGCATCGTCTGCACTGCCTCGACAGGCTGCCCCTGATCGCCGCGCTGGAAAAATCGACCGCCACCGATCGGCGCCGGTGGAACCCAATGCCCGACACCCCCGGCATACAGCCGTTCCCAAGGAAATTTTTCTCCCGGATCGACCTTGCGAATAGGGGCGATATCGCTGTGTGCCAGCACCCGTTCAGGGGCAATCGACCACCGTTCGCCACAGTTTCGACACAATTCGACGACGGCATCGATCTGGACCGACGGGAAATCCGGCAACCCGCCGGGATGGCCGGTATTGGCGATTTCGATGCCGATCGAGCGGGAATTGATGTCGCTCTCGCCTTTCCAGGTACTCTGGCCCGCATGCCAGGCACGGCGATCCTCGGCGACGAGCTGATCGACGCGGCCATCCTCATGGACGAAATAGTGGCTGGAAACCTGACTTTCCTCGCGACAGAGCCAGTCGAGAGCCGCGGCTCCCGTCTCCATGCCGGTATAGTGCAGGATGATCATATCGGGCTTCAGCCCGCCTGCCCTTTCGCCATGGTTGGGCGACGGTACGACGTGCGCGGCAGCATAGTCGCAGGCAAAGTCCGTCATGCGGCGCGGCGTTCTTTCTCGATCGCCTCATAGGCGGCATTCAGCTCGGCCATGCGGTCATTGGCGATCGCCTGCAACTCTTGCAGGACACCCCGAGCAACCAAAACGTCAGGATGGTTCTCAGACACCAGCACGCGGTAACGCTTGCGGATGATCGAAAAATCGTCCTTCGGCGAAACGCCAAGGATCTTGTAGGGATCAGCGCCGGCGCTGTGCACGTGGCGGGCCATGATCTCGTGAAAACGCTCTTCCTTCATATGGAAGATCTCGGCGACGCGTGAGGAAGTTCAGTTCCTTCTCGTGGACGGCGCCATCGGACTTGGCGATATGAAACAGTCCGTCGATGATATCTTCCAGCACCGGGCAATTCTGTTCGCAGGAAACGCAGAGCGAGGCGAGCTTCTCCGCATAGGCCTCATAACCGGCGACGTCCTGACGGGCCAGATTGTAGAGCCGGGCGACGTTCTGTGCCTGGTCGTCGGGAAACTTGAAGATATCGCGGAATGCCGACACTTCAGCCTCAGGTGACGATACCGTCTGCCTTGGCCATCTTGGCGGAAAGCGCAATCATAGCGACCGAGAAAGCCACCTTGCGGCGCGTTTCCGGATCGCCTTCAAACAGCGTCCGTACAGCTTCTATAACACCGGCGAGCGCATTGCCCGTCGCGGTGACGATGCTGAGGATGCTATCCCAGAATGACATAGGCACGTTCTTTCCCATGGTTGGCTGATCCACGTCGTTGAGGTGGGGATGGCACGGGCGGATGCGTCCATGCTCAGATGCAAGGTGGCCCGCACGGCTGTGCCTGCCACGACAATCATGCAGCTCACCAAACAGCATGACCAGATGTTGGCGTGGATTGCAAGGCGGCAAACCCGCGATTCGACCGAAATGACGAATTTGTGATGGCACCTCACTATATAGCATTCACGGTCGTGATCGTCCAATCAGGCAAATGAATTTGACTTGGAACCCACCGAAATGCGAGCGGACAATCGACTTTCCGCTGGAGTTCCCATGCGCATTTCCACCCACCCGCAGGCCATGGGCATGGCGCTTGGCTTGATCGGCGTCACCATTTTCGGCGTGACCCTGCCGATGACGCATATCGCTCTTGGCGGTTTTTCTCCTTTCTTCATCACCTTCGGCCGCGCCGTCATCGCCTCGATCGCCGCCGGCTTGACGCTGCTGCTGATGCGGAAAAATGGCCAAAGGGACAAGGCGCGATCCTGCTTGGGGCCGGCATCTGCGTGGTCTACGGTTTTCCGATCTTCTCCACGACGGCGATGCAGACCATCCCGGCAAGCCACGGCGGCGTCATTCTCGGCATCCTGCCGCTCCTGACCTCGATCTTCGCTGCCCTCGTCGATGGTGAGCGGCCAGGACCAGCCTTCTGGGCCTATGGCCTTGCCGGTGCGGCGCTCGTGGTCTTCTTCTCCGTTCGCGACAGCGGCTTCCACCTGCAGGCGGGCGACGGCTGGCTGTTTCTCGCAGCCGTCACCGCCTCGCTCGGCTACGTTCTGTCGGCCAAGGTTTCGCGCATCCTTCCGGGCTGGGAAGTGATTTCCTGGGCACTGGTCATCACCGCGCCACTCTCCATCGTCGCAGCACTGCTGGCGATGAAGGACGGGATACAGGCCCCGAGCCATGCCGAACTGGGCGCCCTCTCCTATCTCGGCCTGATGTCGATGTTCGCCGGCTTCATCTTCTGGAATGCCGGGCTCGCGCTCGGCGGCATCGCACGCGTGGCACAGGTGCAGTTGCTGCAGACCTTCGTCACCCTCGCCGTCTCGGAAGTGCTGCTCGGCAGAAGTCATCAGCGGAGCCACGATCGGCTTTGCAATCGCCGTTGCGCTGATCGTCTGGCTCGGGCGAAAAGCGCATCGCCTGAACCATCCTCCGCCATTACCAGCAGCATGTCATTTAACTTCCATGAGAATTGCGGTAGAGAGACCCCGAACGATCTTGCCGCAATCCCCGAGGAGGACTCCATGGCCAAACAGAAAGTTGCAATGCTGACCGCGGGCGGACTCGCCCCCTGCCTGTCTTCCGCCGTGGGTGGCCTGATCGAGCGCTATACTGACATCGCGCCCGATATCGAACTGGTTGCCTATCGCTCCGGCTACCAGGGTCTTCTTCTCGCAGACCGCATCGAGATTACCACGACATGCGGGAAAAAGCCCATATCCTGCACCGCCACGGCGGCTCGCCGATCGGCAACAGCCGGGTGAAGCTGACCAATACAGCCGATTGCATCAAGCGTGGCCTCGTCAAGGAAGGCCAGAACCCGCTCAGGGTCGCAGCCGAACTGCTGGCTGCCGACGGCATCACCATCCTGCACACGATCGGCGGTGACGACACCAACACGACGGCTGCCGATCTTGCCGCCTATCTCGGCGCCAATGGCTACGACCTCACTGTCGTCGGTCTGCCGAAGACCGTCGACAACGACGTCGTGCCGATCCGCCAGTCGCTCGGCGCCTGGACGGCTGCGGAATACGGCGCAAAATTCTTCGACAATGTCAGCAACGAACAGAGCGCCGCGCCGCTGCACGCTCGTCGTCCACGAAGTCATGGGCCGCCATTGCGGCTGGCTCACCGCGGCAACTGCCCGCTCCTATATCCAGCATATCGACGACCGGGAATTCGTCGACGGCTTCATGATGAACCGGCAGATGAAGAATATTGACGGCCTTTATCTGCCCGAGACCGCATTCAATCTGGAAACAGAAGCCGAACGGCTGCGCGCCGTCATGGATAAGACGGGCTTTGTGACCCTGTTCGTCTCGGAAGGCGCTTGCCTCGATGCCGTCGTTGCCGAGCGCGAAGCAGCCGGTGAAGCCGTCAAGCGCGATGCCTTCGGCCACGTGAAGATCGACACGATTAATGTCGGCGGCTGGTTCTCCAAGCAGTTCGCAGCCCTGCTCGGCGCCGAACGCTCGATGGTGCAGAAGTCCGGCTACTATGCCCGCTCCGCACCGGCCAACGCCGACGACCTGCGCCTCATCCAGGGCATGGTCGATCTCGCCGTCGAAAGCGCTCTGAACAAGGTTTCTGGCGTCACCGGTCACGACGAAGACCAGGGCGGCAAGCTGCGCACCATCGAGTTCCCGCGCATCCGTGGCGGCAAGCACTTCGACACATCGGTGAAATGGTTCGGCGAGGTGATGGACGCGATCGGCCAGAAGTGGTCTCCGGCGAACTGATTCCGCCGTCATAAAAGCCTATTGACGGCTCCGTTTGCGCATGGCTTCCTCGATCGAACGCCACACCCAAACGGAGCCGTTTTCATGTCGATCGAACACTGGCTAGCCTTCGTCGCCGCCTCCTCCATCCTGCTCGCCATTCCCGGCCCGACCATCCTCTTGGTCATCTCCTATGCGCTCGGGCATGGGCGCAAGGTCGCAAGTGCCACGGTCGCTGGCGTAGCGCTCAGCGACTTCACTGCAATGACTGCCTCGATGCTCGGCCTTGGCGCGCTGCTTGCCACATCGGCTGCGATTTTCACCGTGTTGAAATGGGTTGGCGCCGCCTACCTGATCTGGCTCGGCATCAAGCTTTGGCGCGCGCCGATCGCTGTCGAGGCCGAAGACGGCACGATGTCAGTGCCGGCGGAAAAACCGCTGCGGATCTTCCTGCACACTTATGTCGTCACAGCGCTCAACCCGAAAAGCATCGTTTTCTTCGTGGCCTTCCTGCCGCAGTTCCTCGACCTCAGCCGTCCTCTGTTCAACCAGATGCTGATCTTTGAAAGCACATTCCTGGTGCTCGCGACCCTCAATGCGACCCTTTACGCGCTGATGGCCTCGGCTGCCCGCCAGACGATTCGAAAGCCCAAAGTTCAGGCCATCGTCAACCGCACGGGCGGGTCGCTTTTGATCGGCGCAGGCCTTTTGACCGCGGGCTTGCGGCGGGCCGGCGCCTGAAAAGGCGTCCCATGCTTGCGGTTCACCGTCTCATAGGTTAATGACGTTCAGCGCATGGTGGCCTCTGGCTGCTGATTTGCATAGGGCTGTGAGGCCTGACAGCACGAAAGTGACAGCATGGCGAATTTCCGTTTTTCCGTTTCAAAACCGGCTGTTACGGCCTGTGCCCTGATTTCCGCATCGCTTGTCGGCGGTTGCTCGAGCGTCGAGCGAACACCGATGGAACAGCTGATGGCGGTGCAGACGGTAACCCCGCTGCCGAAGCCCGGAACGGAAATGACGGCTTACGCTCTGCCGACCCCGGACGGCGCGACAGCAGCGACGGCAGCCGCACTTGCGGCCGAAACAGCGATGATGAAGCCCGGCGAAACAGCAACGACACAGGTCGCCGCTGCCAATCCGTCGACAATGCCTGCGACTGCTGCCAATGCACTGGTAGCACCCCAGACGTCTGCAGCCGCTCAGGCGGCAACAATCCTCGCCATGCCGGAAACGGCAAATGCGCTCGTATCGACCAAGACCGATCGCGCGCCGCAGATTCCCGAAGGCATGATGATGGCCGCGATGGAATCGGATTTCGATACGGGCGAGCCGGTCGGCCTGGAAACGCTGGTTGCCAAGCGCATGATCGTCCCGATGGCCAAGCCGTCGATCGGTGCCAGCGCCTATGCCATGGCGAAGTCGATACCCGCGTCGTTGGGCATCACGGAAAAGCCGACAAGCTCACGCCCTGAACTCGACCGGCTGATCGCCTATTACGCCAAGCTCAACAATATTCCGGAAGAACTGGTGCACCGCGTCGTCAAGCGCGAGAGCACCTATAATCCACGCGCCTACCATGCCGGCAATTACGGCCTGATGCAGATTCGCTACAATACGGCCAAGGGACTCGGCTACGACGGTCCGGCTGAAGGCCTGTTCGATGCCGAAACCAATCTGAAATATGCGACAAAATATCTGGCCGGCGCCTGGATGGTGGCCGACAACCAGAACGACGGCGCGGTCAAGCTCTATGCCAGCGGCTATTACTACCACGCCAAGCGCAAGGGCCTCCTTGAAACGCTCGGCATGAAGTAAGGCCTAACAGCCTCCCCATCATATTTCGAGATTTAGAGGCGGTCAGTCGACCGCCTCTATTATTTTGGCTTGCAGCTGGCGCACATCATAGCCGCTGCAACGGCGTCAGTCCCAACCGGACGACGGCGAGGCCGAGAGACGGCACCAGCATCACTGTCTGACCATCATGCCCCTGCAGCCAGTAGGCATCACCGGGCAAAGGCGGACCGCCCTCATTTCCGAACTTCGTCCAGACCTGCCCTGCCCCGTAGCGGCCGCCAGATGCCTGGGTCGGAGTGCGCATGTAGCTGACAAAGTCCAGCGGCAACAATTGTTCACCGTTCCAGCTGCCGTTCTGCAGGAGGAAGAGGCCAAACCGGGCCCAATCGCGTGCCGTCGCATACATATAGGAAGAGCCGACAAAGGTGCCGTGCGCGTCCGGCTCCAGAACCGCACTGTTCATGCCGAGCGGCCTGAAGAGCGCTGCGCGTGGAAAGGTCAACGCCTCGCGCACGCTGGCGAACGTGTCCATCCAGAGCCGCGACAGGATGGTCGATGTGCCGCTGGAATAGCTGAAACGCTCGCCCGGCATTGCCTCCAGTGGCTTGGCCGCCGAGAAATTGGCCATGTCGCCTTCGAGGTAAAGCATGCGCGTGACGTCGGTCACGTCGCCATAGTCCTCGTTGAACTGAAGCCCGCTCTGCATCGCCATCAGGTCGGCCAGCTTTATCTGGCTGCGCGGATCGTTTCGCCATTGCGGCAACAATTCGGTCCGGTCGAGCGCCATCTGGCCGTCGCGAGATCCTCAAGCCGATCAGGGCAGCCGTCACCGACTTGGTCATCGACCACCCGAGCAGCGGCGTCGCGCTGTTGAAACCCTCGCCATAGCTTTCCCGGACGATCCTGCCGTCCTTGACGACGACGATGGCGCGCATGCCAGGCCCGGAAAGCTGCGGATCGGTCAAAAGCGTCTGAACAACCGGATTGACGGCCGTGCCGCTACCATCCGGCCACGGTTTGCCGTCATCCGATTGCGGCGGCCTGCGGCGAAGTTGCCTGTTTCCGGGAAACGCCGCGAACTCGCCCTCGGTCACATTGGTGCAGCCGAGACCTTCACGATAAACAGCCCGACCGGGTGCCGCAAAACCGAACATACGCGCCGTAACGGCTTTTCGGGTGTCATCGACGGATATGCGCACCAGCCGCAAAGAGGATGCCCAGGCGCCTGGACATCGTCGGCCAGAACCGAATTCGCATCCCTATCGGCAATGAAAAGGTTCGAGCAGACGATCTTGGCCGCATAACTGTCACCGACCCTCAGCAGGTCCGGCGGTGCGGCGACAAGCCAGCCCACGACAGCCGCCACGGCTGTCGATACCGAGCCAGCGAGCCAGAACCACCTTTTTTCCGCATACACACCGCCCCTGCTTCGCCATTGCCAGAAGAACAGGATTCCATGCATTTAGGAAGGCTTTGTGGCAATCACTTTGATGCTAAACATGTTTCTAGCCAACCGATCGTGCCGCGAGCTTTTCCGGTTCCCGCTGGAGAATAGCAAATGCCCCCTCCGCCGAGACCGGCCTCGAAATCAGAAACCCCTGGGCTTCCGAGGCGCCGAGCGCCCGTACGAACTCCATCTGCCCCTCGGTTTCGATGCCCTCGATGGTGGTCGACACCTGAAACGTGTTTCCGAGTTGCAGGATGATATCGACGATTTCGGCATCCCGCTGATTGCCGAGCATCGCCTGGGTGAACGAGCGATCAACCTTGAGCTGATCGAGAGGAAAGCGCCTGAGATTGTTGATCGACGAAAATCCGATGCCGAAATCATCGAGGCGCGATGCGCACCCCATGAGCGCGAAGCTCCGTCAGGCTGTCGCTTATGATGGCCGCATCGACATAGAAGATCGATTCTGTCACCTCGATGGTCAAGCGGCCGGGCGCAAGCCCAGCTTCTGCAAGGCACGCTTTCACATGGGGAACGAAGGCACGATCCTTGAACTGGTCGCCAGCGACATTGACCACGATGCCGGTCGGCGCCGGCCACCGCGACGCCTCCAGGCAGGCGGTTCTCAACACCCAGTTTCCGATCGGCAGAATCAGGCCGGTCTTTTCGGCAGCAGCAATGAAATGATCGGGCGGAATGATGCCCTTGTCGGGGTGGCGCCAGCGAATCAGCGCTTCAAAGGAGCGAATTGCCCGGCTTTCGATACCGACGATGGGCTGGTATTCCAGATAGAACTCTCCGGCCGCCAACGCGGGAAAGATCATATTCGATCTCGCCTTTCCGCGTTGCCTCCTCCGCCATTTCCGGCGCGTAGACCATGTGGCTGTTGCCGGCAATTTCCTTGGCCTTGTAGAGCGCGAGGTCGGCGCGCTTGAGAACCGCCGAAATTGACCGGTCGTCCGGCTCTATATAGGCGACACCAATGCTGCCGCCCGTCCAGAACTGTGCGGAGGAAAGCTGAAAGGGCTCAACGAGCAGGTTCTTGATCGTCACGCAGATATCGTCAAGCTTGCCGTCGGACGGTGAACCGGCGACGACGATGACAAACTCGTCTCCCCCAGCCGATAGACCGCGGCGATGCCCGACATCGCCTGAATCAGCCGCCTGCCAAGCGCGACGAGCAACTCGTCGCCGGCATCGTGCCCCATCAGATCGTTGACGAATTTAAAACGGTCGAGATCGAGCATCAAAAGTGCGGTGCGGCCCGCCGGCATCGATCCCGTGGATAACAGTTCGCGAAGATCGCGCTCCAACGCTGACACGATTGGCGATACCGGTCAGCTGATCGGTATGGACAGCCCGTGACAGGTTTTCTTCCGTCTTGCGCCGCAGCTCAAGTTCGTCCACCAGACGGCGTTGCGCACGCCCCCTTTGGTAGAAGAACAAACCGCAGACCAGCGGCATCACGATGAGGGAAATATGGGAGGGTGCCAGCGCTCCACCGCCCCAAAACCCGTGAACATCAGCGCTTATATTGTCATAAAAAATACAAACTGCAGGGAATAACGCCCCCGATCACCGCGCCCACTACAGCATGCCGCTGCTCGGACTTCGGCAGAAAAGCCTTTAACATCATGTTAGCGCCCCGAAAAAGTTAGTTTATCTAACATGTACAAACTTAATCAATTCTTATGGATGAGAAATTGTATAAGCCCATCGTCATCAAAGTGTAGCGGACTCGTCTTAGAAGCACCTCCAACTTTAACGGATGGCAGGATGACATGACCGATCTCGCACCCGATGCAGGCTACGGCAAGAAAAACCGCAAGCTGAAAACCGCTCTGATCCAGCATAAGGCGCTGACTTTGGAGGGACTGTCGGAGCGCCTTTTCGGACTACTCTTCACCGGGCTCGTCTATCCGCAAATCTGGGAAGATCCGGCCGTCGATATGGCAGCCATGCAGATCGCCCCGAGCATCACATCGTCACCATCGGCTCCGGCGGTTGCAATATGCTGGCCTATCTCTCGGCAGCGCCCGAGCGCATTGATGTCGTCGACCTCAATCCCCATCACGTCGCTCTCAACCGGCTGAAGCTTGCGGCTTTCCGCAACCTGCCCGGCCATGCCGATATCGTCCGGTTCCTCGCCCGCCATGATCATGCCAGCAACGTCCAGGCCTATGATCTTTTCATCGCGCCGAAGCTCGACAATGCCACCCGGCAATACTGGAACAGCCGCGGCCTGACAGGCCAGCGCCGCATCAGGGTTTTCGGCAAGAACATCTACCGCACCGGCCTGCTTGGCCGCTTCATCGGCCTTGGCCACCTACTGGCCCGTCTGCATGGCGTCGATCCGAGCGAGCTTGCCAACGCCCGCTCGATGCGCGGAACAGCGCCAGTTCTTCGACGAGCGCCTCGCTCCACTGTTCGATCGCCCGGTCATCCGCTGGATCACCAGCCGCAAGAGCTCGCTGTTCGGTCTCGGCATTCCGCCGCAGCAGTTCGACGAACTGGCAAGCCTCAGCGAAGAAAAATCGCTGGCCGGCGTGCTGCGCCACCGGCTTGAAAAGCTATGCTGCCATTTCCCGCTGAGAGAAAACTACTTCGCCTGGCAGGCTTTCGCCCGCCGTTATCCGATGCCGCATGAGGGCGAACTGCCGGATTACCTGCAGGCCAACCGCCACGAAACGATCCGCAACAACGCCGAGCGGGTGCATGTGCATCATGCCAGCTTCACCGAGCTTCTCGCCAAGAAACCGGCCGGTTCTGTCGATCGCTATGTCCTCTTGGATGCACAAGACTGGATGAACGACCGCCAGCTCAACGACCTGTGGACGGAAATTACCCGCACCGCAGCCGAGGGTGCCACAGTCATCTTCCGCACCGCAGCCGAGGCCAGCATTCTCGAAGGCCGCGTGTCGCAGACCTTGCTCGGCCAGTGGCAATACGATGCCGACCAATCGCAGGCGCTCAACCTGAAGGATCGTTCGGCGATCTATGGCGGCTTCCACATCTACAGGAAGACAGCATGACGGCCATCGAGACCGATGCAGGCAACAGCCATGCCGACCGCATGGACCGGATGTATCGCACCCAGCGGCACTTCTACGATCTGACCCGCAAATACTATCTGTTCGGGCGCGACACGCTGATCAACGAACTGAACGTTCCGGCCGGTGGCAGCGTGCTTGAAGTCGGCTGCGGCACCGGTCGCAACCTGGCACTGATCGGCAGCCGGTTTCCGCACGCAAGGCTCTTCGGGCTCGACATTTCGGCGGAAATGCTCGTATCCGCCGAGGCAAAACTCGGCAAACCCGGCCGGAACAGGACAATCCTGCGCGTCGCCGACGCAACCGATTTCCAGGCATCCGAATTCGGTGAAGCCGGGTTTGATCGGATTGTCATCTCCTACGCCCTGTCGATGATCCCCGATTGGGAAAAGGCCATCGGCGCGGCCATCGCGGCGCTCAATCCCGGCGGATCGCTCCATATCGCCGATTTCGGCCAGCAGGAGCGCTTGCCGGGCTTGTTCCGCCGTGGGCTGCAGGCCTGGTTGCAACGGTTCCATGTCACGCCACGCAAGACGATGGAGACGGTGCTCAGATCAAATGCCGCCAAATTCGGCGACACGTTGGAATTCCGGCCGATCGGCCGCGGCTACGCCTGGCTCTTCACTTACCGGCGCGCGGCGCAATAAGCCGGCGCAAGCTCAGCGAAATCAACGTGTTCTACGGTTTGACCGTTGGCAAGCTCGCTGCTTTGGTAATTGCCGCTTGAAACTAACTCAATTTTTACGATGATATGGTGAAAATGAGGTTCACGCCTCCTGGGGGATTCACATCAGCGGATATCATCGTGTGAGGCAGCAACGTCGATCGTTTCAGAACGGAAACCTCATGCGCCGGCTATTCCTGGCTCTTCTGCCTATTGTCTCGCTTCTTTCCGCCTGCACATCGACAGATTACGATCTCGTCTCCACCGCATCGATCCCGCCACGATTTCAGGACAAGGATCCGCAGAACTTTGGCGTACGCACGCCACAGCATCATAATATCCACGGTGTCGATGTGTCGAAATGGCAGGGCGATATCGACTGGGCCAAGGTAAAGGGCTCCGGCGTGTCCTTCGCCTTCATCAAGGCAACCGAAGGCAAGGATCGGGTCGACGCGAAATTCAACGAATACTGGCAACAGGCCCGCGCCGCCGGCCTGCCCTATGCGCCCTATCACTTCTACTATTTCTGCTCGACGGCCGACCAGCAGGCAGATTGGTTCATCGCCAATGTGCCGAAAAGCGCCGTCCACCTGCCGCCGGTTCTCGACGTCGAATGGAACGGCGAATCCAAAACCTGCCACTACCGGCCGTCACCACTCACCGTCCAGACCGAAATGAAGCGGTTCATGGACCGGCTGGAAGCACATTACGGCAAGCGCCCTATCATCTATACCTCGGTCGATTTCCACCAGCGACAATCTCGTCGGCCAGTTCAAGGACTATCATTTCTGGGTCCGTTCGGTCGCCGCATCCGACGGAGATTTATCTGGAGCGCCGCTGGGCCTTCTGGCAGTACACCAGCACAGGCGTGATCCCCGGCATCGACGGTAACGCCGATATCAATGTTTTCATGGGGATCCCAGAAGAACTGGAAGAGCTGGGTAGCTGCTGTTTCCAAACCCCAGGCATCGGCGCAAAACTGAGACAGGCGCAGCGGCAATTCTTCATTCCGCCCCATTGCCGTGCGACAGCCGCTGCCATATTTTCAGCGAAACAGGAGCAGCGGTTTTCCCGCTGCTTTCGGCCGGTTTCGGCCTTACAACAAGGACTTGCGATGACACGCAGCACACTGCGCTCCGTTCTTTCGATCGGTTTTCTCACCCTTTTGACCTCATCTGCCCTTGCGCAACAGGCAGCCGCGCCGGCCGCTCCCTGCGGCGGCGACCTCGCGACCTTCCTGCAAGGCGTCAAGGCCGAGGCGATTGCCAAGGGCATTCCGGCCGACGTGGCCGATCGCGCTCTGGCTGGTGCCGCCATCTCCGAAAAAGTGCTGAGCCGCGACCGTGCCCAGGGTGTGTTCAAGCAGAGCTTTACTGAATTCTCGCAGCGCACCGTCAGCAAGGCACGGTTGGATATCGGCGCCAAGAAGATGAAGGAATATGCCGCGATCTTCGAACGGGCGGAAAAGGAGTTCGGCGTTCCGGCTCCGGTGATCACCGCATTCTGGGCGATGGAAACGGATTTCGGCGCCGTTCAAGGTGACTTCAACACCCGCAACGCACTGGTGACACTGGCGCATGACTGCCGCCGCCCTGAAATGTTCCGCCCGCAGCTGATCTCGGCGATCGAAATGGTCCAGCACGGCGATCTCGATCCAGAAACCACGACCGGTGCCTGGGCCGGCGAAATCGGCCAGGTCCAGATGCTGCCGGAAGACATTATCGCGCAGGGTATGGATGGCGATGGCGACGGTCATGTCAACCTCAAGCAGAGTTCGCCGGACGCCATCCTGACCGCTGCCAAATTCATCAAGAGCCTCGGCTTCACCGCTGGCCAGCCCTGGATCCAGGAAGTGAGCCTGCCGGAAAACCTGCCCTGGGAGAAGACCGGGCTGCAGACAGGAATGACCGCTGGCGACTGGTTCGCGCTCGGCGTCAAACCGCGCGACAGGCAACACCGCCTTTCCGCAGCTGGCCTCGTCACTGGTCATTCCGCAGGGCCGCCACGGCGTTGCCTTCCTGACCTATCCGAACTTCAATATCTATCTTGAGTGGAATCAGTCGTTCATCTACACGACCTCGGCCGCCTATTTCGCCACCCGGCTCGCAGGCGCTCCATCTTACGACACGCATAGTCCAGAACCGGGATTGAACGACGAAGGCATGAAGGCCCTGCAGGCGAAACTGCAGGCCATGGGCCATGACGTCGGCAAGATCGACGGCATCCTTGGCTCCGGCACACGTGCGGCTCTTCAGAAGGAGCAGCTGCGTCTCGGCATGCCGGCCGATGGCTGGGCAACGCAAGCGGTTCTCAGCGCTCTGTAATGTCCGCCTCAGGCTTGTTTTCTAATCGCGCCCGCCGCCGATGGTGGCGGGCCAGACGAAATGCGCGGTAGCGCAGCTTCAGCGACCAGCGGGCACCGGCAAGTGCTGCGCCCCGTTTCGACAGCTCGCTCAGTTCGCCCGCATAGGCGACCGCAAAAGCCTTGCGATAGGTCAGCAGATGTTCGGAAGCGATGTTTTCGAGCCGGTGCATCATGCTGACCCAGAGTGGCGAGACCAGCAACGAGACTGCCGTGACGGCAATTGCCACCTTGTAGGTATCAAACTGCAAGACACCTGCGCCAAGACCCGCAGCGGCAAGCACGAACGAGAACTCGCCGATCTGCGCCATGGACAGGCCGGCGACCAGAGCGATCTGCGGTGATGAGCCGGTCTTGCGCAATAGGAAAATATTCAGCACGGTCTTCGCCGCAATCACGATCAGCGCAGCGCTCAGCACCGACCAGAAATTCTCACCGATGAAGGTCAGGTCGATCAGCAGACCGATCGACAGGAAAAGACCACCAGCAGTATGCTCTGGATCGGCTCGATCACCGGTATGACCCGGCTGCGTAGCGTCGAGTTGCCGATCACGATGCCGGACAGAAACGCGCCATAGGCCGGCGACATGCCGGCAAGGCCCGAAAATGGCAGGCTGCGCCGAAGCAGACGGCAAGCGCACCGAGCGCCAGTATCTCGACCTTGTCCTCGACGGCCTCGCTATAGGGAACCTTCAACTTGCCGTGGCGGCCGAACCACCAGAGCAGGGCCGCCAGAATGGCGATGGCGATGACCATTTTGATCGCGATCGTTGCGAAATGCGTCTCCTCGCCACCAAAACTTGAGACCAGGATGAGCATGGGGACAACGGCGATATCCTGCGCGATCAGCACGCCGACGGCAATCCGCCCGGTCTCGCTGCGCAACTCGCCCATATCCTCGAGCATCTTCATGGCAACGACGGTGGATGACATCGCGATGACGAAGCCGAGGATCAGCCCCTCCGCCATGGTTGCGCCGGTGATCAGCGCGATCAGGCCTGCCGCTGCGATGGCCGCGATCACCTGCCCGCCCGCAACTATCAGCGACTGGCGCAGGCTGAGAACGAAGGCTTTGATCGACAGCTCCATGCCGATGAAGAACAACAGGACGACGACGCCCATTTCGGCAAGCAGCGTGACATTGGCACTGTTGGAAATGAAGCCGAACCCTGTCGGCCCCAAGGCAACGCCGGCCAGAATGAAACCGACAAGCGGCGGTTGACGCAAGCGCAGGAATCCCAGCCCCAGAATGGCTGCGACCGCCACCACGATCGCAATGGGGATAAGCCCCTGGCCCTCGTGCGCCGCGGCCACGATGGATTGTGTCGTCAAAGGCTCCAGCAGTTCATCCTTCATCTATGGCGGGATCAAGAATCGGGTGGATAAATCCCACCTTACCCCTTAACCGTCGGTATGTTCCGAATGAGGCAGGGAAAGGTCAAGTCACATGCACGCGAAAACGGACGGGCTGCAGAACCGCATGACGCTTGCCACCTGGGGGCTTCTGGCTCTACTCGGTCTGATCTGGGGCGGCTCATTCTTTTTCGCGCGCATCGCCATCCAGCATGTGCCGGCATTTACCCTTGTCCTGCTGCGCGTGGCGCTGGCTGCATTGGCGCTGCACATCTACGTGTTCGGCCGCTATGACATCTACCACGAACTGAAGGCCCGCTGGCCGCAATTCCTGCTGCTCGGCCTGATCAACAATGCCATTCCGCACACGTTCATCTTCCTTGGCCAGACGCAGATCGGCGCAGGCCTCGCAGCCATCCTCAATGCCACCACACCGGTCTGGACGGTGCTGATCGCCAATGCGCTGACGCAGGACGAGAAGCTGAGCCTTTCCAAGATCATCGGCTGCCTGCTCGGCCTCACTGGCACGGCGGTTTTGATCGGCCCAAACGCCCTGCCCGGCCCCACGCAGGCAGGCAGCAGCATTCCGCTCTGGGCTTTGCTCTTTCCGGTGGCAGCCGCGATCAGCTATGGTTTCTGCTGCGACCTACGGCAAGCGCTTCCGGGGACTGGCAGCGCCGGTCACCGCCGCCGGACAGCTCTCCGCATCGACGCTGATCATGCTGCCGCTCTCCCTGGTCGTCGATCAGCCATGGCAATTGGCAGTTCCGCCGATGACCTCCATGCTGGCGATCCTGGCATTGGCGCTTCTGTCGACCGCTTATGGCTATATCCTGTTCTTTCGCATCATGAGCCGCGCCAGGCGCCACCAATACATCGCTGGTGACCCTTTTGGTGCCACCGAGCGCCATTCTCCTCGGTTTCCTTTTCCTCGGGGAGACGCTGGAGCAAACCGATATTGCCGGCATGCTGCTGATCGCCGCTGGCCTCGTGGTACTCGACGGCCGCTTGCTGCCCGGCCGCCGCAGATGAACGCCAATAATGGAATCAAACAACGGCCCGCGTGCTGAGATGATGTGTCCAATCGGTCACTCACGGCGCATTTCAGTGCGTTACATTAACCAGAGTAAAGACATTGTGAAAAAATTGTGGCAACGGGTAAAACCCCATTCAATCATACGCTTAACCCTGTGAATAAGCTTTACGGGCGCGTCTATTGCCGCAACGCAGCATAACTTTTCCTTTCATGCGTGACATTTTCCCCCTATCTTCCGGAGGTCAACGCAAGGAGGGCCGGTTATGGGAATGACACATTCGTTGAATGTCCTCATGATAAGTGCAGCGTTCGTATTTGTCGCAACGATGCTTTTCATCTGAAAGCGTCAGCAAACAGTCCAGTCGATGCAGAAGGACTTTAAAACCGCAATCCATTGCAGCAAAATCCAGCCAGGCAAGACGCTCCACGAAGGACCGCAAACCTAAAGCTGCGAAAGACAAAAAGCCCTTGAAACCGTCCGGTCTCAAGGGCTTTTTCTATTGCCGACGGTTCGTCGCTCCCCCTCTCAGGCAGCCGCACCTGCGGACCGGGACTGGACCGTAGCCGGTGCCACCCGTTCAAATCCAACCAGATCGCAAACCGCTTCCACCAGCGGCGACCGGTTCATCGTGTAGATATGGAAATCACTGAAGGCCGCGCCACTCAGATCGACGATCTGCTCGGCTGCGATATGGGTCGCCTCCTTGAAGCGTTCTTCCGGGCTTTCATCGAGATGGACCAGCCGCGTAACGATCGCGTCGGGGAACCCTTGCACCGCACAGCCCGGCGAACTTGCTGATACCAGCCAGATTGTTGATCGGCATGATCCCGGGTACGATCGGAATATTGATGCCCGCGCGCCTGACACGCTCAAGATAGCGCTCGAAATCATTGTTATCGAAGAAGAACTGGGTGAGCGCCCGCGTCGCACCGTTGTCGACCTTACGCTTCAGCATATCGATATCGGCATCGACATCCGGGCTTTCCGGGTGTTTTTCCGGATAGGCGGACACAGAAATCTCGAAATCCCCCTTCGCCCGAATTGCTGCCGCCAGCGCTGCGGCATTTTCGTAACCACCCGCAAACGGCTCGTAGCGCATGCCGATACCACCCTGCGGATCGCCGCGCAGGGCTACGAAATGATGCACGCCATTGTCGATGAATTCGGAGACGACAGCATCGACCTCTGCCTTGGTCGCCCCCACGCAAGTCAGATGCGCGGCAGTATTGGCAATACCCTCGTCATGGATCATCCGCCGCACAGCGGTCAGCGAACGCGCCTTGGTGGAGCCGCCTGCGCCATAGGTCATCGTCACGAAGGCGGGATCGAAGGCAGACAACGCCGCGACGGTCTGGAACAGCTGGGCTTCCATATCGTCGTTTTTCGGTGGGAAATACTCGAAGGAAAGCCGCAGGTTTCCGCGTTCGGCCGGGTAAAGGGTGTGTATCGGCATGTCATGTCCTCCCGGCATAGGCGAGAGCGCTCTTGCCCTCGGGTGTTTCGATTGTAGCCGCCTGCCGCTGGTCGCAGGCAAGCCAGATCGTTGCCGTCAGCTGCCGGTCACGATCCGTGTCCGGGGTCAGGTCCACCGTCTCCTCGACGGTTAGCCCGGCCTTCTCCAGCCAGTCGGCCATCGTCTGGCGCGAAAAACCGAGACGCATATGCGCATGCTCGTCACGCAGATATTCCAGCGTGTGCGGCGCTAGATCGATGATCGCCAGCCGACCGCCGGGCACAAGCATGCGGGCAGCCTCGGCAATCGCCGCCTGCGGCTGCTGCAGGAAGTGCAGGACCTGATGGATGGTGACGAGATCGAACTGCCGGCCGTCCAGCGGCAGGTTGAAGATATCGCCATGCCGGATTGAGGCCTTGGTGATGCCGGCGCGATCGAGATTGGCGCGGGCCACGGCCAGCATGTCGCGGCTGGCATCGACACCCACACCACGGCGATAAAGGCCTTCGAAAAGCTGAAGGATGCGGCCGGTACCGGTGCCAAGATCGAGTAGGCCATCAACCGGCTCGGTACCGACCATCTTCTTCAGTGCTGCCTCCACATCCGCTTCGCTGACATGCAGGCGGCGCAACTCATCCCATTCGGCGGCATTGCGGCTGAAATAGTCCTGCGCCTTCTCCGAGCGCGCCTGCTTCAGCGCCACCAGCCGTTCGCCGTCGCGCCTCAGCACCGCATCCGCGATATCGGAGGCCAAAGCAGATCCGCGACCAGCGCAACGCCTGCCCCCTCGCCTCTCAGGCGAAAATAGGCCCAGGCGCCCTCCTGATAACGGTCGATCAGTGCGACTTCGGCAAGCAGCTTCAGATGGCGGGAAATTCAGGGGCTGCGATTGACCAAGAATTTCAGTAAGATCGGTGACGGTCAGGTCGCCGGCAGCCAGGAGCGCCAAAAGACGCATGCGCGTCGGCTCGCCTGCCGCCTTCAGCACATCGACCAACTCATCCAGCCCCAACCCGTGCTCTCGCGCCATCGTCAACCCCATCAACACATAAAGATATGTTTATGTGATTTTCTGATTTTCTGCAAGTTGAAATGTGGCGTTAGCAACAGGCAACAGGACATGAAAAGGCGGTCCGAACGGACCGCCTTTTTCTGTTTAAAGCAGCGAAGCCAGAAACTGCCTCGCGCTGCTGTGCAGGCGGTGAAGCCCGCCTTTGTCTATCGAGTCAGGCGCTTGTAGCTGACGCGGCTTGGGTTGACCGATTCCGGGCCGAGGCGACGGATCTTGTCCTTTTCGTAATCCTCGAAGTTGCCTTCGAACCATTCCACATGGCTGTCACCTTCGAACGCCAGGATATGCGTGGCCAGCCGGTCGAGGAACATGCGATCGTGGCTGATGATGACAGCGCAGCCGGCGAAGTTTTCGAGTGCGATTTCAAGCGCCGCCAGCGTTTCGGTATCAAGGTCGTTGGTCGGTTCGTCGAGCAGCAGCACGTTGCCGCCGGCCTTCAGCATCTTGGCAAGGTGAACGCGGTTGCGCTGACCGCCGGAGAGATTGCCGACCTTCTGCTGCTGGTCGGTACCCTTGAAGTTGAAGGCGCCGCAATAGGCGCGCGAATTCATCTCCAGCTTGCCGAGCTTGATGACTTCGGCACCGCCGGAGATTTCTTCCCAGACGGTCTTGTTGCCATCGAGCGCATCGCGGCTCTGGTCGACATAACCGAGCTTGACAGGAATCGCCGACGCGGAACGTACCGCTATCCGGCTTTTCCTGGCCGGTGATCATCCGGAACAGGGTCGTCTTACCGGCACCGTTCGGGCCGATGACACCGACAATGCCGCCCGGCGGCAGCTTGATCGACAGGTCGTCGATCAGCACGCGGTCGCCGTAACCCTTTGTGATGTTCTCGGCTTCGATAACCACCTGACCGAGGCGCTCGCCGATCGGAATGATGATCTGCGCATCGCCAAGACGCATCTTGTCGGCTGCTTCGACCAGCTCGTCATAAGCCTTGATGCGGGCTTTCGACTTCGACTGACGGGCCTTCGGGCTGGAAGCGATCCATTCCTGTTCTCGGCTGATCGCCTTCTGACGGGAGGCGTCTTCACGGTTTTCCTGCTGCATGCGCTTCGCCTTGGCCAGCAGGTAGGCCAGTAGTTGCCTTCGTAGGGAATGCTGCGGCCGCGGTCGAGCTCGAGGATCCAGCCCGTGACGTTGTCGAGGAAGTAGCGATCGTGGGTGATCATCATAACGGCGCCGGCATACTGGCGCAGATGGTTTTCCAGCCAGCCGATGGTTTCGGCATCCAGATGGTTGGTCGGTTCGTCGAGCAGCAGCAAGTCCGGCTTGGAAAGCAGCAGCTTGCACAGTGCCAGACGGCGGCGTTCACCGCCGGAAAGGCTGGTCACATCGGCATCGCCGGGCGGGCAGCGCAGGGCTTCCATGGCCATTTCGACCTGGCTTTCCAGATCCCAGAGGTTCTGGCCATCGATGATGTCCTGAAGCTTCAGAGCCCTCTTCCGCCGTCTCGTCGGAATAGTTCATCATCAGTTCGTTATAGCGTTCCAGGATGGCGGTCTTGTCGGCCACGCCTTCCATGACGTTTTCCATCGCCGTCTTGGTGGGGTCGAGCTGTGGCTCCTGCGCCAGGTAGCCGACGGTAGCACCTTGAGCGACCCAGGCTTCGCCGGTGTATTCCTTGTCGAGGCCGGCCATGATGCGCAGCACGGTCGACTTACCGGCGCCGTTCGGGCCGAGGATACCGATCTTGGCGTCCGGATAGAACGACAGATTGACATTCTCCAGCACCTTCTTGGTGCCGTAGGACTTGTTCAGCCCGGACATATGATAAATGAATTGACGTGCCATAGAGAGACTGCTCCGACGGGATGGGATTTTGCCCGCTATGTAGGCGAATTATCCCGGCGGAGCAATGAAGAAACTCGCTTTAACAGCGCCATTCACTGAATGCCGGCTGCATCGACGATCCCTTTTGCACATTTGAAATCGGTATCACCGGCGGCAAGGATCAAAGTTGAAAGGCCTGCATTGGCCGAAATATCGCCCGAAAGACCGATCGTCAGCCCGGTGATGACGCTACGCGCCCCGCTTTCTGGCAACGCATCCTGACGCGGTCGCCCGCTTCTTTGCCGAAGCTTTCGTCAAAGGCCTGCTTGACCTCGCCTTCCGTCACATCCCGCCCCGATCCGATCGGCAAACAAACTACGCACCGCCGAGCCATTGATTTCCTCGAGAAGACGAAGCTGCACGGAATAATAGTCTTGCGCCGTGCCGCCGTGGCAAGTGCCGCTACGCAGCCATTGGTGCCGGTCGAGCCCCGACTGCGTTCCCGGCATAGCCACCATCAGCTTGGCAGCAGTCTCCTCCGCCATGGCCAGTTGCGGCAACTCCAACCAGTCGCCCTTGCGGTCGCGCCTTTGATATCCGCAGATACACCGCAATAGCTTTTCTTCATCGGCCACAGGCCATGCAGGGAAAAAATGCGTCGCATCGTAGCGCTCAGAGGTCTGCCCCGCACACTCCCTGCGCTTCGGCCGGGTCTCGCAAAATCCCGGCTGCCAACTAACGGCGAAAATATACTCGGTCTTGCCTTTGGCCGACAGGGCTTTTTCCTCGGCGAAGGCCGATGAAGCAAATATCCCAGCAAGTATGATCAACCCCAGGCGATGCAGAATTGGTACAAAGCGAGCACTCACATTTCCTTGCATGACGGCCTCCCTAAAACGAGAACAAAACGCGATCATTTAGGGGCTAAAACAGGAAAATTGCAACCTGGAATTCATGCCCGGTCGATTCTTTTCTGACCTGATGCCAAACAAACACCAAGCGCCGGTTGCCTTTGGCTGTTAAATCAAGTTGATAGCGGTTAAGTGCAGGAACTTCGCCTGGGAGGATCAAAGGGGTGTTCGCCAAGGTCGAAACGTTGCAAAGCCCGAGCGGAGCCGCCCTTGCCTGGCGCCACTGGCCGGCCGGCGGCCCGCACAAAGGTGTGCTGATCGTCAGCCACGGGCTGGCCGAACATTCAGCCCGTTATGCCCGCTTCGCCGAGGTCATGGCGGCCTACGGTTTCAACGTCTATGCACACGATCATCGCGGCCACGGCGCAACCAAAGCTGCCGATGCACCACTCGGCCGTTATGCGCAATCGCAAGGAGCAGCCAAGGTCGTCGATGACATCCGAGCGATGCGCGCCATGGCCGCAAGCCGGCATCCGGGCCTTCCCATCATCCTGTTCGGTCATTCCATGGGTGGCCTGATCGCCCTGAACGCCGCTGAAGAGGATCCGGGCCTTTACGACGGACTGGCCATCTGGAATTCGAATTTCGATCCGGGCTTTGCCGGACGCGCAGCGCAAATCGTCCTCGCCATCGAGAAGATGCTGAAAGGCTCCGATGTACCAAGCGGACTGCTGTCGAAGCTGACCTTCGGCGTTTGGGCCAAATCGATCCCCAACCGCAAGACAGACTATGACTGGCTGTCGCACGACCCGGTGGAAGTGGCAAAATACATCGACGACCCGCTCTGCGGTTTCGATGCGAGTGTTTCGATGTGGATCGACCTGTTCAAGCTGACCTTCGTCGGAGCAAGAACGGACCGGCTGCGCAGGCTGCCGCAGAACCTGCCGATCCACCTTGTCGGCGGCGGGCAGGATCCAGCCACCAATGGCGGCCGGGAAATCTCATGGCTGGCGCAGCGCATGCAGAAAACGGGGCTGAAGCAAGTGACGACAGTGGTTTATCCCACCATGCGCCACGAAACCCTGAACGAAACGGAACGCGATGGCGCCATGCGGGACTTTGCCGGCTGGTGCCTCTCTGTCGTGGAACAGCAGGCTTGAGCGAAAGCATGACCGGTATCCCCAGACAATCTGCCACACGCAGCAACGACGTTTCCTTAGGTCTCGGCCTGATGGTCATCGTGGTGCTGATTTCGCCACTGATCGATATCTTCGCAAAACTGGCAATCACTACCGTTCCATCGGCGGAAATCACTGCCGTCCGCTTTGTGCTGCAAATGATCTTCATTCTGCCGATCGTCATCGTGCAGGGCACGCTTTTCGATCTGACCTGGAGGAGAACCGGGCTGCATATGCTGCGCGGTGGGCTGCTGGTCGTCACGATGCTGTCGTTCATCACCACGTTGAAGGCGATGGAGGTCGCTGACGCCATCGCCATCTTCTTTGTCGAGCCGATCATTCTGACCATCCTCGGCAGTATCTTCCTCAAGGAAACCATCGGCTGGAGGCGGTACACCGCCTGTGCCGTCGGCTTTTTCGGAGCCCTGCTGGTCATCCAGCCGAGCATGCAGGAAGTCGGCTGGATCGCACTTTTGCCTGTTGTCTCGGCCTTCGGGCTTGCGGTGTTTCTGCTGGTCACCCGCCTGGTCGCGCAGAACGAGGACCCGTGGTCGATGCAGTTTCATGCGGGCGTCTGGGGCGCGCTATTCTGCGGCATACTGCTTTATATCGGCGACGGAACCGGTTCCGGAAATTTTCGACCCGGTCATGCCGGACAGCACAGCCAGCCTCTATCTGCTGGGCGTCGGCGTCACCGCAACGATTTCCGGCGTGCTCGGCGTCTATGCCTATCGCGCCGCACCCGCCTCGGTGCTGGCACCGCTGCAGTATCTGGAGATCGTTTCGGCAACGATCTTCGGCTGGCTGGTGTTTGGCGATCTGCCGGACGCGCTGAAATGGCTCGGCATCGCCATTATCATCGGCTCCGGCCTCTACATCATCTGGCGCGAGCGCCGGGTGAACAAGACAGCGGGTATCGCGCCGGTATCGCCAGCCATCTGACAAACTTTATTGAAGTGCTTTGGGAGGAGCAGACATGAAGACAGGCGGAGAATTGATCGTTGAGGCACTGAAGGCGAACGGCGTCAGGCGGGTCTCCTGTGTACCGGGCGAAAGTTATCTCGCCGTGCTCGATGCACTCTACGACACCGATATCGACGTCGTGGTCTGCCGCCAGGAAGGTGGCGCCGCGATGATGGCCGACGCCTGGGGCCGGCTGACCGGCGAACCCGGCATCTGCATGGTGACGCGCGGTCCGGGCGCCATGAATGCGTCCGCCGGCCTGCATATCGCCCGCCAGGATTCCATCCCGATGATCCTGTTCATCGGCCAGGTCCAGCGATGCCCGCGAGCGCGAAGCCTTTCAGGAAATCGAATATCGCCGCGCCTTCACCGAAATCGCCAAATGGGTTGGCGAGATCGATGACCCCACACGCATCCCGGAGTTCGTCACCCGAGCCTTTGCTGTCGCCACCTCCGGCCGTCCCGGCCCGGTGGTCCTGACCTTGCCGGAAGACATGCTGACGCAGAAGACGGAGGCAGTCTCCGCAAAGCCGTATCAGCCGGTGGAAAGCCATCCCGGCCCAAGCCAGATGCAGGCGCTGGAAACATTGCTCGCCAAAGCCGAGCGACCGATCGCCATTCTTGGCGGCACGCGCTGGAGCGAACAGGCCGTTCAGGAGTTCCAGTCTTTCGCTGAGCGCTTCGACCTGCCGGTCGGCTGCTCCTTCCGCCGTCAGATGCTGTTTGATCATCTGCACCCGAATTATGCCGGAGATGTCGGCATCAGGTATCAATCCGGCACTGGCCAAGGAAATCCATGAAAGCGGACCTGGTGCTGTTGATCGGCGGACGATTTTCCGAAATGCCGTCCTCGGGCTATACGCTGCTCGGCGTGCCCTATCCGCAGCAGACGCTGGTGCATGTCTATCCCGACCCGGGTGAGCTGGGCCGGGGTCTACCGCCCTGATCTGGCGATTGCCGCGGCACCCGCCGATTTCGCAGCCGCGCTCGACACCCTGAAACCGGCGCAGCCATATCGTCAGTCCGAACGGACGGCAAGAATGCATCAGGCGTATCTCACCTGGTCCACCCCGCCGGAAACCGGCCCCGGCGACGTGCAGATGGGGCCGATCATGCGTTACATCGAGGCGAATACGGCAAAGGATGCAATTTTTGCCAATGGGGCCGGCAACTATGCCACCTGGCTGCACCGCTTTCATCGCTTCCAGCGCTTCAACACGCAGGCGGCACCAACATCGGGCTCGATGGGCTACGGCCTGCCGGCCGCGGTTGCCGCCAAACAGCTGTTTCCGGACCGCGAAGTGATCTGCTTTGCCGGTGACGGCTGCTTCATGATGCACGGGCAGGAATTCGCCACCGCCGTGCGCTACAATCTGCCGATCATCACGCTGGTTATCAACAACGGCATTTACGGCACGATCCGCATGCATCAGGAACGGGAATATCCGGGCCGGGTGAGCGGCACGGACCTCACCAATCCAGATTTCGCAGCCTTTGCCCGCGCCTATGGCGGTCATGGCGAACTGGTGGAAAAGACGGAGGATTTTGCCGGTGCCTTCGAGCGCGCCCGCCAAAGTGGCAAGCCGTCGATCATCGAGATCAAGCTTGATCCGGAAGCGATCACGCCGACGCGCACGCTGAGCCAGATCCGGAACGGCTAGTTTTCATTAGCAAAAGACCGGCGCGCAATCAGAAGGATGCGCGCCGTCAAACGATATCAGCCGCGAATGTGCTGGGTCTGCTGGTAGACATTGGTCGAACGGGCACCGGAGCGGCAATAGCCGAGCATCGGGCGCTCGAACGTATCCAGCGCATCAACCATTTCGCGCACGGCATCGGCGGTCACACCCATCGGGCCGACCGGGATGTGGGTGATATCGAGGCCGAGTTCCTTGGCGCGGGCGGCGATCGTTTCGAACTGGGGCTGGTCGGGCTGCTCGAAATCCGGGCGATGGCAGACGATGGACTTGAAACCCATCGCCTTGATCGCATCGAGATCCTCGACGGAAATCTGTCCGGTAACCGAATATTCTTCGTTGATCTGGCGAATGTCCATGGGAAGCCTTCCTCACAATAATGGCCGGACTGATGTAAGACCGGCCGTGTCAAGCGTCAATTGGAAAGGCGGCTCACCGGATCCGGAACGCCAAGGCATATTCAATTGCCTGTCCGGGTTCGAGCATCGGCATTTCGCCGGAGGCGGCAAGCTCGATCCGCTTGGCAAGCCGATGGGAAACGGGCTCGATGCCGATGACATTGGCTGCGCCGATTTGGCAACGCCATATCTGCAGGAACGGCAATGTCCCTGTGAAGAATCGAACAACCAGAGAACGGCCGGCCAGAGCTTCGAAAGGCCCGAGAACCACTTGAGCCCAGCCGTCTTCGGCACCGGGCGTCGCCGGTACACAGAAAAGCGCACGATCCCCCTCGCCGAATCGCCAGCCGCGCTTTTCGTCTCCAAACATCGTTCCGCAGATCCGCGTTTCCGCGCCCGCAAGCCAGCCGCCGATATTCATGTGATACATCAGCATCGGCGCAAACGGGCTGTCTCCCATGTTCGTGACCCGATCGGACAGCGTGACCTCCCCGATTGTCGGTACTGACGGCCCACCGCCGGGAAACGCTGGCCTTTCCACCGTTCGCAAGCGGAACCTCGGTCCGGGCAATGCAGCTCGGCGGCTCCCCCGGTTGCGAAATCTGGCTCTCGCCGACCGGCGTGCCGCACAGCGATCCGTGCAGCGGAAATGTTCGCCCATCATCCCTTCCCTCGACGGGCTCGGGGTGGCGGACATGGTCCGGACCGCAGGTGAAGAAAAATCCCTGTAGCGCATGGTCGATGCGCCGGTCGCCATCGGATGGAATTGCGGTGCCGGGCGAAAGATCGACCCCATCGACGACGAAAGCACCGATATCCAGGGCAGACTGCCGGTCGAGCAGAATCTGGAAGTCATTTTCCCGATCGCCACCGGATATCCTGATCGACATGGTATGGTCTCCCGTGTGCTCCACCGGTTGAATCGGTTACACGTCAAACTAGCGCAAAGAAAGCGGCTCATCACCTACCAGAAACGGGCAACCCACCGAATTCGAAGGATTTTAGGGAACCGTTCATAATGAATTCAGTTTATTCATATTACCGTCCCATTTGATTTGTACGCCCCGAGTTCAACTGCCAGACAACAGGTTTCACCGTGACGTTCGTTTCCAGAACCCGCCTTGCCCTTTTTACCGCCGTCAGCGTGCTCGCTCTTGCCACTGCCGCCGAGGCACAGGACAGCTTTGGCCGACTGCCGCCCAATTCGGTTCTGGTGACGCCACAGGGTGAAATTCTCGATTACATCCCCAGATCCAACGACGTGCAGATGATGCGCGACCGCCGCGGCCGCACGGTGCTGGTCGACAGCTGGGGCAATGTTGTCAGCGACCGTCATGGGCTCAGGCCGTCAAGGCAATGACGTCCGCCGCCGCGAGCGCAACCGCGACGTTTATACCAATCCTGATTATGGTTATTCTGATCCGGCCTTCACCGATCAGGGCTATTCTGCGGCCCGGCGAAATCACCGGTTCCGATTCCGGACTATCGCGATGCGTCGCCGCGAAGCGTCGACCGTCAGGAGTTGCCGACAAGCCTACCGATGCAGGACGAGAACGACATGGCGGCCCTGCCGCCGGAAGAAGCAGCGCCTGAGCGCCAGACCCTGCCGTCCGCGGCCCGGATCACCAAGAAATCCAGCGCCGAAATCACGGCGCTTCAGGTCTTCCTCGACCGTGAAGGGTTTTCTCCCGGCGTGATCGACGGCAAGACCGGTTCCAATGTGACCAAGGCGATCGAAGCCTGGCAGCAGGCAACCGGCGAGACACTCGATCCGAACAATACCGACGACATTCTCGAACGCCTGCGCTTCACCGGCGGCCTACCGATCACCACCTACACAATCACCGCGGCCGATGCTGCCGGGCCTTACGTTGCCTCCATTCCGGAAGACTATGCCCACAAGGCAGTCCTGCCACGCCTCTCCTTCACCTCGACGACGGAAATGCTGGGCGAGAAATTCCACATGGACGAGACCTATCTGCGCGAGTTGAACCCCGGCATCGACTTCACCATCCCGGGCACCATCATCAAGGTCATCAACCCAGGCGAGGTCAAGAAGGGCAAAGTCGCGCGCATCGTCGCTGACAAATACCGCAAGCAGGTGTTTGCCTATGACGAGGCCGGCACGCTGATTTCTGCCTATCCGGCAACCATCGGTTCGTCCGACACACCATCGCCCTCCGGCACGGTACAGGTCGATCGCATCGCGCTGAACCCGGGCTACACCTACAATCCGAAGATCAACTTCAAGCAGGGCCAGAACGACAAGGTCCTGACCCTGCAGCCGGGTCCGAACGGTCCGGTCGGCACGGTCTGGATCGCGCTGTCGAAGCCGACCTACGGCATCCATGGAACGCCGGAGCCCTCGAAGATCGGCAAGACCCAGAGCCATGGCTGCGTGCGCCTGACCAACTGGGATGCAACCGAGCTTGCCAAGATGGTCAGCGTCGGCACAACGGTTGAATTCATCGACTAAAGGCTAAAAATCGTGGACTCCTCCCCTATTTGGGGGTGACGAAAATCGCACACCGGTGAAAATGAACGGGCCGAGGCTGCGATCAACCGCAGCTTGGCGCGCATAAACCTTCGCCGCACCGGCAAACGGTACGGAAACGCGATACGATTGGGCACACTTTCGTGGAAGGGGAGACCGGGGCCGTGGCGCTTAGCTTGGTAGCGCCACGGCCCCGCCCGTCTTATGGCTTTGGCGGATATCCCGAGGCCTCATAACCTCATCAGATATTCTCATTAAAAAACATTGCCACGATGCTTTATCTGTCGGAGAACTGAAAGACCAATTCCGACAGATAAGGAATGCCGTGATGGCCGCCGAACGTACACTTCCCAACCTCTGGCATGCCACGGCACCGGCCGCTCCCGAAACAGGTCCGCTTGCAACCGATATCACGGTCGATGTCGCCGTGATCGGCGGTGGTTTCACCGGACTGTCCGCAGCCTTGCATCTCGCAGAAAAGGGCGTCAGCGTTGCCATCGTGGAAGCAAAGATGATCGGTTTTGGCGGCTCCGGCCGCAATGTCGGCCTGGTCAATGCCGGCATGTGGACGAAGCCTGAAGACCTTATTGCAACTCTCGGCACGCAGGTCGGTACGCGGTTGCTGACCGAACTTGGCGATGGTCCGTCGCTGGTCTACCATCTCGTTGAAAAACACGCGATTGCCTGCGAAGCCGTCCGCAACGGTACCCTGCATCTCGCCGTCGGTGCCGAGGGCCTGAAAGACATCCGCGATCGTGAACGGCAGTGGAAGAAGTTTGGAGCACCCGTGGACGTCGTGGACGCGGACCGTACCCAATCGCTGACCGGTGCACCCGGCTTCTCCGGCGCCCTGCTCGACCGCCGGGCCGGAACGATCCAGCCGCTTGCCTATGCCCGGGGCCTTGCTCGCGCCGCCCTTGCCGCCGGCGCGCAAATCTACACGGAAACCCCGCTGCAATCCGCCGAACGCAAGGGCGACCTCTGGAAGCTCGGCGTACCTGGCGGAACGATCACAGCCAAATCTGTCATCGTTGCAACCCGAAGCCTATGGCGACCTGTTGAGCAAGACACCATGGAAGGCCCATACCCAGGAATTGACGATCCTGCCCTACTTCCAGTTCGCCACGAACCCGCTATCCGACAACATCGCCCGCACCATCCTGCCCGAACGGCAGGGTTGCTGGGACACCGGCCTGGTCATGACCTCGTTCCGGATGGACCAGCAGAACCGGCTGATCTTCGGCAGCGTTGGGCGCCTCGATGCACTGGCTGAAGGCACCCACCGGGCTTTCGCCGAACGCTCGCTGCGCAAGCTTTTCCCGGCGCTCGGCGATTTCCGCTTCGAATACTGGTGGGACGGACGCATCGGCATGACCACCAACAACCTGCCGCAGATGCACGTGATGGCCCCGAACGTTTTTTCGGTCAGCGGCTACAATGGCCGCGGCATCGCACCCGGCACCGTCTTCGGCCGCGCACTGGCAAACCACGTCACGGGCGAGCCGAACGCCTTGCCGCTTGTCGAAACGCCCCTGACGCCCGATCCATGGCGCAGCGTCAAGTCCGCCTTCTACCATGCCGGCGCACAGGCGAAGCATTTCATTGACCGCAGGTTCTAATCCCGGATACGCAAACGCCGCGCGAAGGGCGCAGCGCCGGAAATCTCTGATGGCTTGAAAACCTCAAGCGGCGCGGCGCAAGCTGCCCGTCAGCCTCAGCGGAACCAGCCGACGCACTTCGTCACCGAAGGCGCGGGCGTTCTGACAGGCCTTGTCGAGATTGCTGACCCGGGCTGGATCCATCGTCTGCAAGGTGCCGCCGCAGTCGAAAATGTCAGTGGAAGGCCGCGCGCTCGATGATCGGCGTTTCCAGCACCGGTACGGAGCGCTCGGAGAGCAGTTGTTTGACTACCTGCAGCGCCCGCGTCGTCACCAGCGAGTTGACCCGCGTCAGCACGACGGAGTGATTGATGCGAATGCCGGCCTTTTCCTCAAGGTGACCCAGCAATTCCAGCACCTGGGCGCCGCCTTTGGCATCCATGGCACAGCCCTGGATCGGGATCATCACGTGATCGGAAAGCCCGATGGCCGTCGCCATCAGCGTGTTGCGCGCACCAGCGAGATCGATGATGAAATAGTCGGTCTTTGCCCTGTTATCGTTGATATGCGTCTGGATCGAAGCCATCGACACAGAGGAGATTACCTCGACATTCGGAACCTTCCCCGAAATATCGTGCCAATGGGAAATCCAGTGCTGCGGATCGGCATCGAGAATGGTGACGCGCGCACCATTGCGCGCAAGTTCGGTCGCCAGGATCAGCGCGGCGTCGTCTTGCCCGCGCCGCCTTTGGTGTTTGCGAATGTAATGACTGGCATGTCCGTTCCTGTCTGAAAAGAAGTTTGAGCCCCGGCATGGCTCCCGCAAGACGCAAAATCCATCGCGCTTCGGTTAATCAAACCTTTCAGATCGTGGTTAACAAAGACTGAATACCACCCTCCCAAGAATTAACGATTGCCGCCGCTCAGGCACGGAAATTGAGCCGGAAACCGCGGCAGACATATTTGGAAGCTAAAATCAGCGGCTGAGCGGCGCTTTATAGCGTTAGAGCGGCAGGGCCGCGCGTGCAGCGTAAGAAGGCGTAGCTGCGGTCAATGGCTGAGAACCGCTTGCCAGCGTCTTGTGGCACATGCGAGCAAAAGGTCCGCTCGATTGCGGATAGGACGACGCGCCCAGAAAGCGTTGAACGTCATGCGCCAGTGCCTGCATGTTTCGTTGCGCCTTCACCAGATTGCTGACCTTGGCCGCGTCGATCGTATAGAGCGTTCCGCCATGCTCGAATATGTCGCGATAAGCGCTGCGCTCGATGATCGGCGTATCGAGAAGGGCAATGTTGCGGCTGGCGAGAAGCGCCTTGACGCTGCGCATCGCCCGCGTCGTCACGAACGAGCTGACGCGGGTCAGCACCACCGCGTAGTTGATATGGCTATGCGCATTGGTTTCGACCTGCCCGATCAGATCGAGTACATGGGCCGCTCCTTGCGCATCCATGGCACATCCCTGTACCGGAATGAGGACGAGGTCGGACAAACCCGCCGTCAGCGCGATCAGCGCGTCGCGGGCGCCGGACAAATCGATGATGATGTGGGCGCCCTGCCCTTGTTGCACACGCAGGTTGCTGCCGAGATTGGCGAATGTGATGCCGGTCACCACGGTGATCGCGTCAACCCCGCCGCGCAGCCGATGCCATTTGGCCGCGAATGCCAGCGGATCGCAATCGAAGATAACGACCTTCTCGCCGCGTTGCGCAAATTCCATAGCAAGAAGCAATGCGACAGTGGTCTTTCCAGCTCCACCCTTGGCGTTTGCAATTGAAATTACAGCCATATTATTCCTGCCGGCAAGACCGGAGCCGCCATCGCCTCTCGCCACCCCATTCGCGGAAGAGCATCCTCATATATGAAGCCTTGCAAAACACTATTAACGAAGAGCAAACGAACTCTCCGAAATGACGCGCTCCATGACATTTCAGTGACGATTTTACGACAAAACCGCACAAGGGAAAGTAGCAATTTTCGTGATGTGATTTTATTAGCCGGAAAATGAAAATGGAGCCGGACATAGGTGCCGGCTCCATTCATTGAAATCACTGAAGAAACGCTGGATCACGGCGAAGAACGCCGGTCCAAGCATATCAGATGCAGTCGTGGAAAAGCCGCTTGGCAGCATCGAGCGTCAACTCGACCGGATTGCCACCGGCGGTCGGATCGACGATCGCCATTGCAGCCATTTCGTCGATACGGTCGGTGCCGACACCAAGCGCCGACAGCTTGTCCGGCACGCCGAGTTCCTCGCGCAGCTTCAGCACATAGTCATAGAAGCCGTCGAAGCCGCCGGAAATACCGAGATAGGCAGCCGCCAGACCGATCTTGCCTTCGATCGCCGGGCGGTTGAAGCGCAGCACCGGCGGCATGACGACGGCATTGGTCATGCCGTGATGGGTGTTGTAGATGGCGCCGACCGGATGCGACAGCGAATGGATGGCACCAAGCCCCTTCTGGAAGGCGACGGCGCCCATAGCAGCCGCACTCATCATATGGGCGCGGGCTTCGATATCCGTGCCGTCCTTGTAGGCGCGCGGCAGGTATTCCTTGACCAGACGCAGGCCTTCAAGCGCGATACCGGCCGACATCGGATGGTAGAACGGCGAGGAATAGGCTTCCAGGCAATGGGCAAAGGCATCCATGCCGGTGCCGGCCGTGATGATCTTCGGCATGCCGACCGTCAGTTCCGGATCGCAGATGGTGACCGCGGGAAGGAACTTCGGATGGAAGATCACCTTCTTCGTGTGGGTCTGCGAATTGGTGATGACCGAGGCGCGGCCAACTTCCGAGCCGGTGCCAGCCGTCGTCGGCACGGCGATGATCGGCGCAATGCCCTCGACGCTGGCGCGGGTCCACCAGTCGCCGACATCCTCGAAAATCCCAGACCGGACGGCTCTGCCCTGCCATGAAGGCAACGCACTTGCCAAGGTCGAGGCCGGAACCGCCACCGAAGGCGATGACGCCGTCATGGCCGCCGGCCTTGAAGGCTTTGACGCCGGCATCGAGATTGACGTCAGTGGGATTGCTGTCGACATCGGCGAACAGCGCGCGGCCCAGACCGGCGACGTCGAGGATATCGAGCGCATTTTGGGTGATCGGCATCGGCGCGAGGCCACGGTCGGTGATCAGCAGCGGCTTCTTGATGCCGAGCGCCTTGCAATGATCGGCAAGCTCTTTGATCCGGCCGGCGCCGAACTTGATGGATGTCGGGTAGCTCCAGTTGGCAGTGATGGTCATCGTTCAGGCTTTCTTCAGATGGTAGGATTTCGGGCGGGTCAGGTTCTGGAAACCGATGACCGACAGTGAGCCGCCACGGCCGGTTTCCTTGACGCCGGTCCAGCAGAGTGCCGGATCGAGATAGTCGGCGCGGTTCATGAATACGGTGCCAGTCTCGAGGTCCTGGCCGATGCGGGCAGCGCGCTCGGCGTCCTTGGTCCAAAGCGAGGTGGTGAGGCCGTATTTGCAATCGTTCATCAGGGCGAGTGCTTCCGCGTCGTTCTTCACCTTCATGATGCCGACGACCGGGCCAAAGCTCTCTTCGGTCATCACCTTCATCGAGTGATCGACGTCGACGAGAACCTGCGGAGCGAGATAGGCACCACCATCGTCCTGCGGAAACAGCTTTGGATCGACCAGCGCCTTGGCGCCCTTCGCGATGGCTTCGGCGGTCTGCGCCCGCACTTCGGCGGCAAAACGCTTGTGTGCCATCGGCCCGAGCGAGGTTTCCTGCTCCAGCGGATTGCCGAGCTTGTAGGCCGAGGCAAACGAGACGGCTTTCTCAACGAAATCGTCATAGAGGTTTTCGTTGACATAGATGCGCTCGATGCCGCAGCAGCACTGCCCGGAATTGAACATCGCGCCGTCCATCAGCGTATCGACGGCAGCATCAAGATCAGCGTCTTCCATGACATAGCCCGGATCCTTGCCGCCAAGTTCGAGGCCAAGCCCGGTGAACGTTCCGGCCGCTGCCCGCTCAATCGACCGGCCACCTTCGACCGAGCCGGTGAAGTTGACAAAATCGAAGCTCTTGGCCGCGATCAGCTGCGAGGTCGTCGCGTGGTCGAGGAAGATGTTCTGGAAAACGTCTTCCGGAACGCCGGCCTCGACAAAGGCGCGCACCATGCGCTCGCCGACCAGGATCGTCTGGCTGGCATGTTTGATGATCACGGTGTTGCCCGCCATCAATGCCGGTGCAACCGTGTTGATCGCGGTCATGTAAGGATAGTTCCACGGCGCGATGACGAAAACGACCCCATGGGCGACGCGTTCGATGCGGCGCTCAAAGCTGGCGCTGTCCTCGACGATGATCGGCGCGAGCGCATCGGCTGCGATCGCCGCCACATAGTTGGAACGCTCGTTGAAACCGCGGAATTCGCCGCCATAGCGAATCGGTCGGCCCATCTGCCAGGCCAATTCCGGCACAACCTCGTCGACCATTTCGTTGAGACGCGCAACGCCGGCAAGCACCAGCTTGACGCGGTCCTCGATCGGCCGCTTGGACCAGCTTTTCTGCGCGGTACGCGCACGCGCAACCGCCGCCGAGGCGACAGCGGCGTCACCCGCCGGGCGCTCCGCATAAACCTCTCCGTTCACCGGAGAAATGCAATGGATCATGGTCATGATCGTCTTCCTGTTCTGTCGTCAAAAATTGTGATCCGGCACCGCCTGTTCGGACGTGCCGGACCGGAACTGTTATAGACCGATGGCGTTACGCCCTCTCGAAACCGCGTGCAACTTCCCAATCCGTCACGCGGCGGTCATATTCCTCCTGCTCCCATTCGGCAGCGCGGGTGTAGTGTTCGATGACGTCCTCGCCGAAGGCGTCGAGCAGCATCTTCGATGAATTCATCGCCCGCGTCGCATCAGCGCAGCGTGCCCGGGATTTCACGAATGTTCTTGCCGCCATAGGCGTCACCGACGAAGGCCGGTTCCAGTTCCATCTTGCCCTCGATCCCGGCAATACCGGCGGCAATCAGCGCCGCCATGGCAAGGTAAGGGTTGAGATCGGATCCGCCAACGCGGCATTCGATGCGGATTGCCTTGGTGCCCTCGCCGCAGAGACGGTATCCGGCAGTACGGTTGTCCTTGCTCCAGACGGCCTTGGTCGGCGCAGAATGTTCCAGCCATGAACCGCTTGTAGGAGTTGATATAGGGCGCGAGGAAATAGGTGATCTCGCTCGCATGCGTCAAAAGCCCGGCGACGTAGTGGCGCATCATCTCCGACATGCCGTATTTGGCTTCCTTGTCGAAGAACTGCGGCGTCTTGCCGTCAGTGCTCCAGAGCGACTGGTGAATATGCGATGATGAGCCGGCGGCATTGTAATTCCACTTGGCAAGGAAAGTGATCGCCTTGCCCTTGCTCCAGGCGATTTCCTTGCAGCCATTCTTGATGATCACGTGCCGGTCGGCCATGGTCAGTGCGTCGGCGTAACGGACGTTGATTTCCTCCTGGCCGGCAGACGCCTCGCCCTTGGAGTTTTCAACCGGAATGCCCGCCCCCTGCAGACCGTTGCGGATCGCCCGCATTACGTCTTCTTCCTTGGTAGTCTGGAAGATGTGATAGTCCTCGTTGTAGCCGCTGGCGAGCTTCAGGTTGCGATATCCGCTTTCGCGCGCAGCATCATAGGTCTGGTCGAACAGGAAGAACTCAAGTTCGGTCGCCATGTAGGCCTTAAGGCCCATGGCTTCCAGCCAGGCGATCTGGCGCTTCAGGATGGCGCGCGGCGAATGCGGCACTTCCTTGTGGGTATGATGGTCGAGCATGTCGCAGAGAACCAGCGCCGTGCCTTCGAGCCATGGAATGCGGCGAAGCGTCGAGAGATCGGGCTTCATCGTATAATCGCCATAGCCGGATTCCCAGCTGGTCGACTTGTAGCCGTTGACCGTTTCCATTTCGAGGTCGGTCGCCAGGAGGTAGTTGCAGCTGTGGGTCTCTTCCCAGGCGCTATCGACGAAGAACTGCGCGTGAAAGCGCTTGCCCATCAGGCGTCCCTGCATGTCGACCTGGCAGGCCAGAACCGTATCGATGCGGCCTTCGGCAACATCCTTCTTCAATTCTTCAAACGAATAGCTCGCGCTCATTGCAAAAATCCCGTGAATGACAGGAACGCCGCAGATATGCGTTCCGCTGGACATGTCATGGAAGCCGCCCGTGCGGCTTCCGCGGTCGCTTCAAAGCGATCAGACTTCGCCGACGGCCTTTTCTGCAGCGGCGATTTCCGCCTTGCGCTTGGCAATCATGTCGCCGATCGGCGGGCCCTTGAAACGCTTGTTTTCAAAGACGAACCAGACGATCGCCGTGAGCACGAAGAAGCCGATGGTGATAGCAAAAGCCCAATCGTTCGGCGGCTGGATACCAATGTAGAAGATCAGCGCCATCGAGATCAGCGAGAGGACACCGACAACCTTGAAGGTGCCTGCTCCCATGTTCCATGGTCCCATGGCCGGCCATTTCGGCGTTCCGACTGTGATGATGCCAAGCGCGATCGGCAGGGCAAAGGACAGGAATAGGAAGATGACCGTGCAGGATACGACGATCGAATAGGCGGGCGTGCCGGCGATCGTGATGGCCGACGTAAACCAGACGAACAGCACGGAGAGGATGGATCCCGTCCAGATCGCCGCAACCGGCGAACGGAATTTCGGGCTGACCTTGGCAAGCGTTGCCGATGCAGGCAGACCACCGTCGCGTGAAAAGGCAAAGATCATACGAGACACGGAGGTGACCGTCGCAAGACCGCAGAGGAACTGCGATGCGAAGATCGCCCAATAGAGGATCGTCTTGACGGTCGGGTTGACCTGCGCGTCCATGGCCCAGAAGAACACGTTCCAGCCCTGCTTGGCTGCATCGTCCATGTTCGGGAGCATGAGCACGAACGAGCACAACATGACGTAGCCGAAGATTGACGACCAGATGACGGCCGACACCATGCCGCGTGGCACGGAAACCGAAGCCTTCTTCGTCTCTTCGGATGTATGCGCCGAAGCGTCATAGCCGGTGATCGTGTAGATCGGCAGAAGCAGGCCGAGCAGGAATGCCATGCCGCCTGAGGTTACGATCGGCCAGACGGCGCTGGCGCCTTCGGTGCCGGTATAGTTGGCGAAGGTGAACAGACGGGAGACCTCGAAGGACGATGCCGAGCCGAGGCAGACCAGCGTCAGGGCGGCAGCGGCGGCGAAGATCAGGTAGCCTGACAAGTCGGTCAGCTTGGCCGTAAGACCGATGCCGAAATGGTTGATGCCTGCCTGCAGGGCGGTAATGACAGCCACGAACAAAACGCGATCCGTGATCGTATCCTCAAGGCCGAACTGCGCACCGAATGCGCCGAGGAAGAAGTAGAACGTTCCCACGTTGATCGCCCCAAGCACGGTAATGAGGCCGAGCAGGTTCAACCACGCCGCAAGCCAGCCGGTAAAACGGTTACCGAGGATCGAGCCCCAATGATAGAGCCCGCCGGCCGTTGGATAGGCCGACGAAATCTGCGCCAGGCCGAGCGCGAAAAGGCCTGACATCAGGCAGCCAAGCGGCCAGCCGATACCGATGGCAGCTCCGCCTGCACCGGGAGGTAGCCTGCCCGAGCGAATTGATACCGCCGGACAGGATGCAGATGATCGAGAAGGAAATGGCGAAGTTCGAGAACGAACTCATCCGCCGTTCAAGTTCCTGGGCATAGCCCATGGAATGCAGCACGCCCACATCGTGCTTTTTGTCTGTTTCTGAATAGTCTGACATCTTTTTCCCCTATATCGACCAGCCTCCGGCGGTATTGCCGGCCGGCTGAAGTGCCGTTGTCCATGGAAGCCCATGGACCAGTCTCCGCGGACATGCCGCTCCCCAGGTCTTTTTATTGTGACAGTGCAACCAGGCTTTCGCCCAGAATGCCCGTCAGATAATCGGCCATGACCCTTTGACCGATTTCATCCGAAACGAGATCATTGCGGATCTCAATCATTACGTTGAGCAGGCCATTCTTCAAGCCATGCTCGATCAGAGTATGCGTGACGCCGTCGGCCGGTCCATAGGGCTCGTTCCGGCGCACGGCGTAACGCAGTGATTTCCCGGCGGCAGTCAGCATCGCATCCGCCAGACGGCTGTCCTCGTCGTGCAGGATACCGATTTCGACATCGCGTTTTTGCCATGATAGACCGGCGTGAATGTGTGCATAGTCACCAGAACAGGTGGACGATCATGGACTTTTCACGCGGCGATGAAGCCCGAAAGTGTGTTGGAGAAAGGCACATAGAGCGCCTCGGTCCGTGCCTGCCGTTCGGCGGGCGAGATGGCCGAGTTACCGGGTATTTCAAAAATTTCGCTGACCGGTGGCATCGCCGCTTCCGCCTCCGGCGGCCGATTGCAATCATAGATCAGGCGGGAAAAACGCTGGTAGATCAACGCAGCATCGAGGTTCTTGACCAAAAGCTGCGACACGGCAAGCGCGCCCGGGTCCCAGGCAATATGGCTGACTAGCGCTTCGGGTGAGAGACCGAGAGAACCCATTTTTTCAGGAAGGCGGCGCGAGGCGTGTTCGCAGACCAGCAGCACCGGGCTCAACGCATCCGGGTTTTCCACTGCTACGGGCGAGCCATCCGCCTCTGTCAAAAGTCTCGTCAAATCCGGTCCCCTTCCGGTTTCCTGAACGGCACCACGCGTATCCCGGGTAGGCTCGCAAGCCGCTGAAACAAGACGTGGAAGCAAGAATCGAACAGCCTGTGCTTTTCCTTAACTCACACTTGACCGTCGATACTGAAAAGAATTCTTCACGTTTTGACCCGTGTCAACCTGAATCTGAAACGATCTCTTCAAAAAACCCATTGACTCGAATTGTGACAGCGATGTTTACTCTGTCACAAAGCTGGCAGAGACCGGCCCAGGGGATGAATTTTGACCAATACCGCAGGCACCATGACGGTGTCGGATGTGATCAACGCCCACTTTGCCGTACTTACCCCGTGCGGAAAAGCAGTTGGCAGCGACGCTTCTCGACAACTATCCGGTTTCCGGACTCGGCAGCATCACGACTGTTGCCGAGAACGCGGGCGTGTCGACGCCGACGGTCGCCCGCATGGTACAGAAGATCGGCTTCCGCGGTTTTCCCCGATTTCCAGCAACGGCTTCACCAGGAACTCGAAGCGACGATCTCCAACCCGATCAGCAAGCATGACCGCTGGGCGGCCAATGCGCCGGGCACGCATATTCTCAACCGCTTCGCCGATGCGACGATGAACAATATGCGCGAAACGCTGGCGCAGCTCGAGACCGCCGAGTTCGATGGCGCCGCCGCGATGATCGCCGACCGCAAGCGCAACATCTATCTCGTCGGCGGACGCATTACCCGCGCCCTTGCCGAGTACTTCTTCACCCATCTTCAGGTCATCCGCTCCGGCGTCACCCAGATCGCCTCCAACTCCAGTTCCTGGCCGCATTACGTGCTCGATATGAAGAAGGGCGACGTCCTGATCATGTTCGACATCCGCCGCTACGAGCAGGAGATGGAAACGCTGTCGCGCATCGCCCGCGAACGCGGTGTCGAGATCATCCTGTTCACCGACCAGTGGAGTTCGCCCATCGCCAAGTCGGCGCGGCGCGTCTTCCGTATCCAGATCGAAGCACCTTCGGCCTGGGACAGTTCGGTCGTCATCCTGTTCGCCGTCGAAGCGCTGATCGAGGCCGTGCAGAGTTCCATCTGGGACGAGACACGTGACCGCATGAAAACGCTCGAAGGCCTGTTTGATTCAACGAGGCTTTTTCGAAAGCCGCTTTAGGAGGAGCAAGTGCTACGGAACGCGGCGCCGGTTCATCCGGTGCGGGGATGTCGTGGTCCGCAATTCAAACACGAAACAAGTGACGTCGGCATCCATGCGGAAGTAAATTTTGAAAATGAAATGAAGGTGTTCCGACTGCGAACGTCTCGTCGCAAAGGGGACAATACCTGTCACATAAGCTTCATCGGACCCCAGTATCAGCTTCCTCGAAGTTGACTGATATAACCACAAGGAGAAGACCAGTGATTTCACATATGCGCCGCCTGCTTTCGCTTTCGACCGCCATGGTCATGGCATCGACCGCTATTGCCGCTGCTGAACCGAGCGCCGAACTGATCGCCGCTGCCAAGGCAGAAGGCACCCTGACCACGATCGCCCTGCCCCATGACTGGTGCAGGTTACGGCGGCGTCATCGAAGGTTTCAAGGCCAAGTACGGCCTGACCGTCAACGAACTCAACCCGGATGCCGGCTCGGGCGACGAAATCGAAGCCATCAAGGCCAACAAGGACAACAAGGGCGATCAGGCTCCTGACGTGATCGACGTCGGCCTCTCCTTTGGTCCGTCCGCCAAGGCTGAAGGCCTGATCCAGCCTTACAAGGTTGAAACCTGGGACACGATCCCGGACACAGCCAAGGACGCTGACGGCTACTGGTACGGCGATTACTACGGCGTCATGGCTTTCGAAGTGAACAAGGACCTTGTCAAGGACGCCCCGAAGGATTGGGCCGACCTGTTGAAGCCTGAATTCGCCAACATGGTGGCTCTTGCCGGTGACCCGCGCACCGCAAACCAGGCCATCTCCGGCGTCTTCGCAGCTGGCCTTTCGGGCGCTGCCGGTGACGTTGCCAAGTCTGGCGAAGCTGGTCTCGCCTTCTTCAAGGAACTGAACGCCAAGGGCAATTTCGTTCCGGTTATCGGCAAATCGGCGCCGCTCGCCCAGGGCACGACCCCGATCATCCTGCGTTGGGACTACAATGCCCTCGCCGACCGTGACACGCTTGCCGGCAACCCGCCGGTCGACGTCATCATCCCGGAAACAGGCGTTGTCGCCGGCGTCTACGTCCAGGCGATCTCGGCCTTCGCTCCGCACCCGAACGCTGCCAAGCTCTGGATGGAATACCTCTATTCCGACGAAGGTCAGCTCGGTTGGCTGAAGGGCTATTGCCACCCGATCCGCTTCAACGATCTTGCCAAGAACAACAAGATCCCGAAGGAACTGCTCGACAAGCTGCCGCCGGCTGCTGCCTATGAAAAGGCCGTGTTCCCGACGCTCGCCGAACAGGAAGCCTACAAGGAAGTCATCACCAAGGGCTGGGATACAGTCGTTGGTGCCAACGTACAGTAATCTATTGCCACAAGGCCTTCCCACGACTGCGCGGGAAGGCTGTTTTTCAATTTTCAGAAGACGGTTTTCCGGATGAGCGCCAACAGGGCCATTGATTTGAAGAAGACGGCCATCGATTGGCTCGGTATCACGCCGTTCCTGCTTTTCGCGGTGATGTTCCTGATCGCCCCGACGCTCTATCTCGTCACCGGCGCCTTCGTGAACCCGGCCGGTGAATTCACGTTCGACAACATTGCCGGTTTGTTCACCGACAAGATCCTCGCCTCCTATTGGATTTCCATCAAGATCAGCCTGGCCTCCTCGATCGGCGGCGCCCTGATCGGTTTCTGCCTCGCCTGGGCCGTCGTGCTCGGCGGCCTGCCTTCCTGGATCCGCTCGTCACTCCTGACCTTTTCCGGCGTCGCATCCAACTTTGCCGGCGTGCCGCTCGCCTTCGCCTTTCTGGCAACGCTTGGCCGTACCGGTCTCGTCACCATGATCCTGCGCGATTGGTTCGGCATCAATCTCTATGCCACCGGCTTCAATCTGTTGAGCTTCGTCGGCCTGACGCTGACCTACATGTACTTCCAGATCCCGCTGATGGTGTTGATCATCACGCCAGCGCTTGACGGTCTGAAGAAGGAATGGCGCGAAGCCGCCGAAATCCTCGGTGCGACCAACACGCAATACTGGACAAAGGTCGCCCTGCCGATCCTGTTCCCGAGCATCCTCGGTACGACGCTACTTCTGTTCGCCAACGCTTTTGGCGCGATCGCAACCGCCTATTCGCTGACCGGATCGACGTTCAACATCGTGCCGATCCAGCTCTATGCCCAGATCCGCGGCGACGTTCTGCACAATCCCAATCTCGGCTACGCTCTGGCCCTTGGCATGATCGTCATCACCGGCATTTCCAACCTCATCTACATCTGGCTCCGCATGCGCGCCGAACGGTGGCAGAAATGAAGACACAAAAAATCGGTGCCTGGATCGCGGTTCTGTTCGGTGCGTCCTATTTCATCATTCCGCTGATCGCCACGTTCGAGTTCTCGCTGCGTATGCGCCGTGGCGAATATTCCTTCGATGCCTATCGCTCGGTATTCTCGGACGTCCAGTTTCGCATGAATCCTTCAGCTACTCAATCGTGATGGCTATCCTGACGATCATCTTCGGCGTGCTTCTGGTGGTGCCGACAGCCTATTGGGTCCGCCTGCGCCTGCCGCAGATGCGGCCGGTGGTCGAGTTCATCACGCTGATGCCGTTGGTCATCCCGGCCATCGTCATCGTCTTCGGCTATCTGCGCCTCTACAATTCGTCCTCCTACATTCCGTTCACCGGCTCCGCACGTGGCACCGACCTACTCCTGATGTTCTCCTTCATGACGCTGTCGCTGCCCTACATGTATCGCTCAGTAGACACGGCCATGCGCACCATCGACGTCGGCACATTGACGGAAGCGGCGCAAAGCCTCGGCGCCTCCTGGCCGACCATCATGTTCAAATGCATTTTCCCCAATGTCATGAGCGGCGTTCTCTCCGGCGCATTCATCACCTTTGCCATCGTCATCGGCGAGTTCACCATGCCGTCGCTGCTCAACCGCCCGGCCTTCGGTCCCTATCTGCAGCTGATCGGCGCCAACCGCGCCTATGAGCCGCCGGCGCTCGCAGTCATCGCGTTCGCCATCACCTGGGGATGCATGGTTCTTCTGCAACTCGTCTCCCGTTTCAGCAAATCGGCTCCTTCCAAGCCCTGAGGTATTGATCGTCCATGTCCTTTCTCGAACTCGCCGGCATTCAGAAGAGCTTTGGCCCCGTCCAGGTCGTCAAGGATTTCGACATGACCATCGAAAAGGGAGAATTCGTCTCCTTTCTCGGACCGTCAGGCTGCGGCAAGACGACTATCCTTCGGATGATTGCCGGCTTCGAAACACCGTCAGCCGGAACGGTCGTCATCAATGGCCGCAACCAGAATGAGCTGAAGCCGAACCAGCGCAATATCGGCATGGTCTTCCAGGCCTATGCGCTGTTTCCAGAACATGACCGTTCACGACAACGTCGCCTTCGGCCTGATGATCGCCGGCATGGAAAAGGCGGCGATCGATACCCACGTCAAGGAAATGCTCGGTCTTATCCATCTCGGCCATCTCGCCGACCGTTACCCCTATCAGATGTCCGGCGGCCAGCAGCAGCGCGTCGCTCTTGCCCGCGCCTTGGCGCCGAAGCCGCAGGTGCTGCTGCTCGACGAACCGCTATCCGCGCTCGACGCCAAGATCAGCGTGTCGCTGCGCGAGGAAATCCGGATGATCCAGCAGCAGCTCGGCATTACCACCGTCTTCGTCACCCATGACCAGGAAGAGGCCCTGTCGATCTCCGACCGCATCGTCGTCATGAACGGTGGCCGTGCTGACCAGATCGGTACGCCGTTCGACATCTACAACAAGCCGGCCACCCGCTTCGTTGCCTCCTTCGTCGGAACGCTCAACCTGATCGAAGCCAAGATTGTCGATCCGGCAACGAACCGGATCATCATCGGCGACCAGGAGATCACGCTGCGCAGAACCACTCGGCTCGACGGCCAAGGCCGGCGACAAGGTTTCGCTGGCGCTACGCCCGGAAGCGGGCTCGATCGCCGAAGGCGCCAAGGGCGACACAGCGCTCACCGGCGAAGTTGTCTCCTCGAACTTCCTCGGCTCGGTCATCCGCACCCGCATGAAGGTCGGCGATGCCGTCATCTCGTTCGATATGTTCAATGCGCCGGGCCTCACCCCACCGGCCGTCGGCGAGATCGCCACATTGCGGTTCACGGCGAGCGATCTGCTGATCATTCACGAGTAATAGCGAGCGGCGGCAAGAAAATGTTTCAGGCGGCAGATTTTGAGAAAAATCTGTCGCCTTTTTCGTTGTACGCGTCGCTCACCGCATTTGACGCCCCGCGGCCAATCTCTATAGTCAGCCTTGCACGTTCTCAGGGCGGGGTGAAACTCCCCACCGGCGGTAACGGGAAGCAATTCCCGGAGCCCGCGAGCGCTTCATGCACCCGTATGCCCGCATATAGGTGTGAAGGTCAGCAGATTCGGTTGAATTCCGGAGCCGACGGTTAAAGTCCGGATGAAAGAGAGCAAGCAGATCTGGAGACACCTTGTCAAAAGGTGCCGCCGCGCCTGCGTGTTCGCCCAAGGGGATCATTGAAAAATGGCAACCTTGAAAGGCCAGACTGACATGACAATCGCTTCCCACCCCACCCAGAAAATCGCCATCATCCGCGCGCTGGCACGCCGATATCGTCGATCAATGTGTCAACTCCTTCGTCGCCCAGTGGCAGAAACTCGGCAGTACGGCATCCGACGTCGAAATCTTCGACGTTCCCGGCGCACTTGAAATCCCGCTGCACGCCCAGACGCTCGCCAGAACCGGCCGCTTCTCAGCGATCATCGGCTCCGCCTTCGTCGTCGACGGCGGCATCTACCGCCACGATTTCGTCGCCGGTACCGTGCTCGACGGGATGATGCGGGTTCAGCTCGACACCGGCGTTCCTGTGCTGTCGACCGTCCTGACCCCGCACCACTTCCAGGAATCCGAGCAGCACATCCGCTTCTTCCGCGACCATTTCGTCGTCAAGGGCGTGGAAGCCGCCAATGCCTGCTCGCAGATTCTCGCTGCACGCGCGCAACTGGCGCTGATCAACGCCTGATCGATCAGCGGCGCGGTATCTGCGAACGATACCGCGCCGCTTTATTGCCCGAGGTTTTTCAGATAGATCGACAGCAGCTGCGTCTGCGAGGAAATCCCGAGCTTGCGGTAAACGTTGCGGCGATGAACCTTCACCGTCCCGGTCGAGATGCCCAACCGCAATCCGATCGATTCCGATGAATGTCCCTGCAGCACCAGCTCGACGATCGTGGCCTCGCGCTCCGTCAAATTGAGATTGCGCCAGACCCGGTCAGCTGCCGGATGCGCCGATTTTCGCCCGCCCCTATCTCTTTTGGCCAATGCCGCATCGAAGCGACGGCTCAGATCAGGCCAGGCATGACGAACCAGACCCGCGACCACCGGCTCGGCCTTTTCAAAAGCGAAAATTCGGCAGCCGGAAACACACCCGACCGTTCCCGCCGCATCAGCGACAGGACGACGGTGATGCCCTCGTCCAATGCGATGAAGAAACCGATCTCTTCCGCCAGCCCCGTCTGCGTGTAGTAGCTGCGGAAATACTCGCTGGAGAAGAAGCGATCCGGCGCAAGCTCGCGCATCCGCCAGACACCCGGTCTGGGCTCGCGCGCTGCATGATAGAACGGATCAAGCAGGAACGGCCCGGCCTGGTACATACTAACGAATATGACATGCTCTTCCGGTGTGAAGGTACTGTAGAGATCAATCGGCCGCTCTTTCTCACGATAGGCGAAAATGACGGCATAATCGAAGCTGACCAAAGATCGCATGAGCGAACAGAAGACATTGCCTGCCTCCTCGTCCCCTGTAGGGGTTCTGCCGATCATCGGCCCGATCGTTTTGAACAATGCCTCGAGATCAACGCCCATAATTCCTATCCAGCCTTTGCAAAAAAGAACGGCAATTGCCTTCGGGGTATACACCTTCCACAGCCGCAATCGGCTTGAAATACCTCTCTCGGGGTATATACCGCCAATGGCCGCTTTCAATAGGCTGCTGGTCAGACAGTGAGAAACCGGACGGCCGCAAGGCCGCCCGGTATTCTAAAAAACAACCGCAGGGAATTTATACGTGACAGCCGCTTCAACGAACGACATCGAGTTCCGTTCGGTCACCAAGCTCTATGGCAGCGTGACCGCCGTTTCGGACATAAACCTTGCTGTGCCGAAGGGCGCGTTCGTGGCGCTGCTTGGGCCATCCGGCTGCGGCAAGACCACGTGCCTGCGGATGATCGGCGGCTTCGAGCAGCCGAGCGAAGGTACAGTTCTGATCGACGGCCGCGAGATGAACGGCGTCCCGCCCTATCGCCGCCCCGTCAATATGGTCTTCCAGCACTATGCGCTCTTCCCGCATTTCGATGTCGAGCAGAACGTCGCCTATGGACTGAAGCAGGCCCGGCCGAAATTGGCAGCGTCCGAAATTTCCGCTCGAGCGCGTGAGGCCCTTGAGATGGTCCGTCTCGGCGGCTTCGAGAAGCGCCGCATTCATGAAATGTCCGGCGGCCAGCAGCAGCGCGTGGCGCTTGCCCGCGCCATCGTCAACAAGCCCTCCGTGCTTTTGCTCGACGAGCCCCTGGCGGCTCTCGATAAAAAGCTGCGCACCGCCATGCAGATCGAACTGCAGACGCTGCAGCGCGAACTCGGCATCACCTTCGTGCTCGTCACCCACGACCAGGAAGAAGCCCTGTCGATGAGCGATATGGTCTGCGTGATGAACGCGGGGCGTATCGTGCAGATGGCCAAGCCGCAGGACGTCTACGACAAGCCCGCCGATCTTTTCGTCGCCGATTTCGTCGGCAAGACCAACCGGATTTCGGCAACCGTCGAAGCCGACGGAGCGACCTTGCGGCTGTCGAATGGAACCGCGCTCGCGGCGGGGGGCGGGATCGGTCTCAGACCCGGTGCGGCAACGGTGGCATTGCGGCCAGAAGCAATCGAGCTTGTCCGGCATTCAAAAGGCAGCGACAGCCAACTCACAGGCACCGTCACCCACCGCATCTTCCTCGGCTCCACCGCCGAATACCAGATCAGCGTCGACGGCCTTGGCGATTTCCTCGTCACCGCCGACCGGCGCAGCGTGCAGGAAAGCGACCTCGTCGAACCGGGCGAACGGGTCGTGCTCACTTTCGATCCCGGCAAAGTGCATGTTTTTCCGGCCTGAGGAACGGCCGTACACGTCAAGACAAAAAGGGAACACAGTCATGACAAAGTGGTACAGAGAAAATGCCCCGATATCAGCCGAAAACCTGACCGACGAATGGATGCGCCTGAAGCGCGGCTCGGTCACCCGCCGCCACTTCCTCAGTGTCTCCGGCCTTGGCCTCGCAGCCGCCGTTCTCGCCCGCCAGCCAGGCGTGTTCAACTCCACTGCCTATGCGCAAGACCTTGGCACCACCATGTCGCTTGCCACCTGGCCAAACTACCATGACCCGGCAAGCTTCGAAGCGTTCACGGCCGCGACCGGCGTTGCCGTCGAAGTCAACGTGTTCGGCTCGAACGAGGAAATGCTGGCCAAACTCCAGGCAGGCGGCACCGGCTGGGACCTCTTCGTCCCGACCAACTACACGATCTCCACCTATGTGAAGCTCGGCCTGATCGACCCGCTCGACTTGAGCAAGCTGTCGGCGTTCTCGCAGGCAACGCAATCGTCGCTTCACCTCGGAAGGCGCCATCGACGGAACCACTTACGCCCTGCCGAAGAACTGGGGCACAACCGGCATGGCCGTCAACACATCCAAGATCAAGACGAAGATCGCCTCCTGGAAGGACTTTTTCGAGGTCGCCATGACCGAGGCCGACGGCCGCGCTATGGTGCATGACTACCAGTTGACCACGATCGGCAGCGCGCTGGTCTCGCTCGGCTATTCCTTCAACTCGATCAAGCCGGAAGAACTCGCCAAGGCGGAGGAACTGCTGATCAAGGTCAAGCCGCATCTCTACGGCATCAACAGCGACTACCAGCCCCGGTATGCGCGCCACCGACGCCTGGATGACCATGTGCTGGACCAATGACGGCGCCCAGCTCAACCGCGACATGCCGGAGATCGCCTATATCCTCGGCACCGACGGCGGCGAGATCTGGACCGATTTCTATGCCATCCCGAAGAGCGCCGCCAACAAGCCGGCCGGCTATGCCCTGCTCAATTACCTGATGACGCCGGAAAACGCCGTCAAGGAACACATCGCCAACGGCGCACCGACGACCGACAGCCGCGTGCTGGCGCTGCTTCCGGCCGATGTGACATCGAACAAGATCGTCTATCCGGACGAGGCATCGCTGACCAAGCTCGAATTCGGCGCCGCCGTGACCTTGACCGATCCGGCTCGTGCCGAACTGATGGCCCGGTTTAAGTCAGCTTGAGGGTAAGCTCCTCCCCCTTGTGGGCAGGGGTTGGGAGGGGCTCTTTCAATAGAAGAAACCCCCTCCCCGATCCTTCAGGGCCACCCTCCCCAAAAGAGGGAGGGAAAATCGCAGGCCTCAGGCCCAAAGCATCAAACAGGACACTCTTACATGCCCCTCACCCCGGACAGAAAACGACATTTGGTCACAGCCGCGCTTGTTGCGCCGGCCGGCCTCTGGCTGTTCGTTTTTCTCGTCCTGCCGTTCATGGCGATGGTGGTGTTCGCCTTCGGCGAGCGCGCTCCGGAAGGTGGCTATCAGGCAGCCTTCACCTTCGCGCAGTTCGCCAATCTCCCTCGCGTGCGGCGGCCTTCTGGAACACCATGATGATCGCGCCCGTCGGCGCCTTCCTCTGCCTGATCGTCGCCTATCCCGTCGCCTACTATCTGGCAATCAAATCCAATCCGAAATATCGGCTGGTGCTGGTCTCCCTCGTCGTTGTGCCCTTCTGGACCAGCCTCTTGGTGCGCACCTATGCCTGGATGTATATCCTCGGCTCGCGCGGCATTCCCAATCTGCTCGGCATGATCGGCATAGAGGACGTGCGGCTGCTCAACACCCCCGGCGCGGTGCTGCTCGGCATCGTCTACGGCTACCTGCCGCTGATGATCATGCCGATCTATGTCAGCCTCGAAAAGCTCGACCGCCGGCTTCTCGAGGCCTCGGCCGATCTCGGTGCCAAGCCCGTCTCGACCTTCTTCGGCATCACCCTGCCGCTTTCGCTGCCAGGCGTCATGACCGGCGTGGCGCTGGTGACCATCCTGCTGCTCGGCGAATACCTGATCCCGCAGCTTCTCGGCGGCGGCAAGGTGTTCTTCATCGGCAATGCGCTGGTCGATCTCTTCCTGCAATCAGCGCAACTGGCCCTTCGGCTCGGCCATCGCGGTGACGCTCGTGGTGGTCGTCGTCATCGTGCTCAGCGTCGCCATGCGGATCGCCTGGAAAGTCTCTGGCTCAAGACAGGTGGATCTCGTCTGATGCGCGCACTCGTCACCCTCGTCTACCTGTTCCTCTACGCACCGATCGCGCTGGTCGTGCTGTTCTCGTTCAACGCGGGGCGCAGCGCCAGCGAGTTCACCGGTTTTTCAACGATGTGGTACGGCAAGGCGCTTGGAAACACGTTCCTGATCACAGCCCTGCAGAATAGCCTGATGATCGCCTTCACCAGCGCCGTGCTGGCGGCGATTTTCGGCACGATGGCAGCACTCGGCATGCAGCGCCTGAGCAGCCGCGGCCGCGCCATCTTCGACGGGCTTTTCGCCGCCGCCATCGTCGTTCCCGGCGTCGTCATCGGCATTGCGACGCTGGTGGCGCTGGTCGAGGTGTTTTCTTTCCTCAACCCTGCCCTCGCCTCGATCTGGCCCAGCGACAAGCCGCCGCAGCTTGGCCTTGGCTATGGCTCGATCATTGCCGCCCACGGCCTGTTCTCGCTGGCACTCGTCACCATGATCGTCAAGGCGCGCATCGCCAGCCTCGGCCGCGACATCGTCGAAGCCTCCAGCGATCTCTATGCCACGCCGTTCACCACCTTCCGCCAGATCGTCCTGCCGCAGATCCTTGCCATCGGTTCTTGCCGGCTTCCTGCTTGCCTTCACGTTTTCCTTCGATGATTTCATCGTCGCCTTCTTTGTCGCAGGCTCGAAGACGACGCTACCGATCTACGTCTTTGCCTCGATCCGGCGCGGCGTGACGCCGGAAATCAACGCGATCGCCACCACGGTTCTGATCGCGTCGCTGTTGATGATCGTCATTGCCCGCGTGCTGATGCGGGACAAGACAACAAAAGTGCAGGCCGGGGAGTAGATCATGATCCTGAAAGACCGGGTGGCCATCGTCACCGGCGCCGGTTCCGGCATCGGCCAGGCGGGTGCCGCGATCATGGCGCGCGAAGGCGCTCATGTGGCCGTTGCCGACCGAAGCAGCGCCGGTGCAGCCGAAACCGTGGCGATGATCCGCGATGCCGGCGGCAGCGCCGAAAGCCTCATCCTCGACGTCACAGACGATATCTCGCTCGAAGCCGGCATAGCCTCGGTGCTGAAACACCACGGCCGCATCGACATTCTCCACAACCACGCGGGCGCGCAGATCGCCGGCGATCTCAGAACAGGTCGAGGTCGAGGGCTTCGATCGTTCCTGGAGCTTGAACGTGCGTGCCCATTTCATGGCCGCCCGCTTCGCCATGCCGGCGATGAAGGCCGCCGGTCGCGGCGTCATCCTCAACACCTCGTCCTCCTCTGGCGTGCTCTACGACCGCGAGATGATCGCCTACACCACAACCAAGCACGCCGTCATCGCCATGACCCGGCAGATGGCCGGAGACTATGCGCGGTTCGGTATCCGCGTCAACGCGCTCTGCCCCGGCTGGGTCGATACCCCCTTCAACGCCCCCTTCATCACCCAGATGGGCGGACGCGACGCGATCGAGGCTTACGTGCGGGAGAAAGTACCGATGGGACGATGGGCTCAAGTCGAAGAGATCGCCGAGTCGATCCTCTTCCTCGTCTCCGACCGGTCGAGTTACATGACCGGCCAGATCCTCGTGGTGGACGGCGGCGAAGCCTGTCGTGTGAGGGACGTTTGCGCCGATGCGCCGCGAACGGATCAAGCCGTGCCGTATCATTCAGACGGAATCTCAACGGAAAACCCAAAGCGTTCCCTCGCCCCCGGTTCCAGCATCACTGTGTAGGGCCGCTCATCCAGCGCATTGGAACCATCGGCACGCGCTGCCATTCCATGCCAGGGCTCGATGCAAAGGAACGGTGCGCCGGGCTTGGTCCAGAGCGCAAGATTCGGCAGGTTATCGAAGTGAAAATGCAGGGACGTACCGTCATCAGCCCCATAGGCAAGACCGGTTCCGGCGCCGTCCGGAAAGATCATCGCATCCGCAGCGAACATCGCCGGATCGAGTTCCAGTTGTCCCGCCTGAAACGGTGATGGCAAGGCAGTCGCGTCCAAAAGCCCGCCGCGAACACGGACAAGCGGCGGCTCTGCTCCGTTGTCCAGCGTTACGCCATGCGGCCGGGCGATGGCACCAGGCAGGGGCCAGAGGAAGGCCGGGTGAAAACCGATCCCGAACGGCATTACCTTGTCGTCCCGATTGCTGACTTCGGCCGCGACCGTAAGCGTATGACCGTCCAGCCGATGCTCAACGGCAAGACCGAAGTCGAAGGGATAGACCGATCGCGTCGCCTCCGATGCCACCAGTTCATACCGGCACATGGTCGGCGCCGATGCGGCAAGCAAAAATTCGCTGCGGCGGGCAAAGCCATGCTGCGCCATCGGATAGGCCTTGCCGTCGATGGCAATCGTGTCCTCGGGGGCCTTGCCGACAATCGGAAAGAGAATGGGCGAGCGCCCGCCCCAGAAGGTGGCGTCGCCGTTCCACAGCCAAGAGCGTCCGTCGCTGCTGGTAATCGCCTGCATTTCGGCACCGAGCGACGATATGTCGACTGTCAGATGTTCGTTCCCGATCCGCACTGAAGCTGACATGGTGTAGGCTCTCCGCGTTGTTCGCAGATGCACAATAGAGCCCTTGGCGCCGAAACGAAACCGCCCGAACAAGGGAATTTCCTGTTCGGCGCGCAGCCACGCCGCGCTCAGGCCGGCCGGCCCAGCGCATCCGTCTTGTAGGCCTGCGTCTTGAATTTGTTGAGGAACGCCGTGAATTTGCCGGTGCTGCTCTCGATGATGGTCGCGCCATCCTGCCAGATCGCGTTTTCGCCTTCATGGCCCGAGCCGATGCGGTCACCTTGGTTCTGGTGAACGTTATGCACGCCGAGCCCGGCATTGAACGGTTCGCCGAAGACATAGCAACGCACGGCATCGGTGAGGATGCTTTCCAGATCAGTCAATGCCTGAATACCGGTGCCGTTCTTCCACGGTGGGTTCCAGCGGATGAACTCCAGAAACCGCGACATGCAGCTGTCGTAACGGACGAAGACGACGCCCAGCGGCGGATGGAGAACGGAAGAGCGGATGTAATCGAGCGCTCCTGACGTCTCGTTGGATGCCAGTGGATGCCATCCGTTCGGCGATTGCTTGAACTGGCTCATCGCCGCCGGTTTCAGCGAGACGCTGCGCCATTCGATACCATCAGGCATGTTTTTCGGATCAACGTCGATGGCGCAGCGATAGGAGCCCTGCGGCGTCCCGACAATCAGGTTGCCGTGATAGTAACGGCCGAAATCATCAGGGGTCATCGCGAAAATAGTTGAGCTTGGTCCCGATCACGAGACCATATTCATGTTTCAGTCCCATGGTCCACCCTCTTTTCAGCAAGGAGAGGATATGCTCGAAATCCGAGACTGGAAAGTTGAAACCGAAAAACGTTTCGCGCCAAGGTTTGCGCTGCTGGTCTGCTCTCCGCCACCAGCCGGACTTCAACTTCCGTCGAGAAGCACGTTGAACGTCTTCAGATCGACATTGCCGCCACTGAGAACGATGCCCACCCGCTTGCCGGTACAGGCAACGGCGCCGTGCAGAACGGCTGCTGCGGCAAGGCAACCCGTCGGTTCGACGATGATCTTCATGCGCTCGGCAAAGAAGCGCATGGTCTCGATCAATTGCCCATCGCTCACCGTCACGATGTCGTCGACGTCGCGTTTCAGGATCGGAAAATTGCGCTGTCCAACATAGGTTGTCAGCGCGCCGTCGGCGATGGACTTCGGCACCGGAATGCGAACGATCTCGCCCTTGCGCAGCGATTGCCGACCGTCGTCGCCTGCCTCAGGTTCGACACCGATAATCTTGCACCCGGGCGCCAAAGCCTTGGCACTCAGCGCGCTTCCGGCCAGCAAACCGCCGCCGCCGAGTGGAACGACGAGAAAATCGATCTCGCCGATCTCTTCGATCAGTTCCAGAGCCACCGTGCCCTGCCCGGCAATGACATCCGCATGATCATAGGGCGGAATGAGCGTCGCACCTCGCTCGGTGGCAATCCGCCGGCTGATCTCGTCGCGGTCTTCGGTGTAGCGATCGTAAAAGACCACCTCAGCACCATAGCCCCTGGTCGCCGCCACCTTCATCGCTGGCGTATCCTGCGGCATGACGATGACTGCGGAGACGCCGAAGAGCTTGGCGGCATAGGCCAGCGCTTGCGCGTGATTGCCGGACGAAAAGGCTACGACACCATTGCGCCGAATGGCCGGTTCCAGCGCGGAGATCGAATTGTAGCCCCGCATGAAACTTGAAAGCCCCACCCCGCTGCAGGTTTTCCGCCTTGAAGAACAGGCTCGCACCCGCCATCGCATCGCCGGTGCGCGACGTCAAAACCGGCGTCACATGCGCCATTCCCGAAATTCGCTGCCGCGCGGCCTTGACGTCATCGAATGTCGGAATACGCAGGGCGGGTGATGCAGTGGAAATTGTTGTCATTCTGGCCTCCGAAATCGTGCCGCTATCACGGAAGACCAATTCACGCGGTTGCTGCATCCGGCGCAAGAGAACAATTGTCACCGTCACGCTTCAATCAAGCGCGATATACCCGATCCCTTTCTTGGCGATCTCATCGACCGATTCCTCGTATCCGGCGTCTGCATAACGGATAACGCCGAGCGAGGTATCGTTGGTCAGCGCATGGCTCAGCCGCTCCGCTCCTGCCTCCGTGCCGTCGGCAACCACCGTGACGCCGCAGCTGGTCATATAGCCGGCATAGCCGCCGCCGCCGGAATGGACGACGACGAGGTCGGCCATCGACGAGCAGAGCAGCATCGCATCAAGCAGCGGCCAGTCGGCAATGGCGTCGGAACCGTCCTTCATCCGCTCGGTCATGATGTTGGGATGGGCCATGGCGCCGGCGTCGAGATGATCGCGGGAGAAAGCGACCGGCCCCTTGAGTTCGCCGGAGGCGACCAAGGCGTTGACTGCGACCGCGAGTTCCGTGCGCTCGCCATGACCAAGCCAGGCGATGCGGGCGGGCAATCCCTCGAAGGGCACGTTTTCGCGGGCAAGCCGGATCCAGTTGGTGACGATCTTGTTGTCCGGGAACATATCGAGCAACAGGTCGTCGATGCGGGCGATATCGCTCTCTTCGCCCGACAATGCCATCCAGCGGAAGGGGCCAATGGCACGGGCAAACAGCGGTCTGAGATAGGCCTCGGTAAAGATGCGGATATCGAAGGCATTGGCGACACCGCCTTCGCGCGCCTGGGTGCGGATCAGGTTGCCGTTGTCGAAGACTTCCGAACCCTTGGCCTGGAATTCGAGCATCGCCTTCACGTGATCGACGATCGAAGCGCGGCTGGCAGCCATCAATTGCCCTTGCCCGTCGACGCGTAGCCGCTTGACCTCCTCGATACTCATACCCTTCGGCACATATCCGTAGACGAGATCATGCGCCGATGTCTGATCGGTGACGATATCCGGCACGACGCCACGTTTGGCGATTTCCGGATAAAGGGCAGCCGCATTGCCGACGAGGCCGATCGAAGTGGCGCGCTTTTCCTTCACGGCCAGATCGATCATCGCCAGCGCCGTATCGAGATCCGGCGCCACATGCTCGAGATAGCCGATCGCTTTGCGTTTTTCGGCGCGCACCGGATCGATATCGATGCAGAGGATCGCCGCGCCCGCCATCCGGCCAGCCAGCGGCTGCGCGCCACCCATACCGCCGAGGCCAGCCGTCAGGATGAAGCGCCCGGCGAGATCGCCGCCGAAGCGGTTCTCGGCGATGCGCATGAAGATTTCATAGGTTCCCTGGATGACGCCCTGGCTGCCGATATATTGCCAGGCGCCGGCCGTCAGGCCGCCCCAGCAGATCAGGCCTTGCCTTTCCAGCTCATAGAACACCTCGGCCTTTGCCCATTGGCCGACGATATTGCAATTGGCCATGATCACCAGCGGCGCCTTGGCATGGGTCTTCAACAGCCCGACCGGCTTGCCCGACTGGATCACCAGCGTCTGATCCTCGTCCATCTCCAGCAGAGTCTTGACGATTGCTTTATGAGAGGCCCAGTTGCGGGCAGCCTTGCCAAGCGCCGCATAGACGATCAGATTGTCCGGATCCTCGCCGACCGACAGCACGTTTTCCATCAACCGCAGCAACGCTTCCTGCCGCCAACCCTTGGCACGCAGCTCCGGGCCGCCGGGAATGGGGAAATTGGGGTGACGGGGATTGGCCTTCGGCATCTTGGTCTTTCCTTCTTCTTATCTGCGATCGTATCCATGCCCGCTTCTCAGGAGAGTTCGGGCAAGGCGGAAGCACGGCACCGTTTGTCGTTTATTTCGGCGGCAGCGAGACAACATAGGCCAACGCTGCATCAAGCAGCCGCTTGCGCAACGCATCGTCGCCGAAAGCGGCTGGGCCAGCCCGCACCCAACCATTCATCCGGCGGTCGCCCATCACCATGAGCTCGATACCGTCGATCGCCAGCGCCCAGCCGTCATTGCCCTTGCCGAGGCGCGCCAGCATGCCGTCACTGCGCGCGCCGCAGAGCAGATGACCATCGAGGAGGAAGGCAAGGCCACCGAACATCGGCTTTTCGGGAGATCCCGTCTCGCGCACCAAATTCTTGTCTAATCAGTTCCTCAAGACCGGCATCGCGCGACATGGCACCGTCTCCCTAGGCTCTGCCGGACAAGGCATAGCGCGCAATATCAATGCCCATCGCCTTCTCCACAGAAGGATAGACACTCGGATCCAGCACGCTCGATGCCAGCGGAATGACGGTCTTTGGCACATGCAGCACGAAAATCCTCATCCCCACCTGCAACTGCCCGACGCTCAACGGCTCGCCGTCCGGCGACAGCGTGGTGATGACGTCGGGGAAGGTCGCGAGCCGCGTGCCGCCGGCATCCTCGACGGCCATGTATTCGTTCATGACGTGGAGTACCGTTGAGTCATCGCCCTTCCCCAGAGTCACCGTGCCAATATCGAAAGCTTCCTTGGTGTAGACGACGGATTTGTCGGTGATAACGCCTTCGGCGAGGATCGTTCCATTGGTGGTTTGGGCGATGGTCTCGATGATGGCGGTGCCGCCCCTGCCTTCCGCGGCGATGATCGCCTCACCCAGAGTCAGCGCCAGCGATATGCCGCCGAGTGCTGCATTCTTGCGGACATAGGAAGCGCGCAGCGGATTGCGGCACGAGGCAATGAAGCCGCCGGACATGTCGGATGCGGTACGCAGGATCGGCGAGACCTTTGCGGTTGCGCCGCGCACGACCAACTCGATATAGCGGTTCTCGTCGCGATTGCCGCCAACTGCCGTCTGGATCATCTGCTCAGGCGAGCCCGCCATGCCGATAGACCCCATGTCGCCAGTCGGATGCGCCCGCATGTCGCCGACGGCATCCAAAACCTTGGTGCCGAGGATCGCCGATGGCAGCCAGCCGTTCAGCGTCGAGGACTTGCCGTTCTGCCCGACCATCAGCGCCGCAACCTTCTCGCCGAGCGCTTCCTGCAGCAGTTCGACCGCCTTGACGTAATCCACACCACGCATTTCCCAGGGCGTGGTTGAGGCCGGTGCTCCGATGGCCGCGGCCGTAGCCACCCAGTCGTTGTCATCAAGTTCATCGATCGAGACCAGTTCAGGCTTGCCGATCGACACCGCAGCATAACCGAGCATACGGCCATGATCGGCCCAGCCGCCACCGCCGGCCGCATAAACCGAACCGCCCTTGACGGCCGCTTCGACGTCCTTTTCCGTGAGTATCCGGCCCATCACTGCTCTCCCTGTAAATCGCTATCAAGTTTGCGGACCGCTTCGAACAGCACCGCCGTGCCAAGCGCGATATCGTCATTTTCAGCCCATTCGTCCGGCGTGTGCGAGCGTCCGTCGCGGCAGGCGATGAAGATCATTGCCGACTTGGAAATCCGCGCCATCCAGGCGGTGTCGTGACCGGCACCGGAGGCCATGCGGCGGCGTCTGGCGCCGACACGGTCAGCGGCCTGTTCGAGATTGCGCATTACCAGCGGATCGGCGGGCGTTGGAAAATTGTCGGAAATCAGCTTTGGCGAAGCGATCGAGACGCCGGTCTCGCGCTGGATATCGACGGCGATCTGATCGATCTCGGCAATGAACCGCTCCATGTCCGGTCGCAATTCCGCCCGCGCATCGATCAGGATACGGGCGCGCGACGGCACGACATTGGCGGCATTCGGCTCGATCGAGAATTCGCCGACCGTCGTGGTAAAATGCCCCTCGCCCTTGGCGTAGTCCAAGGCCAGACGCTCGACCTCGCCGACCATGCGCGAGGCGGCCACCAGCGCATCGCGCCTGCGGCCCATCGGCGTGGTGCCGGCATGATCCGCCTGGCCTTCGAAGAGGATTTCGATGCGGGTAATACCCGCAATCGCCGTAACGATGCCGATATCGCAGCGCTCGGCTTCCAGAACCGGCCCCTGCTCGATATGCAGCTCCAGAAAGGCCTTGATGTCCGAGCGCTTCTGCCTTGCCAGCCGCGACGGGTCGCCGCCAGCATCGATCATGCCCTGCCTTAGAGTCAGCTCCCCTTGCGTCCGGCTGAGCCAGCCATCCGGGATCAGCCCCGCCAGACCACGACTGCCGATGCAGGAAACGCCGAAGATCGAGACTTCCTCGGCGAGAAAATCGACCACTTCCAGATCGTGATCGAGCCGGATGCCGGCATCGTTCAGAGCCTGAGCCACTTCGAGGGCGGCAGCGACGCCGGCGATGCCATCGAAGCGACCGCCTTCCGGCACCGTATCGGAATGCGAGCCGAGCATGATCGTTCCGAGTGCGGATTTGCGCCCCTTGCGGCGGCCGATCAGGTTTCCCGACGCATCGATCCGGGTTTCCAGCCCCGCAGCCTTGAAGCGCTGTTCGAGAAAGGCGCGGCCTTCGAGAAACAGCGGCGTGAAGGCCCGGCGCGTATAGGGTTTGTCCGGCTCGGTGATGCGGGCAAGGCCCTTGATGATATCGGCGATACGCCTGATATCGACGGGGAGATTGGTATCGACAGTGGCCATCAGACCGCCTCGCGCAGCGGCAGGCTTGCCAGCGGCCGGATGAACTGGCCGGTACCCGGCGCTGCCAGCACCGCCTTGCCGTCGAAAACCTGTATGCCCCGGTTATAGGTCGCGGCCACCCGCCAGGGCAGGTGAATGCCGTTGTACGGCGACCAGCCGACGACATTGTTGCCGCTTGCCGCCGCGTCGTACGTATAGGGTTCGGGCGTCAGGACGACGATATCCGCATCCTTGCCCATTTCGAGTGCACCCTTCCGGTGATCAAGCCGGAAATGCCGGGCGGGATTGAGCGACATCAGTTCGGCGGCGCGCGTTAACGGGATGCCGCGCTCCAGCAGGCCCTTGACGAACAGCGGGATCATCACTTCAAGACCCGGCACGCCGGAGGCATTGGCGAGCATATCCGGATTGGTCTTGCGGTTTTCCGACCAGCTGACGTGATCGGTCGAAACCAGCGTCACCTTGCCGTCGGCGACATGGCGCCAGAGCTTTTCCACCTCGGCACGCGGGCGGATCGGCGGATTGATCTTGGCCTTGCCGCCTAACCGCTTCACGTCGTTCTCTTCATCGAGAATGAGATAGTGGATGCAGCATTCGATGGTGGCGCGAAAACCCTGCGCGCGGTAGGCAGCCGCGATATCAGTAGCTGCGCCCGACCGAGCAATGCACGACATGGGCCGGGCAGCCGGTCGCTGCCCCCGTTTCATAAATCTGATTAGTGGCCAGCAGTTCCGTCAGCGGTGGGCGCGACAGGCCATGGGCGCGATAATCGGTAATGCCCGCCGCCTTGACCTTGTCGATCGTGGCGCGCACCGCCTCGTCGTCCTCGTTATGCACGCCCGCGGTCAGGCCGGTCGGCGCAATCGCCGCAAAACAATCCTCCAGCAAGCCGGCCGGAATACGCGGAAATCGTTTCGGATCCGTACCAAAAGTTGAAAACTTGAACGCGGCGACGCCTGCCTCGACCATTTCCCCGATCCGCGCCGGGCCTTCTTCGGGATCGATGGTGCCATAGAGCGCGAAATCGACGCGCGCCTGTTTGCCGGCATGATCGATCTTGCGCTGGACGGCTTCGGCCGAGCAGACCAGATTGCCTTCGTCATAGGGCATGTCGACGATGGTGGTGACGCCACCTGCCGCGGCCGAACGCGTCGACCAGATGAAATCCTCCTGATCCTTCTGCGAGAGCGAATGCACCTGTGCATCGATGGCGCCGGGCAGGATCAGCGCGTTTCCGAGATCGTGGCGTTCGCGGCCGGCCGGCATGGCACCCTGCCCGACAAAAATGACCTTGCCATCGCGCACGGCAACAAATCCGCCTTCAACGATGCGATCGGCAAGAACCACGGTGCCTTTCAGAACCAGATCGAAGTCAGACATCCTTGTCTCCCTTACTGTCCGAGCGCGAAGAAATCGTCGAATTCGGGCATCGGCGCTGCCACGATCGCCTCAAGCAGGCGACCGCAGGCAAATTCATGGTGCAGAACCTCGATCTCTTTGGAGAGCGGCCGGTCCTTGAGATAGGTCGGGCTCACGGCCCGCACCCGGTCATAGGCAATCTGGGTGACGCCCTGCGGCGTATCGCCGAGGAGATCGACGGCCTGGGCCGACAGCATGGCCTCGATCGCCGCCATCTGCCTGAGATCCCGCACCTGCGTTTCCATGCGCTCGACGATCAGCGGCAGGAAGGTGGCCTCCTCCTCCAGTCCGCCGGCAACGACGATCGATTGCGCCGACAGCGGAACCGCCAGCGACTGGACGCGCATATAGAGTTCCACCACCAGCTTCATCAGCGGTCCAAGGCCGCTGGCGACCTCGCCCGGTGCGACCAGATTGACGGGCAGGTTTCGCCGCACGCCGTTGGAAAGAAGGATGCAACGGTTCAGCACATTGCGCGCCACATGCGAAAAGGCGATCTGCGCCGTCTCGATGTAGAGCGTCGTCGTCAAAGGCAGCGAAGCGCCCGACGCATGGACCTGCCCGCCGAGCACCACCGGATTGTCGTCGGACAGATAGGTCGCATCGACCAGCCGCTCGGCCGCAACCAGCAGCGTATCGACAGCTGCGCCAAAGACCTGCGCGGTCATGCGCAGGCTCAGGGGATCATGGATCGCCGTCGGCAGCGGCCAGTCGACACAATCGGACTGGCCATAGAGCCATGAACCAACCAGCGCTTCGCCACGTGTTCCCAATGTCGCCGCCACCCGCCATGGGTCGGCCGAGGCGCCGAGCGCCAGCGACGACATCAGCCCGGTGGTCATCAGCACGCGCACGGCCGAAGCGGCCTCGCGCAAGACGTCGGCGGCAGCGGCAAAGGCCGTCGCATTGACGCTGAGGGCCGCCAACGCATCGCGCGGCAGCATCACAAAAGGTTCGAGGCCGGCGCGGCGCAGGGCTTCGTCGGCGTCAAGCAACTCGCCCTCGAAAAGGCCTGGCCGGTGCCGGTCAGCACCGAGGCGACCTGCCCCATCAGGCCGATATCGGCGCAACCGATCGATCCGTGACGATGGACCGCCGGCACGACGCCGCGCTCCAGAAGCGCCAGAAATGCCTTGACGAGATCGACGCTGCAGCCGGTATGGCCGCCGAGCGCAGTGTTGATGCGGATGGCGATGGCCTTGCGCACGATGGCCTTGGAAAACAGCGGCCCGGTGCCGAAATGGTGCGCCTTGACCAGCGCCGTGTTGAATTCCACGAGATCATCGACCGTCCAAAGCCGATCCTTCATCGAGCCGACACCGGTATTGGCGCCGTAAACTGGCAGGCCCATGGCGATCCGATCGGCGATAATTTTGTGCGCGGCCTCCACCCGTTCGAGAACGACTGCTCGGCAACGACGGGCACGAACAGGCCGGAGCCGATTTTCTCCAGCGCGGAGAAGTCGAGCGGATTGCCGTTGAGGACGATGGTTTTCACCGATGCATGCATGCTTTGACTCACCTTGTTGGCCGATATGCTATGCCCAATATCCCGGTTTGTGTTATATCCCAAAATTGAAACACGAGATGCCGATATCCGTACAGATCGGCACCGGTTTGTAATTTGGCTTCAGGGGATCAGGATCGCCGATGGACATCGCCACGCTTGCCCTTGTCCACGCGATCCTGGAAGAACGCGGAATCCGCCGGGCTGCGAAGGCGAGCGGCCGTCCGGCTGCAAGCGTCAGCGCAGCCTTGAAACGCTTCGAAGCTGCCATCGCAGTGCCGCTTGTCCGGCGCGAACGCGGCAATCTGGTGCCGACGCTGGAGGCGCAAAGCCGGATGGCAGACCTTGCGGCTGCGAACGAAGCCATCGGGCTGCTTCTCTCCCTCCCGACAGGTAACAGCCCGGACACCACACCCTCGATCAGCCTGACGGCTTTGGAGCGCTTCGTCACGGTCGCCCGCAGCGGCAGTATTCGCGGCGCCTCGAAAGTGTCGGCAACCGGCCAGCCGCAACTGACGCGGCAGATGAACGACCTGGAACGCGACCTCAGGGTACACGCTGCTCTCCCGTTCGCCATCCGGCATCACCTGCACGGCCGAAGGGCTGGCGGTGATCCCGATCGTCGAAAACCTGCTCGAGATCTGGCGCAGGCTGTCGCGCGCATCCGGAGACCGGTTCCGCCGGGCGGCGGCGACCTGGCGTTTCGGCTCGGTGATGCCGCTTGGCCCCGAAAGCGAGATCGCCCGCATGCTGGCAGCACTGACAGCCAAGTGGCATCGCGCCCGGCCGCGCCAGCCGCTGTTCGTGTCCAGCACCACCGCCGACGAACTGATCGCCGGGCTGAAAAACCGCCGCTTCGACGTGGTGCTGCTCGATCTCGAAACCTTCCCCACCGAGTTCGAAGGCAGGCTCATCTCACGCACGCCGCTAGCGCTTGCCGGCCATCCGTCGCTGTTTGCCAAACACGGCGACGATATTGCCGGACTGCTGCAAGCCAATCCGATAGCCGTGCCCAGCCTCAAGAGCGGGCTGCGTCAGCAGGCGGCGCATTTCATCGAGGCGACGCTCACCGAACAGGAGCGCAACCGGCTGACCTTGACCGAGGTGGATTCGATCCCCGTCATCCTCAATCTGGTCATGGACCACGGCTATCTTTCGGTGCTGCCGGAAAGCTCCGCCGCCCGCGTGCGAAATGCACCCGCCATGCGCCGGCTTGGTCCCGGCTATATGCAGAGCCTGTCGCTGGCATGGCAGAAGAACGCGCTTTCCCGGCAGGTGGCAGAAACCATGCTGGCCATGATGCTGGCGGAGCAGATGCCCAATATCGCAGTTGCCCTCGATTGAATCACTTCCTGCACAACGAACGCCAAGCGCCTGATCGGACTCATGCGAGATCCGTCGCCCGTTGAATCGATGCATGAACAGATTGAATCAGCTCTTGAGCTTGACACGACGGCGTGTCTCGCTCGGGCTTTCATGGTAATGGGCGCGATAACTGCGCTGAAAAGGCCGAGGAGGAATTGAAGCCGGTAGCAGCGGCGATATCGGCGAAATCGGCGCGTGTCTCGATCACATTGCGGCGCGCCGCATTCAGCCTGAGCGCCAGGTAATGGGCATGCGGCGCTACACCCATTGTCTCCTGAAACAGGTCCTGCAAATGGCGGGCGCTCACTCCTGCCCGGCGCGCAAGACGGCTGAGTGTCAAGGGCGCATCGACGGTCTCTTCCATTAGCTTCACGGCAGCCCCCACACGAGCATCGAGGATGCGCATATTGCCGATCGCAGGCATCTGCAAAAGGTCGCCGCGGGGTGCGCTCCTGCTCGTAGATGAACAGGCGGGAGACCTCCAGCGCCAGCGAATAGCTGTGCTGGCGGCGGATCAGCTCCAGCATCAGGTCGAGCGTCGGCAGCGAGCCGCCGGTGGTGATCCGCTTGCCGTCGATGACGAAGCGCTCGCGCACCATAGTGATCTGCGGATAGGCGGCCGCGAAATCCTCAAAATCCTCCCAGTGATTGGTGGCCGAGAAATTGTCTAGCAGACTGGTCTCGGCCAGAAACCAGGTGCCCGCCTCGATTCCCGCCACGATCTCGCGATGCCGGGCGGTTCGCGACAAAAGCATCTTCAATTGCGTGGTGGCATAGGCCCGCCAGTTATAGCTTGCGAGGACAAACAGCGGTGCTGTTTCATTCTGTGGCCGGAACGGCCCGGCAACGGGGATCGGGATACCGCTCTTGGTTTCGATCGCCTGGCCATCCAGGCTGAAAATCTCCCAGTCGTACAGCACCTTTCCGGCAATGCGATTTGCCGCGCGAAGCGGCTCGATTACCGATGCGACGAGGATCAGATTGGTCTCCGGCAACACCAGAAGATCGATATGCTGGGTCTGATCGATTGGAACGAGCATTCATTCATCTCCGGCTTCTAATTCCGAAAATGTATAACACACATCCGCAAAAGGAAAGCAGAGCGGCCATTCTTGGCTCGTAATGGACAACAAGAACAAGGGGAGGCTTTTATGCCACTGAGCATGAATCACGACGTTTTCATCACCTGTGCCGTTACCGGATCCGGCGATACCGCCGGCAAGTCACCGCATGTGCCAAGATCGCCAAAACAGATTGCCGCTTCGGCCATCGATGCCGCCAAGGCCGGTGCCGCCATCGTCCATTGCCACGTGCGCGATCCGGAGACGGGTGCGCCGAGCCGCCGCAACGACCTCTACAAGGAGGTGACCGATCTCATTCGCTCCGCCGATGTCGATGTGGTGCTGAACCTGACGGCCGGTATGGGCGGCGATATGATTTTCGGCAATGTCGAAAAGCCGCTGCCGCTCAACCCCAACGGCACCGACATGGCCGGTGCCACCGAACGTGTCCCACGTCGCCGAATGCCTGCCGGAAATCTGCACGCTCGATTGCGGCACGATGAACTTTTCGCTCGGCGACTACGTCATGACCAACACGCCGTCGATGCTGCGCGCCATGGCCAAGATGATGACCGATCTCGGCGTGCGCCCGGAAATCGAAGCCTTCGACACCGGCCACCTCTGGTTCGCCAAGCAGCTCGTCGAGGAAGGCCTGATCGAGGATCCGGTCCTGATCCAGCTCTGCATGGGCATTCCGTGGGGCGCGCCCGACGACCTCAACACCTTCATGGCGATGGTCAACAACGTGCCGTCCAGCTGGACCTTCTCGGCCTTCTCGATCGGCCGCAATGCGCTCGCCTATCCGGCTGCAGCCGTGCTTGCCGGCGGCAATGTTCGCGTCGGCCTGGAAGACAATCTCTATGCCGGCAAGGGCCAGCTCGCCACCAATGCGCAGCTCGTCGAAAAGGCAGTCGGCGTCATCGAAGGCATGGGCGCAAGAATCATCGGCCCGGCCGAAGTGCGTGAAAAGCTGAAGCTGACGAAGCGCTGAGAACAAAACCCCTCCCAACCCTCCCCACGAGGGGGAGGGCTTAAACCGCCGAACCTTTCGCAACCACCGCTAACACGGCGAAGGGAAAGGTCGATCGAAAGACGCAGATCGTGAGCCCCCAATCCCTCCCCCTTGTGGGGAGGGTGGCCCGCAGGGTCGGGAGGGGTTTCCGCCACGAACACGGGAAGAATGCACATGACCAAAATCACCAAGGCGGCCTGCATCGGCGGCGGCGTTATCGGCGGGGCCTGGGCGGCACGCTTCCTGCTGGCCGGCATCGATGTCGCGATGTTCGACCCGCATCCGGAAGCAGAACGCATCGTCGGCGAAGTGCTTGCCAATGCCGAGCGCGCCTACGCCATGCTGACCATGGCGCCACTGCCGAAAAAGGGAAAGCTGACCTTCGTCAAGAGCATTGAAGAAGCCGTGCAAGGTGCTGACTGGATTCAGGAAAGCGTACCCGAGCGTGTCGATCTGAAGCGCAACGTCATCACCCAGATCGACGCGGCTGCCCCGCCGACGGCGCTGATCGGCTCGTCCACGTCGGGCATCATGCCGACGGAGCTGCAGCGCGACATGAAGCATCCCGAGCGCATGTTCGTCGCCCACCCCTACAATCCGGTCTACCTGCTGCCGCTCGCCGAACTCGTCGGCGGCGAAAAGACCAGCAAGGCCACGTTGCAGGATGCCAAGGCCAAGCTTGCGCCGATCGGCATGAAGGGCGTGATCATCAACAAGGAGATCGAGGCCTTCGTTGGCGACCGTCTTCTCGAAGCCGTCTGGCGCGAAGGCCTGTGGCTGATCAAGGACGATATCTGCGACACCAGAAACGCTCGACGACGTCATCCGCTATTCGTTCGGCATGCGCTGGGCGCAGATGGGCATGTTCGAGACCTACCGTATCGCCGGCGGCGAAGCCGGCATGCGCCACTTCCTCGCCCAGTTCGGCCCCTGCCTGTCCTGGCCGTGGACCAAGCTGATGGATGTTGTCGATCTCGATGATGAGTTAGTGAACAAGATCGCCGGCCAGTCCGACGCACAGTCCGGCGCCCGCGGCATCCGCGATCTCGAACGCATCCGTGACGAAAACCTCGTCGGCATCATGCACGCACTGAAAAGCGGCGACGGCGGCAAGGGCTGGGGTGCCGGCAAACTGCTCGCCGATTTCGAAGACAGTCTCTGGGCCAACGCCGAAAAGCCTCAGACCGATCTCGGCCAGGCTAAGGCGATCCGCATCCTCGACGCCAAGGTCAACGCCGCCTGGGTCGATTACAACGGCCACATGACCGAGCATCGCTATCTGCAGGTCTTCGGCGATACCTCCGACGGCCTGCTGCGCCTGATCGGCGTCGATCTCGACTATGTCAAGAACGGCCACAGCTACTACACGGTCGAGACCCATATCCGCAATCTCGGCGAAGCCAAGCTCGGCGACGCGCTCTACTCGACCTGCCAGATCCTCTCCTACGACGAGAAGCGCCTGCACATTTTCTCGACCATCTACAACGCCGCCACCAATGAGGCGGTGGCAACCGCCGAACAGATGATGCTGCACGTCGCCTCCAAGGAGAGTAAGGCCGTCCCGGCCCCGGCCGCCGTCCTCGACAGGGTGAAGGCGATTGCCGAGGCGCATGCGGAATTGCCGAAGCCAGAAGGTGTCGGGCGGAGTGTTGGGCAAAAAGGTAGCGACTTTCCCTCCCCCTTGTGGGGAGGGTGGCCCTCAGGGCCGGGAGGGGTTCTTTTAAGAAAGACCCCTCCCCAACCCTCCCCACAAGGGGGAGGGAGCGCCTTGAAGCACATGCGCGCCGAAGGCAAATAAAAAGGAGGGATTGAGATGAATTTCGCACTGACCGAAGAACAACAGATGATCGTCGACACCGTTCGCGGCTTCGTTGAGACCGAGATTTATCCGCACGAGAACGAGGTGGAGCGCACCGGCATCGTGCCGAAGGAACTCGGCCAGGAGATTGCCCAGAAGTGCAAGGATCTCGGCTTCTTCGCCTGCAACATGCCGGAAGAAGTCGGAGGCGCCGGGCTCGATCACCAGACCTTCACGCTGGTCGAGCGCGAGCTTGGCCGTGGCTCGATGGGCCTGACCGTGTTCTTCGGCCGCCCCTCCGGCATTCTGATGGCCTGCAATTACGAGCAGCGCGAAAAATATCTGATCCCCGCCGTCAAGGGCGAGAAATTCGATGCGCTCGCCATGACCGAGCCGGATGCCGGTTCCGACGTGCGCGGCATGAAATGTTTCGCCAAGCCGGACGGCGACGACTGGATCGTCAATGGCACCAAGCATTTCATTTCGCATGCCAATATCGCCGATTTCGTCATCGTCTTCATCGCCACTGGTGAAGAGGATACCCCGCGCGGGCCAAAAAGAAGATCACCTGCTTTCTCGTCGATCGCGGCACGCCGGGCTTTGAAATCCGCAACGGCTACGATTCGGTCTCGCATCGGGGCTACAAGAACTGCATCCTCTCGTTTGACGATTGCCGCCTGCCCTCCTCCGCCATTCTCGGCGAAGTCCACAAGGGTTTCGACATCGCCAATGACTGGCTCTACGCCACCCGCATCACCGTTGCCGCCACCTGCGTTGGCCGCGCCCGCCGGGTGTTCGACTACGCCCTGCCCTATGCTGCCGAGCGCAAGCAGTTTGGCAAGCCGATCGGCGCCAACCAGGGCGTATCCTTCAAGCTCGCCGACATGATCACCGAGATCGATGCCGCCGATTACCTGACGCTGGCGGCCGCATGGCGGCTCGACCAGAAGCTTCCGGCCAACCGCGAAATCGCCTCGGCCAAGCTCTATGCCTCGGAGATGCTCGCCCGCGTCACCGACGAGGCGATCCAGATCTATGGCGGCATGGGCCTGATGGATGACCTGCCGCTTGCCCGCTTCTGGCGCGACGCCCGCGTCGAGCGCATCTGGGACGGCACCTCGGAAATCCAGCGGCATATCATCAGCCGCGACCTCCTGCGGCCGCTTGGAGCATGAGCATGACGCGATCCCTTGACCGCCTGATCCGGCCCAAATCCATCGCCGTCTTCGGCGGCAAGGAAGCGCCGGGGTCATCGAACAATGCGACAAGATGGGGTTCACCGGCGATATCTGGCCGGTGCATCCCAAACAGGACGAAATCCTTGGCCGCCGATGCTATCGCTCGGTGGCCGAACTGCCGGCCGCACCCGACGCCTCCTTCGTCGGCGTCAACCGCCAGCTCACCATCGAGATCATCCGCGATCTGTCCGCCCCCGGAGGCTGGCGGCGCCATCTGCTACGCATCGGGGTTCCATGAGGCCGTCAGCGAGCTTGCCGATGGCAACGACCTGCAGGATGCGCTGGTGGCGGCGGCCGGTGACATGCCGATCGTCGGCCCCAATTGCTATGGCTTCATCAATGCGCTTGACGGCGCTCTGCTCTGGCCGGACCAGCACGGCATGCAGCGCGTCGAGCGTGGTGTCGCCGTTCTCACCCAGTCGTCGAACATCGCCTGCAACATCTCCATGCAGATGCGTGGCCTGCCGCTGGCCTATATCATGACAGCCGGAAACCAGGCGCAGACCGGCCTCTCGGAACTTGCCATCGCAGCCCTCGAAGATCCGCGTCACCGCCGTCGGCCTGCATATCGAAGGCTTCGACAGCATCGAAGCCCTGCAGCGGCTGGCCACCCGCGCCCGCGAATTGAAGAAACCGGTCGTCACCCTCAAGGTCGGCAAGTCCGAAGCCGCACAGCTGGCGACGGTCTCGCACACGGCCTCGCTCGCCGGCAACGACGCCGTTTCCAGTGCCCTGCTCGAACGCCTCGGCATCGGCCGGGTCGATACGCTGCCGGAACTGCTGGAAACGCTCAAACTGCTCCACCTGCATCCGCCGCTGAAAAACTATGACGTCTCCTCGATGAGCTGCTCCGGCGGAGAAGCGTCGTTGATGGCGGATGCCGGAGTGAAACGGAAGACCGTGTTCCGGGCGCTTAAGGAGGAGCAGTGCCAGCCCTTGCGCGAAAAGCCTCGGCGAAATGGTCACCATCGCCAATCCGCTCGACTATCACACCTTCGTCTGGGGCAATCTGGAGAAGCAGACGATCGCCTTTACAGCGATGATGAAGGGCGATTATGCGCTCAATCTCATTGTGCTCGATTTCCCCCGCCAGGACCGCTGCGACGCCAGCGACTGGAACACCACCTGCGAGGCCGTCATCGCCTCGGCCAAGACGACCGGCGCCGTTGCCGGTATTGTCGCCAGCCTTGGCGAGAACATGCCGGAAGACACGGCTCTGTCGCTGATGGCTGCCGGCGTTGTTGCCTTCTCCGGCATCGACGAGGCGCTGGCCGCCGCCGAAATTTCGGCCGGTATCGGCGCCATCTGGGCGAAACCGGCTCCGGTGCCGTTGCTCTCCGCACACGCTGAAGACGGCGAAATCATCACGATCAGCGAGAGCGAGGCAAAGGCCGAACTGGCAAAATTCGGCCTCGTGGTGCCGGCAGGCAAGGCTGCCAATACTGCAGATGAAGCGGCTGACGCCGCCGAAACACTGGGCTTTCCAGTCGTCCTCAAGGGCCTCGGCGTCGCCCACAAGACCGAAGCAGGCGCCGTCAAGCTCAATCTTGCCGACCGCCAGTCGGTTCTCGATGCGGCCGACGCGATGAAAAGCGTCGCATCCGGCTATCTCGTCGAAAAAATGATAGCAAAACCGGTCGCTGAAATCATCGTCAGGGGCACTGCGCGATCCCGTTGCCGGTCTGGTTCTGACCATCGGCGCCGGCGGGATTCTGGTGGAATTGCTCGAGGATTCAGGCAATTTTGACCCTTCCAACCATGCAGGAAGCGATAAACGAGGCCATTTCCGGCCTGAAAATCAAGAAACTGCTCGATGGCTATCGCGGTGGCTCGAAAGGCGACATTGAAGCGCTTACTGCGGCTGTCGCTGCCGTGGCATCCTATGTCGCAGCAAACGCCGCAAAGCTCGAAGAACTCGATATCAATCCTATCATGGTGTTGCCGCAAGGGTCTGGAACCGTTGCCGCCGATGCCCTGATCCGTCGAAGGAAATAACGCCTATGACCGGACCTATCAGAACACGCCGCATGAAGGCGGCATTCTCGAAGTCACCATCGATCGGCCGAAGGCCAACGCGATCGATCTGGTGACCAGCCGCATCATGGGCGAAATCTTTGGCGATTTCACGATGACGAAACGTTGCGCGTGGCGATCATCACGGGCGCCGGTGAAAAATTCTTCTGTCCAGGATGGGATCCGAAGGCGGCGGCCGGTGGCGACGCCGTCGACGGCGATTATGGCATCGGCGGTTTCGGCGGCATGCAGGAACTGCGCGACCTCAACAAGCCGGTTATCGCAGCCATTAACGGTATCTGCTGCGGCGGTGGCCTGGAAATCGCCCTGTCGACCGACATGATCCTCGCCGCCGAACACGCGACCTTCGCCCTGCCGGAAATCCCGCTCGGGCACCGTCGCCGACGCCGCCTCAATCAAGCTGCCCAAGCGCATCCCCTATCACATCGCCATGGACATGCTGTTCACCGGCCGCTGGCTGGATGCGACCGAGGCGCACCGCTGGGGCTTCGTCAACGAGATTCTGCCCACGACTAAGCTGATGGAGCGTGCCTGGGAGCTCGCCCGCCTGCTCGAAAGCGGACCGCCGCTGGTTTATGCCGCGATCAAGGAAGTGGTCCGTGCTGCCGAAGGCGAGGATTTCCAGACGACGATGAACAAGATCACCAAACGCCAGTTCAAGACGGTCGACATCCTCTATTCAGTGAAGACCAATTGGAAGGCGCACGGGCATTTTCGGAAAAACGCGATCCCGTCTGGAAGGGAAAATAACAGCCGGGAAGCGTTTGCCGATTGGAAAACCAGGCCGGCTCTTTGCGTTGGAGTACCATAAGCCTGACTTATGATAACGGCAGAATTTTTATGTGATTACAGAGTACTACTGAGACGATACCATTAATTTTAACGGGTATTTCGGCAGCGGAACGCCCCTTTTTGGAAAGGCTTTTGATCGTGGCAGACCAATCCATGAAATTGACTGGCATCGCTGCCTTCGGGCATGCATTCTAGCAACCACCTGATCGACAACGATCGAACAACAATAATGAAAAACGGCGAAAAGCCATAACAAAGGGAACAGGGGAATGAGCGATTACAAGAACTACCTCGCCAATCAGGTCATGATGGGCAAGATGAACCGGCGTGAATTCATCGGCCGCACCGTGGCTGCAGGCGTTGCGCTGTCCAGCGCAAGCGCCTGTTTGCCACCAGTGCCTCGGCTCAGGAGCCGAAAAGGGCGGCCATCTGAAGCTCGGCCTCGAAGGCGGCTCGGCTACCGACAGCAAGGATCCGGGCAAGAACCTGTCGCAGGTCACGTTCGTCGCCAGCCATACCTGGGGCGACCTGCTGGTCGAATCCGACCCGTTCACGGGTGCGCCAATCCCGTCACTGGCCGAATCCTGGGAACCATCGAAGGATGCCGTCACCTGGACCTTCAAGATCCGCAGCGGCGTCAAGTTCCACAACGGCAAGGACCTGACCGCCGATGACGTCGTCGCAACGCTGAAGCGTCACTCAGACGAAAAGTCCGAGTCCGGCGCCCTTGGCGTCATGAAGTCGATCAAGGAAGTCAAGGCCGACGGCGGCAATCTGGTGGTGACCCTGAACGAAGGCAACGCCGACATGCCGTTGCTGCTCAGCGCCTACCACCTCGTCATCCAGCCGAACGGTGGCCTGGACGATCCGGATGCCGCGATCGGCACCGGTCCGTACAAGATGATGAGCTGGGAGCCCGGCGTCCGAGCGACCTTCGAAAAGTTCCCGGAATATTGGCGCACGGATCGCGGCTTCGTCGATTCCGTCGAAATCATCGTTATGAACGACGCAACGGCACGCATGGCAGCACTTTCGTCCGGTCAGGTACACTTCATTAACCGCGTCGATCCAAAGACGGTCGGCTTGCTGAAGCGTGCGCCGAATGTCGAAATCCTCTCGACCTCGGGCCGCGGTCACTACGTCTTCATCATGCATTGCAACACAGCACCCTTCGACAACAACGATCTGCGCCTGTCCTTGAAATACGCCATGGACCGCGAAACGATGGTCGAGAAGATCCTTGGCAGGCTACGGCAAGGTCGGCAATGACTTCCCGATCAATTCGACCTACGCCCTGTTCCCGGACAGCATCGAGCAGCGCGTCTACGATCCGGACAAGGCAGCCTTCCATTACAAGAAGTCCGGCCATAGCGGCCCGGTTCTGCTGCGCACGTCGGACGTTGCCTTCCCGGGCGCCGTCGATGCGGCGGTGCTCTACCAGGACAGCGCCAAGAAGGCCGGCATCGAGATCGAGGTCAAGCGCGAGCCGGGCGATGGTTACTGGACCAACGTCTGGAACGCGCAGCCTTTCTCGACCTCCTACTGGGGCGGCCGTCCGACCCAGGACCTGATGTATTCCACCGCCTATCTGTCGACGGCGGACTGGAACGACACCCGCTTCCTGCGTCCCGACTTCGACAAGGTGCTGTTGCAGGCCCGTTCGGAACTGGATGACGGCAAGCGCAAGGAACTCTACACAGATATGGCAATGATGGTCCGCGACGAAGGCGGCCTGATCCTGCCAATGTTCAACGACTTCGTGAATGCCAGCACCAAGCAGGTGAAGGGCTATGTCAACGACGTCGGCAACGACATGTCGAACGGGTTCGTCGCAGCCCGCGTCTGGCTCGACGCCTGATGGCGGGCGGACCGATCGCGGGTCCGGCGCACACAACGGGTCCGGCTGCGGGGGCGAAAGCCTCTCGCAGTCCCCCCGTTTCCGGAACGATGGTGACGCCCGCAGCCGGTGTCGTCACTGTAACGTTCTGGCGCCGTTTCACCCTGCGCCGTCCTTTGGCGGCCCTTATCATCCAGCGCCTGGGGTTGAGCGTTGGTCTGCTTTTTGCCGTGTCGCTGATGATCTTCGGCGGCGTGGAAGCCCTGCCCGGCGATTTCGCCACCACCTATCTCGGCCAGTCGGCAACGCCGCAGGCAATTGAAAACATCACCAAGGATCTCGGCCTCGACAAGCCGCTCACCGAACGCTACCTCAGTTGGCTCGGCGGCGCGGTCAAGGGTGATTTCGGCAAATCCTGGGCCAGCAAGAACTCCGTCAGCGAACAGATCGGCAAGCGGCTCAGGAAATTCCCTGTTCCTCGCCTTCTTTGCAGCGATCATTTCCATACCGCTGGCGGTCGGGCTCGGCATGCTGGCCGTGCAGTATCGAAACCGGTTGCCGGACAAGATCATCAACGTCGTGTCGCTGGCGGCGATCTCGTTGCCCGAGTTCTTCATCGGCTATCTGCTGATCCTGTTCTTCGCGGTTCAGCTGGGCGTCGCCACCTTCCCGGCCACCGTCTACGACAGCATGAGTTTTGGCGAACGGCTCTCGGCCATCGCGCTGCCGGTTGCCACGCTGGTGCTGGTCGTTCTCGCCCACATGATGCGCATGACCCGCGCCGCCATCCTTAACGTCATGTCGTCGGCCTATGTCGAAACGGCGGAGCTCAAGGGCCTCGGCGCTTTCCGCATCATTGCCCGGCACGCCGCTCCCAACGCCGTCGCCCCGGTCATCAACGTCATCGCGCTCAACCTCGCCTATCTCGTGGTTGGCGTCGTCGTCGTGGAAGTGGTGTTCGTTTATCCGGGCATGGGCCAGTACATGGTCGATGCGGTCACGGTGCGCGACATGCCGGTGGTGCAGGCCTGCGGCCTGATCTTTGCCGCCTTCTACATTTTCCTCAACATGGCCGCGGATATTCTCGCCATCCTCGCCAATCCGAGATTGAGGCACCCACGATGAGATTGAGTTCCATTCCCCTCAGCGCCTGGGTCGGCATGATCGGCATTGCGCTGGCCCTGTTCTGCGCCATCTTTGCCCCCTGGATCGCCCCGTTCGGCGAACGCGACGTCGTCGGCGATATCTGGCTGCCTATGGGCGGCGACTTCCTGCTCGGCACCGACAATCTCGGCCGGGACCTCCTGTCCCGCCTCGTCTTCGGAGCAAGAACGACGATCTTCGTTGCCTTGGCAGCGACGGTCATCTCCTTCTCGCTCGGCATGCTCCTGTCGTTCACGGCAGCCGTCACCGGCGGCTTCATCGACCAGCTGTTCTCCCGTTTCAACGATTTGATGATGGCGATCCCGACGCTGATCTTCGCCCTCGTCGTGCTGGCCGTCCTGCCGCAGCAGCTCTGGATCCTGATCCTGGTCATGGCGGTTCTCGACAGTACCCGCGTCTTCCGCATCGGTCGCGCCGTCGCGCCTGACGTCGCCGTCATGGAGTTCGTGGAAGCCGCGCGTCTTCGCGGCGAAGGCACCCGCTGGATCATCTTCAGGGAAATCCTGCCGAACACGCTGTCCCCTCTACTGGCCGAATTCGGCCTGCGCTTTGCCTTCTCGATCCTGTTCCTCTCCACCCTCTCCTTCCTCGGCCTCGGCATCCAGCCGCCGGCAGCCGATTGGGGCGGCATGGTCAAGGACAACAAGGACGGCATCATCTTCGGCATTTCGGCAGCCCTCGTACCGGGCGGTGCGATCGCCGGCCTTGCCATTTGCGTCAACCTCGTCGTCGACTGGCTGATGAAACGGACCTCGAGCCTCAAGGGAGGACGCGGCGATGCCTGATCTGCTTTCCGTCAAAAATCTGAAGATCGAGGCGACGAGCTACCCGCCAGGGGAACCGCCGAAAACCGTGACCCTTGTCGAAAACGTCTCCTTCGACGTCCAGAAGGGCAAGGTGCTCGGCCTGATCGGCGAAAGCGGCGCCGGCAAGTCAACCATCGGCCTCTCCGCCCTTGCCTATGGCCGCGGCGGTGCTGCGATCACCGGCGGTCAGGTCCTGCTCAACGGCAAGGACATCCTGACGCTCGGCCGCGATGGCGTCCGCACCATCCGCGGCTGCAAGGTCTGCTACGTCGCCCAGTCGGCCGCCGCCGCCTTCAATCCGGCGCACAGACTTGGCGAACAGGTGATCGAGGCGGCCTTGCGCCACAAGATCATGACCCGGCCGGAAGCGGAAAAGCGGGCGCTTTACCTCTTCAAGGTGCTCGGCCTGCCCAACCCGGAAACGTTTGGGCAACGCTACCCGCATCAGGTTTCCGGCGGCCAGCTGCAGCGCGCCATGACGGCGATGGCGCTTTGCCCAAACCCGGAGCTGATCGTCTTCGATGAGCCGACCACGGCGCTTGACGTCACCACCCAGATCGACGTTCTGGCGGCGATCAAGCACGCGATCGAAGAGACGCATACGGCCGCGCTCTACATCACCCACGACCTCGCAGTCGTCGCCCAGATTTCCGACGACATCATGGTGCTGCGCCACGGCAAGACCATCGAATACGGCACGACCAAGCAGATCATCGAGGCACCGAACGAGGACTATACGAGGGCACTGGTCAGCGTCCGCCAGACCAAACGGGCGGAAGCCAAGGACCAGAGCAACACGCTCCTGAAGATCGAGCATGTCAGCGCCGGTTACGGCAACGGCTTCAAGGTGCTGCATGACGTCTCGATGCATCTGCCCAAGGGCCAGACGCTGGCAATCGTCGGCGAAAGTGGCTCCGGCAAATCGACGCTCGCCCGCGTCATCACCGGCCTGCTGCCTCCCTCCGAAGGCACGATCACCTTTGACGGCAAGGAGCTTCCCAAGGCGCTGCGTTCGCGCACCAAGGAAGAGCTTCGCCGCGTGCAGATGATCTACCAGATGGCTGACACCGCGATGAACCCGCGCCAGACGGTGCGCGATATCATCGGCCGGCCGATCTCCTTCTACTACGGCCTGCATGGGGCGAAGAAGACGGAGCGGGTGAAACAGCTGCTCGACCAGATCGAGATGGGTGACCGTTTCCTCGACCGCTATCCGGCCGAGCTGTCGGGCGGCCAGAAGCAGCGTGGCAATCGCAAGGGCATTGGCGGCCAAGCCGGAACTGATCCTCTGCGACGAACCGACCTCGGCGCTCGATCCGCTGGTGGCGGAAGGCATCTTGAATCTGCTTCTGAGACTTCAGGAGGAAACCGCTGTTTCCTATGTCTTTATCACCCACGACATCGCCATCGTTCGAGCGATCGTGGACAGTGTCGCAGTCATGCACCGCGGCAAGCTGGTGCGCTTCAGGCCAAAGTCCAAAGTCCTCTCGCCTCCGTTCGACGACTATACCGATCTGCTTTTGAAGTCGGTTCCGGAAATGGAAATCGGCTGGCTGGAAAAGGTTCTGACGACCCGCAAGATGGAAAGCGCCGGCAACTAACCAAACGAAAAAACCTTCCCTTCACGCACCCGTTGAAGGGAGGGAATCACCATCAGCCGTTCACTTGGTGGTACAGTTGACGTCGCCGAGCCGCTGTGTCGGCTGGTTGTTTGCCGTGACCGTCGTTTCACCTTTGGCGGCGCAATCGGCTTTTTCGGATGATCCGGAACGGACCCGAACCAGCGGCTGCCCCTCGATCATGATGCCTGGAACGATTTCATAAAGATCGGCCGGGCAATTGACCACATCCGACAGTCTCAATGCCGGCGCACCGCCGATGAAGACACTGGATGCACCGGACATCGCACAGCCGGCAAGCGGCGAAGGTGGTGCATCTTCGGCAAGAACCGGCAAAGCGGAAAAGCCAAGCAGCGCTAATGCAGCAACAACGGCCTTCGACATCATCACATCCTCCCGTTTGCGTCGCTCAGATCCTATGACGAAACGGGCTACAGTGCGACGAGTTGCTCAGAAATTTTCCGGGACGGACAGAATGCCGGACGACGGCGCTTCGAGATAGCCGCGCACTGTTGCCGGCAATTGCCGCGAGTTTTCCGGCAGCACCCCTGCAGCGAGACAGGACCTGACGCTTGTCGGGATTGGTACCGAGATGGCGCCAGATGACCCACGAGGCATAGGGCAGGTTTTCCTTACGCCAAGAAACCCCCATGGTGATGCCACGCAGATAGACACGCTGATGAACCTCAAACGGCATCAGGATCGTCTGTGACATCATCGGCTGCCTGCTGACGCTGCGCTCGGTGATGAAAATGCGGTTTCGCAGGAAGGCTGCAAGCCCGATATATTTCGAATATTGCCGGATCTCATGGGCCGCATCGCGGATACGCTCGATCGACTTGACGTGAACGGAGCCGTTTTCCCCCAGCAACCGGGCACAGGAGCAGACGACAAGGCCGGGCCATGACGGCGAAAGATGATAGGTCTGGAAGTAGCCCAGATGCCGGCGAAGCGACGGCAGATCGCCCGGCAGCCCCTCCAGAAGCAGCCCGCCATCGACCCGGCGCTGGTCCGGACGCGTCATGCGTGTTTGGAACACGGGCGCGGCAAGCGAAAAATCCTGGGACCCGACGCCGAAGAACGCCGCGATACGGGCAAGGTTATGCGCCGATGGTCGGGCCTCGCCGGAAATATAGCGGTTGAATTGTTGACGATTGATGCCGATCTCCCGGCAAATCTGCGAGATCGACGGCCGCGTGGCGCAGGCAAAGCGCAGGTTTTCTGTAAAAGCATCGATGTTGGGCACGGACAGTTCCTTTTGGAATTTTGCATAGCGTAAAGTCACGTCAATCAGCGTCAAGTCATGAAATTGTGCTCGACACGTTTACCGCTACGCTTCCTCGTGAAAAACCAGAGATAAAGGGAACAGCGAATGCGTGATTTCACCCAGAAGCCCGACAGTCTGATTGCCAACAGCGAGGTCAATCGCCGGACCTTCCTCGGCGGCACGGTAGCGCTCGGTCTCGCCGCCGGCCTCTCCGGCACATTGATCGCCGGCAAGGCCCACGCGGAAGAGCCCAAACGCGGCGGTCACCTGAAGCTCGGCCTCAAGGGCGGCGCCACCACCGACTCGCTCGATCCGGCCACATATAGCGGTTCCGTGCTGTTCACCATCGGCCATCTCTGGGGCGACACGCTGGTTGAGTCCGATCCCAAAACGGGCGCAGCCCTGCCTTCCCCTGGCCGAATCCTGGACCCCGTCTCCTGACGCATCGGTATGGACATTCAAGCTGCGCAGCGGCGTGACGTTCCACGATGGCAGCCCGCTGACGATGGCCGACGTTATCGCCACCCTGAAGCGCCATGCCGATGAAGGCTCAAAGTCCGGCGCGCTCGGTCTGATGCGCTCGATCAAGACGATCGAGGACAAGGCCGGCGACCTCGTCCTGACGCTCACCGAAGGCAATGCCGATCTGCCACTGATCCTGACCGATTACCACCTGATCATCCAGCCGGGCGGCGGCGTCAGCAACCCGACCTCGACAATCGGCACCGGCCCCTACAAGCTTGTTGGCTATGAGGCCGGCCTGCGCGCCACCTTCGAAAAGAACACCGCCGACTGGCGTTCGGATCGCGGCTTCGTCGATAGTGTCGAGATCATCGTCATGAACGACAACACCGCACGCGTCGCAGCGCTGGCCTCCGGCCAGGTGCATTTCATCAACAACATCGATCCGAAGACGGTTCCGATGCTCAAGCGTGCGCCGAAGGTTGAGATCCTCAAGACAGCAGGCAAGGGCTTCTACAGTTTCCTGATGCATTGCGACACTGCGCCGTTCGATAATAACGACCTACGGCTGGCGCTGAAATACGCCATCGACCGCCAGGCCATTCTCGACCGCATCCTTGGCGGCTACGGCAAGCTCGGCAATGACTATCCGGTCAACGAAAACTATGCGCTGGCGCCCGAGGGGATCGAACAGCGCGCCTATGACCCGGACAAGGCGGCATTTCACTACAAGAAATCCGGCCACGATCGGCCGATCCCGCTGCGCACCTCGGACGCCGCCTTTGCCGGCGCCGTCGATGCCGCCGTGCTGTTTCAGGGAAAGCGCCAGCAAAGCCGGCATTCAGATTGAGGTCCAGCGCGAGCCGGAAGACGGCTACTGGACGAATGTCTGGAACGTCCAGCCGTTCTGCGCCTCCTACTGGGGTGGCCGCCCGACGCAGGATTCGCGCTATTCGACTTCCTACCTCTCCACTGCCGAATGGAACGACACCCGCTTCAAGCGCGATGACTTCGACAAGCTTCTGCTGCAGGCACGCTCCGAGCTCGACGAGACCAAGCGCAAGGACCTCTATCGCACGATGGCGCTGACGGTGCGGGACGAAGGCGGCCTCATCCTGCCGGTCTTCAACGACTATGTGAACGCCGCCTCGACCTCGCTGAAGGGTTTTGTCCACGATATCGGCAATGATCTTTCGAACGGCTATGTGGCAAACCGCGTCTGGTTCGACAATTGAAAAGCGGAATGACGAAGATGGATAGCATGTCGAAACGCAGCTTTACCCTGATCGAGAACGAGTGGATCATTCTCGCAGACGGCACGCGGCTTTCCGCCCGCATCTGGATGCCGGATGGCGCTGATGCCAGCCCCGTTCCGGCAGTTCTCAGTATCTGCCCTACCGAAAGCGGGGCGGCACCAATGCCCGTGACGAATCCACCTATCCGATCTTTGCTGCCGCCGGCATTGCCGGCGTGCGCGTCGATATCCGCGGCTCCGGCGAAAGCGATGGCGTCATCGACGGCGAATATACGCCGCGCGAACTTGCAGACGGCTGCGAACTGATCGCCTGGATCGCCGCCCAGCCCTGGTCGAACGGCAATGTCGGCATGATGGGCATTTCCTGGGGCGGCTTCAACTGCCTGCAGGTCGCAGCGCTGAAGCCACCGGCGCTGAAAGCGGTGATCTCCATCGCTTCCACCGTCGATCGCTACAATGACGACATCCACTACAAGAACGGCACGCATCTTTCCGCCCAGCTCTCCTGGGCTGCGACCATGCTGGCCTACCAGTCGCGTTCTCCCCGATCCGGCGCTGGTCGGCGACAGATGGAAGGCAATGTGGCTGGAGCGGCTGGAGAACGAGCCCTATTTCATGGAGGAATGGCTCGAACATCAGCGTCGTGACGCCTTCTGGGAGCATGGATCGATCTGCGAGGATTTCGACGGCTTTCCCGTACCGGCCATGGTCATTGCCGGCTGGGCCGACGGATACCGCAACACGCCGATGAAGGCAGCCGAAGGCCTGGGCGACAAGGTGAAGGCCCTGATCGGCCCCTGGGTTCACAAATATCCGCATTTTGCATGGCCAAAACCGCGCGCCGACTTCCACGGCGAGGCGATTGCCTGGTGGAACCGCTGGCTGCGGGACGAACAGACCGGCGTCGAGGCACTACCGCAGATGCGCGCCTTCATCCTCGATGGCCCGAAGCCGGCACTGCGCCGCAATGTCGAACCCGGTTTCTGGGTGGCAAAGGACGAATGGCAGCCGCCGGAAATGCAGACCTTCTATGTCGATCAGTTCGGCAGCCTCAACGAGGGTATGCCGATTGCCGGCGCCCATGACCACAATGCCTATCTGAAATCGCCGCTCGACACCGGCACGGCCTCCGGCGAATGGTTCACCCTGAAGCCCGATGCCGAAATGGCCGGCGACCAGCGCATCGACGATGTCGGTTCGCTCACGTTCGAAACGGCGCCGCTGACGCAGGCAGTGGACTATCTTGGCCAACCAGTGCTGACCGTCGAGCTTGCTTGCGACGCCGATTGGGCCAATCTCGTTGCCCGTGTTGTCGATATCCACCCTGACGGCAGCGCCACCGCGTCACTTTCGGCGTGCTGAACCTCGCTCACCACGACGGCAATGCCGAACCGAAGCCGATGGAAAAGGGCAAGAAGACAAGGGTACAGCTGATGCTCGATGCCTGCGGCTACCGGTTTGGCGCAGGCCACCGCATCCGGCTATCACTCTCGACCGCCTATTGGCCAATGATCCTGCCCGCCCCGTTCGATCCCGGCCTGACGCTCGATCTCGCCTCGCTGGGGCTGGCTTTGCCCAAGCTCGGCGAACATCAGGTCATCACCATGCCGGAGCCCGCCAACCCCGATCCGCTGCCGAAATATATCAGACGCACGGCCGGCAGCACCAGCCGCCGCGTCGAGCGCGATATGACGACAGGCCAGACGCACTACCACATCTACGAGCATGGCGGCCTGACCGAACATCCCGATACCGGCCTTGCCACCCAGGATATCCACGACGAAACCTGGACAATCGCGACGGACGATCCCTTGTCGATGACAGGGGTATCGACCTGGACCTGCATCGCCAAACGCGACAACTGGTCGGTGAAAACCGTTTCAGTTTCATGGATCGCCTGTACGGCGACCGAATGGCTGACCTCGGCCTCGGTGGTCGCTTTCGAAGGAGAAACACAAATCTTCGAAAAGACTTTTGAAAAGCGCGTGCCCCAGCGATTTCATGTGAGGACAGGCGTGGCCTCTGCCAGGGCTGCAAGTGCCCGTTCCGCATCGTTCGCAGGCACGAAAATGTGGTCGTGGTGATAGGCCGCGACCACATTGGCGCTGATACCATGCCGCGTCAGCGCCACAGCCACCGCCGCCGTCAGCCCGACGGCCTCAAGTGCGGAATGAACCGTCAGCGTGATACAGCACATCACCGGACCATAGGTTAGCCCGGCCTTGTCGGCGGCTGTCTTTTCGATAATCAGGGTCAGGCCCTCGTCCTCCCGAAAGAAGCCGAGCGGCTCCAGCGAAAGCCATCCGGTCGCATCTTCAGGGAGGCTGCAATAGACATACTCGCCCGGACGCAGATCCGGTTGCATCTCATAGCAACAGCGTCTCGAGATCGGTGATGCCGTTCATGTCTCTCTCCCTGCCCTGCCGGATCACACGGATGTGTATCCTCATCTCTGGTCTGTCACTTTGGCGTTACGCACGCATTTGCGGATTTGACCAGCCTGCCTCTGTTGGCCACTGTTTGCTCATAAAGCAAGGCCGCATATCGCTGCAATCGGCAGCGGCTTGCCCTGCCTGTGCCGCAAGATCATCGAAGGAGGAATACCATGCCGCAGCCCGGAAAAGACAGGATTTCTGCACGCGACCAAACGCCCGCTCATTTTGGGACTTGCCGGTGTGACGACAATTGCTGCTGCGGTGTTTGCAATGTCCTCGACATTCAGCAACGCAGCCGAGGAGGCGGTGGTCATTCCTCCTCCGGCCATCGATGAGACAGCCAGTGCGACGACAGAGAAGGCCGTGTTTGCCGGTGGCTGCTTCTGGGGCGTACAAGGTGTCTTCCAGCATGTGAAGGGCGTCAAGAATGCAGTCTCCGGCTATTCCGGTGGCAGCAAGGATACGGCCGCTTACGAGGCCGTCAGTGGCGGCAACACTAGCCACGCCGAAGCCGTCAGAAATAACCTACAATCCGAAAATGGTCACCTATGGCCAGCTGCTGCAGATCTATTTCTCGGTCGCACACAACCCAACGCAGCTGAACTATCAAGGGCCTGACCACGGCGCACAATATCGCTCGGAAATCTTCACGACCAACAGCGAGCAGAAGAAGATCGCTGAGAGCTATATCGCCCAGCTCGACAAGGCGAAGGTCTATGGCGAGCCTGTCGTCACCAAAGTGTCCGACATGAGCGCCTTCTATCCGGCCGAGGAATATCACCAGGATTTCCTGACGCTCAACCCGACCTATCCTTACATCGTCTACAATGACATGCCGAAAATCGAAAACCTCAAGGCGCTCTTCCCGGCAAAGTTCAGCCCCGAGCCGGTTCTGGTCCTCAAAGCCAAGGGCTGATCAGAGCGTTCCAACGAGATCGCCGACACCGCGGCACAAATGCGCAAACCCCTCCCGCGCCTTCGCTCATGTGACGGGCGCGCATCCACGCGTGGATCATCTGCGGCTCGTCTCGGTAAGTGACGTTGACGCCCGCAGCGATCAGTCGCTGGGCATATTGCGCCGCATCGTCGCGCAAGGGGTCGAAATGCGCCGATGTGATATATGCCGGCGGCAGGCCGGAAAGGTCTGCCGCTTTCAAGGGATGAGCAAAGGCATTTTCCGCCGGCGCTTTCAAGACATCCCGGTAATAGGCGACATCGGCCGTCGACAATCCCGGTGCCTCGGCCATTTCGGCGTAGGAGCCCGACACCAGATCGCCGCCCAGCCCGGGATAGATCAGCACCTGCCCGACAATACCCCCGATCGCCTCGGCCCGCGCCTTCAACACCACGCCCGCCGCCAGATTGCCGCCGGCACTGTCGCCGACGACAACCAGCGGCCGGCCGTCGGCAAGCAGCCATTGCAGGACCTCGAAACAGTCATCGAACGCCGCCGGCCAGACATGCTCCGGTGCCAGCCGGTAGTCGACAGACACGAGTTCCACCCTCGCCGCATGGGCGATCTCGGCGCAGATGACATCATGGCTTTCCAGCGAACCGACAACGAAGCCACCGCCATGGATGTAGAAAATGCGCGTTTGCGTTGAGACTTCGGCTGGCCGATACCGGCGCACGGGAATGCGGCCGCCAACCATTTCATCCCGCCGCGTCAAGCCCAACGGAGACGGCGCATCGAACTCGGCGCAAAGCACATCGTACCAGGCGCGCTGCTGGCCGATCGACGCATCGACGGCATCGGCCGGATAAAGTGCCTCGCAGCGTTTGTGGAAGGCAAGGATGCCGGGTTCGGTGGGCATTGGTTTTAAAGGTATCAGATCCATGAGCTTTTCCTGCATCCAGTATGGCAAGCCTATCAAATCCATCTCCACGTACTATCCGAAAACCGGCATGCCGGAACGCTTCTGACGCTGACAGTAGCTGCGTGCTGAAAGGACGCTTTCCGACATCTTGCCATCTCCCCCGCAACCGTGTTAGCTAGGCGATGGCCTTCACGCTCCGTCAGCTCCAGTATTTCGTCGCCGTCGCCGAACAGGGCTCCATCACCCGAGCGGCGCAGAACCTGTCGATCTCGCAATCCTCGATCACCGAAGCCGTCAAGGAACTGGAGACCGATCTTGGCGTCGAACTGTTCGAGCGCCATCCGCGCGGGCTGCACATTACCCATAACGGCCATCAGTTCCTGCGCCATGCGACCAAGATTCTCGCCGGCGTTTCCGATGCCCGCCGGTCGTTTTCGCAGGAGAGGGAGGAGCGCACCGGCGGCAAGCTCAATCTCGGGGTCACGTCTCTCGTCGCCGGTTATGTGCTCTCCGACCTGCTCGCCCGCTATCGCCGCGCCTGCCCGGAAGTCGAGGTCAGCGCCATCGAAGACAACGGCTCCTATCTCGAACATCTGCTGGTCGGCGGTGAGCTCGATGTCGCCGTCATGGTCATCTCCAACCTGCGCGACCGCATGGCGCTGCAGGCCGAAATCATCGAGACCTCGCCCTATCGCCTCTGGCTACCACTCGGTCATCCGCTGGTCTCCGCCGATATCATCTCCGTCGCCGATATCGCCAAAGAGCCGTTGATCATGCTGACGGTCGACGAAATCGAAGAGAATACGGGCAAGCTTCTGACCGCGCTCGGCGCCCGCCCGCATGTCGCCTTCCGTACCCGCTCGGTCGAGGCGGTGCGCAGCCTCGTCGCCACCGGCGCCGGCATCGCCTTTTGCCCGATCTCGTCTATCGCCCCTGGTCGCTGGAAGGCGACCGGATCGAAAGTCGGGACGTTTCCGGCGCCCTGCCCGTGGTTCAGGTCGGTATGGTCTGGCGCAAAGGTTCCGGGTTGCCGCAATCGGCAAAGGACTTCATTGGAGTTGCAGAGGCCTTGCGCAGCGGCCGGTCCCAGTAAATTCGCCTGATATCGGAAAAACCGATAACTCCATTCTGATTAATGAATTTGCAGAAAGCGGCGAAATAGAGGCACCCTTCATTCTGGGAACAAAGACCGTGAAAACACGGACACCAAACCGGGAGACTGAAGATGAAGCAGATTTTGAAATCCTGCACCGCGCTCACCCTTTCGCTCGCTTTTGCCACCCATGCTTTTGCTCAGGAACCGCTGAAGGAACTCGGCAAGGGTGAAGGCGAACTGTCAATTGTCGCCTGGGCCGGCTATATCGAACGCGGCGAGACCGACAAGGCCTATGACTGGGTCACCGGCTTCGAAAAGGAAACCGGCTGCAAGGTCAGCGTCAAGACGGCTGCGACCTCCGACGAAATGGTCGCCCTGATGAACGAAGGCGGCTTCGACCTCGTGACTGCATCCGGCGATGCGTCGCTGCGCCTGGTTGCCGGCAAGCGCGTCCAGCCGATCAATACCGCCCTGATCCCGAGCTGGTCGACCATCGACGAACGCCTGCAGAACGCGCCTTGGAATACGGTGAACGGTACCCATTACGGCACACCCTACGTTTGGGGGCCGAACGTCCTGATGTACAACACCGAAGCCTTCAAGGGCGAAGCGCCGAAGAGCTGGAAGGTCGTCTTCGAAGAGATGACCCTGCCGGACGGCAAGTCCAACAAGGGCCGCATCCAGGCCTATGACGGCCCGATCCACGTGGCCGACGCCGCCAACTACCTGATGTTCCACAAAAAGGAACTCGGCATCAAAGACCCCTACGAACTGAACGAAGACCAGTATAAGGCCGCCCTCGATGTTCTGCGCGTCCAGCGGACGCTGGCCGGCCGCTACTGGCACGATGCGATGATCCAGATCGACGACTTCAAGAACGAAGGCGTCGTTGCCTCCAGGCTCGTGGCCTTTCCAAGTCAACTTGCTGAAAGCCGAAAAGTTACCGATCGCCTCGGTCTTCCCGGAAGAAGGTGCGACGGGCTGGGCCGACACAACCATGCTGCATGCCGAAAGTACGCACCCGAATTGCGCCTATATGTGGATGGAACATACGCTGTCGCCCAAGGTTCAGGGCGATGTCTCGGCCTGGTTCGGCACGGTTCCCTCGGTACCTGCCGCCTGCAAGGGCAATGAACTCCTGACCGACGAAGGTTGCGCTGCCAACGGCTACAACGACTTCGACAAGATCAAGTTCTGGAAGACGCCGGTTTCCAAATGCGAAAGCCAGGGCGAATGCGTGCCCTATCACCGCTGGGTCTCAGACTATATCGGCGTCATCGGCGGGCGGTAATTTTACCTCCCCTTGAGGGGGGAGGTCGCGCAATGCGCGGGTGGGGGTGACCCACCGTATCAACAGGAAATCACCCCACCCCGGCCCTTCGGGCCGACCCTCCCCCTCAAGGGGAGGGTATTGATCCGGCATGTCCGGATGAAAACAAACGAAAATATCCCGGAGTACCCCATGACCGCCGCCGTCCTGTTCTGAAAACGTCTCCCGCCACTTCGGCGCCGTCAAAGCCGTCGATGCGGTCGATCTTGAAATCGCAGCCGGCGAATTCTTCACGATGCTTGGCCCCTCCGGTTCCGGCAAAACCACCTGCCTGCGCCTGATGGCCGGTTTCCGAGCAGCCGACCGGCGGCCATATCGAGATTTTCGGCGAGACGGCGGAAGGCGTGCCGCCCTATCGCCGCAGCGTCAATACAGTGTTTCAGGACTACGCCCTCTTCCCGCACCTCTCCATCCTCGACAATGTCGCCTATGGCCTGATGGTCAAGGGCGTAGGCAAGGAGGAGCGGCGCAAAGCGGCCGAGGACGCGCTCGCCATGGTCAAGCTGCCAGGCTACGGCCAGCGCCGTCCGGGCCAGCTGTCCGGCGGCCAACGCCAGCGCGTGGCGCTCGCCCGGGCGCTGGTCAACAAGCCCAAGGTTCTTTTGCTCGACGAACCACTCGGTGCGCTTGATCTCAAGCTGCGCGAGCAGATGCAGGAAGAGCTGAAAAGCCTGCAGAAATCGCTCGGCATCACCTTCGTCTTCGTCACCCATGACCAGGGCGAGGCCCTGTCGATGGCCGACCGCATCGCTGTCTTCAACGACGGCAAAATCCAGCAGCTCGGTACGCCGGAAGACATCTACAAACGGCCTCAGACCCGCTTCGTCGCCGATTTCGTCGGCTCGTCGAATGTGCTGTCGAGCGCCACCTGCGCCAAGCTCGGGGTTCCCGCCGCCGCTGCAAGCCTGCGCCCGGAAGCAATCGCCATTGGCACCTCCTGGGCCGAGCAGCTGAGCCTGCCCGGCACAGTCACGGCTCGCAGCTTCCTAGGGGCGACCAACCGCGTCAGCGTCGATTGCGACGGAGAGAAGATCATTGTCGCCAGCCCCGCCGCCATGCCCGTTCCAGATATCGGCGCCCATGTGCAACTCGCCTTTGCACGCAACGACCTTCATCTGATGGAGATTGCATGAGCGCGTTGGCCACTGAGGCAACAATCCTGCCGAACAAGCCCGGCCTGACGGGACGGCTGTCGGACTTCCTGTGGAAGCATCCGCATGTCTTGCTCGCCGTACTGCTCGGCCCGCCCGTGCTCTGGCTCGGCATTATCTATCTCGGTTCGCTGTTTGCGCTGCTTCTTCAGAGCTTCTTCTCGATCGACGATTTCTCCGGCCTGATCAACTACGAGTTCACGCTTGCGACCTACCGGCAGCTGGCGTCGGATGCCAACTTCGACATCATCGTCCGCACCGTGACAATGGCCGCGACGGTTACGCTGTTCTCGGCGCTGATCGCCTTCCCGATCGCCTATTACGCGGCGCGTTATGCGAAGGGAAAATGGAAGGCCGTCTTCTATCTCGGCATCATGCTGCCGCTCTGGTCGAGTTATCTCGTCAAGATCTACGCCTGGAAGCTGATCCTTGCCAAGGAAGGCATCCTCACCTGGGCCTTCACCAAGCTCAACCTGCTCTGGCTGCTCGACGGCTGGCTGGCGCTCCCGATCATCGGCGGCAACTCGCTGTCCGTCAGCTATACCGGCACCTTCCTCGTCTTCGTCTATGTCTGGATGCCCTTCATGATCCTGCCGATCCAGGCAGCACTCGAGCGCGTGCCCGGCAATCTGATCGAGGCCTCATCCGATCTCGGCGGCACACCGCAGCAGACCTTCCGGCATGTGCTGTTTCCGCTGGCGCTGCCCGGCATCGTAGCCGGCTCGATCTTCACATTCTCATTGACGCTTGGCGATTACATCATCCCGCAGATCGTCGGTTCGTCGCGCCTGTTCATCGGCCAGGCCGTCTATGCACAGCAGGGCACCGCCGGCAACATCCCGCTCGCCGCCGCCTTCACCGTCGTGCCGATCGTCATCATGGGCCTCTATCTCTGGATGGCCAAACGCATGGGAGCCTTCGATGCGCTCTGATCCCATGTTTGCTGATTTGCTTGACGAATTTCCGGAGTTGGCCTCTGAAAACGTGGTCATTGAAAAAGAGTTATATGCCCATTTTGGCCTACTCTTTTTCTCTTTCGCTCTCGTTGAGCACTCGCTGATAAACTTCGCGGTTTTTGAGGCAGTTGGGAAAGGCTTCCAAAATGGAGCAATCAGGTCCCGAGCTGAATGGGAAAATACGTTTGATCAGAATTTCAACAGAGCGAAATCACTGTCACTAGGCAACCTCATCAAAAGCGTAAAAAGCATTCCTGAAATAGCTTCGGAGATCGAAGAGATATCCGCTGTTAAATCGAATAGGGATTATTTTGCTCACCACTTTTTCCGAGATGAGATCGCTTATTTCAAGAGTGATCAGCGCGGCTGGTTGCTGTTGAACAAACTGCGCGACGTGCGCCATCAAACCCACAATCTCGAAGATCTACTAAAACGGAAATTTGATTTGATGTGCAAGCGATTCAACTTGCCGCGACCGACAGCTGATCAGTTGGCTTCAGTACTTGCGGATTACGAAGAAGACTCGATGAACGCGGCAAGCCGAGGAACTGTGAAATTTGGATGGGAAAGCTAATGCGCTCTGACCACTCTACATCCGCCCCGCTCGGCCTGAAGATCGCTGCCATCGGAGGCCTCGCCTTCCTGCATATCCCGATCCTCTTGATCTTCCTCTATGCCTTCACCACAGAGGAAAAGAGCTATCAGTTCCCGCCGCCGGGCCCTAACGCTGCAATGGTTCGCCGTTACCTGGAACCGGCCGGATGTCTGGGCAGCACTCGCTTTGTCGGTCAAGGTGGCGACCATCGCCACCGCCGTCGCACTGGTGCTCGGCACGCTCTGCGCCGCCGCCGTCAGCCAGACGCGCTTTTTGGCCGCGAAACCATCTCGCTGCTGGTCATCCTGCCGATCGCGTTCCCGGCATCATCACCGGCATTGCGCTACGCTCGGCCTTTTCGATGGCGGATATTCCCTTCTCTTTCTGGACCATCGTGCTCGGCCACGCGACCTTCTGCATCGTCGTCGTCTACAACAACGCCGTCGCCCGCTTCCGCCGTGTGTCCGGTTCGCTGATCGAAGCCTCGATGGATCTCGGCGCCGACGGTTTCCAGACGTTCCGCCATATTATCCTGCCGAATATCGGCACGGCGCTTCTGGCCGGCGGCATGCTCGCCTTCGCGCTGTCCTTCGACGAGGTCATCGTCACCACCTTCACCGGCGGCCAGCAATCGACGCTGCCGATCTGGATGCTCGAAGAACTCATCCGCCCGCGCCAGCGGCCGGTCACCAACGTCGTCGCCATGGTGGTGATGCTGGTCACCTTCCTGCCGATCCTGGCCGCCTATTACCTCACGCGTGACGGCGACCAGATCGCCGGCGCCGGCAAATAAATCCGGACATCAAGGGAGAACGAACATGGACACGCAATTGCTGATCGGATCGACATTCGAAGCAGGAACAGAGGCCGAGGAGCTGATCCTCAACCCGCGCACCGGCGCCAAGATCATCGATCTCATGGAAGCCTCGCAGGCACAGATCGAACGCGCCGTCGATGCCGCCGAAAAGGCTTTCGTCACCTGGTCGATGACGACACCAGGCGAGCGCTCCGGTTATCTCCTGAAGATCGCCGATGCGATCGAGAAGGATGCCGACGCCTTTGCAGCTCTCGAAGCCCTGAACTGTGGCAAGCCGATCAATGCCGTTCGCAATGACGAACTGCCGGCTATCGTCGACTGCTGGCGCTTTTTCGCCGGCGCCATCCGCAATTTGCACGCGACCGTCGCCGGCGAATACCTGCCCAGGTCACACCTCGATGATCCGCCGCGATCCCGTCGGCATCATCGGCTCGATCGCGCCGTGGAACTATCCACTGATGATGATGGCCTGGAAGCTCGCACCTGCGATTGTCGGCAGGCAATACCGTCGTCTTCAAGCCATCCGAACAGACGCCGCTGACGGCGCTGAAGATGGCGCGGCTGCTCGCCGATATCCTGCCGGAGGGCGTCGTCAACATCATCCTCGGCCGCGGCGATACGGTCGGCAACACGTTGATCAACCACCCGAAGATCGGCATGGTCTCGATCACCGGCGATATCGCCACCGGCAAGAAAGTGCTACAGGCAGCGGCGAAAACCGTCAAGCGCACCCATCTCGAACTCGGCGGCAAGGCACCTGTCATCGTCTATGACGACGCCGACCTCGAAGCCGTCGTCAACGGCATCCGCACCTTCGGCTATTACAATGCCGGACAGGACTGCACCGCCGCCTGCCGCATCTACGCGCAGGATGGTATCTACGAAAAGCTGGTCGCCGACCTCACCTCGGCCGTCTCGACGATCAAGTACAATCTCGCCGACGACACCGAAAACGAGATCGGCCCGCTGATCTCAAAGCGCCAGCGCGACCGCGTCACAAGCTTCGTCGAGCGCGCCACCGAGCAGAAACATATCGAGATCACCACCGGCGGTAATCTTGGCAGCAAGGACGGCTTCTTCTTCCAGCCGACCGTGGTTGCCGGCGCCACCCAGGAAGACGAGATCGTCCGCCGCGAGGTTTTCGGCCCCGTCGTCTCGGTCACCCGCTTCACCGAAAACGACCAAGCGGTCAAATGGGCAAACGACAGCGACTACGGTCTTGCCTCCTCCGTCTGGACTAAGGACATCTCAAAGGCGATGAAGGCCGCGTCCCGCCTGCAATATGGCTGCACCTGGATCAACACCCACTTCATGCTGACCAACGAAATGCCCCATGGCGGCGTCAAGCAATCCGGCTATGGCAAGGACATGTCGATCTATGCGCTGGAGGATTACACCGCCGTTCGTCACGTGATGATCAACCACGGGTAAGCATTCGGCCCTCCTATGCTGATCACAGCACCGTCCGCAGACGAGGCCGCGCTCCCAAGTGCGGCCTTTTGCAATTCCACGCTAACCGATGGGAACGACGACAGGTCTTGTTGAAAATGTTGCGCAAATCCCACAGAGCGAAAAACATGAGTGTTTAAGTCATAGATTCCACTTTTGCGCCGGAATAATCTTGATAGAAGGAGTCATCTTATAGCTCGCCTATCCAGAAAGTGCATGACATGTCCCAACTCCGCCGCTCCACCGTTCGCTTCGCCCTTGCCGGAACCTCGCTGCTCGCCCTCTCGCTGACAGCTTTCGCACAGGACGCTACGCAATCCACGACGGGCACCGACGGAGCGACGGAACTTGAGGCCCTGACCGTCACTGGCGGCAGCGGCGGCGTGATCACCGCCGATGGATATGTCGGCACCAGCAGCGCCACCGGCGCCAAGGTTGACACGCCCTTCCTGCAGACGCCGCAATCGATCTCGTCCGTTACCGAACAGCAGCTGAAGGATCGCAATCCGCAAACGCTTCTCGACACGCTGGCCTACACACCCGGCTCGCGTATTGGCGCCTTCGGCTTCGATCCGCGCTTCGATTCGTTCACCGTCCGCGGCTTCGACGTCACATACACCGGCATGTTCCGCGACAACCTGCGCCAGCCAGGGCGCAAGCTCCTCCCTTTTCAAGAACGAGCCCTATGGCCTTGAAGGCGTATCGATCCTGCGCGGTCCCTCGTCGGCACTCTATGGCGCATCCGGCGCCGGTGGCCTCTTCAACCTGATCACCAAACGTCCCACCGAAGAGCCGCTGCACGAATTGCAGCTGCAATACGGCACGGACAATCGTTACCAGGGACAGTTTGATTTCTCCGGTCCGGTCAACGACACTGATCCGCTCTATTACCGCATGACCGGGCTTTTGCGTGATAGCGACACCGAGCAGGTGAGCGTTCCCGACGACCGCGCCTACATCGCGCCTGCGTTCACGTGGAAACCGGACGAAGACACCAAACTGACGATCCTGGGCGAATACTCCCGCACCAAAACCGGCGGCACAGCTGCCTATTACAACGATCCTCTCACCGGCAAGGTCACCGATATCTTCGGGGGCAACCCGGATTTCAACGATTCGGTCCAGACCCAAGCTCGCCTGGGCTATGAATTCGAACATCGTTTGAACGATGTCTTCACCTTCCGCCAGAACCTGCGCGTCTCGACGCTGAATATCGACGCAGACTGGGCCTTTGCCTATGCGCCAAACGCCATCGACCCGACGCTTCTGGATAGCAGCGCCGGCTCATTCGATGAACGCCTGAATTCCGTGGTGATCGACAACCAGATGGAAGCCAGGTTCGATACCGGCGCACTCGATCATACGCTTCTCTTCGGTGTCGACTATACCAAGCTGCGCTTCCGCTCTCTGAACGGATATGGGGCCACGCCGCCGCTTGACACCAACAACCCGACGCAGGGTCGTCCGACCGACCCGATCGATTTCACCGAGCGGGTTGTTCAGGACCAGTGGCAGCTGGGCACCTATGTTCAGGATCAGATCCGCTATGACGCATGGACACTGACAGCGGGCGCGCGTTACGACTGGGTCTCGACCGACACCGATACGACTGATCTCACCACCAATGCCGTCAGCAGCGTCTCGCAGGATGACAAGGAATTTTCCCGGCCGCATCGGCCTGACCTACGAGACGGACTTTGGTCTTGCGCCGTATATCAGCTACTCCACCGCCTTCAGCCCGAATGCAGGCGTCAACCATGAAACCGATGCCCCCTTCAAGCCGACCGAAAGCCAGCAGGAAGAAATCGGCGTCAAATATCTGCTGCCGAACAGCAACACGATGATCACGGCGGCCCTGTTCAACATCGACCAGAAAAACAGCCTTTACTACGAGGTCATGGATTTGGGCAGCGGCCCCGAAAATGTTCAGGTTCAGCGCGGCAAGGTGCGTTCACGCGGTTTCGAACTCGAGGCCAATACCAGCCTCGACAACGGTCTGTCGCTGGTAGCGTCCTATACCTATACCGATATCAAGATCACCGAAGGCCCGGCCGATACGGTCGGCAACTATGTCTCCTCTGTGCCACGCCACATGGCATCGCTCTGGGCGGACTACACACTGCCTGAGGACGGTCCGGCGAGTGGCTTTGGCTTCGGCGCTGGCGCACGCTTCCTGGGTGAGAGCTACGGTAACGACCAGAATACGACGCGCAATTCAGCGCGTGCTCTTTGATGCTGCAGCCCACTACGACTTCGCGGCAATCGACAAAAAGTATGAAGGCCTGCGCCTGCAGGTCAACGCAACCAACGTCTTCGACCGGCGCGATGCGGTTTGCTCGAGTGGCTTCTGCTACCACGACCAGGGCCGCGCCGTCATCGGTTCGCTGAAATACAGCTGGTGATCCGTTGAGCCTTTCCGCCAATCACGACACCAACACCGCCTTCAGACCATCCGGCCTGAAGGCGGTGTTTGCCGGTGAGCATGCCTGGTGCGGCGAAAAGATGATGCTGTCGTCGGAGCTGGAAGGCGGCATTCCGCTTTCCGAATTTTTCGGCTCCGGCGGCTTTTCCACTGCCCTTGACACCTATGCGAGCGCCCATGGCAGCCCCGACCGGCGCGCTGTCGCTTCCATGTGGTCGCTCTATTATTTTTCGATGCTGACGATCCCGTATATCGTTGCGCGCCGCGCCGACCATGTTCTGCCAGTCGTTCCCGCAGAGATGACGATAGCCCTTGCCGAAGACGGGCTGCCGCGCACTCGGACTTGCCCGCGAAGGCGACTGGAGCGAAAGCAAGGAGGCGAACCTTCTGTCCTTCGTCATGCCTCTGGTCAGCCAGCATCTGGCCGAGATCATCGTGCAGCTCAAGGCACTTGGCGGCATCGCGCCAAAACTCGCCTGGAACAATGCGGCTGTCTACATCGACTACGCCTTCAACGCCACCGAGCGGGAGCGCCCGGCCGATGGCGATGCCTGGGCGTCGCGGTCGCTGTTTTCCCAGCCGCACCTACCGGATGGCAGCGCCAACCCGTTTCTCGGCTGCCTGCGTCACGAGACCGACGGTGAAGAAACCGTCTGCCGCCGCAAGGTTTGTTGCCTGCGCTATCTTTTGCCGGGCATACCGAGCTGCGGCGAACTCTGCGCCCTGCCCGCTCAAAGAAAGCAATGATTGTGAAACGCCTCCTTCTCCTGTCCATCGGTCTGTTTCTGGCCTGTGCCGCCATGTCGAATGCGCAGGAACGCTGGCCTTTGACCTTGACCGATGCGATCGGCCGTCAGGTGACGGTCAAGGAAAAACCCAAAGCCATCCTGCTCGGCAGCGGCTTCAACCTGGTGGCGCTGTCGCTGATCCACCCCCGATCCCGTCAGCCTGCTGGCCGGCTGGTCCGGAGACATGAAGGGCGACAATCCGGAAATCTACAAGGACTTCGTCGAAAAGTTTCCGGCCCTTGCCGACGTCCCGATCATCGGCGATGGCACCGGCGACGGTCTGTCCTTCGAAACCATCCTGTCGCTGAAGGCCGATCTCGCCATCATGGCAAACTGGCAGGCCGAGACCGATCTCGGCAAGCGGGCAATCGACTATCTGGAAAGCACCGGCGTCCCGGTCTTTGTCGTCGACTTCAACAGCGATCCCTTGAAGAACACGCCAGACAATATGCGGCTGCTCGGCAAGATCCTTGAGCGCGAAGAGCAGGCAAACGCCTTTGCCGATTTCTACGAGGAACGCCTGAAACGCATCACCGATCGCGTCGCCGCCAATCCCGAGCCCGGTCCGACCGTGCTGATGGACGCTTTCCCCAATCCGGATCGCTGCTGCTATGCCTATGGCACCGGCGGCCTTGGCGAATTCATCGGCATTACCGGCAGCCGCAACATTGCCGACAAGAACCTGCCGCGTCAGGGCGGCACCGTGAGCAGCGAATACCTGATCGAGGCCGATCCGCAGGTTTATATTGCCACGGCCTCGCCCGGCGGCACCTACAGCGTCTTTTCGGTCGGCCCCGGCGTTTCCGCCGACGAAGCCCGTAGGACGCTTGGCGAAGCTGTGAAAAACCCGGTGCTCGCCAACCTGTCGGGCGTGCAGAAAGGCCGGGTGCATGGATTGTGGAATTTCTTCAACGCGGTGCCGCTGAATATCCTGGCGGCGGAAGCCTTTGCCCAGTGGCTGCGGCCGGAGATGTTTGCCGATATCGATCCGGATCAGAGCCTGAAGGAAATCAACGAACGTTTTGCCGCCGTTCCGTTCCGGGGGGCGTATTGGATCAGCCTGAAATAGAAAATGGCCGGATAAAAATCCGGCCATTTTTCGTTTATATTTCTAATCACGCGGCCTTTTCATCGCCGTCGCGTTGACCGAAGCCTCAGCCAGCGCCGTCAGCGCGTGATCGGTCTGGCCTTCCTGCTGCAGGGTCTCGTCAAGCAGCTTGACGGCATCCTTGAGGCCGAGCATTCCGGCCCAGGTCTTCAGCGTGCCGTGGCGGGCCATCTCGTAGTGTTCGACGGCCTGGGCCGTTGCCAGGAGGCCGGCATCCAGCGCGGGTGAACCCTTGAATTCGTCGAGGATTTCCTCACCTTCCTCGATAATCCCGTCGATGGCCGGGCAGGTCTTGCCGACGGCGCCTTGCCGAAAATTTCAAACACCTGCTGCAGGCGCTCGATCTGGCCTTCGGTTTCATCATGGTGTTTTTCAAACGCCGCCTTCAGCTTCGGGCTTTGCGCGCCCTTGGCCATTTTCGGCAAGGCTTTCAGGATCTTGCGTTCAGCGTAGTAGACATCCTTGAGCATATCGTGAAACAGGTCTTCCAGGGCTTTTCCTGCCATTGGTCTCTTCCTTTTCCGCATTTGAAATATGTCGGGGGCGACGAGCAAGTAACGGACGACCCGGTGCTTTGTTCCGCTGGCCGCTACAATGGCCGGATCGTGCCGCACCCGCTTCCATCCCGGCACCGCCCCGCCTATATAGAAAGCCGGAGGGCTTTGATGATTTGGATATTTCCTGCGCTTGCAGGCCTGTTGATCGTGTATTTCGCCATGCGCTCGTCGCGCTTCCGGCACTTTGCCGAACCGGTGCTCAGCATTCTCGTCGCATTGGGGCTTGTTTCGGCTTTCGTGGTCTGGATGAGAGACAGTGGGGGCAACGATACCGATCCGCCACCCTTCACCCAGAACCGTCCGGTCATCCTGCCGGAAGAGATTGTACTGGAAGGCCTGCAGTTCACCCGCAACCGGCCGGACACCAGCTACCGGGTCACCGGCACAGTCGTGAACAAAAGCGCCGCCAATCTGACCAATTTCAATTTGACGGTGACACTTCAGGATTGCCCGAACGGCGATTGCAAGACAGTCGGCGACGACACGGCCCTGATCCTTGCCCGCGTCCCTGCCGGCAGGGAGCAGGCCTTCAAACTTTCTTCACCTTCCCCAACCGCTTCGGCATCGAACCCACAGCGCCGAAATGGACAACGCAGATTTCCAACATTCGCGGTGTTCCGGCACAGTAGCGCCCGCGCCGCGTCAGGGCCGGCTGATCTCGTCGAGATACCAGTTGATATAGCGCAACTCGTTCTGCTCCATCGGCGCGATCGGGCCGGATACGAAATAGTGCGAGCGCACGCCGCGCAGGTGTGTTCGATGATCGACTTGTCCTCGTCGGTGGTGACCGTCCAGAGCCATTTCAGCTTTTCAAGGTCGTAGTCGATGCCTTCCTGCGCCTCACCATTGACCAGCCAGATGAGCTCCATCTCGCAGGCCTCCGGCCCCTTCGGAATGAAGCGGTAGATCATGCCATGGTCGGGATAGCAGACCAGGAACGACGTGCCGCCGAGATGGACCGAGGTGACGCCGCCGTCGAACTCGGTGAAGCGGCCCATCAGGGTGCTGAGTGGCGAGCCGTCCTGGCTACCGGTCTTCACGCCATCATAGAGCGCATAGCGGAAGGCATGGATGGTTTCCTTCCCGTTTTCGGAGGTCTGCCAATGGTCGCCTGAACCGACCTGGATACCGAGCGCGCAGGTACGCTCCTCCATCGCCGCATTCAGCGCCTCGATCATGTGCAGCGGCTGTTCCAGCGCATGGGTCTGCGAATATTCCGGATGCGCCGGGCCGCAATGATAGCACTCGACATAGTTCTCGACCGCCAGCTTCCAGTTGGCATCGACCGGATAGCTCTGGCGGTAGGCGACCTTGGCCTGCCCCCAGCCGTATTGGCCGCAGGTGGCATGCAAGAGGTTTTCGACCTCGGTGAAATCGAGCGGGTTTTCGGCAAAGGAAATGAACACCAGCCCTTCGACCACACGTACATGCAGCGTCTTCAGCCCGTGGTCTTCGCGCTTGAAATCCTTCGGCATCAGCCGGGCGGCACGCAAAGATCCATCGTTGCCGTAGGTCCAGGCATGGTAGGGACAGACGAAAACACGGGCATTGCCCTTGTCCTTGGTGCAAACCTCGGCACCTCGATGGCGGCAGACATTCAGCAGTGCATGGATTGATCCATCCGCATGCCGCGTCAGGATCACCTGTTCGGACGCCATGCGAAAAACCTCGAAATCGTTCGGCTTGGGGATGACGCTTTCATGCGCGACGCAATGCCAGTGGCGGCGGAAAACACGCTCCAGATCGCGCTCATAAATGTCCACGTCGCAGTAGAACGGCCGGGCGAGGCCATGGCCGGGCTTGTGGGCTGCGACGAGTTGGTCGATGCGGTCGGGCGATGGCGCCGTGGTGGTCTTGGTGTCAGGTGCGAGCATGGTGATGCCTCCGGAAAGACTGGCCGGAAAAGTCGCGTTCCGGCGCGCATGCCATAGAATGACGAGTGCGTGGCACACCCCCTCTGTCACTGCGTGACATCTCCCCCACAAGGAGGGAGAGCGGGAGTGCGCTGACAAACCTGCGCTCAGCAACAGCGAGCCGTGCTCGTGCCGAGCGAAGCAAAATGGTCCTTGGCGCTGTCGATACGGTTAATCTCCCCCCTTGTGGGGGAGATGTCACGGTGTGACAGAGGGGGTAACCCCGGCAGACGCTGGCGTGTCCTGCATCATGCCCTCACCCGCTCCGACTTCGGATCATACATCGGCGCAAGCGAGGCCTCCGCCTTCACCCGCGTCCCGGCAATCTCGATCTCGTAAGCCGAGCCCAGCACATCCGCCTCGCTCTCCCCCCTGCACGGCACATAGCCGAGCCCGATCGCGCCGCCGAGATGGTGGCCGTAATTGCCCGAGGTGATCGTGCCGACAATTTTGCCGTCGCGGACCACCGCCTCGTTGTGGAACAGAAGCGGCTCCGGATCAGGTGAGGCGGAACTGCACCAGCCGGCGCGAAAGGCCTTTGTCCTGCTTTTTCAACACGGCATCCCGGCCGATGAAATCGCCCTTGGCAGGCTTCACAGCAAAGCCAAGACCGGCTTCGAGCACATGATCCTCATCGGTGATGTCATGGCCGAAATGGCGGAAGGCCTTTTCGATGCGGCATGAGTCGAGCGTATGGATACCGCAGAGTTTCAGGCCGACATCAGCACCCGCCGCTTCCAGCGTCTCGAACACATGCGCCGTCTGGTCGGTCGAGACATAGAGCTCCCAGCCCAGCTCGCCGACGTAGGTGACGCGGTGGGCGCGGGCGAGGCCCATGCCGACTTCGATTTCGCGGGCGGTGCCGAAGGGATGGGCGGCATTGGAAAAATCGTTGGGGCTGACCTTCTGCATTAGCTCCCGCGCCTTCGGCCCCATGACGCAGAGCACCGATTCCCGCCGCAGTCACATCGGTGACCACGACAAACTCATCTGCGATATGCTTGCGCAGCCAGGCAAGGTCACGTTGCAACGTGGCACCGGGAACGACCAGCAGGAAGGCAGTCTCCGAAAGACGGGTCACTGTCAGGTCGCTCTCGATACCGCCACGCGCATTGAGCATCTGGGTATAGACGATGCGGCCCGCGGCGACATCCAGCTGGTTGGCACAGAGCTTTTGCAGGAAGGCCAGCGCATCGCGTCCCTCGACGCAGATCTTGCCGAAGGAGGTCATGTCGATCAGGCCAACGCCATTCCGGATCGCCAGATGTTCGTCACGCTGGTTTTCGAACCAGTTTTGCCGCTTCCAGCTGTATTTGTACTCGCGTTCCTGGCCTTCTCTGGCAAACCAGTTGGCCCGCTCCCAGCCCGCCACCTCGCCGAAAACGGCACCGCGTGCCTTTAGATGTTCGTGCAAGGGCGTGCGGCGTACGCCGCGGGCCGTCGCCATCTGCCGATAGGGGAAATGGTCGGCATAGAGCAGGCCGAGCGTCTCGGTGACGTGTCCTCCTTGAGATAGGTGCGGTTCTTCTGGAACGGTTGCGCCCGGCGGATGTCGACCTCCCAGAGATCGAACGGCGGCTCGCCATCGTTCATCCACTGTGCCAGCGCCATGCCGGCACCGCCGGAAGAGACGATGCCGATCGAGTTGTAACCGGCCGCAACCCAATAGCCCTTCAGCTCCGGCGCTTCACCGAGATAGTAGCGGTCATCCGGCGTAAAGCTTTCCGGTCCGTTGAAGAACGTATGGATGCCGGCGGTTTCCAGCATCGGCATGCGGTTGACCGCCTGTTCGAGGATCGGCGCGAAGTGATCGAAATCCTCCGGCAGTTGGTCGAAACAGAAATCCTCGCTGATGCCGTTCATGCCCCAGGGCTTGGCCTTCAACTCGAACGCGCCCACAAGCATCTTGCCGGCATCCTCCTTGTAATAGGTGCACTCGTCCGGCACACGCAGCACCGGCAGGCGCTGCAGCCCGGCGACCGGCTCGGTGACGATGTAGAAATGCTCGCAGGCATGCAGCGGCACGGTGACGCCGGACATGTTGGCGAGCTCCCTGCCCCACATGCCGGCCGCATTGACGACATTCTCGGTCTCGATGGTGAACGTCTCGCCATTCTGCTCGCAGGTGACGCCCGACACCCGGCCGTCCTTCTTGTGAACCGCCGTGACCTTGACGCCTTCGAGAATAGTCGCGCCGTTCTGCCGCGCGCCCTTGGCCAGCGCCATGGCGATATTGGCGGGGTCACACTGGCCATCGAGCGGCAGATGCACGGCGGCGACCACATCCGAAACATTCAGATGCGGATACATCGCCTTGACCTCATCCGGCGAAATTTCCCGCACATCGACATCGAAGGCGCGGGCAAGCGAGGCCTGCCGATAGATTTCCTGCTTACGCTCTTCCGTCAGCGCCACGGTGATCGAGCCGCACTGACGCATGCCCGTGCCGATGCCGGTCTCGGCTTCCAGCTTGGTGTAGAGATCGGCCGAATATTTGGCGAGCCGCGTCATGTTCTGCGAGGCGCGCAACTGGCCGATCAGGCCGGCTGCATGCCAAGTCGTGCCGGAGGTCAACTGCTTACGCTCCAGCAGAACCACATCCGTCCAGCCGAGTTTCGCCAGGTGATAGGCGACCGAACAGCCAGACACGCCGCCGCCGATGATCACGGCTCTCGCCTTTTGGGGATAGCCTTGCTCATGCGCGCAGTCTTTCATTCTTGGGATCAAATAGCGGCTCATCAGCCTGCACGATTGCCTTGAAGCGGTCGCCGTAGATCTCGACCTCGACCTCGGTTCCGGGTTCCGCCAGATCGGCACGCAGCATGCCGAGCGCCACCGATTTGCCGATGCGGTAGCCCCAATTGCCCGAGGTCGTCTCGCCAACAACTTTGCCGCCATGCCAGAGCGTCGACATGTAAGGCGCATCGCAGTCGCCGGCGTCCACGACCAGCGTGACGAACCGCTTGGTGACGCCCTGCTGCTTCTCGCGCTCCAGCGCCGCCTTGCCCTTAAAATCAGGCTTGGCCCAATCGACGAAGCGCTCAAGACCGCCCTGCAGGATGGTGTAGTCGGTCGAGAGATCGCCCTTCCAGGCGCGATAACCCTTCTCGATGCGCAGACTGTCGAGTGCTTCCATGCCGAAGGGTTTCAGTCCATGCTTTTGCCCGGCAGCCCAGACGGCATCGAAGATTGCAGCGGTATCATCGATCTTGGTATGGATTTCCCAGCCGAGTTCACCGGCGAAGGATACCCGCACCAGCTGGCACCAAGACCCGGCGATCTGCACCGACTGATGCGTTAGCCAGCCCTTGGCGAGATCGGCATCGCAGACTTCGGCGAGAATGTCGCGCGACTTCGGACCTGACAAGATCTGGCAGGTGAAGCCTTCGGTAACATCATCCAGTGTGAAGGCGGCATCCTTCGACAGATGTTTTTTCAGCCACTCGAAATCGTGCCACTGCGCGGTCGCCGCCGTTATCAGGAAGAAGAAATCCTCCTCCAGCGCCATGACCGACATTTCGGTGACAATGCGGCCCTTGTCGTCGGAGAAATAGGCAAGGCCGATGCGGCCAGGCTTCGGCACCTTGCCGGTTGTGAGGCTGAGCAGCCAGTCACGCGCGCCCTCGCCCTTCAGGCGGTAACGGGAGAAGCCCGGCAGATCGAGAATACCGGCGGCGTTGGTAACCGCCAGGCATTCCTCCTCGATGCGTTTCTGCCACGGCCCTGCCCGGTTCCAGGTCTGCGTCGCCTCTTCCGAAAGATCGTCACCCGGCTTGGCGTACCAGTTGGCGCGCTCCCAGCCATTGTAGGGCTTGAACTGCGCCCCGAGCGCTGCGATCCGGTCATGGATCGGCGAAAGCTTCTTGTTGCGTCCGGCCGGCCAGGCATGTTTCAGGGAAATGCATGGCATATTCATGGCCATAGATTTCCATACCCTTGGCGATGCAATAATCCTGATCGGTAAAGCTGGTAAACCGGCGCGGATCGCAGGACCACATGTCCCACTCGGTCTGCCCCTCGGTCACCCATTCGGCCAGGACCTTGCCGGCACCGCCCGCCTGGCAGATGCCGAATGTGAAGACGCAGGCCTCGAACGCGTTGGGCACGCCCGGCATCGGCCCAATCAGCGGATTGCCATCCGGCGCATAAGGGATCGGACCGTTGATCATCCAGCGACAGGCCGGCTGTGCCGAGGATCGGCACGCGCCCCACGGCGTCGTTCAGATACCATTCCAGCCGCTCCAGATCGTCGGGGAAAAGCTGGAAGGAAAAGTCCTCGGGCATGGGATCATCGGGCGTGATCCAGTGGGCCTTGCAGTTCTTCTCGTAGGGACCGAGGTTCATCCCGGTCTTTTCCTGACGCAGGTAATAGGAGCTGTCGACGTCGCGCAATAGCGGTAGCTTGTGCCCGGCTTCCCTCGACCATGCAGCCAGTTCAGGAATTTCCTCGAACAGCATGTACTGATGGCTCATCACCATCATCGGCACATCGTGGCCGAACCATTTGCCAACCTCGCGGGCATAGTAGCCGGCGGCATTAACGACGTATTGGCAGCGGATGTCGCCCTGCGGCGTGGAGATGATCCACTCCTCGCTTTCCCAGCGCGCGCCGGTGGCGGGACAGAAACGAAAGATCTTTGCACCCATGTCGCGGGCGCCCTTTGCCAAGGCCTGCGTCAGCTGGGCTGGGTCGATGTCGCCATCATAGGGATCGTAGAGTGCGCCCGTCAGGTCGTGGGTTTCGAGGAACGGATATTTCGACTTGATCTGATCGGGGCGACAGGATGTCGAGATCCGTGCCCTGATAACGGCCCATGCCGACGACACGCTTGAATTCCTGCAGCCGCTCCTTCGAATGACCGAGCCGGATCGAGCCGGTGACATGATAGTTCATCGGATAATCGACGAGATCGCCAAGCTCGCGGTAAAGCGACGCCGAGTAGCGCTGCATGTTCATGATCGACCAGGAGGACGAGAATGTCGGCACATTGCCGGCAGCATGCCATGTCGAACCGGCCGTCAGTTCGTTCTTTTCCAGAAGCACGCAGTCCGTCCATCCGGCCTTGGCCAGATGGTAGAGCGCGGACGCGCCGACCGCACCTCCCCCGATGATCACGACGCGCGCATAAGACGGCAAATTCGACATGTCTGTTCCCTTGTTTGGGGGAAGTTTTGGCCGTGAAGAGCGATTGCATCAAGCGGCAGAAATAGGCTTTATTGATCGAAGAATTCGATTAGATTGCCTTCAAGGAAGAAACTCGGACACGCCCATGCAGATCGACCTCATCGAAACCTTCCTCGACCTGATGGAAACCCGCAGCTTCAACCGCACGGCAGATCGGCTGAACATCACCCAGTCGACGGTCTCCCACCGCGTCAAGGCGCTGGAGGCGCAGTTCAACCGCAAGCTCTTCACCCGCAACAAGGGCGGCACGGCGCCGACGGCATCCGGTCTGCGGTTTCTCGACCATGCCAAGGCATTGCAGCACCAGTGGCATGAGGCGACGCGGGCGGTGGAAAATGCCGGCACCTACGAGCGTTCCGATGCGGCTCGGCATCCAGCATGATCTGGCTGAGGCCTTTGCCGGACGATGGCTATCGGCCGTTCGCACCGAACTGCCCACGACCTCGATCTATATGGAGGCCGATTACTCCAACCAGATGAACCGCGATCTCGCCGCCGGCGATCTCGATCTCGCCATCCTCTATACGCCGCACTATCTCCCGGATCTTCATTATGAGCGCATCGGCGAAATGACCTACACGCTGGTCGCCACCACGGCGCGAACTGTCGGCGAATTGCTGCCCGAAACATACATCCAGGCCGTCTATTCTCCGGCGTTCGACCGTGCGCACCGGCTGGCCCTGCCGCAACTTTCCTCGGCGCCGCTGGCCTCGGGACAGAACATCGCCATCACCGGCCTACTGAAAACGCTCCGGAGGCGCCGCCTATGTGACCAGCGACACGGCCTTGCGGCTTGCAGGCGAAGGAACGGCCTTGCCGATCGAAGACGCGCCTCCTATCCAGCAGACAGTCTATGCGGCCACGAGCATTCGCACGCGGCACGCCCACCAGCATCGCCGCATCATCGGTGCCATGCAGGATTTGTTGGGGCAATAGGTGACAAAAAACGGCACGCCGCCTTCAATGCTGCGCGACTAGGTCCAGTTCCTGATCCTGCATCAGCCGCGCCAGCATATCGGCGGCCGGTACCGGATAGGCGATCGCATAGCCCTGCAAGATATCGCAACCGAGCCGCGTCAGCAGCTTTGCGTGCTCCAACGTCTCGACACCTTCGGCAATGACCTCGATGTTCAGCGCCTTGGCGATGTCAATGATCGAGCGTAACAGCCGCTTCTGTTCGCGTGACGTCGTGGTCGGCAACACCAGTTGCCGGTCGATCTTCATCCGTCGCGGTTTCAGTTTCACCAATCCGATGATCGACGCGTGGCCGGAGCCGAAATCATCGATCTCGATGTCGATGCCCATGGCCTTCAAACCGGCGACATTGGAAAACACATCATCCTCGCTATCGTCGAGGAAAATGGTTTCCAGCAATTCGAATGACAACATGTCCGGTTGAACATCCAGATGCTGCAGTTCATCGATCAGAAGCGGATCCGACAGGCGGGCGGCCGACACGTTCACTGCGATGCGGGGAACATGCACACCCTGCCGCATCCAGATCCGACGATCTTTCAGCGCCGCCTTCAAGATTGCAGCGTCGAGGTCGTCCAGCCGGCCGATACTACCCGCAACCTTGATGAATTCGCCCGGCAGAATCAAACCGCGCTTCGGATGGCGCCAGCGTGCCAGAACCTCCATCCCGACGACGCGCCGCGTCCGGGCATCAACCTGAGCCTGATAGTAGGGAATGAACTCCCCCTTCTCCAGTCCGTGGGCGAATTGCCTGCCAACACGCTGTTCATTGTTGAGTTGCGCCTTCAGCTGCGCCGAATATACCTCGACCCTGCCGCGGCCGAGCTTCTTGGCGCGGTGCAGGGCAATGTCGGACTGTGCCAGCAGGCTGGCAATATTGCAGGCCACTGGCGGCGGCGACGCCGATCGAGCCGCCGGTACGCAAGACCTCATCATTGTGCCAAACCGACTGTTTCAATTGCTGCGTCAGCCGCTCGGCCCGGGTTTTGAGATCATCCAGCGAGGAAAAATTTGTGATCAGAACCGCGAACTCGTCGCCACTGACGCGCAATGAACGAGTTCTTCGGCACGCCCGCTTCAATCCGCCTGGCGCAGGATTTCAAAACATCGTCTCCGGTCGCATGGCCGGCGGTGTCGTTGATCTGTTTGAACCGGTCGAGACCAATATGCAGGATCGCCAGTTTTTCAAGACCGGTCTCCTCGGCAAGCTCCGCCAATCGCCGATCGAAGAAGCGGCGGTTGGGAAGTCCCGTCAGATAATCGTGTTCGGCTGCATATTCGATCCGCTGGGTGCTTGCTTCAAGGGCAACCGCGTGCCTCGGCGATCGCCTTCTGCCGCCGCAACTCATGATTAAGCAGCACATCGGCGGTGACATCCCATTCGGCACCAATGAAGGTGATATTCCCTGCTCTCCTCGAAGCAATAGGCGCGGGACCGGAGATAGCGGATTTCGCCGTTTGGCAGAATGATCCGGTATTCCGAGGAGTAGATATCCTTGGCTGTGATCGCTCTGTCGAAATCGGCCTGGGCTTGCTCAAAATCGTCGGGATGGATTGCGTTCATCCATGCCTCTGCCTTGACGTGCTTTTGCGTCTGGCCGGTTCCGTAGAGCCGGTGCATCTGCAGATCCCAGACAACTTCGTCCTTCTGCGTGTCGTGCTCCCACACGCCGATCTGAGAAGCGTCAAGCGCAAGTCCCAAACGGCGAAGTATATTCTGGAATTCCTGTTCGGACCTCGCCGCCTTCATGGTTTTCTCTGTGAAAGATTCTTCGCGCGTCAGCGTGGGCGCTATCCTGCACCAAGGTTCCTAAAGAACTATTGTTCCGCTCAACGCGAAATGCAATCGGCAATGCAAGCAACCATTCAGTGTTATTTCAAGGCGAACAGTTGCGTTTGGCGCGATTTATATGAAATTCTGAATGTCGAAGTGTGGACGAACGCTAGAAAACAGCAACAACAATGCGCCATTGGAGGTCGCAGCCCCGAATTGACATGGACGGAGCGACGGCATAATCATCATCGGATCAATTGGTTCCCTGGGAGCGAGGCGTTTCGGGGAGTAAATGGGAACGTGACGGGTGGACCCATTCTGGGCATCTCTATCACGGCCGACCCCGCGACTGTAGAGCGGTCAGAGTTTGTCATGCCGGTACGTTCAGCCGGTAAAAGCCACTGCGGCGACGGGTCTTATGCCCCTGCCCCGGGAAGGCGAGACAGGCTCCTTGGCGCGAAAGTGCCTGACGCCGCGAGCCAGGAAACCTGCCGGTTGATGAAGGGCATGGTGCCCAATTGGTGGGAGAAATCCCACGCGCCATCACGGAGGTTGTCATGGCTACGACTACAGTTTCCGAGCGTCCCGCTTTCCCTCAACGACCGCATCACCACCGCTATTCTTGCCCTGTTGATTGGCGGCTTCCTGGTTTTCGGTGCCGGCCTTGCCAATTCCGCCGTGCTGCACGACACCGCGCACGACGTCCGCCATTCCTACGGTTTCCCCTGCCATTGATGTAGGTGGCGGAAGGCACTCCGCTTTCCGCAATGAGTCGACGAATAGGAGCGCGGGTTTCATCGGGAAACCGTGCGACGGTACTTTGCGTCCATGCCTCGGCATCGGGCGGCATTCGCTGTGGGGACTTTAAACATAGCAAGCGTGTGAGCACTGCAACCAAATCCGCTCCGCTTGAACTTTGGGGTATCAAATGATTGTCAAAACACTTCTGGCCGCATTGGTGGCTGGATTGATCGCCGGTGTCTTCATGACAGCCGCACAGGAATTGCGGGTCGTCCCGCTCATCCTTCATGCCGAGGAATACGAAGGCAAGGAACCCGCTGCCGAACCACCGGCTGGCACCGAAAGCCAGCAGCAGCACTCCTCGCTCGACCGCCCTTCGGTAATCGGCGAGATGTTGTCGGCACTCTCACCGATCACGCCCGCTTACGCCCATGAGGGCGAGCACGAAGACGAGGGCGGCATCATGTTCGGCATGAGCCGGTTCTCCGGCACATTGCTTGCCAATCTGGTGGCCGGCGCAGGCTTCGGCCTGCTGCTCGCGGGTGCCAGCCTTGTCTTCAACTATCCGATTACCCTGCGCAACGGTACTCTCTGGGGCGCCTGCGGTTGGCTGGCCATTCATCTTCTGCCCGCCATCGGCCTGCCGCCGGAATTGCCGGGCTTCCCTGCCGCCGATCTGCATGACCGGCAGATCTGGTGGATCGCGACCATCGTGTTTTCTGTCGTGGGCCTTTATCTCATCGTGTTGCGCGGTGAAACCCTTGCCAAGATCATCGGCCTTGTCCTGATCGCTGCGCCGCATGCCTATGGCGCGCCGCAGCCGTCTGATATTTCGAGCCCTGTTCCGGCCGTTCTCGGCGCGGAATTCGTGGTCGCCGCCTTGGCAACGACGCTGGCGTTCTGGATCGTGCTCGGCGTGATCTCGGGTTACCTGAACGACCGTTTTCTGAAATCGGCTTAAGCCTATACCATTGCCGCGCAGGCATTGCTTGCGCGGCAATGGCGATCAGAGGCCGCCGGTGCGCTCGACATGGGCGCGCAGGCGGCCTTTTGCGTCTCGTCATTAAGAAGCACGCAGACATCGCAAAAATCCCCACCCTCTGTTCGATAATAGAGACAGCAGCCGCTTCTCAGGCGAAACATGCGCTCGACCGGAACGCCACCGCACACGGCGTCGATCTTGGTGTATCGCAGAACGTCAGACGAGAGTGGCGAGCCCGCCCTGTTGATGATGGCAAGTGCTGCAGTCATTGCGCGCTCCTCTTCGCCCAAGTTTGCGCCGACCTCCAGAAAAGCGCCCTGCAATGCCATCGGCCGCCAGCCGCCATTGGGCGACGGGGGACAGGCCCGTGCGGGCCTGCAGCACATCAATCACCGGGATGAGGCTTTGGATGAAGACATCATGAAAGAGTGACGCCAAGTCATCGCCGCGCCAAAATTGCCCGAAGCGGAAATGTAAGCGGCGGGCATCGGAGGAGCGAGTTTCCGCAGGTGGCGCGTGTCCGTGCTCAACGGAAGGTTCAGAACCGGATCATCAGACGATCCGGGTGCAGATCAGGAACCAGACCTGTCAGCAAATAGACGGCTCCTGCCACGATACTCAAATGATGGCTGTAGAAAGAAATGAGATGAGCGCCTCTTGTGCGGTCATCCATGCCGGTGGCGAAGCGGTTCTGGTAGTTCAGCAAGTTATCGACAAAATCTCCATCACGACGCCACGCGTCAGTCACGGGCAGAAAACCGCTGTTTTGCAGCCCCATGGACACAGCAACCTGCGGAAAATGCTTCACCAGCCAGGCTAAAACAACATCTGCCTGCCTTGTATCGCCATCTCGTGAATTGCCTGAATCTAGGTTGTCGCCCAAGGTTGCCGCCCGTTGTCTCCTGGCAGCCCGTTTACCTCAAAGCCAGCCGCCGGAAAAGCCTGCCCGTCTGAGGCCGCGCCGGATAACCGGCGATCTGCGCAGCATGTTCCAGTACAGGCCGGTGCGATGGTTCTCGATCATCATCACCAGCAGTCCCTGGTCGAGACCAACGCTGCGGTTGTTGAGCCACCCCCCTCCGCCGTCTTGCCGGGAACGCTCGGATTGAAACTGCCGAGAAAACGGCCCGCCTCGATAACATCGGGATAGCTCGACAGGATGTGTCGTGTCGCCAACATAGCGGCCTTCGGCTCGAACGGCAGGCATGCGAGCGGTGCCCATGGCGCAATCGTGCCGTCGTCCGGCCCGAGTGGCGCACCACGCGCGGCATAACCGGCAAACTGCTGGCGCCGTCCGTCCTGCAGGCGGCGCGGACGCTGCGGACCGTCGCAGGAGGTCAGCCCCCATGTATCGGCGCCATAGCCGGAAAAACCGCCAGGATTGGCGATCGCATAGTCGCGCTGGACATCAATGGCGCGACGGGTGTTTTCTGAAATAATCCGTATCATGATGCGCCACGGCCGCATCGTGGATACCCCGAAAATCAATCCATGCATGTGAAAACAGGTGGATGAAGAGCGGGCCGGCATAGAGGAACGGCTTGTCCTTCACCGTCATCCAGTCGAACTTCTCCGCAAAGGCATCATAGCTGTCCCTGCCGATCGGATAGGATGGAGAGGCAAGAGCAAGAGTGTAGAGAATGATCGCCTCACTGTAGGATTCCCAGCGATAGGGCAGAAACCCCGTCCGAGGCTTCCACCCGAGCCAAAAGGCTCCCTTGCCGTCCAGCGCCCAGGCCCAGTTTGCCCGGGCATAGAGCATATCGACGTGAGACCGGATTTCTGTCTCTGCCTCGTTGTCCTGATTGAAATAGGCAGCCGCGGTCATCATGCCGGCGATGAGAAGCGCGTGTCGATCAGCGAAAGCTCGCTGCGCCATGTCCGCAAGCCCGTTTTCATGTCGAGAAAGTGGTAATAGAGCCCTTTGTAACCGGTGGCGTCCTTGTTGCGGCTTTGCGGGGCTTTCGGCAAAGAACCGCAAGGTTACCAGCGTTCTGGCCGCGGCATCCTGCCGGCTCATCCACCCTCGCTCAACACCGACAGGATAGGCGGAAAGTCCAAAGCCTGTCGCTGCGATGCTTGACGGCGCGTCCGGCAGCGAAGTGTCGGCGATCAAACCGTTCTCGGGATTGACGAAGTCAAGAAAATACCCGAACGCCGCATGCTGCAACCGGTCGAGAATGACCACATCGGTATCGTTTTTCAGAAGCATTGCAGACCCACCCCAGTCGATCGTCAGTTTCACCACAAGGTAACAACCGATACAAATCACCGATTGTTGAAGTCGCCCGTATCCGGAACGGTCACGTGACGTACGACTTGTGTTACATTTTAATTTCATACGATCCGCAGCAGTGATTGGATGACACAATGTTCACAACACTTGCGATGCTTTTTACGCTTTCAAGCACCCCAGTCACGACATCGGCCGCTGACATGTCTCAAGTCGATGTCGCGCTGGTACTGCCGTCGATATGTCAGGCTCGATGGATCTCGAAGAAGCACGTGTGCAGCGGATGGGCTATGTCGAGGCTCTGCGCCATCCGGATTTCATCAACGCGGTCACCGCCGGCCTTACCGGCCGTATCGCCATCAACTATTTCGAATGGGCCGGCAGCGTCAACGAAACCTCCGTCGTCGGCTGGCAATTGATTGACGATGCACAGGATGCCGCAGCGCTGGCCGAACATCTTGCCTCCCGGCCGGTCTTCACCCGCCGCGGCACTTCGATTTCCAATGCCATCAGCTTCGCATCGAAACTGATATCAGCCAGCCCCTACGACGCGATGCGCCGGGTGGTCGATGTCTCCGGAGACGGCCCGAACAATCTCGGCCCTCCGGTCGATCCTGCCCGCAACGCGGCGGTTGCCAGCGGCATTATCATCAATGGTCTTGCCATTCTCATTCGCCCATCCGGAACACAGGGGTCGCTCGACCGCTATTACGCAGATTGCGTCATTGGCGGCCCCGGCTCGTTCGTTCTGCCGGTTCACCAGCCGGAGGATTTCGCCGTTGCCATCCGCCAGAAGCTGGTGATGGAGGTGAGTGGCAACCAGGCTGTCGACCGGATCATCCCGGTGCAGACGCTCCCCGCGTCTGATTGCATGATGGGGGAAAAGCTCCGACCGGGCTTTCTGGATCGGGTTTATCCAGAACTGGATAAATAGGCGTTCGACCGACGGCTCCCCTGAACAGAGGAAAATGTCGCCGCACCATATGGGATCCCCTTCCCAGTGGCCGAAAAATCAGCAGACCGCAGAGATTCACGGCCCCCGCCATTTCACAAGCTATTCCTTTTGATAGGGAAATGTGATTGTATTGAATGAACGTTCAGCAAATAATGGGGAACTTCATGAACGAAATGACCTGAAACATCGGCGTACCCAATGACTGGGACCGGAGCGGCCTGCCCGGCTGGTGCTATCACAGCGACGCCTTGCTCGAGCTTGAAAAACAACATGTTTTCCGTGAACACTGGCAGATCGCCTGCCACATTTCGGATGTGCCGGAACCCGGAAATTACATCACCATGGATGTCGTCGGCGAGCGCGCTGATCCTGCGCGACCAGGACGGCACCGTGCGCGGTTTCCACAATATCTGCCGCCATCGCGGCTCACGCGTCGTCGCCGACGACAAGGGAACCTGCCGCAACGCGCTGGTCTGTCCGTTCCACGGTTGGGTCTACAATCTCGACGGGACGCTGCGGGGCGCCGCCCGCCCCCGCTCCTTCCCGCCGCTTGACAAGCAGGAATTCGGGCTATTGCCACTCGATCTCGAAGTGTGGATGGGCTTCGTCTTCATCCGCTTTGCCCCCGGACCTCAAGCTTCCGTTGCAGAACTGATGCAGCCCTTCGCGGCTGAACTCGGCGAATATCGCACCGAAGAGATGGTTGCCGCTGGCAATCTCTGGACGCAGGCCTCTCCGGTCAACTGGAAATCCGTCCGACGTCGACAACGAAGGCTACCATGTCGCGATGGCGCATCCGGCGCTGCAGGACCTCTATGGCTCGACCTATTACGACGAGCCCTTCGTCAACGGTCTCTGCCGCTCCTTTGCCACCTGCAATCCGCATGCCGGGAGGCGCTGGAGCGTGCGCAACTATGTCAAGATCGCCCCGGAAGCGACGCACCTGCCGGACCGTCTGCGCAAGGCCTGGATCTATTACGGCATCTTCGCCAATGCGGTGATTGCCGTGACGCCGGAGGCCGTGCAATTCTATCAGGAGTTTCCGCTCTCGACCGGCGAAACCCTGCTGCGCGGCGGTATCTACCGCTACACGACGAAACCCGGCAGCAACGTGCCGCCCGCTATCTCGCCCACCGCATCGATCGCGATACGCAGGCGGAGGATGTACAGCTGACCATCTGGTCGAACGAATCCATGACCTCGAAGGCCTTCAGCGGGTTCTACCTGTCCGATCTCGAATATGGCGTGCGCACCCATCACGACCATCTGCGGGCCATCCTGCCGGTGATGAACCTTGCCGCGGCCCCGGACGAGCGGGAGATGGCCAACATGAACAGCCGGCTGCGGTCCGCCACTCCCTGACGAACAAAAAGAAAGGGCCGGTAAAAACCGGCCCTTTAAAATTGAGCATGGTGGGGAATGGATGCCATGCTCAAGAGAATGTCTATCCCTCAGCCGTGCCAAAGCCCTTCGCGCACCAGTTCATCCATGGTCCGGCGGATACTGCTGCGCAGGATCGCGGTCATCTCATCGATCTGCGGCACGGTGATGGTCAGCGGCGGCGACATCACGCACATGTTGATCAGCGGCCGCACCAGAAGCCTGAGTTCCTGGCAATGCCTGTCGATGCGCTTTCCGACTTCGAGATCAAGCGTCAGCGGATTGTTGTGGACACGATCGGCGACACATTCGACGCAGGCCATCAGCCCGAGCCCACGGACCTCGCCGACCAGCGGCAGGTCTTCGAGCGTCTTCAGACTCGCCTGGAAATGGGCGGAAATGGCGCGCGCATGCTCGAGCAGCCCTTCCTCCAGGATATCGAGATTCTTCAGCGCGACGGCGCAGCCGATCGGGTGGCTGGAATAAGTCAGCCCATGGGCGAACATCGCATCCGGATGGTTAGACCGGCGCAACTCCTCGAACAGGCGCGACGAGATCATCACCCCGCCGAGCGGGAAATAGCCCGAGGTCACACCCTTGGCGAAGGTGATCATGTCCGGCTCGATGCCGAAGACATCCTTGGAGGCAAAGACATGCCCCAACCGCCCGAACGCCGTCACCACCTCGTCGGCGATGAACAGGATATCGTTGTCGGCGCAGAGCTGCCGCATCCGGCGTAGGTAGCCTTCCGGCGGCACGATGACACCACCGGATGCCATCACCGGCTCGGCAATGAATGCACCGATGCGGTCCGCACCCCTCGCCTCGATGCCCCCCGGAACTCTTCAACAAGAACATCGCAGAATTCAGCCTCGCTCATCCCCTCAGGCCGGCGGAAAGGATTGGGGCAAGTTAGCTTGACCACCTGCTCGCTGGCGCTGTCCATCCAGTCATGATCGCGCGGACGGCCGTTCAGCGAAGCCGACAGATAGGTCGAGCCATGATAGCCGCCCTGCCGCGAAACGATCAGCTTCTTTTCGGGACGGCCTTTGACATTGTTGGCAAACTGCATGAAGCGCAGCGCCGTCTCGACTGCAGACGAACCGCCGGTCGTGTAGAAGACGTGATTGAGATCACCGGGGGCATGACCAGCAAGCCGCGCCGACAGGGTCACCGACGGCTCGTTCATCGTATACCACGGCGAATTGTAGGACAGGTCCATGGCCTGCTGGTAGAGCACGTCGGCAAGCTCCTTGCGCCGATGGCCGGCATTGACGCACCACATGCCAGCAGGGCCATCGATCAGTTTTCGCCCCTCGCCATCGATGACATAGATGCCGTCGCCGCTGACGATGCCACCTCGCGCCTCGGCACCGATTTCACCGGCCGTCGGCCATGGCTGAACGAGATGATCCTTGGCGAGGGCAACCATGCTTTCCGAAGCCTCCAAAGAGCTGATCACGTCTTCGCGTTTCGCTGCCATTCGCTATCTCCACAAATATTTCCTGACTAAATTTCAATTTCAAACAATTGATATAAAATATCAATTACATTTATTCTGAATGTCCGTTCAATCAATATTGGCAGAAAAAACACTTGCGTTCAATCCCGTTTTGCGCTCATTCTCAAATCGGGAACAAAGAACAGGCGGAAAACCGCCCGGGACGGATGACATGATACGATCCCTGCATTTTCACTGTTGTACCGGCGCACTGCCGGAAGGGCGGCGCTGATGGTGGCGCTGCCGGGCTCCGCACGAACGGAGATCAAAGTGCCGCCTGCGTCCGGGCGCCGCTGGGCGGCGAGCGACGAGGCGAAGGGGCTGACGCTGATCTCGCCAACCCTGCTCTACGCACTGGCGCTGCTCTTCCTGCCGGTCCTCATCGTCATCGCCTACAGCTTCTGGTCCCAGGATTACCTGACCATCGACCGCAGCTTCACGCTTGAGAATTACCGCGTCAGTGCTGACGGAACCGATCTACCGCGACCTGCTCTGGCGATCGCTGACAATCTCTCTCGCGGTCAGCATCATCACTGTAGCCTTTTCCTATCCCGTCGCATGGTTCATTTCCTTCCATGGCGGCGTCCACAAGAACCTCTGGCTGTTCCTGATCACCGTCCCGTGCTGGACGAGCTATCTGCTGCGCGTCATGTCGTGGAAGGTCATTCTCGGCTATCAGGGCGTGCTGAATACAGGACTGATGTCCACCGGGCTGATCGACAAGCCGGTGACCACCCTGCTCTACAATTCCAACGCCGTGATCATCACGCTGGTCCACAGTTGGGCCGCCTTCGCCATCCTGCCGATCTATGTTTCGCTGGAAAAGATCGACCGATCGCTGATCGAGGCGGCGCATGATCTCGGCGATAACAAGTTCTGGAGCTTTCTGCGTGTCACCCTGCCGCTGTCGCTGCCGGGCGTCATTTCGGCCTTCCTGATCGTGATGATCCCGACCGTCGGCGATTACGTCACGCCGAAGCTGGTCGGCGGCAAGGACGGCGTGATGATCGCCACCGCTATCCAGGCGCAATTCGGCAAGGGCGCCAACTGGCCGCTGGGTGCTGCCCTTTCCGTCACCACCATGGTGGTCGTCTCCCGCCATGGCCGGGCTTATGGTACCGGCGCTGAAACTCTTCGTGAGGCGCATAAAATGAGCGGTCGTCACGGCATTCAAAAATCCCGCTGGCTGCCTGTCTACGTGACGGCCTACCTTGCCTTTCTCTATCTGCCGATCCTGCTTCTACCCATCTTCTCGTTTAACAATGCCGCCTCGACGACCTTCCTTCTCGCCGGTTTCACCACAAAATGGTACGCCTCGCTCTGGGGCAATACGGTTATGCTGGAAGCGGCCCGCAACAGCCTGATCGTCGGCATCACCGTTTCAATTCTCTCCACCGGCCTTGCCATCTGTGCCGCCCGCGCCATCACCCGTTACAAGTTCCGTGGCCAGCGCTACGACAGGGCTGCTGATGGCGCCGCTCTTTCTACCGGAAATCATCGTCGCCGTGTCGCTGCTGATGATCGTGCTGCAGCTCGGCATCGAGCTGTCGCTGGCAACGGTCATTCTCGGCCAGACGGTGTTTTGCCTCCCCTATGCGCTGTCGGTGCTGATCTCCGGCTTCGATGGTTTCGACCGCTCGCTGGAGGAAGCCTCGCTTGATCTCGGCGAAACCGCCTTCGGCACCTTCCGCCGGGTGACGCTGCCGGTGGTAGCGCCGGCGATCATCTCCAGCTTGCTCGTCTCTTTCACCATCTCGCTGGACGAATTCATCCTCGCCTTCTTCCTGTCGGGAACCGAGCCGACGCTGCCGGTCTATATTTGGGGCCAGCTGCGCTTTGCGGCCAAATTGCCAAGCGTGCTGGCGCTCGGCAGTATCATGATTGCCCTGTCGATCATCCTCGTCACCACGGCCGAAATCCTGCGCCGCCGCGCCGAACACCGCCTCAAAGCTGGAGCCGCCGCCCATGGCTGACACCCCAATGATCGAGATCGATGCCGTCAGCCGCTACTACGGCATCTACAAGGCGCTCGACGACGTGACGCTCGACATTGCCGCCGGCGAGTTCTTCTCGCTGCTCGGCCCCTCCGGCTGTGGCAAGACCACCCTGCTGCGCGCTCGATCGCCGGCTTCGATACCCCCACGTCAGGAGATATCCGCATCGACGGCCAATCGGCGATCGACCTGCCGCCGAACAAGCGGCCGACCAATATGGTGTTCCAGAACTACGCGATCTTCCCGCATCTGAATGTCGAGGAAAACGTCGCCTATGGCCTGAAGCGCCTGAAGCTGGATGCGGGCGACGAACACCAGCGCGTCGGCAATGCGCTGGAACAGGTGCGGCTCGCCCATCTTGGCAAGCGCAAGGCCCACGAACTCTCAGGCGGCCAGCGCCAGCTGTCGCCCTTGCCCGGGCATTGGTGATGCGGCCGAAGGTGTTGTTGCTCGACGAGCCGCTGTCGGCGCTCGACAAGAAACTGCGTGAGGAAATGCAGGTCGAACTGCGAACCCTGCAAAAGGCCGTCGGCATCACTTTCGTTCTGGTGACACATGACCAGTACGAAGCCCTGGCCATGTCAGACCGGATCGCCGTGATGTTCGGCGGCAAAATCGCCCAGGTGGCGACCCCGAAGGAGATCTACCAGCATCCCCTCACCCGTCAGGTGGCGGACTTTTTGGGCGGCATGAATTTCATGAAGGCGAAAATCACCAGTGAAAGCGCCGATCAATCTCTCCGTCGAGACCACCCGCTTCGGCAATGTCACCATCGCCAAGCCCAAGGGATTTACACGAGCAACGGCCACGCCACCATCGGCATCCGGCCAGAACGCCTGCGGGTGCTCTGGGACGAAGCGAAGGCGGATTGCGAAGTCACCGGCCACGTGGTCGACCGGCATTACTTCGGCGAGATCACCCATCTGATCGTCGATGTGCCCGGCCTCGAAAAGCCATTGTCGGTGTCGGAAACCAACAATTTCGGCGCCGACGATATCCCGGTCGGCGCGCCGATCCGGCTGGCCTATGATCCGGATGCGCTGGTGGCGATGGCCGATTGAGCGGCAGCGATTACCCGCACAGCCGCCTCACGGCCGGCGATGATTGCGCCTTCGATATAGGCGGGAAAGGACGACGCCAGTTCCGAAGAGGCAAAGTGGACCTGCAGGCGCACCGGCGCGAAGAATGTCTTCGGCACCGTAGGCCTGAAGATCCGTGATCACATCACTGTAGCCGCCGCCGCTCCAGAGGTCGCCAACCCAGTTGCGGATCAACAGCCCCGTGACATCAGCCGCAGCCTCCCCCAGTGCTTCCACCAGCCGCCGGCGGATTTCCGCCTCGATGAACGTACGTCCCTTCGCGCTCCATTCTGCTGCCAGCGGGCCACCTGCAAACACGACCAGCGCCGTTGCATGCGCGCTGCTGACGTCGCAGGCAAAAAGCCCGAGTGTATCGCGCCACATCACCATGCCGCTCAAACCGCGGTCGTGCCAGAATGGCCGCTCATAGCGCACCAGCACCTTGATCACCGTACCGCTCTTCCAGGCGGCCAGAGCTCCGGCCAGCGGCTTCGGCAGATCAGGCTCATGCACGATGCGCGACGCCACCACCGGCGGCACGGCAATGATCACCTGCCGCGCCGTCAACACCTCGCCAGCGCCGGTCGTCACCGATACCGAACCGTCTGCGCGGGTTATGCGGAGAACAGGTGTGCCGAGCCGCAAGCGTTGACCGAGCGTCGCCGCCAGCGCCTCGGCCGCCGCGTGGATCGAACCTTCGGCGAAATATTGCAGCTCGTTGCCGTTGCTGATCGTGCGCCGGTCGTTGTCGATCAGATACCAGAGCGGGATTTCCCCGACCGACCGGCACCAGAGCCCTTCGACCATCGCTTGATAGCTGGCTTTTGCACCCGGCGGATCATTCTGGCGGGCAAGCCATTCGCCTGCCGTCAGCCCGGCAATACTCGGATCGCGCGGATCGATCCGGTTGGCCCGGGCGCGGATCCGGCCGGATTCCGCAAAGGAGGAACCGGTCCCGGCAAACGACTGCGGCTGAACGAGGAAGGCGCCCTCCAGCGGCGTTTCCGCCAGCCTCAAGCCAAACCGCCGCGTCAGTGCCATCACATTGGGCATCTCGTCGCAAATGAATTGCCCGCCGGTATCGATCGCCACACCATCGGCAAAAGCCATGGCCTCCACTCGCCCGCCAACCCGGTCGCGCGCTTCGAGCACGAGGACATCGAGACCAGCCAAGACCAGCGCGTCAGCCGCCGAAAGGCCGGTAAAACCGGCCCCGACGACGATCACATCTGCATCATATCCGCTCAATAGCCTGCCTTGATCTTCTCGAATTCGGCAATCATCTTCTGGTGCAACTCGGTTGGCATCGGTGACTGGAAGAGCGTCTTATCGACGAACTTATCGACGTCAGCATATCCTTTCGTCGTCAGGATCTTCGGATCCACCGCAGCCATTCCTTTGGCGTTGGCATGGCCATATCCCCAGTCATTGACCAAGTAGGTACTAATGGCCGGATCGCTGATCGCATTCAAGAAATCGTATTGCTTGGCCTCGCCTCCCTCTGCGCCTTTCAAGCTAACATAACCGCAAACCCAGGTAGAAAGGCCTTCCGCCGTGTCCCGCTTGACGTCGGCCGGGACGCCATCCTTCTGCAACGTCGTCACGGTCTCGTTCCAGGCCCAGGCGAGATCGACCTCGCCGCTCGCCATCGCCTGACTGACTTCGGTATTGTCGGTCCAGTAAAGGCGGACATTCTTATGCACGTCGCGCAGGAAGGCGGAAGCCTCCGCAAACTGCGCATCGGTCATCTTCGTCCAGTCCTTCACGCCGATGGCAAGGCTTGCCAGCGCATAGGCATCATCGACATTGTCGCCGATCGAGACGCGATCCTTGAATTTCGGATCGGCAAAGGCCTTCAGCGACTGGACTTCTTCCGGCTTCACCGTGTCGGTGCGATAGGTCAGCACCGTATTGCCCCATTCGAACGGCAGGAACCAGGCCGTGCCGTCGTCGGAGGCCATCAGGCCCTTCATCGCCTTGATGCCGGGAAGAATGTCGTTCCATGCGGTCAGCTTCGAGGTATCGAGCGGTTCCAGCAACCCGGCCTCGCGCCATTTGTTGACGCTCTGCGAACAGGGATGGGCAAGGTCGGCCTTGAAGCCGGAGCGCAGCTTCTGGAACCCCTCTTCCTCATCGCCGAAGAAGCTGAAATCCGGCTCCGCGCCATGTTGTGCGGTATAGGCCGGATGGAAGGCCGGGTCCTCGTAGCCGGACCAGTCGAAGACGGTGATATTGTCAGCGGCACGTGCGGTAAACGCCGCGCCGGAAATCAGAGAGGCCAGCAACGCGGCCCTGCCCAAATGGCTGACCATTCCCATTATCCGCATGCCGGTCTCCTTCGCCGTTTTCAGCTGTTCCCTATTTCGGACCCTGATGGGTCATATGGCCCGGAAAGACCGAGACCAGATATTCGATCGCCGCCCCATGGGCCTTTTCGCGTGTCAGCCCGTCGCCCATCATCAGCCGGAACCACAGGCCTTCCATCATGGCGCTGAGCGCCAGCGCGATGGTTTCGGCATCATAGGTATAGGACGCCTCCGCCTTCAGCTGCGCGCAGAGCGCGACAAACAAGTCCTGGTATTTCACGTCGCGGGCGCCGCAGAGCGCCTGATAGGTCGGCCGCGATTTCGCCTCACCCCAGAAGGCGCACCAGGCGGCCAGCTTGCGCTTGGTGCAGATCTTGCAGTCGAAATCGGCCGCCACCAGCGCCCAGAGCTGCGAGGATGCCGCCTCGCCTGCCTTGTCCAGTGCCGCACCCCAATGGGCCGCATATTCGTCGGCCATGAACTGCAGCGTCGCGATCAGCAGCTTTTCCTTGCTCTCGAAATGAAAATTGACGATACCGCGCGACAGGCCGGCGCCATCGGCGATATCGGCGAGCGTCGTTTCGGAATAACCCCGCTTGGCGAGCGAGATCGATCGTTGCCTCGATCAATTGCTGGCGCCGTGTTTCCTTCGATGCCTTGCGGCCACGCTTGTCGTTTTCGCCGGTTTCCGCCGCAGACACTGCCTTCATTCTCACCGTTACCTTCTTGCCCTTCAGGCTGAGAACGACGCTCATGATGCGCTCCCGCCCGGTTTCTCACCGGGCAGATGAGCGGGACAATACGGCCCGGTGTCAAGAACCTTCTGCTTGGCTTTCCAACTGTGAATGCTCGCCTCAGGACAGTCCGTGACGACCACCTTCAAAGCCATGAAACAGGCAGTAAGCCCCACTGCAGGATGCAGCGCCGCAGGCGCCAAGCCGGGACGCAATCCGCCCGCCTCGACATATCCCGCTTCCTGCACTGACGTTTCGAACATTCCGTCATTCCCGCCGTCTTACCTCTGACACGAAATCCTATCGCATAATCAGAGGATTGCAACATACTTGCTGAATATTCATTCAATATAACTGGACAACATTCTGCTTTTCATGCCAGATTTTTCGCAATGAGGGAGAAACCTGAATGAAAAAATACGATGTGGTGATGATCGGAGGTGGCCATAATGGCCTGGTCGCGGCCTGCTATCTGCAGCGCGCCGGGCTGGATGTGCTGGTGCTCGAAAAGAACGATTGGGTCGGCGGTGCAGCCACCAGCCGCGAGCTGACGCCGGGCTTCCTCTACTCCAACTGTTCCTATGTCTGCTCGCTGTTTCGCCCGGAAATCATGCGCGACCTGGAACTTCCCAAGCATGGCCTGCAGGTCATCGCCTACGAAGGCGGCGCGGTCTTTACTCGCGATGGCGACTACATCGCCTCCTACCGCGACCATGACAGCCACCGCCGCGAATTCGCCCGCTATTCCAAGCGCGATGCCGAAGCCTATGACCGCTACGCCCACGACGTCACCCGCCAATGCCGCTTCATCCAGCCGCTTTTGATGCGCACCGCGCTTGGATCCATTCTCGTTCAAGCCGCGCTGACATTTCCGAACTGCTCTATCTCGGCAAGAAGTTCGGCGAATTCTCCGCCCATGACATGGCCCAGACACTGCGTTTCTGGACCATGTCGATCTCCGACTTTCTCGACGAATATTTCGAGACCGATGTCATCAAGGCCTATCTGGCGCTGTCCGGCATCATCGGCACGGCGCTTGGCCCCATGTCGCCCGGCACCGCCTATGTGCTCTTGCATCACTACATGGGCGAAGTTGACGGCTCGGTCGGCGCCTGGGGCTATGCCCGCGGCGGCATGGGTGCCGTCACGCAGGCGCTCGCCTCCTCCTTCAAGGCCTCCGGCGGCACGATCCGCACCGGCGCCGATGTTGCGAAGGTCATGACCCGCAGCGGCCGCGCTACCGGTGTCGTACTTACCGATGGCGAGGAAGTGCGCGGCAACCTCGTCGTCTCGAATGCCGACGTCAAGCGCACCTTCCTCAAGCTGGTCGAGGAAGACGCCCTGCCTGAAACTTTCGTCCACCGCGTCAAGCACTTCAAGATGCGCGGCTCGTCCGGCAAGCTCAACATCGCGCTCGACAGCCTGCCGGAATTTCCGGCGCTGCCGAAGAATTCCTCCTGCATCCGTGGCGACCTGCATTTCACCGATTCGATGGAACGGATGGAGCGCGCCTATGACGACTGGAAGGGTGGCCGCTATTCCGCCGATCCCTTCGTCGACATGGTCATCCCGACAACACTCGACCCAACCATGGCGCCACCGGGCAAACATTTCATGAGCTGTTTCGTGCAATATTGTCCGCCGCGGATCGAAAGCCGCGACTGGACCGATGCCGACCGCGATGCCTTTGCCGATACCGTCGTCAGCCAGATCGCCGATTATTCGCCCGGCTTCCGCGACCGCATCCTGCACATGGAAGTGCACACACCACGCGAGATCGAGGCGGAAGTCGGCCTCACCGAAGGCAATATTTTCCAGGGCGAACTCACCTTCGACCAGTTGCTGTTCAACCGCCCGGTGCCCGGCTATGCGCAATACCGAACGCCGGTTCCCGGCCTCTATCTCTGCGGCTCCTCCACCCATCCTGGCGGTGGCGTCATGGGCGCTCCCGGCCGTAATGCCGCCGCCGAAATCCTGCGCGACCTGAAACTGAAACCCGCTGAAATGAGCCCGGCCCATGACGTCATCTGATCTCGCCCGGACCACAACCTTCGACGCCGCAGACTTCGACGCCGCAGACTTCGACGCCATTGTCATCGGCGGCGGCCATAACGGCCTGACCGCCGCCACTGTGCTCGCCCAGAATGGCCGCAAGGTCGTCGTGCTGGAAGCAGCCGAAAGCACCGGCGGCACTATCCGCGGCTTCGAATTCCATCCTGGATACCGCTCCGCCGGTCTCGCCCATATTGTTAACAGGCTCGATCCAGAGGTCGCCAGGCTGCTGAAACTGGAGACCAGCACCGCATCCGGCGCGTCGCTGCCGACCGTCGCGCTCTCGCCGGATGGCAAACACGCAGTGCTGCGCGGCGCCTATGGCGAAACCATCGATGGCATCAGCTCGGCGGAAACCAAGGCCTTTGCCGCTATGCGCAAGAAGCTGATGTTCCAGGCCAGCATCCTCAAGCGCTTCCTCAAGCGCCGCCCGCCGGAAATCGGCAAGGTCGGGCTAAACGATCTCGGCGCGTTTGCCGGCGCGGGCTTCAGTCTCATTACCAAAGGCCGCGAAGAAGGCCGCGACTTCCCTGCGCATGCTGCTGATGAACGTCGCGGATGTCGCCGACGAATATCTGAGCGACGACCGCCTCAAGGGCCTCGTCGCCTTCGACGCCACGCTCGGTATCCATCTCGGGCCACGATCGCCAACCTCCCTGCTCGGCCTCTATTATCGCCTGACCGGAGAAGCCAACGGCAAGACCGGCGCGCAGTTCATCCCGCAAGGCGGTATGAGCACACTCGCGCCGGCCTTCGAACAGGCAGCGACAGCTGCCGGGGTGACGATCCGCACCGGGACCGCAGTCGCGCGCATCCTCGCCGACCGCGGCACGGCAACCGGCGTCGTTCTCGGCTGTGGCGAGCAGTTGAATGCACCCATCATCATCTCCGCAATCCATCCACAGGCGACGTTCCTGAAACTTTGCGACACCGCCGAACTCGGCACCGGTTTCGTTCGCGCCGTCAGCAATATCCGCTCGAAAGGCAATGTCGCCAAACTCGATCTGGACTTGATCAGCCACCCGCCTTCACCGGCGTCTCAACTGAGGATCATCGCGGCAGGTTGGTCATCGCCCGCTCTATCGCCCATGTCGAAAATGCCTTCAACCCGGCAAAATATGGCGAATTCTCTCCCGATCCGGTGATGGAGATCACCTTGCCAAGCCTCGCCAATCCGGCGCTCGCGGCCTCCGGTGGCGCGACACTCTCGGCTCTGGTCGAGTTCGCGCCCTATGATCTCAAGGGCGGTTGGGAAAGCGGCAAGGCGGCATTCGAAAAGATCATCCTCGAAACACTGGAGCGTTACGCGCCGGGCTTGAGCAAAAGCATTATCGCCAGCAGCCTGATGACGCCAGCCGATATGGAAACGCATTACCATCTACCCGGCGGGCACTGGCATCATGGCGAGCTGCAGGCCGATCAGCTGCTGGTCAACCGCCCGGTCAACGCTGCCGCCGGCTATATGACACCGCTTTCCGGTCTCTACCTCGCCAGTGCCGGCTCGCATCCGGGCGGCGGAATTTCCGGCCTGCCGGGGCTTCTTGCCGCGTGCCACATTCTTTCGGGAGACAGATCATGATGCTGGAGATGAACACCCGCCGCGCCCTGCAGAGCCATATCGCCACGCCGCGTTTCAAGACCCCGTTCCATCCGCGGATCGCCGCGCTCAGCGAAACCAACGACTGGTACACCTGGGCCGGCTACAAGGCGCCGCATTCGGTCTTTGACGAAGAACTCGAATATTTCGCCATCCGCTCGATGGCGGCGCTGTTCGATATCTCACCGATGGTCAAATACCGCATCGCCGGGCCGGATGCGGAGCGTTACCTCAACCGCTTGACCGTCCGCAACGTCGCCAAGCTCGGCATCGGCCGCGTCCACTACACCGCCTGGTGCGACGATCACGGCCACGTGCTCGATGACGGCACCCTGTTCCGGCTCTCCGCTGACACTTTCCGCCTCTGCTGCCAGGAACGCCACCTGCCCTGGCTGCTCGACAGCGCCATCGGCTTCGACGTCGCTGTCGTGGAGGAGACGATGCAGATCGCCGGCCTCGCGTTACAAGGTCCGACATCCTTTGCCGTTCTGTCCAAGGCCGGCTTCGACGGCGTCGAACGTCTAAAACCGTTCCAGCTCGCCGATTTCCCGCATGGGGGCAGCACGGTCACCATCTCGCGCACCGGCTTCACCGGGGATCTCGGCTATGAACTGTTCGTCCCGGCCGAAGCAGCGCTCAGCCTATGGGATCGCCTGTGGACGGGCGGGCAGCTTCATGGCATTCGCGCCATCGGTTACGCCGCGCTCAACCGCGCCCGCATCGAGGCCGGCTTCATCGTCGCCAATGCCGATTTCATGACCGCCGAGACGACATTGCGCGCTGACCGCGCCCGGATGCCGGACGAGATCGGACTGGACTGGCTGGTCGATGCAGAAAAAGTCAATTTCAACGGACGTAAAGCGATACTTGAAGCACGGCGGAATCAAACTCTCAAGCACGTCCTCGTCGGCCTTGAAATTGAAGGTAATATTCCCGCTGACGGCGCCGTCATCTACCACCGGAAGAAGCACGAGGCCGGCCTTGTCAGCGCCGCCATCTGGTCGCCGCTTGCCAAGCGCAACATCGCTATCGCCAGCCTGACGCGGCCCTACGGCACGCGCCTCACCGAAGACCTTTGGGTGGAAATCTATGCGTTGCGCGAGCTGCAATACCAGAAGATGATGAAGCGCGCCCGCATCGTACCCCCGCCCCTTCATCAAGCTCGACCGCCGCGCGGCCTCCCCGCCCGGCCCGTTCTGACGGCATGGAGATGGACGACGAAATCCGCCAAAACTGGGAGCTGATCAACACGCCACCGGGCCTCGAATGGTCCGGCCGCACCCGCTATGCCGCCGCAACCTTCCTTTACCATCAGGGGGAGATGAGCGCCGAGGTGCTGGAAGTCTACCGTATCTGTTCGCGGCTGGATGCGGAGGATCCACTGGACGTGTTGCGGCGATGGCAGATCGGGGCGGAGTGGGTGGAGCGGATGGCTGCCCCACGTTGATCTCCCCTCGGGAAGAGATCAGCCTGCTGCCGGTGCAAACGCCGCCATCGCCCCCAGATAGGTCTTCGCCAGTGGCGAGGCATACGAACCCCGCTTGCTGGTCGTCAGCCGCTGTGCAATCAGCGCCTCCGCCTGCTTCACCGCCGCGGACACGCCATCCACGACCGGCACACCATATTCCTCCTGCAGCGCATGGGCGAGATCGGCCATTCCGGCGCAGCCAAGCACGATCGCCTCAGCGCCATCTTCCTCAAGCGCCAGCTCGATCTGGAAACGGAGTTTTCCGATCGCTCCGGACGCTCGGATCTTCCAGTTCAAGCACCGGAATATCCGCCGCCCTCACCTTGGCACGACCACCGAAGCCATAATGGCGTGACAGGTTTTCCAGAAGTATACGCGACCGCTCCAGCGTCGTTACCACGGTAAAGCGCTGCGCCAGAAAACCGGCGGTGATTAGGGCGGACTCGCAAATACCGAGAACGGGAAAACCGGCAAGCGAACGGGCGGCATCAAGGCCGGTATCGTCGAAGCAGGCAATGACCGCGGCCTGCGCACCGGCTGCTTCGGCTTTCCTGATCTCGGCCAGCAGCCCCGGCAGTGCCATGGCCCCGTCATAATGGCCCTCGATCGAGACCGGCCCCATCTGCGAGGTAGCGGCGATGATTTCGGTGCCACGGCCGGCGACGGCGCGGGGCCGCTTCTGCCGCCTTGTCCGTCATGGATTGGGTGGTATTGGGATTGACGACGAGGATGCGCATGCGGGATCAGACCACTTTCGCCTGGCGGCGGCGCAAAACCAGAATGATCGCGAGCGCCACAAGGATGATGGAGAAGGAGAACAGCGTCGTGACGGTGCCGAGCGCATAAAGCACCGGCGTCGTGACGTTCGTCGTCATGCCGTAGATTTCCAGCGGCAGGGTGTTGTAGGTGCCGGAGGTCATCAGCGTGCGGGCAAATTCATCATAGGACAGCGTGAAGCCGAACAGGCCGACGCCGATCAGGCTGGGCGCAATCATCGGCAGGACGACATGGGCGAACGTCTGCCACGAGGTAGCCCCGAGATCGCGCGCCGCTTCCTCATAGGCCGGCGAAAAACGGTTGAAGACGGCAAACATGATCAGCACGCCGAACGGCAGCGTCCAGGTGAGATGTGCGCCGAAGGCCGAGGAATACCAGGCGGACTTCAGGCCGAACTGCTGGAAGATGACGCCGATGCCGAGCGAGATGATGATCGACGGCACGACGAGGCTGGCGACCGTCAGGTAGAACAGCACCGTCGAACCGCGGAACTTGCGGCGGAAGGCAAGCCCCGCCAGCAGCGACACGACGACATTGACGATCATCACCATCAGACCGAGCGTGAAGGAGCGCTTGAACGACGCCCCGAAGTCGCCGACCGCCTGCTGTTCGAACAGGTTGAAGAACCAGTGGACGGAAACGCCGTTGAGCGGGAAGGTCAAACCGCCTTCCGGCCCCTGGAAGGACAGGATGAAGACGGCCGACAGCGGCCCGTAGAGAAACAGCACGAAGAGCGTGAAGAAGGCCGCCAGAACGTAGAATTCGAGGGTGCGTTTTTCGTGGCTCATCTCACAGCTCCTTGCGGATATCGACGACGCGCAGGATGGCGGCGACCATCAGGAGCACGACGATCAGAAGCACGACGGCATTGGCGGCAGCCGCCGGATATTGCAGCAGCGACATCTGGTTCTTCATCATCAGCGCCACGGACGCGCTCTGGCCACCGGACATCACCTGCACCGTCGAAAAATCCGCCATGACCAGCGTCACCACGAAGATCGAGCCGATGGCAATGCCGGGTTTGGCCAGCGGAATGATGACATTCCAGAGGATCTGCCAGCCATTGGCGCCCGCGTCAGCGTGCGGCCTCGATCAGCGAACGATCGATGCGCATCAAGGTGTTGAAGATCGGGGTTACCATGAACAGCGTGTTCAAATGCACCATGGCCAGCACCACGGCGAAATCGGAATAGAGCAGCCACTCGATCGGCTTGGGAATGACACCCATCTCGATCAGCGTCGTGTTGACGAGACCGTTGCGGCCGAGAACCGGGATCCAGGAGATCATGCGGATGATGTTGGAGGTGAGGAACGGCACGGTGCAGACGAGAAACAGTACCATCTGCATGGTCGTCGTGCGGATATGGAAGGCCAGGAAATAGGCAACCCAGAAACCGATCAGCAGCGTCAGCCCCCAGACCATCGCTGTGTATTTCAGCGTGTTCAGATAGGTCTTCCACGTCACCCACGAACCCAGCGTATCCGTGTAGTTCATGGTCAGGAAATCGGGATAGAGGCCGGCGAAGTCATAATCCCAGAAGCTCACGACCGCGATCATCAGGATCGGCAGCAGGAAGAAGAAGCCGAGGATCAGCGCCAGCGCCAACGCCTGCAGATAAGAGGCGACGCGCGATGCCATCCTGCCGATCGTGGCGGTGATCGGCGGCTTTGCCGGCCCTGCGATCTGCGTGTCTTCGTCCGTGATAGCTGCTGTCACGTCGTGCGTCTCCGGTTTGGTCGAATTCCTTTTTCGGATGCGGGGAAAGCCCCTCATCCGCGCCCTGTCCGGGCACCTTCTCCCCGCAAGCGGGGAGAAGGACTTTGCGGCATGCGCGGGACCTTTCCTCCCCCTTGTGGGGAGGGTGGCCCGAAGGGGCGGGAGGGGTTTTCTTTGAACAGGAAAGTCCCCTCCCCAACCCTCCCCACAAGGGGGAGGGAGTTCCCTTAAGCAGCGATGAATTCGTTCCAGCGCTTCACCATGTAGCGGTCCTCGTCCATGACCGAGTTCCAGCAGGCGACCTTGCCCATGCGTTCCTCGAAGGAACCGCCGTCACGGACGGCGCCGGCCTTCTCCATGACCTTGCCTTCCGGGGACATGATGTCGCCGGTTGCGGGCTTGCCTTCGATCCAGTAGCCCCACTCGTCGGCCGACATGAATTCCTTGGCGGTATCCATGGCAGCGGAGTAGTAGCCTTGGCGGTTGAGGTAGCCGCCGACCCAGCCGGACGTGTACCAGTTGATGTACTCATAGGCTGCGTCGAGCTGGGCACCTTCGAGGTGAGCAGCAAGGCCGAGGCCGCCGCCCCACGAGCGATAGCCTTCCTTGAGCGGCTGGTACTTACAGGCGATGCCCTTCGAGCGGACGGCGGCAACGGCCGGCGACCACATGGACTGGATGACGACTTCGCCCGATGCCATCAGGTTGACCGACTCGTCGAACGACTTCCAGAAGGCGCGGAACTGGCCGTCCTGCTTGGCCTTGATGAGGAAGTCGATCGTTGCGTCGATCTCTTCCTTGGTCATGTTGCCCTTGTCGGCATATTTGATGTTGCCGAGTGCTTCCATGATCATCGCGGCGTCCATGATGCCGATCGACGGGATGTTGAGGATCGAGGTCTTGCCCTTGAACGCCGGGTCCATGATATCGGCCCAGGAGGTGATGTCGCGGCCGACGAGGTCAGGGGCGGATGCCGAGCGTGTCGGCGTTGTAGATGGTCGGAACCATGGTGAAGAACTGGGTTTCGCCCTTGGCAAACGTCTTGTCGCCAATCGCTTCGACATAACCGACCGTGTGCGGCGCGGTACCCTGCGCGATGACGCTGTCGGGCTTCAGCTTGCCGGTTTTGAACAGCGGAACGATCTTGTCATAGTACTTCAGCTTCTTGATATCCATCGGCTGGATGACGCCGGCCGGGAAGACCTTCTTCAGGATCCAGTATTCGATGTCGGCGATGTCGTAGCTATCCGGCTGGGTCACGGCGCTGGGCAGCGGCGTCGGGAATCCGTCGCCGTCATCTCGAGCGTGATGCCGAGGTCGGCCTTGCACTTCTCGGCGATGGCGTTGATGTTCGAGACGCCGGTGCCGAACTGGCGCAGCGTGATCGGGTTCTGCGCCCAGATGGTCGGGAAGCCGGTGATCAGGCCCGAGCCGACGATCGCGCCGGTCGCAGCCGCACCGGTCTTCAGCAGGCCACGCCGTGAAATTCCCTTTGGCGTTTTGGTTTCATTGGTCATGTGACGTTCCCTCATTTTTTGATGTTGATCAGGATTAGGCAGCAATGTGGCCGAGAAGGACTGCGTCCTCCAGGCCCCAACTCAGGGACACCGCATCGCCGACCGATACGGGTTTTTCGAAGTAATCGGCGTCGGTGGCGATGACGGTGAAATCGTCGCTTCCGGCACCGATGACGGTGATCTTCACGGAGGCTCCGCGGTATTCGACGTTGGAGACGATGCCGTTGAAACCCAGTGTCTTGTCGGATGCGGTGGCAAGCCGGACGCGGTCGGTGCGCACGCCGATGTCGATCAGGGGCGCCGGGCGCTTGGTCCGGGCCAGCGACGGTGAACGTCTGGCCTTCAGGCACTTCCAGCGTCACCTTGCCGTCGCCGCTAGCGACGACGCGGCCGGTGAGCACATTGTGGTCGCCCATGAAGCGGGCGACGAAGGCGGTGGCCGGGCGCTCGAACACTTCGCGCGGATGCGCCGCCTGCTCGATGCGGCCGTCATTCATGATGACGATGATGTCAGCCAGCGCCATCGCCTCTTCCTGGCTGTGCGTGACGTGGACGAAGGTGATGCCGAGGCTCTTCTGCAGCTTCTTCAACTCGGCGCGCATGCGGATCTTCAGGAACGGATCGAGTGCCGACAACGGCTCGTCGAGCAGCAGGGCTTCCGGATCGGTGATCAGAGCGCGGGCGAGCGCCACGCGCTGCTGCTGGCCGCCGGAAAGCTGCGCCGGACGCCGGGTGGCATAAGGCTCCATCTGCATCAGCTTCAGCATCTCCAGCGCCTTGGCGCGACGCTCTTCCTTCTCGACGCCCTTCATCTTCAGGCTGAAGGCGACGTTGTCGATGAGGTCGAGATGGGGGAACAGCGCATAGGACTGGAACATCATCGCCGTACCGCGCTTGGCCGGCGGGAAATCCGTGACGACAACATTCCCCAGCCGGATATCGCCTGACGAAATGCTCTCGTGTCCGGCAATCATCCTGAGCGTCGAGGTCTTGCCGCAGCCGGACGGACCGAGAAAGCAGCAATAGCTGCCGGAGGGTATTTTCAAGCTGATGGAATGGACGGCAGTGGTGCTGCCATAGATTTTGGAAACGGATACAATATCGATTTCAGCCGCTTTGGACATCATGTCTCCCCTGTGACGGGAAGAGCAATGCATCAAGCGTGCCAGACTGGGTGCACCGCAACAAATCTCTGAAATTCATCGGTAAATTTCCGCGGGCTAGGACAGCTGCAATTTTGGACAACTTAAGGATTGCTTAAAATATAAGCGTTTGTCTGCAATGCGATCAACATATTGTATACAATTTCACCAAACATATGCCGACAAATTCCGGTTAACTTCGCCCGAAAAGAACGCTAGGATAAGCACTGTGAACCCGGAACAAGACTTGATGAAAACCGCAGCAGCGCCCGCCGAAGAACAGATCGACGTCAGCACGCATTATATCCACGACTCCATCCACGATGCGATCGTCGATCGCCGGCTTGCACCCGGCACCAAGCTTTCGGAAGCCGATGTCGGTGCCCTGTTCAACGTCAGCCGCACGCTGGTGCGCGGTGCCCTGCAGGCGCTTTCCTATGAAGGTCTCGTCAGCGTCGAGAAAACCGCGGCGCCTTCGTCGCCTACCCCTCGCCCGAGGAAGCGCGTCAGATCTTCGCTACCCGCCGGATAATCGAGCCGGGCATTCTGCGAGAAGCCGCAAAACATATGGATCCGTCGCATTTCCAGCATCTGCGGCAATTGCTGATGGAGGAAGGCCGCCTGATGAACGAGCGCGGCCAGACGGCGCGGCGTGCCGAGATCAAGGCCTCGGGCGATTTCCACCTGATGCTTGCCTCGATGACCGGCAATGCCGTCATGCAGCGGTTCATGGACGAACTCGTCGCCCGCTCGTCACTGGTCATCGCGCTCTATGGACAATCGGCCATTTCAAGCTGCGGCCACCAGGAGCATCAGGACATTGTCACCGCCATCGAACGCGGCGATCTCGACCGCGCCTGCCACCTGATGGTCCATCATATCGACCATATCGAAGCCGACCTCGACATGCGCGAAAACAAGGGCAGCGACCTGCGGGAAGCCTTCAAACTTTAACGCCCGCAAAGGCAAAACGTCCCCAAAACGTCCCCCGCGCTCGGCCCCAGAGGCCTATCCCGTTGTTCAGAATATCGTTATTCAAGCAGATTCCGAAATGGAGTCATGGCTGGAACCTTCTCAGAATCTCGGACGTTAGGGTGCTGCAATTTCAAGAAGCAGCATGAGGACGACGTTGAGTTACAAACGCTTTCCAACCCCCGTCAGAGTGATCATCAAGCAGAGCCAGGAAAATATCATCGCCACCGCATGGGACGCCGTCGAGTTCCTGCGCCGCTGGCCCGGCAGGCGTGGCCTTGCCTACCGCCGCGCCCTGCAGCATTGCCTCGACGCTCTCGATGGCATCCGCAGCCCGCAGAAAGCCTGGGCCTCGTTTATCGCCGCCATGAAGGAAGAAGGCCTGCTCGCCTGATTCCCCGTCAGCCAAGCGATCCCAATGCCCGGACCCTTGATCCGGGCATTCTTGTTTTCGGATACCCTCCATTATTTTTGCCACTTGAAAATGCCGCCTACCCGGCGTTGAATGCCCATACTCAGGACTACTGGCGCGCAAAAGCGGTACGACTTTCACTGTTCACGACACCGCAATTTCCGGCGAGAAATCCACATCGTGGGCTTGCCGTTCCCAAAAACGCGAATATACTCAGGAATAATTATTTCCACAGAGTGAAATAAATAAGGGAACAAATCATGGCACTTAGCTGGCGTTTTTCCGCCTTAGGCGACCGACATCGGGCATTGGGATCGAACCTTGAGGACTGGAGCGGCATGGGAACCGCCTGGACCTACGACAAGGATATCTACGAAGAACACATCGCCGTGCGCACCAAGGCCGGCATCATGGATGTCTCCGGCCTGAAGAAGGTCCATCTCGTCGGCCCGCATGCGATCGCCATCCTGGAATACATCACCACCCACGACATGACGAAGGTCTATCCCGGCAAGTCTGTCTATGCCTGCATGCTCAATGATCGTGGCCATTTCACCGACGATTGCATCGTCTACCGCACCGGCCCGAATTCCTGGATGCTGGTGCACGGCTCGGGGCTCCGGTTTCGAGGAAATCGTCAAGCAGGCACAGGGCCGCAATTGCGCCGTGCTGTTCGATGACGACCTGCACGACCTGTCGCTGCAGGGGCCGCTTGCCGTCGACTATCTCGAAAAATACGTGCCCGGCATCCGCGATCTCAAATATTTCCATCACATGCAGACGACGCTGTTCGGCGCTCCGGTGATGATCTCGCGCACCGGCTATACCGGCGAGCGCGGCTACGAAATCTTCGTACGCGGCCAGGATGCCGGCATGGTCTGGGACCGGATCGTCGATGAAGGCAAGGCGATGGGCATCATCCCCGTCTGCTTCAGCGTTCTCGACATGCTGCGCGTCGAAAGCTACCTGCTGTTTTATCCCTACGACAATTCACAGATGTATCCCTTCGCCAACGAGCAGCCCGGCGACAGCCTGTGGGAACTCGGCCTGGATTTCACCGTCAGCCCCGGCAAGACCGGTTTCCGCGGCGCCGAGGAACATGCCCGCCTCAAGGGCAAGGAGCGCTTCAAGATCTTCGGCTTGCTGGTCGAGGCCGATGGTCCGACCGATCTCGGCGACGAGGTCTGGGCCGGCGACAAGAAGGTGGGCGTCATCACCTGCCCGTCCTACTCCAAGCTCACCAACCGCTCGATGGCGATCATGCGCGTCGAGGTTCCCTATGCCATCCAGGGCACAAAGCTCGAAGTGAAGGGCAAGACCGTCAACGCCCCGGCCATCGCCCACACGATCACCTTCGACGACCCGAAGAAAACGAAGCGGACGGCGCAAGGCTGACGGCATGCTCGTACAAGGGATCAAAAGTAGGCCGGAATATAAGGGGCTCGACATCGATCCCCACGCAAAGCGCCACCTCTTCGTCCTTGAGGGCGAAGGGGCAGCCGCCCTCACCGATCAGGTGGAATTGAAGGGCAAGGATTTCCTGGCAAAATCGGAAATCCTCTATCTGGCCGCAGGGGCAGCGCCCAAAGCCTATGACGCGGTGCTGTCGGCTCTGTCTCCCGATATTTTCTGGCAGGCGCCGACGCTTCAGCCGCTTCTGTTTCGCCTGCGCGCCTGTCTTGAGCAGGCGCGGATGGGAACGCGGCTCTATATCGCCGGCACCGAAGGCTTTATCGGCCAGATCATGCAGGTGGCGCTGGAGTTCGGCATCGATTTCAACTCGATCCATACCGAACATCGCGGCTCGACGGCGCGCCGGGTGCAGTGCGTTCACTGCAAGGGCATTACCGACAATGTGACCACCAGCCCCTTTGCCTGCAGCCATTGCGGCCTGCCGCTCCTGGTGCGCGACCATTACTCCAGACGCCTCGGCGCCTTCCAGGGCGTCAACATCGATGCAGAAGAACCGGGTACTGCCCCAGCCCCTGAGGAGATGTTCCCGTGAGCCTCAACACTGACATGCCTGTGCGGGTTGCAGCGGTGACGCAGGTAACCGATCTCGTCAAACGCTTCCGCTTCGAGCGGCTGGACGGCCATCCCATGCCGTTCTTTTCCGGCGGCGCCCATGTCGTCGTCTCGATGAACGACAATGGCCTATTGCGCCGCAATCCCTATTCGCTGATGTCCAATCCCGACGACAACAGCGCCTATGAAATCAGCGTGCTGAGGGTGCCGAATTCCACGGCGGCTCGATCTTCATGCACGAACAGGTCCGCCCCGGCGATCAACTGACCGTCAGCCAGCCGGTCAATCTGTTCGCGCCTGACCATCGCGGCCGCAAGCACATCCTGTTTGCCGGCGGTATCGGCATTACCCCGTTCATCGCCATGATGGAGCAATTCAGCCGCGACAACATCGCGTTTGAACTACACTACGCCATCCGCTCCCGTTCGCATGGCGCCTATTGGCAGCAACTGCTCGACCGCTACGGTCCACGCCGCATCAAGATCCATGTCGACGAGGAAAAGACCTACACTCCCGTTGCCGAAATCGCCGACAACCAGCCGCTCGGCACGCATCTTTATGTTTGCAGGCCCGGCCGGCATGATCGACGGCGTGCTGATGACGTGCGCTGAAAGCCGGCTGGCCGAAGGAAAACCTGCATTCGGAACGGTTCCTCGCGCCGCCCGCCGGCCTGCCGTTCCAGGTGTTCCTCGAAAAATCCAACATCCACATGACCGTCGGCGAGCACCAGAGCATTCTGGAGGCAGCCGAAGCCCATGGCTGCGATGCTCCCTACATGTGCCGCGGCGGCGCCTGCGGCCAGTGCGAAACGGAAGTGCTCTCCTGTGACGGCACGCTGGAGCACAACGACATCTACCTGTCGGACGAGGAAAAGGCGTCCGGCAAGAAAGTCATGATCTGCGTCTCGCGGTTCAAAGGCCAGCAACTCGTTCTTCAACTCTAACAGTCGTACTCAGACAGAAGGGGGACCGGACAGATGACCATCACGTTCAGGAGCGAAACGTTCCACGACGACTTCACCTTCCGCAACAGCCTCTACAACATCAGGCGCTTTCCCTTCCCCTTCGACCGCGACGAATACATGTATTCGGTCAACATGGAGCCGCATGTTCGGGGAGACAAGACAGCGTCTTCGAAAACCTGATCGACGTCGACGAACACTATGTCGCCGAGATGCAGGACCGGGCGCTGGTGCTGAAGGAGGATCCGCTGCGCTGCCAGGCCCTGCCGCATATGATGGCGGCGCAATGGGATACGCTGGAACTCCTGATGGAACATCAGGCGCAGGACTATCCCGAACACTTCACATTGGAAAAGAACGGCGACCGCTGGCGCTGGATCAACCGGCCGATGGGCATTGACGACACCTTCACCTTCGGGGACCCGTCCACCCTGCCCCATCCGCCGATGGAATACATCACAAGGCAGGCCCAGGGCGATTTCTGCATCGTCGACCAGCGTGACAACAATCTCTGGATGGATGCCGGCATGGTCACCACCCAGGCCGACTGGTCGCTTGATTTCGACATCGGCATGAACTTCATGGAATGGCACGGCCCCGTGCCGCTCGCCCACCAGATCGGCGTCTTCGACCGGGCGCTGAAATTCCTGCTCAATCTGCAGCAGGGCAAGCCGACACGCCGCCTGAACTGGACGATGACGGTCAATCCACGGCTCGATACCTCACCGGAAAACTACCACAAATGGGGGCCGGATCGCGCCACGGTGACGCCCGAGAACGTCGGCGAGAAGATGCATCTGCGCGTCGAACTGCAGAGCCTCTGGCGCCTGCCGCGTTCCAACGCCATCCTCTTCGTCATCCGCTGCTATCTGATTAGCTTCGATGAACTGGTGACCGTGCCCAAATGGGGCCGCCGCCTACCGCGCGTGCTGAAAAGCCTACCGCTCGAGATCGTCGACTACAAGGGCCTCTCCCGCAACCGGCCGATCATGCTGGATTGGTTGGCGAAATACGATGACGGGGCACCAACGAGTGCAGGCATTTTTCCGGATTGAGAAACGGCTGCCCCTCATCCGCCCTGTCAGGCACCTTCTCCCCGTGAACGGGGAGAAGGAACAAGCGGCAGCCTCGATCGTCCCCTCTCCCCGCCTGCGGGGAGAGGGCTAGGGTGAGGGGCAGTCTTTGAAGCTAGATGATCGGCAACGACCGAGAACACTGACAACGACACAAAAAGGGAACTGACACACATGACCAGAGTAGCCGTGATCGGCGCAGGGCCATCTGGCCTTGCTCAATTGAGAGCCTTCCAGTCCGCCGCCCAGAAAGGCGCTGATATCCCCGAAGTGGTCTGCTTCGAAAAGCAGGCCGACTGGGGCGGCCTCTGGAACTACACCTGGCGCACCGGCCTCGACGAATATGGCGAGCCGGTCCACGGCAGCATGTACCGCTATCTCTGGTCGAATGGTCCAAAGGAATGCCTGGAATTCGCCGACTACTCCTTCGAGGAACATTTCGGCAAGCCGATCGGCTCCTACCCGCCCCGCGCCGTGCTGTGGGATTACATCAAGGGCCGCGTCGAAAAGGCCGATGTGCGCAAATGGGTGCGCTTCTCGACGCCGGTGCGCATGGTCCGTTTCGACGAGGAATCGAAGACCTTCACGGTGACCGCCCACGACCGCGTCAACGACGTGATGTATGACGAGATCTTCGACTATGTGGTCGTCGCGTCCGGCCACTTCTCGACCCCGAACGTCCCCTATTTCGAAGGCGTGAAGACCTTTGGCGGACGCGTCCTGCATGCCCATGATTTCACGATGCGCTGGAATTCAAGGACAAGGACGTGCTGATCGTTGGCCGCAGCTATTCGGCCGAGGACATCGGCTCGCAATGCTGGAAATACGGTGCCAAGTCAGTGACCACCAGCTACCGCTCCAAGCCGATGGGCTTCAAATGGCCAGAGCGCTTCGAGGAACGGCCGCTGTTGCAAAAGCTGGTCAACAAGACCGCCTATTTCGCTGATGGATCGACCAAGGAAGTCGATGCCCTGATCCTGTGCACCGGCTATCTCCACCACTTCCCGTTCCTGCCCGATGACTTGCGCCTGAAAACGGCAAACCGCCTGTGGTCCGACAGCCTCTACAAGGGCGTCGTCTACGAGGACAATCCGCAGCTGATGTATATCGGCATGCAGGACCAGTTCTACACCTTCAACATGTTCGACGCCCAAGCCTGGTTCGCCCACGACGTCATCATGGACCGCATCAAGCTACCCTCCAAGGATGAGATGAAGGCGCATTTCGACACGTGGCGCGCCCGCGAGGAAACGCTCGAGGATGCCGAGCAGATGATCTGGTTCCAGGGCGATTACGTCATCGAGCTGCTGGAGGACACTGACTATCCGAAGTTCGACGTCGAGGGCACCAACCAGACCTTCATGGAATGGGAGCACCACAAGGCCGAAAACATCATGGGCTTCCACGACAACGCCTACAAGTCGCTGATGACCGGCACGATGGCGCCCAAACACCATACACCGTGGCTGGAAGCGATGGATGACACGCTGGAAGTCTATCTGAAGAACTGATCGCGTTTTGCCGATGATATAGCCGAAGGCCAGTGCTGCAGCCTTCGGCGCTACGATTTTAGAGCGCCTACATATTCGAAGATCAATTCACTCGTCTTTTGCCCCCCTCCAGCCATGACCGGATCAGCCATGGACTTTCTGAGCAGCGTTCTCGGCCGCATGAACGGGTTTCTCTACCGGTGCCGGGCCGACGAGCACTATACGATGCTCGACATGACCGATGGCATTCAACGGATCTTCGGCTATCCCACCGACGAGATCGTTGGCAACCGCGTGCGCACCTTCACCTCGATCATGTGCGAGGAGGACGTACCCGCCATGGACGCAGTGGTCGGAAAGGCGCTGGAAAGCCGCACCGACTGGACACTGGAATACCGCATCCGCCACAACAGCGGTCACTTCATCTGGGTAACGGAAACCGGCGGCGGCGTCTGGGACGAGAACGGCGAACTGCTCTATCTCGAAGGCAGCATCGTCAACATCGAATCCCTCTACCAACGCATCGACGAACAGACCGCCGACATGCGCGCGACCGCCTCGCGCACCGCCGAAAATCCTGCATTCGCTGCGCTACCTGAAACTGCTCGCCGTCAACGCCGGTATCGAGGCGGCGCGTGCCGGAACGGCAGGTGCCGGCTTTGCCGTACTCGCCTCGGAGATGCGCACCCTTGCCAATGATTCCGAAGCGGTGGCACGTCAGATTGCGACAGCGCAGGGTAAGTCGAGCTGACGGCCAGCCACTATCGGCCTACGATCGCGGCCTCAGCTTCTCCGGATCGTAATGCGCAAACGGCACGATCTTCGCCGGTAACCGCTTCTGCTGGCCATCGAGCTTGCCGATTTCCACTTCGGTGCCAATCTCTGAATGCAGCACATCCATCCGCGCCAGCGCGATCGTCTTCTTCAGGAGCGGCGAGCGGGTCGCACTGGTGACGACGCCGACCTGTGCGCGGCCGATATGAACCGTGTCGCCATGGCCGACGGCGTCATTGGCATCGATATCGAGCCCGACCAGCTTGTAGCGCGGATTTTCCTTACGCTTGATCAGCGCCTCGCGGCCAATGAAATCCTCGGTCTTCGATTTCAGAGGCACGGTGAAGCCGATGCCGGCCTCGAACGGGTCGGTCTGGTCGGAGAAATCGTAATGCGCAAACACGAGACCGGCCTCGATGCGGACCATGTCGAGCGCTTCCAGCCCCATCGGCTTCAGCCCATACTTCTGGCCCGCTTCCCAGACCGCATCGAACACGGCAAGCGCATCCTTCGGATGACAGAAGATTTCATAGCCGAGTTCGCCAGTGTAGCCGGTGCGCGAAACGACGACCGGCGCCCCTTCGAAATGGCCGATACGGCCAACGGCAAAGGGGAACCATTCGAGTTCGCCGATCGATGGCTGCGAGGGTGCCGTCCAGATGATTTCCTTGATGATCTCGCGGCTCAACGGCCCCTGGACGGCGAGATTGTGCATCTGGTCGGTGGAGGAGCGCACCCAGGCCTTGTAGCCCATCTTTTCCGCCTGCTCGCGCAGCCAGATACCGCTGACATCATCACCGCCGATCCAGCGGAAATTGTTCTCGCCCAGCCGGAACACCGTGCCGTCGTCGATCATGCCGCCATTCTCGTAGCACATCGCCGTATAGACCACCTGCCCGGGTGACAGCTTGCGGATGTCGCGGGTGACGCAATATTGCAGCAGCGCCTCGGCGTCCGGCCCCGTCACCTCGAATTTCCTGAGCGGCGATAGGTCCATCACCACCGCCTTTTCCCGGCAGGCCCAGTATTCCTCGATCGGCCCTTCATTGTTGAAGCGGTTCGGCAACCAGTAGCCGCGATATTCGGTGTGATTGCGCGTCAGTGCCGACAAGCGCGGATGAAAGGCAGTTTCCTGGGTCATTTCGGGCTCTGCATCAGGGGTCATTCGGATGGCGACGGCACGCGAGAATTTTTCCTTGTCCGAATAGGTGCGGACATGAATGTCTGTCGGGTTCCAGGCATTGGCCGCATCGATATCGTCCGGGCAGGACGACGAGACGCAGACCAGATCGGTCAGCGCCCGCATCAGCACATAATCGCCCGGCCGTGACCAGGGTTCGTCGAGATAGAGCTGGTTATGGTGGTCGACATTGGTGTTGTAGAAATAGTTGAGCGCTTCCCAGCCCTTGCGCGGCGCAATGCCATAGGGCGCCAAAGCATGGTTGAAATTATCAGTGCAATTGACATGGCCGGGATAGCCCATGTCGTCGTAGTAGCGTGAATTGCAGGCGGTGGCGAAGGCATCGTGACGCCCGACCGTATCCTGGACGATCTCCACCAGAGGCTCGAAATCCCGGTCGAACGCCTTCGACGGAAGACCGGGCGTCGGGTAGCTGCGCCCGAGCAAAGTGCGCGTCACCGTCGCATCGAGCGCCAGATCCAGCCCCTTATCGACCTTGCGCGCCGAAAAAGCCTGAAAATCGGTGCATTGCCGGCCCGAGACGTCGATAACCTGAATGAACTCCCCGGCCCGCACGAAATAGGCCGATGCCCTCGCCGCCTGAATGCGCAGATCCTGCACCGGATCGGCCATCGGCTCCGGCAGCATCTCTTCATAGCTGCGCTCGATATTGGAGCGGGGTCACGCGCAGTTCGAGCGCGGTTGCCGTATTCTGTGCCTCCACATCCATTGGCGGCGCTGGAGCGGCGACGATCAACAGTCCGTCGAGCGCGATCGTGAGTTCTGCAGCAGCCCCCGGAGACGAACTTTCACCGAATATTACCAGCGCCTGCGCGCCTGCGGGATCGACGTTTCGCCGTTTCAAGGCGCTCAGCGTTCGCCGCGCGCTGTCCTCATCGCGGGCAAGAATCTCCTGAAGTCCATGAGCGGGCCGTGAAAACCCGACACCAAGACCGGCCGCATTGAACCGCCCTTTCATATCGATGAAGCTGACCTCGCAAAGCTGTCCACCCTCGACGTCCTCGATGCTGATCCGGTCACCCGCCATGACCTTGACGACCGTCGTCCCGCGTCCTTTGACGCGGTAGCGCTCGACACCCGCGGCCAAGGCAGGGAATGCCCGGCCGCAGAATCGTGCTGGGCCGGGGCGGCATTAAGGTGCCGGCAAATCGTCCGGAATCGGTCATCTCAGCTCCTGCCCGAAGGCCTAATCGGCCCGGTGGTCTTTAAGCACCACTTTATGCACCGGCAATATGGCCAAACTATCCTATGGGAGGCCGCCGAAAGTAAAGAGAGACTTGACCGAGAGGAAAAAAATTCACTATGAAGATAAGTTGCGGTCATGAAATTGAAGACGGGAACAGGTGGTGACACTGCGAAAACGCAGGCGCCATCCAGCGAAGAAGCCGCAACGATAACCATCATAAAGGGGACGCGGGAAACGCGCTTCAAGACAAAACTGGTCGAGGAGACTGTTTATGGCATCTATCGTTGAGACCGAGGGATCGGCCGCTGCGTCAGGCACCGGGCTGATTCGCGCTGGACTGGAAAGGGGCATTCTGGGTCGCTGCCGGCGTACCGCCGCTGGTGCTCTTCTCCATCGGCGGCATTGCCGGCACGACGGGCAAGCTCGCCTTCGTGGTCTGGATCATTTCCATGGTGATGGGCTTCCTGCAGTCCTTCACCTACGCCGAAATTGCCGGCATGTTCGGCAACAAATCGGGCGGCGCATCGATCTATGGCGCCACCGCCTGGCTGCGTTATTCGAAATTCATCGCGCCATTGTCGGTGTGGTGCAACTGGTTCGCCTGGTCGCCGGTTCTGTCGCTCGGCTGCGCCATCGCCGCGGGCTACATCCTCAACGCCCTATTTCCCATTCCCGGCGCCGATAGCCCGGCCGTCATGGAATGGATCAACGCCAATATGGCAACGCTGACGGCGGAAAGCCCGCGCGTCGTGGAATGGCTTGCCGCCAATGCCGGCAAGACACCACAGGACGCCATCTCCGCCCTGCTTTCGACCGATGCGATCGCGGCATTGACGCCGGCGATCCGCAACTGGTCACTGATCACCTTCGACATTCCGTTCCTCGCCAAGGCCAACCTCAACGCCACCTTCGTCATCGGCGGCATCCTGATGCTGGTGATCTTCGCGATCCAGCATCGTGGCATCCAGGGAACGGCCAGCGTTCAGAAATGGCTTGCCATCATCGTTCTCCTGCCGCTCTTGATCATCGGCCTCTACCCGATCTTCTCCGGCCAGATCGACAGCGCCAACGTCACCAACCTCGTACCGCCGACAGCCGGCTATTCCGGCATTGACGGCGTCTGGAGCAATGGTGGCTGGACGCTGTTCCTTGGCGGTCTCTATATCGCGGCTTGGTCGACCTACGGCTTTGAAACGGCCGTCTGCTACACCCGCGAACTGAAGAACCCGAAGACCGATACCTTCAAGGCGATCTTCTATTCCGGCCTGCTCTGCTGCCTGTTCTTCTTCCTCATTCCCTTCACCTTCCAGGGCGTTCTCGGCCATGCGGGCATGCTCGCACCCGGCATCGTCGATGGAACGGGCGTTGCTGAAGCCCTGGCAAGCCTCGTCCATGGCGGCCGGATCGTCACACAGATCCTCGTCATCCTGATGATCATGGCGCTGTTCCTGGCCATCATGACGGCGATGGCCGGCTCATCGCGCACCCTCTATCAGGGGGCAAAGGATGGCTGGTTGCCGAAATATCTCGATCACGTCAACGAACACGGCGCGCCCACCCGCGCCATGTGGACCGACTTCGCCTTCAACCTGATCCTGCTTGCCATTGCCTCCGACGTGGCCGGCTACTTCTTCGTGCTGGCGGTCTCCAATGTCGGCTATATCATCTTCAACTTCCTCAACCTCAACGCCGGCTGGATCCACCGTATGGACTCAGGCCATATCGCGCGCCCATGGAAGGCGCCGACCTGGCTGATCGGCCTCAACACCGTTCTCGCCTTCGTCAACGCGCTGTTCCTTGGTGCCGGTGCCAAGGTCTGGGGTTATTCCAACGCGCTCTGGGTCGGCTTCATCTTCGCCGCCCTCATCCTGCCGGTCTTCGCCTATCGCCACTATGTGCGCGACGGCGGCAAATTCCCGGCAGGCGCGATGGAAGACCTTGGCCTGGTCGGTCAAGACCTCGGCGTCAAGAAGGCCGGCATCCTGCCTTATGTCGCCTGGCAGGCGGCCTTGCTGTCGTTCTCGCTGCAAACGCCTACTTCCAGCTGCCGGCTTGATTGGGCTTGACTGAAACAAGACAAGGCCCGCGCATTTGGATATGCGCGGGCCTTGTACTGTTCCAGAGTACCGCCCGTGTTGCGGGGCGGCTTGACACGCTTCCGGATTAAAACTGTACTTCCATTACGCCACCTCACCCGCCAGCACGGGCGCAAGCAACGAGTTTCCATCATGACAGACGAGACCCCGGAAACGAAACTGACGGCCTCCAAACCCGCATCTCTACTTCTGGAAAAGCGCCAAATGGCTGCGCCGCATCGAATTCATGGCCGGCGATCAGGCCGGTTTCTGGGAGAAGAACGGCTATCACATGCTCGGCGATCCTTGGCGCGAGCAGCGCTATTCCGAGGATTGAGCGTCAGTTCCGTGCCGCTGCCTGCGTCTCCGGACAGTGCTCTTGCTGCAGCGTCTGCTTCTTTTCGCCGACAACCTCGAACAGTTGCAGCGCCGTCGCCCTGCCCTTGACCTGCGCTTCACCGAGCGCGCGAAAGGTGATCGTATCGCCGCACAGCGCAACCACGGCACTGCTGGCAAGGATCGTCGTGCCGTAGACCTTGTTCATGCCCTCCAGCCGCGATGCCACATTCACGGTGTCGCCCATTGCGGTGTACTGTAACCGCTCTTTAGCCCCGACACTGCCGACAACCGCGGTGCCGGTATGGATACCGAAACGGGTGCGCAATTCCGGCAGCCCCTGCGCCTTTAGGTTGGCGTTGAACACTTTGAGTTTCCGCTCCACCGCCAGCGCAGCAGCAGGCATTTTCCGCGTGATGCTCGTCGGCAACCGGCGCATTCCACATGGCAAAGACCGAATCCCCGAGAAACTGGATAATCTCGCCGCCATGCTCGCTGACCGTCTCGTTGAAGATGTCGAAATAGTCAGACAGCAGCGCCACCACTTCTTCCGGCGTCCGTTGCTCGCTCAACGTGGTGAAATCGTAAATATCGGTGAACCAAGCCGTCACCTCCTGCCGCCGGGCGCCACGTCCGGCGAATTGCCCGGATCCGATACCCTTGCGCACCAGTTCCTTCGGCACATAGAGCGCGAAGGTGAAGATCGCATCTCGCGCCCGGTTCATCGCCCGGCCAAGCGTCGATATCTCGGTAACATGCGAGGAAACCTCGCTCGGCGCAGTGAAGTCCGAGATCCTGCAGCCGGTTAGCGCTGGCGGTCAACTGACCGAGCGACTGGGTGATCAGTCGCGCCACGAACAATGCGGCAAGCAGCCCGAAGATGACGATGGCGCCGGCAATAGCAAGCCCCTGATAGAGGTTGCGATTGGCAGTGGCCGTCAGTTCATCCAAAGGGGCTGCCACCACCGTGCGATGTCCGGCCAGCAACAGGACTGACTTCACCGAGGTCGCCACGATGATATAGGTGCGCCCGCCAATAGCGGCGAAACTCACCCCGTTACCTGTCGGAAGGTTTGCCTTGATACCGGAAAGCAGCGGCTCGACCGGCTTTGAAACATCCAGCTCCCCTTTTCCTTCACCGCCGTCATGCGCGCCATCAGCCCACGATCGGAATGCATGATCGGCTTTCCGGCCGCATCCAACACGAAAGCAACGGTATCCGCTGTCAGGCGTTCGCGCGCCATGAATTCCGTGATGGTGCCAAGATCAATGTCCGCACCGATGACAATGCCGCCATTGCCGCGATGCGCCTGCGAGATGGTCATGCCGAGAGCGCCTGTCGTCACCATCGTGTAAGGCCCGATCGCCGCCGGCATCGTGCCGTTGACCGCGGCCTGATACCAGGGACGTTGTCTTGGATCGAACCCGGTCGGGATCAGGCGGCGCTCCAGCATCTGATTGCCCTCCCAATCGAGAAAGATCAGCCGGTTACTACGCTCGCCCGTCGGCTCCACCTGCATCGAACGGACTGCGATCGTCGCCATGTCCGGTGCATCGAGAGCTTTGCGCCACGCCGGCGCGCTCAGATCGACAGCCTGGATGAAGGCCCCATCCGGATAGCCGGCATAAATACCGTCGAGATTGGAGGACTGGGCAATGATTTCGCGCAGCAGCTTGATCTTGTCGATCATCCGTTCCGGTGGCGGCACGAGAATGGAATTGGCGATCGAGGCGGTGAACCCTACCAGCGCCGTCGTGCGTCCGGAAAGAATGCCCAACCGGTCGACCAGCCGTTCGGAAAAGGCCCGCATGTCCGCCTCGGCATTGACGAGGGCGGCATCGCGCGCCCGCACGTAGCCGAGGCTGACCAACGTTCCCGAAACGGCGATCAGCAGGGCTGCCATGGCAAGCCCCAGAAGCGACCTTAGGGACCTGGTCCAGACCGTCGGCTGGCCCTTTGCGGCAGGCGCTCCCGTAATTTCCGACATGTTTGCCTCTAACTCCGAATACGCCAATGAAATCCAAAACTTGGAGTTGAATGCAGATTATCAGCGGGTGGTAATTTCGTACAGGAAAACCATAGGGACTACCGTCGTTCCACACCAGCACCTGGAACGGAGGAAATCTCGGCCGCCGCCTCTGGACCGTCTGCATCAGGATCGCCAACGGCACCGAGGGAATGGCATTGGCCCGCATCGTCAGGCCGACCGGCCCCTTCGTCTCGCTGGTATCGATCGGCAAGGCTGCCAGCACCCCATCCTCGATATCGCCGGCCACCACACCCGTCGAAATGATCCAGATGGCGTCGCTGGTGCGCACGAAGGCCCGGCCGAAAGAATCGGAGACGGTTTCGATCTGGTTGGGAAGGCTGGCAATGCCATTGGTGATCAGGAACCGTTCGACAAACGGCCGGATGATCGAAGCGCGAGTCGGCATCAGCACCGGGTAAACGCCGAGATTGTCGAACACCGACTGCTTTGCCGATAGCAGCGGATGCCCGGTGCGCACGACGAAGACGACCTGCTCGGAATAGAGATGTTCAAATGAAAACCCGGTCATCTGCTCAGGCGCAGCAAGCCGCCCGACGACCAGATCGAGATCGCCGACCCGCAATTGTTCCAGAAGCACGGCATTCTCGCCGGTGACGATCTTGATGCGGCTGCCGGTTTCCTCCTTGAGGAAATTCACCATCGCCCGCGGCATGATCCGTGTCGAAACGGTCGGAAGCGCGCCGATCCGGACCGGCGGCCCGTCGCCGGAGCGCTCCTGGGAGACAGAATCCAGCCCTTGCCTGAGCGCGGTCAGTGCCGCCCCCGCATGCCGCAGGAAAGCCTCGCCATAACGGGTAATCTTGATGCCGCGGCCGTCGCGCTCGAAGACGGAAACGCCCAAAACCTCTTCCAGTTCGCGGATGGTCTTGGTCACCGCCGGTTGGCTGACATGCAAGAGGTCAGCCGCCTTCATCACGCTCTTCTGGCGGGCGACCTCGACAAAGGTCTGCAAATGGCGGAATTTCACGCGAGCGTCGATCATGCCAACTCATAACTCAGGAGTTAATGATAGGCAATAAAATGTCATTTTACCGAACCAGATTAAAGTTCCAATCTGGTTCCTGAGGAGAATTCCCGTGCAGTTTGCCCGCATCAACGACGTCACGCTTCATTATCAGGTCATTGGCGCATCCAATGACAAGCCGGCGCTGGTCTTTGCCAATTCGCTCGGCACGGATTTCAGATCTGGCGCGACGTCATCGTCAGGTTCGCCGGCGATTTTGCCATGGTTCTCTATGACAAGCGCGGCCACGGCCTTTCCGACGTCGGAGACATGCCCTATTCGATGGACCTGCACGTCGCCGATCTCGCTGGCCTGCTCGATCTCCTTTCCGTCAAGCAGGCGATCGTCTGCGGCCTGTCGGTCGGCGGCCTGGTCGCACAGGGTCTCTATGCCGCCCGGCCGGACCTCGTGCGGGCGTTGGCACTCTGCGATACCGCCCACAAGATCGGCACGGCGGACCTCTGGAACACCCGCATCGCCGCCATCGAACAGAACGGCATCGCCAGCATCACCGACAGCATTCTCGAACGATGGTTCACGCCGGCCTTCCGACGGCCGGAAAACAACACGCTGCACGGCTATCGCAACATGCTCGTGCGCCAGCCGGTCGCCGGTTATGCCGGCACCTGCGCTGCGATCCGCGATGCCGATTTCACCGAGGCAGCCAAGCGCATCGCCGTCCCGACCATCTGCATCGTCGGCGACCAGGATGGATCGACGCCGCCGGATGTCGTTCTGTCGACCGCCAAACTCATTCCCGGCGCCCGCTACGAAGTCATCCCCGATGCCGGCCACATCCCTTGCGTCGAGCAACCGGAAGCGCTGACGGCTGTGTTGCGCGCCTTTATCGATATCGTCCTGTCTGGAGAAAAAGCCCATGAGTGACGCCGCAGTTTCCACCGAACGTTACCGTCAGGGCCTCGTCACCCGCCGCGCCGTGCTGGGCGACCGTCACGTCGACCGGGCACAGTCGGCGACCACCGATTTCGACCAGCCGTTTCAGGAATTGATCACCGAAGCCGCCTGGGGCAATCTCTGGTCACGGCCGACCTGGACGAAGCGCGAGCGCTCGATGGTGACCATCGCCCTGCTTGCCGCCCTTGGCCATGACGAGGAGGTAGCGATGCATGTGCGTGCCACCGCCAATACCGGCGCCAGCCGCGAGGATATCGGCGAAGCGCTGTTGCATGTAGCGATCTACGCCGGCGTTCCCGCCGCCAATCAGCGCGATCAAGATCGCCAAACAGGTTTTCGAACAGATGGACGCCGAGCAGGCGGCATGAGGCAGAACGACATGTCTGATCTTTCCAACAGGAAGCCTGAAACCGGCGCGTTCTTCCAGCGCGACCGCGCCTGGCATGCCCCGGCGCTGACGCCGGGCTACAAGACCTCGGTGCTGCGCTCGCCGCAAAGGCGCTGCTATCGCTCGACGGCACGATTTCCGAGATCACCGGCCCGGTCTTCGGCCACTCGATGCTCGGCGACCTCGACAACGACCTGATCCACAATTTCGCGAAGAATGGCGAAAGCGCCATCGGCGAACGCATCATCGTCCATGGCCGGGTGCTGGACGAGCGCGGACTACCGGTGCGCGGCGCTTGCTGGAATTCTGGCAGGCCAATGCCGGCGGCCGCTATCGCCACAAGAAAGAAAGCTATCTCGCACCACTCGATCCCAATTTCGGCGGTTGCGGTCGCACCATCACCGATGAGGATGGCGCCTACAGGTTCCGCACTGTCAAGCCCGGCCCCTACCCCTGGCCGAACGGCGTCAATGACTGGCGCCCGGCCCATATCCACTTCTCGATCTTCGGCCATGGCTTTGCCCAGCGGCTGATCACCCAGATGTATTTTGAAGGCGACCCGATGATCTGGAAATGTCCGATCGTCACGACCATCCCGGACAAAAGCGCCATCGAACAGCTGATCGCACCGCTCGACTGGGCCAACACCATCCCGATGGACGCCCGCGCCTACAAGTTCGACATCGTCTTGCGCGGCCGCCGTTCGACGCTGTTTGAAAACCGGATGGAGGGCAACTGATGGTCCAGGCTCTTGGCTACCTGAAGGAATCGCCGTCACAGACCGCCGGTCCCTATGTCCATATCGGCTGTACTCCGAATTTCGCTGGGATCACCGGCGTCTATGAAACCGACCTCGGCACCACCATGGTCAACGACCGGACGCTCGGCGAGCGCATCACCGTCAAGGGCCGCGTCATCGACGGCGCCGGTGCGCCGTTGAAAGACGCGCTCGTCGAAATCTGGCAGGCAGACGCCGCCGGTTTCTACAACAGCCCGTCGGAGCTGCGCGGCGCCGCCGACCCCAATTTCACCGGCTGGGGCCGCTGCCCCACCAGCGCCGACGACGGCTTCTTCACGTTTGAAACCATCAAGCCCGGATGCGTGCCCTACAAGGACGGGCACAAGATGGCGCCGCACATCACCGTCTGGATCGTCGCCCGTGGCATCAATATCGGCCTGCACACCCGCATGTATTTTGCCGACGAGGCAGAAGCCAACAGCGAAGACCCGCTGCTCGCCCGCATCGAGCATCGCCAGCGCGTTGCGACACTGGTCGCGCCGCGCGAGGGCACTATCTATACGTTTGACATTCACCTACAGGGGGAGAAGGAAACCGTCTTCCTCGATATATAGGCTCAGGACAGACATGACCGCCTCCGTTTTCGATCATCCGTTTCTCTCGGGCCTTCTGGGCGACGAGGAAATTGCCGCCTTCTTCTCAGCGGATGCAGATATCCGCGCCATGCTCTCCTTCGAGGCGGCTCTGGCGAAAGCGCAAGCAGAGCACGGCGTCATTTCCAACGATGCGGCAGCGCGCATCGCCGAGGTCTGCGGCAACTTCCTGCCGGATGTCCTCGCCCTGCGGCGCACGGCGGCAACGGACGGCGTGGTTGTCCCCGAACTCATTCGGCAATTGCGCAAGGCGGTTGGCGGCGATGCAGCCGAAAAGGTACATTTCGGTGCGACAAGCCAGGACGTCATAGACACCAGCCTGATGTTGCGCCTGACATCGGTTTGCAGGCTTCTGGGCAGCCGCTTGGATGATCTTCGCTCCGCTTTCGAGGAGATCAACCGGCAATGGGGTTCAAACGCGTTGATGGCGCAGACGCGCATGCAGACAGCCATCGCCATCCGGGTTTCTGGATCGCGTCACCGCATGGAGTGCACCGCTCGCCAGTTACCAAGACCGTCTGGAGCGCATGGACGTCGTGTCTTTCCCGGTGCAATTCGGCGGCGCCGCCGGGACGCTGGAAAAGCTGGGCGACAAGGCCGGCGCGGTGCGTGCGGCGCTTGCCGAACATCTCGGTCTCGCCGATCATCCGCAGTGGCAGAGCCAGCGCACAACGATCGCCGACCTCGCCCACATCCTGTCGCTGATATCGGGTAGCCTTGGTAAATTCGGTCAGGACATCGCCCTTCTTGCGCAGGCAGGAAACGAGATCGAACTGTCGGGTGGCGGCAGCTCGTCGGCCATGCCGCACAAGCTGAACCCCGTGGCAGCCGAGGCGCTTGTCGCGCTCGCCCGTTTTAATGCCGTGCAGCTTGCCGGCATCCATCAGTCGATGGTCCATGAACAGGAACGATCCGGTGCCGCGTGGACACTCGAATGGATGATCTTGCCACAAATGACCATCGCCTGCGGTTCAAGTACGCGGCTCCTTTAACGCTTGCCGGACAGATTAAGCGGCTTGGCGTAGCAGCCGGATAAAGCAGGCATTTGCCTTTCAACGAAAAACCCGCGCATCTCTCGATACGCGGGTTTTTCAATCTTCAGCGAGCAGGCCGTGCCCTCTCGCCCGAAAAACAATCAGTTCGACTTGTTCTTGAACGGCTTGCGCTTGGCGCCCTCGGTGCCTGGCTTGTCAAACTTCGGCTTGTCGAATTTCGGTTTATCGAACTTCGGCTTGTCGAAGCCCGGCTTGCCGGCCTTCTTGGTCCAGGGCTTGCTGTCGGTCTTTTCAGCCGGGCGGTTATCGGCGCCGGCAAAGTCGGGTTTGCCTTCGAACTTGCGCTTCGGCTTGCCTTCGCCCTTCCAGTCGCCCGTCTTTGCCGGGTAAGGCTTCTTGCCGGCAAACGGCGCCCGCGCGAGCCGCCGGACATATCCGGCATGCCGTCGAGCTGCGTTACGGTGATGCCCTTTTCAAGCGCCCCGCTTCCGGGCCCGATCGCCTCGACGAAACGGTCCACCCACTCGCGAGCGATCTCAACGTAGGTTTCTTCGGTCTGCATCTTGATGGCACCGATTTCCTGCTTGGTGATCTTGCCGATGCGGCACAGCATCGGGATCAGCCAGCGCGGCTCGACGCTCTGCTTGCGGCCGGCAGAAAGCGAGAACCAGACGCTGTCACCGAAATCGCCGCGCGGCGCTCTCGGCTCGCTGCAGGTCCGGGCGGTCGCCACGATCGGGGCGATCACCCGACGGCGTGTAGGATGGGGTGTCCATCAGATCTTCCGGCGCCGAACGCCCGGCACGCGCCTGCCGAAGGAAAGCTGCAGCCACTTGTTCGGCACCATGCTTTTCCAGCAGTTCGCGGATGAAATCGGCCTCATCGGGCGTGATTGCTTCCGTCAGGGCCGGATCGGCCAGAACCCGCTCGTCGTCGCGGCGGCTGACCTCGTCAGCCGATGGCGGACGACCCCAGTCGGCATTGATATTGGCATCACGCAACAGCCGTTCGGCCTTGCGGCGGGCGCTGTTCGGTACGATCAGCGCGCTGACGCCCTTGCGTCCGGCACGGCCCATGCAGGCCGCTCCGGGTGTAGCAGCGTATCGGGATTGGTCGGCAGATCGGCATGAACAACCAGTTCGAGGCCGGGCAGATCGATGCCGCGCGCAGCAACGTCGGTGGCGATGCAGACGCGGGCGCGTCCGTCGCGCATCGCCTGCAGCGCATGGGTGCGCTCGTTCTGGCTGAGTTCGCCGGACATGGCAACGACCGAGAAACCACGATTGTTGAAGCGTGCAGTCAGATGATTGACGGCCGCACGGGTCGAGCAGAATACCAGCGCATTCTTGGCCTCGTAGAAACGCAGAACGTTGATGATCGCATTTTCACGGTCGGACGGAGCAACGGTCAGCGCCCGGTATTCGATGTCGAGATGCTGCTTCTGCTCGGCCTGCGTCGTGATGCGGACGGCATCGCGCTGGTAGCTCTTCGCCAGGTTGGCGATCGAGCGCGGCACGGTCGCCGAAAACATCAGCGTGCGGCGTTCGGCCGGTGCTGCCTCGAGAATGAATTCGAGGTCTTCGCGAAACCCGAGATCGAGCATTTCGTCGGCCTCGTCGAGAACGACGGCCTTCAGGTTCGACATATCAAGGCCGCTGCGGCGGATGTGGTCGCAGAGACGGCCGGGCGTTCCGACCACGATATGGGCGCCGCGATCGAGCGCGCGCCGTTCGCTGCGCATGTCCATGCCGCCGACGCAGGAGACGACGGTCGCGCCAGTCAGTTCATAAAGCCATTCCAGCTCGCGCTTGACCTGCAAAGCCAGTTCGCGGGTCGGCGCAACGGCCAGCGCCAGCGGCGCGCCTGCCTGGCCGAACCGGTCCTTGCCGTCGAGCAGCGTCGAGGCGAGCGCCAGACCGAAGGCAACGGTCTTGCCCGATCCGGTCTGCGCCGAGACCAGCGCGTCCCTGCCTTCGAGTTCAGGGCCTAAAACAGCCTTCTGAACCGGCGTCAACTCTGAATAACCGCGCTTGCTCAATGCCTGAGCGATCGCCGGAGCGATGCCGTCTAATTCTACCATATGCTTATCTTTCGGAATTCGGATGTCGTGCACTCCTCGATCGATGAGGGTAAGTGCAGTCCCCGCTGCCGGCACGTCGCCAGCCAATACATGCGCGCCCTCTTACTGCGCCTGAGGGCAATTGTACAGAGCGCCCGGATGCTGCACTACAAAAACGCGCCTGTTTTGGGTTTGGCGCGGGCCTCACAGCGAAACGGCCATGCGTCCCGCCTGGGATGCATGGCCGTTCATTTGAAACCCTGGTTTCACGTGGCAGGTTCAACTCGTCAGACGTGGCGTCCGCACGACCTTGTTGAACAGCGTCTTCATCGCCTTCTCGATACCTTCCGTCGGGCTCACCTCGAAATAGAAGCCCGGAGACGCACAGGCCTCCATCCGCGTCCCCGATCTCAGACTGGAATGGTTTGATCCAGCTATTATACCAATTGTTGTTCGGCAATGGCAGATAAGTCGTATAGAGCACGGCTATCTTGATGCCGCGATCCTTCAACGTCTTGCAATAGCTGATGTCGATCGGCTCCTGACAGCGCGTACCCGTGACCTTCTTCGTGCAGGTATTCGGCTTATTGCTGTCACCGACACTGTCGGACACGAAAAACACGACTTTCTCAGGATTGGCTGACGTCGTACCGTTGCCCAGCGCACTGATTTCCGCATTGATTTTGGTCAACGCATTGTCGAAACTGGTCTGCTGGTCGTTGTTGTATCCCTGATAGGGGATGCTCATCAGCTTGATGTCCTGGGTGCCGGTTCTGACCTTGGAAAGATCTGCCGTCAATTCGGCCACCTTGAGCAGCTTCACATCCTGTGCCTTTTCACCGAATGTATAGGCAGCCATGCGAAACTGATTGCTGTAGCTCTGCTGACGTTCCGCTTCGTCCGTCAACGCCTTGACCGCCTTCAGCAACCACATCGATTCGAATGGCGATACCTGCCCCCTTGGCGACGAAATAGTTGCTGTTGGGATTGACGGTCCCGTTTTCCGCAACAATATGGCAGGCAAACGCGCAGTTTCTCGAACCAGGATCGGAGACATTCTTGGTCGCGGCAATCATTTTGTCGACGTCGGCCGGGGTTGCAGCCACTCCCATCGACGGGGTGTTGTCGAGCAGCATGTAGAAATCCATGAAGGACTGCGATTGAAAGACGGCCGTCACCGTGCCGGACACCGTGATGCTCTGTTTACCGAGAATACGCAGGAAGGATGTCTTCAACGTAGCCTGATAGGTCAGCTTGGCGTTGATGTCCTTGCCGTTCTTGGTAACCGAGGCTTTGACGAGCTCGAGCTTCATCTCTTCCTCGGACTCAATTTTTTCTCCCCCGACACCCTCCTCTTTCACAGAGCCGGATCCGCTTTGCGCTTTGAAAAAGCCTCCGCCTCCGCCTCGCTGAGCGGCACGGGACCATCCATGGTCATGCCGACGGCCTGCGCAACGCCTGCAGATCTTTCAGCGATCGACCCGAGCACCGCGGCATCGGCAGCACTCTGCAACCGTGATTTGAGGTCCATGGCACGGCTAAAATCCACGGCCATACCGGCGGCGCCAAAAATGGGAACGATGGCAATGGCACCCATGATGGCGAAATTGCCCGTCCGGTCGGCAAATAGCTTCTTCAAAATACGCACTGTGACCCCCTGTCTCCGCACCATGCATGATGTGGCGCAGATGTATTCCCTCAGGCGGAGAACAGTACCGGCGAAACTCTAAACGCTGGTAAAGCGCAGTAGTTAATCGAAGGGTAATCCAATAGATCAATATTTTAGCGAAACCGGCCAAGAAGCGTGGAGCAAGAGAAAAGATTCAAAGCTTGGCTTTACCGGTTCGAAATCCGGAATGCGAAAAAGAATACAGCAGCCAAATAAAATACACGCAATGATATGCATTTAATCAATACTGCAACCAAAAATATTTACCGGTGCCTTTTAAAATTCTGAGGCGCGGGCGCTTGGATAGGCTTCAGACCGGCGATGACGGCCTGTTGCCCTTTACTCATCCATCGTTGATTGAAGCACCGCCCTCAAAACAGGGATGTCACGCGCTCCGTCGCTTCCAAGCCGACAGTTCCGCAGCAGCCCCCGTTGCAGAACAACCGCGACAAGGCATCGACAAGCCCTGCCCGGAACCCGGCATCGCGTTCCAGATCATCGGCAAAGACCTCCGTCAGGCTGAGATAGGCCGCGACGATCTTTTCCGGATCGTTCAGACCTTGGGTCAATGCCGCGATGCGACCAGCCAGAGGATCGCGGACGTCGATCGCCTTCCCCGGCCTCGTCAAACCCACGTGCATAATACATCCATGCGGCAACCCCGAGCATCAGCCGGTCACAGGAGGCCCCTGCCCGCATGCGATCGTGGATCGTTCCGAGCAGACGTTGCGGCAGTTTTTGCGATCCATCCATGGCGATCTGCCAAGTGCGATGGCGCAGTGACGGGTTGTTGAAACGCGCGATCAGCGCACTTCGGTAAACCGCCAGATCGAAACCGGCAAGCGGCGGCAAGGTCGGAGAAACCTCCTCGCGCATCAGCCCCTCGATCAGCGGCCGCATGCCCGGTAAAGCCATCGCATCCGCCACTGTTTCAGCACCGGCGAGAAACCCCATATAGGCAAGCGTCGAATGGCTGCCGTTGAGAAGCCGCAGCTTCATCGTCTCAAAGACGGAGACTTCGGGGACGAAGACGACGCCCGCTTCCTCCCATGCGGGCCGGCCCAGCGCAAAATGATCCTCCACGACCCATTGCCGAAATGGCTCGGTCACGACCGGCCAGGCATCGTCAACACCAAGCGCAACCGCAATGGCCGCGCGATCGGCATCGGTGGTCGCCGGCACGATCCGGTCGATCATGGTGGATGGTGAAGCGACATCGGCGACGAAAGCGGCCAGTTCCGGATCGCGCAGCTCGGCAAAACGGCTGACGACACGCTTCAACACATGGCCGTTCGATGGAAGATTGTCGCATGACAGAAGCGTGAAGGCATCAACGCCGGCCGCCTGCCTGCGGGCCAAGGCCTCGACGATGAAACCGATGGCCGATCTTGGCTTTTCCGGATTTTGCAGATCGTGGAGAACATCCGGATGATCGTCATCCAGGATGCCGGTCGCCGGATTGTGGCAATAGCCCTTTTCGGTGACCGTCAGCGAGACGATGCGGGTTGCCGGATCAGCCATCCGCGCCAATACGGCTTGCGGGTTCTCCGGCGCGACAAGGGTTTCGACAACACTGCCGATGATGCGCAGCGTCTCGCCCCCACCATCCTGGACCTTCAGCGTATAGAGCCCGTCCTGCAGGCGCCAGCGCATCGTGGGTCTCGGCGCTGCGCAGCGAGACTCCGCAAATCCCCCAGGAGGGATCGCGTGCCAAAACCTCATCGGTAAACACCGCCTGGTGAGCCCGGTGGAAGGCGCCGATGCCCAGATGGACGATGCCGATGGTAACCTTCGTTCGGTCATAGTCCGGTTTTTCGATCGCTTTCGGCAGATGCGGCAGGGTTTCATTCGATAATCTGGTCATGATGCTGGCTGCTGTTTGGCGCGGGCGACGATCTGCGACGGGTTGACGAATTGCAGGGCAAGGATCAGCCAGAACAGGGTCGTCACCATGTAGATCACCGCCATGGCGTCGATCGACTGTCCCGCCCGCACGCCGGCGGCAAAGACTGCGTAGTAGAGCGATACAACCAGCGTCTGGCTCGTCGGCCCGGCGATGAGAAACGTCAGCTCGAACATCGCAATAGTGCGCACCAGCACCAGCAGCAGCGCCGCCAGCATGCCGGGAAGCAGAAGCGGCAACAGGATACGGAGAAACAGGCTGCCGGTGCCGGCCCCGAAGACGCTGCGCTGCCGCCTCGATACGCGGGTCGATCTGTTCGATAAACGGGATCATCACCAGAACGACGAAGGGCAACGAGGGCACAAGATTGATCAGCACGACGCCCCAGAAAGAACCCCCAAGACCGATCTGGTAAAGCACTGTCGCCAGCGGAATGCCGTAGGTCAGCGGCGGAATGAGCAAGGGCAGGAGAAACAGCAGAACCACGAGGCGCTTGCCCGGAAAATCCCGCCGTGCCAGCGCATAGGCCGTGGTCACGCCGAGAATTCCGGAAATGAGCACCACGGTGAAGACGATCTGGAAGGTGACAAACACGACGCTCGACAGCTGGAATTCCTTCCAGGCGCTAAAATACCACTTTTTGTCAGGCCGATCGGCAGCCAGGTGCCGAGCCAGCGGGTGGCAAAGGAATTGACCACCACGGCAGCAATGACACCGATAAGGTTGAGAATGAACAGCCCGGCGACTGCCCAAACGGCAAAACGCCAGATTTTCGACACGAGGCCCTGATCGCGGATCATAACGGTATCTCCCGAAGCAACGAGCGGTCAGGCGCAAGATTGGTCATCGTCATCATCCCTTCGTCCCCCCGGTTGGGCCGCGATAAAACATCGATCGCGCGCCAAGAACGGCCAAAACGACGACCAGCTCCACCGCTCCCATGATCATCGCGATCGCGGTTCCCAGCGAATGGTCATATTGCTCGAAGGCCGCCTGATAGGCGGCAATCGAGATCACCCGCGTCGGACCTGCCGGCGCCCCGAGCAGAACGGCGGAGGGAAAGACGGCAAAGGCCTGGACGAAAGCAAGACAGAAGGTGACGGCAAGCCCCGGCACCAGCAGCGGCAGGAAAACCTTCGTGAACCGCTGACGCGTTGGCGCCAAGGGTTGCCGCTGCCTGCTCTATCGCCGGATCGATGCCGGTCACGTAAGACAGCGTCAAAAGGAAAGCGAAGGGAAAGCCCGTGATCACCAGCGAGGCAAAAACGCCCCAGTAATTATTGGTCAACTTCACCGGCGCATCCAGCAGCCCGACAAGAACCAACACCCGGTTGAACCAGCCCTGCGGCCCAAGAAACGTCAAAAGCCCATCGGCAACAAAAACCGTGCCGAGCGTGATCGGCAGGACGAGGATCGTCGTCAGCAGCCGTTGCCGCGTCATCAACCGGACGCGGAAGGCAATCGGCACGGCAAAGGCGAGATTGACGATCGTTACCGGCAGCGCCAGCCAGAGCGTCGATGCAATCGTGCGGTATTGGAAGGGATCGCTGAAGAAAGTGACATAGTTTGCATACCAGGCGCCTTCCTTCGGCATGACCGAATCGGCAAGTCCGTAGAAGAACGGATAGATGAAAAGCCCGAGCATGACCGCGAGCCCCGGCAGGACCAGAAGCGTCGTGCCATCGAAACCGCGCGCGGCAAGCCGGTAGCGAAGCGACGGGGTGCTCATGCGCCTTTCCCCTTGAACAGCAGCGCCCGGCCGGTGGCCGGCTGCAGCGTTGCCGATGCGCCGCGCGGCAGAGGCTGGTCGGCGCGGAAATAGAGATCGGAACCATCAGCAGCCTTGGCCAGCCCGAAAAAAGCACGGCCGCGATATTCCATGTTGACGACCGTGGCGGGCATGCCGCTGCCATCCTCGACGGCGACGAGGTCCTCCGGCCGCACCGACAGCACTGCCGCATCGCCGACCTGAAGCGGCTCGCGCATCGTGCCCGTCAGCTGCGCGCCCGCCACCTCGATGCGGGCTTCCTCACCGGACACACCCGTCACCCGGCCGGTAATGCGCGTGCGAAACCCCATGAAATCGGCAACGTCGATATGATTGGGCCGCTGGTAGAGATCCTGCGGTGAGCCGATCTGCATGATCCGCCCCTGGTTCATCACGACAATCCGGTCGGCCAGCGACAGCGCCTCGTCCTGATCATGCGTCACGTAAATGGTTGTCGAGCCGATCTGATCATGGATGCCGCGAATTTCGGCGCGCATCTCAAGCCGCAGCTTGGCATCAAGATTGGACAGCGGCTCGTCCATCAGCACGACCGGCGGCCGGATGACGATGGCGCGGGCAATCGCCACGCGCTGCTGCTGTCCGCCCGACAGTTGACCCGGCAGCTTGTCGATCTGGCTTTCCAGCCGGACCAGCGCCAAGGCCTGCTCGATGCGCCGGTCGGCCTCGCTACCGCGAATGCCCTGCATGGTCAGCCCGAAGCCGACATTGCGGCGCACGCTCATATGCGGAAACAGGGCGTAGCTCTGGAACACCATGCCGAAACCGCGCTTTTCCGGCTCCAGCTGGTCGATGCGGTCGCCGTCCAGCCGGATTTCGCCGCCCGACAGAGCCAGAAGCCCAGCCACGCAATTGAGCGCCGTCGACTTGCCGCAACCGGAAGGGCCGAGAAGAGCTATGAATTCACCGGGCTCGATCGAAAGATCGATGCCGTCGAGCGCGGTATAGGCGCCGAACGAGCGGCGCAGGCCATTCAGCTCGAGGCGGGCCGTCTGTTTGGGCGAAAGCACCGCCGCTGCGTTCTGAACCGGCAAATTCAAGGTCGTCTCCTCCACGTCGATAAGCAGTTTGAAACGGCGGCAGAGCCGCCGCCGTTTCAGGTCCAGTCAGGCTCAGCCCTTGGATGCGCCGATCTGCTCGTCCCAGATGCGGAAGGCATCGACGATCCGGGCCGGTTCGAGCGGCACTTCGAGCGGATTGTTGGCGATCCAGTCCGCGTATTCCGGACGGCCGAATTCCTTGATGGCGTCCTGGCTCTCCTGCGGCGCCATGTCGATCGTCACGTCCTTCACTGCCGGGCCTGGGTAGAAATAGCCCTGATCGTAGGCGATCGCCTGCTGCTGCGGCTGCAGCATGAAGTTGACGATGTCGAGCAGAACGGCGACCTTCTCATCCGGAACGCCCTTTGGAATGACCGCGTAATGCGCATCCGTCACCCAATGGAAACCTTCGAGCTTGCCGACCTTGGCTTCGGCCGGAACGATGCCAAGGGCACGCGGGTTGATATCCCAGCCCGTCGTCGAAACGACGATGTCGCGGGTACCCTCGCCCAGTTCCTTCATCGTCTGGGTGGTGCCGGTGCCGTAATACTCGATGTTTTCGCCGAGGGCCTTGAGATATTCCCAGGTCTTCGCCCAGCCGTTAACCGGATCACGCGGATCGCTGTCACCGAGAATATAGGGAAGCCCCATCAGGAAAGTGCGGCCAGGGCCGGAATTGGCCGGACGGGCATACATGAACTTCTTCGGATTGGCCTTCGTCCATTCCAGCAGTTCCGCCGCTGTCGTCGGCGGGGTCGCAACGCGCTCCGGAATGTATTCGATCAGCGGTCCCGACGGATAATAGGTAATGACGACGCCCTGCTCCTTGGCCAGAGCCTGCATCTTGAATGCCTGCGGCAGAAGGATGCTTTCCAGATTGGGCAGGTCGCCCTTGTGTGCTGCAAGATCGATCCAGAGCCCCTGGTCGAGACCGGCCACGAGCACATCAGTTCCGGTCAAAACGAGGTCGATATCGACCTTGCCGGCAGCCTGCTGCGCCTTGATCTTGGCCGGCAGTTCCGGTGCCGGGGCCTTGGTGAAGGCGAAGCTCGATACCCATTCCGGCTTTGCCGCTGCATAGGCCTCGAGCATGCCCTGTGTCAGGGCAAGATTGCCGGCAACGTCCACCACGGTGATGGCGACGGGGCTTGCCGGCGCCTTGAGCTGCGCAAAAAGACGGCCGGGCAAAGACCCAGACCGGTCAAGCCGGCAACTCCACCGACAAAAGTCCTGCGTGTAACGTTCATGTCGTTCTCCTCCCTTGTTGTGCAGCGGGCGCCTCCTGCACGCCCGTCTGCCAGATAGTCACAGTCGATAAGCCCTCTTTGCCAGCCCGTAGGCGAGTTCACGCGCCAGACCGAACGCCTCTTCCTCATCAAGGCGATGGTCTGCCACGAGCCGGGCCAGATAGGCACAGTCCACCCGGCGTGCCATGTCGTGGCAGGCCGGGATCGACAAATAGGCGCGGGTGTCGTCGTTGAAGCCGACCGTGTTGTAGAACCCGGCGGTTTCCGTGGTCGTCTCGCGATAGCGGCGCATGCCCTCCGGACTATCGAAGAACCACCAGGCCGGCCCGAGCTTCAGGGCCGGATAATGGCCGGCAAGCGGTGCCAGTTCGCGCGAATAGGCGGTTTCATCAAGCGTGAAGAGGATCACCGTCAGCGCCGGGTCATTGCCGACAGCGTCGAGCAGCGGTTTCAACGCCTGCACATAACCGGTTGCCGTCGGGATATCCGCCCCCTTGTCAGGGCCGAAATCCGCAAACAGCGACGGGTTGTGATTGCGATAGGACCCCGGATGGATTTGCATCACCAGCCCATCGTCCCTGCTCATCCGCGCCATTTCCGTCAGCATCTGGCCGCGGAAGGCATCCGCTTCAGACGCATCCGCCTTACCGGCAAGCACTTTGTCGAACAGCAAAGCCGCATCGCCGGAAGACAGGTTCTCAGTGCGGGCGTTGGCGTGACCATGATCCGTCGCAGTTGCGCCGCACTGCTTGAAAAAGGCACGCCGCGCCCGGTGCGCATTCAGGTAGCCGTCCCACGTGGCCGCCTCACCAGTCATGGCGAGGAAACGCTCAAGGTTACCGGAAAATCCAAGCACGTGCGGATCAACCACCGTATCCGGCCGGTACGTCGGCACCACACGCCCATGCCATCCCGAATGGCGCACCGCATCATGATGCTTGAGATCGTCAAGCGCGCTGTCCGTCGTGGCGATCACTTCAATGCCGAAGCGATCAAACAGCGCGCGCGGCCGCATCTCCGGCGTCGGGATTGCAGCCTCGATCCGGTCGAACAGCGCGTCCGCCGTCTTGGGCGACAGACGCTCGGCAATCCCGAACACGGTCTCCATCGAATGTTCAGAACCAGATTCGCGTCGGTGTTCCGGCAAAGAGATGGAAATGCTGGGCGAAAAGCCGCCATATCCTGCGCGGGTCCGTCTCGACCGGCGCCCCGTCACGCCGGATGACGCCCAGATCCTCCAACCGCACACCCTGCGAATAGAGCATGCGCGTTGCATAGTGGTCCGGGGTAATGAACAGCGCTGCAGGATCCGCAAAAGGCTTGTCTTCCGCATACCAGGACGGATCCGTATGGCCATGCGGCGATACGATCGGCAGTCCTGCAACGGTCTCGTAAAGCTGCCTTGCGATCGCCCGTGTGCCGGGATCGGCAGGAAACAGCCTGTCGGGGTGCAATGCCATTCCTTGTCGTTCCTCCGCTTCACGTCTTGGCAATGTGGAGAAGCTGATATACTAGTATTCACAACAGTGTCAACGCTTCGAGAACCTCATGCCATCATCGCCCCGCAGCAACACCGTCACGCCCCTCCTCGCAGAGCCTGCGACAGCAAAGCTCCGGCGCGTCACAGCGGGAACGGCGATCTATGAGAGGCTGCATTCGGCCATCACCTCGCTGCAGATGCCGCCCGGCATGCCGCTACAGGAGAAGAAGATCGCCGAGGAATTCGGCGTCAGCCGGACACCGGTGCGCGAAGCGTTGCTGCGGCTGGCAGAGGCCGGGCTCTGTCGATATCTTTCCGCAATCCGGCACCTTCGTATCGCTGGTTCCAGTGTCGGCCATTCCCGAGGCGGTGGTGATCCGCAAGTCGCTGGAGGGAACGACGGTAGAAACGGCATCGGCCATCGCGACCCCCGCCGACATCGCCAAGCTGGACGCCATCATCGCCCGCCAGCGCGTTCACGCCGCCCATCACGAGACGTCGCTGTTCCACGAGCAGGACGAGGCCTTCCACGAGACGATCGCCGGTATCGCCGGCTATCCCGGCATCTGGACCATCCTGAAAACCGTCAAGATCCAGATCGACCGCGCCCGGCGCCTGACCCTGCCGGCACTCGGACGCATGGAGAACGTGATCGAAGAGCATGTGACGATCCGCAATGCCATCGCCGCCCATGACGTCGAAGGCGCCCGCGCTGCTATGATGCACCATTTGAGCGCCGTCATTCCCGACGTTGCCGAATTGCGCCTCATGCATCCCGACTATTTTTGCTGAATCATAACAACTGAACAAACCGGAGGAAGAAGCAGGCATGCGTCAGGGATGGAGATGGTTTGGGCCGGATGCGCCGGTGACGCTGGACGATGTGCGCCAGACCGGAGCGACCAATATCGTCTCGGCGCTGCACCAGGTGCCGATCGGCCGCGCCTGGACAGAAAACGAGGTCTGCGAGCGCCAAACCCTGATCGAAACCACGCCCGCCGGCCGCTCGCCGCTCACCTGGTCCGTCGTCGAAAGCATCCCTATCCCCGATGCCGTCAAGCGCACCGGCGGCAAAGCCAAGGCGGAGATCGAATCCTGGATTGCCAGCCTGGAGGCGGTTGCCGCATGCGGCATCAAGATCATCTGCTACAATTTCATGCCGGTGGTCGACTGGACGCGCACGGAACTGGACTTCGTCACCCCGACCGGCGCCACCGCCATGCGCTTCGACCATGAGCGTTTTGCCGCCTTCGACCTGTTCGTCCTCAAGCGCCCCGGCGCCGAAAATGACTATTCGGACGACGATCGCGAGCGTGCCAAAACCGTTTTCGAGACGATGCCGGAAGCCGATATGGCTGAAATTACCCGGATCATCACCTCCGCCCTGCCCGGCTCCACCACCGAACCAATGACGGTTCCGGGCTTTCTGAACGCCTCGCCGCCTATAAGGGCGTCGACGCAAGCCGTTTCCGCCAGAACCTGATCGAATTCCTGGAGGCCGTCACCCCTGCCGCCGAAGCACGCGGGGTGAAACTGACCTTGCATCCGGACGACCCGCCACGCCCGCTTTTCGGCCTGCCACGCATCGCTTCGACCGAAAACGACTACGCCGCCCTGTTCGATGCGGTTCCGTCCGAGGCGAATGGCATGTGCTTTTGCACCGGCAGCCTCGGCGTGCGCGCTGACAATGATTTGCCGGCGATAGCCCGCCGTTTCGCATCACGCATCCATTTTACCCATCTGCGCGCCACAACCCGTGAAGGCGATGGCCGCAGCTTCCACGAAAGCGCCCATCTCGACGGCGACGTCGACATGGTGGCCGTGCTGAAAGAACTCGTCACCGAGGACCGCCGCCGCTCAGCCGAAAACACCATCGTCTTCCGCTCCGACCACGGCCACCGCATGCTCGACGATCTCGAAAAGACCGTCACCCCCGGCTACCCCTCGATCGGCCGCCTGCGGGGCCTTGCCGAACTGCGCGGCATTCTGCACGCGCTCGATGCAAAGCCGAGCTGAAGACGACTTGAGGATTCCGCTCGGCCGGTGGCCGGCGGGCGCTGGCCACTCGTCAGATGGACGTGTGTCGGCACGGTCAGCAGTCGGCTCCATGTCCCATGCCCTCGGAAAAGAGGACTGAGATCCGCCACAATAAGGCCATTGTCGGAATCATTGTGCGGCGCATGAATATCGACTAAACAAGCCAAACGAAAAGCACAGTCGGAAGCCGGTCTTGTACAATATCACTCAGCACGTCCGTGTGGTCGCAGCTCTTGTCATTCGGGAAATGCAAGCCAGATTCGGCAGTAAACCGGGCGGCTACATCTGGGCGGTTGTCGACCCGCTGGCATATGTTGCCACGATGACAGTGGTTTTCTCGACGCTCGCTCGCATTCCCCGCTAGGCGGGGATTTCGCTTTGTTTTTTGCGTCCGGTTTTCTGCCGTTCACCTTCTATCAAGGCATGTCCAGCTTCGTGGCCGGCGCGGTCCGAGCCAACAAGAACCTGTTCTCCTACCCGATCGTTTCCCCTTACGATGCGGCTGTTGCCCGCTATATCCTGCAACTTGTGACGTCGATCGTGGTGACGATCGTCGTCATGCTATTGTGCACCAGCGAAGGGTCCCACCTGCATCAACTGGATCCGGCCATCGCGCTCGAGGCTGCAGTGGTCGCCTCGCTGTTGGGATTTGGCATGGGCATGGCGAATATTGCCCTATTTGCCGACTACCCTTTGTATGAACAAGTGTTCGGCCTGATCAATCGGCCTCTGTACCTGATTTCAGGCGTCATTCTCACCCCTGACAGTCTGCCCGATCCAATACGCGGCTTGCTCATGTGGAATCCGCTTGTGCACATCGTCATGTGGTTCCGCCAAGGGATTTATCCGGAGTATACCGCGGCAGGTCTTGATAAACTTTATGTTCTCGAATGCGCATCCATGCTTGTGATCGTCGGTTTTTGCCTATTTACCGCATCCAGAGCACTCCGGGAGGACCGGATCTAGGTTCCGCCAAATGGCGAATGGCCACTTTAGGGCGGTTCTCATTTCGTCCTTCATCAAGTCCCAATACGCGTCCTGGCCGCGGGTGTGTTCACCCCTTACGTTGCGCGCAACCTCGAAAGCAATGCTGCGAGTTCGGCATGCTTGCCCGTGTCGGTCTTGCGATAGATGGATCGAATATGCGTTCTGGCCGTTTCGTAGGAAATGCTGCGCCGTTCCTGCAATTTCGCGCGTCAGTCCTTGCGCCAGAAGCAGCGCGATCTCGATCTCCGCCGGGGTAAACCGGAACAGTTCGCGCAACACCCCAGGGCTGTTCGAGACATCCTCTTCAACATCGTCGATAAGGGCCAGCACAGATGCCGTCGACAATGCATCGGCGATATGCCCCTTCAGCCGCTGCAGCCGCTGCAGCCGCTGCAGCCGCACGACAAGCGGCCGCTTGCCAATCCGCGACAGGAGAACGACTCTGGAGCCACCGGCAGGTCCGTCTTCGCCGGACTGAAGAACGTTCTGCAACTGCTTGTGGAACAGAGCGGTCTCATGCGGCCATCGCGCACGCAACTCTCCCTTCGATATTTCTATACCGTTGCCGAGAAGAGCCTGCGCCTTGGCATTGACAAAGGTGACTGCGCCCCGGCGATTGAAGAAGATGCTGGCTATATTTGCCATTTCGAAGGCCGCTAGCATCCCGTTGGTCTGCGCGGTCGATATATGCGTGATGATCGAGCCGGCCGTGATTAGCTTTTGGCGAACGCCGTGGAGCAGTGTCAGTTCCTCGCGCAGAAAAGGCCCGTCTTCGGCATAGCGCTGGAGCACGAAGAAAAGCGGATTGTCCCCGACTGCAAAGCTGATGATCGCCGTATGCTTCATCCGGAACTGTGCCATGAACTTGTAGTAGTCGAGTGTCCTGATCTGCTCGTCGGTGGCGTAGTCCCGATCCACCACCACGCCCGCGCGCAGGAAAAGTGGCATGAATTGCGCCCTAAAATCGCGCACATACCATTCCTCGCGCAAATAGGCATCCCAGACCTTGTCGAGATTGCCGGTCAGCAGAACCCCGCCGATAGCACCGCGCGCCAGGGGTTCCATCACATTGACGGCGAAGGCGCCGCTGGCCTCGCCGACATTCTGGATGACGGACGCCCATCGCCCCGGCTCGACGGCAGCATCCAAGATTTCATCTGACGCCCGGCCCAGAGCGGCGACATCTATGAGCATGGTTTTATTGCATCCGCTAAATTTCCCCCAGCTGAGATTAACGCACAGCCATGCAGTGTCAATGACGGCGGTTGTAGCGCAACAGGCAAACCACCGCCTCCCGAAAAACCAGCGATTTAAATGTGTTCGGGGCAGCATCTACCTCAAGTGGAGGATGCGCGCCGGTTGCAGAAATGGTTGAGCTTGTGCGGGGCAAGACCTGTGGTCGGGGGAACGACGAAGCCGGAAGCGTCAGGCCGAGCACCGAACCAGAGCCATCGAGAACGGTGTCTTACAGTGCAGCACAGAGTGGGGGATCGATGACGATCGTGGCCGGGGAAGAAACGCGGGTCTCACAGGACCAGGACGATTCCGGCATCTACCAGCGAGTTTATGCCGTCGATGGGACGGCATTGAGCGGCGAAATCCAAGTCAACCGTTATATCGACAACAGCCAAGGCAGCCCGCAAGTCGCCGCGCTCCCCGACGGGGGTGGGTGATTACCTGGGTATCGCAGGATCAAGACGGATCAGGGACAGGTATTTATCAAAAGGAATTTTCAATGAGCAATCCTACAGACGATATTATCGACGGAACCGAAGCTGACGAAACCCTTGATGGGGGCGACGGCAATGACATCATCCATGGCGGCGGCGGCACTAATACGCTGCTCGGCGGCAACGGCAACGATCAGCTCTTTGCCGATTACGGCAGCACCAACACGATCGATGGCGGCGATGGCGACGACATCATCGAACTTGCAGAAAACACCGTCAATACCATCGACGGCGATGCAGACACAGATATCGTGCGCATCCTGTCAGGCGATTTCAGAGCCTCGACGGTGACCAATGTCGAGGTGCTCAGAAACCTATTCGATGACCGCCTCGGCCGATTTCTTCAACGCTTTCGATACCATTCGCGGCGTTCCGGTTTATGCCAACGAGACAGTCGACCTGACGCTTTCATCCGCCGGCAACGCCGTCTTCAAGATCGCGGCCGGCATCAGCGGCACGATCACCGGCAGCATCGGCAATAACGGCATCGACCTCTCCGCCGCGACTGCAGCTTTCGCAATCTATGGCGGTGATGGCAACGATATCTTGCGCGGCGGCAGCGCAGGCGACGCGCTATATGGCGGTGACGATGACGATACGATCGACAGTGGCGACGGCAATGATCAGATCTACGGTGGGGGCGGCGTTAACATCCTGAACGGCGGCGACGGTAACGACCTCATCAACGTCAATGCACACGATAGCGAAAATACCATCAACGCCGGCGCTGGCGACGATATCATCGAGATTAACGCCACCAGCGAGAACAACATCGACGGCGGCGAAGGTGACGATATCCTGCGTGTCCAGACCGGAGACATCAGCGCAACGACGGCCACGAATGTCAGAAACGCTCGAGATGATGGGGCTGACGGCGTCGGCCGACTTCTTCAATTCCTTCGGCACGATCCGTGACCTGAGCAACTATGGCGAACTCCACCTGACGCTGTCCGCCGCCGGCACCATCGGCACCAACATCGCCGCAGGCCTCGGCGGCTCCATCACCGGCAGCAACGGCAATGATACGGTCGACGTCTCCGCCGCCACGGTCGCCTTTACCGTCTATGGCAATGAGGGCAACGACACCATCACCACCGGCGCAACCAACGACACGATCGACGGCGGCGAAGGCGACGATACGATCAATGGTGGTGACGGCAAGGATCAAATCTACGGCGGGGGCGGCATCAACATTCTCAACGGCGGCGCCGGCGACGACGTCATCGGCGTCAATGCATACGACAGCGAAAATACCATCAACGCCGGCGCTGGCGACGATATCATCGAGATTAACGCCACCAGCGAGAACAACATCGACGGCGGCGAAGGTGACGATATCCTGCGTGTCCAGACCGGAGACATCGGCGCCACGACGGCCATCAATGTCAAAACGCTCGAAATGATGGGGCTGACGGCGTCGGCCGACTTCTTCAATTCCTTCGGCACGATCCGTGACCTGAGCAACTATGGCGAACTCCACCTGACGCTGTCCGCCGCCGGCACGATCGGCACCAACATCGCCGCAGGCCCCGGCGGCTCCATCACCGGCAGCAACAGCAACGATACGGTCGACGTCTCCGCCGCCACGGTCGCCTTCACCGTCTATGGCAATGAGGGCAACGACACGTTGCGTGGCGGCGGCGCCAATGACACGCTCCACGGCGGCGGCGATGATGACGACATCGACGGAGGCGGCGGCAGCGACACGATCCATGGCGGTGATGGCGTCAATATCCTCAAGGGCGGCGCCGGCAATGATCAGATCTTCACCGATTATGACACCACCAACACGATCGACGCCGGCGATGGCGACGACGTCATCGACCTCGGCGGCGTTAGCGTCAACACAATCGACGGCGGCGACGGCACCGACATCGTGCGGATATACGACGCCGACTTTGGCACATCCTCGGTCGCCAATGTCGAAATCCTGGAAGTTGGTAGGCTGACGGCCTCCGCCGCGATGCTGAATAGCTTCACCACAATTCGCGGCAATGACGGCTACTTTGGCAGTGACACGATCCATCTGACCCTCGCGTCTGCCGGCAATGTCGGCGGCAATATAGCAACCGGCGTCGGCGGAACGTTGATCGGCAGTGGCGGCAATGACGGCATCGATCTTTCGGCAGCGACCGCCGGCTTCGACATAGATGGAGGTGCCGGCGACGACACGTTGCGCGGCGGGCTTGGCAATGACGTCATCGACGGTGGCGACGGCATCGACACCGCCGGCTTTTCCGGCGCTTTTGCGGACTATGCCATCGCGTTGAAATCCCCGGGCGTCTACGAGGTCAAGGATACGCACAACGACGCGCCGAACGGACGCGATACGCTTTCGGATGTGGAATTTTTGCAGTTCTCCGATCAGACCTACGACCTCGGCGTCAACGTCGCCCCGAGCGACATTGTCCTTTCATCGCAACAGGCTCCGGAAGATCGGGCCGCAGGCGGCTTGATTGCGGCCATTGATGGCACCGATGGCAATGGCGATCCGTTGAGCTACACGCTGACGGATGATCCAAGCGGTCTTTTCCGCATATCCGGCAACCAGCTGCTCCTGCGTACAGGCGCAACCTTGAATTTTGAGACCGCAACCTCTCACCAAATCACCATCAAAGCGAGCGACGGACAGGGCGGCACCTTCAGCAAGACCTTTACCATCAGCGTCACCGACTTCGACGAAGCCCCAACCTCCGTGCAGCTCTCCAAGGCGACCGTTGCCGAAAACTCGGCCGTGGATACCACCATCGGCACCCTTTCCGCTGTCGATCCTGAAGGCAAGGCCCTCACTTACACGCTCACGGACAATGCCGGCGGACTATTCAAGCTTTCCGGCAACGCACTGCAGCTAGTAAAGGCAGTCAACTACGAGACATTGAAATCCGACACGATCACGGTTGAAGTCTCCGACGGCGTGAACAAGGCCCTGCAAACCTTCACCATCGGCATCACCGACGTCAATGAAGGCCCGTCTGTACCGACGCTGTCAGAAAGCAACGGTGGCGGAGAACTCTGCTGTCGGCACGACCATCAGCACGCTGGCTTCCGTAGACCCGGAAGGCAAGACACTGACCTACAAGCTGACTGACACGGCTGGCGGACTGTTCAAGCTTTCCGGCAACGCTGCAGCTGGCAAAGGCAGTCAACTACGAGACATTGAAATCCGACACGATCACGGTTGAAGTCTCCGACAGGCGTGAACAAGGCCCTGCAAACCTTCACCATCGGCATCACCGACGTCAATGAAGGCCCGTCCATGCCAACGCTGTCGAAAGCAACGGTGGCGGAGAACTCTGCCGTCGGCACGACCATCGGCACGCTGGCTTCCGTCGATCCGGAAGGCAAGACACTGACCTACACATTGCAAGACAATGCCGGTGGACTGTTCAAGCTTTCCGGCAACGCGCTGCAGCTGGCAAAGGCAGTCAACTACGAGACGTTGAAATCCGACACGATCACGGTTGAAGTCTCCGACAGGCGTGAACAAGGCCCTGCAAACCTTCACCATCGGCATCACCGACGTCAATGAAGGCCCGTCCATGCCAACGCTGTCGAAAGCAACTGTGGCGGAGAACTCTGCCGTCGGCACGACTATCGGCACGCTGGCTTCCGTCGATCCGGAAGGCAAGACACTGAGCTACACATTGCAAGACAATGCCGGTGGACTGTTCAAGCTTTCCGGCAACGCGCTGCAGCTGGCAAAGGCAGTCAACTACGAGACGTTGAAATCCGACACGATCACGGTTGAAGTCTCCGACGGCGTGAACAAGGCCCTGCAAACCTTCACCATCGGCATCACCGACATCAATGAAGCTCCCGGCTCGGTGACACTGTCGAAGTCGACTGTTGCTGAAAACACCAAGGTCGGCACGACCGTCGGTACGTTCTCGGCGATCGATCCGGAAGGCAAGGCACTGACCTACAAGCTGACGGATACCGCCGGCGGACTGTTCAAACTCGACGGCAACAAGCTGCAGGTAGCCAAGGGCATCGACTTCGAGAAGGTTCAGGGCGACACGATCACGGTCGAGGTCAAGGATGCTGGCGGTCTGACGGTAACAAGAACCTTCACCATTGGCGTGACGGATGTGCTGGAGACGATCACCGGAACGGCAAAGGCCGAGGCGTTGAAGGGCGGCATCGGGGCAGACAAAATCGTCGCCAACGCGGGCAATGATACATTGCAGGGTCTTGGCGGCAATGACCACCTCTATGGTGATGCAGGCAACGACACGCTCAACGGTGGTGTGGGTGCCGACGACCTGACAGGCGGCATCGGAGCCGATACATTCCAGTTTAAGGCTTTGGCGGACTCAACCGTAGCCCTAACGGGCTTGGACACCATTCTGGACTTTAGCAGCGGACAAGGGGATCGCATCGATCTGTCCAGCCTGGACGCCAACAGCAAGGTAGCAGGAGACCAGTTTTTCAGTTTCATTGGAACCAAAACCTTCACGGGCACGGCTGGAGAGCTGCGTTACGAGAAGAAGGGACTTGATACATATGTATACGCCGACGTGAACGGCGATAAGAAAGCCGACTTCGCAATTCATCTCGACGACCCGCTTGCGATGCAAAAAGGATACTTCGTGCTCTGAAGTCACCAACGCCTTCCGTCGCGAACAGACCGCAGACCATGGCGCGACTGGTTTATACAGGATCGTCACTCAGCAAGACCGATGGTTTTGTCAGTGACGATCCGTTTATTTTTTGGAATTCTGCCTTTTGCCGGCGGGGGCCAAAATCGGAAATTCGGGATCGCCCTCGTCACGATTCGGCTCTGCGCATCACGCAACACAAGTCATTGATATTATCATCTAAAAAACAAAATGGTGGGCCCGGAGGGGACTCAGACCCCCAACCAAGCGGTTATGAGCCGCCGGCTCTAACCATTGAGCTACAGGCCCTGCCGGACATGTCCGGTTGACCGCGGGCCAATGGCAGACCGCGGGTGGGACTGGCTCTAGCGGAAAACTGGTTTTCCCACAAGACGTTGCCGCCAATCCCTACACAATCAATGATCAAGAAGGTTGTCAGGGACGAAACACAACCGGAGAGACCCCATCCATGACATCGACTTACTTTCCCCGCCGCCTCAAGACCGTCGTTTTGGCGGCCGCTTTTGCGGGTATCGCCAGCGCATCGGCTTTCGCCGAGGACATCACGCCGCGTGAAGCCGTGATCACCGTCTCCGGCGAAGGCCACTCCAGCATTGCACCGGACATGGCGATCCTGTCGTTGAGCGTCGTCAAGGATGCCAAGACCGCCAAGGAAGCGCTCGACGCCAACAACAAGGCGATGGCCGAGGTGCTCAACGCTGAAGACCGGCGGCATTGCCGACCGCGACTTGCAGACCTCCGGTTTCGCCGTCAATCCGCAATACCAGTATCCCGACAACAGCGACGGCGGCAACCGTCAGCCGGTGCTCACCGGTTACCAGGTGGCCAATTCGCTGACCATCAAGGTGCGCGACCTTGCCAAACTCGGCGAGATCATCGACCAGTCGGTGACGCTGGGTGTCAACCAGGGCGGCTCGATCCAGTTTTCCAACGACAAACCGGAAGCAACGATCACAGAAGCCCGCAAGTCGGCGGTGACGGATGCCGTTGCCAAGGCCAAGGTGCTTTCGGAAGCCGCAGGCGTCTCGCTCGGCCGTATCGTCGAGATTTCAGAGAATTCATCCCGGCCTGAACCGATGCCGATGATGCGCACCATGGCAAAGGAATATGCCGGCGACGCCGTACCGATCACGACGGGAGAAAACAGCTATAACGTCACTGTCAACGTCACTTTCGCGATCAGGCAATAAGTGCTTTTCACGCAGAGCCATGGAAAACGAACCCCGCTTCGGCGGGTTTTGTTTGTGTTCCGCATGTGCCGGCCCAAACAAAAAATCCCCCGCGGTAAACCGCGAGGGGCCAGACCTTTCCGCCGGCCGGGGAGACAAGGCGGAAGGACTTCCGGGCTTCGATCCCAGCCGTTCGCGGCCGGGATCAGCGCGATTTGAGTGTCAGCGGCCGATGAACGGGCAGCCGCGCGCATTGGCAAACACGACGCGGCGGTATTCGCCCCAGCGGCGGCCTTCAACGACGACACGGCGTGGCGATACGTCAACGACGCGGGCACGGCGCAGTCCGTTGGCACGCGCCTTGTCGGCCGCAAGCCAAGGGTCGCAGCGGCCACGGCGCTGATGGCCCCAGCCCGGACGATGACGGCGGTCGCGATCCCAGTCGCGCTCGTCGCCATAACGGTCGCGGTCGCGATCACGATACTGGACATCGACGACACCGCCGGAATGAATGCCGAATGTCAGCGTGTCGGCGGAGGCCAGTGCGACAGTGGCACCAAGGCCGGTCAAACCGATCATGCCGGCAAGGGCCAGCTTTGCAAAAATCTGTTTCATGACTGTTTCTCCTTATGGGTCCAAAACCTTGAGACGTCCGCCCGCCTTTTGTTCCGGGGCATTGACGAGACACTAATCCGGCGTGGCTGAACGGAACCCAGATCTGCCGTTCATCCGGGGTTCAGCCGGAGCAAGAACGTGCTGGAATGGCAGGAAGAAGGCGGTGATCTTGTTCAGCGGGCGAGCATCTGTTCGAAGACGCGGATATTGCGATAGTGGCTGAGGCGGGTGACGGCGCCGTTTTCGAACTCGAAGACGAAGACACTCGGGATCGAATAGGACTGGCCATTCGCTGCCGGAAAGCCCGGCATGGTTTCGCGGTAATGGCCGCGCGCGGTCACATCAACGGCAACGCGCTGGCCGAAGGCATCGTGCATCAGCACCATGTCGCTAAAACTTTCGTCGAAATGGCGGAAATAGCTCATCACCCCCATGCGCAACGGGCCGGCGCCGATGGTGCGCTGGCCGGTCAGGGTATCGAGCGCCACGTCCTCATCGAGGAATGTGCCGATCATTTCGAAATCCCGTTCGTTCAGGGCCTGCATGAAGCGGCTGGCAATGGTCTGCGCGTCGGTCAACGATCTTCCCCTGCGTGTCAAACCGGGCGTATTCACCGCTCCGGCGAAACATAACGCCAAAGCCCTGAATTTGTTCCGGGAATGGAAAGCGAACTGCGGGTGGTGTTTGCACAGATTGCACCCGCAGGTATCGGCTTGTCCAGCGCAAACACCAAAACCTTGTCATCGCCCCAGATGCAGCACAACCTCGCGGTGATGCGGACGGTCGCGATGTTCGAAGAGGTAGAGCCCCTGCCAGGTGCCGAGCATCAGGAGGCCCTGGCCGACGGGAATGCCGATCGACGTTTGCGTGAGTGCCGCCTTGATATGGGCGGGCATGTCATCCGCCCCTTCGGCTGTGTGGACGATCCAGCCCATCGACGGATCGTCCGACGGCGGCACCAGGCGCTTGAAGAATCGGGCGAGATCGTGATTGACGTCAGGATCTGCGTTTTCCTGGATCAGCAGCGAGCAAGAAGTGTGGCGCACGAAGACGGTCAAAAGTCCCTCCTCCAGCCCGGCTTTGCGGACGAAGGCCTCAGCCTCGTCCGTGAACTCGTAGAGACCGGCGCCGCGGGTGGAGAGGCTGATGATGGTCTGGGGCATGGCGTCCCTTTCGTGGCCCTACCAGCGCCGAAAGGCAGGCAGGGCCTGATGCTGTTGCTCAGACCGCCGTCATAGCTCGATGAAGCTCTTGAAACCACCATAGATCATGCGCTTGCCGTCGAACGGCATGGTCCATTTGTCGCTCGAAAGCCGCGGATCGGCCATGACCTTGGCGTTGATCGCATCCCGTTCCTCACGCGAGGGGTAGGTGATCCAGGCAAAGATCACCACTTCGTTGTCCTTTGCCTGGACAGCTCGGGGAAAAGAAGTGAGTTCGCCATAGGGCACATCGTCGCCGATGCATTCGACATAGGAGAGCGCACCATATTCTTTCCAAACGTTGCCTGCGGCGCGCCCATGTCCTTGTAGGCTTCGATATTATCCTTCGGGACGGCAACGATAAATCCATCGACATAGGGCATTTCGGGTCTCCTCCACAGTGAACCATGGACCAAAGATGGAACAACAACCGGTATCGTCAACCGACAGATCGAGAAATCGTGGCAGCGTTTTGAGCCAACACGCGTCGGCATGCGACCATTCCGGCTCATCGGCGGCGTGGATTTGGGAGAATTCTTGATGGCCAAGCCGGCGCGGTGCGGCCGGTTCGGAGACGAAGCCAGTGTAGCGTGAAAATGGGGACTGGTAAAGCTTTCCACCATTGATCACGCCTGCTGAAAACGTGCGACAATCTTGATTTTTGTTCCGGAAGCGCATCGAAAGGGCCGATGGGCGAGACAAAACGTATCAGGGTCGCTGATCCCGGACCAATCCTGCTCCCAAGAATTGTGTTTTCCCGTATACTAATGATCTAACTTGCGATTTATAATCGTTTTGACGGGGATGGCTGAAACCGCGCGGGTCACTAGACCGGTCAGCTTCAGGAGGGGACGGGAAAAATGTCGGATCAGATGCAGGAAACCGTACCTGGACGTGCGAGACCCGATCTTCCTCCGAACATGTGGCAACTCCAGTTGCTCGGCGACCTCATGTTCTTTGCCAGTTTCTTTGTGCTTGGCGGCAATTTTTGGGAAAAGATCCGCGCTGTTCATCCGCAGCAGCCGCGTCGCCTATCCCGCAAATCTTGTTTTCTAAGCACCGAAAGTCAAAGGAATAGACCGTGGCTACCAACGAAACCCTCAGCGAACCTGCGCCCACGCCGGCTGGCAATCCTTTACGCAGGGTCGCGCTGATCATCGTGATCTTGGCTCTGCTTCTCTTCGTCCTTTCCATCTTCATGGAACGAAGGACACCCTCAAGCTCGCAGGCACAGGTTCAGGCCTATGTCGTCGGCATCGCTCCTGAAGTGACCGGGCGCGTTGTTGAGGTCAATGTGACAGACAATTCGGCCGTCGATGCAGAGCAGGTGCTGTTCCGCATCGATCCGAGCCGTTACCAGATCGCGGTCGCAGAGGCGGAAGCCGCTCTCGAACGGGTCGGCCAGACGATCGGCGCTTCGACAGCACAGGTCGATGCTGTCCAGTCCCGGCTCGTGGAGGCCCAGGCGAACAGTACCAATGCCCGTGAGCAATTCGGCCGTGTCTCGGAACTGGTGAAGCGAGGGGTCTACGCCGAGTCAAAATTTGATGAAGCTAAGCTCGTCCTCGATCAGGCGGAAGCCTCGGTGAAGGGCACGGAAGCTGATCTCGTCGCCGCCCAAGAGGACCTCGGCCCGGCGGGCAAGGACAATCCGCAGCTCAAGGAGGCAATGGCAGTGCTTGAGCGTGCCCAGCTCGATCTCCTGCGCACGACCGTTCGCGCGCCGTCCGCCGGCGTCGTTACCAATCTTCAGCTTTCGATCGGCAAGGTGGTTAATACCGGCCAGTCGGCCATGACGTTCATCGACGTCGGAACCGTGTGGATTGCGGCGGCCTTCAAGGAGAACAGTCTCGAGAACGTTGCAGTGGGCAACCGGGCTGAGGTCCTGTTCGACGCCCTGCCCGGCAAGTTGTTCGATGCCAAGGTCGAGAGCGTCGGTCTCGGCGTATCGCAGGGAAGCACTGATCCAAACACCGGTCTGCCGACCATCCGATCCGACACTGGCTGGGTCCAGGAGGCGCAGCGCTTCCCGGTGCGGCTCGTCCTGAACGAAGGGAGGCCGAAGGGGGCCCGCTACGGTTCTCAGGCGACCGTGGTCATCTATACCGGGGAGAACACCGTCACCAATGCCTGGGGCTGGCTCTGGATCCGCATCATGTCGGTGCTGACCTATGTTGGCTGAGGATCGATCGGCGAGCAACGGCGAAAGGGACTGCAGGGTGGCACTTGCCGTCTCCGTGGGCTTTACGGTGTCCGTCGCCTCCGGCGCGATCGTGCCGTTTCTCAGGGCCGCTGTTTGCGGCGCAGTTTCTCCTGTCGAGCACCCATCCCTTGCCTCCAGGCAAGACGTTGGGCATGGGGGTTCTCATCCTCGTCGTCGGAATATTCATGCGTATTCTGACGGCCTGGTTCAGCGACGAACCGGTGACGTTCCTGCTGCTGCTCGGCCTGATCTACTTCTCGTGCTTCAGTGCGCAGACGGCTGGCAAGGGTGGCGCAGCCATATTCCTCATCCTTGTGGTCGCAGTCATGGTGCCGCTGCTCGGCATCCTCAACAAGGAGCTGGCATCTTCGATCCTCTCTATCCTCACGATCGGGGTCGTGACCGGCGGAGGGTTGATGTGGCTTGCCCACGCGCTCATTCCGGAACCTCGTCGAGCGAATACTCAGTCGCCCCAGCCGGCGGCAACCAACCCACCTGACTTTTCGCGAGCGTTGGCGAACACTGCGATCCTCCTGTCGGCTGTCACGATCTGCCTGACAAGCGACAACCTGACATCCGCGCTCGTCATTCCGATTACGGTGGTCTCGCTGCTTGGACAGCTCGATATCGCGGCGAGCGGCCGCGCCTCCCTCGGGCTTGTCATCGTAAACCTTCTGGGTGGGGTGATCGCGTCGGTCGCATACACCGTTCTGACCATCCGACCGAACCTGTTTTCCATGTTCGTCATCGTGCTGATCGTCTGCCTGCTGCTCGGCGGACGCGCGGCGGCACGGTCCCCCGACGCCAAGGTCCACGCCGGTGCGCTGACCATATTCCTGATCCTGTTCGGGCTTGGCGTTTCGCCATTGCCCGGCAGCGCCACTGGAATCGTTCTCGACACGCATCCTCTACGTCGCGCTGGCCATCGGTTTTGTATTCTTGACGACAGCGTTACTTTGGCAACGGCCGCGTGAAACGCACACGGTGACCTGAAGGTCACCATCTGTCACCCTTGGAGTAACAGCGGTTACAGCCACCTTGGCTGTCCGCCGCCGCCGCTCCAGGGGATGATCATCTATCCTTCGTTGTGGTTCTCATGGAAACCGGCGCTGCCCTTTCGCCAATAGCCGGCCGCCTTGATCCAGGCGCGGTTGTGGCCGCGCTCCTCGACGAAATGCTTGCGCAGGAGTTTGACCGTATCGTTTTCGCCGGCGATCCAGATATAACCGTCTCCTTGGGGCAGCGGCAGCGATCTGACAGCATCGAGCAGGAACGCCGGATTGCTGGCATTTTCGAGCGGGCGATGAATCCAGCGGGTTTCGAGGCGGGTTGCGGTTTCGAAGGTCTGCTCTTCCTCAGCGCCAGTGACGGCGGCGATGACGATCGCGGGCACGTTGGCGCGCAGTTCCTCGAGCCTGCGGCCGATGGCCGGAAGCGCCGTTTCGTCGCCGATCAGCAGATACCAGTCGAAATCATCGGTGACGACGAAGGAGCCACGGGGGCCGCCAACGCCGAGCTTGGTGCCGGGCTTGGCAGCCGAAGCCCATTCGGTGGCAGGGCCGGCCTCGTGGATGGCGAAATCAACCACCAGTTCGCCCTTTGCCGGATCATGGCGGCGCGGCGTGAAATCGCGCATCGGCGAAGCAACGATGCCCTCCGGCAGAGCGGGCGCGTCCGGGCCTACGGGCCAGATAGGGGCGTCCTGACCAGTGAGGGGCAGGCACAGCTTGACGTGGTCGTCATAGCCGGCGCTGACGAAACCCTCGAGGTCGCCGCCAGTCAGCGTGATGCGGACCATCTGCGGGGTGAGGCGCTCCGCCGTCTTCACGGTGAGAAGACGGCGGCGCAACTCGTGGCGGACGCGCGACGGCGTGTCTTTCGGTCATGAAAAATCCTTTACCTTGGGCGGCGCTAACCGCGATTGATCTCGTCGACGGCCCGGCGGAGGATATCCGCAAGCCGTGTCGCCTCCTCGGAGGAACAGCCGCGCTTGCGAAACAGCGATGCCTTGATCGCCTGGCGGGCAATCTCCAGCGCATGATGGCCATGGGCTTCCGGATCCTCGCCCGCCCCCGCCCCTCGAAGACATCGCGCACGGCATCCATCTTCGCGCCGATGCGGCCAAGGCCTTCGATGATGCGATCGGCCGCTGCCCGATCGGCTTCAAGGGCAGCACGGCCGGCATCGGTGATGCTGAAGAGCTTCTTGTTACCGTCGGCTTCCGCCACCGCATGGCCGATTTCGTCGAGATAGGTCAAAGCCGGATAGATCATGCCGGGGCTCGGCACATAAAAGCCGCCGGAGATTTCCTCGATGGTGCGGATGAGTTCGTAGCCATGGGCCGGCTGGCGGGCGAGCAGTGCCAGGATCAGCAATTGCAGATCGATGGATGACAGCTTGCGCCCGGCGCGAAAACCATCGCGCGAAGCAAAGCCGCCCTCGAAACGGCCCGGACCGTGGCGGCCATGGCCGCCATGCGCATGCCGCTCGCGGCAGGATTCATCATGATTGCGGGGACCGTGCCCGTGGTGACGTCCAAACATGGGATTCCCTTCGTAAGATATAACTCTAGATATATCTTACGATATAACTTCTCGATGGCAAGGGCCGAGCATGCGTTTCTGAGTGGCGGTTCGGCAAAAGGAGGCGTTGATTGCAGAAACCGAGCGCGGGGCCAGCTCAAAAATCGGCGCGGCATGTCGAAATTCCGCCGGCGCGTTCGTCATTAGGAGGCAATGCTCAAACACAGGAGGAAAGTTCATGCAGAAGATCACGCCCTTTCTCTGGTTCGACAACAATCTCGACGAGGCGCTTGCCTTCTATCTGTCGATTTTCCGGCAGGCGAAGGTGACTTATCAGCAGCGCGGCCCAGACAGTAAAACCTTTACCGCCGCCTTCGAACTGGAGGGACAAGGGTTCATGGGGCTGAACGGTGGGCCGCATTACCAGTTCTCCCCGCCGTCTCCTTCTTCGTCGCCTGCGCCGATCAAGTGGAAGTCGATCATTATTGGGACAGGTTGCTGGATGGCGGACAGGCGCAGCAATGCGGCTGGCTGACCGACCGTTTCGGCGTCACCTGGCAGATCATTCCGAATGCACTGATGCGACTGATGAGCGATCCCGACCCGGCCAAGGCCGGACGCGTGCGCGACGCGATGATGCGGATGATCAAGATCGACGTCGCAGGTTTGGAGAAAGCCGTCGCCGGGTAGGCCCGCCCTACCCTTCGAGATCATCCTTCAGCCGCCCGATGAGATTGACGGCCTGGGCGGCATAGGGGGCCGATCCAGCGGTCATGGATATCCTTGATCGGCAGTGGGTTGAGATAGTTCCAGCGCTCACGGCCCTCGCGCTTGACGATGACCAGATCCGCCGCCTCCAGCACCTTCAGATGTTGCATCACCGTGCAGCGATCAAGGGCGGGAAACCGCGCGCAGAGATCACCCGTCGTCTGGGGCTGATCCTTCAGCATATCGAGCATGGCGCGCCGGCTGGATGCGGCCAAAGCCTTGAAGATTCGGTCGTTTTTATCATCAGTTGACATGTTATGTTTTTATAACATAATAGGCGCCAGAACAAGCACAATCAGGAGGAAAGAACATGGAGCTGAAATTCAGGGTCGCAGGCCGGATCGCCAAGCCGGTCTCGGAGGTTTTCGAGGCGGTGGTCAATCCGGAGCAATTGTCGCGCTATTTCACCACCGGTGGCGCCAAGGGCCGGCTTGAGACCGGCGCCACTGTCACCTGGGACTTTCATGATTTTCCCGGTGCCTTCCCGGTGAAAGTGATCGATGTAGTCAAGGACAGGAAGATCGTTTTCCAGTGGGCGGCCAACGAAGGCAGCCCGCAGCCGGTCGACTACGACACCACCGTGACCATGACCTTCGAACCGCTCGATGACGGCCGCACCCTGGTGGCGATCACCGAGGAAGGCTGGCCGGAAACACCTGGGGGCCTCAAGGGCTCCTACGGCAATTGTGAGGGTTGGACCGGCGCACTCTGCGCGATGAAGGTCTGGCTGGAACATGGCCTCAACCTGCGCCAAGGGTTCTACAAGTAACCCACCAACAAGCGCGGTGGCTCAGTTTCTCGGAAACCGCCGCGCCTGCCACTGGCTTTTCGGCACCGAACCGCCGACCGCGAAACTGAAGGCGGTAATTCCGTCGACGTCGGTGTTGACGGTGCATTTGAAGTCGACATCGATCCAGCCCCGTGCGGTCTTGTAGGCGGCACCATTGGCCGTCATCACCTGCCCGGCGATCGGTGAACCATTGCGGGGGATCGAAAAACAGCCCCTGAGGCACGGTATCCGGGCGGGCGCGGCGCACCTGCTCCAGCGTCTCGATCATGCACATCTGCACGATCCGCCGGTCCTTGGGCAACTTGCCAAGCGCCTGACGGACGCGCGGGTCGGAGAGCGTATCAGCGGAATAGAGTTCGCTTGCCTGCTTCAATTCCGCGGGCGGTCGCTTGGGTCTGGCATCGGAGCCGTCAGCCGACGCAACCCTTTGCGGATCGGACATGGCGACATCCACCGGCCGGTCCTGCGGCTTGGCCTTCGGGATCGGTACCGTCTCGATCAGTGCCTCACCTTCGTTGAGCACGGGGTTGGCATTGGTAGCTTCAGGCAGATTAAGCTCCGGCAACTTTGCAGCAGCAGCCGTCTCGGCCGGTATGTCCAGCGGCTTGCGCAGTTGTGGTTCTATCTCGTCCGGCGCCTGTTCGCTGGCCTGCGGAACGGCGCGCTCAGCACGCGGTTCGGGCTCGGCCTTCTTCTCAGGCTCGGTTGGACGGTCGCCCCCCGCCTCCTTGCCGCCTTCCTTGGCAGCGGACTCGAAGGCCTGCGGCTGCGCTTCAGTTTTGGCGGCTTCCGCTTTCCGGGCTTCTGCTTTCTCCGCCTCTGCTTTTGGGCTTCTGCCTTCTGGGCTGCCGCCTGCTCGGCCGCCTGTTTATCAGCAGGTTGCTGCTCAGCCGTTTCCTCCGGCTCTTCCTCGGCCTTGTCTACTGGTTTTTCGATCGGTTTGGCGTCTTCCTGGGGGGTGGCTCAGGCTTCGGTTCCGGTTTTTTTTCTCTGGCTCTGGTTTCTTCTCAGGTTCTGGCTTTTTTTCCGGCTCGGGCTTTTTTCAGGCTCCGGTTTCTTCTCCGGTTCGGGCACCATCTCGACCTTGACCACTTCCTCAGCTTCAGGCTGTGGCGGTGTCATCGGCAGATCGAAAATCAGAAACGCGGCAGCAACGACATGCACGGCCACGGAGGCGAACAGTGCCGCCTTGAATGTATCCCACCGTTTTTCCGAATTCTGCTGCATGGAGTGTGGATAGAACCGGATACTGACCGGATCGTGGCCGGCGGGAGATGGACAGGAAAAACGACAGCCAGCCGCACCGGATGACGGCACACTCTCTAGCATGGGCGTAGCGCGGTTCCTAGCGCGGCAAGCGCGCTCAAGCGTCCGTGATCTCAGAAACGATCCGGGTAGAACGCCAGGTGATCCCGAATGACGGCGACGGCATCATAGGGCGCCTGATAGGACCAGACGGCATTCTCCAACAGGCCGCCGCCGGAGATCACGCTGAAATAACAGCAGTCGCCCTTGTAGGGGCAATAGGTGGCGTGATCGGTCGGCTGCAGCAGCGCCATCGCGACATCGGCGCGGGGAATGTACTGGACAGCCGGATAGGACGCCTCGCGCAATGTCAACGCGTTGCGGGTATCGGCAACGATCCTGCCGCCAAGCCGGACGACGACGCGGCCCGGATTGGGCGTGACGGTAATCGGATGATCCGGACCGGGGATTTTCATCGGCTTTGCGGGCATGCGGCGCTTCTCATTCGGGCTTCATCATCGAGGTCGCCGCAGTATCACCTATCCGAGCGAACTGATCAGCTCCCCGATAAGCGGCCTCCGGGAATGCTTTTAATGTCCGGGTACGCACATTGCCGCCCATGCCGAGAGAAAGGGCAAACCGCGCCATCACCGCATCATCAGGCGCCTCGCACACCGCCACCATGTCGTGATCGCCCATGGTCAGGTAGAACTCCCTGAACGAGCCGCCCATATCCTTCAGCAGCTTCTTCGCCGCATCCAGACGTTTGGGGGACTCGCGCACATTCTTGACGCCCTGCTCCGTCCAGTTGATCAGCACGATATACATGGTCATCGCACACCTCCGATGCGGCACGACCTTGAAGGTGGCACCGCGATTGATGCCTCCGCCTCCCGCCTCATCGGACGCACCATCCGGCAAAGCGGACGGCCGATCTCAGTCAACAGAACGCGTACGAATGAGGCCCAGAGGTTTTAGCGAGAACTAAAGTATAATCCTGTCTGCCTGAGCAAACAAGCGAAGGCAACAGCCAAAAGAAAAACCCGGCCAGCTTTCACTGACCGGGCTTGATGTTTCATTCGAAAATGCCGTTCTTAGCTGTCCAGGAACGAGCGCAGCTTGCGCGAGCGGCTCGGGTGCTTGAGCTTGCGCAGCGCCTTGGCTTCGATCTGACGGATACGTTCGCGGGTCACCGAGAACTGCTGGCCGACCTCTTCGAGCGTGTGGTCGGTGTTCATGCCGATGCCGAAACGCATGCGCAGGACGCGTTCTTCGCGCGGCGTCAGCGAGGCGAGAACACGGGTCGTGGTTTCGCGCAGGTTCGCCTGGATGGCGGCGTCGATCGGCAGAAGCGCGTTCTTGTCCTCGATGAAATCGCCGAGATGGCTGTCTTCTTCGTCACCCACCGGGGTTTCGAGCGAAATCGGCTCCTTGGCGATCTTCAGAACCTTGCGGACCTTTTCGAGCGGCATGGCCAGCTTTTCGGCCAGCTCTTCCGGGGTCGGCTCGCGGCCGATCTCGTGCAGCATCTGGCGCGATGTGCGGACGATCTTGTTGATCGTCTCGATCATGTGCACCGGAATACGGATCGTGCGGGCCTGGTCGGCGATCGAGCGGGTGATCGCCTGACGAATCCACCACGTCGCATAGGTCGAGAACTTGTAGCCACGGCGATATTCGAACTTGTCGACTGCCTTCATCAGGCCGATATTGCCTTCCTGAATGAGGTCGAGGAACTGCAGGCCGCGGTTGGTGTACTTCTTAGCGATCGAGATGACGAGGCGAAGGTTCGCTTCGACCATTTCCTTCTTGGCGATGCGGGCTTCACGCTCGCCCTTCTGCACCATCGAGACGATGCGGCGGAATTCGAAGATCGAGATGCCGGTTTCCGTGGCAAGATTCTGGATCTCGCCGCGAATGTTGCGGATCATCGTGCCTTCGTTCTTGGCGAATTCCTTCCAACCCTTGGCGGCCAGATTGGCGATCGACTTCATCCAGTTCGGATCGAGTTCGGCACCGGAATACTGTTCCAGAAACGAGATCGCGCTTGACGCCGTAGGATCCGGCCAGGCGCAGCAGACGGCCTTCGTTCTGCATCAGACGCTTGGAGATGTCATAGAGCTGCTCCACCAGGCTATCGACGCGGTTCTGGTTGAGCGACAGCGACTTTACCGCCGTGATCAGCTCGTCCTTGAGTTCCTTGTAACGGCGCTCCTGGGCGGGCGACAGCGTGCCGGTCGCCTGCAGGCGGGCTTCGACCTGCTGGTCCTGCAGCTTGCGCAGCTTCTTATAAGTCTCGGCGATGATGTCGAGCGTTTCCATAACCTGCGGACGCAGTTCGGCTTCCATCGCGGCGAGCGAGAGGTTCTGATCCGTCGTCGTCCTCTTCCTCTTCCTCGGGCGGCAGGCCTTCGCCGCCGACATTGGTCACGTCGTCGTCGCCAGAACGCGGCTTGCGGTTCTTTTCCTTTTCCTCGGCAGCCTTGCGGTCTGCCTCGATCTTCTCAGGACTTTGGAACTGAGGTGCCGCCTTGGCTTCCGGACCGGAATAGGTGGTTTCGAGATCGATGATCTCGCGCAGAAGCGTGTTGCCTTCGTTGAGCTCGTCACGCCAAATGATGATGGCCTGGAACGTCAACGGGCTCTCACAGAGACCGGCGATCATCGTTTCGCGGCCAGCCTCGATGCGCTTGGCAATGGCGATTTCACCCTCGCGCGACAGAAGCTCCACCGAGCCCATTTCCGCGCAGGTACATGCGCACCGGATCGTCGGTACGGTCGGTCGGTTCTTTCTTCTTGGCGGTCGCAAGGGCGGTACCGCTCGAAGGGGCAAGTTCGCCGCCTTCGCTCTCGCCGTCGGAATCACTATCTTCTTCCTCGGCAGTCGCGGTGCCTTCGTCGGCTTCCTCGTCCTCGACGACATTGATGCCCATTTCGCTGAGCATCGCCATGATGTCTTCGATCCGGTCGGGGTCAACCTGATCGGACGGCAGAACCTCATTCAGCTCGTCCATGGTCACATAGCCGCGCTTCTTGGCGGCCTTGATCATCTTCTTGACCGCGTCATCCGAGAGGTCAAGAAGCGGGCCGTCGGGTGCGCCTTCGCGTTCGGCTTCTGCTTCTTCGTTCTCTTTGACTTTGGTTGCCATTTATATCGTCGCTTTCCTTGGACAGCACTCAACGCGTGCGCGGTGCAAAACTCATTCGAGGCTCGGGTGCGTCAATCGCTCCCACCGCGAGATCATTACCCCTGACGTAACGGGATGATCTTTAATTCCTGATTAACCACGACAGTCACCGCGGTTAAACCGGCCAACTGCGACAGAAGCGCCGTTTTGACATCACTTGCATGATGGATCTGTCCGCCGTACCCATTTCACTCACTGTATCAGAAATGGTGATTCCCACAATTTTCGGTCCCGTCAAGCATTTCCGGTGAAAAACCGTTCAAATCGGCAAAAAGACTGAATCTAGCTTGGGGCTTCAAAGATTCAGTTCCATGGCCGAAATGTAGGAACTGTTCATAGAAAGACAAGGGCCAAAGGAATCTCTGCTTGCAGATGAGGTCCGGCTTCAACCCTCAGCGCGTTCCTCCCGCGTCAAAAACTTCTCCCATCGACCTTGGTGATCGTCAGGGTTTCGAGATCGACATCCGGCAGGCAGCGGACATTGACCGCAGCCATCGGACCGGCCTTGCCTTCGCCGTCGGCATAGGGCGCAATTCCACAGTTGGCACAGAAATGATGCTGAATGACGTGCTTGTTGAACTGATAGGTCGACACGGCCGAGGCCGGAGTTTGCAGCTTGAATTTTCACGCGGCACGAAGGCCAGAAGGCCGCCGCGCCGGCGGCACATCGAACAGTTGCAATCCATCGCCTGCGTGATCTCAGCCTCGACCTCAAAGGCGATGGCCCCGCAATGACAGCTTCCCGAATAGATCATCAACCCCTCCCAAGTCCGGCAGACTGAGAGATGATGCGGCGGGCGGCGATGTCAAGACCTTACCTCCACCGCCGCCGCAGGTGGCAAATGCCGGCGTGCAGGACGCCGGCGCCGGCGGTTAGGCCATGGCCGAACCGATGACCAGGATTTCAGTGCGATTCGGTACGCGATTATAAAGATCGATCGCATCCTGGTTGAGCATACGCACGCAGCCTGATGATACCGACTTGCCGATCGTCCACCATTCCGGCGAGCCGTGGATACGGTAGAGCGTGTCCTCGCCATTGCGGAAGATATAGAGCGCGCGGGCGCCCAGCGGGTTTTTCAGGCCCGCGTCCATCCCGCCATTGGCGATGCTGTACGGCTTCAAATCAGGGGCGGCGGGCCACCATCTCGTCGGGCGGGGTCCAGCGCGGCCATTTGCGCTTGTACTGGATGACGCCGCGGCCTGCCCATTCGAAGCCCGCACGCCCAAGCCCGACGCCGTAGCGCATTGCCTTGCCGTCCTCATAAGTGAGGTAGAGGAAATGATTGGCGGTATCGACGACCAGCGTACCGGGCCGTTCGCCGGTAGTGTTGTCGACCCACTGGCGGCGAAAACGCGGCGGAACCTTCTGGTACGGGATGGCCGGCAACGGGAACTGTTCCTCGGGTCGGGCTCCATACATTTCGCTTTCGGCAGTGGTGAGCACGATGGGTTCGGCTTTTACCGGCGGGAGAACAGGCTCGGCCGTGGTGGAGCAGCCGGCAACGCCGAGCGCCGCAAAGGCGCCGCTCGCCTGAAGGAAGGTTCGGCGGGACACATTCAAATCAATCAATCGGGGAAACCTCATCTGCTTGTCGAAGGCCCCGGCTTGCCATGCAGGAGCGGTTATTGGAACCCGCCCAACGGAAATGTGAACGGTTGTGATGGGGATAACCGGGTGTCCGCCAGAGGCGCCTCAGGCGGTGCCGGGCTGCCGTGCGCGGGCCTGCGCTGACCTGCCGCACCCAAATTTTCGCGAGGACAATATTTACCTTCTGATAACCTTCGGACGGTTGATTACGGGCACAATTCCTGCCTGCCAGTCAGGCCCATCCCCCGAAATGACGGAGATCAGATGTCCCTCAACCGACATATCCTCGCCGCCCTAGCCCTCGCCAGCACCATCCTGCCAGCCCAGGCGCAGCCGGTGATGGTCAAGACTTTTGGCCATTGGGGTGTCTACTCCTACGACAATAACGGCAAGACCGCCTGCTACGCGCTGACCATGCCGCGCGACATGCAGCCGGCCGAGGTCAACCATGGCAACAACTTCCTGCTGGTAGCGCCAAAGGGCGCCGGTGGCTACATGCCGCGGGCCCAGATGGGCTACGGGCTGAAGGCGGAATCCGAAGTGACGGCAACGGTCGGCGGGCAGGCCTTTGCCATGACGCCGCGCGGAAATCGCGTCGATGGCTATGTGGCAGAGATGAGCCTCTGGTGTGCCTATCCGCACGAGTTGGTGAACTAGGCGGCCCGCATCCTCGCGGGGCTGCCCTGCCCTACCAGTCCATCACGACCTTGCCGGAATTGCCCGAGCGCATGGCCTCGAACCCCTCGCGGAAATCGTCGATGCCGATGCGGTGGGTGATGATCGGCGACAGGTCCAGCCCCCTTGCACAAAGGCGATCATCTTGTACCAGGTCTCGAACATTTCACGGCCGTAGATGCCTTTCAGGTTGAGCATCTTGAAGATGACCTTGTTCCAGTCGATCTCGAAGCCGGTCGGCGCGATGCCGAGAATGGCGATCTTGCCGCCATTGTTCATCTTGTCGATCATGTCGCGGAAGGCCGGTGCCGCGCCGGACATTTCCAGCCCGACATCAAACCCTTCGGTCATGCCGATGCGCTTCATCACATCCGCCAAGTTTTCCTTCGAGGCATCGACGACATAGTCGATGCCCATCTTCTCGGCCAGCGCCAGACGTACCGGATTGATATCGGTGATCACAACTTTTCGCGCACCGGAACGCTTGGCAACCAGGGCGCCCATGATGCCGATCGGGCCGGCACCGGTGACCAGTACATCCTCGCCGACAACATCGAAGGAGAGCGCCGTATGCACGGCATTGCCGAACGGATCGAAGATGGCAGCAACTTCATCCGGCACCTCGTCGGGGATGGCGACGACATTGTATTCGGGGATGCAGACATATTCGCCAAAGGAGCCGGGGCGATGCACGCCGACGCCGAGCGTATTGCGGCAGAGATGCCCCCTGCCCGCACGGCAATTGCGGCACTTGCCGCAGACGATATGGCCCTCGCCCGAGACGCGCTCGCCGACATGGTATTTGGTGACGGCCGAGCCGATCTCGGCGATAACGCCGACAAACTCGTGGCCGACGACCATCGGCACCGGAATGGTTTTTTGCGCCCACTGGTCCCAGTTCCAGATATGCACGTCGGTGCCGCAGATGGCGGACTTTTTCACCTTGATCAGCACGTCATTGGGGCCGGGTTCCGGCACCGGGACATGCTCCATCCACAGGCCGACTTCAGGTTTTGCTTTAACGAGCGCCTTCATCATGTTTGTCATGGAGAAATTCCTGCAAGCGATTCAGATGATTCTGGAATTGTGATCCGCTCAGATCACGCCAAGCTCTTTGCCGACCTCTTCGAACACCGCAATGGCACGCCGGACATCGGCCTCGCTATGGGCTGCCGACATCTGGGTACGGATACGGGCCTGGCCCTTCGGCACGACCGGAAAGGCAAAGCCGACGACGTAGACGCCCTTGTCCAGCATCTTCGCGGCAAAAGCCTGCGCCAGCGACGGTCACCGAGCATCACCGGAATGATCGGATGGCCTTCGCCGGCCAGCGTAAAGCCGAGCTTGCCCATTTCGGTGCGGAACAGCGTGGCGTTGGCTTCGAGCCGGGCGCGCAGGGCGTCACCATTGTCGATCAGGTCGAACACTTTGAGCGAGGCAGCGGCGATGACCGGGGCGAGCGTGTTGGAGAACAGATAAGGGCGCGAGCGCTGGCGCAGCCAGTCGACCACCTCGGCCTTTGCCGAGGTATAGCCGCCGGACGCGCCGCCGAGCGCCTTGCCGAGCGTGCCGGTGATGATATCCACCCTGCCCTCGACGCCGCAATATTCGGCCGAGCCGCGGCCATGTTTACCGACGAAGCCGACCGCATGGCTGTCATCGACCATCACCATGGCGCCGTATTTGTCGGCGAGATCGCAGACACCCTGCAGATTGGCGATGATGCCGTCCATCGAGAAAACGCCGTCGGTGGCGATCAGCTTGAAGCGCGAGCCCTCGGCCTTCTTCAATTCTTCCTCGAGCGCCGCCATATCGTTGTTGGCATAGCGGAAACGTTTTGCCTTCGACAGCCGCACGCCATCGATGATCGAGGCGTGGTTGAGCGCGTCGGAGATGATCGCGTCTTCTTCGTTCAAAAGTGTTTCGAACAGGCCGCCATTGGCATCGAAGCAGGAGGAATAGAGGATCGTATCTTCCATACCCAGAAACGACGAGATGCGCGCTTCGAGCTGCTTGTGCTCCTCCTGCGTGCCGCAGATGAAGCGGACGGAGGCCATGCCGTAACCGTAGCGATCCAGCGCCTGCTTGCCGGCTTCGGCGAGCTCCTCGTTGTTGGCAAGGCCGAGATAGTTGTTGGCGCAGAAATTCAGCACCTTGGCGCCGGATGCGACTTCGATCTCGCCGGCCTGCTTTGAGACGATCACGCGTTCGGACTTGTAAAGCCCGGCGGACTTCAGTCCCTCAAGTTCGGATGAGAGGTGAGTGATGAAGGCTGACGTCATGAAGGCCGCTTTCCAAGAATTGAGATCGGTTTGCGATGGAGACCTATCATATTCCTGCTTTGAAGAAAGCAGAAGACAGCGGCAGGGTACGGCGTTCGCGCGACAGGATGATCGGGCGGACTTGTCCGAGGGCGACGTGGGGTGTTCCAAAGAGACACAGGACTGTCAGGCGAAAAGAAACGCGGGGTAAAGGTTGGTGCGTACTTTCTATTGTCGATACAACCACTGCATGTCTAGATTGCACCGCTGCGGCACCCGCCGCATTCCTCAAGGAGGCTGCCAATGAAGCGCATGGTCTTGATCGCCACACTGGGATTGCTGTCGACCGGAACTGCCCGGGCTGCAGAGGACTGCGCCAATGCGTCGGATCAGGCGACGATGGATATCTGTGCGGGCGACTCATTCAAGAAATCCGACAAGCAGCTGAACGATCTCTACAAGCAGATCGAAACACGGTTGAAGGATGATGCGGATACGACCAAGCTTCTGGTCATGGCGCAGCGATCCTAGGTCGCCTTTCGCGATGCCGAATGCGCCTTTTCAGCCTCGACCGTCACGGATGGCTCCGCCTATCCGATGATCTATGCCATGTGCCTGAATGGTCTGACACAGAGCCGGGTGAAGGATCTCCAAGGCTATCTCCAACGCCCTCTTGCAATAACATTGCTACCCAACCTACATCAGCGCGATAGAAACAACATTGGCGAGTATCCCTCTTTGAGACGGAAAACATTCCTGACCCTGTGCGTGGGGCTCGGCAGCTTTGCCATTTTTTAACGATTGCCAGCCATTTCACCGGAAAACAGGCCGATTTTGCCGATCCAACGGGTGTATCGGAACAGCAATGGCAGGGGCAGATCGATGATCTTCGTGTCAATCGGCGGGCGCTCGCCAGCGCCATCGGCACCTGTGAGCGCGGCATTGACGACAGATTAAGCGATGGCCGGATATCGCCGGCCGATATTGAACAGCTCGCCGTGGAACTTGGTGTACCGCTGGGACAAGCCACAAGGGCCTTTTGCGGGCGATTTTTCGACGCTGTCCTCGACCAGAAAATGCCCCTGAAGGATTACACATGGGCGATAGCGGCACATCCCTCCGACGTCTTGCTGGCGCTGACCAAGCAATAGCTCCGGCACCTTTTCTATTGTCCGCAGACACTTGCCCTGAATAGGATGCCTCGGATTGGGACGCGCGGCAAAGCCTCAAGGGCGGATTAGCAGGAAGACGATATGAACATCTTCGATAGATTTTCCCTGAAAGGCCGGGTTGCGCTTGTCACCGGCGGCGGACGCGGGCTGGGGTTGGAGATTGCCCGGGCACTGGCCGAGGCCGGAGCGCATGTCGTCATCACCGGCCGGACAGCGGCAACGCTTGAGGACGCCGTCGCCGCGATCAGCAAGACAGGCGGCAGCGCCGAGGCGGCCGCCTTCGATATTGCCGATCGTGATGTGCAGCGCGACACACTTGCTGGTATCGAAAAGCGGCACGGACGGCTCCGATATCCTCGTCAACAATGTCGGCGCCCGTGACCGGCGGCCGCTGGCCGAATTCGACAACGACGCCGTGCTGGAGCTGATCCAGACCGACCTGATCGCGGCTCTCACCCTGTCACGACGCGGCCGCGATCATGAAGCGGAACGAGCATGGACGGCTGATCTCGATCACATCGATCAACGGCCAGGTGGCGATGCCGGGCGATGGCATCTATCCGGTCGCCAAACAGGGACTGACCGGCCTGATGCGCTCAATGGCGGTCGAATTCGGCCCACGCGGCATCACCAGCAATGCCATCGCGCCGGGCTGGTTCGCCACCGAGACCAACGCGGCGATGGCAGCCGACGAAGACCTGATGCCCTTCGTGCGCCAGCGCATCCCGGCGCAACGCTGGGGCCGGCCCGACGAGATTGCCGGTGCGGCGCTGTTCCTCGCCAGCGATGCCGCCTCCTTCGTCAACGGCCATGTGCTGACGGTGGACGGTGGCATGACGGTGAGGATGTAGCGGAAACGACAGGGAGACGGCAGGATGAGCACGGGTCCGGACGACGCCTTCGGCGGGACTGTCAAAACCATCTCCATCGACTGTGCCGGCGTCACCGACATTGCCGAGTTTTGGCAACGCTATCTCGATGCCGTCCAGCCGGGGGATGCCGACCTGTTCGGCCGCAATCTCGATGCCTTCTGGGATGCGATCGAAGGTGGCGGCCCAGGCTGGCCCGGTCCTGTCAGGCTGGTGTTTACCAACACAGGCCAGATGAAATCGCTGAAGACCGTGGATGGCGGCTCGTTTCTGGAGAAGCTGCGGCGGATCGCAGGCGAGGCCACCCGGATCGACATCGAACTGACTTAGCCAACGCTACGGGCAAAGCGAATTAAAGGAATTCTATCAGCAGGTCAGAGGGACTGGTGGACAATGCGCGTCTTACCTACATCCCTCACTGCAAAAAAGTAACTGCGGGTCCCGTCCTTGAAAAGATCGACATTTGTGAATTTGGTCGTCGTCCTGACAATGCTGGGCTCGACTGGTCTGGCGATCAATCAATTTACAGCCAAGCAAGCAGATTTTGCCGATCCGACGGCACTGTCCGAAGAAGAATGGCAGGAGCATCTCGCCAGTCTTCATGAAAACCGGCGTGCACTGGCCCGCGCTGCTGGAACCTGCGAGCGCGGTCTGGATGCCCGTCTTGCCGAAGGTCGCATATCTCAGGTTGAACTTGGCCGCCTGGCATCGCAACTCAAGGTCCGGCCGATCGAGGCAAGCCGCGCCTTTTGCCACCTGTTCGTCAGAGATGTCAGCGTCCGCAGGCCGTCGCTGCAGCAGTACAACCGGGCGATCACGGCATCTCCGCTTGATGTCCTCAAGACCATCCGGCCTCTCTGAGGTTTTAGGCGTCAGTCAAATCCCCGGATGACATCCAGAAACGCGTCGCCATAACGCTCCAGCTTCGACTGGCCGACGCCGGAAATGCCGAGCAGCGCGTCATGATCATGCGGGCGGGCGGTGGCAAAGGCGATCAGGGTCGTATCCGGGAAGACCACATAGGGCGGCACGCCCAGTTCCTTGGCGATGCCGGAGCGCGCCCGGCGCAAGGCCTCGAACAGTTCCGCATCCGAACCGGACAGCGCGGACTTGGCGCCGGATGCCGCCGATTGCCGGGCATTCTTGCCCTTGCCTTTGCCGGTGACCGGCCGGTCCTTGCGGAACCGAACCTCGCGCTCGCGCTTGAAAACGGTGCGGGCATCCGGCTCCAGCTTCAGCGCCCCGAAGGCCTCGTGGTCAACGCTGATCAGGCCAGCGGCGAGAAGCTGGCGATAGACCGACTGCCAGGTTTTCGACGGGATATCCTTGCCGGCGCCAAAGACCGGCATCTTACTATGGCCAAAGCGCTCGGTCTTTTCGTTTTCGGTGCCGAGCAGTACATCGATCAGGTGGCCGGTGCCGAACCGTTCACCGGTGCAGTAGATCGCCGCCAGCGCCTTGATCGCCGCGTCGGTTCCATCCCAGGTTTCGACCGGATTGATGCAGGTATCGCAATTGCAGCAACGTCCGCCATGCGCCTCGCCGAAATGGGCAAGGATCGATTGCCGCCGGCAACCGGGCGTCTCGCAGATGGCCAGCAGCGCATTCAGCTTGGCGCGCTCGACCCGCTTGATATCGTCGCCCGAGGTCCCGCCATCGATCATCCGGCCGCGCTGGATAACGTCGGCCATGCCATAGGCCATCCAGACATCCGACGGCAGACCGTCGCGTCCGGCACGGCCGGTTTCCTGGTAATAGGCCTCGACCGAGCCCGGCAGATCGAGATGTGCGACGTAGCGCACGTTCGGCTTGTCGATGCCCATGCCGAAGGCGACGGTTGCCACCAGGCAAAGGTCTTCTTCCTTGAGGAAAGCATCCTGGTTGGCATCGCGCACCGCGCGGTCCATGCCGGCATGATAGGCAAGCGCGCGCACACCCTGCCCGTTCAGCCATTCGGCGGTGTCCTCGACCTTGGCGCGCGACAGGCAGTAGACAATGCCGCTCGAGCCCGTATGGCGCGACAGGAAGCGCAGCAGCTGCTGGCGCGGCTGGTCACGCTCGACGATTTCATAGGCAATGTTGGGCCGGTCGAACGAGGTGGTGAAGACTTCAGCCGAGCGCAGGCCCAGCTTGTCGATAATGTCTTCGCGGGTGTGCGGATCGGCAGTTGCCGTCAGCGCCATGCGCGGCACGCCCGGATAATGCTCGCCAAGCTGGCCAAGCTCCCGGTATTCCGGGCGAAAGTCATGGCCCCATTGCGAGACGCAATGCGCCTCGTCGATGGCAAACAGCGAAATCCGCGCATTGCCGATCATTTCCTTGAAGGCCGGCGTGACGATACGCTCCGGCGTCACATAGAGAAGATCGAGCTCGCCATTGGCAATGGCGCGGCGGACATCGACGTATTCTTCACGCGACAGCGAGGAATTGAGCGCGGCGGCCCGCACCCCAAGCTGCTTCAACGCCTCCACCTGATCGCGCATCAATGCAATCAGCGGCGAAACGACGATGCCGACGCCATCACGGCAAAGGGCTGGAATCTGGAAGCAGAGCGACTTTCCGGCACCCGTCGGAAACAGCACCACGGCATCGCCACCGGATACCACTCGGTCGACCACGGAAGCCTGCTTGCCGCGAAAAGCGGGATAGCCGTAGACGGTTTTCAGAATGGCCAGCGGATTTCTGGCGCCTTCAGCGTCAAACAGGGGATCGATACGGTCTTGGATCTGCGGCATGGAATCGCTTTCATGGGGAAGCAGAGACTATGGCACAGGTGGAGTGGCGTGGGCGAGCTTGAATCCCCAGCTATTGCAAAGCGGTCGAGGCCGCTGTCACCCTGCTTTTCTCTTGCATGTTTCGCACGCCCAAAGCCAACGCAAGCCGACGGTCATCCTCGCCGGATTTCGATCTAAATCTCCTACCGGGAAGATACTGTGCGTCAGCGGGTCATCTCCCATCACGACATTTCGTTTTTACTCAGATCTTTGGCCGCCTTAAGCTTTCCCGGTCTAAATCCGGACCAGGGAGAGAACCGATGAAACGCAGGCTTGCATTTGCCGCGGCCGCCTTGGCCTTATCGTTCGCAGGGGCCAACGCGCAGGACACCACCATGAGCTTCTTCGTCACCAGCGCCAATCCCGGTAAGGGGGTGACCTTGGTGGGCTTGCCGGCGCCGATGCCTATTGCAACACGCTTGCAACCGCTGGCGGATCGACCGGCAAGAGCTGGAAGGCTTATCTTTCCACCGATACCGAAAACGCCAAGGACCGCATCGGCACAGGCCCCTGGCACAACGCGAAAGGTGAAAAGATCGTGGATGATGTCGCGACGCTGCACGGCGATGCAAACAATCTGACCAAGCAGACGGCGCTCAACGAAAAAGGCGAAGTCATCAACGGGCGCGGCGACACGCCAAATCGCCACGATATCCTGACCGGATCGCAGCCAGATGGCACCGCGGCACCGGAGACCTGTGGCAACTGGACGATGGGCGGTGCCGAAGGTGCCGCGATCGTCGGCCACAGCGACCGCACAGGCCTTAACGATTCCGCTGCAGCCAAATCCTGGAATTCTTCCCACGCACGACGCGGCGGGTGCACCCCGGAGGCATTCAAGAGCACAGGCGGCGATGGTCTTTTCTACTGTTTCGCCGCGAACTAGCCGTTCAAAGCCGCGCACGCCGCCCCGTCCACTCCTTCACATCTTACCGGCCCCGCTGCGGTGGGTGCCGGGCATGTCTGCCGCACTATTGTGCGTCCGAAGCCGCGGAAACCCGGCCCCCTCACTCCGCCGCCGCCTGAATGACCTCCGGCGCCGCGCCGTACTTTTCCTTCGTCCGTCGATGGTAGGCGACGAAATCGTCCGCCGGCAGCGCCTTGGAGAAGAGCCAGCCCTGGCCGAAATCGACGCCGTGGGCTTTCAAGTAGTCGGCCTGGTCCTCGGTCTCGACGCCCTCGGCGACTGAAAAAGGCTGAGCGATTTCTGACATGTCGATGATGTGAGAGGTGACCGAGCTGGTCGCAGTGTCGCGGCCGATCGTGTCGATGAAGGATTTGTCGATCTTCAGCGCGTCGAGCGGCAGGCGCTGAAGATATTGCAGGCTGGAATAGCCGGTGCCGAAATCGTCGATGGCGACCGAATGGCCGCGTTCGCGAGCCTTGGCCAGCGTCACGCGAGCCGCGTCAATGTCCAAGAAGCCGCGCTCGGTCGCCTCCAGCCATATCTGCTCGGTTCGAATGCCGGTGTTGGCGAGCCTCTCCTCAAGCACGTCGAGGATGCGCCCGGACTTGATATCGGCGGCACAGAGGTTGATGGCGATGTGCAGGGTGCGGTCCTCGACGAGCGTGCTGTTCAGATCAAGGATCACCGCCTTGATGACCTGATCGGTGATCGGCTTGATCAGACCGCTCTGTTCGGCGAGCGGGATGAACAGATCCGGACTGACAAGGGAGCCATCCGGCCGCCGCCAGCGCACCAGCGCTTCGGCGCCGACGCAGATGCCGGTTTTCAGTTCAACAATCGGCTGGTAGTGCACGATGAATTCGTGGTTGCGGACGGCGATCTCAAGCTCGGCCAGCGGCGACAGGCGTTTCTTCGACAGCCAGATCACCACGGCGACGATGAAGGCCGCGATGAACACGCCGACGGGCAACAGGAGCATCTGCTCGGTTCTGAGGCTTGCCGCGATCTTCGACTTCGGCTCGGTTGCGACCGCAAGCAGGCCGCCGCCATGCGCCACAGCAAACAGGTCACTGTCCGTCATTCCCTTGCCTGGCGCAGAAACAAGCGAGCGGATAAGACCGATGTCCGGCGCGTTCAGCGTATTGATGATCTCACCCTGCCCGGTCGCCAGGGCAATGGACATGCCGTCATCGATCAGAACATCGACAAGGCGCGACGGCGCCACAAGAACGTTGTAGCTGCCTGAATGCAAGGCCATCATCGGCTTGCCGCCGCTGACGGCGGGCTGCATCCGTATCGTCACGTCGATGCCATCCGGCGTGACATAGTCGACACCTGACTTGGTGATTTTGCCGGCGGTCCGGCCCCAGGAGGTGCATTTGAGTAGACCATCCGCGAAGTAACCCATCTCTTCGATCGAGCGGGTGTTGACGGTGAGGTGCGCGATGCGCCTGATATGGGTTTCAGAACAAGGAATATCGGGCGTCGCGGCAATCGCATCGGAGCGCGCCTTTGGCGTCAGTGAGTGTGTTCGTCGCCCGCAAAAGTGTCACGCGGGAAAACAGTTCCAGACGGTCCTGCTTCCTCTCGACGGCGATGACCCATGACATATAGGCCATCGCCGCGATCGGGATCGCCGCGCCGAGAAAGGCCAGAAAAACAGCTACCACGATAATGCGTGAACGCCGCTTATCCATTTTCACAACCCTCATGATGGACACAAGAACAGTCATGTCAAGGTTGCATTAAGAATTTCTGTCGGCTTCTTGCCGCATTATAGTTATTCCGCGGCTATCGGAATCTCGAAAGTCCCTCTGCCAACCGTCAGACGGTTGCGCGCCGGTAGAAAGCCAGCGACCCGGCGAGTGCCAGAAGAGCGCCGCCGCAGATACGGTCGAGCCACAGCGCGCCCGACTTTTCAGCACCTTTACGGCCTGCGAGCCGAGTGCTGCGTAACCGAACATGACAAGAAAATCGATGGCGGCGAAGACCACGGCGAGAGCAGCATATTGGCCAATCTGCGGCTCGGCCGGTATGATGAACTGCGGCAGGAAGGCCGAGAAGAACAGGTATCCCTTGGGGTTGGTGACGGCGACCAGGAAGCTTTTCAGGAAGATCGCGCGCGCCGAACCCGAGCCGCCCTGCGCCGTTCCGTGGAGCGTTTCGTTGAGCGTGCCCTTCGAACGCAACAGCATGATGCCGAGAAAGGCCAGATAACCGGCGCCGATCCATTTGACGACCGAGAACCAGAATTCCGACGCTGCCAGCAGCGCCGAGACCGAGCGCCACGGCGCCGATGAGCACGAAATCGGACAGGACCGCGCCGAACATGCCGATCAGCGCACGGCGCACGCCGAAGCGCGAACCGTTGGTCAGCGCCAGAAGCACGGTCGGCCCGGGCGTGGCGATGCCGATGAACGAAACGAGTGCAAAAGCCAGCAAGGTGATTTCAGTCATGGTTCCCCTCCTGCGGATGGGCGGACTACAGGCCCAGCCCCGTCGGCGACAGCCAGACTTTGCAATTGCAGGGCGCGATGGCAAGAGGCTCGCACACGCCTCCACCAAACGGCGCCGGACGTCAGTTGAGACGAAAACTCTGGATACCGGCTCAGCTCCCCTACTTCCCCGCCGGTCCCTTCACGCGTCCGGACAGCACGCCAAAACCGTCGATGATCGCTTCCTGGTTTTCGAGCCGCGTCACCTCCAGCTGGACTTCCTGCAGATTGCGCAGGATCTGGCTGACGGTGTCGTCGTCGCCCTCTTCCGTAGCGTAGGCGAGCTCGCTTTCCAGTTCGCGGCGCTGCCAGAGCAGGGCTTTGGTTCGCTGATGCAAGGCGAGCGCCTGCAGGTAGCCTTCGCGGGCATCCTCGGGGGCTGCGGCTGTGGTGGCGGTCCACAGGCGCGCGAAGCGGATCTGCTGGTCGAGCGACTTTAGCAGTGCATCGAAACCTTCGGCCTCCAGCTGCTCGACGAGGATTTCGCGTGACAGGCGCGGGCCTTTGGCGGCGGCGGCGTTGAGCACCGACGACCAGAAGCGCTGCAGGTCGCGATTGTCATATTCGATCGTGGAAATCTCGTCATATTCCTCAAACAGCAGCTGCGGATGATTGACGATGGTCAGCGCCAGCACGCTGCGCAAGGGCGGCAGCGCCTGATGGCCGCTGACCAGCGACGAGCGGGCGAGCCGGTCGGAAATGCCGGAGCGTTCCGACATGCGCGCGCCTTGCTGGCCGCCGCGCCCCTGCCCTTGACCGCCATTGCGATTACCGCCCTGGCGCTGGTTCCGGTCGAAACCGCGCTGGCCGTTCTGCTGGCGTGACGCACCTTGAAAGAACTGATTGAGCCGGTCGCGAACATCCTGACCGTAATGGCGGCGGACGTTTTCATCGGCGATCACCGAAACCACCTGTTTCAGCGTCGCTTCCAGCTGGGCGCGACTCTCCGGCGTATCGAAGCCGCCGGCCTGCGCCTCGCGCAGCCAGACCATCTCCGACAGCGAGCGGGCCGACGCCATGACCTTGTCGAACGGTGCCCGGCCCTCGTTGCGGACGAGGTCGTCGGGGGTCCTTGCCATCCGGCAGCATGGCGAAGCGCACGGAGAAACCCGGCTTCAGGTGCGGCAATGCCAGATCGACGGCACGGTTGGCGGCGCGGATACCGGCGCCATCGCCATCGAAGCAAAGCACCGGCTGCGAGGTGAGTTTCCATAAAAGCGCCATCTGGTTTTCGGTGAGCGCGGTGCCGAGCGGGGCCACGGCATTTTCGATGCCGGCCTGATGCAGCGATGACATCCATATAGCCTTCGACGGCAATGATCGTCCCTGCCCCGTCGGCACCCGACATGGCGCGGCGGGCGCGGGCGAAATTGTAGAGCACGTTGCCCTTGTGGAAGAGCTCGGTCTCGTTTGAATTGAGGTACTTGGCCGGCGCATCCGGCGACATGGCTCGACCGCCGAAGGCAATAACCTTTTCGCGCGACGAAAGGATCGGGAACATGATGCGATCGCGAAAACGATCATAGGAAACGGGAATGTCGGGACCATGGACGACAAGACCGCAGGCCTCGATCTGATCCTTCGGCACGCCCTTTCCTGCCAAAAACTCCTTCAGCGCATTGCAGGCTTTCCGGCGCGTAGCCCAGGCGAAACGTCTCGATGGTGCGGCCGGTGAGGCCCCGGTCGCGCAAGTACGCACGCGCCTTGGCACCGTTGGCGGTCTGTAGCTGGTCCTGGAAAAACTGCGTCGCCACTTCCATGACGTCCTGCAGGCCGATGCGCTGGCGGTCGCGCTTTTCCGCCTCGACATCCGGCTGCGGCATGGCGACACCGGCGAGATCGGCGATCTGCTGCACGGCCTCGGGAAAGGCCATGCCATCGAGATCGGTAAGGAAGCGGAAATGATCGCCGGAGACGCCGCAGCCGAAACAGTGGTAGCGGCCCTTGCGATCCTCGCAATGGAAGCTCGGCGATTTTTCGCCGTGGAAGGGGCAGCAGGCCCAATAGTCGCCGCGCGATGCATTGGTCTTCTTGCGATCCCAGGTGACGCGTTTGCCGATCACGTCCGAAATGGGAACGCGGTCGCGGATCTCGTCAAGGAAGGAGTTGGAAAATCGCATGAATACCTCTGGGCTGGCTTCCATATAGGCGGCAATCACCGCGCGGCCAGCAAGGCGACGCATCATACCCGCAATTCACAGGGTGACGAAACATCACGGCAGACGAGAGCCACCACAGCGGCAATGTTTCCCCTGAATCGAAATGTCATACGGCGGGAATAAACGGTTGATACCAAACGTAGGACAAGCAATGATTTGTTCACCATACGTCCGGAACCGCCCGATGCCCCTCGCTTCGAACGATCTTGTTTCCAATGCCGTCTTTTTGCCGCGATGCAGACCTATGCCCGGCAAATGATCGCGCTCTTCGCGGAAAATCCACGGCTGAACTCGATCTTCGCTTCGCAGCAGCACGCTGGCTGATGGCGCAGCTGGGCCTATCGCTGCACTACCGGCGCGATCCTCGAAATCCAGCCAAGGGCCTCTACACGGGACGCTTTGTTGTGTCAGCGGTAGAACACGGCATTGCCAGCCGCAATACCGCCAGCGCATTCGTCCAGGAAATGCTCGCCTACCGCTTCGCGGCGGATTGTCGAAAACCCGCTCTGACCAGCGCATGCAACCGCTGGAGCCGACCGATGTCGCGGTGCAGTCCGTCGTCAAATGGCTCTATGCACATCTGGCCATTCTCGACACGCTGGACGGCGGCGAAAGGGCTGTAATGCTGGCTGAGAATCCGGCTTTGTTTGCAAGCCTGCAGCCCGCCATTGCGCAGGGCATTCTGGAAAACCACGCGGTGCGCAATCCGGGCAGAAACCTTCAACCTGTTTACCTGGGCCAATTCCGGTGGACTGGTGATGGATTGCTTCATCGCATTGATCGAGACATTCTGATCCGGATGCGCCGCGAACCGTGATCGGCCCGGTCTCATCGACCGATATCTGCCAGCGCTACATGATCTCCAAGACCCATCTGAAGCGCTTGATGAAAAGGCCGCCGAGATGGGCAGCCTTGGTTACGAGACAATTGCCGGCACAAACATACTCTGGCTTTCGCAAGGGTTCGTGCAGGAGTACTGGACCTACCAGGCGGAAAAATTCGCCATCATCGACGCGGCCTTTCAAGCGATCACCGCGCCGTTGCCGGCGGTCAGCCGTTTGACAGCAGTTCCTTGAGAATGGACGAGCCCTTGGCGAAATCCATCTGGCCGGCATAACGCTCTTTCAAAACCGCCATGACCTTGCCCATGTCCTTCGGACCGCTGGCGCCAACTTCAGCGATCGCGGCCGCGACATTGGAGCGAACGTCAGCTTCGCTCAGCTGCTTGGGCATGAAATCCTGCACCACGACGATCTCGGCGCGTTCCTTGGCGGCAAGTTCCGGGCGGGCGTTGTCTTCGTAGATTTTTGCCGATTCCTCGCGCTGCTTGACCATCTTGGCGAGGATCTGCAGAATTTCGTCGTCGCTGGCGTCGCCCTTGGCGGCGCTGCGATTGGCAATATCGCGGGTCTTGATCTCGGCCTGAATGAGGCGAATGGTGGAAAGCCGCGGTGCGTCCTTTGCTTTCATCGCATCCTTGAGGGCGACAGCGAGTTGATCGCGCATCATTGTCTTACTCCTGTTTGATGGCGTTTCATAAACCAGCCGGACAAGCGGGAGCAAATGAAATGCGTGAATCCGCGGTAAAAGCCGCAGGAAAAGCCCGATCTCACCGTCTTCAAGATTGACCTTGACGGACACTGCAGTTATTGACCGTCACCTGCACCAACATCGTGACCAGGCCTGACAGCGCGCGCCCATCGCCCGCATCTGCCCGCCTGCGAACCACAACGGCCGGCCGGCGTTCCCTTAGGGACGTCCGTGACGTGCCGCCTGAACGGGATGAAGACAATGACCGCGACAGCCCCCTGGACCACCGCAAAACCAACCGCCCTGCTCGTTCTGGCCGATGGCACCGTCATCGAAGGCAAGGGTATCGGCGCCACCGGCAAGGTGCAGGCCGAAGTGGTCTTCAACACCGCGCTCACCGGCTATCAGGAGATCATGACCGACCCGTCCTATCTCGGCCAGATCGTCACCTTCACCTTCCCGCATATCGGCAATATCGGCGCCAATGACGAGGATATCGAAGACCTGACGCCGGCAGCCCGCCACGGCGCGGTCGGCGTCATCTTCAAGGCCGATATCACCGACCCTTCCAGCTACCGCGCCGCAAAACATCTCGACGCATGGCTGAAGGCACGCGGCATCATCGGCATGTGTGGCATCGACACCCGCGCTCTCACCGCCTGGATCCACGAGAACGGTGCGCCGAACGCCGTCATCGCCCACGATCCGAACGGCGTCTTCGACATCGAGGCGCTGAAGGAAGAAGCCAAGGCCTGGAGCGGCCTTGAAGGCCTGGATCTCGCCAAGGTCGCCTCCTCCGGCCAGACCTCGCGCTGGAGCGAAAAGCCCTGGGTGTGGAACGAAGGCTATGACGAACTGGCGGAAGCCGACACGACGCACCATGTCGTGGCTCTCGACTACGGTGTAAAGCGCAACATCCTGCGCCTGTTCACCGGCCTTGGCTGCAAGGTCACCGTCATGCCGGCAACGACATCAGCGGAAGAAGTCTTGGCGCAGAAGCCGGACGGCATCTTCCTGTCGAACGGTCCGGGTGACCCGGCAGCCACCGGCAAATATGCCGTTCCGGTGATCCAGGAGCTGATCAAGAGCGATATCCCGCTGTTCGGTATCTGCCTTGGCCACCAGATGCTGGGACTGAGCGCTCGGCGCGACGACCGAAAAGATGCATCAGGGCCACCACGGCGCCAACCATCCGGTCAAGGACCACACGACGGGCAAGGTCGAGATTGTCTCGATGAACCATGGCTTCGCGGTGGATTCGAAGTCCCTGCCGGAAGGCGTTGAAGAGACTCACGTTTCCCTGTTCGACGGCACCAACAGGGCCTGCGCCTGACCGGCAAGCCGGTCTTCTCGGTCCAGCATCACCCGGAGGCCTCGCCCGGCCCGCAGGACAGCCACTACCTCTTCCGCCGCTTCATCAATCTGGTGCGCGAGAAGAAGGGCGAACCGGCATTGGCCGAACGCTGATATTCTAACTTAATCGAATGCTGAAAAGCCCCGGTCTCTCAAAGGAGTACCGGGGCTTTTGCGTTTAGCCGTTGAAGACCACGGAAAGCTTGTTGCCAGCCGGGTCGCGCATATAGGCCGAGTACCAGTCCGGGCCATATTGCGGACGAACGCCCGGAGCACCTTCGTCGGTGCCGCCATTGGCCAGCGCCGCATTGTAGAAGGCATCGACCTCAGCATGCGACTTCACCATGAAGCCGACCATATTGCCATTGCCGGGTGTTGCCAGTTCGTGGTTGAACGGCTCGCAGACCCACAGGAGGAAGCCTTCGCTGCCCTGCCCAGCGTATAGCCGCGCCAGCCCGGATAGTTTGCGTGGGCGCTCCAGCCGATTGTGGCCAGTGCCGCATCGTAGAAGCGCACCGACGCTGCATGATCCAATGTTCCAACAGTCGCATAAGCGGTCATTTTATCCTCCGTTTGAGCATTGCCAGATTAAACGAAAAACAGAACAAATAAAGAACAAAAATATGCAAAATGAATTGGCGATTTCAACCGCAGCGTTGAAAGGCGGCAATGGGCGTCAGGCGTGGCTCGGTGTCCTGCGACGGTTCCATGCCGTCATAATGCGATCGACCAGCTGGTCGATCGGTTCGCTGGTATCAACTTCGAGATCATATCTGCAGAAGCTGTGAGTCTTAAGGTGATAGCGGGCCTCGCCAATCTGCCGGTTGCCTCTTTCCCGCTCCCGGCGATCAACCTCATCGACAGGCGCGTGCACGCCGATCCAAAACACGTCGAGATCGGCAAACAGATTTTTCAACTGGTCCGCCCAACTCTGTTCTTCGACGATATGTCTGACGATCAGGTCGTTTCCGGCTTCGGCGAACGCAGCGATGGACCGGTGAAAGCCATCAAAAAACCTCCCCCGTTCTCCCGACGCAGGACTGTGCCGGATGCGGCGTTTAACGGTCCGAAATCCGGCATCGGCCAGCTGGTCGGACGCATAGTAACAAAACGGCTCTTCAAGTGCTTCACGAAGAGCCGTCGCCAACGTTGTCTTGCCGCTGCTCGATGTGCCGTTCAGAAAAATGATCCGTCCTTTTTCCATTTGCTCTCCATTACGCAGCCGGCGGAAAAACGGTGGGTTCAATGCCCCTACACCGACTTCACTCTGGTCCAGGCATCCCGCGTCAGCCGGAAGCACATCCAGTTCACAGGAGAACCAGAAATATCCAGCACCGCATCATAGGCATGCACCGCGCCGAGCTTGGCGGTCGCCTTCTGCGAGCGGATATTGGTAGGGTCGATGTGGAACCACACATCATCGACGCTCTGGAAGGCATGGTCGAGCATCAAGCGCTTGATCTCGAAATTGGTGGCCCCGCCCCAATAGGCATTGTTGAGGAAGGTGAAGCCGATCGAGACAGCCTGTGGCTGGTCCGGCGCTACATAGTAGCGCGAGCAGCCGATCAGTTTTCCGGTGACCCGGTCGACGAAGACCAGCGTGCTTTTGCTGGCCATCTGAGCGTCGAAATACTGACGAAAGACCTCCGGCTTGTACCGTTCCTTGGCCGGATGCCCTGCCCAGACGGCTGGATCGCTGCCCGCCGCAAAGAGCCCATCATAATCATCGGCGTTTAGGGCGCGCAGAAGAAGCGTATCTCCGGTGAGTACCGGCTGAAAGTTCATCGCGTTTTCCGGCATCTCGAGAATCATAAGACAGTTCCGGGCGGCAAAGCCAGAAGCTTTCGTTCCCGCTTCAGGAAGAGGAAGAAGCGCCAGGTGAGCGAGATGCTGGCGGCAGCAAGGCCGAGCACGAAACCGTACCAGACGCCGAGCCCGCCAAAGCCGAAGTGGAAGGCCAGGAAATAGGCGGCGACAAAGCCGATCGCCCAGTAGGAGACCAGCGCCAGAACCATCGGCACGGTCGTATCCTTCAGGCCGCGCAGCATGCCGGCAGCCAGTGCTTGCACGCCATCGACCAGCTGGAACGCACCGGCAATGACGATCAGCGGGCCGGCATAGGCGAGCACCTGCGCCGCATCCGGCCGGCCGGTATCGAGATACATCGCGGCCAATTCATGCGAAAACACGGCGAAGACAACGCTGCTGATGACGGCGAAACCGCAGCCGATGACGAAGACGGCGATCGCCGCCCGCTTGATCCCTTCGGCATCGCGGCGGCCATGGGCAAGGCCGATGCGCACGGTCGCGACCTGCGCCAGCCCGAGCGGCACCATAAAGGCGACGGAGGCGAACTGCAGCGCGATACCATGGGCGGCAAGCTCGACGGTACCGATCATGCCCATCAAAAGCGAAGCAACGGTGAACAGGCTGACTTCGGCAAGGATCGTGACGGCGATCGGCAGGCCGAGCTTGACGACTTCCTTCAGTACCGGCCAGTCCGGTCGCCAGAAGCGCACGAAGATCTCGTAGGCGCGGGTCTGCGGCTGCGCCTGGATATAGATGTAGAGCAGCACGAAGCTCAGCGTGTTGACGATCAGCGCCGAAATGCCGGCACCGACGATACCAAGCGCCGGCGCACCGAAATGACCATAGATGAACACGTAGCAAAGGGCAGCATTGGCCAGCAGCACGATGATCGTCACGTAAAGGATGATGCCGGCACGCTCCAGCGAGCTCAGGAAACCGCGCAGAACCATGAACAGCAGCGCCGGGAACATGCCCCAGAGAGCAACATGCAGATAACTTCCGGCAAGAGCCGCGACTTCAGGCTTCTGGCCCAGCATCAGCAGCACATGCTCGGCCTGCCACAGAACCGGCGCCATGATGACGCCGTAACCCAGCACGGCCCACATGCCCATGCGCACGGCCCGGCGCACGGCGACGCGATCGCCCCGCCCTTCGGCCTGCGCCACGATTGGCACGACGGCATTGGCAAAGCCCGAGCCGAAAATGAAGATGGTGAAAAACATCTGCGCGGCCAGAACCATCGCCGCAAGCTCGGTCGTGCCGAGACGGCCGACCATCAGAACGTCGGTGGCATGGATGGCGAACTGCGCCAGCTGGGCGCCGACGAAGGGCAGGCCAAGTGCAATCGTGGCGCGATAATGCGCGGGCCAGGAATTATCGGTGCGGACGCCCCTGTCGCTATGGGTTGAAGTCAGCATGATGAGGATAGGCCTTTGGCTTCGTCGCAACCGGTATGTGCCGCAAGACGGAAGATTGGGAAATAGAACAACCGGTGGTAAAGCACCAGCAACAAAGCCAAAAGTGCTTATTTTTTCATCTAAACATCACAAAATTTGATCGTTTTTCGCACTGCACCCGCAAAAAGCGGCTCAGGTCGCCTGTGTTGTGCCTTGCCCCTCCTCGACCACCACAGGCACCGGCTGAACCTTCAGGAGGTAGATCGTAACGGCTGCGGCAACGAAAACGGCGCCGAGAATATAGGGGGCACCGGCAAAGGTGATCGTTGCCTGCGGCGCAGTGAACAGGCTGAAAGATCTGGGCAAACATCAGCGGCCCGAGGATCGTCGTGAAGCTGGAAATGCTCGACAATGCACCCTGCAACTCGCCCTGCGCCGACGGCGGCACCTTGGCGGACGCGATGCTGCGCAGCGGCGGGTCGGCAAGCGCTTCGAGGCAGGTCAGGAGGATAACCGCATAGATCATCCAGCCCTGAACGGCGAAGGCATAGCCGACAAGGCCAAGCCCCGTGAAGATCAGTCCGACGGCACCGGCCTTCCATTCGCCAAGCATCGGGATCGCCTTTGGCAGCACGAAACCCATGACCAGCGCCGCAGACGCCGAAGATACCGAGCGACAGGCCGATCTGCCCCTCGCTCCAGTTGTAACGATAGGATGCGACGAACGACCAGACGGCCGGATAGACCGCATGCGCCTGCCAGAACAGGAAGAAGACCAGCAGCACCCAGCCGATGCCGGGATAGTTGCGCATCTGCTTCAAGGCTCCGAGCGGATTGGCCCGTTTCCATTCGAACCGGCGGCGGTTGTGGCTTTGCAGCGTTTCGGGCAGCAGGAACCAGGCGACCGCAAAATTGATGAAGGACAGGGCGGCGGCACCATAGAACGGAATGCGCGGGCCGAATTCGCCGAGCAGGCCGCCAAGGACAGGGCCGAGCGCAAACCCCGTGCCGAAGGCGATGCCGATCAGGCCGAAATTCTTCGCCCGGTTGCTGTCATCGCTGACATCGGCAATGTAGGCGGCGGCGGTGGAAAAGCTGGCGCCGCTGATGCCGGCCAGCACCCGGCCGATAAACAGCATCCAGTAGGTCGTCGCCAAGGCACAGATCAGGTTGTCGAGTGCGAACGTCAGCACCGAAGCAAGCAGGATCGGTCGGCGGCCAAAACGGTCCGACAGGTTGCCGATCAGCGGCGCGAAGATGAACTGCATGCCGGAATAGACCAGAAGCAGCCAGCCGCCATCGACCGCCGCCTCGCTGATCGTGTCGCCCGTCAACTCCCTGAGATAGGCTGGCAGCACCGGCACGATGATTGCGATGCCCATGATATCGAGGAACAGGATGACGAAAACCAGAAACAGGCCGCGCCGTGCTGACTGGGGGTCGATCATCGAACAAACCTCTTTTGGTATCCGGGCTTGGATAGATACAGAACACGAACACGGTGGGCGAAAACGTCTTTATCGGAAATTTTTGACGGAAACAATGCGTGAACATTTCAATGTTCGTGATGAGTACGTCGGGAACATTGATAACAATTGCGAGACTAACCTCGCGGCCGGCTCTTGATAAAATCGACAAAGGCCCTGAGCGGCGGCGGCATGTGTTTGCGGCTGGCATAATAGAGATAGGGGCCGGGGAAATCCGGCATCCAGTCTTCCAGGATCGGCACCAGTTCGCCGCTGGCAATGGCCGGCGCCAAAAATTCCTCGAAGGTGGCGATGATGCCAAGACCGTCAATCGCAGCGCGAACCTCCAGTTCGAGCGTATTGGATGTGATGCGAGCCTGCGGCGAAATCCGCACCGTCTCATCACCGCGTTCGAACTCCCAGGATGCCAGGCTGCCGCTGGCGAAACGATGGCGGATGCAGGCATGATCGAGGATGTCGCGCGGGTGGCGCGGCTCGCCATGGGCAAGCAGATAGGCCGGGGAAGCCGCAACAACAAAGCGCTGGCGGCGCGGCCCGATCGGTACGGCGATCATGTCCTTTTCCAGCCGCTCGTCATACCGCACACCCGCATCGAAGCCGCCGGCCAGCACATCGATGAAACTGTCGTCGGCGATGACCTCGAGCATGATGCCGGGATAGGCTTTGAGGAAATCCACGATCAGATCGGGCAGCACGACGCGGGCAACAATGGTGGCGACGTTGAGGCGCAGGGTTCCGGTGGCACTGTCACGAATGCTGCCGACCTGATCAAGCGCTGCCGCAACTTCGCCAAGCGCCGGCGACAGCCGTTCCATCAGCTGTTCGCCCGCCTCCGTCAGGGTGACGCTGCGAGTGGTACGGTTGAGCAGCCGCACACCGAGCCGCTGCTCAAGGCGCCGCAGGGCTTCGCTGAGCGACGAAGCCGAGACGCCACGCAGGCGGGCAGCCGCGCAGAAATTGCGCACGCGCGACGGCGGTGAAGGCATCGAGATCGGCAAGCGGCAGATCGTTCATTGTACGGATTTCCAAACAGGCTGTGCTTATCAGGATGGATTATCGCACAAAGGGTTTCGCAGTAAAACCTGTTCCTGAACACAACGCCGCACACGCGGCTGATACGCAGGAGAAGCGACATGAAACATGTTCAACTCGGCAAGACCGGCCCATCGGTCTCGACGCTCGGCCTTGGCTGCATGGGGATGTCCGGCATGTACGGGCCGTCCGACCGGGCAGAAGGAATTGCCACCATCCGTGCGGCACTCGATGCCGGCATCAACCTCATCGATACCGGCGATTTCTACGGCATGGGCCACAACGAGATGCTGATCAGCGAGGCTCTGAAAGGTATTAACTGCGACAAGGCGATCATCAGCGTCAAGACCGGGGCGCTGCGTGACCGCGACGGCGGCTTCAATGGCATGGACAATCGTCCGGCGGCGATGAAGAATTTCGTCGCCTATAGCCTGCAGCAGCTGGGCGTCGATTACATCGACATCTACCGCCCTGCCCGGCTCGACCCGAACGTACCAATCGAAGACACGATCGGCGCCATCGCCGACATGATCAAGGCCGGCTATGTCCGCCATATCGGCCTCTCCGAAGTGGGCGCCGACACCATCCGCCGCGCCGCCGCCGTGCATCCGATCGTCGACCTGCAGATCGAATATTCGCTGATCTCGCGTGGTATCGAGGACGCAATCCTGCCCGCCTGCCGCGATCTCGGCATCTCCGTCACCGCCTATGGCGTGCTCTCGCGGCCTGATCAGCGGCCATTGGCAGAAGGGCGACGGACAGAGCAAGGGCGATTTTCGCGCCCACAGCCCGCGCTTCCAACGAGAGAACGTCGACCAGAACCTTGCACTCGTCGAAGCACTGCGCCGGATCGCCGATGCCAAGGGCGTCTCGGTGGCGCAGATCGCCATTGCCTGGGTGGCAGCGCAGGGTGCTGATATCGTCCCGCTGGTCGGGGCACGCACAATCGCACGGCTGGCGGAAGCGCTGGGATCGCAGGCCGTCCATCTTTCGCCTGCCGATCTCTCGGCGATCGAAACGGCCGTGCCGAAGAACGCGGCCGCCGGCGGACGCTATCCGGAAGCGATGCTCGCCCATATGGACAGCGAGAAATAGGCAAACGACCTCCTGAGCCCCGTGTTTCACCCAGACACGGGGTTGGCGACGTAGATCTGCCAGGTTCCGGGAACGTCACGCAATTGAAGTTCGGCGCTTCCTGAAACACGATGCCGGATCCAACGACGAGGTCCTTGACCGTTCGCGACACGATGATGTCACCGGTGGCCGCCTGGTCGAGCAGTCGTGAGGCGAGATGCACCACGATTCCCGCTCAGGTCATTGCCACGCCGTTCGCATTCGCCGGTGTGCAGGGCTGCCCGGATAGTGAGACCGAGCTCGCTTGCGCGATCGCGGATCGCGCTTGCACATTGGATCGCCTTGGTCGGTCCCCGAAAAGACGTCAGGAAACCGTCGCCGGTGGTGTTGACTTCGGTGCCGTCGAAAAGCCGCAGCTCCATCCGCACAACGTCGTCGTGCCGGGACAGCAAATCCCGCCATTGCCGGTCGCCCAGCTCTGCCGCCATAGAGGTCGATCCGACGATGTCGGTGAAGAGCACGGTCAGGAGAACTCGTTCCGAAGCGGGGTGCGGACGGATGCCGGTCAGGAATTCCTCGATCTCGTCCACCGTGCGGTCCGCATCGCCGGCCCAGATGACATGGTCGTTACCGGGTAACTCCACCCACTTGGCGCCCTGGATGCCGTTGGCGACGAAGCGCCCTTCCTCGACGTTCACCCAGCGGTCGCCTGTCCGGTGCAAGACAAGGGTGGGAACGTGAATGGCGCTGAGGATGCTACGGACGTCGATTTCCGTATTCCAGCGCCACAGCGCGATTGCGTCCTGCGGCGACGCCGAATTGCGCAGGTAACCGGCAAGCCAGTCCCGCGCCTGCCTGTCATCGACGAGACTCGGGGGCAGCGTTGCCAAGGTCGAACGCCCCACCCCAGTCGCGCGATCGTGGTAAGTTCTTCCTCCACCTGCTCGGGGGTCTTTGCCCAGGGATAGTCCTCTGCCCACAGGCCTTTCATGAAAGAGCCGTTCAGCACCAGCGCTACCGTTCGCTCGGGATAGGTGGCCGCAAAGAGCATGCACATATTGCCACCCTCCGAGGTCCCCATCAGGACCAGCGGCGCGAGCCCGCCGCATCCATGACGGCCTGCACATCTTGCATGCGCTGCTCTAGGGTCGGAAAGCCGACATTGCGGTCAGAGAGGCCAGTTCCGCGCTTGTCAAACAGGATCAGCCGCGCAAAGGCGCTCAGCCGCTCGAAAACGTGGACCAGGCGTGGCAATTCCCAGGCATAGTCGAGATTGGAGACCCAGCCCGGCACGTAGACGATATCAATCGGCCCGTCGCCAACCACCTGGTAGGCAATGTTTAGATCACCACTTCGCGTATATCGGGTGCTTGGGTGCATGCCCGAGAATAGCATCCGCCTGCCAAGCTGTGAATGACAGACGCTACCGATGAACTACAGGAGAGACCGCCTATTTCACATAGACGATCTTGCCACCGCTGAAGGCGGTCTGGATGCCGACGACATTGCGCAACTGGACGCGCTTTTTCAGGAGGAAATTCCGCAGATAGGCATCGGAGGCAATCTCATCCTGCGCCTTGGCGATGGTCTGCGGCGAAGGGTAGCGATAGGTCCGCGGCACCTGCTGCGTCTCGTCATCGTCGTCAACCTGATCCTTGATGATGATCACGGTGATGCTGACTTGGCCCGAACGGGCAGTTTGGGCGCTGGCAAAACTGCCAAGCGACATGGCCCCAATCAGGACGGCGAGCGCCAGCATGACGAGTTTGCGCATAGTCTTTCTCCTCAAAAGGGCCGGCTCTGGGTTGCCGCAGCGGTCACATATCGCCGCCGCAACGAGTAACGCCTGCATGCGCAAAACAGTTTCGCCGGTGCGGAGCCGTCGGAGGGCGTTGCCGCTATCCCGATCACTTCACGTAAACGATCTTGCCACCGTTGAATGCCGTCTGGACGCTGTTGACGTTACGCGTGGGAATGCCCCTTCTTTGCAGGGCGGCGCGAATATTGGGGGTGTTGCGGATTTCTTCCTGCCCCTTCGCATAGGTCTGCGCTGACGGAAAGCGATAGGTTCGCGGCACCTGCTGGAAATCGTCCGGACCGATGTAATCGCGGATGATGATCACCGTGACCCTCGGATTGGTATTGGCGGCCTGTCTGGCCGTCTGGGCGTAGGCGGTTCCCGTCGCCAGGCCTGCGCCGAGGGGGGCCAGAAGGGCAGCGGCCAGAACAAGCGTGACAAATTTCTTCACTGTCTTTCTCCTTCGGAAGGCAACGTTTGCGGCCACACCGTGCTGATATCATCGTGCATAAATGATCTTGCTGCCATCCAGCGCCGTTTGAATGGCAAGGACGTTGTGCGGCCGGATGTTGCGGCGCTCAAGAGATGCCCTGATCACCGGATTGGCGGCAATTTCCGCCTGCGCCCGCGCGTCTCGGCGGACGGATCACGGAAGATCGCCGGAGCGCGATCACCACCGCGATCGCCGGTCTTCATCATGATGACGGCAATGCCGGGCTCTGAAGGGTGACCGAACAGAATGGTGCCGAGCGTCTCGGTCGCAGATGCGGGCGGCACGGGCGATAGGGCAAGCAGCGCAGCCATAAATGTCAGGGGGATGATTTTCCGCATGTGTATTCTCCATCAGTAACCGCCCGGCCGGGTTTGCCGTCGGTGCCGTCTTATCCAGGAGATATAGGTTATCCCGTTGCTTTTGCGATTACCCATGCCGAAGCGGACGAGATTTTTTCGAGCCTATCGTAAAAGACAGCGCGCCCGCGAAAGGACGCGCCGTCTGCCGTTCAAATGTTGCTGTTGAACGTATCGCAGGCCAAAGCTTGCCGCTGTCGAAGCCGCGCTTGAACCATGTCGTGCGCTGGGCGGATGTCCCGTGGTTGAAGCTCTCGGGAACGACATAGCCCTGGGTGCGTTTCTGCAGCGTATCGTCACCGATCTGGGTGGCGGCGTTCAGCGCCTCTTCCAGATCGCCCTGCTCGAGAAGTCCCTTCTGTTCGGTATACTTGCCCCAGATCCCGGCAAAGCAATCCGCCTGCAGCTCCACTCGGATCGACATCTGGTTGGAATCGGCTTCGCTCATGCGCTGGCGCTGGGCGTTGACCTTCGGCAAGATGCCGAGCAGGTTCTGGACGTGATGGCCGACCTCGTGGGCGATGACATAGGCTTCAGCGAAATCGCCGGATGCGCCGAATTTCTGAGCCAGCTCATCGAAGAAGGCCATGTCGAGATAGACCTTCTGGTCGCCCGGGCAATAGAACGGACCGCTGGCCGACGAAGCCATACCGCAGGCCGAGTTGATGCCGTCGTGGAAGATGACCAGCTTCGGCTCGACATAGGTTTCACCGCTCGCCTGGAAGATGCCGTTCCAGGTATCTTCGGTCTCCGCCAGCACGGTGGAAACGAAGGCCTTGGTCTCCTCTTCGGCGGCCGAACCTTGCGGCGACGAAGATTGCGTCTGTTCGTAGCCGGACGGCGAGGTTCCCTGGCCGCCGTCAAGAACCTGCAACATGTCGATGCCCATCATCTTCAAGACGAAATAGATGACGACAAGGAAGACGATCGTGCCGATGCTCATGCCGCCGCCGCGACCACCGCCACCGGTCGGGATGCGGAAACCGCCGCCCCGGCCGAACGGATTGCCGCCCATGCCGCCCCGCACCGGCCCCGATCCGCGTGCGTCCTCGACATTGCCCGATTGGCGCCGGCCCTTCCATTCCATGATGATCTCCCCGTCTTAGCCGCTGCGGCTATCAAGCCTTTTCAAGACCATATAACGCGCCAGATGCGATTTTGTACAAGACCAAAACGACAAAGTTTTTCACCGCTAAAAATTCAGACCGGCCGTTGGCAGCCGGTGACGGGCCATGCCAATATGATCGAGATTGTTTTGGGAGGAACGAGCCAATGAAAGCCATGCGTCTGGAATCAATCGGCAAACTTTTCGTGCGCGAGATCGAGACGCCCGTTCCAGGGCCGGACGATCTTCTGGTGCGCGTCGAGGCCTGCGGCATCTGCGGCACCGACCGCCATCTGCTGCATGGCGAATTTCCCTCGGCACCGCCGGTGACGCTCGGCCACGAATTCTGCGGCATCGTCGAAGCTATCGGCGCTGATGTGAAGGGGTTTACGGTCGGAGCCCGCATCACCGGCGATCCGAATATTTACTGCGGCCGCTGCCCTGCAATGCCAGGCTGGCCGGGTCAATCTCTGCCGTAACCTGAAAGCCATCGGCATCAGCCGCGACGGCGGCTTTGCCGATTATGTCATCGTGCCGCAGAAACAGGCTTTCGAAATCCCGCTCGATATGCCCACGACGCACGGCGCCTTCTGCGAACGCCTCGCCTGCTGCCTGCACGGCATCGATATGGCGGAGATCAAGGCCGGTTCGTCGGTCGTTGTGCTCGGCGGCGGCGTGATCGGGCTCTTGACGGTCCAACTGGCACGGCTGGCGGGGGCGACCACGGTCATTCTTTCGACCCGGCAGCAAGCCAAACGGAAACTGGCCGAGGAACTGGGCGCGACCGCCAGCGTCGATCCATCAGAAGGCGATCTCATCGCGGCGATCGCCGGACCCCGCGGGCTTGTTCCCGGCGGCGTCGACGTGGTGATCGAATGCGCCGGTGTTGCAGCGACGGTCGAGCAATCCACCCGGCTTGCCAAGGCCGGCGGCACCGTCGTCATCCTCGGCGTGATGGCGCAGGGCGAGACCGTCCGGATCGAGCCGTTCGACATTCTCTTCCGGGAACTGCGTGTGCTCGGCTCCTTCATCAACCCCTTCACCCACCGTCGCGCCGCCGATCTGGTGGCGTCAGGGGCGATCAACGTGGAAAAACTGATCTCTCGAAGAATCACGCTGGAGGAGGCGCCAGAGGTGATCCGCAATCCGCCGGCTGCGGGGGAAGTGAAGGTACTGGTGGTGGCAACGCCTGGGTAAGGACCCATGGACTGAAATGCGACGCCTGACTGCGGCTGTTCGTCCTGCAGAACCCGATTTCGAAAAACGGGGCTGCGAACCGTGCTACAATTCCCGATGGGCAATCGATGTCCGGAAGGAATATATCCGATGATCTTGAAAGAGATGACCAGCGAAGACTGCGTTGACGTCCTCTCGCGGGGCCACATTGCCCATCTTGCCTGCGCCAAGGACAACCGGCCCTATGTCGTGCCGATCCAGTACGCATTTGAATCCCCCAGTCTCTACGGTTTTTCGATGCCGGGGCAGAAAATCGACTGGTTGCGCGCCAATCCGCAGGTCTGCGTCCAGGTTGGCGAAATCAAGGACAACGAGGCATGGCGAAGTGTCGTCGTCGAGGGGCGATATCAAGAATTCCCGGACGACGAGCAATGGCATAACGAACGGCTCCACGCCTGGTCGCTGCTGGAAAAAAGAGGCAACTGGTGGGAGCCCGGCGCCTTGAAGCCCGGTTCGGCTGCAGCCGATGGCAAAACCACGACGCCGGTCTTCTTTGCCATCCACATCGACAGCGTCACCGGTCGGCAATCGGCCGCCAGCGACAACTGAAGCGGACTGAAAAGGCCTGCTTTAAGCCGCTGCGGGCAAGCGCGAGGTGAAGGTTGCGCGCGTGATCGACACAGCTGTGCCGTTTGCGCCGGATGCCGTCTCCATCTGCGCCGCAAGCTGCTTGACCAGCGCCTGGACGATCGCCGTACCCAATCCGCCGCCCGGTTTAGGCGCAGGGACAGAATCTTTTCCGACGCCGTTGTCCGAGACGACCAGCTTCCAGTCGTCGCCGTTGACCTCGTAGGACACCGAGATCGACGCCTCCGGCTTCGAGGCGGGGAAGGCATATTTGATGGCGTTGATGACCAGTTCGGTGACGATGAGCCCGAGGCTGACGGCCTGGTCGGAACGTATCCGGCCATTTTCGGCCAACACCCGGATGTCGATCGGTTGGCTCTCGCCCGTCATCGAAGATGAAAGGCTGCCACAGAGCGTCGAGAGATAGGAGGCAACCTCGATCTGGTCGATGCCGCCGGTCACATGCAAGTGGCGCTGCACCTCGGCGACCGACATCACCCTTTGATGCGCATCCTGCAGATCGCGGCGGGTTTCCTCCGACGTCACCGCGCGGGCCTTCAGCAACAGGATGCTGGCAATGATCTGCAGGCTGTTGGCGACACGGTGCTGCATTTCCTCGAGCAGCACGCCTTTCTGGCGCAACAGGTCCTGAGTGCGCTCATGGAGGATTTCCTTTTCGCGCTCGATCGCGCGGCGGGCGCTGATGTCAGTGAAGGCCAGCAGGATCGTCATGCCCGAGCCCTCGCCGTATACCACCTGCCGGGCGTTGAGCAGCATAGTCCTGCGGCCGAGACTGGGGAAATCATGCTCGACTTCGAAACCATCCATGGCGGTTTGCGCCGGGATGATAGTTTCCAAGAGCAGACGCAGCGCCGGAATATCCCATTGGCCGTCACCGAGCGTGTAAAGCAGCCGGCCATAGGTATCCTCAGCCTTCACCTTGAATGTCTCGTAGAAGGAGCGGCTGGCGGCGAGCACATGAAAGCGTTGGTCGAGAACCAAAAGCGGATCGTGGATCGTATTGACGATCGCCTGGGCAAGCCTTTGCGCGTCTTCTAGATTCTGAAAATTAATCATCTGGTGGCGCCCGCTCCGGACTTGCAGGCTGCACTTCAGGCGAGGCAGCTTCGTGTCCGGATATTTCCTACACCCTATTTCAAGAGGAGTCGCCTTTCATCTCGAACCGCCGCAGGATTAGCGCGCCAGCGCTGCGCGGGACATCTTGCGGCGGCGATGCATCTTCCGATCAGGCAGCGAAACGCTTGATCACGTCCGCCAACGGGATATGCCCGAGGCAGGCACCGGATCCGGCAGGTGTTTCGCCGATCTCGATCGCCACAGCATATTGCACCACCGGTTCGGCTTCGATCCGGCGGCGCAGCGCAGCAAGTTTTGGGTAGGCGCGGCCATCGACGGCCTGATGAAATTCCGCCCAGCGGGCGACGCCGATCAGCGTCGTATCCGCCAAAGTGAGGCGATCACCGACCAGAAAAGGCGTATCGCCGATCATCGCCTCAAGTTTTTCATGGCGCTCCACGACGGATTTGCGGCCGAACTCATGGAGCAATTCAAGTGTCTCCGGCTTCTCGCCTTCTGCCTCAAGTGCCACCCAGAGCGGCGTGAAGGCGGCGGTGAATCCGGTATTCACGAAAGCCATCAGCTGCTGCATCCGGTCCGCTTCCGGCGAGCGGGGATCAAAGCTGATGCGGCGATGGGTATCGCGCGCGGCAAGCCACGCGGCGATTGCCATGGTTTCGGTGAGGACGGCGCCTTTGTCGGTGATCAGCACCGGCGTTTCCTGCCGGCCGTTCAGCCGGGCATAGGCGTCGTTCTTCATCTCGTTGAGCATGTCGACGCGGCAGAGGCGGTAAGGCTGGCCGACCTGCTCGAACGCAGCAACAAGCCCCATCGAGCTTCCGAGCGGGAAGCCGTGAAGGAAGATAGGTTCCATTTTTCATGTCTCTTTTCGATGTTGAGGGTGACGCTGCGCAGCGATGGTTGACCCTAACCTTTGGCGACCCCATGTAAATTACGCACTCTTTTGTAACCAGGACCGCCCGATGAAAGACGTCGTTTCCAATTGCCCGATCGAAGAGGTCATGCGCGTGCTGAGCGGCCGCTGGCCGACGCTGCTGCTCTATTATCTGAAGGATGGCACCAAGCGTTTCAGCGATCTGCAGCGCGACAACCCGACGCTATCGTATCGCATGCTGGCGCTGGAACTGCGCAAGCTGGAAAAAGCCGGCATCGTCAGGCGCACGGCCTATTCCGGATACCCGCTGCGTGTCGATTACGACCTGACGGCATCAGGCCATGCGCTTGTGCCGTTGATCGACGCACTCGGCGATTGGTGGGAAGAGAGCGCGGGTGCCCGGCGCGAGCCTGTCGAGCCAAAGATACGCAGACCCCTCATCAAGGCCGCCTGAAAGGGATGCCCCGGCGGCACAGGTCTTCAATCCGGCTTGGCAGGCAGATCACCATCGATCAGCGACTGGAACATCGGCCCGAGAATTTTCACCAGGTCTTTCGGATCGGCTTCAGCGAGTGCCGACAGGCCGATCATCTGGCGCATGACCTGAACGCCAGCGACCAGCGACAGAATCAGGGCCGCGCGCTGCGGCACCAGTTCGCCGCGCAGTGCGGCAGTCATCGTCTTCTGATGGCCACTCTCGATCTGCGCCCGGCCGATTTCCGAGGCGCGCTTGCTCGATGCCGAATGCAGCATGATCAGAAAGCCCTCAAGCGGGGTATCGTCAACCTTGGTAATGTCCATCAGTACGCTGGCAATGGTTCGCCTGAGCGCCGGCGATTTCAGGTTCTCAGCCGTCAGAATGGTTGGCGAGGCAGCCGTGGCGGCAAGCACTTCGGCGAACAATTGCTCCTTCGAGCCGAAATAGCGGTTGACCAGCATGGCCGTCACCCCTGCCCCGGCGGCGATTTCGCGCACGCCGGCGCCATCGTAGCCCGACTGCGCGAACGCCTTGCGCGCCGAGGCGAGAATGGCGTCGCGGGTGGTTGCGGCATTGCGGCGGCGCGCAGGAACAGCCTCATCCTTGGCTTTTTTATCCATTTATATACACCTGTAGACTTTTACATTTCAAACAAGTATACGAGTGGAGACATAAACTGACAACGCCCACCGGAATGGTGGGCCACATACCCCGAAAGCGGAGACGAAAACGTGACGGCCACCTGCGCATATTCCGAATATCTCCATTTCTTCCGGGCATGGATCGCCAATCCGTTGCGGGTCGCAGCCGTGGCGCCGTCCAGCGTGTCGCTGGCGCAGCTGATGACCCAGGAAATCCGGGCTGCGGACGGCCCCGTTCTCGAACTGGGGCCTGGCACCGGCGTCTTTACACGCGCCCTTCTCTCGCGTGGTCTGGCGGAAGCCGATCTTACCCTGGTCGAGTTCGGGGCTGATTTTGCCGAAATGCTGCGCAACCGGTTTCCTGCAGGCGCGGTACTCACCATGGATGCGGCACAGCTGGCCGGACGCGATCTGTTTCCGGGTTCAGTGGTTGCCTCCGTGGTAAGCGGCCTGCCCTTGCTGTCGATGCCGCCGCGCAAGATCATCGGCATCCTGTCTGGCGCCTTCTGCTACATCCGGCCGGCGGGAAGTTTTTACCAGTTCACCTATGGCCCTCGCTGCCCCGTGCCACGCCCGATCCTCGACCGTCTCGGGTTGAAGGCGACGCGGATCGGCGGCACCGTTCTGCAATCTGCCGCCGGCCGCCGTCTACCGCATCACGAGACGCCAGCCCTTCGAGATCACCCGCCACCGCTCGGCGGTTTCCGACGCTGCTGGCTGACGCGCAGCAGTTTAAGAGTTCAAAGGAAATCTCATAACCGAAACAGTTCTTGTGACGGGTGGGACCGGTTTCGTTGCCGGCTGGTGCATCGTCAAACTGCTGGAGCGCGGCTACGCCGTGCGCACCACACTGCGCAATCTTTCCAAGGAATCAGCCGTTCGGGCTGCCGTCGCATCGCAAACCGGCGCGGGCGACGGGCTCAGCTTCTTCGCCGCCGATCTGACCAGCGATGACGGCTGGGATGCGGTGATGGCAGGCTGCGACTACGTACTTCACGTCGCATCGCCACTCGGCACCGGCGCTGAAAAAGGCCGCGATTCCTTGACGGCACCAGCGCGCGACGGCACGTTGCAGGGTGCTGGGCGCCGCGACAAGGGCCAGCGTCAAGCGCGTGGTGATGACATCGGCGGCCGCAACCGCCCGACCGCCGCTCTCCTCCGGCAAAGTGAGCGACGAAACCGTCTGGGCGGATCCGGACGATCCGCAATTCGATGCCTACAGGGTTTCGAAGATTCGGGCTGAGCGTGCGGCCTGGGATTTCATGAAAACAGCTAATGGACCGACCGAGCTCACCACGGTGCTTCCCGGCGCCGTGTTCAGGGCCGATCCTGATGCAGGAGAACCTCGGCTCGGTCCAGATCATCGAGCGCCTGCTGCAGGGCAATCCGGCCTTTATGCCGCAACTCGGATTCTGGATCGTCGACGTGCGCGACCTTGCCGATCTGCATGTCCGGGCGATGACTTCACCGGCCGCGGCTGGGCAGCGTTTCATCGCCACCGGCGACTTCCTGTGGATGGCAGAGATGGCCTCAACGCTGCGTGCAAAACTCGGCAGCCGCGCCGCCAAAGTTCCCACCCGGCAATTGCCCAATTTCGCCGTCAAGCTGTTGTTGCCGTTCATGCCACACCTTCGGACGCTGGCGCCGCTGCTAGGCCGCAGATTTCCCCTCACACCTGAAAAAGCACGCAGCGTGCTGGGCTTTTCATCAAGGCCCGCGACGACAACGGTCGTCGATTGCGCCAAGGACTTGCTCGGACGGGAGAGAAGCGTCAGCCCATGAGCGGGTGCTCCAGCACTCCCCCTCTGAAGCGGCAGTCAACACCGCTGCTGACCCTGGACGCGATCGTCCCGGCTGCGGATCGCGTATTTTCAAGCGCCCGCCCGGGCACAACCGTGAAGATGGCGTACTTCACTTGTGGTTACGACGTTTGCACCGGTCATTTTCCTGTCGATTCCGCATTTTCGGGGTTCCGCTTGGCCGCACATTTCCCTATAAGCCGCTTCTAGCCTGAAAAGACCAAGCCTGCGACCCCGACCGGTGATCTCCCACCCTGGCCGGGTTTTTGCGCAGCCGGAAAAAGCGGATAGAGACCATGCCAAAGCGCCAAGACATCAAATCGATCCTCATCATCGGTGCGGGACCGATTGTCATCGGCCAGGCCTGCGAGTTCGACTATTCCGGCACACAGGCGTGCAAGGCGCTAAAGGAAGAGGGTTACCGGGTTATCCTGGTCAACTCCAACCCGGCCACCATCATGACCGACCCGGACATGGCCGATGCGACCTATGTCGAGCCGATCACGCCGGAAGTGGTCGCCAAGATCATCGCCAAGGAACGCCCGGACGCACTTCTGCCGACCATGGGCGGCCAGACCGCTCTCAACACAGCGCTCTCCCTGAAGCGCATGGGCGTGCTCGACCGCTACAATGTCGAGATGATCGGCGCCAAGCCGGAAGCCATCGACATGGCCGAAGACCGCGCTGTTCCGCGAGGCGATGTCGCGCATCGGGCTTGAAACCCCGAAGTCGCTTCTCGCCAATGCCACCGAGATCAAGGATGTCGATCGCAAGCTGCATGTCGCGGAGCGCGACAAACTGAAGGCTTCGCTTTCCGGCGCCGAACTCGACAAAGCGCTCGACGAGCTGGAAAACACCTGGAACCTCGGCGAGACCGACCGCAAGCAGCGCTACATGAGCCATGCCATGGCGATCGGTGCGCAGGCGCTCGACACCATCGGTCTGCCGGCGATCATCCGCCCGTCCTTCACCATGGGCGGCACCGGCGGCGGCATTGCCTATAACCGCTCGGAATTCTTCGAGATCATCAATTCCGGTCTCGATGCCTCACCGACGACGGAAGTGCTGATCGAGGAATCGGTGCTTGGCTGGAAGGAATACGAGATGGAAGTGGTCCGCGACACCTGCGGACAACTGCATCATCATCTGCTCAATCGAAAACATCGACCCGATGGGCGTGCACACCGGCGATCCGATCACCGTCGCCCCTGCCCTGACGCTGACCGACAAAGAATACCAGATCATGCGTAACGCCTCGATCGCGGTTCTGCGCGAGATCGGCGTGGAAACCGGCGGTTCGAACGTGCAGTTCGCCGTCAATCCGGAGAACGGCCGCCTCGTCGTCATCGAGATGAACCCGCGCGTCTCGCGCTCGTCTGCGCTTCGCGTCGAAGGCAACCGGCTTCCCGATCGCCAAGATCGCCGCCAAGCTCGCCGTCGGCTACACGCTCGACGAACTCGACAACGACATCACCGGCGGAGCGACGCCTGCCTCGTTCGAACCGTCGATCGACTATGTCGTCACCAAGATCCCGCGCTTTGCCTTTGAAAAGTTCCCCGGCGCTGGCACGACGCTGACCACGGCGATGAAGTCGGTCGGCGAAGTCATGGCCATCGGCCGTACCTTTGCCGAATCGCTGCAGAAGGCGCTGCGCGGTCTCGAAACCGGCCTCACCGGTCTCGACGAGATCGAAATCCCCGGCCTCGAAGACACCGGCGACAACCACAACGCCATCCGCGCTGCCATCGGCACGCCGACGCCGGATCGGCTGCGCATGGTCGCCCAGGCGCTGCGCATGGGCATGTCGGAAGCCGACGTGCATGACGGTTCGAAGATCGATCCGTGGTTCATCGCCCAGTTCAAGGCGATTATCGACATGGAAGCCCGCGTGCTGAGCACGGCCTGCCGGACGACGCCGAAAATCTGCGCATGCTGAAGGCCATGGGCTTTTCCGATGCACGCCTCGCAACGCTCTCCAAGAGCCGCCCGAAGGAAGTCGCCGAACTGCGCAACCGGCTGAACGTGCGCCCGGTCTACAAGCGCATCGACACCTGCGCTGCCGAATTCGCCTCGCCGACCGCCTACATGTATTCGACCTACGAGACGCCGTTCAACGGCGCTGCCCCGCTCGGAAGCGCAGATTTCCGACCGCAAGAAGGTCGTCATCCTCGGCGGCGGTCCCAACCGCATCGGCCAGGGCATCGAGTTCGACTATTGCTGCTGCCATGCCGCCTTCGCGTTGAAGGATGCCGGCTATGAAGCGATCATGATCAACTGCAACCCGGAAACCGTATCGACCGACTACGACACGTCCGACCGGCTCTATTTCGAGCCGCTGACGGCCGAAGACGTGATCGAGATTCTGCGCGCCGAACAGGAAAACGGCGTGCTGCACGGCGTCATCGTCCAGTTCGGTGGCCAGACGCCGCTGAAGCTTGCCGAAGCGCTGGAAAAGAACGGCATCCCGATCCTCGGCACAGCACCGGACATGATCGATCTGGCCGAAGACCGCGACCGCTTCCAGAAGCTTCTGATGAAGCTCGACCTCAACCAGCCGAACAACGGCATTGCCTATTCGGTCGAACAGGCCCGTCTCGTGGCGTCGGAAATCGGCTTCCCGCTGGTCGTGCGCCCGTCCTATGTTCTCGGCGGCCGCGCCATGCAGATCATCCACTCCTGAATCGATGCTGCAGACCTACCTGCTCGACACGGTTCCGGGCCTCGTGCCGGAAGACATCAAACAGCGTTATCCGAACGACAAAACTGGCCAGATCAACACCCTGCTCGGCAAGAACCCGCTTCTGTTCGACAGCTATCTGACCAATGCGGTCGAAGTCGACGTCGATGCACTGTCGGATGGCGAGACCGTCTTTGTCTCCGGCATCATGGAGCATATCGAGGAAGCCGGCATCCACTCCGGTGACAGTGCCTGCTCGTTGCCGGTCTACACGCTGTCGGACGAGATCGTCGACGAGCTGGAACGCCAGACCAAGGCGATGGCAAAGGCCTTGAAGGTCGGCGGCCTGATGAACGTCCAGTACGCCATCAAGGACGGCACGATCTACGTGCTCGAAGTCAACCCGCGCGCCTCACGCACCGTGCCCTTCATGGCGAAGACCATCGGCGCGCCGATCGCCAAGATCGCCGCCCGCATCATGGCCGGCGAAAAGCTCGACGACGCCATCGCCGCCTATGGCAAGAAGCCCGATCCGCGCAAGCTGAACCATATCGCCGTCAAGGAAGCCGTCTTCCCGTTCGCCCGCTTCCCCGGCGTCGATATCCTGCTCGGCCCGGAAATGCGCTCGACCGGCGAAGTCATCGGCCTCGATACCGATTTTGCGCTGGCCTTCGCCAAGGCCCAGCTCGGCGCTGGCGTCGATCTGCCGCGCGAAGGCACGGTGTTCGTCTCGGTGCGCGACGAGGACAAGGAGCGCGTCCTGCCCGCCATCCGTCACCTCACCGACATCGGCTTCAAAGTGCTGGCAACCGGCGGCACCGCCCGCTTCCTCGGCGAAAACGGCATCACCGCCACCAAGATCAACAAGGTCCAGGAAGGCCGTCCGCATATCGAGGACGCCATCCGCAACCGCCAGGTCCATCTCGTCATCAACACGACGGACAGCTCCAAGGCGATCTCGGATAGCAAATCGCTGCGCCGCGCGACGCTGATGCAGAAGGTTCCGTATTACACGACGATGGCCGGCGCCGAGGCCGCGGCCCGGGCGATCAAGGCGCTGAAAGCCGGAAGCCTGGAAGTACGGACCCTGCAGAGCTATTTCTAAGGAGCGGGGCGACAAGCCCAACATCGCTTTGCTAGCCGGGATATGTGTCTTCAACCACACACATCCCGGCTGGTCAGATAACGATCTGCAGCACGCCGCATTCTCAAGTCCGGGCCTCTTCGGCGCTACGCCCGCCGGGCTTCATTCTTTGCATCTGCCTTGATATTCCACTCGTCCTGAAATTTCGGACGCGGTGCATCCTGCAAGACTAGATGGCCATTGACATTCTTGCGCGTGGGAATGGCGTGGCGGTCGATGGCTCCTTCGAGCGTCATGGCAAGATCACGCGCAAAGACCCGGTTTCCGATATGCCAGGAATGCGTCCACGACCCGATCACCTTCGATTTTGTCGGATCGAGCGTGCTGAAATGGGCCCCGCAATCAACGTTGATCGCCTTTGAATCCACATCGACCGGCAGGCCGACGCGCCCGGCGCGCGGTGCCACACCGAGGCGCTTGGCGTTGGATACAGCCAGAACGGAATCGAACGGGTTCGAGTAATTGGTCAGCCGCATGATGCGGCGATACATCGGCTTGGCCCAATCGCTCACCACAGTCAGGCTGGTCGACGAAACGTCACCGCCGATGAAGGCCACCTGGCCGACGCGCCAGTCGCTGCGAAAGAGGTCGCCGCGTTTTTCGGCCTGTGCGAAAGCCTCCATGATCACATAGGCGCCAGTTGAATGTCCAACGAGATGAACGTTGGTCTGGCACCTGGCTTTCTGGCCTTCGGCGAGCAGCCGGATGCCCTTGTTCACGAGTTCGCCGGCAACTTCCGCCCCGTCGGAACGATCTTCCAGATAGTTCAGCGTCTGGTTGTTGCTGGGCCAGTCAAAAGCCACGATCTCGCCGTGCCACCCCTCCGCCTTCATATCCTTGCGCAACTGCTTCATGCGCTCCAGCACCACCGCCATATCGTTATTGTACCCGTGCACGAAGATCAGCGCGTCTCCCATCGGGCCGATCGAGTTCGGATTTTCATCGCCGTCCGACAGTCCCTGAACCTCGGCTGCCCATTCCTTGGGACTTCCGATGATGTGGCTGGCATCATAGGACGTGGCGGATGACGGTACCTTCAGAAACCGCACCGGCCCGGGTTCGGCGATAAAACCGTTGCCGACGCGTTTGCGCGCCGTGATCAGATAGTCGTAAGCCATGATCTCGCTCCCACAGGAATGCGTTGACAGCGACAGTCCCTCCGGTAGTGCGCGCAGGGCAGCCGCTCGACCCACAGAATGATGGAAGACAAGACAATCGAACGCAAGGAAGATTGATGACGCCTATTCTGGTGTGCCATTTTGCGCCGAGCGCAGGGGCCCACCCCGGATGCGCATAAACGCTTCCAGGGTAGCGTCTTGCAATCATGAGGCCTTCGCTGCCAAGCGCGCCGTACGCATCCCGAAGAACACAGCGATAGCAGCAACGAGAAATCCGGCCGCGAAAACCACCAGCATCGCATGGCGCATCGTGTCCGTCGATGCCGCCCCGCCGAACCCCGTGACATTGGCAACGAGACCGAAGACCGCGGCACCGATGGCGTAACCCGCCGATTGCAGCGTCGGCAGCATGGCGGAGGTCCGGTCGCGTTCATCGTCTGTGGAGACGTCCATCATCAGCTGGCTGAGCGTGCCCCATGACACACCGAAACCGGCACCGATCATCACCTGCCCCGGCAAGACCAGCCAAAGAGAGCCGGTAGCAATCGCCATCAGCACCGCCGCAAGCCCAATCGCCAGCAGGACCGGGCCTGCCAGCATGACACGATTGCGCAATGCCAGCGACCTGAGGCTCGCAACACCGATGGCAGTCAGGCTCCACGAAATCGCCATGACGGCACTGAGCGCACCGGCAGCAGTCGGCCCGAGTTGCCAGAGATGCTGCAGGCTGTAGACGAGAAAGACCGAGCCTGCCGCCTGCGCCAGCGGCATCAGCAGGATGACCCACAACCCCGTTCCCAGCGCCTCCCGGACGGAGAAGGCGGCCCTTGGCAGGACCGGGTTGGGCGAACGCCGGTCGCGGTAAACGACGGTCGTCAAAACCACCGCCGCACCGATCAGCAGTGCGGTCATCGGTAGGGTGCCCCCGGCAATGCCGGACAGGGAAATCATCAGAATCCCCGCGCCCGCAGCAATCAGGCGGGCGAAAGGGATAGACGACGCCTGCCGGGAACAGGAAACCCCGCGTGGAACGATGGCAAGAACGAGGATGATGAAGATCGCGGCAGCGGGAATACTGACGAAGAAGGCAGCGCGCCAGGAGAAATGCTCGGTCAGTCCACCGGCAACCAGCGGTCCAGAGAAAGCCGCCATGGCCCAGACGATCGCCTCGGCGCCGAACACTTTCGGGACGAGACGAGACGGGAACAGCTCCGGGATCAGCGCATAGCAAAGGGCCGCGACAATGCCCTCGCCCGCCCCTTGCAGCAGTCGACCGGCCAGAACTTGCGTCATATCAGTGGCAAATGTGGCAAGCACCGTGCCGACGATGAACACGGTAGCCGCGGCAAGAAGTGTATTTCTGGCGCCGAACCGCTGCTTGAGATTGGCCGCGACCAGGCCGCCGATGATGGCAAAGACGAGATAGAGGGTGAAGGCCCAGGACAGAAGGGCTGCACCGCCGAGTTCCTCGACCGCCGTCGGCAAGGCCGTGGAGATGAAGAATTCATTGAAGGCGAACAGGGCGACGCCGAGGCAGAGCGTTATCGTCGACACGAGATAACGCGGCCGCATCAGTTCGCCCCACCCTCCGGCCAATTCCGCGTCTCCCGCCAATTCTGCGGATACGCCGTTCATCGGCTCTTCTGTGTAGGGGATATTGTCAGTCGTCATGCTTCCGTCTCCAGTAGGAAAGCGTGACTGTTACAACCTCAAGTGCTATTGAGGTAAAGCCCTATTTTTCCGCCGCAGCCGATTTTTACGTCATCAGGCGGCTTGGGTCACCTGGCCTTGCCGGACATTGAAGAGGTCCCGACCGATGCTGCGTGCGGCCTCCAGATGCAGGGCCGCTTCGGCGGCTTCCGATCCGAGCATGAGTTCGGATGTCACCACGCGCGCCGCAATAATCAAAGATCCCGTGCTCGATCTGCGTCTTCATCAGATCACGATACCCCCGCCGCTCATAGGTCGACGCACTGGCACCGCCGAGACCGACAAGATGGACGTTGAGGTGACGCAGTTTCTTCACCGACTTGATATCCGGACCTTCGTCATAAGCCCAGCCATTGGAAAAGACCCGGTCGACCCATCCCTTCAGCAAAGCCGGCATCGACCACCAATGGACGGGAAAGACCAGCACGAGCGCATCGGCACGATCGATCCGCGCCTGCTCGGCGGCGATATCCGCCGGGATCGACACATCCCTGCGATGAACCGCGAGGTCGGTCAACGTAAACTGCGGTTCAGAAACCTTCGGCCGAAAGATCGGCGATTTCGAAAGAATGGCCGTCACCCGGTTGGGCTATCCCCTCCGCCAGATGCCGGGCGACGCTGTGGGTGAGCGAACCTTGATCGGGATGGGCGACAACGATGAGCGCATGCATGTCGAAAACTCCTGTCTGGTTGTTGCGGGCGAAAGCCAAACGCTATATACTTTTAGTAAGTTACTTTTGGTATATAGTGATGTCAAGCATGGAAAATACAAATCAGGCCTCACCGACACGCCGCCGCCTGTCACGCGATGACCGGCTCCGCCAGTTGCTGGATGTCGCATGGCGGGTGATCCGCAATGAGGGGACGGAGGCGCTGACGCTTGGATATCTGGCCGAGCAGGCAGGCGTGACGAAACCGGTCGTCTACGACCATTTCAACACGCGGCCGGGACTGCTGGCCGTGCTCTACCGGGAATTCGACACGCGCCAGACAGTGCTGATGGACAAGGCCCTTCAGGACAGCGAGCCCACCCTTACCGGCCGGGCAAGGGTGATTGCGTCTTCCTATGTCGAATGCGTGCTATTGCAGGGCCGCGAGATCCCCGGCGTCAGCGCGGCGCTTGCCGGCTCGCCGGAACTGGAAAAGATCAAGCGCGAATACGAGACGGCCTTCATCGGCAAATGCCGCACAGCCCTTGCCCCCTTCGCCGGCACGGGCACCATCGCCGCGGCCGGTCTCTGGGCGATGCTCGGCGCTGCCGAAGCCCTCTCCTATGCCGCCGCGACCGGCGACATCACGGCCGGCCAAGCCGAAGAAGAGCTTTATCAGACCATCCTGTCGATGGTTGGCCGCAACGCCGTTTAGTAACCGCCGATGATCGGCAGCACTTCGCCGGTGATGTAGCTGGAGCATTGCGGCGATGCGAGGAAGACGTAAGCCGGGGCAATCTCTTCCGGCTGCGCCGGGCGTATCAGCGAACGAACAAGCACCACCGTGAATTGTTCCCCTCACTCGGTTTCCGGTGTTGGATGGAGGTCCTCCTGCTTGCGCCTGCCGCCGATTAATCTGGCTTTTGCACTCCGCTTTCTGCTATAAGAGTTGTTCAAATGTTTCCGACGGTTCCGGAGTTAACGCTCCAGTGACCGTTTTCTTTTGTGCTAAGCCCTGCTGAAGCGGGCAAGCATGGACTATGAAGGACAGTGAAATGGTCGAAAAAGTACCGATGACTCAAAGCAGGTTCGCCAAGTTGCAGGAAGAACTGCGTTGGCGTCAGCAGGAAGAGCGCCCGCGGATCATCGAAGCGATTTCTGAAGCACGCGCCCATGGCGACCTTTCGGAAAATGCCGAATATCATGCGGCCAAGGAAGCCCAGAGCCACAATGAAGGCCGTATCGGCGAGGTCGAGGACTACGTCGCACGCGCCGAAGTCATCGACCTGTCGAAGATGTCCGGCTCGAAGATCAAGTTCGGCGCCACCGTCAAGCTGATCGACGAGGACACCGAAGAGAACAAGACCTACCAGATCGTCGGCGACCAGGAAGCCGACGTGAAGCAGGGTCGTATCTCGATCTCCTCGCCGATTGCTCGCGCGCTGATCGGCAAGGAAGTCGGCGATTCGATCGAAGTCGTCGCGCCCGGCGGCTCGAAGGCCTACGAAATCCTCGCGATCAACTGGGGCTGATCCCCGGCGGAATGTGTATCCAAGAGCCCGGACGGCGCGCAAGCTGCCTCCGGGCTTTTTCTGTTAGATGAAGAACGAGGGCTGGCAAGCGTGGAAGATATCAGCGACGTCGAGATCATTGCGCCGAACTTCAAGCAGCGCCTTTCCGGCGTTACCTCCACCATCATCCAGCTCATCCCGGTGCAGCGGGCGTTGGGCCAGAAGGTCGCGACGCTCGGTCCCGGCCTGCCAGACAGTTTGCCGCATATCGGCTACGCCTCCCTCCTCAGCCTCTGGTGCCGCCCGAAGAACCGGGCGCTGCGCGTCTGGCATGCGCGCCGCAATATCGAGATGCTACCAGCGATTTTCCTGCGTGATATCCTGCGGATGAAGCTGAAAATCGTCTTCACCTCTGCCTCGCAGCGCAAGCACTCCGGCTGGACCAAATTCCTCGTCCGGCAGATGGATGCGGTGATCGCCACCAGCAATCGCACCGCTGCCTATCTGGACGTGCAGAGCACGACGATCATGCACGGCATCGATACGCAGCGCTTTTTCCGGCCAAGGATAAAGCGGCGGCTAAGACAGCGCTCGGCCTTCCCGCAGACAAGAAAATTGCCGGCTGCTTCGGCCGCGTGCGCCATCAGAAGGGCACCGATCTCTTCGTCGACAGCATGATCAGCCTTCTGCCCCAGCGGCCGGACTGGATCGCCATCATTGCCGGCCGCGCAACCGGCGCGCACCAGGCCTTCGAGACGGAACTGAAGGAAAAGGTCAAAGCCGCCGGCCTTGCGGAGCGCATCCTGTTCGTCGGCGAACACAACAACATTCCCGACTGGTACCGGGCGCTCGACCTGTTCATTGCGCCGCAGCGCTGGGAAGGTTTCGGTTTGACACCCTTGGAAGCGATGGCAACGCAGGTGCCCGTCGTCGCGACCGATGTCGGGGCGTTCTCCGAACTGCTCGCTATGGGTGATGGCGAAACGGGCATCCTGATCCCGGCCAAAGAATTGACTGCTATGGCAGACGCCGCGGCATCGTTCATGGACGATCAGGAACGGACGAAGCGCGCAGGCGAGCGTGGCCTCACCCGCGCGATTGAAAGCTTCAGCATCCAGGGCGAAGCAACAAAAATCGGTGAGATCTATGAAAAGCTTCTGTCGTCTGCGACTTAAGGTTTTCGCTTGAACAGTTCGATATAGGCGTTGGCGACGGCTTCCTCGGAGAACTGCCCCATCAGGGTCTGCTGTCCACCCAGAATAACGCGAGCGGCAAGCTCTCGATCATTGACCAGCCGCTCTATTGCCCGGCTGAAACCATCAGTATCGCCGATATCGGCGAGCAGTCCATTCTCGCCGTCGCGCATGAACCAGGTCGGACCTTCCGAACGGCTGGAAACGACCGGCTTGCCCTGTGCCCAGGCTTCCAAAATCACATTGCCGAGCGGTTCGTGGCTCGACGGCATGACGAAGATGTCGGCGGCGGCCAGATAGGGCCTGGTATCCTTCTGCCAGCCGAGGAAGCGCACCCGGTCGATGACGCCGAGATCGGCAGCCAGCTTGCGGACATTCTCCATCTCCTCGCCGTCACCGGCGATCCAGAGATAAACGCCGGGCAACCGGGCCACAGCCTCGGTCAGCAGCGCAAACCCCTTGCGCAGAACGAAACGTCCCATCGACATGACGACAGGCGCATCATCCGGCGTGTTGACGCTTTTGCGGTCGATCGGCATGACCCGCTCGGTATTGGTGAAATTGGAGATCACCTCAACGCCGCGCGTCCAGCCGAGACTGCGCACGCGCTCGGCAATGCCCGGCGTGTTGCAGACGATCACGTCAGTATTCTTGAAATAGTGCAGCCGGGTCGGATAGTCGCCGAGCCGCGAAACCTTGATGCAGCCCTTGTAGTCCGGCATTAGTTCGCTCGCCCGCGGCGCCCACGCCATCAGAGCATCCGGCTTGCTGCTTTTTGCCATCCGCAGGACTTTTCGTGGCAAAAGAAACCGATCAAGCGACAGGTTGCGGAAATTGCTCTCCTTGATGGTGACTGCACCATTGATATCCCGCCGCCAGACGCGATTGGGGCGAATGACAGCCGTTTGTTCGATACCGCGACGTGAAAGCGCATTGACGAGATGGACGAAGAAACGCTCCGCCCCACCGTCCTTGCCAAAATGGAAGTGCAGAAACCTTCATCGGGAGGCCGATCCACGTTGAAAGAGATCGATGTAGGCAGCGCTTATCGCACCCTCGGAAAAGCGGTTGCGCAATGTCGCTTGTCCGCCATCGCTAAGACGCTGGCGAAGAGCAGGATCTGCCCGCAATCTTTCTATCGCAGTTGTCAGGCCCGCAGCGTCGGCGCAATCGACCATCAGCGCATCGACCTCATCCGTCATCACCCATGACGGACCTTCGGCCCGTGCTGCGATGGTCGGCTTGCCGGCACCCCAGCCCTCAAAGCAGACATTGCCGAGCGGCTCATGCAGCGAGGTGACGGCAAAGGCGTCGGCAGCGGCCAGATAGCCATAGGCGTTGGTTTTCCATCCCGGGAACCGCACACGGTCGGAAATACCGAGATCAGAAACCAGCTTGACTAGGTTCTCACGTTCCGGCCCGTCGCCAAGCAGCCAGAGATAGGCATTGGGCGCATTGGCAATCGCCCGGATCAGATAATAGAAGCCCTTGCGCGGGACGAAACGGCCCATTCCGGCAATCACGAAAGCATCGTCGGGTGTTTGCAATTCGCTGCGCTGAACGGCATCAACGGGCTTTGCCCGGGTGAAGTTGGCAATCACCTCGATGTCGCAGGTCCAGCCCATCTTCCGCACCTTGTCGGCCATATCCGGCGTGATGCAAACGAGGGTCTGGACATTCTTGTAGTAGTCGAGATGTTCCGGATAATCGCCAAGGCGCGACAGGCGAAACGCGTCTTCCCACCGCGGCATGAAACGGCTCGCCCGCAACTGCCACGCCATGATGACATCAGGCTGAAACTCGCGCAGCACGCTCCTCATCCTGGCCTGCAGAAGAAAACGCGAGAGCGACACGCGCCGGAAAACGCCCTCGTAGACAGTCCCACATGCCTCCAGATCCCAGCGCCAGCTGCAGTCCGGGCGGATCAGCATGCGCTGTTCGACGCCACGATCGTGAAGGGCATTGACGAGGTTGACAAAGAAGCGCTCGGCGCCGCCATCCTTGCCGAAGTGATAGTGCATAACCTTCATGACGTCCTCACTTGCCGCAGCGCGCTCCATGTCGTCGAAATTCGGTTTCCGCCGCAGCGCATGCCGCTGGTAGATCTTGGCGGCGGTCAGGGAAGGCGTAGACGCCGCCGGTCGCCGCCTCAATGAAGCCGGGAAAGCCACAGCGCCACAGGCCGTTGCGAAAATAGAGCCGCAGGAAGTAAAGCGGCGGGCTGACAAGCATCTTGTAGGGGCGCGGCGGTTTTCCCACGGCAAACTGCTGGTCGGCCTTCAGGGTCGAGTACTTGTTTTCCTTGAGGATCTGCTCGTCCAGCACAAGTGGCCGGTAATGCAAAAGGCTGCCGGTCGCAGCCGCCCCCACCTTGCCATCCGGCACGATGCCCTCGTGGACCTTCTGGGAGAGATCATAGGCGCCCCTGCCCTTGCGGATCAGCCGCAGGTTCTTGCGTTCGCGCACCTTGTCGGGCGTATAGCCGTAACCGATCAGATAGGGCCTGCGGGCGATGCGCCAGCCAACGATATCTGCAGGAGCTTCAAGAAGCGAAGGAAGCAAGGATTGAAGCGGTTCATCCAGCCGCTCATCGGGATCGATGTTCAGGCACCAGGACTCCCGGCACCGATCGAGGCGCGAACTGCTTCTGGCCGGCATAACCGCGCCAGGGCTCGAACAGGAAACGGACCGGCCAGCCCTTGTCGATATAGGACTGCACCAGCGCCGCCGTGCCGTCGGTCGAACCGGATCGACAATGACGATCTCCGCGCAGCTTTCCAGGCTCTCGATGCAATTGCCGAGATAGGCTTCTTCATTCAAGCAGATGATGAAGGCGGAGAGCGGGAGTTTCGCTGGCATCAAAAGGCGCCCTTCAGGCCGCGCGGGCAAAATGTGAGGTTTTCCGGTTGCTGCTGCGCATGAGGTAACCGCGCGCCTTCAAGCTCGAAACAAGCGTGGAAATGGCAGCTTCGCCAACGATGTGCGGATGCAATTCGACGATGATATCAGTGATATTCTTCAGATCGACGTCGCCGAGCAACTGAACCTCGGCCCCCTCTACGTCCATGATCAGCGCGGACGGATCATGCTTTGCCAGAACATCCGAAAGCGCCTCGCTTTCCACCACGATCTGCTTGTCGTCGCGCTTGCGGTCATAGAGGCTGGACGAGATGATGTTGTCGCTTTTGAAAAATGTGATCGGCGCGCCATCGACGGTGACCGCCCGCATGGTCAGATTGGGGGTCATGCCGTTGAGCGCGAAATTCCGTCTGATCGTCTGCTCCAGCTCCAGATTAGCCTCATAGCAGAAAACGTTGTTCTCGCCGCAGATCCGAGCGGCAACCAGACTGACGAAGCCGATGCCGGTGCCGATTTCCAGCGTGCGCATGCCAGGCTTCAGAATTTTGCCGATCAGATCCCGCTCGGTATCCTCGTAGATTTCATGGGAAAATCAGCTCGCGGACGTTTTCCGGGATATGACCGGCGGTCGTATCAATCGTCACCCCGCCCAGCCGCACGGTACGGACCTTGAACATGTACCGGAAGCTTTTGCGCAGCGAACGCAGCAATCTTTTCAAAACACCTGATCCTATCGTGGTAAGCGGAAATCTCGGGCAACAGACCAACCGGGAGATCTAGATCTCGATAAGGCTGACATCCTTGACTTGGCGAATGGTCAGCATGGTGCGTACCGTGTCCACATTCTCCGTGGCCGTAAGTTCCTCAATAACGAAATCCTGAAAGCCTGCAAGGTTTTCGGCGACGCATTGCAACAGAAAATCGGACTCGCCTGAGACCATCCAGGCCTCATGCACCAGCGGCCACTTGGCCGTTTGCTTGGCAAAAGCCTTCAGGTTGGCATCGGACTGATGCTTCAATCCAACCATGCAAAAAGCGACCAGATCGTAACCCAGTGCCGGCGCGTTCAGAAGAGCGCGGTAGCCGCGGATAATGCCGGCCTCTTCCAGCTTTCGCACACGCCGCAGGCACGGCGGCGCCGAAATGCCGACGCGCTCGGCGAGTTCGACATTGGTCATCCGTCCGTCATTCTGGAGTTCGCGTAGAATTTTCATATCGATAGCATCAAGTTCGACGCGTATCACCATGGTTGAGCTTCCCGTTTTTCTTTTCGTCTGCCTTGAGCAGACCTTTTATTGTTACTGCCCATGATACTTCCAAAGCTTCGCCGGGCTGCCGACATAAATTCCGTAGGGCTCCGTCTTGCCTTTGACGACGGCATTCGCACCGATGACGCACCCCTTAGATATATGGGAGCCACCCAATATCTTCGCGCCGGCGCCGATCCAGACATCATCCTCGATGGTGATCGGCTTGGCGACGACACCCTGCATGGTAATGGATTTGGAGACATCGTCATAACGGTGATCGAAGGAGACGATCACCACATGGGCGGCAATCCGGACGTCGTTGCCGATCTTGATGCCGCCGAGGCCATAGAGGATGCTATAGGGATTGATCGACACGTTCGAGCCGATCTCGATGCTTCCCTTCTGCGCGTCGATAAACCCGCCCTTGTGAATCTTGAACCGATCGCCGATGACGACGCGCCCGCGATAGGCATCGATGGTCGCGCCTGAGCGGATCTGGGCTCTGCGTCCGACACGCAAATAGCCCGGCAACAGGAATCCGCGCAGCAGGCAATAATAATGGGTCAGCGATCCTATGCGCATACGCTGCTAGGTCCCCCCACCCTGCCCGGCAGACCAGATCGACCGCATGAAGCCACGCCCGACCAGCTGCTCCGGGGAGGCATATTTCAAGGTTCCATCATAGACGAAATCAAGATCGCCGCTCGCCTCAACCGTATCGAGGATGCGCTGATATTCGCGGGCACCGCCGAAATACTGCTTGTCTTCCACCGCAGCCCGCGTCTTTTCATGATAATCGGCAAAGAACTTGAAATGCAGCAGCACGCCTGAGATGGCCGAGAAATTGCGATTGAACGGCAGCGGTTGATGGATGCTGATGCCGAAGCTGCAGTCGTCGTCCCAGTACATCAGCGGATATTTCATCATTTCCGCTTCCGCTGAGAACTTGCGCCGGCGCGGGCCACCGGCGAGGCTGAGGAAGCGCCGGGTCTTTTCCAGGATATATCCGTTGCCATCGATGCAGTCGGCAACATCCCAGGGCATTGCGTCCGTCGAGCCGTCGAAGGTAAAGGCGCTGACACTGCCGCCTGGATACATGTCGATCATAGGCGCAGCAAACCGACGAAGCCCGAGGCTTTCGAGTTGTGCAATCAGATCAGGCAGCGGCTTTTCGAAACACCGGTCATAGATAAGGTATTCGTCCGCGTCGATGTTGAGATACCAGCGGTTCTTGCCATAGCGGGCGAACAGCGCTTCGCGCCAGAGTTTTCCGCGCCGGGCCTCGCCATAACGCACCGTAGAGGTCCAGACATCGACATCGGGCTGAGCGCATAGCAATTCACGCGTACCGTCGTCGGATTGGTCATCGACGCAAATGAACCGTGTAACACCGAGCGCACGATAATGGGCAAGCAGCGAGCGCATGAATTTGAGATCGTTATGTGCCAGGAAAAGCAAAGGCACATCACAGCTCGCCAGCGGCCGGAAGGTAGCCGGCGACAAAGGCGAGAGCGGCACCGTTTCGGCTCTGCTCCTCAGCCGGGCGGAGACGCGGCGGCTATCGAGCCAGATCCGGAGCCGGTGAAACAGCGTACAGCTATAATCGAAATCGCCCGGGTTTCCGAACGGATATGAGGATTGCCGTTTTTTCACTGCCAGTTCGATCCCGATCGGCCATTTGTCACAAGGCTCGTCGGTAACACGTATTAGGATGGAAAAACGAGAGCGAGTTTGTGTGTCATGCACAAAAACCTCATGAAACCGGGGCAATGGAGCAACACATCTGTGTGTATCAGCACCACTGCCCTTGAAACAGGGCTGCTGGAATCCCTAGACTAGAGAGGATTTTCTCAACCTAGTACGAAGCCGGACGGCGTTATACTGTCCCGGCGATCGAAGGACCCGGACCATGACTGCCCGACACACCAAAGTTCTCATCATCGGCTCAGGCCCGGCCGGCTATACCGCCGCCATCTATTCAGCGCTGCTCAATCCGGTTTTGATCGCCGGCATGGAACAGGGCGGCCAGTTGATGATCACCACCGACGTCGAGAACTATCCAGGCTATGCCGATCCGGTCCAGGGACCGTGGATGATGGAGCAGATGCTCAAGCAGGCGCAGCATGTCGGCGCCGAGATCGTCAACGACCTCGTCACCGATGTCGATATGTCGGTGCGCCCGTTCAGGCTGAAGACCGATAGCGGCACCGACTGGACCGCCGACGTTTTGATCATCGCCACCGGCGCCAAGGCGAAGTGGCTGGGCATCGAGAGCGAGCCGGCCTTCCAGGGCTTTGGCGTTTCTGCCTGCGCCACCTGCGACGGCTTCTTCTATCGCAACAAGGACGTGATCGTTGTCGGCGGCGGCAACTCGGCCGTCGAGGAAGCGCTGTACCTGTCGAACCTCGCCAAGACGGTGACGGTCGTGCATCGCCGCGATCATTTCCGTGCGGAAAAGATCTTGCAGGAACGACTGTTTGCCAAGCCGAACGTCAAGATCATCTGGGATCATGAAGTGACCGAGTATACCGGTGCTGCAGCGAAGCCCCCGATGCCAGCCTCCGTCAGCGGCGTCAAGCTGCGCAACACCAAGACGGGCGCCGTCAGCGAGATGCCGATCGACGGCGTGTTCGTGGCCATCGGCCATGCGCCGGCGGTCGAACTCTTCAAGGACAAGCTGCGCCTGAAGCCGAACGGCTATCTCTGGACAGCCCCGGATCCGACTGCCACTGATGTGCCAGGCGTCTACGCGGCAGGCGATGTGACCGACGATATCTATCGTCAGGCGGTTACCGCCGCTGGAATGGGCTGCATGGCGGCTCTTGAAGCGGAAAAATACCTGGCGGGCCATATGCCTGTCACAATTGCGGCCGAATAGAAGCCGCGAAGAATGGGAGCGGTCAAAGGCCGCTCCTGAGTGGGAACAGACAATCAGCCTTATGGCGGAAAACACGAGGCCGTTTTCCGCCACGAGCACCTATTGGGGGACACCATGCCGCTAGACTGGGACAAACTGCGCATTTTCCATGCGGCGGCGGAAGCGGGATCGTTCACCCATGCAGCCGACAAGCTGCACCTGTCCCAATCGGCCATCAGCCGCCAGGTCTCGTCGCTGGAGCAGGATGTCGGCATCAAGCTGTTCCATCGGCATGCCCGCGGCCTGATCCTCACCGAACAGGGCGAGATCCTCTATCGCACTGCGCATGAAGTGCTGATGAAGCTGGAAAGCGTCAAGGTCCAGCTGACCGAGAACACCGACAAGCCGTCCGGCAAGCTGCGCATCACCACGACGGTGGGTCTCGGCCAGGGCTGGCTGACCGACAAGGTGCAGGAATTCCTGTCGCTCTATCCCGACATGCAGGTTCAGCTGATCCTCGACAATGAGGAACTGGATGTGAACATGCGCCATGCCGATTGCGCAATTCGGCTCCGCCAGCCGCAGCAGTCCGACCTTATCCAGCGCAAGCTGTTCACCGTGCACATGCATGTCTATGCGGCGCCCTCCTACATCAACAAGTATGGCGAGCCGCAGTCGATCGAGGATCTCGACAACCACCGCATCATCACCTTCGGCGAACCGGCACCGAACTATCTGCTCGACGTCAACTGGCTGGAGATCGCAGGCCGGGATCTGGACAATCCCCGCCCCTCGCACCTGCAGATCAACAGCCAGACCTCGATCAAGCGCGCCTGCCTGCTCGGCATCGGGATCGCCATGATGCCGGACTATATTGTCGGTCGCGACCCGGGCCTCATTCAACTTCCGATCGGTGCCGAGATTCCGTCCTTCGATACCTATTTCTGCTATCCGGACGAGATGAAGAACGCCGCTAAGCTGAAAGTCTTCCGTGATTTCATCGTTGCGAAGGCTCGTAACTGGGCCTTCTGATGCGGCCTTCGCACCTGCACAAAAACATTCTCTACTTTCCTGCTAGACAAACTGTTGTTTTAACTGATTTTTTGCCGCACCCCCGGTTTTGCAGGGGGTGCAAGGAACTGAAATCGCCTTAAAATTACGCAGGGCTGCGTCCGACACATGGCTGTCATGCATATTAAATGATTGCGAATAGCCCAAAAACCATCATACCGACTGCAGCTGATGCATCTTGGTGGCTTTTTTCCTCCCAGTGCCACCGCAGCAGCTGTTCCCCTCTGGAGGTTTAATTACCTTCATAACTATAAAGGGCCCAAGTTTTTCTTGTGGCCCTCTTTTTTGCCCAGATTTCAAAAACAACCTCATGGTTGCAATATTTCTTGCCGCGCGGCATTGAAGTTTTCATGGGGCTTTCCCATATCCGGTTCAGCTGAGGCACATGGTGGTCTTTTCCTCCCAGTACCACCGCAACAGCTGTTCCCCTCTGGAGGTTTTGAAACCTTCACATCTAAAAGGGCCCTGTTCTTCAGTGGCCCTCTTTTTTTGTCCGGATTTCCCTCCCGAACAGTTTTCACGAAGACGTGACTTGAATATCGGTAAATCTCGATTTACGTATCGATATATCGGAATTTAACGATACAGAGTCGATCGATGGACAAGGACGAAATCTTGAAGGCCCTGGCGCATCCCAAGCGCATCGAGATGCTTGGCTGGATGAAGGAGCCGGAAGTGCATTTTTCCAGTCAGCATCATCCGCTGGACATGGGCATCTGCGCCAGCCAGTTCGAGCGCTGCGGCCTGTCGCAATCCACCGTCTCGGGCCATCTGTCGATCCTGCAGCGTGCCGATCTCGTCACCACCAAACGTGTTGGCCAGTGGATTTTCTACAAGCGGAACGAAGACACGATCGAGGCGTTCCTGAAAGACATCGGCAACACGCTCTGACCGGCAACATTGCCCAGCGTTTTATCCTCCCAAGATAAACATCTCCCCGCAACGAACGAAAAGGACTTCCCATGACTTCCCTCTTCTGACCCGATCAAGATCGGTGACATCGAGCTTGCCAACCGCATCGTGATGGCGCCCTTGACGCGCAACCGCTCGCCGGCCGCCGTTCCGAATACGCTCAACGTCACCTATTACGAGCAGCGTACCTCCGCCGGCCTCTTGATCACCGAGGCGACCGCGATCACCCATCAGGGTCAGGGTTATGCCGACGTTCCGGGTCTCTACACCAAGGAAGCCCTCGACGGCTGGAAGAAAGTCACCGACGCCGTTCACAAGGCCGGCGGCAAGATCGTCGTGCAGATGTGGCATGTCGGCCGTATCTCGCACACGACACTGCAGCCTGATGGCGGCAAGCCGGTGTCCGCCTCCGCCATCCAGGCGAAGTCGAAGACCTACTTGGTCAACGCCGACGGCACCGGCACTTTCGCCGAAACCTCAGAGCCCCGCGCCCTGGAACTCTCCGAAATCCCGGGCATTCTGGAAGATTATCGCAAGGCCGCCCGCGCTGCCGTCGATGCCGGTTTTGACGGCGTCGAGATCCATGCCGCCAACGGTTACCTGATCGACCAGTTCCTGCGCTCCGGCTCCAACGTCCGCACCGACGAATATGGCGGTCCGATCGAAAATCGCGCCCGCTTCCTGTTCCAGGTCGTCGACGTCATCACCAAGGAAATCGGCGAAGGCCGCACCGGCATCCGCATTTCGCCGGTCACGCCCGCCAACGATTCGTCCGATCCGGATGCGCAGGCCCTGTTCACCTACGTCGTCGAAGGCCTGGCCAAGTACAAGCTGTCCTATATCCATATCATCGAAGGTGCGACCGGCGGCCCGCGTGACTTCCAGCAGGGCGACAAGCCGTTCGACTACGCGGCGCTGCGCCAGGCCTATGAGAAGGCCGGTGGCAAGGCCGCATGGATGACCAATAACGGTTACGACCGTGACCTCGCCATCCAGTCCGTCAAGGAAGGCAAGACCGACCTCGTCGCCTTCGGCAAGCCGTTCATCGCCAATCCGGATCTGGTTGAGCGCCTCAAGGACAACGCGCCGCTCAATACGCCGGACCAGGCCACCTTCTACGGCGGCGGCGCCAAGGGCTACACGGACTATCCGGTGCTTGAGCAGCAGGTCGCCTAAGAATAGTATAGATTGAAAATCCCGCCCCTCACCGGGCGGGATTTTTGTGACCGAAAGACGCGATGTCTGACCGTTTCATCAAGGCATGGGCCTTGCTGCCCGATGGCACCCCTATCGTCACCCACTCCAGCCATCTCCTCCCTGTCCACTGGCAGGGCCATCCCTGATGCTGAAGGTTGCGACCGTGGCTGAGGAAAAACGCGGCGGCTTGCTGATGCAATGGTGGGACGGCGAAGGCGCTGCCAAGGTCTATGCCCATGGCGGTGATGCGATCCTGCTTGAGCGGGCTGAAGGCAAACATTCACTGCTGACCATGGCGATGAACGGCGAAGACGACGAGGCAAGCCGGATCATCTGCAAGACTGTCTGCAGCTTGCACAGGCAGCCCGCAAAACCCTATCCCGAGCTTGTTCCCCTCGATATCTGGTTCCCGCGACTGGAAGCCGCATCTGCGGCCCACGGCAGCATGTTCAGCACCTCGGACACTGCCGCAAAAGCGCTGCTGGCGGAGCCCCAGGAGGTCGGCGTACTGCACGGCGATATCCATCACAGCAATATTCTCGACTTCGAAGATCGGGGCTGGCTGGCTATCGACCCGAAAGGTCTGCTCGGCGAGCGCGGCTACGACTATGCCAACCTGTTCTGCAACCCGGACCTGCAGGGCGACAAAAGCCCCCGCAAGACTGCGCCGCCAGCTTCCCATCGTGGCACAGGAATCAGGCCTTGCTCCGGAGCGGGTGCTGCGCTGGATTGTTGCCTATGCAGGACTTTCCGCTGCCTGGTTTCTCGAGGATGGCGGCGATCCGGCACCAGCTCTTCATGTTGCCGAAATCGCAGTTGCGGAACTGGCCAACGGCGCCTGACCGGTTTCCGGTCTGGCATGATTTACCGGCTGTACAACGCTGTTATCGCGGCTTAGAGCTTCGGCAAACTGCTGGAGAGACCCGATGCACCTGCGCGACGCCGAAGAAACCGATCTGCCCGCCATCCGCGACATCTATAACGATGCCGTGCTCAACACGACGGCAATCTGGAACGATACGCAGGTGGACCTCGCAAACCGCGCTGACATGGTTCACTGAGCGCAAGCGTCTCGGCTATCCGGTCCTGGTGGCGGTGACCGATGACGGCACCATTGCCGGCTATGCCTCCTTCGGCGACTGGCGCGCCTTCGACGGTTATCGCCATACGGTCGAGCATTCGGTCTATGTCGAGAAGAACCAGCGCGGCGGCGGCATCGGCAAGCTGCTGATGCTTGCCCTGATCGAGGCGCGCTACCGCCTGCGGCAAGCATGTGATGGTCGCCGGCATCGAGGCCAACAATGCAGCCTCGATCCGCCTGCATGAAAAGCTCGGCTTTGAGATCACGGGGCAGATGAAGGAAGTCGGCACCAAGTTCGGCCGCTGGCTGGACCTGACCTTCATGCAGCTGACCCTGCCGGAAAAATCGTAAACGTCTCCCGATTTCGCCGGATCGGTGCTATCAAAGACCGTCGAGATATCTGGCGGATGGTCCCTTCGCGGATGAAACACAAAAAGCGGCGGCACGAACGGGCATGGTTTGCAGCGCTGTTTGCAGCCGCTTTGCTTGCCGGGACGTTTTCACACGGCCAGGTCACTCTTGCACAGTCGGAATGGCGTGCACCGCCATGCGTCTATTCCACGACGACGGCAAGCATGACGCTCTGCGTCCGCGCCCGCAGCTATAGCCGCGACATCTGCACGGCGCTTGGCCACTTCGCCGAAACGAATGCGTTACCGCCGGATTTCTTCGCGAGGCTGATCTGGAAGGAAAGCCTGTTCCGGCCGGATGCCATCAGCCCCAAGGGCGCCGAGGGGATCGCCCAGTTCATTCCCTCGACCGCCAAGTTGCGTGGGCTGAACAATAGCTTCGATGCGCTGGAAGCCCTGGGGAAATCGGCCGAATATCTCGATGCGCTGCGCAACCGGTTCGGCAATCTCGGCCTTGCCGCTGCCGCCTACAATGCCGGTGAAGGCGGGCTCGGTACGTTTCTTGCGACCGGCAACCTGCCCTATGAGACTCGCGCCTATGTGCTTGCCATCACCGCCCATCCGGTCGAGGAATGGAAGGACAATCCGCCGACGGCACTCGACCTGCGGCTCGACAAGGACAAATCCTTCTACGATGCCTGCACCGCCCTTGCCGACAAGCGGCGTCTCAAGGAAGTTGAGTTCGAAGAGGAAGGCACCTGGGCGCCCTGGGGCGCGCAACTATCGGCGCATTTCCAAAAATCCGTGGCACAGCGCCTGTTCCTCGCCGCCGTCAGCCGCACGCCCTCGCCGCTCAATACTGAGAAACCGCTGATCCAGCGAGCGCAACCGGGCTTTTGGAAACAGGCTGCGCTACACCGCCCGCATCGGCCGCCAGACACGGGCGGAGGCCGATGCCGTGTGCACACAGGTCCGCAGAACCGGCGGCGCCTGCATCGTCTTCAAGAACTGACGCTACGCCACGGCCCGCCGCGCCATGAGAACGCTGAACGTTGCCAGAGCCATGGCATTTGCCGGATGCAGGGCCTGGACCCAGCCGATCGCCAGCGCCGCCCCAAGTTCAAGCCAGACGAACTGAAAGCAATAGAGCACAAACAGCACGACGGCCGGCGAGCGATGGCCCTTGAGGCCGGGCGTGAAGACCACAACACCGAGCAAAAGGAGAATGACAAGGCCGATGCCACCGCCGAGCGCGCCGTGCCACTGCCAGGCAAGGCCGTCGGAGAAGATGGCAAGACCAGCAAGAAACAGCTGACCGCCGATCAGCGTGGGAACGCTAACGGCAAGCGCCCGGAAATAAAGCGGCACAGGCAGAGCCGACGAAGGTGAAACGGAGGCGCTCATGCCGTCACCTCGGCCGTCTCGCCCTGGCGGGGGCCGGCCGTTGCGCTCACGCCAAATCCGGCAGCAGGCAGCCAAGGGCGGCAAGCGACGCGCGGACGGCCTCGTCGATCGGCGTCCACGGTTCGGCGCCAATGGCTGCAACCAGCCGGTCATTGGGCATGCGCAACGGCTCCTGCCAGATGTAACGCATCTCGCGCAATTCCCTGAGGAACGGTACGAAGGGCGAGACGAACGGCATCATCCACCACGGAAAGCTCTTGACCTTCAGGGCCGGATTGCCGCTGACGCGCCGGATCGCGGCAACCATGCGTGTGCCGTCGTCATCCCAAAAACCCTGCATGTGAAAGACGGCGAACGGTGACAACGTTTCGCGGCGATCGACCAGCCGCGCCATCGTCTCGGCAACGTCAGGCAAATAGGCCCATTGATGACCGATACCCTTGCGGCCCGGATAGGTGACGGTGGCAACCGGTTTTCCGGGTGTTATCAGGCCCTGCGAGAACCAGTTGTTGGCCGCGCCCGGACCGAAGAAATCCCCTGCCCTGACGACGATGACGCGGACGCCCTGTTGTGACGCGGCTTCAAGGCGGCGCTCCATCTCGGCACGGATCCTGCCTTTTGCCGTGACCGGGTTCTGCGGCGATGTCTCATGCAGCAGCGGAAAGGCGTCGGGGCCAAAATTGTAGATTGTGCCCGGCAGGACAATGGTGGCGCCGGTTTCCCTGGCAGCGGCGATCGTATTGTCGATCATCGGCAGCACCAGCGTGCCCCAGTTGCGGTAGCCGGCCGGATTGACGGCGTGGACGATGAGGCTAACCCCTTGCGCGGCGGCAAGCACGTCGCCTGCGTTCATCGCATCACCCTGCAGCCATTCGTAGCCGGGGGCTCGTGCGGCGGCCTTGGCGGCATCGCGATTGAGCGCCCGGATCGTCCAGCCGCGCGCCTGAAGCGTGCGAGCAACGGCACCGCCGATGCCGCCGGTGGCGCCGAGGATAAGAGCTGTCTGTTTTGCTTGCCCGGTCATGTGCGATCTCCTTGTTCGATGGAGATCATCTTGAGCGCAATTACACTTAAACGGAATTGCCGAAAATATTTCATCTGATATACAAAAATAGATGAGCGAGACCGAACCAAGCTGGGATTTCTACAGGACTTTCCTGACCGTGCTGCAGCAGGGATCGCTGTCGGCTGCTGCACGTGAACTCAGGCTGACGCAGCCGACCATCGGCCGGCATATCGATGCGCTGGAAAACATCATCGGTTTCCAGCTGTTCATCCGCTCGCCACAGGGGCTGATCCCGACAGAAGCGGCGATAGATCTCAAACCCCATGCCGAACAGCTGGCCTCGAACGCGGCCGCGCTGCTCAGGGCAGCGACCGGACAGGGCGGCGGCGTGCGCGGCACGGTACGCATCAGCGCCAGCGAAGTGATCGGCATCGAGGTGCTGCCATCGATACTGACCGCGCTCCACGACCGGCACCCCGACCTTGTCATCGAGCTTTCCCTGTCGGATGCTGTAGAGAACCTGTTGCTCCAGGAGGCTGACATCGCCGTGCGGATGGTGGCGCCCGAACAGGACGCCCTGATCACGCGCCGGATCGGCGGCATTCCGCTCGGGCTGCACGCACATCGGCGCTATCTCGACAAACACGGGTTCCCGGAAAATCTGCAGGACCTGCTTCATCACCGAACGATCGGCTTTGACCGCGAAAGCGCCTTCGTGCAGGCGATCCGCAAGCGTGTGCCACTGATGGACCTGATGCGCCCATCCTTCCGCGCTGACAGCAATCTCGCGCAGCTGGCGGCCATCCGCGCCGGCTTCGGCATCGGCGTCTGCCAGGTGGCGCTTGCCAAGCGCGATCCAGACATCGTCAGGTTGTTCGACAAGGAATTCGAGCTGCCGCTCGAAACCTTCGTCGTCATGCACGAAAATTTGAAAACCACACCGCGTTGCCGCGCCACGTTCGATGCGCTGGTGGAGGGACTACTCACCTACATGGGCAGATGATCGGCATGGGCGCCGCCAGCTGGCGCCTGCGCCGTCCCTTGCCATCCCCGCCGCGGTGCCAGAGCCTTGACCGAAAACAGCGCATAGATGATCAGCGGCAAGCACACGAGATAAGACGTCCGGATGCCGGCGTGTTCGGCGATGAAGCCGAGCAACGGCGGCGCGAGGAAGAAGACGATGAACGTCACCTGCCCGAGTGCAGCGACATTCACCTGTGCTGCCCTGTCAGTACGCTGGGCTGCCGCCGAGACCGCCAGCGGATAGACCGCGCTGCAGCCGCCCCCCATCAGCGCGAAACCGACCAGCGCGACGTAGGCATGCGACGCAAGCCAGACAGCGGTAAGACCGATAGCGGACAACACCAGAAGGGCCGAGGCTACTGTGCGGGCGCCAAAACGGTCGACGACCGGATCGATGAACAACCGGGCCATCGCCATGAAGAACGTGAACAGCGTCAGCCCGAGACCGCCGACAAACGGTTCGACGGCAAAGACATCGCGCATATAGATCGCCGACCAGTCGATCCCCGCACCTTCGACCAGGAAGGCAGCGACGCCGATGATGCAGAGCGGCAGCAGACCGAGGGTCGGCACCGCGAACAGCGGGGCCTTCACCTCATGCGAGACGGCGCGGGCTGGGGCGTTGCGGATGCCGGAAATGGCGATCGTGCCGACGACAAGCACCACGACGAGCGTCACCGCCAGGTGCAGCTGCATCGAGATTTCCGCCTGCCGTACCCCCGAGGCAATCAGCGCGGTGACGAAGAAACCGAGGCTCCAGAACCCATGCGCCCGGTTCATGATGCCACGCCCGAGCCGCGCCTCCAGCCGGTCTATCTCGACATTGAGATTGATTTCGAGCGCGCCAGCAAGCAAGCCCACGACAAACAGCACACAAAAAACCAGCGGCGCCGCGCCGACCCAGGGGACAAGCGCAAACGAGGCAGCCGTGCCGAGAATGGTGATAAAGGCAGTCGTCCGTGCGCCAAGATACGCAATCAGCGGCGAGGAGAATGTCAGCGAAATCAGCGCACCAATCGCCATGCCGATCAGTGTCAGTCCGAGCTCCGACTTGTTGACCCATAGAGCCACCTGCAGATCCGGCATACGCGCCAGCAACGCCCCGAGCGACACGGCAAACAGGAAGAAACAGGTATAGATCCTGTGATGCGGCGCGATGGTCATGATTGGGCTCCTCGATAGGCCGTTGTGTATCGGGAATTGAGCTGGAGCGGAACCTTCCCGGGCAAAGATTGTCCCTCCAAGGCCAGATATTGCTACGCAGGCAAACCAATGAAACACGGTAACCGCCAACAAAAAAACCGCCGTTTCCGGCGGGCTTCTTGTTGGACTGAGCAGCCCTGTTTACTTGCAGGCGCCGCAGAAGCGCTGGATGCGCTTGCAGGCTTCTTCGAGCAGTTCTTCCGAGGTCGCGTAAGAGATGCGGAAGTTCGGACCGAGGCCGAAGGCTGAGCCGTGGACGACGGCGACGCCTTCGCATTCCAGCAACTCCGAGACAAAGTCTTCGTCGGTCTCGATCAGCTTGCCGTTCGGCGATGTCTTGCCGATCAGGCCCTTGCAGGACGGATAGACATAGAACGCGCCTTCCGGCGACGGGCACTCGATACCCTTGGCCTGGTTGAGCATCGATACGACGAGGTCACGGCGGCCTTCGAAGATCTTCTTGTTTTCCGGAATGAACGCTTGGGTGCCGTTGAGCGCTTCGACGGCCGCCCACTGGGCGATCGAGCAAGCGCCCGAGGTCTGCTGGCCCTGGATCATATCCATCGCCTTGATCAGCGACAGCGGGCCGGCCGCATAGCCGATACGCCAGCCGGTCATGGCATAGGCCTTGGACACGCCGTTCATGGTCAGCGTGCGGTCATAGAGCTTCGGCTCGACCTCGACCGGCGTGGCGAACTTGAAGTCGCCATAAGTCAGATGCTCGTACATGTCGTCGGTCAGCACCCAGACATGCGGATGCTTCAACAGCACATCGGTCAGGGCCTTGAGCTCGGCATGGCTATAGGCGGCGCCCGACGGGTTGGACGGCGAGTTAAAGACGAACCACTTGGTCTTCGGTGTGATCGCCTTGTCTAGATCTTCGGCAGTCAGCTTGAAATTGTTGGCCTGGGTCGCTTCGACAAACACCGGCGTTCCGCCGCAGATCGACACCATTTCCGGATAGGACACCCAGTAAGGTGCCGGGATAACGACTTCATCGCCCGGATTCATCGTCGCCATGAAGGCGTTGAAAAGAATCTGTTTTCCACCGGTACCGACGATCGTCTGCGCAGCGGTGTAGTCGAGGTTGTTCTCGCGCTTGAATTTCTTGGCGATCGCCTCGCGCAGTTCCGGGATGCCCGAAACCGGCGTGTACTTCGTCTCGCCGCGGTTGATCGCGTCGATCGCAGCCTTCTTGATATTATCCGGCGTATCGAAATCCGGCTCCCCGGCGCCGAGCCCGATCACATCGCGGCCCTTGGCTTTCAGTTCTCGGGCTTTCTGGGAAACGGCGATGGTCGCGGATGGCTTTACACGGGAAAGGGCGTCGGCAAGAAAGGCCATGATATGTTTGTCCTGATCAGGTTGAAACAGCATGCGGCCAATGGAGCGGGCTCTGCCGGGCTCCATAGCGGTTAGGTGTATGTCGAAAGACGGCCCCGGTTTCAAGCGCAAAGAGCCCAGAAAACCGGCAAAATGCGTAACCATGACAATGTTTCATCAGTGGCATCACAGGTTTGGATGAATCACTTTGTCGGCTGTGTCATGCAGACGCCTGAAACGACTCAGCTTTTTGAACCCGGCTAAAGAGAAATGCCGGATTCCACCGGCAGCATGTACATGAGGATCAAGAACGTTTCTCCACGGCGATTTATTCATCAAAAACAAAAGCTTTTGCCAATTTCCGCAACGCCTTGATTTGGTCACAACAAATGCCTTGGCCTGCCGCAATTCCGTCCTTGTGCAGCCGATTTCCGGGCCTTTTCTGAAGGTAGACGAAACCATTCGCGCCGAGGGGGCCTGCAATGCTTCTGGACACACAAAACGCGGAAAAGCCGCGCAGCCGAACCAGCACGCGACAAATCGAATATCTGATCGTCGCAACACTGATCGCCGTCACGCTGGCCCTGCTCTTTACGCTGGGCTTCTTCTCGCATGCGATGGCCGAGACGAATGAAAGCAAGCCGCAGTATTTTGCCGGTTACGTGCACCCCAACGACATGGGCACCGGCGCCCTGCTCTTCCCGTCCAAGGAACCAGGCTCCTTCGTCGAGGCACCGCGGCTGGCGACCGACGTCGTGATCGACGTCAACGGCCCCGATCATCCGCACCCGCGTCACCCAGCGCTTCCAGAACCCGAGCCAGGGTTGGGTCGAGGGCACCTATGTCTTCCCGCTGCCGGAGAATTCCGCCGTCGATACGCTGAGGATGCAGATCGGCGACCGCTTCATCGAGGGCGAGATCAAGGCCCGCGAAGAGGCCCGCAAGGTCTATGAGCAAGCCAAGGCCGAGGGCAAGAAGACGGCGCTTCTCGAACAGCAGCGTCCCAATATCTTCACCAACCAGGTCGCCAATATCGGCCCCGGCGAAACCATCGTCGTGCAGATCGAATACCAGAGCAGCGTCCACCAGTCGGGCGGCGAATTTTCGCTCAGGTTCCCGATGGTGGTGGCGCCGCGCTACAATCCCGATCCGATTGTCCAGACAGTCGATCTCGATCCGAAGTCCGGCTATGCCGTAAACGATCCGGTTCCGGACCGCGACAAGATCACCGCACCCGTGCTCGACCCGGCGGAGAACGCGAAGATCAATCCGGTGACGCTGACAGTCAATCTCAACGCCGGTTTCCCGCTCGGCACTATCACCTCCCCCTTCCATCAGACCGACATGCAGACAATCGACGACATGGCGCGCAAAATCTCGCTGAAGAGCGGTAGCGTGCCGGCCGACAAGGATTTCGAGCTGAGCTGGAACGCTGTCGCCGGCAAGACGCCGAATGCAGGCCTGTTCCACGAGACTCAGAACGGCAAGACCTATCTGCTCGGCTTCGTCACGCCGCCGGCGCAAGACGCCGCAACGCAGACCTATCCCAAACGCGAGGTCGTCTTCGTCATCGACAATTCCGGCTCGATGGCCGGACCATCGATCGAGCAGGCACGCAACAGCCTGGCGCTGGCCATCTCGAAGCTGCGGCCGGAAGACAAGTTCAACGTGGTGCGTTTCGATGACACGATGGAGGTGCATTTCCCGTCACTCGTCCAGGCGACACCGGACAAGCGCGAGGATGCCATTGCCTTCGTCCGCGGCCTGACGGCTGATGGCGGTACCGAAATGCTGCCGGCGCTGGAGGCTGCCCTTCGCACCCAGGGACCGGTCGAAACTGGCTCCCTGCGGCAGGTGGTCTTCCTCACCGATGGCGCCATCGGCAACGAAGCGCAGCTGTTTGACGAAATTTCGAAGAACCGCGGCGACGCCCGCGTCTTCACCGTCGGCATCGGCTCAGCCCCCAATACCCACTTCATGACCAAGGCCGCTGAAATCGGCCGCGGTACCTTCACGCTGATCGGCTCCGAGGATCAGGTGGCCGCGCGCATGGGCGAACTGTTCGACAAGCTGGAAAATCCTGTGATGACCGACATCGCCGTCAGCTTCGACGGTGCGAATGCGCCGGATATCACGCCAAACCCGATGCCCGACCTTTATCGCGGAGAGCCGGTGGTGCTGACTGCGCAACTCGATGGCGCAACGCCTGCTGGCAAGCTGCAGATCATCGGCAAGACCGGCAACCAACCCTGGCGGATCGAAATGGACGTCGCCAAGGCGTCCGAAGGCAAGGGCATCGCCAAGCTCTGGGCTCGCCGCAAGATCGACGGTCTCGAAGCCAATGCCTATGCGGTGAATGATGCAGCGGCGCTAGACAAGCAGATCGAGACGGTGGCGCTGGCCAATCATCTCGTTTCCCGCGTCACCAGCCTTGTCGCCGTCGATGTCACGCCGTCGCGTCCAGCCGGTAAGCCTGTCGTCAGCACCGACATGCCGCTCAACCTGCCCGAGGGCTGGGATTTTGAGAAGGTCTTTGGCGAGAAGCCGCAGCAGGCCATCCCGGAGGGCCAGCGCAAGGCGTCGCTTGAACGGCAGGACGAGCAGGCAATGCTGATCGCCGACCGGATGGCCGCAGCGCCGACGGCGCATGCCGCCAGCATGATCGCCGACGCAGGCAAACAGGTGGATCTGCCGCAGACGGCAACGCTCGCCGACCGGCACATCCTGATCGGCCTGATGCTGCTTGCCTTCGCCCTGATGGCCGCGACCACATTCAGCCTGTGGCGCTGGCAGGTGCGCGGCTTGGCTTCGGAGGTGCGCGATCGTGTCCGATAAGCCTGGCAATGAAGGAAATCAAAACAAGGAAGGGCGCGCCGGCTTTCTGGCGCGCCTCAACGCACTGGAGACGGTTGTACTGGCCGGGATCCTGCTGGTGGCTCTCGCCGGCCTGATGCTGGTCGGCAAAGGTTTTTACATGAAGGCGAAGGCGGAGGTTTCGCAGGTTCTCCTGAAGCGCAGCTTCGAAGCGCAACTGGAGGGTGAAACCAATGCCAAACCCTGGCCCTGGGCCGACTTCACCACCGAGGCGGAGATCACCGCGCTGCGGATTGGCAAGACCGCCGTCGTGCTTTCTGGCGCCAGCGGCGAGGCCCTGGCTTTCGGCCCGGCGCGGCTGGCCAACACACCGGCACCGGGCGAGCTTGGAACATCGGTCATCGCCGCCCATCGCGACACGCATTTCCGCTGGCTGAGGGACGTCAAGCCCGGCGATCTTCTGGTCGTCACCCGCAAGGACGGAACCAATCTCACCTTCCGCGCCGGCAGCAGCCGCATCGCCCGCTGGGACGAGAGCGGCATCAATGCCGATGCACCCGGCCGCAATCTGGCACTTGCCACCTGCTGGCCCTTCGATGCGACCGAGCAAGGCCCATTGCGCTACATCGTCGATGCCGAACTTGTTGCAGATGCAGGCCCATCGACGCTCGCAGCGCAAGGTGGACCAAGTAAACTCCCGGTAAATTCCTTTTGATCGCAAAACCTCTCTCCCGACCTTGATCAGGCCGTCTCAAGACCCAGTTTCAACGGGTAGCGATTGGAGGATGAGATGAAGACGACATTCGCAAGCCTACTGAAATCCGCCGGCCTCGCATCCGCTTTTGTCGCAGCCCCTGCCTTTGCCGATGACCCAAAACAATTTGCGACCGACAAGGCCGCCGTGCAGGTCAATACGATCGTCTCCGGCCTCGACAATCCCTGGTCCGTCGAAGTGCTGCCCGACGGCGCCTACATTGTCACGGAGCTTGGCGGCACCCTTCGCATCATTCGTGAGGGCAAGGCATCCGCGCCGATCACAGGCGTGCCGAAGATCGCGCGAAAGGGACAGGGCGGACTTCTCGATGTCGCGCTTGCTCCCGGCTTTGAGACCAGTCGCACGCTGTTCCTGTCCATGGCTCTCCCCGATGGCGGCAAACAGGGAACGGCAATCGTGCGCAGGGTGCTTTCCAGGGACGGGAAAAGCCTGACGCAGACGCAGGAACTCTTCCGGATGAACAGGTTTACGGACAAGGGCCAGCATTTCGGATCCCGGATCGCGATTGGTACCGACGGTAGCCTGTTCTTCGGTATCGGCGATCGTGGCGAACGGGATCGGGCGCAGGATATGCGCGATCATGCGGGCGCCATTCTGCATATCGAGCCGGATGGCAACATACCTGCAGATAACCCTTATAAGGACGACAAGGCCGCACTTGCCGAGCTTTGGTCGAAAGGTCACCGCAATCCGCAGGGCATCACCATCGATCCGGCCAATGGCCAGTTGCTGACCGTCGAACACGGCGCGCGGGCGGCGACGAGATCAACACGCCGCAGCCGGGCAAGAACTATGGCTGGCCGGTCATCACGTTCGGCAAAGATTACTCCGGCGCGGAGATTGGCGTCGGTCAAGCAGCCGATGGCTACGAGCAGCCGCTCTACTACTGGGATCCATCCATCGCGCCCGGCGCCATCGACGTCTACCGCGGCGCGATGTTTCCGCAATGGGACGGAAACCTTTTGGTCGCGGCGCTGAAATATCAGTTGCTGGCGCGGCTGGAGCGGGACGAAAGCGGCGCGGTTGTTGCCGAAGAGCGGCTGTTCGAAGGCGAATTCGGACGCATTCGCGATGTGAAGGTTGCGCCGGACGGGGCGATCCTGCTGCTCACGGATGGAGACGACGGTGCGCTACTACGGGTTTTCGCATCGACGAACAGAAGCTGACCGCTCCCCATTTTTTCGCGTCAGACCGAACACTTGCCTGAAATTGATGCAGATGTTAGCTGACATCCGAATAAAATCCGACGCACATCTGCCCTGAAATCGTTCCGATGCGAGGCCTTTCGTGCCGAGCCATCAGGAACCGATATCGTGACCCGCATCCAGGCCAATCTCTTCCTGTTGCTATCAGGCGCCATCTGGGGTGCGGGATTCGTGGCGCAATCGACGGCGATGGATCCGATCGGTCCGATGTGGTTCATCGGCCTTCGGTTTGCCATCGCAACTGCGGTCGCAGCGCCGCTGGCTTTGTGGGAGCATCGCAAGGCTGAGCAGCCGATGCCGAAATCCAGCATCCGCAACTTCCTGTGGATCGGGCTGGCGCTGTTTGCCGGTGCCATGACCCAGCAACTCGGGCTGATGACCACCAGTGTTACCAATTCCGGCTTCCTCACCGGGCTTTACGTCGTGTTCGTGCCGGTGCTGACCGTGATCTTCCTGCGCCGCAAACCGCACTGGATCATCTGGCCGGCCGCTGGCTTGGCGTTGTTCGGCATCTTTCTTTTGAGCGGTGGCAAACTGGCCGGCTTGAACAACGGCGATTTCCTGACGATCCTCTGCGCCGTCTTCTGGGCTTTGCAGGTCATGCTGGTCGGCATCTTCGTCGGCAGCACGGGCCGGCCGATGCTCCTGTCGATGGTGCAGTTTGCCGTCTGCGCTGTTTTGGGCTGCGTGGCGGGTGCCATCTTCGAACCGCTCGACCTGACGGCCGTGACCAACGCCCTGTCCGAAATCCTCTATGCCGGCTTCTTTTCCAGCGGTATCGGCTTCATCTGCCAGGTGGTCGGGCAGCGCTACACGACAGCGCCGCAGGCGGCGATCTTCCTGTCGAGCGAAGCATTGTTTGCCGCCCTGCTCGGCGTCCTATTGCTCGGGGAAACTATCACAACGGTCGGCTACATCGGCTGCGCTGATCATCTTTGCCGCCATGCTGATCGCGGAGATCGTGCCCGAATTGACTAAGCCGAAAAGCGTTGCTGCCGGAGCTTGAACTCTGCGCACGCGGGAAGTGCCTGTTTTCCCCGAGATAGATCCCCGAGTAACAGCTGCATCATATGATGAAGTACCAAGTTTTATCAAACGGTTAATATTTGAAGAAGCTATGAGAGGGGCCTGGGGGCACCATGGCATTCTGCGACATATCATGCCGCAAACAGCCCAAAAAACATGCAAAATTAGACAAACAGCAATATTTTCAATAGCTTGCAATATATCGGTAGAAAAATCATATTTTTTGGCAGTTGATTGCTTTTTAAACAAACCAAATTGGCACACTTGTTTCAAAAAACTTTTGCTTGCCAATTTAAAATAAACACAGCAAGCTTACTGTGTTCAGGGCAATTTGCGAACACGGGAAGACCTTTAAATAACGCGCGCCGGACACGCAAAATGTTCCGGGCAGTCGGGCAAAGACGGAGTTTTTCGATGACTGGCTGCAATTACAGGACCCTTTCCTCATAGTCGAGAACTGCCTGCCGCACGCCCCCTTGGGGCAAAACATTGTAATGCTGCCCGCCGCATCCGGGCAGAGGAAAAAGGACCTGACGCATGGCCGAGACTGGCATTGTTAAATTCTTCAACACCGACAAGGGCTTTGGTTTCATTAAGCCTGACAATGGTGGCGCCGACATCTTCGTGCATATCTCCGCAGTACAGGCCTCGGGCCTGAACGGACTATCCGAAAACCAGAAGGTCAGCTTCGACACGGAACCGGATCGCCGCGGCAAAGGCCCGAAGGCGGTCAACCTGCAGGTCTCGGGCTAAGCCGCCCATTCACTGCAAACAGATTCACGTTGAAGCCCGGCCTCGTTGCCGGGTTTTTTCATTCACCCTACATTCAGTTTCGCCATATTAGTCTGTCTTCATCATGAAGGACGGAATCGTCCGGCCCATAACAGGACCGAAACCCCACAACAGGATCGAAACAATGAACAAGGTTATCAAAGCTGCTGTTCTTGCCATTGCTACGGCAGCGACCGTCATCCCGGCAATCACGCCCGCTCAGGCCGAAGACTGGGGCCGCCGCAACTATCGCCACCACAATAACGGCGATGCTGTTGCCCTCGGCGCGCTCGGTCTTGCCACCGGCGTGATCATCGGCGGCGCCATTGCAAGCCAGCCGCGTTACCAGGAACGGGTCTATATCGATCCGGAGCCCGAATATTACGAACCACGTCCGGTCTATCGCCGCGCCCGCCCGGTCGTCGTCGAAAACTACGGCGGACTGGAGCCATGGACTCCCCGCTGGTACCGTTATTGCTCGCAGCGTTACCGCTCGTTCGACTCCCCAATCCGGCACCTTCGTCGGTTACGACGGCAGAGAGTATTTCTGCCGCGCCGGTTGAGACAGTATCCATTCACTGAAAAAGGCACGTGTCGATCGGCACGTGCCTTTTTTATTGTCCCAGCATACGGCACACCATAACAATGGTGGGTAAAAATGACAGCTAACGCCCTTACAAACCGCGCAGATAGGGATTGGTCCGACGCTCCTCGCCGATCTGGCCGCCCGGGCCATGCCCGCAGATGAAGCCGACGGTATCGCCAAGCGGCAGGATCTTGTCGTGGATGGAATCGAGCAGTTGCTGATGATTACCGCCCGGAAGGTCGGTACGGCCGATGGAGCCGCGAAACAGTACGTCGCCGACATGGGCGAAACCCTGCTTGCGATTGAAATAGACGACATGGCCGGGCGCATGACCGGGGCAATGCAGCACCTCGAAGACGTGATCGCCGAAGGATACGGTGTCGCCATCCTCCAGCCACTGGTCCGGCAGCACGTTCTCGACCTTCATCGCCAGCCCGAACTTCTCAGCCTGGGTCTCGAGATTTTCGAGCAAGGGAAGATCGTCCTTGTGTGGGCCGATAATGTCGAGGTTTAGGGTCTCTTTGAGTTCCTTGGCACCGCCGGCATGGTCGATATGGCCGTGGGTCAGCCAGATGGCCTTCAGCGTGATGCCGTTTTCCTTGATCGTCTGCAGGATCACATCGACATCGCCGCCCGGATCGACGATCACGCCTTCCTTGGTCTCGGTATCGAACAAAACCGTACAATTCTGCTGGAAATGGGTAACCGGGATAATGCCCGCCTGTAACATGCCGCCTATGCCTCGCTGTCGCTATCGTTGAACAGCATATAGGACGGACGCGCTGCAATGAAAACGGCAAAGACTGTGATTGGAACACAGAGCAACTGCGAAACGGGAGTTGCCCTGAAGGCGCCGGGCAAATCGCTCTAGCGCATTTCAGGCAACTTCAACGGCTGCCGGCAAGGGCGCCTGGAAATTGATCGTGGTCATCAAAAGAGCGAAAACCGCAAGCTTGGCGGCAACGACGGCAATGACGACCGGACGCAGCTGCCGTGCGGTTGAATACGTATCCACGGAAATGTTGTGTTGCATGTTCATAACTCTCTCTGTTGGCGTCTAAACACCGGAATAGTGCAAAAGTTCCGGTAAAGCGGAACGATTTCAGTATTTTACATTTCGCTTATCTTCGCAGTTCCAAAGGGAACATCAGGATGCGCATAGAAGCGAGCAACAGAGCCGCCTGCATTTGGAATGGCTGGTAAGCGGGAAAGGACGGCAGAAAAACCGGCAAAGGGAAAATTCTGTGACCAATGGCAAAGTGAAGGGAATTTCGTCGTTCGATACCGCGCTGCCATGACAGCACCATGACCAGAGCTGTTTTTCATTCCACCTGAAGGCGATTCCAACAAAAAATATCATTTCGCAGTTGCGAAATTGACTCATGCGAATTTTCGCCCCAACCTGCATATGCCGGATCGACGGCGTGCCAGGTGAGTCTGGGGGGCCGGACGCCAATGGCTGAAACGGGAGCAGCGAGCAATGGAAGCATTACTGCCTATCATTACGCAATTGATTGCCGGTGCGGCGGGTGGAAACGCCGCTGGAGCGGTGCTCAAGCAACAGGCACTCAGTGTCGTTGTCCGCACGATCGTTGGCGCCATCGGTGGCCTGGGCGGCGGATTTCTCGTTCAGATGCTGGGCGGTGAAGCAGCCGCCGCGGGGCTGATCACGCAAGCCATTGGCGGACTTGTCGGCGGTGGTGTCCTCACCGGGCTTGCCGGCATGGTCATGGGCGGAAGCAAGGCCTGAAACAGTCCGCGCGATCCGTACCCGGTCGCGTGTATTGACGGTTAGATATCAAACGAAAAGGCGGCTCATCAGCCGCCTTTTCTCATTCGGATCAAAACCGCGGTTTATTCTGCGGCTGTAGCGACCGGATAGACTTCCTTCATGTAGTCGTTCATCAGCGTCTCCGAAATCGTCGCCGGCTTGAACGTATAAGGGCCGATCTCGGAGACCGGTGTCACCTCGGCGGCCGAACCGGTGAGGAAGCATTCCGAGAAGTCCGCAAGCTCTTCCGGCATGATCACCCGTTCAACCAGCTGATAACCGCGACGTTTGGCAAGCTCGATGACCGTCTGGCGGGTGATGCCGTTGAGGAAGCAGTCCGGCACCGGCGTATGAATGACGCCGTCCTTGACGAAGAAGATGTTGGCACCCGTCCTTCGGCGACCTGGCCACGATAATCGAGCATCATCGCATCCGCATACCCCTTGGCTTCCGCCGCATGCTTGGAAATCGTGCAGATCATGTAGAGGCCGGCAGCCTTTGAGGCGCAGGGTGCAGTCTTCGGATCGGGGCGGCGGTATTCGGCGATGTCGAGGCGGATGCCCTTGAGCTTCTCGGCCGGGTTGAAATAGCTGCCCCACTGCCAGATGGCGATGGCGACGTTGATACGGTTGCTCTGGGCGGAAATGCCCATCATTTCCGAACCACGCCAGGCAATCGGCCGGACATAGGCGTCGGAAAAGCCCTGGCGCTTCAGCAGTTCGATCGTCGCGGCATCCAGTTCATCGACGGAGTACGGAATGGAAAATCCGAGGATTTCGGCCGACTTGTGCAGGCGCTGATTGTGCTCCGTCAACTTGAAAATACGACCACCATAGGCGCGCTCGCCTTCGAAGACGGCGCTGGCATAGTGAAGCCCATGGGTCAGCACGTGGATCTTTGCGTCCTTCCAATCGACGAATTCACCATTGAACCAGATCCGCCCGTCCAACTGATCAAAAGGAACTGCTGCCATCGTCTCATCCCTGGGCGTCCATGCGCCATTCTTTGTGTTGATTGTCTTCCCTGATTCCATTTATCGGCAAACGTCAGCCAGGGAAATCCGCTATGATGATTTTGGATTGGCGATCGAGCGGCGCGGCCTATCTTCAAGGATAGAGCAAGCGCCGGGAGTTCTGCCCGTCTGCGAACAAAGGCTTACCAATGACGAAAAAATATGTCAATATAGCTGACATATTTTTTTCGAGATGTTTCGTAGAATGCATTGCGATTGAAAGGAAATGACTGCGTGGCAGGACAGCCGAACCAGAAAGCCGAAAAGGAAACGTCCTTAGCCGGGGCAGACACAATGGAAGCGGTCGATTTCGAGATTATCGAGCTGTTCTTCTTTGCCTATCGGGATTTCACCTCCGACCCGGACGTGATTCTCAGCGCGGCTTCGGGCGCGCCCACCACCACGTCCTGCATTTCGTCGACCGAGAACCCGGAATGACCGTCGCTGACCTGCTCGATACGCTTCGGATCACCAAGCAGAGCCTGGCCCGCGTTTTGAAACAGCTCATCGATTCAGGGTATATTCATCAAGTTGCCGGGCCGGAAGATCGCAGGCAGCGCAAGCTCTATACAACGAAGGAAGGCAAGACGCTCGCAAGAGCCTTGGCCGAGCCACAATCGTGGCGCATCGCCGAGGCCATGGAAAAAACCGGTCCCGGTGCACGCGAACTGGTCAAGCGCTTCCTGGCCGGCATGAAAAATGCCGACGACAATTGACACACCGGCAGGCACAGCCGGCTATGCGAGATGACAGGGCATACGACAGATGACAAAGACGATCAGGATCGACGATGATGCCGCCCATCTGCTGGTCGTGGATGACGATCGCCGGATTCACGATCTTCTGAACCGCTACCTGATGGAAAGGGATTTCGCGTCACCACGGCTGCCGATGCCGACGAGGCGCGACGCAAGCTTGAAGGCATCGATTATGACCTGCTGATCGTCGATGTGATGATGCCCGGCGAGACCGGCATTTCGCTCACCCAGAGCCTACGCAAGATCAAGACCGTGCCAGTGATCATGCTGACGGCGCTCGCCGAATCCAATGCCCGCATCGAGGGACTGGAGGCCGGCGCTGACGATTACCTGCCAAAACCCTTCGATCCGCGCGAACTGGTACTGCGCATCAACAACATCCTCAGGCGCAATGCACCGGCAAAGGCGCCCAAGGTCGAACAGGTCATTTTCGGCCCTTTCACCTTCTCGGTGGTGCGCAAGGAACTGCGGCGCGGCGCCGATCACATTCGGCTGACCGACCGCGAGCAGGAAATCATGATGCTGTTTTCGCAGCGCGCCGGCGAAACCATCCCGCGCCACGAACTGGTCAGCGACGAGGCGGAGGTTGGCGAACGGACCATCGACGTGCAGATCAACCGCCTGCGCCGCAAGATCGAGGACGACCCGTCAAATCCCGTCTGGCTGCAGACGGTACGCAGCATCGGCTACCGGCTGAGCGTGGACTAGCCCTATGATCATCCGGTTGGGTATCCATGGCGAGTTTTGACATCCTGCAGCGCTACCGCGCGCAAACCGGCGACACGCCCTGGAATCGCGCCGTCCGCTGGCTGCGCCGACGGTTGCCGATGGGGCTCTATGCCCGCTCGCTTTTGATCGTTATCATCCCGATGGTGCTACTGCAGTCGATCGTGGCCTTCGTCTTCATGGAGCGGCACTGGCAGCTGGTGACCCAAAGGCTCTCAGCCGCCGTTACCGGCGATATCGCCGCCGTCATCGATCTCATCGACGCGATGCCTGCCAGCGACTATTCCGACATCGTCCGCATTGCCCGGGATCGGCTGAACCTCAGCATCTCCATCGAGCCCGATGGCGAACTGCCGGCACCGCGTCCAAAACCTTTTTCGAAATCCTCGACCAAATCCTCAGCGAAGAGATCTCCGACCAGATCCAAGCCGTTCTGGATCGACACGGTTGGCAATTCCGATCTCGTCGAAGTGCGCATCAAGCTCGACGACCAGCGGATCCTGCGTGTCTATGCGCGCCGCAGCCAGGCCTATGCCTCCAATACCCATATCTTCATCGTCTGGATGGTCGGCGCCTCGCTGGTGCTTTTGACCATCGCCATCCTGTTTCTGCGCGGACAGATCCGGCCGATCCTGGCACTGGCCAAGGCGGCGGAAAGTTTCGGCAAGGGCCAGAAGATCGACGATTTTTCTCCGCGCGGCGCCGAGGAAATCCGCCGCGCCGGCCTTGCCTTCATCCAGATGCGCAGAGCGTATCCGAGCGCCAGATCGAGCAGCGCACGGCAATGCTGACCGGCGTCAGCCATGACCTGCGCACCATCCTCACCCGCTTCAAGCTGCAGCTAGCGCTTGCCGGCGACAGCGCCGATCTCGACAACCTCAACCAAGATGTCGAGGACATGCAGAGCATGCTGGAGGGCTATCTCGCCTTCGCCCGCGGCGAAGCGGAGGAGGATGTCGGGCAGCTGAAGCTCAGCGACCTCATGAACAGGCTGACGCTCGAGGGCGAACTGCATGAAAAGACGGTAACGACCTCGGTCGAGGGCGACGACAATATCCGCGTGCGCCCCAATGCCTTTACCCGGCTGGTCGCCAATCTGGCGTCCAATGCCTACCGGTATGCCAATACCGTCCATATCGATGCCAAGCACAGCAGCAAATGGCTGACGATCACCGTCGACGACGATGGCCCCGGCATTCCCGAGCGCTCACGCGACGACGTGTTCAAGCCGTTCTTCCGGCTCGACGAGGCCCGCAATCTCGACAGTTCCGGAACAGGCCTCGGCCTTGCCATTGCCCTCGACATCGCCAGAAGCCATGGCGGCAATGTGACGTTGTCGGATAGTCCAATGGGTGGATTGCGGGCGATGGTCAGGGTTCCGGCTTGATCAGCGCAATACGTGCCGATCATCCCGCGCCGTTCGTTAAACCGGTGCCACGCATCGATGCGCTTGGGGTGGCGTGCCCGCATGGCGTCGAGCGGGGCGAGAAGCCGCCCTTCCCTTTGCCAGTGCGCGTCGAATATCTCGATGATGCGGCGGTTCGGCCAGGGTTTGTTGACGATCGACAGAAGCGCTTCGAAAGCCTCGTCCTCGCGGCCAGAACCGAAGCGGTGGGCGAGGATGCCGTAGGCAAAAGCGGTGGAACGGCTGACACCGGCGTGGCAATGCACGAGGATTCGGCTGTCCTGCTGTTCCGATCGCCGGAAGGACGACATCAAAGAGCGCCGTGACCGCGTCCGGAAAATGGCTGGTGGCCAGCGCGTTTTCCTGATCCCGCAGCCGCACGACGTGGTGCTTTGTGCCGGATATGCGCGGCACATGCTCTTCGGCCAGTTCCGGATCGAGCAGCGAAACCACATGCGAAGCCGACCAGTCTCCGGCGACCATGGCTGCATCAGCGCAGGCAGGTGACGCGGACGAAGTCTCGAACGGCGCTCGGGTCCATCGTTAATTCCTTAAAGGAGACGCTTGCCATTCGGCACCGGCTTGTCGGTGGCAGCGAGCACGATCGCGCCAGCCTCGTCCTCGAAGCCCAAGGTCAAGACTTCCGAGCGGAACGGGCCGATCTGGCGCGACGGAAAATTGACGACGCCGAGCACCTGGCGGCCGACCAGGCTTTCCAGCGTGTAATGAGTGGTGATCTGCGCCGACGACTTCTTGATGCCGATCTCCGGGCCGAAATCGATGACGATCTTGATCGCCGGCTTGCGCCTCCGGAAAGGGCGATGCCTCGATGATCGTGCCGGCACGAATATCGACGCGCTCGAAATCAGCGTAGGCGATGGTCTCAGTCATGGAAAACGTCCCGAATTATCCGGCCAGTTCTTCCGCCCGCTTGCAGGGCTGCGGCAATCGCCCTGTCGAACAGAGGCTGCATGCCATCATCGGCCATGAGAATATTGAGCGCTGCCGCGGTGGTACCGCCCGGAGACGTCACGTTCTGGCGAAGCTTTGAGGCGTCATCGGGGGACTGGTGCAAAGCTCACCAGCCCCCGCGACGGTTTCCCGTGCGAGACGCATGGCAAGGTCCGCCTGAAGACCGGCCTTGCGGCCAGCCTCCGCCATACACTCGACGAGATAAAAGACATAGGCCGGACCACTGCCCGATACGGCGGTGACGGCATCAATATCGGCTTCGGTTTCGACCCATTCGACCGGGCCGGACACCTTCAACAGGTTATGGACGAGATCGCGCTGCGCACTCGACACCGCGCCATTGGCAAAGGCGCCGGTGACGCCACGGCCGATCATCGCAGGTGTATTCGGCATTGCCCGCACCATGGCGGCATCACCGAGATGCGACTGCATGAAGGACAGGGTCGTACCGGCCGCGACCGACACTACGACAGTCTCAGGTCCGACAAGCCCCTTCAATGGCGGCAGAACCGCGCCCATCATCTGCGGCTTGACCGCGAGGAAGAGTACACCGGCCTTCAGGTCAGCAGGTGCGGCCGTTTCATGGCGCGCACCGTTATCGGCAATCAGCTTGGCCATAGCAGGCGGCGGGCCTGGGTCGATCACCAGTAGATCGGAGCCGGAGATGCCACTTTTCAGCCAACCGGCGAGCATTGCTCCGCCCATATTGCCTGCACCGATCAGGACGATCGGACCCGACGCATGCACAGCCATCGTCATGCCTCTCCAACGGTTTCAAACATCACGGCCTCGACAGCGCTCTGCGCATCGACACCGGACCAGACGACAAACTGGAAAGCCTGAAAATAGGATCTGCAGGCTTCAAGCGCGCTGGACAGCAGCACCTCGACCTGCTGGTTGGTCGGCTCGGCGCCGCCTGCAAGCAGCAGCGACTGGCGGAAGATTACCACATCTTCCTGGCGCCAGAGATCAAAATGCCCCATCAGCACCTGACCATTGATATGGGAGAGCAGCCGGATCACTTCGTTGACGCGGCTTTCAGGGAACCTTGATGTCAAAGGCGCAGGCAAGATGCAGCGCTTCAAACTCCTCCATCCAGGAGAAGGAGACGTGGTAGTCCGTCCACTTCCCTTCCACCGTCATGGCGATTTCGTCCTCGCCAGAGCGCTCGAAGGACCAATCATTATTGGCAGCGACGAACTCGATCATATCGACCGGGTTCGATTGGCGCTCAAGTTCCAGTTCCATCAGGCTCATGCATCACCCCAAAAGTCCTGGCGCAGACATGCGACATCGTGTTCACACACAAGGCTGCAAACTCAAACACCAGAAACAAAACACTTATGATTACCGGAAACACGACCATCCTGGCTGACATACCCTGCCTGGAGCTTGCGTGATCCGTTTCAGATCATCATTTAAAATCAGTGTATAATGCCGGAGTCCGCATGAAAGCCCCCGGGTGAAAAATAGCGCCGGTGGTTGTGGATAGGCTCTCTTAAATTGATTCAGCACCCGTTCTTAAACGACTCTGCCATAAGCGTTTTTCGGCAGTGTCCACAGGGTGAAAGATTTATGAAAAATGCGGTGCGGGTAGCCCTGAAAAAGAGCGGCCCTGTACCGTCCCGGGACACCTGTCCCGAAAACCGGTCAGACGCGATGGCACGGCAAGCGCCACCGCGTCGATTCTCCTTATTTCCCGGCGTCGGCAAGCCGCGCTTCGAGTGCTGCGATACGCGCCAAAAAGCGCGTCGTTTTCGTCACGCGCCTTCAGCGCCATTTCCCGGACGGCTTCGAATTCCTCGCGTTTGACGATGTCCATGGAATTCAACAGCCGTTCTCCCTGCGCGCGAAAAACGGTTTCCATTTCCTTGCGCACGCCTTGGGCTGCACCCGCGGCGTCCGTCATCAACTTGGCAAAATCATCCAGAATGCGGTTTGCGCCTGTGCTCATCGTGTCGGTCTCCGGTGCTTAGCGTCCATTGCCCGCCATTGCGGGCTTGAGAGAGGAGGTAGGAGCACATGCGGACTGATGCAAGGAAAAATACCGGTGATGACAGCCTTTCCTGCAACCTGCTTGCCTTGACCCTGCCTTGCCGCAGGGCCATGTTCCGGCAAACAACGGACCGGAATGAAGCAAGACCTTGGAAACAATAACGACACTCTTCTCGATCATGCCCTTTCCGGAAATCGATCCGGTGCTCATTTCCATTGGTCCTTTGCAGATCCACTGGTACGGCCTGGCTTACGTGGCCGGCATCCTGATTGGTTGGCAATATGCCCGCCGCCTAGTCCGTAATACGACGCTCTGGGCCAACGGCACTCCGGCTACTACCGAGGCACAGCTTGACGACTTCCTGCTCTGGGTCGCAGCCGGCATCGTCGGCGGCGGGCGCATCGGCTATATCCTGTTCTACGATCTTCAAAGCGTGATCGCCAATCCGGTCCGGGCCCTGGAAATCTGGAATGGCGGCATGTCCTTCCATGGCGGACTGATCGGCACGATGATTGCCATGATCCTGTTTGCTAAGCGCAACAAGATCGCCGTCTGGAGCCTGTTCGATATCGTTTCGGCCGTTGTCCCGATCGGGCTCTTCTTCGGCCGCATCGCCAATTTCATCAATGCCGAACTCTGGGGCCGGTTGTCTTCCGCGCCTTGGGCAGTGGTCTTTCCGACCGGCGGCCCTTTCGCGCGCCACCCGAGCCAGCTTTACGAAGCCGGACTTGAAGGCCTTGTGCTGCTAACCGTCCTTGCCGTGCTGATCTACTATCGCAAAGCGCTCAAGACCCCGGGCCTCGTCTGCGGCGTGTTCGTCACTGGCTACGGTCTGGCGCGCATCTTCGTGGAATTCTTCCATGAGCCGGACGCGCAGCTCGGCTATCTGCTGGGCGGCTGGCTGACCATGGGCATGCTGCTGTCCGTCCCGATGGTGCTGATCGGCCTCTGGGCCATCCTGCAGGCGCGCCGCGCCACTCCCGTGACCGCGTGAGAAGGGGCTGACATGAGCACCCCGCTTGCGGAAAAGATAAAGGCCATCATTCTCGCCAACGGCCCGATCAGCGTCACCGACTATTTTTCGCTGTGTCTGGCGGATCCGGAACACGGCTACTACAAGACCCGCGAGCCCTTCGGCCAGTCCGGCGACTTCATCACTGCGCCGGAGATCAGCCAGCTGTTCGGCGAGATGCTCGGCACCTTCCTGGTCCAGGCCTGGCAGCGGCATGGCGAGCCCACCCAGGTCAACATCGCCGAGATCGGTCCCGGCCGCGGCACGATGATGGCGGATATCCTGCGCGTCGTCGCCAAACTGTCGCCAGCGCTCTATGAGGCGGCAAGCGTCCATCTGGTCGAAACCAGCGAGCGGCTACAGAAGGTGCAGCAGCAGACCCTGATTGCCCATAAGTTCAAGATTTCCTGGCACGACAGTTTTGACACCATGCCTGACGGCTTTCTGCTCCTGGTTGCCAATGAACTGTTCGACGCCATCCCCATCCGCCAGTTCGTCAAGACGGCGCAAGGGTTCAGGGAGCGGCTTGTTGGCCTTGATGCAGCTGGAGAGCTGGCGTTTGCAGCGGGCGTGGCCGGCATCGATCCGGACCTGCTCCCGGCATCCGCCCAAGCAGCACCGCTGGGAACGGTATTCGAAGTCGCCCCTGCCCGCGATGCAGTGATGGCGGCGCTCAGCGAGCGTATCCGCACCCATGGCGGAACGGCTGTCATTATCGACTACGGCCATATGGCAACGGGCCTCGGCGATACGCTACAGGCGGTGCGCGACCATCAGTTCGACCCGCCGCTTGCCCATCCAGGGCAAGCCGATATCACCAGCCATGTCGATTTCGAGCAGCTTGCCCGACGGGCGGTAAGCGAAGGACTACAGATCAACGGGCTGACCTATCAGGGTGATTTTCTAATCGCGCTTGGCCTTGCCGAACGCGCCGCAGTCCTTGGCCGTGACAAGGGTACCGAAACCCAGGACAACATCCGTGCAGACGCCGAACGGCTGGCCGGTGCCGGCGAAGGAAAAATGGGCGAGCTGTTCAAAGTTCTTGTCGTCAGCAGTCCGAATGTGGCTCTCGTACCCTTCCAGAAATAGCCACGGGTAAGACCCCTCGGCGACGTCGGCTGTCGTTTCGGTGGATTGACAGAGACCGCCCCTTAAGGCCAACATCCGGCCAAATCACCCGGGCCGGCGAAAGCGGCATGCCCGCAAAACCCACCGCATTGCAGCATATCGAAAGGGCAAAACCACCGATGAAGGATGATGCCTTGCCCTTACCTGTCCAAAGCACGCTCCTCTCCGAACGGGCGGGAAAGGTCGTCAAGCACGGCTATTTCACTCGCGAAGGCGGCGTTTCCGACGGTATCTATCGAGGCCTCAACGTCGGCCTCGGATCGAATGACGAACGCGCAGGTGGAAGAGAATCGCTGCGGGTCAGCGCCTGGTTTGGCGCAGAGCCGCAAAAACTGGCAACGGTGCATCAGGTCCATTCGCCCGACGCCGTGATCGTCGATGCCAGCTATGACGGCACACGCGCCGAAGCCGACGCGTTGGTGACGGCAACGCCAGGCCTCGTCATCGGCGTACTGTCTGCCGATTGCGGCCCCGTCCTGTTCGCAGACCCCGAGGCGGGCGTTATCGGCGCTGCCCACGCGGGCTGGAAGGGCGCACTCGGCGGCGTGCTGGAAAGCACGATCGAGGCGATGATCTCGCTTGGCGCGCGCCGCGACCGCATCGTCGCCAGTCTTGGCCCTTCGATCAGCCGCAGGAACTACGAAGTCGGCACGGAATTCGTCGAGCGGTTTGTTGAGCAGGACCCCGCCTACGCGATGTTCTTTACCCCCTCGTCGCGCGAGGGCCATTCGATGTTCGATCTGCCGGGACTGACCACCAAGCGGCTCATCGACGCCAGCGTCACGGCAGAAAACCTTGACCTTTGCACCTATGCGGACGAGGAGCGTTTCTTCTCCTACCGCCGGACGACCCATCGCAGCGAGCCGGACTATGGCCGGCAAATCTCTGCAATATCCATTCGGGAGGCATGACATGGCGCTGCATTTTACGCAGGACGAATTTTCCGCGCGGCTGGAACGGCTGACGGCAAAAATGAAGGAAGAAAAGCTGGCTGCCATGCTGCTGTTTGCGCAGGAAAGCATGTACTGGCTGACTGGTTACGACACCTTCGGCTACTGCTTCTTCCAGACGCTGGTGGTCAAGGCCGACGGCTCGATGGTGCTTTTGACCCGTTCGGCCGATCTGCGCCAGGCGAAACACACATCCAATATCAGAGCGCGTCGAGGTCTGGGTCGACCGCGTCAACGCCGATCCGACGATGGACCTGAAAAACCTCTTGAGCGATCTCGACCTGCTCGGCACCCGCATCGGCATTGAATATGACACCCATGGCATGACCGGCCGTATGTGCCCGGCTGCTCGACCAGCAGCTAACGAGCTTCGGCGAACTGGTCGACGCCTCGCTGCTGGTCAGCCGCCTGCGCTTGGTCAAGAGTGCTGCGGAAATCGTCTATGTCGAGAAGGCCGCAAGCCTTGCCGACGACGCACTGGACGCCACCATTCCGCTGATCCATGCCGGTGGCAGCGAAGCCGACATTCTGGCCGCCATGCAGGGCGCAGTCTTTGCCGGTGGTGGCGATTATCCGGCCAACGAATTCATCATCGGCTCCGGTGCCGATGCGCTGCTCTGCCGCTACAAGGCCGGCCGCAGGACGCTGGACGCGCAGGACCAGCTTACCTTGGAATGGGCCGGTGTCAGCGCCCACTATCATGCGGCCATGATGCGCACCGTCGTTGTCGGCGAACCGACCAACCGTCACCGCGAACTCTACAGTGCCTGCCGCGACACCATCCAGGCGATCGAAATGGTTCTTCGCCCCGGCAACACGTTCGGCACGGTCTTCGACGTTCACTCCAAGATCATGGACGAGCGCGGGCTGACGCGGCACCGGCTGAACGCGTGCGGCTACTCGCTCGGCGCACGTTTCTCGCCCTCCTGGATGGAGCATCAGATGTTCCACATGGGCAATCCGCAGGAGATCGCGCCTGACATGTCGCTCTTCGTCCACATGATCATCATGGACTCAGACAGCGGCACGGCGATGACGCTCGGCCAAACCTACCTGACGACCGATGGCGCGCCGAAGGCATTGTCGCGCTATGGGCTGGACTTCATCTCTGCTTAGGAAAATTGATCTATCGTCCACAGGAACGACGGAAGAAGGTGGGGGCCTTCAGGCATTCCGTCACCGAGGAACCGGACGGTAGGACGATGCACAAGCTGATCACGCTTCTTGCGAGCCTTGGAATGGTTGCCGCTCTTTCGGGCTGCAACAGCATGGACGACCTGACCCCGCAGGTCGATGTCGGCGCTGGCACCTTCCGCTCCCCGCCGGTCAATCAGTCCGATCTCGACTCCATGCAGACGGTTGACGTCGCACCACAGGCGTCGACACCGGTGCAAAGCGCACAGCTCGCATCACCGGAACAAGAAGGATTTTCGGAGGGTCCAAGCGGCACGATGATAGCGCAGGGCGATTCCGAATATACCGATCCGGCGGGATCGCTGGATGCACAGGCCAACCGCTTGCAGCAAGGCCAGGTCCCGGCGCAGGAACAGCAGATCACCCGCAGGCCGGTTGCTGCTGAACCGCTCGACACAGCATCGAACAACGATGCCGCGCCGAACGACCAGTCCACAGAACCCGAACAGCAAATGGCCGAGCAGGAACCGCAAGCCCAGCCGCCGCAGAAGGCCGCGGCCATCGCCCCTGCGGCAGCAGCCGGCACGATCCGCTTTCTGCCGATCATTGGTGCGCCAGTGGAGGTCATTACGCCGCTCTCCAAACAGCTCGGCAATGAGGCTCGTTCGCACGGCCTGACAATCAAGGCCGTATCCGACACCAGCAGCCAGCATATCCTCAAGGGATATTTCTCGGCGCTGAACGACGGTGGCAAGACGACGGTAGTCTATGTCTGGGACGTGCTTGATGGCACCGGCAACCGGCTCCACCGCATCCAGGGGCAGGACACAGTGAATGCGACCGCCGCCAATCTCTGGTCCGTCGTGCCGCCGCAGACGATGCAGGCGATTGCCACGAAGACCATCAACGAGTATCTGAGCTGGCGTGCCAGCAATGCCGGCTAAGCACCGGACGGTGCCAAAATCCTGTACTGTGAGGCGAAATGTCCTCACTTCGCCACGTTTGGGCAAATCTTTTTAGGATAAACTACGCTGCAACGCGGCAATCCTCTTGCATTCAAAGTCAAGGACGTTATGAAGCGCGATAAGCTTGGGACGATCGAGACCCCGGCTGGCTTACGGAATTTGCGCGGACGAAAAAACCCGCGCCAGCACAGGCGGACCATCGATGAAGGTTTTCGCAGGCAACTCGAACCGGCTCCTGGCCGAAGCGATCTGCAATTATCTCAACCTGCCCCTGGGCAAAGCAACCGTCAGACGGTTTGCGGACCAGGAAATCTTTGTGGAAATACAGGAAAACGTACGCGGCGAGGACGTCTTCGTCGTCCAGTCGACCTCGTTTCCGACCAATGACCATTTGATGGAACTGCTGATCATGATCGACGCCATGCGCCGATCATCAGCCCTGCCGCATCACTGCCGTCATTCCCTATTTCAGGTTATGCCCGCCAGGACCGCAAACCCGGCCCGCGCACGCCGATCTCCGCCAAGCTGGTCGCCAACCTGATCACCGAAGCCGGCGCCGACCGCGTTCTGACGCTCGACCTGCATGCTGGCCAGATCCAGGGCTTCTTCGATATCCCGACCGACAACCTCTACGCCGTGCCGATCCTGTCGCGCGATGTGAAGGAAAATTACGACCTGAAAAACGTCATGGTCGTATCGCCTGACGTCGGCGGCGTGGTGCGCGCAAGAGCACTTGCCAAGCGTCTCGACTGCCAGCTGGCGATCGTCGACAAACGCCGCGAACGCGCTGGCGAATCCGAGGTCATGAACGTCATCGGTGATGTCACCGGCAAGGACTGTCTACTGATCGACGATATCGTCGATAGCGGCGGCACGCTCTGCAACGCCGCAGAAGCACTTCTGAAGAATGGCGCAACCAGCGTTACGGCCTATATCACCCATGGCGTTCTGTCCGGTGGTGCCGTAGCCCGCGTCACCTCGTCGAAGCTGAAGGAACTGGTGATCACCGACTCGATCCAGCCGACCACGGCCGTTCAGTCCGCGCACAATATCCGCGTCATCTCGACCGCCAGCCTGATCGGCGAAGCGATCAACCGCACCAGCCAGGAAGAATCGGTTTCCAGCCTGTTCGATTGATCCGTTCAATCGGCCGCGCGGCGCGCTTTACGCTCTTTTGACGATCGGAATTGCACAGGCCTCGCCGCCTGCGAACAACCGCGAGCGGGTGAGAAACCGCCGTTCGCGGCCATTGTCGAGCGAGAACATCCCACCCCTGCCCGGCACGACATCGATGATCAGCTGGGTATGCTTCCAGACTTCGAACTGGCTGGCGCTGATATAAACAGGCACGCCGCCAATCTCCCCCAGCTTGATATCGTTATCACCGACGATGTAATCATCAGCCGGATAACACATCGGCGACGAACCGTCGCAACAGCCGCCGGACTGATGGAACAGCACGTCTGGATGATCCTGCCGAATCTCCTTGAGGAAGGCGAGCGCTGCGTCGGTGGCCAGCACGCGCGGTTCGCCGTCGATGGTGTCGGTCATTCTCATTCCCTTCCGGGCCACACGAGATCGGCGGCGCACTCGGATAAACTCCCTCCCCCTTGTGGAGAGGGTTGGGGAGGGGATTTCCCTTAAAGAAAGAACCCCTCCCCGTCGCTTCGCTCCGCCCCTCCCCACAAGGGGGAGGGTTGAGCCTCAGAAGAAACCCAGTGCCTTCGGGCTGTAGCTCACCAGCATGTTCTTGGTCTGCTGGTAGTGGTCGAGCATCATCTTGTGGGTTTCGTGGCCGATGCCGGACTGCTTGTAGCCGCCGAAGGCAGCACCAGCCGGATAGGCGTGGTAGCAATTGGTCCAGACGCGGCCGGCCTGGATGTTGCGGCCGAAATTGTAGCAGCGGTTGGCATCGCGGCTCCACACGCCTGACCCCAGGCCATAGAGCGTGTCGTTAGCAATTTCGAGCGCTTCCTCGTCGGTCTTGAAGGTTGTCACCGACACGACCGGCCCGAAGATTTCCTCCTGGAACACACGCATCTTGTTGTGGCCCTTGAACACCGTCGGCTTGACGTAGAAGCCACCGGAAAGCTCGCCTTCCAGATTGTTGCGCTCGCCGCCGATCAAGACTTCAGCGCCTTCCTGGCGGCCGATATCCATGTAGGACATGATCTTTTCCAGTTGTTCGCTGGAGGCCTGGGCGCCGATCATCGTCGACATGTCGAGCGGGTTGCCCTGCTTGATCGCCGCGACACGCTTGATCGCCTTTTCCATGAAGCGGTCGTAGATCTTTTCATGCACCAGCGCGCGCTCGGACACGTGCAGACCTCGCCCTGGTTGAGCGCAAACATTGCAAAGCCTTCAAGCGCCTTGTCGAGATAGTCGTCATCCTCGCGCATGACGTCTTCGAAGAAAATGTTCGGCGATTTGCCGCCGAGTTCCAGCGTCACCGGGATGAGGTTCTGGCTGGCATATTGCATGATCAGCCGGCCGGTGGAGGTTTCACCGGTGAAGGCAACCTTGTTGATGCGCGGGTTGGTGGCGAGCGGCTTGCCGGCCTCGAGACCAAAGCCGTTGACGATGTTGAGCACGCCGGGCGGCAGAAGGTCGCCGACCAGTTCGATCCAGACGAGGATCGAAGCCGGTGTCTGTTCGGCCGGCTTCAGGATCACGCAGTTACCGGCCGCCAGAGCCGGTGCGAGCTTCCAGGCGGCCATCAGGATCGGGAAGTTCCAGGGAATGATCTGGGCGACGACGCCGAGCGGCTCATGAAAGTGATAGGCGACCGTGTCATGGTCGATCTCGCCGATCGAGCCTTCCTGGGCGCGGACGCAGGAGGCGAAATAGCGGAAATGGTCGATGGCAAGCGGCATATCGGCAGCCATGGTTTCATGCAGCGGCTTGCCGTTGTCCCAGGTCTCCGCCTTCGCCAGAAGCTCGATATTGTCTTCCATCCGCTGGGCGATCTTCATCAGGATGTTGGCGCGCTCTGTCGAAGACGTGCGGCCCCATTTTTCCTTGGCGGCATGGGCGGCATCCAGCGCCAGCTCGACATCGGCAGCCTCGGAGCGGGCAATCTGGCACAGCACGCCGCCGGTGACCGGGGTGGTGTTGTCGAAATAGCGACCGCTGACCGGCTCGCGCCAATCACCACCGATATAGTTGCCATACTTCTGCTTGAACGGATTCTCGACGATCTTCTGATGCAACATATGAATTCTCCTCCTGAAACAGACTCCAACAATCTGCTGGGAGGAAGGTGCGCTTGAATGGTCAAGGACGTTAGAGGCACAGTGCGCGCCGGGATCGCCAAGTGTTTCAGATGTGCGACAGGCGAACGGCAACAAACGTGCTGCGACGCAGCAAGAACAAATTCAGCGGTACCGGCCTGTTCAATTGACCGAGAGCTTTTTCATCTTGCGATAGAGTGTCGCCCTGCTGATCCCCAAAGTATCGGCAGCCAGAGACACGTTGCCATTGGCCCGACAGGACACGGCGAAGGGCTGCGCGTTCCGCATCCACCAGATCTTCGCCCAGCCCGACCGGTGCTTCATTCAGCAGATCCCCAGCCGGAACGCCGCTCTGCAATGAGCCGATCGTCGAGATTGAGCTTGAGGCGAGCAGCGCAGGTGGCGCCGAGCACGAGATCGTCGCGGTCAATGGCAAGCAGTGCCGGGCTGCTCTTGCCATCGGCCGGCACCAGCAGGATACGTGCGCCGTTGAAGGCGCGCCGGAACAGATTGGCCTCGATCCGGGCCGCGGCATCACGCACCGCCTGCGATAGAAGCAGCATAGCGATTTCGCCTGCATCGTCGCGGCAGGTCGAGATATCGATCGCGGCCGCGACCCGTCCGAGGTGATCGCGGATCGGCGCAGTGGCACAGGAAAGCCCCGTGTTGCAGCTCAAAAAATGCTGGTCACGCTGGATGACGACTGCGCGCTCATCGGCAATCGCCGTGCCGATGCCATTGGTGCCGACACTCGCCTCGCTCCAGACCGTGCCGGACCAGAGGCCTAGCCCGCGAAAATCCTTGTCGTCGCCGGAAGCGCCGCGGCGCTCCAGCGCAATGCCGTTTTCATCGGTCAAGAGCAGGCAGCAGCCGGCCTTGCCGACAGTCGAAAACAGCCGGTCCAGTTCACCTTGCGCTTCCTCGATCAGATGTCCGGACTTTTCACGCGCGGCACGAAATTCCTGTTCGGAGAGCCGAAGGGGCGACCGGGCCTCCTCCGGGGACAGTCCATGCACCGTCAGGCAACGACGCCAGGAAGCAGCCACGGGAGAGCTGGCGGCAGCTGATGCATGGTGCGCGACTGCGTGAACGTGATCAGAGTGATTCACCGGTTCTTCTCCCCCGAAAGTTGACGCGGACAGCTACTATAGGTTTATTCGCGGTGAAACGTCCAGCCGGACAAAGGTCAAAGACAAAACGGCAAAGCCCAGTTTGCTACCAGCATGATGGCTTGGTATTGCACGATTATGACGATGTGATAGGGCAGATTTGCCTCAAGACGCCTCCCCGCAACATGGTTTCCCGCACAATGCTTCGCCAATTCTCTCTCCAGAGCCTCTTCATGGGCTTGCTTACCGCTTTCGTCGGCTTTGCCAGTTCCTTTGCCGTGGTACTGCACGGGTTGACCGGTGTTGGCGCCACGGAAGCGCAGGCGGCGTCAGGGGTGATGGCGCTGTCGGTCTCGATGGGGTTGTGCGCGATTGTGCTCAGCATCGCGACCCGGCTGCCGGTCAGCATTGCCTGGTCGACACCGGGTGCAGCACTTCTGGCAAGTTCAGGTGCTGTGGCCGGCGGGTTCAACACGGTGGTTGGCGGGTTCCTGATCTGCGGCGCGCTGATCATCGTGGCCGGACTGTGGAAACCGCTCGGTCGCGCCGTGGCTGCGATCCCGGCAGCCTTGGCCAATGCGATGCTCGCCGGCGTTCTGATCGGGCTTTGCTTCGCGCCGGTCAAGGCGATCGCCTTCAATCCGCTGTTCGGCCTGCCCATCGTGCTCGCCTGGGTCGTGGTCGGCAGCATCAACCGGCTGTTTGCCGTTCCGGCAGCGCTTCTCGCCTTCATTCTGGTGCTTGCCTTCGGTGTCGATATGCCCGCCGATGCCATGGCGCGGATTTCGGCGACGCTTATCCCGCATGTCGAATGGGTCACCCCCGCCTTCACCGTCGCCGGCCTCGTCAGCATCGCGCTGCCGCTGTTCATCGTCACCATGGCGTCGCAGAACATTCCGGGCATCGCCGTGCTGAAGGTGAATGGCTACGAGCCCCAGCCCGGCCCACTCTTTGCCACCACCGGCTTGTTCTCTATCCTGAGCGCGCCTTTTGGCGGCCATGCGGTCAATCTGGCAGCGATCACCGCGGCCATGTGTGCCGGCGAGGATGCGCATCGCGATCCGGCCCGGCGCTACTGGTCGGCCATCGTCGCCGGCACCGGATACATCGTCTTCGGCCTTTTGGCTGCCGCCGTTACCGCCTTCGTCAGCCTCGCCCCGCCAATCCTGATCCAGGCGGTTGCGGGCCTTGCCCTGATCAGCGCGTTTGCCGGTTCAGCCATGGCAGCGTTCAAGGATCAGGACAGCCGGGAAGCGGCCGCGGTCACGTTTCTGGTGACGGCATCCGGCGTCAGCTTCGCGGGGATTTCGGGCGCCTTCTGGGGACTGATGGCCGGCGGCCTGATGCTTGCGCTTGCCCAGTTCACCCGGTCGCGCGGACGCTGAAGCAGCGGATCACGCGACGACAGCACGCATGGAGACAATTTCCAGCTCCGTCTTGTCAGTCAGGCTGACGGGCAGTTCTCCGGCGTGCGCATTCACCACATGGCGGATCTCGCTCAAAGGCATCGGCTTGCCGAACAGGTAGCCCTGCACCTGCGGGCAGCCCTCGTTCAGCAGGAATTCCATATGTTCTTCGCGTTCCACGCCTTCGGCCAGAACCGGAATGCCGAGACTGTCGGCAAGGATGATGGTCGAGCGGACGATCGCCGCCGACTGGCGGTTGGTCGTCACGCCGTCGATGAAGGCGCGGTCGATCTTGATCTTGTCGAACGGAAAGTTCTGCAGGGTCGTCAGAGAGGAATAACCGGTGCCATAGTCGTCCATGGCGATCTTGACGCCGAGCTGCTTCAGCTGCCGGATGACGCGCAGGGCGTTCTGCTGGTCGGCGATGATGCCGGATTCGGTGATTTCCAGTTCCAGCCGCGACGGTTCAAGGCCTGCCTCCAGAAGAATTTCATGCACCCGTGCCGCGAGGTTGACATTGGCGAGGCTGGCCCGGCGCGACATTGACCACGATCTTGAGCGGGTTCTCCCAGCCCGCCGCCTGCTGACAGGCTGTGCGCAGGACCCAATCCCCCAATTCGTGAATGAAGCCATTCTTGTCGGCGATCGGAATGAACTGCGCCGGCGGCACCATGCCCCGCGTCGGGTGATGCCAGCGCAGCAGAACCTCCAAGCCGATGATGTCACGGGTCACTGAGTTGTTCTGGTACTGGTAGTAGAGCTCAGAATTCGTTGCGCTCGATGCCTTGGCGCATGTCCATCGCTAGCGCACTGCGGTCGCGCGCCCGCATCATCCATCCCAGGCTCATAGTGCCGGATGGCATTTGAGCCGACGGCCTTGGCGCGATACATGGCGAGATCCGCTTGCGCCAGCAGCTCTTCTGGGGTGCGCGTGATCAGGGTTCAGGGAAATGCCCACGCTGGTGCCAACGAGCAGATTTTTCCCCTCCCATTCGACGGGCCTGGTTATCGCGGCGATCAGCCTCGATGCGAAAGCCGAAGCGTCTCTGTCGATGGAGAGATTACTGGTCAGGGCAACGAATTCGTCGCCACCCATGCGAGCGATGAATTCCCCCTCGCCCAGTGCTTTCGACATACGCTCGGCGACGCCGCGCAAAACAGCATCACCCGCCGCATGGCCATGAACATCGTTGACGTCCTTGAACCGGTCGAGATCGAAGGACAGGACGGCGATCCCCTCAGTACCGTCCTTATGGCTGCGAATGATCGCCTGAAGGTGCTCTCCGAGAGCGACGCGGTTGGGCAGTCCCGTCAGCGGATCGTGCAGCGACAGATGGCGGAACCGTTCCGCCGCCCCCGCGTAGAGTGTAGATCGATGGCATAGGTCGATGCGCCAAGCGCCAGCATCACGCCGATAATGGCGACCATGACCGTCAGCAGGCCATCGGGGATCACGTCAGCCGAAGTGACAATCAGCGGATCAGGGACGATCGTGATCGCACTCATCCCGGTAAAGTGCATCGTGGTGATCGCCAGGACCAGCGCGAGAATGCCACCATACTGGCAGAACCGCGTGACCGGCCGTGCGATCCGGCTCGTGGCGAGGCCGCCGAAGCCGATACCCAGGAACACGGAAGCCGCGTAATAGCCGGAATCCCATTCAAGCCGGCCGGCAATCTGGTAACCGGCCATCCCCGTATAATGCATGATGGCGATGCCTGCCCCGACAATGCCGCCACCGAGTTCGATGAGAAAGCCGGGCTTGCCTGTCGCGGTAACCAGAAATCCCAAAATGGTGACGCCGATCGCAACTGCCAGCGATGCCATCGTCAGCGTCGGCTCATAGGCATGCGGCAGCGGCGGGTTGAAACTCAGCATAGCGATGAAATGCGTCATCCAGACCGTCGATCCGCCAACGACCCCGCTCGTGAATAGCCAATTCAGCTTCTGCATGCCCATGCTGCGCTGGACCAGGCGTAGAGCCGGACAGTGAGGATCGAGCCCAATACGCAAACAAGAGTTGCGAGCACGAGAAGACCGTAGCTATGGTCCGTGGCGATACAGGAAAGAACCTTGAGCATTGACACCACCCGCACTGATACGGAAAGCATCGTTTCATACAACCACTAATAATCGCTAAATGACATTTCACCGACTTCCATGACGGCCAGCACGCCGAGAAATCGGTTCACCCTTGAAGGTAATGCCCGGAAGACATACGGTTTTCTGTGCTGTGGCGCGCTGAACTGCCCCATAGCTCTGCGCGTCAAACCAGGGAAAAACACAACCAATACGTGCTTAACACAGCAGGGTCATGCGGCAACGGCACTGTCCTCGCCGGCATCCGGCGCCACCGCGTCCCCGGACCGGTCAGCACCCCAGTCGTGGCATTGACCACATGCTCTATCTCGCTGAGCGGCATCGGCTTTCCGAACAGGTATCCCTGCACCTGCAGGCAGCCTTCGTTACGCAGGAAATCCATATGTTCCTCGTTCTCGACCCCTTCCGCAAGCACCGGGATATCGAGGCTCTGGGCGAGGATGATGGTCGAACGGACGATCGCAGCCGACTGCCGGTTGCTGGTCACCCCATCGATGAAGGCGCGATCGATCTTGATCTTGTCGAAAGGGAAATTCTGCAACGTCGAGAGCGACGAATATCCCGTTCCGTAGTCGTCCATGGCGATCTTGACGCCAAGCTTCTTCAACTGCCGGATAATATGCAGCGCATGCTGCTGGTCGGCGATGATGCCCGATCTCGGTGATTTCCAGCTCGAGGCGAGCGGCATCGAGACCCGTCTCGATGAGAATTTCACGGACGCGATCCGGAAAGTTGGTATCGGCGAGCTGGGCCGGTGCGACGTTGACCGCGATCTTGATCGGATTTTCCCAGCTTGCTGCCTGCCGGCAGGCCGTGAGCAGAACCCAATCGCCCAGTTCGTGAATGAACCCGTTCTTTTCGGCAATCGGTATGAACTCGGTCGGCGGCACCATGCCGCGCAGCCGATGATGCCAGCGCAAAAGAACCTCGAAACCGATGACATCGCGGGTCAGCGAGTTGTTCTGGTACTGATAGTAAAGCTCGAACTCGTTGCGCTCGAGGCCCTGGCGCATATCCATGGCAAGAACGCTGCGATTTCTGGCGGCGTCGTCCATCGACGGCTCGTAGAGCCGGATGGAATTCGACCCGGCCGCCTTGGCGCGGTACATGGCCAGATCCGCCTGCGCCAAAAGCTCCTCGGGCGTGCGCGCATCCACTGGATAAAGCGAAATGCCGACGCTGGTGCCGACCAGCAGCGTCTTGCCCTGCCACTCGACAGGCTTGCCGATCTCCGTAATCAGCCGCGCAGCAAAGGACTTTGCTTCGCTTTTCATGAAGAAATTCGAGGTCAGCGCGACGAACTCATCGCCCCCCACCCGGGCAACATATTCGCCTTCGCCGAGAACCTGCGCCATCCTTTCGGCGATGGTACGCAGAACCGCGTCACCGGCCGCATGTCCGTGGACATCATTGACATCCTTGAAGCGGTCCAGATCGAAGGAGAGGACCGCAACACGCGCGGTATCGTCCTTCTGGAAGCGGATGATCTCGTCAAGGTGTTCGCCAAAGGCAACCCGGTTCGGCAGTGCCGTCAGCGGATCGTGAAGCGAGAGATGCCGGAACCGTTCGGCGGCCAGATGACTGGAATGCAGGTCGATGACATAGGTCGATGCTCCAAGGCCGAGCATCAGGCACATCAGCGCCATAACCATGATGATCAGCAGATTATCCGGAATAAGGGCTGCGGACGGTACGATCATCGGGTCGGGAATGATTGTAACGGCCGCCATGCCGGTAAAATGCATGCTGACGATTGCCAGAATGAGGCCAAGCACACCGCCATATTTGCAGAAGCGCGTTACCGGACGGGCAATCCGGCTCGTGGCAACGGCACCGAAGAACACACCGAGAATGATGGAGGCGGCGTAGTAGGTAAAATCCCATTCCATGCGGCCGGCGATCTGATAGGCCATCATGCCCATGTAATGCATGATTGCGATGCCCGCGCCGACGATCGCGCCACCAAGTTCGATGGTCGGACCGGTCTTGCGCAGGGCAGTGACGAAAAAGCCAAGCGTCGTGACACCGATCGCCATGCCCAGCGACGCCATGGTCAGTATCGGCTCGTAGGCGTGTTCCAGTGAGGATTTGAAGCTCAGCATGGCGATGAAATGTGTTGTCCAGATGGTGGAACCGCCGATGACCCCGCTCATGAACAGCCAGTTCAGCTTCTGCACACCAACGGAGCGCCTGACACGCGCATAGAGCCGCATGGTCAGGACCGAACCGAGTATGCAGACGAGAGTTGCAAGCGCCAGCAGGCCGTAGTCATGGTCTGTTGCGATGCAGGAAAGAATCTTGAGCATGGGACACCTGTTTTGAAGTCGACCGCAATGTGTCATGCAAGGACTAAGAGAGATTAACGCCCGTCTAACTTGATCATTTGACGGTTATCAAGCCCTGAAAGATATCGCGTCTGACGTGTGGCGCAGGTTGCAACGCCACTTTCGAGCGGGCTTTTCCGGTAAAACCGGGATTTTCTGGCAAACCGCTGACCAGACCGGCCTTTGCTTGCAATTCCGGGCATTCTCGGCTATGGACGCGTCCGCGCAGACACCCTTGGAGGCAAACGCGGATGAGACGGTCAAACGTCTCGGTTCATCCTGTCTTGATAGATAAGCGGATGAGCTCTCCAAAAACACCAGAAAGGTACGACCATGAGCCACGCATCCTATGAGCTCAAGGCCGAAACGCGCGAACGGGTTGGTAAGGGGTCCTCCCGTGAACTTCGCCGCAACGGTCTTATTCCTGCAGTCATCTATGGTGACAAGCAGACACCGATTTCCATCGCCCTCTCCACGAAGGAAGTCACCCAGAAGATTCACGCCGGTGGTTTCATGACCACGATCGCCACGATCGACGTTGGCGGCGAGAAGATCCGCGTCCTGCCGAAGGACTACCAGCTGGATCCGGTCCGTGACTTCACCATGCATGTCGACTTCCTTCGCGTTTCGAAGGACAGCGTCGTCACCGTGGAAGTCCCGGTTCACTTCGTCAACGAAGAAAAGTCCCCGGGCCTCAAGATCGGCGGCGTTCTGAACATCGTTCGTCACGAAGTCGAACTGGTTGTTCCGGCCGACGACATTCCGGAATTCCTGACGGCCGACCTGTCCGGCCTCAAGATCGGCGACGGCATCCACATCTCGAACATCAAGCTGCCGAAGAACGCAACGCCGGTTATCGGTGATCGCGACTTCACGATCGCTACCATCGCGCAGCCGGCCGGCGGCACGACGGAAGAAGAAGCAGTATCCGAGTAAAAATTCCGGCCTGACGGCCTGAATTGTGAACCCGCCTCACCCGTGTGAGGCGGGTTTTTTGTTGCACATTGTTTTCCCCGCGCTTCCCGCCTTCCGGCGCGACCGTCACTTCAGCTTTTGTCCAAACGTTTCAGTAACATTTAAGACTTTCATGATGTGTTGTCGGTGGGGGATTTTTCCGACTTCAGTGTACGAGAATCCTAATGGGACGTAAGATTGGTAACGCGACCGGGGGCATCCGATGATGCACTCTGTCGAAAATCGTTTTATTGCGATCGTTTGCGGTGCGATGCTTATTTTCGTCGCCCCTCTGATCGTGTTGTTTCTGACCCTGTCGTCAGAACGTGTTGCCCGTGAGAGCCTGCAGAACACGCAGGTTCTGATGGAGGCCGGCGTGCAGGCGCTTGCCAAGCCCCTCTGGGATTTTGACACGGACGCTGTCAGAGCAGATCGCAAAATCGCTGGTTGCCGATGTCGATGTCATGTCCGTTCGCGTCAAGGACAGTTCCAACTCGATCTCCGTGCAGCTTCCTGACGGTCCGGTGGATGCCAGCCTGCCGCATAGGGTTCTGACCAAAGAAATTTTCTACAATTCCCAGGACGGACAGAAATCCGTCGGCACCGTTGAGATAAGGGTCGCCACGCCCGGTCTCCTGTCGCGCTTCAGCAAGGATGAGCTGAGCGTCTTCGTCATCCTCGTGGTTGCCGTCGGCATCGTCTTTGCCTCGGCCCTGATTGGCAACCCGCATACGTCATCCGGCCGCTGATGCGCCTGACGGCTGCCATCGAAGCAACTCGCAGGCTTGGCTCACGCCATCATGTCGATTGGACGTCGGACGACGAGATGGGCACGCTGGCCCACAATTTCAACGAGATGCAGAGCAAGCTGGAGCGCGAAGAGACCGAGCTAAAGCTCGCTCACAGCCGCGCCACCGATATCTACAATCTCACCCCATCCATGCTTTTCTCGCTCGACCCGGCCAATTGCCTCACCGCCGTCAGCGACTACTGGCTGATTGCCACGGGCTATGCCCGCACGGATGTCATTGGGCGCGTCTTTACCGATTTCGTCGATGAACACTGGCACAGAAACCTATCAGGGCACGCCGCCGCAACGGCAACACCACGCATGCCAATATCTGCGAAGTCACGGTGCCGTTCATCAAGGCGAACAGTGAAACCATGACCGTGCTGATCCTGGAGATGAAGAGCACGACCAGCGGTGAGCGCGGCGGTCTCTCACTCTCCGTCATGACCGACGTCACGGAACTCAAGCAGGCCGAAAGCCGCAACCACGCCCAGGCAATCACCGACCACCTGACGGGTCTCCTCAACCGGCAGGGCTTCGAGGCAGCCCTGGACGAGGCCATCCGTCACGCGGACGAGCACGCCATGCAACTGGCCTGCATCTTCATCGATCTCGACCGCTTCAAATGGATCAACGACAATTTCAGGCCATGCCGCCGGCGACGAAGTGTTGCGCCAGGTCGTTACCCGCATCCGCATCACGCTTCGCCCCGACGATACGATGTCCCGGCTCGGTGGCGATGAATTTGCCATCCTTGTCAGCGCCGAGGACGTCGGGGCCCTGGCAAGCGAAATCGGCGACCGCATCTGCGCCAGCCTGCGCCAGCCGATCCTCGTCGAGGGCGCCGAACTCTCGGTGAGCGCCAGCATCGGCATCGCACTTTATCCCGACCACGCGGCAAACGCGGCCGAACTGCTGCTGAAATCCGACATGGCGATGTACGCGCAAGCGCAAGGACGGCAAGAACGGCATGCTGCTCTTCGATACCAGCATGCTCGATACCGCCCGCCGAGCGCCACGAGATGGAACAGAACATCGAAGCCGGCCTCAAGGAAGATTGGTTCAGAAGCCTACCTGCAGCCGATCGTCAGCCTCAGCGATGGCCGCATTGCCGGGTTCAGGCGTTGATGCGCCTCAACCATCCGGAAAAGGGCATCCTGCCGCCAGCCAAGATCATCGGCATTGCCGAGGAAACCGGCTCGATCGCCCGCATTGGCGAACGCGTCCTGGAAAAAGCCATCGGCCATCTCGCCCGCCTGACACGGCTCGAAGGCACAGAGAGCACCTATCTCGCCGTCAATTTCTCGCCGCTGCAGTTCCGAAGAGACACTGCCGCACAAGCTGGCGGCACTGCTTCTGAAGCATCACATATCCCCTGCCCGCATCGTCATCGAGATCACCGAAGCTGTGCTGATGTTCGATAATCCGGATGTCCACGCGGTGCTGAAGCAACTCAGCGAATTCGGCTGCCGCATCGCGCTCGACGATTTCAGCACCGGTTATTCCTCGCTCAGCTATCTCAACCGGTTCCCCGTCGATATCGTCAAGGTCGACCAGTCCTTCACCCGATCCCTGACGACAGGAACCGCCGACATTCGCCGCAAGAGCCGCATGTTGATCAAGGGCATCCGGACGATCTCCCACCAGATGGGCTGTACCGTCGTTGCCGAAGGTATCGAGACCAAGGAGCAATGGGAGCTGTTGCGCAAGCTGGGCCTTGATTTTGGGCAAGGCTATCTTTTCAGCCGGCCGATGCCGATTGAAAATATGTTACTAATGTTGGAAATGGAGTCAGAAGCGAAGGCGACGAACCTCGCATGACAAAACCGGGAGGAGAACGGGTATGAAACATCTGGCTTTCGCACTCGTTTTCTTTCTGTCCGGCACAGCCCATGCCGAAACGCTGAAATTGCTGACGGAGGAATATCCTCCTTACAATTTCAGCAAAAACGGGGTCATCAGCGGTGCTGCGGTCGAGCAGGCTGAAGTGATGATGAAAGCGCTCGGCACACCCTATACCCTTGAAATCCTTCCTTGGGCGCGTGCGCTGTCGCTCGCGGAAAATCAACCCTGGACCTGCCTCTTCACTACCGGCCACGACGATGACCGGGACAAGCGCTTCAAATGGGTAGAGCCCATCCTTGTCGACCGCATGGTCATGGTGCACAAGGCCGGTTCCGGCGTCAATCCGGCCAATGTCGAGGAAGCCAAGCGCTTCACGGTCGGGACGCAGCGCGGCGATTTTTCCGCCAGTTATCTTCAGAAACACGACTTCCCCAAGATCGACTTCGCTGCCGATATGGAAACAACGGTGAAAAAGCTTTTGAGCGGGCGCATCGATCTGATGATGACCTCCGAAAAGACATTCGAGATGATGCGCGATCAGGGAGCAACGCTTGAATCCGCGCTCGTCCTGGAAGGCAAATTCTACGGTTTCGCCTGCAATCTCGGCGTGCCGGATGAACTGGTGAAAGGGATGCAGGCGCAACTCGACAAGCTGATTGCCGACGGTACGCAGGACAGGATTTTCGCCAAATATGGGTTGCGTCCGAACCGCTAGACCACGCCGCCGTCGCCATTTAAGCGCGCCGTTGAAGTCCCCTTCAGGATCGATAATAGTATTACTAATAATGTGACAGGATTCGTCAACGAAGGTCCTCCCCGTCGTTGGGCACGCTCCACAAGGAACGATATGAGATATTCGGCGATCGCAATTCTCCTGGCGTTCTGTAGCCCCACGCAGGCGCAGCCCCTTCATCTGCTGACCGAGGAATATCCGCCCTTCAGCTATCGCCAGGGCGACGCGTTGCTCAGGATGCTCCGTCGATCAGGTCAAGGCGATCATGGCGGCAGCAAAGCTCGACTACACCATAGAGATGCAACCCTGGGCGCGCGCCTTTTCGCTGGCCGAGAGGACACCGGATACATGCGTGTTCACCACCGGTCAGCTGCCGGAACGGATGGCGCGCTTCAAATGGGTCCAGCCGCTTGTGCTCGATCTGATGATCCTGGTGCGCAAGGCAGGCCAGCCGTTTGCTCCCGCCACGATCGAGGACGCCAAGCGCCTCACCATCGGCGTGCACAAGGACGATTCCGCCGAGACCTACGCCAAACAGCAGGGGTTCCCGCGCCTCGACAGCGCCCCCAGCCTCGATTTGTCCCTGAAGAAACTGCTGAGCGGTCGGCTTGACCTGATGATCATGACGCGTACGACCTATGAAAGCCTGCGCCGGCAGGGTCAGCCAATCGAGGCGGCGCTCAATCTGGAAGGCACCCGCGCCGGGATCGCCTGCAATCTCAAGGTGCCCGACGCGACGATCGTCGCCATGCAGGTGGAACTCGACAGGATGATCACCAACGGCACACAAGCCACGATCTACAAACAGTATGGCCAACCGGGAAAATAGCGGTTTTCTCCGGTATAGAGTTGACTTCCGCACGCCGACGCGGTGCAAGACAAATCCGTCCGACTGTTAGAGATTGTTCCATGCTGATTTTCGCAGGTCTCAGTAATCCCGGCGCCGAATATGCCGGCAACCGCCACAATATCGGTTTCATGGCCGTCGACGCGATCCAGCGGCGTCACAGCTTTTCGCCATGGTCGAAGAAGTTCAAGGCGTTGATTTCGGAAGGCGAGATCGGTGGCGAACGTGTGCTTCTGATGAAGCCGCAGACCTTCATGAACCTGTCGGGCGAAGCGGTCGGCGAAGCCATGCGCTTCTACAAGCTGGAACCCAAGGACATTCTGGCGATCTACGACGAACTCGATCTCATTCAGGGCAAGGCACGCATCAAGACCGGCGGCGGCCACGGCGGTCACAACGGCATCAAGTCGCTTGACGCCCACTGCGGCCGCGAATATCGACGCCTGCGCCTCGGCATTGGCCATCCGGGATCCAAGGAAAGGGTACACAACCATGTGCTCGGCGATTTCGCCAAGGCCGACAAGGTCTGGCTGGAGCCACTTCTGGATGCACTCGCCGACAACGCCGACATGCTGGTAAAGGCCGAGGATTCGCAATTTCTCAACAAGCTGACGCTGGCGACCGGCGGCAAGCCGGAGCCTGAACCGGCACCGGTTAAGCCAGCTGGGAAATCGCATATCCGCCAGGCCCGCAACAGCGCCCAGCCAAAAATCCTGCCGACGACCGGGCCGATGGCCGACATGCTGAAGAAGCTGTTCGGCAATAAAGGCGAGTAGCCCCGTGCCGGGCGAAGACTTCGACATCCGCCCCGCGGCGCAAGACGACCTTCCGGCATTGCTTGCGCTCTACCGGCACCTCAATGCCGACGACCCGGAAGTACCGACGGATATCGCAGCCGAACGTTTTGCCGAGATCACCGCGCAACCGGGGATGACGGTGCTGATCGGTCTATCCGGCGAGGCATTGACGTCGTCGGTGACGCTGGTGATGATCCCGAACCTCACCCGCGGCGGCGCGCCCTATGCGTTGATCGAAAATGTCGTCACCCACCTGGATTACCGCAAGCGCGGCCATGCAAGAGCCCTGATCCGGCACGCGTTCGCATCCGCTTGGCAACAGGGCTGCTACAAGGTCATGCTGCTGACCGGGTCAAAGGACCCGGCAACACTGGCATTCTACGAGGGATGCGGGTTTACACAGGACAAGACCGGATTTCAGGTCAGGCGCCCACCCGAAATCTGAGGGTGAGCAAGCCCTCTGTCTACTCCTCCGGCTCCGTTGTGAACATCAGCGGAAAGCCAGCCTCCTTGCCGAGATCGGTTGCTTCCTTGGCCTTGCTCTCGGCAATATCCCTGGCGCAGACGACGACGACGCAGACACCCATCTTGTGAGCGGTCATCATCATCCGGTAGCCGGTCTCCTCGCTCATGTGGAACACCGCTTTCAGGACCATGATGACGAATTCGCGCGGCGTATAATCGTCGTTGATCAGAATGACCTTGTAGAGCTTCGGCCTTTGCAGCTTCGGCTTGGTCTTCGTTTTCGGTTTGAGACTGGTGTCGTTGTCCGCCATCGGAAGTCCGCCCTTGGATCACAGGGATTGGTGGAAACAGTCATTGTGCATTGCAAGCAGGCTTCAAACAAGATGCGCCTGGGCGCCATCTGGCCTATAAAGCCTGCAAAATCGGTCTGAGGCTTGACCTCGGCCCAAGTTTCCGCAAAAGGCAACGCAACAGAATTCGATCGGACAGGTTTCAAGACCATGGGTTTCAAATGCGGTATCGTCGGACTGCCGAATGTCGGCAAGTCCACTCTCTTCAACGCGCTGACCAAGACGGCGCAGGCGCAGGCCGCGAACTATCCGTTCTGCACCATCGAGCCGAACACCGGCGAAGTGGCCGTGCCCGATCCGCGCATGCGCAAGCTGGCCGATATCGCCAAGTCCAAGGAACTGATCCCGACCCGCATCTCCTTCGTCGACATTGCCGGCCTCGTGCGTGGAGCGTCGAAGGGTGAAGGCCTCGGCAACAAGTTCCTTGCCAATATTCGCGAAGTCGATGCGACGGTGCATGTGCTGCGCTGCTTTGAAGACGACGACATCACCCATGTCGAAGGCCGCATCAATCCGGTCGGCGACGCCGAAACGATCGAGACCGAGCTGATGCTCGCCGACCTGGAAAGCCTGGAGCGCCGCACCGAGCAGACGCGCAAGCGCGCCGCCTCCAAGGACAAGGAATCGGTCACCCTGCTGCCGGTCATGGATGCAGCCTTGAAGCTGCTTCAGGACGGCAAGCCGGTGCGCACGCTTTTGCCGACGCTGGATGCCGAAGAAAAGCTGGTGCTTCAGAGCCTCAATCTGCTCACCGCCCATCCGGTTCTCTACGTCTGCAACGTCGCCGAAGCCGATGCCGTTTCCGGCAATGCCCATACCAAGGCCGTTGAAGAAATGGCAAAGGCGCAAGGTGCCGAAACTGTCGTCATCTCGGCGGCGATCGAATCCGAAGTCGCTCAGCTGCCGGAAGAGGAATCCAAGGAATTCCTCGAGGCGCTCGGCCTGCACGAAGCCGGTCTCGACCAGCTGATCCGCGCCGGCTACAAGCTACTCGACCTGATCACCTATTTCACCGTCGGCCCCAAGGAAACACGCGCCTGGACCATTCCGCGCGGCACCAAGGCACCGGCCGCCGCCGGCGTCATCCACACCGATTTCGAACGCGGCTTCATCCGCGCCTTCACCATCGCCTATGACGATTACATCGCTTTCGGCGGCGAAAGCGGCGCCAAGGAAGCCGGCAAAGCGCGCGACGAAGGCAAGGAATATGTCGTCCAGGATGGCGACGTCATCCACTTCCGCTTCAACACCTAAACGGAGCGCCCGGCTGGCCCAACGGCTATGCTGACGACAAACGATTGAAGACACCACAACGCCGCTCGTTAACTTTGACGGGCGGCGTTTTGGTCAATTCGCTTTTCGGGTTGTCTCAGCGCTTGCCCTTCGGGCGATCGGCTATATGTTTGCCTCGCAATCACTTGAGGAGTTTTCGATGCGCCTGGTTCCTGCCCTTCTGCTTTCAACCGCCCTCGTCACGCAATCGGTACAGGCAGCAGATATCAGCCATCAGGGTGCGCAGGAACTCGAACAGAAATTCACCGCCTATCTGCCGGAGACCCTGGCAAAGGCCGGCCTGATCAAGGTCCGGCCCGGCACGACGGATTACGAACTTACCTTCGATCCGACCGTGCTTTTGAGAGACATCGATCCTAAAGCCTTCAGCATTTCAGGTCTCAAGCCGCTTCTTTCGCTGATCCGGCCGATGGAAGACGGTCTCTGGCATTTTAGCCAGACGGCAGATCTGGACGTTAAGGGGCAGGTCACGGCCGGGACTGACACGACGGATTTCAGCTACAAGATCGACGCCCTGCGCGCCGAAGGTATCGTCGACCCCGATCTGCTCTATTTCAAATCCGCCGAGGTGACGGCCGACAGCATTTTCATGACGTCGAACTCTCCACAGCAATCAATCGAGGCCCGGTTTAGCGCGATGACATCGACCGTGAATGCGACGCGGGCAACACCGCAGACCGTCGATATCCGTTCAAACACGGCGATGACCGGCTTTACCGAGACGATCATCGATCCGGCCAAGACAAAGATCGACATATCCGCCGGCAGCGTGACGGCGGATGTGGCGTTCAACGGGCTTGTCTATCGCCCTGTGCAGGATCTGGTTTTCTTCGTTCTCGACAATGCGAAGAAGGAAAAGCTACTGCCGACCGAGCAAGTCCGCCTCAAGTCGCTGGTTCGCGCCAACCTGCCGATGTTCGAAAACCTGCTGGAATCGATCGAGGTCGCCAATCTCAAGGTCGGCACGCCGACCGGCACATATGGCGCGGAAACCCTGCGCTACACGATCGATACCAACGGCCTGAAGGACGATGCGAAAGTCGGCTTCGGCGTCACCATCGACAAGCCCGCGCTGCCGCCCGGCTTGGTTCCGGATGCCTTTGCCTCAGCGCTTCCTGAAACCGTCACAACCCGCATCTCGCTGGACAATATTAATCTAGCCAGCGGCATCACCTATTTCATCGACCATGCCAATTTCGACGCCGACAAGCCGCTGACCGACGAGCAATCGGCCCAAGCCGGTCGCATCTTCCTGCCCGGCGGAGCCATGACGATCAAGTATGACGAGGTTTCGGCCCGCTCCGCCGTCTACGACTTCAGCCTCTCGGGCACGACGACAGTGTATCCCGAGCAACAAGGCTGCCAAAATACGGATATAACCCTTTACGCCAAGGATTTTGACAAGACGGTCTCCTACCTACAGCAGAACGCCGCAACAGTACCGGAATTCGGCCAGGCAGCGTTCATGCTGTTGATGGTCAAGGGCTTTGCCAAGCAGGCACCGGATGGCCGCCAGATGTGGAACATCGTTGTCGACGAGAACAAGAAAGTGAAGATCAACGGCCAGGATCTTCCCTTCCAACCGTGATCCAGGGACGTTGAAAACACGGTGCCGCATGCCTGTTTCCATTTCCCATAACGGCCGTGAATGCTAAAACGTGCCGATTGGAGGACGATGAACCATGCTGTATTTCGACGATTTTCCGGCCGGCAAGCGGTTCGATTTCAAGCCGATGAAGGTCAAGGCCGAGGATGTCATCGCCTTCGCGTCGGAATTCGATCCGCAGCCGATGCACCTGTCGGAAGACGGCGGCAAGGCGAGTATTTTAGGCGGATTGGCGGCCTCAGGCTGGCATACAAGCGCGATGATGATGCGCATGCTCTGCGACAGCTATATCCGCGAGACAGCATCGGAAGGCTCTCCCGGCGTCGACAGCATGGAGTGGAAAAGGCGGTGCTTGCCGGCGATACGCTGTCCGGCGCCTGCACCGTCGTCGAGGCGCGTGTTTCCCGCTCAAGGCCGGAGATCGGAATCGTGCGGCTGAGAGCCGTCGTCTCCAACCAGCGCGGCGAAACCGTAGCGATCTGTGACTATGCCAACATGATCCGTTGCCAACCGGCGGGAGAAAAGGCATGAAGCTGTCGGACCTTCACCCCGAAGGCACACGCGAAACGATCGGCACGGTCATATTCACCGCCGAAGATATCATCCATTTTGCCGAAAAATTCGATCCACAACCATTTCATCTCGATGCGGAACTGGCCAAACAGTCACTGTTCGGCGGTCTCTGCGCGTCGGGCTGGCATACCTGCGCCGGATGGATGAAATGCTTCGTTCCTTACTGGGTGGGGGAAATGAACCGGCTAGCGGCGGAAGGTATCGTGGCGCCAAAACTTGGCCCCTCACCCGGCTTTCACGACATGCGCTGGCTGCAGCCGGTCTTTGCCGGCGACACGATCACCTATTCGGTCACGTTCGTCGCGGCGAAAGACCTCGAGTCGCGGTCGGGATGGCGGATCAACACCATCCTGTGCGAGGGCGAGAACCAGGATGGCCAGCCGGTCATCCGGTTCGAAAGCAAGGTCATCGAGTTTCCTTGAGAAACTCCGTCGTCAGCGCCTGGCCTGGTATATCGGGTGCAGGCGTGACGTGATGCCGGCGGGCAGGACCGTGACAATAGCCCGCCGCAGCACCTGCCAGAAAATGCCGATCATCAGCACGACGACGCCGACCGCAAGGACTGTGACGGAAAAATAATCGCTGAAGTCAACACCGCCACGCTGAAGGATCGTCCAGATCGCTAGACCGAGCGACACAAGCCCGGAGGTTACGAAGGCACGCCGGTCGATGATCAGGCCGATCATCATGAACACCACGACGATCGCCAGCACCGCCGCGGCATCGTTCGGCGACGTGGCGTCTCCCCACCACTCTGACGAGACATTGCGCAGGAAAATGAACGACAGCATCGCGTAGAGCAGCGCCGGAGCGGCGGCCAGATGCAGCCAGAACGCCACGTCGGACTGACGGCTTTTCGGGCAGGGTCGGCGATATCGTAGGACATCGCTGCCGAAAAAATGCCCAGCGCGCTGATCAGGAAGACGCTCGAAAGCCAGTCCGGAATGCTCGGCAAGGGCCTCTGTCGAGCCCAAGGCCTTGGCAAGCAGGACAAGCACGATATCCATGGCCAGCAGAAACAGCGCCAGAAGCGTTGCCGCCAACGCCAGCGGCACGCGGTATCGCCAGTAAAATACCGCCAGAACGGCGGCAAAAACCGGCAGCACCAGAAGCCAGTTGGTCAGGGTGTCGAGACCATCAGGCGCAGTCACTTCGACAACTAGCAAGGCAAACATGCCGGTCCAATGGGCCAGAGCCACCGTTAGCGCCACGGCCGGAAGCGCCAGCCGCTGCCGGCGGATGAGGATTTCGGCAAGAATGATAATGGCGGGTAGCACCGCGAACAGGCTACCGATACCCCAGAGCCCGACCAGCGCCACGATGACACCAATGGTGATCAGGATATCGTGGAAGCCACGGACGAAGCGCGGCTGTTCGCTTTCCTCGGCCTGCAGCGCATCATCGGCCACGGCGGTCCCGTCGGCTGCGAACGTGTCGCCACCGCCGATGACGGCGCCTTTTGCAAGCAGATATGGTTCAAGCCTGTCAGCCTGAACGGCCGTGATGATGCCTTTATCCGCAGCCGATCGGAGTGCATCGCCTATCGAAACCATCGGTTTGCCCCTCGCTGCGTTTTCAGTGGCCGTCGAATTCGATCAGCGTCCGAACCTCGACACCGAGGGCTTCGAGCTTCTTGCGGCCGCCGAGTTCCGGCAGGTCGATGATGAAGCAGGCGGCGACGATATCGGCACCCATCTGCTGCAGAAGCTTGGTCGCGCCTTCGGCCGTGCCGCCGGTGGCGATCAGGTCATCGACCAGAACAACCTTTTCACCCGGCTTGATGGCGTCGCGGTGCATTTCCATCTCGTCGACGCCGTATTCGAGGCTGTAGGCGATGCGGACGATATCGTGTGGCAGCTTGCCCTTCTTGCGGATCGGCACGAAACCGGCCGACATCTGGTGCGCCATTGCGCCGCCCATGATGAAGCCACGCGCTTCGACACCGGCAACCTTGTCAATCTTTGTACCGGCAAAGGGCTGGATCAACGCATCGATCGCGCTGCGAAAAGCGCGGATTGCCAAGCAGCGTGGTGATATCGTGGAACATGATGCCGGGCTTCGGATAATCCACGATGTTACGGATCGAAGCGATCAGTTCCTGCTGAAGAGAAGAGCTCATGATGGTGGGCATGCCTTTGCGGACGTCTCAGGGAAACGAAGGCATAACATCAAAGCCCACGTTTTCTATAGTGGTTTCTGATGGAATCAATTTGGGAGCAGGACCGGTCCGGACCTGCTCCTCAATCCCAGCCTATTGGGCGGTATCGGTGGTCTTGAGCTTTTCCTGCACCTTCTTGGCGACATCCGGATCGGTCTGCGCTGCGGTGATGATGGTCTTGTATTCATCGAGCGACATGCCCGGCGACTTTTCGACCGCATTGATCATCTGCTTGTTGGCTTCGTTCTGAAGCTTCTGCTTGTTGGCCGCGTCCTTTTCGGCGCCGATCTTGGCGGCATAGTCCTGACGCACCTTGTCGACCTGCAGATAGGCGACGGCGAAAGCTTCGATCTTCTTGTCGCTGATGGCGGCGGGTGCTGCGCCCTGCATCGGCTGGGTCGCTTGTGGTTCAGGCAGCGCCTTGCGCAAAGGCCGGCGAGTTGATGACGATCAGGCTGAGAGCGGCAGCGGTCAGGGCTGCAACGGGCATGTGGCGAATGGTCATATGCGTGTCCTTCCTTAAGTCAGTCTCAAGACGGCTTGCACCGCCCTTTTCCGAAAGGGGCGAACCCCCATGCTTAAGGATTGAGGATGGATCGGGCGACAATGTGACCCTGAAAAGGAAGCTTCAAGGCCATGTCGCGTCCAGAAAACGAGCATGAATGCGGATGACGCGATTGATATTGTGACCACTTGCCCGCATTCGACGGAACCATCGGCCGCCATTTTCGGTTATACTCCTCACATTCCGCCCGCGGAAAACCGCCGTCAGGCGGAATGTGCAAACGCAAGGAGGAGCATCATGCGATTGTTTGAATGCGGGACCCTCGTGCCCGGCTGCGACTGGCACACCCGGGCCGACAGCGACGCCGAAGTCGTGCGGCGTGCAGTGGAGCATATGCGCTCGGCGCATGGAGAAACGCTGATTCATGAAAACATGGTCGACAATATCAAGGCGCGGATCGTCGAGGAAACGAAGGCCGCCTGAACCCCAGCTCTTCAGACCATCGACTGAAGCCGGGCAACCAGCGTTGCCCGGTCGGCATTGAAATTGCCATCCACCCATTTATCCTCAAGCTGCCCAAGAATTTCCCCGACCCGTGGCCCGGCTGGAATGCCGATGGCCAGCACATCGGCGCCACTCAGCGGGAACACCGGCTTCCGCCATTTTTCCGCCCGCGTCAGCAGCCGCTGCAGCCGCGCCGTCTCAGGAAGTTGCGCTGGATCATTGTCGGATTTCTGACGCGTGGAGGCGAGCGAAAGCCGCAGCGCAGTCACCAGACCGTAGGCCCCATGCCGGTAGAGCAAGCGGTCGAATGCCGTATCGGCAATCACGGCCGGCAGGCGTGGTGCCTTCGTCCATGCGACAAAATAGGCCGCCTCCACCTTCGACAATCGTAACCGCTTGGCCATGGCATCCAGCCGCTCGGTGTCCGGCGGAACGATCGAGGCCAACCGCAGCAGCGGATCGGGCTGCCAGCCGAACGTCTGCTCGGCGGCAATCAGACCCGGTATCGCATCGATGCCCCATTTTTCGCTTTCGGGCAGGATTTCCGTCAGCACACCAGAGGTGCGCATCCAGAGCAGCGCGGCCCGGATCGCGCGCCGAAAGCAGCTTCTTCAGTTCCGACCAGACCCGCTCTGCCGAGAGTGTCGATAGTTTCGAGCGTGCCTGCGCGCAGGCAGGAAGACCGTCGGCATCCGGCCGGCCGGAGCCGTAATAGGCAAAGAAGCGGAAGAAGCGCAGCACCCGCAGATAGTCTTCAGCCACCCGCTCGCTGGCATCGCCGATGAAGCGGATATTGCGCTTTTCGATATCGGCAAGACCGCCGACGAGATCGATCACCTCGCCCTTGGCATTGGCATAGAGCGCATTGATCGTCAGGTCGCGCCGCTCGGCATCCACCTTCCAGTCCGTGCCGAAAGCGACCTCCGCATGGCGGCCGTCCGTCTCCACGTCGCGGCGCAAAGTGGTGATTTCGTAAGGCTTGCCATCGATGACCAGCGTCACCGTACCGTGTTCGATCCCGGTCGGCACCGCCTTGATGCCGGCCGATTTGGCACGCGCAACAACCTCTTGCGGCAGAAGCGTCGTCGCCATGTCGATATCGGCGACAGCAAGCCCCATCAGGCTGTTGCGCACAGCACCGCCGACCACACGCACCTCGCCGCCATCGGCATTGAGAAGATCAAACACGCGCTCAGCGCGGGAGCCGAAAACCAGGCCTCAGTGGCAGCGGGGGTCATGCATAAAGCCTTTCATACAACATGCGGACAATGCCAGCGGTAATGCCCCAGATGTTTCGGTCGCCATAGGGCATGCGGTAGAACTGGCGCTCGGCACCCTGCCAGGTGGCTCGGCCGCGCCCGTGATTACGCGGGTTCATCAGGAAGGACAAAGGCACTTCGAAGACGGCATCGACTTCCACGGGATTGAGCACCAGATCATATCCCGGCTGCACAACGGCAAGGATTGGCGTGATGCGAAAGCCAGACATCGCCATGTAATGGGGCAATCGGCCGACCGTTTCGACGAAACGGCGATCGAGCCCGATCTCTTCTTCGGTTTCACGCAGCGCCGCACGCTCGGGCGTGTCGTCTTCGGGGTCTATAGCGCCGCCCGGAAAGGCAACCTGGCCGGAATGCTTGCGCAGCGTGGCGGTGCGCTGGGTGAAGATGACGCTGCCTCATCGCCGTCGTCGATGACGGGCACAAGCACGGCGGCGTCTTTCAGTTTCAGCGTTTCGAGATGCGGTATGACGTCGGGATTAAGCAGGAAGTCGCCATGCTCGCGCCAGGCATCCTCTACCGGGCTGCCGGATTGCCAGAAGCACGGCGGCGAAAATCGTCGGCTGAAAACAAGGTACCGGTCATGCCGACAGCACTTCGAGTTCCTGGGCGGGCATGATGGCGAAGGTCACGCCACCAGAGCGGACGGCAAACATCTCGATGCCATCGATCTCGACCGTCTCGCCGAGCGCCACCAGATCGTACATCACGGCGCGGGAGACCAACGCTTCCAGCCGGCCGCGCACATGCAGATAGGGTTTGAGTTCGCGATTATCGCCATGCACGACGAAACGAAGGGCATGATCCGGTCCCCACCTCGACGACATCGCCGACATTGGTGCGAAAGGTGATGACCGGCGTGCCGTCGCGTTCGCTCACATTCATCTCGACGGCGACAAAAGGCGTATCGACGATGCGAATGCCCAGTTTTTCCACAGGCGTGACAAGATAAGTCTTGCCGTCCTCGTCCTTGCGCAGGACCGTCGAAAACAGCCGCACCAAAGACTGCCGGCCGATCGGAGTGCCCATGTAGAACCATGTTCCGTCGGCGCGGATTTCCATGTCGATATCGCCGCAAAAGGGCGGATTCCAGCGCTCGACGGGCGGCAAACCCTTGGTTTGCCCGTTTGTCTGTCCTGCCGCGCGGGTGATCAGCGCCGCAAGTCCTGCGGCATCACCCGTTCCATGTATTTCCGCATCCGCCATCGTTCCGTCCCGTTTGGCCCTATTCTTGCTTTTTATCGAGCACTGGCTCACGAGATAGTGCGTTGCTCACGTCTTGTCAGCCACCGGGCGGAGCATAGATTGAAAAAGAGAGACGGAAAGAGCGCTTTTCGCGATTCAGGCACCGTTGCCGGCCACTGGAGACAGACAATGGGTGTGATGAAAACGACAGACGGCGCGGTCGACGAAAAGGCGATCATCGCCGCGGCCGAAAAGGCACTGGGCGAAATCGCCCTGATCCGCAAGGAAGTCGGCAAGGTAATCTTCGGCCAGGAAAGCGTCGTCGAGCAGACCTTGCTCGCAGTCCTATCCGGCGGCCATGCGCTGCTGGTCGGCGTTCCCGGCCTTGCCAAAACCAAGCTGGTCTCGACGCTCGGCACCGTGCTCGGCCTCAATTCCAGCCGCATCCAGTTCACGCCCGACCTGATGCCGTCGGATATTCTTGGCTCCGAAGTCATGGACCAGGACGAGAACGGACGCCGGTCGTTCCGCTTCGTGCCTGGCCCGATCTTCACCCAGCTTCTGATGGCAGACGAAATCAACCGCGCCAGCCCACGCACGCAGTCGGCGCTGTTGCAAGCCATGCAGGAATATCACATCACCGTCGCCGGCCAGCGCAACGACCTACCACAGCCATTCCATGTCCTGGCGACGCAGAACCCGCTGGAACAGGAAGGCACCTATCCCCTGCCCGAGGCCCAGCTCGACCGCTTCCTGATGCAGGTCGATGTCGGTTATCCCGAGCTTGCAGCCGAGCGGCAGATTCTGCTCGAAACCACAGGCACGCATGAAGCCGAGGCACGCGGCGTCATCGATGCCGCCCAGCTCAAGGATATCCAGCACCTGATCCGCCAGATGCCGGTCAGCGAGAAGGTGGTCGATGCCATCCTGTCGCTGGTCCGCTCGGCCCGCCCCGGCAATGGCAATGCCGCCACCGACAAGAATGTCGCCTGGGGTCCCGGCCCGCGCGCCGGCCAGTCGCTGATACTCTGCGCCCGCGCCCCGCGCGCTCTATGACAGTAGGCTCGCACCATCCATCGATGACATCATGGCGCTGGCAGAACCGGTGCTGCAGCATCGCATGGCGCTAACATTCGCAGCGCGGGCGGAAGGCATGTCGGTTCGCGATGTCATCACCAGCCTGGTCAAGCAAGCCAAGGGATAATGAATGGCTGCCATAGGCCAAATCGTCGAGCCGACGCCGTCCGGAGAGTTGCTTTCCCGTGCGCAGAGCCGCGCCCGGCTGATCCCGGACTGCATGGTCGAGGCAAAGCGCATCGCCAATACGGTGATTTCCGGCTGGCACGGCCGCCGCAAGCGCGGCATCGGCGAGAATTTCTGGCAGTTCCGGCCCTATAGTGACGGCGAAAGCCTGTCGCGCATCGACTGGCGTCGCTCCGCCCGCGACGATCACACCTATGTGCGCGACCGCGAATGGGAAGCGGCCCACACCATCTGGCTCTGGGCCGATCTTTCGCCCTCGATGATGTACAAATCGAAATTTGGCGCCGTCTCCAAGGAAAGCCGTGCGCTAGTGCTGATGCTGGCGCTGGCCGAAATTCTAGCCCGTTCCGGCGAACGGATCGGCTGCCCCGGCGTCATGGAGCCGGTTTCGGCCCGCAACGCCGCCGAACGGCTGGCAACGGCGCTGATGCACACGCCGCTTTCCGGCGGATTGCCGCAGACGACGATGATCCGCGGCGCCAGCGACTTGGTGCTGATCGGCGATTTTCTTGACCCGGCTGACACGATTATGGCACGTCTTGGGCCGCTTGCTCGGCGCGGCATGCGCGGCCATGTGGTCGAGATTGCCGACCCGGCGGAAGAGAGCTTTCCCTATGCTGGACGCACCGAATTCACCGATCCGGAAACCGGCGAAAAGCTGACCGCCGGCCGCGCCGAAATCGTCCACGACGACTACCGCCGTGCCTATATCGCAAGGCGCGACAGTCTTGGCGAAAACCTGCGCCATCTCGGCTGGACGTTCACGCCGCACCGCACCGACCATCTCGCCTCCGAAGCGCTGGTGGCCGTTCACATGTATCTCTCCGGCATGCCCGGACGCGCCACCCATGGAGGCCAGCTGTGAGCTTCCTGCCGTTCGTCTTTGCCAATCCGCTGATGCTCGCCGCCCTGGTTGCCCTGCCGGCGATCTGGTGGCTTCTGCGCATGACGCCGCCAAAACCCGTCACCGAGGTTTTTCCGCCTCTGCGCATTCTCGCCAGCGTCTTGAAGCGCGAGGAAACGCCGTCGAAAAGCCCATGGTGGCTGACGCTGCTGCGCATGCTGATGGCGGCAGCAATCATTTTTGCGATTGCCGATCCGGTGTTCAATCCACGCTCCAACACGCTGGCCGGTAACGGCCCACTGGCGCTGGTGATCGACAACAGCTGGGCAACGTCAACCGACTGGCAGCGCCGGGTCGAGACGGCCGATGCGCTGATCAGTGACGCCGAGGAAAAGGACTTGCCGGTCGCAATCGTCTTTACCGCAGATCAGGACCACAATGCCGTGCCGGGATCGGCCTTGACCGCCCGCAACCGGCTGGCTGCCGCAGCCCCGCAACCCTTGCAACCCGATCGCGTGCAGCCGTCAAAGCGCTGAAGACCGCGCTTGACGGAACTGTGCCCGGCACGCTGGCCTTCCTTTCGGATGGCGTTGAGGCCGGTGACGGAAAGGTCATGGCGGAGCTTGCTGCACTCGCGCCGGAAAATTTCAGGCTGATCGAAGGCGGCAAAGATCACGCCGTGGCGATCAGCAATTCCGCCAACGATGCCGAGTCGATGGTCGTCAGCGCAACCCGCCTCGACACGGCCGGTGCGCGGACTTTACCGATCACCGCCTATGACACGCGTGGTCGGGCGATCGCCAATGGTTCGGTGGCATTTGCAGCCGGTGAAGGCCTCGCCAAGGGCACGCTTGCAGCCCCCTTCGAACTGCGTAACGATTTTGCCCGCATCGCCATCGATAGCACGGCGACTGCCGGCGGTACCTTCCTGCTTGATGACGGCTTCCGCCGCCGCCGCGTCGCGCTGTTGAGTGGCGAAGCCCGCGACCAGTCGCAGCCGCTGCTCTCGCCGCTCTACTATATCAACCGGGCGCTTGCCCCCTATGCGGACCTGGTCCAGCCGAACGAATCCGATCTCGCAGTCTCGATCCCCGAGCTTCTGGCGCAAAAACCGTCGATGTTGATCATGGCCGATATCGGCCGCCTGCCGGATGAAACCTATGGCCCGATCACCAAGTGGATCGAAAACGGCGGAACGCTCGTGCGTTTTGCCGGTCCCCGTCTTGCCGCGGCCCCCGCTGACGATCCACTGGTGCCGGTGACGCTGCGTCAGGGCGAGCGGGCACTTGGCGGCGCCCTGTCCTGGTCGGAACCACAACCGCTCGCCGACTATCCGGCGCTCAGTCCCTTTGCCGGAATGCCGAAACCGGAAGGCATTCTCGTCAAGCGTCAGGTGCTGGCCGAACCGACGGCTGACCTGTCGTCGCGTACCTGGGCCAGCCTTGCCGATGGCACGCCGCTGGTGACGACGAAGACGCAAGGTGCCGGGCGCATCATCCTCTTCCATGTCAGTGCCGAGGCGACTTGGTCGAACCTGCCGATCTCGGGAGATTTCGTCGAGATGCTGCGCCGGAGCGTGCAACTGTCAGCGCAGCAGGCGGCGTGGCGAGCGAAGGGACGGCAAAGGGCCAGACGCTGGCACCATACCGCCTGCTCAACGCCAATGGCATCCTGATCGGTGAAACCGGCAAGGCGCGACCTCTCGAAATTGCCGCTGGAACGACCCCGGTTTCCAGCGCCGAGCATCCGCCCGGTCTTTACGGTTCGGAAGAAGGATTTACCGCGCTGAACCTCTTGCCCCGCGACACTGAATTGAAGCCGATCGACGCCAGCGGCCTGTCCATTCCCTACACCGCAGAGCCGCTCATCGGCGCCGAGGCATGGTCGCTGAAACCATCGCTGTTTGCCGCAGCGCTCATCCTGCTGTTGATCGATTCCGCGGTCGTGCTGTTCATGGGCGGCGCCTTTGCCCGGTTCAGAATGCCGGCAGCGGCGGCCATCCTTGTCGCTCTGGCGGTCGGTGCGCTGATTGCGATGCCGGGCCAATCCTTCGCCGACGACAGCAAGCCCGGTGACGACATCCTCCTTAGGCAGCTGGACAAAACCCATCTTGCCTATGTCATCACCGGCGAAACCGATGTCGACCGCCTGTCCGAACGCGGTCTCGCGGGTCTCACCGATTTCCTGACCTACCGCACGACGCTTGAGCCCGGCCCACCCATCGGCCTCGACATCACCTCCGATGAATTGTCGTTCTATTCGCTGATCTACTGGCCGATATCGGCCAATGCGCCGATGCCAAGCCCGGCAGCGATCAGCCGGATCGATGCCTATATGCGGTCCGGCGGCACCGTACTGTTTGACACCCGCGACCAGTTTTCGTCGCTATCATCCGGTTCCGGCACCAGCCCCAATTCCGAACGGTTGCAGGCGATCCTTGCCGATCTCGACATTCCGCCGCTCGAACCGGTACCGACCGACAACGTGCTGACCAAGTCCTTCTACCTGCTGTCGAATTTTCCCGGCCGCTACAATGGCAGCCCGCTCTGGATCGAAGCGCAGCCGGACAATGGCTCGCAGCCGACCGGCAGGCCGGCGCGCTCGGGTGACGGCGTGTCGCCGATCATGATCACCGGCAATGATTTTGCCGGCGCCTGGGCGATCGACAGCAATGGCATGCCGCTTCTGCCGACCGTGCCGCCAGACGAGCAGCAGCGCGAACTCGCCTTCCGCTCCGGCGTCAACATCATGATGTATATGCTGACCGGCAACTACAAGGCCGACCAGGTGCACATCCCCGCTTTGCTCGAACGGCTTGGCCAGTGAGGGCGCCCCGATGACACTCGATTTCCAGCCTCTGCTGCCCTGGCCCTTCATCGCCGTGCTTGTGGTTTTCAGCGATGCTGTTGTCGGCGCTCGGATTCTGGCGTGGCGTGCGTGGCGCAGCATTCCGGACTGCGGCGCTCGCAGCCCTGTGCCTTGCCATCGCCAATCCAGTGTTCTTTCAGGAGGAACGCGAACCGCTCTCCACCATCGTCGGCGTCGTCGTCGACCGCAGCCAGAGCCAGGACAATGCCGGCCGCCGCGCGATGACCGATGAAGCGTTGGCGACGCTGAAGCAGCGGCTGGCCAAATTCCCGCAGATCGAAGCCCGCATCGTCGAGGCCGCCGATGACGAGAATACCGAAACGCCGTCGACAAAGTTGTTCACCGCCCTTCAGACCGCGCTGGCCGATGTGCCTCCTGCTCGCGTCGGCGGGGCGATCTTCATCACCGACGGCCAGATGCACGACGTTCCCGATGTCAACCAGCCGCTTGGCTTCGACGCCCCGATCCACGGCCTGATCACCGGCAAGCCGGATGAGTTCGACCGCCGCGTCGAGATCGTCAGCGGTCCACGCTTCGGTATTGTCGGCGAGGAGCAGAAAGTGACGTTCCGCATTGCCGATGATGGTGCGGCCCCCGGCGGCACCGCGGAAGTGACCATCAGCCTCAGCGGCAACCAGATCGCCACGGAAATGGCCGAGCCCGGCACCGACGTGCCCTTCGCCTTCACGGTGCCGCGCGGCGGCAATAACATCCTTGAATTTTCCGTCGCCCCTGTCGCCGGCGAAGTGACGGAGGCCAACAACCGCGCCGTCCACGTCATCGATGGCATCCGCGAAAACCTGCGCGTTCTGCTGGTTTCGGGTGAACCGCATGCCGGTGAACGCGCCTGGCGCAACCTGTTGAAATCCGACGCTGCCGTCGATCTCGTGCATTTCACCATTCTGCGGCCGCCGGAAAAGCAGGACGGTACGCCGATCAACGAATTGTCGCTGATCGCCTTCCCGACCCGTGAATTGTTCGTCGAGAAGATCAAGGAATTCGACCTGATCATCTTCGACCGCTACCAGCATCGCGGCGTGCTGCCGATCCTCTACTACGACAATATCGCCCAATATGTCGAAAACGGCGGCGCCTTGCTGATTGCCGCGGGGCCGGAGCATGCGGGCGACGATTCAATCGCAACGACCCCATTGTCGGCGGTGCTTCCCGCCAATCCGACCGGCTTCATGAACGAGAAGGCCTTCTACCCGCGCTTGTCCGATGAAGGAAAGAAACATCCGGTCACTCAGGGCCTTGAAGGCGCCGACAGCGAGCCGCCGCATTGGGGCCGCTGGTTCCGCACAGTGGATGTCGACAAGCCACTCGGCCAGACCGTCATGCAGGCTGCCGATGGCAAACCGTTGCTCGTTCTGAACCGCGTCGGCAAGGGCCGTGTCGCCATGCTGCTCTCCGACCAGGGCTGGCTCTGGGCGCGCGGCTCAAGGCGGCGGCCCGAGCGTTTCGCTTTATCGCCGCACCGCCCACTGGCTAATGCAGGAACCCGCGCTTGAGGAAGAAGCACTGACGGCGCATGCCAGCGGCCGGACGCTCGAAATCGCCCGCCAGACCATTGCCGGCGATCCGGGCGAAGCCACATTGACCTACCCCTCGGGCAAGACGGAGAGGATCGCTCTCAAGGAAGGCGAGCCCGGCCTTTACAAGGCCAGTGTCCGCACGGCCGAGACCGGCCTTTTCAGAAGTCACCAATGGCGAACTCAACACGCTGGTCCATGTCGGCAGCGTCGATGCGCCCGAGTTCAAGGCAACGATCTCGACAACGGAGACGCTGGCGCCGTGGGCGGAGAAGACCAAAGGACTGGTGCGCCGCCTTGCCGATGCAGATGGTCCGGTGGACCTGCCGCCGATCCTGCCGGTGCGCGGCGCCGTCCGCGTTGCCGACGATCAGCGCATGTCGCTGCGCATGACCGACGAAACGGTGCTGAAGGGAATCAATTCGCTGTCGCTGTTTGCCGGCTTCCTCGGCCTGGCGGCGCTGCTGTTCGTGCTGTCAGCGACCTGGCATCGCGAGGGGCGGTGAATTTGTCCGGGTCGGCGGTTGCAGTGGTGCCCCCTCGGGTTTTACTCCGTAGTTGGTAACACGACATATTGCTAACCCATCGCCAGTATCACCCCTTGTCTGACCTGCATGGCACCTGCTCCCTCTGTGAGGGAAATTGCTTCAGACGCCCATGCATGGCATCGTTGCCTGGGGCCAAGGAAGGGTTGAAATATGACTGATGTAGAAGCCGAAATCAGGAAGGCGTTTCTCCTGGACGGCTTTATGTACCAAGCAAGACACATGGTTTTTGATGAATTGGCGGCGGCTCGGTTGATCGCCAGCATCGAGAATATTGGCCCAGAGGCAGACCCAAATGCGCGGAATGCTATTGTGAGAACACTCTGGCAGATACCATTTCTCCGCTGCTATGGGAAAAACAGTGCGTCAACGAAGGTGCCGATGAGCGAAAATACCGGAATATAGTTCGTATTTTGCAGCGACCTGGTGGCGAAGAAAATTGATCTCCTTTTGTCCTCAGCATCTGGTGGTGTGCCTTCAAGCTCGGAGATCGACCTTTCGTAGCGTGCAGTCGTCTTCGTCATCCCGATCTTAAAGCAGACTTTCATCAGCGACAGTTGATTTAGGGGCGCTGTGACCACATGGCGCATGTCGAGCATTTTAAATGTTAGCTCGACTAAGAGTTAACTCGCATCCGACTACAATATCATCTTCGACGCTTCTTCTCCTTACCCCCTGGCAGCCATGCACGTCACCCTCATGATTTTGTGTTGTATTGCGCTCTATGTCGAAGCGATACTTTGGATATTTCTGCGTCCCTTTGTGGTCCGGACAATGTTTGGCTTGGGCGGTCTAAGTCTAGGCGCAGGAATTGGTGTCGCGAGTGGGATAAATCCCGTCCTGACGGCCATCCCATTTTTTTGGCTGTTTTTCTTGTCACTCCAGCAGCACAATTCAAAAATCTTAAAAACAAGCGAGTAGACTGGTGGCGTCGGAGATTTTCCGAGTTCCCTGAACCAGTGCGGCGTTTCGGGTACTCGATGTTAGACGCTCGTGGCCCATTCTGAACTACCGACGCACTGATAATCGGCCCGCCTTTGGAGATTGAGTGCGGGGTTAAACCTTCGCTTGGCGCGCATTGTTCTGCTGCGCTCCCTACAGCACCCCGCCTACAACCTCTTCCGGATCGGATCGAATTCCGGGCCAGGCTTGCGCTTGACCGGATCGGGTTCCCCGGCGTCGATGGCGTCCCAATATTTCCAGTGGACCTTCTTCGAGCCGAGCTCGTAGTCCATGCCGTCCCAGCTGTCCTCGCGGAAACTGTAGAACGCCCAGTGCAGCTTGCTGTCATCGAGTGACGTCAGCACATCCTCCAGGTAGGTCTTGCAGCCCTCCCAGCGGCGCATGCAGCCGAATTCGCCTGCGACCATCCGATTGCGGGGGACGTTGTGGCTGTCGGCCCAGTCGACCGGTTGCTTGAGATAGGCGGCGACACGATCCCGGTCCCAGGTCTCATCCGCCTCGCCAAACGGCACCTTGCCCGGATAGGCATAGGGCTTTTCCCGCTTCATGTTTGGCGCGCTGGTAGCCGCATAGGGCTCGTACATGTGGAAGCTGTAGAGCACCTTATCGTCGGTGAGCGGCTTCGGCCAATAGCTGAAGGTATCGGCGGCGGCGTACCAGCCGGCATCCGCCATGATCGGCGTTGCCGGGTCCACCTCGCGGATAGCTTTGATGACCGTCTCATAAAAGGCCGGCAGGTCGCGCGCCGTTCCCGCCTGCCCGGCATACCAGGCGCTCATCGCATCGGCGCTCGCATGTTCAGGCAACGCCATTGTTCTTTTCCGGTGCCGGCTCGTTGATGATGTTGTAGGCCGCAACACCGGGGTGATCCTTGAGCGCCGTGGCCAGATCTTTCCAGAAGGCGGCGGCCTGCGCCCACCAAATCTTGTCCTGCCAGAGCCGGCCATCAAACGTATTGCCATTGTTCTGCGCCCAGCGCATGCCCGGCAGCGACAGCGGCGTGATCACCACCTTCAGCCCCGCCTTGTCGGCACGGTCGAGCGCGGCCTTCAGCGTCGCAAGGTCCTGTGCCGGAATGCCCTCGTATTTGTCGGCATCGCCGATCAGGAAATCGCGTTTTGCCGGTTTCCATTTGTCGTAGGACAGCCGCACCCAGCTGGCGCCATAACCTTTCAGCGCATCGAAATAGGCCTGGTCCGGCGGCAGCCAGGGTTAAAACTGTTACCGCCGTGCTGCGGCTTGTCCCAGAAATGGATGAGATCGGCGGCAGACACGGAAGTGGCAAACAGAAGCGAGGCGAAGAAGGCCGGCAGGAGACGCATGTAAAAATCCCGGTTGCGATGGCCGGGATATTCGCAGTCACTGTGGCGGAATTGGGAGGCCGACTGCGTTTATCCGCCGATAATCCCTTGCCCCGCCATCACGCCCGCCAATGGATGTCGCCCTTCAGGCCGGCATGAACGTCCTCAATCATCGGCACGACCAGAACGCGATTGAAATCGACCGGTCCGGGAAAGGTCAATGCGCCATAGGCGACCTTCTCGAAGCCGAGCGGCTGGTAATAAGGCGGATCGCCGACGAGGATGACGCATTCCGATCCCTTGCGCCGCGCCGCCTCAACCGCAATGCGCACCAGTTCGCGCCCGATGCCGCGGTTCTTGTGCGAGGGGCGAACGGCGAGCGGGCCGAGCAGATGGCCCTTGATCAAACCGGCGACCACCGGCGTCATCCGGACGGAAGCAATCGTCTCGCCATCGTCGGCACAGACGAAGGATAGCGACAGATCGTGCGGCCCCTGCTCGCGGATACGGGCAGCGGCAGCACAAACCGGCCAGGGCCGAAAGCTTCTTCATTGATGATTTCGATGGCTGCGTCGTGGGAAGCGTCTTCGGTGAGATAGACGAGATCGTGCTTTTTCATGAACATCAGGGAAACCGGGCATACGAGACAAAAATATGATGACGTCGCCCTCATGGGCGTTTGCAGCATCAGCGTCGTCGTGGGCTTCCCGGGAAAAACATCAATTTTGATCCGTGTTCAGAAAAATTCTGCATGGCCGGATAGCAGAAAAATGCGCCGCGTCAAAGCCTAAAACGCACTGTTCAGCTTTTGCGGACTATATGCGCCGATTGGTTGCGTTATCTAAGGAACACGAATTCACAGACAAGCGGCGCTCCTGCCGCAGGAGATTGACGATGGGCATGCTGGTTGATGGCGTCTGGCAGGACGTCTGGTACGACACCAAGGAAACCAAGGGACATTTCAAGCGGGCGGCATCGCAGTTCCGCAACTGGATCACCGCCGACGGTTCGGCCGGCCCATCCGGCGAAGGCGGCTTCAAGGCCGAGGCGGATCGCTACCACCTCTACGTTTCGCTCGCCTGCCCATGGGCGCACCGCACGCTGATCTTCCGCAAGCTGAAGAAACTCGAAAACCTGATCACCGTGTCGATCGTCGATCCGCTGATGCTGTCGAAGGGCTGGGAGTTCAAGAACGAGATCGGCGGCACCGTCGATCACCTGTTCAGGCTCAAAGGCGCTCTGGCAGGTCTACGTGAAGGCCGATCCGCATTATTCCGGCCGCGTCACCGTACCGGTGCTCTGGGACAAGAAGCAGAACAAGATGGTGTCCAACGAATCCTCGGAAATCATCCGCATGTTCAACTCGGCCTTTGACGGGTTGACCGGTTCAGAACGAGGATTTCTATCCGCAAGACCTGCGATCGGAAATCGACGCCCTCAACGAACATATCTACGGCTCAGTCAACAACGGCGTCTACAAGGCCGGTTTTGCCACGGCACAGGACGCCTATGAGGAAAGCGTCACGGTGCTGTTCGAGGTGCTGGACGAACTGGAAAAGCGTCTGTCGACCCGCCGTTACCTGACCGGCGAACGGATCACCGAGGCTGACTGGCGGCTGTTCACCACGCTGGTGCGCTTCGATCCGGTCTATGTCGGTCATTTCAAGTGCAACATCCGCCGCATCGCCGATTATCCGAACCTGCAGGGTTATCTGCAGGATCTCTATCAGGTGGCAGGCGTCGCCGAGACGGTCAACATGCGCCACATCAAGGAGCATTACTACCGCAGCCACACGATGATCAATCCGACCGGCGTCGTGCCCATCGGACCTGTCCTTGCCCTTGATGCGCTACATGGCCGCGAGAAATTGGCCGCCTGACTACCAGAATTCGGCCGGCGGAACGCTTCCTGACAGTTCCGCCAGACGCCGGCGTGTCGCAGGCGTCGTCTCCGCCGGCAGGGCATTCAGCGCAAAGAAGCCGCTCTCGACGATTTCGAAGTCCGGCTTCTTCAGCGAAACCTGCCGGACATTGCAGGCAGCGATAGAAGATCACATGGTCGCGCTTGCTGGTCTGCCGGTTGAAGTAGACGTGGAAAAGCTCTGGAGTGCCGCTCATTTCCAGATTTCCCTCTTCGCGCAGTTCCTTGACGAGTGCCTGGAAAGCCGTCTCGCGCCGCTCCAGTCCACCACCCGGCATATGCCAACCGGGCACATAGGAATGCCTGATGAGGAAAACCCGGCCTTCGGCATCAGAAACAGGCGGCGCGCACGCCGATGGTCATGCCGCGCGCGATCGCAAAATAGCTGTGAACCACACGCGTAACCAGCCGTGCTCTCCAGCTGCGCATTTCCGGCGGCGCTTCGCTCATGCCGATCCGGTTCCTTTCGTCATTGTCATGCCGAGGATAAAGCCTCTCGGATGATTCCCCTTTTCGGGAATATGCGCTAGGTACGAAGGATGTTCAAACTCGCCCATATTTCCGACATTCATCTCGGCCCCCTGCCCGATCTCTCGTATCATGAACTGGCTTCGAAACGCATTACCGGCTTCGTCAACTGGCATCGCAACCGGCGCAATCACCTCGTCGGCGATACGCTGAACCTGTTGATGGACGAGATCGAGCGTATCGATCCCGATCATCTGGCGATCACCGGCGATCTGGTCAACCTCGCTTCGTCAGCGCGAAATCGAGATCATGACCGAGTGGCTGAAGGAAGCGGGAAAACCGGAAAATATCTCGATCGTGCCCGGCAATCACGATGCCTATGTGCCGGGTGCCTATGAGAAAACCACCAAGGCCTGGTATCCCTACATGCGCAGTGAGCGCGGGCCGGCCGAATGGAACGAGGGCTTCCACTGCTACCCGTATCTGCGCGTGCGCGGCCCTGTCGCACTGATCGGCTGCTCGACTGCGGTCGCCACGCCTCCCTTTGCAGCCAGCGGTTATTTCGGCAGCCGTCAGGCCCAAGAGACCGTCAATTTGTTGCGTGCAGCGGGCGAAGCCGGCCTGTTCCGCGTGGTGATGATCCATCATCCGCCGATCCGGGGGGCGACGTCCCTGCACAAGCGTATGCTCGGTATCCGCCGGTTTGCTGCGACGATTACCGCCGGCAGGCGCAGAACTGGTGCTGCATGGACATACGCACCTGAACACGGTCTATTCGCTTAAAGGCCAGGTCAAACCTGTCCCTGTCGTCGGCATCGCATCGGCGTCGCAAGGCCGTGGCGGCAAGAAGCCCCCCGCCGGATTCAACCTGTTTTCGATTTCGGGCAGCCCGGGACACTGGAACGTGATCCGCGAGCGGTTCGAACTGACAATGGACAGCCGCTCGGTAACTCTGGTCGAAACTACGCGCCTCTAATCGCCCCATCGTTACTCGCCACCGGATCAAAAAGCGCTATGCTCCGGAAATAATCGGCGCTCGTCATCCGTCATATGGGACTGACCGTAAGAAGGAGCGCCGGCATTAAACGATGTGACGCGAAATCCGGCTTGCCGGCATCAGTTTTTAGCCAGGGAGATGACCATGATCCGTAGCAAAACCGCAATGATTACCTTGTTCTCAGCCGCCTCTTTCTTCGCGTTCGGCCAAGCGGCCTGGGCTGCTGGCGAGGACACGACCAGTCCGCCGGAAAAGACCAAGACATCCACAGAATGCAAGGATGGAAAAGTCTGGGACAAGGCCAAGAAAGAATGCGCCGACGCCAAGAAAAGCGGGCTTGACGACGATATCCTGTTCAAGGCGGCCCGCGAACTCGCCTATGCCGGCCAGTACGAAAATTCGCTCAAGGTCCTCGATGCCGTCAAAGACCAGAACAGCGCCCGCATCCTCAACTATCGCGGTTACTCCAACCGCAAGGCCGGACGCATGGAGCTGGGCATGAGCTTCTACAAGCGTGCTCTGCAGGCCGATGAAAACTATATCCTTGCCCGGTCCTACATGGGCCAGGCGCTTCTCAGAACAGGGCAAGGTCGAGGAAGCAAAAGCACAGCTGATCGAGATCCGCGACCGTGGCGGCGAAAACAGCTGGGCCTACCGCGCCCTGCTCGGATCTCTCGGCGGTGTCCGCCACTATTGACAACAATCGGGCCGGGCTGCGCTAACGCATTGCCCGGCCTCACATTTGACGTTGAGAAATGTCCCCGAAGTGGCAAAATATGCCCTTCCAATACGCTGCCGACTTGCAGACCACGGGTCAAATGTTTCATATCAATCGGCGTGTATTTTGACCCGGACGAATAAACTGTCGATCCGGAACGTTTTCTTTGGAAGAGCAATGCGTCCAGCGGCAGACTCGAACGAATTCAGACGGGACCTGGTCAGTGTGCTGCCCAAGTTGCGCCGTTTCATGATGACACTGACGCGGAACGCCGCCGATGCCGATGATCTGGTCCAGGAGGTCTGCAGAGCGGGCGATCACCCGCAATCACCTCTGGAACGGTGAAGGCCGGCTCGAAAGCTGGATATACGCAATGACACGCAACCTGTGGATCGACGAAATCAGGAAACGCAAGGTCCGCACTAGCGGCACCGTCGATGCCTCCGAGCAGGATGAACTTTCGATCGAGGCCTCCGGCGAAAAGGCCGTTTACGCCAATCAGCTGCAGAAAATGATCCTCTCCATGCCGGAAGGGCTGGCGAGCGTTTTCTTGCTGGTGAATGTCGAAGGACACAGCTACCGCAGAAGCCGCCGACATTTTGAAGATACCGATCGGCACGGTGATGAGCAGGCTTTCGACCGCACGCATGCGTCTGGCCGCAATGATTACAGAGACGACGGAAAGGAGGGCCTGAACGTTGCAAAACACGAAGGGGCTCCCGCTCGACGTTCGCCTGTCGGCCTATATGGACGGCGAAGTGGATGAAGCGGAACGCAAGGAACTGGAACAGCTGGTGGCGCGCGATGACGAGGCCCGGCGGATGCTTGAGATGCTGCAGGCGGGGAGTTCCTTCGGCAACAAGGCGTTCGAGGAGTTTCTGCACGATCCTGTCCCCTTGTCGCTGGTACGACGGATCAAGCAGGGACAGGGTGTCAATCCCAAGGCCGAACGTGTCGTCACCACAGCACCACGCCGGGCTAGGCTGCGCCTCTGGCCACGGGCGCTTGCTGCGTCGGTCGCATTGCTGCTGATAGGCGGCTCGACCGGATTCATTATCGGCAAGACCGGTAATGACGGTGCGCAGCCAATGAATATGGCGGCCGCTCGCACATGGCTCGACGACATCGCCGATTATCACCGCATCTATTCCCGCCAAACGGCGGAACATCTGGTGGAAGTTCCGGCCTCCGGCGATGGCAAGATCGAGAGCTGGCTGACTTCCAGCGTCGGCGTCAATTTCTCGCTGCCGAACCTCAGCGCCAACGGCCTGACCTTCGAAGGCGCCCGCCTGCTGGTCGCTGCCGGCAAGCCGGTGGCACAGCTGATGTACAAGAACGAAGATGGCGACGTCTTCGCAATCTGTTTTCTGAAGAGCAAGCCCGGCACCACGGACGGAAAGATGACCGAAAGCATGCGCGACGATATCGCGATGATTTCCTGGCAGAAGGACGGTGCGTCCTATGTTGTCGTCGGCCCTTCGGCCGATGCCAATCTCCACCAGCTCGCCACCGCCGTCTCGACCGCGATCTGAAGGCTGACACCACTCACGTAAAAGGGCCGCCCCCTGTCAGATGCGGCCCTTTTTACTGGCATTCAGTTATCAGAACTCCTGCCAGTCGCCCGGTGCTTGAGCCGATCCGACTGCCGCAGTGCGACCGCCGCCAAAGGCCGAGGCCACCTTGCGGATCATGGCGCCTGCCGGTGACGACCGGGGCGTCGACGACGGCCCCGCTGTCTGGACATGCCTGACATTGCCGCCGCCCTCGAAGCGGAATTTTGCGAGTTGATCGGACAGCGACGCTGCTTCCATGGCAAGCTTCTGGCTGGCAGCCGAGGTTTCCTCGACCATCGCGGCATTTTGCTGCGTCGAGTGATCCATGGTGTTGACGGCGGCGTTGATTTCCTTCAGTGCCACGGACTGTTCCTTGGCGGATCCGACGATCGAGTTGACGTGACGGTTGATCTCCTGCACCTCGGCGACGATCTCTGTCAGCGCCTTGCCGGTTTCGCCGACCAGCGTCACGCCGGAGCGTACCTGTTCGCCGGAATTGTTGATCAACTGCTTGATCTCCTTGGCGGCATTGGCGGAACGCTGCGCCAGTTCGCGCACTTCCTGTGCGACCACGGCAAAGCCCTTGCCCGCTTCTCCGGCCCGTGCGGCCTCCACTCCGGCATTCAATGCCAGAAGGTTGGTCTGGAAAGCGATGTCGTCGATGACGCTGATGATGTTGTTGATCTCGTTCGAGGAGCCTTCGATCTGACCCATTGCGGCGACGGCGCTTGACGACTTCACCCGGAGCGTTCGGCATTTTCGCAGGTCTTGGCAACCAGCGAACCAGCCTCTTCGGCCCGCTTGGTCGAGTCGTTGACCGTTGTGGAGATTTCATCGAGCGCCGCGGCCGTCTGTTCGATGGAAGCCGCCTGCTGTTCCGTCCGGCGTGCCAGATCGTTGGCAGCGCCGCTGATTTCCCTGGCGCCGGCGTCGATCGAAAAGGCATTGCCGCCGATCGACTTCAGGGCCGAATGCAGCTTGTCGACGGAATTGTTGAAGTTGACCCGCAGTTCATCGAGAGCAGAACCGAAGGATTCGGACAGGCGGAATTCGAGATTGCCGTTCGCCATCTCTTCGAGCGCCTGGCCAAGCTGGCCAACCGCATGGTTCGTTTGTGCCGCTTCAGCATCGCGCTGGCGGGCAGCATTTTCCAGCTGGGCGCGCTCGCTAGCAGCCCGCTCCGCGTCGCTTTCAGCCCTGACCGCAGCTTGCAGAACTGACCGCGTCATGAACAGCTCCAACGGCACGGGCAAGACCACCGATCTGGTCGCGACGGGCATCAAGCGCCTGATCGCCATCCAGCTTGCCTTCCGCCATCTGGCGCAACACATCCTGCAACTTGGCCATCGGACGCGTGATCGACCGGGGTAGCGACGAAGGCGGCGATGACCGCAAGCACGACCGCACCGGCCAGCGAGCCAAGGGCCATCGTCTGGAAGCCACTGACCACACCGCGGATATCTCCACCAACGGACTTGTTGAGCGCTTCCTGGTAATCGATGAATTTATTGATGGCACCGAGCCAGGAGACGAACTGCAGGCGGGCCTGCTCCAGCAAGATCTTCTTGGCTGTAGCCTTGTCGCCTTTGCCTTCAAGCGCAATGATTTCGACAACAAGCGGTTTGGTTTTCGCCTGGATGTCGGCGATTTCCACGAGAATCGTCTTTTCCTGATCGGACGCGCCGACCGGCGAAGCGATCATCTCCTTCATCTTCTCTTCATTGGCCGCGTAGCTCTCGGCGAGCTTGGCAATCAGCACAACGGCGGCCTGACGCTCCCCAGGTGTTTCAACGATCGTCACGTCGCGGATGGCGATGGCGCGGTCATGAACGCTGCCACGAAAATTGATTGCAAAACGCTGCTTGACGCTGTTGACGTCGTTGATCTTGCTGAGATCAGTGTTGATCTCGTTGACCTTCGACACCGACTGCTGGGTCAGGAGAAGCATGAGCAGGACGAGAAAGCCAAAGCCGATGCCGAGGCGCATTCCGATACCAAAACGCATTGCGGGTTTCATCTTGAATCCTCTTGCTGGCCGGGCTCGGAAACGAGCACCAGCGACGCTTTTGAATGAATGAGTGTTCAAGACATCCCAGGGTTAACCGGGACGGGCGTGCCTTCATGGCAGCAGGCCGAAATGCGGCGCTGTGTGTCCAGCTGTCTTGCTGGACCGCATATTAGAGATTTGTGGTTAATAAATTCTTTTAACGAAAAGTTAAAACTTAAGCGAGAACAATTACTCAATCTACACACGTAAGGCGATCACAGCTTCCCGGACGATGGCGAGTGGGGTTTCGCGCTTGCCACCCCCTGGGATCGGGTCCATTATCTGTCGAAATAGGAGCTGCCGCGACACCAAGGGAGCCCGTTGGCAGCGGCTCCCGAGGCCTGCGGCGATGAACTGCGTTCAATGCGGTTGTGAAATCCGGCCCGGATTTGCTTTTTGCCCGAACTGTGGAGCAAAGCAGCCGAGGCCTTGCCCCAAATGCGGTTATCTCTGCCTGCCCGTCTTTGCCTTCTGCCCACAATGCGGCGGGGACATGGGCGCCCAGTCGGGGACCGAGAAATCGCGAGAGCCCCCGCCCCAAGCACCACCTGTCACCGCCCCCGTTGCAGAACCCTCGCGGGCGCCGGCGGGCGCGGTTCAAACCGCAGATGCCGACCGGCGCACTGTGACAGTGGTCTTCGCCGATCTTTGCAACTTCACTACACTGAGCGAGCAACTCGATCCGGAATTGCTCCAGACATTACAGAATGAGCTGTTCGAGGAACTGACCGGCGCGGTGGTGACGTTTGGCGGATATGTCGACAAGTTCATCGGCGACGCCCTGCTTGCCCTGTTCAGCGCGCCGCAGGCGCATGAAGACGACCCGGGCGCGCCTTGCACAGCGCGCTCAAAATGACCCGCCGGGTGGCCTGCATCACAGAACGCTGGCGCAACCGCATCAGCCTGCCGCTCATCCTGCATATCGGCGTGAACACCGGACCGGTGGTTGCCGGAGGCCTGGGTGCTGGCGATATCAAGGCCTATTCGGTGACCGGCGACACCGTGAACATCGCGCAGCGCCTGCAATCGATGGCGGAGCCGGGCGACGTCCTCGTCGGGCCTGTGACCCATCGCCTCACCCGGCATGCCTTTTCCTTCAGTTCGCTCGGCACGCTGCCCATGCGCGGCAAGACCGAAGGAGTGCTGGTGCACCGGTTGACGGGCCGCATCGAGGCAGCCGCCAGCCCCCGCAGGGCTATCCGCACTCGGGCTCAACGCGCCGATGGTCGGCCGCGACGCGGAACTCGCCAGCATGCTGCGTCGCCTCGATGCCGCCTGCGCCGGCGTCACGCAGTTCGTGCGCCTGACAGGAGAAGCCGGGGCTGGCAAAACGCGCCTGGTCAACGAATTCCTTGACCGGCTACGGAACGTGCCCCGTTTTGCGGATGTTGTGGTGCGCGAGGCCGCATGCTCCTCCTTCGGCGAGCCGTCATACGGGACACTCGCAGCGATCGTGCGTTGCGCCTATGAGATTGACGGGAACGACACCGCCGACGACGCGCGCCAACGGCTCGCCACCGGCCTCGGTGCGCTACAGCTGACGGCCACGGACAGCGAACGACTGGTCCCGCTTTTCCTCTATATTCTCGGCTTTGGAGATCCCGGCGGTGTGCTCAAACATGTCGAGCCAGAGCAACTGCGACGGCAGATTTTCTATGCCATCCGCACCATTCTCGAGCGCCGGCTCGAACGGGCACCCCTGATTCTGCTGATCGAAGACCTGCATTGGGCCGACACGGCCTCTCTGGAGGCATTGCGGTTTGCGATGGACCGGCTGGAGCGCAACCGGCTGATGCTGCTCACCACCCATCGGCCCGCATTCGAAACCGACAGGCTGAATTCTGCCAAGGCCAGCCTGACGACACTGCGCCTTTCTCCTCTTTCCGCCTCCGACGGACAGGGCCTGCTTTCCGCCCTCTTCGGCGCGGACGGGCTGCCGGCAAAGCTCAGCGACCAGATCCTCGAACGCGCCGGCGGAAACCCCGCTCTTTATCGAGGAGATCGTGCGCAGCCTGATCGAAAGCGGGGATTGCGGCGAAACGGCACACACTGGGAGGTGACCCCTGAGGCGGCCACGGCTGACATTCCGCTCAACATACAGGCGATCATGCTGGCAAGAATCGACCGGCTGCCGCCGCGTATGCGCAAGCTCGCCCAGACGGCGGCTGTCATCGGCACGCGCTTCGACACATCGGTACTCGAAGCCGTCTTTCCCGAGGCGGCCGAAATCGAAACAGATCTGGATCAGCTGTGCGAGGCGGAAATCATCGAGGAGCTGGCCGGCGGGACCCCGACTTCGCCAGCCTCCTATGGTTTTCGCCAGACGATGCTCCATGAGTTGGTCTATGGCAACCTGCTCTTGAGGCGACGTACCGAATTGCACGGGCTCGTCGGCGAAACTCTCGAACGGCGATATGGTGCGGATCCGGACCGGCTCGGAAGATCTCGCCTTGCTCGGCTATCACTTCGGCCGCTCCATGCATAAACCGAAAGCGGCCACCTATCTGATGGCCGCCGGCGACCGCGCCCGCATGGCCTATGCCAATGACGACGCGATCCGCTTCTATCGCGAGGCGCTCGACGCGCTCAACGATCGCCGTGACACTGCCTGGCTTGTGCCATGCGAGCGGATTGCCGATCTTTGCGGGCCGGCCGGCCAACGCGACAGGGCGGTGGAATTTTACGGCATGGTCCTCAAGGCATATCAGGAGGCTGGCGATCGCACTGCGGCGGCGCGGATATCGCGCAAACTCGGCCGGCTGCTCTTCGACACTGGCAATCGCCAGGCTGCGCGCAGCCGCTTTGCCGAGGCTGCGGCATTGCTGGAGGACACGAATGCCCCGATCGAAAAGGCGCATCTGTTGCAGGAACAGGGTCATCTCGCTTTCCGCACCGGTGACTATGCCGGTGCCATCAAATGGGCTGACGACGCCTTGCACTGCGCTGAGCGGTTGGCGCTGCAAGAGGATGGCGGGGAGACGGCAAACGAAGCCACCCTGGCGATCGCCCAGGCGCTCAATACCAAGGGAACGGCGCTCGCACGGCTCGGAAAGACAAGGGAGGCCGTCGGCGAGGTCGAGCGAAAGCGTCGAGGCAGCGCTCCGCTGCGGACAGCTCAATGCCGCCTGTCGCGGCTATACTAATCTCGGCGTGCTCTACACGATCATCGATCCGGCGCTCGCCATCGAGATTTGCGCACGCGGTTACGAGATGGCCAAACGGATAGGCGATTTCGGCTTCCAGGCGCGGCTGCTGACGAACATCGCCGTCGCCTACTGCACCTTCACCGATCGCTGCGCGCGGGAGGGCATGCCAGCGGTTCACAAGGCACTGGCGATCGACCGGGCGCTCGACCAGCGGGACCATCTGCCGGTGCCGCTCCTGGTACTCGCACAGATCTACCAGTGCCACGGCCAGCCGGATCTCGCCCGGCGCCATTACCTTGAAGCTCTCGAGGCCGCTCGCGACACTGGAGAGGCGCAATTGCTGTTTCCGTGCTACGATGGGCTGGCAACGCTCAGCCTCGACGCCAACGACATGGACGAGGCGGAACGCTACTTCGATTTGGCGCAGGATATCTGTGCCCGAAACGATATCGACCCCAAAACATTGGTAATACTGCCGTTTCTTGATTAACGGAGGACATCAGCAATGGAACAGCACGACAACCAAAGCCCGTTGAGACCCGGCGACCGTGCACCAAATGTGGTGCTTGATGCAATCACCCACGGTGGCAAGATCGCCATCGACGATTTTCGTGGCCGCAGGCCCGTTCTGGTGGGCTTGTTTCGCGGCCTGCACTGCGCATTCTGTCGCCGCCAGATCGCGGCGATGGCGGAACTGGAGACGCCGTTGCGCGACCAGGGCATCGACAGCCTGACGGTCGTCAACACGCCGACCGAACGTGCACGGCTCTATTTCCGCTATCATCCGATACCCAATCTGCTCGCAGCGTCCGATCCGGATCGGGTTTCGCACCGCGCCTTCGGCCTGCCCAATCTCGAATTCACCGAAGACGAAGACAAGTGGCCGTACAAGATCGGCATGCCCACGGTGAAGAGCATGCGCGTTGACCTGCCCGGCGAGCTGCCCGAACCAATGGATCCGATGGCCGCGTCCGAATTTCTCGACAAGTTGGACGGATCTCGAACAGACAGATGAAGACCGCCAGATGATGGCCGAGGGCTACGGCCAGCTGACGGGCGAGTTCCTTCTCGACAAAGACGGCATCGTCCGCTGGTGCTTCACCGAAGTCCCCGGCGACGGGCGCCAGCTCTTCACCAGCCCGAGCCGGCGGGAGTTGATGTCCGCCGCCGCGCAGCTTCCCGCATAAGGGAGGCCTCCACGGCACAATTTCGCGCGTCCGAGGGGCGCGCGAAACATTGACGCCCTGATTTCATCGGTCCAAAACCGGCTGCGGTCCGGAGCTACCGCGCCTTCTGCTCCAGCACCCGGTTTGCAGCCGAGACGATGGCTTCAAGAGAGGCCGCCACGATATTGGTGTTGATGCCGACACCAAACAGTTTTCCGCCCGGATATTCGACTTCGACATAGGCTATTGCCGCAGCATTCGAGCCATGCTGCAGCGAATGTTCGGAGTAGTCGGCAACCGACATGTCGACGCCGAGATAGATCGACAGCGCATTGATGAAGCCGTCGATCGGGCCGGTGCCCTTGCCTTCGATGCGTTTGGTTTCGCCGTCGTCGGTGATCTCGGCGGCAACGACGCGCACTCCCTTGTGCTCCCCGACCGGATAGGTCTGGTGATCGACGAAGCGGATACGGGCGTTCGGCTGATCGACGTAACGTTCGATGAAGCGGGCGTGGATCGCCTTCGACGGCAGCTCCTTGCCGAATTCGTCGGTGATGCGCTGGATATCCTCGTGGAACTCGACCTGCAGATTACGCGGCAGGTTGATGCCGTAATCCTGCTGCAGGATATAGGCGATGCCGCCTTTGCCCGACTGCGAGTTGATGCGGATGATCGCCTCGTAGGAGCGGCCGACATCCTGCGGATCGATCGGCAGATAGGGCACCTCCCAGAGCGGCTTGTTGGCAACCTTGATCGCCTTCATGCCCTTGTTGATCGCATCCTGGTGCGAGCCGGAGAAAGCCGTGTAGACCAGTTCGCCGACGTAAGGATGGCGCTCCGGAATGACCATCTGGTTGGAATATTCGTAGACTTCCTTGATCCGCTCGATGTCTGAGCAATCCAGCTGCGGGTCGATCCCCTGCGTGAACATGTTGAGCGCCAGCGTCACCACATCGACATTGCCGGTGCGCTCGCCATTGCCGAACAAAGTGCCTTCGACACGATCGGCACCTGCCATCAGGGCCAGTTCGGTTGCAGGCGATGCCGGTGCCGCGGTCATTGTGCGGATGCAGGGAGATGATCAGGTTTTCGCGATTGTCGAGGTTGCAGGCACATCCACTCGATCTGGTCGGCATAGATGTTCGGTGTCGCCATCTCGACGGTCGAGGGCAGATTGAGAATCAGCTTGTTGTCCGGCGTCGGCTGGATGATCTCGGACACCGCATTGCAGATTTCCAGCGCCACTTCCAGCTCGGTGCCGGTAAAGCTCTCCGGCGAATATTCGAACCGGAAGCCACCGCCGGCCTTGGCGGCCATGTCGGCAATCATCTTGGCGGCGTCGGTGGCGATCTGCTTGATGCCCTTGACGTCCTTGGCAAACACCACACGGCGCTGCAGCTCGCTGGTCGAATTGTAGAAATGCACGATCGGCTTAGTGGCCCCCTGCAAGGATCTGAACGTGCGGGTAATCAGCTCAGGCCGGCACTGGACCAGCACCTGCAAGGAAACATCGGCGGGAACATTACCCTCCTCGACGCACCAGCGGGCAAAGTCGAAATCAGTCTGCGACGCCGACGGGAAACCGATCTCGATTTCCTTGAAACCCATGTCGAGCAGCAGCTGGAACATCCGGGCCTTGCGGTCATGACCCATCGGATCGACCAGTGACTGGTTACCGTCGCGCAAGTCGACGGAACACCAGATCGGCGCCTTGATGATGGTCTTGCCCGGCCAGGTTCGGTCAGGAATGTTGATCTGCGGATAGGTCTGATACTTGACCGCGGCTTCGGGCATGCCTTGCTTGACGGTATGGGACTTCATGATCATTGCGGCTTCTCTTCATCTGTGAGGCGCATAGCCCGCATGCAATAACCGATCGACGGTCGCATTGCGACGGCAAAATGCTGGCTCTCGGGTTCTTTTCGTATCTGGAATTCAGGAAAGGCAAGGAGCTGGGGCCGGTGGGCTTTCGGCCACCGGGCGCTCCTTCAAAGAACCCGGCAACCGCGTGTAAGGCCGAGAAGAAGAAGCGAGGTGAAGGCGCGCGAACGCTCCACGAAGGCGATCTGCCCGCGGGGTGCCTGTTCGACGATGATGGCGCCTGTCTTCAACATGAGGCCTGTATAGCTGCGGGCGCGCACAAGGGCAAGTCCAGATCACAATCAATACGTCCACGAGTGACAGCCGTTTGAAAAAGAAAAACCCCGCCGGGCGACCAGCGGGGTTTGGACGTTTCGCCGATCAGAAAATCTTCAGATATCCGAGATCGATGTGACGATGCGCGATACAAGGCCGTAAGCCTTGGCTTCTTCAGCGGAGAGCCAATAGTCGCGATCCGTGTCCTTAGCGATCTTTTCGACCGATTGGCCGGTGGCCTCGGAGAAGATCCTATTCAGACGCTCGTTCATCTTGATGATTTCAGCGCGCCTGGATTTCGATGTCGGATGCCATGCCGCGCTGCCGCCGGAGGGTTGATGAAGCAGGAAGCGGGTGTTCGGCAGGCAAATGCGCCGCTCCTTCGGAGCCGAAACATAGATCAGCGCGCCGGCAGAAGCGACCCAGCCGGTTCCGATCATCCAGACCTTCGGCTTGATGAACTTGATCATGTCATGGATCAGATCGCCGGATCCGACGTGTCCGCCCGGGGAGCTGACGAAGATGCGGATATCGTCATCGCTGGCAGCGGCAAGCGCCACGAGCTGCGAGCACACCCTCTGCGCCAGTTCCTGATTGATCGGGCCGTAGATGAAAATCGAGCGCGACTTGAAAAGGTTCGCCTCAGTCTCCTTGCCCAAAGGCAGTTCCTTTGCCTTGTCGTCGTCTTCTTCGTTCATCATGCGAACTCTCCCGCGAAATAAATTCAAATGTTCTGCCGCTGTCAGATAAGGCGACTCGACTGCGAAAACAATGCAACAAAAGCGGACGCAGATGAAAGCCCAATCCGCAATACCCTGCGGCTATGGTAAAGACGCCACCTAAGCCAATTGCCGTATGGACAGGGGCACATTGCGAAATAAGATGCTCAGGTCATGAATTCGCATCCGGCGGGGCTGCCTCCCACATTCCCCGCCCTTCAGTGGGGACAACAATGAAAAGACGCCTTCTTCTTGCCGCAGCAAGCTTTGCCGCTTCGACCGTGCCAGCTTTCGCCCATCTCGATCCCGCTGAGCACGGGTCGCTTATGGCGGGCTTTACCCATCCTCTATCGGGTCTCGACCATATCCTCGTCATGATCGCCATCGGCCTCTGGGCAGCCCAGATCGGCGGACGCGCCCTGTGGGCGGTTCCCTCTGCCTTCGTCGGCACTATGGCCTTCGGTTTTGCGCTGGCGATGGCCGGCATCCATCTGCTCTTCGTCGAACCCGCCATTCTCGCCTCCGTCGTCGCCCTCGGCCTTCTGGTCGCCATGGCCGTTCGCATGGAAACCATTGCCTGCGCGGCCGTCGTCGGCGTTTTCGCGCTTTTCCATGGCTATGCCCATGGCGGAGAGCTGGGTGCCGCTGGTGCCCTGCCCTTCAGCACCGGCTTTGTGATCGCCACCGCACTGTTGCATGTCGCCGGCATCGGTCTCGGGCTTAGCATCAGCCAACTGTCATCGGGCCGGATCATTTCGCGCATTCTCGGCGGCATCACCGCATTTGCCGGGGTGGCGCTGATCTTCAACTAATCCGCATCCTCAACGAGAAACGGCGGGCTCAACAACCCGCCGTTTTCGTTTCAGCCACGCCCGCGATAGGGCTGGACGCCCTGATCCGGCAGCCAGAGGCCTTCAGGTGGTGTGCCGGTCTGCCAGAACACGTCGATCGGAATACCGCCGCGCGGATACCAGTAGGCCCCGATCCGCAGCCATTTCGGTGCGAGCAGATCGACCAGCCGCTTGGCGATATCAAGCGTGCAGTCCTCATGGAACGCACCATGATTGCGGAACGAGTGCAGGTAGAGTTTCAGCGACTTGGATTCGACCAGCCAGCCATCCGGCACATAGTCGATGACGATATGGGCAAAATCCGGCTGGCCGGTCATCGGGCAAAGCGAGGTGAATTCCGGCGCCGTGAAGCGGACGACGAAATCCGTACCGGCATGGCTGGTCGGAACGCGCTCAAGCACCGCCTCTTCCGGGTTCTGAGGTGCGGTTACATTCTGCCCGAGTTGTGACAGGCCGGAGACGTCTGTTGTTGTCATGATCTCAATCCTTCGATGACTTTGACGCGAATGCCGTGGGCCTTTTCGCCCTCCGGCTCGACATGAATGGCAATCTTGGCTCCGGCGTGAACCTCGCGGATGGCATCTTCAAGGCGGTCGCAGATATCATGCGCCTCGCCCACCGGCATCGCCGCCGGAACGACCATATGGAAATCGACAAAGATTGCCGCCCCTGCCTCGCGCGTCTTCAGGTCGTGCACACCGAGGGAACCCGCCGCATTGGCGGCAATCGCCTTCTTGATCGCATCTTCTTCCTCCGCAGGAACGGCCCTGTCCATCAAGCCGTCGATCGACCGCGCGATCACCTTCCAGCCCTGATAAAGAATGTTGCAGGCAACGGTCACCGCAAGCAGCGGATCGAGCACCGCATAGCCGCTAACGATTGCCAGGACAAGGCCGACCAATACACCCACCGAGGTCACGACGTCAGACAGGATATGATGGCCATCCGCCAACAAAGCGGGAGAACGATAGGTGCGTCCGGTCCGGATCAGCATATAAGCCCAGACAGCATTGATAATGCCCGCCGCCAGGTTGATCGCCAGACCGAGCGCCGGCGTTTCCGGCAATTTTGGGGAGAAAATAGCAGGTATGGCCTCGGAGACGATCAGAAGCGCCGCAACGACGATCAGTACTCCCTCGATAACCGCTGAAAAATACTCTGCCTTGTGATGGCCGAAGGGATGGCTGGCATCGGCAGGCTTGGCCGCATAACCAATCACGGCGAAGGCAACGATGGCCGCAACGACGTTGACGATCGATTCCAACCCGTCGGAAAGCAGCGCCACCGAACCGGTGAACCACCAGGCGAGCATCTTCAGCCCCAGCACGCCAATGGAGATCGGAATGCTCCAGAAGGCGAGGCGCTGCACCGGTGTCGTCTTTTGCCCAACCATCGTCTTCTCCTTGCATATGCGAATGAATTGCAGAAATCAGAGGCCTAGAACGCCGAAACCGCTGGAGCGGCGAGGAGCGCTCCAGCGGTTTCGGATAGTCTGCATATGGATCAACGCTGCGGTTTTGTCAAAGTTTCCGTAGTGGATCGCGGCAGAAGCCGCCGTCCAAACGGACGAAATTCGCTTAGGCAGCCTTGATCTTCGCCCGCTTGGCAAGATGCGCCACGACGTTTTCGATCATCCGCATACCGGCATCGCCGCCCAGCGTCATGATCGATTCCGGGTGGAACTGCACGGCCGCGATCGGCTCCTTGGTATGTTCGATACCCATGATCGTGCCATCGTCGCTCTCCGCCGTGATCATGAAATCGCGCGGCAAGGTCGAGGGATCGGCAAAGATCGAATGATAGCGGCCGACCGTAACTTCCTTGCCGAGACCGGAAAAGACGATGCCGGGCTCAAGCACTCGGATACGCGAGGGCTTGCCGTGCATCGGCACTGCCAGTTGGCGCAGATCGCCGCCGTAGGCTTCGGCCAGTGCCTGCAGCCCGAGGCAGACGCCGAAGATCGGCAGATCATGGGCACGCGCCTTCTTGATCGTCGCCTTGCAATCAAAATCCTTCGGCTTGCCCGGACCGGGCGACAGGACGACCAGATCGGGTTTCACCTGATCAAAACCTCATCGGAGACAGGCGAACGCACCGTCGTGACCGTCGCGCCCGTCTGCCGGAAATAGTTGGCGAGCGTATGGACGAAACTGTCCTCGTGATCGACGAGCAGGATCTTGACGCCGGTACCGACCGACGCGACATCGCGACCCGTGCCGGACTTGTTGGCGGACTTTGCGTCGCGGATCGCTGCGATCATGGCGGATGCCTTCAGTTCAGTTTCGGCTTCTTCTTCTTCCGGGTTGCTGTCGTTGAGCAATGTGGCGCCAGCGCGCACCTCGGCAATGCCATCCTTGATGCGGATGGTGCGCAGTGTCAGACCGGTGTTCATGTCACCGTTGAAGCCGACCATGCCGATGGCACCACCATACCAGAGCCGGGCGCTCTTTTCATGGCTCTCGATGAAGCGCATCGCCCACAGTTTTGGCGCACCCGTGACGGTGACAGCCCAGGCATGCGACAGGAAACCGTCAAAGGCGTCCATGTCGTCGCGCAACCGGCCCTCGATATGATCGACCGTATGGATCAGGCGCGAATACATCTCGATCTGGCGGCGGCCGATCACCTTGACCGAACCCGGCACGCAGACTCTGGACTTGTCGTTGCGATCGACGTCCGAACACATGGTGAGCTCGGATCCGTCCTTCTTGGAGTTCAGAAGCTTGAGGATCTGTTCGCTATCGGCGATCGGATCGTCGCCGCGCTTGATCGTGCCGGAAATCGGGCAGGTCTCGATGCGGCGGCCGGAGACGCGCACGAACATTTCCGGCGATGCACCGACCAGATATTCCTGATTGCCCAGATTGATGAAGAACGAATAGGGCGACGGATTGATCGCCTTCAGCCGGTTGGAAATCTCCGATGGCTTGCTTTCGCAGCGCTCGTAGAATTTTTGGCCCGGAACCACCTCGAACAGATCGCCTCGACGAAAGCTTTCCTTGGCCTTGGTGACCAGCTCGGCATATTCGCCGGGACGATGATCGCCATGTGGCGGAATGCTGTCGACAGTCAGGAAAGGTTCCGGCGCGATATCGCCCGCCTTGCCTTCGGTCGTTTCGCCGTCCTTGGCAAAATCATAGCGGTCGATCCAGGCCTTGGCGGCATAGTGATCGACAACGAGGATTTCGTCCGGCAGGAACAGCACCATGTCGCGCTGGTCGTCGGGACGCTTCAGCTTCAATTCGATCGCATCGAACTGGAAGGCGAGATCGTAGCCGAAGGCGCCATAAAGGCCGAGATTGGCATCTTCCTGCGAATAGAACAGGTTGGTGACGGCACGCAGAACGGTGAACACCGTCGGCATCTTCGAGCGTTCTTCTTCAGTAAACACCCGGTCCGGCATGTTGATGGTGAGGTCAAGACGGCGTGCCGTGGCGGCACCGAGCGTGATGTCGGCAACATCCGCGAGATGCGCCGAGACCATCTCCAGCAGCGCTTCGCCGCGCTCGTTATAGGCTTCGATCCATAGCGAGCGGCCAAAGGAGGAGATGGCCAGCGGCGGATCGATGATCGCCGTGTCCCAGCGCGTATAGCGGCCTGGATATTCATAGTTCGAGGAAAAGACAGCGCCCCGGCGTTCGTCGAGCCTGTCGACATAGCTGGAGATCGCTTCACCATAAGGGGCCTCGCGCCGCCGGCGGGTGACGGAAATGCCGCCCTTGGTGGTATAGGCTTCCGCACCGTCTGCAAGAATTGTCGTCGCCATCTGTCGCTCCGTTCAGGCCCATCATTTCTGCGGCCTGAATACAAAAAAACCGCCTCGAAACTTCCGGGCGGCTTATCGTCTCAATCACGCATGACTGGTCAAGGCCGCTTTAGCGAGCCCACCACCAGATTGCAATGTTGCGTGCCTGTGTCATGGCGGAATTGTTAGCGTGAGAGAGAGAATTGTGCAAGCGGGCGCCGGCGGAAAAATGGAGGTGGGATTCCCGCGCGCCCTTCCGCCCTTAAGCCGGCAGGCGGGTGGACATATGCGCCTGCACGCCCTTCGGATCGGCAGCGAACGCCGCTGCAACATTTCGAGTCAACTCACCGGGGAAAACCTCTTCCACACCAGCCTCGACGGCATCGAGCGTTTCGCTGACAACCTCCAGAGGCTGCAGGCGCGGCTCCGGCAGGCTGCGGCCCATGTCGGTCTCGACCTGCACCGGCATGGTCACGACAACCTTCGTGCCCTGGGCAAGCAGTTCCGCCCGGATGGAGCGGCTGGCGGCAAGACCGGCGGCCTTGGACGCCGAATAGGTCCCGGCCAACGGCAGCGTTACCAGCGACAGGAAGGACAGCACATTGACGATGCTGCTTTGCGGCACCTTGGCAAGGATCGGCGCGAACGCCTGTGACAGGGACAGTAAGCCGAAATAGTTCACGTCCATTTCCTGCCGGGCAATCGAAAGATCCGGGGCGGAGATAACCCCCTGCCCGCCAGCAAAACCGGCATTATTGATCAACAGCGTCACATCGGTAGCAATCTTGGCAGCATTAGCGACATCGGCAGTATTGGTCACATCAAGCTTCAGCGGCACAAGGCGAGCCGGATCGAGGGCGACGAGATCGGCAAGTGAAGCCGGATCACGGGCACCGAGATAGACTTTCCTGGCACCACGGCGCAGCAGTTCGGCGACGAACTCCCGGCCGATGCCACGATTGGCGCCGGTGACGAGAGCAACGGCATTTTCTATTTTCTGAGACATCGGTTTCTTCCTTCTAAATGTGCATATGCACTATATTGACCATTAAAAAAGCCGAAGACAGTTCGGCTTTTGTTTATCAGGCGGCTTTGCTGGTCGGGATGGCAAGAAGCATCTGGCGCAGGTTGTCGGCGCGCTCATCGCCAACCAGCGCCACATATTCCGCCTGCGCCGCATGCCAGCATTCGACACCTTCCGACAGTTTCTGCTGCCCCTTGGGCGAGAGCGCCAAAAGCAGCTTGCGCGATCCCTTGCCTTCAGGTTCGCTGACCACGTAACCATCGCGTTCCAAAGGCTTCAGGGCACGCACCAATGTCGTGCGATCCATAACCATCGCCTCGGCCATGTCTGCCATGCCGGCCGTTCCCTGCTTCGGCGATGTAGGCCAGCAATGAAAACTGCGCCGCCGTGATCCCTGCCCGCGCATAGTGCCGCTCATAAAGCTGCGACACGAAGCGCGCAGCCTGGCGAATGGCGAAGCAGTTGCAGGTGCAGGTGCTGACGGACGATTGCGATGTCATGAAGTCGATATAAATGTGCATATGCACTTTGTCAATTAAAAAGAAGGCGGCCCTTTCGAGCCGCTTTCTTCATTCAAAGATCAGAACGTTGCTTTCGCCGTCACCAGGAAAGTACGTCCGCGGCCTGTATCGACCGTGATGCTCGGCGATGTGCTGAGCGCCGGCGTATATTCCTTGTCAAAGACGTTGAGGACGCTGGCTGTCAGCTCGAAGCCGTTCTTGAACTTGTAGTTGGTGAAGATGTCGACCAGTTCATAGCCGTCCTGGTAGGGCGATTGGCCCGGCGCGACATTGATTTCGCCGATATAGCTTTCGCTCACAGCATAGAGCCGTCCGCCGACCGTCAGGCGGTGATCTTCGAGGAAGCGGGCACCGAGCGTCGCCGTGAAGATATCATCCGGCAGGTAGCTCTGGGCACCAAAGCCGTTCACCTGCGAAGGCAGATCGGATTCAGTATGCGTGTAGGAAATGTTGGCGAAGGCAAAACCGGCATCATAGGCACCTTCCAGCTCAATGCCCTGCACCTTGGTGGTGCCGGGTACATTGGCGAAATGTGTGCCGCCGACGAAATTCGCGGTGATGTAGTTGTCGACATCATTGTTGAAGTAGTCCGCCCTGAAGCGGAAGCTGTCGCCGGCTGTCAGCAGGTCATCGACCTTGATGTTGGCGCCGACTTCCCAGCCCTTGGAGATTTCCGGCTCAAGGAAGGGATTGGGGAAGAAGAACTGCGGTGCGCCGCCGCCCGGATGCGTTCCGCCGACGAAAGTCTCGTTGACGGTCGGGCCGCATGAGGTTTCGGCGTACTTCACATAGGGCTGCAGCCATTCCACGGGGTTGAGCGCGAAGGTTACGCTGGGATTGACCCTGCCCTCGGAGCTATCAACCGAATAGGGGCCAGCCGGCATGCCAAGCGGGTTACCGGCGGAAACCTGGCCATCTCCCTTGAGATCGAAACGATCATAGCGCAGACCGAGGGTCAGGTCGGCGATGCCATAGGTCAGCTTCGTCGAGTTAAAGACACTCGTCGTCGAGCTCTTGCCACTGCCGTTAACACCGGAACTGGGCGACAGCCTGCTGTTCACCACATCATAGTCATCGGAGAAGTACTCAACCCCGTAATTCGAGGTGACGGCGACCGCACCGAGATCGAAGTTGGATGTGTTGGAGACGTCGAAACCAAACCCCTTGTCGTCGATGACACGGCCCGCAGCCGAACCACCGCCAGGAATGACCGGGCTCTTGTCGTATTTCATCTTGATGTCGTTGTAATAGACATTGGCGCGGAAATCGATCAGATCATTGCCAGGCGTATAGGCATAATTGGCGCTATAGGTCTGCGCGGTGATCGACTGGTCGTAGGAGTTGGCAACGAAATCATTGTTGTAGAGAATACCGCTAAGCTTCAGCGAATGCTCGTCGTTCGGCGTGATCTCGGTCTTGAAAATACCGGAGATCAGATCGGATTCTGGTATAGGGAACAACCTCGCCATTGCCGTTCTTGTAGTTGCCTGGGTCTTTTTGCTGATACCACCGAGGAAGGCGATGCTGTCATTGACCCGATAGGCGCCAAGTGCCGATTCAGACCAGCCGGATTGGTTGCTACCGAAGGACGCCGTCGCAAAACCGCCATAGGTCTTGCCGTCCGTCAACAGGTCTTCGATGTTATAGGTCCGCAGATTGGCAGCGCCCGCCAGCGCCCCTGCCCCACCGACCCCGGAGACTGCGCCACGCGAGATATCGATGCCGGCAATGAAAGCAGGATCGATATAGGCAAAGCCCTGGGCCTCATGACCTGTGAACCGGAAATTCTGGCGTACGCCGTCAATCATCATATTGACGCGTCCGGATCCTTCGAGACCACGAATGTTGACGGCGAGACCCGGGTTCTGCGGGTTGTCACGTGTAAACGTACCCGGCGTCGCGCGCAGAGCGTCGTCGATATTCCTGTTGCCGAACTGCTCGACTTCATCGGCAGTAATCGTGCTGGTGGCAGCAGGCGTCGAATAGGGATCACGACCCGTTTTGCTGCCGGTCGCCGTGATGGTCTGCAGATAGGTCGCCTCACCCGCCGCTGCAGTTTCCTCGGCTTTCTTCTTGAGAGCGGCCAACTCCTCCGGAGTTTGTTGCGCAGAATACGTGGCCTGCTAGAGAAAGCGTCAAAAACGCCGCGCATGCCAAAAGAGCCGCGCAGTGATGCCGGGTAATCATGGATCAATCCTTTGATGAATTCACCGGGCTGGCTGCTGAGGCACTTTGCTCAAGGGGCTGGCTGGGTATGGGCGACGAGGCATTCTGGGAGCAGCCGCTAGGAACTGCCTATATGCATCGGTTAAAAAACATGACTCTTATTGTCAACAAATAATTGTCTTACTTTTGTCAAATTCTGGCTTGCCCCCAACAAGTGTTTCGATTTGGCAACGATCCGGCGCCCTGCAGCTGCAATGCAACCCTTTCCTACCCAAATGCGTTGTGGCTCCGTGCCCCTGCCGCCTCCGGCAGAACCGGAGATTTTTCATGCCTCTTCGATTCCTCGCGTCCCTCCTGTCCATCCTCCTGCTGGCCGGCGCTGGCCTGCCAGAAAAGGGGCCTCTCCCCGAGAAAAAACCGGCAACAACTGAAACGGAAAAACAGGCAGGGAAATCGGAGGAAAAGAAAGAAGAAAAGGCGGTAGAAAAAAACGCACCTCCCGCTGACGAAAAACCGGGCGCCGCGGCATCGGATGCGAAACCCGACACGGTAAAACCCGAAGCCAGACCCGAGCCCGTGCTAACGATCAAGCCGGAAGATCAAAAGGAATATGCCGCTTGCCTCGCCGACCTCAAGGAAATCGGCGCGACCTTCAAGGAGGAGGCGCGGATCGACGATGGCAAAGGCTGCGGTATCGACAAGCCGTTGACGCTTCAGACAGTTCTCCCCGGGATCACGCTGAAACCAGAAGGCAAGATGCGCTGCGAAACGGCACTGGAACTTGCTCGCTGGACCAAGGATGCGGTTCTGCCCGCAGCCAAGGTTGCGCTGGAAAACGAAGGGCCGCTCACCACCATCAACCAGGCTTCGAGCTATATCTGCCGCCTGCGCAACAATACGGCGAACGGAAAAATCTCCGAACATGCACGCGGCAATGCCATCGACATCGCCTCCTTCTCCTTCAAGAACGGAAAATCGATCGAGATCCAGCCGCGCGACGAGGATTCGACATTGGCCGGTGCATTCCAGCGTGCTGTCACGGCGACCGGCTGTCTCTATTTCGAAACGGTTCTCGATCCCGGCAGCGACGAAGCCCACGAAAACCATCTGCATTTCGACGTGATCGAGCGCAAGGGCGGATACCGCTACTGCCGGTAGCACACCTTTCGATGTTGGCCGAAGATAAGCAATACTGCATCTTGCCCAAGGCCCATTCACGCCCCATCTGCTCAGGACATCCGGACCACCCACGGCTCCCGTTCAAAGGATTTTTCCATGTCCGTTTCCATGTTCAAATTGTCGGTTCCCGTCTTTATCCGCGGGCTCAACGTTCTTGCAGGCCTCCTCGACAAGGCCGAGTCTCACGCGGCACAGAAAAGATCCCGCTGGAAGACCTGTTCAACGCGCGCCTCGCTCCGGACATGCTGCCACTTTTCGGCCAGATCCAGCGGGTCAGCGACACATCGAAAAATACCATCGGCCGGCTCACCGGCGTCGCCGCGCCGAGCTTTCCCGATGACGAAAAGAATTTTGCCGAATTGCGCGAACGCATCGCCAAGACGATTGCCTACCTGGAAACAGTCAAACCGTCCGATCTCGAGGGTAGCGATGTCAGGGAAATCACGGTCACCTTCGGTAAGCTGAGCTTCACCTTTGCCGGCGACGACTACATGCTGAAATTCGCCCTGCCGAATTTCTTCTTCCATGTCACGACCGCCCACGACATCCTGCGCAACCAGGGCGTGGCCGTCGGCAAGATCGATTTTCTCGGGCCGTATAGCTGAGCAGGAAAGGCCCGGAGGATCGCCGCACATCGCGTCGATCCTCCGGATAACCCGCTAGAAAAGGCCTTCGATAAACCCGTCCTCATTCAGGAAGATTTTCTCCGAAGACGGAACCCGTGGCAGGCCCGGCATGGTCATGATTTCGCCGGTAATGACGACGATGAAGCCTGCACCGGCCGATAGCCGGACCTCGCGGATCGGCACGGTGTGACCAGTCGGCGCGCCGCGTAGGTTGGGGTCGGTCGAAAACGAGTATTGCGTCTTGGCCATGCAGATCGGCAAATGGCCGTAACCCTGCTTTTCCCATGTGTGCAACTGCTCGCGCACGGTCTTGTCGGCGATCACCTCGCCGGCATGATAAATGTCCTTGGCGATGGTCTCGATCTTGTGGAACAGCGACATGTCGTCGGGATAGAGCGGCGAGAACTGCGAGCGGCCGTTTTCCCGCCAGTGCGACGACCTTGCGGGCCAGATCCTCGATACCGGCGGAGCCTTCCGCCCAATGCTTGCACAGAATCGCCTCGGCACCGAGCGTGGCGACATAGTCCTTGATCGACTTGATCTCGGCTTCGGTATCCAGCGTGAAATGGTTAATCGCCACTACCACCGGCACGCCGAATTTCTTGACGTTCTGGATGTGGCGGCCAAGATTGGCGCAGCCCTTCTTGACGGCTTCGACATTTTCCTGGCCAAGATCTTCCTTCTTGATGCCGCCATTCATCTTCATCGCCCGGGCGGTCGCCACGATCACAGCGGCATCAGGCTTCAGCCCCGCCTTTCGGCACTTGATGTCAAAGAATTTTTCGGCCCCGAGGTCAGCGCCGAAACCGGCTTCGGTGACGACATAATCGGCAAGTTTTAGCGCCGTCGTCGTCGCCACGACCGAGTTGCAGCCGTGGGCAATGTTGGCGAACGGGCCGCCATGCACGAAGGCCGGGTTATTCTCCAGCGTCTGGACGATATTCGGCTGCATCGCATCCTTGAGCAGCACGGTCATCGCCCCGTCCGCCTTGATGTCGCGGGCAAAGACCGGCGTCTTGTCGCGCCGATAAGCGATGATGATGTCGCCGAGGCGCTTTTCCAGATCCTTGAGATCGGTGGCGAGGCACAGGATCGCCATCACTTCCGAGGCGACGGTGATGTCAGAATCCAGTTTCCCGCGGAAAGCCGTTGGCAACGCCGCCGAGCGAGCCGACGATATGGCGAAGTCCACGATCGTTCATGTCCATCACGCGGCGCCAGGCGATACGGCGGATGTCGATATTCTGCTCGTTGCCCCAGTAGATGTGATTGTCGATCAGCGCCGACAAGAGGTTGTGTGCAGATGTGATGGCGTGGAAATCGCCGGTGAAATGAAGGTTGATATCTTCCATCGGCACCACCTGCGCATAACCGCCGCCGGCAGCGCCGCCCTTGACGCCGAAACAGGGACCAAGCGACGCCTCGCGGATACAGACCACCGCCTTCTTGCCGATGCGATTGAGCCCGTCGCCAAGGCCGACCGTGGTGGTGGTCTTGCCCTCGCCGGCCGGCGTCGGATTGATCGCGGTCACCAGGATCAGCCGGCCGTCCTGCCTGCCTTTTTGCTGGGATATGAATTCGGCGCTGATCTTTGCCTTGTCGTGGCCGTAGGGAAGCAGATGTTCGGGTGGAATTCCAAGCTTGGCGCCGATCTCAAGGATCGGTTTTTTCGTCGCTGCGCGGGCAATTTCGATATCGGACTTCACGTCGGCCATATGGTGTCTCTCCCCTTCCACCGTTTTTTGGTCTGAGGGCATATGAGCGTGAACCGAAGGCGCTTTCCATCATTTTGTTTGCCGTCAGTGCCGGAAAACGCAAAAATCGATGCATCTTCCGACAAAACCGCATGAAAAAGCCGGAAGAACGGTGTCCTTCCGGCTTGAAATCATTGGAAAGGCTCAGCGCCCAGAATATCGCGCATTTCGACAAGGTTCGCGCGCACCCTGAGGACATAAAAGCCGAGCGTTGCCAGATGGGTAGGCATGATCCAGCCATCTTCCTGACCGTTGGAAATGAGCAGCGGCTGGATACGCAGGGCCGCACGCATCTGCTTGATGCTTTCATTCCAGATCGGCGCCAGACCGCGCTGGTTGATGGTCCCGTCAAAGTCGGCGCCAGTTGCCGACAAAATGCCATAGTAGCCGTAGAGCTGCCCGTACGCGAACCAGAACCGGTCATCCGCACGTGTGTCGAACCAACCGCCATTGAAGTTTTCCGAGCGTTCCCGCAGCATCGCCGACGTGCTGCCGATCGAGCTTGAAACGCGATCCATGAATTCCAGGAAGTTGTCGGCACGGGCATCGAAGGTTGCCGCGCATGTCGCCAGCTGATCGTTGAACGCGCGAAGGTCTGCCAAGGCGGCACGATATTGCGTCGGCGTCGGCGTGAGGAAGCCGAAGGGCGACAGGCCGAAGTACCAGTTGGTTTCCTCATACTGCATCTTGCTGCGCACGCTCTGCAGCTGCGGATTGATGCCGGACGTGCCGCGCATGCGCACCAGCGAATCGACAAGCTCAACCGTCGTGCGGCGCACCGCTTCGTTGACACCGCGCTGGAACGACGCCTTGTTGTCGAGCCATGGCGTGCGGTCCCAATCCATCCCGAACAGGCCGGCCTTGTAAAGAACCATCGACGAGATCCAGGCATTCTGGTTGACATTGTAGTCGATCAGATCGGCAGTGACATCGACGATGGCGGAGCGCTCGCAAGCATTGGCCGGCGCCGTCTGGCCTGCCGCAACCTTGAGCGGCAAGCCTGCGTCGTTCTTGCGCTCGGCAAGATTATAGCGGTTGGGATAGTCCGGATCGAAATTGGTCCAGACCTGTGTCTGCCAGATGAAATAGCCATAGAGCGCGATCAGCAGCGAAAGGCCAAGCCCGATCGGGCCTTTGATAATCCAGGCGCGCGCCCTGTACCAGTTCCCTACCGCGATGAACGGAAAGAGGAACCAGGACACCACCAGGCCAATGCCCCGGCCGATCGCTGCAAACACACGTTGAAAAAACGCGACGATCGGATCAAGCATTGTTTTTATCCTCCTTGAGGCCATAAAGGCGTTTGCGGAACGCCACCTTGTCCATGAGATATGTGCTGGTCAGTGTCACCACAACATATTCCCTGAACTTTTCACTGTAATGTTCATAGGCAGCATAAAACCCCTGCTTGTCAAAGACGAAGCGTGAGACAAAATCGCTTGGGCATAGCTGCGAAATCAACCGGTTGGTCAGCCATTGATCAGGATGCTGAGGCGCTGCGCACAAGAAGAAAGCGGTTTTCAGGTGCCACGTCCTGCATCTTGATGCTGCCCGAAGCCATGACGGTGCGCAGCATGGTCTGCAGGAACGGATAGGCACCATCCGACGATACCAGTGCGGAATTGCAGGTGCATCCAAGTCTGCAACCAAATGGAATCGATCGCAGTCAAATCCGTAGTCGGGTCTGCCCGATTGACAAGCCCGCGCAAGACCATGTCGGCGCGGTGCTGATAAAGGCCCGATTCCTGCACCCAGGACGCCTGCGGCAATTGCAGCCGGTTGGTCGATGCGAGGAATTCGTAGATGCGCTGGTGATCCGACAGGCTGATATAGCCGACCTGCCAGGGCCGCGACCGGCGGAAACCCGGCACCGAGGGATCGCAGATCACCGTCGTCGTCTTTTCATCGAGAAAGACATAGACGCCGCCGAAATGATTGGCCCAGAAGGCATCGTGACGGAACACCAGCTTGTCCGGCACCAGCGCATTCTCGCGGATGTCACCGGTGAGTTTTGCAAGCTCGACCATCCGGTTGAGCAGCGCATCGTCGGCCCAGGCCGTCGGCACCGTCTTCAGGCGGTCGACGAGCGAACGCAATTCGGCGGCCTTGCCGAGCATGTCTTCAGCCGACAAGACGCGGAACCGCACTTCGTTGATCGAGAGCAGGTCGTCGATGTCGTTGACGACCGATACGGAATCCTCGATCTCGCCGTAGAGCGCATCCTTGATCGTCACCGCATTGATCGCCCGCCTGTTGGCGCCGAAAAATTCGTGCATCAGCGCTGCGGTGTTGGAAAAGCTGGTATGGACGACCGGCAGTTCCTCCTGATCCGGCGTCATGATGATGAAGCGGCGGTTGACGCGGTTGGGATCGAGATAGTCGCGGTCGCCAAGTTCATCGGCTATCTCCGGCGAAAACCCGGTCATGTCGATCTGGAAGGACGGCAGCGCCGTCGGGCGCAGGCCAAAGCCCTGAAGCGCCTTGTTGTAACGCGCAATCAGATGCGGCTCGGAGATTTCGAGCAGGCGTCCGTAAATGAGTTCGGCTTCGAGCAGGAGTTTCATGCAGCGCTACGCTCACGCGACATCATGGTTGCCTGGCCGGTTTATCGGCTTCGTTTCGAACCAGATCGTCCAGATCGAGGCGAAGCGCTGTCGCAATATTCTTGAACGTGGACAGACTGCCCTCCTTCTTGCCGGTTTCCAGTTCGGAAAGATACGCGGCACTGATCCCGGCAATTTCGGCAAGCTTCTTGGCGGACAGACCACGATGCTCGCGCCAGACCCTGATCGGGTTTTCGCCGTCGATCAGTCGGCTGACAATCTCCAGCGGGATCAATTCCTCTTCGCCACGCGCCAGCTTTTCATGAAACACCCGCACTGTTTCGGCGTCCGCCAAATCTTCCGCCAATTCCGCCTGCTTCACAAGTTCCTCGTAGTCCTGCTTGCTCAGCAAGACCAGCTCTTCGCCGTTTGGCGTCTTGAAAGACACAGCTGAGTTCATGCTACATCCCCTTGTAAACATCGCCACGCAGGGATTTTCACCACCTCAATGATGATGCCTGTCTCGTCGAAAATCACACGCCAATCGCTAACCCTCAATCGATAGTGATCCGAGTCCTGCAGCTTCTTCACATTGTTCGCCAACAATGCCGGATCGATCGAGTATTGTTGCAGCTTGTTCGTTATCCGCTTGGCATCGGCTTGCGGCATGCGCTGCAACGCCGTTGCAGGCCTGTTTGCTAAGAGTAATTTTCCTCATGAAATTAAGGCCTTTCAGACCAGACAGCAAGGATAATTCGCTCTCAGCAAACTTTTACCCCTGCCACCGTCCGTCCGCCTTCATCGCCTCAATCTCCCGGATCGCCTTCTCCCGCTGGCGTTCGCGGCGGATGATGTCGGTGACGGCCGCATCATCGGATTTGTCGGTGTAGCGGAATTCGCTGTCAGCGTAGCGGTTGATCTCCTGCATGACCATGTCGAGCGTGATCGGGCCGCGCAGGGTCTCGATCATGGCTTTCTTCTCGTCATAGGCCTTGTGCATGAAGGCTTCCGGCGTGGCAAACCAGTCATCCGGCAGGTCGACGTCCATCGCCCGCATTTTGACCGCGTCGGTGATGTTCTTGATCGCCCGGCCGGTGAAGCGGGGCTCCGCCTCCTTGATCATGTGCAGGTAGGAACCGACATCGGCCAGCGTCTCGATCTTGCCCTCTTCCTTCTCATGCCGTTCCCAGACGGCGAGCAGCCCCTCTTCCTTCGGGCGGGCGTGCTCGGCATAGGACTGCGAAACGGCCTTTTTGATTTCCTGGCCGGCAAACAGCTGGTGTTCTCCAAGCGGGATCTTGTGGTTCTTGCCGACCAGCATGGCGAAGATGTCGATATAATCGCCCTCCGACTGCGGCCCGTCGACCAGCCAGCGGGCGCCGGCGCGCTGGCGCAGCGCGTCATCGACGTTTTCCGGATAGTTGGAGAACATGCCGAAGGTGCAGTTGCCGCGGATCACCGTCGAGGCGCCGGCAAAGCTCTCCATCAGCACCGCCGTCACCTCATGCTGCCCGGCCGATGCGCGATCGTCGGACCGCTTGGCTGCGACCTGATCGACATCGTCGATCGTGCCGAAGCCAATGGCGCGCGGGTTGATGACATTGTTGACGAATTCCTTGCAGTTCTGTCCGGATTTACCCTGGTAGGAGGAAATCTGATCGACGCCGAAATTCTCGTAATGGAAGGCGTAGCCGGCGATCTCGCAGTAATCGTTGAGCAAACCGGCGAGCATCTGGATCAGGATGGTCTTGCCGGTGCCAGGCATGCCATCGCCGATGAAAGTGAAGAGGAAGCCGCCGAGTTCGACGAACGGATTCATCTGCCGGTCGAAATCATAGGCCATCAGCATCTTGGCAAGTTTTAACGCCTGATACTTGGCAATGTGGTTGCCGATGATCTCTTCCGGCTTCTTGAAGGTCATCACCAGCGGCTTGCGCTTGGCGCCGGGTGCGACATCGAAACCGTTTAGCGTAAAATCGTCCTGATCAAGCCTGATATGGACGTTCTCGAAGCCGGCAAGCCCGGTGAAGCGCGCCTTGCGGCCGATCAACCCTTCGATGGCAAGCCGGGCAAAGGCCCGCGCCCGGCTGGTCAAGGCCGCATCATCCGGCGCCCCGGCAATGGTCTTGTCGAGCGCCGAGGTCATGCCCTTCAACGCATCCTGCGGCGTATCGAACAGGAAATCCGGCTCAGCTCCATCCTCGACGGGCTCGCCCTCACCGGCAAGCGTCGCCCCGAGATAGGCGGCGAAGGTGAAGGCGGCGATATAGGCGGATGCCGACAGAAGCGCCTTGAATTGCGTTGCGTCCTCGCCGGACAGCGGCGCTGTCGCATGCGACTGCAGGCCTTCCAGATTGGTCTGGCGGGCGAAGACATCAGCGACGGCCAGCGCCACCTGCAGGCCGCGCCGCGAGCGGTAAAGCAGCGCGTGCTGGGCGGGCGACATCAGCGGATCGGCGGATCGGATCGACTGGATCGTCTTCGACAGCTCAACCTCGCGGGTGCGGCGCTGTCCGCCGGTCGAAACGGTGGAGACAAAGCGGCGGCCGGTTCCCGCCAAAGCGGCTCCGGCAGCCGGATCGTCCGCCTCCAGCAGGATCAGCCGAGTGACAAGGCCCTGCGCTACAGCCTGATGCTTGGCGATGTCGTCTTCATGCAGCGTTGTCAAACCTGTGTTCAGTGACATTGTCTAGACCTCGCTGATAACCTGGTTTCCGGAAATCACATGCACCTTGTAGTCACCGAAGATCGCTGCGGTATCACCTGCCGCATAGAGTGCCTGATAGGCATCGTGCGGCACCAGCGCTGTTTTTCGTAGGAACTCACGCCCATGCGGGTCGCTTCGAGATTGTCGGTGTCGATATGGAATTCTTGCGATGCCGGCGTCGATGAGAAGAAGCCGCGCTGGGCCGGGCGTTCGGCCTTGGAAAATACTTCCTGCACGGTCCAGGTCAGCAGCCAGGCATTCTCCGTCTTGCGGACCTTCGACAGGATGTCGTTGATCTTGGCATTGTTCTCGGTAATCCCGGCCGAATAGAATGGCCCGAGCACGATCCGCCGCAGCTGCTTGGGGTGCAGCTCCTCGAAATCCTTGTCGAGATTGGTGGCTATCGTCACCGGCGTCAGCGAATAGGCGCTGTTCTTCAAGGCGAAATCGTCAGAAACGGCTGGCAAGGTCCGGATTAAGCAATCCACCGATCGGCAGTGGAATATCCGTATCGGGATTGAGCTTGCCGTCCGGTGTCACCAGAAGTTTTACTATCTTTTCGGACGAATCCTCGATGGTCGACATATAGACCATGGGCAGCGTGCTTGCGCCGTCGAAGGCACCCCAGCAAACGACGTAATAAGGCCGCATGGTCTTGGGGTTGACACCAACGCGGATGGTCTCGGGCATGATGAAGGGCGAAAAGATATCGCCCTTGCCGATCTGCTCGAGATAGAGCCGTTCGGCCATGCGCGACTGCAATTCGGTCGGAAACGCCTTCTGCCGCAGGATGAAATCGGCCATTTCCTGACGCAGCGCATCGGCGACGGAATCCCCGCCAGCCGCTTTTCGGCCGATTGCCGGTCGTTTTCCAGTTCCAGCACATTCTGGAACACCGGAAAGCCGCTTTCGGCCCGGGAGATACGGAACTGCTCGATAAAGCCGATGCGGTTTTCCCAGCAGGAGAACGATGACTTCAGCCGCGACAGGTAGGGAATGATGACCTCGCCCACGACCGTGTCGCTGTAGAGCGGTGAATTGCGGTCACCCAGGAAAATTTCCAAGCCACCGAGCGCCGCCCGGATCGAGGCGAAATACTGGCCGACGGCACCTTCGGATGCGGCGTTCATGATATCCACCCTCCCCTTGAGGGGGAGGGTCGGAGCGAAGCTCCGGGGTGGGGTGACCTTGCTGCGTCCCTGACAATCACCCTCACCCACGCATTCTGCGCGACCTCCCCCTCAAGGGGGAGGTATGGGCCGCCCAACGGCTATGATAGCCGGACACATCAAACATTTTGGCGCACGACGGCATCGTGAACGCAATCACTGCTTCACGTAATTCGCCGAGTTATGCTTATCCATCACAGCCTGGAACCGCCCGCACCAAACGCATCATCGGCGAGCTTCTTGCGGCGCTGGATGTCCTGCGTCGAGAGCATGTTCTTCTCGTGCATTTCGAGGAGATCGCCGATATGGCGCTGCGAGGCAGAACCGATGCCAGCCATGGTTTCTTCGGCGGCGGTATCGACCTGGCTGCCGAGCGTGTTGATCTTATGGGCGACATCCTGCTGGGCTGCCGTCTTCAGCGAGTCTTCCAGTGCCTTGTAAAGCACGATGCGCTGTTCTGTATCGATGGTCAGCTTGTTGATCAGCGTGTTCTGCGCAGCGATCTGGTTGTTAAGCAGATCGACGAAGGTCTGGAACATCGAGGTGTAGCGCTCATAGGTCTGGCTCTCGGCCAGCAGTTCCTGTTCCTTGGCCTGCTTCTCGTTATATTCGGTCGCCAGAACCGAACGCCCGCCCTCGAGCTGGGTGCGGGCAATCTGGTCGGTCGAAGCCGCGATCTTGTTTTCGATGTCCATCAGCATCGGGTTCAGCTCCTCGATCCGCTTCTGGGTTTCCTGCAGGTTGGCCATCGTGCCCTTGCGCCGCTCGATCACCTGCAACAGGCTCGCTTCGGAAGTCTTATAGCGCTGGTCGAGAACGCCCTTCTGTTCCTTCAGGATGCCGACGATGGTGTCGGACTTGGACAGCAGTTCCTGCAGATTGCCGGCGAGCGACATGTTGCGAACGCGGTCGGTGCGCATGCGCTGCGCACTCTGCTTGGAGAAGATACCGATGAATTTCTCGTAGCCGGTATAGTTTTTCATGCTCTCAAATTCGGAGCCGAAAACGTTGGTCGCGTCTTCCAGGCCGATGATCAGGTCGGCGATATTGCCCTCCATCACCTTCTGCTGGTTGATGACATCCTGGATGCGGGCATTCTCGATATCGAAATTGGCATCGCCCAGTTTCGTGTCGGATTTGGCAAACTGGTCGAGTACGACGGCCGACTGGTTCATCTTGCCGCGCATCTGTTCGACGATGCCGCGGGTTTTCTCGATTTCGCTCTCAAAATTCTGCAGTGTCGCCATCGTTTTTTCCCCTATTGCTCCGGTGCAGACGCGCCGCTGCAGCCAAATTATTCAGTCGTGACATCAGCTTATATAATGGGAGCGGCAATTTGAAGAACAAGTGCCCAATCCACGGATTTTAAACAGCATATCGCTTTGGCGGTGTTCGGAGGTTCCTATTGCACCACCGACGTCTTCAGATAGGCAATGACGTTTTCGATTTCCTGCGGCTTCCTCAAGCCCGGAAAGGACATCTTGGTGCCGGGAACCATCGCCTTTGGGCTGAACAGGTATTCCGACAACAGTTCGTCGTCCCAGACTTTGCCATCCCCGCCGAAAGCCTGCATGGCACTCGAATAGTTGTAGCCCGCAAAGGTCGCGACCGGGCGGCCAATGATACCCATCAGGCTGGGGCCGACACGGTTCACGGGTTCTGTCGCCGTGTGACAGGCGCCGCATTTCTTAAACACTTGCGCGCCGGCCTCGACATCGCCGGCAGCATGGACAACACCTGCCCCGAGACAGAACAAAAGACTGGCGCAAACAAGACGCAACGGCATCGGCAGCTTCCCCGAAAACGGATTGGATCGTCGCCATCATGGCATGGAGCGTGGCTTGAGCGATAGCCCGCCTCAGCCCTCGTTCATCTTGTCTTCCCAGTGGCGCCGGCAATAGACCACGTATTTCTCGTTGCCGCCGACCTCCACCTGGGCGCCTTCGCGTACGATGTTACCGCCGGCGTCCAATCGCGCCACCATGGTCGCCTTGCGGCCTGCAATGGCAGATGGTGCGAACTTCACGCATCTCGTCGGCAATGGCGAGCAGCGCCATCGAACCCGGAAACAGCTTGCCCTGGAAATCCGTGCGCAAACCATAGGCCATGACAGGAATGCCGATCCGGTCAGCAACGCGGGCAAGCTGCCAGACCTGATCCTCGCCAAGAAACTGCGCCTCATCGACGAAGACACAGGCGATCGTCTCTTCGGCATGCAGGCGCTCGACCAGGGAGTAAAGGTCGTCGGCATGCGTAAACGCAATGCCGTCCTCGCTCAATCCGATGCGCGAGGAGACGCGCCCCTTGCCCGCCCGGTCATCAAACGCCGCGATCAGGATCACCGTGCGCATGCCACGTTCACGATAGTTGTACGACGCCTGCAGGAGCATGGTCGATTTTCCGGCGTTCATGGTGGCGTAGCTGAAATACAGTTTTGCCATGGCGTCCTCTTCTGTATGCTGTGAATTGTTCATGAACAGACAGAGCGAGGAAGGCCAGAGCGCTGGCACGAAAGTCACAGAAAATCGACGCCAAACACCAGAACATGAGCAATGCGACATATCGCGTCGTTTTACGCGGGCGTGTCCGGCGAATGTCCCAATACACTTGGAGGCAACACCAGGGCGCTTGAATTGGCGGACATTTGGTGATTGGCTAAAATCAAAAGGCAGGGGAATAATCAAAATGACCAGACTGACATTGAAATTCATGCTGACTGCAGCCGTATCGCTGAGCGCACTGACATCCGCCTATGCGGCCGAGCCGGAAGGCTGTGGCACTGTCCGCTTCGCCGACGTTGGCTGGACGGATATCACCGCCACCACGGCGACAGTCGCCTCGATCCTCAAGGGCCTCGGCTATGAGACGGACATCAAGGTCCTGTCCGTTCCGGTCACCTACCAGTCGCTGAAGAACAAGGACATCGACGTTTTCCTCGGCAATTGGATGCCGACGCAGGAAGCCGACGTTCGCCCCTTCCTGGACGACAAGTCGGTCAGATCCTTCGGCCCTAACCTCGAAGGCGCCAAGTATACACTGGCGACCAATGCCAAGGGTGCCGAACTCGGCATCAAGGACTTCAAGGACATCGCCGCGCACAAGGATGCACTTGAAGGCAAGATTTACGGCATCGAACCCGGCAATGACGGCAACCGCCTGATCATCGAAATGGCCGACAAGGACACGTTCGGCCTGAAGGGTTTCGAAGTCGTCAGATCCTCCGAACAGGGTATGCTGGCGCAGGTCGCCCGCGCTGAAAAGGATGGCCAGCCGGTCATCTTCCTCGGCTGGGAACCCCATCCGATGAACTCCAACTTCAAGCTGACCTACCTCACCGGCGGCGACGATATCTTCGGACCCAACCTCGGCGGAGCCACCATCTTCACCAACGTTCGCGCCGGCTACACGACCGAATGCCCGAATGTCGGCAAGCTCATCACCAACCTCAAATTCTCGCTTCCGATGGAAAACGAGATCATGGGCAAGATTCTCAACGACGGCAAGGATCCGGAAGTCGCCGCCAACGAGTGGCTGAAGGCCAACCCGACAGCGATTGAGCCCTGGCTCGCAGGCGTCACGACCAAGGATGGCAGTGATGCACTGCCGGCTGTAAAGACCGCGCTCGGTCTCTGAACGGCATTATAAAGGCGGGGCTTGGTCCCCGCCTTTTTCAAGCGCGTGTCATGCGCTTCCGCTCCTATGATTGGCTCCAAGAACCAGGCGATTTTCCGTGGAATGGCTAACCAACCCTGATCGACGCATACCCATCGGTGGCTGGGCGAAGAGTTTCTTCACCTGGCTGACCACCAATTTCACCGGCTTTTTCGACCAGGTATCGGCGGTCCTTGCCGGCGTCGTCAATGTGATCCTGTGGGTCCTGCAGACGCCGCATCCGCTGATCGTCGTGGCAATCGTGGCCGGCCTCTCATACTGGTTCCGCCGCTCGATCGGGATCACTCTGTTCACGCTCTTAGGCCTGCTGCTGATCATCAATCTCGGCTACTGGAAAGCAACCACCGAGACACTGGCTCTCGTTCTGGCCGCCAGCTTCGTCTCGATGGCCGTCGGCATTCCGCTCGGTATCGCCGCTGCCCGGCGCGCCTGGGTCTATGCCGTGATGCGGCCAATCCTCGACCTGATGCAGACCATCCCGACCTTCGTCTATCTGATCCCTGCCCTCGTTCTCTTCGGCCTCGGCATGGTTCCGGGCCTGATCGCGACCGTGATCTTCGCCATCCCGGCTCCGATCAGGCTCACCCGCCTCGGCATCATCTCGACCCCGCCATCGCTGGTGGAGGCTGCCGTCTCCTTCGGCGCGACGCCATCGCAGGTGCTGCGCAAGATCGAGCTGCCGTTTGCCATGCCGCAGATCATGGCTGGCCTCACCCAGACCATCATGCTGTCGCTGTCGATGGTGGTCATCTCGGCGCTGGTCGGCGCCGCCGGTCTCGGCGTGCCGGTCGTGCGCGCTCTCAACACCGTCAATATCGCCATGGGCTTTGAATCCGGCCTCTGTATCGTCATCCTCGCGATTATTCTCGACCGCCTGTTCCGCTCGTCCGATGAAGGAGAAGGCGCATGACCGATGCCGTTGTTTTCAAGAATGTCGACATCATCTTCGGCAACAAGCCGGAAGCCGCCATTGCCATGGTCGATCAGGGCAAGACCCACGACGAAATCGGCGCTGCGACCGGACTGGTGCTTGGGGTCGCCGACGCCTCCCTGACCATCACCGAGGGCGAAATCCTCGTGCTGATGGGACTGTCCGGCTCGGGCAAATCGACGCTTCTGCGTGCCGTCAATGGACTGGCACCCGTGGTGCGCGGCGAAGTCCAGGTGAAGACCCGCCACGGCGGCATCAACCCGTACAAGACCAGCGCCAAGTCGTTACGTGACTTCCGCATGCACGATGTCTCCATGGTATTCCAGCAGTTCGCGCTGCTGCCGTGGCGCACGGTGGAAGACAATGTCGGCTTCGGGCTGGAACTCGCCGGCGTGCCGGACAAGGAACGCAAGGAGCGTGTTGCCGAACAGCTGGAACTGGTCAACCTGACGAAATGGGCCGGCCGGCAGGTGAAGGAGCTTTCCGGCGGCATGCAGCAGCGCGTTGGCCTTGCCCGTGCCTTTGCCACCGGTGCGCCGATCCTTCTGATGGACGAGCCGTTCTCGGCACTCGATCCGCTGATCCGCACCCGACTTCAGGACGAACTGCTGGAATTCCAGCGCCGCCTGAAGAAGACCATTCTGTTCGTCAGCCACGATCTCGACGAAGCCTTCCGCATTGGCAATCGCATCGCCATCATGGAAGGTGGACGCATCATCCAGTGCGGCACGCCGCAGGATATCGTCAAGAATCCGGCCAACCAGTATGTTGCCGATTTCGTCCAGCACATGAACCCGATCACCATGCTGACGGCGATGGACGTGATGAGCCAGGGCGTCAATCGCAGCGACGGTCCGGCCGGCGTTTCGGCAACGGCCAAGCCGACAACGCCGCTGATCGATATTCTCGATGCCATGTCGCGCCAGCCGGGCAGCATCGGCGTCGTTGACAACGGCGCCATCGTGGGCACCATCAATGCCCAGAACGTCGTGGAAGGTCTGACAAGGCATCGCAACAAAAGTTGACTGCTCCGGTCATGATGCCATTATAAGGGACGCCCGGACGATAAGAGTTCCGGGCGTTTGGCATTCAAGACAAGAGGCGATCCGATGGCCGATAAACCTTCCGTCCTGCAAGAAACCGATGACGAGGCACGCAAGCTTGCCCGCGTGCTGCTACGCTCCGCCCGCAGTGCGGCCATCGCGGTTATCGGGCCTGGAAGCGACGGTTTTCCTTTCGTCAGCCGCGTGCTGCTCGGCATCGATACCGACGGAACGCCGGTAATCCTTGTGTCGGCACTGTCGACGCATACGCAAGCCTTGTCGGCCGATATCCGCTGCTCGCTGCTAACAGGAGAAATCGGCAAGGGTGATCCGCTTGCCCATGCGCGGCTAACCGTCCAGTGCGAGGCAGTAAAGATAGACCGCGACAGCGCGGCCCTGCACGCGCATCCGCGAACGCTTCATCCGTCGCCATCCAAAGGCGCAGCTCTATGTCGATTTCCCGGATTTTGCATTTTTCCGGCTGACGCCGCTGAAGGCCAGCCTCAACGGCGGCTTCGGCCGGGCCTATGCGCTTGCAGGCGAGGATCTGATGATCCGCTCGCCGGCGATCGACGATCTCGCCGCGATGGAGGCCAGCGCGATCAGAACATATGAACACCGACCATCCTGATGCCGCCAGCAAGTATGCAAACGCCTATTGCGAGGCAAATGGCACTGGGTGGCAGATCTGCAGGTCTTGATGCCGGCGGGATAGATTTGGCCTCCGGCGACCAGTTGAAAAGGCTGGAATATGAGAATCCCCTGCAATCTGAGGGGGAGTTACGGGTAACCTTAGTAAAACTTTACCGTTAACTTCCTCGGTTATGCCCCGAATTCTTGCTATAGGCAGTTGTCCTTTTATTCATCACGGCTAATTATCCCTTATTCACATTCATAACCAAGCGTGATGTGAACTTCGCATGGAGTATGGAATGCAAACGATCTCTCCTCAGAAACACGGCAAGGCTGAAATAGCTGCGGAGTTTCTGTCGGCTATGGCCAATCCAAAGCGTCTGCTAATTCTCAGTTCACTGGTGAACGAAGAAATGGCTGTCGGTGCTTTGGCAAACCAGGTCGGCCTCAGCCAGTCTGCCCTGTCGCAACATCTCTCGAAACTGCGTGCCCAAAATCTCGTGACTACCCGTAGAGATGCCCAGACGATCTATTATTCAAGTTCTTCGGATGCAGTACTGAAAGTTCTGAAAACCCTGAAGGAAATCTACGGCGACGAAACCAGCGCGGTCGAAAGAATCGTACAGCGCCGTACCGCCTGATACGGATCAGGGGCCGCTTGCCGGCCCCGTCCTGTCTCTCCGTTCGTCGGCTTGCCATCTGGAAGCATTTGCCTCCGGATTGGTGATTGTCGTTTGGCGTTTACGCGCCTTTGAGACTTGGCGTGCAGTATCTGCGCCATGAATACGACAGCCAAAGAACGGCCCCTCACCTCCCCTTCAAATGGGCCATCGTCGGAACGGGCGCTATTGCCACGACCTTTGCCGAAGATATTCCGCTGGCCGGCAACGTAGAGCTGATTGCCGTTTGCTCCCGCACACCTGAGGCTGCTACGGCCTTTTCAGAAACGCTTCGGCGGGCTTCGTATCATTCCCAATATCGAGGTCTTGGCTGCCGATCCCCTGATCGATGCCGTCTATCTCGCCACCCCGAATACAGCCCATTTCGATCAGGCCCTGATACTGCTCAATGCTGGAAAACCCGTTCTGATCGAAAAGCCGCTTGTCACCACTGCAGCCCAGGCGCAGGCACTTGCCAGAACTGGCTGCAGAGAAGCGGACCTTTACTATGGAAGGTCTCTGGACCGTCTTCCTTCCAGCAATCGACCGCATACGCCAACTTCTGGCCGATAAAACCATCGGCGCGATCACCGGTATCCGCGCCGAACTCGCCTATGCCAAGACCTTTGACGGCAACAGCCGCTTTTGCACCGTCGCTCGGCGGCGGTTCGCTGCTCGATCTGGGTGTCTATCCGATCGCGCTGGTGCTGGCGCTGTTCGGCTCGCCGCGGACGATAACGGGGAGCTGGTCAGCGGCGCCAACGGGCGTCGATATGTCGGCGGATGTCATGCTCAGGCTATGACGGTTTCCAGGCAGAGCTTTCCGTTGGCTTCGACCGCAATGGAACCAATCGTTTCATCATCGAGGGCGAAACCGGCAGCTTGGTGATCGATGCCCCGTTTCTGCGGGCAAGCCGTGTCATCCTGACGAGGAACCGTATCGCTCATCATCTCGCCGTGCCGTTCCGCTCAGGCCACCTGTCGCGCATCACTGGAAAGATTGCCTGCCGGCTGCCCCTGCCCGGCCTCACGGTCTACGAGCACGGCTTTCCCGGTAACGGGCTGCAGTTCGAGATCGAAGCGGTAAGCCAAGCCATTCTCAAGGGGAGACAGCAGCAATCGCTGATGCCGCTTAGCGCCAGTGCCGAGGCGCTCGGCATTATCAGAACGTATCCGGGCACTGCCGCAGTCATAGCGCCGTCGGTGTGTGATCCCGTTTGCCGGCATTGAGCGCCAGAACGATATCCGTCAGATGCAGCGCCGTCTCTCCGGAAAAAAACGGCCGCGTGCCGGCTTTGAGCGCATCTGCCTGCGCTGCAATCCCGCGAATAAAATCAATTTGCGACGGATAGGCCGGCAGAATGTTCTTCTGCGCCGCGTGCGGATAAGCCACTGGCTTACCGGCGGTGAGGCGAAATGGGAATTTCCGCTGAAACTGCCACTCAAGCGCTCGATCAGTCGGTGGAGGAACGGCCGCCGGGCGCCGCTCAGTTCGACATGGATTGGCGAGCGATTGTCCCAGAGATCGCGAACGACGATCGTGCCCTTGTCGCCGACGACCGTCAGCGACCGGTCCCAGGGCGCCGCTAAGCCACTGGTCAGACGCGCCACGAACCCAGACTTGAACGTCAGGCAGCCAACAGAAAAATCCGGTCCAAGGACGAGGTTTTCGGTTCCCGGCCCCTTGTTGGGAAAGGTCAGCGCCGAAAAGGCCGCAACATTGGATACCGGTCCGAACAGCGATATAAGCCAGCTTGCGGCATAGCCGGCGTGCTCCAGCGTGCAGCCGATTTCGAACTCATGGACAGCAGGCCATTTGGCCCCCGAACGGCTGCGCCATTCCTGCCATTTATCGTGGAAGACCGGCCCATCCTCCATCTCGGCATAGGCCAGACGCGGCGTGCCGATGACGCCGGACTTGAGGATGTCAGCACAATGGCCACAGGCATCGCTAAGCGCATTGGCTGGCGCGCCCGCCAGGATCAAATCTCTGTCTGCTGAAAGCGCTACCAGTTCACGCGCCTCATCCGCGCTCATCGCCAGCGGCTTCTCGCAATAGACATGCTTGCCGGCCATGAGCGCCGCCCTGTTGACGGCATAGTGGCTTTCCGGCGTCGTCAGGTTGACGATGATGGTGACGGCAGGATCGGAAAGCGATTCTGCTTCAGAGGCATAGGAGCGAACGTTCCAGTAGTTGCAAAACTGCTTTAAGCGATCGCGGTCGATGTCCCAGACACCAACCAGCCGCAATTGCGGATGGTTGGCCAGTGTCGTCATGTAATAGTCGGCGACAAAGCCCGTCCCGATGAAGGCGATACCCGTCTGTCCGTTCATCGCGCATCCGCCAGGAAAGACGCGATATAGACCAGCGGCGCGTTCCAGTTGATCGTCATTTCGTTCGTGCCCCAGGCCATGATGTCGTCGATGTAGCAGGTCTGCGGTGCGCAACCCTTGAGACGCGCCCGCGACATCGTCGACCAGCGTCGAATTCGGGCCGCCAGCCAGCGTGCCGACCGGAGGGTTGGGCAATGTGCTGTCGACCTGATGGGCATACCAGCGGCTATGCTGGTTCTTGGCAAAGACGCTGCCATACCCGGTGACATAGGACATGTTCATCGCATTGCGCCCGAAGATGTAATCCATGCCTTCACGCACACCATTCAGAAAAGGCAGTTCGCCGGTCAGGTCATAGCCGGCGGAAACGACGATCAGGTTTTGCAGAATAAGCTGGTTCGATCCCCAGTCGTAGCGGTTGTTCGCAGGCCTGTAGATATGCCCGAACGGTTCCTTCGCCTGCAGGCTGACAAAATTCCTGGCGGCGGATACGACCGAGGCCATGACCATTGCCCTGTCGTCTGCCGCAAGATTGTCGCCATAGAGCGCCAGGTCGAGACGGCCGAGCCCCGCGACACTGCGCCAATCGAGGGCGCCAATCGTGGAAAAGACCGGTCCTGCCCAATGCGGCGAGGATTTCAGCGCGGTGAGATAACGGGCTTCTCCCGTGCTAATGTATAGCTCGGCCGCGGCCCAATAGGTTTCATCGGAAATGTCGTCGTCGCCATAGTCGCCGCCCCCTGCAAACCATCCGAACCGGGTGCGAACAGCACCGGATTGGCGGCAGCGGCCAGCCAGGCTTTTTGGCCGGCGGCGAGCAGGCGCTGCGCAACCTCCTTGTCATAAGGCGCAAACAGCCGGGCGCCTTGTGCGGCCACGGCAGCAAGGTTGAGTGTTGCCGCCGTCGACGGGCGATGCAGAGCGCGCAAATACGGATCGAGATGCGGCAGCATCGGAACCTCGGTCCATTTCGTATCGTGAACCTTGTGATGCACCATGCCGGCCAGCGGCTGGCCGTCGGGCACCATCATCTTCATCAGGAATTCGAGTTCCCAGCGCGCCTCGTCAAGAATATCAGGGAATGCCGTTACCGTTTTCGGGGATGCGCGACAGGCTGTCGCTTAATACCGGCGATGCGCCGTCGCCATAAACCAGTCCGCGCTCGAACGTGCCCAGCAGTTGCGCTACGGCGATACCGCCATTGACCACGTACTTGCCCTGGTCGCCGGCATCGTACCATCCTCCCGAGACGTCGAGCGTATAGTCGCAAATCCAGTCCTTGCCATAGAGTTTGGCGGCGACCTTGCCGGTCAGGCAGGTGACTTTGGTGTCGCCCTGGTTGGGGCTTCCCTGCACATGTCCAGGCGGCCGTGCATAGGCTTCACCGGCGATGTCCCCCTTGATCTCTATGCCGCTGCGCTGCGGATAGTACCAGGACAGCGCATCGACGCGCAGTTTGCCGTAAATGTCATGGCCAACCGCAAACGGCAAACTCTTCCTCTCGCCGACGACCAGCCGATAACCCTGGCCAGCAGTCGCAAAGGCTGAAAAATCGGCAATCTGGGTGTCGGCCCCGACCGTGGGATCATAGCCGGCGGGCGCCGCCATTCCTTCGCCCACCGCAACACCGCTGCCATCTTCTAGCTTGAACGGCAGTGGGTCCGGGGCATCCGACAGGATCGTCGCGCTTCGGTCCATCGAGAAAATAGCCGGTCTGGTTGACCAATGCCGGTAACGCGTACAGCGTCTGCTGCGCGGCGGCCTCGACCCCATCCGGCTGGGTTTCCTGTATCGCGACGTCGTCCAGGCAAACGCGCCAAGGCTTTTGCGCCCCGCCCAACTGGAAGATGATCTGGGCCGTATCTTTCTCCGTTGCCGTGAAGACGGCCGAGAATTCCGCCTTCCCCGCCTTGGTCTTCGCAGTGAAGGATGCTTGTGGCGTCCACGGTTCGGCATTGCGTTGGACGGTGATCAGGGAATGTGCGCGCATCCTCGGCTTCAAGCACCATTGTCAAACGATAGGCTGTGCCCGGATGAAACTGCAGATCATTGATCCCGAGCAGTCGGTCCCAAGGAGTACCGCCTGTCTCAACATCGACACATAATTTGCCGCCTTCACGCGACAGCGCAACGCCGCCAGCCGCCCAAAAGCCGTCCTGCCCCTTCTCAAAGGCGCCGTCGGCAATCATCTCGGTCGCGCCTGCTTGCGCGGGAAGACTGACGAAAAGCGCAAGCACCAGGCTGGCTGCAAATTTTGGCAAGGTCTCTATCCTGAGCGCGTGTTGCAGGAACGCGGCGCCACTCTGCTGCAAACAGGTTAAGCTTCGGAAAAGACTGGAGGCAAGCCCTGTTTCCAAATGTTTCCAAGCGGCGAAATTTAGCCTTTTGCCGCTAGCGGACACCAGTGTGGCCATCTCAGGCCGAGGCTTGACCCCGAAAAGTGCCCTGATAGTTTGACCATCAGGTAAAGATTCACCGCATCCCACTGGATTTGGCCACCAGAGATAAAAACGCCACGGAGAATATGATGTCGAACCGTCTCAATGCCACGCCGAACGATCTGAGCGCTTTCTGGATGCCGTTCACGGCCAACCGGCAGTACAAGAAGGAACCGCGCATGTTCGTCAAGGCGAAGGACATGCACTACACCACCCATGACGGCCGCCAGGTGCTTGATGGCACGGCCGGTCTGTGGTGTGTCAATGCCGGTCACTGCCGCCCGCTGATCACCGAGGCCATTCGCGAGCAGGCCGGCGAACTCGACTATGCGCCGGCGTTCCAGCTTGGCCATCCGAAGGCTTTCGAGCTGGCAAACCGCCTAATCGACATCGCGCCCGAGGGCATGGAGCATGTGCTCTACACCAATTCCGGTTCTGAATCGGTCGAAACGGCGCTCAAGGTGGCGCTCGCCTATCACAAGGTAAAGGGCCAGGGATCGCGCACGCGCCTGATCGGCCGCGAGCGCGGCTATCACGGCGTTAACTTCGGCGGCATCTCGGTCGGCGGCATCGTCTCCAACCGCAAGATGTTCGGCACGCTGCTGACCGGTGTCGATCATATGCCGCACACGCATTTTCCGGACAAGAACGCCTTTACAAAAGGCGAGCCGGAACATGGCGGCGATATCGCATCCGAACTGGAACGCATCGTCACCCTGCACGACGCCTCGACCATCGCTGCCGTCATCGTCGAGCCGGTCGCAGGCTCCACCGGTGTTCTGATCCCACCGAAGGGCTACCTGCAGAAACTGCGCGAAATCTGCACCAAGCACGGCATCCTGTTGATCTTCGACGAAGTCATCACCGGCTATGGCCGCCTCGGCACGCCGTTCGCGGCACAATATTTCGACGTCAAGCCGGACATGATCGTCACCGCCAAGGGCCTGACCAACGGCGTCATCCCGATGGGTGCCGTGTTTGTCACCGCCGAAATCCATGATGCCTTCATGAGTGGCCCGGAGCACATGATCGAGTTCTTCCACGGCTACACCTATTCCGGCAACCCGATCGCCTGCGCCGCAGCGCTCGGCACCCTCGACACCTATCGTGACGAAGGCCTGCTCACCCGTGGTGCAGAGCTTGCATCCTATTGGGGCGATGCGCTGCATTCGCTGCGCGATTGCCCGCATGTGATCGACATCCGCAATATCGGCCTGATCGGCGCGATCGAGCTGGCGCCGATTGCCGGGGAACCGACCAAGCGCGCCTTCTCGGCCTTCCTGAAGGCCTATGAAAGCGGTTATCTGATCCGCACCACCGGCGATATCATCGCCCTTTCGCCGCCACTGATCATCTCGAAGGCCGAGATCGATGAGCTGGTCGATGGTATCCGCAAGGTACTGATCGCCAACGCGTAAACGAACAAGATTCGATCGCGGACGACACCCAAACGGGGCCGAGACCGATGTCTCGGCTCCGTTTGGCGTAATATTTGAATATTTATTTTGCACCTTGCCTAAAAAATCGCCTTGCAGGAATCGTGATACGCTTCATAGACGAGAAGCATGGGAACGATCCGTTCAAAGAAGACGGGCGCCCACCGGACTTGGAGTTGCGCGACGACTGGCAGGTTTTACCCGCCAGCCCGGCACTCGATGCGCTGGCACTGCGGGGAACCAACCCACTCAAGGAGAAACAAGATGAACTTCAAGACATTGACGGGCGCCACACTCGCCGCCTCGCTGGCCTTTGCGCCGCTGGCCCATGCCGAGATCGTCATCGGCCTGATCGCGCCTCTGACCGGCCCTGTCGCCGCCTATGGCGACCAGGTGAAGAACGGCGCCCAGGTTGCCGTAGATCAGATCAACAAGAACGGCGGCATTCTCGGCGAACAGGTCGTTCTGAAGCTGGCTGACGACGCCGGCGAACCCAAGCAGGGTGTTTCCGCAGCAAACCAGATCGTTGGCGAAGGCATCCGCTTTGTCGTCGGCCCGGTCACGTCAGGCGTTGCCATGCCGGCATCCGACGTGCTCGCCGAAAACGGCATCCTGATGGTTACGCCGACCGCAACGACGCCGGACCTCACCAAGCGTGGCCTCGCCACCATCTTGCGCACCTGCGGCCGCGACGACCAGCAGGCGGAAGTCGCAGCAGCCTATGTCCTGAAACAGTTCAAGGACAAGCGCATCGGCATCCTCAACGACAAGGGCGCCTACGGCAAGGGTCTCGCTGATTCCTTCAAGGCAACGCTGAACGCCGGTGGTGTCACCGAAGTCTTCAACGATTCCCTGACACCGGGCGACAAGGACTTGAGCGCCCTCACCACCCGCCTCAAGGCTGAAAAGGTCGATGTGCTCTATTTCGGCGGCTACCACCCGGAAGCCGGCCTTCTGGTGCGCCAGCTGCATGATATCGGCGCTCAGATCCAGATCATCGGCGGCGACGGCCTGTCCAACACTGAATTCTGGGCTATCGGCGCAGACGCAGGTGCCGGCGCGATCTTCACCAACGCGGCCGATGCTTTGAAGAACGAAAGCTCGAAGGCAGCCGTCGCAGCCCTCCAGGCCGTCAACATCCCGCCGGAAGCTTTTACGCTCAATGCCTACGCAGCCGTTGAAGTGATCAAGGCCGGCATCGAGAAGGCCGGTAGCGCCGAAGACGCCGCAGCCGTTGCTGCTGCCCTGAAGACCGGCGAGCCGATCAAGACCGCCATCGGTGACGTCACTTACGGCGAAACCGGCGACCTCACTTCGCAGAGCTTCTCGCTCTACAAGTGGGAAAACGGCAAGATCGTCTCTGCCGAATAAGCAGATTGACCAATGACGGATCGGGCGCTTCGGCGCCCGATTTCGTTTTGGGCCGGCCGGATCGGTCACAGACCCGCTACCATCCACAGCCACGATTACTGATTTGGTGCATCCGGGTGTGCAATGACGGTGATCAACCTCTATGATCCGGCGAACCGTATTTCAGACAAGCATCAAAGAGGCAGTCCCCGTGAGCGAAAGACTTGAACAGCTGATCGATCAGGGCACTGGTCGCATTCCCGCCGATATCGTGCTCAAGGGCGGTCGCTTCTTCGATCTGGTCACCGGCGACCTCATCGCCTCGGATATCGCCATCTGCGGCGATCGCATCGTCGGCACCTACGGCAATTATACTGGCAACACGGAAATCGACATTACCGGCAAGATCGTCGTGCCCGGCTTCATCGACACGCATCTGCATATCGATCCTCGCTGGTCACCCCGCATGAATTCGACCGCTGCGTCCTGCCCTATGGCGTCACCACCGTGATCTGCGATCCGCACGAGATCGCCAATGTGCTCGGCACCGAGGGTATCCAGTACTTCCTCGATTCGGCCCGCGAGACGATCATGGACATTCGCGTGCAGCTCTCGAGCTGCGTGCCGGCGACGCATCTGGAAACCTCCGGCGCCAACCTGCCGATCGAAAAGCTGCTACCATTCCGCGACCACGAGAAGGTCATTGGTCTCATGGAGTTCATGAATTTTCCGGGCGTCATCCACAAGGACCCGGTCTGCCTTGCCAAGCTCGACGCCTTCCAGGGCGGCCATATCGATGGCCATGCGCCGCTGTTGAGCGGCCTTGATCTCAACGGCTATCTTTCCGCCGGCATCCGCACTGATCACGAATGCACCACGGCGGCCGAAGCACTCGAAAAGATCCGTAAGGGCATGCACATCCTCGTGCGCGAAGGCTCCGTTTCCAAGGATCTGCATGCCCTGATGCCGATCCTCACCGAGCGCCTGTCGCCGTTCCTGGCGCTCTGCACCGACGACCGCAATCCGCTGGATATCGCCGAAGAAGGCCATCTCGACTACATGATCCGCGAAGCGATCGCGCAAGGCGTCGAGCCGCTCGCCGTCTACCGCGCCGCCTCGATCTCGGCTGCCCGCGCCTTCGGGCTTCGCGACCGTGGGTTGGTCGCGCCGGGCTGGCGCGCCGACCTGGTTGTCGTCGACAGCCTGGAAAACTGCAAAGCCGAGATGGTGTTTGCCGGCGGGCGCCTCGTCAACGGCGCTCTTTGCCACCCGCCGCCCGGTGGCGCCGGTCGGCCTCGACAGCGTCAAGGCCGGCCACATCAATGCCGCCGATTTCGGCGTACCCTATGCCGAGGGGGAAACCTCCGTCATCGGCGTGCTGCCCGGCAAGATCATCACCGAACATCGCCGCTACAAGCTGCCGGCCTCCGGCAACCAGGCCGGTGTCGATCTTGGTCGCGACATCATCAAGGTCGCCGTCATCGAGCGCCACGGCGTCAACGGCAACCATGCCAATGGCTTCGTTCAGGGCTTTGGATTGAAGAAGGGTGCCATTGCCTCCACCGTCGGCCATGACAGCCACAATATCTGCGTCGTCGGCGTCAACGAGGACGACATGGCACTGGCCGCCAACCGGCTCGGCCAGATCAAGGGCGGCTTCGTCGTCGTCGAAGACGGCAAGGTCACCGGCGAAATCTCGCTGCCGGTCGCCGGCCTGATGAGCCTTGAACCCTATGAGAGCGTGCGCGATACCCTGCATCACCTGCGCCAAGCGGCGTTCGCGCTCGGCGCAACGCTGCAGGAGCCGTTCCTGCAATTGGCCTTCCTGCCCCTGCCCGTCATCCCGCACCTGAAAATTTCGGATATGGGGTTGGTGGACGTCGACAAGTTTACGCTGATCGGTTGAGCGGCCTGGAGGCTGTCTAATCCTGGGTTTCACCGGAGAGCGGTGTCTTCAACATCGACGGCCGTTGCGCGAACGCATCGAACCAGCGGGTAAGATTGGCGTGCGCACGGAAGGATGGAAGGTATCGGAAGGCAAGCCAATCCAGTGTCGTCGCGATGGCGATATGGCCGATATGCAAGGGCTCGTCATCCTGGATTTCCCGGTCCAGCCAGCGATAGCTTTCCGCGAGTTTTCGCTCGAAGCCGGCCTGCAGTTCCGGATAACGCAGATGCTCGGGACGCCGGGCGGTTTCCCAGCGAATGCCGATGCCGGCATAGGCCATGTCCTGCGCCAACGCCTGCAGGCGCAACGCCGCCCATCTGCGTTCGATATCAACCGGGAAAAGCGATGGCCCCTCCTGCAGCGTATCGAAATAGGCGCATATGACGTCGCTGTCGAACAGCGGCGACAGGCCGTCGCGCAGGAGAACCGGAACCTTCCCGAGTGGATTGCTATTGAAAACTGCGGCATTGGCGTTTGTCGGGCTTGTCTCGTGATGCTCGACCACAAGCTGATCGGCGATCCCGACCTCATGGGCAAAGACCAGCGTCTTGCGCGCGAAGGGCGAGTGAGTCTGGTAGAGGAGCTTCATCGTTTGCATGAAATCACCAAGGCGCGAAAAACAAAGACCGGAAGACCGGCATCTCCAGAGCAATTTATAAGGCACCGCTGAACGGCTTGGCCGCGATGAGTGATGCAGGAACGCTTTTTATCCGCGCATGTTGCTTGTAATATGCGTCCATGAACCTTGATCGCTTCGACCGACAGCTGCTCAATCTGGTGCAGCAAGATGCATCCCAGACCGCCGAACAACTGGCTGCGGAAGTGTCGCTATCCGTCTCCGCCATCCAGCGCCGGCTGAAAAGGCTGCGGGAGACCGGGGTGATCCAGCGGGATATTGCCGTCGTCGATCCGAAACAGGTGGGCCGGCCGACATTCTTCATTGTCGCTGCTGGATGTCGAGCGCGAACGGCCCGAGCTGCTTGCGCAGCTGCGGCGCTGGCTGGCGAACGAGCCGATGATCCAGCAGGCCTTCTACATCACCGGCGGCTCGGATTTCATCCTGATCGTGACGGCGCCCGACGTCGATGCCTATGACGCCCTGATGTCGCGCCTGATCGCCGAAAACACCAATGTCCGGCGCTTCACCACCAATGTCGCCCTCGGCGTCATCAAACGCAGGTCTGCTCATTCCCGTAGCTCTGGACGGCGACTAGCCTCGTAAATCGTGGAATTTCTATGCCATTGTAGATAATTGCGCGGTTTAACCGCGCTGGTGTCGGGCATATTCGGCGCATGACACATTTTCTTCCTCCGGTTCCCGCCACCGCAACGGCGCTTTTAGATTGCCCGGCCCTCGCCCAACACGCCGGTGTCGGCCGCGTTCTCGTCAAAGTCGAGAGCGGCCGCCCCTTTGGCAACTTCAAGATCCTGGGCGGCATGACGGCGGCGCTCCGTGCTTTGACCCGCACCACCGGAACGCCCGTTGCCCAATTGCAAACGCGGGGCAATCTGCCGCGCCTGATCTGCGCCAGCGACGGAAACCACGGGCTCGCTGTCGCCGCGGCGGCAAAAATTGCGGGAGCGCCACGACGATCTACCTGCACCATGGCGTTCCCCGAGCGCGAGCAGACCGCATCGAGGCGCTTGGCGCATCGATCTGCTGGATCGCCGGGACATACGATCATGCGGTGGACGCCGCTGTCGAAGCGGCGCGGGTCGATGGTATTCTCGTGCCGGATACCAGCGCCGATGTCGCCGATCCGATCGTCAGAGACGTGATTGCCGGTTATGCGACGATCACCAGCGAAATCCGTGCCCAGTTTATGGCGGACGGGATCACCATCTCCCACCAATTTGTCCAGGCAGGCGTCGGTGGTCTCGCCGCAGCCATGGCGCAGGGACTGCCGGAAGCGAAGCTTGCCATTGTCGAACCGGAGCAGGCTGCATGCGTGGCACCAGCCCTTGCGGCGGGACGCGTCGTGCGCATCGAAGGCTCTCTACATACATGCGCCGAGATGCTCGCCTGCGGCGAAGCTTCGGCGCCAGCGCTGGATATCTTACGACAGTACAACCCTATCCCGGTCCTCGTCAGCGAAGCCGAGCTTCTGGCCGCAGCGGACATTATGCGCGACGAAGCGGATATCCGCACCACTCCATCCGGAAGTGCCGGACTGGCGGGATTGCTGCATGTGGCAAACGATGGCGCGTTACGGCAGCAGGCAGGGATCGATCGTTCCAGCCCGGATCCTTCTGGTCGCAACGGAAGCGCATCCCGATGCCACTATTGACGGTGATGATGGCGTGCTAGATGCCGCCTATGCGCTGGCGGCACGCTTTTCTATGGATATAGGATCGATTCCCGGCATGCCCGTGAATGCAGACACCCAGCAATCTTGATCAAGCATAGCGCCCGCAAAATACATCCATTGCCTCCAGAACGATCTCGCCGCCTTCGGTCTTTGGCGCAAACCCCGGCATAGGTACAACACCGGAAATCACCATGCCCTTCGGCAGGTTGACGGTCTGCGGGCAGCGATGGAGATTGAAGATGAACAGCAGCTTCTCGCCGTCCTTTTCCCGCGTGAATGCCAGAATGTCCTGGTTGCTTTCAAGGAAGGCCATCGCGCCGTCGAGCAGCGGCGCATGGGCCTTTCTGAAGGCCAGCGTCTGGCGGTAGTGATCGAGAACCGAACCCGCTGCCTCCTGCTGATCGGCCGCTAGCGGCCGGTGTTCGACCGGCACCGGCAGCCATGGCTTGGCGCTGGAGAACCCGGCATGATCGGCATTCTTTTCCCAGACCATTGGCGTGCGGCATCCGTCACGACCCTTGAAGGCCGGCCAGAAGCGAATGCCGTAGGGATCGCGCAGATCTTCAAGCTGCAGCTCCGCCTCCGGCAGGGCCAGTTCCTCGCCCTGATACAGGCAGATCGAGCCACGCAGCGCCGCAAGCACCGAGATCGCAAGCTTGGCGACCCGTTCGCCTTCATCGGCCGTCTGGGTAAACCGGCTGATATGGCGCGTGACGTCATGATTGGAGAAGGCCCAGCACACCCAGCCATCGGTGACGGCATCCTGAAACGCCTGGACGCAGCGGCGGATATGGGTGGCGGTGAAATCCGGCCCCAGAAGGTCGAACGTGTAGCACATCTGTAGCTTGTCGCCGCCGCCGGTATAGGCGGCTACGGTCTTCAGCGACCGCGCACCATCGCCGACCTCGCCCACGGAAGCACGATCGCCGAACTCGTCGAGCAGTGCGCGGAACCGCTGCAGGAAACCGATATTTTCCGGCTGTGTCTTGTCATAGAGATGATTCTGCATCCCGTAGGGATTGACGTCAGGCGCATCCAGACCGATCGCATCGGGATCATAGACCAGCGGCGGATTATCGCGCAGTTCCTTGTCGTGGAAGTAGAAGTTCACCGTATCGAGCCGGAAGCCATCGACGCCGCGCTTCAGCCAGAAACGCACCGTTTCCAGCAGCGCTTCCTGCACATCCGGATTGTGGAAATTGAGATCCGGCTGGGAACTCAAAAAATTGTGCATGTAATATTGCTTGCGCACGCCGTCCCATTCCCAGGCCGGCCCGCCGAAAATCGACAGCCAGTTGTTGGGCGCGGTGCCGTCCGGCTTCGGGTCGGCCCAGACATACCAGTCGGCCTTGGCATTGGTGCGCTCCGAGCGGCTTTCCTTGAACCAGGGGTGCTGGTCGGACGTGTGGGAGATCACCTGATCGATGATGACCCGGATGCCGAGCTGGTGCGCTGCCTTCAGCAGGGCGTCGAAATCGGCGAGCGTGCCGAACATCGGATCGACATCGCAATAGTCCGAAACATCATAGCCCATGTCGGCCATCGGCGAGGTGAAGAACGGCGACAGCCAGATGGCGTCGACGCCGAGGCTGGCAATATGCGGCAGCCGTTGGGTCACGCCCTTGAGATCGCCCAGACCATCCCCCGTCGTATCCTGGAAAGAGCGTGGATAGACCTGATAGATCACCGCGCCGCGCCACCAATCGGGATTGGACTTCAAGGGAGATGCCATCAAAAAGCTCCACGATCACAAGGATATGCTGAAAGATGTATCGTTGCTGCAGGAGCGAGTAAACGGCCTTCCCGGCCGTTTGCGGCGATTGACCGGCACTGACGCGAAAATGATGATTCAAGGCATGGCTGCAGGTCAGCTTGACCAGGACTCCCTATGAACCACAGCGATGACGGCATCCGCTTGCCTTCGGCGCCGGTAAGCCGTATCTCCGCTTTCGCAAAGACGTGAGAAGCGGGGAGAATTTCATGGCGGGCAGGATGCTTTCGATCGGCGAATGCATGGTGGAACTGATGCAGGCCGAGGGTGATCTGCTGCGCAAGGGCTATGCCGGCGACACGTTCAACACCGCCTACTATGCCCGGATTTTCTTGCCCAACGACTGGTCCGTCGATTACCTGACCGCCGTCGGCACCGATACGGTTTCCGATGAGATGCTGGCCTTCATCGAAAAGACCGGTGTCGGCACCGGTTCCATCCGCCGCGTCGAGGGCCGTTCACCCGGGCTCTACATGATCCACTTGAAGGATGGCGAACGCAGCTTTTCCTACTGGCGCTCGGTCTCGGCCGCCAAGACTTTGGCCGACGATGCTGCCCATCTGCGCACCGCCATCGAAGCCTCGGATATCATCGTCTTTTCCGGCATCACGCTTGCCATTCTTGTACCGTCAGCCGTCGAAACGCTGCTCTCTGAATTGCGCCGCGCCAAAGCCACGGGCAAACACGTTGTCTTCGACCCCAATATCCGGCCGCGTCTCTGGGACGACAAGCAGTATATGCTGGAAACGATCTCGGCCGGTGCCCGCGCATCCAGCCTCGTCATGCCGAGTTTCGACGATGAAGCCGCGCATTTCGGTGATGCCAATATTGCGGCAACCATCGCACGCTATCGCGGTCTGGGCGTTGAAAACATCGTCGTCAAGGATGGGCCAAAGGGCGTGACGCTCAGCTTCGGCGACGCGCCGCTCCAGTTCGTGCCCTCGGCCAAGGTCGAAAAGATCATCGACACGACGAGCGCCGGCGACAGCTTCAACGGCGCCTTCCTTGCCCGCTACGCTATCGATGGCGACGCCACCGCAGCGGCACAGTTTGCCGCGGCCGCGGCAGCGGCGGTGATCCAGCATCACGGCGCGCTTGTCCCCAAAGATAAGCTGCCAGCGACGGCCTAATACAAATATTGCAATTTCATGAAATACGTCCTAACCTTGGTCAACCTTAGCCAAGGGGATTTGCGATGACGACCGTCAACATGCTGGAAGCCAAGACGCGGCTTTCTCAACTTGTCAGTGCCGTTGAAAGCGGCGCGGAAGACGAGATCATCATCAGCACGACGGCAAACCGGCGGCAAGGCTGGTGCCACTGGCACAAGGCGAAAAAGGGAATGCGATTGGGTCTTCTGGAAGGCCAGTTTCCACCAATGTCGCTGGAAGATTTCAATTCCCTCGATGAAGAGGTGGCCAAGCTTTTCGGGCTGAAGGACGAATGAACCTTCTTCTGGACACGCATGTGGCAATATGGGCGATCTCGTCGCCTGACATGCTGTCTGCCAGAATCAAGGCCATCCTCAGGGATCCAGACAATCAGACCTATATTTCAACGGCCAGCATCTGGGAAATCTCAATCAAGTTTATGGTTGGCAGAGACAAGGCCATACCGTTCAGCGGATACGACGCTATTCGTCATTTCACTGACGCCGGAAGCCGTATCCTCGACATAACCGCTGAACATGCGGCAGCGACTGAGAAAGTCATGACGCCGCATGCCGACCCCTTTGATCGCCTGCTGATCGCACAGGCCATCACCGAGCCGCTGATCCTCGTCACCCGTGACAGCAAGATCGCCGCCTACAGCCAGACCTTCATCACCTGGTAGGGCCGATAGCTCGGTCCAAGCCCTACCGCTTCTTCCTGCGGTTCTCAGAACGGGTTTTCCGACGCTCTCAAATGAATGCGGATCGGCACGCCCGGCATTTCGAAATCGGCGCGAAGGCCGTTGGTCAGATAACGGATATAGCTTTCCGGAACGGATTCCGGCCGGGTGCAGGAGATCATGAAGCCCGGCGGGCGGGCCTTGACCTGCGTCATGTATTTCAGCTTCAGCCGGCGGCCGGAAACGGCCGGCGGCGGATGCTGGATCTGCTGCGATTCCAGCCACTTGTTCAGCCTGGCGGTGGAGATGCGGCGGTTCCAGGTCTTGTCGGTGTCGATGATCGACTGCATCAGCTTGTCGAGGCCATAGCCGGTCTGGCCGGAGATCGGCACGGCGCGGATGCCGCGCACCTGCGGCAGCAGGCGCTCGGTCTTTTCGCGCAGATCGGCAAGTAGAGCCTGGGTGTCCTCGACCAGATCCCACTTGTTGAAGGCGAGGATCGCAGCACGACCTTCGCGGGCGACAAGATCGACCAGCTGCAGGTCCTGCTTTTCAAACGGAATGGTCGCATCGAAGACGATGACGACGGATTCGGCAAAGCGGATCGAACGCAGGCTGTCGGCGACGGAGAGCTTTTCGAGCTTTTCCTGCACGCGCCTTCTTGCGCATACCGGCGGTGTCGAACATCTTGATGGTGCGGCCGCGCCAGTCCCATTCGACCGAAATGCTGTCGCGGGTAATGCCTGCCTCGGGGCCTGTCAAAAGGCGATCTTCGCCGAGGAAGCGGTTGATCAGCGTCGACTTGCCGGCGTTCGGACGGCCGATGATCGCCACGCGTAAAGGCTTGGTATCATCATATTCAGGCTCGTAATCGTCGTCTTCCAGGTCTTCCTCGCCCCGCAGATCGACATTGGTCTCAGGCTCATCAATCTCGGGCGGAAAGGCACGATCCTCGCCGAGTGCTGCGACGATGGCGTCGCGCAGGTCGATCATGCCCTGGCCATGTTCGGCCGAGATAGCGACAGGCTCGCCCAGCCCCAGCGTGAAGGCATCGTAATAGCCGCCGTCGGAACCTTTGGCTTCCGACTTGTTAGCGACCAGAACCACTGGCTTGCCGCGGCGGCGCAGCATTTTGCCGAGCGTCTCGTCGGCCGGTGTCAGGCCGTATTTAGCATCGACGACAAACAGCGTCAGATCAGCCTCTTCGATGGCGGCTTCCGTCTGCAGCCACATGCGGCCCTGCAGCGTCTCCGGCCCCGATTGCTCGAGACCAGCCGTATCGATGATGGTGAAGCGCAGGTCGACGAGCTTGGCGTCGCCTGGACGGCGGTCGCGGGTCACACCCGGCGTATCGTCGACGAGCGCCAGCTTCTTGCCAACCAGACGGTTGAACAGCGTCGACTTTCCGACATTGGGGCGCCCAACGATGGCGACGGTGAAGTTCATCGAGTAATCCTGTCCTCAGAGCATCCGCAACCGGTCATGCTCCAATGTTGTTTTCTTGGGCGTCCGCTCAGGACGCCTTTCCGCTGGCGGTAATCAGATCGAGCAGCATCTGGGCGCGGTTTGCCAGATTGCGCGGAGTTTCGGCATCGTCAGCGATCTGCTGGAACCAGGTCTTGGCCTTGGCCATATCGCCGGCCTTGTAGGCTGCAAGGCCGAGAGCCTCGCAGGGCCGAATGCCGCATGCCGTTGGCCGGAACGGCAAGCTGCTCGGCCTCGGCCGAAACCTGCTCATAGGTACCGGTATCGACCAGAAGATAGGCGGCACGCATGCGGGCGGCATCGCGCATCGCCTGCGGCAGGGCGGCATCCTTGGAGATGTCGGAGAACACCTTGACGGCGCCCGACGTGTCGCCCTTCTGCGCCTGCAGGGTTGCAGCCCGCATCTTTGCCAGAACCGGATAGGCGCCGTAGCCGTCCTTCTCAAGCGTTGCGAGAGCGGCCAGCGCTTCATCGGTCTTGTTTTCGCGCGACAGCGTCAGGGCTGCCAGGAACTCGTCGCCCGACTGCGAGGCCGAAGTCTCATGCCAGTATTCGTAGCCGACCTTGCCGATCGTACCGACTACGATCAGAATGGCGATCCCGATAAAAACGCTGCCAAACCGCGTCCAGACGGCTTTCACCTGTTCGGAGCGCAATTCTTCGTTGACTTCGCGGATAAAGCTGTCGTCCTGGTTCGCCATTCCTAAGTTCCGGTTTCCCGGCCTTCCCTGCAAAGATGGATGTAAAGATTTCCCGCGCTTCTACCGTATTTTGAGGCCGTTGTAAGGGGGCAGCGCGATTTAGCCCCGATTAGCGCCGTTTAGCCCATCACAATCGGCGCAACGCCGATCAGCACTTCATGCAATTTCCAGAGGAAGAGCAGGTACGCGATGCCGCCGATTGCCACCGCGGCCACGTCATAGCGCGTCGAGCGGAAGACCGGAAGCACCAGTTCTCCGGCCCGCTGGCGCCGCTTCATCGAGATACGCATGACCACAGCCCATGCAAGGAACGACCCAAACAGCAGCACAGACGACGCCTCGCCATTGGCCATCAAATGAGCCAAGGCCCAGATCTTGATCGACAGGATCCGCGGATGCTTGACCGCAACGGCGATGCGGCCTGCCGGCAGAAAGCCGGCGGCGAGACAGATGAAGGCCAACAACATGAGAAGCAAGGAGATGTGCTTGAGGAAGACCGGCGGATTGTAGAGCATGCCAGTCACGGCACTCGCTTCGCCGAAGCCGTAGATGATCAGACCGAGACCGATCAGGCTGATGACCGTATAGATGCCCATCCAGACGTTCTTGCCGTTGCGTTCGATAACCGAAGCCCGCAGCCCCGGTGCCACGACACGAACCAGATGCATGCCCAGAAAAATGACGATCCCCAGAACCAGCAATGCCATCATATCCACCTGTCTTGTTTGAGATTTCTACTCCAACGGCATAGCCGGATCGCGCCCAACTTTAAAGAGCGATCAAAGGATTGCCGCATTCTTGGGTCAGGGCTCTCAATCCCGCATTTGCCGTCCAAGGTTTCCGCATGCCCAGATTTTCCGTTGCGCCCGGTCTTGCTCTCGCATTGACCTTGGCCCCCGCCCTTGCCCACGCCGTCGAGCCGCCAGCTCCCAGCGAGCGCAAGCAGCTCGTCATCGTCTCCTTCGACGGTGCGCATGACAACAAGCTGTGGGAAAAGAGCCTGGACATGGCCAAGCGCACCGGCGCGCATTTCACCTATTTCCTCTCCTGCACATTCCTGATGACACGGGCGGAAGGCGGCAAGGCCTATCAGGCACCCGGTCACAAGGCCGGACGTTCCAATGTCGGCTTTGCCCAGAGCCGCGAAGAGATGCAGGCCCGCGTCCGTCATATCTGGCAGGCCCATCAGGATGGTCACGACATCGGCAGCCATGCCTGCGGTCATTTCGACGGCAAGGGCTGGAGTGCTGCCGACTGGAAACAGGAATTCACCGCATTCAATGCCGCACTCGCCAACGCCTGGAGCGCCGGCGGCATCGCCAGTGAGCAGCCGGAAGGCTGGGCCGATTTCGCCGCCCACGACATCAAGGGGTTCCGCGCACCCTATCTTTCACTGAGCGATGGATTGCTGCCGGCGCTGAAGCAGGACGGTTTTACCTATGATGCCAGCCTCGTCACCAAGGGACCGGGCTGGCCCTCCGACGCCGAAGGCTTGCCGCGCTTCGGCCTGCCACTGATCCCGGAAGGCCCGCAGCAGCGTCGGGTGATCGGCATGGACTACAATCTGTTCATCCGCCATTCGATGGGCGTGGAAAACCGCAAGGACAGCGCCGTCTTCGAAGAACGCACGCTCGACGCCTACCGCAGGGCATTCCAGAAGGAATATGACGGCAGCCGCATTCCGCTGCAGCTGGGTTTCCATTTCGTCGAGATGAACGGCGGCGCCTATTGGCGGGCGCTTGACCGGTTCCTGACCGAAACCTGCGGCAAGCCGGATGTCGTCTGCGTCAGCTATGCTCAGGCGCTACCGATCATCGCCAGACAGAAAAAGGCGGATCGCTCCGCCTTTTGATTGCTTTTTCCATGACTGTTGCGCTTACGGCCTGTCGGCTGCGAGCTCGCCGTCCGTTTCCTCGCGTGCGAGGTAGCGCTGGTCGATAGCCGGCAGCGGCGCATCGTCGATCGTGGCTTCAAAAGCCTTCAGACGCTTGTAGATGGATATCAGTTCAACGATCGTCGTCCAGGAATTGATCAGGAATTGAAACGATGTCCGCACCTGATCGAAGACGTTGCTGACCTGAGTGAATACGCCCAGCGTCACCTTCCCAGCGGCGACTGACGGAATCAGCACGAGCAGACTAAAGAGGTCATCCGCACGGAGATAGAAAAAGCGCGCAATGTTGAAGTAGAGATAGTGGAAATAGAGCCGGAAGTAGTTCTTCCGAACGTTGGTGAAAAGCTCCGCCACCGTCGCCGGCTGAGCCCGATCCTCATGGTCTTCGCCATAGACGAGTTCCTTGCGGTAGGCTGCTTCGACGCGTTGGTTGCGGAATTCGAGACCAGGTAGCTTAATTCCGACGACTGCCAGAAAAAGGGTGCCGAACAACGACCAGAAGATCGCTGCCCAGACCAGCGCATGCGGGACCACCCCGATGATCGGCAGTTCGTTGATACTGTCGGAGAAGGAGAATAGCACCGGCATGAATGCAATCAGCGTCATGATCGCCCTGACGAAGCCTACACCAAGACCTTCGACCGTCGAGGAAAAACGCATCGTATCCTCCTGCACGCGCTGCAGGCACCTTCAATATGGCGAAGCTTCGACCAGTTCGCCATGTAGAATTCATTCATCGCGGTGCGCCAGCGAAAGATGTAGTGGCTGACGAAGAATAGGTTCAGCACGCTGACCGTTATGGACACGAAAGCAATGCCTGTGATCCCGAGAAGCCCTGTATAGAGCTGCTCCACCGTCACCGGAGCGGTTTTCGCCATAGCCTGTTGGAGGAGGTCATAGTAGGGGCCGTACCAGGCATTGAATGCAACGCTGACCTGCACCGAAAAATAGGTGACGAACACGATCAAAGAGCTTCCCAGCACCGACCAGTATTGCCAGCGGTGGGGAGCGTACCAGAACCAGAAGGCGGCGAAGGCCGCGGTGGCCATAATGTAGTAGATGTAGAACCACAGGAATGCCCCGGACCAGAAAAGCGAAACATCTACCCCGGCATTGGGATCATGAGCCGCAAAGCCGAGTGCGGGGCCGAGTGCGCTTCCGCCTCCATACCAGGATCCGATGATGAGGATGGCCCATACGAAAGCCGAGATAAAGAATAGTTTCGGCCGGGGAAAGAAGGAATGGAACAATAGGGGCACTCACGTTTCTTGAGGGCATAAACGCCCTGCTTCGATGTGCCGAACCTAGGGCAAAAGCCCTCATCTGCCAATCACGTCAAGCTAATGTTACCGTTATTTAATCGCGAGGCCGGTCAGGCATCCACGGCAGCCACGATCCGACGCATCTCCACCCCGATCAACGCAGCGCAGAACAGAAGTACGCCCGCCGCCAGCAGCGTCGGCGTGTCGAAACTGCCGCTACCTTCAGCCAGCCAACCGGCAACCAGAGGCCCGACGATCTGGCCGGCGCCGAAGGCGGCAGTCATGAAGGCGAGCGCCTTGCGCGGGCTTTCTGGCGCCAGCGCCCGGCCGATCTGCAGGCCGTAGGCCGTCACCATGATGAAGGTCAGCCCGAGCATCAGGCCGCCGATGAGCGGCGCATAGGGTGATGGCAGGGTGACGACGAGGACGAGGCCGATAGCCTCGACCAGAAGGCCCGCCAGATAAACACCGACGATCCTCAGTCGCGGCACAGCGCGGCGCCACAGGTGCACGGAGATAGCCGCACTGAGGCCGGTGATCAGCCAGGCGAGAAATTCGACGGTATGATCGCTCGCCCCCTGCCGCGCCATGGCGACCAAAAAGGTCGCGGTGATGACATAACCGAAGCCGAACAAGCCATAGGTCAGCGTCACGACGAACAGCGGCCGGGTCCAGACCAGCGGTTTTTCCCGCTCGGCGCTTTTGCCGGAAGCAGGACCAGGCGGCAGCAGGGCCGCCACGAGGATCGTGCCAGCGCAGGCGATGACAGCGCCGCCGAACCACGCAGCCTGCCAACTCGCAAATGCATGGAAACCCTGGGCAGGCAAAAGAAAAACCATCAGCGACGACACCGCGATACCGATGCCGACGCCGCCAAAATGGACGGACTGCACATGGGGATTGCCTGTGGCGAGCCCCCGGCTGAGTACGATCGCCGAGGTAAAGATCATCGTGAAAGCGCTGGCGACGCCGGCCAGAAACCGGATCACGGAAAACAGCAGCAACGACGAGGTCAGTCCCATGGCAAGGAGCAGAACCGTGGTCGCGACGAGCGCCGACAGGCTGACCGCCCGCTCGCGACCGGCCGCCCAGCCATATCCCGCAGCGACCGCGCCGACGAGATAGCCGACGAAATTGGCTGAAGCTATCAGCCCGGCATCTGCCGGCGTCAGGCCCAGCCCGGTCATCATTCCGGGTAGGATCGGCGTGTAGGAAAACCGCCCAAAGCCCATCGCAACCGCCATGGCGATGGCGCCGGCAAGGGCGGTCGGAGCAAGGCTTTGATTCAGCGAGTGGTCGGGTTTGGTCATGCCATACCTATTGCAATGCAGCATGGCGATGACAAACGACAAAATCTGATGGTGTCGTTCAACGGCGTGAATGCAACAGCCTTCAGCCCGGCAGAGTAACGACCAGTGGGCCGCTGCGGGTGACGATCACCGTATGCTCGTACTGCACCGTCGGCGCCCGAGGTTCGCTATAGAGCGTCCATTCGTCATCGCCGCCCTCGGCCCACTGCGCGCCCAGCGACAGGAACGGCTCGATGGTGAAGACCATGCCGTCGGTCATCCGCCGCTTTTCGTGCTTATCCGGCCAGGTGGCGATCTCGGTCGGCTCCTCATGCAGCGAGCGGCCGACGCCGTGGCTGGCCAGATTGGTGATCAGCGAATAGCGGTTCTTCTTGGCAAAGGCGCCGATGGCATTGCCGATCGCAGCCAGCGGCTTGCCGGCTTTCACCTCATTCAGCCCCACCCACATGGCCCGCTTGCCATCGCGGCAGAGGCGCTCTATCTGCAGCTTGACCGGCGGCACGGCAAAGGACGATCCGGTATCGGCAAACAGCCCGTTCTTTTCGGCCGAGACGTCGATATTGACGAGATCGCCGGCCTGGATGATGCGCGTGCCGGGAATGCCGTGGGCAACTTCCTCGTTGACGCTGATGCAGGTTGCGCCGGGGAAATTATAGGTGAGTTCCGGTGCAGAACGGGCACCGGCATCCTCCAGAACCTTACGGCCGATGGCGTCAAGTTCCGCCGTGGTGATGCCTGGCTCGAGCGCCGCCGCCATGATCTGGATCGTATTGGCGCAGATACGGCCTATTTCCTTCAGCCGCTCCAGGTCTTCGTCATTGTTGAGTGTCATCGTCTCTCGCTTTCGGCTGTTTATGTAACCCGCCGAAAGCGGCCAATCCAGACACCGGTTATGGGAAAATTACCAACGTCAGGCGGTTTCCGCCTGTTTCTTCTTCTCTGCCAGTGCCGCGCGCACCAGCGGCGCCACTTTCGTGCCGTAGAGTTCGATGCCGCGCAGAATCTGGTCATGCGGCATCAGACCGATCGCCATCTGCAGCAGGAAACGATCGTTCTTGAAGATCTTCTGGTGCCGGATGATTTTTTCCGCAACCACATCGGGATCGCCGAGAAACAGATTGCCGTTCGGCCCGATCGACTGGTTGAAATGCGCCCGGTTGGTCGGTCCCCAGCCACGCTCGCGGCCAATGCGATTCATCACCTCGGCCTGCGGACCATAGAACTGGTCGCCGGCCTTTTCATTGGTATCGGCGATGAAGCCATGGACATTGATGCTGGTCTTCAGCTTCGCAGAATCCTGTCCCGCCCGGCGTGCGGCCTCGCGGTAGAGATCGAACAGCGGCGCATAACGCGCCGGCTCGCCGCCAATGATCGCCAGCGCCACCGGCAGACCGAGCGCTCCGGCCCGAGCCACCGACTGCGGCGTACCGCCAACCGCGATCCAGACCGGCAGCGGATCGTTGACGGGACGCGGATAGACGCCACGACCATTGATCGGCGTCCGCTTTTCGCCGGACCAGGTGACGACCTCGCCATCACGAATGGCCAAAAGCAGGTCCAGATTTTCTGAAAACAGCTGATCGTAGTCTTCGAGATCATAGCCGAACAATGGGAAGGACTCGATGAAGGAACCCCGCCCCGCCATGATTTCGGCGCGGCCGTTGGAAATCAGATCAAGCGTTGCAAACTGCTGGAAGACCCGAACGGGATCATCCGAACTCAGCACAGTGACGGCGCTGGTCAGCTTGATATTTTTCGTGCGCGCAGCCGCAGCGGCAAGGATCATCGCCGGGGCGGAAGCCACATAATCCGGCCGGTGATGCTCGCCCAAACCAAAGACATCGAGCCCGACCTGATCGGCCAGTTCGATTTCCTCGATCAGGTGGCGCACCCGCTCCTCCCCCCTCCGGCCCACGCCCCTGCGGCGCCTCGGGATGAACGTCACCGAATGTGTAAAGACCAAGTTCCATGACGTCCTGCCTGTCTGATCAGCCCGAAGGCGAAGATGATGTTTCGATAGTTCAGATAATCAACATTGCCGGTGCCTCACAGCACACCAGATGAAACAGTGCGTTTCCAAAAGGATCAGGTTGTTTCCCATGGATTGAAAAGGCGCACGCCGGTGCCTTCGAAATCGCGTGTGTTGCGTGTTACTATGAGAAAATCATGCTGAAGCGCCGTAGCAGCGATAAACCCGTCACGCTCAGGGCGCTTGTCAGGGACGTGCAATGTCAGCGCAAATCAACGCCGTGGACAGTTCAACATTCAGGATACGATCGTCGAACGTCGGCAGGATTTGCTCAGCCAGCCAGAGGCGCATCCTGGCGGCCTGCGTCGCATCTCTCCGTTCCAGCAACAAAATACCCACTTCGAGCTCGAAGATGGTAATGACCGAGACAAACAACTCTAAAGGCGCCACAGACCGCGACCATGCCAGAACGGCCGGATCACATTGTCCCTTATGCACCTTGCGTAGCTCCGAAAGAACATTGGTATCGAGAAGATACATCAGGAAAAATCAGGGATCTTAAATCCCCAATCGCCGCTACGACTTGGCAATTCAAAATCGATGTCGTCGTCGGAGGGCATCGACAACAATTCCACGATGCTTTTTCCCTTTGGCGTTTCCATGGGCTTGGAAGCGGTCAGCTTCCGGTATTCTTCAATCGACAAAAGCACATGCGACGGCTCGCCCCGGTCCGTGATGAAAACCGGTTCGTTTTCCGCGGCCTTTTGGCGCGGCCTGTTTCCTGATTAAACTCACGACTGGACATGGTGAGCGTCATGGAAAATCTCCCGACATTAATTGTAGCAACGTTACTACATTTAATGTCCAGGCTCAATATTTCTAGCCGTCGCTCAGTGTTCGCCTGACCGCATCTTTCCAGCCCCTGATCTTTGTCTTCCGTGTTGTCTCGTCCATCGCCGGCTCGAACCGCTGGTCTCTCGCCCAGGATTTGGCGAAATCCTTCTGGTTTGGCCAGACCCCTGCCCGGCTGCCGGCAAGCCAGGCGACGCCGAGTGCGGTGGTTTCCAGAATGGTCGGCCGGTCAACCGGCGCGTCGAGCAAGTCGGACAGGCGCTGCATCGTCCAGTCGGAGGCAACCATGCCGCCATCTACGCGCAGCACGGTTTCCCGGCCGTCGCTCTTCCAGTCCTTGTGCATGGCATCAAGCAGATCGCGCGTCTGGTAGCAGACAGCCTCGAGGGCTGCACGGGCGACTCGGCCGGGCCGGTGTTGCGCGTCATGCCGAAGATGGCGCCGCGCGCATCCGGATCCCAATGCGGTGCGCCAAGGCCGGTAAAGGCCGGCACGAGATAGACCTCCTGCGATGGATCGGCGCTTGCAGCAAGCGTGCCGGTATCAGGCGCAGCCTTGATGACCTTGATACCGTCCCGCAGCCATTGCACCGCGGCACCGGCGACGAAGATCGAGCCTTCCAGCGCATAGGTGGTTTCGCCGTCCAGACGATAGGCAATCGTCGTCAACAGCCGGTTCTTCGAGCGGACGATATCCTTGCCGGTGTTCAAAAGCGCAAAGCAACCAGTGCCATAGGTCGATTTCATCATGCCCGGCTGGAAGCAGGCCTGGCCGATCGTCGCAGCCTGCTGATCGCCGGCGACGCCAAGGATCAGGATTTCGGCGCCGAAGATCGACGCATCGGTGACGCCGAAATCCGCAGCGCAATCGAGAACCTGCGGCAGCATCGCCTCGGGGAACACGCAGGATTTCGAGCAGGTCGCGATCCCAGTCATTGGTGGCGATATTGAACATCAGCGTGCGCGAGGCATTGGTCGCATCGGTGACGAAGGATTTACCGCCGGTCAGCCGCCAGATCAGGAAGGTATCGACAGTCCCGAAGCAAAGTTCGCCCTTCGCTCCCCGGGTGCGCGCCTTTGACATTGGCAAGCATCCAGGACAGTTTGGTGCCGGAAAAATAGGGATCGAGCAGCAGGCCGGTCTTTTTGGTGAAGGTCTTTTCCAGCCCCTGACGTTTCAGCTTGTCGCAATAGGATGCGGTGCGCCGATCCTGCCAGACGATCGCATTGTGGATCGCCTTACCGCTATCGCGCTCCCAGACGACGACCGTCTCGCTGGTTGGTGATGCCGATGGCCGAAAGGTCGCTGGCCTTGATGCCCGCTTTGCTGATGGCTTCCTTGATCGCCCAGACGACCGTATCCCAGATTTCCTCGGGATCGTGCTCGACCCAGCCGGATTTCGGAAAATGCTGCTTGAATTCCTTTTGCCCGGACCCGGCGATTTTCTGGTCCTTGTCGAAGACGATCGCACGGCCTGATGTCGTGCCCTGATCGATTGCGAGAACATATCCGCTCATCTTTCCCCTCCCAGCTTTTTCTTCTTTCTCATGATCTCTCCCGCATGAGCCATTTCAAAAACTTCAATACGATACAAAAACGAATGTCAAACGAAAACAAAACGCAAGTTGATCGGCTCGCACGCGCGAAAAAGCCGGACGGCATTGGCAGAAACACAATTGTCACGGTGCTGGTTTTGGGCATAGTTTCAAGAGTCGAAATGAAAAGAAGAGACAGCATGACACAGTCCGCCGGCAGCATCCGTTTTATCCTGAACGATCGGGAGATTGCGCTGAGCGCCGTGCAGCCGACCGAGACGCTCTTGGATTTTCTGCGCCTCGAAAAGCGGCTGACCGGCACCAAGGAAGGCTGCGCCGAAGGCGACTGTGGCGCCTGTACCGTGCTCGTCGGACGGTTGTCGGGCGGCGAACTCGTGTATGAAAGCGTCAATACCTGCATCCGTTTCACCGGCTCGCTGAACGCCACCCATGTCGTCACTGTCGAGCACCTAGCGGCAAAAGACGGAACGCTGCATCCGGTTCAGCAGGCGATGGTCGATTATCACGGCTCGCAATGCGGCTTCTGCACCCCCGGCTTCATCATGTCGCTTTATGGTCTCTGGCTGTCGAAGGACAATCCCGACCGGGCCGATATCGAAAAGGCGCTGCAAGGCAATCTCTGTCGATGCACGGGCTACGAGCCAATCGTGAAGGCGGCGGAAGCCGTTGCACAGGCAAGGCCAGATGCCGTGTTCGACCCGATCGTCAAAGTCCGCGAAGAAATTATCGCCAAGCTAACAGCGATCCGCTCGACGCAGACAATCCGCATGGAGAGCTGCGATGCTACCCTGATCGTGCCCGGCACGGCCGCCGATCTTGCCGATGCGCTCGCGGATCATCCGCAGGCGACCATCGTTGCCGGCTCTACCGATGTCGGGCTCTGGGTCACCAAGCAGATGCGCGCGTTGAACCCCGTCATCTTCATCAACGGACTGGAAGACCTGCAGTTCATCCGCGAGGCGGAAGACGGCATCCTGATCGGCGCTGGTGTGAGCTATTCAAGCGCCTTTGCCGCCATTTCCGCCCGCTATCCTACCTTCGGCCGCATGCTGGACCGGCTCGGCGGCGAGCAGGTGCGCAACATGGGCACAATCGGCGGCAATGTCGCCAACGGCTCGCCGATCGGCGACACGCCGCCGCCGCTGATCGCGCTCGGCGCCAGCGTCAATCTGCGTTCGAAAGCCGGACAGCGCACCGTGCCGCTCGAAGCCTATTTCATCGAATACGGCCGCCAGGATCGCAAACCCGGCGAATTCGTCGAGAGCATTTTCGTGCCGGACCTGCCCAAGGACGATCATTTCGCCGTCTACAAGATTTCCAAACGCCGCGACGAGGACATTTCCGCGCTTTGCGGCGCCTTCCGCATTGCGCTCAACAGCGATAACACCGTCGCCTCCGCCAGGATCGCCTTCGGCGGCATGGCCGGAACGCCGAAGCGGGCGGCAAATGTCGAAGCAGCGCTGGTCGGCAAACCTTGGAGCGAAGAAACCGTCAAAACGGCACAAGCGGCATTCGACGCGGACTACCAGCCGCTGACCGACTGGCGCGCCACGGCCGCCTATCGCATGCTGACGGCAAAGAACCTGTTACTGCGGTTTTTCCTGGAGACATCGGGGGAACCGGCCGAACTCGTGCGGTTTGCCGCAGGGGAGAAATGATCATGGACAACTCCACCTTCGAGGAACGCAAGACCATCGCCGGTTCCATGCATTCAGAACCTGCGCCATGACAGCGCCCACAAGCATGTGTCGGGGCACAGCCGATTACATCGACGACATTCCGGAACCGGCAGGCACGCTGCACGGCGCTTGGGATGACAGACCGCGCCCATGCCGAGATCGTCGCCATGGATTTGTCCGACGTCGAGGCGACGCCGGGCGTCGTCTGCGTGCTGACGGCAAAGGACATGCCGCATTCCAACGATATCAGCCCGAGCCATCTCAACGACGAGCCGGTGCTGGCCGAGGGCCTGGTTCAGTTTCACGGCCAGCCGACATTTGCCGTGATTGCCGAAACCCGTGACATTGCCCGGCGCGCCTCCCAAAGGCAAAAATCACCTATCGCGACCTGCCGCATCACACGGATATTCTCGACGCACTGGAAAACGGCGCCGAGGTCGTCACCAAGCCGCTGACGCTGGCGCGCGGCGATGCGGAAGCCGAACTGGAACTGTCGCCGCGACGCCTCACCGGCCGCATGCGGATCGGCGGACAGGAGCATTTCTATCTCGAAAGCCATATCGCCATGGCCATTCCAGGCGAGGACGACGAGATCACCGTCTGGTCTTCCACTCAGCACCCAAGCGAAGTCCAGCACATGGTCGGCCATGTGCTCGGCGTTCCATCCAATGCGGTCACCGTGCAGGTCCGGCGCATGGGCGGCGGGTTCGGTGGCAAGGAGACGCAGGGCAACCAGTTCGCAGCCCTCGCCGCCGTTGCCGCGAAAAAGCTCAACCGCGCCGTCAAGTTTCGCCCTGACCGCGACGAGGACATGACCGCGACCGGCAAGCGGCACGATTTCCTCGTCGATTACGATGTCGGCTTCGATGAAGACGGGCGCATCCATGCGGTGAAGGCCAATTATGCCGCACGTTGCGGCTATTCCTCCGATCTGTCCGGCCCGGTCACCGACCGTGCGCTGTTCCATGCCGACAGCTCCTATTTCTATCCGCATGTAAAACTGACCTCGCAGCCCCTGAAGACCCACACCGTCTCCAACACCGCCTATCGCGGTTTTGGCGGACCACAAGGCATGGTTGGCGGCGAGCGGATTATCGAGGAGATCGCCTATGCACTGGGCAAGGACCCGCTCGACATCCGCAAGCTGAACTTCTATGGCAAAAAAGGCTCCGGCCACGATCTGACACCCTATCACCAGCAGGTGGAAGACAACATCATCCAGCGCATCGTTGCCGAGCTGGAAGAGAGCGCCGACTATCAGGCACGGCGCAAGGCTGTCATCGAATTCAACAGGACCAGCCGCATCATCCGTAAGGGCATCGCGCTGACGCCGGTGAAATTCGGCATCTCCTTCACCATGACCGCCTTCAACCAGGCGGGTGCGCTGGTGCATATCTATCAGGATGGGTCGATCCACCTGAACCATGGCGGCACCGAAATGGGCCAGGGGCTCTATACCAAAGTGGCGCAGGTTCTGGCCGACAGTTTCCAGGTCGATATCACCAACGTCAAGATTACCACGACCACCACCGGCAAGGTGCCGAACACCTCGGCAACGGCCGCCTCGTCGGGCTCCGATCTCAACGGTATGGCGGCCTTTGACGCAGCCCGGCAGATCAAGGAACGCCTGGTCGATTTTGCCGCCGAACGCTGGCAGACGGAGCGGGAAAACATCACCTTCGTGCCGAACCATGTGAAGATCGGCGACGAACTCGTGCCTTTCTCTGATTTCATCAAGCAGGCCTATTTCGCCCGCGTGCAATTGTCGGCCGCCGGTTTCTACAAGACCCCGAAAATCCACTGGGACCGCAATACCGGCCGCGGCACGCCGTTCTACTATTTCGCCTATGGCGCCTCCGTTTCCGAGGTTTCCATCGATACGCTGACAGGCGAATACATGGTCGATCGCGTCGACGTGCTGCATGACGTCGGCAAGTCGCTCAATCCGGCGATCGATATCGGTCAGGTCGAAGGCGCTTTCGTCCAGGGCATGGGCTGGCTGACGACCGAGGAATTGTGGTGGGACGCCAAGGGCCGGCTGCGCACCCACGCGCCATCGACCTACAAGATCCCGCTTGCCTCCGACCGGCCGAAAATCTTCAACGTCAAGCTGGCGGAATGGGCCGAAAATGCCGAAATGACCATCGGCCGCTCCAAGGCTGTCGGTGAGCCACCCTTCATGCTGCCGATCTCGGTGCTGGAAGCCCTGTCGATGGCCGTGGCCAGCGTCGCCGATTATCGCGAATGCCCGCGGCTTGACGCGCCGGCAACGCCCGAGCGCGTCCTGATGGCCGTCGAGCGGCTGCGGACAGGACAAGCATAAAGAGCCAACTGAAATGAACTTTGCAGTCGACAGCCTAGAAGCATTCCTTGAGCGCGAATACAAGCTGGTCATCGTCGAGATCAGGGAGACCTTCGGATCGACGCCACGCGAAGCCGGCACCTTCATGCTGGTGTCGCCGACCGATGCGCACGGCACGATCGGCGGCGGCCGGATGGAGCATATGGCGATCGACAATGCCCGGGCACTTCTGGCTGGCGTCAGCGACCAGTTCGAGATGGACATTCCGCTCGGACCCGATATCGGCCAATGCTGCGGCGGCCGCATGGTCCTGACCTTCCGCATCGGCAATGATGCCACGCGCGAGCACTCGATCTGAAACTTAGGGAAAGACTGAAAGCCCTGCCGGAAGTCTGGCTGTTCGGCGCCGGCCATGTCGGCCGGTGCCAGCCATCGGCTGGTTGCGATGCCGGAAGCGATCGTCAAGGATATTGCGCCCGGCTCGGCCGTCGTCATCCTGACGCACGACCATGCGCTCGATTTCCTGATTGCAAAGGAAGCACTTGCCCGTGACGATCTGGCCTATGTCGGCATGATCGGCTCGAAGACCAAGCGCGACATTTTCAAGCTGGGCGAAGAAGGAAGGTCTGGGCGACGATGCTATCGAGAGGCTCGTTCTGCCCATCGGCGGCAAGACCGTCAGCGACAAGCGCCCCGCGGTGATTGCCGCCATGACCTCGGCCGAAATCCTTGTGGCGCTGAACGCGCAATAGCGTTACGGGGCGCGCTGCACTTCCCCGGATCAGCGCGTGCGCGGCCTCGCCTGCCGTTTCCATATAGGACGGGTCGCGATGCAGCAGGACGACGGCAAAGGAACCGTCGAGCAGCAGGATCGTCTGCCGGGCCAGCATCCGGGCCTGCATCCCAAGTTCCGCTGCCTCGAAGACGCTGTTGAACCAGTCCTCGACCCGCCGCTTGTGGGCAGCACCGATCTTCATCGCCGGATGACCGGGCATGTTGGCAAGTTCGGCCGATGTCCTCAGAAAGCCGCAGCCCTTCCATCGTGGATGCCGGGCCGATATCGCCAGATTGAAAAAGACGCCCCGCACCTTGTCGGCGACATCGCCGTCCGTTTCCGAAAACCAGCGTTTGAACAGGGCCAGGTTGGGCTGGTCGCGCCTGTCGAGATAGGCGGCGATCAGATCGTCCTTGCTGGCAAAATGATAATAGAGCGTGCGCTTGGTAATGCCCGCTTTTCGGCCACCGCATCGACGCTGACGGCACGGATGCCCTCGCTGTAGAACAATTTTGAAGCTGCCGAAACGATGCGGTCGCGGGTGGGAAGAGCCGGTGTCGCCATGGCCCAATGTATACCGACCAGTGAATATACACAAGCAATGCCCTCGCCTACGGTGCAGCCAGTAAAACCGCCGGAGAAAGATCATGCTGGAGATGGAGGGAAAACCCATCGGGATTGTCTGCCAGGACGGCGTCCGGCTTGGCGGTCATCTCTGGGCAGGCAAGGGCAACAGTCCCTGTGGTACCGTCGTCATCAACCCGGCAACCGGCGTTTTGGCGCGCTACTATCATCCCTATGCGCGGTTTCTGGCCGGTCATGGCTTTACCGTGCTGACCTATGACTATCGCGGCATCGGCCAGTCCCGGCCCGCCACGCTAAGGGGCTGCAAGTATCGCTGGGCGGACTGGGGCGAACGGGACTTTGCCGCGGCCCTTGGCTTTCTCCACGCTCACGCATCGGACGGTCCCACTCTCGTGGTCGGCCACAGCATCGGCGGCTTCCTGCCCGGTTTTGCCCATAATGCATCGCTGATCGACCGCATGTTCACTGTCGGCGCCCAATATGCCTATTGGCGCGATTACGCGCATGCAGAAGCGCCTGCATCTTCTGCTGAAATGGCATGTGGCCATGCCGTTCCTGACAGTGATATGCGGGTATTTTCCCGGCAGGACACTCGGCTGGCTGGAAGACCTTCCGGCGGGGATAGCGAGAGACTGGAGTTTTCGCCGGGCGCGGATGGAACTCAGCCATCCACGCAAGGACCGGCCGGATGTTCTGCAGCGCTTCGCCGCTGTTAGCGCCGACATTCTGGCGATTGGCGTTGCGGATGACGACATAGGAACCCCGCAAGCCATCCACCGGGCGCTGAAATACTATGAAAATGCCAGGCCCGCCGAAGTCGGTTTGTCACCCGCCGATCTTGGTCTGGATCGCATCGGCCATTTCAGCCTTTTCCATAAACGCCATGCCGCCGGTTTCTGGCTGGATAGCCTGCTCTGGCTGCGCGACGGCATCAATCCCTGGCCGGACAAACAGTTCGGGGCGGATGTTCAGGCAAACGAGGACGAGCCGTTCAGCAGCCGATGCTACATTCCTGCCAAGGGCATGATGTGACACGGCACATCCGGAACAATTCCCCTCCAAACTCTTCAAGAGAAAATCATGCCTTATGTTCTTATCATCCACCAAGTCGCCGATTATCCTGCCTGGAAAGCCATTTTCGACGCTGCCGCCGGCATTCGCCACGATGCCGGTGAAATCGCCTATCAGGTGTTGAAATACGACACCGATCCCAACCGGATCGTCCACTACTCGTTATGGCGCTCGCTGGATGCGGCAAGAGAATTCTTCGAGTCGGAGCAGTTGATCGAAATCCGTGCCCGGGCTGGCGTCAAGGCGCCAGAATTCATCTATCTCGAACAATTGGAACGCGGCGAGCTGGGCATGTCCCGCTAAAACTCCACCGCCAGAACATCTGACATGTTCTGGCGGTGGACGGCTTTTATCGCGTCAGATTCGAATCCTCGCGGGGGTCGCGCCCGTCCAGGAATCCCAGGTCTCTTTTCATGTATTCGGACATGACTTCGAGATCGAGCGGCGGATATTTCGGTTCCAGTCCGCGCAACAGCCCGGCCAGCCAAAAACGCCATCCGGCCTTGCGGGTCTGCGGTATTGGTTGATATCTTTCAATTGCTTGGCAATCCATCACGGCACCTGTTGTTTTCCTGAATGTGATTGCACCATGCGCACAAACGTGCTCCAATTCCAATCGAACAACCGTCTGCATGCATCAAGAGAACTTATCCATGAAAATGTCGAAACAGTTTCCGATGAATGCGCTTCGCGTGTTTGAAGCGGCGGCAAGGCTGGGCAGTTTCACCAAGGCAGGTGCCGAACTCGGCATGACGCAGACGGCGGTCAGCTACCAGATCAAGCTGATCGAGGAGAATGTCGGCGAGCCGCTGTTCCTGCGACGGCCACGGCAGATCGTGCTGACCGACGTTGGCCAGCAGTTGGCGCCACGTGTCAGCGAAGCCTTCGAGATGCTGAAGGAAGCAGTCTTGTCAGCGCGCGGCGACGTGAACAGCGCCCTGCAGATCAACTCCACACCGACCTTCGCCTCTCAATGGCTCGCCCGCAACATCGGCAGCTTTCAACTCGCCCATCCGAACATCGCGGTGCGGCTCACCACGACCGAAAAGATAATCGATCTCATCGCCGAATCGACCGATCTCGCCATCCGCTCCGGCATCGGCGTCTGGCCCGGGCTCGACAGCCATCCGTTGATGTGTAGCGAGTTCACGCCGATGCTGAGCCCGGCGCTTGCAGAGACGATCGGCGGCATCCACGAGCCGCGCGATCTTCTGAAATTGAGAATCATCGATGCCGCTGACCCCTGGTGGCGGATTTGGTTTGCCGCCGCCGGCGTCACCGATCCGGACCTGGAGGGGCGGCCAACCAGCCGGCTCGGAGCACAGAGTTTTGAGGCGCGCGGCGGTGGCGGGGCAAGGTGTGGCTATCCTGACGCCGGATTTCTATCCGGACGACATCGCGCTCGGCAGGCTCTATCAGCCGTTCGAACTGCGCTGCAACGATGGCCACAACTATTGGCTCGTTTATCCGCATGCGCGCCGCAACGCGCCGAAAATCCGCGTGTTCCAGCGACTGGATTCTGGGCGAACTCAATCCCGAAGCCAGAGGCTTTGCCAAATAGCACGTAACGATCAAAACGCCCCCTTCCCCCACCGTGCATTTTTGCGCAAGGTGCGCAGACGAAGCATGAAAGGGGACCTGTATGTATGAATTCGCCATCGCCTGGGAATGGCTCGCTTTTGCCGTTCGCTGGCTGCATGTGATCACGGCGATTGCCTGGATCGGCTCGTCCTTCTATTTCATCGCACTCGATCTCGGTCTCGTGAAGCGTGATCATCTGCCCGTTGGCGCCTATGGCGAGGAATGGCAGGTGCATGGCGGCGGCTTCTATCATATCCAGAAATACCTCGTCGCGCCCACGACCATGCCGGAGCACCTGACCTGGTTCAAATGGGAGAGCTATGCCACCTGGCTGTCCGGCTTTGCCATGCTCTGTCTGGTCTATTATGGCGGCGCCGATCTCTTCTTGATCGACCGGCATGTGTTGGATATCTCCTCGACCACGGCAATTGCGATCTCGCTTGCCTCGCTCGCCATCGGCTGGATTTTTTACGACCTCCTGTGCAAATCGCCGCTCGGCAAGAATACCTGGACGCTGATGGGTATTCTCTATGTCGCACTGGTGGTGATGGCCTGGGGCTATACGCAAGTCTTTACCGGCCGCGCCGCTTTCCTGCATCTCGGCGCCTTCACCGCGACGATCATGTCGGCCAACGTCTTCTTCATCATTATGCCGAACCAGCGCATCGTTGTCGCAGACCTGATTGCCGGTCGCACGCCTGATCCGAAATACGGCGCCATCGCCAAGCAGCGCTCGCTGCACAACAACTACCTGACCCTGCCCGTCATCTTCTTCATGCTATCGAACCATTATCCGCTGGCCTTTGCCACCGCCTATAACTGGGTGATCGCAGCGCTGGTCTTCCTGATGGGCGTCACCATCCGGCATTGGTTCAACACCACCCATGCCAGAAAGGGACGTCCGACCTGGACCTGGATCGTCACTCTGATCATTTTCATCGTCATCATGTGGCTATCGACCGTGCCGAAGGTGCTGACCGGCGAGGACACGGCCGAGGTCGCACCCGCCTTCCAGCAATTCGCCGCCAATGCGCATTTCCCCGCCGTAAAGGACACAATCTCGACACGCTGCTCAATGTGCCACTCAGCAGAACCGGTCTATGAAGGCATCAACCGTGCACCCAACGGCGTCATGCTGGAAAACGACGCGGAGATTGCCGCGCGTGCCCGCGAAATCTATATCCAGGCCGGCCGCAGCCACGCTGATGCCGCCCGGCAACATCACTGACATGACCAACGACGAACGCAAGCTTGTGGCCGCATGGTTTGAAAGCTCGGTTTCGGAAGGCAAGACACAATGACCGCCACCCTCATTCGCGGACGCACGCTCAGTTTCAGCCGTGCCCCCTTGAGCCTCGATGACACCGGCGCCTTTACCTACGAGGCCGACGGTGCGCTGCTGGTCGAGAACGGGCTGATCCTTGCAAGCGGCAGCTATGATGCAGTGAAGGCGCAGGCGGCCGAGGACGTCGCCGAAATCGACCATCGGCCGCATCTGATCCTGCCCGGCTTCATCGATACCCACCTGCATTTCCCGCAGATGCAGGTAATCGGCTCCTATGCGGCCAACCTGCTGGAATGGCTGAACACTTACACGTTCCCGGAGGAATGTCGCTTCGTCGAGACGGCACATGCCGAGCGTATCGCCGGAAAGTTCTTCGACGAGATGGTCCGCCATGGCACGACGACGGCGGTTGCCTATTGCTCGGTGCACAAGGCCTCCGCCGATGCCTTTTCATGGAAGCGTTGAACCGTAACATGCGCATGGTCGCCGGCAAGGTGATGATGGACCGCAACGCGCCGCAGGGCCTGCTCGATACGCCTGAGATGGGTTATGACGAAACCCGCGCCGTCATTGAGCAATGGCACGGCAAGGGCCGCAACCACGTCGCCATCACGCCGCGCTTCGCCATCACCTCGACGCCGGAACAGATGTCGGCCGCGGAAGCGCTGGCGCGCGAATTCCCGGACCTGCATGTGCAGACACACCTCTCGGAAAACCGCGACGAGATCGATTTCACCTGCGCGCTCTATCCGGATGCCATCGACTATACCGATGTCTATGCCCGCTATGGCCTGCTCGGGCCAAAGACCCTGTTCGGTCACGCGATCCACCTGTCCGACCGCGAGATGGACGCGATGAGCGAAACCGGTTCGATCGCCGTGCACTGCCCGACCTCCAACCTCTTCCTCGGCTCCGGCCTGTTTCCGCTTCGGCGGCTGATGAACCGCGAAAAGCCCGTGCGCATCTCCTTCGCCACCGATATCGGCGGCGGCACCAGCTATTCGATGCTACGCACCATGGATGAGGCCTACAAGATCCAGCAATTGCAGGGCGAGCGGCTGAACCCGTTGGAGAGCGCCTATTTCATGACACTCGGCAACGCTCAGGCGCTATCTCTGGAAGACAGGATAGGCACGCTCGACCCCGGTACCGACGCCGATTTCATCGTACTGAACATGGCAGCAACACCGGCGATGGCGCTGAAGGCAGAGGTGGTCACGTCACTCGCCGATGAACTGTTCCTGCTACAGACGATGGGAGATGACCGGGCGATCGTCGAGACCTATGTGGCGGGTATGGCAGCGAAGGCGGGGCTGGCCGGTTAAGAAATCCCCTCCACCATCGCCTTGATCTTCACGGCCTTTTCGAAGTGATCGAGCCTGTGCGTCCGGATCCACCATTCGGCCGCTTCCATCAGCAATTCCGGATCGTCATTCCTGTTGGCGAAGAACGTAGAAGGACAGCCCGACACCGGGGCCTTTGTCTGCAATCTTGCGATCACAGACGTCGATGATTTTCTGTCTCAAGCTGGCTCTCATCCAAAAAACCCCAATGCGCAAAAAACGATCTCCTCTTGTGGGGAGATCGTTTTTTGCGCAAGGGCAATGAAGCCGATTTTCTTACTCCCGCCAGGCCGTCACCGTCTGCGGTTTCACGTCTGCCTCTCCGAGAATGACGGTGCCAGTGGCCGGGCTTGACCAGACCTCTGTGCCGTAGTTGAACGCAAAGGTCACTCCGCCGCGTTTGCGCAGCCGGATATGATCGGGAAGCGCCACCGTTTCCGAGTCCGGCTTTTTCCGCCAAGTGGGCGAGTGCCTGCTGAAGCAGCGTTTGATCGGGCCAGCAGGCGAGATAATGATGCCTGCCCTTTGCCGACAGTGCCGGATCGCCGTTGGCGAAATGAGCAAGCACCTCTCCGTCCGCCTCGACATATTCCCGCCAGCGGATGGCTGCACCGGAGATCGAACCGGACACGCTGTCCTCCAACTCCGGACGCAGTGACGAAACCTGTGTGACACGAATGCCGGTCAGCGCAGCAAGCGGACCCGGCGGCAGATTCTCAGGAATGGCAAACTGACGCGTGCGCGAACCGGAGCGCGGACCGTAGAGAATAATGCCCTCCGCCGCATTGAAGGCCTGAAGCGCTGCTTCCGAGACGACCATCAGCGATGGGACGAGCACCAGCTTGTATCCGTCGAGCGGAGCACCCGGGGGCACGAAATCGACGTTCAATCCGAGCTTGCGCATCGCCTCGTACCAGCGGAAGGCCAGTTCATGATAGTGAAAATCCCGACCCTGCGGCTGGATGACGGTGCTCCAATAGGTTTCGTAATCATAGACGATGGCGACCGGCGCCTGTTCGGTCGCGGGCAGTGCGCCCGCCTCGATGATCTCGCGACCGGTGATCTCCGCCTCCCGGCCACCGACGGATAGCTCGTCCGAGCTCGGAAGGTTAAGCCCAGCATGCATCTGTTCCTGCGCGAACGGCGCCTGCCGCCAGCGGAAGTAACTCACGACCTCGGCGCCGTGCGCCAGGGCTTCCCAGGTCCAGAGCCGCACCATACCCGGTTTCGGCACCGGGTTCCACGGCGCCCAGTTCACCGGGCCGGGCTGCTGCTCCATCACCCAGAAACGGCCGCGGCCGACGCCGCGATAGAGATCATGATGGAACGGTGCGATATCGGGATGCGAGGTTTCAGCCCAGCGGTTTTTTTCCTCCTGGCCGAACGGAAATTTTTCGACGAAGCCAATGGGATAGCTGTCCCAGGAAGCGATATCGAGGTTTTCGCCGACCTTCCAGTGGTCGAAATCATTGACGAAGCCCATGAAATTATGGGTGACCCAGCGACCCGGCGAATGCGTGCGGATGATGTCGCATTGCATCTTGTCATAGGCCGCCACCTGCCCCGATTGAAAGCGCCAGAAGTCGAGCCTTGCTGCCGGATTGGCTTCGGTGACCGTCAGGTTCGGCAGCACAACATCCTCGAAACTGTTCACCTCCATCGACCAGAAGACATTGCCCCAGGCCTCGTTCAGCTGCTCAGTCGATTGGTACCGCAACCTGAGCCAGCGGCGGAATGCCTTCAGGTCTTCCGGTCCCCAGGACTGCGTCGTATCGTGGCAGCCGTATTCGTTGTCGGTCTGCCAGCCATCGAGCGCCGGGTGTTCGCCATAACGTTTGGCGAGGATCTCGACGATACGCGCACTTTCGCGCCACCAGACTTCGGAGGAAAACGTATAATGTCGACGCGAGCCGAAGCCACGTACATGGCCCTGCTGATCGACAGGCGCTATCTCGGGATATTCGTCCATCAGCCATTTCGGTGGCGTCGCTGTCGGCGTGCCGAGCACGACTTTCAGACCCGCGGCACCCAACGTGTCCATCGCCCGATCGAGCCAAGCGAAATCGAACTCGCCGCGCTTGGGCTCCAGCCGCGACCAGGCAAATTCGCCGATCCGCACGAAAGAAATTCCAAGCTCCCGCATGCGGCGGGCATCCTTTGCCCACCATGCCTCTGGCCAATGTTCCGGATAATAACAAACGCCCAACATTATTTCGTCAAATCCCCGTTGATGATGGCGACGCCCTGGACGTCGAAGAGATGGCAGGCTTTTGGCGGAATGCCGATCCGAAAATCCGCGCCCGGTTTTGAGGTGGCAAGCCCATCGGCCTTGACGGCAATGTCGCTGCCATCGGCAAGGCTCACATAGAACATCGTCTCGGATCCGAGATATTCGGCGAGCCTGAGTTTGGCTGGCAGGATGGCGCCGGCTTTTGCATCGGCATCGATATGCTCCGGGCGAATGCCGAGCGTTACCGCCTGCTCCTCGCTAACCTTCGCATTACCTGCAGCCAGCAGGACATCGACGCCGCCCGGCAACGTCACGCGGATATGGTCACCTGCCGGGGCGGCCATCGCCCGCAAAAAGTTCATCTTCGGCGAGCCGATGAAGCCCGCAACGAAAAGGTTCTTCGGCCGATGATAGAGCTCCAGCGGCGATCCGATCTGCTCGATCGACCCTGCGCTCAAGACGACGATCTTGTCGGCCATGGTCATGGCCTCCACCTGGTCGTGGGTGACGTAGATCATCGTCGCCTTCAGGTCCTGATGCAGTGTGCTGATCTCGGTGCGCATCTGCACGCGCAGTGCCGCGTCAAGATTGGACAGCGGCTCGTCGAACAGGAAGACCTCCGGATTACGCACGATGGCGCGGCCGATGGCGACGCGCTGGCGCTGGCCGCCGGAAAGCTGCGATGGCTTGCGTGTCAGGAGCGGTTCGAGCTGCAGCATCTTTGCCGCATGCTTGGTGCGCTTGTCGATTTCAGCCTTGTCATGGCCGGTCATGCGCAGGCCAAAGCCGATATTGTCGGCGACAGTCATATGCGGATAGAGCGCATAGGACTGGAAGACCATGGCGACGCCGCGCTCGGAGGGGCCGACATGGGTCATGTCGTTGCCGCCGATCTTCAGGTCACCGGATGAGATTTCCTCGAGCCCAGCGATCATGCGCAGCAAGGTCGACTTGCCGCAACCGGACGGACCGACGAAGACGCAGAATTCGCCATCGGCGATCGTCAGATCGACGCCCTTGATGACGCTGACAGCGCCGAACTGTTTCTTGACATTGTGGAGCGTGACATCAGCCATTGGCCTTGCCTCCCGATAAGACGTGAATGGTGGAAAAGCAGGACACGGCGATCATCCCTTGGTCGCTCCCAGTGTCAGCCCGGCGATGAAATGCTTCTGCATCAGGAAGAACATCAAAACCGGCGGCATGGCAGCGACGATGGAGCCGGCCGAGACCAGATGCCAGGCGGCGATCCACTGGCCGTTCAGCGAATAGAGCCCGGCCGTCACCGGCATGGCGTGTTGCCCCTGCACCAGCACCGTGGCCCAGAAATAATCGTTCCAGATGAAGGTGAAGACCAGCACCGAAAGGGCGGCAATCGCCGGCCGCATCAGCGGCAGGACGATATAGCAGAAAGATTCTGCCACTCGCTGACGCCCTCGACGCGGGCGGATTCGATCAACGCGAAAGGCAGCGACTTGATGAAGTTACGCATGAACAGCGTACAGAACCCCGTCTGGAAGGCGACATGGAAGAGCACGAGGCCGGAAATGCTGTCATACAGCCCCGCCTTCAGCGTCATGTCGCGCACCGGCACCATCAGGATCTGGAACGGAATGAAGTTGCCGGCGACGAACAGGAAGAAGATCAGGAGATTGGCGCGGAACTTGTAGACCGCCAGCGCGAAAGCCGGACAGGCAGGCAAGACCGACCGCGCCGATCACCGTCGGGATCGTCACCTTGAAGGAATTGAGGATGTACCAGCCGATCGGCGAATCCCGGAAGACCGCGGTATAGTTCTCGATACCGGCGAAGCGCGAGGGCATGCCGAAATAGTTGCCGGCAGCAAGATCGCCTGATGGCCGGATCGAGGTGATGGCAACGCCGATCAGCGGCAACAGCCAGACGATGAGCGCGATGGGCAGGATGATCGTATAGGCATGGCGCACCCAGGGGGCGGCCTTCTGGACAGGAGTTGGAAACATCAGGCGTTCCTTTCCTGCATCAGCATGCGCACGATGAACAGCGTGATGAAGACCATCATGATCATAAACAGAACGACCGCGATCGCCGCGCCATAGCCCATGCGGTAGCCGTATTCGGACAGCGCCTGCTCATACATGTAGAAGGACAGCACGCGGCTCGATCCATAAGGGCCGCCATCGGTCATGATCGATACCAGATCGAATGAGCGCAGCGCGCCAATGACGGTGACGACGATGGCGATGAAGGTGGCAGGACCGAGCTGCGGCAAAACGATGTTCCAGAGCAGCGACCAGCCCTTAGCGCCATCCATCCGCGCGGCTTCCACCTGTTCCGGATTGATGTTGTTGAGGCCTGTTAGATAGAGGATCATGCAATAGGCGATCTGCGGCCAGAGGCCCGCAGCTATGATGCCGAGCGTCACGTAGCGCTCGTCGGCAAGGATGGCGATATTCTCGCCACTCACCGTCTTGATCAGCGCTGAAAGCAGACCGAAATCCGGCGCATAGAACCAGGTGAAGATCAGGCCGACGACCACCTGGCTGATGACGAACGGGAAGAAGAACAGCGACTTGTAGAGCCGGATGCCGGTGACTGTCTGGTTGAGGAACAGCGCCACGGCAAGGCCGGCCGGGACCGCCAGCAGGTAGAGTACCAGCCAGAGAATGTTGTTCTTCAGCGACGTATAGAATGCCTCGTCATCGAGAAGCTCGACATAATTGGCCATGCCGATCCAGGTCTTGGCGCCCAGTCCGTCCCAGTCGTAGAAACTGATCCAGATGGATTCGAAGATGGGGATGATCACATAGATCGAAAACATGATCATGCCGGGCGCCAGAAACAGCCAGGGCGCAAGGCGCTGCTGGTTGCGCTTCCAGTAACTCGACATTGCAGGAACGGTGCTGCTCATCGCGGCCCCTTTTGTGCGTGTTTGAAAATCAATGAAGGCGCCCTTGCTCAGAGACACTCCCTCCCCCTTGTGGGGAGGGTTGGGGAGGGGCTTTCTTCTGTTCGAGAAAAGACCCCTCCCCGTCGCTTCGCTCCGACCCTCCCCACAAGGGGGAGGGTTATTCCGAGACCGCTGCTTCCCCATCCCTAAAACGAGATAGGCGAGCTGCATATTTCCGAGCTACTTGTAGATGCGCCCGCGCGCCTTTTCGAGACGCTCGAGGATCGTATCGACATTGTCCGGCTTGACCATGAACTGCTGGAAGCCCTCCATGCCCACCTTGGCCATTTCCGCCGGTGCATCGCGATCGTAGAACTGCGCAAGCGCATAGGCGTTTGCCAGCATCTCAAACCCGGCCTTCAGGAACGGATCGTTCGACTTGGCAGACTGGTTGTTGACCGGAAGCTGGCCCAGAACTTCGTTCATCTTGGTCTGCGCCTCGGGCGTTGCGAGATAGGCGAGGAACTTGCAGGGCATCTTCCTTGTTCTTCGCACCGGATGGGATGTGGAAAGATTCGGTCGGCGCATCCTCGGCCATTGGAATACCGGCGGTGATTTCCGGGAATTGCAGGAAGCCGATCTGGTCTGCCTTCAATCCGCCATCCACCATCGCGGCAACGGCGAAATTGCCCATCAAATACATCGGTGCCTTGCCCTGCACGAACTGCGGGACAGCATCCTGCCAGTCGATCGTGGCGTGATTTTCGAGGAAATAGCCGGGCTTGACCAATTCTCCCCATTTCTCGAAGACGGCCTTCACCTTCGGATCGGTGTAGGGAACCTTGCCGGCTGTCAGGTCCATGTGGAATTCGTAGCCATTGACGCGCAGGTCGAGATAGTCGAACCAGCCGCCGGTCGGCCACAAGGCCTTGGTGCCGATTGCAAACGGCGTCATGCCGGCTGCCTTGATCTTTTCGCAGGCAGCAATCAGTTCAGGCCCAGTTCTTCGGCGGGGTGATGCCCTGTTCGGCGAAGATGTCTTTGCGGTAGTAAATGCCCCACTGATAGTAGGAATAGGGAATGCCCCATTTCTTACCGTCGATTTCCATCGATTTGACGGCCGATTTCAGCTGGTCGTCCAGCTTGTTTTCGGTCCAGAGATCGGAGACATCCTCGAACAGCCCGGCCTTGACGAAGGGAGCCATGCGGTTGCCGGAATACCAGGACACCACGTCGGGTGCGTCAGCGGTCAGGAAGTTGCGGATCGCCGACTTGTAGCCTTCGTGATCGAAATTGTTCCACTTGACCGTGACATCCGGATGGGCAGCCTTGAAACCTTCGAGCAGCGTTTCCATCGCCTTCTTCGGCGCCGGATCCGGACTGGTCGGAGTTGATGACAAGCTCGCCAGCGAACGCGGTCGAGACAGTCAGTGCATAGCCGAGCTGAGCGCGGCTTTAAAAGAATTCATGATATCCTCCCAAGGATCAGCGTGTGGTGCCGTTGCGTTCCGCGGGTCGTCTTGTTCCTCTCTCCCGCATGAACGCCTTGACCTTGCGGCCGAAACCCGCAATCTACTTCCGACATTTCGGCATAGACTTCCGGTTTCCTAACATCAGCAGGATATGAAATGACCCGCCGTCCGAAACTCGTGAACAGGCTCGGGGCGACACCGGTTCATCCGGAACGCGACCCGGCACATCCGCTGGTGGTCTTTGGCGACCACCGTTTCTGCGCCGGCGACAACATCAATGTGCGGCGCATGGAAGGCCCGCATATGCACAGCCAGATCGAACTCAACTTCGTGCTGGAAGGCGAGATGACCTACTGGTTTGACGGGCGCGAGCTGAGCGTTTCGGAAGGCCGGCTCTGCCTGTTCTGGGGAATGATCCCGCATCAGGTGACGGACATCAAAGACCCGACGAAGTTCATCTGCCTCTACGTGCCGATGTCGGTCTTCCTGGCGCTTCCCAGTCTCAGCCGTTTTCAGCGACGCCGTCTTTCGTGGCGCGATGATCGAGGCGCTAGATATTCGTCCCTATGACCGCGACGTTTTCATGCGCTGGCGCGAAGAACTGCTGTCGGGAGACGAGGAACTGGAGCAGATCGTCCGCGAAGAACTCGGCGCCCGCGTCCGCCGTCTTGACCGCGAAGGCTGGCGCGATCTGCGCGAACAGGGATCGGCCATCGCCTCCTTCGAGCATCACGACGCCGACCGGATGTTTCATGTCGAGCGCATGATGCGCTTCATCACCGAACATGCGCTGGAAAACATATCCGCCGAAGATGTCGGCCGGGATGTCGGCCTGCACCCAAACTATGCGATGGGCATCTTCAAGCGCACGGTCGGTGTGACCATCAATCAATCGATTGTCCGGCACCGGCTAGACACGGCGCAATCGCTGCTGATCTCGACCGACCTGCCGATCACCTCGATCGCCTTTGAGGCAGGCTTCGGCTCGCTTTCCCGCTTCTACGAAGCCTTTCACGACCGGTTCGGTACGAAGCCGGGCACTTTTCGTCGACGCCTCGCCAAGCCACCACGGGCGCGCGAGGTCCATGCGACGGTGAGCGGGCAAATAGCTGACGTCGATTGAACGCCTCAAAAGAGGTAAAAATATTTTACCTCTTTCTGTTTCGGCTCTTAACAACGGTTCTGGAAACATGGTATGGCCGGGCCATCTGTTGAGCTGGAAACTTGCGCCATGTCCAAAATCCTCGAAATCAGCGACCTGAAGGCCCTTGCCAAGCGCCGCGTGCCGAAGATGTTCTTCGACTATGCCGATAGCGGCGCCTGGACGGAAGGCACCTATCGCGCCAACGAAGAGGATTTCCGCAAGGTGAAGCTGCGCCAGCGGGTTCTGGTCGACATGACCAACCGCTCGCTCGAAAGCACGATGATCGGCCAGAAGGTCTCGATGCCGGTGGCTCTTTCGCCGACCGGGCTGACCGGCATGCAGCACGCCGATGGCGAGATGCTGGCGGCCAAGGCAGCCGAGGAATTCGGCGTCCCCTTCACCCTGTCGACGATGAGCATTTGCTCGATCGAGGATGTCGCCTCTGCGACGAGCAAGCCGTTCTGGTTCCAGCTCTACGTCATGCGCGACCGGGAATTCGTCAAGAACCTGATCGACCGCGCCAAGGCGGCCAAGTGCTCGGCACTGGTCCTGACGCTCGACCTGCAGATCCTCGGCCAGCGCCACAAGGACCTGCGCAACGGCCTTTCAGCTCCACCAAAGTTCACGCCAAAGCACATCTGGCAGATGGCCACCCGGCCGCTCTGGTGCATGCAGATGCTACAGACCAAGCGCCGCAGCTTCAGGCAACATCGTCGGCCACGCCAAGAACGTCTCCGATCTCTCCTCGCTCTCGTCGTGGACCGCCGAACAGTTCGACCCGCAGCTCTCCTGGGAAAATGTCGAGGAGATCAGGAAGATGTGGGGCGGACCGCTGATCCTGAAGGGCATTCTCGACGTCGAGGACGCCAAGATGGCGGCGCGCACCGAGCTGACGCGATCATCGTTTCCAACCATGGCGGCCGCCAGCTTGACGGCGCGCCCTCGTCGATCAGCATGCTGCCGAAGATCGTCGATGCCGTCGGCCACCAGATCGAAGTTCATGTCGATGGCGGTATCCGTTCCGGCCAGGACGTGCTGAAGGCCGTGGCACTTGGCGCCCAAGGAACCTATATCGGCCGCCCGTTCCTTTACGGCCTCGGCGCCGGCGGCAAGGCCGGCGTCACCACCGCGCTCGACATCATCCGCAAGGAACTCGACATCACCATGGCGCTCTGCGGCAAACGGGATATCCACGATATCAACCGGGATGTGATTGCCGAATAAGCTTAGCTGCCGCGATAGGTCGAATAACTGAAGGGCGAGAGCAGCAGCGGTACATGATAGTGACTGCCCGCATCCGCAATGCCGAAACGCAGTGGGATCAGATCGAGGAAAGCCGGCTCTGCCAGGCCAGCGCCGGTCGCCCGCAGATAATCGCCGGCGTGGAAAAGCAGCTCGTAGGTGCCGGCGGCGAAGGCCGCTCCCTCGAGCATCGGCCCGTCAACGCGGCCATCGCTGTTGGTCTCGACCGTACGCAGCAGACGGCGACCCTCCCCCTCGATCACAAACAGGTCGATCTTCAAGCCCTTGGCCGGCTTGCCGAGCGCAGTATCGAGAACATGGGTGGTCAGGCGGCCGGACGTGCTCATGGGAACCTCGTGTGCGTCAGAAGGGATTGGCGATGACGAAGGGTTCGTCGTAGAAAACCTCTTCCAGATTGTTGCCCGGTCCATCGCGATCGACAACCAGGAAATCGCTGACCGTACCGACGGCCATCAATGGATGATGCCAGACATTGCGGCCATAATTGACGCCCTGTGCGCCGGCCGCCAGAAAGACGCGCGGCAAGCCCGGCTTTCCGCCGTCATCGGGCGCAACCACCGCAAGCCAGGAACCGCCGCCCATCGGCGAAAAACTCTGCGAACCCAGCGGATGGCGCTCCATCATCGTCACGGAATAGGGAAAGCTGCGCGGCTGGCCACGGAAAATGTTGATGATCACCCGGGCGTCTTCACCGCTCACATCAGCCCGTCCCAGCGCATGAAACCGCTCGGTCGAACCGCCGTTGATCAGCCGCATCGTTTCCGGATCAGGCTCGATAACAGTGCCGAAAGGCGCGAATGCCGCTTGCGTCAGCGGCTCGATCGTCAGGAACTGTGGCATCAGATCGTCAGTGCCGCCGTGAAATGGCATGGCGATGTCGTCTCAGGCATTGTCTTCTCCCGGAAGCAGTGAACGCAAACGCAAAAGCGCGATCTTTTCGACCTGCGCTGAAGCCGTTTCAAATTCCTCTTCCTGGCTGTTGTCAATCCGCCTTTCGAAGGCAGAGAGAATATCGTCCTTGTTCAACCCCTTGACCGCGATGATGAAGGGAAAGCCGAATTTCTCCGTGTAGGCGGTGTTAAGCCCGGTAAAACGCGCATGTTCGGCAGCACTCAGGCGGTCCAGTCCTGCCCCCGCCTGCTCAGCCTTGGAATCTTCCGTCAGTGCTCCAGCGATTGCCAGCTTGCCGGCAAGATCCGGATGGGCTCTTAGAACCGCCAGGCGTTCGGCATGGGAGGCTGCACGGAACGGCGCAACAAGCGCTTCATGCACACTATCCGACGTCAGCGAAATATCCGGGGTCGCGTCGAAAGCACGCTCAGCCACCCAGGGCGAATGCTCGAACACCCCGCCAAACCGCGCAACAAATTGATCCCGCGCCAGCATCACAGGCCACCTGCCGGCTTGTGATTTTCATGCCAGTGCCGGGCAATGTCGATGCGCTTCGGCGTCCACACCTTTTCGTGGCTGAGAACGTAATCGAGGAAACGGGCGAGCGCCGCAGCGCGGCCGGGGCGGCCGACGAGACGGCAATGCAGGCCGACATTCATCATCTTCGGGCTGCCATCCTTGCCTTCCGCATAGAGCACGTCGAACGTGTCCTTCAGATAGGCAAAGAACTGGTCGCCGGAGTTGAACCCCTGCGGCGTTGCAAACCGCATGTCGTTGGCATCGAGCGTATAGGGAATGATCAGGTGCGGCTTGTCTTTCGTCAGGCCGGGCACCCAATAGGGCAGTTCGTCGGCATAGCTGTCGGAGGAATAGACGAAGCCGCCCTCTTCGATCACCAGCTTCAGCGTATTGTCCGACGGCTTGCCCTGGTACATGCCGAGCGGATGCGATCCCGTCAGTTCGGTATGCAAACGCACGGCCTCGCGGATATGCTTGCGCTCTTCTTCCTCGGAAAAATCCTTGTATTCCAGCCACCGATAGCCGTGGCTGGCGATTTCCCAGCCGGCTTCCTTCATGGCGGCGACCGCTTCCTGGATTGCGCGCCATGGCAAGCGTCACGCCATAGACGGTGACATCGACATTGCGGCTGGTAAACATCCGCCACAGCCGCCAGAAGCCGGCACGCGAGCCATATTCGTAGATCGATTCCATGTTGAGGTTGCGCTGCCCGGCCCAGGGCTGTGCGCCGACGATTTCCGACAGCAGCGATTCGGATGCCTTGTCGCTGTCGAGAATGCAGCTCTCGCCACCCTCTTCATAGTTGACCACAAACTGCACCGCGATGATGAGCATCGTCCGGCCAGCGGACCTGCGGAGGATTGCGACCATAGCCGACGAGATCGCGTGGATAGGATTGGTCTGTCATGAAATCACCCTTCGAATTTGCCCGGACGGTAGCATCCGGAGGCGGAAAATCGAAGTCAAAATGGTGATCGGCAATGCTCTGTCCAAAGCTTGAACAGGGCAAACCGGCGACAGCCAAAACGGCATCCGCCGCTCAGCAACTCGCCTGCAGCAGACGGGCGGCAACAGCCGCTTTCGATCTGAGATGCGCGGCGCATTGGCGAGCGCCGTAGCGCTGGCTTTTGCGTTCGGCGCTGGCCGATGCGCCGAGAGCTTGCCGAGCGGATGCTGCGGAATGCACGCGCAACGGCGCGCCGGGTTCCTGCTCGATGAACAAGGCAAGGCTGGAAATTTTGAGCGGAGCGGCGATCACCGGCTCGAAGAAATCGCGCAAGGCGGTCTCGAAGCGCGTTGAGATTGGCATTCACCGGACCCGTCAGCATCATGTGAAAGCGGAACTCGTCCATCACGTAGGGATAGCCCCAGCGGTGAAGGTTGGAAAACTGCGGCGCGGTCAGCCGGTCCGGGTCGCGCCGTTCGATCTCGATATCGCTCAGCGGCGCCCGGAATTCATCGAATGCCTGCACCACGGACGCGGCCAGATGGTTCATCTGCTCGCTGGGAGACGAAGGCGCAAGGCCGAAGAACTCGCCCAACCGCCCGATTTCCATCTTCGGAATTTCGAACGGGCTCATCGTGCTGGCGAAATGCATCAGCGATTTCAAGAGTACCGCCTCGCTGGTTTCGTCATGCAGGCGGAACGGTGCCTTGATCGTCCCGTGAAAACCGTAGCGGCGCGGTACGGCCGTGTGAAACGCCAGCTCCTGCCGGCTGAAACCGGCAATGGAGGGCGCCTCCGGGGCTTCGCCGGAGTAGACGTTGCAGCCAAGCCAGCTTGCCGCGGCGACCGACAGGGGATCGTACATCGACGGCGTGAAATAGATGGCGTACCGCATTGGCCCCGCTCCGTTGAAACTCGTTCTGAGGCCGGGGTTAAGCGATTTGCGTGACAGAATGACGAAGAATCGAGCTGGCTTCAGCGTGACGCACACGCCCTTGCGGTTCAGAAAACGGGAAATCTCGCACCAAAACAGAGTATTTTTACCGGAACCAACCGGCTTTAGCTTCGTTTTCTTCCCGGCAACAGCAAAAACGGAGAAGAATCATGACCTATCAGGATACAATCCGCCAGGACGCCGCCATCCAGGGAAACCCACGACCTGATCGCCAGCGACAAGGTCGAAGGAACCCGCGTTTATGGACGCGATGGCAAGCATATCGGCTCCATCGAGGCGGGTCATCATCGAAAAACGCAGCGGCCGCGTCTCCTATGCCGTTCTGAGCTTCGGCGGTTTCCTTGGTTTGGGTGAGGACCACTACCCGCTGCCCTGGTCCAAACTCAGCTATGACGAAAACCTCGGAGGCTATCGTACCGACGTGACCCACGAGCAGGTCGAAGCAGCGCCGAAATATCACGGCGACGAAGAATATGAGTGGAACAAGGAAAACGGCACGCGCTCTACGATTACTACGGCATTCCCCCGTACTGGATGTAATCCAATTCCCACGACACTCTCGAAAGCCCCGTTTCGCACGGGGCTTTTTCGGGCAGTGCAGTTCGGAACGTCCGCTGCTCTGCCAATGTCTAAAATTCACGATGCGCGCAGCAATGAAAAATGGCTGTGGCAGCGGAACGATCCGGCAGCGCCTCATCCGGCTGCCCGGTTATTTCGCCGATGACACCTGCCGCAAGACGATGCGCCAGCCCGAAACTGATCTTGAAGCCACCGGTCAGCGTGTGCAGCCTTCGATGGTCCGGATGGCGGCCGACCATAGGATCCCGGCCGATCGCCTTTGGCCGCAAACCCGCCCAGCGCTCGACCACTGGCGCATGTTCCAGCAAGGGCACCACAGCCCTAGCACGCGCCAAAAGGTCTTCCAGTAGGCTGTCATTAGACGCGGGATCGGCAAAACTGTTTTCGCTGGTGCTGCCGACGGCGACAAGCCCGTTATCATGCGGCACCACATAGAGCCCATCCATGAAGATGACGGGCAAAGCTGGGTCTATATCGGCTTTCAGCACCGCTGCCTGTCCCTTGACGGCACCGCCGCTGGACTTCATGGGCCGGCTTATCCTGAAGTCCGTCCAGATGCAGGAAAGTATCGACGCCAGCAGCCAGAATGCAGGCACCGAAAGACACGGAATGTCCGTCTGAAAACCTCGCTTTGCCGGTGGCCGGATCGAGGCCGACAAGGGACTGCCCTTCTTCGATCCGCACGCGAGGCGACTGGCCGAGCGCCGTTGTCAACAAAGCAAGCAATAAGCGCGGATCGACGCGGGCGGCCAGCGTATCGAGGACAACGCCGCTGGCCATGGCTTCATTTTCCGGCCAGCCGTCTGCCGCCGGGCTATCCTGGACATGCCAGAAGAACCGCCGGTCTCCCTGTCGCCAGTTGACAAGCGCATCCTGCTCGTGACGAAGCGCGATGGTCCGCAAATGTGGCTTGGGCAGCGGCATCAGACGGCCGGAACGGCGGTAACCGGTAGACATCCCCGTTTGTGCCTCAAGGCAGGCAATCTCTCGCTCGAGCGAGACTAACGCATCGAACTGGAATTGCTTCTTGGCATCCCAGCGATCCGGCATATACGGCATCAAGGCACCGAGCACGCCGCCGCTGGCACCGGCGCCGATCCTGTCGCGCTCGACGAGAACCGTATTCAGCCCAGCCCGATCGGCCATAACGGCCGCCCAGAGCCCCATGATGCCGCCGCCGACAATCAGCAGATCCACCATCGATTGACCTTCTTGAACGTGGAGATTATCGGTTCGCCATGACCCACGATCAATTGGACGTAACGCCCACACCGGACGGGCAAACCCCAAACCGGCAAACGCTTGAATGGCACGAGGGCGATATGCCCTATTCGCAGGAATTTGGCGACCATTTTTATTGCCGTGAAGATGGCCGGCTAGAATGCGGCCATGTCTTTCTCAGGGGCAACGGTCTGCCCGAACGCTGGCGCACAGCAGGCACGTTCAAGATCGGCGAGCTCGGCTTCGGCACCGGGTTGAATTTTTGCGAGACATGGCGGCAGTGGAAAGCGGCCCCTTTTGCAGGCGCAAACCTGCATTTCGTCTCGTTCGAACGGTTTCCGATGCGACCCGGCGATATCGACCGGGCGCTGTCGCATTGGCCGCAGATCAATGCGGAGCGGCAGGCGCTCTGCGCTGCATGGCCGGACGAGCCCAGCGGCCGTATCGACCTCGACCTCGCGGACGGCATGCATCTCACCGTCGTCTGCGGTCCGGCCTTCGACGAGATCCCCGGATTTTCCGAAATATTCGATGCCTGGTATCTCGACGGCTTCGCCCCTCGGCGCAATCCGGACATGTGGTCGCAGGACCTGATGCGGCTGGTATTCAGGCAAGACTGTCGAGGGCGGTACGTTTGCCACCTATGCGGCCGCCGGTTTCGTGCGCCGCAATCTGCAAGGCGCAGGCTTTACGGTCGAACGCAGACCCGGCTTCGGCAGCAAACGCGAAATGCTTTGCGGCGTGAAATCGACATCCCGCGTCATGAATAACCAGCCCTCGAAACCCTCCTTCTCTCCCAAGGAAATTTGCTGTCGCAAATGGTGGCGCCTTTGAACCACCCAATATGCAACATGCTCCTCTGTCCAAACCGATGGAAAAATCATGAGCGAGAACGAATTTCCGCAATCCTCCCTGAGCGACGCAGAAGCCCCAGTCGAGCGGCGCCGCAGAACCGGCGGACGTGGTGCGGATCGTTCGCGCAAAGGCAGCGGCAGTTCGAAATATCTTAATCTCGTCAATACAATGGCGAAATCTGTTGTACTGTCGGAAGACGCGCTCGAGGCCATTCACAATGCCTCGCTGACCATCCTTGAAGAAATCGGCATGGACGTGATCCTGCCGGAAGCCCGCGACCGGATGAAGGCTGCAGGCGCCGATGTGACCCCCGGCACCGACCGGGTTCCTTCGATCGCGGCCTGATCATGGACATGATCGCGTCCGTTCCTTCGGGCTTCACCATGCATGCCCGAAATCCGGTGCACAATGTCCAGATCGGCGGCAACAATCTGGTGTTCGCACAGATCGCCTCGGCACCATTTGTCGCCGATCGCGAAGGTGGACGGCGCCGGAAACCAGGAGGATTTCCGCAAGCTGGTCAAGCTAGCCCAGTCCTACGACATCATCCATACCACCGGCGGCTATCCGGTCGAGCCGATCGACATCCATGCTTCGGTGCGTCACCTCGATTGCCTCTCCGACATGGTGAAGCTGACCGACAAGGTGTTTCACTGCTATTCGCTCGGCCAACAGCGCAATATCGACGCTATTGAGATTGCGCGGATCGGGCGGGGCATTTCAGGCAGAACAGATGGAAACCGAGCCGTCGCTCTTCACCATCATCAATACCTCGTCGCCGCTGCGCCTCGATGGGCCGATGCTACAGGGCATTATCGAAATGTCCTCGCGCAACCAAGTCGTCGTCGTGACGCCCTTCACGCTGGCCGGCGCGATGGCGCCAGTGACGATCGCCGGGGCTGTCGTGCAGCAGAATGCCGAGGCGTTGGCCGGTATCGCATTTACCCAGATGGTTCGGCGCGGAGCTCCCGCGATGTATGGCGGTTTTACCTCCAACGTCGATATGAAAACTGGTGCACCAGCATTCGGGACGCCCGAATATATGAAGGCCGTCATTGCCGGCGGCCAGCTGGCACGCCGCTACAACATCCCCTACCGCACCTCGAACACCAACGCCTCCAATACGCTGGATGCGCAGGCGGCTTATGAATCAGCGCTATCGCTCTGGGCGCTGACTCAAGGCGGCGGCAATTTCATCATGCATTCGGCCGGCTGGAGCGAGGGCGGGCTGACGGCCTCCTTCGAGAAATTCATTCTCGACGTCGACATGCTGCAGATGGTGGCCGAATTCCTGACGCCACTCGACGTCAGCGAGGATGCGCTTGGGCTCGATGCGGTCCGCGATGTCGGCCCCGGCGGCCACTATTTCGGCACTGCCCACACACTCGCCCGCTATGAGACAGCCTTCTACTCGCCGATCCTGTCGGACTGGCGCAATTTCAGAAACCTGGACGGAGGCCGGACGGCCGACTACCTACGATCACGCCAATCGCGTCTTCAAGGAAAAGCTGAACGAGTACGAAAAACCGCCGCTCGATCCAGCCATCGAGGAAGAGCTCGACGCCTTCGTTGCCCGTCGGAAAGCCGAAGGCGGCGTTCCGACAGACTTTTAACGGAAACAATCAACTGGACATCGCGGCACGCACCGACGAGATCAGCTTGTCGGTCGGCAGGTTGCTATAATCCTTGCAAATCTCCATCGTGGTCTTCGCACGCGTGGCAGTGGAGAGCATGGAGCGAAGATCGCCAAGCGTCTGCGGCGCTGCACAGACAACGAGACGATCGAAAGCCCCCTCCCGTGCGTAGGTGTCGAGTTTGCTGGCAACATCAGACGTAAAACGCTGCTGCTCGCCACGCACCGGATCAGCTTGAATATTCCATCGCCGAACGGCCATGTCCGACCGAGGAATGGCTTCGTCCGGGCTTGTCAGCCATGATGTCCTGGACGCGCTTGGTGTCCAGCTGAAAAATCTCCTGCTCGGGGCTCTGGGGTCCATTTTTGAGGAAATTGACGCCCTTCAAGAGACGGGCCTGGTTTCCGTCAGCGGCAAGAATCCATGTCGTGGTCATTGTTCCCTCCTCGAGCAACGTTCATCTCGACGGCCATATGTCACCACACCGGTGGCATGATGACTGGGCGCCGACAGGTGCCTCAGGCAAAAGAGGCACGTGAGGGATTCAACGCCGCGAGAAAGGGGAAGGTTCCAAAAATAGTTGCGGGAAAATCCGTTAGGCGACGCTGATGGCGGAAAAACCTGATCTACATTCCAGATGGAACCGCGGCTATGGTCCGCAGGAATCAAACACTGGACCCAAACCATGGCCGAACCGCTGAAAAACCTTTTGCATCCGGCGCTCGTGAAGACGATGGCCGATCATATCACCGCCCATTCCGCAGGGTTCGACAAGGCCCGGTTCGTCGATCTCGCCATCCACGATATGCCGCAGCTGGAATTGATGCAGCGTGCTATCCAGATCACGACGACGCTCGCCACGACCTTGCCGGATGATTTCAGAACAGGCAGCAACCATTCTCTCGGCAAGCCTGCCGCAATCAGGCCACACCGGCCTCACCGGATGGGCGCTGCTGCCCGTCAGCCAGTTCGTGGCGCAAAAAGGTCTGGGCCATTTCGATCTGTCTTTGGCATTGCTGAAACAGCTGACCCCGCATTTCACTGCCGAGTTCGGCATCCGGCCCTTCATTCACGCCGAACAGGACCGCGCCTGGCAACGATCGGCACGTGGACCACCGACAGCAATCATCACGTCCGCCGGCTGGCAAGCGAAGGTACCCGCCCGCGCCTGCCTTGGGCCATCCGGCTGCCGGCGCTGATGCGCGATCCGCAGCCGATCCTGCCGATTCTCACCGCCCTAATGGATGACCCGGAAGATTATGTGCGCCGCTCCGTCGCCAACAGCCTGAACGACATCGCCAAGGATCATCCCGATCTGGTCGCAGCATTCGTCGGCGAACATATCGCAACGGCGTCCCCCGAGCGGCAGCAGCTCTTGCGGCATGCCTCGCGCACGCTTTTGAAGAAGGGACATGCGGCCGCGCTGTCGAATTTCGGCTTCGCCCCGCTTTCCGGTATCAGGTGCGACTGTGGAGATACAGACCCCGCAGGTCGATTTCGGCAATGCCCTGGCCTTCACCCTAACCATCGTCAATGAGGCCTCTGCGCCGCAACAAGTGATGATCGACTATGCGGTCCATCATCGCAAAGCCAATGGCAGCCTTGCCCCAAAGGTCTTCAAATGGAAGAGCCTAGTGCTCGCGCCCGGCGAGACCGTCGGAATGACGCGCCAGCATGCCGTGCGCGCCATCACCACCCGGCAATATTATCCCGGCGGTCATCGCCTGGAAATTCTCGTCAATGGTGCAGTGCTCGCAGGCGGGGATTTCCAACTGGTCATGCCCTGATCCACCGATCTCTTCGCAACTGCAAAAAACTATCCCTTGACTTTTGGCGGCAAACCAACGACATGAGGCCAGCGTCACCTTCCGGCCGCCGCGTGAGCGAGCCCTGCAGGATCTCAACGATCCGTAACGAAGGATAAGCGCAACACAGAATGTCCTGCCGAACGCGGCAGGATGCAGCGCAGACAGCAGAATCAACCCACAAGTTCCCAAATCACGCGGGGTTCTTGACGCGAAGCGAAACCGGAACCGCATGGTGCAGTTCCGGCAAATCTCGTTTTGCGCCCCCGAAAAGGTATTACATTGACCACTTTTAAAGACCTTGGCCTCTCCGAGCACGTTCTTTCGACCCTCGCTTCCCTGGGGTTCGAAACGCCGACGCCGATCCAGGCCGAAGCAATCCCGCTCGTGATGGAAGGCCATGACCTCATCGGTCTCGCCCAGACCGGCACCGGTAAGACTGCCGCTTTCGGCCTGCCGATGATCGAAAAGATGATGGCCGACGGCAAGCGTCCCGACCCGCGCAACATCCGCGCGCTGGTTCTTGCTCCGACCCACGAACTGGTGAACCAGATCGCTGCGAACCTGAAGGACTTCGTCAAGAAGACCCCGATCAAGATCGGCCTCGTCGTCGGCGGCGCGTCGATCAACAAGCAGTCAGAGCAGCTTTCCCGCGGCGTCGACATCCTTGTCGCCACGCCTGGCCGTCTTCTCGACCTCATCGCCCGTAAGGCCGTGACCCTGACGCAGGCCCGTTACCTGGTTCTCGACGAAGCCGACCAGATGCTGGACCTCGGCTTCATCCATGACCTGCGCAAGATTTCGAAGCTGGTGCCGAAGAACCGCCAGACCCTGCTGTTTTCGGCCACCATGCCGAAGGCGATCGCCGATCTCTCCGCTGAATATCTGAGCAACCCGAAGCGCGTCGAAGTTTCGCCTCCGGGCAAGGCTGCCGACAAGGTCGAGCAGTTCGTTCACTTTGTTCAGGGCGCCAGCCAGAAGACTGAAATTCTGAAGAAGACGCTGACCGAGAACCCCGATGGTCGCGCCATGGTCTTTTCGCGCACCAAGCATGGCGCCGAAAAGCTGATGAAGCATCTGGAACATGTCGGCTTCTCTGTCGCCTCGATCCACGGCAACAAGAGCCAGGGCCAGCGCGAACGCGCCCTCAAGGCCTTCCGTGACGGCGCAACCCGCGTTCTCGTCGCAACCGACGTTGCAGCCCGCGGCATCGACATTCCGGGCGTCACCCACGTCTACAACTACGACCTGCCGGAAGTGCCGGATGCCTACGTTCACCGCATCGGCCGTACGGCCTGCGCCGGCCACGACGGTATTGCCATCGCTTTCTGCGCACCGGACGAAATCCGCCTGCTGCGCGACATCGAACGCCTGATGAAGATCGACATCGCCGTTGCCAGCGGCGAAATTCCGGCTGACCGCGCGCGCCCGAAGGGTGCCCGTGGCGGCAACGGTGCCCTGCAACGCTTCGCGGCCGGCCGGCAACGGTCATGCCGAACGTCGTCCGCGTCCCCAGGGCGGCAGCGACAACGTTCACCGCGCCGAACGCTCGGCTCCGAGCCCGTTTGCCGGTGACGATCTTTTGGCAACCGGCGAACCGAAGAAGCAGCACCGCAAGGGTCAGGGTCCGGCCGCTCAGGCAGCCCACGAAACCGCTCTTGCCAAGCGCCCCGGCGGCAACCGCAACGGACGCCCCGGCCAGAAGCAGGGCGAATGGCGTAACCGCAACCACGGCGGTGGAAATGCCGCTGGTGGTCAGACCCACGAAGGCGGCGCCGGCGCCCAGGGCCAGCGCAAGCGCGCCAACACCGCGCCGCGCCGCGACGAGGCATAAGCCTTTCGCGATGGTGAATTGAAATGAAGAACGGCGGGTTTGACCCGCCGTTTTTTATGCGGGAACGGCGGCGGGTTTGCGATTGGTGAGATAAACCCCGGCAACCACGATGACAGTGCCGACAATCATCGGCGGCGTCAGGGCTTCATCAAACAGCAGCCAGGCCTGTAACGCCGCAAGCGGCGGCACCAGATAGATCAGCGAAGCGGCTTTCGAGACCTGACCGCGCCGGATGAGATAGAGCAACAGAGCAATTGCCCCCATCGACAGGCCGAGTACGGCCCAGGCCAGTGCGGCAAACAGTTGCACGCTCCAGATCACCCGCATGTCCTCCAGCAAAAACGCGGCAGGTATGGTGACGATCAGTGCGCCGACATATTGCAGGGTCGCGGTCGAGCGGATGTCTCCGGCCTGCAGGTGCCGTTTCTGATAGATCGTGCCGTAGGTGACGGCCGCCATGCCGACGACGTTGACGATGACCGGAAACAGATGGATCGGCGTCATGCCGGTATCGATCGCCAGCACCTTGGGGATAACGGCCAGCGCGATCCCGACAAAGCCGAGCATCAAGCCGAGCTTCTGCTGGCCCGAGAGATTTTCGCCAATCAGGGCCGGCGCCACGGCCGCCGTCATCAGTGGCTGCAGCCCGGCGATGATGCCGGAAATCGCCGCCGGCACGCCCTGCCCGATCGCCCACCAGACGGCGCCGAGATAGAGCCCGTGCAGGAAGATGCCAGAGACGACGGCGTGTCCGGCCGCTGTCCAGGTCTTTGGCCATGTGGCACTGGTGGCAAGACAGAAGCCGACGAACAGCAGCGTGGCGAGAAGATAGCGCATCACCAGGAATGTCAGCGGATCGGCATAGATGTCGGCATATTTTGCCATCACCCATCCCGTCGACCAGAGCAGAACGAAAATGGCCGGGGCCAGGCGGTCGAGGGTCATGCGAACTCCGGAGGCAATCTTTGCGTCGCCGACTGCGATAGAGGCGCGCATGGTGATGGTCAAAGCAAAATTCCTGATGTTTATCTTCAGCGGAAGCTTGGTCACGATCGACCGGCCGCACAAAAATCAGGCACGCAATGGATCCTCGGCTCCCATCGTGGGACCGGAATGGAAGGCTTGGCAGCTGCGGCGCGAAGACATGATGAAACAGGCGGCACCTCGAAGACTGAAGCCCCATGATCAGCCCAAAAAAGCGGCGATCACCCGTCCAAATTTCTTTTGCCCTCAAATGAGCATGCTTCTTGCATTGCCCCTGTTGTTGTACTCAAATGGCAAAAAAGGGGATCACACCGTTGGCATTTGACGAAATGATGAATGCGGACAACAGCCCGCGCCAGCCTTACTCGACTTACAATGATTGGTACTCAGCCCAGGACAAGGCCCGCCTGATTGCAAAATCGAGAGAGGCCGAGAATATTTTCCGCAAGACGGGCATCACCTTCGCGGTCTACGGACACGCGGACAGTTCCGAAAAGCTCATCCCCTTCGACCTGATACCACGCATCATCTCCGGCCGTGAATGGCGCAAGCTGGCCCAGGGCATCGAACAGCGGGTCATCGCCCTCAACGCCTTCCTCGACGACATCTACCACAAGCAGGAAATCATCAAGGCCGGCCGCGTACCCCGCATGAACTGATCGAACGCAATGTCGCCTTCCTGCCGCAGATGATCGGTTTTCGTCCGCCGGGCGGCGTCTATACCCATATTGTCGGCACCGACATCGTGCGCACCGGTGAAGACCAGTTCTACGTGCTGGAAGACAATGCCCGCACCCCCTCCCGGTGTCAGCTATATGCTGGAAAACCGCGAAACGATGATGCAGATGTTCCCGGAACTCTTCCATCAGAATCGCGTCCGTCCGGTCGAGAACTACCCCTACCTTCTGCGCCACAGCCTCGCTTCGCTCGCCCCTCCCGGCTGCGAGGGCAAGCCGCGCGTCGCGGTGCTCACCCCCGGCATCTACAATTCGGCCTATTACGAGCATGCGTTCCTGGCCGACATGATGGGTGTCGAACTGGTTGAAGGCTCGGACCTGCGCGTCATCGACGGCAAGGTGAAGATGCGCACCACCCGCGGCTATGAGGCGATCGACGTGCTCTATCGGCGCGTCGATGACGACTATCTCGATCCGCTGACCTTCAAGCCCGAGATCGGGGCTCGGCATTCCCGGCATCATGGACGTCTACCGCGCCGGCAACATCACCATTGCCAATGCGCCGGGAACCGGCATCTGCGACGACAAGGCGATCTATTCCTACATGCCGGAGATCGTCGAATTCTATACCGGCCGCAAGGCGTTGCTCGAGAACGTGCCGACCTGGCGCTGTTCGGAAGCCGACAGCCTGAAATACGTGCTCGAAAACCTTGCCGATCTCGTCGTCAAGGAAGTGCATGGCTCCGGCGGTTACGGCATGCTGGTCGGGCCAACCGCATCCAAGAAGGAACGCACGGCCTTCGCCGAAAAACTGAAAGCGCGTCCTGCCAACTACATCGCCCAACCGACACTTTCGCTTTCGACAGTGCCGATCCTCGTCAACAAGGGCATCGCACCACGCCATGTGGATCTTCGCCCTTATGTCCTCGTTTCCGACAAGGTGCAGATCATTCCAGGCGGGCTCACCCGCGTGGCCTTGAAAGCCGGCTCGCTGGTGGTGAATTCCAGCCAGGGCGGCGGCACCAAGGATACCTGGGTTCTGGAGGACTGATGCATATGCTTGGAAGAACTGCAAACGGACTCTACTGGATGTTCCGCTATATCGAGCGGGCCGAAAACAGCGCCCGGCTGATCGATGCCGGCCTGCGCATGTCGCTGACCCGCTCGGAAGCGACGGAAGACGATTGGGACGGCGTTCTGCAAAGCTCCGGTGTCCGCGACATCTATGATGACCTCTATCCCAATCTGACCAGCGCCGATGCCATCGACTTTCTGCTGCGCGACAAGGCCAACCCATCGAGCGTGATGTCCTGCATCGATTCGGGCCGCAACAATGCCCGCATGGTCCGCACTGCACTGACACGCGAGACCTGGGAAGCCACCAATGAATGCTGGCTCGACCTGAAGACCATCCTTGCCCGGCGCGTCAAGCCGGCCGATCTTCCCGAAGTCATCGACGGCATCAAGCGCATGACAGGCCTGATCCGCGGTGCCTTCCATGGAACGATGCTGCGCAACGAGATCTTCAACTTCTCGCGCATCGGCACCTTCATCGAGCGGGCGGACAACACGGCGCGTATTCTCGACGTGAAGTACTACGTGCTGCTTCCGGCCGTGTCGCAGGTCGGCTCCTCGATCGACAACGTGCAATGGGAATCGATCCTGCGCTCGGTTTCGGCGCACCGCTCCTATGGCTGGGTCTATGAAGCGGAATACAAACCGTCGAACATTGCCGACTTCCTGATCCTCAACGGCCGCATGCCCCGATCGCTTGCCTATTGTTACGATAAGATCGTCAGCAATCTCGGCTATCTGGCGCGTGAGTATGGCGAAGGCCACGCGGCCCATGCAACTGCGGAGGAAACGCTGTCGTCGCTGCGCAATCATTCCATCAAGGATGTTATGGATCAGGGGCTGCACGAGTACATCGAGAACTTCATCAGCCACAATAACCGTCTGGGACAGGAAATCTCCGACGGCTACCGGTTCAACTGAGATTCAGATGGGAGAGACTGCATGCGTCTGAAGATCAGCCACACCACCGAATATACCTATGCCGAACCGGTGCAGTATTCGCTGCAGCGCCTGCGCCTGACGCCACTGTCACAGCCCGGCCAGACCGTCATCAGCTGGGAAACCTCCGTCGAGGGTGCCAAGATGGAGGTCGGCTATGACGACCATTTCGGCAATCGCGTCAATCTCGTCAGCGTCAACGGCGACCAGACCTCCATCCGCATCGTCGCGTCAGGCGAGGTGGAAACCGAAGACAAGGCGGGCGTCTACGGCGTCCATCAGGCCTATGCGCCGCTCTGGCTTTACCTGCGCTGAAACGCCGCTGACCAAAATGACCAAGCCGATCCGCAACCTGGCCAAGGCCATGACCGGAGATACGGACCTCGCAAAGATGCACGCCCTGATGGACAAGATCAGCGAGATCGTCGAATACAGGCAGGGCGAAACCGGAACGGAAACGACTGCCGAGCAGGCCCTGCTGCAAAAGAGCGGCGTCTGCCAGGACCACGCCCATATCATGATCGCCGCCGCGCGAACGCTCGGTCTACCTGCCCGCTACATTTCCGGATACCTGATGATGGAGGATCACCCGGAACAGACGGCAAGTCATGCCTGGGCCGAAGTTCACCTGAACGGTCTCGGCTGGGTCGGCTTCGACGCCGCCAACAAGGTATGCCCCGATGAGCGCTATGTCCGCATCGCCTGCGGGCTGGATTACCACGACGCAGCGCCGATTTCCGGCCTGATCCATGGTTCGTCCAGCGAAGCATTGAAGGTTTCCGGTGACAGTCGAGCAGCAGGAACAAAGCCAGACGCAGAGTCAGTAGTGGTTCTGCCGCATCAATTCAGACATTTACTCGCCTCCAGTTCTGGTTTAAAGTTTAAACCAGAACTGGAGGCGCCTTTGTGTCGAAGATTGGTGCATTTGAAGCGAAAACACATTTTTCGTCCCTGTTGGACCACGTTGCCAATGGTGAGGAAATCACCATCACGAAGCATGGAAAGGCAGTTGCCAAGCTCGTGAGCGCTGAACCCGATGAAACCTCAACGCCCGAAAGCGCCTTTCAAAAATTGAAAGAACTGCGCCGGAGCAATACGCTAGGCGGCATTTCATGGAAAGAACTACGAGATGAAGGCCGGAAATGACAATTGTCATTGACGCTTCGATTGCGCTTGCATGGTGTTTTGAGGATGAGGCTTCGGACGAAACCGATGCAGTGGCGCAGGACGTGATCACGAGCGGCGGCCTTGTTCCCTCGCTCTTCCATCTGGAACTTGCAAACGTGCTTCTCCACGCAGAACGGCGCGGACGCATCTCAGCCTCCGAGATTGCTCAACGACTCGACCTGATTACCCAGATGCCAATCGAGACTGATCCACAAACCGCAGGCAGAGCATGGAATGAGACTCTATCTCTTGCCAGAGCGCATAAACTGATGAGCTATGACGCAGCTTATCTTGAACTCGCGGCCCGCAGGGGGACAGCGCTCACGACCAAGGATAAAGCGCTGGCGGTTGCAGGCTAGCCAACTCGGGGTTGCTTTAAAAATCCCGCAATAGAGGAAAAAGGGCCGGAAAACCGGCCCCTCGCTAAGACAGATCAGTGGCTATCCTTGCCGACCGCGCTACCACGACATCCCTTGAGGAAGTCGAGGTCGGCGCCGGTATCGGCCCCTTCGACATGCTGCTGGTGCAGGAAGGCATAGCCCGATGTCGGCAGGTCGTGGTGCGGCTGCCATTCGGCAAGCCGGCGCGCCAGTTCCGCGTCGGAAATGTCGAGATGCAGGCGGCGGTTCGGCACATCGAGCTCGATAATGTCGCCGTTCTTGACCACGGCGAGTGGTCCACCAACGGCCGCTTCCGGCGAGGTGTGCAGGACAACCGTACCATAGGCCGTTCCAGACATGCGGGCGTCGGAAATGCGCACCATGTCGGAGATGCCCTTCTTCAGCACTTTCGGCGGAAGGCCCATGTTGCCGACCTCGGCCATGCCCGGATAGCCCTTCGGCCCACAGTTCTTCATGACCATGATGCAGGTCTCGTCGATGTCGAGATTGTCATCGTTGATCTTGGCCTTGTAGTCGTCGATGTCTTCGAACACGACAGCGCGGCCACGATGCGTCAACAGATGCGGCGAAGCAGCAGACGGCTTCAGCACCGCGCCCTTCGGCGCGAGATTGCCACGCACCACGACGATACCGCCGGATTGCGTCAGCGCCTTCTCGGCCGGCAGGATCACGTCCTCGTTCCAGTTGACGACGTCCTTGACCTCGTCCCACATGGTTTCGCCCGACACCGTCAGCGCATCCTTGTGCAGCAGGCCCGCCTCGCCAAGGCGCTTGATGACCACCGGCAAGCCACCGGCATAGAAGAACTCCTCCATCAGGTACTTGCCCGACGGCATCAGGTTGACGATGGTCGGCACGTCGCGGCCGCAACGGTCCCAGTCGTCGAGTGTCAGGTCGATGCCGACCCGGCCGGCCATGGCCAGCAGGTGGATGACGGCGTTGGTCGATCCGCCGATGGCCGCATTGGTGCGAATGGCGTTCTCGAAGGCCTGCTTGGTCATGATATCGGAGGGCTTCAGGTCATCCTTGACCATCTGCACGATCCGGCGGCCTGTGAGCTGCGCCATCACCTTGCGGCGGCTGTCGACGCCCGGGATCGCGGCGTTGCCGGACAGCGCCATACCGAGAGCCTCGGCCATGGAGGCCATGGTGGACGCGGTGCCCATGGTGTTGCAGGTGCCTGACGAACGGCTCATCGAGGCTTCAGCCTCAAGGAACTCATCCTGCGTCATCTCGCCGGCCTTCACCATTTCGGAGAATTTCCACAGGTGCGTGCCGGAGCCGACGCGCTCACCGCGGAAATAACCGTTCAGCATCGGACCGCCGGTGACGACGATCGATGGCAGGTCGACAGAGGCTGCTGCCATGATCAGCGACGGCGTGGTCTTGTCGCAGCCGACCAGAAGCACGCAGCCGTCCATCGGCTGGCCGCGGATCGTTTCCTCGATCGCGAGAGCCGCGAGGTTGCGGTACATCATGGCGGTCGGACGGAAGGTGTTTTCCGATGCCGAGAAGACCGGCACTTCCATCGGGAAACCGCCGGCCTCCCAGACGCCGGCCTTCACCTTTTCGGCGAGTTCGCGCAGGTGGCCGTTGCACGGAGTCATATCCGACCAGGTATTGAGGATGCCGATCACCGGACGTCCGTCAGAACAGGTCGTGCGGATATCCCTGGTTCTTCATCCAGCCGCGGTGATAGATCACGTCACGGCTCGTGCCGCCGTACCATTCCTGCGACCGCAGCCTGCGCGGCCATTCCGCTTTCTTATGCATAGCCCTTATCCTTTGAACAACCGGACTGGATCGACCGCATTGACCGATCCTGCCGGATAAACTTACGCCAGCGTATAGGCCGTCTTGACGACAGTGAAGAACTCGGCCGCATACTTGCCCTGCTCGCGCGAACCGAAGGACGACGCCTTGCGGCCGCCGAACGGGACGTGGAAATCGACACCGGCGGTCGGCAGGTTGACCATCACCATGCCCGCTTCCGAATTGCGCTTGAAATGCGTGGCGTGCTTGAGGCTGGTCGTGGCGATCCCGGCCGACAGGCCGAACGGCGTGTCATTGGCGACGCTGAGTGCTTCCTCGTAATCCTTCACCCGGATGACCGAGGCAACAGGCCCGAAAGATCTCTTCGCGGCTGATGCGCATCTGGTTGGTGGCTTCGGTAAACAGCGTCGGCTGCAAGTAGAAGCCCGGGTTTTCGCGGGTGATGGTCTCGCCGCCGAAGGCGAGCTTGGCGCCCTCCTGTTTGCCGATGGCGATGTAGTCAGTGTCGGTGGCAAGCTGGCGCTCATCGACAACCGGCCCGATATGGGTTCCAGCCTTCAGCGCATCGTCAACCACCAGCGTCTTCAGCTTTTCGGTCAAGGCTGCAACGAACTTGTCGTGGATGCCTTCGGTGACGATCAGGCGCGACGATGCCGTGCAGCGTTGGCCGGTCGAGAAGAAGCCGGAGTTCGCAGCGGCCTCAACGGCAACGGTCAGATCGGCATCATCAAGCACGACCATCGGGTTCTTGCCGCCCATTTCCAGCTGGAACTTGCGGTTATGTTCGATGGAGGCGGCCGCGACACGCTTGCCCGTGCCGGTCGAGCCGGTAAACGTGATGCCGGCAAGATCCGGGCTGTCGAGCATCGCCTGGCCGACAACCGAGCCCTTGCCCATGACGAGGTTCAAGACGCCCTTCGGCAGGCCGGCGCGGTGGAGGATATCGACGATCGCCCAGGAGCAGCCAGGAACCAGTTCGGCCGGCTTGAAGACAATCGTGTTGCCGTAGCAAAGTGCCGGGGCGATCTTCCAGGCGGGAATGGCGATCGGGAAATTCCACGGCGTGATGATGCCGATGACGCCGATCGGCTCGCGGGTGATTTCGACGCCGATGTTCGGGCGAACCGACGGCAGAACTTCACCTGCCAGACGCAGGGCCTCGCCGGCGAAGAAATCGAAAATCTGCGCCGAGCGGATGGTTTCGCCGATGGCTTCCGGCAGCGTCTTGCCTTCTTCGCGGGCGAGCAGCTTGCCGAGTTCTTCCTTGCGGGCAAGGATTTCGTCGGCAGTCTTTTTCAGGATGGCGTGACGCTCGAGAATGCCCGAGCGTGACCAGGCCGGGAAAGCAGCCTTTGCGGCGGCAATCGCGGTCTTGGCATCATCGGCGCTGGCAGTGGCGTAAAGGCCGACAACTTCATTGGTGTTCGAGGGATTGATGTTCTCGACACCGTTGCTGCCGACCCATTCGCCGGCGATCAGGTTGTGATGGAGTGTCATGGGCTAAAAGCCTCCTTGGTTTCAGCGAGCGCCCTGGGACAGGCACCCGCAGTCAAATGCATGGAAATCAGAGCTGGCCGATCGTCACGTCGTCTTCGCCGGCGATCGCCAGCGTATTGCGCAGCGGCAGACCGAACTCGGACGCCTCGATTTCAAAGATATCGCCGGTCTCGGTCTTGATGCCGTCGCCGAAGGACAGCGTCGCTGTCCCGAACATATGGACATGCACATCGCCCGGCGCACGGAAGATGCCGTACTTGAAATGGTGGTATTCGAGGTTGGCGAATGTATGGGACATGTTGGCTTCGCCCGACAGGAATGGCTTTTCCCAGAAGACGGCGCCATCGCGGATGATGCGCGAGGTACCGCGAATGTCGGCGGGCGCTTCGCCGACCCGGATTTCCGGGCCGAAGCTTGCCGGCCGCAGCTTGGAATGGGCGAGGTAGAGATAGTTGACCCGCTCGGTGACGTGGTCGGAGAACTCGTTGGCGACGGCAAAGCCGATACGGAACGGCGCGCCCTTGTCGGAAATCACGTAGATGCCGGCCATTTCCGGCTCTTCGCCACCATCCTCGGCAAAGGATGGCGAGACCAGTTCGCCGCCGGGTGCAACAGTCTGGCTGCCGTTGCCCTTGTAGAACCATTCCGGCTGCACGCCCTTCTCGCCCGGCTTCGGCTTGCCGCCTTCCAGACCCATCTTGAACATCTTCATCGTATCGGTGGCGCCCTCTTCCACCTTCGACACAGCTGCGTGCATCGCATCGCGCGTCGATGCAGAGCCGAGATGGGTGAGGCCAGTGCCAGTCAGATGCAGATGCGCGTCGTCCGGATGTGTGATCGGCGGCAGGAAATTGCCCTTGGCAGAGGCGTCCTGAAGATCGACCGCATCGCCAAGGCCATGCGCCTCAACGACAGCCTTCAGGCTCTTGCCGGAATTGGCGGCTTCCATCGCCAGTGCGTAGACACTTGCAGCGCCCTTCACGGCACGGGCACCCTCGCCCAATTCGCGAACGGCGACCGTGATCGAGCCGTCATTGTTCTTCACCTGGGAAATCAGCACAGCACTATCCTTTTCTAGATCCGGGCTGTCTTCTTGGCGTCAAGCGGCTGGCTTTCGGCAACAACAACCCATCGGGAGACATGACATGCTCCCCTTCATGGCAGCAACGCCGCCGTTCTCGTTATGATGCGTGGGCCGGAGTACCTCGCTAGACTGGCTGGCGAGAAACGCTCCGGCACCCGTTTACGCATTCAGGCAAAGCCCGATGCGTGGGACTGACCGGAACCGGTCAGCCCTTGTTCTTGTTGTAGACGTCGAAGAACACGGCAGCGAGAAGCACGAGGCCCTTGACCAGCTGCTGGTAATCGATGCCGAGACCCATGATCGACATGCCGTTGTTCATGACGCCCATGATCAGAGCGCCGATAACCGCGCCGGTGATCTTGCCAACGCCACCCGATGCCGAAGCGCCGCCGATGAAGCAGGCCGCGATAACGTCGAGCTCGAAGCCGACGCCGGCCTTCGGGGTTGCCGAGTTCAGGCGGGCCGCGATGATCATGCCGGCGAGAGCCGCGAGCACGCCCATGTTGACGAAAGTGTAGAACGTCAGGCGCTCGGTGTTGATACCGGAGAGCTTTGCCGCCTTCTCGTTGCCGCCCATCGCATAGATGCGGCGGCCGATCGTCGAACGGGTGGTGACGAAGGTATAAAGCGCAATCAGCAAGGCCATGACGATCAGGACGTTCGGGAAGCCCTTGTACGTCGACAGCTGGAAGCCGAGGAAAATCGCCACGCCGGCAATGATTGCCATCTGGCCGGCAAAGAATGCAAAGGGTTCGTTTTCCGTGCCGTGCTTCTCGTTGGTCCGGCGATCACGCAGACCGTAGTAGATAGCCAGAGCAACCAGAGCCACGACGACGACGAGCGAGAAGAAGTTGGTGATCGTGCCCGGCAGCGGATTGAGGAAATACAGGAAGTCGGGGACGAAACCGGTCGACAGCGACTGGAAATCCTTGGGGAACGGGCCGATCGGCCGATTCTGGAGGATCACGTAAGTCAGGCCGCGGAAGACGAGCATGCCGGCCAGCGTCACGATGAAGGCCGGGATCTTCTGGTATGCGACCCAATAGCCCTGCGCAGCACCGACGAGACCACCCAATATCAGGCAAAGCGGCACAACGATCGAGTAGTGAATACCCCATTTGACCAGCATGATCGCCGACAGGCCGCCGGTGAAGGCGACGATCGATCCGACGGACAGATCGATATGGCCGGCAACGATGATCAGCAGCATGCCCAGCGCCATGATGACGATGAAGGAGTTCTGCAGAATGAGGTTGGTCAGGTTGACCGGGCGGAACAGAACACCGTCGGTCAGATACTGGAAGAACAGCATGATGACCACGAGCGCGACGAGCAGGCCGTATTCGCGGATATTGTTCTTGAGATATTCCCCGACGGAGGGCGTGGTTTTCGGAGCGCTGGTTTCGGCGACCATTAGTGTTTCTCCCCGGAGCGCATGATGGCGCGCATAATGGATTCCTGGCTTGCTTCTGCTTTCGAAAGCTCTGCGACGATGCGTCCTTCGTTCATCACGTAGATACGGTCGCAGGTTCCGAGAAGTTCGGGCATTTCCGATGAGATCATCAGGATACCCTTCCCTTCTGCGGCAAGCTGATTGATGATGGTGTAGATTTCATATTTCGCCCCGACATCGATGCCGCGCGTCGGTTCGTCGAGGATCAGGACTTCAGGCGTGGTGAACAGCCATTTCGACAGGACAACCTTCTGCTGGTTGCCACCCGACAGATTGACCGCCTCCTGATAGATCGAATGCGACCGGATACGCAGCTTCGACCGATAGTCGGTCGCAACCTTACGCTCCATGTGGTCATTGATCACGCCGCTGCTCGCCACCGCGTTCAGGTTGGCAAGCGTGGTGTTGTGCATGATGTTGTTGTTCAACACCAGGCCGAGCTGCTTGCGGTCTTCGGTTACATAGGCAAGGCCGGCATCGATAGCACGCGGAATGGTGCTGACATCCACCAGCTTGCCATGCATATGAACTTCGCCGGTAATCTTGTGACCCCAGGATTTTCCGAAGACGCTCATCGCCGTTTCCGGTGCGGCCGGCACCCATGAGGCCGGCAATGCCGACGACTTCGCCGGCGCGCACGTTGAAATTGATATCGTGCAGGAACTGGCGGTCGCGGTGCTGCTGGTGGAAGACGTTCCAGTTCTTCACTTCCATCAGGATCTCGCCGACCTTCGGCTCGCGCGGCGGGTAGCGATCTTCCATATCGTGGCCGACCATGCCCTTGATGATCCGGTCTTCGCTGATGTCCTCGTTATGACAGTTCAGCGTTTCCACCGTGCCGCCATCGCGCAGGATGGTGATCTTGTCGGCGACCTTCTTGATCTCGTTCAGCTTGTGCGAAATGATGATCGAGGTCATGCCCTGCTTGCGGAATTCCATCAGCAGCTTCAGGAGCGCGTCGGGAATCGGTCTCGTTGAGTGAGGCCGTGGGTTCGTCGAGGATCAGCAGCCGAACCTTCTTGGACAGCGCCTTGGCGATTTCGACGAGCTGTTGCTTGCCGACACCGATATCGGTGATACGGGCCGATGGCGGCTCCTTCAGACCGACCTTTTCAAGCAGGCCCTGCGTGCACAAAAGTTTGCTTCCAGTCGATGACGCCATTGGTGGCGATCTCATTGCCAAGAAAGATGTTTTCGGCAATCGACAGCAGCGGCACCAATGCCAGCTCCTGGTGAATGATGATGATGCCGAGATGCTCGCTATCCGAAATCGTCGAGAAATTGCGAACTTCACGGTCGTAGTGGATTTCGCCTTCGTAGGTTCCGGCGGGATAGACACCGCTCAACACCTTCATCAGTGTTGATTTGCCGGCTCCATTTTCGCCGACCAGCGCGTGAATTTCACCCTCGTGAACCTTCAGATTGACGTTGTCCAGGGCTTTGACGCCCGGGAACGTCTTGGTAATGCCCCGCATTTCGAGAATGATATTGTCCATGTTCAGGTAATCCTGCGGCAGTCCGTGAATGATGAGGCCAGACACAATGACAATACAAGTCTCTCATCAAGATAAAAGGGCCTGCAAGTGATGCGGGCCCAGAATGGAGAAGACGGGATCAGTTGTTGATCTGGTCTTCCGTGTAGTAGCCAGCGCCGACCAGGACTTCCTTGACGTTCGACTTATCAACAGCGACCGGCTTCAGGAGGTAGGACGGGATGACCTTGACGCCGTTGTCGTAGGTCTTGGTGTCGTTGATTTCCGGCTCCTTGCCGCCAATGATGGCGTCCGTCATCGAGACGGCAACCTTGGCAAGCTCGCGGGTATCCTTGAAGATCGAGGAATACTGTTCGCCAGCGAGGATCGACTTGACCGACGGAAGTTCGGCGTCCTGACCGGTGACAACAGGCATCGGCATGTCGCCGGAACCGTAGCCAACGCCCTTCAGAGCCGAAATGATGCCGATGGACAGACCATCGTAAGGCGACAGAACGCCGTCAACCTTGGCATCGGTGTAGGTCGAGGACAGGAGGTTTTCCATGCGGGCCTGTGCAACAGCACCGTCCCAACGCAGCGTACCGACCTTATCCATGCCTGTCTGGCCGGACTTGACGACGATCTTCTTGGCGTCGATCAGCGGCTGCAGAACCGACATTGCGCCGTCGTAGAAGAAGAAGGCGTTGTTGTCATCCGGCGAACCGCCGAACAGTTCAACGTTCTTCGGCTCCGTCGCGCCATCAAGCTTGAGGCCCTGTACGAGCGTCGTTGCCTGCAGAACGCCAACCTGGAAGTTGTCGAACGTTGCGTAGTAGTCGACATTGCCGGAATCAGGGATCAGACGGTCATAAGCGATGACCTTAACGCCAGCTTCGTGAGCCTTCGCCAGGATGTCGGAGAGCGTCGTGCCGTCGATGGCGCCGATGATCAGAACCTTGGCACCCTTGGTGACCATGTTCTCGATCTGGGCCAGCTGGTTCGGAATGTCGTCGTCAGCGAACTGCAGGTCCGCCGTATAGCCGGCTTCCTTGAACAGCTTTTCCATCGTCTCGCCGTCGGAGATCCAACGGGTCGAGGTCTTGGTGGGCATCGAGATGCCGACGGTGCCCTTGTCCTGGGCAATCGCCGGAACGACGAACGACGCCACGCTGAGCGCTGCGGCGGCGAGAAGCGAAGTAACTAATCTCATGTATCTCTCCCTGAGTGTTGATCCAGGCGGCGATCGGCCGGCCTCGATATGTGCAGCGCTTCCTGCAGCCGAGAGATCAGAAAATCTCTTGGCGGAGGTTTAAGGGGTGAAAGAAAGCCCTCCCAGGCCTTACACGCTCCCGAGCACGCTGGCGCACATCGCCGCAAACTGGAATCAAACATCATAACTGTCAAATACAATATAGGTGTATCTTCATAACAATTTCGGTATACTAACGCGTAACAGTGTGATTTTTCCAGATATCACGGCATTTTTCTCGGAAGGTGGGTAAAATATGGACGATCCGGTGCTGCTGTCATCCACAGCCGAGGGTTATTCCGAGCGCGGAATTTTTCGCTCAGGCCTAAAAATGAGTCACCTGCAGCTGATTCTGGCCATCGAAAACCACGGTCAGATCAGCGCGGCGGCGGATGCGCTCAGTATTTCGCAGCCGGCAGCATCGCGATGCTCGGCGAAGTCGAGGCGATTTTAAAGGCACCGCTCTGTGCCCGCGTCGCCCGCGGCGTCGAACTGACGCAATATGGCAGGGCGCTGGCGCGCCGCGCGTACAATCTTTCTGGAGTTGCGGGAAACGACGCGAGAGATCAACGAACTGAAGACCGGCAGCGGCGGCTCGGGTATCCTTGGGGTCCGTCACCGGGACCGGCTCTCAATCTGGCTGTCCCGGCCATCCGCCAGGTCTCCACGGCCTATCCCGGCATCGAGATCAATATCCAGATCGAAAACAGCAACGTCCTGGTGCGCGAGCTTTTGTCGGCACGGCACGACTTCGTCATTGGCAGAATTCCCGACGACATGGATCCCCATGAGTTCAACCTGATCGAGATCGGTGAAGAGGATGTCTGCCTGATTGTGCGGGAGGGGCATCCGCTGCTTGAAAAGGACATCGTCACCTCCACCGATCTTCCCGGCTATGATTGGGTCTTCCAGCCCTCCGGAACGCTTCTGCGTCGCGCGGTCGAAGACAGTTTTCTATCGGCCGGCACGCCCCTGCCCGCAACCATCATCAACACGTCCTCGATTATCCTGACCGTATCGATTGTCCGCAACACCAATGCCATTGCCCCGGTTGCCCGTGACGTGGCCGATCTGATTGCCGGCAATGGCGGCAAGGCTGGCGAAATCCGCGTCCTGCCCACCGATTTCAACATCAAGATCCGGCCCTATAGCCTGATCACCGCACGCGGCCGCGCCCTGCCGCCCAGCGCCAAGCTGCTTTATGACTTGATCCTGAAGCAGAGCACCGCCTGAACAGCCCCGCAAAACCCTGATGTGCTTTCACAGTCGCCGACGATGGAGAGATGCATGTTCGGAATGTCGGTATTCCAGTCGGTGCTGGAGCGGTTGAAAGCGGAAGAAGACGAGGACGAAGCTCCCGAAGAGGAGCGGCCGTCCGCGGCGATCCGCGGCTTCAACGCCGGTTTCGTCGGCAATCCGGAAACATCTGCCATGGCCGGCAGTGGCGTGGTTCAGCGCGCCTATTTCGATACGGCAAGCGACGAGATGCTTGCCCCCGCCAAACCTGTGCCCAAGCCCGTCATGCCGGAATACCTTCGCAGGATCAGCCCGGAACAGATTGCCGCCGACCTGGCGCTGACGGAAATGGAAACGCAGCTGACACTGGCGGACAAACGCCGCCGTTTTGCCGCCGAAAACCACCCGGATCGGCATGCCCCGGATTACCGGGCCAATGCTACGCTTCGCATGAAGATCGCCAACATGCTGATCGACGAAGCGCAAAGGCGGTTGCGCCTGATGCAGCGGCGGTGACGATCAGGCCGGATCGTCGGTCTTTGGCTCTTCAGGCGACTTCGGTTTTCGGCTTGAAGAAAATGATGAGGACGCAGGCCGTATAGGCCGACACCGCCAGGAAAATCATGCCCCAGGTGTCGGCCCCGTTCCAAAACTCAACCGCGGTCCACAGGGAGCAGAGCGCCACGATCAGGAGCCGCACCCAGAGCGGGCGGTAGAACGGATGATCGGGATCAATGAACTTCATCATGCAAACTGTCCTTGAGGATGTGCCTTGCCGTGCGGCCCGACGTCAAAGACCACAGCTTTATGTCGAAAAAGACATTTGCCGCAAGAGCACGACAGGTTTAACACCTTGACGGCAGCGCGCCAAATGGAATAAATATTCCGAAAATTGTGATCGTTACTTTTTCATTCCGATTTCCGCTTGTATCCTGGGAGGCATGCAGCGCAGACACGAATTCGACATGAAAACGAACAGGGAGAGAGTTTTTACGCCAGCCCGCCCACGCGGGACTGGCAGACGCCTGAAACCACCTCAACAGCATCAGCGCGGACCTGTCTTCCGCAACGCCTGTCCGGAGTGAGCGTCATCACCCCCGTCCCTTCGCGGCGCTTTGCCGCTCGACAAAAAGAGATGAACATGACCGTCAGATTTGGTCTTCTCGGCGCCGGCCGTATCGGCAAGGTCCACGCTAAAGCCGTCAGCGGCAATCCGGATGCCGTCCTCGTCGCCGTCGCCGATGCCTTTCCCCGATGCCGCCAACGCGATCGCCAAACAATATGGCTGCGCCGTGCGCACGATCGAAGAGATCGAAAAATCGGCGGATATTGACGCCGTCGTCATCTGCACGCCGACAGATACCCATGCCGACCTGATCGAGCGCTTCGCCCGTGCCGGCAAGGCGATCTTCTGCGAAAAGCCGATCGATCTCGACGTCGGCCGCGTGCGAATGCATGAAGGTCGTCGAAGAGACCAAGGGCAAGCTGATGGTCGGCTTCAATCGCCGCTTCGACCCGCATTTCATGGCCGTGCGCAAAGCGATCGACGATGGCAAGATCGGCACAGTCGAAATGGTCACGATCATCTCGCGCGATCCCAGCGCGCCGCCGGTCGACTATATCAAGCGTTCCGGCGGCATCTTCCGCGACATGACTATTCATGATTTCGACATGGCCCGCTTCCTGCTCGGTGAAGAACCCGTTGTCGTCACCGCCCATGCCGCTGTTCTCGTCGATCCGGAAATCGGCAAGGCAGGCGACTACGACAGCGTCTCGGTCATCCTTGAAACCGCATCCGGCAAACAGGCAATCATTTCCAACTCACGCCGCGCCACCTATGGCTACGACCAGCGCATCGAAGTGCACGGCTCCAAGGGCGTCGTCTCCGCCGAAAACCAGCGCGCCGTCTCGATCGAGATTGCCAACGGCGACGGCTATACCCGCCCGCCGCTGCATGATTTCTTCATGACCCGCTACACCGAGGCCTATGCCAACGAAATCGCCGGCTTCATCTCCACGGATCGAAAAAGGCACCAAGATCACGCCTTCAGGCGCCGATGGCCTCGCTGCGCTGGCACTGGCTGACGCGGCCGTAAAGTCAGTGACGGAAAAACGCCAGATCCGCATCGACGCGTAATCGATAAGCTCAACGACAAAAGGCCGGGTTCGCCCGGCCTTTCTTGTATCAAGCCTGATCTGTTGCCGGGGGAACCGGCCTGAAAGCGGCGATGTCATGATCCATATCGGTCAAGGCCCGATCCAGATGACCGTCAAAAACCAGTCTCTGTTCATCGAAGATCACCGAAATCTCCGGCCTGCCTTGCAGGCGGACCTCATGCGATTGCTCGAGCCCCTCATCGACCCCGCGCTGCAAAAGATCGAAATAGCGCGTCCCCGGTCCGGTTATGTAGATCGGCATGCGGTCGTAAAGGCTAAGCAGCCGGGAAAGGCCGTTGCCAAGCGCGATGCCTGCCTGACGGAAAGCATAACCCGCCATCCGGTTGCCTTGGCGCGCACTCGCGGCGATCTTGTCCATTTCCGCCAGCGGCACGAACTTGGCCGGGATCGTATCCGGCGGCACTTCAAAGGCGGTGCGCAGAATTCCATAGAAGCCCGCCGAAGCCTCGATACAGCCGAAGGAGCCACAACGGCACAGGCAGCCATTGGCAGCATGCAGCATGTGGCCGAAATTGGGAGCCGTCACCTCCAGTTCGCCGAACCTATCCTTGCAGGGCAACACCAAGCCCGATGCTGTGACCGAGTGACAAGGCAGCAAGCGCGCGAAAAGAGCCGGACTGGCTCGCATCCGCCTTCATCCCCAGAGCCTGGGCGACTAGCAGGGTCTCGTTGTTGAGCGTGACTTTGGCACGCCATTCCGGCTGCAGCAGCGAAACGAAATCGATTTGCTCGCCGCCGAAGACCGGCGACCACAACAGCCGCTTGCCGTCGGCATCGACGGTGCCCTTGCTGCTGATAGAGACGGCGAGGATCTGCTCCTTGTTCAGCCGCGACCGGTGAATGAGGCGGGCCAGCGCATCGAGGAACCCCTCGGCAAAAGGCTGCGTTCCCACAACCTTGTGATTGCGCGGCTCCTCAGAAGCGGTCGATCAGCCGCCCGGAATAATCCACCAGCGAATACTGGACGACATCCGAAGAGATCCGCACGGCGATCAGAAAGCCGCTGTCGCGACGCTGCGCAAACAGCACACGCGGCCGTCCGCGCCCCGAAGGCACCTGCTGTTCCGGCTTCTCGATGACCCCTGCCCGCTCCAGTTCGGCAGTGATCGCCGAAACCGTCGCAGATGCCAGTCCGGTATGTTCGGATATGTCGGTATGAGAGAGCGACCCCAGGCGCCGCAACGTCGCAAGCACGAGCGCGCTGTTTTGCTGACGCACCAATTCGGTGCTCGATTTGCTCAGCATTGCGCATCCCTGTGATTCACGAATTCCACAAACACATGCTCCTCCCAAAGCATCTGCCCGATGTCAAACGGCCTTGCCCAAAGCGTTGTTGACAGCCCCGAAAAACTCTGACATCTATTTTCTCGACTGTCGAGAAAAAACTCTTTGGAGTTGACGACAGGCAAATTTGCTGGCCGGGGGCCGTGCGGGAGGTTCGCGCGGACGGCCAGCGGTCACTTGGGAGGACTTCATGAAATCAGTTTTGACACTGATGGCAGGCGCTGCCATCATCGTATCCCTGCACACTGCAGCCATGGCCAAGGATCCGGTCGTCGGCGTTTCCTGGTCGAACTTCCAGGAAGAACGCTGGAAGACCGACGAAGCCGCGATCAAGGCAGCACTCGAAGCATCCGGCGACAAGTACATCTCCGCTGACGCGCAGGCTTCCGCCGCCAAACAGCTGACCGACATCGGATCGCTGATCGCCCAGGGCGCCAACGCCATCATCGTTCTGGCGCAGGATTCGAAGCCATCGGCCCGGCCATCGAAAAGGCTGCAGCTGAAGGCATCCCGGTCGTCGGTTACGACCGCCTGATCGAAAATCCGGCCGCCTACTACATCACCTTCGACAACAAGGAAGTCGGCCGCATGCAGGCTGCCGAAGTGTTCAAGGTCAAGCCGGAAGGCAACTACGTCTTCATCAAGGGCGCTTCGACAGACCCGAACGCAGACTTCCTGTTCTCCGGACAGATGGAAGTGCTGAAGGCCGCCATGGACGCAGGCAAGATCAAGAATGTCGGCGAAGCCTATACGGACGGCTGGAAGCCTGAAGCTGCCCAGAAGAACATGGAGCAGTTCCTGACCGCCAACGACAACAAGGTCGACGGCGTCGTTTCGTCGAACGACGGCATGGCAGGCGGCGTTGTTGCAGCGCTCGAAGCCCAGGGTCTGGCTGGTGCAGTACCGGTCTCCGGCCAGGACGGCGACAAGGCCGCTCTGAACCGCGTCGCCCTTGGCACCCAGACCGTATCCGTCTGGAAGGATAGCCGCGAACTCGGCAAGAAGGCCGGCGAAATCGCCGTAGCGCTTGCCGGCGGTGCCGCAATGGACGCCATCCCGGGCACGGTCAAATTTGCCAGCGGACCGAAGGCTGTCGAAATGCAGTCGTTCTTCATCGCACCGCAGCCGATCACCAAGGACAACCTGAACGTCGTCATCGACGCCGGCTGGATTTCCAAGGAAGAAACCTGCCAGGGCGTAAAGGCCGGAACCGTTGCGGTCTGCAACTGATCCGATCCTGAACATGGGCAAATAAGGTCCCGTCACGAGCGCCGCAACGATCACGTTGCGGCGCTTCTCCGATGTGCGGTACTTTACTGCATAATTCCTTAAATCGGTATCGATTTAGGGAAAATTATGCAGCAAATCTAAAGTGTTACAGCGATCTTTGCGCGTCATGAATGACGCGCGGCGCTGTAAAGACAAGAATAAAGGGGAGTAATCAGGAAATGGCGAACACCACCATTGCCACGCCTTCCAGCAGCGTGCGCCAGACACAGGGAACCGCCCTGCAGCGCTTCCTGCAGGCGACCGAGATCGATACCCGGCTTCTCGGGATGATCGCAGCTCTGCTGTGCATCTGGCTCGGCTTTCAATATTTCACCGGCGGGCTTTTCCTGACGCCACGCAACCTTTGGAACCTCACGGTCCAGGCTGCGTCGGTTTCCGGTCATGGCAACGGGCATGGTGCTCGTCATCGTCACCCGTAATATCGATCTGTCTGTCGGCTCGATTCTCGGCTTCGTCGGCATGATCATGGCGATCACCCAGGCCAAGATTCTGCCGCCTCTGATCGGCTTCGATCATCCGGCCACCTGGATCATAGCGCTGACGGTCGGTATCGCACTTGGAACCGCCATCGGCGCCTTTCAGGGCATCATCATCGCCTTCCTCAACGTTCCCGCCTTCATCGTCACGCTCGGCGGTCTGCTGATCTGGCGCGCTGCGGCCTTTCTCGTCATCTCCGGTGCAACCGTTGCCCCGATGGACTCGACATTTCGTCTGATGGGCGGCGGCGCGGAAGGATCGATCGGAGCGACGGCAAGCTGGGTCGTCGGCGTCATCGCCTGCGTCATCATCGTTGCCTCGATCATCAACTCGCGCAAGCAGCGCAAAGCGGTTCGGCTTCCCCATTGCGCCCGATGTGGGCGGAATATTTCCTCTCGTTCGTCGGCTGCATCATGGTGCTCTGCGCCGTCTGGGTGCTCAACAGCTATTACATGCCGGTCAACCTCGCCAAGAAGTATGCCGAAACCCACAATATCCCCTGGCCCGAAGGCGGCCTGCAGATCCCGCTCGGCATTGCCATTCCGGTGCTGATGGCTGTCGGCATCGCCATCGCCATGAGCTTCCTCACCACCCGCACCCGTTTTGGCCGCTACGTCTTTGCCATCGGTGGCAATCCGGAAGCAGCCGAACTCGCCGGCATCAAGACCCGCTGGGTGACGGTACGCATCTTCGCACTGATGGGAGCGCTCTGCGCTATCGCCGCCGCGATCTCGACGGCCCCTTTGAACGCGGCCACCAATGCACAGGGCACGCTCGACGAACTGTACACGATCGCTGCTGCGGTCATCGGCGGCACCTCGCTTGCCGGCGGCATGGGCACGATCTCCGGGGCAGTTCTCGGTGCGATCGTCATGCAATCACTGCAGTCCGGCATGGTGCTGTTGCGCATCGACACGCCGCTGCAAAGCATCGTCATCGGCATCGTACTGGTCATGGCCGTCTGGCTGGATACCGTTTATCGCGGCCGAGCCAAGTAAGAGGAGTTCGAACAATGACGGAACAACGCACTCCACTCGTGGAAATGAAGAACATTTCCATCTCCTTCGGCAGTATCCACGCCGTCGACAACGCCTCGGTTGATCTCTATCCGGGCGAAGTCGTGGCCCTGCTCGGCCATAATGGCGCCGGCAAGTCGACGCTGATCAAGATCCTGTCGGGCGCCTACAAGCGCGATGCCGGCGAAATCCTGATCAACGGCGAACCGGTCCATATCAGCAACCCGCGCGACGCCAAGGGCTACGGCATCGAGACGATCTACCAGACGCTGGCCGTCGCCGACAATGTCGACGCCGCCGCCAACCTCTATCTCGGCCGCGAGTTGCGCACACCCTGGGGCACGCTCGATGACGTGGCGATGGAAGCCAAGGCTCGCGAGGTGATGGGACGGCTCAACCCGAACTTCCGCCGCTTCAAGGAGCCGGTCAAAGCATTGTCCGGCGGCCAGCGTCAGTCGGTGGCCATTGCCCGCGCCATCCTGTTCGACGCCCGGATCCTGATCATGGACGAGCCGACGGCAGCGCTCGGCCCCCAGGAAACGGCGCAGGTCGGCGAGCTGATCAAGCAGCTGAAGCGCGAAGGCATCGGCATCTTCCTGATCAGCCACGACATCCACGATGTCTTCGACCTCGCCGACCGTGTGTCGGTGATGAAGAACGGCCAGGTCGTCGGCCATGCCCGCACCGAGGACGTCACCAAGGACGAAGTGCTGGGCATGATCATTCTCGGCAAGGTTCCGCCGAAAGCCATCGCCGGTCCAGGCGCCATGCAGACGGCTTGAACCGACTGCTTGCTTGAAAACAGGATGCCGCGCTCCCAAAGCGCGGCATTTTTACCTGTACACCGCGTGGACTGCCTAGCCTGCACATTCGCGGTAGCTATGAATTGGACGATCTTCAGTGAACAGGAATTTCCTGCCGACGAGGCGCTTTCACCATTGATGCGCCGACTATCCTAGGCTATGAACCGGGCTCAGCCTGCTTCGACGCCTTGCCGTCGTGGATGCACCCGTAGCTCAGCTGGATAGAGTGCTGCCCTCCGAAGGCAGAGGTCACTGGTTCTGAATCCAGTCGGGTGCACCAATTTCTTGCGAAAAATTCAATAAAAACAACATAATGCTTGGCTAACGGCAAAAAGCACAACACATTCTGTCATCCATTTTGTGCACTCGCCTAGATTGCAACCGCCATTGTTGCGCTGTATCTGTTCAACATGACACTCATTCTACGCGGCTCAACGTATCATCTTCGCAAGCGCGTTCCCCTTCTCTATCGCTCGATTGAGGTTCGTGAACACATTGCAGTATCGCTGCACACTGATTCTCAGACTTTAGCTAATCGGAAGGCCAGCGAGATATGGTCGCAGTTAGTCGAAGGATGGGAGATGGCTCTACGCGGAGATGCAGGCGGTGCTAAGGCTCGTTACGACGCGGCGAAGAGGCCAGCCCCCGGCAGACGAGCCGAGTGCCTAGACGCGCTCACCTATAGCCTTGCAGCGCGGGCCTCATCAATACCGATCTGGATAGACGCGAAACCGAGCTTTCAGTACCGCCGCGCCGGGGACAGAAAAGACCGTGTATCGGTCTGCGTTTTTGGCTAGATAAGCTAGCTATCTGGAGGCTCTGGGAAATGGCGAAATCGGTCGTAGTCACTTCGTGGCGTACAAGCACCCCAAAAGAAGTACTTGATTTTTTTCGACCCGGACGAGAGTAAGCCGAAGAAGGGCCGAGGTGCCTTTCTCGTAGTGCGGACGTCTAAAGCCGGTAGACGTATATGCATATCTCCGCGCCCGGTTCGGTGTGCCAAACGGACCCCAAAATTTGTTACGCAAGGATGACAGCGACAACTGGATACATTGGGATTTCAGTCTCAAGGCAGATGATATCGACGTATACCTCACAGGAACGTCACATGAAATCCACTTCATGATCAATGAGAAAATGACTGACGAAGATTGGAAGAACTTAATACTTAACTTGAAATCTGATTTCGCTCGAATTGCGAAAGCCAAGTCAGAAATGCTGCGGACGTTCGAGAAGTTTTTCGTATTTCAAAACAAATTTGTGACTATCGCCGGTCTATGCGCTGATATGCACGCATCGATAGCGGATATCTTAAAAGATTTTGCGACTATTCAAAGCCATGAGAAGCTTCCAAAAGTGACGAGTAAAGGCTCGACAAAGCGATATACTAAGGAAGTTGAAAAAATCTCGAAACGCGCCTCTGAGCTCTATGGAGATTGTTTGAAGTTGAGACTGATGACGCCAGTTATGGCCGAGGCATTTATAAACATGGTCATACTGGTTTTTTGCAAGGACGAAGTGCGGAATGACTCCGACCGATACACAGCATTCATAAGATCCAATATTCCCCAGAGGATCGCTTCTCTCAGCGAAAATTGTTTTGGTTTCACTAAAGAGATCGCTCAGACCACGAAAATTTATGGCGACTTCAAGCGCGTCATGGATAAACGTAACTTTGCGATCCATGGAAATGTCGATCCAGTCAAAGAACAGATCAGAAACGGTCTACTTTGAAGGAAGGCGACCTCTTTTTTTCCGAAGGCGGCGCAAATGCGCTAAAGTTTTTTGAGCAGCTTGAAATAATCAATGCACCTGCTCAGGTCATTGCAGACTATGAAGCGGTTCATTTATTTCTCTTAGAGATTACCGAGCACCTGACGAAGAGTTGCAGAGAGTTTTTCAAGCACGTTATCGATGACCCCTATCCTGGATATCAGGTTCATAAAAAGCGAGTTACCAAAATTCTGCCTAATCATAACGTGGATGCTTTGATGCCACGACTTAGGTACGACGACGATCTAAATGTCGATTGATAGAGTAAAATGCAACATATAACGTAAACACATTTTGCGCGTCAAAAATATTTTATGGTTTAAATACAATTATTTAATTCATTTTCAATCACGAAATAACGGAAGTCGGGTGCACCATTTAATCCGATTACAGCAGCAACAATTTCTTCACCAACGCAAACACATCCTTGAACGGCACCCGCGTCAAAGCGACAATCGCAAACGGCAGAAGTGCCGCAGCAGAGACCGGCACGACTGCGGCCCGGTTCATCAGTAAGGTTGACAGCTTCCGCGTCGTATCGAACTGCTTTGACGGGTCCACGACATCCTGAAACTGCTCGGCTTCGGTGGCGCTGTTGGCAACGACGTTGACGCCTGTCAACTTGCGCTCCGAAAGCCGATGATTTGGGTAGCCTGTGCACCGAGAATAACCAGAGTGGCCTTCTTGAGGTCGCTCAAAGGTTTAGAAAAGGCGGAAAGCGGAAAGGCGAACAGCGCCAGGACGATCAGCAACCAGCCGACCATCAGAATGGTGATGTTGGTCATCGAGGCCGTTTCATGCAGCATATTCTGGCCGACCGCGGCAGCAACGGCGCAACTCATGCCGAAGACGAAAGTGGCATAGGCATTCGGATAATCGCCCAGGAACCCGAGACCGGCCCGGCCGTCCGGATGCGTCGAGACCAGCCGCAGTTCCAGTCGCGCTACTTTCCGCAAGAGCAGTGACCAGAGGAAATGACGCCAAAGCCCGCGCATGGCCAGGAACCAGAACAGCGGCATGCTGACAATGACGAACCACCAGCCGGCCAGGGTAATGGAGTTTGCCCCAGGCACTGCGACGACGGTCCAACTCGATGTTTCGCCCCCCAACAGGTGCCGTGGCGCGACGCTTGCCGCGATAACCGCGATGACGAGGCAGACGGCTTCCACGACACGGGAATCGCGCTGCTTCAGCGCTTGACTGACGGCTTGCGCTGCAAGCGGAAGCGACGACGGCGTGACAATCGGCGCCGCCACCAGTTGCCGCAGCTTCGCCCGCAGACGCTGTTCGACCTGCTGCTCGGCCAGCATGAAGGCGCCGATCGCCACGAAAAATTTCCTGCCCAGGCGCCCATATCCAAAAGATAGGCCAACCCGTTGGTGGAATCGAACGACAGACTGTTCAGGCAACCCCAGGAGGAACGGCACCAGCCAGGCAACCCCGATGAAGATCAGGGCGCGTTTGCCAGCTTGCAAGGCGCGCTCATGCAAAAGACCGAGCCTCGATTGCAGTTCATAAAAGGGACCACCACGGGAGGCGAGGAAGTCGGCAACCGTTTCGAGTTGATGGTCAACGCGCACATCATTCATCCAGACAGTCTCTCTCCGCGCATGTCTGCCCTCGGTTCAAGGCAAAATCAGTCTTCAGCCACCGTCCAGTTGTCATCCGGGTTGAACGTCTTGATCCCTGTTGCCATCTTCGCGGGTGTCGGTCCCCAAGTCTGCCTGATAGACTGTACCATTGGCATTGACCTCAAAGGTATGCACACCCGTCTCACCGTAGCGTATCGGCCACGCAATCAGCGCGAAGCCGGCGATCATGTTGCCGTTGATGACGTAGTCGAACTTGCCGCCGGCGATATTTGACCCCTGACTTTCGATGATCCGGTAGCGGTAGCCGAAGTAGCCCGCCCCCGCCTTCACCTTGTCAAGCGCGGCATCGCTTTCGAACGCATCGCCGGCCGGACTGTCACCTTCCCCAAGTTCCGGCGACCAGTACAAGCCATCCGTCGCACCATCGCTGCTGATCAGCTTTTGGGCATATTCCAGCACACCGTCACCATCGTGATCGGCCGAAGCGTATTCCTTCTGTGCATCGACATAGGCGCGTGCGGTGGCGATCGCCTGCAGTTCGTTCTCGCCGACGCGTCGGTTGATGATCTCCTCGAACCCGGCATAGGTGTCGAAGGCCCATTTGCCGTCCTTTCCCTTGACGATCGGGAACGGCAGCGGCCAGAGCTTGTCGCCGATATCGAGAATCTTTCGTCCCTCGACATCCTGCATGACGACCTTCTTCTTCGCACCGTCGTGGATCTCGGCATAGGTATCCATCACCCCTTCACCCGCCTTCGCCTTGGCGGCATCAGCCCGAGAAGAGCCGCGAGCTTGTCGAAGTCATCCGCTGCAAGCGCCGCCTTGAAGGCATCGACCGCCTGTTCCGGCGTATCGAAGACCGGCGGGTCGGCCGGAGAGGCAAAACCGGAAATAACCGTGCCTTCCGATGGCTCCTGCGCCGAATGCCGCAACGGGAGCAGTGGCAAGGCCCATGAGCGTGACGGCGAATACCGAACCCAGGAGCATGTTTTTGACTGACGTGGTCATGACTGACTTCCTTGTTCCCGAGTGTTATCGACGTCCACCACCGCCACCGCGGCGCCCGCCGCCGCCGCCGTGGTGGCGGGCGCCGCCGCCACGATTACCGCCGCCCATGGCTTGCCTGCCGCGGTTAGATTGCATCTGCGTCCGTCTGCCGCTGTCAACTTTTCCAAGTGCCGACGGCTTTCTGGGGCGGTTGTCGATCCGGGCCGCGGGTTTTGGCTTGGCGACAGGCCGCTTCGCATTGACCTTCTGCTTCACGTTTCTGGCGGGCTTGTTGATCTTGGCATCCTGCCTGCGGTTCTGGGCCACCTGCCCCGGCTTCTTGCCAGCCGTGTTCCGTGCGGTGGCTTTGTCGCGGTTGATCCTGTCCGCCTCAATCTTGCTGTTGCGAACGTCCTTGACGCTGACATTGCCAGGCTTGTTGCGGATGTTGGCTGTGCGGTCGCTCCCGATCACATTCGCCTTGGCCTTGATGTTGTTACGGCCGTCCGCCTTGATGTTGTTCTTGAACGAGTTACGGTCGATCTTGTTGAATTGGTTGTTGTCAAACTTGATCTTGCTGCGATCGACATTCTTCCAGTCGACGTCGTTGATGTTGACCTTGCCGTTGATGTTGTTGAGGCAATTGTTGCAGTCGATATCGACGTCACCGCCATTCCAGCGGCCACCCCAGACACCCCAATCGTCCCAATCGACCACCGATGCCCAGATCGCGCCGGTTACAGCGCCTGCGAAGAAGGTTGCCGTCGGGTAGTAATAGTTGGGATAGGAATCTGGATAGTAGGAGATGGGCGCCGGTACATAGTCCGGCTCATAGAGCATTTCCGGGGATATTGCGGCACATAGATCTTCTCGGGGTTTGCCGAGACGATGACGACATTGTCGTTTTCCTGGCTCACCTTGATCTTGTCGTCGGTCTTGATGATCCCGTCGGCTACCGCCTTATCAGCGCAGCTGCTGGATGGCGACCAGAACGTCCTTTTGCTGGTAGGACAGCGCCTCGCCCAGCGATTGCGTCCAGTCGAGATCCTCGCTCATCATCTTGACGATATCTGGATAGTTCAGCAGCGAGACGATGCTGCCGTCCCAAGTATCCTTGGGCTTCAGCTTGGCATCCTTCTTCACCTGCTCAAGGTAGCGCGCCGCCTCGACGATCTGCAGTGGATAGAGCGAGGCCGACGTCACGACCGCTACCAGCTCGTCCGGATAGAGCGCGATCCGGGCGACGAGAACTTCAAGCTCGTCTTCGCTCAATGGTGCTGGCGTATCGTCGGCTACTGCCGCAGGATCCGCAGCTGCGGTCTCCTGAGCCGCAGCGACGGAAATCAGGCTGGGGGCGAAGGCGCCCCCGGAGAGGGCGAGCAGGCAAACGCTTGTTGCAAGGAGCAATCCATAAGTTCGAGGCATCTTGGCAATCCCTTATGTCTATCGGACTTCTCTTGTTGGCCAGGTCGGTCGGGGACCTTCGTTGCGTCTGTCAATGGACGGGCGTCCGTGAATGCAAAGATCCATCCGTCGCCCATTGCCGGGCATTCCTGTCGGATGTCGACATCAAGTATCGTTGGACCCAAGGGCAACACCGCCACGTGCCGGGGTCGGTCCGTGGCAATCGCCCTCAACGGCAGAAGACATTACACCTGCAATAGTTGCAACACTTTTCCTCCACTCCTTGAAAAGTTCTGGAGCTTTTTGGTGAAGGTGAGGCCGCGCAAGAACCGAAACTCCCGGGCCACAGGCGCTTGCGGATATCACTGCGCGAACCTACCTCGCGAAGGGAAGCTTCTTCAACAACGGACATCGGATGACAACGCGGTGTGCTCGAATGGTCATTCCTCTGGCGCGCAATGTATTGGCACAAGGAGCCCCATCAACCTAACTCGCCTCATCTCTCGGTGGAACGTTCTGGTTCATGCGGAACAGGTTTTGCGGATCGTATCGCCGCTTGATCTCGCCGAGCCGCTGATAGTTGCCGGCATAGGCCGCCTCGACGCGGTCACCCTCGTCTTCGGGCATGAAATTGACGTAGGCCGTTCCGACAGAGTGAGGCTTTGCGGCTTCGAAGAGCTTGCGCGCCCAGCCGATGCAGGCCCCGTCCATCCCCGGTTCGCGCCAGCGCATGAACATTCATGACGAAATGTGAATTCCGTTGCGGAAGGCTGTTGCACCGGCGGCAACACGGCCGACGGCACCGCCAAGGTGAGCGATGAATATCTCGCATTCCGGCCCGGGCAGCTTGCCGATCGCATCGATCAAAATCCCGATCGTCGCGTCTGAAAGCGCGATGAAATCGTGGCTCTTCCAGTAGTTGCGCGCGCCGGGCGTCAGCAGCGGATCGAAGGCTTGTTGCCAGCCGGCAAACGGGTGGGAAGCGACGACATCGGCAATCAGGTTACCGATCGAGCGCAGTCGCTGCGTCGCTTTCTCGCCTTCCGCTATGTCGCCGCAATAGCACATGGCGAGAACCAAAATCTCCTTGCCATGCCACTCCTGCGGAAGGAACGGTAACGGTGGCGCCTGCCGCATGACCACCCAGCAGGTAAGCTCGTCCGGTGCCGTTTCGAGAGCCTCCCGGTATTCTTGAAGAACCGTCTGCGCATCAGCGAACGGATGGACCACGAGACCGGAGAGGACCTGCGGACCGAGCTCGTAAAGCCGAAACTCGAACGCCGTGACGACGCCGAAATTCCCGCCGCCGCCTCTGAGAGCCCAGAACAGGTCTCCGTTTTCCGTCAGGCTTGCACGCACCAGTTCACCATTGGCCGTCACGACATCCGCCGAAACGAGGTTGTCGATCGTCAGGCCGTACTTGCGCGTGATCCAGCCGAATCCACCACCAAGCGTAAGACCTGCGATGCCGGTCGTCGAGTTGATGCCAGTCGGCACCGCCAGCCCGAATGATTGGGTTTCCTTGTCGAGATCGGCGAGCGTAGCCCCAGGTTCGACCCATGCCCGCTTTGCCGCGACGTCGACACGCACCGACTTCATCGGCGACAGGTCGATCATCATCCCGCCATCACAGACCGCATTGCCGGCAATGTTGTGCCCGCCACCACGCACCGAAACGAGCAGTTTGTTATCGCTTGCAAAGCGCACAGCATTGACGACGTCCGCCGCCCCGGCGCATTGTACGATGAGCGCCGGCCGTCGGTCGATCATCGCGTTCCAGATCGCCCGCGCCTCGTCATAGGAGGCATCGCTTGCTTCCAGCACCTTGCCGCGCAGACCCGCCGCAAGCGCCTCGATCGCAGCCGCACTGACCCATGTCTTTCCTGCTTGCAGGTTCATGAGGCTCATGTCGTTCATGATCCGCTCCTCCCAAGGTGAACCATGCCCCAGCAGAAGAAACATTGCGCCTTTCTAATGTACAGCGCAAGGCGCGGTTCGGCTCTGGTTGTGAGACTGCGCGGGATGTGCTGCAGGCGGCAACCCTATTCGGGCATCCAGCCGCCAGCCTGCGAACTCTACGCCAATGCCGCCGCACGAACAAATCCCTTGCTCGCCACCATCAGGCTCTTGGTGTAGTCCTCCTTGAGGCGGCCTGCCACGAGATCGGCGGAAGACAGCCGTTCGACAACCTTGCCGCCCTTCATCACCGCCAGCCGTTCGCACATATGGGTAACCACGCCGAGGTCGTGGCTGACCATGATATAGGTGAGCTTGCGGTCGCGGCGGACCTGTTCGAGCAGGTTGAGGACTTCGGCCTGGACGGAAGCATCAAGCGCCGATGTCGGCTCGTCGAGCAGCATGATCTGCAGTTCGATGATCAGCGCCCGGGCAATGGCGATACGCTGGCGCTGGCCACCGGACAGCTGGTGAGAATAGCGGAAGCGGAAGGACGAACCGAGACCGACCTCGTCAAGCGCCCGCAGGATGCGGCGTTCGGCATCGGCGATGCCGTGAATGGCAAGCGGCTCCTGCAGCAGCCGGTCGACTGTCTGGCGTGGATGCAGCGAGCCATACGGATCCTGAAACACCATCTGCACCTGGCGATAGAACGCCTTGTCGCGGTGCTTCACATCCAGCGGTTTGCCGTCGAGCACGATCCGGCCCGACGCCACCGGCGAAAGCCCGGCAATGGCGCACAACAACGTCGATTTTCCGGATCCGGATCTGCCGACGAGACCGAAGGATTCGCCGGGTGCCACATCGATGCTGACGGTGTCGAGCGCCAGGAAATCGTCATAGGCGACAGTGAGGTTTTCAGCTGAAACGATTGCGGTCATAGCGCCCACTCCGGCTGGCAGTCGAGCACCGGCAGCGGATGCCGGTTGGTGCCGAGCGTCGGCATGCAATTGAGCAGGCCCTGGGTATAGGGGTGTTTGGCATTGCCCAGATCGGACGCTGCCAGTTCCTCGACGATCTTGCCGGCATACATGACGATGACGCGGTCGCAGAAGGACGAGACCAGCCGCAGGTCGTGCGAGATGAAAATCAGGCCCATGCCGCGCTCGGCAACGAGCTTGTCGAGAATGCCGAGCACCTCGAGCTGCACCGTCACATCGAGCGCCGATGTCGGCTCGTCCGCCACCAGCAGTTCCGGTCCCGCGATCAGCATCATCGCGATCATCGCCCGCTGGCCCATGCCGCCCGAAACCTCGTGCGGATGAAGGTCGAAGACACGGCCGGCGTCGCGGATCTGTACGGCCTCGAGCATGGCAATGGCGCGGTCGCGAGCCTCGCGCTTGCCGACATTTTCATGCGTGCGCAGCGTCTCGACGATCTGTCGGCCGATGCTCATCACCGGATTGAGCGAATATTTCGGGTCCTGCAGGATCATGGCGATGCGGCTGCCGCGCAGGTTTCGCCTGACCTTGGCCGGAGCGGTCAAAAGGTCGATACCGTCGAAATTCAGCGTCTTGGCCGATATCCGCGTGCGCCGGTGTCAGGCCCATGATCGCCCTGCCCGTCTGCGATTTGCCCGAGCCGCTTTCGCCGACAATGCCGAGCCGTTCGCAGCCGAGCGTGAAGGAGACGCCCCGCACCGCCTCGATCAGGCCGGTGCGGGTGGGAAACGAGACCCTGAGATCATCGACCGTCAGCATCGTGCTCATTGGCCGCTCTCCCGTGGATCGAGCGCGTCACGCAGGCCGTCGCCCAGAAGGTTGAAGCCGAGACTGACGATCAGAATGGCGATGCCGGGCATGGTGGCAACCCACCATTGGTCGAGAATGAAGCGGCGGCCGGATGCGATCATCGCGCCCCATTCCGGCAGCGGCGGCTGTGCGCCGAGACCGAGAAAGCCGAGACCGGCGGCGGTTAGGATGATACCGGCCATATCAGAGCGTGACGCGGACGATCAGCGACGACATGCACATCGGCATCACATGCCGCAGTACGATGCGGAACGGCGACGCCCCCATCAGCCGCACCGCGGCAATGTAATCAGGAATTGCGCACGCTCAGCGTCTCGGCACGGGCGATACGGGCATAGGGCGGCCAGGAGGTGATGGCGATAGCGATGATCGCGTTCTGGATGCCCGGCCCCATGGCCGCGACGAAGGCGAGCGCCAGCACCAGCTTGGGGAATGCCAGGAAGATATCGGTGATGCGCATCAGTACCGCATCGACCCAGCCGCCGGCATAGCCGGAGATAGCACCGACCAGCAGACCGATGGGGGCTGCGATGATTGCCACGAGAACGATAACCAGCAGCGTCAGCCGCGATCCGTGCAGCAGGCGCGAGAGGATATCCCTACCCTGATCGTCGGTGCCGAGCAGATAGCCTGGGCTTCCCGGCGGCAGCAGGCGCGCGCCGCCAAGATCGCCGATGACAGGCGAATGCGGCGCAAGCACATCGGCAAAGATCGCAATCAGGATGAGCAGCAGGATGATGCAGAGGCCGGCAACGGCAAGCTTGTTGGCAGAAAACCGCTGCCAGGTCATGTAAGCACGGCCAAGACGCGCCTGCAGGCGCGATTGCGGCCTGTCGGACATCAGCCATTGGCGGCGGGTCATAGGGGTGGTTTGAAGGCTGGACTGGCTCATCGCGCGCGTCCTTGGGTCAAGTGTCCGGTAGAGAAGATCGGACAGGATATTGATGGCGATGAAGACGGAACCGATGACGATGGTACCGCCCAGAACCGCGTTCATGTCGGCATTCTGCAGCGAATTGGTGATGTAGAGCCCAAGTCCGGGCCACGCAAACACCGTCTCCGTCAGCACCGAGCCTTCGAGAAGCCCGGCATAGGAGAGCGCAATCACTGTCACCAGCGGCACGGCGGCATTGCGCAAGGCATGCCCCCAGATGATCCGGGTTTCAGACAGGCCCTTGGCACGCGCTGCGACGATATATTCCTGGCCGAGCTCGTTGAGCATGAAGCTGCGGGTCATGCGGCTGATATAGGCAAGAGAGAAATAACCGAGCAGGCCAGCCGGCAGGATGATGTGACGGAAAACGTCGTGGAACACATCCCACTGCCCCTGCCAGAGCGGATCCAGCAGATAAAGACCGGTCACCGGCGTAAAACTGTATTCGTAGACGATGTCGATCCGGCCCGGGTAGGCGACCCAGCGCAGTTTGGCGTAGAAGAACAGCAGCGACAGCAGAGCCAGCCAGAAAATCGGCACGGAATAGCCGACAAGCCCGACGACACGAACAATCTGGTCAGCGATCGAGCCGCGCTTGACGGCCGCGAGCACGCCGAGCGGCACGCCGATAAGGCTGCCGATGATGGTGCCGAGCGTCGCAAGTTCGAGCGTGGCGGGAAAGACGCGGCGGATATCGGTCATGACGGGGTTGGTCGTCAGCACCGAGGTGCCGAAATTGCCTGTCAGCGCATCGCGGACATAGATGAAAAACTGCTCATAGAGCGGCTTGTTGAAGCCCATCAGCTCGCGGGTTCGCTCGACGACATGCGCCGGCGCCCGGTCGCCGAGAACGGCGAGCACCGGATCGATCGGAATGACGCGGCCGATGAAGAATGTCACGGCCAGAAGACCGAGATAGGTCGTGACGATGATGACCAGGAAGCGCAGGATGCTCTTTGCCCAGCCGTTGGCGCAGGCGCGTGAGCGCCCGGCCGTTGGTACTGTTTCGGGAATGCTCACCGGCTATCTCCGGCTCAATCCTTGGAAACCGTGAAGACGTAGTTGGTATCGAAGCTCGGACCGAGCTTGAAACCCTTCAGATTGGCGCGCATGCCTGCAACTTCCGTCTGCTGGAAGATGATCACGAACGGGCTCTTCTCAAGCACCTTCTTCTGCAGGTCCTTGTACATATCAGGCGCGCTTGGTTGCATCCTTTTCAAGCAGGGCAGCCTTGCTCTCTTCCGTCCATTCCTTCGGAACGTCCCAGGTGTTGCGCCAGGCAAGCGTCTTGTTCTTGCCTTCGTCGGAATTGTCCGGATTGACGGTGAAGGTTTCGGCATTCGAGTTCGGATCGAAGTAATCCTGGCCCCACTGGCCGATATAGATATCGTGCGTGCGGTTGCGGTACTTGGTCAGCGTCTGCTTGCCATCGCCGGGGATGATTTCCATCTTGATGTTGGCCTGCGCCAGTGTCTGCTGGATGGATTCAGCGATACCCGTGATCGGCTGGGTGTTGCGCACGTCCATTGTCACCGAGAAACCGTCGGCAAGACCGGCCTTGGCCAGCAGTTCCTTGGCCTTGGCAACGTCGAGCTTGTAGGGATTTTCCGACAACTCGCCCAGAACGCCCTTCGGCAGGAAGGTCTGATGGATATCGCCGATGCCCTTGATCAGGGTCGAGCCGATTGCATCGTAATCGACAAGATACTTGAAGGCTTCGGCCACTTCCGGCTTTGCCAGATTGGCGTTCTTCTGGTTGAGGCTGAAGTAATAGACCGTACCTTTCGGCGCATTGGTGGTGGCGAGATCGGCATTCTTCGAAACGGCGTCGAAATCACCCGGCTCGAGATTGCGCGCCACATCGATGTCACCGGCTTCCAGCGCCAGGCGCTGGCCGGAGCTTTCCTTCATGTGGCGATAGATGACGCGGGCGAGCGGGGTCTTTTCACCGTAGTAATTGTCGTTGCGCTCCATGACGACGACTTCGTTGGCGCGCCACTCGCGCAGCTTGAAGGCACCCGAACCGGCGTAACCGGTCTTCAGCCATTCATTGCCAAAGTCGTTGTCGTACTTGTATTCGGCCGATGGCGTGACGGCAGCCACGTGTTCGAGCACCAGCTTCTTGTCAACGACGGCACCGACCGTTGCTGTCAGGCAGTTCAGCACGAAGCTCGGCGCATAGGCCTTGTCGACGGTGAACGTGAACGTGCCGGCATCCGTCGCCTTGGCCTTTTCCGTAACGTTATCGCCGGTCAGACCAAACTGCGTGAGAATGAAGGCCGGGCTCTTGTCGAGCTTGACGACGCTTCCGATCGAGTAAGCCACATCTTCGGCGGTTACCGGGTTGCCGGAGGCAAATTTGGTGTCGGGCTTCAGCTTGAACGTGTAGGTCAGGCCATCGTCGGAAACCGTCCAGCTCTCTGCGAGATCGCCGACGATCTTGGACGTGTCGTTGATATCGAGGCGAACGAGATAGCTATAGGTATTGGCGGTGACTTCGGGCGGTCGACAGTCTGAACGCTTCGCCCGGATCCATGGTGATGATGTCGTCGATCGCCCAGCCTTCGACCAGCGTGTCGGCCGGCGTTTCAGCGAACGCGGGCGCACCCGCCATCAAGATCAGCGACATGGCGGCGCCAGCCGTCAACATGCGGACATGCTTGTTCAGTGAATGCATCATCTCTCTGTTCCCTTTTTGGAGCCCACGATGGGCCTTCTATTTCCGGCTCAAGCGGCTTCGTGCCAAGCCTGAGCCAAAACGCGCAACCAGTTTTCCCGGCATATTTTTATGAGTTCCGCGTCACCATATCCGGCGTCCCGCAAGGCGGCAATCAGGTTCTGGTTGCCTGCCGCGTCGGTTATTCCTTCCGGAATGGTGGCGCCGTCAAAGTCCGATCCAAGCGCCACGCAATCGATACCCATTCGCTCGATCATGTGGTCGATGTGACGAACCATGTCGGAGAGCGGCGTTTTCGCATTTTCCTGACCGTCGGGCCGCAGCATGGTCGTGGCGTAGTTGAGCCCGGCCAACCCCTTGCTGTCGCGGATGGCGTCCATCTGGCGATCGGTCAGGTTGCAGGCGACGGCAGTCAGGGAATGTGCGTTGGAATGACTGGCGATCAGCGGCTGGTCGGTGGTTTTCGCCACGTCCCAGAAACCCTTCTCCGTGATGTGGGCGAGGTCGATGAGAATGCCGAGCCGGTTGCATTCGCGCACGAGATCGAAGCCGGCCTCGGTCAGGCCCGGCCCGGTGTCGGGGGTCATCGGAAAGGCAAAGGGCACGCCGTGGCCGAAAATGTTGTTGCGGCTCCAGACCGGCCCGAGCGAACGCAATCCGGCGGCGTGGAATGTTTCGAGCGCGGCGAGATCTGCGCCGATTGCCTCGCAGCCCTCCATGTGGAGCACCGCGGCAAAAACACCCTGTTCCATCGCCGCGCGAATATCGGCGGTCGAGCGGCAGAGCTTCCAGGCACCGGCACGATCCAGCTGCAAGGCAATCGCCGCAAACTCCAGCGCTATATCGAGAGAAGGCTGCCGCTCCAGTGGCTCCGACAAAGGCGTCGCATAGTGGCCGTTCTCGTCTGGCGTTTTCAACACGAGATGTTCGGATGGGATGTAGATCGCCGACAGTCCGCCGATGAGACCGCCCTTCCTGGCGCGGGGGCCGTCGATATGGCCTTCCGTCGTTCCTTCAGAGAACTCAACAACCGGGTCAGCGCCATTTTTGGCATTGCTCCACAGTCTCAGCAACACATCGTTGTGGCCGTCGAAAACCGCCTGCATTCAAAAAAATCCCGTCCTGCCTGATATGTCTATCGGCGTCAGCCAATTTTTGTCCGGTTGGTCAAGAACGCAATGCTAGTCAAACATATGACAAATAACAATGCGGCTTCTGCAAAATTCAACAGGCGAAAAACAATGATGACATAACAGCTTAACCGCCCGCATCGAGCCAGGTTGGCGCTACCGTAAAGAGGCGGACGCGCGTGCTTGTGCTGCCGAAAAATGCACGAAAACAAAAAATCGATGTCTGTTTGCGGGAAAATCTGGCATTGCAGGACGGGGACCGAAGGAGGGCTGTCATGAACATGAAACGGCGCAAAGGGTTTGCAACGCAGGCTTCCATGGCGGTCGTTGCGCGATGAACGAACCTGTTCAACGCCCCCGCTTTCACCTCCTCGGTCTCATTATACGGGTGATTTCGACGTTCGCCATCCTGGGCTTTGCAGCCTGGGGAGCGATGGCGCTTTTCTACCAGGCGCCCGGCCCGGCTCCCGTGAAAATACTCATCGCAGCGCTCTGGGTTGCCCTCTCGCTTGTGGCGCTCTATGCCTATGTGCGCTGGCATTCGCGTGTTGCAGCGCTGATCTACCCGCTGTTGATCGCGGCCCTCTTGTTCTGGTGGAACGCCATACCGGCGAGCAACACGCGCGACTGGGCCGATGAGGTCGCGATATCGCCGCAGGCGTCGTCAATGGCCCTGAGGTTACCGTTGCCAATGTCCGCAATTTCTGACTGGCGGACATCGACGGACTACACGGTGCGCTGGGAAAACCCGCAGCTACGATCTCGACAAGCTCGCCTCGACCGATCTGCTGCTATCCTATTGGTCAAGCCCGGCGATTGCCCATACGCTGGTCACCTTCGGTTTCGACGATGGCCAGTTTGTCACCTTCTCGGTGGAAATCCGTAAGGAGCGGCATGAGAGCTTTTCGGAGATCGGCGGGTTCTTCAAGGAATTCGAGATGAGCGTCATTGCGGCCGATGAGCGCGATATCGTCAGGGTGCGCACCAATGTCCGCAAGGAAGACGTCTATCTCTACCGCCTCAATATGCCAAAGCCGAGGATGCGCTCGCTGTTCCTCTCCTATGTCGATGCAGCCAACGGCCTCAACGAGACACCGCAATATTACAATACGATCACCGCCAACTGCACAACGATCGTCTTCGCCATGATCAACCATATCGTCTCCGGCGCTTTGCCGCTGGATTACCGGCTGATCTTTTCAGGCTACCTGCCCTCCTACATCATCGACGTGAATGGCTTCATGCCCGGCTTTACGCTGGAGCAGCTCCAGAGCGGCGGTGCCATCAGCGCACGGGCGCAGGCCGCCGATAATGCGCCGGATTTCTCGCGCCGAATTCGCGAGGGCGTGCCGGGCATAGCCCCTTTGCCGCAGCCATGATGCATCTTAAACTGGAACGGCAGACAACAGGGATACCCGCATGAACCTCAAGGAGTTCTGCAAACCGGCTCGAACTGTCGCAGACGACGGTCAGCCGCGCCTTGAGCGGTTATCCGGAGGTCAAGCAGGCGACCCACGAACGGGTGCTGAAGGCGGCACTCGAATATGGCTACCGGCCGAACACGAGCGCTCTTGGGCTGGCGACGGGCCGGGTCGGCGCCATCGGCATCGTGCTCAAGGGCGGCGGCGAATTCGGGCCGCATACCAGCGAATTCATGGGCGGGCTTGGCGGACGGCTGCAGCAGGAGGAAATCGACATCCTGGTTTCCACGGTGGATTCGCAGGAAAGCGAACTAGCCACCTATCGCCGCCTCGCCGCCAGCAAGCGCGTCGATGCCGTCATCCTGCACTCGCCCTTTCTCGACGATCCGCGCATCGCGCTGCTCAATTCGCTGCGCCTGCCCTTCATCGTGCATGGACGCACCAATTCGGACGGCAATTTCGGCTGGCTGGACATCGACAATTTCGGCGCAGTGCGGCAGTCAACCAGTCACCTGCTCGATCTCGGCCATCGCCGTATCGCGCTGCTCAACGGCTATCGCGGCCGGATTTTTGCCGAACACCGTCAGGACGGCTACCAGACGGCGCTGAGCGAACGCGGCGTTGCCATCGATCCGGCGCTCTGCGGCCACGGCGAATTCACCGACGAGATGGGTTTCCGGCTGATGCACGGCTTCTTGAAGCTCAAAGACCGGCCGACCGCCGTCGTCGCCGGATCGATGATGTCGGCTCTGGGCGCCATGCGGGCAATCCGCATCGCCGGCCTGACCGTCGGTGAGGATATCTCGCTGATCGCCCATGACGACGTCTTTCCCTATATCAGCCCCGATCACCTCGTGCCGACGCTATCGACCACGCGGTCATCGATCCGCGCGGCGGGCGGGCGGATCGGGGAAATGGTGCTGGAAATGCTACAGGGAACCCCGGCCGACAACCTGCGCGAGGTCTGGCCGGTGGAACTGGTCATCCGCAACTCGACAGCGGCCGTGAAGAAGGTTTAAACCACGATTTCGCGGCGTTCCTTCTCGGTGACCATGGCGAGATCGAGAACCTTTGCAGATCGGCGGCATGGCGGAAGCCCGGCTCGGCCGTCTTGCCGGCCCGGACCGCGTCGATGAAACGTTGGTAGTTGGTCAACACCGTTCCCGCATCGATATCCCTCCAGACGCCTTTTTCGATATCGTCTCCGAGGCAAGCCCTGAGAGTCGAACCGTCAGGCGTATGGATCACTTCGATCGCGCCCTTGTCGCCATGCATGCGTAGGCGCAGTTCGTTGAGATGACCGACGGCCCAGCGGCTGGCGTGAATGACGCCCATGGCGCCGTTGTCGAACTCGGCCGTCATCGTGAAGCTGTCATTGGCATCGAGATCGTATTCGCCGATCTTGTTGCCGGGCGCCTTGTCGAAGGTCTTCAACCGCGCGAAAATGTGCTCCACGTCGGTGGCCGCGCCATAACCTGCGAAATCGAGGATATGAATGCCGACATCGCCGAGCACGCCATTCGAGCCATGCTTGGTCGAAAGCCGCCAGAGCCATTGCGATTCCGTCGCCCAGTCGCCCCAGGCCTTCGAAACCAGCCAGCTCTGCAGGTAGGAAGCTTCGATATGGCGGATCTTGCCGATCTCCCCGGCCAGAACCATCTGCCGTGCCTTCTGCACCTCGGCGACGTTGCGATAGGTCAGGTTGACCATCGCTACCAGGCCGGATTTTTCCGCAGCCGTCGCCATCTCGTCAGCCTTGGCATAATCCTCGGCCAATGGTTTTTCACAGAGCACGTGCTTGCCGGCCGCCAGCAGCTTGAGTGTCGTCGGATAATGGATCTTGTCCGGCGTCACATTGGTGACGGCATCGAATTCGCCCCAGGCAATCGCTTCATCGAGCGAAGTGAATGTCCTGGCGATATCATGACGCAGCGCAAACGCTTGGACCCGGACCAGATCGACGTCGACGGCCGCTACAGAGCTTGACGCCATCGATCGTGGCAAAGTTCATCGCATGGGTATTGGCCATGCCGCCGGTACCGAGAACAAGAAGACGGATCGGCTTCATCACTTGTACCCCTGTTCGCCGGCCTGATGCAGCCGCGGACCACGCTCGACGATCGGCTCCAGTGCCTTTTCGACCGGCACGTTCGGCGCGTCATGAATGGCGGCGTAAGTGCCCTGCGGATTGTAGGCCCACTTCACCGAGTTGCGCAGAACCTTGTGAACATTGGCGTCATGATAGGTCGGATAGGTCTCGTGGCCGGGGCGGAAATAGAAGATATTGCCAGCACCGCGACGCCAGGTCAGACCCGAGCGGAACACTTCGCCACCGGCAAACCAGGAGATGAACACGGTTTCCAGCGGCTCCGGCACGGAGAACTGCTCGCCGTACATTTCCTCATTTTCCAGCACGAAATTCTCGTCCAGGCCTGCGGCGATCGGATGGCGTGGATTGATCACCCACAGCCGCTCCCGCTCGCCGGCCTCGCGCCATTTCAACGCGCAGGGCGTGCCCATCAGCCGCTTGAACGGTTTTGAGAAATGGCCGGAATGCAGCACGATCAGGCCCATGCCTTCCCAGACCCGCTTGGCAACACGCTCGACGATCTCGTCGGATACGGCGCCGTGATCCTTGTGGCCCCACCAGAGCAGGACGTCGGTCTTGGCCAGGCGCTCGACGCTCAGGCCATGTTCCGGCTCCTGCAAAGTCGCCGTCGTCGCCTCGATGGCGGGATCGGTATTCAAGGCGGCAGCGATCGTGTTGTGCATGCCGTTCGGGTAAATCTCCCTGACGACCGCGTTTGTCTGTTCGTGGATATTTTCGCCCCAGACAACTGCCTTGATGGTCATCACCTATCCTCTTCCTTGCTTCATCCATCAGGATCTGATAAAATTGAAACCGCTTTCAATTCGAAGCGATAGAACCGATCAAAACGCTTTTGCAAGCGGAATCCAGCGACCTGAATGGTTTATCGGCCTGTCTCGATCTGAAATTTCCTGTAAGCCGACGCAAAGGCAATATCCGGTATGCGATGCGGCACCCACCTCACCGGAACCCGGCTCTTTCCAAACGGCCTGAACCACCTTCGACGACGTGGGAACATCGTCCCGCATGACTATGGAACGTTTCCGATCGGCACGCTTGATTCACTCGTCCATCAGCACTGGCCAAGCGCCGCACCCAAAGGGAGGTTATTATGAGAGTTAGCAACTGCATGAGCAAAGACGTTCAGATTGCCGATCCGGAGCAAACATTGCGCGATGCTGCGCTTTCCATGGGTCGTCTCGATGCCGGCGCCCTGCCGGTGGGCGAGAATGACCGGCTGGTTGGCATGATCACCGATCGCGACATCGCCATCCGTGGTGTTGCCGAGGGCAAGGGACCTGACACGAAGATTCTGCGACGTGATGAGCACCGACGTCAGATACTGCTTCGACGACGACGATGTCGATGATGTGCTTCACACCATGGGCGCCCTTCAGGTCCGGCGCCTGCCGGTGCTTAATCGTGACAAGCGGCTCGTCGGCATCATCTCGCTCGGCGATATCGCCATGAATGGCGCACCGGCCGAAACGGGCGAGGCACTGAGCGGCATTTCGCAGCCCGGCGGCGAGCATTCGCAGACGGCTCATTAACCACTGCCGGGCCGGTGTAGACCCGCAAACTTATGCGGCGGCGGCCGGCTTTCCGTTCGTAAATCACACAGCTCGCGCTGCATCATCCTTCAGCGCGAGCTGTCTGCCAGATTGAGCCATTGGGCGGACAGACGACCGGCTAGTGGAAGGTAGATTTCGAGAAAACATTGAGGACAACAACCCCTGCAATGATAAGGCCGAGCCCAAGAATGGCAGCCAAATCAAGCTTCTGGCCGAAGACAAAATAGCCGACCAGAGAAATCAGGACGATGCCGAGGCCACTCCAGATCGCGTAGGCAATCCCGACCGGAATAACGCGCAACGTATAGGACAGGAAATAGAAGGCGATGGCATAGCAGACCACCATGATCAGCGTCGGTACCAGTTTGGTAAAATGCTGGGCCGCCTGCATGGCCGATGTACCGAGCACTTCGAAAACGATGGCGAGCACGAGCACGGCATAGAGCATTGCGGGGTTCATGTGAGGCTCCGATGGCCGGCTATTGCAAGGAAAGTGCGACGAGTTGCGCCCGCATCGCCTGACGCATCGGCTGGTCGACATCGTGGCTTTTGAGGATATCCGCCAGCCACAGTCCATCGGCCGCAAACCGCGCCAGCAGGCATCCGGGCGAGGAATCAGTACCGACGAATTCATCGGCATGATCCGCCACCCATAACCGCCAGCGCTCGCGCAATTGCAGCTCGGACAAAAGTGCGATGGTCAGGACCTGCCAGCGCTGCGCATCCGCATCCTCCTCCAGCGCAAAGACGACGGACAAATAGGCGCGTGTGAAGCGGCCATGGGCGACCGGATCGTTGCGCATTTCCTCTTCGATCGCCCGGTCGAGTTTCTCGGTCAGGTCATCGAAGAGGCCGTTCAGAAGCGCCATCTTGTTGGGAAAGTGATGCAGCAGCCCACCCTTGCTGACACCGGCGGCCTGCGACACGGCATCAAGCGTCACACCGGCGGCACCCTGCTCCAGCGACAGGCGCGCGGCAACCTCCAGCAGTTGCTGGCGGACCAATTCGGGCTGCTTGCGACGATGATGGGCGATAGACATGAGGCATTAAGATACCGTCTGGACGGTTTGTCAATATAGTTCAGGTTGGTTGCCGCCGACGCGGTCAATCGACGCAACTCGAGCGGCCCCATGAAAAACGGTTGGAACGGGCAAGCGCGACAGGCTAGAACTACCATCAATCAGGGAAGCGATGATGACGGACGGCCAGACGGAAACACTTTACAACGCGATCGGCGGCGACACCGCCGTGCAGGCGCTCACACACCGTTTCTACGAATTGATGCATACGCTGCCGCAAGCCGCCCGCTGCCGGGCAATCCATCCGGCCAATCTTTCTGGCAGCGAAGAGAAATTCTACGAATATCTGACCGGCTGGCTCGGCGGACCGCCACTCTACACCGACAAACGCGGCCATCCCCGCCTCAGAAGCCGCCATTTCGGTGCCGCGATCGGCGCGCAGGAACGTGACGAGTGGTTGCTCTGCTTCAACCAGGCACTGGAAGAGACCGTGTCGCATCCGCAGTTGCGGTCGATCATTCTGGAGCCGGTGACCCGGCTTGCCCATCATATGCAGAACAAGGACGAATAGACATGCTGAGCGGGCAGATGCGGCAGGTTACCTTATTCATTGCCGGCTTGATGGGCCTGTTCGGCGTCATCAGCGCCGCCGCCGCGTCACACGGAGCCGATCCCCGCCTGCTCGGCGGCGCCTCGGCAATGTGCCTAGCGCACGCCCCTGCCCTGATCGCCCTTTATGCCGCTTGGCCGACCATTCGGACGGCAGCGATCATGGCCTTGCTGCTTTCAGCAGGGACAGCGCTGTTCGCCGCCGACCTGACGGCAAGACATTTCCTCGGTCACGGGCTGTTCCCCGATGTCGGCTCCAACAGGCGGTGTGTTGATGATGCTCGGCTGGCTTTCCGTCGCCGCCGGCGCATTTTTCATGCGCAAAGATGGCTAAGCGCCTTCGACGACCGAGAAACCTTCGAATTTCGGCGGGCCAAGATACATCGCCCGGTTATCGCCAGCGCTCTTGTGCGCCGCGCGAAAATTCTCAGACTTCGTCCAGGCGATAAAGGCGTCGTGGCTTTCCCAGATCGAACTCGACACGAACAAAGTGTAGCCTTCGTCCGCAACGGTATCGCCGCGCAAAAGCTTGAACTCCTTGAAGCCGGGATTTTCCGCAAGGCTGGAATCGCGGTTTTTCCAGACGTCTTCGAACGCCGTTTCGTGGCCGATCGCGATCCTGAACCTGTTCATGGCGAAAAACATGCGGATATCCTCAAGCTTGATCTTTGGTCTGCGCCGTATCGGCAGCACCGGAAGGGAACGGCAGGATATTGTCTCTCGGCTCAGGTGCAAGCCCCAATGCGGAGCGAGCCGGTGGGCGGACCTGCCAGGCCGGAAATTCCGTGACGTTCGGATTGTCTTCGACCATCCGGGCACGACGCGACAGGAGTTCGTACAGTTCCGGTACCAGCCCGTCGCCAAATTGCGAGGCCAGCTTGTGCAGTCCGATCATCATGAACTGATCGGGACGCTCGTTGCTCATTTCTTCATCTCCAAGGGAAACGGACACATGAGAATGCGCCCGGACATCGATCCGAACAGCAGATCAACTGACGTTGCTGCGGCTTGCCTTCAGATCCAGGAAGGCGCGCTCCAGGCTCGACTTGCTGCCGTTGCGCAAGGGCACGAAGGCCTTGCCCCACTTCTTGCAGCCGGTCTTTACCCGAAGGCACGCATCATGGCTGATACAGTCGATCGGGCAGAAGACGCAGTCGACGGAGGGCAGGATATTGTCGATGCGGGAAACCGCCTCACGCAGTCCGCCATCATGATGGATCAGTTCAGCACCATGGGAGTTGGCGATCTGGCGCAGATGCGCCACCTGGCAATCGCGGCCGCCGACATAGAGGAAACTGCGGCCTTCCAGCCGGGATTCCTGCGTTTCGACGGAAACTGACGCATTGCGTGGTTCTGCCTCCCGGCTCTGCTTCTGCTTCGGCTTGAGCTGATGCCGCTTGTCACCCATGTCAGTCTCCGCGTGTTTTCGGAATCGGCCGTTCGGCTGATCGTGCGGGCACCGTATTTAACTTGATAAAAAGAGTAAAGTATAAAGATGAGTTTTTTTGTCATATTATCTGCGGGCGTTTCGCCGCAGGGTGCTGGATGCGGCGCAAGCCGATGATGTCATGAACAAAACGGGCGTGCGCATGTCAACGATCGAACTGAAGCGGGATCACAAAAGGCCAGCTGCTTCGATTTGCGCCCTCCGGAATTTTGGGGAACGGCTCGGCTTTTCGCACTGCGTTCAACGCCGCGTCATCCAGAACGGACGAGCCAGACCCATTGACGATCCTTACACTCGCGACACCACCACTGGCTGATATCGTGAAGGCCACAGTCACAGTTCCACTCAGACCCGCACGATCGGCCGATTTGGGGTAGCGGAAATGCCGCTGCACTTTCGAACGAACCTTGCCCTTGTAATTGCTTTCAGCCGCATTCCCGAACGCTTGGGCAATCTTGCCCTTTTTGCCGGTGCTTGCTGTGGCGGCGGCGCCTTCGACACCATTCGCCTGGCCTTTAGTTACGGTTTCTGACCTGCTTGCCGGCATCGCCAGCCTTCTTGCGGACAGGCTTCTTCTTCGGTTTTTCCTTGTCCGGCTCCTTCTTCGGCTCCGGCTTCTTCTCAGGTTCTGGTTTTATTTCCGGCTTTTCCTCCGGAATGACGGTCTCCACCGGCGCGACAGTTGCCGTGATCTCCGGCTGTTCGGCGGTTGCCGGCACAATTTCCTCTGCGGGAAGAATGACATCGGCTTCGGTGGGAACGATGTCCGTCGGCGTCTCAGCGGTCACCTCGGATTGAACGGGCGATATCTCCGCCACTTCCATCGGCTCCGGCACAACCTCCTCGGGCTCCACTTCTTCCGGCTCGATCGCTTCTGTGGGATCGCCCGCCAGCACGGTCTCGTCGAACGCGTTGCCGAGAACGGCCACCTCCATGGCTTCGCCGCCCGCGACAAGTTCTTGCTCGAGCGGTTTTTCGTTCGGCTCGAACATTTGCGTTGCGCCCGCATGCGCCAGCAGCGAGAGGAGAATCGCCCCGGTCCATTTGATAATGTTGTTCATCACAGATACCGATGCGAAATCTGCATCAGCCCTTCAGTTCGACAGGCGATTTTGACCCCGTCTTCAACGCCTTCATGCAGGCGTCCTTGACTACACCATCGCCAGCGCAAACCGGGGCATCGTTGATCAGCAGGCTCTTCACAGCCTCGCATTTCGTTCCCGGCAGGTCGAACTGTCGAACCTTCGTCTTGCCAGCCGGCAGATCGTGGAAGTCGAGAACAGCCATTCGCTCGACCAAGCCCTTTTCATCAAAAAGCACGAATTCGAAGGAGACCTTTGACAGCGATTGCAGGCAGGTCGTTTGCCGCGACAAACGTCAACTTGCAGCCCTTTTCCGATGGGGCGAGATCGTTGATCTCGATCGACAGGTTGCCGGCCGTCCCGGCATCCTGCGCCAGCGCCACTATGCCCGGATAGAAGGCAGCCAGAAGTGCCAGAGGCAGCAGACGAGTAAACTTCATCATGGTCTATCCATTCTCACAGACTGGTGGCACGGCGGTGAAATCAGCTCTTTGGGAACCCGACCCACACGCGGCGCATTTCGGCTCGGCAAATAAACTTGACCGTAAAAATCCTGTATTGCGTCCATAATAAAAGATGAGTAATGAAGTCAAGATACTAATCACCATGACCCGGCTAAAAGAAGGGGCCTCCCCTGTTTTCGGCCGCCATGATCAGGACCGGAAACCTGTGATACCGAATGAACCAGATGCCGTGCCGGTCGTTTTGCCGGCAGGCCAGACGCAGCGCATCGTTGAAAGCCATGAGCTTTTCCGTGGTGGAAACGAAATCCTGATTGCGCATGAAGGCGCGATCTACCGCATGAAAATCACCCGTCAGGGCAAACTTATTCTGAACAAATAGGCCAGACACATGACCCAAACGCCCCGCCCGACCCCCTCCGAAATCCGCGCCTACCGGGCTGCCAATCCGAAGATGCGTGAGCGCGATATCGCTGCTCAGCTTGGCATTTCGGAAGCTGCCCTCGTTGCCGCTGAATGCGGCCTGACCAGCATTCGGATCGATGGCGGCGCCAATCGCTTTCTGGAACGGGCGGCGGAACTTGGCGAAGTGATGGCACTGACCCGCAACGAAAGTGCTGTTCACGAGAAGATCGGTGTCTTCGGAAAACATCACCCCAGGCAAACATGCCTCGATCGTGCTCGGCGAAAATATCGACCTGCGCATCTTCCCCGGCGCCTGGGCACATGGCTTTGCCGTCACCAAGACCGATGGCGACGACGTGCGCCGCAGCCTGCAGTTCTTCGACAAGCAGGGAACCGCTGTCCACAAGTTGCATCTGCGCCCGGCTTCGAACCTCGACGCCTATAACAGCATCGTCGAAGACTTCCGTCTGGATGACCAGTCCCAGGAATTTGCAGCAGAACCGAAGGTCGAAAGCATTGCCGATGGGCAAGCCGTTCCTGTCGACGTGGCAACACTGCGCGATGAATGGAGCAAGATGACGGACACGCATCAGTTCCACGGATTGCTGCGCAAGCTGAAAGTCGGCCGTCATGAAGCGCTGCAGTCGGTTGGCGAAGATTACGCCTGGAAACTACAGCCCGAAGCTGTCGAAGAGATGTTGCGTGAAGCGGCCAAGATTGAAGTCCCGATCATGTGCTTTGTCGGCAATCACGGCATCATCCAGATTCATTCCGGCCCGGTTGCCAATATCCAGACGATGGGCCCCTGGCTCAACATCATGGACCCGACATTGCATATGCATTTGCGCAGCGATCATCTCGCTGAAATCTGGGCCGTTCTGCAAGCCGACCGCAGACGGCCATGTGACGTCGCTCGAAGCACTCGACGCCAAGGGCGACATGGTCATCCAGTTCTTCGGCAAGCGCAAGGAAGGCTTTGCCGAACGCGAGGAATGGCGCGCCATCATGGAAAACCTCGCCCGGCTCGATATCACCGAAGCTGCCTGAAGGAACGCTGATGAAAGCTCCCTATGATTTCCGCCGGCTGCGTTCCTGGGAACTGGCTTTGGCAATCTTCGCGGTATCCACCCCCTTCGTCCTGCCGGCTGTCCTGCCCGACGGCGCATTCTTCGTCCGTGCGGCTGTCGCACAGGAAATGCAGAAGGCCGATACGTCCCGGCTCGTTTCAGTTGGCGGTGCCATCACCGAGATCATCTATGCGCTCGGCGAAGAGGGAAAACTCGTCGGCCGTGACTCGACCAGCCTCTATCCGGAAGCGGCAACCAAGCTTCCCGACGTTGGTTACATGCGGCAATTGTCGCCGGAAGGCGTGATCGCCATCAATCCGAGCGCCATCATCGCCGTCGAAGGCAGCGGCCCGCCGGAGACGCTCGCGGTTCTGAAGGACGCCAACATCCCCTTCCAGACAGTTCCGGAAACCTATGATCGCGACGGCATTCTGTCGAAAATCCGCGCTGTCGGCGATTTTCTCGGCGTCCCTGAAAAGGCATCCGTCCTCACCGACAAGGTCAAGGCCGACCTCGACGCGGCCGTCACAGATGCTGCGAAGCGGCCGGAAAACGAGCGCAAGCGCGTGATCTTCATCCTCAGCACGCAGGGCGGCAAGATCATGGCGTCGGGCACCGGCACGGCTGCCGACGGCATCATCACGCTTTCCGGCGCCGTCAACGCCACCGGTACATTCCAGGGCTACAAGCCGCTGACCGACGAAGCGATCATCGAAGCCAAACCCGATGTCGTCTTGATGATGACCCGCAGCGGCGGCCATGCCGCCAGCGACGACGAACTGTTTTCCCATCCGGCCCTGAGCCTCACGCCTGCAGCAAAGACCCGGGCAATCATCCGCATGGACGGCCTTCACATGCTTGGCTTCGGGCCGCGCACCGCAAGCACGGTGCGCGAACTCAACGCCGCCATCTATGGAAAAAAGCCGAATGCCTCGCAGTGAAATGGTAGCGGGTGACGGCCGGTTGCAGTCTTTGCGGCTCGCTTGAAATCCGAATGGCAGATGGGCGACCGTTCGCGGCTCGCCCAGTTGCTTATCCTCGTGCTCATCGTGATCGCCGCCGCGATGTTCGCAGCCTCGATCATGACGGGCGCTGCCGATGCCTCGCTCGTCAACGTTCTGCGGTGGCTTCTGGGCATGGAAGGCGCCGAGCAGGCGTTGAGCGTCCGCGATCGCATCATCATTCTCGATATTCGCCTGCCGCGTGCTGTTCTCGGCCTGATGGTCGGCGCCTCGCTTGCCGTCTCGGGCGCCGTGATGCAGGGCCTGTTCCGCAATCCTTTGGCTGACCCCGGACTGGTCGGCGTCTCCTCCGGCGCCAGCCTTGGTGCTGTGCTGCTGATCGTGCTCGGCAGTTCCTTTTCGGCCCGCTGTTTGCGATCTTCGGCATGTATGCCTTGCCGGTCGCGGCCTTCTGCGGCGGCCTGGTGACGACACTGCTGCTCTACAAAATCGCCACCCGCAGCGGCCAGACATCGGTCGCCACCATGCTGCTTGCCGGTATTGCGCTTGGAGCCTTGGCCGGTGCGATCACGGGTGTTCTGATTTTCATGGCCGACGACAAGCAATTGCGCGACCTGACTTTCTGGGGCCTCGGCTCGCTGGCTGGCGCCAACTGGATGAAGATCCTGTCGGCCGGGCCGATCATCCTCGTTTCGCTTGCGGTTGTTCCTTTCCTTGCTCGTGGCCTCAACGCCCTGACGCTGGGAGAAGCCGCAGCCTTCCACATGGGCATCCCGGTTCAGCGGCTGAAGAACATCGCCATCGTCAGCGTCGCGGCCTCCACCGGCGCTTCGGTTGCCGTCAGCGGCGGTATCGGCTTTGTCGGCATCGTCGTTCCGCATGTGCTGAGAATGGTGATCGGCCCCGACCACCGGTATCTGCTGCCCGCTTCCGCGCTGCTCGGTGGCACATTGCTGATCTTTGCCGATATGATCGCCCGCACCATCGTTCCGCCGGCTGAATTGCCGATCGGCATCATCACCGCCTTTGCCGGCGCGCCATTCTTCCTGTGGATCCTGCTGCGCGGGCGCTCCCATATGGGGCTTTAGACCATGATCAAAGCCAGTAATCTTTCCGTCCGGCTTTCCGGCACACAGGTGCTGCACGGCGTCAGCATCGAGGCGGCGGCCGGACAATTGACAGCAATCGTCGGTCCCAACGGTTCCGGCAAAACCACCAGTCTCAAGGCGATCGCCGGCGAGCTACCCTATGACGGCACCGTCAGCATCAACGGTCACAACATCTCCACGCTGAAGCCCTGGGAACTGGCGTTGAAACGCGCCGTGCTGCCGCAGTCCACTGTCATTTCCTTTCCCTTCACCGTGCGGGAAATCGTCCGCATGGGCCTGTCGGTTGGTGCCAAGGCTGATGCGGCCGATACCGACAGGATTGCCCGTGATGCGCTGGAAGCCGTCGACCTCTCCGGATTTGCCGGCCGTTTCTACCAGGAACTTTCCGGTGGCGAACAGCAGCGCGTCCAACTCGCGCGGGCACTATGCCGGATCCGGGAGCCGGTCCAGCATGGCGAGCCCGCCTTCCTACTGCTGGACAGACCGGTGTCGAGCCTCGACATCCGCCACCAGCTGACCATCATGCGACTGGCCCGCAATTTCTGCGAACGCGGCGGCGGCGTCATCGCCATCATGCACGACCTCAACCTGACCACGATGTTCGCCGACCGGATGATCATGCTGAAGGCCGGACGCGTCAAAGCGGCCGGACGTCCAAACGAGGTGATGACCGATGCGGTGATGGAAGCGGTGTTCGGCTGCGCCATGCGGGTCAATGCAACACCGGTAGGCAATGTCCCGTTCGTCCTGCCGCATACGGCAGCCTAGAGCAGTGGCCCACGGAACCAAACACCTTCTTGCGCGTTGATATGGCGAACCGCTGACACGGTGATGATCTCACATGTCAGCACTACCGCACACCGGGCATAGGCTTTGAGCCGCAGTCCCGACGCAAGAAGGAGCTTTCTCCATGGCCACAGGTCTATTTTCCAGCGCAAAGAAGCGCAATGGCAGCGTTCTCGATGCGCCGATCGAAGATCAGATCAGCGAAATCCGTGACGAGATCGCATCGCTGGCCAAGCTCCTGTCGCAGCGCGGCGCAGACGCATCGACCGATATGCGGTCAAGGGCATCGGAAGCATCCAAGGATGTTCGTGAACGGGCCCGTGACGCACGCGATCATGCCGAAGCAGGCCTTCAGGATCTTCTGGAAAACGGCGAAGCGCTGTTTGCCGAACTGCGCAGCCGTTATTCGGTCACCGAGAAGCAGGTTCGCCGGACTGTCCGCCAGCACCCCGTTGCCACTTTGGGCGCGGCGGCCGCTCTCGGCCTTCTCGTCGCGGCTCTCATTCGCCGCTAATAATCCGACACCACCGGGCGGCGGCCGATGACTGGCGGTCGCCTGCATCCCTTTCGAAGGCTGGCGAAGCAACCTGGTTGTCAGCCGGCCTTTGTGTGATCTGCCTCCTGGAGAAAAAAATGGGTCCTTTGGCCGCAATGCTTTCGGCTCTCGTGGTGACGGATGTCAGCGTTACCGTCTCGCGCTACAAGCGCAACGGCGCGATGTGGGCTATTGCATCGCTGTTCTTCCTGACCGCGTATATTTTCGCACTCGTTGCAGGCGCAATCTATCTGAGTGGCCTATACACCCCCCTGAAAGCCACGATCATCCTTGCCGCGATTTCCGTCGTCGTCGGCCTTATCGTCATCGGTGTCATGTACGCGCTCAATGCGCGATCAGCGCATTGCCGCCGAAAAGCGTCGCCGCTCGCAAGCGCAGACCACCTTTGCCATTGCCACCGCACTGACGCTCTTTCGCAAACAACCGTTGCTGGCCGCCGGCCTCGCGGTCGGCGTTGGCACCGTCCTCGGGCTGATGCGTAAATCAGGCGACCGCGATCGATCCTGAAACAGGGGACAGAAGGAGATTTCAGAGAGGCAGGCGGACAATCGCGGTCAAGCCTGCCGGCAGATATTCGACTTTCACCGAACTGCCCATCACCTTGTCCAGGCTGCGCTCGATCAGGATAGAGCCGAAACCGCGCCGCGTCGGCTCCTCGACCGGCGGCCCGCCGACCTCCGTCCACGTCATGTGCAGCACGCGGCGGCCATCCTCATCGACACTGCGCGCGGTCAACACCACCCTGCCGCCAGAAACCGACAGCGATCCGTATTTCGCGGCGTTGGTTGCCAGCTCATGCAAAACCAGACCCAGGCCGACGGCCTGATCCGGTCCGAGCAGGATCTCGTCCTTGTGGATCTCAATCTGCTTTTCATAGTCCCGTACATGCGGCGCGAGCTGTTTGGCCAGCAAAGCTGACAGTCGGATTTCGCCCCACTCATGGTCCGACAAAAGCCCATGTGCTTCGGAAATCGCCTGAAGCCGGCCGGCGAATGCCGTCATGAATTCGTGCGGATCACTTGTCTGCCGCAGCGTCTGCCGCGCCAACGATTGCAGCATGGCCAACGTATTTTTGACCCGGTGATTGAGCTCGCGCAGTAAAAGCCGGGTTCGCTGGGTCGCTCCCTGCTCTTCGGTCACATCGATATTGATCCCGAGAAAAACCGTCGGCTTGCCCTTGGCGTCGCGCTCGTGAACACGGCCCCGGCCGAGCAGCCAGCGTCCCGTCGATGCAACGCGAAAGGTTCCGTCGTATTCCTGGTCCTGCGTCATGGCGGAACGCAATTTCAGAAAGCGTTGCCATGCGGTCCTCGGAGTGAATGGCACCGAAGATATCCCGAGCATGAACACTCTTGGTGGACGGCATGCCGAACATGCGCAGCATTGGCTGATTGCAGGAAACGTTACCCGAGCGAATATCCCACAACCAGCTGCCAACATTGGCCGCATCCAGTGCCATCGCATGCCGCTGCTCCTCGCGGGAGAGAGCGGCCTCTTTCAGAGCGCGTTGGCGCGCCTCGTGCTTCAGCGTGAAAAGAGAGGAAGCGACGCGGGATAGTCGTTGCAACTGCATAATGAGCTGCGGAGCCAGGTCGTGGCGTGGCTCGACATCGAAAACACAGATCGTGCCGACAGGCTGGCCCTCGATGACCAACGGGACACCGACGTAAAATCGCAAAAAGGGAGCGCCAACAACGCGCGGCTGATTTGAAAAACGAGGGTCTGTTGTGGCATCTGCGACGATCACCGCGCCATCCAGAGCCCCGGCGATCGTGTGCACACAAAAAGAATCAGCGGATGGCGCCTGCATCTCATTGATGCCACTGGCCGCCTTGAACCATTGGTTCTCAGCATCGACGAGGGTGACCAAGGCAACCGGCGCATCCAAGAAGCTGGCGGCGATATCGGCAAGGTCGTGGAAATCAGCGTCCGGCTCAGCCATATCCGGAACGACCGCATGCAATACGTCAAGCCTTTCGGCCGACGCCAGTGCGGCAGCTACCGCCGGCGGCAGATTGCTAGTTTCTTTGGTCATGAAATTCCATACCCAGCCTGGACGTCAATGTCTCGCCCCATGGCCCTAACGCTGTAACACGCCTGGACACAGTTTCTGCACGATTGCTGCCTGCGACGCAATCGTGCCGAATGATGCTCCGCAGCAGGAAACGCCCGCCAAGCCTCGGAGGCAAGGTTTGGCGGGCGGAGAAGGCGATGTCAGGAAATGAAAGCCCACGACGTCATCGGCGCAGATGTGGCATCCGGGCCGTATTCGTTTTCGCCAGTCACCTGCAGAATGTCCTGCAGCCGCTGGCGGGCACGGTTGACGCGGCTCTTGATCGTACCGAGCGCACAGCCACAAATTTCCGCCGCCTCTTCGTAGGAAAAGCCGGAAGCACCGACAAGGATGATGGCTTCACGTTGATCCGGCGGAAGTGTTTCCAGCGCTCGCTTGAAATCCTGGAGATCCAGAGATCCGTACTGTGCCGGGTGCTGGGCAAGCGACTCGGTAAAATACCCGTCGCTATCCTGGACCTCACGGCCGCGCTTGCGCATCTGGCTGTAGAGTTCGTTGCGAAGGATGGTGAACAGCCACGCCTTCATGTTGGTGCCCATCTCGAAGTGGTCCTGCTTGGCCCATGCCTTCATGATGGTATCCTGCACCAGATCGTCGGCGCGATCATGCCTGCCAATCAGTGACATGGCGAAGGCTCGCAGGCTGGGGAGGGCCGCGAGCATTTCACGCTTGAAACTGGGTTCCTCAGACGTCATGCCAGCACTCATTCTGCCACATCCGGCATCGACTGGCGCTCGACCGCATCGAGCTTCTCAAGCAGGTCAAGGAACCGGTCTGGAATGGCTTCTTCCTGTACAGAAAGATAGAGAGCGCGGAGCTTCGTTGCAATCTGCGCATTTGGATTATCGGCACGCACAGACCTCATGGTCTCGCGCCCTGCCCCAAGTTTGTCGGTCATCAATGCCAAATACCTTCAATATTCATCTGGCAGCATAATGCGCGGTTAAAAAAAATGTTCCGCTGAAAGGAACCTTTTTTTAACGTCGTGTTTTCCCGCTGTCATGGCCACCACCCCGGCCAGATTGAGGGAGTTTTTATATGTCACTTTCCACCCGGATCGCTCCGTTCCTGCCCTATCTGCGCCGATATTCCCGCATTGACGGGATCGCAGACATCGGGCGACGCCTATGTCGCAGCTGTTCTGGAAGCGCTGATCGCAGATGTCGGTATTTTCCCGGAAGCCAGCAATGACAGGGTTGCTCTGTTTCAGCTTTATACCAAGCTTTTCGGTTCATCGTCCGTCCTGATCCCGGAACCGGTGTCGCCCTTTGCCTGGGAAAAGCGCGCTTCGATCAATCTTGCTTCGGTCTCGCCGCTCGCCCGTCAGGCTTTTCTCCTGGTTTCCGTCGAAGGGTTTCGTACAAGCGAGGCGGCTGAAGTTCTCGACACGACCGAGAGCGGCATGAACCAGTTGCTTGAGCGCGCGTCCGAAGAAATTTCGCGCCAGGTGGCAACCGATATCATGATTATCGAGGACGAGCCGTTGATTGCGATCGACATCGAACAGATGGTCGAGAGCCTGGGGCACACGGTTACCGGCATTGCGCGCACACGCGACGAAGCCGTCGCCCTGTTCAAGGCGACGCGGCCAAGCATGGTGCTTGCCGATATCCAGCTGGCCGATGGCAGTTCAGGCATCGACGCCGTCAATGACATCCTGAAGAACACGGCCATTCCGGTCATTTTCATCACAGCATTTCCAGAGCGCCTGTTGACCGGCGAACGCCCTGAACCAACCTTTCTGGTCACAAAGCCGTTCAACCCGGACATGGTCAAGGCCCTGATCAGTCAGGCGCTGTTCTTCAACGAATCGACCAAAGCTGCGGCTTGAGATTAGTTTACCCAACGTCTGGAACGGGCCTATTGAAAGAGAACACGGGGGCATATCGGCGCCCCGTGTGAACATATTGGTATGAGAGCCGGCCCCTATTTCCGGTCCGAATACCGATCGGATCTACCCGCCTTTTCCCGGCGCAGGAGTAATGCGGAGAACCGATCACAGAATGGAAGGCGCTTCGCGTGGGCAATGCAGGCAACTCAGCCTCGATCAAGACCGACGCCAATACCAGCAAGGTCCTGATGGAACTGGTTTTGAAGAAATCAGGGGCTGGATATGTTTATCAATCGGACGATCTCGACACTGTTCTTTCCGGAAACCTGCCCGAAGGATTGCAGCTACTGGCAACAGAGCATCAGGGCGAGGAATCTGTGTTCGGCGCAGAGGACGGCACGCGACTAGTTGCCTTGAAACGCAGCGTCACCTGCACAAACACGCCTGTATCGACCGAAATCGACGTGGCGGCGGCGACCGGAGTGCTGACATACCGGATCGATATCGAGCGCATTGATGCAGCTGGAATGACCGGAACTCTCTCCGTGATCACCGATATCTCGGAAACCCGGCATCGCGAACGCATCTTGAAGACCCTGTTGCGCGAACTCAGCCATCGCTCCAAGAACCTGCTCGCCATCATTCAAGGGATTGCAACGCAGACAGCACGCCAGGCCCTGTCGCTGGACTATTTTCTCACCAAATTTCGCGGCCGCATCCAGTCGCTTGCCTATTCGCAGGATCTCGTCACCGATTCCAGCTGGCGCGGGGCCTATCTCTTTGCGCTGACCGAGCGGCAGTTCAGCGCCTATTGGCCGGATTCCGAAACGCCGATCTCCATCAACGGCATCAATGCGCATCTGTCACCCAACGCGACCTTGCATATCGGCCTTGCGCTGCACGAACTCATCGTCAATTCGGCATCCTATGGTGCGATCTCGGCAGGCATAAACTCGCTGACAATCGACTGTTTCCGAGACGACCTTTGAGGAGAGTGCAGCCATCGAGCTGGCCTGGGTCGAAAACCTGCCACCTGCTGCTGCCCTGCGGGAGGTGGATGAACATACATTTGCACGCACGGTACTGGAGCGTCGTGCCGGTGGCGATCGGTGGCAAGGCGATGTATTTGACGACATCCGACCGCATCGAATATCACCTGACCATCCCATCCCGGGAATATGAAATCATCGGCCGAGCCTAGTCGTGATGCGGCTTGAGGGTCCCAGCCGTCTTGCACAAGCCGTCATCCCAAAAAAATGACAAAAAAACAGCCAGCGCCGGGGGAAGGCACTGGCTGATATTGACAACTCACCGAGGGGGCGTGTGAGTTGATTGCCGGATGTTTGATTGGGGCTCACATTGGGGGCGATGTGAACCGCTATCCGGACGTGAGAGAAACGAGCCAATACAGAAAAAGTTCCGCGCGGTTTCATTTTTTTTGGATGATGTAAAATCCGCTGTTTTCACAGCGTTTCCAGCTCGGTGCGGTGCCTATAGAGGCTCAGGAACTTGCGGTAGTCGCGATCGTAGATTTCCTGCACTTCGGCATTCGGATATTGCGCATGGCCGCCGGGAGACATGGCTGGTCCCGCGGCGCGCAGGTCCGGATAGAGGCCGCCGGCGACGGAGGCGACCATGGCCGTGCCGAGCAGAACCGCATCGTTGGTTTCCGGGACGACGACCGTGCAGCCGGTCACATCGGAATAAAGCTCCATCAACAGCGCGTTGCGGACATGACCGCCGGTCACATGCAAAGTGTCGAGGTCGTAGCCCGCCTCTTTCATCATTTCCGAGGATGTGGCGAATTCCGAGCGCAATGGCGACGCAAGTGCGCCAATAGAGCCGGCAGAGTGCATCGAACGAGCTGTCCAGCGTCAGGCCGCTGATGACGCCAAGCGCATGCGGGTCGGCGAGCGGCGAGCGGTTTCCGTGAAAATCCGGCAGCACATGCAGACGGGCCTGCAAATTCGGTTCCGTAAGCGGCCCGCAGTTCCTGAATGCGCAGCACGATCCTCTGGTGAATTTCGGCGTCCGGCTCACCGCCGGCACTGTGGCTGCGAACGACGTGATCGAGCAGAGCCCCGGTTGCTGATTGCCCGCCCTCGATCAGCCAACTGTCCGGAAAAGCGGCCTCGAAATAAGGACCCCACATGCCGAAACCGGGCTTCATCTCCTGGGAGAACGCAACGATGCAGCTCGAGGTACCGGCAATCAGGGCGAGTTGCCGTTCCAGCTTTTCCGGCTCGCCGGCAAAACCGCCGAGCACACCGATGGCGCCAGCATAGGCGTCGATCAGCCCTGTGGCCACCCGGCAACTCTCCGCCAGACCCAATTCAGCCGCAGCCGCGGCCGTCAGATGCCCAACCGATCGCCCGACCGGCAACGTCTTTTCAGGTAGCCCGCCACGTTCGCGCACATCCTCAAGTCCGATCCTATGCAGAAATTCGTCCTGCCAGCCGTTCTCCTGATGGGACAGATAGTTCCACTTGGCCGTCAGCGTGCAGCGCGACCGTGCGGCATTGCCGGTTGCCCGCCAGGACAGGAAATCGGCGAGATCGAAGAAATAGCCCGCCTTTTCCCATTGCTGCGGCAGGGTCTGCTTCAGCCACATCAGCTTCGGCATTTCCATTTCAGGCGACATGACCCTACCGGAATGATCAAGCACCGGATGCTTGGTGGCCGTACAGAAATCCGCCTGCTTCAGTGCCCGGTGATCGAGCCAAACGATCGTATCCCAGCGCAGGTCGCCCTTGCGATTGACCGACAAGGGCGCACCATCCCTGTCCCGCACGACGAGCGAGCATGTCGCATCGAAGCCGATTGCCGCAATCGCCTCGGCCGTAACGCCAGCCTTGGCACGCGCCGTCTTGACGGCGATGCAGACGGCAGACCAGATATTTTCAGAATCATGCTCGGCGTGATTTTCTTCCGGCCGATTCATCGCGATCGGATAGTCCGCCCGGGCCAACTGCTTGCCATGCCTATCGAAAATGCCAGCGCAGGCGCTGCCGGTTCCGACATCGACAGCAACGATCAAATCAGCCATCAGAGCCCTGCGTTCCCGTCCCTTTGTTCTTTACGGACAAAATGGATCAATTCCCGCATGTCGTCAAACAGCACGTCGGGATCGAGCCGACGCAGCGTTTGCAGATGCCGCTCGGATTTTGCATGCGAGGCGCCAGCAAAAGCGAAAACCCGCATGCCCGCGGCCTTGGCCGCTTCGACGCCGGCAGGGCTATCTTCGACGACGATGCAATTTTCCGGTGGCGTCGCCATCTCGGCAGCCGCATGGAGGAACAGGTCCGGCGCCGGTTTGCCGTGCTTGACCATGCTGGAGCTGAACAGATAGGGCTCAAGCTTGTCGATCAGCCCGGTAATGGTCAGGGAAAGCCGGATGCGTTCCATCTGGCTCGACGAGGCTACGCATCTGGGAAGATCAAGCTGATCAAGTGCCGTGGCGATACCGGCGACCGGCTGCAGTTCCTGGCGGAACCGCTGGTAGAGATCGAGGCGCATCTGCTCGAGAAAATGATCGTCGACTGCAAGACCGTAATCCTCATGCAGGATGTCCGACATCGTCTTCAGGCTCTTGCCGAGAAACCGCTCCGTTGCCTCTTCGGCATCCATATCGACGCCGGCATTGCAGCAACACGCGAACCAGCACGTCGAGCGACAAAGGCTCGCTATCGACCAGAACCCCGTCGCAATCGAAAATCACCAGCTTTGGCGGATGCGTATTCATGTTCGTCAGGCCACGGCTTGCGCGCCAGAGTGGTCGCGTGCCGCGGCCACGACGTTACGCGGGGGCTGAAGCGTCATGAGGTCACTCTCCAAGTTTTCCGTCGAGATAGAGCTGCAGCGTTGCCCGCGTGCCCTTGTCCCAAAGTGTCCGCAGCGCATGCAGCGAACCGTTTCTGGAACAGCATTGATTGCGCAACATCGCCGAAGATATCGGAAAGCGCAAGAAAGGCCTGTGGATCGTCCTTGGCTTTTATCGCCGCTGCGTGAAGCCGGTCGGCGCTGGCATCGTTGAAGGTGATCGGCTTGCCGCTGTCCGTGGTCCCGGCAAGATACCGGCACCAGAGCCCTGACACCAGCGACAGGCCGACGACATCCTCGCCGCGCCGCAGCCGGTCCGCCGTCGTCGGCAGGATGAATTTCGGCTGCCGGTTGGAGCCATCCTGCGCTAAGCGCGGGAATGGTGTCGGCGATCTTCGGATTGAACAGCCACGACTCCACCTTCTTGAAATAGGCATTCAGATCGGTGTTCGGCACCGGCGGGATAACCGGGATGATCTCGTCCTCTTCCAGCTTTGCCAGGAAAGCGCAAACCGTCTTGTCCTCCATCGCCTCATGGACGAAATGGATATCGAGAAGTGCTGCCGGGTAAGCGATCGCCGCGTGGCCACCGTTGAGAATACGGATCTTCATGTGCTCGTAGGGCGCGACATCCGGCACAAACTGGACACCAACCTTCTCAAGCGCCGGCCGACCGGCCGGAAAATGATCTTCCAGCACCCATTGCTTGAACTCTTCGCAAAACACCGGCCAGTTGTCGTCGATACCGTATTCATCGGCGACGATGCCGACTTCACGTGGGCCTGTCGCCGGCGTGATACGGTCGACCATGCCATTTGGAAACGCGACATTGGCTTCGATCCATTCAGCAAACGCCGGATCGGACAGACGCGCAAGGCCGGAAACGGCCGCATGCGTGACTTCTCCATTGCCCGGAATATTGTCGCAGGACATTACCGTGAACGGTACGATGCCCTTGTCCTTCCGGGCTTTCAACCCGGCAATGATCAGGCCGAACACGGTCTTCGGATCAGCGGGGTTCTGGCTGTCGGCGACGATGGCCGGATGTTTCCGGGTTGAACACGCCGGATGCCGGATCGATGAAATATCCGCCCTCCGTGATCGTCAGCGATACGATGCGGATCGCCGGGTCAGAAAGTGCAGCAATCGTTGCCGCCGCATTGCCGGGTCGCAGATAGTCGATCATCGGCGCGGTGACGCGCGCGGCACTCTTGTTGTTGTCTTGCTCGACCACCGTCGTCAGGAAGTCCTGTGCTTCAAGCTTAGCCCGCATCGCTTCATCCGACGGCAAAACCCCTGCCCCTGACGATCGCCCAATCGTGATCGCTGCCGGTGTTGAACAGGTCGTCGAGATAGATCGCCTGATGGGCACGATGGAAATTGCCGACACCAAAATGGACGATACCTGCCTTCAACGAGGATCGGTCATAGGCCGGGATCGCAGCGGTTGCCTTGATGGCGTCGAGATTGGCGAGCGAGAGTTTGGTCGTCATGTTCATTCCTTTCGACGAGCTTCAGGTCAGCTCATCCAGTTGCCGCCATCGACATTGTAGGTCTGCGAAACGACATAGTTGCTGTCAGCGGAGGCGAGGAAGATCGCCATGCCTGTCAAGTCGTCAGCCGTACCCATGCGCCCGAAGGGAACTTCGGCGCCGACGAGCTTTTTCTTTTCGCCGAGCGGACGCTTTTCGTACTTGGCAAACATCGCATCGACGCCATCCCAATGCTCGCCATCGACGACGCCGGGCGCAATCGCATTGACGTTGATGCCGTGCTTAATGAGGTCAAGCCCTGCCGACTGGGTCAGGCTGATAACGGCCGCCTTGGTGGCGCAATAGACGGCGACAAGAGCTTCCCCGCGGCGCCCAGCCTGGCTTGCCATGTTGATGATTTTGCCGCCGCGTCCCTGTGCAATCATCTGCTTTGCGGCGGCCTGCATGGTAAACAGCGTGCCTGAGACATTGATCGTAAAGAGCCTGTCATAACTTTCCCGGGTGATCTCGACGATCGGCGCGAGATCGAACAGGGCTGCGTTGTTGACCAGGATGTCGAGGCCACCGGCCTTTGCGGCGATAGAGGCAATCGCTTCATCGATCGACACCTGGCTGGTCACGTCCATTTCAACGGCATAGGCCGAAGGGCCAAGCTCGCCGGCAGTGACCTTGGCCCGTTCGAGATTGATATCGGCAATCGCCACGGTCGCCCCTTCGCGGATGTAAGCCTCCGCAAAAGCGCGTCCGATACCGCGCGCCGATCCCGTGATCAGCGCTTTTACCCATAAGCCGTGTCATCGAATTGCCAGTCCCTTGTCATTGAATTTGTGCACACGGCCCTCTTCGGGTGTCAGGAAGACCTGATCGCCATGCGAGACAGCAAAATCGCCGCCGACGCGCCTGTCACCAACCCGATCCCGTCGACATGAATATGCAGGAACGTGTCGGAGCCGAGATGCTCGGCAACACCGACCACGCCGCGCCAGGCACCCGATCCCGTCGACAGCTTCAGGTGTTCGGGACGAACGCCGATCGTATGCGCGTTGTGCGGCTTGGCGAATTCGCCCGTCGCAAAGTTCATCCGCGGCGAGCCGATGAAACCGGCGACGAAGATATTGTCCGGCCGGTGGTAGAGATCGAGGGGCGATCCGACCTGCTCGATATTGCCGGCGTTCAAGACCACGATCTTGTCGGCCATGGTCATGGCTTCGACCTGATCGTGGGTGACGTAGATCATCGTCGTCTTCAGCTGGTGATGCAGTTCGCTGATTTCCAGCCGCATCGTCCCGCGCAATGCCGCGTCAAGGTTGGACAGCGGCTCGTCGAACAGGAAGGCCGAGGGTTCGCGCACGATGGCACGGCCGATGGCGACGCTGGCGCTGGCCGCCGGAGAGCTGGCCGGGGCGCCGGTCGAGATAATTGGTGAGGTTGAGGACACGCGCCGCTTCCGTCACCTTCTTGTCGATGGCGCCTTGATCCAACTTTGCCATCTTCAGGGGGAAGGCGATGTTGTTGCGCACCGACATATGCGGATAGAGCGCATAGGACTGGAACACCATGGCCAGCCCGCGTTTTGCCGGCGCCATGCCGGTCACGTCGCGGCCGTCGATCTCGATCGTGCCCGAGGTCGTATCCTCAAGGCCGGCGATCAAACGCAGCAGCGTCGACTTCCCGCAGCCCGAGGGACCGACGAAGACGACGAACTCGCCCTCATTGATCGTCAGGTCGATCCCAGGAATGACCTGCGTCGCGCCAAAGGATTTGTTGACCTTTTTCAGTGTGATATTGCCCATGCGTGCCTCCCAAGTCTTTTCTTTGAGTTACTTCACGGCGCCGAAGGTCAGGCCGCGGACAAGTTGTTTCTGGCTGAACCAGCCCATGATCAGGATCGGTGCAATCGCAAGGGTCGAGGCGGCCGACAGCTTGGCCCAGAACAGACCTTGCGGGCTGGAGAAGGAAGCAATGAAGGCCGTCAGCGGTGCCGCATTGGTGGTGGTGAGCCGGATCGTCCAGAAGGCCTCGTTCCAGGCAAGGATAATGTTGAGCAGCATAGTCGAGGCAATGCCCGGCACCGCCATCGGCGTCAGCACGTACCAGATCTCGCCCCACAGCGACGCTCCGTCCATCCGCGAGGCTTCGAGGATCTCGCCCGGGATTTCAATGAAAGTAAGTGTAGAGCATCCACACAACGATCGGCAGATTGATCATCGTCAGCATCACGGTCAGGCCGAAGCGGCTGTCGAGCAGTCCGAAGTCGCGGAACAGAAGGTAGATTGGCACCATGACGGCTGCGGCCGGCATCATCTTGGTGGAGAGCATCCACATCAGGATGTCCTTGGTCTTGTTGGTCGGCGAAAAGGCCATCGACCACGCGGCCGGCACCGAGATCAACAGCGCGATCAGCGTCGAGCCGACCGAGATGATCACCGAGTTCAGGAAGAACTTGAAATAATTGCTCTGTGCCTGAACGGCCTGGTAGCTTTCTACCGTGCCCGAAGGAATGAGGTTGAAACCCTGGATCGCTTCGGTCTCGGACTTGAACGAGGTGATGATCGTATAAAGGATCGGGAAGAAGATCACGAGCGCGATGATCCAGGCGGCAATGGTGAAGACGACGGTTCTTCTGGTCGAAACTGCACGGGCCATGGTCTTGCCTCCCTTACTTGTCGAGGTTCTTGCCAACGGCGCGCATCAGGAAGAAGGCGACGATATTGGCGAGGATGACTGCGATGATACCGCCTGCCGAAGCACCACCGACATCGTAGCCGAGCAGAGCGGTGCGGTAGATCAGGAACGGCAAGTTGGTCGATGCGTATCCCGGACCGCCATTGGTGGTAACGAGGATTTCGGCGTAGACGCCCAGAAGGAAAATGGTCTGGATCAGGATGACAACCGTGATCGAGCGAGCCAGATGCGGCACCGTCAGGTAGATGAAGCGGTTGACGAAACCGGCACCATCCATCTCGGCTGCTTCCTTCTGCTCGCCGTCAAGCGATTGCAGGGCGGTCAACAGGATCAGCGTCGCAAACGGCAGCCACTGCCAGGCAACGATGATGATGATCGAAAACAGCGGATATTGCCCGAACCAATCGACCGGCTGCAGGCCGAAGAAGCGGCTGATATCGGCAAATACGCCATATTGCGGGTGCATGATCATGTTCTTCCAGACCAGCGCCGCAACCGGCGGCATGACGAAGAACGGCGAGATCACCAGGATGCGGACAAGCCCCTGCCCCCACATCGGCTGATCGAGCATCAGCGCAATGGCGATGCCGCCGATGACCGTGATAAAAAGCACGCCGACCACGATGACCAGCGTGTTCCAGATCGACTGGAAAAAAGCAGGATCCGAATAGAAATACTGGTAGTTGAACAGGCCAGCGAAACTGATATTGCCGGGATTGAGCAGATTGTAGTTCTGGAAAGAAAACCACAGCGTCATCGCCAGTGGTACGATCATCCAGATCAGGAGAAGCCCGACCGACGGGGCCATCATCCAGCGCGCAAGCGCCCGTGTATTCTGCGTAGCCATTTCAACACCCTCCCTGTGATGCCGGTACGGACACCCGCCCCGCCGGGAGGGCAGCAAGCCGGCCGCCTTGGTATTCTTTTTGGAAAAGCCTGACGTCAGGCGCAGCGACAATAGGCTTCACGGCGATTGACGTCAGGTTTGAGTTGACGGTCCGGATGGTAGTCCGGACCGCCCGTCCTTGGGAAGGAACCTACTTGATGTAACCGCCGCGAGTCATTTCGCGGGTGGTTACCTGCTGTGCCTGCGCCAGCGCATCGTCAACCGTCATCTGACCGGCAAGAGCTGCCGAGAAGAGCTGACCGACCGTTGTGCCAAGCCCCTGGAATTCCGGGATGGCGACAAACTGAACTCCGACGTAAGGCACCGGCTTGACGGACGGGCTCTTCGGGTCGGCGGCATTGATGCTGTCGAGCGTCATCTTGGCGAACGGAGCCGCCTTCAAGTACTCGGCATTCTGGTAGAGCGAGGTGCGCGTGCCCGGAGGGACGTTTGCCCAGCCTTCCTTGGCAGCGACGATGTCGAGATAGTGCTTGCTGGTTGCCCAGGACACGAACTTCTCGGCAGCTTCCGCCTTCTGGGTGCCTGCCGGGATGGCAAGGTTCCAGGCCCACAGCCAGTTACCGCGCTTGCCGAGACCGGTGTCAGGAGCAAGAGCGAAACCGACCTTGTCGGCAACGGTCGAGTCCTTCGGGTTGGTCACGAACGAAGCAGCCACCGTGGCATCGATCCACATGCCGCACTTGCCCTGCTGGAACAGCGCCAGGTTTTCGTTGAAGCCGTTGGACGAAGCACCCTGCGGGCCTGCATCGTTCATCAGCTTGACGTACATATCGAGCGTGGCTTTCCATTCCGGCTGATCGAACTGGGGCTTCCAGCTTTCATCGAACCAGCGTGCACCGAAAGCATTGGACGTTGCGGTCAGGAACGCCATGTTTTCGCCCCAGCCGGCCTTGCCGCGAAGGCAGATGCCGTTGATGTCGGCCGTACGGTCGGTCATCTTGCGGGCTGCGTCGTTGATGAACTCCCAGGTCGGAGCGTCAGGCATGGTCAGCCCGGCCTTTTCCATCAGGTCCTTGCGGTACATGACCATCGAGCTTTCGCCGTAGAACGGTGCTGCATAGAGCTTGCCGTCTGCGGTCAGGCCCGAACGGATGGCCGGAAGCAGGTCGTCGACGTCATAGTCGGCGCCGAGATTGTCGAGTGGCAGGAGCCAGCCCTGCTTGGCCCAGATCGGCACTTCATAGGTACCGATCGTCAGCACGTCGTACTGGCCGCCCTTGGTTGCGATATCGGTGGTGACGCGTTCTGCGCAGCACGTTCTCTTCGAGGGTGACCCATTCGAGCTGGATGTCAGGATTGGCCTTGGTGAAATCGTCCGTCAGCGTCTGCATGCGGACCATGTCGCCATTGTTCACCGTGGCAATGGTGAGGGTTTCTGCCTGGGCAAAACCCGCGATGACGACTGCCGAGCACGTGCCCAGCAGGAAAGTTTTCAAGTTCATATATCTTCCTCCCAGAAGAGTTGTGAGCATTTGCCTTGCTCGTGGGCAATTACTCACACATTCGCAAAAAATGTCAATCGGCATTCGTTGCTGCAGTGCAGAAACGAAATGCCACCGATTTGATTTTGCTAATGAAAATTTCTGGGAATTCGCTCAGTCTTTGAGCAAAAACTCGGCGGTCGACTCATCCGTGATCAAACCGTTGATCACCCGCCCCGTCAGGGCAGCCCGCAAAGCGACATGTTTGCGCTGGCCCTTGGCAAGACCGATCACGGTCGCAGAATCAGCGCGACGGCAAGGGCACGCTGGCGACGCGCTTGTTGATGCTGCCGGACATCATCTGCCCGTCACGATCAAACATCCAGCCGCAGATTTCACCTGCCGCCCCCTCGTCCATGAGGCGCAGCATTTCATCCTGGGCAAGAAAACCGTCTTCGCACAGAGGCGCCCGCTCGCCCAGTTCACCGACACCGACGAAGGCGACATTGGCCTCCGCACCAAGCTGTAACGCCGATTTGACGAGTGCCTGATTGTGAAGCACCGCGCGCTCCTCCGGCGACGAAACGAGAACCGGCAGCGGCATCGGAAAATGCCGCGCCTTGACGGCATCGGCCATCGAGAAGATGACGTTGTAGTAGGCCGCCGAACCGTCGGGACCGATATTACCGGTCAAGGAGACGATACGGTGCTGCGGACATTCCATCGCCGGCAACTGGTCGATCGCCGCCTTCAATGTGCGACCTGTGCCAATGGCAAGGATGATCGGATCGGTCGACTTCAGCCAACGCTCGATCTCCGCCGCGCCTGCCTCGGCAATGCCGACGGTCGTCGAGGAGGAGCCCGGATCGCTCGGCACGATATCCACTTGCCGGAGGTCGAATTTCTCCTTGAGGCGGAGCCCGAGCTCGAGACAGGCGGCGATCGGGTGGTCGAGGCGAACCTTGATCAGGCGCTCGGCCATGGCCAGCGAAACCAGTCGCTGCGCCGACTGGCGCGAGATGCCCATGCTGGAGGCAATTTCGTCCTGCGTGCGTCCGGCGACATAATAGAGCCAGCCCACGCGCGGCGTCATCGAGCCTGTTACTGCCTTCCGGTCTGCGCGCCATTTTCCTTACTCCCTGAACGATGTGCTGACACTTTTTCCCGGCCTCTGTCAAACACAGACCATGGCGCCTCCCCTTGCCGACCCTTTGAAACCCCTACGGCGCTGGGATTCCTGCGATTTTCATTTTAAAATTTTACCGTTTGATAAAAAAATAAAGCGTGTTACCGTTTCATCATCCTGAGGCACGACATTTGGGAGCAAAAAATGGGAACGACTGAAACTGGAATAGTGAGCGGGCGCCTGTCTCCCCTCGAATACGAGAAGAATTTTTCCGATCTGCATCCGCCGCTGGACGAGCATGAAGCACTGGTTGCCTCCGACCGCTGTTACTTCTGCTACGACGCGCCCTGCATGACGGCCTGTCCCACCTCCATTGATATCCCGCTGTTCATCCGGCAGATATCGACTGGAAACCCGATCGGCTCGGCCAACACCATCTTCGACCAGAACATCCTCGGCGGCATGTGCGCCCGCGTCTGTCCCACCGAAACGCTGTGCGAGCAGGCGTGTGTACGCAACGAGGCCGAGCATCGGCCGGTCGAAATCGGTAGGCTGCAGCGTTATGCGACCGATATCGCCATGCGCGAAAACCGGCAGTTCTATCAGCGCGCCGAACCGACGGGTAAATCCATCGCCGTGGTCGGCGCCGGCCCGGCCGGCCTTGCCTGCGCCCACCGCCTGGCGGTCAAGGGCCATGACGTCGTCATCTACGATGCCCGTGAAAAGGCCGGCGGTCTCAACGAATACGGCATCGCCACCTACAAGGCGGTCGATGACTTCGCCCAGGCCGAAGTCGACTACGTGCTTGCCATCGGCGGCATCGAGATCCGCAATCGCATGATGCTCGGGCGCGATTTTTCGCTGGGCGACATGCTCTCCAAACACGACGCTGTTTTCCTCGGCCTCGGCCTGGCCGGCGTTAATGCTCTCAGGGCCGAAGGCGAAACTGCCGAAGGCGTCGAGGACGCGGTCGATTTCATCGCAGCTCTGCGGCAATCCGAAACCAAGGCCGACATCGCCATTGGCCGCCGCGTCGTGGTGCTCGGCGGCGGCATGACCGCGGTCGATGCTGCCGTTCAGGCCAAGCTGCTTGGCGCCGAGGAAGTGACCATCTGCTACCGCCGCGGCAAAGAGAGCATGAACGCCTCGGAATTCGAGCAGGATCTTGCTGCCTCGAAGGGTGTCACGATCCGCCACTGGCTGCAGCCCAAGCGCATCATCGCCCGCGACGGCAACGTGGCCGGCATCGAGCTTGACTATACCAGGATCGAGGACGGCCGCCTGACCACGACAGGCGAAACCGGCGTTATCACCGCCGACCACGTGTTGAAGGCCATCGGCCAGACGTTCGAAGCCGACGGTCTCGGCATCATCGCCTTGCAGTCCGGCCGCATCGTCGTCGATGGCGAAGGCCGCACATCGCTCGACCGTGTCTGGGCGGGCGGCGACTGCGTACTTGGCGGCGAGGATCTGACGGTTTCCGCCGTTGCCATGGGCCGCGACGCCGCCGAATCGATCAACCACGTGCTCGCCGCTGCATCGCAGCCGGCCGAAGCCGTCGCTTGAAGGGGAGAATGAACAATGGCTGATCTCCGCAATAACTTCGTCGGCATCAAGTCCCCGAACCCGTTCTGGCTGGCTTCCGCGCCGCCAACCGACAAGGCCTACAATGTCGAGCGCGCCTTCAAGGCCGGCTGGGGCGGTGTGGTCTGGAAGACGCTGGGCGAGGAAGGACCGCCGGTCGTCAACGTCAACGGCCCGCGCTACGGCGCGATCTGGGGCGCCGACCGCCGCCTGCTGGGGCTCAACAATATAGAGCTGATCACCGACCGCGATCTCTACACCAACCTGCGCGAGATGAAGCAGGTGAAGATGAACTGGCCGGACCGGGCGCTGATCGCCTCGATCATGGTGCCTTGCGAGGAAAATGCCTGGAAGGCGATTCTGCCGTTGGTGGAAGAAACCGGCGCCGACGGCATCGAGCTCAACTTCGGCTGTCCGCACGGCATGTCGGAACGCGGCATGGGTGCTGCGGTCGGACAGGTGCCGGAATATATCGAAATGGTCGTACGCTGGTGCAAGCAGTACACCCGCATGCCCGTCATCACTAAGCTGACGCCGAACATTGCCGACATCCGCAAGCCTGCGCGCGCCGCCAAATCCGGCGGCACCGATGCGGTGTCGCTGATCAACACGATCAATTCGATCACCTCGGTCAATCTCGATACGTTCTCGCCGGAACCCTCGATCGACGGCAAGGGCAGTCACGGCGGCTATTGCGGACCGGCAGTCAAGCCGATCGCGCTCAACATGGTGGCCGAGATCGCCCGCGATCCGGAAACCTACGGCCTGCCGATCTCCGGCATCGGCGGCATCACCACCTGGCGCGACGCTGCCGAATTCCTCGTTCTCGGCGCCGGCAACGTCCAGGTCTGCACCGCAGCCATGACCTACGGCTTCAAGATCGTTCAAGAGATGATTACGGGTTTGTCCAACTGGATGGACACCAAGGGCCATCGCAGTCTCGACGACATCTGCGGCCGGGCCGTCCCGAACGTCTCCGACTGGCAGTATCTCAACCTCAATTACATCGCCAAGGCCCGCATCGACCAGGATGCCTGCATCAAATGCGGCCGCTGCCATATCGCCTGCGAAGACACATCGCATCAGGCGATCACCCAGTACGTCGATGGAAAACGCCATTTCGAGGTGATGGAAGATGAATGCGTCGGCTGCAATCTCTGCGTCAACGTCTGTCCGGTGCAGGACTGCATCACCATGGTCGGCCTTGAGCCGGGAGTGCTGGACGAACGCACCGGTAAGACGGTCGATCCGAACTATGCCAACTGGACCACGCACCCGAACAACCCGATGGCCCGCCAGGCTGCCGAGTAATTCTCCTGTGCAAGACGTATCGGCCGCTTCGTAGAAAACGCGGGGTGGCCGATGGTCATTTAAGCTTCAAAAAATCTGCTGCGCAATGCAGCGGGATTTTATGGCCGTGCCCCCCAACAGGGCATTGGGCACGAAATTGCGACAATGCGTCCACGAAAACGTGCGTTGCCCCTCGTCCAGAACTCGTCAATAAGAGGGTAGACAAGACGCGGCCTGGCCGCCAACACCGGATGCCTGCTTGAAGATCGCCTCATCACGAACCCGCAAAAGGCTGCATCTCCTGACGGGCGCCTGCCTGGGTTTGTTCCTGCTCACGCATTTTTCAAATCACGCCCTCGGCCTCATTTCCGTCGAGACCATGGAAGCCGCGCGCCGGGTTTTCAACTTGGTCTGGCGAAGCTGGCCGGGCACGATGCTGCTGTACGGATCGTTGCTCGTCCACTTCGTGCTCGCGCTTGAAAGCCTCTACCGCCGGCAAACCCTGCGCATGCCGGTCCGCGAGGCACTGAAAATCATCTTTGGCCTTGCCTTCCCCTTCCTCATCGTTGGCCATGTGGTCAGCACCCGGGTCAGTGGATGCTCACGGGTTATGGCGATGGCTACTATCAGGTGTTGCCGACGCTCTGGGCAGATCCCGTTAACGCGACACGGCAGTCGCTGGTACTGATCATCGTCTGGGCGCATGGCTGCCTCGGCGCATGGTTCTGGATGCGCGGGCGCAACTGGTATCCGCGCTATTTTCTGTTCTTCTATTCCTTTGCCGTCCTCGTTCCGCTGCTGGCCTTGCTCGGTTTTGCTGCAGGCGCCCGGTCGCTGGAAGTTGGGCTGCCATCGACCGCCTGGTTCATGCCCGTACGCACTGCACCCGAAATCATAGGGCAAATCAGGACGTCCATCACTGCTGGCCTGCTGGCGATGATCGCCGGAACATTGATCCTGCGCGCCATTCCTGTTCGCGGAAAAATCCGGGTCACCTATCCCGACCGGGCCATCTCGGTCGCAAAAGGTTTCAGCGTGCTGGAGGCAAGCCGTGCTGCAGGCATCCCTCACCTTTCGATCTGCGGCGGGCGCGGGCGGTGTTCGACCTGCCGGGTACGGGTAACGGAAGGTCTCGAACGCCAACCGCCGGCCAGCGATGCAGAGCGGGCGACGCTGACGCGTATCCGCGCGCCCGACAATGTGCGCCTCGCCTGCCAGTTGCGACCGAACCACAACCTATCGATCTCTCCCATTCTCGGCGGCGACAATGTCGGCCTCAAGGCCCAGCCGACCGAGCAGCAGGCAGCCGGCCGCGAGCGCCACATCGCGGTGCTATTTTGCGATCTGCGCGATTTCACACTGCTTGCGCAGAGACAGTTGCCCTTCGATACCGTCTTCCTGCTCAACCGCTACTTCGAAACCATCGGCGAGGCGGTGGAAGCCTCCGGCGGCGTCATCGACAAGTTCATCGGCGATGGTGCCCTGGCGCTTTTCGGACTGAACAACAGCATCGAAGATGCCTGTGCGCAGGCGCTGACGGCGACGACCCGTATCGCCAAAGGCATCGACGTGCTGAACCGTAACTTCATGAGTGAACTCGACAAGCCGCTGCGCATTGCCATGGGCATGCATGCCGGCCCGGCGATCATCGGCCAGATCGGCTGCAGCAAGGCTTCATCGCTGACCGCAGTCGGCGACACGATCAACGCCGCAAGCCGTCTGGAAGGCTTCGCCAAGGAATATGATGCGCAGCTCGCTGTTTCCGCTGATCTTGTCCGTTATGCCGGGCTTACGGTCGATGACCGGGAAAGCTACAACATCTCCATTCGCGGCCGCACCGGCACGCTCGAAACCTTGATCGTCCAGAACGCAGAGGAGGTGGAAGCGATGATGGAGGCCAACCGCCCGCCGGAAACACCTGCTTGATCGGCGGCGAAGCGCCTACTGCCACTCTATCGGACAATGGCAGTCCGCTACGCTCCGGCAACGACATCTTTCAACGAGATGCTGACGCGGCGCTCTATCGAGCGCAGGCGGAAGGACGCTGGAGAATTATACTGGCGACCTAGAGGTGGGCGAGGCTCACGCGCTGCCATCCCTGATCTCGAGGCCGCTGACGAACAGCTGCTCGAGAAACCGCGCAGCATCTTCAAAACGTCCTTCGCCGGAGCGCTGCTCTCCCAGCACCCCGCGCACCTGAACATCGAAATCGGCATAGTGCTGCGTCGTCGACCAGATGGCGAAAATCAGGTGATAAGGATCGCAGTTGGCAATCTTACCGGCCTTTGCCCAGGCCCTTATGACGTCCGCCTTCTCATCCACCAGCGTCTTCAGCGGTCCCTTGAGCTCGTCCTCGATATGGGGAGCGCCCTGCAGAATCTCGTTGGCGAATAATCTGCTCTCATGGGAAATCCCGCGCCATCTCCAGTTTGCGGCGGATATAGCTGCGAATTTCCGAGACCGGACTTCCCTCCGCATCAAACTCACGCAACGGGTCGAGCCAGCTGTCGAGCACCCGGTCGATCAGCGCGCGGTGCATCGCTTCCTTGGTGCGGAAATAATAGAGCAGGTTGGGTTTGGACATGCCCGCCACCTCGGCGATCTGGTCGATGGTGCTGCCACGAAAACCGTGAGTGGCGAACACGTCGAGTGCCGCTTCCAGAATCAGTTCTTCCTTCTCCTCTTGGATGCGGGTTCGCCTTTGCGTGCGGGCTGCCCTCAGGAAGTACCATCTTTCCCCCAGTCTTCTCATCAATCGCCGCCTGCGCGCGGCCTGAAAACGTCCGAAAACCGCATCATCCAAAAATTCGGACGGCACTTACGTTTTTTCTGTTTTTCACCTTGAGTGCGGCAACGGAAGTTGTAATGTTTTACCAACCGGTCAAATTATCAGTCAGTTCAAACACAAACGCAACGGCTGATCGCAGGGCAATCAGAAAAACCAGATTGCCCCGATTTGACCACGGGAACGACGGGATGCGCAGCCAAATCTGCCTCCCTTAAAAAGAATGAGGAGAACCGTCATGGCTCATGCACCGGGCGAGAACATGCGCGTCAACGCCGACCGTCTGTGGGATTCACTGATGGATATGGCCAAGATCGGCCCCGGCATTGCCGGCGGCAACAATCGCCAGACATTGACCGACGAAGACGGCGAAGGCCGCCACCTGTTTCAAAAATGGTGCGAAGACGCCGGCATGACCATGGGCGTCGACAAGATGGGCACGATGTTTGCAACACGCCCCGGCACTGATCCCGATGCCCTGCCCGTCTATGTCGGCTCGCATCTCGATACCCAGCCGACTGGCGGCAAATATGACGGCGTACTTGGCGTGCTCGGCGCGCTGGAAGTCGTCCGCACCATGAATGATCTCGGCATCAAGACAAAACATCCGATCGTCGTCACCAACTGGGCAAACGAGGAAGGCGCGCAGTTCGCGCCTGCCATGCTGGCCTCCGGCGTCTTTGCCGGCATCCATGAACTGGATTACGCCTATGGCCGCAAGGATCCCGAAGGCAAGACCTATGGCGACGAGCTGAAGCGGATCGGCTGGCAAGGCGACGAAGACGTCGGCGCGAAAAATGCACGCCTATTTCGAATACCATATCGAACAGGGACCTATCCTCGAAGCCGAGGAAAAGACCATCGGCGTGGTGACGCACTGTCAGGGCCTGTGGTGGCTGGAATTCACGCTGACCGGCCGCGAAGCCCATACCGGCTCGACGCCGATGAACCTGCGCGTCAATGCCGGCCTTGCCATGGCGCGGATCATCGAGATGGTTCAGGGCGTCGCCATGGAAAACCAGCCGGGCGCCGTCGGCGGCGTCGGCCAGGTGTTCTTCTCGCCGAATTCCCGCAACGTGCTGCCGGGCAAGGTTGTCTTCACCGTCGACATCCGCTCCCCCGACAAGGCCAAGCTCGACCGGATGCGCGCCAAGATCGAGGCCGAAGCCCCGAAGATCACCGATGCGCTCGGTGTGGGCTGCTCCATCGAAGCCATCGGCCATTTCCGAGCCGGTCACTTTCGATCCAACGCTGGTCACCGCCGTTCGCACCGCTGCCGAAAAACTCGGCTACAGCCATATGAACCTGATCTCCGGCGCCGGCCACGACGCCTGCTGGGCCGCCAAGGTCGCCCCCGCCACCATGGTCATGTGCCCCTGCGTCGGCGGCCTCAGCCACAACGAGGCCGAGGACATCTCCAAGGAATGGGCCTCTGCAGGATGTGATGTGCTGTTTCATGCGGTGGTCGAGACGGCAGGGATTGTGGGGTAGTCGAAGGCGGATTGTGTCCGCCTTTTTCTATTGGCAGCCTGAGAACCTAGACCAATCAATTCAAGGGACCTGATCATGACCACAGTCATCAAGAACGGCACCATCGTCACCGCCGACCTCACCTACAAGGCGGACGTCAAGATCGTCGACGGCAAGATCGTCGAGATCGGCCCGAACCTTTCGGGCGATGAGACGCTGGATGCGACCGGCTGTTATGTCATGCCCGGCGGCATCGATCCGCATACCCATCTCGAAATGCCGTTCATGGGCACCTATTCCTCCGACGATTTCGAAAGCGGCACGCGGGCGGCCCTTTCCGGCGGCACGACGATGGTCGTCGATTTCGCGCTTCCCTCGCCCGGCCAGTCGCTGCTGGAAGCACTGACAATGTGGGACAACAAGACCTCGCGCCAATTGCGACTTCTCGTTCCACATGGCGATCACCTGGTGGAGCGAGCAGGTCTTCAACGAGATGCAGACGATCGTAGAGGACAAGGGTATCAACACCTTCAAGCACTTCATGGCCTACAAGGGCGCGCTGATGGTGGATGACGACGAGATGTTCCACTCCTTCCAGCGCTGCGCCGAACTCGGTGCGCTGCCGCTGGTCCATGCCGAAAACGGCGATATCGTCGCGCAGATGCAGGCAAAGCTGCTCGCCGACGGCAATAACGGCCCGGAAGCCCACGCCTATTCCCGCCCCGCCGCCGTCGAGGGCGAGGCAACCAACCGCGCCATCATCATCGCCGACATGGCAGGCAGCCCGCTTTATGTTGTTCATACGTCCTGCGAACAGGCCCACGAAGCCATCCGCCGTGCGCGTCAAAACGGCATGCGCGTTTATGGTGAGCCGCTGATCCAGCACCTGACGCTGGACGAAAGCGAATATGCCAATCCCGACTGGGACCACGCGGCCCGCCGCGTCATGTCGCCGCCTTTCCGCAACAAGCAGCATCAGGACTCGCTCTGGGCCGGCTTGGCCGCAGGCTCCCTGCAGGTCGTCGCGACCGACCACTGCGCCTTCACCACGGCACAAAAACGCTTCGGCGTCGGCGACTTCACCAAGATCCCCAACGGCACCGGCGGGCTTGGAGGACCGGATGCCGATGCTGTGGACACACGGTGTCGCCACCGGCCGGATCACCATGAACGAGTTCGTCGCCGTCACCTCGACCAACATCGCAGCAATCCTCAACATGTACCCGAAGAAGGGCGCTATCCTCGTCGGCGCCGATGCCGATCTCGTCGTCTGGGACCCGAAGCGTTCAAAGACGATCTCCGCCGCAAGTCAGCAGTCGGCGATCGACTACAACGTCTTCGAAGGCAAGCAGGTCACCGGCCTGCCGCGCTACACGCTGACGGGCGGCGTGGTCGCCATCGAGGAATCGACGATCAAGACCCACGAGGGCCAGGGCAAGTTCATCAGTCGCGAACCTTTTACGGCCGTCAACAAGGCACTGTCGACCTGGAAGGACATCACCGCCCCGCGCAAGGTCCAGCGCACCGGCATCCCGGCAAGCGGGGTGTGATGGTGAGCGCCGCAACCTGCATCGCTGTGCTGCTCGTGACAAGCCTTGCAACAGCAGGATCGGCCGTTGCGAGTGAGGCTTTCCTTGATGGCGACTATGGCAACACGGATGGCTGCGCCTATTCCAAGACAGGCGAATCCACCGGTTCGGACAACTTCTTCCTGCTGACCAACGAGGGTATCACTACGGCAGCATCCTATTGCAGTTTCAAGGGCGCGGTGACGAAGACCGGAACGTCCTTTGCCGCCACAGTCTCCTGCAGCGCTGAGGGCGAAACCGGGGAGGCGGACGACAGCGTCAACATTCTGCGCACCAGCAAGGACTACACCATCGCCTTCAAGGACGGGACACGCTGGGGGCCTCTGAAGAAATGCAAATGAGCTGCCCTCAATCCAGCACATCGCTCTGTCGCCGGCCGGCGGGCCAAGGGCGGCATGACGGTCCGACCTACGTAACTCCGGAATTACAGCGCCACGAGAGCTTCCAGCTCCGGCAACAGCACGACGCTTTCCTGCTCGTTCGGGTCGGTGCGGGCAATCACCGCCGAACAGGGCTGGTCCGACAGGTTGGCCGGCAGATGCGGCACGCCGGCCGGGATATAGAACATCTCGCCCGCCCGCACGATCACGTGGTTTTCCAAACTTTCGCCAAACCACGTATGCGCCTCGCCGGACAGCATATAGATCGCCGTTTCATGGGTCTCGTGCTTATGGGCCTTGGCCCGGCCGCCCGGCGGGATGGTCAAAAGATGCATGCAGATGCCGGTCGATCCGACGCCTTCCGCCGAGATTCCCTCGAAATAACTAAACCCCTGCTTGCCATCATATGTGTCACCCGGGCGAACGACCCGGCAGGTCGGTTTCGATGATTGCAACATTTCCCCATCTCCACGGCACCGATATCGCCGGCAGCATACCTCATTGGAAAAATATGAAGTACGACTATCGGAGGCAAAGAGCCGAATGACGTCACACCAATCTTCCAGCCAATGGCATTCAGGGCGGAGCGCACCGGACACAATGACAACAACACCAGCATCCGTCGTTTCGGCGCGCGATCTCGGCCTCACCTTCGAGACCAATGATGGCCCGGTCAACGCGCTGACGGGCGTCAATCTCGACGTCAACAAGGGCGATTTCGTCTCCTTCATCGGCCCCTCCGGCTGTGGCAAGACCACCTTCCTGCGCGTCATCGCCGATCTGGAAAAACCGACCTCCGGCTCTATCACCGTCAACGGCACGACGCCGGAAGACGCCCGCAAGAACCGCTCCTACGGTTATGTCTTCCAGGCCGCCGCCCTTTATCCATGGCGTACGATCGAAAAGAACATCGCCCTGCCGCTGGAAATCATGGGCTATAGCGCCGCCGACCAGAAGGCCCGCATCGACCGCACGCTGGATCTGGTCAACCTCACCGGCTTCGGCAAGAAATTCCCCTGGCAGCTTTCCGGCGGCATGCAGCAGCGTGCCTCGATCGCCCGCGCGCTTGCCTTCGACGCCGATCTTCTCCTGATGGACGAGCCCTTTGGCGCACTGGATGAAATCGTCCGTGATCACCTGAACGAGCAGCTCTTGAAACTCTGGGACCGCACCAACAAAACGATCTGCTTCGTCACCCACTCGATCCCGGAGGCCGTCTATCTCTCCACCAAGATCGTCGTCATGAGCCCTCGCCCCGGCCGTGTGACCGATATCATTGAATCCACATTGCCCAAGGAACGCCCGCTCGATATCCGCGAAAGCCCCGAGTTTTTAGAGATTGCAAGCCGGGTGCGTGAAGGCCTGAGAGCGGGGCATAGCTATGATGAGTAGGTCATGCATCATCCGGGGCGCCGACAAGGCCGATATGCCGATTTGTGCGGCGATCCTCAACGACTGGATTGACGAAACGTCGTGGATGCCGCGTGTTCATGACCACGAGGATGTCGAACGATACTACAGCGACATCGTCTTTCAGGAGCGGCAGGTCAAGATTGCCGACATTGATGGCAGGGTTTGCGCTTTCATGGCGCTGTCCAACGACGCATATGTTACAGCGCTGTATGCCAACCGTGCCCACCGCCGAGCGGGGCTTGGCAAAAGTCTGATCGACCATGCAAAGACACTTTTTCCTGACCAGCTCAACCTCTGGACATTCGACGAAAACAAAGAGGCTCAGCGCTTCTACAACCGCGAAAAATTCATAGAGGTCAGAAGGACGAACGGAGACAACGAGGAAAACTTGCCGGATATCCTCTTCCAATGGGCTCCAACGGAAGGAGCAACTTCATGAACCTGTCCTTCATCCTCTGGCTCTCTGCTTCCATGGCCATCTTCCTCAGCGCCGCCACAGCGTCGCGCTATTATGTCTCCACCAACAATATCCTGATCCTCCTCTTCTCGCTTGCCCTCTATTGCCTCGGCAATCTGATGATGGTGCGGTTAATGCGGGAGGGCGGGCTCGGCCTGGCCATTTCTGCATCGGCCATCGCCCAGCTTCTCCTGGTCAATTTCATCGCCTTTGCCGTCTTCGGCGAGCGAATGACCCTGCCGCAACTGGCCGGCGTCGCCCTTGGCGTCGTGTCGATGGGGTTGATGCTGCTGCCTACCGGGGGGAAGGCTTGAGCATGGAAAAGCCGAACCTTTTCAAAGACAGGCTCATGCCGGTAGGCGTCATCCTCCTTGCCGTCCTCGTCATCTGGTATGTCGCGGTAATCTTCCTCAATGCACCGTTCGAGGCGCGATACGGCGGCCCGCGCCGGAACCGAGATCACCTTCTCCGAAATCCTGCCAAAAACCATGTTCCAGCAGCGGCCGGTTCTTCCTGCCCCGCATCAGGTGATCACCGAAATCTGGAATACGACATTCCTGATGCCGATCACCTCCAAGCGCAGCCTCGTCTACCATGCCTGGATCACGCTCTCGGCGACGCTGCTCGGCTTTGGCATCGGCACCGTGCTTGGCATCCTGCTGGCCGTCGGCATCGTCCATAACCGGGCCATGGACCGCTCGCTGATGCCCTGGGTCATCGCCAGCCAGACCATCCCCATCCTCGCCATCGCGCCGATGATCATCGTCGTGCTCAATGCGATCGGCATATCCGGATTGCTGCCGAAGGCACTGATTTCGACCTATCTCAGCTTTTTTCCGATCGTCGTCGGCATGGTCAAGGGATTGCGCAGCCCCGAGCAGATCCAGCTCGATCTGATGCACACCTATTACGCCAGCCCGGCGCAGACCTTCTGGAAGCTGCGCTGGCCGTCATCCATGCCCTATCTCTTCGCCTCGCTGAAGGTCGCCATCGCCATCTCGCTGGTCGGCGCCATTGTCGGTGAATTGCCGACCGGGGCCGTGTCCGGTCTGGGCGCCCGCCTGCTCGCCGGTTCCTATTACGGCCAGACGGTGCAGATTTGGTCGGCTTTGTTCATGGCGGCCGCACTCGCTGCGACTCTGGTGATCATTGTCGGTTTTGCCCATACCGCCGTCCTCAAACGCATGGGGATGAAGCCATGAACTACAGTCTCCTCTTCAGTGCCATTGCCTTCTGGCTCGCGGCTTGGGCAACCAATGAATGGTTGGTGCGCCAGAAATTCCAGAACATGTCCGCAAACAGGGCTGTTCGCCTTGCAGGTGCCGTTGCTGTTCGGCGCCAGCATCCTGGTTCTATGGGAAGGCCTCGTGCGCGGGTTCAATGTTCCCTCCGTACTCTTACCACCGCCATCGATGATCTGGACGCGGCTGATCAACTCCGTGCCGACGCTCTGGGCCGATTTCCAGCAAACCTTCCTAAAAGCCGTGATCATCGGCTACACGTTGGGCTGCAGCCTCGGTTTTCTCGTCGCCATCGCCATCGACCGCTCACCTTTCCTGCAGAAGGGGCTGTTGCCCCTCGGTAATTTCGTTTCCGCCCTGCCCGTCATCGGTGTCGCGCCGATCATGGTCATGTGGTTCGGCTTCGACTGGCAGTCGAAGGTCGCGGTCGTGGTCATCATGACTTTCTTCCCGATGCTGGTGAACACGGTGTCAGGACTTGCCGCAGCCAGTTCGATGGAACGGGATCTCATGCACACCTATGCCGCCAGTTGGTTCCAGACGCTTGTCAAGCTGCGTCTTCCGGCAGCATGGCCTTTCATTTTCAATGCGCTCAAGATCAACTCCACTTTGGCGCTGATCGGTGCCATCGTCGCCGAATTCTTCGGCACCCCGATCGTCGGCATGGGGTTCCGGATTTCCACCGAGGTGGGGCGCATGAATGTCGATATGGTTTGGGCCGAAATCGCCGTCGCGGCGGTGGCTGGCTCCGCTTTCTACGGGATAGTGGCGCTCATCGAGCGGGCTGTCACGTTCTGGCATCCGTCCGTGCAGAAATGCACGGACGGCCTAAGAAATGCCTGTCCGTGGTGGGCGGGTACAACAAAAAAAGAGGGAACTGACATGAAGACGAGACTTGCATCATTGCTGCTGGCAAGCGCTTTTCGCTGTCCGCATTCCATGCCATGGCCGCCGACAAGGTGGTCCTGCAGCTGAAATGGGTCACGCAGGCCCAGTTCGCCGGCTATTACGTCGCCAAGGACAAGGGCTTCTATGAAGCCGAAGGCCTTGATGTCGAGATCAAGCCGGGCGGTCCCGACATCGCACCGCCGCAGGTTATCGCCGGTGGCGGCGCTGACGTGGTCGTCGACTGGATGCCCTCCGCACTCGCAACCCGCGAGAAGGGCGTAGCCCTCGTCAACATCGCCCAGCCGTTCAAGAAGTCCGGCATGATGCTGACCTGCCTGAAGGAATCCGGTGTCGCAACACCGGCAGACTTCAAGGGTAAGACGCTCGGCGTCTGGTTTTTCGGCAACGAATATCCGTTCCTGTCCTGGATGAGCCAACTGGGCCTCAAGACCGAGGGCGGCCCGGATGGCGTCACGGTCCTGAAGCAGGGCTTCAACGTCGACCCACTGATCCAGAAGCAGGCGGCCTGCATCTCCACCATGACCTACAACGAATATTGGCAGGTCATCGATGCAGGCATAAAGGCGGACGATCTGGTGACCTTCAAGTATGAAGACCAGGGCGTCGCAACGCTGGAAGACGGCCTCTATGCGCTGGAAGACAAGCTCAAGGGATCCAGCCTTCAAGGAAAAGATGGTGAAGTTCGTCCGCGCTTCGATGAAGGGTTGGAAATATGCCGAGGAACACACTGATGAAGCAGCCGGCATCGTTCTTGAAAACGACGCGACGGGCGCACAGACGGAGGAGCATCAAAAGCGCATGATGGGCGAAATCGCCAAGCTGACGGCGGGCTCAAACGGCGCACTCGACGAGGCCGACTATAAGCGCACGGTCGATTCGCTGCTGAAGGGTGGCTCTGATCCGGTTATCAGCAAGGAACCGGTCGGCGCGTTCACCCACGAGATCACTGAGGCTGCTCTCAAGTAGGCTTCTTTTGTATTACTTTTGCGATACAGGAACGCGCGGGCTGATCCCCGCGTTTCTCATTTGCAACACTTGAAAACACTTGCGCGAACAAAACGACATAAAACAGAAGTTGCATTGATGGCATCCAACAAATAAAATAATGAGGCACCATTCTTTTTTTCTATCATCTTGCATAGCCGATAGGGCCTAACTAAATAGAGCCCCGAGGCATTTTGAGGAGGATGCGGGGGAAACATTTCGCTCGATCAGACAGAAGCGACATTTCCTTCCCTTCCAGTAGACGACGGCGATCAATCCTTCCTTGAAGGCTGCGGCGTCACCGACTTGATTTATCTGGAATTCGAGGAAATGAGCCGATGGCCCTTAAGAAGACGTTTGCGTTTGGTGTTTCCGCTGCCCTGCTGCTGACTTTGCTGTCGGGCACCGCCTCCGCGCAGGAGGCCGTCGCGCCAAAAGCCGCGCAGACATTGCCGTCCATTGTCGTGACCCAAGTGGAAAACAAGCCGATCATCGACCGCGTCGTTGCAACCGGCGCCATCAAGGCAGTCGAAGAAACCTATGTCTCACCTCTGGTCGACGGACTGTCGATTCGTACATTGAACGCCGATGTCGGCGACCGGGTCGAGGCCGACAGCACGCTCGTAGTCTTGAACGAAGACATGCTGCTCCTGCAGAAGAGCCAGTATGCCGCCAGCCTTGCCAAGGCAAATGCGTCGCTTGCGCAATATCAGGCACTGCTGGCGGAGGCTCAGGCCAATGCCGAGGAAGCTGTACGGGTCAGCGAACGGTCGAAGAAACTCTCGGAAGCTGGCTCGATTTCCACTGCCCAGCGGGATCAGGAGAAGGCGGCCGCAACTGCCGCCCTGGCGCGGGTCAACTCGGCCCAGCAGTTCATCTCCGTCGCCAATGCCGAAATCAAAGTCGTCGAAGCCCAGATGTCCGACCTGGACCTGCGCCTCGCCCGCACCGAGGTCAAATCGCCGGTCAGCGGCATCGTGTCGGCAAAGACAGCCAAGGTCGGCGCCATTGCCAATGGCACGGGCGAGCCGCTGTTCACGATCATCCGCGACGGCGCACTGGAAATGCGGGCCGATATCAACGAGGCCGATCTCATCAAGCTCGCGATCGGCCAGAAAACGGTGGTGACGCTCGCGGACGGTAAGACCAAGATCGACGGCAAGATCCGCCTGATTTCGCCGATGGTCGATGCCCAGACCCGCCTCGGAGCAGTCTACATCTCGCTGAACCAGCCCGAAAAAGCGCAGGTCGGCATGTATGCCGATGCCCAGATCACCATCGTGGAAAAACAGGCCATTGTCCTGCCACTGACGGCCGTTACCGTAGGAAGCAACGAGACGATCGTGCGCAAGGTCGAAGATGGCGTAGTCCACCAGACAAAAGTGACGACAGGCATTCAGGATGGTGAATTCATCGAGATCACCACGGGTCTGGAGCCCGGTGACAAGGTGGTCGCCAAGGCCGGCGCCTATGTGCGCGACGGCGACAAGATCAATCCGGTGACATCCGCCGCCACGGCGACCAATTGACGGGAAGAGCGGCATGAACTTTTCAGCTTGGGCAATTCGCAATCCGATCGCGCCGATCCTCGCCTTCGTGTTGTTGATGTATCTCGGATATTCGTCCTTCAACACACTGCCGATCACGCGCTTCCCCAATATCGACGTTCCGATCGTCTCGATCAGCGTCAGCCAGAGTGGTGCGGCACCGGCGGAACTTGAATCGCAGGTCACCAAGGAAATTGAGGATGCGGTCGCCGGTATTTCCGGCGTCGATCACATCACTTCGACCATCAGTGACGGTGTTTCCAACACCGCTGTGATGTTCATGATGGACGTGCCGACCAATCAGGCCGTCCAGGACACCAAGGACGCCATCGACCGCATTCGCGGCGATCTGCCAGCCTCGGTGGAAGAACCGATCGTCTCCAAGGTTGATGTCGAAGGTCAGGCGATCCAGACCTTCGCCGTTTCCTCTCCAGGGATGACGCTTGAGGAAATTTCCTGGTTCGTCGATGACACAGTCAAGCGCGCTTCAGGGCAAGTCCGGCATCGGCCGGATCGACCGTTACGGCAGGGCAGACCGCGAAGTCCGCGTTGAATTGAATGATGCACGCCTGAATTCCTACGGCATTACCGCTTCGGACGTGAACAACCAGTTGCGCAAGATGAATACCGACCTCGGCTCCGGCCGTGGACAGGTAGGTGGCAGCGAGCAGGCAATCCGCACGCTCGGCGACGCCCGCTCGGTCGAAGGCTTGGCGAACACCATGATCGCCATGCCGAATGGCAGGTTCGTGCGCCTTTCCGAACTCGGCAAGGTGACCGACACATACGAAGAGCCGAAGTCGTTTTCGCTCTTCAACGGCACGCCGGTCGTGACCTTCGCCGTCTTCCGCGCCAAGGGAGCGAGCGAGGTTTCCGTCGCCGAAACTGTCGGAAAGACGCTGACCGAACTGCGGGAGAAAAATCCCGACGTCTCAATCGAACTGGTCGACGATTCCGTCTACTACACCTACGGCAACTACGAGGCAGCGATCCATACGCTGCTCGAAGGCGCCCTGCTCGCCGTTGCCGTGGTCATGCTGTTCCTGCGCAACTGGCGCGCGACGCTGATCTCGGCCCTTGCGCTACCGCTGTCGGCCATTCCGACCTTCTGGATCATGGATCTGCTCGGCTTCTCCCTGAACCTGGTCAGCTTCCTCGCACTGACGCTTGCCACCGGTATTCTGGTGGACGACGCCATCGTCGAAATCGAGAATATTGCCCGACATATCAAAATGGGCAAATCGCCCTACAAGGCAGCAATCGAAGCGGCCGACGAAATCGGCCTGGCTGTGATTGCGACGACGTTCACGATCATTGCGGTGTTCGTGCCGGTTTCCTTCATGCCGGGCATTCCCGGACAGTACTTCATCCAGTTCGGCCTGACGGTCGCGGTCTCGGTGTTCTTTTCGCTGATGGTCGCGCGGCTGATCACGCCGCTGATGGCCGCCTATTTGATGAAATCCAGCGACGGCGACGGTCATCACGATGACAGCGATGGCACAATCATGCGCGGCTATACCTGGCTGGTCAGCACGACGACCAAGCGCTGGTACATGCGGTATGCCACAATGCTCGCCGCCATCGGTTTCGTCATCGGATCGGTGATGCTACTGATGACCGTTCCAGGCAGCTTCCTGCCGACGGAAGATGCGTCGCGTATCGTCCTCTCCGTTGAGCTTCCGCCGGATGCACGGCTTGACGATACCGACAAGACGACAGAGGAAATCTATGCCCGGATCAAGGATCTGAACGGCGTCGAAGGCATCTTCGTCCTTGGCGGTGCCTCGCCGAAGGGTGACCTCGAACTACGCCGCGCGACCATCACCGTCATGCTGGCCAAGCTCGATCACTCCCTGCTCAACAAGGTGGTCAACGACGTTTTCGGCCGCATGCCGGTGATCGGCCAGTATCTGCCGAAACTTCCACCGGCCGGCCGTATCATTCCGCAGGCTGAAATCGAGAAGCAGGTCTATGCAGCCGTTCGCTCCATTCCGGACGTCCGTATCCTGAAGCTGAACGACCGTGGCGAACGCGACCTGTCGTTCAATGTTCTTTCGAAGAGCGACGCTGCTCTCAACACTGCCGTTGCCATGCTGGAAGCCAACCTGCGCAACGAGCCGCTGCTCGCCAATGTCAGCCCGGACGGTGCCCTGCCGCGGCCTGAACTGCAGATCCGTCCACGCGCCGACCAGATGTCGCGTCTCGGCATCATGACCGCCCAAATCGCCGATGTCGTTCGCGTCGCCACAATTGGCGATATCGACGCCGCCCTGACGAAGATTTCGCTCGATGACCGGCAGATCCCAATCCGCGTGCAGGTGGATACGAACTTCCGTACCGACCTTGCCGCCATCCGCAATTTGAAAGTCCAGACGGCGGCCGGTGCGCTGGTGCCAATTTCGACCGTTGCCGACATCAACTATTCGGAAGGCCCGAGCTCGATCAAGCGTTACGATCGCAACCGCGTCGTCACCCTGGGCGCGGACCTGCCGATCGGCGTGGCCCTCAACACGGCATCGGATCGCTTCAAGGAGATTGCCAAGGAAACCAAGCTTCCGCCGGGTGTCGAGTTCCTCGAAAGCGGTGATGCGGAAGTTCAGGCGGAAATGGAAGCGGGCTTCGGCAATGCCATGCTGCTCGGCCTGATGCTGGTGCTGGTGGTTCTCATTCTGCTGTTCAAGAACGTCATCCAGCCGTTCACGATCCTGTTCTCGCTGCCGCTCGCCATCGGCGGCGTGGCGATCGGCCTGATCCTGACGCAGAACGCCATGTCGATGCCGGTGCTGATCGGCATCCTGATGCTGATGGGTATCGTGACGAAGAACGCCATCCTGCTTGTGGATTTCGCCATCGAGATGATGAATCGCGGCATGGAGCGGACAGAGGCAATGATCGAGGCCGGGCGCAAACGTGCACGTCCGATCATCATGACGTCGATCGCGATGTCGGCGGGCATGTTGCCCTCGGCACTGGGCGTCGGTGAAGGCGGCTCGTTCCGCGCGCCGATGGCCATCGCAGTGATCGGCGGCATTATTGTCTCAACGGTCATCTCGCTCGTCGTCGTGCCAGCCTTCTTCCTGATAATGGACGACCTCTCCCGCCTGCTTGGCAAGATCTTCGGCCGCTTCGTCGGCAGCAAGGACGAGGAGACGGAAGTGCTGGAAAACGCAGCCCTCACCGATATCGTTACCGATCAGAGCAAGACGATCAATGAATTGCAGGAGCGCTTGAACAAGCTGGAAGGCCCCAAACGCAGCGGTAACGTCATCAACCATCCGGCGCTGGCAGCCGAATAAGTCTTCGGCTATCCCATGAAAAAGCCCGGCCGCATCGGTGATGCGGCCGGGCTTTTATATTTCGACTATAACAAATCTTACAGCCCGCCTTCGACCCGCAGAAAATCGACGATCGTCTCGATACCGTCGCCGCGCTTCATGTCGGAAAACACGAACGGCCGCTCTGCGCGCATGCGGTTGGCATCGCGTTCCATCACGTCGAGATCGGCGCCGACATAGGGCGCCAGGTCTTTCTTGTTGATTACCAAAAGGTCCGAGCGCGTGATCCCCGGCCCGCCCTTGCACGGGATTTCCTCGCTCCTGGCAAACCGAAATCACATAGATGGTGATATCGGCAAGATCGGGCGAAAAAGTCGCCGCCAGATTGTCGCCGCCGGATTCGATGAAGATCACGTCAAGATCCGGAATGCGGCGGTTGAGATCGGCAATGGCCTGCAGGTTGATCGTCGCATCCTCGCGGATTGCCGTGTGCGGGCAGCCGCCTGTCTCGACGCCGACGATCCTGTCCGACGGCAGCGCCTGCATCCGCACCAGCGCCTCGGCATCTTCCTTGGTGTAGATATCGTTGGTGACGACGGCGACCGAATACTGTTCGCGCATCGCCTTGCAGAGCTTGTCTGTCAGCGCCGTCTTGCCGGAACCGACCGGACCGCCGATACCGACGCGAAGGGGACCATTGGCAGATTTCATCGCAACATTCCTTTCAAGAAAGCAGGCCCAAAACCGTTAGGAACGGAAGAGCCGCGAATGCAAAGTCTCATGGCGCAGCGCCGAAATATCGGCTGTGATGGTCGCCGAGCCGAGATCGTCCAGCGTGCTCGCTGATGCTCTGGCGGCCGTCTCGGCAATCACCGATTCCAGTTCGGCAAGCACCCCGACCCCATGCCTCTGTCCCGTCACGCCGCAACGGATAGCCACCGAGACGAGATTGGACGCGGTCGAATGCACGTAAGCCGCAAGGGCCGGCTCCAGCCCGGTGCGATGCGCGCCCGCGACCGCGCCAACAGCAACGGGATAGGCAACGGCACCGGTCAGCGTTTCCAACACCGGATGCGGCCAATGGGCGGCTGCCGTCAGGAAAGCCTCCCCCTGCAGTATCGTTTCCATATGGCGCTCCCGCGATCCGGCCAGCGCTTCAGCCAGTTCCCGCACCGCCGCAAGCCTCGGAGTATCGCCAGCGGCCCGATAGCTCTCGGCCAGAAGCACGGCATCATTCCAGCTCGAACCGTGCTGGATCAGCACCTGCAACCACCGGGCAAGCCCCGGCGCGTCGGTCACCAAGCCATCGTGCACCGCCTGCTCAAGCCCACCGGAATAGGAAAATGCGCCGACCGGAAAAGCTGGCGATAGCCATGTTACCAGCCGCAGTAGCGCCTTGGTGTCTGCATGGTCAGTCATGGGCGTGATGGTGGCCGCCATGTCCATGAGAATGGCCACTGGCGCCGTGATAGGCGCCGCGCATCGGCTGGAACGGTTCCGTGACCTCCCCCACCGTCGCCCCTAAACCTTCCAGCATCGCCTTGATCACCGGATCGCGCAGGATCAGGATTCGATCAAGCCGGATTTCGGCTGCGAGGTGCCGGTTGCCGAGATGCCAGGCGAGTTCGATCAGGTGGAGCGGATCACGCGGGCGAATGTCGTAGAGTGGTTCTTCGACGGCTGCGATACGCACATAGTCGCCGGTGTCCAGCACCAGGAGATCACCGTCGGCCAGCATGACGGCTTCCTTGAGATCGAGCATCACCACGTCGTCATTGTCGAGATGCAGCAATTTGCAGGCGCAGATGACGCTGGTCATGGGCCAGCGCAATGGTGTGAAGCGGTGTCGTGCCGGTTGGACCGGGAGACAGGATCCGGGTCGAGCGATAGGGCATTCGGCGAGCCTTCAAATTCATTCATGCCACTGTAACAACAAAAAAATCCGGCGCCAGACCAAACAGGACCGGCGCCGGATTTCATGAAAATCACACATGCCTAAGATCAGGCCGCGATCTTTTCCGACTGCAGCGCGCGAGGATATTCTGCGGCGACGAGACGCCATAGGGATCGCTATCGGCATTATCGCAATAGCCTTCTTCTTCGAACCACTGCTCGACCACACCGTCATTGATGACGGCGGCATAGCGCCAGGAGCGCATGCCGAAGCCGAGATTGTCCTTGGAAACGAGCATGCCCATCTTGCGGGGTAAATTCGCCGGAGCCATCCGGGATCAGCTTGACGTTTTCGAGGTTCTGCGACTTGCCCCAGGCATTCATGACGAAGGCGTCGTTGACGGAGACGCAGTAGATCTCGTCGATACCCTCGGCCCGGAAATCGACGGCGAGCTTTTCGAAGTCAGGGAAGCTGGAACGTCGAGCAGGTCGGCGTGAACGCGCCCGGCAGCGAGAACAGGATGACGCGCTTGCCCACGAAATAGTCGGCGGACGAAACATCCTGCCAACGGAATGGATTGGCACCGCCAACGGCTTCGTCGCGAACGCGTACGGAAGGTAACGGACGGCACTTTTCTGCCAATGATCATGATAGGAACTCCTTGAAAGACAAACGCCCTGCGCGGCAGGTCTTGGGAAGAGCCCGGCACAGGACGTGAACCATTTTCTACAGCAACTCCTGCTGCGATGCAGCACAAAGGGCGCGAAAAACACGCCATGCATGGCTGACCTGCACATCGCGCATGCCTTCGCCTGCGACAAAAAGTCAATAATTTCAATTATACAGCGTCAGCGATGCCGACAGCGAAACCGGCAAAGGATTCCACCAACCTGTCCTCAACCCCGCCTCACGAAGCGCCTTGGCCGCCCAAGTATTGCAGCCGACAACGGCGCTGAACCAGCCATTGGCCTCGAAAAAACGGTCATTCTGTCCATAGGCCGTATCCGGTATAGCCTCGATCCGCCCATCCATCGGCGTAAAGCTCTCTTCGATGAACGACAGCAGTCGTTGATATTCGTCGGTGCCGATCTCAAAGCCCACGACGTGATCCGAAGGCTCAACGATCTCGCCTGCCACATCGGCGTGGATGACGGAACGATCAAGCGTCAGCCCCTTGATCAGAGGCACCGGCTTCAGCTCCGACCAGACCGGCGTTTCGATGTAGAAGGCCCGTCCACCCCAGCCGAAAACCAGCCAGCGCGCATCCGGATGCGCGACCGGCATGCCGCTTTCCGCGAGGAATGGAAAGCGTTCCAGTGTTTCGGAAGTGATCAGAATGCGATGTCCGTGTGGATCGGGTTAGCCAGAACGAGGATACGATGCGTCTCCCCTGTCGCCATATCGGCCTTCGCCGCGGGCCATAAAGGCCGAGGCACGAATGTACCGGCAACAATGGCAAAGGCCGCCGCAAGAACAACGGCAGCCGGCCAGCGCAAGGCCCGTTTCAAGAAAACCAGCATTCTTTCTCGATCTGTAACCGCGCTAGAACATGAAGTAGCGCTGCGCCATCGGCAGCACTGTCGCGGGTTCACAGGTCAGTAGCTCACCATCGGCGCGGACCTCGTAGGTTTCCGGGTCGACTTCGATATGCGGCGTCAGGCTGTTGTGGATCATCGAGGCCTTGCTGATGCCACCACGGGTATTTTTCACCGCGATCAGCTGCTTGGCCACGCCGAGGCGCGCCTGCAACCCGCCGTCGAGCGACGCCTGCGACACGAAGGTAACGGAGGAATTCGTCCTTGCCTTGCCAAAAGCGCCGAACATCTGCCGGTAATGCACCGGCTGCGGCGTCGGAATGGAGGCATTGGGATCGCCCATCGGAGCGGCCGCGATCATGCCGCCAAGGATGACCATATCGGGCTTCACCCCAAAGAACGCCGGGTTCCAGATCACCAGATCGGCGCGCTTGCCGGGTTCGATCGAGCCGATTTCATGGGAAAGGCCCTGGGCGATCGCGGGGTTAATGGTGTATTTGGCGATATAACGCCGGACGCGGAAATTGTCGTTGTCGCCGGTTTCCTGCGCCAGCCGTCCCCGTTGCCGTTTCATCTTGTCGGCCGTCTGCCAGGTGCGGATCGCCACCTCGCCGACGCGACCCATGGCCTGGCTGTCAGAGGAAATGATCGAGAAGGCACCGATATCGTGCAGGATATCTTCGGCCACGATGGTTTCCTTGCGGATCCGGCTTTCGGCAAAGGCGATATCTTCCGGGATCGACGGCGACAGGTGATGGCAGACCATCAGCATGTCGAGGTGCTCGGCCAGCGTATTGATCGTGTAGGGCCGTGTCGGGTTGGTCGAGGACGGGATGACGTTCGACTGGCCGCAGATCTTGATGATGTCGGGCGCGTGGCCGCCGCCCGCGCCTTCCGTATGGAAGGCATGGATCGTGCGTCCCTTGATGGCATCGATCGTATCCTCGACGAAGCCGCTTTCGTTCAGGGTGTCGGTGTGGATCATCACCTGCACGTCATAGGCATCGGCAACTGACAGGCAATTGTCGATGGCGGCCGGCGTCGTGCCCCAGTCCTCGTGCAGCTTCAGGCTGGAAGCCCCGGCTAGGATCATCTCCTCAAGCGGTGCAGGCAGCGAAGCATTGCCCTTGCCGGCCAGCGCCAGGTTCATCGGAAAGCCGTCGAAACTCTCGATCATCCGCTCGATATGCCAGGCGCCGGTGCAGGTTGTCGCCAGGGTTCCGTGCGCCGGGCCTGATCCGCCACCGAGCATGGTGGTGATACCCGACATCAGGGCCTCCTCGATCTGCTGCGGGCAGATGAAATGAATATGCGCATCCATGCCGCCCGCCGTAACGATCTTGCCCTCCCCGGCGATCACCTCGGTGGAGGGGCCGACGATGATGGTCACGCCCGGCTGGGTATCCGGATTACCGGCCTTTCCAATCGCTGCAATGCGGCCGTTCTTCAGGCCGATATCGGCCTTGACGATACCGGTATGATCGACAATCAGCGCATTGGTGATGACGGTATCGACCGCACCCTCAGCGCGTGTTGCCTGGCTCTGGCCCATGCCGTCGCGGATGACCTTGCCGCCGCCGAATTTCACCTCGTCGCCATAGGTGGTGAAATCCTTTTCCACTTCGATGAACAGTTCGGTATCAGCCAGCCGAACCTTGTCGCCGGTGGTGGGGCCAAACATGCTGGCATAGGCCGCGCGCGACATTTTGTAGGACATGGTGATTAGGCTCCCTGAGCAAAAGCGGATATCGTATTCTGGTCGAGGCGGAAGAGTTGCCCCGTGGAAATCAAGTCGTCGACATAACGGCGTTCGGCCGCGAACGGGTGCCATTCCCAGCCGGCATGGCCGAAACCGGCAAGCACCACACGATCGCCCGGCCGCCGCCAATGGGCCAGAACCTCGACAATCGCGATCAGGCCGCTGCTCGGCACGACATAGGCACCCGCATCGAACTGTTTCAGCCCCGCATCGACACGCTCATGCGTGGATGCCGGCACCGTATGGAAGGCGCGGCCGGTCGCCTTGGCAAAGGCACGAAAACCATCGGTATAGTCGTCGCAGAGATCATCGAGATCCGGATGCGTCACGGCCAGTTGCTGCCGCAACACCTGAAACTTTCCGCCATCGCGAACACACCAGATAGCACTAGCCTGACGTACCGCCGCATTGGTCTTCCAGGCGCCACCACCCAACATTGCCAGCGCCGGGCGCCCGGTGTTGCAGACGGCAACGATATCCGTCTTATCCCCACCCGCGCCGCAGGAGCGACAATCGTTGAAGCGCATCACCAGATCGGCGGTATCGATGACTGCGGCTGCACCGCCTAGCACCGGGCCATTGCCGACGATCATGATGGTCCGCCCTGCCGTCACTGGCACCTCAGTTTCAAACCGAAGAACGTCCGCCCCGCGAAAAGCCGCCGCCTCATAATTTCCCCATCACCTTCTGGCGGAAACCGTAGACTTCACGCTTGCCGGCAAACGGAATGAGCGTGACGCTGCGGGTCTGGCCGGGCTCGAAGCGCACGGCAGTTCCGGCCGGGATATCAAGGCGCCGTCCGTGCGCCACTGCTCGGTCAAACAACAGAGCGGCATTGGTTTCGGCAAAATGATAGTGGCTGCCCACCTGCACCGGTCGGTCGCCGCTGTTGGAGACATCGAGCGACACCGTTTCCAGCCCGGCATTCAGCTCGATATCGCCAGCTGCCGCAATGATTTCACCGGGGATCATCGTATCGTCTCTCCTGTTCAGGCAGCCTTGATCGGCGCGCAGCCGTCGGTCTTCAAAACCCGTTCTGTGGATGCTGGAAACTTGCCGAGCTTGGCGGCCGGGCAGAACCGGGCGGCGGACAAGTTCACCGCCGCAATTGGGGCATTGTCCGTCGAGAACCTCCGACGCACACTGGGTGCAGAAGGTGCATTCAAAGCTGCAGATCATGGCTTCGCGGCTGCCGGGCGGCAGGTCCTTGTCACAGCATTCGCAATTGGGTCTCAGTTGCAGCATGGCCTGTTCCTCAGCGAATGGGTTCGTGGACGGTGACCAGCTTGGTCCCATCCGGAAAGGTCGCCTCGATCTGGATATCGTGGATCATCTCGGGGATGCCCTCCATCACCTGGGCGCGGGTGATGACATGAGCGCCCGCCTCCATCAGGTCAGGCACCGAGCGGCCGTCGCGGGCTCCCTCGACGACAAAATCGGTAATCAGCGCGATCGCCTCGGGATGATTGAGCTTGACGCCGCGCTCCAGCCGCCGGCGGGCGACCATCGCCGCCATCGAAATCAGCAGTTTGTCTTTTTCACGGGGTGTCAGGTTCATGCGCGGTCACCAGGATTGCGTGTCAATTACAGGTTCCAGACTTTCGGCACAGAGGCGCCCTTGCGCAAGTGCGAAATGACCGGGATGAGGATTTTTCTCAAGGCGAAACCATCGGGCGCAACGACGCGGGCGATCAGCTTGTCCTCGCCCGCGACCCGGTAATGGCTCACCCCACCACCAATGCCGCCGATCAGGCTGCGCAGCTTTTCCAGGAGCTGCTCGCAATTCTGCGCCCGTATAGAAAAGCGTCGCAAACGCCACCTGCCCGCCGAGCACCGCGACCTCATGCGTCAAACCGGCGATATCGCCGGAAAGCCGGAGGTTTTCAGCATGCAGGAGAATACCGTTCCTGCGGATACGCCAGCGATCCTGAAACAGCCCCTCGCGCATCGCCTCGCCCATCGCCTTGCGGCCCAGAAGCACGGCCTCGACAGCCAGGAACTCTGCGCCGTCGGCGAGATCAACCTCTAGTCTGCGCGACAGCGAGGCGCGGTCGAAAAGAATGGTTTCCTGCGGCAGCCAGTGCACCGCCGCTCCTGCGCCAACCGAAATCTGCGCTGTCACATCAGCGGTACCTGCGCTGGCTCTGTAAATTTTCTCGCAGGCCTGGGTGGTCAGGGTGAGATGGGTGCCCTCGCCGGCGGAAAACGACCATTCCATATGGTCGCCACCGGTCAGGCCGCCGGAACTGTTGATCAGCACGGCTTCCATCGTTGTGTCGAACGTCTCCGGCAGGCGGATCTTGGCGCAGCCTTCCTGATAGAATTCGGCCAGACGGGTGCGCCCGGCAAACGGCTTTGCCACCAGCCGCCCCTTGCCCCATGCCCTTTGCGGAGCGATACCTGCTGCCTCAGCCATTCCCATCCGCCGTCAAACTGTCAGGTGGCGGCGCGCTTCCGGCGTGTCCAGCGTTTCGGCTGGGCCTTCGTGCACGATCTCGCCCCGGTCCATGATATAGACATGGTCTGCAAGCTCACGGCAGAAGTCAAGATATTGTTCCACAAGCAGAATTGCCATGCCGGTGGAATCCCGCAGATACTGGATTGCCCGGCCGATATCCTTGATGATCGACGGCTGGATGCCCTCGGTCGGCTCGTCCAGAACCAGAATTTTCGGCCGCGTCACCAGCGCCCGGCCAATCGCCAGCTGCTGCTGCTGCCCGCCCGACAGATCGCCGCCGCGACGGCCGAGCATGGAGCGCAGGATCGGGAAGAGATTGAAGATATCCTCGGGAATGAAGCGATCTTTGCGGGCCACCGGCGCATAACCCGATTCCAGGTTTTCCTTGACGGTCAAAAGCGGAAAGACCTCGCGGCCCTGCGGCACGAAACCGATGCCCTGCTTCGCCCGGTTATACGGCGCCATACCGTTCAGCACCGTGTTGTTGAAGGTAATCGTTCCGGCGCTCGGTCCATGCTGGCCGGTGATTGCCCTGAGCAGGCTGGTCTTGCCAACACCGTTGCGGCCGAGCACGCAGGTGATCTTGCCCATTGGAGCAGTGATGGAGACGCCGCGCAACGCTTGTGCTGCGCCGTAATGCAGATTGATATTGTCGACCGTGAGCATGATTAGCGTCCCAAATAATTCTCGATCACCTTCGGATCGTTGCTGACGAAATCGATCGAGCCTTCGGCAAGAACAGAACCTTCCGCCAGGCACGTCACCTTGACGCCGAGATCGTGGATGAAGCCCATGTCGTGTTCGACGACGACGACAGAGCGGGTCTTGGCGATTTCCTTGAGCAGAATGGCAGTTTCGGCCGTTTCGGCATCGGTCATGCCGGCCACCGGCTCATCGACCAGAAGCAGTTTCGGCTCCTGCGCAAGCAGCATGCCGATCTCCAGCCACTGCTTCTGCCCATGCGAGAGGTTGGCGGCAAGATCGTCCTTGCGCGCAGTCATGCGCACCGTCTCGAGGATTTCCTCGATGCGCGCCTTGTCGGCCGGGGTCAGGCGATAGAACAGCGTCGAGAACACGCCGCGCTTCCGGTTGAGCGCCAGCTCGATATTGTCCCAGACGGTATGGCTTTCGAACACCGTCGGTTTCTGGAATTTGCGGCCGATGCCGAGCTGGGCGATATCCGCCTCGTCCTTCTTGGTCAGGTCGATATCGCCATTGAAGAAGACCTGGCCGCTGTCCGGCCGGGTCTTGCCGGTGATGATGTCCATCATCGTCGTCTTGCCGGCGCCGTTCGGGCCGATGATGGCCCTCAGTTCACCGGGTTCGACCACGAAGGACAGCGAATTCAGCGCCTTGAAGCCATCGAAGGAGACTGAAACGCCATCGAGATACAGAAGGCTGCGGGAGGTTTTTCGTCCATCGGTGTTACTCCGCAGCCTGGGGTTCAAGGATTGCAAGCTGGCTCTCGGCCTTGGCCGCTGCCTTGTCCTGATAGGCTTGCTCCGCGGCATCGGCCTTCTTCTGCTCCTTGCGCCGGGCGAGGAACTGCTGGACCGTGCCGACCACGCCCTTGGGTAGGAACAGCGTCGTTGCGACGAACAGCGCGCCAAGCGCAAACAGCCAGAATTCCGGGAAAGCGGCGGTAAAGATGCTCTTGCCGAAATTGACCAGCACGGCGCCGATGATCGGTCCGATCAGCGTGCCGCGCCCGCCGACCGCCGTCCAGATGACGACTTCGATCGAGTTTGCCGGCGCGAATTCGCCGGGATTGATGATGCCGACCTGCGGCACATAGAGCGCACCGGCGACACCCGCCATCATCGCCGAAACGGTGAAGATGAACAGCTTCATGTTCTCGACGCGGTAGCCCAGGAATCAGGGTCCGGCTCTCGGCATCGCGCACGCCGACCAGCACCTTGCCGTATTTCGAGCGCACGATGGCGGAGCTAAGCACCAGAGCAAGCGCCAGCGCTATCGCTGTGGCGGCAAACAGCGCCGCCCGCGTACCGCCAGCCTGAACGTTGAAGCCGAGGATTTCCTTGAAATCGGTGAGGCCGTTGTTGCCGCCAAAGCCCATCTCGTTGCGGAAGAAGGCAAGCAACAGCGCATAGGTCATCGCCTGGGTGATGATCGACAGATAGACGCCGGTGACGCGCGAGCGGAAGGCAAACCAGCCGAAGACGAAGGCCAGCAGGCCGGGCACCAGAACAACCATCAACGCCGCAAAGGCGAAATGATTGAAGCCATACCAGTACCAGGGCAGTTCCTGCCAATTGAGGAAGACCATGAAATCCGGCAGCAGCGGATTGGCATAGACGCCCTGGTCGCCGATCTGGCGCATCAGGTACATGCCCATGGCATAACCGCCGAGCGCGAAGAACGCGCCATGGCCGAGCGAAAGAATACCGCAATAGCCCCAGACAAGATCGAGCGCCAAGGCCAGAAGCGCGTAGCAAAGATATTTGCCCAGCAGCGGGACGAGATAGCCGGGCACATGGAAAGCGCTGCCTTCGGGGATCAGGAGATTGGCGAGCGGCACGAGGGCTGCGGCAAGCAGGATCAAGAAAACAGCCCAGAGCGTCTTCTTTTCGTGCCGGCTGAAAAGCATTTGCGTGATCATTGTTCGACCGCCCTTCCCTTGAGCGCGAACAGGCCGCGTGGCCGCCGCTGGATGAAGAGAATGATGAAGATGAGGATGAGGATTTTGCCCAGCACCGCGCCGGCATAGGGCTCGAGGAACTTGTTGGCGATGCCGAGCGTCAGCGCCCCGACCAACGTGCCCCAGAGATTGCCGACCCCGCCGAACACCACCACCATGAAGCTGTCGATAATGTAGTTCTGGCCGAGATTGGGCGAGACATTGTCGATCTGGCTGAGCGCCACGCCCGCCATGCCGGCAATGCCTGAACCGAGACCGAAGGTCAGCGCATCAACCCAGGGCGTGCGAATGCCCATCGAGGACGCCATGCGCCGGTTCTGCGTGACCGCGCGCATCTGCAGGCCGAACTTGGAGCGCTTCAACAGCAAGAGCAGCGCGACGAAGACGCCGAGCGAGAAGACGATGATCCACATGCGGTTATAGGTGATGGCAAGCCCGCCAACCTCGAAGACGCCCGACATCCAGCTTGGATTGTCGACCTGGCGATTGGTCGGCCCGAAGATCGTCCGGATCGCCTGCTGCAGGATCAGCGATATGCCCCAGGTGGCGAGCAACGTTTCAAGCGGACGGCCATAGAGCCAGCGGATGACACTGCGCTCGATGCCGACGCCGACCAGACCGGTAAACAGGAAGGCGGCGGGAACCGCGAAGGCAAGCGAGTAATCGGCCATGCCAGGCGCCACGGCGGCGACTGTCTGCTGCACCACATAGGTCGTATAGGCTCCGAGCATGACCATCTCGCCATGGGCCATGTTGATGATGCCCATGACGCCGAAGGTGATGGCAAGGCCGATGGCCGCGAGCAGCAGCACGGAACCCAGCGACAGGCCGTACCAGACGTTCTGCGCCACGTCCCAGGCGGCAAGGCTGGTCTTGATCGACGCGATATTCTGCTCGATTGCCGGTTTCAGGTCTTCCGGCGCGTTCTCCATGGCTGCCGTCAGGATCGTCAAGGCATCGCGGTTTCCGCGTGCAGCGATCATATCGATGGCGGCCTTCTTGTCCTCGGCACTGGCATCCGTTTTCAGAAGGATAACGGCCCGCGCTGCCTCCATCGTCGCCTTGACCTCGGCGTCCTTCTCCTGCGCAAGCGCTGAATTCAACAGGTCCAGATTGTCCGGGTTTGCGTCCTTGAGAAGATCCTGCGATGCCGTCAGACGAGCGGCCCGATCGGGGCTGAGCAGCGTCAATTGGCTAAGGGCCGCGCCGATCGCGCCGCGCAAGCCGTTGTTCAGTCTGATCTTGGCGAGATTGCCGGGAACATCGGCCGCTGACGCTCCGGTCAGAACATCGACATAGCCGCCGTCCGTCGGGCCTTCGAGATAAACCGGGCCGCCGGTCTTCGGCGCATAAAGCTTGCCATCACTGAGATTTTGCAGGATTTCAGCAACCTTGGGATCGCCCGAGGCCGCCAGCGCCTTCACGGCTTCGATCTTCTGCGGAAAACCGCCGGCGCCGAGCGCATCGACCAGCGGTCGGATGTCTTCCTGCGCGCGCAGGCCGGTTGCAAGGCAGCTGACCAGCAGGCAGAGAGCGACAAGGAAGGTCTGGATGGCGCGATACATGAGCTCTTCTTGTTCCGTTGGCTGACGCCGCGAATTCCGCCGAAATGCTTGGCCGCTGGCGCCGCTGCTTAAAGTTTCCTGCAATGCGCTCGTTCAACGATCAGATCGAACAGCTGCTGCATCAGGAACCGTGGACCATCCCTCACCGAAGCAGAAAACATGCCAGACACGGGCAAAGGGATGAAAGTCCCTCCGTCCGGGTGGGAAATCCGGACGGAGGGGTATTCTTCGACGATGCAGTGAATGATTTGCAGGAGACGGCCGCGAAGCCGCTTCCCCAGTATAGTTACGTGCTGAAATCAGGAGCCCTTGCCGCCGCATTTGCCCGTTGCAACATTGAAGTTGCCGCAGGACATCGGCTTGCGCCAATCGGAGATCAGATCCTTGGAGTCCGGCAGGAAGTCGGACCATTCGTCGCCGACGACCTGCGGGGTCTGCTGGACGATTTCGAACTGGCCGTCCTCCTGGATTTCTCCGATCAGCACCGGCTTGGTGATGTGATGGTTCGGCATGACGGTGGAGTAGCCGCCCGAAAGGTTTGGAACGCTGGTACCGATGATGGTGTCGAGAACGGCATCCGTGTCGGTCGTGCCGGCGGCCTCGACGGCCTTCACCCAAGCGCTGAAGCCGATATAGGCAGCTTCCATCGGGTCGTTGGTGACGCGCTTGTCGTTCTTGGTGAACGCGTGCCACTGCTTGATGAATTCGGCATTCGCAGGGGCATCGACGGACTGGAAGTAGTTCCAGGCGGCGAGATGGCCGACCAGCGGCTTGGTGTCGAGACCGGCAAGCTCTTCTTCGCCGACCGAGAAGGCGACGACCGGGATATCGGTTGCCTTGATGCCCTTGTTGCCCAGTTCCTTGTAGAACGGCACGTTGGCATCGCCGTTGATGGTCGAGACGACGGCGGTCTTCTTGCCGGCCGAACCGAATTCCTTGATCTTGGCCACTTCCGTCTGCCAGTCGGAGAAACCGAACGGCGTGTAGTTGATCAGGATGTCTTCCTTCGGAATGCCCTTGGCAATCAGATAGGCTTCGAGGATCTTGTTGGTCGTGCGCGGATAAACGTAGTCGGTGCCTTCAAGCACGAAACGCTCGACGCCTTCGGTTTCCATCAGGTAATCGACGGCCGGGATGGCCTGCTGGTTCGGGGCTGCACCGGTGTAGAAGATGTTGCGAGGATTCTTCACCCTCGTACTGAACCGGGTAGAACAGCAGCGAATTCAACTCTTCGAACACCGGCAGGACCGACTTGCGCGACGACGAGGTCCAGCAACCGAAGACGGCCGAAACCTTGTTGACGGAAATCAACTCACGCGCCTTTTCAGCAAACAGCGGCCAGTCCGATGCAGGGTCGACGACGACGGCTTCGAGCTTCTTGCCGAGGAGGCCACCCTTCTTGTTCTGCTCTTCGATGAGCATCAGCATGGCGTCCTTGAGCGTCGTCTCGGAGATCGCCATGGTACCGGAAAGCGAATGCAGGATGCCGACCTTGATCGTGTCTTCGGCGGCCTGAACGCTGGAAAATGCTGTGGTGGCGAGCGCTCCGGCCAGGAACGCGCCCAGGATTTGGGATTTGATTTTCATGTGTGAACCCCTCTCGTTCTTTTGACGACGGCTCTTAGGAGTGCCGTTCGTGCAGCAACTATCCGGTGCGGGGTGCGGATTCTGTATACGTCAATTGACGTAGAGACCGGGGCGAAGTGTGCACTGCAGCGCGCATTTGCCGAAATGCCGGGCCTTTGCTTGCCTGGAAGCGGGCTAGCCAGCGCACGGTTCCAGAAAACAAATCTCCCGGTCCCCAACCAATCCGCACCTCGCACTTGCAAAAGATCACGGACCAGAGGACATTGCCTAATCATTGATCACATCCGTAATGGGAATATAAATTAGGCATGACGGCACGCCAGCGCATCATTCCGGTCCGGCGCGAATATAACCGCTGGGTCGCCAACCAGACACTGGAAGACTACGCGCTGCGCTTTACCGCCAAGAGCGCCCGGCAATTTTCCTCGCAACGCATCTCGCAGACGGCGATCGGGGCGATCTCCTTCCCTGGCGCTGGAGGCGATCGGCGGCGCCATCACGCTTTCCTACGGCACGACCAACGCCATCATCGCCATTCTCGCAGCAAGCCTCGTCATGCTCGGCGTCGGCCTACCGATCAGCCGATATGCGATCCGCCATGGCGTCGATATCGACCTTCTGACGCGCGGCGCAAGCTTCGGGTTATATCGGCTCGACCATCACCTCGCTGATCTATGCGAGCTTCACCTTCATGCTGTTTGCCATCGAGGCCTCGATCATGTCGGCAGCACTGGAGTTGGCGCTCGGCATCCCCGTCTGGATCGGCTATATCATCAGCGCCGTCATGGTTATCCCGCTGGTCACCCATGGCGTCCGGCTGATCAGCAAGTTTCAGCTGGTGACGCAGCCGTTCTGGATCATCCTCAACATCGCGCCTTTCATCTTCATCGCGCTCGCCGACTGGAGCAAATTCGACCTTTGGCTTGCCTTTCCCGGCACGCTCAAGCCGATGGGCGAGCCGGGCTCCTTGGCGCCATTCTCACTGCTTGAGTTCGGAGCCGCCTCCGCCGTCATCCTCGCTTTGATGGCGCAGATCGGCGAGCAGGTGGATTTCCTCCGCTTCCTGCCGCCGGAAGGACAGCGCAAACTGCACCATCGGTTTGCCGTGTTCCTGGCCGGTGCCGGCTGGGTGATCGTCGGCGCGCCGGAAACTTCTGGCAGGCTCGTTCCTCGTCGTCCTGTGCCTCAGCGCCGGTGTGCCGGTCGAGCATGCCGCCGACCCCGCCCATATGTACCTGACCGCCTTTGGCTACATGATCCCCTGGCACAACGCCGCGCTTTTGCTGATGGCCGCCTTCGTGGTCGTGTCGCAGCTGAAGATCAATGTCATGAATGCCTATGCCGGGTCGCTCGCCTGGTCGAATTTCTTCTCGCGTCTCACCCACAGCCATCCCGGCCGCGTTGTCTGGCTGATGTTCAACGTGGCGATCGCGCTGTTGTTGATGGAACTCGGCATCTACAAGCTGCTCGAAGAAACGCTCGGCATCTTTTCAATCATCGCCATGTCCTGGCTCTGCACGATCTCGGCCGATCTGTTCATCAACAAGCCGCTGGGGCTGGCGCCGCCCAATATCGAGTTCAAGCGCGCCCATCTTTACGACATCAACCCGGTCGGCGTCGGCGCCATGACGGCATCGGCGCTGGTCGCACTTACGGCTCATTTTGGCCTGTTCGGCGCCATGGCCGCGTCGCTGGCGCCCTATATCGCCCTGATCACCGCGTTCGTCGTCTCCCCTGCCATCGCCTGGGCGACGAAGGGAAAATATTACCTCGCCCGCAAGCCACGCCAGAGCTGGAAGAAACTCTCGACCATCACCTGCTCGATCTGTGAACATCCGTTCGAGCCCGAGGACATGGCATGGTGCCCCGCCTATTCCGCGCCGATCTGTTCCCTCTGCTGTTCGCTGGACAGCCGCTGCCACGACATGTGCAAGCCGCATGCGAGCTTCAACTACCAGACCGCCGTGGTTGCCAAGACCCTTTTGCCGCAGAAGGTCACGCAAACGCTCTCCACCCGTCTCGGCCGTTACAGCATCGCCGTCGTTCTATCGGTTGCCGGTATCGGCATCATTCTGGCGATGATCGCGCACCAGACCGGCACGGCCTCGCCGGAGACGGCATCGGTGATCAACCGAACGGTCGGCGTGGTCTTTTCGTCTTTGCCGTGGTGACGGGGGTCGTCTGCTGGTTCTACGTGCTTGCCCATGATAGCCGGCTGGTAGCAGAGGAGGAATCGTCGCGCCAGAACACCCTGCTGCTCAAGGAAATCGCCGCCCACAAAAAGACCGACGCCGCCCTGCAATATGCCAAGGAAACCGCCGAGGCCGCCAATCGGGCAAAGAGCAGGTACGTCGTGGGTCTCAGCCATGAATTGCGCACGCCGCTCAACGCCGTTCTCGGCTATGCCCAGATTCTTGAGCGCGACGAGACCATCCCGGCGCCTCGCCAGTCGGCCATCAAGGTTATCAAGCGCAGCGCCGACCACCTCTCCGGCCTGATCGATGGCCTTCTCGACATTTCCAAGATCGAGGCCGGCCGCCTGCAGGTCTATTCCAACGAGATCAACATCCAGGATTTCCTCGACCAGATCACCGACATGTTCCGTCCGCAGGCGCAGGCCAAGGGTCTCGTCTTCGAGCATGACCGGGCAAGCGCCCTGCCGCAATATGTCCGCACCGACGAGAAACGTTTGCGTCAGATCCTCGTCAACCTGCTCTCCAATGCCATCAAATTCACCGACACCGGCACCATCCGTTTCGACGTCGCCTATCGCAGCCAGGTGGCGACATTTACCGTCTCCGATACCGGCCGTGGCATTTCGCAGGCGGACCTGCCGCGCATCTTCGAGCCCTTCCAGCGCGGCGAGGCCGAGCATATCCGCCCCATGCCCGGCCTTGGCCTCGGCCTGACCATCACGCAACTTCTGACCCAGACGCTTGGCGGCGAGATCGTCGTCGACAGCGAGCGCGACCGGGGCTCCACCTTCCGGGTGCGGCTGATGCTGTCGGCGATCAACCGGCCAACCGCCTCCCTACCCTCCATCCGCAAGATCGCCGGTTACGCCGGCCCGCGCCGCACCATTGTCGTCGTCGATGACAACGAGGGACCATCGCGACCTGATGCGCGAAGTGCTGATGCCGCTCGATTTCGTCGTGCTGACGGCTGCGGGCGGCATGGAATGCCTGACACTGATCGAGGGCATCAAGCCCGACCTTTTTCTCATCGACATCTCCATGCCTGGCATGAACGGCTGGCAGCTGGTGACGCGCCTGCGTGACCATGGACAGACGGCGCCGGTCATTATGCTGTCGGCCAATATCGGCGATGGCACGGCGGCCGACACCCATACCGGCCACAATGACACGCTCGCCAAGCCCTTCGATATCCGCCAGCTTCAGGACAAGCTTGCGGTTCATCTGGCGCTTGAATGGATCTATAGCGACACGGTGCAGCCGGCATCCAAGGCTCGGCCCAAGCGCACCATGACAAACCCTGGCGCCGCCCATGTCGAGGAGCTGATCCGTCTCGGAGAGATCGGCTATGTCCGCGGTATCGAGGCCAAACTCGCCGATCTCGCGCCTTGAGGAAAACCAGCCGTTCACCGATGCGGTCAAGATCCACGTCCAGGCTTTCGACCTTGCCGGCTACGCTAACTTCCTGCACAACATCAACAAACAGGGGAGACCGGCCGGTGAATGAAGCAGTGCATCCGCGCGACATCGTACTTATCGTGGACGATTCACCGGAGACGCTGGGCTTCCTGACCGATGCGCTGGAGCAATCCGGCTTTTCCGTTCTGATCGCCACCTCCGGCAACGCCGCCATCAATGTCGTCGACCGCATTACGCCCGACGTGATCCTGATGGACGCCGTCATGCCGGGCATGGACGGGTTCGATACCTGCCGGACGCTGAAGACCAATCCGGCCGTGGCGCAGGTTCCGGTGATCTTCATGACCGGCCTGACCGAGACCGAACATATCGTCCATGCCCTGGAATCCGGAGGCGTCGACTATTTGTCCAAGCCGATCAATATCGACGAACTGCGCGCTCGTATCCGGGTGCACTTGGCCAATGCCCGTTCGGCGCAAAGTGCCCGTGTGGCGCTGGACGCAGCAGGACGGCATCTACTGGCTGTGCGCAGCAATGGGACTATCCAATGGTCGACACCACAGGCGACCCGGCTCGTTAACGCCGCACGACGGGGCGCGACGACGGACTGGATTCACTCGCCATCCATATCCGCGACTGGCTGCAGGAGCGTGAGAAACATGGCGTCTCAAAGGACGGCCCGCTGATGGTTCATCAAAATGGCCAGCCGGTGCTGCAGCTTGCCTATCTCGGCGCAATTGGTGGCGACGAATTCCTGTTCCGGCTGACGGGCGTCAGCCAGACCAGCGATGACGAAACCCTTCGCCAGGCGTTTTCGCTGACAGTCCGCGAGGCACAGGTCCTTTTCTGGATCGCCAAGGGCAAATCCAACCGCGACATCGGCGAAATCCTTGGCCTCAGCGCCCGCACGGTCAACAAGCACCTGGAGCAGATCCACGTGAAGCTTGGCGTTGAAAACCGTGCGTCGGCCGCGGTGAAGGCGGCAAACGCGCTGCGACCAGAATAATCACGCAACCCTATCGGGCGGCTCGCGGCCTTCGAAGAAAGCAGTGATATTCTCCACCACCTTCATGCCCATGGCCGTGCGCGTTTCTTCCGTAGCACTGCCAAGATGCGGCAGAAGAACCACATTTTCCAGCGCGCGAACCGCCTGGGGACGTTGGGTTCCGCTTCGAAGACATCCAGTCCGGCGCCACGGATAATGCCGGTTTCCAGCGCCTCGATCAACGCCGCCTCATCGATGACATCGCCGCGCGCCGTGTTGATCAGGTATGCTCCGGGTCTCATCACTGCCAGCCGCTGCGCATTGATCAGATGGCGGTTTTCACCACCGCCTGGGCAATGCAGCGAGACGAAATCAGCAGCTGCCAACACGTCCTCGACTGTCTCCAGCTGCCGTGCGCCATAGCGTGCAGCTTCCGCCGGATCGATCTTCGACCTGTTGTAGAAGACCACATCCATGTCGAAGCCGAAATGGCAGCGTTTCGCCATCGCCTTGCCGATCCGGCCAAAGCCGATGATGCCCAGCGTCTTGTCGGTCACCTTGGTGCCGATCATGTGCGTCGGGCGCCAGCCAGTCCATTGCCCGGCACGAACCTCGCGTTCCCCCTCACCCGTCCGGCGCGATGGAAAGCAGCAACGACATGGCAATGTCGGCGGTACAATCGGTCAGCACTCCCGGCGTGTTGGTGACGGTGATTCCGTAGTGCCCGGCCGCCGCGATATCGATATGGTTGTAGCCAACGCCAAAATTTCCAAGGATTCTTGTGCGCAGATCGCCGCCATCGAACAGTGACGCCGGCAGACGGTCGGATACCGTCGGCAGCACCGCATCAAATGACCGAAGCGCGCCGGAAAGAGCGTTGGCATCCATGGCGACATCCGATGTGTTGAATGACGCTTCGAAGCGCTCGGCCAGAACGCGCTCGACCGCATCGGGCCAGCGGCGGGTAACAAGGATGCGTGGTTTCTCGGTCATAGGCGGCTCCAGGCAAAGACTATAGAACCGACACTTACCACAAGAACAGCCGTGATCCAGCCGCCGGTTTGGTTGAAACAGACTTGCCGAAAGTGAGAGCCGGCAATGGCGCAGGCGAAACGCAAAAGGCCCGGCATTGCCGGGCCTTTCGCAGTCCAAAAGGACCAATCGACGCTAAGTCGAAAACGATTACTTGTCGTTTTCGAAGTAGCTGTACTTGCCGTCGTCACCCTTCTTCCAGGTGTACATGACGTAGTCCGGACGGGTGATGTCGCCCTTGTCGTCATAGCCGAAGTCGCCGATCACGGTCTTGAACGGACCCTTGCCCTTGATGTTTTCAGCAACAGCCTGCGGGTCGTTTCCACCGGTTGTCTTGGCAGCTTCACGATGACCTGCAGAGCAGCATAGGAGTAGAGCGTGTAGGCTTCCGGTTCGAAACCAGCGGCACGGAACTTTTCAACCAGTTCCTTAGCAGCCGGGTTCTTGCGCGGATCCGGAGCGAACGTCATCAGCGTGCCGTCAACAGCGTCGCCAGCGATCGAAGCCAGTTCGTTCGAAACGATACCGTCGCCCGACAGAAGGGTAGCCTTCAGGCCCTGGTCGGCCATCTGACGCATGATGAGGCCGGCTTCCGTGTGCAGGCCGCCGTAGTAAACCAGCGATACGCCGGCTTCCTTCATCTTGGCGATCAGCGCCGAGAAGTCCTTGTCGCCTGCCGTGATACCTTCGTAGACGACTTCGGTGACGCCGGCTTCATTCATGGCAGCCTTGGTCAGGTCAGCGAGGCCCTGGCCGTAAGGTGTCTTGTCGTGAACGACCGCAACCTTGGCGTCCTTGAAGTTTGCAGCGATGTAGGCACCGGCAACAGCGCCCTGCTGGTCGTCACGGCCGCAGGTACGGAACGTGTTCCACAGGCCGCGCTCGGTGAAGACCGGGTTGGTGGAAGCAGGAGTGATCTGCAAGATGCCGTTTTCAGCGTAAACTTCCGAAGCCGGGATCGAAACGCCGGAGTTGAAGTGGCCGATCACGAACTTGACGCCGTCAGCAACGAACTTGTTGGCAACGGAAACGCCCTGCTTCGGATCGGAAACGTCGTCGCCGAGCACGATCTTGATCTGTTCGCCGTTGATACCGCCGGCAGCATTGATGTCAGCTGCGGCCTGTTCAGGCACCCTTCTGGAGCTGCGCGCCGAAAGCGGCGTTCGGGCCTGTCAACGGGCCAGCAACACCAACCAGCAGATCAGCCCATGCAGTGCCGCTGAAAGCAACCATTGCAGTCAGCGCAACAGCTGACAAAAGTGACTTTTTCATCTTGTTACTCCCAAAAAAATTGAGCGGGTGCCTTTTAAACCAGTCACGATACCCACCATAATCGTGCCGGTATTCTTATATCCGCATCAGCGCCAGAGACGTCTTTGCAGGGGTTCCCTCTGTCATTTGGCCTTCCACGAAAAAGGCGAAACCTTTTCGTAAAGCCAGTAGTAATTGTTGGTCATCTGCTGCGTACGGTAGTAGCGATAACCCGCCGTAGCAAACAACAAAAGAATGATCGTGTCCACGACATAGTACTGCAAAGTCAACATGCTGCCGTTGAAAAGCGCGTGATGAATGAAGCGGATCGCCACACCCAGAAGTAGGGTATAAACAACCAGAACGCCGTAGCTGCTCCAGCCTTCTGCGGCACTTTTCCAGTACGCCAAGCCGTCCATCCGCCCATGATGACGGTGATCAGAGCGAAATGCAGAACCGAAGGTTCTTCATAGAGAATGCCGTGCATCCCGTTTCTCCCTTTCAAAGCGCCGGGCGGATATCAAGCCGCACCGGACCGCTCCAATATGTCGGATATGCAAACCGGCCAGAGCCAAGAGAAAACCCCTGACATGGGCCGGAATGCCATCAATGATGGCCACCTTCGAGATAGGCAGCGCACTTCCGGATTGGCCAGCAATTCCTTGCCGCTGCCGCTCATCGTCACCTTGCCGTTGACCATGACGTAACCACGGTGCGACAGTTTCAAGGCGGCGAACGTGTTCTGCTCGACGAGGAAGACCGTAAGCCCCTCCTCCTCATTGAGCTTCTTGATCGCGGCAAAGATGCCCTTGACGATCAGTGGCGCAAGGCCGAGCGAAGGCTCGTCGAGAAGCAGTAGCTTCGGACGCGCCATCAGCGCGCGGCCGATTGACAGCATCTGCTGCTCCCCGCCCGACAGTGTTCCGCCGCGCTGCGCCTGGCGTTCCTTGAGACGCGGGAACAGCGTAAAGATCTTTTCCACGTCCTCGTTGAAATACTTCAGATTGTCGAGGCTGGCCCCCATCTGAAGGTTTTCATAGACCGTCATGCGCGGAAAGATCCGGCGGCCTTCCGGCGACTGGGCGATCCGCAAACGGGCAATCTCGTGCGTCGGCATATGAGTGATATCCTGACCATCAAAGGTCACGGAGCCGGCCTTTGCCTGCGGGCTGCCGCAGATGGTCATCATCAGCGTCGACTTGCCGGCGCCATTGGCGCCGATCATGCAGACGATTTCGCCGCGCTTGACTTCGACTTCGACGCCCGCGAGCGCCCGGATATTGCCGTAATATGTCTCGACGTCTTTTACATGCAGAAGGTTATCGCTCATTTCTGCGTGTCTCCCGGCGCAACGACGGCGATTTCCTCGATCTGTTCGATCACCTCTTCGACCTCATCATCTTCAACACCGAGATAGGCCGCAATAACCTTCGGATCGTGCTTCACAAAGTCAGGATTTCCATCGGAAATCTTCTGGCCGTACTCGAGCACCACGACATGGTCGGAAATTTCCATGACCACCGACATGTCGTGCTCGATCAGAAGGATCGATGTGCCCGTGTCCTTGCGGATGCTGCGCAGCAACTCGTTGAGAGCCAGAGACTCGCGCGGATTAAGACCGGCGGCGGGTTCGTCGAGGCAAAGGAATTCAGGCTCGGTACACATGGCACGGGCGATTTCCAGGCGGCGCTGAGCACCGTAGGGCAGATCACCAGCCGGATCGTCGGCGCGGTCCATCAGGTTCGCCTTGTCGAGCCAGTACTTCGCCTGTTCGATCGACTGCCCCACGGCCCTTTTGTAGGTCGGGAAGCCGAGCAGCCCAAGGATTGTATAACCCGACGCAAGCATCAGCTTGTTGTGCTGTGCCACCAGCAGGTTTTCGAGAACCGTCAGGCCCGAAAAGAGCCGGATGTTCTGGAAGGTGCGGGCAACCTTAGCGTTGCGGTTAACCTCGAAATCCGACATGCGCTCGAGCAGGTATTCCTTGCCCGCTTTCTGCCGCATCGTGATCATGCCCATCGTCGGCTTGTAGAAGCCGGTGATGCAGTTGAACACCGTCGTCTTGCCGGCGCCGTTCGGGCCGATGAGCGCAGTGATGTCGCCACGATAGGCTTCGAACGACAGGTCGTTGATGGCCATCAGGCCGCCAAAGCGCATCGACAGATGCTCGACCTTGAGGATTGGATCTTTCGTCATCGTATCTGTCTCGAGGGCCATCAGCCGTGCCCTTCCTTGGTAAAGCTGCCGGAAACACTCTTGCGCTCACGCAGGAATGCCGTGGGTTCAGCGCGAGCCGACAAAGCCGCGGGGTTTCCACACCATGACGACGATCATGGCCAGACCAAAGATCAGCATGCGGTAGAGTTCCGGGGTGAAGTCGGGGCCGAAAATCCGTTTCAGGAAATCCATTTCAGCGCAGCAGTTCGGTACCGCCGATCATCACGGTCGCGGCAACCGCGATACCGACCAATGACCCCATGCCGCCGAGAACGACAATTGCAAGAATGATCGCCGATTCCAGGAAGACGAAGGATTCCGGCGAAACGAAGCCCTGGCGGACAGCAAAGAAGGAGCCCACGATACCGCCAAACATGGCGCCGGTGGCGAATGCCGTCAGCTTCGTCGTCACCGTGTTAATGCCAAGTGAACGGCAGGCGATCTCGTCCTCGCGCAGCGCTTCCCAGGCCCGACCGATCGGCATGCGCCGCAGGCGGATCGTGACGAAGGCGGCGAGCATGCAAAGCGCCAAGGCCAGATAGAAGAGGAAGATCTTGTAATAGGACGAGGACATCGGCAGACCGAATACCTTGGCGAAGTTGTTCGAGGCACTAACATCGAAGGACCAGATGCCGAAAACGCTTGCCTTGGCGATGCCTGAGATACCAAAGGTCCCCTTGGTGACTTCTGTCCAGTTGATCAGCACCAGCCGGATGATTTCCCCGAAGGCGAGCGTCACGATCGCCAGATAGTCACCCTTGAGGCGAAGCACCGGGAAACCGAGGATGGCGCCCCACAGTGCAGCCAGGATGCCGGCCATCGGCAGGAGCAGCCAGAAGGACAGGCCGAAATAGGACGACAGCAATGCGTAGGAATAGGCACCAACAGCGTAGAAGGCAACATAACCAAGGTCGAGGAGGCCGGCGAGGCCAACGACGATGTTCAGCCCCCAGGCCAGCAACACATAGATGAGGATCTGGATACCGAAATTATCGACCCATTTCAGCGACCCCTGGAAGCCGAACAACGCCACCATGATCGGCGGATAGACGAGCAGAACCGCGACCGCGATCATGCTGAAGTTGCGCGCCACAAAACCGGCTTCCTTGACCGCTGCAGCGGCTTTTACAGCCTTGCGCTCGGCAAGATAGGGGCGGATGAAGGCGACCGACAGGAAACGGCCGACCATCGCGATGACGACGAAGATTGCCAGCAATCCCCAGCGCTGCACAAGAACCAGCTCGTTGAGGATGTTCTGGTCGGTCTTCAGACCGACGAAGAGGACGAAGAGACCGAGGGCGACGAGGCCGGCATAAAAAGCCTCGCGCAGAGCCCGCGCCATCAGATTGCTGCCGGCGCTCTCAGGTGTGTTGGTAATGTTTGCCATGAAATTATACCTTCTCGACTTCCGGCCGACCCAGAATACCAGATGGCTTGAAAATCAGCACGATGGCGAGGATCGAGAATGTCGCGACATCCTTGTAGTCGATGGTGAAGTAGGCGGACCACAGGGACTCGATCAGACCGATCATCAAACCGCCCAGCACTGCGCCCGGCAGCGAGCCGATGCCACCCAGAACCGCGGCCGTGAAAGCCTTGACACCCGGGGTGAAACCGTCTGTGAAAACGATAACGCCATAATACATCAGGTACATCGTACCGGCCACAGCCGCCAGTGCTGCACCCATGATGAAGGTGATCGAGATGGTCTTGTCGACGTCGATACCCAACAGGGCCGCCATCTTGCGGTCCTGTTCGGTGGCGCGCTGAGCGCTCCAAGCGGCGTGTGATTGACGATATACCAGAAGATCGTCAGCAGAACCGCCGTAACCACGACGATGATTATCTGCTTCAGCGAGACCGAGATGCCGAGGATTTCGTAGACCGATGATACCAGCGGCGGCACCGGCTTGTTGCGCGGACCCTGCGTTACCTGAATGAAGTTCGATAGTGCGATGGACATGCCGATCGCAGTGATCAGCGGCGCCAGACGAAACGAGCCACGCAATGGCCGGTAGGCCATCTTTTCAATGACCCAGTTCCACAACCCGGTCATCAGCATCGCAACGATGATCATGATGAACAAAGCAAGCGCGATCGGAATACCGCCGAACAAGCCCACAAGAACCAGGTAAACAATGAGCGCTGCAAAACCGCCAAGCATGAAGATATCGCCGTGGGCGAAGTTTACCATGCCGATAATGCCGTAAACCATTGTATAACCAATGGCAATCAAACCGTAAATCGAGCCAAGAGTCAGCCCATTGACGAGCTGCTGGACAAAATACTCCATCAATATCCCCCGGGTCTGATCCTAGTAGGTCAGACCTCTTCTTTCGTGGCTCTTTCTGAGCCTTTTCGATGGGAGATTCCATAATGCTTTCGAACCAAAAGTGAAGCGTAAAATGATGCTTTCCCGAATTTCTTTCCCATTTTAGTGATATTGACGCTTTATCAGCCAGAAAATCAAAAAGTGGCGGTTTGGGGCATGATTTTGGGCATCAGACCGTGATTTCTACGGTTAATCACGACCAAGCCCCGGCGGGCTTGTTCAGCGCCGTCGGGGTCTAAGAAAGAGTCACAATTGTACTAGGACTTGTCAGGATCGCATGCGCGAGCCGTTGGCATCGAAAAGCGGCAGGGCCTGCAGGCGGGCGGACAGCATTTCGCCCAGCAACTCAACTTGCCACCCCTCGGTTTCGTCCGCAACCTCCTTCGGCACATAGCCGATGGCGACCGAAACGCCGGATGTATGGGCATAACCGCCCGATGTCACCCAGCCGCAAACCTTGCCATTCAGCGAGATCGGCTCATCGCCGATAACGTCGGCATCCCTCGCATCGATGACGAAAGTTCGCAGGCGCAACGTGCCGCCTTCCACCTTTTCTTTCGCCGCCGCCTGCTTACCAATGAAATCCGCATCCTTCTTCAGGACAACAGAATCGCCCAAGCCCGGCTTCGAACGGCCCATAGAGCGGCCGGTATTCGCGCGACCAGCTGCCGAACGACTTTTCGACGCGCAGAGCGTTGAGCGCCCGCAGACCGAACGGCTTGATGGCAAATTCCGCGCCTGCCTCCATGATCAGGTCGTAGAGATAGCGCTGATATTCCGGCTTCATCCAGATTTCATAGCCGAGATCACCGGTATAGCTGACACGCCCGACGATCGCCGGCGCCATGCCGAGATCCATGCGGCGGATATCCATGAACGCAAATGCCTCGTCGGACATGTTCAGATGCGTCAGCTTGGAAATCAGCGCGGGGAATTGGGTCCGGCGATCGACAGGCCGACCAGCTGCAGGTTCAGTGCCTTCAGCGCGACCGAGCCGTCCTTCGGCAAATGGCTCTCGAACCAGCGCATGTGATAATCCTCGGCGATACCGGAACCGATCAGCAGGAAATCCCGCTCGCCGAGCTTTGCCAACGTGAAATCGCCGATCAGCTTGCCGTCATCCTTCAGCATCGGTGCCAGCGACATGCGGCCCTTGGCCGGGATGCGGCAGGTCAGCATCCGGTCGAGCCAGGCTTCCGCGCCCTTGCCGGTGATCGTGTATTTGGCAAAACCGGAGGTCTCCATCACACCGACGCTGTCACGCACGGCCTTGGCTTCCGCGCCGACAACGTCGAAATCGTTGGAACGGCGCCAGGAGAATTTGTCTTCCTCGCCCTTCGGCGCAAACCACAGCGGTGATTCGAGACCATAGGACGCGCCGAAGACGGCACCCGCCTCCTTCAGCTTGTCATAGATCGGCGTGGTCAGGAACGGCCGGGCGCCGGGCAGTTCCTCGTTCGGATAGCGGATCGAGAAGCGGCGGGAATAGTTTTCACGCACCTTGGCATTGGTGAAGCCGAGCGTGGCAAAATCGCCGTAACGCGATACGTCCATGGCAAAGACGTCAAAGCCCGGATCGCCATAGATGATCCAGTTGGCCAGCGCTAGGCCGACGCCGCCGCCTTGGCTGAAGCCGGCCATGACGGCGCAGGCGGACCAGTAGTTGGTGAGACCGCGCACCGGACCGACGAGCGGATTGCCATCCGGCGAGAAGGTGAAAGGACCGTTGATGATCTTCTTGATGCCGGCATTGTTGAACGCCGGGAAATGGCGGAAGCCGACTTCGAGTTCGGGCGTGATGCGCTCGATGTCCTCGGCCAGCAGCTCATGGCCGAAATCCCAAGGCGTGGTGATCGGCGACCATGGACGGCAGGCCTTTTCATAGGTGCCCATCAGCATGCCGTTGCGTTCCTGGCGCAGATAGATTTCGCCGTCGAAATCGACGCAGTGCATCAGCTCCTTGCCGCGCGTCTGGTTGAATTCGATAACCTCGGGCATGTCCTCGGTGATGAGATACATGTGCTCCATGGCGAGCACCGGCAGCTCCAGACCGGTCATGCGGCCGACCTCGCGCCCAGAGACCGGCGGCATTGACGACGTGCTCGGCAATGATCTCGCCCTTGTTGGTAATGACCCGCCACGAGCCGTCTTCCAGCTGAACGAGGTCTTCCACCTTGGTGTGCAGGTAGATATCCGCGCCGTTCTTCTTGGCCGATTTCGCATAGGCATGGGTGGTGCCGTAAGGGTCGAGATGGCCTTCGACCGGATCGAACACGGCGCCGACGAACTGCGACGGGTCAAGAAGCGGCATCAGCTCATGCGCCTCCTTGGGTGTCAAAAGCTCGGCTTCGAGCCCCATATAGCGGCCCTTGGCGAGGATCGACTTCATCCAGTCGAATCGTTCCTTGGTTGCCGCCAGCATCATGCCGGAGGTCATGTGCAGGCCGATATCCTGGCCGGAATATTCCTGGATTTCCTTGTAGAGCTCGACCGTATATTTCTGCAGCTTGGCGACGTTCGGATCGCCATTGATGGTGTGCATGCCGCCGGCCGCGTGCCAAGTGGAGCCGGAGGTGAGTTCCGATCGCTCCAGAAGAACCACATCGGTCCAGCCGAATTTCGTCAGGTGATAAAGGATCGAACAACCGACGACGCCGCCGCCGATAACGACGACCCTGGCATGGCTTTTCATGGATATTCTCCGGTTTCGGGATCGCTCTTTTTAAAAGGCATCCCGCTCAGTTAAGCGAAATCTTGACTATCGAAACCGTACCGGCAAAGGCGCCGCTGTTAAAGACATCTCAGCGAACAGGTCTTGCCCATTCCCGCCATCAGTTACTCCAGCCGCGCCATAAAAGCGTCACGCGATGACGCATTTACCCTTGCGTGGAAAAATCGGCGGAGAGATCGAATTCCCGGCCCATCACTCTCAGATCATCAAAGAGCGCGACGGCAAAACTGCGCATGACGATCAATTCGAACTCGTTTTCACCAGTGCGGGCCAGATTGACGCTGATATGGCCGCAAAGAACGTTGGACGAGGTGCCGGTTTCAAACGCAGCCGGGTGCAGATCCGTGGCAATGCCCTTGGCAAGAATGCGCCGGACATTGGGGCCGGACAGCCTGAAAACGACACGGCCATCGCTTTGGTCAACGATATACGCCGTCTCGGCCAAGAGCAGCGAAAGAGCGCGGTGCAGGCCTTCAGGCGTTTCCGATTGCGACAGGACCAGCCATTCACCAGGCCCGACGAAACGGACAACCACATCGCCCGATGCAGCCAGCCCTGCTGCCACGTCGGCCTCTTCACCGGTCACCGCCAGCACCGAGACGATAGCCTGCGCGCGGAATCTCCAGATGATCGACCGCGCGGATGCCGGGCTCAAGCGGCAGAAGATCGTTCAGGGGATGGCGGGGAATGTAGGTTCGGGTCATATCCGCCTCAAGAATTCAGCTTTGCATTGCCGGGATCGACGAAGACCGGGTTGCAGACCTCCGCAACCACCTCGGCGCCTGCCAGCTTGTCCCAGACGACGACGCGCTCGCCATAACGTTCGCGCCCCGACTTCAGGAAGGCAAGCGCAATATCGTGTCCGAGCGTCGGCGAAAAGCAGGCGGAGCTGACATAGCCCTGATCGTTGAGCGTCGAAGGCTTTGCGCCCTCGCGCAGCAGATGGGCGCCGGCGCGGATATACTGTTCCGCCTCCACCGGTTTCAATCCGACCATCTGCATCCGGTCGGCGGCCGTCAGCCCATAGCGGGTAGAAAGCCGCTTGCCGATGAAGTCCGGTTTCTGCGCGGAGACCATGCGGCCGAAACCCGCATCATCCGGCGTGACCCGGCCATCGAATTCGGCGTGGGTGACATGGCCCTTTTCGATGCGCAGCACATTCAGCGCCTCCAGTCCGTAGGCGCAGATTCCATGCGCCCTGCCCTCTTCCATGATCGCATCGGCAACGGCTTCACCCAGGCCTGCAGGCACCGCAAGCTCGTAGGCCAGCTCGCCGGAAAACGAGATCCGGAACAGCCGCGCCTTGACGCCACCCTTCAACGTGACGATCCCGGCGGCAAGGAACGGAAAGGCCGCGTCGGAAATATCGTCCTCGACCAGGGCCTGCACCACAAGCCGGGCCTTTGGTCCGGCAATTGCCATCTGCGCCCACTGATCGGTCGACGAGCAGAAGCGGACCTTGAGGTCCGGCCACAGAACCTGGGCGCAATATTCCATATGGGACATCACCCCGCCGGCCAGCGCCGTGGTGGTGGTCATGACGAAATGCCCGGGCGACAGACGGCTGGTCGTGCCGTCATCATAGACCATGCCGTCCTCGCGCAGCATCAAGCCATAACGCGCCTTGCCGACCGGCAGCTTCAGGAACGGATTGCAATAGAGGCGGTTGAGAAACTCGGCCGCATCCGGCCCGAAGATCTCGATCTTGCCGAGCGTCGAGACATCGCAGATGCCGACATTTTCCCGGACGTTGCGAACTTCGCGGTCGGAGCTTTCACGCCAGGTCTTTTCACCGGACTGGACAAAATAGGCCGACCGGAACCACAGGCCAGGAATCGACGAAGACAGCGCCGTTTCGCTGCGCCCAGCCGTGCAGCGGCGACTTGCGCACCGGCGCCGCGTGTTCGTCGCGCGACGTTCCGGCAAGAGCACCGAAGGCAACCGGCGTGTAGAACGGCCGGAACGTGGTGGTGCCGACATCGGCCGGGCTGATGCCCTGCATGGCCGCCAGAAGACCCGTCGCATTGATGCCGGAGAGTTTGCCCTGATCGGTCGCCATGCCGTTCGTCGTATAGCGCTTGGCATGCTCGACATGGCCAAAGCCTTCGCGCAGGGCAAGCCCGATATCCTTGACATGAACATCGTTCTGGAAATCGACAAAGGCCTTCGCCTTGGCGCCCGGCGAATACCACAGGGCCGTGAACGACGGATCGATTTCACCCTCGACGGCAGGTGACACCTCGGCAATAGAGGAGAATCCGAGATCGGCCACGATCGCCGAAGCCTTCTTCGCGCCATCCTTCAGGCAATCCGCCAGGCCGTATCGTCCGGCCGCCGATCCCACGACAACGAGGCCATTGCCAACGTCCGGCGCCAGAAAGGTCTGCAACTTTTCCGACCAGACGGCCCTTGCACCGCGCTGACAGGCAAGATGGATGACCGGGTTCCAGCCGCCGGACATGCCGATCGCGTCGCAGGCGATCGTCTCCTCGAAGCCAGAACGCTCAACGACAACGCCGGAAACGCGCTTGCGCCCCTTGGTGTCGATGACGGAGGCCGAACGAATGACGCGGACACCATCCGGCGCAATGTCAGTGGCATCGGCACGGCTGTCGACAACAGCAGCGACATCAACACCATGCGCCGCGAGATCGGCGGCTGTCCGGTAACCGGCGCTGCCATTGGTGAAAATCGCCACCGACTTGCCAGCGGCAACGCCAAAACGATTGGCATAGGTGCGTAACGCACTGGCCATCATCACGCCGGGCCTGTCATTGCCGCCGAAAACCAGCGGCCGTTCCTCGGCACCGGTTGCCAGCAGCGCCCGCTTGGCGACGATGCGCCAGAGACGTTCGACCGGCAGCTTCGCCTGCGGCACCGCCACATGCTTCTGCACCCGCTCGACAGCGCCAAAGACGTTGTCGTCGTACCAGCCGAAAACGGTGGTGCGCGGCATCATCGTTACGTTCGGCAGGGACCGGAACTCCGCCAGCGCCGTTTCGGCAAAATCCAGGCGCAGCCGTACCACCAAGGCGCTGTTTCGCCAAGCAGCGAGCCGCCCAGCCTGAAATCCTCATCTGCAAGAATGACCCGCAGACCGGCGCGACCAGCCGTTAGAGCCGCCATAAGCCCCGCCGGACCGGAGCCGACAATCAAAAGGTCACAATGCGCCCAGCATTTCTCATAAGCTTCCGGATCCCGCTCCAGCACGGCGCGTCCGAGCCCTGCCGCTTTGCGGATGATCGGTTCATAGACCTTTTCCCAGAAGGCAGCCGGCCACATGAAGGTCTTGTAGTAGAAACCAGCCCCGAGGAACGGTGACAGCAGCCCGTTCAGCGCGCCAAAATCGTATTTCAGCGATGGGAAGCGGTTCTGGCTGCGAGCGTCGAGCCCGGAATAGAGTTCGGCAACCGTTGCCTTGGTGTTCGGATCGCTTCTCGCTCCCCTGCCGATCGTCATCAGCGCATTCGGTTCGGAAGCGCCGGCAGTCACTATGCCGCGCGGCCGGTGATATTTGAAGCTGCGTCCAACCAGCAGCTGATCACTGGCAAGAAGCGCCGATGCAGAGCGTATCGCCGGAAAGACCCGTCAAGTTCCGGCCATCGAACCGAAAATCGAGTGGTGCACTGCGATCGATCAGACCGCCGGAGGTGAGACGATGGGCAGTCATCGGCCGGCCTCCCGCACAGCGGCATCCGTGACCGAAAACACCTCATGGGTAAACGTATCGCGTTCGACCACCAGCCAGCGGCGGCAGCCGGCAACGTGCTGCCAATGTTCGCGGTAGCGCCCGCGCGGGTTGCTGCGAATATGGACATAATCGTTCCAGGCCTCGTCGGAGGCTTCCGGATCAGGGGCGGACCAGCGATGCGTCACCCCGGATCGAAAATTCTTCCTTTGGCCGGACGCCACAATGCGGGCAGTGGATAAGGCTTGCCATTCAGGATCTCAATGCAGGTTGGGCTGGGGACCAGCACCATGTTCGTCGATCGGATAACCGCGCTCGAAGCGGTCAAGGCGCAGGAAACGCGCAACGGGATGGGTTTCGTTCCTGGCGATGAGATGCGCAAAACACCAGCCGGATGCCGGCGTCGCCTTGAAAGCCGCCATAACACCAGCCGCAGTTCAGGTAAAGATTGTCGATCGGCGTGTGGCTGATGATCGGCGACCCGTCCATGCTCATGTCCATCACCCCGCCCCAGGAACGCAGCACCCGCACGCGCGACAGGCCCGGGATCATCGTCACCCCCTCTTCCATCACATGCTCGACCGTCGCCAGATTGCCGCGCTGGGCATAGGAATTGTAGCCGTCGATCTCGGCCCCGAAGACCAGACCGCCCTTGTCCGACTGGGAGATGTAAAAATGCCCGGCGCCATAGGTGATGACGTGATTGATCGCGGGCTTCAGCCCCTCGGTGACGAAGGCCTGCAGCACGTGGCTCTCGATCGGCAGCTTCAGGTCGGCCATCTCACCGACGCGCGAGGTGTTGCCCGCCGCCGCCAGCCCAAGCTTGCCGCAACCGATGAAACCTCTCGACGTCTCGACGCCGGTCACCACGCCGTTGTCGCGGCGAATGCCAGTGACTTCGCAATTCTGGATGAGATCGACACCAAGACGGTCGGCGGCGCGGGCATAGCCCCAGGCAACGGCATCGTGACGCGCCGTGCCGCCGCGCTTCTGCAATAGGCCACCCATGATCGGGAAACGGGCATGATCGAAATTCAGGAACGGCAGCATCTTCTTCAAGGCGGCGCGGTCCAGCAATTCGGCCGGAACGCCTTCCATCCACATGGCGTTGCCGCGGCGGATATAGGCATCGCGCTGGCCGTCATTGTGGTAGAGGTTGATGATGCCGCGCTGCGACAGCATGGCGTTGTAGTTGAGATCCTGCTCCATGCCTTCCCAGAGCTTCATCGAAAAACTCGTAGAAGGGCTCGTTACCGGGCAGCATGTAGTTGGAGCGCACGATCGTGGTATTGCAGGCCGACATTGCCGGAGCCGAGATAGCCCTTTTCCAGCACGGCGATGTTCTTGAGGCCAAATTCCTTGGCAAGATAATAGGCAGTCGCCAGCCCATGTCCGCCGCCGCCGACTATGATCACATCGTAGAAAGGCTTGGGCTCCGGCTGGCGCCAGGCCGGCTTCCAGTTGACGTTGCCCGTCAGCGCTTGTCTGACGATCGAGAATGCCGAATAGCGCATGCCAGTCCCAGTTCACCTAACCATGTTGCAACGCACATTTGCATATGCCGGGACCAGCGCAAAGACTGCCCGGATAAAGACCGGCAAAATGCGCCGCGCCGTGCTGTCGCAGCTCTATCCGAACGGAACCCGAGACACAGTGCCAAATGCGGCACAGTTGACAAAATTTCACGCTGGACACTTGAAAAGACCGGTAAGGAATGTGGATGTATAATCCTCGTTCCGGATGTTGGAATTCAGCGTCTGCGGCGAATTTGGAGACCATGGCCGTGGACGGCGGGAAGGCACAGGAAGCAAAAATGCTTGACATTCTGGAAGCGGCGGCCGTGGCTGCGGGGAAAGCGATCCTCGACATCTACCATGCCGGACCGGAAGTCAGCTACAAAGCCGACTGTTCCCCGTCACCGATGCCGACGAGAGCGCCGAAAAGATCATCCTCGACCGTCTGGCAGCAGCGTTTCCCGACATCCCCGTTGTGGCCGAAGAGGCGGTTGCGGCCGGGCATATCCCGCACATTGCGGGCAAATCGTTTTTCCTCGTGGATCCGCTCGACGGCACCAAGGAATTTGTCGGCCGTAACGACGATTTCACCGTCAATATCGCGCTCATCGAAAAGGGCGAACCGGTTGCCGGCGTCGTCTATGCGCCGGCGCTCGGTATTCTCTATGCCGCAACCCGCAACAAGGCCAAAAAGGCCGTGGTTTCCGCCCAGCACGACATCGGTCCGCCAACCATCATCGGCTGTCGCAGCCGCGGCGACCGGCTGGTGGCGCTGGCGAGCCGTTCCCACAACAGCCAGGAAACCATCGCCTACCTCGCCGAACACGGCATCACCGACTACGAATCGATCGGCTCGTCGCTGAAATTCTGCCTTCTCGCCGAAGGCCTCGCCGATATCTATCCGCGCCTCAGCCGGACGATGGAATGGGACACCGCTGCCGGCGATGCAGTGCTGCGCGCTGCAGGCGGCGAAACCGTAACTATGGACGGTAGTCCGCTCACTTACGGCAAACGCAATCAGAAGTCCGATGTCGACTTCGCCAACCCTTATTTCGTCTCGCGCGGCAAGGACTGACCCAGCCTTCCGCCGCTGCCAGCGTAAAATCTCGGCGGCACCGGTGAATTGACGGGCATGTCCTGTCTCGATCTCCTTTGACAAACAACGCAATAGCCGATCGGACGTCCCCCCTGCTCCAACAGCGGATACCCTTCTCCTCACCGCAAAGGAGAACGGACCCGATGAGCGAAACAACCGTCAACCTGGAACTGCCTTACATCCTGCCGTCGCAGGCGCAAAAGCACGTCACGCATAATGAAGCCCTGCAGCGGCTCGACGCGTTGACGCAATTGACGATCACCGCATCGCTTTCGACCCCGCCATCCGATCCACAGGAAGGAACGTGTTTCAATGTCACCGCGTCACCGACCGCTGCCTGGGTCGGAAAGAGCGGCAAGCTTGCCTTCCGCCAGGATGGCGACTGGATTTTCATGACTCCGAAGGAAGGTTGGCGCGGCTGGTTTGCGGCTGAAGACCGGTTGAAAATTCACGACGGCAGCGTCTGGAGCCCCTTCGACGCCATCGGCACGCCGGCATTTGTCGGCATCAACACCACCGCCGACAGCACCAACCGGCTCGCCGTCGCTGCCGCCGCCACCTTGCTGACCCATGACGGCAGCGGGCATCAGGTCAAGGTCAACAAGGCAGCGGCTGGCGATACGGCGAGCCTCCTGTTCCAGACAGGCTGGTCCGGCCGTGCCGAAATGGGGCTTGCCGGATCGGATGAATTTGCCATCAAGGTCAGCTCCGACGGCTCCACTTGGAAATCGGCGCTGAGTATCACCGGACAGGGGCAAGTACGCATGCCGCAGCGGCCGCTGGTGAGCGCGACACGCGGTGGTGGTGTGCTGACACCGGCCTCCGGCAGCCAAACCGGCTTTGCCACTTTGAGCGTCAATCAGGGCGGCTTCGCCCTCGGCATCGCCGTTGCCGGCGGTGGCAATCGGCTCGTCGTGCCGGTCACCGGCCCCTATCTCATCTGCCTTGGCGTCAGAAGCCAATCCTGCGGGCGCGTTTTCTGTCAGCGTCAAGGTCAACGGCACGACGGTGGTTGCCAGCATCAACGACAACGACGCGACTTCCACATCCTATGGCAATTGCGCGATCGGCGTGGCGATCCTCTACGCCAGCGACTGGCTGGTGCTGGAACACACCGGAACCACGCCGCTCGATTTCGCGTACGATAAGACGGAGCTGACGGTGGTGATGCTGTGACGGTCAAGCCGGAAGCGCCGTGTCAAACCGGTACGGCGTCATCCGTGGTCGCCACCGCCGATCCCTCCAGCGTGACTTCTTCAGTCTTTTCCGGTGGCTTGATCCGGAACCACGCGAGATAGAGCGCCGGCAGGAAGAGCAGCGTCAATACGGTACCGACGATAATGCCGCCCATCATCGCATAGGCCATCGGTCCCCAGAAGATTTCGCGGGCAATCGGAATCAGCGCCAGGCTGGCGGCCGCCGCCGTCAGCATGATCGGCCGCATCCGGTGCTCGGTCGCCTCCTGCACCGCCTGCCATGGAGGCACGCCCTCCGTGCGCAGATGTTCGATCTGCACCACCAGGATGACCGAGTTTCGAATGAGGATGCCGATCAGCGCCAGGATACCGAGAATGGCGACGAAGCCCATCGGCGAATTGCTGGATAGCAATGCCGCCACTACCCCGATCAGTGCCAGCGGCGCCACCGCGAAAACCAGGAACAACCGCGAAAAACTCTGCAGCTGGATCATCAGGATCGTCGCCATGACGAACAGCATCAGCGGCACGACGGCGGCGATCGGCGCCTGGCTCTTACCGCTTTCCTCAACGCTACCACCGACATCGATCTTGAATCCGGGCGGCAATTTTTCTGCAAAGGCGTTCACGTCCTTCGACAATTGCGCGACAATCGTCGCCGGCTGGGTCGCATCGCGAATGCCGGCCTTGACGGTGAGCGTCGGCATCCGCGACCGGCGCCAGACCACCGGCTGCTCCATCTCGTAACGGAAGCTTGCGACAGCGGCGAGCGGCACGGAATTGCCGTTGGCACCGGGAAGCTGCAGGTCGCGCAGCAGCTCGATCGACTGCCGCTCGGACGCCTTGGCGCGGGCAACAACGTTGATCAGATAGATGTCGTCACGCACCTGGGTGACGGTCGTTCCGCCGACAATGCCGTTCAGAGCCGAGGCGATATCCTGCGAGGTGACGCCAAGCTGACGCGCCTTGTCCTGCAGCACATCCACCTTGATGACGCGAGCCGGTTCGTTCCAGTCGTAGACGACATCGCCAAGCAGCGGGTTGCGGCCAAGAACACTGCCGAGTTCGAGCGCGTGCTCGCGAACCTGGCCGATATCCGGCCCGCTCAACCTGTATTGCACCGGCCGGCCGACCGGCGGGCCGATATCCAAGAGCTTCACATAGGCATCCGTGCCGACAAAAGTCTCCTTCAGATATTTCTGCAGGTCGGCACGCAGCTTGTCGCGCACCTCCAGGCTCTTCGTGACGATGATCGTCTGGCCGAACGAGGTATCCGGCGGCTGGACATCGAAGGAGAGAACGAAGCGCACGGCGCCCTGCCCGACATAGCTCGACCAGCGCTCGACGTCGGGATTGCCGACAAGCTTGTCCTGCTCGAATTTCGCCATCTGCGCATTGGTCTCGGTAATCGAAGAATTTTGCGGCAGCGACCAGTCGACGATCAGTTCGAGGCGATCGGACGATGGGAAGAACTGCTGCTGAACCTTGCTCATGCCGAACAGTGACAGGCCGAAGACCGCAACCGTCACGGCGATCGTGGTCCATTTCCAGCGCATGCACCAGCCAAGAAGTCCGGAAAACAACCGCGCGCCACGGCCTTTTGGTCATGGTGCTGCTTCATGGTTTTCGGCAGGATGGTCACGCCGAGCAGCGGCGCAAACACCACCGCGACGATCCAGGAGACCACCAGCGAAACGGCGATGACGACGAAAAGCGTAAAAGTGAATTCGCCGGCGGCGCTGTTGTTGAGGCCGACGGGAATGAAGCTGGCAACGGTGACCAGCGTGCCCGTCAGCATCGGGAAGGCGGTGGACGTATAGACATACGTCGCCGCCTTGCGCAGCGAGTCGCCCGCCTCCAGCCGCGCCACCATCATTTCCACCGCAATCATGGCATCATCGACCAGCAGTCCGAGCGCAATGATCAGTGCGCCAAGCGAGATGCGCTGCAGCGAAATGTCGAAATAGGACATGACGACGAAGGTGATCGCCAGCGTCAGCGGGATCGACAGCGCAACGACGAGCCCGGCCCGCACTCCGAGGCTGACAAAGCTGACGAGAAGGACGATGATGACGGCCTCGGCCAGACCGCGGGTAAAGCCGGAGACGGCTTCCTCGACGATCAGCGGCTGATCCGAGACCAAATGCACGCCGACGCCGACCGGCAGTTCCGCCTCCACCTGGCTGATCTTCTCCACGACATGATCGCCGAATTCCAGAAGATTGGCGCCCTGCTTCATGCCGATGGCAAGGCCGATCGCCGGCTGACCGTTGTAGCGGAACAATGCCGTCGGTGGATCAGTATAGCCACGGGTAATGGTGGCGATATCGGTAAGACGGAAGAAGCGGTTGTTAACCTGCAGATTGACGGCCCGCAAGCTGTCTTCGGAGGAAAACTGGCCGTTGACCCGTATGCTGACACGCTCGCCCTTGGCTTGCACGACGCCCGAAGGCGCAATCGCGTTCTGCGCCTGCAGCGTGGCAATCACATCGTTCTGGTTGATGCCAAGCGCAGCCAATTGCCGTGTCGAGAATTCGAGATAAATCACCTCGTCCTGAGCGCCGACGATATCGACCTTGCCGACATTCGGAACCGTCAGAATTTCCCGGCGAGCGGTCTCGACATAATCGCGCAATTGCCGCTGGGTCAGCCCGTCGGAGGTAAACGCGTAGATATTGCCGAACACATCGCCGAAGCGGTCGTTGAAAGTCGGCCCGACGACACCGGAGGGAAACTGACCGCGAATATCGCCGATCATGTTGCGCACCGTCACCCAGATCGAGGCGACATCCCGCGCCTTCGTCGTATCCTTGAGATTGACGAAAACGAGAGTCTGGCCCGGCGTGGTGATGCTGCGCGTGTAATCCAGCGATTCCAGTTCCTCGAGCTTGCGCTCGATCCGTTCCGTGACCTGGAGGGTGGTTTCCTCGACCGAGGCACCCGGCCATTGCGCCGAAATCGTCATGGTCTTGATGGTAAAAGATGGATCTTCCTCGCGGCCAAGGCTCAGATAGGAGAAGAAACCCAGCAGACCGAAGACGATCATGAAATACCAGACCATCGACGCGTGATCGAGCGCCCAGTCCGACAGATTGAATTTCTTCATGATTGCGCCCCGTCTTCAACTTTGACCTTCTGGCCGTCCTCAAGGCTGTGGATACCGGCCGTCACGACCCGCATGCCGGCATCGATGCCGGACGTGATGACGATCCCGTTGCCCGCTTGTTGCCCTTTGACCACTTCGCGGGTCTTGACCGTTCCACCGCCCTCATCGACCACCCAGACATAGGATTTGCCGTCACGCTCAAGGATGGCCGTTACCGGCAGCACCAGTTGCTCGACAATGGCTTCCTTGAGGGTGGCGGTGATCGTGGTTCCAAGCCGGAAGGCGCCCGATGGATTTTCAAGCGCGATCTTGACGCGGCGCGTGCGCGTCGCCGGATCGGCTGCCGGTGCGACCTCGCGGACCTTGCCGGCGACCATCATGGCAGGATCGATCTGCAGGGAAACCGAAAACGGCGTTCCCACCGGCAGAAGCGCGTTGCCGTCAGGAACGTCCACCACCGCATCCCTGTCATCCGGTCGTGCGACGGTCACCACCTCGGCACCGGCGGCGACCACCTGCCCGACTTCCGCGCCGGTTTGTATGACCACGCCATCGAATGCCGCTTTGACCTGCGTATAGGAAAGCTGCTCCTCTGCCTTCGACAAGGCCGCGCGGGACTGGACGACCGACGCTTCTGCCGCGGCGCTCGCCTGTTCGGTGCTTTCCACGGACGCCTGCGTTTCGGTTCCGATCTTGAATAGCGCTTTCGTACGACGTTCGACCGAGACCGTATTCTGCAAGCGTCGCTTCAGCGTTGGCCAGATCGGCACGGGCGGACCCGACGGCAAGCTCCAGCGATGTCGGATCAAGCGCCGCCAGCAATTGTCCTTGCGTCACGATATCACCGACGTCGACATCCCGGGCGACCAGCAAGCCTGCCACGCGAGGCCCGAAGATGGTCTGGACCCTCGGCTGCACAGTGCCGGCGAAACTGGGAGCGGGTAGACGTTGAGAAACGACGATTTGCGACAGCACGGGACGGATTACCGTCTGGCCCTGCTCCTCCTTTTTCTGGCACCCCGCCAGCATCAGAAGCATGATTGGCGCAACAAACAGACCCAGCGATATCCGGCTCATTTCGCCTGCTCCTTGATGACATCGACAACCTGGCCGGGGCGCAGCATCTTCGCACCCTCGGTCACCACGGCCTCCCCTTGGCAATGCCATCGGATACAAGCACGCGGCCCGTCTCGTAGGAGGCTATGGTCACCGGCTTGCGGTTGACCGTGCTGTCCTTGTCGTTCACCACCCAGACGGCCGGTTTTCCATCCTCCGCGGACAGCGAAGTCCAGGGCAGCACGATCAGCTTTTTCGACTTGGAACTGGCAAATCCGGTGACCGGGGCGCCGAGCGTCATGCGATCCGGCGTTGTGTCCATGGCGATCTTGACGCGCACGGTGCCCGTCGCGGTATTGATCGTCGGCGAGATTTCGCTGATCCGTCCTTCTGTCTTGACCGAGGGATCGCTGACTAACGCCAACTGGATTTTCGGCTCTGCCGGCTCTTCGAAAAGCAGCGATTCATAAACATCGAAAATGGCGTCGCGCGGGCCATCCCGTGCGACGGAGAACATGGTTTGCGCAGCCTGGACCACCTGCCCCGTTTCGGCGTTGCGCTCGGTGACGATGCCATCGGCATCGGCCTTCAGCTCGGTATAGGAAAGTGCATCGCGGGACGTGCCAAGCAGCGCCTTGGCCGAGATCGAGCGATCCCTGTGCAGTCTGCAAGGCCGTCTGCGCCTGATCGAAGGTTTCCTGTGTTGTCGAGTTCTTCGCCAGCAGCGACTTTTGCCGCTCGAATGACGCGGAAGCCTGCGTGACCTGCGCTTCGGCCGCTCGCACCGCCGCCTCGGCGGACTGGACATCCGCCTTTTGTTCGTTGGGATCGATACGCGCCAGAACTTCACCGGCCGTGACATGCGACCCGACGTCCGCCAGCCATTCCAGTTATCTGGCCGCTGACGCGGAATGAAAGATTGGTCTGGACATGGGCAACGACCTCGCCGGTCAGCGTCACGGTCTGCCGGTGATCGACAAATTCGACGGTCTGCGCACGAACGGTGATTTTTGCAGCTTCCGGGGGCTTCGTTTCGCCCTCGCAGGACGTCAGGGCCAAGACTGCGAACGATGCCAACCACCACCCGGACCGACGGAGTTTTCGTTTTTCACTCATCTGCGCCCGCTCATTCCGATATTCAAGCTGAACCATTTATTGTGGCCCCTCAATATACACGGCCTGCACCAATGACAAGCGGATCAGGTCGACGGAAAACTTTCGTTACAAAGATGAGCAACGTTGCCCCTCGCCGCGTTGACGGGATTGGAAACTATGCGGATTTTTCGCATAAGCATAGCGAAAACCGTTGGTTGAGCTGAAGCCTGGATGCCGGATGATGCGAGGTTTGGGACGATGGTCTAGGAACGTCCCGCCATTGCGCTCATCAAGAGACCGGCCATCGAGCTTTCGTTAAAAGGCTTGGTGATGCGGGATATGTCATGCAGCGTGACGGGAAAATTGAAGTCGTCGTCATAGCCGCTGACAAAACCGAAGGCCATACCGCGTTCGATCAGCAGGCCAGCGAAGTCAAAGCTCGTTTGCGACCCCAGATTGACGTCGAGAAGGGCAAAATCGAAGGACTGTTCTGCAATCAGCGCCTGAGCATCCGCGACATTGCTGGCAATCTCGACATGTTCGACGCCGAGGGATTTCAGAATATCCTCGGCTTCCATGGCGATGATGAAATTGTCTTCCAGCACCAGTACGCGCTTGATCGACACTGAAATTTCCGTGAGCGCCACCGATAAGGGTCCTGTCTGTATTCCTCCGGCGAATGGGATCGCCGCCCGTCAAGCTGACACCTAGGACAAGACAGCGGTGGTCGCATTTAAATAAGACATGTGCGCAGGCGATATCGCCGCCACCACGGTTCAGATAAAGGGCCGGTTCTTTTCGTGGTAACCGTCCCAGCCCGAAATCTTCATCAACCCCTCGTCATCCAGGATATCACAGCCGCGATCGGCCCAGCGAATGAGCTTGCGCTCACCGAGCTTTTTCAGCGTCTTGTTGGTGTGGACGATGGAAAGCCCGAGCGTATCAGCCACGTGCTGCTGGGTGATCGGAATGGATACACGCTCGCCCTTGAACAGATTGGTCGCCTTGGCTCGCTGATAGAGGAAGGCAAGCAGATACGCCGCCCGCTCAAGCGCCGAGCGGCGGCCGATGCTCAGGAGGTTTTCGTCGAGGATGCGTTCCTCCTGTGCCGCGATCCAGGTGAGATCATAGGCAAGATCGGGATAGTTCCGGTAGAGCGTACCGAGCTTGTCGCGTTCGAAAACACACAGCGTCACCGGTGAAAGGGCTTCGACCGAATGCTGCATTTCTCCCATCAATGAGCCCTGAAGACCGATGAGGTCGCCGGGCATCATATAGTTCAGGATCCGGCGTCGGCCGTCGTCCAGCATCTTGTAGCGAAAGCCCCACCCGGAGAGCACGGTGAACAGATGTGCGCTATGCGATCCCTCCACCAGGATTGTCGTTCCTGCGATCGACTGCCAGCTCGCCGGTCTTGAAGTTTGAGACGAACTCCAGTTCATCCGGCTTGAACTCATGGAAATGCGGCAGCGTCCTGAGCGGACATTGCTCGCACGGCGTCTGTCGGTTGTTCCGGGTTTTTGGCGCAGCCATTGGGTTCCTTTTGGCGTAATGTCTGGATGAGCAAGCAGTGCTTTGAATTCTCTTGAAAATTAGGGCCGGATGTTCTTCCGGCAAGGGGAGCGCCCACAGCAATGGTGGACTTCTCCATTCAGCCCGCCTAGATTTTCCGTCCAGGATAATGCCCCTCGAAAATGAGATGGAAACGATGAATCACCCAGCCTTTGCCAGCAACCATGTTGCCGTCGTGACCGGAGCAGCGTCCGGGATCGGCCTTGCCGCCGCCAGGCGTTTTGCCGGCCTCGGCATGAATGTCGTTCTGGCCGACCTGCCGGGCGAGCGGTTGGACAAGGCGGCGGCAGAAACGGCAGCTCTCTCCCCACATGGTCCCGACAGCGTCATTGCTATCGCAACCGACGTATCAAGCACCGATTCTCTCAAGGCTTTGGAGGCCGGGGCAATCGCCCGTTTTGGCCGCGTCCATGTGCTGATGAACAATGCCGGCATCCAGCCCGGCAGCTCGATGTTCGGCACGCCGGATACCTGGGAAAAGGTGTTCGCCGTCAATCTCTGGGGCGTTATCAACGGCTCCCGCATCTTCACCCCGCGATGATCGCCCACGGCCAGACCGGCCTGATCATCAATACCGGCTCGAAACAGGGCATCACCACGCCTCCCGGCGATCCCGCCTACAATGTCGCAAAGGCCGGCGTCAAAGCCTTCACCGAAGCCCTCCAGCACGACCTGCGCAACACGGCCGATTGCAACATCACCGCGCATCTGCTGATCCCCGGCTTCGTCTATACCGGGCTGACCGCAAACGGCCGCACCGAAAAGCCCGCAGCAGCCTGGACCTCGCAGGAGACGGTCGATTTTATGATGCAGAGTCTGGAAAACGAGGATTTCTACATTCTCTGCCCGGACAACGACGTCGACCGGACAACCGACGAGAAGCGCATTCTCTGGGCAGCCGGCGATATCGCCGAGAACCGCCCGCCACTGTCGCGCTGGCATCCGGACCATGCCGATGCGTTCAAGGCATTTCTCAGCAAGGATCGCCCGAAGATCGGCTGAGAGCACATCAACCGACACAGTTCGACCGTCGATAAAGTGGACGATGTGTTCACGCCACGGGGCTGGCGCACGCCCCTGTTTGCTGCTTTCCTGCAGCCAGATTCAACAGGTTTCATCACATGACAAGCGGCATCCACCACATCACCCTGATCACCCGCAAGGTTCAGCCCAATGTTGACTTCTATGCCGGCTTTCTCGGCCTGCGCCTCGTCAAGCGGACGGCGGGTTTCGAGGACGCGGCGCAGCTTCACCTGCTCTATGGCGACGCAGCCGGGTCTCCCGGCTCGCTGGTGACATTTCTCGTTTGGGAAGACGGCGCTCCGGGCCGGGTCGGCCATGGCCAGCCGAGCGAGATCGCCTTTGCCATCGCGCCCGAGAGCATCGGCTTCTGGCTCACCCGCGCGCTTCCGATACAATGTGTCAGCGACCGGTCCGACGCATGAATTCGGCGAGCCGGTCATCCGGCTGAAGGATCCGGATGGCGTCATCGTCAAGCTGGTCGGCAGCGACGCAGTAACCACCCCTGCCCTCCACATCACAGCCGATGTCCCCCAGGAAGACGCGATCCGGCGGTTGCGTGGTGCAACCATCCTGACGGCGACGCCCGATGGCACGGCCGCCTTCGTCACGCGACATTTCGGCTATGTCGAGGGTGACCGGACAGATGCGATCCGACGCCTTGTCTCGGGCTCCGGCGATATCATCGACGTCCGCGATGCCGGCGGGTTCTGGACGGCGGCGCCCGGCACCGGCACAATCGACCATATTGCGTTTCGCGCCACCAGCGAGGCGGCGGTCAAGGATCTGCGCATGCAGCTCGAGGCGGAAGACGCCGGCGAGATCAATGCCCATGACCGCAAGTATTTCTATTCGCTCTATGTCCGCGAGCCGGGCGGAACGCTGTTCGAGTTCGCCACCGATGCGCCCGGCATGACGGTCGACGAAAGCCCGGAGACGCTGGGAACGAAACTGTTCGTACCCGAGTATTTTGGCGGCAACCTGCAGGATAATCTCGTCATGCTGCCGCAATTCGGACTGCCCGGCGAAGAGCGTTTTACGGAGCGCGACCTGCCGTTCATCCACCGCCTGCACCAGGCGGACAATCCTGACGGCACGACATTGGTGCTCCTGCACGGCAGCGGCGCCAACGAAACCAGCCTGCTGCCGCTTGGCCGCCAGATCGCGCCGAACGCGCTGCTCCTCAGCCTGCGGGGCCGCAGCACCGAGGAAGGCCATCCGCGATTCTTCCGCCGCATCACGCCCTTCACCTTCGACCAGAAGGATATTGCCTCGGAAGCCGAAGCCTTTGTCGCGATGATCGAGGGAGCTGTTTCAGCCTATGGCCTCGATCGCGAAAAGATGATTTTCGTTGGCTATTCCAACGGCGCCAATATGCTGATTGCCACCATGCTGCTGCACCCCGGACTGATCCGGAAAGCGGCGCTGCTGCGGATGATGAATCCCTTGGATACCGTACCGGAAGCGGATCTTTCCGGCACCGAAATCCTGTTGGTGACGGGAAAGACTGATGGCTATTCCCGCTATGCCGCACCGCTGGAAGGTGTGTTGCGCAACGCGGGCGCGACGCTAGCGACCGTCACGTTGAATGCCGGCCACGAGATCGGTCCGACGGATGCAGACGCCGTCCGCGAATGGTTGAAAACAAGCGGGGATTGATGTCCCCACTCGAGATCACACCGACTTTGCGGCAACATAACCAGCGAAAGCCTCGACAAAGGCTTTCAGCCTTGCCTTGGCCTCTTCATCGACCAGATGCCCCTCCTTGTCGAACAGCGACCCCGCCTTCGGCAGCATCAGGCGCTTGCCGGACCAGAGATCGGCGCCAAGCGTGCGCAGGACGGAGAGCCAGGCATTCTGGCTGAGCAATGTTCCGAATGGTCCCGGCGACGTCCCGGCAATGGCAAAGGCGCGTCCGGCAAAGACATTCGGCGCACCAGTCATCGACGAGCTGACCCAGTCGATGGCGTTCTTGAAAACGCCCGGCATCGAATTGTTGTATTCCGGGGTGAACAGGATGACCCCATCGGCGGCGGCGATCTGGTCCTTCAGCAGTTGCACCGCCTCCGGCACGCCTTCGCGCTCGACATCGGCATTATAGAGCGGAATGCCCTCGATGGTGCCGGACGTGAACGTTACGCCATCAGGCGCAAGCGTGATTGCTGTTTTCAAAAGAGCGGTATTGAACGATGCCTTTCGCAGGCTTCCGGAAATGCCGATCAGTTTTGTCATAGGAGAGAATCCTTCCTTGTTTTGCCGGAAGCATGCTGCGAAACGCGAAAAAGTACAGACAAAAAAGCCGGGAGACATGCCCCCGGCTTTTTTGTTTTTGCAGTTAGACCAACGGCTTCAACCGGGCCTCGATCTGGACGCGCTTGTGCTCCAGAAACGGCGGCAGCGACAGGCCTTCGCCCAGCGTTTCCATCGGCTCGTCCACGGCAAAACCAGGCCCGTCGGTTGCGATCTCGAACAGGATGCCGTTCGGCTCGCGGAAATAGAGCGAGCGGAAATAGAACCGCTCGACCTCGCCGCTCGACGGCAGGCGGAAGCTCTGCAGCCGCTCGGTCCATTCGTGCAGCGCTGCCTCGTCCGGGGCACGGAAGGCGACATGATGCACGGCGCCGGCGCCCTGCCGCGCAGCAGGAAGGCTCGGCTGGACTGCGACATGCAACTCCGCCGCCGGGCCGGCCCCGCCCATGGAAAAGACATGCACCTCACCGTTGCCATCCGGCGACGGATACTGGCGCTGCTTCGTCATGTTCATCACCTGCTCCAGAACCAATTGCGTATTGGTGATATCCGGAACGCTCATGGTGATCGGGCCGAGACCCTTGATCTGGTGTTCGGCGGGAACCGGGCTGCGGTCCCACGGATGCGACGGCGCAAGTCCGCCGTCGTCGATCAGGCGGAAACGCTGGCCTTCGCCATCTTCGAAATCGATCGAGGCGCGCCCGTCGAGTTTCGTGATCTCTCCGGCCTGAACCTTCAATTCGTCGAAACGCCCCTTCCACCAGACGAGGCTGTCGCGGCTGCCGACCCGCAGACCGGTGCGCGAAAAACGCTGTGCGTGCCCCCGACCTTCCGGCCCAACAGGCCAGTCGAAGAAGGTCAGGTCCGTGCCCGGCGTTGCTTCGCCGTCGGCATAGAACAGGTGATAGGCGGTTGTGTCGTCCTGGTTCACGGTTTTCTTGACCAGCCGCATGCCGAGAATCTGCGTATAGAAACGCAGATTCTCCTTGGCGTTCGCGGTGATCGCAGTGAGGTGGTGAATTCCAGTCAGTTGCAAGCTCATGGCTGCCTCCATTCGTGAATATGAGGCGAATATCGGGCGTAGCGGCCGTTTAATAAAGAGGCCCGGCGCGGACAGAATGTTCACTAAATGTGAACGATGATCCGAGCCGGGCCACTTGACGTCAGCTTGGGAAATGCAACTGGTTTTTCAAACCCGAGCTCCCCGGATCAAGCGGGGCGTCTCAGGTCGGTCAGGTAAGTATTCTCGGTTTTCGAGACGTGGAAATCGGCAGGGTTGAGCGCCACGATCATCAGCGCGTCACCGTGCGAGGGCGCGCTTGCCAGGAGACTGCCGTCCGGAGCCGCCACGCGCGACGATCCGGCGAAGGTGAAGCGCTCATCGGCACCGCAATGATTGATATACGCGACGAAAACCTGGTTCTCGAAGGCGCGTGTCTGGATCATGTGATCGGCGATGAAAGTGCCGGAATAGCCGGCAGGCAGGGCCGTCGGCACCAGCACGGCATCGACGCCAGCCAAGGCCAGTCGCCGGACGTTTTCCGGGAATTCGACATCGTAGCAGATCAGCATGCCACATTTCATGCCACGATGCGTAAACAGCATGGTGCTTGGCTCGGCTGTGGTGAACAGCCTGCGCTCATAGTCGCCGTAAAGATGAGATTTTCGATAGACGACGGGCTCCATACGGCCATCGACATAGACGCGCTGTTGAAGGTATCAGCACCCGCCTTCTCGGCAAAACCGGCAATAATGGCCACACCGGTTTCCGCCGAAATCGCCTGCAGCCGCTGGACCAAGAGACCGTCCGCCGGCTCGGCCAGATCGCGGATGATGCTACCCGCGCCATAACCCGTCAGCCCGAGTTCGGGCGTGATCAGCAGGCTTGCCCCTTTGCCGGCCGCTTCCTTCGCCGCCTGTTCGATGCGTGCGAGATTGGCAGCGACGTCGCCGCTTTCCGATTTCATCTGCAAAGCGGCGAGCGTGATCATGTATCGTCCGATGACATGGCGCCGAGCAGTTTCGGCAGATCGCCGAACCGCGCGACAAGGGAAAAGATGATCGCCGCCGTTGCGACGAACAGGATCGTCACCGACGCCATGGTCGGCGTGTAGCCGTAGCGCAGCGCGTTGAAGATCTTGATCGGCAGCGTTTCCATGGTGAAGCCGACGGTCATGTAGGCAACGATATATTCGTTGAGCGACAGCACGAAGGCAAACGCATAACCGGAGACGATGTAAGGCAGGATCAATGGCAGCACGACAGTGCGGAAGATCGTCCGGTCATCAGCGCCCATCGTTGCCGCAGCTTCCACCAGCGAACGGTCGATCGCCGTAAAACCGAGCGACAGCGTGACCAGCGGCAGCGTCACGAAGAAGATCGCGTGGCTGACGACGGCTGTCCAGGGTTGGCCGTAAAAGCCAGTCGTTGCCCAGAAGGTCAAGAGGCCAAGCGCTGTGATAACCGGTGGCAGCGTAAACGGCGCGATGCCGAGAAGCTGAAAAATGTTTGCCCATGGCGCAATCCGCCGCCACAGGAACCAGGCGAGCGGCAAGGCGATGGCAACGGCCAATGCCGCCGACAGAATGGCCAATGTCAGCGAAGCAAACAGCGCGTTGCGCCATTCCGGATTGAGGAAGATTTCGCCGTACCAGGAGAGCGAAAAACCCTTCGGCAGGAAAGCCAGCGTCTGCTTGGCATTCACAGACACGCCGGCAACGACGATCATTGGCAACGCCAGAAACAGGCCGATCAGGAAGAAATAGACTTTGCTCAGCGCACCGGTCATGCCGCTTCTCCCTTGCGTCCGGCAATGACGGTCAACGCCACCAGCCCGAGCGTTACCAGCACCAAGAATACCGCCATCGCCGCCGCGAACGGCATGTTCGACTGATAGATCGCCTGATCGGTGATCAGTACCGACAGCGTCCAGTGCTGCGGCCGGCCGAGAAGCTGCGGCAGGAGATAGGAGCCGAGCGCGAAGATGAACACCATGATCAGCGTCGCGGTGATGGTGTTGCGCAAGGCCGGGATAACGACAGTAAAGAACGCCTTGATCGGCGATGCGCCAAGCGTGCGCGCCGCTTCGGTCAGCGTCGGGTCAAGCCGGACGAGCGCCGGATAAAGCACCAGAACCGTATAGGGGAAAGCCTGATAGACCATACCGGTCAGTACCGCGCCAAAACTCGGCAGCAAAGCCTTGGCCTCGCTCATGATGCCCGCCATCACCAGCAGATTGGTAATCCCGGCGGTGCGCGAAAACAGCGTCGACCAGGCAAAGCCGATGATGACTTCCGACAGTGACAGAACCGATAGCAACGCCACCAGCCAGACGATCTGCACCTTTCGCGTCATGCGGGTCAAAAGATAGGTGAAGGGAACGGCGAGAACCACGCAGCAGATCGCAACTGTGACTGCCAACATCAGCGAGAAGCCGAGCACATTGGCAAAGAACAGGCTGAGGAACCGCTGGTAGTTGGCGAGCTCAAACGCCGGCACATAGAAGCCGCCCTGCTGGCGCTGGAAGAACGAGACGGCAATCATCGTCGCGAACGGCACGACGAAGAAGACGATGAGCATCATCGCCGGGAAGAACAGCGGGCCGTAATCGCTGAGTTTTTGCGGGGCTTCGCGTCTCATTTGGCCAGCACCACGCAGACGTCTGGCAAAAGCACCACGCCGACCGGCTGGCCGACGGTGACTTCTGGCCGGGCGCGCGGCGTCGAGACTGCAACGATCTGACGGCCGGCAATATCGACAAAGGTTTCGATCGTGCCGCCGAGATCGCGTACGAAAGTCACGGTGCCGGACAGCGCGCCGTTGCCGGGTGCCGTCAGGTGTATATCTTCCGGCCGGATCGACAGCGTCGCCTTGCGTGTATCAGCGCCGAGAGACACACCGGAAACCGGCTGGCCGAGCACGGTGACGCGGCCAGTGCTGTCGGCTTCAGCCTCAAGCAGATTGGTCGAACCGATGAAATCGGCAACGAACGTATCGGCTGGGCGGCGGTAAATCTCGATCGGCGACGCGGCCTGGCGGATTTCGCCGCCCTTCATGACGACGACCGTATCGGCCATGGTCATCGCCTCGCGCTGATCGTGCGTCACAACGATGGTGGTGATGCCGAGCTGTTGCTGCAACTGACGCAATTCCACCTGCATGGCCTCGCGCAGCTTGGCGTCGAGCGCCGAGAGCGGCTCGTCGAGCAGGAAGAGTTTCGGCGAGATCGAAAGTGCCCGGGCGATCGCTACAGCGCTGGCGCTGGCCACCGGACAGTTTCTGAGACCGGTCGATCGGCATAGCCGGAGAGATGGATCATCGACAGGAGTTCGTCGACCCGCTTCTTCTGGTCTTCCTTCGGGGCGCCACGAATGCGCAAGGGATAGGCAATGTTCTCGCCGACCGTCAGATGCGGAAACAGCGCCAACGACTGGAACACCATGCCGAGATTGCGCTTGTGGGTCGGAACATGCGTGATGTCTTCGCCGTCAAGTTTGATCGCGCCACCGGTCGGCAGGTCGAGGCCGGCGATCATCCTGAGCAACGTGGTCTTACCGCAACCGGATGGTCCGAGCATGCAGACGAACGTGCCATGCGGCACCGTCAGCTCGACATTGTTGACCATGATGAAAGTCCCGAATTCCTTCGTGACATTATTAAGGGCCAGGCCTGACATGTTGTTCCTGTCTTTTCGCATCATGCGGAAATCGTATCATCAGTTACCGCGCAAGACACACGAAGGTCGTGGCGGCCTTTACCTCCCCTTGAGGGGGAGGTCGCAGCAGCTGCGGGTGGGGGTGATCCGTTGTTTGGCGCAGAAGGTCACCCCACCCCGGCACTGCGTGCCGACCCTCCCCCTCAAGGGGAGGGTGAAAAATCAACCGACGATCAGTTCGGTCCATTTCTGGTTCAGCCAATCCGACTTCGTCTGATAGAGGTCGTAGCGCGGGATGATCGGCTCGATGTCGGACGAAACGGCTGCGAATTCCGCATCCGTCAGGTCGGTCAGTTCGCGCTTGACGGTCGGCGATGTGCCGACCTTGCGCGACAAGATCGCCTGGATCGACGGCTGGCTCATATAGTCGATGAACACATGGGCTTCCTCGACCTTGGTCGAGGCCCGCGACAGCGCCCAGCAACCCGAGTCCTGAATGCCGCCTTCCTTCGGGAAGGTCGAGGCGGACAGGATTGCCGTCGGCAGCCGCCAGACCGGTGACGTCGTGATAATACTGGCCCATCGGGATTTCGCCGGACTTCAGCGCCTGTTCGAACTGGGCTTCGTCACGATACCACAGGCGGACGTTCGGCTTGACTTCGGCAAGCTTGTCGAAGGCCTTCTGGATGCCTTCTTCGGTATCCAGCGCATTGGTGCCGCCAAAATAGGTCTTCGCCGTCACTTCCAGCAGGAAGGAGTTGGAGACGAGAGCCAGCAGACCGAGCTTGTCGGCGTTTGCCCGGATCCCAGAACGCTTCCCAGGAGGTCGGGGCTTCCTTGAAGACGTCGGTATTGGTGACCAGCGTGATGTACCAGGAAACAGCACCGATACCGGCAACGCGACCGTCCGGATACTTGTTGACGAAACGGTCGATGAGGTTCGAGCCGTTCGGGATCTTGGCCATGTCGAGCGGCGACCAGAGATCGGTCGCCTGCCCCTTCAGCATCGCCACCTGCGACATCATCGAGACGTCGGCCGGAGCCTGGCCGGCCTTGGCGGCCTGATCGAGCTGGACAAGCCATGCTTCGCCTGTGGGCTCGGCGATCGCTTCAATCGCGATACCGGTCGCCTTGGTGAAATCCGGGAAGATGTTCTTGTCGAACGAATCCTTGAAGTAACCACCGTAGACGCCGACCTTCAGCGACTTGTCCTGCGCGCGCAGGATCGACGGCATGGCTAGCATCGAGGCACCGGCAAGGCCAGCGCCAAGCACGGCGCGGCGGCTGATCGTCTGTTTGAGAAATTCAGTCATCATCGTTCTCCTGTTTTTGCCGGTGCCGATTTTTCAGCTTCCGGTTTGTTCCCAATTTTTATCACGGACTGCAAGTCCGGAATGACATTTTCGGTCAGTGTTTTAGAGCGCGCAGCTCCAGCATCTTTGCGTAACGCGTCAGCGGGAAACACAGTGCAAAATAGATCAGGGCAACGAAGCCATAAACCTTGAAAGGTTCGAAGGTCGCATTGTTGATCGCATTCGAGGTTCTGACCAGTTCCTCGAAACCGATAATCGACGTTAGCGCCGTGCTTTTGATCAGCTGCACCAGAAAGCCGACCGTCGGCGCCCGCGTCATCGCAAAAGCCTGCGGCAGGATGATCAACCGCAACTGGCTGAGGTAGTGCAGTCCGAGGCTGCTGCCGGCATCCCATTGCCCCAATGGCACTGCCTGCACGCCACCACGCCAGATTTCTGCCAGAAAGGCACTCGCACACAGCGTAAGCCCGAGCACGGCAGCCGTCCACGGCTCGATGCGAAAGCCGAGCAGCGGCAGCCCGAAGAACAAGAGGAAGAGCTGCATCAGAAGCGGCGTACCCTGAAACAGGCCGATGTAATACTCGGCAAACCGCTGCACCCAGCGCCGCTTGGAAATGCGCATGAACAGGATCAGCAACCCGACGATCGTACCGCCGGCAAAAGCGACGGCCGAAAGCAGGATGGTCCAGCGCGCGGCCAGCAGCAGATTGCGGATGATATCCCAAAGGGTAAATTCGATCACGACACGCCTCCGGCAAGAAAGCGGTTGCCGCCAGCGACAAGCAGACGGCGCAGGCCAATGCTCATGGCGAGATAGACCAGCGTGATGATGAAATAGGTCTCAAACGCGCGGAACGTGCGGGCCTGCAAAAGATCGGCCTCGTAGGTCAGTTCGCGCACGGCGATCTGCGAGACGACAGCCGATTCCAGCATCATGATGACGATCTGGCTGGTCAGCGCCGGAAAGATCACCTTCAGCGCCTGTGGCAGCACGATCTTGATGAACACCAGGCGAGGCTGCAAACCGAGCGCGAGCGCTGCCTCGCGCTGCCCCTTCGGCACGGCATCAAGGCCGGCGCCGACGATCTCCGTCGTATAGGCCGTCATGTTCAGCGTCATCGCCAGGATGGCGGCGACGACGGGGTCAAGGCGGATGCCGAGGCTGGGCAGCCCAAAGAAGATGAAGAAAAGCTGCACCAGGAACGGCGTGTTGCGGATGAGCTCGACATAGCCGGCAATCGCGCGGCGGAGCAGAGCGCAGCGGCTGCGCCGCCCCGCTGCGCCGAGAACGCTGAGCACGATGCCGGCAACAGCCGACACCGCGATCAGGAAGATCGTCATGGCTGCGCCGCTTGCGATCAGGGTGATCGCGTCGTCCAGCCAGCCGAAATCGAGCACATAGCCCAAAGGATCAATCCTTCAGGTTTTCAGGGTTGAGCGGGACTTTCAGCCACGCTTCCGAGCTCGCATTCAACTTGCCGTCGGCCAGCATCTTGGCGACCGCATCGTTGATCGCCGCCTTCAGCCGGTCTTCCCCCTTGTTGAGGGCCAGATGCGACGGCGAGGTCAGGAGCTGGAACTTCTGCTCCGGCTTCAGGGCTTCCTGACGGGCCAGAACCTGGGCGCCAACATCATTGCCGACGACCATCAGCTCGGTCTGGCCGGAGATGAAGGCCTGGATGACCGAGTTATAGTTGTCGAAACGCTTGATATCGGCATCCTTCGGGGCTGCTTCCGTCAGCGAGGTGTCTTCCAGCGTGCCGCGGTTGACGGCGATGCTCTTGCCGGCAAGATCTTCCTTGCCCTTCACTTCCATCGCAGCCGGGCCGATCACCGCAATGTAGTAGGGCGCATAGGCGGCGGCGAAATCGATGACTTCGGCGCGTTCCTTGCTGAAGCCGACGCTGACCAGCATATCGACGCGCTTCTCGGTGAGATACAGGATACGGTTCTGGCCGGTAACCGGGACCGGGACCAGCTTTACCTTGAGGCTGTCGGCAATGTACTGCGCGACATCGATGTCATAGCCCTTGAGGCTCATGTCGGCGCTGGCCGAGGAGAAGGGCGGGAAATCGGCGAAGACGCCGACATTCAGCACGCCCGCCTTGGTGATGTCGTCGATGGCATCGGCATTGGCTGCGGATGCGAAACCGAGAACGGCGCCGCTGAGCATGAGAGCGGCGGCTAAGGATGATTTCAGGTTTGAAAGCTTGGTCATTTTATTCCCCTTTGTGATTTTGTTTATGGCAGGCACGGCAACCGGGTGCAGCATTTGCCGCTCACCCTAGCCCTCTCCCCGGAAAGGGGAAGAAGGTGACCGGCAGGCCGTATGAGGGCTGCCGGTCCAAAAACATCAATCCCGCGTGCCGTTGACGAACGGGCTGAACACCATGAGGCTGAGGATTTCGAACAGGACCTGCGAGCCGACATGGGCCGTGTTGGTGGTCGAATCGTATGTGCGGTGCAACCTCGACGACGTCGCCGCCGACCAGGTTCAGCCCCTTGAGGCCGCGGATCAGTTCCAGCACTTCGCGGGTGGTAAGGCCACCGATTTCCGGTGTGCCGGTGCCAGGCGCGAAGCTCGGATCGACGCTGTCGATGTCGAAGGACAGATAGGTCGGGCCATCGCCGACGATCTTCTTGGCTTTCTCGATAATCGCCGGCATGCCCATGCCGGTCACTTCCTCGGCGTGGATGACGGTCATGCCGGACTCGTGGGAGAATTCCCACAGATATTCCGACGAGCCGCGAATGCCGATCTGGATCGTCCGGGTCGGATCGAGCACACCGTCGAGCACGGCGTTGCGGAACGGACCGCCATGGTGGAACTTGGTGAGGTCGTAGGAGCCGCCGGTATCGCAATGGGCATCGATATGGATCATGCCGACCGGGCGCTTCTTGCCGACGGCCTTCAGGATCGGATGGCTGATCGAGTGGTCACCACCGACAGAAAGAGGAACCACGCCGGCATCGACGATCTGGTTGATGCGCTTCTCGATATCGTCATGGCTCAGTTCCAGACGGTAGCGGCTCTGGAACGGTACGTCGCCGATATCTGCCACGCGGAGATCATGCACCGGAGCGCAACCGAGTACATGGTTATAGGGACCGATGCGCTCGATGGTGCGCATGGCGCGCGGCCCGAAACGCGAACCGGGACGATTGGTAACGCCGAGATCCATCGGTATGCCGACGATGGCGACCTGCAGATTGCCGAAATCGGGTTCGTTGGCATCAACAGGCATATGCGGCGCCATCAGGAACGTCGGCACGCCGGAGTAAGGCGCAAGGCGCGTGCCGCTCTTGGAGAAAATCTTGTCGGCAACCTTGCGGAAGGTCGGGTCAAACATTTCGCCGCCATGAGCTTCGCCGTATTTCGCCTTCAGTTCGCTGAGCTTGCTGTCATCCCACGCCATATCAACTTGACCTCATGTTGGGCCTGGAAAGACGTGCAATTTGGGCGGTTGTCGAGCCTGAAAATCAGGTGTGCTCGCCGCCGAAAGCCGGGAAACCGCCGCTGTTTGCCAGAGATGGTACCGGATGCATGTTCCCCAGGCTTTTGCCTTGTTGTTCACATTAGGAAACAATTTGATTGGAAAATCAATTGACATTGTTATAGCGTTTGATGTGAGAAAAACTAACATTGTTTTCGACGCGATGGAGCGCTCCACTTGTCCAGCCGCCTGCCTCCACTGAACCCCTTGCGCGCCTTCGAGGCGACGGCCCGGCGTGGCTCGGTTTCGGCGGCGGCCCGCGAACTCAATGTAACGCATGGGGCGATCAGCCATCAGATAAGGGCGCTGGAACTGTCCTTCAACGCGACCCTGTTCGAGCGTGGCGGCAAGCGGCTGAAACTGACATCGCAGGGTGCGCTGCTCCTTCCCGCCGTCACCCATGCCTTCGAAGGCATTGCCGCCGCGACAGCCGCGATGACGCGGCCGACCACCAGCGGCGAGCTGCGTATCGTCTGTGTGCCGGCCCTTCTGTCCTTCTGGATGATCCCGCGCCTGCATCAGTTCACAGAACAGTTTCCGGACGTCCAGCTGACCTTGATCGCCTCCAACGACGCTGCCAACCTGTTTTCTGGCGATGTCGATGTCTGCCTGCTCTATGGTGACGGCAATTGGACGGATTGCTGGGCGCGCCTGTGGAGCCGGTTGGAGCTGTTTCCGGTCGTCAGCCCCACGCTTCTCAACATGCGGCCGCTGCGTTCACTGCGCGACCTGCGCGACCACGTCATTCTGCATGGCGACGACGGGCGCGAATGGAACACCTGGCTTGCCGCCGCCGACGGCATCGGCCTCCAGCGCGGCCGCCAGCATTTCATGAGCGACGCCCGGCTTTCGACGGAAGCTGCCCTGCACAATCAGGGCGTGGCGCTCGGCGATACGATCACGGCTGGCAGCCTGATCGCCAAGGGCGAACTGATCGCGCCTTTCGACCTCACCGTGCCGGCCAATGACGCCTTCTACGTCGCCTGCCGCAACGAGATCCGTGCGGCGCCGATCGTCAAGGTCTTCATCGACTGGCTGTTTTCAGCCCTTGAAAACGACCCCATGCCAGAGCTACAGACCTCGGCACGCACCATCATCCGCGCCCGCACCCATAAGGTCAGTGCCCCGGAACGCCTCCCCGCCGCCAAGGACGGCTTTCAGCCCGTCTCCTCTCCCGCTCGCACCAGGCGTCCGGAACCGACGCCGAAACGCAGGGCCAAATCCTAGAACCGCCAAGGTTTAGAACAGTCAAGTCTGAGAACCACAGGACAATCCGATGCCGCATTTCAATCCGCTGATCGCCAAGCTCTCGCCGCCGCCCGTGCCGTCCGTCCTCGCCTGGGCCAAGGCCTATGACGGTTCGCGCGGACCGCTGATCGATCTTAGCCAGGCCGTGCCTGGTTATCCCGCCCATCCGGACATGCTGCAGTGGCTGGGCAGAAGCGGCCGCCTCCCCCGCCTTCACCGGCTATGGCGCGATCGAGGGTGAAGAGATTTTGCGCAGCGCCTATGCGGACCATGTTTCCGGCCTCTACAATGCCAAAGTCGGCCCTGACAACATCCACATCACCTCCGGCTGTAACCAGGCCTTCATCTGCACGGCCATGGCGATTGCCGGAGCCGGCGATACGGTGCTGATGACTAATCCCTTCTATTTCAACCAGGAAACGACGCTGGCGATGCTCGGTATCGGTATCGAGTTGGTACCCTGCGACGCAGCGCATGGTTTCCTCCCGGATGTGGATGCCATCGCCGCCGCACTCAAACCCGGCGTCCGTGCTTTGGCACTGGTCACGCCGAACAACCCGACCGGCGCCGTCTATCCGCCCGCTGCTGCGGCGGATTTACGATCTTTGCCGCGCCAACGGCACCTGGCTGATTCTCGACGAGACCTATCGCGACTTCCTGCCCGAAGGCACCGGCGCACCGCACGACCTTTTGACCGTCGAAGGATGGCAGGACAGTCTCATCTGCCTTTACAGCTTCTCCAAATCCTTCTGCATCCCCGGCCACCGGCTTGGCGCCATCACGGCGGGACCGGCCGTGGTCGAGCAGGTCGCCAAGATCATGGACAACCTGCAGATCGCGCGCCACGCTCGGCCCAGGCAGCCGTTGCCAAGGCCATTCCGGCGCTCGGCGAATGGAGAGCCGGCAACCGAGCCGAAATCAACACCCGCGCCGAAGCGCTGAAGCAGGTCATGAGCAAACTGAAGGGCTGGAAGCTGCAGGCGATCGGCGCCTATTTCGCCTATATCCGCCATCCCTATCCGGATATCCGCTCGGAATTTGTTGCGGAAAAGCTGGCAAAACTCGCCGGCATCGTCTGCCTGCCCGGCGATTATTTCGGCGAGGGTCAGGAAGGCTACCTGCGCTTTGCCTTCGCCAACGCCGATGCGCCCACCATCCTGCAGCTTGAGGAACGGCTGTCGGGCTTCAACTTGCCCGGGATCTGATCAGCCGCGGCGGGCGATCAGAATGCCGGCAAGTACGATCGCCCCGCCGATGGCCTGCATCAGCCCGACGGGTTCGTTGAGCAGCAACCAGGCAAGGATGGCCGCCACGACCGGCTGCAACAGCAACGTCAGCGATGAAAACGCCGGTGGCAGGAAGGCCAGCGCATAGATGATCAGTCCCTGCCCGCCGGCATGGCTGATGAAGGCGAGCCCGAACAGGATAGCCCAGCCGAACAAAGCGGTCGGCATGAAGTTGGCCTCGAAGAAGAAGGCGATTGGCAACATACAGACGGCAGCCGATCCCGTGCTCCAGATCATGATGCGGTTGGTGGAAAAGCGGCTGCGCAACCGGCCGATCGACAGGATATAGCCGGCATAGAAGACCGCGGCGAGTGCCGCGGTCGCGTCACCCGCCAGCTGGCCATCGCCCAGCGCCATCGGTCCGCCCTTGAGGATCACCACGCCCGCCAGCGCCGTTGCCAGGCCAGCGATGAACACGCCGCTGACATGGGCGCGAAACAACAGCCATGAACCCAGCGTCACGAAGATCGGCGCCAGATTGGCAAGCAGTGTTGCGTTGGCAACCGACGTCATATGCAGCGCCAGATGCCAGGCGGCGAGATCGACCGCGAGGAAGATTCCTGGAAGCACAAGCAGGCCGTAATCGGCCAATCCGACCGGGCGCTGATCGGTGACGGTATTCCCCGCCGTTTTCGACCAGATCAACAGCGGTAAAAGCGCCAGCGCCACGCGCCAGAACGCCGTCGCCATCGGCCCGACTTCCGAAAGACGCACAAAGATGGGCGAACCGCCGATCGCAGCACCTCCGACCAGCAGCGCGATGAGCGCAAGCCGATTGGCGGATGATGAAGCCGAGGAGGATGCGGGGAGCGCGGTGTCTGTCACCAATACTGTCCAATACAATCGAGCGCAGCACTTTCAGTGCCGGGCGAATGCATCGACGGTATCAGAACGATTTGCGGGGAAACATCAACTTCCATGCATGGATTGATCAGAAACGGTGAAGTCAGGCTCGCAAACGCGGCCGTTCGATGCACGTCATTGGCCTCGCCAGGCCGTTATCGTCTCGCTCATGACGCCTCACTCGGATACGATCTCGTCGAGCGTTTCTTCGGGGAACTCAACAGCTGAGAAGCAGCAGCAACCCGTTATGAGAAGGAGCTGTTGATTTTTCTTGCCGCCGTCAAACGTCCGGCGGCAAGAATCTGGATTAGTCTCGGATACTCGGTTCGGCCGATCTCAGGCAGCGTCCGGCCGGTGAACCGTCTTCACTTCGAGGAAATCCTCAAGCCCAAACATGCCGCCTTCACGGCCGTTGCCGGATTGCTTGTAGCCGCCGAACGGGCTGCCATAGCGATGCGAACCGCCATTAATGTGGACCATGCCGGCGCGAAGACGCGACGCGACGCGTTCGGCGCGCTTGGGATCGCCGGTCTGGACATAGGCAGCCAAGCCATAGTTGGTGTCGTTGGCGATCTCGATCGCTTCCTCCTCCGTCTCGAACGGCATGATGGCGAGCACCGGACCGAACACCTCTTCGCGGGCGATGCGCATGGTGTTGTTGACATCGGCAAAGATCGTCGGCTTGACGAAATAGCCGGTCTTGAAGCCCTGTGGCTTGCCTGCACCGCCGACCAGAAGACGGGCACCTTCGGCGATCCCCGCTTCGATCAACGCCTGAACGCGACCGAACTGGACATCGCTGACCAGCGGCCCGATATGGCTGCCTTCTTCCGCGGGATTGCCGACCTTGGCTTCCTTGCCGACGCGCGTGGCGATCTCGACGGCCTTGTCGTAGACCGACTTCTGCACTAGGAGACGTGTCGGCGCATCGCAGGACTGACCGGAATTGTTGAAGCATTCCAGCACGCTGCCGGCAACGCGATCTTCCAGATCGGCATCTTCGAAGACGATGTTCGGCGACTTGCCGCCGAGCTCCAGCGTCACGCGCTTGACCGTTTCGGCCGCATCCTTGCTGACGGCGATCCCAGCACGTGTCGAACCCGTAAACGACATCATGTCGACGTCCTTGTGCTTGGAGAGAGCGGCGCCGACGTTCAGGCCATCGCCATTGACGAGGTTGAACGTGCCCGCCGGGAAGCCAGCCTCGTGGATCATTTCCGCATAGAGTAGCGCATTCAGCGGCGTGAATTCGCTCGGCTTTAGAATGCAGGTCGAGCCGGTCGCCAGCGCCGGCACCACCTTCAGCGCGATCTGGTTGATCGGCCAGTTCCATGGCGTGATGAGGCCGCAGACGCCGATCGGTTCGCGCAGCATGACGTCGCCGTTCAGCAGGACTTCGCGCGTATGCAGACGCTTCAGCGCGTCGATGAAGCCCTGCAGATGGCCAACGCCGACATCGGCCTGCTGTTCCCGGCTCATGGTCAGCGGCGCGCCAAGCTCGAGCGTGATGGTCTGCGCCATTTCCTCGTAGCGACGTTTGTAGATGGCGAGCAGTTTTTCCAGCAGCGCCAGGCGCTCTTCAGTGGTAGTGCGGCTATAGGTGACGAACGCCTTCTTGGCGGCGGCAACGGCGCGGTCGATATCGGCTGCCGTGCCCATGGAAATCACGGCGACCGGCTTTTCGGTCGCGGGATTCAGCACTTCGAGATCGTTGGCAACGGCCGGATCAACCCATTCGCCATTGATATAGAACTTGCGTTTGTCGAGCATGCTTCTTGTCCTTCCCGTCAGATCGTCTTCTGTTTTTCATCGAGCCAATCGGTGATCAATTGGCGGTAGCGCTGCCCACTGAAGCTCGGAAAATGGCCGCCATGCACGATGCGGACGGGAATTTTCAACAGGCGCTCCATCGAGGCGAGGTAGTCGTCGGCGTTGGAGTGATAGGTATCCTCGATCAGCGGACCATCATAGAGGATATCGCCGGAGAATAGAATTTCGGTCGCCCTCTCGTAAAGCGCAATACCCCCCGGGGAGTGGCCCGGCGTATGGATGACTTCGAACACGCGGTCACCGAGATCGATCATATCGCCATCGTCGAGGATACGTGTCGCCGGCGCCTTTTTACGGCATAGCATTTCGAACAGTAAGGCTCGGGCGGCAGCCCGTCGAAAATATCGTCCGTGACATAGGGATCGGCGAGTGTATTCTCCCGCGTCGGATTGGCCAGCAGATCGGCCTCGGCCGAATGCACGGCGCGGCATTCGAATTCGTGATGGCAACCGATATGGTCGAAATGGGTGTGGCTGGCGACCGCGATCAGGTCGCGGTCGGTGACGAGCGGGACATATTCCCTCAGCGAAACGACGCCCATGCCGCTATCGACCAGCATGTCGCGATCCCGGCCCCGCACATGCCAGATGTTGCAGCGGTAGAATTCCTGAATGAACGGCTCGGTAATGGCGGTAACATCGTCATCAAGACACCTCACCTGATACCATTTTTCCGCGCTGATCCGTTGCATACTCAACTCCCGCTGCCGGGCAAGGCTACGATATCGGCAAGACTGACCGCAAGGGGGACGATTTGGCCGTCCGCCACCGCCGCGGATTGCGGCAAATGCGCCACGATGGTGAGATCCACAGCACTGGCCGGTTTCAGATGGCAACGGTAATGCGTGCCGAAAAAGGCACTGCCGGTGACCCTTGCCTCGCCCAGCGACACGACCGGACCTTCGGCCTCCCCGCCCGGCGGAAATGTTCCGGGCGGATGCAGAGCGTCACGGCCTGGCCGGACACTAGTGCCGCAGCGGTAAAGCTAGCGATGGGCAGCGCCATCGAGCCAACCGCCGTTTCGACCAAGGCGGATGTCGCGTCCACGCTTTTCACCGTGCCCGGAATGAAGTTGACCTCGCCCATGAACCCGGCGGAAAAGACCGAGCGCGGCCGCATGTAGATATCGGCAGGCGGCCCGAAATCCTCGATCCGGCCCTGGTTCATCACCACGATCCGGTCGGCGATCGCCATCGCTTCCTCCCTGATCGTGGGTCACATGCACGAAGGTGGTACCGACCCGCTTCTGGATCGCCTTCAACTCGTCCTGCATCTGGCGACGCAGTTTCAGATCGAGCGCGCCAAGTGGCTCGTCGAGCAACAGCACATCCGGATCGACGGCCAGCGCCCGGGCAAGCGCAACGCTGGCGCTGGCCGCCGGAGAGTTCATGCGGTTTCTTGTCGGTGGAGGCTTTCAGGCCGACGAGATCGAGAAAGCCGAGCGCTTTTCGTCCCGCTCCGCCTTCGCCATGCCGCGCATCCTCAGACCAAACCCGACATTGTCCCGGAGCTTCATATGCGGAAACAATGCGTAATCCTGAAACATCGTCGTGGTCGGACGTTTTGCCGGCGGCACGCCGGTCATGTCCTTACCTGATATCGTCACACGCCCCTTTGTCGGAGACTGGAAGCCGCCGAGGATCGAGAGCAGCGTGGTCTTGCCGCATCCGGACGGCCCCAGCAGGACAATGAACTCGCCGGCCTTGATATCGAGCGAGACATCGTTGAGCGCGGTGAACGCGCCAAACGTCTTGGTGGCGTTGTGAACCGAAACCGGAGCGGTCATGATTTTTTCGTCCTTCTGAACAGGGTCATTTCCAGCACCGCCAGCACGGCGACGGAAACGAGGAAGACCAGCGAGCCGATGGCATTGGTTTTCGGGTTGAGGCCGGAGCGGAGCAGGCTCCAGATTTCGACCGGCAGCGTCACGTCGAAGCGCGACAGCAGGAATGCGATGATGAACTCGTCCCAGCTGAAGGTCACCGACAGGAAAAAGGCGGCAAGGATCGAGGGCAGCAGCATCGGCGCAGTGATCAGCGCCATCACCTTGAAATCATTGGCGCCAAGATCAGCGCAGCGCGCTCGATATTGATGTGGTGATCGCCCATCGATGAATAGATGATGGCAAAGCAGAGCGGCAGGTTGATCACCACATGACCGATGCCGATGGTCCACAGCGACAGCTTGATGCCGAACGTGTTGAGCACGGTCAGCAGGCCCAGCGCGATGATCAGATAGCTGACCGTCATCGGCGCAATCAGCAGACCGCGCTGCAACGCCGAGCCCGGCAGCTTGTAGCGGGCGAGCGCATAAGCTGCGAGAAAGCCGAGCAGGCAGGCAATCACCGAGGAGACGATGGCGACGATAAAGGAGTTGGCCAGCGCCGCCATCAGCTTGCGGTCGGCAAAGACCGCCTCGTACCATTGCAGCGAAAAGCCGTTGAACGGCGGCACCGGCAGGCGGCCGTCCTGAAACGAGAACAGCACCAGCACCGCGACCGGTAAAAAGATGAAGCCGTAGATCAGGCCGGCATAGGCGAAGGAGGCAACCTTGGTCAGCGTTTCGCGCATCTCAAGCCCTCTCGATCTTCAGCCAGCGGGCGCAGAGCGCATAGGCAACCGTCACCGCCAACATCAGGATGATCGACAGCGCCGCTGCCATCGGAAAGTCCGCCCGGCGGCCAAGCTGCAGCATGATGATCTGCGGCAGCACCAGCTCGTTGTTGCCGCCAAGGATTTGCGGCGTGACGTAATCGCCGATACAGAGCACGAAGGTCAGGAAGGCGCCGGTCATGATGCCAGGGAGCGTCAGGGGCAGGATGACATGCCAGAAGGTCTGCAAGGCATTGGCGCCGAGATCGGCGGCGGCACGGCGGTAGTTCGGCGAAAGCTGGATCAGGTTGGCATAGATGGTCAGGGTCAACAGCATGACGAAGAAATGCACGAAGCCGATGACAGTCGCCGTGCGATTGCTGGCGATTTCCAGCGGTTCGCTGATCAGACCGAGCGTCATCAGAGTTTGATTGATCACGCCATTCCGCGACAGGACCAGCAGCCATGAATAGGAGCGCACCACATAGGACGTCCAGAACGGCAGCACCGCCATGATCAGCGCCAGCCGCTGGAACCGTTTCGGCACCCGCTCGGCGATGATCCAGGCGAGCGGATAGGCGAGAAGCACCGACAGCACCGTGACGATCAAGGTGATTTCCAGCGAATTCACCAGCCCCTTGAACAGGGAATCCTTCGCAAAGAAAGCGATGTAGTTATCGAGGTTCCAGGCTCGAACAATCTGGCCGCTCTGCCACGACCACAGGCTCATCGCAGCCATGAACAGGAACGGCACGACGAAGAATGCGACCGTCCAGAGCAACGCCGGCGCGACGAAACCCCAGGCCTTGCGGCGTTCGGTGTCTTCGAGGGTCATGGTGGACATGGTGAGCTTTCGAGTTTGGAATGGCCCCTCATCCGGCCTGTCGGCCACCTTCTCCCCGTGAACGGGGAGAAGGAACAAGCGGCGGCCTCTGTCATCCCCTCTCCCCGCCTGCGGGGAGAGGGCTAGGGTGAGGGGCAAACCTCGGCGCAGACTTTACTGCTGCATCATGTCCGTCCAGGCGTCCTGCATCTTCTGGTCAAGCTCGGCGCTCGGGATCGGATAGAGCTGGGTCTTCTTGAGATACTCGGCCTGGTCATTCCAGCGCAATGCCGCCTTCTGCGTATCCGTCAGATGTTCGCCAGCCTTCATGTTGGCCGGCATCGCCCAGTAGCAGGAAGACGTCGCAAGCCGCGCCTGGCCTTCGGGGGCTTACGATGTACTGGACGAATTTCAACGCCAGGTCCTGCTTCTTCGATGCCTTCATGACACCGATCGATTGTGCCCAGCGCACAGCACCCTGATCAGGGAACCGTCCAGTCGAGGTTCGGCTTTTCGCCGGAGAGCGCCGCAGTAATCCATTCGCCGCCGCCGACGAGAATATCGACTTCGCCGGTCGCCAGCGCCGTCTGCGACGAGACGACATCGCTTACCTGTTTGGAGACAGTCTTCATTTCCGAGAGTTTCTCGGTGATGGCCGGCATGTCCGCATCGGAAAGCTCGGCGGTCTTCTTGCCGAGGCCGAGCGCGACGAGGCCGATCATCGGCAGGTAGTAGTCGTAGAGCGCGATGCGGCCCTTGTATTTGTCGGACCAGATGATCGACAGGTCCTTCATGTCGGCCGGATCGACCTTGGTCTTGTCATAGGAAATCGTGTTGTAGCCGAACTTTTCCGTGACGGCATAGGTCTTGCCGTCCTTCATGTTGTTGGCTTCCATCCGCACTTCCGGAAAGATATCGGCGGTCGGCAGCTTGTCGGCTGGAATTTCGGCCAGAAGATCAAGACCGACAGCGCGCTGCACATCGACCCCGTCGATGACCAGCACGTCCCAGTCACCCGGCTGCGACTGCTCGAGGATCGACAATGCTGCACCGGTTCCCTCGTAGTCCTTCAGGTTGACCTTGACGTCGTTGGCCTTCTCGAACGGCTCGACCAGCGCCGGATCGGTATGATCGCACCAGACCAGCGCATTCAGTTCCTCGGTCGCAAATGCCGGCGCTGGCGCACTGACAGTAGAAACGGCAGCGAGCGAGATCGCCGCCACGGAAGAGAAAAATCGACGCGCGAAAGCGCCATTCACGGAAGTGATCATCGCGTTGCCCTCTGGTTTACAGCGCTCATTGCGGCGCCTTCACAAAAAGATTGAATGAGTTCAATTTTTAAGTCAATGTCAATTTTGAGGGTATTCAAAAAAGGAAAAGGCGAGATGGCGGGGCTTCGCGCAAAACAGAAAGCCGACAGGAACCGGCGCATCCTGCAGGCAGCCACAGAGCTTTTCCGGGAAGTCGGTTATGACAGCGCCCGCATCGAGGACATTGCCGAGCGCGCGGAAGTCTCCGTCGGCACTTTCTACAACTACTACCAGAACAAGGGCGACATCCTCGTCGCTGCCGTCTCCATGGAAGTCGAGGAAGTGCTTGCCGCCGGCAAGACCATCGTCGACAACCCGCCGGACACCGTCGGAGAAGCACTGACGGCACTGATCGGCCAGTATTACGACCATTCCCTCGTCTATCTCAGCAAGGAAATGTGGCGTACCGCCATGGCGATCTCTATCCAGCAGCCGGAAAGCCCGTTCAGTCGGCGCTATACCGAACTCGACGGCCGCCTCTGTGACCAGGTCTCGACGCTGATAAGCAAGCTGCAGCTGCGTGGCGGCGTCATGCCGGGCATCGATGCAGTCGGCGCAGGCCAGATGTTTTTCAACAATCTCAACATGATGTTCATCGAATTCGTCAAGGACGAGGCGATGACACTCGACACGCTGAAAGACATCGTCGGCCGGCAGAACCGGCCGCTGGCAACGCTGATCAGCGGCCCGAAAATACAATAACAAGCAGGATATTCAGGGATGGAACACACACAGACTGCGGTCCTTGCGGCCGCCGACAGCCTCGTCGACGCCTTCTCCAGACACGACCGGGAGAAATATTTCGCGGCCTTTTCAAAGGACGCGACCTTCATCTTCCACAACCTCGATCGGCCATTGAGAAACCGCGCAGCCTATGAGGCGGAATGGGCGACCTGGGAGGAACGCGACGGCTTCAAGGTTCTCTCCTGCCGTTCCAGCGATCGCAATCTCCAGTTGCTCGGCCCTGTGGCGATCTTCACCCACAGCGTTGAAACAGAGGCGGAGTTCGGCGGGGAAGCCGTCACCAGCCAGGAGCGCGAAACGATCGTTTTCGAAAAGCAGCCGGACGGCGGATGGCTCGCCGTGCACGAGCACCTGTCGCGCGTCTTGAGAAACGAAAGCCCCTGTATCCAGAGGGATCAGGGGCTTGATAAAAACATCCGCGATGTGCTGTCTGTAAAACTCAGATCGCGCCGCAGACCATCGCGGTCACGAACAAGAAGGCAGCGGCCAATGCGGTGGCCTGGGCGGCCATCGTCCAGGAAAAATGCGGCACCGAATGCGCTCCATAGCTCACCGGGCTTTTCTGCATGACTGGTTTCCGAACCTTGCATCCTGTCCTCCACTTAAGTTGTCGCAGATGTCCTGCTGGCCGTATCGTCGTCTTGATTTTCTCCTATATTTTCCATCGAGTTTATAGATATTATTTTCTTCATTTTGCGCGCGGAGGGAAAAAACCGTCCTCGACGCACGATCGGCTAGTAGAAGAAACGCAGCAGTGGCGTTAATGTTCCCGACTATGTTCTCTTTCGCGAACATGCCGGGACCATTGCTCACTAAACCATGGATTCAGCAGAGAAACATCCGATTGACTATGCGGCTGCGTCAAGGCGTCATTGGTCTCCTCACACGTCCAGACCTTGAAGGTTGTGAGTTCATGTTTGCCGAAGGTCTGGATCAGTGGAATGTCGGCTGCATCACAGCCGCGCGACGACGATACGGCCGATCCGCGGAATGTTGTGGCGGGCATCGAATGTATACCATCGATCCTGAAGATAGACCTCGAACCAGGCATTGAAGTCCATCGGCGCAGGATCGCCTTCAACGCCGATATCGCCCATGTAACCGTTGACGTAGCGCGCCGGCATATTCATGCAGCGGCACAGCGTCACGGCAAGGTGCGCATAGTCGCGGCACACCCCTGCCCTTTCCTCATGCGCCTCCATGGCGGTACGCAGCGTCGCCGTGTAACCATAGCTGAAGGTCAGTCGCTGGTGCACATAATCGCAGATCGCCTGAACGCGCGCCCAGCCCGGCTCGGTCTCGCCGAAAAGGCGCCAGGCTAGGGCACCAAAACGGTCGGTTTCACAATAACGGCTGGCCGAAAGGTAAGGCAGGCATTCGGGCGGCAGTTTTTCGACAGGCACGACCGCAGCACTGCGGTTCACAGGCTCCGGCCGGCCGCTATCCTTGATCACGGCATCATAAGTGAGGCGCAAGCCGCCTGCAGGAACAACCATCCGCATGCAGACATTGCCGAAGGGATCTGTCACCGCGCCCATTCTCACCGCCGGATCCGAAATCGGTCCGCGCTCGCTGACAATGTCGGAGCGCCTGGCGTGATCCACAGACAGAAAGGTCATCATCGGGGTCGGCTGATCGCAACTGATGCCTATCTCGTATCCCAACCGAATGAACATGTGCCACCTCCACCACACCGCAGGAACGGACGTAATGCGGATTTGTTCCGGCTTTAGATCTGGAAAAAGAGCTGCACAAGCCTCTGAGGCTGGACAGCACACGCGCCCGCAGCTTTCACCCAACGGGCTCAGAGGTCAAAAGACCAAAAGTGCCCGCAGATCGTTGACATTGGTGCCAGTCGGACCGGGCACGAAGAGATCGCCGCTGGTGTTGAACGCACTCCAGGCATCGTGACGGGCGAGATGATCGCGTGGATCGGTGCCCGCTGCCCGCATGCGGCTTACGGTGGAGCCGTCAGCAAAAGCACCGGCATTGTCTTCTGACCCGTCGATGCCATCGGTATCGGCGGCCAGTGCATGAATGCCCTCGACACCATCGATATCCAGTGCGAGGGAGAGCAGGAATTCGCTGTTGCGGCCACCCTTGCCATAGACACCGCCCGAAATCGTCACCGTAGTCTCGCCGCCGGAAAGAATGACGATGGGCTTCGAGAATGGCCGGTTGCGCAGCGCGGTTTCCCAGGCGATTGCCGCATGCATCCGGCCGATATCGCAGGCTTCCCCTTCGATCGCATCCGACAGGATCACCGCCTCGACGCCCAGTGCCCGGGCTTTTGCCGCCGCCGCCTCAAGCGAAACGCTGGCCGACGCAATAATGTGGTGTCGCTGGTTTGCAGAACGCTGGATGATCCGGCCTTGGCGCTGCCGAATGCTCCGATCCAAGGTGGCGCATGACGGCGTCGGGCAAGATCATCCCGTAACGACCGACAATCGCAAGGGCATCCGCAGGCGTGGAGATATCGGGAACAGTCGGGCCGGAGGCGACGAAGGCCGGATTGTCACCGGGAACGTCGGAGACGATCAGGCTGACGACCCGTGCCGGTGCGGCGGCAAAGGCCAGCCGTCCGCCCTTGATCCGCGAGACATGCTTGCGCACCACGTTCATCGCCGAGATTGGCGCGCCGGAGGCAAGCAGCGCCCTGTTGACGGCAATCTCATCGGCGAGTGTGAGGCCTTGCGGCGGGGCGGGCAGAAGCGACGAACCACCGCCGGAAATCAGCGCCACCACCAGATCGTCCGGCGTCAGCCCCTCGACCAGCCGCAGCAATTCCGTCGATCCCGCAAACCCGGCCTCATCAGGCACCGGATGGGCCGATTGTAGCACACGGATACGTTTGCATTCGGCGACCGGGCCATGCCGTGCAACGACGGCACCTTCCAGAAGCCCGTCCCACAGGCTTTCGAACGCCGCCGCCATCTGGCTCGCCGCCTTGCCGGCGCCGACGACGATGGTCCGGCCCTTGGGCTTTTCCGGCAGATGCGTACGGATCGCAGCCAATGGATCGGCCGCCTCGACCGCAGCATCAAACAGGCTCGTCAGCAAGGCGCGTGGTTCAGCTATCATGGAAAATCAGCCCGCAATCTCGAAGTCATAAACAAAAACGCCGTCGATCCCGCCTTCGGTCGCCGCAACGATCCGGCCGCCAGCCTTTTCGTGCGCGGGGTGAACGAGATAGGCATCGCGCGCCGCCGCATCGGCAAAATCGATGATGAAGCCGCTGTTGTAACCCTTGCCGAGACCCTCGGGGGCTGACATTGGCACCGGCGGTGAAGGCGAGATAGCCGGGAACCAACTGCTGCAATGCGGCGATATTCGACAGAATCGATTGCCGCTCGGTATCGGTAATGCTTGTTTGGAAACGGATGAAGACACAATGGCGGATCATGGCAAGCTCCTATCGGATATCGGCGCGCCCGCGGCCGCTGGTCGTTGCGCTCATGGCTGAAAATGGCGGCCGGCAAAGGTTGCCGCTCCCGGATAATGTCCGACCCCTTCTCGCCCATCATGATCGTCGGTCCATTGGTATTGCAAGAGGGAACACGCGGCATGACGGAACTGTCGCAGACGCGCAGGCCCTCAAGCCCGTGTACTCGCAGATCAAGCCCCACGACGGCGTCGGCGCCCGTGCCCATCTTGCAGGTCCCGACTGGATGATGATCGGTCTTGGCGTTGGCGCAACCATAGTCGAACAGCTCGTCATCGGTCATCACCTTCGGCCCCGGCAGCCGCTCGGCCATGATATAGGGTTTCAGCGCTTGCTGCTGGAAGATTTCATGGGCGATCTTCAGGCCCTCGAGCGACATCTTGCGATCATGTGGATCGCTCCAGTAATTCGGATCGATCAGCGGGGCGGCTGCCGGATCGGCAGACGAGAGCCGGACGGTACCGCGCGAACGCGGATGCAGGTAGGCGGAATTCAGCGTCACGCCGGCATTTTTCAGCTTCTCGACACCGGCCTCGATGCCGGATCCGAGCCCCAGATGGAATTGGATATCCGGCGAACGCGCATTCGGATCGGCATACCAGAAGCCGCCGGTCTCAAAGAGCGACGAGGCGACCGGGCCGGGAGCGGAACAGCACATATTGCAAGCCGGCCCAGACCGTGCGGTGAAGTTTTGCCACGCCGTCATAGGTATGGTCGCCGGTGCATTCGGAAATCACGAACAGATCGAGATGATCCTGAAGATTGCTGCCGACACCCGGTAGGTCATGCTTCACATCGACGCCGACCGAGCGCAGGTGATCGGCCGGACCAATGCCCGACTGCAGCAGCAGTTTCCGGCGACCCGATGGCGCCGGAAGAGACCAGAACCTCGCGCTCGGCCCGGATGATTTCGAGCCCCTTTGCGGTCGCAACCTCGACGCCGACGGCGCGCGTTCCCTCCAGCACGATCCGCGTTACCCGCGCCCCCGAGCCGCACCGTCAGGTTCTTGCGATCCCTGATCGGGTTGAGATAGGCGAGCGACGCCGACGACCGGCGGCGGTTGCGCTGGGTCAGCTGATAGAAGCCGACACCGGCCTGCTGCTTGCCGTTGAAATCGTGATTGTAGGGAATGCCGAGCTCCTGCCCCGCGGGATATAGGCATCGCAGATCGGCAGGCCGGACACCGGCATCGAAACACCGAGCGGCCCGCCATAGGAATGGTAGTCGTCGGCAAAACGCTGGTTGTCTTCCGAACGTTTGAAATAGGGCAGCACGTTGCGGTAATCCCAGCCGGTGCAGCCATCTTCGCTCGCCCAGAGATCGTAATCGGCCGCATTGCCGCGTGTATAAAGCTGCGCATTGATCGACGAGCCGCCGCCGATCACCTTGGCCTGCGTATAGCGCAGCACCCGGTTCTTCATGTGCTTCTGCGGCACCGTCTCCCAGCCCCAGCTGGCGACACCCTTGGTCATCTTGGCAAAGCCGGCCGGCATGTGGAACAGCGGATTCCAGTCGCTGCCGCCGGCTTCGAGTAGCAGTACTTTGACATCGGCGTCTTCGGTCAGGCGATTGGCAAGCACGCAACCAGCCGGTCCGGCACCTGTGATGATGTAGTCGTAGGTCATGTCGTCGTCCTTAAAATATAATCGCCGGGGGTGGTTCGCCCCTCATCCGCCCTGTCGGGGCACCTTCTCCCCGCAAACGGGGAGAAGGACCTTGCCGCAAGCTCCGTCGTCCCCTCTCCCCGTTTACGGGGAGAGGGTTAGGGTGAGGGGCAATCCCCAGAAAGTCACTCGCCTAAAGCCGCCCGATCGACAGCCCGCCGTCGGCGTTAACAACCGAGCCGGTGGCAAAACCGAAACTACCATTTGCCAATGCCGCGACCATGCGGCCGATGTCATCCGCCTCGCCCCAGCGCTTCATCGGCACCAGCCCGCCATCGATCAGAGCGTCATACTTGGCGGAAACGCCGGCCGTCATGTCGGAGCGGATAATGCCGGGCCGCACCTCGAAGACCGAGATACCGGTGTCGGCGAGCCGCAGCGCCAACCCTTGCGAAAAGGCCGCAAGCCCGGCCTTGCTCATGCAGTAATCCAGACGCTCCGGCGAACTCATCGCCGCCGAAACGGAGGTAATGTTGACCACTGAGCGAGGACCGCTGCCGCCGCCTGCCAACATGGCCTTCACCACGGCCTGCGTGAAAAACACCGTGCCACGCAGATTGGTGCCGATGATCGTGTCGAAGTTTTCCGGCGCAAGATCGAGGAAATCGCCGCGCACCACCGATGCTATGCCGGCATTGTTGACGAGGCAGTCGATCCCGCCGAACTGCGCCAGAACGGCATCGACGGTCGCCTGATGGCCGGAAAGATCGGAAAGATCCGCTTTCAGGAAAATCGCCTTGGCGCCGAGCGTCGCCAGATCTTCCAGCACGCCCGAAACCTGATCGGCATCGCCGATACCAGTGATGGCAATGTCAAAACCATCTTTCGCCAGTGCCCTGGCAATGCCCAGCCCGATGCCGCGGCGGCCGCCGGTGACGATGGCGACGGGGCGTTTATGATCGCTCATGCTGCCAGATCCTTCGCTACAATATGATCGCCGACACGGAGAGCCTGCGCCGCAACCGTCAGGGCCGGATTGACCGCTGCCGATGTCGGCAGGCAGCTGGCATCGACGACAAAGAGGTTCGGGTGATCGAAGGAACGGCAGTAGACATCGAGCAGGCGCCGTTGCCGGATCCTTGCCCATCCGGACCGTGCCGCACTGGTGCGAAGGAGTCCGTTTGTCAAAAGGCTGGGACAGCACGATCGGGTAACCTGCCGCCTTGAAATGCTTGCGCATCTTTGTCTCAAGGCCGGACAGCGCCTCCATGTTCGAGCGCTGCCACTGCATGATGATGCCTTTGCCGTCGACCATGATGCGGCTTTCAGGGATTCGGCAGATCTTCCGTCATCATGTACCAGTCGACGGCATGGCCAGCCATGAAGTCGAGTGCAAGCGCGGCGCGTAACGCGGCGCATTGGCCTTGAGGATGTCTCCGTTGATCTTGCCGAGCAGCTGGACATTGCCGAGTGGCAGGCCGCCCCGGCCGCCGGTCAGGTAATAATCATTCAGCATCAGCGTCTTCTGATAGACGCTGTCGTTACGCTGGAACGGGTTGATCGCCAGCATGGCGCTGCAATTGTGGTTCATGAAATTGCGGCCGACCTGATCGGACCGGTTGGCGAGCCCCTTGCCGTCGCCAGAGCGCAGCAGGATCGCAGCGGAATTGATCGCGCCCGCCGACAAGATCACCAGCTTCGGGCACAGCCGTTTCCTCTCACCGTTGTGGGTGTAATGAACAGCCTCGATCCGGCCGCCTGGTCCGGCCTCCAGCGTCTCTACATGAGCGGAGGTGATGAGCTCGATATTCGGGTCGTTCAGCGCAGCAGCAGGCGGCGCGCTCTCGGCATCCTTCTTGCCCTTGCCGGTGTTGGGAAAACCGTCCCACGGCGTGCGTCCGCCGGCCAGCCAGGCGTCGATATCAACGCCGAGCGGCAATGTCGCCGGATGCAGCCCCTGCGCCTTCAGTTCCGCGCGGGCTCGGGCGATGGCCGGCTCGTCCGGCACGGGACCGTGAGGATAGGGCGTCGTGTGGACCGGCTCTGTGGGATCCTGTCCAAGCTCACCGCGCACCTCGAACAGCCGTTCCGCCTTGCCGTACCATGGCTCCAGTTTCTCGTAGGGAAAGGGCCAGGCCGGCGAGACGCCACCAAGATGCTGCATCTCGGTAAAGTCCTCGGCGCGATAGCGCAGCAACACCGCGCCAAAGAGCTTGGAATTACCTCCAACGAAATAGAAGTTCCCCGGATTGAACGCCGTACCGTCCGGTTCGCGCCACATCTCTTTTGGCCGGAAGTGGCCGTCGACAAAGATAGAACGATAGCTGCGCGTTTCCGGCGTGTCCGGAAGGCGCTCACCCCGCTCGAGGATCGCGATGCGTGCGCCGGATCCGGCAAGGGCGGAAAGCGATCGTCGCTCCACCAATACCGGAGCCGATAATGACGATGTCGGGCTGCTTGACCATGACGAAACTCAGCCGATGCGCTGCTGGCTTTGCGGGTCGAAATACACCGCCTTGTCCAGGTTGAAGGCCAGCCGGGTGTTCTGGCCGGGCGCGATGCGGGCGTCGGCGCGCAGGCGTGCCACCACTTCCTTGCCGCCGAGCTTGGTGACTGCGAACGTGTCTGAACCGGCCGGTTCCACCACCTCGATCAGGCAATCGCCTTCCACCAGCAGGCGGGCATTGCGATCGGCGCCATCAGGGTCCGTCAGCGCTTCAGGTCGAATGCCGAAGACAACCTGCTTGCCGCTATAGGCGGCAAGACCAGAGACCTGGGCGACCGGCAGATGCAAGGGTTCGGCATCCGGGCGCACCAGCGAGACACGCAGATCATTGCCGCCGCCCTCGACTGTGGCAGTCAACAGGTTCATTGCCGGCGAGCCCATGAAATCGGCGACGAACAGGTTGGCCGGGTTGTTGTAGATTTCGGCCGGCGTGCCGAACTGCTGCAGAATGCCATCCTTCAGGACGGCGATCTTGGTCGCCAGCGTCATCGCTTCGATCTGGTCATGCGTCACATAGACGATCGTCGTCTTCATGCGCTGGTGCAGGCGCTTGATCTCCGTGCGCATATCGACGCGCAGCTTGGCGTCGAGATTGGACAAAGGCTCGTCGAACAGAAAAACCTGCGGATTGCGCACCAGCGCCCGACCCATGGCGACACGCTGGCGCTGGCCGCCGGACAGCTGGCTTGGCTTGCGCTCCAGCAGGTGGCCGATCTGCAGCATCTCGGAGACCTGCTTGATCGCCTTTTCGCGTTCCTCTTTCGGCACGCCGCGGATTTCCATGCCGAAGGCGATGTTTCCGGCCACCGTCATGTTCGGATAGAGCGCATAGGACTGGAAGACCATGGCGATATCGCGCTTGGAGGGATGCAACCCCGCCACCGACTTGCCGTTGATCGAAATCTCACCCGAGGTGATCGGCTCAAGCCCGGCGATCGTGTTCAGCAGCGTCGATTTTCCGCAGCCGGACGGACCGACCAGCACGAGGAAACCGCCCTCATCGATTTCCAGATTGATGTTTTTCAGGATTTCCAGCGAGCCATAGGACTTGCGCAGATCGGTGATTTTCAGAAAGGACATGGCTTTAACCCTTCACGGCGCCGGACATCAGGCCACGGACGAAGTAGCGGCCGGAAACGATGTAGACGACAAGCGTTGGCAGGGCGGCAAGGATCGCGCCTGCGAAATGGACATTGTATTCCTTCACCCCGGTGGAGGAGGAAACGAGGTTGTTGAGCGCCACCGTCATCGGTGTCGAATTGGCACCCGAGAACGAGGCCCCGAACAGGAAGTCGTTCCAGATGTTGGTGAACTGCCAGATGACGGAAACGACAATGATCAGGCCGGATGACGGCAACAGTATGCGCCGGAAGATCTGGAAGAAGCTGGCACCATCGATCTGCGCCGCCCGCACGAGTTCGGTCGGAAACGCCTCATAGTAGTTGCGGAAGTACAGCGTCGTGAAGCCGAGGCCGTAGACGACATGCACAAAGACCAAGCCGGTTGTCGTCCCGGCAAGACCAAAGATGCCGAGCATGCGGGCCATCGGGATCAAAACGATCTGGAACGGAATGAAGCAGGACAGAAGCAGCATGCCGAAGAACACGCCCGATCCCGGAAAGCGCCATTTGGTCAAGACGTAACCGTTCAGCGCGCCGATAATGGTTGAAATGGCAACGGCCGGAACGACCATCAGGATCGAATTGATGAAGAAGGGTTTAAGACCGGTCGGCTGAACGCCGATCTGCGCTGTCGACCAGGCGGAGCGCCAGGGGTCCAGCGTCCAAGTCTGGGGCATGTTCAGCATGCCACCCTGGCGGATTTCGTCCAGCGGTTTGAAGGAATTGACCAGCATGACGTAGAGCGGCAGCAGCGAATAGGCCGCAAACAGGATCAGTACGGTATAGATCAGGGCGCGCGTCAGGCGGCTTGAGGAAATGGCGTTGTCAGGGCTCTGGACGCTCATGTGCGCTTCTCCCCTTTGATTTCGGAATAGAGGTAGGGGATGATAATCGAGAAGATCATCGCCAGCATGATAATGGCCGACGAGGCGCCGATGCCCATCGAATTGCGGGTAAACGTGTAGGAATACATGAAGGTCGCCGGCAGTTCGGTCGCCTGCCCCGGCCCGCCGCCCGTCAGCGCAACGACAAGGTCATAGGCCTTGATGGCGAGATGGGCGAGTACGACGAAGGCCGACAGGAACACCGGGCGCATCAGCGGAATGATGATACGGCGATAGATGGTCGCAGACGATGCGCCGTCGATCTGAGCAGCCTTGATGATCTCGTTGTCGACGCCGCGCAGGCCGGCAAGAAACATCGCCATGATGAAGCCGGTGGATTGCCAGACGGCGGCGATCACCACGCAATAGATCGCGTAGTTGCGGTCCTTGATCCAGGCGAATTGAAAGCTCTCCCAGCCCCAGAGATGCATGGTATTTTCAAGCCCGATGCCGGGATCGAGAAACCATTTCCAGGCTGTGCCCGTGACGATGAAGGACAGCGCCATCGGGTAGAGATAGATCGGCCGCAGCAAACCTTCGGCGCGGATTTTCTGGTCGAGCAGAATCGCCAGGCCGAGGCCCAGCACCGAGCATATAACGATGTAGAGTATCGCGAAGATCGCCAGATTGGAGATCGCCCGCCACCAATGCGGCAGAGCCCAGAGTTTGGAATAATTGCTGAGCCCTACGAAGTTGTAGGACGGCAGCATCTTGCTGTCGGTGACCGACAGATAGCCGGTATAGGCGATGAAGCCATACACGAAGACAATGACGATCAGAAAGCTTGGGGCAAGTACCAGTTTTGGCACAATGTCCTGCAGCCGGCTTCGGCTATCCATAGCGAATACCACCGTTTCAAAGACGAATGTCTGTAAGGAATGATGTCCGGGGTGTTTCAAGCACCCCGGACAGGCACAACGTTTTACTGTGCAGCAGCAACAGCGGCCGGCAGTTCCTTGACGGCTTCGTCAGGGGTGAGCTCACCGTTGAATTCGCGCGTCACGACGTCATAGATCGCGTTCTTGACAGCAGCCGGGTTGGCATGGCCATGCGCCATGGAACCGAACAGCTTGCCGTTCTTGTCGGCATCGGCGAGGTCGGCCATTGCCTTCTTGCCGCAAGCATCAAACGCCTCGTTCGACACGTCGGTGCGGGCCGGAGCCGAGCCCTTGACCACGTTGAAGGCCGACTGGAAAGTCGGGCTTTCGATCGCGGATGCCATCTGCATCTGAGCCGGCACCTTGTCGGCGGCAACCTTGAACATCATGCGAACTGGTCGGAGTTGAAGGTCACGGAGCCTTGAGTTTCCGGGTAGCGCATGCAGACGAAGTCGGTGCCGGGCACCTTCTTGGCCTTGACGAACTCGCCCTTTGCCCAGTCGCCCATGAACTGCACACCGGCCTTGCCTTCGATGACCATGGCGGAAGCCAGGTTCCAGTCGCGGCCGGAGAAGTTGTCGTCCACATATGAACGCAGCTTGGTCATGCGGGTAAAGGCTTCCTTCATCTTGTCGCCACCCAGCGCTGCTGGGTCGAGATCGATGAAGGCCTGCTTGTAGAAATCGGTGCCGAGCGAAAGAACGACAGCGTCAAACAGCGTTGCGTCCTGCCATGGCTGGCCGCCGGCAGCGATCGGGGTGATGCCCTGCGCCTTGAAGTTATCAAGCAGAGCGACCAGTTCGTCCCAGTTCTGCGGCTCCTTGCCACCGGCCTTGTCGAGCGCGGCCTTATTGATCCACATCCAGTTGGTGGAGTGAACGTTGACGGGAGCAGCGATCCAGTGACCGTCATACTTGGAGAATTTCTGCAGTGCAGCCGGGATAACCTTGTCCCAGTTTTCCTTGGCAGCGATTTCGTCGAGATTGCCGAGCGAACCTTCCTTGGCCCAATCGAGAATGTCGAAGCCGAGCATCTGAACGGCCGTCGGGGCATTGCCCGAGGTGACGCGGGCGCGCAGCACCGTCATGGCTTCCGTACCGCCACCGCCGGCAACCGGCATGTCGGTCCAGGAAATGCTCTTGCTTTCCAGATCCTTCTTCAGAACGTCCAGAGCGGCTTCTTCGCCGCCGGATGTCCACCAATGCAGAACTTCAACGCTTTCAGCAGCATGCGCGGCAGTGCCGCCCATGACCGCGCTGCCCGTCATCATCAATGCTGCAATTGCCGTGGTCGTCATAAACTTGCGCATCGTAATCCTCCCGTTTGCAAGTCGTATGGCGGGAAACTCCTCCCCACCGTTGAATGCCATCCCGTCCAAAACGAGGAAGCAATTGGTCCGCGGCTTCCACCGCAGGCTCATTTAAAACGTTATAAATCCTATCAAGTCAAGCACCGCACGCCGTCTGCTCCGCAATAGCCTTAACATGCTGAATTCGGATACTTATAAGCGGAATGATCGATTCCTGCAACGCAGCATTCAAACACGAATAAGTATGATTTAAAACGTTTGCACAAACACGTTGCGCCTGCGTTCGTCTGACGTTACAAAAGCCCCTTGTCATCGCCTCAAGGGAGTATTTCATTGGCTGACACTCCCAAATCCGCCGCCACCGAGACCAGGCTGAAAAGCGGCAAGCCAACCCTGCGCACCATTGCCGATCTGACAGGCTTTGCCGTGACCACGGTGTCGCGCGCTGAGCAACGCCCCGCAGATTTCGGCCGAGACCCGCAAGCGCGTCCATGAGGTAGCGGCCGAGATCGGTTATTTGCCGGATCGTGCCGCCCAGCGGCTGAAAACCGGCCGCACCAATGTCATCTGCGTCCTGCTCGATCCGCATGAGGAAATCCTCGGCTACGGTATTTCGCTGATGCACGGGCTGGCCAAGGCACTGCAGGACACGCCCTATCATCTGATCGTCATGCCGAACTTCATCGACAGCGCCAATATCGATGCCGTGCGCCATATCGTGCGCAACGGCATGGCCGACGGCCTGATCTTTTCGCGCACCGAACCCTTCGATCCGCGCGTGCAGCTGCTGCTGGAAAACGGGTTTCCGTTCGTCACCCACGGCAGGACCGAGTTCACCACGCCCCATCCGTATGTCGACTACGACAATTTCTCGTTCGCCTATGAGGCAACCAAGCGATTGATCGCCCGAGGCCGCCGCAAGCCGATGATCATCCTGCCGCCCAAGCGCATGACCTTCTCGCAGCATCTGCTGCACGGTTTCATGACCGCAGTCCGCGAAGCCGGCGTCGCCTATGAAATCCCCGACGAGATCGACCTCGACTGTCCCGTCGAGCAAATCCGCGACTATATGAGCCGCCGCGCCGGTCAACCCGACGCTCCCGACGGTTTTGCCTGTGGCGGCGAGGTCTCGGCGCTCGCGACCATCACCGGCATGAGCGACCACGGCCTGACGCTCGGGCTCGAATATGACATCGTCGCCAAGCGGACCTCGAAGCTCTTGAGCCAGATCCAGCCGAAGGTCGAGACGATCTACGAGGACCTGACCGACACCGGCGAACGGATGGGCCAAGTCCTCCTCGCCCGCATCGCCGGCGACGAGACCACCGAGACGCAGGTTCTGCTCAAGCCGCAGATCAGTTTTTCGGCGGTGTGAGGCATATCCGGCTTTTGTCGGACGACCTTTTCGGAACCGTGAAGCTTTTGTCTTGCTCCGTCATCCCTGTACTTGTCACAGGGATCCAGCGCCCAAGTCCTTGGGCGCAGGAGACAGCCTTTCGATGGAGTAAACATTCACGGCGCCGACGCGCCGTGGCTGGATCCCCGCCACAAGGGCGAGGATGACGGAGGAAGGATTGGCGCCCTTCTTAAAACCATTCAAATCCAGTCTCATCACGCCCTCCTTTCCCCACATCGCCTCAGTCAATTCGCGTTACGAACGCGGCATCCACCAACCGGTGCGGCCGCCGATATGCATGTTGAGCGTCTTGGTCTCGGTATAATCTTCCACCGCATGACGGCCGAGTTCGCGGCCAAGGCCAGACTGGCGATAACCGCCGAACGGCAGTTCCGAGGCGCCGTCCATGAACGTGTTCATCCAGATCGTCCCAGCCCGCACCTTGCGGCCGACCGTCAGGCAAGTATCGAAATCGCGGCTCCAGACGCCGGCTGAGAGGCCATAATCGATGGAATTGGCAATCCGGATCGCCTCGTCCGTGGTCTCGAAGGTCAGCACAGAGAGAACCGGGCCAAAAACTTCTTCGCGCGCCACCGCCATATCGGGCGTCACAGCCGACAGGATGGTTGGCGACATGAACTGGCCGGAGCCAAGATCGAGTGCGGCACCGCCATGCGAAACCGTCGCACCATTGCCAGAAGCGGCCGAGACATAGCCGACGATCTTTTCCAGATGCTGCGGCGTGATGATCGCGCCGACCTGGGTTTCCGGATCGAGCGGATCGCCGACCTTGACCTTGGCCGACATCGCCGCGATCCGGGCGATGACATCCTCAGCGATCTCCTTGTGGACGATCAGGCGCGAACCGGCATTGCAGCATTCGCCAGCGTTGAAATAGGCCCCGAACACCGCCGCATCGATGAAATCGTCGAGATTGGCATCCGGAAAGACGATCTGCGGGTTCTTGCCGCCGAGTTCCAGCGACACCTTCTTCAACGTCTGCGCCGCATTGGTCATGGTCAGCTTGCCGATACCGGTCGAGCCGGTGAAGGAGACCATGTCGACATCCGGATGCGAGGTCATGATCGCGCCAACATCCGGGCCGGTACCTGTGATGATATTGACGACACCTGCCGGAACGCCGGCAGCCTCGAGGATTTCGCCGAGGACGAGCGTCGAGCCGGAGGTGAGCTCCGACGGCTTGACCACGGTAGTGCAACCGGCAGCAAGCGCAAAGGGCAGCTTCTGGCTGACGATCAGGAATGGGAAATTCCACGGCGTGATGATCGAAACGACACCGATGGCTTCGCGCAGGACAACGCCAAGCGTCCCATCACCGAGCGTATTGTAGCTTTCGCCATGCAGGTCGCGGGCAAGGGCTGCAGCATAACGCCAGATATCGGCGGCACCGCCGAGCTCGCCCCTTGGCCTGGCTGATCGGCTTGCCGCTCTCGATGCAGTCGAGATAGGCCAGTTCATCGGCGCGCGCCGCGATCATGTCGGCGGCCCGGAGCAGCACAAGCGAACGCTCCGACGCCGTCATGCGCGGCCAGAGGCCATCGTCAAACGCCTTGCGCGCAGCAGCGATCGCCCGTTCGGCATCGGCCTTCGTCGCGGCCTGATAGCGGCTGACAGTAACGCCATGGCCGGGGGCCACGCGCTCCAGCGTCCTGCCCTCGGCCGCATTCCCCATTTGCCGTCGATCAGCATCTGGAATTCGCGCACCTTAGTGTCAGTCAAAGCCTTGGGCTTCACCAGAACCGTCATTACCATTCTCCCTTGAATTCCGCGGCGCGCTTGCCGGTAAAAGCCGCAACGCCCTCTTTCATGTCGCCGGTCTTGGCGGCCAGGATCGATCCCAGCGCCTCGACGGCGGTCCCGTTGTCTTCGCCATTGGCAGATGCGATCATCAGCTTGCAGATTTCGAGTGCTGCCGGACCGCGCTTGGCGATGCGATGGGCATAATCCCTGGCCATGCTCATCACCGTGCCGGTTCCGGCCACCGCATCGATCAGACCCAGATGCCGTGCCTCGTCGGCGGAAAACATCTCGCCGCCCAGCACCATCCGGCGCACGACCTGCGCGCCGAACCGCTTGACCAGACGCTGCGTGCCCGACCAGCCCGGCACCATGCCAAGGCTCGTTTCCGGCAGGCCGATCTTCACCTGAATTTCAGCAATGCGGATATCCGCCGCCGCCGCCAGTTCCAGCCCGCCGCCGAGCGTATGGCCATTGATCGCGGCGATCACCGGCATGCGCAAGGTCGCCAGCCGCTCGAACACCCGGTGGCCGAAGCGCACCCATTGATGACCGAACTCATTCGGGCTCATCGCCCCCCAGGCCTTGATATCGCCACCGGCGGAAAAGGCTTTGCCCTCCCCCGTCAGGATGACCACGCGGATGCCGGCATCCGCTTCGACCGTATCGCAGGCGGCCGACAGCGCCTTCAGCATATCGATATCGAACGCGTTCAGCTTCTCCGGCCGCACGACCGTCAGGATGGCAACAGCGCCTTCGACTTCGATCTTGATCCGTTCGTCAGACATGCGGCGCTCCTTCCAGCGTCCGGATCGGCTTTTGCGGCAGCGCCAGGCCGATCGGCGCCTCGTGGAACAGCGCCGCGTCCATGACCTTGAGCGTATCGGAGACGATCAGCGGAAATTCCGATTGGTCGAGAATATGCGCCTGCAGATCGACGCCGGGCGCGATCTCGGTCAGCATGATGCCCTGCGGCGTCAGCTTCATTACGCAACGCTCGGTGACATAGGTGATGTCCTGCCCCTGTTCGACGGCACGGCGGCCGGAGAAGGTGACGTGCTCGACCTCGTTGACCAGCTTCTTCAGCTTGCCCTCTTTCTCGATCACCAGTTTGCTATCAGCCATCGAGAGCTTGGCCCCGGCATTGAACATGCCGGAGAAGACGACCTTCTTTGCCCGTGCGGTGATATCGACGAAACCGCCCGCCCCTGCCGTCACATGCGGTCGGAAGGACAGCTTCGAGACATTGACCGAACCCGACTTGTCGATCTCAAGGAAGGACAGCAGCGAGGCGTCGAAGCCGGCGCCCTGAAAGTAAGTGAACTGATAGGGCGATGGCATGAAGGCATCGGCATTGGAAGCGCAGCCGAAGGCGAAATCGAGCAGCGGCACACCACCGACAGCGCCCTGCTCAATCACCCAGGTGACCGCGCCATGCAAACCTTCTTCGAGCAGGATACGCGGCACATTGGCCGAAATGCCGAAGCCGAGATTGACGCAAGAGCCCCCTGAAGTTCCTGCGCGACGCGGCGGGCAATAACCTTCTGGATATTGAATTCCGGTACACGGAAACTGTCGAGCGGCCGGAAGATTTCGCCGGAGATGGCCGGATCGTAATCCGTCAGCGTCGTCTGCTTCTGGTCTGGATCGACGATGACATAATCGACCAGCATGCCGGGAACGCGCACGTCATGCGGCTTCATCGAGCCGGATTTGGTGATGCGCTTGACCTGCGCAATGACGATGCCGCCATTGTTGCGGGCGGCGAGCGCCTGATCGAGCCCGCCGAGATAGGCGCCCTCATGTTCGTAGGTCAGGTTGCCGCGCTCGTCGGCGGTCGTCGCCCGGATGATCGCCACCTGCGGCACGATCGCCTTGAAATACAGCCAGTCCTCGCCTTCGAATTCGATCTTCTTGACAACCGGCTCGGCTGCGGCAGACGCATTCATCGCACAGCCCTGCCGCGCGGGGTCAACGAAAGTGTCGAGACCGATCTTGGTCAGCACACCCGGGCGCTTGGCAGCCGCTTCGCGGTGCATGTCGAACAGCACGCCGGAGGGAATGTTATAGGCTGCGACCTCGTTGTTGCCGATCATCTGCCAGATCAGCGGCGGCTCGGATGTCGAAGGTCCAGAGGGGTAGGAGCCGCCGATGATCTTTTCAGAAGACCTTTCTTGGCGATATAATCCACGCCCTTGATGCCGCTCATGTCGCCGGCTGCAATCGGATGCAGCGTCGTCAGGTCGCGCGGATGGCCAGTGGCGTCAAAGCGCTCGCCGATTGCCTTCAGCATCAGGTCCGGGCAGCCGAGCCCGCTCGACGACGACACCGATACGGTCGCGCCATCGGGGATCAGGGAGGCTGCCTCAGCCGGGGTGATATGCTTGCTCATGGAGATGCTCTCAAAGTCCGGTTTCAATCTTGACCGTGCCGCCGGTCTGCGCTGATTTCATCACCGCCAGCCCCGTGGCCAACGACCAGACGCCGTCCTCACCGCCGCAGAGCAGCTTGCCCTTGCCTGCGATGGCCGCATCGAAGGCGAGAAGCGTGTTTTCGTAAAGATTGCGGTGCTCGAGCGGCAGTTCCGTCTCGCCATCGGCATTGCGCAGGGTCACGGTGCCGATCGGCTTCTGCGTCATGCAGTTGCGGGCGATCAGCGATCCGTCCGAGCCATGCACCTCGAAGCCGGTAACCGCATATTTGGTGGTAAAGCCGTCATGGAACTGCGCAATCAGACCGGATTTGAAGCGTAGAACGCCCATCGCCGCATCTTCGAGCCCTGCCTTCGCCATGCCGCCATATTGGCCAAGTGCCACCGCCTCGACCGGATCGTCGCCCAGCACGAAGCGCAGCGTATCCGTATCGTGCACCGTAATATCGAGAATGACGCCGCCGCCCGCTTCCGGCTTGTCGAGACGCCACCCCTGCAGATGCACCGGCAGATAACCGGCATGGCAGACGCGGGCCGCCAGCGGCTTGCCGATCTTGCCGGCCGCGATCGCGTCGCGCATCGCCCGGTGGGTGGCCGCGCCGCGCAGATGATGATTGGTGGCCATCACGACGCCGGCATCGCGGGCAGCCTTGACCATGATGCGCGCATCTTCCAGCGACATTGCCAGCGGCTTTTCGCAGAGAATATGCTTTCCGGCCTTGGCGGCGGCGATCACCTGGTCGCGGTGCAGTTCGTTGGTGGTAGAGATATAGACGGCCTGAACGTCGGGATCGCCGACAAGCTCAGCAACGCTGGTCACCGATTTGGCAATGCCATGGTCGCTGGCATATTTGGCGCCACGCTCAGCGCTGGTGCTCATCACCGAAACGATCTCGCCGCCGACGGCACGGATCGCATCGATCACCCATTCATGGGCAATTGTGCTCGCCCCGATCAAACCCCAACGTGTCATAACAAGGATAGCCTTTCCCGCTTATCGATGGCGGCGCCACAGCTTTGGCGCACGACCAGCCGCACCGAACTGACGATCGCTTCGGCGTCCGCCCGTCCGGCATTGATCTGTTTCAAAAGAAGCTGCGCTGCCCGGCGCCCCATGCCCTGTGGATCGACCGAGATCGTCGTCAATGCCGGCACCGCCGTCTGCGCCTCGATCACGTCGTCGAAACCGATCACGGCGAAATCCTCGCCCGGATCGAGCCGATGGGCACGCAAGCCATCACAAACGCCGAAGGCAACCGCATCGTTGAAGCAGACAGCCGCCGTCGGCCGCTCGCGCAAAAGCAGCGCCCGCTCGATGGCGGCCACGCCCCCTGCCCGCGACGGCGCCGAACTGACGACCAGCTCCTCGTGAATAGCTAGGTCCATATCCGGCAGCGCATCGCGATAGCCCTGCAGCCGCTCATTGAAAACAGCCGTATCGGGAAAGCCGCCGAGGAAAGCGATGCGGTGATGACCAAGGCCGACCAGATGACGGACAGCGTCGCATGCCGGCATGATTGTCGGAGACCAGCGACGAAACTTTTGCACCCGCGACCTGCCGCACGACATTGACGACCGGGATGCCGCTCGCCACCAACGGTTTCAGATCGGCCGCATCCGTGCCACGCGCCGGTGACAGGATCAGCCCGGAAATGCCATGCTCGCGCATCGAGGCAATGACCTCGCGCTGGCGATCGACGCTTTCGGCGGTATTGGCCAGAAACTGCACGTAGCCGGCCGATTGCACGACGATATCGACGCCGACAGCGAGCTCGGCAAAGAAGCTGTTGGTCAGGTCGTTGACGACGATGCCGATGATCTTCGATTTGGAATTGGACTGGCGCAGGTTGGCGGCGCCACGATTGTAGACATAGCCGAGATCGCGAATGACCGCATTGACCTTGGCACGGGTCACTTCGTTGACCAGGGGGCTTGCCTGTAGCACGAGCGATACGGTCGACTTCGACACGCCGGCGGCATGCGCAATATCGATGACAGTGACCCGTTCCTTGCCCACATTTTCCTCCAAGCGAGGTCTTATTGCCTCAGCACTTGCCGCAAAATAATTGGAACGTTCCAATTTTGTCAAGCAGATTTCATGAAAAACACATCATTCCATCCAGGACCATGAACAGACAGAGGGATCAAGGAAATTTGAAATCAAATAATCTACTGATAAATATGAATATTATCGTAATAAGCCAATTATGTGCGGGAGATTACGGCCCGGTCACGGCCAACAATCACGTGCTTTTTATGCACCGCAGCACCGTCTTCTCAACAAATTTCCACTTGAAATTTGGAACGATCTAAATTATTCGGCTTTCAATACCCAAGGAGGAGCCCGCATGTCCGCCACCCTGTCGCTGCCGCGCCGATGGTTCGCTTGAGATCTACTGCTTGACCGGAACGCCGATCGCGCGACCGCAAACAGTCCCCGTCTTCAATCGCATCGCCTATGCAGCCGCGCACGTCGTCTCAGATCTGCTGCGCGATCTCGACCCGTGGGGCCGCCCCGCAGATTGATTGGGAGCGAACGATGGCATTTCGCCATCACCTCTGGGCGCTGGGCTTCAAGATCGCCGAGGCAATGGATACGTCGCAGCGCGGCATGGGGCTCGATTGGGCAGGAGCTCAGGAACTGATCCGCCGGTCGCTGGCCGAGACCCGCACCGTGCCGGGCGCCGATCTCGCCTGTGGCGCGGGCACCGATCATCTTTCACCCGACGATACCCGCTCGCTCGACGACGTCATCCGCGCCTATGAAACCCAGGTCGGCTTCGTCGAACAGGAAGGCGGCCGGTCGATCATGATGGCCAGCCGGGCACTTGCCCGCATCGCCGCGTCGCCGGACGATTACCGGAAGGTCTATGGCCGCATCCTGTCGCAGACCAGGGACAAGGTGGTGCTGCACTGGCTCGGCGACATGTTCGACCCACAGCTGAAAGGTTATTGGGGTTCTGAAAATTTCGACACGGCACTCGATACCGTCCTGTCGATCATCGAGGAGAACAAGGCGAAGGTCGAGGGCATCAAGATCTCGCTGCTCGACAATGCCTGTGAAGTCGCCCTGCGCAACCGCCTGCCGGACGATGTGCTCTGCTTCACCGGCGACGATTTCAACTATGCTGAACTGATCAGAAGGCGACGGCCAGAAATACAGCCATGCTTTGCTCGGCATCTTCGACGCCGTCGCGCCCTCCGCCTCAGAGGCACTGGTCTCACTGGCCGCCGGCGATGTCACCACGTTCCGCGCGGTGATCGAGCCGACCGTCCCCTTGTCGCGGAAAATCTTCGAAGCCCCGACGCAATATTACAAGGCCGGCGTCGTCTTCCTCGCCTGGCTGAACGGCCACCAGCGGCATTTCACCATGCCGGCCGGCATGCAATCTGCCCGCGGCGTGCTGCACTATGCCGACATCTTTCGCCTGGCGGACAAGGCCAACGTGCTGGATATGCCGGATATGGCGGTGGTACGGATGAAGGCGTTTCTGGTGACGCAAGGGTTTTGATCCAAGGGACAGCGCCGGTCGCTGCCGCAACGACCACGAACTGTTTGCGGATGTGCTGCCCTGATCAAACGTTCGGGCATCCCTTCCAAGTCCTTCGTCGCGCCAGAACGCCCGGCATAGCTGCCGGGCGCCTGGCCGTGACGCATCAGGGAGGTCAGCTGCGTCCGGAATTGAAGCCCGTATCGATATGCGGCTCCCAGAATTCCACGGACTCGCGGATCATATCGACGACGAGATGATCGGTCGGCTCGCGTTCGCGGAAGGAGAGTTCGAGGCAGATCTCGTTGTCCGTGCCGCCGCCGTGCCGCACCGTGTCGAGCAGCTTTTCCGGTGTGATCCGGCCATCCTTGTTATGGGCGGCGATGAAGGGCCAATGACCGCCCTTGTTCATTGACGACTGCTTGATGTGGATGATCGGCGATTCCTTCGGAAACGCTTCCGCCCAGGCATAGGGGTTAATGTCATCCGGATTGCTGGAGGTGACGTCGCCATGGTCTATATCGACCATCATCTTCATCGGGATCAGGCAGGCCCGATTGCGCCAGCCGCCCATCCAGCGCCCGGCATTCTGCAATTGTGTGACCGAACTCACGGCCGACCGACATCGGCTCCCAGAACAGATAGGTGAGACCCGCACCCTTGGCATGTTCGGCAACCTCGGCCCAGCAATCGATGGCAATACGCATCAGCGCTTCGCGCCTGGCCGGATCGTCATAATCCTTGTGGGTGAAGATGGCGAACTGGGTGCCCATTCCTGAAGCACCAAGTTCGGCCGAAATGTCGGCGAAGGTCTTGAACCAGTCCACATAGTAGCGCCGCACATCGACATCAGGGGTGGCCGAAATGGTTGAGCCGTCCATAAGGCCCGGTCATGCCGGACGTCACCTTGACGCCGGTCCGCCTGAGCGCCCGCTTGAACTGGCGCAACTGCTTGACAATCGTCGCGGCCGGCCAGCCGGGATTGATGAATTCATGGGTCAGCTGGACATAGCCGATGCGGATCTTCTCGGCGATCGTATCGATCAGGTCGTCGGCCTCGGCAAAACGATTGACCAGCGGATTGGTGTTGAGCGACAGCGTGAACGCCATGGGCCTTACCTTTCTGACCAGATGAATGCGGGCAAGATGAAATCGGGGACGGCGCCATGCTCGGCAAACAGCGCCGCCCGCTCCGCATCCGACGCGGTTTCCAGAATCCCCGTCGTCACCAGGATCGATTTCAGCCCGGCACCCGCCGCACCGGCAATATCGTGCTCAATACTGTCGCCGATGCAGCAGATTTTCTGCGGGGCGATCGATCCGAGGAATTCACGGGCTGTCGCATAGATGTCGGGAAACGGTTTACCGATCCAGCGCACATGCCCGCCGAGTTCCTCGTAAAGCTCCACGATCCGCCCTGCCCCGAAGGCCGTGCCCCCTTCGTCAGCATGATCTTGTCCGGGTTGGTGCAGAGACATGGAACACCACGCTTGGCCGCCGGTGCGAGCTGCACCTCGTAGAACGACAGCGGATGCACGTCTCCTTCGCTTGCCGCCAGCAGGATGAAATCCGCGTCCTCGCCACTTTCGGCCCGCTCCAGATCAAGCCCATCCAGCGGCGAGGTATCGTCGTCACGGCTGACCAGCAGGCATTTGCGGGCGGCATTGCCACTTCCCTGCCGGGTTTCCGACTGGAGAATACGCCAGGCCACCTCGCCGGAGGTCAAGAACCAGTCCCAGCTTTGTGGATCGAAACCAAGGGCTGCAAGACGGCGATCGTTCTCCACTGAGCGCTTGCCCGAGTTGGACAGGATGATGATCGTCTTGCCGGCCTGCTTCAGGCGGGAGAGCGTTTCCACAGCGCCGGGATATGGCCCCTTGCCGTCCCGCAGAACGCCGAACTGATCGATCAGGAAGGCGTCAGAAACGCTCTTCGATCTCATCCAGACCGGAAATCTTCAATGGCCCGCCTGTCATAACACACCCGCCGATTTCGCACCGATCAGTGCAAGCCGCGCCGTCCCGGCCGCCGCCTCTTCCGAAGCCACGGCCAAAAAGGAACCGGCATCTTGCGATTGCGGATCGCCGTCCAAACCGCATTTTTCGCCCCGCCGCCCACCGTACGGATAGAGCGTAGCGCCGGGCTGCCGAGCGAAACCAGCCGGTCGTAGGCCAAAGCCTCGACGCCAGCTATGCCCTCGAAGATCGCCTTCAGAAACACGGCATCGCTGTCCGGCCGCGGTGTCATCCGCGGCTTCATCGCCGGATCGTTGATCGGAAACCGCTCGCCATCCCTGACCAGCGGATAGTAGTCGAGGCCGGTATCCGTCGTGGGATCGATCTCCGCTGAAAGCGCTGAGATCCTGTCCGTGTCGAAATGCGCCGACAGCACCACACCGCCAGTATTGGAAGCACCGCCAGCCAGCCAAATGTCGCCGATCCGGTGGCTGTAGAGACCATATTCCGGCGCAAACAGCGGCCGGTCGGAGAGCATTTTCACCGTCAGCGTCGTGCCGAGCGCCGAGACAGCATCGCCCGGCTGGTCGGCTCCGGTTGCCAGAAACGAGGCAGAGCCATCCGTAGTACCAGCGACGATGACGACATCCTCCGGCAATCCGAACGCACCCGCTGCATCCTTTGAAATCCCGGCGATCAGCGCGCCTGCAGGGCAAGACGTCCGGCAGCAGATCGAGCCGCGCCCGTTCCGGCAATCCAGTCCGGCCAGCAGCGCGACACCGGATCGTAGCCGGTCTTCAAGGCATTGTTCTCGTCGGACACATCGTAGAGCCCGGTGAAATGACCGGCCAGCCAATCGGCCTGATGGATAACGCGGAAGACATCCGGAATGGACTGAAACGTCAGCACCTTCGCCAGCCCCGACGTCGCCCCATGCGCCGCACTGTCCTTCAGCGCATGCGCGGCAATGCGAGTCAGGATATCGGCATCCTCGACCGGATCGTTATACATCATCGGCACCGCCAGCGGCGCACCATCGGCGCTGACAGGCAGCATGGTGCCGGACGTGCCGTCGATCGCGATCGCCCGGACCTGCATCCGCTCGATGGCTTCAAGCACTTGCCCCAAAGCCGTCTGCACTGCCTGCCACCAGATGACCGGATCGCGATGATCAGTGGAAAAATCCGCAAGCTTCGACGATCCGGAGGCGACGACGCTGAAAGCGGCGTCCATCGCCACCGCGCGGGCGCCAGATGTGCCTATATCGATGCCGATCACCAGCGGCCTGTTTGTGGCGCTGATCATTGCAGCGTCTTTCCGGCGCGGTTCAGTTCCTGCCGGTATTTCTCCGCGTCCCAGCCGAGCAACTCGGCATTCTCCGCATCCGTCAGATAGCGCAGCCGGGCGCCCTCCCCGATGCGGGCAAGCACATCCGACAGGCAGCGGGCCATGGCCAGCGCCCCTGCGGTGATCTCCTTGGAGACCAGCACGCCTTTGCCGGGAAACAACACCGCCGGCGGGACTGTCGCCCCCTCGGCACGATATTGCTCCTCGATCGACGCAGCCGTATCGCCGGGCGCCACGACGAAGGAACCGCGCCCGAGGAAGATGACGTGATCCGGATAAAGGCTGCCACCGGCGGCAACGCGGCAGCTTGCCAGGTCGGTAGCGACATCGTGGAGGGCGTTTTCCTCCGGCAGCGCAGACTGACTGCCGACCGCAAGCCGCGACAAGGCCGAAAGATCGGCATCCGGCGCCCTGCGGCGTGGCAAAGCGAGCCTCTGCGAAACCTCGGCCAGCAGAATTTCCGCCTCCGCCACCGTTTCGGCGGCGACCGCAAGCCCATGATTGCCGAGAATGAGCACGCTGGTATCCGGCCGGATCCGCGCCGCGATCGCCTTGGCCAGCGGCAGGCCGGGCCGCGCATAGGGCACGAAGACGTGCGGAATTCCGGCAAGCCTGGATGCGGCAATCGTTTCGCCGTTGACCTGAACGGCGGTTGCAATCGTCTCGACGCAGTGGACGTGGATCACCACTTTCTGCGGCATCAGCGCGTGCACCGTCGTTTCGATCGACGGCCGCAGCCTGGACGGGTTGCGATCCCTGATGACAAAATCCTGTGCCTTTTCGGTCGAGGGATCGTCACGCTCCAGCGCATCGAGCAAAGCGTCAAGCGCCACCGGCACCATCACGTCGCGCTGCCTAGCCTGCATCAGCCAGAGGCCGGACGCCTTGATCCACAGCGTACCGCCCTCCTTGATCGAGGTATTGCCACCGGCCGCCTGCACCAGCGCCGGATCGGCACCGACCCGGGCCGAAACATCCAGAAGGGCTTCGAATTCAGAACTTCTCACCATTGTCTCCGATATCTCTCAAGCCGCCTGCGATTGCCGCAGACACCAGGACGCGAAGGCCTCGCGCTCGGACAGTGTCATGTGCAATCCGTGTTTGGTGCGGCGTTCCAGAATGTCCTGCGGCGTCTGCGCCCATTCGGTCTCGATCAGGAACCGTGCCTCGCGTTCGCGCAACAGCCTGCCGAAGGAAGCGCCGAGATCATCGACCGACGCTGCGTTGCCGAGCAGGTCATGCGCGCGTGCCGTAGAGCCTCGCGTAATGCTTGGCGAGGTCGGCAGGCAGCCAGCGATATCTGGCCCGCAGGTCGCCGAGAAACTGCTCGAAATCCGCCTTGGGCATATCGCCGCCGGGCAGGATGCCCTTGGCGGTCCAGCCTGGTTTCATCGACGGAAAGAACGGCCTGATCTTTTCCAGTGCGTGTTCGGAAAGCTTGCGGAATGTCGTGATCTTGCCGCCGAAGACGGAGAGCAGCGGCGCCGTACCGTCCACCGCATCAACTTCGAAGATGTAGTCTCGCGTCACGGCGGATGGGTTTTCGGCATTGTCGTCGTAGAGCGGCCGCACGCCGGAGAAGCTGTGGATGATATCGCTCTCGGCAAGCTGCTGCTTGAAATAGCGGTTCACCGACGTGATCAGGTAGGCGATCTCGTTGGCATCGGCCTTCACGTCTTCCGGGCGACCCTCGTAGGGAATGTCGGTGGTGCCGATCAGCGCCAGGTCGTTTTCATAGGGGTTGATGAAGATCACCCGCTTGTCCGGATTCTGGACGAGATAGGCCTGCCGCCCCTCCCAGAATTTCGGCACGATGATATGGCTGCCCTTCACAAGGCGGACGTTGCGGCGGGAATTCAGCCCGGCAACACGGCCGATGACATCGTTGACCCATGGCCCGGCGGTATTGACCACGCACCGCGCCTTCAGCTCCGTCTTGCGGCCGGTGCCGCTCTCGGTCATCTCGATATCCCAGACATCACCATTACGGCGCACTGAGGTACAGGCGGTGCGGGTATGGATCTTTGCACCGCGCTGCTGGGCGTCGAGCGCATTGAGCAGCACCAGACGGGCATCATCCACCCAGCAATCGGAATATTCAGAACGCCTTGCGGTAATCCGTCTTGACCGGCGCACCTTCCGATGCCGTGCGCAGATCGAGGCGTGCGCGTTCCCGGCAGCCGCTTTCGGCCGCCGAGATGATCATAGAGAAACAGACCGAGACGAACGAGCCAGGCCGGCCGGTCGGACGAACTGTGCGGCAAAATAAACCGCATCGGCCAGATGATATGCGGCGCCGATTCGAGTAGCACCTCGCGCTCGATCAGCGCCTCGCGCACCAGCCGGAATTCGTAATATTCGAGATAGCGCAAGCCGCCATGCACGAGCTTGCCGGAGCGCGAACTGGTACCCTGCGCCAGATCGTCCTTTTCGCACAGGACAACCGACATGCCCCGCCCGGCAGCATCGCGGGCAATGCCCGCACCGTTGACGCCGCCGCCGATGATGAACAGGTCGATGATCCCTTCAGCACTCACGATCGCTTCTCCTGTCTTTGCTGCACCGCTTCTGTCTCGATCAATCACGCGTCAGGTCCCACACTTTCCGTCATCGGCTCGCGACCTTCCTTGCACCATCCTGCAATCCGTAACTCGCAAATCCCTTCCGGACGCCGGCGATTTCTTCGGATGACAACACCACCGGACCGCCGATCAGCAGCGCATGGTAATATTGCTTGGCAATGGTCTCCAGCTCGACTGCCGCCCACATCGCCTTTTCGAGGCTGGCTCCGGTGGCGAGCATGCCGTGATTGGCCATCAGGCAGGCGGTACGGCCTTCCATCGCCTTGAGGATGTTGTCGGAAAGCTCCTTGGTGCCATAGCGCATAGTCGCAGACCTTCACGTCGTCGCCACCAAAGGCGGCGATCATGTAGTGGCAGGCCGGGATCGGCTTGTGGGCAATGGCAAGGATGGTCGAATAGATCGCATGCGTGTGAATGACCGCATTGACCTCGGGCCGGCTCCTCAGGATATCGAGATGAAAGCGCCACTCTGTCGAGGGTTTGCGCGGTCCGTCCCAGGCGCCGTAGTCGCCCTCCAGCGGCAGCGAGGCGATCATGTCCGGCGTCATCTCGTCATAGGGCGCTGCCGACGGCGTGATCAGCATCCGGTCTTCGTAGCGCGCTGATATTGCCGGATGTGCCCTGATTGATGCCGAGCGCATTCATCTTGCGGCAATGGTCGATGATCGACTGGCGAACGTAATTCTCTGTCATCGTCCTGCCCTCAGCACGGATTGACCGGCGGCAGGCCGGCGATATAGCGGCACACCTCTTCGGCAGCCATCTCGGCAGCATAGGTGACGGTGCGCACCGAAGCCCCGGCAATATGCGGTGTCAGCGTCACGTTCCGGAAGCTGCAGCAGCGGCCAATCTGCCGGCACCGGCTCGACCGCAAACGTTTCCAGCATGGCAGACCCGAGCGGACCGTTTACCAGGGCCTCGTACAGTGCATCATGTAATCGCAGAGCGGTCCGCGCGCCGTGTTCACGAAGATCGCGCCCGGCTTCATCTTCGCGAGGCTCTCGGCATTCATCATATGCCGTGTCTCGTCCGACACCCGCGAATGCAGCGTCACGACATCGGAACGCGACAGCAGGTCTTCAGAAACTGACATGCTCGACACCGGCATTGCGGTCATCGACGGACAGCTGGACATAGGGATCGTAGACCAGAACCTTGGTTCCAAAGGCGCGCAGCAGCCGCACCACCTTGGTGCCTATATTGCCGTAGCCGACGACGCCGACGGTCATTTCCAAAGCTCGCGACCGGTTTTATCAGCGCGGTAAAGCTCGCCGCGCCATTCACCCTTGCGCAGGGATTCGTGGCCGGAGCGGATCAGCCGGGTTTCGGCAAGGATGGCGCCGAGCGTGAATTCGGCAACAGCGCTGGCATTGCGGCCAGGCGTGTTGACCACCAGCACGCCGGCATCGCGGGCGGCCTTCATATCGATGTTAACCGGTCCGCCGCGCGACACGGCGATGAACTTCAAGCCCGGCAGGCTCGAGAACATGCCACGGGAAAACGGTGCCAGCTGGGTAATCACCAGTTCGGCATCACCGACGAACTCGACGATATCATCGGCCTTGCCGACATATTCCTTCAGCCCGTCCATGCCTTGGACGGCATAGCCATGCTCCATCGGCTCATCCGGCCAGGGCTGTTCGAGAAGACGGATATCATGGCCATCGCCACAGGCTTCCACGACCTTGTCGCGAAAGACCGTCGGCAGCATGAACCGGTCTCCGATGATGGCGATTTTCTTCATTGCAGTCTTTCCTGTTCAGATACCGGGGCCGAGCCGTGGGAAAGGGCGTGCCAGACCGGACGAAGGGACAGGCGCGATTGCCTGTAGAGTGGAAACGCCGCGTCGAAACGCGCCGCCATGGCTTTGTCGGCCGGTTCCGCCGGCCGCTGATAAGGAGTGACCCATTCCTTGACGCATTCTTCCATCGAGCCGTAGATGCCGAGCGAGACGGCGGCGATCATCGCCGTGCCTGCAGCCCCCGCCTCCTCGCGCTCGCTCGTCTGCACCGAACAGCCGAGCGCGCCGCCGAGAATGCGCCGCAGCGACGCACTGCGCGCCGCCCCGCCGGTCAGCCTCACCCGCGATGGGAGAGGTCCCATCTCGACGTAGCAATCGCGCGATGCCATCGCCAGACCATTGAAGACAGCGCGAACCATGTCGGCAAAGCCGTGGTTCAGGTCGAGCCCGATAAAGGATGCCCGCGCGGTGGCATCGACAGAACGGACCACGCTCGCCGGCCTCGGAAATATAGGGGTGGAATAAAAGCGAGGTTTCCTTGGCTTCGGAAAGCCAGCTTTCGACATGACCAAGTAGCTCGGACTTGTTCTTCTCGATACCCATGCCCTTCAGCACGCTGCCCGCCAGAGCCAGTATCCAGTCGATATTGAGTGTCGCCGCCATGTTCGACTGCATCTGCAGCATAATGGCCTGCAATCGGCAGGCACATGGTATAGCCGGTGAGGTCCTTGTTGAGCTGCACATCATCGGCGCTTTTGGCCAGCCGCACTATGCATGCCGGTCGAGCCGATGATCGAGCAACCGGTATCGGTGCCTGGCTCATAGAGCCCAGCCCCGAGCGAAGTGCAGACGACATCGACATAGCCAAGCACAACAGGCGTTCCCGCCAGGAGACCCGTCAGGGTTGCCGCGGCATCGCTGAGCGCATGCCGCGTGACGGCGCCATCGACGATTTCCGGCAGCAGGTAGCGCTGCTTCCTCAGATCGAGGAAGTCGATGACATCCTCGGAATATTGCCGCGTGCGAAAATCCCCGAAAGTGAAGTTGGCCTCGGACGGATCGGTGGCGCGCCGTCCGGTCAGCTTGAAATAGAGCCAGTCCTTGCAGTGAAATCCGGTCGTTGCGCCCTCGATCATCTCCGGCGCGTTTTCCAGGATCCACCGGAGTTGCGAGCCCATCTGGCAGGCCGCAAGGCCGGAGCCGGTATGGGAAAACCGTGCGGCGTCGCCGCTATCGCCGCGCAACCGCTCGACGGTATCACCGGCACGGGCATCGAGCCACAGCCAGCCCTTGCCGACAGGGTCGCCGTTTTTGTCGATCAGCCAGGTGCCATCGCCTTGGCCCGTCACGGAGATCGCCGCCACTCGGCTGGCAAGGTTCTCCACCTTGCCGGCGAGATCAGCAAGCGTCTTGGCAGCATCGGCCCAGGTCCGGTCGAGGTCCTGGACGACGCCCTTGCCGCCCTCGCTTTCATAGCTGTTGGCGATGGCGCAAGCCGCGATCTGCTTTCCGCCAAGATCGAAAGCGACCGACTTGATGACGGAAGTTCCCGCATCGATCCCGATCAGGATGTCACGCATCAGGCAAGCTCCTGCCCATGGCTGATGGCCCGGCCGCTGTCGCCGTCGAACACGTGCAGGCTTCCCGGATCAAGACGGATGCCGACATTCTCGCCGATCGCCAGGTTTGTGCGGTCATGCTCGACCAGCACCATCGTGCCACCGGCAAAATCAGCAGCAATATGGGTCTGGTCGCCGAGCCACTGGTTGACCACGACGCGTGCACCAACGCCGCCTTCACTGCGACGAACGGCATAGGGCCGGATGCCGAGCACGACCTTGCTGCGCTTCATCAGTTCGGCCCGCACTTCGTGGGAAAAGTCGGATGCCTTGTAGTCGAGCTTCACGCCTTCGTTCAGGCCGAAGGATACAGTATCACTGGTACCGGAAATGCCGGCGGAAAACACGTTCATCGGTGGCTCGCCGACAAAGGTGCCGGTAAACAGATTGGCAGGGACGTTCCTTGATCATCTGCAGCGTATCGAACTGCTGCAGCACCCCGCCTTCCATGACCGCGATCCGGTCAGCCAGCGCATTGGCTTCCGTCTGATCGTGGGTGACGAGAATGGCGGTCAGCCCGCGTTCCTTGATGAAATGCTTGATGCGGCCGCGCAGCAGAGCGCACAATTGCGGCTCCAGCTGTCCCATCGGCTCATCGAGCAGATGCAGGTCGGCATCACGGATCAGCGCCCGGCCGAGCGAGGCACGCTGCTGCTGACCGCCCGAGATCGAGCTCGGATAGCGGCCCATGATATCCTCGATTTCCAGCAGCTTGGCGATGTTGGCGACCTTTTCGTCGACGACGCTTTGCGAAAGCTTCGAAGCCTTCAGCGCGAAGGCGATGTTTTCATGCACCGTCAAGGGCGGATAGAGCGAATAGCCCTCGAACGCCATGGCGACATTGCGCTTGACCGGCGCAAAGGTCTGGACCTCGCGCCCCTTCATCGAAATCGTGCCGCGCTGACACGGCCTCGAAGCCCGCGACCATGCGCAATGTCGAGGTCTTGCCGCAGCCGGAGGAGCCGAGAAGCGCGATGATCTCGCCCTTCTTCACGTCCATGTTCAGCTGTTTGACGGCATGGACGCCATGATCGATCGGGCCATAGAACTTGTCGACGCCCTTGATGAACAGCGCTGTCTCGCTCATGCCGCTTCTCCATTGCGTGTCATCTGGGTAGCAGCGGAGCGGATCAGGCTGCCACTGTCCTTGTCGAACAGGAAGGCTGCCTTCCCGTTGACGGCGATATGGGCCGGGCCGGAGACCGGACCGGGTGTTCCCGCCGGCCGCGACACCAGAATTTCACGGCCACGTGCCGTCAGAACCAGTGTGACGGTCTTCTCGTTGAGCGGCGTTTCGGCCTCGACCTTCACCGGAATGGCGTCCACCGCTCCGGCCTCAGTGAAGACGATGGCTTCGGGCCGGAGGCCGATCACGCAGGCCTTGCCAATAACATCAGACGGCATGCCCGGAAGTGAAACCTTCACATTCGAAAGTTCGACATAGACCCCGTCCGGGCCTGACTTCGGCGTGACATCCAGAAGATTGATCGTCGGATCGCCGAACAGCCGGGCGATCTCGATATCGGCGGGCGCGTTGTAGATATCCTCCGGCGTGCCGATCTGGCGGATACGCCCTTGCGACATGACGGCGATCCGGTCGCCCAGAGCCATCGCTTCCTTGTAGTCCTGCGTCACGTAGACGACCGTTGCACCTTGCGCGGCCAAGAGACGCGGCAGTTCCAGCCGCATTTCAAAGCGCAGCTTGGCATCGACATTGCGCAAGGGATCGTCAAGCAACAACAGCGGCGGCGAACCGGCGAGCGCGCGGGCCAATGCCGTGCGCTGTTTCTGGCCGTTCGACAGTGCCTTCGGGTGATGCGACAGGACATGGTCGATCTTCAGCAGCTTGGCGACCTTGTGGACGCCGGCCGATATCGCGTCCTTCGTTGCATTCGTCGCCGTCAGCGGGCTGGCGATGTTGTCAAAGGCGCTCATATGCGGGAACAGCGCGAAGTTCTGGAAGGCCATGCCAATGCCGCGATATTCGGCGTCGATATCGGCGACATCCTCGCCGCCGATGAGAATCTGGCCTTCGTCGGGATCGATCACACCGGCCACCAGCCGGAGCAGCACTGTCTTGCCGGCACCGGATGGGCCGAACAGGACCAGCGTTTCACCATCGGCCACATCCAGCGACAGGTTATCGAGGACCGTGTTGGTCTTGTAGCGCTTGACGATATTTTTAAGCTGAAGTGTCGTCATGATTTATCCCTTCACCGCGCCGAGCGACAGGCCTTCGACGAGGTAGCGCTGGGCGTAGAGTGCAAGTGCAAGCGTCGGCGTGACCGAAAGCACGATGGCCGAGGCGATCTGGCCGTATTGGATGCCGGACGACGTGACGAAGGCAAGCGCGCCGACGGTCACCGGCTGTTTGTCGGCCGAGGCCAGCACCAGCGCGAAGACGAAATTGTTCCAGGCGAAGATGAAGGCGAGCAGGCCGGCAGCCGCAATCCCCGGTCCCGCCAGCGGCAGAGCGATCTTGCGGAAGGTGGCAAACCACGAATGCCCGGCGATGCGATAGGCATATTCCACATCGGCCGAGATATCCTCAGAAATAGCCGCGACGATCCACAGGATAAGCGGCAGGCAGATCAACTGGTAGACCCAGATCAGGCCAAAGTATGTGTCGGCCAGACCAAGCCATTGGAAATATTGGGTCAGCGGCAAGAGCACGAGCAACGGCGGCGCAAAGCGAAACGACAGGAGCGTAAAGGCGATATCTTCCGAGCCCTTGAACTTGTGGCGGGCAAAGGCATAGGCCGCCGGCACGCCGAGAACCAGCGCGAGGGCGACCGATGTTACCGACAGGAAGATCGAATTGCCAAGATTGCGCATGAAGGCGATGTCGAGCGTGCCCGCCGCTGTCGTCAGCTTGCCGGTAATCAGCGCCGCATAGTTCGACAGCGTTGGTGTGAAGATCACCGATGGCGGGATCGCCAGGATCGTCTCGTTGGTCTGGAACGACATCAGGAAGATCCAGAAGATCGGGAACATGAAGAAGATGACGACCAGCGTCAAAGCGATCAGCCGCAGCGTTTTTTCAAGCGTGGATGTGGTTTCCATGGTTTTCCCCTCACGCTTCGCCACGGGCGCGTTCCTGCAGCCGCAGCCAGTTCTTGATGAAGATGTTCGACAGGAAATAGGTGATCGCCCAGAGGATGACCATCAGTGCTGCCGAGCGCCCGACATTGGTCGACTGGAAGAAGTTGAGGTAAGCCTCCACCTGGAACACGGTCAGCGTATTGCCCGGCCCCCCTTGCGTCATCGCATAGATAATATCGAACTGCTGGATTGAGTCGAGCAGCCGGAACAGCGTCGCCGTCAGGATATAGGGCGTCAGCATCGGCAGGGTAATGCGGAAGAACACGAAGGTTCTCGGCACGCCATCAAGGGCTGCCGCCTCGAACGGCTGGGTCGGCAGCGAGCGCAGGCCGGCAAGCAGCAGAATCATGATGAAAGGCGTGTAGACCCAGATATCGACAAGGACGACGGTGAGCAGCGCCGTGCTCGGGGACGATGCCCAGCGGAAATCATGCAGACCGATCAGGCTTGCGAGGTAGCTCAGAATACCGAAGCTCGGATTGGTCATCAGCTTCCACATCAGCGCGGCCAGCGCCGGCGCGATCATCAGCGGCAGAAGCAGCATGATCGAGATAAAGTTGTTGACAGTCGAACGGCGCTGCAACAGCAACGCGATGCCGAGACCAAGCAACAATTCCAGCGTCACGGTGATGCCGGCATAGAGCAGCGACACTTTCAGTGTGTTCCAGAAGGCCGGGTCGGTGAAGAAGTTGAGATAGTTCTCACCCCAGTTGAACTGCCGCGCCCAGGGCTGGCTGAGGCGGTAGCGCTGGAACAGAATAGATCACGGCGGTGAAGAAGGGGATCAGGATGCCGATGCAGACGAGCAGCGCCGGCAGGCTGAGCACATAGGGCAGCATCTTGCGGCTGATGCGGAAACCTGAAGCCGGTTTGCGGAGGGTTGCTGTTGAAGCCATGTCGAGCTCCGTTCTTTGTCTTTGAAGAAAGCGCGCGGCACGCGGGGGTATCCCACGCCAGTCCATCGGCATCTCAGGTTGTCTCGGGGCGGCTGTCAGCCGGTGTGCAGGGAGCCCGGCGCTCTCTCAAGCGCCGGGCTCTGCTTGGGAGGCAGATCAGCCGAGGCCGGCTTCCTTCAGCTGGCGATCGATGCTCTCGACCAGTTGGTCGAGACCTTCATCCACAGGCACTTCCTTGGCGACCATCTTCTGCAGCGTTGCCGCCCATTCGGTGGTGACGTCGAAGAACAGCGGTTGCGGCGTGAACTTGATCGAGGCGCCGGCGGCCGAGGGCATCGAACATGTCGACATAGCCCGGATACTTGTCGAGCTTGGTGCGGAAAGCTTCGTCCTTCCAGACCGACTGGCGGACCGGATCGACGAAGTCCATCTTGGTGGCGCCGAAGATCGCGTGCTCCGGACCGGAAGCCCACTGCATGAAGTACCAGGTGGCGTCCTTGTCCTTGGAAAAGTTGGACATGGCGAGCGACCAGATCCAGATGTTCGGCGTCGAGGCCGTTGCATCCGGGTTGGCGGTGAAAGCGGCATAGGACAGCTGTCCGGCCATCTTGTTGTCGCCGCCGTTCATGAAATAGCCGAGAATGTCGGCGTCGAAGATCATCGCCGAGGCGCCGGCGCCAAGATCGGTGCCGACCTGATACCAGGTATAGGTCGACCAGTCCTTCGGGCCGCTTTCCTGGATCATCTGCACCCATTTGGCGTGGAAGGCCTTGGAGCCTGCGGTGCCCATCGCCGCCGACAGCTTGCCGTCGGTTAGGTTTAGATCCTTCTCGTTGAAGTTCGAATAGGCGGACAGGAAGCCCGGATGGATCGTCGCCCAGGAGCGCGAGCCGCGAACGCCGATACCGTAGATGCCGCCGACGTCCTTCTGCAGCTTTGCGGCCGCCACGATCATTTCATCAATGTTCTTGGGAACGGCAACGCCGGCCTTGTCGAACATCGTCTTGTTGTAGGTGATATTGTTCTGTTCGAAGCCCCACGGAATGCACCACTGCTTGGCGTCGTCCGAGCCGAGCGCGCCGCCGGGCTGGCCATTCCAGGCGCAGGAATTCTTCACGCCCGGCAGGAAGTCGTCCCAGGCATAGTTCGGATTGGTCTTTTCCGGATCGTTGATCCATTCCTTGAGGTCGGTGATCCAGCCGGCCGGGCCATAGGTCCAGGTCATGTACGCACCGGTCATGAACGCATCGTATTCAGGTGGAGCCGGATGACAGCGCGGCGGTCACCTTGTCGAAATAAACATCCTCCGGAAACACATCATATTTGACGTCGATACCCGTCAGATCCTTAAAGGCCTGCAGATTGGCGATCATCGCGTCGGCATAGGGATGCTTGTTCAAAAGCAGCTTCACGGTCTTGCCGGAATGTTTCTTCCAGTCAAAATCAGCAGCCAGTGCCTGGGTGGACATCATGTTGAGCAGCGTGCCGGCAGCACCAGCCGTAATGCCCATGGCACCGAGGCCTTTCAGCATCCCGCGGCGGTCCACCTCTCCACGCAGGAATGCACTGATCAGGTCTTTCTCTTTCTCATGCATTGGTCTTCTCCTCCTTCACGGGCAAAACATGCTCAATCCATTGAGCCGTACCGGCTTACCCGACCGGTATTTCCTCCGGATCGCAGCGTTCGCACCCCGTGGCCTGGCCAAACGGGATGCCGTTGCTGCGAAAGGCTGGAACCGAACCACTCCCCGGGTCAGTCTTCAGCCGTCATTCCCGATGACGGGACAGCGCCGTTTCAGGCCGCATCCTCCATCAATGTCTGCGCCGTCTTCTCGTCGGTGATCAGACCGCTGAGGAACCGGCTTTCCAGCACGGCGCGAATGGCACGCGCCTTCACCTTGCCGCCGGCAACAGCGACCGTGCGGCGGTTCTTCAGGTCCTCGCGGCTCAGCGTGAATGTGCGGTTCGACAGCGACGTCTCGATCGGCTGCCCCTTGTCATCAAAGAAATGACCAAGCAGTTCGCCGGCGCCGCCGCCATTCTTGATTTCCTCGATTTCGCCCTTCTCGATCATGCCGGTCGAGACCAGCGACGCCTCGCGTTCAACCGTGCCGATGCCGACGAGCAGAAGGTCGGCGCTGCTGGCAAGCTCGAAAACCTCTCGCACGCCGCGCTGGTTGAATAGCACGTCGCGATCCTCAACCGTGTTGGCAAAGAAGGGCACCGGCATCACATAGGCTTCCGCCCCGGTCCGCTCGGCCAGCCGGTGGATAACGTCGTGCGGATTGGCCGAAAACCGGCGCGTCAGGCCGCCGAGCAGCGAGACGAAGCGGACGTCGTTGTTGGTGGTACGTGGCAGATATTCGACGCAAGCGGCCAATGTCCGGCCATGGCCCATGCCGATCAGCACCGGCCCTTCCTTCTCGATCTCGCGCTTGAGAAACTGAGCCCCGGAAATACCAGAGCGCCTTTAGCGGCAGGTCTTCCGGGTCGAAATCCGGCACGACTTCGCAATAATCGAGGCCATAGCGGGCCGACAGCTTCTGCTCCAGCTCGACACATTCGGAGACTTCGCCGTCGATATAGACTTTCACCAGACCTTCCTGGTTGGCCTTGGTGATCAGGCGATGGGCTTTCAGCGATGTCAGGCCGAGACGCTTGGCGACTTCTGGATTGGGTCAGCCCGCCGGCATAATGCAGCCAGGCCGCACGCGTTGCCATGCTCGACTCGTCGTCCCTGAAGGAGCCACCGCCCTGAACCATATTCGCCTCCCGTGTCTGCTATTTTTTTCACTACATGATATTTTTATCTCTTGGCGAAAGAATTTTCACGCCATGAAAAATTTGTCAAGCATGTTCGATGCGGCAGCGCACCAAATCGACGGACGCGGTGCATGCCCAAACAAAAACACCCGTCCGGGTCTCCCCGGACGGGTGTCGATGGACAGGAATAGAGCTCAACTGCTATTCGGAACCACGCCAGCATATGGCGATCGTGCCCAGCGAAGTCGCCGGCGGCTTTACGGCGACAGCGCACCTGACCAGCCTTGGCCACAAGCGCATCGGCTTCATCAATGGCGAACCCTGGATGGATGCAGCGATGGATCGCCTGAAAGGCTACAAGCAGGCACTCGCCACGGCCGACATCGCCTTTGACGAAACTTTGGTGCGCGACGGCGACTGGCTACCGTTGCGCGGCTATGAAGCGGGGCTTGACCTGCTCTCCATGCCCAATCCACCCTCGGCCATTCTCTGCGGCAACGACCTGATGGCGATTGGCGTCATGGAGGCTGCGGCTGAAAGGGCCTGCGCGTGCCGGAAGACCTGTCCGTCATGGGTTATGACGACCAGGAACTGGCCCGCTACACCCACCCGCCCCTCTCGACGCTCGTCCTTCCCAATTACGAGATGGGCCAGAAGGCCGCCGAAATCCTCATCGACATGGCCATTCACGGCAAGCAGCCGCGCCCGATGACCATCAAGGTCGACGGCCCGCTGGTGCGGCGCAGCACAACCAGGGAAACCGGCTTAGACGGGCGTTTTCGCAGAAACGCCTTCATTTCCAACTCAATCTCGTGTTGAAGAAGATCAGGACACGATGGAGACGGGCAAGGCATGCAAGCGATGAGATCCTGGAAGCGCCGGCTGCGCAAATGGCGCAATCGGTTGGCAAAGCGCGTCCTTGCCACCCGCATCGGCCGTGAAATGCTCGTCAATGCCGTCAGCCCGAAAATCCTGTCTATGACCGCCGATTGCGGCGACCATCTGATGACCTTCTCTCCGCATGATTATATCGGGCGGAAAATCTACCGAAAAGGCCATTTCCAACGCGAAAATGTCGATCGCCTCCCTGTCCGTCCTGCGGCAACGAGGATTGCTGCCGCAGGAAAAATCCTGCTTGAACTCGGCGGCAATATCGGCACGCAAACCCTCTATTTCGCCTGAGCAAGGCCTTCCGCCATATCGTCACCGTGGAGCCGGATCCGCGCAATTTCAAGCTTCTCAGAACCAATATCGACCAGAATAACCTGAGCGGCGAAATCACCACGATCAACATCGCTGCCGGCGAGAGCGAAGGCACGCTTGATTTCTTCATGCACAGGGACAATCACGGCAAAAGCAGCGCCCTGCGCCAGAGCGACCGGGATATCGAGATCAAGGTTCCGGTCAAACCGGTTGCCGCCATGCTCGCCGAAGCGGGTATTGCATCTGATGACATCGGCTTGATCTGGATGGATATAGAAGGTTACGAGCCCGTTGCAGGCGAGGTCCATGCAGCCGCTTCTCGCCCGGCGCGTGCCGTTCTACATGGAGTTTTCCCCGGTCTTTTATGGATCAGCCGGATCGCAAGCATTCGTCGATTATCTGTCAGGCTTCTACGAAAACTGCATCGTCTTCTACGAGGACAGCCAGGTGGAGATGAGGGTCACTGCCCTGCCCATTGAGCAGGACCAGTTCGACGTCCTGCTCCTGCCTTGAACCGCCGCCCGCCTGAAAGACGGGCGCTCAGCAAACCGCTTAGCGTTTCCGGTAGAAATAGGTCCGGCCCGGATCGGCACCTGCCGGCAGCGGCAACGGTTCGAGTTCGGGATGGTCGAGCGGCAGGCCGCTCGTGGCAACACCACCGGTCCGAAGTGCTGCGGCAACCGACTGCGGCAACCAGGTCAGCGTCTTCGCATCCTTTTCCGGATAGGCCGTACCGATATCGGCATGGGCAAACACGATGTCGCGGCCATCAAACGCGGCAATCGTTTCCTTGATGTCACCCAGGATCACGTTTGCTTCCGGGGGCGTCAGATCGGGATGCGAGCCGATGACCCGGTCGAAAGCGATGATCCGGTTGTTCAGGAAACAGTTCGCGGATATGGTCGTAGGTCCGTCCGTTGCCAAGTCCGATTTCCAGGATCACGCCATCCGGCGCGACCATCGAAGCCTCCTTGATATGGTTGAGAACAGCACGCTGCGATTGCATGCGGGAGATAAAACCATCAAGGCGACTCATCTATTTCCATCCATCCATTCAAATCATGCGGGTCGCCTCGCTTAACACGAGTGGCCGCGCCGGGTCGACCATGAGAGCGGGAAATTATCTGTAAACTCAACCATGCGGCGGAATGTCATGGGGCTCGTTTCCTCCGCATTTTCTCCAGCAGCCATTCATCAAACCACGTCGCCTGCCCTCAGCGAATATGGTAGCTTCAAAGCATGAGCCAGCTTTCCAGTGAAACATTCTTCAGCGCGCTTCCAGTCTTCGTTGAATTTGAAGGCGTCGCCAACAGCGACAATTACCGGGCATTGCCCGCCGACTGGGCGCTCGCAACGGCAGATATCGTCGATTCCACCGGCGCGATCGAGGCCGGCCGCCACAAGGCTGTCAACATGGCCGGCGCCAGCGTCATCTCGGCCATCCTCAATGCGCTGGGGAATAACGATCTTCCCTTCGTCTTCGGCGGCGATGGCGCCATGGTCGCGGTACCGCCCTCGGGCGTGGAGAAGGCCCGCAACGCGCTCTCGGCAGTGCAAAGCTGGGTCGGCGAAGAATTGCAGCTGACGCTACGCGCCGCGCTCGTTCCCGTTGCCGATGTCATCGCGGCAGGCCTCACCGTTCGCGTCGCCCGGTTTCAGGTCAACCCGGATGTGTCCTACGCGATGTTTGCCGGTGGCGGTTCGAGCTGGGCTGAAGCGCGGATGAAGGAAGGCCTGTTTGCTGTCCCACCGGCACCATCAGGTGCACGGCCGGATTTGGCCGGCCTGTCCTGCCGATGGAACCCGATTCAATCCCGGCACGGCGAAATCGTCTCCATCATCGCCATTCCCGTCGGATCGGAAAACATCGCTGCATTCCAGGCCCTGGTCGCCGATATCGTCGCACTCGCCGCAACCGAAGAACGAAACGGTCACCCGGTGGCCGCCGAAGGTCCGCAGATCGGCCTGTCGATGGCGGGGCTGGCGGCGGAAACCAAGACTGCGCCGAAGGGAAAACAGTTCGGGCACCGGCTTTTCATCCTGGCGCAGTATCTGCTGATCGTCGCTCTCTATCGTTTTGGGCTGACGCTTGGCCGTTTCCGATCCAAAACGGTACCGGCAGGATGTTGCCCGCAACACCGATTTCCACAAGTTCGACGACGGCCTGAAAATGACCATCGACGTCGATCCGGACAGACTACGCAAGATCGAGGCGCGACTTGAGGGAAGCAGCTAGTGCCGGCATCTGCCGCTTCGGCCTGCACCGCCAGGATTCGGCGCTGATGACCTGCATCGTGCCGACGCCGCTCAGCCGCGACCACATGCACTTCATCGACGGCGCCGCCGGCGGCTACGCGATGGCCGCCAGCCGCCTGAAAAAGCAGATATCCGCCACGCCTCTGGCAGCCACGGCGCCCTGAGACCGGCGGCGGCTTGAGGCCAGTTACGCCTTGAGGATCGTATCGCCTTCGATCCCTCTACGGGCAAAGGCGTTGCGCGTATCGACGATCAGCGGCGCCCAGCGGGCGATTGCCGCATAGTCGACCGCATCGTGGTCCGTTGCGATCAAGACTGCGTCGAAGGCCTTCACCGATTGCTCGTCCAGTGACACCGAAGTCCTTCCCTTCAGCGCCATATATTCGCGTCTTCGGAATCTCCGTGACATGCGGATCATGGTAGGCAGCGCTTCCGCCCCGCTCCTCGATCAACTCAATCAGCTTCAGCGACGGGCTTTCGCGGATATCCGGCACGTTTTTCTTGTAGGCGAGACCGATCACCAGCACCTTCGATCGGCTCAGCGCCTTGCCGCAATGAACGTCAAGCGCTTCGGCAAGCCGTCCGACCACATGACGCGGCATGGCAGAATTGATTTCACCGGCAAGCTCGATGAAGCGGGTCGGCAATTCGTATTCGCGCGACTTCCAGGTGAGGTAAAACGGATCGATCGGGATGCAATGACCGCCAAGACCAGGGCCGGGATAGAACGGCATGTAACCGAAAGGCTTGGTCTTGGCCGCATCGATGACTTCCCAGATATCGATGCCCATCGCCTCGTAGACGACCTTCAATTCATTGACGAGAGCGATATTGACCGCGCGAAAAATGTTCTCTGTCAGCTTCACCGCTTCTGCCGTCGCTGGTGAAGACACCGGCACGACCGATTGGACGACGGCGCCATAAAACGCCTTCATCAGGTCGGAGGCGGCCTCGCCGTCACCGGCCACCACTTTCGGGATGCTTGAGGTGTGGAAATCGCGATTGCCCGGATCCTCGCGTTCCGGCGAGAAGCCAAGGAAGAAATCCCGGTCGATTTGAGGCCGGTCCTTTCAAGGATCGGCCGCACGACCTCGTCGGTCGTACCGGGATAGGTGGTTGATTCCAGCACGATCAGCTGCCCGGGCTTCAGCGTCTCGGCAATACGGTCGCAGGTGCGGGTGATAAACGACAGATCCGGATCGCGGTGCTTCGTTAGCGGCGTCGGAACGCAGATGACGATGATATCGCAGGCGCCGAGTTGGCTGAAATCGGTCGTGGCGCGAAAACGGCCTTCCGCGGTCTCCGTGGTCAAAACGGCATCCGGGACCGCCACGATATAGGATCGTCCGGCATCGATGGCAACGATCTTCTGCGGGTCGATATCGAAGCCGGTGACGCTAAAACCATTGCGGGCAGCGGTGATCGCCAGCGGCAGCCCGACATAACCGAGCCCGATGACACCGGCATGGGCGCTACGATCTGAGATCTTTGAAAGAAGGGTCTCGCTCACGGAGGAATGGACGGTCAAATGCGTGTTCTCGACTGATCTTGACGCGCTGAAGCGCCTTTGCGGATGTGGGTCAGTTGAGGATAAACTGCTCTGAAGTCAAGGACCGCAGCCAGAGTGCATCTCGCGGCAGCCACAACAATTCTCCAATTTTTGTCGGCCCTGAATCTGGTTTTGCCGTTTTCGCCACCTATATTGATCGAGTGCAAACGCCTGATCTACCACGACGCAGACCGGATATCCGGCGATTGCCGGGATTTCGTTGAGAAAGCGAAACGTCACGCGATGAACATCCACAAGACGAATGTTTCCACCCACCTGCTGGACCGCGTATCGAACTGGCTGCAGCAGGCGGCCCTCAACGGCGAAACGCTTGAGACGGTCGTTACCGGATTCTGCGAAAGACTGGCCGCGTCCGGCCTGCCGCTCAATCGCGTCCACTTGAGCTTTTCGATGCTGCATCCGCTCTACGACGCGCTGGGTTTCACCTGGCTGCGCGGTCAGGGTGTTACCGTCGAAGGCTATCGCGCCGATCCCACCGACGATAAGCCGGACCGTTTTCTGCTCAGCCCCTATTATTACCTTCTTAGCAACAATCTCGACCATCTGCGTCGGCAGATCGATCCATCAACGCGTTCGGAATTTCCGATCTTCGACGAACTGAAGGAAATGGGTGTCACCGACTATATCGCCTTCGTCCAGTCTTTCAGCGAAACCTCCGGCCAGGGCATGATCGGTTCCTGGTCGACCGACGCCTATGGCGGTTTCAGCGACAATGTCATCGAAGCCCTGCTGCGCATCCAGAACAATCTGGCCGTCGCCGCCAAGATGGCCGTTCTCGGCAAGCTCGCCGACAATATGCTGACCACCTATCTCGGCGCCAGCGCCGGCAAGCGCGTCCTGTCCGGCCAGACCCGGCGCGGCGACGGCGAAACCATCAGGGCAGCCCTGGTCATGGCCGACATGCGCCAGTCGACTGTGCTCGCCGAAAAAGAGGGACGGCAGGTCTATATCGATACGCTCAACCAGTTCTTCGACGCGATCGCCACCCCGTTCAGCCGCAATGGCGGCGAAATCCTCAGCTTCGTCGGTGATGGTTTCCTTGCCGTCTATCCCTGCGGCCGCCACCGCGAGCCATCCCAGGTCGCGGCCCTTGCGGCGATGGCTGCGGTCCGCCAGGCATCAGCGCATATGGCGGAACTCAATGCCGACCGTCAGCAGCAAAACCTTCCGGAGGTCAGATACGGCATCGGATTGCACGTCGGCAATGTCATGTTCGGTAATGTCGGCCTCAACGACCGCCTGACCTTTTCGGCCTTCAGCGCTGCCGTCAACGAGGTGGAAAGGCTGCAGGGCCTGACCAAGAAATACGCCCAGCCGATCGTCGCCAGCCAGTCCTTCGCCACCTATTGCGGCGGCGACTGGGTGACGCTTGGTGAGGAAAAACTGCGCGGTGTGCGCCAGAAAGTGACGGTGCTTCTGCCTGGAGAAGAAAACATGAAGCTTGACGACAGCGAGGCCATCCACAACCGCTCGATGGAGACACGGTCCGAGGCCGAGCAGGTCATGCTGCTCTATCGTAACAGCAAGAAACCGCAGCCGCGCGACCTGATCTGGAACAAGCTGCTGCAGTAAAGATCGGGCGGCGGATGTCTGTCCGGCGCCGTTTGATTTGCCGGGAGAGAGAACAGAACCATCCCGCTCGAATGATTGACAATTCTCCATCACGCCGGCCCGCCGCCGCCGTGAGTATATCCGTGCGAACTTTACCAGCCTAAGGTCATGGACACGTCAATTTCAGTGGGATAGTCTCCTTGTGAGGAAACCGGGCTTCAACCCGGAAGCGCGCCCGAATGATCGCGGGCCGCCAGGAAACAAGGACACCAGCTGGCATGAAATCAGGCGCGGACCTGCTGCGGATCGAGAATCTGAGTATCTCGTTCGCGATGCTCGGCGGGCAGATCGATGCCGTCCGCAATGCCAGCCTGCGCGTCCTGCCGGGCAAGGTGACGGCGCTGGTCGGCGAGTCCGGTTCCGGAAAATCCGTAATCAGCCAGGCCGTGATGGGCATCCTGCCGAAGTCCGCCACATGCACCGGCAGCGTCCTTTTTGCGATCCAGCAGCCGGTGAACAGCCGGTTGACCTTCTGGCAATGCCACGCGACGGACGGGAGATCCGCAATCTGCGCGGCAACCGTATCGGCAAGATCTTTCAGGAGCCGATGACATCGCTGTCGCCGCTGCACACGATCGGCAACCAGATCAGCAGATCCCTGAAAATCCATACCCCTATGTCCAGCCGCGAGCGGCGCGATCGCACTCGAGGAAATGCTCGCCCTGGTCGGTTTTCCCAAGCCATCGCGGGCTTTCGACATGTATCCGTTCGAGTTGTCGGGCGGCATGCGCCAGCGTGCCATGATCGCCATGGCGCTGATCTGCAACCCCTCACTTCTGATTGCCGACGAGCCGACGACAGCACTTGACGTGACCATCCAGGCGCAGATCCTGCAGCTGTTGCGCGGACTGCAGACTAAGCTGAACATGGCCATGCTGCTAATCACCCACGATCTCGGCGTCGTCGCCAACGTCGCGGACGAGGTGGTCGTCATCTATCACGGCGAGATCATGGAGGCCGGCCCGGTCGAGACCATCTTCCGCAACCCGTCACACCCTTACCTCAAGGGCCTGATGGCCGCCGTTCCGCATTTCGACATGAAGCCCGGAGAGCGGCTGAAGGCGCTGCGCGAGGTCCCGGTCAATACGAGCAATCTGCTCGGGAAAAAGCAGATCGTCGCGGCCGACGAAGCCTTGAAGCCGGAAGTCCTGCTTTCGGTGCGAGACATCAGCAAGACCTTCACCACCCGCAAATCGAGCTGGGTGACTAAGGACACCTCGCCCGCGACCAAGGCGGTTGATGGCGTCAGCTTCGACATCATGCGCGGCGAATGTCTTGGGCTGGTAGGCGAAAGCGGCTGCGGCAAGACCACACTTAGCAAGATCCTGATGCGCGCCGTGACACCGGACGGCGGCGCGATCTTGCTCAACAGCAGCGACGGCCCGATCGACGTGCTGAAAGCGGAAGGGTCCGAACTGCAGGAACTGCGCACCAAGGTACAGATGGTGTTCCAGGATCCCGTCTCCTCGCTGTCGCCACGCATGACGGTGCAGAACATTCTGAGCGAACCGCTGGAAATCCATGGACGCGGCAGCGGTAAGACCCACGTCGAGACGGTCAAGGCGCTGCTGAAGGCCATCGGCCTCAGCGAACGCCACCTCAATCGCTATCCCCATAGTTTTCCGGCAGGCGGCCAGCGCCAGCGCATTGGTATTGCCAGAGCACTTGCACTCGGACCTGATCTGTTGATCTGCGACGAACCCGTCTCTGCGCTCGATGTGTCCGTTCAGGCACAGATCCTCAACTTGCTGAAGGACCTGCAGAAGGAGCTGGGTCTTACCTATCTGTTCATCTCGCACAACCTTGCGGTCGTCGATTACATGGCCGACCGTATCGCCGTGATGTGCGGTGGCCGCATTGTCGAGATCGCCCCGCGCGAGACGCTGATGGCAGCGCCCGTTCACCCCTATACGAAATCATTGCTGGCCGCCGTGCCCTTCCCCGATCTCGACCGGCCGCTCGACTTTTCCATGCTCAATCCAAGCGGGGCTGCCGACAAGCGCAGCTGGGGCAAGCATTTTTCCGATGATGGCGACGGAAACGTGCTGGGAACGGCAGACCTCGGTAACGGCCATCTTGTACTGGCGCGGAAAACCGCCGATGTTAGGGAGCTCGTACCATGATCACCCGACGCACTACGCTTGGCCTGCTTGCCTCCGCTCTCGTACCCGGCGTCGCACGAGCGACCCTGGAGCCGCCATTCCTGCGGCCTTATCTGCGTGCCCAGACGCTTCCCGACCTCAGCTCACGCATCCCCAAAAATCCGCGGCGCATCAACCTTGCCGCCATGGGCCGGCAGCCCGGAAAGTACGGCGGCACAGTCCGCATGCTGATCGGCAGCCAGAAGGACATCCGGATGATGACGATCAACGGCTATGCCCGTCTGATCAGGCTATACCGAGGACCTGCAATTCCAGCCCGACATTCTTGAAAGTTTCGACGTTCAGGAAGGCCGGATTTTCACCTTCAAGATTCGTGAAGGCCATCGCTGGTCGAACGGTAGCTACCTGACCTCAGAGGATTTCCGCTATACCTGGGAAGACGTGATCCTCAACAAGGACCTGCGCAAAGGCGGCATCCAGCGAGAACTGCAAGCTGACGGCGAAGGCCCGACGTTCGAAGTTCTCGACGAACTGACGGTCCGCTACACCTGGAAGGTTCCGAACCCGGATTTCCTGCCCGGCCTTGCAGCCGCCTCCCCGATCGTGATCGTCATGCCCTCTGCCTATATGCGGCATTTCCACAAGTCGTATCAGGACGATTTCCGTCTCTCGGCGCTGATGAAGCAGTACCGCGTCAAGAAATGGGCCGATCTGCACATCAAGATGTCGCGCCAGTACCGGCCTGAAAATCCCGACCTGCCATCGCTGGATCCGTGGATCCCGCGCACAGCACCGCCGGCCGAACAATTCGTGTTTGATCGCAACCCGTTCTTCCACCAGATCGACGAAAACGGCCTGCAGCTGCCCTATATCGACCGTTGGCTGTTGAATATCAGCTCCTCGGAAATCATCGTGGCCAAGACCGGCGCAGGTGAAACCGACCTGCAATCCACCGGTGTCGATTTTTCCGACTACGCTTTCTTCAAGGATGCGGAAAAACGCTATCCGGTGAAGGTCAATCTGTGGAAGCGCATCCAGGGCTCCCGCCTCACCCTTCTGCCGAACCTCAATTGTGGCGACAAGGTCTGGCGCGATCTGTTCTGGGACGTCCGCGTCCGCCGCGCCCTGTCGCTGGCGATCGACCGGCACGAAATCAACATGGTCAGCTTCTACGGCCTTGCCAGCGAAAGCTCCGATTCCATCCTGCCGGACAGCCCGCTGTTCAAGCCGGAATATGCGTCGGCCTGGGCCAGTCATGATCCCGATCAGGCAAATGCCCTCCTGGACGAGGTTGGCCTTTCCAAACGCAACAGCGACGGCATCCGGCTCTTGCCTGACGGTCGCGAAGCGCAGATCGTTGTCGAAACTTCCGGTGAAAGCACGCTCGAAACCGATGTCCTTGAATTGATCAAGGATCACTGGATGAAAATCGGTTTCTCGCTGTTTATCAAGACATCGCAGCGCGACGTCTTCCGCAGCCGCGCCATGGGTGGCGAGATCATGATGTCCATGTGGTCAGGCATCGAAAACGGCGTGCCGACCGCGGACATGAACCCCGGTGAGTTTGCGCCCACGCGCGACGACCAACTGCAATGGCCGGCATGGGGCATGTACTACCTGTCGATCGGACAAAACGGCAGCGCCCCGGAACTGCCGGAAACGGTCAAGCTGGTCGACCTTCTAAATCAATGGAAGAAGAGCATCGAGACCGGCGACAAAACACGTATCTGGCATGAGATGCTGGAAATCTATACGCAAAACGTCTTCTCGATCGGCATCGTCAACGCCACGCTTCAGCCGGTAATGCATTCCGCCTATATCCGCAACATTCCCGAAAAGGGCCTCTACGGCTTCGACCCGACCTGTTATCTCGGGGTCTACATGCCAGATACGTTCTGGTACAGCGAAGAGGTTAGCTGAGCATGTTGCGTTACATTTTCTGGCGTGTGCTGGCGATGATCCCGACGCTGGTGATCATCTCCGCGCTGGTCTTCACCATCATCGAACTGCCGCCGGGCGATTATTTCGAAAGCTACATTTCCGAGTTGCGTGCGCAAGGCGAAGCCGTGGACATGGCTGAGATCGAGGAACTGCGTGCACAATACGGTTTCGATCGGCCGCCGATCCTGCGCTATTTCCATTGGGTCGCAGGCCTGGTGCAGGGCGATTACGGTTATTCATTCGAGTATCAGTTGCCGGTCAACGAGGTGGTGGGCGATCGCCTCTGGCTGACGGTGCTGGTCTCCTTCGTCACCATTCTGTTCACCTGGCTGATCGCCTTCCCCGATCGGCATCTATTCCGCCACCCATCAATATAGCTGGGGCGATTACGGGCTGACTTTCCTGGGGCTGATCGGCATCGCCATTCCAGAACTTCATGTTCGCGCTGATCCTGATGTATTTCGCCAATATCTGGTTCGGCACCTCCATCGGCCATCTGATGGACCAGAAATATCTGGCTGAACCGATGAGCTGGGCGAAGGTGAAATCGATCCTCGAGCATCTCTGGATACCCGTCCTGATCGTCGGCACCGCCTGGCCGCCGGCATGATCCGCCGTCTGCGCGCCAATCTGCTGGACGAACTGCAGAAACAATATGTCGTGACGGCCCGTGCCAAAGGCTTGCATCCGTTTCGGGCCTTGGTCAAATATCCGCTGCGCATGGCACTCAACTTCTTCATCTCGGATATCGGCTCGATCCTGCCGGCGATCATTTCCGGCGCCGAGATCACCGCCATCGTGCTCTCGCTCGAAACGACGGGACCGATGCTGATAAAAGCTCTGCAAAGTCAGGATATGTATCTGGCCGGCTCGTTCCTGATGTTCCTGGCGTTCCTCACCGTGATCGGCGTGCTGATTTCAGACATCGCGCTCGCATTCCTCGATCCGCGCATCAGACTGCAAGGCGGTAGCACCAAGTGACGGTATCCCTTCCCCAATCCGGCGAACCGCTTTCGCATTATGTCTCGACAGCACCGTTCGATCCGCATTCCGTCGATGTGATGACGGAGGAACAATCATGAATCTATCAGGCCTCACAGCTGCGGCTGATGTGGTGGAAATTCAAGAAACACCGGCTGGCGCTGTTTTCGCTGTATTTCCTCGCCTTTCTCTACGCGACCATTGCGATCGTCGAATTCCTGGCGCCCTACAATCTGCACACCCGCAACGTCGATTTCATCCATTCGCCGCCGCAACGCGTCCATCTGTTCCATGATGGCAACTTCGTCGGGCCGTTCGTCTACGGACGCACGATGACGCTCGACATGGATACGCTGCGCCGGATCTACACCGAGCAACCAGACAAGGTCGAACCGATCCGTTTCTTCTGCCGAGGCGATGGCTACAAATTCTGGGGCCTCGTGGAGACCAATATCCATCTGGCTTGCCCGGCCAAGGACGGACAGCTCTTTCTGCTCGGCAGTGACCGCCTCGGCCGCGACGTGCTGTCACGCATCCTTTATGGAGCCCGGATATCCTTGACCATCGGCCTGCTCGGCATCACCATGAGCTTCGTGCTGGGCATCACCATCGGTGGACTTGCAGGCTATCACGGCGGCGTCTTCGACCTGATTACCCAGCGTATCATCGAGGTGCTGCAATCGATACCGAGCATCCCGCTGTGGATGGCGCTCGCAGCCATCATGCCGGTGACATGGAGCCCGATTCTGATCTATCTGGGGATCACCGCCATTCTCGGCCTGCTCGACTGGACAGGGCTCGTGCGCCGTCCGCTCGAAACTGCTGGCCTTGCGCGAAGAGGATTACGTTCTGGCGGCGCAATTGATGGGTGCCGGCTCGAGCCGCATCATCGGCCGCCATCTCGTGCCCGGCTTCATGTCGCACCTGATCGCGACCGCGACGCTCGCGATCCCCGGCATGATCCTCGGCGAGACTGCGCTGAGTTTCCTCGGCCTCGGTCTTCGCCCGCCGATTACCAGCTGGGGCATTCTCCTGACCGAAGCCCGCAGCGTCAGCGTCATTGCTTTTTATCCCTGGCTGTTGTTTCCAACCATTCCGGTCATCCTCGTGATTCTGGCGTTCAACTTTTTGGGCGACGGACTGCGCGATGCTGCCGATCCGTATAAGTGAAGTGGATATCGATATGCTAAGGACACTCCTTACGGAGATTGGCAACGCCATGGGAGATAAGAGGCTCGGCTCATGACGCGCCGGATCGAAGATGCGCGCATCCTGATGTATAGCCACGACACGTTCGGTCTCGGTCACCTCAGGCGGTGCCGAACCATCGCGCATTCGCTGGTCGAGGACTATCGCGGCGTCAACATCCTGATCATCTCGGGTGCGACGATCGCCGGTGCGTTCGACTACCGAGCCCGCGTCGACTTCGTGAAAATCCCCAGCGTCATCAAGCTGCGCAACGGCGAATACACGTCGATGGACAGGCATATCGACCTGCACGAGACGCTGAAGATGCGCAAGTCGATCATCCGCCACACCGCCGAAACCTTCCAGCCGGATATCTTCATCGTCGATAAGGAGCCGATGGGGCTGCATGGCGAAGTTGAGGAGACGCTCGCCTATCTCAAGAAACAGGGAACGACTCTGGTTCTCGGCCTGCGCGAGGTCATGGATGCGCCGCATCTGCTTGATGCGGAATGGAAGCGCAACGACGTGATGCGCAAGATCGGCCAGTTCTATGACAGCATCTGGGTCTATGGCCCGCCGGACTTTTACGATCCCTCGTCGGCCTCGACGTTCCACAGATCGTACGCGGCAAGATGGATTTCGTCGGCTTTCTGCAGCGAAGCGTCTCGCAGGATGTCAGAATCCGAGCATAAGCCAAAGGGCGATTATATTCTGATCACCACCGGCGGCGGCGGTGACGGTTCCGACCTGATCCACGATGTGATCGATGCCTATCAGGAAGACCCGACGCTGACGCACAAGTCGCTGATCGTGCTCGGCCCCTACATGCCGGTCAAGCAGCGCCACAAGCTTTTGCTGAAATGCGCCAAGATCCCTTATCTGGAGGTGATCGAGTTCGACAATCGCATGGAAGAACTGATCGCCGGGGCAAAGGCCGTGCTCGCGATGGGCGGCTACAACACCTATTGCGAGATTCTGTCCTTCGACAAGCCGGCGCTGATCGTCCCCAGAGTGATGCCGCGCGAAGAGCAGCTCATTCGCGCCAGCCGCGCCGCCGAGCTTGGCCTAATCGATATGCTTCTACCGGAGGAAGCGGCCGATCCCATGCGCTTTGCCGCAGCACTCAAGGCACTGCCGGACCGCGATCCGCCTTCCAAGAGCGCCAAGGGCATGACGCTCGAAGGGCTGGCGAACATATCGCAGATCGTTGGAGAATGGCTTGGCCGCCGCGACCGTGAGCATCTGACGGTCGTGAAAGGGTGAATTTGCATTGACGGAACGCCGCAAGATCGTCGTGGTGTTGAAGGGATATCCGCGCCTGTCGGAAACCTTCATCGCGCAGGAACTGCTTGGACTGGAGCGGGCAGGATTCGACCTGGAGCTGGTGGCATTGCGCCAGCCGACGGACAAGAAGCGCCATCCGATCCATGACGAAATTCGTGCCCCGGTTCACTATCTGCCGGAATATCTGCACGAAGAGCCGGCGCGGGTCGCCCGCGCACTCCTTCGCTGCCTGCCCAAGCCCGGTTTCTGGCGGACTTTGCCCGCGTTCGCCTGCGATCTCTGGCGCGACTGGACACGCAACCGGGTTCGCCGCTTCGGTCAGGCCATGGTCCTTTCGGCCGAATGGCCAGTGGGCGGCGAATGGCTGCACGCGCATTTCATCCATACTCCGGCCTCCGTCGCCCGCTATACAAGCATGATCACCGGCATCGGCTGGACCTGTTCGGCCCATGCCAAGGACATCTGGACATCGCCGGAGTGGGAACTGGCCGGCAAGCTCGCCAGCACCCGCTGGACCGTGACCTGCACCCGGACCGGCTTTGAACATCTCCGTCACCTTGCCGGTGGCAAGCCGCATGTGCACCTGAGTTATCACGGTCTCGATCTCAGTCGCTTCGGTCCGTTTGACGGCACCAGGCCCGACCGTGACGGGTCCGATCCGGCCCATCCGGTGACGATCGTCAGTGTTGGCCGCGCGGTCGAGAAGAAGGGTTTCGATATCCTGCTGCGGGCGCTGAGCCTACTGCCCGCCGATCTCAACTGGCGTTTCGTCCATATCGGCGGCGGTGAATTGCTGAAAAAGCTGCAGTCGCTGGCATCCGAGCTTGGCATTGCTCAAAAGGTGGTCTGGCACGGATCCCTGTCGCAAACCGAAGTGCTGCAGCAGTATCATGACGCCGATATCTTTGCGCTCGCTTGCCGCATCACCGCCGACGGCGACCGCGATGGCTTGCCGAACGTGATTGTCGAGGCGTCGAGCCAGGCGCTGGTCTGCATATCGACGAATATTTCCGGAATACCCGAGCTTCTTGTCGATGGCGAAAACGGTTTTATCGTGCCGCCGGAGGATCCTGCAGGCGCTGGCTCTTGCACTTGAAAAGGTCATCCGCAATCCAGCGAGCCGCAAGCATTTAGGCGAAGCAGCCGAACGCAAGGTGCGCGGTCACTTCGACCATCAAACCAGTATCCACCAGCTGAAAGACTTGTTCGAGACAGAATGGCGGAATGTGTGATGACAGATAACCAGAGCAGAGCTCCCCGCGCTTTTTTCTACGTCCAGCACCTGCTTGGCATCGGCCACCTCGCCCGCGCCAGCCGCATCGCCCGCGCGCTGGCCGAGGATGGTTTCGACGTAACGGTCGTCACCGGCGGAACGCCGGTCACCGGCTTTCCCGGCCCGCTCGTCCATCATGTCGCCCTGCCGCCGATCACCGCCGGCGATGCCGGTTTTTCGGGATTGGCCGATATCGACGGCAATCCGGTCGACGATTTCTTCAAGGAAAACCGCAAGGAGCGGCTGCTGGCGGCTTTCCGCCGAAGCCGGCCTAATATCGTCGTCATCGAGGCCTTTCCCTTCGGCCGCAGGCAAGTCCGCTTCCGAACTATTGCCGCTGCTCGATGCGATTGCCGGAATGGATCCGAAACCGCCGGTCGTCACGTCGCTGCGCGATATCCTGCAGGAACGCTCCAAGCCCGGCCGCGACGAGGAAACGGTCGCACTGGTTAAACAGTATTTCGACCAGGTTCTGGTCCATGGCGATCCGGCCTTCGCCAAGCTCGAAGATACGTTTCCCGCTGGCCGCCGATATCACGGACAAGGTGATCTACACCGGGCTGGTGGCGGCACCGCCGCCCGCGCAACCAACCGAGCGTTTCGATGTCATCGTTTCGGCCGGTGGCGGCGCTGTCGGCAATGCCCTGATCCGCGCGGCACGCGAAGCGGCAAAGGCGATCGACAAGCCGTTATCCTGGGCACTGATCACCGGCCCCAACCTGCCTCAGTCCGATTTCGACGCGATTTCCGCCGATGCACCCGCGCATGTCAGCGTCTTCCGCTTCCGTCCGGACTTCGCGAGCCTGTTGGCGGGTGCCCGGCTGTCGGTGTCACAGGCGGGCTATAACACGGTCTGCGACATTTTGCGGGCCGGGTGCCACGCCCTGCTCATCCCCTTTACTGCCGGCGGAGAGACCGAACAGACGGTCAGGGCCGAGCGCCTCAAAAGCTTGGACTGGCCCATGTCTTGACCGAAGACGATCTTTCGGCGGAAAGCATGACGCGGGCCATCGAAACCGCGTTGGCTACATCCAACCGCCCGCCGCACAGCCTGGATCTCGACAGCGCTCATCGCACCGCCGAAATTCTGCGCGGGCTGATCTGATCACGGATCAAACCGTACCGATCGCCATGAAGCGGGTGTATTTCTTCATCGCCAGCGACCCGGCAAAGGCCACGTGGCTCAGCGATGTCTGCTCCTTAAAAGCTTCCAGCGACGGCACGCAGTTGATGTGGGTCGGCTCGCTGAAATAGTCGTTCGACTGCAGCAGAACCTGTGTCCCGCGTGGCAGAAGCGAAAGCCATGCCGGAAGATCGGCAATGTGCTCACAACTGGTGTTGATGACGAGATCGGCGCCGCGAGTGCTGTAGTCGAGCGCGTACATATCCTGCGTCACTGTGCGAAAATGCTGACCGGCCTTGGCATTCAGCGTTTCGGCGATTTCAGCGACCTCAGGGTCGATATCGATGCTCTCGAACAGCGCGATGTCGAAACGGCTGTCATCGAAAAACATCGCCGGAAGCACACCGTACCAGCCGCCGAGCAGGACGATGTGTTTAAATTTGCCGCCAAGGCTTTCAAACAGCTTTTCGCGTGCCCATATCTTGCTTCCAACCTGCTTGTGGTTGAAGGCCGTGCCGAGGTCCGCGTCCGGATATTTGGCGACAACTTTCGCAAGGCCTTCTATCAGAGAGCTTCCCGTATAGGCGGACAGACCGCGGATGATATCGAAGGCACTCTCGTGCCAATCTGTTGTGTTTGCTTCGTTTGATCGGGTGGTTTTCATCATGCGCGTGTTGTAGTCTGGACTTTTCTGGAGTGCAAGGAATGCAAGTCAACCTGAAGGATGCCACCTCCGTTTCGCCGCCCCTGGAGGCGGGAAAGGACATACCGCATCTGGCAGGACTGGGCGCAACCATGCGGCAGGTCTTTGCCGCACACTTCATGCGCGAATGCCCGCATATCCTGGAAATCGGCGGCCATATCCGGCCGATTACCCCTTATCTCACCCATCATCCGCTATCGGTAACCTCCGTCGATCCGAAGACCGAGGCCTACGAGACAAACGAATTGAATGGCCAGCAGTGCCACGTGCGGCATATTGCAGGCCAAGTTCCAGCAGATCGATTATCACTATCAGCCGGGAAGCTATGGCCTCGTCCTGCTCGGTTATTCGCTGAAACCGTTCGGCCGCAAGGATCCTCTCGGCGATCTCTTGTTCTCGCTGATCGAAAACGCGAAAACCGTCGTGATCGAATATGCGCCGGAACTTGAACGGGCAGCCTCTCAAGTGCCGCATATCGTCAGCCGTCCGGCGGTCACGATCCGCGGACAGTTCGATCTTCGCCTGCACGACCCGGAGATCGCTGGCACGCCCTATGCTGCCCGGCGCTTCTACGTCCTCGACACCCGCTACACGGCCAGTTGAATCCACCCATGGAAAAAAGCATCGCCCGCTACATCTGGACGCATACAAGAGGCCAGCAGCTCTGGATCCTTCTGGTCGTCGCTGTCTCGATGATACCCTACTTCCTGTCGTTCGACCTGCCCAAGCAGATCGTCAACGGGCCTATTCAAGGTCAAGGCTTCGATCAGCCGGGCGCCACCCAGTTGTTCATGAACATCAGCTTCGACCTGCCCTGGCTCGGAACCGTGACACTCTTTGACGGGGTCGAACTGACCCGCATGCAGACCCTGTTTGCACTCAGCATGGTCTTCCTGTTGCTGGTGATCATCAACGGCCTCTTCAAGTTCTATATCAATACCTACAAGGGCCGCCTCGGCGAACGCCTGCTTCGGCGTATCCGCTTCGAGCTTGTCGATCGGATCCTGCGTTTTCCGCCAAGCCAGTTCAAGCGCATGAAGGGTGCGGAAGTGTCCAGCATGGTGAAGGATGAGGTCGAGCCTCTCGGCGGCTTCACCGGCGATGCCTTCTGTCCAGCCCGCACTGCTCGGCGGGCAGGCATTGACGGCCCTGTTCTTCATTTTCATGCAAAATACCTGGCTGGGACTGATCGCAGCCGTCATGGTCGGCGTCCAGGCCGTGATCATCCCGCGTATGCGCCGGCGCCTGCTGGTGCTTGGCCGCGAACGCCAGATCACCGCGCGCGAGCTTGCTGGCCGCGTCAGCGAGATCGTCGATGGCATCGGCACCATCCACGCCTATGATACGTCCAACTATGAGCGTGCCGACATTGCCTCCCGTCTCGGCCGTATCTTCAAGATCCACTATGACCTCTACCAGTGGAAATTCCTGGTCAAGTTCATCAACAATTTCCTCGCCCAGCTCACCCCCTTCCTGTTCTATTGCATCGGCGGCTATCTGGCGCTGCAAGGCCGTCTTGACATCGGTCAGTTGATCGCCGTGATCAGCGCCTACAAGGACCTGCCCGGCCCCTTGAAAGACCTGATCGATTGGGACCAGACCCGCCAGGACGTCCAGGTCAAATATGTCCAGGTCGTCGAGCAGTTCAGCGTCGACCGGACGATCGATCCCGCCATTCAGGCGATCGCCATCAAGGATGCCGGCTCGCTGAACCATCCGCTGGCAGCGGTCAATCTGTCGCTTGCCGACGATAGCGGCGCCAAGCTTCTGGAACGCGTTTCCGTGCAGATCCATCCCGGCGAAACGGTTGCCATCGTTGGCGGTGCGGCCGGCGGCGGCGAAATGCTGGCGGAGGCCTTTGCGCGCCTCACCTGGCCCGAGAGCGGCAAGGTGACTGCCGGCGGTGAGGACCTTCTCGAATTGCCGGAATCCGTGACCGGCAGAGCGATCTCCTATGTGTCGTCCGATGCCTATTTCTTCTACGGAAGCCTGCGCGACAACCTGCTCTACGGCCTGAAACACGCGCCACTGCAAGACGCCATCTACGAAGGCAGCCTGGCCACCCATCGCAAATGGGAAATCAACGAAGCCCGATTGGCCGGCAACCCGGATTACGATGTCAACAGCGACTGGATCGACTACCAGGCGGCCAATGCGACCAACCGCGACGACCTCTTCACGCCGGTTCTGTCGGTGCTCGACACTGTTCAATTGTCGAAGGACATTCTCGATCTTGCCCTGCGCAGCACCGTTTCCCCGGACGAGCACCCGGGTCTTGCCGAGGGTCTGGTTGAGATGCGCCATGCCCTTCGCGACGAGTTGGAAGAGGCCGGCCTGAGCAGCCTCGTCGTCTCGTTTGAGCCCGGGGCCTACAACACCGAGGCGACAGTCGGAGAAAACCTTCTGTTCGGCACCGCAACTGGCCCGGCGCTCATCGGCAAGGCTATCGGCAAGAACGCCTATTTCCGCTCCGTGGTCGGCCGCACCGGTCTCGACCGCATCCTGTTCGACATGGGCTACAGTATCGCCGAAAACGCGGTCGAACTGTTCGCCGACCTGCCGCCGGATCACCCGTTCTTCCAGCAGCTCACCTTCATGACGGCGGATGATATTCCCCGATTACCAACTGCTGTTGCAGAAACTGAAGGGTAAGGGCTTTGACGCTGCGTCCGAAGATGACCGCGGACAGATCATACGCCTGAGCTTCCACTATATCGAACCACGGCATCGTTTCGGTCTTCTGACCGATGAACTGATGGCCAAGATCGTCGATGTCCGCCGCCAGTTCCACGACGGACTGCCGGAGAATATGCGTGGCGATATTGAGCGCTACGACCCCGAACATTATCTGGCGTCGGCAAGCCTGATGGACAATATTCTGTTCGGCCGCATCAGCCACAAGCATTCCGACGGGTCCAAGCGCATCCGTTCGATCGTCAGCTCGCTTCTGAACTCGCTTGGCCTTTTGGAGCGCGTCATCGATATCGGTCTGGATTTCAATCTCGGCGCCGGTGGCAAGCGCTTGACCGCCGTGCAGCGCCAGAAGCTCAATCTGGCCCGCGCGCTGGTCCGCCGTTCGGATTACTATATCTTCAACCGGCCGCTGCCCGGCCTCGACCACCGTCTGCAGGACGAAATCGTCCGCGACGTCCTCAAGCTCGTGCGCCGTGACGGGCGCGATCCGGCTGTCATCTGGGTGCTATCGAACACCGCACTTTCCAGCCTGTTCGACCGTGTGCTTGTCTTCGACAGAGGCTTGCTTGTGGAAGAAGGAACACATGCGGCACTGGTCGAGAATAACGGTATCTTTAAGGAGCTTGTGTCATCATAATGTCAAAGGCGAAGTCCATGCGTGCGCCGGGACGCAGACAGGGACATCCTTCCCGAAGGCACTGCTGGTGAGTATCGCCGGTTGATCATTCGGGAGGGAGAGAAATGGGGAATAGGCACGACTATGCTTCTGAAGGATGAAGTTCAAATGCTGCGGCGCGTGCCGCTGTTTTCGAATGTAGAGCCGGGCAAGCTGAAGCTGCTCGCGTTCACGTCCGACCGTGTCAGCTACGATCCGGGCGAGGCCATCTTCCATCAGGGTGACGCCGGCGACGCCGCCTATGTCGTGCTGGCCGGCAAGGCAGACATCCTTGTCGATTCCTCGACCGGCCCGATCAAGATTGCCGAAGTCGAGACCAATTCGATCGTCGGCGAGATCGCCATCCTCTGTGATGTCTCGCGAACCGCCACCGTGCAGACGACGACGCCGCTGGAAGCCCTGCGCATTCGCAAGGAGCATTTCCTCAAGCTGCTCACCGATTTTCCTGAAATCACCATCGAGATCATGCGGGTACTGGCCGACCGCCTGAGCCATACGACGAGCGAACTGTCCGAGGCACGCAGCCGCGCTCGCAAGGCGGATTAACCGCCGCCGGACCTCGGCAGCTCATCAGCGCGAGCTGTTCTTCTCTTCCTGCCGCGGCGCAATCCGTGTGATCGTGCCGTCATCCCGGTTGATGCTGAAATTACCGGAAGGCAAGCCACCGGCGTATTTTTCAAACATCCGGAAGATCAGCGCAAACCGCGCCTGCGCTGAGCCGGCATCGCTCCAGTCGCCGTCCGCAAACAACTGCCCAACAGCCCGGTATAGCGCCATCCGCTCCGGCGCGATCCAGTCGAACGCCAGTTCGCTGCCCATCCGCAGCCGGTACCAGTCGGCCAGAAACACCATCGCTGAAATGCCTGGCAGCTGTGCACTACAAAGCCCTGCTTCCGTCAGCAACTGCTGCACGCCGGGATCACTACGGGCAGCTGCGATCGCAACTGTCGCATCTGCAGCGGCCACCGGCTCATCGATCAGCGCCAGCACTGCCAGATCCGCAAGATCGAGGCTGCGGATCATCGCCGTGATATCCTTCGGCCACTCGCGCTTGAGGTAACGGCGTCCGACCAAATGGCCGAGATGCTCGAACAGGAAGCCACCATAGTCTGTGACATCGAGCATGCCGCCGGCGTCGAGCCTCGACGGCACGATCTCCCGATCATAGGCCTGCCTCAGATCCGCATCCAGCGGCATCGCATCGATCCCGACCGTCTCGATATCAAGGCGCTGCTCGCCGACGGCGAGCACCTTGTAAGCTCCGGGGAAGGCAACAAGCGATGGCATGGCCACATTGATCAGGAAGCGCCCACCATCGTTATGGCGCGCCGTATCGTTGACATGCAGATGCCCGCTGAAGTGAACATCAATGCCCGCTGCGATCAGCGCCTCAGCAACGTCCGTCTGCGGAATACGCTCCGACATACCCGTCCGGCCAAGCAACGCCACCTCGTCAGCGACCGTGGCATCGAGAGGATCGAGAACAGGATAATGCGAAAACGCCAGGAGACATTTGCCCTCGAGGCGGGCACGCCGGGCCACATCCTCCATCCAGTCGAGAACGAACCGCTTGTGAACAAGCATCGCATTCCAGCCGGCACTGGTGCTGTCGGCCAAATCGCCCTCCTCGCCGGGCGTCGCGCCATCGACGGGCACGAAAACATTGGCGTCGATCATCAGCAGCCAGGCACCGGCAAAGGGCTCGACCAGATAGGACGCGTCCATTAGCCTGCGCGCGGTTTTTCCATCCGGCGAATGCACGTCATAAAGCCGCGTGGCCGGATCACCGTCCGTGCCAAACGGCGTTTCCCAGTGAAGATCGTCCGATCGTGGATAAAAGCCGAAATCCGCCATGGCATCGAGCCCGTCCGGATAGCCCTGGCAATACATCCGATCGCTGGCAATCACCGCATGCGCGCCACGGTCGCGCATATGCGGGTCGCTGCTGAGGATGCTGTAGGAGCCGTCCTCGTTGAGAAACCGCTTGGCGCGGTGGCGGCCGTCCGCTCCGAAAATATCGTGATTGCCGACGGTCGCATAAAACCGCATGCCGAAACGCGCCGCATAGTGGTCAAGCACCCGCTTCACGCCCCTGACGGTCTCCACCTGCCCGTCATCGGAGTAATCTCCCAGCAGCACGACATGGCGAATGCCACGACTGGCGATATCGTCAAGTGTATGGTGGAGCGTGAAATAGCTTTCGTTGAAAACGCGTCGAGCGGGCCGTGTCGGCCAGCAGCCGGAACGTCAGCCGCCGGTCGCCCTGAACGACGCCGGGAAAGCCGTAATCGGCATAGAGATCATGGAAATGCGCGTCGGCGACAATGGCGATGCGCGGGTGCTTCACGGGCGGCATTCTGTCGGTATTTTCCGTCTGCACGTTCAAACCGGATTCGTTTCTCTTGGTCTCTCGCATATGTGGAAAGAAAAAGCGAATTGAAGTCTCGCTTAACCCAAGCAGTTTAGCTAACATGATGGAAATACGGCTTGGTTTATCAAGCACGACAAAAAGACGACCTTAAGAGTTAAGTGGGACAGTTGCAGACGGAAAGGCAAAGTATTTTCCGTGACTGAGGCGAGAGAGTGAACGAAAACGTGTTTCGGGTGCGGTTATGGGGAGTGCGTGGCAGCCTCCCGGTCTCGGGGGCCGAGTTCCAGAATTATGGCGGCAACACCATCTGCATCGAAATGCAATGCGGACCCCATAGGCTATTGTTCGATGCCGGCTCCGGCCTGATGCCTGCCGGCCAGGCGCTGAAATCCGAGGGCGTCTCCGATTTCAATCTGTTTTTCACCCACTGCCATTACGACCATATCGTCGGCCTGCCCTATCTGCCAGCCCTGTTCGATCCGCATGCATCGGTGACCTTGTGGTCCGGGCATCTGGCCGGCCGCATGTCCACCCGCCAGATGATCGGCGAATTCATGCGTCCGCCGTGGTTTCCGGTTGAACCGGATATCTGCCGCGCCTCGATCAACTGTCGCGATTTCCGTTCCGGCGACGCTCTGGTTCCCCATCCCGGCGTGACGATCCGTACTGGCAGTCTCAACCATCCGGGCGGCGCGATCGGTTACCGCGTCGAATGGGGCGGCCGCGCGGTGGCGCTGGTCACTGATACAGAACACAAGCCCGGCACGCTCGATCCCGCCGTGCTCGACCTGATCGATGGTTGCGACCTCTTCCTCTACGATTGCATGTATACCGACGACGAAATGCACCGCCATGTCGGTTATGGCCACTCCTCCTGGCAGCAGGCCATCCGGCTTGCCAAGACGGCGAAAGCCAAGCAGGTTGCCTTCATCCATCATTCGCCGCTGCAGAACCGACAGCGAACTCGACGCCATCCAGCGCCTCGCCGCCCGGGAATTCAATGGCGCCATCACCGCCCGCGACGGCCAGGTGATCGATCTCTAACCTGCTCTTAGCCGACTGAGGCTTGCTGTTCAGCGCAGGATATCCGCAACCGGGGTCCATTGGCATGCGGGATGATCCGCCGTCACCTTGAACAACGCGTTCAGGAAACCCCAAACGGCTTCGTCATGAACCAGATGGTGCGTCAAAAGCCCCATCGTCCCGCCATGATCGAACATGAACGTCAAGCGCGCGGCGATCTCGCCGGCCAGTGCCTGCGGATCACGCCCTCCCCGCGTCCCATGCCAGTCCATCACATCCACATGCGTATTGATCGGCGGCAAGGCAGCCGGCTTTTCCGGGCCATAGACCGAGAGCGCCCGATAGCCGAGCCCGGCCAGATGCGGAACAAGGGGAGCATCGATCCGGTTCCACGGCGGGATCAGCATCGGCACGAACTGCTCGCAGTAGAGCGCGGCGAGTTGATCAAAACCCCGCTGCAATTCCGCCAGCACCTCCTCCGCCGGACGATGCCTGCCCAGCTCCTGCTTCTTTTCATCAGGTCCTGCATGGTTCGTGTGCGACCAGCCATGCACGGCAACGGCGCATAGCGCTTCCCGCCGCAGCCGATCGGCAAGCGCCTCGCCGGTATGGGCCGGAATGACAGCAAGTGTCAGCGGCACGGAAAATGCGCCCGATATGTCCAGCAACCGGCCGAGGGCCGCAGTTGGCTCGACGGCGTCGTCATCCCGCAGCCAGAACTGCGCGATCTTGCCTGCCCGTTGCCAACGGTCCAGTTCGCCGACAATCGTTGCTTCGAATTCATCCATCCTGTCGGTCCCGCTTGAAATAGCCATCGAGAACGCCAGCCAACCGCGTTGCCGCGTTTTCGAGCGAGCGCTCCTCGCCAGCAAATGGCCTTGCCGCGCCGGCAAGCACCGTCCGCTCATGTTCGTTCGTCAACAGCCGCTCGATCGCCAGCGCATAGGCATCGATATCCCCCGGCGGCGTCAGCAGCCCCGTCCGACCGTGCATGACCACCTCCGGCACACCGGCAATCTCCTGCGCTACGACGGGCAGACCGGCGGCCTGCGCTTCCAGGTAGGCCAAACCATAGGCCTCGCCGCAACCCGGCCAGACATAGAGCGCCGAGCGAGACAGAAGATCGGCAATGTCCGCCGCCGGCTTTTCGCCGTGCCAGATGATCCGGCCCTCTTCGAACCCGGTAAACAGCGCCCGTACCTCGGCCACAAGCGGACCATCGCCGACAACGGACAATTGCCAAGGCAGATGTGTCAGCCGCGACAGCGTATCGGCCAGCATCACATAGCTGTCCATCTTGTCGCCGGACCGCATCATCGCCACGGTGATCAACCGCCCGGGTTCAGGCTGCGGCTGTCTTTCGAGAAACAAGGCGGGATCGATGAACGGCGGCAGCAACGCCAGGCGCGCGCCGGGTGCCGCTGCAGAGAGCCCGTCGAAGTCCCGGCGCGTCAGGCAGATATTCACCGACGCCTGCTGCACGGCATCCAGCACCTGTTGCTGCATGTCAGCCCAAAGCCCTTTATTGCGCCGGGCGGAATAGGACGCTTCCGCCGTCACATAACCGAAGCCGAATTCATGGGTGAGCGCCGGGCCGATCAGATCCGGCGCCTTGTAATAGGGGTGGTAGCAAAACCAGAGATCCGGCACGCCCTGCTCCCGCCACAGCGCCGAAAGCCGTGCCCGCTCAGCCTCCATCGCCACAGACCGTACCACGATCGCATCCGCCGATGCATCCGGCAGGAAGGCCCGCAACTCCGAAGCGATCTCCACCAGATGTCCCGCCCGAGCCAGTGCCGCCATCAGCAGACGCGCCATCAGGCGGTCGCCGGAGGGAACGGGATGGTTGGGGGATTTGAGCGGACTATAGAAAGCGATCTTCATCAGATGCGGTTCTAGAACATAGCACGGTCCTTGGGAACCAGCCTCGCCGCGTCGAATTGCAACCGGGACAATGCACTGAGCCGATTAACTCTAATGCCCTGCCTCCTATCCACGAATGCAACATCGACCGCGTGGCACATCAAACAATAAAAACGTTTTTATTTTCATTGAAATCGTTTTTATTGTTTGATACGAGTCCGATATCGAAATACAGCGAGCTGGGAGGCATGCATGGCAGAGACTGAAGCATCAGTGCGCCGCACACCCCCGACCATCAAGACGCTGGCCGACCTCACCGGCTATTCCATCGCCACCATCTCCAAGGCTCTCAGAGATTCTCCGGTCGTTGCCCAGGCGACCAAGGATGCGATCTTTAAGGCCGCACAGGATATCGGCTATCAGGCCAATGCCCGCGGCATGGCGCTCAGAACCGGCAAGACCTACCAGGCAGCTGTCCTGATGCCCGTAACGGCGGTGCGGGATTACAGAATGGGACGGCGTCGAATACACTCAGATTCTCAGCGGCATCAGCCAGGCCCTGGAAGGCTCCGACTACCGCATATCCGTGCATGTCATCCGACACCCAGGACGGCTGTGACATGGCGCGCCGGATCATGGATCAGGGGCTGGCCGACGGGATCATCTTTTCCGGCATTCTGGCCGACGATCCGCGCATCGATCTTCTGGTCGAAAGCGGCTTTCCCCTTCGTTTCGCTCGGCCGCTGCCGCAAGCCGCTGGTCTATGCGCATGTTGATATCGACAACGAATGGGCAGCCTTTGCCGCAACCGAGCGGCTGATCGCCGGCGGCCATCGCCGCATCGCCCTGATCAATCCGCAACGCCCCCTCTCCTACGCCATGGACAGGATCGACGGTTTTGCCCGCGCATTTGGCGAAGCCGGACTTGAGACGCCGACCGACCTGATCGCCGAAGGTGATCTCTCGACCCTCTTTGGCCGCAAAGCGCTTGAGCTGCTGCAGCGGCCGGAGCCGCTCGACGGCCTTCATCTGCATCAACGGATCCACGACGCTCGGCGTCCTGTCGGGGCTTGGCAGCCTCGGCCGGCAGGTCGGCACCGATATCGATGTCATCGCTTATGACGATATCAATGTCAGCGCCTATTTCACCCCGCCAATTACCACTTTCTACCAACCCATCGAAGTCCTCGGGAGGACGCTCGGACAATTCCTGTTGCAGCGCATGGCGGGCGGAGATCCGCAGATGCTGAGGCAGGTTTTCAGGCCAACGTTGATCGAAAGGCAGCCCGACAATCTCGGCGCCCGCCCGGCCTGACATCCATTCACAAACGGAGGAATAAACGTGAAGACATTGCTGATTGCCCTTGCCATGGCTGCTCTTGCATCCGGCGTTTCTCATGCGGCCGATCTCGGCGGCAAGTTGGTGAAGGTCGGTTCCGACACCACCTCGCCGCCGATGGAAAGCGTCGATCCGGCCAGCGGCCAGATCGTTGGCTTCGATGTCGACGTGGTCAACGCCATCTGCGCCAAGATCAACTGCCAGGCGGAATTCGTCACCACCGGCTGGGACGGCATCTTCGCAGCGCTCGACCAGGGCAGCTTCGATCTCGTCGCCTCCGGCGTCTCGATCACCGACGAGCGCAAGAAGGCGATGGACTTCTCCGAACCCTATATCGTCAACAGCCAGGCCGTGCTGATGCGCGTCGCCGACCAGGGCATTTCGCTCGACGATTTCAAGGCGCAGGGCAAGAAGCTCTCGGCGCAGGCCAACACCACCGATGCCCAGGTTGCCGAAGGCATCGTCGGCAAGGAAAATGTCATCGCCTATGACAGTTTCTCGGCGTCCGTCATCGCGCTGAAGAACAAGGATGTCGACGGCGTCGTCATCAATGGCGCCAACGCCGCCGCCTATGAGCGCGAGTTTGCCGGTGAACTGGTTGTTGCCATCAAGGATCCGCAGTCCGATCCGCTCGGCCTCGTCTTCCGCAAGGACGATGCCAATATCGCCGCCTTCAACGAAGGCCTGAAGGCGATCAAGGACGACGGCACGCTCGACCAGCTGATCGGCAAGTACTGGGGCCTCAAGTAAGCCCTGACGCTGCGACCACCCGGAGCGCCTCCACGCGCTTCGGGAAGCGCCTTTCGAATGTTCCCAAACCTGCGGAGGAATGAATGTCATTCCTGAAACGCGTGCGGCCCAGCAATCTCATCATTCTGACCGCGCTGCCCTTCATCATCTATCTGTTCACATCCTCGGCAGACTACCAGCGTTCACTGCGCGCCATCCTTGGCGTCGAAAACGGCTCGTCCGCCTTCGTGCCCGGTTTCCTGGCGCTGGCAATCGCCTTTTCGTCCGGCATCGCCGTTCTGGTCTTTTCGCGCTTCAAGGCAAACAGGCCGCGATTGGCGCTCGCTGCCGCTGTTCTCAATCTCGCAGCAGCCGTGACCATCGTCGCCAGCGGCGTTGTCTATCCGTTCGCCGCATCGATCGTCGCCAATGCCGTCGATCCCTTCACCTCGACACTCGTTGCCAAGGGCGTGACGCCCCGGCAGCTGACCGAGGCCGCCGATTTGATGGTGCGCGGCATCGAAACCATGCTTTATCCCGCCTATCTCGTGCTGACACTCATCGGCCTTGGCATCTTCCTGGCCACATTGCAGACCGCTGCAGACAACCGCCTGCGCCGCGCCGGCCGCTGGGTCCTCGGCCTCACCAATGGTGCGGGCGCGCTGTTCGTCTTCTTCTTCGCCCATGTCGCCTTTGCCGCTGGCGTTGCCACCACCATCCGCGCAGCGCTTGCCGCCTATGTGCTGGCCGCCATCATTGGGCTGATCTGGGTCGGGCTGCTGCAACTGCATTATGCAAAACGGACCGGCCTCTATTTCGCGACAGCCACGCTGGTGCTCGCCATCGCATCCGGCTGGTTCCTGCTGCAGCCGCGCGACAATTATGTGCTGACCGGCACGCTCAGCGGCAAGGTGGCAATCATCAGCAACACGCCGTCATCGCTGATCGGCGCCGTCCGCTACGGCCAGTATCCGGGCGGTCCGGCGGCCGAGACACCGGTCAGAACTTTCCTCGGCCCGGCCGAGGCGATCGCTGCCCTTGAAAAGAAAGAGGATGTCAGTGCCGCCCTGATGCCGGCAGCGTCGGTTCCGGCCGGTTGGCCTGTTCTTTGGCAGGTGGAAACGCTGAACGACCGTGACCGCTCGGCGGGCATCACCATGGCTGTGTTGGCGATCATCCTCGGACTGCTCACCTTCGGCGGGTATCTGCACCACCGGCATCCGCTGGCGATCGGCTCGGAATTCATCGTCGATACCATTCGCGGCATCCCGATGCTGGTGATCGTGCTCTATGTCGGCCTGCCGCTGAGCGGCGCGCTGAAGGATGCAACGCAAGGCGTCGTCGACCCGCCAAACCTGGTGCGCGGCATCTTTGCCATGGCGGTCGCCTATTCCGCCTATCTCGCCGAAATCTTCCGCTCGGGCATCAACGCCATTCCTGCCGGACAGGTAGAGGCGGCTTACAGCATCGGCCTCAACCGCTGGCAGACGGCCCGTCTCGTCGTCCTGCCGCAAGCGTTCCGGATCATCATCCCGCCGCTCGGCAACGAGTTGATCGCCATTCTCAAGGACACCTCGCTCCTGTCCATCCTGTCGATCCGCGATATCACCCAGCGCATGCGCGAGTTCCAGTCGGCAAGCTTCCTGCCGTTCGCTCCCTACAACTCCGCTGCCATCTTCTACATCTTCCTGACGCTTGCCGCGGCGAGCCTCGTCAACACTATCGAGAGAAAATATGACGTCAAACATCGATAACACCCGGAAAGTCCTCGAAGCCCGCGCTGGCGGCCTGGTCTTTCCGAAAGGCTTCGTCTTCGGTGCAGCCACCTCTGCCTACCAGATCGAGGGTGCACCCGCAGCCGATGGCAAGGGCGAAAGCATCTGGGACCGGTTCTGCAAGGTGCCCGGCGTCATCACCGACGCCACGAGCGGCGACATCGCCTGCGATCACTATCATCGCTGGGGCGAGGACATCGCCGTATTGAAGGCCATGGGGCTCGGCGCCTACCGGTTTTCCTTTGCCTGGGCGCGGCTGATCCCGGAAGGCACCGGTGCTGTCAACCAGAAGGGCATCGCCTTCTACGACCGCCTGATCGACGATCTGCTCGCAGAAGGCATCGAGCCCTATGCGACGCTCTATCACTGGGACCTGCCACAGGCACTGCAGGAGCGCGGCGGCTGGTACAATCGTGAGACCGCCGAACATTTCGCCGAATATGCCGCTGTGGCCACCCGTGCCTTTGGCGACCGCGTCAAGAAATGGACGACGCTCAACGAGCCCTGGACATTCTGCTGGTCGGGACATGCGAGCGGCGAGGATGCGCCCGGCCTGCACGACGGCACCAAGGGCGGCGTCACCGCCAGCCATCATGCCCTTTTGGCCCATGGTCTCGCTGCGCCCGTCATCCGCGCCGAAGTCCCGGATGCCGCCGTCGGTATCGTCTTCGATCTCAACGTGACGGAGCCCGCAACCGACGACCCGCGCGACGTCGCGGCAGCCAAACGTTTCGACGGCGCCCAGAACCGCTGGTTCCTCGATGCCGTCTTCAAGGGCAGCTATCCGCAGGACATGCTCGACCTCTATGGCGATCTGCTGCCACCAATCCACGCAGACGACAATGCCATCATCGCGGCACCGGTCGATTATCTCGGCGTCAACATCTATCGCCGCTCGGTGATGGCGCAAGGAACGGAACTCGCACCGCTGAATTTCCAGCGTATCCAGCCGGAAGGCACCTATTCCGAGGTCAATTACGAGATCTGGCCGCGCTGCATCTACGATATCCTGCATTATGTGCACGAAAACTATGCGCCGAAGGAGATCTTCATTTCCGAAAACGGCGTCGCCACCGCGCCGGAAAGCGTCTCGGCTGACGGCCATGTCTGGGACGACCTGCGCGCCACCTACTATGTCGATCATCTCGAACAGGTCGCCAAGGCCGCCAGCGAAGGCGTTCCGGTCAAAGGCTATTTCGCCTGGACACTGACCGACAATTTCGAATGGGCCTATGGCTACACCACGCCATTCGGCATTACCCATGTCGATTTCGATACCCAGGTACGGACGATCAAATATTCCGGCGAAATCTACGGACGGATCGCAGCACAGAGCCATTCGGAACCAGCAAGGAGCGCTGGCCTTGGCCGGTGAATCCAGCCAAGCTCTACCCGCAACGGTGCTGATCACCGGTGCATCGCGCGGTCTCGGCCGCGCGATGGCACAGCAATATGCAGCGGCCGGCTGGCGCGTCATCGCCTGCGGCCGCTCCCGGACACCGCCAATTGAAGGCAACATCGTGCCGGAAGCACTCGACGTTGCAAACCCCGCATCCATTCCCGATTTGGCACGTCGGCTGAACGGCGTGGCAATCGACGTGCTGATCAACAATGCCGGGATCCGTGGCGATACCGGCGGACTTCAGACACTTGAGCCAGGCGATTTCCTGGAGGTGATGCGCATCAACACGCTCGCCCCCTTGCTGGTCACGCGCGCTGCTGCCCAATCTTGTGTCCGGCAAGCGAAAAATCGTTGCCAATATCAGCAGCCGTGCCGGCTCGATCGCCGAGGGCACGCTGGATGACGACGATGGCGATTATGCCTATCGCTGCTCGAAGGCGGCCCTGAATATGGCGACCGTCAAGCTCGCTCAGGACCTGCGCGCCGATGGCATCGCCGTGCTGTCGCTGCACCCTGGATGGGTGAAAACCGACATGGGCGGTGATAAGGCGGTCGTACCGGTCGTAGACAGTGCGGCCGGACTGCGTGGGATCATCGATAGTGCCACAATGGCCGACAGCGGCAGCTTCCGCGCTTTCGATGGGCGAACCGTGTCCTGGTAAGACATCGCGAGCAGAAGACGTTGACTTCTGCGCATTTGGCCTTGGCCCGATCAGCCCCGGACGTCACTTCACAGCGACGACGACCTTGCCTTTCCGCGCGACCCGTTTCGACATAGGCCAGTGCCTCATTGGTCCTCTCGAACGGGAAGACCCGGTCCATCACCGGGCGTATGTCACCCGCCTCGATCAGGGAGGTGATCTTGCCGAGTTGCGCGCCGTTCGCTGTCATGAACAGAAACGAGTAGCTGATCCCCAGGCGTTTCGATTTTCTCCTGATGCCGAAACTCAGCAGGCGCATGACCTGTCGCAGCGGCCAACCAAAGCCACTTTTCCTCACGAAGTCAGGATCGGGTGGGCCGGAAATCGAAATCAGCTTCCCGCCCAGCTTCAGCACACGAAGGGATTTCTCCAGCGTGTCCTTGCCGAGGCTGTTCAGCACAACGTCATACCCCTGCAGCACTTTCTCGAAATCGTCCCTCTTGTAGTCGACCACCACATCAGCGCCGAGATTTTTCACAAGCGCGATGTTTGCCGTGCTCGTGGTCGTGGCGACATAGGCCCCAAGATGCTTGGCAAGCTGGATTGCGATCGTGCCCACGCCGCCCGAGCCGGCATGGATCAGGACCTTCTGCCCCTTCTGCACATTGGCCCGTTCGACAAGCGCCTGCCATGCAGTCAGGGCGACAAGCGGAATGGATGCGGCCTCCTCCATGGTCAGATTGTTCGGCTTCATCGCCACGTCGGCAGCGTCAATGGCGATATATTCTGCGAATGTTCCGATGCGATCCTGGGCCGGACGTGCATAGACCGCGTCACCGGGTTTGAATTGCCGGACATTGGCCCCGACCCGGACCACGACGCCCGCCACCTCGTTGCCCAGCACCAGCGGAAGGCGGTAGGGCAGGATGAGCTTGAACTCGCCGTCCCTGATCTTGTTGTCCAAGGGGTTCACGCCAGCGGCATGAATCTCGACCATGACGTCGTTATCCCGCAACTCCGGCGCGGGACTTTCGCCGAGCCGCAGGGCGCCGCCTTTCGTGTAGCGATCGATCAGGAATGATTTCATCGGACTGACTTTCGTTTCTGTGGTGAGCCGGCAGCTCCAGCAATGCGGCAATGAAAGCTCAATCAGGGAAGCCTGCTGAACTTCCGAAGGTTCTTGTCGACGAAGGACTCGGGCAGGAAGCGGCGCATGAAGTGCACCTGCCCTGCGGCTTTTCCTGCGGTGTAGCGTCTCCTCGGCGATGCAGCATTGGCGGCCATTACGACGGCATCCGCGACCACCTCGGGTGCATCGCCTTTCGCGACGATCTCGCGCATCAGCTTCTCCGCCTCAGTGCGAGCCGTATCGTAGACGGCAAGCGGCCGGTCCGGTCGCGTGATGTTCTCTTCAAAGGAGGTGCGGGTCACGCCGGGTTCGACAAGCACGATCCGGATGCCCTGCGTTCGCACTTCGTGGTCGAGGGACTCGGAATAGCCCTCGATGGCGTGCTTGGTCGATGCGTAGAGCGCATTATAGGGAGCGGGGATCAGCCCGAGTATCGAACTGAGGTTGACGATCCGGCCTCGACGCTGCCGTCTCATCACGGGCAGGACCGCATTTGTCATGCGTATGGTGCCGAACACGTTCACGTCGAATACGGCCTTCACCTGCTCCGTCGTCGATTCCTCAGCGCCGCCGAGCAGTCCGATCCCGGCATTGTTGACGAGAAGATCGATCCGCCCTGCGCGGCTCAGAACCTCGTCGACGACGCTCTGCACGGATGCATCGTCGATTACGTCGCAGATCAGCATCATGATCCCATCCGCGGTATCGGGCATCGGCTTTCGGCTGGTGCCGAAGACACGGTAGCCATCGCGCCGCAACGCTTGGGCCGTCGCCAGCCCGATCCCGGAGGAAGCACCTGTGACCAGGGCGATGCCGCGTTCTGTCTTGCTCATCGGTTTCCGCTTTCATTTTGTCATGGAACATCGATGAGCAATCAGTTACTATCAAATCAATATCAAGTCACTACTAAAAAGATATCAACATGAAGAATCTTTCGGACCAGCCATGCCTGATTGCCCGCAGCCTGGCACTTGTGGGGGACGCATGGAGCATACTGATCATGCGCGACGCCCATGCGGGACTGACCCGCTTCGATGATTTTCGCAAGAGCCTCGGTATCGCGCCGACGATGCTGACGGGGCGGCTTTCATCACTGACCGAGGATGGGCTGCTGGAGAAACGCCGCTATTCCGACCGTCCGCCACGGGACGAATATGTGCTGACGGAAGCCGGCCGCGACTTTCTGCCGGTTCTGTTTGCGATCGGCGCTTGGGGACGCAGGCACCGCGGCGGGGGCGAGGTGACCCGCTTCTTCGACGCCGAGACCGGAACGGAGATCGATCCCATCACCATCGACCGCGCGACCGGCGCTCCAGTCGGAACACGTCCCATCCGCATCGCCGCACCCGATTGTGCACCTCGCGCCAAATAATGCCGCTGACAACGCCTATTGACTGCGCGCTTCCGCCGGGCTTGTGGCTGTTGAAGAACCACCTCTATTATCAGCCCGGAGGGCAGTAAGGCTACCCAACCCTCAAAGATGGCCCCAAGCCGAATACCCGTTCAGTATGGTCAGCCGAGCGCCAGTTCCGTCTGTGCATCGAAAAGATGCAGCGCGTCCTCGTCAAAGCCGAAAGCCTCCTTCATGCCGACCGTCAGCTTGGTGCGCGGCGGCAAGCAGGCGGTGACCCGCTGTCCACTGACCCGACCCGTCACCACCAGCTCCGGGCCGGTCAGTTCGACAACCTCGATCTCGACGTCGAGCACGGGACTCTCGGCCGCGTCAGCCACCAGACGAAGCGCTTCCGGACGCACCCCCAGCTTGACCGGTCGTCCCGTGGATGCCGCGTTTTTCAGCCGCGCCGGCAAAGCGATGACGGCGCCCGAACCATCCAGCTGCACGCCCTCACCGGTGATCACGCCATCCAGGACGTTCATCGGCGGCGAGCCGACGAAACCGGCGACATAGAGCGTCGCCGGATGGTCATAGACCTCCTCCGGCGTGCCAAGTTGCTCGATCCGGCCGTTGCGCATCACTGCGATCCTTGTCGCCAGCGTCATCGCCTCGATCTGGTCGTGGGTGACATACACGATCGTCGTGCCAAGCATCTGGTGCAGCCGCTTCAACTCGGTGCGGGTCTCCATGCGTAGCTTGGCGTCGAGGTTGGAGAGTGGTTCGTCGAACAGGAAGACCTGCGGCTTGCGCACCAGCGCCCGGCCGATCGCCACGCTGGCGCTGGCCACCCGAGAGCTGGCCCGGCTTGCGGTCCAGCAGATTCTCGATCTGCAGCAGCTTGGCCGTTTCCTGCACTGCCTTTTCCCGCTCTGCTGCAGGCACCTTGCGCATTTCCAGCCCGAAGCCGATGTTGCGGTGGACCGAGAGGTTCGGATAGAGCGCGTAGGACTGGAAGACCATGGCGATGTCGCGGTCCTTCGGATGCACGCCAAGGATCGAGCGGCCACCGATCCGGATATCGCCACCCGACGCCTCGGCAAGGCCGGCGATAATGTTGAGCAAGGTCGACTTGCCGCAACCCGATGATCCCAGCAGCACCAGAAACTCGCCGCTTTCCAGCGAGATATCGATGCCCTTCAGGGTTTCCAGCGCACCATAGGTCTTTCGGATATTCTCGATTTCGAGCGCGCTCATGATGCGGTCTCTCCGGTCGCGACCACGAACGGGCCGCCATAGCTACGGGGAGTGTGGAAATGGCACGCGAGGCGACAGCGGTTCCAGCCTGCAAACAGTCCTGAAGCGGCCGGCCTTCGGCAAGCGCCGCGAGGAAGGCAGCATTGAAGACATCGCCGGCACCGATCGTATCGACGACAGCAACGCTCGGCGCCGCTGCGGACACCAGCATGCCATCCGCACCGATCGCGAGCGCTCCATCCGGGCCGCGCTTCACGACCACGATGGCATCCTTCGGCATATGACGCCTGAGTTCGCGGGCGGCCTCCGTGGGGTCGGCAAGGCCGGACAACGTCGTCGATTCCACCTCGTTCAACAGCGCGCAGCCGCAGCGGGACAGCCAGCCGCGCGTCGCCTGCCGGTTTTTCTCCGTCCAGCCATCGAGCGGCCAGCCGGTGTCGAGCGCCAGCGTGATGCCATGCGTGTCGGTCCAGTCGAACAGGGAGGGATAATCCGCCGTCAGATCGTCCGTCAGGAAGGAGCCGCAGAGCAGTGCGTAGCCGCCGGATAGCCTGACACCATCAAGGGCGGCAAACACGCAGTCGAGCGAAAACCGCGGCAGGTGACCGCGCGTCAAAGAATGTTCGCTCGCCGTCGGGATGAGTGATGCCGACCGAAAGCGTGGTGCCTTCCGGCCGGATCGGCCACTTCGCCGCCTGAGAGCCGAAGGACTCGCGCAGCCAGCGACCGAACTCGTCGGTGCCGCTATTGGCGGCGATATCGAAATCGACACCCAGCGCCTTCCAGGCAAGGGCTGCATTGCCGGCCGAGCCGCCAACCCGCAATTCATCATGATCGACGATGATCTCCGTGCCCGCCTTCGGCCATGGCTCCGCCGGCCCAAGGATCAAGTCGACATTGACGTTTCCGATCACCGCAAGCGGACGCATGTCATTCGCTCCGGGTAATCTTGGTGGAGCGCACCGGCGTTCCGGCATTGTCGACCCGAGCCTCAGCAAAGGCGATCATGAAGCGCTGGGCAACGGGCAGCATCGAGAAGACAGCAGCAAGTCCCGTTGCCGGCGCGAAGCTGAGCGTTGTCGTCCCCTCCACCGGCGTTTTTCCGGAAGCATCGAACACGACGACCGGAGCCCCGGTCTCCACCGCCGATACCGCCATCGCCGTCACCAGATCGGCGGTCGCATCATTGCCCCTGAACAGCACAACGCCGACCTTCGGACCCAGCATTTCCATCGGACCATGCCGAAGCTGTCCGCCCTCCAGCGAAAAGCAGGGATAACGCGACAATTCGGTCAGCCCGAGTGCGAGCGCTTCCGCAAGTCCCTGCAGACGCCGCCCGGAGGTGACCACCGTCGCGACGTTTTCGAAGGCGGCGAGCGCCGGAGCAATATCATTGGTGGCAGGCGACGCAAGCGCCGCCAGCGCCGGTGCCGGATCTTCGCCGAGCGCTGCGAGCACCGACAGATGCAGCGCAAAACTCACCGTCAGGCTGCGCGTCGCTGCAAAGGCGAGCTCGGTGCCACCAGCGCCGACGAGGCAAGGCGCGGTCCTCGCCAGAAAGGATGTCCCCTCCAGCGTCAGGCCGAACGTGTCCTTGTTGCCGCCGGTCTCGGCAAACCAGCGCAACACTTCGGCGCTCTCGCCGGATTGCGAGGTGATCAGAACGGTGCGGCCTTCGATCGCAAGCGGCTCTCCCAGCTGCTCGGACAAAGTGATTGCGATCGCCTTGATGCCGAGCGCCCGATAAAGCGGCTCGACCGCCCGGTTGACGGCATGCGACCCGCCCATGCCGAGCAGCAGCAGGCCACCGGTTTCCCGCAACGATGTGGCGATCGACTTGGCTCTCTCGCCGGCGCTTTCGAACGACGCGATGGCATCGGTATTCTGGCGGGCCATTTCGCGGTCGATTGCCTGCAGCCCTAACGGGCGATTATCGTTTGAAGTCATGGTCATCCCTTGACGCCGCCGCTGGTGAGCCCGGAAATCAGGGCGCGTTGCATGACAAGACCGATCACCACGGGCGGCAGGGCGGCAAGCACGCCCGCGGTTGCGATCAGTCCGTAATCGGAAACACGGCCACCGGCGAGATCGGCGATGGCGACGGTCAGTGTCTTGGCGCGCAGGTCGGACGTGAACAGCAGCGCATAGAAGAATTCATCCCAGGCGAGCAGGAAGGCAAACAGCGCCGACGTCGCCATCACCGGTGCAGCCAGCGGCAGGGTGATGATCCGCAACGTTGCAAACAGCCCTGCCCCATCCATCATTGCAGCCGCCTCGATCTCCTTCGGGATGGCGTCGAAACCGGATTTCATCAGCCAGGTGGTGAACGGTGCAAGGATGGTTAGATAGACCAGTGCCAAACCGAAAACACTGTTGAGCAGGCCGAGATGCGCAAGCCCAAAATAGAGCGGCACCGCCAGCGCCACCGGCAGCATATAGGTGGCGATCACCATATACAGCGACCAGCCGACGGACGGCGTGCGCGACACGGCCCAGGCCGCCGGAATGGCAAGCACGAGGGCGGCGACGGTCGCCATGCCGGCAACGAGAATGCTGTTGACCAGCGATGCGACAAAGGCGGCACCGGCGCTGTTTTCGACGCTGGAAAGCAAGATGCCGTAGCGCGAGAAATCGACCGTCTGCGGCCACCAGACAAGCGGCTTGGCCGTAAGGTCGGCAGCAGGCGAGATGCTCATGATGAACAGCCAGACCACTGGTGCAAGAATGATGACCGCAAGCAGCAGCGCAGGCATGGATGAAGAAGGAAAACAGGAAGCTCTTGCGTTCCATTATGCCGTGCTCCCTGCAGTCCGCCGCACCAACACGGCATAGGCCGCAGCCAGAACCGCCACCAGAAGCGTGACGATCAGTGCCAGCGAGGCCCCCGATCCGGCACGCTGGAAGGAAAACGCCTCCTGATAGACGAGGATCGACAACGTGCGGGTGCTGTTCGCGGGTCCGCCACGGGTCATCACCCAGATGATGTCGAAGACCTTGAACGCTTCGATGGTTCTAAGCACCAGCGCCACGATCAGCGGACCGGCAAGATATGGCAGGATGACAAAGCGGAAACGGGCAAAGGGTCCGGCACCATCGACCAGCGACGCGGCCGTGATATCGCGGGCACGGCCTGCAGGGCTGCAAGCGCGATCAGCGCCACCAACGGGAAATTCTTCCAGCAATCGGCGATGATCAGTGACGCCAGCGCGGTGCCAGGTTCGCCGAGCCAGGAGCGATAGGCGTCAAGCATGCCGATCTGCATCAAGGCCGCGTTCAGCGCGCCATATTCAGGGATTGTAGATCAGCCGCCAGAGCGTGGCGTTGACGACGGTCGGCAACGCCCAGGGCAGGATCATCAATCCGCGCAAAACGGTGCGGCCGTAAAATTGCTGATTGAGCAGAAGGGCCGCCAGAACCCCCAGAACCATTTCGGCAAAGACCGAGATGACGGCAAAGATCGTCGTGGTCGTCAGCGTGCGCTGGAAATTCGAACTCGTCAGCGTCTTCACATAGTTGTCGATGCCGACGAAATTACCGGCGGTGCCGACAAGCTTGGCATCGGTGAAGGAGAGCCCGACGGTATCGGCGAGCGGCCAGCCGATGACGGCGATCATGACGGCGAGCAGCGGCAGCATCAGCAGCCATGCGCGTGTGGTCATCGATGTCCCGGACATGGGGCAACTCTTCCTGAAAAAATCATGGGATGCAAGGGGCGATCAAAGGGTCCGGGCGGCAGGGAGGGTGCCGCCCGAAGATCGGTGGATGCGAGGCGAAGGGGCGGACCCCTTCAGCCTTAGAGACCGCTATTGTCGGCGGCGGTCTTCAGGGCATCCTCCGGACTTGTCTGGCCAAGCAGAGCTTCCTGAATGGCCTGCTGCAGCGCGACGGACAGTTCCTGGTATTTCGGCGTCGTCGGCCGCGGATACATGGCAGCCAGCGACAGCTTGGCAGCAGCGATCAGCTCCTCCTGATCCTTGCTGACGGCCGCATCCTCATAGGACGAAGCCCAGATCGGCAGGCTGAGCTTGGCATACTGGTTCTGCACGGCCTGCGAGGTCATGAAGGTGATGTATTTCCAGGCCTCGTCTGGATGCTTGCTGGTTGCGGTAATGCCAAGGCCCATCGAGCCGTTGACCGCCGAAACCTCGCTCTTGCCCGCAACGCCCGGTGCCGGAACGACACCGACCTTGCCGGCCACCTTGCTGTCCTTGCCGGTATTGGCGAGGTTGTACATGTAGGTCCAGTTCAGCGCGAAAGCGGCTTCACCGTTTTCAAACACCTTGCGGACGTCTTCCTCGAGGAATTCCTTGGAATTCGGATTGGAGATGCCGGACGAATAGCTCGACACCATGTATTTCAGCGCATCGAGGCCGCCACCGGTCTGAAAGTCCGGCTTGCCGTCCTTCAGGAAACTGCCGCCATAGGCGCTGACCAGCGTGGTGTAGTCGCAGATCGCGGCTTCGGCCTGCGACCAGCTCCAGGCGATCGGGGTAGCCAGAAGGCCCTTATCCTTGATGGCCTTGGCCTGCTCGGCAAGCTCGTCCCAGGTTTTCGGCGGCGTCTTGATGCCGGCCTTTTCGAGGATTTCCTTGTTGTAGAACAGGTATTTCGTATCGAGAATCCACGGCATGCCGTAATAGGCACCGTCATACTGGACAGTCGTCCAGGCGCCGGGCAGAACGCCCTTGGTCATGTCATCGGTGATGCGCGACGAGACATCGACCAGCACCTTGTTGCTGGCATATTCGGCCGGCCAGATCACGTCGAACAGAACGACATCGTAGCCGCCGCCGGACCCCTGCGCCAGAACGGTCTTGTCGTGCAGGCCCTCGTAGGGCACGAACTCGAGATTGACCTTGACGTCCGGATTGGCCTTGGCAAAGGCGTCGGTCATGGCGCGGACATCGGCTTCGCTATAGGCGGCCTGCGCCATGAACAAAGCGTTGAGCGTCGTTTCGGCATAGGCGTTGGTTGCAAAGAATGCGCCGACCAGGGCAGCCCCCATAAGCGCATTGCGTTTGGATTTCAGCATGTCTTTTCCCTCCAGTGATAACAACAGTCGTCTCGTCGGCCCGCCAAAACGCGCCTTTCCGTGAACCCGCTTAAAAGCGGCGTCCGGCATGCCTTGTCGAAGTGTTGCGCGGCCACTAGGACTGATCCCGTAATGCCGTTTGTTCCCTTAAAAGCTCTGCGGCTCTCTTTATTAAGTCAATTGCTTTGACTTAATTCTTGTTCAATATTCTAATGGTGTCAAGGGGATTTCATGGGATGAACGAGATGCGACCGATCCGGGCCAAGAGCGGCACCAATCAGGAGGGCACCAGCGCCCATAACCGCCGCGTCATGATCGACGCGCTGCGGCTGAACGGGCAATTGTCGCGCGCCGATCTCGCCCGGGCAACAAGGCTCACCAAGCAGACCGTATCCAACATCATCGAGGATCTGGAGCGGGATGGACTGGTCGTTTCGCTGGCAGCCGTACATGTAACGGCCGCGGCCAGCCCTCGACCCCCTATCGCCTGGTGCCGGACGGCGCGTTTGCCATCGGCCTGCAGATCGACCGGCATGTCACGCGTGCCATTGCTGTGGATCTCATCGGTACCGTTCTGGTCCGCGCCCAGGCAAACCTGCCGCCGGGCGGCCCGGCCAATGGCGCCAAGGTCATTCTCGACCTGATCGAACATGTCCGCACGGAACTTGCCGGCATTGCCGAACAGGCCGAAAAGCGGCTTGTCGGCCTCGGCGTTGCCATGCCGGGTCCGTTCGGGTTGGCGACCGATAATGATGATCAGTGGATGATGGCCGCCTGGCAGAATTTTCCGCTGCTGGAAACGCTAGCCGCTGGCACCGGGCTTGAGGTGGCGCTACAGAACGACGCCGCCGCCTGCGCCACCGCCGAACGCATGGTGGGTGCAGCCCATGGCATCGACCACGCCGTCTGCCTCTATGTCGGCTACAGTATCGGCGCCGGCCTCATTCTGAACGGCGAACTCTATGCCGGTGAGAATGGCAATGCCGGCGAAATCGGCATGGTGCTTCTGCCCCCCACCATGCGGCGCCCGGACCAGACGTCACTCGAACACCGCGCGTCGCTCGCCTCGCTCTACCAGCACCTCGGCGCGGACCCGTCCGATCCCGGCCTGCCCGAACGGCTGAACAGGCTGGTCAATACGGGTGACCCGGCCATCGCATCCTGGATCGATGTCGCCGCCGAAGAATTGCGCTGGGGCGTGCAGATCATCGAGACGATCTTCGATCCGCAGACCGTCATCCTGTGCTCCACCGGGCCGGAAGCGCTGACCCGCAAGCTTCTGGAGGCCATCCACCCGCTGCTTCCGTCAAACGCGAACCGTCCGGGCCGCTCGATACCACGCCTGCAGCTGGGCATGACCGATCCCTGGTCGGTAGCGCTGGGTGCAGCCGCCGAACCGATCAGCCGCGCCTTCGACCCACGTTTTTCAGCGATCCTGAAGACGCGTGCCAATGCGCTGGACTAACGTTCAGGCGGCGCGAAAAGCCAAGACGAAGCAGCCCAACGCACCGATCGACGACAGCGTCCGCACATGGTTCCACCGGACCCAGTCGCCGAGATAAGTCGACGACCAAAGACGCGCGGCCTCGTCGCTGCCCGGCTGCAATGCTTCGAGCGCATTGTTCATCGGCACGTTGACGATCATCGTCACCAGGATCACGCCGCCAAGGAAGAGAAGCCCGCCCGCAATCAAATAGAAACGCGCCGGTCCGCCATAGACGAAGCCGCCGGCAACGAGGATGAGCGCCAGCACCGCCGTTCCCATGAAGGCGAGCAGAAACCAGGGATTGAGGATCACCACATTGATCGCCTGCATGGCGGCAATGCCCTCTCCAGCCGGCAAACGGGCAAGCGCCCCCATGATGCAGACCGAGAAGATGAAGAACAGGCCCGCATTGAGCCCAGCGCCGAGCACGGCTGAAAAAATCAGCCAGGGCAAAAGTGCGGCAATCATTTCAGGCCCTCCCAGACACCGGTTGCAGCTGTTTCACGCACATATTCAGCAAAGTCGCGCGGCGAACGGCCAAGCGCGTGGACAATGCCATCCGTCAGGCTTTCGTTGCGGCCATCGAGAACGCTGGTGAACAGGTACTGTATCAGCCAGATATAGTCAGCCAGGATCTGTGCCTCCTCCAGCATGGCAACATAATCACCGATACCGACTGTCGTGAAGCGGATATCGCGTCCCGTTTGCCGGGCGATCTCCGCCACGGCCTCGCCGAATGTCATCAGGCGCGGACCTGTCACCTCATAGGTCTTGCCCTTGTGTCCCGGCTCCGTAAAAGCGGCAACCGCCACATCAGCGATATCTTCGGCATCGATGAACGGTTCCTTGACATCGCCGACCGGCAGCACTAGTTCGCCCGCCTGAATGCCATCGAGCAGGAAAGCCTCGCTAAAATTCTGAAAGAACCAGCTGGCGCTGATGATGGTGTAGCCAACGCCGGACTGCTTCAAAACCTCTTCCGCCGCCAGCGCTTCGTCCTCTCCACGCCCTGACAGGAGGACCAGGTGCTTGACGCCCTTTTCGGCTGCCAGCCGGCAGAGTGTGCCAATTGCCTCGACGGCACCCGGCACGGCCAGGTCCGGCTGATAGCTGACATAGGCAGCATCGACCCCTTCAAGCGCTGCTGCCCAGCCCGACGGATCGGTCCAGTCGAACGCTGGAACGGTCGATCGCGATGCAAGCCTGACCTGTTTTCCCTTTGCCGCCAGACGTTCCGCCACACGGCGGCCGGTCTTGCCGCTGCCACCCAGGATCAAAATCGTTTCGCTGCCCATCATCTCGCTCCCGTTGATATCCAAAACATGAGCTATCCTCACATTTGCTAAATGTGATAAACCCTCGTATTTTAATCGTCAAGCGAAATCGAAAGGACGGACCTTGGCCCTGGACCAGACAGCCCCCTCACCGGCATCGGAAGAGGATGGGGCGATGCGCAAATCACCGACGCAGAAGCGCAGCCGCGAACGAGTCGAGCACATTTTGATGAGCGCCTCCCGGCTGATTGCCGAGCGTGGTAGCGACACGATGCGGATGAGCGAAGTCGCCGAATTGAGCGGCATTTCGATCGGTTCGCTCTACCAGTATTTTCCCGACAAGGCGGCGATCATCCGGACGCTGGCCGAGCGCTACAATGCCATCTCGCGCACCTGCATCACCGATGGCCTCGCCGATGTGAAGACGATCGAAGACCTGCAGCAGGCCTTCTCGGCCCTGATCGACGAGTATTACGCGATATTCCTGGCCGAGCCGGTAATCCACGACATCTGGTCGGCAATGCAGGCGGACAAGACCCTGAGGGAGATCGAGCTAGAGGCAAGCCGGCAGAATGCGATTCTGCTCACCACAGCGTTGAAGCGCGTTGCCGGCGGAGGACATCGGCAAGCTACAGGCGTCGGCCCTGTTGGTGATGTATTTCTGCGAGTGCGTCATGCGGCTGGCGATCTCGACCGGGGAGCCGGAAGGACGCGTCCTGATCGAGGCCTACAAGCGCATGGCCTATCGAAGCTTCGATGACGCGCCCGCTCCTCGCAGCCCTTGACACCGGAATATCCATCACTATATACTTGAGTATGTACTCACTCATTTGAAATGATCCCTTGGCCCGCCCCCTTAGCGAAGAAAAGCGTAACGCCATCCTGAATGCCGCCACGGAAGCCGTGGCCGCACTCGGCACCGGTGCGTCGACCGCTGGGATCGCCAAGGGCGCCGGCGTCGCCGAGGGTTCGCTGTTTACCTATTTCAGCAACAAGGACGATCTGCTGAACCAGCTTTACCTCCATCTGAAGGCCGAGTTCAAAATCATGCTGATCACCGGCTACCCCGCCGATGCCAGCGTCAAGGATCGCTGCCGGCATTTGTGGGATCGTTCCGTCGACTGGGGCGCGATCAGTCCGGCAAAACGCAAGGCGATGCGCCAGCTGGCCGTTTCCGACAAGATCACCGAAGCCACCCGCAAGGCGGGCGTAGACGCCTTCACGACATGGAAGCGATGCTCGACGAGGGTTTTGCCACCGGCGTGCTCCGCCATCAGCCGATCGCTTTCGTCGGCGGCATTATCGAATCCTTGGCCGAAATGGTCCTCGAATTCATCGCCCGCGATCCCGCCAAGACCAGTACCTACAAGAGCGCCGGCTTCGACGCTTTCTGGGGGCCATCTCGGCCCGATAGCATCCTTATTTTTCACCCCAATAATGAGTGAGCAATCATTCATTATTTTATCAACGAAAGAAAACGACATGTCAAAAGTATGGTTGATTACCGGTAGCGCCAGCGGCCTTGGCCGCAACATCGCCGAAGCAGTCCTTGCCAGCGGCGACCGCCTCGTCGCCACCGCCCGCGACCCGCAACGCCTCGCCGCTCTCAAGGAACAGTATGGCGATCAGGTCCTGACCGCGGCACTCGATGTCACCGACGCTGCAGCCGCGGAAGCGGCGGTGCAGCTCGCCGTCGATACATTCGGGACGCTCGACGTGCTGGTCAACAATGCCGGCTACGGCAATGTCGCACCGTTCGAGCAGACCACGGCCGAAGCCTTCAAGGCGCAGATCGACACCAATTTCTACGGCGTCGTCAATCTCGCCCGCGCCACCCTGCCGGTCATGCGCAAGCAGCGCTGGCCATATCGTCAATATCTCCTCGGTCGGCGGCCGTATCGCAACGCCAGGCCTCAGCGCCTACCAGTCGGCCAAATGGGCAGTCGGCGGCTTTACCGAAGTCCTGGCGATGGAAGCCGCGGCCTTCGGGGTCAAGGTCATCGCGCTTGAGCCGGGCGGCATGCGCACCAACTGGGGCCACGTGGCGCGCGGCAACGTTCCGGCAATCCTGCCGGACTATGAACCGAGCGTCGGGGCAATAACGGCCCTGCTTAAGGCCTATGTTGGCAAGGAATTCGGCGATCCAGACAAGATCGCCCAGGTGATCATCGATCTGGCCGGCCGCACCGATCTTCCTGCGCACCTGCTGCTCGGCAGCGATGCCCTCTACATGTACAAGCAGACCGAAGCCGCGCAGCAAAGCTGCCGAAGACTGGGCAGCCGTCAGCGCCTCGACGGATTTCGAGGGTAGCGATTTTTCGGTTTTCGCTGAACACATCTAAGGCTGAGCATTCGGATAGACGGTGGTGCGGATGAAAGTCCGCGCCATCAGACTGCTGATAAGGGCATTCCTAAATTGAGAGGTCATTTGGGAGCTCAGGCGATCACCAAAACCTCCGTCATCTCTGTGCTTGTCACAGAGATCCAGCCAGCCCAAGTCATTGGGCTGAAAGGTCTTTTGACCCGACGGACGTCAGGTCACTGGATCCCCGCCACAAGGGCGAGGATGACGGAGAATGGGGTTATCAGCGTCGTCAAATAACGTTGTCCAAGTCAGCAGTCTGACTACGCAGGCAGATTTCTGGCCTGTACTTCAGGCAAATTCGCAACCAGACCCTTACGCCCCCGACAAAATACTCTCCGCAGCCTTTTCGGCGATCATGATCACCGGCGAGTTGGTATTGCCAGAGACGATCGTCGGCATGATCGAGGCATCGACCACGCGCAATTTCGCCAAGCCATGCACCCGCAACTGCGGATCGACCACCGCCATCGTATCGCTGCCCATCTTGCAGGTGCCGACTGGATGGAAGATCGTCGTGGCGATGTCGCCGACGCGGCGGATCAGGTCCTCGTCGCTCTGAAACTCGGTGCCCGGCAGCATTTCCTGCGGCCGGTATTTTCGGATCGCACCGGCCTCCATCAGCCGGCGCGTGGCGGATCGAGTTTGTCGCAACGATCCGGTCGCCCGCGGTCGAAAGATAATTCGGCCGGATTTCCGGGGCAGCGGAAAGCTCCGGCCCACCGACATGCACCGTTCCCCGGCTTTCCGGCCGCAGGTTGCAGACCGATACCGTAACGGCAGGATATTTGTGCAGCGGCTCGCCGAGCCGGTCGGTGCTCAGGGGCTGCACATGATATTCGAGGTCGGCGGTGGCAACGGACGGATCGCTCTTGGCGAAGATCCCGAGCTGGCTCGGCGCCATCGACAGCGGTCCGGACCGTCGCAGCATATATTCGAGCCCCATGCCCGCCCGGGTGAAGAGGTTATGATAGAGCTGGTTCAGGGTCTTTGCGCCCTCGATGCGAAAGACCGTGCGGATCTGCAGATGGTCCTGCAGGTTTTCGCCGACGCCCGGAAGCTCATGGGCGACGCCCAATCCGGCAGCCGCCAGCACATCGGGACGGCCGACCCCCGAAAGCTCCAGGATTTTCGGCGAATTGATCGCTCCGGCGGACAGTACGACCTCGCGGCTGGCGCGGGCGAAATGGGTCTGCCCGTTCAGCCGGAAGCGCACGCCGGTCACCATCCGGCCGTCGAATTCCAACCGCTCCGTTTCCGCTCCCGTCAAGACACGGAGATTGGCGCGCTTCATTGCCGGGCGCAAAAATGCCTTGGTGGTGTTCCAGCGCAGTCCGCCGCGCTGGTTGACCTCGAAATAGCCCGAGCCCTCATTGTCGCCATCGTTGAAATCGTCGGTCTTGCGAATACCGAGTTCTTCGGCGGCATCGCGAAAGGCGTCGAGGATCGGCCAGGACAGACGCTGCTTTTCCACCCGCCACTCGCCGCCTGCCCCGTGCATCGAAGACTTACCGCGGTAATTGTCCTCGGATTTGAGGAAATAGGGCAGCACATCGTCCCAGCCCCAGCCGGAATTGCCCGCCTGCCGCCAGCCATCATAATCCGCTGCCTGCCCGCGCATGTAGATCATGCCGTTGATCGACGAGCAGCCGCCCAGCAGTTTTCCACGCGGATAGGGCAAGGACCGGCCATTCAAGCCCTCCTCCGCCGCCGTCCTCATCATCCAGTCGGTGCGCGGATTGCCCATGCAGTAGAGATAGCCGATCGGCACATGCACCCAATGATACCGGTCGCTGCCGCCCGCTTCGAGCAAGAGGACGCGGTTCTTCGGATCGGCCGAAAGCCGGTTGGCGAGGACGCAGCCCGCCGAGCCTGCGCCGACGACGATGAAGTCGTAGCTTCCCACATCAATCGCTGCATCACGCATGTTCACGCCGCCACTCCAGCAACAACAGGCTGCACCGCCGTCAGACGCCGCCACAGCGGCGCCATCGCCTCGGCGATGTCGTTATAGAGAGCGTAGCGCCGGGCATAATGCGCCTCAAGCAAGACGTTAGGACGATAATGCCGCTCGGTCTGCACCATGGCCGCCGCACCCGCACCAAAATCCGAGAAGACACCGACGCCGGTTCCGGCCGCAATCGCCGCCCCCAACGCACCGGTCTCGCGCGAGCGAGCGACGGTGACGGGAACGCCAAGCACATCGGCAAAGATCGCGGCCAGATCAGGCTGCGCGATCCGCCGCCGGACAGGACCGCCTCGTTGAACACCGCGCCCGCCTTGCGGATCGTCTCGATATGGGCGCGATGGCCGAAGGCGACCCCTTCGAGCAACGCGCGGACGAGATGTCCTTTGGTGTGCCAGCCGGCAATGCCGTAGAATCCGGCGCGTGCATGGCCGTCCTGCTGGGCGCCATAGAGATACGGATGGTAGAGCGGATCGTCTGCCGTGGGCTCGACTGCCCCTGCCAGCGCGCAAGCCGCATCAAACGGCGAAACGCCTTCCGCATGTTCACCTTCGAAGAACTCCTTGACCAGCCATTCGAGATTGGCAGCCGAGGTCGCACTGTTCTCCATCGCCATGTACCGGCTGCGATCGAACGTCGACGACATGAAGACCGGTCCGTCGAGGTCAGGACCGTCGATGATGACCTGGTTGATGCTCCAGGTGCCGGCAATGATCGAGGCACTGCCGGTGCGCGTAACGCCCGAGCCGAGCGCCGAGGCAACGACGTCGAACAGCCCGCCAACCACGGGTGTACCCGCGGCAAGCCCGGTTTGCGCCGCGACCTCTTCGGTGACCGTGCCGGCAATATCAGCGCTTTCGATCAGCGGCGGCAGAAGGTCCATGCAATCACTGAGACCATAGGCCTCCATCAATGCCTGATCGTAGCGGCGCGTGGCAAGATCGAGCAGGCCGGCGCCTGACATGTCCGATACCTCGCTGACACGCTCGCCAGTCAGGCGGTTGACGATGAAATCCTTGGAAAAGAACACCGTGCCGATCCGGTTGAACTGCTCAGGCTTGTAACGCTTCAGCCAGGCAAGCAATGTCGGTGTCTGGGATGGCCACGGACGCTGCCGGGCGATCGGCTGGGTGCGTTCGCCCACGCCTTCGAGCGCCCATTGCTCGACAAGGCCGGTCGCCCGCGTATCGATCGACTGGATACCGAGCAGCGGAGCACCATTGCGATCAAGCGCATAGAGACCGTTGCCATGCCCGGCGCAACCGATCGCCGCGATCTCCTCCGGCCGGATCTTCGCCTTTTCGATGCAGGCGCGGATAACCTGCCGTGCATTGGTCCAGAGTTCGTCCAGACCCCGCTCGACATGCCCCGGGCTCGGCATGCGGCTATGTCCTTCTTCCGCCGCTGCCGCGATTTCGTTGCCCGCCCGGTCGAAAATCACCGCTTTGATAACGGTGTTTCCGGCGTCGAGCCCCAAAAGATATTCCTTCATTCTGAACCCCTCCCAAGGCTCTGACAGTTTTGCGCGGTTGGGACAGAAAGCCCAGTGCTGATCTCCTTTTCTCCCCAACGGGGAGAAGGTGGCCCGCAGGGCCGGATGAGGGGGCAGTTTCGGAATTCGCCGTCCCTCATCACCTCGCATACGCTCGGCACTTCTCCCCGTCGGGGAGAAGTGGGAACGCGCCTTAATCAGCCCTGCTGATAGAGCGTAAAAGCCTGTTCGCCGCTCGCGTTCTCATGGATGATCGCCATCAGCCCGCGCACCACGGCACTCGGATTGGCGTGCTGATAGATGTTGCGCCCATAGACCATGCCCATTGCGCCCTGCCGCATCAAGGCCGCAGATTTATCAAACACCGCGCAGATCTTCCTTGCCGCCGCCGCGCACCAGAACCGGGCAGCGGGCTGCCTCGACGACACGGTGGAAATCCTCGGCATTGTCGGTCGGGTCGGCCTTGACGATATCGGCGCCCATCTCGCGGGCAAGCCGCGTCAAGGTGACGATCTTGTCGGCATCGCCGTCGACCATGTAGCCGCCCTTTTCGGTGACCGGCTGCATCACCAGCGGCTCGATCATCAGCGGCATGCCATATTTGTCGCCAATCGGCCCGTACGCGGGAAATGTTCTGCACGCACTGGCAGAAACAGGTCCGGCTCGTCCGGCAGCATGAACAGGTTGACGACGACGCAGGCCGCATCCATCTCAAGCGCGCCGATCAGCGGCTCGGCCTCGTTCTGCAGCACCGCCCACATGTCGCGGTGGCGGGTGCGGTTATAGGGATTGCCCATGTCGATGCGCATGACCAGCGCCGGCTTGTCCTTGCCGGCAACGTCCTGCAACAGGTCCGCCTGGCCATAGTTCATCTGGATCGCGTCCGGCGCGGCAGAGACCAGCGCCTTGACGACAGCCTGAATATCCTCAAGTCCGTTGAGGAAAGACGGTTCGTTGCAAACGCCGTGATCGATCGCCACGTCGAGGCAGCGGCCGTTGCCGAACAGCCGGTTCATCCGGACTTTGCTGTTGTGTCGCATTCTGTACTCCTTGGTTCGTTCCTTACGGAAAGCATGTCTTGGTCGACGCCGTGACGCCCGGTGAGAAGAGTGAGAAAACGGTCGCGCTCGCTCGCCCGCTGCGCCATCGTCCAGCGCTTTTCCTGCGCCAAGAGATCAAGCACGGCATCCATCATGTCGAGCGAAAGTTCGCCCGAGACGGCCAGCGTCGTGCGCCGCAAAAGCAGATCGTCGGGATGTTCCACCGCTTCATCGCGGATCAGAAACTGCAACTCGCGCACCGAGTAACCGGCATGGGGTAGCACCACATCAGGACCTGCCGCAATGAAACCGGCGATGGCCTCGGCATCCGTGCCATAGCGCTCAAACAGCTCAGCCATACGCTCGCCGGAAATGCCCTTGGCTGTGGCGACGCTCGCAAGCCAGACCGGCGCGTTGGCGGGAAATGCCCGCCCGCCGCCGATCGGCCGGTCGGTTGTCGCAACGCGCCGCTGCCGGCCCAGTCTTTCCAGCGTCATGTCCGCTGCCATTTCCCCGAACGAGGCGGAACGTCGTCCACTTGCCGCCGATCATGCACAGCACCGGTGGCCCGCCGTCCGTGGGTTCCACGACCGTGCAGAAATGATCGCGCGGAATGCGGCCGGTGAAGCTGTCGGTGCTGGCTGGAAGCGGCCGCACGCCGGCAAACTGGAAGACAACCTCCTCGGGCTTGATCTTGATATCCGGCAGCACGAAGGCGAGCGATTGCAGGATGTAATCCCGCTCGTCGGCCTCGCAGCGCACCGTTTCCGGATCGTCGACGCGGATATCGGTGGAGCCGACCAGAACCTTGCCGAGATAGGGGAAGAGGATACAGATCCGCCCGTCCTCATTCTCGTAATAGATCATGTGATCGGCGAGTGCTGCGCACAGCTCGTCATTGTCGATGATCAGATGCGAGCCCTTGGTGCCGCCCATCAAGGGCGCCGGACGCGCTTCTGGCGGAAACAGGCTTTGATTGGCGATATCGATCCAGCCGCCGGTGGCGTTGATAATCAACGTTGGCTCCACGGCAACGGACGCACCACCGATCTGGTCTTCAACCCGATATTGGCCATTCTCCGTCCGGCGCAATTCGGCATAGTTCAGCGCTACTGCCTGACTGTTTGCCGCAAGACCATCCTGCAGCAGTTCGATGCCCAGCCGTTCCGGATGGCTGACCCAGGCATCGAAATAGGTGGCGGAACTCTTGATGCCGGGGTTGAGCGCCGGCCATTTTTCAAGCGTCGTGCGCCGGCCGCGAAACTGGTGGCGCGGCATCAGCGCCCGCTTGCGCGTCAGGAAATCATAGATGCTGAGGCCCGCCTTGATGGCGACAGCCCCCGGCAGCTCGGGCGGCGGCTCAGCCCCAGGAACCGGACGATGCCATTGCCGAGACCGGAAAAGATATCGAACACCGGCACCGTCGTCGGCAGCGGCGCAACATAATGCGGTGCGTTGCGCAACAGCCTGTCACGCTCGACCAGCGATTCCTGCACCAGCTTGAATTCGCCGTTTTCCAGGTAGCGAAGCCCGCCATGCACCATGCGCGACAGGGCTGAGCTGGCACCCGAGCAATAGTCGTGCTTCTCGACGAGCAGCACGTTCACGCCCTGCAGCGCCAGTTCCCGAAAGACGCTGATGCCGTTGATGCCGCCGCCGATGACACACACGTCCACCTTCGGGCTCTGGCGGAGCCCGTCCAATATCTCTTCACGTTTCATGATGGCGATCCGCTACCTGTCCATGTCAGTCAGTTTCGCCGCTATGGCCGTATCGATGGCGGCAAGGTCGGCCGCCTCCAGCCGGATGGTCCCGGCCCGTGCATTGTCGATGGCCTGCGCTGGGTTGCGCGCACCGCAGAGCGCAAAGGTCACGCCGGGCTGCGCCAGCGTCCAGGCAATCACCGTTTGGGCAATGCTGGCACCGTGTTTTTCGGCGACCGGCCGGATGGCATCGGCAAGCGCCGCCGCCTTCTGGCGGTTGCCGACCGAAAAGCGCGGATTATCCTTGCGCTGGTCGTCGCCGGAAAACACCCGGTCCGGGCCGATGGCGCCGGAGAGCAGCCCCAGCGCCAGCGACGAATAGCTCAGCGTCGCAATGCCGTTGGCCTTGGTCAGCGGCAGCAGATCCACCTCGATTTCGCGGTCGATCATGCTGAACCGCTCCTGGATCGCATCGAGACCACCGACCGCAATATAGGCATTGAGATCGTCCTTGCTGACATTGCTCGCCCCGATCGCCCGGATCTTGCCGGAGGTGCGCAGGTCTTCGAGAGCCCGCATCGTCTCCTCGACGGGTGTCGTCGGGTCCTGCCAATGGGTGATGTAGAGATCGATATGGTCGGTTCCGAGCCGTCTCAGGCTTTCTTCGACTTCGTGCATGATCGCATCGCGGCCGAGATAGCGGTGCACCGGCTTGCCATCCTGATCGAAGAAATGCCGCCCCTTCTGCGTATGCCAGACAAGGCCGCATTTGGTGGCGATCACAGCCTTGTCGCGGCGGCCAGCCAGCGCCTTGCCGACGATCTCCTCGGAGCGCCCAAGCCCATAGGCCGGTGCGGTATCGATCAACGTCACACCGGCATCAAGCGAAGCCTGGATCGCTGCGATGGACTCTTTCTCGTCGGTCCCGCCCCACATCCAGCCGCCGATCGCCCAGGTTCCAAGCCCGACCGCCGAGGCGGAAACGCCGGATTTGCCGATTTCGCGTGTTAACTGTTGCCCGCTCATGCCCATTTTCCTTCGCCATTCGCCAGTGCCAGTACGCGCGCACCCGTCGCCTCGTCGGTCACCAGCGTGTCCAGATGATTGCCCCTGAGAACGCTGAGGATCGGCCCCGCCTTGTTCGGCCCGCTCGCCACACCGATCTTGGTGGGGATCGAGGCAAATTCCGGCAGCGTCAGCGACACCAGCGAACGGTTGAGACTGTAGTCACAGACCTGCCCCCCGGTTATCGAGCAGATGCGCCAGCAATTCGCAGGATGCGCCGGAACGCTCGATGGCGGCGCGGTCGGTGCTCGAAGACGGATGCAGGTCGTAATAACTCGAGTCATCAGACAGGATCGAACCGATGCCGACCACCGCAATCTTCGCTTCCGCGCCCGTTTGAACACGTCGGCGACGGAGCGCATGTTGATCAGCATGCCCCGCTCGGCCGCACTATCGGCAAACAGCGGCGCATGGATCTGATAGGAGCGGCCACCAAGCCGGTCGGCCATCAATGTCGAGACATGGTTGACGTCGGTATAGTGCTTGCCCTGGACACAGCCGGTCGCCGGGATCACCTCGACATCGAAGCGCCGCTGCGCATGCATGCCGGCAACCACGGCGCTGACGCCCTTGCCGCCGGTGATGCAGATCGTATCGCCGTCGATGATCTCTTCCAGCAACAGCCGGGCCGCCGCTTCGCCGACCGCCTGAAGTGCCGTCTGCGGATTGTCTGACACGGTCGGCACCACCACGGCGCGGCTGATGCCGCCGAGCGCCAGAAGCCGTTCCTCCATATCGACCAGCGGCTCGACCGGCGACTTGATCTTAATCTCGACGAGGCCCAACTGGCGGCCGCGCTTGATCAGCCGGTTGACGGTGGCGTGCGAGATGCCGATCTGATCGGCAATCTGTGCCTGCGTCAATCCTTCGAGGAAATGCAGGACCAGCGCCTGGTGCATCTGCCGGGCGATAACGATTTCCTCGCGCGGCGCATTGGCGGGCTTGAGTTTGGCAATCGGCCTATTGGGCGACATATCAGGCAGCCTTCCGCTTGTGCAGGAAATGGTCGATGGAGACAGCAGCAAGCAGAATGCAGCCTTTTATCATGTCTTGCCAATAGACGGAGACGTCGAGCAGGATCAGCGAACTGGTGACAACCGAGAGCAGAGCGATACCCAGGATTGCGCCGAGGATGGTGCCTGAGCCGCCATTCAGCGAGGCGCCACCGATCACCGCGGCTGCGATGATGTTGAGTTCCATGCCGACGCCGAAGGTCGGGGTCGCGGCACCGAAGCGAGACATGTAGATGACGCCGGCAACACCGGACAGCGTGGCGCAGAGAACCGTCACCCAGAATTTCACCTGGTTGGTCTTGATGCCGGAATAGAGCGCCGCCTTCTCGTTGCTGCCGGTGTAGAACACCTTGCGGAAGGCGGTTGCCCGGCGCAGCAGGAAATCGAACAGCACGACGACGGCAACGAAGATCAGGATCACATAGGGAACGCCATAAAACGTACCCTGCCCGACCGCCTTGAACGAGGGCGGCAAGGTGAACAGCGACAGCGGCGTGCCCTTGGTGATGATCAGGCAGATACCGCGCACGATCACCATCGCCGCCAGCGACGTGATGAAGTGGTTCAAGCCCACCACCGTCACGAAGAAGCCCATGACACAGCCGATCAGGCCGCTGGCGATGATGCCGATCAGCGACGCGCTCCAGGGGTCGAGCCCCATCAGGAACAGCGAGCCCGACAGCACCATCGAGAAGCAGACGACCGAGCCGACCGACAGGTCGATGCCGCCGACAATGAGCAGGATGGTCATGCCGACGACGACGATGCCTTCCACCGAGAACGACATCAGCATCGCCCGGAAATTGCCAAGCGTCAGGAAGTGTGGCGAGGCAAAGCTCATGACGATGCAGAGCGCCAGGATGATTGCGATCAGTCCCGCCTCGCGCATCGTCCCAAGCCGTTTCCAGCCGGGCGCGGTGCCTGATGTGCCGTTGTCAATGTAGCGTCCGCCATGACCGTGTCTCCTGCCCCTGCTTCTTCTTTATGCGGCATGCTCTGATGCCTTCGAATTGTTGTGACCGCCGACACCCGATGCGAGACGCATGATCGCCTCTTCCGTCATCGTCTCGCCCTCGACCTCGCCCGCAACCGTGCCCTCGCGGATGACCAGAACCCGGTCGCAAAGACCAAGCAGTTCCGGCAGTTCCGACGAGATGACGACGATGCCGATGCCGGAGCGCGCGAGATCATGCAGCAGCCGGTGGATTTCCGATTTGGCACCGACATCGATGCCGCGCGTCGGCTCGTCCATCAGGATAACCTTGGGATTGACCGCCAGCTGCTTGGCAATCGCCACCTTCTGCTGGTTGCCGCCTGACAGCGACGAGACCGGCATGTCGATGCCGCCCATCCGCACGCCGAGCCGCCGGGTGAGATCCCGGGCGCGATCGGCTTCCGCCTTGGAATTCAGCAGGCCGAGCGGCCCGGTCAGCGACTTCAGGTCGAGAACAGCAATGTTCTGGGCAATGGACAGTTCCAGGAAGACGCCGGAGCCCTTGCGGTCCTCCGAAAGATAAACCACGCCCGCCTGCACCGCCTGCGCATAGGACCGCGCCCGCAGCCGCTGTCCATGCAGCTGCACCTCGCCCTGCGTCACCGGCCGCAATCCGCAGATACCCTCGGCAATTTCGGTGCGGCCCGAACCGATCAGCCCGCCGACGCCGAGAATTTCGCCCTGGCGCAACTCGAAGCTGACATTCCTGAAGCGGTCACCATCGCCGAGATCGCGGACGCTCAGAATGGTTTCGTCCGTCCGCTCGGCCAGCGCCTGCTTTTCCGGATAGAGCTGGGTGATCTCGCGGCCGACCATGCGGCGCACCACATCATCCGGCGTCAGATCCGCGACGTTCTCGGTCGAAACATAGCGGCCATCATGAAACACCGTCACCCGGTCGCAGAGGCTGAAAATCTCGGCCATGCGATGGCTGATATAGATGATTGAAATACCCTGCGCCTTCAGGTCGCGGATGATCCCGAACAGCACCTGGGTCTCTGATTCCCGTCAGTGCCGCCGTCGGCTCGTCGAAGATCAGCACGCGGCAGTCGAGCGTCAGCGCCTTGGCGATCTCGACCAACTGCTGGCTGGAAATCGGCAGTTCGGCAACTTTCCGGCGCACATCGATCGGTGCCAGCCGGTTCATCACCGCCTGCGCGTCCCGCTCCAGCCTGCCATAGTTCATGAACGGCGAGCGGCGGCGGTTGGTGGCGGCCATGAACATGTTCTCGGCCACCGTCGCATCGGGGCAGAGCGCGATTTCCTGATGCACGAGGCCAAGCCCGAGCGATTGCGCCACGGCCGGCGACGTCACCTTGACCGGCGCACCATCGACGAGCACTTCGCCCTCGGTCGGCTGCAGCACCCCGGCAATGATATTCATCAGTGTCGACTTGCCCGCGCCGTTTTCGCCGCAAAGCGCATGAACCTCGCCCTTCTTCAGGCTGAAGCTCACGTCCGTCAATGCCTTCACCGCACCGAAGTGCTTGCTGACATTGCGGATTTCCAGAACCGGCACCGGCGCCATGACAGTCTCCTCCTTAACACTTGCGGTGGCTGTCCGGGGCTTCATACCCCGGACAGCCGGCACAAAAGGCTTACTCCTCGATGCCTTTCGTACCACGCCGCTTCAGGTACTTGTCCCAGTAGAAGTCGTCGGCATTGGCGGCGGTGACGATCGACAGGCCGTTATCGACGAACGGAATACTCATCGGGTTGAAGCCGGCGCGCTTGGCGTCGTTCATCGGATCGATGAGTTCCGGATGCTTGGCAAGCCACAGGAGCATGAAGCCCATGTAACCCTGCATGCCCTGGTTCGGGTTGATCGAGCCGAACACTTCGCCCGCCTTGATCATGTCGAGAATGTTGGCGTTGACGTCGGCGCACATAACGAGGATCTTGCCGCCGCTTTCCTTGTTGGCCTGCGACGCACCGATGGCCGAGTTGGCTTCCGGCATGAACACAGCGCCAAGGTTCGGATGCGCCTGCACCAGGCTCATCAGGCCCTGATAGGCCTTATTCGGGTCCTGGTTGGACGCCGCACGGCCGACCAGTTTCATGTCCGGGTATTTTTCCGTCATGCGGGCGATGAAGGCCGCGATACGCTTGTCGTGGTTGTCCTGGCCGGGGTTTTCCAGAACGGCATATTCACCCTTGCCACCCATCTTCTCGGCAATCGCGTCAGCAGCATAGGTGCCTTCGCGGGTATTGTCCGAGGTGATGAACGAGATGCGCTTGGAGAGCGGCGCATCGGCTGCGAAGGTGACGACGGCCGTGCCCTGGTCGATCGCCCGGTTGATCGGCTCGATGAACGGATCGGAGTTCATCGGATGGACGAGGATACCGGCCGGGTTCTGGGCCAGGGCCTGGTCGAAGGTAGCGATCTGCTTGTTGACGTCATATTCCGGCGTGCCGGTATAGGCCGTCTCGCAGCCGAGCTGCTGGCCCGCCTGCTTGAACATTTCATAGACCGGGAACCAGTATTCGACGCCCGAGACCATGACGTTCATGACGTATTTTTCGCCCGGCTTGCAGCGAAACGGGTTTTCCGTTTCAGCAGCGGCAGCGCCGGCGAAAAGCGTGGATGCAAGGACCGCCAATGCGGTCGTGCTTAGAAATTTGCGCAAGATTCCTCCTTGAGGCCGAAGCCCCTCCCAAATACCCGGCGGCGCCTGAGCGGCAGCCCGATGATCCAATGAAGACCGGAGTTCCTCCTCGAAGTCCGGTATGGGCAGATAATCGCAATGACGGAGACATGTCAATATAATTCATACTATGAAATATATTTCACACATCCTCCGTAGCGTTAAACATCATCGCACGCCGTTCAGGCTGCTGTCAGCCAAAACACGAAAGGTGATCTCATCAGAAGCGGTGGACGGTGACATGATGCACAGAATTTTAAAGCTGGTTGGATTGGCAGGCTGCGCGGCGGCTGTCGGGTTTGGAGCCTATCTCTTCGGCATTCAGGTTGCCGGTAATTTTGCCGAGGTCGTACCCGGCACGCTCTACCGTTCGAACCAGCCGACGGCTTTGCAGGTCGCCGACTATGCGCAGCGCTACGGCATCAGAACCATCGTCAATCTGCGCGGAAGCAGCGAGGGATGCCGCATGGTACAAAAACGAGGTCGCCGCAGCCGGCGCCCTCGGTATCAGGCATATCGATTTCAAGATGTCTGCGACCCGACAGTTGAGCGTGGAGGAATCACACCGGCTCGTCGCCCTGTTGCGCGATGCGCCGACGCCCATTCTTATCCACTGCAAATCCGGCGCGGACCGGACCGGCCTTGCCTCTGTGCTCTATCTGAACCGGATTGCCGGCGTGGACGAAGAGATAGCCGAACGGCAGTTGTCGATCCGCTTCGGCCATTTCAGCATCCCCTTCTTCTCGCCCACCTATGCGATGGACGAGAACTGGGAAAAGCTAGAAAAGGTCTACGGCCTTTCGGGCTGATCACCGCTATCAGCCGGTTCCAGGCTCCACCCGCTGTTTCAGGATGCAGCACTCTTCGGCCGGGCGATGTCATTGACCCCTTCGGCATCCGGCGCATGGCCATAGCTCATCTTGCGCATCTGCTCGATCACCCGCGCCATTTCGTCATCCGGCAGAACCGGCGGTTCGCCAAGCGTCAAAGCTTGCACATACATACGCGACAAAGTTTCGATCTCAATCGCCAGCCAAAGCGCACCTTCCAATGTCTTGCCAAGCGAAATCTGGCCGTGCTGACCCAAGAGGCAGGCCAGCCGGTCTTTCAGCGCTACCAGCGCATGATCAGACAAAGCCTGCGTGCCGAATGTCGCATATTCGGCACAACGGACCGTGGTCCCGCCGGCGACGCCCGTCATGTAGTGGAAGCTCGGGATCGTCTTGTGATGGCAGGCAAGCGTCGTCGCATAGATCGAATGGCAATGCAGCACGACGTTGATATCCGGCCGGTTCTTGAGGATATCGCGATGGAAGCGCCATTCCGACGATGGGCGGCGGCCAGCATAGGTGCCGTCGAAATCCATCTCCACCAGATCATCCGGCGTCATCGTGTCGTAGGCAAGCGACGACGGCGTGACGAGGAAACCCTTTTCCGTGCGCACGGAGAGGTTTCCCGCCGTTCCCTGATTGATATCGCTGGAATTCATCCTGCGGCAGGTTTCGACCATATCGCGGCGAAGCGCTGCGATATCGATATGGTGAGTGCTCATTAGGAGGACCTTTCGTAAAGCACGTTGGAATTCGTGGCCTGTCTGGCCGCAGCCTGCCAACGGCGGGCATAGGCTGCCAGATCGGCGGGGGGATGATCGAAAACCGGCGGTTTTTCGAGCGCGATCGCCGCGCGTGACTGGCGGGTTCCGTGGCTGGCGAGCAACGCCGCGCCTGACGCGACGCCATAGGTATCGAGATTGGAAACCGTATCGCCCTGCGGCCGTAGCGCTGCGACGAGCGCCGCATAGAGCGGATCGCGCAGGAAGCTGCCATCGAGGATCACCCGTCCGCTGCTTCCAAGTGCATCAAGGCACTCGACCGTCAAAAGCGCAGCGTAGAGAACGGCCAACGCCTTGCGTTCCGCCGCATCGGCAGGTTGGGGACCGGCGATATGTCCCTTGCCGGCACTGCCGGGAAACAGGCCATCGTCATCGCCAAAAGATGGCAACGCCATCGTGCCCTGCGCGATCATCCGGCTGACGAGCGCGGCATCGGCATTGAGATGGGCATCGTCACGGCCGGCGACATGGGTGAATTCGCGCCCGCCCATGGTCAAAGCACCGCCGACCGGCTTGCCGTTGACATCGCTGTTGCAGGTCATGCCCCGGTGTTCGTCCAGCAGGTTAAGCGGCGTCTTGCCGCTGAGCGCAACGATCCACGTGCCGGTGGAAACCACCGTCGCCTCATCGAAGCCGGCGGCCTGATAGCGATAGAAATTGGCGCTGCTGTCATGAATGCCAGTGAGAACCTGCATGCCCGATGGCAGGCCATACCGCTGCACGAGCACTGGGCGGATCGTCCCAACCGTCTCCCACGCCTTGGCAAAGGCGGCAGCAGGTTTTGCCAACCCTGCGATTGAACGATCGGAGACCAGTGCCGCTCCGCCACATTCCAGAGATGCGACTGCGCACCGAGAACCGTCGCCTCCGAGACCGCCACACCCGACAACCGCCAGGCCCAGTATTGCGGCACGCCAAGAAACCAGCGCGCCCGGGAAAAGGCATCCGGCGCGGCCTGCTGCATCCAGAACATCTGGCGGGCATGATGGGTCGCCCCATGCATCATCACGCTGCCCCGGTCGAAGAACGAACCGGAAAGCGACGCATAACGCGCCCGAATATCCTCCGGCAAAGCCTGCTCGTAGTCGATCATCGGCAAGGCGGTTCCATCGCCGGCGTCCGGATCCGGGCCGACGAGAACACCGCCGGAGCCGTGGCCGGATGAAACGAATGTCGACAGCGGATGACGTTTCGTCAAACCCGCAAGCGTATCGAATACCCAGTCGCTAAGCGTCTGCAGGTCATGATGCCGCCACGGCCCGTCATGCAGAACCGGATTGGGAACCGACAGCGTTTCATGGATAGTGCCGGATGCCGTCACGGCATTGAGCTTCACATTGGTCTTGCCGACATCGAGGACCGCGACAGTCGCCGGTTGCCCGTCATCCCTTCGATCCTTCCTCTGCCCATCCACCATTGTCGTATCCTGCACCTGCTTGTCCGTGCGGCTGTTCCCTGCCAACGCGGGAACAGCCGAGATCGTCAGATCAAACCGTATTGCCGTGCCTTGTTACGCAGGAACGGTAGGCCGTTGCCCATCACTTCGGCCTCGTCCTTGGCCACCGGACGCCAGACGGCGAGCCCGTAGGCCACCTGCGGCGGCATGTTGATGAAGCTTTCCATGGCAAGGCCGCCCTTAAAACCGATGGCGGCGAGCGCCGCATAGATTGCGTCCCAGGGCACGTTGCCATAGCCCGGCGTGCCGCGGTCGCTTTCGGAGAGGTGGATATATTTGATGTGGTCGCGGGCAACGAGAATGCCGTTGGCGGCACCCTTTTCCTCGATATTCATATGGTAGGTATCGAGATGCACGAAAACATTGTCGGCACCGACACGCTCGATCATGTCCACCGCCTGCTGCGCCGTGTTGATCAGGTGGTTCTCATAGCGATTGACCGCCTCGACACCGAGCTGGATGCCGCGGGTCTTGGCATGTTTCGCGGCTGCCTGCAGGGCGCGGGCGATGTTGTCATATTCCTTCTCGGTCGGCGGCACGCCGGTGCGCTCGCCGATACCGCCGAAGATGACGCCCGACAGTGCTTCCGCGCCCATATCAGCCGTCTTGTCGATGGCGACCTTCAAGTGCTCGACGGCCTTTTCCGGATGCACCGAGGCCCAGGCATGTTCCGGCAGGCCGAGCGAGCAGACCGAACGCAGCTTGTGTTTTTCAAGCAGCTTGCGGCTATGTTCTGCATCGACAGCCGGCGCATCGAGAAGCGCGATCTCGATGAAATCCATCTCGTATTTGACGGCGGCGGCAATCGCCTTTTCCGCCCCTGCCCGGTCCCAGTTCATGGTCCACATGCTGGTATGAACGCCAAAACCTTCCATGGTTTTATCCTTTTTTTCGCTTGAGAGATTTGAAGTGGCCCGCGGCAAAACGCAGGATCATCACGGTGATGAGCAGGATGCCCCAGACAGCCGTCGCCAGATGCTGGTTGGCGCCGAGAATATTGAGGCCGGAGGACAGGAGCTGCAGCACAACAAGTGCCACGGCCACCGGAATGACCCGGCCGAAACCGCCGAACGGATTGACCCCGCCGAGGAAGCAGGCCAGCACGGTGATCAAAAGGTAGGATTCACCGTGGCCGACACGCACCGAGTTGAACCGGGCGAGCATAATGATGCCGGCAACCGCGCACATGGCGCCCGACAGCGTATAGACCAGCACCAGCACTTTCCGGGTGTTGACGCCGGAATAGCGCGCCGCCTCGATATTCGAGCCGATCATATAGGTGTTGAAACCGAGCTTCATCCGCGTCAGCAGCACATGCCAGATCAAAACGCAGGCGATGAAGACCAAAAGCGGTATCAGGGAAGCCGAAAATGCTGCCATGGCCAAGCGGCTGCAGGAAGGCCGGAAAGCCAGAGACGTCGCCACCGCGCGTCAGGAACTCGCCAAGCCCGCGCAGGAAGATCATCATCGACAGGGAGACAAGGATCGGATGGGCGCGGGTATAGGCGATCACCAGCCCCATCACCAGGCCACTGAGCGCCCCGACGCCGATACCGAGCAAACAACCGAGGAAGAAGGCGAACGGGCCGGCATCGGCACCGCCATTCTGCTGCAGCACCCAGGCAACCGTCAGCCCGGCAATATTGGCGGTGAAGGTGATAGCAAGGTTGAGGCCACCGGTCAGTACCGGCAGCAGCATGGCAAGCGTCAGAAGCCCGAGCTCCGGCAACTGAAAGGCGACGGAGCCAAAAGTCGCCCGGCTGAAGAATTGCGGCGAGGCAAGGCTGAAGACCACCGGCACAGCGATCAGCGCAAATCCCGGCCCGGCCATATCTGGCCCCAGCGCCACCTTGATGCGATTGAGGATCGTGGTCATTTGCGGCCCTCCTTCTGGCGCATGAACGGCAGCAGTTTTTCGATGCTGGTATTGGACAGGGTGATGGCGACGAGGATGATGGCGCCGACGATCATCTTGAAGGCATAGGGCGAGACACCCGCCAGATTGAGCCCGTTCTGAGTGATCGAGATCAGAAGCACGCCGAGTACGCAGCCAAGCACCGACCCCTTGCCGCCGCCTAGACGTGCGCCGCCCAGCACCACCGCGGCCAGCACATCCAGTTCACGGCCATAAAGCGCGTTCGGCACCACTTCCTGCGCATAATGCGCCTGGACCAGTCCGCCGATCCCGGCCATCAGGCCGAGCCAGCCGAAGGCGATGAACTGCATCGCGCCAATATTGATGCCGAACCGGCGCGCCTTCCGGATTGTCGCCGAAGGCATAAAGCTGCCGCCCCGTCGTCGTGCGGGTGATGAACACCCATGTGGCGACCACGCAGATCAGCATGACCAGCACCGGCAGGGTGATTTCGATCCAGCTGCCATCGGCCATTTCATGCTCGAACAGGATAACGCGGGACGTCAGCCAGTCCGGCAGGTTGTAGATCGACACGCCGCGGGTGAAGAACATCAGCAGGCCGAAATAGATATTGAAGGTGGCGATGGTCGCGACGATCGAGATGATCCGGAACTTGTGGATCAGGAAGGCGTTGATGGCGCCCAGCAGCACGCCGAGTGCACCGGCGATCAAGAGCCCGCTGATCCATCCTCCACCGCCCATCCAGCCGAGCATGAGCGCACGACATACTGGACGACCGACGCTGCGACCGCGAACGAGATGTCGATGCCGCCGGCGATCAGCACCACCAGCAGGCCGACGGCGAAGATGATGTTGACCGAACTGGTATTGAGCAGGTCAGACGCATTGCCGAGCGAGAAGAAGCGGTCAGTGATGATCGACAGAACGATGCTGATGATCGCGATGACGGCGAGCAGCGCAAATTCCGTCGCATGGGATTGAACGACCTTACGCATAGACGGCTGCCTCGATATCCGCGAGCGAGCAGTCCGCCGGCATGAACTGGTTGACGACACGCCCCTTGGCCATATGCAGCACGCGGTCCGCATTGAAATAGACTTCCGGCACCTCGTCGGAGATCAGGATGATCGCGAGGCCGGTCTCGGCCAGCTTCACGACGATATCGAAAATGCCCGCCCTGGCCCCGACATCGACCCCGACCGTCGGCGCATCGAGAATGAGCAGTTTCGGATCGGTCGCCAGCCATTTGGCAATCGCAATGCGCTGCTGGTTGCCGCCCGACAGCGTCCGAGATAGCATTGCCCTGCTGCCCGATCTTGACGCCGAGATCGGCAATCCATTGGGCGACGAGATCCCGCTTGCGGCTGTCGGACAGCAGCCCGCTGGCCGTGATCTTGTCGAGCGAGGCGATCACCAGATTGTCGGCGATCGATTGCGGCTGGATCAGCCCAAGCGACAGCCGGTCCTCGGACAGATAGGCGATCCCGGCCGCAATGGCGTCGCGGTTGGACGAAAAATGGACGGGCTTGCCTTCGAGTTTGACAGCGCCCGACCGCGGCTTCAGCATGCCGAACAACGACAGCGCCAGTTCGGTACGCCCTGCCCCGAGCAACCCGGTGATCCCAAGCGTTTCGCCACGCCGGACAGTAAAAGAAATGTTCTCGAACTGGCCGGGTCGGGGAAAGCCCCTCGACCTCCAGCACAACGGGATTGGCCCCGACATCGCGGGCGCACGGTCTGGTCGAAGGTCTTGCCGGTCATCAGTTCGGTAATGCGTGACTGGGTCATGCCCTCAGTCGAATAGGCGCCGACAAGCGCGCCATCGCGCAGCACCGTCAGCCGGCTGGAAATCTCCAGCACCTCGGCCAGCCGGTGGCTGACTGAACACCACGGCGACGCCGGATGCAGACAGAGTGCGGACGATATCGAGAAGGTGGTCGGTTTCCGACTGCGTCAGAGATGCGGTCGGCTCGTCCATGAAGACAAGCTTCGCTTCACCGACCAGCGCGCGGGCAATGGCGACGATCTGGCGCTGGGCAATGGCATAATCCTTCAACGGCCGGTCGACATCGAGGCGTCACGCCGAGCCGCGCCAGCGCCTTGACCGCCTTTTCGCGCATGCTGTTATAGTTGACGAACCGCGGCCAGCGGCCGAGCAGCGTCTGGAACGCAATATTCTCGGCAACTGTCATTTCCGGAAACAGTGCCAGGTCCTGCCAGATCACCTGAATGCCGGAATTCTGCGCCGTCACCGGCGACATATGCAGAATAGGTCTGCCTGTCAAACTCGATCACCGCGCCATCCTGCGGGCGGTAGACGCCGGTGATGATCTTGATCAACGTGCTCTTGCCAGAGCCGTTTTCACCCGCCAGGCAATGCACCTCGCCCGGCAGAACGTCGAAGCTGACATCCTTCAAGGCCCTGACGCCACCGAACGTCATGTTGATGTTGCGCAGGGACAGAAGCGGCTTTTGGCCACTCTTAGCGCTCTCGCGTCCAGTCATCGGTTCAACCTGTAAAAATGCGGATTTGGCGGAACTTCCGGGCACCGCCGAGCCGGCCAAAGCCAGCCCAGCAGCCCGGGAGAACCTTTTTGGGAAAAGTTACAGGCCCATGCCTGCAAGCTCGTCCACGGTATCCTTGTTGATCGGCAACAACTGGTCGACGATGATGTCGTTACCCACCGGCTTGATCACGCCGAGGCCCGGAATATCATCGCCTTCCTTGACGCTCTCGCCCTTGATCAGGCGATCGGCCATGGTGACGAAGACTTCGCCGGCCTGTTTCCGGATTCCACATGAAGCCGCCGGAAATCGCACCCGACTTGATCAGCTTCTGGCCCTGGCCGAGGGAGAACGGCCCGAGCACGAAGATTTCACCGGTCTTGCGGCGTTCTTCGACGGCACGACCGGCACCGATCGGACCCTGGCTACCGAAGGCAAGGAAGCCCTTGAGATCCGGATGGGCGGAAATGAGATCGAGCGCCGTAGACCGGCTCTTATCGACATCCTCGGCCACGCCGTAACGTTCGCCGACCAGCTTCATGTCGGGATAATTGGCCTTGAGATAGGCGACCGCCGCATCGGCCCAGGCATTGTGCAAGGGAACGGTGAGCGAGCCGACGAACACGGCATATTCGCCCTTGCCGCCCATCTTCTCGGCCAGAAGCTTGCCATGCGCTTCACCGAAACCGGTCGACGAGGCCAGCTCGAAATTCCAGTCGGCCCCCTTCTGGCTCGGCGATTCATGGGTAATGACAAAAATGCCGGCTGCCTTGGCCTTGGCGAGAACAGGCTCGAGCACCTTGGCATCGTTCGGCACCACGCCGATGACCTTGACGCCTTGCGCGATCAGATCTTCGATGGCACGAACCTGGAGCGCCGGGTCAGCGCTGGTCGGGCCGACCATGAAGGCATCGAGACCGAGCTTGCCCCCTTGCTCCTTGATCCCGGCTTCCATGGCGTTGAACCACGGAATGCCGCCAATCTTGACGACGACGCCGACCTTGTCGGCGGCCATCACTGCAAACGAGACGCCAAGCGCCAGCGATGCAGCCAGCGCTGCGATCATAAACTTTTTCATGCTCTTCCTCCTCCAAACGTTTCCGCACAGGGAAACACTCCCGGGGCGCCCGGCTGGCGATCCCTGTCAGTTCAGTTCAAATCGACGCGGAAAATCGCATCCTCCACTTCACCGCCTCCTCAAGCGGACCTCGTTGCACAATCGATATTTCTTTTTGCACAATCGATGGTGCAAATAATATGTTTTGAATTTAAACTTTCGTCAAGAGGAAATTGGCACTAAAGAAACGGAAGGAGGATCGAATGAAGCAGCAGGGAAAAAAGAAGGCGACGATCTACGATCTTTCGGTCCTGTCGGGCTGTTCCGCCTCGACGGTCAGCGCCGTGCTGAATGGCACATGGCGCAAGCGGCGGATCAAGGAGAGCACAGCCGAACTCATCCAGAACCTTGCCGAACAGCACCAGTATACCACGAACCTCCAGGCCCGCGGCCTGCGCAGTTCCCGCTCCGGCCTCGTCGGCCTGCTTCTGCCCGTCCACGACAACCGCTACTTCTCCTCGATGGCGCAGACTTTCGAGGCACAGGTGCGCAGCCATGGCAAATGCCCTGTCGTCGTCAGCGCCTCGCGCGATCCGCAGGAGGAGCTTGCAACGGTCGAAACGTTGATTTCCTATTCGATCGACGAACTGTTCATCGCCGGCGCCACCGATCCAGACAGCGTCCACGACCTCTGCGAAGCGGCTGGCATCCGCCATATCAACATCGATCTTCCCGGGACCAAGGCACCGTCTGTCATCAGCGACAACTATCAGGGCGCCCGGATGCTGACGCAGGCGATCATCAAGCGGTTCGACGATGCCGCCGCCCCCTGAGACCGGAGGAGCTTTTCCTGTTCGGCGGGCGCAATGACCATGCCAGCCGCGAACGTATCAAGGGGTTTCAAGGATATCAAGACCGAGATGCTCGGCCAGGACAGCGATGCCTGCATCCAGCCGACCGGTTATTCACCGAACATGACGCAGAAAGCCTTCGAGGCTTTTTACGAGCGTGAGGGAAAGCTGCCGCGCGGACTGTTCATCAACTCCTCGATCAACTTCGAAGGCCTGCTGCGCTTCATGGCACAGCATCCGCACGAGACCTTCGCGGATATCGTCGTCGGCTGCTACGACTATGATCCCTTTGGCTCTTTCCTGCCCTTCCCGGTGATCATGATCCGCCAGGATACCGAAAGCATGCTCGCCAAGGCGTTCGAGCTGATCGAGGAGGCCCGCCCGGCCGTCAAAATCCACCTGATCCAGCCCGAACTGGTCCATCCGCGCACCGCGCTCAAAGGCCCGCTCGATTCCATCCACGACATCGACGGCTAATCGAAAGCCGCTTGGCCGGTGCTCCGCCGGGCGGATGCGGCATAACGATCGCCGGAATCTCACCGTGACAAAGCCGGCTTTATCCACTAGGTCTCGGGCCAAGAGGGGTGCCGATCGTTGGGAGGAACGTGTGGGCAGGTTGATGCTGACTGCAGTTCTGGCCATTTTGGCCTTGGTCGCGGCCGTGCTGGCGGGTGCGGCTCAGGGCAAGGACCAGGAAGAGCTGTCCGTCGTCACCTCCTATCCGCCATCCTTCTTCGAGCCGTTCCGCAAGGCCTTCGAGGCCGAGAATCCGGGCATCCGTACCACCATCATCCAGCGCAACACCGCCAGCGCCAGCCGGTTCATCCTCGAAAAACGCGGCACGTCGGCCGATATCTTCTGGGCCTCATCGCCGGATTCCTTCGAACTGTTGAAGCAGAAGGGTGAACTCAGCAAGATCGCCGCCCGTCCGACCGGCGCTCCGGAAAAGGTGTTCAGGCTATCCGGTCAACGACCCCGAAGGCTATTATCTCGGCTTTGCCCTGTCCGGTTATGGCATCGTCTACAACGCCTCCTATCTGGCGCAGAACAAGCTGCCGATCCCGAAAAACTGGCAGGATCTGCTCAACCCGATCTATTCAGGGACATATCAGCATCACTTCGCCATCCCGCTCCGGCACCACTCACCTGATCATCGAGGCGCTCTTACAGACCTTTGGCTGGGAAAAGGGCTGGGCGATGCTATCGCAGCTGGGCGGCAACCTCTCGACGGTGACGGCGCGCAGTTTCAGGCGTGGCCGCAGGCGTGGCGCAGCGGCGTTTCGGCATCGGCATCACCATCGATTTTCTGGCCAAGGCGCCCGATTTTGCCGGCGGCGACAACATCTTCGTGCTGCCGCCGGATCTGGTCTATGTGCCTGCCAGCATTGCCATCCTGTCGCGCGCCCGCAACAAACAGGCGGCGGAACGTTTCGTCGATTTCCTCCTGTCGCCACAGGGGCAGGCGCTGCTTCTCGACCCCGCCATCGGCCGCATCCCGCTCGCCGCGCATTTGCCGACTGCCACGGGCAGCTGATGGGGAAAACGAAGGTCTGTTCAAGTCCAAGGCCTTCGATCCGCGCCTGTCGGCAGAACGCTACGGCCTGATCAACCTGATCTTTGACGATTATATCGTCCGGCGGCGGGCGACATTGGCGCGGCTGTGGAAAAGGCTCGCCCAGCTGGAAGCCCTCGACAACCAGCCCGACCGGGCAAGCACGCTGACCAGAGCCCGCCGGCTTCTCGGCACGCCTCCCCTCTCAGCAGGCGAGGCTGAAGCGCTCGACCGTTCGCTGAAGGCGGCGCTGCCGCGCGGCACGGCGCGCTCGCCGGAGCAGATGCAGGTCGCCCGCGACCTGCGCAACACGATCGAGCACAATCTGGCGATGGTGGAAAACCTGCTGCTTACCGCCTCGCCGCCGCGCGATGATATCGGCCTCAACAGGTATCCGCGATGATGGACGCCCGTTTACCCGTCAATACGGCGGCCCGCGACTGGCGGCTTGGCATCGGCGCCCGCCTTGTCGCCGCCTTCGTCACTATCGTCGGCCTCGCCGTCGGCGCCTGCCTGGTCGGCTGGCTGTCCTATGAACGGCTGTCGGGCGAGCTTTCGCGCATCGTCGAAGACCAGATGCCGAAGCTTGCCTTTGCCTCCCGGCTCTCCAAGGCCGGAGCCGACATCGGCTCCGTTACCGCCGTCCTCACCGGTGCGGAAATCCGCGCCGAATACGAGGATATCCGCCGGACCTATGCCGCCCGGCTGAAGGCGCTCGAAGGCCTGTTGGAAACCAACGCCGCCCCAACCGGATCCTCGGCCGACCTTTTGCCGCTCGCCAGCGCCATCCGCGACAACCTGCGGCAGATCGATCTTGCTGCGGGAAAACGGTTCACGCTGATGGAAGCGATGCGCTCCGATGTCGATGAGCTGCGCTGGGTCCAGGCCGATCTCCTTGAAGAAGCCGATCCGCTCGTCGACGATATCCGCTTCAACATCGAAACCGAAACGCGCAAGGGCGCCGGTGCGGCGGCCCTTGACGAACAGCGCAAGAGCGAGGCGCTGCTGACGGCGCTGTCGCAGGCCAATCTCGCCACCGGCCTGATCGCTCGCCTCGTCAACGCCACCACGCTCGACGAACTGCAGGAAGCCAACGCCTTTCTCGGCGACAGTGCCGATGAGCTGGCAAGCCGGCTGGCCACGCTGGAAACCTGGCCCGACAGCATTACGGTGCGCCAGCTTGCCGCCCGCATCCTGCAGCAATCCAACCCGGCCACGGGCATTCCCAACCGCAAGCGTTCGGAAATGCAGGAGGCCGGCGAACTGGCCGCGCTTGCCACCGAAAACAATCGCCTCGTCGGCGATCTCGGCCGCCTGATCGGATCCGAGGTTGTTGCGATCGAAAAAAGTGCGGATGCCGCGGCGGCCCGAGCCGCCGCCGCAATCGAAACGGGAAGAGCCCTCTTGGCCGCTATCGCCGTGCTTTCGGTCATCCTCGCCGTTGCCATCGGCTATCTCTATGTCCACCGCAACCTGCTCACCCGTATCCGGCTGCTGGCTGCCGCAGCCGTGGCGATGAGCGAAGGCAAGCCCACGACGCAGATTCCGGCAGCGGGGCCGGACGAACTCGGCGACCTCGCCCATGCGCTGATGCTGTTTCGCCAGGCCCGCGACGAGCTGGTTCAATCCGCCAAACTCGCGGCCCTTGGCCAAATGGCGGCCGGGATCGGTCACGAACTCAACCAGCCGCTCGCGGCGATCAAGGCCCATATCCACAGTGGCAAGACCCTGATCGAGCGCGGCAAGAGCGAACAGGCGCTGGTCAATCTCGGCAAGATCAGGGACCTCACCGGCCGGATGGCCGACCAGATCAGCCATATCCGCCGCTTCGCCCGCCGCCCGCAATCGCATTCCCATCCCGTCGATCTCACCGAGGTGGTGCGCGAAGCGCTGAGCCTTCTTGAACACCGGTTCGAGGAAGAGGATGTCGACCTGAAGCTGACGATTGAGCAAGGCAATAAAATGGAGGTCTTGGCCGAACCGATCCGCCTTGAACAGGTGGCGGTCAACCTGATCAGCAATGCGCTCGATGCCGTCAAGGGCCTGGAGACCCGGACCGTGACCGTCGATATCAGGCAAACCGGCGACGGCGCATCTCTGATCGTCGGCGACACCGGAAAGGGCATTGCTCCCGGCGACCTTCATGCCGTATTCGATCCGTTCTTCACCACCAAGCCTGCCGGCTCCGGCCTTGGTCTCGGCCTGTCGATCTCCTACAATATCGTCAAGGATTTCGGCGCAAGCATCTCGGTGTTGGAAACGGGACCGGACGGCACCCGCTTTATCGTTTCCCTGAAGGGACTGGAATGACCGCCGCCACAGATATCATCCTGATCGATGACGACCACAGTGTTCTGGATGCCTGCCGCGAGGTTCTCGAACTGGAAGGTTTTCAGGTCTCAGCGCATAGTTCCATGGCGTCGGCGATGGCCGAACTGCGTGCCGATACCGGCGCCGTCATCGTCTCCGACGTGCGCATGCCCGGCGGCGACGGCTTGACCTTCTGGCCGCCGTCCGCACCGTCGATGCGGAAATCCCGATCGTGCTGATGTCCGGCCATGGCGACGTGCCGATGGCGCTGCGCGCCATGCGCGACGGTGCCTGGGATTTTCTCGAAAAACCGGCCGACCCACTGCACCTGATCGAGACCGTCCGCCGTGCCCGCGATCATCGCCGCCTTTTGCTGGAAAACCGGCGGCTGCGGCTGATTGCCGATACCGACGCGTGGGAAACCCGGCTGATCGGCCATTCCGCCCCGATGGTCGCCTTCCGCGAAAAGCTGAAACGGATCGCCGGCGCTTCAACCGACGTGCTGGTCATCGGCCTGACCGGCACCGGCAAGGAAGTGACCGCCCGCGCTACACGATTTCAGCGGCCGCAAGGGGCGTTTCGTCGCCGTCAATTGCGGTGCCATCCCCGAGACCATGCTCGGAATCCGAACTGTTCGGCCATGAGGCCGGTTCCTTCACCGGCGCGCGAGCGGCGTATCGGCAAGATCGAGCATGCCAATGGTGGCACGCTTTTCCTCGACGAAATCGAGATCCATGCCGCTGATCGCCCAGGTCCGGCTTTTGCGCGTCCTGCAGGAGCGGGTGATCGAACGGCTGGGATCGAATGACGAGCTGCCGGTCGATATCCGCGTCGTCGCCGCGACCAAGGCCGATCTGCACGGCCTTGCCGCCCAGGACAAGTTCCAGCGAGGGATCTTGCCTACCGCCTCGACATCGCCCGCGTCGAAATCCCGCCGCTCTCCGCCCGCAAGGGCGATATCAGCCTGCTGTTCCACCACTTCCTCGACCTTGCCGCCAAGCGCCAGGGCCGCACGCCGCCGAAGATCGACCCTTCGCTCGTCGCCGAACTCGACCGCCGCCCATGGCCCGGCAATGTGCGGGAATTGCGCAATGTCGCAGAACGCTTCGTCCTCGGACTGGAAGAAAACGCCGGGCCTGATCTTCCCGCCCGCCCGCTGACGCTGGAGGGCCAGATGGACCGGCTGGAACGCTCGATCATCCTCGACTGTCTGGCAAGCCAGGACGGCCGCGTTTCCGCCACGGCGGAAGCCCTCGGCATCTCCCGGAAAACCCTCTATCTGAAAATGCGGAAATACAGGATCGCCGCCAAGGGCGACGAGGAATGATGTTACCCGTTTTACCCATCCGCTAGGGCCGATGTTACCTTCATGACCCGTGCCTTCCGTCAAGAACCCTTGTTTTCCGGGCTTTTGGCAACTGGCACGCCGCTTGCTCCCACTAGGACAGCCGCCGAACAACGGGCGGCTCTATTGGGAGGAGATACCTATGTTGAAGACCATTGCCGCGGCAATGCTGATGTCGGCTGCCTTTGTCGGAACCGCTTATGCGGATGGTGGAAAAGTAACCATCGTCACCTCGTTCTCCAAGGACGTGACCGATCCGTTCAAGGCAGGCTTTGAAGCCGCCAACCCGGGCTTCACGCTCGACGTGCAGAACAAGAGCACCAGCTCCGGCGTCAAATATGTCGATGAAACCAAGTCGAACAACCAGGTCGACCTGTTCTGGGCCTCGGCGCCAGACGCATTCGACAACCTCAAGGGCCGCAACCTGCTGGCCAAGTTCAAGCCGTCCGTCACCGGCCTGCCGGAAAAAGTAGGTTCCTATCCGGTCAACGATCCCGAGGGTTACTATTTCGGCTTTGCAGCCTCCGGCTACGGCATCATGTCGAACGACCGTTACCTGGAAGCCAACAGCCTGCCGAAGCCGGTTGAATGGGGCGATCTCGTCAAGGCGGAATATCACGATCACGTGGCAATCGCTGCCCCGTCGCGCTCCGGCACCACCCACCTGACCATCAGAAACCATCCTTCAGGGCGAAGGCTGGGACAAGGGCTGGGGTACCCTGAAGGGTATCGGCGGCAACCTCCAGCAGGTTACTGAACGTTCCTTCGGCGTTCCGGATGCCGTCAATTCCGGCCAGACCGGTATCGGCATCGTCATCGACTTCTTCGCCTTCTCGGCCCAGGCCAGCGGCTTTCCGGTCAGCTTCTCCTATCCGTCCATAACGACGGTCGTACCGGCCAATATCGGCATCATCGCCAATGCGCCGAACCAGCCGGGCGCCGAAGCCTTCGTCAACTACCTGTTGTCGGAAAAGGGCCAGGCCGTCCTGCTCGAACCGGCCATCCGCCGCCTGCCGATCAACCCGGCGCTCTACGAAAAGGCGCCTGAAGATTTCCCGAACCCCTTCAAGGATCCGCGCTTCCAGTCGATGATTACCTTCGATTCCGATATGTCGAAGAAGCGCACGGATGTGGTCGATACGCTGTTCGACCAGCTGATTTCCTTCCAGCTCGACAATCTGAAGGGCGCCACCAAGGCCATTCACGAAGCTGAAAAGGCGCTGGCCGGCAACGACCAGCCGGAAGCCCGCGCTACTGACGGAAGCGCATGCACTGATCGCCGCCATGCCGGTCACGGCCGACGTAGCGGCCAGCCAGCAGATCCGCGACGCCTTCACCGGCGGCGAGCAGAAGACCGCCCGCCAGGCCGAACTCGAGCAGCAGTGGGCCGCCTTCGCGTCCGAAAAATACGCTGCCGCCAAGACCAAGGCTGAAGCAGCCCTGGCTCTCGTCGACTGATAGTGGCGACATGAACCGGCCGCTTGTCTGATGGCAAGCGGCCACTTTCACAGCTCATGTATTCGATGACCCTGGCGCGTCCGCGCGCCGGGTTTGCCGATCTCATTTCGGAGTCTGCCCCATGGCTTTCGTTGCCTCCATGCCCACACGGCGGTTCGCCGCCAAGCCCGGACAGGTCATCGCGGTATCCGTGATCGCCCTGTTCCTGCTGATTTTCCTGATCATTCCCGCCGGCACGGTGATCTACACCGCCTTCACCGAGAAGGGCACCGGTGCGTTGACCGTCGTCAACTTCATCGACTTCTTCAACACCGACCTGTTCCGCCGCTCCTTCTTCAACTCCGTCTATGTCTCGGGAATGTCCGTCGTCTGGGCAACCGTGATCGCGCTGCCGCTCGCGGTGCTCACCACCCGCTTCGATTTCCGCGGGTCGCTGATCATCCAGACGCTCGGTTTCGTGCCGCTGATCATGCCGCCCTTTGTCGGCGCGGTGGCGATGCAGCTGCTGTTTGGCCTGCAACGGCACCGTCAACCTGATCCTCAACGACTGGTTCGGCATCCGCCTTCCCTTCATGGAAGGCCTGAACGGCGTCATCTTCGTGCAGTCGCTGCACTATTTCCCGTTCATCCTGATCAACCTGTCCACCAGCCTGCGCAACATCGACCGGTCGATGGAAGAGGCAGCCCAGAACCTCGGCTCCTCCGGCATCCGTCTGTTCCGCCGCATCGTCTTTCCGCTCGCCATGCCGGGCTATCTCGCCGGCGCCTCGCTGGTCTTCGTCAAGGTCTTCGACGACCTTGCCACCCCGCTCCTTCTCAACGTCAAGGACATGCTGGCGCCGCAGGCCTATCTGCGCGTCACCTCGGTCGGCCTCACCGACCCGATGGGCTACGTCATCTCGGTGATCCTCATCGTCGTCTCGATCTTCGCCATGTGGCTCTCGGCCGTCGCCATGCGCGGCAAGGACTATTCGACAACCCAGCGCGGTGGCGGCGGTCTTGCCAAGCGCAAGCTCAGCCGCGGTGAAAGCGTCATCGCCTATGGCGTCGTCGCCCTCATCCTGCTCCTGGTGCTATCGCCGCATATCGGCCTTCTACTGCTGTCCTTCGCAACGGTCTGGTCGTTCAGCCCGATGCCCGACGATTTCACCATGGCGCACTATGCCCGCGTCTTCGGCGAAAGCTCGATCTACATCAAGAACACGCTGATCTATGCCAGCCTTGCCGGCCTGATCGACGTCGTCATCGGCGGCGCCATCGCCTATATCGTGCTGCGCACCAAGGTCGTCGGCCGCCGCTGGCTGGACTGGGCTGCAACCGCAGCACTCGCCATCCCCGGCGTCGTGCTCGGTATCGGCTATCTCAGGACCTTCTACGGCATTACCCTGCCCGACGGAACGCCGCTCGCCACCCTCTGGGTAATGGTCGTACTGGCACTTGCCATCCGCCGCCTGCCCTATGCCCTGCGTGCCTGTTACGCAGCGCTCCAGCAGGTCTCGGAATCGCTGGAAGAAGCCGCTGAAAATCTCGGCGCAACGAAACAGCGGACCATTCGCCGCATCGTCCTGCCACTGATGACGGGCGGCCTTCTCGCCGGCTTCGTTACCAGCTTCTCGACCGCCGCCGTCGAGCTGTCGGCAACGCTGATGCTGATCCAGAGCAATTCCGACGCACCGATCGCCTACGGGCTCTACGTCTTCATGCAGTCGCCCGCCGGACGCGGACCTGGTGCCGCCCTTGGTGTCATCGCAGTGGTTCTCGTCGCGGTCTGCACCCTGCTTTCGCACTACGTCATCGAGCGCCGCCAGAAGGCGATCGGAATGAATATATAAATCTTGGGAGAGAAAACAATGAATGTCAGCATGAAGAAGCCGGCGCTTTCCACCGCAGCCAAGGCCATCAGCATCAGCGACGTCAACCTCTATTACGGCGCACTGCATGTCCTGAAGGACATCAACCTGGAGATCAAACCGGGCGAATTCTTCGCCTTCCTCGGCCCGTCCGGCTGCGGCAAGACCACGCTGCTACGGCTGATCGCCGGTTTCAACACCGCCCGCAACGGCAAGGTCGTCATCGGCGGCGAGGATGTCCTCAACATGCCGCCATGGAAACGCGAAGTCGGCATGGTCTTCCAGTCTTACGCGCTCTGGCCGCATATGACGGTTGCCCGCAACGTCGCCTTCGGGCTTGAGGAGCGCCGCCTGCCGCGCGCCGAAATCGACGCCCGCGTCAAGGCAGCCCTCGAACTCGTCGGCCTCGAAAAGCTCGCCGACCGCCGGCCGTCGCAGCTGTCCGGTGGCCAGCAGCAGCGTGTCGCTTTGGCCCGCACCATCGCGATCGAGCCGAAGGTCCTGCTGCTCGACGAGCCTTTGTCCAACCTCGACGCCAAGATGCGCGTCGAAGTGCGCCGCGAACTGCGCGAACTGCAGCAACGCCTGCAGCTGACGACGATCTTCGTCACCCACGACCAGGAAGAGGCCAACACCGTCTGCGACCGCATCGCCGTGTTCAACGAAGGCCGCATCCAGCAGGTCGGCACGCCGATGGATCTCTACGAGAAACCGGCCAATCTGTTCGTCGCCAACTTCCTCGGAACAGCCAACATTCTCGATGGCCGCGTCATCGGCAGCGGCGCCGATCGCACCTTCGAGGTCACCGGTGCAGGCTCGATCCCGATCCCGCCGGGCACGGACGTTCCCCCCGGCGCCAAGCTGGTGTTTCGTCCGCAATACGCCACCATCGGCCATGTCCAGCCAGGCTGGGTGTCGCTGTCGGGCACAGTCATGCACTGCGAATTCCTCGGCGCGACGGTGCGCTACAGCATCGGCGTCGGCACGGCGACAGTCATGATCGACGTACCCTTCCACTCGGGCGCCGGACTTCTGCCGATCGGCTCACCGACGGTGCTCGGTCTGCAGCCGTCCTCAGCCCTGTGGCTCGCCGAATAAAACCTCTTCCCGGAGCGGGGCCTTCCCGCTTCGGGAATCACGCAGTCCATTGAAAGTGAAATAGAAATGACGTCTTCCTACCCCCGCTTCTGGTCGTCCGGCACGGAGAAACACAGTGGAATGTCGCCGGCCGGCTGCAGGGACGGCAGGACACCCCATTGACCGCCAATGGACTTCGCCAGGTTCTGGCCGTCGGCCTTCGCCTTGCCGAAAAAGTCCATGCGCTCGACGACGTGCGGTTCTGGGTCAGCCCGCTGCCACGGGCGCGACAGACGGCCTCTATCCTGTCGGATGCCTGGGGTGTGCCGTTTGATCGCTTCGTCCCCGAACCCGCCCTCGTCGAGCGCGCCTATGGCGAATGGGAAAGCCTTTCCCTTTCTGAAATCCAAAAGAACCTGCCGGAACAATACGCAGCGAGCGCCGCCGACCCATGGGGCTACGCCATCCCCGGCGGCGAAAGCAGACGCGACCTCGCCGACCGCCTCGCCTCATGGCTTCACAACCTGGAGCCGGCCGCCACCCACGTTGTCATCGCCCATAGCGGGACCCTGCGGGCGTTACGGGGCTATTACACCGGCGCCTCGCTCGGAAGCGATGCTTGCCTACCGCGAACCACAAACAGCCGCCTTCTGGCTGGAGGACAACAAGGAAACACAGCTCAACGTCTCGCCTTCGATGTTGCAAGCGCTCGGTTGTGAGAGCGAGGGCCGGACAGTCTGGATTTGATCGCGCCCAAAATCGCGACCGCGAAGTGCGGTGGTCATCTTGGCATCGCCGACCGCACCTGCCCCTTTGCAAAGGCTGAGCCTGGTGGTGATGACGAAGCTGGTTCGCTCGTAAAGCTCGCTCAGCCAATGGAAGAGCAATGCGTTGCCTCATGCGTTGCGTCCATTTTCCATGCCCCCTGGACAACAAGAAGCCCGCGGACATTTCTGTCTCGCGGGCTTTTATGCTTTGGTTGCAGGGCTCTGAAACCACAGAAACTAGCAATTCAAGCGCGTGTGACCGGCTCCAATACTCAACTTTGCGCCACGTATGGCTCTCTGGCTGTTTCCAACCGACTGAACATGCTCCCTGTCACCCGCCTCAAAATTGTGGACCCGATTGACTTGCTACCGCGAAGGATTAAGCTTTCAGCAATTGCAAAACACTATGCGCACGTGAATGTCGCGGATGGTGGAAGTGGCTAGGCAACCTTGAGGAGGATGAGGTTTGCCATGGATTACCGTGATATTCTGCTGATCGGCGCATCCGTCATCGCCCTTTCTTCGTTTGACGCCCAGGCCCAGGAGGGCGACGCGACGGCGGGGCGCCACCGTTTTCAAGAAATGCGCGATCTGTCATATCGTTGATTCCGACAAGAACAAGGTCGGTCCGTCGCTGAACGGGCTGTTCGGCAGAAAGGCCGGAACGCATCCGGATTACGCCTATTCGGCGGGAATGAAGGCAGCCGGCGACGGTGGTCTCGTCTGGGACGAGACGACGTTGCGCGAATATCTGCACAACCCGAAAACGAAGGTGAAGGGCACGAAGATGGCCTTTGTCGGCCTGAAGGGCGATGACGACATATCCAATCTCATCGCCTACCTGAAGCAATACCCCAAGTGACAGGTTGCGTGACGGCCGAGCGGCCCGTCCGTAAACTGCTTTAATTGCCTGAATTTTTTGCTTGTGAGACACTAAAACCTATTTTGTAGATGCGGCTTCATATTCACGGTCGGGTCGGCTCAGGGAGGGTCGGAAATGGCTGTCGTGCTGATCCTCGCTTTGCTGGTGGTGGGCTCCGTGTTGTTCCACGTGCTGAGCCCGTGGTGGTGGACGCCGATCGCGTCGAACTGGACCTATATCGACAGCACACTCGTCATCACCTTCTGGATCACCGGTATCGTCTTCGTCGCGGTGGTCTCCTTCATGGCCTATTGCGTCTGGCGCTTTCGGCACAAGCCGGGCAACAGGGCGGCCTACGAGCCGGAAAACCGAAAGCTGGAAGTGCTGCTGGCATCCGGAACGGCCGTCGGTGTCGCCGCCATGCTTGTGCCCGGCCTTTTCGTGTGGAACCAGTTCATCACCGTGCCTGACGATGCCGCACCGGTCGAGGTTGTCAGCCAGCAGTGGTTATGGAGTTTCCGTCTGCCGGGCGTAGACGGAAAGCTCGGTCGTTCGGAAACGCGTGACATCAGCCCGGAAAATCCGCTCGGCGTGAACAAGAACGATACAACCGGTCTTGACGACGTCATCATCGAGGGCGGCGAGTTGCATCTGCCGGTCGGCAAGCCCGTACGCATACTGTTGCGCTCTGTCGATGTCCTCCACGATTTCTACGTACCGGAATTCCGCGCCAAGATGGACATGATCCCCGGCATGATAACCTATTTCTGGTTCACGCCGACGCGGACGGGAACCTTCGATATTCTCTGCGCCGAACTTTGCGGTGTCGGCCATTCGCAAATGCGAGGGACTGTCGTGGTCGAGGAAGCGGCGGACTATCAGGCATGGCTGGAGCAGCAACAGACGTTCACCCAGCTTCTGGCATCAGGAGAGCCGCAGCCGACAAACTGACCCCGGCAGGAAGGCATCGGAGCGAAAGGGAGGAAATATCGTGGTTGAGATTCCAGCCGACAGCGCAGACGCCGTCCCGTCCGCCGAAGTCGAAGATATGGAGCTTTACCATCCGAAAAGCTGGTGGACGAAATATGTCTTCAGCCAGGATGCCAAGATCATCGCCGTGCAATACTCGGTCACGGCCATCTCGATCGGTCTTGTGGCGCTGGTGCTTTCCTGGCTGATGCGTCTGCAGCTTGCCTTTCCCGGCTATTTCGCCTTCATCGACGCAGATCACTATTATCAGTTCATCACCATGCACGGCATGATCATGGTGGTCTATCTGCTGACCGCCCTGTTTCTCGGCGGGTTCGGCAATTACCTCATCCCCCTGATGGTTGGCGCGCGACATGGTGTTCCCCTATGCGAACATGTTGAGCTACTGGATCTATCTGCTCGCCGTGCTGATCCTGGCCGCGGGGTTTTTCGCTCCCGGCGGACCGACAGGGGCCGGATGGACCCTCTACCCGCCGCAATCCGTTCTCTCCGGCACGCCGGGCGGCCAGGACTGGGGCATCCTCCTGATGCTCTCCTCGCTGATCGTCTTCATCATCGGTTTTACCATGGGCGGCCTGAACTATGTCGTCACCGTGCTGCAAGGCCGGGCGCGCGGCATGACGCTGATGCGCATGCCCTTGACCGTCTGGGGCATCTTTACCGCAACGGTGATGGCGCTTTTGGCCTTCCCCGCCCTTTTCGTCGCCTGCGTCATGATGCTGTTCGACCGCCTGCTCGGCACCAGTTTCTTCATGCCGGCCATCGTCGAGATGGGGACACAATTGCAGCATGGCGGCGGCAGTCCGATCCTGTTCCAGCACCTGTTCTGGTTCTTCGGGCATCCGGAGGTCTATATCGTCGCGCTGCCTGCCTTCGGGATTGTCTCGGACCTCATCAGCACGCATGCACGCAAGAACATCTTCGGTTATCGAATGATGGTCTGGGCGATCGTCATCATCGCAGCCTTGAGTTTCGTCGTCTGGGCGCACCACATGTATGTCAGTGGCATGAACCCTGCCTTCGGCTTCTTCTTTGCCACCACGACGCTCATCATCGCCGTCCCGACGGCGATCAAGGTTTACAACTGGGTGCTGACGTTGTGGCGCGGCGACATTCACCTGACGCTGCCCATGCTCTTTGCACTGGCCTTCATCGTCACCTTCGTCAATGGTGGGCTAACGGGCCTGTTTCTCGGCAATGTCGTCGTCGATGTTCCGCTGTCCGACACGATGTTCGTCGTCGCCCATTTCCACATGGTCATGGGCGTGGCACCAATCCTCGTCGTCTTCGGGGCGATCTATCATTGGTACCCGAAGGTGACCGGGCGCATGCTGAACGACGTGCTCGGCCATATCCACTACTGGACCACCTTTCTCGGCGCCTATGCTATCTTCTTTCCGATGCACTATCTCGGCCTGCTCGGCGTGCCACGCCGCTACTACGAGATCGGAGAGACAAGCTTCGTTCCGCCTTCGGCCCATACGCTGAACATCTTCATCACCGTCATGGCGCTTGTCGTCGGGGCCGCGCAGGTGGTTTTTCTGTTCAATCTGGTCTGGAGCCTTTTCAGGGGCAGAGAGGCAGGCGGTAATCCGTGGCGCGCGACGACGCTCGAATGGCAGACGCCGCAGACGCCGCCCGCCCATGGCAACTGGGGCAAGGACCTGCCGATCGTCTACCGTTGGGCCTATGACTACAGTGTGCCGGGAGCGCCCGAGGATTTCATTCCGCAGACGCAACCTGCAACCGACCGCGTCACGCGGGAGGTCATGACATGAACGTCACGCTGCTCTTCCTTGCCGTCATCGGCGCCATCATCGCCTGGTGGATGGCAGGGCAACGGCTGACCTCGAAACCCTGGCTTGAAGCGAGCCCGGTGCAAACGGCAACCGGCCTGGAAGACCCGCCTGCTCCGGCGATAAAAATCGGCCTCTATGTTTTCCTTGGCGTCGTCGGCGCCCTCTTCAGTCTTTTCATCAGTGCCTATTTTATGCGCATGGCTTCTTCGGACTGGTGGGGGATGCCGGTTCCGCGGCTGCTCTGGGTGAACACTGCCTTGCTCGCCACCAGCAGCGCCGCGCTGCAATGGGCAAAAAGCGAGGCGCGGCATGGCCGCATGGGGAACCTGCGGCCTGCACTTGTCGCCGGTCTGCTTCTTGCTGCCCTCTTTCTCGCAGGACAGATTGAGGCCTGGCGGGACCTGAACGCAGCCGGATATGTGCTTGCCGACAACCCCGCCAACAGTTTCTTCTACATCCTGACCGGCCTGCATGGCCTGCATATTCTCGGTGGGCTTGTCGTGACCGGCCGCACGACCGTCAGAGCATTTGCAGCCGATATCGCGCCGGCGCGGCTTCGCCTCAGCGTCGATCTCTGCACCCTCTATTCCCATTTCATGCTCGCCGTCTGGCTCATACTCTTCGCGCTCTTTGCGGGCTGGGCGAACGATTTCGTCGATCTCTGCCGCCAACTGCTCAGCTAGGAGATTTTCAGATGGCACAATCTGTCCAGACACACAGCGATCCCGACCTCCGGCCGGCCGGCCTGCGGGGCGTCGCCGCCGATTTCGGTTCCGGATCAGCGCGCCTTCAAAACCGCCTCCTGGGGCAAGGCGATGATGTGGATCTTTCTCCTCAGCGACACCTTCATCTTCGGATGCTTCCTGCTGTCCTATATGACTGCCCGCATGTCCACACCCGTCGCATGGCCCAATCCGAGCGAGGTTTTCGCGCTCCATATCGGTGGAGAAAACGTTCCGCTGATCCTGATCGCGATCATGACCTTCGTGCTGATCTCAAGCAGCGGCACCATGGCGATGGCGGTCAATTTCGGCTATCGCCGCGAACGCGGCCGGACGGCCGCGCTGATGCTCTTGACCGCACTTCTCGGCGCCGCTTTCGTCGGCATGCAGGCTTTTGAATGGACCAAGCTGATCTCTGAGGGCGCGCGCCCCTGGGAAAATCCGTGGGGTGCCGCGCAATTCTGGTTCGTCCTTCTTCATGATTACCGGCTTTCACGGCACCCATGTCACGATCAGGGGTCATCTTCCTCATCATCGTCGCCCGCAAGGTCTGGCGGGGCGATTTCGACGAGGAACGGCGCGGCTTCTTCACCAGTCGGAAGGGCCACTACGAGGCGGTCGAGATCGTGGGCCTCTACTGGCACTTCGTCGATCTGGTCTGGGTCTTCATCTTTGCATTCTTCTATCTGTGGTGAGGAACATCGTCATGAGCGAGACAACGGCACATGTACAAACACAAAGCGGACAGCATCATCCGATCCGGCTCTATCTTGTCGTCTGGGGCCTGCTCTTCGTGCTCAGTGCCTTTTCCTACCTGGTCGATTATCTCCAGATTCAGGGCTATCTGCGATGGTCGCTGATCCTTCTGTTCATGATGTTGAAGGCAGGATTGATCGTTGCCGTCTTCATGCACATGGCCTGGGAACGGCTGGCGCTCGTCTACGTCATCCTGCTGCCACCGCTGCTGGTGCTGGTTTTCGTCGCGCTGATGGTATCAGGAATCGAACTATACGATTTTCACCCGGCTCGCCTTCTTCGGCGCCGCACAGTAGCCCAATCACTTGGAGACGGCGCGCAGTACCGAAAATCCAACCGATCGACCATCGACCCGCGCTGCCGGGGCGCACGGCGCGTTCAGACACCACGATCTTGCGATAGCAACGTCCGGTCGCATGCCAACGCTTTCCGGTTGCCGTCTGCCACCCGCTTGAACGCAGAAAAGCCCGCCGGATTTCTCCTTGGCGGGCTTATGATTTGGTTGCAGGGGCAGGATTTGAACCTGCGGCCTTCAGGTTATGAGCCTGACGAGCTACCGGGCTGCTCCACCCCCGCCATCCGTGCAAATCCGTAGGATTTGTCGCAGGTTTCTGTCACCGCTTAGCGGTGATGCTTTCTGCCTGAGCAAATTGCCGAAGGCGATTTGTCTCATGTGAGGGACGCACGACCAGATTTCCTGATCGATTGTCCCTGTGTATTTCATTATCCGGGTTATTTTACCGAAGCAAAAGGCCGCTTGAGGGCGGCCTTGCTTTTCGGCTGAGCCGGAGTTTGAAGAGAAGACTGTGTATTTGGTATTTTCTTGCCATTAATAGACCTGGCAGCGACCTACTCTCCCGCGTCTTAAGACGGAGTACCATTGGCGCAGGGGCGTTTCACGGCCGTGTTCGGAATGGGAACGGGTGCAGCCACCCCGCAATAACCACCAGGTCAACTAAGGGCAAGAATTGCTCCGGCGACGGAGCAAAACCAAAATGAGAAGCTGGCGAGGGAAACCCTCTTTTATCTTTGAACACGTCTTTTCTAAGCTGCTTTGGGCACTTATCGGAGCAAAGCTCCGCAAGGCCAAGCGGCCGTCGCGTCTCGTGACGCGGCCCGTCCGGAGCGTGTTTCACGCGTCAGGACAGAGAAAGGCTTCATTGAAGCGCCAAAGGCGCTTCGATGAACATAAGCAATGAGAACAATCAAGCCAATCGAACGATTAGTACCGGTAAGCTTCATGCATTGCTGCACTTCCACACCCGGCCTATCAACGTGGTAGTCTTCCACGGTTCTCAAGGGAATACTCGTTTTCAGGTTGGTTTCCCGCTTAGATGCCTTCAGCGGTTATCCATTCCATATATAGCTACCCTGCTATGCGGCTGGCGCCACAACAGGTCCACCAGAGATATGTCCATCCCGGTCCTCTCGTACTAGGGACAGATCCTGTCAATATTCCTACACCCACGGCAGATAGGGACCGAACTGTCTCACGACGTTCTGAACCCAGCTCACGTACCGCTTTAATTGGCGAACAGCCAAACCCTTGGGACCTGCTCCAGCCCCAGGATGCGATGAGCCGACATCGAGGTGCCAAACAACCCCGTCGATATGGACTCTTGGGGGTCATCAGCCTGTTATCCCCGGCGTACCTTTTATCCGTTGAGCGATGGCCCTTCCACACGGGACCACCGGATCACTATGACCGACTTTCGTCTCTGCTCGACTTGTCAGTCTCGCAGTCAGGCGGGCTTATGCCATTGCACTCGACGAACGATTTCCGACCGTTCTGAGCCCACCATCGCGCCCTCCGTTACTCTTTCGGAGGCGACCGCCCCAGTCAAACTACCCACCATACACTGTCCCGGATCCGGATAACGGACCGCGGTTAGACATCCATGACGATAAGGGTGGTATTTCAAGGATGGCTCCACGAGAACTGGCGTCCCCGCTTCAAAGCCTACCACCTATCCTACACATGCCGACACGAATGCCAGTGTAAAGCTATAGTAAAGGTGCACGGGGTCTTTCCGTCTGACCGCAGGAACCCCGCATCTTCACGGGGAATTCAATTTCACTGAGTCTATGCTGGAGACAGCGGGGAAGTCGTTACGCCATTCGTGCAGGTCGGAACTTACCCGACAAGGAATTTCGCTACCTTAGGACCGTTATAGTTACGGCCGCCGTTTACTGGGGCTTCAGTTCAAAGCTTGCACCTCTCCCTTTAACCTTCCAGCACCGGGCAGGCGTCAGGCCCTATACGTCGTTTTGCAACTTCGCAGAGCCCTGTGTTTTTGATAAACAGTCGCTACCCCCTGGTCTGTGCCACCCCTCCATACTTGCGTACGAAGAGGTCACGCTTCTTCCGAAGTTACGCGTGCAATTTGCCGAGTTCCTTCAGCATAGTTCTCTCAAGCGCCTTGGTATACTCTACCTGACCACCTGTGTCGGTTTCGGGGTACAGGTCTATACGGTGGAGCTATTTCCTGGAACCGCTCCGCTGCCCAAC
>CP087974.1:3315000-3815000 GCA_024426085.1 Rhizobium sp. RCAM05350 | reverse complement strand
ACTAGCCATTCCGGCTGAAGCCTATGCTGCGATGGATCCGTCCGCCCGCGGCTCACAGCCGACAGCCGCCGCCAAGCGCGGCGACCGTATCTTAAGCCCCAGCATTGTTGCCAAGCCGTCCGACCGCACCATCATGGAAGTCTCGACCATGACCCATGATGGTGAGAAGGAAGTGGTGCGCCGCCAGCCCTTCGCCCATGTGAAGATGACGCTCGCCGCCAACCACCAGCCGGCGGAAAAATACCCTTCCTTCGATCCGTTGGCGATCTTTTCCAGCGATGAGGCCGAGGCCGCTCCGTCGGTCAGCCGCACCGGCACGATCTACGGCTCGGACGTCGAGTCCGAGGTGGCGCTGAAGACCGTCGACTTCCCGCTCAAGGGATCGACACTGAAATTCGCGCCGTCCATGTCGATGGACGAGGTCGAGGAAAATGTCCGCACCAACGGTTCGGTGCTGACCGACGGCAACACCCAGCTTGCCTCCCTTTTCTATGTCGATCCGCGCCGCTTTGCCTCCGACGCCTCTGATCTCGACCTGATCCAGGGCCTGTCGGCCCGGGTGGTCGAGGAAAACATGACGGTCTCGGCCTTCGAGACGATCACCGACCAGACGACCGAATATGCCGACGACGTCATTCCGGTGCGCCGGGCGACGCCGATCGCCGCCGTCCTGATCAATGCCGGTTATGGAAAAGCCCAGGCCGAGGATCTCGCCGGCTATTTGCGGCCGGCGCTCGATGCGACGGACCTGCAGGACGGCGACGTGCTGCGCATCGGCATCATCCAGAAGGGCGAGAACGAGGAAGCCAAGGTCGTGCGCGCCAGCGTATATTCCTGCGGCGCCCATGTCTTCACCATGGCGCTCGACGACAAGGGCCATTTCGTCAAGGGCTACGAACCGCCGCCGCTGGACGCGATCGCCACAGCCTTCGACGACAACGGCACGCCGTCGGTCGCTGCTGGCCGCGACCTGCCGCGCGTCTATGACGGCGTCTACCGCGCCGCTCCTCTCCTACGGCATGAACTCGACGATGATTGCCCAGATCATCAAGCTTTTGGCCAGCAATGTCGATTTCCAGGCGCAACTGAAGCCGACCGACAGCCTCGAAGCCTTCTTCTCGGTCGCCGACGACAGCGGCAAGGCGACAGCCGATTCCTGAACTGCTCTACGTCAATGCCAAGTTCAGCGATGCCGAGACACGTTTCTACCGGTTCCAGGATCCGGACGATAATTCGATCGACTATTACAACGAGCAGGGCAAGAGCATCCGCCAGTTCCTGCTGCGCAACCCGGTTCCGAATGGCACGTTCCGCTCCGGTTTCGGCATGCGCCGCCACCCGATCCTTGGCTTTTCGCGCATGCATACCGGTGTTGACTGGGCCGCCCCGCGCGGCACGCCGATCATTGCGGCCGGCAACGGCATCGTTGAAAAAGCCGGCTGGGATTCCGGCGGTTATGGCAACCAGACGCTGATCCGCCATGCCAATGGCTATGTCTCGTCCTACAATCACCAGAGCGCGATTGCCAAGAATGTCAGCGCCGGCTCGAAAGTCGTCCAGGGCCAAGTGATCGGCTGGGTCGGAACCACCGGCCTGTCGACCGGACCGCATCTGCATTACGAGCTGATCGTCAACGGCAACCGCGTCGACCCCTTGCGCATCCGCCTGCCCGGCGGCAAGTCGCTCGACGGCCAGGCGCTGGCCCAGTTCGAAAAGGAACGCGGCCGCATCGACGAATTGCTGGCAAAGGACAATGGCAGCGCCGAAGTGGCGGCGGTGCAGTAGGATTGTTCTTGCCTGATCTTGGCCACGTCCGTCGGCCGAGATGTCACCCCGTTCGCTTTTGACCCAACGCAGCGTTCAACGCAGAATCCCAAATCCGTCGTAACTCAAGGAGACGCCCATCACGGTTCAACGCTGGATTGGCCTCCCCAATGCGTGCGATGGTGCCGTCGATACCATGAGGCCACCTGTTCGCCTTTTCAGGCAAAACAGCGTGCAACAGGGAAAGCACCAATTCTGGATGCAAGTCGACAATATTGTCCTTAGATCTCCGGAGATTGGGCAGCATGAGGTGATCGGCCTCGATTTTGGTTAGCAGCGGGAGAATGATTTTTGCCAGTTCTGCGAAATCCTGTTCGCGGAAAACGCTAAATCGCAAAGCCGAGCAGATACCGTTGCCGACTTAGCTGCTATCTGACGAGGCCATATGTCGCGCAGCAAGTGAAGGATAAGTGAAGGCCATTTTGTCGGTCCCTCCGCTCCTTCAGATGCCCAACGATCAGCTTGCCAAGGTATCCTGGTACGAAATTCATCATCGGCATTTAACAATACATCTCGAAGTTCGGCATCGGACACCCAACGCTCGCCAGTTTTCTCTTCAACGAGTGCCCAAGCCGACAATATCATACCTGTCAGGGCCTCGGCGTGCCCCTTTTTTCAAGGTCTCCGGACTTAGCTAAACTTAGCATGTGGGGCTTAAGGATAGAGAACAGCTCATGTCCGCGAGCGTTGCCGCTCCACAGGAAGCCCGCCCATAGGGCTTCACAATCCTCATGTTCTTTGAGTTCAAGCGCCGTAAGGAGATTTCGTTTCGTCCAGATGGGATCAACCCAGTAGAACCAGCTGAGATTGTACGCTGAAAATTACGAGAGCGTGCCTGCGAAGATCATTTGGAAGTGACAGCAACTGATTGGCCATTTCCTGCCATTCACCGGGTAGTCCCGCTCCCGCTTCAAGATTGCTTTTCAGGGGATCATCGAAAAGAGCTTGTGCCAAATCGCCAGTAGGGGAGTTAATTGCCTCCATCGTCCAATCCGGCTCCTTGCTGGTTCGAACAATTCCAGAACCACTTTGGGGAGGCAGCGCCATCAAAACAGCGGCGAGCTTCCAAATCAGCTGAGAAAAAGATCGGGATAATGTACGGCAAGCACTTTTGCGGATCTTTGACACCAGGCCGCTGCCGAGCGAATGAAATCCGCAATTTTCTCAGGGCGTATAGCTTACGATCTCATGCGCGATAAAAGCAGTAAAACGACTCGTGTCTGTTTTTCGAGCTTCGGAACTCAAAAATTTCCGCCACGCCCACTCTGGATAGTCATCGTTTTTTGCAGCCCGCCGCAGGGCAGCAAACGCCCGGACGCGCCGGTCCTTCGCCAAACCAGCAAACGGATCATACTCGGTGAACTCGATGCCCCGCCTACCGGAAAGCTCTAGAGCCTTTGCTAAGACGCTGCGCACAGGCTCATTCAAAAGAACCGAGTGATCCGTTTCGGTTCGAACCCACCCGCTCCTACCTTCAAGTGACCTAGCTTCGCCAGAGGCATAATCCGGCTTCCATTTTGGTGAGTCATTTCTCAACTGGGCCGTCATGGCCTCGACATCGAGTAGTAGGACGCAACCATTTTCCTTCAGCCAATTCACGCGATTGAGCACTGAAAATGCTCGCCGTTCGGCGAAACTATCGTCCTCCTCGCCATCCCACTGAGAAGGTCCTTTCACGATGCGGTTCTCTATTCCCCGTCTAGTAAGGGCATCGAGGCCATTCCATCGTGCGGAAAGAGACAATAGCAGATCGCGGGCGTGGTAACTGTCCCAAAAGGCATTGTCAGAGAGACCACGATAATCTCTGTAACCTTTGCAGAAGGCACGAGAACATCATTGCCTAATGCCCACATTCGCAGTCGGGGAAAAGACTGATTCGTCCTGAAAATCCCAGCGATTAAATTCCGCTACCGCTGCCTCAACATCATTTTCCAGCACCTTTTTGAACTGCGCGACGAAGTACAGTACCCATGCTGAAAGACCATGACTTCTCCCATAATCATCGCGATCACCATCAGCAGCTTCATCAGGCGTTATTGGAGCGATGTTGTGTAGCCCGAATCCCCCAATCTCAGATTCTAGCTCGACCGCGACTTCAAGATTTCGGCGTAGCTGAGCAACAATTTGCCACAGCCATTCGTCGGGTATCTGAAAGCTTCCGGGCAGGTCAGGGTACTCGACATCTAACCTTACTAGATCGTGTGTTTGCAATTCGTTCGAGGTTTCAGGCGGGACCGGTCCGCCCCAATAGCTGCCTTCCACCTTTATGTAGGGTCGAGCGGCGTTGGCAAAGCTTCGAACGGCCGTCAGATTCCAGCCGTTCTTTTTTACATCGTAACCGAATTGGAACCATTCATGATGAACGCTCCCATGACGATGACGCCAATAATCGAACAAGAAGCGCCAGGCCGTGCGAATTATTTCATTGACCTCCGCATCATTGCCCCTTTCTAGCTGCCACTTGATCTGCTGCCTAAGATCCGGATGTAACGCGCCTTGGCGTGCTGCCCACCAGACTGTTGTGGCTCGAATTGCAACCTTTGCTATCCAGCCGCCGAGCGACTCTAGGCGCGGTGGGAGACGGGGTATATTTTCAGCCCAGTGGCCACGCAAAGAGCTGATATTCTCGTCACGAAGGCTCAGGCGATCCATTTTGTTGAGATTAAACGCGCTCCATGCGCCGTTCGGAGTTTCGCGCTTTGCGTAAAGATCTTCAGGGTCAAGTTTGTTCAGGGACAGCGTCTGAATCTAAGCCAAAGAGATCAAACGGATCGAGGTATGGCCCCCTGTCATCGAACCGTCCAACGTGACCTGGCTTTTCATAGCGTCGAAATGGGTCGAAGACACAGAGCCATGTGGCGGGTGGTGGGTTTTCACCCTCAGAAAATTTCCTTACCCCCTCCACGGTGCCTGTGATATGCGCAACTTGACCTCTTTGATGTGGCGCTAGCTTCTCGGGGCCTTGCCTCGCCAATTCAACGACACGGTCAATCCAGCCATCTGCGTCATCGGCCCTTTCTGCCCAAGCCTCAAGCGTTTCCCATAGCGCCGAATGTCTGTTCGCTTCATCGTACAGGATAGCCTCCACACCCTTGTGCTGCCATCTGGTGGTCGCGTACTTCGCTTCACCGGACTGGAATGCGTATACCCCCTCCAGCCTACCAGCGGTCTTGTTGAGTGCTTCAAGCAAATATTGAACAGGCGGATCATCGGCCGTGTAGCCGACAAACACCACAAAGTATCTGTCTATGATTTCATGAAAAAAGAAGTCGCCCATCCATCTGATAGATAGGCTCTCCCGAATTCCGAGCTGGAAAGTACAGAACCCGTCATCCTCCGCGCCATCATATTCGGGGGTAGCTTTTCCATGCAGATAAACGATCCCGTTCAGTTCACCTGGGCAGGCGGGATCTGGCAAATTTGGCGGTTTGAAGGAATTTAGCCCAACCTTGCATTCATCGAACATGCGATCGAAATTGGTAGTGACTAGGCGCACCAAACCTTCTCTGGTGGTGGCCAATTTGACCAGCGTACGGTGTGCATGTAGGTCGCAATTTACGCCAGGATTCAATGCTGAGGCAACGGCGGCATTTATATCATGAGGAAGAAACTCTCGCTCCAACAGTCCAAAAACACGGTCAGCCGAAATTAGGCCATCGACGCCTGTTCGGTTGCCAATCGCTTTTGCTTCTTCGAGAATTTTGACAATTGCACTGTCTGGCTGGACTCCGAGCTTACCAGTCACCCTTTCGGCAAGGCCGAAAAAGTCAGGCAGTCCAGCCCTTGCTCTGGAAACACCGGCTCCACAGAAGAAAACAACTCTGCCTTGGTCGCGCGCCAAGAGCAACTCATCCGGTATTGATGGTCCGTCTGGTGTAAATCTCACAGCGGATCTCTAGCTAGTTCTACCTCCAGCAGAGTTGCATACTTCAATCAAAAGTAGAATGCACGACGGAAAAAACGCGGGACTGTGACAGACAAAACTGCAGTTTGACTTCGCACCACCTAACCAAATTTTCGCCGTCTGCCATCAAAAATGAAAAACCTCCCCGGCATTGCCGGAGAGGTCCTCGTCGCGATTGCGCACGCTATCAGGCGGCGGCCTTCTCAGCCCCGTCCCTGAGCTTGAAGTTCAACCGATCCGAGCCTGAAAACGCCTTGATCGTCGAGCCATCCGGGAAATTGCCCTGGAGGATCTGCTCGGCAAGCGGGTCCTGGACATATTTCTGCACGGCCCCGCTTCAGCGGACGCGCACCATAGGCTGGATCGTAGCCCTTGTCGGCGAGGAAGGCGCGAGCCTCGTCGTCGAGTTCGAGCGTGATCTTGCGATCGGCGAGCAACTGGCGCAGCCGCGTCAACTGGATATCGACGATCGCGCCCATTTCGCCCCGTTTCAGGCGGTGGAACAGGATGATCTCGTCGACCCGGTTCAGGAACTCCGGCCGGAAATGCCCGCGCACGACGTCCATCACCTGGTCGCGCACCATGTCGCTATCATCATTCTCGCCGAGCCCGACGAGATATTCCGCCCCGAGATTGGAGGTCATGATGATCATCGTGTTGCGGAAATCGACGGTGCGGCCCTGGCCATCGGTCAGGCGGCCGTCATCGAGAACCTGCAAGAGCACGTTGAAGACATCCGGATGCGCCTTTTCGATCTCGTCGAACAGCACGACCTGGTACGGCTTGCGCCGCACCGCTTCCGTCAACGCGCCACCTTCTTCGTAGCCGACATAGCCCGGAGGTGCACCGATCAGCCGCGAGACGGAGTGCTTCTCCATATACTCGGACATATCCATGCGCACCAGCGCCGTATCGTCGTCGAACAGGAAGCGCGCCAAGGCCTTGGTGAGCTCCGTCTTGCCGACGCCGGTCGGACCGAGGAAGATAAACGAACCGATCGGACGGTTTGGATCCTGCAGGCCGGCCCGCGAGCGGCGAACCGCGCGTGAAACGGCCTGAACCGCGTCACCCTGGCCGACCACCCATTGCGACAGCTCGTCTTCCATGCGCAACAGCTTGTCGCGCTGGCCTTCGAGCATCTTTTCCACCGGAATGCCGGTCCAGCGGGACACGACATGGGCGATGTTATCAGGCGTCACGACCTCCTGGACCATCGGGTCAAGCGCCGACGGATCCTGGCTTTCGGAAACCTCTAGCTCCTTTTCCAGCTTCAGGGATCACCCCATAGGCAAGTTCCCCTGCCCGCTGGAATTCGCCCTTGCGCTGGGCTGCCGCCAGTTCGTTGCAGGGCTTCGTCGAGCTGCTTCTTCAGATCCGCAGCCAGACCGAGCTTCGACTTTTCCGCCTGCCATCGCGCCGTCAGCGCATCGGCCTGCTCCTCGAGCCCGGTGAGGTCGAGCTCCAGCTTTTCCAGCCGGTCCTTCGAGGCACGGTCGGTTTCCTTCTTCAGGGCCTCGCGCTCGATCTTCAGCTGCATGATGCGACGGTCGAGTTCGTCAAGTTCCTCGGGCTTGCTGTCCACCTGCATGCGCAGCCGCGATGCGGCTTCGTCCATGAGGTCGATCGCCTTGTCCGGCAGGAAACGGTCGGTGATATAGCGGTTGGACAGGGTCGCAGCAGCAACCAGCGCCAGATCCGAGATCCGCACCTTGTGATGCTGTTCGTACTTTTCCTTCAGACCGCGAAGGATCGAGATCGTGTCTTCGACATTCGGCTCGTTGACCATCACCGGCTGGAACCGGCGCGCAAGCGCCGCATCCTTTTCCACATGCTTGCGGTATTCATCGAGCGTGGTGGCGCCGACGCAGTGCAGTTCGCCGCGCGCAAGAGCCGGCTTCAGGAGATTGGAAGCGTCCATCGCGCCATCCGCCTTGCCGGCACCGACCAGCGTGTGCATCTCGTCGATGAACAGGATGATTTCGCCGGCTTCCGCCTGGACTTCCGAGAGGATGGCCTTCAGCCGCTCTTCGAATTCGCCGCGGAACTTTGCGCCGGCGATCAGCAGAACCCATGTCGAGCGCCATCAGCTTCTTGTCCTTGAGGCTTTCCGGCACGTCGCCGTTGATGATGCGCAAGGCCAGGCCTTCGGCAATCGCCGTCTTGCCGACGCCGGGTTCACCGATCAGGACCGGGTTGTTCTTGGTGCGGCGCGACAGGACCTGGATCGTGCGGCGAATTTCGTCGTCGTGGCCAATCACCGGGTCGAGCTTGCCGTCGCGGGCGTCCGCCGTCAGGTCACGCGCATATTTCTTCAGGGCGTCAAAACCGGCCTCGGCATTGGCGCCATCGGCGGTCCGGCCCTTGCGGATGTCGTTGATCACCTGATTGAGTTTGGACGCCGTCAGCCCTGCCTTGGACAGGATGCCGGATGTGGCAGCCGATGTTTCGATGATCAGCGCCTGCAGCAACCGTTCGACGGTGACAAAGCTGTCGCCAGCCTTCTTGGCAGCCTCTTCGGCCGTGGTGAAGACCTTGGCAAGCGGCTGCGAAAGCGAGATAGAGCCATTGCCGCCCGAGACTTTCGGCAGCTTGGCAATCGCGCTGTCATTGGCAAGCTTTGCGTCCTTGGCGCTGGCGCCAGCCCGCTCGATCAGCGATGCCGCCATGCCCTGGTCGTCGTCGAGCAGGACTTTCAGCACATGTTCGGGAACGAATTGCGGATGCCCCTGGGCCAGCGCATAGGTCTGAGCCGATTGCAGAAAACCGCGCACGCGCTCTGAGTATTTTTCAATATTCATATGTCTACCTCCGGTAATCGGTCAGCCCAATCCTGGCACTGCCGACGGTTGGAATGAGGCTCCCTGAAAAGGCAAGCCTATCAGAACCGGTGCCTGCATTGCACAGGACCGGCCGTCTGGAGTGAATATGGGGCGGGAATTTTCGAAATTAAAGAGCGTCATTCTGTCCGACAGCCGATTTCGTCGAAAGCATCAAAAGACTGCCGTCCGCGCTCAGTTTTCAACGCTCTCGACCATGATGCGCACATGCTCGGGATTATCGGCAAGCTCCGCCAGCTCGGACAGGCGGTGAGCGGCCGTCAGAATCTCCACCCGCCGCCGGTCGATCGTCCGGCCTGTCAGCACTTCATAGGATGAGATGATCCGCTCGGTAAGATCCGGTGAAACGAAACGCGCATAGATGAACTCCTGATGCACCGGCGCAAAACCGGAATCGGCAAAGTCGTACATGCCGGTCAATTGCTGGTTTGTATGGTCAAACGCCATGTTCCAGCCGTGGCCATCGAAAAAGCCATAAGTCTTGCCGTAGGGATCCGGCGGTAGCTGCTCGAAGGCGTCGATCGCGGCCGCGGCCTTTTGCCGGATATCTGCCGTTAGCATGGGCAGCGCCCTCTCCCGCATCGCGGCCACCGGTTGCCACGTCCCCACCGGTCCGGCTCCGGCAGCCAGCATCGCGGCCTGATCCAGCCGGTGAAGCTCGGCATAGAGCCGTGCGAGCCTCTCGCCCAGTCGCTGCCGCGCAGCCTCGGGAAGACGATCATAATCGGCGGTGACCAGATGCACGCCCTTCAGCTTCTCATGCACAGAAAACAGGGGTGGACCGCTGACGATGCGCAGATCAGGGAACCGGCATCGCGATCTGTGGCCGGATCACGGCCAAAAGCTCCGCCTCGCGCAACAGCGCCTTTTCAGCCATCGCATGGCGGGGAAACTTGAAGATCAACCGGTCGTCGACATCGACCGCCACTGAATCCCAGCCCGCCGTCGCCAGCTCGAACCGCGACGTGGCAAGCTCCGGAAATGCGCTGATGATGATGCGAAACATATCGCTATCAGATGCTTCCATGCCTCGAATATAGCGGCTGCAACGGCCGGAAAAACCCTCCTGACAACAAAAGCCATCGAGGTTTTCACTGACGAGGGCTTTTTGCCGCAGTTAGGCCGCAGCCTCTTCGCTTTCAAATGATGGAAGCGGCACCAAGTATTCCCGCCGCTTTTCAGCCATATCTACGTCAGATCGCCCCAACAAAAAACCCGGCCGCAAAGCGAACCGGGTTCTCCAACATTGTTCTCGCAAAGACCGCCTTCCGGCAGCCTTTTACGGATTATTCTGTCGTAACGGGCTCCAGAGCCGGCGCATCGCCGCCCTGGTCGCCACCGGCTTCGCCGGATGCTGCTGCCTCGTCACCACCGGCTTCGCCGCGGCGCGGCTGGCGGCGCGGGCGGGGAGCCGTGCGGCGGCGGGTCGGAGCGCGGCCTGTCGGTGCCTCTTCCTCCAGCGAAACCTCAACCGGCGTGCCTTCGATGATCGGCTGTGGGCCGGAGCCGTCGATAACAGGCTGCAGGGCAAGGTCAGGACGGGCCTGGGCCTGGGCCTGTTCGGGCCGCGGCGGACGCGGACGATCCTGACGCTGCTGGCGTTCTTGACGCGGCGGACGCTCCTGGTCGGACTGACGCGGCTGGCGATCCTGCTGTTCCGGCTGGCGCTCGCGGCGCTCACCGTCCTGCTGGCGCGGCTGGCGCTCGCCATCGGACTGGCGCTGCTGCCCGTTCGGCCTGCTGGTGATGACGCTCCTGCTCGACCTGCTGGTCCTGGCCGACGGAGTTCTCGTCGCTGTCGTTGCCGTCCATGTCGTCGTCGCGATCGTTGGTATCGCGGTCCTGGAAATCGTTGCGATCGTTGAAATCGCCGCGATCATCCCGCTGGAAACGTTCCTGCATCTGCGCCTGGGCGGCCGCGATGATGCGGTTGTAATGCTCGGCGTGCTGCAGATAGTTTTCAGCCACGACACGGTCACCGGAGCTCTGCGCGTCACGGGCGAGCGTCGAATATTTCTCGGCAATGTGCTGGGCGGTACCGCGAATCTTTACGTCCGGGCCGGAACTGTCATAGGTCCGGGTGAGCGGGTTGGAACCCTTCCGGTTATGATTGTTGTTGTTACCACCGCCACTGTTGTTGTTGCTGCTGGTATTGTTGTTGTTACGCCCACGGCCGCGCTTGTTCTGCTGTCCTGGCCTCATCGTTCACTCACCTGGATTCTCTTTGATATTGATGATCTTGTGGCTTCGCGGCTTGCTAGGAATTCCGTCTCAACGGATTCCGCATCAAGCAGACACGCGCCGCGACCCAACCGCCTTATGACGGTACCGTCGCTGGTTAAAGTCAAATTAACAGGTACCCGCACCAGGCACTGTCGAACCTTAGCAACTCTTTTTGAGAGTAATCCCTGCGGCAAGGTCTGACCGGAACGAATCTCTGATCTTTGACCTTCTGCCCAGTGCGTAAGAGGAACCTAGCCCGCTTCCCGTATGATTCCAAGCCTTTTCTTCACGGTTTCGAAAAGAACATTGCGAAACGGGCCAGTTTGCAGGGGTTAGCGGCCGAAGGCGAACAGGATGGCACGGTCGTTTCCGCCCAAATCCTTCACCCGGTCAATCACCCGGAAGCCCTCATCCTCGAAAAGCTGGCCGACCACCTGCAGCTGGTCGTAACCGATCTCGACGCCGACAATGCCACCCTCTGCCAGATGGCGCGCGGCATGTTCAGCGATGGTACGATAGGCGTCAAGGCCATCCGCACCGCCATCAAGCGCCAGCGCCGGGTCATGGTCGCGCACTTCAGGCGCCAGCGATGCAACGACCTCAGTCTGTATATAAGGTGGATTTGACACAATGATGTCGAACTTGCCGACAATTGCGCCGAACCAGTCGCTCTCCACAGCCGCGAAGCGTTCACCGAGGCCGTTGCGCTCGGCATTGGCATGCGCCATCTCAACAGCGCCTGCCGACAGGTCGGAACCGACACCGGTTGCTTCCGGGTACAGCACTCAGCAGCGCCAGGCAGATCGCCCCGGTTCCGGTTCCAAGGTCGATCAGATGGCAGCTGCCCTTTTCCGCCACGAATTTCTGCGCGAAGGGAATGAGCCCCTCGACGATCATCTCTGAATCCGGCCGCGGCTCCAGCGTATCGGGAGACATGCCAAGCGTCAGGCCGTAGAATTCACGGCTCCCGAGAATGCGATGAACCGGCTCGTGCGCCGCCCGCCGCGCAATCGCCTCATGGATCCGCTGCGCGTCCTTTTCCGAAACCATTTCGCTGCCGCGTCATGAATGCCACCGCCGGCAGGTCGAGCAGCCCGGAAATCAGCACGCGCGCATCCAGTGCCGCCTCGCCGATATGGGCTTGCAGAAACCGGGACCTTGCTTCGGCAAACAGGCTGTCGAGCGTATCGGTCATCCCCTGACCTCGCCCAGTTGCGCCAGCTGATCGGCCTGGTAGTCGGCCAGCAGCGCATCGACCACCTCGTCAATTTCGCCCATCATCATCCGATCGATCTTGTAGAGCGTCAGGTTGATGCGGTGATCAGTGACGCGCCCTTGAGGAAAATTGTAGGTGCGGATGCGCTCGGAGCGATCGCCCGACCCGACCTGGCTCTTGCGCGAGGCCGAGCGCTCGCTATCCGCCTTCTGCCGCTCCATGTCGTAGAGCCATGAGCGCAGCACCTGCATGGCCTTGGCGCGGTTCTGGTGCTGCGATTTTTCCGACGAGGTGACGACGATGCCGGACGGCATATGGGTTATACGAACAGCCGAGTCCGTCGTGTTGACGTGCTGACCGCCGGCACCCGACGAGCGCATCGTATCGATACGGATGTCCTCGTTGCGGATCTCGATATCGATATCTTCCGCTTCCGGCAAAACGGCGACGGTCGCCGCCGACGTGTGAATGCGCCCTTGTGTCTCCGTGTCAGGGGAACGCGTGCACCCGGTGCACGCCGGATCTGAATTTCAGCTTGGAGAACACCCCGCGCCCGGTCACGGTCGCGATGATTTCCTTGTAGCCGCCGGCATCGCCGTCGCTGGCCGAAAGCACCTCGACCTTCCAGCCCTTGCCCGCCGCATAACGCTCGTACATCCGGAAGAGATCGCCGGCAAAAGTGCCGCTTCCGAACCGCCGGTCCCGGCAGGATTTCAAGGATGGCGCTCTTCTCGTCAGCCGCATCCTTCGGCAGAAGCAGGATCTGCATCTCCTGCTCGAGCTTTTCAATGCGCTCCTCGATGTCAGGCTTTTCCATGTCGGCGAGATCGCGCATCTCGCGATCGGTGTCCTTGGCGGTCAGAAGCAGGTTGACGTCGGCAAGTTCGGGCTTGAGCCTTCTCATACAGCCGGATCTTCGTCACCACCGGCTGCAGCTCGGAATATTCCGACGCCAGCTTCACATAGACATCCGCCGCCGGCCCCTCGGCCATGCGCGCCTCGATCTCGGAAAACCGGCGCTCCAGCTCGCGCATCTTTTCAACAGGTAAGGTTGCCAATGTGTACTCCACAAGTGCCGATCCGGGGAACGGCGATGTTTATGACAACAGCATCTTTTCATCCGCCATCATCTGATCTTCTAGCCGGAACGAAAGTGAGATCGAACGATCTTACTTCTTGTACCAGCCGATTCTCGACAATTTCGACAATGGTCTCCAATACGCGTTCGCGGTCCTGAAGAACACACCCATTCCAAAAACGAACAACACTCCAGCCATTCACTGTCATGTAGTCGTCCCGTCTCGCATCGTGGCGACTGTTTGCATGCTGACTGCCATCAACTTCAACCACGAGCCCGACCTGCCGGCAGGCAAAATCCACAAAATATGGGCCAATCGGCAATTGCCGGACGAACTTGAAGCCGTTCAGACGGCGCGCGAAGCTCAAACCAAAGAGCCTCTTCCGCATCATTCTCGACCTTACGCAAACCGCAGGCGCGCTCCGTCTTTTGTTTGTCCGGACCTCTCATCTCTTACATCCGTAAGGGTTTGCCCCTCACCCTAACCCTCTCCCCGCACACGGGGAGAGGGGATGACTGAATTTGCCGCCCCTTCATCATCATTCGCATCGTTTTCAGGTCGAGAGGAAGAAAGAGTTCACCGCTTGTCCCTTCTCCCCGTTTACGGGGAGAAGGTGCCTGACAGGGCGGATGAGGGGCACTTGCCTACAACGGAACCCCAGTCTCCGCAGCGAACGCCACCAGCATCTCGCGCACCGATGTCTGGCTCCGCGTGTCATCCAACGCCGCATGCAGCATGGTCGAAAGTTTGTCGATATCCAGCGCCAAAAGCATGGCCTTGACCGGCCCGACGGCCGTCGGCGACATCGAGACGGAGCGGTAGCCGATGCCGAGCAACGCCATGGCCGACAGCGGCTTGCTCGCCATCTCGCCGCAGAGCGTCACCGAAGTCTCGTTGCGGTCGCCTGCCCGGACGATATCGCGCAGGATGCGCAGGAACGGCCGTCCGAGCACGTCGAACCGGTCGGACACCCGCGCATTGCCGCGATCGACCGCCATGGCGAACTGGAACAGGTCGTTCGATCCGACCGAAACGAAATCGACCTCGTCCATCAATTCGTCCAGCTGCCAGAGCAGTGCCGGCACTTCCAGCATGGCACCGAACTGCAGCTTGCGCAGGCAATTGCTCGCCAATCTTCGATTGCCGCTGAATTTCCTTCTGCAACAGTTCGCGCACCACGCGCAGCTCGGCGACCTCCGTCACCATCGGCAGCATGATGCGCAGCTCTTGGCCCGCCGAAGCGCGAGCATGGCGCGCAGTTGCGTGCGCAACAGGCCGGGGCGGTCGAGCGACAGGCGGATCGCCCGCCAGCCGAGTGCGGGGTTTTCCTCTTCCGCGGCACGGAAATAGGGCACTACCTTGTCGCCGCCGATATCGAGCGTGCGGAAGGTCACCGGCTTGCCGGCCGCCTGCTTCATGACGTTGCGGTAGAACAGCTCCTGCTCTTCCATCTTCGGCATGGTCGAGGCGATCATGAATTGCAGCTCGGTGCGGAACAGGCCGATGCCTTCGGCGCCGGATTCCTGACAGCTGCGGCAGATCGACCAGAAGGCCGGCATTCATCTGCAGCTTGATCCGCTTGCCGTCCTTGGTCACCGGCTCGACGTCGCGCAAGGCCCGGTATTGCTCCTGGCGGCGGGCGCGCAGCCGCACCTTTTCCTCGTACGCCCGTTGCAAGTCGGCCATTGGCCTGAGATGCACTTTGGCATCGTCGCCATCGACAATGATCGCGTCGCCATTCTCCGCCAGCGCCACGACGCCAGCGGCCTGGCCGACCACCGAAATGCCCATGGCGCGTGCGACGATCACCACATGGCTGGTCACCGCGCCGTCCTCAAGCACGAGGCCACGCACGTTCTCGCGCGGATAATCCAGCAGCTCGGCTGCCCCCATGGCGCGAGCGACGACGATCGCATCGTTGGGGAAATCCGTCGCCGACATTTTCGCGCCGTAACCGGTCAGCTGCCTGAGCAGCCGGTTGGCCAGGTCGTCGAAATCATGCATGCGCTCGCGCAGATAGGGGTCCGTCAGCCGGATCATCCGCGCCTTGGTTTCGCTCTGCACCCGCTCGACCGCCGCTTCTGCCGTCAGGCCGTTGCGGATCGCCTCTTCGAGCTTCCGCACCCAGCCGCGATCATGCGCAAACATCCGGTAGGCTTCCAGCACGGCGCGATGTTCGCCTTCCATGGAAACGTCGCGGCGCGACAGCATGTCGTCGATCGAGATGCGAAGCGACCCCAGCGCCTCCGCCAGCCGGCCAAGCTCATGATCGGTGTCGTCGTTCAAAAGATTGGTCACGACGATGCGCGGCTCGTGCAGCACGACATAGCCAAGGCCGATACCGTCGTTGAAGCTCGAGCCTTCGATCGTCACCGGCCGCGACAGATCAAGCTCCAGCCCGGGTCGGGTGATCTTCTTCAGCTCGCCGGTGGCGACCATCTCGGCCAGCACCATCGCCGTCGTTTCCATCGCCTCGACTTCGTCGTCGCGATAGGTGCGGCTCGCCTTGTTCTGCACGACGAGAACGCCGAGCGAGCGGCCGGTGCGCAGGATCGGCACGCCAAGGAAGGAATGATAGATTTCTTCGCCGGTTTCCGGCAGGTAGGTGAAGGCCGGATGGGCCTGCGCGTCAGACAGATTGAGCGGCCGCGCCGAGGCGGCGATCGTGCCGACGAGACCCTGCCCCATCTGCAGTTGCGCCAGGTGGACGGCGCCCTTGTTCAGGCCTTCGGTCGCATAGAGTTCGAGCACGCCGTCGGAGCGCAGCACATAGACCGAGCACACTTCCGCGACCATGTTCTGCGCAATCTGGCGAACAATCTGGTCAAGGCGCTCCTGCGGCTCGAGCGGTTCCGCCATCAGTTCGCGCAACCGCTTGAGGAGGACGCGTGGACCCGCAGAGAGGTCTCTCATCGCGCAACGTCTCCCGAATAAAAGTCAACAACTGCAGGCGGCAATTTGTTCCGGCGCACCTGCGCCAAAGCATCATTGCCGCCGCTACCTTAACTCTTATCCAGACCGTAGACGGAATGCAAAGTGCGAACGGCCAATTCAGGCATAAGCACCGTCGATCAGGATGGAAATCTTGATTTCCGAGGTGGTGATCGCCTTGATGTTGATGCCTTTTTCAGCAAGTGCGCGGAAAGCGGACGCAGCCACGCCCGCATGGCTGCGCATCCCGATACCGATGACCGAGACTTTCACCAGGCCTGATTCGTTCTGGATGACGTCAAAGCCGATCTGGGCCTTGGCTTCGCCGAGAACCTTCAGCGCCTTGTCGACGTCGGTGGATGGCACCGTAAACGTCATGTCGGTCTTGGAACCGTCTTCGGAAATATTCTGGACGATCATGTCGACATTGATATGGGCTTCGGCCAGAGGCCCGAAGATCGCAGCCGAAACGCCCGGCCGGTCGGCCACGCGCCGGAGCGAAATCTGTGCTTCATCCTTGGCATAGGCGATGCCGGTGACGACTTCCTGTTCCACGATCTCTTCCTCATCACAAATCAGCGTACCGGGGGGATTTAGGAAATCGCCCATGCCCGGTGCATCGGGGTCTTCGAAACTGGAGCGCACGAAGGTGCAGAACCTTGAATACCATGGCCAGTTCGACCGAGCGAACCTGCAGGACCTTGGCGCCAAGCGACGCCATTTCCAGCATTTCCTCAAAGGCGATCTTCTTCAGCCGCTTGGCCTTCGGCTCGATGCGCGGGTCGGTCGTATAGACGCCATCGACGTCGGTATAGATATCGCAACGATCGGCCTTGACGGCAGCGGCGATCGCCACCGCCGATGTGTCGGAGCCGCCGCGGCCGAGCGTCGCGATCCGGTTGTCAGGCCCGAGCCCCTGGAAGCCGGCAATGACGGCCACCTGGCCTTCGCCGAAACGGCGGATCAGCTCGGTGCCGTCGATTTCAAGGATGCGGGCGGCGCCATGGGCGTTGTCGGTCTTGATCGGATCTGCCAGCCCTGCCAGGAGCGGGCATTAATGCCGATGTTCTGCAGGGCGATGGCAAGAAGGCCCGAGGTCACCTGCTCGCCGGAAGCAACGACAGCATCATATTCGCGCATCATGCATCGGCGATGCGTCGCGCGTCCAGGAAACCAGCTCGTTGGTCTTGCCGGACATGGCAGACACGACGACAGCAACCTCGTGGCCGGCATCGACTTCGCGTTTCACATGGCGTGCCACATTCCTGATGCGATCCATATCCGCGACGGACGTGCCGCCGAATTTCATCACGATGCGTGCCATGTGCCTCTACCGGTCGAAAATGCTGCGCGCAAACCCGCGCCCGTGTCATCTCAAGTCGCCGGTCTCTTAGCGAAATTGGAGGCGGCGTGCAATGCCCACGACTACTGCATTTGCGACATCCGCAGGATAGAGCCGACAGTCGTTGGCTTCAGCAATAGACAACTGGATCGATGAAAGTACTTGCCTTTCTAAACTGATCAGTCTAGACACTACCTATCGTTTCACAAGGAGCCGGTAATGACCGCACTAATTCCCCCTTTCACGCATGAAACTGCAGTCGCCAAGGTACGTATGGCCGAAGACGGCTGGAACAGCCACGATCCCGTCCGCGTCTCAAAAGCCTATACCGAGGATTGCCGCTGGCGGAACCGCGCCGAGTTTCCGGTCGGCCGCCCGCAGATCGTCGAGTTCCTGACGCAAAAATGGCAGCGCGAACTGGATTATCGTCTCATCAAGGAAATCTGGGCTTTCGAGGCAAACCGCATCGCCGTGCGCTTCGCCTATGAATGGCATGACGAAAGCGGCCAGTGGTTCCGCAGCTACGGCAACGAAAACTGGGACTTTGCCCCCGACGGGCTGATGCAGCGCCGGTTCGCCTCGATCAACGACCTGCCGATTGCCGAAAGCGAGCGCAAGTTTCATTGGCCACTCGGCCGGCGTCCGGACGATCATCCGGGCCTTTCCGATCTCGACCTCTGAGCGGCATCCGTCACGATGCGCACAGTTTTCGAAAAATCCGACGCCATCGCGCTGGTCGCCGAAGTGTTTCACGAATGCGGATATGAAGGCGCGTCGATGAGCACGATCACCACGCGAACCCGGCTCTCCAAGGGCAGCCTCTATCACTTCTTTCCAGGCGGAAAGGAGCAGATGGCCACGGAAGTGCTTGCCCATGTGGACGCCTGGTTCGCACGGGAAAATCTTCGAGCCGCTGGAAACGGCCGATCCACGCGAAGCGATTGCGCAGATGTGGACGGCGGTGGACGGTTACTTCCCGCTCCGGCAAGCGCATCTGCCTTGTCGGAGCCTTCGCGCTCGACGAGACCCGCGACCGGTTCATGAGCCCCATCCGGAGCTATTTCGATCGCTGGACGAACGCGCTTGAAGGGGCGCTGAAACGCGATGGCGTTCCCGCAGATGTGGCACTTCAGCTGGCAGAGGACGCCGTCGCCGGAATTCAGGGCGCTCTGGTTCTGGCGCGCCAGGGCAGATGAAACCGTTTTCGAGAGATCCCTCGCCGGTCTGCGTCTGAGGCTTTCACCCCAAAAACGCTGAAGTTCGCAGCCGCACGACGGACACCCCCCCATACGATCGGCGCCTCTTTCGTCCGCCCGTAACTTACCTGTCACATACTTGTCATGAAGACCTGTTCCTGTGCCACCAACCAACGGGGATTGAGAACATGATCGACCAACTCGACCGCATCAAGGCGGAAATTGCCGACAGCTTTGACGAAGAGCTGGAAATGCAGATGGAAGAGGACCGGCTCGACGAGCTGGTCGCCGAAGGCATGTCGGAAGAAGCCGAGCCGACACTCGACCGCAAGATCTATTTCCGCGAGCTGTTCCGCCTGCAGCACGAACTCGTGCGCCTGCAGGATTGGGTCCAGTACAAAAAGCTCAAGGTGGTCGTGCTGTTCGAAGGCCGCGACTCGGCCGGCAAGGGCGGCGCCATCAAGCGCGTCACCCAGCGCCTCAATCCGCGCGTCTGCCGCACAGTCGCCCTGCCCGCACCGACAGAGCGCGAGAAGAATCAGTGGTATTTCCAGCGCTACGTGCCGCATCTGCCGTCGGCGGGCGAAATGGTGCTGTTCGACCGCTCCTGGTACAACCGCGCCGGCGTCGAGCGCGTCATGGGCTTCTGCTCGCCGGAAGAGCTCGATGAATTCTTCCGTACCGTTCCGGAATTCGAGCGCATGCTGGTGCGCTCCGGCATCATCCTGATCAAATACTGGTTCTCGATCACCGACGAGGAGCAGGAATTCCACTTCCAGATGCGCATCCACGATCCGCTGAAACAATGGAAACTGTCGCCGATGGACATGGAAAGCCGTGTCCACTGGGAAGACTACACCAAGGCCAAGGAAGAAATGCTGGCGAAAACCCACATCGAGGAAGCCCCCTGGTGGGTTGTCCAGGCCGTCGACAAGAAGAAGGCCCGCCTCAACTGCATCGCCCATCTGCTCGCCCAGATCCCGTACTGAGGACGTGCCGAAACCAGACCTCGTCCTGCCGGAGCGCGTCCGCAACGACGACTACCAACGTCGCCCGGTTCCGCTGGAACTGTACGTGCCGGAAGTCTATTGACACCCTTTTGGTGATCCGGCGTTTTCGCGCCGGATCACTCCCTGTTGTCATTCCAGCGGCAGCAAGATGTCTGTGACCGCCTCCTGTTCCGGCACGTCCGGGAAGAAGCGGATGCGCTGGCAATAGAGCGGAAAAATCCCGCGGGCGTCTCGCCGCTCTGCGGCAGCCACTGCGCATAGAGATGCGACAGGGCGGTACGGAGACCGTCGTCGGAGCCTCTATGGCGCAGCACGGCACATCGTCCGGCCGGGATCATGCCGGCAATGATGCCGAATTCCGCGTCGGCAACATTCCTGTCCGTCGCCATGCAGAGATCGAGGCGAAAATCCTCAGGCGCCACTTCCTGCGGATCGTTGTGGAATATGTTGTAGGTGGCATTGAGCCTTGGCGGCAGGCCGGCGCTCTTTCGCCAGTCGATGAACCTGCGGATGGTCTTGCCGATCATTGCGGGGTCTCCACGATGCGGCATGATGGCAATTCTGGTTTCCTTGATGTCGACGATCTCGATGGGAGCGAATGTCTGCTGCATGAGGCTGTTCCTTGCCGTGACGATGGATCGGTATGCGTCATGCAAGGCATCCCAGTGCGGCTCTTTGCGAAATACGCTCGGCGTCTGGCCCGCCCGCTGCTTGAAGGCACGGGCAAAAGCTTCCGGCCCCTCGTAGCCGCTGGACAGTGCGATCTCCAGGATCGACATCTCCCTGCGGAACGCCAGCCGGTGGGACGCCCGCTTCAGCCGCAGCCCCTGAATGTAGGGGTAGACGCCGATGCCGAGCAGTTCGGAAAATTGCCGGTGAAAATGAAACCGCGAAAACGCCGCCACGCCGCTGAGGAGCTCGACGCTCAGATCGTCGTCGAGATGCGCGTCGATATGGTACAGAACGCGCTGGAACCTGTTGCGGTAATTCTGCGTGGCGGCCGTGTCCAAGGTCGTCTCCTTCATGACGCTGTCAGCCTACCGGCAGGCTTCGCGGTCGGCCTGACGGAAATTGCTGAGATCCGACCCATCCTCCTTCATTCAGGCCGCCGCCCCGCATTCTTCGCCACAACCGCCAGATACGCCGCCTGCAGTTCCGCAAACACCGAGCGCTCCGGCACCGGCGCACCCAGATGCAAGCTCCGCAACTCCTCCATGAAATCAGTCCACATCACTGATCCGCCCGCTTCCAGCAATTCAGCGCGGATCGACAGTTCCTCGGATGCCAGCGTGTGCCGCCTGCCCCAGGCGCCCATCTGCGCCAGAAGCGGCACGAGCTGGATCGATGGTTCCGTCAGGCTGTAGATGCCCTTCTGCTTGTGGCTCAGGTCATCGCGGCGCGACAAAAGCCCGTTTTCGGTCAGCCGCTTCAGCCGGTCAGCCAGGATATTCGAGGCAATCCTCTCTTCCGAGTGGGTCAAAAGCTCATGAAAATGCCGCCGGTTGCCGAACATCAGGTCGCGGATGATAATCAGACTCCAGCGATCGCCGAGCATTTCCAGTGTAAGATTGATCGGGCATCCCGATCGCTGCGCATTGTCCACGGCACGCCCCTCGCCAAAACCGCTTGCAATATAGGAGCAGTTATTCTACTAAACAACTAGTTGCAGATTGAAATCAGTTTTTGGAGGATATGATGAAACCGCAGCTCTTTGCCCACCCCTTTTCGTCCTATTGCCAGAAGGTGCTTGTCGCGATCTACGAAAACGGCACCGCCTTCGAATATCGCATGCTCAGCCCGGACGAGGCAGACACCGTCGAGGAATGGCAATCGATCTGGCCGATCAAACGTTTCCCAGTGCTGAAGGACGGTGAAAACGCGGTGATGGAAGCAACCATCATCATCGAATATCTGATGCTGAACTATCCCGGCAGCGTCCGCCTGATCCCCGACGATCCGCAGGCTGCACTGCGCACCCGCATGATGGACCGCTTCTTCGACAATTACGTCATGACGCCGATGCAGAAGGTGGTGTTCAACCAGATCCGCCCGGAAGCCGATCGCGATCCCTATGGCGTCAACGAGGCGAAGGCGATGCTGGACGATGCCTATGGCTGGCTCGACGGCGTCGTCGCCAAGACCGAATGGGCGGCCGGCGACACGTTCAGCCTTGCCGATTGCGCCGCTTGCCCATCGCTGTTCTACGCCGACTGGGTGCACCCGATCGTGGAGCAATTCCCGAATGTCCGCGCCTACCGCGCCCGCCTTCTCGCCCGCCCGTCCTTCGCGCGCGCCGTCGACGAAGGCCGCCCCTATCGCTCGTTCTTCCCACTCGGAGCGCCGGACAGGGATTGAGAGTTACCCCTGGATTCTCTCTTCTCCCCTGCGAGGAGAAGAGAGAAAGGGCGCCGCCCTCCCCATTCATCCAGCAGCATCTCCAGCGCCGAACCGCAGCACCACCTCGAACCCGTCAGCCCGGCCCGTGGCGGGCGAAAGCACCTCGAAGACGACATTCATCTGCTGCAGCAAGCGCTCGGCGATCGACAATCCAAGGCCGGAACCTGGAGAAGCGGTGTTGCCACGTCCGAAGCGTTTGCGGATTGCCGCCAGTTCGTCCGGGGGAAAGCAGCGCGGCGCCGTTTATGATGCGCACCACGCCACCCTTTTCCAGCCGGATATCCACCGGTTCCGCCTTGTCGCCATGCAGCACGGCATTCTCGATCAGGTTGCGTAGAACAATGGCAAAGGCATCTTCGCTATAGCTGCCGTTAAGGCTCGCCCCTGCCTCGCGGTGGAAGCGCAGCCGCCTGGATACCGGGTCGCTCCGCTCAAAGTCAGTCACGACCAATTCGAGAACACGGGCGAGATCGACATTTCCAGCACCGGCTCCGATCCCGGCTTCGGCCCGCGCCAGCTGCAACAGCTTTTCCGCCGTATGGCCAAGATTGACCAGCGAGGTTTCGATCTGCTGGGCGCGCCGCTTCCGCGGTCCATCCAGCTCGGCAATCAGCATCTGCGTCTGCGCCAGCGCGCCGGCGATCGGCGTACGCAACTCGTGTGCGCTGTTGGCGGTGAATTCCCGCTCCACGTCAAAGGCCGACTGCAACCGGGTCAAAAGATGATTGACGGACCGGGCGATGGGCCGAAGTTCGCGCGGCAGCATGCCGGATGGCACCGGCGCCATGTTGCCACCGTCTTTTCCCTCGATCGCCCGGCGCAGGTCGTCAACGGGCGCAAGCGTCCTGCGCACAATCAGCCAGATCAAGAGAACACTGACGGGAATGAGCACGAGCACCGGCAGGAAAAGCGCCATGCCGCCTTCGATCACCGCCTCGATCCGGTTGTCCAGCGCATCGCCGACCTGAATGAAGACCGTGCCGTCCGTGGCGCGCGGGTATAGAACTGGTAGTCGTCGTTCTTCCAGAAGCCGCGCTTCAAAGGCGTTTCGAACGGCGCTTCCGGAGCATCGTGCGAACGAATGAGGATTGTGCCGCTCGCATCCCGGACCTGGTAGATGAGATATTCTTCTCCCATGTCCTCGACCTGCCGCTGAATATGCTTCGGAGAGACAGGCCCCTCCCGCCGCTGCAGATCGTCGATGACCAGCGGCATCAGCCGCTCGGCCGTTTCCTGCAGCGAACCGTCGAAGAATTCGTCGAATTCCTCCTTCATGACCGAAACGCCGAGGGCCGCAGCGATCAGCCAGAAGGCGGTTGCAGCTCCCGTCAGCCAGAGGATCAGCCGCCGCGTCATGCTTTGCCCGGCAGGCTTCGGCCGCTTCACGCCGGTGCCCCGATCTTGTAACCGACGCCGCGCACGGTGACGACGTGATCCCGCCCAAGTTTCTTGCGCAACCGGCTCACGTATACCTCCACGGTATTGCTCTCGATCTCCGAGCCGAAGGCATAGAGTGCCTCCTCGATCTGCGCCTTCGAAATGATCGCGTCTGGCCGCGACAGCAGCGTGTCGAGAACCGCCCATTCGCGGCCGGAAAGGCCGATCTCCTCGTCGCCGGCAAACACCCGCCGGTCGACCGGAGAGATCTTAAGGTCGCCGAAGCGGATCACCGGTGAAATATTGCCGCCGTAACGGCGGATCACCGCCAGCATGCGGGCGGAAAGCTCGCCAAGGTCGAACGGCTTGACCAGATAATCGTCCGCGCCGCTGTTGAGCCCCTCGATCCGGTCGGAAATCTGGTCGTGAGCTGTCAGGATGATCACCGGCGCCGCGTTCCCGCCCGTCCGCAGCTCTTTCAGAAGACTGATGCCATTGCCATCCGGCAGGCGAAGATCAAGCAGGATGAGACCATAGGTAACGGCGCGCAGCGACATGCGTGCATCGTCCAGCGTCTTCATCCAGTCGACGGCATGATCAGCAGCCGCGATATGATCGTGAACGGCCTCCCCCAATATCTCGTTGTCCTCGACAAGCAGAACGCGCAAGCCGCTGGTCCTTCTATCGGTTAGCTTTCCTGGCATTCTTATTCCCCCTTTGGCCTATGCCGTCAAACGGCTTTGATCGGCGCGGGACCGGCACTCCGAGGACATCGAGCGCCGGCTGCAAACCACGGCGACGGCATCCATCGTGGCGAGCGCCACTTGAACAGGTTGCGCAGCACCGTCCGCGGCCGCTCCATGCCGGATATCTGGTTCGACTTTCTGACAGGAACCTGAACGGGGAATGCCCGAACGCCGCCACCGGCCGAACGCCAAGCGGTTTTTCCTGTGCGTTCAGCCCCTTGTCAGCTTTGCCCCTGCAAAGTGGCGATGGACACTGGAGATTGCTGTTTGAAAGCGCGCCGAATTCCTCTTGGACTGCTCTACATCGCCACCCTCATCCTGGTGATCGTTCTGATCCCGCTGATCCAATTCTCCAGCTCTCAGTCCTCGACGCTGATCCACCGGCAATCATCGGCTATGACGCTGCGGCTGGACAAGATGAAGCTCTGAAGCGCCCATCACTCCCGACCGGCGAATGTCTCCCGTGCAGGAATCGGGTGGCGGCGCCCTGCCCTTGCTGCGATTGAACCTCCCGCAACACCAAGAGGAGTTTCAATTATGACCATGCTTTCCAACAAGGTCGCCATCATCACCGGCGCCAGCTCCGGCATCGGCCGGGCAACGGCAAAACTGTTCGCCCGGGAAGGTGCAAGCCTGATCGTTTCGGGCCGCCGCCGGGCCGCCCTCGATGAACTCGTGGCGGAAATCGAGGCCGAGGGTGGCGAAGCTTTCGCCATCAACGGGGACGTCCGTGATGAGACCCACGCCCGCTCTCTGGTCGAAGCTGCGACCGAAAAATTCGGCGGCCTCGACATCGCCTTCAACAATGCCGGCACGACCGGGGAGATGGCACCGATCGCAGACCTGTCGACGGCCGGCTGGCAGGAGACGATCGAAACCAACCTCACCAGCGCCTTCTTCGGCGCCAAATACCAGGTACCTGCCATGACAGCGCGCGGCTCGGGTTCGCTGATCTTCACCTCCAGCTTCGTCGGGCATACGGCAGGCATGCCGAACACCAGCGCTTACGCTGCCGCAAAAGCGGGGCTTATCGGTCTCACCCAGAGCCTTGCCGCGGAACTGGGGCCGAAGGGCATCCGCGTCAACGCGATCCTGCCGGGCGGCACCGATACGCCGATGAGCTTCACCAACGCGCCCGGCGCCGGACCGGAGGTTCTTGCCTTCGTCGAAGGCCTGCATGCCCTGAAGCGGATGGCCAAACCGGAGGAGATTGCCCGCTCCGTGCTCTACCTCGCCTCGGATGCGTCAAGCTTCACGACGGGCACCGCAATGCTTGTCGACGGCGGCGTCTCGATCAACCGGACCTAAAAACATCCCCGCAAATCCCCGCTCTCAAAAACCGTGCCACAATCACCTCGTCCTGCCATCGGATACACCGGAAAGCGTTGCCGGCGAGGCGGGGCCGGTGCCTTCGGTCTGCGTTTGAAACGCAGGCGCGGCCGCAGGGGCCTGCAGAAAATGGTTTCCCTCTCGTCTGCAAAATGGCGGGGCGTGCCTGTGAGGCACACATGAGGACCGGCGACTGGTGTGTCGAAAGACAGGCCTTTCGTGGCGAGACGGCGAACAGCCGTCAGCGCCGCCCCGTATAAAAAGGGTGCCGTCATCCCCGCAGAGAAATCGAAGTTGCAGGTAAAAACCACCGAGACGGGGCACATCGCGTGTCACTTTTACTATCAACCAATTCGGCACACGATGTGTCCCGGCCGATCCAGCCAGCGCCCCGGCGCAAAAAGATCACTGCAACGGCATGCCACGGGCGCAACACGCCGCGTGAATGCGAATGCCTGTCCCGTCCAATCTCACATCTCAGAGAGTGTCCCATGCCAAAACAAGACTTTTCCGAGTACGAAAGACGCGTCTCGGCCGATCACGAACGCCAATGCCGCAGCACCTTGACCATCCACGGCGTATGGCGCATTTGCCCGATCCGCAAATGCCGCCGCGACAAGGCCTGCAGCGGGGAAATGCTCGCCTCGGCGCATCAGAACAGCAAAATCCGCGCCCAGCGGGAAACCGGCCTATCCGGCAATGCCTGCGCAAAACTGCCGCGTGCATGGCAGCAGCGAGTGCGTCAGCCTTCAGTACATTCGCGCGGTGTCTGGATGATCTTCAAAGGGATCTGATCGCTTATCCGGACGAAGATCCGCCGAAATTCGACCGCTGCCTGAAAGGACGTCAGCCACGGCGCGACACTGCCAACCCTTGACATTCATGGCCGATCGTCCGACTTCACAGGGGCATATTTCAAGGAGTTCCGACCATGAGTGAACAGGCCCGCAGCACCATTGACCAGGCTGAAGTCGACCGGTTTTCCGCCATGGCCGCCGAATGGTGGGATCCGAAGGGCAAGTTCCGGCCTCTGCACAAGTTCAATCCGGTCCGTCTGACCTATATCCGTGATCGCGTCTCCGACAATTTCGGCCGCGAGGCCAAGGCGCCGCAGCCGCTGAAGGGCCTGCGCGTCCTCGATATCGGCTGCGGTGGCGGCCTCTTGTCCGAGCCGATGGCCCGCATGGGGGCCGACGTGGTCGGCGCCGACGCTTCGGAAAAGAATATCATGATCGCCAAAACCCACGCGGCCGGCAGCGGTGTCGTGGTCGATTACCGCGCGGTCACGGCGGAATCGCTTGCCGAAGCCGGCGAGACCTTCGATGTCGTGCTCAACATGGAAGTGGTCGAGCATGTCGCCGATGTCGAATTCTTCATGAGCACCTGCGCTTCGATGGTACGCCCGGGCGGCATGATGTTCGTCGCCACGATCAACCGCACCATGAAGGCGGCAGCCCTTGCCATCTTCGCCGCCGAAAACGTCCTGCGCTGGCTGCCGCGCGGCACCCATCAATATGAAAAGCTGGTGCGCCCTGAAGAACTCGAAAAGCCGATCACGGCCAGCGGCATGGAGGTGACCGACCGCACCGGCGTCTTCTTCAATCCCCTGTCGAACCAGTGGAACCTGTCGAAGGACATGGACGTCAACTACATGATCGTCGCCAAACGACCGGCCTGACCGGAGATCGAGGCCCGCTATGAAACGCATCATCGGAGCCATGTTGCTGGCAGCATTCGGCACAGGCGCAGCCCATGCGGCGGCAACAACCTATTCCGGAATATGCGAGGCATCGGCCGCCGCCCCTCTCGACGAAACCCACTTCGTCGTCGTCAGCGACGAGAACAATACACTGCGGGTTTATCAGCGCGGCAATCCCGATCCTGCCTCAGACGACTTGGCGTTGGACAGCTTTCTGGACGCAAAGAAATCGGACATCGAGGCCTCCGCCCGCCTCGGTGATCGCGTCTACTGGATCAGTTCTCACTCCCCGGATCGCCATGGCAACAAGATCGATCGGCGCTCGGTGTTCTTTGCGTCGGATATCGTTCACGGCGCTGCGCTGGCCGTCGAGCCCGCAGGTCGGCCCTATCGCGATCTCGGCAAGGCAATCGCCAAATCCATCGGCGTTGACCGTAAAGATATCAACATCGAAGGTCTCGCCGCGACGCAGACCGGAAGCCTGTTAATCGGACTGCGCAATCCTCTGTCCAGCGACAACCGGGCCATCGTTGTTCCGCTCGACAATCCGGCCGCCGTCGCAGATCGTGGCGAGACGCCATCGCTCGGTGCTCCCCGCAGCTTCGACCTTGGCGGAAACGGCATTCGCAGCATCGATAGCACCGACCTGCCCGACAGGCCGTATCTGATCCTCGCCGGCCCAATCGAGGGGCGCCAGGGGAAGGCCAAGGGGGAATTTGCCCTATACTGGTGGACCGGCGGCCCGGAGAACCCGCAAAAGATCAACGCGGCGATCGACAAGGGCTTCACCGCCGAGGCGATGGTGATCGATCCGAAGCTGCGCATCGCTCAACTGATCAGCGACGACGGCCATCGATGCAGCGAGACCGATCCAAAAGAACAGCGCCGCTTCCGCAGCCTCAATGTTCCGTTCTGAGTGCCGGACTGGCCCACGGCGGGCAAGACATCAAACAAGGCGGTTTGCCGGTCACCTCGATCGGAACCGCCCCAATCATCCCCGCCCCTTCGCCACTATGCTAGACTTTCAACGTCAGCACATGGGCAAGCAGATCGGCCTGACCCTTGCTGTTCTCTTCCACGATCCGCCGGACTTTGTCCCGGTCGATCGCATAGGGCTTCGCCATCGGCGGTGAAGGGTTCTTTGAAAGTGAAGGCTCTGGCTGACGCGCCATGATCGTGGAGATATTCCAGCCGCTCGGCACCATCCGACCAGTCAGGGAACACGGTGCTCGGCCACCCACCACAACACCAGCGGCGGCCAGCTCGGCTTGATGTTCCAGTTGCGCCCATGCTTCAGCGCATCGGCATGAACGCCATTATAGGAAAACGCCATCAGCGATTCGATATCGGCCCAGAGCGACAGTGATGACGGCGCGCTGTCGAAACCACGACCTTCGATGAAACGCGGAAAAACCTGCCGGCCCCAGCTGCGCGGTCCAGGCACACCACGGTAGCCGGAGCGGCCGACAAAGCCGGATGCCCGCGATGCGGCCTCGAAATTGGCCGGCTCGCGCGACACAAAACCCTCGACGCGGGGATCGCCTTCAGGCCCGACATGCAGGCCGAAATTGTAGATGGCCAGACGATGCCCGCCGGCCGTCATGTCAGTTCACATCATCGGGCAGTACCGGCAGGGCGGCAATCTCGATACCCTCCTCCAGCAGAGCCTTGGCCTCGTCGACTGTCGCCTGGCCGATCAGACCGCGCTGCTCGGCTTCGCCATAATGGATCTTGCGGGCTTCCTCGGGAAACTTGGCCCCGACATCCTCGGCATTTTCGCGGATCGAGGTGACCAGCTCGCGAATCTTGGCAACCGCCTCCTTGCGGGGCCTGGTCCATCATCAGCACTTTGGTCTCGTCTTTCTTGCGGGCCGTCGAGACCGAGGGCGCCATCAGTTCCTTGCCGACCGTTGCCGAACCGCAGACGGGACAGGAAACGAGCCCAAGCTCCGCCTGACGGTCGAAGTCGGCGCTCGAGGAAAACCATCCCTCGAAGGAATGGCCGTTGTCACAGGAAAGCGTATATTTGATCAAGCGGCCACGCCCCCGGAGGCGCTCAGTGGCACCTCCTCCAGCGAGAACGCCCGGCCGTTCTTCAGGTTCGGAATTTTCGCCCGCGCCACGGCAACCGCACCAACATCGATATCGGCAACAACGATGCCCTCACCGGTGCCGCCGGCCGAGGCCAGAACACGCCCCCACGGATCGATGATCATCGAATGACCAAACGTCTCGCGGCCGTCCTCATGCACGCCGGCCTGGGCGGCAGCGATCACGAACATGCCATTCTCGATTGCCCGTGCACGCAGCAGGATTTCCCAATGCGCTTCGCCGGTCTGGCGGGTAAAGGCCGCCGGTACCGACATGATCTGCGCTCCGGCCGCTGCCTGCGCCCGAAAAAGCTCGGGGAAACGCACATCGTAGCAGATGGCGCAGCCGAGCTTGCCGAACGGCAGGCTCACCAGCCGCGCGGTACCGCCCGGCGTATAGGCGGCACTTGCGCCAGCTCTCGCCATTGTCGAGATCGACATCGAACATGTGGATCTTGTCGTAATGGGTGATTTTTTGGCCATCCGGGCCGAACAGAAAACCACGATTGGCCATCTTGCCGTCGGCAAGGCCGATCGCCGTCGAGCCGACATGCAGATAGATCCCGAGTTCGGCGGCCAGCTTCGACGCTGCGGCAACGATGAGATCGTTACTCTCGTCGCGCAGGGCGGCCTTCATTGCAGCGCGGTCGCGCTGCAGCGCACCGGTCATTTCCGGCGTCTGCACATAGGTGGCGCCCTGTGCGGCAGCCTCGCGAACGAGCTTTGCCATGGTGTCGGCATTCCCTGCCGGATCGACACCGGAACACATCTGGATCGCTGCGGCCTTGAACGTCATGGCAGTCACTCCTTATGCGGCGAGCATCGCGTCCAGCTTGCCGGCGCGTTCGAGCGCATGCAGGTCGTCGCAGCCGCCGATATGGGCATTGTTGATGAATATCTGCGGGAAGGTCGTGCCACCGTTCGAGCGCTCGATCATCTTCTGGCGCACGTCAGGAGCATAGGTTGCATCATGCTCCTCGAACGTCACGCCCTTGGTTTCCAGAAGTTTCTTCGCCGCGGAACAATAGCCACAGAATTGACGGGTATAAATGACGACCGAAGCCATGAGTTGACCTGCTCCTTCGCCGGCCCTGCGCCAGCACAATCTACCGTGTCATATAAGACCGGACATGGCTCTTGCAAAGGTCAAAACGGTCACATCAACCGCGCCCGCCTTCTTCAGCACCCGGGTCGCGGCCGAAACAGTGGCCCCCGTCGTATAGACATCATCGATCAGAACGATCCGCTTGCCGAACAGCGCCGCCTTGCCAGCCTCAGTCACCGAAAATGCGCCGCGCACGTTCTCCTCCCGCTGGCTGGCGCCCAGCCCCACCTGCTGGGCGGTGCGTCTGGTGCGGATCAGCGCCGTAGCCAGGAAGGGCTTCTTCGACATGCGGGCAATCGCCCGGGCAAGCTCTGCGGACTGGTTGAACTTGCGGCACCAGAGCCGGAAGGCGTGCAGCGGCACCGGAACGACCGCATCGCAGGCCGCAACATTTCCGTCGCTGGCGCGGATCATCCACTCCGCCATCATCACAGCCAGATCGGTGCGGTCGCGATATTTCAGGCCATGGACAAGCGACTTGGCAATGCCGTCATGGATGGCAACGGAACGCAGCCGCGCTGAACACAGGCGGATTGGCGATCGCATCGGCCGACAGGATACCCGCCCCCAGATCATGCGAAAACGGCAGCCCGAGAACCTCGCAATAGGGCCGCTCGATCAGCCGCAACGTCGCCCAGCAGGCGGGACAGACGCCGCGATGCTGCCCGACGATGCGGCCGCAACCGCTGCAGACCGGCGGATAGACCGCATCGACTGCCGCAGCCACCAGGCCACGCAGGCCGCTACGCAAACCGTTGGCCAGCCGCCACCCCGTATTTTCTGCACCATCGTCCCCCATAAGGTTGACTTTAAGGCTAGGCGGGTTTCATTGCGATCAGATTTTTGGAAGGCAAAGCCGTGGATATCGTTTTCGACCAGACGCTCATCGAAGCCCGCCGCAAGCGGGCATTCCTGCAACGGCGACCCGAAGGCACAATTCCTGCTGGAGATCGCCGCTCAGGAACTGTCCGAGCGCCTGAGCGTGGTCGAGCGCCATTTCGACAAGGCCGTCGAACTGCACGGCTATAGCGGCCTCACAGCCCGCTACATCGCCAACACCGGCAAGGTCACCGAGATCGAGCGGGTCGAAACGGATGCCGCTTTCGCAGCCCCGGATGAAACGGTCACCGCCGCGTCCCTCGAGACTGTCCCGCTCCCGCCGGAATCGGCAAACCTCATCGTCTCGCCACTGTCACTGCACCTGACCAACGACACGCCCGGCGTCTTCATCCAGGTGCGCCGCGCTGAAACCCGATGGCCTGTTCCTCGCCGCTATTCCCGGCTCAGGCACATTACAGGAATTGCGCGAGGTGCTTTTGGCGGCGGAAAGCGAAATGACCGGCGGCGCCAGCCCGCGTGTCATCCCCTTTGCCGATGTCCACGACATCGGCGCGCTCTGCAACGTGCCGGCTTCAGCCTGCCGGTCGCCGATACCGAGAGCTATACGGTGCGCTACGCATCGCTGTTTTCGTTGTTAAAAGACCTGCGGTCGATGGGCATGACCAATCCGCTCACAGCCCGCAGCCGCAAGCCACTCACCCGGAGCTTTTTCGTGCGGGCGGCTGAAATCTACGCCGAACGTTTTGCCGATCCGGACGGCCGCATCCGGGCAACGTTCTCGATCATCTACATTTCCGGCTGGGCACCGCACGAAAGCCAGCAGAAACCGCTGAAACCCGGTTCGGCGAAGCAACGCCTATCGGACGCGCTGAGCACGCGGGAACTGCCGTTGAAAGGTGAACAATAGCGGAGACGCCGGCCTCAGAGGGGTCCGGCACCAGTTATGGTGTTCGTGATTTTTTGAAAAATGGCCAACAATTCGTCAGAGAAGCCCCCAAGCCCCGCGATCAGACCTAGTGAAATAAGGGCGGCCAACAGACCATATTCGATCGCCGTGGCACCAGATTTGTCTTTCAGAAGGCGAATCAGTGTCCTCATGTGCTCCCAGCCTGTCCTGCGCATGCCCTAGCAGATGACATCACCCGAAAAGCACGAATATGCGCACTATCTTTACCGGATCATTACCGATCCGGGCTGGCAACGGACCGGGACGCCGGGGTGTCCCCGGCCCACAGGACCATCAGCAGCCGCTTTTGCTTCCATTGGCGTCTATAATGCAGACGGCGCCCGGCATTTCCTGCAGCACGCTGCGGCGCACCGTGTAGCGCTTGGCCGGCAGGCTGCCCGGGATCGAGCCGGTCGAAATATTATCGTAGTCGATCGGCGCGTCAGCCAGCACCTTGTTGTCCGTCTTCGACGTCAGCATCGGTGTCAGAATGAGGGTCAGCGCAATGACGGCAGTCCCGAACAGCAGCGACAGATTAAGCGCACCCCGTGCAGCGGCTCTGGGTCGTCACCAGATCCTTGTCCTGAACCGTTCTCCAAAAATCGTCGTCGACCATCGTCTGCCTCTTCGAATACGTGCGTTTCCCTGAAGCCGGTTCACCCACCGCTTCACCATGTCGACGCCTATAAAAAACCGACATCGGTTACAGGGAATCATCCCCAAACCATTAGACACCGGTACTTACTCGAAGCTGATTTTGCGGGAGGGGGATAAATGTTCGATTAATAAAATAGAAATTTCCGGGATTTGATCAGAGCAAATCCATTAAATAGGGGATAAGTGGCTCGTCGGCGGGCGGCATAGGATACTCGCGCAAGGCCTTCGGGCGAACCCATTTCACCGCTTGCCCTTCGCGGCCATAGGCCACGCCCTCATAACGCCGGCAAACGTAGAGTGGCATCAGCAGATGAAAGTCATCGTAGGTGTGGCTGGCAAATGTAAGTGGCGCGAGGCAGGCGACCTTGGTGCGGACCCCCAGTTCCTCGTCCAGTTCACGGATCAGCGTTTCCTCCGGCGTTTCGCCGGGCTCTGACCTTACCGCCGGGAAACTCCCAGAGCCCCGCCAGCGATTTGCCCTCTGGCCGCTGGGCCAAAAGTATCCGGCCATCGCTATCGACCAGCGCACAGGCCGCCACCAGAAGAATCTTTCGGCCGGCAACGTCCATCGTCATACCCCTTCACGCCGGTAGGCATACCGGTAGACATCCCGAAAGCCGAACTTGCGATAAAGCGTGATGGCGGCGTCATTGTCGCTTTCGACCGAGAGCCAGGCGGTGCGGGCACCGCGAAGACGCGCCCAGCGTAACGAGGCGTTGACGATGGCGCTGCCCACGCCCTGCCGCCGGACGCTCTCAGCAACGGCAACTTGCAAGATGCCGGCAAGATCGTTGTCGTGAACGGCGAGCGACACCGCGATCGGTCCCTCGTCCGGCGATTCTGAACAGGAACAGTCCGCATTCCGGCTTGATCGCGTTGATGACTTCGCTGAGACCCGCCTTGTCCTGGCTGCTTTCGCCGCAAATCTGCAGCCGCGCATCGACGAAACGGCCAACATCGCGCAACGGCAGATGCTCGATCGATTCCGTCGTGTCGTTCGGCGGGATATCGGCCATCATGACGATGGTTTCGGGAAAACACCGGCCAGTGGTGTTCATTCATGTAGGCAATCAGTTGCGGCGGCGTCAGCGGCGTCTGGCGCACGGTCAGCGGGCGGCCATAGTCGGAAAAGCGCTTGGCGGCCTTCTGAAGCCTGATCTCGATATCGCGGCTATCAGAAGGATCCAGCGGATTGACCGAGTTCAGGCGCTTGGAATCATGCCCCGCCGTTAGCCGGACCAACCAGCTGCCGTCATATTGCACCGATGCCGCGGGCCAGGCGCGAAACCGACGGCCTCCAGGCGGCGTACGTTCGGCAGATCGGCTTTCGAAATCGTATCCTGCACTGCCATCAGCTCCGGTAGTCGCCGTTGATCTCGACATATTCCTTCGTCAGATCGCAGGTATAGACCGTCGCCTTGCCGAAGCCGAGACCGATCTCGACGCGGATGGCGATGTCTTCTTCTTTCATCACGGCCGTTGCAGCGGCCTCCGAATAAGTCGGGTCACGCTCGCCATCGACAGCAACGCGAACATCCCCGAACCAGATCGCCAGCCGGTCGCGATCGGCCAGTTCGCCAGATTTACCGACAGCCATGACCACGCGGCCCCAGTTAGCATCCTCGCCGGCAACTGCTGTTTTGACCAGCGGCGAATTGGCAATCGAGAGGCCGATGCGCTTGGCAGCCTGGTCGCTCTCGGCACCTTCGACGGTAACGGCAACCATCTTGCGAGCGCCTTCACCGTCACGAACCACCTGCAAGGCCAGATCGCGCAGGAGATCGTTGAGAGCTGCGCGGAAACCAGCGAGTGCGGGATCACCTGCATCCACGATCTTCGGCTGTCCGTCCTTGCCGGCAGCACCGGTGGCAAACAACATCAGCGTGTCGGATGTCGAGGTATCGCTGTCGACGGTGACGGAATTGAAGGTCGGGCCGGTGCCTTCCGATAGCAAAACCTGCAGTGCTGCCGGCGCGATATCCGCGTCGGTGACGACGAAGGACAGCATCGTCGCCATGTCCGGTGCAATCATCCCGGCACCCTTGGCAATGCCGTTGATGGTAACAGTGACGCCGCCGATTTCGGCGCTACGGGTGGCAACCTTAGGATAGGTATCGGTGGTCATGATCGCCTTGGCGGCTTCAAACCAGAAATCGCCGGTCGCCTGCGTGGTCATGTCGCTGAGAACACCGGCAAATTTCGTGGCATCCAGCGGTTCGCCGATCACGCCCGTCGAGGCGAGGAACACTTCACCGGTCGACACCCGACCGCTTGCAGAAGCCGACTGCGCCGTCAGCTCGGTCGCCGCCCTGCCCTTCTTGCCGGTAAAGGCATTGGCATTGCCGGAATTGACGACCACGGCACGGGCAATACCGCCGGACAGGTTCTGGCGGCAGAAATCGACGGGAGCCGACGGGCACCACGACTTCGTGAACACGCCGGCGACGGCAGCGGGCTCGTCGAAGACCATCAGCAGCACGTCGGTGCGGTTCTTGTACTTGATGCCGGCGGCAGCGGTCGCCATGCGGACGCCGCACACGGGCGGCATATCGGCAAAAGATTTCAGGGCAAGCGGGGAAACGGAACCGGACATGATCAACCCTGTTTAGCGATGATGGCCCGGCCTGACGGGCCTACAAACGAAATCCCGAAGAGCCTGACGCCTCCGGGACCTGTATCGTTCAATTGATATCAGAAAGACGTGACCACCCAAAGACGCGCGGTCACGTCATATCGTCAGTTGGCGGTCGCGGCTTCCGCCTTGTTGGCGTCGTCATAGGCCTTCTTCAGCGCCGGATCGGTGATGTCGACGCCGGCGTCCTTCTTGGCAGCCGTCAGAAGCTCGATGTACTTGTCGCGCATGACGAGCTGCTTGACCTGCTGCTCGACCTGTTCAGAACGGCGGCGGCGGCTGCATGCGCTTGTCTTCGAGCAGGATGACGTGGAAGCCGAACTGGGTTTTGACCGGCACTGCCGTGTACTTGCCCTTTTCGAGCTTGAAGGCAGCTTCGGAGAATTCCGGAACCATACGGTCCTTGGTGAAATAGCCGAGATCGCCGCCGTCAGCCTTGTTCGGGTCGGTCGACTTTTCCTTGGCGATCGTCACTGAAGTCCTTGCCGGCATCGAGATCCTTGATGATCGCCTTGGCTTCTTCCTCGGTCTTCACCAGTATATGACGGGCCTTAGCCTCTTCCTGTGCAGGCATCTTGGCAATTTCCACGTCGTAGCGTGCCTTGACCTCTTCCGGCTTCACGGCATCGACAACGTGTTTCTTGAAGAAGGCGTTGTGCAATTCGCGATCGGTCAGGTAGGCGAGGCGCTTCTTGAAGTCCGCGTCGTTCTGCAGGCCTTCCTTGTCCGCGTCCTTGGCCAGCAGCTTGACGTCGATCAGGCCTGAAAGGGCTGCTGCGCGCTTCTGGTCTTCCGGCAGCTGTGCAAGCTGAGGGTCTAGGCCAGTGAGGGCGTAGTCCAGCTCCGACTGGTGGATTTCCGTATCGCCGACCTTGGCGATAACCGGATCGGCGGCATCCTGTGCCGCTGCTGGGCCTTGGGCGGCCATGACAGCGATCAGGGCAACTGCCGCAAGCATTTTGTATTTCAACATCCTATACCTTCCCACGCTGGTATCCGAAACCGCGGTCACGGCCGGCCTGAAACGTTCCACATCATCAGATTGTGGCCGTTCTGTAGCCTGGGCGTGCCTCAACTCCGTTGACATAATTCGACCCCCTCTTATCTGTCACGCAACCTCGCGTCCAGAACAGTTCCGGGCGTTTCATAGTATTTCATGGAAATCGACCGCGTTGGCGATATAGAAGAAAGGACCATTCTTATGGTCAGTCTCGGCGGCCTCGCCCGCAAAATCTTCGGCTCATCGAATGACCGCCGTGTGCGTGGCTACAAAGCCAAGGTCGATGCCATCAATGCCCTGGAAGCTGAAACCAAAGCGCTTTCCGATGAAGCACTGGCTGCCAAGACCGTTGAGTTCCGCCAGCAGTTCGCCGACGGCAAGACGCTCAATGATCTCCTGGTGCCTGCTTTCGCCGTTGCCCGCGAAGCTGCACGCCGCACACTCGGCCTGCGACCGTTTGACGTCCAGCTGATCGGCGGCATCATCCTGCACGAAAAATCGATCGCCGAAATGAAGACCGGGGAAGGCAAGACGCTGGTGGCAACGCTGCCGGTCTACCTCAACGCCATTGCCGGCAAAGGCGTTCACGTCGTCACTGTCAACGATTACCTCATGACCCGCGACTCGGCGACGATGAACCGGATCTATTCGTTCCTCGGTCTGACGACAGGCGTGATCGTCCACGGCCTGACCGACGACCAGCGCCGCGCTGCCTATGCCTGCGACGTCACCTACGCGACCAACAACGAACTCGGCTTCGATTATCTCCGCGATAACATGAAGTACGAGCGTAACCAGATGGTTCAGCGCGGCCACTTCTTCGCGATCGTCGACGAAGTCGACTCGATCCTCGTCGACGAAGCGCGCACGCCACTGATCATCTCCGGTCCGCTCGACGACCGCTCCGATCTCTACAACACGATCGATAAGTTCATCCCGCTTCTGTCGCCGGAAGACTACGAGATCGATGAAAAGCAGCGCTCGGCCAACTTCTCCGAAGACGGCACAGAGAAGCTGGAAAACCTGCTGCGCAGAAGCCAACCTGTTGAAGGGCGAAACGCTTTACGACGTCGAGAACGTCGCGATCGTCCACCACGTCAACAACGCCTTGAAGGCCCACAAGCTTTTCCAGAAAGACAAGGACTACATCGTCCGCAACGACGAGATCGTCATCATCGACGAATTCACCGGCCGCATGATGCCGGGCCGGCGCTATTCGGAAGGCCAGCACCAGGCGCTCGAGGCCAAGGAAAAGGTCACCATCCAGCCGGAAAACCAGACGCTGGCTTCGGTCACCTTCCAGAATTACTTCCGCATGTACAAGAAGCTCGGCGGCATGACCGGTACAGCTTCGACGGAAGCCGAGGAATTCGGCAACATCTACGGCCTCGAAGTCGTGGAAGTACCGACCAACCTGCCGATCAAGCGCATCGACGAAGACGACGAAGTCTATCGGTCGGTGGAAGAAAAATACAAGGCGATCATCGCCGAGATCAAGGACTCGCAGGACCGTCAGCAGCCGGTCCTAGTCGGCACGACCTCGATCGAAAAATCCGAACTTCTGGCCGAAATGCTGAAGAAGGCCGGCTTTACCAATTTCCAGGTCCTGAACGCCCGCTATCACGAGCAGGAAGCCTATATCGTTTCGCAGGCAGGCGTTCCGGGTGCCGTGACGATCGCCACCAACATGGCTGGCCGCGGCACCGACATCCAGCTCGGCGGCAACCTTGAAATGCGCGTCGAACGTGAACTCGGCGAGATGGAGCACGGCCCTGAGCGCGACGAAAAGGAAGCCGCGATCAAGGTTGAAGTTCAGCGCTTGAAGGACATCGCGCTCGCTGCCGGCGGCCTCTACGTTCTGGCGACCGAACGTCACGAAAGCCGCCGCATCGACAACCAGCTGCGCGGCCGTTCCGGCCGTCAGGGCGACCCCGGCCGCTCGAAGTTCTTCCTGTCGTTGCAGGATGATCTGATGCGCATCTTTGGTTCCGACCGCATGGATTCGATGCTGCAGAAGCTTGGCCTCAAGGAAGGCGAAGCCATCGTCCATCCCTGGATCAACAAGGCGCTGGAACGCGCCCAGAAGAAGGTCGAAGCCCGCAACTTCGACACGCGTAAAAACCTTCTGAAATATGACGACGTTCTGAACGATCAGCGCAAGGTGATCTTCGAGCAGCGCATCGAGATGATGGATGCAACGGATATTTCCGAAACCGTCGCCGACATGCGCCACGAGGTGATCGAAGACATCGTCGCCAAGCGCATTCCGGAAAAGGCCTATGCCGAACAGTGGGATTCCGTCGGCCTGAAGACCGACGTGCAGAACTCGCTCAACCTCGACCTGCCGATCATCGAATGGGCTGCCGAGGAAGGCATCGATGAAAACGATATTCGCGAGCGCATCACGGCTGAAGCCGACAAGGCAGCAGCGGACCGCGCCGAACGCTTCGGCCCGGATATCATGCTGTACGTCGAGCGCTCCGTGGTTCTGCAGACGCTCGACCATCTCTGGCGCGAGCACATCGTCAACCTCGATCACCTGCGCTCGGTCATCGGCTTCCGTGGCTACGCCCAGCGCGACCCGCTGCAGGAATACAAGTCCGAAGCGTTCGAACTGTTCCAGGCACTCCTGGCCAACCTTCGCCAGGCCGTGACGGCACAACTGATGCGCGTCGAACTGGTGCGCGAAGCAGCCGAAGCCCTGCAACCCGCCGCCGCAGATGGTTGGCCACCACCTCGATCCGGTGACCGGCGAGGACGACTTTGCCGACAGCGTCAACCTCAACTTCGTCGAGCCGGAAAACCGCAATCCGCAGGATCCGTCGAGCTGGGGCAAAGTCGCCCGCAACGAGGCCTGCCCTTGCAGCTCGGGCAAGAAATACAAGCACTGCCACGGTGCATTTGAAGCGTAAGTATCGGAAACTTGATTTTATAAGCGGTATCGCTTATTTCTGAAGTGGCAGACGGGATTGCACTCCCGCCTGCCTTGAGCTTATTTTACAGAATTGAACCCGGACAGCTATTGACCAGCCCGTCCGGGTTTTTCGCATCATAAGCGTGACGCTAAATGGTTTTTGCCACATAGATCACCTCCAGATTCGACAGCAAGGCTGTTGCCACAGCCGGGGAGCCCATCTTCCCGGTTGCGCGGGCTGGCGTCGCGCTCGCTGTTTCTGCGGCCGAATACAACCGATAACAGCATATGAGTTTTTGTTGTCAGCAGCCTGAAACTCCCCCTGGGGGATCGATTCCCAGTGGCGAAACCGTAGACCTTAACCCAAGTCTCCACCCTTTGTTAACGCTGTTCTGCCAAGACTGGCATTCTGTTTTGCGTAGTTTCAGGGTACTCCATTGTTCATGGCAGCATGTCAAACGGCTGGACGATATTTGCCGCCCGCATTGAGGGAGCGGCTATCGCCTCTGCTTGAAAAGCTCATTCCCGTACTAACGAGCACCGATCCCAAACACCTTGCCCAGCGCATGGCGCTTGTCGCCTTTGCCATCCGCGTCGTCAGCGCCGCTATCGCCTTCGTATCGCAGATCATCCTCGCCCGCGTCATGGGCGAATTCGAATACGGCATCTTCGTTTTCGTCTGGGTGCTGGTGGTGCTGTTCGGCAACCTCTCCTGCCTCGGCTTCCATACCGCCATCATCCGCTTCCTGCCGCAATATCGTGCCCGCGAGGCCCTGGCCGAAATCCGCGGGATGACGACAACCGTGCGCATCTTCGCACTCCTGTCTGCAACAGTGCTTGCCGTCATCGGCATCGGTGGCCTCTCCCTGTTCGGTGAACATATCGAGAGCTATTACCTCCTGCCGCTCTATCTCGGTGTCTTCTCGCTGCCGATGATCGCGCTCGGCGACGTGATGGACGGCACCTCACGCGCACACAGCTGGGCCGTTTCGGCCATGAGCCCGACCTATATCATCCGGCCGGTTTTGATCCTTGCATTCATGATGCTGGCCGTAGCGATCGGTGAGCCGCATACCGCCCGCACCGCCATGATCGCCGCGATGGCCGCCACCTACCTGACAAGCGTCGGCCAGTTCTTCATCCTGACCTGGCGCTTGCGCCGGCGCTATGTCAAAGGGCCAAGCCGCATCGAATTCGGCACCTGGTTTCGCGTCGCGCTGCCGATCTTCCTGATCGAGGGGTTCGGCTTCATGCTGACCAATTCCGACGTCGTCATCGTCGGCCTCTATCTCGATCCGGCCAGTGTCGCGATCTACTTCGCTGCCGCCAAGACCATGGCTCTGGTGCATTTCGTGATGTTCTCCGTCAAGGCCGCCGCATCGCCGCGCTTTTCCGCGGCCATGGCCAATCCCGACCGCCAGCAACTGGCCGTCATCGCCGTTGAAAGCGCCAAATGGTCGTTCTGGCCGTCGCTCGCCGTCGGCCTGATGGTGCTTGCCTGCGGTTCGTTCCTTTTGTCGCTGTTCGGTCCCGCCTTCGTTTCCGGCTATCCGCTGATGGCCATCCTGTTTGCCGGCATCATGGCAAAGGCGCTGGTAGGGCCCGCAGAGGCTTTTCTCACCATGGCCGGCCGGCAGAAGCTTTGCGTCGCGCTCTATGCGATGGCCCTTGTCTGCAATCTGGCGCTCAACGTCACGTTGATCCCGATGTTCAGGTTGACCGGTGCCGCGATCGCCACGGCCGGCGCCATGTTCGTCGAAGCGATCCTCCTTCACATCGCTGTCCGTCGTACCTTCGGCATCGTTCTCTTCGCCTTTGCCGACCCGCATGCCCGAACCATCAAAGCAGAGGCACCTCGCTCATGACCGGCAATCCGCATTTTCCCGACGACGCCAACAGCCGGTCGGCGCGCATCCTCGGCGGCCTCGTTCAGCCGACGCCCGATCAGCCCATCGCCGACAATACCATTGCCATTGGCCGTCCCGGCCGCCAGCTTTGCTTCTATCCGGCACGCCAGGGCTATGAGTTGCAGACCGAACTGGATTTTCTCTCCAACCGGGCGATGGAACCGAACGTCTTCTTCACCGGCCGCTTCCTGGCGCCAGCCATGCCGCGTCTGGAAGACCGTATCATCCGCCTGGCGCTGATCCGCGACAATGACGAGCGCCGCAGCCGCATCCGGTTCCTGATGCCGTTTTCGATCGAGAAGCCGGGCTTTTCGATCGGTGCCCCGATCATTCGCGCCTGGTCCAATCCGTTCGGCCCGCTCGGCGTGCCCTTGCTTGACGCCGAGGATGCGGCCCGAAACCATCGACAATTTCTACGAGGCGCTGACCGCCCCGGCTGCCAGCCTGCCCAGCGTTCTCGTGCTGCCCGACATCCGCCTCAAGGGCAAGTTCAGCGCAGCTTGCCCGCGCCGTCGCCATTGGCCGTAACCTGCCGCTGACGGTGACTGACACCTTTAGCCGGCCGATGCTGGAAAGCCTGCAGGACGGCCAGACCTATCTGCGCCACGCCATCAGCGCAGCGCATCTGCGCTGAATTGCGCCGTCAATGGAAACTGCTGGAAAGGGTCGGGCGCGTCTCCTACAACGTCGCCCGTCAACCGGCCGATATCCGCTTCCGCATGGAGGAATTCCTGGCGCTGGAAGCGGGCGGCTGGAAAGGCCGGGCACATACCGCCATGGTGCTCGACCGCTACCGCGCCGCCTTTGCCCGTGAAGCGATCACCAACCTAGCCGAAGCCGACAGCGTGCGCATTCATACGCTCGACCTCGACGGCACCGCCATCGCATCGATGATCGTCTTCATGATGGCGGGCGAGGCCTATACGTGGAAAACGGCCTATGACGAGCAATACGCCAAATATTCGCCCGGAAAATTGCTGCTCGCCGAATTGACCGAATGGCATCTCGACGATGCCAACATCATGCGCTCCGACAGCTGCGCCGCTCCCGACCACCCGATCATGAGCCGCTTCTGGGAAGAGCGCGAGGACATGGGAACTCTGGTGATCGGCCTCAAGCAGAACCGCGACCGTGACGTGCGGCAGGTGGCAGCCCAACTCCACCTCTACCGCAATACCCGCAACATGGCGCAGCTGCTGCGTGAAAAGATTCGGTCGCTGGCACCGCGCTCATTGCGATAGGGCAGGCTCCGGTCTGGGGCGAGCGATCAGCCCTCCTCCACGATCGCCTTATCGCGCAGGATGCGGCGGATGACCTTGCCGGAGGTGGTCAACGGCAAGCTGTCGAGAAACTCGATCTCGCGCGGATATTCATGCATCGACAGCCGCGTCTTGACCCAATCGCGGATATCCGCGGCAAGCTCAGTGCTTGCCGCATGGCCCGGCCTCAGCACCACATAGGCCTTGACGATCTCCGTGCGCACCGGATCGGGCTTGCCGATGGCAGCAGCAAGCTGCACGGCCGGATGCCCCGCTAAGCAATCCTCGATCTCGCCCGGACCGATGCGGTAGCCGGACGAGGTGATGACATCGTCGTCACGGCCGAAGAAGGTAATATAGCCCTCTTCATCCCGAACGCCCTGGTCGCCCGTCGTCATCCAGTCGCCGATGAATTTTGCCGATGTCGCCGCGTCGTTGTTCCAATAGCCGAGGAACATCACCGGATCGGGCCGGCGCACCGCGACCTGGCCGACGGTGCCAATGGGAAGCTCCCTGCCCTCGCTGTCAATGATCGCAACGTCATGACCGGGCGCCGGCTTGCCCATCGAACCGGGCTTCAGCACACCGAGGTTGGCCGCCGACGACAGCACGATGTTGCACTCCGTCTGGCCGTAGAACTCGTTGACCGGAACCCCGAACGCCGCGCTTGCCTGTTCCCAGGTTTCGCGCCCGAGAGATCCGCCGGCCGAGCCAATGGTGCGCAGATTGAGCCTGTAGAGCGCGTGGATTTTCGACCGATTTCATCAGCCGCAATGCCGTCGGCGGAATGAACGCATTGCGCACGTCCATCTCCTCCAGGATGCGAAAGGCCATATGCGGATCAAATTTCTGGCCGGGCGAGGACACAACGGGAACACCGAGCAGCAGCGAGGGCAGAAGCGCATTCAGCAGCCCGCCTGCCCAGGCCCAGTCGGCCGGCGTCCACATCCGGTCGCCCGGCTGCGGCAGGAAGGCGTGGTGGAACTGGAAGCCGGGGATATGGCCGAGCAAAACGCGATGTCCGTGCAGCGCGCCCTTCGGTGGTCCCGTCGTGCCCGACGTATAGATCATCATCGCTGGATCGTCCGGCGTCGTATCGGCCGCAACAAAATTCGGCGCGGGCGTCTGCGCAAGTGCTGCAAAGGCGATCGTATCCGGCCCGTTGTCCTCCACCAGCACGACGGTTTTCAGATCCGGCAACTGATGACGGATCGCTGCGATCTTCTCGTGGCCGAAGCGATTGGTGACAATGGCCACAGCACCTGCGTCCCGCAGCCGGTATTCAAGCGCCTCGACGCCGAACAGCAGCGCCAGCGGCAGGGCGATGGCGCCGAGCTTGTAGATTGCGGCATGGGCGATTGCGGTCTCGAAACTCTGAGGCAGGAGGATTGCCACCCGATCACCGGCCCTGACACCCTGTTCCAGAAGCCCTTGGGCAAAGGAGGAGGATTGAACCGAGAAAGCCCCATAGGTCAGCGACAGATGCGCGCCGTCCGGGCTGAAATGCTGCAGGCAGACCCGGTCAGGCTCGCGCGCGGCCCAGACATCGCTAACGGCCGCGCCGATGTTGAATTTTCCAGGAATCTGCCAGCGGAAGTCCCGGCGGAGATTGTCATAGGTATCACTGATCGGAAGCATGTGCCCGCCGCAAGAAATTACGCTGCGGCGCACCTAACACTTCCAGATCATGAAATTCAACTGAAGCCCACGCCAACCTCGAACCGGCGGCGCTCTGTCGCGGCTTCAGGAAGCAAAGACGAACTCGCGGCTATGACGGTCATTCAATGCGTCAAGCAGCTCGTCCTGTGTTGTGTAGCCTGCAAAGAAAAGATCGATCACGGCACCGGCCGCACTGACACCTTCCTGGCTGCGCAGACGGACGCCGCGCTCAGCGCACCATGAGAACAACGCGCCGGACAGCGCTTCAACGTCATCGAAAATGGCGCAGGACGTAGCAGACTGGGACATGCTCGACTCCGTGGTTGACGGCATTGTGTGCCGATTGGGGATTGATTTGTTCCAGACTGGGCGCCGTTGAAAAGTTTTGCAATCGAGATACCGCGTGGCGGTTAACCGTCTTTTGGACCTGTGCTGATTTGGAGCAAGCGGATGCTGATATTCACAACCCGCACGCCGGATAGTTGTATTTCAATTAAGCAAGTTGCGTATTGCACGCGCCGGGCGAATGCCGCTTCCATATGATTCGGCAGATGCCGCACTGTTGAAGATCGTCACTTCATTCGCCCATATCCGGGATATAAAGGCATTTGGTTCTACCCTTGGGGCCGAAATCGTTGAAGGCGGCACACCGATGGAACTGCCCGTCGGGAGATCGCCTGAGAGGCCAGGTCTTGTAGGCGATGACCTCACCGGTCGTCCGTGCGAGCCAGCCGTCCTTCGTCGGCGTCACATCACTCGCCGGTATCGGCTTGCAATCGCGCCCGGCGCAGCAAGTGACTTCGTAAAAGTCGTGCGACCATGCCGGACTGACCAAGCAAATCGAAATCAAGAATGCCAATGTCTTACCCATTAGAATCCTCCCGCTGTACGCCTCGGTCTGACGCCCCCACGACCCCAAACCCTTCGTCACCGGCGCCACCCCATGGCGGGGCCTGATTTTCGCATCAACGCCGTCGAAGAGACAATGGCATGAGGGCCGGTTTGTTGCATCAGATAGCGCGCAGTCGGGCGGCTTTCGATATCGTGTTTGCCGGGTCAATACGACGGCACGCAAAACATCTGAGACAATAGAACAAAATCAAAGGGGAAAATGAAATGGTGCCCCGTGCCGGAATCGAACCAGCACTCCTCTCGGAACCTGATTTTGAGTCAGGCGCGTCTACCAATTCCGCCAACGGGGGCACGGATACCTTTCGGGGTAGCAAAAAGCGTTTACACGAACCGATTTGGAACGGTCAACCGGGATTTTGAATATCGTCGGGCGGGAATCACAAAACTGTGCAGTTCGCATCCGCAGCAAATCATTTACAGCTTGGGCAATCCTGCCTAAAAGGCGTGGACCGAAACTGGAAATCCTTGATGCTTCGACGCCTTTACGACTGGACAATGTCGCTCGCCGCCCGGAAATCCGCCGAAGCGTGGCTCGCAGTTATCGCTTTCGTCGAAAGTTCCGTCTTCCTGGTTCCAGCCGACGTTCTCTTCCTGCCGATGGCGCTGGCCCGTCCGGAGCGTGCCTACCGTTACGCCTTCGTCGCGACCGTCGCCTCGGTGCTCGGCGGCATTGCCGGCTGGTATATCGGCCATTACGCCTTCGAGGCGCTGGCCAAGCCGATCCTGCATTTCTACGGCAAGCTCGAAGCCTTCGAAACGATGAAGGCATCGGTTGGCTATGAGACGCTGGTGCTGCTGCTTGTCACCTCAGGGCTTGCGCATCTGCCGCCGATCAAGGTGGTCACCATTCTGTCCGGTGCCGCCAACATCAATCTTGGCCTGTTCATCATCTCGGCCGTTGTTGCCCGCGGCGCCCGCTTTTTCCTGCTGGCCTGGCTGCTGCAGCGCTACGGCGAAGGGATTCGCCATTTCATCGAAAAGCGGCTGGGGATGCTCGCCGCGGCTGTGGCTGGCCTGCTGATCGCCATGTTCGCAGCCTACCGTTTCCCTTGCCTGACATCCCGATGGAGCCCGCCTTGAGCGACAGCCTGACCCAGCCACCCCGCGGCCTCCTGCCGTCTGTCCTCCGCCACGCTCGGCATGACTGCCACCGTCGGCAGTGCGCTCGCCTTCGAGCATATCGGCGGCTATATCCCCTGCGCGCTCTGCCTGATGCAGCGGACGCCCTATTACTGGGGTATCCCGATCGGCATCGTCGCAATTGCCACTTCGGTTCTGCGCCTGCCTGCCTGGACGACGCGCGTGCTTGTGGTCATCGGTATCCTGATGTTGGTGGGTGCCGGAACCGGCGTCTATCACGCCGGCGTCGAATGGCATTTCTGGGAGGGACCTGCGACCTGTGCAACGTCGGCATCTGGCGTTTCCGGCAATGTCGGTGACCTGCTCGGCGATCTCGACAGCAAGCACGGCCCGTCCTGCACGGATGCTGCCCTGCGCGTGCTCGGTCTTTCCTTTGCCGGCTGGAACGTCATTGCCAGCCTGATCCTGGCCGCTATTGCGCTGCGCGCGCTGCCAAGGCGTAACCTGTTAGCCGGCAAGCGGCCCGGCTATTTTTATAAACCTTCCCTTCATGGTCATCCTCGCCCTTGTGGCGGGGATCCAGCAGCGGCGGTCTCCGCCGCTAAAGGACTCTTTTCACGCGACAGACGTCGCGTGGCTGGATTCCTGTGACAAGCACAGGAATGACGGAGGATCTTGGGGCTACCTGCCCCGTTCGCACGCTCGAAGTGACCAAATCGCTACGGCTGCAGTTCGACATCCCAGTAGAGATAGTCCATCCAGCTGTCATGCAAATGGTTTGGCGGGAACAGCCGGCCGTTATTGTGCAGGTCCTGCACCGTCGGGTGGAACGGTTTCTGATGCGGGAACATGCCCGCATGACGGGGCAGCTTGCCGCCCTTGCGCAGATTGCAGGGCGAGCAGGCGGCAACGACATTTTCCCAGGTGGTCTGGCCGCCACAGCAGCGCGGGATCACATGGTCGAAGGTCAAGTCATCCGGTGAACCACAATACTGGCATTCAGAACCGGTCACGCAGGAACACGTTGAACCGGGTGAAAGCCGGATGGCGGGACGGCTGCACATAGCTTTTCAGGCAGACGACACTTGGCAGGCGCATGGAAAAGCTGGGGGAAGAGACCTGATGATCGTATTCGGCCAGGATATGCACGCGGTCTAGGAAAACGGCCTTGATCGCGTCCTGCCAGGACCAGAGCGACAAGGGGTAATAACTCAGCGGCCTATAGTCAGCGTTCAGCACGAGCGCTGGGAGACCGTGTGGTGAGACTGCAATCGTCAAGCCAGTATACTCCTGCTCGATTCGGCACCTGCACCTTCTATATTAGGCCCGTTGCGTCAGGATTGTGAAGCCAAAAGGAAAAAGGAAACAAAAGATTCGCTTTTTGACTTAAAGAGCCACCGAGTGCCGTCCCGGCGCATTTCCGTGGCATAATAGGCCCAGAACAGGCGCGCCACGACACTGCGCCATGGTGCCCAGAGCTCGGTCAGCAGATCAAGTTCACGCACCGAGGGGCGCATTTCCAGCATCAGCGCATGACTGACGGCATTTTGCAGAGCCACGTCTCCGACCGGAAACACATCCGGATGGCCGGCGCAAAACAGCAGATAGACCTCCGCCGTCCAGCGGCCGACGCCCTTGATGGCGGTCATCTCGCGGATGGCGGCGCTGCCCTCGATCGAACAGATCGCCTCCAGATCAAGTTCGCCGTCGAGCACGGCGCAGGGCCACCCGCCGCAGCGTATCGGCCTTGGCGCCGGACAGGCCAACCAGGCGGCAATCCTCGTCGGACATGGCCGTGACGCTGGCGGCATCGATATTGCCGAGCGTTGCCTCCATGCGGTTCCAGATCGCGGCGGCGCTGGCTTTCGAGACCATCTGCGAGACGATGATATTGGCGATGCCGCGATAGCCCGGATCGCTCCGGCGCAACGGCACGGGACCTGCCTTCGACACGACATGCTCCAGCCGCGCATCGAGCATCACCAGTCCGCTCAGACCCGCGGTGATATCCTCGTGCGTGCGGATGATCCGCATCTCCAGCCCTCCGGTGCGACGTCGACGTTCGGTCTATATAAGGGCAAAATCGATGGCTGGAAGCGCGCTTCCATGCCAAGAAGAAACTATGAACAAAACTGTGTCAAAACAACCAGGTATTCCGGTTCGCGCCAAGCCCGAACGGCCAGCTTCATCTTGGTCACGCGCTATCGGCAATTCTCAATCATGACATGGCGAAAGCAGAGCGCGGACACTTCCTGTTGCGGATCGAGGATATCGACATTGCCCGCTGTACGCCGGAGTTCGAGGCAGGGATTGTCGCGGATCTCGAATGGCTTGGGCTCGACTGGGAAAAACCGGCGCGGCGGCAATCGGAGCATCTCGATCTCTACCGCCAGTCGCTCGGCAAGCTGATCGACCGGGATCTCGTCTATCCGGCCTTCCTGACGCGGGGGCGATCAAGAATGCCGTCACCGAATTCGAGGCAAGGGGCAAAGCCTGGCCGCGCGATCCGGACGGTGCCCCACTTTACCCCGGCGAGGAACGGAAGCTGTCAGCCGATGCCCGTCAGCGTATGCTCGCCGGCGGCAAGCCGCATGCCTGGCGGCTGGACATGGTTAAGGCGCTGGCGGAGCTAAAGGAGCCGCTGACATGGCAGGAAACCGGTGCCGGCCCGGATGGTCAAACCGGTGTGATCGTGGCCGACCCTGCTGCCTGGGGGCGATGTCGTGCTGTCACGCTCGGATGCACCGTCGAGCTATCACCTGGCGGTGACGCTGGATGATGCGTTGCAAGGCGTCAGTCATGTAGTCAGGGGCAGCGATCTCTTTCATGCAACATCGGTGCACCGGCTGCTGCAAAGCCTGCTCGCCCTTCCCCAGCCGGTCTATCACCACCACCGGCTGATCCTCAGGGCCTGACGGCCGCAAGTTGTCGAAGAGCAACCGCGACACCGGCATCGCCGCCTTCCGGGACGCGGGCAAGGCACCGGACGATGTCCGGACGATGATCCTATAGGACGTTTTCCCTGGGAACCTCTGTCTCGCCGGTTGCTGCTTCCACTTTCACGTCATCCTGCCTGCGCCCCATGATGTGGCGGATCACCATGCGCTTGACCTTGTATTTCATGATCGCCGCGTTGATCTCCGCGCCGAGGATGAAGATGACGCCGACGATATAGAGAAAGACCAGCGCGATCATGATCGAGGCAAGGCCGGCATAGGTCGAAACGTAGGTGGCGAAGGTGGCGAGATAGGAGGCAAAGACATAGGCGCCGATCGACCAGGCGATCAAGGTCAAGATGATGCCCGGAAGCACATCCATGATCTTGCGGCGTCCATCCGGCAGCCAGAGATGGCTGACGATGAGGCCAGTGGCCAGCATGACGAAGACGCCGGCAAGGCTCCAGCTGTCGATCATGGTCAGAAGATTGTTGAGCCAGGGCAGATAGGTACCGGCATAGCGGATGGCGAGCGGCACCGCGACGAGCAGCAAGCTGACGATCGCAAGGACCAATACGCCGGCAAGAACAAAGGCAAGGCTGGCAACGCGGGTCTTGTACCATTGCCGGCTTTCGGCCACGCGATACGCGCGGTTGAGCGAGACCCGCAACGCCTCGACGCCGTTCGAGGCGAAATAGGCGGCGGCCAGGACCGACAGGGTGAGCAACCCGCCGCGCGGGATAGTCAGTACCCGCACAACTTCGTCCGAGATCGGCTTGGCGATCGATTCCGGCCAGGTATCGAAGATGAAATGCACGGCGGTCGTGGCGAACTGGTCGGCGCCGAGAAAGCTGCCGAGCGCGGTGCCGAAGATCAGGAAGGGAAAGATCGCCAAAAGGGTGGAAAGCGCCACATGGCTCGCCATCGCCCAGCCGTCGTCTTCGCTGAAATGCCAGACGGCATCGAAGACGACCTTCCAGGCTATGCGTATGAAGGCCGGCATTCTCTCTCCAACTGTCTCATCATGCGACTGCGATTGTAACCCGTTCATGAATATGGGAAACCGGGCGGCAATTTCTACAGGAAACGACCCATTATGACTGACCGTCCCTCGATAATCGTCACCGGCTGCTCGTCCGGCATCGGTTCCTGGTGCGCACGCGCCCTCTTGAAGGACGGCTGGCGGGTGTTTGCCACCGTCCGGCGGGAGGAGGATCTTGCCGCGCTCGAAAACGACGGCATCGAAGCTTTCCTGATGGATTATACCAGACCGGACACCATATCCAATCTTGTCGACGATGTGTTTGCCCGCACCGGTGGCAGGCTGGATGCGCTGTTCAACAACGGTGCCTATGGCCAGGCTGGCGCCGTCGAGGACTTGCCGGTAGAGGCACTGCGGCTACAATTGGAGACCAATGTCATCGGCTGGCACGACCTGACACGGCGTGTTATCCCGGCAATGCAGGCGCAGGGTCATGGGCGGATCGTGCAGTGCTCATCCATTCTCGGGATCGTTCCTTATAGGTGGCGCAGGCGCGTACAATGCTTCGAAATTTGCCCTGGAAGGCCTGACACTGACCATGCGCATGGAGCTTGACGGCAGCGGTATCGAAGTGAGCCTGATCGAACCGGGTCCGATCACGTCGCGCTTCACGGCCAATGCGGTCACCTATATCGAGCGCTTCATCGACCTGAAAGGCTCAGTGCATGCCAAGGAATACGAGCGCCAGATGCGCAGATTGAAGGGCGAAAGCGGGCCAGCGAGAGGCAAGCTTGAACCCGATGCGGTGTATACTGCGCTGAAACGCGCATTGACCGCGAAGAAGCCGAAGCCGCATTACATCGTGACGCAGCCGGCCAAACAGGGTGCGCTTTTGAAGAAACTGCTGCCGGCCGGGCTGTTCTATCGTCTCATCGGCCGCCTCGGCTGAGCTGAAAGGCAAGGATAAGTCACATGCATAGTTTTCTCACCGGTTTGACATTGCTCGTCATGGGCCTTGTCGCCATCGTTCTCATCCGCGGCCTCGTGCATATGGCAAAGGGAGGCGACGGCAATACATCCAACAAGCTGATGCAGGCCCGCGTGTTCCTGCAAGCGGTGGCGATCGTTCTGATCATGCTGACGCTGTGGATCACCGGCGGCGGCCGCTGAGCGATGGTGAAGCTCAACAAGATCTACACCAAGACCGGCGACGACGGCACGACGGGCCTCGCTACCGGCCCGCGCCGCCTGAAGAGCGACCTGCGCGTCGAGGCCTATGGGACGATCGACGAGACCAACTCCTTCATCGGGCTGGCGCGCCAGCATACGCAGGAATTCGCCGCGCTCGATACGATGCTGATGCGCATCCAGAACGACCTGTTCGACCTCGGCGCCGACCTGTCGACGCCGGATACCGGCGAGACGCTGGCCTATGAACCGCTGCGGATCATCGCCTCGCAAGTGACACGGCTGGAGACCGAGATCGATGCACTGAACGCCGACCTCGACCCGCTGCGCTCGTTCGTCCTGCCCGGTGGCAGCGGCGTGGCCGCTACATTGCACATCGCCCGCACCGTGGCGCGGCGGGCGGAGCGGTTGATGGTGGACCTAGCCCGGATGGACGGCGAGATCGTCAGCGGCGATGCACTGGCCTATGTCAACCGGCTGTCGGATTTCCTGTTCGTTGCCGCCCGCTGGACCAACGACAAGGGCAAGTCGGATGTGCTTTGGGTTCCCGGGAAAAACAGGTAAGTTAAAAACAGATAAGCTTGACGCTCATCACCGCTTCGAGGAACCGACGCGCCTATGTTCATACCGCTGCACGACGCGAACTCCCTGAAGCATATCAAGGTTCAGTATGTCACGATCAGCCTGATCGTCATCAACACCCTCGTCTGGCTGATCACCGGGCCGTTGCTGGCGCCGGAGGATTTCACCAATGCCGCAACGATGGGCCTTGGTTATATTCCCGCCATCGCCTTCGACTACGCGCATCTGGCGCCGAACCTCGTTCTGGTTCCCGATGACGCAACCTACCTCACCTATTCCTTCCTGCATGGCGACTTCTGGCATCTGGCCGGCAACATGCTGTTCCTCTGGGTGTTCGGCGACAATGTCGAGGATGCGCTTGGGCATTTCCGCTTCCTGCTCTTCTACCTTTTGTGCGCAGCCGCCGGCGCCCTGACGCACGGGCTGATCAACACGGAATCGCAGGCACCGTTGATTGGCGCATCGGGCGCCATTTCCGGCGTCGTCGCCGCCTATTTCCTCCTGCATCCGAAGGTCCGCGTCTGGGTGCTGGTGCTGTTTCGTATCCCACTTCCCCTGCCCGCCTTCATCCCGCTCGCCTTCTGGATCGGCCAGCAGTTTTTCATGCTGGTCGTCGACCCCGAAGGCGGCGTGTCCTGGGGCGCCCATGTCGGCGGCATCATTGCCGGGTTGATCCTGGTGGTCATTTTGCGACGCCGCGACGTGCCGTTGTTCGATCGCACCATCGTCACGCCACGGGCGGTGCGGCATGTTGAAGCAGAAACGGCAAGCACACCGCCTCCTGTTGAAGAGCCGGTCAAGAAGCCCACTCCTTGGGGTAGGCCAACCTGACATTCGCCATAGCGGATCGGCTGTGTCGTGATATCTTCATTGGAAACAGTGCCTTAACGTCCATGTTAAAACGGCCGAATGCTAAATCGAAACGGAAGATGACCGAGTTTTTCAAATTTAATATTGACGCGTACGTAAACGTCAGTATTTTTCCCATGGCAATCTTTCGAGGGAGTAATGGGCAAAGATTGTAATTGGAGAAAAAGCGCGTATCGATGTCGCCAACCGACAATCAGGCCGCTGCGTTAAAGCGCATTTTCTCGCAAACGTTTCGTAAGGAAGGACATCATGAAAGTTCTGGTCACCGTCAAGCGTGTCGTCGATTACAACGTGAAGATCCAGGGTTAAGCCGGATGGCACGGGGGTCGAGCTTGCCAACGTGAAGATGTCGATGAACCCGTTCGACGAGATTTCGGTCGAGGAGGCGTTGCAGCTGAAGGAAGCCGGCAAGGTCGAGGAAGTGGTCGTCGTCTCCGTCGGCCCGGCCAAGGCCGAAGAAACGCTGCGCACCGCTCTTGCCATGGGCGCCGACCGGGCGATCCTGGTCGAGACCGATGATGCCGTCGAACCTTTGGCTGTCGCCAAGATCATCAAGGGCGTGGCGGAAGCCGAGCAACCCGGCCTGATCATCGTTGGCAAGCAGGCGATCGATGATGACTCAGAACCAGACCGGCCAGATGCTGTCAGCGCTACTCGGCTGGGCGCAGGGCACGTTCGCCTCGAAGATCGAGCTTGGCGACGGCAAAGCTGCGGTGACCCGCGAAGTCGACGGCGGTCTGCAGACCATCGAGATCAAACTTCCAGCCGTTGTTACCACCGACCTGCGTTTGAATGAGCCGCGCTATGCCTCGCTGCCGAACATCATGAAGGCGAAGAAGAAGCCGCTCGACAAGAAGAGCCCGGCCGATTTCGGTGTCGATACGAGCCCGCGCCTGAAAGTTCTGAAGACCGAGGAGCCCTCGGGTCGCAAGGCCGGCATCAAGGTCAAGACGGTCGCCGAGCTGGTCGACAAGCTCAAGAACGAAGCCGGCGTCCTCTAAGAAAGCCCAGAAAAGGAGACTAACACCATGGCCATTCTTCTTCTGGCTGACCACGACAACGCAACGCTTTCCGACCAGACCGCCAAGGCGCTGACGGCTGCCGCCAAGATCGGCGGCGACGTCCACGTTCTCGTGGCCGGCAAGGGCGCCAAGACCGCAGCCGATGCGGCGGCAAAACTGACCGGCGTTTCCAAGGTTCTGCTCGCCGAAAGCGACGACCTCGCCAACAACCTGGCAGAACCGCTGGCAGCCCTGATCGTCTCGCTCGCCGGTTCCTACGACACCATCCTCTCGGCCGCCACCTCGACCGGCAAGAACGTCCTGCCGCGCGTCGCAGCACTGCTCGACATTGCCCAGATCTCGGAAATCACCGAAGTGGTTTCCGGCCGATACCTTCAAGCGGCCGATCTATGCCGGCAACGCCATCCAGACGGTCCAGTCGGGCGAGGCCAAGAAGGTCATCACCGTTCGCACGGCGTCCTTTGCGTCTGCCGGCGAAGGCGGTTTCGGCATCGGTCGAGACCATCTCGGCTGTCGCCAATCCCGGTCTCTCGACCTTCGTCAAGGACGCGTGTCCTCGTCGGATCGTCCGGAACTGACATCGGCCAAGATCATCATCTCCGGTGGCCGCGCACTCGGCTCCTCGGAAAAATTCAAGGAAGTCATCCTGCCCGTCGCCGACAAGCTCGGTGCGGCCGTCGGCGCATCGCGTGCCGCCGTCGACGCAGGCTATGCCCCGAACGACTGGCAGGTCGGCCAGACCGGCAAGGTCGTTGCGCCGCAGCTCTACATCGTGGTCGGCATTTCCGGCGCCATCCAGCACTTGGCCGGCATGAAGGACTCGAAGGTCATCGTCGCCATCAACAAGGACGAGGAAGCCCCAATCTTCCAGGTCGCAGACTACGGCCTCGTCGGCGACCTGTTCACAATCCTGCCTGAGCTCGAAAAAGCGCTGTGAGCTTTTGAAAATACGACCGACGGCCGCGCAACTCAGCGCGGCCGTTTTTCGTTTTAGAAGCAACGTGTTTCCTTGACCCACAATAGCTTTCACCGCGAATAAAGGCTGGAAAATTGGGCGCATGTCTTTATCACTGGCATCCGAATACCTCGCCCCACCGGGCGTATTGCTTTTTGCCCGAACGGAAGGATCGCCCTTTCGTATTGATGATGGAAAATCGGCTCGATGATCAAGAATGTCGGAATTGTTGGCGCTGGACAAATGGGCTGCGGCATTGCCCAGGTATCGGCTTCGGCCGGCTACAAGGTGCATATCTACGACATTTCGGCTGACCGCGTTGAAGCTGGCCTTGCAACCATCAACGGCAACATGGCGCGCCAGGTTTCCTCCGGCAAGCTGACGGACGAAGAGCGCAAGAAGGCGCTGTCGCTGATCAAGGGCTCCGCCGATGTCAACGACCTGTCGCCGATGGACCTGGTGATCGAGGCGGCAACCGAAGACGAAAGCGTCAAGCGCAAGATTTACGGCCAGGTCTGTCCTGTCCTGAAGGCCGACGCCATTCTCGCGACCAACACTTCCTCCCTGTCGATCACGCGGCTTGCGTCTGCGACCGACCGCCCGGAACACTTCATGGGTATCCACTTCATGAACCCGGTACCGGTCATGAAGCTCGTGGAACTGGTGCGTGGCATTGCAACGGAGGAAGCTACCTTCTCGGCCGCCAAGGAGTTCGTGGCTACGCTAGACAAGACGATCACGGTCGCTGAGGATTTTCCGGCTTTCATCGTCAACCGCATTCTTCTGCCGATGATCAACGAAGCGATCTATACACTTTACGAAGGCGTCAGCAGCGTCGATGCCATCGACACGGCCATGAGGCTCGGCGCCAACCATCCGATGGGTCCGCTGCAGCTGGCCGATTTCATCGGGCTCGACACCTGCCTGTCGATCATGCAGGTGCTCCATGACGGGCTGGCGGATCTGAAATATCGCCCCTGCCCGCTGCTGGTCAAATATGTCGAAGCAGGCTGGCTCGGCCGCAAATCCGGCCGCGGTTTCTATGACTACCGTGGCGACGTTCCGGTTCCGACGCGCTGAGCCGGCAATCACTGCTAAATCAGCGGTAGAACATTCAAGCGATTTTAACCTGTTTCCGCCACGGTCCAAGCCTTAGCAAAAGGCCGGGTCATGACAGTTCAGCGCAGACTACGCTTCGCAGTTTTCATGCTGTGTTTTACCGGCCTATTCGTCGGCGTCCTTTACTATGTTCACTCGGCCTTCATCGCCTCCTGGAACGAAAAGCAATTGCGTCAGCTCGCAATTGATACGCTGACCCGCACGGAACTGGCGATCGATTCCGCCACCATGAAAATGAGCGACGTCATCGTCAACCGCAGCACATCTTGCGCAACGGTCGATCCGATGGTGATGACCAAAGCGCTCTACGGTTCCAGCATCATGAAGAACATGCGCCTGGAAACAAAGGACGGCGTCTGCTGGAGCTATGACGAAAAGAACGAGGCCCTCGAACAATCGATCGCAAACGCAAAGCACAACCGGACCAACAGCCCCGGTTATTCGCTGTTTTCGCTTCACTTTCCCGGCTGGAAGGGGTTGGGAGTACGCTGGCAATATAGCGAAGAAGGCAACATCGTCGAAGTTCTGGCGACAAGCGGCCTTCTCTTTGAAATCCTGCCGGCGGACTTGCGCGACAGCGCGCTGATACATCTCACCCTGCAGGACGGCACATCTTTTGCCAGCTACAGCCCGCAGAAAAAATGGTATACGGACGGCATCGAGCTCGTCAATTTCGACGAACAGTCGGAGCGATATCCCATCAAGTTCGGCTTGAAGGTTGATGCGGCGGCGTTGGCCCGCTGGAACCAAGAGATTTCACTGCAATCGGCGGCGATCGCATCGGCCGTCGGCCTTGGCTTCGGCATTCTTGCAGCGCGCGGCATGGTCCGCAACGCATCCATCCTCGACGAACTCGACCGGGCCTTGTCGCGTGGCCAGATCCAGCCCTATTTTCAGCCGATTTTCGACCTTGAGGACCGGAAGCTTCTCGGCTTTGAAATGCTGGCCCGCTGGATCAAGCCGGATGGAACGATGATCCCGCCTTTGGCCTTCATTCCCCTTGCAGAAAGCAGCGGCCGGATCGACCGACTGACAATGGAACTGCTGAGACAGACGGGAGACCAGCTTGGCGGACTTCTCCAGGCGCAAGCCCAGCTCAAGCTGACCTTCAACGTGACGCCCGACCAATATCTGGCGGAGAATTTTGTCGACACCCTGATCTCCAACACCGCCCGCTTCAATCTTCCGCACCGCGCCCTCGTCGTCGAGGTTACCGAACGGCAGGCGATTGCCGACAAGACCCGCGCAGCCATCGTCACCGGCAAACTCAACGATGCCGGCATGCGCGTCGCCATCGATGATGCGGGGACCGGCCATAACGGCCTGTCGGCCATCCATGCGCTGGGCGCCAACTACCTGAAGATCGACAAATTCTTCATCGATGGCGTCACGCTCGATCGCAAATCGTCAGAACTCGTGGAAATGCTGGCCGGGCTGGCGACGAAATTCAGGGATGATCGTCGTCGCCGAGGGGATCGAGACGGAAGAGCAGATAACCGCGCTGCTGCAGCTGGGCATCAGGGAGGGACAGGGGTTTGTCTATTCCCGCCCGGTACCGGCATCGACGATCCTCGCCATGGCGACGAAAGATCCAACCACAGCCACACCGAAAAACAAGAGCCGTGTCTCTTTCCTCATGAGTGCTTGACCCGGCTCCGGCGGGGAAAGAGCCCAGGCTAGATCAACCCCTCCTCGCGAAGTGCCCCCCGGACCGCTGGCCGCTCTTCGATGGCATCGCGATAGGCGATCAGCTTTTCCGGAACCGGCATACCGACCATCCGCGCCCAGCGCAGCATCACGTAGAGCAACGCATCCTCAACGCCGACCCTGTGGCCGAGCAGAGAACCGTCGGTGATCCGCTCGGCTATCAGCACGAAGCGCTCCTCGATCATGCCGCGAAGCATGGCAACGGCCTCGTCTCCCGGCAGAAAGAAGGAATAAGCAAAGGGCTTCTGCACTTCGCTGGACAGAAACGCTAACATCTCGATCCGCCGGTGCCGCTCCATTGCGTTCCGGGCCGCCTGACCGGGCGTGTTCTCGGCAATCCAATCCAGGACCGCGACGTTCTCCGTCAACTGGACGCCTTTGCCGATTTCGAGAAGCGGCACATATCCTTTCGGATTGACCGCGAGATAGTCGCCCTGCCGGTCAATCGTTCGCGTCATGATATCGACCTTGAACAGTTCGGGTTCGAAGCCGGCCTCCAGCAGGGCAATATGGCCGGCAAGCGCGCAGGTATCGGGTGAATAGTAATATTTCATCTCAAATTCCTTTCCTTGCGAATGAGCTGGTTTCAGGCAGCACGGCTGGCGCAGGGTGAGATAGGCAGTCAAGCCATTAAGCATGGCGGCCCAGCCTTCCTTGTGGCCTTCCGGGCTGTCGCCATCGAAGTAGAAGCCAGTCGCGGTCAGCCTGAAATCCGTTCCGCTGGCCGTCTGGACGAGTTCCAGCAGGACCGTGCCGGCGAACAGCAGGCCATTTTCGTGCGAAACCGTGCTCGAATAGACAATGTCCTGATCGGCGCGAATGGCGTGATAGTGGACCGTGTTGACATACGGCTCGGCACCGACCGGCCGAATGTCAGGACGTCTGTATGGGCGACGCGAAAGTCGAAAGCCTGATAAGCCATTTCCCATCCGTCACCCGGCGCGCTCCAGTCGAGAAGCGCCTCGCGGCTTGACCAGGCGGCAAAGACCTCCGATGGGGCGGCAGCCAGGCTGCGTTCGAGAACGATGGTGGCGTGATCGATGGTCTGCATGTGCTTATTCCCCTGGGGCTTGTTGAAGACAAGGGAACCCTAGCCGTTCGCCGCCGAGTGCTTGAGTGGCAGGATGGACAAAATCGGGGCATACGTGCCAAATTGCCATCATGTTTCCAAAACAGTTCACACCCCCGCCGCTGCGTCAGTATTCTGGTTTTGCCAGAAACCGCGCTGATGGCGGTCTACGGTCTCTATGAAGTGCTTGGTTCGGTTGGCAAAATCTGGCCACTGCTGACCGGTGAAACTGAGAAGGTTCGCGGCATTGCCCCGCGTATCGTCACGAAGACGGCCGAATCCTTCACATCCGTCATCAGCGTCCCGATCACGCCGCAGACGGCAATCGGCGACGACAATGATGCCGATGTCGTGATCGTCTGCGATATCGAATTGCCGCTTCGGGGCAGTCCGGAAGGACGATGGGCGCAAGAAATTGCCTGGGTGCAAGCAGCGCTTGCGAGAGGCGCGCTGGTCTGCTCGACCTGCAGCGGCTCTGTACTGCTTGCGGAAGCAGGCTTGCTCAACGGCTGTGACGCAGCCTCGCACTGGAGTGCTACCGAACTGTTTCGCGACCGCTATACGGCCGTTCGCTTCCGGCCCGACCGCATTCTTTGCGACAGCGGCCATGAGGGCCGCTTGCTTACCGCCGGCGGCGCATCGTCCTGGCAGGACCTGTCGCTTTATCTGATCGGACGCTATTGCGGATCGGCGGAGGCGATGCGCGCCTCAAAGATTTTTCTGATCGGCGACCGCAGCGGCGGACAATTACCCTTCGCCGCGATGACCCGCCCGCGCCAGCATGACGATGCCGTCATCGCCGAAAGCCAGACCTGGATCGCCGACCATTATCCGGAGGCAAACCCGGTGACAAAGATGGTGGCCCAATCAGGGCTTGCCGAACGCACCTTCAAGCGGCGCTTTACCAAGGCGACCGGATATACCCCAGTCGACTATGTGCAGGCGATCCGCATCGAGGAAGCCAAGCAGATGCTGGAAACCACCCGCGACAGCATCGACGGCATTGCCGCCGAAGTCAGGTACGAGGATCCGAGCCTTCTTTCGCCGCCTGTTCAAGCGCATCACCAGCCTCAGCCCGGCGCAATACCGGCAGCGTTTCCAGCCGGCCGCGATCCGCCCTGTGGCTTGATACAAAAACTAGACCCCGCCGGTGGCGGCTTTGATCAGTGCCTTGGCGTCGTCGCTGTCCCAGGCTGCAGGACCGTTCATCGACGAGATCAGGCAGCCCTTGTCGTCCATCAACAGCGTTACCGGCAGGCCGAAGGCGAGGCCTTCCTTTTTCAGCGCATTGAAGACGCCCATTGATGCATCCCGGTAATAACCGAGTTCATGTACGCCGGTCTCGTTCAGGAAAGCCGTCGGCTTTTCATCGTCGCCAATGTCGATATTCACGGCCACGACTTCGAATTTGTCGCTGCCCGCGGCTTTCTGCAAAGCGTTGAGAGCCGGCATCTCTTCGCGGCATGGCACGCACCATGTCGCCCAGAGATTGAGGAGGACGGTCTTGCCGCCGAAATCGGCAAGCGTCAGATCCTTGCCGTCCTTGCCCTTGAAATTCAGGCCCGCCAGTTGCCGGGGTTCGCTGACCGGAGCCATGGCGGCGACCTGGCCTTTCAGGAACGGCGTAATCGCCGCAACCTTGTCTTTCGCCGCTTCGCAGGTCTTTGCAGCAGCGGTTTCCACCGCCACACCATTGCCAGACCCGCTTTCCCTGACGTATACCGCTGCCGCACCGGCGATCAGCCCACCGAGGGCAGCGATCATCACCAGTCTGGCAGGGGGAAAGCGTTTCTTCGTGTCGTTTACTTCATTTTCCAAAACGGGTCATTCTCCAGGGCGGGCATCTTCATGGCTGACGGCACTTCTGAAACCAAAAGCTCCAACCAGATGTGGGGCGGTCGCTTCATGCAAGGACCGGCGGCGATCATGGAGGAGATAAATGCCTCGATCGGCTTCGACAAGAAGCTTTTCGCCCAGGACATCCGCGGCTCAATAGCGCATGCGACCATGCTGGCGCATCAAGGCATCATTTCGACTGACGATAAAGACAAGATCGTTCACGGTCTCGACACGATCCTGTCAGAGATTGAAAGCGGCCAGTTCGGAATTCTCCCGCCAGCTCGAAGACATCCACATGAACGTCGAGGCACGGCTGGCGACGCTGATCGGCCCGGCAGCCGGACGCCTGCACACCGCCCGCTCGCGCAACGACCAGGTGGCGCTCGATTTCCGCCTCTGGGTCAAGGAAGAGCTGCAGAAGTGCGAGGGCATGCTGACGAGCCTGATCGCCGCTTTCCTCGACCGTGCCGAAGAGCATGCCGAGACGGTAATGCCCGGCTTTACCCATCTGCAGACGGCGCAGCCCGTCACCTTCGGCCATCACTGCATGGCCTATGTCGAGATGTTCGGCCGCGACCGGCAGCGTGTGCGCCATGCGATCGAACATATGGACGAAAGCCCGATCGGGGCTGCCGCGCTTGCCGGTACCGGCTTTCCGATCGATCGCCACATGACCGCCAAGGCGCTCGGCTTTCGCGAGCCGACCCGCAACTCGATCGATACCGTGTCCGACCGCGACTTCGCGCTGGAATTCCTGTCGATCGCCTCGATCTGCGCCGTTCATCTGTCGCGGCTGGCCGAAGAGATCGTCATCTGGTCGACGCCGCAATTCGGCTTCGTACGCCTGTCGGATGCGTTTTCCACCGGCTCGTCGATCATGCCGCAGAAGAAGAATCCGGATGCCGCCGAACTGGTGCGCGCCAAGACCGGCCGGATCAACGGCTCGCTGATCGCCCTTCTGACGGTCATGAAGGGGCTGCCGCTCGCCTATTCCAAGGACATGCAGGAAGACAAGGAACAGGTGTTCGATTCGGCCGAGAGCCTGGAACTGGCGATTGCGGCGATGACCGGCATGGTCCGCGACATGACCATCCGCGCTGACCGGATGAAGGCCGCGGCCGGATCCGGTTATTCCACCGCAACCGACCTTGCCGACTGGCTGGTGCGCGAAGCAGGACTGCCCTTCCGCGACGCCCATCATGTGACCGGCCGCGCCGTGGCGCTGGCCGAGCAGAAGGCCTGCGAACTGGCGGAGCTTTCCCTGGCAGACCTGCAGGCGATCCATCCGGATATCACCGACAAGGTGTTTGGCGTCTTGACTGTCGAAGCTTCGGTCGCAAGCCGCACATCCTTTGGCGGTACAGCGCCGAGCGAAGTACGCATGCAGATCGCCTGGTGGCGGACGCGAAACTAAAGACCGAGATTCAGGGTGCACAACGGCTTGAAAACTCGATATGAGTTTTGACGAATTTGCGAAGAAGGGCTGATTGCCCGGACCGGGAACCATCGATGCTGTCACGAAACACCACCATTTTGCTTACAGCCCTTGCCATAACCGGCCTGACGCTGTCCGGCTGCGGCCGCAAGGGCGATCTCGATCGTCCGGGCTCCTCCGCGCCGATCAACACCAAAGCGGCACCCGGCAGCGTCGAAAAACAGGACGAAGCGCCGGGCAAGCCCTTCCTCCTCGATCCCCTCCTGTAACAGAGCACACTCGTGAACCATTTCGAATATCGTGACGGCATTCTGTTTGCGGAAGACGTCTCCGTCATCGACATCGCCAAGGCAGTGGGCACACCGTTCTACTGCTATTCCACTGCGACGCTGGAACGGCACTATTCGGTCTTCTCCAAGGCCTTCGCCGATATCGACGCGATGGTCTGCTATGCGATGAAGGCCAATTCAGAACCAGGCCGTGCTGAAGACCCTCGGACGTCTGGGCGCTGGTGTCGACGTGGTGTCGGGTGGTGAACTGCGCAGAGCGCTGGCAGCCGGCATTCCGGCCAGCCGCATCATGTTTTCCGGCGTCGGCAAGACGGCCGCCGAAATGGACCTGGCGCTCGACGCCGGCATCTACTGTTTCAACGTCGAATCCGAGCCGGAACTGGAAGTGCTCAATGCCCGCGCAGTGCGCGAAGGCAAAAAGGCGCATGTCTCCTTCCGCATCAACCCGGATGTCGACGCAAAGACCCATGCCAAGATTTCGACCGGCAAGAAGGAAAACAAGTTCGGCATCGCCTATGAACGCGCCCGCGCTGTTTATGCCCATGCCGCGACCCTGCCCGGTATTCAGGTGACCGGCATCGACATGCATATCGGCAGCCAGATCACTGAGCTGCAACCCTTCGCCGACGCTTTCAAGCTGTTGCGCGAGCTGGTCGATACGCTGCGCGCCGACGGCCACAACATTGATCACGTCGATGTCGGCGGCGGTTTGGGCGTGCCCTACAAGCTGGACAACAACCCGCCACCGCTGCCCGATGCCTATGCCACGATCGTCAAGGACCAGCTGCGCGAACTCGGCTGCAAGATCGTCATGGAACCCGGAAGGCTGATCGTCGGCAATGCCGGCATCATGGTCACGGAAGTCGTCTATGTGAAGGATGGCGGCTCAAAAACCTTCGTCATCGTCGATGGCGCCATGAACGACCTGATCCGTCCGACGCTCTACGAGGCCTATCACGAGATCCAGCCGGTGCGCATATCCGCCGCCAACGCCCCGCGCATCAAGGCCGACATCGTCGGCCCGGTCTGCGAGACCGGCGATTATCTGGCGCTCGACCGCGAAATGGCCATGCCGAAGCCCGGAGATCTGATCTCGGTCGGCACCGCCGGCGCCTATGGCGCGGTGCAGGCAGGCACCTATAACAGCCGCCTGCTGGTGCCCGAAGTGCTGGTCAAGGGCGATCGTTTCCATGTCGTTCGTCCGCGCACGACCTACGAGGACCTGATCGGGCTGGACTCCGTGCCGGACTGGTTGGACTGATACAGCCCGTAGCGCGTTCTCCTCTGCCGCTGTTGATAGCGGCAGGTTCGACTGCCGAAATCGATCACGATTGCGTTGCCGCCCTCGTCTTCGCCACAAAGAGTGTTATCCTTCACGGCACGTTTCAAACGTTGAAAGGGAACGGATGAGGGAAATCCGGCGGGATAGCTCGACGGCGGCGGCAGGCTTTATGAGAAGTCTTGCGGTCAAGCGGACGCTTGCGCGCCTTGTTCTCGTCGCTGAGCAAGCAGCACCCCGCGCCTTGCCGCTGATGGCGGTCGTGCTCCTGTTTCTCTCCGTCACCTGGTTCGGCTTTTTCCGCGTCGCCCCCCGGCTGGCTGCATGCGACGGCGCTTTTGCCTTCGCAGCCGCCTTCGTCGTCTTCCTGATTCCGCTGCTGCGCCTGCGCCCCCGGCAATGCCGATGCGGACCGGATGCTGGAAGAGCGCAACAACCTGCCGCATCAGGCCATCCGCGTGCAGGACGATCAGCCGGCCACCAGCGGCATATTCGGCCAGGCACTGTGGCAGGAACATCAGACGCGCATGGCGCGGATGATCGGCGCGCTGGAAACCGGCCTGCCGAAACCCGATATCGCCCGCACCGACAGCTACGGCCTGCGCGCCGTTCCGGTCCTGCTCGCCTGCGTTGCCTTCGCCTATTCCTATTCCAACAAGGCCGGTCTGATTTCCGATGCCTTCCACCCGCCGCAGCAGATCGCCACTACGCCGGATGTCCGCATCGACGCCTGGGTCACGCCGCCGGCCTATACCAGCCGGGCACCAGTCTTCCTGACAGAGCGGCAGGGCGCAGAACGGGTTGCCGGCGGCACTGAACCGCTGCGCATCCCACAATTCAGCGAACTGACCGTGCGCATCACCAGCGGCGGTGAAGATACGCCCGTAACCTATCTGGAAAATGGCGCGGCCCAGCCGCTGGTTATCGCCGCACAGGCTGCAAAGCCCGGCAAGGATGAGAAAGCTCCAGCAGAAGCAGCAGCGGCCAATCCGGCAAAGCCCGGCAGCGGCACCCATATGATGAAGATCACTAAAGACGGTTCTCTCTCCGTCGGTGGTGAGCAATGGGCCTTCACCGTCATCCCCGACAGCGTCCCGGATATCGCCTTTGACGGCATTCCGCGCACGACGGTCAATGCGGCTCTGGAAATCGGCTTCACCGCCAGGGACGATTACGGCATTCAGGAGGCCTGGGCCGAAATCGTTCCTCTCGACAAGCCAGCGGCCGACGCCAGGCCACTCTATCCCCTGCCCGAATATCGGCTCGATCTGCCCAAACGCAATGCGCGCGAGGCCAAGGGCCTGACCAGCCGCAATCTCAGCGAACACCCGCTGTCGGGCAAGCGCGTCCGCGTCACGCTGGTTGCCAAGGATGCGGCCGGTCAGGAAGGCCGCAGCGTACCGCAGGACATGATCCTGCCCGCTCGCCCGTTCTTCGAGCCCTTGGCCGGCGCCGTTGCCGAACAGCGGCAGGTGTTTGCACTCAACGCCAACGACTTGCCGCGCGCCATCGATCTCAATGACGCACTGTCGGTACGCCCGGACGAGACAATTCCCAACCTGACGCATTTCCTTTTGCTGCAATCCGCCCGCACCCGCATGGCGTTGGCGCGCAATGACGACATGCTGCGCGATGCGGCGGGCTATCTCTGGGAGATCGCGCTTGGCATCGAGGACGGCGACATGGCGCTGGCCGACAAGCGGCTGCGCGACGCCCAGCAGAAGCTGTCGGACGCTCTGGAAAAGGGCGCATCGGACGAAGAGATCACCAAGCTGATGCAGGAACTGCGCGAGGCGATGCAGGAATACATGGAAGCACTGGCCAGACAGGCGGCCAAGAACCCGCAGGTCGCGGCCAATCCGAACCAGAACAATGTGCTGCGTCAGCAGGATCTGGAAAAAAATGATGAACCAGATCGAGAACCTCGCCAAATCCGGCGCCAAGGATCAGGCGCGCCAGATGCTGTCGGAAATGCAGCGCATGATGAACAATCTCCAGGCCGGCCGGCCACAGCAACAGCAGGGCCAGGAGAACAGCGAGATGCGCAAGCAGATGGACAAGCTCGGCCAGCTGATGCAGGAGCAGCAGCGGCTGATGGACGAGACGTTCAAATACGACCAGGCCCTGCGCGACCGGATGCAGCGCGGCGATCCGCTGGATGGAGAGGATCATGAACTGTTCGACCAGGAAATGCCGCAGGAACCCGGCCAGCAACAGGACGAAAATGCCCAGCAGCCCGGCCCGCTGGATAACATGACAGCCGAGGAGCTGAAGCAGGCGCTGAAAGACATGCAGGCCCAGCAGGACCAACTGGGCAAGCAGCTCGGCGAGTTGCAGAAGGGGCTTGAAGGCATGGGCATCAAGCCCGGCAAGGGGTTTGGCGAGGCCGGCCGCGAGATGAAGGGGGCTTCTAGCGCCCTTGGCAAGGGACAGGGCGAGCAGGCCGTCGGCAGCCAGGGCCGTGCGTTGCAGGCGTTGCGCGATGGCGCGCAGGACATGATGCAGCAGATGCAAAGCCAGGGACAAGGCCCGGGGCAAGGTCAGGGCGTGCCTGCAATACGGCCAGAACGGCCGCGACCCGCTCGGCCGCCGCCAGCAGAATGCCGGCCCGGACTTCGGCGATCAGGTGAAGGTGCCCGACGAGATCGACACCCAGCGCGCCCGCGAAATCCTCGACGAAATCCGCCGTCGGCTAGGGACGAATTCATCGCCGGAGACGGAACGGCAGTATCTGGAAAGACTGTTGGATATTCGGTGATGTAGTAGGGCTGCGCCTTTGACCGGTATCGTCCCCATAGGAAAAGCGACGGGCCGAGCGAAATGGCACCTAGTAGTTTATGATGAGCATGTAGATAATCGGCTGCCCATCACGGACCAAGGCGATGCCTTCGTGTCCATACAAGACGCCTCTCTCCAAGCTCCTGCATAGCCATAATTTATCCCCAGCCTGGAGGACGTCCAACAGGGGTGCGAGTGCCACTTCAGGCTTGTTAAGCCTTTCAACAACGTCTTGAGGAAGTCGATCAAACCCGCCGAACAGGTGAAAGCACCAATCATGAAAGCCTGATAATGTCGTCTCCTGCACCAACTCTAAGCCAACGGGATTGTGAATTAGTCTCGACATCGCTAGAGCGCTTCCTTCGCCGGTGAAGAGTATGCTGCACCGTGCCATTCATTTTGCATGGAACTGAGCAAGCGGACTCTCGATCCTTTAAAGAACATTGTCAGTTAAAAGGCAGCGTTTACGCCGCCAGCGCCACCGCGACCGCCTTGCGGATATCCGGCAGCGTAAACGGCTTGGACACGACATCGATGACCTTGCCGTTGAGATTGTCGGCGCGTTCTGCGCTGTTCGGCATAGCCGGTCATCAACAGGATTTTCAGCGCCGGAAAGGCGGCGGAGGCCTGATGGGCAAGCTCTATGCCGTCCATCACCGGCATGCGGATATCCGATAGTAGCAGATCGAAATTGGCGCCCTGAAGGCAGGCCAGTCCTTCGGCGCCATCGGCGGCTTCGACGGTTTCGTGGCCGTCGAGTTGCAGGGCGCGGGCAACGAAACGGCGCAGGCCGTCCTCATCTTCGGTAATCAGGATCTTCGCCATCATGGCCTCCGTTTCGGCAACACCTCTGCCGGAACCCCATCACCATTGATGACGCCAGATCCCGGACCCGCAGCACAGAAGCTGCGGGGTCAACACCACCAGAGTTTTGTTTGTTTTCCGTAAACGCGGATGGCCAGATCAGGGGCTTTCCACAGCCGGATGACTATTCGGCGTCACCGGGTAACGACGCCGACGAAAGGCAGTTCGTGGAAGGCATAGGCCACGTCCATGCCGTAGCCGACGACGAAATAGTCGGGGCATTCAGAAACCGACATAATCCGCCTCGAGATCGGTCTGGCGCTTCACCTTCTTGTCGAGAAGAACGGCGATGGTCACCGATTTGGCGCCGCGCTCCAGCATCAGTTCCTTGGCGAAACGCAGGGTGCGGCCCGATTCCGAGGATGTCGTCGATCAGGAGAACATCGCGGCCATGCACATCGCTGTCGATGTCCTTGATGATCTTGACGCCCTGCGACACCGTGCCTGTGCCGTAACTGGACAGCGTGATGAATTCGACTTCCGGCGCAAGGCCGACCGTGTGCATCGCGCGGATCAGGTCAGCGGCGAAGATGAAAGAGCCTTTGAGCACGGCAATGACCAAAAGGTCGTTGAGCGGCCCCTTGGCGATTTGTTCCGCCATTTCAACGTTTCGCGCCGAAATCACTTCGGCGGTATAGAGCGGGTCGATGTTTTTTCCACGAACGACGGGCATGGGAATGGTCTCCAGAAATAGAATGGAGACTGCGTTTTATGCCTCCGGAACCTAGCCGCTTAGCACAGTCAGGGAGCCAGAATCACCCGGTTGACCAAAGGAAACAGCGACGCCGGGCAGTTTTCCACCTGTGTGTAGGAGGCGGGTCGAGAACGGGCGGCTCTCGCCGGGGGCCAGAACGGCCTGGCCCTGCTCGATCCGGGTGGCGGTGCGCCGATGGCCGTTGGCAATCACATCGACGAGGATCGACGGCACCGTTTTCGGCGTATCCGAATGATTGTCAACCGAGCCATAGACCGACAGGATCTTCATGCCGTTGGCATCGTTGAGCGACGTCGTGACATCGCTGATCGACAATGCCGGCACCGAGGCAACCGCAGGCTGGTATTGGGGCAGACTGGCAAAGAGCAGGAAGACCGGAGCGCAAAGGCAGGTGACAAGCACGGCAAACGCCTTGGGGGACGCCGTCTGGAGCAGGTGCTCAGAAATGGTTCACCGCCCATCCGAAAGCCGATGCAACACGGCGCGGGTTCTGCGCCGGCGGCGTCGTAGTGCGAACCCGGTTGTCGTTGAAAACCGGGTAGACGTTGCGCCGACTGTACGACGGAACGGTCTCGAACTCTGCATCGACGATGTCGGTACGACGTTGCGCAGCGCTAGTCAAGCGGCTCGCCCCTGGCGCTTTGGCGGCAGGAAATCCATACGGCTGGCAGCGCCGTTGGAGCGGAAAGCGTTCATCGTCTCTCCTTCGCAGCCACACCGGCCCCGCCAGAATGCCCGGGGCATCGACAGGCCAGATTCGGGCATTGAAACAAACCTTTCCCAGACGTAAACCTAAATGGTTAATGCTTCGAAAATGGCACCGTCAGAAACGTCCGCTTTCAGGCAAAATTAACCACTGTTTAACCATGTTGGCGCTGTAACAGCGGTCTTGCGTTGTATTCTGGAGGCCGGGCCATCAGCCCGCCACGAAAACATGGCATCCTTGACTGTGAAGAGAAGCTGGACACTGACCCGTTGATTCATTTTGAAAATGTCGGATTGCGCTATGGAATGGGTCCGGAAATCCTCCGTGACCTGACCTTCGACATTCCCAGAAAATCATTCCAGTTCCTGACCGGCCCTTCCGGTGCCGGCAAGACCACGCTGCTGCGGTTGTTGTTCCTATCGTTGCAGCCGACGCGCGGCCTGATTCGCATGTTCGACCGCAACATCTCGACCATTCCGCGCGACGAATTCCCGATGCTGCGCCGCCGGATCGGTATCGTCTTCCAGGATTTCCGGCTGCTCGATCACCTGACGACCTACGAGAATGTCGCACTGCCGCTCCGCGTGCGCAGAAGGACGAATCATCCTACCGCGCCGACGTTCTCGAACTGCTCGGCTGGGTGGGGCTTGGCGAGCGCATCAACGTGCTGCCGCCGGTTCTTTCGGGCGGAGAGAAGCAGCGCGCCGCCATCGCCCGCGCCCTGATCGACCGGCCGGAGATCCTGCTGGCCGACGAGCCGACAGGCAATGTCGATCCGCCGATGGCAAGGCGGCTGCTCAATCTGTTCCTCGAACTCAACCGGCTCGGCACCGCCGTCGTCATCGCAACACATGATCTTTCCCTGATGGATCAGGTCGAGGCGCGCCGGATGATCCTTTCCCAGGGACGGCTCGACATCTATGAGTGACGCCCCCGTTAGCAACCGTGCCGAGCCGGCCGCGCCGCAGGAGCGCAAGGCTTCGCTGCGTGTACGCCCGACCGCGCCGATCGTGCCGCCCACAAACGTCTCCGGCAATGCACTGGTACTGGTCATAGCCATCATGGCCTTCCTCGCCTGCCTGACACTGGGCGCCGTCAGCATGGTGCGTTCGACGGCGCAAAGCTGGGAAAGCCAGATTTCCCGTGAGATCACCATCCAGATCAAGCCGGACGACAAACTCGACATGGAAAAGGCGCTCGCCGACGCGCGATCTGGCTTTGACTTTCGAGGGCACCACCGACGGCACCATCGTCGACAAGGCGGCGACCGCACGGTTGCTGGAACCCTGGCTGGGGGCCGGCCTTGATCTCGACGATCTGCCGGTACCGCGCCTCGTCATCATCACCATCGACGAGCAGAATCCGCCCGACTTCGCCGCAATGCGCACAATGCTGACCGAGACCATTCCGCAGGCCCTATCTCGACGATCACCGCACCTGGGTCGATCGGCTGGTCGCAATGGCGCACACGACGGCGCTGATCGGCACCGGCGTACTGGTGCTGGTGTTCTCCGCCATGGTGCTGACCGTGATCTTTGCCACGCGCGGCACGCTTTCCGGCAACCGTCATATTGTCGAGGTGCTGCATTTCGTCAGGGCAGAAGCCGGGTTCGTCGCCTCGGAATTCCAGAAACATTTCCTGAAAATCAGCCTGAAGGGCGCCGGTGCCGGCGGACTTCTGGCCGCGGCATGCTTCGCAGTGGCCAGCTTCTGGCAATCACGCTCGCTGGCCACCCCGCAGAGCGACCAGACCACGGCAATGTTCGGCAGCTTCTCCATCGGCTATACCGGCTATCTCGGCATCGCCGCCATCATGATCGTCATCGCGCTCCTGACGACGCTGACGGCCCCTTCACGGTGATGCGCACGATCTACGAAATCGATCTGATCCGGTCCGACCCGGCGCGATCGACGGCAACCAGACCTGACCGCCATGATTGCTTTGCTTTGCATCCATTCCTTGCCGCAATCTGTCTCTATTGAAGAATCAATACCGCTGGCAAAGCAGCAGGAACAGCCATGAGTGAAAACGGCGCAACGCGGCGGAAGGGTACGCTGGTGCGACGGCACGTGAGTGTCCGCCGCCGGCTGGTGCGCCTGACTTTCTATGTGTTGCTGCTGATTGCCGGAATTGCGGCGGCCGGCTTCCTCTATTTCGCCGATTCCGTTGCATCCCTTCAGCCACCTGCCAACCCCAAGGCAGATGCGATTGTTGTCCTGACCGGCGGCTTCCAGCGGATCGACCAAGCCGTCGATCTCTTGAAAAACGGGGCGGGAAAGCGGCTGTTGATCTCAGGCGTCCATCCCTCGACCACAGGCGGCCAGATCCGCCGCAACACCCAGAGCTCGGCTGACCTGTTCAAATGCTGCGTCGATATCGGCCACGATGCGATCGATACAATCGGCAATGCCAACGAGACCGCCAACTGGATCCGTGACAGCAGCTACCGCAGCATTCTGGTCGTCACCAACAACTACCATATGCCGCGCAGCCTGCTCCGAATTGCGCCGGGCCAATCCGGAAATCGAGTTCATCGCCTATCCCGTCGTCAATTCCGACCTGAAGAGCACCAACTGGCTGAGAAACCCGATGGTGTTGAAGACGATCCTTCTGGAATACCTCAAGCTGACGATCGCCTCTGTGCGGGACGCGTCGGCGCTCATCCGGCAAGCGGATTGCGCACCGAAACGAAGGACGCCAGCAGCAGCCAATAGACATAGGCCGGGATCTCGCAAACCCAGCTGTTTTCCTTGCCGGAATATTCGTGTAGGCAGCGGGTAACCGTTTTTGCTGCGAAAGCCTGCCCGATGATCATCCTGCGTTCAGTCCTGTTCAACATCGTGTTCTACATCAATCTGATCCTCCAGATGGTCGTGATGACGCCGTTCTATTTCCTGGCGCCCCGCAAGACGGCCTGGTTCGTTCCGAAGAACTGGGCGCGCAGCAATCATTGGCTGTTCCGGGTCATTGTCGGCACGACGTTCGAGATCGAGGGACTGGAGAACATCCCCAAGGGCGGCTACATCTTCGCGCCGAAGCATCAGTCGTTCTGGGACGTCTATGCGCTGCTGCCCTGGCTGTCGGACCCGTTCTTCATTTTCAAGCGCGAGCTATCCTGGATTCCGCTGTTCGGCTGGTACGTGCAAAAGCAGCGCATGGTGGCAGTCGATCGCGGCGCCCGCGGCAAGGTAATGGCGGCAGTGATGGAGCGCGCCAAACAGGAGATGGCGACAGGCAGGCAATTGATCATCTATCCGGAGGGTACACGCCGGCCGGCCGGTGCCCCGCCTGACTACAAATATGGTATCGCCCGGCTCTATCGGGGATCGGACCGTGCCGGTGGTGCCCGTCGTCATGCACCCGGGCCTGTTCTGGCCGCGCCGCAAGTTCCTGCGTTACCCCGGTCACTTCAAGGTGCAGATCCTGCCACCAATCGAGGCCGGGCTCGATCCGGACGTATTCCTGAAAACGCTGGTCGACGTGATGGAAACCGCCAGCGACGCGTGCTGGTGGAAACGGTGAAGAACAATCCGCATGTGCCGCTGCCACCGACCGCGGCACAGCGCCTGAAAGAGCTCAAGGAGCTTGGCGCTCAGGCCTGAAGCTTCGCCCTCTCGACGATGGCGGCCACTTCTTCCAGCCAATGATCGCGAATGCCCATCTCCTTCAGGTGGGCGAGCGTGTTCACCACATATTCGGTATTCGGGCCAGATTTTCCGTGGGACACCGCGACGGTGGCTGCGGCATCCTCGGCGCTCAGGGCGCCTGCATATTGCGCATGGGCGCGGTCGACCGTGTAGGTGAGCGCTGCGACGCGGCGGCCATCGGCGAGCAGCACGGCATGGTACGCTCGAGGTAGACATGGGTGACAAGCTCGCGCTCGCGCAGATAGCCGACGACGTCGTCCCTGTCTTTCAAGGCGACCTTGAATGCCATGCCGCGGCAGGAGCCGCCATGGTCGAGACCGAGCACGAGGCCCGGGCGTTCCGGCGTTCCCCGATGCACGAAGGAACGGACGCAGAGCGAGCGCCGGTAGCCGAAGGCCCGGGCCGTCATCTTGACCTCGAAGGCAAAGCCGGGGTTCCACATCAGCGAACCATAGCCAAACACCCAAAAATCGTCCATATCCACTGCCATTCACACCCATGCCATCCCGGCGCCACAAAACGGGGCCAGGAGCGGCGGATAGACCACGCTGATGCTTTCCTAACGCATCTGTCCGGCAATCGGAATCGATTTTCCTGAACGATTTTGAAGTGCACGATGATGGAATGCCACATCAGCAGACCGTAATTCTCTTGTCGCAGCGTCGGTGACGAACGACAGACCCGGAGCAGACCATGACCGCAGCAGACATCGCCGCCCCCTCCGCCGGTAGCCGCAAGATCAAGCGGCTGGCGATCGGTATCGTGCTGTTCCTGATCGCCTATTCCGGCGCATGGTTTCTAGCGGCCAACCAGATTGAGACGCGGCTGGCGACGTTCCTGATCGAGAAAAAAGCGGGTGGCTCGTCGGCGGAATGCGACGACATGAACGTGCGCGGCTTTCCCTTCCGGATCGGCCTGTTCTGCGACACAGTGCGGCTCGATGACATGGCGCGCGGAGCATCCCGCGTCCTTCGGCGCGCTGCGCTCGGCAGCCCAGGTCTACAGGCCGGGCCATGCCATCATCGAACTCGACGGCCCGGCGGAAATCCGCTTCTCCCCCGGCATGACAGTCTCTGCCGACTGGGAACTGATGCATGCGAGCGTGCAGGCAACACTGTCGGGCCTCGATCGCACTTCGCTGACCTACGACAAGCTGGCCGGCACGGCCATGCTGCCAGCCTTCGAGGACGACGCCGCACCGGGCGACACCCACAAGGTCATCTTCAATGCCGGGCATGGCGAGGCGCATTTTCGCCAGAACGGCCCCGATCTCGATGCGGCCCTCAGTGTCGACGCCTTCGATCTGAAACTGGACAACGGACTGAGCCTGCTGCCGCCCGTCAACGCCAGTGCTGACATGACAGTCGTCGATCGCGCCACGCTGATGCAGCGGGGCGGATGGAAGCCGGACGCCCTGCGGGGGCAGCAAAGGCGAGATGCGCAACCTGACGCTCGATCTCGGCAATGGCATGGTGACGACCGCGTCCGGTCCGTTCAGCGTCAACGACCAGGGACTGATCTCGGGAGAATTCAGCGTCACCATGAAGAATATCGAGGGCTGGCGTCAAAACCTCGTCAAGGTCTTCACCGACGAGGACGGCACCGTGATGGTCAACAATATCGCCAACATGCTGACGGCACTGGCCGACGGCAAGGACGAGGCGACGGTGAAGCTGAATGTGCGCGACGGGATCGCGTTTCTGGCGTTCTTCCCGATCAGGGAACTGCCGCAGCTTTGAGGGAGCGGCTAAAATAAGCTTCTGCCTGATGAGCCCCTCATCCGTCCTTTCAGGGCACCTTTTCCGTAAACAGGGCGAAGGGATTTACGGCAACCTCCGAACCAGTCCCCTCGCCCCGTTTACGGGGAGAGGGTTAGGGTGAGGGGCAAAGCGGCATGTTCGGTAACCTGATTACTTCTGATCCATCGCATGCCGGCCGAAATCGGCCATATCGGTGTCCTGGCCGGCCTGGACGATCGAGCGGCGGATGGCGCGGGTGCGGGTGAAGAGGTCAGAACAGCTTGTCACCGTCGCCCCAGCGGATCGCCCGCTGCAGATAGGCAAGATCCTCGGAGAACCACGACAGCATTTCAAGGATCGCATCCTTGTTGTGCAGGCAGACGTCGCGCCACATGGTCGGGTCGGACGCGGCAAGACGGGTGAAATCTCGGAAACCCGAGGCCGAATATTTGATCACTTCCGATTCGGTCACCGCTTCCAGATCATCGGCAGTGCCGACAATGTTGTAGGCGATGATGTGCGGCAGGTGCGAGACGATCGCCAGAACCTTGTCGTGATGTTCCGGGTCCATGTCATCGACCATCGATCCCAGCGTTTCCCAGAAAGTACGCAGCTTGGCCTTGGCCGTTTCGTCGGTATCCGGCAGCGGCGTCAGGGATGCACCAGCGGCCCTTGAACAGGCCGATGAAACCGGCGTCGGGGCCGGAATATTCCGTACCGGCAATCGGATGGCCCGGGATGAAATGGACGCCCGGCGGCATATGCGGCGCCATCTGGGCGATCACCGAGCCCTTGGTCGAGCCGACATCGGTGACGATCACGCCCGGCTTCAGGTTCGGAGCGATCTCGGCGGCGACTGTGCCGGAGGCACCGACAGGCACCGAGACGATGACCAGATCGGCATCCTTGACTGCATCGGCCGCCGATGTCGTGTAGTGGTCGCCGAGGTTCAGTTCCTGCGCGCTTCAGCGTCGCTTCACTGCGCTCGAGATCGTGACGGAACCGGCAAGGCCCTTGTCCTTGATTTCGCGGCCGATCGACGAGCCGATCAGGCCGATGCCGATCAGCGCGATGGTTTCAAACTGCTTTGCCATCACGCCCGGCCCATAAACTCGGTGAGCGCGGCGATCACGCCCTCATTGGCTTCCGCCGAGCCGATGGTCATGCGCAGCGCATTCGGCAGCCCATAGCCACGCACCGCCCGCAGGATGAAGCCGCGGCTGGTCAGGAACTCGTCGGCCTCCGGCGCACGCTTGCCGTCGATATCGGGGAAATGGATCAGCACGAAATTGGTCACAGACGGCGTGACCCGCAGACCGAGCGCGGAGAGTGCTTCGGTGAGCTTGCCGAGCCAAAGCGAATTGTGCTCGAGGGCTGTCGCCATAAAAGCTTGATCGCGGATCGCGGCGGCACCCGCGGCGATCGCCGGCGCGTTCATGTTGAACGGCCCGCGCACCCGGTTCAGCGCGTCGATGATGGCAAGCGGCGCATACATCCAGCCAACGCGCAGAGCGGCAAGCCCGTGGATCTTCGAGAAGGTGCGGGTCATCACCACGTTCTGGTTGGACGACACCAGCTCAAGGCCTGCCTCGTAATCGTTGCGGCGGACATACTCCGCATAAGCGGCGTCGAGAACCAGAATGACGTTCTTCGGCAGGCCGGCCTGCAGGCGGCGTACTTCATCGACTGGGACATAGGTGCCGGTCGGGTTGCCGGGATTGGCAAGGAAGACCATCTTGGTCTTCGGCGTCACCGCCGCCAGGATGGCATCGACGGTGACGTGGCAATCGTTTTCCGGCACCGTGACCGGCGTAGCGCCGGCGCCCATGATCTGGATCTTGTAGACCAGAAACCCATGCTCGGTGATGATGGCTTCGTCGCCGGGAGCGAGATAAACGTGGCAGAGCAGGCCGAGCAACTCGTCGGAGCCGTTGCCGCACATCAGGTTGGCCGTATTCAGTCCATAGACGGAGGCGATGGCTTCACGCAGCTCGATCGCCTGGCCATCGGGATAGATTTCAAGCTTGGCCGCTGCCTTCTGGAAGGCTTCGATCGCCTTCGGGCTCGGTCCGAGCGGGGTCTCGTTGGAGGACAGCTTGTAAACCTTGGCAACACCCGGCGCATGCTCCTTGCCCGGCATGTAAGCGGCAATATCGAGGATACCGGGGCGTGGCGTTGGGTTCGTAAGGTCTGTGCTCATGAGATCAGCTTTCGCGGCAGGGAAAATGACGTCCAGCCAATACCGGTGCAGAGGGTTTTTGTCGAGTGTGGCGCGGCGTCACAAATCGATTCGATGCGCTTGCTGCAAAAGCCTTTCCCTCGTCGTTGGAACGCCCTGAGGGGCCAGCACCGGCACGAAGACGCGGCGCAGGCGCGAGCGGCGACCGGCAGGCCCTGGTAGAGCCGTTTCTGCGCCTCGACGATGATGACGCCGGAAAAGACCGGCCAGAGCGACCGGCCAATGCGTTCGAAGGCCTGACGCATCTTCAGGATCAGTTTCAGCTTCGAGGGTGGAAAGAACAGGGCATCGGCGGAAGCGCCAGGGGGTAAAATTGGTTTCGCGTAAAAGTGCGGTCAGCTGCCCGCGCGAATAGGGGCCGGCCGGAACCGAAGGGCGTGTGCTCCATACGCGCCCAGACGCCGCGCCGATTCGGCACGACAATCACCAGGCGGCCGCCGGGCGCAAGAATCCGCCAAAGTTCTTTCATCGTTTCGCGGGGGTTTTCCACGAACTCCAGCGAATGCACCATCAGCACCCGGTCGATCGACGGATCGGGCAGCGGCAATTCCTCATCAAAGATCAGCGCCGTCGAGGAGAGTTCGGCGACCGGCCAGTTCACCGCCCCTTGGCCCGCCGGCATGAAGGCGAAAGTCCGCTCGGTATCGGCGCGAAAGCGATCGAGATAGGGAACGGCATATCCCAACCCGACCAAACGCTCTTCCGGCAACCTGGCCCAGACCGATGACAGAGCCATGCTGATCGATTGCTCGGCAAAGCGCCCGAGGCGGGAATGGTAAAATTGGCGAAGGTCGACGATATCTGCGTGCATACCCTCATGTTAGACTGGAACGGGTGGACTTCAAGGCGGCGCTCACTACATTCGCCACAACGACACGTCCCCGCAGGAGGCTTATCATGGCCAATCTCGACATCGAACTGTTCCCATGCCGCACCGATAATTTCGGCGTGCTGATCCACGATCCGGCAAGCGGCGCCACCGCCTCGATCGATGCGCCTGAGGAAGCAGCGATCCTGGGTGCGCTGAAACGGCGCGGCTGGACGCTGACCCATATTTTGACCACCCACCACCATCCAGACCATGTCGAGGCCAATCTTGCACTCAAGACACGCTTTAACGTGACGATCATCAGTCCAGTAAACGAAGCCTCGAAAATCCCGGGTATCGACAAGACAATCGGCGATGGCGGCGATTTCGAGTTCGCAGGCCATCCGGTGCATGTATTCGAGACGCCTGGACACACGGCCGGTCATGTCTGCTTCTACTTCCCCGACGACAAACTGCTGTTTTCCGCCGATACGCTATTTGCGCTCGGCTGCGGACGCCTGTTTGAAGGCACGCCGGCGCAGATGTGGACCTCGCTGCAGAAGCTGATGACTCTGCCGGACGATACGGCCGTCTATTTCGGCCACGAATACACGCTCTCCAATGCCCGATTTGCCGTAACCGTCGATCCGGACAATGCCGCCTTGAAAACCCGCGCCGCTGAAGTCGACGCTCTGCGCGCCAAGGGTGCGTTCACCGCGCCGACGACGCTGGGGCTGGAAAAAGCTACCAACCCCTTCCTGCGGCCGCATGACGCTGGCATAAGGGCGCATCTGCAGATGAACAACGCATCGGATGCCGAGGTCTTTGCCGAAATCCGCAAACGCAAGGATCAATTCTAATGGACGTTCAACTACCGCTATCGGCCCAGGCGATCATCGAGACCCTGAAAATGCAACGTCATCCGGAAGGCGGCTGGTATGTCCAGACGTTCAAGGACAAGGCGGGCGGGACGCGCGGCCACTCGACCGCCATCTACTATCTGCTGGAGCGCGGCGAGCACTCACACTGGCACCGCGTGCGTGATGCGGTCGAAGTCTGGCACTTCTATGCCGGGGCGCCGCTGGCGCTCAGCATTGCCGAAGACGACAAGCCGGCCACGACCGTCACGCTCGGTTCCAACATCCTGATCGGCGAGCTGCCGCAGGCCATCGTACCGGCAAACTGGTGGCAATCGGCGAACTCGCTTGGTGCGTGGACGCTGGTCGGCTGTACCGTTTCGCCCGGTTTTGATTTTTCGGCGTTTGAAATGGCCGCTGCAGACTGGCAGCCACCGGCGGCATAAGCCTATTCCGCCGGCTGTGCTGCGCTTGAGCGGTCACGGAAGATGATATCCTTGGCCGCAAGGATCGCGCCCCCCGTCACGAACAGGCAGGCGAGTGCAATGCGCCAGGACGGTTCGGCAAAACCGAAGGATACGAGCACCAGCGTCGAGAGAACCGGCGCGGCATAGCTGGCGACGCCGAGGATCTGGATATTGCCGTTCTTGACGCCGTAATCCCAGGCATAGAAGGCAGCACCAACCGGCAGCAGGCCAAGACCGGCAACGGCGATCCACTGCGTGGCCGTCTCCCGGCCAGACCGTGGTTTCAAGCCCAAGATGGCAGAGGAACGACAGCGCCGCTGTCGCCAGGCAGAACCCGGTAACGACATCCGTCGAGACAGCCTCGAATCGCCGCGTCAGCAGCGAATAACCGGACCAGGTGAAGGCGCAGGCAAGAGCCGCGCTGTAGCCCATGACATAAGCATCATCGAACTGAACGCCATTGCGCGCCACGATCAGGATCGTGCCGGCAAGGCCGCAGATGGCCCCAGCGACGTGATACCAGCGCAGCCGTTCACCGGGCAAAAGGGCGGAACCGACAACGATCAGCAGCGGCCAGAGATAGGCAATCAGTCCGGCCTCGACCGCAGGGGCGTTCCGAAGTGCGGTAAAATAGAGGAAATGGTAGCCGAACAGCCCGGCAATGCCGACGATCCAGACTTTTGCGGGTTGCTTCAGAAGTGCCAGCCGCTCAGGCTTGAGCGCCAGGACCACGAGGCCCGGAATGCTGCCGATGGAAAAGCAGATGGCCGAAAGCTGGAAGGGCGGCATGGTGCCCGAGGCGGCCGTGAACAAGGCCAGCAGCGACCACATCAGGATCGCCGAAAAGCCGATCAGCGTTGCCTTGAATTTCATGCGCCTGCCCCCGGCCTTGATGGATCTTTAGCTTCCGAACCGCGTTGCCCAGATAGTGACCGGGCCGTAGCTGGTCGGGATGCGGACATAGACCGGAGCATATACATTCACCGCGTCGGCCTTGGCAAACCAGATTTCCATGGTTTCCAGCTTGCGCAGGTAATCGACATCATCGCGCCCCTTGCGGAAGCCGGATTTCGGCACGAACTTGATGCCGCAGACAATGACATCCCCCTGGAATCCTTCCGTCTTGAACGGCTTGGTGCCTTTGGGCGAGAGCTTCAGGTCCATGCGCGATTCACCGTCGAAGATCGGCACGCTTTTCGGGCAGACCCGGGTGTCGGCCGGAAAGATCAGGCCGGAGAGTGGATCGACGACATTGCGCATATCAGCCTTGGTGACCGGCACCCAATTCTTCGGAATCCGGCGCGCCGGCTTCATCGAGGCGGACATGACATCGCCATTGCGGAACTGCACGTCGATCGCCCGGCCCTTCTTGCCGGACCGGTAGCGGACGGAATATTCCGAGGCGCTCAGCCGGTCACGGCCGACAACCCCGGAGACCGAAGTCTGGCCGGATGTCTGGGCAAAAATATCGGCGAGCCCCGCGGAATTCATCGTGCCGGAAATCGTATAGCGCTTGTCGTTCAACTCCGTGTGGAACGACGCCTTTGCGATCGGCAGGCCAGCAAGCGAGATGCTGTAATCCGTATTGTGCGTCACATCGACGGCATGAGCCGTGCCTGTGGAAAACGTTGCCGCGGCAAACGCCAGAAGCGCCGAAAAACCGATGCGCCAGTTCATTCCAGATGCCCTTCCCATTCCCGTTCACGCAACATTAGCCGATACGGCGGATTTGCAGGCATTTCTACGCCGTGAACCCCGCTTTCGCCATAAGCCTTAACCCAAGGCTATATAGAGTGGAATTCACCGCCGCAAAGATGTATGTGGGCGAAGAGAATCCAAACATATCGGCTTCTCCGGCCTGAAAGACTCGACGTTTCCCAAGAGTTTTTCCCGGAAAACGAAGGTTTGGCTTGACGCCGCGGCTCTCGCTGACTATAGAACCGCAACTTTCCAATCATGGCCAACGGAATGCGGCCTGGGCTTATGGCCCGCCAACGCATGGACCGAAGGCGAAAAGAAAAATAGGTGCATCATGTCCCGTAGTTGCGAATTGACCGGCAAGGGCGTCCAGTCGGGCAACAATGTGAGCCACGCAAACAACAAGACCAAGCGCAAGTTCCTGCCGAACCTGTGCCAGGTTACGTTGATTTCCGACGTGCTCGGCCAGCGTTACCGTCTGCGCGTTTCGGCCGCAGCTCTGCGTTCGGTTGAACACCGCGGTGGTCTCGACGCATTCCTGATCAAGGCTGACGAAGTCGAGCTGTCGATGCGCGCTCGCCTGCTGCGCCGCCAGATCGTCAAGAAGACGGCTGAAGCCGTCGCTGTCGCCGCTTAATCGGCACACTTGACCAGACTGATGAAAAGGCTTGCCAGGGCAACCGGCGAGCCTTTTCTCGTGTCCTTCAGACAATAAACCGTTCGCGGCTTGCTGGGTTCAACGCCCGGTGATCGGCGGATTCCGATTGCTCCAACTGGTGGCATACCCCAGGATAAAAAATGCTGACAAACCGCACGTTCCTTCTCTATGTCGCGCTGATGACCCTCGTGGTCGTGGCCTCCAATTTCCTGGTCCAGTACCCCCTGCCCGGCTCGATAGCCGGCATGCAGCTGGGTGATCTCCTGACCTGGGGCGCCTTCAGCTATCCGATCGCCTTCCTCGTTACCGATCTCACCAATCGTCAGTTCCGGACCGCGTACCGCCCGCAAGGTGGTGATCGTGGGTTTTGGTGTCGCTGTCCTGCTGTCGGTGCTGGTAGCCACCCCACGCATCGCGATCGCGTCGGGCTCCGCCTTCCTGCTGGGTCAGCTGCTGGATATCTCGGTGTTCAACAAGCTGCGGGCGCAGAGCTGGTGGCGCGCACCGCTGGTCGGCTCGCTGTTCGGTTCCTTCCTCGACACGGCGATCTTCTTTTCCTTCGCCTTTGCCGCGTTCTTCGTCGTCTTCGGCCCGAACGATCCGTTCGCGCTCGAAAGCGCCCCCGATCCTCGGCGTGATGACGGCGGAAGCGCCGCGCTGGATCTCCTGGGCACTCGGCGACCTCAGCGTCAAGATCATCGTCGGCCTTGTGATGCTGTTGCCCTATGGCGCGTTGATGAACGTGATCAAGCCGATGCCGGGCGTGAAGGCAAACGCCTGACCCTGAAGACAGAATAACGAAGAACAACCCGCATCACCCCGTAATGCGGGTTTTTTCTTGTCCGTGATTCTATTCGACCAGCCGGAACTCCAGCATCAGATTGCGCTCGAGGATGGAATGATTGTCATCGGAAACGATGATGATGCGGATGTCGCCGCCGGGTTCGATGATGACATCCAGACCTTCCATATTGTCGATCTGGTAGCCCATGTCCGCGTTCAGCAGGACTTCGCCATCGACCACCGCACCGGGCTTGATATCGCTGCCCTTGATGCGGCGGATTTGCATACCAATACCCTCGGCAAAGCTGAAGCGGCGCTCCAGAATCAGCATGTCGCCGTTGGGCAGGAACGCGCCGTCAGTCACCGCGAACGGACCTTTCCGAGCAATTCCGAAAATGCCCTTGCGCGGACCATCGAGGACCGCGGCCAGAAGATGGCCGGCCGTATCGAAACTCAGCTCGGACACAACAACGACGCCGCCCGCAAGCGCGCTGTTCTTCGGTGAAACGGTTATGGTTTCGAGCCCACGATTGCCGCGCAGCGAGGTGGCCGGGATGAGCAGCGGCAAGGTCGCTACCGGCCTGGACTGAGCAAAGCCGGGATCGGGATAGACATCAACGCGGTGAAGCCCTTCGTAGCTGGCGAGGATCTCACCGTCGCGTAGCGCCACGCCTTCGCTGTCCATGCGCTCCTTGACCTGCTCGGACCGGCCGTTGGCATCGATCATCGAGGTGACAGTCAGATCGCTCGTGCCTGCCAGCCTGCCACTCTGGTCACGCTGGATTTCGCCTTCGACCCAATGGCCGGTGTCCATGATCGCCAGGAAGGACTTCCGGTCCGGACGAAAGCGGATCGACGAAATCGCGCCAAGCAGGGCATTCGACGACGACATCTCGATGCCGCCGATGAACTCCAGCTTGCCGAACAGTTTCTGGTCCGAGCCGATCCTGAAGTTCTCGATCTGGCGGCTTTTTACCGGAACGATTTCCGAAGGCGCTGGTGTCGCCGCAAACGACGGCACGACAGCCAGGAACAGGGAAAAGGCGGTGGCCCGGATCAGTGTCGCTTTCAAAGACGTCCTTCCGGCATGCCGGCATGGAGCGCAAAGCGGCTCCGGAAAAAATCAGCAATCAATAAGCAGGCAGAGCCGGGACAGCACCTGTGCCCCGGCCAGATAATGCTATCAGCTCGCACGCCGCCGTGGCGGCGCGGGCCCGACGCCTGGAACCCTCGTCGTCGAAAAGCGAAGCGAGCTGCTCCGTCATTGCGCCGGCCAGTTCGTCGGCGTCAACGATGGTCACGGCCTTGCAGTAGTAGCGTGTCACGTCATGACCGATACCGATGGCCAGCAACTCGACCGGCGAGCGCGTTTCGATCTGATCGATGACGGCGCGCAAGTGGCGCTCGAGATAGTTGCCCGGATTGACCGACAGGGTCAGATCGTCGACCGGCGCACCATCCGAGATCATCATCAGGATGCGGCGCTGCTCGGAGCGGCCGAGCAGACGGTTATGCGCCCAGATCAGCGCCTCACCGTCGATGTTTTCCTTGAGCAGGCCTTCGCGCATCATCAGGCCGAGATTGCGACGGGCGCGGCGCCACGGGGCGTCTGCGGACTTGTAGATGATGTGGCGCAGATCATTGAGGCGACCCGGCGTCTGCGGCTTGCCGCTGGCCAGCCATTTTTCACGCGATTGCCCGCCCTTCCAGGCCTTGGTGGTGAAACCGAGGATCTCGACCTTGACGCCGCAGCGCTCCAGCGTGCGGGCGAGGATATCGGCGCAGGTGGCGGCGACCGTGATCGGCCGGCCGCGCATCGAGCCGGAATTGTCGATCAGAAGCGTCACGACCGTATCACGGAAATTCGTGTCTTTTCCCCTTGAAGGAGAGTGGCTGCATCGGGTCGATGATCATGCGCGTCAGCCGCGCCAGATCGAGATAGCCCTCTTCCAGGTCGAATTCCCAGGAGCGGTTCTGCTGCGCCATCAGGCAGCGCTGCAGCCGGTTGGCCAGCCGGCCGACGGCACCCTGCAGATGGGCCAGCTGCTTGTCGAGGAAGGCGCGCAGACGATCGAGTTCGGCTTCGTCGCAAAGCTCTTCGGCGGTGGTTGTTTCATCGAACTCTTCGGTGAAGACGCCGTAGTCGACCTTCTCGTTGAAATCGTCGAAGGGATGGCTCGGTCGCTTGACCTCGCCGGGCGTTTCACTGTCGTCCTCGCCGTCATCCGACATCTCCTCTTCGGAGATTTCGGCACCGTCCATCTCGCCTTCGTCCATCTGCTCGTCGGCAGATTCGTTCTCGTCGGCAGGGGCAGCGTCGGAACCAGCATCCTCGTCGGAGCTGTTTTCATCCTGCTCCTGGCTGCGCGGCTGGTCCTCGTCGGTCTGGCTTTCCTGGTCGTCGGGCTCGACATCTTCATCGCCGTATTTCTCGGCCATGTCCATCGATGTCAGCATATTGCGGACGACGCGTGCGAACGCCTGCTGGTCATTGACCGCGGCAGACAATTCTTTCATGTCGCCTGCGGCTTTTTCCTCGATGAAATCGCGCCAGAGATCGAGCACCTTGCCGGCCGACGCAGGCGGTTTCAGGCCGGTCAGCTTTTCGCGCACGATCAGCGCCACCGCTTCTTCGAGGCGGGGCATCCGCCTGACGGTCAATATTGCCGAAATTGGCCCGGGCGTATTTTTCATCCAGCATCGACGTGATGTTGCTGGCAACGCCGCTCATCCGCAGCGAACCGATCGCCTCGACGCGCGCCTGTTCGACGGCATCGAAAATGCCGCGCGTCAGCCCCCTGTGGGGCCATCGTCGCGTGGATGCGGGCATCGTGGCAGGCCTTGCGCAACGCCATCGGATCGCCGAGCCCGCGGGTAACCGCGAGTTCCTGGCGTGTCGGCCGCTTGGAGATTTCCGGCAGCCGCACGCGCTCGCCGGCAAGACCCGGACGCTCATTGGCAAACACGACTTCGATTTCCGAATCCCCGGCAATCAGAACGGATGCAGCCAGTCAGTGCGCAGCGGAATGGTTCCACATCCACGACACCGGCCGGCCTTGCTTTCGAATTGTCGCCCCGGCCTGCCATCGATCAGGCCGTGGCTTCGAGCACGATATTGGCAGCACTTTCCTTCAGCTCGACACCGAAGGCGCGCTGATAGTGTTCGGCCACCAGCGCCCGCTCGAGCTCGTCGCACTTGTTGAGGAAGGTCACGCGGAAGGCAAAGGCGATATCGCCGAAGATATGCGCGTTTTCAGCCCAGGTGATGACGGTACGCGGGCTCATGACGGTGGACAGGTCGCCGTTGATGAAGGCTGCACGGGTGAGATCGGCAACGCGAACCATCTTCGAGACGGTGTCGCGGCCGCGATCCTTGGTGAAGCCCTTGACCTTGGCGGCAACGATATCGACTTCATTGTCGTGCGGCAGGTAGTTCAGCGTGGTGACGATCGACCAGCGGTCCATCTGCGCCTGGTTGATCTGCTGCGTACCGTGATAGAGGCCGGTCGTATCGCCGAGGCCGACGGTGTTGGCCGTGGCAAACAGGCGGAAAGCCGGATGCGGGCGAATGACGCGGCTCTGGTCGAGCAGCGTCAGGCGGCCGGAGGATTCCAGCACGCGCTGGATGACGAACATCACATCCGGGCGGCCGGCGTCATATTCGTCGAAGACGAGCGCGACATTGTGCTGGTAGGCCCAGGGCAGGATGCCGTCCTTGAATTCGGTGACCTGCATGCCGTCCTTGACGACGATGGCGTCCTTGCCGACGAGATCGATACGGCTGACATGGCTGTCGAGATTGACGCGCACGCAAGGCCAGTTGAGGCGGGCAGCGACCTGCTCGATATGGGTCGACTTGCCGGTGCCGTGATAGCCGGAAACCATGACGCGGCGGTTATGGGCAAAGCCGGCGAGAATGGCGAGCGTCGTTTCGCGATCGAAGAGGTAATCCGGATCGAGATCCGGCACATAGGCATCGGCCTTCGAATAGGCCGGCACGCGCATCTGTATCGATACGGAAAACGTCACGGACGGAAACTGTCGTATCGGGGAGGTTGGAAATATCGAGGTCTACCTTGCTCATCATGTCTCCAGCACGGTAAAGCCCCTTGACTCGATTGGCGGGGGCGTTCCCGTCTATGCCTTTATAAATGTGTGACCGTAATAAAACGGGTTCCTAGCAGAAGCCAGCCTGTTTTAACAATTGATATGCCTGGATCACGGCGCGAAAACGCTCTTCCGATCCCCCTGTCTCCGCCATTTGCATCGGGGTGATGCTTTTTACAAGCTCTTTGTAGGCCGTCTTGACGTCAGCCGGTGTGGCATTGGCATGCAGGCCGAGCGTTTCGAAGGCCTTGGCCTCCAATGTCTTCAGCTTGCGCAGCCGTGGCTCCTGCCGTGGAACACGTGCACGCGCCTGATCGACGAAGCCGAAGGGATCGCGCATGCGGGCCTGCGCACCGGCCGAGCCGGAGCGCTGCTGCGACTGCTGCGGCGCATTCTTGGCATTCTTGTTCACCCCCACCGTCCATGTCGGACGATGGCCGGTGATCGCCTCTTTCTGGTAGCGCGATCTCGCTGTCGGAAAGTCCCGAAAAATAGTTGTAACCCTTGTTGTATTCCTTGACGTGCTCGAAGCAGAACATGAAAAATTCATTTTCGGCATTGCGACCCACCGGCGCGATGAACAGCATTCTCCTCGCACCCGTCCCACTGACATTTGGGTGCCATCGGCTCGGGTTTCTGGGTCACCTTGCAGGCGCGTCCGGATCCCGTCGAAGTATTTTGAATCAAGTTTCATGGCGCTAATTATGGGGCGTGGCAGGCGCCACAACAAGAATTGACAAATGGGAATGTTGCAGGCTTTGTGAAGCCATTTTGCACCGCGCAAAACGCAATCCCGGACGTGTCGTTCGTTTGAGACCGATGCTTACGGAAAAGCCAGAGAAACGGGGCTAAAACATGTCGCTTCAAAGCCGCATCGAAACAAAACTCAACGCGGCCTTTTCGCCCGAACGATTGATTGTTGTCAACGAAAGCCATCTACATGCCGGCCACCATCCGGATATCGACGGCACCGGCGAAACCCATATGCGGGTACGGATCGTTTCCAGCGCCTTTATCGGCATGAGCCGCATCGCTCGCCACCGCGCCATCAATGAAATTTTGAAGGCCGAATTCGACGCCGGGTTGCATGCGCTCATGGTCGAACCCGCTGTTCCCGGGGAAACAACCCGCTGGTAAAGCGGCGTGTAGATTACCTGCCAGTACCGTGCTGAACCCACCAGTTTTCAAGACCCGGTCGAATTGACGGCTTTCGGCCCTGCCTCTACAATTAAGGCAGGTGGGGAATAACCGGATCGCATGATCCGTTGAACATCAAGACATACAGAAAATTCATTGTTCAGGCGGAGCCGACCACAGGTTGTTCGGCGAGCCTTGTTTTTGAGGTCAAGACGATGCTCAGGAGGTTTGGGCTTGTCGCGGTGTTTGTCGCCGCGTTCTTATCAATGGGTTACGCATCAGCCACGACGCCGTCCGGCAAGAAAGTCGCTGCTGGTGATCGGCAACAGCGCCTATAAACACGCGGTGGAGCTGCCAAATCCGAAGAACGACGCCAAGCTGATGTCTGAGATGTTGCAGGGCGGCGGGGTTTACCGTGGTCGATGGCTCGGATCTCGACAAGGCGGGGATGACCGCGCTGGTCGATCAGTTCACTGAAATCGCCTACGACGCCGAAGTCGCGATCGTCTACTATGCCGGCCACGGGCTGCAGGTGGATGGCCGCAACTACCTCGTACCGATCGACGCGCAGCTGGAAAAAGCGGCGCAGTTGCAGACGCGCACCATTCCGGCCGACAAGGTTCTTGGCGCCCTGCCGCCGGATCCGGCCGTCAGCATCATCATTCTCGATGCCTGCCGCGACAACCCGCTGGCGCGCTCACTGGCAAAGGTTCTGCCGGCCAGCCGCTCGGCTTCGATGGGCGTCGGGCTGGCGCCGGTGCAGGCCAACGGCCAGAGCACGGGCTCCGGCGGATTGCTGATCGCCTACGCGACCGATCCGGGCGCCGTTGCCTATGACGGCAAGGGCGTCAACAGCCCTTACACGGCTGCCCTTGCGCGACACCTGACCACGCCCGGTCTGGAAATCCAGAGCGCCCTGACACGGGTGCGGGCCGATGTCTCGGAAGCAACCGGCGGCGCGCAGCGTCCATGGCACAACGCATCGCTTTCACGCGAAGTCTTCATTGGCGGCGATGCGCCGGCTGAGGCACAGGTCCCGGCAACGGAGGTCGAGGCCACCGGCAATGCCGATGCCTCCACCGACAAGGCCGAGGTCAGCTGGACGGTCGAGCAGAAGCTCTGGGAGGAAGCGTCCAAGCGCAACACCGTCGCACATTACGAACTGTACCTGCAGCAATACCCGAGCGGCAATTTCACGACACTTGCCAAGCTCAACCTTGATCAGCTGAAGTCCACACCGACAACCGAAGTTGCCGCAGTGGCACCGGCCGGCGAGGCAACTGCATCCTCATCGCAGATCAGAACCGCCGTTGCCGTTCCCGACGACGTCAAGCTGACCGTGGGGACGCCCGAGACGGAATCCGCGCTGAACCTCGACAAAGGTGGCCGGGTCGACCTTCAACTGCGGCTGGGCGCGCTTGGCCACGTCACCGGCGGGGCGGACGGCGCGCTCGGTGCCAAATCGCGCAGCGCGATCGGTGCCTGGCAGCGCCAGAACGGGCTGGTCAGAAACGACCTACCTGACCCAGCAGCAGCACATGTTCCTGGTCGTCCAGACGGATCCGATGATGCCGCAAATCCGGGCACAGTATGAGGCCCAGAAGAAAGCCGCCGCAGCGGTTCGCAAGGCGCAGACCCCGGTGCGCCAGAAGGCGGTGGCGCAGCAGCGCGTCAAGAGGCAGCAGCAACAGCCGCAAGCAGATACGCTGGAAGGCCCGGTCGACCGTAACGTCGGTGGAGTGGACCCGGCAGGTGCCGCATTCGCCGGCGGCCTGCTCGGCGGCGCCCTTGGCGGCATCATCGGCAACCGCTGATCCCGCGCCGGCTACTCGCGGCCTTCGCCCTGTGCCAGGGGCGGAGGCATCCCCTGCATCGTCCGCCGGCCTGATCCTAAGCCGCGTGATCCGGTTCTTCACCCGCTTCATCACCGTGAAGCGTTTGCCATAGAAGGTGAACGCCTGCCGTTCTTCCGGGATCGTCTTGGATTCGTGGATGACAAGGCCAGCCACCGTCGTCGCCTCCTCGTCCGGCAGGTTCCAGTCGAGTGCGCGATTGAGATCACGGATCGGCACGCTGCCATCGACGACGATCGAGCCGTCGGCTTCCTGACGCACGCCCTGGATTTCGATATCGTGCTCGTCGGAAATATCGCCGACGATTTCCTCGAGAATATCTTCCAGCGTCACCAGCCCCTGAACCTCGCCATATTCATCGACGACGATGGCGAAATGCACCTTGCGGCGCAGGAAGGCGTTGAGCTGTTCTTTCAGATTGGTGGTTTCCGGCACGAACCACGGTTTTTGCACAATACGGACGATATCGAGGTTTTCCCGGCTCGACATCCGGTTCGGCAAGTGCCCGCAACAGATCCTTGGCATGCACGACGCCGATGATGTTATCAGGTCGATCCGCGCCAGACCGGCATGCGGGTGTAAGGACTTTCGAGCACGGTGCGAACCGTCTACTTCCGGCGCATCATCGGCATTGATACCGCGCATCGACGTGCGGTGGATCATGATGTCGGAGATTTCGAGCTCGCCCAGATCTAGAACGCCGCCCAGCCGGTCGCGGTCGGCCTTGATGACGGAACCTTCACGGTGGAGGAAATCGACGGCACCACGCAATTCCTCGTGCGCCGTCAGCATCGGCATTTCCGAGGACAGATTGATGCCAAACAGGCCAAGGATACGCCGGACGATCCAGTTCACCAGGCTGGAGACCGGGCCGACCACCAGAACGATGAGGTGGACGGCTCGCGCTACCCCGAGCGCAAATCGGTCCGGCGCCGCGATCGCCCAACTCTTGGGCAGCACTTCGGCGAAGATGACCAGAATGACCGTCATGGCCAAAGTCGCATAGGCAACGCCCGATGCACCGAAGAAATGCAGGAACAGGCTGGTGGCAATTGAGGAGGACAGGATGTTGGCAAGATTGTTGCCGATCAGGAGCGCGCCGATCAACCGATCGCGGCGTTCGATCAGCCGGTTGACCATGCCGGCCCGCTCATCGCCATTGGCCTCCAGCGTGTGCATGCGCGACCGGGATGCGGCGGTGAGCGCGGTTTCCGAGCCCGAGAAAAACGCCGACAACAGGATCATCACGAGAATGATCAGGATGCCCGGACCATAGTCCGTCACGAACAGCGTGAATGTCTCGTTGCTCATCCCGGATGCTTTTCCTTCAGAAAGGCGCTCACTTCCGATCCCGGAACGTCATCGGCGACAAAGGATTGCCCGATGCCGCGTGTCAGGATGAAGGTGAGCTTGCCGCCGCTGACCTTCTTGTCCTGGGCGATGGCATCCATCAGCTTTTCCACCGGTGGCAATGTGCCCGGAATCTCATCCATCCGGGTCGGCAGGCCGACCGTCTTCAGATGCGCTTCGACACGTTTCGCATCATCGGGGCTCGCAAGGTTCATGCGCGCCGAAAACTGATGCGCCAGCACCATGCCGATCGCCACGCCTTCACCATGCACCAGGCGAGCACCATCGTATTGTGTCGCCGCTTCGAGCGCATGGCCGAATGTGTGGCCGAGATTGAGCAGCGCACGCCGGCCATTCTCACGCTCATCGGCAGCAACGACGTCGGCCTTGGCCTGACAGCTGATGGCGATCGCCTCGATCCGGGCATCACCGCCGGCAAACACCGCCTGCCAGTTGTTTTCCAGCCAGGCAAAGAACTCCGGCTTGTCGATCAGGCCGTACTTGGCGACCTCGGCATAACCGGCCTTGAATTCGCGGGGGCTCAGCGTGTCGAGCACGTCGGTATCGGCGAGCACCAGATCCGGCTGATGGAAGACGCCGATCAGGTTCTTGCCGTGCGGCGAATTGATGCCGGTCTTGCCGCCGACGGATGAATCCACCTGCGCCAGGAGCGAGGTCGGGATCTGGATGAACCACGATCCGCGACGGGCAATGCCGGCGGCAAAGCCGGTGAGATCGCCGATGACGCCGCCACCGAGCGCGATGACCGCATCGTTGCGCTCGATCCGGGCACCGAGGATCGCCTCGCAGACCGGGATCAGATGTTCGAAGCTCTTGGTCTTTTCACCGGCCGGCAGCACAAGCGACACGGCCGTGATGCCCTTTGCCTTCAGGCTTTCCATCAGCGGCTCGAGATAGAGCGGCGCGACATGCTCATCGGTAATCACCGCCATGCGCCGACCCTTCAGCCGTCCGGCGATCTCGCCGGCGGCCGTGGCGATCAGGCCGGGGCCGATGAGGATATCGTAGGAACGATCGCCCAGATTGACGCGAACGGTTTTGCGGGCGGCGGATAGGCTGGCAGTGGTCATGGCTTCACTTCTTCGGGAGACTGGCGAGGGCGGCAAGAACCTCTTCCACCATCACCTCTTTCTTGACATCGTGGGACAGCACGGTGAGGTCCGCCTGCGCATAGATCGGATAGCGGGCGTTCATGAGGTTTTCGAGCGTCTGCTTGGGGTTTTCGGTTTTCAGCAGCGGGCGGGTATCGCGCTTGTTGACGCGCTCCCACAGCACCTCGAGTTCGGCGTTCAGCCAGACGGACAGGCCGTGGCGCTTGATATGCTTGCGGGTGCGCTCATTGATATAGGCACCGCCGCCGGTGGAGACGATGCGCGGGCCGGTATTCAGCAGGCGCTTGATGACACGGGCCTCCAGCGCCCGAAACTCGTCCTCGCCATAGGCTGCAAACAGTTCGCTGATCGTCATGCGCGAAACGCGCTCGATCTCATGATCGGAATCGACAAAGGGAACCCCGAGCGCCGACGCCGTCATCCGGCCAATCGCCGATTTTCCGGCCCCCATCAGACCGACGAAGACGAGGTTTCGTCGCCTGAGCGCGGCCTTCGCCCGCTCGATCAGCGCTTCGGAAACCGGTTCAATCACGTCGCTCATGCAGTTTCAATTTCCCCGTTCCGTTCCGGTATCGACAAATCAGCCGGAAGCGTCAAGACTTCACGGCATACAAGGCAACGGGAATCCCGTGCGATACAGCGGTTCTTGCACTTGCAAACGGGCATGGTCATATAGACCCCTGACCCTAGGAGTTGAAAATGCCCAGCCTATTCCGGTTCCTGTTCATCTGCGCCCTGATCGCCGGCGTGATCTATGGAACGATGGTGGCGCTGGTGACCTTCGTCAACCCGGTGGAGCGCGACGTGACCATCCGTATTCCCTCCGAGCGGATCAACAAGCCGCAATGATCGATCTCTCCGCCGCCCATATGGAATCCTTCCTGGAGATGATGAGCGCCGAGCGGGGCGCCGCCAACAACACGTTGATCTCCTACGAGCGCGATCTCGAAGACGCCTATTCCTTTCTCAAGCAGCGCGGCATCAAGCCGACCGAGGCCGCCTCGGAAGATTTGCGCGCCTACCTCTCCCATCTGGCACAGCAGGGTTTCAAAGCCTCGTCGCAGGCGCGCCGGCTCTCTGCACTGCGGCAGTTCTACAAGTTTCTCTATGCCGAAGGATTGCGGACAGACGATCCGACCGGCGTTCTCGACGCGCCGAAGAAAGCCCGCTCGCTGCCCAAGGTGCTGAGCATCGACGACGTCTCCAAGCTGATCGGTCAGGCGGAACAGGAAGCGGCGAAAAGCGGCGGCGACACGGTTTGCAGGCTGCGCATGCATGCGCTGATCGAACTGCTCTATGCCACCGGCATGCGGGTGAGCGAACTTGTTTCGCTGCCGGCCTCGGTGCTCGCCCAGAACGGCCGCTTTCTCGTCGTTCGCGGCAAGGGCAACAAGGAGCGCATGGTGCCGCTGTCGCATTCGGCGATCCGGGCAATGCAGGCCTATGGCGCAGCGATGGCCAGCGACAATGCTGCGCAGAAAACCCCGCCGCCGGAAAGCCCGTGGCTGTTCCCCTCCTCCGGCAAGGCGGGCTACCTGCCACGCCAGGTTTTTGCCCGCGACCTCAAGGATGTCTTGCCGCCCGCGCCGGCATCCGCGTTGCAGGCAATCTCGCCGCATGTGCTGCGCCACGCCTTTGCCAGCCACCTCCTGGCCAACGGCGCCGACCTTCGTGCCGTGCAGGAACTTCTCGGGCATTCGGACATTTCAACGACACAAATCTATACCCATGTGCTGGAAGAACGGCTGCATCAGCTGGTCCAGAACCATCACCCTCTTGCCAAACAGGCGAAAAAAACAGGATTAGGAGCGCCAGAACCCTTGGCCGGGACGACGGGATCGTCATGTCCGAAGCCACTGACGCAATATGATCGGAAACGCATCACATGCACAATTATCTCGATTTCCGAAAAACCAATCTCCGATCTCGAAGGCAAGATTCACGAGCTGAAGAAGATTGCCAGCGAGGACGAGAGCATCGACACGACCGACGAGGTCGAGCGTCTGGAAGTGCGCGCCCGCGAGGCGATGGCCGAAATCTATTCCAAGCTGAACCCCTGGCAGAAGACGCAGGTCGCGCGCCATCCGCAGCGCCCGCACTTCCAGGAATATGCCGCTAACCTCTTCACCGAATTCACGCCGCTGGCCGGCGACCGCAAGTTTGCCAATGACGAAGCGATCCAGGCCGGCCTTGCCCGCTTCCGCGGCACGCCTGTCGCCGTCATCGGCCAGGAAAAGGGCAATGACACCAAGTCGCGCATCAAGCACAACTTTGGCAGCGCCCGTCCGGAAGGCTACCGCAAGGCTATCCGTGTGATGGAAATGGCCGACCGTTTCGGCCTGCCGTTGATCACCCTGATCGACACTGCCGGCGCCTATCCCGGCATCGGCGCCGAAGAACGTGGCCAGGCGGAAGCTATCGCCCGTCTGACGGAAATGTGCCTGAACATGCGCGTCCCGATCATCTCCGTTGTCATCGGCGAAGGCGGTTCCGGCGGCGCCATTGCCATTGCCACCGGCAGCCGGGTCTACATGCTCGAACACGCGATCTACAGCGTCATCTCGCCGGAAGGCGCTGCCTCGATCCTCTGGCGCGACAGTACCCGCGCCAAGGAAGCGGCAACCAACATGAAGATCACCGCCGAAGACCTGAAGTCGCTGGGGATCATCGACGGCATCATTACCGAGCCAGTCGGCGGCGCGCACCGCGATCCGGACGCCGTGATCGGAAAGACCGGCACTGTCATCGTGGATGCGCTGAAGGAACTGTCTGGCCGCACCGGCGACCAGCTCCGTTCAGACCGCCGCCAGAAATACCTGGCGATCGGCCGCCAGCTTTAATCACATTTGCTGGAATCCAATGGGTTCGCAGGGTAAATGGGGCGCACGGTCCAACCTTGGCCATATTCGTGCGCTCTGGAACGGTTGGGGCTAGGCGGTTCTGTAAGGTTAAGATTTTGTGAAGTATAAGGGCATATTGATTCCCTGTGGTCCGCCTGCATGGGAACGCCACGTTCGACAGTTTTCTTGATGGACCTTTGCCGATGCGTTTGACACATCTTGTTGCCACCGCTGCCATCGTTGCGCTCCTTTCGAGCTGCACTGCCAATGAGGCGATGGATACGGTCGACGTCAACCTCAAGAATGTATCGAGCAAGGTCAACTACCAGCTCTCCGGCAAGATCGTCCAGAAAATGCAGGCGATGAGCATGGCGAAGGATTCGCCGATCATGCTGCGCATTTTCAAGGAGGAAGGCGTTCTCGAAGTCTGGAAGGCCAATTCTTCCAACCGTTTCGAGATGCTGCGCCAGTACAAGATCTGCGCCTGGTCGGGCAAGCTCGGCCCCAAGGTCAAGGAAGGCGACCGGCAGGCGCCGGAAGGTTTCTACCCGATCTCGCCGGGCCAGATGAACCCGAACTCCAGCTATTACCTGGCCATCAATACAGGCTTCCCCAACCGTTTCGACCAGGCCAACGGCCGCTACGGCACCAATCTGATGATCCATGGTGCCTGCTCGTCGTCCGGCTGCTATTCGATGACCGACGAGCAGATGCAGGAAATCTTTGCCCTGTCGCGTGACGCCTACAAAGGCGGCCAGCAGGCAATCCAGCTGCAGGCCCTGCCCTTCCGCATGACCGCGGAGAACATGGCGCGCCACCGCAACAGCCCGAACATCGACTTCTGGAACATGCTGAAGCCCGGCTACGACCAGTTCGAGATCTCCAAGCGCCCGCCGGAAGTGAACATCTGCGAGAAGAAATACGTTTTCAACCAGCAGACCGACGGCAAGTTCAGCCCGGCCGGCCAATGCCCGGCGATGTCGACGCCTGCGGTCATGCAGGGAGCACTCGCCGCCTATAACAAAAAATACAATGAGGACTATGCCAAGGCGACGAAGAAGCTCGACGGCATGGTCTGGTATGAGCCGACCGAAGCCGAGCGCAAGGCGATCGTCGCCAAGCAGCGCGTCGGCAAGGAACTGGCCTATGCCCCGACCGGGACGTCGCTCGACGCCGGCAAGCTGATGAAGGTCGCCGACCTCGAAAAGCAGGAAGCCCGCCGCGCCGAACTGGAAGAAGCCAAGAAGGCGATTGAGATCCAGAAAGCCGAACTCGAAAAATCAACGCGCAACGGCAAGAGCGTGCCGGTGCCGGCCGAAAACCCCGCTGCCGCGCCCGGTTGAAACGGTATCCGTCGAACAGGCGACAACCAAGAAAGGCTTCTTGGGAGGCCTGTTCTCCAAAAGCGGCGACAATGCGCAACAGCTACAACCAGCCGCTGTCGCGCCTGTAGATACCGCTCAGCAGCCGGCAATGGTCGCCACAGCCCGTGCAAGCGGCGCCGAAGCGATACAGCAGCCGCTCGAAGTCACAAAACAGGAGACCGCCACGATCGAGGCTGCCCCTGTGGCTCAGCCCGAGCCGACGCCCGCCAAGAAGGGCTTCTGGGGCAGCCTGTTTGCCAAGGGTGGCAATGACGCCCGGACATTGCAGCCTGCAGCCGTGACGCCCACCGAGGCCGCAGTTCAACAGCCTGCCGAACAAAAGCCGGTCGCGGCGACGTCCCAACCCGTTGCCTCCGAAACGGCAAAAAAGCCGGTTGACGCGGCAGCACAGGCAGCCGCCGCCACCGAGGCAGCACCAGTTGCCGAACAGCAGCCGAAGAAGCGCCCGTTCTGGAAGCTCTGGGGCAATTGATGCCCGATGGCCTGATCTACGACCTCAAGGGGCTGAAATGCCCTTTGCCGGTCCTGAGGACACGCAAGCGCATGCTGACCCTTGCGCCGGGCACGTTGATCACGGTCGAGACCACCGATCCGCTCGCCATCATCGACATTCCGCATTTCTGCAGCGAAGACGGCCATAGCCTAGAGCAATCCGAGGCATTGGCCGGCGGGCACCGCTTCGTCATCCGCAAGAAGGCCTAAGGCTCAACGCCCATCAGCGCCGCAGGTCCGGCCTTCGCCACGCCCTCTGTTCGGCTCACCAATCCTCGTCTAAAAAAATCTGAAAAAATTCCGGAACGTTGTCGATCGGACCGAGGCTCGTTCGTCGTATGATCAGGAAGGCCAGTCAGGCTTCCATCAATCAGAGGAGAAGACAATGCGTGTGATGGTTATCGTAAAGGCGACGAAGGATAGCGAAGAGGGCATCATGCCGACGACCGAGCTTCTGGAGGCCATGGGCAAATACAACGAAGAGCTGGTCAATGCCGGCATCATGATGGCCGGCGAAGGGCTGCACCCGTCGGTCAAGGGCAAGCGGATCGCCTTCGACGGTCCAGGCCGCACCGTCATCGACGGCCCCTTTGCCGAAACCCGCGAACTGATCGCCGGCTTCTGGCTCTGGGAAGTCAAGGACATGGCCGAAGCCATCGAGATGGGCCAAGCGTTGCCCGAACCCGATGCCCGGTCCAAGCGAGCTCGAAATCCGCCAAGTATTCGAGGCAGCCGATTTCGGCGAAGCATTTACGCCGGAACTGGCCGAGCAGGAAGAACGACTGCGCGAAAAGGCAGCCAAGCACTAAATTAAGTCGATCAACGTCAAGCCGCCACGGCGGCTTGACGTAGCCGCTGCTGCTCGCTTAATCCGAAAGCATGGCGGCAAACGAAACGCATCAAGCAATCGAGACAGTTTTTCGGATCGAGCAGGCCCGGTTGATCGGCGGCCTGGCGCGGATGGTCCGGGATGTCGGGCTGGCCGAAGAGCTGGCGCAGGACGCGCTGGTGACCGCCCTGTCCGAATGGCCGAAAACCGGCGTTCCGAAAAATCCAGGCGCCTGGCTGATGGCAGCCGCCAAGCGCCGGGCTATCGACGGTTTCCGCCGCAGGAAGATGCTTGTCCGAAAGCATGCCCAAATCGGCCGCGATCTTGAAGACGAGCGCGATACCAGCGTCGAGGATGTCGAGGCCGCGCTGGACGACGACCTCGGCGACGACTTGCTCGGCCTCATCTTCGCCGCCTGCCATCCCGTCCTGTCGGCAGAGGCGCGCGCGCGCTGACCCTTCGACTGATCGGCGGGTTGACGACCGACGAAATCGCCCGTGCCTTTCTCTCAAACGAAGCGACCATCGCCCAGCGGATCGTCCGGGCCAAGAAGACGATCGGTAATGCTGGCCTGACCTTTGCCGTGCCGCGTGGACCGGAACGCGCGGGGCGCCTCGGCTCGGTTCTGGAGGTGATCTACCTGATCTTCAACGAGGGCTATTCGGCGACCACTGGCGAGGACCTGATCCGCCCGGCTTTGTGCTCCGAAGCCCAACGTCTCGGCCGCATCCTCGCTGGCCTACTGCCCGACGAGCCGGAAGTGCTGGGCCTGTTGTCGCTGATGGAAATCCAGGCTTCCCGGCTCCATGCCAGGGTTGCCGCGGACGGCTCACCAATCCTTTTGACCGAACAGAACCGTACCCATTGGGACCAGCTGCTGATCCGCCGCGGGCTTGCTGCCCTGCAACGTGCGGAAGCGCTCGGCGGCGCCAACGGCCCGGCATGCCCTGCAGGCAGCTCTGGCGGCCTGTCACGCACGCGCTCACAAGGCGGAAGACACGGACTGGCAGAAAATCGCTGGCCTCTACGATACGCTGCGCGTGATAATGCCGTCGCCGGTGGTCGATCTCAATCGGGCCGTCGCCCACAGCATGGCCTTCGGACCGGAAACAGGCCTCGCGCGCCTCGACGAAATCGATCCGGCGGCGGGCTTGCACAACTATGTTCCCCTGCCCGCAGCAAGAGGGGACTTCCTGTTCCACGCCGGACGGCTGGCGGAAGCCAGGGTCGAATTTGAGCGTGCCGCAAACCTCACCCGCAACGCCCGCGAAAAGGCATTCTTTCTTGCCCGGGCCGCTGCCTGCGGCAGTTGATCCGCCGCCCCTCTAATCCGCCGGACCATCATCCGCCAAGAGATTGTGATCGGCCCAGTCGCTTTTCGGGATCTCGCTGCCGACAGAAAAGGCAAACGACACGACTTGCTTCAGGTCCGGTGTGACCTCGCAGGTGAAATCGATATTGTACCAGCGGCTCTTGCTGCGAAACGCCCCGCCATCGGCCTTGAGTTTTTGCCCGGATAGCTCCGTATCAGCCATCGCATAGGCCACCAGGAAATCCGGCTTCAACGCAGGTTTCCAGAGATGGACCTGTTCCATCGCCTCGATATTGCAGAGCTGGACGATGCGCTCCGAGGAGGCCAGCTGCCCCAGCGCCTTGCGCGCCTTTGCGCTGTGCGGATCGGCCAGCACCTTTGCGGACTGAAGGTGTGTAGCCTGAACCATGACATTTGCCTCCGGGCGTGGCCGGTCCGTCGGCAGTTCGGCAAAATCGGGCACGGGACTTTCAGTCGCTGGTTCAGCCAACGTATTGCTCAAGGGCTGAGGCTTGGGCTCGGTGTGTGTCTGGGCCTCAGCTGCCGGCGGCCTGCTTGCGGCTTCAAACTGCTGCGGCGTCAGAACCTCGACGCTGACGCTGTCCTCCGATGACGAAACCTGCCGGCGTGGCGTCACCGCCAGAAGCAGGGCGAGCCCGATCAGGATATGGAAGCCGAGCGAGGCGCTGAAACTCCAGCCTCCGGAACGGCTGGCAGGATAGGCTGGCGCCCGCATGTAGCCGATGACTTCGCTCGCCTCCAGAAACATGCCAGCCCCTTGCCGGTGCGTTACATCCTGAGCCCTGGAACCGCCAGCGGATTGTCCTCCAGCGCCTGTCGGTCTGGCCGGTCGATGCGCGGCTTGCCGGTGAAGGCGTCGAAAAGATCGCGCACGAAAGCTTCCGGCAGATCCTTGGTGATCAGCACCATGCGGGTGCGCCGGTCGGACGGGTCGGGCCATGCAGCCATGCGCTGCGGCGCATGGAACACGGTCTGCACGCCGTGCAGGATCAGCGGTCGGTCGGGATTGTCGGACATCGAGACGATCGCCTTCATCCGCAGCAGCTTTTCGCCATGGGCGGAGCGCAGGAGATCGACAAACATTTCCAGCGCCATCGGATCGATCGGCCGGTCGTGGACAAGGCTGAACGAGCGGATATCGGCACCATGCCGGTTTTCGTCATGATGATGGTGGTGATGATGATCGCCGTGATCGTGACCGCAATGGTCATGATCGTGGTGGCCGTCGTGACCATGGTTATGGTCGAGATCATGATGATAATCGTGGTCCGACGCCGCCTCGTCCTGCAGCCAGCGGCCGACATCGGCGATCTTGGTTGCCGGATCGTAGAGCCCGCAATGAAAGAGTTCGGCCTTGCCGGCCTCGGGCAGATCGCCATCGATCATTGGCGCGCGGATTGAGCGCCCGGAGCCGTGCCTTCAGCGATATCACTGCATCCGGCGTCGCAAGCGACATCTTGCTGATCACCAGCCGATCGGCCATCGCTACCTGCTTGACCGCCTCTTCGTGATTGTCGAGCGTCGACAGACCGTTGGCTGCATCGACGACGGTGACGACGCCATCCAGCCGGTAGCTCTGGGCAATGACAGGGTTGCCCATCACCGACTGCAGCACCGGCGCCGGATCGGCAAGGCCGGTGGTTTCGATGACCACGCGCTTCAGCGGCTTGATCTTGCCGGTCTGCATCCGATCCATCAGATCGGCCAGCGTATCGACCAGTTCGCCACGCACCGTGCAGCAGAGGCAGCCATCCGACAGCTCGATGATCCCGTCGCTCGATGCCTCGACCAAAAGGTGATCCAGCGAGACATCACCGAACTCGTTGATGATCACGGCGGTATCGGTAAGGTCTGGATCCTTCAGGAGCCGGTTCAGAAGGGACGTCTTTCCAGCACCGAGGAAACCGGTGAGGATCGACACCGGCACGGCGTTCAGAACAAGGCTCATGGTTTATCCGATCAGTAGGCGGAAGCTTTAGAAAACGGGGCGCGGAACCGGAATCGGCACATTGGCGACATCGCCCTGCCCGGCCACCATCTGCCCCTTACCCTTGACATCGGCCACCTTTTCGGCGCCCGGGATAAGCCCGGCGGCAACGAGGTTGAGCGGGCGGCTGATCTCGTGAATATAGGGCGAAAGAAGTTTCTGACGGCCGACTTCATCAAGTGCGATTTTCCGAGCGGATCTTGGCCGCCTTCGGATTGCAGATTTCCTTGCTAACATCGGCGACCATGTCGTGGGTCTCGCCATACGGCGCGATCTGGCCAAGAGCCGGTTTGCCGGCATTGCTTGAGGTCAGGCCGAGTTGCAACAACCGCGCCGATTCATCCGCCCGGCCACCAAGGCTGTCGGCGCCCAGGACGACGGAGACGACGGCACGGCCATTGCGGGTTGCCGAGGAAACCTGATTGAAGCCCGAAGCGCAGATGAAACCGGTCTTCATGCCGTCAGCACCGTCAGAAACGGCCGATCAGCATATTGAGGTTCGGATAATTCTTCTTGCCGGTGGTAAAACCTTCATAAGCGAAATAGGCGGCGTATTGCAGGGAATTCGCGCTTGATGGTGATCGCCAGAACGGCGAGGTCCCGCGCCGTCGTGTACTGACCGGCGCCTGGCAATCCATTCGGATTGATGAAATGCGAGGAGGTCATGCCGATCCGTTTCGCTTCGGCATTCATCTGGTTGACGAAGGCAGGCTCGGAACCGGAAACCGTCTCGCCGATCGCCACGGCAATGTCGTTGGCCGATTTGATCAAGAGCATCTTCAGCGCGCTGTCGAGCGTCACCGCCTGGCCGGGCTTGTAGAACATCTTGCTCGGCGGCTCGCCGGCGGCGTTCTTGCTCATCACCACCGGCGTTTCCAGCGTCAGCTGGCCGGATTTCAGGGCACGGAAGGTCGTATATGCCGTCATCAGCTTGGTCAGCGAGGCCGGATACCATTTCTGGTAGATTTCCTGCTGCTCATAGACCTTCAGCGAACTGACGTCGACAACCAGTTGCGGATTGGCAGCGCTCGGCAGCGCGGCCGAAAGGAGCGACGCGCAGGCGCCCGTCAGGACTGCGAACAGCTTCAATGCGCCACTCTTGCGAATTCCAGTTGTCACCACTTCAAACCTCGAAATTTCGGGAATTGCCTCGTATCGTCCGGCTATTTAACCTATATGGCGAGGTGATGGCAAAGACCATTCTTTTGCGCCGATGCCAAATATCCCGTATCCCATGCCCGCAATGGACACACAGGAAGTCAAAATGCCTATTCTGAACCGCGCAGCAGAGCTCCAGACCGAAGTCACGGAATGGCGTCGCCACCTCCATACCAAGCCGGAACTCCTGTTCGCCGTCGAAAATACGGCAGCTTTCGTCGAAAATAAACTGAAGGAATTCGGCGTTGACAAAATCGTGACCGGCCTCGGCCGTACCGGCGTCGTCGGCCTGATCAAGGGCAATCTCGGCGAAGGCCGCACCATCGGCCTGCGCGCCGACATGGATGCCCTGCCGATGACCGAAACCAGCGGCAAGCCATGGGCCTCGACAACAGCAGGCAAGATGCACGCCTGCGGCCATGACGGCCACACCGCCATGCTGCTGGGCGCGGCAAAGTATCTCGCCGAAACGCGCAATTTCAAAGGCGCGGTGGCGGTCATCTTCCAGCCTGCCGAAGAAGGCGGCGCCGGCGGCCATGAAATGGTCAAGGACGGCATGATGGAGCGTTTTGCCATCGAGGAAGTCTACGGCATGCACAATATGCCGGGCATGCCTGTTGGCCAGTTCGGCAGTCGCGTCGGCCCGATCATGGCCTCGACCGATGAATTCACCATCACCATCGACGGCCGCGGCGGCCACGCTGCCCAGCCGCACAAGACGATCGACCCGATCGTCATCGGCTCTGCAGGTCGTCAACGCGCTGCAGACCATTGCCTCGCGCTCGGTCGATCCACTGTTTTCTGTCGTTGTCTCGGTGACGAAATTCAATGCCGGCTTTGCCCATAACATCATCCCGGAGCAGGCCATGCTCGGCGGCACGGTCCGCACGCTGATGCCGGAAGTGCGTGATCTCGCCGAACAGCGTATCAAGCAGATTTCCGAAGGCTTGGGTGCCGCCTATGGCGCGAACATCAAGGTCTCTTACGCCCGCAACTATCCGGTCACGGTCAACCACCGCCAGGAAACCGCCCACGCGCTGGCGGCGGCAAACATTGCTGGCGAAAACCAGGTATCGGGCGATCTCGATCCGATGATGGGCGGCGAGGATTTTTCCTACATGTTGCTGGCTCGTCCGGGTGCCTTCATCTTCATCGGCAATGGCGACACGGCCGGCCTGCACAATCCGGCCTATGACTTCAACGACGAGGCAATCCCGCACGGCATTTCCTACTGGGTGAAGCTCGCCGAAATGCGGCTGGCGGCCTGAGCCGCGTTACCCGTTGAAGAAGGGGCGCGCTGACGGATTTGGCGCGCCGAAGGATTTGGGAGAATCCGATGCATGAAATAGACAAGATCGACCGGCGGATACTCAACATCCTGCAGGCGGACGGCCGGATCACCAATCTGGAACTGGCCGACCGCATCGGGGCTTTCTCCCACGGCAACCAGCGAGCAGGGCTGCGCCGCTTGCTGAAGGAAGGTTACGTTTCCGGTTTTGGCGCCCGGCTCGACCCGCACAAGCTGGGCTTCGGGCTGCTTGTCTTCATCGAGGTGATGCTCGACAAGACCACGCCGGAAGTTTTCGATAAATTTGCCATCGTGGTGAAACAGGCGCCGTCGGTACTGAATGCCATATGGTCGCCGGCGGCTTCGATTATCTCGTCAAGACCCGGTTCGAGGACATGAACGCCTACCGCAATTTCCTCGGCCAGGTGCTGTGGACCTTGCCGGGCGTCAAGGAAACGCGGACCTACGCGGTGATGGAAGAAATCAAGAACGACGGGCCGCTGCCGCTGGGCTGATGAGGGCAAGCAAATCGGCCGAACCTGTCGTGTCCGGCAGTGCAATCAGTACATCAGCCTCCCTTTCAAACCGCCGGGAATCCGCTTACGTTCCGGTGGCGCTCGATCGTCGAGCATTTCTTTGAGGGGTCAGATGAAGAAGATCATAATCACAGCCACGCTCGCGCTCACTGCAGCTTCCGGCGCAAACGCGCAAACCGTCAATGCCGGCAAATACACCGTGGAAGGCACCAATCTCGATGGGTCGAGCTATTCCGGCACGGCTGAGATAACGCTCGCCAGCGAAACAACCTGCGTGATCGAATGGGATACCGCGGGCGTCAAATCGAGCGGTGTCTGCATGCTCAATGGGGATGCGTTTGCAGCCGCCTACGTCCTGGAAGACGCGATGGGGCTGACCGTCTACGAAGTCAAAGGCGATGGCACGCTTGAGGGCAATTGGACCATCACCGGCAAGGATGGCTCCGGTACGGAAGTGTTGACCGAAGTAAAATAGCCTCTTTGACCGGGCGGACGCGACGAAAGACCGGCAAGCTGAGCTTGCCGGCCTTTTTGTTCCAATGGCTTACAGTGTCGCCATATCGATAACGAAGCGGTAGCGCACGTCGCTCTTGATGACGCGCTCGTAGGCTTCGTTGACCTGGTCCATGCGGATCAGTTCGATTTCCGAGACGATGTCGTGCTCACCGCAGAAATCGAGCATTTCCTGGGTTTCCTTGATCGACCCGATCATCGAGCCGGCAATCGAACGGCGGGCCGGAACCAGCGAGAAAGCATGCACAGGCACCGGCTTTTCCGGAATGCCGAGCAGCACCAGCGTGCCATCGACCTTGAGCAGGCCGAGATAGGCGTTCCAGTCGATTTCAGCCGAGACGGTGCACAGGATGAGGTCGAAGGTGCCGGCCAGTGTCTTGAAGGTCTCGGCGTCGGCGGTGGCGTAGTAATGATCGGCGCCGAGCTTCCGGCCATCTTCCTTTTCGACAAGGACTGGCTGAGAACCGTGACATCCGCACCCATCGCGTGGGCAAGCTTGACACCCATATGGCCAAGGCCGCCCATGCCCACAACAGCTACCTTCTTGCCGGGACCGGCACCCCATTTGCGCAACGGCGAATAAAGCGTGATACCGGCGCACAACAGCGGCGCGGGTTGCCTCGAAGGGCAGGTTCTCGGGAATGGAGAGAACGTAGCCTTCCTTGACGACGATAAAATCGGAATAGCCGCCTTGGGTCGGCGTCTTGCCGTCGGCTTCGATACCGTTATAGGTCGGCACGAGGCCGGGCATGTACTGTTCGAGATCGACATCCCGGCTGGCGCACGTCGTGCATGAATCGACGAAGCAGCCGACGCCGACCCGATCGCCGACCTTGAACTTGGAAACCTTGGAGCCGACCGCCGTTACGATACCGGCGATCTCGTGGCCGGGAACCATCGGGAACATCGAGTTGCCCCATTCATTGCGGGCCTGATGGATGTCCGAATGGCAGATGCCGGAATATTTGATGCTGATGACGACGTCGTCCTCGCGGGGTTCGCGCCGCTCGAATGTGAAGGGCTCAAGCGGTTTCGACGCATCGGTCGCCGCATATCCTCTTGCCAGGGCCATGGGTCACTCCTTTATCTGATGAAGCGGGGATTTTCATGGAAGCACGAATGGCCTCTCCCCGAAAGCGCACTATGAAGACCATGACGAACAAGCGTTAGAGCGATCCTGCAAAATTATTGTACGATCCTGCAAAAGGTGTCGTCAGCATTTTGCAAACGTGCCGTAAGAGACTAACTCACGGTTTGTGAGATGGAATCTAAATAGCTGGAAAGACTTTCGATTATGACAGATTCACGAAACCGGCGTAGTCAGGAACTAATTGATCTCATTGCCCGTTTCACCGGGGAAGATGGCGATCATCAAACGGCAATTCCGGGCGTGAGCATCCACCGGCGCTCAGCCACCGGAACGAAGTCCTGCGGTGCCTACAAGCCGAGCCTGGCTTTGATTGCACAGGGCGCAAAACAGGTGGTGCTCGGCGACGACATCTACCGCTACGGCGGCGCCCGACTATCTGCTGACCTCGATCGACCTGCCGGTGACCACGCAGATCGTCGAAGCCTCGGTCGAAAAGCCTTACCTCAGCGTGACATTTCAGATCGATACGACGCGTATTGCCGGGTTGCTGGACCATGTCGGCACGCAAACCAGCGCCCCCGCTCCTTCGGCACGCGGCATGGCCGTGAGTTCAGTGACGCCGGACCTGGAAGATGCCGCCATCCGGCTGCTGCGGTTGCTCGATCGGCCGGATGACATCCCGGCCCTGTTGCCACTGATCGAACAGGAAATCATCTACAGGCTTTTGACCGGCCCGCAGAGCGGGCGCCTGCGCCAGATGGCGATTGCGGAGAGCCAATCCCACCAGATCAGCCGCGCCTGCATCTGGCTGAAAGAACACTATAACCTGCCTTTGAAGATCGACGATCTCGCCAATCGGGTCAGCATGAGCGTCTCCTCGCTGCACCATCATTTCAAGGCGATCACGGCCATGAGCCCGATGCAGTACCAGAAACAGCTGAGGCTGCAGGAGGCCCGCCGGCTGATGCTCGAGGATATGCTGGATGCGGGCTCTGCCGGCCATCAGGTCGGCTACGAAAGCCAGTCGCAGTTCAGCCGCGAGTATGCGCGCCAATTCGGCGAACCGCCCCTGCGCGATGTCGGCCGCGTCCGCCGCAGCCTGATGGACCGGCTGACCGGCGGCATGGAAATACTGAGCGAGGGGTGACCGTCGCTCGATGACACGCTCCCTGCTGTCCGGTCACCTCGCTCTCGCCAGCAGCAAACCAGTGCCGCCCGGACGCTTCGCCAACCTGCTTCTCCCGGAAAACCGATCGCTAATATTCTGATCGACTTCGTGGTATGCTGACCTCGGAGGAGAATCACCCATGATGCCAGTCACCGTACGCCTGAGTTCATGGCGGGAGGGGCAGCTCCTGCGGGAACCGACACTGCTGACAGCGATAGGGTTGCGCGAGACCCTGCTTATGGCGCTCGACCATGACGAAGCCAGAGTCAATTTCGTCTGTCGACAGGTGGAGGAAACAGGCATGTACGAACTCTGCGACCTCAACGAATCCACCACGGTGATCGAGAAAATCCTGCATTCTTGAGCATCACCCCTTGCGCGACGCGCTGGGCGTAGCCGGAAGGGTGGGCAGCGGGGGGCCTCTCTGAGGTTCCTATGCGATGGCCGGCACAGCAATATGATCCGGTTCCTGCCCCTTGCGGGCACGCTCGATCATCAGCTCGAACGCCTTTTCCAGATGACGGATGAAACGCGTCGTATCAAACAGCGGCAGCGACCGTGCGCTGCGCGGCAACCTTGTCCTTCGCTGCACGCAGCTTGTCTGGGTTTCTTGCCAGCGAGACGCAGAGTTCGACATAAAGCTCCGGGTTATCCGCAACCAGCTCGCCAACCCCGAGCGTCGCTTGACGCATCCGGGATTACGCCATGCTGCCGACCTAACTCTTTCAGGACGTCTACCCTGCAGGGCGGGGCCTTAGTGACTGATTCTCTGAAAGTTTCATATGCCCTTCGAAGACCATTTGAGAGACGTTCAAAATACTCAGCCACCCGCAGCTTGGATCGGTGGCAAACGCCAGCTCGCCGCTCGTCTCGTAAGTATGATCAACGCCATTCCTCACGTCACCTATGCCGAGCCCTTCGTTGGCATGGGTGGTGTGTTCTTCCGCCGCACCAGGGCTCCCCGATCGGAAGTCATCAACGACCGTAACGGCGAAGTGGTCAACCTCTTCCGGATCCTACAGCGGCACTATCCGCAGTTCATGGATACCCTGAAATTCCAGATCACATCGCGGCGGGAGTTCGACCGGTTGAAGGCCTGCGACCCTTCCACGTTGACCGATCTGGAGCGCAGCAGCGCTTCCTTTATCTCCAGAAGCTGGCCTTCGGCGGCAAGGTGTCGGGACAGAATTTCGGAGTGGTCAGGGGCGAGACGGCGCGGTTCAATCTCAACCGTCTCGCGCCGCAGCTCGAAGATGTTCACGAGCGGTTATCGGGCGTCGTTCTAGAGAACTTGGACTGGCTGGCTTTTATTGATCGCTACGATCGGCCGGGGACGCTGTTCTATCTCGATCCACCTTATTTCGGATGTGAGGATGACTATGGAAAGGCCTTGTTCTCGAGAGATCAATACGCAGCGATGGCCTCTCGGCTAAAGGGTTTAAAAGGTACATTCCTCCTTTCCCTCAACGCTGTTCCAGACGTCTACAAGATATTCTCCGCCTTCGGTTTCCACGAGGTGAGCCTTACCTACTCAGTTGCAGGCGGTATAGGGAAACCGGTGAGGGAGGTGATAATTTCGCAAAGGACGTCAAACGTGAGTTAACTCGGGGCCGGTGGCGACGCTCCTTCTTGGCAGGCGTCGTCACTGGCCCCACTACACTACTAGGTCTAAAATGTTTCAAACCTGTCTTGAAGGGTCGTTAGCTCTACGCGCTAGAGTTTGGGGGGGACGAAAAGGCTATCAGCCTCCCTTGAGATAAGCCCCACGCACTTCTAGTCTTAGCCATATGGAAACTTCTCGAGTCGATATCGTTTACCGCCCCCGCCTTCTGGGGCGGACGCTATAATCCGATTATCCCTGCCGATAGATCGGAAGCGATCGAGCTAGTGCGCCTATTTTCTCCGGATTTTCTTTTTCCCGTGGGCGATCATCCCGATATCGCAGCGTTTGTCGCCAGCTTCGACTACCTGACGAGCCCATTCAACACGGGGGCGCTCTTCTTCCCCAAAACACCAACTTCTCGGTTGTTGGATATTCAAAACTTGATCGCGCATCATCGAAAAACGGCCGAGTGGACTCAGCTAGTCGAAGCAGGAGTACAAATCGCCAAGTGGAGTGCGGATGATCCCTTGGCAGATGTCTTTCTGCTCCAGTTTGGAGGTTTTCCCGATCCAACTGAAACCGGAATTGACTATGAGCAACTTCTCGCACAAGCAACAAACGCCACAGTCATAACAATAGCGCCTGACAGTGCGGTGCCTGCTGACATACTCAATCACCCCTGTCTCGCATTACTTTGCAGCTACGACCTAAAGCCGCACTATTCGTCGGCCGCTGGTTGGATCTATCCAGGTGTCTATGCTGGTCATAGTGACGAAATTGAGGATCTAATAAACTTCTGGAATCTACGCGCTTGCGGCATTCGGTTGCTGTTTCTCGACCTCGCGGTTCTCGACCGGACAGTTGAGCTGCGAACTGCGTATATCGAGCGCCTACGACAGGACCTGTCAGGCCACGAGGGCCTCCGCAAACTGCCTGTCATATGGTCGCGCAACGATCTAGAACCAAACGCAAGAAAAGCGATAGGGGATGAGTTTGCGGTTTGCCAAATCGGCTCAGGAAGTTGGAACGGGCACAATATCCGTCCACACTTGATGCATTTGGGCGGCGAGTCCAGTTTGGGCGTTGTGGGCGGAGACAATGCGTCCGCGCATCAGTTTTGCACTTAAAGACAAGCCCTTCATGACTGATATAGATTTTCATCATCACCACCTTGTTGCTTCGATATCGGTGATCGGTGGAGGAGGAAATGGAGCCGACTACCTGTTTGTTCCACCTTACGTCCTTGAACTTAACCAGTTCGTCTCACACGCCATGTCCTTCGGTCACAAGGGCATGAGGCTGGAGCGCGGCCGGTTAGGAGTTATCATCGAAGTACGGAGTCACGACCTAAGTCTCTATGCACTACCGGTTCCTAGTCTGTTCGAAAGAATATTCGCGCTCATGGGGTTTAACGCCAAGCCAAGCGGTAGCGGACTGATCACCAGGCAACTAATTGCGAGGATGGGAGGTGTGGACGGGACACGAGCCTTCAAGATTTCAGGCGTCCGCAAACTCTTGAAAACTTACGGACCGAACACGTCATTCAGTCGAAGAGCTGCCTTACAGTTGATCGGCTCTGCCGATTCTCAGACTGGACCAAAATTTTCCGATTACCGTCGGCTGTTCATCGAAGCGCGACTATGACACTGACCTTAACCCTGCGATGGTGTTCAGCCATCTGGTGGAGAAGGGCCTCTTCCGGATTGGTTCAGATCTGAAATGCTCCGTTTGTTCTCTAACAAGCTGGACCGCGCTTGATGCCTTACACCAACACTCTCTGTGCTCACTTTGCGGCAACTCCTTCTGACGCGACGCGGCAACTGGTTGAAGGCGAACCTGCCTATCGTCGGAGCGGTATCCTCGGACTAGAAAAAAACAATCAAGGGGCTGTCCCGGTGGCGCTGCTGCTTCAACAGCTTTTCCATAACCTATCAAGTACAGGAGAAGGAAGCCTACGGCGTGTCTTACGATCTCTTGCCAACAGATCCGGTGGGTGGCCTCCCCGACATGCGAGACAGACTTTGTCATGATTTGCCCCGATTATCGGTCCGCAAAGACGGCAATTCTGATTGGTGAGTGCAAGGATGCAGGGGGACTATCGACGCCAATGATATCGAACACCTGCAGCAGGTCGCTGCCTGCTGCTGCAAAGCATCGCTTTGAATCGTTCATTGTATTGGCGAAACTTTCTCCATTTACATCCGACGAGATAGAGCTGGCCAAAACGGTGAACACCCATCGCTGGGATCGCCGAGTCATATTGTTATCGGCACGAGAGTTAGAGCCGTATCATTTTTTCGAGCGCACAAACCGGGAGCTGGGGTTGGATCTGACGGCTTACGACGCCCAGGAATTGGCGAACTCTACTCACGAGATTTACTTTGAGCCACGGGAGAAAGTTTAAGGCACCGTCGAGGGTGTTGCTTGTTAGAACTGTTGCCATTTGATCTTGCCCGAACTGCCATTCGAATTTGCGCTACAAGATGCGGTGGCTTCAAAGTCGTGCAACTTGTATCGGCTGATACGCCACCAGATAATGAGGATGTCTTCAAAGGGCATTCGAGGAACCTTTGAGCGCCTCCAGAACATTTTTCGAGGCACTAACCGGATTTTGGGGTTTATGATTCTCAGTGTCCAATTTCCAAAAGGTCGCGGAGAGCTACAACATAGCTGCTGCAGAAGGCGCTGACAAAAATGCAAAAGGCGGCGTCACGCTACAACAGGGGACCTTTGGTCTGCCGTCAGGGCCTTCGCCGGACTGCTGTCGCACTTGGAGTGCCAATAGGTCCGAGCGTGTTTTGACGAAACAATTGAAATCAAAGGGAAATTTGCGGCTGTGCTAGGACTGCTCTAGCACATTCTCTCTACATTAGAGATCAAATATATTTCTAAATAATTGTTTTTGTTGAAGGATTTTGGTAGCGGGAGAGGGACTCGAACCCCCGACACGCGGATTATGATTCCGCTGCTCTAACCACCTGAGCTACCCCGCCATCAGACTGTGACTTGGGCTCTTGGCCGCAGTCGTCACCGTCAGTGGGCGGCTTATAAGGTGCGGCTCATGCCGGTGTCAAGCCGAGCCGTTTTAAAAAACCGGAAGTTTTTCAAGGGACGGTGGACAATGCCCAGACACGACACACGATCGATCGTCCCCTGCCCTCAATCAGGCCGCAACCACGCTCTGCAGCAGGCCCTTGAGAGCGGCTTCAGCCGCCGCCTCGCGTTCGGAGCGCAGGATGAAGCCGCCGCCATAGACGCGGGCGTCTTCGCCGATGCCGGAATAGAGCGCGCAGGCCTGGCCGGGGGCAACGCCCGCCTCGCCTTCCAGAAGCTCGACCGAGACGCCGCTTGCATCGGCGCGCAGAATAGCCGGCGCCGGCTGGCGGGTGGAGCGGACCTTGGCGAAACAGGCAAAACCATCAGCCGCCACGTCGAAAAATATCGCCGTCGCCCAGCCAGTTGATATCACGCAGATAGACGCGGCGGGTTTCCAGCGCTTCCTTCGGGCCGACGATGACGCGGCGCGAGCGGGCGTCGAGATGAACGACGTAGAGCGGTTCGCCGGTGGCGACGCCAATGCCGCGACGCTGGCCGATCGTGTAATGCAGGATGCCGTCATGGCTGCCGAGCACGCGGCCATCCAGGTGAACGATATCGCCCGCCAGCGACGCATTCGGCTTCAGCTTGTTGATGATATCGGCATACTTGCCCTGCGGCACGAAACAGATGTCCTGGCTGTCGGCCTTCTTGGCGACGACGAGACCCATGTCCTCGGCAAGCTGCCGGGTTTCCGCCTTGGTGAGGTTGCCGAGCGGGAAACGCAGATAGTCGATCTGCTCCTGCGTCGTAGCAAACAGGAAGTAGCTCTGGTCGCGATCGGCGTCGGTTGGGCGGAACAATGCGCGGCGGCCGGGTGCACCCGGCTGCGGATTGGCCTTTGAGCGGATGTAATGGCCGGTCGCCAGCGCATCGGCGCCAAGCTCTGCGGGCCGTTGCCAGAAGATCGGCGAATTTGACAGTCTGGTTGCAGGCAACGCAGGGGATCGGCGTTTCGCCGGCGACATAGCTTTCGGCGAAGGGGTTGATCACCGTTTCGCGAAACCGCTGTTCATAATCGAGCACGTAATGCGGAATGCCGAGAACGTCGCAGACGCGGCGGGCATCGTCGATGTCCTGGCCGGCGCAGCAGGAACCCGCGCGGTGGACGGCGGCACCGTGATCGTAGAGCTGCAGGGTGATACCAAGGACGTCGTAGCCCTGGCGTTTCAGGATACCTGCCACGACAGAGGAATCGACGCCGCCGGACATGGCAACGACGACGCGCGTATCTTCGGGCTTGCGATCAAAATCGAGACTGTTCACGGCATCCAATCCGGCATTCCGGTCCATCGGCGGGTTGTTCGGCAATTTCGCTGTGACCATACCCTGTTTCCTGCAAACGGCCAACGCCGCAGCAAAGCGGATTCTGGTCCAGACGGACCGTTCCGCAAGGCCGCTATATAGAAAGTCGCGGGGAATTGAACAAGGGCAAGGGACGTTGCCGCCGCTCAGATCAGCTTCATCCGCATGGCACGGGCGATCGCCTGCATGCGATTGACGGAATCGAGCTTGCAGGGTCGCGGTCTTGAAGTAACTGGAGACCGTATAGGCGGAAATGCCGAGGATGATGGCAATTTCGTCGCTGCTCTTGCCAGCCGCGGCCCAGCGCAGACATTCGATCTCACGCGTCGACAGCTTATCGCGCGCCGAGGCGCCGACTTCGAAAGTGCGCTCAAGGCTTTCGAACAGCTGCAGCAACGTGAGATAGAGATCGGCGGTCTCGGCCCTGTCGGGCTCGCCGCGCGCACCGGAAAGCAGGACTGCAAACGCCTCGCCATAGGTCGTGTGCAGCATGGTGGCAAAGGTGTTGCGCATCGCCTGCCCGGCAAACAGCGTATCGATAGCCTCAAGCGTGGCAGCCCCATTGAGCAAGGCTCTGGTCTCGCCAAAGATCGGCATCTTCGTGTGACGCAGCCGTTCGATCAGCGCGCTGACGTGAAAAACCGTGGCGGTGTCATATTCCCGTACAAGCTCCGATGGCCAGCTGCTCAAAACGAGACGCTCGGCAAAGCGCTGCTGCTCGCCGAAGGGAATGCGCGATCATGAAGTGGCTGAAACCGAATTGCGCCGTGCACTGGCGCATCAGGTGGAGCACTTCATACTCCGTCTGGACTGCGGAACTGTTCATGCCTGAAAGGAAATCAGCATAAGCCTCGCTTCGCAAGGCCAGCTTGTCAGGGTCTCTCATATTTTTGATCACCAACTTGCCAGCCAGAGCGCCGGCGTTCCAAAAAACTCTCATTCCGGATTTTTCGGAAGCAGCACAATTACTTCCGCCACCGACAAAACCCCGAAAGGACCCGCAAAGGACACAATCGAAGCAAAAAGACGGCATTCTTGAAATAATGTGATACAGCGAGAGCATTCCGGAGCATCAATATGATGCGTATGCTCAATTACAGTAGCTATATAACAACAATTTTATGAAAAATGAACCATTACATTTGCATAGCTCCTATGCGGACGCCAATTTTACAGCATATTCCCGCCAAGATACCGGAAATAAGCATTGCAACGCGAGACAATGCGTCATCGCCGGCGACATCGGCGCTGCAAATCCGCAACTGGTTGAGGCGAGCCCCTGAAGTCTCTAAAATTATTAGCAAATTGTTACCATGCGCTTAGGCAAATGTTAAATGTGGCAGGGTAAGTTGAACCCATATGGTCTTGAGTATGTGTAGAGAGTCCAATGACCGAAATGATACGACCCCGCGTGAAATATGTCATCGGACCCGATGGCAGCCCTTTGACAATTGCTGACCTGCCTCCGGCCAATACCCGCCGTTGGGTGATCCGCAGAAAGGCAGAAGTCGTCGCCGCCGTGCGTGGCGGACTGCTGAGCCTGGAAGAAGCCTGTGAACGCTATACCTTGACCGTCGAAGAATTCCTGTCCTGGCAATCTTCAATCAGCGATCATGGCCTTGCCGGCCTGCGCACGACCCGCATCCAGCAGTACCGCCACTAGCCCGACCCCCCATTTGCAAGACCTAAGCGGCCGCATTTAATGCGGCCGCAACCGCATTTGGAGAAGCCCCGTCAGAACCGCTGATCCCGCATAGAACCACAGGCCCGGCTGGGTGAAAGCCTGCGCCATTCCGCTGGTCTTGGCCGCGAAGATGACGAGCGCCACCAGCATCACATCCATCATCGACCATTTTCCGAGAATCGGCAGAAGACGGGAAACGATCACGCTCGCCCATTCGTCGTTAGCCGGTGCGGTTGCCTCAAACGCTACTCCGATCAGTTTGACGAAGGGAAACACGATGGAAAAAAGTCACGATGATGGCCAGCATCTGGTTGCCCTCTCCCCAGAGCGAAGACACGATCCCGAGAAGTGACGGCGTTTCGTTGAAAAAGACGAGTTTCTCAAACCGGACCAGCGGCAGCACAAGGCCGAGAGCAAGGAAAAAGGCGGAAAGAACCAGGAAAAGCGGCGTGATGAGGCGCATGAATCTTGTCTTCGGTTGCAAGGGCAGGATTGCATACCATCTTTCGTGATGCCGAACAGCGAGGCACGCAACCTCATGTCCGGCAACGAGACAACAAAACCACCGAGGCGATCGGCATGAAACAACCCGTCAAGCCGACAGAATGGAGAAATGCGATGGATATTCAGAGCACAGAAACCGGTTCGCATGGCCGTTACAGCACAATAGTCGAAGGCCATACGGGTGAAATGACCTATTCCCGGTCATCGCCGCCTCTGATCATCATCGATCATACCGCCGTTCCCGACGCGTTGCGCGGCAAAGGCGTCGGTCAGGCGCTGGCAGCGCACGCTATTGACGAGGCGCGAAAAGGCGGCTGGAAAATCATTCCGCTCTGCCCTTTCATGCGCGCCCAGGTTCAACGCCACCCCGACTGGCAGGACGTGATCCAAGCCTAGGGCACGACGGACAGGGCTGCCCAAAAAAACGAACCAAAAATACACAAGGCCCTTCTCACGGACTTGAGGTAAGTCCGTGAGAAGGGCCTTTTGGCCTTGAGCAAAACCTCAAGCGCGCCTAGGCGCATGCAGGGCACCATTATCCCGTTCTTCGAGCGCCGCGGCCTTGGCGAACTCCGCCTGAACCTCTTCCAGCGCAAGCTCCGCCGCATCCTGCTGTACCTTCAGCTCCCGAACCGAGACCTGGAGATTGTCTGCCCGCTGTCTCGCAGCCTTGGCAAACGTCGGATAGGCGAAATGGGTGGGATCGGTGATCCCGGACTTCTTTTCCTCGAACGTGATCTGGTTTTCCAATTCCTTGGTCATCCGCTCAAATTCGGACATCATCAGTTGCAACTGGCTCAACTGACGCTGTTTCTCCTTCACCTGAAATTCCTTCAGGCGAACAAGGCTCTCACGTGACTTCATACGCAATACTCCCGTGATGCGAGACCCCGGTTACTGGATTTGACCCGTTCAACCGACCTTACGGCGTCGGAAACAAAAAAATTACAGCGATCTTAACAAAATCCTACCGCTGGTAACCTTTCGTTTACGGGCATCGTTAATCATAGGGACGATCATTTAAGGGTCAGTAAATGCCGGGCGTTAAATTTGATGGTCGGCATAGATTGAGTCAGATGAGTCAGATAGCAGATTTTCTTAATGTTGTGCGTTAAGGATATCATTCTAGATTCACATGCAAAATCAGAGGACTGCAAAAAATATTTAACATTTCCGATACACCTTGCCAGAGTGAATCAGAATTTGTTAACCATTTGCTGGCAGCCTCCAAATCAGGCAACGACTGGATCCGTATCGCGTAAGGGGGCCACAACGACCTTTCGGCGGCGGAAAAGGGGACAATTATGCGGGTTCTACTCATCGAAGACGACAGCGCGACAGCGCAGAGCATCGAACTGATGCTCAAGTCGGAAAGTTTTAACGTTTACACCACCGATCTTGGTGAAGAGGGTGTCGATCTCGGCAAGCTCTATGATTACGACATCATTCTGCTCGATCTTAACCTGCCGGACATGTCCGGTTATGAAGTTCTGAGAACGCTGCGTCTGTCCAAGGTCAAGACACCTATTCTCATCCTCTCCGGCATGGCCGGTATTGAGGACAAGGTTCGCGGCCTCGGCTTCGGTGCCGACGACTACATGACCAAGCCTTTCCACAAGGATGAACTGGTCGCTCGCATCCATGCGATCGTGCGCCGTTCCAAGGGTCATGCGCAGTCGGTCATCTCGACCGGCGAACTGATCGTCAACCTGGATGCGAAGACCGTTGAAGTCGGCGGCCAGCGCGTTCACCTGACGGGCAAGGAATACCAGATGCTGGAGCTGCTTTCGCTCCGCAAGGGTACGACGCTGACCAAGGAAATGTTCCTCAACCACCTCTATGGCGGCATGGACGAACCGGAACTGAAGATCATCGACGTGTTCATCTGCAAGCTGCGCAAGAAGCTCGCAAATGCCGCCGGCAGTGCAGAACTATATCGAAACCGTCTGGGGCCGTGGCTACGTGCTGCGCGAGCCGGAAGGCGATTTCGCAGAAAGCGCCTGATACCCCCGGCCATTGCAGCCGGCGGTGTTTCGCATCCCGCATAATGCAGGGACGCCACGGCTGATCTTGCCGAAAGTTTCTTAAAAGCCCGCCGATGATGGCGGGCTTTTTCGTTTCCGGGTTTTCCGTATGGTGCCGCGCCACCCCTCTATGAGGGACATAAAAAAGCCGCAACCTGGAAAGGCAACGGCTTGTTTGAAACAATATCGGTTGATCAAGGATCAGGCGGCGATCGACAAGCTGCCAAAGACGCTTGTGAGAATCTTGCGATCGAACGGCTTCAAGAGAAAATCGTCGGCACCGGCGCGTTTGCCGGCCATCATCTTCTTCAAATCCGCCTCGACGACGCAGTAATAGATGCGCACAGCCTTGCCATTCGGCAGATTGCGGATATTGGCGATCAGGTCCAGCGCGCCATCAAGGCCCGCGTCGACGATGATGATGTTGGGGAGCTCCGCTTCGCAGCGCACGAGCGCTTCGAGACCGTTGGCAGCCTCGGAGACGAGAAAATTTAGACCGGAGAGGATGCGCTTTCCGACCTTGCGTACGACGTCTGAATCATCGGCAATCATCAAGCGTTGCATCTCAAGCTCCTTCTTAGCGGCTCTGCAGGGTATTCATTCCCTATCGACAACCGTATGCCGCTTTGGCAAAGAATCAGTTACCGCAGGGAACTAAAAGCCGATTTATCTCAGCTTCAGGCTGCAACCATCTTCATGGAAAACACGATTTCCTCGGACGTTGAGTTGACCTCGATCTCCATGCCGGCTTCATCGGCAAGCAGGACCGTGTAGTAGGGCTGGATCGTATGGGCATCGACGGCTTCTTCGAGCGTGCCGGAGAGAAGCTCGACCAGCTTCGGTGGCACGCGCATCATCCTGCCCTTGCAGATCAGCTTGAAGGCCGCGTCATATTCCGGATTTTCAAGGATAACATCGATCGAACCGCCGCGCGGGATGGCGCCGTAAGCGATCAGGAACAGGTTGAGCAGCAACTTGACGCGGTTCTTGGCGATGATGACACGCGGTCCGGTCCAGGTGACTTCCGTCTTCTTTTCGACGGAGGCGAAATCCTTGGCCGCCTTTTCCGCTTCACCGGTATCGATCGAGGCGCCGACGGAGCCGGAAGCGCCGAAGGCCAGCCGGGCGAATTTCAACCGTACCGAAGCATTGAGCGCGCTGGTGCGGATGAGGTCCATGGCATCGGCATCCGCCCCGCCCTCGTCGAGCAGTTCGAGGCCGTTATTAATAGCGCCAACCGGCGAGATGATGTCGTGGCAGACACGGCTGCACAGAAGCGCTGCGAGATCGGGACCGGTCAAGGTCAGGTTCGGGTTCTTTCCCATGGTCGTATCCTCAATAGCCTTCGAGCGGCTCACAAGCGAGATCAGGCGGCCTTCCACGATCCTTTTGCCCCATTGTCTAACCCGCGAACATTGCGCGGGCATAGTCTCAGGGCGAAGATCATAAAGACACCACATTTGGTAAACCGATTGTTAAGATCATCGGTTCAAATTGCTGACAATCAGCCCGAACCCCGTGACAGTCTGGAACGGGGCAGGCAGCAGCCCACGAATGACGTCGCAGGCGCTCCTGAGTCTACGGAGAAGAACATGCAGCGGATCGTCAATGCCGTTAAATTCCCATTCCTGCGCGCTTGCGACCGTGCTGGCCGTCTTCAGCCTCATGCCGGCAGCGTCGGCGCAGAATGCCAACGGCTCGCAGTACACAATGCAGGAAATCGTCGACGCCGGCCATGGCTTCTTCGGTTCGACATCCGGTGGTCTTGCCAAGGTCGTCGAGAACGTGTTTTCCAAATACGGCCTGCCGAATGGCTACATTCTCGGCCAGGAAGGCTCAGGCGCATTCGTCGCCGGCCTGACCTATGGCGAAGGCGACCTCTATACGAAGAATGCCGGCCAGCATAACGTGTTCTGGCAGGGACCGTCTCTCGGCCTCGACTGGGGTGGCCAGGGCAGCCGCGCGATGATGCTGGTCTACAACCTGCCTGCCGTCCCCTCGCTCTATAAGCGCTTCGGCGGCGTTTCAGGCTCCGCCTATGTGGTCGCCGGCGTCGGCATGACGGTCCTTACCGACGAAAACATCGTTCTGGTTCCGATCCGCACCGGCCTCGGTGCGGTCTCGGCATCAATGTCGGCTACCTGAAGCTCACCCAGCAGCCGACCTGGAACCCCTTCTGAGGCCGGAGAGCTCTTTCTTTCCTGAAAGTCTTTCCAGACGCTGCCGTGACTTGAAAAAAATGCGTTCATGAATACTTGAAGTGATATTGTTGTTCTGCTTTAGAGCGAATGAAACAAAATTCCTGGATTATAGCGTGTCGCCGCGTGCTTTGAATTGAAATGGCCAGCCCGTGATTGAATTCGCACTCCTGTTTGCCCTGGGTTTTCTCACCGCGGCTATTCTCGGCCTGTTGGCGGCACCGGTCGTTCACAAGCGCATTATCCGTTTTGCCGAGGACCGGCTGAAGGCAACAATGCCGCTGTCGCCGCAGGAAGTTCGGGCCCAGAAGGATGCGGCCCGCGCCGGTTATGCCGCCGAAAATGCCCGTACCAGCCAGACGCTGAAACGCGAGTGCGACAAGAACGTCGCCCTGTTGCTTCAGAACGGCGCGACTCTGAAGGAAACCCAGCGTCTCGCTGGCGAAAACGCTGATCTGCAGGCACAACTTGCCGATATGAATGTCGAAGCAGCGGACCTGCGTTCTGCCACCCGGCAGCTGGAGCAGAATATCGAACGGCTCAAGGCAACGCTGGCGGATGTTGAGCGTGACAACGTCAAGAAGAACATCGATATCAAGACCCTGAGCCGCCAGGTGGATCACGCTTCCGCAGATCTCGACAGCCTGCGGATCGACGTTGCAGCCCATGATGCCGAAGCCGAAAACCTCAAGAGTCGTATTTCCGGCCTGCGGGACGAGCGCGAAAGCCTGCGCAACGAACTGAAGGCCGAAAGCACCAAGGCGCGGGAACTGGAAGTCCGGCTCGCCCACGACGAAACCCGTCTGAAGCAGTTCGAAGCCAAGCTCGCCCGTGAAATCGCCTCAAGCGCGGACAAGGACAGCTTTCTGGAACGCAGGGGTGCCGAAATCGAACGATTGAAGACCAAGGTGAAGGATTCTGGCGCCGAACTGCGTGACGCATCGAAGGCGCTAAGGGCTGCGGGCCTGACCATGCCCGTGCGCCGCGAGAAAAAACCGGCCGCAATGGATCTGACGGTTACCGGCGCATCGCTCCCAGGGCGCACAGGACAACACCGATGCGCAAAACACCATATCGCCTGTGGCAGCGATCGATCTGACCGTACCGGCCGAATATGCCCGCAACCGGGCGGCAACGCTCTCGGAACAGTTGATCACCTCGACATCTTCAGCGCGACGACGCCCTGCGCGAGGAAATTGCCGATATTGCAGCAACCATGGTGGCTTTGACGGCGGCCAAGGAAGGCCGGGAATCACCTATACCCGCCCTGCTCTCGGCGGCAACCACGCAGCCCGATGGGGCAGACAAAAGCCTCGCTGCCCGCGCCCGCGATATGCTGCTGCCGGAACATCGATAGTCGCTGACGTCAGATAAAACCGTTGATCATCGCCACCTGATGCAGCGCGATGCCTGTCGCTGTCGCAACGTTCAGGCTATCCAGCCCCGGTCGCTGGCGGATGCGGGCGGTCCGGATCGATGCCATGATGTTTTCAGGCAACCCCTCGCCTTCCGTGCCCATCAGAAGCGCGGTGCGCGGCGACGGTGGAATGTCGTGCAGATCGGTCTTGCCGCGCGGCGACAATCCCCAGATCGCAAATCCCTCCGCCTGCAGGCGCCCGACAAGCGCCGTCACCGACCCCTCGCGGACAAAGGGCACACTCAGAACCGAGCCGACGGAGACCCGGATCGCCTTGCGGTACATGGGATCGCAGCTGGTCTCGTCCATCAGGATGGCATCGACGCCAAAGGCGGCGGCGTTGCAGGAACATCGAGCCCATATTGTCATGGTTGGAAATGCCGCAGGCGGCCAGAACCAGGCTTTTCGCGGGAAGACTGCTGACGAGTGTGTCCAGACCGGGCGCCGATTGGCGCTTGCCCAGCGCCAGCACGCCCCGGTGCATGTTGAAACCGGCAATAGCATCGAACACCGGGGCACTGGCGACATACACGGGAATGTCCGCCGGGAATTCGGCGAGGATGCCGCTGACACCATCGACGCGGTTTTCGAGCAGCAGGATGGCTTCAGCCTCGATGCCACGCCCGGCACGATGCGCGGCAGCCAGCATACGCAGCACGACAGTGCCCTCGGCGATGAACCGGCCCTGCCGGCCCGTCAGGTCGCGCTCCTTGATCGAGACGAAGCCGGCGATGCGCGGATCGGCCGGATCGTCGATGCGCAGCGGTGTCACGGCGCAGCCTTCTCAGTTGGTCTTGACGGAAACATCCGCAACGATACGGCCGGCAGCGATATCGAAGACGATCGCCTTGCGGTCTCCACCGGCGACCGCGCCATAGAACAGGATCCGGCCGCCCGACAAAGCCACGTCGGAAACTTCAAAGCCGGCAGGGAGCGCAGCGATTGCCGTTACCGGCGCCTCGCCCGGCACCACGACAGAGGCGCTTTGCGCCACATCGGTCTTGCCCGGACGCGTAAGCTTGTAGACAATCGCGCCCAGCACGACCATAAGCATCACCAACATGACACCGCCTGAGACCAGCTGCAGCTTGACCATCTTGCGGCGCACGTTCTCCATCACCGGATCGAGCGGCTTGTCTTCCTGTTCGATTGGTTTCTGATTGGACATGGCTGGCCTTACCTGCGGAATGGAACGAGAATGAACGACCCCTTTAAACAAGCCTCGGCGATTAGGAAAGTCCTCACGGCAAATGAGGACGCGACCGGACGCATGGACGCGTACCTCACGGAAGCGCTGGGGGGCGAATTTTCGCAACCGCATCAAGAGCCTGATCGAACAGGGCGAGGTCTCCGTTAACGGCAAGACCATCAAGGAGGCCAAGAAGAAGGTTCAGCCCGGCGACGTCTTCGAGATCGGCATGCCGGAAGCGGAAGACCCAGAGCCCAAGGGCGAGAACATCCCGCTCGACGTACTCTATGAGGACGACGACCTGATCGTGCTGGTCAAGCCGCCGGGTCTCGTCGTTCACCCCGGTGCCGGCAACTGGACGGGTACGCTTGTCAACGCGCTGATCCATCATTGCGGCGCAAGCCTTTCGGGTATCGGCGGCGTCAAGCGCCCCGGCATCGTCCACCGGCTCGACAAGGACACCAGCGGAGTCATGGTGGTCGCCAAGAACGATATCGCCCATCGCCACCTCTCCGACCAGTTTGCCGACCACGGCCGCACCGGTCCGCTGGAGCGCGCCTATATGGCCATCGTCTGGGGTCGTCCCCGCGGCCTGAAGGGAACGATCGACGCTCCACTCGGCCGCGCCGGTGACCGCGTCAAGCGCGCAGTCAAGCAGGAAGGCAGCGATGACGCGCGCGAGGCGATCACCCACTATCAGGTTGTCGAGCGCTATCTCGAAAAGCCGGACTCCACCGCGCTCGCCGCGATGGTCAGGTGCAACCTCGAAACCGGCCGCACCCATCAGATCCATGTACACATGGCCCATATCGGCCACCCGTTGATCGGCGATCCGGATTACGGCGCCGCCTTCAAGACAAAGGCCAATCTGCTGCCGGATGCGGCAAAGGCGGTCGTCAATCGATTCCCGCGCCAGGCCCTGCATGCCTTCATGCTGGCCTTCGAACATCCGACCACCGGCAAGACCATGCATTTCGAATCGCCGGTTCCAGACGACATGCAGGAATTGGTCGAAGCATTGCGCGGCTAAACCAGAGAGTTGGCGATCCGCCCGTTCCAGGCGTATAACGCTCCTTGAAACCCGGAGCGCTCATGAGCCAGTTTGCGGCCACGAAAATTCTCGATACCGAGATGGTCAGCGTCCACGACGTGCTGTGCACCGGCGAATGCCGGCACAAGAGCGACGAGGAATGTTCGCGCGTCACCAGCCTGGTGTTTCCCTATCGCGGCGTCTTCCTGCGCCATGTCGCCAGTGACGATACCGTTGCCGAGGCAAATCAGATCCTGTTCTTCAACCGCGACGAGGACTACCGCATCAGCCATCCGGTGGAGGGTGGCGATGCATGCCTGAGCTTGGCCGTGCATGAAACGGTGCTTGAGGAACTGGTGCCGAAGGTTCACCGGGCGGCGAGAAGCCCCTTCGCCTTCAACAAACAGCGCCTGCGCATAGACGCCCGCGCCCAGGCACTCGTCGCCCTGCTACGCCACAGCCTGCTCAGGGGCACTGCCGAGACGCTGGAAGCGGAAACGCTGGCGATGACGCTCGTGCGCCGCGCCGTCGGCGAGCGCACCGCACGCGCCGCCACCGCCAGCATCGGCAGGCAGAAACTGGTGGACCGGGCCAAGCTTGTCCTCTCCTCCGATCTCGCACGGCGCTGGACGCTGGCGGAGATCGCCAGGGAAACCGGCGTCTCGCCTGTTTACCTCACCCAGGTCTTCCAGCAGGTGGAGGGTACACCGCTCTATCGCTATCATCTGCGGCTGAGACTGGCGAAGGCCCTGGACATGCTCGGAAGCTATGACGACCTGACAGGCATCGGCCTTGATCTCGGCTTTTCCAGCCACAGCCATTTCTCCTCCTCCTTCCGCCAGGCCTATGGCCGCACCCCGGCCGAATTCCAGCGCTTCGCCGGCCTGCGCTGATCCTCCTCGTCTGATCGACAAACAAGATCGCTAAAGAATCTGACAGCGCCGCACCGGCCAAAATGGTCTTCTCTCCTGGTCGAAACACACCGAAACGGAGGAATGATCATGCAGGAAAACACATGCGCCGCCTGCGACTGCGAACTCGATGCAAGCCGCATCGCCGTGAAAATCGGTGGCAAGACCGTCGAGGTCTGCTGCGAGGAATGTGCACAGGCACTGCGCGAAGCAGACGCTGCAATCCACATAACACAGGCATCGCAGGGATAGGCCGAAACCGGTCCCCTGCCGTGCCGCGCCGGCCCAGTAGGGGGCCGGCCTTTTCCGGAGCAACATCATGAAGAACGAACCTCATGTGATCGGCGATCGCGTGCCGGACGAACACGACCTGATTGCCGAACTGAAGCTTGCGCCGCAGAGCACCCCGAACCTGACCCGCTCAATGGCGCCGGAAACCAAGTCTCGCTTCACCCTTGCGCGCAGGCTTTTCGGATTTCTCGTGAAGACAGTGCGGAACAGGAACACCCGGCTGGCATTGCTGGAACTCAACGATGAGCAGTTGAAGGACATTGGCATCTCGCGGTGCCAGGCCTATGGCGATGGGTACAGCCGTTATCGCCGGCGCGGACCAGACGATGACGACGCGGGCGCCGATGCTCGATGACAGCAGGGGGTTCCGGATTGCGGGGGGGATTTCTGGCGCCAATATGCATCCTTTCCCGCTCTGACGCGTTGTCGGGGAACAGTAAAAGGAGAGACCCGATGATTGATGCTACACAGATCACGGAACATGCCGAAGTGATCAGCGCCGACGGACTTCATGTCGGCACGGTCGATCGCGTCGAAGGCGATCGCATCAAGCTGACCAAGAAGGACAGCGGCTCCGGCCACGAAGGCCACCACCACTTCATCGCGCTTGAGCTGGTCGCAAGCGTCGATGACAATCGTGTGCGCCTCAGCGCCAATGGCGATGTAGCCGTAATGTTCGAAGAAGAACAGGACAACTCGCCGATCCATTAACCGGCGAACGCCGGAAGACCTACAAAATGTTACAAATGACGGTTTCCGCTCTTGATATTTCGAGGGCGGACACAATTTACAGCCTGTAACCCAACTGGAGCATGCGCTTCTCTGGCTTCACATCTCTGTGAAACCGGAGTTCTTGAATCATGCTTTCGCCGCACTTATCTATGAGGATGTGGGGTCGGACAGACCCACATGCCCGGCCTGCCAGAAGGAGGCCGGAACGCGAAAGGGGGTGCATCATGGCCCGCAGTACGTTACCGTCCATTACCGCCGGAGAAGGCGGTCTCAACCGCTATCTCGATGAAATCCGCAAGTTTCCCATGCTTGAACCGCAGGAAGAGTATATGCTCGCCAAGCGGTATCAGGAGCATGACGACCGCAAGGCTGCCCATCAGCTCGTAACCAGCCATCTGCGCCTCGTGGCGAAGATCGCCATGGGTTATCGCGGCTATGGCCTGCCGATCGGCGAGAGTCGTATCCGAGGGCAATGTCGGCCTCATGCAGGCCGTCAAGAAGTTCGACCCCGAACGGGGCTTCCGCCTGGCCACCTATGCCATGTGGTGGATCAAGGCTTCGATCCAGGAATATATCCTGCGGTCCTGGTCGCTGGTAAAAATGGGCACGACCGCCAACCAGAAGCGGCTGTTCTTCAACCTGCGCCGTCTCAAGGGCAAGATCCAGGCACTCGACGAGGGTGACTTGAAGCCCGATCAGGTTGCGCATATCGCCACGACCCTGAAGGTGTCGGAAGCCGAAGTGATTTCGATGAACCAGCGCCTCTCCGGAGACGCCTCGCTGAACGCGCCGATCAGGGCGGGCGAAGGTGAATCCGGCCAGTGGCAGGATTGGCTCGTCGACGATCACGACAACCAGGAAGAGATCCTGATCGAGCAGGATGAGCTGGAAAGCCGTCGCAGCCTTCTGTCGAGCGCGATGAACGTGTTGAACGACCGTGAACGCCGCATCTTCGAAGCCCGCCGCCTGACGGAAGATCCGGTGACGCTTGAGGACCTGTCGACCGAGTTCGATATCAGCCGCGAGCGCGTCCGCCAGATCGAGGTCCGCGCCTTCGAAAAGGTCCAGGACGCCGTCCGTAAGGCAGCGCTGGATCGCCAGAACGCGCTTCGGGTCGTCGAAGACGCCTAAGCAACCTGCAAGTTGGCCCAATAAAAAACCCGGCTGGATCGCTCCCGCCGGGTTTTTCGTGTCTAGCGATCTTCTTTATTGACCGGCGGGATTTGGCTTCGCAACAAGGCTCCAGGCCTGCATGGCCTTGGCGAAGGCCTCGGTGCCGGCAGTCCCCTTCTCCAGCGTCAGGAGCGCACGGCGGCCGTTGCGATAGGTCAACGGAATGTCGATCCAGCTGCGCGTGCGCAAAAGCTCGGTATTCGTCGCTACTGCTTCCGGAAAATCGTTGAGCGCGATCATGTGGAAGTCTTCAGTGATCTTGGCCGGTACTGCGATCAGGGCGTCGCCGCGATCCTGCTCGTTGCGCTTCATCGCCACGCGCTGGACGCTGTCGATGCTGCCACCCTCGAAATTCTCGGGCAGCGAGAAGACGAACTCGATCACGTGGCTCGCCGGCAGCGACGGGTCGGCATTGCGCTTGACTGTCATCAGTGCCGCCAAGCCGCGCTCGGGAACATTGATCTGCGCCTGAACGACCGGTTCCGGCTTGGCATCGCCACCGGGGGATTCTTCCTTGACCGACCAGGAGACATTGCCCTCAATCGCCGTTGGCGCAGACTGACCCAGCCGCTCCTCGTAGAGGAACATCTTCTGGGCGCCGGCCGGCACCTGTTGCGTCGCCGGATCGGTGGCGGTCTGCTGTCCGGGCACCGGCTGAGCAGGCTGCGTCTCGCCTGTTGTCTCGGCGGCGGGGGTGGTCTGCGCTGCCTGCGCGGTATCGACAGGCTTGCCTGCCTCCGTCTGAGCCGCCACGGACTTGCCTTCCTCGGTGACATTTGCACCTGCGGGGGCTGCGGCCGGACCCTGATCGATCTCGGAGCCGTCCTGCTGCAGACGCTGCGTGAACTTGCCGCTGCCTTCGACCGCTGCGACGTCGGTGCTTGCCGGTGTCTGCGTCTGGTTGTTCGTTTCCGGCGCGGTCAGGTCTTTGTTGCCTTCTTCAGGCACGGATGCTTCCGGCGTGGTCTGGCCCGGTATCTTGTCGGTGATGGATGTCAGTATCCCGGAGACCCACGAATTCACCGTGGTCTGATTTTGCCAATAGGCATAACCGCCACCGCCCAGGATCAGCAGAAGCACCGCGGCAAGACCGACAGTCTTCACATTTAATCATGAGCGCTTCGGCTCCACCCGATAGGAAACGGGCCGCGCCGACGCTTCGACGTCTTCGTCCAGGGCAGCGGAAACCTTGCCAGCCTGCGACGCAGCTGCGGCACCAGCGGCTGCGGCCGTGCCGCCATGTGCCAGAAGCTCGTCGATATCGTTCCAGCTGTCATTGGCAGCTTTCCGCTGTTCCGGCTCAACGGCAGCCGTTTTCTCGACAGGCCAGGACCAATCGGCAATTGCGGGTTCCGACGTTTCAGCGGCAGCCGGTGCTTGGGTGAAGGGATCGCTATCGTCCCAGGCCCAGGATGGCGCAGCTTCGCCCGGCGCTTGATCCTTGCCGCCGGCGTCGTCGCCCAGCGGCGTCACCGTTTCGACAGGCTCGTATTGTGTCAAGTCGGGGATTTCATCGACAACAGGTGCTGCTTCCGCAGCCTCGGTCCAGACCGGCTCGCTATGGGCGGTCGCCGGAACCGGGTCGTTCCATTCCGGCAATTCCCATTCCGCGGAGACCGCAGGCGTGGTTTTTTCTTCAACCGATTCTACAGGCAGCTCAACAGCCGGCTCGGCGACGGCTTCCGGTTCTGCGGCAGTTTCCGGAATATGAACTGTTTCCTCAACCGCTGCGTCGCTCTGGTCCTGAGCCTCGAAAGCCACAGCGACCGGATGTTCCGGCTCATCCGAAGCAACAGCGTCATGCTGGGGCTCTTCGGGCTCTACCGAATGAACAGGCTCTACTGGGGCATCGTCCTCTGCGGAAGCGACTTCGCGATCGGCCTCCGCAACCGGTTCAGGGTTGCGGAACCGCATGATCCTCCACCACCACCGGCTCGGCGTCTTCGGCCGACGCAACAGCGGTCACATGGTCGTCAGGCTGCTCTACCGGTTCAACGGGCGCCTGAGCTTCGGCTGCAGGCGCAGGAAGCTCTTCGTCAGCGACCTCCGCCTCCGGCTCATCTGCGACCAGCGCCGGCGCGGCAACATCTTCTTCGACCTCGGCCGCTTCCGTCACCGAATCATCATGCTGATCGTCTAACGGGGGAAGCGCCTCAGTGTGATCGTCCTCGACCTCGTTGATCGCCGCCTCCAGCTTGACCATCTGGCGTTCGATCATCTCGTCCGAAGGGCGAGGCTTCATGCTTTCAAGCTGACGGCGGACCGCACCGCGGGCCTTTTCATAGACCTTGGCCCGCATCTCGGGAACATTGTCCGACAGACCATCGACGGTCCTTCGAATAACTGCAACAAAATCCGCCATCAGAACTTTCTCATACCATCGGCGTGTTTACGCCAAATTCTTCCCTAGTCGTAAACGTGAGACTAGTCCTCAAACGGGTCCGTCACAAGTATGGTGTCATCGCGCTCGGGGCTGGTGGAAAGCAGCGCCACCGGCGCTCCGATCAGCTCTTCGACCTGACGCACATATTTGATCGCCTGAGCCGGAAGTTGCGCCCAGCTACGGGCACCAACAGTCGATTCTTTCCAGCCTTCGAGCGTGATGTAGACGGGCTTGGCCTGCGCCTGCTGCGCCTGGCTTGCCGGCAGATGATCGATCTCGACACCATCCAGCGTATAACCGATGCAGATCTTCAGCTCGTCGAGACCATCCAGCACGTCGAGCTTGGTGAGCGCGATGCCGGTGATGCCGTTGGTAGCCACCGACTGACGCACGAGCGCTGCATCGAACCAGCCGCAACGGCGCTTGCGGCCCGTCACGGTGCCAAACTCATGGCCTTTCTCGCCGAGGAACTGGCCGATTTCATCATGCAGTTCGGTCGGGAACGGTCCTTCGCCGACGCGGGTCGTGTAGGCCTTGGTAATGCCAAGGATGTAGCCAAGCGCACCCGGCCCCATACCGGAGCCTGCAGCCGCCTGTCCGGCAACCGTGTTGGACGAGGTGACAAAGGGATAGGTGCCGTGGTCGATGTCGAGCAGCGTGCCCTGGGCGCCTTCGAACAGGATGCGCGCACCCTTGCGGCGCTGACGGTCAAGCAGCAGCCAGACGGTTTCCATGAACGGCAGGACGCGGGCAGCGATCGAAGAAAGCTCGGTCATGATCGCCTCATGGCTGACCTCGGCTTCGCCAAGACCACGGCGCAGTGCATTGTGATGCGTCAGCAGACGATCGACCTTGGCAGGCAGCGTATCGAGATCGGCAAGATCCATGACTCGGATGGCGCGGCGGCCGACCTTGTCTTCATAGGCCGGGCCGATGCCGCGACGCGTCGTGCCAATCTTGGTGCCGCTGTTGGAGGCAGCATCCTCGCGGATGCCGTCCAGCTCGCGGTGCAGCGACAGGATCAGCGTGGCGTTATCGGCGATGCGCAGGTTTTCCGGCGTGATGGTGACGCCCTGTTTGTCGAGCTTCTCGATTTCCGAGATCAGCGCATGCGGATCGATGACCACGCCATTGCCGATGACGGCGAGCTTGCCCGGGCGCACGACGCCGGAGGGCAACAGCGACAGCTTGTAGCTGGTGCCGTCGATCACCAGAGTATGGCCGGCATTGTGCCCGCCCTGAAAACGCACAACGATGTCGGCGCGCTCGGAGAGCCAGTCGACAATCTTGCCCTTGCCTTCATCACCCCATTGCGATCCGACCACCACGACATTCGTCATTTCAGATTTCCTGTTTCCTTGGCGCCAGTCATGCGCTGTCTTCAAACCCGCGCATCTATACTGTTTTGTTTTTTGGAAAGCGACCCTGTTTAACCCGGGATTCGGGGTTTTTGCATGGTAAAGACGGCATTTAACCCTCAGACTTTGCATCGGCACGCTGTTCGGCAAGGCGGAATTGGTCTTTGGATACTGACAAAACGGCCCTGACCGGCCGAATATTCATGCTCGATCGGACACGCGCCGTGGATGCTAAGGTTCAGCGCAGTCTAAGCCCCGCCACACATGTGCTGCGAGTCTGCCAGTGTCCAGGTCCCGCCGGTCCGTGTGTTGGTGGTCATATAAACCCGCCCCCTGCCGTCACCATCCGGGCAATGGTGGGGAATGGAGATGAGGCACATGACAACCTCGTCCTTCGGCCTTGACGCAATCAGCGCCTCTTCCCGATCGTAGGACACCTGGTATCCTTCATTGGAGAAATCGACGCCGGTCCCGCCGGCGAAATCGTCACCGATGCGGGGATGCACTTCCAGCACGTGTGTCAGGACGCAGTGGCCGACCTTGTCCGGCACTGCGTCCGATATCCTGGCACGACCGCCGGCAATGGTTTCGGCGGTGATATCAGGGGAATGTCCACAGTAGCGCCGAGGTCATTGTATCCGTCAAGCGCGCCGAGATAGGTGCTGAGGATGCAGGCCCGGTCGGCCGCACAGGCGTGCCGGTCCGCCAGGAAATCCCGCGCCATGCGCGGCACGTTTTCATCCGGCAATGCCGCTTTCGCCTCCAGATAGGCCGGCTGCAGCAGACTGTCCAACTGCGATAGCTGCGGAACGTCGCAGACGATATGCTCGTCGACGGTGGACGCCTTGGCGCAATCAAAACCGGCCGCTGCCCCGGACGTGCCGGAGACCAGCATCAAGACAAGTGCCACCAGCATCTGTTTCATCACATTCCTCCGCAATCCAGAGCGAACCTGTCACGCTGCCGTTGTGGAGACAAGACTGCCAGGGGCCATTAATGCGGGGTTGCCTTCTGCGGTCCGGGTTGATTCAATACAGAGACAATGCCGCGCCGGCAAAGGCCGATACGGCAGCCTCCTGTTTTTCACCGCATCGCCATATCTGCCATGCTTTGCCTTAGGGAATATCGTGCCCGTCAATCTGCAAGCCTATATCATCCTCTGCATCACCACCCTGATCTGGGGCGGCAACACGGTGGCCGGAAAGATGGCGATCGGCCATGTCAGCCCGATGATGCTGACAGGCCTGCGCTGGGTAATCGCCTGTGTCGTGCTTCTGATTTTTGCCGCCCCGCAGGTGCGCCGTGATTTTCCGGTGATTCGCAAGAACTGGCTGCTTCTGCTGGGGTACGGCACCGTCGGCTTCACGGCTTTTAACGCATTCCTCTATTCCGCCCTGCAATTCACCAGCGCCATCAACGCCGTCATCGAACAGGCCGGTATCCCGATGGTGATCTTCGTGATGAACTATGTACTGTTCCGCACTGCATTCTCGGTGGCGCAGATCGCCGGCTTCACGCTGACGCTGTTCGGCGTGGCGTTGACGGCATCGCATGGCGATCTCACCACGCTTCTCGCGCTCGATCTCAACCAGGGCGACGCGTTGATGATGGCGGCGGTCCTCGTCTATGCCGGCTATACGGTGGCATTGCGCTGGAAGCCGGAAATCCACTGGAAAAGCCTGATCGCGATCTCCGCTTTCGGGGCGCTGGTCAGCAGTATTCCGCTGGTCATCTGGGAGTTTTCCACCGGCCGGATGATCTGGCCAGACACGCAAGGATGGGTCATCGTCGCCTATGCTGGCCTCCTGCCCTCCCTCGTATCGCAAATCCTCTATGTCCGGGGTGTCGAGCTGATCGGTCCCAACCGGGCCGGTCTGTTCATCAACACCATCCCGATCTTCGGCACGCTGCTGTCGATCGCCCTTATCGGCGAGGCGTTGCAGACATTCCACATCGTCGCCATGGCGCTGGTCCTGGGCGGCATTGCTGTCGCAGAACGTGGCCGCCCGCGCCCGGCTGCCGAGACAGGGAAGCAGTAGCGAGAGCGTTATCGCCGCTCCGCACCGACGAGATCGTACTCCATGTAGACAGCAGCGCTGCCGTAACCAGCAAGCTTCCCGGCGAGGGTTTCATTCTTGCGCACTGAAAACCCCTGCCGTTCCCAGAAACCCTGCGATCCGTTGACCGAGACGAGCGCCAGGGTTTGATAACCGACCTGCCGGGCTTGCGCCACAAGCAGCTTCGCCACTTCCGCGCCCGCGCCGGAGCCACGCGTTTCCGGCACCAGAGCCAGATCGTGGAGATACCAGACATCGGCCTCCTTCGGGATTGTCCCAAGCTTGGTATCGATCGGCGGCGGCGAAAATCGGCGCCACGGGTGGCTGAGGACATAGCCTGAGACCACGTCGCTTCTTTCGAGCACGAAACATCCTGCCGGACACAGTTCCAGGCGCTCAAGCAAAACCTCGCGTGCCTCAGGGTAATCGGCATGCACGATGCACTGGATGTCGTAGATGACCTCAATGTCCATCAGAGCAGCCGGACGCCAATGAGGGCTGCGGTCTGTCGCGTTCATTCCATTCACTTTCATCAACGGCAAACGCGCCGGAGGTCATCCGGCGCGTCTGTCTATCAGTTGTTCGGAGCCATCAACGCTCCGGCGTATCAATCGACGTTGAAGACCAGCGGCTTGGCAGCCCGGATGGCCGGGTTGGCGCGCAGCTTGTCCAGCACGTCTTCCGACACCGCGCCATCGACATAGAGCAGCGCGATGGCATCGGAACCTGCGCCATGGCGGCCGAGCTGGAAGTTGGCGATGTTGACGCCGGCATTGCCCAGCGTCATGCCGATGAAACCGATCATGCCGGGAACGTCGGTGTTGGTGATGTAGACCATGTGGTTGCCGACATCGGCATCAAGGTTGATGTCCTTGATCTGGATGAAGCGCGGCTTGCCATCCGAGAACACCGTACCGGCCACCGAACGCGTCTGGTTCGCGGTCGTCACCGTCAGCTTGATGTAGCCGTCGAACACGCCCGACTTGTCGCGCTTGACCTCGGACAGGATGATGCCCTTTTCCTTGATCATAACAGGCGCCGAAACCATGTTGACGTCGGAGACCTGGCTGCGGATAAGACCGGCAAGGGCTGCACTCGTCAGCGCCTTGGTGTTCATTCCGGCGGTTGATCCATCGTAAAGGATCTCGATTTCCTTGATGGCGCTTTCCGTGACCTGACCGACAAAGGCGCCGAGTACATCGGCAAGCCGGATAAAGGGCTTCAGAAGCGGTGCTTCCTCTGCCGTGATCGACGGCATGTTGATGGCGTTCGAGACCGCACCCTTGACGAGGTAATCCGACATCTGCTCGGCTACCTGCAGGGCGACATTTTCCTGTGCTTCCGTGGTGGAGGCGCCCAGATGCGGCGTGCAGACGACGTTCGGCAGGCCGAACAGCGGGCTTTCCGTCGCGGGTTCGACTTCGAACACGTCGAAACCCGCACCGGCGACATGGCCGGACTTGATGGCATCGGCAAGGGCATGCTCGTCAACGAGGCCGCCGCGGGCGCAGTTGATGATACGCACGCCCGGCTTCGTCTTCGCCAGCGCTTCACGGTTGAGGATGCCGCGCGTCTTGTCGGTCATCGGCACATGCAGGGTGATGAAATCGGCATGGGCGAGCAGTTCGTCGAGCTCGACCTTGGTGACGCCCATCTCTTCGGCGCGTTCCTTGGACAGGAAGGGGTCATAGGCAAGTACATGCATCTTCAGGCCGATAGCGCGGGCGCAGACGATGCCGCCGATATTGCCGGCACCGATGACGCCGAGCGTCTTGCCGGTGATTTCGACACCCATAAACTTCGACTTTTCCCACTTGCCGGCCTGGGTCGAGGTATCGGCCTGCGGCAACTGCCGAGCGACGGCGAACATCAACGCGATGGCGTGTTCGGCAGTCGTGATCGAGTTGCCAAACGGCGTGTTCATGACAATGATACCGCGGCGCGAGGCGGCAGGAATATCGACATTGTCGACGCCGATGCCAGCGCGGCCGATCACCTTGAGGTTGGTCGCAGCCGCGATCAGCTTTTCGGTCGCCTTGGTGGCGGAGCGGATGGCGAGACCGTCATAATTGCCGATGATGGCGGCAAGCTTTTCCTTGTCCTTGCCGAGCTGCGGTTGGAAATCGACGTCTACGCCGCGATCACGGAAGATCTGGACGGCAGTTTCCGACAGTTCATCGGATACGAGTACGCGAGGTGCCATGAGAGGCCTCCATTGGTTTCGTCAAAATTGAAAATGTGCAGGGAAAGACCGCGCCCTGTTGGCGCGGCCAAAGTCCGGTCAGGCCGCAGCCTGGGAAAGCGTCGCCTTCTGGGTCGCAAAGGCCCAGTCGAACCAGGGCATCAGCGCCTTGATATCCGAAGTCTCGATCGTCGCGCCGGCCCAGATACGGAAACCGGACGGCGCATCGTGGTAAGCGCCGATGTCATGAGCAACGCCCTGCTTTTCAAGCAGCGCAACCATACCCTTGGCAAAGGCGTCCTGGCCGGCAGCATCGAGCGCTGCAATGTCCTTGTCGACGATCTTCAGGCAGACCGAGGTGTTGGACTGCGTTGCCGGATCGACCGCCAAATTGGCGATCCAGTCCGTCTTTGCAACGAAATCATCGATGGCCTGCGCATTGGCATTGGCGCGGGCGATCAGCGCCTTGAGGCCGCCGAGCGACTTTGCCCAGTTGAGCGCATCGATGTAATCCTCGACGCAGAGCATCGACGGCGTGTTGATCGTCTCGCCCTGGAAGATGCCTTCGATGATCTTGCCGCCCTTGGTCATGCGGGAAGATCTTCGGCAGCGGCCAGGACGGCTCGTAGCTTTCCAGCCGTTCGACAGCGCGGCGACAGGATGAGGATGCCATGCGCACCCTCGCCGCCCAGAACCTTCTGCCAGGAGAAGGTGACGACATCGAGCTTGGCGAAATCAAGGTCCTGCGCAAACGCCGCAGACGTTGCGTCGCAGATGGTCAGGCCCTTGCGGTCGGCCGGGATGAAATCGGCATTGGCAACGCGGACGCCGGATGTGGTGCCGTTCCAAGTGAAGACGACGTCGCGATCGAAATCGACTTGGGCGAAATCGACCAGCTTGCCGTAATCGGCAACGAACTTGCAGGGTGTCGGGGAGCTTGAGCTCCTTGACCACATCGGAAACCCAGCCAGAGCCAAAACTTTCCCAGGCGACCATGTCGACGCCACGCGGCCCAAGCAGCGACCAGAGCGCCATCTCGACGGCGCCGGTATCGGACGCAGGCACGATACCGATGCGGTAGTCTGCCGGTACCTGCAGAATTTCACGGGTGAGATCGATCGCCTGCTTCAGCTTGCTCTTGCCAACCTTGGCACGGTGCGAGCGCCCAAGGGCCGCATCGGAGAGCACATCAAGCGACCAACCGGGGCGCTTGGAGCAGGGACCAGAAGAAAAATGGGTGTTTGCCGGACGCAATTCCGGTGTCGCAGGGATCGTCATCAAAGCTATCCTTCCAGATAGAAAGCCTCTCGTTAGGGAGAGGTGGCCTGCCGCCGTGAATATGGTGGACAGGCCAGGAAGTCAAGAATGATGTGTCGTTTCCGGAAAGATTTTTGGCGCTGGGAGCACCGCCGAAGCGGATTCCCTTTCGCCTACCAAAGCGACAGCCGCAGGCCAGCACGGATTTCGTGGCGGCCGAGGCCGTCGTCGAGACCGTCGATATCGCTGCCGTTGAACATGTCGCCATCGGTGATCTGCGAATAGCGATAGCCGACGTCAAGCTTCAGCTGCTCGGTCATATTGTAGGAAACGCCGGCCATCAGCGCATAGGTCAGGCGCCAGCTGCTTTCACCGTCAAAGGTCTGGTTGACCGGTAGAGCACCGGAGCAGCCGGCCGCTCCCGGCACGCAGCTGGTGCGCAATGCGACGTCGTTCCAGCGAAGCTGTGTCACGCCGAGACCGGCGCCGACGTAGGGCGTCAAGCCAGCCACCGTCGCGAGGTCGACATAACCGTTCGCCATGAGGCCAATAGCCTTGTAGTCGGCATTGAGGCGGCCGCCGCAAGATGTTCCAGCGGCTTCGCCCGCACAGGGAATATTCGCCTGGCCGCTTCCCCTAACGTCTCCCTCGAAATAGTCGCCGGTCAAGTCGGCCCGGAACATGTCGTTGAACTGATAGCCGACGCCAAGGGTCCCGGAAAACGGTTCGTCAAAATCATTGTCGAAGGAGGCGGAGTTGGTGGCGCCGGTGCCGGCATCGAACAAACGCAGGGACGGGTCGCCGCCTCGCGTCCATCCGGCATAACCGAGATCGCCACGCAGGTAGAAGCCTTGACCGCCGGTCTCTACGGTCGAGATGCTGACTTCCGGGGCCTCGAGAAGATCCGCCGCCATCGCCTGACCACCGGCAAACAGCAGGATCAGTGCAGATGCATTGAGGAGAGTGTGCCGCAACTTCATTTTGCTGTCCTTGGAAAACGGTATCGGTGACAAAAACTGCTGTCGCCCGTGTTTATGAGCCCCATCATCGCATTCATCGGTTAACCTCGGGTTAAGCATGCTTCTTAACCAAGCGGACCCGCAAAACCCAAAGGCCGCCCGGAAACCGGACGGCCTTTGAAACGAAGAGCGACGCGCTTATTTGTAGACTGCGGGCTCGACCGGCGGAATGTAGGCTTCCTGGCAGCCGCCAAAGGAGTAGCGCAGACCGGCGCGGGCTTCATGAACGTAGATGCCTTCGTCGGAACCTGGGCCGCTGTTTGCATTGTAGCCGAACATGTTGCCGCCAAGTACGTGACGGAAACGGTAGCCGACATCAGCCTTCAGGTTACAGGTCAGATCGATCGCCGTACCGGCCATCAGACCATAGGTGAAGCGCCATTTGCTGCGGCCGTCATGCTCGAAGCTCGGATCGCAATTGGCAGGATTGCCGGTTTCGCAGCTGGTATTGCGCAGATTGTCCCACCGAACCTGCGTGCCGCCGATGCCGGCGCCGACGTATGGGGTGAACGAACCGTAGGTGCCGATGTCGACATAGGCGTTGGCCATCAGGCTCCAGGCTGCGATTGCCGAAACATCGCGCGAGGTGCAGGCGATGGCGACACCGCAGCTGCCCGTCGTCGAACCTTCGAAATCTGCGTTGCCGAGATAATCGAGCGTCACGTCGGTACGCAGATAATTGTTGATCTGGTAACCGACACCGACGCCGATCGTCCAGCTATCATCGAGATCCGCATCGTCGAAGTCCCGGACAAAGCGGCCGGGGCCTTGATAGAAATTGGCGCCACGAAGATTGGTGAAGGCATAACCGACGTCACCGCGCAGATACCAGCCGCTGGCTTCGACGAGCTGGACCGGTTCCGCAATCGGCTGCTCGATGGGCGGTTCATAAAGATCAGCGGCAAAGGTCGCGGTGCTGCCGAGCATAGCTGCAACAACGCCAATCAAAATAGTCTTCATGGCCACACTCCAATATTTCTTGTTGCTTGGTCAGCCGACAGACCGGCCTCCAATAAAAGGTGTTAAAACGGATCATGAATAGGAAAGGTTAAGGTCTGATTAACTACAAAAATTTACCGTAACTGTTAATGAAATGGTTTCGCCACCAAGCAACGCGTCCCGATCTTTAGCAACGCACAAAAAAGACCGGGCAAAACCCGGTCTTTTCAAGTCTCGTCGGATAAGGCAAATCAGGCGACGTTGCGCACGCCGCCGATCACGCCGATCAGTTCGTCGACAATCCGCTCCACCTTGTCCCGGTCGTCGCCCTCCGCCATGACACGGATCAGCGGCTCGGTGCCGGATGGGCGGATCAGCAAACGTCCGCTCTGGGCAAGTTCCGCTTCCGCGTCGGCGATGGCCTGGCGCACAGCGGCATTTTCGAGCGGCTTGCCGGTCGATACCCGGACATTCTTCAAGACCTGCGGCACCGGTTCGAAGCGATGGCAAACCTCGCTGACGGTCTTGCCCTGGCGCTTGACGCAGGCAAGGATCTGCAGCGCTGCGACGAGGCCGTCGCCTGTCGTGCCAAAGTCCGAGAGAACCAGATGACCGGACTGCTCGCCACCGACATTGAAGCCATGCTGGCGCATATGCTCGACGACGTAACGGTCACCGACCTTGGTGCGGTGGAGGTCGAGGCCGCGCCCGTTGAGGTAACGCTCCAGTCCCAGATTGGACATGACCGTTGCGACGATGCCATTGCCTTTGAGCATGCCGTCATTTGCCCAGCTGTCGGCGATCACTGCCATCAGCTGATCGCCATCGACAACCGTGCCGTTCTCATCGACGATCAGGACACGGTCGGCATCACCATCGAGCGCAATGCCGATGTCGGCGCGCACTTCATGCACCTTCCTCGACAGCGCCGCCGGATGGGTCGAGCCGCATTCGAGATTGATATTGGTGCCGTTCGGCTCGTTTCCGATGGTCACGACGTCGGCCCCGAGTTCCCAAAGGGCCAAAGGCGCAACCTTGTAGGCAGCACCATTGGCGCAGTCGATGGCGATCCTCAGGCCCTGCAGCGTTACATCGCGCGGCAACGTGCGCTTTGCATGCTCGATATAACGATAGATATCGCCTTCGACACGTTTGGCCCGGCCGATTTCCTGCGACTTGGCGAGCTGCGCCGTCATGTCCTTGTCAAGGAGATCCTCAATCTGAGCTTCGATCTCGTCGGAAAGCTTGTAGCCGTCCGGACCGAACAGCTTGATACCATTGTCCTCGAACGGATTGTGTGAGGCCGAAATCATCACGCCGACATCGGCGCGAAGCGAGCGCGTCAGCATCGCGACGCCGGGTGTCGGGATAGGCCCGAGCAGAAACACGTCGAGCCCTGCGGCGGTAAAACCGGCCACCAACGCATTTTCCAGCATATAGCCGGACAGACGCGTGTCCTTGCCGATCACAACCCGGTGGCGATGCGCGCCGTTGCGAAAGATCGTGCCGACGGCGATGCCGACCCGCATGGCAAGATCCGGCGTCATCGGAAACAGGTTCGACTGTCCGCGGATACCATCCGTCCCGAAATATTTGCGCTTCATAAAAACTCCAATTCCTATCAAGGGTGCCGGCGGCTCACCAATAGAGCGCTTCCAGCGACATCGCTTTGTGATTTTACATCAATATCCCAACGCATCACCGCATGAAAACCGGCAGCTGAGGGCGTCGTCACCGACCGATCCCCCGCAGCGCGCTCAAGTTCTCTGTTACGTCTGCCGTTGAGCCAAAATCCGAAACATCCTTTTGGGCGACCTGCGTTATGTCTTGCCACAAAATTTTCGCAACAGCATCCCGTTGTATCATCAGAATTCATTACAGCGCTTACCAAGCAGGAACCCGTGAAACCCTTCGAGACAAACAAAAACCGCCGCGCAACAAGGCGCGGCGGATGTATTTCACTTTTTTACTTTGTGCAAGACTATTGCGGCTGCGGCTCAAACCCGCCTTCGGCTTCATCGCCCTTGCCAACGGAACCGTCTTTCTTGGTACCCGCCGACGGAACGGCTGAACCGCGATGCGGCGGGGAATCGTCGCCAAGGTCACGGGCAGGCTTTTCGCCGCGGATCAAAGCCTTGATCTCATCGCCGGTCAGCGTCTCGTACTCGAGCAAGCCTTCGGCAATCGCAACGAATTCGCTGTGCATTTCCGTGATGATGCGCTTGGCTTCGAGATAGGCTTCATCGATCAGGCGGCGGATTTCGTTGTCGATCTTCTGCGACGTCGCCTCAGAGACGTTCTTCGACTGCGAGACCGAATGGCCGAGGAAGACTTCCTGCTGGTTTTCGCCATAGGCAACCTGACCGAGCTGGTCGGAAAAGCCCCACTGGGTGACCATCGCACGGGCAAGCTTGGTCGCCTGCTCGATGTCCGAGGATGCGCCGGAGGTGATGTTTTCCTTGCCGAAGGTGATTTCCTCGGCAACGCGGCCGCCCATCATGATGGCGAGACGCGATACCATCCACTTGTAGCTCATCGAATAGCGGTCGCCTTCGGGAAGCTGCATGACCATGCCAAGGGCACGGCCGCAGGAATGATCGTCGCCTTGTGCAACGGATCGGCGACCGGAACCTTCAGCGCCATGATGGCATGGCCAGCTTCGTGATAGGCGGTCAGCTTCTTTTCGGCTTCGGTCATGGCAGACGAGCGGGCGTTCCGCGCCCATCATGATCTTGTCCTTGGCGTCCTCGAATTCCTGCATGGTGACGACGCGCTTGTTGCGGCGTGCAGCCATCAGGGCGGATTCATTGACGAGGTTCATCAGGTCAGCACCGGAGAAACCGGGCGTACCACGGGCCAGAACCTTGAGATCAACATTCGGTGCCAGCGGCACGTTGCGCACATGGACCTTGAGGATGCGCTCGCGGCCGTTGATATCCGGGTTCGGAACGACGACCTGGCGGTCAAAACGGCCTGGACGCAGAAGGGCCGGGTCGAGAACGTCGGGACGGTTGGTCGCGGCGATCAGGATAATACCTTCATTGGCCTCGAAACCGTCCATCTCGACCAGCAACTGGTTGAGCGTCTGCTCGCGCTCGTCGTTACCACCGCCGAGACCGGCGCCACGATGGCGGCCGACGGCGTCGATTTCGTCGATGAAGATGATGCAGGGTGCATTCTTCTTCGCCTGCTCGAACATGTCGCGGACGCGGCTTGCACCGACGCCGACGAACATTTCAACGAAGTCCGAACCGGAAATCGTGAAGAACGGCACATTGGCTTCGCCGGCAACCGAGCGGGCGAGAAGCGTCTTACCGGTACCGGGAGGGCCGACGAGCAGAACGCCGCGCGGAATACGTCCGCCGAGGCGCTGGAACTTCTGCGGGTCGCGCAGGAACTCGACGATTTCCTCAAGATCCTGCTTGGCTTCGTCAACGCCTGCAACGTCGTCAAACGTGACACGACCATGGGCTTCCGTCAGGAGCTTGGCCTTGGACTTGCCAAAACCCATCGCACCACGTGAGCCACCCTGCATCTGGCGCATGAAGAACAGCCAGACACCGAGGATCAGCAGCATCGGCAAAAGCGTGCCGACATAGCTGAGGAAGCCGGACGAACCGTCGGTTTCAGGGGCGAACCGTCACGGTCACGTTCTTGGCTTCCATGCGCTCGGTCAGGGCCGTATCGATCGCAGGCGCATAGGTCTGGAAGGTCGCACCGCTCTCGGCATACGAGCCGATCACCTTGTTGCCGGTGATCACCACTTCCTTGACGCGACTTCCGTCAACATCCTTCAGGAACTGGGAAAAGGGAACGTCCTTTGATCCAGTGCGCTCGGTCGGCTGCTGGAACATGCTGAACAGCGCGATCAGCAGCAAGGCAATGATTGCCCAAAGGGCAAAATTTCTGAAATTAGGGTTCATCGAACTCCCCGGAACCTCTGTCGCAACCCGCAATGATTTGTGGCTGCATTCTTGCGCCTAACATAGGGTTGCGTAAGGGCTTGCCAAGGTAAACTCAAGACCAACCTGTGTTTTCCGTCAAAACATCGTGAACCGGAGGAGCAAGATACCGGTCACGGCCAAAGAGCGCAGCGATACTATCGGCTATCATCAGGTCGAAACACGGCAAAAAGGTGTCGTAAAGGCCGATACTGGCTTCGAAACGGGGCTGTGGCGCTGCCTGCGTCGCGATATCCGCGTTCGCCTGAAGAGGCAGATGGCAAGCGAACAGGAGCCGATCGAACAGCGCGTTTGACCACCGCCTCCGGCAGGCCTGCGGCAATCAGTCTCGCGCGCAAATCCGCCGTTTCGACGCCAGCATGGACCGTGATCTGCTTCCGGCTTTCATTCATCACCAGAAAGCGGCCATCCCATACCGCCTCCTGCCCAGGCTTGACGACCAATTCCGGCAAATCGTGGGACTCAGCGATAGAGGTAGAGACCTGACCGGCGGCGATCGAAAACCACGCGGCCTGCGGTCAGACGGCCACTCTCTCCAGTGCTTAGAAACGCCGCAAGCCGTAAGGCTGTTTCGCGGCCGGGCAAATGCCGGCGGCCACCGATCACTGCGGCGATCGAGAGAACGGCTCGCCGGCTGTCCGCATCGGCCATGTTCATGGCGAGTGCGGGATCAAGCTGCGCCACGAGGCCTTCCGACACACTGACCTGCGAGCCAAGTAGCTGGGCGACGCGCTCGCTCGAGCGGCGGCGCGCATTGCCAGCCGCAGCAAAGGCATCCGCGGGCGAAGGAGCGATGCCGCTGAGCGCGTGCCGCACACGCACGCGCTCGAAACGGGTATTGGCGTTGCTTGGATCATCGAACCACCCCACGCCCCGAGCGGAAAGATAGTCTCGGATATCGGTCCGGCCGAGAGAGAGAAACGGCCGCATCACCCAGGCACGGCGATCGACGAGCACGCCCGCCGCCATACCGGCGAGCCCAAGCGCATCCGGTTCCGAGCGGCTCTGCCGCATGGCAATAGTTTCAGCCTGATCGTCGGCCGTGTGGGCAGTTACGACACACGAAGCGCCGATCTGCTCTGTCACGTCAGCCAGGTGGCCGTGCGCGCCACGCGCGCGGCGGCCTGTATGCCGGCGAGAGGTTTTTCGCCCTGCCATTGGCGAATGACATGGGGGATACCCTTTTGCGCGCAGAAGGCAGCCACCACGTGCGCTTCCCCAGCGGATTCGGGCCGCAGCGCATGATCAACGGTACAGGCTGACAGGGAAAAGGCCGAGAACCCGCCAAGCGTGATTGCTTCATGCAGCGCCAGAAGCAGGCCTTTTGAATCGCTGCCGCCGGAAACAGCGGCGAGGATCATGCCTGGCGTCTTGAACGTGGAGAGAAACTGTTTTGCCGTTTCGACGGCAGCGTGCGGCGCGGCGCGGTCCGCCTCAGCAGGCAAGGCGGCCCTGTTCGCTGGCCACCTTGGTCTTCACCGCCTGCGAAGCCTTCGGATAGCGTTTGTTGACCTCGCGCAGCGTAGCGCAGGCCGTGTCCTTGTTATCGAGGGCAGCCAGCGACATGCCAAGCTTCAATAGCATCTCCGGTGCCTTCGGCGACTTGCTGTAGGCCTGGTGTGCGTTCAGGAACGTCTTGGCGGAGTCGTTGAATTTGCCCTGGGAATATTGCGCCTCGCCCATCCAGAAACTTGCATCCGCGGCTTTTTCGCCCGTCGGGAAGGCTTCGAGATAGCTGCGAAATTCGTTTTCTGCCTGGCTGTAATCGCCCGTCAGAACATGGCCATAGGCCGACTGGTAGAGATCGCCGGGATTGTCGAGCGCTGCCGTCTGCTGCTGGCTGTCCGGGGTCTGGTTGATGCCCTGGTCAACGCCGGGAAGCGTCGTTTCGAGGCTCGACGTGTCTTGGTTCGCAGCGATGGGATTGCCGTTTTCGTCGAAGACGATCTGGCCAAGCGTCGACGACGGCGCACCGGTATTGCCGCCGGCAGCGGTATCCGATCCCAAACCTGCGTTGGGATCGGTTGCCGTTGCCTGATCAGTCGTTGCCGGCGCCGTGCCGGATGCCTGATCGTTGGTGCGCGGTGTTTCCAGCTGGCTCTTTTTGGTGGAACCAGAATTGCCACCTTCCAGATCCTGGAAGCGGAACTCGTTATCCTCCTGGAACTTGCGGATCTGTTCCTGCATCTGCAGGAGCTGGAAACTCATCTCCTCGATACGCCCGTTGAGCGAGCGGATCTGTTCCTCGAGCTGCCCGATGCGTCCAACCTCACTCGACTGGACCTTGAGCAGCGGCGCTTTGCCCGGCGATTGGGCTTCGCCGTGAATTGCGCGGTTAAACAGCGCGGAAAGCGGCATGGCGGTCACTGTCTGTCCAAACCCCGCAAAGGCAGTTAGGCCGATCAATCCCGCCACGACAAAATGTTTCATGTCATGTGTCCTGTTTGTGTATCCACTCTCACCCGAAGCCGGTTCAAATCGCTCTTTGGATGATTGCCGCACAGTTTTCCAATTGGCCTCAAAAAGCAACGGAGTTCGGTAAAAGTGTGACAAAAAAGAAAGGAATAGCCCGAATACCTGCCCTTTCGGCCGTGCGTTGGCTGAAACCGCGGCGGCGTACAAAATCCTCTTGTCAAATCCGAAAACTGAATTCACTATGAAACCAGTTTCGTTTTGCAATCATATGGCGCAATTGTGACGAAGTTGCAGTCCCGGGCAACGATGGCCGGTAAAGGGAGAACCACCAAAAGGAGGACCAAGTATGGCAGATTTGACGATCAAACGCGGCGAGGTGGAACTCGCCACCGAGACATTCGGTCATCCTTCCGACCCGGCCTTACTGCTGATTATGGGGGCAATGGCCTCGATGCTGTGGTGGCCGGAAGAATTCTGCGAGCGACTTGCCGCTCAGGGGCGTTTTGTCATCCGCTACGACAACCGCGATACCGGCTTGTCGACGATCTATCCGCTTGGTGAGCCCGGCTATACCCTTTCCGACATGGCGGAGGATGCGGTAGCGGTTCTCGACGGTTACGAGATTAAAGCCGCCGACGTCGTCGGCATTTCGATGGGCGGCTTCATCGCCCAGCACGTCGCGCTCGCCCATCCCGATCGCGTCAGGACGCTCACCGTCATGAGTTCAAGCCCACTAGGAATCGACGGCCTGCCGCCGTTCTCGGATGTCTATAGCGACCATGCCGCGACGGGAGAGACCGTTGACTGGGCCGACCGCGCGAGTGTCCTCGACTTCATGCTGCGCGACTCACGTATGATTGCTGGCACGACACATCCGCATGACGCAGCCTCCGCGCGGAGGTTGATCGAGCGGGACATGGATCGCGCCCGCTCGTTCACGAGAGCGCGACCAACCACTTCATGATTGAAGGCGGCGACGGCGCCAAGCGCCTGGCCGCAGCCGACCTGCGCGTTCCCCTCCTCGTCATTCACGGAACCGCGGACCCGATCTTTCCAATCGCCCATGGTGAGGCTCTGGCGAACGCGGTCAGTGACGCGAAACTGGAGCGGATCGAAGGCGGCGGCCATGAACTGCACAGGAACGACTGGCCGCAGATCACAAGCGGATCGCTGCGCATGCCGGAGCCCGGTGATAAAAAGGGCCGCGTGAAGAACACGCGGCCCGCTGCATTTGCAGAATAGTTCGGCTTTCACACAAGCCGGAAAATTACATGCCGGCGCCACCGAGCACCGTGACGGCGCGACGATTCTGCGACCAGCAGGAAATGTCGTCGCAGACGGCGACCGGCTTTTCCTTGCCGTAGGAGATCGTCTTGATCTTCGAGGCCGGGATACTGCGCGAAGAGAGGTATTCCTTGGTCGATGCAGCGCGGCGTGCACCCAGCGCCAGGTTGTATTCGCAGGGTGCCGCGTTCGTCGGCATGGCCTTCGACCGTGATGGCGTAGTTCGGATACTTGGCCAGCCACTGTGCCTGACGATCGAGCGTTGCCTGCGCGTCGGCGCGGATCGAGGTGGAGTCCGTATCGAAGAAGATGCGGTCGCCGACATTGACCGTGAAGTCCTGTGTCGAACCCGGGGTCGCCGCGTTGGCACCGAGGCCGAGATCACCGGCACTGTTCATCGGCTTCTTGGCGCAAGCGGCAAGCGCCAGACTCGCAAAGAGCGCGATCATGATCGGGTTGCGAGCGATGGATTGCATGCGGCCTGCGGCCTGGGCGTGAATGCGGCTCATGGGCCGGTCTCCTTGGATGGTCTGTCTTAATTCAGGGTTGCCAGACTGTAACCGGAAGCGGTTAATCGCATTTCAACGGATATGGTTAACAGTTTGTCAAAATCGGCTTGAAGGGTTGCTAGATCAGTCCTTTGCGGCGAGAAAGCGGCAAATTCGCCATAATCCCCGCCGCACCGTCACAATGCAGTTGAGTGCTATTCGAGCAGTGGCGACCAGGCCGGGTCGGACGCAAAGCCCTTGGTCTGGACCAGCTGTTCGTTGTAGCCGGTCAGATCGATCGAATAGAGCTGCGGGCCACCGGCACCGGCATTCTGACGGAAGAACATCAGGACACGGCCATTCGGAGCCCAGGTCGGGCCTTCATTGTGGAAGCCCGTCGTCAGGATGCGCTCGCCCGAACCGTCGGGTTTCATCACGCCGATCGAGAACTTGCCGCCAGACTGCTTGGTGAAGGCGATCAGGTCTCCGCGTGGCGACCAGACCGGCGTCGAATAGGAGCCGTCGCCGAAGGAGATGCGGTTCTGCCCGCCACCGCCGGAGCTCATGACATAGAGTTGCTGGCGGCCGCCGCGGTCGCTTTCGAAGACGATCTGGCTACCATCCGGCGAATAGGACGGCGACGTGTCGATCGCGGCCGTCGAGGTCAGGCGCGTCGTGGTGCGCGAGCGCAGGTCCATCGTGTAGATATTGGCGTTGCCGTCCTGCTGCAGGCTCATGATCACCCGCTGGCCATCCGGCGAGAAGCGCGGCGCAAAGGTCATGCCCGGGAAATTACCGACCACTTCGCGCTGTCCGGTTTCCGAGCTGCAGCAGATAGACGCGCGCTCGTTGCCCTCGAACGACATGTAGGTGATTTCCTGCTTGTTCGGCGAGAAACGCGGCGTCAAAACGATATCGTTGGAATTTGTGATGCCGCGAGCATTGGCTCCGTCCTGGTCCATGATGGCCAGCTGACGCTTGCGCGCCGTTTTTGGGCCGCTTTCCATGACATAGACGACACGGGTATCGAAATAGCCCTTTTCACCGGTGATCTGCTCATAGATCGCATCGGCGATAATATGGGCGACACGGCGCCAGTTTTCCGGCTGGGTGAAGAACTGCTGGCCTGCCATCTGCTGGCCGGCAAACGAATCCCACAGGCGGAACTCCGCCTTCAGACGGCCATCGCCCTCCTGGGTAACGCGGCCGGTGACCAGTGCCTGCGCGTTGATGACCTTCCAGTCCTCGAAGCGAGGAGCAGCATCCGGATTGGTAATCTTTTCGATAAAAGCGGTTTTGGCGATCGGCGCGAACAGGCCGGAACGCTTCAGGTCGGCTGCGACGACGTCGGAAATCTTCTGGCCCAGTTCACCCTGCAGGAAGTCGGTGATGGCGATAGGCAAAGGCTCGACATTGCCCTTGTTGATATTGATTTCCACACGCGCCTGTGCCGGAGCGGTCATCAATGTGACCATCGCCATGAGCGCGACGAGAAAACGGAAGGGGTTGCGTTTCAACATTATAACGGAGCCTTTCAGCCATTCATTCGTGTGATGTTCTAAAGCATGGCGCTTGGATCGAAATTGACGACCACTTCGCTCCAGGAATCGTATTTGTCCGCCGGCAGGTTATCGAACGGCGCCGACTTCATGATCGCTCGCCGCACGCTGCCCTCGAAGGTCCGCCGTGCTGCATCCGTTCCGCCGGACGCAACCACTTCAGGCCGTCCGATGATCTCGCCATTCTTGTCGAGCTGCATCGTCACCGTGATCGTCAGCCCTTCGGCACCGGAGATACCGGCAACAACGGACCAGTTGTTCTCGATCCGGCCCCGCAATGCATCCATTTCGCTGGCGGACAGCGTGTTACCGGTCGTTTTCTTCGCGCCCAGCGAAGCCGTTTCGGTGGACCGCTTCTTGCCGCCGCCCGACGAATCCTGCTTGTTGAGAAGTGCTGCCACCTGATCGGCGTCGAAGTCCGACTTCATCGCTGTCGATGTCTTCTTCTTTTCGGTCTTGTTCTCTTCGTTCTTGCGATCAGGCGTCTTGGCCGTCTGCGCCGGCTGTTCCACCTTGGGCTTTGCCATCGGCGTCGGAACCTTCTCCGGCAAGGCTTCTGCATCCGGGTTTTCCGCAGGCTTCTCCTCGGCAGGGGTCTCCGCAGGCTTGGGGTCGGGCTGGACCTCCTGCTTCGGCTCCGGCAGCGCGGCGACCTCAGTTGCAGGCTCTGATGCCGGCTTGTCCTCAGTCACCTCAGGCGTGTCTTCCTTCACCGGTTCAGGCGTCGGCAGCGGCTTGTCTTCGGACTTGATTGCCCCTGTCGATTCCTTCTCGATCGGTTTGGATTCCGGTTTTGGCGGTGTTTTCAGATCGACGCTGTTGTCGCCGACATTTTCACCGTCGTTGATCTCGGCCGGCTTCTTTGTCGGAACAGGGGAAGGCTTTTCGGACTTCGGAGCCTTTTCGTCTCCCATCTGCAATTGGGTCAACTCTTCGACAGAGACCATATCGACCGGAATGGACTCCATGCTGGAGACCTCGAACGATTTGGGACTGCCAAGCGACACCAGCGCCCAGGTCAGAACCAGGCCATGCAGCACAGCGGATGTGATGAGACTGCTCTTCATCGTACGCGCTCTACTGGCCCTTCTGCGGCTGGGTTACGAGACCGATATTCTTGAAGCCGGCTTCCTGAATGCGCGCCATGACATCGGCGATCACGCCATAGGGCGCCGTCGCGTCACCACGCACGAAGATGCGCTCGCTGTAGCCCGTCGTGGCGATAGCCTCGAGTTTGGCGGCAACCTCTTCGACCGGGATCGGCGTTTCCTGCAGGAAGACCTGGCCGTCGCTCTTGACCGAAATCGTGATCGGCTGGGTTTCGGCATTGAGCGCCTTGGCCTGCGTTTCCGGCAGATCGATCGGCACGCCGACCGTCATCATCGGGGCGGCAACCATGAAGATGATCAGAAGAACCAGCATGACGTCGACGAACGGCGTCACGTTGATTTCGCTCATGACGCCCTTGCCGCCGCGACCACTACGGCCGCCACGACGCCGGCCGCCGCCCTTCGATCCACCTGCTGCTGACATACCCATGGTCTATCTCCGTCTTCGTGCCGCTGCGGCGCTTATTGCGCTGCCTGGCGCGGCTGCAGCTTCTCATCGATCTGGCGCGAAAGAATGGCCGAGAACTCGTCGGCAAAACCTTCCATGCGCGCCGTCAGCTTGCCGGCATCGGCGGAGAATTTGTTGTAGGCGATAACCGCCGGGATAGCGGCGAGAAGGCCGATGGCGGTAGCCAGAAGCGCCTCGGCGATACCGGGGGCAACGACCGCAAGGTTGGTCGATTTCGAACCGGCGATGGCCTGGAACGAGGTCATGATACCGACAACCGTACCGAACAGACCGACGAACGGACCGGCCGAACCGATGGTCGCCAGTGAACCGAGCCGACGATTCAAGCGCTTCGGCCTCACGCGAGAGGGTCACATCCATGGCCCTGTCGATACGCATCTGCAGGCCGATCGGCGAGCGGGCGCCGCGTTCGAAGGATTTCTTCCATTCGCGCATGGCGGAGACGAAGATCGCCCCCATGCCGGAGGTCGCGCGATCGGAAAGCGTCCGATAGAGTTCTTCCAGCGATTGGCCGGACCAGAACACCTGTTCGAAGGCGTCCAGCTGGCGACGGGCCTTGCCGAATTTCAGCGTCTTGTCGACGACGATCGCCCAGGTCCAGATCGAGGCGCCAATCAGTCCCAGCATGACGAGCTTCACCACGAAGCCCGCCTCCATGAATAACGACCACAGCGTTACGTCTGTCGTCGCTGCAGCCAATCCAACCTGTTCCATAGTCTCAAATCCCCGAGATCCAAACGCCCGGCAAGAGCAGTCTCATGCTCACAGCCAGGGTGCTCAAACGTCATTGTTGCAAGATTGACCCGGCAGCTGCCGATAACCGGCCTCATGCCGATCTTTAAGCTTCCTGTCTGCCTTCTTGCGTTCAATCTTGGTGAAAGGATGACGTGCACTGCACAAAACCCTAATATGTGCATTAAGACATCATTATGGTTAAGAGAGTATTACTTTACCGCACTGCAATGTCGTCTTTGCCAAGACTTGCCGCCGGAACAATCCGCCGCTCGCCGCGTTATGCGGCCATGAGCACCATCACGTCGAAGAAACCGTCCAAACGCCCTTCCCGGCCGCATTTCGACCATCGCGACCGGCTGATCCTTGCGCTTTATGCGCAGCTGCGGGCTGAGCGCGAGACGCGCGAAGCGCTGGAATGGGCCGTCCGGAACGACGCCATCTCGCCGGAAGTCTTGCAGGCCATGATGTCCGATCCCGTGCCGGTTATTACCAGCGAGGACGTGGCGGCACTGGAACGTCTGCTTGCCCGCGACACCAACGCAACGAATATTCCGCACTAACATCGACACACGAAAAGGTGGAGACATGGTATCGCGTGCATTGTGGAAAGGGCAGCTGCGCCTTTCCCTCGTTTCCATTCCCGTCGAAGTGTTCAGCGCCACCAAGACCGGTGCACGCTTTGCTTTTCGCCGATCCACGAACCTTCCGGCAAGCCTATTCACTATGATAAAGTCGTCGATGGTATCGGTCCGGTCGATACCGACGAGATCGTCAAGGGCTACGAGTATGAAAGCGGCAAGTATGTGCTGCTCGAGCCGGAAGAAATCGACGCCGTCAAGCTCGAGACGAAGAAGACGCTGGAACTCGTACAGTTCGTCGATGCCTCGGAAATTTCGCCGATCTACTACGACAAACCCTATTACCTTGTTCCCGCCGACGACCTTGCCGAAGACGCCTACCGCGTGGTGCGCGATGCCCTGCGGAAATCGGGCAAGGTCGGCCTTGGCCAGCTGACACTGCGCGGCCGCGAATATATCGCCGCCATCAAACCCTGTGGTGACGGCCTGCTCCTGGAGACGCTGCATTACGCCGACGAGCTGCGCAAGGCCGATCCGATGTTCCACGGCCTTTCCGGCAAAACCTCCGACGATGATCTTCTGGAAGTAGCGACGGCGCTGATCGACAAGAAGACCGCGCCGTTCGACGCCACCTCCTTCAAGGACAATTATTCGACGGCGCTGAAGGAACTGGTGCAGAGAAAGCTCAAGGGCAAGAAGACCAAGATCGAAGTCGAGGAGGATGAAGACACCGGCAAGCGCGGTGACAACGTCGTTGATCTCATGTCGACATTGAAGAAGAGCCTTGAGGGCAGTGGCAAGACCGCGCCGCAGAAACCCGCTTCCGGCAAGAAAGCCGCACCCAAGAAGAAATCCGCCTGAGGCACCGACATGGCCCAGCATCAAGACTCCCTCTCCGAATACAACCGCAAGCGCGACTTCACCAAGACAGCCGAGCCCAAAGGCGCGACGAAACGATCCAAGGCGGGCAAGCTTTTCCTGGTGCAGAAACACGATGCGACCCGGTTGCATTACGACTTCCGGCTGGAATGGAAGGGTGTACTGAAAAGCTGGGCGGTGACGCGCGGGCCAAGCATCAACCCGGATGACAAGCGGCTTGCGGTGCGCACCGAAGATCACCCCATGGCCTATGGCGACTTCGAAGGTACGATCCCGAAAAAGCAATATGGCGGCGGCACGGTGATGCTGTGGGACACCGGCTGGTGGGAACCTGACAACGATCCGGACGAGGGCCTGAAGGAAGGCAAGCTGAAGTTCCATATCCACGGCCAACGGATGCACGGAGGATGGACGCTGGTGCGGATGAAACCGCGCAACGGCGAAAAGCGCGAAAATTGGCTTTTGATCAAGGAAGATGATGACGAGACAAGCGAAGATGGCGAAAGCCTGCTGACGGAAAATTTGACCAGCGTCAAAACCGGACGCTCGATGGAGGAGATCGCCTCCGGGACAGGGCGAAAAGAAAGCCCATGTGTGGGAATCCGAGAAAAGCGCCGCCGCCAACGTCAAGGCGGGCGCCATTGCCGAGGAGAAGTCCAGGCCGCGGAAGGAACGGAAACGCACCGGCAAATCACCCGCCTTCGTGAAGCCGCAGCTCGCGACCCTTACCGCGGACGCACCAGCCGGCGACGACTGGTTGAACGAAGCCAAGTTCGACGGCTACCGCCTGATGATTTCCATCGGCCAGGGCGGCATCACGTGTTTCACCCGCACGGGGCTGGACTGGACGGAAAAGTTTCCCGACATCATCAATGGATTTGCCGACATCGATTGCGACAGCGCACTGATTGATGGTGAAGCAGTTGCGGGTTCCGACGAAGGCTCGAAATTCTCGGCGCTGCAGAAAGCCATCAAGACCGGCGGCGAAACCCGGTTTTATGCCTTCGACCTCCTGCATCTCGACGGTAAGGATCTGCGCAAGAAGCCGCTGGTCGAACGCAAGAAAATCTTGAAGACCCTGCTCGATACGCTAGGTCCAAGCCGTTCTGTTCAATACAGCGAGCACGTCCGCGGCAATGGCGACAAAGTCTTCGAGGCCATGTGCAACGCCGGGCAGGAAGGCATCATCGCCAAGAAGGCCGATGCTGCCTACCGCGAAGGCCGAGCGGGCAGCTGGCTGAAGATCAAGTGCACGAAACGGCAGGAATTCGTCATCGGTGGCTATTCGCCCTCTGACAAGCGCGGCCGCGCCTTCGCCTCGCTGTTGATGGGTGCCCATGAGGGGGACAAATTCATCTATCAAGGCCGCGTCGGTACCGGCTTCGACGAAGATACGATGGCGGACCTGGCAGCACGTTTTTCAAAACTGAAACGCAAGACCTCACCATTCGATACCGTTCCAGACGAGATCGCCTGAGATGTGATCTGGTTGAGACCAGAGCTTGTCGCCGAGATCGATTTCGCCGAATTTACCGATGATGGTCATATCCGCCACGGAGCCTTTCAGGGTCTGCGCGACGACAAGGAGGCTTCTGCCGTGACACCCGAGACGAAGAAACCACCGCCGTCAGCCAAAGCCGCAGCGGAGAAAGCGGAAGCGTCGGCCGAACCGGCTGCGGACAAGCAACGCCCGGCGCGCAAGGAAAAAGATGCAGATGGCGACGTGCTCGGTATCCGCATCACCCATGCCGACCGCTTGCTCTTTTCCGACCCGGATATCACCAAGATCGACCTCGCCCGCTATTACGGCGTCGTTGCCGATCGCATGTTGCCCTTCGCAGCCAACCACCCCGCCTCGATCCTGCGCTGCCCGCAGGGGCCGGATCATCAATGCTTCTATCAGAAACACGCCAGCGACGGATTTCCGGACGAGATCCATCAGGTGCCGATCAAGGAAGCCGATGGCGACACGGCGAATTATCTTTACGTCGATGATGCCAAGGGCCTGGTTGCCGCAGTGCAGATGGGCACGATCGAACTTCATATCTGGGGCTCGACCATAGACAGGCTCGACGCCGCCGACCGGTTGGTCTTCGATCTCGATCCGGATCCGAGCGTGACGTTCGAAACCGTGAAGCAGGCGGCAGTCTCCCTTCGCGACGCCCTCGAGGACCTTGGCCTGAAGTCGGTTGCCATGGTGTCCGGCGGCAAGGGCATCCATGTCATCGTGCCGTTGTCACGGCGCGCTTTGGGAGGATGCCAAGACCTTCGCCAAGGGCCTTTCCGTGAAAATAGCCGATGATGATCCCGACAACTACATAGCCACCATGTCGAAGGCCAAACGCAAGGGCCGCATCTTCATCGACTGGCTGCGCAACGAGCGCGGCTCCACCGCGGTCGCCCCCTATTCGGTACGCGCCCGCGCCGGCGGCCCTGTCGCCACCCCCGTCGGTTGGGACGAACTTGGCGATCTCGACGCCGCCAACGGGTTCCACATTCCCAATATTATCGAGCGCCTGGAAAACGGCACCGATCCGTGGGCTGAGGCGAAGGACTGGAAACAGAGCCTGACCAAGGCAATGTTGAAGGCCGTCAAGGCCGAGGGCTGAACTCAGCCCTGCCCGAGGAACTTCCTGCCCAGTGTCTCCGGCAACCGGCGCGGCCGCCCCTGCCCGTTGATAACAGCAATGATCACTTTGGCCGCGATCAACAGCGTGCCTTCGCGGCGGATTTCCTGCTGCAAGACCATCTTGGCACCACCAGCCTTTTCCGTCGCCGTGGTAATCGTCAGGATGTCGTCCATACGTGCCGGTTGCTTGAAATCGATCTCCATTCGGTGAACGACGAACACCAGACCTTCGGTATCACCCTCGATCGCCAGCGTCGCCTGCTCGACGCCAAGCAGGCGCAGATAATCGGTGCGCGCCCGCTCCATGAAATGCAGGTAGCGAGCGTGATAGACGACGCCGGAAAAGTCCGTGTCCTCGTAATAGACACGCTGCACCAGCCGGTGTCCGGCATCCGTCAGCTCGCCGGAAAGCGCAATCAAAGTCATCCGCAGCCTCGCAAAATTATTCTTTTTCCTGTGCAGGAACCAAACGCGTTTTGCAAGCATTGCAGGTTTGTCACAATGTTCTCCTATCACCAGCGCATGACTTCCCATCCCACAGGAGATTGGCGCATGAAGATTGCAGTCCTTGGCGGTGACGGCTTTGTCGGTTGGCCGACAGCCTTGCATCTGTCCGATGCTGGACACGACATCCACATTCTCGACAATCTGTCGCGCCGCTGGATCGACACGGAACTCGGCGTTCAGTCCCTAACACCGATGGACTCAATTCAGGAACGTACCCGCATCTGGCATGCGCAGACCGGCCGCCGCATCCATTTCCACCTGATCGATCTTGCCCGCGACTACGAGCTGCTGAAAAACTGGCTCAACGAAAATCGTCCCGATGCCGTCATCCATTTCGCCGAGCAACGCGCCGCGCCCTATTCGATGAAGAGCGACCGCCACAAGAACTACACGGTCAACAACAATGTCAACGCCACCCACAATCTGCTGAATGCCCTGGTCGAGATCGGCCTCGACGCCCATCTCGTCCATCTCGGCACCATGGGCGTCTATGGCTATTCAACGGTCGGCGCGGCGATCCCCGAGGGTTATCTGCCGGTCGGCATCGAGATCGAGAGCGGCGAGACGGCCCGCCTGGATATTCTCTATCCGGCAAATCCGGGTTCGATCTATCACATGACCAAATGCCTCGATCAGCTCCTGTTCCAGTTCTATGCCAAGAACGACGGCATGCGGATCACCGACCTGCACCAAGGCATTGTCTGGGGCACCCACACCGAACAGACCCGCCGCCACGAGCAATTGATCAACCGTTTCGACTACGACGGCGACTACGGCACGGTGCTCAACCGCTTCCTCATCCAGGCGGCGATCGGCTATCCGTTGACCGTGCATGGCACCGGCGGCCAGACCCGCGCTTTCATCCATATCCAGGATTCGGTGCGCTGCATCGAGCTGGCGCTGATGAACCCGCCCCAGCGCGGCGCGCGACAGATCTTCAACCAGATGACCGAGACGCACCGGGTCCGTGACCTCGCCGAGATGATCGCCGGCCTCACTGGCTCGGACATCGCCTGGCTGCCCAATCCCGCGCAAGGAAGCGGCTGAAAACGATCTTGTCGTGCGCAACGAGAAGTTCCGCCAACTCGGCCTTAACCCGACCACGCTGCAGGATGGCCTGCTTGCGGAGATCGTCGATGTCGGCAAGAAATACGCCTACCGCGTCGATCGCAGCCGCGTGCCGGCCGTCTCCGCCTGGACCAAGGACATTGCTGCCAAGATCAACCACGATCCGGAAGGAAGAAGGCTGAAATCGGTTTCATGACGCTGCCAGGTTCCGTTGTCGAAGGGATCACGCCTTCCGGCCCCGCCGGATCGCGGCACGCATTCGTCACACTGGTGACGAATGCCGATTATGTCATGGGCGCAACGGCACTCGCCCGCTCCATAAGGAAGACGGGAACGGATGCCGATATTGTCGTGCTTCACACTGGTGGCGTCAGTTCGGAATTGCTCACTCCGCTTGCACGGCTCAGTTGCCGGCTGATCGCCACAGACCTCCTGCCGCTGTCGGACGCTTTCAACCAACGCCACGCTCGCAAGAACGTCCACAGCACAGCGCCCTTCACCAAAGGGCGCAAACCGGACTTCCATTCGCCGCTCGACAATTTCTGCAAGCTGCGCCTCTGGCAGTTGATGGATTACGAACGCTGCATCTTCATCGATGCCGACGCGCTGGTGCTTAAGAACATCGATCGCTATTTCGCCTATCCCGAATTTTCCGCGGCACCCAACGTCTATGAGAGCCTCGCCGACTTCCACCGGTTGAACTCCGGCGTCTTCGTCGCCAGCCCCTCGCTCCGGACCTTCAATGCCATGCTGGAGCGGCTGGATACGCCCGATGCCTTCTGGCCGCGAACCGACCAGACCTTTTTGCAGAATTTCTTCCCGGACTGGCACGGCCTCCCTGTCACGATGAACATGCTGCAATATGTCTGGTTCAACATGCCGGCGCTGTGGGATTGGTCATCGATCGGCGTGCTGCATTATCAATATGAAAAACCTTGGGAAAAGAATCATCCCAAAGCAGAAAGACTGCGACCGCTGGTCAATCTCTGGCATGCTTTCTTTAACGGCGAAAACATTCCGGAGATTGCAGACCTGCAAAATCCCAACCTGCAAAATCCGGGCTTGCCAAACCCGGATTGAAATCAGGAAGCTCATGACACGCGTTCTCGTTTCCGGCGGCACCGGCTATGCCGGCCGCTTCATCGTCGAGCACCTGCTCGCCAATGGCTACAAGGTCACCGTCGGCGGCCGCACTGCGCCCGAGCCAGGCTTCTTCTCCAAGGACGTCCCCTTCGTGCCGCTGCGGCTCGATCCGGACGCCGACCAGATCGAGGCCTTCGATCACGTCTACTATTTCGTCCATGCCGCCTTCGACCACGTGCCCGGAAAGTACCGCGGCGGCGAAGGCGATGATCGGGAAGGGTTTCAGCGCGCCAATCTCGACGGCACCGCGAGGCTGTTCGAAACCGCCCACGATGCCGGTGTGCGCCGTTGCGTTTTCCTCTCCAGCCGCGCCGCCTATGGCCCACAACCATCAGGCACGCTTTTGAAAGAGGATATGCACGGCAAGCCAGATACGCTGTATGGCGAGGTGAAGCTGCAGGCAGAGCGCAGCCTGCTCTCCCTCTGCGGCCATGGTTTCGTCACCGCCAGTCTCCGGGCAACCGGCATCTACGGACCTGCAGGACCCGGCCGCCGGCATAAATGGGCTGAGCTTTTCGAGGATTATCTGACCGGCAAGCCGGTACCATGCCGCGCCGGCACGGAAGTCCATGGCGACGACCTTGCCCGCGCCGTGCGGCTGATGCTGGAAGCCGATACTGTCCGGATCAACGGCGAGACCTTCAACGTCTCTGACCTCTTGGCCGACACCCACGAAATCCTGTCGATCCTGCAGCGCGCCACGCACTGTCCGCATCCCCTGCCCGCCGCAGCGGACAAGGGGGATTACAATGCCATGGGTACCTGCAAGATCGAGGCCCTGGGCTGGAAGCCGGGCGGGAGGGAACTACTGCAACAGACAGTCGAACAGATGGTGGAGCGAAGCTGAAAGTCTGCCGCCCAACTAAAGCCGGCTGCTCTATCGAGCAGGGTCGTCATCATCCCAGATGATGTGAACTGGCGTCTGCGGCAGGTTTTCGATCTGCCCGGCGATGAAATAGGGTGGGACATCGAGCGCGGTCAGCGCCCCTTTGGTGGCTTTCACCCATTTGAATTCGAGATCGCTGTCACCGTCCTTCAGCCGATGCACGATCTCGCTTGCATGAAACGGAAAACTCTCCGGGATCTCCATCAGGTAGTAGAAACCGATCTCGTGATAATCATGCGCTTCGTACCGGAAGAAATTCTCGACCGTCCAGAGCATCCGACCAACCGTAACGTCGACACCGAGTTCCTCGACCATTTCCCGTTTCAGCGTTTCGACCGACGTCTCGCCGATCTCGGCGCGTCCACCCGGAAACGACCAGAAATCCTCATGGACCGCCCGATGGACGAGAACGTGACCGTTGCGAAAGCCAAGGCCGACGATGCGGAAATTGAACCGCCGCGGCGTTGCGTCGATGCGGATCATTTTTCGCCTGGGCATGGGCTATCCGAGGTCGACGACGACGATTTCCGGCGGCGAACCGAAGCGGATGGGCAAGACCGAGCAGCCGAGACCGCCGGAAACAATCAGGTTACGGTCATCCTCGACAATATGGCCATAGGCGTAACGGCTGCGGAAACGCGAAGGAACGACCGGGGAATAACCGAACAGGCGGATCTGCCCGCCATGCGTATGCCCCGAAAGCGTCAGCGATACCCGGTCGGGCACCTGCGGAAACACGTCCGGCTCATGCGCCATCAGGATAACTGGCGCCTCATCTCCGATCTGCGCCATGGTGGCGGGCAGATCGTCAAAACCCAGCGACGGCCCGATCTGATCGGCCAGGCCCGCAAGCCAAAAGCCCACGCCATCTTTCTCGAAACGGCTGGCGCGGTTGTCATAGACAGGAACATTGATCGAAGACAGCGCTGTATGAACGAGCGTTGGTCCCTTCCCGGCCGCCATCGCGCCGGGATCGTCGAGCCAGTCGTGGTTTCCCATGACGGCGTGAACGCCAAGCGGCGCGGAGAGGAGGGCCAGCTCGCGCGCCCAGTCTTCCGGCGCCACATGCCCTGTCCTTATCCGCACACCGGAGAGAAAATCTCCCAAAAGCAGAATCATATCGCCGCCAAGCGCATTGGCCTGCCTGCAGATCTCACCGATCCGTCGGGGCGACATCCAGGGATTGCAGGCGTGAATGTCAGCGAGGACAACAAGCCTCAGCTTCAATCCGGCCGGCCACTTGTCCGGCACGAGGGCATAGCGCTGTACGCGCGGCTGCCGGACAGGTTCAATACCCACGGCATAGGCGCCAGTCGCTATGCCTGTCAGCATCATGCTTGCGACCGTCCCTAAAAAACCGCGCCGGGAAATCAATCAATCATCCTCTTGGAACAGGCGGAATTGGGTGGCTTCCAGATCCTTCGGCACCTGCAGTCCAAGGTGTTTCCATGCGTTTGCGGTTAAAATACGCCCGCGCGGTGTACGCTGGATAAAACCCTGCTGAATCATGTAGGGCTCGATGATGTCCTCGATCGCATCGCGGGTTCGGACAGTCCCGCCGCAATCGTTTCGATGCCGACCGGACCACCGCCGAAATTCAGAGCGATCATGGTGAGGTAGCGCTTGTCGAGCTGGTCGAGGCCCATATTGTCGACCAAAAGCCGGGTCAACGCCTCGTCGGCAATCTGCTTGGTAACGGCTTCGGCCCTGGCGACCTCGGCAAAATCACGCACCCGACGCAACAGCCGCCCGGCGATACGCGGCGTGCCGCGCGCCCGGCGGGCAATTTCGTGCGCACCATCGTCGGTAATGCCAAGCCCCATCAACCGGGCGCCGCGGCGCACGATCAGTTCCAGTTCCTCGACGGTGTAGAAGCTCAAGCGCACGGGAATGCCAAACCGATCACGCAACGGTGTCGTCAAAAGTCCGAGCCGGGTGGTGGCGGCGACCAATGTAAATTTCGACAGGTCGATCTTCACCGACCGCGCAGCCGGCCCCTCGCCGATGATCAGGTCGAGCTGAAAATCCTCCATCGCCGGATAGAGAATTTCCTCAACCGCCGGATTGAGCCGGTGGATTTCGTCGATAAACAGCACGTCCCGGTCTTCGAGGTTGGTCAAAAGGGCGGCTGGATCCCCCGCCTTGGCAATTACCGGGCCGGAGGTCGAGCGGAAATTGACGCCGAGTTCCTTGGCCATGATCTGCGCCAGCGTCGTCTTGCCAAGACCGGGCGGACCGACGAACAGCACATGATCCAGCGCCTCGCCGCGGTTCTTCGCCGCCTCGATGAACACCTTCAGGTTGGCGCGCGCCTCCGCCTGACCGGTAAACTCGTCCAGCGTCTGCGGACGCAGCGTCGTATCGAGGTCCTCGCCGCGCTTTTCCGGTGTGATCAGTCTCTGCTCTTCACTCATAAACACTCAATCTCATGCCTCGCATGCCAGGGCAACGCACTTAGCGCGCCAGCTCCTTCAACCCCAGCCGGATCAGCTTGGCGCTGTCCAGCCCCTCGCCGCCATTCTTCAACGCCGCTGCCACCGCATTGGCTGCCTGGTCGCGCGAATAGCCGAGATTGCTCAGCGCCGAGACAGCATCCGACACCGGCGCGGGAGGCGACGCCCTCGCCAAGCTCCTGCTTCAGTCCGATATTGGCACCCGCCTCACCGGCAAAGGCCGGAGCCTTGTTCTTGAGTTCGGTGACGATGCGCACCGCAACCTTCGGGCCGACACCCGGCGCACGCGAGACAGACGTCTTGTCCTGCAGCGCAATGGCATTGGCCAGCTCGCCCGGCGTCAGCACGGAGAGAACGGCAAGCGCCACCTTAGAGCCGACGCCCTGCACGCTCTGCAGCAGCCGGAACCATTCCCGCTCCAGCGCCGACAGGAAGCCGAACAGCCGCAACTGGTCTTCGCGTACATAGGTCTCGATAAACAGCACGATAGCCTCGCCGGGCGAACCGATCTTCGACAATGTCCGCGACGAGCAATGGGCGACATAGCCGACGCCGTGCACATCCACGACGACATGGTCGTCACCGATCTCGTCGATCGTTCCCTTCAGCTTGCCGATCATGGCGCACAATCCTTCATGGGTGGGTTTCCGGCGTGATGAGTTCGACGGAGGGGAAATAGGAACTGTATCTGGCTCCGTCGCGCGTCAAGAGGCGATGCCGCCGCCAATCCGCATGGGCGCCAATGAGAAAGTCTGGCAACGTTCTTTCCCGCTGGCCACCGGCAAGACGGTAGGCTCGATGCGCTTTACCAGCCCGGAATGCTGCCTCGTAGGGGATATTTTCACGCTTGGGATCGAGCCAGCTCAAGGCCGCAAGCAGCTCGCCCTCTGAAATCGGCGAAGCAGCGAGTTCGGACCAGACGATTGGACTGAGAACCAGAGTTCCGTCGCTCACGCATTGCCGCAACGCGGCCAGTGACCAAGGGCGAACGGGCGTTTCAGGCCCGAGAATATCGATGAAGATATTGGTATCAACGAGGGTCGAGATCGTCACGTTCACCCCTCAGCCAGACCATAAACTCGTCCGTGCTCATGCCGCCGGTATCGAACGTTCCCTTCACGCTGGCTGCCCAGTCGTCGAAGTCACGGATCGCCGGTTCGTCCCGCCGCAGCATCCACCCGCACAAGCAATGCGCCCTTGCTGGACGCTACGAAATCCACTTCCGACCCCGGCACGATGCCGAGCCGGTCTCTGATTTCCTTCGGGATGGTCACTTGACCTTTTTCCGTCACACGCATGGTAATACCTCTGAGGTATTACTTAGCCGCAGGAACGGAACAAGTCAAGAACAAATCACCCCACCAGCGCCGCCATACGCATCCGCGCGGCACCGCGATTGTGAGCGTGGCAGATAGCGATCGCCAAGGCGTCGGCGGCATCGTTGCCTTTGAATTCCGCCTTCGGCATAAGAATCTTCAGCATCATGTGGATCTGCTGCTTTTCACCATGACCAACCCCGATCACCGCCTTTTTCACGGCATTCGGCGCATATTCAGCCACCTGCAGACCAGCGCGCCGGCACCAGCATGGCAATGCCGCGCGCCTGACCGAGTTTCAGCGTCGCCACAGCATCCTTGTTGACGAAGGTCTGCTCGACAGCCGCCTCATCGGGCTTATGGGCGTGGATCACATCGGACAGACCGTCATGCAACTGGCAGAGCCAGCGAGGCCAGATCCATATCGCCATCGGAGGTGACGGTTCCGGAGGCGACAAAGCGCAGGGAATTACCGAGCGTATCGATGATACCCCAGCCGGTACGGCGAAGGCCTGGATCGATGCCGATGATACAGAATCGTGTTGTGCATGGTCGGAAGCTTAATACTCATGCCCGGACGCTGCCAGCAAAATGTGAACAAAACAAAAACATCCATTACAATTTGGTAGCACCGGCCTCGTTACATTTTATCGCTCAGGCTTGGATTTACAAAATTCGATCTTACATAGGCTTCTATCAGTTCCATTCATCGAAGGCTTTTCCCATGGTGCCCTTTTCGATCCTCGACCTTTCCCCGATCACGCAAGGGTCAAATGCATCGCAGTCCCTGCAGAATTCCCGCCGGCTGGCGCAGGAAGCAGAGGCATCCGGTTACAAGCGCTTCTGGCTGGCCGAGCATCACGGTATGAAGGGCATCGCCAGTGCGGCGACGTCCATCGTCATTTCGCACGTGGCGGCCGGCACCAAGACGATCCGCGTCGGCTCCGGCGGCATCATGCTGCCAAACCATTCGCCGCTGGTGATTGCCGAGCAGTTCGGAACGCTGGCAGCGCTCTATCCGGGCCGCATCGATCTCGGCCTTGGCCGCGCCCGGGAACGGATATGCGCACGGCGGCAGCGCTTCGCCGCAACATGGAAGCAAGTGCCAATAATTTCCCAAACGATGTGGTCGAACTGCAAGCCTTGCTTGGCCCGATGCAGGATGGCCAGGACCTGATCGCCGTGCCCGGCGCCGACAGTAACGTGCCGATCTGGCTGCTGGGTTCCAGCCATTTCAGCGCCCATCTTGCCGGCATGCTCGGCCTGCCCTTTGCCTTCGCCTCGCATTTCGCCCCGGACATGCTTCTGTCGGCGCTGGAAATCTACCGGGAGCGTTTCCGAGCCGTCACAATATCTCGACCAGCCCTATGCCATGGTCGGCATCATGGGCGTTGCTGCCGATACCGATGATAAGGCCAACCACCTCTTCACCTCGATGCAACAGTCTTTCGTCGCTGCTGCCGCAATGCCCACGGCCAGTTCCCCGCACCGGTGGATTCCATGGACGGTCTGTGGAGCGACAATGAAAAGATCTTTGTCGATCATGCCATGACCTATGCCGTAGTCGGCGGACCCGAGACGATCAAGACAAAACTCGACCGGTTCATCGACCAGACCGATGCCGACGAAGTGATCGTCTCCATGCCAATTTACGATATGGATGCGCGGTTGAAATCCGTCCGGCTGTTTGCGGACGCACAACAGAAACTGGCCAAGGCGGCATAGCACAGAGCCGGAGCGTCATACGGGTAAGGCCAGAGCCTCTACGAAAGAGCTCAATTCCTTCTCGACATAGACCGGCACCGGCTCATCAGGCTGAAAACTCCACCACAACAGCGCGCCTTGCCATTGGGTGATCATCATCCTGCCTATACTGGCGGGCGCACCCGGCGTTTGGGCAAAGCATGTACTGACCGCATCAACAAGAGCCTGCCCCCATCGAACGCCCCTCTGGCGAAGCACGGGATCCCTGATGTCCTCCCGCAAAAGCATCAGCCCATCAGCATAGATGGTTATATCGCCGTAGCTGCCGGAAAGCCGGACCAGGAGATCCACCGATCCCGACGGCGTCCGCTCAACGGACGCTGCTAACCGCGCCGTATCGTCGTCCAACCGATCCCAGGCATGACTGAGCGCGGCCCTTGCCATCGCATCCTTGCTTCCGAAGCGCTGGACGAGAGTCGACGGCGAAAGTCCTGTCGTGACGGCAAGGGCAGAGAATGTCAACCTTTCAGCGCCCACACGCTGCATATGCAGCAATGCTGCCTCCAGAATTTCCGAGTCGGGACGCGTTTTTGGCCTCGGCATTTTGGATCCTTGTTCATAAATGCACATTCGTTTATTATTCACATAACCCCATGCCTACGACAACACGATAATGGTTCAGGGAGGGACAAATGTCGCTGAAAGGAAAAGTCGCCTTGGTAGCGGGCGGAACCCGCGGAGCCGGACGCGGCATAGCCGTCGAACTCGGCGCCGCCGGCGCGACGGTCTATGTAACGGGCCGCACCACCCGCACCCAGCAATCTGAATACGGTCGCCCGGAAACCATAGAAGAGACTGCCGAACAGGTGACCGCCGCGGGCGGCCGTGGCGTTGCCGTGCGTGTCGATCATCTCGTCCCGGCCGAGGTGAGCGATCTCGTTTCGCGTATCCAGAGGGATGAAGGACGATTGGACATTCTCGTCAATGATATATGGGGCGGTGAATATCTGATCGAGTGGAACAAGCCGGTATGGGACCATAACCTGGAAAATGGGTTGCGCATGCTGCGTCTGGCGCTCGACACGCATCTGATAACGGCCCACTACGCCCTTCCGTTGCTGATTGCCCAGCCGGGAGGGCTTCTGGTCGAAGTAACCGATGGGACGCCGGAATATAATGCCGCGACCTACCGGATTTCGCCCTTCTACGACCTATGCAAGACAGCCACCACGCGCATGGCATGGGCGCATTCCAAGGACCTCGCGCCGCACGGCGCCACATCGGTCTGCATGACACCGGGCTGGCTGCGATCGGAAATCATGCTGGAAACATTTGGGGTGACCGAAGGCAACTGGCGGGATGCAATAGAGAAGGTGCCGCATTTCATCATATCGGAAACACCGAGATTCATCAGGGCGTGCCGTCGCAGCACTCGCGCAAGATCCGGACCGCGCCCGATGGAATGGCACCGCCGTCTCCAGCGGAGAACTGGCAAAGCTATACGGGTTCAACGATCTCGACGGCTCGAGGCCCGACTGCTGGCGCTATATCCGTGAAGTCCAGGACGCCGGCAAACCGGCGGATGCGACCGGCTATCGGTAAGAAGCCTGCCATCATAAAACGGCCAAACGAAAACACACGAGACCGTTTTATGTTCGGCCGTAAAAAAATGTGCTGCTCAATCTCGGATCAGGCTGAAACCTTGAAATCAGAAATGCTTGCGCACCGTTTCGACGATTTCCCATGTGCCTTTGAAATCGGCCTCGACAACGAAGGCATCTCCAGCCGCGACCGTAACGGGCGTGCCGCCATCCGGCGTGATGATGATCTTGCCGGCGATCATGTGCACGAATTCATAGGCCGTGTAGGTCGCGTGATAGGTGCCGGGCGTTGCTTCCCAGTAGCCCGAAACCATCGAGCTATCCGAGGATGTATGCAGCGCCCAGGTCTTCATCGACGGCGTGCCAGCCACGACAACCCAGCCGTCCAGTATTGCCGGATCGCCATCAGCGGGCACGGGTGTCGCAAGTTTCGTCACGGTCTGCATGGTCAACATCCTTTCGAAAAAGACGAACCTAATGCCCCACTGTCGGAACCGGCTGGCCAATTCCGACAGGCGATGACGTGAACCGGCGCAATTGCAGCCGCCTTAGGCCGAAAGCTTGGCCATGACTTCGTCGGAGACTTCGAAGTTGGTGTAGACGTTCTGCACATCGTCATCGTCTTCGAGCGTATCGATCAGCTTCATCAGCGACTGGGCGCGCTCTTCATCGACCGGCACGGTGTTCTGGGCCTTCCAGATCGCCTTGACGGTGTCAGCTTCTGCCGAGCGTGGATTCAAGCGCCTTGGAAACGTCGCCGATATCCTCGAAACCGCAGATGATGAAGTGGCCGTCCTCGTCGGTGGTCACGTCCTCGGCACCGGCCTCAATCGCCGCTTCCATCACCTTGTCGGCATCGCCGGCCGAAAGCTTGTAGGAGATTTCGCCGACGCGATCGAACGAGAAGGAAACCGAGCCAGGTTTCACCCAGCGCGCCGCCGGCCTTGGTGAAGGTCGAGCGGACGTTCGATGCGGTGCGGTTGCGGTTATCAGTCAGCGCCTCGACGATGACGGCAACGCCGCCCGGGCCATAGCCTTCGTAGCGGACTTCTTCATAGTTCTCGCCGTCTGCGCCGGAGCCCTTCTTGATGGCGCGCTCGATATTGTCCTTCGGCATCGACTGGGCCTTGGCGTTCTGGATTGCCAGGCGCAGGCGCATTCATTCATCGTCGGGTCGGGCAAGCCGCCCTTGACCACGACGGTGATTTCGCGTGCGAGCTTGGAGAACATTTTCGACCGCACGGCGTCCTGACGGCCCTTACGGTGCATGATGTTTTTAAACTGTGAATGGCCGGCCATGGCGCCCTCTTCTCATGCTAGTCATGTTTGGAATTGGGCGCCTTATAGTTTCATTGGCGCTTTGCGTCCAGAAGGGCCGGCTTTTTTTCAGTTGGTGGCAAGGCGCTTGCGGCTGAGGAAGAACGAATGACCGTCATTTCGCTCGCAGGAAAGGCCGGTGCGGGTCGAAAGGCAGGAGAACGGGCCGGCAGCCCAGGTCTGGCCGTAGTCGAGCACGGGACCTGCGGAACAACAGCTCTGGTCGCCGACATCATTCAGGAGCGTGGCGTCACCCTTGCGCGAGAGTGTTGCCCGTACATAACGCGGTTCGATGCGGTCGCAGGACAGTTCCGGCCCGCCATCCGCAGGCTGGTAGACCTCCGTCCCGCCTTCAGGCGTATAGATGCAGCCGATATTGCCGGATGGCAGGACAAACTCCTCCTGCCGACCGAACGATTTCGTTTCCGGCACAGCAACGGGCGTCTTGTCACCTTCCGCCATTGGCAAGCGCGGCGGCGGGGCGCCGTCGGCCACAACCTGAGTTGTCATGGAGAGAATGGCAAAAAGGCAGGCTGCGAGAAATTTCATTCCATGAATCCCAGGGTCAGACGCCCTGCAGGATATAAATCAGCGGCTTCTTTGGCAAGGAACGCATCGACACCGTCACGCTCGCCTGCGTCGCAAAACTCTTGTCGAAACCATCGCCGAACATTTGCAGAAAACTGGTGACCGGCGGGCCGCGCCGGTGCATCGGCAAGATCAGCGACGATCGCAGCCGCGTCACCACACGGCTCATGCTTTCCGCTCCCATCGTCAGGCCACCATCGACCGGTACCATCAAAATATCCAGACGACCGATCTCGGCATAATCCGTATCGTCAAGCTCGTGATGTAGATGGCCGAGATGGCCGATGCAGAGGCCCACGACCTCGAAGATGAAGATTGAATTGCCGTCCGGCTCCATCATTGCGCCGCCTGAACGGATATCCGTCGTGACGTTGCGGATATAGGCGTCGCCGACCACGACATCGTGATCGGCCGGCTGCCCGTTATCGCCCCATCCATGCAGCACATGCTTGATCGCCGGGTCTGGCGTCAATGTATAGTGGCTGGAATGCGCCTTGTTCATGGTGACAACATCCGGCACCCGCGGCGGCGCATACCAGCCGCTATAGTCCGTTGCGATCGATACGCCACCCGGCGTTTCGATCAGAAACGTCGAGTGGCCGACATAGGTGATATCAACCTCTTCACTGGCAGCCGCCTGAACGCCGAAAGCTTGCGACGGTTTGAAACTTGCAAAAGTCACGTCGGGAAGAGACCGGGCGATCGCCTGGCATTGGCTGACCGGCGGGCGGGTGCCCTGCGCATGGGCTAGCATAGGCCACAGGGCATGCAGAAGAGCGATGGCGGCAAGCAGGATCAATCGCGGCATCATGCACCTCTTAGAACCAAGGTTGGCATGAACGCTGAGGATAGGCAGGCGAAGCGCGAGGTCCAGCGCCGATTAGAGGCTACCGCTCACAATCGCGTCATCGGCAACATGTCGCCCGGCTCGCCAGATGGACGACGGCTCGCCGTATCACCCCCAGAATGCCGGGATCGTTTCCCGGCGAGCCGCGGTCCAATCCTCAGCGGCGCGATGTTCTCGGCCAATCCGGTGCGATCGGAAATTTCGACGCCGACGCCGCAGAGGGTTGCAGGCCCCGAGGCGGCCTCAGAAGCGGCCCTTGGGCATCTTGGAGATGAAGCGGTTGAGAGGTTCTTCCTTTTCCATGCCGAGCGACGAGTCGTAATCGCCGCACATGCCGGCATCCGACATATAGGCCGTGCCGCCATTGAGGATCCGCGTCGGCGGTCGGCACATGCGTGTGGGTGCCGACAACAAAACTGGCGCGGCCATCGACGAAATGGCCAAAGCACTGTTTCTCGCTGGTCGCCTCCGCATGGAAATCGAAGATGATCGCGTCGGCCTGCTCCTTCAGCGGGCAGGCCGCCAGAATGCTTTCCGCCGCCTTGAAGGGATCGTCAAGTTCCGGATGCATAAACACGCGGCCCATGACATTGGCGACGAGGACGCGGGCGCCGTTGCGGGCGAAATAGAGGTTTGAGCCGCGTCCGGGGGTGCCGGCCGGATAGTTGGCGGGCCGCAGGAACTGGTCGTGCCGCTGGCAGAAGGAGACGGCCTCTTTCTGGTCCCAGACATGGTTTCCGGTGGTCACGACATCGGCGCCGGCATTGATGGTTTCGAGAAAGATATCTTCGGTGATGCCGAAGCCGCCGGCGGCATTCTCGCCGTTGACGATGACGAAATCGAGTTTCAGGTCGCTGATCAGGCCGGGCAGTTTTTCCCAGACCGCCGTCCGGCCGGTCTTGCCAACCATGTCACCCAGAAACAAAAGTCTCATATTTGCTTATTCCTAGCCCGAAAATCCGGAACCCGCTTTCAGTCAGCAGGGCATCCAGCGCCACATCATGCAGCTGCGCCGGCACTGATGCCACTTCCTGGCAGTCAAATGCAATCCCGATCAGCTCCGGCATGTGGCCTTTCAAGCGCAAGCGTTCTATGGCGCGGTCGTAATATCCTGCCCCGTAGCCGATTCGGTGGCCCGTCCTGTCGAAGGCAGCCAAGGGCACCAGCATGATGTCCGGATCAAGAACCGGCGCATCCTCCGTCGGCCCGGTGGTGCCAAACCCTGTTTCCACGATAGGGGCGCCGGGCACGAGTTCGCGAAAAACGATCGTCTTTTTGTCTATGATGGCCGGCAGGCAAAGGCGGGCGCCGCGCTCGCGCAGGCGCGCCATCAACGGCCGGATATCGACCTCCGAGCGGATCGGCCAGAACCCGGAAAACACCTGCCCAGGTTCAAATTCGATCGTGTCGCCGGCATGATCGAGCATTCTGCAGACTGGCCTCGATGCGTGCCTCCGGCGTCATCGAATCACGCAGCGCCAGACGTTCCAAACGCAGCGCGGCTTTCAGTTCTCTCGGTGTCATGGCCATGCTCTCCCGTCTGCCAGTGTCCATGTCTAATGCATCAAGCGGGGACAGGGGAACCGCGCAGCCGCCGCATCTGCAACTTTTTGCGACGCAACAGCACGCTTTTCCCAATCTGGCACGATTTTAGAAGTCTGTTCATTATGCAAACCGGTTCCGCTTTCGCGCCCTCTTGCCACCGTGCAAGAGAGGGCCACGATCTACATCAGGAAACAGTTCGGTGCCCGCTTCCGGCGATGCGGGGAACTGTTCAGCTATAAGACGGAGCCGGATATGTCCATGAAGGACAAGATGCTGCAGGAACTCAACCCCTTGGAGCTGCGCTGCCTGTCACTGGCCGCGTGTGGGCGGACCAGGGAAGACATCACCCGCGAGACAGACATCTGCCATGACAGGATCGATGAAGCCTTCAATTCTGCGATGCAGAAGCTGCAGGCGGGAAATGTCGCCGAGGCAATTTTCCGGGCTGCCCGAATGGACCTGATCTCATAACATCCAGAAACGATGCCTTTCGTCGCCAAGCGCAGGATCGCGCCGGCAACCGGTGTCCATTCTGTCCAGCGCGATATCATCAAGCAGATACCTGCTCTTGCGCCGGGCAATCTCAGCCAATGACCGCCGGGCCTCACGCTCATTGCGCCATCGGCGGAGATATTGGCAAATCGTGTCCACGGTTTGCCTGAACCCGTGCCGTCGGATTTTAAAGTCGTGCTTCATACCCGGAACTCCGTGGGTGACGCCCCGAAATATCGGCCGGGATTTGACATCAGGCAAACGAATTGCGAACATGCCTACCATCAGAAATAGTGATGGCAGAAACGATGTTTCCTCCTCTCGAAAGCGATCTTCTCAGAACCTTTGTCGCCGTGGCTGAAAGCGGCAATTTCACCAAGGCCGGGGAGACGGTTGGCCGGACCCAGTCGGCCGTCAGCATGCAGATCAAGAAGCTTGAGGATATCCTGGGCGAGAGCCTGTTCGAGCGCGGATCGCGTGGCGTCAACATGACCGGCCACGGCATCCGGCTGCTGGACAATGCCCGCCGCATTGTCACGCTGCTGGACGACACGGCCGCCTCGATCCGGCTGCCGGCGCTGGATGGCTCGGTCCGGATCGGCATCTCGGAGGAATATATCAATTCGACCCTGCCGAAGGCACTAGGCGCCTTCGCCGCCGTTCATCCGGGTGTCGAGGTCACCGTGCAGCAGGGTGTCTCGATGTCGAACCTTGCAGCGCTTGACGCCGGCGAAATCGATATCGCCGTTGTCTTTGAGCCAGGCGGCCCGACGCGTAACGAAGTGCTGATGGTCGATCCAACGGTCTGGGTGACCTCCGATCAGCATTGCGCCCACATACGGCAGCCGCTACCGATCGCCACCTATACTTACTTGAAAAACGGATGGTGCGACGAACTGGCCCTCCGAAGCCTGACGAAACGCGGCATGGAAAGCCGCGTCGCCTATATCAGCCGCACCAGCAGCGGCCTGATCGCCGCGGTAACTTCAGGCCTCGCCATCGCGCCCCTCACCCGCAGCAGCATCCCCGCCGGATGCCGCGAACTGACGGCCGCGGACGGTTACGACGTCATCGATTTTTCCAACGTCGTGATGAAGACCAGACCCCGCGGCAACAAACGGATCGTCGAAACCATGTCCAACGCCATCCGCGAGGCCTTTCGGCCGTCTGCACAAGTCTAAGTGTTTCAGGGAAAAAGTGCGATCCACACGACCGATGGACGTTTTACGATCCTGGGTGCCTACAAACGTAGGTGGGCGCCATGTGACCTAGCCCACGGGCCAGGTCAGGGACAGCTCCCTTTGGATCGAGTATGGCCCCAGGGATTGTGGTGTCCTGTCGGGAAGCGCAGACCGCAGCACGAATATAGAGTGCATCGATGGCTTGCGCCAGTGGCCCGCGCTGAACTTGTGAAAATTCAGTGAGAAGCAGGAGTGGCCTTGCCGCTGAGCTTGGCCGCAATCTCGTGAATCTGCGATGTCACCTCGGATAGAGCCGAAGCGAGCACTTCCTCGTTTCTCTGGTGGTCCGACAGCGTCATGGCGCGGCCTTGCCTCAGGCCATCGGCCTCTTCCTGGAGATTTTTCAGCTTGCGGTTCACTTCGCTGAGTTCGTCCATCACCATGATGCCAGCCATCACGGTCAGACGCAGGTCGCCGATCTCGCCGAACTGAGTCTTCAGGTGGCTGACATACTGGTCTAAGCGGGTAGCCAGTTCGGTCAGATGATCTTCCTGGCCCTCCTCGCATGCCATGCGATAGGCCTTGCCGTCGATCATCACCGTTACTTGCGCCATACGTCACCTGACCCCGCAGGCTGACCACGCCTTAGCGGTCCAGCACTGCCCTTATCGTTTCCATGGCCGTCACCAGACGGCGCGAGACTTCGCGGTTGACTTCCTCAAGGCGATTTGCCCGGAATTGCGACTGGTCGAGTTCCTGGGCAAGCCGTGACCGGTCGGTGTTGACACGCCGCACTTCGCCTTCGATCTCGCCTCGGTCCCGCTCCCGGTCGAACCGCCCATCAATGGCATTTTCGAGGCTGCTCAATGCGCTACGCAACTCGTCGATCGCCGCCTTGACTGTCTTTCCTGCCGCCATCACGCTTTCCTGATACGCGCCAGGCCGCGTCAGATCGCCGCCCGGAGCCTGTATTTCAAGCCAATCACACTAATAAACCCATTCGGCAAGTGTTCACAACGCCAACCGCTTGCAGGCGCTGCGTAACCTGTGGATCACGAATTTTAAATCGATTAGTATGTGCCGGGTCCGTTTGCGGGGATCAAGCAGGAAACGCGTTCAAAAAGCGCCTTCCAGCCCGCTCAAAAAGCCCGTATTTGTTGACTCCGTCGAAGCAGGTGCTATGTGTCACCCGCTTCTCATACGGTCTTTGGAGGATAGAGACCGTCCCCTGTACACCGAACTCAAGCGGAACAGACAATGATCTCTCATGAAAAACACGACCGGATGGCAAATGCAATCCGATTCCTCTCCATGGATGCCGTCGAAAAGGCCAATTCCGGCCATCCCGGCCTGCCCATGGGTGCTGCCGACGTGGCAACGGTCCTATTCTCCCGTTACCTGAAATTCGATCCGAAGGCGCCGCTCTGGGCAGACCGCGATCGTTTCGTGCTGTCGGCCGGCCATGGTTCCATGCTCATCTATTCGCTGCTCTATCTGACGGGCTACGAAGACATGACAATGGAAGACCTCAAGCAGTTCCGCCAGCTCGGCTCCAAGACCGCCGGCCACCCGGAATATGGTCATGCCTCCGGCATCGAAACCACCACCGGCCCGCTCGGCCAGGGCATTGCCAATGCCGTCGGCATGGCAATCGCCGAGCGCAAGCTCGCTGAAGAATTCGGCAGCGACCTGCAGGATCATCACACCTACGTTCTGTGCGGCGACGGCTGCCTGATGGAGGGCATCAGCCACGAAGCCATCGCGCTTGCTGGTCACCTCAAGCTCAACAAGCTGGTGCTGTTCTGGGACGACAACAACATCACCATCGATGGCGCCGTCTCCCTGTCGGATTCGACCGACCAGATCGCCCGCTTCCAGGCCGTTCACTGGAACACGATCCGCGTCGACGGTCATGATCCGGAACAGATCGCTGCAGCCATCGAAGCGGCCCAGAAATCCGACCGCCCGACCTTCATCGCCTGCAAGACCGTCATCGGCTTCGGCGCGCCGAACAAGCAGGGCACCCACAAGGTTCACGGCTCGCCGCTCGGCGCCGAGGAAATTGCAGCGACCCGCAAGGCGCTGAACTGGGAAGCCGAAGCCTTCACCGTACCGGCAGACGTTCTCGACGCCTGGCGCACGGCCGGCGACCGCTCCGCAGACGCTCACAAGGCCTGGGAAGGTCGCCTGGCTTCGGCCGAAGCCGCCAAGAAGTCCGAGTTCACCCGCCGCTTTGCCAGCGCGCTTCCGGGCGATCTCGATGCCGCCATCGACACCTACAAGAAGAAGCTGGCCGACGCTCCGCCGACAATTGCCACCCGCAAGGCGTCTGAAGATGCACTCGAAGTCATCAACGGCCTCGCGCCGGAAATGCTGGGCGGTTCGGCCGACCTGACGCCGTCCAACAACACCAAGACCAGCCAGATGAAGTCGATCACCCCCGACCGACTTCTCCGGCCGCTACATGCACTGGGGCATCCGCGAGCACGGCATGGCTGCCGCTATGAACGGCATCACGCTGCACGGTGGCCTGATCCCCTATTCCGGCGGCTTCATGATCTTCTCGGACTACTGCCGTCCGTCGATCCGTCTGGCTGCCCTGATGGGCATCCGCGTCATCCACGTCCTGACGCACGATTCGATCGGCGTCGGCGAAGATGGCCCGACGCATGAGCCGGTCGAGCACATGGCAGCGCTGCGTGCGATCCCGAACCTCCTGATGTTCCGTCCGGCCGACGCGGTGGAAACCGCCGAATGCTGGCAGCAGGCACTCAAGGAACAGCATCGCCCGTCCGGCCTGGCGCTGACCCGCCAGAACCTCGCACCGTCGCGCCTGACCTATTCGGCCGAGAACCTCTGCGCCAAGGGTGCCTATGAGCTGATCGCCGCCGACAATGCCAAGGTTTCGATCTTCGCATCCGGCTCGGAAGTTGAACTGGCCGTCAAGGCGGCTGGCGAACTAAACGGCAAGGGCATTGCGACCCGTGTGGTTTCGGTTCCCTGCTTCGAACTGTTCCAGGAACAGCCGGCCGACTACCGCAAGGCCGTCATCGGTGATGCACCGGTCAAGATCGCCGCAGAAGCTGCAGTCCGCCAGGGCTGGGATTACTTCATCGGCAATGACGGCGATTTCGTCGGCATGCACTCGTTCGGCGCGTCCGGCCCGGCCAAGGATCTGTTCAAGCATTTCGGCATCACGTCTGACGCGATCGTCGCGGCTGCCGAAAAGAAGCTGGCCTGATTTTCCCCTTCGGAGCGCGTCTCAACGCGCTCCGTTTTCCACATCGAGACCTTAGACAGGGAGAGACCTGAAATGACTGTAAAAGTTGCCATCAACGGCTTTGGCCGCATCGGCCGCAACGTCCTTCGCGCCATCGTCAGATCCGGCCGCACCGACATTGAAGTCGTTGCCATCAACGATCTCGGCCCTGTCGAGACCAATGCGCATCTGCTGCGCTACGATTCGATCCACGGCAAGTTCCCGGCCACGGTTCAGGTCGAAGGCGACACGATCATCGTTGCCGGCGGCAAGCCGATCAAGGTCACCGCGATCAAGGATCCGGGCAACCCTGCCGCATGCCGCAATGGGCGTCGACATCGCTCTCGAATGCACCGGCATCTTCACGTCGCGCGACAAGGCTGCCCTGCACCTTCAGGCCGGCGCCAAGCGCGTCATCGTTTCGGCTCCTGCCGACGGCGCTGACCTCACTGTCGTCTTCGGCGTCAACCACAACGAGCTGACCAAGGAACACCTGGTCATCTCCAACGCATCCTGCACGACCAACTGCCTGGTTCCGGTCGTCAAGACCTTGGACGACGTCGTCGGCATCGATCATGGCTTCATGACCACGATCCATTCCTACACCGGCGACCAGCCGACGCTCGACACGATGCACAAGGATGCTGTACCGCGCCCGCGCTGCCGCCCTGTCGATGATCCCGACCTCGACCGGTGCCGCCAAGGCCGTCGGCCTCGTGCTGCCGCACCTCAAGGGCAAGCTCGACGGCACCTCGATCCGCGTTCCGACCCCGAACGTCTCCGTCGTCGACTTCAAGTTCGTTGCCAAGCGCGACACGACGGTTGCCGAAATCAACGGTGCCATCAAGGCTGCTTCCGACGGCGCCCTCAAGGGCATCCTCGGCTACACCGACGAGCCGCTGGTTTCAGCGTGACTTCAACCATGACAGCCATTCGTCGATCTTCGCCAACGACCAGACCAAGGTTCTGGAAGGCAAGTTCGTGCGTATCCTGTCCTGGTACGACAATGAATGGGGCTTCTCCAACCGCATGGCCGACACGGCCGTTGCGATGGCCAAGCTGATCTAAAGCCATGTTTCGGCGCCCTTCCCTCAAGACGGTACGCTGGCGTCCGCTCGAAGGGGAAGGGCTCGAACACCTGACGATCGGGCCGGCCGATGGCGCATCTATCCGCGCCTCCAGTGTCCTGATCGGCGAACGCGGCGGCCGCCCTTACGGCGCCCGCTACACCATCGACTGCGATACCGCCTGGACTGTGATGTCCTTCAGCATCGATACGACAGATGGCCGGCGGCTTTCGCTGGCATCCGATGGCAACGGCCATTGGCGTGATATGGACGGCACCGCCCTCCCCGCCTTTGACGGATGCATCGATATCGATCTTGCCGGAACGCCCTTTACCAATACCTTGCCGATCCGCCGCCTCGGCCTGAAGCCGACGGATGGCACCGCCAAACTCATCATGCTCTATGTCCCCTTCGATACGTTCGAGCCCTTTCCCGACTGCCAGAACTATACCTGCCTCGAAGACGACAGGTTTTATCGATACGAGGCCAAGGACCGTTCCTTCACCGCCGATCTGCCGGTGGACGAGGACGGGCTGGTGATGGACTACCCCACCCTTTTCCAGAGACTATGACCGGAGACCATCCATGACTTTCAAGACCCTCGACGACCTCACCGATATCGCCGGCAAGCGCGTGCTCGTCCGCGTCGATCTCAATGTGCCGGTCAAGGACGGCCAGGTGACGGATGCGACCCGCATCGAACGCGTCGTGCCGACCATCCGCGAACTCTCCGAAAAAGGCGCCAAGGTTATCCTGCTCGCCCATTTCGGCCGCCCGAAGGGCGAACCGGTCGCAGACATGTCGCTGTCGCTGATTGCCCCTGCCGTCGAAGACATCCTCGACCAGCGTGTCCAATTCGCGGCCGATTGCATCGGCGAGAAGGCCGCAACGGCAATTGCCGGCATGAATGACGGCGATGTCCTGTTGCTCGAAAACACCCGCTTCCACAAGGGCGAGGAAAAGAACGACGCCGAGTTCACCAAGGCGCTGGCCGCCAATGGCGACATCTATGTCAACGACGCCTTCTCCGCCGCGCACCGCGCGCACTCCTCGACCGAAGGCCTCGCCCGCCTGTTGCCCGCCTATGCCGGCCGCACCATGCAGGCCGAACTCGAAGCTCTGGAAAAGGGCCTCGGCAATCCAGAAGCGCCCGGTCGTCGCCATCGTCGGCGGCGCCAAGGTCTCCACCAAGATCGACCTGTTGATGAATCTGGTGAAGAAGGTCGATGCGCTCGTCATCGGCGGCGGCATGGCCAATACCTTCATCGCCGCCCGCGGCACCAATGTCGGCAAGTCGCTCTGCGAGCACGATCTCGCTGAAACCGCCAAGCAGATCATGATCGAGGCAGCGACGGCCGGTTGCGCCATCGTCCTGCCAGCCGACGGCGTCGTTGCCCATGAGTTCAAGGCTGGCGCCGACAATGAAGTGGTCGATATCGAAGCGATTCCGGCCGATGCGATGGTGCTCGATGTCGGTCCGAAGTCGATCGCCGCGATTAACGAGTGGGTGAGCAAGGCCGAAACGCTGGTCTGGAACGGCCCGCTCGGCGCATTTGAAATCGCTCCGTTCGACAAGGCCACCGTCGCGGTTGCCAAACATGCAGCAAGCCGCACCAAGAGCGGCGCGCTCGTCTCGGTCGCCGGTGGCGGCGATACAGTTTCGGCAATGAACCATGCCGACGTTGCCGACGACCTGACCTATGTTTCGACCGCAGGTGGTGCCTTCCCTGGAATGGATGGAAGGCAAGCCGCTGCCGGGCGTCGATATTCTGCATCAGCAGAAGTAATCGACCGCCCGAACGAACACCAAACGACTTTTCAGCCCCGGCCTTGCGCCGGGGTTTTCGTTGCAGCGCACTCACATTTGGATGCACTGCAAAAATAATCCCAACATTTCAAACGATTAAATTTATTTCAATCGTTTAAAACAATTTAACTTCCATTTTCGTTGCCGTATTCTTCTGTTATCGGCGATCCGTCATGACCAACAGGAGAACGCATATGAGCGAAAGACTGGAAGACATTGCAGCAGCCATGGTTGCCACCGGCAAGGGTCTGCTGGCAGCCGACGAATCCACCGCAACGATCGGCAAGCGCTTCGAAACGATCAGCCTGACATCGACGGAAACGTCGCGCCACGATTACCGCGAAATGCTGTTTCGCGCCGACGACGCGATGAAGGCCTATATTTCGGGCGTCATCCTCTATGAGGAAACCCTGTTGCAGAAAGCCGCCGACGGCACCCCCTCGTCGACATCATCCGCGCGGCTGGCGCCGTGCCCGGCATCAAGGTCGACACCGGTGCCAGGCCGATGGCAAAATTTCCGGGCGAGACGATCACCGAAGGTCTCGATGGCCTCGCCGCCCGACTGAAGACCTATTATGACGCCGGCGCCCGCTTTGCCAAATGGCGCGGCGTGATCTCGGTCTCCGACGTGCTGCCAAGCTTCGGCGCCATCAAGGCCAATGCGCAGGCACTCGCCCGCTATGCGGCGCTTTGCCAGGAAGCCGGCATCGTGCCGATCGTCGAGCCGGAAGTGCTGATGGATGGCGCACCGGGAACCCACTCCATCGAACGTTCTGAAGAGATCACCGAAGAGACGTTGCGGATCGTCTTCGAGGAACTGAGTGATGCTCGCGTCAGCCTGGAAGGCATGATCCTTAAACCAAGCATGATCATCGACGGCAAGAAGGCACGCAAAGCCTCCGTCGCCGAAGTTGCCGAGCGCACGGTCAAGGTTCTGAAGCGCACCGTCCCGGCAGCCGTTCCCGGCATCGCCTTCCTCTCCGGCGGTCAGTCCACCGAAGAGGCGACGGCCCACCTCTCCGCCATGAAGGCCGGCTTCGATCTGCCCTGGGGCATGACCTTCTCCTATGGCCGTGCTTTGCAGACCGAGGCACTGGCCGCCTGGAGCGGCAAGCCGGAAAACGTCGCCGCCGGCCAGCGCGCCTTTAGCCACCGCGCCGAAATGTGCAGCCTTGCCGCCAAGGGCGGCTGGAAGAAAGAACTCGAAAAAGCCGCGTAACCTACAAGTTACGGAGGGGAGGAAGCCCGGCCCCGCGCAAGCGGCCGGGCTTTTTCTATGGGATGGAGGCAGCGATGCCCTTTCGATTGTCAGGGTGACAAGAACCTTGTTCGCACGATCTGCCCGCCGCGCTATCCCTGACACACGGATCAGCCTGGCGAAGGGAAAACCACTATGAACAGCGTTGCTTATGTCACCGTCGATGTCTTCACCAGCGAGCGGTTTTCCGGCAATCAGCTGGCTGTCATCCCGAATGCGCGCGGACTGACCGGTGCGCAGATGCAGGATATCGCCGCCGAATTCCGCTATTCCGAAGTCACCTTCGTGCTGCCGCCGCAAGATTCCGCCAACACGGCACATGTCCGGATATTCACGCCGACGATGGAAATCCCGTTCGCCGGGCATCCGAATGTCGGCACGGCCTTTGTTCTCGGCACTCAGGGCGACATTTTCGGCAAACCGGCCGGCGATGTGCTTCGCTTCGAGGAGAAAGCTGGCATTGTCGAGGCAGCATTGACACGCGAGGCTGGCGGGCAGGTGATTGGCGCTGGCATTTTCGCCCCGCAGCCCCTGTCGCTGGGACCGCAGGTCGACAGCGAAACCATCGCCCGCTGCGCCTCGATCGCGGCACAGACTATTTGCGTCACCACTCACACGCCCGTTATCGCCTCCGTCGGGCTGCCTTTCGCGATTGCCGAACTGGTCGATCTTGAAGCGCTTGGCAAGGCCTGCCCGAACACCGCGGCCTTTGCCGAAGCCGGCCGAAAATACTCGCCGGAAGACGATCAGTTCGCCCTGTTTCTCTACACCCGCCAGCCGGAAAACCCGTGGCACCTGCGCGCCCGGATGTTTGCACCGCTCGACAATGTCATCGAAGACCCGGCAACCGGTAGCGCCTCTGGCGCGCTTTGTGCGCTGTTGACCTCGTTGCTGCCGGACAGCGATGCCACCGTCGATATCACCATCGAGCAAGGTGTCGAGATGGGCCGCCGAAGCGTGATCGGCGTGACTGCCCTGAAATCGAACGGGCAGGTTGAGAGCGTCCGGATAACCGGACAATGCGCGGCCGTCATGAGCGGCTCGATCCTTCTCTAGGGCCGGATCAACACTGTCACCATCATCACGGCAATGGCAAAGACCGCGATCTTCCAGAAATCGCGGCGGTGGCGAAGCCCGGGCAGATTGAGCGGCCTCAAGGTCTGGATCAACATAGCCAAAAGCAAGAGGACCGTTAACGCTTTCGACATTGTTTTCTCATTTGTTGAAAAGAGCTTAGGGACGCTTCCAGCCCGTCACACGCGGTCACTTTTGCGCGATCTGGGTTAGAGCGTCTTTTGCATTCTCACTCAATGAAAAATTCCGGCTGGCAATTGCGGCGGCATGGCCCTACGTTTTGTCGCAGCCCGGAACCAGCGGATTTCACATGCGAAAAAACCTTCTTCCCGTCGCCGCTCTCCTGCTCGGAACCCTGTTTCTCTTCCTCGGAAACGGCCTGCACAGCCTGTTGCTGCCGGTGCGCGGCACGACGGAAGGGTATTCGACGACGCTGCTCGGTCTGCTCGGCACCTCCTGGGCCAGCGGCTTCGTGCTCGGCTGCCTGCTTGCCCCGACGATCGTCAAGCGCGCCGGCCATGTACGCGCCTTCAGCGGCTTTGCAGCGCTGCTCGCCATCATCGCCCTGTTGACCGGCCTGCTCGTCGATCCGATCTGGTGGGTGGTGCTGCGCGCCTTCACGGGCTTCTCCACTGCCGGCACCTCGATGATCATCGAAAGCTGGCTGAACGAGCGCGCCACCAATGAAAGCCGCGGCGCAATCTTCTCGCTCTACATCGCCATCACGCTTATGGGCGTCGTCGGCGGCCAGCTGATGATCCCGTTCGGCGACACTGGGGCAACCACGTTCTTCATGATCTGCGGCATCGTCTATTGCCTTGCAATGCTGCCGACACTGCTTTCCACCGCAGCGTCACCGCAACCGCTGAAACAGGTGAGCCTCGACCTGCGCGGCCTCTACCGCAATTCGCCGATCTCCTTCCTCGGCATCCTGCTCGTCGGTATAGCCAATGGTGCCTATGGCACGCTCGGCGCCGTCTTCGGCCGCCAGGTCGGCCTGACGGACAGCAATGTCGCGCTGATGATGAGTACGACGATCTTTGCCGGTGCGGCGATGCAGTTCCCGGCTGGCCGGCTCTCGGACATGATCGACCGGCGTTATGTTCTGGCAGCGCTTGCAGGCCGTCGCCGCCGTCGCCGGTACGCTGATCTTCCTGATCGAACCGACCCACGTGATCATGCTGATCACCCTCGTCGGCATCTATGGCGCGACGGCCAATGCGCTCTATCCGATCGCCGTATCGCACGCCAACGACTTTGCAACGTCCGAGGACTTCGTCAAGATCTCCGGCGGGTTGCTCTTGCTCTACGGCATCGGCACGATCATCGGACCGACCATCGGCGGCCCGATCATGACCGTCACCGGCCCCTACGGCCTGTTCATGATCACCGCCTGCGCCCATGTGTTGATCACCGCCTACGCAATCTTCCGCAGCCGGATGCGCGCCGCCGTGCCGGCATCCGAACGCGATGCTTATTCGACGATTAACCCAGGCACGCTGACGACACCGGAGAGCCTGCAGCTATCGCCGCGGGCAGCCCCATTTGAAGAACCGAACGGCGAGGAGCCAACAGGGAGGCCGCAATGAGCCTGTTTGACGATGACCGTCCGAAGAAACAGCAGGCCCACGAGATCGGCTCAGATCTCGCTTTGCTATCCGTTGACGAGCTTTCCCTGCGCATCGACCTGCTGAAACAGGAAATCGAGCGGCTCGAAGCCGAGAAAGCCAGGAAGTCCGCAAGCAAATCCGCTGCGGAAAGTCTATTTCGTTAATAATTGTCTGGTTGCAGAAGCAAATCCCGCCTGGCTGCTCTTCGAAACAAGACATGGTTAGCCCCTAAAACGGGCCTTTGTAACGCATCATTAAGCATTACAAGGTATTACTAGGCTATCCGGATCGCTCTGGACTCAGACATTTCACCATTGGCGAATGGTCTGATTTTTCTCCCTGTTTTACCTTGAGAGCCGCTTTTGCGGCTCTTTTTGTCTTTTTTCCACAATTCGCAGAGAATTGTGGAGATTAACCCTTTCTTAAGAATAGGCTTGCGCGGAATGCGCTATGGGATCATGTTCAAACTATCAAACGAGCGGTACAGAAACTTTTCGTTAACCCGTTCGTTACCTGACCGAGTCGATGCGTTTAACCAGGGAATCCGACCATGTCCGAACGGGGATTGAATACTGTGAGCTTCGCCGGCCACGCTGCGTCTTCGGCGCAGTTCAAGGTGCTGTACGCTGAAGGCATGGGCCTGGTCGAAGAAACCGCAAGCTATCTCGACGGCCCCGGCCGCGCCGCCTCCAAGGTCCTGCCGCGCATGGCATCGGTGCTCTATGCAGCCGAGATCGATGCGCCTCACCACCCGCCTGATGCAGATGGCCTCCTGGCTTCTGCTGCAGCGCGCCGTCAACAATGGCGAGATGAACCGCGAGCAGGTGCTGTCGGAAAAGAACAAGGTTCGTCTCGATAGCTTCAACGTCGATCGCACCGCGCCAGGCTGGAACGACCTGCCGGAAGGTTTCCGCGATCTGATCGACCGTTCGCTGCGCCTGCAGAATCGCGTTGCCCTGCTCGACCGTGAAATCTACCGTCCGCAAGAAGCCCAGAACTTCCTTCCGGACAACCAGAATGGCGTCAAGGCCCAGCTCAACCTGCTGCAGACCGCCTTCGGGACCAACTGATCTAAAAAGCCAACAGGCACCCTGACATGTCAAACCCGGCCATTGAGCCGGGTTTTGTTTTTGCAGAAGTGTAAGCCGAAGCTATTGCCTGGCAGTTTCTTTCAGGCGAAGCACCAGTGTCCGGCACGACGGATTGCAGTGAACGCTCCCCCGGCGGCAACGATCCACAGCGCCACCAGCAGCACTTGGTTGTGACCTTCCCACAGCGGCTCCAGAATGGAGATGGCCGCAGCCGCAGTGATAGCGGCCATGCGATGCTGCTTGGCCATGGGGCCTGAGAAATCGCTGGGCTGGCCGGTGGCGCGTCCGAGTTCACGGACGTAAGCGGTGAGAACGGCAAAGGCCCCCGCCGCCCAGCCGAGACCCGGCATGCCGATGCCATAGCCAACACCGGCAAAGATCAGGAGATCAGCGACCCGATCCGGAAACTCGTTCCAGAATGGACCGTCCGGAGCGCCCTTGCCCCCTTCGACGGCGACCATCCCGTCGAGACAGATTGCAGAGCAGTCGCAGTTGGCAAAACAGGATCGCCAACAGCAGGCAGACGACCCGCAGCCCGCCCGTGCTCTGCCCGGCGAGCACAGAATGCGCCACCGGCCAGTGCTGCCGCCAGCATGCTGGCTTGCGAGATCTGGTTGGGCGTGATTGCCCGCGCCGCCAGCCACCGGGCAATCGTGCCCGCCCATCGGGTGTTGCGGCTGGCCAGAGGCCGCCGGTCGCCTGTCTCCGTCATGATCCCCCACCTCTTCTTCTGGAAATCGAATAGTTGTAGATCGACGCATAGCTGGTGGACACCAGCAGCGGTACCACGATGGTGCAGGCTATTTCCGGCGTGCCGATCAGCGCATGCAGCACCGTGAGCTGGCTTGCCGAGCCCAGGCATGCGATCAGTGGCGGCGCCCAAAACCGCACGACGCCGCTAAAGCGCTTCGAGAGAACGTCGATCACAGATTTCAGGAACAGCGTCAGGCAGGCCGACAGCGCGCCTTGCAGAAGCCCCGAATAGAACGGCTGCGGCATGGCATGCCCGCGATTGGCAAAGACTGCCCAGCCGCCCATGGCCAGAAAGGCGAACAGGACATGCACCGTGCCGCTGCCTGCCCATCGCCGACGCGTTGCCGTCACGAGAGCGACCACCAGTAGCGCACGATGTGGAAGAAGATCGGCGCCGAGAAGACGACGGAATCCAGCCGGTCTATCAGCCCGCCATGGCCTTCGATCAGATTGCCCCAATCCTTGACGCCGCGATCGCGCTTGACCGCCGACATCACCAATCCGCCAAAAAAGCCCATGAGGGTGATGATGAAGGCAAGCAGACCCGCCTGGAAAGGCGTAAACGGCGTGATCCACCACAGCGATGCGCCGATCAGGGTGGCGCTGATGACGCCGCCGACAAAGCCCTCGACGGTCTTCGACGGCGACAGGTTCAGCGCAATCTTGGTCCGCCCGAACAGCTTGCCCCAGACATATTGCAGCACGTCGCTTAACTGCACGACAATCACCAGGAAGGCGATCAGAAGCACGTTGCGCCCCTCATAGCCGGGTATGGTGAGCGTCAACAACGCAGGCACATGCGAAGCGCAGAAGACGCAGATCATCAACGCCCACTGCACCTCGGCAATGCGGATGAGGAAACGCTCGGTATCGCCCCGCAAAACAGAAATGATCGGCATCAACAGGAAGGCGTAGACGGGAATGAAGATCACTGAAGATGCCGTATTCTTCCGCCCAGAGCAGATAATACTGGATCGGCAGAACGACGAAGAAAGCCGAGGCCAAGGCCCAGTGATCGGCACGGCGGGTGTTGATCAGGGTGACGAACTCCCGCAGGGCGGCAAACGAGCAGAAGGCAAAGAGAACGAGGACGCCGACCCGGCCGGCGATGAAGGCGATGCCGATCAGGATGACCATGATCCACCAGGCCTTGATGCGGGCATTGAGGTTGTCCACCGCCGCATTCGGCCCATTGGCGGAAAAGCGCCGCTGCAGCACGTAGCCGATCGCAGACGCGAAGATCAGGACGCCGAAAATACCGGAAACCAGGGTCAGAAGGTCTGAGCTTGCCGTATTCATTCGCCGCTTCCCAAAGGTTTTGGAGCCAAGGCCAAAGGGCTGTCTGCGTGCGCTCAAGAAAGGCGTCCTTGCCCTCGTTGGGCGTCAGCCGCAGGGCGTCGCCGAAAGTGACGGTGCAGATCAGCGGGATCGGCACGATCTCGCCTTTCGGCATGACGCGATTGAGATTGTTGATCCACACTGGCACGAGATCGACGTCCGGGCGGGCCGAGACCAGATGAAAAGGCCGCTTTTGAAGGGAAGAAGCCGCGCGTCCGTCAGGTTTCGCGTTCCCTCTGGAAAGAGGATCAGCGACGAGCCTTCATCGATCGCCGTGGTCATCAACTCGATCGGATCCTGGGTTCCTTTTCCCGCTGGCGCTCGATCAGCACCGCGTTGAAAACATCGCGGCCGATGAACGTGCTCACCTTTGATTTCAACCAATATTCGGCGCCGGCCACCGGACGAGCCATTTTGCGTAATCTCGGCGGCAGAACCGCCCAGACCAGCACGAAATCGCCATGGCTGGAATGATTGGCAAAATAGACGCACGGGCGCGACGGAAGTCCGTGCTCCGGCCAGATGGCGCAGACCGCGGTTATCGCGCGGGGCAAACAGAACGAAGGCCGCCGCAGCGATCTCCGCAATCATGATCTTCATACCGACCCCATCCCCGTCAACGCAGTGACGCCAATGGGAACTCTAGCGGCGGTTGCGCCGTGAGGGAAGCGCCATTGGCGCTTCCGATGCAATGCAGACGCGTTATCGTTATGCTGGCGGCATCCTGTCGAATTTCGGCAGATCCGGATCGAGATGATCCCACGCATGACCGCGCACATGGTAAGTTACCGCTTGCGGTTTGTACCAGTCCGGATCGTCCAAACTCGCGGCATGGACCGTGAAGAAATCCGGCATTGCCACGAAGGTCAGATAGACCGGCGATCCGCAGGTGGGGCAAAAGGCGTGTCTCTTGATCCCGCCGCTATCGCCAGCGACCTCCCACTCTCTCGCCTCCCCTTCAAGCTTCACATCCCTCCGATCGGGGAAGGTCAGATAGGAGCCGTGCCCTGTACCGCTTCTCTGCTGGCAATCCCGGCACTGGCACTCGTTCATGAAAATCGGCTCTGCGGAGATTTCATAACGGATCGCACCGCAGGCACATCCACCGATAAAAGCCTTGCTCATCTCTCTTCTCCTCAAGATGCAGTTGAAAGTAAATCGCACGCGCACACGGACTCGCCGGCGCTGCTCATGGGCAGACCGGAAATGGGACCGACAGGAAGTTATGATTTCAGCAACCATGCGAATGGAGCCCGGCCTTCCGCAGCACTGCCTCCATTCGCAGGCATCCATTTGGGCGCACCTTCAGAAAGGCGGTGCGCCAGGCGTCGTCAATGCAGGGATTTCGTCCCATCTTGCTCAGCCACAACCGCGTCCAGATTGCAGAACAACCTTCTTCCAGCCATTGCTCATGTTCTGGTAGGCAACGTCATTCTTCGGCAGCACGAAGCCGGAATGAACAAGCCGAACGCGTGTGCCGCTTTCAACCTTGGTGAGCATCCAGGTCACGATTGTATCGAGCGGCGAGCCGTAGCCAGTATTTCCCGCATGCCCGCCTTTCCAGGCATAGGCCAGGCGTTGATTGGGGATCACCTGCAGCACTTGGCAACGGATAACCCCGTCCCATTCACCTGCTGGTGTCGTCTGATAGGTGAAATGCGTCCCCTCAACCGCCTCAAACCCGGTCGGAGCCATCAACCAGCGGGCAATCAGGTCACCCGATGTCAACGCCTTCCAGATCGTCTCGGGCGTATGTGGGAACACCTCGTCCACCACGATGTCCTGCGTATCGCTCTTCAATGCAGCGTCGGTCATGGATCGATCTCCTTGAGCAAGGTTCTGAGATTGGCAAAGCGGTCGCGCCAGAAGGCACCATAATGGCCCATCCAGTCGACAAGCGGCTCGAGGCCTTCCGGCCGCGCGCGATAGTAGACGTTGCGGCCTTCCGGACGCTCGACGACCAGACCCGCCTGCTTCAGCGACTTGAGGTGCTGGGAGATGGCACCCTGCGTCACCCCGCTGCCCCGCGTCAGTTCGACCACCGTAATTTCATCCGAGCCAGCGACGCGCTCGAACACGGCGCGCCGCGTGGGGTCGGCAAGCGTTCGCAGGACAGTGGTGATATTGGCAGCTTCAATCATGGCTATTCAAATAGCCAATACTAATTGATTAGTCAATACTATTGTTTTCACTTCGAACGGCCTGAGGTGAACTCTCCTGAGCGGGCCATGCCGCACATATCGATAAAACAAGGCATGACCGGCCCACGATCACGCCGCTGTCTTGCGGAAGACGCCCGGTTCGGAACCCGATGCAAAGGGCAGCCCTTCATCGGCCCATCCGGTGATGCCGCCGATCATGATCTTCACCGGTCGTTCGAGGCGCGCAAGCTTGAGCGCGGCCTGATCCGCCCCGTTGCAATGCGGGCCAGCGCAATAGACAACGAACAGCGTATCCTCCGGCCAATCGGCCATGCGCTCGCATGCGACATTTCGCGGTGGGGCAGATGAAGCGCGCCTGGAACATGCCGTCGCGCATAGGCTTCTGATGAACCGACGACATGCAGGAGGACAAAGTCCTGCTCGCCGGCAGTCAGGGCAGATGCAACATCCGCGCAGTCGGTCTCCACCGAAAGGCGCCTCAAAAAATGATCGATGACGACATCGGACGATGCGGCGGGATAGTCAGTGACATAGCTCATTTTAGCCTCCGTTGTGATCTGGGGAAATTCCTAGACCACATCCAGACAGAGTTGCAGATGGCATTTTCGCCATATATGATCAATATCATGCCAAACGCACTTCAAGCTTCGCCTACCCGCAGCCCCCTCGTCGTTGCAATCGCCTATGATGGCTTATGCACGTTTGAGTTCAGCGTTGCGGTTGAGGTTTTTGGCCTTTCGCGGCCAGAGATGGGACCGGACTGGTATCGTTTCGCGGTGGCCGGGATTGACGATGGCGAGATGCGCGCCACGGGCGGCGTGCGGTTTGTCGTCGATGGGGGTCTGGAACTCCTGTCACAGGCCGATACGATCATCGTTCCAGGCTGGCGTGGAGTGGAGACGCCGGTGCCTGCCAATCTGTGTGATGCGCTACGTGAGGCGCATGGCCGCGGCACGCGCATTCTGTCCATCTGCTCGGGCGTGTTTGTTCTTGCCGCTGCCGGCCTGCTGTCCGGCAAACGCGCAACAACGCATTGGCGCTATACGGATATCCTGAAGGAGCGATATCCCGAAATTCAGGGTCACACCCGACGTACTTTATGTCGACGAGGGGGACGTTCTGACATCGGCGGGCAGCGCCGCCGGTCTTGATCTCTGCCTGCATTTGATACGCCGCGACTTCGGCACAGCAGCAGCCAATATGGTCGCGCGCCGGCTGGTCGTCCCGCCACACCGCGATGGCGGTCAGGCCCAGTTCATCACGCAGGCGGTTCCGAAGCCACATGAGAGCAGCCGGCTCGGGCCGCTGCTGGACCATATGAGAGCGTCTGGGGGGCGACCACTCCGTCGAGGCCCTGGCAACGCGTGCAGGGATGAGCGCGCACCTTTCTTCGCCGTTTCGAAGCCGCAACGGGTTTAACGCCGGCGCGCTGGCTTCTGGCCGAGCGCCTGTCGCGAGCCCGTGATCTGCTGGAGACCTCGGAAACATCCGTTGAGAAGGTGGCCGAGATTGCCGGCTTCGGAACGACCGCGACATTGCGCCATCATTTCCGAAAGCACCTGTCCACGACGCCAGCCGCCTACAAGGAAACCTTCGGCAAGGCGCCATGATCTGCGCGAAAGACCACGCAACCGGGAACGCAAAAAAGCCCGGTCAAACCGGGCTTTCCCAAAATCGTCTTCCAGCAGAAAAAACTTAGAGGCCGAGGCCTTCGGAAGCGCTTCTTGAACTTGGAAACGCGGCCGCCACGGTCCAGCATCTGCTGGTTGCCGCCGGTCCATGCCGGATGCGACTTCGGGTCGATTTCGAGGTTCATGGTCTGGCCTTCGGTACCCCAGGTCGAGCGGGTTTCGTAGGACGTGCCGTCTGTCATGACGACTTTGATCATGTGGTAAGCGGGATGGATATCAGCCTTCATAACAATCTTCCTGCAAGTTCCAGGGTCCAATTGTCGCAAGCCATTTGCGGGCCATTGCGGCATGGGGACCGAACACGTAAATGAAGCCGCAGACCACTGAAGGGACCACGGCTTCCCAATTTGATGCCGTGCCTATACATGATGGTCATTAGGATAACAAGTACCGCCGGAGAAGACTCATGCGAGTTTTGCAGCTTCTTCCGGTATTGGAGGTCATGTGTCGAATGAGGTCGTTCAACCGGTGGGACGAAAGTCAGTCCGCCCGTTGGTCAAGCTGCTGCCGTATATCCAGCGCTATCGCAATCTCGTCATAGGTGCCGGCATTTCGCTTGTCGTCGCAGCCGTGACGACCTTGACGCTGCCGATGGCCGTGCGCCGGATGATCGACCACGGCTTCTCGAATTCCGATTCCGGGCTTCATCAACACCTACTTTTCGATGCTGATGATGCTGGCGATCATTCTGGCCCTGGCAAGTGCAGCCCGCTACTATTTCGTCATCACGCTCGGCGAACGTATCGTCTCGGACCTGCGCCGCGACGTGTTCGATCATGTCACCCGGCTTTCCCCGTCCTTCTTCGATGTCAATCAGTCCGGCGAGATCGTCTCGCGGCTGACCGCCGACACGACGCAGATCAAGTCCGCAGTCGGCGCAACCGCCTCCGTTGCGCTGCGCAACACTATCCTGTGTCTCAGGGCCATCGGCATGATGGTCTACACCAGTCCGAAACTCTCGAGCCTGGTGATCGCCGCCATCCCCGTCATCGTCTTCCCACTGGTCGGCTTCGGCCGCTCGGTGCGGCGCCGGTCGCGGGAAGCGCAGGACACGCTGGCGACCGCCTCGGCCTATGCCGGCGAAGCGATCTCGGCCGCCCGCACCGTCCAGGCCTTCAACGGCGAAGCCATGGCGCAGGCCCCGTTGCGGCGGCGCCGTCGAAAGCGCCTATGAGGCGGCGCGATCTGCCATCAAGGCGCGCTCCATCCTCACCGCCTTTGCCATTACCATGATCTTCGGCAGCGTCGTCGCCGTGCTATGGTTCGGCGCGCAGGACGTTTTGTCCGGCACCCTTTCGGCCGGCACGCTCGGCCAGTTCCTGCTCTATTCGGTCTTTGCTGCAGGCAGCCTCGGCGCGCTCTCGGAAGTCTGGGGCGAGCTTTCCCAGGCGGCTGGCGCTGCCGAGAGATTGAGTGAATTGCTGACGGAGCAGCCGGACATTACCGCACCGGCCAATCCGCTTGCCATGCCGGAGCCGGCACAGGGTGCCGTGACCTTTGACGACGTTCACTTCGCCTACCCCTCGAGACCCAACTACAAGAGCGTCAAGGGTCTGAGCTTTGCCATTACTCCCGGCGAAACGGTTGCGATCGTCGGCCCGTCCGGCGCCGGCAAGAGCACTGTCTTCTCCCTGCTTCTCCGGTTCTATGATCCGGTCAAAGGCTCGATCAGCGTGGATGGCGCCGATATCCGCGCTGTCGATCCGGAAGCCTTGCGCCGCCGCATCGCCATCGTGCCGCAGGACGTGACGATCTTTGCTGCCTCGATCCACGATAACATCGCCTTCGGCCTGCCGTCCGCATCACGCGACATGGTGCAGGCCGCGGCCGTCGCCGCCCAGGCCGACGAATTCATTGCCAGGCTCGACCACGGCTACGATACGCAGGTCGGCGAGCGTGGCATCACCCTATCGGGCGGCCAGCGGCAGCGCATTGCCATCGCCCGCGCGATCCTGAAAAACGCACCCGTGCTTCTGCTCGACGAAGCAACATCGGCGCTCGACGCCGAAAGCGAGACATTGGTGCAGAAGGCGCTCGATAGCCTGATGCGCGAGCGCACCACGCTGGTCATCGCCCATCGCCTGGCAACCGTGCTGAAGGCCGACCGTATCCTTGTGATGGATCAGGGTCGGATCGTCGAGGAAGGCACGCACGCCTCCCTCGTCCGCCAAGCTGGCCTCTACGCCAAGCTCGCCCGGCTCCAGTTCGACTACGATGCTCCAGAAGCAAGCAATGTCGTCACGCTTGGCTGACGCGTTTAACGGTTAATCTCTTCCCCAAGGTTGCCCTCCGGGCCTTCAGCGCTATTGTTGGAGGCAGAAACGGTTTTGACCGTTTTCCGGATAGGAACGTCTTTGGGAGGAGATTAACATGACTTTGTTGAAACGGCGCACTGCACTTGCGCTCATGATGGCGGCAGCGTCGGCGCTCGCGCTTGGCACAGCAGTGCAGGCCCAGGAATTCCCCGATCGTCCGGTCACTCTGGTGGTTCCCTTTGCCGCCGGCGGCTCGACCGACGTCGTTGCCCGCATCATCGGGCAGAAAATGTCGGACGATCTCGGCCAGCAGGTCGTGGTTGAAAATGTTGCCGGTGCCGGCGGCAATCTCGGCGCCGACCGCGTGGCACGGGCCGAACCCGATGGCTACACGGTCCTGATGGGAACGGTCGCAACCCACGCGCTCAATCCGCTGATCCTGAAGACCAAGCCCTATGATCCGGAAAAGGATTTTGCCCCAGTTTCGCTGCTGGTGCTGGTGCCCAACGTGCTGGTCGTCAACCCGGAACTGCCAGCCAAGAATGTCGCCGAACTGGTGGCATTGCTGAAGGCGGCCCCGGAACAATATTCCTATGCTTCGTCCGGCAATGGCACGCCGCTGCATCTTTCCGGCGAACTGTTCAAGAAAATGGCCGGCGTCAGCATGCAGCACGTACCCTACAAAGGATCCGGCCCGGCGCTGAACGACGTCATTGGCAACCAGGTGCCGATCATGTTCGACAACCTGCCCTCGTCCTCTGGCCACATCAAATCCGGCACCTTGCGGGCGCTTGCCGTAACGACAAAGGAACGCGACCCTCCTTCCCGGATGTGCCAACCATCGCCGAAACCATTCCGGGCTACGAGACCTATACCTGGAATGCGCTGTTCGCTCCGGCAGGCACCCCGAAAGAAGCCATCGACCGGTTGAATGCAGCGGCCAAGAAAGCCCTGGCGGATCCGACGGTGGCCGAAAAGATGAAGGATTTCAGCGCCACAATTGTCGCATCGACACCGGAAGAACTGGCCACCCATGTGACGGCCGAACTTGCCAAATGGGGTCCGGTCGTCAAGGACGCCAACGTCCAACTGGATTGATTATATGCCGCTCCCCGGTCAACCCGGGGGAGCCTTTTCTACGTCCGATCAGATGCCAACGCTACGACCGGCAATGCGTCCCGAAAACAGGCAGCCGCCGAGAAACGTGCCTTCCAGCGCGTTGTAACCATGCATGCCACCGCCGCCGAAGCCGGCAACCTCACCGACCGCATAGAGCCCCGGAACCGGCTCGCCTGACAATTCCAGCACCCGGCCATTCAGATCGGTCTGCAGCCCGCCCAGCGTTTTCCGCGTGAGAATATTCAGCCGAACGGCAATCAGCGGCCCGGCCTTCGGGTCGAGCAGCCGGTGCGGCTTGGCCGTCCGCATCATCCTGTCGCCGAGATAATTGCGTGCGCCGCGGATAGCGGTGATCTGGGCATCTTTGGAGAACGGGTTGTCGATCTCCCGGTCCCGCGCCTCGATCTGTCCGCGCAGGTGCTCCAGCGAGAGCCGCCCCTCGCCGCTCAAGGCATTCATCGCCTCGACCAGATCGTCCAGCCGGTCACGAACGATAAAGTCCTCGCCCTTATCCATGAAGGCCTGCACCGGGCCGGGCGGGCTCTTGCCGAGCCTCTTCAAGAGCAGCAGAATGTTCTTTCCCGTCAGGTCCGGGTTCTGCTCGGAACCGGACAGCGAGAACTCCTTCTTGATGATCGCCTTGGTCAGGATGAACCAGCTGTAGTCGGCACCGCTTTTGCGGATCGCCTTCAACGTGCCGAGCGTATCGAAGCCCGGCATGGCGGGTGCTGCAAACCGGTTGCCGTCGGCATCGCACCAGAACGAGGACGGGCCGGGCAGGATGCGGATACCATGGTTCGTCCAGACCGGATCGAAATTCCGCAAGCCTTCAGTATAATGCCACATGCGGTCCTTGTTGATCACCGAACCGCGGGCCTGCTCGGCGATTTCCACCATGCGCCCATCGACATAGTCAGGCACACCACTGACCATAACCTTGGGCGGCGGGCCGAGACGGTCGACCGGCCATTGCTTGCGCACCAGGTCATGATTACCGCCGATACCACCGGACGAGACGACGACAGCGCCGGCCTCGAACCAGGAATTCGTCGACCACCTCGCGCGAACTGCGCTGCCCACGCGGCACCCCGTCGCTTTTCAGCACCGAGCCGCGCGCCAGTGACGGCACCGTTGCTCATGATCAATTCATCCACCTGATGGCGAAAGCGAAAGCGAATACGCCCCCTCGCCTCCAGCGCCAGCGCCCGCGATGAACGGTGCTAGGACGCCCGGCCCTGTACCCCAGGTCACATGGAAACGCGGCACCGAATTTCCGTGGCCGTCAGCCAGTCCGCCGCCACGCTCCGCCCAACCGACAACAGGAAACCAGCGCATGCCCTGGCTATGAAGCCATGCACGCTTTTCACCGGCGGCAAAATCGAGATAGGCCTCCGCCCATCGACGTGGCCAGAAATCTTCCGGCCGGTCAAACTGCGCCGAGCCCATCCAGTCCTGCCGTGCCAGATCGAGGTTGTCGCGGATGCGCATCCGACGCTGCTCGGGACTATCGACGAACAAAAGACCGCCAAGCGACCAGAACGCCTGCCCACCCAGATTCTGCTCGCCCTCCTGATCCAGCACGATAACCCGCAGGCCGCGATCGGCAGCCTCCACAGCCGTCACAAGACCCGCAAGCCCCGCCCCGATCACCAGAACATCGCAATCCATCTCCGCCCTCCTGCAATTCCACCGTTCTCGACATTACGCACACGTAAACGTCAGAGCAACGATCAAACGCAGCCGGAAAACAGCGGATAACGGGTTTGCAGGCGCCGCATCAAACAGAGGACAGGCCGGTCACTTCTCGGTCAGCTTCAACTCGATACGACGGTTCTGGGACCGTGCTTCCAGGCTGTCACCCTCAGCGATCGGTTGGAATTCACCGAAACCGGCGGCAACCAGCCGATCGGCGGGGACACCCCTCGAAATCAGAAACTTGACGACCGACGTGGCACGGGCAGAGGAAAGCTCCCAGTTATCGGCGTAGCGGCCTGAGCCCGACAGCGGGACATTGTCGGTATGACCGTCGACGCGCAACACCCAGTTGATCTCGGAGGGAATTTCCTTGGCGAGATCAAGCACTGCCGAGGCGAGCTTGGCCATCTCCTCCTGTCCCGCCGGGTTCAACTCGTTGCCGCCCGAAGGGAACAGCACTTCCGATTGGAAGACGAAGCGGTCGCCGACGATGCGGATATTCTCGCGATCGGACAGAATTTCAGCGCAACCGTCCAAAGAAGTCGGAACGATAGCGGTTGAGTTCCTGCACACGCTGCGCCAGCGCCACGTTCAGGCGACGGCCGAGATCGGCGATCTTTGTCTGTGATGCATTGTCCTTGGCCTCGGACGCCTGCAGTGCGCCCTCGATGGCGGCGATCTGGCTGCGCAGCGCGGCAATCTGCTGGTTTAGTAGATCGATCTGGCTCATTGCCCGTGTACTGGCCTGCTTTTCCGCATCGAGTTTTCCCGTCAGATCACCGATCTGCTGGTTTGCAGTATCCGAACTGCCGGCTCCCTGCTCCAGCAGCGCCTGCAGCCGCGAACGCTCACCCTCTGAGGTTGCCAGCGAAGCCTGCAGATTAGCAAGAGAATCCTCGAGATCCTGCTTGCCGCCCTTTTCGAGTGCCAGAAGCTGGGTCAGCTCGTTGATCTGGCTGTTCAGCCGGTTGAGCACATCATCCTTGCCGCTAATTTCACGACTGAGCAGGAACTGCCCGAGCACAAAGACGCAAAGCAGGAACATGATGGACAAAAGCAGCGTCGACAGGGCGTCTACAAAGCCCGGCCAATAGTCGACGGTCCTCTGGCTGCGGCCCTTGCGCGCCAGTGCCATCAGTCATTCCCTCCGGTGTCTTCAACGCGGGCAAACTTGGGCGGCGTCCTGTCCGGATGCGTCGGGATCTTATCCGTCTGGCCGATGCGCGCCGAAAGCTTGTCCAGCGTCTTGCGCATCGCCTTTGCCTCTTCCTGTTGCGCCTCGATCCAGTCGCGCAGCATCTGCTGCTCGCCGCGCATATTTTTCACCAGGCCTTGAATGCCTTCCGCAAGGCTCGCCATCGCAGCCGTCGTGCGCTGGTTCATACCGCCATCCTGATTGAGCCGGGCCAGCTGCTCCGTCAACTGGCGAAGCTCCTCGATAGGCGCAGTGCCGGGTTTGCCAGACATCGTTGTCAGATCGGAGCTGACATCGGTCACCGACGACAGCCAATTTTCGAGCTCGGTATAAAAGCGGTTTTGCGCACGGCCTGCCTGAAGGTCGAGAAAGCCGAGGATCAGCGATCCGGACAGACCGAAGAGCGATGTCGAGAACGCCGTGCCCATGCCGGTCAAAGGCGCAGACAGGCCGGTCTTCAAGGCGGCGAGGACATCCTCCGTACTCCCCGTTCCGGCATCCAGCGACTGGATGACGGTATTGATCGAGCCGATCGTGCCGAGCAGGCCCCAGAACGTGCCGAGCAGACCGAGGAAGACCAGAAGGCCGATCAGGTATCGCGACGTGTCGCGTGATTCGTCGAGCCGGGTGGCGATCGAATCAAGAATGGATCGCAGCGCCGTCGTCGAGATCGACATGGAATGGCGCTGACCGATCAGCGCCCGCATCGGAGCCAGAAGCACGGGATCGCGGCCAACCTTCTCGGCGCTGCCGGCAGCGGGGAAGGAATTGAACCAGCGGACTTCGGGTCGCAAGCTGAACACATGATTGAAGACCAGCAGGATCCCGATGAGCAGAACGCCAAAAATAAGGCCGTTCAGACCGGGATTGCTGAGGAAAGCCGACTGCGCCTGGCGAAACAGGATGGCTGTAACGAACCCGACGATGATCAGGAAGATCACCATGGTCCAGAAGAAGACCATCGGGCTCGACAACTTGTTGGGATTATACCCCTCGTTCAAACCTCCGTCGGCATCCCATCCCGACAGTTCCAATTTCGCCATGGGGCTCTACTCTCCGGTTTGCCAGTGCTGCGGCCTCGCCTGCAAAAAACAGGTAGGACGACGCTGGGCGGAGACTAGAGGAACTTTGCGTTAAATTGAAGGGGAAACAACGGGCAACATCAACAGGATGAAACAGCCGCCCGTTCAGACCATTCTATGCTTACTTGCCCGGAATGGGGCGATGCAGCACGTCATGCAGGGCCTTGCGGATATATTCGTTGCCCGCGACGATGGAGCCGTCGTCCATCGGCTTGTTGCCGCCGTCGATATCTGCAACCCAGCCGCCGGCTTCATGAATCAAAAGGATGCCCGCAGCCAGGTCCCACGGCATCAGGCCGCGTTCCCAGAAACCGTCAGAAACGGCCGGCCGCGACATAAGCCAGATCAAGCGAGGCAGCGCCCATGCGGCGCACGCCGGCAACTTCGCCCATCACGTGGCGCAATTCGACCAGATAGGTGCCGTGGTTGGCAACGCCCAGATGCGGCGTGCCGGTGCCGATGACCGCATCCGAGAGGTTCTTGCAGGGCAGCGACGCGCAGACGGCGGTCGTTGAGGAAGGCTCCGCCGCCACGTTCGGCTGTGTAGAGTTCATCAGTCGCCGGATTGAGGATGACAGCGGCGACAACTTCGCCCTGACGCTCAAGCGCGACCGAAATCGCAAAATGCGGAATGCCGTGCAGGAAGTTGGTCGTGCCATCCAGCGGATCGACGATCCAGCGATGGGCGCCATCGGTACCGACGATCTCTTCGCTTTCCTCACCAAGGAAGCCATAGGTCGGGCGGGCCTTCAAAAGCTCTTCGTGGAGCAGCTTTTCCGCCTTGCGGTCGGCCTGCGAAACGTAATCGCCGGGGCCTTTCAGCGAGACCTGCAGGTTCTGCACTTCGCCGAAATCGCGCGCCAGGGACTTGCCGGCCTTGAACGCGGCCTGGACCATGACATTGAGAAGAGCTGAGCGTGCCATTTTGGCTTTCCTTCGAAACAGAAAACCGGCCGCAGGAACGGCCGGAGAAATTCAGATGTGCCGCTGCAGGATCAGTCCGCGCGGCGGAGATAGGTAATTTCATTGGTATCGACCAGAATGCGCTCCCCGGTCTCGACAAACGGCGGAACCATGACGCGAACGCCATTTTCCATGATCGCCGGCTTGTAGGAGGACGCAGCCGTCTGCCCTTTCACCACCGGATCAGCTTCCACGATCGTCAAAACCACCTGGTCCGGCAACGAGATGCCGATCGGCTTCTCGTCGTAAAGCTTGACCGTCACCATCATGCCGTCCTGCAGGAAGGTGGCGCGATCGCCGACGAAATCCTTCTGCAATTCCAGCTGTTCATAACTCTCATTATCCATGAACACCAGCGCATCGCCCTGTTCATAGAGAAACTGGAAGTCCTTGAGTTCAAGGCTGACCAGTTCAACGGTTTCCGACGAGCGAAACCGTTCGTTCAGCTTGGTGCCATCGATTAGGTTCTTCAGCTCGACCTGATTGAAAGCACCACCCTTGCCCGGCTTGACAGTGTTGCACTTGACGGCAGCCCAAAGACCGCCATTGTGCTCGACCACGCTGCCGGGGCGAATTTCGTTGCCGTTGATTTTCATGGGGAGCTTTCCCTAAAGAACTGAGAGCAGCCCCTACGGCCAGCCAATCCGGCGCTTCAAGACCACAAAACCCCCGAAAGTTCAAGTCTACTGCATAACTCCTTAAATCGGAATCGATTTAAGGAAGGGATTATGCAGCAGATCAAAGCGTTACAGCGTCCTTTGCGCGTCTCGAAAGACGCGCGGCGCTGTAACGGCAAAAACTCGATCAGGACGACCTGTATTTGTTGGCAGCGCTCAACGCCGCCTTCTGCTGTTCATCCGTCAGCCCCAGGTAGAAATCCTCGAGTGAGACATCCTTTAACCCGGCACGGCGCGACAGCACATACCATTTTGCCGCTTCGATCGGGTCGGGCCGCGTGCCGATCGCATTGACATAAAGATGTGAGAGCTTGTTCTGCGCGACGACATTGCCACCGCCGGCTGCCCACGACATCCACCTGAAGCCCTCCTCCAGATTGCGATCGCCGCCGATACCATCGACCATCCAGATGGCAAGATCGAGTTGGGCGGTATCGAACCCGGCCTTTGCTGCCCTGAGCAACCAGTCGCGCGCCATGGCCCGCTTGTTGTCATCGATGCCATCGACATTCAGATAGATGCGACAGGGCATATTGTGCATCGGCAATGCCCTGCTCTGCTGACTTCTCATAATAGGGCAGCGCCGCCTTCAAGCCTTTTTCGCCCGGCATGTCGGCGACCAGCAACTGGCCGTAGTTGAACTGGGCGGAAGAATTGCCGAGATCGGCAGCCTTCTTCATCAGTTCTTCCGACTTCTTCTTGTCACACGCAACGTCGCGGCCCTCCATCAACAACAGCGCGTATTTGAACATGGCCGCCGGATCGCCGGAATTGGCCGCCTGGCCATACCAGAACGCCGCATCCTTTTTGTTGCGGGCAACGCCGAGCCCCTGCGCGAAGATTTCCGCAACCAGTGTTTGCGCTGCCGCCTCACCCAACTGTGCCCGTGGCAAAGCCAGTTCCATCGCCGTCAGATAATAGCCGCGCTGAAACGCGCCATAGGCGTCATCCGCCTTGCCCTCAAACGGCTTCTCCTGTGGCAGAGCCGGCAGTTCAGGCACCCATCCGCTCCAGCACATTGACGCCGGACGAAGGCTCGAGCTTTTCGCATCGGCCTTTCTCGCCTCGTCATCAGCCCTCTTGGCCTCTTCAGGTGACTGTAGTGCCGGGACTTCGCCCTCAGGCAGCGCCGCGCCGTTGAACGGCGTGATGCGGCCGCGCTTGCCAACGGCACCTTCATCATTTTCGCTCTGCTGCACCACCGGCGCGGCATCGTTCACGCCGGGTAGCGCATCCTCGGCACGAAGGACAGCGGGCACGGCCAGAAGGGCAGCCCCTAACAAAAGAAGCGGAATTCGGCACAGCGATGGAGAAGGACGGATCAACATGGAAATGTCTTAAGCTTCAAACCGTGGCGCTTTTTCGTCAAGAAGCGCATTCACGCTTGCAACGATGGCAGGCGCCTGTTCAGGCTCTGCAAACACGGCCAGACGCAGTGCGACAAACTCGGCTCCGCTTTCGGCGACAGCCAGCACGGATTCCGGATCGGTACCGCCCATGACGATGCAGGGGATTTCTGATCATCGAAGCCCACCATTCGGCCAGTGCCACATTCTTCGGATGCGCTTCCGGCTTGATATCGCCATCGACCTTGCCGAAAAACACATAGTCCGGACGTATCTCACCCATTTCCAGCGCATGGTGGCGGTCGGTGGCATTGCCGCCGCCGACGATCAGCTTGGGCGAGAACTTTTCCATCGCTTCCGCCAGTTCAGGCGGCATTGCCGGTCACATGCAGGCCATCGGCCTTGACCCGGCCCGCAACCCGCGTGTCGCCGGCAACCAGCGCCGCAGCGCCCGCGTCCTGGATCAACGGCACTAGGGCTTCGGCATGTTTCTGGAAAGTCTGATCGTCCAGCCCGTATTGCGGCACGATCACCGAGGCCACGTCGCCGCCACGCAGCGCGCCGCTCAGGATTTGCGCAGGGCTGCCGACATCGGCGATATCCGGCACGATGAGGACGAGGCGGCAGCGGTTGTCTGTATTGCTCATAATGTCTCTGTTCCCGGTGAAATGCGCGTCCGCGCATCACCCCCTACTCGATTTCAATCTGCAAAAGCGATAGACCCTACCGGCAAAAGGATCAACCGATACCCATGCTTCCTGATTTTCAATTCTATGCCATTGCCATTCCCGCAGTTCTGCTCGTCGGCTTCAGCAAGGGCGGCATGGGAGAAGCACTTTCGCTGATGGGCGTGCCGCTTCTCTCGCTGGCCGTCTCGCCGGTGCAGGCAGCGGCCCTTCTGCTACCGATCCTGATCGCCATGGATCTGGTGGCGCTTTGGACATGGCGCCAGCACGGCGACATGAAGACACTCAAGATCCTGCTGCCCGGCGCCCTTGTCGGCATCGCCATCGGCTGGGCCACGGCAGCCTATGTGCCGCGCGATGCGCTGCGGCTGATCATCGGCATGATTACCGTTCTTTTCGTGCTGCGCTACGTCTATAATCTCTGGCGCGCGCGGCAGGGCATCATCACGCCTGCCAAGCAGCAAAGGCCGGTTCAAGCGACATTTTTCGGCGGCCTCGCGGGTTACGGCAGCTTCGTCGCCCATGCCGGCGGTCCACCGTTCCAGATTTACACCCTGCCGCTGAAAATGCCGCCGCACGAATATACCGGCACGATCGTCCGGTTCTTCGCCATTCTCAATGCCGTCAAGCTCATTCCCTATTTCGCACTCGGGCAGCTCGATCTCAGCAATCTGACCACGTCGCTGACGCTATTTCCGCTGGCGATGCTGGCAACGATGGGCGGCGCATGGGTCGTCCGGCGCATGCAGCCAACGGTGTTTTATCCGTTCATGTATACGATGGCGTTTCTGGCCGGCTCGAAGCTCGTTTATGACGGAATAGTCGCTGCTGGCAGCAGGATCGTGATCATCCGACGCCAATGGCCCGCAAAAGTCTGAAATCACCCGTTGACAACCTGCACGCCAGACTTGCATGCCGCAGAGCAAAATTTCTCTACCGCACTGCACAATTTGCTTGCCGGAAGCCGCGATTTCTCTTAGCTTTTGCTCATGTCACACGCTGATCCCTTCGATGCGATCTCGGACCCCAACCGGCGATATCTGCTGGAGGAATTGCAGCGCGCACCGCGCACCGTGAACGAACTTGCCGAAGGGCTGCCGATCAGCCGCCCTGCCGTGTCGCAGCATCTCAAGGCATTGCTGGACTCAAATCTGGTCTCCGTTTCCGCTTCAGGCACGAAACGGATCTACACGATCAACAAGCCGGGCTTTGACCGGGTAAATCTCTGGCTGGATCAGTTCTGGTCGTGAGGAGATTGGGCCGCAAAGGGCCAGACATCGGGAAACTCAATACTTGCGGAATTTTGGCGAACATCATATTCGCACCAACCAATTCCACGTATCAACAGCGCTTGAGACCGGGCTTCACAATTTGCGTAGGCTTTTCGGTGATCAATATATGCGCTGGAACAGAAGTCTCCCGATGAATGAGATTGCCTTACGTAATCAGTGAGTTGAAGAACGATCTTCTCGATTTCGTCCTTCAAGCGCAGCTTTCGACGCTTGATGTCAGCAATGTGCTGATCTTGGATAGACGGCTGGGTCAGGGCCGAATGGAGCTCCTGCTCCAGGACACCATGTTTTTTCTCAAGCGTTGCAAGATGAGCCTCAATTGTCATGTGGCAGTCCCTTCCTTTTGCTTGCACCCGATCGGTAGGCGCCGGGTGTTCCACGTATTAACCGAGATAGTGTGCCATGCTATTTTTCATTTGTCGAAGGCGAATTCATGGCGAAGGATAACTTCCCGTTACCAACAATTCTGTGCTAGAGCGACGCTCGATTTATGCGGATAGCAGACTATCTGCTGCCGGCGCTGACAGGGAACATTGCATGCCAGATCAGGATCAGGCCGAACTCAGACTGAGCGTAGCGCGGCTGAGGCAGGAACATGAAGATTATGATGTTGCGATCAATGCCATGATCCAGACGGGCTGCGACGCCCTGCGCATCCAGCGGATGAAAAAAGAAACTGGTTATCAAGGACAAGATCACCAAGATCGAAGACCTGATCATACCCGACATCATCGCCTGAAGCCCTTGCATGTCCGGCCAGACCTTCGGCCTTGTAACAAAGCGGAACGAACAACGTGACGAAAGCAGCAACCCCGCCCGTCGCCATCATCATGGGAAGCCAGTCCGACTGGGAAACCATGAAAAATGCCGCCGACACGCTCGATGCCCTCGACATCGCCTATGATGCTCGCATCGTTTCGGCTCACCGCACTGTCGACAGGCTGATCAATTTTGCAAGAGGCGCACGCGACGAGGGCTTCAAGGTGATCATCGCCGGTGCCGGCGGTGCTGCCCACCTGCCCGGCATGACAGCGGCGATGACGCCTCTTCCTGTGTTCGGGGTTCCCGTCCAGTCCAAAGCGCTCTCCGGTCAGGACAGCCTGCTCTCCATCGTCCAGATGCCGGCCGGCATTCCCGTCGGCACCTTGGCCATCGGCCGCGCCGGCGCCATCAATGCGGCGCTTCTTGCGGCCGCCGTTCTGGCACTTAGCGATCCAGATCTTGCCGATCGCCTCGACGACTGGCGCGAGCAGCAGAGCGCCGCGGTCGCCGAATATCCCGTGGACCAGGCATGAGAACGATCGGCATCATCGGCGGCGGCCAACTCGGCCGCATGCTTGCCATGGCTGCGGCACGGCTGAACTTCCGCACTATCATTCTGGAACCGCAGGTCGACTGTCCGGCAGCCCAGGTTGCCAACGGCCAGATCGTTGCCGCCTATGACGACCCGGCAGCGCTGAAACGGCTTGCTGCCGAATGTGACGTCGTCACCTACGAATTCGAGAACGTTCCTGTCAGCGCCGCGGAAATGCTGGCGCGGGCGCGTCCGGTCTATCCGCCACCCAAAGCGCTGGCCGTCTCCCAGGACCGGGTAAGCGAAAAACAGTTCCTCAATGGCTGCGGCATCGAGACCGCACGGTTTCACGCCGTCGACAGCCAAGAGCAGCTTGAGCAAGCCCTCGCCGACTTCTCCGGCAAGGGTGTGCTGAAAACCCGCCGGCTCGGTTATGACGGCAAGGGCCAGCGCTCTTTAAAGGTGCAAGCGATAATGCAACCGGTGCCTACGCAGCACTTGGCGGCGTCCCGCTGGTTTTAGAGAGTTTCGTCGCGTTCCGAGCGGGAGATTTCGATCATCGCCGCGCGGCACCGATGGCGCGATCGCCTGTTACGACCCGGCGGAAAACATCCATCGCCTGGGTATTCTCCACACATCCACCGTTCCAGCCTCGATCAACGAGGCGACGGCAGAGGCAGCCCGCCTTGCAGCCACGGCCATCCTGACGGCGCTTGGCTATGTCGGCGTCATCGGCGTCGAATTTTTCGCGCTGGCGGATGGCACGCTGATCGCCAACGAGATCGCCCCGCGCGTCCACAATTCCGGCCACTGGACGGAGGCCGCCTGCGTGGTCTCGCAGTTCGAGCAGCACATCCGCGCCGTCGCTGGATTGCCCCTGTCTGATGGCGCCCGGCATTCTGATTGCGTGATGCAGAACCTGATCGGCGACGATATCGACGACCTGCCGGTCTGGCTTGCCAAGCCCAATACCCTGGTTCACCTTTACGGCAAGTCAGAAGCGCGGCCGGGGCGTAAAATGGGGCATGTCACTTGGCTTGCCTGAGGGTTTAACCCACAGAAAAGCCGCCAACTGCTGCGAAAACAGGCTCTCTGTGGTTGACACTTTTGCGATGCCGGGTTATTTGCCTGCCACCCTAAGAGCGCGCTCGGCCTTAACGGTCTGCAAGCGCTTTTGATTGTTAAAGACCGGCGAAACTAGATTCGCCGAAACTGCGGATCAGAAAAATGAAGATCAAAAATTCGCTTAAGTCGCTGAAGGCCCGTCACCGCGAAAACCGTCTGGTTCGCCGCAAGGGTCGCGTCTACATCATCAACAAGCTGAACCCGCGCTTCAAGGCCCGTCAGGGCTGATCTATTGCGTGAGCCGGAAACTCAAGTTTTTCGGAGAAGTCACGTATAGATTGAGTGCGTTAGGGCGCCCATGTGTTTTTTTAAAAACCGGGCGCTCAATCGGTTCATCGGTTTGATGTCTCAAATTTGATTTGATCTTCAGCCATGGCGGACTACCTTATCTGCCATGGCTAAACTCATGTCTTCATTTTTGATTCTTGGCTGCGCGCTGGCGGCATCGCTCAGTTGCGCCCCTGCCCTACTTGCAGCCGATACCACTGCCCAGGCCTCCGCGACGTCGGAACTGACGACGCCGAAGCAGCGGCTCGACACGCTCTTTTCGGAGTTGAAACGGGAACGCGATCAGGACAAGGCGCGCGAGATTTCCGATCGGATCCGCATCGAATGGCAGGATTCCGGCAGCGCCTCGATCAATCTCTTGATGCAATGGGCGTCCAAGGCGGTCGAGATCCAATCGCCAGGCGACCGCGCTGGATATTTTCGATCAGGTCATCACCCTTTCACCGCTCTATGTCGAAGGCTGGAACCAGCGCGCCACGCTGCATTTCCAGATGGGCAACTATCGCAAGTCGATGTCTGACATCAATCGCGTCCTGGCAATCGAGCCCCGCCATTTCGGCGCGCTCGCCGGCATGGCCGCGATGCTGACCTCCGCTGGCAAGGATGAGCTAGCCCTTCGCGCCTGGGAACAATTCCTCGCCATCTATCCCGCCGACCGGCGGGCGCAGGAGCAGCTTGGCGAGCTCGAAGAAAAGCTTGCCGGCGATCGCACATAATTCTGCTCAAGTGGCGAAACCGTAGCACGTTCTCTCTCGTATCGGACGATAACCGATCCATCCGGCTGTTCGCGCCGGCGCAGAAGAGTGACTGATGTCTTTCGTCTTCAGGAAAATCATGCTGTTCATCGCATCTCTATTCCTCGCCGTGCTCGTCACCGGGTTCGGCTTCAGCTCTTATCAGGCAGCGGCCTTTGAAAAGGACAATCCGAACACCGGCGAACGGATCGATGTCGGTGGCTACCGGATGAACAGCGTCTACGTCCCGCGTCCAAAGACCGCCGATCTTCCGACCCTCGTCTTCATCCATGGGGCAAGCGCCAATCTCCTTGACCCGATGGTTGCCTTCAGGAGCAAACTGGAGGGACGCGCCGATATGCTGTTCCTCGACCGGCCCGGGCTTGGATTTTCCGATCGTGGCGGGCCACAGAACGCCTATCCGGACGGACAGGCCGATGCCATTGCTGCGTTGATGCGCAAACGCGGGATCAAGAAAGCCATTATCGTCAGCCATTCCTTCGGTGGAGCGATCGCGGCGACTTTTACCCTCAACCACAAGGATATGGTGGCGGGCCTTCTCTTCCTCTCCCCTGCCACGCACCCATGGCCCGGCGGCATCGAATGGTATTACAGCGTCACCAGGACGCCGGTGCTCGGCTGGCTGTTCGCCACGCTGATCGCGCCACCCATCGGCCTTGCCTCGATCGACAAAGCAACCAAATACGTCTTTGCGCCCAATCCGCGCCCGCACAGCTACATCAAGGACACCGCCGCCCATCTGGCCATAAGACCGGCCTCCTTTCGCAACAACGCCATCGATGTCGCCAATCTGCTCGAATACGTGAAGCGCGTGTCGCCGCGCTACAAGGAGATCAAGGCCCCGACCGTGATCATCACGGGCGATGCCGACCGCGTCGTCCTGCCGGAAATCCATTCTCGCCAACTGCGTGAAGACATCGCCGGCTCGACACTGCTGCGCATCCACAATCTCGGCCACAAGCCGGATTACGCCGTCACGGATCTGGCGATTGCCGCAATAGAATCACTGGCTGGCAAGAAGCGCGACCTGAACGCGTTGGCGGCAGAGGCGCAGGCCCGCATCACGGTGGTAAACTAGCTAGTTTCAGCAGCTTAACCGCTAACACGCCAGCCCCATGCAAGCTGCCGATTGCAACGTGCGGCCTCAATCTGGAGGTCCTATTCATGCAAATCGGCGGCATAGCCACAGCCTATCCGTTTCGCACCACCACCGTGACAACAGTGACCTCGTCTGCCGGCGCTGCAGCCGCAACCGACGATCAAAGCCAGTTGAACCGGACCCTCGATATACTCAAGAGCGCCGCCGAGACCGACGCGGACAACATAAAGGCACGAGCCAAGAAGAGACTGGAAGATGCCAAGAAGGAATTGGAGTTCCTGCGCCGCTGGGGCTTCGATCCGGAAATCCTCGCCCGGCAGGCAGGACGCCTGGCCCGTGAGGTCGGCGCCGCTGCCAAGGACTTCGCATCGGCGGTCTCGGCCGGATCGACCGCAGGATCCGCAGCAGCCAGCACGACGGCGGAGGCTGTAACCTTGGCCGCGCAGTCGTCCGCTGCGGAAACAGCCGAAACGGGCGACGGTGCAGAAGACGACATGTCCTTCGCCCAGAAGGCCTATCAGAACACGATGAAGGATGCGACGGGGCAAAAGGCCGTCTCCGCTGGTGATCACAAGACGCTTGAAGACTTCAAAGCTGTGGCGCAGGAAATCAAGGCCCTGCTCGAAGAGGCCCTGCGCCGCATGCGTCAGGAGAAGAATGCCGACCAGAATGCCATAACAGAGGCACAGAAGTCCGGCGACAGCCTGAACCAGGCAATCCAGGGCCTGAACGCCGCCCTGGGTAGCGGCTCTCCAGCTAGCGCGTCTGGCATCACTGTCGCGGCACCCGCCAGCATCACCATCTGACCAACTATCGCATAAACAAAAAAACCGCCGGATCACTCCGGCGGTTTTTCATGAGTTCAAGGCTTGATTCAGACGCCGCTGAGGCCGTCAGAGCCGATATAGGCGATGCGCAGCATGTTGGTGGCGCCCGGTGTTCCGAGCGGAACGCCAGCCGATATGATCACCCGATCGCCCGGCTTGCCGAAACCTTCGGTCGCAACGATGCGGCAGGCGCGGTTGACCATGTCGTCCAGATCGGTCGCATCGGAAGTGACGACACAATGCAGGCCCCAGACGACAGAAAGACGGCGTGCCGTCTGGATCACTGGCGAAAGAGCAAGGATCGGAACCTGCGGACGCTCGCGCCGCGCGCAGGCCGGTCGTGCCGGACGACGTGTAACAGACGATAGCCGAAAGGTTCAGGGTCTCGGCGATCTGATGGGCCGCCAGCGAGATTGCGTCGGCGCCGGTGGCTTCCGGCGGGGTACGCTGGGCGTAGATGATGCCCGGATAGTGCGGGTCGGTTTCGATCTTGCTGGCAATCGATGCCATGGTGGCAACCGATTCCACCGGATAGTCACCGGAAGCCGATTCGGCCGACAGCATGATCGCATCCGCGCCTTCAAATACGGCAGTCGCAACGTCAGAGACTTCAGCGCGGGTCGGGACTGGAGCAGAAATCATCGATTCCAGCATCTGTGTGGCAACGACAACCGGCTTGCCGGCGCGGCGGGCGGCACGGATCAGCTGCTTCTGCAGGCCGGGGACAGCCTCGAGCGGCATTTCCACGCCAAGGTCGCCACGGGCAACCATCAGCGCGTCGGACAGTTCGATGATTTCGTCGATCCGTTCGATCGCCTGCGGCTTTCGATCTTCGACATCAGGCCGACGCGGCCGCGCGAAACCTTGCGCACTTCGGACAGATCTTCCGGGCGCTGGATGAACGACAGGGCAACCCAGTCGACATCATCGGTTTCCAGCACCGCGTCGAGGTCGGCACGGTCCTTTTCAGTCAGCGCACCGACGCTGAGCAATGTATCGGGCAGGCTGACGCCCTTGCGATCGGAAATCTTGGTGCCGGCGATGACGGTGCAGACAATGCTCTTGCCGTCGGACTTGTCGGCGCGCAGGTGCAGCTTGCCGTCGTCGATCAGCAGGCGATGACCTGCCTTGACCGATTCCAGGATTTCCGGGTGCGGAAGGTAGACACGGGTGGCGTCGCCCGGCTCGTCCTTGTTGTCGAGAGTGAAGGTCTGGCCGGGGACCAGATCGACCTTGCCGGCGGCGAACTTGCCGACGCGCAGCTTCGGCCCCTGAAGGTCGGCGAGAATGCCGATCGGGCGGCCGCAGCGCGCCTCGACATTGCGGATGCGCTTGATCAGCGTGCGCATCATGTCGTGGCTGGCATGGCTCATGTTGATCCGGAAAAGATCAGCCCCCGCCTCATGCAGCTTCTGGATCATCTCTTCTTCGCTCGATGCCGGGCCGAGCGTTGCGAGGATTTTGACTTTTCTATTCCGCTTCATCAGTTGTGGCTTTCTTGAGTCCCTGGGGTATCGGACAACTGAACCATCCAGCTCCCCTGACGCCCCGTGTCGTATTCCTTGAACCCCATCCGCTGAAAACCGCGCGCGAAGCAATCCTGCACGCCCGTCACTTTGAACTCGTTTTCGGCAACGCACATATTGACGTCACCCGTCCAGCGTCCACCGCGGGCCGCATCTTCAGCATAGAGGTAATAGTATCGTGATTGGAGCTCACCCTCGATCAGGGTCGCGCAGGTGGTTGCGGGAACCTGCCACCACCCTTCGGTGATCCAGCCTTCCTTGGCACGATAGCCGACGGCCACGCCGACCAGATTCTGAGTACCATTGCAAACGCGAAACTCGGCGCGGGCTTCACTTGCGATCAGGGCCGGCGAAAACGCGGTCAGAACGAAGAGGAGAACAGCGCTTAAAGACCAGCTCCGCAGATTCAGCCTGGAAAAAGGATATCTGGACACGGTTTCCAATGGGTCTCCGTTGTGATTTATCGAGGGACTTTCTTGCGACGGTGGGGCTCGAATGTCAACGCGACTCTAATCGATTACATCCGGCTTTTTGTTGCTCGAAACATCGCAAATTCAGTGATTGGCTTGCGATATTGCCCACAGCATGCCATCAAATTTTGTCAAGGATAAAACAAGTTGATACTGTATGCGCCAAACGTCACCGTTCGAAATCATTGAGGGCGACCCAGCGGCCGGACTGGTCATTCTTGCCGATCATGCCACAAACCGGCTGCCGCCGGAATATGGCCGGCTTGGCCTGCCCGAAAGCGCATTTGCACGTCACATCGCTTATGACATCGGCGTCGAGGCGCTCGTCCGGCGGCTGGCTGCGCGGCTGGACGTCCCCGCCGTTCTCAGCTGCTTTTCGCGGCTGCTGATCGATCCGAACCGGGGTGAGGACGATCCAACGCTGATCATGAAGATTTCCGACGGCGCCATCATCCCCGGCAACCACCCGATCACCCCGGAGGAATGGGAAGCGCGCCTCAACCGGTTCCACCGCCCGTATCATAGCGCCGTTTCGCAGACCATCGCCGCTGTCGGCACGGCAAGCGGCAGGGCGCCGTTGGTCATCTCCATTCATTCCTATACGCCGGCCTGGAAGGGCGTGCCCCGCCCCTGGCATGCCGCCGTTCTGTGGGACAGCGATCCGCGCGCGGTCACTCCGCTGATCGAAGCGCTCGAGGCTTCCGGAGACATCCTGGTCGGCGACAACGAGCCCTATGACGGCGCTGCTGCGGCGACACGATGTTTCGCCACTGCATGGAAACCGGCATTGCCCATGCGCTCATCGAAGTGCGCCAGGACCTGATCGGCGACGATAGCGGCGTTGCTGAATGGGACGCACGACTTGCGCCTATCCTTGCCAATTTGAACACCCGCCCCGATTTGCACGAAATCAGGCGTTATCCATCGCGCACTGGACCGTATACGTTCTGACAGCTGAAAGAGACCGACGATGAGCGACCTTACACCGCAACAGCAGCTTGAATTCGAAGCCGCCGCCTTTCGCCGTCTCGTGTCCCACTTACGCGAACGCAGCGACGTGCAGAATATCGACCTGATGAACATGGCCGGCTTTTGCCGCAACTGCCTGTCCAACTGGTACCACGACGCCGCCAACGCTGCAGGCGTCGACATGGACAAGGAAGCATCCCGCGAGATCGTCTATGGCATGCCTTACGAGGAGTGGCGGGCGCTCAACCAAAGGGAGGCGTCCGGCGAACAGAAGGCCGCCTTTGAAGCGAGCAAGCCCAAGGAATAACACCCGCCTTGGCCGGCCCGGGCCGGAAATCCACCCGATGTTACGCAATGTCACTTGACCTCGACCGTACTTCGCGGCAGGTCACAGCCTCACAAATTCAGTCCCAACCTCATTGATATCCCCCAACAAGGAGAACACCATGTCGGATGCCCACGGCGTCGCACGCGACCAGCTTCGTTCGTTCATCGAGCGCATCGAGCGGCTGGAAGAAGAAAGAAGACCATCGCCGACGACATCAAGGATGTGTACGGCGAAGCAAAGGGCACCGGCTTCGACACGAAGATCCTGAAAAGGTCATCGCGATCCGCAAGCAGGACAAGGACGAGCGCATGGAGCAGGAAGCCATCCTCGACACCTACCTCGCTGCACTGGGCATGATCGAAGCCCCGGACGCCGAATAAAGCCATCTCACTATGGAAGCTGCCCCAATCGAAACGGTTGGCGGGCATTAAACATCAAAAGGCCGGTCTCGACCGGCCTTTTATCATTTTGGAGCGATATCTAAATTGAGCGAAGAGAACCGTCTCAAGCAGCGGCGTCGCTGCTCTTCTCACGCGGCAGCTTCCAGCCCGGGCGGATGAAATGGCAGGTATAGCCATTCGGAATGCGCTCCAGATAATCCTGGTGCTCAGGCTCCGCTTCCCAGAAGTCGCCGACAGGCTCCACTTGCGTCACCACTTTGCCGGGCCACAGGCCCGAGGCATCGACATCGGCGATCGTTTCCAAGGCAACTCGCTTCTGCTCGTCGCTGGTATAATAGATCGCCGAGCGATAGCTCACGCCCCTGTCGTTGCCCTGGCGGTCGAGCGTCGACGGATCATGGATCTGGAAGAAGAATTCCAGGAGATCGCGATAGCTGATCCGCGTGGGATCGAAGGTGATTTCGATGCCTTCCGCATGGCTGCCGTGGTTGCGATAGGTCGCATTCTTGACGTCGCCGCCGGTGTAGCCCACCCGGGTCGAGATCACGCCGTCATAACGGCGAATGAGGTCCTGCATGCCCCAGAAGCAGCCGCCTGCCAATACTGCGCGTTCAGTTGTCATCAGATATCCTCCACCTGTGAGAGATAGTCGCCATAACCTTCCGCCTCCATCGTGTCGCGCAGGGACAAAGCGGAGCGAGGCCGAATTGATGCAATAACGAAGTCCACCGCGATCCCGCGGGCCGTCGGTAAAGACATGTCCGAGATGGCTGTCGCCATGGGTCGAACGAACCTCGACGCGAACCATGCCATGCGAGACATCGCGCAGCTCGGCGACGTGGGCCGGTTCGATCGGTTTGGTGAAGCTCGGCCAGCCGCAGCCGGATCCGTATTTGTCGGACGACGCAAACAGCGGCTCGCCAGAAACGATATCGACATAGATGCCCGGCTTCTTGTTGTCGTTATACTCCCCGGTTCCCGGCCGCTCCGTGCCGCTCTGCTGCGTAACGCGGTATTGTTCCGGAGACAATTTTGCAATCGCTTCCGGGGTCTTGCTGTATTTGGGCATTCGCACACTCCTTGTCCGTTGCAAACGGGATGGTCCCTTCCGGCCTTCTATTGCATGCGTAACACGTCGTGCAGAGAACTACAGCGATAGAGAAACGCGCGGCCAGCGAAAGAGATGAGGCGGATATAGGAAGGCGAATGCGCTTTCGCCACGCCCGTCAAAGGCGGAAAGCCCTTCCGGTCCACACATCGTGCACACATTCGCGTGATGCCGAAACGCCTATACAGCAGATCAAAACGCAAAAAACCCGCTGTCACCAGCGGGCTTTGTCTGTTGATTTACCTGTTGTTTCAGTTGGTGCTGAATTTCTTCACTTCCAGGAAGTTGACGGCATTGCCGCTGAACCGGGCCGTATCGACAGCAACCGCCTCGTTGGTGAAACCGGCAGAATAGACCGTCGTCGGCGACGCGCGCAGGCTCTTGCTGACGAAGCGCGGAGCCTTCACCGGCTTCGACAGGGTCGCCATGCGGCCGTTCGTCAGAGCCCAGGAAGAGATGATCTGCTGCGTCAGCTTCGGCTCGGTACGGACAGACGTGCGGGTTGCCGCATCGGCTTCCTGCTTCTTCGGGCGCTTGCCCTTGGCAGGTGCTTCAACATTGCCATCGAAAGCGTCGTCAAACACTGCGGCGCGCTGCGGCACCCGATTGCGGCACGAACGCAGCCATTTCCACCGGCTGTTCCTGCTGTGTCGGCTGTGCCAGTGCAACGCGTGTCTGCGCCTCGGCAACCGCTTCTACCGGCTGCTGCGCCAAAGCAACGGCCTGTGGCTGTACCCTTTCGGCAAACGACGGGACGGCAACATTGGCGTCGGCCACAGCCATCAGCGCTTCCTCGCCTGCAGGGCGCGCGCCGGGAACCGGAACAAAGCCAAGCGCTGCGACATCCTCAGGCAGCACCGCCGCATTCGGATCGGTCGAGGCCATCAGCGTATCGCTGCCGGCATCGCCGTTCGAGCCCCGCTTGCCGAGCATCTGCGGCACCGGGAATCTTGTAGGCGCTCAAGTCGGCATATTCGCTTTCCGGCGTAACGGCCGGTGTCGGCAGAGCTGCGGCCCAAGCCTCCTGAGAGGTTTCCTTGGTCGGAGCGACCAGCGCCGTCTGAACGCCGGCGTCGGCATCCTTGAAGGCCGGCCTTACGCCGGGAACCGGAGCAGCGACGTCCTTCTGTTGGGCGGCTGTCTGTTGCGCGGCAGTCAGTGCAACGGAATTGTCCACGCCTGGAAGGGCCTGTTCTGCGGCAGCAACCTGGGTGACATTGGCCTTGGCTGCCGGCTGTTCGTCAGAGCCTTCGAGATCGGCACTGGCGATTGCGTTGGGTTCTTCATCCTCGTCGCCACCGCCGCCGAACAGCATAGCGAACAGGTTGCCCTTACGCTTGGTAGTCTCCTTGTCACCGGCCCCCTTGGCGCCACCGCCTGCCACTTCGATGCCGCTGGCACCGACGCGACGCTTGTAGTCTGCAACGGCCAGTTCATAGCCCGGCAACGGCTTTCCGTCGGCAGGGACATGCAGCGTCTTTCCATCGGGGAACAGCCGGACGAGTTCGTTGCAGGCTCATGCGCGGCCAAGCGCGAACGCCACCGACGTCCATGTGAATAAAGGGCGAGCCGGATGTCGGGTAATAGCCGACGCCGCCGACCTGGAACTTCATGCCGATTTCACGCACCGTCTTCAGCTTGACGTCGGGCAGATAGAAATCCATCGCCTTGCCGAGCATATGCTGGCTTTTCTTGGCCACGCCTTTGGAGCGCGACCGCAGCATGCCGTTGGTGGCCGGCGAGCGATACGCGGAGACGACGTGGATATAATCGCGCGAACCGCTCTTCTGATAGACTTCCCAGACGAGGTCGAGAAGACGCGGGTCCATCTTCGTCGGCTCGTTGCGGCGCCAGTCGCGCAGGAAACGGTTGACCTCCTGCAGGCCCTTGGCGTCGTAGCGGCCGTTGCGCTTGAAGGTGATCGACGCCTTTTCCTTCGTGTGAATGAAATAGAGCTTGAGCGTACGCGTCTGGCCTGCCGCCTCGACGGGCGGAGCAAAGCCAGGCGTGACCATGGACGCTGCGATCAGAAGCGATGCGAGAACACGCGGCACCTTACCGGCAACCGCGGCGCAAAAGCGGGTGATCACGGAGCCGCTAGGCTTCTTGAATCCGAACAAATTTTGCAAACTCAATCCCCGTCCGACGGACAATGCGTCCCGTGGCTGCTCAGATGACTGTCAATTGCGGTGACAGCATGGCAAATATGCCACAGTCATCGGTTATCCTTATAATATAGTGAATGGTTCACTAACAAGGTCTAAACGACAACAGCCAAATACGACGGATCGTTACGGATTGTTATCCTCGTTTTATGCGGCCTCGCTGAACGGATCGTCCGGATTAATGCCATAATCCTTGAGTTTACGGTACAATGTAGAGCGTCCGATGCCGAGTTTGCGCGCCACCTGGCTCATCTGGCCGCGGTAAAACTTCAGCGCAAAACGAATCAGTTCCTCTTCCACATCGGCCAGCTTTCGCACATTTCCACCATCGTCGACGCTGGCAATCGCGTTGTCGGAATGCTGATCCGGCGCTGCGGTCCGCACGTCACCCTTTTCAGCAGCGCTGAAATGCGGGTAGACCGGCGGCAGATAATTCCTTCCACGACTGTTCCCTTTGCCGGCCCGGTTTCCTCCCATGTGAAGCCCGACTTCTCCGCGACGACATAGCCAGGGATCTGGGTGGCGATCTGCGGGAAATCCTTCACCGTCAACTCAGCGCCTTCGGCAAGAACGACGGCCCGGAAGATGGCATTTTCCAGCTGGCGGATATTGCCCGGCCAGTCATAAGCCGTCAGAAGCGCCATCGCTCCGCTGGACACCGAAAGCGGCGACGCCAGCCTTTGCTCCAACGCGAAACGCTCGACGAAAGTGCGCACCAGAACCGGGATATCTTCCTTGCGCCGGCGCAGCGCCGGAATGGCGATCGGGAAGACGTTCAGCCGGTAATAGAGATCTTCACGGAAGCGCCCTTCGCGCACCTCGTTGATCAGGTCCTTGTTGGTGGCCGAGATCAACCGGACATTGACCTTCTGCGGATGGCGGGCACCGATCGTTTCGATCTCACCCTGCTGGACCGCCCTGAGCAGCTTGACCTGAACCTCGAGCGGCAGATCGCCGATCTCGTCGAGAAACAGCGTGCCGCCGTCAGCATCGGCAAACTTGCCGGAATGTTTTTCGGTGGCGCCGGTGAAGGCGCCTTTCTCGTGGCCGAAGAGGATGCTCTCGACGAGATTGTGCGGAATGGCGCCGCAATTGACCGTGACGAACGGCTTGCTGGACCGCTCGCTCGCATGCTGGATGGCGCGGGCGACCATTTCCTTGCCGACGCCGGATTCACCTTCGAGCACGATCGGAATATTCGATTGCGCCGCACGGCGCGCGATCCAGAACGCGGATCATCGCAGGGCTTGCAGAGACGACATCGTCGAAGCCAACGGAACCGCTGCGCGACCGTTTTGGTGCGCGGCCACTCTTGCTTTCACGATGATCCATCTTGAGGGCGTTGGTAATCGCAACGGAAAGCCGTTCGGGCGACACCGGCTTGACGACGAAATCGAAGGCGCCGGCCTGCATGGCGAGAACAACCGTCTCGATGCCGCCCTGCCCCGTCTGCACGATCACAGGCGTCTCGATGCCGCGCTCGGCGATTGCCTCGAGAAAACCGTGGCCGTTCATTTCCGGCATCATCAGATCAAGAAGGATGACGCTGATCAGCCCACGCTTGCGCTCCAGCAGTTCCAGACCGCTGCGGCCATTGTCGGCGAGATGGGCAATATGACCGAGACGCTCGATCATGTTCGTCAGCAGCCGGCGCTGAACCGGATCGTCATCGATGACGAGAATTTGGGATGTCATGAAGGCCTCCTGCTTTCCGCGTAGAACCCGACCGCCACATCATGTGCCGTATCGTGAGAAGCATTCCTGTCAGAAAGGCCTGAAAATCCTCTTTTGAGAAATACTTGCATTTTATCCATTGCCGACGTTAGGTCATGGCCCCATATCCGCCCTCTGCTTCGCCGCCCGAATCCGGGCCGGCATAGACAAAAAGAGTGATCGTCCATGCATCATTTTCCCGGTTCCCAGACATTGTCGCGCATCGCCCTGGCCGCCTCGTCCGCTGGCGCAAATGCAGCCGAACTTGGCGACCTGCCCTCCTGGAAGCTGGAAGATCTCTACCCCTCGGCAACGTCGACAGAATATCTCAGCGACCTGACAAAGGCAGACACGCTCTCGAAGGCATTCGAGGCCAAATGGAAGGGCAAGCTGGAAGGTGCAGCAACGCTTGCCGGTGACGACGGCATCGGCGCAGCCGTGCGGGAATACGAAGTGCTCGAAGACTTGATGGGCAAGATCGGCTCCTTTGCCGGCCTCACCTATTTCTCCGACACCTCCAATCCGGCCAACGGCAAGCTCTATGGCGATGCCCAGGCAAAGCTTACTGATATGGCGAGCCATCTGCTGTTCTTCGCGCTGGAACTTAACCGGATCGATGACGCCGTCATTGATGCAGCGCTGGAAAACGATACGCTGGCCGCCTATTACAAGCCGTGGATCGTCGATCTGCGCATGGACAAGCCCTACCAGCTCGATGACAAGATCGAGCAGCTGTTCCTCGAAAAGTCGATGACCGGCGCCAGCGCCTTCAATCGCCTATTCGATGAAACCATGGCGTCACTGACATTCAATGTCGATGGCGAAGAGTTGCCGCTCGAAGTGACGCTCAGCATGCTGCAGGAGGCCGATCCGGCTGTCCGCAAGAAGGCGGCACAGGCACTGACGAAAACCTTCAAGGACAATATCCGCACCTTCACGTTGATCACCAACACGCTCGCCAAGGACAAGGAAATCTCCGACCGCTGGCGCGGCTTTACCGATATCGCCGACAGCCGCCACCTAGCCAACCGTGTCGAGCGCGACGTGGTCGATGCGCTGGCCGCCGCCGTGAAAGATGCCTATCCGCGCCTGTCACACCGCTATTATGCGATGAAGGCCAAGTGGCTCGGCATGGAACAGATGGAATTCTGGGACCGCAACGCGCCGCTGCCGGAAACGACGACAACGCTGATCCCCTGGAGCGAAGCCAAGGAAACCGTCCTGTCGGCCTATGCCGGCTTCGAGCCGGAAATGGCCGATATCGCTCGCCGCTTCTTCGATGGCGGCTGGATCGATGCACCGGTTCGGCCGGGCAAGGCGCCGGGCGCGTTTGCCCACCCGACCGTACCGTCAGCGCATCCTTATGTGCTGGTCAACTATATGGGCAAGCCGCGCGACGTGATGACGCTTGCCCACGAACTTGGCCATGGCGTGCATCAGGTTCTGGCCGGCGGCCAGGGCGCGCTGATGGCCTCGACGCCGCTGACCCTCGCTGAAACCGCCTCCGTCTTCGGCGAAATGCTGACCTTCCGCGCCCTGCTCGACAAGACCAAGGACAAGCGCGAACGTAAGGCCATGCTCGCTCAGAAGGTCGAGGACATGATCAACACGGTCGTGCGCCAGATCGCCTTTTATGAATTCGAGCGCAAGGTCCACACCGCCCGCAAGAAGGGCGAATTGACCGCTGACGATATCGGTCAGCTCTGGCTGTCGGTGCAGGGAGAGAGCCTTGGCCCGGCCATCCGGATTTCCGAGGGCTACGAGACCTATTGGACCTATATCCCCCACTTCATCCACTCGCCCTTCTACGTCTATGCCTATGCCTTCGGCGATTGCCTGGTGAACTCGCTCTATGCCGTCTACCAGAAGGCCGAAACCGGCTTCCAGCAGAAATATTTCGAGCTCCTGAAGGCCGGCGGCACCAAGCATCATTCCGAGCTTCTCGCCCCGTTCGGCCTCGACGCCACCGATCCGTCGTTCTGGGCACAGGGCCTGTCGATGCTGGAAGGGCTGATCGATGAGCTTGAGGCGCTTGATAGACAGGCGTAAATCAAGATACTCCATCGGCGATCAATGGCATGACCGACACCGGCCCCTATGTCCTCTTCCGGGACGACAGCGAAGACAGGACGACTGTCTTTGCCGAGCCGTTGCGCGTGATCACCGCCCATACAAAAGCTGAGTTCTGGCGCGGCCTGAAAGACATGGAAGCCGCCCACAAGGCCGGAAAATGGCTGGCCGGTTTCATGAGCTATGAAGCGGGCCATCTGTTCGAGCAGAAACTTGCCCCCTTCGCCGAGGAAAACCGCCGCACGCCGCTAATGTCGTTCGGCGTGTTCTGATGGCCCGGCCGAACGGCATGCCCTGGCAGTTCCGCAACGCCGTATTGAAAACGAGCCGTTCATCACCCAGCCGCGCGCCAGCTGGAATTTCGAGACCTACAAACAGCGCTTCGACCGGCTGCACCAGCACCTGCGGAAGGGTGATTGCTACCAGGCAAACCTGACCATGCAGGTCAACGCCCGCTGGAATGGCGATCCACTGGCCGCCTTCTGGTCGCTGATCGAACGGCAACCGGTTAAGTATGGTGCGCTGGTTTCGCTCGGTGGCCCCATCCTCCTATCGCGCTCACCCGAACTGTTCTTCCGGGTCGACAAGGACGGTTGGATCGAGACGCATCCGATGAAGGGCACGGCGCGGCGCGGCGCAACGCCTGCGGAAGACCAGCACCTGATCAGCGAAATGCGCGAGGATCCAAAATCCCAGGCCGAAAACCGCATGATTGTCGACCTCCTGCGCAACGACATTTCCCGCATCACCGAGGTGGGCACGCTCGACGTGCCAAGGCTGTTCGATATCGAGACCTATCCGACCGTGCACCAGATGGTCAGCCATGTCCGCGCAAAGCTCTTGCCCGATATCGGCATCACCCAGATTTTCGAGGCACTCTTCCCTTGCGGCTCCGTGACCGGTGCGCCAAAAATGCGGGCGATGGAAATCCTGCACGATCTCGAAGACGGACCGCGTGACGCCTATTGCGGCTCGATCGGGTTCATCGCGCCCGATGGGACGATGCGTTTCAACGTTGCCATCCGCACGCTGTCGCTTTTTCCGGAGGGCGAAGCCATCTTCAATGTCGGCGGAGGCATTGTCTTCGATCTGACGGCCGAAGCCGAATATGACGAATGCCTGCTCAAGGCCCGCTTTGCCGTTGGTGACGCCTGGATCGACCGATGAGCGATTTCTCGTTGATCGAAACCATGCGATGGGAGCCCGGCACCGGCATCGTCCGCCTGCGGCTGCATCTGGCCCGGCTGAAGCGCTCGGCAGGACGCCTGGGTTTTTAGGTGCGGACAAGGCAGCGGAAAAGCTGGCGGACGTGCATGGCGAAAGCCTGCCCCTTCGCGTCCGCCTGACCCTCAGCCCCATCGGTGAAATCGCCATCACCACCGCGCCGTTCTCCCCTTTGCCGGAGGAGACCGTGTGGCGCGTCGCCATCGCCTCGGCCCGGCTCGATTCTACCAACAGGCTGCTGCGCCACAAGACCACGCGGCGCGAGATCTACGAGGCAGCCCGCGCCGAATATCCTGCATCGGAAGTGGATGAGGTCCTGCAGCTCAACGAAAAGGGCGAGCCCTGCGAGGGAACCATCACTTCGATCTTTCTCGATGACGGCTCCGGCATCCTGAAAACCCCGCCGATCTCCTGCGGCCTGCTCGCAGGCGTACTGCAGAACGGAACTGATCTGCGCGCGCCGCCCCACGTCCAGCGCCTGACACTGGCCGACCTGCAGACCGGCACGCTCTATATGGGCAATTCGCTGCGCGGGGTTGATCCGCGCAAAACTCTTGACCGAGGACTGACCATGTTCATTCTGTCGCTGACCTACACGGCCGACCTCTCCGAAGTGGACCAGCATATCGAACCGCATATGGACTGGGTAAAGGACGGCTATGACAGAGGCATCTTTCTCGCATCCGGACGCAAGAACCCGCGCACCGGCGGAGTGATTTTCGCACACGGAACACGGGCCGAAATCGAGATGATCGTTGCGGCTGACCCGTTCACGATCAACGGCGTCGCAGATTACGAAATCACCGAAGTCGCAGTGAGCCGGACAGTCCCCGGCCTCGAAGGCCTGACGCAATAAGTCAGCGCGCGCCGACCGCCATCCGGTCGCGGCCGGAATGTTTGGCATCGTATAGGGCTGCATCGGCGCGCGAATAAATTTCCTTGGCGGTCTCGCCCGGCTGCAAGGCGGCAATGCCGGCCGAGCAGGTATAGGAAAACAACGGCACCGACAGCAGCGGGCGGGCCGTACGCACCGTCTCCAGCACCCGATCGACGATCCATTCGCCTTCGGCGAGCGTCGTTTCCGGAAAGATCAGCATGAACTCCTCGCCGCCGATACGCCCGAAGCAATCGTGCCGCCGGACTATCGGATGGACGCGCCGGGCAAAATCCAGCAGGATCTCATCGCCGGTCTGGTGGCCATAGAGATCGTTGATGCCCTTGAAGAAGTCGATATCGAGAATGGAAATGCAGCCGCTGACAGGACCGTCCGCCGGCTGGCTGCGGATCATCGCCTCCAGCTGCGCCATCATGTAGCGGCGGTTGGAAATACCGGTCAGTTCGTCGGTCTGCGATGCCTTCAGCGCAAAGTCGCGATCCTGCCGCAGGGTGCGTTCGTCGGCACGCAAATGGGTGATGTCATTGGCAATGCACAGCATCCAGCCGCTACGATTGACGGTCTCGGTCATCCAAAGCCAGCGGCCGTCGACCAGATCGGTCTCAAACGCCCTGAATGGCACCTTGCCGCGCCGCGACTGTGCCGAGACGACCCACGCCTCGAAATCCGGCACGCTAATGACGGTGCCACGGCCAAGCGCATGATTTCGCCGCATCAAATCCGGCCAGAGCGGCGTTTCCGTCTCGTCGAGCGCGAAGGCCGCGCGAAAAGCCCTGTTGGCATAGCGCAGGCGATCCTGTTGATCGTAAAGCGCGATGAAGGCCGCAGTATCATCCCGCAATGACGCCAGTCTCGCCGCTATGTCATCCATCGCACAGATTCCGTATCACCGCATTCATGATACCAGCCATAGCGTTCACCACGCCAGAATAATGCGGATTGTGAAACTTCCCCCCGGTGGGCAGTCTCTATGCTTAATGAAATCTTTCCACATGCCTCAAGATGAAACAACAGCCGGTATCTGAAACCGGTATCACCCTGCTCTGACTGCCCGATGACGTTTGGCGGACACCTGACGAGAGACAACATCCAAACCAAAACCGAAGAAGCCCCGCCGATTTGCAATCGGCAGGGCTTTTAATGGGAAAAGCGCTTACTCGGCGGCAGCAGCCGGTTTCAACACACCACGACGGATCCGATCGGCCTCGATCGATCTGAACAGGGCGCGGAAGTTACCTTCGCCGAACCCTTCATCGCCCTTGCGCTGGATGAATTCGAAGAAGATCGGCCCGATTACGGTTTTCGAGAAAATCTGCAGCAGGATGCGGGTCATGCCGCCATCCACCACGCCCTCGCCGTCGATCAGAATGCCGTGCTTCTTCATCTGTTCGATCGGCTCGTCATGGCCGTTCACGCGGTCATGCGACAGGTCGTAATAGGTTTCCGGCGGTCCCGGCATAAACTTCAGGTCGTTGGCGGCCAGCTTGTCGGTCGCCTCGTAGATGCCGTCGGTGCCAACCGCAATGTGCTGGATGCCCTCGCCCTTGTACTTGCGCAGATATTCCTCGATCTGGCTGGTGTCGTCCTTGGATTCGTTCAGCGGAATGCGGATCTTGCCGCAGGCCGAAGTGATCGCCCGGCTCGTCAGGCCCGTGATGCGACCATCGATGTTGAAGAAATGGATCTGCTTGAAGCCGAACAGTTCGCGGTAGAAATCCCACCACGTATCCATGTTGCCGCGATAGACATTATGGGTGAGGTGATCGAGATAATAGAAGCCGACACCTTCCGGTTTCCGGATCACGCGCCCGAGCCACTCGAATTCGGCCTCATAGGGCGAGCCCTTCTGGCCGTAGGTATCGATGAAATAGAGCAGCGAACCGCCGATCCCGACAATGGCCGGAACATCGAGCGCCTTGTCATTGCCTTGATAGGGCGTCGCGCCCTTGGAAACGGCGTGATCGAACGCGTGTTTCGCATCAGAGACACGCCAGGCCATGGACGGCGCACAGGGACCGTGATCCTCGACGAAGCGCATCGCATGGCTGCCGGGCTCTGCATTCAGAATGTAATTGATGTCGCCCTGGCGCCAGACGCTGATATCCTTGGTGCGATGCTTGGCAACGCAGGAATAGCCCATGCGCGTGAAGAGTTCGCGCAGCTTCTCCGGCTCCGGATGGGCGAGACTCGACAAATTCGAAACCATCGGTACCGGCCGGGTTTTCAACGGTAATGCCAGTCGGCGCTGTATCATGCGGGAAGGGGCCCATCGTTCTCTCCTCTGAACGTCTGAATTTGAGGCCATGATGACGGAAACTCCGTGCATTGTGCTTGCATTCTTGCGCGATTTGGCAAAACCTATGCACGGATCATGCGGAATTTTGAGGATTGGCGCACGGATGGAACAGCTGGACGGATATGACCTGAAAATCCTCTCCGAATTGCAGGGCGATGGCCGCCTGACCAACAACGAACTGTCGGAACGGATCGCCCTGTCACCATCGCAATGTTCGCGGCGGCAGGCGCGGCTGGAGACCGAAGGCTTCATCCAGACCTACCGGGCGATGCTCGATCGCGGCCGGCTGGGGCTCGATCTGCTGATCGTCATCGCCGTCACACTGGCCACCCACAACCACGACAATGCCAAGCGTTTTGCAGCCCTCATCGCCGATCTCCCCGAGGTGCTGGAATGTTATGCGCTAACGGGTGAGATGGACTATCACCTGAAGGTCGTGACGCCAGACCTTGCCGGACTTGCCCATTTCGTCAACGACGTACTTCTGCCGCATGACAGCGTGCAGCATGTGAAGACATCGATCGTGCTGGCGACGCTGAAGGATTTTGAGGGACTGCCGGTCCGCCAGCGCAGCAGGCTCTAACGCGGCTTCTTCGCCATAGCCTTTTCGACGGCGGTCAGCCCCGAGGAAAGTGCGAGCAAACCCTCCTGCCCTACCAGTTCAACCAGTTCAGCCGAATAGTCGCGCGCCAGCCGCGTCAGGTCCCGGTACGCCTTTGCCCCGGCTGCCGTCAGCTCCAGATGTTCGGCACGGCGGTCGTCCTCGTCCTGCGTCCGCTTCAACCAGCGTCGCTCCTCCAGCGCAAACACGGCACGGCTGACCTTGGTCTTGTGCATGGTCGAATGGGTGCCGACCTCTGTCGCCGTCATCCGGCCCCGAGCTTCCGAGCGCCGCCAGCGTCCGCCATTCCGGCCGCGTCAGCCCATATTCCGCCTTATAGGCGGCGGCAAAGCGCAGGGCGATGAATTCAGCCGCGCGATTGAGACGGAACGGCAGGAATTGTTCGAGATCGAAATCACCTATGGCATTTCCGGCGTTCATGGCTTCCTTGATAGTTACAAAATAGACAGTTACATTTGTAACCATATACATGGAGGAGGATCAAGCCATGCTGGAAAAAACCCGGACGGCCACCGTCGATGCGCTGGCCAACAGCCCGCAATACATGCCCGGCTTCGACAACGACTTCGAGACCGAGTCCCTTCCCGGCGCCCTGCCCCAGGGCCAGAACAGCCCGCAGAAATGCAACTACGGCCTCTATGCCGAACAGCTCTCCGGCTCCCCCTTCACTGCGCCGCGCGGCACCAACGAGCGCTCCTGGCTCTACCGCATCCGCCCGAGCGTGCGCCACACGCGCCGCTTTTCCAACGCCAGCTATTCCTTCTGGAAATCGGCGCCGTGCCTCGACGATCATTCGCTGCCGCTCGGCCAATTGCGCTGGAACCCGATCCCGGAACCGGCTGAAAAGCTCAATTTCCTCTCCGGCATCCGCACCATGACCGCCGCCGGCGATGTGATGACCCAGGTCGGCATGGCCGCCCATGCCTATGTCTTCAACGACGACATGATCGACGACTATTTCTTCAATGCCGATGGCGAACTGCTGGTCGTGCCGCAGCTCGGCACCATCCGGGTGTTCACCGAAATGGGCATCATGGACGTCAGAACCGTCAGAGATCTGCCTCATCCCGCGCGGCATGATGTTCAAGGTCTCGCGGCTGGGCGAAGGCACCGCGTGGCGGGGTTATATCTGCGAGAACTACGGCGCCAAGTTCACCCTGCCGGATCGTGGCCCGATCGGCGCCAACTGCCTCGCCAATCCGCGTGACTTCAAGACGCCGGTGGCGGCCTACGAAGACAAGGAAACGCCCTGCCGCGTGCATGTGAAATGGTGCGGCAAGTTCTACGTCACCGAGATCGGCCATTCGCCACTCGACGTGGTCGCCTGGCACGGCAATTACGCGCCGTTCAAATATGATCTCAGAACCTTCTCACCGGTCGGCGCCATCCTGTTCGACCATCCCGATCCCTCGATCTTCACGGTGCTGACCGCGCCAACCGAAGAAGCCGGCACCGCCAATGTCGACTTCGTCATCTTCCCGCCGCGCTGGCTGGTGGCCGAACACACCTTCCGCCCACCGTGGTATCATCGCAATATCATGAGCGAATTCATGGGGCTGATCCATGGCCAATACGACGCCAAGGAAGAAGGTTTTGTGCCCGGCGGCATGAGCCTGCACAACATGATGCTGCCGCACGGACCGGACGCGCCGGGCTTCGAAAAAGCCTCCAACACCGAACTCAAGCCGGTGAAGCTCGACCATACCATGGCCTTCATGTTCGAGACCCGCTACCCGCAGCAACTGACCCGCTACGCCGCCGAACTCGAAACGCTGCAGGACAATTATCTGGAATGCTGGGATGGTTTGGAGCGCAAATTCGATGGCACGCCCGGTATCAAGTGACATCACCGCCACGGCAGCAGAACCAATCAGTCAAAGACGGAATTCGAAATCATGAAGCTCGCCACACTCAAGGACTCCACCCACGACGGCCGTCTGGTCGTCGTCTCCCAGGATTTGACACGCTGTTCCGAAGTCGGCCATATCGCCAGAACGCTGCAGGCGGCGCTGGACGACTGGGCCTATGTCGGCCCGCGCCTCAACGAGGTGGCGGAAGGTTTGGAATCCGGAGCGCAACCCTCGATGCGGTTTCATGAGAGCGACGCCGCGTCGCCTTTGCCGCGCCTTCCAATGGGCGGACGGTTCGGCCTATGTCAATCACGTCGAACTGGTGCGCAAGGCCCGCAATGCCGAGATGCCGGCAACCTTCTGGACCGAGCCCTTGATGTATCAGGGCGGCTCGGACTCGTTCCTGGCTCCCCACGATCCGATCGTCATGGCCGACGAGACCTATGGCATCGATATGGAAGCCGAGATCGCCGTCATCGTCGATGACGTGCCGATGGCAGCGACAATCGAACAGGCGCGGGCCGCCATCCGGCTGATCATGCTCGTCAACGACGTCTCCCTGCGTGGACTGATCCCGGCGGAACTCGCCAAGGGTTTCGGCTTCTTCCAGTCCAAGCCGTCCTCGGCTTTCTCGCCGGTTGCCGTCACACCGGAAGAACTCGGTGATGCCTGGGACGGTGGCAAGCTGCATCTGCCACTTCTCGTCGATCTCAACGGAAAACCGTTCGGCCGCGCCAATGCGGGCATCGACATGACCTTCGATTTCGGCCAGCTCGTTGCCCATGCGGCGAAAACCCGGCCGCTCTGCGCCGGCACCATCATTGGCTCGGGCACCGTCTCCAACAAGCTCGACGGTGGCCCGGGAAAGCCCGTCTCTGAGGGAGGGGTCGGCTATTCCTGCATCGCCGAAATCCGCACCATCGAAATCATCGAGAAAGGCACACCCACCACACCGTTCATGCATTTCGGCGACACTGTCCGGATCGAAATGAAGGACAAGGCCGGGCATTCGATCTTCAGGGCGATCAGGCAGACCGTGACGAAATATGAACCCCGCTGAGGCAGCGTTGATGACCGATACGGTTCTGTTCGACTACTGGCGCTCGTCGGCCAGCTACCGGGTGCGGATCGCGCTCAACATGCTGTCGATCCCCCACGATGCCGTGCCGGTCGATCTCCTGAGCGGAGAACACAAGCAACCGGAGCATCTTGCCCGCAATCCGCAGGGGCTGGTCCCGGCCCTGTGGATCGACGGCCATATGCTGACCCAATCGCTTGCCATCATCGAATATCTCGCCGAGACACGGCCGGACACCAGCCTGCTACCGGCCGATCCGCTCGGACGCCACCGCGTCCGGGCACTGTCCTATGCTATTGCCATGGACATCCACCCGACCTGCAACCTCGGTGTCGTCTTTCATGTCATGCAGCAATCGAGCGATCCGGATGCGGCGCGCTCCGCCTGGATGCACAAGTTCATCGGCGAAGGCCTGATTGCCTTCGAGCGCCTGCTCGGGCATCCGGCAACCGGCGACTTCTGCCATGGCGAGGAGCCCAGCATGGCCGATCTTTGCCTCGTGCCGCAGATCTACAATGCCCGGCGCTGGAACGTCGATCTGACCGCGTGCGTACGCGCCGTGGCGATTGCGGATAGGTGCGGGCTTATCCCGGCATTTGCGGCGGCTCATCCTGACCGGAACGCTCCGAACCCGTAGTCATTTCAAATTAATATTTTGAAAAATAATGCATTTTCTGTCATAATGCGTTCGTGGCGGCACCGTTTGCGTGTGTCGCATTAGGTTCCGACCATAGGAATGCCGGCCCCGGCAGGACAGGTCAACGCAATCTCCTCTTCGGCCAGGCTACCGGCGAAGGAGGTGCGTCATGGTACGCAACACGATCCGAAACGTCATGGGAGCAGCCGCAATCACCCTTGCGGCGACAGCCCATCCTGCGGCGGCCCAGCCGGTTTTCAATTGTGCCGAACATTCCCAAGTCGTCGAAAGCCTCGGCTCCCACTATTCCGAGACCCTTAAAGCGATCGGCCTCATCAACCAGGCGGCCATCCTTGAAGTCTATGTTTCCGAAAGCGGTAGCTGGACCATGCTGGTGACCAACGTCAACGGTCACAGTTGCGTGGTCTTTGCCGGCGAAAACTGGGAAACGATTCCGGTTGATCCGGGATTGAAGACGAAAGTGCCGGCCCTCGGCCAGACACGTTGAAGCCGCTCCAAGGCACGTGTCTTCCAGGCCTTGCGGAGCATATTGGAACGTTCTGAACAACTGCATGATTTTTCCCCCTCACAGGACAGGGTTTCAATCAAGCAACCGTGCGGTTCTCGCAGCCTCAGCCCCACCTTCACGAACATCTTGAGACACGACCTCCTCCATCCGAGTTGCGCCATATCGTCGCTTGCAGCAACGGCCGGCTGCTCACACCCAATCTGACTGGCCGGACTCTTTATTGTGACAGAAATCTATGCTCTAGGGCCATTCAAGGAATGACAGGGCGAAATCTGCCCGTTAAAGAGTCAAAAGAACCCGTCCCCAGGAGACAAAGCAAAATGGCAGAGACAACCTACCCGGTTTACGGCGAAATCACCGGCCCGATCGTGATGATCGGCTTCAGGCTCCATCGGCCGCGGCACACTGCCCCTGATCGAGCGTCACTTCAAATTCGACAAGAGCCGGATGGTTGTCATCGACCTGCGCGACGACGCTGACCATACCGAAATCATGGCAAAGCACGGCGTCCGGCATATCAAGTCGCATGTCACCAAGGAAAACTACAAGGAACTGCTGAAGCCACTTCTGACCGAAGGCGGCGGCCAGGGTTTCTGCGTCAATCTTTCCGTCGACACCGGCTCGGTCGACCTGATGAAGCTCTGCCGCAAACTCGACGTTCTCTATATCGACACGGTTATCGAGCCGTGGCTCGGCTTCTACTTCGACAAGAACATGAAGAATTCCGAGCGCACCAACTACGCGCTGCGCGAAACGCTGCGCAAGGAAAAGGCCAAGAACCCGGGCGGCGCGACCGCCGTTTCAACCTGCGGCGCAAACCCGGGCATGGTCTCCTGGTTCGTCAAGCAGGCGCTGGTGAACCTTGCCAACGACCTTGATTTGAAGTTCGACGAGCCCGATCAGCATGACCGCGAAGGCTGGGCCAAGCTGATGAAGAAGACCGGCGTCAAGGGCATCCACATCGCCGAGCGCGACACCCAGCGCACCAAGCATCCGAAGCCGCTCAACGTCTTCTGGAACACCTGGTCGGTCGAAGGCTTCATTTCCGAAGGCCTGCAGCCCGCCGAACTCGGCTGGGGCACCCATGAAGAATGGATGCCGAAGAACGCCAAGAAGCACAAGAAGGGCTGCCAGGCGGCTATCTATCTGGAGCAGCCGGGTGCCAACACCCGTGTCCGCACCTGGTGCCCGACCCCCGGCCCGCAATACGGCTTCCTCGTTACCCACAATGAATCGATCTCGATTGCCGACTTCTTCACGGTGAAGGACAAGGATGGGGACGTGACGTTCCGTCCGACCTGCCACTACGCCTATCATCCTGCCAACGACGCCGTGCTGTCGCTGCATGAAATGTTCGGCAATGGCGGCAACGCGCAGCCGGTTCACCACGTTCTCGACGAGGACGAACTGGAAGACGGCATCGACGAACTGGGCGTACTGCTCTACGGCCACGACAAGAATGCCTACTGGTATGGTTCGCGCTTGTCGCTGGAAGAGACCCGCCGCATTGCGCCTTATCAGAACGCAACCGGCCTGCAGGTGACGTCGGCTGTTCTCGCCGGCATGGTTTGGGCCTTTGAAAACCCGACCGCCGGCATCGTCGAAGCCGACGAGATTGATTACAAGCGTTGCCTCGAAGTCCAGACGCCGTACCTCGGTCCGGTTGAAGGTCATTACACCGACTGGACCCCGCTCGACGGCCGTCCAGGCCTGTTCCCGGAAGAGCTCGACACGAAGGATCCGTGGCAGTTCAAGAACATCCTCGTTCGCTGAACCAACTGATTACGCTTGAAATTTCGACGCCCGGGGAACGATCCCCGGGCGTTTTTCGTTGATGATTGAATAATACCCGCCGTGCTTACGCCCCACTCTTGCATTCAACTCCTGATCACGGCATGGTTTTTTCACCTTAAAGCAGCTTTCCGCGCACCAACCGGGAGACCTACATGAAGCCGATCGCCATCCTGACCCTTCTGTCCGCAGCAGCAGCGCTGGCCTCCTGCATGGGCCCGCGCGAAGTGCGCGAGTCGCCATCAAACCGGCAGGTGACACCGGCCGGCGTCGAAGGCGCATGGGTCGATCCGAACGGCATCATCGTCTCGACATTCTCGGGCGGAACGTTCACGACCCGCACCACCGACACCAATCAGGTTCTGGCTTCCGGAAACTATATCAATCTGTCGCCGAAACTGGTCGAGATCAACATGACCTCGATGGTCCGCAACACCCAGTCCAAGGTCAATTGCGCCATGGTCGCCCAGACACAGCTGAACTGCACCACGGATTCCGGCGCGCAGTTCTCGCTGTCTCGCAAGGTCTGAGCCAGGCTTTGACGCTATCGGGATAGCGGTTTCCACTGTCACGAACATCAAAACCCTCCAGGCGCACGCTCGGAGGGTTTTCTTTTCAGGGTTGAAACGTCCCGGATGCCCCAGCAGCGGTTTGCGTGCCGCCATCGATTTTAACCTTGCCTCGAGACAGCCGGGAGATAGATGCAATTACTGCTTGATGTCGGCGTCTCCAGATGAAACCATCCGCCTCGACCCAAGCGTCACAGCAGTGCTCTTTTATGCTGACAACAAACGCCAGAACAGGAGACGTCCATGATCAGACAATTGCAGAACCGGGCTGATGACAGCCTCGATCCTTGCACTTTCGTCCGGTGCCGCCCTCGCCGATTATGAATTGAACATCCTGCATATCAACGATTTCCACTCGCGCATCAGATCCATCAACAAGTTCGATTCCACCTGCTCGGCCGAGGAAGAAGGCAAGAGCGAATGCTTCGGCGGCGTCGCCCGGCTGAAGGTGGCGATCGACCAGAAGCGTCAGGAATTGACCGGAAAGAACGTGCTGCTGCTGAATGGAGGCGACAATTTCCAGGGCTCGCTGTTCTTCACCACCTACAAGGGCGCAGCAGAAGCCGAGTTTCTCAACCTGATGAAGTTCGACGCCATGACCGTCGGCAATCATGAGTTCGACGAGGGCGAAGATGGTCTCATCACCTTCCTCGATAAGGTTACCTTCCCGGTTCTCTCCTCCAACGTGCTGGCCGGCTACAAGTCGAAACTCGTCGACCGCATCAAGCCTTCGCTGGTTCTGGATGTCGGCGGCCAGAAAGTCGGCATCGTTGGCGCGGTTACCAATGACACGACCGAAATCTCCTCGCCGGGCGACAATGTGTTGATCGGGCTCGATGTCGATACCATCACAACGGCTGTTCAGGATCCGAAGAAGCAGGGCGTCAATAAGATCATCGCGCTGACCCATGTCGGCTATCCGCGCGACCTCGCCGTCATCGCCAAGATCCCGGATGTCGACATCGTTGTCGGCGGCCATTCGCACAGCCTGCTGTCCAACACAGACGAGAAGGCCGAAGGTCCCTATCCGACGATGGTCGACAATCCCGGCGGCTATAAGGTTCCGGTCGTCCAGGCCGGTTCCTACAGCAAGTATCTCGGCGATCTCATCGTCAATTTCGACGATAACGGCGTCGTCAAATCCGCCAAGGGCGATCCGATCCTGGTCGATGCCAAGTTCAAGCCGGACGAAGCCGTGCTGGCCCGCGTCAAGGAAATGTCCAAGCCGATCGATGAGTTGAAGGCCAAGATCATCGGCAAGACCGACGCGCCGATCGATGGCAGCCGCAGAATCCTGCCGCGCCAAGGAATGCGAAATGGGCGATCTCGTCGCCGACGCCATGCTTGACCGGGTCAAGGGCCAGGGTGTGACCATCGCCATCACCAATGGCGGCGGCCTGCGCGCTTCGATCGACGCCGGCGACGTCTCGATGGGCGAAGCCGTCACCGTTCTGCCGTTCCAGAACACGCTTGCAACGTTCCAGATCAAGGGCGCCGAGATTAGCGCTGCACTGGAAAACGGCTTGAGCCAGATCGAGGAGGCCGGCGGACGCTTCCCGCAGGTGGCCGGTATGAAGTTCTCCTTCGACAAGTCCCGCCCCGCGGGCAGCCGTCTCTCTGTTGTCGAGGTCAAGGAAGGTGAGGCCTATGTGCCGCTGGATGCGGCCAAGACCTACAATGTCGTCTCCAACAACTTCATGCGCAACGGCGGCGATGGTTACAGCGTCTTCAAGACCAAGGCCGAAAATGCCTATGACTACGGTCCGGGGCTCGAGACGGTTCTTGCCGACTATCTGACGGCAAACAGCCCCTACAAGCCGATGACCGATGGTCGCATCACCGAGATCGCTGCTGCGACCCCGGCAGAGCCATCGACGCAGACAGCCACCGACACGGCCGTGACCACCGACACCAAGCCGGCCGGCACAACGACCGCTGCAGAAACCGCGACACCGGAAGCCAAGCCGGCTGCAGAGCCGGCGGCAAAAGCCGAGAACAAGCATGTCATCGTCAGGGGCGATACGCTCTGGGATCTGGCCAAGGCCGTCTACGGCAATGGCGAACTCTGGAAGACCATTGCTGAGGCCAATGGCAACCCGGCGCCGAAACGGCTGGAAATCGGCACAGAGCTGACGATTCCGGCCAAGTAAGACAATATGTCTCTTGCCAAACAGCCGGTTCGGGGTTTCCCGGGCCGGTTTTCTTTTTTAAGAACGGCATGAACCGCAGGCGCCTTTGCCGTATAAGAAGCACCGCCCCGTACACTGCAGGATATGCCATGACCGCCGCTACCGAGATGACCGCCCCGAACCATCCACCCGTCAAATCGGGCAAGGTGGGTGTATTGCTGGTCAACCTCGGCACGCCCAATGGCACCGACAAGGTGTCGATGCGGCGTTATCTCAAGGAATTCCTGATGGACCGGCGGGTGATCGAATGGTCGCCGTTCTTCTGGTATCCGATCCTGTTCGGCATCGTGCTTAACACACGCCCCGCCAAGGTCGGCAAGGCCTATGAGACGATCTGGAACAAGGACCTCAACGAGAGCTACCTGCGCACCTATACCCGCAACCAGGCAGAGACGATGGCAAAGTCCTTCGCCGATCTGCCCAATGTCCACGTCGACTGGGCCATGCGCTACGGCCAGCCGTCGATCCGCTCGAAGATGGAAGAACTGCAGAAGGACGGGTGCGAAAAAATCCTCGTCTTCCCACTCTATCCGCAATATGCAGCGGCAACGACGGCGACCGTCAACGACGAAGCTTTCAAGGCGCTCCTGAAGATGCGCTGGCAGCCCGCCCTTCGCACGGTTGCGCCCTACCATGACGATCCGGTCTACATCGAGGCGCTGGCCAATTCGATCACCAGCCACCTCGCCACACTGGACTGGGAGCCGGAGGTGGTGCTCACATCCTTCCACGGCATCCCGCAATCCTATTTCGACAAGGGCGATCCCTATTACTGTCAGTGTCAGAAAACGGCGCGACTGGTGCGCGAGAAGCTTGGCTGGTCCAAGGAGAAGCTGCAGGTCACCTTCCAATCCCGCTTCGGGCCGGAGGAATGGCTGCAGCCCTATACCGACAAGACGGTGGAGCAGCTCGGCAAGGAAGGCGTCAAGCGCATCGCTGTCATCAATCCGGGCTTCGTTTCAGATTGCCTGGAAACGCTGGAGGAAATCGCCGAACAGGCCGCCGAGAGCTTCCATCATGCTGGCGGCGAAAAGTTCACGCATATCCCCTGCTTGAACGACAGCGAGGGCGGCATGCGCGTTCTGGAGCATGTGGTACGCCGGGAACTGATGGGCTGGGTCTAAACCCCGCGCTTGTTGCCCCACAAAAGCACATGCAGCTGCGGCAGCACGCGCGCGTCGAACCAGCGATCCTGTATCACCCTGTCCACCAGCCAGCGCATTCGTTCGGCAATACCGTCCATGTCGATGCCCGCATCCACCTCGTCGCCACCCGGCGGCGTATGGTTACCCGGTTGCAGATAGACCGGCAGATGGGGATAGCGCGCTGCCGCATCGCGTGCGTAGGCATAGTCCGTCTCGTCGAAGACAACGACCTTCAGCACCGTTTCCGGCCGCCCACGAGCGGCCTCAAGACAGTTCTCGAATAGCACCCAGTCCGTCGCCATGCCGCTGGACGGTGGCTTGGGGCTGAGAACCAGCACGTCGAGATCGGCAAACCAGTCTTTCGCCACGGAGCCCTGCGTTTCCAGCGCGAAACGGTATCCGTCCTGATGGCCGAGTTTGATCAGCGCGCCCAGCGGCTGGATCGCAGGGATTGCCCCCGACAGGGACACCGTGACCGGCACTCCGCCAGACAGCCGCTTCACCTCGTCCCACACCGCCTCCGGCGTCATCGGTGTCCAGTCGGCGCGATAGCGGTTGTCGACGGCATGCAGGCTGTCGCACCACGAACAGCGGTAATCGCAGCCGCCGGTGCGCACGAAGACTGTGGGCAAGCCGATCAGCACGCCCTCGCCCTGGATCGTCGGACCGAACATCTCCGACACGCGAATGCTGCCGGCTCTCGACCCGGACGTCACGGCCGGTATTCCGCCCAGGTCTTGGGCGTCTCGCTGACTTTCACCGATACCGTTTCCGGCAGGTGTGCCTTGCACCAGTCATAGAAATGCCGCGCCAGACACTCCGCCGTCACCCGGTCATGGCCAAGAACATCGTTGAGATGGCGGTGGTCGAAGCTTTCGTCGATATAACGCTTGAGCGGCGACAGCTCGTGGTAATCGCGTACGAAGCCGTGCTCGTTCAACTCTTCGGCTGCAAGCTCCACCACGACAACATAATTGTGCCCATGCAGCCGCGCGCATTGATGGTCGGCCGGAAGACTGGTGAGCTGGTGCGAGGCGGAGAAATGAAATTCCTTGCTGATGCGAAACATCACTTCACCTCCGTGGCAACAAACCCGCCGGTGGCAGAGACCCAGAAATCGGCATCCTCGTAGTCGGTCGGATCGGCAATACCTGCCAGGTGAAAGGCCTCGCGCCGCTCGACGCAGGTTCCGCATCGGCCGCAATGACGCATCCCACCCTTGTAACAGGACCAGGTCTCAGCAAACGGCGTGCCGTGCCTGGCACCATCCGTGACGATATCGGCCTTCGAACCGTTCACATAGGGCGCATAGAGCGTGACCGCGGCATACCCCTCGGTTGCGTGGTTCTGCATGGTCTGGAACGCATCGATGAAACCCGGACGGCAATCGGGATAGATGAAATGATCACCGCCATGCACGGCGGTTGCCACCGCATCGGCCTTCTGCGCGGCAGCCACGCCGAAGGCAATCGCCAGCATGATGGCGTTGCGATTGGGTACGACCGTCGCCTTCATGGTTTCCTCGGCATAATGCCCGTCGGGAACGGCGATATCGTCGGTCAACGCCGACCCGGTCAGATGTGCACCGATCGCGCTGATGTCGATGATGTGATGCGGCACGTTCAGCCGCGCGGCGCAGGCCATGGCAAAATCCAGCTCCTTTTTATGGCGCTGGCCGTAGTCGAAGGAGAGAAGTGCTGCAAGCGTATGTTCGGCTGCCACCTTGTGGGCAAGCGAAACGGAATCCAATCCGCCGGAGCAGATCACGATGGTTTTCATATCTTAGTCCTTGTTTTGACCGGGTAGGCTGCGACCGGTAAGCGAATGGGCGCTCTTTAAGCCAAAGAACCCGCTTTGTGAATGGGGAAATCCGCTGGCTTCTTGACGCCGGTTGCGTAGAGTATGGCGAAACAAACCTTTAAGGGAGAAACCGGATGCCTTTGGCCGGACTGGACATCGTCGTCATCGCCTTCGTGGTACTCGTCATCCTCGTGCTGTTCGCCGGCATCAAGACTGTGCCACAGGGATATCGCTACACGGTGGAACGTTTCGGCCGCTACACCAGAACCCTTGAGCCCGGCCTCAATATCATCATCCCATTCATTGACAAGATCGGTGCCCGGATGAACGTCATGGAGCAGGTGCTCGATGTGCCGACGCAGGAGGTCATCACCCACGACAATGCCAGCTGCGCCGCCGATGCCGTCGCCTTCTACCAGGTGCTGAACGCCGCCGAGGCCGCCTATCAGGTGTCCGACCTGCAAAGCGCCATCCTCAACCTGACGATGACCAACATCCGCTCCGTCATGGGCTCGATGGACCTCGACGAACTGCTGTCCAACCGCGAGATCATCAACGACAAGCTGCTGCATGTGGTCGATGAAGCCGTCGGTCCGTGGGGCATCAAGGTGACCCGCGTCGAGATCAAGGATATCCAGCCGCCGAAGGATCTCGTCGATGCCATGGCGCGCCAGATGAAGGCCGAGCGTGAAAAGCGCGCCCAGGTGCTGGAAGCCGAAGGCTCGCGCAACGCCTGCAGATCCTGCGCGCCGAGGGCGCCAAGCAATCGGCCATCCTGCAGGCAGAAGGCCAGCGCGAAGCCGCCTTCCGCGATGCAGAAGCCCGCGAGCGTCTGGCCGAAGCCGAAGCCAAGGCCACAAAAATGGTCTCGGAAGCCATCGCCGCCGGTGACGTTCAGGCGATCAACTACTTCGTCGCCCAGAAATACACCGAAGCCATGGCCGCGATCGGCACGGCGCCGAATTCCAAGATCGTGCTGATGCCGATGGAGGCCTCCTCGCTGATCGGCTCGCTCGGCGGCATCGGTGCTATTGCCCGGGAAGTGTTCGGCAATGGTGGTGGCGATACGCCTGCTCCGGTCCGCCAGGTAACGCCGCGCACCGTCCCCGTCCGCAATCCGTTCGATACGGCCAAGCAGGAAGGCTGATCGATGATCGAGCGTATCGTGCTTGAGCTTGGCCCCTGGAGCTGGTGGGTTCTGGGTCTCGTGCTTCTGGCGGCAGAAGTCGTCGCGCCGGGCGTCTTTCTCGTCTGGATCGGCATCGCCGCCATCCTGACCGGCGCCGTCTCGCTGCTGCTCTGGGAAGCCGGTTTCTGGGTCTGGCAGGCCCAGCTGGTGTTCTTCGCCGTTCTCTCCGTTGCCGCCGTCTTCATCGGCCGCCGGTTGCTTGCCCGCTCGGGCAATACATCGGACGAACCGCTACTCAACCAGCGCGGCGCCCGCCTCATCGGCCGCACCGCCATATTGGAACAGCCGATTATCGAAGGGCGTGGCCGGATCCGGCTCGACGCCACGACCTGGCCCGTCACCGGGCCGGACCTGCCGGCTGGTAGCCGCGTCAAGGTGACCGGCAGCAGCGGCAGCCACCTGATCGTCGAAAGCGTCTGAAAAGAAAGCCGAATGCCATTTCGGAAAGGAATGGTTAACCACATCCGTTTACGGTTGCTCAACACTGGTAAACAGACTTCCGGGCATTCGGCAGATGACGCCATTCTATCCACGCACGAAGAGGACGAGCCTCCCGCGCCCGGCAGCCGCTGCGGCTTGGCTTATGGCCAGCTGTGCGTTGTTTTTGCCACAAGGCGTTTCTGCGCAGGCGCTCCTTCCAGGCGCGGACGGCACGACGACAACCGATACCACCCCCGATCCCCACAGCGACTACGGCCACCAACACTGTGCCTGCAGATACGGCAGCTATCACCACCGGCTCGATCAGCACCGATGCCGGCGAACCGCTGCTCAACGACCCCACGGTCGACGAGGACATGGCCCGCACCAACCTGCGGGAAAATACCGTCGATGGTCTCAGGTCGCAGCTCGATATCGATCGCAACGACGCGCAGGGCGTCCGGTTTGGCAGTTTCGTCCTCAAACCGACGCTCGGCCAGACCTATAATTTCGAAAGCAACAAGACCGGCAACTCGAAGGAAAACCGCAGCTATCTCGAGACCGGCTTGAAAGGCACGCTGACCTCCGACTGGTCGGCGGATCAGTTAACGGTGACCGGCGAAGGCACCTGGCAGCGCAACGTCTCCGGCACTGGCGAGACCGAACCGACCGCCGACGTCGAAGCAGCCCTCAGGCTCGACCTCTCCGAACAAACGACCGCCACGCTGAAGGCCGGCTATCATTTCGAACGCGAAGATTCGACCGATCCGAACGCGATCAGCAATGCGAGCTGTCCAGTCCGGCATCGATCAGTATACGCTCGGCGCCGGCATCGAGCGCGATTTCGGCATCCTGCGCGGCTCGGCCAAGATCGACTTCGACCGCTATGTCTATGGCGATGCCGAACTCGATAATGGCGGCTCGCTGTCGCTCAAGGACAGAAACCGCAACGCGGGCGCTGTCACGGTACGCGTCGGCTATGAACTGTCACCGGCACTGATTCCGTTCATCGAAGCGTCCGCCGGAAAATCGATCTACGACCTGCGTGAGGACACGCTCGGCTTCGAAAGATCCTATGACAGCTACGGCGCGAGAGCCGGTATCGAGGCCGATCTCGGCGAAAAGCTCAATGGCGAAATCGCACTCGGTTATCAAACCTACCGGTTCGACGATGACCGCCTCGAGGAGCTGAAGGGTTTCACCATCGACGGCCTGATCAACTGGTCGCCGCAGCGCGGCACCAACGTCGCATACGGTATTTCGACCGGTATCGAGCCATCGACAACCGCCGGCGAAAGCGGCGCCATGGTCTATACACTCAGCAGCCGGGCGACCCATGAGCTGCGCACCGCGCTCGTGGCGCGGCTGTCGAACAGCCTGACCTTCCGCAATTTCCCCAGCGGCAACTCCGACGATGAGAAAGTCTGGCTGACGGGCGCCGGTCTTACCTGGGATCTCAACCGCTATCTCGCTTTGGTCGGCGATGTCAGCTACGAGCACACGACCCGCGACAGCGGCCCGGCGACCAATATCGCCCGCGTCGGCGTCGGGCTGACACTGCGCCGCTGATACGCAAAACAAAAGGAGCCCGCTGACGTTTCCGCCAGCGGGCTCTTTTGCGTCTATGGGCCGGCTTTTACTTCAAACCCTGAAGCAGGGTCTTCAGCTGACCTTCCACGCCCGGCCGGATGTCGCCACGTGCCAGTGCAGACGCGACGTTTGCCAGAATGAACCCCTCTTTCATGCCGCAGTCATAGGTATTGCCACTGGAAATGATAACCGGCAAAATCCTGCGTCTGGGCAAGCTTCAGCATGCCGTCGGTCAACTGGATCTCGTTACCGGCACCGCGCTCCTGGGTGGCGAGGATCGAGAAGATTTCCGGCTGTAGGATGTAGCGGCCATTGATGAAGAAGTTCGACGGTGCCGTCCCCGGTGCCGGCTTCTCGACCATCTTGGTGATCTTGAACCCATCGCCGACCTTTTCGCCCGCACCGACGATACCGTATTTGTGGGTCTGGTCGGGGGCGCATTCTTCAACAGCGATGACATTCCCGCCGCTCTGCTCGTAAAGCTCGACCATGCCCTTGAGGCAGCCCTTTTCGGCCTGCATGATCATGTCGGGCAAAAGCAGCGCAAAGGCTCGTCGCCGACCAGTTCGCGTGCACACCAGACGGCATGGCCAAGCCCGAGCGGCGATTGCTGGCGGGTGAAGCTGGTGCTGCCGGCCACCGGCAGAATACTCTCAAGAAGCGTCAGTTCAGCGGTCTTGTTGCGCTCGCGCAGGGTCTGTTCCAGTTCGACCTGGATGTCGAAGTAATCCTCGATCACGTGCTTGCTGCGACCGGTGACGAAGATCAGGTGTTCGATGCCCGCATCCAGCGCCTCGTCCACGACATACTGAATCACCGGCTTGTCGACGACGGTCAGCATTTCCTTGGGAACGGCTTTTGTCGCGGGCAGGAACCGGGTCCCAAGGCCAGCGACGGGGAAAACGGCTTTACGAACTTTACGCTTGTCAGTCATTGACATCTCCAGGATCACGGCACTGTGATTTAAAACGGTTAGGGTTTGTATCAATAGGGAATAAACGTCAAATTGCTATTTTTTTGCAAAGGAAGACCTTACCAACCATTCATGGTAAAGAATTTGTTGACTTCATTTTCGTAAGATTTCGGTTCTGGCAGTTGCCTTTTGGCTGAACAGCCCGAAAATGGAACCACATGCATGGGCTACATGCATGAAGCTGGCTCTAAGACTGTAAATTTGCGCCCCGCCGGTCAACCTCCTGATCGCAGCAGAGCGCCGACCAACGGAAACGACAGCTGATGACAAAGACCCGACACAATCTCCTTCGCTGTGCTGCCGCCGCGTTCATGACAGCCGCAGCCCTGTTTTCCCCGTCAATGGCCTCGGCCGATGCGGGCTTCGAGACCTGGATCAACAGCTTTTATGCCACAGCAGCCAAGAGCGGCATCACCAAGGCGACCTATCGCCAGGCTTTTGCCGGCGTGAAGACGCCTGATCCGGATGTGTTGCAGAAAGCGGCCTATCAGCCCGAGTTCAAGCACAAGATCCGGGAGTATATCGATAGCCGGGTCAATCCCTACACGCGCAAGGTCGGGCAGGAAATGGCGGTCAAGCATGGCCGTACGCTCGCAGCGCTTGAGAAGCATTTCGGCATCGACAGGTCTATACTTCTGGCCATCTGGTCGATGGAATCCAACTACGGTGCCGTCCTGGAAAAGGACGAGCGCCTGCATTATGTGCCGCGCGTGGCGACCCTGGCCTATGCCGACCCGAAACGCGCCAAATATGCCAAGACCCAGCTGATCGCCGCCCTGAAGATTCTACAGAACGGTGATATCAGCCCGCGCGAGCTGAACGGCTCCTGGGCCGGCGCCATGGGGCACACGCAGTTCATTCCGACCAGCTACCTGCTCTATGCCGTCGATGCAGACGGCAATGGTCACAAGGACATCTGGAACTCGGTGCCGGATGCCTTGGCGACGGCCGCCAACCTGTTGAAGAAGAACGGCTGGCAATCGGGACAGACCTGGGGCTACGAAGTATCGCCGCCGAAGAACGGCAGCCAGTATGCTGGCCAGACCAAGACGGTTTCTCAATGGGCAGCGCTCGGGTTCACCCGGCCGAACGGCAAGGCGTTCCTGCAACGGCGACACGCGTGCCGAACTGAAGATGCCCGGTGGGGCCGGCAGCCCGGGCTTCCTGATGACCAAGAACTTCTTCGTCATCAAGCGCTACAATGCTTCGGACTCCTATGCGCTGGGTGTCGGTCTTCTGGCCGACGAGATCGCCGGCTATGGCGGCATGCAGCAGGCCTGGAGTCGTCCTGACGGTTCACTCGACATCAAGCAGAAGTTCGAGCTGCAGTCCCGCCTGAAGGAACTCAGCTATTACGACGGCGAGGTCGATGGCAATTTCGGCTCCGGCTCCAAGGCCGCCATCCAGGCCTTCCAGAACCGCAATGGCCTTTCACCCGACGGCGAACCGACCCAGCACCTGCTGAAGGCGCTGCGGAACTGAAAGTAGAGAGCGTCCGACGTTCTCAATTGCGGCACATTCAGGTTGCATTCTTGAGGGCAACGCCTTTCGAAAGAGAGGCGTTGCGCGCTTGCAGAGAAACGCAATAGACTTCAGACGGAACAGTTGCATGAGCGGCAGACACAGCGACAGGACCGGCCTCCGATGGCTGCTCAATGGCCTGATCGTCATTGCGATCGGCTTGACCGCGTTGGTGATGGAGCCACCGCGCCAGGCCGGGGCCCAGGAGCGCAGGTCGATCATCGACATGCTGTTCGGGTTCGGCCGGCGGCGGCCACCTCCCGTCTATGAAGACGTTCCCATCTACGAGCCCCGGCAAAGGCAGCCTCAGCAGCAGCGCCAGAAACCGAAAAGGCTCGGCAGAAAGCCAAACCCGCGCCCGTCGAGCCCGCTCCCGACGTCGTCGAAAAACTGGAAACGGCCAAAAAGTCCTCGTCGTCGGCGACTTCATGGCCGGCAGTCTTGGCGACGGTCTCAAGACTGCGTTCGAGACAACCCCCGGTATCGTCATTGAAACCCGCGCCAATGGCTCATCCGGCCTGGTGCGCGACGACTATTTCAACTGGCCTGAAAACCTGCCCGCATACATCGTGGAAACAAAACCGTCCCTGATTATCATCAGCCTTGGCGCCAACGAGCGTCAGCAGATGTCGATTGACGGCCAGAAGGAGAAATTCGGCAGTGACCGCTGGCTGGCCGAATATACCCGCCGGACCGGCGCCCTCGCCGCCCTTGCCCGCAAGGAAAAGACGCCGCTTCTCTGGGTGGGCATGTCACCTTTCCAATCCACGTCGATGACCGCCGACATGGTCACGCTAAACGGCATATTCCGCACGGAAGCCGAGAAGGTCGGCGGCACGTTCGTCGACATCTGGGACGGTTTCGTCGACGAGAGCGGGAAATTCGTCATGACCGGCTCTGATATCAATGGTCAGCAGGTCCGCCTGCGCGGCGCCGATGGCATCAACCTCACCAAGGCCGGCAAACGCAAGCTTGCCTTTTATGTCGAGAAGGACATCCGCAAACTGTTGGGCGACGCCGCGGCCTCGGCCCAGGACATTCCCGGCGCCGATGGCATGAAGGACCTGGTCGTTGCGGCCCCCACGGCCAACGAGGATATCATCCAGACCCAGCCGATCAGCCTCGACGACCCCGATCTCGACGGCGGCGCCACCCTTCTGGGTGGAGGGACAGTACTGACCAGCAACGGCAAGAGCCCGCGTGATCGTCTTGTCGAAAAAGGCGAGGTGGCCGAAGCGCCGGCAGGGCGAGTCGATGATTTCCGGCTGGCAAAACCGGAGACTGTGATCAGCAATCCGGTGTTCCTGCAACTGACCCTTGGACAAACATGCAAAACCTCGCCCTCCTTCCGCCGGGAGGACGAGGTCTTCAGCAGCTCGCATCTTGCGAATAAAGCTGCCAACCGAGATCAGGCCGCCGCAAACGGCACGGCGATGAAGGTCTTCTGATCGCCGCGTTCGATGAGCAACAGCACCGACTTGCGCCCTGACTTCACCGCATTGGCGATCGCCGTCTTCACATCGCCGGCACCGCGGGACCGGCTTGTCGTTGACCGAGACGATGACATCGCCTGTCTGGATCCGGCAGCAGCAGCCGGCTTGTCAGGATTGATCTTGGCAACGACAGCACCCGTCACATTGTCAGGCAGGTTCAGTTCCTGGCGAACATCCGGCGTCAGATCGGCAAGCGCTACGCCGATGCTCGGCCCCGTCTGTGCCTTACCGTCGTCCTTGGCAGAGGCCTGTTTCTGATCGCCGTCATTGCCACCGACGATGACGCTGAGGTCAACTGTCTTGCCATCGCGCCAGACGGTCATGGCTTCCTTTGCGCCCGGAGACAGGTCGGCGACCAACAGCGACAGATCGCGGGGCGACTTCACCGCCTCGGTGCCGACAGTCATGACGATATCGCCGGTCTTGATGCCCGCATGTGCCGCAGGCGTTCCACGTTAACGGCAGCCACCAGAGCGCCTTCCGCCTTGGTTAGACCAACAGCATCGGCGACGTCAGCCGTCACCGGCTGGATCTGCACGCCGAGATAACCGTGGTCGATCAGAACCGCTCTTTTCCAGCTTGGCGACGATCTTTTGTGCCTGATCGGACGGGATCGCGAAACCGACACCAACGCTGCCGCCGTTTGGCGAATAGATCGCTGGTATTGATGCCGACGACATTGCCGGCGTGATCGACAAGCGGGCCGCCGGAGTTGCCGTGGTTGATCGGCGCATCGATCTGGATGAAATCATCATAGGGGCCACTGTGCAGATCGCGGCCGCGGGCAGAAACGATGCCGGCGGTGACCGTTGTGCCGATGCCGAAGGGGTTGCCGATCGCCAAAATCTGGTCGCCCAGCTTCAACGCATCGGAATCGCCCCAGGCGATCGTCGCCAGCGGCTTGCCGGCGGTAATCTTCAGCACGGCAAGATCGGACTTCGGGTCAGCGCCCAGCAGCTTGGCCGGCAGTTCCGTTCCGTCGTCGAGCGTCACCTTGATGTCGATCGCATTGTCGATCACATGGTTGTTGGTGACGATGATGCCATCACTGCTGACGATGAAGCCGGACCCAAGCGCCATGCCACGTTCGCCTCGCTGCGGTGCCTGCGTGGGCATGGGGATGCCTTGCTGCTCGAAGAACTGACGGAATTGCTCGTTCATCGGCGAGTTGTCGCCGCTATCGCTCACATCCGTTGCCTTCATGGTCGTGGTGATTGTCACGACTGCCGGCTTGTCGGCAGAGACGACATCCGCAAAGGATCCGTTTGAGGCAGAGCGGAGCGATGGCCTGCGGGGGGGCGGCCATTGCTGACGTTGAATGGATGGTGAAGGGGAACGCCGCCGCGCCGACCAGGACGGCGGCTCCGACCAGCGCTGCGGCACGGTGAGCCAGGAGAATGTTGGACATGACAAAGGGTCCCTTACGAACGCTTGGGGTGCGGCGTCATGGTTCCCTGTGATGGGAACGCGGCGTCGGGTGATCGGCAGCGTTCTCTTGGGGGAATTTATTCCGAAATATCGCCAGTACAGCCGGTCAATACTCAATCGTCAAGAAATACACTTGAGCTGAATATTATAACCGCCACGAATATTTACAAATTAAAGGTTTATTACCGTTTCATTGCAGCAAGTTAATGTTGCATAGGTCTGAACCGCCATACTTCAACCCAAATACAATTGACAGCGGGGTAGCGCCAGAACGGCAAACGCCGCGCACCAGCCCGGCACGCGGCGTTTTCATCTGGGTTTTGCCTCATGAAGAGGCAAGCTTACTAGCGCGGCAGGACCGTCGAGCCCATCAGCGCTTCATCGATCGCCCGGGCCGCCTGGCGGCCTTCGCGGATCGCCCAGACGACCAGCGACTGGCCACGGCGCACGTCGCCGGCTGCCCAGACCTTGTCGACCGAGGTCCGTAGTCCTTGTCATTGGCGGTGACGAAAGAACCGCCGCGCTTGTCCTTGCCGATGGCCAGCTTGCCGCCCATGTCCTTCAGCACACTGTCGGTGCCCGGACCGCTAAAGCCGATGGCGATGAAGGCGAGGTCGGCCTTGATGACGAATTCCGTGCCGGCGATCGGCTTGCGGCGTTCATCGACCTGACAGCACTTGACGCCGGTCAGCACGCCGTCTTCGCCGACGAATTCGAGCGTTGCCACCTGGAATTCGCGCACGGCCCCTTCGGCCTGCGATGACGAGGTGCGCATCTTGGTGGCCCAGAACGGCCAGACGGCAAGCTTGTCTTCCTTTTCCGGCGGCTGCGGGCGGATGTCGAGCTGGGTCACCTTGACGGCGCCCTGACGGAATGCGGTGCCAACACAGTCGGACGCGGTATCGCCACCGCCGACGACGACGATATGCTTGCCGCCCGCGAGGATCGGGTCCGACGGCCAGCCGACGCTATCGATGTTTTCGCGGCCGACGCGGCGGTTCTGCTGGACGAGATAGGGCATGGCATCATGCACGCCGGCAAAATCGACGCCCGGAATACCGGCATCGCGCGGGGTCTCCGAACCGCCGCAATAGAGCACGGCGTCGTGTTCTGCGATCAGGCTGTCGACAGTGCGGTCGACGCCGACATTGACGCCGCAATGGAAGGTGACGCCTTCACCGCGCATCTGGTCGACGCGGCGATCGATGAAGTTCTTCTCCATCTTGAAGTCCGGAATACCGTAGCGCAGCAGGCCGCCGGGCTTGCTCTCCCGCTCATAAACATGAACCTCGTGACCGGCGCGTGCCAGCTGCTGGGCCGCTGCCATGCCGGCAGGGCCTGAACCGATGATCGCCACCTTCTTGCCAGTCTTGGTGACAGCCGGCTGCGGCACGATATAGCCCATTTCATAGGCCTTGTCGGCAATCGCCTGCTCGACGGTCTTGATCGCAACCGGTGCATCTTCCAGGTTCAGCGTACAGGCTTCCTCGCACGGCGCCGGGCAGATGCGGCCAGTGAATTCCAGGGAAATTGTTGGTCGAGTGCAGGTTGCGGATCGCCTCGTCCCAGTTGCCGTTATAGACGAGATCGTTCCAGTCCGGGATCTGGTTGTGTACCGGGCAGCCGGTCGGGCCGTGGCAATAGGGGATGCCACAGTCCATGCAGCGCGGGCCTGTTTCTGCACTTCCGGGTCCGACATCGGGATCGTGAATTCTTGGAAATGCCGAATGCGGTCCGACGCCGGCTGGTATTTCGCCAGTTGCCGGTCGATTTCCATGAAACCTGTAACCTTACCCATGTTTCGTCCCTTATATCATAGTGGGGGCCACGCGGGACCCCCAGTACCAGGTGGCGAAGCCGATCAGCGCCCCCAGCACGATGAATTCCATATTGATCTCGTCGCTCATCATGAACGCGATCGCCGGAACAGCGACCGCGACACCCGCCGAAATCACCCGATGAATGACAGCGCCGCGCGGCATTACTCCGCCGCGATACCCATCCGCATGCGCTCCATTTCCTCAAGCGCACGTCGGTACTCGACCGGCATGACCTTGCGGAATTTCGGCCGGAACTCGACCCAATGGTCGAGAATTTCCTTGGCACGCGGCGAGCCCGTGTAGTGCAGATGATTGGAGATCAGCTGGTAGAGCCGCTCGTCATCATGGCGCGTCATGTCGCCGGCGACGTCGACCATGCCCTTGTGCATGAGGTCACCACCGTGATGATGCAGCTTCTCCAGCATGTCGTCCTCTTCCGGAACCGGCTCGAGTTCGACCATCGCCATGTTGCAGCGCTTCGGGAAATCATCGCTTTCATCCAGCACATAGGCGACACCGCCCGACATGCCGGCTGCGAAGTTGCGGCCGGTTTCGCCGAGCACGACGACAACACCGCCGGTCATGTATTCGCAGCCATGGTCGCCCACACCCTCGACAACCGCGATGGCACCGGAGTTGCGCACGGCGAAGCGTTCACCGGCAACACCGTTGAAGTAGCATTCGCCCGAGATCGCACCGTAAAGCACGGTATTGCCGACGATGATCGACTTGGCCGCAACGATCTTGGAGTTTTCCGGCGGACGCACGACGATGCGGCCACCCGAAAGACCCTTGCCGACATAGTCGTTGCCGTCGCCGATCAGCTCAAACGTGATGCCGTTCGCCAGGGAACGCACCGAACGACTGGCCCGCCGTACCAGTGAGCTTCACCGTGATCGTGTTGTCCTTGAGCCCCTTGTGACGGTAGCGCTTGGCAACTTCGCCGGAGAGCATCGCACCGGCCGAACGGTCAACGTTCTTGATATCGACTTCGATCGTGACAGGCGTCTTCGATTCCAGTGCCGGCTGTGCTGCCGCGATCAGCTTGCGGTCGAGAATGTCGTGGATCGGATGGTTCTGCCTTTCGGTCCAGTAGGTCTTTTCCTTCGGCGCATCGACCTTGTGGAAGAGGCGCGAGAAATCGAGACCATTGGCCTTCCAGTGCGAGATCATCGCGTCCTTTTCGAGCAGTTCGGAAAGGCCGATGACATCATCGAACCTGGTGAAGCCGAGCGACGCCAGGATTTCGCGAACCTCTTCGGCAACGAAGAAGAAGTAGTTGACCACATGCTCCGGCGCACCCTTGAAGCGCTTGCGCAGGACCGGGTCCTGCGTTGCCACGCCAACCGGACAGGTGTTGAGGTGGCACTTGCGCATCATGATGCAGCCCGCGGCAATCAGCGGCGCTGTCGAGAAGCCGAATTCGTCGGCTCCCAGCAGTGCGCCGATGATGACGTCGCGGCCGGTCTTCAGGCCGCCGTCCACCTGCAATGCGATACGCGAACGCAGGCCATTCAGCACCAGCGTCTGGTGGGTTTCAGCAAGGCCGATTTCCCATGGGCTACCGGCATGCTTCAGCGAGGTCAGCGGTGACGCACCGGTGCCGCCGTCATAGCCGGAGACGGTGATATGATCGGCGCGTGCCTTGGCCACACCGGCCGCTACCGTGCCGACACCGACTTCGGAGACCAGCTTGACGGAGATATCCGCTTCCGGGTTGACGTTCTTCAGGTCGTAGATCAGCTGTGCCAGATCCTCGATCGAATAGATGTCATGGTGCGGCGGCGGCGAGATCAGACCGACGCCCGGTGTCGAATGGCGAGTCTTGGCGACGGTCGCATCGACCTTATGGCCGGGCAACTGTCCGCCTTCGCCGGGCTTGGCACCCTGCGCAACCTTGATCTGCAGCATGTCGGCATTGACCAGATATTCGGTGGTCACGCCGAAGCGGCCGGATGCCACCTGTTTGATGGCGGAACGCTCGGGGGTTCAGCGAGACCGTCGTAGAGCGGGGAAGTAGCGGTCGGCTTCCTCGCCGCCCTCGCCGGTGTTGGACTTGCCGCCGATGCTGTTCATGGCAATCGCCAGCGTCGTATGGGCTTCGCGCGAAATCGATCCGAAGGACATGGCGCCGGTCGAAAACCGCTTGACGATATCGACCGCCGATTCCACCTCGTCGATGGAGATCGGCTTGCAGCCGATTGCATCGGCGCCCTTGATCGAAAACAGGCCGCGGATGGTGTTCATCCGCAGCGCTTCGCCATTCACCATCTCGGCGAATTCGCGGTAGCGGTCCACGGCATTGCCGCGAACGGCGTGCTGCAGCGAGGCAACCGCGTCCGGTGACCAGGCATGGCCTTCGCCACGCATGCGGTAGGCATATTCGCCGCCGATGTCGAGCGTGTTGGCCAGGATCGGATCGGAACCGAAGGCCGCCTGATGGCGGTTGAAGGTTTCCTTGGCGATCTCATCGAGGCCGATGCCCTCGATCTGTGTAGCCGTGCCGAAGAAGTACCGGTCGACCAGTTCCGAGTTCAAACCGATCGCATCGAAAATCTGGCCGCCGCAATAGGACTGGTAGGTCGAGATGCCCATCTTGGACATGACCTTGAGGATGCCCTTGCCGACCGCCTTGATGTAGCGATAGACGACCTCGCTGCCATCGACTTCCTTCGGGAATTCGCCGCGCTTGTGCATGTCGGTCAGCGTATCGAAGGCAAGGTATGGGTTGATCGCCTCGGCGCCATAACCTGCCAGAAGGCAGAAATGGTGCACTTCGCGCGGTTCACCGGTTTCCACGACGAGACCGACGGAGGTGCGAAGCCCCTTGCGGATCAGGTGATGGTGCACGGCTGCCGTTGCGAGCAGTGCCGGGATTGCCATGCGGTCCGGGCCGATCTGACGGTCGGAGAGCACGATGATGTTGTAGCCGCCCTTGACGGCAGCTTCGGCCCGCTCGCACAACCGGTCGAGAATTTCCGGCATACCTTCCGCACCGCGTCACGTCATAGGTGAAGTCGAGCGTCTTGGTGTCGAAACGGTCTTCGGTGTGGCCGATGGAACGGATCTTTTCGAGATCGCCATTGGTCAGGATCGGCTGGCGCACTTCCAGCCGCTTGGCATGGGCCATGCCGGCATGGTCGAGCAGGTTCGGGCGCGGGCCGATGAACGAGACGAGGCTCATCACCAGTTCTTCGCGGATCGGGTCGATCGGCGGGTTGGTGACCTGCGCGAAGTTCTGCTTGAAATAGGTGTAGAGCAGCTTGGTCTTGTCCGACATTGCCGAGATCGGCGTATCGGTACCCATCGAGCCAATGGCTTCCTGGCCGGTCGTCGCCATCGGCGACATCAGGATCTTGGTGTCCTCCTGAGTATAGCCGAACGCCTGCTGGCGATCGAGCAGCGACACGTCGCGGCGCAGAGCGCGCGGCTCGACCGGCTTCAGGTCCTCGAGAATGAGCTGGGTGTTGTCCAGCCACTGACGGTAGGGATGCTGGTTGGCAAGGTTCGACTTCAGCTCCTCGTCGGAGATGATCCGGCCTTCTTCCATATCGATCAAAAGCATCTTGCCCGGCTGCAGGCGCCACTTCTTGATGATGCTCTCTTCCTTCACCGGCAGGGTGCCGGCTTCGGACGCGAGGATGACGCGGTCGTCATCGGTGACGAGGTAGCGCGCCGGGCGCAAGCCGTTGCGGTCGAGCGTTGCGCCGATCTGCTTGCCATCGGTAAAGCAGACGGCAGCCGGACCATCCCACGGCTCCATCAGAGCGGCGTGATATTCGTAGAACGCCTTGCGTTCAGGGCGCCATCAACTGGTTGCCGGCCCAGGCTTCCGGGATCAGCATCATGACGGCATGCGACAGCGGATAACCGCCCTGCACAAGGAATTCGAGCGCGTTGTCGAAACAGGCCGTATCCGACTGGCCTTCATAGGAAATCGGCCAGAGCTTGGAGATATCCTCGCCGAACAGCGGCGAGGACACCGACGCCTGGCGTGCTGCCATCCAGTTGACGTTGGCGCGCAGCGTGTTGATTTCGCCGTTATGGGCGACCATGCGGTAGGGATGCGCCAGCTTCCACGACGGGAAGGTGTTGGTCGAGAAGCGCTGGTGCACAAGGGCGACCGCTGACTCAAAGCGCGGATCGGCCAGGTCCTTGAAATAGGCGGCAACCTGATAGGCCAGGAACATGCCCTTGTAGACGATGGTCTTGGTCGACAGCGATACCGGATAGAAACCGGTCTCTGCGCCTTCGAAAGCGTCATAGATGCGGTTGGAAATCACCTTGCGCAACGTGAACAGACGGCGTTCGAATTCGGCGTTGGTCGCGGCGTCGCGGCCGGCACCGATGAAGACCTGCACATGGTGAGGCTCGGTCGCGGCAATATGCTCGGCCTTGGAAAGCGAGGCATTGTCGACGGGCACTTCGCGGAAACCGAGCAGAGTCTGGCCTTCTTCGGCCACGACCTCGGTGATCACCTGCTTGAAATGGGCGATCTGCGCCTCGTCCTGCGGCATGAACAGGTAACCGACGGCGTATTCTCCGGCCTTCGGCAGGGTAACGCCCTGCAGGGCCATTTCCTCGCGGAAGAAACGGTCGGGAATCTGTACCAGAATGCCCGCGCCATCGCCCATCAAAGGGTCGGCGCCGACAGCGCCGCGATGCGTCAGGTTTTCCAGGATGAACAGGCCATCCTTGACGATCTGGTGGGACTTCTGGCCCTTCATATGCGCGACGAAGCCGACGCCGCAGGCATCATGTTCGTTGCGCGGATCATAAAGACCCTGTTTTTTGGGCAGGCCCGGAAATGCGGTATTTTTCTCAACCGTCGCCGTTTGGCGCAGTGTTGAGACCAGTTACGGTGGATGGCGTAAAGTCCGTCATCGTCTTCCCTCCTGTTAACCCGGCAAGGGCCGGATATTTCCGCAGTCCAGGCAGGCTTTTGCGGGCAAGAGTCCCGTCGAGGCCGGCACCGGCATTATCGTTGCATGATCCTGATCCGGTCGCAAATGAAGCATTGACTGCATCAGGCACAGAGTGCTCATGACCATCATGATTGTCCCGCCGGCCCGGACAAGAAAGCGTCCAGCGCGGTCTACAATCGTCAGCCAGTAGCCGCATCAGGCGGGCTTTCCGGCGTCCTTCCGGTCTTGAGACCGAAATAGGACAGTCATACTGTCCTATTTCATAGGCTCTATGCCAGAAAGCACCCTCCTCTGCAAGACCACTAATGCAAAATATTCGAGGAGATTTTACCGAACATTGCGGTTAATTTCGTGATTTTGTAATTTTCTTTCAATAAGCCCCGATTATCTTCGGTTTGGTTTCAAACTGGTCTGATATTGTCCTTATCTGGCCTCGAGTGGATTGATTGCATCGGCAGCATCCTTATGGTCTCTCCCAAGCCATCAATCCGGGCGTCACATCGCCGAAAACACAGGACAGCATCGATGATTTTTTCCTCCGACAATTGGGCGGGCGCCCATCCCGTGATTGCCGAGAGCCTCGTCAAGGCCGCCGCCGGCTTTGCATCGGCCTATGGCACCAGCGAACTGGACAAAAAGTCGAGAAGACACTTTCCGAGGTGTTCGAGCGCGATGTCGCCGTGTTCTTCGTCGCCACCGGAACCGCCGCCAACTCGCTGGCGCTTGCCAGCTCCAACCGCCCCGGCGGCCATGTACTCTGCCACCGTGAAGCGCATGTAAATGCCGACGAATGCGGCGCACCGGAATTCTTCTCGCATGGCGCCAAGCTTGCCCCGGTTGACGGGCCAATTGGCAAGATGGCCCCCAATCGGTTGGAGAAGGAAATCCAGCGCACCCGCGGCGGCGGCGTCCACGGCGGCCAGCCGATGGCGATCACCATGACGCAGGCGACCGAAGCCGGCACCGTCTACAGCCTTGCCGAAATCGACGTGATCGCCGCCATCGCCAAGTCCGCAAAGCTCCCCCTGCATATGGATGGCGCCCGTTTCGCCAATGCGCTGGTGACGCTCGACGCGACACCCGCCGAAATGACCTGGAGACGCGGCGTCGACCTGCTCTCCTTCGGCGGCACCAAGAACGGCTGCTGGTGCGCCGAGGCGCTAATCATGTTCGACACGTCGAAGGCCGAGGAGATGGGTTACCTGCGCAAACGCTCCGCCCAACTGTTTTCGAAATCCCGCTTCATCGCCGCCCAGTTCGACGCCTATCTCGAAGGCGGCCTCTGGCTCGATCTCGCCCGTCACGCCAACGGCATGGCAAACCGGCTGGCCGCAGGCATCGAGGAATCGAACGCCGCCCACCTCGCCTGGCCGACCGGTTCCAATGAACTGTTCGTCGTGCTTAAGAAGGAGACTGCGGCAAAGCTCCAAGCCGATGGTGCCGTCTTCTACGATTGGCCCGTGCCGCACACGCTGTCGGACTCCGTCGCCGAAGACGAAGGCCTCTATCGTCTGGTCACCAGCTTTGCGACAACACCGGACGATGTCGACCAGTTCCTGAAAGCGCTCTGATCAGAGCGCCGTTTTGCCTGCCCCGGCCGCGGCCTGCAGGCCGCCGACCGTGGACAGGATCTCGCCGGACAGGGCCTTCACCAGCGCCCTGTCCGCACCCCGCCGCGCCACCAGCACGAATTCCACATCCTCGAGCCGCGGCAGCTTGTCCGAGGTGATTTCCCTGCAACCCCGCCGGGGCCATGCTGCGCGGCTGCACCAGAACGCCCATCCCGGCGCGGGCGGCGGCGGTCAGGCCACTGAGGCTGCCGCAGGTACAGACGATCCGCCACGGCACCCCGGCCCGCTCCAGCGCTTCGAGTGCGACGCTGCGGGTAATGCTCGGCGGCGGGAAAGCGATCAGCGGCAGCACCTCGCCCCGCATCACCCGCTCCGGATCGCGCGCCAGCCAGACCAGCGGCTCGCGGTAGACCAACTGGCCACGCGCATCGCCGATCCGGCGCTTCGCTAGCACCAGATCGAGCGCACCCTCATCCTGCATCTGGTAGAGCGTGCCGCTCAAGGCCACGGTCAGTTCGAGATCGACTGAAGCATGCGCCCGGGCAAAATCCTCAAGCACCGCCGGAAGACGGCTCATGACAAAATCTTCTGACACGCCGAGATGCAGCCGCCCATGCAAGCTACGTTCTGCAAACAGCGATTTCACCTGCCCATCCAGCGACAGCATGGCTCTCGCCGGCCCCAGCAGCGCCTCGCCATCCGCCGTCAGCGACACATGATGCGTATCGCTCCGACCAGTTTGCAGGCCGAGATCGGCTTCCAGCCGGCGGATATGCTGGCTGACCGTCGATTGTCCAAGCCCCAGCCGCTCCGCCGCCAGCGTGAAGCTCGCCATCTGTTCGACTGCAAGAAAACTGCGGAGTTGCACCAGATCGAGCATTCGTTATCCTGATTTGCAATAATCGTTATTTCTTGCATTCGATATCACAATGACAATGATGCCACCATCAGCTTTCAATTCGGATGACCGATATGCGCCGCTTCCTGCCCGATACCTTCACCATCCTGCTCGTCTGCACGGTCATCCTTGCATCGCTGCTGCCGATTTCAGGCGAGCCGGCGGAATGGTTCGGCCTCGCAACCAAGATCGCCATCGGTCTTCTGTTCTTCCTGCACGGCGCGCGGCTGTCGCGCTGATGTCGTGGTGGCCGGCATGCTGCACTGGCGGCTGCACATCGTCATCCTGGCCTCGACCTTCGTGCTCTTCCCGCTGCTCAGCCTTGCCGTCGGCTTCCTGCCGCCAACCCTTCTGCCGCCGGCACTGTATACCGGCATCCTGTTCCTCTGCGTGTTGCCCTCGACCGTTCAGTCGTCGATCGCCTTCACCTCGATGGCCGGCGGCAATGTCCCGGCCGCCATCTGTGCGGCGTCCGCCTCCAACATTTTCGGGATGTTCCTGACACCGCTGCTGGTCGGCCTGCTGTTTGCGGCCGGCGGTCATGGAGGCTTCTCGTTCGATGCGCTGGAGCAGATCCTGCTGCAGCTGCTCGCCCCGTTCATCCTTGGCCAGGTCCTGCAGCCGTGGATCGGCAATTTCATCCGCGCCCGCAAAAAGCTTTTGATGCCGGTCGATCGCGGCTCGATCCTGATGGTTGTCTATCTCGCCTTCAGCGAAGCGGTGACCGAAAATATCTGGAGCACATTCTCCGTCCGCGACATCGCCGTCGTCATCGCCCTCGACATTCTGCTTCTCGCCGTCGTGCTCATCGTCACGATGTTTGGCAGCCGCCTGCTTGGCTTTTCGAAGGAAGACGAGATTGCCATCACCTTCTGCGGCTCGAAGAAGAGCCTGGCTAGCGGCGTGCCGATGGCCAATGTCATCTTCGCCGGCCAGGGCATCGGCAGCATCGTCCTGCCCCTGATGCTGTTCCACCAGATCCAGCTGATGGCCTGCGCGGTGATTGCCCAGAAATATGCCGAACGCGGCCGGCGCCGCGAGGCAGAAACGATCGCCGAGGCAGCCGCACAGAAAGAAACGGCGCCCTTCCGGGCGCCATTTCCTCAATCCTCGATCAGCAGCGATCGCTTAGTTGGTGCTGCCGCTGACCTGGGTTGCTTCGATCTGCTTGGGCTGCGACTGCGCGGCAACGATGTCGATGCGGCGCGGCTTGGCAGCTTCCGGGATCTCGCGCAGGAGATCGATGTGAAGCAGGCCGTTCTTCAGCGAAGCGGACTGGATTTCCACGTGATCGGCAAGCTGGAAGCGGCGCTCGAAGGCGCCTTGGCGATGCCGCGATACAGGAACTGGTTGTCGCTCGCCTTTTCTTCGCTCTTCTCACCCTTGACGGTCAGCGTGTGCTCGCGGGCTTCGATCGAAAGTTCGCTTTCGTCAAAACCGGCAACCGCCATGGTGATCCGATAGGTGCTCTCGCCGGTCCGCTCGATATTGTAGGGCGGATAGGTCTGCGACTGGTCCGGCTGGCCGAGACTGTCGAGCATGGTGAAGAGACGGTCGAAGCCGACCGTGGAGCGGTAAAGGGGGAAAAATCAACGTGACGCATGGTGTCCTCTTGTGAGCAACTGTTGTGCGATCGTGGTGGTGTCATCCCGTAAGCGGCGATGGCAGAACCGGTGAACGAGCCCGTCTTCGGCGCCCGTGAGAATGAGATGGGAATTGTTTTTGCGGCCTTCAAGACCTCGGCAAAACAAGATGGCAACGCCACCCGACAAGAACGTTCCGCCGATAAACGCAGGATGAACGGCCGGTTCCGGAACCATTCAGCTTCGGTGCGATAAAACATCATCATCGGACCACGAGGCAGGCAGCAGCGGTGAACGTCCCTTCTCCCGGTGCTGCCCATCTTCGCCGGCCGACTGTCTCTGGCCGGGAGCGGTAATCAGTCCCCCACCGTTTCCGGCCCTTTTCCCGCCCCGTTTCCCCAAGCCTTTTTCTTTGACCGGGCAGATCGCCTCCCGTATCCCTACTGCTTGGCCTGCACCGTTCCTTAATCGGTATCGATCAAGGATGAGCCATCACAAATCCGGTGCACCCTTGTGCCGCCATAGCACCTCCAAAGACCCGTCGGACACGGACCTTGCCCATGACATCAACCCTTCACGCCACCCCGGACAATCCGATCCCCGGCAATCACACCGTCGGTTTCTTCGAGGGCGTCGGTAACCGCATGATCCGTTATGCGATCTTCAAGTCGGACGCGCCGGTCGCCAAGGGCACTGTTGTGTTGCTGCAGGGGCGCAATGAATCGATCGAGAAATACGCCGAGACGATCGGCGAACTCACTGCGCGTGGCCTGTGGGTGGCAACGTTCGACTGGCGCGGCCAGGCCGGCTCCGAGCGCCTGCTGAAACAGCCGCGCCGCGGGCATGTCAGGCGCTTTTCCGATTACGAACGTGATCTGACCATCTTCCTCGAAAAGATCGTCCTGCCGGATACCCGCCTACCCTTCTTCATGCTGGCCCATTCGATGGGTGCGCTGGTGGCACTGTCGCAGGCGCCGATGCTTGCCAGCCGCATAGACCGGCTCGCCATCGTCGCTCCGTTCGTGGCACTCGGCGGCCAGAAGGTCGGCCATGGCTTGATCAGTCTGATGGCTGCCGTTTTCAGCGTTTGTGGCCTCGGCTTCCTGCCGCTGATGCGCGACAAGGGCTCGCGGCCGTTCTCGGAAAACCTTTTGACATCGGATGCCCGTCGCTTTGCCCGCAACAAGGCCTTGACCGACACCCATCCCGAACTGGCGCTCGGCCCACCGACCGCGCGTTGGCTGCATGAGACTTTCAAGGCGATCAAACGGGTTTCAGCTCGCGAACACCTGACGCAGATCCGCGTGCCGACCATCGTTCTCGCCCCGACGCAGGACAAGCTGGTGCCGCATCTGGCGGTGGAAAACCTCGCCCGCAATTTCCGTGCCGGCCACATGATCCCGGTCGACGGCGCCCGCCACGAGCTTCTGCAGGAAGCCGACCACTATCGCGCTCAGGCGATCGCCGCCATCGAGGCCTTCATTCCCGGCAGCACCGCGGACACGGCGCTGGTCGATAGCGAGGACCTGTCGGCCTGACGCGCCGGGCGATATTCAGCCCTTCAGGATGGCCAGCGCCTGCGCGTGGATTTCAGGCGCTGCCGGCTGCGATGACTTCGCCGCCCATTTCCGCCGGGCCACCATTCCAGTCGGTGACGATGCCGCCGGCCTGCTCGATCAGCGGGATGATACCGCCGACATCATAGGGCTTCAGGCCGCATTCGATGACGAGGTCGATATGGCCGGCCGCAAGCAGCGCGAAGGCGTAGCAGTCCGCAGCCGTAGTGGGCGAGTTGCACCTTGCTCTGCACCGCCTCGAAGCGGGTCTTGATATCGCCGATATAGAGGTGCGGCGAAGTGGTGAACAGGATCGCCTGGCTGAGATCGGCGCAGGGCCGCGTCGAGACCACCTTGTCTTCGCCCGGACCGCGATAATGGGTGTTCTTGCCATCGGCGAAATAGCGCTCGCCGGTAAACGGCTGATCCATCAACCCCATCACCGCTTCGCCCTTGTGATAAAGGCCGATCAACGTGCCCCAGACAGGCAGGCCGGAAATGAAGGCGCAGGTGCCGTCGATCGGATCGATCACCCAGACATAATCCCGGTCGAGGCCGACATTGCCGAATTCCTCGCCGAGAATGCCATGCTCGGGGAAGTGCGCCTCGATCAGTGCGCGGATTGCCGTTTCGGCGGCGCGGTCGCCCTCGGTCACCGGGTCGAAACCGGCAGCTTCCTTGTTGGCGACACTGATGCCGGTACGGAAGCGCAGGCAGGGTCTGCGCCTTGGCAGCATCGGCAAGGCGGTCAAAAATTCACGGTCCGGCAGCATGAAACCTCACGAAAATCAGGGGAAAAGAAAGCTGAATGTGCTTATGGCACATTTTTTTGAAAAAGAAGTCTTCGGTGAAAAAATCGGTAAAAATCGAGCGGATCGGCAGATACGAAAGCAGTCTTGCTCCAGATTTTCGAAGAACGTGCCTCAAAAACCAAAAAAGAATGGCGAAATCGAGCATTTTCCGATCACTGAGCACCTCAGCACTTTGATGCGCCGCACCAATTACAGGTCAAATCTTGCTTGACAATTGTGCGCTGCAATATTAGCTTTTCCCTACAGTCACTTGTGGCTGTAAATACCCTCCTTGGGTGTTTCCTCCCTAGACTTAGCCGCGCCAAAAGCGCGGTTTTTTTTGCCGTGATGTCAGGGAATGAAAACCGCCTATTCGGCAGCAAGCGACGTGCTTGGCGTGTATTTTTCCACATGCGCCGCAAGCCCGCCAAGGAACATCCCGATCGCCTGCGTCAGCATCGGAAAATCCTTCTTCTTCTGCAGCGTCGTTTCGTCGACATAGAGACCACGATTGATCTCGATCTGCAGCGCATGCAGCCCGCGGGCCGGCCGTCCGTAATGCTCGGTGATGAAGCCACCGGCATAGGGTTTGTTGCGAGCGACGGAGAACCCGAGATCCTCCAGCAGCGACACCGCCGCGCAGGGACAGATCGGCCGAGGCGCTGGTGCCGTAGCGGTCACCGATGATGAAATCCGGCCGCTGGCCCGTTCCCGCCAGCCGGATATTGCCCGGCATCGAATGACAATCGATCAGCACCGCCAGCCCGAATTGAACATGCGTGCGGGCAATCAGCCGCCGCAGGCAGGCATGATAGGGCTTGTAGATGGTTTCGATCCGCTCGAGCGCTTCGGAGACCGGAAAGCGGCCACGGTAGATTTCCATGTTTTCCGCCACCAGCCGCGGCACGGTGCCGAGGCCGCCAGCCACCCGCATCGAGCTGATATTGGCATGCAGGCGGCAACGGGCCGTCGAACATGCGCGGATCGAGTTCATAGGGTTCACGGTTGACGTCGAGAAAGGCCCGCAGGGAAATGCGCCATTAACAATGGTGCGCCCAGATCCGATCACAGAATGAAACAGTTCGTCGACGAAATGATCTTCCGACCGGCAGATCGACAGATCGTCCAGACGGGATTTTTCCAGGAAGGAACGGCTGTAGACCCTGCCGCTGTGGGGGAATTGAAGACAAAAGGAATGCGTTGCATTTCCGGCTCGCGAACTTCGAACTGTTCGGTTTCGCTAACGTTCTGCGTCATCGCAGCCCTTTTTACCATGTCACAATCTTGATGCTTCGTGTATGTTGCCAGCAGGCAGCAATCATGTCCATAGTCGTTTCCTGCCAGTGAACGGGGCTTGACCTCATGTCTTCACCGGATATTTACCCACATGCGGTTTCATGACGTTACCGCAACTCCCGACATCGACATAAGGTGCAACGGCTTTAATCCATGAGTCCAAAAATTCTCCTCGCCGAAGACGATAACGACATGCGCCGCTTCCTGGTGAAAGCCCTGGAAAAGGCCGGCTACAAGGTATTGTCGTTCGACAATGGCGCCAGCGCCTACGACCGGCTGCGCGAAGAGCCGTTCTCGCTCCTCCCTGACCGACATCGTCATGCCCGAAATGGACGGCATCAGAGCTCGCCCGCCGGGCGACGGAACTCGATCCGGACCTGAAGGTCATGTTCATCACCGGCTTCGCCGCCGTGGCATTGAACCCTGATTCGAAAGCTCCGAAGGACGCCAAGGTCCTGTCCAAGCCCTTCCATCTGCGCGATCTTGTGGACAGAAGTGAACAAGATGCTGGCCGCATAGCCTGCGCCGCAAGGGCCACAAAACTTCCTGTCAAAAAGCCGAAAAAAGCCTATTGACGCCCCAGGAGGTTTATGGTCTATGCGCCGACATCGGATGGGCGTGTAGCTCAGCGGGAGAGCACTACGTTGACATCGTAGGGGTCACAGGTTCAATCCCTGTCACGCCCACCATCCAGTTTCTAAAGGCCTTTCGGGAAACCGGGAGGCCTTTTTCGTTTGCCACCAAACCCGCACGCTCGCATCCAACCGGCAGACCGGTTGACTTTGTCGCCGGCCGTCCGGATCATGACTCGGCGTCGAGAGCACCCGTCAACGACACGTTACCAAGAGGGCAAGTTACCTGTGAACGAACCGCGTTACGATCTCCGCCAGGAGAAGAACGGCACCTGGACCGTCATAGACGTTATGACCCGCCTGCCCGCTGCATCCGACGGGCGCGATCTGACGGGCCTTGACCATGACGACGCCAGCGACATCAGGGACGCGTTGAACAGGGATCATCTCGCCGGCCGCAAAAGCCCGTTGGTATAGACAGAAAATCCCCTCCCCGTTGCCGGAGAGGAGATTTTTATAATGGTTTACGTGATGAAATTGCTGGGTTGCAAAGTGTCCAGCATCGACAGTAGAGAATGAAAAGCTGCGTCCCGCATCCCCCAAATGGGTGAGCCGAAACCGTTCTCATTCGAAACCGGGCGGTTGAAGCAGATATGCCACGGTCCGGTGGCTCGAAGTTGAGACGCTGGACCGGAGAGTGGACTTGCCGTCCACGACATCGGTCGGATTTGCCTCGACATCCAGTAACGGATGGATGAACCTGTAACTCTGCCACCGCCGAAAAAAACACGAAATATTGTTACGAAAATCGTGACGCGGGCGCAGTTTTGCGCTAGGAACCGCTGCAATTACGTGCCCTGATGCCTATATCTGCCGTTCACCCAGACAAGTTCAAGGAAGACGTCCATGCCTGCCTATCGCTCCCGCACCACCACCCACGGCCGCAACATGGCCGGCGCTCGCGGCCTCTGGCGCGCGACGGGCATGAAGGACAGCGACTTCGGCAAGCCGATTATTGCCGTGGTGAACTCGTTCACCCAGTTCGTGCCCGGCCACGTGCATCTCAAGGACCTCGGCCAGTTGGTCGCCCGCGAGATCGAGGCTCACGGCGGCGTCGCCAAGGAATTCAACACGATCGCGGTCGATGACGGCATCGCCATGGGCCATGACGGCATGCTGTATTCGCTGCCGTCGCGCGAGATCATCGCCGACAGCGTCGAATACATGGTCAACGCCCACTGTGCCGATGCGATGGTCTGCATTTCCAACTGCGACAAGATCACCCCCGGCATGCTGATGGCGTCGCTGCGCCTCAACATCCCGACCATCTTCGTCTCCGGCGGCCCGATGGAAGCCGGCAAGGTGCTGCTCTCCGACGGCAAGATTCATGCGCTTGACTTGGTCGACGCCATGGTTGCCGCCGCCGACGACAGCATGTCCGACGAGGACGTCAAGACCATCGAGCGTTCCGCCTGCCCGACCTGCGGCTCCTGCTCCGGCATGTTCACCGCCAACTCGATGAACTGTCTGACCGAAGCCCTCGGCCTGTCCTTACCCGGCAACGGCTCGACGCTGGCGACCCATTCCGATCGCGAAAAGCTGTTCCTGGAAGCCGGCCGCCGTATCGTTGGCCTGGCCAAGCGTTACTACGAGCAGGACGACGAAACCGCACTGCCGCGCACCATTGCATCCAAGGGTGCCTTCGAGAATGCCATGGCGCTCGATATTGCCATGGGCGGCTCGACCAATACCGTTCTGCACATTCTGGCTGCCGCCCACGAAGGCGAAGTCGATTTCACCCTGGACGACATCGACCGCCTGTCGCGCAAGGTTCCGTGCCTCTCCAAGGTCGCGCCCGCCAAGGCCGACGTTCACATGGAAGACGTGCACCGCGCCGGTGGCATCATGGCGATCCTCGGCGAACTCAACCGCGCCGGCCTGCTCAATGCCGACCTGCCGACCGTGCATGCAAAAACCCTCGGCGACGCCCTGTCGCAGTGGGACATTTCCGTCACCGACAATCCCGCCGCATTTGAGCTCTTCAGCGCCGCCCCCGGCGGCGTGCCGACGCAGGTTGCCTTCAGCCAGAGTGCCCGCTGGAAAGAACTCGACCTCGACCGCGAAAAGGGCGTCATTCGCGATGCCCAGCATCCGTTCTCCAAGGATGGTGGCCTCGCCGTCCTGACGGGGAATATTGCGCTGAATGGCTGCATCGTGAAGACGGCTGGCGTCGATGAATCGATCCTGAAATTCTCCGGCCCCGCCCGCGTCTTCGAAAGCCAGGATTCCTCCGTCAAGGCGATCCTTGCCAACGAGGTCAAGGCCGGCGATGTCGTGGTCATCCGCTATGAAGGCCCGAAGGGTGGCCCCGGCATGCAGGAAATGCTCTATCCGACCAGCTACCTGAAGTCGAAGGGCCTCGGCAAGGCCTGCGCGCTGATCACCGACGGCCGCTTCTCGGGCGGCACCTCGGGTCTCTCGATCGGCCACGTCTCGCCGGAAGCTGCCAATGGCGGCCTGATCGGCATCGTGCGCGAAGGCGACATGATCGACATCGACATCCCCAACCGGACGATCTCGCTGCGCGTCGATGAAGCTGAAATCGCCGCTCGCCGCGCCGAGCAGGACGTCAAGGGCTGGAAGCCGGTCGAACTGCGCAAGCGCAAGGTGACGACTGCGCTGAAGGCCTACGCCGCCTTCGCCACCTCGGCAGACCGCGGCGCGGTGCGCGATCTCGGTGATCTTGGCTGAAAAGGACCTGCAGGCTTCCCCAACTACCCGCACACCCCGAATCCACACGGATTCAGGGGTGTTTCTTTTCCGCTGTTAAAGCTGCCCGCGGACACGCGACCAGTTTCAGGCACATGTATATTTGCAATTACTGGCAAAGCCGCCTTTCGGCCGTCATTCCGATATAGGGCGATATAGGCAAACATGCGAAACGCGCCCACAATCCCTGTCCAAGCCTCGTCCCAAAGCCCACCACTCCGAGCAGCCCCATGCAAGCCGAACAGAATGTCCTGAAAATCTCCATTGGCGTGACGATCCTGATCGCCTGTTCCGGCATCGCATTCGGCATCGTCACCGGCTCCTTCTCGATCGCCTTTGACGGCGTCTACTCGCTGGCCGATGCCAGCATGAGTACGCTGGCCCTGGTGGTCGCCAAGCTGATTGCCAGCGATACCGACCCGACCCGCGGCAAAGGCAAGCTTCGAGCCCGGTTTTCCCTCGGCTTCTGGCATCTCGAACCGATCGTGCTCGGGCTGAACGGCATCCTGTTGATGAGCGTTTCCGTCTACGCTCTGATCAACGCGATCATCAGTATCCTCTCCGGCGGTCATACGCTCGAGATTCGACTATGCTATCCTCTACACGGCCATCACACTTGCAGCGTGCCTGACCATGGCGATCGCAGTGAAGAAGAAAAACGCAACCATCCGTTCCGAGTTTCTCACGCTTGATGCCACGGCATGGCTGATGTCCGCTGGCATCACCGCGGCCCTGCTGATCGCCTTCATCGGTGGCTTTTCGTCGAAGGCACATCGCTTGCCTGGATCGCGCCCTATATCGATCCGGCCGTTCTGGCGCTGGTATCCGTCGTCATCATCCCGATGCCCATCGGCACGGTGCGCCAGGCGCTGTCGGATATTCTTCTGATGACCCCGGAGCCGCTGCGGGCAAGGATCGATGAGGTAGCAGCGGACGTCGTCAAGGAACAGGCTTTCCTCTCCCACCGCGCCTATGTGGCCCGCATTGGCCGGCTGATGCAGGTGGAACTCTATTTCATCGTACCGGCCGGCATGCCCGCCCGAACGATCGAAGAGTGGGATCAGTTGCGCGATGACATCGGCGCCCGCATCGGCAGCGAAGGCCCCAACCGCTGGCTGACCATCGCGTTTACGGCCGACACGGAATGGGCTGAGTAATCCTTCCAGCGGATGCGGCGGCGCTGCTCAATTGCGGCGCGACGTAGCATAGCCGCGATCAAGGACGCCCTGCCCTCACAGATGCCGCGTCTCCGCCGGTGTGTTCCACCACGCATTGATGCGCCCATCGGAATAGGTCACCGGAGCCTCGGCCAGAACCGACGGATCGAGATCGTCGAGGCAGGCGAGATTGATCGAAACGAAGGCACCGCCGATCTGCTCGACATAACCATCGCTGAAGGACGAGATGCCACAGGTACAGGCAAAAGCGATGATGGCCGCTCATGGTGCCGAACTGGTAGTCGGCCATCTCGTCCGCACCCGACAGCAACCGGAAATCCTCGGGCTTGATCACCACGCCCCAGGCGCGCCGCTTGGTGCAGATCGAGCAATTGCACTTGCCCGTCCCGGCATCCAGGTCGATGTCGGCTTCATACTTCACCTTGCCGCAATGGCAGCTTCCCTTGTAGGTCATTTTCATCCCGGCTCTCCCTTGCCTGACGCGCCCCAATATGACAACTTATTGTCATATTCACACCCTATAGAATGACAGCATGTTGTCAATATGAAAAAACCTGATCGAACTGCTGCCGGCGACGCCTTCGCCCTTTTCTCCATATCCGTCATCCGGCTCGCCTCGCATCTGACCACGGCGGGCGACGCGCTGGCAAAACCGGCGGGTCAAAGCAGCGCCCGCTGGCAGGTGCTGGCAGCGGCAAGCCATGCCAGCATGCCAGTGGCCGAGATCGGCCGCGTGCTCGGGCTGGCACGCCAGGGCGTGCAACGCATTGCCGATGTTCTGGAGACGGAAGGCCTGGTGCGTTATGAAGACAATCCAGCTCACCAGCGCGCCAAGCTGCTGGTCCTGACGGACAAAGGACAGGCTGTCCTGCATGACATCCAGACCCGCCAGGCGGCGTGGGCGGATGCGCTCGGCGCCGAAATCGGGTCAGACGATTTGACCACCACAACGATGATCCTGACCCGCATCCTCGACGATTTGGTCAAGAAAAACCGCTAGCCGTTACTTGCGTGCAGACACCAACAGGAACATCGGCCGCTCGCGCTCCTCTGCCCATTCCGGGTGGGCGGCAACCTGCTCCAGCGATGGCCCCCATTCCTCGACATGCTGCAGCGTGAAGCCGAGGCCGATCAGGATATTGAGAAGCGCTCCCATCGTCCGGTGCTGCTTGACGACACCCTTGGCCAGCCAGTCCGTCGTGCGCGGGCCTTCATCAAGGTAGCCGTTGACCGGCCATGTCGCGCGCCCCGTCGGCATCCTTCGACCAGCCGGGATGAACAGGAGCCATGTAGATCGGATGCTCGATCGAAAACACCAGCTGGCCGCCGGTCACCAGCGCCGCATGGACGCGCGCCAGCAGCGCATCGAGGTCCTTGAGGTAGTGAAAGGCGAGTGAACTGTAGACGAGGTCGAAAGACGCTTCCGGCAATTCCAGCACCTCAAGATCGGCCTTCGCATAGCTGATCGCCGCATCGGACGTTGCCTTGGCTCGCGCCAGCATGTTCTCCGAAACGTCGAAGCCGAGCACGCGCGCTGCCCCTTCCTCCCGCGCAAACCGGCAGAACCAGCCAAAACCACAGCCAAGATCAACGACCCGCTTGCCCTTCAGATCCGGCAGCAGCGCCCGGATCGACGCCCACTCCGCCGCCCCATCCAGTCCCTCGACCGAACGGCCGAGCTGGCTATAGCCTTCAAAGAATTCGGGATTGTCGTAGACATTCTGGGTCATGTTTCACCATTGCAGATTTTGGCGGCCTCTTGTCATTAAACAAAAGGAGCGCCAACCAAAGTCGGCGCCCCCGAATGCGGCATGAAACGCGGTCCATCAACCCGCCGCCTGCGGCTCCATATAGGCCAGTTCCCAGACATGGCCATCGGGATCCTGAAAACTGCAGCCGTACATGAAGCCATAGTCCATCACCGGCCGCCATTCCTTGCCGCCGAGCGACAGGGCCTTGGCCAGGGTCTCATCCACCTCTTGGCGACTGCCGGCGGAAAGCGCGGTCAGCACTTCCGTCACCTTGCTGGTGTCGCTGATCTCGTCGATGATGAATTCCTTGAAGCGCGCCTCCTCCATCAGCATGACGAAGATATTTTCCTCGACGATCATGCAGAGCGTATCGTCGCTGGAAAAGTCCGGGTTGAAACTGAACCCCAGCCCACTGAAAAATGTCTTCGATCGCCCGATGTCCTTGACCGGCAGGTTCACAAAAATCATCCTCATTCGCAGTCTCCTCTTTGTGATGGGGATCGTCCGCTTCCTCAGGCGGACAGGAAATGGATGTTCAGGCAAGCGCCAGAAGATCGGAGCGCAACCGGTCCGCCCGCCCCTCGCCCAAGGCGTCGTCGACATCGGCGTGGGTGCTCTTCCAGATCGGCACCGCCTTGGAAAGTAGGGCATGCCCCGCTGGCGTCAACTTCATCCGCCGCAACCGCCTATCCTTGGAGTCGACCATGGTGACCAGCAACCCGCGCTTCTCCAGTGGTTTCAAAGCCGCGGTCAGCGTCGTACGATCCATTGCCAGAAGATTGGCAACCGGCCCCATGCCCGGCGGCTCCGGACGGTTGAGCGACATCAGCAGCGAAAACTGCCCGTTGGTAAGATCGAGCGGCCGCAATGCCTCATCGAATTTCCGCGCCAAGGCCCGTGCAGGCGCGCTGTACATGAAGACACAGGCATGTGTCGCGCACATGAAGGGTGGTTTCGAAAGGAATCGCCAGCGGCTTTGACATCCGCTAATAATGTTGATATCAACGTATTTAGTCAAGCGGAACGAAACGCGATTTTCTGAGGAGGAATGAACGATGTTGAGCAATCCGGTTGTATCAGCGAAGAGTGGCTCGAAGCCCGCAGGGCCTTGCTTGCCACAGAAAAGGAAGAAACGAAGCTGCGCGACAAGATCCGCGCCGAACGCGAGAGGATGCCGTGGGTCAAGGTCGACAAAACCTACACCTTCGATACGCCTGACGGCAAAAGGACATTGGCCGACCTGTTCGACGGACGCAGCCAGCTGATGATCTACCATTTCATGTTCGGCCCCGACTGGGAGGCCGGCTGCCCCGGCTGTTCTTTCCTCGCCGATCATATCGACGGCACGCTTGCCCATCTCAACAATCACGACGTGACGCTTGCCTGCGTCTCCCGCGCCGCTCAGCAAGATCGAGGCCTACAAGACGCGCATGGGCTGGAAATTCCCGTGGGTCTCCTCTTTCGGCAGCGATTTCAATTTCGACTACCACGTCTCCTTCACCAAGGAGGAACTGGAGAGCGGCAAGGTCTTCTACAATTTCCGCAGAAATATCCGGCGACGATGCCAATGACGAACTGCCGGGCATGAGCGCCTTCATCCACGACGAGGCCGGCAATGTCTACCATACCTATTCGGACTATGCCCGCGGCGGCGAAGAAATCCTGACAACGCTGATGATCCTCGACCGGGCACCAAAAGGCCGCAATGAGACGTCAACATTGAGCTTCGTGAAACGCCACGACGAGTATGAGGACGCATCCCAAGCGCAATCCTGCTGCGCCTGACAATATCTGACCGGTAGAATCGCGCCGAAGAGGAGAACGATGCGATGAAGGCAGACCTTGTTGATGAACACCGCTGGCTGGAACAGCTGACGGGCAGATGGCGGCTCACATTCGATGCGCCGCCCGGGACCGAAGACCATGCTTCCGACGCAACCTGGCTGGAAGAAACCCGCTCGCTCAGTGGCGCATGGATCGTCGCTGAATCGACCGGCACCATGCCGGGCGGCAGCACGGCGACGAACATCCTGACGCTCGGCTACGACCCCGCCAGGAAACGCTATGTCGGATCATTCGTCAGCTCCGTCATGGCCAATCTCTGGGTCTATGAAGGCACCCTCGACAGCACCGGCAAGGTGCTGACGCTCGACTGTGAAGGCCCCGATTTCGAAAACACCGGACGGACGGCACGCTATCAGGACATCATCACGATCAAGGACGAGAACACCCGGAACTTCTCGTCCCGCACCCAGAATGCCGACGGCACTTGGAAGCCTGTCATGTCCTGCGACTACAAACGGATACCAGCAGCCTGACGGCCTGCATTTCCAACCAATCGGCCACCCAAAGACATCAAAAGGAGGATAGCATGAGCAAGGGACATGGTGCGTTCGTCTGGTACGAACTGATGACCACCGATACCAAGGCAGCGGAAGCATTCTACGATGACGTTGTTGGCTGGAATTCCGTTGATTCCGGCATGCCCGGCGCCAACTATACGCTGTTCAACGCTGGCGACGTACGGGTCGCCGGATTGATGACAATGCCCGAGAATGCATTGAAGATGAATATTCCCCCGCCTGGCTCAGGCTATATCGGCGTCGATGACGTCGATATAGCCGCAAAGAAGGTCGCCAAGCTGGGCGGAAAAGTGCATCGCGAGCCGGAAGATATTCCGAGCATTGGCCGCTTTGCCATCGTCACCGATCCGCATGGCGCAGTGTTTGCCCTCTTCAAGGGCGCTGGCGATGGCGAAATGCCGGAACTCGCGCAAAACGCCAATGGCAATATCAGGTTGGCACGAATTGATGGCCGGCGATCTCGCTACCGAATTCCCCTTCTACCAGGAGATGTTCGGCTGGGCGAAGGATCAGACGATGCCGATGGGAGAGATGGGCGACTACCAGCTCTTCGCTCATGATGGCGCCCAGATCGGCGGCATGATGACGAAGACGCCCGAAACCCCGGCTCCCTATTGGGGCTACTACATCAACGTCGAGGCTCTCGATTCGGCTGTCGCCCGGGCCACCGCCCGCGGCGCCAAGATCATCATGGACCCCATGGAAGTCCCCGGCGGGGCTTGGGTGATCAACGCCATCGATCCGCAAGGTGCGGCGTTCTCGCTGGTGTCGATGAAGCGCTGAATTACCGCTTCCCACGTCTATGCGCACCGGCAGATCAACGCCGGTGCGTTTTTTTGTGGAGCAATGGCCGAGCCTCGTAACTCGGGATCGCCGCTGCGTCCGGCGGGAGACTGGAGGTTCAGCCCGTGGAGATGCGCTCGGTCCCAATCTCACCGCACTCGCGCTGCCTTCACGCAAGAGCATCCGACCAAAGTCTGCAACATTCGGTGACCAAGGACCCTACCAACGTGATCGGAACCAAGGATAATCCCGGGTTGGGGAACAGTCACGACAGTAGGGATTTCAGCAATCAGGATCGAGACTTGGCCGGATTAGGGGAGGCAATGGCTATTGTTGTTCCACAGAATCGGCGACGGTTTCGTTGAAAGTTCCGTCAACCACATCCGTTTTGTCGTCACCCTCTCGGAAGCCGATGAAAGTGAGCTAGCGTGAATGTGTCTCGCTGATCGGAGCGACACACGGAGGTCATGAAACAGGGAGAGAAGTCATGGCTATTATCAATGGCACGGCGGGGAACGACACCAGAACAGGAACCACCGGTAGCGATGAGATTTACGGTCTTGCGGGGAACGATACGCTGAATGGCGGCGGGACAGCGACCATAAATGACTTCGATTTCCTCGACGGTGGTGCTGGCAACGACGCACTTACCATCAGGGGCGCTGGTACCGCGTTTGGTGGCACCGGCAACGATGTGATTCGGTTTATTACCTCCGGCAATGTGGACATTGATTATCTGGAGGCCGCCTACTGGAATGCAACGCGTGGCATCATCGCAAATCTGACAGCAGTCGCACGCGGCAGTGTCGCCGCAGGCAATAATACTGCCGGCTTTGCGGTCAGCGACGGTCAAGGCGGCGTTGACCGGCTCATCGGGGTGCATCGTGTTTTGGATACGGAGCACGGCGACACCTTCTTCATCGACCAAACTTACCTCAACTCTTACAATGTGGCGGAAATCTCGCTGACCGGCGGCAACGACTACGTGAAGGTGCTGGGTGGCGCCAGAGTGTTGGTTGTCTACAACAATGCCGACGGCGCCGTCCATGCGGACCTACAGGCTGGTTTCGCCACCGACCGTGTCGATACAAATCTGTTCATCGGGTACGACCGGCTGATCGGCGTCACCGATCTGCGCGGCGTGCGTTTGGAGACTTGCTGAGCGGAAGCGAAGCCGCAAACCAGATTCGCGGTCGCCAGGGTAACGACACGATTTATGGGCGTGGCGGCAACGACCGGCTCTATGGCGATAATCGTCAGAACGATTCCATGACCGGCAACGATTTTCTCGATGGAGGGGCGGGCAATGACGAACTCGGCGGCGGCAATGGCAATGACACCCTCATCGGCGGCAGCGGAGCCGATATTCTCAACGGCGGAAACGGAACAGATCCAGTGTCGTATTCCACGGCGACTGTTGGTGTGGTTGCAGAACCTGACCTCTCCGTCGGGCAATACCGGCGACGCGCAGGGCGACAGCTATGTGTCGATTGAGAACCTTTCTGGCTCAAACTTCAATGACGCGCTCTACGGCAGCACTGGTACCAACGCGATAAGTGGTGGCAATGGTAACGACATCCTCATCGGCTATGGCGGGAACGATACGCTGACTGGCGGCGCCGGCACCGACAGGTTTGACTTCAGATCGGCCTTGAGCGCGACCACCAATGTCGACCGGATCACTGATTTCAATGTTGCGGCCGACACGATGCGTCTGGAGAACGCCATCTTCACGGCACTCACTGCGGTGGGCACGCTCACGTCAGCTGCCTTCGCAGCCAATGCGACCGGCCTCGCCGGCGACAGCAGCGACCGCATTATCTACGAGCAGGACACTGGCGAACTCTATTATGACGCCAATGGAAGCGCGGCTGGTGGGGGCATTCACTTCGCCACTGTGAGCGCCAACCTGTTGCTTACCAACACGGACTTCTTCATTTTCTAGTGATGGGCGATCTGGATGGCCAAGTGCCCACTTTAGGCATCGGTGTTGCGTCATGCTCGGACACGCAGCGAGATCGAAAATCAATCCCGCTTCCGCCTCAGGCCCGTTGACAGACGTCAGGCTGACGCACGATTTGATGTTTGAAATGCTTCTGTTCCGACAAGAGGTTTCGATTCTTTGTTCTTCGGTAAGATCAGTGGAAAGGGCTGAGGGGGGCTTTTGCCCGGCAACAACAGCGACCTCGGCCACTCTGCCTATGACAACCGCCTTTCCTGGAAGCAAACCTCTGGAAGGTTCGGGGTCGGAGCGCCGTGGCGTGATCTAATGCTATCCATCGCTGATCAAGTGAATGTCAACGAGCCTTAGCGCGTATCCGCTCGGCGATAGATTTGGACACAGCGTTGCCTCCAAACGGAGGCATTTCTGCATTCTCTAAAATATGCTAGTTATCGTCCGCCAGTCAGGGGGCACTTCTCATGTCCAATTCGCTGCTAGACACACTGACCACCGCGGAACTTGCTTGCCCGGTGATCACAACAGATCATCAGGACTATGATCGATATCGCAAAGTCTGGAACGGAATCGCTGACCGGCGGCCTCTGGCGATTGTGCGCCCGCAGACTGTCGAGGAAGTTCAAAAGGCGGTGCGCGCTGCTGCCTCATCCGGCGTGCTTCTCGCAGTGCGCGGCGGCGGTCACAGCATTCCGGGACTGTCGACATGCGATGACGGTTTGGTAGTAGATATGTCTTTGCTCCATTCCGTCGCCATCGAAAACGATACCCAGACTGTTGGCGTCGGCGGCGGCGCCCTGCTCGGCGATCTCGATCGCGCCACGGTTCCGAAAGGTTATGTCGTTCCCGCAGGCGTGATTTCCCATACGGGTGTCGCAGGTCTCACGTTGGGCGGCGGCATGGGTTGGGCAAGCCGCAAATACGGCCTCACGATCGATAGTCTACTTGGCGCGGAGATCGTCACCGCGTCCGGCGATGTCGTCTGGGCAAGCTCGACATGGAACCCGGAACTCTTCTGGGGCATTCGCGGCGGTGGCGGAAATTTTGGCATTGTCACGCGCTTCAAGTTCCAGCTGCATCCAATAGGCGGGATCGTCGTCGGCCAATGGACCTATCCGATGGAAAACGCCCGCCAGGTCCTGTCCGCATTGCGCGACCTCACGCGCAAGCAGTCCCACGATTTCACCGTCTCCTTTACCGCGTCGCAAGCGGGCGTGAACGTCACGACCGTGTGGTCCGGCGATGCCGGGCTCGCCAAGGCTGCGCTGTCCCCCTTTGGAACCTTGGCCGATGGCGCCAGCGGCGGTTTGGAAAAACTGCCCTATCTTACCCTGCAAAGCCGCAATGACGTCGCTCTCGCCTGGTCGCGCCGCTACTATGCCAAGGGCGGCTTCTGGTCGGATATCAGCGATAACGCCATCAAGCATATCATCGAGGCGATCGCCCATGTGCCGGCGCCGGATTGCGAGATCTATGCCATCCAGCTCGGCGGCGCCATCAGCGACATACCGGACGACGCAACGGCCTATACCGGAAGAGATGCAGGTTATTACTGGCTCTCCGAACCGATCTGGGACGACATGGCCGACGATGACAGGTGCATCGAATGGGGCCGCACGACCGGCCGGCTGTTGTCCGATGCCTCGATCGCCGGAAACTATGTCAACGAACAAAGCGACACAGGTTCAAGCGTCGCGCGCGAAGCCTATGGACCCACAAAATATCAGCGGCTTGCACGGTTGAAGGCACGCCTCGATCCCGCAAACCTGTTCCGCCTCAATCAGAATATCAAGCCGCAGGCATAGCGCTTCCCAAGCCTCGCCTGATCTTCCCCAAGGGAAATGAATCTTCCCGACGGGAATTGCGCCTTGCAATCTCTCTTCGCATTGCACAAAATCCCTTCAATGGCGGCACAGACCCGCCTTCAAGGGGACAGCATGGCGATCAAAGCAAGCATCTATCACCTGACGCATTACAAGTATGACAAGCCGGTGCGGCTCGGTCCCCAGATCATCCGGCTGAAGCCGGCGGCCCATTCGAAGACCAAGGTCATCAGCCACTCGCTCAAGGTCACGCCGGAAAACCACTTCGTCACGCTGCAGCAGGATCCCTACGGCAACTACCTTTCGCGCTATGTTTTCCCTGATCCGGTTACCGAGTTCAAGATAGAGGTCGACCTCGTCGCCGACATGACGGTCTACAATCCCTTCGACTTCTTCATCGAGGAAGAGGCCGAGACTTTCCCGTTCGAATATCCCGAAGATATCACGACGACCTGAAGATCTACATGCAGACCGAGCCGATGAGCCCGGCGCTGGAGGCCTATATCAAGGGCATCGACCTGACGCCGATGCGCACCATCGATTTCATCGTCGGCCTCAATGCCCGCCTGCAGCAGAAGGTCAATTATGTCATCCGCATGGAACCGGGCGTCCAGACGCCGGAAGAAACCCTGCAGCTGGCGCTCGGCTCCTGCCGCGATTCCAGCTGGCTGCTGGTGCAGATCCTGCGAATCTCGGCCTGGCTGCCCGCTTTGTCTCCGGCTACCTGATCCAGCTTGCCCCCGATCTGAAGGCACTGGATGGGCCATCCGGCACCGAGGTCGATTTTACCGACCTGCATGCCTGGTGCGAAGTCTATATTCCCGGCGCCGGCTGGGTCGGCCTCGATCCGACCTCGGGCCTGCTGACCGGCGAAAGCCACATTCCGCTGGCAGCCACGCCGCATTACCGCAATGCCGCGCCGATCTCCGGCAGGTCTCTATGGCGATGCCAACACCACCTTCGATTTCGCCATGACGGTGAGCCGCGTCGCCGAGCATCCGCGCATCACCAAGCCGTTTTCCGAGGAAAGCTGGCAGGCGCTGAATGCGCTCGGCGAACATGTCGACAAGGTGCTGATCGGCAGCGACGTGCGCCTCACCATGGGCGGCGAGCCGACCTTCGTCTCCATCGACGATTTCAGATCGGAGGAATGGAACACCGGCGCCGTCGGCCCCACCAAGCGCGACAAGGCCGACGAACTGATCCGGCGGCTGCGCGAACGCTTCGCCCCCGGCGGCTTCCTGCATTACGGTCAGGGCAAGTGGTATCCCGGCGAAAGCCTGCCGCGCTGGACCTTCTCGCTGTACTGGCGCAAGGACGGCAAGCCGATCTGGCACGATCCGGAGCTGATCGCCGCCGAAGGCCAGGATACCAAGGTCACGGACAAGGAAGCGCAAGCGCTTCTCAACGGCATCGCCGCCGAGCTTGAGATCGAGACCGGAGATGATCATCCCGGCGTTTGAGGATCCGGCCGAATGGATCATCAAGGAAGGCAGCCTGCCGGAAAATGTCGATCCGGAAAACTCCAAGCTGGAAAGCCCGGAAGAACGCGCCCGCATCGCCAAGGTTTTCGAGCGCGGCCTGACGACGCCGACCGGTTATATTCTTCCTGTCCAGGCCTGGAACTCCAAGGCCGAGGGCCAGAAATGGATCTCTGAGAAATGGCGCACGCGCCGCGGCAAGATCTTCCTGATGCCCGGCGACAGTCCGATCGGCTTCCGCATGCCGCTCGGCACGCTGCCTTATGTGCCTCCGTCGGAATATCCCTATATACACCCGGAAGATCCCTCGATCGACCGCGAGCCTCTTCCGGATTACGGAACGCCGGCACGGGCGCTGGCCGAGGCCTCCCGCAAGGCGGCCACTGAGGCCCGGCAAAAGCGCGTCGAACAGGTGCTGGAAGCGGCAAACGCCGATATTCGCGGTGCCGTACGCACCGCCATGAGCGTCGAGCCCCGCGATGGCCGACTTTGCGTCTTCATGCCGCCGGTCGAGGCGGATCGAGGACTATCTGGAGTTGATCGCAGCCGCTGAAAAGGCAGCTGCCGATCTCGGCCTGCCGATCCATATCGAAGGATACTCACCGCCGCAGGACGAGCGCATCAACGTCATGCGCGTGGCGCCGGATCCCGGCGTCATCGAGGTCAACATCCATCCGGCGTCGAACTGGGCCGATTGTGTCGCCATCACCACGGCGATCTACGAGGAAGCGCGCCTGACAAGGCTTGGCGCCGACAAGTTCATGATCGACGGCCGCCACACCGGCACCGGCGGCGGCAACCATGTGGTTGTCGGAGGCAACAATCCCAACAACAGCCCGTTCCTGCGCCGGCCGGACCTGCTGAAAAGCCTGATCCTCCACTGGCAGCGTCATCCGTCGCTGTCCTTTCTCTTCTCCGGCATGTTCATCGGCCCGACCAGCCAGGCACCGCGCATCGACGAAGCCCGGCACGACAGCCTCTACGAACTCAGAAATCGCCATGGCGCAGGTGCCCGTGCCCGGCATGGCGCAACAGCCCCTGCCATGGATGGTCGACCGGCTGTTCCGCAACCTGTTGACCGACGTCACCGGCAATACCCACCGCGCCGAAATCTGCATCGACAAGCTGTTTTCACCGGATGGTCCGACCGGACGGCTCGGCCTCGTCGAGTTCCGCGGCTTCGAAATGCCGCCGAATGCCCGCATGAGCCTTGCCCAGCAATTGCTGGTGCGCGCCCTCATCGCCCGCTTCTGGCAGAACCCGGCCGAAGGCAAGCTCGTTCGCTGGGGCACCGCCCTGCATGATCGCTTCATGCTTCCCCATTACGTCTGGCAGGATTTCCTCGACGTGCTCGGCGATCTCCGCGCCAACGGCTTCGATCTGAGGCCCGAATGGTTCGCGGCCCAGCTCGAATTCCGCTTCCCCTTCTGCGGCGAGGTCGAGATATCTCGGCACCAAGCTGGAAATCCGTCAGGCGCTGGAGCCATGGCATGTCATGGGCGAGGAAGGCGCGCCCGGCGGCACCGTGCGCTACGTCGACAGTTCGGTCGAACGGTTGCAGGTGAAGCTGGAAACAGCCAATCCCGAACGCTACACCGTTGCCTGCAACGGCCGTGCGCTGCCGCTTACCAAGACCGGCTTCAACGGTGTTTCCGTTGCCGGCGTCCGCTACAAGGCATGGCAGCCCGTGTCGGGTTTGCATCCCAATCTGCCGGTTAACACGCCGCTTACATTCGACATTTATGATACATGGTCGAAACGTTCGATCGGCGGCTGCATCTATCATGTTGCCCATCCGGGCGGACGCAGCTACGACACGTTCCCGGTAAACGGCAACGAGGCGGAAGCCCGCAGGCTGGCACGTTTCGAGCCATGGGGTCACACGGCCGGCGCTTACACGCTTGTGCCGGAAACCCCATCAGCAGATTTTCCCCTGACGCTCGATTTGCGGCGTCCGGCAGGAGTGTAAAGACTGAATGTCCAAGAAGCAGACGGCAGAAGCGATGCGCAGCGAAAACCGGATCGGTGATGATCCGGTTTTTGGCTATCGTGCGCTTCCCGGCATTGCCGATGAAATGCTCGATACGCAGGGCAACGTCCGGCCGGTCTGGCAGCATTTTCTTTCCTCGATCGGCCGCATGGACGAGACCGAGCTTTCCAATCGCTTTGCTCGCGCCGACCGCTATCTGCGCGACGCCGGCGTGTTCTACCGGGCCTACGGCACCAAGGAGAATTCAGGCGCAACTGGCCGCTCTCCCATGTGCCCGTCCTGATCGACGACACCGAATGGCAGGCCGTTTCAAAGGGCCTCATCCAGCGCGCCGAACTGCTGGAGCGCATCGCCGCCGATATCTACGGCCCCAACCGGCTGGTCGCCGAAGGCTTCCTGCCGCCGTCGCTGGTCGCGGCCAATCCGGAATTTCTGCGTCCGATGGTCGGCGTGCTTCCGGCCGATGGCCATTTCCTGCATTTCTGTTCCTTCGAGATCGGTCGCGGCCCGGACGGCAACTGGTGGGTCCTGTCCGATCGCACCGAAGCCCCTTCAGGTGCCGGTTTCGCGCTCGAAAACCGCGTCGCCACCACCCGCGCCTTTTCTGACCTCTATGCCGAAACTCATGTCCGTCGTCTCGCCGGCTTCTTCGGTGCCTTCCACGACGAACTGCAATCACGCAAGAAGCATCCTGACGACCGTATCGCCGTCCTGACGCCGGGCGTCGCCAACGAGACTTATTTCGAACACGCCTATATCGCCCGCTATCTCGGTTTCATGCTGCTCGAAGGCGAAGACCTGACGGTGATCGACGGCCGCGTCATGGTGCGCACCGTGGCTGGTCTGAAACCCGTCGGCGTCCTCTGGCGCCGCCTCGATGCCGCCTTTGCCGATCCGCTGGAGCTCAATCAGAGTTCGCATATCGGCACCCCTGGCATCGTCGAAGCGCTGCGCTCGGGCTCGGTCTCGATCGTCAATTCATTGGGCTCCGGCATTCTGGAAACCCGCGCCTTCCTCGCCTTCATGCCGAACATCTGTCGGCATCTTCTCGGCGAGGATCCCGTGCTGCCGAGTATTGCCACATGGTGGTGCGGCCAGCAGCCGGAGCGCGATCAGGTGGCCGAGAATATCGAAAAAATGGTGATCGGCCCGGCCTATTCCACAAGGCCTTTCTTCGACGACAACGGCCGCTCCGTGCTCAGATCCTCTCTGCGTGATACTGCCAAGATCTCGGTCGCCGACTGGCTGCGGACCGACGGGCCAAAGCTTGTCGGCCAGGAAGTCGTAACGCTCTCCACCACACCCGCCTGGGTCAATGGCAAGCTGACGCCGCGTCCGATGAGTCTGCGCGTCTACGTCGCCCGCACCCGTGACGGCTGGCAGGTCATGCCGGGCGGCTTTGCGCGCATCGGCTCCGGCGCAGACGCGACGGCGATCGCCATGCAGGCTGGCGGCTCGGCGGCCGACGTCTGGATCGTCAGCCAGAAGCCCGTCGAGCAGATGACGCTTCTGCCGGCCGAGGAAAGCTTCATCCGCATCATGCCCGGCAGCTTGCCGAGCCGGGCGGCCGACAACCTCTTCTGGCTCGGCCGTTATATCGAGCGGGCAGAAGGCGCGCTGCGCATCCTGCGCGCCTGGCACGGCCGTTATGCCGAAACCGCCAATACCGAAATGCCGCTGCTCAAGGACATCACCGACTATCTGGCCGGGCTCGATATCGATACCAAGCAGCCGGTCCCCGACAGCCTGATGGCCAACATCAACAGCGCCCTTTTCAGCGCCAGCAACATCCGCGATCGCTTCTCCGCCGACGGCTGGCTGGCGCTCAACGATCTCGCCAAGACCGCCCGAAAGTTCCAGTCGACCGTCCAGGCGGGCGACGACGCCACGCATGCAATGACCATCCTCTTGCGCAAGCTCGCGGGCTTTGCCGGTCTCGTGCATGAAAACATGTACCGCTTCACCGGCTGGCGCTTCCTGTCGATCGGCCGCTATCTCGAACGCGGTCTGCACATGACCCGGCTGCTCGGCCATATGTCCGACGAGGATGCGCCGGACGGCGCCTACGACATGCTTCTGGAAATCGGTGACAGCGTCATGACCCACCGCCGCCGCTACAACGTCAACACCGCCTCGCTCACCGTCACCGACCTCTTGGCTCTCGACCCCGCTCAACCCGCGCTCGATCCTCTACCAGCTGAACGAGATCAAGACGGAGGTCGAGCAATTGCCAAACGTGTCTCGAACGGCCAGATGTCGCCCTTCTACCGCGAAGCCATGAAACTCCACGCCGGCCTCGCCGTGATGACGCCCGAAGCGATGAATGCTGAGGTCTACAACCATCTGGAACAGGAACTCGGCCGCTTCTCCGACATCCTCGCGCAAACCTATCTGGGATAGGTTATGACAGACCTCCTGCGCCGGATTTGAAAGCCCATGCTCTACGACATCAATCTGCGGATCACCTACACCTACGAAGTCCCGGTTTCCGGCGGCCGCCATGTCGTGCGCGTGCTGCCTCTGTCGCTTCCCGATCGCCAGCGCCTCGTTGCCGGCACCGTCACCTGCACACCGGCACCAGAGGAGCGCAGGGACAGCGTCGATTTCTTCGCCAATCCCTCGACCTCGATCCTGTTTCGCAAGCAGCATGAAAAGCTGGTGATCCGCATGCAGGCCCGCGTCCAGCTGGAACAACAGCCACTCGCTGCCGATTTTTCCCCGGACCTTCCCCGTTTCCCCGCCGAGATCGCCAATGTCTGGTCGCTCGATGCCAATTCGCCGCATCATTTCCTCGGCGCCAGCCCGCGTCTTCCCGATGATGCAGCAATATCGGCCTATGCGCGCGGCATCGCCAAGCCCGGCATGACTATCCGCCAGATCGCCACGGCCATCTGCGCCCAGATCCACACGGATTTTGCCTACGATCCGAAGGCCACCACCGTCGATACGACCCCACGCGAAGCCTTCAAGCTGAAGCGCGGTGTCTGCCAGGATTTCACCCATGTGATGATCACCGCGCTGCGCAGCCTCGGCATCCCCGCCGGCTATGTCAGCGGCTTCCTTCGCACCATCCCGCCGCCGGGCAAGGAGCGCCTCGAAGGGGCTGACGCCATGCATGCCTGGGTGCGCGTCTGGTGCGGGACCACGACAGGCTGGCTCGAACTCGATCCGACCAACAATATTTTTGCGGGACTGGATCACATCGTCGTCGGCCATGGCCACGACTACAGCGATGTGGCACCGGTCATCGGTGTGCTGAAAAGCTACGGTTCGCACAAGACCGAACAGGCCGTCGATGTCATTCCGCTACAGTGAACCAGAACGGGAACGCCGGCCGTCCCTTTTTCGGACACGGAGCGGTCGTAAAATTCGTTATCTTTCAGTGGTTTATATCTTTCATTCAAATTTGACTGATGGTCTGAACCGAACCGTAAGACTTACCCGATAAAGATCGTTTCATGGAAAAATGAATATTCCAGGTAGGTAAAAATGACCAAGCGATCACGTCTTCTGCAGTCGTGCTTCAATCTTGCCCACGACAAGTCCGGCAATTTTGCAATGCTCACCGCCCTTGCCCTGCCCGTTGTCCTTGTTGGGGCCGGTTCGGCGGTCGATATCAGCGTCGCGCATTCGGAGCGCACCACCTTGCAGGACATCGCCGATGGAGCTGTGCTGGCAGGCGGAGGTGTTTTCCGACGGCACCAATTTCTCGACAGCAAAAGCGATGGCCGAGAAATTTATCATGGCACCAATCCGCCACTGCAAAGGATGAAGAAACCAACCAGGGCGAAAAACTCGCTGTAATCGGATACAAGATCAGCGCTGTCGACAAGACGCTGACGGTCGCGATGAGCAAGCCGGTGCCGACGAGCCTGATGAGGATTGCTTCCATCAAAAATATCGATGTGAGCGTCACGGCATCAGCTCTGTCGCCGATGAAGCCCGAAAAAAATCACCTTCACGCCAACCAAGGCGCAAGGGTGGTACTACAAGAAGATTTCCATCCTCGTCTTGCGCAAGGGCGCCACCACCGAAGAGGTTGTCGGTACGGTGATCTACCAGCCGACGACCCAGGCTGATGGCGGCCAAGGCACCTATGTGGCCAATCCGACCGGGGTTATCGACCTCGGCAGCTACAGCAATCTTGCCCTGCGCATGGACATCAAGAACGACGGCTGCGACATCGGCTACAAGGCAACGGTGAAGAACAGCAAGGTTAGCTGCGCGAAGAACACCAATAGCACCTACAAGAACTACAATACTGTCCTGCGCACCGATGATCCGGCCACCAGCAATCATCTGTTCGTTGATGGCAAGCAGGTCCCGCTTGGCGTCAAGGCATCGCTGGAAAAGTACTTCAGGCTGCACCAAGACGCAGGAACATGCCTGGGAAGACGGCGGCGGCTGGGATCGGCAGGACTTCTTCTACACCGTCACCGCCACCTGCGGAGCAGACGGGACATATGTCCGCCTCGTGAAGTAGGGCGATCAGCGAAGGTCGCCGAATACATGCTTGAAAAGCAGGCGATAAGTTTTGAGAATATCGGTGAAAAAGCCTCGGCGATGACCGTTCGCCTGACGCAGCAACCGAGATTATCTGCAATCGAAAGCCCGTCCTGAGATATCGGAGCGGGCTTTTCTGCGTTATCCGGTAAATCGCAAGCCGTTTCGAACCCACCGACTTCTACAATTTTCATCTTATTGAAAACGCTATTGCAAGCGCTTCGTATCGGTGCATAAATCGCTCATATGCCCCGTTGGTGTTCGCCTCCGGTCTCCCAAACCGCACGCAGAGGGTAAACCTTTTTCATGATCGATCGTTTGTCCAACGAGAAAATTCCGAGCGCCGCCCCTCGCAGATCGAACTCCGAAGTCCTTGCCCAGGAAATCATCGAGCGCCTCACCTACCGCATCGGCAAGGACCCGAAGGTCGCCAAGCCGCATGACTGGCTGACGGCCGCGATCCTGGTGGTGCGCGACCGCATTACCGACAACTGGATGGAATCGACGCGCAAGACCTACGCCACCGATGCCAAGCGCGTCTATTATCTGTCGCTCGAGTTCCTGATCGGCCGCCTGATGCGCGATGCCGTCACCAATATCGGCCTGATGGACGAGTTGCGTGAGGCGCTCGCCTCTTTCGGCGTCGATATCGACGTCATCGCCGCCCTTGAGCCGGACGCAGCGCTCGGCAATGGCGGCCTCGGCCGTCTGGCAGCCTGTTTCATGGAAAGCATGGCGACCGTCGACATCCCGGCCTATGGCTATGGCATCCGCTACGTGCATGGCCTCTTCCGCCAGCAGATGGCCGATGGCTGGCAGGTCAGAATTGCCGGAAACCTGGCTTGCCCACGGCAATCCGTGGGAATTCGAGCGCCGCGAAAGCTCCTACGAAATCGGCTTCGGCGGCTCGGTCGAAACCGTCAATGTCGACGAGGAAGTGACCCGCTACGTCTGGAAACCGGCCGAGCGCGTCATCGCGACCGCCTGCGATACGCCAGTCGTCGGCTGGCGTGCCAAGCGCGTCAACACGCTGCGGTTATGGACCGCCCATCCGATCGACCCGATCCTGCTCGATGCCTTCAATGCCGGCGATCACATCGGTGCCCTCAGAGAAAGCAACAAGGCCGAAAGCCTTGCCCGCGTGCTCTATCCCGCCGACGCGACGCCTGCGGGTCAGGAACTGCGCCTGCGCCAGGAATTCTTCTTCTCGTCCGCCTCGCTGCAGGACATCCTGCGCCGCCATCTGCAGCAATATCCGGATTTCACCTCCTTGCCGGACAAGGTGGCCATCCAGCTCAACGACACCCATCCGGCCGTCTCCGTCGCCGAACTCGTCCGCCTGTTGACCGACGTTCACGGCATGGATTTCGAGACAGCCTGGGATATCGCCCGCCACACCTTCTCCTACACCAATCACACGCTTCTTCCGGAAGCGCTGGAAACCTGGCCGGTGCCGCTGTTCGAGCGGCTTTTGCCGCGCCATATGCAGATCGTCTATGCGATCAACGCCAGATCCTGCTCGAGGCCCGCAAGCAGAAGACCCATACCGATCAGGAGGTCCGCAATATCTCCTTGATCGACGAGAGGCGGCGACCGCCGCGTCCGCATGGGCAACCTTGCCTTCGTCGGCTCGCACTCGATCAACGGCGTGTCCGCCCTCCATACCGAACTAATGAAGGAAACGGTGTTTGCCGATCTCCACCGGCTCTATCCTGAGCGCATCAACAACAAGACAAACGGCATCACCCCGCGCCGCTGGCTGATGCAGTGCAATCCCGAGCTTGTGACGCTGATCCACGATGCGATCGGCGATGAGTTCATGGACAATACCGAAGCCCTGCAGGCGCTGGATCCCTTCGCCGACAAGCCAGATTTCCAGGACAAATTCGCCAAGATCAAACGCGCCAACAAGGTCAAGCTTGCCCAGCTGGTACAGAGCCGCATGGGCATCCGCATCGATCCGTCGGCGATGTTCGATATCCAGATCAAGCGCATCCACGAATACAAGCGCCAGCTTCTCAACATCATCGAGGCGATCTCGCTCTACGACCAGATCCGCTCGCATCCGGAGCTGGACTGGGTCCCACGTGTCAAACTGTTCGCCGGCAAGGCGGCGCCGAGCTACCACAACGCCAAGCTGATCATCAAACTTGCCAATGACGTAGCCAAAGTCATCAACAACGACCCGTCAGTGCGCGGCCTGCTCAAGATCGTCTTCATTCCCAATTACAACGTCTCGCTCGCCGAAATCATGGTGCCGTCGGCCGACCTGTCCGAACAAATTTCGACCGCCGGCATGGAAGCCTCTGGAACCGGGAACATGAAGTTCGCGCTGAACAGTGCGCTGACCATTGGAACGCTGGACGGGGCCAATGTCGAAATGCGTGACTGGGTCGGTGAGGAGAATATCAAGATCTTCGGGATGACGGCAGACGAAGTCACCAAGGTGCGCGCCGAGGGTCACAATCCTCGCGCCATCATCGAGCAATCGTGGAGCTGTCGCAAGCCCTGTACGCGATCTCGTCGGGCGTCTTCTCCCCCGATGATCGCAACCGCTTCACCGGCCTGATCGACGGCATCTACAATCACGACTGGTTCATGGTGGCGGCCGATTTCGACGCCTACACCAAGGCGCAGCGGGAGGTGGACGCGATCTGGACGGACACGGCCAGCTGGTATTCCAAGACCATCCGCAACACCGCGCGCATGGGCTGGTTCTCCTCTGACCGCACAATCCGGCAATATGCCGGGGAAATTTGGAGAGCCGGATGACATCAGTGCCAAAAGACGCCACGCCTACCGTTTCGCCAGCCAGTCTGTCGGCGGAAGAGATTGCGGCGATCCTCGCTGGCACTCATGCAAATCCGTTCGGCGCCCTCGGTGTCCATCCGGCGGGCAAGGAGTTCGTTGCCCGCTGTTTCAGCCCCGGCGCCGAAACGGTGACCGCCGAAACTTTGGCCGGCAAGGAGATCGGCACGCTGATACGGCGTGACGATGCCGGCTTCTTCGAGGGTATCATCGCCGTAAAAAGGCCCAACCGGTCCGTTACCGCGCCCGCAACGACGGCGGCGAATGGACCGTCACCGACCCCTACAGTTTTGGCCCCGTGCTCGGCCCGATGGATGATTATTACATCCGCGAAGGCTCGCATCTGCGGCTGTTCGACAAGATGGGCGCGCATCCGCTCAAGCATGACGGCGCCGATGGCTTTCATTTCGCCGTCTGGGCTCCCAATGCAAAGCGTGTCTCCGTCGTCGGCGATTTCAACGAGTGGGACGGCCGCCGCCATGTGATGCGGCTACGCCAGGATACCGGTATCTGGGAGATATTCATCCCCGACGTCCAGTCCGGCGCGATCTACAAATACGAGATCGTCGGTAAGAACGGCGAACTGCTGCCCCTGAAGGCCGACCCCTTCGCCCGCCGCTCGGAACTGCGCCCGAACAATGCGTCGATGACGACAGGCGAGATCGAGCAGGTCTGGCAGGACGAGGCGCACCGCGCCCATTGGGCCAGCGTTGATGCCCGCCGCCAGCCGATTTCGATCTACGAGGTTCATGCCGCATCCTGGCAGCGCCACGACAATGGCGACATGCTGACCTGGGACGAAATGGCGGAGCGCCTGATCCCATACTGCGTCGACATGGGTTTCACCCACATCGAGTTCCTGCCCATTACCGAATATCCCTACGATCCATCCTGGGGCTACCAGACCACCGGCCTCTATTCCCCGACCGCCCGTTTCGGCGAGCCGGAAGGTTTTGCCCGCTTCGTCAACGGCGCCCACAAGGTCGGCCTCGGTGTCATTCTGGATTGGGTACCGGCGCATTTCCCCGACTGACGCGCATGGTCTTCGCTGGTTCGACGGCACAGCTCTTTACGAGCATGAGGACCCGCGTCAGGGCTACCACCCCGACTGGAACACCGCGATCTACAATTTCGGCCGCGCCGAGGTGTTTTCCTATCTGGTCAACAATGCGCTCTACTGGGCTGAAAAATTCCACCTGGACGGTTTGCGCGTCGATGCGGTCGCCTCGATGCTCTATCTCGATTATTCAGCGCAAACATGGCGAATGGGTGCCGAACGAGTATGGCGGCAACGAGAATCTCGATACCGTCCGCTTCCTGCAGACGATGAACAAGGAAGTCTACGGCAGCCATCCCGGCATCATCACCATTGCCGAGGAATCCACCTCCTGGCCAAAGGTTTCCGCCCCGGTCCATGCCGGCGGTCTGGGCTTCGGCTTCAAGTGGAACATGGGCTTCATGCACGACACGTTGCAATATCTGCAGCGCGAGCCGATCCACCGCAAACACCACCACAACGACCTGACTTTTGGTCTGCTCTATGCGTTCAGCGAGAATTTCGTGCTACCGCTCAGCCATGACGAAGTCGTGCATGGCAAGGGCTCGCTGATCGCCAAGATGGCCGGCGACGACTGGCAGAAATTCGCCAATCTCAGAGCCTATTATGGTTTCATGTGGGGCTATCCCGGCAAGAAACTGCTGTTCATGGGGCAGGAATTCGCCCAATGGCAAGAATGGGCCGAAGACCGCTCGCTCGACTGGAACCTGCTCGAATATCCCCTGCACGAAGGTATGCGCCGGCTGGTACGCGACCTGAACGGCACCTATCGCAACAAGGCAGCGCTGCACGCCCGCGACTGCGAGGGTGAAGGCTTCGAATGGCTGATCGCCGACGACCGGGAGAATTCGGTGTTTGCCTGGCTGCGCAAGGCGCCCGGTGAAAAGACCATCGCCGTCATCAGCAATTTCACCCCGGTTTACCGGGAAAATTACACCATACCGCTGCCGATTGAGGGGCGGTGGAAGGAAATTCTCAACAGCGATGCCGAGATTTACGGCGGCAGCGGCAAAGGCAACGGAGGAGCCGTCCAGGCCACAAAAAACAGTGCAGGTGTTATTACTGCCACCATCACCCTGCCGCCTTTGGCGACATTGATGCTGGAACAGGATTAGCGCACAGCCAGGCAGGCTCCCAAGACCTGCCAGCTTCGTGTGTCAGAAGACTATTTGGAGAGGACACAGTTCCCAGAGTGGTCAAACCACCCGGGAACCATACTATCGGGAGGAAATTCAATGGAAAAACGCACCCAGCCCCTCGCCCGTGATGCAATGGCCTATGTCCTTGCCGGCGGCCGCGGAAGCCGCCTGAAAGAACTGACCGATCGCCGCGCCAAGCCCGCGGTCTATTTCGGCGGCAAGGCCCGCATCATCGATTTCGCGCTCTCCAACGCGCTGAACTCCAGGTATCCGCCGCATCGGCGTCGCGACCCAGTACAAGGCGCACTCGCTGATCCGCCACCTGCAGCGCGGCTGGAACTTCCTGCGCCCGGAGCGAAACGAGAGCTTCGACATCCTGCCCGCCTCCCAGCGCGTCTCCGAGACGCAATGGTATGAAGGCACCGCCGACGCGGTCTATCAGAACATCGACATCATCGAGGATCACGGCGTCGAATACATGGTCATCCTGGCCGGCGACCATGTCTACAAGATGGACTATGAGCTCATGCTCCAGCAGCATGTCGATTCCGGCGCGCGGATGTCACCATCGGCTGCCTCGAAGTGCCGCGCATGGAAGCGACCGGCTTCGGCGTCATGCATGTCGATGAAAAGACCAGATCATCGCCTTCGTCGAAAAACCGGCCGATCCGCCGGGCATCCCCAGGTAACCCGGAGATGGCGCTGGCCTCGATGGGCATCTACGTCTTCCACACGAAATTCCTGATGGATGTGCTGCGCCGCGACGCCGCCGATCCGACGTCGAGCCGCGACTTCGGCAAGGACATCATCCCCTATATCGTCCAGCACGGCAAAGCCGTTGCCCATCGCTTCAACGAGTCCTGCGTCCGCTCCGATTTCGAGCGCGAAGCCTATTGGCGCGATGTCGGTACGATCGACGCCTATTGGCAGGCCAATATCGACCTCACCCACGTCACGCCCGAACTCGACATCTACGACGGCACCTGGCCGATCTGGACGTTCGCCGAGATCAAGCCGCCGGCAAAATTCGTCCATGACGATGAAAATCGCCGCGGCTCGGCCACCTCCTCGCTCGTGTCCGGCGATTGCATCATCTCCGGCGCCTCGCTCAACCGCTCCATGCTGTTTACCGGCGTGCGGGTGAATTCCTTCTCGCGCCTCGACGGCGCCGTCATCCTGCCGAATGTCAGGATCGGCCGGCATACGCAGCTCAGCAACGTCGTCATCGACAGCCGCGTCGTCATCCCGGAAGGCCTTGTCGTCGGCGAGGATCCGAATTCGACGCCAAGCGCTTTCGCCGCTCGGAGAACGGCATCTGCCTGATCACCCAGGCGATGATCGACAAGCTGGATATGTGAGCATGGAAGTTCTGTCCGTCGCATCGGAAGTCTTTCCGCTCATCAAGACAGGGGGTCTCGCCGACGTGGCGGGCGCCCTGCCGGCGGCGATGAAACCGCACGGCGTGCGCATACGCACGCTGATGCCCGGTTATCCGGTGGTGATGCAGAAAATCAGGAAGCCGCAGAAGATCGGCGGCTTCGACAATCTCTTCGGTAACCCCGCCTCGATCCTTGCGGTGGACCATGAAGGCCTCGATCTCCTCGTGCTCGACGCACCGGAACTGTTCGATCGCGACGGCGGTCCCTATGTCGACACAGCGGGACTGGACTACGTTGACAATTTCCGCCGCTTCGCAGCCCTATCCCTAACTGCGGCCGAAATCGCCGGTGGCCTGCTGCCAAGCTGGAAGCCGGACCTCGTCCATGTCCACGACTGGCAGGCGGCGCTAACCCCCGTCTACATGCGCTTCGGCCCCGCCCATGCGACGCCAACGGTGCTGACCATCCACAACATCGCCTTCCAGGGGCAGTTCGGGCCGGATGTTTTTGCCGAGTTGGCGCTGCCACCGGAAGCCTTCTCGATGAGCTATGTCGAATATTTCGGCGATGTCGGCTTCCTGAAGGGCGGCCTGCAGGCGGCAACTGCCATCACCACCGTGAGCCCCTCCTATGCCCAGGAAATCCTTACACCTGAGTTTGGTATGGGGCTCGAGGGCCTGCTGACGGCACGTCTTTCCGCCCTGCACGGCATCGTCAACGGCATCGACGCCGATATCTGGGATCCGCAGACGGACAGACACATCGCCGAGACCTACGGCCCGACCTCGCTGAAAAAACGCGAGGCCAACCGCAAGGCGCTGTCGGCACAGTTCGGCTTCGACAATGCGCCCGGCCCGATCTTCTGCGTCGTCAGCCGCCTGACCTGGCAGAAGGGCATGGACGTGCTCGCCGAGGTGATCGACGACATCGTTCACAATGGCGGCAAGCTTGCCGTGCTCGGTTCCGGCGATCCGGCGCTGGAAAGCGCCTTTATTACAGCCGCTGCCCGCCATCCCGGCCGGGTCGGCATGGTCATCGGCTATAATGAACCCTTGTCGCACCTGATGCAGGCCGGCGCCGATGCCATCCTGATCCCCTCGCGTTTCGAGCCCTGCGGCCTCACCCAACTCTACGGCCTGCGCTACGGCTGCGTGCCGATCGTCGCCCATACCGGCGGCCTTGCCGATACGATCATCGACGCCAACGAGGCTGCCCTTGCGGCCAAAGTCGCCACCGGCTTCCAATTTTCGCCGGTTTCCACTGCGAGTTTGCGCCAGGCGCTTCAGGCGCGCCTTCACCGCCTACCGGCAACCGAAAGTCTGGGCCCGCCTCCAGGCCCAGGGCATGAAATCAGACGTTTCCTGGGATATGAGCGCGCATCGTTATGCCGATCTCTATTCCAGTCTTCTTGCGAAAGGCTAAGACCATGATCAGAACCGTTCAGACCAAACCCTATTTGGACCAGAAGCCCGGAACCTCCGGTCTGCGCAAGAAGGTGCCAGTCTTCCAGCAGGCGAACTATGCCGAGAATTTCATCCAGTCGATCTTCAACAGCCTCGACGGGTTCAAGGGCGAAACGCTGGTGATCGGCGGCGACGGTCGCTACTACAATCGCGAAGTCATCCAGATCGCCATCAAGATGGCCGCCGCCAACGGTTTTGGCCGCATCCTCGTCGGCCGTGGCGGCATCCTGTCGACGCCGGCGGCCTCCAATGTCATCCGCAAATACAAGGCCTTCGGCGGCATCGTTTTGTCGGCCAGCCACAATCCCGGCGGCCCGACCGAGGATTTCGGCATCAAGTACAATATCGGCAATGGCGGCCCGGCCCCTGAAAAGGTCACCGACGCCATCTATGCCGGCACCCGCACGATCGAGACCTACAAGATCGCCGAGGTCGCCGACATCAATCTCGATATGGAAGGCAGCCAGGACGTCGCCGGCATGGAAGTCGTCGTCATCGACCCTGTCTCCGACTATGCCGAACTGATGGAAAAGCTGTTCGATTTCCGCGCCATCCGCAACCTGATCGGCGGCGGCTTCCGCATCGTCTTCGATGCGATGAGCGCGGTCACCGGCCCCTACGCCAAGGAAATCCTCGAAAACCGCCTGGGCGCCGCCAAGGGCTCGGTGCTGAACTTCATTCCGCTGCCCGATTTCGGCGGCCACCACCCCCGACCCCAACCTCGTCCATGCCCGCGCTCTCTATGAGGAAATGATGAGTGACGACGCGCCGGACTTTGGCGCAGCCTCCGACGGCGACGGTGACCGCAACCTGATCATCGGCAAGGGCATCTTCATCACCCCGTCCGACAGCCTCGCCATGCTCGCCGCCAATGCCAGCCTTGCGCCCGGCTATTCCAAGGGCCTTGCCGGCATCGCCCGCTCGATGCCGACCAGTGCCGCCGCCGACCGTGTCGCCGAAAAACTCGGCATCGGCATGTTCCGAAACCCCGACCGGCTGGAAATTCTTCGGCAACCTGATGGATGCCGGCCTCGTCACCATCTGCGGCGAGGAAAGTGCCGGCACCGGCTCCAACCATGTGCGCGAAAAGGACGGCCTCTGGGCAGTCCTCCTCTGGCTCAACATTCTCGCTGTCCGCATGGAAAGCGTCCAGGATATCGCCCGCCAGCATTGGACCACCTACGGCCGCAACTACTATTGCCGCCACGACTATGAAGAAGTCGATTCGGATGCCGCCAACGGCCTGATGACCGCCCTGCGCGACCAGCTTGCCACCCTGCCCGGCAAGACTTTCGGCAAGCTGAAGGTCACAACCGCCGACGACTTTTCCTATAACGACCCGATCGACAAATCGGTCTCAAACAACCAGGGCATCCGCATCTTGTTCGAAGGCGGCTCCCGCGTCGTCTACCGCCTGTCGGGCACCGGCACGTCGGGCGCGACCTTGCGTGTCTATATCGAACGCTACGAGCCCGACGCCTCCAAGCACGACACCGAGACCCAGGAGGCGCTCGCCGACCTGATCGCCGTTGCCGATCTGATCGCCGCCATCAAGACCCGCACCGGCCGCACCGAACCGTCTGTCATTACCTGAGCGGATGCGTTAAGGGAGAGGCACACAGCCTCTCTTCACCCTCCCCTCGAGGGGGAGGGTCGGCACGCAGAGCCGGGGTGGGGGTGATCCGCCACATGGCGTTCTGCCTATCCACAAAGGAACCGCGACGATGACCGACGACGATCTTGTCGCCCTCTACAAGGCTGGTAAATTCAAGGAAGCACTTGCCGCCGCCATCGGCGAAAACGGCAAGTCCAAATCCACCCCGACCCGCCTCGTCATGGACAAGCAGGCCGGCAAGCTGCGCTGCTATCGCGGCAACAAGCGCGTCGAGAAGGACGCCAACGGCGAATGGCAGCTGGTAAAGCTGTTGGGCTAAAGCCGTCGGCTCTAAGCCACCGGCCGTCCGCTCGCCACTTCCAGAACCTCGAACCAATCCTGCAGATCGAATTCGATCTCCGTCGCCCGCGCCAGCACCCTCACGCGCTCAGGATCGGTTGAGCCGATGATCGGCAGCGGTTTTGATGGCAGCCGCAGCAGCCAGGCCAGCGCAACCGTGCCCGCACCCTGCACGCCATATTTGTCGGCAAGGCCGGTCAGAAGATCGACAAGTCGTGGATTGCCTTTCTCCTTGTCGAACAGACGGCCCCCGCCCAATGGCGACCACGCCATCGGTGAAATCCCGTAATTGACGCATTCGTCCAGCGTCCCATCATAGAGCGGCGCGGTATGGGTAACCGAAAGCTCGATCTGGTTTGCCATCAGTGGAATGGGCAGCTTCGCTTGCAGCATCGAAAACTGCGATGGCGTGTAGTTCGAAACCCCGACAGCCCGCGTCTTGCCTTCCGCAACCAGCGCTTCCAAAACCTCGGCCACCTCGGCCGCATCCATCAGCGGATCCGGCCGGTGCAGGAGCAAAAGGTCGACGTGATCCGTCCTCAGATTGCGCAGCGAATTTTCCAGTGAGCGGCGGATATGCCCGGCCGTGCTGTTGTAATGCTTGACGCGATGCTCCGGCCGCGCCGGCCCGGTCGGTGCGATGCCGCATTTTGTCACCAGCTCGATCTTGTTGCGCAGGTCCGGGCGGGTAGCCAGCATCTCGCCGAACAGCGCCTCGACGCGGTAGCCGCCATAGATATCCGCATGATCGATGGTGGTGATCCCGGCATCGAGGCAGGTATCGACGGTGCGGGCGATCGAGGCGATCCCGCTGGTTTCCGGATTGTCGGCAATGCGAAAGGCGCCCCAGACCAGCCTCGAAAATTCCGGGCCGTCGCGATGAATCCTGATACGGGCTGACATGGGCACTCACTCGGCGGTTTCTGAAGCAGACGGTGACCGGTTCGCGGCCACAGTTGTCAACGTATAGGGGCCGGACAACCCCGGCACAACGGATGGACGATAAAGCGCCACCAAAAAATCATCCCTGCAAATCCCCGCCGCCAAAACCTGTGCCATCCTTACCCCGTCCTGTCGTCGGCTAGACTGCTAGGCGTAGCAGTGAGGCGGGACCGGTGCCGGGTGCGGGAAAGACGTAAGCCTTCATCCGGTGGGCGAGCAGAAAATGGTTTCCCTCCGCAGACTGTACAGGCGCTGCGGGCGTGCCTGTGCGGCACATAGGGTCGGCGCCAATGCCGGGTTAAAGAGAAACCGGAATTGCTCGTCGACCAACACTGAACGGGGCGCTGGAAGGCGTCATATAAATTCCTTCGTCCTCGGCACTTTCCAGCGCCCCGGCCAAGTGAATGAACCAGCAAACCCACGGCGGATTTTCCGGGCGTGGCTGAAGGTGTTGAGGGCTTCACCTCCCCCTTGAGGGGGAGGTCGCGACGCAGTCGCGGGTGGGGGTGACCACCGCGAGCGCCACAGTTGATTGGAATATGCCGAAGATCACCCCACCCCGGCACCGCGTCCCGACCCTCCCCCTCAAGGGGAGGGTAGAAGATTACCGCTTGCAACATCCGCCAAAGCAGAGACAAATCACTGTCAAACCAATCCGATACAAAACCGCATACGCCCCCGCTCATTCCAAGGTGCCCCATGCCGAACCTGCCCACTTCTCCCCTCGGCGCCACGCTCAACGGCAGCGGCACGACGTTTGCGATCCGCTCCAGCTCCGCCTCCGGCATCGAACTCTGCCTCTACGACGCGACGGGAAACCGCGAACTGCGCCGCCTGCCCATGCAGCGCGGCGAGGATGATGTTCACAGCCTGACCGTCCCGGATGCGCCCGCCGGCACCCGCTACGGTTTTCGCGCCTCAGGAACCTACGATCCGGACCGGGGCTTCTGGTTCGATCCCGCCAAGCTGCTGGTCGACCCCTATGCCCGCGAACTCGACCGCCCCTTCCATTACGATCCCCGCCTGTCGGCCTTCGGCGACGACACCGCCGATCTCGTGCCCAGGGCGATCGTGACCGAACCGCAGACCGCACAACGGCAAGCGCTGCTGTTCCAGGCCGGTGGCCTGATCTACGAGATCGCGGTGCGCCCCTTCACCATGCTGCATCCGGGCGTGCCGGAACACCAGCGCGGAACCGTCGCAGCGCTCGCCCATCCGGCCGTCATCGCCCATCTGAAGCGCATCGGCGTCACGGCCATCGAGCTGATGCCGATCACCGCCTGGATCGACGAGCGCCACCTGCCGCCGCTCGGCCTTTCCAACGGCTGGGGCTACAATCCCATCGCCTTCATGGCGCTCGACCCGCGTCTCGTGCCCGGCGGCATGACCGAGTTGCGTGAAACCGTCGCGGCGCTGCATGCCGCAGGCATCGGCACGATTCTCGATCTGGTCTTCAACCATTCCGGCGAAAGCGACCGCTGGGGCGCGACGCTCTCCATGCGCGGCCTCGACAACCACATCTACTACCGCCACGCCACGGACCGGCCGGGAGAACTGATCAACGATACCGGCTGCGGCAACACGATTGCCTGCGATCACCCGGTGGTGCGCCAACTGATCCTCGACAGCCTGCGGCACTTCGTTCTCTCAGCCGGCATTGACGGCTTTCGCTTCGATCTCGGCTCGATCCTGGGCCGCGACATCAACGGCTTCAGCAGCGATGCCGCCCTGCTTGCCGAAATGCACGGCGATCCCGTCCTGCAGGACCGCGTGCTGATCGCCGAACCCTGGGACATCGGCCCCGGCGGCTATCAGCTCGGCAATTTCCCGGCCCCTTTCCTCGAATGGAACGACAGGGCTCGCGACGACCTGCGCCGCACCTGGCGCGGCGACAGCCATACGATCGGCGACCTGGCGACGGCGCTTGCCGGTTCGTCCAATATTTTTCCCCGCAATGGCGGCGAAAACACCCGCAGCGTCAATTTCATCGCCGCCCATGACGGCTTCACGCTGATCGATCTCGTCTCCTATGCCGGCAAGCACAATGAGGCGAACGGCGAGGACAACCACGACGGCCACAACGAAAATCATTCGTGGAACAACGGCGTCGAAGGCGCAACGGATGATCCCGAGGTGGCCGCCTTCCGCCGCCGGGATGTCATGGCTCTGCTATCGACCCTGTTTGCCACGCGCGGCGCGATCATGGTGACCGCCGGCGACGAAGCCGGCCGCACCCAGCGCGGCAACAACAATGCCTATTGCCAGGACAACGGAATCACCTGGGTCGACTGGACAAAATTGGACGACACGCTGATCGCCCATACCGCCGCGCTGTCGCAAATCCGCGCCCGTTTCCGATGTCTTCCATGACACAACCTTCTTCACCGGAAACGGCGATGTCAGTGGTTGCGGTTCGATGGCCAACCGATGACGACGGGCGACTGGGAAAGCGCCACGACTGATCATCTTGTCATGCTGCTTTCCACCGGTGACACGGTGCAGAACAGGCGCACCCGGCTTGCCATCGCCATCAACCGCAGCCATGCACCGCATGCGGTCCATCTGCCGGTCCGGCCGGGTTCCGGCTGGCAAAGCCTGCTGCCTTCAGCCAATGCCGGTATCGGTATGATCGCGGCGCGAAGCGTCGGTTTCCACGTCGAAATTTTATAAGCCTATACTGCCCTGCCTGATTGCCGTTTTTCAAAAGAGCGGCATATAGAGAAGCCGGGGGGATGTTTTTGATCGGAAAAGAGAATGCCGCAGGAAATTTCGCTATCTGACGTCAAGGATCTGGTCGGCAAGGAGATCGGGATCTCCGACTGGATCACCGTCACGCAAAAGACCATCGACGGCTTTGCCGACGCGACCGACGACCACCAGTTCATTCACACAGACCCGGTACGCGCAGCAGCAGAAACGCCATTCGGTGGCACGATCGCCCACGGTTTCCTGTCGCTGTCGCTCTTGTCGGCGATGAATTACAATTGCCTGCCGCGCGTGCGGAACAGACGATGGGCATCAATTACGGCTTCGACAAGGTGCGCTTCATGACGCCAGTGAAAAGCGGCGCCAAGGTGCGCGGCCGCTTTACCATGGCCGAAGCCCCGCTTCCGTGGCGCCGGCATGCTGATGGTCACTTACGACGTCACCGTAGACATCGAGGGCGAACGCAAGCCGGCATTGACCGCCAACTGGCTGACCATCATCCAGTTCGACCCGAAGGATAGACCGGCCGATGCCTGATTCAAGGACGATAGAGGAGACTGTCCGTCTCGCTTTCGTCAAGCAGGCAAGTTCCTGCCGGGATCTCGGCTCGCCCTTCACCGCAAGGCTTTGTACGATCACTTCCGCACGGTTGACCGCCGATCATCCGGTCGGTGCGAAAATCCTGTCATGGGCGGGTGACCCCTCGCCCAACGGCGATTCCGTGCCGCTGCGGCTGGCCGGCGCCCTGCATGCCCTGGTTCTATCCGGCACCGACAGTAATCTGGCCGCCGTCTATCCGCCACATACGATCGCCAACGGCGACGATTTCTGGAATGCCGTCGACAATGCGCTGCGCGCATGCGTCCTTCATCCTCGAGCGGCTGAAATCGGCGCCGCAGACCAACGAGGTGCGCCGTTCCGGTGCACTGCTCCCCGGCTTCCTGACGATCTCCAGCCTGTTTCATAAATCATTGGTCCTGTCGGAAGTCGGCGCCAGCGCCGGGCTTAACCTGCAGTGGGATCGCTACGATTACAGGTTTGGAGACAGACCTTGGGCCTTGCTACCATCACCGGTGCTGATCGCCCCGGAATGGCGTGGCGCAAAACTGCCGCTCGACGTTCCCATTCATGTCGCCAGCCGAGCCGGTTGCGATCTCAATCCGCTGGACCCGGCAAACGAGGACGACGCCCAGCGGCTGCTCTCCTACCTCTGGGCAGACCAGCAGGACAGACTGGAGCGTACCCGCTTTGCGCTCACGATCACCGCCGCCAACCGCCAGACCGTCGACCGCGCCGATGCGGTGGATTGGCTGGAACAGCGCCTGCAGGAAATTCACGAAGATCAGGTGCATGTGATCTACCACACCATCGCCTGGCAATATCTGCCCGCATCGTCAAAGGCAAAAGGCGAAGCCCTGATCGCTGCCGCCGGAGAGCGCACAACGGAAAAATCTCCGCTGGCACGCCTGCAGATGGAAGCCGACGATCAGAAACACAATGGCGCAGCATTGACACTACAGATTTGGCCATCCGGCGAAAAACATCTGATCGGCCGCGCCGATTTTCACGGCCGCTGGGTAGAGTGGATCGGCTGGCCCGGCCTGCATTGAGACCGGGCCAACGATATCAGTTCCCCACATCCTCGGCCGCTTCGGCCAGAAGCGTCGAAACATAAGGCGAAAACGACCGCCAGCATTCGACCCAGAATGCATCCTCGGCGGTGCGTAAGAGCACGATCTCGGCCTTGGCCAGAACCGTGCGCGAGCAGGCACCGACCGGGAATGCGGCCAAAGACAGGTCCTGCGGGCAACCGCCATTGATCGCCACCGCCGCGCCACGGCCCTTGACGATCAGTGCCGTGTTGCGATGGGAAATATCCGTCGCCGAATGCAGCACATTGCTCGCCGTCACCGCCGCCATCAGGTCGGCTGCGTTCTCGTCGATGACAAGCCATTCGTCCGGTCCGAGCCAGAGCGCATGGCGGCCGTTTGCCGATGCCGAGGTCTTCGCCTTGACCGGCAGCGACAGGCCAAGCACGTCGGAGAGCGCCGAAACGGCATCCGGCTTCGCTCGAAGTGAAATCCGGGTTGCGGGTGCTGCAACGGAAAGCGCTGCGGCGGCCGAACCGCCATGGAAGCCGGACAGCGGCAGAGTCCGAGTAGCCAAATCAGCCCCAATCAGATCAGCCATTGATGCGGCCTCCTTCCTTGTCAAAGAACACCATGTCGCTCACCTCGACGGCGATCGTCCTGTCGGGCATCGGCACGTAGAGCGTCTGGCCGATCTTCGCCTTGCCGCCAGCCACCAGCGCCAGAGCGATGGAGCGACCGCAATTTTCAGACCAGTAGGACGAGGTCACATGCCCGATCATCGTCATCGGCAGCGGCTGGTTCGGGTCGGCAACGATCTGCGCGCCCTCTTCCAGCACGACCCCCGGATCCTTGGTGTGCAGACCGACGAGCTGCTTGCGGCCATCGGCCACCAGATCGGGGCGGCGCAGGCCGCGGATGCCGACGAAGTCCGGCTTCTTCTTGCCGACCGCCCAGCCGAGCGACGCGTCATCCGGCGTCACCGTGCCGTCGGTGTCCTGGCCGACGATGATGTAGCCCTTTTCAGCGCGCAGGATGTGCATCGCCTCGGTGCCGTAGGCGCAAGCGCCCATCGGCTCTGCCTGAGCCCAGATCGCCGCCCAGACGGCCGGGCCGAAATCGGCGGGCACGTTGACTTCGAAGCCGGTTTCGCCGGTGAACGACATGCGGAACAGCCGGGTCGGCACGCCGCAGATCTTGCCTTCGCGAACGCTCATATGCGGAAACGCCTCGTTCGACAGGTCGATATCCTCGACCAGCGGCGCGATGATCTCGCGGGCCTTCGGTCCCTGGATGGCGATGACAGCCCATTGTTCGGTGGCGGAGGTCAACCAGACGTTCAGATGCGGAAACTCCGTCTGCAGGTAGTCTTCCATATGGTTCATGACGCGGGGCAGCGCCGCCCGTCGTCGTGGTCACGTGGAAACGATCTTCCGCCATGCGGCCGACGACGCCGTCGTCATAGACGAAACCGTCCTCGCGAGCATGATGCCGTAGCGGCAGCGGCCGGGCTTCAGCGTATCCCAGCTGTTGGTGTAGATCAGGTTGAGGAACTGCGCCGCATCCGGACCAACCACCTCGATCTTGCCGAGCGTCGAGGCATCGAAGATGCCGGCGACGTCGCGCACCGTCTTGCACTCGCGGTTGACCGCCTGATGCATGTCTTCGCCGGCGCGCGGATAGTACCAGGCGCGCTTCCACTGACCGACATCCTCGAACACCGCGCCTTGCGCTTCTTCCAGCGCATGCATCGGCGTCTTGCGGGTCGGGTCGAACAGTTCGCCGCGCGAATGGTTGATCAGCGTACCGAAGGTCACCGGCGTATACGGCGCACGGAAGGTGGTGAGGCCGACCTTCGGAAGTTCGCGGCCAAGCGTTTCGGCGGCGATCGCCAGACCGTGGATGTTGGACAGCTTGCCCTGGTCGGTCGCCATGCCGTTGGTGGTGAAGCGCTTGATATGCTCGATCGAGTGCATACCTTCGCGCACCGCAAGACGGATGTCCTTGGCGCAGACATCGTTCTGGAAGTCGATGAAGGCCTTGACCGTGGTATCCGGTCCGGCCCCCTCAGCCGCACCGGCCATGCCGCCGGTCCAGGCGAACGCATTCACGCCCTGAAGCGCGATCTTCTCCGAAGCAGTAAAACCGGAGGCGTTCGACATCAGTTCGCCGGCCGCCAGCGATTCCTCAATGGTGGCCTGCAGGTCGTTGGTGCCGTTGCAGGCGCCGACGGACAGGCAATCCTGCGCATAGGTGCCGGGAAGAAAGCGCTGGCTTTCGAAATCGTAGGCCACCTTGCCGCGCGACTGCGAGAACATGTGCACCGAGGGCGTCCAGCCGGCCGACACCAGCAGCGCGTCGATGGCAATCTTGCGGGCGCTGCCGCCGCCATTGCGGGCAACGGACATGGACGAGACTCTAAGCTTGCCGCCGGTATCGACGACGCCGTGACCGGCCAATACTTCGATGCCGAGCGCACGCGCCTCAGCAACAACAGCCTCGCCCGGCTGCTCGCGGCTATCGACGATGGCGGCGATGGTGATACCGGCCCGCTTCAGGTCGAAGGCAGCCTCATAGGCCGAATCGTTGGCGGTGTAGACGCCGACCTTCTTGCCAACGGCGACGCCGAAATGATTGAGGAAGGCGCGCGCGGCCGACGCCAGCATGATGCCGGGACGGTCATTGTTGGCGAACACCATGTGGCGTTCGATGGCACCGGTGGCGATGATGACGCGCTTGGCACGGACCTGCCACAGACGCTCGCGCGGCAGTTTTTTGTCGGGCTTGGCCAGATGCTCGGTGACCCGCCTCGTTGAGGCCGACGAAATTCTGGGCGTAGTAGCCGAACGCTGTCGTACGCGGCAGGACGGTGACATTCTCCATCTTCGCCAGATTGGCAGCAGTCGCCTGCGCCCAGGCATAACCGTCCTGACCGTCGATGGTGACGCTCTTGTCGTAATGCAACGCACCGCCGACTTCCGGCTGCTCGTCGCAGATGATGACGCGGGCGCCGGTCTTGGCAGCGGCAAGCGCGGCCGAGAGGCCTGCGACACCGGCACCGATCACCAGCACGTCGCAAATGGGCGTAGCGGCTGGAATAATGGTCGGTGTCGTCCTCGGTCGGCGAGACGCCGAGACCGGCGGCCGCGCGGATCTGCGGCTCGTAGACATGCTTCCAGGCCTGCTTCGGCCACATGAAGGTCTTGTAGTAGAAACCGGCGGCAAAGAACGGTGCCAGCAGATTGTTGACAGCGCCGACGTCGAAGGCCAGCGACGGCCAGCGGTTCTGCGAAATCACCTTCATCCCGTCGAACACGTCCTGCACCGTGGCGCGCACGTTCGGCTGCTTGCGGGCAGCGTCGCGCTCGACGCCGATCAGGGCATTCGGCTCTTCGGCACCGGCGGACACGATGCCGCGCGGCCGATGATACTTGAACGAGCGGCCGACAAGATGAACGCCGTTGGCCAGCAGCGCCGAGGCGACGGTATCGCCTTCAAGGGCGGCATAGCTCTTGCCGTCGAAGAAGAAACAGGCGGTTTTTGCAGGGGTGAGACGGCCTGCACCGGGGATACGATTGGCGCCGCTCATTTCGCGTCCGACTCCGTGGCTTCATAGGTTTCTGACTATCGCTTCCGTCGCCGGTCGCAGCGTGCTGAGATCGGGCTTCGGCAAACCGGCCTTGTAGGTCGTCAGGAACTTGTCGCTGACGGTATCGCGGGCCGCGTTGAAGAAGCGACCGCAACCGTTCAGGTGCCGCCAGCGCTCGAAGGTCAGACCCTTCACATTGTCGCGCAGGAAGAAGAACGCCTCGAATTCCTCGTCGGTCATCTCGGTCATGTTGGTCGGGCGCGATATGGGCGTCGCCGGCCTGGCGGAATTCGAGCTCGGAACGCTCTTCCTCGCAATAGGGGCAATAGATCAGAAGCATTGTGTGTTCCCCTTAGTGCGCAACGGCGGCAGCGGCCGCTTCGTCGATCAGGCGGCCCGAACGGAAACGTTCCAGCGTGAACGGCGCGTTGATCTTGTGCGGCGCGTCGTTGGCGATGGTGTGGGCAAAGACATTGGCCGAGCCTGGCGTTGCCTTGAAGCCGCCGGTGCCCCAGCCACAGTTGACGTAAAGGCCCTGAACCGGGGTCTTCGCCAGGATCGGCGAGCGGTCCGGCGTCACGTCGACGATGCCGCCCCAGGAACGCATCATCTTCATGCGGCGGAAGATCGGAAAGAGTTCGCAGATTGCATCCAGCGTATGGGTGATGATCTGCAGACCGCCGGTCTGCGAATAGGACGAATACTGGTCGGTGCCGGCGCCGATGACGAGTTCGCCCTTGTCCGACTGCGAGATATAGGCGTGCACAGTGTTGGACATGACAACGCAGGGGAAGATCGGCTTGATCGGCTCGGAGACCAGCGCCTGCAGCGGGTAGCTGACCAGCGGCATGCGCACGCCAGCCATTTCCATCAGCACCGAGGTGTGACCGGCGGCAACGACGCCGACTTTTTTGGCATTGATCTGACCGCGATTGGTATCGACACCAGCAACGGAACCGTCCGGATTGCGCCGGATGCCGGTGACTTCACAGTTCTGGATGATATGCACGCCGCGATCAGCGGCAGCACGGGCATAGCCCCAGGCGACGGCATCGTGGCGGGCGGTACCGCCGCGGCGCTGCAGGGCGGCGCCATTGATCGGATAACGGGCGGTGCGGGAAATATCCAGCGGCGGGCAGAATTCCTGCGCCTGCTCCGGCGTCAGCCACTCATTATCGATGCCGTTCAGGCGGTTGGCATGGATATGGCGCTTGAACACCTGTTGGTCATGAATGTTGTGCGACAGCATCATCACGCCTGCGCCGAATACATCACGTTGTAGTTGAGGTCCTGGCTGAGGCCGTCCCAGAGCTTCAGCGCGTGGTCGTATATCCCTGCGCTTTCGTCATAGAGATAGTTGGAGCGGATGATGGTGGTGTTGCGGCCGGTGTTACCACCGCCGAGCCAGCCTTTTCCAAGACGGCGATATTGGTAATGCCGTGTTCCTTGGCGAGGTAATAGGCGGTGCCCAGGCCATGACCGCCGGCGCCGATGATGATGACATCATACTCCTTGCGCGGCTCTGGCGAGGTCCACTGCGCCTCCCATCCCCTGTGGCCGCGCATCGCCTCATGAGCGACAGCAAAAACCGAATATTTGCGCATCCGCCTTTACACTCCGTAGTCCTGCCAAAAGGCCGGTGAATTTCTTGTGGTCGGCCCTAGAAATCGCAAATCCCGGCCTTCCACAACGTTTCTTTTGCGACGCGAGACGGCGCTTGTCGCACGACTTGCGACATCCCGCATTCCGGGCGCAATATAAGACAGCGTACATGTGAGAAAGCACGATACACCCGGCCCTGCACAGCCCCACCTCACTGCAATTCCCGCGATCAAGGCCGCGAAACCACGGTTCTCCGGCGCTTTCGGCCGTGGAAAGCAACTCGAAGCTGGACTTTGAACAACCGATCTGGTATCCGCTCTCTCAATCGTAAAGCTTTCGGGCTCCATGAACCTTATTTTTTTGCCTCGTTGACCTGACTTCATGAGGCGATCACTCGAAACTGAAGGAACGGGATTCACGTGCAGGTACTAGTCCGCGACAACAATGTCGATCAAGCGCTTCGCACTCAAGAAGAAGATGCAACGCGAAGGCATTTTCCGCGAAATGAAGATGCGTGAGGCCTACGAAAAGCCATCCCAGAAGCGCGCCCGCGAAAAGGCTGAAGGCGTTCGTCGCATTCTGCAAGCTGGCCCTGCAAGCGTTTGCAGCGCGAAAGCGGTATCGTTACCGCCCGCCCTTCGGCGGCTGCAGCACGCTGATCAGCGTTTTCAGCGCATCTGACGCGTAAATCGGGCGGGGGTGACATGGTCGCCACCGCTCTTTCTGTTTCAATCGCATGCCGCCGGATACAATTCCGGACACAGGCGACCAGCACGCTGAGCGTGCTACACTGTCTTCGGACAGGGAGCGGGCACCCACGACGGTGCATCTGATGTGCTCCAAGACTTTGAAACTGTGCATGCTGGCCCGATCCGCCGCTTGAGGCCCGGGACATGCCGAGACGCTTCGCTTAATCGAGGGAATCAATCTTGACATCGACTGCCAGGACTGCGGATTTTTCCGACCATACCGGCCTTGCCAGGCGCTCCAATCGGCGCGGTTTCGCCCTCGCCTCCATGCTGGCCGTCACCGGCGCATTAATGCTTTCCGGCTGCACGACCGCTGACACCTCCAGTAACGTGATGCGGGTCGAACGGGCACAAGGATCCGAGGAAAACATCGCCTCACTTTCCGCCGTGATCTCGGCCAACCCGAGCGATCCGGAGGGCTACAATGTCCGTGGTTCTGCCTATGGCCGCGCCGGCGAATTCCGCCGGGCGCTCGCCGACTTCAACAAGGCGATCGAACTCAACCCGCGCTTCTACCAGGCCTATGCCAACAGGGCGCTGGTAGAGCGCAACATGGGCGACCAGTCGGCGGCACAGTCCGACTACAACATGGCCCTGCAGCTCAACCCGCGCTACGACGTCGCCTTCATCGGCCGCGGCAACCTTTACCGTCAAGCCGGTCAGCTGGATCAGGCTTTTGCCGATTTCAACAAGGCCATCGAACTCGATACAACAGACCCCCGCGCCTATCACAATCGCGGCCTGATCTATCAGGCCCGCAAGCAGCACGCGCAGGCGATCGAAGATTTCTCGACGGCAATCTCGCTGTCGCCAAGTGCGCCTGAGCCTTACAATGGCCGCAGGGATTTCCTACGTCGCCACGAACGACGACGATAACGCTTCGTGGATTTCAACACAGCCATCAACCTGAACGGCAAGATCGCCGAATCCTGGGCCAACCAGGCGCTGGTCTATGAGCGCCGCGGTGACAAGGCGAAGGCCGCGAAATCCTATTCGCACGCCATTTCGCTAGACTCGAAGTATGAGCCGGCCCGTGCCGGTCTTGCCCGCGTCAAGGCCGGGGCCTGACGAAAAAAGCGCGGCGGAACGCCGCGCGCCGGTCATGCGACCGCAGCCACGGGCAGTAGGCGCTCGACAGAAGTGCGATTGCGCCCCTCTCGTTTGGCCTCGTAAAGCAACTGGTCTGCTCGATCGAGAGCGGACCACGCTGTTTCCTGCGGTTGCAACAAGACACCGCCGATACTGACTGTCACGAAAGCGCAGATATCGGAAGTGGCATGATCGATACGGAGCCCCCGCACGTCGGCGCAAAGCTCATCCGCACGGTCCTTCAGCGACATAACCCCACAATCGTACAGTACAAGCGCGAACTCCTCTCCGCCCATTCGGCAGGCCATATCGAGCGGACGGCGCGCAAAGGCGTCCAGACACGCGGCCACGCGCTGCAATGCCAGATCGCCGGCTTGATGCCCATAGCGATCGTTGTAACGCTTGAAAAAATCGACATCGAGCAACAGCAAGCAGACCGGCACGTTTTCCCGCCGGGCTTGCAGACGGATCATCTCAAGCTGCTCATCAAGACCACGCCGGTTGGCGAGTCCCGTCAGCGGGTCGCGCGACGCCTGCTCCTTGAGAATGCCACGCAACAGGAATTGCTCCCTATACGCACGCTCCCGGAGATATCCGCCAACTGCCGAGAAGATCAACATCAAGAGCAACATGGCGTTGAATTGCTGCCCATGCAGTTCCATCGGCAGCAGCCAGTAGCGCAATGCGAAGGTCATGGCGACAACGCCGACGGCGAGCACAATGCTGCTGCGAAAGCGCAGCCCAAGCGGAGCGAACGCTCCCATGACGAACAGAAGTTGGGCGAACTCGGCATGACCGAGATCGTTACGCTTGTAGAGACAAACCGCCACGGCCCCACAAACCGCGAGCGTCAGCACCGCGACCACGGACAAAGGCGCCACCCGCGACGCCGGGTGTTGTCGATGGCAAATATACAAACAGCCAAGCAAAACCAGGATCGTCACCAACCGGCTTGCCAGGATGCCCCACATATCGGCGGTCAGATCGGGAAAACGCTCCACCAGCGGCAATCGTACGCAGTCGGATATCCCGAATAGAATGATGAAGGCCAGGGAGAAGCCCGCACTCACCATTGCGGGCCGGCGCTGATCCCTGTCGACCTGCAACGCGTATTCGCGCTCCATCTCGCCGTGGAACCGCAACCACCCGATCCCCGCATCAAGCTGCCGGGCGTGGCGCCCGATCCGGGAGTGACCGAATTGCGAAGATGAATTCATGATCCTCTTTCGAAACACCGGCGCCAACCATGGCGGGTGGCAATCAATGATTATGCGAGGACAGTTGAATTTCGATTAAAACGCCGGGCGGGAAAGAAGGCCGGAGACGAAAACAGTGTGGTGCCGCTCGAATGAGCGGCACCACAGGCTCAGTGGTTCTTCGCTTTAGTGGTTCATCGCCTTGACGATATCGTCGGTCATCTTCTTGGCATCGCCGAGCAGCATCATGGTTCCGTCCTTGTAGAACAGGGTGTTGTCGATGCCGGCATAGCCGGAGCCGAGCGAGCGCTTGACGAACAGGCAGGTCTTGGCCTTGTCGACATCGAGGATCGGCATGCCGTAGATCGGCGAGGTCTTGTCGTCGCGGGCCGCCGGATTGGTGACGTCGTTGGCGCCGATGACATAGGCGACATCCGCCTGGGCAGAATTCGGAGTTGATGTCTTCGAGTTCGAACACCTCGTCATAGGGCACGTTGGCCTCGGCGAGCAACACGTTCATGTGGCCGGGCATGCGGCCGGCGACCGGATGGATGGCGTATTTCACCTCGACGCCGTTCTTCTTCAGCGCATCGGCCAGTTCGCGCACCGCATGCTGCGCCTGGGCGACCGCCATGCCGTAACCAGGCACGATGATTACCTTGGAGGCATTGGCCATCAGGAAGGCGGCATCGTCGGCCGAGCCCTGCTTGACCGTGCGCTGCACGCCGTCATCGCTGGCAACGGCACCGTTATCGCCACCGAAGCCGCCGAGAATGACCGAGACGAAGGAGCGGTTCATGCCCTTGCACATGATGTAGGACAGGATCGCGCCCGAGGAGCCGACCAGCGCACCGGTGATAATCAGCGCCAGATTGCCGAGCGTGAAGCCGATGCCGGCAGCAGCCCAGCCGGAATAGGAATTCAGCATCGAGACGACCACCGGCATGTCGGCGCCGCCGATCGGCACGATCAGCAGAACGCCAAGCGCAAGCGAGAGAATGACGATCGCCCAGAAATCAAAATGGCTCTCCGACGCGGCAAGACCGACGATGAAGAAGATGATCAGCAGCAACAGCACGCTGTTGATGACATGGCAGTACGGCAGCATGATCGGCTTGCCCGACATGCGGCCATCGAGCTTCAGGAAGGCGATGATCGAGCCGGTAAAGGTGATGGCGCCGATGGCGACACCGAGCGCCATTTCGACCAGCGCCTGGGCATGGATCTCGCCAATCTCGCCGATGCCGAAGGACGACGGCGTATAGAGCGCCGAGGCTGCGACCAGAACAGCAGCAAGACCAACCAGCGAATGGAAGCCGGCGACCAGCTGCGGCATCGAGGTCATCGGGATCGACCGGGCGATATAGGCACCGGCGCCACCGCCGATGGCGAGACCGAGCACGATAAGCACCAGACCGCCGAACGACGGGGTGGCGAGCAGCAGCGTCGTGATGATGGCGATGCCCATGCCGACCATGCCGAGGATGTTGCCGCGGCGCGAGGTGGTTGGATGCGACAGGCCGCGCAGCGCCATGATGAACAGGACGCCGGAAACCAGATAGAGGAAGGCTGCGATATTGGCACTCATAACGGCAGCCTCACTTCTCTTTTTCTTGTACATGGCGAGCATGCGCTGGGTGACCAGGAAGCCGCCGAAGATATTGACCGAGGCGAGCACCAGCGCCACGAAGCCGAAGCCGGTGGCAAGGCCAGAGGCCGAGATACCGACGGCCAGAAGCGCGCCGACGACGATGACCGAGGAAATCGCGTTGGTGACCGCCATCAGCGGCGTATGCAAGGCAGGCGTCACCGACCACACGACGTAGTAGCCGACGAAGATCGACAGAACGAAGATCGCCAGCTGGAACACGAACGGGTCGATCGCTCCGCCGGACAGTCCGTGGACGACATTGCCGGCGGCATCCGGTACATATTCAGCTGCCGTGCGGACCGCTTCGACCGCCCGGTCGAGGTCGCCGATCGCCTTGTCGAGAAGCTCATTGGCCATCAAATTTCTCCCTTAGGCAGCCGCACTTCTCCCCGAAGCACGCACGCTGCCCTCTCCAATTTTTAAGCTGTAGCTGCGACCACGACCGGCGCTGCGGCGAAATTCGGATGCACCACGGCACCGCCATGCGTCAGCATCGTCGCCTTGACGAGTTCATCCTCGACATTGAGCGCAAGCGCCTTGGTGTCCTTGCCGACCATGGTTTCGAGGAAGGTCACGAGGTTCTTGGCATAGAGCGCCGATGCCGAGGCGGCGATCCGGCCAGGCATATTGGTATAGCCAACGACCTTGACGCCCTCGACCTCGACCACCTGATCGGCCACCGCGCCCTCGACATTGCCGCCGCGCTCAACAGCAAGATCGACGGCGATCGAGCCGGGCTTCATGGATTTCAGCATTTCGCGGGTAATCAGCTGTGGCGCCGGCCGGCCCGGGATCAGCGCCGTGGTAATGACGATATCCTGCTTGGCAAGGTGCTCGGCGGTCAGCGCCGCCTGCTTGGCCTTGTATTCCGCCGACATTTCCTTGGCGTAGCCGCCGGCGGTTTCGGCCGCCTTGAATTCCTCGTCCTCGACCGCGATGAACTTGGCGCCGAGCGAGGCGACCTGCTCCTTGGAAGCCGGGCGAACGTCGGTAGCGGACACCACAGCGCCCAGACGGCGTGCCGTGGCGATCGCCTGCAGACCGGCAACGCCAGCGCCCATGACGAAGACTTTTGCGGCCGGAACGGTACCCGCAGCCGTCATCATCATCGGCATGGCGCGGTCGTATTCCGATGCCGCCTCGATCACGGCCTGGTAACCGGCAAGGTTTGCCTGGGACGACAGCACGTCCATCGACTGGGCACGGGTGATGCGCGGCATCAGTTCCATCGCAAATGCCGAAACGCCGGCTTTGGCCATATCAGCCAATGCCTGATCGTTGCCATAGGGATCCATGATCGCCAGCACGATGGCGCCGGACTTATAGCCTGCAACTTCGGCAGACGTCGGGCGTCGCACCTTCAGAACCACATCGGCACGCGCTGCATCCGCAGCCGCCCCGATCGTCGCACCAGCTTTCTCGAACTCGCTGTCAATAATGCGCGACAGAAAACCTGCCCCGGCCTCGACGACGACATCGAAGCCGAGCGTCTTCAGTTTCTTGACGCTCTCGGGAGACGCGGCAACGCGCCCCTCCCCGGGAAACGTTTCCAACGGTATGAATACGGTATCTGTCACAGGTTCCTCCCTGAAACGGGCGCCGGAAAACGGCTGGGCCGCTCACTCCAAACCCCCGCACACTCAATATTCGCGCCGCGCCATGATCAGCCGCCAGCGCGCATGTGTCTCGTGGCCGGCCCTTGGCCCAACCACACGAATAGCGGCACCTCACTCCCAAGTGCCGCTTTCGTCAAAATTTTGGAAAACCGGTCAGCGCAGAAGCGAAAACCAGCGACATTGATGAGGATGAAGAGGATGAGCGCGGTGAAGAAACCGGCGCTGGTGAAGAAACCGGCAGCCATGGCGATCAGTAGCGCGACGCAAAAGATCGTGACGATTTTCGTCGCATCGAGGAAGAAATTGTAGGTCTTCTCGTGTTCGGCATAATCCATCGGCGCGCCCGTTTCGGCCGGTCCGGAATGATGTTCAGCCATCGTCCATATCTCCCTGAAATTCAGCTGTGCCCAACCCTGTCTTACAACGGCAGAGCGCGGCATCTCGTCTCAAATCCATTCTGTGCGCATCCAGAGTGCCTGAAGGCATCGATCGCGCATAGGTGGCCTTACACAAAGCCACAGTCAAACGCAACGAAAACTGCAGGTCCAACATGCGGCATAACGGTACGGCAAGCGACCGTTGCGGCAACGCAAAAGCCTAATCAAGCCTGGCTGCGCGCGGCTCTGCGTCGTCAGCGCGAGGCGCGCAGTCGGCAGCACCGTCAGCGGTGTATATCGCGCCTGTCCGTTGCTGCCGAACATCATGCGGCGCTCGAAAGGCTCCGAATCGAAGAATGGGAACCGGGTATAGAGCCAGGGCCGGATTTCACGGACGCGGGCAGCAAGCAGCGTCAGGTCGATCTTGTAGTCGCCGCAGTTCTTTTGCGGGGAGACGATCGTGTCGGCATCGAAGACCCGCTTATAGAAGGCCGCGTGCTGCGGCTTCACCAGCGACAGGCATCGGTCAACGTCGAAATGCTCGGACGCCATGGTGGCAACACGTAAGGTGAGATACGGGATGGCCGGCATTTCCCGCAGAATTTCCGGATCGGCGGCAAGCCGGACCGGATCGATCAACGACAGGCCCGCATCGAGAAAACTGTCGATCTCCGCCCCGAAGACGGAACCGGACGAACTGATCCGATGCTCGGGCGTTACATGATGCACCCGCACGGTGCTGATCAGCCTCTCTTCGAAATAGATCCCGAAAACATAGGCGTGGCTGTCGAAATCGATGTCGTCGATGAGCATCGTGCCGGACAAGGGCAGTATGTCGGCCATCTTGTAGGCCTTGAAACGAATACGGGCGACATCTTCCATGTCCTCTCCCGATTCGACGCGGCGATATTCGACATGATCCAACAGTTCCAGCAGTCGCTCTGAAAACCTGTTCTGCTGCTCCGCTTTCATTTCATCAAACGCCCTTGTTGAAGGGGGCATTCATCTTCTAAACGGAGGCACCTCACAATATCTTAATAGATTATTAAGCATAAACCATTTGTTAAGGTTAACAGACAGTTAACGCTAAATTATCATTGCATCCTTTAGCCGCGTAACGCCTTGGAACAGGTGGTAATCCAATGTCCCGGGTCGATCATGCGATCGGATCAAGAGCACATGCGGAGAAAGCCTGAAAATTCTACGCGGTGCGCCGATTGCGCCGTTTTGGCACGGAAAGCTTCTTTAGAAGTGTGTCCGACAGGCTTTCGATCGCCAACGAAGGCATGGGGGCTGCGAAGACGTACCCCTGGATCAGGTCGGCACATTTGTACTGATTGATCAGTGCCAGCTGATCGTTGGTCTCGACCCCTTCGATGACGATTTTCAACCCAAGCTCGCGCGACAGGTTGACCATGCCGCGCAGAAGTTTGAAGCGGCGAGCATCCTCCCGGATGTTGCGCACGAAGGAGCGGTCGATCTTGATGATATCGAGCGGCAATGCGTCGAGATAGCTGAGGCTCGAATATCCCGTTCCGAAATCATCGATGGCAATGGTGATGCCGCGTGCGCGCAACTCCTGGAGGATGGTTTGCACCTTGGCCGCCTCCTCCATCAGGCAACTTTCCGTCACTTCAAGGTGAAGCCGGCACGGCTCCAGCCCTGTCTCCGACAGAATATCCGTGACGATCGGGATGATTTCACCGTTGCGCAGATCAAGAACAGAGAGATTGACGGAGACGGCGATGTGCTTGGGCCATTTCAGGCAATCGATGCATGCCTGGCGCAGCATGAACTTGGTGATGTTGGAAACGACACCGATTTCCTCGGCCAGCTGGATGAAGACATCGGGCGGGACCGGGCCGCGCTCGCGGTGGGTCCAGCGGGCCAGCGCCTCGCAGCATTCGATGCGCGATCCGTCGGCGAGGAACATCGGCTGGTAGGCAACCGATAGCCCGCCCGTTTCAATTGCCTCGCGCAGATCGGTCTTCAGTTTCTGCCGGTCGAGATAGTTCGCATCCATTTCCGCTTCAAAGGCGGTGCAGCTGCCCCTTTCGCGGCTCTTGCTTTCAAACAGCGCAAGATCAGCCTTGATCTGCATGTCTTCCAGACGGAAGTCGGTACTATCGACAATCACGTAACCGGCGCTCATCGAAATGTTGAAGGTAAAGCCGCTGGCGAGATAGATGCCGCGCATTTGTGCGTGCACTGCCCGCATGCGCTCTTCCAGAACGCGCCGGTTGCTCTCGCTTGAAAAGAACAAAACGAATTCGTCGCCCATCAGGCGTGCCGCGATCGCCTTGTCCCCTGTCACCTTCTTCAATCGTTCGGAGATCGCGCACAGCAATCTGTCGCCGACGACATGGCCGCGCGTATCGTTGACGTGCTTGAACTCGGCGACATCGAGAACCATGAAACCGGTCAGGCCGGTGCGGTTTTGATCCACAAGCGCGTTGCTGACCAGTTCGCCGAAATAGTCGCGATTGGGCAGGCCGGTCAGCGTATCGAACCGCACCATCTGCAGGATTTTCTTTTCCGCCCGTACGCGCGCCGTCACGTCTTCGAAGATCAGCACGATACCGCCGCTGGCGCGCCGGCTTGCCGAAAACTCAAGGAACAGATCGTCAGAAAAAGGGATGAGCGCACGCGACTGCATGCCCTGCATCAACTGGTCCAGCTGCTTCAGGACCTGCTTGGCCTGATCCTGCTCCAGGAAGGTATGACGAACACCATAGCGCAGCACGGCGTCGAGATGGCAATCCTTGAGGCGTTCCCGGTCGCCGAGATTGAGAAGTTCACATGCCCGCCGGTTGGCGACCAGGATGCGATTATCGGCATCCAGCATGAACAGCCCATGCGGCATATTGTTGAGAGCGAGATCGAAACGGCCGGCGATGGTTGATATTTCGCGCAGCCAGCACGTTCTTGTGCAAGGTTTCGCGCACCCCGCGCGCCATCGACCAGGTCGTGAGAATGAAGGGTACCATCAAAACGGCGAGCAACGCCATGAACCCGTCCATCAGGCCAAGCAGGCCGAGGATGATCGGACCACAGGCCGACAGGGACATGACGACGACCGCACGGGCCGAGCCGTAATTGCGGCCGACAAGAGACACCATGGTGGCGAGCGTCACGGAGATGCAGGCGAGTTCGGCAAATGGATCGCGGCTGACGAGAATGGCGTAACCACAGGCCGTGCCGAGCGTGATGGTGGCGCAGACACCGCCAGCATTATAGCGGTTCTCCCAGCGGCTAATTCCTTCAAAATTCAGTAATGCCAGGTTTTCGCGGTCAAACCGGCGCATGTCGATGCTGCGCACGAACCAGATCAGCACAATCGCCGTCGTGCAGCCGAGAAAAAAGGGTCGCTGGTTTTTGCAAAGACGAGCAGGAATGTCACGACATGCGACAGCATGCCGATCAACAATGTCTGACGGTAATCGTAGAGCGAACTTACGAACGAAAGATACACATCGGTCGGAAGAGCGCTCTGTTCATTTGATTTCATGAACCCCCTGCTCCGGTTTGGCAAAGTGTTATTCCCGAGGGTTTAACGAAAGATTTCGCACGCTTACCGGAAAAATCTTCCCATATATTAGGGATGGCGGTCTAGATGCTGCGTTATTGAAATATTTCAACCCAGTATTGCAGTCACCTCCAAAGAATATCGCTTTTCCGCAACCTTGCATAGATTCGTCCGGGAGCAGGTTATTCGACGCCTTCCGCTCAGAGATTTCGTAAAGTCCGCCCCGATCATTTATCTGCCGGAATGGTTACTCCAGTTCTAAGGGATCCAGCCAAATCTTGCCTGCCTTGCCAAAGGCTCCGGTTGGTCCGCAATCTTCGTCAACGGAGTTGACTTTATAGTGCGGCTGACGGCAATGGCTTGACAGGACAGATCACGGCCATGACTCGCCAGAATTACAGGTGGAGACCCGCAATGCCCAAACCCGTTGTTGCCATACCTGCCGACTTCAGGACATTCGACGGCAACGTCTGGCATGCCACGCCGCATCAGTATGTTCGTGCCGCCGTCGAAGGCTCCGGCGTCATGACGTTCCTCGTACCGGCACTGGAGACCGGCAATGACGCGGATGAAATCCTCGACCGCGTGGACGGCGTACTGGTCAGCGGTTCCCGCACCAATGTGCACCCTTCACTGTATGGAAAAGAGGCGGCAGAAGATGACGGCCCCTTCGATCCCGGCCGCGACGCAACAAGTTTGCCGCTGATCCAGCGCGCGCTGGAACGTGGCGTCCCGCTGCTGGCGATCTGCCGCGGTATCCAGGAACTGAATGTTGCGCTCGGCGGCACGCTGGCAAGCGAAATCCAGGACATGCCCGGCATGTGGGATCACCGCAAACCGGATGTGCCCGAACTCGACGTCGCCTATGGCATCCGCCAGAATGTCATCGTCAAGGAGGGCAGCTGTCTCGCCTCCGTTCTCGGCGCCGGCGAGGTGCAGGTGAATTCGCTGCACAGGCAGGCGATCTCGAAGGCAGCGCCGCGTCTCGCCGTCGAAGCCGTCGCCGAAGACGGCACGATCGAGGCGGTTTCGGTCATCGACTCAAAGGCCTTCGCCGTTGGCGTGCAATGGCACCCGGAGTACTGGGTGGGCAAGGACGCTCCGTCCTCGACATTGTTTCAGGCATTCGGCGATGCGGTCCGCGCCTATGCGGCGGCCAAGGCAAAAGCCTGACGGCTTTAAACCGTCTTCCGCTTGAACGGGGTCTCAGTCACGGGAGTGAGCGCCGCCCCCGTTTCCGAACCACGCAACGAGATTATCCACGACCAGATCGGCCATTGCATTGCGCGTGGCCTGCGAGGCGGAGCCGACATGCGGCAGCAGCGAGGCGTTCGGTAGTGCCAGCAGAGCGTCGGGAACATAAGGCTCGTTCTCGAAGACGTCGAGACCGACAGCAGCGATCACGCCACGCTGCAGGGCATCGGCAAGCGCCGCCTCGTCGACGGTCGTTCCGCGTCCGACATTGATCAGCACGCCCTGCGACCCCAAGGCTTCCAGGACCTCCGCATTGACCGTCCTGCGGGTACTTTCGGTGCCGGGCACGATCACGATGATCGTATCGACCGCTTCCGCCATCCCCTTCAGCGTCGGATAGTGGGTATAGGCCAATCCCTCGCGTGGCGTGCGGGTATGATAGGCGATGGAAACGCCGAAGGCTTCCAGCCTCTTGGCGATGGCCAGCCCGATGCGTCCCAGACCATAGAGGCCGACGGTACGGCCACGCAGGGTCAGCGGCGACAGGGCAAAAGCGCCCTCCTTGGCCCAGCGTCCCTGACGCAGCCATTGCTCGGCCTCCGGAAGGCGGCGCAACGTGTTGAGCAAAAGGCCGATCGCCGTATCGGCCACTTCTTCCGTCAGCACATCCGGCGTGTTGGTGACGACGACACCGCTTTGCCGCATGCGCAGCATCGACGCCGTCATAGCCGACGCCAAAATTGGCGATGATTTCAAGGTTCGGAAAAGCGTCGATGAACCCGGCCGGAATTTTGCCCTGAACGGCAATGCCTGAGACACTGGATGCAAGGTCAGCCGTGACCAATTCGGGATCGGCTGCAGCGACGAAAACGGGCTCGAAATGATCCGGCAAACGGTCGAGCACGCGCTGGCTCATCTTTCCGGGCACAAGAATACGCGGGCGGCCGTGCGGCATGGTACGCTCCTTCCGGAATTGGATCGGATTATTCGGTGGAATTGGGCCGGAGCGGACCGGTCGACTGGCGGATCCGCATTTCCGGCTTGATCAGGTGAATGCCATCCGGCTCGTGGCTGCCATTCAGCTTGTCGAGCAGCGCGGGGCGGCACTGCGGCCGACATCGGACTGACCGTTCCAGACGGTGGTGAGCGCCGGGGTCGAGATCGAGGCCTCTTCAAGATCATCGTAACCGGTGACCGACACATCGCGGCCGGGAACGAGGCCGGCGCGGGCAATGCCGTTCATCATGCCGATGGCGACGAGATCGTTCCAGCAGACGACGGCCGTCGGCTTCTGCGGCAAGGACAGCAGATGCACCGCAGCCTCGAAGCCTCCCTGCATGGAGCGGGGGCCGGGAATGCGCAGGTCCGGATCGACGTCGATATTGGCCTTCCGCAGCGCGTTGACATAACCCTGATAACGATCGCGGCCGGTCGATGTCTGGTCCGTGCCGCCGACCATGGCGATGACGCGGTGACCAAGGCTGATCAGGTGATTGGTGGCAAGCGAAATGCCATAGGCGTCGTCACCACGGAAGATCGGCACGTCGAGGCCCTCGATCGAGCGGGCGATCAGGATGGCCGGCATGCCGTTGTCTTCGGCAAGCATGATATCCTCCGGCGGAGTGCCGATGGCCGGCGACATGATGACGCCATCGCCGCCCAGCTGCAGCAGCGTCTCGATGAAGGCGCGCTGCTTTTCGACCGAATCATAATGATTGGACAGGATGAAGGTCTGCCGGTCGTGGTCCAGTTCGGCTTCGATGGCTTTCAGGATTTCGCCGTAGAACGGGTTCATGATGTCATGCACGACGACACCGATGATGCCGGACCGGGAGGTTCAGAAGGCTGGCGGCGCGGCGATTGTAGATATAGCCGAGCGCGCGGGCCTGATCCTTGATCTTGTCGTGGGTCATGGCCGCCACAAGCGGGCTGTCACGCAATGCCAGGGAAACGGTCGCCGTGGACACACCAAGCGTTTCCGCAATGGTGGAGAGCTTGATCTTCTGCGCCACGTTTCCCCCTCAGATGGACCGGCTGAATACCGCTATTTTTAAATCCTCTTTAAACTGTTTAAATTGCCGCCGCAATCGCCAAATCGTGAGCCGGCTTCAGGGAAATCTATTCGGCTGCGGCCGTGCTCTGAAGATTGCCATCCACCGCGCGCAACAGCTTCATCAACGTCTTGATCTGCTTTTCGGTGAGACCTTTCGTGGCCATGTCTTCCGAGGTCTTGCCCGCTTCGGCGATTGTCTGCAGGCGATCCCGGCCGAGAGTGGTCAGATAGACCTTTGTCAGCCGCGCATCCTCGTCGTCCGCCCTGCGCTCCAGAAACCCTTGGGCTTCCATGCGGCCGATGGTGCGGGTCATGGTCGGCGCCTTGACGCCGAGCTTCATCGCCAGAACGCCGGCGGTCAGCCCGTCGGTTTCAGCGAGCGCCAGCATGACGCCGTCCTGGCCGGCATAAAGCCCGCTTTCGAGCAGGTTGCGCGACAGCACCGTGCGCATCGATCGCGCCGCCTGAACCAGCACTGATGCGAGATCCTGCGCGTGAACCAGCGATGTCTTGGTGCTTCTTCTTGCCGCCCTTGGCTTTCTTTTCGGCCTTGCTCTTCTTTCCCATCGGTCCTCCACCAAATTTCTTGCACGGCCATCCGTCACCTGTATGACTCGAATGATGGCCAGACCGCAAGTACAACCGAAAGGCTCGTCAGGAGCATGACACTCCCCGCACCGCGTTGGAAAGACAATGTTTCCGATCTTCCGCCCGCAGCAAGGGCGGATTGGATCGCCGTGCTGCCGCTTGGCGCCCATGAACAGCACGGACCGCACCTGCCGTTCGATACAGATGCGTTGATTGCCGAGGGTCTCGTCGAACGGATCATTGCCCGACTGCCTGCCGAACTGCCTGTCACGTTTCTTGCGACGGAGCCCGTCGGCTATTCCATCGAGCATAGCGATACCGAAGGCACACGCTCGCTGGACTACGACGAAGCAATTCGGCGCTGGCTCGGCATTGCTCAGGATTTAAACGGCAAGGGCATCCGCAAATTCGTCATGCTGAACGCACACGGCGGGAATTCACCGCTGATGACCATCGTAGCGACCGAAGCACGCGTGCGGTTCGGCATGCTCGCGGTGGCGACAAGTTGGACACGCTTTGGCCAACCGGAGGGCTGGATCAGGCCGGAAGACAAGGCGATCGACATTCACGGCGGCGATATCGAGACATCGGTGATGCTGGCGATGTATCCGGACAAGGTGGAAATGGTGAAAGCGGCTCGGTTCGGCTCCCGCCAGACCGACTTCGTGCGCCGTTTCAAACATCTGCGCGCCTACGGTCCGCACGCCTTCGGCTGGAAGATGCCGGATCTGAACAAGCAAGGCGTCGCAGGCAATGCTTCGGCCGCAACGGCCGAGCGGGGTGAACAGCTCATTGGTCATGCCGTGAAGAGCATTGTCGAATTGCTGGAGGACGTTGCAGCCTTCGATCTCTCGCTCTTTGACTAGAGCGTGAAGTAACCGCCCTGCATCGTCACCGCGTCGTCGAGATGAATGGCGAAGTCCGCTGTCCCGTCGCCGTTTACGTCGCCGTAGACATAGGTATCCGAGGACGTTTTCACATAACGCAACTCACCAGCCGTTCCGTGAAAGGTTGCCGTTCCGATAAAAGTGAAACCCTGATTTCCCAAACTGGTCGTCTTCGCATCGATGGAGGAAAGATCAATGCGGTCCCCGCCAGCCCCGGAAAAGTCAAAAATCGTGTCCCGGCCGGTTGATGAGACCGTCGACTGCGAGCTGGAGGCAAAAACGAACCGGTCGGCACCGGCTCCGCCGTACAGGTCATCAGCGCCCGCGCCACCATAGAATTTGTCGTTGCCGGCGCCGCCGTCGAGTACGTCGTTTCCAGAATCGCCATTCAGATAATCGAGGCCATCGGCACCGTAGAGACGATCGTTCCCCAGCCCGCCCACAACGGTGTCGTTGCCGGCTTCGCCATAGCCATAGTCATTCCCGCCGCCGAGACTGAGGGTATCGTTACCGCCACCGCCGTAAAAGCGATTGTCGTTGTAGCCAAAGGCGATCGTATCGGAAACGCCATCGGTGATTCGGTCGCTATAGGCCGAGCCCTGCGCGTCGGCGAACCCGCCGATCTTGTCGCCCTGGGCGTCGCCGCCGGATCCGGTGGTTGTCGTACCATAGGTGAGCGTGATTTTTACACCGGCAGCGGAGCCAGCATAGGAAACCCGGTCCCTGGCGTCGGCGCCACCGCTCAGTGTATCAGCACCGGTACCGCCCTCGATGATATCCGTGCCGCCGCCGCCGGCGATACTGTCATTACCGCTGCCACCAAAGAGCTTATCATTGCCGCTGCCGCCACTGATCTCGTCGTTTCCAGCGCCGCCATAGATGGTATCGTTGCCGTCGAAACCCCATAGAATATCCGCGCCACCTGCACCGGTCGCACCCTTGTCGCCATAAAGCACGTTGGCGCGTTCATTGCCCTGGATGAAATCCAGGCCATTGCCGCCTCTGACGTTTTCGATCAGACCTTTGACGATCAGCCGCGAGCCGACATTTGCGCTGTTGAAATACGAGCCTGATGCAGACTGCGACACGCCGTTGGAGTTGTCCCAACTCAGCCTGATATCGGTGCGCGTGTTGTAAACGCTGTCGATCGTCAGCCAGTCGCTACCGGAGCCGTCATCGGTAACGGTGATCGTCTGGCCATTCTTCATGAGTTTGTCGATAACATAGGTGTTGTTTGCCATTGCCGCTTCCCCCATTTTTGAAAACCATGTCCACGGGTCTGTTTGTCGAGGCGCCCGCACGATAGTCGAAAAGGCGCTTTTGCATGACGCCCGCAATGTCGGTCACGCAGCCGATGCCGTCTGTTCCCACGGGGACTGCATTTTCGTTGGAATTAATCTTCACGAAAACCGCGGGATTTGCGCTGACGCTTTCCATCTCCTATATCAGCAACAACCCAGTGCCCAAAGGCATCCCGATTTTTCCGAGGTTCCCATGACCGAAGCAACCACAGCTGCCGCCAAGCCCATTCCCGTCACCGTACTCACCGGTTATCTCGGCGCCGGCAAGACGACGCTCTTGAACCGCATCCTGACGGAAGCCCATGGCAAGAAATACGCCGTCATCGTCAATGAGTTCGGCGAGATCAGGCATCGACAATGACCTGATCGTCAAATCCGACGAAGAAATCTACAGAAATGAACAATGGCTGTGTCTGTTGCACAGTGCGTGGCGACCTGATCCGCGTCGTCGAAGGTCTGATGCGCCGTCCCGGCCGCTTCGACGCAATCATCGTCGAAACCACCGGCCTTGCCGATCCTGTTCCGGTTGCCCAGACCTTCTTCATGGACGACGATGTGCGCGCCAAGACCGAGCTCGACGCCGTTGTGGCGTTGGTCGATGCCAAGCACCTGCCGCTGCGCCTGAAGGATTCGCGCGAAGCCGAAGACCAGATCGCCTTTGCCGATGTCGTGCTCCTCAACAAGACCGACCTCGTCACCCCGGAAGAACTGGCAAAGATCGAAGCGACCGTGCGCGCGATCAACCCATCCGCCCGTATCCATCGCACCGAGCGCTCGAACATCGACCTCACCAAGGTGCTGGACCAGGGCGCATTCAACCTGGAACGGGCGCTGGAAAACGAGCCGCATTTCCTCGATCAGGCCCATGACGAACACGAGCATGTCCATGGCCCGGATTGCAACCACGACCATGATCACGATCATCACCATCATGACCACGATCATCATGGGCATGACCATCACCACCACGATCACGCCCCCTCGCCGATCCATGACGTGACGGTGCAATCCGTTTCGCTGCGTGGAGGCGAGATGAACGCGGATCGCTTCTTCCCCTGGATCCAGAAGATCACTCAGACGGAAGGTCCGAACATCCTGCGCCTCAAGGGCATCATCGCCTTCAAGGACGACCCGGAACGTTACGTGGTCCAGGGCGTGCACATGATCATCGAAGGTGACCACCAGCGCGCCTGGAAGGACGGCGAAAAGCACGAGAGCCGTCTGGTCTTCATCGGCCGCGAACTGGACCGAGAGAAGCTCGAGCGCACGTTCAAGGCCTGCGAGGCCGTTCCCGCCGAGGCCGCAGCTCACTGATGCCGACAGTTGCTCCTCTCGACCTTCAAGGTCACGTCGCCGGCGTGGCCTTTCTCGGCGACATCCCGTTCTTTGCCGAATCCTCCGGCCTGATCCATAGCCTCGACCATGGCCACAAGACCGTCGAAGCGCATGAGGGCCTGCTCTCCTGCATTCGCGACGAAGCGACCGACACGCTGCTGACCGGCGGCGAGGACGGCAAGGTGTTGCGGATCAAGGCTGATGGCACGACGAGCGAACTCGCCAATGTTCCGCGCAAATGGATTTCGCAGGTTGCCGCCGGCCCGCAGGGTGCCGTGGCCTATGCCTATGGCAAGACGGCCCATGTCCGGCTCGCCGATGGCACCGTCAAGGATTTCACCGAGGAGCGCACGGTCGAGGGCATCGCCTTTGCACCGAAAGGTCTTCGCATCGCACTTGCGCGCTACAATGGCGCCTCCTTGCATTGGGTGGCGATGGCAGGCCAGCCAGTCGATCTGGAATGGAAGGGTGCCCATACCGGCGTGACCTTCTCGCCCGACGGTCGCTTCGTGGTCACCTCCATGCAGGAAAATGCACTGCATGGCTGGAAGCTCGATACCAAACCCGGCGCCGAAACCCGCCATATGCGGATGACCGGCTATCCGGCCAAGATCAAATCCGTCTCCTGGTCCGCCAAGGGCAAATGGCTCGCCTCCTCCGGCGCTCCGGCGGCAATCGTCTGGCCCTTCCAGGCCAAGGACGGCCCGATGGGCAAGGCACCGCTGGAACTCGGCACCCGCGCCAACATCATGGTGACGCAGGTTTGCTGCCACCCGGTCGAAGAGATCGCGGCGATCGGCTATGCCGACGGCATGATCATGGTGGTGCGCTTCACCGACAGCAAGGAGGTTTTGCTGCGCCGCCCGGGCAAGGGCGCGATCACCGCCATGGCCTGGAACAAAAACGGCGTGCAGCTTGCCTTCGGCTCGGAAGCAGGCGATTGCGGCGTGGTCGATATCGCCGGCTGACACTCATTGAATCTGTGGCGCAGATTAGCGCGCCACAGATTTTTCGTTGCCATTCACCAAGCGAGCTCCACCTGCGGCCGGCCGTTCGAGGTTTTCTCGACCGTCCGGCCGGTTTCGTCGATCGTGCATTGAACACGCTTGCGGAAGGCCGAGAAGCTTTCGAAGGTGACGACATCCACGGGTTCGTCGAAGTCCAGGACCAACCGGTAACGGCCGGGCTGGGCGGTCACCGCTTGCACGCCGAGAATTGTCGCTTCGAACGGCTGGCCGAGATAATGGCCTTTGACCCGCGACCCGAGCATCCACGGATTGAGCGGTGGCCGGTTGCCGACCACGGCATGCAGCGTGTTCCAGTCGTGAAAACCGTATTGCGCGGCCAGAAGCTCCAGCGATTTCGAATGGGTGATGTCCTGACCGTCGGTGGCAAGACCGGCGCGTAGCCGCTTTGCCTGGTCTTTCAGGGCATCCAGTGAGGGAAGCGGGATCGATCCACGCATCTTCAAGTCTCCAACATGGAGCGTGCAGTCTTTCGGAGGGAGCCCGCCTTGCCACCGTTCGCACGCCATATGATGGACGACCGAAGAGGAACGAGAGACTTCACCAAAAGCCAAAGCTTGCGGACGGCCGGGGCTCTCACCCGTTGGCATCGCGTCTACCCCAGCACGGCTTTCCTGTCAAACGATCGCCATCAGCCGGGACTGTCCGCAGTCCCGGCTTCACTTGCGAGGATGATATCCGTCATCAGCGCGTGCAAGCTGTCACGATAGCCGGTGCGGGCGGACGGCGCGTCTTCCTCGGAGGTCATGGCGGCGGTGAGGCCGAGGGACGGTACGATATAGAGCATCTGGCCACCATAACCCCAGGCATAGCGAACGTCCCGGCCCGCCATGGTGCGTAGGAACCAGCCATAGCCGTAACTATCGCCGGTAAACCGCGAATTGGTCCTATGCTGCCAGGATTGCGCGATCCAGTCCGCCGGCACGATCTGGACGCCTTCCGGCGTCTTTCCGCCATTGCGGTATAGTTCGCCAAAAGCCAGAAGCGATCTCGTGCTCATCGCCATCTGGTTGCCGCCGAGATAGACGCCCTGCGGGTCCCGATCCCAGGCAGTGATGGCAAAACCCTTCAGGGGTTCGAACCAGTTCCGCGCCAATACCAGCGTCGATTGCCCGGAGGCGCGTGTCAGGATGGCAGATAGAAGATGCGTGGAGCCCGTCGAATAGAGCATGGGACCGCCGGGATCGGCGGCGAAAGGCAGCAAAAGCGCTGCGCACCCAATTGCGGCTCGAGACCCAGCGGCCATAGTTGGGACCGGACGTCCGTCCGAGCCCCGCCTGCATGGAAAGCAGATTTCCGATAGTGACTTGTTCAAGACGCGGATCAGGATTTTCCGGCAAATCCCGCGACAGGATGGGCGCGATCTTCTGATCGACACCCTCAAGGTCGCCTCTGGCAATAGCGATACCGACCAGCGCCGATATGATCGATTTGGAGGCCGATTTGATGTTGGCAGGCTCTCTCGGCGTATGCCCGTCATAACCGCGTTCGGCAATGATTTCGCCGTCACGCGAAACGACCACTGCCTTCAGCGACGGCAGTTGCGCGGCGCGATCGAGAATGGCGCTCAGCCCCGCTGAAACTTCCGATGCAGCAGCCAGGGCAGCGGTGCCCTGCGCAAGCACGGCACCGCTGGAGAAAACGAGAGCGAACGAAAGCAGGGTTCGGATCAGCATTCAGACATGCTGGCTGTGGAAGAAGGCAAATTCCAGAGGGAAAACAAGGTCTCACGACTGTCACGCGAAATTGACGGTCGTGTTACCTCATGAGGTAGCCCTCAGCAGGCGGTGCATCCCAACGACCGAACACGAATATCCCGAAAACGGCACGTGCTTTTCCAGCACAATGCCGTTTGTCGTTTCAGGCCGCGCCCGCAGGCGCGGCATAGCAAGCTTGCGGCCGCTGGCGATCAGAATGCCGGCAGCACCGTCCAGCCAGCCATCCTTCAGCTCGATCGCCAGAAAACGGCTGCGTTCGAACGGACCAGGCATGACGAGGTGCTGCGCCTTGGCGGCGAAGAAGCCGAAGCGCTCATAATACGGCGCATCGCCAACCAGCAAGATGGCGCCGTGACCACGGCTCTTTGCTTCGCCGATGGCCGCCCGCATCAGGGCGCCGCCGATACCCTTGCCCTCGTGGGCGGCATCGACCGCCAGCGGGCCGAGCATCAGGGCGTCAACCGGCACACCCTCGCGGCTGACGCCGGCTTCGACGTTCCACAGGCGGACAGTGCCGATGACATGGCCATCCGGATCGCGGGCAACCAGCGCCAGGCCTTCGGCCGGAACGCGGTCACGGCGCAGCGTCTCGGACGACTTGCGGCGGCGGTTCGGCCCCATGGCCAGATCAAGCAGGTTTTCGCGCGACGACGTCGCCCGGATTTTCCGTGTCGATAGTGAAAGCATTCTGCGCAAAGAAAGCGCGGACAGAATCAAGAACAGCGGCCATCTTGGCCTCCCGTACCCAATACCGTGATAAGCGGCGGTTATGACAAATTGTGAATTGGCTGCTCCGGCTTGACCGGAGCAGGCTTTTAGATGACGCCAATCAGATGACGTAAGACTTCAGCGGGTCGAAACCGTTGAAGGCGACGGCCGAATAGGTCGTCGTGTAGGCGCCGGTGCCCTCGATCAGAACCTCGTCACCGATCGTCAGCGTGATCGGCAGCGGATACATGTTCTTCTCGTACAGCACGTCAGCCGAATCGCAGGTCGGGCCGGCCAGCACGCAGGGCTCCATTTCGTCGGCGTCATGGATGGTGCGGATCGGGTAACGGATCGCTTCGTCCATGGTTTCGGCGAGACCGCCGAACTTGCCGATGTCGAGGAACACCCAGCGGTGGTTGTCATTGTCCGACTTCTTCGAGATCAGGACGACTTCCGCCTTGATCACGCCGGCATTGCCGACCATGCCGCGGCCCGGCTCGATGATGGTTTGCGGCAAGTTGTTGCCGAAGTGCTTGCGCAACGACGAGAAGATCGCCTTGCCGTAGGCTTCAGCCGACGGCACGTCGCGCAGGTACTTGGTCGGAAAACCGCCACCCATGTTGACCATCTTGAGCTCGATGCCCTGCTTTGCCAGCTGCACGAAGACGCGTTTGGCATCAGCCAAAGCCGAATCCCAAGCATCGACCTTGGTCATCTGCGAACCGACATGGAACGAGACGCCGTGCGAAACGAGACCGAGCTGATGGGCGTAGACCAGAACGTCGACGGCCATCTGCGGCACGCAGCCGAACTTGCGCGACAGCGGCCATTCGGCGCCTTCGCCGTCCGTCAGGACGCGGCAGAACACGCGGGCGCCGGGAGCGGCACGGGAAATCTTTTCGACTTCCTCGTGGCTATCGACAGCAAAGAGCGAAACGCCGAGCGCATGCGCCTTGGCAATGTCGCGTTCCTTCTTGATCGTGTTGCCGAAGGAAATGCGCGAAGCGGTCGCACCGGCGTCGAGCGCCATTTCGATTTCAGCCACACCGGCGCAATCGAAGTTGGAGCCCATGGAAGCGAGCAGGCGCAGGATTTCCGGCGACGGGTTTGCCTTGACGGCATAGTAGATCGAGCTGTCCGGCAGGGCGTGACGAAAAGCCTTGAAATTGTCGCGCACGACATCGAGGTCAACCACAAGGCAAGGGCCTTCGGGACGTCGGGTGTTCAGGAAGTCGATGATACGTGCAGTCGTCATGGTTCTATCCCCAATCAGGTACGCTCCACGAAGACGTGGAGGACAAAGGACATACGTGAACACGCCCCGGAACCAGCCGGTGGAGACCCCGGATCCAGACATGCGCACGATGCGCGAATGATGGAACAACGCCCCGCCAAGAGCTTTGATCCGCTTTGTCTGCCATTGATTGGAAGGATGACCCTACCGCACTTCCGGCAATGAAGGTGTGCCTCTTCAGTAACCCCCGCTGATGGAAAGCAGGGAGAGAACAAAAGGCCCGCACCGTCGTTGCTTCAGATGTCCTCGCATTTTCCGGTTGGCCGGAGTAGCGACTGGAGGGGTTAATTCCAGGTACCTTACCGATTTCCTCACCAAATTCGAGGGTCGGCGGACACCCATGGGCACGTGCGACTTTGGGCTGAGTGGGAAATAAGAAAAAACCTTGTCGTAATCAAGACTTTTTTCAAATTTGCTGTTGATTTTTTATCCGGAACGGAAACCGTTAAGATGTTCACAATTCCTGAACAATCACCGTGGCCCGCCGTAGAAACCAAAGCTTTGTTTTAAGGTCACTTTTTGAGAGGCGCATCGGGTTCTGGCGAAATGCCAAACGTTAACGTCTGCAGCGGTGCTTCGACTTTGAATAACTCCGGTCTATCGTTGCAGCGAAGAAAATAGCGAATCAGAAACAGGGCGTCAGCCCGAACAGGCAGGAAAAGCAGCCCGATGGATACACTGACCCGCATCCGCGCCTTCATCGACGTCGTCGATGCCGAGGGTTTTTCCGCAGCCGCCCGGCGCGTCGGGCGCTCGAAGGCGCTCCTGTCCAAATATGTGCGCGAACTGGAAGACGAACTTGGCGCTCTTCTGCTCAACCGTACAACCCGGCAGTTTTCGCTGACCGAGGCCGGGCATACCTACTACCGCACCGCATCGGAGATCCTAAAGGAGATCGACAACCTCGCCGATCTCGTGCGCGCCAGCAATTCCGACCTCAAGGGCCGCCTGCGCATTTCTGCGCCGCGCACCTTCGTCGATGCGGAAATCGGCCAATCTCTGATCGATTTCGGCAAGGCGCATCCGGAACTGTCGCTGGAGATCATCTCCGACGACCGTTTCGTCGATCTGGTCGAGGAAGGCTTCGACGTGGCGATCCGCATCACCAAGCTGGAGGATTCGACGCTGATCGCCCGCAAGCTCGACGATTTCCAGACGCTGTGCTGCGCAACACCGGCCTTCCTTGAAGAATTCGGACCGATTAACCACCCCTCCGAACTGTCGCGGCAGCCCTGCATCATCGACACCAACGGCCGGTCCTACAGCAACTGGCGCTTCACCGAGCCGGACGGCACCGGCTTCAGTGTTCCAGTCGGCGGCCCGATCGAAGTCAACAGTCCGCTTGCCGCGGTACGTGCGGCCGATCCGGCATCGGCGTCGCCAGCGTTCCCGATTTCATCGCCCGGCCGAAGGTCGCCGCCGGCACGCTGGTTTCCATTCTGGAAGACTATCTTCCGAAGGACCGCGGCATCTACGCGATCTATCCGCACCGCCGCTACCTGCCTACCAAAGTACGCACGCTCGTCGACTTCCTGCATAACTGGTTTCGCAAGAACACGGAAAATTGACGGGTCTGCAACGGATCGAAAGTCCCAATTCCGTCCCATTTGACATACATTGCATGGATGCCGGCATAGCACCGGAACAGCCAAGGGAATCACGTCAGCATGAAATCACCGTCCCTGATCCTGGCGACAGCGGCCTTTCTTGCCCCCTGCGCAGCACTTGCCCATCCGCATATTTTCGCCGAGGCTCGGCTCGAGATTGTTGCGGATGGCACGAACCAGATCACTGAGCTGCGTAATGTCTGGCGCTTCGACGAGCTGTTTTCCGCCAGTGTGGTGATGGATTTCGACAAGAATTCCAATGCGCAGCTCGACCCCCGACGAGTTGCAGGAAGTCGGCCAGACCGTTCTCGATCTGCTCGTGGAATACAATTATTACACGACGATCACCGACAACGGCAAAACCATCAAGGTCGAGAAGCCGAACGAAATCACCGCCGACTACAAGGATGGCCAGCTGCTTTTGATGTTCGCCGTCAAGCCCGCCCAGCCGATCCCGCTCAAGGGCAATATGTCGTTCGGCGTCTATGACCCGACCATGTACACCGCAATGGATTTTCCGACGGACAGCGATCTCGTTGCGGTCGGCGACCAGTTGAACGCCTGCGAACACAAGGTGGTCCGCCCGGACCCGGATGAAGTGCTCTCCCAGAACCAGGCAAGCCTGACCGACGCCTTCTTCAACGACCCGACCGGAACCGACATGTCGAAGATGTTTGCCACACGAGATCGAGTTCAAATGCTGATGGCACGCGGCCCTGCCCGCCTGCTGGGTCTGGCGCTGATCGCCACCGCCCTCGGTGCAACGTTGGCGCACGCCCAGTCGCCGCTTGGTATTGGCTCGGCCGAACCGGCCTTCAATACGACAGGCATCTTCGGCGGCTTCTTTGCCTGGGTGAACATGGAGCAGCAGCGCTTCTATCATACGCTCACCGAAGCGATCAAAGCCATGCGGGATGACCCGTGGCACCTCTGGTCGCTGATCGGCCTGTCCTTTGCCTACGGCGTCTTCCACGCCGCCGGCCCCGGCCACGGCAAGGCGGTCATTTCCTCCTACATGATCGCCAACGAGACCGAACTGAAGCGCGGCGTGCTCCTGTCGTTCCTGTCGTCGATGATGCAGGGAGGCGTTGCCATCCTGCTCGTCGGCGCTGCCTATCTGGTGCTGCGCGGATCGTCGATCTCGATGACGCAGGCGACCCACTTCCTCGAAGTGGTCAGCTACGCGCTGATCGCAGCCTTCGGCGGCTGGCTGCTGTTTCGCAAGCTGCGGGGCATGCGCGAACGCCGCCTCGTCCCGGCATTGGCGCAGGGACATCGCCAAGACCATTCGCATCATGGCCACGATCACGGGCACTCCCATGACCACGGGCACAGCCACGGCCCCGGCGAGGTCTGTGACACCTGCGGCCATGCGCATGCGCCCGATCCTTCGATGCTCAAGGGCGACCGGTTCGCGCTGCGTGAAGCCTGGTCGGCGATCATTGCCGTGGGGTTGCGTCCCTGCTCCGGCGCGCTGATCGTGCTGAGCTTTGCGCTGCTGAACGGGCTATATCTTGGTGGCGTGCTTTCGGTCTTTGCCATGTCGATCGGTACGGCCATCACCGTTTCGGTACTGGCGACGCTGGCTGTCACCGCCAAGGATCTGGCCGTGCGCTATGCATCCAGCGGCTCATCGGCCATGCGCATCAGCAATGGTATCGAAATATCCGGCGCATTGCTGGTGCTGGTGCTGGGGATCGTGCTGCTTGGGGCGTCGCTGCAGGGTTAACGCCTCAGAGCCCGCGGCCACGCTGGTAGCGGGCGCGCAGCCAGAAGATCAGGAAGAAGGCAAGAACGAACACCGTGCCGAAGGCCGCTGCCAGCCAGGGCGAGAACGTGCCGAGCCAGAGCATGATTTTCGGCAGGATGAAGAAACCCACCCCGACGACAACCAGGATGACTGCAGCGGCAATCGCCGGCGAGCGTTCCTTCTTTTCCGGGGTGTTCATGCGGTCTCCTTTTGCGCCAGTTCGGCGCGGATATCTTCAAGCTTGCGCTTCTGTGTGCCGTCTGCGGCAAAATTCTCCGGCGACAGCCAGGCTTCGAAAGCGGCGTTGAGCAAAGGCCATTCGCCGTCGATGATCGAGAACCATGCCGTATCGCGATTGGCGCGTTTGGACAGCATATGCTGGCGGAAGACGCCTTCGAAGCTGAAGCCAAGGCGGTTTGCCGTCTTCTTGCTGGCTTCGTTGCGGTTGTCGCATTTCCACTCGTAGCGCCGATAGCCAAGATCCTCGAAGGCGTGCTTGGCCATCAGATAATGCACCTCGGTCGAGAGCGGCGAACGTGCCATCGAGAAGGAATGGGCGACACCGCCGACCTCGACCACGCCATTGGCCGGATCCGGCCGCATGTAATTGGCCATGCCGACGACATCGCCGCTGGCCTTGTCGTAAAACACCTCGGTGATCCAGCCCCCCTCTGCACGCCGGTCAGCCAGGCATCGAAGTCCTCGATGCGACGAAAATTGTCCTGCGCGAAATACTGAAGGCGTGCATTGATCTCCAGCCCGCCAAAAGCCTGCCAAAGCGCTTCCAGATGCGCTGAGCGATCATAGGGTACGACCCGGACGTAACGGCCTTCCAGGGTCACCGGCCTTGGGGCCGGGCAGCCAGTCCAATTGGTCAAATCACGCATCTGCACACTCCACGAGGGACCACACCATCAGCCTCGAGACCGGCACGGGCCACCGCACCGGTCATGACAAAGGCTTTGACGCTGGCATAGGACAGCTCAGGCATGCGCACAAATGCAAAGTGATGATGGATCGATCACCACGGCGACTTGATCGGCGGCACCGAGGCCTGCGGCGTGTTGGCCTGAGCCTCGACAACCGGGGTCTTGGCCGAAGAGACAGTCGCTTCGATATGATCGACCAGCGCATCGGCAAGGCCGAGACGTCCGGCCAGCTGATCAAGATAACCCCGCTCGGCGCGGCTGTCGGCATCGATGGCGAGACGGGAAGCGGTGTAAAGCTCGACGCGCTCTTCCTCCGTCACCGCAGCGGCGACGATAGCATCGAGATCGACGGGCTTGCTCAGCTCTTCATGGAGGAACTGTTCGGCTTCTGAATCGAGACCGGAGACTTTGACCTTGTCCATGATGCGGGCGCGCTCGACATCATCGATATGGCCGTCGGCACGGGCAGCTGCGATCATCGCACGCACCAGAACGAGGACAAAATCGTTGCGGATGGCGGCGGGTTCCGTGCTGAAACCGGAATCGGCCGGTGGCGGCAGCAACTCAGGCTGGGCCTGCGCTTCCGGCTGCGCGACAGGTTCCTTGCCGGCCTGATAATTCTTGTAGGCCTGATAGCCGAGACCGGCGATGGCGGCGAGGCCGCCCAGCTTCAGGGCCGAGCCTGCGACCTGGCGGCCGGTACCGGTGCCGAGCAGGACGGCAGCGAGAGCGCCGGCGGCGAGCGGGTTGTCCTTGGCCAGCTGCGTCGCCTGACCGGCGCGCTCGCGCACCGTTCCGCCGGCGCCGGGGATCTGCGAACCCAACAACTGATCCAGCAATTTCTTCGCGTCAAACATTCGGTCCACTCCCTTGAGGCCGGTTGAAGTCGGATTGAGACATAGGAATGCAACGAGAGGAATACAAATGAAAGAGGGTATCAAATATGACTCAATTAGAGGATGCGTGACGCCGGATCGCGCCAGCGATGGTTCTGGGTGGATTTGAACTCCGCGCGGTATTTTCGAAGGTTGTCTTCATGGACAAGCGAAACCGGCACGCCAGCCAGAGATCGCTTCGATGGCTGCAGAAACGGCCTGTTCCATCCGAAAGGAACATCGCCCCAGAACAGCGTGAAAGGCTCGTGTTGCCAATCCTGCACAAGAAGGATTTCGCAGACCACGCTCCTGAAGCGAAACGCCCGCTTATGGCTGAACCGCTTCCCGGTCACCTCATCGAGATCGCCGGCTTTTGACCTCAGGAGAGCATCGATCGCGCTGAAATCTGCGCTGCGATAAACAAGGTCAATATCCGCATGCGGACGCGGCGGACAGAGGCCGAGCACCTCCTCTGCCCATCCGCCAAAAGATCGCATTCCACCCCGCCTGCGCGCAGGGTGGAGAGAACGTCGCACACCGTTTCCGGGGCCATTTTGCATGGAGAAGGCCTCCACCCGCTCGGATGCGAAAAGGCGATCAGCCCCGCAGCGCGAACGCTTCGGCAGCGAGCTTGGTAATGCCGGTCCAGTCGCCCTTGGCAACCAGTTCCTTCGGCGCCACCCAGGAGCCGCCGACGCAGACGACGTTGGGCAGCGACAGATAATCCCTGGCGTTCGACAGCGAAATACCGCCGGTCGGGCAGAACAGCGTGCCGGCCAGCGGCGAAGACAGCGACTTCAGGTAAGCAGCGCCACCAGCCTGTTCGGCCGGGAAGAACTTCATCACCTTGTAGCCTTCTTCCCGCAGCCCCATGACTTCGCTGGCCGTGGCGGCACCCGGCAGAAGCGGGATGTCGGAATCGTTGGCAGCGTCGATCAGTTCCTGCGTCGTGCCGGGGCTGACGATGAATTGCGAGCCTGCCTCGACAGCTGCCTCGTATTGCGCGGCATTGAGGATGGTGCCGGCACCGGCGACGGCGCCTTCTACTTCATTGGCAACCGCCCGGATGGCTTCGAGAGCCGCCGTCGTACGCAGTGTAATTTCGATCGCCTTCAAGCCACCGGCAACGAGGGCGCGCGCCAAAAGCACGGCGGTCGCGACGTCGTCGATGATCAGCACCGGAACGACCGGCTGCAATTTCAGGACAGAAAGAAGTCTATCGGTTTTCTCGCTCATGCCGGACAGCCCTTTTAAAACGATTGAAGTGACGTTCGAATACTCTTCCCATCGGCTTTTGTCGATACCAAACGGGACCGGCGGAGCCTATTCGGACATGGTGACGCATGGTTGACAACGGACCGCTTCAACACGCTTCGAAAGCTGCCAATAGCCCGAAGTGCTTGCTTGTTCCAGCGTCACAATCCTGTAGTGTTCATTTCAAGGGCGGCAAAAACGGTAGGCTTATCAATGGCCAAGGAAATTGAACGCAAGTTTCTGGTGGCGTCCGGCGATTGGCGTAACTCTGCGGATGACGGGACGTGTTTTCTGCAGGCCTATATCGTCACCATGGACGACCGCTCCGTGCGCGTCCGCCTGATGGACGACAAGCGGGCCAAGCTGACGATCAAGATCGGCACCGGCTCGATGACCCACGACGAATTCGAATATGAGATCCCGGTTGCCGAGGCAAAGGACATGATGTCGAAGGCCGTCGGCCTCATCATCGAGAAAACCCGCTACGAGGTTCACCACCGTGATTTTGTCTGGGAAGTCGACGTCTACAGCGGCGCACATGAGGGCCTTGTCGTTGCCGAGGTCGAACTCGATGCCGAAGGCGATACGCCAGACCTGCCTGCCTGGCTGGGGGCCGAGGTGACCGGCGACCCGCACTATTCGAACCAGTATCTTTCAACCAGCCCGTTGGTGTCGAAGGCAGATCATGAGCTATCATATTCGCCCTTCTGAACATTTCACCGAGGAATTCAAGGCGGTTGGTGCCGAGCAATTGACGCTCGCCATCAGCACGCTGACGGACCGTCCGCAGGGACTGCCGGAGGCGATCCACGACGCCCGCAAGAACTTCAAAAGGCTGCGCTCGCTCTATCGGCTCGCCGCCGCCGACATCCCGGCTTTCCGGCGTTCGGAGAATGCACGCATCCGCAACATGGCAAGAACGCTTTCGACCTCCCACGACGCAACCGCCCTCGTCGAGGTCAGCCGGTATCTGCTCGATAATGCCGAAAACGGCGACGAACGTGCGGCACTGAAGCGGATCAGCAAGGTGCTGATCGCCCGGCGCGACGAACGGGCCGCCGACGGCGGGAGCCAACTCGAAGAAACCGTGGCGACCGCAATCTCAACCTGTGGCCGGGCGCTTGATGCGCTCTCCCGCATCACGTTTCAGGATGGAGGCAAGGAAGGCGCCAAACGCATCGCCAAAGGTTGGCGCAAGGCACTGGAGAGAGCCGCAGCGGCGCGAGAAGCCTGTACGGACACCACCGATTCACACCTGTTTCATGAGCTGCGCAAACGCAGCCAGGACTACCGCTTCTATCTGGACCTGTTGCAACGTCTGTGGCCCTCGGCAATGCATGCAAAGCGGGTCGAGGTAACGAAGATCGTCGATCTCCTTGGCCACCACAACGATCTTGCATTGCTTGCCTCCCTCGTCGACGAACAACCGCATCTTTTCGGCAAGAGCGAGGACGTCGCGTACCTCCTCTCAGCTGTGATCACCCGGCAGAAAGTCCTGCGGGAAGCCGCCTTGAAGATTGCCAGTTCTGTCTTCCGTGACGATCCTGAAGAGGAAAGCCGCAAGATCAGGCTCCTGTGGCAGGACGCGGTCTGACGCGGCCCTCCTCCCGGCATTGATACTGCCAATCCTTGGCAGTATGGTCGGACATGTCCCGCTCTACCCGGCTTCTCGATCTTATTCAGCTTTTGCGCACCTACCGCCGGCCGGTCAGCGGCAGCGCGCTCGCGCAGCGCATGGGCATCAGCATCCGCACACTCTACCGCGATATCGCCACGCTGCAGGCGCAAGGTGCCGACATTCAGGGCGCGCCCGGCTTCGGCTATGTGCTCAAACCCGGCTTCCTGATGCCGCCGATGATGCTCAGCGAACAGGAGATCGAGGCCCTTGTCCTCGGCGCGCTGGGTGGCGGCGCGAACCGACGACGAACTGAAGGACGCCGCCCGCAACGCCTTGACCAAGATCGCTGCCGTGTTGCCCGCCGATCTCCGCCATGAACTGGAGACGAACTCGCTGCTCGTCTACAACACGCGCATCTACGTCTCGGCACCACCGACTTTCCCGCCATTCGAGAAGCAATCCGGCTGGGCATGAAGATCGACATCGACTATGCCGACGTCAACGGTCAGCCGACGACGCGGCGCATCTGGCCTTTCGCGCTTGCCTATTTCGAGGAAACCCGCGTGCTTGCGGCCTGGTGCGAGTTGCGCAATGATTTTCGGCATTTCCGCACCGACCGGTTCACCACGATGACCGTCACCGACATCCGCATTCCCGCGCCGGCGCGACCGGCTGCTGGCGGAATGGCGCAACGCCCACAACGTTACTCAGGACATGTGATCCTACTGCCATAAATTGACAGTAGGACAGAATAAAAAGTCTCCGAACCCACCAAGAGGAGACTGCCATGAAAACCGATTTTGTTCTGCCTGTCGAAAGCCCGGCCGAGAGCGCCGTTTTCTACATGGCGATGTTCAGGTGCGCTGCCGCTGGAACTGTCGCCGAGCTATGCAGTCGTCCTGATGAACGACGCGTTGAAACTTGGCCTGGCGAGGAGGAAGAGACTGCCGGCCGCCATGAATGCCAATGAAGCCGAGCTTCCGATCTTCGTCGCCGGTCGGGAAGGCGTCGATGCTCTTCATGATGAATGGCGCAGGAAAGGTGTGACGATCCTGCAGGAGCCCATGTCGTCGGACAGTGATTACACCTTCACTTGCACCGATCCGGACGGCCATCGCCTGCGGGTCTTTACGCCGCAAGCTGCCTGACCACCTCTATACCGGCCGCACACCCGATTGCGTGCGCGGCCGGAAAGCTGTATTTCACGCCGCATGACAGACATGCTTCAAACCCCTCGCCCGTTAGACAGCGGCCAGTTTCTGGTGGCGGCACTTTATCATTTCGCCGCGTTCGAGCGCTTCGCCGACTTTCGCGAACCGCTGCAGACGATCTGTGATGACAATGGCGTCAAGGGCACATTGCTGCTCGCGCATGAGGGCATCAACGGCACGATTGCCGGGCCGGAAGATGGCATCCGGACCGTGCTCGCCTTCCTGCGCGCCCAGCCTGAATTCGCCAATCTCGAGCACAAGGAAAGCTGGGCGTCGTCCATGCCTTTCCTGCGCATGAAGGCGCGGCTGAAGAAGGAAATCGTCACCATGGGCGTCGAGGATATCGACCCCAACAAGATCGTCGGCACCTATGTGGCGCCGAAGGACTGGAACGCGCTGATTTCCGATCCGGATACGCTGGTGATCGACACCCGCAACGATTATGAGACCGCGATCGGCATGTTTCGCGGCGCTGTCGATCCGAACACCAAGAGTTTTCGCGAATTCCCCGAATGGGTGAAGAACAATGCCGATCTCGCCGCCAAGCCGAAGATCGCCATGTATTGCACCGGCGGCATCCGCTGCGAAAAGGCGACCGCCTTCATGAAGGAGCAGGGTTTCGACGAGGTCTACCACCTCAAGGGCGGCATCCTGAAATATCTCGAGGACATGCCGGAGGAGGAAAGCCTCTGGGACGGCGCCTGCTTCGTCTTCGACGACCGCGTCTCGGTGACGCATGGCCTGAAGGAAGGCGAGCACACGCTCTGCCACGCCTGCCGCCAGCCGCTGACGCCCCAGGACCTTCTGTCACCCCATCACGAGCATGGCGTCACCTGCATCCATTGCCACGACGCCCGCACCGACGAAGATCGCCACCGCTACCGCCAGCGGCAGCGGCAGATGGAACTGGCAAAGAAGCGCGGCGAACGGCACCTGGGAAGCTGAACGTCCCGCCGAGACGGGCGGATACTTGCCCCGCTGCATCAGCTTCACGATGATGCAGCGTTACGCCGCTGTTACCCGGCCTTGTGGTTGCCCTTCGGAAACTGTTCGGCCAGTTCCTTGTACCAGTGACCGCTCTTCTTGATGGTGCGGACTTGGGTGTCGTAGTCGACATGGACGATGCCGAAGCGCATCTTGTATCCTTCCGCCCATTCGAAATTGTCCATCAGGCTCCAGGCGAAATAGCCTTTCATCGGATAGCCTTCCTTGATCAGGTCCGCCGTCATCGCAAGATGGTCTGCAATGTAATCGAGGCGCGGCTGGTCATCGACCACGCCATTTTCGACGCCCATGTTATAGGCAGCGCCATTCTCCGTGATGTAGCAATCCGGCAGCGTGTAGCGGTCGTTGACCGTGCGGATGAGATCACCGAGCGCCTGCGGAAAGACTTCCCAGCCGATATCGGTCTTGACGTCGCTGACCGGCTTGGCATTGACCGTTGCAGGGTATTCGGCGCCCTCGGACGGGTCGTGGCTGACACGCATCGGCGTGTAGTAGTTGACACCCCACCAGTCGGTCTTCTGGCTGATCGTCGCCATGTCACCATCCTCGATGGCAGGCATGCGGTGACCAAGGGCGGAGAGGAAGCTTTCGGGATACTCTCCCTTGAAGATCGGGCCGAAGAAGACGCCGTTGTGGAAATCAGCGCGTTCGGCGGCGGCCTGATCCTCAGTGCCATTGCTGCCGGCATAGACGTGCATCGGGTTAATGACGATGCCGACCGGCAGGTTCGGCTGCAGCTCGCGAACGGTGGCAACGCCGAGGCCATGGGCGAGATTGGTGAAATGCAGCGCATGCAGCGCCGCGTCCATGTTGCGCTCGCCCGGCGCGTGGATGCCATAGAGATGGCTCAGCCAGACGGAACACCAGGGTTCGTTGAAGGTCGCCACCGCATCCAGACGGTCGCCGAGGCGGGAAATCACGGTCTTGGCATAGCGCTGATAGGCATAGGCCGTCGTTCGCGCCGTCCAGCCGCCGTCGCCCATCAGCGCCAGCGGCAGATCCCAATGATAGAGCGTCGCGAAAGCCGTGATGTTACGGGCTTTCAAGCCATCGACGAGGCGGTCGTAGAAATCCAACCCCTTCTCGTTGATCGGGCCGGTGCCTTCCGGAATGATGCGCGGCCAAGCGATGGAAAAGCGATAAGCCTCGACACCGAGGCTCTGGATCAGGTCGAGGTCTTCGTCCAGCCGGTTGTAATGATCGCAGGCAATATCGCCGTTGTGGCCCTGATAGACCCTGCCCGGCATGTTGGAGAAGGCATCCCAAATGGACGGCTTGCGGCCATCGGCCTTCGTCGCCCCCTCGATCTGGAAGGAGGCGGTGGCAACGCCGAAAATGAAATCACCGGGGAAACGGGCTGCAAGGTTCTTAGGATCGATCACGAAAATCTCCGATCTGCATTCGTCAGGCTGCAGGCGCATGAATTCGGTAGCGGGTTTAGCCAAGCAAAACGTCGTTGTACAGAGCGTATATTGCAAATCTGTAACGTTACAGATCAATCTCAGGCGCTTCGATCTGCAACCCTCCGAGCCTCATCACTATCATTGGCCGCAAATGCCGATTGACAATTTATTTTTGAATTTCTATTCTAGAATAACAATTCAAAAAGAAGTTTCTTATGTCCCGCACCCGCTCCTACGATGAACCGTCCGTGTTGAAAGGTGCCATGCATGCTTTCCGTCGCGATGGATATCAGCGTGCCTCGATCCGGGACCTCGAAGAGGCGACCGGCCTCAAGGCAGGCAGCATCTACAACAGCTTCAGCGACAAGGCGGGATTGTTCGATGCCGCATTTGAGCACTACAACCAAACCGTTCTCCTTGGCCGGATTGAACAATTTGCCCCGGCCGCCGCCGGTATAGCGGGTTTGCGTGACCTTTTCACGTCGCTCATGCATGAGCCGAATGGCGAAAGCTACGGCTGCCTGATCACGAATTCGGCTGTGGAACTTGGCCGCGACGAAGACGCTTACCGGCACGTGCGTACAGGCCTGGACAATCTCTTCACGGTTTTTGCCGAGCGGCTTGTGGCAGCGCGGCACGACGGCAGCCTACGCGCCGACATCGACCCGGTATTAGCGGCCACGAAGTTGCTGGCCCTTTATCAGGGTCTGCTGGTCCTTGTTCGCGCAGGACAAGACAAGCCTACGCTTGAGCGGCTCGTCGCCGCGGAATTTCATGAACTGGAGGCTCCCCATGACATCTGAAGCACTGTGGAAACAATATGCGGCGATTTGGTCGATGGAGGGCGAGGAGCGCAAAACCGAGCTTGCAGCCTGCCTTGCCGGTGACGCAACCTATTGCGATCCGAATGGCCTTATCCACGGACCGGGGGAACTTTCAACGTATATGGGCCACTTCCAGCAGAGCGCGCCCGGTGGACAGTTTCAGATTCAGTCTGTCCTCCACCATCACGGCCGGTCATTGGCAGATTGGGCGCTGCAAGGCCCCGACGGCAGCATACTGCAGGCAGGCACAAGCTTTGCAACGCTCACGGATGATGGCCGCCTGCACCATATCAGCGGCTTCTTTTACCCGGCAAAGCAAGACGGCCACGCATGAGCATCGCCCCCACGCTGGACCTGGCACGCGAGTTTGCAGAGCGCATCCACGGTATCGGACAGGTTTCGGTCTCGCGTTTCTTCGGTGGGGCTGCGCTGAAAGCAGATGGCATCCAATTCGGTTTCATCATGAAGGGCTCTCTCTATCTGAGAGTCGACAGCGAAGGCCGCGCCGTCTTCGAAACAATGGGTGCGTTGCCGTTTCAATATTCGAGTAGCTCGAAGACGGTGACCGTGGCAAGTTATTATGAAGTGCCCGCCGAGGTCGTGGATGACCCCGATACGCTCTCCCTCTGGGCAGTCCGCGCCCACAGCAGCGGCGCCCAGGCCAAAATGAGGCACCACCAAACAGGCGCTACCGGAAACGTCCACGGTAGCGCCTAAGTAGGATCAAAATCGATCAGACCTTGATCCACGCACCATTGCGCTTGGACGACTGCACGCAGGCATCGACGAACACCATGCCCTTCATGCCATCATCGATTGTCGGATAGATGACAGCCGGATCGACAGCTTCGCCCTTGCGCTTGGCAAAGATGGCGCGGGCGGCTTCGGTGTAGATATTGGCGAAGCCCTCGAGATAGCCTTCAGGATGGCCGGACGGAATGCGGGAAACGCGGGCAGCAGCCGGGCCGGAGCCTGCACCGGCGCAGGTGATCAGCCGCTTCGGTTCACCGAACGGCGTATACCAGAGATAGTTCGGGTCCTTCTGTGTCCATTCGAGACCACCCTTGGTGCCGTAGACGCGCACCATCAGGCCATTCTCGTGGCCGGGCGCAACCTGGCTGCACCAGAGCATGCCCTTGGCGCGCTGGCCATTCTTTGCCTTGAAGCGCATCATCACATGGGCATTGTCATCCAGCGCCCGGCCTTCGACGAAGCTGTCGAGATCCGCGGCAAGCTCCTCAAGCTCAAGGCCGGACACGAAAGCACCGAGATTATAGGCATGCGTACCGATATCGCCGGTGGAACCACCCGCGCCCGACTTCGACGGATCGGTGCGCCATGCGGCCTGCTTCTGGCCGGACTGTTCGATATTCTCGGTCAGCCAATCCTGCGGATATTCCATCTGCACTAGGCGAACGGCACCGATATCCCCATTCTCGATCATCTCGCGGGCCTGGCGGATCATCGGATAGCCCGTATAATTGTGGGTCAGCACGAACAGGGCATCGCTTTCGTCCGCCAGCTTCTTCAGCTTCTTCGCATCTGCCAGCGTCGAGGTCAGCGGCTTGTCGCAGATCACATGGATGCCGCGCTTCAGGAATTCCTTGGCAGCCTCATAGTGCACATGGTTCGGTGTGACGATGGCAACGGCTTCGATGCCGTTTTTCAGCTTGGCCTCGCGGATCGCCATTTCCTTGAAGTCGGCATAGCTGCGCTGCGGATCCAGGCCGAGTTCGGCACCGGAAGCCTTGGCCTTTTCCGGCGTTGACGACAGAGCGCCGGCGACCAGCTCAAAATGATCGTCAAGCCGCGCGGCCATGCGGTGGACTGCGCCGATAAACGCCCCTGGAGCCGCCGCCGACCATGCCGAGACGAATGCGTTTTTCATGAACCTCTGTGGTTCCTTCGATTGCCATTGTGTTCTCCCTTGGATTTTTAAGTTTGCGGAGACTTCTACCTCCCCCTTGAGGGGAGGTCGCAGCAAAGCTGCGGGGTGGGGGTGACCATTGGATGTCGTGGAAATCACCCCACCCCCGGCGCTGCGCCGACCCTCCCCTCAAGGGGAGGGTATAGAATCAAAGCCCCAGCATGCGCCGGTTGGCCGCGTCGTCCGTTCCGCTGTCGGCGAAATCGTCGAAGGCTTTTTCGGTGACGCGGATGATGTGGTGCTTGACGAATTCGGCGCCTTCGCGGGCACCGTCTTCCGGGTGCTTCAGCGCGCATTCCCATTCGACCACGGCCCAGCCGTCAAAATCATTGGCCGTCAGCTTCGAGAACACCGCGCCGAAATCGACCTGACCGTCGCCCGGCGAGCGGAAGCGCCCGGCCCGGTTGACCCAGCCCTGATAGCCGCCATAGACGCCCTGGCGTCCCGTCGGATTGAACTCCGCATCCTTGACGTGGAACATCTTGATGCGCTCGTGGTAGATATCGATATTGTCGAGATAATCCAGGCACTGAAGGATATAGTGCGAGGGATCATAGAGCATGTTGGCGCGGGGATGGTTGCCGACACGCTCGAGGAACATCTCGAAAGTGATGCCGTCATGCAGATCCTCGCCCGGATGGATTTCGTAGGCGACATCGACGCCGCAATCTTCGGCGTGGTCGAGGATCGGCTTCCAGCGGCGGGCCAGTTCATCAAAAGCGGTTTCCACCAGACCGGCCGGACGCTGCGGCCACGGATACATGAACGGCCAGGCGAGCGCGCCGGAGAAGGTCGCATGCGCCTTGATGCCGAGATGCTTGGAGGCCGTCAGCGCCATCTTGACCTGTTCGACGGCCCATTCCTGACGGGCCTTGGGATTGCCGCGCACTTCGGGGGCGGCAAAACCATCGAAGGCCTCATCATAGACCGGATTGACCACGACCAGCTGACCCTGAAGATGGGTCGAAAGCTCAGTCACTTCGATGCCGTTTTCGCGCGCCTTGCCGGCAAATTCGTCGCAATAGTCCTTCGATGCAGCTGCCTTTTTCAGATCGATCAGCTGACCGGCCCAGGTTGGAACCTGAACGCCGATATAGCCGCAATCGGCCGCCCATTTGGTGATCGAATCCCATGAATTGAAGGGAGCGGCATCGCCTGCAGAATTGTCCGAGAAAGAGCGCGGGGCCCTTGATGGTCTTCATGTCAGATTCCTCCCTGATTATCGACCGTAAACGTTTCCGTAGTGTTTTAACACGCCGTTTATCGAGGACAAGGCGCCTCCTTCCGACAACGGCCAGCTGGCGGGAACAGCCAGAATTCCAGTGCGCCGGAACCTAATCACGGACTTCGCGTGGCGGCAAGAGGTACGTGCCGCAAAAACCGAAAAACGAAGACACATGCGATTCCAGGCAATAAAAATGGGCGCCCGTTTTCGCGGGCGCCTGGTAGCTAGCAAGACCGATTAGAACGGTGAATCGGGGAAGTAGAAGTCCTTGGCGTTGTCCTTGGTCACGAGCGTTGCGTCGATCGTGTAGACACCGCGAACCGGAACCTGACCGTAGAAATTGGCAACGGTCATTTCGAGCGCGGTACCCACCATTGCCGGCGGATAGAGCACGTCGACCGGGATCATCTTGTCGCCGTCCATGACCTTCTTGATCATGTCCTTCGAACCGGCACCGGCCACGACATACTGGATGTCGGTGCGCTTGGCCTGGTCGATGGCCTGCAGCACGCCGACAGCCATGTCGTCGTCCTGGCACCATACGACGTCGATCTTCGGGTACTTGGTCAGGTAGTCCTGCATGACCTTGAAGGCATCGTCGCGGTTCCAGTTGCCGAACTGGCGGTCGAGAACCTTGACGTTGGAGCCTTCGATACCCTTGTCGAAGCCGTCCTGGCGCTGCTGGTCGATCGGGATCGGCAGGCCGCGGATGATGACGACTTCAGCGTCCGGTGTGGTTGCCTTGATGTATTCGCCGGCCGTCTGGCCAAGCGCCGGGTTGTTGCCGGCCACATAGAGGTCGCGAACCGTGTTGTCGTTGACCGACGGTGCGCGATCGACGATGGCGACGAACGTGCCTTTGCTCTTGACTTCCTTGATGGCGTTGACCAGCGGATCCGGATCGGACGGCAGGATGACGAGCGCGTCGATACCCTGGGTTTCAAGGTCCTGCACGGCATTGGCCTGGCTTGCCCGGATCCGGGCGACGTCTTGACGATGACGTTGAGGCCCGGATGCTGTGCCATCAGAAGCTTGGCGACGCGCTCGGCGTGGAACACCACGCCCGAGGTCCAGCCATGGTCTGCGGCCGGGATCGAAACGCCGATCGTGACCTTCTTTTCTTCCTGTGCGTGGGCCACGCCGGTCAGCGCCATCATGGCAGCGGCTGCAGCGCCCATTAGTCCTTTACGCATGTTTCTCTCTCCCTAGTGAATGCGGGTCTTGCAGTCTTGAGACCGGGCGACCCCCCTGAACCCGGTTAATCACGATTTCCGCACCAGCGAGCGCTGGACGAGCATCGCAACGATGATGATCGTGCCCTGGATGGCGCCGATCAGATATTCGCTGATGAAATTGGAAAGCAGCATGATGTTGCCGACGAGTTCCAGAATGAAGGCGCCGCAGATCGTGCCCCAGACCCGGCCGGCGCCACCCTTCAGCGCCGTGCCACCGACGACGACGGCGGTAATCGCCTGGAGCTCCCAGAGAATGCCTGTCGTTGCCGAGGTTGGAGCCGAGGCGCGGCACGTAGAGGAGGACCGCAATCGCCACGCAAAGCCCCTGGATGACGAAGGCGATGGTGCGAACCCGGTTGACCGGAATGCCGGAATAGCGGGCAACATCCGCATTCGAACCGACGGCGACGACATGCCGGCCATAGCGGGTGCGATAGAGAATGAACGCCGCAACGCAGGTCACAGCGAGGATCACCGCAATCGGCACCGGAATGCCGAGGATCGAGCCGAAATAGGCCGGACGGTACATTTCCTGAAGAGCGGATCCTTCAACGTAATCGCGCCGCCCTGCGACAGCCATGTCGTCAGGCCACGATAGATACCCATCGTTCCCAGCGTCGCGATGAACGGTTCGATCCTGCCGACCGTGGTGATGAGGCCGTTTGCAAGGCCGCACAGGGAACCGGCGACGACGGCGAACAGCACGGCTGCTGTCAACATCAGGGCGGGATCGGCGATGACGCCGGAGTTCATGAAGATGATCATCAGGCTGGCGACGAAGGCAACCATCGCCCCGACGGAGAGATCAAGGTCGCCGGAGGAAATGACAAACGTCGCACCAATCGCGATGATGGCGATGAAGGCGCTGCGGGTCGCGACGTTGGCGAGGTTGTTCAATCCGATAAAATTCGGATTGACGATGGCCCTGAGAATGAGAAGCAGTATCAAGGCCGCAAATGGTGCGACGGCCCGAAGGTCAATATCCCGCCAGTTCCGGCGCCGGACTTCCCGGGTTTCCTCATTCACGCTCGTATCCACTCCAACCTCCCGTCCCATTATCCCTGGGGTTTGTTCTTCAATGTGCCGCTTACGCCTGCTGTTCAGGCCGCGGCCTTTTTCTTCAGTCCGGCCGCATAGCGCATGATCTCCTGTTCGGAGATTTCATCGCCTTCCAGCATGCCGACAATCCGCCCTTCCCGCATGACGGCGACGCGGGTGCAAAGGCCGATCACCTCCGGCATTTCCGACGAGACGACAATGATGGAGCGGCCGTCACGCGCCAATGCGGAGATGAAATGATAGATCTGCTGCTTGGTGCCGACATCGATGCCGCGGGTGGGCTCATCGATGATGATGATCTCGGGTTCAGTCTCCATCACCTTGGCAAGCAGCAGCTTCTGCTGGTTGCCGCCGGACATGCGACCGGCCACCACATTTCCGTCGCGCACCCGGATATCGAAGCGGCGGCGGGCGCGCTCCAGCGCCTGCGCCTCACTGGCGGGGCTGAGATAACCGAGCTTGCCGTGGTTTTCGAGCGACTGCAGCGTCAGGTTCGCGGTCATGCGCGAATTGAGCAGCAGCCCCTTCGACTTGCGGTCCTTGGTCATGTAGGCAAGGCCGCGCCGGTTGGCGGCGTGCACATCGCCGGATGGAACCGTCTCGCCGCGAATGATCACCTCACCGGAGGCGCGTGACCGCAGCCCGGCAATCGCTTCCATCAGCTCCGTGCGGCCAGAACCGATCATCCCGGAAAACCCGAGTATCTCGCCCTTGCGGACTTCGAAACTCGCCTCCTTGACGTAACCGGTCGACAGCGCATCGACGCTGAGCACGACCTCTTCGTCGACATTGGGTTCGCGCTTGGCCGGATAAAGCTTCGACAGTTCGCGCCCAACCATCAGCTGGGCGATCGATTCACCATCAAGGATCGATGTCGGCGAAGTCTTGATCCATTGGCCGTCGCAACACCGTCACCCGGTCCGTCAGCTCCATGACTTCATCGAGCTTGTGCGACACGAAGACGAAGCTGGTGCCCTGGTCGCGCAGCTTGCGTACCTGCCGGAACAGGAAATTGGTTTCCTCGCGCGACAGGACGGCGGTTGGCTCGTCCATGAAGACGACGCGGGCATCGCGGCTGATGGCCTTGGCGATCTCGACCATCTGCTTGTCGGCGATCGACAGCGAACTGATCATCGCATTCTCATCGACATGCGAACCGAGCAGATCGAGCACGCGCCGCGTCTCGGCCCGCATGAACTTGCAGGTCGAGCATGCCGAAGCGAGTAACTTCGCGGCCGAGAAACAGGCTCTCGGCAACAGTCAGATGTTCGGCGAGATTGAATTCCTGGTGAATGATGACGATGCCAAGCGCTTCCGCCGCACCGTTCGGCGGCAACTTGACCGGATGTCCATCGAGAATGATTTCGCCGGAGGTTGGCTGCTCGAAGCCGGAAAGGATCTTGACGAGCGTGGATTTACCGGCGCCGTTTTCGCCCATCAAAGCATGGATTTCGCCGGCACGGAGATCGAAGTCGACGCTGAACAGAACCTGCACGCCGTTGAACGACTTGCTGATGCGCCGTGCGGACAGCACGACCGCGCCGTCATCGGCACCGCTAGCCTGCGAATTCATGAACCCCTCCCTGCGGCTCCCATCCGCTTGAACGTCATGTAAACCTTTACATAGGTCATGTAAAGGTTTACATCAGGGCATAACTGAAAAATTCTTCGCGTAGGCTTTGACCTCCGGGCAAGTCTGTGTAGTGTCCCGCCGAGACTAAAACCAAGGCAGAGCGCAGTGTCGAATTCCACGCCGGCAACCATTGAAGACGTCGCCCGGATCGTGGAAGTGTCGATTGCGACCGTGTCGCGCGCCATCCATATGCCGGAGAAAGTCGCCAATTCGACGCGGCTCAAAGTCAGCCAGGCCATCGCCATCACCGGCTACACGACCAACGCGATGGCCCGCAGCCTCAGGCTTGGCCGCTCCAACATGATTCTCGTGGTGGCGCCCGATATCGGCGACCCCAATTTCTCCAACATTCTCGTCGGCCTGGAGAACGAAGCGCGCTCGCACGGTTACGGCGTGCTGATCGGCCATACGCAGAACGACGCTCAGCGCGGGCTGGAATATCTGAAATTCCTGAATTCCAATCAGGCCGCCGGCTTGATCCTGTTCACCGGCATCCTGCCGTTCGGCCACCAGTCTATGACCGCGCGACTGCCACCCAGCGTCGGCGTCTTCGAACCGGTTTTCAATGGCGGCATCCCCTATGTCGGCGTCGACGATACTGAGGGCGCCCGCAAGGTGATCGACCTGCTCATAGCCGAAGGCCATCGCAAGATCGCCTTCATCGGCGATTCCCGAACCCGGCTTGCCTATAGCCGCCGCCGGATGGGATATGATGCCGGTCTGGACGCGGCCCATGTCAGCGCCGATCAGCGCACCGTCTTTGAAGGCGACGGCACGATCGAAAGCGGACGGCTGGCAGTCGAGCAGCTTTTCATGCGCGATACGCTGCCGACGGCCTTCATGTGCGTCAACGACCAGACGGCTATCGGCGTCATGATCAGGCTCAGGGCGCGCGGATACGATATCCCACGCGATTTTTCCGTGACGGGTTTTGACGATGTGCCGCAGGCAAGCTTCATGTCGCCGGCGCTGACCACCATCCGCCAACCGCGAACGGCGATCGGCAAACATGCGATGGCACTGCTACTGGAACTTTTGTCCAATGGCCAGCCGCCGGAAACCGAAATCCTGCTCCGCCCCGATCTGGTGGTCCGCAACTCGGTTGCCGCCCCTTCGCTCAAATGGACGAAGCGCTAAGCCTTTCAGCCTGACGCTTCACCTCTTCACTCCCGCTTAGGCGTAGCGCCGCTCGTCGCGTTGACGAACGAGGGTTGGCACACGCCGTCCGCCTGACACCGTGAACTGATCGGCCAGAGCCTTCAAGGTGGTACTGACGCGCATCAGATTGTGGGTCGCAGCGTTGGTCTGCTCGACCATTGCGGCATTCTGCTGGGTCATCTGATCCATGCCGGTGACGGCCTTGTTGATCTCTGTGATACCGATCGCCTGTTCCCGGGCAGAGCCGGCGATGGCATCGATATGGCCGTTGATATGGGTGACCTGCTCGCCGATGGTCCGCAATGCATCGCCAGTCTGGTTGACCAGAGAAACGCCCCTCAGCACATCCTCGAACGACTTGTCGATCAGGCCCTTGATCTCCTTGGCGGCATCAGCGGATCTCTGCGCGAGTTCACGCACTTCCTGAGCGACCACCGCAAATCCCTTGCCAGCATCGCCGGCGCGGGCTTCGACGCCGGCATTTAGGGCGAGAAGGTTGGTCTGGAAGGAAATCTGGTCGATGACGCCGATGATCTGGGTGATCCTGCGGGAGGAATCCTCGATTGCGCTCATGGCGCCGACGGCCTGCTCGACCACCGCACCAGACTTATGCGCTTCCTCGGTAGCATGTCCAACGACGCGGCGGGCTTCCTCGGTCCGGATAGCCGCTTCCTTGGAGATCGTGGTGATTTCTTCCAGCGCTGCGGCAGTCTGCTCAAGCGACGCAGCCTGCTGCTCGGTTCGGCGGGCCATATCATCGACGGCGGTCACCAGTTCGCCGGCATTGCCGGAGGTTTCGTCGGCAGCCAGAACAATCGAGCCAAGAGCCTTATCGAGGGTGCCGAGTGCCGAGTTGAAGTTGGTTTTCAGACCGTCAGAATTGCGGCGCAAGGGCTGCGCCGAGCTTGGCGGTCAGGTCGCCATTGGCAAGTCCGGTCAGCGACCGGTCGAGCGCCGACAAGGCTTCGTCCTGCTGTGCCGAGAGCACTTTCCGCTCGGCATCACCGATGGCCCGCTGCTCCTGCAACGCATCCAGATAAACCGAGATGGCATAGTCCATATCGACGAACGCCGCTTTCATGATGGCGGTTACCTCGACGGTGATATCCTTGGCCTTCTTCCTGTAGAGAAAGCCTTCGAGGTGCTTTTCGACAACTGCCTTGATGATCGATTCCATGATCAGCGCGTAGCCGCCGATATACCAGCGCGGTTCCAGTCCGAGGCGCGCATGGGTCTTGCCGATCGCCGTGACCGCCTCGACATATTTGTCATCGAATTCGCCGGAGGCGATCTGGTCCCAATGGCGAACCTGCCGCGACTTGGCGCTTTTGACATGCGCATCGCTGGCGAAGAACTTAGCCGTTTCCGGGATGGCCGTCGCCTTTGCGTAGAACTTGTCGAGCGCGGCATCGAGGGATGCAGAAATCGTTGGTCTTGCCCGCACGAGAGCAGCACGCTCTTCGCCAACGAGCCCGACGAAATCGAGGCGTTCATTCAGGTGTTTGGTCGTGGAAACGGGCGCAGACATAATGGAGCATCCTAAATCGAAAACGGGGAAAGGCATGCGCACTGCGCGATCGGCATCATGCCGGCAGGTGGTCCAAGGCGTGGATGCAGAACTAGGCCCGCATAGTTAAAAATGTCTTGCGGAGAAAGCGGGCAGAGCGGTTAAATTCATCGATAATATATTGTTTTTTATCGGCTTTTCTCAAAATTGCGACAAACTGACCGAGGTTGTTTCGACGGGCAAAGCGACCCTTTCACGCGAAAAGGGGCGCCACCGGCGCCCCCTTGATTGACAGTCGATCTATTTCTGATGGCGATCAGACGTAACGGTTGACGACGTTCTCAAGCAATTCCTGCTTGCCGGACTTCGGCTGCGGGTTGAGATCGGTCTTTTCGACATAGGCCGTGATCTCTTCCAGCGACATGCTGGTCAAACGCTTCTGGCCCTCGGCCGACTTCCAGCCGGCGTAGCGTGCATCGAGCGGACCGGAGAGTGCCTTGTCCTCGACCATCTTGGCCGCGGCGCGCAGGCCCTGGGCGCAGCAATCCATGCCGCCGATATGGCCGATCAGCAGGTCTTCCGGATCGATCGACTGACGGCGCAATTTCGAATCGAAATTGGTGCCGCCGGTCTTGAAGCCGCCGCCGGACAGGACCTGGTAATAGGCCAGCGCCATTTCCGGAACGTTGTTGGGGAACTGGTCGGTATCCCAGCCGGACTGGTAATCGTTGCGGTTCATGTCGATCGAACCGAAGATGCCGAAGGCATTGGCCAGCGCCAGTTCGTGCTCGAACGAATGGCCGGCCAGGATCGCATGGCCCTGCTCGATATTGACCTTGACCTCGTTTTCCAGGCCATAGGCCTTGAGGAAGCCATAGACCGTCGCCACGTCGTAGTCATACTGATGCTTGGTCGGCTCCTGCGGCTTCGGCTCGATCAGGATCGCACCCTTGAAGCCGATCTTGTGCTTGTACTCGACGACCATGTTGACGAAGCGGCCAAGCTGGTCGAGTTCCTGCTTCAGATTGGTGTTGAGCAGCGTCTCGTAGCCTTCGCGGCCACCCCAGAGCACGTAGTTGTCGCCCCCGAGCTTCAGCGTCGCGTCCATGCAGGTTTTCACCGTCGCCGCAGCAAACGCAAAGACGTCCGGGTCCGGATTGGTGGCAGCACCCGACATGTAGCGGCGGTTGGAGAACAGGTTGGCCGTGCCCCAGAGCAGCTTGACGCCGGTATCGGACTGTTTCTTCGCGAAGTAATCGACGATTTCGTTGAGGTTCTTGGTGTTCTCGGCGAAATTCTTGCCTTCCAGGCGCACGTCGGCGTCATGGAAGCAATAGAAGGGTGTACCCAGCAGCGAGAAGAATTCAGAAGGCGACATCGGCCTTCAGCTTGGCTGCCTTCATGCTGTCTTCGAACCACGGACGTTCCGAAGGTCTGGCCACCGAAGGGGTCGCCGCCCGGCCAGACGAAAGTGTGCCAGTAGGCAACCGCAAAGCGCAGGTGATCTTCCATGCGCTTGCCCATGACGATTTCATCGGGGTTGTAGTGGCGGAAGGCCAGCGGATTGGTGCTGTCAGGGCCTTCATACTTGATCTTGGCGATATCGCCGAAAAAACCTGTGCTCATGGGTGGTTCCTCTTGGTGTTCTGAAACGTCGATTGAAATCAGTAGGCGGCCCGGATTGCCGGATAGAGACGGCGATAACGCTGGTAGGCGTCCTCATAGGCGCCGTGTAGTGCGGTCTCCGGCTGAACGGTTTCGGCTGTGGCGGGGGCAGTGAACACGGACAGCGGATCGGCCTTTGTCGCGGCAACGAGGCCGAGACGGGCCGCGCCGAAAGCAGCACCAAAATCGCCGTCGGCGGGCACATCGACCGGCAGATTGAGTGCCGTCGCGATCGATTTCAGCCAGTAACGCGAGCGCGAACCGCCGCCGATGGCGGTGACCCTCGAAAGCGTGGTGCCGGCGGCGCGCAGGGCCTCGAGGCTGTCGCGGAGCGCGAAGGAGACACCTTCGAGCACCGCCTGTGTCAGAACCACACGGCTGCTTTCATGGCCAAGACCCGCAAAGACACCACGGATGGCGGCATCATTGTGCGGCGTGCGTTCGCCGGAGAGATAGGGCAGGAAGGTGACGCCGGTGGGGGCGTTGAGGCTGTCGCCGAGTTCGGCCGTCAGATCGGCGGCGCTCTTGCCGGTGATTTCCGAATGCCAGTTGAGCGCGTCGGTGGCCGACAGGATGACGCCCATCTGGTGCCAGGTGTTGGGCAGCGCATGGCAGAACGCATGCACCGCACTGGCCGGATTGGGCAGGTAGCTGGCATTGGCAGCAAACAGCACGCCGGAAGTGCCAAGCGATACGAAGGCATGGCCTTCACCGACGGTGCCCATGCCGCAGGCGGATGCGGCATTGTCGCCTGCCCCGCCGGCAACGACGACGCCAGCACCCATGCCCCATTTGGCAGCGAGATCAGCTTTCAGCGTACCGCCCTGCTCCGTGCCCTCGACCAGTGACGGCATATGGCTTTCAGGTGAGCCCGCTCGCATCGAGCAGGCTTTCCGACCAGGCGCGCTTGCCCGTGTCCAGCCACGAAGTACCGGCAGAATCCGACATTTCGGAAATATGCTCGCCGGTCAGCCACAGGCGCAGATAATCCTTCGGCAGCAGGACCCAATCGACCTTTTGAAAATATCGGGTTCGTTTTCCGCCACCCAGGCAAGTTTCGGGGCGGTGAAACCCGGAAAGACGATATTACCGGTCAGCGCCTGGAACTGCGGATCGGCATCCAGCGCTAAGGCCTGCTTGTGGCTGCGCGTATCGTTCCAGAGAATGCAGGGGCGCAGCACCTTGTCGTTCGTATCCAGCAAGGTTGCGCCATGCATCTGCCCGGACAGGCCAATGCCCCTGACAGCGGCCAGTTCCTTCGGATGGCTGGTCTTCAGCCCGGCAATCGCCTCTTCCGTCGCACGGATCCAATGGGCCGGATCCTGTTCCGACCAGCCCGGATGCGGGCGCGAAATATCCATGGCGCCGGATGCGGACCCAATGATCCGCTGGCCGTCATCCATCAGCAGTGCCTTCACCCCGGATGTGCCGAGGTCGATGCCGAGATACATGGTGGTCTCCCCTAGTCTGCCGTGCCCTGTGCGGGCTCCTGGTTGCTGTCCTGCTCGAACGGCAGATTGTCTTTCAGAAAGATATCGATGCGGATGCGTTCCTGCGCGCCAATCACGGCAACCCCATCGGCTTTTGCCTTCAGCACACGGATGGCGCTGCGCACCTCGTGACCGGCATCCTGATTGAGGACCACGTCGATCAGACCATCGTTCAACGCCGCCCGCGTATGCGGGGTCAGTTCATGTGCGATGACACAGACAGACATATCATTTGTGCGCTGCTTCAACGCTGCAATCAGGCCGCGATTACCGGCGCCGAGGCTGTAAATCCCGGCAATCTCAGGTGATGCCGCGAGCGCTTCGCCGACAAGCTTCTCGACCAGGGCAGGATCATCCTGCCCTTCGATGACAGGCAATAGAGCGTGTCCAGAAAAATCATCGGCCATAACCATCCGAAACCCGTCGAGACGTTCGCGATGATCTCGCACCAGCATCGAGCCAGCCAGCACCGCGACCGGACCGCTACGTCCGCCGAGAAAGCGCCCCATTAGGCTCGCCGCCGTACGGCCCGCGGCAATATTGTCGACGCCGGCGAAATGATCGCGCTTCGAACCAGCCAGATCGGACACCAGGGTAACGACAGGGATACGATCAGCCCGCAGGCGATCGACAGCGGCGATGACATCGGCAGAATCGATGGCCACGACCGCCACGCCGGCCGGAGAGGCCGCACGCGCCTCGTCCAGAGCGGCAACCAACGCTTCGGCGTTGAACGCCTGGACGGTGACGATGGAGATGTCGGTGCGCTCGACAGCCGAACGGCCGATTGCGGCGCGCACCTGGGCCTCAAGCCCGCGCATGAAGGAGTTGTCACCAGACGGCAGGATGAAAACGAAGGGATAGACACGGCTCTTGGCCAGGTTTGCGGCCGCAACGTCGTGGACATAGCCGATGCGCTCGATCGCCTGCTCGACCTTTTCGCGTGACAGTGCGAACACCGGCGCGCTGGTTCAAAACGCGGTCGACGGTCGCAAGGCTGACCCCTGCCGCAGCGGCAATATCGTGAACTGTCGGGCGCATGTTTCCTCCGGGAGTGAGCCTTAGAGGAAAATTTGATGTACGTAAATCAGAAAATTATTGTCGGCGCAGGCGCCAACCATTTTCGCGCTATCAAGGTCCGTTTGGTTCACTCAAAACGCTTGCTGAAAGCCTTGAGAAACGTCACTTCCCCATCAGTCCCTTCGGCCTGTGCAAGCACGACATCCATATATTGATTGGTGACATGCGCGACAGCAAAGCCGCCCTTGAAGGTGGCGATCGGCTTGAACAGGTCGAGGCCGTCTTGCTTGTAGATCATCGGCGTATCGTGTTCGTGGCCATGAAACAAACCAACGATATTGTAGCCTTTCAAGGCCGCGAGCAATGCGGCGCGATCGTCATCGTCCCACCAGTGGGCGTGTCCGGAGCCCTCGTCGTCGAAGGTCATTTTCGCTTCGATCCCATTTTTCCAGCGAGAAGGAATCCCAGCCATAGTGCTGGAACAGCACCACCGGCCGCCCATCGGCTGCCGAATTGGCGAGATCCTGTTTCAGCCAGTCCAGACCGCTGATCGCGCCCTTGTTGGTATCGCCGCCGAAACGCTGCAATTGCACCAGATGCAGCCCGCCCCATTCCCAAGAATAGTTGTCGGAATCGATGTCGTAATTGGGAACTGCCACCGGCGGCTTGTAGAACACGGTCTGGCGGTGATTGAGCTCGACATAATCGCGCAGTTCGCGGCGGTACCAGTCGATATGCGGCGGCGCTCCATCCTGATCGAGATCGTGGTTGCCAAGACCGGTATAGACGGGGAAATGCACCCGATCCGGGCCTGCGCCTTCCTGATAGCGGCTGGAGAATTGCAGCAGTTGATGGCCTTCACCGGGAACCTTGACCTGCCCGCCACCGTCGTCGGTCATGTCTCCCCCGATAACGAGCCCGAGCGGCTTGGTTATTCGCTTACCGGCTCCGGCAAACCCGGTCGCCACGCCGCCGATCTCGGCCGGCCAATCAAATTCTGCGATGCGGTTTACCGCTGCCACATGCCGCAGAAGATTGGCGTCGGTCTTGCCCTCGTCAGCGCAATTCGGGCTAAGCATGTCACTGGAGATGAGGCATGTATGCACATCGGCGGCGAACAGGAATGTCGCGTCGATAGGAGGCCAAGCCCTATTTGCGGCCGTCGCTGCAAATGCCGGACCAACCGACGAAACGACCCCGAGGCTGAGCAAATTGGCGAGAAACGAACGTCTGGGAAGCAGAGGAAGCGGATGACCGGCCATGCAGAATGCCCTGAAATTTTGCCTTCAGGGCATTCTGGCGGATGAAAGCCGCGACGTACAGATCGGATGTTCAGTGGCCTTAACGGCTAATGACCGCCGCCACCGGCTCCCGTTGGCACAGGTTGCGGTTTCTGGATCAGGAAGGCGCAGAAGACCAGGGCGCCGAACAGGCCGGTGAGGATCAGGAACACATCGATGAACGACATGATCGTCGCCTGCTGGGTGACAATCCCGGACAGCTTCTGGATGGCGATGGTTGCCCCGTCGAGGCCATGCGAATTGTACTTGGCGATCATGTTGTTCAGCTGGTCCATGGCTTCAGGGTTGCCCCATTGCACATGTTCCTGCAGGCGCGCGTAATGCTCCTCCTGGCGTTGCGTCAGAATGGTGTTGATCGCGGCAAGACCAACCGCGCCACCAAGATTACGCGTCAGGTTGAACAGTCCGGACGCACCGCGCACGCGCCCGGCGACAACGTGCCGAGCGCGACGTTGTTGATCGGCACCATGCACATCATCAACCCGAAACCGCGCAGGATCTGCGGCAGCAGCAGTTCGTAGAAATCCCAGTCGGCCGTCAGCGAACTCATCAGCCAGGTGCCGGCCGCAAAGCTGGCAAAGCCGATCGCCATCATCACACGTGGATCGAGCTTGGTGGAGAGCTTGCCGGCGATTGGCGCCGTGCAGAACATTGCCAGACCCGAAACGAACATCGTTTCGCCGATCATCAGCAGATCGTAGCCACGGATCCGTCCGAGATAGAGCGGATAGATATAGGTGAGACCGTAGAGCCCGATGCCCATGACGAAGGAGAACAGCGAGCCGAAGGCAAAATTTCGATTGGCGAAAGCCCTTAAATCCACGATCGGGAAATCGACCTTGAACGCTCGATAGAAAAGACCACAGCGCCGAGCGCGGAGGCGATAGCGCCCAGGAAAATATGTTCGTCGCTGAACCAGTCCTTCGCATTGCCTTCCTCAAGGACATACTGAGCGCACCGAGGAAAACTGCCATCGACAGCAAGCCCCACCAGTCGAACTTCTTGAACAGGCTCAGTTCGGGCTTGTCGAAGTCGATGAAGTTCCAGGTGATGATCGTGACGATAATGCCGGGGATGATGTTGACGAGAAACAGCCAGTGCCAGGAAAAGGCATGGCTGAGATAACCGCCGACAGTCGGCCCGATGGTTGGCGCCAGCGTTGCGACAAGGCCGATGATCGGCGAGACGATGCTGCGCTTGGACGGCGGGAAAATCGTGAAGGCTGCCGCGAAGACCGCTGGAATCATGCCACCGCCGATAAAACCCTGAAGCGCGCGGTAAACGATCATCTGATCGATATTGGTCGCCGTCGCGGCAAGTGCGCTCGCCGCAGTGAAGCCGGCGGCCGAGACAGAAAACAGCACCCGCGTGGAAACGATGCGGGCCAGCGTGCCCGACAGCGGGATCATGATGACCTCGGCGATCAGATAGGCCGTCTGCACCCAGGCGACCTCATCGGAGCCGGCCGACAGGCCCGCCTGGATTTCAGGGAGCGATGCCGAAACGATCTGAATGTCGAGGATCGACATGAACATGCCGAAGACCATCGCGAAAAAGGCGATCAGCCGTTTCGGATCCATCTTCTCTTCCGCGCGAGCGGCGGGAAGCGGCATCGTACCCGCTGTTGCAGTGGCAGCCATCGGCATTGCTCCTGGCGTGGCCTCGTTCAGGTGAACGGGGCAGCCATCGTGGTCATGAAAATTGGTGCATCACATGGTCCCGGCCTATCGGCCGGGGACGTCTCTCAACCGGTGGAGCCGCGCCGGAAACGGCGCGGCGCACCGATCACTTGACCGCAGCGGTTTCCTGCTTCGGCGCGGTGCGGGTATCGACATCGACAACGACGCTGAGGCCGGCGCGAAGGCGGCCGCTGTCCAGCACGTCCTTCGGGAAGACGATGCGGACCGGAACGCGCTGGATCACCTTGGTGAAGTTGCCCGTGGCGTTTTCAGCCGGCAACAGCGAGAACACCGAACCGGAGGCTGGCGAGATCGACTGGACGGTGCCAACGATCGGCGCCTCGTCGAAGGCATCGACATGGATGTTGACCTTCGAGCCCGGAACCATGTGGGCGATCTGCGTTTCCTTGAAATTGGCGTCGATGTAGAGCTGATTGGTCGGCACCAGGGCCGCCAGACGCTGACCGGCGGAAACGAGGTCACCATCCTGAACAGCCAGATTGCCGATGACGCCATCGTAAGGGGCCTTCAGGACCGTGAAGCCCAAGTCACGCTGGGCCTTGTCGCGGGCGAGTTCCAGCGACCGGATCGTGCTTTCGGCCTCGGCGCTGGGCAACCAGCACGGCGATGTTGGCGTTCGCAGTGGCGATCTGTGCATCGCCGCCAATGAGGTTGGCCTTGGCCTGATCGAGCGCAACCGTGGCATCGTCGAGGGAGGCAACTGTACCGACTGCCTTTGACTGGAGGTCGCTGGCACGCGCAAGCGTGATCTGGGCACCCCGGACGGTCGCCTCGAGGGCGGTTTTCTGCGCCTGCGCCTGCTGGACGCTGGCCTCGGCACCGGCGATCTGCGCATCGAAACGCTTGAGCGACAGTTTTTCCGTATCGATCTGTGCCTGCGCCTGATCGGCAGCAATGCGGTAATCTTCCTTGTCGAGCGTGATCAGCGGATCGCCAGCCTTCACGTGCTGATTGGCAACGACATTGACCTTCTCGATATAGCCGGAAACCTTCGGCGAGATCGATGCTATATCCCCTTCGATATAGGCGTCGTCGGTCGAGATCATGAAACGTCCGTTGGTCCACCACTCGTAGCCGTACCAGCCGCCGGCAGCGAGTGCGGCGATCACGATGACGGGAAACACCATCTTGCGGCGCTTTGGAGCGGCCTTTTCGGCGACGGCAACCTGCGGCGCTGCTTGCGCTTCGGCTGCAGGCTCAGTTACACTTTTGGCCTCAGGTGCCTCGATCTGTTCGCCGGGCACCTCGAAATCATCGCCGACGGGGCGGACATGGGCGGCACCGGATTTGTTTGAAACTGACATATTGCACTACCAGCCGTGTTATGAGAAATTCCGAGACCGAACCGTTCAGTTCGATTGACTTAATGTGGAATCGCTCGCATATCAAGTCAAATCGAACCGTTCGGTTCGAAAGTTAACAATGAGACAAAAATGTCCGAAGGTAACGAAAAATTGGCAGAAACAACGGGTGCATTGGACTGTCCCGGCGAAGCCCTGTCCGGCCGCCGTGCTGCCGGCGAGGATCCGGCAAAGCGCGAGCAGATCATCGAGGGCGCAAAACGGGTGTTCATGAGCGTTGGCTTCGACGCCGCCAGTATGAACGATATTACCCGGGAAGCAGGCGTTTCCAAGGGCACGATCTACGTCTATTTCCAGAACAAGGAAGACCTGTTTTCGGCGATGATCGAAAGGGAGCGGGCTCTTTTCCTCGCCGCGGTCCGTACTGTTTTGGCCGCCCATGAGGATGTCGAAACCGGCCTCTATAAATTCGGCGTCAGCTTCGTCACGCACATGACCGACGAGAAGGTCATCACTGCGATGCGCACCGTTCTTGGCGTTCGGCGATCGTATGCCCAACCTGTGCAAGCGCTTCTTCAAGGGACCGGAAAACCTGCGCACGCTCCTCCAGGAATTCCTGGCGCACCAGGTCGATATCGGCAGCCTGAAGATCGATGATCTCGACCTGGCAGCGGGCCAGTTTCTCGATCTTTCCAGCGGCGGCTTCTTCAAATATCGCCTGTTCTGGGACTATGGAGACCGCACCGCCGCCGGAGGAAATCGACCGGGTCATCAGCGGCGCCGTTCGTGTCTTCATGGCGGCCTACGGAACTCGGCAGACCACAACGGCCTGAAGGTCGCCGGGCGCGCATGCCCGCATCAATCACGCAACCACGATCAAGTGGAATTGCCCGATCGGCACTAAGGTCATATCCGGTTTGCTGCGGGAGGTTGGATGAATGCAATCGGCAAGGCGCTCTGGTTTATCGAAAGCCATTACGCCGGGGATATTTCATTGGAGGATATCGTGGAGACGGCGGGGCTTTCCCGCTATCACCTGTCGCGTGTCTTTGGCCTGACGACGGGCTTTTCGATCAGTGGCTATATCAGGGCGCGGCGTTTGAGCACCGCGGCTCTCTCCCTTGCCGAGGGCGCATCCAGCATTCTCGCCGTCGCCCTTGATGCGGGCTACAGCTCGCATGAAGCCTTCACCCGTGCCTTTCACGATCATTTCGGCGTGACGCCGGAAGAGGTCCGCAACAGAGGGCATATTGGCGATCTCGATCTTATGGAGCCTCTCCGCATGAACACCGCACCCCTTCCAAGACTGGACGAACCCCGATCTGAAACCGTGCCTGCCATGCTGATGGCGGGCCTGCAGCAGACCTACAATTACGGCGGCAATGCCGGCATTCCCTCGCAATGGCAGCGGTTCAATGCCCATGACGGCAGCATTGCCGGCCAGATCGGACATGCTGCCTATGGTATCTGCACGCAGGAAGACGGACAGGACAGCAGCTTCCAATATATGACCGCCGTGCAGGTTCGCGACACCGATGAACTGCCCGAAGGCTTTGAAATTCTGAAGCTTCCCGCCCAGACCTATGCGATCTTTGCCCATCGTGGCCATATCTCCGGCATCCAGGCGACCTGCAGTGCAATCTTTACCGAGTGGCTGCCAGCTTCCGGTTACAGCCACGCCGGCACCCCGGACCTGATGGAGCGCTACGACGAGCGGGTTTGACCCGAGGACGGGCATGGGGCTGACCGAAATCTGGCTCCCGGTGAAGAGTTAACGGTATCAGTGGCGCATTTGAGCGCCCTCTAGCGCTTGCCTTGTCGCCATTTCCACATACATAAGGAATATCAGTTTCACCCGCTGCCCATCGGCTGCGCGGGTTCCCTGCATATGCACCTTGATATCGAGGAAGGAACCACCCCCGATGCAGGATATTTTGCTCCTGATGCAAGATCCGACTGCCTGGATTGCCCTGATCACCCTGATCGTGATGGAAGTCGTGCTCGGCATCGACAATCTCATCTTCATTTCGATCCTGACCAACAAACTGCCGGCAGAACACCGGGAAAAGGCCCGCCGCATCGGCATCGGCCTGGCACTGGTCATGCGCCTGGCGCTGCTCGGTACCATCGCCTGGATCGTCCAGCTGACGACACCTGTCTTCGAAGCCTTCGGTCACGGCTTCTCGTGGAAGGACATGATCCTGATTGCCGGCGGCCTGTTCCTCGTCTGGAAGGCCACCAAGGAAATCCATCACAATGTCGATCCGGACGACCATGAAGAGGATTTTATTGCGAGCTCGGTGACAACAGGCTTTGCCGCTGCGATCGGCCGCATCCTGTTGCTCGACCTGGTCTTCTCCGTCGACAGCATCATCACTGCGGTCGGCATGACGCCGCATCTGCCGATCATGGTCGTCGCCGTCGTCGTCGCCGTCACCGTCATGCTGGTCGCCTCCGGCCCGCTCGCCCGCTTCATCGAGAAGAACCCGACCATCGTCATGCTGGCACTCGGCTTCCTGCTGATGATCGGCACGACGCTGATCGCCGAAGGCATGGGCATCCATGTGCCGAAGGGCTATGTCTACGCGGCAATGGCCTTCTCGGCGCTTGTCGAAGTCCTCAACATGCTGTCGCGCAACAAGCGGCAGAAGGACAAGGCCGCGAAACACTAGTCGGGCTTCGGCCTGATTATTCGGCCAGATTGTAGAGTGATAGGGAGCGCATCCGGTTGGGCTGCGCTCCTTTTTTGCGACCGTAAGGCAAACATCAAAAAGCCCCGGGACGGCGGTCCCGGGCAATTTAAGTGTGCGCATGTGAGGACACGAGGCCGAAGGGACAAGAAGCTCGCCTGCCTTTTCGTTGGCCGCGAAGAGAAACCGGAAAAATCTCCGCGTTCTCCATCTCCCTCGGGTCCGGTTGGCACGGCCCGCACTCCTCATCAAGGGAACGGTTCAGGCCAGCAATGGTTCCCGTTTCCGGCCTACTTCTCGGCAATCGCCTTCAGGTTTACCAGCCCTTGCGCAAAATCGCCGCCGATCATCGTGTCCATGTTGAAGAACAGACCCATGACCTTGGCAATGAGAGGGCTCGGTCCATCCATCGCCCAGGTCACTGTTGTACCCTGTGTTGCGGGCGAGAGCGTGAACGTGGCGACGTTGTGCCCTTCGAACGGGCGGATGAAGTCGAGCTTGATCTGCAGCTTCGAGGACGGCGTCGCTTCGGTGATTTCCATCCGGCCTGCGCCGACATTCTTATTGCCATCCCAGCTGTAAACGGCGCCTTGGCCAGTAGTTGCACCGTCGAAGGTGCGTTTCATGGCCGGATCCTTCATTTCGTAAGGCGACCAGGCCTGCCACTGCTTGAAGTCGCTGATCAGCGGGAAGATCTTTTCCGGCGGGGCATTGATGGTGGCGCTACGCTCGACATGAAACGTATCAGGGTTTGGTCGATGCAAATACCACGACGGCGAGCAGCAGCACGACGATGACGGCGAGGATGATCAGTAGAATTTTCAGCATATTCGGGTTCCTGTTGAGTATTGAAGTATGCTCCCCTGAAGTGGCTTGCGGCACACTTCAGGGGAATGTCGGGTAGAATGGATTTCAGCGAGCCATGGCGGTGATGACATCTGCGAGCTTTTCGAGGCTCTGGCTCCAGCCTTCTTCCATGCCATCGAGGGCCGGCAGCACGGCTTCGGTTGCCCTGAGCACCTGCGCATGCAGGGTCACCTCGGTCTTGCCGTCTTTCTCTGTGAACGTCACCGTATTGAGCGCTTCGAGCATGGGGACGCCATCTTCGCCGTCATAGGTACTGGTAAAGACCAGGCGCTCGTTTTCGCCGATTTCCTTGAAGGTGCCGTTTGACGGATACATCTGGCCGTCCGGCCCCTTCATGTGGATGCGGATGACGCCGCCCGGCCTGAGATCGACTTCGCAGACCGGATTGGTGAAACAATGCGGACCCCACCACTGGGCCAGATGATACGGGTCGGTCCATACCTTGTAGACCAGCGCCGCCGGGGCGTTGAATGTCCGGGTAAGGACAAGATTGGCCTTGTCGGCCGGGACGACATCAGCTCTTGCGTTCATTTCCATCTCCCTTTTGAAGTTTTTGCAGGTAGAGATCGAGCCTGTCGAAACTCTCCTCCCAAAATTGCCGGTAATTATCGAGCCAGGCGTTGAGGTCCTTCAACGGTCCGGCTTCCAGTTTGCACGGGCGCCACTGCGCCTCGCGCCCGCGGCTGATCAGACCGGCCTTTTCCAGCACTTTCAGGTGCTTGGAAACGGCCGGCAGGCTCATGGCGAAAGGTTCGGCCAGCTCGTTGACCGACGCCTCCCCCAAGGCCAATCGCGCCAGGATCGCCCGACGCGTCGGATCGGCGAGCGCCGAAAGAGTTGTGCTGAGCTGATCCTGTGTCATTTGTATTAAACCATAAAGTTAATTAACTTGAAGGTTAAGTAAATTGGAGCAGCACATTTGTCAACTGCCTTTTTGAGGACCATCGCCACGGCCGGAAGCGCAGTTTTCCTTGACGCGCCCTTTTGAATATGGTCTCACGCCAGCCATATGGAATTTCCGGTATTTTCCGCCGTTTCAGGCATCGATCGGGCACTTCCTTCCCTTAAAAGCATGCGCCTTCACATCCGGACGTCTCCTTTCCGGCGGGAAGGCCGAAAGCACGTAAAGCACGGGCCAGGATCATGACAGACAGACCAGTCCGGGTGCGCATCGCACCTTCCCCCACCGGCGAACCCCATGTCGGCACCGCCTATATCGCGTTGTTCAACTATCTCTTCGCGCAGAAGATGGGTGGCGAGTTCATCCTGCGCATCGAAGATACCGATGCGACCCGCTCGACCCCCGAATTCGAGACCAAGGTGCTGGACGCGCTGAAATGGTGCGGTTTGAAATGGTCGGAAGGCCCGGATATTGGCGGCCCCCACGGCCCCTACCGCCAGAGCGACCGCAAGGACCTCTACAAGCCCTACGTCGAAAAAATCGTCGCGGCCGGTCACGGCTTCCGCTGTTTCTGCACGCCCGAGCGTCTGACGGAAATGCGCGAAGCCCAGCGCGCCGCCGGCAAGCCGCCGAAATATGACGGCCTCTGCCTCCATATCTCGGCGGAAGAAGTCACCACCCGGGTCGCCAGCGGCGAGCCGCATGTCGTGCGCATGAAGATCCCGACGGAAGGCTCCTGCAAGTTCGTCGACGGCGTCTACGGCGAAGTCGATATCCCGTGGGATGCGGTCGATATGCAGGTTCTGCTCAAGGCCGACGGCATGCCGACCTACCACATGGCCAATGTCGTCGACGACCATCTGATGAAGATCACCCATGTGGCGCGTGGCGAGGAGTGGCTGTCCTCGGTACCGAAGCACATCCTGATCTACCAGTATCTCGGCCTCGAGCCGCCGGTGTTCATGCATCTGTCGCTGATGCGCAATGCCGACAAGTCGAAGCTGTCGAAGCGCAAGAACCCGACGTCGATTTCCTACTACACGGCGCTCGGCTACCTGCCGGAAGCGCTGATGAACTTCCTCGGCCTGTTCTTTGTCCAGATTGCCGAAGGCGAGGAAATGCTGACGATGGAACAGCTGGCGGAGAAATTCGACCCGGCCAACCTCTCCAAGGCCGGAGCGATCTTCGATATCCAGAAGCTCGACTGGCTGAACGGCCGCTGGCTGCGCGAAGGCCTGACCGAGGATGAGTTCGCCGCCCGCGTGCTCGCCTGGGCGATGGAAAACGACCGCATCAAGCAGGGCCTCAAGCTCTCGCAGTCGCGCATTTCCAAGCTCGGCGAATTGCCGGATCTGGCAGGCTTCCTGTTCAAGTCCGATCTCGCGCTTGACGCCTCATCCTTCGCCAAGGTCAAATCGACGCCAGAAGAACTGGTCGAGATCTTCAACACGGTCCAGCCGGACCTGGAAAAGATCCTCGAATGGAACGTCGAAGCGATCGAGGCCGAACTGCGCGCGATTTCCGAACGCATGGGCAAGAAGCTCAAGGTCATCGTCGCACCGCTGTTCGTTGCCGTTTCCGGCTCGACCCGCTCGCTGCCGCTGTTCGACTCGATGGCCATCCTCGGCCGCTCGGTCGTGCGCCAGCGCCTGAAGGTTGCCGGCCAGGTTGCCGCCTCGATGGCAGGCTCGAAATAAAAACTACGCCGCTTTCGGGCGGCGAGACGCACAGGATTGATGAGGTGCATTTCTCTCCTCCGTCATTCCTGTGCTTGTCACAGGAATCCAGCCACGGCGCGTCTGCGCCGTGAACGAACATTTTAGGTCTCTCGCGCCCAAGGACTTGGGCGCACTGGATTCCTGTGACAAGCACAGGAATGACGGGGGCCGGGAACCGTAAAACGGAACTGAACCATGTCTGACAACAAGACCGAAACCGCCCTTTCCTCCGACGTCACCGAAGTGCGCGCCCAAAAGCTGGCGTTGCTGCGCGACAAGATCGGCGACGTCTATCCGGCGCATTTTCACCGCACGATCACCAATGCGGAGCTGGCCAGCAAATATGAGAGCCTGGAAGCGGACGTGGTGACGGATGATGTTGTGACGGTAGCGGGCCGCGTCTACTCTTCGCGCAATTCCGGCATGTTCATGGATATCCATGACGCCGGCGGCAAGATCCAGATCTTTTCCCACAAGGATACGACACCGGAAGACGCCCGCGTTGCTGCCGCTGATCGATATCGGCGACATCATCGGCGTGACCGGCGTCGTGCGCCATACCAAGCGCGGTGAGCTGTCGATCAACGCGCAAGAAATCACCATGCTGACCAAGTCGCTGCTGCCGATGCCGGAAAAATGGCATGGCCTGTCCGACATCGAGCAGCGCTACTGCAAGCGCCATCTCGACATCATGACCAACGAGGAATCCAAGCTCCGCTTCCAGCAGCGCTCGAAGATCGTTTCGGGCATCCGCCGCTTCATGGAAGACGACGGCTTCATGGAAGTCGAGACCCCGATGCTGCACTCGGTCTATGGCGGCGCCACCGCTGAGCCCTTCAAGACGCATCACAACACGCTGAAGCTCGACATGTACCTGCGCATCGCGCCGGAGCTGTTTTTGAAGCGCACGCTGGTTTCAGGTCTCACCGACAAGGTCTTCGAGATCAACCGCAACTTCCGCAATGAAGGCGTTTCCACCCGGCACAATCCTGAATTCACCATGATGGAATGCTACTGGGCCTATGCCGACTACGAGGACATCATGGACCTCGTCGAGCGCCTGTTCACCAAGCTGGCGATGAGCATTCACGGCACCACCGAATTCATGTTCGGCGACAAGGAAATCTCCTTCAAGGGTCCGTTCAAGCGTGTGCCCATGCCCGACGCCGTCAAGGAAGCGACCGGCCTCGACTTCATCGCCATGAGGACCGATGAGGAAGCCCGCACGGCTGCCAAGGCTGCCGGCTTTGCAGTCGAGAAGGACTGGACCTGGGGCGAATGCCTCGCCTTTATCTTTGAGGAAAAGGTCGAGGGCACGCTGATCCAGCCGTCGCACGTCACGCATTTCCCGAAGGACATCTCGCCGTTTGCCAAGGAAGTACCGGGCGAACCGCGCCTGGTCGAGCGTTTCTGAGACCTATTGCAACGCCTGGGAATTGGGCAATGCCTTCTCGGAACTCAACGATCCGGAAGAGCAGCGCAAGCGCATGGTCGAACAGCTGGAACAGGCCCATGCCCGCGGCGAGAAGGACAAGCAGCTGGACGACGAATTCCTCGATGCAATCGACCAGGGCATGCCGCCCGCAGGCGGCCTCGGCATCGGCGTCGACCGCCTGATCATGCTCCTGACCAACGCGCCATCGATCCGCGACATCATCCTCTTCCCGGCCCGCCGCAACAAGGCGGACTGAGACAACGCTGCGGACGCGCCATTCTTTAAACCGGATGGCGCGTTCCCATCAGCCCATGGAACTTTTCAGGGTTCTGCGCGTCTATGTCCGCAAAATCTGAAAGGAACCCTCCATGCTGAAATGGGCGCTCATCTTCCTGGTTATCTCACTGATTACCGGTTTTCTCGGTTTTTCTGGCGTTTCCGCCGCTACCGCAACGATCGCGCGTGCTGTTCGCCATCGCCCTGATCATCTTCCTGATCTTCGTGGTTCTCGCCGTCATCGCCGGCAGCACCGTCGTCTGATCCCTATCAACACCGTAACGCGGATTGAAATCCCGTCAGTGTCCCGTCGGTTCTTCTATCGGGCTCTCGATGGGATGGTCTGCTGCAGGTTCCGCGGCATGGCCTTCAATCGTCGGTTTTTCGCTGCCGCTGCCCAGCACCATGGCCAGCATCGAACCGAAGAAACCCTTTTCTGCGGGCTTTGCCTCGCCTTGCTCAGCGGCCTCGCTATGCTCGGCCGGAGCCTCTACACCGTGTTCCGGCGCGGCAGCTTCTTCGCCATGCCCGGCAGGCGCCTCGCCGCTACCCGCGTCTTCTCCATGCGCTGCGGCAGCCGGTTCTTCACCGTGGTCGCCGCTCTCCGACCCAGCAGCGCCATGTGCTGCCTCTGCAGCGGCGGCGACCGGATCGAAACAATCCGACTTGTCGTCCATCGCCGTCAGCGTGGTTTTGACATCATCCTCAGAGAGAGCAACTTCGCGGCCATGGAAGAGCCCGACGGTATTGGCCTTGCCGTCATTGTAGCAGGGCAACGAACGGCGTGCTCATTCCCGACAGCTTGGCCGGTTCCGGGCGCAAAAGCACCTCGGCGCCGATGGCGGCACCGCGCCGCGCGGCGCGATCCGAAGGCCCGGCAGCGTCGAGCACGACGACATGATAGAGATCGGCCCGTTCCTCCTTGGCAAGCAACCCGGCAATGCGCAATGCGGTGCGGACGCGATCGACGCCAATGGCAGAATCCGTGCTCACATATTTGCGGATCCACCGCTGACCGTTACGGCGCATTTTCAGCGTCTCTATCGTGGTGCAGGCAAGACCTGAGACGGAAGGTTTTTCCGGCCCGGCCATGCCGAGAAAGCTTTCCTTTCCGGAATAGACGGCATAGGCGCCGGAAGCACCGGACAGCACAAGAACGCCGGCGATAAGGAACATCACCTTGGGGGGAAACGCATCGTCTTAAAGACCGACTTCACGTGCGCTGCTCCGTCATCAGCTTGAACTCCCTGGCCTGTTGCGGACTGCCGCGCACCTTGATTGAACCTCCACCCTATCTTGGTGACGTTTCGGAAAGTTTAAGCATTCGAGCGGTTTGTTGCCGGCGATCGACGGATTTGCACTGATTTGAGACTTTGCTCGATTTCAACCCGCAAAATCAGTTGCTCTTGGCCGACACCCCGCTAAAAGTGGCGAAACACCGGACGTTGCGCCCTTCAGCAAATTGCGGCTGGCTTTCAAAACAACGAAAAGAAGACATCATGCATAAGGTAATTTTTGATACGGATCCCGGCGTCGACGATGCAATGGCCCTGCTTTTCCTGCACAATCACCCGGATATCGACCTGATCGGCATCACTTCCGTTTTCGGCAATGCCTCAATCGAGACGACGACGCGCAACGCGCTGTACCTGAAGCAGCAGTGGAACATTCCTGCCCCCGTCGCGCGGGGACTTGGCGAAACGCTCGATCCTTCACGTCCGCACGTCGATTGGCCGACCGGCATTCATGGCCATGACGGCCTCGGCAATATCGGTGCCCCGGAAACTGTGGATCTGCCCTGCCATCCCCTGCCTGCGCATCGCTTCATCATCGATGCCGTGCGCGCCAACCCGGGTGAAGTGACCATCGTTGCCGTCGGGCGAATGACCAACCTGGCGCTTGCCCTTCGCGACGATCCGGACATTGCCGTCCTCGTCAAGGAGGTCGTGATCATGGGCGGCGCCTTCGACATGCGTGGCAACATCACGCCCGCTGCCGAAGCCAATATTCACGGCGACCCGGAGGCAGCCGATGTGGTGATGACGGCACCCTGGCCCGTCGTCGTCGTCGGTCTAGACGCGACTGAGCAGACGGTGATGACACGCAGCAGGCTGGCGGCCATCGTCGCAACGGGCGGCGAGCGGGCAAAGCTGCTCTCCGACATCTCGCAATTCTACATCGATTTCTACGAACAGCATGTCGAAGACGGTATGGTGATCCATGACAGCTGCGCCTGCGTCTACGTCGTCGCGCCGCATCTCTTCACCCTGCGCAGCGGTGCGATCCGGGTCGTCTGCGGCGGCATCGCCGATGGCCAGACGATCCAGAAGGCCGACGATCATCTCTTTCCGCCGAATGCGTGGGACAATCTGCCCAGCCAGAACGTCGCAATCGGCGTGGATGCCGATGGCGTGCTTGATCTGATCTCGAAGACGTTGGGCTACAACCCAGCGGCCTGAACTGGTAAAAATTCACCGCGATAGCTGGCAGTTGCCCAATTGCCAGCTATCTTCATTTCCATGAAACCGGAAACGCTGCTCTACCCGACGCCCAAGGGTCTCTTTTGCGAGAAGGGCGGCTTCTATATCGATCCCGTCCAGCCCGTCGAACGGGCCTTGATCACCCATGGTCACGCCGATCACGCGCGCCGGCCATACGCATGTCATGGCGACGCGCGAGACGCTCGACATCATGCGTATCCGATATGGCGATGCCTTCTGCACCAGCACGCAGGAGGCCATATTGGGTGCAAGCACCTCCATCGGCGATGTCACAGTCAGCTTTCATCCAGCCGGCCATGTCCTGGGTTCCGCCCAGATCGCCGTCGAGGCCAACGGCACCCACATCGTCGTCTCCGGCGACTACAAGCGCCGCCATGATCCGACCTGCCTCTCCTTCGCGCCAGTGGCCTGCGATGTCTTCATCACCGAGGCAACGTTTGGCCTGCCGGTGTTTCATCACCCAGACGACCGGAGCGAAATCGTAAAGCTGCTGACATCGCTCAAGCAGTTCCCGGAGCGCGCCCATCTGGTCGGCGCCTATTCCCTCGGAAAGGCCCAGCGGATCATCGCCCTGATGCGCGAAACGGGCTACGATGCGCCGATCTTCATTCACGGCGCACTGGCCAGGCTCTGCGACTATTATGAAAGCGAAGGTATCGAACTGGGTGATCTTCGCCCGGCCACGATTGACGCAAAAGACAAACAGTCCTTCGCCGGTGCCGTTGTCGTCGGCCCGCCGTCCGCCTTCGCCGACAAATGGGCCAGACGCTTTCCAGATCCTATTCCCATCTTCGCCTCCGGCTGGATGCTGGTGCGCCAGCGCGCCAAGCAGCGCGGCGTCGAGCTGCCGATGATCATCTCGGATCATTGCGACTGGCCGGAACTGACCGAAACCATCCGTGAGATCAATCCCGGCCAGGTCTGGGTGACGCACGGTCGCGAGGAAGCGCTGGTGCGCTGGTGCGAACTGCAGGGCATCGCCGCCCGGCCGCTGCATCTTGTCGGCTACGACGACGAAGGAGAGTAACCGATGCGCCCCTTCGCCGAACTGCTCGACCGTCTGGTGCTGACACCGCAGCGCAATGCCAAGATCAAGCTGATGGCGGATTATTTCCGCGCAGCACCCGATCCGGACCGCGGCTATGCGCTGGCCGCCATTGCCGGAACGTTGACGCTCAAGATCGTCAAGCCCAATGTGCTCAGGCAACTGGTGCTGGAGCGGATGGACGAGGTCCTGTTCCGCTATTCCTACGATTATGTCGGCGACCTCGCCGAGACGATCTCCCTCGTCTGGGAACCACCGGCCGAAAGCCAAGCAGCAATCGGCGATCTGGCGCTGGGTGCCGTCATGCACCAGCTTGAAACCGCGGGGCGGGCCAATGTCCATGGCCTCGTGCGCGACCTGCTTGATCAGCTCGAAGGATCGAGCCGGTTCGCCTTCCTGAAGCTCATCACCGGTGGTCTGCGCATCGGCGTTTCGGCACGGCTGGTGAAACAGGCGCTCGCCGACATGGGCAATGTCGACATCACTGAAATCGAAACGCTATGGCACGGCCTGTCACCTCCCTACATTCCGCTATTCCAATGGCTTGATGGAACGGCGGGCAAACCCGAGCTGGACATGCCGGCAGTTTTCCACGCAGTCATGCTGGCAACGCCAGTGGGCGACAACGATCTTGCTTCGCTGGACCCGAAAGACTTTGCCGCCGAATGGAAATGGGACGGCATTCGCGTCCAGCTTGCCAATTTGGCCGGCACGCGGCGGCTTTACTCGCGCAGTGGCGACGATATTTCCGGTGCCTTTCCGGATATCCTGGAAGCCGCGAATTTCGAAGGCATCATCGACGGCGAGCTTCTCGTCGGCGGCACCATGCGCACCAACCACGCAACGCGGACATTTTCCGATCTCCAGCAACGGCTGAACCGAAAAACCGTGACGCGAAAGATGCTGGAGGAATATCCGGCATTCATTCGCGGCTACGACCTCTTGTTTTCCGGTGGGCGCGACATGCGTCCGGAAAGCTTTCTGACCCGGCGCGGCGCGCTTTCAGCGCTAATCGAAAAGGCCGCCCCCTCGCATTTCGATCTCTCGCCGCTCGTACCCTTCTCAAGCTGGGAAGAACTCGACCGCCTGCGGAAAGACCCGCCGGATCCGGTGATCGAGGGCATCATGCTCAAACGTCTGGATTCGCCTTATACATCCGGGCGCTCGAAAGGCCCTTGGTTCAAATGGAAGCGCGAACCCTACAATGTCGATGCGGTGCTAATGTATGCCCAGCGCGGACACGGCAAGCGATCAAGCTATTATTCCGACTTCACCTTCGGGGTCTGGACGCAAAGCGACGGCAAGGATGTTCTGGTGCCGGTCGGCAAAGCCTATTTCGGCTTCACCGATGCGGAACTCGAGGTGCTGGATCGCTACGTGCGCAACAACACCATCGAGCGTTTCGGCCCCGTGCGTTCGATCCGGGCGGAAGCCGATCACGGCTTCGTCGTCGAGGTTGCCTTCGAGGGCATCAACTTCTCCAGCCGGCATAAATCCGGCGTTGCCATGCGCTTTCCGCGCATATCGCGGCTGCGAACCGACAAATTGCCACGCGATGCCGACCGGCTTGAGACGCTGCTGGCGATGATCGGCTCGCCTGACAGCGCTTTAGCGGCGCCTGCGGAACCAAAGTAACGAACAGAAGTTGATGAAGGCATCCGGTCGAAGGAGAAAGACGATGCCTGCAAAATCCCAAGCCCAGCAAAAGGCCGCCGGCGCTGCCCTGTCCGCCAAACGCGGCGACATGAAAAAGTCCGAACTCAAGGGTGCCTCGAAGAGCATGGAGAAATCCATGTCCGAGAAAGAGCTGAAGGAGCTTGCGCAAACTGACCGCAAGAAACTGCGGAAGAAGAAATCCGAATAAAGCACCAGAATTGACGAGGCTCTAAAGCACATCTTGTTAAGACGGCTTTGCGATAATCCGATTCAATTGCTGTCGAATAGTGAACAGCTTTGGAGATTCCGTGCTTTCCGGACTGTCGAGTGTGCTCAGAAGATCAACAATAGTTCGGTTTATCAAGCCGAACTACCTGCCGACCTATGTTGCGCTGATGGTGGTGATCGCCGCCGGCCTGTTTGCCGAGCAGCAGAACCGGGCGGTTCACGCCGCAAAGATGCGCGGCTGTGATCGTGGAACTCAACCCGATCCGCTCGAAGCTCGAAGCCAACATCAACGGCGACATTCAACTCGTGCGTGGATTGATCGCCACGATCTCCACGGAACCGGGGATGAACCAGAAGCGGTTCTCCGAACTGGCGCGCAACATCTTCAACGAGCGTTCGCGCTTGCGCAACATCGCGGCCGCGCCGAACCTGGTCGTCTCCCTCGTCTATCCACTGGAAGGCAACGAGAAGGTACTCGGCCTCTATTACCGCAAAAACAGCAATCAACGGGCCGCCGCTCTCAAGGTTCATGAACTCGGCAAGATGGTTCTGGCTGGCCCTTTGGATCTTGTGCAGGGCGGCCAGGGCCTGATCGGCCGTTTTCCTGTATCGGTTTCCAATGGCGGTGAATCGAACCGCTACTGGGGTCTCGTTTCCGCGGTCATCGATGTGGAGCGGCTGTACCAAGATAGCGGCCTTCTCTCGCCAGTGCTTGACATCGACGTGGCTATTTCCGGCCGGGACGGTTTGGGCGAAGACGGCGCATTGTTCTACGGGGACGGGCGCATTAAAGCCGCTGATCCTGTTGAGGTCAGCCTCTTTCTGCCGGGTGGATCGTGGATGATCAGCGCCGTGCCGAAGGGCGGGTGGGCCGATACGCCTCCAAATACCTGGCTCATCCGCACTCTCATCGTCGTTGGTGGTCTCTTCATCGTCATACCGATGTTCGTCAGCGGGCAGCTCATCGGTGAGCGAAAACGCAATATCCAGGTGCTTCAACACAACAAGGATCAGTTGCAGGAGCTGTCCCACCGCTTGAAAATCGCACTCGATGCCTCGCAGATCGGCATCTGGGAACTCGACATCGCCTCCGGCAAACTCCTGTGGGACGACCGCATGAAGGAATTGTACGGCCTGCGGGAAAACGCGAGCGAAGTCTACGAGGATTGGCGCGACGCATTGCACCCGGACGACCTGCAGCGAGCCGAGCAGGAATTCAGCAATGCCCTGCACCACGGGGCGAGTTACGTCTCGCAATTTCGCATCCGCCTACCCGGCAGCCGCATCCGGCATATCCGCGCGGTCGGCTCGACATATATCGGCGCCGGCGGCAATGAGAAAATCGTTGGCGTCAACTGGGATGTAACCGCCGATGTCGAAAAGAACGAACGGCTCCGAAACCGCCAAAGGACAGGCGGAAGCGCATAGCGCCGAACTGGAAGCAGCCCGGCACCGAATGGAATTCAACGCCCTGCACGACCCTCTGACATCGCTGCCGAACCGTCGCTACCTCGATGAAATCCTTGTTGAGAAACACGCCAACGGCCCAAGCCAGGGCCTTGCCAGCATTTTTCACATCGATCTCGATCGGTTCAAGGAAATCAACGATACGCTCGGTCATGCGGCCGGCGATGAAATCCTCAGGCATGCCGCCCAGGTCCTTCGTGCCAATACCGGCGACGACGATTTCGTTGGCCGTATCGGCGGCGATGAGTTCGTCATCATTTCCCGCAAGGGCGAGATCGGGGGCCACGACACCGCGCTCGCCCAGCGCATCATCGATGCGATGAGCATACCGGTCAGATACAAGGAACAGGAGTGCCGCATCGGCGTCAGCATCGGCATTGCCCATCAGGCAAGACTTGAGCAAGAACTGAGCCAGGTTCTCGTCAACTCCGATATTGCTCTCTACGAAGCAAAGCGCCGTGGGCGCAACCACTACGAATTCTTCACGCACTCCCTGAAGACCGCAGTTTTCAAGACGAAGCAGACGGCGGACGAAATCCTGCGCGGGCTTGAACAGAACGAGTTCATCGCCCATTTCCAGCCGCAGTTCTGTCCCGATACGCTCGATATCATCGGCGTCGAGGCCCTTGCGCGCTGGGACCACCCCACCAGGGGGCTGCTCGCGCCCTACGCCTTCCTGAAGACGGCCGAAGACATCAACGTGCTTTCAGAGATCGACCAGCGGATTCTCGAGCAGGCGTTGTTCCAGTCAACACGCTGGGCGGCAAGCGGAATCAACATCCCGAAGATATCGGTCAATCTCTCCTATCACCGCCTGCATGATGAAAAACTGATCGATCGCCTCAACCAGATGACCATTCCGAGAGGCAAGATTTCATTCGAGCTGCTGGAGTCGATCTCGTTCGACGAAAGCGATATGACCGTGCTTTCCAATATTGACCAGATCAAAAGCCTCGGCATCGATATCGAAATCGACGATTTCGGCACCGGATATGCCTCCATTGTCAGCCTCTTGAAGCTCACCCCACGCCGCCTCAAGATCGACAGGCAGCTGGTGATCCCGATCCTGACCTCGTCCAAGCAACGTCAGTTGGTCGCCTCCATCATCGATATCGGCATCTCGCTCGGCATCGAGGTTATCGCCGAGGGTGTCGAAACCATGGAACACGCCCGCATCCTGAAGGACCTGGGTTGCCATGGGCTGCAGGGCTATGCTTTTGCCCGGCCGATGAGCGGCACCGACCTGGCAAACTTCGCCCGCGAACGCCGGTGGCTCGCGGCTTGAACCATCGCAGAACGCAGCCGTTGCGAAATCTGGATGGGACGGCTGCGCACCATCCCCACACCCGCAGCCAAGCCCATTGCGCACCACGCATTTTCGGCACTGTGGAAACAATTCGACATAGCGGCGACAACCGCCGGACACGTGCAGTCGTTAATGGGTTGAAACAGCTGCCGATCTCAAGGCAACGAACCGGTCGAACGAAAGTCAATCGCGTGCATGGATATTTTCTAACCCGCCCTTGAAATCGCCGCCGAAATGCCCAAGCCGTGGCACTTTGGAAACACCAAAGCTGAGGATTGGCTATTTCAGGCACATCTTTTGCAATTGTTCCCTCGCAAGCGGCGCGGAAAATGTTAAAGACGAAAAAAGTGAATCGTTTGTTACCGACCCAAGCGGGCCGGATGGGGACCCAGATGAAAATTGCTAAAGTGCTCTTTCCCTTGAGCCTCGTTCTTCTGTCAGGCTGCGTTGTTGGCCCCGATTACCAGTCTCCGAACGCGGCAGTGCCTGCAAAATTCTCGGAGGGCGGTCACGCTGAAGCGGCTGAGGTAACGCTCAAGCCGTGGTGGGAGGCGTTCCACGACAAGAAACTGAACAGCCTCGTGGCCCAGGGCATGGGCGAGAACCTTGACGTTCAACAGTCGATCGAGCGCACCGTCGAAGCCCGCGCCAACGTGATTGTTGCAGCCTCAGGCGGTCTGCCGCAGATCAACGCCAACGGTTCGGCAAGCGCCAGCGGCCAGGATGGTTCGTATCAGCGCAACAATACGGGACGCGACCACAGCCAAACCAAGACGATCGGCGGCGGCGGCGATGCGTCCTGGCTGATCGATCTGTTCGGCCAATACGCACGCGCCAAGGAATCAGCCAATGCTTCGCTTGATGCCGCCTATGCCGACGTCAACGTTGCCCGCCTTGCCTATCTTTCCGACCTGACGAGCGCATACATCGAGGCACGCTACAATCAGGAAGCCTATGCACTGCAGCAGAAGAGCCTTGTTTCGCGGCGCGAAACGCTCAAGTTGACGGAGGACATCAAGGCGGCGGGCGCGGCTTCCAGTCTCGACGTCGTTCAGGCCGAAGGCTTGGTCAACACCACGCTCGCCGAACTGCCAGGCTACCAGACCGGGTTCAATCAGGCGGCAAACCGCATCGCCACCCTGCTCGGCCTGCCGGCAACAACAGTGACTGCCAGCCTGAGAAACGGTGGGCCGCAGCCCTCGCCCCGGTACAATACCAAGATCGGCATTCCTGCCGATCTGGTTCGTAACCGTCCTGATATCCGTAGGGCCGAGCGTTTGCTGGCCGCAGCCACCGCTTCGATCGGTGTCGCCGAAGCTCAGCTTTACCCAAGCCTGAGCCTCAGCGGTTCGATAGACGGATCGCGTATCGTCTCCTCAGTCGCCGGGGGCCTCGGTGCCTGGTCGTTCGGTCCAAGCCTGGATATTCCGATCTTCAATGGCGGACGTTTGAGGGCGAATGTCGATATCGCCAAGTCCGGCGCCCAGCAGCAGTATCTCGCATGGAAGCAAACCGTTCTGAACGCGATTGAGGAAGTCGAAAACGCCCTGGTCGGACTGCGCAACAACTACCAGACCGTCGCAGCGCTGCGGAAAGTGGTCGACTCCTACGAAGAGGCATTGGGCCTGGCGCGTGAAAGCTACAAGGGTGGTGCAACCTCGCTGCTCGACGTTCTCGACGCCGAACGCAACCTTTCGAACTCGCGCATCGCGCTCGCCGCAAGCATACGCAACCTGTCCAACAACTACGTTGCTCTGAACGTCGCCATCGGTGGCGGCGCGGACATCCAGGCTGTCGGACAGTAAAGACGAAAGCAGGACATCCGCCGCTTGCGGCGGTCTCAGACAAGAACAAAAATGCGTGGCCGGTTTCGATTGGCCGCGCATTTTTGTTTGTTCAGGAACGGAAGGGACGAACCATCCCGTCCAGGGGAAGCAGAATGCGCAAAGCACTGGTGATCGTCATTCAGTGTCTGTGAGTATTCTCCACCGTGGCCGTGGCAACAACAATCGGCGCGATTTACGGCTGGGAGCAGCATGGTTTGGCAGGTGCGATCGCACTCGGCTTTGTTGGATTGTGTGCCGGCGCGGTTATTGCAGGTTCACCATTGTTGCTTCTGCAACTCCTGACATGAGTATTCGTCAGCTTTCCAGGGTATGCGGCGATGGTGAAGTCGCCACATACCCTGCGGTCCTTTTCAAGACTATGGCCGCGATATGCTGGATCAAGCCTGGTCTGCAGAACACTGCGGCAGACGCAAAGTCTGCAGGAGACCGCCCTCCAGGCGATTGACGATGGTAATCGTACCGCCGTGATTTTCGATGATCTCTCGTGAAATTGCAGGCCCGAGACCGGCACCCGGCACCAGCTGCCGGCGGGCCTGGTCGACGCGGAAGAACGGCTCGAACACTCGATCGAGCAAATCCTGCGGAATACCGGGACCGCTGTCCATGACCGTCAGGATAGCTTCGCCCCCATAGCTTGCAAGCGAAACACGCGCCCCTCCACCGTGGGTCGCGGCATTCACAATCAGATTGCGCACCGCTCGCTTCAGGGCAAATGGCGCCCCCCTGACCAAGACCGGCGCGACCAAACCCTGCTCAACCGGCAGATCTGTTTCCCGGAGTTCGTCGGCAACGGCGGAAAGGACCGAGCCCAGCGAAACCCGCTCCTGTGCTGCGAGGCTCACTTCCTCGCGCACCAGCCGGATGGCGCTGTCGGCGATGTGATCGAGTTCGTCGAGATCCTTCAGCCAGGATTGACGGTCGTCAGCATCACCAACAAATTCGGCGCGAAGCCGCATGCGGGTCATCGGCGTGCGCATGTCGTGACCAGCAGCAGCAATCATCCGCATACGGCTGGCGACCGCCGTATTGAGACGCGTCGCCAGTCGGTTGATGGTCTTGGCGGTGGTCCTGACCTCCAGCGGGCCAGTTTCCGGCAATTCTGGAATGATGCCGTCGGGGCGGATCATCGCGATTGTTTCATCAAGAATGCGCAGCGGCCGCATCATCACATTGCTGGCATAGATCGAAACGCCGGTCATACCGATTGCCACAAGCCCCAGATAGGCCGCCAGCGGCAGATAGGGAAAGGGACCGGGTTCGGGAAAATCCAGATAAGCCCAACGGCCACCGTCCAGTTGAACGGCAATATCCCAGCGATGGGGATTGAAGCTCTTCAACACGACGATGTCGGCCGTGTAACCTTGGCGACGGCCCTCCGCGAGGATACTCTCAGTCCGCTCCTGATCGATACGATCCTTTGCAGGCTTGGCTTGGATTTCAATCTGGAGAGTCTGCGCAGCCAAAGGGTCGGCGCGAAGCAGAAGCAGCGCGAATTCGGCCTTTTCAGCGAGGACACGCTCGTACATGACTTCCGGCGGCTTTCGCAGAAGCCAGGCCGTAATGACCGCGGCAATCACCAGCACCAGAACGACCGAGATGATCAGCAACGCCGTAAACCGCGTGCGAAGCGACAGCATCTAGTTGCTCCGCTCGACAGGAACCGCGAGTTGATAGCCCTTGTTGCGCACCGTCTTCAACATGGCAAACACGCTGGCATCACCGAGCTTGCGGCGCAGGCGGCTGACCAGGATATCGATCGATCGGTCGAACGGATCGGCAGTCCGCCCTTGCGTCAGGTCGAGCAGGGAATCCCGGGACAGAACACGGCCCGGACGCTGGAGAAAGACCACCAGCAGTTCGAACTCCCCGCCGGTCAGATCGACAGCGCTGCCATCAGGCGCTTGCAGCGTTCGGCTTTCGATATCGGCGATATAATTGGCAAAGACATACTGCCGGCTGCCTGTGGGTTGTGGCTCGCTGCGGCCGCGGCGCAGCACAGCGCGGATACGAGCGGACAGTTCGCGCGGATTGAACGGTTTCCCAAGATAGTCGTCGGCACCGAATTCAAGCCCGATGATCCGGTCGACATCTTCCTTCAGCGCCGTCAAAAGGATGATCGACAGTTGCGGCATCCTTCCCCGCAGCGAACGGCAGAGATCGAGCCCGGAGCCATCCGGCAGCATGACATCGAGAACAAGAAGATCGATTTTCAGCTCGGCCAGCTTGGCCTCGCACTCGCCCTTGCTGCCAGCAAGGCTGATGCAGGAAGCCCTGCCCGTCAAGATATTTTCCGAGCAGGCGGCGAATTTCGGGATCATCGTCGACGACAAGAATGTGCGGTATTGTATCCATGCCGTGTTTATATCAGCAGCAGGGCAAAACGCACGCGACTCGGCCGCTGCCATCGGCCGTTTTCGGTGTCGAAATATTTCCCGCCACATCGATCCTACATTTCGTTACAAAAATCACGCCTTGATGTTTCCAAAAGCATATCGACCGGCGCGCATACCGGTTGAACCCGCAGATTGTGGCTTCGCGGCACGCCAAGCAACGAATTGCCGCAGCCAGTCGATTTTATCTCTGCTGCGGGTTGGCACAGCAGCCGAAAGCAGACATAAAAACAAGGTGCTGTTGTGCCGTTTCGCGGCGCTCCGAGCACCAACCGTGGCGCGCAAATGCTACAGCATTCACGGACCTCTCGCGGTCCTGTCATTCGGAAAGCTTTAAAGGAAACGGGCACATAGAGATCGCAGCGACATTGCTTCTGATTCTGGTTCTTGCGCCTTTCGCAGGGAGCCTTGTTGCAATCTGCATTCCGACCCACAAAGGCACGGCCAGCGCCTGGTTTTCCGGCTCGATCGCGCTCTTCTGTCTCGCGACATCCGCCGGTCTCTACCCCATCGTCGCATCGGGTAAGGTGCTTCCTCACGACGTCAACTGGCTTCCCGAGCTGGGACTGAATTTCTCGCTGCGTATGGACGGCTTCGCCTGGATGTTTGCAAGCCTGGTCACCGCCATCGGCCTGCTCGTTGTCATTTATGCGCGTACTACATGTCGGCCAACGACCCCGTGCCGCGCTTCTTCGCTTTTCCTCGCCTTCATGGGCGCCATGCTCGGCGTCGTTCTGTCCGGCAACCTCATCCTGCTGGCGATCTTCTGGGAACTGACCAGCATCATTTCCTTCCTGCTGATCGGCTATTGGCATCACAATGCGATGCCCACGACGGCGCCCGCATGGCGCTGACGGTGACCGGCACCGGCGGCTTGTGCATGTTCGTCGGCCTGATGCTCATCGGCCATATCGTCGGCAGCTACGATCTCGACATCGTCTTGTCATCGGGCAACCTGATCCGCAACGATCCGCTCTACACCACCGTGCTGATCCTCATCCTGCTCGGGCGCTGACCAAGAGCGCGCAGTTCCCCTTTCATTTCTGGCTGCCGCACGCCATGGCAGCGCCGACGCCGGTATCGGCCTATCTCCATTCCGCCACCCTCGTCAAAGCCGGGGTGTTTCTTCTGATCCGGCTCTGGCCAGTCATGGCAGGCACCGATCAGTGGTTCTGGATCGTCGGTCTGGCCGGCCTCAGCACCCTGCTACTCGGCGCCTATTTCGCGATTTTCCAGCAGGACCTGAAGGGTCTGCTTGCCTATTCGACGATCAGCCATCTCGGCCTCATCACCGTTCTGCTCAGCCTCGGAAGCCCGCTGGCGGCAGTCGCTGCGATCTTCCACACCATGAACCACGCGACCTTCAAGGCCTCGCTGTTCATGGCGGCGGGCATCATCGACCATGAAACCGGCACGCGCGATATGCAGCGCTTAAGCGGTTTGTTCAAATACATGCCGATCACCGCGACGCTTGCCATGGTTGCCAGCGCCACGATGGCCGGCGTGCCGCTGCTCAACGGCTTCCTGTCGAAGGAAATGTTCTTTGCCGAGGCGATCGAAACCCACAAATACAATCTCCTCGACACGATCACGCCCTATGTCGCGACGCTCGCCAGCATGTTTGCGGTCACCTATTCCCTGCGTTTCATCTATCACGTCTTCTTCGGCCCGCCGCCGCAGGACCTGCCGAAAACACCGCACGAGCCGCCGCACTGGATGCTGGCGCCGATCTATTTCCTCGTCTTCTCCTGCCTCGTCGTCGGCGTCATCCCGACCCTGACCATCGGCCCCTTTCTGCATACGGCGGTCAAATCGGTGCTCGGCGACGCGACGCCCGTCTATAGCCTTGCCGTCTGGCACGGCTGGAACCTGCCGCTGTTCATGAGTCTGATCGCGTTGTCGGCGGCATCGGGCTGTTCCTGATCATGCAGCCGTATCTCGCTACCAGCATCGAAGGCCCTCCGTTTTTCCGCCGCCTGGAAGGCCAGCGCATCTTCGAGCGCGTGCTCGTCACGCTGTCATGGAAATGGGCACGCTCGATCGAGATGCGCGCGGGCACCCGCCGCCTGCAGCCGCAGATGCGCATCCTTGTCGCTGTCGCCTTGCTCGCCGGTTCCGTCACGCTTCTGTCGCAGGGGTTCAAACCTGCGACGATCGTCCTGCGCAACATCGACCCGGCCTTTGCGCTCCTCTGGCTGATCGGCATGGTCTGCGCCGTCGGCGCCGCCTACCAGGCCAAGTTCCACCGGCTAGCAGCGCTTGTGCTGCTCGGCGGCGCTGGCCTTGTCACGTGCCTCACCTTCGTCTGGCTTTCCGCCCCTGACCTCGCCGCGACACAGTTGCTTGTCGAGATCGTCACGACCGTCCTGATCTTGCTCGGCCTGCGTTGGCTGCCGAAGCGGATCGAGGACCCGGACGATCCGGAAATGATGACCATTTCCACGCGCCTGCGCCGTCTGCGCGATCTTGCCTTTGCCGTGCTTGCCGGCCTTGGCATGATGCTCATCTCCTACACGATGATGAGCCGGGAAATGCCGGAGACGATTTCGAGCTATTTCCTTGAGCGGGCCTATAGCGAAGGCGGCGGCACCAATGTTGTCAACGTTATCCTCGTCGATTTCCGCGGTTTCGACACGCTAGGCGAGATTGCTGTCCTGTGCATCGTCGCCCTGACGGTGTTCGCGCTTCTACTGCGTTTTCGGCCGGCCACCGAAAGCCTTGAGACACCGGAACAGCAGCGCGTCCAGAACGCCTTCGACGACGACCACCCGGACCGCAAGAAGGGCGACAGCATCGCCGAATATCTGCTTGTTCCCTCCGTCATCATGCGCTGGATGTTCCCCGTCATCGGCATGCTGGCAGCCTTCCTGTTCTTCCGCGGCCACGATTTGCCGGGCGGCGGCTTTGCAGCCGGCATCGCCATGTCGATCGCGTTCATCCTGCAATATATGGCGGGCGGCACGCGCTGGGTCGAGGAGCGGCTGCGTATCCATCCGCTGCGCTGGATGGCGATCGGCCTCATCGTTGCCACTGCGACCGGGCTTGGGTCCTGGGTGTTCGGCTATCCGTTCCTGACCTCGCATGCGCAATACGTATCCCTGCCGATCGTCGGCAAGATCCCCCTGGCAACCGCCATCCTGTTCGATCTCGGCGTGTTCTCACTGGTGCTCGGCGCCACCGTGCTGATCCTGATTGCACTCGCCCACCAGTCGGTGCGTGCCCCCACGCCCAGGTCAGGGCCACGAAGCTGGCTGCAAAGGAGAACGCATAATGGAACTGGTTCTCTCCGCAGGCATCGGCGTCCTCACTGCCTCCGGCGTCTGGCTTCTGTTCCGGCCCCGCACCTATCAGGTCATCATCGGCCTGTCTCTGCTGTCCTATGCCGTCAACCTTTTCATCTTCGGCATGGGCCGGCTCAGGGTCAACGCGCCGCCGGTTCTGGAACCCGGCGGCACCGGCGGACTGTTGACCCACACGGATCCCATTCCCCAAGCGCTGGTACTCACAGCCATCGTCATCGGGTTTGCCATGACGGCGCTGTTTCTCGTCGTTCTGCTTGCCTCTCGCGGCTTTACCGGCACCGACCATGTGGACGGCAGGGAGTAGCATGGAATGAACTGGCTTCACCACCTGATCATCCTGCCGATCCTGCTGCCGATCATCACGGCAGCCGCCCTCATTCCGGTCGACGAACGAAACCGGACACTGAAAGGCGTCATCGGCTCCACATCGACCGTCGTCGTCTTCCTGATCAGCGTTTATCTGATGCAAACGGCCGCAGCCTCCGGAGATGGCGAGTCCGGTGCCAGCGTCTATCTGCTCGGAAACTGGCCGGCACCCTTCGGCATCGTGCTGGTACTCGACCGGCTATCGGCCCTGATGCTGGTGCTGACGGCGCTCTTGGCTATGGCGACGCAGGTGTTCTCGATGGCCAAATGGCATCGTGCCGGCCACCATTTCCATTCGCTGTTCCAGCTCATGCTGGCAGGGTCTCAACGGCGCGTTCCTGACCGGCGACCTGTTCAACCTGTTCGTCTTTTTCGAAATGATGCTGGCCGCGTCCTACGGCCTGCTGCTGCACGGCTCGGGTCCGATGAGGGTCAAGGCAGGCCTGCATTACATCGCCGTCAACCTCGCTGCCTCGTCTCTGTTCCTGATCGGCGTCAGCCTGATCTACGGTGCGACCGGCACGCTGAACATGGCCGATCTTGCCATGCGGATCACCACGATCGGCCCGGAAAGCCGGATGCTCATGGAAGCGGGCGCCGCATTGCTCAGGTATCGCCTTCCTCGTCAAGGCCGGTATGTGGCCACTCGGCTTCTGGCTGCCCGCCACCTATTCTGCCGCGACACCTCCGGTCGCCGCGATCTTCGCCATCCTCACCAAGGTCGGGGTTTATATTCTTCTTCGGCTTTCCATGCTGCTCTTCGGCAGCGATGCAGGTGGCTCCCTCGGTTTCGGGCAACCCATTCTGCTCTATGGCGGCCTGCTCACCATCGGTTTTGGCGCAATCGGCGTGCTGGCCTCTCAGGCGATGGGCCGGCTCGCCGGCTATTGCGTGCTGGTCTCTTCCGGCACGTTGATGGCGGCCATCGGCCTTGGCAATGGCGCTGTCATCGGCGGCGCGTTGTTTTATCTGGTCAGCTCGACACTGACGATCTGCGCCTTCTTCTTGCTGATCGAGCTGGTGGAGCGCGCCCAGACGCCGGCGCCGACGTTCTGGCCGTGACGATGGAAGCCTATGGCGATGTCGACGAGAACGAGGAAGAAAAGGAAGGCGGCGTTGCCGTACCCGGCACCATGGCCGTTCTCGGTCTTTGCTTTTGTACCTGCGCCATCCTTCTCTCCGGCCTGCCGCCCCTGTCCGGATTTCTGGCCAAATTCGCCATGCTGCATGGGCTGTTCAATCCCGTTAGTTTTGGCGGCAAGGCACCCGTATCGGGCGCTGAATGGACTTATACCGCCCTGCTCATCCTGTCAGGCCTCGCAGCCATGATCGCCATGAACCGTGTCGGCATCCGAACCTTCTGGACATCGATCAGAAGGCACCATTCCACGTGTCTTCCTGATCGAGATCACGCCGGTTTTGCTGCTTCTGACAGCCTGCATCTTCTTGAGCCTCCAAGCAGGGGCCGCCATGCGCTACATGGACGCGACGGCGAAATCGCTGGGTGAACCACAAAACTATATCGGACGCGTGATGTCGGCACCGCGTGCCGGCCCGGCGGCGGGGGAGTAGGTCATGCGCTACTGGTTCCCCTATCCGCTGCTGTCGCTGGCCCTTTTAATATTGTGGCTGCTCATCAACCAGTCGCTTTCGCCTGGCCAGATCGTGCTCGGCACCATGCTCGGCATCGCGTTTGCCTGGGCCATGGTCAATCTGCAGCCCGACAAGACACGGTTGAAGAATTACGGACGCATTGCCGTTTTGGCCTGGCACGTCACCGTCGATGTGGTCCGCTCCAACATCGCCGTGATGGGGGTGATCCTGCGTGCAGGAAAACGGCCCGTGAATTCCGGCTTTGTGGCAATCGACATCAGCCTGCGTGATGAGAACGCGCTGGCACTGCTTGCCTGCATCCTGACCGCAACGCCCGGCACTGCCTGGCTCGAATTCGACCGCCAGACCGGCGTCCTCTTGATCCACGTGCTCGACGTTGAAAACGGCCCGGCATGGTCCGAGCTAATCAGAAGCCGCTATGAAGCCCCGTTGAAGGAGATATTCGAATGAACGAGCTCTTCATCATCTGGTCGATCCTGGCATCGCAGATCCTCTTGGCGCTGGCCATGGGGTGCGCGTGTTCCGGATGGCCCGGGGGCCACGCGCGCAGGACCGTATCCTCGGCCTCGATGCACTGTATATCAACGCCATGCTGCTGCTTCTGACATTCGGTATTCGCACCGCCAATACGATCTATTTCGAAGCGGCGCTGATCATCGCCCTGCTCGGCTTCGTTTCGTCGATCGCTTTTGCCAAATTCCTGATGCGCGGCGAGGTGATCGAATGAGCCATCTGACCGACCTTCCGACCTGGGCGGCAATCCCGGTCTGCGTTCTTCTCCTACTCGGTTCGGCCATCACCCTCATAGGCTCGATGGGACTGATCCGCCTGAAAACCTTCTACGGCCGTCTGCATGCGCCGACGCTCGGCGCCAGCGCCGGCACGATCCTGATCTGCATCGCCTCGATGATCACCTTTGCCGTGCTGCAGAACCGCTGGATCTTGCACGAGATCCTGATCATCGTCTTCGTCATCCTGACGACGCCAGTGACCTTGATGCTGCTTGGCCAATCCGCACTTTACCGCGACCGGATCGAAGGCAGGAACGATGTGCCGCGCAAGACAACCGGTGAGCCGCCGGACACCTCAGGCATGGATATCTGACGCTTCTCTACAGCCCGTCGCGGCCGCAGAAACCGCCGCTGATAGGCTGCATCATAAAGCGAACTCTCGCGGAAATCGGTGGCACCAAGCGTACGGCCGACAAAGATCAGCGCCGTCCGCTCGATCGGATCGGCCGCCACCTTTGCCTCGATATCGGCGAGCGTGCCCCGGATTACCCGCTCATCCGGCCACGATGCCTTGACGACAATGGCGACCGGGCAATCCGCACCGTAGAGCGGCGTTAGCTCCTCGACCACCTGTCCCAGAGCATGGATTGCCAGATGGATGGCGAGTGTCGCGCCGGTGGCACCGAACCCGGCCAAGGTCTCGGCATTCGGCATCGGCGAAGCTCGGCCGGAAACGCGCGTCAGCACCAGGCTCTGGGCGACAGCGGGGATGGTCAGTTCCCGGCCAAGCGTCGCAGCGGCGGCCGCAAACGCCGGCACGCCGGGCGTCATTGTATAATCCAGCCCATGCTTCTCCAGCCGACGGATCTGTTCGGCAACAGCGCTCCACACAGAGAGGTCGCCTGAATGAAGCCGCGCCACATCATGACCATCGGCAGCGGCCTTGACATACTCGGCTTCGATCTCATCGAGCGACATCGGTGCCGTATCGACGATGCGCGCGCCGTCCGGGCAATACTGCAATAGCTCCGGCGAGACGATTGAGCCGGCATAGAGACAGACCGGGCAGCGGGCGATGAGATCGCGACCGCGCACGGTGATCAGGTCTGCGGCGCCCGGGCCTGCTCCGATGAAATGAACGGTCATGCTGTTCCCTTCTAAAATTCCGAAATCACGGTTTTACCCATGACCATTGCGTGACCGGCATCGCCGGACGCCAGCCGGTCATCGACCCTACGGGAGATGCGCGGGCGATATCGATGCGGATCAGCGAACCACCGAGCCTTGCATGATGCTCCAGAAGCACCGCTTCCATCTGTGTCGTGACGCCATTCGCGACCAATCGGCCACCGATCTTCAAGGCAGCGATGGCCACCTCCATGACGCCAGCCTCGCTCCCGCCACCGCCGATAAAAATCGCATCCGGAGATGGCAAACCGGCAAGGGCCTCGGGCGCCGTACCATGCACCACTGCCAAACCTGACACCCCGAAATTTGCCGCGTTCCGCTTGATGCGCTCGCAGCGCTCCGCAGAACCTTCGATGGCAATTGCGCGCATTGCCGGATCGGACAGCATCCACTCGATACAGATCGAACCGGACCCTGCACCGACATCCCACAGCAGTTCGCCCCGTCGCGTGCGCCAACGCAGACAACGTCAGCGCCCGGACCTCGCGCTTGGTGATCTGCCCGTCATGCTCGAACAACCCCTCATCAAGACCGGATGCCAGCGGCAGGATTCTGCGCACCCGCTTCAGCCACGACCTCGACGGCGCAGATGTTCAGCGGGTTGATATCCATCAGCGAAAATTCCGCAGCGATGTGCGACGTCACACGTTCCTGAATGCCCCCAGCGCCTCGAGCACGGTCAAACGCGACTGCCCGAACCCACTTGCGGCAAGCAATCGTGCAAGCTCCGCCGGCCCCTTTTCGTCGGATGTCAACGCCAGAATACGAGACCCCGGCTGCAGCTTCGGCCGGATCAGATCGAGTGGACGGCCATGCAGGGAAACGATCACGGTATCCTGTAATGCCCAGCCAAGGCTGGATGCGGCCAGACTGAACGAGGACGGGGATGGAAGGACCCGCATTTCCGATCGATCGATCTCCCGCAGAAAGCGTCGCCCCGACACCGAAGAAGAAGGGATCTCCGGAGGCGAGCACCACGACGGGCGTTCCGCGCAGCGCAACCACGGCCTCGACGGAGCGCTCGAACGGGCTTAGCCAACTCTGTTGCTGCCCGGCAATCATCGCGGCAGCAAGCTCAAGATGCCGAGCCCCGCCAAAAACCACCGAGGCACTGGCGATGCAACGCTTGGCCTCGTCTCCGAGACCGGGTAAACCGTCTTCACCAAGGCCGATGATCGTCAGCCAAGGCGCAATATTGCCAGCAGAAGAGGCCTGACCGTCACCCATGGGCAAACACCGCATCCTGATCCTTGGCGGCACGACCGAAGCGCGACAGCTGGCCGCCGCCCTGACGCTGCGCCCGGATTGCGAAAGCCTGCTTTCGCTGGCCGGACGAACGGCGGAGCCCATGGCCCTGCCGGTTCCCACCCGCAGCGGCGGCTTCGGTGGCAGCGACGGGCTTGCCGAGTTTCTGAAAGCTGGAAAATTCGATCTTCTGATCGATGCCACGCATCCCTTTGCGGCGCGTATCTCGCACAACGCGACGATCGCGGCGCAACAGACTGGAATTTCGTTTTTTGCTCTGCGCCGTTCCGCGTGGAAACAAGAACCAAGCGATCATTGGACCCGTGTTCGGTCTGTCGCGGAAGCGGTCGAGGCTCTCGGCGCGGCCCCGAAACGCGTCCTCCTTGCCATTGGCAGACAGGAAGCCTTCCATTTCGAGAGCGCTCCGCAGCACAGCTATCTGGTCCGTAGCGTCGATCCCGTCACGCCGAAGCTCGGCGTGCCCGACGCGTTATATTCTCGCGACCGGCCCCTTCGAGGAGACGGCCGAACGCGACCTCCTGATCGAGAACCGGATCGAGGCGATCGTCGCCAAGAACAGCGGCGGCGCTGCCACCTACGGCAAGATCGCCGCCGCCCGTGCACTGGGCATCGCGGTGATCATGGTCGAGCGGCAGCAACCGGCCGATGTCCGAACGGTTGATACTGTCAAAGACGCGCTCGGCCTTGTCGATCACATTTTCTCCCCGGAGATGAAACGCGGCGTGTAAACGAGATCGGGCTTGCCCGGGCGCAGGATGATCCGCGTTTCCGGCAGAACTGATGATCACGCAGGTAGCCATATCTGCCTTCTGGGCGTCCGCGTCATGAAGCGGCATGACCAACATGCGCTCATCGGGACGACCCGCGGCACGACCGAATATCACCGGCGTTTCGGCCGGCAGCACGCTGCGCAGGATATCGAAGGCTTGGCCGAGCTGCCAGGGACGCGCCTTGCTGATCGGATTATAGAGCGCGATCACCAGACCGGCCTCCGCCACCAGCTTCAAGCGCCGCGTGATCACATCCCAGGGCTTCAGATTGTCCGACAACGAGATGGCGCAGAAATCGTGACCGAGCGGAGCACCGATACGAGCTGCGACTGCGAGCATGGCGGTGACACCGGGTACGATGACGAGATCGATCGCGCGCCATTCGTCCGGCCCGTTGTCGATCGCCTCGCAAACGGCGGCGGCCATGGCAAAGACGCCGGGATCGCCGCCGGAGACGACACAGACATTGGTGCCGGAGACGGCGCGAATGATTGCGGCCTGCGCGCGATCGAGTTCCTCACGATTGTCCGAGGCAATGCGGTTCTGGTCGGAACGCAACGAAAGCCGGTCAAGATAGGGGCCGTAACCAAGGAAATCGGTGGACTTCGATACCGCGTCGAGCGCTTCCGGCGTCATCTGCTGTGGACCACCCGGACCTGTACCGATCACATATAGCGTGCCGCTCATGGCCTGCCGCTCCAGCCGGGAACCAGCACCAGCGAAAAATACGGAGCCGTGTCATCGGCCTTTTCCGCCAGCGGGATCATCGTGGAATTCGCCATCGTGCCGCGCTCGACGTAGACGGCTTGGCTGAGTTTGCCCGCAGCAATCAGAGCCCGCCGGATCTTCGGCAGATTGCGGCCGACCTTCATGATCACAGCAGCTTCTGTATCGCCGAGACGGCGGGTCAGCTGGTCCTCGCTCATCGTGCCCGGAAGCACGGAGAGGACATCGTCGCCCTGCACGATCGGCAGCCCCGCCACCGACCAGCAGCCGGACATGGCGGTGATCCCCGGAATGACCTCAACGGGAAAACGCCCAGCCAGACGCACATGCAGATGCATGTAGGAGCCATAGAACATCGGGTCGCCTTCGCTGAGGATCGCGACAGTCTTGCCTGCGTTTAGATGTTCAGCAACAGCGGCGGCCGACGCATCATAGAACCCGGTGATCTGGCTCTTGTAGTCGTCGTGGTCCTTGTCGATCTCGACGGTCACCGGATAGTAGAGCGGCAATTCGAGCAGCCCGGGCTTCAACAGCCCATCGACAACAGCGCGTCCATTGCCGCGCCGTCCTTCCTTGGCGAAGTAGGCGAGCACATCGGCCGCCTCCAGCGCTTTGAGGGCCTTGAGTGTCAGAAGCTCCGGATCGCCCGGGCCTGTGCCGACCCCAATCAGCTTGCCAGTCGAAGCGCCGCTCAAAGTCCCGGCCTCGCCAGCAGAATTGACCGCAGCCGCGGTCATGGCGCTGCCGCCGAGACGTCCGCGCACGATGGCATAGGGGACGCCATAGGAATTTTCAGCCAGCGCGTCCTTCGATTCCGCTGCGCCAACGAAGCCAACCGGCATGCCGATGATCGCCGCCGGTTTTGGCGCACCATCGCGCAGCAGTTCCAACAGGAAGAACAGTGCTGTCGGCGCATTGCCGATGGCAACCACGGATCCAGCCAGGCGCTCGACCCACAGCTTCAGTGCAGCGGCGGAACGGGTATTGCCGATCTCGCGGGCAATGTCGGCGGTCTGTGGTTCACGCAATGTGCAGATCACATCATTATCGGCCGGCAGGCGCGCACGGGTAACGCCGTGGGAGACCATGAAGGCATCGCAGAAGATCGGCGCACCATTCTTCAGGGCCTGGCGGGCAGCAGGAACGAAGCCGGGGAGAACTCGAAATATTGCGCGGCGTCCACCAGTCCGCAGGCATGCACCATGCGAACAGCCAGATCGGCCTCTTCCTCGGAAAAGCGGGACAGGTTGGCTTCGCTGCGGATGATGGCAAACGAACGCTCGTAGATGGCATCGCCATCCCGGATGTAATCGTATTCAGGCATCTCTATCCCTGTTGAACCGCGGCGGTGACCACATCCGCTCCGAGCCGTGTAAGGCAGGACCGGGCCGATTCGCCAGCCTGTTTCCGTTCGGACACCAGCTTGTCGAGGTGTTCAAGCGCGGTTCTTATGTTGTTTTCTTCGATGTAGGCGGTTGGCGCCGCCGAGGCAGGGCCATTTACGACAAGCCCATAGCCTATTGGCGCAGCCGTGATCGTCAGTGCCGAAGCCGATGGCTTCGCACAGCCCTTGGGGCAGCCGGATATGTGGACCGTCAGCGATCCGTCGAGCAGCGCTGGGGCTGTATCGACCACCGTTTGCGCCACCGCTCTCGTATCAATCTGCGCCGACGCGCACGCCCTGACGCCGGCGCAGGCAGCAATGTGATTGCGGGGATCGCGCGGAAAGGCCCGCAGACCGTGCCCGAGAGCCAAAGCCTGTGCCGCGCCGATCCGCTCGGGTGCAACTCCCAGCACCATCAGCGCATGACCGAGCGCCAGGCGGATTTCTGTGGCCCCCAGAATTTCCAGCGCCTCAAGGAATGACCGAAGGCCCACCGTGCGAATTTGTCCGAATGGAAGGCCAACACCCAGAATGGAGCAGTCCTCAGCGAGATCATGGATACCGGCTGAGTTCGGCGCGGACATCATTGGCGCGATCTCGTCAAGATCGATTGTCGCCGTCCTGCGCTTTAGAGCCGCATCGACAATATCTCGGGCACGGGCATCCCTGCCAATCGCAGCAAGGCTTTCCAGAATGTTCATCACCGCCGGAACAACAGCCGTTTCCTCCAGCGCCGCAATCCGCCTTGCCGTCTTTCCCGTACCGGCAAGAGCTAGCAGCCAGAGCACTTGCCCGTTGCTCCGCACCGCACTCAGCCTGATATCGGCGGTTACCGCCTCCAGATTCAGCTGGCCGCCGCCGTCGATGACGACCGACAGCTTGGGCGCCAGGTGCAACGGCGGCTGATGTGCAGCCACGGCCACGCGCAACCGCTCGGCAACGGAAACGGCGTCGGCAATTTCGGATGGGTCCAGCCCGGCCAAGGGCGGCGTTTCAATCGCCAGGCCCTGTGCTATCTCTATGCCGGTATCGGCGATTTTTCGGGACAGGAGCGGGACGGTTTGCGCCGTCAACCCACGGATTTGCAGATTGCCACGCGCCGTGATTTCGAGGATGCCGTTTCCACACAACGCTGCCGCATCTGATATCGCCACCAGCTCTCGAAGAGTAAACCCCGGCCTCGCAGGCCGCAGACGCACCAGTAGTCCATCGCCCGTCATCATCGGCGTTGACAGGGACGGGCAGGCACCGCGACGCATCGACGATCGCTGCGGGGCTTCCATTGATCCCTCGGATGGTGCGGCACAGAATATCATGACAGGCAGCTGGCCATCTCCAGTCTTCAAAAGTGCAATCCAATGCTCCGGGCCATCGTTCGCCCGTCAATACAGCACTCTACAACACAGGCAAACCGGCCGCCATGCCATGTTGCAAACCAAAGTGAAGCACGGCTTTTGTCGTTACTCTTCGAAATCCGCGCCCTTCTGCAGAAGGTAGATATCCATGATCCAGCCGTGCCGCCCCGCGGGCTGCTCTGGTCTTGAGGATATCATCCTTCACATCGGCAAGCCGGCCGGAAATGATGATCTCCTGCTCCGTGCCGAGATAGGCACCCCAGTAGATCCGCGCTTCCGGATCGTCGATCTTCATGAAAGCCTGCTCGCCATCGAGCATGACGACGGCGGTCTCGCTTCTGTGTGGGAAACTTTCAACCAGGCGCCGGCCGGTGGTGATCTCGACCGGCTTGCCGACGAGATTGAGCGGTATCCTATGGCTGGCGGCAAGCGCCTGGATGCTGGTAATGCCGGGAATGACCGAATAGTCGAACGCAACCGTCGCCAAGGCGCGAACCCGTTCAATGATACGGATCGTGCTGTCATAGAGCATCGGATCGCCCCAGACGAGAAAGGCGCCAGTCTGATTTTCATCAAGCTCCTCGATCAGCAGCCGCTCGTGAGCGGCGGCGATCGCGGCATGCCAGTCATCGACGCTGCGGTGATAGGACCGATCCGCCACCTGGCGCACCGGAACCTCGAATTCCACGACCCGGCTATGCAAATTGGTGACATACCGCGACACGATATCACGGCGAATATCGGCAAGCTGCACCTTCGCATCGCCCTTGGTGGGGATGAACAGGACACTGGCTTTGTTGAGCGCATTGATCGCCTGCACCGTCATATGCTCGGGATTTCCAGCACCGATCCCCACGACCAGAACGTTTCTCATTTCGCAACCTTTTCCAACAGATCGGAGTGTTTGACTGATCGGCCAAAGGAGTGCAAGCGCAACCAATCAAGTCTAAGCATCTGGCAAAACACAACAAAGACTTTACAGAAACACTGCAAAAGCCATGGCAATAGTCTGCTAGTTCCACTATAACGACGACAAAATTGTATGAATAAGCGAAAAACCATTTACACAGGCACGCAAATCCGGCAACGGGCGATGCGCCGTTGCAGTTCGCATGTTCCCCAGGAGACAGCGTCCCAGGTAATGGGGCTTTAGGGAAATTGTGGCACGTTGTGCATTCCATTTGAGGCAGCAAATGTCTCACGAGGACCTCTATAGTGACGAACCCATCGAACAAAGTCAGCGCATCCGATCCGGCCGAAGCTCTATGGAACTGCAAGGCAGGATTCATCGGCATCTTTCTCGCCAGCGCGCTTGTCAACATTCTCTATCTGACCGGCTCCTTCTTCATGCTGGAAGTCTATGACCGGGTCCTGCCGAGCCGAAGCATCCCGACGCTGATCGCGCTTTGCCTGCTCGCACTGCTGCTCTATGCGTTCCAGGGCGCCTTCGAAATGGTGCGTGGCCGCATGCTGGTGCGCATTGCCGGCGCTCTGGACGAAGCTATGAGCGCGCGGATCCATCGTGCCGTGGTCCAGGCTCCTTTGAAACTGCGCACCCAGGGTGACGGCCTGCAGGCCTTGCGCGATTTCGATCAGGTTCGCTCCTTCCTCTCCGGCACCGGCCCAGCTGCATTTTTCGATCTGCCCTGGCTGCCGTTCTATATCGGCATCTGCTTCCTGTTCCATCCGTTGATCGGCATTGTCGCAGTCATCGGTTCGATCATCCTCATAGCCCTGACTTTCCTCACCAATCGCGGCACGCAAGGCCCGTCGAAAAAGGCATCGGAAGCCGGAAACCATCGCAACGCCTTCGCTCAGTCCTCACAGCGCAACGCCGAAGTCATGCAGGCCATGGGCATGCTGGGCCGGATGTCGCAGCTTTGGGACCAGCGCAACGACACCTACCGCGAACAAAACCGCGAGACGTCCGACGTCGGCAACGGTTACGGCGCCCTGTCCAAGGTATTCCGCATGGCGCTGCAATCTGCCGTTCTGGCAACCGGCGCGGTTCTCGTCATTGAGGGATTGGCGTCGCCGGGCATCATCATCGCCGGTTCGATCCTGACCGCACGGGCACTTGCACCGGTTGAACTGGCCATCGGCAACTGGCGCGGCTACGTTTCCTGCCGCCAGAGCTGGCAGCGCCTGAAGGAACTGCTCAAAGCCTTACCTGAACGCGAGGCGCCGCTCGCACTCCCGGCGCCGAAGGAGAAACTGAGCGCGGAAGGGCTTGCAGGTGGGCCTCCCGGCGCGCAGCGCCTGACCTTCGCGGACGTGAATTTCACTGTGAATGCCGGCAGCGCGCTCGGCGTCATCGGGCCAAGCGCCTCCGGCAAATCCTCACTTGCGCGTGCCCTCATCGGCATCTGGCCCGCCTTTCGCGGCTCTGTGCGCCTCGACGGCGCAGCGCTCGATCAATGGGACACCGACAGGCTGGGACGTTACGTCGGTTATCTGCCGCAGGATGTCGAACTTTTCGCCGGCACGGTGGCACAGAACATTGCCCGCCTGAGCGAAAATCCATCACCGGATGCCATCGTTTCCGCCGCCAAGGCCGCCCGCGTCCATGACCTCATTCTCAAGTTGCCGAATGGCTACGAGACCGAGATCGGTGAAGGTGGCGCAGCGCTTTCCGCAGGCCAGCGCCAGCGCGTGGCCCTTGCCCGCGCCCTGTTCGGCGAACCCTTCCTCGTCGTCCTCGACGAACCCAACTCCAATCTGGATGCGGAGGGTGAACAAGCCCTCAGCGAAGCGATCATGAGCGTACGGGCACGCGGCGGTATCGTGGTCGTCATTGCCCACAGGCCAAGTGCCCTCGTTGCAACTGACATGGTGCTGATGATGAACGAAGGACGGATGCAGGCCGTTGGGCCGAAGGACGAAGTGCTTGCACAAATCCTGCGCAAGGAAAGCCGCCAGCCGCAAATTGCCAGCCCCGCATCGCTGAAAGTCGTGGGTGAAGGACAGGAGTCTGCATCGTGACCGATAATGCAGCAAAACCAATCAGCTCGCACCGTTCTCTGGGCCGGCATATCGCCGCCGTAACGATCCTCGGCATCGCACTTGTCGGTGGCGTCGGCGGCTGGGCGATGACCACCGAATTGTCGAGTGCCATCGTCGCGAGCGGCACCGTCGTGGTCGAAAACAACGTCAAGAAGATCCAGCACCTGACCGGCGGCATCGTCGAACAAGTGTTGGTCAAGGAAGGCGATACCGTCAAGGCGGGCCAAATCCTGATCAAGCTCGACGGCACCACCGTGCGCGCCAACCTGTCGATCGTGCAAAACACCCTGGCGCAGTTGTATGCGCGCAGAGCCCGTTTGCTGGCTGAGCAGCTCGGGTCCGACGATTTCAAGATCCCGGAAAACCTGAACGAGCTGATATCCGGGACGAGTACCCCCGGCAGTGTGCTGGAACAGAGCGAGCGCAAGCTGTTCATCAGCCGCAAGAACGCACTCGTCGGCATGAAAAGCCAGCTCGCGTCACGCAAGGACCAGCTTGTGGATGAGACGAAAGGCCTGACGGTTCAGTTGGCTGCCATCGAGGACGCGCTGAGGCTGATCGGCGAAGAACTCACGGGTCTTGACAAGCTCTATGGTCAGGGTCTCGTCTCCATGCAGCGGCTGACCGAGCTGAAGCGCGACCGCGCCCAGCTTGAAGGTGACCGCGGTGCCCGTATCGCTGCCCGTGCGCAGGCTGCCGGCAAGTCGAGCGAAATCGATCTGCAGATCCTGCAGCTCGACGAAGACCGCCGCACCGAGAATGCCAAGGAACTGACGGACGTGGAAGGCAAGATCGCCGAATACGAAGACCGACGCGTCGCCGCCATGGACCAGCTCAAGCGCATCGATATTCGCGCCCCGCTGGATGGCCGGATCTATCAGTTGGCCGTGCACACCGTGAATGGCGTCATCAACCCGGGTGAAGTGCTGATGCTCGTCGTCCCCGGCGCTGACGGGCTGACGGTCGAGGCCAAGATCGCCACGCATGATATCGACCAGATTCGGCTCGGCCAGCCGGTTGAGGTCCGCTTCAGCGCCTTTAACCAGCGCACCACGCCGATTGTCGAAGCGGAAGTCGTGACCATCGCCCCCGACCTCGTTACCGACCAGCGCACCGGCATGACCTACTATCCGCTCCGCATCAAGCCGAAGCCGGAAAGTCTGACAGGCCTGAAGGGGCTGGCCCTTTATCCCGGCATGCCGGCTGAGGTCTTCATCAAGATCGCCGATCGCACGGTGATCTCCTACCTCGCAAAGCCGCTGACCGAACAGATCCAGCATACGTTCCATGAGGATTAATCCAGACAAGGCAACACGGCGGTGATCAGCATCGCCGTGTTGCCGAAAACGCCCGGTTTGCAACAAACATTGCTGCGTCGCAAAAATCAGCGTGGCTGCTTCCGGCATAGCCGGTGTATGACCGTTGGCATGACTTCGAAGCGAGACCGGCTATATCTTCGTCCTGCTTGCCCTTGTAATCTTCTCGATACAGGACGCGATTTCCAAGCATCTGGGCGGCCTCTACCCTCCGGTCTTCATCACGATGATCCGCTATTGGGCGTTCGCCGCATTCGCCATCGCGCTGGCAGCCCGTTCACGCGGCGGTCTGTCTGTCGCCGTCCAGACAAAAAGACCAGCGCTGCAGGTCTTGCGTGGCATCCTTCTGGTCGGACAGATCGTCATCGTCATCATCTCTTTCTCACGGGTCGGCCTTGCCCATTCGCAGGCGATCTTCTCCTCTGGACCACTTTTCGTCGCACTGCTCTCCATGCCGCTGCTCGGTGAGCGTGTCGGCTGGCGGCGTTGGACGGCGATCATTGTCGGGTTGCTTGGCGTGCTGCTGATCCTGAAACCGGATGACAGCAGCTTCGACATCAACTTCCTGATCCCGATCTCATCGGCTCTGATCTTTGCGATCTATGTGATCTCGACGCGGCTGGTGAGCCGCGACGATAGCTCGATGACGAGCTTCTTCTACACCGGCGTTGCTGGTGCCGTTGCGATCACCCTTGTCGGGCCGTTCTACTGGACAACGCTTGCGCCACAGGACTGGGCCTGGATGCTGCTTTTGTGCATCACCGGGACGACCAGCCATTTCTTCCTGATCAAGGCCTACGAGCTGCTCGATGCCTCGGAAGTCCAACCGCTGACCTATCTTCAGCTGGTCTTCGCCTCGATCATCGGCGTATCCGTCTTCGGCGAGACACTGAACCTCAACATGATCCTTGGCTCGGCGATCGTGGTCTGCGCCGGCATCTTCACAGTCTGGCGCGAAACCGTCGTTGCCCGGCGCAACGCCAAGCAGCCCGAACCACCTTCCTCCCAGACACTGACCTAAGTCGGCATCTCTGGATTGGCAGGCAGCGCCCAGTCGATCGGCTCGCGGCCTTTTGAGACGAGAAAATCATTGGCCTTGGAAAAGGCTTGGTGCCGAAAAAGCCGTTATGGGCCGAGAGCGGCGACGGATGCGGCGACCGAATCACCAGATGGCGCGACGGATCGACGAAAGCAGCCTTTTTCTGCGCATAGGATCCCCAGAGGATAAAGACGACCGGATGTTCCTGATCGTTGACCGCGCGGATGATCGCGTCGGTGAATTTTTCCCAGCCCTTGCCCTGATGTGAGGCCGCCATCGCCCGCTCCACCGTCAGAACGCTGTTGAGCAGCAGCACGCCCTGCCTCGCCCAGCTTTCCAGAAAGCCGTGGCGGGCCGGCGGGATGCCCAGATCGCTTTGCAGTTCCTTGTAGATATTCACCAATGATGGCGGCGAGCGCACGCCCGGCTTGACGCTGAAGGACAGCCCATGCGCTTGCCCCTCGCCATGATAGGGGTCCTGCCCGAGAATGACGACACGGACCTTGTCGAGCGGCGTCAGATCAAGGGCGCGAAAATACTCCGGCCCTTTGGGGAAAATCTGCTTGCCGCTATTTCTCTCCTCCAGCAGAAATTTTTTCAGATCCGCCATATAGAGGCTGGAGAATTCCGCGGTCAAAGCTGTTTTCCAGCTCTCCTCGATCTTCACACTCGATTCCATCGCGTTCCCTGCCTCCCGGTCAATCTTGCGCCGCCGAATTTAACTTCCGTCGCGTCGATGGCAAGCAGCAAGCCAGAGGTCAGGGTGAATGAGTTTCAATATATTCTGACCAATATAACGCTGGTCAATCGGATTATACCGTTATATCTAAAAGAATATCTCGAAACCAATGGGGGAACCGCATGCGCACTGAACGTCGAACCTTGCTGAAATTTCTCGGAACTGCAGCCATCGCACTCTGGATCGGCGGCGCTTCGCTCGCTCAGCTTGGGCACGCAGCCGAAAAGGTCACTGTCTTTGCCGCGGCAAGCCTCAAAAACGCGCTCGATGCCGTCAACGCCGAATGGCAGAAGGAAGCCGGCAAGGACACCACCGTTTCCTACGCGGCAAGCTCGGCCCTTGCCAAGCAGATCGAATCCGGCGCACCGGCCGACGTCTTCATCTCGGCTGACCTCGCCTGGATGGATTACGTCGCCGAAAAGAAGCTGATCAAGGATGACACCCGCGCCAACCTGCTTGGCAACCGTATCGTGCTGGTCACCGGCAAGCAGGATGCCGCTCCGGTCGATATCAAACAGGGCCTTGATCTGAAGGCACTGCTCGGTGACGAAAAAACTCGCCATGGGCGCCGTCGATTCCGTGCCGGCTGGCAAGTACGGCAAGGCCGCGCTTGAAAAGCTCGGCATCTGGTCCTCGGTCGAAAGGAATGTAGCCGGCGCTGAAAATGTCCGTGCAGCCCTTATTCTCGTTTCCAAGGGTGAAGCGCCCTACGGCATTGTCTACCAGACGGATGCGGCCGCCGACAAAGGCGTGAAGATCGCCGGCACCTTCCCGAAAGACAGCCATCCGCCGATCGTCTACCCGATCGCGATCACCGCCGACAGCAAGAACCCGGACGCAGCCGCCTATGTCGACTTCGTCAAGTCGGCCAAGGCAGCCGCCCTGTTCGAAGCCCAGGGCTTTACCATCCTGAAATAAGACGGCGATGCGCTCTATCCGCGAATGGATCGAGCGCATATCGTCTGACCGTCAAGGACGGAGCGTACACATTTGGACTGGTTGGTTTTAAGCGATGCGGAATGGACGGCAATCCGCCTCAGCCTGCGCGTATCCTTCGTTGCTATGATCGTCAGCCTGCCCTTCGCCATCGGCATCGCCATGCTTCTGGCCCGCGGCCGTTTCTGGGGGAAATCCATCCTCAATGGCGTGGTTCACCTTCCCCTGATCCTGCCGCCGGTCGTCACCGGTTTTCTCCTTCTGGTCCTGTTCGGCAAACGCGGCCCGATCGGCGCGTTTTTGGCCGAATATACCGGCATCGTCTTTTCCTTCCGGTGGACCGGTGCTGCCCTTGCATGCGCGGTCATGGCTTTCCCGCTGATGGTACGCAGCATCCGCCTGTCGATCGAAGCCGTGGACCGCCGGCTGGAGCAGGCCGCCTCGACACTGGGGGCCGGACCGTTCTGGGTCTTCCTCACCGTCACGCTACCGCTGGTTCTACCGGGCGTCATCGCCGGCATGGTTCTCGCCTTCGCCAAGGCGATGGGCGAATTCAGGCGCGACCATCACTTTCGTTTCCAATATTCCCGGCGAAACCCAAACGCTATCTTCGGCGATCTATACCTTTACCCAGGTCCCCGGCGGCGATGCCATCGTTTCTGCCTGACCCTCATTTCCATCATCATTTCCATGGCCGCCCTGATGGTTTCGGAAATTCTGGCAAACCTTGCAGCGAAGAAGGTGGATGCGGCATGAGCCTTGAGGTCGATATCCGTCATCGCCTCGGCGCATTTTCCGTTGACGCCACATTTTCTGCGGACAAGGGCGTGACCGCCCTTTTCGGCCGTTCAGGGTCCGGAAAGACGTCACTGATCAACATCATCGCCGGACTGCTACGACCGCAGAGCGGTCGGCTTTCTTTCAATGGCGACGTCCTTTTCGACGGCGACAAGCGGGTTTTCGTGCCCGCGCACAAACGCCGCTTCGGTTATGTCTTTCAGGAAGCACGCCTCTTCCCGCATCTGAGCGTCCGGCACAATCTCGGCTATGGCCGGTGGCTTGCCCGCCGCAGCCGTGGCGGAGCGGATTTCAGCCGGATCGTCGAACTGCTCGGCGTCGGTGCCTTGCTGGATCGTGCACCGGCCAACCTGTCCGGCGGCGAAAAGCAGCGCATTGCCATCGGTCGGGCACTGTTGTCCAACCCGCGCCTGTTGCTGATGGACGAACCCATGGCCGCCCTCGATGAAGATCGCAAGGCGGAAATCCTGCCCTATCTGGAGCGGCTGCGCGATGAGGCGGACATTCCGATCATCTATGTCAGCCACTCGGTCGCCGAAGTCGCCCGGCTGGCAACAAAGGTCATCATTCTGGAAAATGGCCGCATCAGCGCATCAGGCGATGCGGCAACCATCCTCAGCCAGCCCTCTTCGACCATCAGCCGGCGGGAAGCCGGTGCCGTCATCGACGGCTCCGTCGACGAGACGGACACGGAACATCAGATCACGATCGTCCGGGCCGGAAAGGCCGAGATCCGCGTGCCGCACCTCAATGCCCCCATAGGCAAGAGCGTTCGGCTACAGATCGCCGCGCGCGACGTCATGCTGGCAACCAGCCGGCCGGAAGGATTGAGTGCGCTCAACATTCTCCCAGCAACGATCATCGAGATCGGCGAACCGGCACAAGGCATGGTCGATGTCCGGCTGGATTGCGGTGGCGTGACGATTGTTTCGCGGGTGACAGCGCTGTCGCGCGACATGCTCGGACTGCATGCCGGCAAACCGGTTCACGCGATCATCAAGAGCGTGGCTCTGGATCTCTGACGGTGCCTGAACTGAGATTGTCTTCCAGCCAGGCCAGTTCCTGCGCCAGTGCCGCCTGCGCTTTCTCTTCCATCATCCGGAATTGCCGGATCAGTTCCTCGCCGAAGGGTGTAACGGCCGCTCCCCGCCTTGTTTTCCGCCGCGCTGCAATTCTACCGCCTCCTGCTTGAACATGCTGTTAAGCGCACTCACCAACAGCCAGGCCCGCCGATAGGACATGTCCATGGCGCGGCCGGCAGCCGAGATCGATCCGGTTTCGCGGATATGCTCAAGCAGCGCGATCTTGCCCCGGCCCAGCCGCTCAGCATGGGGGAAATCAATGCGCAGGACGGGTTGGAGGCTCGCGGGTTCTGTCTGTGTCATGCCGTTTCATATGTCTTGGCTCTATAGGTAAAGACTACTGCGACCGCCCGCCGATGTATAGCGCGGCTTGCCCCTGTCTACTCGGACCCGGACGCCGATTGTCCTATTTTTTGCATCTCTTCATGCCGGAATATGCCGATTATCGGAACGATTGTGGTGGACTACATGATGGCCGTATCGCCCACTCAAGGACCACACATCATGAAGAAAACCGTTCTCATCACCGGCTGCTCCTCCGGCATCGGCAAGGCCTCGGCCAGGTTTTTGCCGGACAGGGCTGGAATGTCATTGCCACCATGCGCGATCCGCAACAGGGCGAGGAACTCGCTGAAATCGATGGCATCCTCGTCACCCGCCTCGATGTTCAGGATCCGGCCAGCATCGATGAGGCGATTGACGCAGGGATCGATCGCTTTGGCAAAATCGATCTCCTGATCAACAATGCAGGCTATGGCCAGTTCGGCCTGTTCGAGGCCATTTCACGCGAAAAGATTCAGACGCAGTTCGACGTCAATGTCTTCGGTGTCATGGATGTCACCCGCGCCATCCTGCCGCATTTCCGGCAGAACCGCTCCGGCCTGATCATCAATATCAGCTCTGGTGCTGGTATTTTCACCCTGCCGATGATCTCGCTCTACAGTGCGAGCAAGTTTGCGCTCGAAGGTTTTTCGGAGGCTCTGGCTTACGAACTCTCATCGCAGAATATCGGCGTGAAGCTTGTTCTTCCCCATGGCGGCGTCACTGAGACGAAGTTTTCGGAACGGCAGGCAGGCGATATCGCCAGCAATCCGGCGCTGACTGACTACGATGATTTCGTCGGCAGGACGATGGATCTCTTCGCCGGGATGATGGCAGCACGTCCGATGAGTTCGAGCGACGTGGCAGAGACGATCTTCAATGCTGCAACCGACGATACCGATACACTGCGCTACTATGTCGGCGACCCGGAAAATCCGATCCTCAAGGCACGATACGATCTGTCCGAACAGGACTATGTCCGTTTCATGCGCTCGCGCTTTATGCTGAAAAGCTGACTGGAAAGGCGGCCGCCCTCATCACAGGGCGGCCGCTGGTCTCAGACCCTCAATCCGGTCTCCGCATCGAACACATGCACGTCGGCGGGACGGATCGACACGTCGATGATATCGCCGGTCCTGACCGTCCTGCGCGAGGTTTCGACGATCGTCACCTCCGCCGCGGTCGATGTGGTGATGTAGGTCGCCGAGCCGGTGCTTTCGACGATACCCACCGGCAGGCGGAAGACGCCCTGCCCCGGTTCAACGAAATGCAGATGTTCGGGCCTCAGACCCGCCGTCACCTTGCGGCCGGGCTGCAGCTGACGGTCGAGAACGATGGTCTGCTTTTCGCCGACATCGACCGCCAGCGAACGGCCGTCTTCGCCAACCACTGCGGGCACGAAATTCATCGCCGGTGAACCGATGAAACCACGACGAACCTGTTGGCCGGTCGGTCATACAATTCGAGCGGTGCACCCTGCTGTTCGATGACACCATCCTTCATGACGACGACATGATCGGCCATAGTCATCGCCTCGATCTGGTCATGCGTAACATAGACCGACGTCGCGCCGAGCCTGTCGTGCAGGGTGCGGATTTCCTTGCGCATGTGGACGCGTAGCGCCGCATCGAGGTTCGACAAAGGTTCGTCGAACAGGAACGCCTTCGGATGCCGGATGATCGCCCGGCTCATGGCGACACGCTGGCGCTGGCCACCGGACAATTCACGCGGATAGCGGCCGAGAAGCTGCGAAAGCCCGGTGGTCGCCGCCACTTCCTCGGCTGCCTTCTTGGCTTCGGCTTTCGGAACACCGCGAATACGTAGGCTGTAGGTCAGGTTCTGCTCCACCGTCATATGCGGATAGAGCGCATAGGACTGGAACACCATGGCGATGTCGCGCTTGCGCGGCGGCACGTTGTTCATCAGCTCACCGGCGATCTTGAGATCGCCCGTGGAGATGCTTTCCAGCCCGGCCAGCGACCGCAGCAGCGTAGACTTGCCGCAGCCGGACGGACCGACGAGTGCGACGAAGCTACCTTTCTCGATGCTGAGCTCGATATTCTTCAACGCGTGGAAGGCGCCGTAATATTTATTGACGCCCGAGAGCTCGATCTGTTTGGTCATTTGATGGCTCCCGAAGTAAGGCCGGAGACGATGCGCCGCTGCAGCAGCACGAAGATGGCGAGAATGGGGGTCACGTAGATCGTGGCATAGGCCATGATGTTGTTCCATTCATTGGTGTTCGGCCCCATGAAAGAGTTAAGGCCAACGCTGGCGGGCTGCAGTTCCACCGCCTGGATGATCGACTTCGAATAGACGAACTCGCCGAAGGCCTGCATGAAGATGAGGATGGCGCTGACAAGGATGCCGTTGCGGGCAAGCGGCAGCACGATGTTGAAGAAGGCACCGACCCAGCAATTGCCATCGACCAATGCCGCTTCTTCAAGCTCCTGCGGCACCGCCATGAAGGTGGCGCGCACCAGCACGACGAAGAACGGCATGCTCTTGGCGGCAATAGCTATGATCACGGCCAGACGCGGATAGTTGAGCATGCCGAGCTGCGAGAAGCCGACGAAGATAGGCGTGATCATCAGCGAGGCCGGCAGGACCTGCAGCATCAGGATCAGGAACAACCCGATATCGACCCAGACATTGCGATAACGCGCCAGCACATAGGCGCAGCCGACGCCGAGCACGGTGATCAGGGTGACCGAGCCGAACGCGATGACCAGCGAGTTCCACAGATAGCGGCCCATGCCCCGGCTTTCCCAGACGAAGGCATAGGTGGCCCATTGCGGCTCCGACGGCCAGAAGCTTGGCGGCGTCGCAAACATCTCCGAGCCGCTTTTCAGCGCGGTGATGTACATCCAATAGAGCGGAAACAGATAGATCGCTGCCATGATAATGGCGATGACCAGCATCAGGCGATTGCGGTTGGTGTCGCTCATCCGCGCACCTCATGGCGTGTGGAGCGGACATAGACGACCGAGGCAAACATCACGAAGACGATCATGATGACCGAGATCGTTGCGCCCTTGGCGAAGTCATATTGCCGGAAGGAGAGATCCCAGGCCCAGTATTGCGTGACGTTGGACGAATTGTTCGGCCCGCCGGAAGTGATCGCGGCGAAAAGGTCGAACTGCTGCAGCGTGAAGATCAGACCCAGTGAAATGATGGCGCCGATGGTCGAGCGCATCATCGGCAGGGTGATCGTCCAGAAGCGCTGCCAGGCATTGGCGCCGTCCAGTTCGGCCGCCTCATAGAGATCGCCGGGAATGCTCGCCAACCCGACGGACAGGAGGATCATGTTGAAGGCCGTGCCCAGCCAGATGTTGGCCATGATGACCGCATAAAGCGAGTAATTGGGGTCGGAGCGCCAGAAGATGTTGCCACTGATAATGCCGGTTTCCCTCAGCATGAAATTCAGCACGCCGAAATCACCCGACAGGATCCAGTTCCAGATGGCGCCAACGACGAGACCGGGCATCACCCAGGAAACGAGGAATAGGCCGCGCAGCCAGGAGGCGCCCGGAAAATTCACCCAGAAGAACAGGGCCAGCCCAAAGCCGATCAGGAACTGGCCGGCGATCGAGCCGATGACGAAGATCGCCGTATTGCCGAGAATTGGCCATGTCTCGGGTTGGGCGAACAGATCGGTGTAGTTCTTGAAGCCTACGAAGGGGCGCAGGAACGTGCCGAGGCTGAACATGTCAACCTCCTGAAAGCTCATCAATACGTTGTAGAGCAGCGGCAACCCCGCCATCAGGAACAGAAAGCCGAGTGGGAAGGCAACAAGCACGATATCGAAACCGCGGCCATCACGGACACTGGAAAGGAGCCTCTTCATGGGGCCTCCGATGCTCCGAACGGGGCTGCCCATGCATTCGCGCGCGAGACAACCCCTTCCGGGAGGAAATGATGGATGGCTGACGGACAGCCATCCGGTGGCACTGGAGATTAACCCAAGACAGCCTTGATCTTCTCGGCTGCCTGATCAAGGGCGTCCTTCGGGCTCGACTGGCCAGTCAAAGCCGCCTGGATGGCATCCTGGATCGCCTTGGAGATCTTCGGCCATTCCGGATGCGGGCCGCGCGGCTTTGCATATTTCAGCTGTTCGAGGAACACCTTGAGCCCGGCATCCTTCAGCGCCTGACCGGTTTCCGGGATGGAGATGTCGGAACGGGCCGGGAGCTGGCCGTAGTTCTTGAACATCTTGTCGTCCTGCGAAGCGAAATATTCGAGTGCCTTGAAGGCTTCTTCCGGGTGCTTGGTCGAGGCAAAGATCGCCCAGTTGAAGTCGCCCATGGCCGACGAGCGTTCAGCACCTTCCTGCGGAACCGGCAGCAGCGTGACGCCCCAGTCGAATTTCGCTTCCTGCGACATGCGGTCGAGTTCCCATGGGCCGGAGATCGCCATGGCGGCATTGCCGGAATTGAACGTGCCGGTCGAATCCCACTGGCCGCGGGTCAGCGTATCCGGCGAGGCAAGCTTCTCGTCCATGATCGTCTTCCAGACCGTCAGCGCCTTCACGGCACCCTCGGAATTGATGTTCTCATAGCTACCGCCGCCCATCTGCGCCCAGGGCAGGAACTGGAAGGTACCTTCCTCATTGGCCTTGGCCGAGAATGCCAGACCATAGACGTTGGCAGCCGGGTCGGTCAGCTTGCGCGCATCCTCGACCAGTTCGTCCCAGGTCTGCGGCGGCTTGTTCGGGTCGAGCCCCTTCGCCTTGAACATGTCCTTGTTGTAGTAGAGTGCGATCGTGTTGGTCGCCTTCGGCACGCCTGTAATATTTGCCGTCCCATTCGACGGACTTCAGCGGACCGGGGAAATAGTTTTCCGGCTTGATCAGGGTCGATTTCGAGATCATGTCGGTGAGATCAAGGAAGGCGCCGCGCGACGAAAACAGCGCGTGCTCCGGATTGTCGATGGCGATGATATCCGGCGCCTGGCCAGTCGAGTAGGCGCGCATGGCCTCGCTCACCACGTCGTCGAACTGGATCCGGCGGTACTCGATCTGGATGCCATTGTTGAGCTTGTTGAAATCGGCCACCAGATGCGGTGCCGGCTGAATGTCGCGGTCAAGCGACCAGACAGTGAGTTTCACGTCTTCCGCCTTCGCGGAAAGACCGAACATCGAAACGCCTGCAAGCGCCAGCGCACCGATGACTGCATATTTGCGGATACCCATAATTTTCCTCCTTGTGGTTATCCTGTCGGCCGTCATCCTCCATGCCGGCCTTCTTCAGTCTATTTCAGTCTGTCAGGCCCGCCTGATTGGCCGGGCAGGCCTGGCCAATCAGGCGGGATCGACGACGAAATCGCCGCCCCGGCAAGCCTTTAGATAATTCAGGCCATGAACCTGGCCAGTCATCTCAAGTGCGTCGCGATAGACCGGATCGTGCCAGCCCTCGATGTCGATCGAACCGGACCAACCGGCAAGCCGCAGCTCGGAAATCACGTCCGTCCAGTTGGTGTCGCCAAAGCCCGGTGTACGCATGAACACGAATTTTTCCTTGCCGAAAATACCGTGCTCGCGGATGACGTCCCAGCGGATGGTCGCGTCCTTGCCATGCACGTGAAAGATCTTGCTTGCCCATTTGCGGATCTGCGGCAGCGGATCGATGAGATAGACCATCTGGTGGCAGGGTTCCCATTCGAGCCCGATATTGTCATCTGGCGTCTCGTTGAAGATCAGTTCCCATGCATCGGGGTTGTGGGCGATGTTCCAGTCGCCGGTCGCCCAGTTGCCATCCATGGCGCAATTCTCGAATGCGATCTTCACGCCCTTGTCGGCGGCCCGCTTGGCAAGCTCGCTCCAGATTTCCTTGTAGCGCGGCAGGCTGTCGGTCAGCGGCTTATTGCAGAATACGGCCGGTAAAGCCGGCAACGCAGGTGGCACCAAAATGATGGGCGTTGTCGATGCAGTCCTTCCAGCCCTGCAGTGTATCGCGGTCGATTTCGGTCGTCTCCAGCGGATTGCCGAACATGCCGAGCGTCGAAATGGTGATGTCGCGGTCACCAATCGCCTCGACGCAGCGCTTGCCGAGTTCGGCAAGGTTCTGGCCATTGGTCGTCTGCCAGAAGAAGGGCTCGAAGCTTTCGAAGCCCATATCTGCCACCTTGCCGATACGCTCTGCCGCCTTGCCTGCGGATGCGCCGATCATGGTGCCGATGCGGATGGCTTTTGCCGGATTGCTCATGAAATTGTCCTGTTCATAGGGTCACGCGCTGCTTGGTGCGGGCGCTTCGATCGCCGCGAACACCATGGCAAGGCTGTTGATATTGTCGTTGCTGACCGTCTCCGGCTTGGCGCCGGTCTGGATGGCGTTAAGAAAGTCCGCGATCACGCTGGCATGACCATGGGTCTGCGCCTCGTTTGCCGGCCGCGGTACATCGATGGTTTCGATCGGACGCAAGAAGCCTTCCGAACCCGCGACAACGCCTGCCTGAAAACTGTCGGCACCGTCCCAGAGCAACGTTCCCTTGGTGCCGATGATACGCCACTGGCTTTCCCAGCTGGTATTCGCCCCTTCCGCGCACCAGGAGCCGCGATAGGTGAAGGTCACGTCATCGGAAAACTCGAAGATCGCATTGGCGGCCGCGCCATGCACATACCAGGAACCGCGCGGATTGCTTTCATGGCAATAGACCGCCACCGGCACCTTGTCCGCAACGAAGCGGGCAGCGTCAGAATGTGTGGATCGCCATATCAAGCAAGAGCACATTGTCCATCTCTTCACGGAACCCGCCAAAATGCGCACCGATGAAGAAATCACAATGAATGGCCGTCAATTCGCCGAGCGCACCGCTTTCCACCAGGCGGCGGATGCGGCGAATACCCGAAATGAATCGGCGGTTCTGGACGACGGCATGAACTTTTCCGGCGGCCTCAGCCTGAGCGATCAGCGACCGCCCTTCCTCGATCGATGCTGCCATCGGCTTTTCGCTGAGCACGTGGCAGCCATGGGCGAGCGCGGTTCCGACCACATCGTGGCGGGCGGACGGGATAACCACGTCGAACACGACATCCGCCGACGTTTCGGCAAGTACGGAACCGAGATCGGAACCAATGATGGCATCGCCCAGACCGAACTCTTCGGCAAGCGCCCTTGCCGCCGCCGGATTGACGTCGACGAGGCCGACGACATCGACCGCCGCTCTGATTTCAGGGGTATCCACGATCGCTCTCAGCCAGCCTTTGGCCATAGCTCCGCACCCGCACAAAACTGCACGCAAAATGAGATTCTCCTCCTAGAAGTCTACGGTTTTCGCTCCTTTTCGGCCACCGTAAACGTTTACGGTACTATGATCGATTTTTGAAACGTGTCAATAGATGGATATCGAGACACGGAAATCACACGTTGGAAGCGGCTGGAATGACGGGCATACGCAGGCTTGCGCAACATCTGGATATTTCTATCGGAACGGTGTCTCGCGCTGAACGGCCGCCCTGATGTCAACGAGGAAACGCGCCGCAAGGTGCTGGAAGCCGCCGCCGAACTCGGCTATGTGCCCAACCAGTCCGGCCGCAGCCTGCGCCAGGGCACCACCAATATCATCGGCTTCATGATGCAGACCGGCACGGAGATCACCAGGTCAGGGCGATACGTTCTTCATGAGCGTATTCGATGGTGTCCAGACGGTTTTTGCCCGCCATCATCTCGATCTGGTCGCCCTGCTCTGCTCGTCGGAGGAAGACCCCGATGATTATCTCCGCCGCGTCGTTGCCCGCGGCTTCGCCGATGGCCTCATTCTGTCGGCCACCCAGCGGCACGATCCACGTTTCCGAATTTCTGGCCAAGCGCAAGATCCCGTTTGTCACGCTCGGGCGCAGCCTGACGGATGTCGGCCAGCCCTGGCTCGATCTCGATTTCGAAGGCATGGCGCAGACGTCGATCGACCGGCTGGTGGCGAGAGGTCACCGACGCATCGCCGTGACGCGGCCGCATGACGACATCAACCTGGGCCATCTCTTCGTCGATCAAAGCGCAAAGGCCCTTACCGCGCACGGATTGACGCTCGATCCCGATCTTGTCTTCAGCTCGAAGCCGAACGAGGCAGGCGGTTATCATGTCGCCCAGCAACTCCTTGCCAAGAAGGACCGGCCAACCGCAATCCTGCTGGTCAACGAGACCATCGCCATCGGCTTCTACCGTGGCCTGAGCGAAGCCGGCCTCAAGCCCGGACGCGATATCGCCATCATCGGCCGTCAGAGCCCGCAATCGCATTTCCTGTCGCCGAGCCTGACCGGCTTCACGCTATCACGGCGCGATCTCGGCATTGCGCTCGCGGAAGCATTGCTAGCCACCATGCCAGCCTTCAGCCATTTCTATCCGGATGCGGAGCTTCACAAAGTCTGGCCGGAAGACCTTGTCGAAGGCGAGAGCGACGCGTTCACTCTGCCCGTCTGACGGCACACATTCGTTCCGTCACCGGCCAGTCTTCGCGACTTGAACAACGGCACTATACCATGCACATCGGAGATCTCTTTCTTCGACGCTCGGAACCCTCCCCATGCCCGGCCCTATCCTTGACCACAGCGAAACCGACCAGATTCTCCCGAAAAGAGCCGATGTCATCATCATCGGCGGCGGCATCATCGGGGTAAGCACGGCGCTTTTCCTTGCCGAACGCGGCGTCGATGTCGTGCTTTGCGAAAAGGGCGTGCTTGGCGGCGAGCAATCCAGTCGCAACTGGGGCTGGGTCCGTGTCATGGGCAGAGACCGGCGGGAGATTCCGCTGGCGATCGAAGCCTTGAAAATCTGGGACGGGCTGGATGCGCGCGTCGGCGGCGAGACCGGATTCCGCCGCTCCGGCATCCTCTATATCTCCGAGAGCGAGGTGGACATCGCCAATCGCGATGCCTGGCTGAAGCTCGCGCAGGCGCATGACCTCGATACGCGACAAATCGGCCCCGACGAAACGGCTGCCGTGATGCTGGGTGCCGGGCGGCGATACAAGGGCGCGCTCTACACGCCAAGTGATGGTCGTGCCGAACCGCAAAAGGCAGTGCCGGCGATTGCGACGGGCGCGCGCCGGGCCGGTGCCCGCATCCTGACAGGCTGTGCCGTGCGCGGCATCGAAAAGAGCGCCGGTCGGATCAGTGCTGTGATCACCGAGAAAGGCCGGATCGAGACCTCCCGCTGTCGTGCTTGCCGGCGGCGCCTGGTCGCGCCTGTTCTGCAAGGGACTTGGCATCCAGCTGCCGCAGCTGAAAGTGCGCAACTCGGTGCTGCGCACCAGCGCGGTAAACCGAGGACCGGATGGGGCCGGCGCCACCGCGACCTATGCCTATAGGAAACGGCTGGACGGCGGCTACACCATCGCCAATGGCGGCATCAATATGCATGCGCTGGTGCCGGACAGTTTTACCTTCTTCCATGATTTCCAACCCGCCAGGAAGGCTGAGGGCGACGCGGTGCAAATCGGTCTTAGCGCTCGAAGCTGGCAGGAACTGTTCGAAATCTCCGCGGTCCCCCTCGACCGGCCCGGCGCATTCGAACGGCATCGTATTCTCGATCCGAATCCGGATGGCAGATCCGCTTTGAACGCGTTGCAGGCGGCCACGGAAGCCTTGCCGGTACTGCGTGACGCGAAAGTGGAGCAAATCTGGGCCGGCCTGATCGACGTGACGCCAGACGCGGTCCCAGTCATTTCCACGCTCGACAGCCTTGCCAGCCTGGTTATTGCGACCGGATTTTCCGGCCACGGGTTTGGCATCGGGCCGGGTGCTGGGCATCTTGCCGCCGATCTGGTCATGGGAACTACCCCCATCGTCGATCCCACGCCCTTCCGGTTCAGCCGTTTTTCCGATGGATCTCCGCTGGAGATTGCGTCGCCGGTCTGACTACCAGCGCAAGGCCGCCGTCAGAACCGGCGCGTCCCAGAGACGGGTCAGCCGCTCATCCAGCTGAGTGACGGTAATGGAAATGCCGGCCATATCGAGCGATGTGACATAGGTACCGACAAGACTGCGGGCGATGACGACGCCGCGCTCTTCGAGAAAGGCACGCGCCAAGCCGAAGACAAGATAGAGTTCCGACTGCGGCGTTCCGCCGAGACCGTTGACGAACAGCAGCACCGATTGCCCGTCCAGCGAACCAAAGTCATCGAGAATGTGCCTGCAGATCAGGGCGACGATCGCCGAGGCATCGGTCACCTTGTCGCGAGCGGCCCGGTTCGCCGTGAATGCCGACACCGACCTCCATCTCATCCGGGCCAAGCAGAAACGTCTCGCGCGTCGTCTGCGGCACCGTCGTGCCCTTCAAGGCCACGCCCATCGTTCAGGGTTGCGCCAACGACGGCATCTCCCAGAACCTTCAATTGGTCGAGGGTAGCACCTGCCTGCGCAGCCGCACCGGCAATCTTCTCGACGACGAGCGTGCCGGCCACGCCGCGACGGCCTGTTCCCCTTGCGGAGCGTTCCACGGCGATATCGTCATTGACGATGATGGTCTCGATACGGTGTGTTCCGCCCGATATCGCCATCTCGGCGGCCATCTCGAAGTTCATCACGTCGCCATCGTAATTCTTGACGATCAACAGCGTTCCGGCGCCATTGTCGGTTTCATGGATGGCCGCATAAATCTGATCGGGTGTCGGCGAGGTGAAGACGTAACCCGTGCATGCGGCATCCAGCATGCCGTGCCCGACGAAGCCGGTGTGCATCGGCTCGTGGCCGGCACCGCCGCCTGAAATGATCGCCACCTTTCCCGGGCTCAGCATCCGGCGCCGAACATACTTTCGCCCTGCGCCAAACATGACGATATCGCCATGCGCAGCAACGAACCCCTCCAGACTGTCTTGCGCCAAAGTCCCGGCGCTGTTCATGAATTTCTTCATCTCCCGCTCCCAGCGGCAATCGTATCCGAGCGGGACGAATTTTCCAGTGTTGTCACACGCGGCTTGGCAACGGAGCCCATTCAGTCTGCCTCGCCGGAGATGAGCACGATCCTCTGAATGAAATCCTGGATCGCCTCGTCGAGCAGCCGGTTCTTTTCTCGTCGCCGAAATCGGCGACCATGACCGTCAGCTGCCGCAGGCCCCCGGCATTGCCGAGATCGGGCAGCTTGCCCGGATGCGCCAGCTGATAGGCCTGCAGGAAGCGGTCCTGCTCGGTCTTGCTGACATGGCAGACCTGAAAAATCGTCGCCAGGTGCCGGGCAGGCAACGGCGTCGCATATCCCGGACTGGTGATCTGGGTGACGAAGCTGCGATGTTTGCCAAGTGCCACCGCGAGCCTTTGGCGCGTGCCGGATGGCCGGTTGTCGATGATCGAAGCAAGGATTGCCTTATAGGCCACAATGGCATCTTCATTTGCATCGCGTGCCATGTCAGTCGTCCATCCCTGCCTGCGCAAGCGTCGTCTTTACGGCTGCAAGCTGCGAAGGAGCAACGGAAATCTGTCGAATGCCACTGGCGATCAGCGATGGAAGCCACTCCGGTTCTGCCAGCCAGATCCCCGCAAATGCCGATCGGCTTCCCCATATCCTGCGCAACGACGACCGTCTGCGCGATCAACCGCAACAGGGCGGGTGTTGCTTGTCGGTGCAGATCGGCGACTTGTGGATTGTCCCTTGCAGCCGCACTTAGATATTGAGCCAGATCATTGGTTCCGAGCGAAAAAAATCGGCCTGTTCGAACGTATCGAGCATGATCGCCGCTGCCGGCACCTCCACCATCATGCCGATAGCAGGCATGCTGATTGCGATATGCCTTTGGGCAAGACCCGCTGCCTCCTCCTCGAACAGGCGCCTCGTGTCCTCAACCTCCCTGGGGAACGTGACCATCGGCAGCAGGACCTTGATCCCCCCGAACGCTCCGGCCCGTAAAAGCGCCCGCGCCTGGATTCTCAGCATGACCGGCATGGACAGAAGCAGGCGAATACCGCGCAAGCCGAGAAAGGGATTGCGCTCATCGACACCGAAACCACCAAGCGGCTTGTCCCCACCCAGATCGAACAGACGGATGGTCACCGGCCGGCCGGCCGCCCATTTCACCATCTCGCAATAGAGCTGGAATTGCTTTTCCTCATTAGCGAGATCTGCGGCCGACGAAATCAGAAATTCTGTCCGCAAAAGGCCAATGCCATCGCAAGTGCCGGGATCGAGATTGCGGATATCAGCGATACCGCTGATATTGACCAGAAGCTCGACATCACCGGCGGACAAAGCCCTCGTGGCCCCAGATTCAAAGACCGGCGTAATATCGGCCACCGTTCTGCGCAGGCCTGGCCAGGGCTGCAATATCAGCATCGCTTGGATGAACGACAACGAGGCCCCCATCCCCATCGACCAGAACCGGCGTGGCGGCCTCGACAGCAAAATTGCCGATGCCGACGGCCATCGGCACGCCTCTGGCGCGCGCGAGCAGCGCCACGTGGCTGGCGGTGCTTCCCGCTTCAAGCGCAATCCCGCCGCCATCCGTCCAGTCATGAGCGAGAAAAAGGCTGGGCGCCATGTCCCGGCCGACGAAGATCGATCCTGCGGGAAAATCAGCCGCGGGAACGCCTTCGAGCGCAGAAGCACGCGGTCGCGGATGTCGATCATATCGACTGCGCGCGCCTGTATGTCCTCGTCTTCCGATTGCTCAAACCCGGCGATATACTCCTCCAGTGCCGCAACCCAGGCAAAGGCGGCATTCTGTCCCTTGCCGATCTGCTCGGCCGCCATCTCGCCGATCACCGGATCGCGCAGCATTTCGATCTGAAATTCGAGGATATCGGCGCTGGCCGGATCGGTTAGCGCCATCAGGGTCTCGAGCGAGGCGACGGATCCGGCAATCGCCCGGTTAAGGTTTTCGAACTCCAGCGATGGGGAAGCCTGGCCCCCGTGAGGGCTGAGGCGCTCCGCCGCCACGTAGGCAGGCCCGGCCGCAAAACCGCAGCCATTGCCCTGCCCTTGCAGTCTAAGCGCCCCGGACATGCGGTCTTTCCTCGGCAAAATCATTGACGAACATGGCTTCAAGGACAGCAATCGCCTCTTCGGCCCTCAAGCCATGCGCCCTGATCTTCAGTGTCGACCCCTGGCGTATGCGGGCGCCCATCACCTTGACGATGCTCTTTGCATTCAGCCACAGCCCGGAACGATTGACCTCGATCTCGATGGTGCAGGGGAAGGACTTTGCTAGCCGGGTAAAGACCACGGACGGACGCGCATGCAGGCCGACACCATGGGTGATTAACAGCTCGACGGACGCATTGCTGTCCGCGGAACTCGTTCCCCCAAAAACACCGTGCCGTTTGTCGGTCATGACGGAGACAGCTCCTGTGCCGTTGCCACCACCTTTGCCAGCGATGCGCCGCCGGACGCCTCAGCCGCTGCGATGACAGCGCCTTCGACAATCGGCGCGTTGCAGATGACAATTCGCCCCGCCCGCTCCTTGCCGATCATGTCGATCGCCATTTCGCTGTTGGTTTCGGCACCACCCAGATCGACGAAGATGGCGACACCCGCCTCGGACCAGGCCTCCTCGATCGCCTTGAGGATCGCCCCCATGTCGGTTCCAAGCCCACCGGCCGGGTTACCACCACACCAGGCAAGCGGCACACTGTCGCCGACCATCTGGCGCACCATGTCGGCCGCTCCCTTCGCCACAAGCGGCGAATGCGAGACGATGACGATCCCGACATTTCCCCGTCTGTCCGTCATGCCAATCCCGCCTCTGTCAATTCGTGGCAGGCTGTCGTTGCCAGCAGTGCGCAACTGGCGGCCCCCGGGTCCATATGCCCCACGGAACGCTCGCCGAGGAAAGAGGCCCGCCCGCGCAGGGCCTTCATATCAATCGTCATATCGGCAAAACCCTGAATCTTCTCGGCAAGGCGACGCATGTCCGTGTGCTTTATCAACTCGTCGCTGAGTGGAACAAGCACATCCAGCAACGTCTTTTCGCCTGGGGATGACTTGCCGCGTTGTGCGACAGCGGCGACCGCCTGCTGAAAGACCTGAGGAAACTCCACCCGGCCGGTTGAAAGCCCTTTGCCAGTCTCCATCAGCAGCGTGCCGTAAAGTGGCCCAGGCGGCACCGCCAATGGTCATCACCAGGATCGTCCCGGCGGCAATCATCGCTTCTGCAAGAGGCATCGCCGCAAGTTTCTCTCGCTCGGCCGCCAGAGCTTCCAGTCCTCGGCGCATATTGGTGCCGTGATCGCCGTCACCGATCGCGCGGTCGAGATCACAAAGACGGGCTTCCTCTGAGCCGACGGCATCCCGGCACGCGTCGATCACGCGGGACATCAAGGCCGCGGTATCGATGACACGCCCGGGTTGGCGAACAGCGATCATGCGGACTCCAGAATACCGGCAACAGCAGCGAAAACCTCGGCCACGGCATGGGCGCCGGGATCCATCACGCCGTCAAGATCGCTCTCTCCGATATAGGCGGACCGGCCGGCCTTCGCCTTGCGCATCGCCTTGGTGGCCTCCGCTCCCTTGCACGCCTCATCGGCGGCGGCACGGACCCCGACGATCGACAACGCGTGCAGCGCCGGAGAGAGCGCATCGACCATGGTGCGATCGCCCGGATGGGCTCCACCATAAAAGGTCATGCGATCGAGGCCGGCCAGAAGAGACGCGGCAAGGTTTGCCCTGTCCCCGCTTGCCTTGCCCGCCGCCGTAAAGAAGATCGACAGGAGAACGCCACTCGACCCCCATCGCCGTGGCCAGCGTATCGCCGATCACAGCGAAAAGGGCAGCCCGGTCGGCAAAGGGCAGGCTTTTGGATTGGGCAAGGATGCTGCGGGCACCCATCGCAACCGTCGATCCGGTATCGCCGTCACCCGCCCTGGCGTCCAGCCGGTTCAACTCCGGCTCAAGCGCAATCAGGCGTTCGCAGACGGCGGCAAGCACTCGCTCCGCTTTCGCGTCGTGGCTCGCCGGAGCGGTTTTTCCCACGGCTTCGACTTTCGGTGCCGGCAGGATATCGCCGGCATGCGGCACCACCGCCGGCAGCCACGCATGCGGCGCGACGGCAGAGCACAGCGCTTTCTGACGCTCAGCGTCCAGCCGCACCAGAGAAAGGGAAAAACCGTTCATGTTCAGGGCCGTCATCATCGGCCCCGGCCCGATCGTCAGCGCCACCCGCGCGGCAAAGGACGAGGAAAGGACCGCATTAGCGATCAGCGTCATCTCCACTGGCGGAACGGCACCGAGATTGTTGATCAACAAAGCATACTGCCCATCCGGCTTCATTGCTGCGGACAACCGTTCCGTCATGATCGAAACGATGCTGTCGGCGGCTTGGACGGTTATCTTCTCAACGCCGGGCTCGCCGTGGATACCGAGCCCAAGCTCGCCCTGGGTCTCTCCCAGACGCTCCTCGTAGGGCTGACCGGGAATGGAGCAGGACGAATAGGAAACCCCGAGCGAAACGATATCCGTTGCAGCGGCCTTCGGCAGCGGCAACCGAGGCGAGGCTCTCGCCGCTTTCTGCCAGATGCCCGGCGATCTTGTGGATGAAGAGCGTGCCTGCCACGCCGCGCGGTTGGTTGATCTCCGGCAGTGCAATATCGTCGGCGACGATGACCATCTCGACAGCGAAGCCCTCGGCCCGCGCCTTTTCCGCTGCCAAACCGAAATTCAGCCGGTCGCCTGTATAGTTCTTGACCACCAGCAGGCAACCCGGTTTGCCCGTCACGGCGCGGATCGCGGTCAGCACAGCATCGACACTGGGAGAAGCAAAGATCTCGCCAGACACGGCCGCCGTCAGCATGCCCCGCCCGACAAACCCGGCATGCGATGGTTCATGCCCTGCCCCGCCCCCGGAAATGACGGCCACCTTGGACTTGTCCCAATCGGCCCGCACGATCACCTTGATGTCGGGATAGCTATCGAGGCGGGCGAGCGTTCCCGGCTGTGCGGTCCGCAACAGACCGTCCAATGCCTCAGTGACGATGTTTTCCCTGCGGTTGAAGAAATGTTTCATGGCACTACTCATCCAGTTCGTTACTGATCCGCATCCTTCCGCCACGGCACAAGCGATGCAACCTCCTGCGTCGTTTATACAAGCCGTTGTCCGTCCGATCCGAAATAGAGCGGATCCTTCAGCGTCAACTTGATCTTGTCGCCGGGTTTGACCGGCACATACGGATTGGCAAGCGTCACCAGCTTGTGGCCGGCAATACGCAGGTGCAGATGGCTTTGGTCGCCGAGATGCTCGATCCAGTCGATCTCGGCATTTGCCGTACCGTTGCCCGCGTGAATTTCGAGATGTTCGGTCCGCGCACCGATCGTCTTGGTTCCGCTGGGCGGCTGGCCGCCAGGCACGAGCCCTTCAGGAATGAGGTTGATATGCGGCTGGCCGAGCCGTGCCGCCACATGCAGGTTGACAGGATTGCTGTAGATTTCTCGCGGCGTGCCCAGCTGGATGAGTTCACCATCGTTGAGAATGCCGATCCGGTCGGCCATCGTCATCGCCTCGATCTGGTCGTGCGTGACATAGAGAAGTGTTGAGCCGAGTTCGCTCTGGATCCTTTTCAGTTCCAGCCGTAATTCCCCGCGCAGCTTGGCGTCGAGCGACGAGAGCGGTTCGTCCATCAGATAGATCGATGGCTTGCGCACCAGTGCCCGGCCGATGGCGACGCGCTGCATCTCCCCGCCCGACAGGCGGGTCGAGCGGTTTTCCAGCTTATGATCAATCCGTACCATCCTCGCCACTTCGCGGACACGGCGATCGATCTCGTCGGCGGACAGGCGTCGGGCTGGCGAGCGCAGCGGAAAAGCGAGGTTTTCATAGACCGTCAGATGGGGATAGAGCGAATATTGCTGGAAGACGAAGGCGACGTCGCGGCCCGCAGGTGCAGCACCCGCCATGTCCTGCCCGCCGATCGTCACGCGCCCCGTGTCCGGCTTCTCCAGTCCCGCGATCAGCCGCAGCGTCGTCGTCTTGCCGGCGCCGGTCGGCCCAAGCAGGACGACGAACTCGCCATCGCGGATGGTCAGCGTCAGGTTCCGCACGGCCTTCGATTCGCCGAAAGACTTGCTGATATTCTGCAGCGATACCTCAGCCATGACGGGCCTCCGTATAAAGGGATGATTTTACCGCCCGACCGGAGGTGCAATCGAACAAGGAGAGCTTCTCGCTGTTGAGTTCCAGCCCGACGGTTTCGCCGATGCGGAAGGTCCGATCGGCCGGCACGCGCGCCTTGAGCAGGCCCTTGCCGGTTTCGACGGCGACGATCTGGTTGGTCCCGAGATATTCCGCGCCATAGACCGAGCCGCGCAGGATCGAGCTGTCGTTGAAGCGGATATGTTCCGGCCGGACACCCAGCGCCAATTCGCTGACCGCCATGTCCTGATGGACTTCCGGCAGAGCAATTTCCACGCCTTCGACAGACACCGAGCGCATGCCCTTCTGTAGCCCAGAGGTGAACTTCAAAAAGTTCATTGGCGGCGAGCCGATGAAGTCGGCGACATACATCGAGGCCGGACGGTTGTAGATTTCCTGCGGTGTCCCGAACTGCTCGATGATGCCATGGTTCATCACGGCGATCTTGTCGGCCATCGCCATCGCTTCATGCTGGTCATGGGTGACGTAAACGGTCGTCGCATGGATGCGGTTGTGCAACTCCCTGAGTTCATGGACCATGACCTCGTGGAATTCGGCATCGAGCGTTCCAAGCGGCTCATCCATCAGGAAACATTTCGGCCGGCGAACGATAGCGCGTCCGAGCGCCACGCGCTGACGGTCGCCGCCGGCTAAGCCGGGAGACGGATTTGTCAAGGATATGGCTGATCTGCAGGAGCTTTGCCGTCTCTTCGACGCGCCTTTATCTCCGCCTTCGGCAACCCTTGAGACAGCAACGGAAAGCCGATGTTCTTGCGCACGTTCATATGAGGATAAAGTGCGAAGAGCTGGAACACGAAGGCGATGTCACGGGCGCTCGCCCGATTGAAAGTCACATCCTCGCCATCGAGATAGATCTTGCCGCTGGTCGGTAGCTCCAGACCGGCGATCATGCGAAGCGTCGTCGTCTTGCCGCAGCCGGACGGCCCAAGCAAAGCCAGGAACTCGCCGTCGGCGACTGTGAAGCTCAGATCCTCGACAGCCACGAAGTCGGCGAATTGCTTGCGCAGGTTTTCGATCCGGATTTCAGCCATGGGTCACTCCGGAAATTTCGAGACGACGATGAACATCACGGTGCCGGCGAGAAGCGTCACCAGCGAATAGGTGTAGAGCACCAGCGCGAACGGCTGGAACAGCATCAGGAAGCCGATCGCAATCAATGCGGTCGCGATGTTTTCCATCGGTCCTCGACGGAGAAAGAAGGGCCGTTTCTTGGCGGCTTTCGTCGTGTCCATGGTCATTTGCGCACCGCTCCGAAGGTGATGCCACGCAGCAGCTGTTTGCGAAGCAGAATGGTGAAGACGAGGATCGGTACCAGGAAGATCGTCGTTCCCGCAGCGACCGCCGGCCAGTCCTGTCCGCCTTCGCCGATGATCGTCGGGATGAAAGGCGGTGCGGTCTGCGCCGAGCCGGACGTCAGCAAAACGGCGAAGGCATATTCGTTCCAGGCAAAGATCAGGCAGAAGATGGCGGTGGCGGCGATCCCGGTCGTCGCCTGCGGCAGTACAACCTTTCGGAACGCCTGCAGCCGCGTATAACCGTCGATCATCGCCGCTTCCTCGTACTCCCGGGGAATTTCATCGATGAAGCCCTTGAGCAGCCAGACGGCGAGCGACACGTTGACCGCCGTGTAGAGCAGGATCATACCGAGCGCCGTGTCGGACAGGCCAAGCTGCCGATACATCAGGTAGATCGGGATGGCGACGGCAATCGGTGGCATCATTCGAGTCGAGAGGATGAAAAACAAGAGATCGTCGGCGAGCGGCACCTTGAAGCGGAGAAGCCATAGGCTGCGAGCGTTCCGAGGGACACGGCCAGAAATGTCGAGCCGAAAGCGATGATCAGCGAATTCTGGAAGCGCGGCCAGTAGTTCGACGGCCCGGCGATCACCATGTTGCGGTTGCAGGGTGATCTCGTCGCAGGTCGACGTCGGCGCGCCGAGCGACTGGATATAGTCCTGCGTCTGGCGAGTGCGCGTCGTGAACAGGTTACAGTAGCCTTCGAGCGTCGGCTGGAAGACGATCTTTGGCGGATAGCTGATCGATCCGGCGGCGACTTGAAGCTTGTCAGGAAAATCCAGGCGAGCGGCACCATGGTGATCACCGCATAGAGGATGACGATGGCGCCGGCGATGCGCTTGGACGTGCTGCTGGGCTCGACGACAGAATGGGCTGAGTTTGCGGTGCTCATCGTTGTTTCACCCTGTTCAGCGCTTTGACGTAGATGTTGGCAAGGCCGAAGACGGCGACGAAAAGAATGATCATGAAGGCCGAGGCCCGGCCGGTGCGCCAGCTTTCGAAAGCCTCACGCTTCAGCGTGATCGATGCAACTTCCGTCGTCGAACCGGGGCCACCGCCAGTGAGCAGCACCACCATGTCGAACATCTTGAAGTTCTCGATGGCGCGAAACAGCACGGCCAGCATGATGAAGGGCAGTGCCATCGGCACGGTGATCGACCAGAACTGCCGCCAGGCCGAGGCGCGATCCACTTCCGCTGCCTCATAGATATAGTCCGGGATCGAGCGCAGGCCGGCGAGGCAGATCAGCATCACATAGGGCGTCCACATCCAGGTATCGACGATGATGATCGCCCAAGGGGACAGGGCCACGGATCCAAGCATCTCGAAGGAAGACGGCGGCACGCCGGTGAAGAAGGAATAGATATAATTGAACAGGCCGATCTGCGGCTGGTAGAGAAACCGCCAGAAATTGCCGACCACCGCCGGCGACAGCATCATCGGGATGAGGATGACCGTCGTCCAGAAGGCATGGCCGCGGAATTTCCTGTCGATCAGATAGGCGAGAGCAAAACCGATCAGCATCTGCAAAAGGATCGTCCAGAAGACGAAATGCGCCGTCGTCTGCATCGCCTGCCAGATATCGGGGTCATTGAGCACACGCTGGTAATTGGTCAATCCGACACCGTCGATCTCCGCGTTCGGCCGATTGGCCCGGAAATTGGTGAAGGACAGATACACCGCCCAGATCAGCGGAAAGATGTTGATTGCCAGAAGCAGTGCGATCGTCGGCGTGATGAACAACCAGGCGATCGAACGATCGGACAGGCCGCGCACGCGAAAGGCAAGCGGCGCGGGTGTTGCCCGAACGGCCTTTGCCGCCGCCTTGTCCAGAAGAGAGCTATCAGTATCAGTCACGGGCATCACCAGAAATCGAGAAGCAGGCGCGTCAGCTCTGACCGCCCGGCCCGAGAGCCGGAACCGGGCGGTCATGCCGGGAGGAAATCAAAGTTTCCCGTCGTCCTTGAAGACTTCCGTCCAGTCTGCAACCAAGCCGTCGAGCGCTTCCTTTGCCGTGCCCTTGTCGGCCACGACATAGTCATGCATGCGCTTTTGCATCGCCTGTAGCAGGATGGCGTAGGATGGCTCCTGCCAGAAGTCCTGGACCTGGTTCATGGCGACAAGGAAGTCTGCCGCGAATGGCTGACTGTCCTTGAACGAAGGATCGGTGAGCACCGCATTGTGCACCGCGTAGCCACCGAGCGACCACCATTTCTTCTGCACGTCCGGCTGCGCGAACCATTTGATATAGGCGAGCGCGCCATCCACGTTGTCGGTGTTGGCGACGACCGAAATCCCCTGTCCGCCGAGTGTCGATGCTGCCGTCGTCCCCTTCGGATTGACGAAGAAGCCGATCTTGTCGCCGCCGACATTCTCGTCCTTGTAGAGACCGGGGAAGAAGGCGAACCAGTTCATCGCCATCGCCGCCTGGCCGGACTTGAAGGCGTCCAGCGTCTCGCCCATGTAGGCATCGGTGTAGCCTGGGGGCGTGCAGCACTTGTAGAGTTCCTTGTATTCCTCAAGGCCCTTTACTGCGTCGGGTGAATTGACAGCCCCCTCCATGTCATATTTGCCAGGCGTCGTCTCGTATTTAAAGCCATTGGCATAGAGCGCCTGGGTAATCCCCATGGTAATGCCTTCAGACGCGTTCGGTAAAAATCGCCGCGCCATAGACCTTCTTGCCGTCGATCTCCTTGCCATTGAAGAACTTCGCCGTTTCGATCAGTTCGGCCCAGGTTGCCGGGACGGTCAGGTCGTGGCCGGTCGCCGTCTTGAATTCCGCCTGGATTTCCGGCTTGGCGAACCAGTCCTTGCAGGTAGAACCAGGCATTGGCGTCGCCCATGGCCGGCAGCGCCCAGTAGTTCGGCGTGCCCTTCGGCCAGGTGGCATAGGCATTGACGGCGGCTTCGGCGAAGTCGCTCATCTTGATGCCTTCCTTGTCGAAGAAATCGTTGAGCTTGACATAGTAGCCGTTCTCAGCGGAACCGCCGAGCCATTGGCTATCGCCGATCAGGAGATCGCAGAGCTTGCCGCCGGAATTGAGTTCGTTGAGAATGCGATCGGCGAAGTTCGGCCACGGCACGAACTCGAATTTCATCTCCGTGCCCGTCTGGGCCGAGAAATCCTTGGACAATTCGACCAGCGCATTGGCCGGATCCCAGGCCGCCCAGCACAAGGTCAGTTCGGCAGCCTGAGACACGGACGGCAGCGCCGCCGAAATCGTCAGAGCCGTTGTTGCCCCCAAAAGGGCCTTGGTGATTTTCCGCATGTATTCCTCCCAGATACAGAAGCCGGCACCACGCCGTCTTCGGGAATTCCGACTGCTTTTGCGCAGGCTGCGCGTCCCCGTCACAGGAGAAATACACCGGCGCCATCGTCATCTGTCGGGGACCGCATCAAACTTCAAAAATCCACTGAGCTCCCCGCCCTTCGCCCACCCGGCCTCACTCCGCCGTGTTGAGCAATATGTTTAGTGATATCCAATTTACTCAACATGGCAAGAGGCAATCGTTGCTGCACCGCAACCACTGCGCTGCATCAGGATTAAACGAGACTAGAGCAAAATGGATTTCTTTTAGACTAAACAAAGTGTTCAGCCGACTACCCGGCGAAGGGTTGCGCAAAACAAAACATCCCCGAAAGCGCGGAGCTTTCGGGGATGTGGGCAACAATCGACAAAAATTGCGGCAGAGCGGCCTGGAATCAGCCCATCCGCTCCGATGCATAGCTTCCCGGGCTTGCCGGAAACACCACGGTGCGGTTGCCGTTGATGAAGGTGCGGTGGTGGATATGGGCATGCACGGCACGGGCCAGCACCTGGCTTTCGACATCGTGGCCGATCGAGACATAGTCTTCGGCGGACTGTGCATGAGTGATGCGGGCAATGTCCTGTTCGATGATTGGGCCTTCGTCGAGATCGGCAGTGACGTAATGCGCCGTCGCACCAATCAGCTTGACGCCGCGCTCATAGGCCTGCTTGTACGGATTGGCGCCCTTGAACGACGGCAGGAATGAGTGGTGGATGTTGATGATCTTGCCCGACATCTTCTGGCACATCTGGTCCGACAGGATCTGCATGTAGCGGGCCAGCACGATCAGCTCGGTCCCGGTCTGCTCGACCACGTCCATGATGCGAGCCTCGGCCTGCGGCTTGTTGGCCTTGGTCACCGGGATATGGTGGAAGGGGATGTCGTGGTTGACGACGACCTTCTGGTATTCGAAATGGTTGGAGACGACGCCGACGATCTCGATCGGCAGCGCGCCGATCTTCCAGCGATAGAGCAGGTCGTTGAGGCAATGGCCGAAGCGCGATACCATCAAAAGCACCTTCATCCGATGCTCCGAATCGAGGATATCGGCGATCATGCCGAAGCGCGTCTTCACCGCCTCGAAGCCTGCCTTCAGCTTGTCGAGCGAGGCGCCCTCCTGGCTGATGAAGGTCAGGCGCATGAAGAACAGGCCGGTTTCCATATCGTCGAACTGCGAGCTGTCGGTGATGTAACAACCCTCGTCCGCCAGATAGCCAGTGATCGCCGCGACGATGCCGCGGGTGGATTTGCACGATACGGTCAGCACATAGCTCTTCATGGTCTTAAGTCTTTCGTTTTGGGTCCTGGCTGGCCCTCCCGGCCCAGCATCGTGGAACGGAAGCTAGCGCGGCGCCGGCCTTCCCGTCCATCCGTTTCACGACATCGGATAGCAGGAACAGGCCATGCCGCCTCTTCTGATCTTGGAACTTGACTTGACGCTCAGATATCGAGCGTCGTCTGCCGCTCCCATTCGGTGAAATGCGACGCGTAGGCATTCCACTCCTGATGCTTGAGCTTCAGGTAGGCGCTGGAGAAACTCTTGCCGAGCGTCGCCTTCAGTTCCTCATCCTTGTCATATTCCCTCAGCGCATCAAGCAGGTTCAAGGGCAGGCGCGGGGCGTCGGTGACGGTATGGCCCTCCTTGTACATGTCGATGTCATAGTGGCGGCCCGGATCAGCGTTTTTCCGGATGCCGTTCAGGCCCGCCGCAATGATGATCGCCTGCAGCAGGTACGGATTAACAGCGCCATCCGGCAGGCGCAGTTCTGAACCGGCCGGGGCCGGGAACGCGGACCATGTGGGTGCGGTTGTTGCCCGTCCACGTCACCGTATTCGGCGCCCAGGTCGCGCCGGAAATGGTGCGTGGCGCGTTGATGCGCTTATAGGAATTGACCGTCGGGTTGGTCACCGCGGCGAGCGCCGAAGCATGCTGCATGATACCGCCGAGGAAGGTCTTGCCCTTGGCCGAAAGACCGAACGGCATGTCCTTGTCAGCAAAAGCATTGGTCTTGCCTTCCAAATCCCAGACGGAGATATGGGCGTGGCACCCGTTGCCGGTCAGCCCCTTGAAGGGCTTGGGCATGAAGGTGGCGCTGAAGGCCATGCTTTTCGGCGACCGTTTTCACCATGAACTTGAAGAACGAGTGCTTGTCGGCGGTCTGCAGCGCGTCGTCATATTCCCAGTTCATCTCGAACTGGCCGTTCTGCATCCTCATGGTCGTTCTGGTAGGGCTTCCAGCCAAGTTCGAGCATGTAGTCGCAAATTTCAGCAATCACATCGTAGCGGCGCATGACCGCCTGCTGGTCATAGCAAGGCTTTTCGGCTGTATCGAACTCGTCGGAAATCTTCGATCCATCCGGCGAAATCAGGAAGAATTCCGGCTCGACGCCAGTCTTGACGCGAAGGCCTTCCTTGGCGGCTTCGGCGATCAGCCGTTTCAGCATGACGCGCGGCGCCTGGTCCACCGGTTGGTCTTCCATGACGCAATCGGCAGCGACCCAAGCCACATCCTTTTTCCAGGGAAGCTGGATAACGGACGACGCGTCCGGGAAGCGAAGAGGTCCGGATGGGCGGGCGTAAGGTCGAGCCAGGTGGCAAAACCGGCAAAACCCGCGCCGTTCTTCTGCATGTCGGCAATCGCCTCAGTCGGAACGAGCTTCGCCCGCTGGCCACCGAACAGGTCGGTATAGCTGATCATGAAATATTTGATGCCACGGTCTTTGGCAAAGCTAGCAAGATCGAGTGTCACTGTGTTCCCCTTTGGATTATTCAGACACTTTTTCGTAAAAAGGCCGCTGCCTATCTTTTAAGATCGTGCAACGGCCTAAGGTATGTTTGGGTCAGAAGCCTCCCTTGCCTGGGATCCAGCTGGTGCCGGCGAGCGGCACCTGCGCCATGGCGGAAGCTTCAAGCGTCAGTGCGACGAGGTCTTCCGGCTCCAGATTGTGCAGATGGTTCTTGCCGCAGGCCCGGGCGATGGTCTGGGCTTCGAGCGTCATCACCTTGAGATAGTTGGCAAGGCGGCGTCCGGCAGCAACGGGGTCGAGACGCTTGGAAAGTTCCGGGTCCTGCGTGGTAATGCCGGCCGGATCCTTGCCTTCATGCCAGTCGTCATAGGCACCGGCTGTCGTTCCGAGCTTCTGGTATTCCGCTTCCCAGTGCGGATCGTTATCGCCGATGGCAACCAGCGCTGCCGTACCGATGGCAACCGCGTCAGCACCGAGCGCCAAAGCCTTGGCGACGTCTGCCCCCGAACGGATGCCACCGGAGATGATCAGCTGAACCTTGCGGTGCATGCCGAGATCCTGCAGCGCCTGAACGGCGGGGCGGATGCAAGCGAGCGTCGGCATGCCGACATTCTCGATGAAGACGTCCTGCGTCGCCGCTGTACCGCCCTGCATGCCGTCGAGCACGACCACGTCAGCGCCAGCCTTCACGGCAAGTGCCGTGTCGAATACGGACGCGCACCACCAACTTTCACATAGATCGGCTTTTCCCAATCGGTGATTTCAGCGCAGTTCCATGATCTTGATTTCCAGATCGTCCGGGCCGGTCCAGTCAGGATGACGGCAGGCCGAGCGCTGGTCGATGCCTTTCGGCAGGTTGCGCATATTTGCAACGCGATCGGAAATCTTCTGGCCGAGCAGCATGCCGCCGCCGCCGGGCTTGGCGCCCTGGCCGACGACGATCTCAATCGCATCGGCGCGGCGCAGATCCTTCGGATTCATGCCGTAACGCGACGGCAGATACTGGTAGACCAGCGTCTGTGAGTGGCCGCGCTCCTCGTCGGTCATGCCGCCGTCACCAGTGGTCGTCGATGTGCCGGCGATGGTGGCGCCGCGGCCGAGCGCTTCCTTGGCATTACCCGAAAGAGCCCCAAAGCTCATGCCGGCAATCGTGATCGGCGTCTTGAGCACGATCGGCTTCTTGGCATGACGCGCGCCAAGCACGACGGATGTGTCGCATTTCTCGCGGTAGCCTTCAGGCGGGTAACGAGAGATCGAGGCGCCGAGGAACAGGAGGTCGTCGAAATGCGGAACCTTGCGCTTGGTGCCGGCGCCGCGGATATCATAGATGCCAGTCGCCGCCGCGCGGCGAATTTCCACGAGCGTATAATCGTCGAAGGTCGCTGACTTGGGCGGCGGGGTATAGGGGTTGTGATAGCTCATGAACGGTTCCCTGCCTTAGTACGCATCAGCGTTATCGATGTTGAAATTGTAGAGTGTGCGGGCCGAGCCGTAGCGCTTGAACTCCTGCGGCTTGACGTCGGTAATACCTGCCTTCTCCAGCAACTCGGCGAGCTTTTCGATATGCTCGGGGCGCAGCTCCTTCTGGATGCAATCGGCGCCAAGGCTCTTCACCTCGCCGCGCACGAACAGCTTGGCTTCGTAGAGCAGATCTCCCAGTGCATCGCCGGCATTGCCGAGCACCACCAGATGACCCGACTGGCCCATGAAGGCCGACATGTGGCCGATGTTGCCCTGAACGACGATATCGATGCCCTTCATCGAAATGCCGCAGCGCGAGGCGGCATTGCCCTTGATGACCAGCAGACCACCACGGCCGGTCGCCCCTGCATACTGGCTGGCATCTCCCTCGATGACAACCGTTCCTGACATCATGTTCTCAGCGACACCCGGGCCTGCGGAACCATGGACGGTGACGGCACCGCCATCGTTCATCCCGGCACAATAATAACCGACGCTGCCGCGCACCTCGACGGTGACGGGCTGGTCGATACTGACGGCGACGGCATGGCTGCCGCGCGGATTGACGACCTCGAAATTGGTATCATTGGCGCCGGGGGCAATGGTGTGAAGCGCGCTGTTCAGTTCGCGCAGCGGCGTTGTGGCAAGGTCGAATACGCGCATCGCTTCCAGACTTTCTCGTTTTACGCTGAGGTCCATGTCAGGCCGCCTTCTCATGATCCCAGAAATAGACAGTCGCCGGCTCAGGCTCCCAGACACGGGCATTCTCGATGCCCGGCAGGTTGACGAGCGCACGGTATTCGGAGCCAAAGGCGATGTACTGATCGGTTTCGGCCATCACGGCCGGCTTGCAGGCGATCGGATCACGCACGACGCCGAAGCCGGACTTGGTGCCGACGACGAAGGTGAAGAAGCCGTCGAGATCATCGAGCGCTGGTCAGCGCCTGCCCCAGATCCTTACCCTTGGCCATCTCGGCGGTGAGATAGGCGGCGGCGACTTCGCTATCGTTCTGCGTCTCGAAGGTCATGCCTTCGCGCACCAGTTCGCGGCGCAGATTATTGTGGTTGGAGAGCGAACCATTGTGCACGAGGCACTGATCGGCACCCGTTGAGAACGGATGCGCGCCAAGCGTGGTAACGGCCGATTCCGTTGCCATGCGAGTGTGGCCGATACCGTGCGTGCCGCCCATGGCGCGAATGCCGAAACGGGAGACCACATCCTTCGGCAGGCCAACTTCCTTGTAGATCTCAACACTGTCACCCGAGCCCATGACACGTATACCGCCCCGTTCCTGCGCCAGCAGATCACGCACAGCCGAGGCCTTGGCAGCATCGGTCTCGATGACCGCATGCGTGCTTTTCAACTCGACGGCAACGCTTGAATCGACCGGCTTCAGCAGCGCTTCAAGACCGGCGAAATCCTGCTTGGGGTCAGCCGATTGAACGGTGATTTTCGCGCGGCCCTTTGAGGGAACGCCGTAGATGGCGATACCTGCGCTATCAGGCCCGCGGTCGGTCATGATGACCAGCATATCGGACAGCATGGCACCCAATTGCGGCTCCAGGCTCTTGTCCTTCAAAAACAATCCGACAATTCCGCACATGGGGACAATCCTTCGTTTCGTTGATGAAAAGATGGATATCAGCTGCCGTTTTGGATTTCAACTGTGAAGAAAGTTATTTTCTTATCAGGCAATATTTTTGAACTGCCAAGGCTGTCAGATATTGCTCCGCATCTGCGGATAGGAAATGATCGACAGATAGCGGATCGGCAGCTTCACCAGTTCCTCCGGGCCGTGGCGCGCATCGGCGTCGAAGAACAGGCTGTCGCCCGGCTGCATAGTGAAGAGCCGGTCTCCGTGGCGGTAAACCACTTCGCCCTCCAGCATATAGAGAAACTCCATGCCTTCGTGCTGGAACGCCGGAAACGTATCGGAATCCGCCGTCAACGTGATCAGATAGGGCTCGACAATGACACCTGCGGTATTGTTGTCGATATGGCCGAGCAGATTGTATTGGTGTCCCGCCCGCGTGCCCCGCCGCTCCAGCTCGACACCTTCGCCTGCCTTGACGAAGACGGCGTTGCGCGGTTCCTCATAACGGCGGAAGAACGCCGTGACCGGCACGCCCAGCGCGCGATAACGATTGTAGCGTCGTCAGCGATGGCGAAATATTGCCGTTCTCGATCTTCGACAGCATGCCGAGCGAAATGCCAGTGGCGGTGGCAAGGTCGGTAACGGTGATGCCGAGCTTCTTGCGAAACGCCCGAACCTCGTGGCCGATGGCAATTTCGAGATTGTTTTCCTTCGGTTCGCGCAGGGCATGCGGATCCTGCGAGAAAGCGGCCTTGAGCGCCGTCCGTTCGTCGTCCGTGGTCCGGCCAATATCGATGATTGGCTGCTTTTTTGCCATGCGGTGTTTCCCCCTGCTTTCAAGACAACCAATCTATCCTGAGAGTGAAATTTTCTCAACCGGGAAGAATATTGGTCAACGGGTTCCCACACTGCCAATTTGCCGCTGGGAGCGCGGCGGCTCGCCGAACGCAGCACGATAGCTGCGGGAGAAATGACCGGCGCTGGAAAAGCCGGTGGCAAAGGCGATTTCCGAGATGGAGAGAGGGCTTTGCTGCAGGAGGCGGCGGGCGTGATCGAGCCGGAGCTTGCGATATTCGAGGAGAAACGACGAGCCCATCCGGTCTGAAAACAACCGGTCGAGATGACGCGGCGACAGGCCTGCCAACGCCGCCATGGTCTGGCGGTCGAGCGGCGCTTCGATTGTTGCTTCCATCTTCTCAAGCACGGTGAGCAGGCCCGGATGATTGACGCCGTAACGCTCCGCCAGCGAGGCTCGCTGGGGTGCACCCGAACTTTCCACATGGGTATGCAGATACCAGTCGCTAACCCGTCGGGCGAAATCCGATCCCATGCGCTCCGAAATCAATGCATGCATCATGTCGAGCGGCGCCACGCCGCCGCCGCAGGTGATACGGCTGCCGTCAAGGACATAGCGCGCCTGACGGGGAAGAAGGCCGGGAAAGGCCTCCATCAGCGCAGGCGCATGCTCCCAATGGATGGTAAAGTCGCGATCCTCCAGCAATCCGGCCGCAGCCATCAGATAAGGACCACCGGAAATGCCACCAATGCGCACGCCGTCGTGGGCAAGCTGGCGCAGGCAGGCAAGCACCGCCGGAACATTCCAGTCAACCGGTGTACCGCCAGCGCAGACAAACACAGTATGGAACCCGGAGCCGCGCCCCGGCAGCGGCGTTGCAGGGCACAGGAATGCCCGAAGACGTCATCCCGGCATTGCCGTCGACGACATGCGCCGAAAGCGCATAAATATCCCGGCCGGCGAGTAGATTGGCAGCACGCAACGGCTCTACCGCCGAGGCATAGGACATCAGCGCAAATCCTGGGATGAGGATAAAGCCGATCTTCTGGACGTTTTTCAGGTCATCTGACACCATGTCCCGATCATGGCTTAAAACGTCTCTTTCCTGCAAGTACCGAAATACAATCCTGTCATGATCGGCGCGGTTCACCGGGATCCCATTGCCATGCGCTACTCTGCCTTTTCCGTTTTTCTAAATGCCCTGCGTGGCAACAAGGGCTGGACGCCTGCATGGCGCAGCCCAGTTCCGAAAAACCATTATGACGTCATCATCATTGGCGGCGGCGGGCATGGTCTGGCCACCGCCTATTACCTCGCCAAGGAATTCGGCGTCACCAATGTCGCCGTTCTGGAAAAGAGCTACATCGGCTCCGGCAATGTCGGCCGCAACACGACGATCATCCGCTCAAACTACCTGCTGCAAGGCAACAACCCGTTCTACGAACTGTCGATGAAACTGTGGGAAGGGCTGGAGCAGGATTTCAACTTCAATGCCATGGTCTCCCAGCGCGGCGTGCTCAACCTCTACCATTCCGACGCCCAGCGCGACGCCTATACACGGCGCGGCAATGCCATGCGGCTGCACGGCGTCGATGCCGATCTGCTGGACCGCAACGCAGTGCGCCAGATGCTGCCCTTCCTCGATTTCGACAATGCCCGCTTCCCGATCCAGGGCGCGCTGATGCAGAAGCGCGGCGGCACGGTACGGCATGATGCCGTAGCCTGGGGCTATGCTCGTGGCGCCGACAGCCGCGGCGTCGATATCATCCAGAATTGCGAAGTTACTGGTATCCGCCGCGAAAACGGCCGCGTCGTGGGTGTCGAGACCAGCCAGGGCTTTATCGGCTGCAGCAAGCTGGCGCTGGCAGCAGCTGGCAACTCCACCACCGTCGCCGACATGGTCGACATGAAACTGCCGATCGAAAGCCACGTGCTGCAGGCCTTCGTCTCCGAGGGACTGAAACCCTTCATCGACAATGTCGTCACCTTCGGTGCCGGTCATTTCTACGTCTCGCAGTCGGACAAGGGCGGCCTCGTCTTCGGCGGCGATATCGATGGCTACAATTCCTATGCCCAGCGCGGCAATCTGGCGACGGTCGAGCATGTCGCCGAAGCCGGCGTCGCGATGATCCCGGCGCTGTCGCGCGTCCGGGTGCTGCGCTCCTGGGGTGGGGTGATGGACATGAGCATGGATGGCTCGCCGATCATCGACCGCACCCATATCGACAATCTCTACCTGAACGCCGGCTGGTGCTACGGCGGCTTCAAGGCCACGCCCGCGTCCGGTTTCTGCTACGCCCATCTGATCGCCAAAAACGAACCGCACGAGACCGGTCGCGCCTTCCGGCTCGACCGCTTCGCGCGGCCGGATGATCGATGAAAAGGGCGTCGGCTCGCAACCCAATCTGCATTGAGGACTTCATATGGCCAGCCTGATCGCCTGCCCCCATTGCGGGCCGCGTCCCAAGGAAGAATTCACCGTCCGCGGCGATGCCGGCATAACCCGCCCGGCACCGGATGCCGGTGAGGATGCCTGGTACGCTTACGTCTACCTGCGCGACAATCCGCGCGGACGTCACAAGGAACATTGGCACCACACATCCGGCTGCCGCCGCTGGCTGGTGGTCGAGCGCGATACGATGACCCACACAATCTACACTGTCACGGATGCCAGCGCTGAGGGAGAGACCGCATGACGTCCTACCGTCTTTCCAAGGGCGGCCGCATCGACCGCGCAAAACCGCTCGATTTCACCTTCGACGGCAAGCCGATGCAGGGCTTTGCCGGCGACACGCTGGCCTCAGCACTTCTCGCGAACGGCCGTCAGCTGGTCGGCCGCAGTTTCAAATATCACCGCCCGCGCGGCATCCTGACCGCCGGTGCAGCCGAGCCCAATGCACTGGTGACGATCGGCGAAGGCGGTCGCACCGAAGCCAATACCCGCGCCACGCTGGTCGAGCTCTACAGCAGCCTCACCGCAAAAGCCAGAACCGCTGGCCCTCGGTCGATTTCGACCTCGGCGCTGTCAACAGCCTGCTCTCGCCCTTCCTTAGCGCCGGCTTCTACTACAAGACCTTCATGTGGCCGGCGGCCTTCTGGGAAAAGGTCTATGAGCCGATCATCCGCAAGGCGGCAGGCCTTGGCCGTGCGACCTATGAACCCGATCCGGATTCCTACGAAAAATGCTGGGCGCATTGCGACCTGCTGGTAATTGGCGCTGGCCCCGCGGGGTCTCGCTGCCGCTCTGACCGCAGGCCGCACCGGTGCCCGCGTCATTCTTGCTGACGAAGGCTTTGAACCTGGTGGTTCGTTGCTTTGCGAAACCGCACCTGCCGGTGGAAAATCTGCAAGCGATCTGCTGGCTCAAACGCTGGCTGAGCTGGCAGATATGCCAAATGTCCGTATTTTCTCCCGGACGACAGTGTTTGGCTGGTACGACGGCAATGTCTTTGGCGCAGTCGAGAGCGTGCAGAAGAACACGACCACGGTGAACCCGAACCGGCCGGTCGAGCGCATCTGGCGCATCGCCGCCAAACAGGCGATCCTCGCCTCCGGTGCAGAAGAACGGCCGCTGGTTTTCGGCGGCAATGATATTCCCGGCGTCATGATGGCAGGCGCCATGCGCTCCTATCTCAACCGTCAGGCCATCGCGCCGGGAAAAAGCACGGTCATCTTCACCAATGATGCGTCGGGTTACGCGACCGCTGCCGATCTGGAAGCGGCTGGCCTTGACGTCGCAACCATTGTCGATAGCCGTCCGGATGCGACACGCACATGGTCCGGCAAGGCCCGTATCTTGCCCGGAGCCGTGGTTGTCGATGCCAATGGCGGCAAGAGCCTCAAGGGCGTGACCGTCCTCAACAACGGCCGCCCGGAAACCATCGCGGCAGACGCGCTCGCCATGTCCGGCGGCTGGAGCCCGATCATCCATCTTGCCTGCCATCGCGGTGCAAAACCGGTCTGGTCGGACGCCAAGGCCGCGTTCCTTGCGCCGGAAACCCAGGAGGGGCTGACTGTCGCCGGCGCTGCCGCAGGCATTGGTAGCATCGACGCCTGCCTTGCAGACGGCGCCGGAAAAGCAGTGTCGGCCCTGCAGGCGCTCGGCTTCTCAAATGCCGCCGCAGCTTTCGCCGCAAAAGCCGACACGGCAACCGTGTCCAAGCCGCTCTGGCGCGTCCACGGATCGAAGGGCAAGGCCTTCGTCGATTATCAGAACGACGTGCACCTCAAGGACCTCGGCCTCGCGGTCAGCGAAGGTTACAGCCATGTCGAGCTTGCCAAGCGCTACACCACCAACGGCATGGCGACCGATCAGGGCAAGCTGTCCAACATCAACGCCATCGGCATTCTCGCCGAAGCGCGAAAAGTCTCGCCAGCCGATGTCGGTACCACAACGTTCCGCCCGTTCTACACACCGCTGTCCTTTGGTGCGCTGACCGGTGCTTCCAAGGGCAAACATTTCCAGCCGGTGCGCAAATCGCCGCTGCACGACTGGGCCAAGAAGAACGGCGCGGTTTTCGTCGAAACCGGCCTCTGGTACCGTTCCTCCTGGTTCCCGAAAACGGGCGAAACGACGTGGCGCGAAAGCGTCGACCGCGAAGTGCTGAATGTCCGCCAGAACGCCGGGATGCGGACGTCTCCACCCTCGGCAAGATCGAGATTTTCAGCAAGGACGCCGCCGAATTCCTCAACCGGATTTACTGCAACGCCTTCCTGAAGCTGCCCGTCGGCAAGGCGCGATACGGCCTGATGCTGCGCGAAGACGGGATGATCTACGACGACGGCACCACGAGCCGTCTTGGCGAAACCCATTTCTTCATGACGACGACCACGGCCTATGCAGCAGGCGTCATGAACCATCTGGAATTCTGCGCCCAGGCGCTCTGGCCCGATCTCGACGTGCAGTTTTCGTCTTCGACCGATCAATGGGCGCAGATTGCGGTTGCCGGGCCAAAATCCCGCATGATCCTGCAAACGCTGGTAGATGAGGACATTTCCGATGCGGCCTTCCCGTTCCTCGGCGCCAAGGAAGTTTCGCTCTACGGCGGCAAGCTGACCGGCCGGCTGTTCCGCATCTCCTTCTCCGGCGAACTGGCCTACGAATTGGCGGTTCCTGCCGGCCACGGCGAGGCGATTGCCGATGCCATCATGGAAGCAGGCGCGCCGCATGGCATCTGCCCTTACGGCGTCGAGGCGCTGGGCGTCATGCGCATCGAGAAGGGCCATGTCACCCATTCCGAGATCAACGGCACGGTCATCCCGTCAGACCTAGGCTTTGCCAAAATGGTGTCCACGGCCAAGCCGGACTTCATCGGCAAGGCGATGCTGTCGCGCGAAGGATTGACGGCGGAGGACCGGCTCTCGCTGGTCGGCGTCAAGCCGCTCGATCCGGCGACCACCTTCAAGACGGGCTCGCATATCCTCTCGGACGGCGCCGCACCCTCGCTCGAGAACGACCAGGGTTATGTCTCCTCCAGCTGCTACTCGCCCAACCTTGGCTCGACCATTGGCCTAGCCCTGGTCAAGCATGGACCGAAGCGTCACGGCGAGCATGTCACCGTCTGGAATGACCTGAAAAACGAATATACCAAAGCCGTGCTCTGCAGCCCGGTCTTCTTCGATCCGGAAAACGGAAAGCTCCATGGCTGATTTTGCGCTCCTCCACCGCCCTGCCCTCGCCGGCGCCAAGTCCAGTTCGTTCGGCGCCCCGTCAACCGGTGCGCGGATCACGCTGACGGCCCTGCCGGAAGGTCATGTGCTGCACGTCCTCGCCGCGCGGGGAAGCGGCGACCTGCAAGGCCTGATCCCACGGATTGGCGATGGCACTCCGCATGCCGTGCGGCCCTATGGCCCCGGACAATGGTTCGTCATCGGCGATGCCGCTCTCTCCGCGGCGGAGATTTTCGGCAAGACGCCGCTTCTGGATGGCAAGGCATCCATTTCCGATCAAGGCCATGGCCGCGTCCGGATCGGCATCAGCGGACCGGCTGTCGAGGCCGTTCTTGCCAAGGGTACGGCGGTCGATCTCGCACTGTCGAATTTCCCAGTTGGCCATTCGGCGATGACCTTGATCGGCCACATCTCGGCACTCATTTCCCGGACCGGGGCGGAGAATTTCGAGCTTCTGGTGCTGCGTGGTTTTGCCGGGAACCTGTGGGACGAACTCATCCAGATGAGCCTTGAATTCGGCGTCGATGCCCGCACAGGCAAGTGAGCCATATAAGGGTGACGGGCGAGCCTCAATTAAACCTCAATTGACGCTAACCTCGACCGCAATCGTTCTTTGGCCAAAGCTTGGCTACTCGCGGTGCTGGGTATTTCCGGCCCGCCAATCTCAATCCAAATTTTCGATTGTCCCGCCCCTGGTATCGCCATGGGGATCAGGGGCGTCTATTATACGCGATATGAACGTTTCCGGCCGGCGCTCGGCAGGAATTGACCACGGATGGACTGGCAGCTCCCGACACGGCAGACGCTCCTTGAAAAAGCGGATATGACCAAAACGGGGCCAGGCTCCGATTTTTTCATTTCCATTTTTGACGTCAAGGAGAACGGCCATGCCTACCAACTCCGCCCCGCCCAGAGGACAGCCCAAGTCCCGGCTTCACCGCTTTTCCATCGGACAAAAGGTCCGGATGAAAAGTACCATCGGTTTGTCATTGCGCGACGAAACGATTTTTCGCATTCTCGCAACATTGCCCATCCGGGATGGTTCGCCGCAATATCGGATCTGCACCGAAGGCGAGACCTACGAACGGGTAACGACGGAAGACAATCTGGAAGATGCCAAGGGGTAGAGCCTGTGCTCACCCTCCATAATTTGAACGAGGAAGGACAGCACATGGCCAAGGGACAGGCAAAGAGCAACAAGGAAGTCAGGAAGCCGAAGAAGGACAAGGAAGCTGTCAAGACAGCAACCCCTTTCGCCGCGACGACCCAGAAGGAAGTTCCCAAGCTCTCCGGCGCAAAGCCAAAGAAGTAAAGACGAATGACAAGGGCGGCGCTCATGATCTGGCGCCGCTCTTTTCTATTCCGTCTATTTGGGTTGTGACGGCGTGAAATTGGCAATGAGCGCGTGCCGTTCGCCGGGATAGATCAGGCGAACATGCGTGACATAGGAACCGTTGCTCCACGTTCGCCGCTCGACCGTCAGGCACGGCGTTCCGGCCGGAATTGCCAGGGCCATCGCAATCACCTCATCGGCAGCGATGGCGCGGATCGTATGTTCGGCAGCGCTCCACGGCACGCGGTTCAAAAGCCAAGGCCCGGGAGCTTCAACCTCAAAACTCTCCGCCGCCGCATCCGGCACGGCCGTCAGATTGATCAGGCGCTGCTCGAAGCAAAACGGCCTTGTGCCGCCGAAATGCGTGCAATTCACCTCCAGAATGGAGGCTGTCGTGCTGAGGTCAAGCCTGTGTTTGTCATCGGCGGTGCTGCGGCGGCGTGTCTTGCTCAGCAATCGGTAATCATAGACGAGCCCGAGCGACTGGACCTCCAGCTTGATGTCGTGGATTTCCAGCACGGCCGATTGCGCCCGTGGCTGGGTGACATAACTGCCCGATTTGCGCCGCCGCTCGATCAGCCCTGTCTTCGCCAGTTGTGTCAGCGCCTTGTTCACGGTCATCCGCGAGCATTTATATTGCTCTGCCAGATCGACCTCGAACGGAATGCGAAAACCGGGCTGCCATTCGCCGGACAGAATGCGGTCCTCGATATCGCCGAGGATACGCTGATGCAGCGACAGTTCGCCTGCGCTTTCGGCAAGCGGCACATCAACAGCCTGATCAGCGTCCTGCAATTTCACCACACACTCACCTTCAACAAATCCGTTCGGTCGTAGCAGACATTATGCGGCGGCGCTTGTCCGGAAAAGATGCGGGCGTCGAATTGAGCCGCTCAGGCCAAAAGCTCGCGCATCACGCTGCGGAATTTGGCCGATATCTCATCCCGTTTGTGATGACGACCACCCTCGACCTGCTTGCTGCCCGCAACCCAGACGCTGTCGGGCTTCGTGCCATTGGCAAACAGCCAGGAATCCAGAACGGCATCGTCAGTGAGGTCACCATCCGGCGCCCGCAGGCTGACAAAATCCGCCGGATTGCCGGCGGCGATACCTGTTCCGATCGCCATGGCGATATCGCCGCCGTCGACCGCACCGTCGAACAGCGCGGGCCGGTCGATTGGCCGGGAGCAGCCAGAACGTTGCGGGAGCGATGCGCCAGGCGCTGTGAATATTCAAGCTGGCGCAATTCGTCCGGCAAACCGATCAGGATGTTGGAATCCGAACCGATACCAAATTTGCCGCCCGCTTCGCCGAACACGACTGCATTGAACGTGCCGTCGCCAAGATTGGCTTCGGTGATCGGGCAGAGACCGGCAATCGCCTTGCTCTCAGCCATGCGCCGGGTTTCGTCGTCGGTCATATGCGTCGCATGGATCAGGCACCAGCGGCCATCGAGCCCCGCATTGTCGAGCAACCATTCGACCGGCCGCGCCCCGGACCAGGCAATGCAATCCTCCACTTCCTTGACCTGCTCGGCCACATGGATATGGATCGGGCCTTCCTTGGCCATCGCCACAACGGCCGTCAATTCCTCTGGCGTTACCGCGCAAGCTGTGCGGCGCGACACCGACACGGCCATTCGGCAAATCCTTGACTGCAGAACGGCAACCATCAAGCAGCCGCTCGAAGCTCTCGACCGCGTTGATGAACCGGCGTTGCCCTTCGTTCGGCGCAGCACCCCCAAAGGTCGAATGTGCATAGAAAACCGGGAGCAGCGTCAGGCCAATCCCCGTCTGGGAAGCCGCCGCGGCGATCCGCTGCGCCATTTCGGAAATATCGGCATAAGGGCTGCCATCGATATCGTGGTGTAGATAGTGGAATTCGCCGACACGCGAAAAACCCGCTTCCAGCATTTCCATATAGAGCTGGCTGGCAACGGCTTCGACGTGGTCCGGCGTCATCGTCAGAGCAAACCGGTACATGACATTGCGCCAGCTCCAGAAGCTGTCGGCGCCAGGACCACGCGTTTCGGCAAGGCCCGCCATGCCGCGCTGGAACGCGTGGCTGTGCAGGTTCGGCATACCGGGCACGAGGATATCGTGACGCTCGTCACCTGCCTGTGCCGCAGCACCGGTTTCGACGGAGGCGATCTGGCCACCCTCGATCGTCAGCCGCACATCCTTCTGCCATCCCGCCGGCGTCAGAGCCGATTTCACATGAATGCTGGTCAAGGCCTCATCCCTTCCTGACTGTCGCCACATAAAAAAATCACTTGCGCTCATTTTCTTTATGTCTATACATAATAGCACGAAAAGGAAAGGCTAGAAAACGATGTCTTCCATAAAATCGGCACCCGACAGCACCCGGCCAACCGCTTGCGATCGCCTTTGGCGCAACGCGCGGCTTGCAACCCTGAACCCCGCCTTGCCGGGTCTCGGTCTTGTCGAAAACGGCGTCATTGCCGTTCAGGACGGGCGAATCCTTTACGCTGGCGACGAAGCCAGCCTGCCCTTCCCGATCGAAAATGCCGCCGAGATCATCGATTGCGGCGGCCGCTGGATTACCCCCGGCCTGATCGACTGCCACACGCATCTGGTCCATGCCGGTGACCGTGCCAACGAATTCGAAATGCGGCTTGCCGGCGCGACTTACGAAGAAGTCGCCCGCGCCGGCGGTGGGATCGTATCCTCCGTTCGCTCACTGCGCGAAGCCAGCGAAGACGAGCTGGTCCAGCAGACGCTTCCCCGTCTGGACGCGCTGATGGCCGAGGGCGTCACCACCGTCGAAGTCAAATCGGGCTACGGCCTCGACCTCGAAAATGAAGCCAAGGCGCTCCCGCTGCCCGCCGGCTGAGCGACGAACGCGATGTCGCGGTGCGCACCACATTCCTCGGCGCCCATGCCCTGCCGCCCGAATTCAAGAACGACAAGGCCGGCTATATCGCCAAGGTCGTGGGCGAGATGCTACCCGCCATCGCTGCCGAAGGATTGGCCGATGCGGTCGATGGCTTTTGCGAAGGCATCGCCTTTTCGACCGACGAAATGCGGCTGGTGTTCGATGCGGCGAAAGCCCACGGCCTGCCGGTCAAGCTGCATGCCGATCAGCTTTCCAACCTGCATGGTGCAGCACTTGCCGCCGAATATGGCGCGCTGTCGGCCGATCATCTCGAATATACCGACGAAGCCGGCGCAGAAGCGATGGCAAAGAGCGGCACCGTCGCGGTCGTCCTGCCTGGCGCCTTCTATTTCATCCGCGAGACGAAGAAGCCGCCGGTTGATCTGTTCCGCAAGGCGGGCGTCGCCATGGCGATCGCCACCGACAACAATCCGGGCACTTCGCCGCTGACCTCTCTGCTCCTGACCATGAACATGGCAGCGACGCTGTTCGGCATGACGGTGACCGAATGCATTGCCGGCGTGACGCGGGAGGCGGCACGCGCGCTGGGACTGGTCGATGAAGTAGGGACGCTCGAACCCGGAAAATGGGCCGATTTCGCCATCTGGAACATCGAGCGACCGGCCGAACTCGTCTACCGCATGGGCTTCAACCCGCTCTATGCGCGGTCCGCAACGGACATTAAATTTGGAGACGCGTGAGCCTGGCTCCGCGCATTGGTGAGGACTGACTTATGACGCTTATTCTTCAGCCGGGCTCCGTCCCGCTTTCGACCCTCGAAACCATCTACTGGACCGGCGAACCTGCCCGGCTCGATCCATCCTTCGACAAGGGCATCGAGAAGGCGGCTGCCCGCATCGCCGAGATCGCCGCCGGCAACGCGCCGGTCTACGGCATCAATACCGGCTTCGGTAAGCTGGCAAGCATCAAGATCGATGCCGCCGATGTCGCCACCCTGCAGCGCAACCTGATCCTGTCGCATTGCTGCGGCGTCGGCCAGCCGCTCGCCGAAAACATCGTCCGCCTGATCATGGCGCTGAAGCTGGTGTCGCTCGGACGCGGCGCATCCGGCACACGGATCGAACTCGTTCGCCTGATCGAAGGCATGCTCGACAAGGGCGTCATCCCGGTCATCCCGGAAAGGGTTCTGTCGGCGCTTCCGGCGACCTCGCCCCGCTTGCCCATATGGCAGCCGTGATGATGGGTGAAGGCGAAGCCTTCTTCAACGGCGAACAGCTTGACGGCCGCACGGCGCTTGAACGCGCTGGCCTGACGCCGGTCGTGCTGGCCGCCAAGGAAGGCCTGGCGCTGATCAACGGTACGCAGGTTTCGACAGCCCTGGCGCTGGCCGGCCTGTTCCGCGCTCATCGTGCTGCACAGTCCGCTTTGATCACCGGCGCGCTTTCGACCGACGCCGCCATGGGCTCCTCGGCACCATTCCATCCGGATATCCATACGCTGCGCGGCCACAAGGGCCAGATCGACGCTGCCGCAGCCCTGCGCGGCCTGCTCAAAGGCTCGGTGATCCGCGAAAGCCATATCGAAGGCGACGAGCGGGTTCAGGATCCCTATTGCATCCGCTGCCAGCCGCAGGTCGACGGCGCCTGCCTCGATCTCCTGCGCTCGGTTGCCCGCACGCTCGAAATCGAAGCCAATGCGGTCACCGACAATCCGCTGGTCCTGTCCGACAATTCTGTCGTTTCCGGCGGCAATTTCCACGCCGAGCCGGTGGCTTTCGCCGCCGACCAGATTGCCCTTGCCATCTGCGAAATCGGCGCCATCTCGCAGCGCCGTATCGCGCTTCTGGTCGACCCAGCCCTCTCCTACGGCCTGCCGGCGTTCCTCGCCAAGAAGCCAGGCCTCAACTCCGGCCTGATGATCGCCGAAGTGACTTCCGCTGCCCTCATGTCCGAAAACAAGCAGATGTCGCACCCGGCTTCGGTCGATCCGACGCCGACTTCGGCCAACCAGGAAGACCATGTCTCCATGGCCTGCCACGGCGCCCGCCGCCTGCTGCAGATGACCGACAACCTCTTCGCCATCATCGGCATCGAGGCGCTGACGGCAGCCCAGGGCATCGACTTCCGCGCCCCGCCTCGTCACCAGCCCGGAACTGACCAACGCCATCGGCGCAATCCGCAAGGTCGTGCCGACGTTGGAAATCGACCGTTACATGGCGACCGACCTCAAGGCAGCGAGCGACCTCATTGCCACCGGCGCGCTGAATGCCGCCGTGTCCACCGGCATTCTCCCGGTTCTGGAGGCCTGATATGAGTGTCTTTGAAGTCAAGCAGGGCACATCGCCCATCATTCTCGGCTTTCCGCACACCGGCACAGATGTTCCGCCCGCCATCTGGGAGCGGCTCAACGATACCGGCCGACTGTTGACCGATACCGACTGGCATATCCATCACCTCTATGATGGCCTGCTGCCGGATGTGACGACCGTGCGCGCCACCTTCCATCGCTATGCTCTCGATGCCAATCGCGATCCCGAAGGCGTCAGCCTCTATCCCGGCCAGAACACCACCGGGCTCATTCCGGAAACGGATTTCGACGGTGTCGCCATCTGGAAGGACGGCGAAGAGCCCAACGAAGCCGACATCGCCGCCCGTCTTGCCGATTTCCATGCGCCCTATCACGCGGCACTATTGGCCGAGATCGAGGCGGGTGAAGGCGATCCATGGCATCGCCGTGCTTTATGACTGCCATTCGATCCGATCGGATATCCCGTTCCTGTTCGAAGGCACGTTGCCCGATTTCAACGTCGGCACCGATATGGGCAAGACCTGCGATCCGGCCATTCAGGACGCCACCGTCGATGTCGTCTTAAATGCAGAGGGCTTTACCAGCATTCTCAACGGCCGCTTCAAGGGCGGCTGGACGACACGCCATTACAGCGATCAAGAAAACGGCGTTCACACGATCCAGATGGAACTGGCGCAATCCACCCATCTAAGCACGGAGGCCCCGCCCTTCGCCTATGACAAAGCCAAGGCTGCCAAACTTCGCATTCACCTCAAAGACATTCTCACGCGCATCGAAACGATCGCGCTGACACTGGCACACACCAAAAGGGGAACCAAATGACCAATCCTCGTCACAATATCCAGCGACGTCCGCGCCGCCCGTGGCACCGAACTCACCGCAAAGTCCTGGATGACCGAAGCACCGCTTCGCATGTTGATGAACAATCTCGACCCGGAAGTGGCCGAGAACCCGCATGAACTCGTCGTCTACGGCGGCATCGGCCGCGCCGCGCGCACCTGGGCGGACTTCGACAAGATCGTCGAGACGCTGCGCGATCTCAACGAAGACGAAACCCTGATGGTGCAGTCCGGCAAGCCGGTCGGCGTGTTCCGCACCCACAAGGATGCACCGCGCGTCCTGATCGCCAACTCCAACCTCGTTCCGCACTGGGCGACCTGGGATCATTTCAACGAGCTGGATAAGAAGGGTCTCGCCATGTACGGCCAGATGACCGCCGGCTCGTGGATCCATATCGGTTCCCAGGGCATCGTTCAGGGCACCTACGAAACCTTCGTCGAAGCCGGCCGCCAGCACTACAACGGCGACCTCACGGGCAAATGGGTGCTGACCGGCGGCCTCGGCGGCATGGGCGGCGCCCAGCCGCTCGCAGCCGTCATGGCCGGCGCCTGCTGCCTCGCCGTCGAATGCAATCCCGACTCGATCGACTTCCGCCTGCGCACCCGCTACGTCGATGCCCGCGCCGAAACCCTCGATGAGGCGATGGATATGATCGCGCGCTGGACCGCTGCCGGCGAAGCGAAATCCGTCGGCCTGCTCGGCAATTGCGCCGACATCCTGCCGGAAATGGTTCGTCGCGGCATTCGTCCCGACATGGTCACCGACCAGACCTCGGCTCACGACCCGATCAACGGCTACCTGCCGAAGGGCTGGACGATGGCACAGTGGAAGGAAAAGCGCGAAAGCGACCCGAAGGCCGTCGAAAGGCCGCCCGCGCCTCGATGCGCGAACATGTCGAAGCGATGATCGCCTTCCAGGACATGGGCATCCCGACCTTCGACTACGGCAACAACATCCGCCAGGTCGCCAAGGAAGAAGGCCTCGAAAACGCTTTCGCCTTCCCAGGCTTCGTGCCGGCCTATATCCGCCCGCTGTTTTGCCGCGGCATCGGTCCGTTCCGCTGGGCAGCCCTCTCGGGTGATCCGGAAGATATCCGTAAGACCGACGCCAAGGTGAAGGAACTGACCCCCGGCAACAAGCACCTGCACAACTGGCTCGACATGGCCGCCGAGCGCATCGCGTTCCAGGGCCTGCCGGCACGCATCTGCTGGGTCGGCCTCGGCGATCGTCACCGCCTCGGCCTCGCCTTCAACGAGATGGTCAGGACCGGCGAACTCTCCGCCCCGGTCGTCATCGGCCGCGACCACCTCGACTCAGGTTCCGTGGCCTCGCCGAACCGCGAGACAGAAGCGATGAAGGACGGTTCGGACGCCGTGTCCGACTGGCCATTGCTCAACGCCCTCCTCAACACCGCATCGGGCGCCACCTGGGTGTCGCTGCATCATGGCGGCGGCGTCGGCATGGGCTTCTCGCAGCACTCCGGCGTGGTCATCTGCGCCGACGGCACCGACGATGCCGCCCGCCGTCTGGAGCGCGTGCTCTGGAACGACCCGGCAACCGGCGTCATGCGCCATGCCGACGCGGGCTACGACATCGCTGTCGACTGCGCCAAGGAAAAGGGCCTGCGCCTGCCGGGCATTCTCGGCAACTAAAACAAGCGCCCCCGAATCTCGTCGTTTTGCGAGGTCCGGGAAGCCTGTAGAGTAACAGCGGCCTTCTTTGCCAACGAAAACGTCGCATTCAGCATTTGGCTGAGCGCGACAGACAAAGGGAACCCGCCTTCAAGGATTATGGCCATGCAAGTTCTTCGCTCGAAAAACTACCGCCGCATGCCATGGAAAAACGGTGGGGGCGAGACCGCGGAGATCGTGGTGTTCCCGCCGGAGGCCGATCTCGCCACCTTCGGCTGGCGTATCAGCATGGCGACGGTGGCAAGCAATGGGCCGTTTTCCGTCTTTGCCGGTATCGACCGCACCCTGTCGATCCTTGAGGGGCAGGGTATGGAACTCGATATCGCCGGAAGATCGCCCGCCGTGCTGACGCAGGCATCCCACCCGCTCGCCTTTCCGGCCGACACACCGACATCCGCGCGGCTGGTATCCGGGACCATCGTTGACCTGAACGTTATGACCCGGCGCGGACAATGGACGCATCAAGTCGAGAAACGGATCGTTGAAGGGCAGCACCATCTGGATGCCGAGGGCGGCGTCACGATGCTTCTTTCGCTCGGCAATGTGCGGATCGACAGTGGAGACCATGCCGAAGAACTCGGCCGGCTCGATGGCGCCATCCTCGAGGGCGTCGTCTTGATCACCTCCGACATGCCGACAGAGGCTTACCTAATCCGCATTACCCCGGCTTAGCGGCCAGTGTTGCGGGCCAGATTTCCCAGTATATGGCATATCAGGCGGCCGACGACAGTCGCAGTCATACCGTTGACGTCATTTTTCGGCTGAAACTCGACGATCGAGAACCCGGCGAGGGTGCGACCAGTCATTGCCGAGGCGATCAGGTCAGTCACTTCCTCGAGCCATAGGCCTCCGGGCGACAGGGCGTTGACGCCCGGGCAGATCGACGGATCGAGCGCATCAACGTCGATATGAATGAGCAGCGCGCCATCCCGCGGAATGGCGTCGGCGATCTCCGCAACGCCGCTTACCCGCACCTGGCGCACCGTGACCAGCCGCGATCCCCAGGCCCGCGCCACCTCGACTTCTTCGCGGCGCGCGCTGCCAACGGCGCGAATGCCGACCTGGGTCATGGAACGCACGAACGGAAGCTCGGAAGCGCGCCGCATCGTGCTGGAATAACCGAGCGTCTCAGTACCGATCCGATCGCGCCAATCGATATGTGCGTCAATCTGGAGAATATGCAGGGCCTCGACATCGGCAAGGCCGCGCATGAAGGGAATAGCGGCCGAATCGTCGCCGCCGATCACGACTGGAATGGCGCCCGCCGCGCGAATGTCCCGCGTCGCCGCCTCGATCGCTACGCGATTGCCGGCGTTGTCATCCGGCCGGGTGGCGACATCGCCGAGGTCCACCACATCGAGCGCGCCGTCGTTCAACAATGGGCCATCAAAATCAAAATCCCAATGGTCGATATGCACGGACGCTTCTGTGATCGCCCGGCGGACGGCATCCGGAGCTGTTATGCCGGATATCTCGTGAACGGCGTTGGGATAGGCCGTCCCGTGCACCGCACCGAAAATCGCAACCGCGCCCGGACGGGCCTCGGTTGCGCCTGGCAGGCCAAGGAAGGTTTCGGCTACGGGGTCAAACTCGTAGGTCATGCTTATGCCGCCCGCGCTGCCAGAAACCGGTCCATTGCCGCAAACGAGAAGGCACTGATCGGCAGGGCCGTGCCGCCCTCCAGCGCCAAATCGGCAAGGATTTCGCCGACGACGCTGGTGAACTTGAACCCGTGGCCGGAACACGGCGATGCCACGACGATGCGCTTGTCGTTTGGCAAGAGGTCGAGCAGAAAGTCTTCGCTCGGCAGCATCGTATAGCGGCAAGTGGTAGAGCGCACGCGCAGTCCGGCAGCGGCCGGAAGGCGGCGCCGGATGAAACTGTCGAGCAGATCGGTATCCTTGTCATTGACGACCGGATTGGACTGGTTCGGATCGATCGGTTCGCGGAAATGCGCATGGCGGCCAACTTTGACGCCATCGACTCCGATGGCCGGGAAGCCGAAGAACGAACCGTTTTCACCTTCGTCGCGAATGAAGACCGGCATGCGCTGCGGCATGGTGACGAAACCGTCGGTCGGCTGATACCAGGAGACCACCTGCTTGATCGGCACGGCATGATCGCGCAGCGCCGGCACCAGTTCACCGATCCACGAACCGGTCGCAACGATGACCTTGCCGGCCGTATAGCGTCCGGTATCGGAAACGATCGTAACGCCGTGGTCGCCCGGTTCGATTGCCGTCACCTTCTCGCCGAAATGTAAGGCCGCACCATCGCTAGCCGCAAGTTTGAGATGGCCCATGACAGCCACCTCCGGTCGCAGATATCCGCCCTGCGGATCAAGGAGAGCGACCTCGTCATCATCAAGAGAAAATACAGGGAAACGGCGGCGCATCGCGTCGGGATCAAGCGTTTCCAGCGGCAGGTTGTGCAGGGCACAGCTTTTCTTGGTGCCGCTGACAATCTTGCTGTCCGGCTTGCCGATCTGCAGGACGCCGGTGATTGTCAGGACGTCCTCGCTGCAGCCGCATTTCCAGTGTCCGCCAATTGGCATAGGCGCGCTGCAGCAGCGGCACATAGGACGGGTTCTCGAAATAACCGAGCCGGATCAACCGGCTATCGCCATGCGATGAGCTCAGAGCATGGGCCGGATACCAGGCATCGATGCCGATCGCCTTCACGCCACGGGCAGCCAGATGGGCGATGGCGGCACTGCCCATGGCGCCAAGGCCGACTACGGCAACGTCGAAATGGGCGGTCATGGCAGTATCCTTTCGGGAGTTTTAAATGCCTGGCGGTAGCGACCTTTGCAGGAGATCGTGGGCCTTTTCCAGATCCCAGCCGAGCGGCCGGTCGTCGGCGTAGGTTGGCACATCGGCACGGATATGGCGATAGAGCGCATCGGTCCCCGCGCCCCGCGACGCGACGCCGGGCTTGAAATCCTGCGCCTGTGCGGCCGCTGCAAATTCGATGCCGAGGATCTGCTCGGCATTGTCGATCACGGCGAGCAGCTTGTTAGCGGCCGCCGTCGGATGTCCGAGGAAATCCTCCTGCAGCGCCGAGGTGACGCCGCCATCGAGGCTTGCCGGTGCGCCAAGACGCCGGTTTTCCGCAGCAAGGGCGGCGGCCGTATACTGGGCGATCATGAAGCCTGAGCCGGCACCTGGGTCAACGGCCAGAAAGGCCGGAAGACCACTGATCAGCGGATTGACGAGGCGGTCGATCCGGCGCTCGCTCATCATCGAAATCTGGGCAATCGCGATGGCGAGACCATCCAGCGCCTGTCCGAGCGCCGGCGCCACGGCATGCGCCTCGGAAGAGACCACCGGCGCTTCCGGCGTGCCGGAGACTGCCGGATTGTCGGTCACCGACGCCAGTTCCTGATTGACGACCTCGCTTGCAAAATCGAAAACATCCCATCCCGCGCCATGGGCATGCGGAACCGAACGTAGGCTCAAGGCATCCTGCGTCCGGGCGCCTTTCGCTGTCTCGATCAATCCGCTGCCGGCGAGACGCCCGCGCAAAGTCTTGCCGACCTTTTCGATCCCCGTGGACTTGCGAAGGGCGAGCACATCAGCATCGAAAGCGGTCATCTGGCAGCCGAGCGCTTCGATCGTCAGCGACGCGATGGCATCGGCCCAATCCAGCAGTCGCTCCGCTCGCGCCAGTGCCACCGATCCAAGTCCCGTGGAACAGGCCGTTCCGTTGACGAGACTTAAGCCTTCCTTGGCCTGCAGAACCAGCGGCTCCGCGCCAAGCGCTTTCAGTGCTTCGGCGCCGGTCACCGGCTTCCCCTTCAGCCGCGCCTTGCCTTCGCCGATCAGCACCAGCGCAATGTGGGCATTGTGAGAGAGATAGCCGGCCGAGCCTTTGGATGGCACCTCCGGAATACAGTCTTCGCGCAAAAACGTCTGCAGCAGTTCCACGATCGCCGGACGCACGCCGGAATGGCCGTGGGAAAAATTGGCTATCTGCGCGGCGATGATCGCGCGGACTTCCCGCGCTTCCAGCAGCGGACCAACACCGCAGGCATGGCTGAGGATGATGTTGCAGGACAAACGGCTCTGCGACGGGCGGTCAACCACCGTATCGGCGAGTGCGCCGACACCGGTATTGACGCCATAGGCCCGCACGCCGCTTTCGACGATCGCAGAAACGATCCGGCTTGCCGTTTCGACCCGCTGTTTGGCGGCGTCAGAAAGAGAAAGCGCTACACCATCGGCAATCGCCGCCACGGCGCGCCAATCGAGCGCCGTTTTGAGTACGATATCCTGCACGATCAGCCTCCGAAATTACCGATAAACTGGCGGAAACTGGGCGAACCGCCCGAGCCGAACAGCTCTTCCGGCGCGCCGTCGCTGTCGATCTCGCCGGATTTCATGAAGATCACCCGGTTGGAGACGTTGCGGGCGAAGCTCATCTCGTGAGTGACGACCAGCATGGTCATGCCTTCTTCGGCCAGCGAGCGCATGACGCGCAGCACTTCGCCGACCAGTTCGGGATCGAGCGCCGAGGTCGGCTCGTCAAACAACATGACTTTCGGCTTCATCGCCAGCGAGCGGGCAATGGCAGCGCTGCTGCTGCTGGCCGCCCGACAGATGCGCCGGATAGGCATGGCGTTTTTCGGCGATGCCGACCTTTTCCAGCAAGGCTTCAGCTTCGGCGATGCATTCGGCACGCGGGCGCTTCAGCACATGCACCGGCCCCTCGATGACGTTTTCAAGGATCGTCATATGGGACCAGAGATTGAAGGACTGAAACACCATGCCGAGCTCGGAACGGATCCGGTCCACCTGACGGCGGTTGGCCGGAACGTTCTTTCCGCCGCGTTGCAGCATCTGGATCAGTTCGCCATCGACGGAAATCTCGCCGTGATCGGCAATTTCCAGAAGGTTAATACAGCGCAGGAAGGTGGATTTTCCCGAGCCGCTGGCGCCGAGAAGCGAAATGACGTCGCCATCGCGGGCCTCGAGCGAGATGCCGCGCAGCACCTCATGAGTGCCAAAACTCTTGCGGATATTGCGGACGGAAAGCCGGGTCGTGCCTGCCATGGTCGTTCCAGTCTGGTTGAGGGTCGCGGAGGTCATCGTTGCGGAACCGGGAAAAGCGAGCGCAGCGCGGCGATGCGGAGTCAGCTTGTATTCGAGCAGCGCCATGGCCTGCAGGATGATGAAATTCAGAAGGAGGTAGATGATGGCGGCACAGAGGAAGACTTCCATCGTGCGATATGTCTGGGCGATCAGCCGCTGGGCAACGCCCGTCACTTCCCAGACGGTTACAAGGCTCGCCAGCGCAGTCGATTTCACCATCATCACCACTTCGGTCGAATAGGCCGGCAGCGCATGGCGGAAGGCGATCGGTGCGAGGATGCGGCGCGTCAGAAGAAAACCGGACATACCGACCGAGCGGGCAGCCTCGATTTCCTTGGCCGGAATGGCCCGAAGCCCGAAGCGGAAGATTTCCGCCGAATAGCCGGCCGTGCAGAGCGCCAGCGACAGTACCGCACAGACGAAGGGCTCGCGCAACGCTGGCCACAGGAAGCTGTAACGAATGAAACCGAACTGACCGAGACCATAGAAGATCAGGAACATCTGGATCAGAAGCGGCGAGCCGCGAAAGATGAAAATGTAGCCCTTGGCAAAGTTGCGGGCGGCGGCATTGCGCTGACGCGCATCCAGACAATCAGAAGCGCCAGTATGCCGCCGAAGAAGACGGAAAGGGAAAACAGCGCCAGCGTCATCGGCAGAGCGGCCAGCAGCGTTTTCATGGTCTCGAACATGAAGGCGATGTCCATCGCGTCTCCTTGATCAGGCCTGGCCGAGGCTGGTCGGCATGCTGCGATTGGCGCGCTTTTCAGCGCTGTTGAAAATCCGGTCGGAGAAGCTGGTCATGATCAAATAGAGGCAGCCGCCAACGATGAAGAACAGGAAGTGCTGCCGCGTCGAGCCGGCGGCGACCTGGCTGGTGCGCATCAGGTCGGCAAGCCCGGTCACGGAGACGAGGGCCGAATCCTTGAGGCTGAGCTGCCAGACATTACCGATCCCGGGAATGGCGAAGCGGAATACCTGCGGCCCGATGATGCGGCGAAAACGCAAACTGCGGTTCATGCCGATCGCCTGCGCTGCCTCCAGTTCCCCCTTGGGAATGGCGAGATAAGCGCCGCGAAACACTTCGGCCTGATAGGCGCCGGAGATGATGCCGACTGCAAGCGCGCCGGCAGCAAAGGACGGGAGGCCTAGAAAGCCCTCATAGCCCATCGCCGTGCCGATGGCGGTGACGGCACTCGAGCCGCCGAAATAGACGAGATAGATGATCAACAGCTCGGGGAACGCCACGGAATACCGTGGTGTAAATGCCGCCGATCGTTCTCATGATCCGGCTGCCCGAGAGCTTGGCCCACGCAACGAGCGAGCCCAGGATAGCGCCGATCAACAGTGCCACGGCGGTGACGCAAAGCGTCATCAGCGCTGCTACAAGCAGCAGCCCGCCCCAGCCGGTGGGGCCAAATCCGATCATTTGAAGTAAAGCCATGCCGCAGGCGTCCCGTCGTTCCCGGCAAAGCCGGATTCCCGATCTTCAAGTGGATATGGAAGGCCGCGCTTCTTCAGAGAGCGGCCTGCCGCAGCAAGTGTGCCCGCCACAGGCAAAATAGCAAGCGGCGGGCAAACCCGGATCAGGGGGTAACGTCGGTCTTGAACCACTTCATCGACAGGGTCTTGATCGTGCCATCGGCAAGTGCGGACTCGATCGCCTTGTTGAACATGTCGCGCAGATCGGTATCGGCCTGACGAATGCCAAGGCCTTCGCCGCTGCCGAAGATCGTGCCGCCGATTTCCGGCCCGGTGAAGCCGAGCGTGCCGTTGGACTTTTCAAAGGCGGAGATCAGGTAGACGGCGTCGTCGAAGACGAGGTCGATGCGGCCGCTTTCGAGATCGAGGTCGCGCTCGGCGCCGGTCTTGTACTCGCGAACCGTGGCGACATCGCCGAAGTTGTCATAGATGAACTTGGAATAGACGGTTGCAGCCTGGATGCCGATGGTCTTGCCGGCAAACGCTGCCTTCATCGCCTCGACTTCCTTGACGCCGGTCGCACCCGGATCGAGCTTGACGACCGTGCCGGTGCCGGCAGCGTTTGCCAGCGGGCTATCCTTCAGCGTCGCAAAAGCGGCGTGCGTGTGGGCATAAGGGATTGTGAAGTCGATGATCTTCTTGCGCTCTTCGGTGATCGAAAGGGCATCCATGATGACATCGAACTTGCCGGCGTTGAGCGCCGGGATCATGCCGTCCCAATCGGAAGCAACGAGTGTGCACTCGACCTTCATGTGGTCGCAAAGGTACTTGGCCAGTTCCGGCTCGAAGCCGCCGAGCGTGCCGTCCGGATTGGTGAGGTTCCACGGCGCATAGGCGCCTTCAAGCGTAATGGTAACGGTCTTCCAGTCCTTGGCCTGAGCCATCGGAGCAGCAAGAGTTGCGAATGCGACGGCACCAGCCATCAGGAATTTTGACAGGTTCATGTTCACGTTCCTCTGAGGTTTATCTTCAACAACGTCCGCCGATCTGCGCCGGCTTCACAAATATTGATGGTTGACCAGGTCGAAAAATGACCCTGAACATCCATGTTGTATATGGTACCATATGCTAATTTTTATGGTATGCAAGTAGACGGACGCATTTGAGTGCAAAATTATTTCCGCCCAAGGAATGAGCATATGAAACGAAGCAATGACCAGAACGCTCCGTTAAAATGGGACGCCAGCGACAATGACGGCTCGCCGCTCTATGCGGGCGTCAAGCAGATGATCCTCGACCGTATCCAGAGCGGCGAATGGCCACCGAAACACCGGGTACCATCAGAGAACGAACTGGTCGTGGAACTGGGCGTCAGCAAAATGACGGCCAATCGGGCGCTGAGGGAACTGGCGAGCGAAGGCGAACTCGTGCAGATCCAGGGCGTCGGCTCCTTCGTTGCAGAGCGCAAGGGCTATTCCGAACTGTTCGAGGTGCGCAACATCGCCGAGGAGATCGACGAGCGAGGCCATACGCATCAGGCTTCCGTGATCGTTCTAGCCCAGGAAACCGCAGCGCCAGACGTTGCCGACGCGCTTGGCCTGGCGATCGGGGCATCGGTGTTTCATTCGCTGATCGTGCACAGCGAAAACGGCGTTCCGGTGCAGATCGAAGACCGCTTTGTCAACCCGGAAGCAGCGCCCGGCTACCTGGAGCAGGACTTCACAGCACAGACACCGAATGCCTATTTGACGGCGGAAGCCCCCTTGAGCGGCTCCGAACATATCGTTGAGGCCGCCATGCCGCAGCCATGGGAATGCAAGCTGCTGGTCATCCTGCGCACAGAGCCCTGTCTACTCATTCGACGCCGCACATGGTCGTCGAAACGCGTCGTTTCTTTTGCCCGGCTGGTCTACCCTGGCAACCGCTATCGGCTGGAATCACGCAACGGAAAAATGACGGATGAGTGATCGTAACAGCAAAACACCAACGACATTGTATATGGAACCTAAATAACCGATCGATTCAGTTCTGTGACGCAGCCATTTCAGGCCAGAACTGCAACGCCATGTCGATGACGCGGTACAGCGCCGAACGGTCCGCGCCGGACGCTGCCTGAATGGCGGTCCCCTGCGAAATGGTCATGATATATCGGGCAAGATCGTAGGGCTCGTGCCCTGCAGGCAGGTCGCCCTCTTTCGCCGCACGTTCGAACCGCTTGCCGAGATCTCGCTCACCGCGATGGCGATTTTCGATCAGACATTTCTGGATTTCCGCAGCAGCTTCGCTGCAGGCGAGAGCACCATTGATTCCAAGACATCCGCTCGGACCGGTTTCCGCAGTCTGGGAATCGGCGAAACCCCTTAAGATTTTCTCAGCGACATCGCGCGCCTTCGGCTCTTTCAGCGCTTCATGGAAAAAGTTCATCTTGGTGCGCTCGTAGCGCTCCAAAGCCTTGAGGAAGAGGCCCTCCTTGTTGCCGAAGACACCGTAGAGGCTCGGCTTGGTAATCCCCATGCCCTCGGTCAGGTCGGTTAGAGACGTGCCTTCGTAGCCCTTGCGCCAGAACAGTTCCATCGCCGTTTCCAGGGCATCATCGACATCGAATTCTCTTGGCCGTCCCATGGGGTGGCCCTCCCGAACTTTTTATACCGATCGGTATATAATTCGATTGACAGTGATCGGCTTCAGAAACTATTTCTATACCGAACGGTATTGAACGTCAATGCAACCCTCGCCCAAATCCTTCGCCTCCCACGCAGGACACACGGCAGCCCACCACCCGGGGCAGAAATTCAGGATAGCCGCCATGTCATTCGGAACTTTCAGAACCAAGCTTCTCACCACTGGTCTCGTACTGGCGGTCGCCACGATCGCGCCGACAATCTATTTCGATCTGCAGGGAAGCTCGGCCGGCAGCGGTAACGCCGCCGATGCCTCGACCGCAGCCCCTGTTGCTGTGCCTGTCTCCGTTGCAGTCGTCGAAGCAAAGTCCGTGACACAATGGAGCGAATTCTCCGGACGCCTCGAAGCGGTTGATCACGTCGAGCTGCGCTCCCGCGTCGCCGGCGCCATCCAGTCGGTTCATTTCCAGGAAGGCGCGATCGTCGAGAAGGGCGATCTGCTCGTCACCATCGATCCCGCCCCCTATCAGGCTGAAGTCGCACGTGCGCAGGCAAGCGTTACCGCAGCCGAAGCACGCGCATCGCTGGCCCGCATTGAGTTGAAGCGCGGCAAGCAATTGCTGGCGTCCAATGCTGTGTCGCAGAGCGAAGTCGACCAGCGCATGAACGGCCTGGCCAGTGCCGAGGCCGATGTAGAAGCGGCACGCGCCGTGCTGCAATCGGCAGCACTCAGTCTCGGCTACACCGAAATCCGCGCCCCGATCACCGGCCGTGTCGGCAAGATCGAGATCACCGCCGGCAATCTGATCGCCGCCGGCCCGTCATCGCCGATCCTTACCCGCCTTGTGTCGCTCAGCCCGATCTACGCCAGCTTCGAAGCTGACGAGCGGATCGTCTCCGGCATCCTCGCCGAGCTGCCGGAAGGCGCGAACGCCCGCAACTTTATCGACCGTGTTCCGGTCCGCATGAATGTCGCCGGGCTGCCCGACGTCAAGGGCACACTTCAGCTTGTCGACAACAGCGTTGATCCCGATAGCGGCACGATCCGTGTGCGCGCCGTGTTCGACAACGCCAATGGCGCCTTGATGCCAGGTCAGTTCGCCCGGCTGAGCATGGGTCAGGCAAAGTCCGAAGACGCCGTGCTGGTGAATGAACGCGATCGGCACCGACCAGAACAAGAAATACGTCATGGTCGTCAAGCCGGACAATACCGCCGAATATCGCGAGATTACTGTCGGGATGAAATCCGATGGCCTTCGGGTGGTTACCGCTGGCCTGAAAGCCCAGGAACGTATCATCGTCAACGGCCTGCAACGCATCCGTCCCGGCGCACTCGTAGCCCCTGAAATGGTCTCCATGAAACCCGCTGCCGATCCTCAGCAGCAAGCCTCGATAACCAACTAAGCCTCTCTCCGGCACCCAGACACAAGGGCGGATCACGCCATGAATATATCCAGATTCTTCATCGATCGCCCGGTTTTCGCGGGCGTTCTGTCCTTCATCATCTTCCTGGGCGGCCTGATCGCCATGACGATCCTGCCGATTTCGGAGTATCCCGACGTCGTGCCGCCTCAGGTCGTCGTCCGTGCCAACTATCCCGGCGCGAACCCGAAAGTCATCGCCGAGACAGTGGCGACGCCGCTAGAGGAATCGATCAATGGCGTCGAGGACATGCTCTACATGAGCAGCCAGGCGACCACCGACGGCCTGATGACGCTGACCGTGACCTTCAAACTCGGCACTGATCCGGACCAGGCACAACAGCTGGTCCAGAACCGCGTCAGCCAGGCCGAGCCGCGGCTGCCGGAAGAAGTGCGCCGCCTCGGCGTCACCACCATCAAAAGCTCCCCGGACCTGATGATGGTCGTGCACCTGACCTCACCTGAAGGTCGCTACGACATGACCTATCTGCGCAACTATGCGCTGATCAACGTCAAGGACCGGCTTGCCCGCATCGACGGCGTCGGCCAGGTCCAGCTGTTCGGCTCCGGCGACTACTCGATGCGCATCTGGCTCGACCCGCAGAAGATGGCCCAACTGGGCCTTTCCGCCTCCGATATCGTCAATGAAATCCGCGCCCAGAACATCCAGGCCGCCGCCGGCGTCATCGGCTCCTCGCCGAACCAGCAGGGCGTCGATCTGCAGCTTTCGGTGAATGCCCAAGGACGCTTGCAGAGCGAGGAAGAGTTCGGCGAGATCATCATCAAGACCAGCCCGACCGGCGCGATCACCCGGCTGCGTGACGTTTCCCGTATCGAGCTTGGTTCGGCGGAATACTCACTGCGCTCGCTGCTCAACAACAAGCAGGCGGTCGCCATCCCTGTTTTCCAAGCGCCTGGATCGAATGCGATCGAGATCGCCGATCAGGTCCGCACCACCATGCAGGAAATCAAGGCATCGATGCCACAGGATGTCGATTACGAGATCGTCTATGACACGACACAGTTCGTGCGCGCCTCGATCGAGGCCGTCATTCACACCCTGCTCGAAGCCATCGCCCTCGTCGTCATCGTCGTCATCATCTTTCTGCAGACATGGCGCGCATCGATCATCCCGCTGATCGCCGTTCCCGTCTCCATCATCGGCACCTTTGCGGTCATGCAGATGCTCGGCTTCTCGATCAACGCGCTCAGCCTGTTCGGCTTGGTGCTGGCGATCGGCATCGTCGTCGATGACGCGATCGTCGTCGTTGAAAACGTCGAGCGAAATATCGAGGACGGACTTTCGCCGCGCGAAGCGACCTACAAGGCAATGACCGAAGTCTCCGGTCCGATCATCGCGATCGCGCTGGTTCTCGTCGCCGTCTTCGTGCCGCTGGCCTTCATCTCCGGCCTGACCGGCCAGTTCTACAAGCAGTTCGCCCTGACGATCGCCATCTCGACCGTCATCTCGGCCTTCAACTCGCTCACCCTGTCTCCGGCACTTGCCGCTCTGCTTCTGCGTGGCCACGATGCGCCGAAGGACCGGTTGACCCGGGTGATGGACTTCCTGTTCGGCTGGTTCTTCCGTGGTTTCAACGCTGTCTTTTCGCGGGGATCGTGGGCCTACAGCACCGGGGTCAAGGGCGTGATCTCGCGCAAGACCCTAATGATGGGCGTCTATCTCCTGCTCGTCGGCGCAACCGTGTTCTTCTTCAAGGCCGTGCCGGGCGGATTCTGTACCGCCGCAGGACAAGCAGTATCTGGTCGGCTTCACCCAGTTGCCGGACGGTGCTTCCCTTGACCGCACCGAAGAGGTGATCCGCCGCATCAGCGACATTTCGCTCAAGGTTCCCGGCGTCGAAAGCGCCATCGCCTTCCCCGGCCTGTCAATCAACGGCTTCACCAATTCCTCCAATGCCGGCATTGTCTTCCTGTCGCTGAAACCCTTCGAGGAGCGCACGACGCCGGATCTTTCGGCCGGTGCTATCGCCGGTCGGCTTAATCAGGAACTGAGCGTCATTCAGGAATCCTTCAGTGCCATCTTCCCGCCGCCGCCTGTCCAGGGGCTCGGCGCGATCGGCGGCTTCAAGCTGCAGCTGGAAGACAAGGCCGGGCTGGGTTACGAAGCGCTTGACGCAGCCGTGAAGGGTTTTATGGCCAAGGCCTATACGACACCTGAACTGGTCGGCATGTTCTCCAGCTATCAGGTCAATGTTCCGCAGCTCTATGCCGACGTCGACAGGGCCAAGGCCCGCCAGCTGAATGTTCCGCTGACGGAAATCTTCAACACGCTGCAGATCTCATCTGGGTTCGGTCTATGTCAACGACTTCAACAAGTTCGGGCGAGACCTATTCCGTGCGTGTACAGGCCGATGCCAACTACCGTGCCCAGGCGGAAGACATCGGCAAGCTGGAAGTCCGCTCCAACTCCGGGGAAATGATTCCGCTGTCGGCGGTCCTCAACGTCACCTCGAGCGCCGGTCCGGAACGTGCCATGCGCTATAACGGCTTCCTTTCGGCCGATGTCAACGGCAACACGGCACCCGGCTATTCATCCGGTCAGGCCCGTGCCGCTGTCGAACGAATCGCAGCCGAAACCCTGCCCGCAGGCGTCACCTTCGAGTGGACTGAGTTGACCTACCAGGAGATCATTGCCGGCAATACCGGTATCCTGATCTTCCCGCTGTCGATCCTACTCGTCTTCCTGGTTTTGGCAGCCCAGTATGAAAGCCTGACACTGCCGCTGTCGATCATCATGATCATCCCGATGGCCTTGCTTGCAGCGCTTGGCGGGGGTATGGCTGACCGGAGGCGACAACAACGTCTTTACCCAGATCGGTCTGATCGTGCTGGTGGGGTTGTCAGCCAAGAACGCCATCCTGATCGTCGAGTTCGCCCGTGAACTCGAATTCGAGGGGGCGACGCCGTTCGATGCCGTCATCAAGGCCAGCCGCCTGCGCCTGCGGCCGATCCTGATGACCTCGATGGCATTCATCATGGGCGTTGTGCCGTTGGTCACCTCCACCGGCGCCGGCGCGGAAATGCGCCATGCCATGGGGGTGGCGGTGTTCTCCGGCATGATCGGCGTAACGCTGTTCGGCCTGTTCCTGACGCCGGTTTTCTACACGTTGGTGCGCGATGACCGGAAACAGGCCACTGAAGAAAAGCGGGGGTCATACCGCCCCTCACGAAACAGCTTCGGTGACACAGCTGCATGCGCAACCATTGTTACCTGGGCTTGAAGCGGCCGAATAAGCCGACCCGGCTGCAATGCACACAATAAAGAACGGCGCCGCAATCAAGCGGCGCCGTTCTCTATTTCAGAGCCAGGATGTTCGGCTTAAAACTCTTCCCAGCTCTCCTGCGCCTGAGCTGCATTTCCGGAAAAGGCACGGATGACCTGACCGGCCATCTTCCGCACCGGCGATGCCACCGGCCGGGAATGGTGCCCCGCATCCACGGCCCGAGGCGACGTCCCCTGCTGCCCGACCCGGAACTGACCCAGCAGAGCAAAGAGTGCTTCGGCCTCACGGGCCAGGCTGTGGCTTGCGGCATTCTGTTGCGTACCCTGGTCCATGGCATTGACCGACTGATTGATCTCCTTCAATCCGGTCGATTGTTCGCGCGCCTTCAACGATGGCGATGACGTTGCCGTTGATTTCCTGGACTTGCTTGACGATTTGTTCCAGTGCCTTGCCGGTCTCTCCGACCAGCGAGACGCCGCTTTTCACCTGTTCGCCCGAGGTATTGATTAGCGCCTTGATTTCCTTGGCTGCCTTTGCAGAGCGCTGGGCAAGTTCCGCGTACTTCCTGGGCAACAACTGCGAACCCCTTTCCGGCGTCGCCAGCACGCGCTGCCTCCACACCGGCATTCAGCGCCAGAAGGTTGGTCTGGAAGGCGATATCGTCGATGACGCCGATAATGTTGGAGATCTCGCGCGATGAGTTCTCGATCTGCCCCATCGCCGTGATCGCGTTGCAGGACCACAGCACCCGACCGTTCGGCGTTTTCGCGCGTGGCGGCAACGAGGTGGCCGGCATCCTCGGCTCTGCGGCTGGAATCGGCGACTGTCGTGGTGATCTCCTCCAGCGCCGCGGCTGTCTCCTCGACGGAAGCTGCCTGCTGCTCCGTGCGCTTGGAAAGATCATCCGCAGCAGAGCGGATTTCCGTCGAACCTGCCGCAATGGCCTGCGCATTGGCGCCGACCGATTGCATCGCCGAACGTAGCTTGGCCACCGCATGGTTGAAATCGTGACGAACCTTTTCCATAGTCGGAACAAAGGGCTTATCGAGGTTTTGCGTCAGGTCGCCGTCAGCCAGGCTTTTCAGAGCCTTTGCCAGGTTGCCGACCGCTCCCATGCGCTCGGTCACATCGGTCGCGAACTTGACGACCTTGAAGACCTTTCCCTTGTCATCGACAATAGGATTGTAAACCGCCTGGATCCAGATCTCCTTGCCGCCCTTGCCGAAGCGCAGGAATTCGTTGGCGGTGAACTCCCCGCGCCCCAGCCGCTCCCAGAACTGCCGGTACTCCTCCGTCTGCACATAAGTGGGATCGCAGAACATCCGATGGTGCCTGCCCTGAATTTCCTGCAACTGGTAACCCAGCGCACCACAGAAATTCTCATTGGCGGTGAGGATTTCGCCCGTCGGCGTGAATTCGATCACCGCCTGCGAGCGGGAGACGGCATTCAGCTTGCCAGCGTCTTCCATCGCCTTCTGCTTGACCGCCGTGATATCCGTTGCGAACTTCACCACTTTATAAGGCTTGCTGCCCCGGAAAACTGGATTGTAAGAGGCTTCGATCCAGATTTCCCGTCCACTCTTGGTTACACGCTTGTATTGCTGCCGGTCGAATTCGCCACGGCCGAGCCGCGCCCAGAATTCGCGATATTCCACACTGGCTGCTTCCGCCGGATCGACGAAAATCCGGTGATGCTTGCCTTTGATTTCCACGAGTTCGTAGCCCAATGCCGCACAGAAATTTGGGTTGGCGTTGAGAATATTGCCGCTGAGATCGAATTCGATAATCGCCTGTGACTTATGCATCGCAGCAAGAACAGCTGCGGTATCGCCACCGAAACGCGGGAAAAGCCTGCTCATACAACGCCTCCTTCGGCATCTGGTCAATTTTCTTGCGCCATTTGGGCGCAGCAACATGCACACGCATCGGCCGGTCAGAGCCCTGAATGCTGGTAGACTTCTCTGTTTTCTTATGGCCGCTGGAAACTGCCCCTTGCGATCGCCGCACGTCCTTGGGACGCCCGGAGGCGGTCAGATTCTTTTAAAAAGGAACATGCCGGTCTTCCCGGCTTTGTGCAAAGGCGTCATGCTTGAATATCCTAATATTCGAATACACAATACAACTATTAGTATAATTGCTAAAATAATGATTAATGTTCTAAGCAATTTCTATGCGGGCCGGATTTCCGAACGCCGGCGCAATGCACAATTATTCATCAGATTGGAAAGATCATAACATACTGATTTTTAATAATATTTCTGTCTAAAAAAATAGTGCCGCCCGACCATGCCACGACAAAAAACTTTGCCGCCACTTTCTCCCCGAAGGATGCTGTTGAAAATAAATTCCGGAAAATACACTTTTTAATTGACCACCCCCATTTCGGCCTTGCCCGTTGGTTCACCGTTTGAATGGCCCGACCCAATAGCCGGCGCGCAAAGAACTCGAGCGCGCGCCGATTTGCATTATTGCTGAGCGTAGACCCCGTAAAGGTTCGGCATCAACCCGACCAACGCTTCGAAGCGAGCGAAGGATTTGCGGTCTGGTAGCGCCCAACCGGTTTCCTGCAAGCGCCGACAGGCGCGGAAACACCAGCCGGTCGAAGACACACGATCAGGTCATCGGCTCCGACCAGATGCAGCATTGCACGCCGAGCAGATGTTTCTTCTGCGCCTCATTCCAGCCTTCGACGGGATCGAACGTGTAGAGCTTTTCCGGGTCGGACCAGCCGGCCCAGCTGGCGCCGGGTTCTGACCACGCCTGACTGTTGGCCATGTCCAGGTAATAAACCTGGCCGGGGCAGACGACCATGTCGTAGCCCTCTTCAGCCAGAGCGGCGGATGCTTCCACAGTCCGCCAGCCGAACAGCAGCGACTGGCTCTTGTCGATGACATTGCCGTGGGCCGCCTCCTGCCAACCGCCGGTGACGCAACCCCGCGAGGCGAGAAAAGCCTGGATGCGTGCCAGGAACTCCCCCTGCAGCACCGCAGCCCCCGACCCGTCGATCTCGTCGGCGCCATGTGTGTTGGTGATGACGTTCAGCCGTGCGGCATGAACGGTTGCCATGGCCTCGCCGCTGATATCGCGCAAGCGCGCCAATGCTTCCGGCGAGCCGGACCATGCACCAAGCGGCACCTCGTCGGCGCCGATATGGATAATCTTGGACGGAAACAGTTCGACCAGTTCATCGAAGATCGTCTCAAGAACCCTGTAGGTTTCCTCACGCGCCGGATTGATGCAGTTGTCAGGGAAAGCCCTGGACGGAAAAATAGCTGCCTTTTTCCTGCGGATCGCGAAGTTCCGGGATCGCCTGCAGCATGGCATAGCAATGCCCGGGCACATCGATTTCCGGCACCACGTCGATACCGAGCCCACCGGCCAAAGCCACGACCTGCCGAATGGCGGCCTTGGTATAATAGCCGCCGGTAACCTGCGGGCCGGAACCCAGAAGCGGTGGGATCTTGAGGCCATGCCCGCGCCACGCGCCGATCTCGGTCAGGGCCGGATAGGCATCGATCTCGACGCGCCAGGCTTCATCGTCGGAGAGATGCCAGTGGAACCGGTTCAGCTTGTTCCAGGCCATGATCCGCAGAAACTGCTCGATTTCCGCCGTGCCGTAAAACTGCCGGGCAACATCAAGATGCACGCCGCGCCAGCTGAACGCCGGCTCGTCTGTGATCTCTCCGGACGCAGGAAACAGGAAAGTCTCGGGATGAAGACGTGCGCCGCGCAGGACCTGCCCAAGCGTGATCAATCCGTAAAGGAAACCAGCGCGGGCACTGGCGGACACGGTCGCGCCGGATGTGGAAAAGCGGACACGATAGGCCTCAGGTGCAAGACCGTCATCCAAAGCGAGCGAGACGGGAAAACCGCCCTCGGAAGCGGCCCGGACAATCCCCTCGACAGGGAACAGACTCTCGGTCAGCGCCTTGAACGCCTGCGCCGCAGCAGTCGCACCGACACCGTCGGATTGGATATCGAGCCCGACGGGGGAGCGAGCCGGCCGAAAACCGACACGGCGCTCGGCCACGGCACCACGGAAACCGACACCGGGGCGACCTTCGGAACCGGATAGATGACGGAGCCACGGGTTAGCGCTGCATTGTCGCCCTTAGCCCGCGTTGGCGAAACACTCACCGGCACCGTATTGTTGTCGGCAAGCACGACATAGCCGGCATTGGCACCATCGGTCCAATGCTTCGGATGATAGCTCATCCCAAGCGCTTTTACGGTCCAGGTTTCGCCCGGGCGAAGAACGAAGCCCTCCGGGGGGCGAATTCGGAATGGTTCGACAACCGGGTCAGCAGCCTGCCCCCTTCCACTGTCGCTTCCGGATCGATGCGCGCCGGGCCGGAGACGCAGAGCGTGAAGCCTTCAAGCGGCTGATCGGTGTTGTTCGTCAGGCTCAGCGCATAGGCCGGGGCATCGCCCAGTCCCGCCGGAACCCAGACTGTTTCCAGCTGATATTTGGTCTTGGTTGCAATCGTCATCATCTCGCTCCAGGGAAAATTTCAATCGGCGCTGTTGAGCAGTCCGGCATAGACGCCGGGCGCGGAATTCAGGGATCGGCGTGGCGCCCACCGTCCGTTCATAAAAGGCCGACGGCCCGACATCACCGATAATGGCGTAACCGTAGCCCATCGTTTTCAAATCCAGCAGACTGGCGAGAAGCAGTGCATGCCCGATACCCGCGCCGCGCGCCGCTTCATCAACCCCGGTCGGCCCGAAGAAGCCGCGGACGATCGATTCATGGCAGGCAAAACCAATCAGCTTGCCCGCCCGCGTTGCGAGGAAACACGTTGGCGGCTGGCGGGCGAAAGCCACCGCAGTCTCGCTCGCCCAGCCGGAGCCGAACTTTTCCCGCACCCAGCCGGTCGCCAGTTCGAGCTCCGGCGCAAGCGCCCGCCTGATGGTGACGCCGACGTTTTCCATTCGTGCATCAAGTTCTGGAACTGGCTTAACCAGTGAAAGATTGACCAGATAATCCATGTTGAACCCTGTCTGATTACGTTGGGAATAGGCCGGAGGCACGAATGACACAGTTCCTGCCCGCCTGTTCGGCAGGCCAGGGAGAACGAACATGGCAATATCGTGCGCGATTTGAAGCATGGCAAGATTGCGCGCCCGTTTGATTTTCGAACCGCAAGAATACGCTGAACCTCATCGGAACGTCGGGGTCGCCTGCTCCCTGATGTGCATGATCAGCACCGATGGTGCGCTGGCGTATCCAATGAAATTGTTGCTACACCCAGCTCCCTCGATCGCAGCCATGACGAACTCCTCCCCAGGTTCCGTTGATCTATCATTAAGTCAATCTATTTGACTTAACCTAGGTCGAGAATTCAGGACCTGTCAACACGCCGGTTCTTGCTATTCCGAAGGCAAGGCCAAATTGAAGAGCCAGAGACAACAGGTAGCCATCGCTACTGAGGCTGGCGCAGGAACGGCGTAAGGAGCGGAATTTACCTTAAGTTAAGAAATCGTTAATTTCGCCTATTCCGGCAGTGACTTATCTCCCGCTTTCAGCGCAAATTGCATGATTAGGGCAACAAGCGTACACACAACGAAGAGGAGCGCGCCATCATGTCGAACCTGCAGATTGCAGCGCTAGTTTATGGCGCGACCGCCCTGCTTTATCTCACACCAACCTATATCGAGGGCGAGCGAGCTGGCGGTCAGTGGTCCGCTCACCGCATAGCCGGCCTGGTTTTCTGTGTCTTCTGGCCTTTGCTGACGGCCGTTTTCATCTACAAAGTCACAGCCGGCGCCTCCAAACCAAAATTCGTCTTTGTCGATCACGCAGTTGCAGCACAACGCAATGCCCCAAGCCGGTCTCCTGACTGAGCAAACGCGCACCGGCGCCATCGATTCAGGAACGATTAACCACGACGCCGAGCGAAGGCATAAGACGAAAGCCCTCTCGGTTTCTACCAAAATCCACCCAAGATTGCATAGACTTAGAGATGGCCTCGTCCGCTCGCTCAGCGAGATTGCCTTGAAAGGGCGGGGCAGAGCGAGAGAAATTGCATTCCATAAGGGAACAGACGCCATTCTTCCATTGCTTAAAACTTTAGTAAAAACCCGAAATTATTCTTAAATAAATCTTTACCGTGAGACCAAATATCGGAATTCGCTCCGGAATTCTGATCCAGATTAACACATCGCGGACGGTTTTCAGGCATTATGCGGCCTCCAAGGGCAAGTCGGGGATTTTGCTGCATGTGTGGATTTGGCGGGTACTTCGGAGATGGCGTCGCGCCCCATGATGCGCAGCCGCTGCTGCAGCGCATGGTTGCTGCGATCGCTCACCGGGGACCGGATGAGCAGGGCGTTTTCACCGCTCCCACCGTCGGGCTCGGCCATGCGCGCCTTTCGATTGTCGGCCTGGGCGACGGCCAGCAGCCGATGACGCATTCCAGCGGCGATTTCACCATCGCCTTCAACGGCGAGATTTTCAACTATGTCGAGTTGCGCGAGACGCTGAAGGCGCAGGGCCATGTGTTTCGCACCGGCAGCGACACCGAGGTAATCCTTCATCTTTACGAGCGCATGGGACCGGATTGCGTCTCCCTGCTCAACGGCGATTTTGCTTTTGCGATCTGGGACGCTTCCAGGCAGCGGATGGTCATTGCCCGCGATCGGATGGGTGTTCGGCCGCTGTTTTACACGACGATCGGCAAAACCCTCTACTTCGCCTCGGAAGTAAAGGCGCTGCTGCAGGTGCCGGGCGTGCAGGCGGAGATGGATCCGCTGGCTCTGGATCAGATCTTCACGCTCTGGGCGCCGATTGCACCACGCACAGCCTTCCGCGACATATTTGAACTCGAACCCGCGCATCTCCTGATTGCCGAGAAGAGCGGGATGTCGATCAAACCTTACTGGCAGCTGCAATACCCGGATATGGGCGAGCCTGCCACATACACGGACGAACGCGCCGCCGCCGAGGAACTACGCGCCCTGCTGACTGATGCGACACGCATCCGGATGCGGGCGGATGTTCCGGTCGGCTCCTACCTTTCCGGCGGCCTCGATTCGTCGATCGTCTCGGCGCTGGCGGCTCCCATGGCAGCCGGCGGCCTCTCGACGTTTTCAGTCACCTTCGGCAGCGCGGAACATGATGAAAGCGCTTTCCAGCAACAGATGGCCACGGCGCTCGGCACGCATCATAATGCAGTTGCCTGCGGCGAAGGCGATATTGCCAGCGTGTTTCCCGATGTGATCCGCTTCACCGAGCGCCCGATCTTGCGCACGGCCCCGGCACCGCTCTATCAGCTATCCGGCCTCGTTCGCGAAAAGGGCCTGAAAGTGGTTCTGACCGGGGAAGGTGCCGACGAGGTGTTTGCCGGCTACGATATCTTCAAGGAGGCCCGGGTGCGCCGTTTCTGCGCCCGCCAGCCCGGTTCACGGATCAGGCCGCACCTGTTTCGCAAGCTCTATGCCTATCTGCCTGGCCTGAAGCAGCAATCGGCCGAATATCTCGCAGCCTTCTTCGGCGCCGGCGACGACAGTATGGACGATCCGCTGTTCTCGCACCGGCCGCGCCTGCGCGGGACCGCCGCCGCAAAGCTGTTCTTCTCCGGCGATCTGCGCCAGACGCTTACAGGTTACGATGCTGCCGCAGAACTGGCTTCGCGACTGCCGCAGGACTTTGGCCGCTGGCATCCGCTGCATCAGGCGCAATATCTCGAAAGCCGCTTCCTTTTGCCGGGCTACATCCTGTCGAGCCAGGGCGATCGCATGGCCATGGCACATGGCGTCGAAGGCCGTTTCCCGTTCCTCGACCATCGTCTCGTCGAATTCGCGACGCGCCTGCCGCCCGAAATGAAGCTCAAGGGGCTGGTCGAAAAACACATCCTGCGGGAAGCAACAAAGGACCTTCTTCCGGACAGCATCGGACGCCGGACCAAGCAGCCCTACCGGGCGCCGGACAGCCAGTCCTTCGTTGGCAAGAACGAGCGCGAGTATGTCCAGCGACGCTTTCAGCGAACACAAGATTGCAGAATCCGGCCTTTTCAATCCGAAGGCCGTTTCGAAGCTTTATGAGAAATGCAGCGAGAAGCCGGCGTCCGGCTATCGCGACAATGTCGCCTTCGTCGGCATCCTATCAACCCAGCTCTGGCAAAAGACATTTTTAGCCACCAAGGCGCTTAGCACCAAGGCGGCTTGAGCTCTATCCGAGGAAAACATATGACCCAGCTTATCAAAGACAGCATCAAGACCTTCATCATCGAGAACTTCCTGTTTGGTGACACCTCCTACGATCTTCAGGACGAGGCATCGCTGATCGAAAACGAAGTCATCGATTCCACCGGTGTTCTCGAACTCGTCGCCTTCATCGAAGACCAGTTCGGTTTCGTCATGGCCGATGCGGATATCGTGCCCGCAAATCTCGATTCCGTGGCACGCATCACGACCTTCGTTGCGAAACATGCCCAGGAACCCGCACTCAACAAGATGTCGGCCTGACACGACCAGGCGACGGGAGACAGACGATGCGCGTTGAAGAGTTTCTGCAGAACAGCGCCCGTATCCATGGTGCCAAGACGGCCTTGGTGGCCGGCGACAAGCGTTTCACCTATGCGGAGTTCGACGCGGCAGCCGGACGGCTTTCCTCGTCGCTTGCCGCAGGCGGCATCGTGCGCGGCGATCGCATCCTCGTCTTCATGAACAATTGCTGGGAAGCAGCGGTCTCGCTTTTCGCGATCCTGAAAGCCGGCGCCACCGCCGTACCGGTCAATCCGTCGACCAAGGCCGACAAGCTCGCCTATATGATCGGCAATTGCGAAGCGGCAGGCATACTGACGCAAGGCAAGCTCCTGCCTGTCGTCTCGGAAGCACGGGCGATCGATCCACGACCACTGTTCGTCGCGTCGACAAAGTTCAGGGGCGCTGGTCCCGGTGAAGGTATCGCCGATTTCGAGACGTGCCTGGCAGTCACCGAAACCGGCGTCAATCACCACGGCATCGACATCGATCTGGCGCTGTTGATCTACACCTCGGGCTCGACCGGCCGCCCGAAGGGCGTGATGATGACGCATCGGAATGTCGAAGCAGCGGCAACCTCGATCACCACCTATCTGGAAAATACGGCCGACGACATCATCCTCAACGTCCTACCGCTTGCCTTCGATTACGGCCTCTATCAGCTGCTGATGGCGGTGAAACTCGGTGCGACCATCGTGCTGGAAGCCTCCTTCGCGTTCCCGCAGGCGATTTTCGACCGTATTCGCGCGGAAAACGTCACAGGCTTTCCGCTGGTGCCGACGATGGCGGCGATGATCCTGCAGATGCGCGACCTCGAGCCGGATTTCCTGCCGAGCCTGCGCTACATCACCAATACCGCAGCCGCCCTGCCACCCGCCCATATCGCCCGCCTGCGCGAACTTTTTCCGCGCGCCACCGTCTATTCAATGTACGGACTGACGGAGTGCAAGCGCTGCACCTACCTGCCGCCGGCGGAACTCGATCGCCGCCCCGGTTCTGTCGGCATTGCCATTCCGAATACCGAAGCCTTCGTCGTCGACGACAGCGGCCAGCGCGTCGCGCCCGGTGTCTCCGGCGAATTGGTGATCCGCGGCCCGCATGTGATGCAGGGCTATTGGCGCAATGACGAGGCGACCAACAAGATGCTCCGTCCCGGCCCCAACCCTTGGGAAAAGGTGCTCTATACCGGCGACCTCTTCCGCACCGACGAGGAAGGCTTCCTCTATTTCGTCGGCCGCAAGGACGACATCATCAAGACCCGTGGCGAGAAGGTCGCGCCGAAGGAAGTCGAGACCGTGTTGCACGCCCATCCCGGCATCGCCGAAGCCGTTGTCATCGGACTGCCCGACCCCGTGCTCGGCCAGGCGATCGCAGCCCTTATCGTGCTTTCCGACCCGGCCCTGACGGAGCGGGAAATCATCAAACATTGCGCCGCCCATCTGGAAGACTTCATGGTTCCGCGCCTCATCGAATTTCGCGATGAGCTGCCGAAGACAGATACCGGCAAGGTCAGCCGCAGGCTCGCCGCAGAAACACTGGAGGCTGCCGAATGAACATGCACAAAGCCGATACATCAGCCGCATTCTCGGCAGCAACGCTGGCAATCGACCCGGCCAAGGAAACCGACAAGATCGTCGCAGCGCTGCGTGAGCAGTTGCGCGGCCCCCTGCGCAAGCGTGGCCTCGTTCTCGGCCTTTCCGGCGGTATCGACAGCAGCGTCTGCGCCGCTCTTGCCGCCCGAGCAGTCGGCGCAAAGAACGTCTACGCGCTGTTCATGCCGGAAAACGATTCCGATCCGGAAAGCCTGCGCCTCGGCCGCACCATCGCCGAAACATTTGGCATCGACAGCGTTGTCGAAGATATCGGGCCATCGCTGCAGGCCATGGGCTGCTACGATCGCCGTGACGCGTTCATTCGCGAACTGGTTCCTGAGTATACCAGCGCCTGGGCGTCGAAGATCGTCATTTCCAGCGCACTGGAAGGCGATGGCTACAACATTTCTTATCTCGTCGTGCAGGATCCCAATGGCAAGCAGACGAAGCTGCGTATGACGCCATCCGTCTATCTCGGCATCGTCGCAGCGACCAACATGAAGCAGCGCACCCGCAAGCAGCTCGAATATTTCCACGCCGACCGGCTGAACTTTGCCGTTATCGGCACACCAAACAGGCTGGAATACGATCAGGGCTTCTTCGTCAAGAACGGCGATGGTGCAGCCGACATCAAGCCAATCGCCCATCTCTACAAGACCCAGGTCTATCAGTTGGCCGCTTACCTCGGCGTGCCGGAAGAAATCTGCAAACGTCCGCCAACCACGGATACCTATTCGCTGCAACAGACGCAGGAGGAGTTTTACTTCTCCCTGCCCTACGATCGGATGGATCTCTGCCTCTATGGCCTCAACAACAATCTGCCCGCGGATAGTGTTGCCACGGCCGCCGGCCTCACCGCAGACCAGATGTCACGCGTCTGGGCCGATATCACCGCCAAGCGCAAAGCCACGCGCTATCTGCATCTTGCACCGCAATTGGTCGAGCCAGTCAGCGAGATCGCACCGAAGTAAGCCATGACGTGTTGAATGGCAGCGGGGGGCGTGTCAGTCGATATCGCCCGCCGCAAGCCGGCTCCAGTGTTCACCGGCCAGCCCGTTGAAGAACCCATCGCCATTTTGAAAGGCCTGCAGGATTTCCGGATCCTTCGCATGGATAACGCTTGAGGCGATGTGGGTGAAAGAGATGCGTCGGCCGAGCATGGCCTCGAGCAGAGCCGGCTGGGTGCGCCCACGCAACGCCACGACGCCCCGCTCCGCGGCATGCGCGATCAGGCAGTCGATGACCTGGCGTTCTTGCCCTGGGATCGACAGGATCCGAAGAACCCGGCCGATACGTCCGGCATTTCCGTGGTAGACGAATGCCCCGATGACAGCACCGGTGCGGGCCTCGACCTTGCAGAAGACGGCTTCGCCTTCCTGCCTTCGATGCGTCGCGTCCTGCAGGATATAGGCCAGCTGTTCGCCGGAAAAATCCGGCCGAAGCGCATATCGCGCCGTCAACCGGACGAAAAGATCGGCAAATTCCTCGACGGACACATCGCTCGTCTTGAAACTTCCTTGCCCGTTCCACGACGCGGGGATGCCGGACCATCGCAGGTCATCGGCGCGCATGCGCCGGAGCAGGATATCATCGGTCTTGCGCGCCACCGGCCGGAGAAAACGCGCAGCGCTGATGCGGCTCATGCCAAGTTCTGGTAAAAAAGCCGGCCGGCCGAATGATGCGAAGCCAGTCCAGACTGTACTGCGGCAGGGCCAGCCCGCGCAGCTTCATCCACATCGACGCGGACACCTCACTCGCCGTCTCGCTGAACGACAGGTCTTGGGGGCCGGCGAGAAATGCCTTGAGCAGGCGTGCGCCCGCAAGCGGATCAGCATCACGTCCCTCGACCATCAGCGAACCGCAAATCGCCGCCCGCAATTGCCTGCCCTGAAAAGTCATCGGCAATCCGGTGGCCCCGACAAAACCGGTCATCTCACCGCCGTCATTGAGATGAACGAGCGATGCGATGCCGATATCCTGGCCGGGTGCATCGAGGTAGAAATGTGTGAGATAGTCGACCAACCCCTTGCTTGCCGGAGCCTTCGGGTCGCGGAAGACGCGTTGAAACATCCCCGCCAGGGCCGGGATATCGGAGCTTTGCAACGCGGGATTTCACTCATCGGCTTTTCAGGTTCCGGCAGCGGGTTCTTCGGGAAGGTTCAGCGCAGGTGCGTTACGTGTCGGACCGTTTCTGGACGAATGCGACGCGCGGAAGGCCAGCCGCATCCTCGGCGAAGGCCGCAGGCTCATACCCCCGTGCCCGCGCGAGCAGCGCGGCGGCCTGCCGATGCTGTCCTTCGCCGAATTCGAAAGCAAGCCAACCGCCCGGCTTCAGAAACGCGAGTGCATCGCGGACGAGGCGTTGATGGATGGAAATACCATAGGGTCCACCATCGAAGGCCTCGCGCGGCTCGTTGTCGAGAAGATGCGCGCTGTCGCCTTCGAGGCGCTGGGTGGAGATATAGGGAGGATTGCAGACGATCAGGTCGATCCTGCCCTCGAGATCCTTGTCCGAAAGCCCGCCGAACAAGTCGCCCTGGATCACGCTCAGGCGATCGGAAAAGCCGCAGCGTTCGGCATTCCGCTTCGCAAGGCTTACGGTCTCATCTGTGAGGTCGCAGGCCCAGAGCCGAGCTTCGGTGAGGTGCGCGGCGATCGCCAGCGCGAGGTTACCGGAGCCGCAGCACATGTCGATAACCAGCGGATTTTCGACCCGTCCTTCGATCAATCCGATCGACGTGCGGCCAAGAAGCTCGGTTTCCTCTCTAGGAACGAGCACGCCGGGAGCCAGTTCGAGGTCGACCCCCATGAAACGATGCAGTGGCGCTCCGTTCCGGTCCTCAACACGTGCCTTGTCCATCACCAGCGCAACTCCAACCTGCAATCGCCAAAACCTTCTGCAATCAATACCGTAGCGAAGTAAACATAAACTGAAATCAACTCCATAACGGCAAGCGTTAACCTCAATATGAATTCTGCGGCGCCGAAGGGGCAGATTCACGGCGAAATTAACGACCTCTGAAGCGAATGAAAGTATTATCGGACAACCAGCAATCAAACGGAACAGATGCACCTGCAACTTTGAAGTCTCCGCCAATTTTGCCGTGGTCGTTAACGCTGCCACCCAAGCGAGACCTCACTGCCTGCAAGAGGAGAAAACTGACGGTGACAGCGGACGCGTTTCATGCGCCCAAGCAGCGAACGCTGATGTCGATGGTCATGTCCTACATGGCCTCCGGCGGCAGCCTGATCATGAGTTCGGCTGCCCAACTGCTCACCTTCGCCATTCTGGCCCGGTCGCTTGGCGTCAATGAGTTCAGCCTCTTCGTCGCGGTCACTGCGGTCTGCAACATTGCCGTCCATCTCTGTGGACTTGGCGGCATGGAGTGCCTGGTTCGGCGTGTCGCACGCGATCCCTCGATGTATCCGGTCATGCTCGGCCACAACATCATCCTGACGACCATCAGCGGCGTGGCGCTGGTTTTGCTCGGCGTGGCTATCCTGCCGTTTTTCTTTGCGCTTTCGCCCGATCCTTCGCTCAACCTCGTCGATATGACGCTGATGCTGATCACCAACATCATTTTCGTGCGCGTCATCGTCCTGACCGAGCAGATTTTCATCGGTCATTCCAATTTCGTCTCGGCCAATATGACCGTGGTCGGTTTCATGGATTGCGCGCACGATCGCAGCAGCGCTTGCCTGCCTCGCATTCGGGGTCTCGACAGTTGCCGAATGGGCCGTCTGGCAGTTTGCCTGCCATGTCCTGGTCGCAGCCTTCTGCATCCGGGCGCTGGCGAAACTGGGCCGGCCCAAGTACGAGATCGTCAGGGAAGAACTGCCGCTCGGCATGTATTTCAGCATACCTTTCATTCTGAGAGCCATCCGCCAGAATGCCGACCTGCTGACATTGAGCCTCGTCACGACAGCGGAAATCGTCGCGAGCTACAGTGTCGCCCGCCGCATTCTCGAAAGCAGCTACCTCTCCGTCGAAGCCTTGAACCGGCTGATGTATCCGGGCTCGGCGCGGCCGCCAACGGCCTTCACAAGGCGATGGACCGCATCCGCAAGGTGCTCTTTGCCGCCACCGGCATCAGCCTGGCAGCGGCAACGACTGTGTTCCTCCTGGCGCCATTGCTGCCGTACCTATTCGGCCATGAATACCTGACACTCGTGTCCTTCGTGCGAAAACTCTGCTGGGTCGTCGTGCCGATCGGCATGTGGTCGATCGCCGTCGAAGCGCTGGGAGCCGCTGGATACCATGCAGCGCGCGAGCGTCATGGGCCTTGGTAGCATTCTGGGTGCAGCCCTCGCTGCCTGGGCAACCTGGTACGCCCCGCCGATGGGAACTGTCGTTTCATTCTATGTGATCGAGATTGCAATGGTGGCCGTCGCCTGGGCCGTCTTCTTCCAGTACGCGAAGAAGGACGAGGAAAAGATGCTGCTGGAGCAGCGCTTACATAAAGACAGTTTGAGTTGCTTAGAGAATATTGACTGATATCCCGTAAATAAACTGGCGTAACAGAGCCGGATATGAAGAGTGTGATATGACACCCGCTGCGGAAAATGCTTTGAGACAACCCATCGAACTCTCCGGAACACCTGCCGAGGAAGGCCGGTCGCGGCACAATACAGGTGCAGTTCGCGCGATGGAGCGGTCGGACCTGCCGGCTGTCGCCGATCTCTTCACCCGAACCTTCCGCAAGAACAACCAGACGACGGACAGCCAGCTGGCCGGTTACCTGGAAACGGTTTTCTTCAGCAGCCCGCTTTACACGCCGGATGTCGGCAGCCTCGTCCACCTCAACGAGACATCGACGATCGACAGCGCCATTCTGGCAATGCCGCTGGAATTCATGGTTCATGGCCGGCCGGTGACCGCCAGGGTGCTCTGCGCCTTCATGGCCGAGGGAAAATCCGGCGCGGCCGGGGCTGCCCGCCTTGCCCGCATGTTGCGCGCAGCACGCCAGGACTTCTGCTTCACCGATAATGCTTCGCCGGTCAGCGCCGACCACTGGGTTGCAGGCGGCGGGCTGGTACTGCCTGTTCAAAGTCTCGAATGGCATCGGACATTCCGCCCGGCCGCAGCCGCGCTCGACATCGCTCGCCGCAAGGTGACGCTGCTCACCAAGCTGCCGTTGCAGGGTCTTGCACGAGCTGCGGACCGCTTCGTGCGCCGCTCGAGGACCTCTTTCGCTGCGACTTCACACGACGGCGTCACGAGTGCGCCGATCTCCCTGCCACAGTTCATGGAACAGGCTCAGCTGATGATGGAGCGTTTCTCCGTCCATCCGGTCTTTTCCAAGGCGGAGTTCGACTGGCTGATTACCGCTGCGCAGCTGAACACCTCGCTTGGCGAGCTTCAAGGCCGCAGCATTACGGATGCTCAGGGCAAGACCATAGGTTGCTATCTGTATTTTGGCGCGGATGGCCGCAATGCAGTTGTTTTGAACGTCTTGTGTCATGAGCGCCAGGAGGCGGCTGTCGTCGCTCAGCTTTTCGCCGATCTCGACAGCCTCGGATATGCGAGCGCGCAGGGAATGGCGCAGCCCTTCCTGACACACGCTGTGCTGCGTCAGCGCCATCTGGTCCACAAGCATACCGGTTATTTCTGCCTGGTGACCCGCCACACCGACCTGAAGCAGGCAGCCATCGGCGACGGCTTTTATGCCGGCGGTCTTGCCTCTGAAAGCTGGAGCCGTTTGCTCCACGATTTCTGAATACGGCCACCCCGTATACGGGTGTCTTCACCAGGGCATTTTAACCCGCGGTTTACCATAAGCAGCTATTCATGATGCTCACTTGGAGCACGGCGATAGGCTCTATGGGCTTGGAGAACGCCGCGGAGACAGAACGGATGTATACGCCGAAGGAGCCGGATCTGCGGCCAGCGATGAAGCGCCCGGAAACGGTCGCACGCTCGCGTCCGCATGGCGGCTCCCTGCTCGATCTGGTTTCCGACGAAGGCGACGATTTGCGCCCCGCCCACCATGCATCGGCAGCTGCGGAGACCGCACGCGCAACATTTTCGCCGAACCGGCAACAGGCGGCGATCGCCGAACACATCAACACCCAACCGACGCCCGTCAAAGGGCAGATCATGGGATATGTCGTGGCACTTCGCGCCATCGGTCCCGATGATGTTTTCCTGTGGCTCAAGGACGGCCTCATCTGGATCGTTGGTGCAACGGTCCTGTGCGTGGCCGCCGCCTTTATTTATGCGATGGTCGCCCAGCCGCGCTATACCGTCTACACTGACCTTGTCATTGATCCATCCAATCTTCAGGTGGTCAGTGACGACGTGTTCGGCTCCAACCCGTTGCGCGACTCGCAATTGCTTGAGGTCGAAAGCAAGCTGCAGATCCTCACGTCACGCAATGTCCTGACCCGCGTCATCGACAGCATGAACCTGACGCAGGACCCGGAATTCGTGAAGCCCGGTATCCTCGGAGGCCTCAAGGAGCTCTTTTCCAGCGCCACCAAGGACGACACCCAGCAGGCAAAGGTACTGAGCGCAACCCGTGCCCTTGCAGAGCGTGTCGAAGCGCGACGGGAAGAACGCTCATTCGTCGTCGCTCTCGGCGTCTATACCGATAATCCCGAGAAATCGGTGGCACTGTCCGACGCGATCGTCGATGCCTTCGAAAAGGAAATCTTCAGAATCCGCCGCGCAAAGTGCCGGCAGGGTCGCAACGACGCTCAACGACCGCCTGGAAGAGCTACGGCGCAACGTCACCAACGCGGAAGCAAAGGTGGAAGAATTCAAGCGCCAGAAGGGCCTGCAGTCCAGCAACGGCGAACTGGTCAGCACGCAGCTTGTTGCCGAGTTGAACACCCAGGTCCTGACGGCGCAGCAGCGCTATATCGAGCTGGAAACACGATACAAGCAGATGCAGGAGGCGATTTCCACGGGCCGGACCGGTACGGCGTCTGTTTTCGTGTCCCCGACGATGACAGCACTGCGGCAGGACTATGACGAAGCACAATTGCTGCTCAATTCCCTGAAGCTGACATACGGCACGCGGCACCCGCGGATCACGGCCGCCAATTCCGACCTGTCGACGCTGAAAGCATCGATCAGCAATGAAGCCCGGCGGATCGCCGATGCGGCACTGGGAGACATGAACCAGGCCAAGTCGGCGCTCGCCGCCCTGCAGGGCAAGGCGAACGAACAGCAGACGACAGTCTACATGGACAATGATTCCCAGGTGGAACTGCAGGATCTGGAGCGCGACGCGCGCCAAGGCAGCCCTTTACGAAACACATCTGACCCGTGCCCAGCAGATTACCGAACAGCAGCAGATCAATACCTCCAACATCCGGGTGATTTCACGCGCGATGCCGCCGCAATCGCGCAGCTGGCCGCCGCGCACCCTGATCCTGCTTGCCGTCGGTGCGTTTGCCGGCATCGCGATCGGCATCGGGCTTGCCCTTCTGTTCGGCGTCCTGCGGGCTCTGCGCCACCACCAGCCGCGCGGGGCTGACATGAAGACCGCATCGCCGGACAATCATGCGCTGCCGGATGCAGGCAGCATCGGGATCGGCGGTATCAGCGCCGGTCCGGTCCTGTTCATGGCGATCTTCCTGTTCTTCTGGATTTCCATGACACCGTTCGTCGATCTGACCGGTGAGGGCATTCTCGACCCGTCCGCCGGCAATTCGAACCGCCTGAACCAGATGGTATCGCTCAGCCTTTTTGCGGGCGCACTCTGCTACGGTTTACTTCACCCTTTGCGCGCAACAATTCTCCAGCCCCGCGCATTGCTGTTGCCGATGTTCGGCTGGTTCCTGTTCGTTTCGCTGATTTCCAACCATCCGATGCTTGGCATCAAAGCCGTCGTCCTGACCGTCATGGCGACCATCAATGCCAGCATCTACCTGCTGATGCCGGCCTCGGAGAAGCAATTCGCCAAGATGCTGGCGATCGGTACGCTGATCATGCTGGCCACCGCCTATTACGGCATCGTCTTCAAGCCGGAACTGTCGATCCATCAGCTTTCGGAACTGCGCGAACCGATGAATGCCGGCATGTGGCGTGGTCATTTCCCGCACAAGAACAGCGCCGCCGCCGCCATGGTGATCGCCGCCTTCTTCGGCCTTTTCGTCATGAATGCCTGGTCGCGGCTGGCCGGGATCGCCATCGTCGTGCTCTCCGTCATCTTTCTCGTCCACACAGGCGGAAAGACCTCCAGCGCCATGCTGCCCGGCATCCTGATCCTTGCCTGGGTGTTTGAGCGCCTGCGGTTTCTGCGCATTCCCATCGCCGTCGGCGGCGTCGCGCTGTTCAATCTGTTTGCCGTCGGATCGGCGGTAATTCGGCCACTCGGCGAGTTCATCACCTCGCTCGGCATCGACGCCACTTTCACCAATCGTGCCGACATCTGGCGCTTCGCCTTCACGGCGCTGGCGGAGAATCCGATCACCGGCTATGGCATCAAGGCATTCTGGCAGACGCAAGAGCTGGTCTATAGCGGGGGAGCCGTCGAAACCTGGGCAGTCACCGCGGCCAACGGGCATAATTCCTACCTCGACATCGCCCTGATGACAGGCATCCCCGGTCTCTTCCTGACCTTACTGTGGGTTCTCTTCCTGCCGTTGCAAGGACATCTCACGCTTGCCCCCGGCAATCGAGCATTCCGATCTGACGCGGCTTTTCATCCGGGTCTGGCTCTATGTCATCTTCAACGCTGGCCTCGAAAGTCTGTTCTTCGAGGGCGGCAATCTGCTCTGGTTCACCTTCCTCTATTGCCTGTACGGATTGCGTTTCCAGTCGTCGGCGACGCTGACTGAAGAACGCTTCGCTCCTGCGGAAAGGCCGGCGGCCCATGCCTGATATTTTCAACACGGTCACCAATATCGCCGACCGGCTGAACAACCGGCTGATCTGGCAGTTCGCTAGGACGCGCCGGCCGATCCCGACAGAGCGGCCGATCGTCTCCTTCACCTTCGACGACGTTCCCGACACGGCCTTAACCAACGGCGCGGCCATTCTCGAAAAATACGGCGTGCACGGCACGTTCTATATCGCCGGAGGCCTGGAAGGGCGCATAGAGCCGGACCGCCGCCTGATTTCGGCCGACGGCTGTCGCGAGCTTTTCAGCGCGGGGACACGAAGTCGGCTGCCATACGTTTTCCCATAGCAAGGTCAGCACCCTGAGCAGCCGGACATTTTCCGGTGATCTCGACCGAAACGATGCCTATCTATCGTATGCCGGCATTGCGCGCAGACCCACCAATTTTGCCTTCCCCTACAATGCCGCGTCACCACGGCTTCGCCACGTTCTGAAAAAACGTTACACGACATGCCGGGCGGCGGGCGAGGCCATCAACCGGGGAACGGTCGATCCCTTCATGCTCAAAGCCGTCGAAATCCGCCAACCGGAGGATCACGCTCTTAGCCTGACGCGGTGGATCGACGAGGTCGCAGCCGATCCGGGTTGGCTGATCTTCTTCACCCACGATATCGCCAGCACCCCGACGCAATACGGTTGCCAGCCGGAAACCCTGGAGCGGCTGGTCTCGCACGCCTTGGAACGTCAATGCGACATTCTCCCGGTCTGCGAGGCGCTGGATCGCTTCGGCTGGAAGGAGGCCTACCCTTGACCATCGTCAACCAAGCAATCGGCAAGCCGACATTGCTGAAGATCAACAACTACTTCTACCGCAGGGGTGGTGCCGAGGCCGTGTTTCTCGACCACATCGCCATGTTCGAAAAGGCGGGATGGGATGTTGTTCCCTTCGCCATGCAGCATGAGCTGAACCCGCCAAGCCCATGGTCCGACTATTTCGTTTCCGAGATCGAATACGGCCATGAGACCGGCACGCTGAACAAGATCAAGCAGGTCGCCAGCATCATCTATTCCTTCGAAAGCGCAACGAAATATCAAGCGCCTGATCGAGCGGGTCAATCCGGCGATCGCGCACGCGCACAATGTCTATCATCACCTTTCGCCGGCGATCTTCTCGACGTTGAAATCGGCCGGCATTCCGACGGTCATGACGGTTCACGACCTCAAGCTCGCCTGTCCCTCCTACAAGATGCTGCGAGACGCCAAAGTCTGCGAAGACTGCAAGGGCGGTCGCATCCACAATGTTCTCGTGCATCGCTGCATCAAGGGTTCGACGGTGCTGAGCGCCGTTGTGCTGGCCGAGACCGCGCTACATCGCAGCCTTAGATTGTATCGCAACAATCTCGATCGCCTCGTCGTCCCCAGCCGGTTCTACATCGACAAGCTCGTTGAGTGGGGCTGGCCGCGGGAGAAGATGGTTTACATCCCCAATTTCGTCGATGTTGACACCTTCGAAACGGATTGGACAGAGGGCGACTATTTCGCATTCGCCGGTCGTCTCGCGCCTGAAAAGGGGATCGACACCCTGATCCGTGCCGCCGCCCTGTCGAAACAGAAGCTGGTGATTGCGGGAACGGGACCGGAGGAGGTCGCGCTGAAGGAACTGGCGCAGACGCTCGGAGCAGACGTCGTTTTCGCCGGCTATCTGTCCGGGGCAGCGCTCCATCGCCTGATCGGCGAGGCGAAGGCTTTGGTGCTGCCGTCGGAGTGGTACGAAAATGCACCGATCAGCGTGCTCGAAGCCTATGCCCTTGAAACTCCGGTGATCGGCGCCAGGATTGGCGGAATTCCCGAGATGATCCTCGAAGGCGAAACCGGCTTGATGGCCATGCCTGGAAATGTGCCGGATCCGGCAGCAGCCCTCACCACGATGGATTCACTCTCGCCCGAAGAGCGGCGCGAGATGGGCCGGAAAGCGCGGCAATGGATCGCCGTCGAATTCTCCTCATCCGCCTATCTGCGGCGGACAACGGAACTCTATGCCAGCCTCGGCGCGTCTCTCCCGGTACTCACGCGCTCAATCGCGCAATCAAATTGATACACATTTTGCCTCCACAACCCATAATTTCAGTCGATCACTACAATTTTAACGGTTATATTTCCACGGATTTCAGCCGTTCTCATTTAAACCGTATTCCCAGGAACCAGGGATGTGGAACTATGAACAACAAGCCGCACGCTTCCAAGTCGGCACACCGGCAGCCTGAACAGACAGGTATCAAGAACAGCCTGCGCGGTATCAGTACGGGCCTGCGGAAGCTGGCTGCGGACGCACCTGTCGAAAAGTCACCGGAAATCGCGAGCGCGTCGCAAGCGGAGCGCGTCACGGTTGTGCCCGTTCCTCCTTTGAGCGGAGGTTCTGTTTTTGAAGCCACCAAAACGCCTGAGAAAGCCACGGTCCGCCCCCGCGTCATGATGCTCGGCAGCAGGGGTATCCCCAATGTTCAGGGCGGCGTCGAAAAGCATATCGAGATGATCGGCAGCGAGCTTGTCCAGCTGGGCTGGGACGTCGATGTTATCGGCCGCCGTCAATATCTGCCAAACGCTTCGGAAACCGTGTGGAACGGCATTCGGGTCATTCCGCTTTGGGCGCCGAAGAGGATGGTCCTGGAGGCCATCGGACATAGCGTCGCTGGGGTTCTTTTCGCCGCGGCAAAGACCTGATGTGCTGCACATTCACGCCGTCGGCCCGGCGCTGGTTACACCGCTGGCCCGTCTTTTTGGCCTCAAGGTCATCATCACCCATCATGGCTACGACTACGAGCGCCAGAAATGGGGCTGGTTTGCCAAGCGCATGCTGAAGATGGGTGAGACATTCGGAATGCACACGTCAAACGGGTGCATTGCCATTTCGCAGGAAATCGTTCGCGCCATGCAGGACGAATATGGTGTCGCCGTCGATTTCGTGCCCAACGGCGTTTCGGTGCAACCGAAGATCACCTCCACCGAAACCCTCAAGGCTTTCGGGCTGGCGCCCCGCCAATACGTCGTCATGATGGCCCGTCTTGTTCCCGAAAAGCGCCAGCACGATCTGATCCTCGCCTTCGCCAAGGCCAACCGGCCCGAAAACTGGTGATAGTCGGCGGCGCGGATCATGAAACCGAATATTCGGCTTATGTGAAGGCTCTGGCGGCGGAAACGCCTTCGGTGATCATGACCGGGTTTCAGACCGGGCCTGCGCTTGCAGGAACTTTACAGCAATGCGGCGCTTTTCGTGCTTCCCTCGAGCCACGAAGGAATGCCGATCGCTCTGCTGGAAGCCCTCAGCTACGGCCTGCCGGTTCTTGCCAGCGATATCGTTGCCAATCATGAACTCAGGCTTGCCCCGGCTGATTACTTTCCGATGGGCGATGTTGATGCGCTGGCTGTGGCTCTCACACGCAAATTGTCCATTCCTTTTCACGAAGACGGAACCGATGAGCTGATAAGCCAGATCCAGGCGGAATACAGCTGGAAGAAGATCGCCGAACGCACTGCGGACGTATATTGGTCGGTCCTTCGCCGGCGGCCACGCTGACCACACCCATCATTCCGTCTCATCAACCAAATTTCAAATCATCGGCGATATCATGAGCGATGTCACAGCCCTGTCCAACAACGCACCGACAATGCTTCATGCGAAACGGGAGGTCATTTTGGGCGTATCCATCATCATCAAGACCTTGAATGAAGAAAAGCGGATCGCCGCGACCATCGAAAGCGCGCTTGCAGGACTGCCCGACGGTATCGGTGAAGTCATCATTGCGGACAGCGGTTCCAAGGACCGCACCGTTGAAATCGCATCCGGCTACCCGGTCACCGTTGTGCAGATCGCACCACCGGCCCAGGCCAGCTGCGGAATAGGCCCGCAGCTCGGCTTCCAGTATTCCACCTTCGATCACGTCTGCCTGCTCGATGGAGACATGATCCTCGATCCGGATTTCCTGTCCGACGCACTGCGCTTTCTCACCGATAATCCGGATGTCGCCGGGGTTACCGGGCATGTGGAGGAAATGCAGACCGCCAATCTCGAATATGCGCGCCGGGTACAGCGAAACGCGCCGGAGAACCGTGTCGGTGGCATCGACCGGATGAACGGTGGCGGGCTTTACCGGCGCAGCGCCATCGAGAAAGCTGGATACATTTCCGATCGTAACCTGCACGGCTATGAGGAATTCGATCTTGGTGTTCGGCTGCGCAGCCTCGGCGGGCGGCTCCATCGCCTCGACAGGCGTTTCGTCAGCCATTTCGGACATACGTCGAATTCCTATCGGCTTCTGATCCGGCGCTGGAACAGCATGTACCTATACGGCACCGGCGAACTGCTGCGTGCATCGATCGGCAAACCCTATTTCGGCCGACTGATCGCCGAATTGCCGGAGCTGAAGCTTTGGGCGGCCGTCTACTGCTGGTGGGCTCTGTCGATCGTCATTCTGTTCATGGCACCGGGATTCGTGTCAGGCTTGGCAATGGTGATAGGGCTGGCTGCTGCAATCGTTCTCCTGCTCAGCGTCAAGAAGGGCGGCCTTGCCATGGGCCTCTACACGGTCGTCGCCTGGTGTTTTCATGCCGCCGCCGTGCCGGCCGGCTTTTCCGCCGCCGACTGCCGCCGCAAGCCTGGATCGAAAGCCGGACGATCGGACAGGCCCAATGAGGCATGTTACCCGCTGGGTTCTCGCCATTATGCTGGCGGTCCCCTCGCCGGTCATCGCCTCTGATGAATGGCTGCCGGTGCGCGAGACCTCGATGGTGCTCGGCAATCAAAGCCCTCTCGATTTCTCGGCCATCCTGCCCAACCCGCCCATTAAAGATGGTAGCCAGCTTCTGACTGGACAAAGGGCCGGCTCGTCCGCGCCAGCGAGCCGAATAAACCCGTACAGGCTTTTATGCGCATCGCTTGCTTGGAGCCCCGCATCCGGCGGTTTTCCAAGCCATGCCGATGCCGATCTCTATGCAGCACAGCTTGCCAAACACGGCTACAACATCGCACGGTTCCATTTTGTCGACGCAAGCCTGATGTCCGGCCGCGACCGTGATTTCGATTTCGATCCCGAAGTCCTCGACCGCATCCACTACCTGCTGGCCGCGTTGAAACGCAATGGCATTTACTGGATCACGGACGGCCTATCCTCGTGGCGCGGCGCCTATGGCGGCGATGACGATCGCTGGGATCCGGCAAGCGACCTGAAGCTTGCCCTCTATTTCGACGACAAGGCCTTCGATCATTGGGTGGAGTTCCAACGCCGGTTCCTGACGATGGTCAATCCCTATACCGGCACCGCACCGATCAACGACAAAGCGCTGGCACTGGTCATTCTCGTCAACGAGAACAATATCGAATTCGACAGCATCGTGCGGGAGCGGGAGGGCAAACCGCATTACGACGAGCGATTGAAACTGCCTTTCAACGACTGGCTGAAACAGCGTTACGGCTCGACAGCAGCACTTGCGAAAGCATGGCCGGACCTCCAGTCGGGTGAACAGCTGGAAGATGATTCAATCGAGCTGCCCCGATCACGCTATGAGGATTCGCCGCGGCTTAAAGACCTGCAAGCCTTCTTCGTTTCCGTCGAAACAAGCACCGCCGCCCGGATGACGCAGGCTTTGCGCAGCCTTGGCTACACCGGCGAAATCAGCAGTTTCAACAACTGGCCGACGATCCAGACGACGCTGAGCCGCCAGGACCTCCCGGTCATCACAATGAACACCTATCAGGACTGGGTCGGCAGCTATTTACCCGGCGCGACCATGACGCAGAAGAGCTCGATCGACGACGGCGCCGGCTACATGCGCCTGATCGCCGCCGCCCGCTGGCTCGGCAAGCCGTTCGTCGTCAGCGAATACGATCACCTCTTCTGGAACCGCTATCGCTACGAGGCCGGGCTGGTAATGCCGGCCTATGCCGCACAGCAGGGCTGGGACGTGCTTTGCCGCCACGCGCACGGCCCGATCATCCTGAAATACAACGAGCCTTTTGCACACAAGAAGGCGATGCTTCCCTACGCAATCGCGCTCGATCCGGTGGCGCGCGCCGGTGAGACTCTGGCAGCGCTTCTCTTCCGGCGTGGGGACGTCGCCACCTCCAAACTAACGATCCCGTTCCTGGTGAGAGGCACGGAGGATCTCGGCGGCGATATGCAGGCACGCGAACCCGAGCGGCTCACCGAGCTTGGGCTAGTCGGCGCGATCGGCATGGCAAAGGCGGCCGACGGCAGTCTGGGTGTCGGCCAACCGCGATCCTCGGTTGATCCGCAAGCCATTCTTGATGCCGTCAAGGCCGCCGGACTTTTGGCGAAAGACAACCAGACCGACCTGAAGACCGGCCTTTATGAAAGTGACACCGGCGAACTGCTGCTTGATCGCCTGCGTGGGCAATTGCGGGTTTCCACGCCGAAGACCGAAGCGGTGGCTTTTTCCACGCTGCGGGAGCCCATCAACCTGGGCAGCGTCCGCGTCGAGGCGTCAGATGGCAATGGGCTGCTTGCGGTTTCCGTAATCGACGACGCAGAAAGCATTGCGCAAAGCCGCCGACTACTGGTGATCTACGCCACCGACGCGCGCAATACCGGCATGCAGTTCAGCGACGACGAAGAAAAAGTGATCGCCGATTTCGGCCGCCTTCCCGTGCTGATCCACAAGGGCTATGTCGACCTGTCGCTCAGGCTGGCTGAGGGACAATGGCGGCTGACGCCGATCACGCTGAACGGCGTCGCCTCAAGGGCAGCCGGTCAGGCGATATCCCCCACCCGCTTCCGTCTGTCGAATGATGCTGCGTCTGGCCCGACAACCTTCTTTCTTCTCGAAAGAGGCTGAAGAGGTTGAAGCGGGCTCCAACCCAGTGGCAAACGCCTCCCGCATCAGCTCCGCAGGCCGGGCGCCTCGTGGCCGGTACGGGCCACGTATTCCGTGTAGCCGCCGCCATATTCGTGGATGCCGTCCGGGGTTAGTTCCAGAACCCGGTTAGACAGGGCGCCGAGGAAATGCCGGTCGTGGGAGACGAACAGCATGGTGCCCTCATATTCGGACAGCGCCTGAATGAGCATTTCCTTGGTGTCGAGGTCCAGATGGTTGGTCGGCTCGTCAAGCACCAGCAGATTGGGCGGGTCGAACAGCATGATCGCCATGACCAGCCGCGCCTTCTCGCCACCCGAGAGAACACGGCAGCGCTTTTCCACATCGTCGCCGGAAAATCCGAAACAGCCGGCCAGCGCCCTGAGCGGGCCTTGCCCGGCGCGCGGGAATTCGTGCTCCAACGTTTCGAAAACAGTGCGTTCGCCGTCGAGGAGATCCATGGCGTGCTGGGCGAAATAGCCCATCTTGACGCTGGCACCCAGCGCTACTGTCCCTTTGTCCGGGTCCGTCGATCCCGTAACCAGCTTCAGGAGCGTCGACTTTCCGGCCCCGTTGATGCCCATGATGCACCAGCGTTCCTTGCGGCGGACCATGAAGTCCAGCCCTTCATAGATGCTACGGCTGCCATAGCTCTTGTGCACGTTCTTCAGATTGATCACGTCTTCGCCGGAGCGCGGCGCCGGCTGGAATTCGAACGCGACGACCTGGCGGCGCTTCGGCGGCTCGACCCGTTCGATCTTATCGAGCTTCTTCACCCGGCTCTGCACCTGGGCTGCATGCGAGGCGCGCGCCTTGAAGCGCTCGATGAACTTGATTTCCTTGGCCAACATCGCCTGCTGCCGCTCAAACTGGGCGAGCTGGTGCTTTTCGTTCAGCGCCCGCTGCTGCTCGTAGAATTCGTAGTCGCCCGAATAAGTGGTCAAGCCGCCGCCGTCGATCTCGATCAGCTTGGTGACGATCCGGTTCATGAACTCGCGGTCATGCGAGGTCATCAAAAGCGCGCCCTCGTAATTTTTGAGGAATTCCTCCAGCCAGATCAGGCTTTCCAGATCCAGATGGTTGCTCGGTTCGTCGAGCAGCATCACGTCAGGGCGCATCAAAAGGATACGGGCAAGCGCCACACGCATCTTCCAGCCGCCGGAAAGCTTGCCGACATCGCCATCCATCATTTCCTGGGTGAAGCTCAGGCCCGACAGCACTTCACGCGCACGGCCGTCCAGCGCGTAGCCGTCCAACTCCTCATAGCGCGCCTGCACCTCGCCGTAGCGTTCGATGATGGCGTCCATCTCATCCAGCCGATCGGGATCGACCATGGCGGATCCGAGTTCGTGCAGTTCGGCGGCAACGATGCTGACCGGGCCGGCTCCATCCATCACCTCGGCAACGGCGCTGCGGCCTTCCATCTCGCCGACATCCTGGTTGAAATAGCCGATGGTGACGCCCTTCTCGACGGCCACCTGCCCCTCGTCGGGCTGCTCTTCGCCGGTGATCATCCGGAAGACGGTCGTCTTGCCGGCACCGTTCGGGGCCGACAAGGCCGATCTTCTCGCCCTTGTTGAGGGCGGCGGAGGCCTCGATGAAGAGAATGCGGTGGCTCAGCTGCTTGCTGATATTTTCGATACGGATCATTTGTGCGGTGCCCAAGAAATGTTGCGGCGCCCTTATGCCACGTGTTTCGGGGAATGTCGCAGGTTTTCGACAGGACGAGACGCGGCTTTTTGAATGGTGTTTTTCCCGGAAATGCCTTCACGGCGCAGCCGGTGAAGGCTACAGAAGTCCACCTGACGCAGATGGAGTGGAGTGAGCCATGACCGATACCGTTACCGACCGTTTCCTTCGCTTTACGTCGTAATCGACACCCAGTCGGATGCCAAATCGGCAACACAGCCCTCCACCGAAAAACAGAAGAACCTCGGCCACCTGCTGGTCGAGGAACTGTTGGCGATCGGGCTTTCCGATGCCCATCTCGACGAGCACGGCTATATCTACGCGACCATTCCGTCGAACGTCGACAAGGCCGTACCGGTGATCTGCTTCTGCTCGCACATGGACACGGCGCCGGACTTCACCGGCACCAACGTCAAGCCGCAATGGATACGCGCCTATGCCGGCGGCGATATCCAGCTCCCGGGCGATCCGCAGCAGATCATCCGCGTTGCCGACCATCCGGCCCTGCGCGACCAGATCGGCAATGACATCATCACCACCGACGGCACGACATTGCTCGGCGCCGACGACAAGGCAGGCCTTGCCGAGATCATGACGGCAGCGCAGTTCCTGATCGACAACCCGCAGATCAAGCACGGAACCATCAAGATCCTGTTCACGGTGGACGAAGAGATCGGCCGTGGGGTCGACAAGGTCGACCTGACGAAACTCGGCGCGCAGTTTGCCTATACGATGGACGGTGAAACGGCCGGCCATATCGAGGATGAGACATTCTCGGCCGATGGCGTCGAGATCACCATCCAGGGCGTTGCCATCCATCCGGGCTTTGCCAAGGGCAGGATGGAAAACGCCATCAAGATCGCTGGCGCCATCATCGACCGGCTGCCGAAACACGTGGCGCCCGAAACAACCGAGGGCAAGGAAGGCTTCGTTCACCCAACGGGCGTTACAGGCGCGATGGACAAGGCGACAATCAGTCTGATCGTCCGCGATTTCAACGACGAGGGTCTCGCCAGCAAGGAAGCCATGATCGAGGCGATCGTCAAAGACGTCATGCCGGATTACCCGGGATCGTCCTATACGTTCGAGATCAAGCAGCAGTATCGCAACATGAAGGCGATCCTCGATCGCCACCCGGAAATCGTCGACAATGCCGTCGAGGCGATCCGGCGCGCGAGCATGGAGCCGGTGCGCGGCAGCATTCGCGGCGGCACCGATGGGTCGCGCCTGTCGTTCATGGGCCTGCCCTGCCCCAACATCTTTGCCGGCGGCCACGCTTTCCATTCGCCGCTCCGAATGGGTGAGTCGGCAGGACATGGAAAAGGCCGTCAAAACCATCGTCGAGCTGGCAAAGGTCTGGGAAGAGCGCAGCTAACGCTGCCGGAAGGAACAATAAGCCCTTCCATCCGGCCGCCGTTTTGGTATGACCCGCCTCTTGTCAAAGGAATGAAGATGGCTGCGCGAGATCGCTATTCACGGAAATTGGAATGCTCCCAATGCGGGAATGCAGGCTTTGCCGAGGTTTCGGAGGACGATATGCCCAGCCGCAAGACGCGTGGATTTGAAATCGATGCCCTACCCAGTGGCTTCGAAACGGAGTTCGCCTCGAGCAATCCGCGCAGGCATATGATCCGCTGCCGCTGTGGCCACAAGTTCAAGTTTGAGCAGACAACCGCCTATGCGCCGGGCGGAGAACCGAGGGTCTAGGCGTCACCGCCAGGCCGCTGGAAAATGACAGGTGGGTGGCCGGCCCTCCAATGCGGATGCATTCGAGGGTATCGCCGGCGTCCCTTGATAGATCGTCTTACTTGTTGGCCATCAGCCACATCTTGCCGGCCATCGTGATCCCGCGCGGGTCCACAGTGACGTCATGGTCGAGATGGCTGCGTTCCAGAAAGCCGAGCTCTTCGAGTTCGTTGAGCGTCGTCGTCGTCAGGAAGCGGATCTTCTGCGGACGTTCCTTGAACCGGTCGGTCTTTGCATAGGTGACCGTTGCGTTCTCATGTGTCCATTTTTTGGCCGGCTGCGGGAAGAGGTTTCCTTCCTTGGCGAGCTTCAAGCCCCGGATCCGAACCGGTGTCAATTCGAGCGAAATCATAATCTGTCCTTGGTAGAAATGGTGAAAAAGGCATCGACACGCGACCCCGGATAGAATGGGAACGCCCGCGTGCGAATGTCGCCAATGCGTGTTGAAAAGGGCCAAATTGACCCGGATGCCCTTCCCTACCGGAAGTTTGCGGCATTTCCCAGACAAAACTGAAAAACCGGCATTCTCGAAACGATTGGCACCATCGGGGTGCTTCTGATATCAGCATCTGAACTTGTTTTGAGAAGGATCATCCATGAACGCGACACTGTGCCGGGGAGCGGCTGTGTGACGGAGCGTGCAGACGCAGCCTTTCTGGCGTCCCATGGCTGGTCCGAGTTTTTTGCCTCCCAGATCGAGCGGTCAGAATCTGGCCTCATCCCGATGCGCATCGCCGAAGTCCACCGCGCCCGGCTGAGCGCGCTGTCTGCCGAGGGGGCGGTCAAACTCACTCTCGCGCACAAGACCAACACCGGCGACTTCGCCGTCGGCGACTGGATACTGGCCGATCCTCGCACCCATCTGCTTATCCGCAGGCTGGAACGCCGGACATTGCTGCAACGCCGGACGGAAGGCAGGCATGGCCACCAGCTGGCAGCAGCCAATGTCGATACTCTGTTCATCGTCACCTCCTGCAATGCCGATTTCAGTCCCGCACGGCTGGAGCGCTATCTGGCCCTGGCCAATCAGGCCGGGACGAATCCAGGTGATCGTGCTGACCAAGGCCGACACCATCGAGGATGCAAGCACTTTCGAGCAGGAAGCAAGAAGTCTGCAACGCGATCTGGACGTCATCGTCGTCAATGGTCGCTCCGCCGATGCAGCCAATGTGCTCGCCCCGTGGTGTGGCGCTGGGCAGACCGTCGCTCTGGTCGGATCGTCCGGCGTCGGCAAATCGACGCTGGTCAACACGCTGGCAGGCCTCAGCCACGAGGCCGCGCAGGAAACCGGAGACATCCGCGAAAGTGATGCCAAGGGGCGTCACACCACAACGGCCCGATCATTGCATGCCATTGCCGGCGGCGGCTGGGTCATCGACACACCCGGAATGCGCACCCTGCATGTCAGCGACGTGTCCGAGGGTATCGACACGCTGTTTTCCGAAATCACCGACCTTGCCCCCTCCTGCAAGTTTCACGGACTGTACCCACGATCACGAACCGGGCTGCGCCGTTCAGGCGGCCATCAAGGCCGGCACGCTGCCAGCGGAGCGGCTGGCCCGCTGGCGCAAACTGCTGGAGGAAAATGTCAGCAACACGCCGGTGCAGACAGGGCCGCGTGGCAACAAGGTCATTCAGAAAAAGAAATACTGAAAGCTGGGCGACCGATATGCCGTTCAAGCGCAATGAAATTCACGAACTGTCAGTCTTTCTGACGATCGTCCAGTATCGCAGCTTCCGGAAGGCAGCCGATCACCTGGATGTCACCGCCTCGGCACTCAGCCACAGCATGAAGGCGCTGGAGCAACGGCTTGGTGTGCGCCTGCTCAATCGAACCAGCCGCAGCGTTGCGCCAACCGCTGCCGGAACCGCACTGGCGGAAAAGATTTCCGCCGGGTTTGAGCTGATACACTCCGGGCTGGAGGACTTGAACGACCATCATCAAGGCGCTACCGGCAGCATTCGTATCAATGTTCTGAAAGACGCGGCGATTCTGCTGTTGAGGCCCGCCATTCCGATTTTCCGGCAGCGCTTCCCGAATGTCGAACTCGAGGTCGCCGTCGACGATCAGTTTGTCGATGTCACTGCCGAAGGCTTCGATGCCGGAATAAGATATGGCGGCACCATCCCGGAAGACATGATCGCCATTCCGCTTACGCCTGCGCTTAGATGGATCGTGGTCGCGGCACCCGACTACCTGAAGACCTATGGCCGCACGGCAGTACCGGAGGACCTCCTTTCCCACAATTGCATCCGCATTCGCACGGGTCGTGGGCAAATCTACAAATGGGAGTTCGGAACGCGGCGATGAACGGCGCGAGATCGATGTTCCCGGAACACTGATATCCGGCGAAACTGATCTTGCCATTAACGCAGCCCTTGAAGGTGTCGGGATAGCCTATTGCCTCGAAAGCCTCGCCAGCCCCTATATTTCGGCGGGGCGCTTGGAAGCGGTTCTTCCGAAATGGGCGTCCATGGGGCCGCCGCTATCGATGTACTATTCCAGCAGGCGGCAGCTTCCCTTCGGTGTCGAGGCACTGATCAAGATCGTTCGGAACCTCAACGGGCTCTAACGCCGCCCAACTGATGAGCTCAACTCATCGGATCGATGATTCTCAACCCATTGATTCAGCGTTGCCCGGCATTGTACCGGTTCTATCGAACCTTTCCATGCCTTGGCGTCAACGCAAGGCTCGTTCCAGAAGAAGCGGACATCACATGAGCAAGCGTGTCATCTTTACTGGCGGCAGCGGCAAGGCCGGCCGTCATGCCGTTCCCTATCTGCTGAACAAGGGACATAAGGTTCGCAACCTTGACCTCGTTGCGTTGGACTGCCCCGGCGTACAGACGCTGATCACCGATCTGACCGATGGCGGCCAGACCTTCAACGCCTTGTCGATGCATTTCAACGGCGCAGAGTTGGAGACCGGAAGCGGGCCAGCCAAGGTCGATGCCGTCGTGCATTTCGCAGCGATCCCCAGCCTCCTGCTCAGGCCGGACAACCAGACCTTCGCGGTCAATGCGATCTCGACCTACAACGTCATCGAGGCTGCGGTGAAGCTCGGCATTCCCAAGGTGATCATCGCGTCGAGCGAAACCACCTACGGCGTCTGTTTTGCTGAGGGCGACAAGGATTTCCATTCGTTCCCGCTCGAAGAAGACTACGACACCGATCCGATGGACAGCTATGGCCTCTCCAAGGTGGTGAACGAGAGGACGGCCCGGGCGTTTGCGATGAGGAGCGGGATCGACATCTACGCCTTGCGGATCGCCAATGTCATCGAACCGCATGAATACGAGCGCTTTCCAGGCTTTCTCGCCGACCCGGCGTCGCGCAAGCGGAATGCCTGGAGCTACATAGATGCCCGCGATCTCGGCCAGATCGTTGATCTTTGCCTGCAGACCGATGGCCTTGGCTTCCAAGTCTTCAACGCCGTCAACGACACCATCACGGCGACCGAGCCAACACGGGAGTTCCTTGGTCGCTGGGCGCCGAACACGCCCATCACCCGCAGAACTCGGCGTGTTCGAAGCCCCCCTCTCCAATCGCAAGATCCGGGAGGTGCTCGGCTTCAAGGAAGAACACAACTGGCGGAAATACGTGTCCGGCCTGTGATGTCAGGCGGTACACCGCCGACAGGGCCAATCGTTAACTCGGAGGCAAAAATCATGAAAACCGTGAGACTTGGCAAGACCGGGCTTGAAGTCAGCCGCATCTGCTTTGGCTGCATGTCGTTCGGCAAGCAGACGGACGAACGCCCCTGGGTTCTCGGGCTTGACGAGGCGCGGCCGATGTTCAAGCGCGCCTGGGACGCTGGTATCAACTTCTTCGATACGGCCAATGTCTATGCGCAGGGCACCAGCGAAGAGATAACCGGCGTACTGCTCAAGGAACTGGCGCCCCGCCAGGAAATCGTGCTCGCCACCAAGGTGTTCGGCCGCATGCGTCCGGGGCCGAACGGCCAGGGCCTTTCCCGCGCCGCAATCCTTGCCGAGATCGACAACAGCCTGCGCCGTCTCGGCACCGATTATGTCGACCTCTACCAGATCCACCGCTTTGACCCGTTCACTCCAGTTGAAGAGACGATGGAAGCGCTGAACGATGTCGTGCGCGCCGGCAAGGCCCGCTATATCGGCGCATCCTCCATGTGGGCATGGCAGTTTTCCAAGCTGCAGCATGCGGCCGAACTCAACGGTTGGACAAAGTTCGTCTCGATGCAGAACCAAGTGAGCCTCACCTATCGCGAGGAAGAACGCGAAATGCTGCCACTCTGCGGCGATCAGGGCCTCGCCGTTTTGCCGTGGAGCCCACTCGGTGGCGGCAAGTTGACCCGCGCCTGGGGCACCGAGACCAAGCGCGCCACAACCGACCGCTACAACAAGACGATGTATGAGAAGACCGGTGACCAGCGACATTGTCGACGCAGTCGAGGCCATCGCCAGGACGCGCAACACCTCCATGGCGCAGGTCGCGATGGCCTGGGTTCTGCAGAAGCCGGTCGTAACCTCGCCGATCGTCGGTGTCAGCAAGATGAGCCATCTCGAAGACGCGATCGCCGCAGTCGATCTCCAACTTACCGCAAATGAAATCCAAAAGCTCGAGGCCCCCTATACGCCGCTGCATGTGGACGGTTTCTGAGCAGAGCAGAAAGAAGAGAACATGACGATAGAACCAATGGTCGCCGGCATCCCACAGATGGGCTACGGCACGTGGAACCGCTCCGTGGACGAAGCCTATCAGGGCGTCATCTGGGCGCTGGAAGCGGGCTGCCAGCATATCGACACCGCCCAGGGCTACAATAACGAACAGGGCGTTGCCCGCGGCATCAAGGACGCCGGCGTTCCGCGCAGCGAAATCTTCATCACGACAAAGGTGAAGCCCGAAAACTACGGACCCGGCGTCGTTATGCCGTCGGTCAGGGAGAGCCTGGAAAAACTCCAGACCAATCAGGTCGACCTGCTGCTTTTGCACTGGCCGTCACCGCACAACAAATATCCGCTGGCCGATTATGTCGGTCAGCTTGCAGAGGTCTTCGACGCTGGCCTCGCCAAGTGGATCGGTGTTTCGAACTTTACCAAGGAGATGATCGACGAAAGCATCCGCCTGCTCGGCGACCGCACGATCATCACCAATCAGGTGGAGTGCCATGTTTACATGCAGAACCGGCCGATCATCGATCATTGCGAAACGCTCGGCATTGCCGTCACCGCCTATTCGCCGCTGGCGCGTGGCGCCGTCGTGGGCGACCCGGTTCTCGAAGAGATCGGCAAAGCCCATGGCGCCACGGGCGAACAGGTCGCGCTCGCCTTCCTGACGGCCAAGGGGCACATCGTCATCCCCTCTTCCAGCAAGCAAGATCGCATCATCCTGAATTTCGAAGCGCGCAAGATCACACTCACGCCAGCCGAGATCAAACGGATCGAAGGTCTGGAAAAGGGCATGCGGCTGGTGAACGGCGACTGGTGCCCCGTTTGGGACGTCTGAGACCCAGCCTCCCTGAACGACACCCCCGCGTCCGCAAAGCCTGAAAAACGTATCGACAACGCAATAAGATTGCTATAACAGGGTTGATTAATCGATTAATCAACCCTGTTGGATCGAAATGGCCACGGCGCGCACAGGATCAGATCTCAGCCAGATCGCCGCCTCGCTCGGCGTGTCGGCGGCTACCGTGTCCAATGCACTTTCGGGAAAAGGCCGTGTTTCGGCCGAGCTTGCTGAAAAGATCCGCGTCACCGCAGCCGAACTTGGCTACACGCCGAGCTTGACCGGTCGGGCGCTTCGCACCGGACGCACCGGGGTTCTCGGCCTGGTCCTCCCCAATATCGCCAATCCCCTGTTCCCGCAGATAGCCCAGGCGATCGAATACGCCGCGAGCAATGCCGGCTACGGCGTTCTGATCGCCGATCTCGCGCGGGCGACGTCGCCCTGCAGACGGACGCCATCAACCGCCTGATCGAACGCGATGTTGACGGCATCGTCATCATTCCGCGGCTCGGAACCCGAATTGCAGATATCGGTTGCCCCGTTGCGGTAATCGACAGCCCCTCCACTCCCGGCAACACGGTTTCGGCGGATCACTGGCAGGGCGGACAGACGGTGATCGAGCACCTGGCATCGCTGGGACACCGTAAGCTTCTGCTGATCGGCAACAATCCGGCCTCGAATGTGCAGAACGACCGCATCGGCGGCATGAAATCCCGCCTGCCCGCAGGCGGTCATGCCGAGGTGTTCTGGATCGAAAAACACGAGCAGACGCACGGCAAGGGAAGTCTTCTCGGCCTCAAAGACTACGTGGAAAACGGTTTTACCGCCTTTGCCACCGTTTCCGATCTGCCGGCGTTACGAGCCTTGACCGAATTGCAGCGCGCCGGCATCGGCGTGCCCGAGCATGTCAGCGTCACCGGCTTTGACGATCTCGTCTGGTCTTCGGTCGTCACCCCGGGCCTCACCACGGTCCGGATGGATATGGCTGAAATCGCCGACATCGCCATCGCCGCGCTGGTCCGCGTCATAGAGGCCGACACGGCATCGGGTCTCGACATCATACGCACGGTGACGGGCACGGTCGCGGCGGAACGCCGGTCGAGCGTGCCCATGCAACTGGTGGTCCGGCAGACATCGGGACCGCCGCCGAACGCCCTGATCGCATGACCGGAAACATCACAAACCCAAAAAACGCCGGAGAAACAATTACCGGCCCAAAAACCACCAGAAGGAGAACGCAGATGAATAAAATGCTCTTTTCATCGGCCGCCGCGCTGATGCTGACCATGGGTGCCGCCCATGCCCAGGAAAAGACCCTGACAATTTCCGTCTATGCCTTCCGCAGGACGAGTTCAAGGAGATCGTCTACGATCCCTTCGAAGCCAAATGCGGCTGTAAGCTGGTTGTTGAAACCGGCAACAGCGTCGAGCGCCTCGCCAAGATCGAAGCCAACAAGGCTAGCCCTGTCATCGACATGGCCGTGGTTTCCATGGCCGACGCGCTTCGGCCGACCGCAATGGCCTGATCGAGAAGATCGACAACACCAAGCTCAGCAACTTCGGCAAGCTCTACGACATCGCCAAGGATCCGAACGGCGACGGCATGAGCGTCGGCTACACCTTCTATGCGACCTCCATTGTCTACCGCACCGACAAGATGAAAATCGAGTCCTGGGCCGACCTGCTGAAGCCGGAATATGCCGGTCACGTCGCCTTCCCGAATGTCACGACCAACCAGGGTCCGCCGTCCCTCTATATGCTCGGCAAGGCGCTCGGCGTCGATACGCCGGATCTCAAGGGCGCAATCGAAGCGGTTGGCGCCAAGAAAGACGATATCGTCACCTTCTACGTCAAATCCTCGCAGCTGGTGCAGCTGATGCAGCAGGAAGAAATCTGGGCGGCACCAATCGGCCGTTTCTCCTGGGCGCCGTTCACCAAGCTGGACCTGCCACTCGGCTGGGCGACCCCGAAGGAAGGCCAGACCGGCGGCATGAACGTCATGGTTCTGACCAAGGGCTCGAAGAACCAGGATCTGGCACTCGAATTCATGGATTTCTGGCTCTCGACCGAAATCCAGACAAAGCTTGCCGAGAAGCTGGTCGATAGCCCAGCCAACAAGGAAGCCAAGGTCTCCGACGAAATCGCCGGCAACCTGACCTATGGCGAAGAAACCGCCAACAGCCTGAAGCTGATCCCATCCGCCGTAGCGCTCGACAACCGCGATGCGTGGCTGTCCGAGTGGAATGCCAAGGTCGGCCAGTAAACGGCCAACACGAATGCCTCCCAAGGCAAGGGGCGCAGCCCACGAACTCCGGTTCGCTGGCTGCGCCCCGACTGAACCGGCCGTCAATGTGGGATGCTGCTGCCACAGCGTCTCACCCGTCCCCTCCCCCGGTTAACGGGGAGAGGGGACTTGGCCGGCTCAAGCGCCTCGACCAAGGCCAACGAATATTGAAGACGGGCACGCAAGCGTGTCCAACGCTGGAGACGACGAACCATGTTCCAGAACCGGGCAGAAGCATTGGCGCTTGCCTTGCCGGCCACGATTTTCGCCGGGCTGGTCTTCCTCGTACCGGTTATTCTGCTGTTGTCGGAGGGTTTCCGATCGGCAGATAGCTGGAGCCTGTCGGCCTATGCGGATTTCTTCTCGCAGCCGCTCAACCGGACGGTCTTTCTGCGGACGCTGAAGCTCGGCGCGATCGTTACTGCCGCCGCAGCCGTTATCGGCTATGCCACCGCCTTTGCCATCGTCAGCCTGCCGCCGGGCGGCAAGGGCCGGATGATCGGGCTTGTCGTGCTGCCGTTGATGATTTCGCCAGTCGCCCGCACCTATGCCTGGATCGTCATTCTCGGCCGCACCGGCATCGTCAATCAGGCGCTGATGGCCGTTGGCCTGAGCGACGAGCCGATCCGCATCCTCTTCAGCGAAACCGCCGTCTTCATCGGCCTGTTGCAGCTCTTCCTGCCCCTGATGGTGATCTCGCTGATCAGCGCGCTCGAAAACCTGCCGAAGGATGTCGTGCCCGCAGCCCGCGTGCTCGGCGCCAACTGGTTCCAGGTGTTCTGGAAAGTCATCCTGCCGCTCACCCGCGAAGGTCTGGTGGTCGGCGGAACGCTGGTCTTCACCGGCTCGATGACGGCCTATATCACCCCTGCCATTCTCGGCGGGTCGAAGGTGCTGATGCTGGAGACGCTGCTCTACCAGCAGGTCACCGTCGCCAATAATTTCGTGTCGGCGAGCGTCATCGCCTTCATCCTGATCGTCATGAGTTTTGCCGCCAATATTCTCCTGAAGCGGATCGCAACGGCGAGGAATAAACGATGACCCAGAGACTGTTCGCCCCGATCACGCTGCTTCTGGTGCTGATCTTCCTGATCGGCCCGTTCCTGATCATCGTCGCCGCCTCGTTCTCCGCCGGCGATACCCTTGCCTTTCCACCGCAGGGCTTCTCGTTCAAATGGATCCTCAAGGTCTTCACCGTCGAGAGCTTTCATGACAGCTTCGTGATGTCGATGTTCCTGGCCATCGGCGGCACCTTTGCAGCCCTTCTGCTCGGCATTCCCGCGGCCTATGCGATGTCGCGCTACAAGCTGCCATTGTCGGAAACCGTGCGTACGATCGTTTCGGCGCCGATCATCGTGCCAGGCATCATCGTCGGCTTGGCGCTACTGCGCTATTTCGTCGTGCCCATCGGTGTTTCGATCACGCTGGCGCTGTTTTTGGCTCATACCGCGCTGATACTGCCCTATGCGGTGCGTGTGGTGTCCACGAGCCTCAACAACCTGCGCTCGGATATCGAAGAGGCGGCGGTTCTGCTCGGTTCGTCGCGGCTCGGCGCCTTCTTCCGGGTGGTGCTGCCGAATATTCGCGGCGGCATCCTGTCGGCCTTCATCCTCGGCTTCGTCACCAGTTTCAATCAGGTTCCGGTCTCGCTGTTCCTGTCCGGACCCGGTGTGCGGACCCTGCCGATCGACATGCTCGGCTATATGGAGATCGTCTTCGACCCATCGATCGCCGCCCTGTCTTCGCTGCTCGCTTTCCTGTCCATCGGTATCGTCTTTGCCGCCGAACGTTTTCTGGGGTTCTCCCGCTATGTCTGACACATCCTTCCTCACCCTCGACAAGCTCTCCCTCGCCTATGGCAAATCGATCGCCGTCAAGGATCTCGATCTCGAGATACGCAAAGGCGAATTGCTGGCGCTGCTCGGTCCCTCCGGCTGCAGGCAAGACCACGACCATGCGCTCGATTGCCGGCCTGATGACGCCGGTCGGCGGACGTATCAGCCTTGATGGCACCGACATCACCCGTGTTGCCGCCAACAAGCGGGCGGTCGGGCTGGTGTTCCAGTCCTATGCGCTGTTCCCGCATCTGACCGTGTTCGAAAATGTCGCCTTCGGCCTCAAGCTGAAGGGCATGCGCGGCACGGACCTGGAAACGAAGGTCACCGCCGGTCTCAAATCCGTCGGCCTCGCCGCCTTTGCCGACCGCAAGACCCCGGAGCTTTCCGGTGGCCAGCAGCAGCGCGTGGCACTTGCCCGCTCGATGGTCATGGAACCGAAAGTGCTTCTGCTCGACGAACCCCTTTCCAATCTCGATGCCCGCCTGCGGCTGGAAATGCGCACGGAACTGCAGCGCGTCCAGAAGGAAAGTGGCGTAACGATGATCTTCGTCACCCACGATCAGGTCGAGGCCTTGGCGCTCGCCGACCGGATCGTCGTGATGAAAAACGGCGCAATCGAGCAGATCGGCACGCCGGAAGAAATCTACAATCACCCGGTCTCCAGCTTCGTCGCCGATTTCGTCGGCTTCGAAAACATCTTCGCCGTCCGCGATGGCAAACTGGCCACCGCCAACGGCGCAGTCTCCCTCTCGAAGGCACTCCCGGATGTTGCCGGCCTTGCCTGGCGGCCCCGCGCCGTCTCCCTCGGGTCCGGCCCCTTGACGGGCACAGTGCGCGGCGTCTCCTTTGCCGGTGGCACGCGCGAGTACGTGCTGGAAACACACCTCGGCATCATCAAGACGGAAGTGGACGCCACCTTGCCCGCCCATGCGCTCGGCGCCACCGTCGCTTTCGACCTGCCCGTCGAAGGTGCTGCTCTCCTCAAGCGGTTCCGGGTAATTCGCCATGGGTGTTTGGATCGATACGGATATGGGCTTTGACGACATCGCCGCCATTCTGGTGGTGATGCATGCGGGCATGGCCATCGACGGCATATCGCTGGTGTTCGGCAATACGCCGATGGACCAGGTTCGCCGCAATACCGCAGGCGCGGCCAGGGCTTTCGGCTGGACCATTCCCGTTCACGCCGGACGCAGCCTGCCGGTTCTGGGCGCACTCGAAACCGCGCAGGACATTCTCAGGCGAGACCGGCATTCCAACTGCCGGACTGGCGCTGCCAACTGCCGACGATGTGGCAAGCGACGATGCCTTTTCCGCACTTTGCCGCTGGCTGGAAGACACGCCCTCTCCGCGCCGCATCCTGGCACTCGGACCACTCACCAACATCGCAGCCCTTGCGCTGGCGCGGCCCGATCTGGCGGCCCGGATCGACGAACTCACCTGGATGGGCGGCGGGCTGTCGTGCAGTAACCACACGGCATCGGCGGAATTCAACGCGCTTGCCGACCCGGAAGCTGTCGCCATCGTCCTGTCGCATAGCCTGCCACTGCGCATGGTCGATCTCGATTTCTGCCGCAAGGTCTTGGCTGCACCCAATGATATCGAGCCGCTCCGCCAGGCAGGCGGAACCAACGCTTCATTGCTGGCCGACTTGCTCGCCGGTTACATCGACATCGGCGTCAGCCTCGGACGACCGGCGATGGCGATCTATGATCCATCGGCCGCTGCAGCCTTCGTCCGCCCCGACCTCGTCACCTTCCAGCCGGCGCGGATCGGCATGGAGCTGGCCGGATCGCTGACACGCGGCCGCACGGTGGTGGAAATCCGCGCCAGCCACGGCGCCTTCAATGCCAAATTTGCAGCCGATTGCGACGCGGCGGCAATCAAGGCCATCGTGCTGGACGCCCTGCGCTGGGAGGCCGGAAGATGACAAATCCCGCAGCACGCGAACCCGCCGACCTCAATGACGCCGGCCTGCGTACCCGCGCGGTTGCGGCGGCCCGCGGCGACGCCCCATTCGACATCCTGATCGTCAACAGCACCCTGGTAGACATGGTAACGGGCGAACTGCGGGCGGCCGATATCGGCCTCATCGGACCGCTGATTGCCAGCGTCCACCCGGCTGGAACGCGGACGGATGCCGCGGAGATCATCGATGTTTCGGGTGGGCTCGTTTCGCCGGGTCTGATCGATACGCATATGCACATCGAAAGCTCGATGGTCACCCCGCCGACCTATGCCGCCACCGTTCTGCCACGCGGCGTGACGACGATCGTCTGGGACCCGCACGAATTCGGTAATGTCCATGGCGTTGCCGGGGTGCGTTTCGCTGCCGATGCCGCCAAGATATCACCGCTGCGCATCATCCTGCTCGCCCCGTCCTGCGTGCCGTCGGCGCCAGGACTGGAGCTGAACGGTGCCGATTTCGACGCCGGTGTGATTGCCGATCTCTTGTCTTGGCCGGAAATCGGCGGCATCGCCGAAGTCATGAACATGCGCGGCGTGATTAACCACGATCCGCGCATGAGCGCTATCGTCCAGGCAGGACTAATCTCGGAAAAGCCGATCTGCGGCCATGCACGCGGGTTGAAGGCGGGCGATCTCGCCGCTTTCATGGCAGCCGGTGTCAGTTCCGACCATGAGCTGGTATCCGCCGCCGACCTGATGGAAAAGCTGCGCGCCGGCATGGCGATCGAGCTACGCGGCTCCCACGATCATCTGCTGCCGGAATTCGTCGATGCCCTGAACCAGCTCGGCCATCTGCCGCAGACAGTGACCCTCTGCACCGACGACGTCTTTCCCCGACGACCTGGCAACAGGCGGCGGTCTGGACGATGTGGTCCGACGGCTGGTGCGCTACGGCCTGAAGCCGGAATGGGCGCTGCGGGCGGCAACGCTCAATGCCGCGCAACGGCTCGGGCGCTCCGACCTCGGCCTGATCGCCGCAGGACGCCGCGCCGATATTGCCGTGTTCGACAATCTTAGCGATCTCAACGCCCGCCTCGTTATCGCCAATGGCGTTGTTGTCGCCAAAGACAGTCGCTTGCTTTCGGACATCGCACCTTCAGATACGTCCGTACTCGAGCATTCGATGAAGATCGCGCCGCAGACGGCCGATGATTTCCAGCGTCTCCTCCAGCGAAGATACCGTTCGGATCGCGACCATCGACCAGCCGCGGTTTACCCGCTGGGGAGAAGCGGAGGCGGAGGTGCAGGATGGTTTCGTTGTGCCGCCTGACGGCACGACCCTGATTGCAGTCGCGCACCGCCATGGACGTAGCGACAGTCGGCCGCGCGTTGGCTTCCTGCGCGGCTGGGGCGAGTGGCGCGGTGCATTTGCCAATACCGTCTCCCATGACAGCCATAATCTCACGGTGTTCGGCAGTGATCCCGCGGACATGGCTATAGCCGCCAATGCGGTGATCGTCGCCGGCGGCGGCATGGCGGTTGCCGCCGAGGGAGTCATCAAGGCAATTCTGCCACTGCCGCTCTCGGGCCTGGTTTCCGACGCGCCGCTGGACGATGTTGCCCGGGATTTTGCAGGCATTCGCGCCGCGATGGACGATATCGTCGACTGGCAACCGCCCTATCTGATCTTCAAGGCCTGTTTCAGGGGCGACCCTTGCCTGCAATGCGGGACCGCACCAGACGGACAGGGGCATTGCCGATGTCGAAACCGGCACGCTCATGGAAAGCCCGATCCTGCCGCGGGCCTGATATCTTCGGGCTTGGCGCTCAGGCGGGCGCCAATTCCTGTTCGACCAGCGTCGTCCAGAACGCCACGCCCGGGCCGATCGCATCATCGTTGAAATCATAGGCGGTGTTGTGGTGCAGCGCGCCATCGACGGCCGGACCGTTGCCGAGCCAGACATAGCAGCCCGGAGCTTCGCCGGCGAAATAGGCGAAATCATCACCCGCAGTCGAGGGCGGAAAGGCGGTTCGCAGCCTATCGCCAAAGACGGTGCCCGCAGCTTTCAACGCGCGAGCAGTCGCATCCGCATCATTGACAACGGGCGGGATGCGGCGCTCAAACCATAATCGGCGGCGATTCCTGTACATCGCTGCCGTGCCACTCTGCCAGCCGGCCGATTTCTGTTTCCAGCTGATCGCGCACTTCAGGCGAATAGGCCCTCGCCGTACCACCGATCTCGACAATATCCGGAATGACATTCAGCGCCTGCGGATTGCCGGCTTGCACCGAACACGCACTGACGACAGCCGGTTGCAACGGATCGATAACACGCCCGACTATCGTTTGAAGTGAAGCAAGGAACGTCGCGGCCGCAGTGATCGGGTCCCTACCCAAATGAGGCTTGGCGCCATGCGTACCGGTGCCGCGGAAGGTCACGCGCCAGCTATCGGAGGAGGCAAGCTGCGGGCCGGCAACCACGGCCATTTCATTGGTGTCGAGACCCGGCATGTTGTGCAGGCCGTAGACGGCATCGCACGGGAACCGTTCGAACAATCCATCCTCGACCATGCGCCGCGCCCTCCGCGCCCTTCTTCTGCCGGCTGGAAGATGAAATGCACGGTGCCGGAAAAATTACGCGTCTCTGCGAGATAACGGGCAGCACCGAGCAATAGGGCCGTGTGACCGTCATGGCCGCATGCATGCATCTTGCCATCAACCGAGGATTTATAGGGACGTTCTACCGTTTCCGGCATAGCCAATGCGTCCATGTCGGCGCGAAGGCCGATGCTGCGCGTGCCGTTGCCGATCTGCAATGTCCCGACCACGCCGGTGCCGCCCAGTCCGCGTGTCACGGTTATCCCGGCCTTCTCCAGAAGTTCTGCAACAATCCCGCTGGTGCGCGCTTCCTCGAAACCCAGCTCCGGATGTGCATGCAAATCGTGGCGCAGCGCCGTGAGGAAAGGCAGGTCGGCGAGGAGTAGGTCAGGCAGTTGCATCGGCACGTCGATCCTTGTCATGAGAGGGACGCGCCGATCGCTCCGGAGGCAGGGCGCTTTCCCTTAACGTCCTGTGGGTATAGAGGAAAACCACGCAAAATCGAACCCTAATCCGTTGCTTGCTTGCAGGGCCTTCCGGCCCGATCGAAAGAGGAAGACGCCATGCAGCCGCATGATTTCTGGCAGGAACTCCATCCGGCCGGCACCTATGATGCCAGCGGAAGCCATGCCGGCTTCTATCCCGCCACATTGAGCGACGCCCGGCAGCTCCGCCTGCCGATCAGGCCACTTGCCGATGGTGAGCACGCACTGGCATCGCTGATCGTCAACCAGGCAAGCTTTGCGGTGCAGGACGCGCTGGCGGCCCAGCTCGCCGAAAAGCTGCAGCCTTTCGCGCCTGACGTCATCGTCGGCTTGCCGACGCTTGGTCTGACGCTTGCGAGCGCCGTTGCCCGCACGCTGGGTCACGACCGCTATGTCCCGCTCGGCACCTCGAAGAAATTCTGGTATCAGGCCGACCTATCGGTGCCGATGTCGTCGATCACGACGCCGGATCAGGTCAAACGACTCTATATTGATCCCCGCATGTTACCGCTTTTGGAAAACCGGCGGGTCGTTCTTGTCGATGACGTGATCTCCAGCGGCACATCCATTACGGCCGGCCTTTCGCTCCTGGCTCTGGCGGGGATCGAGCCTGTCGCTATCGGAACGGCCATGCTGCAGTCGAGCCGATGGCTGGAGCCGCTGTCGGCGCTCAACAATCATTGGCCGGATCGCATTGTCGGCGTACTCTCGACACCGCTCCTCTTAAAGTTGCCGGATGGGCGCTGGAGTGCTTGCCCTCCGCCATCACGTGAAGGTGATCCCGCGCGATAACTCCTTGTCTATCCACCTTTTGCGAAGGGTCCAGGCATCGGCACCCGCGAAATCGGGTTGCATATCCACATCGGAATTTACCAACCTTTACAATGTTGGCTTGCCAACGGCAGGATTGTGATACCCTACCTGAGAAGTGCATGGCTGGTCGCCAAAGGTGGTGATTCTGGGTCTGAGGAAGCTTGTGCGATCTTCGAAGCACGCCAGTTCGACGTGATTCAAGGTTCGTCACGACAGTACGGATGGTGCAGCGTTCGTCGCTGGAATATTCTCTGTAATGACAATTATTTGAAGGAACTTTTGAGAGCAAGGAAACGTTCACTTCGTTGAGCGAGCCGACAGGCAGCGATCCCGTCTCAACGAACCGGCCGCGGGAGAGCATGATGCAACAGACCCAGTCCGACGTCTTCGATCTCTTCTCGGAGATCTATACCAGTACAGCGCAGGAGGAGATGAGCCTCCAAGATTATCTTCTAGCTTGCCGCGATGATAAAAGCATGTATGCCACGGCGCAGGAACGCATGGTGGCCGCCATCGGAGAACCAAACTTCGTCGAGACAAGTACCGACGAGCGTCTGGGCAGAATTTTCTCCAACCGGACCATCAAGGTCTATCCCACATTCTCCGATTTCTACGGCATGGAAGATACGATCGAGCGGATCGTCGGCTATTTCCGCTATGCCGCACAGGGGCTCGAGGAACGCAAGCAGATACTCTATCTGCTCGGCCCTGTCGGCGGCGGCAAATCCTCACTGGCCGAGCGCCTGAAGAAACTGATGGAGCAGCGGCCGATCTACACACTGATGGTCAAGGGCCAGATCAGCCCCGTGTTCAGATCCCCGCTCGGCCTCTTCCATCCCGAACGCATGGCCGACCTTCTGGAAGACAAATACGGTATCGCCCGGCGCCGCCTGACCGGCATGATATCTCCCTGGGCAACCAAGCGGCTCGATGAAGTCGGTGGCGACATCTCGAAATTCAGCGTCGTCAAGATGATGCCGTCCCGCCTGCGGCAGATCGGCATAGCCAAGACCGAGCCCGGCGATGAAAACAACCAGGACGTCTCCTCGCTGGTCGGCAAGGTCGATATCCGCCAACTCGAAAACTTCAGCCAGGCCGATCCCGACGCATATTCCTACAGCGGCGGTCTGAACCGCACGACGCAGGGCCTGCTTGAATTCGTGGAAATGTTCAAGGCGCCGATCAAGGTCCTGCATCCGCTGCTGACCAGCGACGCAGGAAGGCAACTACAACGGCACGGAGAATTTCGGCGCCTTCCCCTATCAGGGCATCGTCGTTGCCCATTCGAATGAATCCGAGTGGCTGCAGTTCAAGAACAACCGCAACAACGAGGCTTTCCTTGACCGCATCCTGGTGGTCAAGGTGCCCTATTGCCTGCGGGTTACCGAAGAGCGGCAGATCCACGACAAGCTGCTGCGTGAAAGTGAGCTCGCCAAAAACCCTTGCGCGCCGGAGGTTCTAGAAAGCCTCAGCCGCTTCACCGTTTCGACACGGCTCACTCCGCATGAAAACTCGCCGCTTTATACCAAGATGCGGGTTTATGACGGTGAGAACCTGAAGGACGTCGATCCCAAGGCGAAATCGGTGCAGGAATATCGCGACGCCGCCGGTGTCGACGAGGGCATGAACGGCGTCAGCACACGCTTCGCCTTCAAGGTGCTGTCGGAGACCTTCAATTATGACAGCAAGGAGATCGCCGCCGATCCGGTGCATCTGATGTATGTCATCGAACAGGCGATCAAGCGCGAGCAGTTCCCCAAGGAAACCGAGGCGGCCTATCTCGACTTCATCAAGTCGGAACTCGCCACACGTTATGCCGAGTTCATCGGCCACGAGTCCAGAAGGCCTATCTGGAATCCTACAGCGAATATGGCCAGAACCTGTTCGACCGTTATATCGCCTATGCCGACGCCTGGCTGGAAGATCAGGATTTCAAGGATCCCGACACGGGGCAGATTCTTAACCGGACAATCCTCGACAACGAATTGTCACAGATCGAAAAGCCGGCCGGCATCGCCAATCCAAAGGATTTCCACAACGAAGTGGTCAAGTTCACCCTGCGCGCATAAGAACAGCGGCCGCAACCCGTCCTGGATGAGTTACGAAAAGTTGCGCGAAGTGATCGAAAAGCGCATGTTCGGCCAGGTGGAGGATTTGCTGCCGGTCATCAGCTTTGGCTCCAAGAAGGACAGCGCCAGCGAGAAACAGCATGCCGAATTCGTCCATCGCATGATCGAGCGGGGGTATACCGAGCGGCAGGTGCGGCGACTGGTGGAATGGTACATGCGCGTCAACAAGGCGGGGTAAGAGACACCGATGCCTGGGGGTAGCCAATGCCGAATTTCATCGACCGTCGCCTTAACCCGAAGGACAAGAGCCTCGGTAATCGCCAGCGTTTCCTGAAACGAGCCCACGAGGAACTGAAGCGTTTCATCAAGGATCGCGTCAAGACAGATCGGATCGCCGACGTGGATTCGGGACATGCAGTCCCCATGCCGGCGCAGGGCGCCAGTGAGCCGACCTTCCAGCCTTCCCGCGGCAGTGGCGACCGGCAATATGTCCTGCCCGGCAATCGCGATTACATGCCGGGAGATCGCATCAACAAACCGCAAGGAGGCAGCGGTTCAGGCTCCGCCGCTGGAAAAGGGGCGGACGAGGACGATTTTCAATTCTTGCTGTCACGCGAGGAGGTCCTCGAACTGTTTTTCGAGGATCTCGAACTTCCGGATATGATCAAGCTCAGCCTGAAGGAAGCCGTCGCCTTCAAACCGCGCCGGGCAGGCTTTGCCACCAGCGGCTCTCCGACGAATATCAATGTTAGCCGCACCATGCGCAACAGCTACGGACGCCGCATCGCCCTGCAGCGCCCCAAGCGACAGACACTGGAGGCATTGGCGCAGGAAATTGAAGGGCTCGCAACGGAACCGGAGCTCGACATCGTCCAGCGCCGGCATCTGGACGCTTTGAGAGCGCAACTCGATATGCTCGAACGCCGGCGGCGGCGTATCCCCTATGTCGATCCCGTCGATATCCGCTTCAACCGGTTCGAACGCCAGCCACTGCCCAATGCCAATGCGGTGATGTTCTGCCTGATGGACGTCTCGAGTTCAATGGGCGAGCGGGAAAAGGACCTCGCCAAACGCTTCTTTGTGCTGCTGCACCTGTTCTTGAAACGCCGTTACGACCGGATCGACATCGTCTTCATCCGGCACACCGACGAGGCCGGTGAAGTCGATGAAGAGACCTTTTTCTACAGTACCCAGAGCGGCGGCACGGTAGTCTCGACAGCGCTGGAAGAAATGCTGCGCATCATTCAAGAGCGCTATCCCGCGAAGGAATGGAACATCTATGCCGCCCAGGCCTCGGACGGCGACAATGTCTCGCGGATTCGGAACGCTGCGCCTCGCTTCTCACCGAAAGCTTGATGCGGCTTTGCCAGTATTACGCCTATGTCGAAATCATCGATGAGCGCGAGAGCGAAAATCTTCGGTTCGACCGACAACGGCACATCGCTCTGGCGCGCCTACCGCACTGTCGACGGCGCATGGCCGAACTTCCAGATGACCCGGATAGCGCGGCCGTCCGACATCTACCCTGTCTTCCGAAAGCTCTTCGCCAGGCAGCCAACACTGCAATATCGCAGCTGAACGGAGACAGGGATGGGAAAAAGCGCAGGCTCAAAACTGCTATTCCATAGTTCCGACTGGAACTTCAAGACGCTGGCGCATGCCTATGACGCGATCGAGGCAATCGCGCTTGATGAACTCAAGCTCGACGTCTATCCCAACCAGATCGAGATCATATCGTCGGAACAGATGCTCGATGCCTATTCCTCCATTGGCATGCCGCTGATGTACCAGCACTGGTCGTTCGGCAAACGCTTCGTCCACGAGGAGCATGCCTATCGCAAGGGCCATCACGGCCTTGCCTATGAATTGGTGATCAACTCCAATCCTTGCATCACCTATTTGATGGAAGAAAACACCATGGCCATGCAAACCCTGGTGACCGCTCATGCCGCCTTCGGCCACAATCATTTCTTCAAGAACAACTACCTGTTCCGGCAATGGACCGATGCCGGCGCCATCCTCGGCTATATGGAATTTTCCAAAAAATACATTGCCAAATGCGAGGAAAGATATGGGACATCCGCCGTGGAGGCTGTTCTTGATTCCGCCCACGCGTTGATGGATCAGGGTGTATTCCGCTACCGCCGCCCGCCCCGTCTGTCCTCGAAGAAGGAGCAGGAACGGGCCCGGGAAAGGCTGGAATACGAAGAACAGACCTATAGCGACCTGTGGCGGACGCTTCCCGCGCCCACAGGTCGGCCCGACCCCAAAGAGGCCGAACAAGATGCGCTGGAGCGAAAGAAGGTGCTCAACCTGCCGGAGGAGAACCTTCTCTATTTCCTGGAGAAGAACAGCCTTATCCTGGAACCGTGGCAGCGCGAGTTGCTGCGCATCGTGCGGGTCATCGCCCAGTATTTCTATCCGCAGCGGCAGACCAAGGTGATGAACGAGGGATGCGCCACCTTCGTGCACTATACCATCATCAACAGGCTGTTTGATCAGGGCAAGATCAGCGAAGGCTCCATGCTGGAAATGCTCCACAGCCATTCCAGTGTGGTTTTTCAGCCGCATTTCGATGATCGCCGCTATTCCGAATCAATCCCTATGCGCTTGGATTTGCGATGATGCAGGACATTGAGCGCATCTGTAACCAGCCGACATCGGAGGACCGCAACTGGTTCCCCGAGATTGCCGGGAGCGGCCGGTGGCGCGAAACCCTGCTCGATGCCTGGGCAAACCACCGGGACGGATCCTTCATCCTGCAATATCTGAGCCCGGCGCTGATCCGCAAATTCCGGCTGTTCCAGTTGACGGACGAGGCGGACAACAAATATTGCGAGGTCGCATCAATCCACAATGAACGCGGCTACGCCGAGATCCGCAAGGCGTTGGCAAAGAGTTACGATGTCGGCGCCAACCAACAGGACATCCAGGTTGTCGACGTCGACCTGCTCGGTGACCGCCAGCTTCGTCTGCAACACACGATAAAGAACGGCGTTCTGCTGGAGGAAAGCAGCCGCGACGCGACGTTGCGCCACATCCGGCATTTGTGGGGCTATGGTGTTAGCCTTGCGGGCATCGACGCACAAACGGGCTCGGTTCGATACGAGTGTTCGACGGCGCCGGCCGATGGTTAGGCCACAGGCCGGCTGTGGGGTAGGCGGTGATCAACCACACCTGTCTCGTCCGCTGCGTTAATTTTTTGCACACCTTTAGACGCAGAAAAGCCCGCCGGATTTCTCCTTGGCGGGCTTATGATTTGGTTGCGGGGGCAGGATTTGAACCTGCGGCCTTCAGGTTATGAGCCTGACGAGCTACCGGGCTGCTCCACCCCGCGCCATCCGTGCAAATCCGTAGGATTTGTCGCAGTTTCGTCACCGCTTAGCGGTGATGCTTTCTGCCTGAGCAAATTGCCGAAGGCGATTTGTCTCATGTGAGGGACGCACGACCAGATTTCCTGATCGATTGTCCCTGTGTATTTCATTATCCGGGTTATTTTACCGAAGCAAAAGGCCGCTTGAGGGCGGCCTTGCTTTTCGGCTGAGCCGGAGTTTGAAGAGAAGACTGTGTATTTGGTATTTTCTTGCCATTAATAGACCTGGCAGCGACCTACTCTCCCGCGTCTTAAGACGGAGTACCATTGGCGCAGGGGCGTTTCACGGCCGTGTTCGGAATGGGAACGGGTGCAGCCACCCCGCAATAACCACCAGGTCAACTAAGGGCAAGAATTGCTCCGGCGACGGAGCAAAACCAAAATGAGAAGCTGGCGAGGGAAACCCTCTTTTATCTTTGAACACGTCTTTTCTAAGCTGCTTTGGGCACTTATCGGAGCAAAGCTCCGCAAGGCCAAGCGGCCGTCGCGTCTCGTGACGCGGCCCGTCCGGAGCGTGTTTCACGCGTCAGGACAGAGAAAGGCTTCATTGAAGCGCCAAAGGCGCTTCGATGAACATAAGCAATGAGAACAATCAAGCCAATCGAACGATTAGTACCGGTAAGCTTCATGCATTGCTGCACTTCCACACCCGGCCTATCAACGTGGTAGTCTTCCACGGTTCTCAAGGGAATACTCGTTTTCAGGTTGGTTTCCCGCTTAGATGCCTTCAGCGGTTATCCATTCCATATATAGCTACCCTGCTATGCGGCTGGCGCCACAACAGGTCCACCAGAGATATGTCCATCCCGGTCCTCTCGTACTAGGGACAGATCCTGTCAATATTCCTACACCCACGGCAGATAGGGACCGAACTGTCTCACGACGTTCTGAACCCAGCTCACGTACCGCTTTAATTGGCGAACAGCCAAACCCTTGGGACCTGCTCCAGCCCCAGGATGCGATGAGCCGACATCGAGGTGCCAAACAACCCCGTCGATATGGACTCTTGGGGGTCATCAGCCTGTTATCCCCGGCGTACCTTTTATCCGTTGAGCGATGGCCCTTCCACACGGGACCACCGGATCACTATGACCGACTTTCGTCTCTGCTCGACTTGTCAGTCTCGCAGTCAGGCGGGCTTATGCCATTGCACTCGACGAACGATTTCCGACCGTTCTGAGCCCACCATCGCGCGCCTCCGTTACTCTTTCGGAGGCGACCGCCCCAGTCAAACTACCCACCATACACTGTCCCGGATCCGGATAACGGACCGCGGTTAGACATCCATGACGATAAGGGTGGTATTTCAAGGATGGCTCCACGAGAACTGGCGTCCCCGCTTCAAAGCCTACCACCTATCCTACACATGCCGACACGAATGCCAGTGTAAAGCTATAGTAAAGGTGCACGGGGTCTTTCCGTCTGACCGCAGGAACCCCGCATCTTCACGGGGAATTCAATTTCACTGAGTCTATGCTGGAGACAGCGGGGAAGTCGTTACGCCATTCGTGCAGGTCGGAACTTACCCGACAAGGAATTTCGCTACCTTAGGACCGTTATAGTTACGGCCGCCGTTTACTGGGGCTTCAGTTCAAAGCTTGCACCTCTCCCTTTAACCTTCCAGCACCGGGCAGGCGTCAGGCCCTATACGTCGTTTTGCAACTTCGCAGAGCCCTGTGTTTTTGATAAACAGTCGCTACCCCCTGGTCTGTGCCACCCCTCCATACTTGCGTACGAAGAGGTCACGCTTCTTCCGAAGTTACACGTGCAATTTGCCGAGTTCCTTCAGCATAGTTCTCTCAAGCGCCTTGGTATACTCTACCTGACCACCTGTGTCGGTTTCGGGTACAGTCTATACGGTGGAGCTATTTCCTGGAACCGCTCCGCTGCCCAACCAATCCAATAAGGCTGAACAACTTGTGCAATCCGTCACTACCACCAGGCCCACGAATATTAACGTGGTTCCCATCGACTACGCATTTCTGCCTCATCTTAGGGGCCGGCTAACCCTGCTCAGATTAACTTTAAGCAGGAACCCTTGGTCTTTCGGCGAGGGAGTCTCTCACTCCCTTTATCGTTACTCATGTCAACATTCGCACTTCCGATACCTCCAGGACCCCTCACAGGTATCCCTTCACAGGCTTACGGAACGCTCCGCTACCACAGCGTAATTCCGAAGAATTATCGCTATCCTCAGCTTCGGTGCATGGCTTTAGCCCCGTTACATTTTCGGCGCAAAGACCCTTATTTAGACCAGTGAGCTGTTACGCTTTCTTTAAATGATGGCTGCTTCTAAGCCAACATCCTGGTTGTTTTGGGATCCTCACATCCTTTCCCACTTAGCCATGACTTGGGGACCTTAGCTGGAGGTCAGGGTTGTTGCCCTCTTCACGACGGACGTTAGCACCCGCCGTGTGTCTGCCGACTAGTACTCCTCGGTATTCGGAGTTTGGTTAGGATCAGTAAGACGGTGAGTCCCCATAGCCCATCCAGTGCTCTACCCCCGAGGGTATTCGGTCGACGCACTACCTAAATAGTTTTCATGGAGAACCAGCTATTTCCGAGTTTGATTGGCCTTTCACCCCTAGCCACAAGTCATCCCAATCTATTGCAACAGATGCGGGTTCGGTCCTCCAGTTGGTGTTACCCAACCTTCAACCT
>CP087974.1:2697500-3310000 GCA_024426085.1 Rhizobium sp. RCAM05350 | reverse complement strand
GATCGCTTCCGCCAGCCGCGCCGGGTCGGTGACATTGAGGTCGAACAACTCCAGCCGCGGATCGCCCAAGTCGGCAACAAGGTTTTCCATGCGCTGCCGCGATGTATCGCAGATGCGGATCGAGGCGATGTCGACAATGGCACGATCGGAAACGAGATCGCGGGCAATACCGGCGCCCATCAAGCCGGCGCCACCGAGAATGGAGATTTTCATGTGCTAGGCGTCCTTTTCGAGATTCTTGGCCCGTAGGCACCAATGTCTTCAGAGAGCGAAGCCCTCTCATCCGGCGCTTTGCGCCACCTTCTCCCCGTTGGGGAGAGGGGAATCTTCAGACGTGCTTGCGCCCGCCTTCCTCGTAGAACCAGCTGTCGGGATAGGGGTACCACCACTCATGGATGACAGGCTTGTGGTCGATGATGACCATTTTCGAGCGGCGGAAGGCATCGAGCCCCTGGCGGCCGAGTTCGCGGCCCATGCCGGATGCCTTCCAGCCGCCGAAGGGCAGCGCATCATTGTCGATCATCGGGTTGTTGACCCAGACCATGCCAGATTCCAGCCGTTCGGCCGCCTCCATCGCTTCTTCCAGGCTGGTGGTGAAGACCGAAGCCCCGAGACCGAAGGGACTGTCATTGGCAAGCCGCAGAGCCTCGTCGAAATCCACGACGCGGGCGACAGCCGCGACCGGGCCGAAACATTCCTCCTGCATGATCGCCATATCAGGCGTGCAGCCGGTGAGGATGGTCGGTTCATAGAACCAGCCAACCGGCTCGCTTTCCGGGATTTTGCCGCCGAGAACAACGGTTGCCCCCTTGGCCCTGGCATCCTCGACAAGCCGGATCACCTTGTCACGCGCAGCTTTGCTCACCAGCGGGCCGATCTCGGCTCTGGCCAGGCCGTTGCCAACGCGCAGTCGGCGGGCCTCGGTGGCAAATTTCTCGATGAAAGCATCGTGAACGCTATCGACGACGAAGAAACGTTCGGCAGACGTGCAAACTTGGCCGGAAAGATGGAAGGCGGCGGTGACCGCACCCGCGGCGGCGACGGCGAGCGGCGCGTGCGCGGTGATGATCATCGGATCGCTGCCGCCGGCCTCGATCACCGCCGGCTTCATCAGGCTGGCGGCGGCCGAGGCCACGGCCCGGCCGGCAGCGACCGAACCGGTGAAGGCGACGGCGTGGGTGAGCGGCGAGGCAATCAGATATTGCCCGACCTCGGCGCCACCCGGCACGCAGGCGATCAATCCCTCCGGCAAGGCCTCGAAGACAGTCATGAACTCCAGTGTCGACAATGTCGTCGCCAGCGCCGGCTTGATGATGCAGGCATTGCCCGACGCCAGCGAGGCTGCCACCGTCCAGCACATCAACAGGATCGGGAAATTGAACGGCATGATATGCACGCTGGTGCCGAGCGCTTCATAGCGCGCATACTGGAACGACCCGGCCTGCGTCGTGCCTGCCACCTTGCCGGCCTCGTCGCGGGCCATCTCGGCGAAATAGCGGAAGGCGCCGGCGCAATTGGCGACTTCGCCGATCGCTTCCGGATAAGGCTTGCCCATCTCGCTGCGACATCAGTTCGGCACAGGTGCGCATATCGGTCGCCTCGATCCGGTTGGCGATCCGGTGCAGAATGGTGGCGCGGCTCTTAGCGTCGAGGCGTTTCCAGGATGTTTGGGCGGCATTGGCCGCGAGCAGCACGTCATCCAGTTCCGCAACGGTGGTTTCCGCAAACACGCCTTCATTGCCAAGCGTGGCGGGATTGATCACCGTATGACGCTCGCCCATCGCCTTGATGTAGACCGGGTGCCGGTAGAAGGCGGGCTCGGCTGGATTGAACATGGTGTTTTCCTTGTCGCTCTATGTCGAGAGGCGAAAGCCCCCTTACCCTTCCCTCTCCCCATCGGGGAGAAGGTGCCCGAAGGGCGGATGAGGGGCTTTCCGCTAACGCAATCCGCCCCCAAAACCTCAACGGATCATGTAAACCTTCTTGATCGTCTCATGGACGGTGCAGACGCCCTTCCAGTCCTGTGGGAAGAAGGCTGCCGTATCCGGGGTGATCTCGATCACCTCGCCGCTTTCATGCACATAGGTGCAGCGGCCTTCGAGGAAGTGGCAGAATTCGTCGCGCGTCACGTGGCAAACCCACTTGCCGGGCGTGCAGACCCAGAGCCCGCATTCGGATTCGCCGTTCGGTCCCTTGTGGATCAGCTTGCCGGTCGTGCGGCTTTCGCCCTCGATCATCGTCGAAATGACGCCCCAGTCCTTCAGGTCGGTTTCGTCGAGCGGCTTGCGCATCAGTGGCGTGGCGGTCATGGCGTGTTTCCTTTCGCCTTTTCTTTAGGAAGCGGCCGCGTTTGGAGAAACGCGAGAGAGCCGCTGCAGTAGTCTCAAGTCCGGCCGGTCAGACCAGCATGTAGATGTTGCGCATGGTTTCGATGACATGGCATTCGCCGGTCCAGCCGCCGGGAAACATCACCACGGTCCCGGCCTCGACCTCGATCACCTCGCCGTCATCTGAGCGATAGACGGCACGACCGGCGACGAAATGGCAGAACTCGTCGCGCGGGATCGACAGCCGCCAGCGGCCGGGCGTGCAGACCCAGATCCCGGATTCCGGCTGGTTGTTCGGCCCCTTGTGCACGAGGCGGCCGGTCGATTTCGATTGCCCTTCGACGCTGTCCGGTTGCACGCCCCAGTCGACGAGATCGTCAGTGGTGGTGGCGTTGTAGATATGTGGTGCGGATGAGGGTTCAGCCATCGAACTTCCCTGTCTTTGCCAGCTGGTCGAGAATGGCGGCTGCCTTTGCCGGGCCGTTCTGCGACTGCATATGGGCGCTGGTGGCAGTCAGTTTCGCCTTCATCGTCGCATCGTTGATGCAGGCATCGAGCTTTGCGGCCAGCTCCTCGTCGGTCCAGTCGTAGCGCGGCATCTTGAAACCGTGACCGGTTTCATCGACCCACGTTGCGTTGTCGTGGCCATCCCAGACATAGGGCATGATGATCGCCGGCTTGCCGAAATAGAGGCACTCCGTGAACGAGTTGTTGCCGCCATGATGGATGGCCGCATCGATCTGCGGAATAACGGACGGTTGCGGAAACCAGCTTTCGACAATGATATTATCAGGAAGGTCGCTATACTGCTCCTTGTAGTCTCCGACATTGACCAGCGCGCGATAGGGCAGCTTTCCAATTGTGGTGATCAGCCGTTTCAGAAGGTCGGTATCGCCGGCGCCAAGACTACCGAAGGATATATAGAGAAGAGGCTTGTCGTTGTTCTCGGCAAAGACCGGAACTTCGTATCGCTTTTCCTTGCGCACGCAGCCTTCGAGATATTGGAACTGTTTTGGATCGAGCGGATGTTCACGATCGAACTTCACCGATTCCGGATAGAGCAGCAGGTTCATGAAGGGCGATGCCTCGAAGAACTGGCCGATCGGATAGGCCTCCTCCCCGGTCGAGGCGAGGAAGCTATTGAAATCATCATGAATCGGCTTGATCACCGCGTTGAATTTTTCGCGGTAAGCAGCATGCCCGGCCAGATCATCCTGCCGGCAGCCGGACAGGTGCGGTGGGATGTTTTCATCCTCGATCTCGTTTTCCGAGCAGGAGATGATCCGCACCCAGGGCTTGCCGAACTGCTTGATCGCCGGAAACAGGATGACGTTGTCGACGCAGATCAGGTCCGGCTTGATCTTTGCCAGTACACCCGGCAGATCCTTCTCGGCCCACTTGGCGCTATCGACGATCGCCTCCCAGCAATCGCGCACATAATTGCCGATCTGGTCGTAGGGGCTTTTGCGGAAGTTCGGGATATGGCCGTTGATAAAATCCTCCCAGAACTTTGCCATCTGTTCCGGCGGCATCGGCGCCGAGAGGTTCACCGGATGGGCCTCGAAGCCATAACCCTTGTAGACATCGACGAAACCGGGATCGGACAGGAAGACGGCCTTGTGGCCAAGCGCCTCGACAGCCTGTGCGATGCCGACGGAATTGAGCGCCGGGCCAAAGGCCGCTTCCGGAAAAAAATGCAATCGTCTTGGACATCAGTTCCCTCTTGTTTTCTTTAGTCCTGAAAAATCCGGCAGGCCGCCGCGTCGAACCCAAGCGACACCGCAGCACCCGTCTGTGCGGCCGCCACCCCCGGTCCTGTTGCCGGCATACGGACCTGAAGGGGTGTCGGTGACAGCGCCGTTTTGACGTAAATCTGGCGGTCGAGACCGTGATACGCGGCATCGACGACCTCGCCGGCAATGCCGGCACCGGCCGGTTTCAGCAGGATGTTTTCCGGCCGAACCGCCAGCACTGCCTTTTGGTCCCGTTTCAGCCCGTTGAGATCGCAAGCGAGTGCTTCGCCGCCAGCGTGGAACATTGCGTCGCTGCCGATCTCGCCCTCGATGAAATTCATCACGCCGATAAAGCCCACGACGACGAAGCGGTTGGCCGGCCGCTCATAGACCTCTTCCGGAGTACCGCATTGCAGGATGCTGCCATCCTTCAGCACCGCCACACGATCGGCCATGACTAGCGCCTCTTCCTGATCGTGCGTGACAATAATGAAGGTGATCCCGACCTCATGCTGCAGCCGTTTCAGTTCCAGCTGCATCTTTTCGCGCAGCTTCTTGTCGAGTGCGCCGAGCGGTTCATCGAGAAGCAAAACCTTCGGCCACTTGATCAGCGCGCGGGCGAGAGCCACGCGCTGTTTCTGGCCGCCGGAAAGCTCCGCCGGCTTACGCTCGGCCAACGCCTGCAGGTCGGTCGTCTTCAACATCTCTTCGACGCGCACGGAAATCTCCGATTTGCCGAGCCGTTCCATTTCGAGGCCGTAAGCCAGGTTCTGCCGAACCGTCATATGCGGAAACAGGGCATAGGACTGGAACATCAGGTTGAGCGGCCGTTTTTCCGGCGCTTGCTCGGTGATATCTAAGCCCGCCAGCCTGATGCGGCCCTCATCCGGCACTTCGAACCCGGCGATCATCCGCAGCAACGTGGTCTTGCCGCAGCCGGACGGACCGAGCAGCGCGAAAATTCGTTCTCCCTTATATCGAGCGACAGACCGTTGACCACGATGGTCTTGCCGAAGCGCTTGACGACGTTGTCGACCGCCAGAACCGGGGCTTTGAAAGACGTGTTCATCGGGTCATCTGTTCTTTGTTCAGCCATTGCGAAAGGAGAAGGGCGGCGGCGCTGACGCCCATGACGATGGTGGCCAGCGCATTGATTTCCGGCGTCACGCCGAAGCGGATCATCGAATAGATCTGCATCGGCAGGGTGATCGAGGAGCGCCCAGCACCGGAGGTGAAGAAGGCGATGATGAATTCATCGACCGACAGGGTAAAGGCGAGCAGCGCGCCGGCGATAATGGCCGGCAGCAAAACCGGAAAGGTGATCCGCCAGAAGGTCGTGAACGACGAGGCACCGAGATCGCGAGAAGCCTCGACAATCGAGAAGTCGAAATTCTTCAAGCGGGCGCGCACCACGGAGCAGACGAAGGCTAGGTCGAAGATCACATGGCTGATGATGATCGTCGAGAGGCCCATCGTCACGTTCAGGCGCGAAAACAAAGTGAGAAGCGCCACGGCCAGAACGATGTCGGGGATGACCATCGGCGCAAATGCCAGCGCTTCCAAAGCCGTACTCTTGCGCTTGCGCGTTTCCATGCCGATCGCCAGCATGGTTCCGAGAACGGTGGCGATCAGCGTCGCAAAGATCGCCACAACCAGTGTGTTCCATGCGGCATGCAGGATATCGCTGTTACTGGCGAGCGAGACGTACCAGCGCAACGAAAAGCCAGACCATGTCGTCGGCAGGCCGCTGGCGTTGAACGACAACAGCACGAGAACCGCGATCGGTAGATAGAGAAAGCCGAAGACCAGGACGAGGATGGTCCGCCCGGTCAGCTTGGTGCGCAGGGCATCAGCCATTAGCGGCCTCCTGCTTTTCGCCGCTGAAGCGCGCCGAAGCGCGGCCTGCAGAAACAGCAGCCCGATCATGATGGCGATCAATACCATGCCGAGTGCAGCACCGAAGGGCCAGTCGTTGGCGGTGAGGAACTGATCATAAACGAGATTGCCGATCATCTGGAACCGGCCGCCACCAAGCAGCGCCGGGGTGACAAAATTGCCGATCGACAGCACGAAGACGAACACGCCACCGGCGGCCACGCCCGGCATGGTCAGTGGCAGGGTTACGCGGAAAAATGTCCGCACCCGCGAAGCGCCCAGATCGCGCGACGCCTCGAGCAGCTCGCCGTTCAACCGCGACAGGCTGGAATAGATCGCGAGGATGACGAAGGGCAGATAGTTGTAGACGAGGCCGGTGATGACGGCGCCCTCACTATAAAGCAGAGCCAGTGGCTCACCCTGGTAGCCAAACCAGCGGAGCAGATTGTTGATCAGACCTTCGCGATTGAGCAACACGATCCAGGCATAGGTGCGGATCAGATAGTTGCTCCAGAACGGCAGGACAGCAAAGAACAACAGCAGCGGTTGCGTCCGCTTCGGCGCCAGGCAGATGGCATAGGCCGCGGGATAGGCAATGAGGATTGCCAGCAACGTTGCCAGACCGGCAATGCGCACTGATGTGAGAAAGATCTTTGCGTAGAGTGGATCGATGACTCTTTGAAAATTCTCCGCCGTCAGCGTGTATTCGATGCCACCATACAGTCCGCGTGTCAGGAATGCGTAGGTAAGAATGATCAGGCATGGAACGACCATGAACAGGACGAGCCACGCGACGGCAGGTAGAGCCATGAGATTGGAACGAACCGTCTGCGGCGACAAGAAAAGACTCAGGGGTTAATGGCCGCGCTCTCCAATGAGCCGTTAGTGCGGGGCCGTTTGGTTTGCTCCCACTTCTCCCCAGCGGGGAGTGGAGCGAATGCGAGGCGATGAGAGGGGCTCTATCCGCAAACTCTAAGTCTGCCGCACCGCCCCTCATCCGCCCTTCGGGCACCTTCTCCCCGCTAGGGAGAAGAGGAGATCGCCTCAGTTCGCTGCCTTGATCTCGCTCACAGCGCGCGAATAGTCGCGCTGGGCTTCGCCGAGGTCCTGCAATTCCTCGTATTTGACGAGCGTTTCAGGTGAAACGCCCATAGTCGGGTATTTCTTGATGAGTTCCGGATCGAGACTTTCCATGGCCGGCTTGTTGGGCACTTCGTAGAAGATGTTCGAGGCGGCCCAGGCATGGTTCTTAGCCTCGAGGATGAAGTCGAGGAACTTTATCGCCGCTTCCTTATGCTCGGAATTCTTCATCACGACCATCGTGTCGATCCAGAGATCGGAGCCTTCCTTCGGCACGACGAACTTGATCTTGTCGTTCTCGGCGATGCCGTAGTTGCACCAGCCGTCCCAGGCCTGCACCAGCGATGCTTCGCCGGAGACCAGCTTGGAAAAGAACGTCGTGTCGTCATAGGCGAGCAGACCCTTCTTGGCTTCGATCAGGGCGTTCTTCGCTTCCTCGATCTTGGCCGGATCCTTCTCGTTGACCGAATAGCCCTTGTAGAGCAGGCCCGCCGCCATCAGCCAACGGTCGGTCGAGAGCATGGTGATCTTGCCCTTCAGTGCTTCCGGCGGCTTCAACAGATAAGACCAGCTATCCGGCGTTCCCTCGACCAGATCGGAGCGATAGCAAAGCCCTGTCGTGCCCCAGGCATAGGGGACGGCATAGGTATTCCCCGGATCGAACGCCAACTTGGTCGCCTGTGGATAGAGGTTCTTGAGGTTCGGCACCTTCTCGGGGCCGAGCGGCTCAAGCAGACCTTGGCCGTTGAGGATGTGGGCGAACGGCGAGGAGACGAACACGACGTCGTAACCCTTGCCCTGGCCCGCCATCAGCTTGCCCATGATCTCTTCATTGGTGGCGTGGTTGACCACCTCGATCGTCAACCCGGTCGCCGCCTTGAAGGTCTCGGCAATATCCGGCGCCATGTAGCCGGCCCAGTTGGAAATGACGAGATCGGCCGACAGCGCCGTGCCTGCAGAAAGAACCATGGCTGTCGCTGCGAGACCGGCCAGGCGCAATTTCACTGACGTTTTCAAGGGTAGTCTCCCGTTGCTGGCGCAGCCCGGATGCCAAGCAGATCTTGGGCCATCGCCGCATGCGCAAATACATCGTCCCGGAAGGTATCGCGGTAATACGCAATGCCTCACCCGAGGGTTCAACCTCTGTTCCCAAAGCGGCGCGCCGGTTATCCGGTCTATGTCTCGCTTGCTCAGGCAGTATTATTTATAAAAAAAATACGTCAATACGAAATCGTACCAGCGGCGAAAATTTAACAAACGCCCTTGCAGACCTTTTGCAGAAGATGCAGCATGAGCGTTACTCTATGGCATTCAAAGGTACGGGCGATGGAAGCAGAGGCGAAAAAGGTAAATCATCGCCATGTTGAACTGGCGCAAAAATACTCGACATCGCCACGGAGCGTGGCATGAGTCGTGGCGAACGGCTGCCGGAACAGGCGCTTGCCTCTCGCTGCAACGTTTCGCGCACGCCGATCCGCAAGGCACTGCAGTTTCTGGCCGAAAAATCGATCGTCACGGCAGAAGTCGAAGGCGGTTATCTGCTTGCCATCGATCCCGCCTCGTTCCCCGGTCTTGAAGACACCACCCAGCCAGCCGAGGAAACCGAACTCTACAATGCCATCCTGCGCGACGTCTCCGCCGGTCGCATCAGCGATTCCCAGACCGTCGCCGGTCTGCAGCGCCACTGCCGACGCGTCCTGCAACGCGGTGCAAAATGCACTGACAAGGCTGGCCGAGGACAATCTGGCGGAACGTGCCGCCGGCCAGCAATGGTTGATCAAGCAGTTCGCCATCAGCGGTGATGCCGTTGCCAAGAGTTTCCGAATATCGCCTGTCCTGCGAACCGCTCGCCTTGACCATGCCCGGTTTCCGCCGCGACACTGCGGCGATCACCTCGCTCAGACAATCGATGGAAATCCTCCGCTCGATGACGGAGAGCGGCTTCGACCAAAAACTGTTCGAGCGCACCGATTTCGACTTCCACATGCTGATCGCCAGAAGTTGCGGCAACCCCTTCATGTCGGAGGCACTTTCAAGCCATCACCGCCGCCGCCGCTCCAGCCAGCCGCCGGTGCATGTCAACGCCTTCCGGCTGATGCAGTCCAACATGGAACATATCCAGATGCTGGAACAGATCGAACGCGGCCAGCTTGAGCTTGCAGGCTGACCTCATGCGCGTGCATATCCAGCTTTCCCATTCGCAGCGGCCACGCCTTGCCGGGCGCGGCGTTCCGCCCGTCTTCAAGGTCGTGGGCTAGATATTTGGTGCACGCATGAGCCAGCCCAAGGTGATCGCCTTTTTCCCGGAAGCCAGTTACGGCGCAGCGCTGAACTGTGTCGGCATCGCTCAGGAACTGCGCCGGCTGGGCGCGCGACCGGTGTTCATCTGCCATCCCGGCTTTCGCGGTGTCTTCAGCGAATATGGTTTTCCGGAATACCAGTTGCAGCCGGTGGGGGCGGAAAGCCAGACCGACTGGACGGACTTCATCAACCGGCATCAGGACGCCTTTCGCCAAACGCCGCTGGAGCAGGTAAAGAGCTATGTCGCCCCGACCTGGGAAGCGATCGTCGATACGGCAATCGTGGCAGAAGAGCCGCTTCGCCAGCTGCTGGCCCAATTGAAACCCGCCGCCATCGTGCTCGACAACGTCGTGATGTTTCCAGCGATTGCCAATGCCGGCGTCCCATGGGTCCGGGTCGTCTCCTGCGCTGAGACGGAGCTGCCCGATCCGCAGGTTCCGCCCTATCTCTCCGGCTGCGGCGACAAGCCCGGCGCAGATTGGTCAGCGTTTGCACGCGCCTATGCCAAGGCAGTGGCGCCGGCGCAGAAACGCATGAATGCGTTCCTCGCCGAATGCGGCCTCAGCCCGTTGCCGCCGAGCGAATTCCTTGAAAACTCGCCCTATCTCAATCTGCTTCTCTCCCCGGACGCCGTACGCTTCGAGCGCGAAAATCTGCTCGATCCGCAAAAATTCGTCTATCTCGACGGCTGCGTCCGGCAGGAAGCGCCCTATACGCTGCCGCATTTCGCCTCGCATCAGGATGCGCCGCTGGTGCTGACGAGTTTCGGCAGCCTCGGTGCCATGGACGTGTCGATGATCAAGCGAATGATCGGCGTCTTCGAAACCCTGCCCTACCGCTTCATCGTCAATGTCGGGCAGTGGCGTGACGAGTACAGCCGCATCCCCCGACAACGTCTTCCTCGAAAGCTGGTTTCCGCAGCCTTCCGTCGTCGAACAGTCGAGCCTTTTCATCCATCACGGCGGCAATAACAGTTTTTGTGAAGCGCTCTATTTCAGGCGTGCCGTCGCTGGTTATGCCATTCTGCTGGGACGGTCACGACAATGCCCGCCGCACTGAAGATGTCGGCATCGGCAAAAGGATCGACCGCTACCACTGGACCGACGATGAACTGGCCGCGACGATTACCGGCCTGCTCGACAATTCCACGCTGAACGATACACTCGCAGCCAATTCCACGACGATGAAAAGGCCGCCGGCGTGACGGTGGCCGCCAAGGCGATACTTGATCTGATTTAAAGAAGGACGGCGACATGCAGGACAGGCTTTACATCGACGGTGCGTGGGTAAGGCCTGAGAAGGGCGGTACGCTGGATGTCATCGATCCCGCCACCGAACAGGTCATTCACAAGGCCCCTGCCGGCACCAGCGGCGATATCGACAAGGCCGTCAAAGCCGCCCGCTACGCCTTCGATTCCGGGCCATGGTCGAAACTCACCGGCACCGAACGCGCCGTCTATCTGCGCGCCATCGCCGCAAGAGTGACCGAGAAACGGGAATTCCTGGCCAAGCTCGAAGTCACCGACAACGGAAAGCCGCTGCCGGAAGCACTGTGGGACATCGACGATGTCGCCGGCTGTTTCAACTATTATGCCACTCTGGCGGAGGAACTCGACCACCATCCGGAAGAGACCATCCCGCTGAGCGAACCGCGCTTCTCGTCGCGGGTGGTGCGCGAACCGCTCGGTGTCGTCGGTGCCATCACGCCGTGGAACTACCCGTTGCTGATGGTCTCCTGGAAAGTCGCGCCAGCCCTCGCCGCCGGTTGCACCATGGTGCTCAAACCCTCGGAACTCACGCCGCTCACCGCGCTCGAACTCGGCGTCATCGCCGAGGAAGTCAATCTTCCGGCCGGCGTACTCAACATCGTCACCGGCACCGGACTTCAGGCCGGGGAACCGCTGACCGAACACCCGCTGGTCGATAAGCTTGCCTTTACCGGCTCGGTCTCAACCGGCCGCAAGGTGATGATGGCCGGGGCGCAGGATATCAAGACGGTCAGCCTGGAGCTTGGCAGCAAATCCCCCTTCGTCATCTTCGCCGATAGCGACATCGAAAAAGCAGTCGAATGGATCATGTTTGGAATCTTCTGGAACCAGGGCCAGGTCTGTTCGGCAACCTCGCGCGTGCTGGTCGAGGCCAGGAATCTACGATGCCATCGTTTCGCGCCTGTGCGAGGAAGCCGCCAAGATCAAGATCGGCAACGGTATGGAGGACGGCACGCTGCTCGGGCCGATCGTCTCGAAGGGGCAGTATGACAAGATCGTCTCGGCAATAGATCGCGCCCGCATCGATGGTGCCACGGTTTCTTATGGCGGCAGCCGCCCGGCCGGTCTCAACAGCGGCTATTTCCTGGAACCGACGGTGCTGACCGACATGAGCGAAGACAGCTATGTCTGGAAGGAGGAGATTTTCGGGCCGGTCGTCTGCGTCAAGCCGTTCAAGGACGAGGACGACGCCATCCGCATGGCCAATGACAGCCGGTTCGGTCTTGCCGCTGCCGTGATGTCGAAGGACGTGATCCGCGCCGAACGCGTCGCTGAGGCCTTCCGCGCCGGCATCGTCTGGGTCAACTGCTCGCAGCCGACCTTCGTCGAGGCGCCCTGGGGCGGCTACAAACAATCCGGGCATCGGCCGCGAACTCGGCCGGTGGGGTCTGTCGAACTATCTGGAAACCAAGCAGATCACCCGCTTCAACAGCGATGAACCCTGGGGCTGGTATATCAAGGACTAAAGTGCGCGCAGATAGGCGCGCTCAGCGGGCAGGACAATCATATCCTGCCCGCTGCAAAGTAAATTTATCGCCAACTGCCGCTAGTAGGGCGAAATGCACTGACGCCGGCGGCCGTTATATGGCTGGAAGGTGTTGTCATAAGCCCGGTATGAGCGATATCACGCATAGCACCAATCAGCATGCGAGCCGCCGGTCCGATAGTATCGACGCTCACCGCCGTAATATCTCGGTTGCGCCAAAAGGCCACCGATGATCGCGCCTGCAGCCAGACCGCCAAACACCGCACCGAAGTTGTCGTCATAGTCACGGTAATAGCGTCGATGACCATAGTAGCCGCCGTTACGATAATTGCCACCGTTGCGATAGTAACCGCCGTTGCGATAATGGCGCCTTATGTAACGGCGATTGCCGCCATAGCGGCCGATACCCCACGAGCTACGGTAGGATTCGACCTGTTGAACATCCGAAACCTGAATCTTCGGACGCTCAATGGATGGAAATGCCTGTGCCGGCACAACGCTTGAAAAGGCGGTGGCCAGCGACAGACCAATGATTGCGAACATCTTCATTTGAATCACCATTTTGCCTTTCCTAGACAAAACGTTTCAAAGGGTGCTTTTGTGCCGCCATTGCAGCTAAGTCACGATATTGTGATGGCGCCCAAGCGCGACGAGAGCTTTCGATGTCGTGCCGTTTTCAATCCAGACGCTTGAACGTCCATTTGACGGTAAACTCGCCATTCCGCTTCATCTTGGTTTTGGTCCGCACCCGCACCGGGCCGCCCAGCGCAATCTCCGCGTCTTCAAACGCCTGACGCGCCTCGGCCATCGCCCGGTGATAGGCGCTGTTGTCACGCTTCGGACTATCGGCAATCGCCTTGAGAAGGGCGATCGTGTCGAGCTTATCTTCGGCCATGAATGGGTCACGCTCCTTCAAGCGATATCGCGGCTACCTGTCTACCCAGGCCGCGCTTCAAAGCAAACCTGGTTTTTGACGGCCCGCTTTGAAGCTTAACCCCTACTCCGCCGCTTCAGCCCTGGGAGTCGGCACATAGTTGAGGATCGGCCCCAACCAACGTTCGACTTCCACAATCGGCATGTCCTTGCGCTCGGCATAATCCTCGACCTGGTCGCGTTCGACCTTGGCGACACCGAAATAGTAGGCGTCAGGGTGACCAATATAGATGCCCGAGACGGAGGAGCCGGGCCACATGGCAAAGCTTTCCGTCAGTGTCACGCCGATTTCGTCCTCGGCCTTCAATAGATCGAACAGCGTTGCCTTTTCGGTATGATCCGGTTGGGCCGGGTAACCGGGTGCCGGGCGGATACCCGCATAGGGTTCGCCTGCCAGTTCGCCCGGCGCGAAGGTTTCGTCCGCCGCATAGCCCCAGAGTTCCTTGCGGACATATTCGTGCATGCGTTCGGCAAAGGCCTCGGCGAAACGGTCGGCCAAGGCTTTCACCATGATCGACGAATAATCGTCATTGGCCCGTTCAGAAGCGCTCGGCGATCGCCACTTCCTCGATACCGGCAGTGACGACGAAGCCGCCGAGATAGTCCTGCTTGCCGCTATCGACCGGGGCGACGAAGTCCGACAACGCCACGTTCGGACGGCCATCGCGCTTGGCCATCTGCTGGCGCAGCGTGAAGAAGGTGGCGCGTTCTGGTTGCGCGGCTTTCATCGGTGAACAGGCGGATATCGTCACCGACCACGCCGGCCGGCCAGAAGCCGACGACGGCTTTTGGCGCGAACCATTTTTCCACGATAACCTTGGCCAGCATCGCCTGCGCATCGGCAAACAACGCACGGGCAGCCTCGCCCTGGCGCTCATCGTCGAGGATTTTCGGGTAGACGCCCTTCATCTCCCAGGTCTGGAAGAACGGGGTCCAGTCGATATACTCAGCCAGTTCCGCAAGGTCCCAGTTCTGGAAAACCCTTCTACCGAGGAAGGATGGCGTCTTCGGCTGGTAGGCGTCCCAATCGACCTTTTGCGCATTGGCGCGGGCTTTGGCCAGCGGCAGGCGCTGCTTTTCCAGCTCGTTGCGGGCATGCGCGTCCGCGACCTTCTTGTATTCGGCCCGAACGGTGTCGATGTAGCCGCCCTTCATTTCCGGCGACAAGAGGCTGGAGACCACGCCGACGGCACGGCTGGCGTCGGTGACGTAGATCGCCTGGCCCTGGTTGTAGCGCAGGTGGATCTTGACGGCGGTATGGACACGGCTGGTCGTCGCGCCGCCGATCAAAAGCGGGATATCGAAACCCTCGCGTTCCATTTCGGCGGCGACATGCGCCATCTCGTCGAGCGACGGGGTGATCAAGCCGGACAGGCCGATAATATCGACATTCTTTTCACGCGACGCTCAAGGATCTTGGCCGCAGGCACCATGACGCCGAGGTCGATGATTTCGTAGTCGTTGCAGGCCAGAACGACGCCGACAATGTTCTTGCCGATATCGTGTACGTCGCCCTTCACGGTCGCCATCAGCACCTTGCCGGCGCTCTTGCGTTCGCCAAGGCCGCCGCCAGCCAGACGTTCTTCTTCCATATAGGGCAGGAGAATGGCGACCGCCTGCTTCATCACGCGTGCGGATTTCACCACCTGCGGCAGGAACATCTTGCCGGCGCCGAAGAGATCGCCGACGACGTTCATCCCAGCCATCAGTGGACCTTCGATGACATGCAGCGGCCGCTCGGCATTTTGTCGGGCTTCCTCGGTGTCGGCCTCGATGAATTCGGTAATGCCGTTGACCAGCGCATGCTCAAGCCGCTTTTCGACGGCCCATTCGCGCCATTTCAGGTCCCGTTCCTTGGCTTCCTTGCCGGCGGTGCCCTTGAAGCGCTCCGCCAGTTCCAGCATGCGCTCGGTCGAATCGGCTCGGCGGTTGAGGACCACGTCCTCGCAGGCTTCCTTCAGCTCCGGTTCGATTGATTCTGTAAACGGCCAGCTGACCAGCATTGACGATGCCCATGTCCATGCCCGCCTGGATGGCGTGGTAAAGGAACACCGCATGCATTGCCTCCCGCACCGGCTCGTTGCCGCGGAAGGAGAAGGACAGGTTGGAGACGCCGCCGGAAATATGCACATGCGGCAGCGTGTCGATGATTTCACGCGTCGCCTCGATGAAATCGACGCCGTAATTGTTATGTTCCTCGATACCGGTGGCCACCGCAAAGACGTTGGGGTCGAAGACGATGTCTTCCGGCGAAAAATTGGCCTGCTCGGTCAAAAGCTTGTAGGCGCGGGTGCAGATCTCGACCTTGCGGGCCTGCGTGTCCGCCTGCCCCTGCTCGTCGAAAGCCATGACCACGACGGCGGCGCCATAGGCGCGGCAAAGCCGGGCGTGGTGCAGAAAGGCTTCTTTGCCTTCCTTCATCGAGATCGAGTTGACCAGCGGCTTGCCCTGCACACATTTCAGGCCAGCCTCGATGATCTCCCATTTGGAACTATCGATCATCACCGGAACGCGGGCGATATCCGGCTCGGCAGCGATCAGGTTGAGGAACTCGACCATCGCCTGCTTCAGAATCGATCAGGCCCTCGTCCATGTTGATGTCGATGATCTGGGCGCCATTGGCCACCTGATCGCGGGCAACATCAAGCGCCGCGGCATAGTCGCCGGCGGTGATCAACTTGCGGAACTTAGCCGAGCCGGTGACATTCGTGCGTTCGCCGACATTGACGAAGGGAATGTCCTTGGTCAGCGTAAACGGCTCGAGGCCGGACAGCTTCATCAGCCGCGGCACGTCCGGGATTTCACGGGGCGCATGTTTTGCAACGGCCTGCGCAATCGCCCGAATATGGGCCGGCGTCGAACCGCAGCAGCCGCCGACAATGTTGACCAGGCCTTCGCGGGCGAAGCCTTCGATCTGGGCGGCCATCTCGTCCGGCGTTTCATCGTATTGGCCGAACTCGTTGGGCAGGCCGGCATTCGGATAGGCGCAGACGAGACGTATCGGCGACGCTGGAGATTTCCGAAAGATGGGCGCGCATGGCGTTGGCGCCGAGCGCGCAGTTTAGGCCGATAGTGAAAGGATCGGCATGGCGCACCGAATGCCAGAAGGCGGTCGGCGTCTGGCCGGAAAGAGTACGGCCGGAAAGGTCGGTAATCGTGCCGGAAATCATCACCGGCAGGCGGACGCCCATCTCGATGAAGACCTCCTCGGTGGCAAAGATCGCCGCCTTGGCGTTCAGCGTGTCGAAGATGGTTTCGATCAGCACGATATCCGTGCCACCATCGATCAGGCCGCGCAGCTGCTCGGCATAGGCGATGCGCAGGTCGTCGAACGAAACGGCCCGGTAACCGGGGTTGTTGACGTCGGGCGAGATCGAAGCCGTGCGGTTGGTCGGCCCCAGAGCGCCCGCAACGAAGCGGCGCTTGCCGTCGACCTGCTGCGCCCGCAATCCCGCGCGCCGCGCAAGGCATGCCATCGTGGTTCAGCTCATAGACCATCGCTTCCATGCCGTAATCGGCCTGGGCAATCGAGGTAGAGGAAAACGTGTTGGTCTCAAGGATATCAGCGCCGGCGATCGCGTAGTTATAGTGGATTTCCTCGATCGCGCCCGGCTGGGTCAGCGTCAAAAGGTCATTGTTGCCCTGCAGATGACATTCGCAGGCAACGAACCGGTCGCCGCGAAAATGGTCTTCGCCAAGGCCGAGCTGCTGGATCTCCCGTTCCCATCGCGCCATCCATGATCAGGATGCGTTCGCGGGCCGCTGCTTTCAGCGCGGCCATGACTTCGATCCATCCGGTTTGGGTAAAACGGCGCCGAAAAGTGCATCGATGGCGGACATGGGAAATCTCCCGTTCTGAAAACGACAAATAAACTGAAAACCAGAGATCACATAAAGATATCTTTATGTCAATATATGAGCTCAACGATTGATCGCTTTGAAAACAGAGCGGCCCGCCTCTGTTCAGAAGCGGACCGCATGAAAAAAGCAGCAGATGTCTCGACTTAAAGACGCTGCAGGCAATCATCCAGTTCATAGATGGCGCAAAGGATATGGTAGAAGGTGCTGGCCGGCGCCGGCTCATCGACGAAACTGCCGTCAGCCCTCTGCTTGTCGCGCCAAAGGCCTTTCACCGGCGTGTCAAGAAAGCTCTGCATCGCGGTTGCGGCGCGAACGGCGGAGCGCAAATAACGTTCGCGCTCCTCGCCTTGTGTCAACGCCGCAAAACGGATCGACGCCTTCAACCATTCTGTTTGCGGCCAGAGCCGGGCGATCGGATCGGCAACCGAGAAATCATCGAGCAGTGTCATGACGGCGACGTCACGCGGCTGGGCAATGCCGTATTGCTCGCCGATTTCGAACAGCCGACGGGCTTTGACCAGCGCATCGGCATTACCGCGCCGCTCGGCCCAACGCAACAAAAGCCAAGCCCACTCGAACTGGTGGCCGGGCTCGACGATACGGCCCTGGTCGCCAGGCATCGGTGCCCAGTCGTGATCGAAGAATTCGCGCAGCGCACCGGTTTCCCGGTCGACGAAATGCTCCATGCAGAGGAAAGCGATCTCATCGGCCAGATTGGTCCAGGCAACGGTATCGAAACCCTCCACCGTTTCGCTGGCAAGGCAGGCCTCGAACAAATGCATATGCGGATTGGAGCAGAGCGGCAGGCGTGGCGGATTATCTTCCTCGAAGCCGGCCGAAGGATGTTTGTAATGAGCTTCCAATCCGTCGCGCAGCGTTGCTGCAGGTCAATCATCTCCGGTCTGCGGCCTGGAAAGACCTGCGCCAGATAGGCGAAGGCCAAGAGCGCGAAGGCCTGATTGTAGAGATCGAAGGACGCATCGATGAGGTTGCCATCCGCATCCGCCAGCGCGCCATAGAAGCCGCTTGGCTGCAGGTAGACCCGGTCGAAATAGGCAAGGCCTTCGGTGGCGGGCGTCTGCCAATCGCCGGACCAGCCGCGGCGCCCGGCTTCCGCGAAGCAATAGACCTGGCGCGGCTGGACGCGCGAACGCCGGTTGGCCCGCGTCGGCTGCCCCGCCATGTCGATGGTCTCGACGAAGCCGCCGCTCGCTGCGTCAAAGCCCTTGTCCCGCCAGAGCGGCAACGCCTTTTCGGAAAGCCATGTGTTCAGCTTGGCGGAAAAACCGGCAATGTCCATCGTCATCTATCCGTTCATTCGCCGAGCTGCAGCCCGCCAAGATCCTTGCCGAGAAGTTTGGCAAGCGCTTCGATGACCATGATGTGATCCTCCCGCTGCGGCAAGCCCGAAACGGTAACGGCTCCGATACAGCCGGTTCCCTTGACGACGATTGGGAAACTGCCGCCATGCGGCGCGAACTCGGCATCGGGCAGGCCGAACTTGGTGGTGATATCGGTACCTTGTTTGGCAAGGGAAAGGCCGACGGCATAGCTGCTCTTCAGAAACCGGAAGACACAATTGCGCTTGCAGGCGCACCCAGTTCGGATTGTCGGGCGTCGAGCCCTCCAGCGCCGTATAAAACACCGGCATGGAAAACAACGTCACGTCGATGACGACCCCGAGCTTGCGCTCCACCGCCATCTCGCGCAGCAGCGATCCGAGCGCCCAGCCGGTCGCCAGACTGAAACTGTCGAACTGCAGTTCCTTTTCCTGAAGGGCGATGCGTTCCAGATCCGCGTCGATACTCATTCTGCTCTCCCTTTATGTTTTCAGTCTTTCCAGAGCCATGCGGCACCGCGCACCTGAACTGTCACCATGCACCGCCTTGCGGATCGGCGTTTCGAAACTGTCGCCGAAGATGTATTTGACAATCAAATCCGGCAACTCATCGTAGATTTCATCGACATTCGACATACCGCCGCCGAGCACAAACACATCGGGATCGACGATATTGGTCAAAAGCGCCAGACTGCGGGCGAGCCGGTCGACAAAGCGCTCATAGACGGCGATGGCCACCGGTTCGCCATTGCGCTTGTCGGCGATGATGTCGCGGCCGCGCCGGTCGATGCCGGTCGTCAATCGATAATCCAGTTCAACGCCTGTGCCGCAGGCATACATGTCGAGACAGCCATGTTTGCCGCACCAGCATTTGTGGCCGGGATATTCGTCCTTCGTCATCCAGGGCAGCGGATAGTGGCCGATTTCGGCGGCAATGCCCTGATAGCCGGCATGCACATGCTTGCCGATCGCCAGGCCACCGCCATGGCCGGTCCCGACGATCACGCCGAAAACCGTATGCGCATCCTTGCCGGCGCCATCGACGGCTTCCGAAATCGCCAGACAATTGGCGTCATTGGCAAGCCGGACCTCGCGGCCAAGTGCGGCACCAAGATCGCGTCCAAGCGGCTGGCCGTTCAAAAGCACTGCATTCGAATTGCGCACGATGCCGGTGCGCGGATTGGGGCTGCCGGGAATGCCGATGCCGATCGTTCCCGTTTCACCGGCACTCTGCTCGGCGGCCGCGACAAGCTCCTGCACGGCGCGGATACAGGCATCATAACCACTGGTCGGCGTGGCGATGCGATGCCTCGCCCGTGTTGCGCCATCACGATCCAGCGCGATGACTTCCATTTTCGTGCCGCCCCAATCAATTCCAATGAACATGCCGGATCAAACTCTGTGGGTGTCGTTGTCAAAAGGCGGCGCCGTTACGGCCGGGTCTCCTGCCCGTTTCTGCCGCACCCTGCTTAACATCGGAAAACCATTCCGCGCCAGCCCCGGCTTGCGTCACGCATGTCGGAAAGCCCTGTTCGAGCAAATGCATCAAACGCACGCCGGAAAACACTTGGCTTCCGGCCGCTCCTTTTGTAAGGGTTCTTCCGGCTGGTCCCATAGCTCAGCAGGATAGAGCGCAAGATTCCTAATCTTGAGGCCACTGGTTCGAATCCAGTTGGGATCACCAATCACCACAAACATTTCAGGAAATAGGTTTAGGCAAGCGGCTGGCGGGATATGCTGTCGCAGCGTCATCAGCCGGCAAGCGCGGTTTGTAGGGGGCATGCATCATCCCCCTACAATGCCGGTTTTTCTCAGCGGACGTTAGTACCCAACCCGTACGCCGCCCGGATCGGACGCGCCGAAGTCCGGCACCGGGCCATAACCCTGATACTGGGCATAAGTGGTATTGTTCGCGCCGGTGCTTGCACATCCGGAAAGCGCTAAAAGCGCCAGCGCTGCAACGGCCATCAGAGATTTAAGGGGCATGGTTTTCTCCTGTCGAGGGAATGGGCCGGAAGGCGGGATGGCCATGGCAAATGTTCGTCTAAATCATCTGCAATGACAAGTAGGGTCATCCCTGCGAAAGGCGAGATAACAAACGACAGCGTAAACACAACTTAAAAAGAAAAACCTGCGGCAGGAAATCAGCAGAGGTACCGACAAAGAAAAAGGCCGGGTGAAAACCCGACCTCTCCGACCCGCCTCGACAACAGCTGCCAGTACATCCGTGGTCAACCGCTGGAAACGAATTCCATGACCGCAATATGGCAAGGGAATGTAACCATTTCAAGACAAAGCGAAAATTAAGAAAAAACATCGTGGAACATATCAGGCCGCATCCAGCGCAATCGTCAGATCGGCAATCAGGTCGTCAGGGATGTTCGATGCCAATCGACAGGCGGATGGTGGATTCCAGCACGCCGATCCTTTGCCGAACCTCCAGCGGCACGCCGGAATGGGTCATGCTTGCCGGATGGCTGGCAAGCGATTCCGTACCCCCGAGGCTGACGGCAAGCTTGAAGATCTGCAACGCGTTCAGAAACTTGAAGGATGCCGGCTGGCCGCCGCGGATATCGAAGGAGAAGGTCGACCCCGCCCCCGTGCACTGGGCGGCAAACGTCTTACCGAGTGGGGATTGCGGGTCGTGATAGGGCAGATAGTGAATGCCCTCGACCTTCGGATGATCTCGCAGGAAGTTGGCGACTTCTGAGCGCATTGTTGTTGGCCTTCTCCATGCGGATCGACAATGTTTCCAGAGACCGGCCGAGCATCCAGCAGGAATGCGGGTCAAGCTGCGTTCCGATGGCGCCGCGCAGCGCCTTGACCTGTTTCATCACCGCCTTTGCACCGAGAGCCGCGCCGGCGATCAGGTCGGAATGACCGCCGACATATTTGGTCAGCGAGTAGAGCGATATGTCGGCGCCATGTTCGATCGGTCGCTGGAAGACCGGGCCAAGCAGGGTATTGTCGCAGGCAACGATCGGCGTATGCCCCTGTTTCCTGCCGATCGCATCGGCAATCCTGCGGATCATCGCGACATCGACGAGACTGTTGGTGGGGTTGGCCGGCGTTTCGATCAGGATCATCGAGACTCGGCCTTTCGCCATGGCCTCTTCAGCCGCAGCCTGCACGGACGCCTCGTTGACGCCATCAGGCAAAGCCGACGGCGGCCACACCCATATTCAGGAAGGTCTTGGCCAGCAGCGTTTCGGTTCCGCCATAAAGCGGCTGCGAATGAAGGATGGCATCGCCTGGCCGGACGAACGCCAAAAGCGTCGTTGCAATCGCCGACATGCCGGACGAAAACAGCGCGCAGCTTTCCGTGCGCTCGTAGACGGCGAGACGATCCTCGACGATTTCGCTATTGGGGTGATTGAAGCGGGAATAGACGAGCCCCGCTCCAGTGCCTGCCGGCGGCTCGCGGCGACCGGAAACGAAATCGAAGAAATCGCGGCCTTCCTCGGCCGACTTGAAGACGAAGGTGGACGTCAGAAACACCGGCGGCTTGACCGCGCCCTCGGAGAGTTCAGGGATCATAACCGTAGTTCAGCATCAACGTCTCGGGATGCAGTTTATGATTGCCGATATGGGTCTTGGAGGGATGTGGAGCGGTCATGGCGGTCTCCGGATTTTGATGCGAATACCGCAGTCTACATCAGTTTTCGCCACTGCTTCTTGCCATTCTTCGGGTTTTTTGATCCAAAAATTGCGCTACAGCGATAAATGGCAGGCAAAACCCGGGATATTAGAGCCGTGGCAGAATTGAACACTTCATCTCCAGGCCCAACAGTCAATCCGCTGCGCCGCTCTTGATGCTGCCGGGCACATTCATCTTCTTGCGCTCGTGGGCCATGTCGCTGACGGCGGCGCGCAGGCGTGGGTGGCGGGCCATGAAAATGTTGAAATCGCGCCGGTCGAGTTTGAGAAACTGGCAGAAATCTACCGCGATCACGTCGGCCGTACGCAATCCACCACTGAGCAGCGCCATCTCACCGAAAAACGCGCCAGCCTCCAGCATGATGGAATTGCCCGGCAAGCGGACCTCCCGCGGCGCCGGACGCGATGAAATACATAGCATCGCCGCGTTCGCCGACCCGGATGACCTTGTCGCCCGGCGAGGCCGAGTCTGGCCGGAATAAGAGAAGAAGCTCCTCGAGCGCATGTTCGTTGACTTCGGAAAACAACGGAAAGGTGTGGACCAGCTGTTGTTTTTTCAACTGCTGCTGACTTTCCTTCTCCTCGACCCGAGCCTTGATGATGTCGAGCTCACGACGCAATATTTTAATTTTCCGCTCGCCGTAGCTTGGCGCGGCACCACTGAGCGCGGTCTTCAGCTTTGCCGCAGCCCAGAAAATCAGCGGGTTGAGGGTAATCGACAGGATGGCTCCGGCCAGGATGAGGTCATACCCCTCCTGTGACATCAGCCCCAGGGAGACGCCAAGACCAGCGACGATGAAGGAAAACTCACCGATCTGGGCGAGACTCGCGGCCACCGTCAGCGCCATCGACAGGGGATAGCGCAGCAGCAGCACGAAACCGGCAGCAATCATCGATTTTCCAAGCGTGATCAGCGCCAGGATGGCGAGGACGGCCAGCGGCTGATCGACCAAAATCCTGGGATTGAACAACATGCCGACCGATACGAAAAACAGCACCGAAAAGGCATTCTGCAGTGGCAGCAGATCCGCCGCCGCCCTGTGGCTGAGATGCGATTCGCTCATGACCACACCGGCAAAAACGCGCCCAGTGCAAACGACACGCCGAAAAGCATCGCCGAACCGAAGGCAATGCCGAGCGCAATGGCGAGAACGGTGAGTGTGAACAGTTCGCGCGACCCTGTGCGGGCAACCAGCGTCAAAAGCCAGGGAACGATCCGCGGCCCCAGAACGATGGCAAGGACCGCAAACGCGCCGAGCTTGACCAGGGTCAGCACGATCGTCAGCGCAACCGGCGTCGCACCTGCTCCCGTCCCATGCGCCCCAGCACCCTGAGCGCCTAGAACCTCAGCAACAATCGGCAGGAGAACGAGTGCCAGGACCATCGCCAGGTCCTCGACGATCAGCCAGCCGATGGCCACCCGGCCATTCGGCGAGTTGACCAGATTTCGCTCCTCCAGCGCCTTGAGCAGAACGACAGTGCTGGCAACGGAAATGCTCAGCCCGAAGACCAGCCCGGCGCCGAGGTTCCAGCCCCACAGCGCACAAAGGCCAATCCCCAGAAACGTTGCCAGGATGATCTGGCCGATGGCGCCCGGAATGGCCACCCCGCGAACGGCGATGAGATGCGGCGGAGAAATGCAGGCCGACACCGAACATCAGGAGAATGACGCCGATCTCGGCCAATTGGGCAGCAAGAGCGGTATCGGCCGTGAAACCCGGCGTAAAAGGTCCCATCATGATACCGGCAACCAGATAACCAACCAGCGGCGGCAGACGGAGCCGATCCGCGAAATAGCCGAAGCCAGCGGCCAGCACGAAGCTGATCGCGACGGTTGCTACCAAAGCCATATCCTGATGCACGCGCTACCCCCGGCTGCTCTTCGTTCCGCCCTTACGATGTATTTGCATCGTAAGCTGCCAGCAAGCGTCCGACCAAGTATGATATACGGGAAAGGACGCTTTATCGTCTTCAGACCGCGGCAGGACAGGATGCTCGCGCCTGGATCAGAGCCATTGCATCGACCACTTTTGGAACAAGCAATCAATCCACACGTTTGCAGGGATGCTTAAACAGGAAAAAGTATAATGCAAATGACCATGCGCCTGTTGTCTTCGTGATCGTCGGGTCGATTCTCAGCATCCTTGTCATCAAATATGCCGATAACGATCTGAACGCCGCCGTGCCGATGATGGACCCGGCCGTTGCTGCAGCGCCAGTCTGATCCCGCCGCGATAAAAAACCGCCACAATCAATCGTCACTCGTAACGCTCAAGGACGCGCCGCAACTCTACCGCGGCGTCAGCCTTGTTGAATTCCGGCATCGGCAGGTCCGTGTCAGCCGGCAACAGGAGACGAAGCATGACGAAATGGCGCAACGAGCCGATGCTCCCCAACCACGTGGAGCTGTGCCAGCGTGTCTTCGACAGCGCGAGGACAGCCCTCAACATCGCTCCCGACAGCGACGCCAACAACCCGGTGGCGGCCCTGGTGCTGACACTCTATCGCCACGGTGTTCAGTGAAGAAGAAGAACTGTTGGCGCGCGTTCTCCTGGCCCTGGACGAGAAGTCCTGAAACCGGCGATACGATCCTGGCTGGCTCGGTGAAAACGTTAAAGGCTTGACCGTCGAACAATATTGATAAAAACTGTAGACTATCAAAGCGGCCTGACGGTGAGGTGTCATGAACCAGTTGATCGTCAACCCCGCCTCTGGGGCTGCCTCGGGCGAAGGCCCGGCGGCACGGCAGCGGCCGGTGGTCGCCATTATCGGCGGCGGTGTGTCGGGCGCGGCCACGGCCTTTCACCTTGCGCAGGCAGACCAAACATCGGTGCCGGAAATCATCGTATTCGAGCCGCGTGTGAGCCTTGGCAAAGGCCTTGCCTACGATACGACCGAACCCGCCCACCGTATCAACGTGCCCGCAGCTCGCATGAGCCTTCTGACCGAAGAACCAGACCATTTTCTGCGCTGGATCGCGGCCCATTCGGCAACGGCCGGTGATGACGATGCCCTGCGGCCCGACGGCGCCCTCTTTCCCCGTCGCAACGTGTTCGGCGCCTATGTCAACGCCATGCTGCGGCCGCTTGTTGAAAGCGGCGCTGTCCAGCATCGCCGCTGGACCGTCGATCATGTGCTGCGCGAGGGCCAGCGCTGGCGTGTCGTCGGCCATGATGGCGCAGAGACCCTGGCCGACATTGTCGTCATTGCTACCAGCCATCCGCCACCGGTGGCGCCCGGCCAGCTTCAAGCCGTACTGAAGGACCATCCCCGTTTCGTGCCCGACCCAACCAAGGCCGCAGCGCTCGAGGCCATCCGGCCGACGGACCGGGTGCTCGTCGTGGGCAATGGCCTGACCTCCGCCGATGTCATCGCCTCGCTGGCACTCAAGGGCCACCAGGGGCCGATCACCGCCATCTCGCGGCGCGGCCTGCGCTCGCGGGGCCATGCGCCGGTTGCGCAGGATCCCACCGGCGACTTCCTTACAAATCCGGCTTTTACGGCTGGGACACTGCTGAAAAACATCCACGACACCATTCGGCAAGCGGCTCTTGACGGTCTAAGCTGGCATGGCGTCATCGATCAGGTGCGGGCACAGGGACAGGCGCTGTGGCAGGTGCTGCCCGTGGTGGAACGGCAGCGCATCGTCCGGCATTTGCGGCCGTTCTGGGACGTTCACCGGTTCCGCGTTGCACCGCAAGTGGAAGCCGCGCTTGATGCGGCGATCGCCGAAGGACGCCTTGAGATCCTGGCCGGGTCGATTGCAGGCAAGCCGTGTCGAGAACGATACAATTCACTGCGCACTTCGCCTGCGGCGGCATCCTGGAACCATCGAGAAAATCTACGACGCCGTGGTCGTGACCACCGGTCCCGGCCATGGCGGCATTCTCGCCAGCCAGCCTTTCCTCGCCGAGCTCTCCGAAAGCGGTTATCTCGAACTCGATCCGACCGGCCTTGGACTATCCTGCACCCGGAATTCAGAAGCGATCGGTCCGGCCGCGGGCGTGACGCCCTCCTTGCTGATCGCCGGCCCCGCTGGCGCGGCACGTTTGGGGAGTTGATGGGCCTGCCTCAGGTGACCGACCACGCCGTGTTCGTCGCAGCAAGGATCGCTGAATGCTTGCAGGCGCAAACGCCAAAGGCGGCGCAAAACCCGCTTTAAGCAAAGACTTTTCTTAGTCTACTCGATCTATAGAAATTATAATCTTATCTTTCTGTCTAACTTCTTCCACCCATGGTCCGTGCAAAAACGGAGCGTGCGATGGAAACCATCTTGCAGTATCAGCCAATCGTCAAACAAACGGCCGATCGCCTCCGCAGCGATTTCGAAGCCATCGAAACCGCCCGGGCACTGGCCACCGATTTCGCCACCCGTGCGTCCGACCGCGATGCCAATCGTACCCTGCCCTATGACGAACTCGACGAGATCGCCAGGTCCGGGCTTTTGGCGATTACCGTTCCCGCCGAATATGGTGGGCTTGATGTCTCCAATGCGGTTCTAGGGAAGTGACCGCCATTCTGTCGGAGGCGGATGCGTCGATCGGCCGGATCCTGCAAAACCATTTCTACATTCTCGAAGCCCTGCGGGTAGACGGCAGCGAGGAACAGAAGCGTTACTTCTTCGACCGTGCGCTTTCCGGCGACCGTTTCAGCAATGCCCTTTCCGAGCGCGGCACCAAGACGGTGGCCGACTACAATACCCGCATCACGCCGGATGGACCGGGCTACCGTGTCAACGGCCAGAAATTCTATTCGACCGGCGTGCTTTTCGCCGACTGGATCACCGTGTTCGCGCTCGACCCGGAGGATCGGCTGACCATGTCCTTCGTCGCCAAGGGCACCGAGGGTATCGAGATCATCGACGACTGGAACGGCTTTGGCCAGCGTACCACCGGCAGCGGTACGACCGTCTTCAACAATGTCTATGTCAATGCCGATGCCATCGTCTTCCATCACAAAGGCTTCGAGCGGCCAACCACGATCGGCTCGGTCGGTCAGATCATCCATGCCGGCATCGATCTCGGCATAGCGCGTGCTGCCTTCGCAGAGACGCTGGACTTCATCCGCACCCAGAGCCGCCCGTGGAAAGATGCCGGCGTCGAACACGCCGCAGACGACCCGCTGACCATCGCCAAGATCGGCGAGATTGCCATAAAGATCGAGGCGGCGACGGCCATCATCGAGCGAGCGGGACGCAAGGTCGATGTCGCGCAGATGGATCCGACGGAGGCCAATGTGATCGACGCCACCCTTTCGGTCGCCGCCGCAAAAGTCCTGACGACGGAAGTGGCACTTGCCGCCTCCACCACCCTGTTCGAGCTCGCTGGAACCTCGGCCACCCGCATCGGCCTCAATCTCGACCGCCATTGGCGCAACGCCCGCACCCACACGCTGCACGACCCGGTCCGATGGAAGTCGCATGTCGTCAGGGAACTATCACTTGAACGGCATAAAGCCGCCGAAAAACGGAGCGTTGTAAGGTCCGGGAAACGGCCTATCGAAACACTGGGCCGTTCGCCTTCTTCCAGGCGTCGATGCCGCCCTCGATGTGGCAGGCGCTTGTAAGGCCCGCGTCCTGCGCGGCCTCGACCGCCATGGCCGAACGTTCGCCGAAGGCGCAGTAGAAGACGATCCGCTTGCCGGTGGCTATGGCCAGCTCATGCAGCATGCCGCCGGTGCCGATGTTTTCCTGCAGTTCCGGATAGGGTGCGTGCAGCGCACCCGGAATGATCCCGTGTTTCTCGCGTTCCGCCTTCTCGCGCAGATCGACGATGGTAATGTCAGGGGCGGCCGCTGAGCGCCAATACCTCGGCCGCCGAAACCGCCCAGCCTTTCCGCGCGATCTCCTCCTGGTGGAGGCCGACATGGATATTGGCCGGCACGGCCACATCCATCATCTTCAGGGTTGGGCAGGTTCAGATTGTTCATGATGTCGACATACTCGTCGACCGATCGAACCCTGAGGCGTGGGTTGAACCGTTTCTCCTCGCCAATGGTCGAAACGGTATCGCCCTTGTAGTCATGGGCCGGAAAGACCAGCGTCTCGTCCGGCAATTTCAGCAACTTGTTGAAGATCGAATCATATTGCTGGCGCGGATCGCCATTCTGGAAGTCGGTACGTCCGGTGCCGCGAATGAGCAGCGTGTCACCGGTGAACACCCGGCCGTTCGTGAGGAAGGAATAGGAATCGTCCGTATGGCCGGGCGTGTAGAGCACATCGAGGCTTAGGCCCTCGATCGCCACCCGGTCGCCTTCCGTCACCCGCATGGAGACCACATCGGCCAGCGTCTGCTCGCCCATCACCGTGATGCAGTGCGTGCGGTCGCGCAATGCACCGAGCCCGGTGATGTGATCGGCATGCAGATGCGTATCGACGGCCTTGACGAGCTTCAGATCGAGCTCCCGCACCAGCTGCAGATAGCGATCGACCTTTTCCAGCACCGGGTCGATAATCAGCGCCTCTCCCCCATGCCGGCTGGCAATGAGGTAGGTATAGGTGCCCGACACGCTGTCGAAGAGCTGACGGAAGATCACCGGCCACTCCTTTGCGCGTCTCTTGCGCTGGACCGAAGCACCGCCGTTATCCCTGCGGCTGCGGTACGATCCGGATATAGGGCTTTGGCGCGCCAGCCTTGTGGGTATTGCTTCCGCGCATCCTCGTCCGTCACCGAGCCGGCAATGATCACGTCATCGCCCTGCTTCCAGTTTACCGGCGTGGCGACCTTGTGCTTGGCTGTCAGTTGCAGCGAGTCGATCACCCGCAGCACCTCGTCGAAATTGCGGCCGGTGGTCATCGGATAGACGAGGATCAGCTTGATCTTCTTGTCCGGGCCGATGACAAAGACATTGCGAACGGTCTGATTGTCGGCCGGGGTGCGCTGGGTCGGGTCGCCCGATACCGCTGCCGGCAGCATGCCGTAGAGCTTCGACACGGTGTAGTCGGTGTCGGCAATCATCGGGAAGTTCGGCGCGAACCCTTGCGTTTCCTCGATGTCCTTCACCCAGCCGGAATGGCGATCAAGCGGATCGACAGACAGGCCGATGACTTTCACGCCACGCTTGTCGAATTCGGGTTTGATCCGCGCCATGTATCCCAGTTCGGTGGTGCAGACCGGCGTAAAATCCTTTGGATGCGAGAAAAGCACAGCCCAGGAATCGCCGAGCCAGTCATGAAACCGAATGTCACCTTCGGTGGTTTCGACCGTGAAATCCGGTGCAAGATCATTGATTGCAAGTGTCACGATACTCCCCCTTGTCCTGAGGCGGTGCTCACCAAGAGCACCGGCAGAATGCATTCTGCGCCCTTTGTTAATTTAGGCAACGCTAAACATAAAAATGATGTTTAACCCTTCCACCACGCGGTCCCCTTCCCCCGACAACGAATCCTGCATCCCGTCCACGGGTTCCCCTTCAACTATACAAGCTCACCACCGGGACCTTGTCATTGAGCACGAACTCGCCGACTTCCTTGGCCTTGTAGAACACCGGATCGTGCAGCGTGTGGGTGCGGACGTTGCGCCAGAAACGGTCGAACCGGTATTTTTCGGCAGTAGAACGTGCGCCGGTCACTTCGAAGACACGCGCGGTTATGTCGAGCGCCACATGGGTTGCGTGAACCTTCGCCGCATAGGCTTCCGCCGCCGCCTCGCCGCGTTCTCAGGCGGTTACGTCGCGCCCTTTGGAAAGGGCGGTCTGCACGGCCAGCGCCGCGCTGTCCGCAAGAGCCGCAGATGCCTTCAGCGTGGCGGTGAATTCGCCGACACGTTCGAGAATGTACGGATCGTCGGCAGCCCGCTCCACGCCTGATGTTACCCAGGGACGGGTCGTGGTGCGAACATAGTCGACGGCGGCCGCCAGCGCGCCTTCGGCAGCGCCCAGATAGAAGTTCACAAAGACCAGCTGGATCAGCGGCGTATTGAAGGTCGCCAGAACTGGTGGCGGATCGTTCTCATCTGCCGGTGGCGCGATGAAATCCTCGTCGTAGACGGGAAAATCATGGAACTCGACGCTGCCTGAATCGGACAGCCGCTGGCCGATATTGTCCCAGTCGTCATTGGCGACATAACCGGGCCGATCGGTCGGCACGGCGAAATTGGCAATCTTGCCCTCCAGCGTCGCATTGGCGTTGATATAGTCGGACACCCGGGCGGCGGTGGAGAAGGATTTGCGGCCGTTCAGCACGTAGCCGGTGCCACGCCGCGTCAATATCAGGCCGGGATCACGCGGATTGACCGCAGCACCCCAATAGAGGTTTTGCGCCACGGTTTCGGCGCCCAGCACCTGCGCACGCGCCTGGTCAGTAAAAGACCAGTAGATCGACTGGCTGTTGACATAGTGGTAGCCGAGCAGCTGGCCAATCGAACTTTCGCCGCGCGCCAGAATCCGAACGAGTTTCAGGCCATCGGCCCAACCGAGCCCGCCCCTCCGATTTCACGCGTGCAGCGCATTGAGCAGGCCTGCCTTTTCAGTTTGACGATCTCGCCGATTGGCGGGCGCCCTTCCCTGTCGAGTTCCGCTGCGCGCAGCGACAGATCGTGGAGATTTCGGCGGCGCTGGCAAACAGGCTGTCGCGTGTTACGCCGAGGCCGGCTGCATAGACGACGTTGGACTGGCTCATGGGAGAGGCTCCATTTGTGAACGAAGGAGAACGGCGGAGCTCTCAGCAGGCTCCGCCGTCGCAATGCGAAGGGATCAGAACAGCTTGGCCGGAATCCAGCTTGCGGTGGCCGCATCGCTGACGCTGAACGCCGGAATCTTGGCCGCCAGTTCCTCGATCGATTTGACGCCGGCTTCGCGCAGGCTTTTCTGGGTGAGCAGGGTCGGCTCGACGGTGATCTGGCGGGGAACCTGTTCTCCGGCAATTTCAAGAGCCGCAGCGCGGATCGAGACGGCACCGACCACCGCCGGGTTGGTCGCGACCGTTGCTACCCAGGGGCTGCCTTCCTCGATGATCTCCTGGATATCGGCGGTCGAAACATCGGCCGAATAGATCTTCAGCTTGTCGGAAATGCCGAGATCGGCCGCCGCCAGCTTCACGCCACGGGCAAATTCGTCATAGGGTGCAAAAACCACGGTAATATCGGGATTGGCCCGGAGTGCCGCTTTCGCTTGGTCGGCCGTGCTGGTCGCGGTCGTATCACTGACATTGCCGAAGCGCGCCTTCTCGACGACGCCCTTGTTTTCAGCCTTGAACGTGTCCCAGACCTCGTTACGGCGATCGAGCGGCGCAAAACCAGCAACGTAGACGTAACCGGCGTTGAAGCTGGTGCCATTGTCCTTCACCGCCTGCTCAAGCGCCTGCTTTGCCAGCGCATGGTCGCTCTGTTCGACCTGCGGCACCTTCGGATTGTTGAGATTGACATCGAAGGCGACGACCTTGATGCCCTTGTCCAGCGCCTGCTGCACGACATCGCCGAGCGATTCAGGGAACGCCGTGATCGACAACGATACCCTCGACGCCGAGATTGATCGCCTGCAGGATCTGCTCGCGCTGTTCCGCGGCATTCTGGCGGCCCGGGAAGACACGCAAGTCGATGCCGAGTGCCTTCGCCTGCGCCTCGGCTCCGGCCTGATAGGCCTGGAAGAAATCACCGGCGGAAATGTAGCTGATCAGCGCCAGCTTGACGCCGCCCTTGTCAGAATGGCGCCGGTGCGCCAGCAACGCCATCGGCCTTGGCGGCCGAGACAAACAGAAAGGGAATGAGAGCGGCGGTTGCCGCCAGACGGAGGATGGTTTTCATAAAAGCGTTCCTTCTGAAGACAATCGAAACGCGCCACCGGCAAGCTGCCAGCCCGCCTCGGGGCGCAGCGTTTATTAGACATGCAATCCATAAATTTAATAGACTAATTAATGCCATTTTTCCAACTTGATGAGAAACCTGTTCCACGATGACTGGCCTGTGCGACAAAGTCCTACCGGCACCTCGCCGCATGATGGGCAGTTTGCCCGGCGGCGCGAACGTTCTGCCGTAACCCATCCGCCCGCAAAGAAATTACCTGCACAGCCAGCACTTCGCAAAGCTGTTCCGCCAGATCGGCTGTTATCAGCAGAAAATATATGACAAATTATATAGACTATAGGGATATCAGGATTTTCCTTCATGCCACTGCTTCACGTCGATGCGCTCAGCCGCAGTTTTCAGTCCACGCGGGCTCTCGCCGGCGCGACGCTGACGATCGATGCCGGCGAGATCGTCGCGCTAATGGGGGCGAATGGCGCGGGGAAATCGACACTGGTGAAAATCCTCTCCGGCGTATTGCCCGCCGATAGCGGCACGATCACGCTGAACGGGCAGGCTTACGCCCCAGGCACGCCGGCCGAAGCAGCCGCTACCGGCGTCGTGACCGTCCATCAATCTACAGATCTGGTCGGCGCTCCCGGTCTCACCGTTGCAGACATTTTGTTGCTGACGCGCTTCAGCCAGCGTGGACATCCCTTTTTCGTCTCCCGGGCCAGCATCAGGCGGCAGGCGCAGGCGGTACTCGATGCCGCCGGGTTCGATCTGCCGCTGGACCGCGACTTCGCCGACCTCACCGCTGCAGATCGGCAGCTGGTGGCCATTGCCCGAGCGCTTGCCAACCGGGCGGACCTGCTGATCCTCGACGAGCCGACCGCCAGCCTTTCCATTGCGGAAAGCCAGCGCCTGTTCGGCATTCTCAAACGTCTGCGCGATGATGGCCTTGCCATTCTCTACATCTCCCACCGGACCGCCGATCTGGAAGCGATTGCCAGTCGTGTGCTTGTCATGCGCGGTGGTGCGGTCGTCAGTGCCTTCGAGCGCCCCATCGATTTCAGCACCGCAATCGAGACGATGATCGGCCGCAAGCTGCAGTCGGCCCGGCCCGGCATTCGCATCGCCGAAGGATCGCCGGTCTTTGAAATGCGCGATGCCCGGCTGCGGTCCGATTCCGCTGCCTTCGATCTCACCGTCCATACCGGCGAGGTGGTGGCCATCACCGGCGTGCTGGGCGCAGGCAAGAGCCGGCTGCTCTCGGCGATCTTCGGCGCCGGCCACCTTGCAGCAGGAGACATGTATCTGGACGGACGGCCGCATCGGCCGAAAACACCGGCAGAGGCGATTGCTGCCGGCGTCGCCATGGCGGCAGAGGACCGGCATCGGTCGTCGCTGATGCCGGTCAACTGGCCGGGGAGTTCGCTCGCTGCCACCATCAGCCTTCCGCATCTCGGCAAGTGGTATCCGCACGGCTTGCTGTTTGGCGGCCGCGAGCAGCGCGAGGCGGAAAAGGCAATCTCCCGCCTGCGCATCAAGGCATCCGGCCCGCAAGCACCGATCGCCTCCCTCTCCGGCGGCAATCAGCAAAAGGTCGTTCTCGCCCGCTGGGAAGCGGAGCCAAGCCGGCTCCTGCTACTCGACGAACCTTTTCAGGGCGTCGATGTCGGCGCCCGTCACGATATCATCCAGGCTATCCGCAGCCGGAGCGACCGCGCCACCTTGATCGCCACCTCCGATCCAGAGGAGGCCTACGAGGTTGCCGATCGCATTCTCGTCATCGACCACCACAGCCTTGCCGCAGCGCCGCATGGCGCGCCATCCGGTCTCTCCAAGGAAATCCACGCATGACATCGATCATTGACGAAACCGCTCCGCCGGTGCCACGCAGCGCGAATCCAAGCACCTCGACATCGACATGGCTCGCAGGTCTCGCAACGACATTGAGATCCGGCGCCGTGTTCATTCTTCTTGCCGCGCTGCTTGTCGGTTTCTCCACTGCCGAGCCCGCCTTCGCCAATCTCGGCAACCTGATGAGCATCCTGCAGGCCGTGGCCGTCGTCGCCATTCTGGGTGCGGGCGTCACCGTCACCCTCGCCGTCGGCGGTTTCCGATCTGTCGATCGGCGCTATTGCCGCATCAAGCATCATGGCCGCCAGCTACGCGATGATCGTCTGGGGGCTCAACGCCATTGCCACAGTACCGCTGGTGCTTGCATTCGGAGCGCTCATCGGCCTCGTCAACGCGTTCCTCATCGTCCGGCTGAAGGTTCCCGATCTTCTGGCCACCCTGTCGATGATGTTCTTACTTTCCGGCCTGCAACTCATCCCGACTGCCGGCCGCTCGATCTCCGCCGGGCTCATCCTGCCAAACGGGGCAACCGCCGGCGGTGCCTACGATCCTGCATTCCTGCTGATCGGTCGTTTCAGCCTGTTGGGCATCGTCCCGGTGTCTGTCGTCCTTATGGCCCTCGTCGCCATTGCCCTCTTCGTGCTAACGGAGCGGACCCGCATCGGACGCCTGCTGTTTGCCACCGGTGGCAATGAGGTTGCGACGCGGCTGGCGGGTGCATCGACGGCGCGGCTGAAGACACTCGCCTATGTCATCTCCGGTACGCTCGCCTCACTCGGCGGTATCGTCATTGCCGCCCGCGTCGGGCGCGGCGATGTCTCCTCCGGCGGTTCGCTGCTGATGGATGCGGTGGCGGCCGCGCTGATTGGTTTCGCGGTGCTGGGGAAAAGGCGGCCGAATGTTCTCGGTACCATCGTCGGTGCCGTCTTCGTCGGCGTCCTACTCAACGGCCTCACCATGCTCAACGCACCCTATTACACACAGGATTTCGTCAAGGGCGCCGTCCTTGTCGGGGCCTTAGCGCTGACTTACGGGACCGGCCGCAGCAATCCCTGACGGCTGAACTTCATCGATAGACGTAAGGCCAAAGCCTCAAGACCTCAAGACCTCAAGACAAGGACGACAGATATGAGCCGTGAAATCAGGCTAAACGCTTTCGATATGAACTGCGTCGGACACCAGTCGCCGGGCCTTTGGCGGCATCCCCACGATCAATCATGGAAATACAAGGACCTCGATTACTGGGTACACCTGGCAAAGACGCTGGAGCGCGGCAAATTCGACGGTCTGTTCATCGCCGACGTTCTCGGGGTCTATGATGTGCTGAACGGCAATGTCGATGCGGCGCTACGCCACTCAACCCAGGTGCCGGTCAACGATCCGCTGCAGCTGGTGCCGACCATGGCCTATGTCACCGAACATCTCGGTTTCGGCCTGACGGCCTCGCTCTCCTTCGAGCATCCCTACACATTCGCCCGCCGCATCTCGACGCTCGATCACCTGACCAAAGGGCGCGTCGGCTGGAACATCGTCACATCCTATCTGAACAGCGGTGCCCAGAATATCGGGCAGGCAAGCCAGACAAAACATGACGACCGCTACGATCTTGCCGAGGAATATCTCGAGGTCTGTTACAAGCTCTGGGAAGGCAGCTGGGAGGACGATGCCGTGGTGCGCGACCGCGAAAGCGGCATCTTCACCCATCCGGAGAAAGTCCATCCGATCCATCACGCGGGCAAGCATTTCACCGTGCCCGGCATTCACCTCAGCGAGCCCTCGCCGCAGCGAACGCCGGTGCTCTATCAGGCCGGCGCTTCAAGCCGCGGCAAGGATTTCGCCGGCGCCCATGCCGAATGCATTTTCGTTGCCGCTCCCTCCAAGCCGGTGCTGAAACGCTACGTCGCTAACGTCCGCGAGGCCGCCGAAAAGGCCGGACGCGATCCACGAAAAATCCTTGCCTTCAATCTGCAGACCGTCATCCTCGGCGAGACCGATGCCGAGGCCAAGAAGAAGTTCGACGACTATCGGAAGTATGTCTCCTACGAAGGGGCGCAGGCGCTGATTTCCGGCTGGACCGGCATCGATTTCGGTCAGTTTTCACCCGACGAACCGCTGCGCCATCGCTATACCAATGCCGTTCAATCGGCCGTCGAGACCTTTACCACCATCGACCCCGACAAGGTCTGGACAGTGCGGGAAATGGCCGACTGGGTGGGGATCGGCGGTTTCAGGCCCGGTCTTCGTCGGCTCGCCCTCGACAGTCGCCGACCTGCTGCAGGAATGGGTCGAGGATACCGATGTCGACGGGTTCAATCTTGCCTATGCGGTGACGCCGGAAAGTTTCGAGGACGCGGTCGATCTTTTGGTGCCGGAACTGCAGAAGCGCGGCGTCTACAAGAAGGACTACGCTCAGGGCACCCTGCGCGAAAAGCTGTTCGGGGAAGGTCCGCATCTTGCCGCGCCGCATCCCGGCGCAGCCTATCGCCACCAGGCACAGGAATGGGCAAGACTGGCGGCGCGCGGCTAACGGATCAGAGCCACAAAGGAAAAACCACCGGCACTCACCGCCGGTGGACTGGCCTCATTCCACTTTCGAGCAGGCGATGCCCGCATCGTCCTCGCCCTTCATGGCGTCGATCAAATTCGCCTCGTCGCCCTTCGTCCACCAGACATATTGCCCGCCCGCATATTTCGCGCCTGATCCGGAGAGCACGTTGGAGGCGATCACGAACTCGTTGCCGATGGTGAGCGTTACCAGTGAAACCGGACCGGCATTAATGTATTCGGCGGCGATGGATTTGCCGGCGCAGTCATGTGCGTACGGCCTGCCGGTCGACCGTCCGAGCGCCGGGAATGTTGATGAGAACGTCTGACGACACCGTGTGTGGGGCAAGCCGCAGGGCCGTCTTCAGAATCGGCTTTCGCCAGAACCAATTTCGTTTCTTCGATCTTCCAGGACAGGCCGGTTTTCAACGTCGCGAAGAACTTAGTCTCCTGATCCATCACCGCCGGAACGCACATTTTGCGTGTCGAGCCCGCAGGACCGAAGACGATCTCGCCGGCCTTCAGGTCGAAGGTACCGGTGTAATTGTTGCAGCCGGCAAAGCCGGAATAGGTGCCGTCATCGTTGATTTCCAGTGTCGTCTGTAAATAGTCGATAACGCCGCCGCCACCGATATCCTCAGCCAGCCATGTTCCGACCAGCTCGTTCGGCACCGATCTGGCTGCAACGGTGGAGACCGAGGTTGCATCGATCAGCACGCAGGAACAGGAAAGAAACAACGCAAGTTTCAGCATCAGGAACATCCTTTCCGGCAAATGACTGGCCCGGCCCATCAAAGTGGGCAGGTGATTCTGCAGCACCTGCGACCCTATCGCCACCACCCGGAGCGAAGCTACCCTTGTTGGCATCGGCTTTCACCTGTAGAGCCTAACATGAAAAACAAAAAAACAACGGGACTTGGCCATGACCTCCGGCGCGCAAGACAAACGCCGATTGACCATTCTGGGCTCGACGGGCTCAATCGGCACCAATACGCTCGACGTGATCCGCCAGCTTGGCGGACGCGATGCATTCGACATCGCCGCCGTGACCGGCAACGGCAATATCGCGCTGCTGGCCGAACAGGCGAAGGTAAACCGCGCCGAACTCGCCGTGACCGCCGACGAGACCCAGTATCATGATCTGAAAGCCGCGCTTGCCGGCACCGGCATCGAGGTCGCCGCCGGCCGCAGCGGCCTGATCGAAGCGGCTGAACGCGATGCCGGCTGGGTGATGGCCGCCATCGTCGGTACGGCCGGCCTTGCGCCGACGCTTGCCGCAGCAAAACGCGGCGCCGATATCGCCCTTGCCAACAAGGAATGCCTGGTCTCGGCCGGTGATCTATTCGTGGCCGCGGTCCATGCCGGTGGTGGCAAGCTGCTGCCGGTCGATAGCGAGCACAATGCGATCTACCAGGTGCTGGAAGAGCATCAGCGCCATGCCGTCGAGCGGATCATCCTCACCGCATCGGGCGGCCCGTTCCGTCGCTCCACGCTTACCGAGATGCGTGACGTGACCGCCGCGACCGCCCGCGCCCATCCCAATTGGTCGATGGGCCTGAAAATCTCGATCGACAGCGCCTCGATGTTCAACAAGGCACTCGAGATGATCGAAGCCAAGCATCTCTTCGGCATGCGGCCGGATCAGATCGAGGTCATCGTCCATCCGCAATCGGTCATCCATTCGATGGTCGGCTATAGCGACGGCTCGGTGCTGGCGCAGCTCGGCTGCCCGGACATGCGCACCGCCATCGGTTACGCGCTGTCGCACCCGGCACGACCGGCGCTCGATGTCGAGCGGTTGGATTTCGCCAAACTGTCACGGCTCGATTTCGAGGCTCCGGACGAAGAGCGCTTCCCGGCGCTTCGCCTTGCGCGGCTGGCGATGGAACGCGGCGGCACGCAGAGTGCGGTGCTGAATGGCGCCAAGGAAGTGGCACTGGAGGCTTTCATCGACGGACGCGTCGGCTTCCTGCAGATGGCCGAAATCACCGAAACCGTGATGGAAGCGATGATCGCGACGCCTGCGGCATCCAGCATGGACGATGTCTTTGCCGTCGACGGTGAAGCTAGACAGATCGCGAGAACGATCGTCGAGCGCGAGGCCGCGGCCGCCTGAGCGCAGGCTACGCCGCGTAAACTGCTTCGACGATCCGGTCGGGGAACGCGCCCATACAGCCTTCCACGGCATTGTTGCTCATGTTGAAAACCGTCAGCCCGTTGGCCGGATCAATGAACCAGCTGTGCCCGTAGACACCACCCCAGCGGATAGTCCCGGCCGGCTGCGGCGTGATCGCCTCTTCCGGATTCTCAACCACTGCCCCAAAATAACCGAATGAGCAGCCCGGGTCCGAGACCAGCGCACCGATGCGATTGGAAAGGCCAAGATGCACCGTTTCCGGCTTCAGGACAGTGCCACCGCCTGTGCGCAACGTCTCAAGGAAAGCCAGAAAATCGTCCGCCGTTCCCACCATGCCGGCGCCACCGGATTGGAACGCCTTGGGATTGAATATCCGCGACGGCGAAAACCCGAGCTGTCCAGCCAGCCTCTTCCTGCCCGAAATAGGGATCGGTCATCCTGACGGCAGCCTGGTGCGAATCAGCATAAGGCACGGCGAGCCGGGCAGCATCCGTGACATGAAAACGGCTGTTGGCCATTCCGAGAGGACCGGCAACATATGTCACCACGGCGTCTTCCAGCGATCCGCCATGGACCTTGGCAATCACCGCGCCGAGAATGTCCGTGGCGAAGGAATAGCCCCATTGGGTTCCCGGACGGAAAGCCAGCGGCACGGCATTGTGGCGGCCAAAATTGGCCTCGTAATCGAGATCGGTATTCAGCAGTCCGCAGGTGATGGCTTGGTCGTCAGGCAGATGCTCGAGCGCCACGTCGTAGACCAGGCCGGATGTGTGTGTCAGGAGATGATGGATAGAGATATCAGCGATCTGGCCATCCGGTGTCTTCGGCTGGAACCACGGCAGATGCTCGGCAACCCGATCGGTCAGAGATATCAGGCCTCGATCGACCATGGCGAGCGCGGTTGCTGCGACGATGGGCTTGGTCAATGAAGCCAGGCGAAAGATCGTGTCGAATTCAAGCGGCTTGCCCGCCTCCCAGTCGGCAAAGCCGGCAGCGCGGCGGAAAATCGGTTTGCCATGCTGATAGGCAAGCACCACTGTTCCGGTGATTTTCCCGGCTTCGAGAAACTGGTCGATGACCTGATTGAGCCTGCGCTCGATGCCCATGCAGGGAACTCCTGAAAGACTGCCCAGAATCAAAAATGCGGATCATCTTTCGACAATCCGCATTGTAACTTCAAGCCTTTGAGAACCCTTAGGCGACAGCCCTTGCAAGCGCAACGCGACCAGAGCTGGTGCAGCGCGCCGACCAGATGATCGATATCCGCGTCCGAATGCAGCGGCGTCGGGGTAATGCGCAGACGTTCGGTCTTTTTCGGCACCGTCGGATAGTTGATCGGCTGAACATAGACGCCGCAATTGTCGAGCAAAAGATCGGAAATCCACTTGCACTTGGATGCGTCGCCAACGATCACCGGCACGATATGGCTCGGATTGTTGAGATGCGGAATGCCGTTCTTGTCGAGCAGATTGCGCAGGCGGCGAACGCGTTCCTGATGGGCGAAGCGTTCGACCTGGCTTTCCTTCAGGTGACGGATCGAGGCAACCGCACCGGCAGCAAGGGCCGGCGGCAGGGCCGTCGTGAAGATGAAGCCGGACGCGAACGAACGGATGAAATCGCACAGCGCCGTGGACGCAGCGATATAGCCGCCCATCACACCAAAAGCCTTGCCAAGCGTGCCCTCGATAACCGTCAGCCGGTGCATGAGGCCTTCGCGTTCGGCAATACCGCCGCCGCGGGCGCCGTACATGCCAACGGCGTGCACTTCATCGAGATAGGTCATCGCACCGTACTTGTCGGCGAGGTCGCAGATTTCCTTGATCGGCGCGATATCGCCATCCATCGAATAAACCGGATCTGAACGCGATGATTTTTGGCGCGCGGGGTCGGCTGCCTGCAGCTTGGCTTCGAGGTCGGCGAGCGAATTGTGCTTGAAGATCACCCGCTCGCACTTGGAGTAGCGGATGCCTTCGATCATCGATGCGTGATTCCCGGCGTCCGAAAAGACGATCACACCGGGAATCTTCGAACAGAGCGTTCCAAGTGCTGCCCAGTTGGACACGTAGCCGGAGGTGAACAGCAGCGCTGATTCCTTGCCGTGCAGATCGGCGAGTTCGCGCTCAAGAAGAACGTGGTAATGGTTGGTGCCCGAAATATTCCGGGTGCCCCCAGCACCTGCGCCACACTGGTCGATGGCGAGTTTCATCGCCTCGGTGACCTTGGGATGCTGGCCCATGCCGAGATAATCGTTGGAACACCAGACGGTGACGTCCTGCTTTTCGCCGGCCGCATTGTAACGGGTCGCCTTGGGGAATTGTCCGCTCTGGCGCTCCAGATCCGCAAAAACGCGGTAGCGGCCTTCCTGATGCAGGCCGTCCAACTCACCTTTGAAGAAACTCTCGAAATCCATCATTGTCTCCAGAACCTTGCCGTCTTTTTGATCCAAAGTGCTGCGGCGTCAACCTCTGCGAAGGTTATCGTGGCCAAGTGCGGCAAAAGGCCCCTAATTTTGAACAGTTCCAAACTATCCGTCATGGATTTCATTCCACTTAACCTTGATCTGAGTCAAGACCATGCGAAAAGGACGGGGCATCCCGTCCTTATATTCTGTTTCAATAAGATCAGCGGTAATCCCTCACGCAGCCGCAACGGCGCGTTTGGCCATGACCTTGACCAAATTGGCGCGATATTCGGCATTGGCATGGATATCCGACAGCAGGTCCGACGGGTCGACCGCTATGCCGGCAAGCGCATCCGGCGACCAGTTGGCAGCAAGGGCCGCCTCCATGCCGGAATGCCGGAACACCCCATCAGCACCGGCGCCAGTCACCGCCACCCGCACGTCGCCATTGTCCCGGCGAACAACGAAGACGCCGGTCATGGCATAACGCGACGCCGGATTGCGGAACTTGGCATAGGCGGCCCTCGCCGGTGCATCGAACATCACGGCGACGATCATCTCACCCTCCTCCAGCGCCGTTTCAGACAGGCCGGTGAAGAAATCACCCGCCTTGATCTCGCGGGCATTGGTGACGACAACGGCATCGAGCGCCAGAAGGGCTGCCGGATAATCCGCAGCCGGATCGTTGTTGGCAACCGAGCCGCCGATCGTTCCCATATGCCGCACATGCGGATCGCCGATATGATGGGCGAGATTGCAGATCGCCGGGCAGACGGCTTTCAGTTCCGCTGATGAAGCGACATCGTAGTGCGTCGTCGCCGCGCCGATCCGTACGGATTTTCCGGTGACGGAAATGCCCGTGAGGTCGGGAATATGCCGGAGATCGACGAGATCACTCAGCGCTGCCAGCCGCTGTTTCATGGTGGCAATCAGCGTCATGCCGCCGGACAGGTACTTGCCGTCGTCAGCCCCCGACTTCAGCTTCACGGCATCCTGAACCGAGGATGCGCGATGGTAATTGGTCGCATACATATCGTTTCCTCCTCAGTTGGCTGCGTTGAGCGCAGCCCAGACCTTTGCGGCGTGGCGGGCATCGTCAGGTTATTGTTGCCGATCGCATCGGTGATCGCATTCATCAGCGCCGGTGGCGAACCGATGGCGCCCGCTTCGCCGCAGCCCTTGATCCCCAGCGGATTGGACGGGCACGGCGTGTTCTGATGCGATAGCTTGAACGACGGCAGATCATCGGCCCGCGGCATGGCGTAATCCATGTAGCTCGCGGTGATCAGCTGGCCGTTCTGAGGATCGTAGTGGACGTTTTCCAGAAGTGCCTGGCCGATCCCCTGCGCGATGCCCCCGTGCACCTGTCCTTCGACGATCATCGGGTTGATGATATTTCCGAAATCGTCGGCCGCCACGAACTGGATGATGTCTGTCACGCCGGTTTCCGGATCGACCTCCACCTCACAGATGTAACAACCGGCCGGGAAGGTGAAGTTGGACGGATCGTAGAACGCGCCCTCCTTCAATCCCGGCTCCATGCCGGCGGGCAGGTTGTGGGCAGTATAGGCGGCGAGTGCCACCTGGAACCAGGGCAGCGTCTTGTCGGTGCCTGCCACCTTGAGCTCGCCATTCTCGATGATGATGTCGCTTTCGTCCGCCTCCATCAGATGGGCGGCGATCTTCTTGGCCTTGGCCTCCACCTTGTCCAGTGCCTTGACCACAGCAGACATGCCAACGGCGCCGGAGCGCGAACCATAGGTCCCCATGCCCATCTGTACTTTGTCGGTATCGCCATGGACGATGTTGACGTTATCGATCGGAATGCCGAACCGGTCGGCGACCAGTTGGGCAAAGGTGGTCTCGTGCCCCTGACCATGACTGTGCGATCCGGTCATCACCTCGATCGTGCCGACGGCATTGACCCGCACCTCGGCCGATTCCCACAGGCCAACGCCGGCACCGAGCGAGCCGACAGCCGCCGACGGCGCGATGCCGCAGGCCTCGATGTAGCAGCTCATGCCGATACCGCGCTTCATGCCGCGGCGGGCTGCCTCGGCCTTGCGGGCGGCGAAACCGTTCCAGTCGGCCGATGCCATGGCTGCTTCCAGCGAGGCCTCGTAGTCACCGGCGTCGTAGTTCATGATCACCGGGGTCTGATAGGGGAAAGTCCGCACGAAGTTCTTGCGGCGGAGTTCCGCCGGCGAAACGCCGAGTTCCCGCGCCGCGGTCTCCATAGTCCGCTCGAGAAGATAGGTCGCCTCCGGCCGCCCGGCCCCGATAGGCATCGACCGGCACCGTATTGGTATAGACCGTGCGGACATTGGCGTGGATCGCCGGAATGGCATATTGGCCGGACAGCAGCGTCGCATAGAGATAGGTCGGCACTGCGGACGAAAACAGAGACATATAGGCGCCGAGATTGGCGATCGTATCGACCTTCAGCCCGGTGATGCGATTGTCCTTGTCGAACGCCATCTTCACCGTCGAAACATGGTCGCGGCCATGCGCATCGGTCAGGAAGGCCTCCGTGCGGTCACATGTCCATTTGACCGGTACGCCGGTCTTCTTCGACGCCCAGAGACAGACGATCTCTTCGGGATAGATGTAAATCTTCGAACCGAAGCCGCCGCCGACATCCGGCGCAATCACCCTGAGCTTGTTTTCCGGCGCGACATTGTAGAAGGCGCTCATCACCAGACGGGCAACATGCGGATTCTGGCTGGTTGTGTAGCAGGTATAGTGATCCTCGGCTGAATCGTAGATGCCGAGCGTTGCACGAGGCTCCATCGGATTTGGCGCGAGACGATTGTTGCGAAGGGTGATTTCCGTCACATGCGCAGCTTCCGCAATCGCCTTGTCGGCAGCGGCGCCGTCGCCAAGCTGCCAGTCGAAGATGAGATTGTTCGGCGCTTCCGGATGCAGCTGCGGCTGCCCCGCCTCCAGCGCCTTGACCGCCTCCGTCACCGCCGGCAGCACATCATACTCGACCACGACCGCCTCGGCCGCGTCACGGGCTTCGCCCATGCTATCGGCAACGACGATGGCAACTGCATCGCCGACATAACGGACGGTTTCGTGCGCCAGGGGTCGCCAGGCTCCCATCTTCATCGGCGAGCCATCCTTGGAATGGATCATCCAGCCGCAGATGATGTTGCCGATCGCATCGGCCTGCAACTGCTTGCCTTCAAGGATGCCGATGACGCCAGGCATGTCCTTGGCCGCCGACATGTCGATGCTCTTGATCCTGGCATGGGCATAAGGGCTGCGCACGAAAAACGCATACTTCATGCCCGGAACGCTCATATCGTCCGTGTACCGGCCCTTGCCGGTGAGGAACCGCTTGTCTTCCTTTCGCGCAACGCTTGCGCCAATGCCTTCAACACCCATGCTTCATCTCCTCCCGAGATATCTCTGCGTGGTCAGGTCGCGGCAGACGTTGGAGGGCAACAGCGAAACGACGAACCCAAGAGCACGTTCATTTCGTATCCACCGACTACCTGAGTCTACGACCGCTGCTTATTCCGCTGCTTGCTGCGCGCCGGCCATTTCGGCAGCCGCGGCGAGGATCGATTTGACGATATTGTGGTAGCCGGTGCACCGACAGATATTTCCGTCGAGTTCCGAGCGCACCGTCGCCTCATCCAGATTGGCGCCGTGCCTGCGGATCATGTCGACCGCGGTCATCACCATGCCGGGCGTGCAGAAGCCGCATTGAAGACCGTGATTGGCCTTGAAGGCCGCCTGGACGGGATGCAGTTCGCCGCTTCCGGCCAGCCCCTCGATCGTCACGATCGTCGAGCCGGCGGCCTGGGCGGCCAGAATGGTACAGCTTTTCACCGACCGGCCGTCCATATGGACGACGCAGGCACCACATTGCGTGGTGTCGCAGCCGACATGCGTTCCGGTCAGCGCCAGATTTTCTCGAAGGAAATGCACCAGAAGGGTGCGGTCCTCGCAGTCACTGCCGACCTGCCGGCCGTTGACCGTCATTTTCACTTTTGCCATCTCGCTCCTCCGCGGCTGGGCTTGCCAACACGAGCGGCTGTCGGGCAGGTAAATTCGTTCCCACGACAGAACCGCGTCAACTCTTTAGCCTTGGCCGCTGGCTTTCTCCTCAAAGCGTTACGGCATTCGTATCATTTGTCTTTTTCAGATTGCCGCAACCGCTACTTTCAATCCTGCGGAAAAATTCTGCGGAACAGGAAATACCCAAAACCTGTCACGCAAGGAACAGCCTTCAGCTTCCGTTCAGGTTGAATAGCATTTCTTGCGCCGAGGGGATTTTGCAGGATATCTGTAGACTTTCACAGACAGGCATTTATCTTTCGAAGGTGCAAATTCGACCGGAGGGGGACCTTACCGTCCATCTTCCATCCCTGGGGAGAAACGGACGGCCGGGAACTTGGTTCTCGCGTCCATATTTGGAGAAACAAATGAAGAAGGCCATCGTGCTTGTCCTGCTCGCTCTATCCGTCGCGAGCTGCACGCAGACTGAAAAGGGTGCTGGTATCAGGGGCGGTTTCCGGCGCTATCATCGGCGGCGCAATCACCGGCGACGTTCGAGGCGCTGCCGTTGGTGCTGCGATTGGTGGCGTTTCGGGTGCTGTCATCGGCCACGTAACCGAACAGCCCGGCCAGTGCTACTACCGTGATCGTTACGGCCGCCGCTACATCGACGATTGCCCGCGTTGATTGCAGGCTACACCGTAAAAAGAGGTGCAACGTGCCGCTTTTTCGCTCTCAACCCCGGAGAAATCCGGGGTTTTTTGTTTCCCTCATGCCACACCGACCGGGGTTTTCCATAAAAAGAGGGCCAAAAGTCTTCATCACCCGGCCAATGCTGTGTAGGGTCATCATTAACAAACGGCAAACCTTGTCATGCGATTGTGCCCCTGCCGTGATGGCAGGCAGGTGTTCGGAGTGGCCTGAACAGCGGAATGCGGAAATTATGCGTTTGCCGACAATGAGTGTTGCGTATCGGAAGGTTGGTGCTGCTTTTGCGGTCGCGGCTCTGGCTGCCTGCAGGGCCTCTATCGGTGACCGACGCCTATGCCTTCAAGATCTTCGGCATGCGGTTCTTCGAAAAGGAAGAAGAACCCAACGACATCGTCGATCCCGTCAATTTCAGCCTGACACTGAACGAATCCTCCGGCGACGCCGAGCTGAAGGAAGCGCTGGAGAATAGCTCCCGGCTGTTTCAGGACAAGGATAAACCGGTTTCCGGCGATCTGGGCCTCGCCATCAAGGCGCGACGACCGCGACCGCCTGCTGGCGGCGCTCTACGAACAGGCGCGTTATGGCGGCGTCGTTGCCGTCACGATCAATGGTCAGGACATCGACACGCTGCCGCCTGATCCCGTCTTTCCAGACGGTGCCCCAGTGCCTGTCGAAATCACCGTGACCCCCGGCCCGGTGTTCACGTTGGGAGACGTTGTTCTTAAAGGCGACGCCATCGGGCGTAGGCCTGACGAATATCTGAAACCGGGCGCCCGGGCAGATTCCACGCTGATCATCAAGGCCGGCGAAAAGGTCGTCGAAGACCTGAAGGAAGAGGGCAGGCCGCTTGCCAAGCTGACCGAGCGCAGCGTCGTTGCCGATCACGCGACCAACACCGTCGATGTGACGATCGCAGCCGAAGGTGGCCCTGTCGCACCGGTGGGCGCAGTCACCGTCAGCGGCACCAAGACCGTCGATCCGACTTTCGTCGCCGACTATTCCCGTCTTAACGGCGGCAAGCCCTATTCTCCGGAAGCGCTCCGCAAGGCATCCGACCGGCTGCGGCAACTCGGCGTGTTTTCCAGCATCACCATCAAGCAGGCCAACGAACTGGCGCCCGACGGGACGATCCCGATGACCATCGAGGTCTCGGAAGGCAAGCACCGCTACTTCGGTGCTGGCGCGCAATACTCGACCACCGATGGTTTCGGCATCCAGGGCTATTGGGGTCACCGCAACCTGTTCGGCAGGGCCGAATCCCTGCGTCTCGAGGGTTCGGTCAGCCGCATCGGCGAGACCACCGATGTCGGCAATCTCGACTATTCGGCCGGCCTGCTGTTTGCCAAACCAGGCGCCTTCGGACCGGCCTCCACCTTCAATGCCAGCCTGAAGGCGCAGCTGCTCGATCCCGACGCCTACAACGCAACAATCTTCACCGCAGCCGCAGGCGCCACCTTCGAGCTGTCCGATACAGACACGATTTCCGCCGGCGGCGAACTCGCCTGGGCCGATGTCGAGGACGCGTTCCGGAACGAACGAGTATCTGACCGCATCGATCCCGATCGAATATGTCCGCGATACCCACGATAACAAGCTCAACCCCGCATCAGGTTATCGCGCCTCGATCAACGCCAAGCCGAGCTACGAGATCAACGGCCAGAGCTTCTTCAGCTCGTTTGAGGGATCAGCCGCAGCCTATCTCGGGTTCGGCGAGGAGAACCGTTTCGTTCTGGCCGGAAGGCTCGGCGCCGGCGTGATTGCCGGTGGCGATGGACTGGCTTCCATTCCCGCAAACCGGCGGTTCTATCTCGGTGGCGGCGGCACTGTGCGTGGCTATTCCTACCAGGAGATCAGCCCGCGCAACGGCGACAACGAAATCCTTGGCGGACGCTCCTATGTCAATGCGACTGTGGAAGCACGCATCGGCATTACCGACGCGATCGGTATCGTTCCCTTCATTGACGCTGGAACGGTGTCGGCCAAGACGGCACCGGATTTTTCCGACATCCGCGCCGGAGCCGGCATCGGCCTGCGCTACAATACGCCGTTCGGGCCGATCCGGCTGGATGTCGCCGTGCCGCTGAATGCCTATCCGGGCGGCACCAAATACGGGAATCTATGCCGGCATCGGCCAATCCTTCTGATTGCCTGAGGCAGTCACCACGGCCTGAACCAGCTTTTGAGAGCCGGTTTCACTGCATAATTCCTTAAATCAGAATCGATTTAAGGAAAAATTATGCAGCAAATTTAAGGTCTACAGCGACCTTTGCGCGTCACAAATGACGCGCGGCGCTGTAGTGAGAAGCAATTTCACCGCAACGCGACTTGCGCTATGGATGAACTATGAATCGTTTGCTCCGTTTTCTGAAAATCGCGTTGCGCTGGCTGGCTTATGGCGCAGGCTTTGCCCTGGTCGCCCTCGTGCTTCTGGTGCTTTTTGCAGGCTTTACCGCGCCCGGCGCGTTTCCGTTGCCGCGATGATTGAGAAATACGCCTCGACGCCGGACCAGATCGTCCGCATCAACGATCCGGGCGCGCTTTTGACCGGCGATTTCACTGCCTCCAGCGTGACGCTGTTCGACAGCAAGGGTATCTATGCGGAAATCCGCGAAGTGGCGATCGACTGGTCGCCGACGGCGCTTTTCTCCAAACGCTTCGATGCGGCAAAATTGTCGGCCGGGTCCGTGCGCCTCGAACGGCTGCCGATCCCCTCACAGGAAACCAAGGAGGTCCGCGAGACTTTCGCATTGCCGCTTGAGGTTAAGATCGACGCAATCGACCTCAAGGAATTCGTCATCGGCAAGGACATTGCCGGGGCCGACCAGTTTTTGAGCGCACAAGGTAAGCTGAACGCCACCAATGCCAGTATTGCCGCAGCCCTTGCTGTCGCCCAGCGTGACCGCCCGGATGCCAAGGCGATCGCCGATATCGTCTTTAATCCCGCAGACAACGAACTGAAGCTGGAAACCACCATCAATGAACCGAAGGGCGGCCTACTTGCCAAGGCCATGCGCCTGCCCGGCGAACCGGCGGTCAGCATTTCCGTGACCGGCGATGGTCCGCTAACGAAATGGACCGGCACGGCAACCGCTGCTCTTGATGGCAATGAAGTGCTGAAGCTGGGCGGTGAGCACACACTTGCTCCCGATGGCTTCCGCACACTCTCGCTCAAGGGCGGCGGCACGTTCAGCGATCTCCTGCCGGCTGCTTTCAGGCCGCTGTTCGAGGGTACGACGGACATCGACCTGTCCGCGGCGCTGGACGGCACCACCATGCGCATCAACAGAGGCAATTTCTCGACCGGTGCGTTGACCTTCGCCGCCTCCGGCACCTACAGCACTTTGGGTCAAAACGACCTGCAGGCAAGCCTCGTCGGCACGAATGGTCCTATCGATTTCCGCCTGCCGCTGGCAAAAGGCGAGGCACAACTGTCGATCAACAATGCCAGCGTTTCGCTGATCGGCGAAGCACAGGCCGCCGTCCTCGATATTGGCGCCGATATCGGCAAGGCGACGCTGCCGCAGGGCGAAAATCGACGCGATCAAGCTGCATGCCTATAGCGACGGCTTCAATCTCTCGACCAAAACCGGGCCGCTGAAAACGACGATCGAGACCGGTGCGACCCGCTTTGTCAGCGCCGACATCGATCGCCTCGTCAAGGGGCCGGTCAAGATCGACGGCACCCTGTCGGTAACCCCTGAAACGGTCTCCTTCGATCCGCTGACGCTGGAAAGTGCCAGCGTCGGCGGAGCGCTGACCGGCTCCTACACAATTGCCGAAAACACGCTGGCAACCGGCTTCAAGCTCTTCGCCCTGCCTGCCGTCCTGCCCCCGGCGCTGGCGGCAAAATTCGACACGACCATTGCCATCACCGGCAATCTCGGCACCGGTGCGAACGGCGGCCTCACGGTGAGCGATCTCGCCCTCAAGTCCGGCACGATCGAGGCGACCGGTTCTGGTAACACTCGAAACCGGAAACCTGACGGCAGCGGTCAGCGGTACCGTTCCCGAAATCGGCAAACTCCTCACAGATGCCAAGGGCGCCGCCAGCTTCAAGGCCGATGTCAGCGGACCGCTCGACGCTCTGGCCGTCAAGGCGGAGGTGACGGCAAACGGTGCAACGCTTGCAGGACGCACCCTCAACGATCTCGCCGTCAACGCGGATGCGACCGTCGGTCAGAACGGCCCCAACGCAACGGTCACCGCCACGGGTTCGCTGGACGGACAGACGATCAACGCCAAGGCCAAAATTGCGTCCGCCAAGGGTGCAACCAGCGTTCCCTCGATCGAGGCAGCAATTGGCCAGAATACGCTGACGGGCGCGCTCGACCTGACACCGGATCTTCAGCCGAACGGAGCGCTCACCTTCAACTTCCCGGATCTTGGATTGCTGGCCGCGATGGCAGGCCAGACCGCATCCGGAGACCTTGCAGGGCACCGCCAGCATCACATCGGACAACGGCGTCACCTCGGTTGCCGTCAAGGCCAACGGTTCGGGCATTACGCGCGGCGATCTGGTGATCAGCAAACCTGCCGCCGATATCACCATTGCCGATCTGAAGGCGCTGGCGATCAAGGGCGCGGTAACAGTGGAAGAGGTCCGCCAAGGCGACACCCGTCTCGCCGGCCTCAAGCTCGGCTTCGAACAACAGGGGCCGAAAACGAATTTCGCCCTCGATGGCAGCTATGATGCAGCACCCTTGATGGCGCGCGGTGACCTGCAAAGCGCTGGCGGCAAGACGACGATCAATCTCCAGTCCTTTGCCGCCGCACCGAAGAAAATCCTGCTGCAACTTGCGGCCCCAACGACGATCACGATCGAAAACGGCGCGGTCAATCTGCAGGACTTGGCAATTGCAGCATCCGGCGGCACGGTGACCTTCAACGGCAGCGCCGGCGAAAAGCTGGATATAGCTGCCGTGCTTGCTGGCATCGACGCGCGCCTGCCGCTCGAAAACGGCGAGGCCCATGTCGTGCTCGATACGGGTACGGCATCGATCACCGGCAGCATGCAGGCGGCCATCCTCGACGTCCGGGCCGAGGTTGGTCAACTGGCCCTGCCGCAAGGTCGCATCGAAGCCATCAAGCTGACGGCCCATAGCGATGCCTTCAACCTGTCGACCCAGACCGGCCTGATCAAGACCCGCATCGAGACCGGCAACACGCAACTGACAAGCGCCGACCTCGACAGGCTGGTCAAGGGACCGATGAAGGTCGAAACTGTTCTCGACGTTTCTCCGGACCGGATCGGCTTCGACCCTGTCACCATAGACAGCAACAATCTGGGCGGCACCGTTGACGGCTCGTTCGAGATTGCCGCAAAGACGCTGAATGCCGGCTTCAACCTGTCGGTGCTTCCAGCCGGCCTGCCAACGTCCCTTTCTCCGAAGTTCGACACGCCGGTCACATTGTCCGGCATGGTGACCACCGCCGCGGATGGCGCGGTTGATATCAGCAGACTGGCCGTCGGTTCCGGTACGATCCAGGCTGCAGGCTCCGTCGGCCTCAAGGAAGGAACCCTGACAGCGGCCGTCACCGGCACGCTGCCTGATCTCGGCAAGGTGCTGGCCGATGCCAGCGGTATCGCCGACTTCAAGGTCGATGCCACCGGCCCGCTCGACAATCTCGGCATCAAGGCCGAAGTCACCTCCAGCGGCGCAACGCTGGCCGGCCGCACGCTGAGCGATCTCCAGCTGACCGCCGATGCAACCGCCAACCCGAAAAACCCGCAGGCAAAGATCAAGGCCACCGGCGCGCTTGGCGGCCAGGCTATCAATGTCAATGCGGACCTTGTCTCTGAGGAAGGCCGCACCAGCCTTCCGGTTCTTCAGATCCAGGTTGGCGACAACAGACTGAATGGCAAGATCCAGTTCACCACCGACTTCCTGCCGCAGGGCAATATCGACTTCACATTCCCCGATGTCGGCCTGCTCGCGGCCATGGCGGGCGAAAAGGCTTCGGGCGACATCGCAGGATCGGCCTCGATCAACAGTGACGGCGGCAAGACCTCGATTGTGCTGAAAGCCAGCGGTTCCGGCATCAGGCGTGGCGATCTCGTCATTACCAAGCCGGTGGCCGACATCACCATCGCCGACCTCAAGGCACTGGCGATCAAGGGCAATCTCTCCGTCGAGGCATTCTCGCAAGGTCAAAACCGCGTCAACGGCCTGAAGCTCGACTTCACCCAGCAGGCAGGAAAGACCGATGTGAGGTTGGACGGCCAGTATGACGGAGCGCCACTCAACCTGCGCGCTGATATCGAAACGGCGAATGGCAAGACGACCGTCAATCTGGCGTCGTTCTCTGCAGCCCCACGAAAAATCCCGGTGAAGCTGTCGGCACCGACGACGATTATCATCGAAAACGGCACGGTCAGCCTGCAGAAACTGACAATCGAGCGCCTCCGGCGGCACGGTCGCGGTGACCGGCTCGGCTGGGGAAAAGCTGAACCTCGATGTCGCCCTCAACGCGATACCGGCAAGCCTCGCCAACACATTCGTGCCCTCTCTGGGCGCCGACGGCGCCATCAGCGGCAAGGTCGACGTCACCGGAACTGCGGCAGCGCCCGTCGTGGCTTACGATCTGCGCTGGGCAAACGCCGCCGTGGCACAGGCCAAATCCGCCGGCGTCGGCGCCCTCGACATCGCTGCAAAAGGCCAGTTTGCCAATAATAGCGTGAGCCTCGACAGCACAATCAACGGCGCGGGCGGACTTGCCTTCAAGGCCAACGGCAAGGTCGGTATTGCCGGCAACAAGCCGATCGACATGAAACTGTCGGGCAATCTGCCCTTCGGCCTGGCGGCCGGGCTTCTGGCGCAGCAGGGCTTCACCCTGACCGGCAGTGCCAATGTCGATCTCTCCATCAAAGGGGCTGCAACAGCGCCGCAGGTAACCGGCACGATCTCCATCTCCGGCGCCCGTTTCGTCGATGTTCGCCGCAATCTTGCGATCACCGACCTTGCCGCCAATGTAGCGCTGGATGGCAAGCAGGCGAACATCCAGAAACTCTCCGGCAAGCTTGCCAGCGGCGGCACGCTCGATGTTACCGGCACGGTCGGCATCGCGCCCGGCTCCGGCTTCCCGGCCGACCTTGCCATCCGTCTTGCCAATGCGACCTATGTCGATGGCAGCCTGTTTACCGCCAGCGTCGACGGCGCGATGACCCTCAAAGGCTCGCTAACCGCAACGCCGGTGCTGGGCGGCAAGGTCACGATCCGCAAGGCCGCCATCACCATTCCGGAAAAGCTGCCGGCTTCGCTGTCCGAGATCAACATCAAGCACAAGAACGCCCCGGCCAAGGTCAAGCAGATGCAGGCGGATGTCCGCAAGGATACGGTCAGCGGTGGCAGCAGCAAGAACGGCGGCATTGCCTTCGATCTGGCGGTCAGCGCGCCCAGCAAACTGTTTGTCCGCGGACGCGGCATCGATGCCGAGCTTGGCGGCGACCTGACGATCCGCGGAACGGCAGCCGAACCGGCAGTATCCGGCGGTTTCGAGATGCAGCGCGGCCGGCTCGAAATTCTCGGCAAGCGTCTCGACTTCGCCGATGGCACGATCAGCTTCGGCGGCAATCTCGTACCCACCCTCGATCTCGACGCGACCTCCAGCGCCGGGGCGACAACGATTACCGTCAACGTGGCAGGCCCTGCCAACAATCCAGCCATTACGTTCTCGTCGTCGCCTGCTCTGCCGCAGGACGAAATCCTGGCGCAGCTGATCTTCAACCGGTCGCTGTCCAATCTTTCTGCCCTGCAGATCGCCCAGTTGGCCAGCGCCGTCAGCGAACTGGCCGGCGGCGGTTCGAACTCGCTGCTCAGCGGCCTGCGCAACAAGCTCGGCGTCGATGACCTCGACGTCTCCACCGACGCAACCGGCGGCGCCACGGTTACGGCCGGCAAATATCTCAACGACCGGACCTATCTCGAGCTTCAATCCGGCGCGGAGGCCGGCGGCGGCAAGGCAATCATCAACCTCGACGTCGGTCGCGGCGTCAAGCTGCGCGGGTGAGGCCGGCGCCAGCGGCGCTGGCGGCAGGATCTTCTATGAGAAGGAATATTGAAGAGATTATTTTAGAATTGAGGACAGCTAACTATCGAAAAACTTATCGACAGCATCCCTTTTTGAATCGAAAACACGGCAATGGCGATCATGAAGAAGACACCTAGCCAAAAGTTCACGAAGGTGCCGATGATCAAACATATGGAGATAGCTGTTGCGATGGTCGTACCTTGCTTGAGCGAGAGTTTGTAAGGTCTTTTCTCTCCTCTAACACTGCAAACAGCAGTCATCAGCACATGAAGGATCGCTATGGCAATCAAGGGTCCCCAGGCGCCAAGCGCCAAAATGTATTCTCTCATAACCCCTTAACTCCGTTTTGTTTTTCTTGAAGTACAGACACCGAATTGACTTTTCATTTTTTAAACCGCAGCCGAAATCTTGCTGGTCTTCAAGAGGATGTTTGTCTCCGTCAAGTTGATCCCGTCGATTAGCCGGATCAGCCGCAGTGTCTCGTCGAATGTGCCGAGATCCTTGTCTTCCAGCTCGGCAATGAAATCCCAGCGACCGTTGGTCGAATGAAGAGCGCGCACCTGCGGCAGGCCCCGCAGCTGCATGGCGACGCGATCGGCCATCTTGCCGTGGATTTCAATCATGACGATGGCGCGCACGCCGCTGCCCGAAAGCTCGGCCCCGGTGCGGATGGTGAACGCGGCAATCGTCCCGGATGCGACCAGCCGGTCGATACGGGCAGCAACGGTCGCGCGACGCACCTGTTGTGGCAGCAAGGGCTGAAACGGGTGTGCGGGCATTGTGACGCAACGCACTGATCAGGGAATGGTCGAGATCGTCGAGACTTATCATTTTGTCTATCCGCACTTCTCATAGTGTCAATTATTGCGATCTATTTGCCAGTTTTCCATCTATTTGCCAACGAACAATACCGTATAATCGCGCACAAACCGGGCAAACCGGCATCACGCGAACTTGCGGGGGAAGACCATGGCTGAATCCAACAAAAACATCGCGCTGATCGGCGCACCTCTCGAAGAAGGCTCCGGGCGCAGAGGCGCTGCAATGGGGCCGGCGGCACTTCGCATCGCAGGTCTTGATACTATTCTTGCCGGTCTCGGCCACAGCGTCACGGACGAAGGCGACCTGAAGCCCTTGCCTGCCCGTGACCTTGCCAACCATCCGAAAGCCAACAATCTGCAGATCGTCGCCGCCATCGCCCGCGCGCTGGACGAATCGGTGCATCAGGCTGCCCGCGCCGGCAAGTTCCCGCTGATTCTCGGCGGCGATCATGCCCTGTCGATGGGCTCGGTTTCCGGCATGGCGCGCTATGCCGCCGAACAGAACCGTCCGCTCTTCGTGCTCTGGCTCGATGCCCATGCCGACTTCAATTCGCCGGCGACATCGCCCTCAGGCAACATGCATGGCATGCCGGTGGCGTTCTTCTGCGGCCAGGCGGAATTCGCACCGATCCTCGACAAGAAACGCCCGATGGTCGATCCGAAGAACGTCTTCCAGGTCGGCATCCGCTCCGTCGATGACCGCGAGCGCGAGGAAATCGCCGAGCATGGCGTCAATGTCTACGACATGCGCGCCATCGACGAGACCGGCATGGCCCATATCATGCATGAGATCATCGCCACGATCAAAGCCGCCAACGGTCTGCTGCATGTCAGCCTCGACGTCGACTTTCTCGACCCGGAACTGGCGCCTGGCGTCGGCACCACGGTTCCCGGCGGCGCGACGTTCCGCGAAGCGCACCTGATTATGGAAATGCTCTGCGACAGCGGCCTCGTCTCCTCGCTCGACCTTGTGGAACTCAACCCCTTCCTCGACGACCGCGGCAAGAGCGCCCGTATTCTCGTCGAGACTGACGGCAAGCCTGTTCGGCCGCCGCATCCTCGATCGCCCGACCCGCAGCGCCTGAGCCGATAACAAAAGCCACTGGAGGAACCATGAATACGACCAACGCACTGATCGAAACCGAATACCGGCTGGGCGCGCATAACTACAAGCCGATCGACGTCGTGCTGTCGCGCGGTGAAGGCGTCTATGTCTGGGACCTCGACGGCAACCGTTACCTCGACTGCCTGTCGGCCTATTCCGCCGATCAACCAGGGCCATTGCCACCCGAAAATCCTGGCGGCGATGGTCGAGCAAGCGCAGAAGCTGACGCTGACCTCGCGCGCCTTCCGCAATGACCAGCTCGCCCATTTCTACGAGGAACTGGCAGCGCTGACCGGCAGCCACAAGATCCTGCCGATGAACTCCGGCGCCGAAGCCGTCGAGACCGCCGTCAAGGCGGTGCGCAAATGGGGCTACGAGGTCAAGGGCGTTGCGGAGAACAAGGCCGAGATCATCGTCTGCTCCAACAACTTCCATGGCCGCACCATGGGCATTGTCGGCTTCTCGACTGACCCGGATGCCCGCTCCGGCTTCGGTCCCTTTGCGCCAGGGTTCAAGGTCGTGCCCTTCGGCGATATCGAAGCCTTCCGCGCCGCGATCAACGAGAATACCGTCGCCTTCCTGATCAGACCGATTCAGGGCGAAGCCGGCGTGATGATCCCGCCACAGGGCTATTTCCCGGAAGTTCGCGCGCTCTGCTCCAAGCACGGCATCACGCTGATCCTCGACGAGATCCAGACCGGCCTTGGTCGCACCGGCAAGCTGCTGGCCGAAGAGCACGAAGGCATCGAAGCCGACGTGACACTGATCGGCAAGGCACTATCAGGCGGCTTCTATCCGGTCTCGGCGGTGCTCTCCAACTCCGAAGTGCTCGGCGTCTTGAAGCCCGGCCAGCACGGTTCGACCTTCGGCGGCAACCCGCTTGCCTGCGCCATTGCCCGCGCCTCGCTAAAGGCCCTGACGGAAGAAGACATGATCGGCAATTCCGCCCGGATGGGTGAGCGTTTCCAGGCGGGCCTCAAGGACATCCGCTCCAACATCATCAAGGACGTCCGTGGCCGCGGCCTGATGCTGGCTGTCGAACTGGTACCGGAGGCCGGCGGCGCCTGCAAATATTGCGAAGCGCTGAAGGAACGCGGCATCCTCGCCAAGGACACCCACGGCGATACGATCCGCATCGCCCCACCGCTGGTCATCACCGCCGATCAGGTCGATTGGGCCGTCGAGCAGTTCGCAGGCGTTCTGACGTCGAACTGATCCGTGACCTCGCGTCGCCGTGGACGCAGGCAGCCGATGACATGCAGATACCCGGTCTCAAGCCGGGTATTTTCGTCTCCGCAAATAGGCAAAGAACCGCGATCAAATTTGAAAGATGTTAACCAGCCTCTGCCAAGATGGAAAATAGATAGCGAAAAGCGGCGAGGAGCCGCGCGGGATAGCTGGAAAGAATTTTGATGAACAACACACTCTCTACAGGTACCTTCGGTCACGAAACGCTCGAGATCATCGCCTTCCGCCTCCATGATCAGGAGTTCTGCGTGAAGACCACGACGATCCGCGAAATTCGCGGCTGGGCGCCCTCCACCCCGATCCCGCATTCGCCGGCCGACGTTCTCGGCGTGATGAACCTGCGCGGCACCGTCATCCCGATCATCGACCTTGCCCACAAGCTCGGCATGAAGAGCACGGTCGCCAACGAGCGTAGCGCCATCGTCGTTGCTGAAGTGCACAACATGGTCATCGGCCTCGTCGTCGATCGCGTTTCCGACATCCTGACCGTCCGTGGCGACCAGGTTCAGCCGGTTCCGGAAATCACCACATCCTTCGACAAGAGCTATGCGGAAGGCATCATCGCCAACGAAACCGGCATGATCTGCTTCCTCAACCTTGCCCGCATGTTCAAGGAGCGCGAACTGGACGACGTGGCGGCCTGATCGCAACCCATCCACTATTCCACCAAAGAGCGGCTCCGGCCGCTTTTTTTGCGTTTAGGCGACAGCCGTGTCCGGCGCATCCTCGCCGACGAAGAAGCGGCGCCGGTATTCGCCCGGTGACAGGCCGAGCAGCTTGCGGAAGATCTTGCGGAACGCACCAGGATCCTCGTAACCGATCTGCCAGGCGATCTGCTCGACCTTGATGCTGGAAATCTCCAAGAGTTCCCGCGCCTTGGCGATCCTCAGCTGCTGGCAATATTCCGTCGGGTTGATGCCGGTCGCCTTCTGGAAACGACGTAGGAAGGTGCGCTCGCCGAGCCCCGCGCGCTCCGCCATCATCTCCAACGTTATCTTTTCCGTCTGATGCGCCTGCAGCCAATGCTGGATTTTGAGCACAGCCTCGTCGCCATGGTGCAGCTTCGGTGCAAAGGTGCTGTAGAACGTCTGTTCACGCCCAGCCGGATCAACCAGCATGAAGCGGGCTGTGGCGAGCTGGATACTCGGGCTCATGAAGCGCGCCGTCAGTTTCAGCCCCAGATCGATCCAGGCCATCATCGCGCCTGCGGTAATGATGTCGCCGTCATCGATGATCAGCTTGCTGACATCGACCTTGATACCAGGAAACTTGCTTGAAATCTGGTCGGAATGGCTCCAGTGGGTCGTTGCCAGACGTCCATCCAGCAATCCGGATTCTGCCAGCAGATAGGCGCCGCCGCAAATCGAGCAGATCGTCGTTCCCGCCGCGTGCTGGGTCCTGATCCACTCCGGCAGGACACCCATGCGCTTGCCGACCGGCAGGTTGGTGAGGCTCGGCGGCAGGATCAAGGCGACTGGCCCCCTGTTCGGTCCTGGATGGCTGTCGAACACTTTCGTCACCTCGCGGCCATCCTCCGACAGCTGCCAGTGGCTGACGCGGATGCGCGCCGGCACCCGGCCACCCTGCTCCTCGCTCATCAGGTTGGCCACGTGAAAAGGTCCGTCAGCCCGTGGATCGCCGCGCCTGGGCCTCCGGATAGATGACGATGCCGATCTCTGCTGGTTCACCAAGCGCCATTTGTCAGTTCCGCCCCGCTTAATGTCAGTTTCGCCAATCCCGAGTTTAGGCCCCGCTTGGTATCAAAGCAACAAGACGGGCGGCGGAAACGGAAACACCGAAACGGAGCCCCCATCGAGGAAAAACAACCGGATAGAACCAAAGGGAACAAGACCATGACAAGCAGGATCATCACCCGTGACGGCGTCGAAATCTACTACAAGGACTGGGGTCCGAAGGACGGCAAGGTCGTCATCCTCAGCCATGGCTGGCCGCTGTCTTCAGATAGCTGGGAAGCGCAGGCCTTCCACCTCGCCAACAATGGTTTTCGCGTCATCACCCATGACCGCCGCGGCCATGGCCGCTCGTCTCAGCCTTGGGATGGCAACGACATGGACCACTATGCCGACGACCTCTCCGACCTGATCGAGCAGCTGGACCTGAAGGACATTTTCCTTGCCGGCTTTTCCACCGGCGGCGGCGAAATCACCCGTTACATCGGCCGCCATGGCACGAGCCGCATCGCCAAGGCCGGCCTCATCTCCGCCGTGCCGCCGCTGATGGTCAAGACCGATGCCAATCCGCTCGGTCTGCCGAAGGACGTCTTCGACGGCATCCAGGCGGCAAGCGTCGTCGACCGTTCGAAGCTTTACAGGGATATCGCATCAGGCCCATTCTTCGGCTTCAACCGGCCCGGCGCCGTCGCCTCCCAAGGCATGATCGACAGCTTCTGGCTGCAGGGCATGATGGGTGGCCACAAGAACACCTACGACTCGATCGTCGCCTTTTCGCAGACCGACTTCACCGAAGACCTGAAGAAGTTCGACGTGCCGACGATCATCATCCATGGCGACGACGACCAGATCGTGCCGATCGATGCCGCCGGCCGCGCCTCGAAGAAGCTGGTGCCGCACGCCATCCTCAAGGTCTATGCCGGCGCCCCGCACGGCATCACCGACACGCACAAGGAGCAGCTCAACGCCGACCTGCTCGAGTTCGCCCGGTCGTGATGCCGAGCTTCCGGCACTGCCTCCTCCCGCGGTGCCGGAACCGCCTTGCCCCTTCAACCCACGCCACACTGGAGTTTGCCATGACCCGCGCAGTCGTTGCCACCGAGACCGTCACCAAGACCGAAACAAGCCGCCGCCAGTTCCTGGCGCTTGGTGCGGCTCTTGCCACCCTCCCATTCTGGCCAAAAACCATGTTTGCAACAGAGACCCACCGCATCACCCAGGGCGATTTCGACATCACCGTTCTCAGCGACGGCTATTTCACCCTGCCCGCCGATATCATCATGCCGGAAGCAACGCCGGCTGAGCGCGCCGACATCCTGAAACGCCTTGGTGGCAACGCGGATAGTGCGCCGATGCCAGCCAACATTCCGGTCATCCGCACCGGCAAGGACATCATCGTCGTCGATGTCGGCTCGGGTACGAATTTCCAGGCGACAGCCGGCATGTTCGGCAAGAATTTTGACATCACCGGCATCAACCCGAACGATGTCACCAAGGTCGTCTTCACCCATGCGCATCCGGATCATACCGGCGGCACGCTGATGGAAGACGGCACCTTGCGTTTTCCGAATGCCGAATATTTCGTCTCCGAGAAGGAATGGGTCTTCTGGACCGACCCGGACTTCGAAACGAAGATGCCGAAGGTCCTGCACAGTTTTGCCCGCGGCGCCCAGCGTGACCTCTTCGCCGTCAAGGACCGGGTGAAACTGGTCAAGGATGGTGACGATATCGTCACCGGCATGCGGGTGCTCGACACCGAAGGCCACACGCCCGGCCATATTTCGCTTGAGCTTGCCGGCAGCGGCGGCATGATCATCTCGGCCGACGCCGCCACCAACCGGATCGTCTCCTTCGAGCATCCCAACTGGAAATTTGGCTTCGACACGTTGCAGGATGTGGCGATCAAGAATCGCCAGGCCCTGATGGACCGTGCAGCCGCCGACCGTATCAAGCTGCTCGGCTACCACTGGACCTACCCCGGCATCGGCTATGCCGAACGCAAGGGCACCGGCTACCGGTTCGTTGCAGCGTGATGTTTCTCCCTCGCCTTGAGGCGATTTCTCTCTTCTCCCCGCCGGGGAGAAGAGAGTTGGCGGTTTCCTCAAGGGCCGATAGCCACGCCCGGAAAATCCGCCGTGCGGTTGCTTCACTTGGCCGGGCACTGGAAAATGCCCCTTTTCTCTGGGACGTTGTGTGTTGCAACTTTGGAAAGCCCCCAGCACGAATCCCCGCACGGAACAAAGCCTCGTCCAGACTGTTATCAATCAACAGCGCATTCACGGAGGGTCGTTTCGATGCGAGTAATCGGCACACAGGTTCATCCGCAGCCTTCATCAGGGATCGTCACGGTCGAATTCATCGGTGAAGGCGGTGATGTGATCTCCGTTCAGATGCACAAGAGCCGGGATGACGACCTCACGCGCCTCAATGCGATCGAGAAGGCAAAAGCGATGATGCTGGAGGCGTCGACATTTGAGCAGGTTCCGGATGACAGCGCCCATAACACGCCACGCGAAAACCCACCCCCGGCGGCGAATCTCCTGCCGTGCTCTCCTTGAAAAGTGCGCGTGCGGCGCACGACAGCCGCGTTCTTGAGGAGGAACTCGATGAAGGGCTGGACGGCACTTTCCCGGCAAGCGATCCCGTGTCGGCGACAGTGAGTTCTATCGCAGAGCGGCCGCACCGATCCGGAGCAAGCCAAGAAGCATTAGCTTTTCCGAATGTCGAAGAGCCGCCCTCGGCAGAACGGCGGCTCTTCTGATTTTCAGACGACGACGGATTTACTGAGGTTTGACATTTGCAGCCAATCTGCGGTCGAACCCATCGAGAATGCGCTTCACCAGTGCCGGATAGTCCTCGTCGAAATGATGGCCGCCGTCGATGCCAATGACTTCAACGCCGGTATCCTTCAGGGTCGGGCAGACATCGTCTTCCTCATCGGTACCATAGATGCACTGAACGAGAGCCGGGTTCATTTTGGCGATGTCATCGGCCGGATCTCCAGCACCGTCCGCGGCGGCCGCGCCCAGCCAGCCGAGCACCGAAATCTTGTAATCCACCTGATGTGACACGGCCATCAGCGATACTTGTGACACCCGGTCCCGATCTGCCTGCGGCAGAAGATTATAGGTTCGAGGCAGGATATCGGCCCCGAAGGAATAGCCGATCAACAGGATATGCTTGACGTTCCAGCGTTTGCTGTAGAACGCGATGATGCGGTGCAGGTCGTCGGCAGTTTCCTGCGGCTGCCGCTCCGACCAGAAGTAACGCAGCGAATCGATACCGACCACCGGCATGCCCTGCTGCTGGAGAACATCACCGACCTGTTTATCGATATCGCGCCAGCCGCCATCGCCGGAATAGACGATCGCCATCGTGTCGCGCGGCGGCCTGGCCTCGAGCACTGTCAGCGGCAGGCCGAGTGGATTGTCGTCGCCCGCAGATGCGGAGACGAGCGCCGATAGCGCATCGGTAAAGGCTTTCCACATGTCATCATCCGTTTCGGTGATCTCGATGTCGCTGTGCTTGGCGGTCAGCTCAGCGACATGTGCGCGGCGGTCTGCCGGCGCGCTGTTTGTGAACAGAACGGTGACGGGATCGGGTAGCGGCCCGTCTGTGAGGCCGTAGAGCATGTGATCGCCGACCCGCTTCTTGTCGGCTGGCGTGCAGAGTTGCTTGCTCAGCGCGATGCCGGCTTCCGGGTCGATGGCCAGCGTCTGCCCGATTGTCGCTGCCGGGGTTTGCGCTGCAATGGCAAGGGCCAGCGCGCCGCCCGCACCTGCACCGGCAATGATCGGAAGGCGGTAATCGTTGTTTTTCGCCGCGCGCTGCACTTGCTGGCTCAGCGCCTCGATGTCGGACACCATGTAGATGCAGTCGCCATCGTCCTTTGCGAGCGACGCCAGATAGCTTGGCAGATCGATGCCAATGACCAAGGCGCCGCCATCGGTCAGGCTTTTGGCGAGCCCATCTTCCTTGTCCGACCAGCCGGCCTTGTCCGAAATCAGCACCACGGCGGCGGCGACATCGCCGGTAGGCAACAGGATATGCGGCGACGGAATCATGCCCGTATCGAATGCAGCAGGATCTTCCGACCGCGCCGAGGATGCCGCAAAAAACAGGCTGGCTGCAAAGGCGGCCTGGCAGAATGTCTTCAGGATCATTTCCTCACAATTCCCTTCACGCCGCCGCCAATCAGGAATGTCGCATCCATCAGAGCAAGAACGGGATTGATACCGCCACCCGCCGCCATGTAGCGCGGTTGCCATTGCAGGGTGGAATTTCGACTTGAAGGCCTTCAGCCCTTTGAAATTGTAGAAGCGTTCGCCGTGTTCAAAAACAGTCCGGCCGACCTTGTCCCACACCGGCGAGGAACGGCGTCCGGAAAGGCCTGCCAGAGGTGCCATGCCGAGATTGAACCGCTTGAACCCCTTGTCCCGCAGATATTCCATCAGCGACACGAAGAGGAAATCCATCGAGCCTTTCGGCGCATCCGGCAGAAAACGCATCAGGTCAATCGTCCCTTCCTCGCAGACATCGGTCACCAGGATATTGGCAAAGGCAACGATCTTCCCATTCAGACGCAGAACCCCCACCGGCTGGGCAGCGATGTAATCCGTGTTGAACGCACCCAGCGAAAAGCCCTTTTCCTTGGCCCGATGATGCGCAAGCCACGCATCGGAGACCGCGACCAGATCGTCCATGATGCCGGGGATATCTTCCGGTTCGATGACAGCGAATTCCAGTCCGTCGCGCTGGGCGCGGCTGACGGTCTGGCGCAGGGTGGCCCACTTGCCGCCTTTCAGCTCGAAGGTCGCCAGATCCGCCGTGGCGAGCTCGCCGAGGCGGAACGCACGCAGGCCCGCGTCCGCGTAGTAGGAGAGCCCGGCGGGGGACACCTGATAGAACACAGGCCGGCAGCCGCAGGACCGGGCCTCCTCGATGAACAGCCAGATCAGGTCCGGCCAAGCGTCGCGCGGACCGACGGGATCAAACAGCGCAATCCAGGAACGGGCTTGGCGGCCATACATGATGAACGCCCGGCCATCGGTCGAGAACATCAGGCTCTTGTCGCCCACGCGCACCAGGTTGGCGTCGGCCATATCCTGCGCCCTGGCGATGGCAATTGCCCTTTCGATATCCGTAGCGGTGGATGCTTCTCGAGGGCCTTTGGCTGGCCGCAACAGGCTCCAGAGCGCCGCGGCACCGCAGAAAATCGTCAATCCCAGCACGGCGCGCAGGCCGCGCGGCGCTTCCTCCGACAGTTCGAACTGCCACCAGAGCGTATTGCTGTATTCCACATCGCGATAGACGAACAGCAGAACGATAACAGCGAAAGCGCACAGCGCCAGCATTGCCGTCAGCCACGGCACGGTCAGCCGTTCGTTCGACAGGTTTGCCGGACGATCGAACATGCGGTGCGTGGCGAGCAGGCTGACGATGAAGAAGGCCAGCAGGCTGGCTTCGATCAATGCAATCGCTTTCAGGAGCGAAAAGAGCAGAGCGATGAAGGCGACAACGAGCGCGGCCCACCATGCGCTGTCCAGCCGCCGGGCAAGACCGCGCGACGATGACAAGAACCAACCCGAGCAGGCTCGCAAGAAAATGCGTGCCCTCGATAATCGGCAACGGCACGTAGTCAGCCAGGAAGGCGAGGTTGTCGTCCGGTGTCGGTGTGACGCTGGAAAACACCAGCATGGCCGCCAGAGTAAGCGCCAGCGTCGCCAACAGCAGCGGCGTCAACCGGCCTGCGACGCGGCGCAGACTGGAGGCGACCGGTTTGCGATAGAGGCTGCGCAACTCGGCACCGATGACGAAAAGGACTGCCAGAAGCAAAGGCAGGACATGATAGATGAGCCGGTAGAGTACCAGAGCGCCGAGGACAGTATCGACATCCACAGCCTGCCCGAGCGCTGCAACGATCACGGTTTCAAAGACACCGAGCCCTGCCGGCACATGGCTGAGAACGCCAAGACCGACCGCCACCGCATAAATCGCCAGGAACGCCGGCCAGCCGATCACCCCTTCTGGCAGCAGCACGTAGAGCACGGAGGCCGATGCTGCGAGGTCCAGCACGGTGACAAGAAACTGGCGTGACGCCGTGCGCGAATCCGGGATGCGCAGCGAAAACCGCCCCAGCTGCAAAGCCCGATTGTTACGCCCGGCCACCATCAGCGCCACAAGGACAGTCAGGATCAAGATCGCGATGGCACGCAGCACGGATGAACTGATACCGACAAGCGGCGCGACTTCCGGCGCGATCATCAGCAGGCTGAGCGCCGTGACGCTGGCAAGGCCGAGACCGAAGGCAAGGGTGACGAAGGCGATGACGCCGCCGATTTCCTCCGGTCTTAAACCGAGGCGCGAATAGGCACGGTAGCGAATGGCACCGCCGCTCAACGGCCCGAAGCCCGCTGTATTGCCCACGGCATAGGCGGCCGACGCCGTCAGTGCCACATCGGCATAGGGTAGCCGGCGCTTGAGGTAGACCAGCGCCCCGACATCGTAGAACGTCAGGGCAAAGAAGCTGAGCGCGGTAAAACCGATGGCAAGCGCGGTCGAAATGCTGCTCGTGTTGTCGAGCGCCGACATCACGTCGTCGTAGCGGACTTCACTCGTCAAATGAAAGATCGCATAACCGGCAAGAGCCAGAATGAAGATCGTGGCCGCCGCTGCCAGAACACGTCCCTGAAACCACACACGCTGCCCAGTAAATGAAGCACTGCTGTGCTCATCGTTATTTTCGGCTGATTGGGACATGGGGCACCTGGTGGGGCATTTCGAATGGCAGCGTCAACGACGATATACATCCTGCCCGACGGCTAAAAAGTGAACTTACTGTAATCTTCAGAACCCGATTTCGGCGTTGTCTTCGCTGGAGAGACCAGCACCGCGAAATGTGAACGGATCGGGTCACCCATTGCCCGCTCTTGCTGTCAGGTGGCATTGACCGTTTCGGCACTGCAGCTTATCCCGATTTCATGACAGAGCACAGCGAGACCGAAAAAACCGACGAGACCGTGTTGAGTACTCTGCGCGCCCGGCTGCGCATGCTCTATCTCGGGACCAGTCCCCAGGCGATCCGGTTCCAGATCACCATGGCAATCATCGATCTTGCCATCATCATCTTCTTCCTCGTTGGCCCCTACATCGCCGCAGGCCACACCTATCTCATCATCGACTATGCAATCGCTGCCCTGATCGCCTTCGAACTCGGAGCCAGGGCACTGATTGCCCTCAAGCCTGCGGCGCTGGCTGACGCGGCCGATGACCTGGGTCGATATCGCCATCCTCGCAACGCTGCTCTTTCCGGCGCAATTTTCCAATTTCGCTTTCCTGCGCGCCTTCCGCATCTGGTCGCTTGGCCAAAGCAAGGTTTTCACGCTGCTAATCAAGCGGGCGGGGTACGCTGAATGGGAAGACGTCATCCGCGCCTGCATCAATTTCGCGACCTTCCTCTTCCTCGTCACCGGCTTCGTCTACACGGCGTTTTTCTACCATCAGGCGGCCGGGGTCGAAGGGTTCGTCGATGCCCTCTATTTCACAGTAGCGACGATCACGACGACAGGGTTTGGAGACATCACCCTGCCCGGCACGCTCGGCAAGCTGACCTCGATCGTCACGATGATCTTCGGCATTTCGCTGTTCGTGCGGCTGGCACAGGCGATCGTGCGGCCGCACAAGGTCGTCTTCCCCTGCCCGCAATGCGGCCTGCAGCGCCATGACGCCAACGCGGTGCACTGCAAGGCCTGCGGTCATGTCCTGAATATTCCCGACGAAGGCACCTGAGGCCCTCTTGCCAGCGCGCAACCAGACACGGACGCGACCAAATTTGGCCTTCGCACCGAACCGGACTAGATGCTAATATTCGCCCGGGGCAACACTTTGGGGGAAGACACATGCCGCGTATCGCAAAACTCTATTTTCGCACCGCCATCATTTTCCTGATCATTGGAATCTCGATGGGGCTGAACATGGCCATCTCACAGGATCACAGCGCGATCGGCGCGCATGCGCATGCCAATCTGCTCGGCTGGGTGACGATGGCGATCTTTGGCGGATACCACGCGCTGAACCCTGCCAAGGCAGAACGGCGGATCGCGATGATCCAGTATTTCGTCTACACGGCAGGCGTGGCACTGATGGTGCCGGCGCTCTACCTCATGCTCACCGGAAATCCGGCGATGGAACCTGTTGTCGCAATTGCATCACTGATCACATTCGCCGGCGTATTGCTGTTCGCCGCGATCATCTTCAGCGGCGAAACCGCTGAACGTCCGGCAACGGCCACGCACTAAGACACATTCGAATTTCAGCGCCGGAGCATCACCTATGCCGCAAGCCCTGCGCGGCGGTGGAGTCACGACTACGGTTGCGTATATCCCTGCCTTCTTTCCTGCCGCGAATTGCCGCCCACCGCACGACGGCATGGTCTCTTTCATTTTATACCTTGATATGTCTGTTTTTTCTCGACAATACCTATTGCGGGGCAAGACCGGCGGATTGAACTACGTCCACGATCCCGCCCGAAACTGCGCCAGGATGGGCTTGGCGCAGACGAGAAGCGCCGGATGGTCAAGGCATGTGGGTCGATGATGTCTGAGGCCGGCGGAGACCGCGGAGTTCAGGTTTCGGCATGAATGTGCAGCGGAAAAGCCGGTCCGGAAAGATCTTCTTTCTCGTCGCTGTCGGGCTGATCTTTGCCGGCATCCTGGCGACGGTTCTGCTCGCCAATCGCCACCGCAATCTCGATTTGCTGCTGACCTATTTCGGCTATCCCGACCTGATAACGAAGGCGGACCCCGCACCCAGACATGTCAAGATAACGCAAAGCAGGGGCATACGAACGCCGCCGGCGCGCATGGTCCTGCCTGTCTACGCCTTTGCCGACTTCAAGGCGCAGGAGCAGCATTTCATCCGGCTGATCCAGAGCGACCCGCGAACCCTGTGCGAGCAACTGCGGAGCGGCGGCTTCGGCGAGCTGGACTGGACCGTGAGCAGCGGCCGCAAGGACAATTGGGAATGCTCCTCCTCCGTCGATCTTCCGCCGGCAAGCGGTGATGACGCCAAACAATCGTCGCTGTTCATCTTCATCAAGGGCGACGGCGAGAACCGCGTCACCTCCTTTCGGGTCAAGCTGAACATCGAAAATGCAGCCGATACGGCCAAGATCGCCGAACTCGCCGGCAATGCCGCGAACATCTTCTTGAGGCAGGTCCGCTGGGGAAACCCGGAGGAAATCATCGGCAAAATCCACGCCCTCGAAGCCTTCGACATCCGCAACTTCGGCAGCCGTATCCAGCTCAAGAAAGAGTTCGGCGAAACGCCGCGCTATAACTTCCTCGCCAATCAGATCAACACGCCCGGCAAGAAGATGCCGGCGGATCCGTTCTTCGACCGGAGCAAGTGGTTTCCACTGACAGGCAGCGATGGCTTGCCGATGATAGACGGGATGATGGCGGGCGAAAGCGCTGGCGGAATACCCCTCACAGAACCCGGCAATCCGACACCGTAAGCCAATTCGTCCGCTCGCAAGACGAGACCGCCGCCCGTCGAGCCAATAATTTCCAAGCCCATCCCCAAGCAACATCGGGCCTATTCAGACCTTGCAGAATTAACCAAAGGCACAGGTTACGCTCACGATATATTGGCAAAGCGGGTAATATTTAATAAACCGTTAAAAGCGGAAAATGCATTTCCGAGATGAACTATTTCAAGAAATGACAGACAGAAACAGAGATGACCGGAGAATTACCTTCGATGCTCCACGACTTCTGTTTTTAGTAAGAAAAACCGACTGGTTTCTGCGGACAAGACATTCCTTGGCAAGGACCAACGCGAAGGTGGCGCTGACTGTGAAAAGCGCCGGGAGGCTTGAAGCCATGACGGAAAGAACAATTGTACAGCGAACTGTCCCGGGCAGAGCGAGTTCCGCAACGCTTCCAGGTAAGCAACCCCGAACGGGCGACGGCAATTTTCGCCTCAATCCAGCCCGTTTACCGAACGTGCCCGTACAGTTTGCGATCAAGCGCATCATTGATGCCGTCAGCGCATTCGTCGGGCTGCTTATACTGACACCCGTTTTTCTTTTCATTGCCGTCCTCATCAAGTTGGACAGCAAAGGGCCTGTTTTCTCGCGGCAATTGCACTTAGGCCTTAACGGAGCTCCATTCGAACTTTTGACATTCCGCTGCATACGCACCGACAGCAGTCCCCATCAGCCGAACGGTAATGATCCACGTTTCACGCGGCTCGGAAGCCTCCTGAACGGGAGTAATATCGACATGCTGCCGAGATTGTGGAACGTGCTCGTCGGCGACATGTCACTGGTCGGGCCTGATCCCCACGTTCCAGACATGCTGGCTGCGAGGCGCAGTTATAGCGACCTCGTGCAGGGATATGAATACCGGCATTGGATGCGACCCGGTCTGACCGGACTTGCGCAGTCCCGTGACTTGCGCGTCGCGTCAGGGGCATCGTTGGATGGCGACCCGCCAGATCGTCTGTGATGTCGACTATGTCAGGCATTTCTCGCTGCTTCTTGATATGAAGATCATCATGCGCACGACGATCAATGTATTCAGGGCCAAGACGGGCCTCTAGAGAGGCGCCGTTCGCCAGCCCGATAACTCGAGAGCCGGACCAACAAAAAACCGCCCGAAGATTATCTCTTCGGGCGGTTTCTTTTTCAGCCGTGGCTGAAAGCAGGCTTCGGCGCCGATGTGAACCGGCGCCGGGAGATCGATTTACTGCCAGCTCTTGACCAGATCGTCGTAGTTAATGGTCTGCGGCTTTTCTTTTTCGTTTTCGATCTTCAGCTGGGGTGCGAGGTTGCCGGCCTTGACGGCTTCCGCGTTCCAATATTCGAGATCGTGCTCCTCGGCGAGCTTCGGACCCATTTCACCCTGGATACCGGCGCGTTCCAGACGCTGCAGAACCTTTTCCTGCTCGGCGCACAGCAGATCCATGGCTTCCTGCGCGGGTCTTTGCACCCGAGGAAGCGTCACCGATTGCCTGCCACCAAAGCTGTGCCAGCTTCGGATAGTCCGGAATGTTCGTACCGGTCGGCGACCACTGAACGCGGGCCGGCGAACGGTAGAACTCGATCAGGCCGCCGAGCTTCGGCGCACGTTCCGTGAAGCTCGGATGCTTGACTGTCGATTCGCGGATCAACGTCAGGCCGACATGGCTCTTCTTGACGTCAACGGTCTTCGAAGTGACGAACTGCGCATAAAGCCATGCGGCCTTGGCGCGATCGTCCGGCGTGGACTTGAGCAGCGTCCAGGAACCGACGTCCTGGTAACCGAGCTTCATGCCGTCCTTCCAGTAGACACCATGCGGGCTCGGAGCGAAGCGCCACTTCGGCGTACCGTCCGCGTTCACGACCGGCAGGCCTTCCTTCACGAAGTCGGCGGTGAACGCCGTGTACGTGAACATCTGTTGGGCGATCTCGCCTTGCGAGGGAACCGGACCGGATTCAGAGAAGGTCATGCCCTGTGCCGAAGCCGGTGCATAGGCCTTCATCCAATCGAGATACTTGCTGATCGAATACACCGCTGCAGGGCCGTTGGTGTCGCCACCGCGAGCAACGCAGGAGCCGACCGGCTGGGACTTCTCGTTGACCTTGATACCCCATTCGTCGACGGGCAGGCCGTTCGGCAGACCCTTGTCGCCGTTACCGGCCATCGACAGCCAGGCGTCGGTGAAACGCCATCCGAGTGACGGATCCTTCTTGCCGTAGTCCATGTGGCCATAGACCTTCTTGCCGTCGATTTCACGGCCGGTGAAGAATTCGGCGATATCCTCGTAAGCCGACCAGTTGACCGGAACGCCGAGGTCGTAGCCGTACTTCGCCTTGAAGTCCGCCTTGTTCTTCTCGTCGTTGAACCAGTCGTAGTGGAACCAGTAGAGGTTTGCGAACTGCTGGTCGGGCAGCTGGTAGAGATCGCCGTCCGGCGCGGTGGTGAACTTCGTGCCGATGAAGTCGGCGAGGTCGAGACCGGGATTGGTGACGTCCTTACCTTCGTTGGCCATCCACTTGGTCAGCGAACGTGCCTGCTGGTAACGCCAATGGGTGCCGATCAGGTCGGAGTCATTGACATATGCGTCATAGACGTTCTCGCCCGACTGCATCTGCGTCTGCAGCTTTTCGACGACGTCGCCTTCACCGATCAGGTCGTGGGTGATCTTGATGCCGGTGATTGCGGTAAAGGCCGGAGCCAGAACCTTGGACTCGTATTCATGCGTCGTGATGGTTTCGGATACCACCTTGATGTCCATGCCGGCAAAAGGCTTTGCCGCATCGACGAACCACTGCATTTCCGCTTCCTGGGCCGTGCGGTCGAGCGACGACATGTCGCCGACTTCCTTGTCCAGGAAGGTCTTGGCTTCATCCATGCCCGCGAATGCGGAGCCGGTGAAGGCCAGCAGCATAGCTGCTGTCGATGTTAGAAGGTGCCGTCGCATTATAGTCCTCCCTTAAAGGTTTTGCGATTGCAGTGTCGGACCGCCTGGTACCTCCCTGGCCGTCCGTTTCAGTAATCTTGCCTCAGACCAGCTTGAACACACCGATGGCGTACACAACGGAAAGAGCAAGAGCCCACCACACGTTGGGGCCGACGAGCCCCAGCCATGCGAGATGAATGAAGGCGCTGCCAAGCAGCGAGACGAACAGACGATCGCCTCGCGTGGTCTCGAAGCGCAGAATTCCGATCCGCGGATTGCCGCCCGGGCTGGCGTATTCCCACACAGCCATCAGTGACAGAAGCGGAAGATCGTCAGGAAGAACATGGCACCGGGAAACGACCAGGCCATCCAGCCTCCGGGGATCAACGGAGCAAACCAGTCACGCACGCCGTCCTTGACGGGCAGCATCATCATGAGCAGCACAGCGAGGCCGACATAGACCAGCAATACGGCGGCCAGCGCCAATGGCCAGCGGTTGTTGCGATAAGGCACTGTGGCCATTAGACCCTCCCCAGGGCAAAGCCCTTGGCGATATAGTTTCTGACGAAATAGATGACGATGGCGCCCGGGATGATGGTGAGCACGCCGGCTGCTGCCAGCACGCCCCAGTCCATGCCTGACGCCGACACCGTACGTGTCATGATCGCGGCGATCGGCTTGGCGTCTGTCGTCGTCAATGTCCGGGCGATCAAGAGTTCGACCCAGGAGAACATGAAGTTGAAGAAGGCCGCGACACCGATGCCGGATGCAATCAGCGGGATGTAGATCCGGATGAAGAAGCGGGGAAGGAGTAGCCGTCGATATAGGCGGTCTCGTCGATCTCCTTTGGCACCCCCGACATGAAGCCTTCCAGGATCCAGACCGCCAGTGGCACGTTGAACAGACAATGTGCCAAGGCAACGGCGATATGCGTGTCAATGAGTCCGAAGGCAGAATAGAGCTGGAAGAACGGCAGCGCGAAAACGGCCGGCGGTGCCATGCGGTTAGTAAGCAGCCAGAAGAACAGGTGTTTGTCACCGAGGAAGCGGTAACGCTGAGAAGGCGTAGGCCGCTGGCAGCGCCACCGAAACCGAGATGACGGTGTTCATCACCACATAGATGATCGAGTTGATATAGCCCTTGTACCAGGACGGATCGGTGAAGATCACCGCATAGTTCCGGAGCGTTGGCGCATGCGGATAGAGCGAGAACGCGCCAGTGATCTCGGTGTTGGTCTTGAAGCTCATGTTGACGAGCCAATAGATCGGCAGGAGCAGGAAGATGATGTAGATCGTGGGCACGAGCCAGGAGAGGCTGCGGCCGGATGATTGTGTCGCGGTGGTCATTGTTTTTCCTCCCTCCGTCCGTCAGCTCTGCGCATCGCTATTGGTCATCACGGTGTAGAATATCCATGAGAGCAACAGGATGATCAGGAAGTAGATGAGCGAAAGTGCTGCTGCCGGACCGAGGTCGAACTGGCCGATGGCCGTCTTGACGAGATCGATCGACAGGAATGTGGTGGCATTGCCGGGTCCGCCGCCGGTGACGACGAAGGGCTCGGTATAGATCATGAATGAGTCCATGAAGCGCAGCAGGAAGGCGATCAAAAGCACGCGCTTCATCTTTGGCAGCTGGATGTAGCGGAACACCGCCCAGCGGGACGCACCGTCGATCTTGGCTGCCTGATAATAGGCATCCGGGATCGATACGAGGCCGGCATAGCAGAGCAGGACGACGAGGCTTGTCCAATGCCAGATATCCATGACGATCAGCGTGATCCAGGCGTCGAAGACATTGTTGACGTAGTTATAGGGAATACCGAGCGCTGCCAGCGTATAGCCGAGGAGGCCAATATCGACGCGGCCGAACACCTGCCAGATGGTGCCGACGACGTTCCACGGAATGAGCAGCGGCAGCGACATCAGGACGAGGCAGACGGGAACGCCGAGCCCCGTCTTCGGCATGTTGAGGGCAATCAGAATACCAAGCGGAATTTCGATCGCCAGGATGATGCCGGAGAAGATCAGGTTGCGCGTCAGCGCATCCCAGAAGCGGTCGGACTGCAGCACCTGGATGAACCAGTCGGTGCCTGCCCAGAAGAATTCGTTGTTGCCGAAGGTGTCCTGTACCGAATAGTTGACCACCGTCATCAGCGGGATGACCGCCGAGAAGGCGACCAGCACCAGCACCGGCAGAACCATGAACCAGGCCTTGTTGTTCCAAGTCTTTTCCATGATCAGGCCTCCCCCTACCAGCAAAGAATCTGCCACACGCCAGCTATCGGCGTAGATATTGATGGCTGCGGAATCGAAAGTGATCTTCGGTTCCAGCCGGGATCTCGCCGTCCTCATGCACGACGATGGCGATCGGCCGGTTGGCGAAGGTGGCGCGAACGATCTTCTGACGGCCGATATCTTCGACCTTGGAAATCGTCACCGGCATGCCTTCTCGGCCAAGCCGGACGAATTCCGGGCGGATGCCCAGCTCTGTCTTGGCGCCGGCTGAGAACTTCGGCGCAAACGACAGGTTGACCTTCTGGCCATCGAGATCGACGGAGGAACCGTCGATCTTTGCCGGCAAGACATTCATGCCCGGAGAACCGATGAAATAACCGACGAATGTGTGCTTCGGCTTTTCGAGACAGCTCGGCCGGCGTGCCGATCTGGGACGATCTCGCCGTCATACATGACGACGACCTTGTCGGCGAAGGTGAGCGCCTCGGTCTGGTCGTGGGTGACATAGACCATGGTAAAGCCGAACTGCTTGTGCAGCCGCTTCAACTGCGAGCGCAGCACCCATTTCATATGAGGGTCGATGACGGTCAGCGGTTCGTCGAACAGGATGGCGCTGACGTCGGAGCGAACGAGGCCGCGCCCGAGCGAGATCTTCTGCTTCTGGTCGGCCGTCAGCCCTTGCGCTTTTTCTTCGCCCGGTCGGAAAGGCCGATCATTTCGAGGATTTCCGTGACGCGGCGATCGACTTCCGTTTCTGGGACGTGGCGATTGCGCAGCGGAAAGGCCAGATTGTCGTAAACGGTCATCGTGTCGTAGATCACCGGGAACTGGAACACCTGGGCGATGTTGCGCTCTTGCGTCGACAGGTTGGTGACGTCCTTGCCGTCGAACAGGATCTTGCCTTCCGATGGCTGCAAGAGCCCGGAAATGATGTTGAGCAGCGTGGTCTTGCCGCAGCCGGACGGGCCGAGCAGCGCATAGGCGCCGCCGTCGTTCCATTCGTGGTGCACTTCCTTGAGCGAATAGTCCGAAGGCTTCTTCGGGTTCGGGCCGTAGGCGTGGCGGATATGGTCGAGATTGATGCGTGCCATGGTTTTCTCCTCACGCTCCCCGAGCGGCAGAGCCACCGATTGCGCGCCCATCCGGCCCGAAGGCCATCAGGTGGCGCGTATCGACGAAAAGCTCGATCGCCGTGTCCGGCTCGATGTCGTGGATGCCATGCTCGAGCATGACCCAGCGCGATCCGGCGCAATCGACGTGGATGAAGCTTTCCGAGCCGGCGATTTCGGAAATGATGATGCGCGCCTTCAGCGTTGCCGCCGTGTCGTGCGGACGGGCAAGCGACAAGTGGTGCGGATGGAAGGCGATCGTATAGTCTCCATCGGCGATACCGGCCAAGTGCGCCGGTACCGGCAGGACGCTCAGGCCGCCGCGATCGAATGTGTTGCCGGACTTGACGACGTCGAGCGTATTGAGCGGCGGATCGGCAAAAGTTTTTGCGGTCACGATATCGGCCGGCTTACGATAGACCGAGATTGTGGACCCGAACTGGCTGATACGGCCCTGGTTGAGCGTTGCCGTGTTGCCGCCGAGAAGCAACGCTTCCTGCGGTTCGGTGGTCGCATAGACGAAAATCGAGCCGGCGGCGGCAAACAGCTTCGGCAATTCCTCGCGCAATTCCTCGCGCAGCTTGTAGTCAAGATTGGCGAGCGGCTCGTCGAGCAGCACGAGGCTGGCGTTCTTGACGATGGCACGCGCCAGCGCCGTGCGCTGCTGCTGGCCGCCCGACAGGTTGAGCGGCGTGCGATCCAGATAGGGCGTCAGCTTCATCAAGTCTGCCGCCTTGCGGACTTCGCGATCGATCGTAGCCGTATCCTTGCCGGAAATGCGCATCGGCGAGGCGATGTTCTCGTAAACGGTCATGGCCGGGTAGTTGATGAACTGCTGGTAGACCATGGCGACAGAACGATCCTGCACGCGCACGCCGGTCACGTCCTTGCCATCGAACGTGATGGTACCGGTCGTCGGCTTGTCGAGGCCGGCCATCAGCCGCATCAGCGATGTCTTGCCGGAGAGCGTCGGACCAAGCAACACATTGAGCGAGCCCCTCTCCAGCACAAGATCCGTCGGGTGGATATGCGTATCGGCACCCACGACCTTGGTTATGTTTTTCAGTTCAAGCATTCTCAGGCTTCCTCCCAGCCATAGGCAGCGCCATCCCGGCGCGACCTTCAGGCAACGTTGCGGATAGTCTCCCGCATGTATTCTTCCAACCCGGCAGCTTCCGCCGGGGTCAATGTCAATCCAAGCTTGGTGCGGCGCCACAGGATATCCTCGGCATGCCGCGCCCATTCCTCAGCAATCAGCCACTGCACCTCGACCTCATAGAGGTCGGCACCGAAATGCCGCCCGAGATCTTCCGTCTTGCCGGCGCTGCCGAGCAGGCTTGCTGCCAGCGTCCCGTAGAGGCGAACCAGGCGGCGCGCTAACGCTCGGCCAGAAATGGATAGCGGTTCTTGAGCTTCGCCACTTCGGCATCATAACCGGTCGCCGGAAATTCGCCGCCCGGCAGCACGCTCTTTGCGGTCCAGGGATTACCCTTGGCACCGATGGCGCCGGCGATCTTTTCCAGCGCATGCTCGCCAAGCCGGCGATAGGTGGTCAGCTTGCCGCCGAAGACGTTGAGCAATGGCGCTTCGCCGTCGCCACCATCGATCTTCAGCACATAGTCGCGCGTCGCTTCCTGCGCCTTCGAGGCACCGTCGTCGAACAGCGGCCGCACACCGGAATAGGTCCAGACCACATCGGCCGGCTTGACTGGCTCGGAGAAGTACTCGCTCGCCGCATTGCAAAGATAGTTGATTTCGCCTTCGGTGATCTGGATGTTCTTGGGGTCGCCGGTGAAATCGTTGTCGGTCGTGCCGATCAGGGTGAAATCGACCTCATAGGGGATCGCAAAGATGATGCGGTTGTCCGGGTTCTGGAAGAAATAGGCGCGCGGATCGTCGAACTTCTTCTTCACGACGATATGGCTGCCCTGAACCAGGCGGACATTATGGACATTGTTCTTGCGCACGGCATTGGACAGCACCACATCGACCCAGGGGCCGGCCGCATTGACCAGCATCCGCGCCTTGAAGGTGCTCACAGTACCTGTCTTGGCATCCTCGACATTAATCGACCAGATACCGCCTTCGCGCTCCGCCGAGACGACACGGCTGCGGGTCATGATCCGCGCGCCCTTGAGCGCTGCGTCCTTGGCGTTGAGAACGACCAGCCGAGCATCATCGACCCAGCCGTCGGAATATTCGAAAGCCTTGGTGAACAGCGCCTTCAACGGCTTGGCAGCCGGATCGCGCCGCATGTCCAGCGTGCGGGTGGCGGGCAGAAGCTTGCGGCCGCCGATATGATCGTACAGGAAGAGACCGAGGCGGATCAGCCAGGCCGGGCGGATGCCGCCCTTGTGGAACGGCAGCACGAAGCGCATCGGCCAGATGATATGCGGCGCCATGGCCCAGAGCACTTCGCGCTCCATCAGCGATTCACGCACCAGCCTGAACTCATAGTGTTCAAGATAGCGCAGTCCGCCATGAATGAGCTTGGTGGCGCGCGATGAGGTGCCGGAAGCGAAATCGTCCATTTCAGCCAGCGCAACCGAATATCCACGGCCAACGGCATCCCTTGCGATGCCGCATCCATTGATGCCGCCACCGATCACGAAAATGTCGAGTACGTCCTGCGCAGGCACTGCTTCCCCTCCCACATTTCGCATTGCACAATTTTGAGCGCATGCGAAAGCAAAAATAATTAAAGCGAAAACCGTACGAATGTCAAACGAATGTTTATGGAAAACAAGCCGCCGCTAAAATCAGTGATTTCAGCGCGCAGTCTCGATCAGCCGAACATCCTGTTCCTGGCAGATATTGCGGACATTCTCGATGGGACAAATATCGGTAATGAACGTGTGAACCTGGGTAATATGGCCGATCCGGACGGGCGCCGTGCGCTCGAATTTGGTTGAATCGGATACGAGAATGACATGCCGGGCATTGGCGATGATCGCCTGCGCCACTTTCACTTCACGATAATCGAAATCCAGAAGCGCGCCGTCATGATCGATCGCAGATGCGCCGATAACGGCGTAATCCACCTTGAACTGCCGAATGAAATCCACCGCCGCCTCGCCGACGATACCGCCATCGGCACCGCGCACGACGCCACCGGCAATCACCACTTCGATCGAGGGAAAAACCCGCAAGCGATTGGCAACGTTGATATTATTGGTGATGACCATCAGTTCCGTATGGTCGAGCAGCGCTTCCCGACGGCTTCGGTCGTCGTGCCAATATTGATGAACAGCGAGGAATTGTTGGGGATCATCGCCGCCGCAGCCTGGCCGATCGCCTGCTTTTCCAGTGCCGCGATCGAGCGGCGGGCCTCGTATTTCACATTCTCGTTGCCGCGCGGAAAGATTGCCCCGCCATGGATACGCGTCAGCACCCGGCCGTCGCAGAGATCGTTCAGGTCCTTGCGGATAGTCTGCGGCGTCACCGAAAAGCGTGCGGCGAGTTCATCGACGAGAACCCTGCCTTCGGTCTTGGCAAGCTCTAGGATTTCCGACTGGCGCCCCGTCAGATACATGGTTATTCCTCCCCGTCGTTTTCGTTTTCTTTCATAATATGCAAAAACGAAAGCAGCGCAATTTCATAAACGCGGCGAGTGCTCGAAAATGAACCTGCAGGGCATGCCGCGTTGCATTTCTGGTCATGATGCGACAGCCTGTCGTCGCTGAGGAGGAATTCAGATGTTTCATCCATCGCTGTTCAAGGGCATGAATGTCGTCGTCACCGGCGCAGGCCGCGGCATCGGCCTGGAGGTCGCACGCCAGTTTCTCGATTGCGGCGCAAGCGTCTATCTGCATGGCGGACGCGTGGCGCGCGAGCCGCTGCCCGATTTTCTCGATGCGGCGCTGACCGAGGGCCGGGCCTTCCTCTCCTATGCCGATTTCTCGACCGCTGGCGGCATCGAGCTTCTGGCCACCGGCATCGCATCGCGATCCCGGACGATCGATGTTCTCGTCAACAATGCCGGGACGATGGCCGGGCGGTTTCTCGCCGGCGAACTGACCGACGAGCAATATGAGACGGTGGTGCAGCTGAACCAGACCGCCGTGGTGCAGACGACCCGCGCTCTGCTGCCGCTTCTGCGGCGCGGCGCGCATCCGGCCATCATCAATACCGTGTCGATCTCGGCGCTCACCGGCGGCAGCGCCGGATCGGCGATCTACTCCGCCACCAAGGCCTTCGTCTCGACCTATTCCAAGGCGCTCGCCCGCGAACTGGCGCCGGACGGCATCCGCGTCAATTGCGTTTCGCCGGGAACGATCACTACCGATTTCCACGAACGCTACTCATCCGCCGAAAAACTCGAAGCCACCCGCAAGACCATTCCGCTGCAACGGCTGGGCACCGCGGAGGATTGCGCGCCCGCCTATTTGTTCCTCGCCTCGAACGCGCTCTCGGGCTACATCACCGGCCAGGTGCTTGAAGTGAACGGCGGGCAGTTGATCTGCTGAAAATTGATTTCGGCATTGGGGAGGGCGGCGGTTGATCGACAAGCTTGAATTTTTTATCGCGCTCGCCCAGGAGCGGCATTTCGGCCGGGCCGCAGACCTTTGCGGCATCACGCAGCCGACGCTCTCGGCCGCCATCAAGCAGCTGGAGGATCAGCTCGGCGTTATGTTGGTCAATCGCGGCTCGCGTTACCAGAGCCTGACGCCGGAAGGCCAGCGCGTGCTGGAATGGGCGCGCCGAATTGTCGGCGATTCCCGCACCATGCACGAGGAGATGCGCGCCGCCCGTCGCGGGCTGGTTGGCCATATCCGGCTGGCTGCCGTGCCGACCACCCTTGCCATGGTGCCGCGCATCACCGCGCCGTTCCAGGAAAAGCATCCGGAAGTGACCTTCTCCATCCTCTCCACGACATCGCTGAAAATCCTCGGCCTGCTCGAGAACCTGGAGATTGATGCCGGCCTCACCTATCTAGAGAACGAGCCGCTCAGGCGCGTCACGAGCGTGCCGCTGCAGGTGGAACGCTATCATCTCGTCACCGCAGCCGGTACTCCGCTGTCGGATCGCGAAACCGTGACCTGGAAGGAAGTTGGCGGTATTCGGCTTTGTCTATTGACCGCCGACATGCAGAACCGGCGCATCGTCAACCAGCATTTCATGGAAGCCGGAGTTACCGTGTCGCCGACACTGGAATCGAATTCGATGATTGTGCTGTTTTCCCATGTACGGACCGGCCACTGGGCAAGCATCATGCCTTATAACGTCGCGAAATCATTCGGTTTTCATGAGGAAATCAAGCTCATACCGATCGTCGAGCCCGACGCCCGCCACACCGTCGGACTGGTCGCAACGCATCGCGAACCGTTCACCCCGCTCGTCTCGGCCCTTTTGCATGAGGCACGCATTCTGGCCGACGCCCAGGCGCTTTGATAGAAAACATCTATCGCTTAACGGAACAGGCCTATTGACCGGCTAAGCGGCGGCTGACACGCTGCCTTCATAGTGCGTGGGCTGCGAAGCCTTCATAGTGCGTGGGCTGCGAAGACCGCGTTCTCGTGCCTTTTCAGGCAAGAGAACGGATGAAACGATGTTCTGGAGGGGGCGTCGTTTGCTCCTGGGATCGCAGACTGCGACCGATTGTTCGTTTCAGTTCGGGAGGTCTGAACGTTGAACCTGCATGTATCAAGCCGTGATATCGGCGAACGGACGCTGGATATCGTTAGCGGGATGAAGTCGCTCGAAGGGCCGCTTCTGCCGATCCTGCATGAAATCCAGGCCGAGTTCGGCTATGTGCCGCAGGAATGTCTGCCGATCATTGCCCGGGAACTCAACCTGTCGCGCGCTGAAGTGCATGGCGTCGTCACCTTCTATCACGACTATCGCGACCACCCCACGGGCCGGCATGTCCTAAAACTCTGTCGTGCCGAAGCCTGCCAGTCGATGGGCGGCGACCAGCTGGCAGAGCGGGTCAAATCGCTGCTCGGCATCGACTTCCACCAGACGACGCTCGATGGGGCCGTGACTCTGGAACCTGTCTACTGTCTTGGGCTCTGTTCCGCCGCACCCGCCGCGATGCTCGACGGCGAGGTGCATGGGCGGCTCGATGCGGATGCGGTAAAAGACCTCGTTGCGGAGGTACGCGCATGACCGTCAGGATTTTCGTTCCCAAGGATGCAGCGGCATTGGCACTGGGTGCCGAACGCGTCGCCAAGGCGCTTTCAAGCGAAGTCGAAGCCCGCGGCATCGACGCCACGATCGTCCGCAACGGATCCCGCGGTCTGCATTGGCTGGAGCCGATGATCGAAGTCGAGACGGCGCAAGGCCGGATCGCCTATGGTCCGGTCAAGGCATCCGACGTCGCCTCTCTGCTCGATGCAGGGCTTGCCACGGGCCGCGATCACGCGCTCTGTCTCGGGAAAACCGAGGAACTACCCTTCCTGAAAAGCCAGACGCGGCTGACCTTTGCCCGCTGCGGCATCGTCGATCCCTTGTCGCTCGCCGACTACCGGGCGCATGAGGGACTGAAGGGTCTTGAAAGGGCCGTGACGCTGGCACCCGCCGATATCGTTGCTCATGTGACCGAGAGCGGTCTTCGCGGCCGCGGCGGTGCGGGCTTCCCGACCGGTATCAAATGGAAGACGGTTCTCGATACGCCGGGTGCACGAAAATACATCGTCTGCAATGCCGACGAGGGCGACAGTGGCACCTTCGCCGACCGCATGATCATGGAGGGCGACCCCTTCGTACTGATCGAGGGCATGGCGATCGCCGGCATCGCAACCGGCGCCACCAAAGGCTTCGTCTATATCCGCTCGGAATATCCGCATGCGATCGCGACGATGACGCAAGCCGTCGAGATCGCCCACAAGGCAGGTGTTGTCGGCACATCGGTGCTTGGATCCGCCCACGCCTTCGACATCGAGATCCGCACCGGCGCCGGCGCCTATGTCTGCGGCGAGGAAACGGCGCTCCTGAACTCGCTCGAAGGCAAGCGCGGCATCGTGCGCGCCAAGCCGCCGCTGCCGGCCCACAAGGGCCTGTTCGACTGTCCGACCGTCATCAACAACGTCATCTCGCTTGCCTCGGTACCGATCATCATGGACAAGGGGCCGGTGTACTACAAGGACTTCGGCATGGGCCGCTCGCGCGGCACGATCCCGATCCAGATCGCCGGCAACGCCAGGCATCGCGGCCTCTATGAGGCAGCCTTCGGCCTGACGCTCGGCCAGATCGTCGACGACATCGGCGGCGGAACGGCATCGGGACGCCCGGTCAAGGCCGTGCAGGTCGGCGGCCCGCTCGGCGCTTATTTCCCCCGCGCCCTGTTCGACACGGCATTCGATTACGAGGCCTTCGCCGCCAAGGACGGGCTGATCGGCCATGCCGGCATCGTCGTCTTCGACGACACCGCCGACATGCTGAAGCAGGCCCGCTTTGCCATGGAATTCTGCGCCATCGAAAGCTGCGGCAAATGCACCCCCTGCCGCATCGGCTCGACACGCGGCGTCGAAGTGGCCGACAAGATCGCCCAAGGGATCGAGCCGGAAAAGAACCGCGAACTGCTCGCCGACCTCTGCAACACGATGAAATTCGGCTCGCTCTGCGCGCTCGGCGGCTTCACGCCCTATCCGGTAACCAGCGCGATGAACCATTTCCCGGACGATTTCCGGCCAGTGCCTTTGGTGGAGGCCGCGGAATGAGCGAGGCAGAGAAGGTCAAAGGTCCGGCGTCCTACTTCCCCTCCATCGAGAAGAAATACGGCCAGCCGATCGAACATTGGAAAGCGATCGTCCGCGCGCAGGATGGCAAAGCGCACATGCAGATCGTCCAGCTTCTGAAGGAAACACATGGCCTCGGCCATGGCCATGCCAATGCACTCGTCGCGGCGACGCTCGCCGAAACGAAGTCTTAAAAACAAACCCAAGTCGCCGCCCAGCCGCGGCGCAAAGAATTGATCCGGAGGTTCCCATGCCCCTCGTCTCTGAAATCGACTTCGGTACCCCCCGCCTCCCGTTCGGAAAAGATGGTAACGCTGACCATTGACGGCAACGAGATCACCGTGCCGGAAGGCACGTCGATCATGCGCGCCTCGATGGAGGCCGGCATCGAGGTTCCAAAACTCTGCGCCACCGACATGATGGACTCGTTCGGCTCCTGTCGGCTCTGTCTCGTCGAGATTCAGGGCCGCGCCGGCATGCCAGCGTCCTGCACGACGCCGGTCGCGCCCGGGATGAACGTCTCCACGCAAACGCAGCGGCTGAAGGATGTTCGCCGTGGTGTGATGGAACTCTACATTTCCGACCACCCGCTCGACTGCCTAACCTGTGCCGCCAATGGCGACTGCGAGTTGCAGGACATGGCCGGCGCCGTCGGCCTGCGCGATGTGCGCTACGGCTATGACGGTTCGAACCACGTCAAGGCGCGCGACAATGGCGGCATCAACCTCAATTGGGCGCCAAAGGACGAATCCAACCCCTATTTCACCTTCGATCCGGCGAAAATGCATCGTCTGTTCGCGGTGTGTGCGGGCCTGTGAAGAGGTTCAGGGCACGTTTGCGCTGACGATCGAGGGACGCGGATTTGACAGCCGCGTTTCGGCCGGCATGCATGAGAATTTCCTCGAATCCGAATGCGTCTCCTGCGGCGCCTGCGTGCAGGCCTGCCCGATCACGACGCTGACCGAAAAATCGGTCATCGAAATCGGCCAGCCGGAGCATTCGGTCGTCACCACCTGCGCCTATTGCGGCGTCGGCTGTTCGTTCAAGGCGGAGATGCGTGGTGAGGAATTGGTGCGCATGGTGCCGTGGAAGGATGGCCAGGCCAATCGCGGCCATTCCTGCGTCAAGGGCCGCTTCGCCTATGGCTATTCGACCCACAAGGAACGCATCCTCAATCCGATGATCCGCGAGAAGATCAGCGATCCCTGGCGCGAAGTAAGCTGGGAAGAGGCGCTCGCCCACACGGCCGCCGAATTCCGCCGCCTTCAATATCAATACGGCCGCGATGCGGTCGGCGGCATCACCTCGTCGCGCTGCACCAATGAAGAGACCTATCTCGTCCAGAAGCTGGTGCGCGCCGGCTTCGGCAACAACAATGTCGACACCTGCGCCCGCGTCTGCCACTCGCCGACCGGATACGGCCTCGGTGCCACCTTCGGCACCTCGGCCGGCACGCAGAATTTCGATTCGGTCGAACACACCGACGTCGTCATCATCATCGGCGCCAACCCGACCGACGGCCATCCGGTCTTTGCCTCGCGGCTGAAGAAGCGGCTGCGCCAGGGTGCCAAGCTGATCGTCGTCGATCCGCGCCGCATCGACATGGTCTCATCGCCGCATATCAAGGCGTCGCATCACCTGCCGCTGCGCCCCGGCACGAATGTCGCAGTCGTCACGTCGCTGGCGCATGTCATCGTCACCGAAGGCCTATACGACGAGAAATTCATCCGCGAGCGTTGCGACTGGTCCGAGTTCGAGGATTGGGCCGCCTTCGTCGCCGAACCGCATCACAGCCCGGAAGAAGTCGAAAAACTCTCCGGCGTGCCGGCAGAAGAAATCCGCGGGGCTGCCCGCCTGTTTGCCACCGGCGGCAATGGCTCGATCTATTACGGCCTCGGCGTCACCGAACACAGCCAGGGCTCGACTACGGTCATGGCGATCGCCAACCTTGCCATGGCGACCGGCAATATCGGCCGCCCCGGCGTCGGCGTGAACCCGCTGCGCGGCCAGAACAACGTGCAGGGTTCCTGCGACATGGGCTCCTTCCCGCACGAACTGCCGGGCTATCGTCACGTCTCCGATGACGCGACCCGCGACATCTTCGAAAAACTCTGGGGCGTGACGATCTCCAACGAGCCGGGCCTGCGCATCCCCAACATGCTGGATGCCGCCGTCGACGGCTCGTTCAAGGGCATCTACATCCAGGGCGAGGACATCCTGCAATCCGACCCGGACACCAAGCACGTCTCGGCCGGTCTCGCCGCGATGGAATGTGTTGTCGTCCAGGACCTGTTCCTCAACGAGACGGCCAACTACGCCCATGTCTTCCTGCCCGGCTCGACCTTCCTTGAAAAGGACGGCACGTTCACCAATGCCGAGCGTCGCATCAACCGCGTCCGCAAGGTGATGACGCCACGCAACGGCTATGCCGACTGGGAAGTGACGCAAAACCTTGCAAAGGCCATGGGGCTCGACTGGAACTATACCCATCCTTCGCAGATCATGGACGAGATCGCCGCCACGACGCCGAGCTTCGCCATGGTGTCCTATGACTATCTCGAAAAGATGGGCTCGGTTCAGTGGCCGTGCAACGAGAAGGCACCACTCGGCTCGCCGATCATGCATGTCAACGGCTTCGTGCGCGGCAAGGGCAAGTTCATCCGCACCGAATATGTTGCGACCGACGAAAAGACCGGCCCGCGCTTCCCGCTGCTTTTAACCACCGGCCGCATTCTTTCCCAGTATAATGTCGGCGCCCAGACGCGGCGCACGGACAATGTCGTCTGGCACGAGGAGGACCGGCTGGAAATTCACCCGAACGATGCCGAGATGCGCGGCGTGCATGACGGCAGCTGGGTGAAACTGATGAGCCGCTCCGGCGACACGACGCTGCGGGCGCTGATTACCGAACGCGTCGCTCCCGGCGTCGTCTACACCACCTTCCACCATCCCACGACGCAGGCGAACGTCATCACCACGGACTTCTCCGACTGGGCAACCAACTGTCCGGAATATAAGGTGACCGCCGTGCAGGTCTCGCCGTCGAACGGCCCGTCGCAATGGCAGGTCGACTACGACGAACAGGCCCGCCAGTCGCGCCGGATTACCGGCAAGATGGAGGCTGCGGAGTAGGTCATTGGCATGATGAGTTTGCGGCAAACAGCCCCCTCTGCCCCTTCGGGGCATCTCCCCCTCAAGGGGGAGATTGGCTGGGGTGTGTGCGGCACTCCCCCTCATCCGGCGCTGCGCGCCACCTTCTCCCCGCTAGGGAGAAGAGGGAGCAAGCGGCATGACCCCCGTTCAAACTCACCCAGAAGGTCCCCGAGACCACCCGGCGCAACGGCAAACTTGGTGCCGGCTCCCGCGTCGTACCCGAAGAGACCCCGATCGCCTTTTCCTATGGCGGCTCCACCCATGCGGTGATGATGGCGACTCCCGGCGATTTCGAGGATTTCGCCGTCGGTTTCAGCCTGACCGAGGGCATCATCACCGGTCCCTCCGAGATCGAGTCGATCGAGGCCGTCGCTGATGAAAAGGGCATCGACCTGCAGATCGTGCTGAAGGACGAGCAGAACGATGCGCTGGTCTCCCGCCGCCGCCATATGGCCGGCCCGGTCGGCTGCGGCCTCTGCGGCATCGAATCGATCGAACAGGCCGTGCGCAAGACACCGACGGTGTCCGCCTCGCCGCTGCAGCTAACGGAAGAGCAGATCATCGAGGCCGTGGCCCTGCTCAACGGCCAGCAGCCACTGCATTTCGAGACGCGCGCCGTGCATGGCGCCGGTTTTTACGTTCCCGGCAAGGGGCTGATCGCGGTGCGCGAGGATGTCGGCCGGCACAACGCGCTGGACAAGCTGGTGGGTGCAGCCGCGCAGGCCGGTTATGCAGGCGCAAGCGGCGCCGTTGTTGTCACCAGCCGGGTTTCCGTCGAAATGGTGCAGAAGACCGCCATCATCGGCAGCCCCTTCATCATCGCCATCTCCGCCCCGACAGCACTTGCCATCCGCACGGCGGATGAGGCCGGCATGACGCTGATCGCGTTGGTGCGCGGCGCAGATTTCGAGATTTTCACCCATCCTGACCGCATTCAATCCGGAGCCATCGCCGATGTCGCTTGATAACACCAATGGCAAACTTGTGCGGATGGCCAACCAGATCGCCACCTTCTTCAAGTCGCAACCCGAAGCCGAGCGCGTTCAGGGGGTCGCTACACACATCAACAAGTTCTGGGAACCGCGCATGCGCAAGGCGTTCTTCGAACTGATCGAACAGGGCGATGCCGGCTTCGACCCGATCGTGATATCGGCCGCCGCCATCATCAAACGGCCCGGCAGTCCGGCACAGCCTTCCGAAGCGGCCGAACACGTCGATACGGCCATGCTGGAGGCCGGCTTCAGCGATTGACCCGTGCTGATGTCACTTCCGCGTTGAATGCAACCGGCCTGTGGGTTATGCAAGCAACACCGAAAAAGATGAGCCGGTTGGTAATCCGGTTCCTGCGCTGAGCAGCTTATGACCCCTTCGGGTTTCCACGGCACCAGTTTGACCAGCAATGGTCAGCGAGGGTCGTGGTCTTGCGCCGTGTTTCCTCGATGACGAACAAGGACCATCGACATGGCGCCATCCCTCTCCTCGGACACCCAAATTCCACCGGCCAATATCCTTGAGAACCGCGCGCTTGATCGCTCAGCGGTCGAACACCTCTCGAAAAGCGGATTGCCGCACAAGCTGGTAGATTGCGTCCTCGAGGAAGCCGATCTTTCGCGCCTGACGCTGGACGGCTGGGTGTTCGAGAGCTGCAACGTCAAGCAAGGCAAATTCACCGGAGCAAAACTGAACTCCACCCTCTGGTCGAGCTGCAAGGGCGGTCTTGCCGATTTCACCGGCTGCGATCTCTCCGAAAGCAGGATCGAGGGATGCGACTTCAACAACAGCACTTTCAGGGGCACGACGCTGACCGGCGCGCAGTTTGACCGGTGCAAGTTGACGGGAGCAAACCTGTCCGAGGCGAAAACCCTCAACCTGACCTTCAGCGAAACCCGGCTGGCCGACGCCCGGCTGCCCGGCCTCTCGTTTCGAAAGTCCCGTCTGAACGGCCTCGACTTCCAGATGGCAGACCTGAAGAAATGCGATTTCCACGACGCGATCTTTCAGGATTGCAGCCTGCGCGACGCCAATCTGGCCGATTGCCGCTTCGAAGGCGCCGACCTTCGCGGCGCAGACCTTGGCGGCATCCGCCTGCTGAACGCCAAGCAATTCAAGGGCGCCACCATTTCGCGCGATCAGGCGGGGCAGTTGCTGGCTGAACTGGGGTTGAAGGTCCGGTAGATCAAGACTTGCCATAAAGCGCGATGTCGGCTTCGATCTATCGTGATCGCCGCAACCGCATCATAGCGGCGGTGTTTCGGATCGGAAGGTGTGGCCGCAAGGGGCATCCCAGAGGACGCCGGCAGGCGGATGAGAACCGAAGACACCTTTAGAGCCGCTTTCGCGGTTTCACTGAAAGTCTGTAGCCTCGTAAGAATGCGATGGGTGCCAAACAGGAAAAGAGCAGTTTCTGAAACCAGACTGGAATGCCATCTCCATAGGCATGGCCGTAAAATGCGTGCAGAGCCTGCGCCCGCAGCACCAATGAAGGCTCTTCCTTGTCGTCGTACCAGTCAGGATGGTTGGCCGTGCCCAGCGACATGTTCAAGAAGAACCGCATGAAATCGTGAGCCGGCGAAAAGCGGGCTGTGAACAGCGTCTCCCCATCGTGACCGTTGCGAAACAAATGGGGGATGCCGCGTGGGACCAGCAGCGTGTCGCCTGGTTTGAGCACATGCCATTTTCCATCCATCATAACCCGGAGAATGCCACTGCGGACATGGAATTCCTCGTTGGAGTTCGGGTGGAAGTGCTGCCGACCAGTTCCCGTCAGCATGCCGCCGCGTTCTAGAAGGACATCGAGCTGAAACGTCTCCGCATCCTCGTCAAGGTGGGTGAAGATGAACGTCTCACCATTGAAGGCGTTGCGAATGCGTGTCCCCGGAGGTGGAAGCTTCTCCATGACATGCCTCCCAAGCCATGCCAGTACCGCAGCAGGCCCACAGCAAGGAGGACCGCGGGCAGATTGTGCCCGAGTCAGCGCGATGTGTAGCAATTTCGTTTTTTTGCACCACAGCCTGCATCGACATCGGTTGTCGCCACATCCTGAACTGCAAGCGATTCCGGTCCTTTCACAGACACGAGTGGAAACTCTCTTTGTACCTGGCGGTCAGCCTTGCTATGGTCGGCCTCGTCAAAAGAAGGAGAGACTTTTGCAGGGAGAGGCAGCGCGCAAAACGTCCGTGCCGGAGCGCGATCCGGAGTTCGGTCCGTGGCTGGCGCAGGCGTCCATCCTGATCGTCGATGACGAGCCAGGCATGCGCAATTTTCTCGTTCGTACACTCGGTCCACGCTGCAAGCGGATCGAGGAGGCGGCCGATACCGACGAGGCTTCGCGCAAGCTCGATGCCCACCATTTCGATGTCGTCATCCTCGACAATATCATGCCCGGCAAGAACGGCGTCGATTGGCTGGCCGAGCAGCGCGCCATCGGCTTTTCGCCGAGGCGATCCTGATCACCGCCTTTGCCGATCTGGAAACCGCAATCCAGGCTTTGCGCGCCGGTGCCGTCGATTTCGTGCTCAAACCCTTCCGCTCCAACCAGATCCTCAACTCCGTCGCCCGCTGCCTCGACCGAATGCGGCTACAGCGCGAGAATTTCGTGCTGCGCTACGAGCTGAAGGCGACATCCGACCATATCCTGTTGCGCGACCGGCTGATCGGCGCATCCCGGGTCATCGGCGACGTTCGCGATACCATTGCGCAGGTGGCGCCGCTGCCGACGTCGGTGCTTTTGACCGGTGAATCCGGCACCGGCAAGGAAGTCGCCGCCCGCTCGCTGCACACCCTGTCCGACCGGGCGGACAAGCCGTTCGTGCCCGTCAATTGCGCCGCTATCCCGGCCGACATGATCGAGACCGAACTGTTCGGCCATATCAAGGGTGCCTTTACCGGCGCGGAAAACAACCGCGAGGGCCTGTTCACCCATGCCCAGGGCGGCACACTGTTCCTTGACGAGATCGGCGAAATGCCGCTTGCCACGCAGAGCAAGCTGCTGCGCGTCATCGAGGACCGGCGCGTCCGGCCGGTCGGCTCAGAGCGTGAGGTGCCGGTCGATCTGCGCTTCGTCTTTGCCACCAATGCCGACCTGCAGAAAGAGGTGGAGAGAGGCCGGTTCCCGCGCCGACCTGTTCTACCGGATCAATGTCATGCAGCTCACTCTGCCGCCGCTGCGCGATCGCGGCAACGATGTGCAGGAACTGGCCGATCTGTTCATGCAGAAGCTATCGCAGCAGCTTGGCATGCCGAAGGTGCCAATCGACGCGCCGGTGCGTGCGGCTCTGGCCCGCCACGCTTGGCCCGGCAATGTGCGCGAGCTGCGCAACCTGATCGAGCGCTCGCTGATCCTCGGCAAATTCCCGGACGATTTCCGAGGCGGCCGCAGTCAGCAGGCCGAATTGGCCGGTGAAACGCTGGATGACGTCGAGCGGCGGCATATCCTCGCGGTGCTGGAAGAAACCGGCGGCAATCGCGATGAAGCAGCCCGGCGCCTCGGCATTTCGCGCAAGACCATCGACCGCAAATGCGCCGTCTGGAATGGCTGAGGCTTCCCGCCCGCAGGAGCGCCCTGCCCGCTCAATCCGTTTCCGGCTTTTGGCGATCGCGCTGCTGCCGACGCTGGTCATCCTGCCGCTTCTGCTCGGCATTGCGATTGCCCGCTGGAATGCGAAATTCGATGCGCTGCTGATCACCAAGGTCAATGGCGACCTGACCATCGCCCATCAATACCTCTCCCGCATCCTCGAAAATACCGGCGAGCATATCCAGGCGCTTGCCGTCTCCGCCGCGTTTCGTGACACGGTGGGCTCCGACGAGACCCCCGGCCCTGCCGGCATTCCTGGAGAAGAGCCGCAAGACGCTCGGCCTTGATTTCCTGATGCTTGTCGATCGCCAGGGTCGACCGATAAGTGCGGCAGGGCAGGCGCAGGATGCCTGGCCGGTGGTATCCGCCGCACTTGCCGGCACATCCTCGACCGCCATCGATATCTTCTCCACCGAACAGCTGGCCACCCTGTCGCCTGTCCTGGCTGAGCGCGCCCGGATCGATCTGGTGGAAACGCCCAACGCCGTGCCGACAGACCGCAAGAGCGAGACGCGCGGCATGGTCGTGCATTCCACAAGCCCGGCGACACTCGCAAATGGTGCAAAAGCAGCACTGGTTGGCGGCATCCTGCTCAACCAGAATCTCGTCTTCATTGATACGATCAACGATCTCGTCTATCGCGAGGCAAGCCTGCCGGAGGGCAGCAAGGGCACCGCGACGCTGTTCCTTGAGGACGTCCGCATCAGCACCAATGTGCGCTTGTTCGAGGATCGCCGTGCATTGGGAACCCGGGTCTCCGCCGCCGTGCGCGCTACGGTGCTGGATGAGGGCCGGACCTGGCTCGATAGCGCCTTCGTCGTCAACGATTGGTACATCTCCGCTTACGAACCGATCGTCGACAGTTTCGGCAAGCGGGTCGGCATGCTCTATGTCGGGTTTCTGGAGACACCGTTCCGGCAAGCGAAATATACAACGCTGCTGACCATCGTGCTCGCCTTCCTGGCCGTCACCGCTGCCAGCGTGCCGATCTTCCTGCGCTGGGCACGGGCGATCTTCAAACCGCTGGAACGCATGAGCGACACCATTACCCGCGTCAGATCCGGCAATATGGGCGCCCGCACCGAGCTGAAGGCCGCCAGCGACGAGATCGGCCGCGTGGCGCTGCATCTCGACGGTTTGCTCGACCAGTTGCAGCAGCGCGACCGGGAGCTTCGGCAATGGAACGAGGAACTGAACGACCGCGTTGCCGAGCGCACCAGCGAACTGGAACTGGCCAACCGCCAGATCGAGGCGACCACCAAGCAGCTGATCATGTCTGAAAAACTCGCCGCCATCGGCGAGATCACCGCCGGCGTCGCCCATGAGATCAACAATCCGATCGCCGTCATCCAGGGCAATCTCGATGTGGTGCGCAGCGTACTGGGCGCAAAGGCCGACGAAGCGAAGGTCGAGTTCCGGTTGATCGACGAACAGATCCACCGCATCAGCCAGATCGTTACCAAGCTCCTGCAATTTGCCAAGCCGGAGGAGTATGCCGGTTATGTCGAACGCCACGCGCCGGCTGAAGTAATCTCCGATTGCCTGCCGCTGGTGCAGCATCTTCTGCACAAGGCCGAGATCAAGCTCACCCGTGACGACCGTGCCACGCGGCTGGTTCTGATGAACCGGACGGAATTGCAGCAGGTGGCGGTCAACCTGATCGTCAATGCCATCCATGCTATGCCGAAGGGTGGCATCCTGACGATCCGCACGCTGAATCAGGAGTTTGAAGCACGACCCGGCGTCCTCATGGAAATCACGGATACAGGCTTCGGCATGACACCGGAACTGATCGGCAAAATCTTCGATCCGTTCTTCACCACCAAGCGGCAGGAAGGAACCGGCCTTGGCCTCTCCATCAGCCAACGGCTTATCGCTCGCCAGGGTGGCCGGATTTCCGTTCAAAGCAAGCCGGGAGAGGGAACGACCTTTTCCATTTGGCTTCCGGAAGCCAGCTGACCCGGACAAATTGTCCGACGCTATATGGACATTCTGTCCTTTGCCTTCCCTCCCGTCCCCATAAACCATTGAAATCTTGAATGGTGCGATCTGGCACGCCGATTGCTAATCCGTTCGCGGGCAGGCAGAAGCACCACGCGTTGAGGAGCGAGTGGTGCAAGACAATCCTCTGCCGATCCCAACAACGACATTCACTGGGAAACGCCGAAGGGGACTTGGGCGCACGGAGGACAAAATTCATGACAGCAACAACGGACACCTATGTGGGCGGAGGCTCGATCGGCCTTCTCGACCGCGAACGCATCATCGCCAGACCCGGCTTCAACCGCTGGCTGGTACCGCCGGCAGCGCTGGCCATCCATCTCTGTATCGGCATGGCCTATGGCTTCAGCGTCTTCTGGCTACCGCTCTCCAAGGCGCTCGGCACCACGCCCGATACCTGCGCCAGCATGAACCTCGCATCGGCCCTGTTCACCACCACCTGCAACTGGCGCGTTGCCGATCTCGGCTGGATCCACACGCTGTTCTTCGTGCTGCTCGGCTGTTCTGCCGCCATCTGGGGCGGCTGGCTGGAACGTGCCGGGCCGCGCAAAGCCGGGTTTGTGTCCGCCTGCTGCTGGTGCGGCGGCATTCTCGTCGCCGCACTCGGCGTCTTTACCCATCAACTCTGGCTGATGTGGCTCGGCGCCGGTGTCATCGGCGGCGTCGGCCTCGGGCTCGGCTATATCTCGCCGGTGTCCACCCTGATCAAATGGTTCCCCGACCGGCGCGGCATGGCGACCGGCATGGCAATTATGGGCTTTGGTGGCGGCGCCATGATCGGCGCCCCCCTCGCCAACCTGCTGATGACCTATTTCCGCACCGATGTTTCGGCTGGCGTCTGGCAAACCTTTGTCGTCATGGCGGTCATCTATTTCGTCTTCATGATGGGCGGCGCCTTCGGTTACCGCATCCCACCCGCCGGTTGGCGTCCGGAAGGCTGGACTGCACCGGCCTCCAAGAGCACGATGATCACCACCAAGCACGTGCACCTGCGCGATGCCCATAAGACCAAGCAGTTCTGGCTGATCTGGGCGGTGCTCTGCCTCAACGTCTCGGCCGGCATCGGCGTCATCGGCATGGCATCGCCGATGCTGCAGGAAATCTTTGCGGGCTCGCTGATCGGCCAGCCGGGCATCGCCTTCGCCGATCTCGACACCACGCAGAAGGCATCGATCGCCGCGATCGCGGCAGGCTTCACCGGTCTTCTCTCGCTGTTCAACATCGGTGGCCGCTTCTTCTGGGCATCGCTGTCGGACAAGATCGGCCGCAAGAACACCTACTTCTGCTTCTTCGTCCTCGGCATCGCGCTCTATGCCCTGGCTCCTACGCCGGCCGGCCTTGGCAACAAGGCCCTGTTCGTCCTCGCCTTCGGTATCATCCTGTCGATGTATGGCGGCGGCTTTGCGACCATCCCGGCCTATCTCGCCGACATTTTCGGCACACAGTTCGTCGGCGCCATCCACGGGCGTCTGCTGACGGCCTGGGCAACCGCCGGCATCGTCGGCCCGGTCGTAGTGAACTACATTCATGAAGCACAGATTTCGGCAGGGGTTGCACCCGGCCCCGAACTCTACACCGGCACGATGTATATCCTTGCCGGCATGCTGGCGGTGGGACTGATCGCCAATGCGCTCATTCGGCCGCTGTCGGACAAGTGGTTCATGAAGGACCAGGAAGTGGCAGCCCTCCAGGCTAAGACCGCCGCGACAAATGCCGGTCCGACCGGTTCCTTCGGTATTGGCACCGGCGGCTTCGACGGCAAGGCCCTGATCGCCTGGGCTATCGTCGGCATCCCGCTGCTCTGGGGCGTCTGGGTGACGCTCAGGGCCAGCATGGTGCTGTTCGGGTAGAGTACCCGAGCCACGGCATTTTCTTTTCCGTCATTCCTGTGCCTGTCACAGGAATCCAGCCAGCCCAAGTCCTTGGGCTGGAAGGTCTTTGACCCGGCAGATCCGGGTACTGGATGCCCGCCACGAGGGCGAGCATGACGGAGGAGAATAATACCCGCCTCACGCCAAACTCTTAAACTCCCAACCAGAAACCGCTGCGTCTCGCTAGCAGACGGTTTCTGTTTCAAACCCTTACCGATTGATTCGCGTCGACAGGATGATCGACGACAGTGTCTTTTCCACCCCGTCGATCTCGCCGATGCGGTCAATCACCAGATCGAGCTCGCTGATCGATGACGCCGCAACGATGGCGATCAGGTCGAAACTGCCGCTGACCGAATGCAGCGTCCGCACGTCCTCGATATCGTGCAAGTCCTGCGTCACCCGTCCCAGCGCCTTGGCGGCGAGCGTAATCAGCACATGCGCCTTGACCAGCCCCTTCTCGAAATCATCCGACAGCCTGACGCCGTAGCCGGCGATGATACCGTCCCGCTCCAGCCGTTCAAGCTTTGCCTGTACCGTCGTGCGCGAAAGGCCGAGTTTTCGGGCCAGCAGCGCCGTCGGCATGCGGGCGTTCTCGCTGAGAATTGCCAGAAGCTGCCGGTCCTTGTCCGCTAACGTCATTATGATCATCCCTATCGGCATTATGCCGATTATTGGTCGGCATTTTTATCATATCAGCGCTTCATATCAACTGTAGGAAAGCAGACACTTACCCCACGGACAGATTCATTCGGGGGACCCATTATGAAAAACATCGTTGTCATCGGCGCCGGCAAGATCGGCTCGACCATCGCCCGCCTTCTCGCCCATTCCGGCGATTACCAAGTGACGCTGGCCGACCGCAGTGCCGAACAGCTGGCCATGATCGAAAAGCACGAGGCGATTTCGGTAACGGAAATCGACATCTCCGACAGTGCCGCCATGGTATCCCTGCTGACCGGCAAGTTCGCCGTGCTCAGCGCCGCACCGTTCCACCTGACGATTGCCATTGCCGAAGCCGCCTCCAAGGCCGGCGTACACTATCTCGACCTGACCGAAGACGTCAGATCCACCCGTCACGTCAAGGCGATCGCCGAAACGGCCAACACTGCCTTCATCCCGCAGTGCGGCCTGGCACCGGGCTTCATCTCCATCGTTGCCAATGATCTCGCCAGCCGCTTCGACACGCTCGACAGCGTGCGCATGCGCGTCGGCGCCCTGCCGCAGTACCCGTCCAATGCGCTCAACTATAACCTGACCTGGAGCACCGACGGCGTCATCAACGAGTATATTGAGCCCTGCGAAGCGATCGTCGAAGGCCACTTGATCGAAGTGCCGGCGCTCGAAGAACGCGAGGAGTTCTCGCTCGATGGCGTTACATACGAAGCCTTCAACACCTCGGGTGGCCTCGGCACGCTCTGCGAGACGCTGAAGGGCAAGGTCCGTACGCTGAACTACCGCACCATCCGTTATCCCGGCCACGCCGCGATCATGAAGGCGCTCTTGAACGATCTCGGCCTGCGTCATCGCCGCGAAGTCCTCAAGGACATCTTCGAAAATTCGCTGCCGTCGACCATGCAGGATGTCGTCATCATCTTCGTTACGGTCTCCGGCCGCAAGGAAGGACGCCTGGTGCAGGAAACCTACGCCAACAAGGTCTACAGCGCCGTCGTCGCCGGTCGCATGATGAGTGCCATCCAGATCACCACGGCAACCAGCATCTGCGCAGTTCTCGACATGCTGGCCAAGGGCGAACTGCCGACCAAGGGCTTTATCCGCCAGGAAGAAATCGGCCTCGACGCCTTCCTCAAGAGCCGCTTCGGTCACCATTACGAACAGCGCGCCTACGCCGACAAGCTGGCCGGCTGACTGCGGGGATAAAAAGACCAAAAACCGCAAAGCCCGGGATTTTAGAATCCCGGGCTATTTTTGTGCTTAGGTTTTGGAAAACCGATACGCAGTTTTAGCGGCGTAACTCGATAGCCAAACGATTGTCGAAAAACCATCTCGCGGTCATAGTCACCAGCCAGCCTGTTCGAGTGACCGAGGACGATATGCGATCCGTGTTTTTCCAGACCATTATTCTTCTAGCATTGTTGTCGCCGGGCCACGCCAATGCCGAGTTCACAAGCCAAAATTGTAAGAAGATCTACATGGCCTACACCGCCATGCTGGTGAAATACGGGATGCTGGAAATCTTGGGAGATGATCTGAACAACGACCTTCATGAAGCGACCAAACAGGCGTCGGAGACAGCCGGCGACACCTCCGCTATCGAAGCCCTTCAGAGGAAATATCAGAGCCGCCTGCAGTTAGTCCAAGCGGACATGAAGGAAATAAATGAGGGAAATGTAGCCCTGAAGGAGCTTTGCCTAAAAAAATAAACCCTGCTCCTATGAGCGCCGCTCTTGGCGCGATCCGGCCAATCGCACACCCCCCGAAACAGGTTGGTCACTTGGCTGCTTAATTCCGCAGACTCAAGCCTTGCCGAAACCTATGTCCGCCCAAACTCGTCATCCAGCCGGATAATATCGTCCTCCTCGAGATAGGACCCGGTCTGCACTTCAATGAGCTCCAGCGCAATCTTGCCGGGGTTGGTCAGCCGGTGCACCACGCCCTGCGGGATATAGACCGACTCGTTTTCATGCAGCAGGCGCGTCTCGCCGTCGATCATGATCTCCGCCGTGCCGCGCACGACGATCCAGTGCTCGGACCGGTGATGATGCTTCTGCAGCGAGATCTTCCGGCCGGGCGTCACATGCAGCCGCTTGACCTCGAAGCGTTCGCCGCTCAGCACCGACGCCACCGCGCCCCACGGGCGGTAAGATGTCGGATGGTTTTCCCGTCAGCCCGCGCGTCTTGGCCGACAGCGCCAGCTGTTTGACGATCTCACCGACATTCTGGCTGTCTTCCATGCGCCCGACATAGACGGCATCCTCACTGGCGATGACGGCGACATCGTCCAGCCCCTGGACCGCGATATGGATATCGCGTGACAGCACCAGCGAGTTGCGGGTGTCGTTGACAGTCGCTTTCTCGCCGACGACATTGCCGGCCTCGTCCTTGTCGCCGATCGCCCAGACGCTGTCCCAGCTGCCGAGATCCGACCAGCTGAACAACGACGGCACGACGGCGGCATGCGGCGTGTTCTCGAATACGGCATAATCGACCGAAATATTCGGCGCCTGCGAAAAGGACGCCTCGTCGAGACGATCGAAATCGAGGTCCCGCACAGCGCCCTGGATGGCCCGTTGCGCAGCATCATAAACAGCCGGTGCATAGCGCAGGATTTCCGCAAGGAACTGCCCGACGGGCAGCATGAACATCCCCGAATTCCAGAGATAGCGGCCGCTTGCCAGCAGCTCCTCTGCTTGTTCTCGGTTTGGCTTCTCGACGAAACGGGCAACGGTTTTTGCGCCCGTTTCGAGATCGTCCCCCATTTCCGATATAACCGTAGCCGGTCGCCGGCTCCGTCGGCTTGATGCCGAAGGTCACCAGCTTGCCCGTCTGCGCCGTCTCCTGCGCGATGCGGATGCAATCGAAATAGTGCGCGCCGGCATCGATCTCGTGATCGGAGGCCAGCACCTGCATGACGGCGTCGTCGCCATGATCGCGCAGCACGACGAAGGCCGCCGCGGCAAGCGCCGGTGCGGTGTTGCGGGCGATGGGTTCCAAAAGGATGCTCGACAGCGGCGCCTCGAGCGCGCGGGCCTGTTCGGCAACGATGAAACGAAACTCGGCATTCGTCACCACGACGGCCGGCGTGTATCGCTCCTGGTCCGAAACCCGCTGCAGGGTTTTCTGGAAGAGCGAATGCTCGCCAAGGAACTGCAGAAACTGCTTGGGCGCCGCCGAGCATGACAGCGGCCAAAGCCGCGTTCCTTTGCCGCCGGCCATGATGACCGGCACGATCTTGGAAGACATGCGCATCCTCTTGTGTCTTATCGACCTTGCGGTCCTAAATTTTCAAAAACGTGTGCGACGGCACAGCCTAACGCAAAACGGGCGCATGTAAAATCTATTCGCAGATGCAAGTTTTCATAAAATCAAAGTGTTAACGTAGCAAAACATTGACGTTGGAAAGAAAATGCCTGCCTGCACAAAAGTGCAAAAATTATCGCCTCGATCCCATTCATTATGCGGGCAATAAAAAACCCGCCGAAGCGGGTTTTGAAAACGGTCCGATGGCCGGATCAGAAGGCAACGAGTATACCGTTCAGCTGGGTAAGCTCGGTCAGGAACGTCTCGACCCGCGTACGATGCTCGTCGCTGTGCGCGCCATCCTGAAGCTCGGCCTTCGCCGCCTCGATGCGCTTATCGATGGCGACGCGATCAATCTCATCTGCGGGAACAGCGGATTCGGCAAGCAGTGTGCAACCTGTCGGCAGGATATCTGCGAAACCGCCGAACACCACGTAACGCGTGACCTTGCCGTCGATAGCCTTGACTGTCACAATGCCCGGCCTGATCGTCGTCATCGTCGGCGCATGGTTGGCCATTACGGTCATCTCGCCTTCCGTTGCCGGAATGACGACTTCGCTGACGCGCTCGGACAGCAGCAGGCGCTCCGGGGAGACGAGTTCGAAATTGAAATCAGCCATGATCATTCGCTTCTTTTGGCGCTACCGGCGAGAAACCCCGGCAGAAAATCCCGTTCGGCGCGGTCGGACCCTTGCCAGCCGCAGCGATTGACGATCGGGGCGCACACATTCGGCGCCCCGATCGAAATTCATCAAGCGGCTTCAGCAGCCAGACGCTTGGCCTTTTCGACCGCCTCCTCGATGGAGCCGACCATGTAGAAAGCGGCTTCCGGAAGGTGATCGTATTCGCCGTTGACGAGACCCTTGAAGCCCTTGATCGTGTCTTCGAGAGCAACCAGCTTACCCGGCGAACCGGTAAAGACTTCGGCGACGAAGAACGGTTGCGACAGGAAGCGCTCGATCTTGCAGGCGCGGGCAACCACGACCTTATCTTCTTCCGACAGTTCGTCCATGCCCAGGATGGCGATGATGTCCTGAAGCGACTTGTAGCGCTGCAGGGTCGTCTGGACGCGGCGCGACACTTCGTAGTGCTCTTCGCCGACAACCATCGGGTCGAGCATGCGCGACGTCGAGTCGAGCGGGTCAACGGCCGGGTAGATACCCTTTTCGGCGATCGAGCGTGACAGAACGGTCGTTGCGTCCAAGTGGGCGAACGATGTTGCCGGAGCCGGGTCGGTCAAGTCGTCGGCCGGGACGTAGATGGCCTGAACCGAGGTGATCGAGCCCTTGGTCGTCGTGGTGATACGTTCCTGCATCTGGCCCATGTCGGTTGCGAGCGTCGGCTGATAACCAACAGCCGAAGGAATACGGCCGAGAAGAGCCGACACTTCGGAACCTGCCTGGGTGAAGCGGAAGATGTTGTCGACGAAGAACAGAACGTCCTGGCCTTCATCACGGAACTGTTCAGCGATCGTGAGACCCGTCAGAGCGACGCGAGCGCGGGCGCCCGGCGGTTCGTTCATCTGGCCGTATACGAGCGCAGCCTTGGAGCCTTCGCCGCCGCCGTGCTTGTTCACGCCGGATTCGATCATTTCGTGGTAAAGGTCGTTGCCTTCGCGGGTACGTTCACCCACGCCTGCGAACACCGAGTAACCACCGTGCGCCTTGGCGACGTTGTTGATCAGTTCCATGATGAGAACCGTCTTGCCAACGCCGGCGCCGCCGAACAGGCCGATCTTGCCGCCCTTGGCGTAAGGAGCCAGGAGGTCGACGACCTTGATGCCGGTGACGAGGATGCTGCGCTCCGTCGACTGCTCGACGTAGGACGGCGCTTCCTGATGGATAGAGCGCTTGCTCGAAGTGATCAGCGGACCTGCTTCGTCAACCGGCTCGCCGATGACGTTCATGATACGACCGAGTGTTTCCAGACCAACCGGAACGGTGATCGGAGCGCCGGTGTCAGTCACGAGCTGGCCGCGAACCAGACCTTCGGTCGCGTCCATGGCGATCGTGCGCACGGCGTTTTCGCCGAGATGCTGTGCGACTTCGAGAACAAGGCGATTGCCGTTGTTGTCGGTTTCCAGCGCTTCAGGATTTGCGGCAGCTGACCTTCTTCGAAGGTGACGTCGACGACGGCGCCGATGACCTGCGTCACGCGGCCGACGGCGCCGGTTGCCGTCACGGCAACCTTGGCTGTCGGTGCCTTCTTCGCCACAGCGGTCTTCGCTGCTGCTGCCGGCTTTTCCGCTGCTGCCTTCACTGCTGTCGGCTTCTTAGCCGCTGCTGTTGTACTGGGGGTAGCTGCCTTAGCCATAATCCTTACCCTCTTTCCGTAACCTTAGAGCGCTTCCCGCCCGAAATGATTTCAATGAGTTCCTTGGTGATCTGAGCCTGGCGCTGACGGTTGTAGGACAGCGTCAGCTTGTTGATCATTTCACCGGCATTGCGCGTGGCGTTGTCCATCGCGCTCATTTTGGCACCCATTTCACCCGCAACATTTTCGAGCAAAGCCCGGAAAACCTGCACCGAAATGTTGCGCGGGATGAGATCGTTGAGGATCTCGCCCGCATCTGGCTCGTATTCGTAGATCGCCGCCGCGGATGCTTCCTCGGTCTTGGCCACTGCCGGAGCAGCAGCCGGGATCAGCTGAAGCGCTGTCGGAACCTGCGAAATGACCGACTTGAACTCCGAATAGAACAGAGTGCAGACGTCGAATTCGCCCTTTTCGAACAGCCCGATGACCTTCTTGCCGATCAGGTCGGCATTATCGAAACCGATCCGCTTGACTTCGCGCAGATCGACACGATCGATGATCAGCGACGCAAATTCGCGGCGAAGGATGTCGAAGCCCTTCTTGCCGACGCAGATGATCTTTACCGTCTTGCCGTCGACCAAGAGCTTGCGCACATGGTCGCGGGCAAAGCGGGCGATCTGGCTGTTGAAGCCGCCGCAAAGACCGCGTTCCGCCGTGCAGACCACAAGCAGATGCGTCTGGTCACGGCCGTTGCCCGTCATCAGGCGCGGCGCGCTGTCGTCCATACCGACAGCTTCTGCGATGTTCGCGAGAACGATCGCCATCCGCTGCAGTAAGGCCGGGCAGCCTCGGCCGCCTCCTGCGCGCCCGAAGCTTCGCCGCGGCGACCATTTTCATCGCCTTGGTGATCTTCTGCGTCGCCTTGACGGAGGCGATCCTGTTTTTCAGATCCTTAAGTGAAGGCATCCGTTGTCCGTCCTAACTGGTACCCGATCAGGCGAAGGATTTCGCAAACGTGTCGATGGCAGACTTGAGCTTGCCCTTGACGTCATCGCTGATTGCCTTGTCCTTGCGGATAGCCTCGAGAATGTCCTTGCCTTCGGAACGCATGTACGACAGCAGACCCTGCTCGAACGCGCCAACCTTGTTGACGGCGATCTTGTCGAGGTAACCGTTCACGCCGGCGAAGATGACTGCGACCTGTTCTTCCGTCTTCAGCGGCGAGAACTGCGGCTGCTTCAGGAGTTCGGTCAGGCGTGCACCGCGGTTCAACAGGCGCTGCGTCGCAGCGTCGAGGTCGGAACCGAACTGGGCAAATGCTGCCATTTCGCGGTACTGGGCGAGTTCACCCTTGATCGAGCCGGCAACCTGCTTCATCGCCTTGACCTGAGCGGCAGACCCCACGCGGGAAACCGATAGACCGACGTTAACGGCCGGGCGGATACCCTGGTAGAACAGGTCCGTTTCAAGAAAGATCTGGCCGTCGGTGATCGAGATCACGTTGGTCGGGATGAACGCCGAAACGTCGTTACCCTGGGTTTCGATGACCGGCAGAGCCGTCAGCGAACCGGCACCCTTTTCGTCCGAGAGCTTTGCAGCGCGCTCGAGAAGACGCGAATGCAGATAGAAAACGTCGCCTGGGTAAGCTTCGCGGCCCGGCGGGCGGCGCAGCAGAAGCGACATCTGACGGTAGGCTACGGCCTGCTTGGAAAGGTCGTCATAGCCGATCAGCGCGTGCATGCTGTTGTCGCTGGAAGTATTCACCCATGGCAGCGCCGGCGAACGGTGCAAGGTACTGCATCGGAGCCGGATCGGAGGCCGTCGCAGCAACGATGATCGAGTACTTCAGCGCGCCGCGTTCTTCGAGAACCTTGACGAACTGGGCAACCGTCGAACGCTTCTGGCCGATAGCGACATAGACGCAATACAGCTTTTCAGCTTCCGGGCCATTGTCGTGAATGGCCTTCTGGTTGAGGATCGTGTCGAGAATGATCGCGGTCTTGCCGGTCTGGCGGTCGCCGATGACCAGTTCGCGCTGGCCGCGGCCAACCGGGATCAGAGCGTCGATGGCCTTGAGGCCGGTCGACATCGGCTCATGAACCGACTTGCGCGGGATGATGCCCGGTGCCTTGACGTCAACGCGCGAGCGCTGCTTGGCATTGATCGGGCCTTTGCCGTCGATCGGGTTGCCGAGGGCGTCGACGACGCGGCCCAGCAGTTCCGGACCAACCGGAACGTCCACGATGGCGCCGGTCCGCTTGACGGTGTCGCCTTCCTTGATGCCACGGTCGGCACCGAAGATAACCACACCGACATTGTCGGCTTCAAGGTTCAGTGCCATGCCGCGAATTCCACCCGGGAATTCGACCATCTCACCTGCCTGGACATTGTCCAGACCGTAGACGTGGGCAATACCGTCACCGACGGAAAGCACCTGGCCAACTTCGGAGACTTCTGCCTCCTGGCCAAAGTTTTTGATTTGATCTTTGAGAATTGCGGAAATTTCCGCGGCGCGGATATCCATCAGCCGACCTCTTTCAGTGCAAGCTTAAGGCTAGAAAGCTTTGTGCGAAGGGAAGTGTCAATCTGGCGGGACCCGACCTTGACGATCAGACCACCGAGAATAGAGGGTTCAACCGTGACGTTGAGCGTCACGTCTTTGCCGGTGACGCTCTTCAGCGCCGCCTTCAATTCAGTTTGCTGCGCTGCCGTGAGGGCATGAGCCGAAGTCACGTCAGCAGAAACTTCGCCGCGATGACGGGCGGCGGTTTCATGATAGGACTTGACGATGCCAGGCACTGCAGAACAGGCGGCGATTGCGTGCAACCACCTTCAGGAAGTTGCCGACCAGACCCGTAATTCCGGCCTTCGCGATGATCGTGAAAATGGCCTTGAACTGGTCGTCGGCAGAAAAGATCGGACTGACGATAAGACGCTTCAGGTCGGCGCTCTCGTTGATCAGCGACTGGAACTTGTCCAGATCCGCCCCTACGCTCTCGACCGAACCCGCCTCCAGTGCGAGATCGAAAAGCGAAGACGCGTACCTTTCTGCAACACCGGAAATAAGCTGGGATGTGTCTGCCACGGGCACAAGCTTCTCTTATTTTAATTCAAGGGCGATGTCTGCGGAGAACCGTAAACCCAACATCTTGAATTTGTTGCTATATTTTTAAGGATGCACAAGCCGGGCGGCTTGTTTCCCCCACAAGTCGTGGTTCGTCTAGCATAGGATATCTGGACTCGCAACACGCGAACCGCACGAATGCGCATAGTTCCGCCTGGTTTGGCCAAATTTTGACAAAAATGGGGTATGAGCTGACGAGGTCCACACTGTATGAACCTCCCGGGATCGCCTCAGACGAAGCCGAAGACGTAGGCCAGCGGCAAGGCCGACAAGACGATCTGGATGACCAGATACAGCCAGTTCACAACCGTACTGCCGCTATCCGACAGCATCGACAGGATGCGCCCGAACGCCGCCAGCGCAAAGGCAGCGCCGAGCGCCAGATAGACCATCGGCTGGGCAAGCAGCAGGGCTGCGATACCAAGACCAAGATGAAAACCGCCCATCGTCGATCGCGCCTCGGCATACCCGCCGCGCCGGCCTTCACGAAGATCGATCCCCAGCGCCCGAAAGGCGATGCCCGGCGCAAACAGAAAGACGAGCCCAAGCAGCGACGTCACCACGGCTGCGCAAAACGCCAGGAACTCTCCCGTTTCCGTCGGAATGTAAAACTCCATGAGATACCCCTGCTTTGGCTCGATGGCACTGATCTAGCGCAAGTGCGGGTGAAAGGGAATCATACGCGAGAACGAATTCCCCGTCTTTCAAAGGAAGCTCTGCGGATCGATATCAAGCTGGACGCTCACCGAGCCGCGCATCTTCGGCCCATTGGCCATCATCGTTTTCACGAAAGCCTGCATGTCGCTGTTGCGGCGGCCGTGAACCAAGAGCCGAAAACGGTGGCGACCGCGGATGAGCGCCAGCGGCGCCTCAGCCGGCCCTAAAATGGTGATGCCGCTGACCTTTGGGGCGGCCTGGCGCAAGCCGCGGGCATGTGCTTCCGCATCGGCGCGGGTATCGGCCGAGACGATGATGGAGGCGAGGCGTCCGAACGGCGGCAAAAGCGCCTTTTCCCGCTCATTGATCTCGCGCTCGTAAAAGGCCTCCGAATCACCTGAGACGATCGCCTGCATCACCGGGTGCTGCGGCTGATAGGTCTGCAGCAACCCGAGGCTCTTCAGGCCGGTACGCCCTGCGCGGCCGGTCACCTGGCTCAGAAGCTGGAATGTCCGCTCGGCCGCACGCGGATCGCCGTTGGCAAGGCCGATATCGGCATCGACGATGCCGACGAAGGTCATCATCGGAAAGTTATGCCCCTTGGCGACCAGCTGCGTGCCGACGACAATATCGGCCTCGCCCTTGGCGATGGCCTCCAGTTCCAACCGCAGCCGCTTGACGCCCATCAGGTCGGAGGACAGCACAATGGTGCGGGCATCGGGGAAAATGCCGGTCGACTTCTTCGGCGATCCGCTCGACGCCGGGGCCACAGGCGACCAGATGATCGAGCGTACCGCATTCCGGGCAGCTTTCCGGCGTCTTTTGCGCATAGCCGCAATGGTGGCACTGGATCTGACCGCGAAACCGGTGCTCAACCAGCCAGCTGGAGCAATCCGGGCATTGGAACCGATGGCCGCAGACGCGGCAGAGCGTCAGCGGCGCATATCCGCGCCTGTTGAGAAACAGCAGCGCCTGCTCGCCACGCTCCAGCGCCTTGCCGATATAGCGCAGGAGAATGGGCGACAGGAAACCGCCACGCTCCGGCGGATGCTTGCGCATGTCGACGAGTCCGAGATCCGGCAGGGCCGCATCGCCAAACCGCGTCGGCAGGTGGATCGGATTGTAACGGCCGAGATCGCCGTTGACCCGGCTTTCCACGGAAGGCGTCGCCGAAACCAGCACGATCGGGAATTCGCCGATCCGTGCCCGCACCACCGCCATGTCGTGCGCATTATAGAAGACACGGTCTTCCTGCTTGTAGGCGGGATCGTGCTCTTCATCGACAACGATCAGGCCAAGGTTTTCGAATGGCAGGAACAGCGCAGAGCGGGCGCCGGCCACGACCCGCACGCCGCCCTCCGTCACCTGCCGCCAGACTTTTCACGGGTCCGCGGGGCAAGGTCGGAATGCCATTCGGCCGGTTTCCGAGCCGAAGCGATCCTGGAAACGCTCGAGGAAACTCGCCGTCAACGCGATTTCCGGCAGCAGAATCAGCACCTGCTTGCCGGCCTTCAACGTCGCGGCGATCGCCTCGAAATAGACCTCAGTCTTGCCGGAGCCGGTGATGCCATCGATCAACGACACGGAAAAACCGACGGCATCGACACTTTCGAGCAGATCCAGCGCTGCCTGCTTCTGCGGCCCTTCCAGCCGATGCTCCACATAATCCGGATCGGGCAAAGCCACCACCGGCGGCGGCGGCATGAACACCGTTTCAAACACACCTTGCGCCGTCAGCCCGTCGATGACGCTGGACGAGGTGCCCGCGGCATGGGCGAGCCCTGAGCGCGTCCAGGTAAACCCGTTGTCGGCGGTCGCAATTACCCGTTCGCGCGCCGATGTCATCCCGCTCCGGCCGCATGTCCGTCAGCCGCAGCCCCTCGACCATCGGCTCCGGATCGAACGCCGCCGGCGCACGCAGCGCCATGCGAGCAACGAGGCCAGGCGGCGAAACGGTGTAGGTGGCGACCCAATCGAGAAAGGTTCGCATATCCTTCGCCAGAGGCGGGCAATCGAAGGCACGGGTAATGGCCTTGAGTTTCTTCGGATCGACGCTGCCATCGTCGATCCCGTCCCAGACCACGCCCAGCACCTGCCGCGGCCCGAGCGGCACCTGGACGATCGATCCGGGTTCGACAGCCATTCCCTCCGGCACGGCATAGGAGTATGGTTTCGGGGCGGGCATCGGCACCAGAACGGGCACGACGCGGCGGGCGAACAGGTCGTCAAACAAATCGGTCGAATCTTCAGTCATCGGCCGTGACCTTGCCTTCGGATTGCGTTAAAGAAAACCCCGAAACATCAAGCAGCCCCCGCATCCCAAGGGAGAATACCCATGAAGTTTTTTGTCGATACAGCCGATGTCAATGAAATCCGGGAGTTGAACGACCTCGGTCTCGTCGACGGCGTGACGACCAACCCTTCGCTGATCCTGAAGTCCGGCCGTAACATTCTCGAAGTGACCAAGGAAATCTGCGGCATCGTCGATGGCCCGGTTTCGGCCGAAGTCGCTGCGACCGATTACGAGTCGATCATGAAGGAAGCGGCTGTCATTTCGAAGATCGCCGACAATATCTGCATCAAGGTGCCGCTGACACTCGACGGCCTCAAGGCCTGCAAGAACCTGTCGTCCGACGGTCACCTGACCAACGTCACGCTGTGCTTCTCGGCCAACCAGGCCCTGCTCGCCGCCAAGGCCGGCGCCACCTTCGTATCGCCTTTCGTCGGCCGCCTCGACGACATCGCCTTCGACGGCATGGACCTAATCCGCGAAATCCGCCAGATCTTCGACAATTACGGCTACGAGACCGAAATCCTCGCCGCCTCGATCCGCACGGTCAACCACGTCAAGGAAGCCGCTCTGATCGGCGCCGACGTCATCACCGCACCGCCGGCAACGCTGAAGGCACTCGTCAAGCACCCGCTGACCGACAAGGGCCTCGAAACCTTCCTGGCCGACTGGGCCAAGACCGGCCAGAAGATCGCCTGATATTTTTCAGGAATGAAATGAACAAAGAGCCCTGCGAGACCATCGTGGGGCTTTTTCTTTTTCAGTCGTCATCCTCGTCGATCATCCCCGTCAGCCGCATGCCCTCGATCCAGGTCGCGCCATCGTTGCGGATCACCCGTTTCGGGGCGGGTGCCACAACGCTTCTGGATTTCTGCCGCCAGCAGTTCCGAATGGGTGACGATCCAGATCTGGCTGTCGGCGGAGGCACTGGCGATCATTTCGGCAAGTGCGGGCAGCATGTCGGGGATGCAGGCTGGTTTCCGGCTCATTGAGGGCGATGAAGCGTGGCTTGCGGTAGGAGAGCAGCGCACCGGCAAGCGCCAGAAACCGCATCTGACCATCGGAGAGTTCGCGTGGCGAAAACTGGCGCTGCGGGAAATCCGGGAAGACCAGTGAGAATTCGGCAAATTCCTCAGGTTCAGGCACCACAAGCCGGGCGCCGCCGAAGGCATCGGCAATCGCCCGGTAGAGATCGACCGTATCCTGGCGGGTATGAAAGAGCGTTGCAAAGACCGCGGCGAGATTGGAGCCGTCCTCATCCAGCATCGGCGCGGTGACGGCAAGGCACGGCGAGCGCAACGGCGAATCGCGGTCGGTGCGGAACCCATGAAAAAGCGCCAACCATCGATGGCCCGCCGGAACGTGCCGATCTCCGGATAGTGCCCGGCATCGCCGAGAAGCGATGGCGGTTTCCGATGTCAGCGCCTGTTCAGGATGCTCCTCCATCCGCCCGGCACCGTTTCTGACGAAGATACCCGGTCCCGCCCGCTTCATCACCGTGACCGGCCGGCCGGCATCGACCTTCAGTTCCTCCTCCTTCACCTGCGGTTCGAAGATGAACCCGGCGGCGGCCTTCGCCGGGCGCAAGCCGGCCTCGACCCGGTAGAGGAAACTCAGCGCCTGGACCTCGTCAAGCAACTCGACCTCAAGCTTGATGCGCACGGGATCGCCACTCCGGCGCCTGCCGCTCCACAGTGCCGACGCCATACCGCCTTCGCGGGCAATCTCATGGGCCAACCGGCCGCGGACGGCCGCCTGGATCAGCTGCAGGGCGCGATAGAGATTGGACTTTCCGACACCGTTCTCACCGATGAACAGGTTGACACCTGCCATGTCCATGCGGATGGATTTGAGCGAACGGTAATTGGCGGCGAACATGGAGCGATCTGCATGACGCAGATTTACCTGATCGCCTCCGGCAACGGAACTGTATTGCGGAACCGGGCATCGCCGTCGAAGGCCAGATCGACGACAGTGTGCCGCTCAAGGGCCTGTGTCACCTCCATCGGATCGCCATCCAGCGCATCCGGCTGGATCAGGTTGCCGATGGTGAAATCGAACAGGTCGCCCTTCTTGTTCAGAAGCTCGTGGAACACCGTCATGTCCCGCAGTTCCGTCGACCATTTGGCCAGCCAGTAGAACAGCCCGAATTGCGCGCCGACATATGCGCCGGCAGGATAGGCAGATTGTACTTGCGGGCAAAACCGACGGCCGAAGTCTTCCAGGATCGCTCGTTGAGCCGCCCGTCCGCCCAATAGGCGATGCGGCCGGAGGGAAACAGCACTGTCGCCTTGCCTTCCGAGATCGCCCGGTTGGTGATTTGCAGGGTTTCGCGCGCCTTCAGCTTGCTCTTGTAATCCTCGCGCCATTCGACCGGGATGACCATCTCGACGAAGCGCGGATTGACCCGGATCGCATCGCGATTGGCAAAGAACATCATGTCGGGGCGACGGTTTTTCAAAAGATCGAATACCGCGATGCCATCGGCAATGCCGGTCGGATGATTGCTCACCAGAAGGAAACCACCCTTTTCGGGAATGCGCTCTTCATTGCGCACGCGGATATCCAGCGACAGGGTCTGGCTCAGATGCTCGAACGCCTGAAAGCCCGGCGCGTTGGCAACGGCATCGGCAAACTCGATCGCCTTGCGGTAATTCAGCACCATGTAGAGAAACGGTCGCAGAACCGGCCAGAGCGGATGTTTGACGATGCGCTGTCCGCGTTCGGCAATCAGCGTATCGACGATATGGCCGGGCTGGCCGTGCGACACCAGCGCAACCGTCTCTGCGAAGTAGGTGAAACTGCTTGCCGAATCCCGTCGCGCCATCGCTTTTTCCGCCTCGTCTGCCGTCAGCTATCGCAGTTGAATATGATCCCAACATGACAAATTCCAAGGCCGTTAGGAAAAACATAACCGGCTGACGCGCAGAGTCCCGTTCATCTCAAATCGCGGAGCATGGCTGTGAACGAACTTTTGATCATTGGTCATCCCGAGCTGATGGCCGAGCGCCAGCGCTGGCTTTCCGGTCTTGGCGAAGAGCGGCGCCTGTCGGACAAAACCGTCGAAGCCTATGAGCGTGACACCCGGCAATTCCTGCATTTCCTCACCGGCCACTTGAGCGGCCCGGCGCGGCTGAGCGATATCAGCGCGCTAAGGCCCGGCGATCTGCGCGGCTTTCTGGCCTCCCGCAGGCGGGATGGTGCCGGTGCCAGAACCCTTGGCCGCGGGCTGGCGGGTCTTCGTTCGTTTCTGCGCTATCTGGAAAAGAAGGGCTTGGCCAACGCCGCCGGCGCTGCCGCCGTGCGCTCACCGAAGCAGCCGAAATCGCTGCCGAAGCCGCTGACGGCCGTCGATGCCCTGATGGTCGTCACCAGCGATGCCCAACTTGCCGAGGAGCCCTGGATCGCTACCCGCAACGCCGCCGTCCTGACCCTGCTTTACGGCTGCGGCCTGCGCATTTCCGAAGCGCTGGACCTGACACCGACCGATTTTGCCGGAGCGCCGACCGCGCTGCGCATTCACGGCAAGGGCGGTAAGACCCGCGTCGTGCCGCTGATATCGGCAGCGATCGATGCCGTGCGCGCCTACGAAAAGCTCTGCCCCTATCATCTGGCCACGGACGGCCCCCTGTTTCGCGGCGCCAAGGGCGGCAAGCTGCAGGCGGGGATCATTCAGCGCGAGATGCAGAAGCTGCGCGGTGCGCTCGGCCTGCCGGATACGGCAACGCCGCATGCCCTGCGCCATTCGTTCGCCACTCATCTGCTTGCCGGCGGCGGCGATCTCAGAACTATCCAGGAACTGCTCGGCCATGCCAGCCTCTCAACGACGCAGGTCTATACCGGCGTCGATTCGGCAAGGCTCTTGGAAATCTACGACCGCGCCCATCCCCGCGCCTGAATTTTGCCGGTTAAGGCGCGTTAACCAGCTTTGTTAAACGGCCTGTGAGGCCTGAACGGCTAGAATCGCCGGATAGATATTTTGCAGACGGGATCGATGATGTTTCAGCACTTGGCAAAACCGGCACGCAGCCTGGCCGGCAAACTGGGCGACAACGTCCTTGCGCTGATCGCCACGCTGCACGTCCTGTTTGCGCTCAGCCTCATCGCCACCCTGCTGTCGATATCGCCGGCCCGCGCCGAAGACCCGTCCTGCGGCGGCAAGAACCTGATCACCCAAATGCGCACCTCCGATCCGGCCAAGTTCGCGGCGCTGGAAAAGGAAGCAGCGGCCGTTCCGAACGGCAAGGGCACCTTCTGGAGAATCGAGAAAGAGGGCATCGCCCCGTCCTACCTGCTCGGCACCATGCACGTGACCGATCCGCGCGTGCTTGCGATGCCAGAGGGCGCCAGCCAGGCCTATGACACCGCCAAGACCGTTATCGTCGAGATCAGACGAGATCGTCGACGACCGCAAGGCAGCCGCGGCGATCATGATGCAGCCGGGATTGACGATGTTTGCCGATGGCAAGTCGATCAAGGATTTCCTCAAACCGGAAGAAACCGAACAGCTGGCGGCCGGGCTGAAGGCGCGCGGCATACCGCTGACGCTCGTGGCCAAGATGAAGCCGTGGATGATCGCCAGCTTCGTCGCCCTGCCCGCTTGCGAAATGAGCCGCAAGGCTGCCGGTGCGGCCTTCCTCGACAAGAAGCTCGCCGAGGATGCCTTGAAGCAGGGCAAAAGCCTGAAGGGTCTGGAAACCATGGTCGAGCAATTGCAGGCGATGGACGCGCTGCCGGTGCAGTTTCATCTGGATGCACTGATCGAGACGCTGGCTCTCGGCGACACCGTGACCGACGTCATGGAGACGACCACCGAACTCTATCTTTCCGGCGATACCGGACTGATCATGCCGATGATGAAGGCCGTTTCGGAAGAGAAATCCATCGAGGGCGATGCCGGCTACGCCGATTTCGAACAGCGCATCATCACCGACCGCAACAAGATCATGGCAACGCGCGCCAAGCCGATCCTCGATGGCGGCGCCGTGTTCATGGCCGTCGGCGCACTGCATCTGCCGGGAGACGAAGGCGTGATCGAACTGTTGCGCAAGGATGGGTTTACGGTGACAGCGACCAACTAAACCACTGGAAACACGCCAGAAATGACACACCAAATGGGGATGTAACCTGCGGCGGCCTCATTCGCGACCGCCGCTTCCCATTCGATTGCAGTTCCCGGTTCGCTCACTCCAAAAGTTCTCCTCCCGGCAGAATCCGGCTTCGCATTTTCTGGCCGGGAGGATGATCGCTAGGGCCCTGAATACAGGGTAGCTATTGGAGGTTGCCATCACCGCTGCGATCAGCTGCTGCAAAGTCAGCCATTACCCGTTTCATGAATTCGCTCTGACTTACGACGCCATTGTGGTCGACGTCACTTTGTGAAAACTGTTCGGTGGTCAGGACTTGGCTCACCTCGACAGATTGCAAGCTGCCATCCTTGCTTTTGTCCAGGTTCGTGAAGGCAGTGGTCATAAACGCCTGGTATTCCGAACGTTCGACGGCACCGTTGGAATTGCTATCAAGCTTGTCCTTGTGCCCTTGGTGGATTGAGTTTGTTTGTTCCTGTGCTGTGACCAGGGAAGCAGGGCACAGAACAAGTGTCGCAATCAAAGCTATCTTGTACATCAGCACCATCCTTGTTTCTTTATCCGCAAGTCAGCCGATTGCCCAGGAAGCCGCCAAGACCGATACCACCGCCGATGGCAGCAATCTGACCCGATCCGGCACCAATGGTACTGCCGATTAGGCCGCCGACGATGGCGCCCCCGACAGTTCCTGCGACACAGCCGAATTCGGCATTGCCGGTCCGCGACAGCCTGAGAGGTCGGAGCAGTTTGACAGGCAGACAACGCGAGGCATCCCGCGAGCGTGACAGTTATTGTGCGATTGCTCATTTCTTCCTCCACGTGCTTCCAGTTCAATCCAATTCGGACTGGTGGATGCGCTATTCTGTAGCCCGGACGAAAATAAGCTTCTGAGTTATGGCCCTCAAAAATACTGGAGGCTCTTCTGTTTGATCAGAAGCGGCTCGCCAACAAACATTCAGAATTTGGCGGTAGCGCTGACGATTTCACACGCTTTACCGTATTTGCAGGGTCGCATAGGAGACCCAACCCCGAATACTACAACCGGACATGCAGGATGACAACTCTCTGCACCTGCCAGCCCCTCCGGTGCCCCGTCAACGCCGATGTCAGAAAATGCCAACGGTGCTGCTTGTGGGACGAGAACAACGGGGAATGGTTCCGTCGAGCCGGCGATTGCCGCCAAACAGTGACAAAAACACGACTGTCACAAACTCGCCGCAGTCATCCTCTTGCACCCGTGCCGTCTCTCTGCCTTTTGCCAGCCTAACCTGCGGCTGCCTGATTCGCGCCCGCTCCGCTTCGCATTCGATGCAGCTCCCGGAACGCGCTTCCACATGCCGGGGCGGCAAGCACGTCCAAGGAGAAGACGTCATGACAGAAATCAAGAAACCCGTGATTTCGGAGATGAGACCGAAGATCACTGTCATCGGCGTCGGCGGCGGCGGCGGCAATGCCATCAACAACATGATCACCGAAGGCCTGCAGGGTGCAGAATTCGTCGCGGCTAACACCGATGCGCAGGCGCTGACCATGTCGAAGGCGACCCGGCTGATCCAGCTCGGCGCGCAGGTGACCGAAGGGCTCGGCGCCGGTTCGCTGCCTGAAGTCGGCCGCGCGGCAGCGGAAGAATCGATCGACGAGATCATGGATCATCTCGGCGGCACGCATATGTGTTTCGTCACCGCCGGCATGGGCGGCGGCACCGGCACCGGTGCGGCCCCCGTGATCGCGCAGGCCGCGCGCAATGCCGGCATCCTGACGGTCGCCGTTGTCACCAAGCCGTTCAGCTTCGAGGGCAAGCGCCGCATGCAATCGGCTGAAGAAGGCATCGAGCGGCTGCGTGAAGCTGCCGATACCGTCATCGTCATTCCCAACCAGAACCTCTTCCGCATCGCCGATGCCAAGACCACCTTTGCCGATGCTTTCGTCATTGCCGACCGGGTTCTCTATTCCGGCGTTGGCTGCATCACCGACCTGATCGTCAAGGAAGGCCTGATCAACCTCGACTTCGCCGACGTCAAGTCGGTGATGAAGGGCATGGGCCGCGCCATGATGGGCACCGGCGAAGCCAGCGGCGACGGCCGTGCATCAAAGGCTGCCGAAGCGGCGATCGCTAATCCACTGCTCAGCGAAGTCTCGATGAAGGGCGCCAAGGGCGTGCTGATTTCGATCTCCGGCGGTTCCGACATGACGCTGTTCGAAGTCGACGAGGCGGCGACCCGCATCCACGAGGAAGTCTATGAGGATGCCGATATCGTCGTCGGCGCGATCTTCGACAAGAGCCTCGACGGCGTGTTCCGCGTCTCCGTCGTTGCCACCGGCCTCGACGGACAGGCTGCTGGCGCAAGCGCCAATGTCGCCGCCGAACACCCGGCACAGCTGCAGCCCCGCACGCTGCAATAAGCTTGGCATCCAGGGCGGACGGCAAAAGCCTACGCCCTGGAGCTTCATGAAACCCCGCGAAAGCGTTAGCTCACAGCCGTAACAGGACGGGCAAGCCGCGCCAGCATCGTCCTGACGATCAGCCGGTGGAACGGCGTGATGACGGCGATGTAAATCTTTCCGAGCAAGGATCTTTGCGGCGCACCAGCGTCGTCACGCTGACCCTCTGCGCCAGTTCGCCGGCCTGGCAGAACGTCGATAACGATGCGGAAATCCAGATGAGCATCGTCAAGGCCCAGCACGGCCTGTTCGCTTGAGCGCGAAATGACGGGGAAGAAGCCGATCATCTCCGCCTTGCCGCCCGGTTGGTGCCCGGAGCCCTTCAGGCCGAAGGGACTGACAACGGCATTCCTCAGCCACATCAGCGCCCGAACCCAGGCCGGAAAATCACCCAAGGCACGCTTAGCCGCAGAGATGGCGGTGGTCGATTGGCCAGGCACCAGCAGCTCGTAACAGTCTGCCCAATCTGCCAGGGGCAATGCCGGATGCGGCAGCGTAACCGGAACGGAATATGTGCGGGGGGGCCATAGGCGTGTGCTCCTTGAATGCACCGATCCTAGACCGCACGCTCAGGAGCCGCAAAGGGGCCGATTGTCACGGCCCCTCCCAGGTTTCCTTACATATGGATCGGCTTGAAGAAAGTGGCGAGCGCCGCTTCCTTCACCGCTTCCGACATGGTCGGGTGGGCGTGGCAGGTGCGGCCAAGATCTTCCGAAGAGCCGCCGAATTCCATCAGCACGGTGATCTCGTGGATCATTTCGCCGGCGCCGAAGCCAACGATATGGCCGCCGAGAACGCGGTCGGTTTCCTTGTCGGCAAGGATCTTCACGAACCCGTCGGTCTGCAGCATGGCGCAGGCGCGCCCATTGGCGGTGAACGGGAACTTGCCGACCTTGTAGGCGATGCCTGCGGCCTTCAGCTCTTCCTCGGTCTTGCCGACGGAGGCGACTTCCGGCTGGGTGTAGACGACGCTCGGGATGACATCATAGTTCACGTGACCGGCCTGGCCGGCGATGATCTCGGCAACCGCGACACCTTCGTCTTCTGCCTTGTGGGCCAGCATCGGGCCGCGCACGACGTCGCCGATCGCGTAGACGCCAGGAATACTGGTCTGGAAATGGTTGTTGATCTCGACGCGGCCGCGCGTGTCCATGACGACGCCGGCCTTGGCAAGGCCGAGGCCTTCGGTGAACGGCTTGCGACCGGTGGCGATCAAAACGACATCGGCGTCGATGGTTGCGGCGTCGCCGCCCTTGACCGGCTCGTAGGTCACCTTGGCACCCTTGCCGGACTTTTCAACGCCGGTCACCTTGGCGCCGACCTTGATATCGATGCCCTGCTTGGCGAGCATGCGCTGGAACTGTTTGGCGACTTCGCCGTCCATGCCACCGAGGATGGTATCGAGATATTCGACCACGGTCACCTTCGCGCCAAGGCGCGACCAGACCGAGCCGAGCTCGAGGCCAATGACGCCACCGCCGACAACGACCATGGCGGCCGGAACCTTTTCCAGCGCGATACCGCCGGTGGAGGAAATAATAATCTTTTCGTCGATCTCGACCGGAACGCCTGGGATACCGGCAACGTCGGAGCCGGTGGCGATGACGATATTCTTCGTCTCGATGATCTGCTCTTCACCCTTGTCGTTGGTGACGGAGACCTTGCCTTCGCCGAGCACCTTGCCGGTGCCCTGGAAGGCATCGATCTTGTTCTTCTTGAACAGGAAGGCGACACCATCAACGTTCGACTTCACCGTCGAGTCCTTGTGGGCAAGCATCTTTCCAAGGTTCAGCTTCGGTGCGGAAACTTCAACGCCGAGCGCATCGATGCCGTGTCCGGTCTGATGGAACACTTCCGACGCATGCAGCAGCGCCTTGGACGGGATGCAGCCGACATTGAGGCAGGTGCCGCCATAGGTGGCGCGCTTCTCAATGACGCCGACCTTGAGGCCGAGCTGGGCCGCCTTGATGGCGCAGACATAGCCGCCGGGGCCGGTACCGATAACGATGAGATCATAAGCCATGGAAAAGTCCTTCCTGAGAGCGGCTAGCGTCCGCCGCTGACGTTGAGAATGGCGCCCGTTACATAGGACGACGAAGGGGAAAGAAGATAGAGAACGGCATCGGCGACCTCTTGCGCAGGTGCCCGGCCGTTTCATTGGAATGGTTGGTCCGAGTTCGCGGGCGCGGTCTGGAAGCCCGCCGGACGCGTGGATATCCGTATCGATGACGCCGGGACGCACCGCATTGACGCGGATGCCGTCCGAGACGACCTCGCGCGCTAGCCCGACAGTGAACGTGTCGATCGCCCCCTTGGAGGCAGCATAATCAACATATTGTCCGGCAGAACCGAGAACGGCGGCCATCGAGGAAATATTGACGATGACGCCACCCTTGCCGCCGTGGCGCACCGACATCCGCCGGACGGCCGCAGCCGCGCAGAGGATCGAGCCGGAGACGTTGACGCGCAGCATGCGCTCCAGCCGCTCCGAAGTGATCTCATCGATCCGCGCTGGCGGTCCGACGATGCCGGCATTGTTGACCAGACCGTCCAGTCGGCCGAAAGCCTTGTCGACCGCCGCAAAAATGGCCGTGATCCCGGCCTCGCTGCCGACGTCGCCTTCCACTGCAATGGCCGTGCCGCCGTCTGCTTCAATCGCCGCAACGACTGCGTCGGCGGCAGGCCGGTTGGAGGCATAGTTGACGGCAACCGCCCAACCCTGTTCGGCGGCCGACCGGCAGATGGCCGCACCAATGCCACGGCTGCCGCCGGTTACCAGCAGAACGGGCCTGTCATTGCGCGTCATTGGCCGCATCCCTTGAAGGTCAGAACGTCCCAGGGAGCGACAGTCGCCTTGCCCCATATGGATGAATTGCGGATCGCCGGGCCGAAATCGGGCAGCAATACCTGCGAGGCGGCTTCCAGGCCCTCCCCCGGCAGCGAGCCGACCTTGCCGTCGACGCCGACGGAATAGATTACGCCCTGCCAGACGGTGCAGGCGGCGATGTCGTCACCGGTGACGTCGCCTTCCGGGCAATTGTTCATGATCATGCCGTTGGCGCGCACCGGTTCGTCCGATTGCATGACTATACCGTCAAGCACCAGATCGGTCTTGGCGACCTTGACCTTGAAATGATTGCTGGTGGCGGCACTGGCCGAACCGACCGGCTCGAACTGCAGTTCATAGGCACCGTCGGCGTCGCCATAGATTGCTTGCTCCTGCAGGCAATCGGAGGCAACCGCCTGCGAAACCGCCAGCAGTGTGCTCAGGATCGATGCGGAAGCGGCAAAGCGCATGCTCAGGCAGCCTTTTCCGTAGCAAGCTTCAAGCCAAGGGCGATGAAGACCAGGCCGCTGGCGCGGTCGATCCACTGGCTGGCGCGCGAGAAGGCGGCGCGCATCTTCGGCGTCGTCATGAACAGGCTGACACCGACGAACCAGAGGATCAGGCAGCTGGCCATGACGAGGCCATAGCCGAACTTGACCATGATCGGCGTATGGGCGCTGACCACCGTCGAGAAGATCGACAGGAAGAAGAACACCGGCTTCGGGTTCAAGGCGTTGGCAGGCAAAGCCGAGACCGAAAGCCTTCAGTCCGGACTGGCGCTTTTCGCTGGCCTGCACACCTTCGGCTTGCGCCGTCATGTCAGTCTTGCCGGCACGCAGCGACTTGATGCCGATATAGAGAAGGTAAGCGACACCGCACCATTTGACGATGTTGAACAGATAGATCGACTGCGAGATCAGCAGCCCGAGACCGAGAATCGTGTAGGTCACATGGAACATCAGCGAGGTGCCGACACCGAACGACGTGATGATTGCGGAGCGGCGGCCGTTGACGATCGACTGGCGCATGACCATGGCAAGATCGGCGCCGGGCGAGACGATGGCGAAGGCAAAGATGGCCATAAGAGAAGCGAGTTCGAACAGATAAGGATGCACGGCACGTCTCCGGTTATCGCTGTTTGACGTCCACTTTCGTCTCAGAAAACGAGCGTCGCAACCATGATGAGGAGCCCGGCAAGCGAACCGAGCCAGATGAGCGAGCGGATATAGGGAACACCCGCCAGATAGAGCGGAATATAGATGATCCGGCAGACAAGCCAAGTCCACGCGCCGATCAGGCCCCAGCCGGTGAGGTCACCGGTGATCGCCAATGCCAAGGCCAATCCGACGAACGCCGGATAGGTCTCGTGGAAATTGGCCGATGCCCGGGCAAAGCGCCCGGCGAGCTTGCCGGAGGGCTTTCTTTCCTCATCGCGCGGACCGGCATTCCATGCCGATCCAAGCTCAATGGTCGCGGAAAAACCCTGCAGCGAGACATGGATCACCAGCAGCACCACGCTCCAGGCGAGGAGCGTGACGAAAGGCGATACCGCCAGTGCTGCCGCGTCCATGTTTGCCGTTCCTTACAGATCGAGAACGAGGCGTTCCGGATCTTCCAGGCTTTCCTTGACGCGCACAAGGAAGGTCACCGCTTCCTTGCCGTCGACGATGCGGTGATCGTAGGACAGCGCAAGATACATCATCGGACGGATGACGATCTGGCCGCCGACGACGACCGGACGGTCCTGGATCTTGTGCATGCCGAGAATGCCAGACTGCGGTGCATTCAGGATCGGCGACGACATCAGCGAGCCGTAGACGCCGCCATTGGTGATGGTAAACGTGCCGCCCTGCATGTCGGCCATGGAGAGTGCCCCATCGCGGGCAAGCTTGGCGAGACGGCCGAGATCCTTCTCGACTTCGGCGATCGACATCTCGTCGGCGTCGCGGATGACGGGAACGACCAGACCCTTGTCGGTGCCGACGGCCATGCCGATATGGCAGAAGTTCTTGTAGATGATGTCGGTGCCGTCGATCTCGGCGTTGACCGAAGGGATTTCCTTCAGGGCATGGGTCACCGCCTTGGTGAAGAAGCCCATGAAGCCGAGCTTGACGCCATGCTTCTTCTCAAAGATGTCCTTGTACTTGGTGCGCAGGCTCATCACCGCGCTCATGTCCACCTCATTGTAGGTGGTCAGCATCGCCGCAGTGTTCTGCGCATCCTTGAGGCGCTTGGCGATTGTCTGGCGCAGGCGGGTCATCTTGACGCGCTCTTCGCGCGGCGCATCCTCAGTCGACGACGGACCACGCGACACGGTCTTGACCGGCTCGGACACCGCAGGCGCCGAAATGCCCTTGGCAACAGCAGCGATGACGTCGCCCTTCAGAACCTGGCCACGCTTGCCGGAACCATCGATCTGATCGGCCGACAGGCTGTTTTCAGCCAGCATCTTGGCGGCGGCAGGTGCTGCCGGCATGGCGGAGGCAACCGGGGTAGAGGCCGGTGCAGCAGCGGCGGCGGCAGGAGCAGCGGCGGCCGGTTCGGCAACCTTCTTTTCGGCGGCGGCCGGAGCAGCGGCTCCTGCAGCGCCAGCGGCGATGTTGCCGAGCAGCGCGCCGAGGCCGACGGTTTCGCCAGCAGCAGCCACGATTTCGGACAGAACGCCGGCGGCAGGTGAAGGCACTTCGATCGTCACCTTGTCGGTTTCGAGTTCAAGCAGCGGCTCGTCGGCCTTGACGGTATCGCCAACCTTCTTGAACCAGGTACCGATGGTGGCTTCGCTGACGGATCTGCCCAGAGTGGGAACGCGGATTTCTGTGGCCATGATATTTTGTCGTCCGTTGATCGGGTGTCTGTTTCTGTTGAGGCAAAGAGGGGAGGCCTTTCAGCCTCCCGTTTTTCAGCCGCCGAGGGCGTCTTCGAGGAATGCAGCGAGCTGCGCCAGATGCTTGGACATCAGACCCGTCGCCGGAGAGGCGGCAGCCGGACGGCCGGTGTAGCGCACCCGCTGGTACTTCGCATCGATATGGGCAAGCACCCATTCCAGATACGGGTCGATGAACGACCATGCACCCATGTTCTTCGGCTCTTCCTGGCACCAGACCATTTCCGCATGACGGAAGCGCGAGAGTTCGTTGATCAACGCCTTGGCCGGGAACGGATAGAGTTGTTCGACGCGCAACAGATAGACATCGTCGATCCCGCGCTTTTCGCGTTCCTCGAGCAGATCGTAGTAGACCTTGCCGGTGCAGAGCACGACGCGACGGATCTTGGCGTCCTTCTGCAGCTTGATCGGACCGTCCTTGATGACCTCGGCATCGTCCCAGAGAAGACGGTGGAACGAGGTCTCGCCGGCCATTTCCGACAGCGAAGAGACGGCGCGCTTGTGGCGCAGCAGCGACTTCGGCGTCATCATGATCAGCGGCTTGCGGAAGTCGCGCTTCACCTGGCGGCGCAGGATGTGGAAATAGTTCGCCGGTGTCGTGACGTTGGCGACCTGCATGTTGTCTTCGGCGCACATCTGCAGCCAGCGCTCGAGGCGGGCGGAGGAATGCTCCGGACCCTGGCCTTCATAACCATGCGGCAGAAGGCAGACGAGACCGGACATGCGCAGCCACTTGCGTTCGCCCGATGAGATGAACTGGTCGAAGACGACCTGCGCACCGTTGGCGAAGTCGCCGAACTGGGCTTCCCAGAGGGTCAGCGCATTCGGGCGGGCCAGCGAATAACCGTATTCGAAACCAAGCACCGCTTCTTCCGAAAGCATCGAGTTGATGACTTCGTAACGGGCCTGGGTCGGCGCCAGGTTGGCAAGTGGGATGTAGCGGTCTTCGGTCTCCTGATCGTAGAGAACCGAATGGCGCTGCGAGAACGTGCCGCGTTCGCAATCCTGGCCCGACAGGCGGATCTTGGTGCCTTCGACACAGAGCGTGCCGAATGCAAGTGCTTCCGCCATCGCCCAGTCGATGCCCTCACCGGTCTGGACCATGTTGGCGCGGCCGTCCATGAAACGCTGGATGGTCTTATGGGCATGGAAGCCAGCCGGAACTTCCGACAGCTTGCGGCCAACTTCCTTCAGCGTCTTCATCGGCACCGAGGTCTTGCCGCGGCGCTGCTCATCCTGATTGTCGGCAGCGCGAAGCCCCGACCAGACACCGTCCAGCCAGTCGGCCTTGTTCGGCTTGTAGGACTGCCCGGCTTCGAACTCCTGTTCCAGGCGCGCGCCAGTCGGCCCGCATCATTTCCAGTTCGCCTTCGGAGATCAGGCCTTCGGCAATCAGGCGTTCGCCATAGAGCTGAACGACCGTCTTGTGGGCGCGGATGACCTTGTACATCTTCGGCTGCGTGAACGACGGCTCATCGCCTTCGTTATGGCCGAAGCGGCGATAGCAGAACATGTCGATAACGACAGGCTTGTGGTACTTCATCCGGAATTCGGTGGCGATCTTGGCGGCGTAGACGACCGCTTCCGGATCGTCGCCGTTGACGTGGAAGATCGGCGCTTCGATCATCTTGGCAACGTCGGACGGATAGGGCGACGAGCGCGAAAAGGCCGGATTGGTGGTGAAGCCGATCTGGTTGTTGATGATGAAATGCACGGTGCCGGCGACACGATGACCGCGCAGACCCGACAGGCCGAGGATTTCAGCCGTCACACCCTGGCCGGCAAAGGCGGCATCGCCGTGCAGCAGCAGCGGCATGACCTGCGCCCGTTCGGACAGCGGAATGATGTCGCCTTCGAAGATCTTCGCCATCTGGTCCTGCTTGGCGCGGGCCTTGCCCATGACCACAGGATTGACGATCTCCAGATGCGACGGATTTGCCGTCAGCGACAGATGCACCTTGTTGCCGTCGAACTCGCGGTCCGAGGAAGCACCCAGATGGTACTTCACGTCGCCCGAGCCTTCGACATCGTCCGGAGCGGCAGAGCCGCCCTTGAACTCATGGAACACCGCGCGATGCGGCTTGCCCATGACGTTGGTCAAGACGTTCAGCCGGCCGCGATGGGCCATGCCGAGAATGATTTCCTTCAGGCCTTCCTGACCGCCGCGCTTGATGATCTGCTCGAGCGCCGGGATCAGCGATTCACCGCCGTCAAGGCCGAAGCGCTTGGTGCCCTTGTACTTGACGTCGATGAACTGCTCGAAACCTTCGGCCTCGATCAGTTTCTGCAGGATGGCCTTCTTGCCTTCCGGCGTAAAATCGACGCCCTTGTCCGCACCCTCGATGCGCTCCTGGATCCAGCCTTTGATTTCCGGATCGGAGATATGCATGAACTCGACACCCAGCGTCGAGCAATAGGTGCGCTCGAGGATGTCGACGATCTCTCGCAGGGTCGCATATTCGAGGCCCAGCACGTTGTCGATGAAGATCGGGCGGTCCATGTCTTCCGGGCCAAAGCCGTAATTCGACGGCGACAGCTCATGATAATCGTCGACCGGAGCGGCAATCGCCAGCGGGTCGAGCTTGGCATGCAGGTGGCCGCGCATACGGTAGGCGCGGATCAGCATGATCGCGCGGACACTGTCGCGGGTCGACTGGTGAACGTCGGCGGGCGCTGCTGCAACGCCGGTTGCAACGGCCTGTGCCTCGGCCTTCGCCTGGACCTTCTTTTCGATGACCTTTTCGACCGTGCCCCAGTCGCCGTCCAGCGCCGAGACCAGGTCGCCGCTGGCCGGGATCGGCCAGTTCGGCTTCTTCCAGGAAGCGCCCTTGGCGGCCTTGATCACGTCTTCAGGCTGCTCCTGCAGCGCCTTGAAGAACGACTGCCACTCGCCCGAAACGGACGACGGATCGTTTTCATAGCGCGCATAAAGCTGATCGATGTATCCGGCATTCGCTCCGTCGAGGAACGATGTCAGCTGAAATTGCTCGTTGGCTTCTTGCCGTGCCATGGTGTTCCGCGGACCTGTCCGTCCGCCTCCTGACTTGTTAACTCTGCCGGGTGTAGGCCCCGGTGAACCGCATTTTCAAAAGCGCCAAATGCGCTTCACGTCATCAGATGGTGCGGACCGGGCCATCCGCAATGCGAGGCCCGGTCACGTTATCGGTGTGTATCGTCTCAGCCCTTGAGGACTTCGACCAGCGTCTTGCCGAGGCGCGCCGGGGAAGGCGAGACCTTGATGCCGGCCGCTTCCATGGCCGAAATCTTCGATTCCGCGTCGCCCTTGCCGCCGGAAACGACAGCACCGGCATGGCCCATGGTGCGGCCCTTCGGAGCCGTACGGCCGGCGATGAAGCCTGCCATCGGCTTCTTACGACCCTTCTTGGCTTCGTCGATCAGGAACTGGGCTGCGTCTTCTTCAGCCGAACCGCCGATTTCGCCGATCATGATGATCGAGGTCGTGGCTTCGTCGGCCAGGAACATTTCCAAGACGTCGATGAATTCGGTGCCCTTGACCGGGTCGCCGCCGATGCCGACAGCCGTCGTCTGGCCAAGGCCCTCGTTCGACGTCTGGAACACGGCTTCATAGGTCAGCGTGCCGGAGCGCGAAACGATGCCGACCGAACCTTTGCGGAAGATCGAGGCCCGGCATGATGCCGATCTTGCATTCTTCCGGCGTCAGGATGCCCGGGCAGTTCGGACCAAGCAGGCGCGACTTGGAGCGGTCGAGGCGAGCCTTGACGCGAACCATGTCCATGACCGGAATGCCTTCGGTGATGCAGGTGATGAACGGGATCTCGGCTTCGATCGCTTCGATGATCGCGTCGGCGGCACCTGCCGGCGGAACGTAGATCACCGACGCATCAGCGCCCGTCCGTTCTTTGGCTTCAGCAACGCTGGCGAAGATCGGCAGGCTTTCGCCCTTCGAACCGGTCCAGGTTTCGCCACCCTTCTTCGGGTGGATACCGCCGACCATCTGCGTGCCGTAATAGGCAAGCGCCTGCTCGGTGTGGAATGTGCCGGTCTTGCCGGTCAGGCCCTGAACCAGGACCTTGGTATTCTTGTTGACGAGAATAGACATGAGTTCGGGTCCTTAAAATTAGGCGTTGATCGCAGCGACGATCTTCTTGGCCGCATCGTCCAAGTCGTCTGCCGCCGTGATCGCAAGACCCGATCTCGTTCAGGATCTTCTTGCCGAGCTCGACATTGGTGCCTTCGAGGCGCACGACGAGCGGAACCTTGAGGCCGACTTCCTGCACGGCAGCAACAACGCCTTCAGCGATGACGTCACATTTCATGATGCCACCGAAGATGTTGACGAGAATGCCTTCGACCTTGGGGTCGGCAGTGATGATCTTGAAGGCCGCAGCAACCTTTTCCTTGCCGGCGCCACCGCCGACGTCGCAGAAGTTTGCCGGCTCCTTGCCGTACAGCTTGATGATGTCCATCGTTGCCATGGCAAGGCCTGCGCCGTTGACCATGCAGCCGATATTGCCGTCGAGAGCGACGTAGGCGAGGTCCCACTTCGAGGCTTCGATTTCCTTGGCGTCTTCTTCGGTCTCGTCGCGCAGCGCCTTGACGTCGTCGTGACGGAAGATCGCGTTGCCGTCGAACGACATCTTGGCGTCGAGGACGCGCAGATGGTCATTCTTCATGACGATCAGCGGGTTGACCTCGAGCAGTGCCATGTCCTTCTCGTTGAAGGCCTTGTAGAGGATCGGGAACAGCGACTTGGCGTCTTCGGCAGCAGCGCCCGAAAGCTCGAGAGCCTTGGAGATCGCAGCAACGTCTGCAGCCGTCACGCCCGTTTCCGGATCAATGGCAATGGTGTGGATCTTCTCAGGCGTGTCATGGGCGACAGCCTCGATGTCCATGCCGCCTTCGGTGGAAACCACGAAGGCAACGCGGCCGACAGAACGGTCGACCAGCAGCGAGAGGTAAAGCTCGCGTGCGATGTCGGCGCCGTCTTCGATATAGAGGCGGTTGACCTGCTTGCCGGCTTCGCCGGTCTGCGCGGGTTACCAGCGTGTTGCCCATCATTTCCTTGGCATGCGCCTTGGCTTCGTCGATGGAAAACGCCAGGCGAACGCCGCCCTTGGCATCCGGGCCGAGTTCCTTGAACTTGCCCTTGCCGCGGCCGCCAGCGTGGATCCGGCTCTTGACGACGTAGAGCGGGCCTGGAAGCGACTTTGCAGCCGCTTCTGCTTCATCGGCGGAGAAGATGGCGACACCTTCCGCGACCGGAGCGCCAAAGGTCTTCAGCAGAGCCTTGGCCTGATATTCATGAATGTTCATGGGGAGATTTCCTGTTTAAGCCGAACGGCAATTCAATTACTTGAGGCTCGGCGCGATGGCGATGCAGGCTTCGCAAAGGCTCGCCACCGAAGCGACGGACTTTTCGAAGGCTTCCTGCTCGGCCTTGTTGAATTCGACTTCGATGATGCGCTCGATGCCGCCGGCACCGATGATCGTGGGAACGCCGACATACATGTCCTTGACGCCGTACTGGCCGGACAAATAGGCAGCGGCCGGAAGCACGCGCTTCTTGTCCTTGAGGAAGGATTCAGCCATTTCGATCGCCGACGCAGCCGGAGCGTAGTAGGCCGAACCGGTCTTCAGAAGACCGACGATTTCAGCGCCGCCGTCGCGGGTGCGCTGGATGATTTCTTCGAGACGTTCCTTGGTGACCCAGCCCATCTTGACCAGATCGGTCAGCGGAATGCCGCCAACGGTCGAGTAACGGGCAAGCGGCACCATAGTATCGCCATGACCGCCGAGAACAAACGCAGTGACGTCCTGGACGGAAACATTGAATTCCTGGGACAGGAACAGGCGGAAGCGGAGCTATCGAGAACGCCAGCCATGCCGACGACCATGTTCTTCGGCAGGCCGGAGAACTTCTGCAGCGCCCAGACCATCGCGTCGAGCGGGTTGGTGATGCAGATGACGAAGGCGTTCAGGGGCATATTTCTTGATGCCGGCGCCGACCTGTTCCATCACCTTGAGGTTGATGCCGAGCAGGTCGTCGCGGCTCATGCCGGGCTTGCAGGGCAACACCGGCGGTGACGATGCAGACATCGGCGCCTTCAATTGCGGAATAGTCGCTGGCACCGGTCAGATTGGCATTGAAGCCTTCGACGGGAGAGGACTGAGCGATATCGAGACCCTTGCCCTGCGGAATGCCGTCGGCAATGTCGAACAGGACGATGTCGCCCAATTCTTTCAGGCCGGCGAGATGCGCCAGCGTGCCACCAATCATTCCAGAACCAATAAGTGCGATCTTGTTGCGCGCCATGAAAGTGCTTCCTTTGCGATCCAAATCTGACAAGGCCTGACGTGGCGCCTCAAGCGCGAGCTATGGCAAACCTTCGGCGCAAGGAATTAAACGCCAAAAACTAAAATATCAACCGATACTTTTGGGTGGAACAATTTCAATCAGTTAGATCATAAAATTCTTACGTAAACGTAAGAATTTTCGTCTCTATATTGTCACGAAGTCACTGTTTACGCACGATGATTTCACGCATATTCCTCGCTCTGCATCTCGATCAGGCGCGAAACCGTCCGGTCGAATTCGAAGCCCTCCGTGCCTTTTTCGCGGTCAGGAGATCGATCGGCGTGGAGGCGGCCGTGGCAAACAGACGGGCGCCGTGATCGTAGATCGTGTCGACCAGCATGATGAACCGCTTGGTCTCGTTGCGACGCTCCGGCGTCAGATGCGGGATGTGATCGATGAAAATCGTCCGGTAATGCGAGAGAATGGCGAGATAATCAGCAGCACCCAATGGCCGCTCGCAGAGATCGGCAAATGTAAATCGCGCACAACCGTTGGCCGCCGCCGGAACCTTGATCTTCCTGCCCTTGCGCGCAACCTCGCCGGCGGCAACCGAAAGGCCGGCGGTCGCATGGATCCAGGCTCGGCCAAGTGCCGCATCAGCCTCAGGACCCATCGGCGACAGCCAGACCGGCAGCCCCCATCTTGGCAAGCCGATAGTCCGTCCCCGCATCCAACGGCACGATATCGGCATGCGCCTTCAACAGATCGATGAACGGCAGAAACAACCCGCGATTCAGGCCGTCCATATAGAGGTTAGCCGGCTCGACATTCGATGTCGCCACCAGCACGCAGCCCTTGGCAAAAAGCTCGCCGAACAGCCGCGACAGGATCATCGCATCGGCAATATCGGTGACGGAAAACTCGTCGAAGCAGAGTAGCCGGGCCTCGGCAAAGATTTCCGCGGCAACCGGCGGCATCGGATCGGCCTGGCGCGTCTCGCCATTCTTCAGCTTCTGCCGGTGCTTGAAGATGCGCTCATGCACATCGGCCATGAATTCATGAAAATGCGCCCGGCGCTTTCGCTGGATCGGCACCGTTTCGAAGAACAGATCCATGAGCATGGTCTTGCCACGCCCGACGCCGCCATAGAGATAAAGCCCCTTGACCGGTGGATGCTCGTTCTTGCGCGAGGCAAACAGCCAGCCGAGCGCATTCGACTTGCGCTGGGCGCGGCTGGCGGCCAGTTCCGAGGAAAGATGATCGAGACGCTTGGCAATGCCAAGCTGCGCCGGGTCACGCGAAAGCGCTCCCGCCACGATCATGGCTTCGAGTTTTCATGAAATGCTGTCTTCTGGGTTTGGCACGCGCTGAACCTGTTGGAGGCTGGCGACAAGAAAAGCCCGGCTGATGCCGGGCTGATGGTTAGCGGCTGAGGCTGACCGGCTGGCCGCCATTGGTCGAGCCGTCAAAGCGCGCATCCGCTGTCTTGAACAGGCGGGCGAGCGGGTTGCCGTTGCGATCCTTGAGCACGACCTGCTTGCCGGCCACTTCCCAAGAGCCCATCGCCGTCAGTTCACCGGCGCAACCGCGTGTACCGCCGCGCGAGCCGCTGCCGAGATTGGTGAGCGTCAGGAACATGTCGCAGGAGCTGCCGGCATTCGACACACGCCAGTTACCGACCATCGATTCCTTGGTGACATCGAGCGCGTTGGTCGCAGCTGCAACCTCGGTACCACCGGGCGTCTGCACGCCGCCGACTGCGGTCGTACCGCTGACAGGTGCTGCCGGAAACTGCGAGGTATCGCCGGGAGCAGCAAGCTGGCCGGACGAGACGGTCGGCACAGGCTGTGCCTGCACGGGGGCCGGCGAGGTGTTGTTGCTACCGAAATCGGTCATGGACGTCCTCTGACATCCAGCCAGCGCCAGCACCACGGCCAGTCCCACCACCGCATGTATTGTCCGCATGTTTAAGCTCCCGATCATCTTTGCCATCGTAGTCATCAACTGGCATATAGGCGCAATTAACTTAAAACCATCTTTCAATTCAAGAGAACGGCAATTCTTTGACGCCTGTGACATGATTGAAACGGTTGTCAGTCTGCGTCGTGGAGTTGCTAAGGCTCCATGCAGTCGCTCTTCAAGCCTGTCCTCACACGAAAACGCCGGGCAGAACCCGGCGCTTGTAATTCGTCAAAGGGCACGATGGCTGCCCATCAAACGCGGCGTTCCACCATCATCTTCTTGATCTCGCCAATGGCCTTGGCCGGGTTGAGGCCCTTCGGACAGGTCTGGGCGCAGTTCATGATCGTGTGGCAGCGATAGAGACGGAAGGGGTCTTCCAGGTTGTCGAGACGCTCGCCCTTGGCTTCGTCTCTGGAGTCGATCAGCCAGCGATAGGCCTGCAGAAGCACAGCCGGGCCGAGGTAGCGGTCGCCGTTCCACCAGTAGCTGGGGCACGAGGCGGAACAGCAGGCGCAGAGGATGCACTCGTAAAGGCCGTCGAGCTTCTGGCGGTCCTCGTGGCTCTGCTTCCATTCCTTGGCCGGCGTCGGCGAAACCGTCTTCAGCCAAGGCTCGATCGAGCGGTGCTGGGCGTAGAAATTGGTGAGGTCCGGTACCAGGTCCTTGACGACGGGCATATGCGGCAGCGGGTAGACTTTTACCGTGCCCTTCACCTCGTCCATGCCCTTGGTGCAGGCCAAAGTGTTGGTGCCGTCGATATTCATGGCGCAGGAACCGCAGATGCCTTCGCGGCAAGAGCGGCGCAGCGTCAGCGTCGGGTCGATCTTGTTCTTGATGTAGAGCAGCGCATCGAGAACCATCGGGCCGCAATCGTCGACATCGATGTAGAACGTGTCGATCGACGGGTTCTTGCCGTCATCCGGGCTCCAGCGGTAGATGCGAAACTCGCGGGTATTGGTGGCACCGGCCGGCTTCGGCCAGACCTTGCCTTCGGTCATCGTCGAGTTCTTGGGGAGAGCGAGTTCAACCATGGATCATTCTCCTCAATACACGCGCGCCTTGGGCTCGATCTTTTCGGATCGATGCCCTCGGCCAGAAGTTCGGTGTGAACCGGGCGGTAGTCGAGACGGACTTCGCCGGCCTCGTTCACCCAGGACAGCGTATGCTTGCGCCAGTTGACATCGTCACGGCCGGCGAATGGTCCGCTGGTGTAATCCTCGCGCGCATGGCTGCCGCGGCTTTCCTTGCGGGCTTCGGCGCCATAGACGGTGACAATGGCGTTGGCCATCAGGTTTTCCAGTTCCAGCGTTTCGACCAGATCGGAATTCCAGATCATCGAGCGGTCGGTGACCTTGACGTCGCTCAGCTCCTGCCAGATCGCGCTCATCCGCTTGCAGCCGCTCTCCAACGATTCCTGGGTGCGGAACACGGCGGCGTCGTCCTGCATGGTGCGCTGCATCTTTTCGCGCAGCACGGCAGTCGGCGTCGAGCCATCGGCAAAACGCAGCTTGTCGAAGCGCGTCATGATCTTTTCGCAGGCCTTTTCGTTGATCGGCGGGATCGGCGATACCCGGTCGATCACCTCGCCGGCGCGGATTGCGGCAGCGCGGCCGAAGACCACGAGGTCGATCAGCGAATTGGAGCCGAGGCGGTTTGCCCCGTGCACCGAGGCGCAGCCGGCTTCGCCGACAGCCATCAGGCCCGGCAGGATGCGTTCCGGATTTTCACCGTCGGCATTCAGCACTTCGCCCCAGTAGTTGGTCGGAATGCCGCCCATGTTGTAGTGGACGGTCGGCAGGACCGGGATCGGCTCGATGGGTCACGTCAACACCGGCAAAGATCTTGGCGCTCTCGGAAATGCCCGGCAGGCGCTCGTGCAGCACGGCCGGATCGAGATGGTCGAGATGCAGGTAGATATGGTCCTTGTTCTTACCGACGCCACGGCCTTCGCGGATTTCCAGCGTCATGCAGCGGGATACAACGTCACGCGAGGCAAGATCCTTGGCCGATGGCGCATAGCGCTCCATGAAGCGCTCGCCTTCGGAATTGACGAGATAGCCGCCTTCGCCGCGCGCACCTTCGGTAATCAGGCAGCCCGATCCGTAGATGCCGGTCGGGTGGAACTGGACAAATTCCATGTCCTGCAGCGGCAGGCCGGCGCGTGCCACCATGCCGCCACCGTCGCCGGTGCAGGTATGGGCGGAGGTCGCCGAGAAATAGGAGCGGCCATAACCGCCGGTCGCCAGAACGACCATCTTGGCCGAGAAGCGATGGATCGTGCCGTCGTCGAGGTTCCAGGCGACAACACCGGTGCAGCGGCTGCCGTCATCCGACATGATCAGGTCGAGAGCGAAATACTCGATGAAGAATTCGGCGTTGTGCTTCAGCGACTGGCCATAAAGCGTGTGCAGGATGGCATGGCCGGTCCGGTCGGCCACGGCGCAGGTGCGCTGTACCGGCGGGCCTTCACCGTAATTCTGCATGTGGCCGCCGAACGGCCGCTGGTAGATCTTGCCTTCGGCATTGCGCGAGAAGGGAACGCCGTAATGTTCCAGCTCGTAAACGGCCTTCAGCGCTTCCATGGTCAGATACTGCATGGCATCGACATCGCCGAGCCAGTCGGAACCCTTGACCGTATCGTAGAGATGCCACTGCCAGCTATCCGGCGTCATGTTGGTCAGCGACGCGGCGATGCCGCCCTGCGCTGCGACCGTGTGCGAGCGCGTCGGGAAAACCTTGGTGATGCAGGCCGTCTTGAAGCCCTGTTCGGCCATGCCGAGCGTGGCGCGCAGTCCGGCGCCGCCGGCGCCGACGACAACGACGTCATAGGCATGGTCGACATAATCATAGGCGCGGCCGTTGATGAGCGGCGATGAAGTGGGTGCCATTTTGAATTACCCTGCAAACGCGATCTTCAGGATGGCGAAAAGACAGAGCCCGCCAACTGCGATCGCAAAAAACGTATTGAGCATGACGAGGACGATCTTCACACCTTCGCCGTGCACATAATCCTCGATGATGACCTGCATGCCGAGCTTCATGTGGATCAAGCCGGAGACAACGACCAGCCCCATGACCACGGCCACAAAGGGGTTCGACAAGGCAACGATGACCTCAGCATAAGGCGCGCCGGCATATTTGATCAGGAACAGCAAGAAGAAGATGATCAGCGGCACGTTGGCGACGGCCGTCAGCCGCTGGCGCCAGAAATGATCGGTGCCTTCCTTGGCCGAACCGAGGCCGCGAACCTTGCCGAGGGGAGTACGCATATCCATGGAATTCTTGTCCTCTCAGCGAACCGCGTAGCCGACGATCCAGATCAGCGCGGTCACCGCGACCGAGCCGATCAGATTGGCGATGGCAAGCTTGGTCGCAAAATGCTTTTCGTAGCCGTAGCCCAGATCCCAGACGAAGTGCCTCAGACCGCCGAACAGATGATGCACCAGCGCCCAGGTATAACCAAACAGAATGAGCTGGCCGATGATCGTGCCGAACGCCCACATGGCCCAGTCGTAATATTCTGGCCCGCTGGCGGCGGCGATCAGCCACCAGGCAACGAGGACAGTGCCGAAGTACAAGGCGCTTCCGGTGATGCGGTGCACAATAGACATGACCATCGTGGGAATAGGCTTATAGATTTGTAGATGCGGCGACAGCGGCCGGCTTTTGGTGACATTCGTCATCTGAACCTCACGGAAGACCCGGAAAGATGCCCAAAAACTGGACTATTTTCATCCGGTATTGCACCTGATTGTGCGCAATTCAGTCAGCCGACGTTTAATCACCATATTGATTAACGACAAGTGTGTTTGCACTGCAAAATCAATTTAATCGATTAGACGAAAATATGGCGGCTTGACGAGCGATCCGCCTGCCGCGTTAACGATAAGGCGTGAAAATTCAACGCAATCCGTGACTTTTGCCGGCACCTGCCCCACATTGCCCGTTAAGGATTTGTTAAGAACCATCCGGAGGGCTGCACGAAATGCGTCCAATCATCCTGCAGAATGCGACGAAAGTCTTGATCGCGGCCCTGGCCGTGATCCTCTCGTTCGCCACTTTCGCCGAAGCACGCGATCGCAACGGCGAAAGAAACCATGTCCGCCGCCCGCATTTCGAACGGTCGCATGACCAGCGCCCGCACCGTGGACGGCAGGAAGCCATTTTGAGCGGCAATCCCGGCCGTCATTACCGCCACGACCGGCGGCCGCGTAACGACCACGGATATCGCTACGATCGCCGCCATGACCGCTTCCAGTTCGACAGGCGCCAGGCCAATCGCGGCCATTTCGAACCGAGATATGGACGTGATCGCTATGACCCCACCATCGCGGTGCGGGAATATCGTGGTGAGCGCCGAAACGGTTGGAACCAGTCCTATGGCGATGACGGTTTCCCGTCGCATGCCAATGGCGGGACCTATTTCGGCGGTCTCTCCGCTTGGACCGACCCGGGCAACGGCACCTATTTTCGCTCGGAGCGCAACGGTTATGGCTATTATTCTGATGATACCGGAATGAACTATCCCGCTGCCCGCCCGAAAATCATCCGCGTCACCCCCTCGACCGCCGGTCGCGCCTGCTCCTGGGAATCCGGCGTCTGCGTCATCCGCAGATGAGACCGCCGCTCCTGACCGGCAATCCCGGTTTCATATCGGCTTCCATCGGGACAATTACGGCATGAGCACAGATAAGGTGGAGGCCTTCCAACAGGAGGTCAGGGAGTATCGTGGAGACCTCTTTCCGATTGTCGCGCGCTTGCGCTGAAATCGCTCTGGCCGCCGGTCCATCCATCACCGAAGAGGTGAAATATGGCGGATTGCTGTTTTCATCCGACCAAAGTTTCTGCGGCGTTTTTCCCTACAAGGCCCATGTAACGCTGGAATTCAGCCAGGGTGCATCCCTGACCGACCCCCATGGTTTCCTGTCCGGCGGCGGCAAGTACCGGCGCCACATCAAGCTGGAGACCCTCCAGGATATCGAGACAAGACGTGTCGCTGACTATATCAGCGCGGGCACACGCGGCAGCGGGATAGCTGAACATCTGCATTGTGCCGCGCCCATAGTGGGCGCTGGGCACCCCCGCTTCCAAAGCCCTCAGCCGAGCTCTTTGTTCAGAAACCGCCAAACCGTGGTCTTCTTGACCTCGCTGTCCTCCAGCGCCCGGGTGACCGGCACTTGGTAGGTCGACAGCATCTCCATCCGGTCACGCGGGCAATAGGCGCGGCCGGGGTCGCCGACGAGAACATCGGCACCGTCCTTGGCAAGCGCGCTCAGCCAGGGAACGATCCGGTCGGCGAACGACTTATCATAGAAGACATCGCCGGCAAGGTAGACATCCGCATCCCGCCCGGTGCCGATCAGATCCGATGCCGCCGAGGAGACGTCGACGCCATTCAACAGGGCATTGAGCCGGATAGCCGTTTCGGTCCAGGGATCGATATCAACGGCCAGCACCGAGGCCGCCCCCGCCTTCATCGCCGCGGATTGCCACGAGGCCCGAGCCGGAGGCAAAATCAATCACCCGCTTGCTGGCCACCAGTTCAGGGATGATCGAGAACATGCCGCGCCAGCCCCTGCCCGCCCGCCCAGGCAAACGCCCAGAACGGCGGCGGCAAGCCGATCTCCTCCAGCTCCTCCTCCGTCTTCAGCCAAAGATCATGGGCTTCACTGGCCAGATAAAGCCGCACCTCCGGCACATGCGGCGGCGTCATGATGTCCGTATTGGCGCGGATGAAAGTTTCTGGGATCGGTTTTCACGGTTGATGAAGGTTCCGGTAATCGCAGTTGGAAGGCAGGTGGGTTTGGTGAACGACACTCCCAACCCTCCGTCATCCCCGCCCTTGTGGCGGGGATCCAGCTTCCTCGCGTCTACGCCACGAGAAGACTCATTTCACGCGACAGGCGTCGCGTGGCTGGATTCCTGTTACAAGCACAGGAATGACGGAAAATCTGGGAGCCTCGTCAATGTCGGCATCAAATATGCCAGCACTCGCCGAAATCACCGCGGCGGATTATCCAATCCGCCGAGCCGGCAGATCTCCAGATATTCTTCCTCGGTAACCGGCTGCACCGACAGCCGCATCGAGGTGACCAGAGCCATCTTCTCGAATGCCGGATTGGCCTTGATGTCCTTCAGCGAAATCGGCTTCGGCAGGTCGCAGACGGCGCGGATATCGACGCAGTCCCATTTGGGATCGCCCTCGGCGGTCGGATCCGGATGCGACAGCGCGCAGACTTCGGTGATCCCGACGATCTCCAGCCCCTCGTTCGAGTGATAGAAGAAACCCTTGTCGCCAAGCTGCATCGCCCGCATGTTGTTGCGCGCCAGGTAGTTGCGCACGCCGGTCCATTCGGTCCCCTTGGCGCCCGCATCCTTCTGCATCGCCCAGGACCATTTGAATGGTTCGGACTTGTAAAGCCAGTAACCCACGCTCAAGCCTCCGGCTTGTTGAAGACCCAGTTCCAGGGCTTGATATCGACATTGGCAAACAGGCCGGCCTTGGCATAGGGATCGGCGGCAGCGATCGCCCGCGCGTCCTCGATCGTCTCCGCCTGGAGGACCACCAGGCTGCCGTTCGGCTTGCCGGCATCGTCGAGGAAGGGGCCGGCGAAGGCCAGCGTACCCTTGGCATTGAGATCGTTCAGAAACTCGACGTGCTCGGGACGGGTGTCCAGCCGCACCTGCAGGGCATTCGGCTTGTCCGTGCACAGAACCGCAAACAGCATGGTCTTCTCCTTGTTGATTTATTCCTGCGTGATCGGCCGGGACATCAGCTGCTCCAGCGCCGTTCTCACATCCATTTTTCCATCGATGATCGCAGCCACCGCTTCCGTCACCGGCATATCGACGCCAAGCTGCCGGGCAACCTCGGCAGCGACCGAGGCTGCGAACGCGCCTTCGACCAGTTCGCCCGAATGCCCCTTGGCACTGCCGCTCTGGCCAAGCGCAATACCGTAGCGCAGATTGCGCGACTGGTGGCTGGTTGCCGTCAGCACCAGATCGCCGAGGCCCGACAGGCCCCGCACCGTATCGGCCTCGCCGCCCTGCGCCGCAACGAAGCGGACATTTCGGCCAATCCACGCGAAATCAGCGCCGCCCGGGCCGAATCGCCGAGACCTGCGCCTTCGACAATGCCGCAGGCGATCGCCAGCACGTTCTTCAAAGCGCCGCCAAGCTGCACGCCGATACGGTCGGCCGAGGGATAGAGACGGAATGTCGCGCTGGACAGCGCTTCGGCCAGAACTGCGGCACGCTCGATACTCCCGGCCGCGATCACCATCGCCGTCGGCAGTCCCTTGGCGATATCGGCAGCGAAACCTGGGCCGGACAGCACGGCGACATTCTGCAGATGCAGCTCTTCCTCGACGACATCGGTCAGCAGGCGGCCACTGGCGCGCTCCATACCCTTGGCGCAGATCACCACGTCGGCGCCCTTGCCGATGAAACCGTGCAACGAGCGCCCAGCCTCGCGCTGCGCCTGCGACGGCATGGCGAAGAGAACGATACCGGCACCTTCCAGCACGGTCGGATCATCGGAAACAACCAACGTTTCCGGCAGATCGATGCCCGGCAGCGCGTGTCGTTGCGTCCGGTTTGCCTGAATTCCTCGACAATGCTCTCGCGGCGGGTAAGCAGCGTCACCGGCACCTTGCCGGATGCGGCTGCAACGGCCGCCAACGTGGTTCCAAAGGCGCCGGAACCGACAACAACGATACGATCCGTCCGTACCACGTCCGCAATCACGCCTTTGCTCCCCGTTTGCCAAACCCGATCAGGGCCTTCGCATCCGCGTCCAGCGGCCAGCGCGAGCGCGGCGCCACATCGAGATCATCGGCCGGCAATCCCGCCGCCATGCGCTCGGCACCGGCCCAGGCAATCATCGCTGCATTGTCGGTGCACAGCTGCAAAGGCGGCGCGATGAAGCGGAAACCATTCTTGTCGCAGAGTTCCTGCAGCGTTGCCCGCAGCGTCTGGTTGGCTGCCACCCCGCCGGCCACGACCAGCGCCGGATGCGCGACCGTGCCGCCGAACTGCTCCTTGAAGCGGGCGAGCCCCCGGCCGATGCGGTCCTTCAGCGTGCGCGAAATCGCCTTCTGGAAAGAGGCGCAGATATCGGCGATGTCCTCATCGGTCACCGGCGCGATCGACTGCGCGGCCTGGCGAACGGCCGTCTTCAGGCCGGAAAATGAAAAATCGAGCCGTGCTTCGCCGACCAGCGGACGCGGAAAGGAAAACCGGTCCGGATTGCCACTTTTTGCCGCACGCTCGACCGCCGGTCCGCCCGGATAGGGCAGGCCGAGAAGCTTCGCCGTCTTGTCGAAGGCTTCGCCCAGCGCATCGTCGATCGTCGTGCCCCAGCGCTCGTAGACGCCGACATCTTTCACGAGGATCAGCTGCGTGTGGCCGCCGGAAACCAACAGCATCAGGTAGGGAAAGGCGAGCCCGTCAGTCAGGCGCGCCGTCAGCGCATGGCCTTCGAGATGATTGACCGCATAGAGCGGTTTTCCCGAGGCCCGCGCCATCGCCTTGCCGGTCATCAGGCCGACAAGCAGCCCGCCGATCAGGCCGGGGCCGCTGGTGGCGGCAATGGCGTCGATATCCGATAGCGTCACGCCGGCGCGCAAGAGCGCTTCCTCGATCAGCGTATCCAGCGCCTCGACATGGGCGCGCGGCAATCTCCGGCACGACGCCACCATAGGCGCTGTGCTCTTCCAATTGGCTCAAAACGACATCGCCAAGGATCTCACCATGGCCATTCTCATCGCGCATGACGACGGAGGCTGCGGTCTCGTCGCAGCTTGTTTCGATACCGAGGATGCGCAGGCGGGCGGACATGGGCTGGTTTACTCGAATATTGCGGTCGCGGGGAAAGGCGGATACACGGAACTCCGGTAACAACGGATCGCAGTGGATGCAAACAAAACCTTTCCGGATCGGCACGCGGGGCAGTCCCTTAGCGCTGGCGCAGGCCCATGAAACACGGGACCGGCTGATGGCGGTGCATGGCCTGCCGTCCGAAATGTTCGAGATCGTCGTGCTGTCGACCATGGGCGATCGGATCACCGACCGGTCGCTGTCGGAGATCGGCGGCAAGGGCCTGTTCACCCAGGAACTGGAGGATATGCTCACCTCCGGCGGGCTGGATTTTGCCGTACATTCCTCCAAGGACATGCCGACCAAGCTACCATCAGGCCTGTTCCTCTCCGCCTATCTGCCGCGCGAAGACGCCCGCGATGCCTTTGTCGGCCGCACCGCCGCAAAGCTGCTCGACCTGCCGCAAGGCGCCACGATCGGCTCCTCGTCGCTGCGCCGTCAGGCGCTGATCAAGCGCCTGCGCCCGGACATCAACGTCATCACCTATCGCGGCCTGGTCGATACGCGGCTCAGGAAACTGGCGGAAGGCCAGGTCGATGCGACCCTGCTCGCCTTTGCCGGGCTGAAGCGTCTCGGCAAGGATGAGGTAGCGACCGAGCTGCTCGACCCGGAGACCTTTCCTCCGGCGCCGGCACAGGGTGCGATCTGCATCGAAAGCCGCATCGGCGACGAAAAGGTCAATGCCCTGCTCGAAGCGGTAAACGACATCCGCACCCATGAGGCCGTGACCTGCGAGCGGGCGTTCCTTGGCACTCTCGACGGTTCCTGCCGCACGCCGATTGCCGGCTATGCCGTATCGGACGGTGAAACCATCCGCTTCTCCGGCATGGTGCTGAGCCCGGACGGCAGCCAGTATTTCCGCGTTGCGATCGAGGGCAAGGCATCCGACGCCGAGCAGCTGGGCGCCAAGGTCGGCGACGATATCCGCATCGACGCCGGGCCGGATTTCTTTTCGAGCTGGACCTGATCCCTTGCCCTCCCTCCCCTTGCGCATTCTTGTGACACGACCCCAGCCTTCGGCAGCGGCAACGGCGGCAAGACTGGAAGCAATGGGCCATGAGGCAATTGTCTTGCCGCTGATGGAAGCGATCCATAAGCCACAGGCGGCGATCGATGCGCTGGACACACCGGCCGGTGCCATCGCGGTGACGAGCGCAGAAGCGATCCGTGCCCTGACCTCGATTAGAGAAAATGTCCTGCCGCACCTATCGACGGTCATGTTGTGCGTGGGGCGGGCAACCGCTGAAGCGGCGCTGCAATTCGGCTTTCAATCCGTCGGCACCTGCCACGGAGCAGGGCGCGGACTCGCCACTTTGGTTGCCGAAATGTTTTCAAGGGACTTTCCGGACTTTCCAAACATCCCGAGAGTCGGACCAGGCAGCCTTATCTATCTGGCAGGTGCCCCGCGATCTCCCCACTTCGAAACGGCCTTGCAGGAGTTCGGTATTTCCTACCGTGTGGCCGAAGTCTATCGTATGTCTTCGATTTCCTATGCGCCGGAGGCGATCAGTACGCTTTTTGAAATGCACCATCCCGATGTCGTGCTTTTCTACTCGTCGGAAACCGCGCGGCAATTCTTCCGGTTGGTCACACCGCAGATGCAGACTGATCTCGAAGATGTCCGCCTGCTGTGCCTGAGCGATCAAGTGGCATCCGCGGTGCCGGAAGGCATCAGGTAAAATCTCTATCGCAGCAACGCCCACCGAGGACAGCCTGCTGGCTCTTCTCTGAATCCATTCCACAAAACGGCGCTTTGAACACGCGCATCACCAGCGCCTGCCTAGGGTGGAGGCAAGGAATTGTCGCATGGGGGCTTTCCCTATCCCTGCCGCATGTCTAGGTTTAAGACAGTACGTCAAGTTCATGCGATAACGGAAAGAGATCATCATGGGACCGGAAACCCCTCCGCGCCGCTCGAAGTCCGATCAGGAGCCGTTGACGATCGACCTGGATGCCACTGCGGTGCCACGCGAAGGGTCCGATGAAAGCACTGCTGCCGTAGAGCGCGAAGCTTCTGTCGACGAAACAGCGGAAATCCGCGCCGGCGAAGCCGATGAAACGGTGCGCGCCGATGTTTCCGGCAATGATACCAGCAAGTCCGAAGCGGAAGAGGAAGATGCGCGCCCGAAGCCGGCGCTGCAGCCTTTGCCGAAGAGCCCATATCGGCTGCAACCGCCGCCGAAGAACCGGCCAGGCCGATCTACCCTGCCCAGCACCGCACCTCCAATTCTGGCGCCTTTGCCGCCGGCATTCTCGGCGGCCTGATCGCTTCTCGGCGCCGGCGGCCTGCAATATGCTGGTGTCATGCCCTCGCTTGGCCCGGCCGCCAGCAATACCGCTGTCGAACAGAGCCTCGCCAGCGATATCGAAGCGCTCAAGGCGCAGCTGGCCGCAGCCCCCGCACCGATGGCGACCGCCGATCTCGGCCCGCTTGAAACCCGCATCGCCGAGCTTGAAAAGAAGACCGCCGAAGCCGGCGATGGCGCGGCTACCGATGTCTCGGGCCTTGATGCCCAGATCGCCAACCTGACCGGCGAGATCGCCACGCTGAAATCGGCCTTGGCTGATGCACAGCAATCGACCGAGGCTGCGAAATCCGAGCTTTCGACCCGTCTCGATGCAGCCGAAAAGAAGATCGATGAGCCGGCCAGCGACGTACAGCTGGCCCGGGCCGTGGCCGTCACAGCGCTGAAGACGGCGATCGATCGCGGCGGACCGTTCCTGGCCGAACTGGACGCGCTGAAAAGCATCGCCGCCACCGACCCGGCTGTGATCGGCCTTGCCAATGATGCCAAGACCGGCATTGCCCCACGCGCCGATCTGGTCCGCGACTTCCCGGCCGTCGCCGATGCCATGCTGGAGGCAACCCAGCACAGCGATCCCAACCAGGGTGTTTTCTCGCGTCTGATGGACAGCGCCTCCTCGGCCATCCGCATCCGTCCCGTCGGCAGCGTCGAGGGCGAAGGCCCGGAAGCCATCGTTGCCCGTATCGAGGACAAGCTGACCAATGGCGACCTGAAGGGCGCAAGCCTCGAATGGGACACCTTGCCTGAGCCGGCCAAGACAGCCGGAGCCGATTTCAAGACCAAGCTGGACCAGCGCATCCGCGTCGAGGGTCTGATCGACGCCACCGTTGCCGGCGCCATGACGGCCAACCAGGGCTAAGGAAGAGTTCATGATCCGTATTCTGTTCTATGTTCTCGTTGTCCTGGCTCTTGGCGCAGGCTTTGCCTGGCTCGCCGATCGTCCGGGCGAACTGTCGCTGATCTGGCAGGGCCAGCGCATCGAGATGAGCCTGATGGTGGCGGCAACCCTGCTGGCCTCCCTGATCGCTGCCATCCTAATCGTCGTCTGGTTCATCCGCGTCGTCTGGCTTTCGCCCCATTCGATCTCCCGCTATTTCCGCGCCTGCAAGCGCGACAGGGGCTATCAGGCGCTGTCGACCGGCCTGATTGCCGCTGGCATGGCGATAGTGCCCTTGCGCGCAAGATGACCGCCCGCACCCATGGCCTTTTGAGCGCCGACCAGGAGCCGCTGATCCATCTGCTTGAAGCCCAGACGGCGCTAATCGAAGGCAAATACGACGACGCCCGTAAGAAATTCGAGCTGATGGCCGACGATCCGGAAACCCGCGAACTCGGCTTGCGCGGTCTTTATCTCGAAGCCAAGCGGCTCAGGCGCCAACGAAGCGGCCCGCCAATATGCCGAGCGCGCCGCCGACAAGGCACCGCACCTGCCCTGGGCAACACTGGCCGCTCTCGATTACCGCAGCCAGACCGGCCAGTGGGATGAAGCGATCCGCCTGCTTGACCAGAGCCGCACAGCGCATGTCATCGAGCGCAAGGAAGCCGACCGCAAGAAGGCCGTGCTGCTGACGGCCCGCGCCGGGGAAAAGCTGGAGGCCGATCCGAAGGGCGCCCACGACGATGCGCAGGCAGCCTTGAAGCTTGCGGAAGACCTGGTACCCGCCGGCCTGATTGCCGCCAAGGCGCTGTTTCATGAGGACAATCTGCGCAAGGCCGCCGCCATTCTGGAAAAACTCTGGAAACAGGACCCACATCCGGAAATCGCCAAACTCTATGTCCGCGCCCGCAGCGGCGATTCGGCCGCCGACCGGCTGAAGCGCGAGGCAAGCTCGAGACGCTGCGTCCCAACAATCCGGTAGCACTCGCCGCTGTTGCCGAAAGCGCGCTCGAAGCCCGCCAGCTGCCGCTCGCCCGCTCCAAGGCGGAAGCCGCCGCCCGCATCCAGCCGAGCGAGAGCATCTTTCTGCTGCTCGCCGACATAGAGGAGGCCGATACCAATGACGACGGCCGTATCCGTCACTGGATGAACCAGGCGCTGAAAAGCCCGCGCGACCCGGCCTGGACGGCAGACGGCGTCACGGTGCCGGAATGGCTGCCGGTCTCGCCGGTCAGCGGCCGCCTCGATGCGTTCGAATGGAAGCAGCCCGTCGCCCAGATCGCCGGGCCTATCGAGGAGGGCACGCCGGATGCCGCCGACGCGGCGATCCGCAGCCTGCCGCCGGTGGCCATCGTCCATCAACGTCCGGAACCGCAGCCGGAACGGGCCGCAGTTCCGGTCAAGACCAGTCCTGTGATCAAAGCCGAGGATAAAGCGCTGGTGACGGTCAAGACCATCGCCGTGCCAACGCCAAGCAGATCGGTGATCGTACCGCAGACGGTGAAGGTCGAACCGAAGCCGAGCCCCATCAAAACCGGGGAGGGCAAAACCGAGAAAGCCAAAGCGGAAGAAACCGTTGTCGAACCGTTCTTCGGCCGACCGCCGGATGATCCCGGCGTCCGCGACGACAACAACAAGCCGTTGGAAAAGACCGCATTTCGCCTGTTTTGAGAAGAAACCCCGATTTTGACGGAAAACCATGTTTGAACGTTTTCGAACTTTCCTCGACAGCCTGACCGGCAGCGGACCGTCTGCCATCCAGCCCGGCGATCCCCGTATCACGATCGCGGCGCTCTGCATCCAGGTGATGGAGGCCGATGGCGAGATTCACGAGAAGGAGCGCAAAAAAATACGCTCGATGGTCAAGGATCACTACAAGCTGGACGACGCATCGCTCGGACGCGCTGATCGCCGCCGGCGAGACCGCCGAAAGCCAAGCCATCGATTTCTTCCGCTTCACCTCAGACATCAAGCGGCATTTTTCCGAAGAACAGCGGATAGACCTTGTCGGCATGCTGTGGGAGATTGTTTATGCCGATGGCAAGCGCAGCGAGATGGAGGATCATGTGATCTGGCGGATCGCTGATCTGCTCGGCGTGTCCGGCAGGGACCGGATCATCAAGCGGCAGGAGGTGGCCGCCAAGCTCGACGTCGTGGAGGAGGCAACCGCGCACCAGGAAAAGTGACATGCTTTTCGATGACCGTACCTATTATACGCGCAATACCGACAAGCCGGTCCTGATCGTCCTGCATCAGGAACGCTCCAGCCCCGGCCGCGTCGGGCATCTCTTGCTGGAAAAGGGGCTGAGCCTCGATATCCGCCGCCCGGTGCTGGGCGATCCCCTGCCCACAACGCTGGAACAGCATGCCGGCGCCGTCGTCTTCGGCGGGCCGATGAGCGCCAATGACGACGAGGACTATGTCCGCCGCGAGATCGACTGGCTCTCGGTGCCCCTCACTGAAAACAAGCCCTTCCTCGGCATCTGTCTCGGCGCCCAGATGCTGGTGCGCCATCTCGGCGGCGTGGTCGGCCCGCACCACGAGGGGCAGACGGAAATCGGCTGGTATCCGTTGCACGCCACCGAAAAGGGCCGCGCCCTGATGGAATGGCCCTCAATGGTCTATCAGTTCCACCGCGAGGGGTTCGACCTGCCGGCCGGCGCCGAGCTGCTCGCCTCGGGCAGCACCTATCCCAACCAGGCCTTCCGCTATGGCGAAAACGCCTGGGGCATCCAGTTTCACGGCGAATTGACCCGGGTGATGATGCATCGCTGGGTCGTACACGGCGCGCACCGCTTCGATCTACCCGGCGCACAGCTGGGCCGCGCCCATCTGGAAGGGCGGATGGACCACGACGCACCGCTGCGCGCCTGGATGGACCAATTTCTCACCCATATCTTCCAGCGGCAGGGCGAGAAAGTCGCTCTCTGACGGTAAGGCCGTGCGGTCCGGCGCGTTGAGCGAGATCGATCTTGCGCAGTTGCGGAAAGCTCAGCGCCCAGATAACCGCGACCGCCAGCGTGCCAACACCACCGATGACGACGGCCGGAACTGCGCCGATAAAATGTGCCATCGTGCCGGCGCGAAATTCGCCAAGCTCGTTCGACGCGCCGACAAATACCATGTTGACCGCATTGACGCGGCCGCGCACTGCATCCGGCGTCCATAGCGCAATCAGCGTTTCGCGCACATAGACCGAGATCATGTCCGATGCTCCCATCAGCATCAGCGCCGCGATCGACAGCCAGGCGACCTGCGACAGGCCGAAGATCACCGTGCCGAGACCGAATAGCGCCACACCGGCAAACATCAGCCTGCCGGCGTTGTGGCGGATCGGGTAGGCGGCCAGCGTCACGGCAACGAGGATGGCACCAATACCGGGTGCAGCCCGCAGCAGGCCAAGACCGAGCGGACCGAGCACGAGAATTTCGCTGGCAAACACCGGCATCAGCGCCACGGCCCCGCCGAGCAGCACGGCAAACAGATCGAGTGAGATTGCGCCCAGCACGATCTTTTCGGTGCGGATGAACTTGAAACCCGCGAGCACCGAGGTCCAGTCGCGCGGTTCGCTGAGGCTATGCTGCGCCGGCTTCTCGATCATTCCAACGAGAATGCCGGCCAGGATGAGAAAGGCGAGCGCAACGGAATAGGCGACGATGGCGCTGAGGCCATAGAGCAGACCGCCGGCCACCGGCCCGAGGATGGCAGCCGTCTGCCAGGACGACGAATTCCAGGCGATGGCGTTCGACAGGTCTTTGGCCGGAACAAGGTTCGGCGCCAGCGACTGCACCGCCGGCGCCATGAAGGCGCGCTCGATACCGAAGACGATCAGGATGGCAAACACCGGCCACGGGGAAAAGGCGTCGGCGATCGTCAACCCCAAGAGCGCTGCCGCGCAGAGCACGCTGATGATCATGCAGATCGAGACGATCATGCGCCGCGAATGGCGGTCGGCGACCGATCCTGTAATGAGGATGAGCAGCAGCGACGGCAGGAACTGGAAAAGGCCGATCAGGCCGAGATAGAGTGTGTTCTGCGTCTGCTCGTACATCTGCCATCCCACCGAGACGCTGATGATCTGGATGGCAAAGGACGCAAGAAAACGGGCGAAGAAGAAACGGGCGTAGGAGACATGCCGGAACGCGGCGAACCGGTCAGCACCCTGAAGGACGGACATGCGGCGATCTTTCCGAACAACGGCAGGCTATCCCGCCGTATTAAACATGTTTGGCCCATCGTGGAAGCACGGACTTGCCGGTTTAGTCGTCAATGTCTACATGTCTGTCAACAACGAATTGGAGACCGGCATGCTTGCTGTCATTGCGACCCTGAATTTCATCATCAACATTGCGTGGTTCCTGGTCATCGCCTCGGCCATTTTTTCCTGGCTCTACGCTTTCAACGTGATCAACGTGAACAACAACGCCATCAACATGATCGGCCGCTCGCTCTACCAGCTGACGGAACCGCTCTATCGGCCGATCCGCAACATCCTGCCCAACATGGGCGGCGTCGACCTGTCGCCGCTGGTTGTTTTGGTCATCCTCTACTTCCTCTGGTATTTCCTCAACACAACCGTCGCCGCAGCCTTGCTTAGCTAAGTGCTTGAGGGCCTTCCGGCTCAAGGCTTGAACCGCCCAAAACAAAAAACCTCCGGATCGGCCTGATCCGGAGGTTTTCTTTGTAGAGTGGTTGAAAGTCTTCCGGCTGCTCTGCGCAGTCCCGCTTCTCCCCAGCGGGGAGAAGAGAAACACCGCCGGCTGTTACTTCGCCGCCTTGGCGCTCTGATTGCTTCGACGATCAACTGCTGGGCAACGGTGACATCTTTCCAACCGAAGATCTTCACCCACTTGCCGGGCTCCAGATCCTTGTAGTGTTCGAAGAAGTGTTCGATCTGCTGCAGGGTGATTTCCGGCAGGTCGGTATAGTCCTTCACCTTGTCGTAGCGCTTGGTCAGGTGATAGTTCGGCACGGCGATGATTTTTTCGTCCTTGCCGGAATTGTCTTCCATCATCATCACGCCGATCGGGCGCACATTGATGACGCAGCCCGGAACCAGCGGGCGGGTTGAAGCGATCAGGACGTCGATCGGGTCGCCGTCGTCCGACAGTGTATGCGGCACGAAGCCGTAATTGCCGGGATAGGTCATCGGCGTATAGAGGAAGCGGTCGACGACCAGCGTGCCGGCTTCCTTGTCCATTTCATACTTGATCGGATGCCCGCCAACCGGAACCTCGACGATCACGTTGATATCTTCCGGCGGATTCTTTCCAATCGAAATTGCATCAATACGCATGAGTTTTCCCCCAAGGGCCAGTTTATCGGATGGCAAGTCCGATAACGGGAAACATGACGTGGCGCAACATTACTTTCGTTCCGACCGGAAAAATGCGACGTTCAGGCGAATATTCACGCACGGCGGGACGTACATCTGGAAGAGGAGCTCCGATGAAACAGTTCGCTTATGTCATACCGTTTCTGATCCCGTTGTCGATGGCACCCGCCCTTGCCAATGACAGCACCTATAGCGACCTTGACACGGATCACTGCAAGTCCCTTTTGCCGGAAGACACGGAAGGCGGCGGCATTTCGCTGCGATGCAAGGGGTTCAAGGACTACGCTGTTTATTTCAAGGAAGGCGATCTTCGCCAGAGCATTCTCTTCGGCCCCGTCAGCGACGCCTATATCGCCGACGTCTTCGAAAGCTTCGAGCCGTTCAACAATGCGACACCAAAGATCGAATGGCGGCTTGGCGCAGACGGCAAGCCGGTTGCGACAATCCTGCGTTGGTTCCTGGAAAACATCGATCCGGTCACCTACGAGCCATCACCGAAATTGGAAGGACAGGTTCTTGTCGTCTCGAAAGTGGCGGATGATACCAGACAGGGCTGCGTGGTCGGCTATATCGATGCACTGGCCAATCCCGAGCCCAATGCACTGGCCCGCAAGGTCGCCGACACCAGGGCAAAGGACTTCGCCTGCGGCCGGGACATAGCCGGGTATCACGGCATTCGCGGCCCGACGGCGGCAGAGCCGACGCATGTTTTTCCCGACTGAACCACGGCATACCGCGCAGAAGCCGTCTGCGCGAGCGCCTCAATCCCAGATATAGCCGATTTTCTTGAGGTTCTTTTCGCCGAAATCTTCCATACCCTCGCAGATATCGTGGCCGCCGGCCATGCGGAAGAAGCGGTCAGCATGGTGGCTGTCTTCCAGACACCAGACAACGAGGCCCTGGCAGCCGAGCGATTTCAACAGGTTCTTGGCTTCGCCGAAGAGAATGCGGCCAAGCCCGATGCCCTGATACTCGGGGCGCAGGTAAATCTCATAGACCTCGCCTTCCTGCGGTAGCGACCGGGACCGGTTGAGGCCCAGTGTCGCATAGCCGGCGATCACGCCGGCCACTTCGACGACGAGCAGCGTCGAGGGTCCGCGCGTGGCCTTGCGCCACCACGCGTGATCGCGCCGGTGAACCATCTGGGTCAGCGGCTTGTGTGGAATGAGACCGCTATAGGCCTGCAGCCACGAGACGCGGTGCACGTCCGAGATGGACATGGCGTCCCTCGGCTCGCCCGGACGCACCTCGATTGATAGTGTTTTCATAGCGACTCTAGACCGGTGCCGAACAAACAGGAATCCCGTCCGAGCCCTGTCTTTAACTAACTCACAGGCAACTTATGGGGACAACCATCGAAAGTTAACGCTTTTTTAACTTTTCCGGCAAGCGGCATTCCTCGCAGCGCACAAGATTTGACGCCCGCCGCACCCCTAACACGCGGGTGGCTTTCTCTTTTTGGTCATGGCGGTGATCTGACCCGGCAGACATCGGTCTCCGTCCGCCATGTGGATCGCAAGCAGAGGCGCAAACGCAGGAAAACGCCCGCCGCCGCAAAATACGGCAGCGCAGCGTGGAACCTTTTCATTGGTCGCGCGTTTGAAAACGTCCGGATATGCGCATCGCCGCAGATCAGGGCTGCCGCGGCCTCTTCTTCCGGCCTCGGCTCTCAACGGGAAGTAGGGCGGTTCGAATTCTGGTCAAGCTCCAGGCAGCGGAAATCCCGAAAGACCTATCGACCTATCATTCAGCGGCACCCATTGTGCCCGTCATGGAGTAGCCGATGAAAAATCTCTCAGCAGACAGGCGCATGATCAAGATCGCCATGGCGGCCCCCTATCTCGCACGGGATGAGGAACATGCGCTGGCGCTGGCATGGAAGGACCATCACGATCAGGACGCCCCGCAACAAGATCGCCATGGCCCATATGCGGCTGGTCATTTCCATGGCCTCCAAGTTCCGCAATTTCGGCTTGCCCATGAGCGATCTCGTCCAGGAAGGTCACATCGGCCTTTTGGAAGCCGCAGCCCGCTTCGAGCCGAGCCGCGACGTCCGCTTCTCGACCTATGCCAGCTGGTGGATCCGCGCCTCGATGCAGGATTACGTGCTGCGCAACTGGTCGATCGTGCGCGGCGGCACATCGTCGGCGCAGAAGGCGCTTTTCTTCAACCTGCGCCGCCTGCGCGCCAAGCTCGCTCAGGGCGACCGCCAGCTGACGGCGCGCGCGGTACATGAGGAAATCGCCGTGGCGCTCGGCGTCAGCCTTGCCGACGTGCAGACGATGGATGCGCGCCTGTCCGGCAATGATGCCTCGCTGCAGGCACCGATCTCGTCGTCGGGCAGATCCGACGGCGGCGAGCGCCTTGACCTTCTCGCCTGCGACGCCCCCTGCCCGACGAGCAGGTGTCCGAAATGATCGACAGCGAACGCCGGCGTATCTGGCTCAGCCACGCGCTCTGCCAATTGAACGAGCGCGAAATGAAGATCATCCGCGCGCGCCGTCTGTCGGAAGACAGCGCGACACTCGAAGAACTTGGTGCCGACCTCGGCATCTCCAAGGAACGCGTCCGCCAGATCGAAACCCGCGCCCTGGAAAAGCTCAAGATCGCGCTGGTCGCCGAAGCGCCGGCGCTGGCGATGCGGCATTGAGGGAACGCGAAACCGGATGATGCGCTTTATTCGGTGCCGCGATCAGAATAGGGCAAAGGCCAGTCTCAGGCCTTTGAACCTCAGCGTAACAAATGTTTTGATCGGAGCGCGCTTCCGTTTCATAACGCCATCCTATAGCAATCAAGGTGCGGTTTACCTTTGGCGGTTAATACTACGGATACGCGGTGTTTGCGCTAGGGGCGCATCTTGTTCTCAGCTCGTTTTCAGGTGGCATAATGCAAGAGACATTCGATTCCGGCGTCTTCAACCTTGCGCCGATTGCCATGTGGATCGAGGATTTCAGTGAGGTAAAGGCGCTTTTCGATATTTGGCGATCGGAGGGGATCACCGACATTCGCGCATTCTTGCGGGACGACGTCTTGCGCATCGCCGAATGCTCCAGGCGAGATCCGGGTGCTGGATGTCAACAGGAAGACGCTTGAACTTTTTGAGGCCGACGACGTCGATCATCTTCAGGCGGGCATAGCGCAGATCTTTCGAGACGACATGCTCGAAACGCACATCAATGAACTGGCCGACCTTTTCGACGGAAAGCTGGCGTTTTCCAGCACCACCGTCAACTACACGCTCTCCGGCCGCCGCCTCGATATCCAGCTTCATGGCAGGGTCATGCCGGGTCATGAAGGCTCTCTCGCCAAAGTGCTTCTGACGACGGAAGACATTACCACGCGGGAAGATGCGCGTCGGGCTGAAATCGCACAGAGATTGTATGCCGAAGGCATCTTCGAGCATTCGCCCGTATCACTGTGGATCGAGGATTTCAGCCGCATCAGGGCTTTGATCGAGGATATCCGCGCACGCGGCATCAGTGACTTTCGGACATTCATGGATGTCCATCCGGAATTTGTCACGCAATGCATGAGCGAAATCCGCGTCATCGACGTCAACCAGGCGACGCTTGACCTCTTCTGCGCCCCGAATCGGATGACGCTGCTTCAGCGCCTGAGCGATATCTTCCGTGGCGATATGGAAAAGCCGTTCCACGAGCAGCTCATCGAGCTTTGGAACGGCAACCTGTTCCACCATCGCGAAGTCATCAACTACGCGCTGGATGGCTCGGAACGCCACATACTGCTGCATTTTTCGGTCTTCCCCGGTCACGAGAACGACTGGTCCCGCGTTCAGGTTGCCCTGACGGATATTACCGCGCGCAAGAAAGCCGAAGCCTATCTCGAATATCTCGGCAAGCACGACGTGCTCACAAAGCTCTACAATCGCGCCTTCTACGCCGAGGAAATCAACCGGCTGGAGAGGAAGTCTCTACGCCCCGTTTCGGCGATCATCATCGATCTAAACGGACTGAAGGAGGCCAATGACCAGCTTGGTCACGATGCCGGTGATGCCTTGTTGCGGCGGTTCGGTGAAATCCTCAATGGTGCCGTCTCGCAGCCTAACCACGCAGCCCGGATCGGCGGCGACGAGTTCGCCGTTCTGATGCCCGGAGCAGACAACAAGGCGGCAGGTGCGATGATGGAGACGATCAACGAGCTCCTGAAGATCAACAACCAGTTCTACTCAAGCGCCCCTCTCACCATGTCATTTGGCGTCGCGACGAGCGAACAGGGCGAGATCCATGGAATCCCTCGTCCAGCGCTGACACTCTGATGTACGAACATAAAAGAGCATTCTACGACGCCAAGGGCACGATGGGCGTCAGCGGCGCCTGCATCGCCCGCCGGACGTCGTGACGGCAGGCGAATGCTGGCGTTGTGCTGGTCATGGAAGCCCCGATGCTAGCATCGAAAGCAAAAGTTAACGACAATCCAAGCAATTCACTTCAACTTTAAGTGTATATTAATACAACTTTAATGACCCACCCTCATCCGTCCACTCTTTGATTGGCTTACACCCCAACTGCGTGCAGGTTTCACCCCGGCGGCCATGGTGCCGTTCAGGGTCGCTTTCACCGGCGTTGCGTGGGGTCTTTCGGAATGATTGCTTTTGTCATGCGGCTCCGCAGCCGCAATCACTTCAGCACCCGCAAGAACAGAGTTTTCGTGGGCGCCGCCCAACGCAGAGCTGATTCTGAAGCACAGGCTTGCTATCATCATCGCCGGATTTGCCGTGATCTACCTCGCGACGTTTGCGCGCCTTGTCCAATACGGCTTGTCCGACCCCATTGCTCTCGCATCGATCGGCGATAGTACCGCGGCAGTTGCTTCCCGGCCGGATATCGTCGATCGCAACGGACAGCTGCTGGCGACGGATCTTCGAACCATGTCGCTCTATGCCGAGCCACGCAGGATCGTTGATGCCGATGAAGTGGTCGAAAAACTCGCGACCGTCATTCCTAACCTCGACTGGAGTGACACCCACAAGAAACTGCGCTCCGGCTCCGCATTTCAGTGGCTAAGACGGCAACTCACACCGCGCCAACAGTCGGATATCCTGGCGCTTGGCATTCCCGGCATCGGCTTTCGCGCCGAGAACCGCCGCTTCTATCCGGGTGGCCCCACCGCTTCGCATATTCTCGGCCATGTGAATATCGACAATCAGGGCCTTGCCGGGATGGAGCGGTATATCGACCAGCAGGGACTGGCTGATCTGCGCGCCGCCGGCTTGACGGGCGATGTGCCGCTGGAACCCGTAAAACTGTCGATCGACCTTCGTGTTCAGCACATCGTCCGCGAGGTCGCCGCACGGGCAATGAAGGACTATCAGGCGGAAGCCGCAGGTGCCGTGGTTCTGGACATGGAAACCGGCGAAGTTCTCGCCATGGCTTCGGTGCCTGACTACGACCCGAACCAGCCATCCCGGACACTGTCCGACGGTAGCATCGACAAGGAATATGAAAAGGGATGGTTCAACCGGATAAGCAACGCCACCTTCGAGATGGGATCGACGTTCAAGAGCTTCACCCTGGCCATGGGCCTGGACGCCGAAAAGATTACTCTGGATTCGGTTGTCGATGCGTCCCGGCCCATTCGCATGGGAGGGTTCACGATCAAGGATTTCAAAGGTAAAAACCGCCCTCTCTCCATCCTTGAGGTTTTCCAATATTCATCGAATATCGGCACTGCGGCGGTGGCGGACATGGTCGGCATCGAAGGTCACCAGGAATTCCTGACCAGGCTCGGGCTGCTGTCAAAGATGGAAACGGAAATGCCGGGTGTGGCGACGCCAACGCAACCCCGGACCTGGAAAAGATCAACTCGGTGACCATCTCGTTCGGCCACGGGGTAGCGACCACGCCGTTGCAAACCGCCGTTGCAGGCCGCATCGCTCATCAACGGTGGAAACCTGATCTCGCCGACGTTTCTTCCCCGGTCGCGCGACGAGGCAAAATCGATCGCCCGCACGGTTGTGAAGGAAAAGACAAGCGCCGATATGCGCTACCTCTTCAACTGGAACGGAACGAAGGGCTCTGGCCGGAATGCGCAGGTCGCCGGTTTCAATGTCGGCGGTAAAACCGGAACAGCCGACAAGGTGATCAATGGCCGATATGCCAGCGACATCAATTTCAACGCCTTTGTTGCCGGCTTTCCGATGGACAAGCCCAAATATATCGTCCTCACCATTGTCGATGCGCCCCGGACGGGAGAGAACGGAGGCCGCACGGCAGCATCCACCGCTGCCCCGATGATCAAGGAAATCATCAGCCGCGCCGGCGCGTTACTCGGCGTTCAGCCACAGTTCGGAAAAGACGGGTCCTTCATTCTCGCCGACTACTGACGGGAAACAAATTGGCGATACCACGCTCATCAAAGCAGGGGCGGTTGCCCTGACAGCCGCCGGCAGACGCTAATCCGGCGGCGGCGGTGCCGTGCTGCTCCGCACGATCAGCGTCACATACAGCGCCTCCTGTTGCGCAGGCACCGCATCCTCGAGAATGGCAGCCACTGCCCGGCGTGCGATCTCGGCAAGCGGCTGCGCCATCGTCGTCAGCCCCGGCACGGCTGTTGCCGCCTCCGGCACGCCATCGAAACCGATGACGGACACATCACCCGGCACAGCATATCCCCGCCCGGCAAGCCATTGCATTGCAAAGAGAGCGATACGGTCGGACATGGCCAGGATGGCCGTCGGCGGCCTTGCAGCTGCAAACAGTGACTCCAGCGCCGCATCGACGCTCTGCCTGTCATTTTGCGTCCCCTGGATCGGCACATCGGCGCGCCCGATGCCGAAATCCGCCAAGGCCTGCCAATAGCCGAGCGCCCGGTCGCGCGAGGTGAATTTCAGCGAGCGGACAGCCTGTTCCGGCGCCATCGCGCCCGCCTCGCCGCCGTTGAGGCCGATCGCCAGAATGGCAAACCGCCGATGGCCGAGATCCGCCAGATGTCGCGCCGCCTGCGCGGCCCCGGCGATATTGTCAAGACCGATCGCCGGGATTGCGACGTCCCCCTCGCCCAGCGCCAGGGCAATGAAAGGCAATTGCCGCCGCTGTGTCAGCGGACCAACTGTTCGCCGCCTTCCACGCACAGCAGGATGAAGCCGTCGACCAGCGCGCTGTTGATGTTCCAAGCCAGCTTCTGCTGGTTCTGCGCCGAGACCAGTGCGATGCCGGTGCCGGTGTCATCACAGACCGCCGCGACCTGCGTCATCAGCGCCCGCGCCCAGGGATCCTCGAAGAAATAAGCCAGTGGCTCGATGGCCGCCACGCCGATGGCATTGACCCGCCCCGCCCGCAGCAGCCGCCCCTTGATATCCGGACCATTGTAGCCAAGGTCTTTGGCGACCCCCAGCACGCGCTCCGCACCTCTTCACGCACCACCTCCGGCCGGCTGAAGACATTCGACGCCGTCCCCTGCGACACACCGGCCGCCTTGGCGACGTCGGCAAGCTTTACATGTCCCTTGATCAAGATCGCTCCCTTTCTGCGGGGAGCACCGTAGCAGATCATTGAACCGATTCAAATTTTCTTGACTTCCCATAGGAACAATTAATATTTTGAATCGGTTCAAACGACTCGATGAATCTGAATTGAATCGATTCAAGGAAGATCAAAGCATGATCCCGACCCATTGCCTTCTCGATGATCTCTACAATGAACGCTGGGGCGATCCGCACGACCCGGCCCCGGCCAATCCCCTGCCCGCCTCCAGTTGGACAAACGGGGCCGTTCGCCTGCTGACGATCGTCCCCATTGCCGGCCTCTGCCTACGGCAGCGCGGCGGCGGCCGGATCCCTGGTCCTTCACGATCCCGATCGACCGCCGGTTCCGGTAGAACCGCCGGATACCGTCTTTCGCTCTTGCCGTGAGAGGCCTGCTCTTACTCGGAGATGATCTTGACCTTGTCGCCGGGCTTGACGGTCGAAGTAACCTGCATCGCATTGATCAGGCGGAACAGGTCGAGCTTGCGGTCTGTGCCCATCATCCGAGCCGAGAGCGTTGCCAGCGTATCGCCTGGCTTGGCGGTGACGACGCGGATGCGCAGCGGCTTTAGCGCGGCTGCTTCCTGTGGCGTCATGCGGCGGAAAGAGGCACGCAGTATATCGGCGGTCGGCTCAAGGCTCGGCGCCCCCTTCGGCACGGCCGTCAGGAACCGGTAGATCCGCGTATCGATGCGGATCACGGTCACGTCGAAATCCCAGCGCTCCGCCGATGCCCGCGCCGTTGCAGCCTCGAGCCCGTTGATCGTCACGGGATGGATCGTGTCCGGCTGCAGGCCCGTCACCCAGCCGCTGCCAATATAGTCGGTCAGGCTGCGCTTCTGGGCATCAGCCACGCCGTCGAAGCGGATCGCGGTCTCGTTCGGCCCGGTCGCGAGTACCGCCTCTGCCTTGTTGTCGATCTGGAAACCGGCCGGCACGTCGAAGCGGATGCCGAGCTTGCCATGCAGGAACGTCTGGCCGCGGACATATCCCTCCTGCGGGCTGTCGCCATAGAGCAGGCCATCGATACCGGCGAGATAATAGTCGCGGCCACGGTCGCCAACGGCCCCTTCCGCACCAAAGGCGCGGGCATGGCGGCGGGCGAGATCGACGCGTTGCGGCGCACTCGGATGGCTCGACAGGAAGTCCAGGCTCTGGTCGTTGTCGGGATCGACCGAGGAGAAGCGGCTATAGGCCGCCATCAGAATCGAGGAAACGCGCAGCCGCATAGGGGTCATAGCCGGCTTCGCCGAGCATGCGAACGCCGATCACGTCGGCCTGCAATTCCTGATTGCGCGAGAAGGCCGCCAGGCGCAGTTTGCCACGCGCCAAGGCCTGCTTGCCGGCAAGATCGCTCGACAGCACTTCGGAAACAACGCGGCTGGCGATAACCTCAGCCTCTTCCCGCTGCTGCCGCTCGATGCCGTGGTTGGCGGTCACGTGCGCCATTTCATGGGAGAGCACGGCCGCCACTTCCGAGGCATCGTTGGCCAGCGCCAACAGGCCGCGCGTCACGTAGAGATAACCGCCCGGCAGCGCAAAAGCGTTGATAGCGGGAGAGTTGAGAATGGTGATGCGGTAGGACTGGTTCAGGGTTTTCCGAAACCGCCGTGAGCGACCCGGTGATGCGGGCGACCAGCCGCTCGGTCTTTTCATCCTGATATTCGCCGCCATAGCTCGCGACGATGCGCGGATGCTCGCGGGCGCCGACCTGGGCACGCGGGTCGTTCTTCTGCACTTCCTCGACGATCTGTGGACTCGAGGACGGCGAAACCTTGGGCTCATAGGTTTGCTCGATCACCGACTGGCAACCGGACAACAGCAGGCTGCCGATGAGCACTGCGACAGCGCGCACGGACACGCCGGAGCCTGTTCTGCGAAACCCGCCTCTGCGTGCCTGTTGTTCTGCTCATCGCCTCAGCTCATTTCCAGTCTTCAGGCCAGCCGTGCAAACCGTTCCCTGTTTCCACGCATCCAAAATTCAGTATTCTTTACAGCCGTATAAATAGGTCCGGTTGTGGTTACGGCAATGATCTGCTGTAACCCATTCAGCCCTTGCGTGCCTAGCATACACCCATAGAAATAGTTGCCCCGTGATATCCCGGCAACGCACACGCGAACGTGATGGAACGGGACACCTGCAAGCGCTGTCGCATAGGCTGTCGTTCAAATTGTGGCAAAAGCATCGCAGGCGATGCTCACCAGCTGAGAAACCGGCCGACAGCCGGAATATCACTATGCTCGAGAAACCGGACCGTCGGCTCATGCAAGAGAATGCGGCCGCTGTCGAGAAAAACCACGCTGTCGGCCAGCAACCGCACATCGTCTGGATGATGGGTGATGATCAGAATCGTATGGCCTTCCTGCCGGTGCAGATCGAGGAGAAGGTTGGCCATGCCGGCGCGCAGGCCCGGATCGAGCGCCGCAAACGGCTCGTCGAGCAGCAGGATGGGTTTGCGGCGCACCAGCGCCCGGGCGAGCGCCACCCGCTGCCGTTCGCCGCCCGACAATGTCGGCGGCAGGCGCTTGCCAAACCCGTCCAGCCCGACCCGCAGCAGCGCGCTCGCAATTTTCGCCTTTTCCTTGACGCCCAGCTTCAGCGCCGGATCGATGCCGAGACCGATATTGGTGGCGACGTCGAGATGCGCAAACAGGTTGTGCTCCTGAAAGATCACCGACACCGGCCGCTCGGCAGGATCGCGCCCGGCAACATCGTCACCGAGAATCTCGACCTTGCCGGCATCCGGCGTCTCGAACCCGGCGATCACATTGAGCAATGTCGACTTTCCGGAGCCGGATGCGCCGGTAATCGCGACAACCTGCCCCTTGCCGATGGCGCAATCGAAATTCAGCTGCGTCTTGCCGAACTGCACGCGCACGCCACTGAGGCGAACCGCAATATCCGTTTCAGGCGGTGACATCTTTTCTCCTCTGATCATCCGCCCCTGCCCGTGGCGTGCCGGCAATCGTCAGCACCAGGCAGACGAAGCCGAGAAACAGCGCCAGTCCCGCCGCATCGGTCGAGCGGTAGCCGGCCATGCGGCTGTACAGCAGCCAGGGCAGCGTCACCATATCCTGCGAACCGAACAGCGCCACCGCCCCGAGATCGCCGAGTGACAAGGCGCAGGCAAACGACAGGGCCATCAGCAACGGCCTGCGCAACCCCGGCCAGTCGATCAGCCGCAGGCGATGCCAGCCGCCGAGCCCGAGGCTGACGGCAAGCTTCGCCGTTCGGGCCGTATGGGTGGCCATTGCCGGCTCCAGCACGCGATAGACGAAGGGCAGCGCCATCAACATGTTGATCAGGATGACCAAAAGCGGCGCAAAACGGGCGACATCGCCGAGCGGCCGCAACAGCAGAAACCAGCCCGCCCCCAGAACGACCGGCGGCACCAACAGCACCAGCGACGAACTGGCAAAGATTCCCGGCCGCAAGCCCACGATAAACCATCGCTGGCCGCCGGGGCGAAAGCGCTGCCTGCCGCGCCCGGATCATCAGCGCCGCCGACAGGACACAGAGCAGACCGGACATCAGCGCGATGACGACACTGGTGAGCAAGGCCCGCTGCACCACCGGATCGCTGGCGAGCCGGACAAGATCGGAGCGAAGACCGGAAGACACGACGGAGCCGAGCGGCAAGGCAAGGAACAGAACGGCGAATGCAATCACCAGCCAGTCAACGGCCCGGCCCAGCCCGCGGCGGCCATCGAACCGGCGCACCCGGCGCCCGCCGCCATGGCCCTCGTCGGCCGTGGGCGTCAGCAAGCGGATAGCGATCAACAGCGCTGCCGTCACCGATATCTGCAGCAGCGACAGCGCGATGGCGCGCGGCGGGTCAAAATCGAAGCGCAGCGCCTGATAGATCGCCACTTCGATGGTGCTCGCCGCCGGGCCGCCGCCGAGCGTCAGGACAAGGGTAAAGCTGGTGGCGCAGAGCATGAAGATCAGCCCGGCGATACCCGGCAAAAGCCCGCGGATCGCCGGCCATTCAATGAAGCGGAAAATCGACAGCGGCCTCATGCCGAGATTGGCCCCGACCAGCCAGTATTCGCCGGGAATGCGCTCCAGCCCGCCCAGCATCAGCCGTGCGGCCAGCGGCATGTTGAAGAAGACATGGGCGACGAGAATGCCCGACAGGCCATAGACGCTGACCGGCTGATCGAGTCCCACAGCGACAAGCGCCGTATTGAGCACGCCCTGCCGCCCCCAGATCCCGATCAGGCCGAGGGCCACGACCAAAGCCGGCAGACCAAGCGGCAGCGCCATCAGCCGGATGATCCAGACGCGGCCGGGAAAGGCAGCCTGTCGCGCCAGCGCCCGCGAAACCAGAATGGCAAAGAGAATGGAAAGGACCGTCGAGAGCGAGGCCTGCAGCAGCGTGAAGCGGGCGACGCGCCAGACATAGGCATCGAACAACACGTCGTCATCGGCAGAGCCCGGCTCGTCGAAGGCCAGAAGAGCGGCCGCCGCCAGACAGACGAACAGAACGATGCCACCGAGGCAGAAGGCGCCTGCGGCAATCGTCAAACGTCGTTCAATACGGCTGATCAAGAACGGCTCAGTTCTTGCTCATGGCAGCGAGCCACTCGCCGATCCAGGCCTTGCGGTTGGCGGCCACCTCGTCCGACGACATCAGAAAGGTCTTTTCCGGCGTCACCAGCTTGCCGAAAGCCTCCGGCAGAGGCTCCTTGGTGGCGGCAACCGGCATCATCCAGTTGGTCGTCGGGATGATCGACTGGAACTCCAGCCCGGTGACGAAGGAGAGGAAATCCTTGGCAAGCGCCGGGTCTTTGGCATTCTTGGTCATGCCGGCCACTTCGATCTGGATGTAATGGCCTTCAGAGAAGGACGCCGCCTGATAACGGTCGGTGCCTTCTGCAACCATGTGATAGGCCGGCGACGTCGTGTAGGACAGCACCATCGGCGCTTCGCCCTTGGTGAACAGGCCGTAGGCTTCCGACCAGCCGGGGGTGACGGTCAGCACGCGGTCCTTGAGCTTACCCCAGGCAGCAGCAGCCTCGTCGCCATAGACCGACTTCACCCACAAGAGCAGGCCAAGGCCTGGCGTCGAGGTGCGCGGATCCTCGATGACGATCTTCTGGTTCGGATCGCCCTCGACCAGTTCCTTCAGGCTCTTCGGCGGCTCCTTCATCGTCTCAGTGTCATAGATCACGGCGAAATGGCCGTAGTCATAGGGAACGAACGTATCGTCGGTAAAACCGCCTGGAACCTTGACGGCCGAGGTGTCGACGCCGTGCGGCGCAAAGAAGCCGGTCGCCTTGGCTTCGGACACGAGGTTGGTATCGAGGCCAAGCACGATATCGGCCTTGGAGGAGGCGCCCTCGAGCTTCAGCCGTGTCAGAAGCTCGACGCCATCGGCAACGCTGACATAGGAAACCTTGCAGCCGCAGGTCTTTTCGAACGCTTCCACGACCTTGGCGCCGGGGCCCCATTCGCTGGTGAAGCTTTCATAGGTGTAGACGGTCAGCACCTTGTCTTCCGCCGAGGCGGAAAACGGCGTGGCAAGCGCAGCGACTGCCGCGATGAATGGCCCGAGAAATGGAATGATTGCCTTGCGCATCCGCGCCTCCTTATAAATCCAAAAATTGGGAATAGGGCGCTGGAATGTGCCGTCTAATCCCTCCGCCGGTACAAACCGGATCAGGTTCTTCGGGTTGGCTTCGAAAAGCCTCTCAGCCGAACGTTCTTAAAAAGAACAGCCGGCACCCCGTTAGAGCAGGAGGAGGTTTAGACCCGGGCGAAATGCTTGGCAAGGGGGCGGGGAGCGGTAACAGGCGACGGCGCACGGCCGTAATGCCAGCGTGAACTCGCAGGGTGCTCCATCAGTTATTAGGTAGCCGGCTTTTAGATAAGTGGACGCCTTCAACGTCCGCAAAGCTGGTTGTCCCGCACCCTGAAGCTTTCTAACCCCCACAAAGCCTACGGACTGCAAATGAAATTGCCGGATTAGGGCAATCTCGTGCCGGACTAAGCGAAGTTCGCTGCTGTTTTGACCCGTCACCTTGAGATCTTTTGATCTTGATCATTGTGCTCGGAAATAGCTGAAGGCTCCTAAAGCGAAAAGGGTAGCGAAGAATGTGATGCTAAAAATGGCGACATTTCTCTTCCAGTTTATGGGCTTGCGCGGATCGACAACAACGGCGCATGGGGCGATAGAAGTGCAATCATGAAACAGCGCCTTAATCAAAGCGTAGCTTGCCAAACTGAAACCCGCGACAGTCCAGGCTAAAGGGACCAAGTAAATCCTTTTGTCGTCGTAGTCGATCTTCACCGCGCCCACGAAGCGCTTCAGCACCAACTCGATCGATCGCATATCAGTTCCCGATATCATAATTGACTTCTGATGATCCGAAACCTGTAGAACTCCATCTCTGATCTCGGCGTACCCTTTTTCTCCCTTGGATCTCACGCTTATTTCATCTGCGATGAACGTACTCAACTAGATACCTGTCCATCATCTTCTCTCTGCTACCCCATCGATCATGTGATTTCAGCGCTTCGGAATTCTGCCAGCCGACTGTTATTACAGTAAGATCATCGGCAAGCACCAAATGCCATAAGCAAGCGACGAACTTTTCAGTCGGCGCAAGCGTCATCCTTTCACTCCGTCGGCTTTTACGGCAGCTTTACGGCCTTCAGGCTGATGGCCGCGAAGAGCGCGATCGGCGAGATATGTCAGGAATAGCGACAGAATGCGGCCGGTTTGGCGTGGGGTCTAGGCGACCAGAGCAGATCAGGTACACTTGCCAAACTGATGGAGGCATTCCCAAAATGGCCGTTTTGCAGACGATGCAGCTGACGCTCAGGCCTTGCTGCCCAAGTGACCGCGCTGATTTCATCGACCTTGAGCGTGATCCGGAGGTTATGCGCTTCCTGAACGGCGGACACGCCGTCGACCACGAGCAGAGCGATCCGAACGCGACGTTCCTCATGCCCAGAGGCACAGAACCCTACGTCTGGACGGCGCGCCGCACAGCCAACGGTGCGTTCGTCGGCTGGTTCTGCCTGTGGCCCGAGAGCGAGACATTGGCCGAGCTCGGATATCGCCTGCGCCGGACGGAATGGGGTCAGGGCCTGGCCTCGGAAGGGGCAGCGGCCCTCGTCGACTGGGGCTTCCGAAGCGGTGGATACGACACGATCACGGCGAGCACGATGGCTGTGAACTCCGCTTCGCGCCGCGTGATGGAAAAGATCGGCTTGACCTACGCTCGCACAGATCACGTCGATTGGCCCGATCCCATTCCAGGCAGCGAATATGGCGAAGTTTGGTACGAGTTGACGCGCACGGCATGGAACGGCGGTTAACCGCCCTTTGTTCAACGTTTGACATGAGGGGCGGCAGCAAGGGGTGGACGTCCCTTGATGGAAACATCAGGCCTCGGGTGCGTGGCAAACCACTTCGATGTTGTGCCCGTCCGGACCAATGACGAAAGCTGCATAGTAGTTCGCGTGATAGTGCGGGCGCAGACCGGGCGCACCGTTGTCCTTGCCACCCGCCTCCAGAGCCGCGCGATAGAAAGCTTCGACTTGCTGGCGAGTGTCGGCCGTGAATGCCAAATGAAGATGCGCCGGCTTCTGCTCGGTTTGATAAAGGCACAATGAAGCCTTGCCCTTTGGGCTCAGCTCGATCCCGTATGTCGGCGCCCCCTCCGCGACAACAGCGACACCGAGCGGCTCGAGTGCCGAAAGGAAGAACGCCTTGCTCGCCGAATAGTCGGTGACTCTGAATTTGACGTGATCAAACATGAATTCTCCTGAAGTCTGTGGGCCTGATCGGCAGAGAAGCAACCGGAGAATGCCGGCAGCTGCGCGCCTTGCAATATCTGCCTGCGCTGAAAAGCAATGCTTCGCGGCCGCTTTGCGTCTTACGTGTTCATGGCATGTCTCAGCCATCGATGGCAAGGAACAGGGGCCGGAGGGCCAGTGCTCCTTTGGGCGAAGCCCGCTCACGCCGCCGGCTTTTGCGGCAGCCGTGCGGCCTTCAGACTGATGGCGGCGGTGAGGGCGATCAGCGAGATGCCACCGGCCGTCAGGAACAGCGGCAGGAAGGCGGCGGTGTAGCTCTGCGCCACCAGCTGGCGCGTTGCCTCCGGCAGGGTCGACAGCACCAGCGGCGTCAGCTTTTCGATGTCGGCGATGCCCGGGATCGCGGTCGTTCCCCGCGCAAGGCCGGCCGCAATGATCGCGCCATAGATCGAGATAGCGATCGAGGCACCGCCCATGCGTGACAGGGTGACGGCACCGGTAGCGGCCCCGACGTCACCGCGCGAGGCGATATTCTGCACCGCAACGATCGGCACCTGCTGGCCAAAACCGATACCGATGCCATGCAGCGCCATGATCGCGCAGATCAGATAAAGTGGCGTGCCCGGTTGGATCTGCGTGAAGATGAGCAGCGCAATGACGGTCAGGCTGGCGCTGACGATCGCAAACGGCTTGTAGCGGCCGCTCAGCGAAATCAACCGCCCCGCCGTCAGCGAACCGCAGACAATGCCGCCGGTCAGCATAATGAACAGCATGCCGGCAAGCGATGGCGTCAGCCCCGTGGTCGTCTGCAGGTACAGCGCGAAATAATTGACCATGCCGATGCCGACGGCGCCGCTTGCCAGCGAAATCACCAGCATGAGACTGAAGGTCGGATTGCGGAACAGCGTCAGCGGCACGATCGGCTCCGGCGCCCGCCGCTCGACTAAAACCCATGCCGTCGTGCAGACAACGCCAAGTGCCGCGATCGCCAGGCTGCCGAGCGAGAACAGCGAGCCGAACAGTTCGGCACCATCGCCCAGAAGCACGACGCAGGTAACGGCGGCGGCCAGAAGCAGCGCCCCGGCATAATCGATCGTCGGGCGTCGTGTCGGGCGGCGATAGGGCAGGAAGATGAACAGGCCGGCGAGCACCGCGATGCCGATCGGGATATTGATCAGGAAGATCGAGCGCCAGCCGAACAGGTCGCTCATCGTGCCGCCCAGCACCGGGCCGACGGCGCCGGATGCCATCAGGACAAGACTGGAATAGCTCTGATAGCGCGCCCGCTCATGCGGCTCGAACAGGTCGGCATTGATCGAAAAGATCGACACCATGATGCCGCCACCGCCAAGCCCCTGCAGCACGCGCGCCGCAATCAGCGTGTTCATCGAAACGGCGAGCCCGCAGGCTATCGACCCCAGCGTAAAGATCGTCACGGCAGCAATCATCACATATTTGCGGCCGAACAGGTCGCCGAGCTTGCCGTAGAGCGGCATCACCGCGCAGGTCGCGAGAAGATAGGCCGAGCCGATCCAGCCGAAACGTTCCATTTGGCCGAACTCGCCGACAATGGTCGGCAGCGCGGTCGCGACGATCTGATTGTCCAGCGTCGCCATGAACAGGGCCGTCATCAGGAAGAAAAAAGCGTGAGGCGAAGCGCGGGGCTCGAAACGAGCGGCGCCGGGGTGACCTGCATGTCCATGGGAGAATTCCGGTTGCGTTGGGCAATTTATGTGCTGTTAGCATATATTTGTCAACAGCATGTTTATGCGGACAGCATATTCTGCTTTATGATGCCGGCTGGTTTTGCTAGGATCAGCCATGGATCACGGACGCTCTAAACTGGAACAGCACACCGGAAGCGGCGACGCGGGAAAGCCACCGCGACCTGATCGGCCGCTCGATGGCGCGGTGGCGGATGATGATCGGGCGGCGCGTGCTCGCCCGCCTGGCGATCAGCAATGTTGCCCCCAGCCTAGAAATCACCCATCTCGACGTCCTCGATGCGGTCAGGCGGGCCGAGCCGGAGGGCGAGGTGACGGTCGGCACCATTGCCGAGATGATGCGCATCGATCCCTCGCGCGCCAGCCGCATCGTCGGCGAGATGGTGACGCGTGGCGCCCTGCGGCGCGAGGCTTCGCAGGCCGATGCCCGCCGCATCCTCGTTGTCATGACCGAGCTTGGCCAGCAGTTGATGGCCGAGATCCAGGCGGTCAAGCGCAGCGTCATCGACAGCGTTCTGACTGACTGGCCGGAAGAAGACGTCGCCGCCTTCTCCCACCTCTTCGACCGGTTCGTCACCTCGTTCGAGCAGGTCTGCACCACCCGCGCCAAGGATACGGATTAGCATCGCCAGCAAATCCACGCCCGCCCCTTCCCCTTGCGCCCCTGTTTACGCTATGGCCTTGCGCCATGAGCAAACAGGCTTTTGTAATCTTGATGGGCGGCCCGCTGATGCCGACGGACAGGCTCACCGCCCAGCTGGCCGGCGCCCGCGTCATTGCGGCCGATGGCGGCATGCGCCATGCCAAGCCGCTCGGCCTGACGCCGGAACTCTGGGTTGGCGATTTCGATTCCACGCCGCAATCGCTGATCGACGAATGGCCGCAGATCATCCGCGAGCCCTATCCCGCCGCCAAGAACGAGACCGACGGCGAAATCGCCGTTGCCACTGCCCTTGAGCGCGGCGCGCAGAAACTCGTCCTTGCCGGGGCGCTCGGTGGCGAACGCAGCGACCATGCCTTCATGCACCTGCTCTATGCGGCAAGGCTTGCCGAAGACGGCATCGACGTGCTGCTCACCTCCGGCGAGGAGGAAGCCTACCCGCTTCTGCCCGGTACCTTCCAGATCGACCTGCCGAAGGGCAGCCTGTTTTCCATCCTCGGGCTCGATACGCTGACCGGCCTCTCCATTGCCGGCGCCCGCTATCCGCTCAACGATTTTCATCTGCCGTTCGGCTCCTCGCGCACCGTTTCCAATGTCGCCGAAGGCACCGTCCGCTTCACCCTTTCCTCCGGCCGGGCGCTCATCCTTGCCCGTCCTCAAGACCTTTCGGGAGCCTGACCATGGCGCCACCCATTCTGAAACTCGACGATATCTTCCTCTCCTTCGGCGGCACGCCTGCTTGCGGGCGCCAACCTGCAGGTCGAGCCCGGCGACCGCATCTGCCTTGTTGGCCGCAACGGCTCGGGCAAATCGACCCTGATGAAGATGGCGGCCGGCCTTGCCGAACCGCAGTCCGGCGAAATCTTCCGCCACCCGTCCGTGACCATCCGCTACCTCAACCAGGCGCCCGACTTCGAAGGTTTCGACACCGTGCAGGCCTATGCCGAAGCCGGTCTCGGCCCCAGCGACGATCCTTACCGGGTCGCCTATCTGCTCGAACATCTGGGCCTGACGGGCCACGAGGACCCGACGCAGCTTTCGGGCGGTGAATCCCGCCGCGCGGCGCCTCGCCCGCGTCATGGCACCGGAGCCGGACATCCTGCTTCTCGACGAGCCGACCAACCATCTCGACCTGCCGACCATCGAATGGCTGGAGGGCGAGTTGATCAAGAGCCGCTCGGCCCTCGTGGTCATCTCTCACGACCGGCGCTTCCTCGAAAAGGTCTCCAATTCCACCGTCTGGCTCGATCGCGGCCAGTCGCGCCGCCTCAATCAGGGCTTTGCCTTCTTCGAAGCCTGGCGCGACAAGGTGCTGGAAGAAGAAGAGATCGAACAGCACAAGCTCGGCAAGGAAATCGAGCGCGAGGAACACTGGCTGCGTTACGGCGTGACGGCCCGGCGCAAGCGCAACATGCGCCGCCTCGGCGCCCTGCAGGACCTGCGCGCCAAACACCGCGGCCATAACGGCCCGCAAGGCTCGGTTCAGGCGACGGTCTCCGACGCCCGCGAATCCGGCAAGCTGGTGATCGAGGCCGACCAGATCACCAAGACCTATGGCGACCGCACCATCGTCGCCCCCTTCTCGATCCGCGTCCATCGCACCGATTGCATCGGCCTCGTCGGCCCGAACGGCGCCGGCAAGACGACGCTCCTGAAGATGCTGACCGGCCAGATCAAGCCCGACAGCGGCTGGGTCAAGCTCGGCACAAACCTCGAGATCGCCACGCTCGATCAGCGCCGCGAGGACCTCAATCTTGAGGATACGCTGGCGCATTACCTCACCGACGGCCGCGGCGACAACCTGCTGGTCAATGGCGAGCAGCGCCATGTCACCGGCTATATGAAGGAATTCCTGTTCCAGCCCGAACAGGCGAGAACCCCGATCAAGAATCTCTCCGGCGGCGAGCGCGCAAGGCTGATGCTCGCCCGGATCCTGTCGCGCCCGACCAACCTGTTGATCCTCGACGAACCGACCAACGACCTCGACATCGAGACGCTGGACTTGCTTCAGGAAATCGTCGCCGGCTTCCCCCGGAACCGTCATCCTCGTTTCCCACGACCGCGACTTCCTCGACCGCACCGTCACGTCGACCATCGCGCCCGCAAACCCTGACGCGCCCGACGGCCGCTGGATCGAATATGCCGGCGGCTATTCCGACATGATGGCGCAGCGCAAGGGCGCAGCCGACGAAAAGAAGCGCGGACAAGGCCGAAAAAGCCAGATCCGCCACTGACAACGGCGCTTCCTCAGCGCCAAAAACCGGCAAGGGCAAACTCTCCTTCAAACAGAAATTCGCGCTCGAAAACCTGCCGAAGGAAATGGAAAAGGCGCAAGCCGAGATCGCCAAGCGCGAACAGCAAATGGCCGACCCCAACCTGTTTTCCAAGAACCCAGCCCGGTTCTCGACGCTCGCCGCCGAGCTTGAAAAGCTGCGCGCTTCGATCACCAAGATGGAAGAGGAATGGCTGGAGCTGGAGATGCTCAGGGAAGAGATTGAGGGGTAGGTGGCTGGTTGCGGGCACTCATTTGCTCTGAGTTACAACTCGGAGACGGCGGGGATCACCTAACTTCAAGAATTCCCTTGAACACATAGAACGTTCCGCAGAACTTTACAAAACTCTCGGATGAGTGCTCAAAGATAGGGTCACACCAGCCTCGATATGATAGGGTAAAGTGAAGTAAGGAATACCCATGAAAACCGTCTATACAATCGGCTATGAAGGCACTGACATTGAGAGGTTTGTTCAAACGCTCGTCGCAGTCGGCGTAGAGGCCATTGCAGATGTTCGTGCAGTCCCATTGTCGAGGAAAAGGGGTTTTCAAAAAACGTCTTGCGCGACCGCTTGGCTGAAGTCGGTATCCGTTATCTACCGATGCAATCCCTTGGTGATCCAAAACCTGGAAGAGAAGCCGCCAAAGCTGGGAACTATCAAGCCTTTCGAGCGATCTACACTACCCATATTGATCAGCCGGAAACTTCGGCGGCCGTCGCCGCTCTGGCTTCAGAGGCGGATAACATGAAGATCTGCCTTCTATGCTTCGAGCGTGATCCAAAGACGTGCCACAGAATGATTGTTGGTGAGCACATGGAGCCCTATGGCTATTCAATGCTGCACCTCTACGGCGACGATCCTCAGCGTTATATTCGCCACAAGGATCGCCTACTCATGGCGTCTCAAGCTGCCGCCTAAGGCTATAGAGCAAGCGTTCCTTGTTTCTGATGCGGTGGATAAAGCAAGCTTATGATCAGCCATTGGTCCTGAAAACGGTGGATGTTCCCCATAAGAAACATTAGATCAGCGCTTGGCAATCTGACCTCCATTTGGCCCCGAAATGCCGTCTCCCATTGATCTCCGTATCTGTGGCGGCAATTCCAGAACAAGGCTCCAGCTTCCCAATCGACAATCTTATGCCGATGAGGCGCTGGCCCGGCCGGAGTGTCGCATTCGTAGTGATAATAGAAATCATACGGCAATTTCCGAAGCGTCCTGACTGCAGGCTTATCCTCGTCGAACAATCCACCTTGCTTCTGCTCCTGCACTAGTTTTGCCAACTCTGCATCGGTCCATTCGGGGTTTGACACAGCGACAATCTCCAGCCCAATGATTCGGGCAGGTTTCAATAACGCCAGCGAAATCCCTTTGGCTTTCTGGTCAGCCTCAATCTCCTGAAAACTGGAAAATTGGTGAAGCTTTCTGATTAGGTTTCGACGTTCTTCCCACTCCCGTTTAGTCGAGACCTCTTCCCCGCTCTCAATTGTATCGACAAGGATGTTGTGGCTCTCCGGACGGTGATCGGCGGACGCCTTGCGCACCTTGGTTTTGATCCATTGCCATTTCTTGAACTGATGATCTTTGGAGACTAATCTGAACGGTACCGGAAACAACCGGATGAAATTTCCGTGCTCCTCCATGCCGGCCACACATGAGGTTTCCGCATGTTTCCCACTGGGAGATGGATAGGTCTTGCAAAGAATTAGAATATTCACATCTTTGACCTGCATCCTACCCCCAATGCATGATTCGCACGTGTACAGGAGGGTGAGGTTTGCAACGGAAGAGTCAATTAGGTTGTCACAATGATCTATGTAAACCATTCCGTGTCAATTCCAGTATCCCCCCAAAAAATCATCCCCGCCCCCCTCAAAACCCATGCGATACTCACCCTGTCCCATCATGGATACACCGGTTTGCGTTGCCGGCGAGGTGGGTCCGGTGCCCGGACAGTTTGGCAGAAACGCGGTCTGCGTGAAAGGCGGTTCTCCTCCGGTTCGTGAAAGCGGACCGGGCGTGCCAGGTAGCCACGCCGTCTTTGGACGGTCCAGGGCTAACCCCGCCGCATTGAAAAGCCTGGCGGATAAGCGGCCGGGCTGGGGCACTGGAGGCCTCTCCTTGAAAAAGAGGGGGCGCAGAAGAACCTGAGAAGCGCGGTAAAAGACACTGAAACGGGGCACATCGCGTGTCACCTATTCTACTAATCTGAGGCACCCGATGTGCCCCGGCCAACCTGTTCTTTGAAAACCCACGGCGAATTTTCGCGCGTGGGTGGAAGGCGTGGAGCATCTTTTGTGCCTAGGAGCCCTCCCCTCCCTCCGTCATGTCAGCCCTCCGTGGCGAGGATCCAGCGGCGCGAAGTCCTTCGCGCCAAAAGACAAGCCAGCGTCAGGGCAAGGGTTCCCTCGCCGCGCAGAGACACCGCGGCTGGAGGACAAGCGCGAGGAGGACGAGAGTGGGGAAGAAATTCGGCATGGAGAGCCTGTTCCGGGGAGAAAACCACCCACTGAACACCGACGTGACACTCTCTTCCCGCATTCCGGAAGAAAATGGGTGAGGCAATCCTCCCTGCCACGCCTAGGACCACCCCACCCGCCGCTTGGAGACAACCAGCCATAAGGCAGGCCGCCCGCCGCGCGACATCATTTGCCCACCGGGCAAGCCTTCAAACCCGCGCCTGGCTGAGCGCAGCGACCCGCCCGTGCCAGACCACCAGGCAGGGCACGACGACAAGCTCCATGCCCAGACCAAGCAGATGGCCGGCAGAGGGCTGACCATCGACCGCAAGCGAATACAGCCGCGCCAGCCCGCCGCTGAAGGTCAGGACCGCCAGAAGCCGGATACGCCCGGCCTTCGTCTCGATCGCCGGAATGCAGCTGTACCAGGCGATCCCGAAGGCGAGGAAAAGCCCGGACAGGAACCGCACATGGCTGCTGAGATCCACCGGCGGGCTCTTCTCGCCGAGAAACCCAGGTCCCATCACCACGCCGCACAGCCCGGCAAACACCGGCAGCATCGCCAGAACTGCGATGGTTGCCTGCAACAGGCGCCGCTGCCGGAAATCGGCCGGGCTGATCTGATAGGCAAGACTGGTCATCGCACATCCTCCTGAAGTCATGAGAGGAGTACGGGGAGCAAGGCGGCCGAGTTTCACGGCACTGAACACATCGGCGTGAACGCCCGTTTCATCGACATTGGCGCCGCATATTGATTCGCAGGCGCACAGGGGGCTATCTAATGGCCTCGTGGTGATTTGGCCGGCCGGCTTGCAGCCACGTTAAATAAGTTGCTAAAGGGCCGTGCAGAGCGCAAGCAAGCTGGCCCAGTAGCGATTCCGTCGTTGCCGGTTTTTTTGTGCCGGCCTGTTCGTAGAGCCGAGTATTGCCCATGCCGATCAAGATTCCCGATACGCTGCCCGCCTTCGAAACCCTCGTCAAAGAGGGCGTGCGGGTAATGACCGAAACTGCGGCGATCCGTCAGGACATCCGGCCGCTGCAGATCGGCCTGCTCAACCTCATGCCGAACAAGATCAAGACCGAAGTGCAGATGGCGCGCCTCGTCGGCGCCTCGCCGCTGCAGGTCGAGTTCACCCTCATCCGGCTCGGCGGCCACAAGGCCAAGAACACGCCGGAAGAGCATCTGCTCGCCTTCTACGAGACCTGGGACGAGGTCAAGCACCGCAAGTTCGACGGCCTGATCATCACCGGCGCGCCGGTCGAGACGCTGGACTATGAAGACGTCACCTACTGGAACGAGATGCGTGAGATCCTCGACTGGACCCATACCAACGTCCACTCGACGCTAAACATCTGCTGGGGCGCGATGGCAGCGATCTACCATTTCCATGGCGTGCCGAAATACACGCTGAAGGAAAAGGCTTTTGGCGTTTATCGCCACCATAATCTCAACCCGTCCTCGCCCTATCTCAGCGGCTTTTCCGATGATTTCCAGATCCCGGTGTCGCTGGACCGAGGTGCGCCGCGCCGATATCGAGAAAAAGCCAAATCTCGAAATCCTGATGGAATCCGACGAGATGGGCGTCTGCTTCGTGCATGAGAAGGCAGGCAACCGGCTCTATGTCTTCAACCATGTCGAATATGATTCGACCTCGCTGTCGGACGAATATTTCCACGATGTCGATGCCGGTGTGCCGATCAAGATGCCGCACAATCACTTCCCCCACAACGATCCGACACTGACACCGCAGAACCGCTGGCGCAGCCACGCACATCTGTTGTTTGGCAACTGGATCAACGATATCTATCAGACGACATCCTATGATCTCGCCGATATCGGGAAGGACAGACGCTGAGCGCAAACCTTACCATCCGTCCCGTTGAGCCCGGAGACGAACAAGACTGGCGCCGTTTGTGGAAGGCCTATCTGGCCTTCTACGAGACCACCCTGCCGGAGAAAATCTACGCCCTGACCTTCTCACGGCTCTTGAGCGGTGCTGCGCATGAATATGCGGGATTTCTCGCCGTCCTCGATGGCAAGCCGGTCGGCCTTGCACACTTCCTGTTTCATCGCTCCTGCTGGCAGGAAAATTCGATCTGCTATCTACAGGACCTATTTGCCGACCCGGACGTGCGCGGACAGGGTATCGGCCGGGCGCTGATCGAGGCAGTCTATGCCCGGGCCAATGCGGAAAAGGCTGAGGAAGTCTACTGGATGACCCAGGACTTCAATGCCAACGCCCGCAAGCTCTACGACCGGATCGCCGAGAAGACGCCCTTCATCATCTACCAGAAGACGTTTTGAGACGAATCTGCTTTGTCTCTGCTACCGAAGGCGCCTGACGCCGTAAATTGTATGACTTTTCGGTTGCCGCCTTCAGCGAAATGACGCAGTTTGCCGACCGGGGATAGTGGAGGAAGAATGGCCGTGCAGACAGAGACTGAAGTGTTCGGCCATATGCCGTCCGGCGAGCCCGTGCATCGCATCGTGATCAAGGGCGGCGGACTGACCGCACATGTGCTCACCTGGGGCTCCGTCATCCAGGACCTTCGCCTCGATGGCCACGCAGCCCCGCTGGTGCTCGGCTTTGAGAATTTTGCCGATTATCTCGCCCATTCCCCCTATTTCGGCGCAACACCCGGCCGCAACGCCAATCGCATCGGCGGCGGCCGTTTTGCCATCGACGGAGTGCCGTACCAGCTCGAATGCAACGAAAACGGCGTAACCCACCTGCACGGCGGCAGCGACGGCATCGCCAAGCGGCTCTGGACGGTCCTTGAGGCAACGGAGAACCGCGTCGTCCTTCAGATCGTCGATCCGGATGGCCGGGCCGGTTATCCCGGCAATTGCACGGTGACCTGCACCTACACTGTGAGCGAGGGCGGCGTGCTCAATGTTCTTTATGAGAGCAGTACGGACCGCCCGACGCTCTGCAATGTCTGCCAGCACAGTTATTTCAATCTCGACGGCACTGGCGATGCGCTCGGCCATGACGCGATGATTGCCGCCAACAGCTATCTGCCGACCAACGCACAGCAGGTCCCGACCGGCGAGATCCGCTCCGTCGAGGGCACAGCCTTCGACCTGCGCGTCATGACACCGATGCGCCGCCAGCTGGACGGCGACAAGATCGGCTACGACCATAATTTCTGCCTGTCGGAAACCCGAGGCCCCAAACAATCCGTCGCCCTGGTGCGCAGCATCAATTCCGGCATTTCTCTGGAAGTCCGCACGACCGAGCCCGGCGTGCAATTCTACACCGGCTTCAAGATGAACGTTCCCGTGCCCGGCCTGGAAGGCCTGCCGTTACAGGGCCATTCGCCGGTTTCTGCCTGGAAACCCAGATCCGGCCGGACGCGGTCAACCACACCAATTTCCCGCAGGCTGTGCTGCGGCCGGGCAGAAACGCTTCGCCAGGAAACTGACTACGTCTTTACCCGAAGCTGAGGCGCCTGAGGCGTCCACAAGGCACGGGGCCGCCCGCGCGATTCCGGGTTCGCCACCCGTTGAGTGATGGCGCCATGCAGCGGACGATTACCCTGGGCTTTCCCGCAGAAACCGGACTTGATGCGGCGGTCAAGGCGCCTATCATGGGATGAATCGGCGGGAGGATTTGATTGATGGCTGAAGCTGTACATAACAGGATTGCCCTGGTCACCGGTGGCGGTACTGGTATCGGCCGCGCCATTGCCGAGGCGCTATTGAAAAACGGCTATACGGTCGTCCTTTCTGGCCGGCGCTTCGATGTTCTCCAGCACGCAGCGAAGGAACTGTCCGCCGAGACCGGCGGCACGGCGCGGGCGTTTGCCGCCGATGTCGGCGACCCGCAGGCGGTTGCCACCCTGTTTTCGACCATCCGCCATGATTTCGGCCGTCTCGACCTGCTGGTCAACAACGCAGGCATGGGTCTGCCAGCCGTACCGATGGAAGACATCACCTTCGAGCAGTGGAACGCCATTGTCAGCGCCAACCTGACCGGCGCGTTCCTCTGCACCCAGCAGGCGATGAAGCTGATGAAGGCACAGACACCGCGTGGTGGCCGAATCATCAACAACGGCTCGATCTCCGCCTCGACACCACGCCCGATGTCGGCGCCCTATACGGCCACCAAACACGCCATCGCCGGCCTGACAAAATCGACCGCTCTCGACGGCCGCCTGTTCGACATCGCCTGCGGCCAGATCGATATCGGCAATGCCTCGACTGAAATGACATCAAAGATGAGCGGCGGCGTCCTGCAGGCCAATGGCGAGATAGCCTCCGAACCGACCATCCCGGCAAACCTGGTGGCCGATGCGGTCGTCTACATGGCTGGGTTACCACTCAGCGCCAATGTGCTGACGATGACCGTGATGGCGACACAGATGCCGTATGTGGGAAGGGGTTGATAGCGGACCCTTTTTTGACTGGCGGAGATCAAACAAGCACGGCGGCGCAGGATGGCCTGGCAGGAGAAAGTCCCGCCTCACTTCCGCCCTATGGAGCCGCAAGGATCTTGGTTTCCGTAATCGGGAGATATAGCGCCATGCCCACCCGGCGACATTTCCTTATCGGCTTCATTGCCGCGCCGATCGCGCTATCGGGACTCGGCCGCGCAGCCGGCGCTCAGGCACAACTGTCACTGACACCAACTTGCAGGTGACGACGACGATCTGACGCCAGCGCAGACAGAAGGCCCGTATTTCACCCCGGAAAGCCCTGAAAAACAGGACTTCGCGAGCGACGCACCCGACGGTGAAAGGATGACGCTCGCCGGCTACGTGCTGACCGAGGACTGCCAGCCCGTCTCAAAAGCGCTGATCGAGTTATGGCATGCCAACGAAAGCGGCAACTATGACAACAGCGGCTACAAACTCCGAGGACATCAATTCACCGACGATGAAGGGAAATGGTGGTTCGAGACGATCGTTCCTGGGCTATATCCTGGTCGCACCCGGCATTACCATCTGAAAGTCCAACGGCCCGGCGGAAGCGTGCTGACGACGCAGCTCTATTTTCCGGGTGAACCGCTCAATGAACGCGACCGGATATTCAACGCATCATTATTGCTCGACGTCAGCCCGACTGACGACGGAAAATTCGGCCGCTACGATTTCATCGTGGCGTAACCCAAGGCTTTGATAATCTTTGAAGAGAAAATGGAGCGGGTGAAGCGATTCGAACGCTCGACCCCAACCTTGGCAAGGTTGTGCTCTACCCCTGAGCTACACCCGCTCATTGCCCAAGGTCCGGGGTAGTCGGTGGACCGTGGCGCCGCTGCGTTGTTGTTTGCTGCGACGACGGCTATATGGCCCAGACGATTTTTAAATGCAACAGGGAAATGACGGTCGACCCAACAATTTTTTGAAGAAATGTCGCAAGCCCCTGAAAACAAGGCGTTTTGCAGCCTGCATTCTGTGGAAGATTGCGGTTTTTTGCCCTTCGCCGTAAGGAAGACCACTATTTTCGAGCCAGAAGGAAGCCGTCATGAGTGAAATGCAGCCGAAGACACAGGACGAATTGTTCGCGTTTCTCGACAGCCTCGACATCGCACACAAGACCATGCGGCACGAGCCGGTCTTCACCGTCGCCGATCGGTGGCGCTGCGCGACGCTATTGCCGGCGGACACACCAAGAACCTGTTCGTGAAGGACAAGAAGGACAATTATTTCCTGCTCACCGTCGAGGAGAACGCCACGGTCGACCTGAAGACCGTGCACACGATCATCGGCGGCGCCAGCAAGGTCTCGTTTGGCCGTCCCGAAAAGCTGATGGAATATCTGGGCGTCATTCCCGGCGCCGTCACCGCTTTCGGCGTGATCAACGATACCCAGCAGAATGTGAAGATCATCATCGACGAAGACCTGATGAAGGACGAGATCGTCAACTGCCATCCGCTGGCGAACGACGCGACGACGTCGGTCACCTCGAAAGACCTGCTGCGCTTTATCGAGGCGACGGGACACGAAGCTCTTGTCTTGAAAGTGACGTCCTGACATACGATCTTTGACGGGAAGACAGTCAGACGGACGAGGATGTCCGCGAGGAGACACGATGAGCGGCAACGACAATCCCTATGCAGCATCCTACGGCAACCAGATGACGGCGACAGCCAGCTATGGCACTGCCCCGGCGCAAGTTCCGCCAGCGGCGGCCGCAGCCACGCCGGCCGGCGAGCTGATCAAGGAGACCACGACCGCCAACTTCACCCGTGACGTGCTGGAAGCCTCCCGCCAGCAGCCGGTTCTGGTCGATTTCTGGGCCCCCCTGGTGCGGCCCGTGCAAGCAGCTGACACCGGTGATCGAAAGGTCGTGACCGAGGCACAGGGCCGCGTCAGGCTGGTCAAGATGAACATCGACGATCACCCCTCGATCGCCGGCCAGCTCGGCATCCAGTCGATCCCGGCCGTGATCGCCTTTGTCGGCGGCCGCCCGGTCGATGGTTTCATGGGCGCCGTACCCGAAAGCCAGATCCGCGAATTCATCGACAAGATCGCAGGACCGATGGTCGATGACCAGCAGGCCGGGATCGATGCGGCGCTGGCAGAGGCAAAAGCTTTCGCTGAGCAGGGCGACATTGAGAACGCAGCCGGGCTTTTCGGCGCCGTGCTGCAGGCTGATCCTGAAAATGCCGCAGCCCTTGCAGGCCTTTCCAATTGCCTGATCACCGCCGGTGAGCTGGAGCAAGCGCGAAGTGCTGGCCGGTCTCTCCGAAGAGCTTGCCAAGGATGCCGGCATCGCCGCCGTCCTGAAGAAGCTCGACCAGATCGAGGAAGCCCGCAAGCTCGGCGACCCCAACGCGCTGGAGCAAATCCTTGCGGCCGATCCCGACGATCACGGCGCACGCATCAAGCTCGCCAAGATCTCGCAATGTCGAGGGCGACCGCGAGGCCGCCGCCGATCACCTGCTCAAGGTGATGAAGCGCGACCGCACATTCGAGGACGACGGCGCACGGCGCGAGCTGCTGCAGTTCTTCGATGTCTGGGGACCGATGGACCCGGCAACGCTATCGGCACGGCGCAAACTGTCTTCGATCCTGTTTTCGTGATACCTTCTCAAGGCGCCTTTGTGACAATCTCCCTTGAGATTTAGCATTGGCGCCCCATTTCTTGTCGATAAGCGGCGCGGCGCCATAAAGATCGCCACAAGAACGCCTGACAGCGACGGGGTGAATTGAGACATGCAAGTTGGTAACGCACGTTATCTGAGGCCTCAGGACCTACCGGAAACGCTTCCGGTATTTCCACTGACGGGCGTGCTCCTGCTTCCCGGTTCGCAGCTGCCGCTCAACATCTTCGAGCCGCGCTATCTTTCCATGTTTGACGATGCGCTGGCCGGGAACCGCCTGATCGGCATGATTCAGCCCTCGTTCGGTGAAATTCGCGAAGAGGCAGGCCAGGCGCATGTGCAGGCGCTCTGCCAGGTCGGCTGCGTCGGCAGGATTACGTCGTTCGCCGAGATGGAGGACGGCCGCTATATCGTCTCACTCACCGGCATCTGCCGGTTCCGGCTGTTCGATGAAGTGCATCTGGCGAAAAAGGGCTACCGTTCCTTCAGGATCGCCCCCTTCGCCACCGACCTCACCGGGCCGGACGACGAGGCGCAGGTCGATCGTGACGCATTGCTGGCCGCCTTCAAGGCCTATCTCGATGCCAACAAGCTGGAAGCGGACTGGGAAAGCGTCGAGCGCGCCAGCAATGTAACGCTGGTCAATTCGATGGCGATGATGTCGCCCTATGGCCCGGCAGAAAAACAGGCGCTGCTTGAGGCACCGGATCTCAAGACCCGCGCCGAAACGCTGATCGCCATCACCGAGATCGTGCTCGCCCGCAATTTCGGCGATATCGAAACCATGCTGCAATAGGCGGAAATGATGGAAGACAGGACCAGCCGGGTCGATCCCAAACTGCTTGAACTGCTGGTCTGCCCGCTCACCAAGGGCCGCCTCAGCTACCGCGCCGCCGAGAACGAACTGATTTCGGAAAAGGCAAGGCTTGCCTACCCGATCCGCGATGGTATCCCGATCATGCTGATCTCCGAGGCGCGCAAGATCGAGGATTGAGGCTGGCGTATGCGTTTTAGCGATCTGCCCAAAACTCTCCGTCATTCCTGTGACGAGCACAGGAATCCAGTGTGCCGCGTCTGCGGCGCAGAAGAAGTCTTTTCACGCGAAAGACTTCGCGTGACTGGATTCCCTGTGACGAGCACAGGAATGACGGCAGCTTATGAGCGCTGCGGTCAACCAGTTCCATCGTCAGATCGGCTGCCCGCCCAGCATCTTCGGTTCGCTCTGCCCGCCGAGCCCTGACGCCTGGCGGATGAAGAATGACTTCACCGACGGCATGCGATCGACGATGCCCAGCCCGAAATCGTGCAGCGCCCGTACCGGCGTGACATCGTTGGAAAACAGCCGGTTCAGCACATCTGTGGTCACGCCCATGCGGAACGTGTCGAAACGCCGCCAGCTCTGGTAGCGTTCGAGAACGGCAAGCGAGCCGATATCGAGGCCGAGGCGATCGGCATCAACGATGGTTTCAGCCAGCGCCGCCACGTCCTTGAAGCCAAGATTGAGGCCCTGGCCGGAAATCGGGTGAATGCCATGGGCGGCATCACCGGCAAGGGCAAAGCGTGGCGCGATGAAATCGCGCGCCAGCGTCAGCCCCAGCGGAAAGGCGCGGCGTCCACCGACAACCTTCAGCGTGCCGAGCTTGTGGCCGAAGCGGCGCTCCAGCTCTTCCTCGAACACAAGGTCGTCGCTGGCGATCAGCCGGTCGGCATCGCGTGTCCGCTCTGTCCAGACCAGCGAGGAACGGTTGTTTTTCAGCGGCAGCTCGTCGCGAACGGGCCGGCAGGCAGGAAATGCTCTTCCGCCGTACCGTCATGCGGCCGCTCATGCTCGACCGTCGTGACGATGCCGGACTGGCCATAATCGAAATCGACCGTCTTGATCCCGGCAGCATCGCGCAGTTTCGAGCGCACGCCGTCGCAGGCGACCAGCAGCCGCGCGTCGATCGTCTCGCCATTTGTCAGGGTGACGGAAACCGAATGATCGCCGCTCTTGAAATCCTGGGCCACCGTCGATTGCCGGATCTCGACGCCCAGCTCCCCGGCTGCCCTGCGCAGTGCGCCGACCAAGGCGACATTCGGCACCATATGGGCAAATGGCCGGCCCTCGACCTTTTCATCCTCGAAGGTCAGGAACACTGGGCGGACTGGATCAGCGGTTTTCGGATCGGTGATGACCATGCGCTTGATCGGCTCGGCTTCCGGCTCGATCTCGCTCCAGATGCCGAGCACGTCGAGCATCTGCGCGGCGGCGGCGATGATCGCCGAAGCCCGCTCGTCCTTTTCCAGGCATCGTCCGGAGCGCCGTCGATCAGGCTCACGGCCAGGTGCGGCGCGGCTTTCTTGATGGATACGGCCAGCGACAGCCCGACATAACCGCCGCCCGCAATCAGCACATCGATCATCTCTCATTCTCCCGTCGCTCTTGAGCATTGCTTGTGGCCTATATAGATCATTGATGCGCTCGTTCCTACCGTTTGAGCGTTCGACCTCTGGAGATTGCCGAAATGTCGCGCCCCGCTGAAAACCCCGCCCCGATGGATGTCCTGCTGCAGACGCTGGATCTGGAGAAGCTGGAGGAGAACCTGTTTCGCGGACGCTCGCCGCAGGTCGGCTGGCAGCGCGTCTTTGGCGGACAGGTGATCGGCCAGGCGCTGGTGGCAGCCCAGCGCACGGTCAGCGAAGGCCGCTACGTGCATTCGCTGCATGCCTATTTCATGCGGCCGGGCGATCCGTCCGTGCCGATCATCTACGATGTCGATCGCATCCACGATGGCGCGAGCTTTGCCACCCGCCGGGTTGTCGCCATCCAGCACGGCAAGGCGATCTTTTCGCTGTCGGCCTCCTTCCAGTTCGACGAGGAAGGGTTTGACCACCAGATCACCATGCCGGATGTCGTGGCCCCCGAAACGTTGATGGGCGAGCAGGACATCAAGGAGAAATTCCTGGTCAATGCCCCGGAAGCGATCCGCCGCTACTGGGAACGCCCGCGGCCGATCGAAATCCGCCCGGTTTCGCTGAAACACTATTTTTCGCGCGACAAGCTTGAGCCATCGCAGGACGTCTGGGTCAAAGCCGTCGGCGCCGTTCCCGATGAGCGCCATATCCAGGCGGCGGTGCTGGCCTACATTTCCGATATGACCCTGCTCGACACCGCGCTTTACGCCCATGGCACCTCGGTGTTCGACCGCGACCTGCAGGTGGCAAGCCTCGATCATGCCATGTGGTTCCACCGCCCCTGCCGCATGGACGACTGGCTGCTCTACACCCAGGACAGCCCCAGTGCTTTCGGAGCACGCGGCATGACGCGCGGCAGCCTTTTTGATCGCTCCGGCATGCTGATTGCTTCTGTTGCGCAGGAAGGCCTGATCCGGAAAAAGGCATCTGAGTAAAAAATAGCCTATTTTTCGATTCTGCTTAATTTTTCATCGTTTAATTTGACAATTTTTTGACGTTCTGCCGATGACCCTCGACAGAATGCGGCGTTTCCATGTCTTTTCATGGGCTTAACCATCCGCTCCCAAACTGGCACGCCCCTTGAATAGATATGGGCGGTCGTTGGGGATTTGTGCTCGGCGGCAAGGAGAGACGGCCCCGAGCCGAAGATGAACAAGGATGGAAAACCAGATGAAAATTGTGATGGCCATTATCAAGCCGTTCAAGCTCGATGAGGTTCATGAAGCCCTCACTGCCGTTGGCATCCAAGGCCTGACCGTGACCGAAGTGAAGGGTTACGGACGTCAGAAGGGACATACGGAAATCTATCGTGGCACCGAGTACGCCGTGAGCTTCCTGCCGAAACTGAAGATCGAAATCGCCGTTGCCACCGAAATCGTCGACAAGGCCGTCGAGGCGATCGCCTCTGCTGCCAAGACCGGCCAGATCGGTGACGGCAAGATCTTCGTCTACTCGATTGACCATGCGGTGCGCATTCGTACCGGCGAAACCGACACAGAAGCGCTGTAAGTCACGGCCGTTCAGGGAGCTATATGTCAATGTCTTCATTTAAACTTTCCACCTCTCTCGGACGCGTGAGCGCTGCAGCCGCAGCCTTCCTTGCTCCGGTCGTTGCCTTTGCGCAGGAAGCAGCGCCCGCCGCCACGGAAGCGGTAGCGGCCGCGGCACCCGTTGCGGACAAGGGCGACACCACCTGGATGCTGGTATCCTCGGCGCTCGTCCTTCTGATGACGGTTCCGGGCCTTGCCCTGTTCTACGGCGGCCTCGTGCGCTCCAAGAACATGCTGTCCGTCATGATGCAGGTTCTCATGATCGCCTCGGTCGCGATGGTCGTCTGGGTCGCCTATGGCTACTCCATGGCGTTTACGGGCGGCGGCAGCATGAATTCCTTCGTCGGCGGCTTCTCCAAGCTGTTCCTCGCAGGCGTCGATACGACAACCGTGGTCGAAACCTTCTCGAAGGGCGTCGTCATTCCGGAACTGACATTCGTCATCTTCCAGATGACCTTTGCCGCCATCACACCCGGCCTCATCGTCGGCGCTTTCGCCGAACGCGTGAAGTTCTCCGCAGTTATCCTGTTCACCATCCTGTGGCTCACCTTCATCTACTTCCCGATCGCCCATATGGTCTGGTTCTGGGGTGGCCCGAGCCTCTATGCCGATCCGTCCGGCCTGATCTTCGGCTTCAGCGCGATCGACTTTGCCGGCGGCACCGTCGTTCACATCAATGCCGGTATTGCAGGCCTCGTCGGCTGCATCATGGTTGGCAAGCGCACCGGCTTCGGCAAGGACATGATGGCTCCACATTCGATGACACTGACCATGGTCGGCGCCTCGCTTCTGTGGGTCGGTTGGTTCGGCTTCAACGCCGGTTCCAGAATCTTGAAGCCAATGGCTATGCAGCGCTTGCGATGATCAACACCTTCGTTGCCGCCGCTGCCGCCGTCATCTCCTGGTCGATCGTCGAAACCTTCACCCGCGGCAAGGCGTCGATCCTTGGCGCCGTATCAGGTGCTGTTGCCGGCCTCGTCGTCATCACGCCGGCTGCCGGCTTCGTCGGCCCGATGGGTGCGATCGTCATGGGCCTCATCGTTTCCCCGGTCTGCTACTTCTTCGTCTCCACGGTGAAGAACAAGTTCGGCTATGACGATACGGCTGACGTCTTCGGCGTTCACTGCATCGGCGGTATCCTCGGCGCACTGCTCACCGGCGTCTTCGTCAATCCGGCTCTCGGCGGTGCAGGCATCGTTGATTACTCGACGGCCGATTTCGCCGCCAGCTACGCCGGCACCGCAACGCAGGTCTGGGCACAGTTCAAGGGCGTCATCGTCACGCTTCTGTGGTCAGGCATCGGCTCGGCGATCCTCTACAAGATCGTCGACGTGATCGTCGGCCTGCGCGTCCCGGTCGAAGCCGAGCGCGAAGGTCTCGACCTCTCCTCGCACGGCGAAGCCGCCTACCATTCATAAGGCACTTGTGGAGCCGGAAAACCGGCTCCGCATCCAGTCCCGTCGCGGTTTCGCCTCGTGCGGAACCAGCATTTGACCCGGACACGTCGTCCGGGTCTTTTTGCGCTCTCGCAGGTTTTCGATTGCCCTGCAAACGCGGTTTCACAGGGGAAAACTGCGCGCGAGGGCTGTTTCCCGTAAACGAAGCGTCAAGGTTAATAGGGCTTTAACTCTCATCTGCTTACCTTCGAAGCATGCGCGCATGGCGTTTTCGAGAATAACGGGCAGCAGGTCATCATGAGCAGAAGCAATCAGGCGGTATACGACAACCGTTCCAACAGGTTTGTGCTTTCCACATTCGTCTGGAAGCAGATCGCCGCCCTGGCGGGCTTCACGGTGTTCATCGCTCTCGGTTTCGCCATAGCCGCATTGTCGAGCTGGAATGTCGCCGATCCCAGCTTCTCCTATGCGACCGCTGACGCTCCGACCAACTTGCTTGGCTACACCGGCGCTGCCTTCGCCGATATCTTCATGCAGTTCTTCGGCATTGCCAGTGTCGTGGCGCTTCTGCCCGTGGTCGCCTGGGGCCTGGTGCTGATCATCGGAAAACCCTTCGATCATATCGTCAAGCGTGCAGGCGCCTGGTTCTTCGGTTCGGTGCTGGCCTCGGCTGCGCTCAGCTGCATCCCCGCTCCCGTCACCTGGCCGCTGCCCAACGGCCTTGGCGGCGTTTTCGGCGACATGATCCTGCGCTTTCCCGCCCTGTTTACCGGCACCTATCCGAGCGGCACGTTCGGCACCGTGCTCGCCGTTCTCTTCACGCTTCCCGCCGCCTATTTCCTGATATATAGCGCCGGCCTCATCGGCCTGTCCGATCCTGAGGACGACATCGATGTGCCGGCACCGGCGCCCAGCAAGGCCCGCACCGTCAGCGACGGATCGGAAGACGACGATTCCGAAGGTATCATCATGGTGATGGCCGGCGCGCTCACCCACATGCGCTTCACTGCCCAGGCCCGCATCCGCCGGCTATTTGGCCTGAGCGGCCGCCGCAAGCCGGCATCGCGCGATTATGACGAACCCTATGATTTCAACGGCGATGAATTCGGCACGCTGAACGAACCGTCGCGCCCGAAGGCCGTTGCCCGCTCCGAGCGGGGTCGAGCCATCGCTTGACCGCAGCGAGCGCCGCACCGTGGCAGCACCACCGATGTCGATGGACGATGAGGACGATGATTTCCCCGCTTTCGACAACCGCCGTGCGTCCACCGACATCATGCCCGATGACGAGGACGATGACATCGACCCCGCCGCCGACTGGGCGCCGGTGCCGGCACCACGCAAGCAGGCAATGCCGCAGGCCACCGCCCGCGTCGTCCCCGCAGCCCCACGTCCGAAGACCGGCCAGCGCATCGAGCGTGAGGCACAGGCTTCGCTGGTTTCCGACGACGACGATTTCACCCTGCCGCCGTTGCATTTCCTGGCCGAGCCGAAGAACGTTACCGCGACGCGACACTGTCTGCCGATGCGCTTGAACAGAACGCCCGCATGCTGGAAGGCGTGCTGGAGGACTTTGGCGTCAAGGGCGAGATCATCCATGTCCGCCCAGGCCCGGTGGTTACCATGTACGAACTGGAGCCGGCGCCCGGCATCAAGTCGTCCCGCGTCATCGGTCTTGCCGACGATATCGCCCGCTCGATGTCGGCGATCGCCGCCCGCGTCGCCGTCGTGCCCGGCCGCAACGCCATCGGTATCGAACTGCCCAACCAGCGCCGTGAAACCGTCTACCTGCGCGAACTGATCGGCTCACGCGATTTCGAGACCAGCAAGACCCGTCTTGCCATGGCGCTCGGCAAGACGATCGGCAGTGAACCCGTCATCGTCGATATCGCCAAGATGCCGCATCTGCTCGTCGCCGGCACCACCGGCTCGGGTAAGTCGGTCGCCATCAACACCATGATCCTGTCGATTCTCTACCGGTTGAAGCCGGAACAGTGCCGCCTGATCATGATCGATCCGAAGATGCTTGAGTTGTCTGTCTATGACGGCATCCCGCATCTGCTTTCGCCTGTCGTCACCGATCCGAAGAAGGCCGTCGTCGCTGAAATGGACCGTGCGCGAGATGGAAGAGCGCTACAAGAAGATGTCGAAGATCGGCGTGCGCAATATCGATGGCTTCAATTCGCGCGTCGAGCAGGCGATGGCCAAGGGCGAGCAGATCAGCCGCACCGTCCAGACCGGCTTCGACCGCCAGACCGGCGAGGCCGTCTACGAGACGGAAGAGTTCGACCTGCAGCCGATGCCTTATATCGTCGTCATCATCGACGAAATGGCCGACCTGATGATGGTCGCGGGCAAGGACATCGAAGGCGCCGTCCAGCGTCTGGCGCAGATGGCCCGTGCCGCCGGCATCCATGTGATCATGGCAACGCAGCGCCCGTCGGTCGATGTCATCACCGGCACGATCAAGGCCAACTTCCCGACCCGTATCTCCTTCCAGGTCACGTCGAAGATCGACAGCCGCACCATCCTGGGCGAACAGGGTGCCGAACAGCTGCTCGGCATGGGTGACATGCTCTACATGGCTGGCGGCGGCCGTATTCAGCGTGTGCATGGCCCCTTCGTCTCGGATACCGAGGTTGAGGATGTCGTCAAATATTTGAAAACCCAGGGCTCGCCGCAATATCTCGATGCCATCACCGAGGATGACGACGAGGACGATGAAGGCGGCAGTGGCCCGGCCGGCACTTCCAACCTGGCCGAATCGGACGATCCATACGACCAGGCTGTTGCCATCGTGCTGCGCGACGGCAAGGCATCGACATCCTATGTCCAGCGCCGCCTCGGCATCGGTTACAACCGCGCGGCATCGCTGATCGAGCGCATGGAACAGGAAGGCATCATCGGCGCCGCCAACCATGCCGGCAAGCGCGAGATTCTGGTGCCGACCGAAAGTGACATAACCGGCAGATAGCCCTGTGAGGAAGCCGTTCGCGGCAGAGCAGCGATCCCGGGCGAAAACCACCGGGAAAGCCCTCACGGGGAATTGAAGACGCGCGCAGGAAAGGCCTTGAAGGCGCCACTTGCGCGCCACATGAGACTGGAACTGAAGGAGATAGCGATGACAGATACCGAAACCGGCCATTTTGAACAGGATGCTAAACTTCCGTCCCTGTCGCGCCGTGCCTTCGTTGGCGGTCTCGCTGTTTGCGCTGCCCTGACCTTCATCGGCCTGCCCATCGAGCCCCGCCCAGGCACAGGCGGCCATAGCCCAGAAAATCGCAGACCATTTCGCCTCCGTCAAAACCATGAGCGGCGAGTTTGTGCAGTTCGGCCCGCGCGGCGAACAGACCGGCGGCAAGTTCTTCATCAGCCGCCCCGGCAAGATCCGCTTCAACTATGAAGCCCCCTCGCCGATGCGAGTGATCGCCGATGGCAAGTCGGTGGTTATCGGCAACCAGAAAATGAAGACCTGGGATATCTATCCCTTGTCGAAGACGCCGCTGAAGCTGCTGTTGTCCGACAATATCGACCTGACCGGCAAGATGGTACGCGACGTCAAGGAAGAGGCTGACCTCACCACTATCGTGCTTGGCGACCGCACCGTCTTCGGCGATGCGACGATCACCCTGATGTTCGATCCGAAGACCTACGATCTGCGCCAGTGGACGATCACCGACGCGCAGAAGAAAGACACCTCGGTGATGATCTTCAACGTCAAGAACGGCGTGCCGATGGACGACAAGGTCTTCAAGATCCCCTATGACGACATCAACAATCGCGGCAAGTAAGGCGGCCTGAGGCTGGCGGTCAGCCGACTGATGCGTCGCGGTCAATCCGGCGCGTCATCATGATGTCATCAATCTCCCTGCCTTCGTGCAGAATGCCGGCTTCCACGCGGCCGATCTCAGTGAAACCCTCACGCTGGTAAAATCGCAGAGCAGTTGGATTCTCAGCACTCAGCGCCAGCTCCAGCAACCGGATACCAGCTGCGCGGGCATGATCGACAACGGCATCGAGAAGCGCCTTTGCATGGCCGGCGCCGCGCCGATCCTTGCGCACATAGACCATGATGACCGTGGCACGATGGGCCATTTTGCTGGCGCCCTGCCGCATCAGCCCCATCATCGCCACCGGCTCGCCGTCATGAAAATCGACGAAGACCGCGTTTGCCGTCAGGCGGCGACGCCATTCGACATCCGGCAGGACTTCCCAGTCCTCGGCGCTGCTGGCAAAGGCTGCTGGCTCGCGGCGCAGTGCTTCGAGCCGGATACGGCGGAATATGTCGATATCCTCAGGGGCCAAGATGGCGGATCATAGGGCGCCTTCCATGGCGGACTGAAATAGCAACGATTGAACGTTGGCGGCAATAGATATCATTCCCTGCCGGACTGGCAATAACGGCAGCAAATCCAATGGCCAAGCCGTTCAAAAGCCCTTATGAGGAAACGCGCGGGCATCGTCCGTTTCAACGAAACATCCCTATGAAAGAACCCTCTGCATGGCATTGTCGATCGCGACCTGGAACATCAATTCGGTGCGCCTGCGCATGCCGCTGGTCGAGCATCTGCTGAAGACCTGGGCGCCGGATATCCTCTGCCTGCAGGAAACCAAGGTTGCCAACGACCTCTTCCCGTTTTCACCGCTGAAGGCGCTCGGCTACGAACATATCGCCATCCACGGCCAGAAGGGCTATCACGGCGTCGCCACTATCTCCCGCCTGCCGCTGCATGAACTCACTGACCGGCGCGACTATTGCGGCGTCGGCGATGCCCGCCATCTCTCGGTCGTCTTTGAAAAGTCGGCCAAGAAAATCCGCCTGCACAATTTCTATGTGCCCGCCGGCGGCGACGAGCCGGACCGGACGATCAACCAGAAATTCGGCCACAAGCTCGATTTCATCGACGAGATGAAACTGCTGCATGCCGAAAGCGAGGCCGGAATTTCATCCATCCTCGTCGGCGACCTCAACATCGCGCCGCTGGAACACGACGTCTGGTCGCACAAGCAACTCCTGAAGATCGTCAGCCACACCCCGATCGAGACAGAAGGCCTGACGGCGGTGCTGAATGGCGGAGCCTGGGTCGATCTGATGCGCCAGCACACGCCGTCACCGGAAAAACTCTACACCTGGTGGAGCTACCGCGCCAAGGATTGGGAAGGCGCCAACAAAGGCCGCCGCCTCGACCATATCTGGTCGTCCGCCGACCTCTCGCCGCACCTCTCGCGCGTCGATATCCTGAAAGAAGCCCGCGGCTGGGAGCGCCCTTCGGACCATGTTCCTGTCATCGCCCACTTCGACATTTGAGAAATTTTCACCCCATCCGGCAGGCAGATTCATATGAAACAAAAATATGAGTATTTTACTCATATTTAACTTGAAGCCCTAGCCCAAACCGAATATCCCTTACGGCGACAGCGGGCACACCGTTTCCTGCGGCGACGGTCGCTGTCTTCATTGATGATCAGGCGCTTTACTCTGGTTCCAGCCGGAGGGTTTTCGTGCGCCCATTAAGAGGGCCAAACCATGCTCGCACCAAACCTTTCTCCCGCCCGTAACTGGAACCTGCTGAGAGGCTCGACCATTCTTGCCGGACTGATGGTCACCACGCTTCTGCCGGTCGCCGCGCAAGCACAGGAAGTAGCGGAGAAGACGACACGCCTCGAAAAGCTCACGGTAGGCGGCGCCGCCAAATCGATCGCCGAAGACAACGATACCGTTGTCCCGACACGCAATATCTCCGCGCTGAAGACCGATACGCCGCTGATTGAGACGCCACGCGCGGTCTCCGTCGTCACCCGGAAGGAACTAGAGGAGCGCGGCGTCCAGGACATGATCCAAGCGACGCGTTACACGGCAGGTGTCACCACCGGCGCCTTTGGCTACGATCCGCGCTTCGACCAGATCCATATCCGCGGCATCTCAACCACCACCGACAGCGATTTCCACGACGGCCTGCGCCAGCCCTACATGAACTACGGCACCTTCACGACCGAGGTCTACACACTCGATCGTATCGAAAATCCTCAAAGGCCCGGTCTCGGTGATGTATGGTGCAGCCAGCGCCGCCGGCATCGTCAACCGCATCTCGAAACTACCGTTTGAAGAGGCCCACCGTGAAGTGGAACTGCAATATGGCACGATCGGCCGGGCGCAGGCCGCCTTCGATTTCGGCGGCCCGGCCGGCGACGGCATGTTCTACCGTGTCGTCGGCCTCGCCAGCGATGCTGAAACCAATTACGACATTGCCGACGATCGCTATCTGCTGCAGCCATCGTTCACCTGGAAGCCGGACGAATCGACCTCGCTAACTGTTTACGGTCTTGCCCAGAAGGGAGAGACCGATGCCAGCCCTGCGATGTTCGAACATGACGGCGAGCTCTTCCGCTATAGCGACCCCGACTACGATCACCAGAAGGTGACGCAGTATCAGGTCGGCTACCAGTTCAGCCACGAATTCGACAACGGGCTGACCTTCCGGCAAAATGCGCGCGCCAGCGACATGGCGCTGAGGTCCCGCTACGTCGACACGTCGAGCAGGTTTACGGCACCAGCCGCCAACTATGCGACCACGGCAATCACCGACGATGAACGGGCCTACCAGATCGACAACCAGCTCGAAGCCAAATTCGACACCGGCGCCGTTTCGCACACGCTGCTTACCGGCCTCGACTATACCTGGATCACATCCGATTTCGGTCTCGGCTTCGGTTCTGTCGCTCCGACCGATCTTGCCAATGCGCCGACACCGGATCGGACGATCTTCAGCGGCCACGACCTGCGCCAGACCGGCATTTATGCGCAGGAACAGGCGGAATTCGGCAATTGGCGGGCGGTCGGCGGACTGCGCTACGACTGGGTCGACCAGACGGCGACAGACAAGGTGGCGGGCACGGAGGATCGTAAGGACGACGGTGCGCTGTCCGGCCAGGCCGGGCTTCTCTATCTCTTCGACAACGGTATCGCTCCCTATGTCAGCTATGGCACGTCCTTCGTTCCCTCGACGCAGCAGTCGGCCGATGGCACCGTGCTCGATCCGACGGACGGTGAGCAGATCGAGGCCGGCATCAAGTATCAGCCGGAAGGCGGCAACTATTCGCTAACGGCCGCCACCTACCAGCTCGTCAGATCCGGCAAGCCACAATATGTGCCCGACAGCACATTGCCGGCCGGCTATTATTACAAGTCGTCCGGCGAAAACACCTACAAGGGTTTCGAGCTGGAAGGCCGCACGCAACTCGATAACGGCATCAGCCTGATCGCCGCCTACACCTATAGCCACGCCGAGATCACCGGCAATGTAAACGCCGCGCTGATCGGCAAAAACGCCGTCGACCACGCCGCGCCACACGACCTCGTTTTGGGTGAACTACGCGGTTCAGGAAGATACCCAGCTCGCAGGCCTCAGCCTCGGCGCCGGGGTCCACATCACCAGCGGCTCTTACACGTCCGATGAAAACACCGAGCGCAATCCGGGTGCCGCCTATCTCGACGCATCCTTGGCTTACGATTTCGGCAAACGCACACCACAGCTTGAAGGCCTGAGCCTTGCCATCAGCGCCACCAACCTTGCCGACCGACGCGAACGTGTCTGCACGGAAGGATATTGCTACTACGGCCAGGGCCGCACAGTGCTGGGCTCGCTGAAATACAAATGGTGAAATAGATGAAGCTGGCGCGGCGTTTCTGCTGGAACGCCGCGCCTGATCAATGCCGAAAACCGGTCTTACCGCCAGCCGAGCGCCGGCGCGATATGCTTCAGAACCGCCTCGATGACATGGGCGTTGTAATCGACACCCAGCTGGTTCGGGACGGTCAGGAGCAGGGTATCGGCCTCGGCGATCGCCTCGTCCTCAGCCAGTTGCCGAATGAGCGCCTCAGGCTCGGCGGCGTAGGAGCGACCGAAGATCGCCCTTGTCTGATCGTCGATATAGCCGATCGTGTCGCTTTCCTTGCTACCGCCGCCGAAATAGGCGCGGTCGCGATCATCGACCAGTGCGAAGATGCTGCGGCTGACCGACACCCGCGGCGTGCGCGTATGGCCGGCTTCCTTCCAGGCCTCCCGGTAGAGGCGGATCCGCGCCGCCTGCTGGACGTGGAAGGGCTCGCCGGTTTCGTCGTTCTTCAGCGTCGAGCTCTGCAGGTTCATACCAAGCTTGGCTGCCCAGACGGCCGTGGCATTTGAGCTGGCGCCCCACCAGATGCGCTCGCGCAAGCCTCCCGAATGCGGCTCTAGCCGCAGCAGGCCCGGCGGATTGGGAAACATCGGACGTGGGTTCGGCTGGGCAAAGCCCTGGCCTTTCAACGTTTCGAGCAAGACTTCGGTGTGCTTCCGCGCCATATCCGCGTCGCTCAAGCCTTCCTGCGGTTCGTAGCCGAAATAGCGCCAGCCATCGATCACCTGTTCGGGCGAGCCGCGGCTGATGCCGAGCTGCAGGCGCCCGTTCGAGATGAGATCGGCGCTGCCGGCATCCTCCGCCATGTAGAGCGGGTTCTCATAACGCATGTCGATAACCGCCGTGCCGATCTCGATGTTTTTGGTTCTGGCGCCGATGGCAGCCAGAAGCGGAAAGGGCGCAGCAAGCTGCCGGGCAAAATGGTGAACGCGGAAATAGGCGCCGTCGGCGCCGAGCTCTTCGGCGGCAACCGCGAGATCGATCGACTGCAGAAGCGCATCGCCGGCCGATCGGGTCCCCGATTGCGGCGAAGGGCTCCAGTGCCCGAAGGAAAGAAAGCCGATTTTTTTCATAAACTTGTCCCTGATGAGAGCGGTGTGTGCCGCATAGATGGGAACGGAGTACACCGCAGGGAAGAGCGGGAGCCTGCCGCAAAGCCCGCGTCATCGAAACACACTGTCTCTTGGAAGAAACGCCTAGCCGAATTTCGGCGCCAGCTTCTGCATGGCGCTGATCATCGCCTGAAGATTGCTCTTAATCCGGCCTTCTACGACGACAGCCACTTCCGGATATTCCTCCAACATGCGGCGGAACAGCGGCCGGTTGATGCGAATGACTTCGCTGTCCTCCTCGGCCGTCGCGGTAAACTTTCGTTCGACGAAGGAGATCATCGCCAGCTCGGAGAGAAGCGTTCCGCGCCCGACGGTATCCACCACCTCGGCGTGGCCATCGACAAGATTGCGAGTCAGCGTGATGCTGCCGCTGGCAACAGCGAAGGCGCAATCGGCCGGCGCGCCCTCACGAAACAGCTGCTGCCCCCTGTTCAACCGGCGGCGCTCGGCCCCAAACGCGATCAGCCGCAGCTTGTCGTCATCGATATCCGCAAACAGCGGAACGAGGGACAGAAGGGCAATATCGTCATTCAGCGACAAAGGGATACCTCAGAGCGGGCCTGATGCCGTTATGGAACTATCTTGTAGCCACCATTCTCTGTCACCAAAATCTCCGCATTGGAAGGGTCACGTTCGATTTTCTGACGCAGCCGGTAGACATGAGTCTCGAGCGTATGAGTAGTGACGCCGGAATTGTAGCCCCAGACCTCTTCGAGAAGCACATCGCGCGTCACCACTTTCTGGTCCGCGCGGTAGAGATAACGGATGATCGCCGCTTCCTTTTCGGTGAGCCGGATCTTCTGGCCATTCTCCAGCGTCAGAAGCTTCTGCCCCGGCTTGAAAGTGTAGGGGCCGACGTTAAAGGTAGCGTCCTCGCTCTGCTCGTGCTGACGCAGTTGCGCCCGGATGCGGGCGAGAAGCACCGCGAAACGGAAGGGCTTGGTGACATAGTCGTTGGCGCCCGCTTCAAGACCGAGGATCGTGTCCGAGATCGGTATCGTGGCCGGTCAGCATGATGATCGGCGGCTTGAAGCCACCCTTGCGCAAAAGCTTGACCGCCTCGCGGCCGTCCATATCCGGCAGGCCGACATCCATCACCAGAAGGGCGATCTGCTGGTTGCGGGCGGTGTTGATGCCCTTGGCTGCAGTGGGTTCCTGAAGAATGGTGAATTCCTCATAGAGGGCAAGTTGCTCCACCAGTGTTTCACGCAGGTCGTTGTCGTCATCGACGAGAAGAATGGTGCGGGCCGACATGGTTATCTCCTTGCTTGCGGTCTTAAACTAGCGCAATCGCTGCCTTAAACAAGCTACGCAGCCTTTCACCCGGTTGTTACATGTTGTGTAGTGCTATGGTTATGTTTCAGATCACGGACAACGCAAAAAACTGTGAGTAAAATGCGACTGAAACCCCGCAAATCCGCAAATCCAGCCAATACTATCACCGTCAGGTCCAAACCCGGAAATCGCACCAGAGCCCTCGTCACCTTCGCCGGACGCACCGAGGAAGCGGCCATTGGCCGCAGCGGCACCACTTCGCGCAAGCGTGAAGGCGACGGCGCCACCCCGATCACATCGATGCGGCTGATCGGCGGTTATGTCCGTCATGACCGCATCACCACGCCGCCGACTGCGCTACCGCTCCGCTTCACGCCGAACAACCTGCTCTGGTGTGACGAACCGCGCCACGCCCTCTATAATCGGCCCGTCAGCGCGCCGTTCAGGCCTAGCCACGAAAAGATGCGCACGACGACGACGGGCTCTACGATGTCTGCCTGGTGATGGACTGGAACCTGCGCGTCCGGAAGCGCTATGGCGGCTCGGCGATCTTCTTTCACCTCGCCAAGCCGGGCTACAAGCCGACGGAGGGCTGCGTCGCAGTCAGCCTGCCGGCGATGAAACGGCTGCTGCGGTTCATGCGACGAGGGACGGTGGTGAAAGTCGTATAGACGGTTCGGCCGTCAGCCAAGAAAGCGCGGCGTCACGAACCGCTCGAGATAACCGGTGCCTGCTGCAACAGCGCTCCATTCTTCCAGATCGAAATCGATCACGGCAAGGCTGGCCGTCAGGGAATTTTTCCGTCATGCGCGCCAGGGCATCGACATCGCCCTCTGTCATGAGCAGCGATGCCAGATCCTCCATGCCGGGATTGTGCCCGACCATGAGCAAGGTGCGGATACCGGGCTCGACAGACTGGACTACCGTCAGAATATTATTCGCTGGAACCTCGTAAATACCCGGGGCCGCACGCTCCACGATCCCATCAGGCAGGGCCTCGCGGACAAGCTGCCATGTTTCCTGCGCCCGGCGGGCCGGTGAAATCAGAGCAAGATCAGGGATGAGTTTCTCGCGCAATGTAGGCGGCGATGACAGGTGCCGCCTTGCGACCACGATCGGAGAGAGGGCGCTCGGGATCCGGCACGCCTTCGGGCCAGGCAGATTTGGCATGGCGCAACAGGATGAGGCGGCGTTTCTGCTTTGCGGATTTCGAGCTCATTTTGCTTCTCCCACCTCCCCTTGAGAGGGGAGGTCATAGCGAAGCTGCGGGTGGGGGTGACAACCGCGAACTCCGATGCAGGCCGCATATCACCCCACCCCGGCCCTGCGTACCGCCCCCTCCCCTCAAGGGGAGGGTAAACCACTTACTTCCAGTCACGAATATCGACAAAGTGCCCCGAGACAGCGGCAGCAGCAGCCATCGCCGGCGAGACGAGGTGCGTACGGCCTTTAAAACCCTGGCGGCCTTCGAAGTTGCGGTTGGAGGTCGAGGCGCAGCGCTCGCCCGGCTTCAGCCGGTCGTCGTTCATGGCCAGGCACATCGAGCAGCCCGGCTCGCGCCAGTCGAAACCGGCTGCCTTGAAGATCTTGTCGAGGCCTTCGGCTTCCGCCTGTTCCTTGACGAGGCCCGAGCCCGGAACGATCATCGCCGAGACGGTTGAAGCCACGGTGCGGCCTTCGACGACCTTGGCGACTTCACGTAGATCCTCGATGCGCCCGTTGGTGCAGGAGCCGATGAAGACGCGGTCGATATTGATATCGGTGATCTTCGTGCCCGGCTTCAGGCCCATATAGTCGAGCGCACGCCATTTCGAGGTGCGCTTGTTCTCATCAGTGATTTCGTCCGGATTGGGAACGATCCCCTGAACCGAGATGACGTCCTCCGGCGAGGAGCCCCAGGAAACGATCGGCGGCAGGTCGGCGGCATTGAGAACGACGACGCGGTCATAATGCGCGCCTTCATCAGTCTGCAGCGTCTTCCAGTAGGCAATGGCTTTTTCGAGGTCTTCGCCCTTCGGTGCACGCGGCTTGCCCTTGATATATTCGAAGGTCTTTTCGTCCGGCGCGATCAGGCCGGCGCGGGCACCGCCTTCGATCGTCATGTTGCAGACGGTCATGCGGCCTTCCATCGACAGCGCGGATCGCCTCGCCGGCAAATTCGATGACACTGCCGGTGCCGCCGGCCGTGCCGATCTCGCCGATGATGGCCAGGATGATGTCCTTGGCGGTGACATGCTCCGGCAGAACGCCATCGACACGCACCAGCATGTTCTTGGCCTTCTTCTGGATCAGCGTCTGGGTGGCGAGCACATGCTCGACCTCGGAGGTGCCTATACCATGCGCCAAGGCGCCGAAGGCACCATGGGTCGAGGTGTGGCTGTCGCCGCAGACGATGGTCATGCCCGGCAGGGTAAAGCCCTGCTCCGGCCCGACGATATGGACGATGCCTTGGCGGATATCGCTGGCCGAATAATATTCGACGCCGAAATCGGCTGCGTTCTGCGCCAGCGCCTCAACCTGGATGCGGCTTTCCTCGTTCTTGATGCCGAGATGGCGATCCGGCGAGGTCGGCACATTGTGGTCGACGACGGCAAGTGTCTTCTGCGGAGCCCGCACCTGACGATTCGTCAAACGAAGGCCTTCGAACGCCTGCGGGCTCGTCACTTCGTGAACGAGATGGCGATCGATATAGAGAAGACAGGTTCCGTCATCCTGTTGATCGACCAGATGGTCGTCCCAGATCTTGTCGTAGAGGGTACGCGGTGCGCTCATGGCTGTGCATCCATTGTGAAGAAGTTCAGGCATTGTGAAGAAGGAAAAGTCCGGCAAAAGACGCCGGTCACCCGATCGAGGTCAAGCCCCGGCGGTCAGATAAGTCGGCTGCTAAGGGCGCCGGAAACGCACGCAAAAAACCGTGCCGGCAGACGCTTGTGGTCCTGCAGCACGACGATTTTCTGCTCGTAACATCCGAATTTGGATTCCATGGGCGGGGATATAGCAGTTTTGTGAATAGGCGGCAATATCGACGCGACGTGAACGAGCACGGCGACTGGCAGTAAACTATCGCTGAGGGGTTGGGTTTTCACAGATGCACCCTCCTCCTCCGTCATCCTCGCCCTTGTGGCGGGGATCCAGCCGCCGCGCGTCTGTGCGGCGAGAGAACTCTTCATCCAGGTACAAATGGGTCTTTTGACCCGACGGACGTCAGGTCACTGGATCCCCGCCACAAGGGCGAGGATGACGGGATAGGTGATATCCACGAACAACTAATCCAAGAAGTGGAGGCGATCGACCTCTCTCAGCTTACCGCTAACCTCGATTTCCCCGCCGCAGCCTTTGCTCCAGCCGCCTTAGCCCAAGCGACAGCCCGACCGTCAAAATCAGATAGATATACGCCACGATCGAATAGGTCTCAAAAAACCGAAATGAGCCCGAGGCATAGATCTTGCCCGCCTGGGTGATATCGGCGACGCCAAGCACCGAGACCAGGGAGGAGTCCTTGACCATCGCCACGAAATCATTGCCGAGCGGCGGCAGGATGACGCGGATCGCTTGTGGAAAGACCACCAGTCGGAAGCGCTGATAACGCGACAGGCCAAGCGCCTTGGCCGCCTCGATCTGTCCCTTGTCGACCGACAGGATACCGGCCCGAAACACTTCAGCAATAAAAGCGGAATAACCGATCGACAGCGCAATGATCGCCCGCCACATCAAGGACAGGTCGCGCACCACCATCGGTTCCATGGCGCCAACCGAAATCAGCGGCGACAGGATGAAATTGATCAGCACCACCAGCGCCGGGGCACCGGCAAAGGCGATGTAGAACAACAGAACGAGGATCGGGATGCCGCGGATCACCTCGGTATAGAACCGGGCGATCTGGCGCAGCTGCGCGATCCGACAGCGCCATCAGCGCGATGCCGAGCCCGAGCGCCGTGGCGAAGAAAAAGCCGACCAGCGTAACGAAAATGGTGATGCCGATACCGGCCGAAACGATGGTGAAGACCTGTCGGTAGACACCGTTGGAGACGATCACCACGGCCAGCGCCACGGCAGTCACGGCAAGGGCGACCAGCCACCAGGGATAGTCGCCCTTCTGAGAAGTGTCGTGCGCAGGCGTCATCGGGCGGCGATCATTCGCCCATCTTGTAATCGACGAACCATTTCTGGTTCAGCTTGTCGAGCGTGCTGTCCGCCTTCAGCGCCGCGATGGCGGCATTGACCGGGGCGACCAGATCCGGAGCCCTTCTTGAAGATGAAGCCGAAATCCTCGGTGCCGAGCGGGCCGCCGACAACCTTGAGGCCACCGGCTGAGGAATCGACATATCCCTGGGCAGCGACGCTATCGGTCAGCACCGTATCGACATCGCCAGCCTTCAAGGCCTGCACCGTCGCACCAAACGTCTCGAACAGCTTTATGCGCGGGTTCTGCTCGTTGCCATCCAGTATTTCATAGACCGCCGTGTAGAATGGCGAGGTACCGATCTGCGCACCGATCAGCCCGTCAGTAAATGCACCAAACGTCTTGGCATCGGTGAAGCGGGTCTCGTCGCCGCGCACCAGCATGAACTGCTGCGAGCGCATGTAGGGATCTGAGAAATCCACCTGCGTCTTGCGCTCGTCCTTGATGGTGATGCCGGTCATGCCGATGTCGTACTGGCCGTCCGAGACCGCCTGGATCATCGCGTCCCACGAGGTGTTCTGGATTTCCAGCTTGAAGTTCAGCCGCTTGGCGATCTCTTCCATCGCGTCATACTCCCAGCCGATCGCCTTGCCGCTCTTCGGATCGACGAACTGCAGCGGCGGATAGGCATTCTCGGTGACGACCACGACGGTGCGCCCGGCCGGATCCGGCAGCTCGGCGGCGGCAACGCTCAAAGGCGCAAGAACAAGGGCGGTCAGGCCGGCGAGAAGGGTGCGGCGGGAAAACATGGATGGGCTCCTGAATTGTGGCGAATGGAACCTGTCACAGAAGCCGACAGGCTGGCAAGAGACGAGAGACCTTGCCCGCCGGTTTCACGGGCAACATCTTGAAAATAGCAGAGAGATCGACGACGGCGCACGGAACCTGGTTATCTTTTGGAACCTTCAGCGGAAAAACTGCCTCCTTTCCCGCAGGTCTGCTTGTCCATACGTTCCGTTGCGGCGCGTTTGCCGCCCCACATCTTGTCAGATGCCGCTCATGCATCGCTGAAAAGGAAAATCATCCGATGAAACGAACCCTGGCCCCTATCGCTTTTGCGCTTACGCTGACCGGACTGATGGCGGCAGGCACGCCTGCATCAGCGCAGGAGGCGGTGGTCGTGGCATCCGATGCGGAAGCGCTGTTTACCAGCCCGGACCCAAAGCTCAACGCCAACAAACAGGTGGTCTACGGCATCATTCGCGATCTGCTCGGAAGCCAATCATTGGGACAAGGCGGACCAGTATCTGACCGAGCGTTACCTCCAGCACAATCCCAATGCCGCATCAGGCAGCGCCGGCGTCGTGCAATATTTTACCAAAGTCCTCGACAGGAAGCCGTCGCCCATTCCGGAAAAGATCAAGACGCCGGTCGCCTTCGTCACGGCGGAAGGTGATCTCGTCACAGTTGGCTATGTCCGCGAGATCAAGGACGAGAAAGATCCGGCCAAGACCTATACGACCACCTGGTACGACACCTGGCGGATCAAGGATGGAAAGGCCGACGAGCATTGGGACCCTGCGACCAAGCCATGATCAGGCCGCAGCACGTCCGCCGACACCTTGGGTGACGCGGCAAGCAGGCCGCTCTTATGGCAGGGGCTTGCTCGCCCCCGATCGAGAACGACAGCGGAATGCGCGGCAATCCGGGAGCCTGCTCGAACTGGTCCTCACCAGTCTCGATCATGCCGGGATAATGCCGCCAGACAAGAACCTCGTGCTCGTTGAGAAAATCGAGCACGAGTCCAGACTTCAGCAATGCTTTGACGGTGTGGCTGATCGGATGCAGCCATTCGTACATGCGCTGGTGGGTCAGCGGCCGTTCGTCGCGGTATAGGTGTGGGTTTCCTCAAACAAAAGCGGCGCATCGGGCGGCGTGCGCCAGCCATGGACGAGCGACAGACGGCCATCGTCGGCGCCTTCGTATTGATACATCTGCGGGTGCCCGTCGAGCAGGTAGAGCCGGCCGCCGGGACGCAGCAGACTGGCGACGACCTCGGCCCAGCGAAAAATGTCCGGCAGCCAGTGGATGGCGCCCCATGTGACGAAGACCATGTCATAGGTCCGCTGTTCCAGCGCCGCCGCCGCATCATAGATCGAGGCCTCGACGAAGGTTGCCTCCGTCCCGGCCCTCACGGCGAAATCCCGCGCGGCGGTTATCGCGATCGGCGAGAAATCGAGCCCGGTAACCGAGCGCGCCGAGATGCTTGAGGCTCAGCGTGTCGAGCCCGATATGGCATTGCAGATGGACGATGTCCTTGCCGGCGATGTCGCCGATCTCGCCCGCCTCCAGCGCATGCAGCGACGAGCCGCCTGACAGCACGCGGTCGATGCGGTAGCGGCCGGTCGTGTCGGTTGCGTGCAGCGCAGCCCGGTCGTCCCAGTTCAGAAGATTGGTCTTGAGATAGTCGTCCATCGTTTTTGTGCCCCCCAAAGAAAAAGGCGACCCGAAGGCCGCCTTGCTCAACAATCCCGATGGATTGAAACTTATTCTGCTGCCGGTTCGGCGGCTGCAGCGGCAGCTTCTTCAGCGGCCTTGGCTGCTGCTGCCTCTGCTGCGGCGGCTTCAGCGGCTGCCTTTTCGGCGGCCAGAGCCTGTGCTGCTGCGACCTTTTCAGCTTCCAGACGTGCCTTTTCTTCGGCAACGGCCTGACGCTCGGCGTCGTTCAGCTTGCAGGGCGCGAACGCCGGTGTCTTCAACGATACGAGCCGACTTGCCGCGACGATCGCGCAGGTAGTACAGCTTGGCGCGACGGACCTTGCCGCGGCGAACGATCTCGACGCCTTCGACCATCGGCGAGTAAACCGGGAAGACGCGCTCGACGCCTTCGCCGTAGGAAATCTTGCGGACCGTGAAGCTTTCGTTGATGCCGCCGCCGGAACGGGCAATGCAAACGCCTTCATAGGCCTGGATACGGGTACAGGGTACCTTCCGTCACGCGAACGTTGACGCGGACGGTGTCGCCTGCCGAAAATTCCGGAAGCGTGCGCTTGGCGGCAATCTTGGCGGCCTGTTCGGCTTCCAGCTGCTGGATGATGTTCATTGGTCTCAACCTTCTCAAGTTCTTCTGAAACAGCCAGAGCGCTCGACCGTACCTCTTGGACCAATCCTCTTTACGAGGCGCCGCCAGGTTTTGTTCCCAAGTGAGGAACAGGAGCGAATTCACCATTCTTTGTTTTGCAGGCGACGGGATTTTTCCCGAACCGGTCGGGCGAATACACCAAAGCGTGGCGCTTGTCATCCCCAGGCAACAAAAATTCTCCCTGCCGCAAGCCGGCGGAGGGCGATTTCCGCGTCTTGCCGCCGGTCAACCTGCGGGCTATGTCCATTTGTACCGCTGGAGGAGCGTCATGTCCATATCGACTGCCATCATGTTGTTTGTCGCCGGCTTCCTGTCGAGCGCGGTCAATGCCGTTGCCGGCGGCGGCACCTTCCTCACCTTCGGTGCCATGACGCTGGCCGGCCTGCCGCCGATCGTCGCCAATGCCACCTCCTCAATCGTCCAGTTTCCCGGCTACGTCACCTCGGCGCTCGCCTACCGCAAGGAGATCCGGGCCGATCGCCGCGAAGCCACAATCCTCGGCATCCTCTCGCTGATCGGCGGCCTTGCCGGTGCGCTGATCCTGCTGTCGCTGTCCAATCCGTCTTTCCGGGCGATGGTCCCCTGGCTGCTGCTCGCCGCCACCGCGATCTTCGCGCTCGGCCCGCTCTTGCGCCCGAGAGCGTCTGAGGACGGCGCGCCGGTCGGGCCGCTGGGCATGGCCGGCCAGTTCGTCACCGCCATCTATGGCGGCTTCTTCGGCGCCGGCATGGGCATCATGATGCTCGCCGTGCTGGGGCTTTCGACCGGCGGCGACTATCATCGCGTCAACGCGTTGAAGAATTTCCTCGCCATGGTGATCGCCGCCGTCGCCATCGTCGTCTTTGCCGGCGGCAATGTCGTCGGCTGGCTGCATGCCGCCGTCATGATCCCCGGCGGCGCGCTCGGCGGCTACGCCGGCGTCTGGCTCGCCCGCCGCGTGCCGCAGGCGCTGATCCGCGGGCTGGTGGTGGCCGTTGGGCTGTTGCTGGCGGTCTATTATTTTGTCACGGGGTAGGCACTGATGGATCGGTGGAGCGCCATTGCGCCCAAGCGACTATCCGAACCAACCTCAAAAATGGGCAGCCATGATCCCTGTTTTCGACGGGATTTTCTTCGGATCACTCTTACAGGGGTTGTCGCTACAGTATGTGGCGGTGTGACAGCGAGGGCAGCAAATTTGCAGGATGAGCGCTTCAAACGGGAAGTCATTGCCATATTGGGGCACCGCCATCCCGGATGCTCCGTTCTTCCAATTGTCGATCCGATGATGGTGGTTCTCGGTGACATGAAAATATCCTTGGACAATATATTTCTGACTGTCCGGGATATGGAAGGCGACGAACGGGAAAACGCCATCGTCGATTTCTTTGAGAATGCTGTTTCCAACAACCCGCATAACGCTTCGAGCACGAGCATCCCCTATTCCACGGCAAAGACGCGCCTTTTGCTCCAGATCGTGCCCGAAGAGTTCGTGCAAACGGCGCCTGACCTGCTGCTGCGCCCTTTCTTTTCCGGCCTTAGTATCGCCTACGTACTGGACCGTGACGGAAGTTATGAGTTGATGCAAAAACCGGTTCTTGGCGCCTGGGGTGTCGGACAGGAGGTTATCGAGGCGCAGGCGATGGCCAATCTGGAAACCCATTCGCAATCGCAGGAATTGGAGCCGAGGAGAGGCGAAGAAGGGGCCTTCGTGACAGTCGCAACCGAAGACTCCTACAGCGCCGCCCAGCTTCTCCTGCCGGGCTTCATGGCCCGATTGCGTAATGCACTAAAAACGCCCCGCGTGTTCGTTGGCATTCCGAACCGCGATTTCCTTGTCGCCTGGACGCCGGACTTCTCAGGACGGCGGGCCTTTGCAGAGAAGATCAGACAAGATGCCGCGAATGAACCCTATCCTCTGACGGAAGACCTTTTTGTTTCCACCGAAACGGGCGTGAGCCTCATGTCGGTTGGCGAAATGAGGGACCACGGGCGGTAGGAGGAGACAATCACCAAAAAATACAAGGGCCTTTCTCAGCTTCGGGGCAAAGGCCATAAACGCAACCCCATCAGACCTGTTTCGATCGCAGCCCTTCGAGCAGCGTGCGAAAACCCTGCACTGCCCTCTTTGAGGTTTCCTCCGGGTTGTCGGAATTGGCAACCCACAGGGCGGCATTGCTGCTGGCGCCATTGATCATGCGTGCCGTCACCTCCTCGTCGAGGTCGATAATCACACCGTCCTGCTTGAGCTGGCCAAGGCTTTTCTTGAGGGCGGCAATGCAGCCGCTGGTGGTTGGCCATTGTGATATGTCGCCAAGGACGGCGGGACCATCATGGAACATGATCCGCTGGATTTCCGGCTCCAATGCCATCTCGATATAGGTGGCGCACTCATCCACAAACCCCCTGCCAGCGTGTTGCGGCCCCGGCCGAAACCCTGCTCAACCGCGCCGTCATCTCGGCATCGATCTGCTGAATGACCGCCTGCAGCAGCCCCTTCTTGTCGCCGAAGTGGTGGTAGAGAGCGCCGCGGGTCAGGCCCGCCGTCGCTGTGAAGTCATCCATTGACGATTGTGCGTATCCAACGGTCCCGAAGGCATGCCGGGCAGCGGCGACCAGCTTGGCGCGTGTTTCGGCGATCATTTCGGGGCGCGGCTTGATCATAGGGGCTCCTGTTTTACATACGTCACGTATTTATTTTTACATACGCTGCGTATTTTAATTGACATACGGTACGTATGCAATCACCTTATAGCATACGCCACGTATGTCAGTGGTGCATCCAAACGATTTCAGGAGCATCCGATGTCCAATCCCTACAAGGAAATATTCAGTGTGCCGGGGGCCAAGGGTTTTTCCGCCGCCGGTTTCTTTGCCCGCCTGCCGATCGCCATGGCCCCGATCGGCATTGTCGCCATGCTGTCGCAGACACGCGGCGAATATTGGATTGCCGGCGCGGTTTCGGCGACGTTCGCGCTGACCAACGCGCTCGTTGCGCCGCAGATCTCGCATGATCGACCGGTTTGGACAAACTGCTGTCATCGTGCCGACAACGATTGTCTCGGTGATGGCCTTTGTCCTCCTCATTCTGTCAGCCAACCAGGATTGGCCGGAATGGACATTGTTCGTCTCCGCCTTTCTGGCCGCTGCCATGCCCAGCATTCCCGCGATGCTGCGGGCACGCTGGAGCGAAATCTTCCGGGACCGCCCCGAGCTGAATACCGCCTTCGCCTTTGAATCCGCAGCCGATGAGCTGGTTTACATCGCCGGGGCGTCGCTCTCGGTCGGGTTGGCGGTCTCGCTGTTTCCCGAGGCCGGCATGCTGATCTCAACGGTTTTCCTTGCTCTCGGAACCGCCGCCTTCACCCTGCAGCGATCGACCGAACCGGCAGTGCGTCCGGCGGAGGCCGGAACAGCGCGAACGTCGGCCATTCGCCTGCGGTCGGTGCAGATCATAACGCTGGCGCTGGTGTTCGTCGGCTCCATGTTCGCGACGGCTGAGGTCACCACCGTTGCCATCACCAAGGAACTCGGACAGCCGGGCGCTGCCAGTCTCGTGATCGGCGTCTACGCGGTCTGGATCCTTCGTTCTGGGGCTGGTGCTTGGTGCCCTGAACCTGCGCACGCCGTTGCACAAGCAGTTGCTGATCGCCGTCAGCATTCTTGCCGTCACGGCCCTGCCTCTGCTGATTGCCGACACGGTGCCCCTGTTGGCCTTGGCCGTCTTCCTGAGCGGCATCGCCATCTCGCCGACCTTCATCACCGCGTTTGGCCTGATCGAGCGCCGGGTTCCTGAATCGATGCTGACGGAAGGCGTCACCTGGGTCATGACGGGCATCGGCATCGGTATGGCGTTCGGGGCGTTTCTGGCGGGCTGGGTCGTGGACAATCTCGGTGCGCAGAATGGCTTCTGGCTCTCCGTGGCGGCCGGCGTGGCGGCTGTACTCACCATTTCGCTGGGTCAACGGACGCTCTCCGGAGGCAGACCGGAAATGGCCGCCGGCGCGCTGCCTCAGGCGGCGGAATAGGGGATCGGTTCGGTGGTTGCTTTGTGATTGACCGAAATTCCAAAGAGCATGGCGCGCTGGTGTAGCGTGCCATGCTTATTGTCAGGCGGCGGCAAAGCCTACCTCCGCAGCAAATCCGGCCGCCGCTCCGCCGTCAGCCGCTTCGCCTCGGCCTCCCGCCATTTGGCGATATCGCCGTGATGGCCCGAGGTCAGCACTGGCGGGATTTCCTGCCCTTCGAACACTTGCGGCCGCGTATAGTGCGGATGCTCCAGCAATCCGCCTTCAAAACTTTCATGCACGCCGGAGAGATCGTTGCCCATCACGCCCGGCAGGATGCGCACGATGGCGTCGAGCAGGATCAGCGCCGCCGGTTCGCCGCCGGAGAGAATATAATCGCCGATCGAAACCTCTTCGAGCTCTCGCCCGTCGATCACCCGCTGGTCTACCCCTTCGAACCGTCCGCAGACGATGATGGCGCCGGGACCGGCAGCCAGTTCCCCACCCGCTCCTGCGTCAACGGTTTGCCGCGCGGGCTCATCAAAAGCCGGGGACGGTCATCGCCGTCAGACGCGTGGTCGATGGCCTTGGCCAGAATATCGGCCCGAAGCACCATGCCGGCGCCGCCGCCGGCCGGCGTGTCATCGACCGTGCGGTGCTTGTCCTCGGCAAAATCGCGGATCTGCAGGGTATCGATCGCCCATTGGCCACGCTCCAGCGCCTTGCCGGACAGAGAATGGCTGAGATGCCCCGGAAACATGTCCGGATAGAGCGTCAGGATGGTGGCGCGGAAGGGCAAGGTTTTACTTCGCCTTCGGCTTGAACTGGCTGGTCGGATCCTCGTCCTTGTCGTCGGTGAGACCAGCAGCGAGCGGATCAACCAGCATCGTCCCGGCTTCCAGGTCGATTTCCAGCACCGACCATTCGGTAAAGGGGATCAGCACCGGCCGCTTGCCCGGGCCTTTCAGCTCCAAGAGATCGCCTGCGCCAAAGTCGAACACGCCGGTAACGGTGCCATAGCTCTTGCCGTCGGCATCGAGCGCTTCGAGGCCCTCGAGATCGGCATAGAAGAATTCGTCCTCGTCGAGATCGTCGTCCGGCAGGTTGTCGCGCTCGACATAGAGCTCCAGCCCGTTCAACGCCTCGGCGGCATTGCGATCGTTGACGCCGCGAAACCGCACGACGACGACATTCTTCGCCTCGCGCACTTCCAGGACCTCGAACGTCCGCCCGTCCTCGGCATGCAGATGGCCGTAATCGCCGATCGCGGTCGGCTCTTCTGCGAAGGATTTGACACGCACCTCGCCGCGCAGGCCCTGAGCGCCGCCGATCGTTCCCATATGGACAGGGTTTTTGAGTTTGCTCATTGCCGGGTCACTCTCCAGATCATGCCACTCGCATAAACGAAAACGGGCGGCATGAAAACGCCGCCCGCTTCAGAAATTGGCTATCGCCAGGCTTATTCGGCGGCAGCAGCGGCTGCGTCTTCGGCCTTCTGCTTGGCTTCGGCGATACGCTCGACAGCCTTCTTGCCCGGCAGACCCTTGGTCGGGTTGTTGCGGGTTTCGCGGGTTGCAACGCCGGCTTCGTTGAGGAAGCGCAGGACGCGGTCGGTCGGCAGCGCGCCGTTCGACATCCAATGCTGGATGCGCTCGACGTTCAGTTCAACACGCTTTGCGTCGTCCTTCTTGAGCATCGGGTTCCACGAGCCGACCTTTTCCAGGAAACGGCCGTCGCGCGGCGAACGGACGTCAGCGATAACGATCTGGTAGAACGGGCGCTTCTTGGAACCACCGTGGGCGAGACGAATTTTCAGTGCCATGTCATGTACTCCTTGAGATATCAAACCGCCTCTGGCGGCCTTTTTGTGTATTTTTAAAGCTGATCAATCCTTGAGATCGGCAGCGATGGCTTCATGATGCCGGATAACTTCGTGGATGATGAAGTTCAGGAACTTCTCCGCGAAATCCGGATCCAGATTGGCATCCCGCGCCAGGTGGCGAAGGCGTTCGATCTGGTATTCCTCGCGCGCCGGGTCGGCCGGCGGCAAATTGTATTTGGCCTTCAGCACGCCCACTGCCTTGGTGCAGCGGAAGCGTTCGGCCAGCATGTGCACGAGCGCCGCGTCGATATTGTCGATCGACTGGCGGTAGCCTGAGAGTTCCTGTTTGACTGCTGGATCAATCATACGGGTCCAGTCCTCACTTCTTCTTCGGCAGGCCGGGAAGCCCCGGGAAACCGCCACCGAGACCGGGCAGCTTCATGCCGCCACCGCCCAAACCGGGCAATCCACCCCCATGCCCTTGCCGAGGCCGGCGGCTTCCGCCTGCTTCTGCAACGCTTCGAGCTGCTTGGGGTCCATCTTGGAAAGGTCCGGCATGCCGCCACCCATGCCCCCAAGACCCATCTTGCCGGCAAGACCGCCCATCATCTGCTTCATCATGCCGCCCTTGCCCTTGCCGCCCATCATTTTCATCATGTCGGCCATGGAACGGTGCATTTTCAGAAGCTTGTTGATTTCGGCCGCATCCGTGCCGGAACCGGCCGCGATGCGCTTCTTGCGCGAATGCTTGAGCATGTCCGGGTTGGCGCGCTCGGCCTTGGTCATCGAGGAGATGATGGCGAGCTGGCGTCCGAACATGCGGTCGTCGAGACCGGCAGACGCCATCTTGTCCTTCATGCCGGCCATGCCGGGCATCATACCCATGATGCCACCCATGCCGCCCATCTTCTGCATCTGGCCAAGCTGGTCGGCGAGATCGTTGAGATCGAACTTGCCGGTCTTCATCTTGGCGGCCATCGCCGCCGCCTTCTCGGCATCGATGCTCTCGGCAGCCTTCTCGACCAGCGAGACGATATCGCCCATGCCGAGGATACGGTCGGCGACGCGACGCGGGTGGAACTCTTCGAGCTCCGCCATCTTCTCGCCAACACCGATCAGCTTGATCGGCTTGCCGGTAACGGCGCGCATCGAAAGGGCCGCACCGCCGCGGCCGTCGCCGTCCATCCGGGTCAGAACAAGGCCGGTAATGCCGACGCGCTCGTCGAAATTGCAGGGCGAGGTTGACGGCGTCCTGACCGGTCAGCGCATCGGCGACCAGCAGGATTTCATGCGGGTTCGAACGGCGCTTGATCTCGGCCATCTCGAGCATCAGCGGTTCGTCGATATGGGTGCGGCCGGCCGTGTCGAGGATGACGATGTCATGGCCGCCGAGCTTGGCAGCCTGCACGGCGCGCGCGGCAATATCGGTCGGCGACTGGCCGGCAATGATTGCCAGCGTATCGACGCCGGTCTGGACGCCGAGCTGGCGCAGCTGCTCCTGCGCGGCCGGACGGCGCGTGTCGAGCGACGCCATCAGGACTTTCTTCTTGTCCCGCGTCTTCATGCGCAGGGCAATCTTGCCCGTCGTCGTCGTCTTGCCCGAACCCTGCAGACCGACCATCATGATGACGACCGGCGCCGGCGCATTCAGATCAATCGGCACGCCTTCAGAGCCGAGCATGTTGATCAGCTCGTCATGGACGATCTTGACGACCATCTGGCCGGGCTTGATCGACTTCAGGATTTCCGCGCCGACGGCCTTCTCGCGCACCTTGTCGGTGAAGGAGCGCACGACTTCGAGAGCGACGTCGGCTTCCAGGAGCGCACGGCGAACCTCGCGCAGGGCAGCCGAAACATCGGCTTCCGACAGCGCGCCACGGCCGGTCAATCCATTCAGGATTGACCCAAGGCGGTCCTGGAGACTTTCAAACATCGCTTCATCCTTGTCGTTTCATGGCATCTGGTTGAGTGCCCGAAACGTTGTGCTTTTCCTTGACGAAAACAAGACGCAAAGCCAAAAAGCACCCGAGGGCGCAACGCGCTGTCGGGTGTTGACCTCCAGGATCTCCGCAATGGGTCCGGGTCGGTGGCTACAAGTCTTGTTCTTGTCGCAGATTGCGGGCGGTAAACACGATATGCCCGGGAAAGTCAAGGCGAGGCGCCAATTTCACCGCTCCATCCGCCCGTCTGCGAGCCTTTCAGGCATCGCGGCCGAAATAGACCTCCACCGAGGCACATACGATCCCCATGGAATCGGATGACCTCCACATTGCGAAATGCGCCGCCGTCATGCTTTTCGGCCCCGGTAGCGCACCAGCGCTTCGTTGTCTTCCAGCGATACGCGTTCGATGTGGATGGCACGGAAGACCGGCGGCTGCGGCCAGCAATGTTCGAAATAGGCGGCCTTGTCGATATGGTCGTCGCGAGGACTGGAAAAGGTGAAATCCTCCGTGAGCATGTCGGAGACCTCGTCCTTCCGGTTGGCCAGATAGGCTGCGAAGAGCCCGCGAACGGTTGCTTCCCTTTCCATGTCACCCTCCAATGACTGATTGTATTTCGTAATCTGTTATAGCCCAAAGATCGTTCCAGTGCCAGAAATCGGCTCGAGCGGTCCCCCAAAACTAGCGGCTATCTTTGGATTGAAGGGATCAAGGCAGACCCCCATGTTAAGGTGCAAACCGGTACAATGAAAGAACTGCAGTGAGCCAGATCAGAAATCCCTATTATACCGGCCCCATCTCCGATCACTTCGACGGCACCGTCTTCTTCAATCCCGAAGGTGAAGCGCCGCTCGGCTTTCATGCGAACTGATGCGCTGGCAGTTCGGCGGTGGACGGATTGCCTGGCCGAAGAATATCAGCAGCCCTTTTCCCGCGGCAAAGCCTGATGATCGCATCGCCGGCAACGGGCTGCGCGTCACCATGGTGGGCCATGCCACGCTGCTGATCCAAGTCGCCGGGCTCAATATCCTGACCGACCCGGTCTGGTCGCCACGCACCAGCCCGTTTTCCTTCGTAGGCCCCAAACGCGTGGTCGCGCCCGGCATCGCCTTCGATGACCTGCCGCCGATCGATATCGTTGTTGTCACCCACAACCATTACGACCATCTGGACCTCGCCACCCTGAGACGGCTACACGACGAGCACGGCCCTCACATCATCACTCCGCTCGGCAATGACACGATCATTCACCGCGCCCTTCCCGACGCAAAAATTTCAGACATGGATTGGGGCGAGCAGATTTCCTTCTGGGATGGCGTTACCATCGACTGCGAGCCCTGCCACCACTGGTCGGCACGCACGTCCCGCGACCGCCGCATGGCACTCTGGGCCGCCTTCGTGATCTCGACGCCATCAGGAAAGATCTACCATATCGGCGATACCGGCTTTCACGATGGCATCAACTACAGGGCGGCTGCCGAAAAGCACGGCACTTTCCGCCTCGCCAACCTGCCGATCGGCGCCTATGAGCCACGCTGGTTCATGAAGGCCCAGCACCAGAACCCGCAAGAGGCCGTTGAGGGCCTGCAACTCTGCAAGGCTTCCTATGCAGCCGGTCACCATTTCGGGACGGTGCAGCTGACCAATGAAGGGATCGAGGCGCCGGCGCAGGCGCTTGAGGTGGCCCTGAAGAATCAGGGCGTGGCGCCCCAGCGGTTTCGGGCTTTGCGGGCGGGCGAGGCTTTCGACGTGCCGATCGTTTGAGGCGTGCGGCGTTTCTCGATCTACTCCCGAGACGCAAGGCACGGATCAAGAACGGCGTGTTTCCTGTCCTGAATCTCCAGCGCACCCGCCAGGACCACGTGATCGCCCACCTTCATGCCATTGTCAGAATAGGTGACGCACATGACGCGGATGCCTGTGTCCGAGCAGACCGCCAGATACCAGAGAACATTGTCGGTGTGTACGAGGGACAGTGGTCCGGAAATCCACAGATCGACGCGATCCAGCGACGGCTTGAAGCCATCCAGTGTCTGTCCAATCGTATCGCAGGTCGCGACATCGGGCGGCGTGCCCTCGGGACCGGCAAGACCCGGCCGGCCGGAATAAAGCGCATCCTGCGAAAAGGCCAAACCGCCGAAGCCCGACACGCCGAAAACTGCAACAAGGGCGGCGGCCACGCGCCTCTGCACCAACTGCCATCGCGGATACCGCATCACTGATTCTCCTCCCTGAACATCGTAAGACGCGGATGTCTAGGAAACCAAAATGGCGAGATTATTCCGGCCGGAAGACCTATTCCTCCGGAAACTCCCGATACTGCGGCAAATCGTCGGTGATCTCGTACCACGGCGCCTTCGAGCCGACGAAAATATGCGCCGTCGGCCGGATCGTCGGCGCATCCACCAGCGTGCCCATCGGGACATGGGCATAGGCGCCCTCGCGCACCACCGAATAGACCAGCGACCCGCAGGTGCCGCAATGCACGTCATGAGTCTCATCGGGATTGCCGTAGATCAACATCGCTTCCGCACCCTTGACGAGCCGAAACTGCTCGTGCCTGATCCCGGCAATCGGCTTGAAGGCCGACCCGGTGGTGCGCCGGCAGTTGGAACAATGGCAGTTCATTGCATATTCAGAACGCATCCTCGACCGAATATTCGACAGCGCCACACAGGCACTTTCCGGTGAGGAGGGACGGGGTTTCGGGCATGTTGTGTCTCCGCAAATGTCATTGCCAAACAATCAAAATGAACCGCACCGGGCGAGATCGCAACGCGTCGGTCACAACAACCGGCGCCCGCCAGCACAGCCGCCAACATTTTTTTCATCCCCGCAAATCCCCGCCTCGAAAACCTGTGCCATCATCATTCCCGTCCTGTCATCGGCTAGACTGCTAGGCGTAGCGGTGAGACGGGGCCGGTGCCGGGTGAAGGACAGACGTAAACCTTTGCCCGGTGGATGGTCAGAAAGTGGTTTCCCTCTCGTCTGCAAAATGGCGGGGCGTGCCTGTGAGGCACACATGAGGAGCAGCGACTGGGTTGTCGAAAGACGATCCTTTCGTGGCGCGGCAGCAAAACCGTCAGCATCACCCCGTCTAAAAAGGGTGCCGCCATCCCCGCAGAGAAACCGGAGTTGCCCATCGACCAACACTGAACGGGGCGCTGGAAGGCGTCATATAAATTAGCTTAGTCATCGGCACTTTCCAGCGCCCCGGCCAAGTGAATGCACCAGCAAACCCACGGCGGATTTTCCGGGCGTGGCTATCGGCCGTTGAGGGTCTTCTACCTCCCACTCAAGGGGAGGGTGACGACCACTGGTAATTTGCCCCCATTTCCGCCATATACACCCCAACAAACGATGGAAATGGACGTCATGAGCATCACGGTCGAATTCGCGCGGATGAACGGGCTTGGCAACAAGATTCTGGTCGTCGACATGCGCGGCCGCAGGGACAAGGTGACGCCCGAAGCCGCGATTGCGCTCAATGCACATCCCGATACCCAGTTCGACCAGATCATGGCGATCCACGATCCGAAGGCCGAGGGCACCGATGCCTGGATCGATATCCTCAATTCCGACGGCTCGAAGGCGCAGGCCTGCGGCAACGGCACGCGCTGCGTCGTCCAAGCGCTATCAGCCGAAACCGGCAAGAAGGTCTTCACCTTCCAGACCGTCGCCGGCATCCTGAATGCGCAGGAACATGCCGATGGAACGATCTCCGTCGACATGGGCACCCCCGTGTTCGAATGGGACAAGATCCCGCTGTCGGAAGAATTCTACGACACCAGCCGCATCGAGCTGCAGATCGGCCCGATCGACGACCCGATCCTGCATTCGCCCTCCGTCATGTCGATGGGCAATCCGCATGCGATCTTCTGGGTCGACCGCGACGTCATGTCGTTCGATCTCGAACGCTTCGGCCCGCTGCTCGAAAACCATCCGATGTTTCCCGAGCGCGCCAATATCACCCTTGCTCAGGTGACTTCGCCCTCGTCGCTGACCACTCGCACCTGGGAACGTGGCGCCGGCCTGACGCTGGCCTGCGGTTCCGCCGCCTGTTCCGCCGCCGTCTCGGCTGCCCGCACAGGGCCTGCACCGGCCGCAATGTGTCGATCAAGGTCGCCAGCGCCACCCCGCCCGGCATGCTCACCATCGAATGGCGCGAGGCGCGACGACCATGTCGTCATGACCGGCCCCGCCGAATGGGAATGGTCCGGCACCGTCGATCCCGTCACCGGCCTTTGGTCGCGTCAAGAAGAGCCGCAACCGGGAAGCGCCGCGCTTTGAGCGGCGTCGATGTCATAACCTTCGGCTGTCGTCTCAACACCTATGAATCCGAAGTGATGCGGGCGGAGGCCGAGAAGGCGGGGCTGAACAACGCCATCCTCGTCAACACCTGCGCCGTCACCGGCGAGGCCGTGCGCCAGGCGCGCCAGGCGATCCGCCGGGCGCGCCGCGAAAACCCGCATGCCCGCATCATCGTCACCGGCTGCGCCGCCCAAACCGAGAAACAAACCTTTGCAGAGATGCCGGAGGTCGATGCCGTGCTCGGCAACGAGGAAAAGCTGAAGAGCGCCTCCTACCGGTCGCTACCGGATTTTGGCGTCTCGGCCGAAGAAAAGCTGCGCGTCAATGACATCATGAGCGTGCGCGAAAACGGCGCCGCAGATGGTCAAGCTGATCGAGGGCCATGTACGCGCCTTCATCCAGGTGCAGAACGGCTGCGATCACCGCTGTACCTTCTGCATCATCCCCTACGGCCGCGGCAATTCCCGCTCGGTGCCGATGGGCGCCGTCGTCGATCAGGCGCGAAAACTGGCCGAGAGCGGCTACCGCGAAATTGTGCTGACCGGCGTTGACGCGACCAGCTATGGCGGCGATCTGCCCGGCACGCCGACGCTCGGCCTGCTGGCAAAGACCCTGTTGAAGCAGGTGCCGGACATCTTGCGCCTGCGCCTCTCGTCGATCGACAGCATCGAGGCGGACAGCCACCTGATGGACCTGATCGCCGACGAACCGCGCTTTATGCCACATCTGCACCTGTCGCTGCAGCACGGCGACGACATGATCCTGAAGCGGATGAAACGCCGCCACAGCCGGGCCGATGCCCTGGCGTTCATCGTGGATGTACGCCGCCTGCGCCTGGAAACCAGTTTCGGCGCCGACATGATTGCCGGTTTTCCGACCGAGACCGAAGAGATGTTTGCCAATGCAATGGGACTGGCCGAAGAGGCCAATATCGCCCATCTGCACGTTTTTCCCTATTCGCCGCGCGAGGGAACGCCCGCCGCCCGCATGCCGCAGCTCGACCGTGCGCTGGTCAAGGAACGGGCCGCCCGGCTGCGCACCACTGGACTTCAGCTGCATCAGGCCCATCTTGACAGCATGATCGGAACGCAGCAAAGCCTGCTCGTCGAGAACAACGGCTTGGCACATACGGAAAATTTCACGCTTGTCGCCGTCCCCGGCCTGACGCCGCGCTATCGTGCAGGCTGAGATCACCGGCCACAACGGCAAGCATCTCGACATGCAACTGACGGCCGCCAACGCGGCCTGAGTTTACGGAATTCAAATGGCGCTCAGCTTTCTGAAAAGGTCTTCACTTTCGGCAAGGACAAGCCGGCAGAAGGCGAGCCAACTGCCACGCCAGCGGCCGATGCGGTCATGGACCAGGCGGAATCGACATTCAGCCCCGAAGAAAACCGGGCAATCGAAGCCGAGCTGGAGCCGCGTTCCCGTACCGAAGATTTGCCGATCGCCGAAGCCTCTGTCCTGCCTGAAGAAATCGACACCGCCGGCGGCCCCTCCGCCGACAGCGCCGATGCGCCTGAGTTCGTGGCCGAGGATGATGTCTCCGCCGAAGAAGTGGACGATACACCGGCAATTCTCCCTGCTGTCGAGGAGATCGGCGATATCGGCCTGATCCCGTTGTCGCTGTTGGAGGCGGAAGCCGAAGCGGCTGAGATCGAGGAAAGCTCGACACCCCCCTCTGTCCCTTCGGGACATCTCCCCCACAAGGGGGAGATCAGATCGAGTCTGACGCCAATCCTCCGCAGCAAAGCACTATCGATTCACTAAACGAAGCAACCAGGAGTCCAATCCCCCTGCGGGGAGATGTCAGTGCAATCGACAGAGGGGGTTAACCTCTCCGCGTTCTCGGAAGCCGACGACCTCACCGAAAACGCGCCACAGCCAATCTCCCCCTTGAGGGGAGATGCCCGACAGGGCAGAGGGGGTGACGAACTCTCGGTAAACGCGGACATTGAAGAAGCGCCCGCAGCCCCCATCCTCCCCAAGGGCTTCGCCACCGGCCGCGCGTCAGAACCCGCGCCGGAAGCGCCAAAGCAGAAACTCACCTGGTTCCAGCGCCTGCGCCAGGGCCTTGCCCGCACATCGTCGCAGCTGACCGGCCAGATCACCGCCCTCTTCACCAAGCGCAAGCTGGATGACGAGACGTTGCAGGATCTGGAAGACCTGTTGATCCAGGCCGATCTCGGCGTCGAAACGGCACTGCGCATCACCGATACGCTCGCCTCGGAACGTTACAGCAAGGACGTGACCGGCGAAGACGTTTCCACATCATGGCCGCCGAAATCACCAAGGTGCTGGCCCCCGTTGCCAAACCGTTGCAGCTCGACCTGTCCCACAAGCCGCATGTCATTCTCGTCGTCGGCGTCAACGGCACCGGCAAGACCACCACCATCGGCAAGCTCGCGGCAAAACTTTCGGGCGCTGGCCTCAAGGTCATGCTCGCCGCGGGCGATACATTCCGTGCCGCCGCCATCGAGCAGCTGAAGATCCGGGCCGAGCGCACCAAGTCCGATATCGTCTCCTCGAAACTCGGCGCCGATGCCGCGGGCCTTGCCTATGAGGCTTTCAGACAGGCTCGGCTGAAAAAGAGCGACGTGCTGATCATCGACACTGCCGGCCGCCTGCAGAACCGCACTGAACTGATGGCCGAGCTGGAAAAGATCGTCCGCGTGCTCGGCAAGCTCGATCCCGATGCGCCACACACCGTGCTGCAGACGCTGGACGCCACGACCGGCCAGAACGCCCTCAACCAGGTCGAGATTTTCCGCAATGTTGCAGGGGTCAACGGCCTGATCATGACCAAGCTCGACGGTACGGCGCGGCGGCATCCTCGTCGCCATTTCCGCCAAGCACAAGCTGCCCGTCTATTTCATCGGTGTCGGCGAAGGCGTGGACGATCTGGAACCGTTCGAGGCGAAGGACTTTGCCGAGGCCATCGCCGGAATTCCCCATTGACCCGGATATCATTTTGCCTTTTTGCTGATGTTATAGGGGGAATGAAGGGCTTGGAGGCGGCTTTCTATTTTCTCCGTCATGTCAGCCCCTGTGGCGGGGATTCAGCAGCAGCGCGTCCGCGCCGCTAAAGACTCCTTGACGCGGCAGACGCCGCGTCGCTGGATTCCTGTGACAAGCACAGGAATGACGGAAGCTGTGAGGGCGCCTAGCAAAGCCGAAATACCGCGTGAAAACATCCACGCACACGAAACTTGCAATACGATTGCTCCATCGAGCAGGTACTTAAGGACGACATCATGTCATCGATCGAGGCGGTCCAAGCCGCGCAAGGAAATCAGCCCGCTGCTGAAAATGGTGCTGGAACTGGGACCGCTGGTGGTCTTCTTCTTCGCCAATTCGCGGGCGAGTGGCTGGCGCGGGAGTTCCCGGCGCTGACCGAACTCGGCGGGCCGATCTTCATCGCCACCGGCCTGTTCATGGCCGCGACCGCGATCGCGCTCACCGCTTCCTGGATCCTCACCCGCACGCTGCCGATGATGCCGCTGATTTCCGGCATTGTCGTCTTCATCATGGGAGCGTTCACCCTCTGGCTGCAGAACGACACGTTCATCAAGATCAAGCCGACCATCATCAATACGCTGTTCGGCGTCATTCTGCTCGGCGGCCTGCTGTTTGGAAAATCGCTGCTCGGCTATGTCTTCCATGCCGCCTTCAAGCTCGATGAGGCCGGCTGGCGCAAGCTGACCATCCGCTGGGGCGTATTCTTCCTGTTCCTCGCCGTGCTCAACGAAGTTGTCTGGCGCAATTTCTCGACCGATTTCTGGGTCGCCTTCAAGGTCTGGGGCACGATGCCGATCACGGTGCTGTTCACGCTGTCGCAGATGCCGATCATCATGAAACATTCGCTGGATCAGGATACGCCGAAGTGACGACACTGGTACCGGCCGAAAACCGTTCGCCGCGCGCCGCCACGCTCTGGCTTATCGCCTGCGCCGCCGTCCTCGTCCTGCAGATCGTCATCGAATACTGGATGGGCCGAACGCCGATCTGCGAATGCGGCACTATCAAGCTGTTCGAGCCCAATGCCAACGGCCCCGGCAATTCGCAGCATCTGGCCGACTGGTATACCCCGTCGCACATCATCCACGGCTTCCTGTTCTACGGGTTGGCTCATCTGACCTTGCGCGGCAAGCCCTTAGCGGCAAAGCTGCTTTTGGCACTGGTGATCGAATCCGGCTGGGAACTGCTCGAAAACTCCCCTGTTATCATCGACCGCTACCGCACCGCGACCATCTCGCTCGATTATTACGGCGACAGCATCCTGAACTCGGCGATGGACACGGTCTTCATGGCGCTCGGCTTCTTTTCGCCCGGCGTGCGCCAATAGCCGTTACAGGTCGCCATCGCCATCATCTTCGAGATTTTCACCGGTTGGCTGATCCACGATAACCTGACGCTCAACGTGCTGATGCTGGTTTATCCGCTGGATGCCGTGAAGGCGTGGCAAAGCGATTTGACGTTGTCCTTAAGGTAAGCCCGATCCTGGTATCGCCAATTTATTGATTTATGCGGTGATATTCCCCCGTCATCCCGGACTTGTTCCGGGATCCAGTGGCGCTGCGTCTGCGGTGCCGCAAGACTCCTCTCACGCGACGGACGTCGTGTGGCTGGATCTCCCGCCACAAGGGCGAGGATGACGGAGGAAATGAAGGCCTCATAGCGCCAAAACATAGCGACGTGGTCAGCCCAAAAATCTACTTCCCCGCCACAACCTTCTCGATCGCCGGATAGAGGCCTTCCTTCAGGCTACGATCGTCAAACGGCCCCACCCGCTTGTAGACGATCGTCCCAGAGGCATCGACGAGGTAGGATTCCGGGATGCCGTAGACGCCCCAGTCGATGGCTGCCTTGCCGCGCGGATCGACGCCGACGGCGGCGAACGGGTTGCCGAGTTCACCGAGGAACCGCAGCGCATTCTCGGTCTGGTCCTTGTAATTGATGCCGACCACGGTCAGCCGTGGATCTTTGGCGAGTTCGAGGATGATCGGATTTTCTTCCCGGCAGGGCACGCACCAGGATGCCCAGACATTGACGAGCGTCAGCTTGCCTTTGATGGCCGCATCGGTCAGCGCCGGCATCGCAGCACCCTTGAACGTTGCCCCCTCAAGCGGCGGCATATCCAGCAATGGCGCCTTGGTGCCGATCAGCGCCGAGGGGATTTCGCTGATATCCCGGCCTGAATCGAGCTGGCTCCAGAAGATCACGGCGAGCCCGGCAAAGATCAGCAGCGGAAGTACCGCAAAGACGATGCGCATCTTGCCCGGCCGGTTGTTTTCCGGCGTGGTGGGGGTCTCGATGCTCATTGTCCGTCTCCAGCCTGCACGGAGCGGCGGCGGATACCGGCGGCGTCCAGCGCCTGCAACTCACGGCGCCGCACCCGTCCGTCAACCCAAACCCAGAGGACGAGGGCAAGCACGGTGACAGCGGCGATGCCGTAGCTGGCAAGGACATAGGCGGTATGGGTCATCATTGGTTCAGACCTCCCGGCCGGTGCTGCGGGCGGCCTGACGGCGCATCGAGGTCACCCGGCGGCGCCAGATCTCGTTGCGCATTGCGGCGATATGCAGGGTGAAAAACAGCATGGTGAAGGCAACTGCCATCACCAAAAGCGGCCGCAGGAACTCCGGATCAATCGCCGAGCCGCCGAGCCTCAAAACGCTTGCCGGCTGGTGCAGCGTGTTCCACCATTCGACGGAAAACTTGATGATGGGGATATTGACGAAGCCGACGAGGATCAGAACGGCCGAAACCTTGGCTGCCTTGCTCGGCTCGTCCATGGCGCGGTTCAGCGCAATCAGCCCGAGATACATCAGGAACAGCACGAAGACCGAGGTCAGCCGCGCATCCCAGACCCACCATGTACCCCACATCGGCTTGCCCCAGAACGAACCGGTGACCAGTGCCAGAAAGGTAAAGCTCGCACCGATCAGGGCCGCCGCCCGGGCGGCAACATCGGCCAGCGGATGGCGCCAGACCAGCGTACCGAGCGCCGAAATCGCCATCACCGTGTAGCACATCATCGATAGCCAGGCGGATGGCACATGCACATACATGATGCGCACCGTCTCGCCCTGTTGGTAATCGCCTTCGGTAGTAAAGGACAGATAGAGCCCGACGGCAAACAGCAACACCGTCAGCCCGGCAAACCACGGCAGGACACGTCCGGCCAAAGCCAGAAACCGGGTGGGGTTGGCAAGATCGCTGAATTTTCGAATGGCCAGACTGTTTTCGCTCATGATGGTTCTTTAACGCTGAAACGCCTTCTCTTCAATGAAGGGGCTGCAATCACATTTGCGTCAGAGCGTCACGCGCTCAAAGGACGCTCTGATTTCCCGTTCTAGTCCGATGCGGACCGGAGCGCCAAGGCCGCCGCTAGGGGGCCGATGACGGCGAAGAACAGCGTAATGGCCAACAAGATGAGCAAGGGCGGCAAAAACGGAGCGGATCCTGAACAGCGGCATAGGCGGCACTGACGCCAAAGATCAGCACCGGTATCGCCAGCGGCAGCACAAGGATCGATACCAGTAGCCCTCCGCGCGGCAGGGTGACCACGACGGCAGCCCCAGCAGCACCAATGAAGGTGATCGCCGGTGTGCCGACGAGAAGCGTCAGCATCGTCGCGCCGATGGCAACCTCGCTCATATTCATGAACAGGCCGAGCAGCGGAGCGGCAATCACGAGCGGCAGGCCGGTCGCGGTCCAGTGCGCCAGGCATTTCACCAGCACCGTCAGCACCAGCGGCGCCTCCTGCATCAGCATCAGATCCAGCGACCCATCCTCCCGCTCCGCCTGGAAAAGTCGGTCGAGCCCGAGCAGTGAGGCAAGCAGCGCGCCAATCCAGAGGATCGCCGGTCCAATACGGGACAGGAGATTGAGATCGGGGCCTACGGCAAAGGGCACGACGGCAACGACAGTCATGAAGAACAGCACGCCGATCAGGGCGCCGCCGCCAGCGCGCATCGCGAGTCTGAGGTCGCGGAGGAAGAGGGAGATCATAATGAGACCTGCCAAAACGTTGCGCGAGAGAAAGGCCCCTCCCCAACCCCTCCCCGCAAAGGGGAGGGGTTAACCCTGAACGCCGAACGCGCCAAACGACAACCCACGCGCTCGCAAAAACCAGGAAATTTGAGCGAGAGGTTTCGACACGAGAACCCCTCCCCCTTATGGGGAGGGGTTGGGGAGGGGTCTTCTTCAACTGCACGATAATCAAGCCGCCACTCCCGCAAACCCCGTCATCCGCAATTCCCGCGCATCCACTCCCAACGGCTGGTGCGTCGCCGCAACAGCAATCCCACCGGCGGCGAGATGCCGCTCCACCAGCCCGGCGAACATCCGATCGGCTGCCGCATCAAGCGCTGCCGTCGGCTCGTCGAGGAGCCAGACCGGCCGATGGGCGACCAGGAGCTTGGCCATTGCCATCCGGCGCTGCTGCCCGGCCGAGAGATAACCGAAGGGAAGATGCGAAATTCCGCCAAGGCCGAGCGCTTCCGTGGCCTCCTCGATGCCAATGCCGGAGCCACCGGGCGAATCACCCATGAAGGATTTCCAGAAGGAGAGATTTTCCGCAACGGTCAGCTCGCGCTTCATCGCATTGCAGTGCCCGAGATAGTGGCAGAGCTCGCGCGGGTGACCGAAATCGACGGCTGTATCGTCCAGCCGGACAGTCCCGGATTCGGCCGCCAGAAGCCCCGCCAGAACGCGCAGCAATGTCGACTTGCCGGAGCCGTTCGGACCGGTGACGATCAAGGCTTCACCGGCCGCTAGAACGAACGAAATATCGTGGAAAATCAGGTCCTCGCCGCGTTTCGCACTGAGACCTTCGACACGCAAGCGGATCGGCATTCACATTCCTTTTACGACGTTCGTCGCAGTGCAAAAAAATTGTCTCAAATTGAGGACGGATGGTCTGGCACGTTCCGGAGAAATTATCTATAACCGGCCCAACACGCCAGCGGTCGGCGTGAATTTCATCCTAGCGCCGAACATGGAATGATTTCCACGTACGGACAGCGGAAATGGCCGTACCCGCATCCCATATCGCCTTTAAATGCGTTCGGGCGTTCGTGCGTCACGTTTTGGCGATCTAACGGAACGGGGTATTCCAGTGTCCAAATCCCTAGACAGTTTCAATTGTCGGTCGACGCTCTCGGTCAATGGCGTAGACTATGTCTATTACAGCCTGCCGAAGGCTGAAGCGAACGGCCTCGCCGGCGTTTCAAAGCTCCCCTATTCGATGAAGGTTCTGCTTGAGAACCTGCTGCGCTTCGAAGACGGCCGAACGGTCACCAAGGAGAACATCCTCGCCGTCGCTGAGTGGTTGAACAACAAGGGCCGCGAAGAAAACGAAATCGCATACCGCCCGGCCCGCGTGCTGATGCAGGACTTCACCGGCGTTCCCGCCGTCGTCGACCTAGCTGCGATGCGCGACGCGATGGTCTCGCTCGGCGGCGATCCGGAAAAGATCAATCCACTGGTTCCCGTCGACCTCGTCATCGACCACTCGGTCATCGTCGACGAATTCGGCACGCCGACAGCCTTTGCCCGCAATGTCGAGCTCGAATACGAGCGCAACGGCGAGCGCTACCGCTTCCTGAAATGGGGCCAGCAGGCCTTCAAGAACTTCCGCGTTGTCCCGCCCGGTACAGGCATCTGTCACCAGGTCAATCTCGAATATCTCGGCCAGACCGTCTGGACCAAGGAAGAGGACGGCGAGATCATCGCCTATCCGGATACCTGCGTTGGCACCGACAGCCACACGACCATGATCAATGGTCTGGGCGTTCTCGGCTGGGGCGTTGGCGGTATCGAGGCGGAAGCAGCCATGCTCGGCCAGCCCGTTTCCATGCTCCTGCCTGAAGTCATCGGCTTCAAGCTGACCGGCAAGCTCAAGGAAGGCGTCACCGCGACCGACCTCGTGTTGATGGTGGTGCAGATGCTGCGCAAGAAGGGCGTGGTTTCCAAGTTCGTTGAATTCTTCGGTTCCGGCCTCGACAACATGACGCTGGCTGACCGTGCGACGATCGGCAACATGGGCCCGGAATACGGCGCGACCTGCGGCTTCTTCCCGGTCGATTCCGAAACCATCAACTACCTCACCATGTCCGGCCACGAAGAACAGCGCATCGCGCTGGTCGAAGCCTATTCCAAGGCGCAAGGCATGTGGCGCGACAATGACGGTGCCGATCTGGTCTTCACCGACACGCTTGAGCTCGACCTCGGTCAGGTTGTTCCTGCCATGGCCGGCCCGAAGCGTCCGGAAGGCCGCATCCCGCTCGAAAACATCGCATCCGGTTTCGCCGGCTCGCTCGAAGGCGAGTACAAGAAGCCGGGCCAGCTCGACATGCGCTATGCTGTCGAAGGCGCGGATTACGACATCGGTCACGGCGACGTGGCGATTGCCGCCATCACGTCCTGCACCAACACGTCCAACCCCTCGGTTCTGATCGCTGCCGGCCTTCTCGCCCCGTAACGCCGTCGCCAAGGGCCTAAAGACCGCTCCTTGGGTCAAGACATCGCTGGCACCTGGATCGCAGGTTGTTGGCGAATATCTCGCCAAGTCCGGCCTGCAGGATCCGCTCGACGCGCTGGGCTTCAACCTCGTCGGCTTCGGCTGCACGACCTGCATCGGTAACTCCGGCCCGCTGCCGGCGCCGATCTCGAAGACGATCAACGAGAAGGGCCTGATCATGTCCGGCGTTCTCTCGGGCAACCGTAACTTCGAAGGCCGTATCTCGCCGGACGTTCAGGCGAACTACCTCCTTTCGCCGCCGCTGGTCGTCGCCTATGCGCTGGCCGGTACGGTCCAGAAGGACCTGACCACCGAGCCGCTCGGTATCGGTAGCGACGGACAGCCGGTCTTCCTCAAGGACGTCTGGCCGACGTCGCAGGAAATCCAGGAATTCATCCTGAAATACGTCACCCGCGCACTCTACGCATCGAAATATGCCGACGTGTTCAAGGGCGACGCCAACTGGCAGGCGGTTCAGATTCCGGAAGGCCAGACCTATGCCTGGGACGACAACTCGACCTATGTCCAGAACCCGCCTTACTTCGTCGGCATGGGCAAGACCGGTTCGGGCATTTCCGACATCAAGGGCGCCCGCGTCCTTGGCCTGTTCGGCGACAAGATCACCACCGACCACATCTCGCCGGCCGGATCGATCAAGGCAGCGTCGCCTGCCGGTGCCTACCTTATCGGCCATGGCGTCGGCGTTGCCGACTTCAACCAGTACGGCACGCGCCGCGGCAACCATGAAGTGATGATGCGCGGCACATTCTGCCAATATCCGCATCCGCAACCACATGATGGGACCGAACGGCAAGGAAGGCGGCTACACGATCCACTATCCTTCGAAGGAAGAGATGTCGATCTACGATGCTGCCATGCAGTACAAGGCCGAGGGCGTTCCGCTGGTCATCTTCGCCGGTGTCGAATATGGCAACGGCTCGTCGCGCGACTGGGCTGCCAAGGGCACCAACCTTCTCGGCGTCAAGGCCGTGATCGCCCAGTCCTTCGAGCGTATCCACCGCTCCAACCTCGTCGGCATGGGCATCGTGCCCTTCGTCTTCGAGGTAGGCACGACTTGGGAATCGCTCGGTCTGAAGGGCGACGAGAGCGTCACGATCGACGGTCTCGCCAACGTCCAGCCGCGCGAAAAAGCGTCGCCAAGATCACCTATGCCGATGGCTCGGTGAAGAACGTTCCGCTGATCTGCCGCATCGATACGCTCGATGAGGTCACCTACATGAACAATGGCGGCATCCTGCAGACTGTTCTGCGCGACCTCGCTGCCTGATGCATCTCTGATGCTGATATGAATGAAGCCGGGGCTTTCACGAGCCCCGGCTTTTTCGTGAACGGTGAAGCAGCGACCCTCACTCCAACGTGACTTTCTGTTGAAAGGGGAGCGGCGTATGAAGGATGAAAATAAAGACTGCACGTCACCGTTGAAATGCCAAAATCCTTGAAATGGAAGCCTCGATGTCTGGATCCTCACCGTTCGCTGCGTCATGCTCGCCTGTGGCTTCGGCCTCGCAGCAATGCCGGCTGTTGCCGACGACGATACGGTCAAGCCGGCAGGCGTCGTGGAACTGTTCACCAGCCAAGGCTGTTCGTCGTGCCCGCCGGCGGATGCGGCTTTGAAAACGCTGATCGACGACGGCAAGGTCGTCGCGCTGTCCTATCACGTCGATTACTGGAACTATCTCGGTTGGGCCGACACACTGGCCTCGAAAGACAATACCGCCCGGCAATATGCCTATGCGAAAATGCTCGGCCGTAGCGGAGTCTACACGCCACAAGCGGTGCTCAACGGCCGCGACCATATCAACGGCGCCGATCTCGACGGGATCAACAGCCGCCTTTCCACGATGAACGCAACGGGAAAAGGCCTCAATGTTCCGGTTGAGGCGAGCGTTCTGCAAGGATGAGATCGATATCAAGATCGGGGCCGGCAGCGGCAAGGCCAATGTTGTCGTCGTCTATTTCAATCATGAGCAGCTTGTGGACGTCAAGAAGGGCGAAAACAGCGGCAAGAGGATTTCCTACTGGCATTCCGTCCGCGATATCCAGACGATCGGCATGTGGGATGGCAAGCCGACCGATTTCGTCCTGCCTGCCTCCGTCCTCAACGAGGGTGAAAACGGCGGCTGCGCGGTTCTCCTGCAGAAGATGAAAGACAGCGAAACACCCGGCGCTATCCTGGGCGCTACGACCGTCATGGCGGACAATACCGCCAACTGATGTAATCTGGTTCGGCCCGGCAGCATCGAGGGGCTGGGGCTGAGGGTTCGAAGATGCCGGACCGAACCGGCCACGTTTCATGAGCACATGAATTGCTCGATCTACATGGCGCCTGAAGCAACCGCGCCCGAAGGGCGCTTTGGCTAGCCGCTCCAATGCTGCATCCCGTTCAAGGCAAAACCCAAACAGCATGCAGGCCGGTCACGCGGAAGGACTCCCTTGCGCCGACGGGTCGGAGTTTCGTTGCGAATTGGGGCATCGGTTTGTTTGAAATGCGGCACGCAGAAAAAGTCTCCCCTCTTGCAGGCCGGCCTTGCGGCTTGCTTTTCAGCAAACCTCAGGCAAACTGTAACGGTCCTGTCACAAGATAAGCCGGGGTAGAGATGACCGATGAGCCGGATTTGCAGCGAGGCGAAACCCGTTCGGAAAGGCAGCAAACGTCAGATGTGGTTGTTCACCTGCACGAATATCGCAGCAGCAATCAGGACTTACTCCCCATCACTTTCCATCGCCGCGAACTCGATCTGATCCTGCGGGTCTACGGCCGCATGGTCGGCGAAGGCGAGTGGCGCGACTACGCGATGGACCATCTGCGCGACAAGGCCGTCTTCTCGGTATTCAAGCGCTCAGGTGAAATGCCGCTTTTCCGGATCGAGAAAAATCCCAAACTGTCAGCAAAACAGGGCGCCTTCAGCGTCGTCAATACGCACGGCATGATCCTGAAGCGCGGCCATGATCTGCAGCAAGTGCTCAAAGTCTTCGACAAGATGCTGAAGGTCATCAAGACCTGAATCAGCCGCGATAGAGCGTATCGGGATAGAGACCTGGCTCGGGAGCTGTTGTCAGGCCCTCGCCGAGCGGCAATTGCATGATGATCGTATCGAGCCAGCGGCCGTGCTTGAAGCCCGTGCCCTTCATCAGCCCGCCATGCTCGAAACCCGCCGCGCGATGCAGCGCGACGGATGCCGGATGTGCGCCGCCGATGACGGCGACCATCTGGCGGAAACCAAGTTCAGTGCAGCGGCTTATCAACTCGGCAAGCAGCGCTTTGCCGATACCCTGCCCCCAGCCTCCGGCGCCAGATAGATCAGAATCCTCGACCAGGAAACGGTAGGCCGTGCGGGTGCGGAACGCCGACGCATAGGCGTAGCCGAGCAGATTATCCTCGGGGTCAACGGCAGCGATATAGGGATAGCCATTGCCGGTGATTGTCGAGAACCGGGATATCATCTCAGGCTCACCGGGCGGCGTCATTTCATAGGACGCAACGCCGTTGAGAACAGAGTCCTGATAGATTGAGGTAATGGCGGGAATATCGGAGAGGGTCGCGTTGCGCAGGGTAAAAGACATGGCAGACCTTACTGGGAAGAGGGCTTTCCTCGTCTGCCATATGGAGTTCAAGCGATCAAGCGAACGTCCATGCCAAAATACAGGCAACAAAAAGGCGGCCGAAGCCGCCTTTTCACATGTATTCCGGTTCGGACTATTCGCGGTTTCCGAGGAAACGCAGCATGAACAGGAACAGGTTGATGAAGTCGAGGTAGAGGGTTAGCGCGCCCATGATGGCCTTGCGGCCAGCAACGTCGGCACCGTCTGCTTCGAAGTACATTTCCTTGATCTTCTGGGTATCGTAGGCGGTGAGGCCTGCGAAGATCAGAACACCGATGGCCGAGATCGCAAAATCAAGCGCCGACGAGGCGAGGAAGATGTTGACGATCGAGGCGATGATCAGGCCGAACAGACCCATCATCAGGAACGAACCCATGCCGGACAGGCTACGCTTGGTGGTGTAGCCGTAGAGCGACAGAGCGCCGAACGAAGCTGCCGTGACAAAGAACGTCTGGGTGATGCTCTGGCCGGTATAGATCAGGAAGATCGACGACAGCGAGAGACCCATCAGACCTGCATAGACCCAGAAGGTCGTCTGCGCGGCCGACACGCTCATCGAGTTGATGCGGAAGCTCATGTAGAACACGAGAGCCAGCGGCGCGAGCATGACAACCCACTTCAGCGGGCTCACATAGATCGCCTGACCGAACGCTGTCAGCTGTCCATCCGCGAAAGCGAACTGGAAAGCAGCGTAGGCGGCAATACCGGTGATCGCCAGACCGAGGGCCATCAGGTTGTACACCTTGAGCATATAGGTGCGCAGACCTTCGTCGATTACGGCCCCCGCCTGTGCGCCGGCAGGCGACATTCGGGTTTGGTAGTTTCTGAGATCAGCCATTGTTTCCTCTTAAAAAGCCCCGGTTAAGTTTACGGTGTCGGGCGGTAAGGGCGCATCCTCTAGGGTGCCGGCCACTTGACCCAGGCGCCGCTGCAGGGCTCCAGCATGCCTGTGCTGAATATGATGTCGAAATACGACTTACACAAGACCGACATGCCGCAGAATCAGCCGAAAAGCGGATTCTGAGGGCTTTCAGGGGTTAGCGTTAACGGTTAACTGGCCGATCAGAGCTCGCGCAGGACGGGTGCAGCCTTTTGCCCGAGCACCCGCCAGGTGCCCGCCAGGCCGAAACCGACGGTGACGATCAGGGCGACGGCCATGGTAATCAGCGCCACGTCCGGCAGGAAGGACGAGGGCAAGGTCATGATTTTGCTCACCACGAACCATGCCGCGACCCCACCGGCGAACAGCGCGAAGATCGCCGTCGACAGCCCGAGGATTGCATATTCGTAGCAGAAGGCGCGGATCAGCGTCGAGCGCGTCGCGCCCAGCGTCTTCAGGACGACAGCATCATGAGTGCGTGCCCGGTTGCCGGCAGCAAGCGCGCCTGCAAGCACCAGAATAGACGCTACGAGGGCTACGGCTGCAGCAGCACGGATGGCAGTCGCCAGCTGGCCGACCAGCACGTTGATGATGTCGAGGGCATCCTTGACCCGTACACTGGTGATGGTCGGATAGGCATTGGTGACGGCCTTGAGAGTGGCTGCCTCCTGCTGCGCCGTCGCGCCCGGATCGATCACCGTGGCCAGCCAGGCATGCAGGCGCACCGGCAAATGTATTCGGCGAAAACACCATGACGAAATTGATCGACAGGGATTCCCACTCGACCTTGCGGAAATTGGCGATCTTAGCCGTGAGGTTGCGGCCGAGCACGTTGACGGTGACGATGTCACCGATCTTCAGGCCGAGTTCACCAGCCTCCTCGGAGGAAAACGACACCAGCGGCTCGCCGGTATAGGCGGGTGCCCACCAGTCGCCCTCAGTCAGCGACGAGTTCTCCGGCTTGTTCTTGGCATAGGTGATACCGCGGTCGCCGCGCAAGACCCATTGGCCGGCGGGCGGCACGTTCATCTTCGTCACGTCCTGGCCATTGAAGGCGAGGATGCGGCCGCGCAGCATCGGCACTTCGATGACCTTGCCCTCCGGCAGGCTTGTCTGCAGCAGGGAACGGAAACCCTCGACCTCGGCGCTCTGGATATCGACGAAGAAGAAATTCGGTGCCCGTTCCGGCAGGTTGCCGGTCAGTTCGCGGCGCAGATTGCCGTCGATCAGCGCCAACGTTACCAGCAGCGCCAGACCAAGACCGAGCGACAGGACCACCGAAGGCGTCAGCGCGCCGGGGCGATGGATGTTGCCGATGGCAAGACGGAGTGCCGGCGAGTTGACGCGCGGTGCCCGGCGGGCAAGCATGGCGACCACAACCGCAACACCGCGCAGCACAATGAACGAAAAGGCGATGGCGCCGAGGAATGTCAGCGAGATCGTGCGGTCATAAGCCGTATAGATCGCAAGGCCTGCAAGAGCACCGAGGCAGAGGGCAGCCGCTGCCAGATAGGGCCAGGACGGCAGACGGGCCCGCTCTGAACCCCTGTTCGCGAAACAGCGCGGTCGCCGGCACTTCGCGGGCATGACCGAGCGGCAGGATGGCAAAGGCGAGCGACGTCAAAAGGCCGAACACGGCGGCAAGGCCAAGTGCGCCCGGGTAGAGTTGGAACGCCGTCGATATCGGCAAGACGCCAGCAAGAAATTGCGCACGATGAACGGAATGAGCGCACCGAGCACCAAGCCGATGCCGATGCCGATCAAGGCAATCAGCAGAATCTGGATGAGATAGATGGTGGTGACCATCGAGGCCGGTGCGCCGACGCATTTGAACGTGGCGATGACGCCGCGCTTGGAATCGAGATAAGAGCGCACCGCATTAGCGACACCGACGCCGCCGACGATCAGCGCCGTCAGGCCGACAAGGGTGAGGAACTGCGAAAATCGTGTGATATTGGCCGTCAGCGCAGGGGCAGCATTCTGGCTGGTGCGAACCGACCAACCGGCCTGCGGAAACTTTTCCTCCGCCTGCCTGCGCAAGGCCGGCACGCTGGAACTATCCGCAACCTTCACCTTGTAAGTATGTTCGACCAGGCTTCCGGTCTGCACAAGGCCGGATGCGGCAAGCGCTTGTTTCGAGATCAGCAGGCGCGGCGCAAAGCCAAAACCGTCCGACAGGGCATCGGGCTCGCGCACGATGATGCCGGCAATGCGAATGCGGGCAGTGCCGAGCAGGATTTCATCGCCGGTCTTGACGCCAAGACGATCAAGCAGCAGCGGCGCAGCCAGCGCGTTGAAGGCACCATTGTTTTCAGCGAGCATGTCGCCCAGCGGTGCAGCCGGTTCGTTTTCGAACGTGCCATAGAGTGGATAGGCACCGTCTACGGCTTTCAGTTCGACCAAAGCCTGGTTGGAGCCATCCGGCAGCCGGGCCATCGAGCGCAGGCCGGACGAAACAGCGACGGTGCCGAGACTGTCGATAAACGCCTTTTCCTCGTCCGTCGCGACGCGATTGTTCAGCTCGAAGCGGATATCGCCGGCCAAGAGCTCGCGGCCCTGGCTGGCGATGGAACCCGTGATCGACTGCGACAGCGAATTGACCCCGGCGATCGCGGCCGTTCCAAGCGCCACGCAGGCAAGGAAAATATAGAACCCCCGCAGGCCACCGCGCATTTCGCGCAGCGCAAGGCGGAAAGCCAGCCCGAGACGGAAACCGCCGACGGCCCTCATGCGGACACGGCCTTCGACAGCGAAGTGGAAGCCGGCTGTTCATGACCGGAGCCGGACACGATCTCACCGGAGCGAACCCGCACCTGGCGCGAGCAGCGGGCGGCAAGCGAGGCATCATGGGTGACCAGAACCAGCGTCATGTCGCGTTCGGCCTGCTTGGAAAAGATCAGGTCGGCAACCTGCTTGCCAGTTTCGGCATCGAGATTGCCGGTCGGCTCATCGGCGATCAGAAGTTTTGGCGATGGCGCCAGCGCCCGGGCAATGGCGACGCGCTGCTGCTCGCCGCCGGACAGCTGGCCGGGATAATGCGACAGCCGCTCACCGAGACCGACGGAGATCAACTCCTGCCGGGCGATCTCGAAAGCGTCGCGGACATTGGCAAGTTCGAGCGGCACGGCAACATTTTCCAGCGCCGTCATATTGGGGATCAGGTGGAACGACTGAAAGACAATGCCGATATTGCGGCCACGAAACTCCACAACGCGGTCTTCGCTCAAGCCGTGCAAGGGTGTGCCGTCGATGACGATCTCGCCGCTATCAAGGCGTTCCAGCCCGGCCAAAACCATCAGCAACGTGGATTTCCCGGATCCGGACGGACCGACGATACCGACCGATTCACCGGCATCGATCGACAGGTGCATTCCCTTGAGAACATGAACGGACGCAGCGGCCTGGCCGAGGGTCAGATCCGCATTTTTCAGGTCGATCATGGTTTTTGCCAAGGGAAACTATCCTATATGTACAATATGAAGGTTGCCGGAACGGCTGACTTTTACCGATTTAAGGGCACGTTCATGCGAATAAAAGGTTTCTGTACATTTTTGTTGGCGATCACGGCGATTGTGATCATGCCGGCGCTCGGCCGAGCCGAGCCGCTTAACCTCGTCGGTTTTGGCGACAGCCTGATGGCCGGCTACCAGTTGCCGGCGGCGGATGCCTTCCCGACCCGGCTGGAAAAGGCCCTGCGTGAGAAAGGTCGTGACGTGACCATCAGTAATGCGGGCGTTTCCGGCGACACAACTTCCGGCGGCCTGGCGAGAATCGACTGGTCGGTTCCGGACGGCACGAAAGGTGTCATTCTCGAACTCGGCGCCAACGATGCTCTGCGCGGTATTGCGCCCGAAGAAAGCCGCAAGAACCTTGTCGCCATGATCGAGAAACTCAAGTCGCGCGGCATCGCCGTGCTTCTGGTTGGCATGATGGCACCGCCGAACATGGGCGCCGATTACGCCGCACGGTTCAATCCGATCTATCCGGAACTTGCCAAGACATACGGCCTCGAACTCTATCCGTTCTTTCTCGACGGTGTTGTCGAGGATGCCAAGCTGAAGATTGAGGACGGCATGCATCCGAACGGCGACGGCATCGGCGTTATGGTCGATCGCTTCCAGCCATCAGCCGAACGATTCCTTCAATCACTCTCAACGGGGGCTGACGCCAGTCAAACAAGAAATATTTGCTTGTTCAGCGCCTGTTAATCCCGTTGGATAAATATTGCAGGTGCGAAATTGTAATTGCTTCTAGCAGGCAAGCATGATTCGCTGGGTTATCTTCAAGAGATTCTGGGAGCTCGTTATGCCGAGACTTTTCACCGCCCTCGAGATACCGCGTAATGCCGCAATGAGCCTTTCATTGTTGCGTGGTGGTCTTCCCGGTGCCCGTTGGATCGATGTGGAGAATTACCACATCACTCTTCGCTTCATCGGTGACGTCGACAACCGCACCGCAGACGAGATCGTCGATCGGCTGGACCGGATCGAACGTCCGGAATTCCAGTTGCAACTGACCGGCACCGGCGCTTTTGGTTCGAAAAACCACATTCCGTCTGGGCCGGCGTCAGCAACCCGCCGGAACTCTATGCGCTTCAGGCCGAAATCGAGCGGATCTGCCAGAGGCTCGGCCTGCCGGCCGATCCGCGCAAATTCACCCCGCATGTGACACTTGGCCGGTTGCGGGCGTCGCGGGTCGAGGATGTCGTCAGCTACCTCTCCGGCCGCGGCGGCTTCTATACCAATCCGTTCACCGTCTCGCGCTTCGTGCTCCTGTCCTCGCGCGATTCGGTTGGCGGCGGCCCTTATGTGACTGAAGAGATCTTCCCGCTCTATGAGCGCTCTTCGAGCCTGCCGATCAGCAGCGAGCATCCCTCAAAGAGCATGCTGTAGACCGTTTCGAAGCCTTCCGGCCCCTCATAATAGGGGTCGGGCACATCGCATGCGGTCCCCAGCGTGTGGTCGAGAAACAGATGCAGCTTGTGCTGCGCCTCTGGCGGTGCCAGCTTGCGCAGATTAGCAAGATTGCTGCGGTCCATCGCAAAGATCAGATCGAAGACCTCGAAATCGCCGGCACCGACCTTGCGCCCGCGCTGGCCGGCAATGTCGATCCCATATTTCCGCACAACAGCGATCGAGCGGGCGATCCGGCGGATCGCCGATATGCCAGCCGCCCGTTCCGGCCGAATCGACCTCGACCGGCCGATCGTGTGAGACATGCCGGAGAATTCCCTCGGCCAGGGGTGAGCGGCAGATATTGCCGAGACAGACGAAGAGAATTCTGACAGGTTTCATGCTATCCAATGGGCTTGGGAAAAGGTTGAACCTATCCGCGGCTGTCGCGTTGTGGAACCGGAATATCGCTTGCCGCTGTCAAAAAATCTGGAGGGGAATGTGCCATGAAACAGGAAAAGCTCGCCAAGGAGACCGTTGCCGAAAATCTTCACAAGATGGAGGGCTGGGTGCTTGCGGAAGACGGGCTGTCGATCTGGAAAGCCTTTCGTTTCAAGAGTTTCGTCGAAGCCTTCGGCTTCATGACCGAATGCGCGATCTCTGCCGAAAAGCTCGACCATCACCCGGAATGGTTCAATGTCTACAACAAGGTGGACGTGACGCTGACCACCCATGATTCGCAAGGATTGACCGAGCTGGACTTCAAGCTTGCCGCAAAGATGGACCGCGCGGCGGCAGGCCGGATGCCGGATCATTTGAAACAGCACATTTGAAATCCCGACCGTGCTCACCATATGATTTTCCATGACGGATGGGACAAACAAGATGGATGACATCAAGATCGGCGAGATTTTGCTGCCAGGCGAGGAAAGCGAGCAGGAAGCGAAGGCCCGCAAGGTACAGCGCCGGTTCTGGCCGACCCTGAAAAGGGCGATGCGGCAGGTGCCGTTCAGCCGTGACGTCGTTGCCGCCTATTACTGCGCCATGGATCCGAGCGACGCCGCTGCGCACGGCATCCTGCTCAGTGCACTTGCCTATTTCGTCATGCCATTCGATCTCATTCCGGATGTTCTGGCCATGGTCGGCTTTTCCGACGACATCGCCGTGCTGACCGCCGCCTTTGCCGCCATCAGCGGCCAGATCAAGGAAAAGCACTACATCAAGGCCGACGAGACCCTGCAGGACAAGCTTCCCGACTGAACAAAGTCAGTAGGCGCTGTCCACACCGCCTGCTTCGAGCAGCGTTCGTAATTTGCCGAAGGCGAGCCGGATGCGCGACTTCACGGTTCCGAGCGGCAGGCCGGTGGCTGCGGAAATCTCTGAATGCGATTGACCGAAGAAAAATGCCATCTTGATCAGGGTGACCTGCTCAACGGGCAGCTTTGCCAGCGCGATGCGGACGATCTGTTCGCGATCTTTACTTTCGATCAGGTCATCCGGCGCGGGAGGTGCTGCCGGCAGGAGAAGCGGCTCGTGCGCATCGAGTGCGCCGCCACGATGGCGCCGTGCCACATCGATACGCCGATTGCGGGCAATGCAGAAACAGCCAGGTCAGAAAGCGAGGATTTTTCCGGGTTGTAGAGATGCGCCTTCTGCCAGAGAATGACCATCACTTCCTGCACGACCTCCTCCGCCTCAGTGACCCCGGCGTTCTGCCGCATAAGGAAGGATTTCAGCCTTGGAGCGAAAAAGTCGAAGAGTTCCGAAAAGGCTGTCTGGTCACGATTGCGTGCAACGGCCACGGCAAGGGCGGCGAAATGCTGTCTGACTTCAACATTCATTCCGCTTTTGATGGCCTCCTGCCTGATTTTCACAGTATTTCACAAGAGGTACCGCGCTTTTGTCAAAGGTCAAACTCTTGCCTGATTCTTTGTGACATAAAACGAACGCCGGGCACGCGTCGGCTGATCGGGCAGTTGCCCGGCCGGTGAAACGTGCAAGGCAGGCGGAATTCGGCATTTTCTCGCCGGTACCGTTCTCTGAGTTTTCGCACACCATGGATCACGGCAAAGCTTGCATAGTTCGGGCGCTTAACCGCTAGCCTGAAACTTGCACCGGGTTTGCGTCGTACCCTGTTCCGTATTAAAGCGGATAGGGCAGTAAGTTCAGGAATGTTGACGGTTTGGTAACCTGAATTAAGTCAAAATAAATCAAATCGTGACCAAGCGTTGCCCGGCTTATGCTGATCGGGCTTTGGCAGCTTAAGAAACCGGCAGGACAAGATGTTTGTAAGAAAGCTTAACCTCGCACTCACACTCGTGCTGGCATTTGCCGGCGTTGCTTCGGCCCAGTCGCCGACCCGCATTCAGCAGTTCAATGCCTGGGGCGCCTATTCCTATCAGGCCGGCGCCGGCAAGGTCTGCTATGTGCTCTCGGTTCCGAAGGAAAAGAGCCCGGCCAATGTCGATCACGGCGATATCTTCTTCCTCGTGTCACAGCGCCCCGGCCAGAACATCTCCTATGAGCCGCAGGCGATGATGGGTTACCCGCTTCAGGAAAATTCCAAGGTCACCGTCACGATCGACGCCAAGAATTTCACGATGTTCACCAAGGGCAACTCCGCCTGGGTGGAGAACGCCGCTGAAGAGCCTGCACTCGTGGCTGCGATGAAGACAGGCAAGGCGATGTCCATTGCTGCGAAATCCCGCAAGGGCACGCCGACGGCCTATTCCTACTCGCTCTCAGGCATTTCGGCAGCGCTGAAGCAGATCGAAGACTGCAAATAAGCAGGACACGACATGATTGTTGTTTCAAAAGGCCGGTTCATCCGGCCTTTTGGCGTTAGAGCCCTTCGTCTTTTTGCAGACCTGCCCTGAAGCGCCGGAGGGTGACGCGGGGCGAAAACCGTGCTAAAGGCCCGCTCAACGATAGCTGCGCGGATCGTTGACGATCCCGGGATCGCTGGCGATACCCAAGGCGCGGCAAACGAACTCTGATCTCAGCATTTACGCGACCGGCTGCAGGCAAAAGCGCTTGAACGGACCTTGCGTATCGCAAACATGGGAAATGGCGAGAATGGCCGCGACTGAAACACTCGATCTGGACCGTCCCGTCAAGGCACCGGTCCGCCCGGCCATGGCAGCCGAAAAGCCGACGTTGATCGGCCTTTCGCGCGAAGACATGGGCAAGGCGCTGGCAGAAATCGGCGTTCCGGCAAAACAGGTCAAGATGCGCTCCAGCCAGCTCTGGAATTGGCTCTATGTGCGCGGCGTTTCTGATTTCGACCACATGACCAACGTGTCGAAGGACATGCGCGAACTGCTGAAGAAGCATTTCACCATCGCCCGCCCGGAAATCGTCGAGGAGCAGATCTCCACCGACGGCACCCGCAAGTGGCTGTTGCGCTTCCCGCCGCGGGGTGCCGGCCGTCCCGTCGAAATCGAAACCGTCTATATTCCCGAGGAAGGCCGCGGCACGCTCTGCGTTTCGAGCCAGGTCGGCTGCACGCTCACCTGTTCCTTCTGTCATACCGGCACTCAGAAGCTTGTCCGCAATCTGACCGCCGAAGAAATTCTCTCGCAATTGCTGCTTGCCCGCGACCGCCTGGGTGACTTCCCGGACCGCGACACGCCGGCCGGCGCCGTCGTCCCCAATGAGGGCCGCAAGATCACCAACATGGTGATGATGGGCATGGGCGAACCACTCTATAATTTCGAAAACGTCAAAACGGCGCTCCTGATCGCAACCGACGGCGACGGCCTGTCGCTGTCGAAGCGCCGCGTCACCCTGTCGACCTCCGGCATCGTTCCGGAAATCTTCCGCACCGGCGAGGAAATCGGCGTCATGCTGGCGATCTCGTTGCATGCGGTGAAGGACGACCTGCGTGACATGCTGGTGCCGATCAACAAGAAGTACCCGCTGAAGGACCTGCTCGACGCCTGCCGGAACTATCCCGGCCTGTCGAATGCCCGCCGCATCACCTTCGAATATGTGATGCTCGAAGGCGTCAACGACACGCTGGAAGATGCCAAGGAACTGGTGCGCCTGCTGAAGGGCATTCCCGCCAAGATCAACCTGATTCCGTTCAACCCATGGCCGGGCACGAACTATCAGTGTTCGAAATGGGAAGAGATCGAGAAGTTCGCCGATTTCATCAACGCGGCCGGCTATGCCTCGCCGATCCGCACCCCCGCGCGGCCGCGACATTCTCGCCGCCTGCGGCCAGCTGAAATCGGACTCCGAGCGCATGCGCAAGGTCGACCGCATGGCGTTTGAAGCGATGATGATCGCCAATCACGGTGAGGATTGATCAGCAAATTTGATGAATGCTGGTCTCCAATTCGATTGATTTAAACCTCGAGCCTTCCTAAGACTGCCCAAAAATCAGTCTTGGAGGACACCCATGCGCTCACTTCTCATTGCCTTGGCGGCAACCGTCGCCCTCACCCTGCCCGCCCGGGCGGAAGACGTCACGGTTGCGGTCACCGCGATCGTCGAACATCCGGCACTCGATGCCGTGCGTGATGGCGTCAAGGAAACCCTGGCCGCTGCGGGCTACAAGGAAGGCGAGAACCTCAAGTTCCTCTACGAATCCGCACAGGGCAACCCCGCAACGGCAGCCCAGATCGCCCGCCAGTTCGCCGGCGAAGCGCCGAATGTGATTGTGCCGATCTCGACCCCGTCGGCCCAGGCGGTCGTGTCCTCGACCCACGATATCCCGGTGGTCTTCACCGCCGTTTCCGATCCGCTCGGCGCCCAGCTGATCAAGGACATGGACAAGCCGGGCGGCAACGTCACCGGCCTTTCCGACCTGTCGCCGGTTGCCGAACATGTGGCGCTGATCAAGGAAATCCTGCCGAACGTGAAGTCGATCGGCTATCTCTACAATTCCGGCGAGGCGAACTCCGTATCGCTGCTGGCCGTCCTGAAGACGGAAGCCGAAAAGGCCGGCCTGACGGTGGTTGAATCCGCTGCGACCAAGTCTGCCGAAGTCCAGGGTGCCGCCCGTGCACTGGTCGGCCGGGCCGACGTTATCTATATCCCGACCGACAACACGATCATCTCGGCGCTGGAAGGCGCTGTTGCCGTGGCCATCGAAGCCAAGCTGCCACTGTTCACCGCCGACACGGACTCCGTGTCGCGTGGCGCCGTTGCTGCTCTCGGCTTCAACTATCATGACGTCGGCAAGCAGACCGGCGACATCGTCGTGCGCATCCTCAAGGGTGAAAACCCGGGCGACATCGCCGTCAAGGTTGCTGCCGGCACCGATCTGGTCATCAACAAGGGCTCTGCCGCCAAGATGGGCGTGACCTTCCCGGAAAGCGTTCTGAGCCGCGCCACCCGCGTCATCGAATAAGCGTAGAGCGCTTCAACGGCATAATCCGGTTGATTTTGGACCGCCCCCGCATCATACGGGGGCGGTTCATCTGTAAAACAAGCCTCATTTTGCCGGTAATGCAGCCGCGGCAGGCTTGGAGACTTTAAGAAGAGGACCGACAGCGGTGAGCCAAATTGCCTTCTGGGGAGCGGTGGAACTGGGGCTCGTCTATGCCTTCGTCGCCATCGGCGTGTTCCTTGCCTTCCGCGTACTCGATTTTCCCGATCTGACGGTCGACGGCTCCTTTCCGCTCGGTGCTGCCGTTGCCGCGGTGCTGATCATCGCCGGCGTCAATCCGTGGCTTGCCTCCGGCGCCGCCATGCTCGCAGGGGCTGCTGCCGGCATCGTCACCGCCATCCTCAACGTCCGCTTCCGCATTCTCAATCTGCTCGCATCGATCCTGACGATGATCGCGCTGTTCTCGGTCAATCTGCGGGTCATGGGCAAGCCGAACGTCGCGCTGATCAACGCCGATACGATGCTGTCGCCCTTCTACGGCCTTGGCCTGCGGGATTTTTACGTACGCCCGCTGTTCGTCGGATTTCTGGTCCTGATCGCGGTTATCGCCGTCTGGCGCTTCCTTGAAAGCGACGCCGGCCTTGCGATGCGGGCAACCGGCGCCAATGCGCGCATGGCAAGGGCGCAAGGGGTTGATACCAGCCGCCAGATCCATCTCGGCATGGCACTGTCCAATGCACTGGTCGCCCTCGGTGGCGCATTGTTTGCCCAGACCAATGGCTTTGCCGACGTGACCTCGGGTGTCGGCACCATCGTCGTCGGCCTCGCCGCCGTCATCATCGGCGAAACCCTGCTCGGAGCGCGCGGCATCCTGATCGCGCTGATCGGCTGCGTGCTCGGCTCGATCCTCTACCGCATCGCCATCCAACTGGCGCTCTCGACCGATATGCTGGGCCTTCAGGCCTCCGACCTCAATCTGGTCACTGCGGCCCTCGTCACCGTTGCTCTCGTTCTTCCCCGCCTGCGCCGCGGAGGTGCCTGCATGATCAAGCTCGACAATATCCAGGTCATCTTCGGCAAGGGAACGCCGCTGCAGAAGCAGGCGCTGAACGGCGTCAGCCTGACCATCGAGGAAGGCACCTTCGTCACCGTTATCGGCTCCAACGGCGCCGGCAAATCCACCGTGCTCGGCGTGCTGGCCGGAGACGTCATCCCGACTGCAGGCCAGGTGACCATCGGCAACGCCGACGTTACCCGCAAGGGCACCGCAGCCCGTGCCGGCCTCGTCGCCCGCGTCTTCCAGGATCCGCTGACCGGAAGCTGCGGCGCCCTGTCGATCGAGGAAAACCTGGCGCTGGCGGCACGGCGCGGCGAAAGCCGGGGGCTGACACCGGCACTCGGGCCTAAGCGCCGCGAACATTTTCGCGAACGCATCGCCGAACTCAACCTCGGCCTTGAAAGTCGCATGCGAGACCGCATGGACCTGCTTTCGGGCGGCCAGCGGCAGGCGGTTTCGCTGGTCATGGCAACGCTGGCAGGCTCCGAAGTGCTGCTGCTTGATGAGCATACCGCAGCGCTCGATCCCGGCATGGCCGAGTTCATCATGAACCTGACCCAGAAGATCGTGTCCGAACGCAAGCTGACGGCCCTGATGGTCACCCATTCGATGCGCCAGGCGCTCGATTTCGGTCACCGCACGATCATGCTGCATGCCGGCGAAGTGGTTCTCGACGTGTCGGGCGACAGCCGCAAGACGCTGCAGGTCGAGGACCTCATCGCCATGTTCCGCCGCATCCGCGGGCAGACGCTGGACGATGACGCGCTGCTGATCGGGTAAGGCATGTCGCGCAAAAGTGCGCAGCGGTTTTGCGATAACGACATGCGCAAAATCAAAGACCTAAAGCGCGGAAGCAGATCTGAAAGATCGCGACGCGCTTTAGGTGCCGGTCAGCGTCTGCGTGAACAGGATCTTCACCGCAAAGATCGAGAAGACGCCTGCAAACGTGTAGTCGATGCCGCGCATGACACTTTTCCGGCGCTGCAGCCAGCCGGACAGGCCGTCGGCCGTCAAAATGACCAGCATATTAACCGGCATTGCCGCGACGATGAAGAAGAAGCCGAGGAACAGCAGCTTCTGCGTCACGGCCGGATCGTTGGCGGTGACGAACTGCGGCAGGAAGGTCATGAAGAAGATGATGACTTTCGGGTTGAGCAGGTTGACCCAGAGCCCCGTCGAAATATTGGCCAGCGCCGATGCGCCGGCGTCGTCGACCTTCTTGACCGTGAGGGTCGATCCATAGCGGATCGCCTGCACCGCCAACCAGAACAGATAGGCAGCACCACCCGTCTTCAGGATCATGAAGGCTGTAGGCGAAGCGGTGATCAGCGCCGAAATGCCGAAGGCAACCAGCAGCGTGTGCACGACGCAGCCAAGGCTGGTTCCCACCACGATGAAGAAGGCGGCGGCCTTGCCCTGCGACAATGCACGGCTGATCGACAGCGTCATGTCGGGGCCTGGCGTCGCCGCTAGAAGCAGCGTCGCTGCGGTGAAAGCCAGAAGTGTCGGCAGGCTGGGCAGGAAATCCATAATTTGTCTAAGCCTTCAGCTCAATGTCACATCTGCTTAGCTCAGCGGCAGCCGATTGCCAATACATTGCCGGCGACAGCACCAATGGCCGCCTTACTTCTTCTCCGTCATTTCAGGATGCACGAGATCCATGGTTTGGCCAGCCTTGAAACCAAACAGTTTCTCAAATTTTTCTTCCCCCAGAAGAAGGGCCGCCTGGTTCAAAAAATGCTGATTGCGCGTATTGAGCGTCGCCGCGCCCGGTGGTTCATAGCCGGGTATTCTGACCGCTGCATATGTCTGGACCTCGGTTCTGAGGTGAAGCAGTTCCTTCAACAGGTCTGGATCATCCGACAGGACATCCGAAGCGTGCCTTTCAAAATCATCGGGCAAGTCGATCACGAATGCCGTCCCCGTTGGTTTAGCGATCTGCATTTTCGGACGCACCGTTCCTCCGCATCCATGGATCTTGGCGCGCCATGCGGCATGCTGCAGTCCATACGTACCGTATAGGAATGAGCTGAATGCATATCCTCTTGCCTTTCGGACCGTCAGCGGCGCGACGCTCCTGCTCCCTGTCGAATACAGAACTTGATTGGCCAATTGATGGCAAACGCCATCGACTCCATAGGTGAAAATCGTTCCCTGAGCGGGCGGATTTGGCCGTGTCTCCAAATTAGGTTTCACGAGGCATCTCGCCAGGGGCAATGAGCCTGATTGTTTTCCCAGAGCACCCGTCGGATTGAGCGGTATCCCGCCCTTTGCGTGATAGCTTCCCCAGCAGAACCAATAATTTTGGCTCGCAGCTATGACCTGCGCCACATTCGCATAGTGGTGGGTCTGATTGTTATAGGCCGTTACCCAAGTATGATCGAGTAAGTTTTGGTTGAACCAGGCTGGCACGGCCCACGCGTACAGAGTTGCCATTTTCCCCTCCCATAGGTTTTATTAAAAACATACATAAACCCCCATAGATTGCAACGTGGGTTTTCTCTTGCCAATCTCGAATACCGATCCGCCCTTGCGCGCCCCAATAATCTCGCTAAAAGTGCCGCAGAATTTTTCTTGGGCGCGATCCCGCGTCTTTTCGGACAAGACGGACAGACAAACATGGCAAAGCAAGTGAAAAAGGTCGTTCTCGCCTATTCCGGCGGTCTCGACACATCGATCATCCTGAAGTGGCTGCAGACCGAACTCGGCGCTGAAGTCGTCACCTTCACCGCCGATCTCGGCCAGGGTGAAGAGCTCGAGCCGGCCCGCAAGAAGGCCGAGATGATGGGCATCAAGGATATCTACATCCGCGATGTGCGCGAGGAGTTCGTCAAGGATTTCGTCTTCCCGATGTTTCGCGCCAATGCCGTCTATGAAGGCGTCTACCTGCTCGGCACGTCGATTGCCCGTCCGCTGATCTCCAAGCACCTGATCGACATTGCCCGCGAAACCGGTGCCGACGCCATTGCCCATGGCGCCACCGGCAAGGGCAACGACCAGGTTCGTTTCGAGCTTTCGGCCTATGCGCTGAACCCCGACATCAAGATTATTGCACCCTGGCGCGACTGGTCGTTCAAGAGCCGCACCGACTTGCTCGCCTTTGCCGAACAGCACCAGATCCCGGTTGCCAAGGACAAGATGGGCGAAGCACCGTTCTCGGTCGATGCCAACCTCTTGCACTCGTCCTCCGAGGGCAAGGTTCTCGAAGATCCGGCTGTTGAAGCCCCGAACTACGTCTACATGCGCACCATCTCGCCGGAAGAGGCTCCGGATGTGGCGACCACCGTCAAGATCGGCTTCCGCAAGGGTGATGCCGTTTCGATCGACGGCAAGGAAATGAGCCCGGCCTCGATCCTGACCGCGCTCAACGCGCTCGGCCACGACAACGGCATCGGCCGTCTTGATCTGGTCGAAAACCGCTTCGTCGGCATGAAGTCGCGCGGCGTCTACGAGACCCCCGGCGGCACGATCCTGTTGGCAGCCCACCGCGCCATCAGATCGATCACGCTCGACCGGGGTGCAGCCCACCTCAAGGACGACATCATGCCGCGTTACGCCGAGCTGATCTATTACGGCTTCTGGTTCTCGCCGGAGCGCGAAATGCTTCAGGCGCTGATCGACAAGAGCCAGGAGCATGTCGAAGGCGAAGTGACGCTGAAGCTCTACAAGGGCAATGTCATGGTCACCGGCCGCAGAAAGCGACAAGTCGCTCTATTCCGACAAGCTGGTAACCTTCGAGGACGATCAGGGCGCCTACGACCAGAAGGACGCCGCCGGCTTCATCAAGCTGAACGCGTGCGCCTGCGCACGCTGGCCGCCCGCAACCGCGACAAGTAAGTTCTGAAGTTCCGATCAGAAGCCCGCTTCCGCAAGGAGGCGGGCTTTTTCGTTTATTCGCCCGGTGTCTTGGCAGTATCCAGCACCAGACGCCGCGTCGAATACTGAAACCAGACATAGCTGGCCACCGAGGCAAACAGCATCGCCGGGATGATCATGCCGAAGGCGATGAAGGGTGTACCAAGAAGGGCAGCGGCAAGACCGCCGAGAAAACCGCCAGCCATCTGGATGAAGCCCATCATCGCCGAAGCCGAGCCGGCAATATGCGGGAAGGAATGCAGGGCAGCCGTCGTCATATGCGGCGTCAGGAAAGCGGTGCCGAAGGCGGAAAAGGCAATCGGCAGCATCACTGAAAGATAGGTCGGCTCGATGAAATGGACGGACAGGGCGATCATCAGACCGCCAATCGCACAAAGGGCAAGCCCGACGCGAACCGAACCTTCGCCGCCAAGTTTTGCCGCCGTCAGCTTGAGACAGACCGAGCCTGAAAAATAGCAGCCGCTCTGCATCAGCATGCCGATCCCGAAAGCCGTCGGCGTCATGCCGACCGTATCAATCAGGATGAAGGACAGCATGGTCGACTGCGCATAGAGCGCACCAACGGAGCCGCCGAGCACGATGGCAGCAGCAACGAAGCGTGGATCGTGGATAAGCTCGCCATAGGCAGCCACAAGCGGACCCGGCCGGGCGCGGCGGCGATCCGGCGCCGTGGTCTCGCGCATGAAGATGATGACGGCGGCAATGGCGATCAGCCCGAAACCGACCAGCAGGAAGAAGATCGCCTGCCAGCCGAAGGCCGCCAGCGCCAGCCCGCCGATTGTCGGCGCCATAGCCGGGCCGATGGCCAGCATGATGCCGATCAGGTTCATGATCCGCGATGCCTCGGCCCCGGTGAACTGGTCGCGCACGATGGCCCTCGCCACCGTGATCCCAACGGACGCGCCGATACCCTGGATCAGCCGTCCGGCCAGTAGCCAGTCGACCGAGGGCGCGAAGGCGCAGATCAGGCTGCCAAGAAGATTGATGCCGACAAAGGCAAGCGTTGCCTTCTTGCGGCCAAACGCGTCCGACATCGGGCCTGCGATCAGCTGCGCCACCGAGAAGCCGCCGAAATAGACCGACAGCGTCAGCTTGATCATCGATTCTGTGGTGGCGAAGGCCTGCACCAGTTCGGGCATGGCCGGCGTGTAGATCGACATCGAAATCGGCCCAAGGGTCGCCAGCAATGCGCCGAGCATGCTGGTGCGCCGTTCGCTCATCCGCAGCTTCATTGGGAGGCACTCTTCTTGTCGGAGGAAACACTGCGGTCCAGCTGCTGCAGGTTTTCGCGCAGGCCCTTGAGGCTTGCCCGCAGTGCCTCGCGGCCTTCCGCATCGAGCCCAGACGTCACCTGATCCATCAGATCGTGGACCTCCTTGCGGATATCGAGAAGCAGCGTATCGGCCTTGTCGGTGACGACGACATTCTTTGCGCGGCGGTCGCAGGGGTCGGGGAACGCGCTCGACCAGCCCAAGCCCTTCGAGACGGTCGAGATAGGTGGAGAGCGTCATCGGCTCGATGCCCATCCGGACGGCGATCTCGGCCTGCTTGATGCCCTCGGTCGCGGCCACCTGGATCAGCGCCCGCGCCTCGCCCGGCGTCACGCCGAGACCCGATGCGCTGATGCAGCGATCGAACGCACCACGCAGCAACCGCGACACATCTGTCAGCAGCATGCCGATCGTATCTGTTTCAAGTCTGACAGGCATGGAAACTCGCCTTCGGGTATTCGTAAGCTTTACTTATCAAGCGATGAGCAAACCAGCAAGTTCGGAGAGAAGCTTCCGTAAAACATGCAAAACAGGTGATATATCGATCACAAAAATATCAATTAAATGCACGGGTTATGACAACGGCGTGCATCGCGAATGCGTGAATTGAAGGTGTTCACACCCCGGGTGCAGAGTTCGCAACGGGGGCAATCATGCTCCCTGTGTCTACTGGGAGAGATAACATGTTCAAGACAATTCTTGCCGCCACAGCCCTCGTTGCCAGCCTTTCGGCTCCGGCCTTTGCCGCCGGCATGACGGCCTGTGATGAAGCGTCGATCATGAAGACAGAAGAAATGGCCAAGGGCATGACCGATCCGATGAAGAAGGATCTGATGATGATGGCCATGAAGGAAGTCGACAGCGCCAAGATGGCGATGAAAGACGGCAAGACCGACGATTGCTCCATGCATTTGGACAACGCCATGAAGGCAACCGAGGCCAAGTAAACTTCACCACTTTTCGCGTGGCAGGGCCTCGTCTGGCCCTGCCCGCATCCGGCCCAGCGCATCTTGACGGAATCATCTGCGCAAGATCGAATGGATCTTCACGCGAGAGGAGATTCCATGACGCAGACTCTGCTTTTCGGCGCCTTTCTGGCCGCCCTCCTTTATGTCCTCATCCCCGGCCCCGCATTCCTCGCTCTTCTCGGCATCGGTGCCGGGCAAGGCCGCAAGGCTGGCGCGATGTTCATGGGCGGACATCTGGCCGGTGACCTGCTCTGGTCGGCACTGGCCCTCGTCGCAATTGTCGGCGCAAAGACGATCGGCAGCACGGTCTTCGACGTTCTCGGCCTTTTCTGCGGCTTCTATCTCGCCTGGATCGGCTGGAACGCGTCCGCGCCAAGCCGCGTGGAGAAAACCAGCCCCTGATGGCCGTCGAACGGCCATATCGGCGTGGCCTGATCTTCGGCCTGACCAACCCGAAGGGCTATCCGGTGGCACTGGCGACCTTTACGGCCCTTCTCGCCGGCTCCTCCAATGCGCTCGATTTTCACGCCTTGCCGGCGCTGCTCGCGGTTTCCTTCCTCGGGTTCCTTGTCGCCGATATCATCCTCATCGGCATCATCGGTGCATCGGTCGTCCGCCGCTTCTACCGTCGCCATGAATTGGCGATCGTGCGTCTGTCCGGCGTGCTGTTCATGGGCTTTGCCGTGCAGGCCGTCTGGCATGCAGCACCAGGACTTTTGGGATTGCGCAAGCCTTGATCGGCAGCACACATGCGCCCACCTGACAATCTTGATATTTCCACAATCGCTGCCGACAACAGGACGCAGCACCCGCTTTCAGCGGGACATACCGGAATGCGAAAGGACTGCCTTATGACGTCGAGCCCCGCGCTTAACCCTGCCATCACCAACTGGAACGGCCCGGACGGGCTGCCGCGCTTCGAGGCAGTCAGCGACAATGATTTTGCAGCGTCCTTCGAGGCGGCCCTTGCCGAACACGAAACCGAAATCGATGTCATCGCCAATAACAGTGCAGCACCGACATTCGAGAACACCATCGTCGCCCTCGAGATCGCTGGCGATAGCCTGTCGCGCGTCTCGTCGCTGTTCTGGAACCGCGCCGGTGCCCATACCAATGATGCCATCCAGGCACTGGAGCGGGACATCTCGCCGAAAATGTCGCGGCATTATTCGAAGATCGGCATGAACGCAGCGCTGTTTCAGCGGATCGATCAGCTTTGGGAAAAGCGTGAGGCTCTTGGCCTTGATCTCGAACAGACGCGTGTGCTGGAGCGCCACTGGAAAGGGTTTGTCAAATCTGGCGCCAAGCTACCGAAGCAGGAGCAGGAAACTCTTGCGGGGATCAACGAGAAGCTGGCGGGCCTCAGCACCCAATTCGGCCAGAACGTGCTGGCCGACGAAAAGGATGGTCGCTCAGTCTCTCCGACGGGCCGGAACTCGACGGCTTGCCGGATTTCCTCAAGGACGCGATGGCGTCGGCCGCCCGCGAACGCGGCGAGGACGGCAAATATGCCGTCACGCTGTCGCGCTCGATCATCGAGCCCTTCCTGACGTTCTCAGAACGCCGCGACCTGCGGGAACAGGCTTTCAAGGCCTGGGTCGCCCGTGGTGAAAATCCCGGCGAGACAGACAATCGCGGCGTCATCCGCGAAACGCTGGCGCTTCGCAGCGAGGTCGCCAAGCTACTGGGCTACGGCAATTTTGCCGAAATGAAGCTCGACAATACCATGGCAAAGACACCGGCTGCCGTGAACGAACTGTTGCGCACGGTCTGGACAAAGGCCCTGAAGCGCCCCGCGAGGAAGAAGCCGATATTGCCGGACTGATTGCCGAAGACGGCAAGAACCACGATGTCATGCCCTGGGACTGGCGCTTCTACTCGGAACGCATCCGTGCCCGAAAATTCAATTTCTCCGAAGCGGAACTCAAGCCCTATCTGCAGCTCGAAAAGATCATCGACGCCTGCTTCGATGTCGCCAACCGGCTGTTCGGTATTCAGGCGGTCGAGAAGAAGGGCATCACTGCTTATCACCCGGACGTGCGCGTCTTCGAGATCCACGATGCCGGTGACACGCTCATAGCACTCTTCCTTGGCGACTATTTTGCCCGCGGTTCGAAGCGCTCCGGCGCCTGGATGAGTGCATTCCAATCGCAGCACAAGCTGCCCTTGAAGAACAGCGAAACAGGCGAAATGCCGATCATCTACAATGTCTGCAACTTCGCAAAACCGGCTGCGGATAAGCCGGCGCTGCTGTCGCTCGACGATGCCCGCACGCTGTTCCATGAATTCGGCCACGCGCTGCACGGCATGCTGTCGGACGTCACCTATCCATCCGTTTCCGGTACTGCGGTGTCCAGCGATTTCGTCGAATTGCCCTCGCAGCTCTATGAACACTGGCTGACGGTGCCCAGCGATCCTCAAGCAATATGCCGTGCATGTCGAAACCGGCGAACCAATGCCGCAGGCCCTGCTCGACAAGGTTCTGGCGGCCCGCACCTTCAACGCCGGGTTCAACACGGTGGAATTCACCTCTTCTGCGATCGTCGACATGGAATTCCATACCCGTGGCCCGATCGACGACCCGATGGCGGTGCAAGCGGAAATCCTCAGCGAACTCGGCATCCCGAAGTCGCTGGTCATGCGCCACGCCTCGCCGCACTTCCAGCACATCTTCGCCGGAGGTTATTCGGCTGGATACTATTCCTACATGTGGTCGGAAGTGCTCGACGCTGACGCCTTCGCCGCCTTCGAGGAAACCGGCGATGCGTTCAATACGGAGATGGCAAAAAAGCTGAAGGACCACATCTATTCCGTCGGCGGCTCGATCGACCCGGAAGACGCCTACAAGGCCTTCCGCGGCAAGCTGCCAAGCCCGGATGCGATGCTGGCGAAGAAGGGTCTGGCTGTCACGGAAGAGCTTTCGGGCTCCGACGCCTGAGGCTCCACGTCACGGAACCGTCGCCAAACCGTTGGAATAGATTCATCCAACTGTAAACGAACTGACATCGCTTTCGCCAAAGGTCCGCCTCGGGTTTCACGTGATTCCCGAGACGGTACCGGAGGCCGATTTGGTCGATATTCAGGATACGCTGACCCGCCGCTCCTTCCTGCTGTCAGCAGGCGCTGCCGGGTTTGCCGCCACATCCGTTCTTGCCACCCCATTTTATTCCCGCAGCTATGGCAGGCCGACCTTCACGCATGGCGTCCAGTCCGGCGATGTCGATACGAAGTCCGGGATGATCTGGACGCGAGCGGACCGGCCGTCGCGCATCGCGGTCGAATATTCGACGACCGAAAGTTTTTCCGCAGCTGTACGATTACCATCAATCGATGCGCTGCCCCGCAGCGACTTCACCGTGAAATGCGCACTCGACCATCTGTTGCCGGACCAAGACATCTTTTACCGCTTCACCGCGACCGACCTCTACGACAGCAACTCTGTTTCCGAGCCCATCACCGGCCGGTTTCGGACGGCGCCGCTGCGCCGCCGTTCGGTGCGCTTTGTCTGGTCGGGTGATACCGCCGGGCAGGGCTGGGGCATCGACGATGTCGGCATGAAGACCTATTCGACCATGCAACTGCATGAACCGGATTTCTTCATCCATTCCGGCGACACGATCTATGCCGATAACCCCATCCCCGACGAAATCCCGCTCAGGGACGGCACCGTCTGGAAAAACCGCATCGTCACGCCGGAAAAGCGCGAGGTGGCGCGCTCGCTCGATGAATATCGCGGCCAGTGGAAATACAATCTTCTCGACGATCACGTCCGCGCCCTGAATGCCACTTGTCCCACCTTCTACCAGTGGGACGATCATGAGGTGCTGAACAACTGGTCGGCTTCGACCGATCTTCGCGATGATCCGCGTTATCCGGACAAGGATGTCTCTGTTTATGCGGCCCGCGCCATGCAGGCCTTCCAGGAGATGACGCCGATCCGCGCCATTCCTGCCCAGCCCGGCCGTATCTTCCGCAAGATCCCCTATGGCCGGCTGCTCGATGTGTTCTTCGTCGATCTGCGCTCCTATCGCGAAGCCAATCAGGGCGGCGGCAACGATCTGTTCGGCTGGCGGCAGGCGGATTGGCTTAAGCGCGAGCTGGCAGCCTCGAAAGCCACCTGGAAAGTGATTGCCTGCGACATGCCGATCGGCCTCGTCGTCTGGGATGACTTTGCCAACCGGCGCGGCTCCGATGCGATCGCCAATGGCGACAACGGCGCGCCGACCGGCCGCGAGAAGGAGTTCGCCGATATCCTCACTTTCATCCGCGACAATGCCATCCAGAACACCGTCTGGCTAACGGCGGATGTCCACTATACCGCCGCCCACCACTACGATCCGGCCCGCGCCGCCTTCAAGGATTTCCTGCCGTTCTGGGAATTTGTCTCAGGCCCGTTGCATTCCGGTACCTATGGACCCAAGGAGCTGGACATGACGTTCGGCCCGGACGTGCGTTTCATCAAGGCAGCCGGCACCGGTATCGACCAGAACCTGCCGCCGACTGCCGGCCTGCAATTCTTCGGCCTCGTCGATATCAACGGCCAGACCGAGCAGATGACGGTTCGGCTGATGGATCGGGACGATCAGGAACTCTGGCAGATCACCCTCGATCCCGCCGGGAATTCCGTATGAAACAGCCGCCTGATTCACTCTCTCTCAAGACTTTGGCGCCTTCCCCCTTTCGCAAATGCAAAAAAACCTGTATGAGCCGCGCAATTGAAGATGCGGCGTGCCTAAGATACGCCCCGAAACCTCCGAGTATTCACACATGAAAATGCGCAACATCGCGATCATCGCACACGTTGACCATGGGAAAACCACGCTTGTCGACGAACTTCTGAAGCAGTCGGGTTCTTTCCACGACAACCAGCGCACGACCGAGCGCATGATGGACAGCAACGATCTCGAAAAGAACGCGGCATCACCATTCTGGCGAAGGCGACCTCGATCGAGTGGAAGGGTGTCCGCATCAACATCGTCGACACCCCCGGCCACGCCGATTTCGGCGGTGAAGTCGAGCGTATCCTGTCGATGGTCGATGGCGCGATCGTTCTGGTCGACTCGTCGGAAGGCCCGATGCCGCAGACCAAATTCGTCGTCTCCAAGGCGCTGAAGGTCGGCCTTCGCCCGATCGTCGCGATCAACAAGATCGACCGTCCGGACGGCCGCCACGAAGAAGTTATCAACGAAGTCTTCGACCTCTTTGCCAATCTCGATGCGACCGACGAGCAGCTCGACTTCCCGATCCTCTACGGTTCGGGCCGTAACGGCTGGATGAACCTCAATCCGGAAGGTCCGAAGGAAGAAGGCCTCGCGCCTCTTCTCGACCTCGTTCTCAAGCACGTTCCGGAGCCGAGCGTCGGCGAGGAAGACGGCGCGTTCCGCATGATCGGCACGATCCTGGAAGCCAACCCCTTCCTCGGCCGCATCATCACCGGCCGCATCCATTCCGGTTCGATCAAGCCAAACCAGGCCGTCAAGGTTCTCGGCCAGGACGGCAAGCTGATCGAGAACGGCCGTATCTCCAAGATCCTCGCTTTCCCGCGGCATCGAGCGTACGCCGATCGACGAAGCACATGCGGGCGACATCGTCGCGATCGCCGGCCTGTCCAAGGGCACGGTCGCCGACACGTTCTGCGATCCTTCGGTCACCGAAGCGCTGCATGCCCAGCCGATCGACCCGCCGACCGTCACCATGTCGTTCATCGTCAACGATAGCCCGCTCGCCGGCACCGAAGGCGACAAAGTTACCTCGCGCGTCATTCGTGACCGCCTGTTCAAGGAAGCCGAAGGCAACGTCGCGCTGAAGATTGAAGAAGCCGAAGGCAAGGATTCGTTCTACGTTTCCGGCCGTGGCGAATTGCAGCTGGCCGTTCTGATCGAAACCATGCGCCGCGAAGGCTTCGAGCTTGCCGTATCGCGTCCGCGCGTCGTCATGCACAAGGACGAAGCAACCGGCCAGATGTTGGAGCCGGTCGAAGAAGTCGTCATCGACGTCGATGAGGAGTATTCCGGCGTCGTCGTCCAGAAGATGTCCGAGCGCAAGGCTGAAATGGCCGAGCTGCGTCCGTCCGGCGGCAACCGTGTTCGCCTGAAGTTCTTCGCACCGACCCGTGGCCTGATCGGCTACCAGTCGGAACTGATGACCGACACGCGCGGCACGGCGATCATGAACCGCCTGTTCCACGAATATCAGCCTTACAAGGGCGATATCGGCGGCCGCGTTCAGGGCGTTCTACTCTCCAACGATGCCGGCGAATCCGTTGCCTACGCCATGTTCAACCTGGAAGACCGCGGCCCGATGATCATCGACGTCGGCGAGAAGGTCTATGCCGGCATGATCATCGGCATCCACACGCGCGACAACGACCTGGAAGTGAACGTGTTGAAGGGCAAGAAGCTCACCAACATGCGCGCCTCCGGCAAGGACGAAGCCGTCAAGCTGACCCCGCCGATCCGCATGACGCTCGACCGCGCCCTCTCCTGGATCCAGGACGACGAGCTGGTCGAAGTGACGCCGAAGAACATCCGTCTTCGCAAGATGTACCTCGATAGCAACGACCGCAAGCGTTTCGAAAAGTCGCGCGGCGCTGCATAAGCAGACCGTTCCGGCGAGATAGACAAGGGCGCAGCGATATCGATCGCTGCGCCCTTTTCATTCTGACCGATGTGTCTATCGGTCTGCAGTAAATCTGCTTCAGGATTTCAGCACACCACTCTTCTTCGCCATCCAGGTGGCCATAAAATCCATCAGCGCATTGTTCAGGCAATCGGACGGTGTCAGGCCGAGTTCGGTCAGGCGGGCGCGGATGGCCGGCATGTCGGCGGGATCCGTTCCGGCCTCGATGACCGAGGACACGAAGGCGGCAAAACCGGGCGGCGACCAGCCATCCGTGTCGAAGCGTTCAGGGATGGATGAAGTCCAGCCCTTGAAAAGGATGCTCCCGCACCACCGGGCCGTACATGTGAACGCCGCAGCTCATGCAGGCATGACGCTGGATCAGTGCCGTCTTGTCGACGACGTCGAGCTTGTCGCCATTCTCAAGTACAGTAATCTTGTCATGGGGAACGACGGCGACCACCGAAAACCTCGCGCCGGCCGGCTTCCAGCATTTGGTGCAGCCGCAGGCATGGTTATGGGCGACGTCACCCTCGACCTTGACCCGTATAGGCCTGTCGGTACATGCACAAACCAGAACGCCGCCGGTGAAGCCGGACGCCCCCTTGGGTACGCCCTTGTCGAGCAATGGATGTAGAGAAACGGTAGCAGGCATGTTCTCCTCCCGTGCCGGTTCACATGCTTCGCCTCCCCGTGCCGGCAGATCGCGGCAAGGCGCCTCAAGCAGCAGCATATCACGATGACGGAAAGAGTCTCCTCGCACTCCTCGGCGGCGCCGGGAGCTTACCCGTTCTCACCCCCGAACCTCGAGGCGACAAACAAAAAAGCCCCGTCATTGCTGACAGGGCTTTTGAGATGGAAGCATTGCTTGAAGGATGCTTACGCAGCTTCTTCCCTGCGCTTCGTCTTCTTCGATGGCCTTGCCGCGCTTCGGACCCTTGTTCAGGTTCGTTTCGACGAGACGGACAGCCTCGGTTTCCGACATCTTGTTCACGGCTGCGATTTCGCGCGCCATGCGGTCAAGCGCAGCTTCGTAAAGCTGACGTTCGGAATAGGACTGCTCCGGCTGGTTTTCAGCACGGTAGAGGTCACGCACGACTTCGGCGATCGAAATCAGGTCACCGGAATTGATCTTGGCATCATATTCCTGCGCACGGCGGGACCACATGGTCCGCTTGACGCGTGCCCTGCCCTGGACGACCTTCAATGCACGTTCGACGAAATCGGTCTCAGAGAGCTTGCGCATGCCAATGGAGACGGCCTTTGCTACCGGCACCTTGAGACGCATCTTGTCCTTTTCGAAATCGATGACAAACAGTTCGAGCGACATGCCCGCAACCACCTGGTCTTCAATTGCTACAATTTGTCCAACGCCATGGGCCGGGTAAACGATCGATTCACCGGTCTTGAAGCCGTGGCGTGTTGAAGATTTTTTCTGCTGGGTCGTCATTCGTTTCAAAAACTCCCTGTTACGCTCCCGGCAACAAGCCGGGGCCGGGTCAGTCAGGCCCGGGATGGACGGGGGCACCGTCGGGTGACTCCATGCTGATCCGTTCCAACGGTCATCAAATCGATCTTCTGCGAAGCGATCACACACAAGCAACTGCCGTTGCGTATTTGGGGTCAGCCGCGCAGTGGGATTCTTTGCTTTCGTGATGGTTTTTCGGGCACACGCAAGTGCCACGATGTGGATCAGTTTTTAGACCCTATCATAAAAAACTGCGGAAATCAATAATTTGCTTTACAACGGCCATCAAGGCCAACCAGCCCGTCACGGACATGGTTAAGCCATGATTCCCCAAATTTCGCCATCTTTTGCAGCCGGGAATCAACCAGCTGCCCGACGTCAGTCGCCCTGACCGGGCTTCGGCGAAAAGTACTTCTCGTACTTGCCTTCTTCGCCGTCCATTTCCTTGGCTTCCGGCATCTCGTCACGCTTGACGGTGATGTTAGGCCATTGTGTGGCGAAGTCCGCATTGACCTTCAGCCACATGTCGAGGCCCGGTTCGGTATCGGGCTTGATGGCACCGGCCGGACATTCCGGCTCGCAGACGCCGCAATCGATGCACTCGTCGGGATGAATGACCAGAAAATTCTCGCCCTCGTAGAAGCAGTCCACCGGGCACACTTCAACGCAATCGGTATATTTGCAGCGTATGCAATTGTCGGTCACGACATACGTCATGAGGTACTCCAGCGATTTCTCACGTTTGACGGCAGACAGGAACCAGAAGAGAGGTCCGCTTGTCCGCACCCGTTCGGGGATACCAGCCCGCCAACGTCTTTCGTGACGCAACATGGCTGCTCATTTACCCCGTGAGGTAAAGGCTTTGCAGGGGCTTTGCAAGAATAATCCATGCGCCAAACAGCCACCCGGCGGGACAGTTTTCTAATCCTGTTTTCTATTCCTCATGCCAGCCCGATCGCAGCTTGTCGACGTCGCGCCGTTCCTTCTTGGTCGGCCGGCCGCTGCCACGCTCGCGTTGCCTGCTCGAAGGCATTCGGCTTTTCGCCGGGAACAATCGCCGGCGTCAGGTCCTCGTAGAGAAGGCGAGCTTCCTCATAGGGTCCGCGCCGGACACCGGGAAGCAAAACGCGCACGGTGGTATCGCGCCGATCAAGCGAGACAACGACCACATCGCCGGCTTTCAACGCATGCGATGGCTGGGTGATGCGGGCATCATTGACCCGGACATCGCCGGACTCGATCGCCTTCTGGGCGATCGAGCGGGATTTTTGCAGGCGCGTGAAGAACAGCCATTTGTCGAGACGCTGGCGGAGAACCGGCAGGGACTGAGGCTGTTTTCCACCCATGACCTTATTTCTTCATCTGCTCCTTCAGGGCAGCGAGCTTGGCGAAAGGCGAATCCGGATCCATCGGCTTCTCCTTGCGCGGCGGGCGTGCCTCGAACTTGGCGGCCTGCGGCTTTCCGCCGCGATCGTTGCGATCCGGACGATCCTGGCGGTCGCCCTTCTCATGCCGCTGGCCGCCCTGGGGCTTGCCACCGTCGCGGCCGCGATTGCGGTCAGGTCTGCCGCCACCACCCGGCTTGCGATTGTCATCGCCACGCGCTTCACGACGGTCCTCACCGTCACGGCGCGGCTCGCCACCTTCGCGGCGGGCTTCACCCTGCGGTGCACGGTTGTTGGCTCCACGACGATCGCCCTGCGGGCGTCCACCTGAGCGCTGGTTGTCGTTGCGGCTGCCCGGGCGCCACAGAAGAACCGGCTTGGCTTCGACCGGCTCAGCAGCCAGCTCGCCAGCCTGCTCGACGATTACGGCCTGCTCAGCGCCTGCAGCTTCAGCGGCAACCGGTGCAGTTTCCATTACCGGTTCAGACGCGGGTTCGGAGTCCGCGTCATCGTGATCGGAAGTCTCAGCCGATGCTTCGGAAACTGCAGCGTCCGCTGCCGGTGCGGCAGATCCGGACTGTGCGGCGAGGAAAGCCGCGGCGTCCTCGACCTTGACGGCATCGGCCCGGTAGCCGAGACCCTTGAGGATCTCTTCCATATCGTCCGGCGTGGCACCGAGGATCGATAACATTGCCGTCGTCGCGGTGAAGCGGCGGCCATCATAGGCGCCGTCCGGACGCGCCGTCGTGCCCGGCTTCCACTGCAGCAGCGGGCGGATCAGGTCGGCGAGGCGTTCAAGGATATCAATACGGACGGCACGCTTTCCGAGGAAGCGGAAACCGGCCAGCTTGTAGAAGGTACGCTCGAAGGTCGGATCGGTGACCACCGAGGTACGGCCTGCGGCCAGGACGGGGATCAGGTCGCCGTAACCGGGTTTTTCCAGTCCGTCGTTCTTCAGCGCCCAGAGCAGTGTGATCAGCTCCGCCGGAGCAGGCTTCAGCAGCGCCGGCATGAAAATGTGATAGGCGCCGAAACGAATGCCGTGGCGACGGATCGAGGCACGCGCCTCCTGATCCAGCGACTTGACGTCGTCGGCGACATCGCGACGGAACATGACGCCGAGATTTTCCACCAGCTGGAAAGCCAGCCCCTTGGCGAGACCTTCGAGATCTTCGGCGCGCGACAGATCGTCGAGCGGCTTCAGCACCGTCGAGATGTGATGATTGACGAAGCGCTCGATGCGGGCGAGCACATGCTCGCGGGCATTGCCCTGCAACTGCTCGTCGGCGAGCAGGAGCACACGCGGACGCATCACATGATCGCTGGCCGTCAGCCGCGCCACGGGATCGCCGAGCCAACGCACGAGGCCATCCGACGACAACGCCAGGTCGGCATTGCCGGCGGCATGCAGCCTTGCAGCGCGTGCTTCGAACTCGAGAGCCAACGCCTTTTGCGCAGCTCCTTGCGCTGCGCGCGTCAAGACCATCTGCCACTGTCGCCAGCGTGAAACGGAACCCGGCCAATTGTCCCACATGATGACCTTCAACGAAGACATCGCCATTTACACTGATTTCAGCTTCCAACATCGCATTCTCTCTCAGGCGCTTCATGAGCACAGATGTCCTGCGATCAACAAAGCGTTTCGTCAACCTTTCATGTAACGCGTCAGACAATCGATCTTCGATTTCCCGCGTCTTTTCTTGCCAGTGTGTCGGATCGGCAAGCCATCCCGGACGGTTGGACACATAGGTCCATGTCCTGATTTGTGCAATTCTCGCGGACAATGTGTCGATTTCACCATCCGTATGGTCCGCGCGGCGGACCTGCTCGGCCATGAAATCTTCATTCACTGTGCCACGCCGGACGAGATCGGCATAGAGAGTCGAAATCAGATCGGCATGTTGCGCCGGCGTTATACGCCGGTAGTCGGGAAGCGCACAGGCCTCCCAAAGTTTTTCTACACGCTCCGGTGTCGTTGCAACACTGGTAACCTCCGGATAGCGAGAAAGATAGTCCAAAGCCTGTTGATCGACCGCCGGCAAGGCCCGTGTGAGCCCGTGGACAGCGGGCGCCGCATCCAAACTCTTCTTCAGAGCCTGGATGGACGCATAGTTGAGCGACTTTGAGCGCCATTGCAGGACGCGAATCGGATCGAACTGATGCGATCCGATCCGATGAACCAGCTCATTGTCGAACGGCTCCACCCGCGAGGTGACGCCAAAGGTGCCGTCGCGCAGGTGACGTCCGGCGCGTCCGGCGATCTGCGCCAGTTCGCCCGGGTTGAGATTGCGGAACTGGTAGCCGTCATATTTGCGATCCTGCGCGAAGGCGACATGATCGACATCAAGGTTGAGCCCCATGCCGATCGCGTCGGTCGCCACCAGATATTCGACATCGCCGGCCTGATAGAGCGCCACCTGCGCGTTTCGCGTGCGTGGCGACAGGGCGCCGAGCACGACGGCCGCACCGCCGCGCTGGCGGCGGATCAACTCGGCGATCGCATAGACTTCTTCGGCCGAGAAGGCGACGATTGCCGTGCGCTGCGGCAGGCGGGTAATCTTCTTGGAGCCGGCATAGAGAAGCTGCGACAGGCGGGGGCGCTCGACGACGGTGATCCCCGGCAGCAGATGTTCGAGAATAGGCCGCATGGTGGAGGCGCCAAGCAGCAGCGTCTCGACGCGGCCGCGCAGATGCATCAGCCGGTCGGTGAAGATATGGCCGCGCTCCAGATCGCCGGCCAGTTGCACCTCGTCGATTGCGACGAAGGCGGCCTTGGTCTCGCGCGGCATGGCTTCGACGGTACAGACCGAGAAGCGCGCCATGTGCGGCGTGATCTTTTCCTCGCCAGTGATCAGCGCGACATTGTGGGCGCCGACCTTTTCGACAACGCGCGTATAGACCTCGCGCGCCAAAAGGCGCAGCGGCAGGCCGATGACGCCGCTCTCGTGCGACCATGCGCTCGATCGCGTAATGCGTCTTGCCGGTATTGGTGGGGCCGAGCACCGCGGATCACGCCGCGGCCGCTCAAGATCATCGGTTGGTCAGGCACTTTATCGATCCAGAGCACTTTCAGTCTGCGAAGGTCATTCACGGCATTTTAAAGCCGTTTCAACCGGCGCAGAACACATGCCCACGCCAAGGCACAAACGCAAGGGGCGCGGGGTCCTCAAACATGCAAATGGGGTATTTGGCCGGTATTTCCACCCCCATTCTCCGGATTCTGGAACAGCGGTGGAACGAATCAGCTACGAAACGCAGACTCGGCCGGATTCAGGGTTTGTTCACCGCTAAATGTTGATTTGCTAAGCCGGAGTCGCACCAGATGCTGAATCGCAGTTTTTCATGCCAATTTTGGCGAAAAATGAACATTGCACGCCATGCGTCAATGCGACACAAATCTGAGATTCAGAATCCAAATGGCTAAATTTTCGGGAAAAATTAACCATGCGTTGAGGCAGTCGAAAAACCCCTGAAATATTAGTAATTTTTAACATACAACCCAGAACAAAACGAATACGAAGTGCAACTTGATCATTTTCGCTGCCTATTTCGTACAATATATGGTGAAAAAAGCGGCGCTTTTCCAGAGACAAGAAATTACCCTTCGCCGGATTCCGGTCCGGCTCAAAATTGAGCATTGGCCGTCCGTTCTGTCATGCTTTTCGGTGAGCCAGGCGGTGGGAATCGCTTTACGCCGATCGTCGCTCTCGACACCACATGTTCGGCTATTAACGACTCAACCAAAGCAAGAACGAATCGGAGACGAATCGTGGATGCAGATCATTTCCCTGTTTGTTCACCGCGATATGTTGTGCAAAATCAATTTGTTAACCATAGGAAACGGTGGATAACCCTCGCCCGCCGGCACAACGGCACCCGGCGCCTTAACCTTTGCCGACACGCAAGACGGCGCCCTTGAAGGCGCCGCCAGCAATAGAACAATCAGCTTTGATCAGACGAAGAATTGGCCGCCATTCGCCGAGATCGTCGATCCGGTGATAAAACCAGCGTCATCCGATGCCAGGAAGACAACGATCCGGGCGATTTCATCGGGTTCGCCCAGTCGGCCAACGGGGATCTGCGGGATAATGCGCTCGTTCAGCACCTTCTCCGGGATCGCCTGGACCATCTCCGTGCCGATATAGCCGGGGCAGACGGCATTGACGGTGATGCCCTTGGCGGCGCCCTCCTGGGCGAGTGCCTTGGTAAAACCGAGATCGCCAGCTTTTGCTGCCGAATAGTTTGCCTGGCCCATTTGGCCCTTCTGGCCGTTGATCGACGAGATATTGATGACCCGGCCAAAATTGCGGTCGCGCATGCCGGTCCAGACCGGATGCGTCATGTTGAACAGCCCGGTGAGGTTGGTGTCGACGACCTCGCCCCATTGTTCAGGCGTCATCTTGTGAAACATCGCGTCGTGGGTAATGCCGGCATTGTTAACCAGAATTTCGATCGGGCCGAGGTCATCAACGACACGCGATACCCTTGGTGCATTCCTTGTAGTCGGATACATCCCATTTGTAGGTCGGGATGCCGGTGACCTCGGTGAAGGCCTGCGCCTTTTCGTCATTGCCGGCGTAGGTCGCGGCGACCTTGTATCCAGCCCCCTTCAACGCGATGGATATAGCCGCGCCGATGCCACGCGATCCGCCTGTGACCAATGCTACCCTGCTCATCCGACTTACTCCCCTATTGTCTCGTTCTTGTTTCGACGCCGGCGCCCAAGGGCACAGAACAGCTCTTCCGGCTCTTGCCGTGAAGTTTGCCCCGGCCCAAAGGCCGGAGCGATCACTTAATTCTAGATTGTTACAACCGTTCGACACACATGGCGACACCCATGCCGCCACCGATGCAAAGCGTTGCCAGCCCTTTGGAAACGCCGCGACGCTTCATTTCCGAACAGAAGCGTATTCAGCACGCGCGCACCCGATGCGCCGATCGGGTGGCCGATGGCAATGGCGCCGCCATTAACGTTGACGATCGACGTATCCCAGCCAAGGTCCTTGTTGACGGCGCAGGCCTGTGCCGCAAAGGCCTCATTGGCCTCGACAAGCCCAAGATCGGCAACCGACCAGCCGGCCTTTTCCAGGGCCTTGCGCGAGGCCGGGATTGGCCCGGTGCCCATGATTTGCGGATCGACGCCGGCCGTTGCCCAGGAAACGATACGGGCCAGAGGCTGGATGCCCCGGCGCCCGGCTTCGGCTTCCGTCATCAGAAGCGTTGCGGCGGCACCATCATTGAGCCCCGAAGCATTGGCGGCGGTAACCGTGCCTTCCTTGTCGAAGGCCGGACGAAGCTTGGTCATCGATCTGAGCGTCGCACCATGGCGGATATACTCGTCCTGATCGACGGTGACGTCACCCTTGCGGCCCTTGACGATGAAGGGAATGATTTCATCGGCAAAACGACCGGCCTTCTGGGCGGCTTCGGCCTTGTTCTGCGAACCGAGCGCAAACACATCCTGGTCCTCGCTGACAGCTGCCATTTCTTGGCGACGTTCTCAGCCGTCGTACCCATGTGATAGCCGTAGAAGGCGTCGGTCAGACCATCCTTGATCATGGTATCGACCATCTTGAAATCACCCATCTTGACGCCGCCACGCAGGTGCACAGTGCGGTGCCATCGACATGGATTCCATGCCGCCGGCAACGATGATCTTTGCATCACCGGTTGCAATCTGCTGCATGCCAAGCGCAACAGCGCGCAGGCCTGAGCCGCAGAGCTGATTCATGCCCCAGGCGGTTGCTTCCTGTGGAATGCCGGCCTTCATGGCAGCTTGACGCGCGGGGTTCTGGCCTTCGCCAGCCGACAGAACCTGGCCGAGGATGACCTCGTCAACTTCGGCCGCCTCAACACCGGCGTGTTCGAGCACGCCCTTGATGACAGCGGCGCCAAGTTCGTGGGCGGCGGTGTTGGCGAAGGATCCGTTGAACGACCCGACGGCGGTGCGGCCGGCGCTGGCGATAACGATGGAGGGAGTGCTCATCAGATATTTCCTCGTTCTTTTTTCGCAATTGCTAAAGACTGGCAAAGGTCGCCGCGCAAGTCAAACGCCTTGATGCAGCGGCGGCCGTTTCTGCTCAGCAATCGGAGCATGCGGCAAAATTTTGCACCTGCGTCCACGCAACGCACAAAGAGATTGTCAGAACCCGTTTTTTGCGGGTACTCTGAAAAACGTAATAAAGACGGGAGCATGGGGAGGAGACCCAGATGGCTAAACACGACGGTCAGATCGTAATCAAAAAATATGCCAACCGGAGGCTCTACAATACCGGAACGAGCACCTACGTGACGCTCGACGATCTCGCGGTGATGGTGAAAAAGGGAGAGGAATTCACCGTCCAGGACGCGAAATCAGGCGACGACATCACCCATTCGGTGCTCACCCAGATCATCTTCGAGCAGGAATCGAAGACCGGCAACACGCTCTTGCCGATCTCTTTCCTGCGTCAGTTGATCTCGTTCTACGGCGACCAGATGCAGATGGTCGTTCCGAGCTATCTCGAACACTCGATGCAGGCCTTTACCGACCAGCAGGTGCAGATGCGCGAACAGATCAACAAGGCCTTCGGCGATACGCCGCTCGGCAAGAATCTGGCGGTGCCGTTGCAACTGGTGGAAGAACAGGTCAAACGCAATACAGACCTTTTCCATCAGGCCATGCAGATGTTTTCGCCCTTCATGGCGGCAACGCCAGCCGCCAAGGAACCGCGCAAGGCGGAAGCCAAGGACATCGATGAACTGAAGGAGCAACTGCGCGCCTTGCAGACCAAGCTGGAAAATCTCGGCTAACAAGCCTCGTGCCGCGCGCCGTTTCGAACAGCCTGCGGCGCCCCCACCTTCAAAGCCCGATGGAAACATCCCGCCCGGCCGTGCGCATCGACACGGAGAAGCCGGCGATGACGTCGATGAAGCTGATCGTCATCAGGATGAAGAAGACGTGGGTCGCGGCATTGGCGACCAGCAGGAACTCGACCAGAAAGACGATGAACAGCACCATCGACAGCAGATGATCCATCAGCGCCTTGGAACTGATGCGGGTTGCCTTGAGGATTTCGACAAAAAGCAGGGCAAGCGCGATGACGATCAGGAGATCGCCGACATTCATCGTCCAGACCGCTCCAGACAGCATCGTCAACGACATGACGGTAGCGTCGAAAACCACGACCCCGCCGCTTCCCAAAATGCCCATCATTCCGAGATTGTAGAAAATGAACGGCACGATCAGCAATGGAATGGCGGCAATCATCGGCAGTGGCTCCCAAATTTTCGCACCAGCCTCCCCGGCCGGCACAGATCAATCTTTGCTTACAGCAGCGTTGCGATCAAGAAAATGACCGCCCCCCGGCAGATAGGGAATTGATTTGGCAAAACCACGGAGACCGCTGAAAGCGCAACTCGAAAAAGGTTCTAACGTAGAGACAACGGAAAAGGGCCGGCGAAAAGCCAGCCCTTTCAATAACTGCCTGACGGCACGCTGATTAAGCGGAAGCCTTCGGGGTCAGAACCTGACGGCCGCGGTACATGCCTGTCTTCAGGTCGATGTGGTGCGGACGGCGCAGTTCGCCGGAGTTCTTGTCTTCGATGTAGGTCGGCGTCTTCAGCGCATCAGCGGAGCGGCGCATGCCACGCTTGGACGGGCTTGTTTTTCTTTTAGGTACAGCCATTTCATACTCCACTTATCGGGCAAAACTCTGTTTCGCGGCCAGACCGTTGGCCGGGAAAAACAGATGTCAATCTCGGAATTTGCCGGGCTTATACATGCCTCACAGGCGTTTGACCAGTCCCTGCAGGCATTTTTTCGCAACAGCGACCGCAGAAACGGATCAGGCCTCGTCTTCTGACACGATCCAGGTTTCCTTCAGCGCAGCCTCCTGCCACTTCTGGAAGGCAGGATGGGTCTTCACCGCATCCATATATTCAAGCGAGCCGGGATTGCGGGTGAGGTCGTAGACTTCGAAACGATTGACCACCGGGGCAAACATGGCGTCGGCGGCCGTAAAGCGGCCGAACAGGAACGGGCCGCCGGACCGCGCGATGGCCTCGCGCCAGATCGTCTCGATCCGCTCGACATCGTCCACGACGCCATCCGGCAGATCGATCGCCCGCTTTTCGCGGCGAATGTTCATCGGGCACGCATTGCGCAACGCCCGGAAACCGGAGAGCATCTCCATCGAGTAGCTGCGGGCAACAGCACGTTCGGCTGCATCTTCCGGCCAGAGTCCGGCTTCTGGGAAAAGCTCGGCGGCATATTCGATGATCGCCAGCGATTCCCAGACACGGATATCGCCATGATGCAGGACGGGGACGCGGCCGGTCGGCGAAATTTCCTTGAAATTCGGGTTTCCAGCCGAAAAGTCGAACGGAATAAGGACATCCTCGAACGGCACGCCGCAGGCCTCCAGCGCAAGCCACGGCCGGAGCGACCAGGAGGAGTAGTTCTTGTTGCCGACATAGAGCGTGAGCTTGGTCATGGTTCAGTCCTTATTGTCTTTGCTTGGCATCCGAAGACAACGAGTTCTTCGAAATGATTCATGTCCTCAAACGAGCAGAAAGCCGGAGGATCGAGATCGATGACAGGCGACTGCTCCTTGAGATAGGCCAGTTGCTCCGTCAGCATCCCCTGCCAGCGGGCAGCAGCGGCGTCAGGGAGCCAGTCGATAATATATGCGAAAGTGATGTGGAACGCGTAGCTGTCGTGGTCCGGATGACGATAACCAAATATCCCGGCAAAGGCGTCACGCCATTCTCGCAGGCTCCGTCGGTCATCCACGCTGTCGCCTTCAAGCGTCAATCCAAGCGGCGTCACCTCGGTAATGCGCGGAAAGGCGAGAGCGGCGCGAAATTCTTCAACTCGCCGCGAAAGTGGGTCGTCATCACATCGATTGGCGTATCAAGAGCCATATCGGCTGGCCAATAGGGCAGGCTGCGGCGATATTCTATGACGCCCTGGAAGATGGTCATGTGCAGGCTGGAAGCATGCGTGAAGGCGAATTGAGCGGCTTCCGGCATCGCCATCAATCGATCGCGCACGGCAAGCATGGCGGCATGCGAAGGCGTCCCGGCAGTGACGTGGGAAACTACGGTATTGCCGGGCTCGTGCAGGAAGCGGCCGTCGCCAGCGTAGCGGGTGCCGAAATGCCGTGGTGGGGTACTGTTGGCACTCCGGGCAAAGGCGAGGAGGGACGAATCAATTGAGACCATAGGATAATCGAGCCTTTTCGAGGGTAGGAATTAGGCCCGGATGGCAGAATTTCACAACGCCAGGATGACACCATCCCAAAGCGCGCTCCAATGAAAAGACCTGATCTCACTCATAAAGGCATTTGATATATTCGCCGGACCGGCCGGCGCGGCGCTCGATCAGCGAGGCGAGACGCCTGAGACCCCGGCCGGGCTTGCCGGCGTTGCGCTCGATCGGATTGGGTAGGGACACGGCAAGAAGTGCGGCCTGCCGCCGGGTGAGCTTTGCCGCAGGGACGCCGAAATGGTGTCTTGCCGCCGCTTCAGCGCCGTAGATGCCCGGTCCCCACTCGGCAACATTGAGATAGAGTTCCATCATCCGCTGCTTGCTCCAGACGAAATCGGAAGCCAGCGCCAGAGGCAGCTCCATGCCCTTGCGGATGAAAGAGCGGCCGTTCCACAGGAACAGGTTCTTCGCCGTCTGCATCGGGATCGTCGAGGCACCGCGGGTGGATTCACCCTCCAGCGCATCATTGACGACGCCGCGCATCTGTATCCAGTCGACGCCGTCGTGAATACAGAACTGGCCATCCTCCGACATCATCACGGATTGCACCAGATTGGGCGAAATATCCTCGAAAGAAACCCACTGGCGATCATAGCCACGGAAAAGCACGAGATCGCGCAGCATCAACGTCGAAATCGGATGAATGAAGCTTGGGGCATAAAGGATGATCAGAACATACGGCAGCAGGACGATCGCAACGGTGATCAGCAGAATTTGGCGCCAGCGCCGACGCAGGGCCTGGCCCCATCCCCGCGAACGGCTGGTAGACACGTCCTCCTCCTCCCGAGTTTCCGGTACAATCTCCACCCCTGAAACGCCCGCCTGATGATCCATCCAATTTTCATAGAACAAGCGCCGCTAAAATTGAACGGTTTTCTCGGCGTTGCACAACAAGCCAGGCCCGTGCCTGCCGATATGGCAAAATCCCGTTGCCAGCGGGCGTGCAGTCATGCCAAACAGCGCCGCATGAGCGAGACATCCTTTGAAATCCGCCTGAAGACCAGCGCCGCAGAGGTCGAGGCCTGCCTGATCGGCATTCTCCACGAAGAGCCGCAGGCCGACGAAATCGCCCGGCCCGCGCCGCTTCTCGCCGCGATGCGCCATGGCGTCCTGAACGGCGGCAAGCGCCTGCGCCCCTTCCTGGTGATGGAAAGCACTGCCTTTCTCGGCGGCAACAGGCAAGTGGCCTTGCGCATCGGTGCTGCGCTCGAATGCGTTCACAGCTACTCGCTGGTTCACGACGATCTTCCCGCCATGGATGACGACGATCTCCGCCGCGGCCAGCCGACGGTGCATATCGCCTATGGCGAGGCAAATGCGATCCTTGCCGGCGACAGCCTTTTGACGCTCGCCTTCGACATCATCGCAGCACCCGAAACCAACCTCTCCGACCGGCAGAAGACCGAACTGGTGCTGGCTCTTGCGCGCGCCTCGGGCATCGGCGGCATGGCCGGTGGGCAGGCGCTGGATCTCGCGGCAGAGACATCGGCACCGAACGAGGCAGCGATTATCACGCTGCAGGCGATGAAGACTGGCGCGCTGATCCGTTTCGCCTGCGAGGCGGGCGCCATCATCGCCGCAAGCAGCCCGGACGAACGCCTGCTGATGCGAACCTATGGCGAGACCATCGGCCTTGCCTTCCAATTGGCCGATGACCTACTTGATCTGACGGCGAACGCAGAGACGATGGGCAAGGCGACCGGCAAGGATGCAGCCCGCGGTAAGGGCACACTGGTCTCGCTGCGTGGTCAGGCCTGGGCAGAGACGGAACTGGCACGGCTCGTTGCAGAAGCGGAAACACTGTTGGCGCCATTCGGCTGCAAGGCTGATGTCCTTGTGCAAACGGCCCAGTTCATTGCCAACCGAAACCACTAGCCATGAGCAAGTTCTGGTCGCCACTGGTCTCCCGCCTGAAGCCCTATCTGGCCGGCGAACAGCCGAAGATGGCGAATTTGGTGAAGCTGAACACCAACGAAAATCCCTATGGACCGTCACCCGCCGTTCTCGACGCGATCGGCCGCGCGGCGACAGAGGATCTACGGCGCTATCCGGATCCATCCGCGCTGGCGCTGCGCCAGGCAATAGCCCGACGATATGGCCTGGAGACGGATCAGGTTTTTGCCGGCAACGGATCGGACGAGGTCCTGGCCTTTGCCTTTGCGGCCCTTTTGAAGCACGATGCGCCGTTGCTTTACCCGGATATCACCTACAGCTTCTATCCCACCTACAGTCTGCTCTACGATATCGAGACGGTGGAAATCCCACTGGACGCCCAGTTCCGCATTCGTCCTTCCGACTACCGGCGCGCCTGTGGCGCGATAATACTGCCCAATCCCAATGCGCCGACGGGCACAGGACTACCGCTCGCGGCAATTGAAGAAATACTGAAGGATCATCCGGATCAGCCGGTTATCGTCGATGAGGCCTATATCGATTTCGGCGGCGAAACCGCCGTCCCTCTAATTGCGGCATATGACAACCTGCTGGTAGTCCAGACCTTCTCCAAATCCCGCTCGCTGGCAGGCCTCCGAGTTGGTTTTGCGATCGGTCAGCGACCACTGGTCGAGGCAATCGAACGCGTCAAGGACAGCTTCAATTCTTATCCTCTGGATGCGATCGCACAGGCAGCCGCACTGGCGGCGATCAATGACGAAGGCTGGTTCGAGCTATTGCCGTCGCAAGCCAATTTCGTTTTCGCCCGCCATACCGAACAGTCCGGCGAAGCGCTTGCCCGGCGCCTGCGGGAACAGGCCGTAATTGTACGCCATTTTGCCCGCCCGCGTATCGCCGATTTCCTGCGGATTACAGTTGGGACACCGCAGGAGTGTAGCCGGCTTATCGAAGCCCTGGACGCTATTCTCTGACGTCAGTCCAAGTCCGGAAATATTGTTACCGTGACAAGAATGCGGTTTCTCAAGTGAGAGCAACAGGCATGTTGACGGACGAAAACCGTCCGGGGACATCGTATGTCATACCTTCTGCCCTACCTGCCGCAACTGATGGTCGCCTGGGGCGCCTATATCATAGCCACCGCTTCGCCGGGGCCGGCTGTCGTCGCCATCATCTCCACGTCGATCAGCCGTGGCCGCAATGCGGGACTGGCGCTGGCCTTCGGTGTTCTGACGGGATCCTACACCTGGGCGATGCTGGCCGCCGCCGGGCTTTCGGCGCTGATCAGCACCTATGGGAATGCATTGTTTATTTTGAAGATTGCTGGTGGGCTCTACCTGCTCTGGCTTGCGTTCAAGGCATTGAAGGCGGCGATGCGCAAGGAGACGGGAAGTGCTTTGCCGCTCGAAAAGCAGCCTCCCTCGTTGCGCCGTCTCTACTTCAAGGGCCTCGGTATCCACCTAACCAACCCGAAGGCAATCTTCTCCTGGCTGACGCTGGTTTCGCTCGGCACGCCGCAAGACGCCCCGCATGTCATGCCCGTCCTGATCGGCGGCTGTATGGCGCTCGGCGTTATCATCTTCATGGGCTTTGCGCTGCTGTTTTCGATCGAGCCCGTGCACCGCGGCTACAAGAAAGCACGCCGCTGGATCGAAGGCGCCATGGCCGGTTTCTTCGCCTTCGCCGGTCTGAAGCTGCTGACGGTAAAGCTGTAGCCTATTCGGCTGCCGCCTGGCCCTGGCCAAAACGCTTTTCGATATATTCGCCGACAAGCGTCTCGAAATCCCCGGCAATATTGGTGCCGCGAATGGTCAGCGCTTTCTTGCCGTCGATATAGACCGGGGCGGCAGGAAGCTCGCCGGTGCCGGGCAGCGAAATGCCGATATCGGCATGTTTGCTTTCGCCGGGGCCATTGACGATGCAGCCCATCACCGCAACCTTCAAGCCTTCGACACCCGGATATTTTTCACGCCAGACCGGCATGTTGCGGCGGATATCGGCCTCGATCTTCTGCGCCAGTTCCTGGAACACCGTCGAGGTGGTGCGCCCTGCAGCCCGGACAGGCGGCGACAACCGGAATGAACTGGCGGAAACCCATGACCTGCAACAGTTCCTGCGCCACCTGCACTTCGCAGGTTCGGTCGCCGCCGGGCTCCGGCGTCAGCGAAATACGAATGGTATCGCCGATGCCCTGCTGCATGAGAATGCCAAGCGAGGCAGCGGACGACACGATGCCCTTCGAGCCCATGCCGGCTTCGGTCAGGCCCAGATGCAGGGCGTGGTTGGAGCGGACAGACAGCATCGCATAGCAGGCGATCAGATCCTGCACATTCGAAACCTTGGCCGACAGGATGATGCGGTTGCGTGGCAGACCGGCTTCTTCGGCGAGCTCAGCCGAAATCAGCGCCGACTGGACGATGGTTTCGCGCATCACTTGTTGTGCCGTCAGCGGAAAGCCTTTGGCCTGATTGTCATCCATCAGGCGGGTCAACAGTTCCTGATCGAGCGAACCCCAGTTGACGCCGATGCGCACCGGCTTGTCGAACTGGATAGCCCGTTCGATGATCTCGACGAACTGCTTGTCCTTCTTCGCCTTGAAGCCGACATTGCCGGGATTGATGCGGTATTTCGCAAGCGCCTCGGCGCAGGCCGGATGGTCGGCCAAAAGCTTGTGGCCGATATAATGGAAATCGCCGATCAGCGGCACATCGAGGCCGAGGCGTTCGAGACGCTCGCGGATCTTCGGCACGGCGGCAGCGCTTTCATCGCGATCGACAGTGATGCGCACCAGCTCCGAGCCTGCCCGGTGGAGGGCGGCAACCTGCGCGACGGTTGCATCGATATCGGCCGTATCGGTATTGGTCATCGACTGGACGACCACGGGCGCGGATCCCCCGACGATCACCCCGCCAACATCGACGGCAACGGAGGCCCTGCGGGGTTGCGGTTCGTAATCGAAGGCGGAAGACATGAAAGCCCCTTGCACGTGCTGTTGCGGCGACTTTCCCTGAGGTGGATGAGGAAAGCCGCCTTGTCAACGGCAACATTCATGGTTTGACGGCGAATTGATGACAGGCCGCCGTCAACGCAGCTCAGTCGTGCCCCTTCGGATCGGCATGCACAGCGTGATGCGACAGCGCCAGAACGACGATGAACAGGATGGGCACGCAGGTGAAGATGATCGAGAAACCGGTATGCTCCGCAACAAAACCGATCAATGACGGTGCAAACAGCATGCCGGAATAGCCCATGAAGGTGGCGACCGACAGCCCGATGCCGGGTGCCAGGCCCGGCATGTTGCCGGCGGCCGAAAAGGCGATCGGCACCATGTTGGAAATGCCGACACCGGCAAGCGCAAAACCCAGAATGGCCAGCGGCGCATTCGGCGCCATACCGGCAAGCACGAGGCCGACCAGTGCGGTCAGCGTGCAGACACGCAGGGTTCTCACGCCACCGAAGCGGTCGCGGACGTGGTCGCCGGCAAAGCGCATGATCGCCATCGTGGCCGAGAAGGCAGCAAAGCCGAACCCAGACATCGCTACGGAAGCACCGAGTTCGTTGCGCAGGTAAAGAGCGCCCCAATCCAGCACCGTGCCTTCCGGCACCATCGAGAACAGCGCCACTAGGCCGATCAGCCAGGGCAGCGGATTGGACGGCAGCCGCAGCTTCTGCTTGGCGGTATCCGGATGCGGCTGATCGGCAAGGATCATCGGCCAGGCAACGGCCAGCACAGAAAGGCAGACCAGCGTGACGAGTATGACATGCACATAGACGCCGAAATGCGCCATGATCAGACCGCCGCTCGCAGCACCGATCAGGCCACCGAGGCTCCAATAGGCATGACAGGACGACATGATCGCCCGGCGCATCGATTTTTCGACTTCAACCGCATTGGCGTTCATCGCCACGTCCATGGCGCCGACGAAACCACCAAGCAGCAGCATACCGATCACGGCCGTCCAGACATTGGGAAGAAGCGTCAACAGCAGAAGCATCGGCGACAGCAGGATCGCCGTCACTTTTACCACCTTCTGCGACCCCATCCGGGCGATGAAACCACCGGCAATCGGCATCAGGATCAGCGAGCCGAGGCCGAAGGCGAGGATCAGCAGACCCAGCACGCTTTCGCTGATACCGAGCCTGTCCTTGAATTCCGGGATTTTTGGCGCCCAGCTGCCGGTGACGAAGCCGTTCATCAGGAACAGCAGCGAAACGGCGAGCCGGCTTTTGGGCATATAGCCTTGCCGGACGGCGGCTTGCGGCGGGGTTATGGTATGCTGATCCATGGTTTTTTCCTGTAGAATTCGGTGGCGGCGTCAGGCCGTGATTTCAATGGGGTTGCCGTCGGGGTCGCTGAGGACCGCCTCGTAGAAGCCGTCGCCCGTCATGCGGGCGGGTGACAGAAGAATACTCAATGCGGCGGCCTTCGTTGCCAAGGCATCGACAGCCTCGCGGCTACCGAGAGACAAGGCGAGATGCGCGTAACCCCGGCGCTCGGTCTGCTCGTCCTGCCCGCTGATCCACGGGCCTTGCATCAGCTCGATCGACGGCCCGTCCTTCAAATACAGAAACCGCGAAGAAAACCCGGGGCGCCGGGCACTTTCATAAAGATCGCCCACGGTAGCGCCAAAAATGTCCGCCCAGAAACGGCAGAGGCGATCGAGGTCCGTGGTCCAGAGTGCGACATGGGCGATCCTCATGGCCTTGTTCCTCCTGCGTAAACGACTTTGATGCCTTGGGTACTATAGAGATCGGCGGTGTTGCGGGCCGCATCATGCTCGACGATCAGCGTCGTGCATTCCTGTGCCGTAATGACCGCGTGTGGTGCCGATGTGCCCAGCTTGTCGTTTGTCACCGCCGCCAGAACGGCGGCACTGTTGCAGGGCGACAAGCCGCTTGAACTCCGCGTCCTCATATTCAATGGCTGTCAGTCCGGCATCGAGATCGACGCCGCAAACCCCGAGAATACAGAGATCCGGCCGCAACACGGAAACATCGCGCTGTGCCTTGGCGCCGATGGCAGCCCCGACCAGCCGGTCGATCTTGCCGCCGATCAGGATGATATCGACACCCGGCTTTTCCATCAATGCGGAGGCAATCAGCGGCGTATTGGTCACCGCCGTCAGCTCCAGCCCGCCGGGTAGCGCCTGTGCGATCGCGAGATTGGTCGAGCTCGCATCGAAGAAGACGGTCATGCCCGGCGTAATGAAGGGCAGGGCTGCGGCGGCAAGCGCTGCCTTGCGCTCGGGCGCTTCGCCGACACGCTGGGAGAGCGTCGTGCGGCCGGGGGCAATCGGTAGCGCGCCCCCATAGACCCGCTCGCACAGGCCCGCCGCCGCCAGTTCTGCGCAAGTCCCTGCGGACCGTGTCCTCGGAAACATTGAATTCTTGCGCCAGATCGACCGCAAGCACGCGGTCGGACGTCCGCAGGCGCTCCTGAATCAGGCTTTGTCTCTGTCGTAGAAGGAGTTCTGTCTGCATCGAAAAATCAGATCACGCATGAATGAGTGCAAATCGGCATAAACGTGCATAAACCGCTTCAATCACGATTTCAATCGATTTATGTAGTGAATATTGAAAATGGCACCGGAATTGCCGTAAAAATCGACGCTCCGCCTTGATTTTAGCCGTCCGGCGACAATTTTGCATTGAAATGGCAGGAATATGAGAAAAACCTTCGCTGTTGCGGTGCGCAATTGAAGTTTTGTGCGCTGCCATGCGTCGAGCGTTATGCGATTGTGTCCTCACACCGGCAGACGGGCCGGACCAAAAAAGATGGAAAAACAAAATGAAATGGGTTCCCACACTTCTCGCCGCTGCCGCCTTTGCCCAGCTGGTATCGTTCGGCTCGGCCGTAGCCGGTGAAAACCTCGAAGCCGTCAAGTCGGCTGGCGCGCTGAAGATCGGCACGGAAGGCACCTACGCACCGTTCACCTATCATGACGAAAGCGGCAAGCTCGTCGGCTTCGACGTCGAAATCGGCGAAGCCGTGGCCAAGAAGCTTGGCGTCAAGGCCGAATTCCTCGAAGGCAAGTGGGATGGCCTGATCGCCGGTCTCGATGCCAACCGCTATGACGCTGTCATCAACCAGGTCGGCATCACCGAAGAGCGCAAGAAGAAGTACGATTTCTCCGAGCCCTACATTGCCTCGAAGGCCGTTTTGATCGTCAAGGCTGACAATGCCGACATCAAGGACTTCCCGGACCTGAAGGGCAAGAATGCGGCCCAGTCGCTGACCAGCAATTTCGGCAAGCTGGCCCAGGCTTCCGGCGCTGAACTGGTCGGCACCGACGGCTTCGACCAGTCGATCCAGCTGGTTCTGACCGGCCGCGCCGATGCAACCATCAATGACAGCCTGTCCTTCCTCGATTTCAAGAAGAAGAAGCCGGATGCGCCGGTGAAGATCGCTGCCGAGCAGGCCAATGCCGACTATTCCGGCATCATCGTGCGCAAGGGCGAGCCGGAGCTTCTCGAGGCCATCAACAAGGCGCTGGTCGATATCAAGGCCGACGGTACCTATGACGCAATTTCGCAGAAGTATTTCGGCGCAGACGTTTCCGAAATAACCATTGAAACAGCACGGTCAGACAGGTTTCGCCGCGCCGTTCTCTGAACTATAAGTCATGATCCGTTCCGGCATCCGGGGCGGATCATGCCGTTTGAAAGGCCCCGCCCGTGCCCCCTTGGCTTCAATTGATGCTCGATCTGCTCTGGCCGCTCGTGCGGGCCGGACTGATTTTTACGATTCCGCTGACGCTGTTGTCCTTCACACTGGGCCTGGGACTGGGTCTCCTGACCGCCGTGGCGCGGCTGTTCGGGCCAAAACCATTGGTCGCCGTGGCGCGGTTCTATGTCTGGGTCATTCGTGGCACGCCGCTGCTCGTCCAGCTGTTCGTCATCTTCTACGGCCTGCCGAGCCTCGGCATCCTGCTTGACGCCTTCCCGGCGGCCCTGATCGGCTTCACACTCAACATCGGCGCCTATACGTCCGAGATCATCCGCGCTGTCATCTCGTCTGTGCCGCGCGGCCAGTGGGAAGCCGCCTATTCGATCGGCATGAGCTGGAGCCAGGCGATGCGCCGCACCATCCTGCCGCAGGCAGCCCGCGTCGCCGTGCCGCCCCTGTCGAACACGTTCATCTCGCTGGTGAAGGACACGTCGCTTGCGGCCGCCATCACGGTGCCGGAACTGTTCCAGACAGCCCAGCGCATCGTCGCCACCACCTACGAGCCGCTGATCCTCTATATCGAGGCGGCGCTGCTCTATCTGGCCCTGAGTTCCGTCCTCTCGTCGCTGCAGGTGCGACTGGAAAAACGCTTCGCCCGCTATGGCGGCTTCCTGGAGGCGCGCACATGATCGAGCTCACCCATATCGAAAAACGTTTCGGCGACAATGTCGTCCTGAAGGATATCAGCGTGCGGATCGCCGAAGGCACGGTGACAGCGCTGGTCGGTCCTTCCGGTGGCGGCAAGAGCACGCTGCTGCGCTGCGTCAACCTCCTGGAAATCCCGACGGCCGGCACGATCCGGCTGGGCGAGGAAGAGATCACGTTCGAGCCCAACAAGAAGACCGGCTGGGACGCCATCCAGCGCCTGCGCCGCCAGACCGGCATGGTGTTCCAGAATTTCCAGCTCTTCCCGCACCAGACCGCCATCGAAAACGTCATGGAGGGACTGGTCACGGTCCTGAAATGGCCAAAGGAGAAGGCCAAAGCTCGGGCGCAGGAATTGCTGGAAAAGGTCGGCATGGCCCACAAGGCCGACGCCTGGCCGGCTACTCTTTCCGGCGGCCAGCAGCAGCGCGTCGCCATCGCCCGCGCGCTTGCCCCCTCGCCCCGCGTGCTGCTCTGCGACGAGCCGACCTCGGCACTGGATCCTGAACTGGCCGAAGAAGTCGTCGAAGTGCTGAACCGGCTTGCAGCGGAAGGCACGACGATGATCATGGCGACCCACGACCTGCGCCTCGCCTCCAAGGTTGCCGATCAGGTCCTGTTCCTCGATGGCGGCCTGATTGTCGAGAGCGGTGCGCCGAAAAACATCTTCCAGACGCCGGAGCGGGAGCGAACGAAGAAGTTCATCTCTTCGCTGAGTGCGGGCAATAACTACGATATTTGAGAGCGCTTGCGGTGTCTCGAAAGAATGGCCGGCCTTGACCGGCCATTCCATGTCCGCGGATCAGTCCGCATGCTTGAAAAGCCGCAGCGGCTTGTCCGCGGTGCGACCAATCACCCGCTTTGCTTCGAGATCGAGTTGGACCGCCTTAAGCCACCACCCGGCTTTGTCGCCGCCGGGAAACAGGTCCTCGGGTAGATGCTGTAGGAGCTTCGCCTTGGCGTCGGCAATGGTTATCCCCGGCGCTCCGGCAGGCAGGACCCCGAGCAAGGAGTGGCGCATCGCGGTGTACTTTTTACGGTCGACGCGCTGGACATGATGTGGCGACGTCACGCTTTCGATGGTGATCTTGTCATCGGCGTCAGGCATGGATTTCACCATTGACAACCGTGATCTTCGGGCTCTTGAAGCCCATCGCAACCCATGCGGCGAGCAACCTGGCGTAAAACGATAGAGTGGCCATCGTCCCGCTCGGAACATCGCCGGAAAGGGCTGCGCGATCGGGAAGATCACCTGTCATCGTGCGCAGATCAAGCGGTGGGAGCGTACCTTCAGGCCACAGGTTGGCATAGAGGCTCAACCAATGGCCATTTTCGAATTCGAGGAAAACCGGTGTGTTGCAACAGGTGGCAACAACACGGCGGGTACCGGCGGCGGGCGTGAGGCGGAACTCTCTCAGATGCTCGGTCCCTTGGGTGAACCGGATGCGATCCTTGCGATAAAGAACGAACCGCGTTCCGCCGTTCGCATCCAGAACCCGTTGCGTAGAGGGAAGGGCCTGCAACCGGGCACCGGCAGTCCGGCAACTGGTGCAATAGCATTCGGTGCTGATGATCGGCTCTTTCTCGACCTCAAGGTGAACCTTTCCGCAAGAACAGGCAAGACGAGCATTCTGTGTCATGAGTGCTTACTCCTTGTTGGTGCAGTGGAAGAGGAGACGGATGTACCGGTCGAGGTGATCGAGCGCTTCATGCGCCAGCGCGGGATCATCTCCCGCCTTGGCGAGCACGAACGCACCCTGAATCACCGTCTGCGTATGTCGCGCCAAGCTCGCCGCAGTCCAGTCGGCCGAGATGCCGCGATCGCGTATTGCCGCATCAATATCGGCCTCAAGCGTCGCCGCGTGGCCAAAGATGCTTGCCCCGCAGGCATCGCGGATGGCGGGAGAGGTCGCGAAGGTTTCCTGCACCATCGTACCGACCAAACAGCTAAACTCCGCCAGCTCTCCCGCGATGATCGATTTGCGAAAGGCGACATAGGCGAGTACGCGATCGAGCGCATCCTCCGGTTCATGATAGGATGCCCCGGCAAAAAGGCCGTTATCGTCTCTGCCCAATGCTGCGCGGCGGCGATACCGAGCGCATCCTTGGTTTTGAAATGATGGAAATAGGCGCCCTTTGTCACTGCCGCTGCCTGACACAGATCGTCTACGGACGTGGCCGCGAAGCCCTTGGCGCGGATGACGTCGCGCTGACTCCAGAAGACGAGTTCTGGCATCGCCACGTTCGGGGTTTTGCTTTGTTGTTCTCGACATAAAATATACATACCGTACATACGGTATGTACTCAAGGTGAGATCCTCGGCGAGCAGAGCGGATGCATTCCACCTCCGCCAGAACTGATCACGTGCTTACTGAAAGTAACCCGGGATGAACGGAGGAGGCCCGCAAGAGGCCTCCTCTCAATCAATCATCAGGCGCCGTAGACGATCAGCAGATCCTTGGTGTCGATCTGGTCGCCGGTCTTGACCAGGACTTCGGCGATCGTGCCGTCCTTTTCCGCATGCAACGCCGTTTCCATCTTCATCGCTTCGATGGACAGCAGCACGTCACCAGACTTGACCGTCTGTCCGGCGGTAACCGTGACCGTCGAGATGACGCCGGGCATCGGTGCGCCGAGATGGGCTGAATTGCCGAGATCGGCCTTGCGACGTGCGGTGCTGGAGGCTGCGCGGTTGCGGTCGGGAACCTTGATCAGGCGCGGCTGGCCGTTGATCTCGAAGAACACCTTGACCATCGCCTGCTCGTCCGGCTCGCTCATGGCCTGATGCTGGACGACCAGCGAGACGCCCTTTTCAAGCTCCGGCAACAGTTCCTCGCCGGCGGTCAGGCCGTAGAAATAGGCCGGTGTCGGCAGCACGCTGACCGGGCCATAGGTATCGGCGGCCAGTGCGTAGTCGGTGAAAACTTTCGGATACATCAGGTAGGAGGCGAATTCTGTAATCGCTGACTGAACGTTCCAGCTTGGTCTCAATCACCTTGCGCTCGGCATCGAGGTCGGCATCGGCAAGCAGGGAACCCGGGCGCTCCGTATAGGGCTTTTCGCCCTTCAACGCCTTTTCCTGCAGCGCCTTCGGCCATCCGCCCGGAGGCTGGCCAAGATCGCCCTTCAGCATCGACACGACCGAATCCGGGAAGGACACATCCTTGGCCGGGTTTTTGACATCGGCAACCGTCAGGTCTTGGCTGACCATCATCAGCGCCATGTCGCCGACAACCTTGGAGGACGGCGTTACCTTGACGATATCGCCGAACATTTGGTTGGCATCGGCATAGGCCTGCGCCACCTGGTGCCAGCGGGTTTCGAGACCAAGCGAGCGGGCCTGCTCCTTGAGGTTGGTAAACTGGCCGCCCGGCATTTCATGCAGGTAGACTTCGGATGCAGGTCCCTTGAGATCGCTTTCGAAGGCAGCGTACTGATTGCGCACGGCTTCCCAGTAGAACGAGATGCGGCGGATCCATTCGGGATCGAGACCCGGATCGCGTTCCGAGCCGCGCAGGGCCTCGACGATCGAGCCGAGGCAGGGCTGCGAGGTATTGCCGGAAAATGCATCCATTGCCGCATCGACAACATCGACGCCGGCATCCACCGCAGCCAGAACCGTCGCAGCGGAAATGCCCGACGTATCATGCGTGTGGAAATGGATCGGCAGGTCGGTTGCCTCGCGCAGCGCCTTGAACAGCACCGTTGCGGCGGCCGGCTTCAAGAGGCCGGCCATGTCCTTCAGCGCGATCATGTGCGCACCGGCCCGCTCGAGTTCGGCAGCCAGGGCCGTATAGTATTTCAGGTCGTATTTCGGACGGGCGGAGTTGAGGATATCGCCGGTATAGCAGATCGCCGCTTCGCAGATCTTGTTCTCTTCCGCCACCGCATCCATCGAGACGCGCATGTTGTCGACCCAGTTCAGGCAGTCAAACACACGGAAGACGTCGATGCCGCCCTTGGCCGCCTGACGGACGAAATATTTGACGACATTGTCAGGATAGTTCTTGTAGCCGACGCCATTGGCACCGCGCAGAAGCATCTGCAGAAGCAGGTTCGGCGCATCCTCGCGCACCTTGGCGAGACGCTCCCACGGATCTTCCGTCAGGAAGCGCATCGAGACGTCGAATGTCGCGCCGCCCCAGCATTCGAGCGAGAACAGGTTCGGCAGGGCGCGGGCATAGGTGCCAGCGATGCGGGCGATATCATAGGTGCGCACGCGCGTGGCGAGCAGCGACTGATGGCCGTCGCGCATGGTCGTATCGGTGAGCAGCACACGCTTTTCGGCGCGCACCCATTCGGCGAATTTCTTCGGGCCGAGCGCATCGAGCTTCTGTTTGGTACCATCGACGATATCGCCCTGGATGCGGGGAATGATCGGCTTGGCAGCGTCGGAACTCGGCTTCGGCCGGCCCTTGGCCTCCGGATGGCCGTTGACAGTGACGTCGGCAAGGTATGTCAGCAGCTTGGTTGCACGGTCCTGGCGCTTAACCTGCTGGAACAGTTCCGGCGTCGTGTCGATGAACCGGGTCGTATAGGTATTATCCTTGAATTTCGGATGCGTGATGATCGCTTCGAGGAAGGTCAGGTTGGTGGCGACGCCGCGGATACGGAATTCGCGCAGCGCGCGGTCCATGCGCGCGATAGTCTCCTGCAGGGCTCGGCGACCAAGCGGTGACCTTGACCAGCAGCGGATCGTAATAACGGGTGATGACGGCGCCCGGATAGGCCGTTCCGCCGTCCAGGCGAATGCCGAAACCCCGAGGCCGAACGATAGCCGGTGATGCGGCCATAGTCCGGAATGAAGTTCTGTTCCGGATCTTCCGTGGTGATGCGGCACTGCAGGGCATGGCCGTTGAGGCGGATATCTTCCTGCTTCGGAACGCCCGATTCCGGCGTGCCGATGGCAAAACCCCTCGAGGATGTGGATCTGCGCCTTGACGATATCGATGCCGGTGACGACTTCGGTGACGGTGTGCTCGACCTGGATGCGTGGATTGACCTCGATGAAATAGAATTTGCCCGAATCCATGTCCATCAGATATTCGACGGTGCCGGCGCCGACATAGTTCGTCGCCTGGGCAATGCGGGTCGAATAGTCGGCGAGTTCCTGACGCTGGGCTTCCGTCAGATACGGAGCCGGTGCGCGCTCAACGACCTTCTGGTTGCGGCGCTGAACCGAACAGTCGCGCTCGAACAGATGCACGACATTGCCATGGGTATCGCCGAGAACCTGGCTTTCGACGTGGCGGGCACGCTCGACCAGCTTTTCGAGATAAACCTCGTCCTTGCCGAAGGCAGCCATCGCCTCGCGCTTGGCTTCGGTTACTTCGCGGGCGAGATCCTTCGGATCGTGGATCGCCCGCATGCCGCGGCCGCCGCCGCCCCAGGATGCCTTGAGCATGATCGGATAGCCGATATCCTCGGCCATCTTGGCCACCACCGCCATATCGTCGGGAAGCGGTTCCGGTTGCCGGAACGACCGGCACGCCGATTTCGATGGCAAGATTGCGGGCGGCGACCTTGTTGCCGAGACGGCGCATCGTATCGCCGGTCGGCCCAATGAAGATGATACCCGCCGCCTTGCAGGCATCAACGAATTCCGGGCTTTCCGACAACAGGCCGTAACCCGGATGGATGGCGTCAGCGCCGGACAGCTTGGCAACCCGGATGATCTCCTCGATCGACAGGTAGCTTTCGATCGGTCCGAGGTCACGGGCGAGATGCGGTCCGCGGCCAACCTGATAGCTCTCATCCGCCTTGAACCGGTGGAGCGCCAGCTTGTCCTCCTCTGCCCATATCGCAACCGTTTTTATTCCCAGTTCGTTTGCTGCGAGAAAGACGCGAATGGCAATTTCAGAACGGTTGGCGACAAGGATTTTCGAGATGGGCAAGTCGGACTCCTCAAGACTTGAAACACGGTAATGCTGCACCGCGAAAAGAATTATTAGCGTTTCATGACTTGAAGTTCAATTTCAGAGTGACGCCCGGCAAAGATTCATTTTCGATCAGGAAATCAGCCCCAGGCGGAACGACAGCGCCACGGCGTGATGGCGATTTTTCGCCTTCAGCTTGTCCTGGATGCCGTTCATGTACCAGTCGACGGTGTGGGTGGAGATATCAAGAATCCTGCTGATCTCGTTCGACGTCATGCCATCGGCCAGGTAGTGCAGGGCTTCCATCTCGCGACGGGTCATCTGGACATCGACGCTGGACACCATGCCGGCGAGGACCGTGGGATCGGTCAACTCGAGCAGGCGCCAGAATATCTTCTTGGCAATGCCGTCGAAGATGCTCATTTCCACCGGGCTGAGATCCACGACGCGACCGCCTAATGTCAGGTTGCCGAGCAGCCCGCGGCGTCCGTGAACAGGGAAAATATATCCATCGTGAAGGCCGTGGCCACGCGCTTCGACCATCATGCGCTCCATGCGCTTGCGATGCGGGTCGGAACGGAAGGCTACCAGCGTATCGCGCCAGCGGAAGCCGCGTTGCGCGTGACCGAGATAGCGGATGGTTGGATCGATGATGACGTATTTCTTCTTGATATAGATCTGTGGCCAACCGTCGGGCCAGCGTCCGGCAAGCAGCAGGCTCAGCGGATTTTCGTCGGGCTTAGGCTGGCGCACAATCCCATAATAATCGAAACCGTAGCGGTCCAAAACCCGTTCGAATTCCTGAACGATCTCGTCCCTGCTCCGCATCTCGTCTATCAGTGCCAAAAATTGCACCAGCAACGTGATATTCATAAAAACCCCTTCAAAAAAAATTTTAATCTCCGACCGATCCATTGCGCCGCAACATGAATGTGCCGTTCAGCACCCATTCATGTTGCAATCACGATAATCCCGCATCAGTCATGAAACCACCTAACACCGCATCGTCACCGAACTGCAAGGCGCGAAAAATAGCAAGCTATGAATGACCAATTTACGGTGTCCGGAATTTCCAATCACCGCGTCGGTTTATCATAATCAAGTTTGCGCGGCGAAGCCAAAAGGTGGTTTTCGGTGACTGTAGGTCAAGAGAATTACAAAGGAAGGAAGAAGACGCTCAGTTTTGGAATTTTCATTCCATCAAACAAAGATGAGAGAATGAATACTTTTCCCGAGCAGTTCTTTTCTTTCCAAGAACACTCCTCATGATGCAAATGCCCTGTTGCTTTTTCATTGCACCGCAAACCAACTGCCCAAGAGGGATAAGACAGTGTCATTGTTCCAGGTCTATGCAAGAGCGCTTCAGTATCTTGCCGTACACAAGCTCCGCGTCTCCGCCATTGTTATCGCCAATATCGTCCTGGCGGTCATAACGATTGCGGAGCCCATTCTGTTCGGCCGCATCATCGACGCGATCTCCTCCAAACAGACCGTCACACCCATGCTGCTGATGTGGGCAGGCCTCGGCGTCTTCAATACGGTGGCGTTCGTGCTTGTTGCACGCGAGGCTGACCGGTTGGCGCATACGCGCCGCTCGACCCTGATCACCGAAGCCTTCGGCCGTATCATCTCCATGCCCCTGTCGTGGCATACCCAGCGCGGCACATCCAATGCGCTGCACACCCTGCTGCGCGCCTGCGAAACGCTGTTCGGCCTCTGGCTCGAATTCATGCGCCAGCATCTCGCGACCGCGGTAGCGCTGACGCTTCTCGTGCCCACGGCCTTTGCCATGGACGTTCGCCTGTCGCTCGTACTCGTCGTACTTGGCGTGCTCTATGTGGTGGTCGGCAAGTTCGTCATGACGCGGACCAAGGAAGGCCAAGCCTCGGTCGAGGACCATTATCACACGGTTTTCTCGCATGTCTCCGACTCGATCAGCAACGTTTCCGTTGTCCATAGCTACAACCGTATCGAGGCAGAAACCCGCGAGCTGAAGAATTTTACCCAGAAGCTGATCTCCGCCCAGTTGCCGGTCCTTGACTGGTGGGCGCTTGCCAGCGCGCTGAACCGCATGGCCTCGACCATCTCGATGATGGCCATCCTGGTCATCGGTACCTTTCTGGTACAGAAGGGCGAACTCGGCATCGGCGACGTCATTGCCTTCATCGGCTTTGCCGGCCTGCTGATTGGCCGCCTTGACCAGATGAAAGCCTTTGTGACGCAGATTTTCGAAGCCCGCGCCAAGCTTGAAGACTTCTTTGTCCTTGAAGATTCGGTGCGTGAACGCGAAGAGCCTGCCGATGCCGGCGAGTTGAACAATGTCCGCGGTGAAGTCGAATTCCGCGACGTCTCCTTCAACTTCGCCAATTCGACCGAAGGCATGCGCGACGTGTCGTTCACCGCCAAGGCCGGCCAGACCATTGCCATCGTCGGTCCGACCGGCGCCGGCAAGACGACTCTGGTCAACCTTCTGCAGCGCGTCCACGAGCCGGCCAGCGGCCAGATTCTTGTCGATGGCGTCGATATCTCGACCGTCACCTGCAAGTCGCTGCGCCGCTCGATCGCCACCGTGTTCCAGGATGCGGGCCTGCTCAACCGGTCAATCTGCGAGAATATCCGCCTTGGCCGTGAAGATGCGTCGCTGGTCGAAGTGATGGCTGCGGCCGAGGCTGCCGCCGCCGCGGACTTCATCGAGGGCCGCCAGGGCGGCTACGACACCCGCGTCGGCGAACGTGGCAACCGGTTGTCCGGTGGCGAACGCCAGCGCATCGCCATTGCCCGGGCAATCCTGAAGAATGCCCCGATCCTCGTGCTCGACGAAGCGACCAGCGCGCTCGACGTCGAAACCGAAAACCGGGTCAAGGCCGCGATCGACAACCTGCGCAAGGATCGCACCACCTTCATCATCGCCCACCGCCTGTCGACGGTTCGCGAGGCCGATCTGGTGATCTTCATGGATCACGGCCGGATCGTCGAGATGGGCGGCTTCAACGAACTGAGCCAGAGCAATGGCCGATTTGCATCCCTTCTGAGGGCAAGCGGCATCCTGACGGACGAGGACGTCCGCAAGAGCCACGCGGCGGCCTGATAGCCGGAGTCCACCACTGAACATGAAAAGGCCCCGCACAGGGGCCTTTTCTATGCCTTCACCGCAGCGGGCCGGGACAGTCCGCCGATCCAGTCGAGATAACGGGCATAGGCGAAGTGCAGCCCAATGCCCGCAAGCACGAACAGCGCTCCCCATAGCGGATCACGCCCCGTCACGAACAACAGCACCTGCCCGACCATGGCAAGGATCGTCCCGAAGATGAAAACCGGCAGCGAATGCCGGCCGATCAGCACGAGCGGGTGGTCGAAGCGCAGGCGCGCCATGCGGCTGAACACCGGAAAGACCGTCAGCAGATAACCAAGCGCCAGAACGTGCAACAATCGCGTCAGGGACAGGAAGGTCTTGTCGAAGCCCGTCAGGACCGATGGCAGGCCATAGGAAAAATCGAGGTTCCACCAGGACAGAAGCACCCAGAAGAACGACAGCGTCACATATCCAGCTGATATCGCCACGAGGAGCGGATGACGCAAGATCGGTTTTCCGGCGCGCGACCGCATCATGCAGATCATCCCGATGACGAACAGGAACTGCCAGGACCACGGATTGAGGAACCAGTAGCCCTCATCGAGGAAATTGATCGGGACGATGGTAAAGATACCGGCCGCCAGCCACAGCGCGGCCGATGCCATAAACAGCAGGAAGGGGCTGCGCCCGTAGAGCCAAAGCATTCCCGGCAACAACAGGAAGACGACGGCATACATCGACAGAATATTGTTGTAACCCAGTTGGTGCCCGAGCAGCACCATAGCAACAATTCCCTGTTCGGTGTGATCAACAAGCGGACGGATATTGATCTCGCCAATCAGGTCCTGCCGGCCGAAATAGAGCGCCCCGCCGGCAAAGATCGCCAGCGTGATGATACTGGTCATGATATGCGCGATATAGAGCGTGAAAGCCCGGCGCCAGATCTTGAGGCTCAGTGCGAGGCGGTTGCCGACATTGAACTTGCGCCCATAGGCGAGGCCGGCGGACAGCCCCGAAATCAAGACGAAGGCTTCAGCGGAGTCCGAGAAGCCGAAATTCTTGGTGGTCAGATATTCGAGATATTGTCCCGGCACATGATTGACGAAGATGGTGAGCAGGCAAAGCGCCCGAAAGACGTCGAGACGGGTGTCACGCTGGGAGGGGACAGTGTTGGCTTGCGCCATCTGCCTGTCATCGGCAGGCGGCTCGAATTGCAGCTTTTGAAGCATTCAGAATGGTCTCGTCCGAGTTCAGTGCCCCTGCCCCCATTGACGCGATATGATTGCAGGCGCTCAAAACGAAACCGGCCTTGCGCCTTCTGGTGCAAAGCCGGTTCCAATCCTGATCTAGTGCCGGCGGTTACAACAAAACGCCTTCATGCGCGTTTTTGTGACAGTATTATTGACGTTGACGATCGGCTCGCCGTTTTCCGCGTTTTTGGTCACGGAAATCACATGCGGCTTGCCGTCAATCGTCAGCGTCGCCGAGAATCCGTCCCAGTCCTTCGGCAAGACCGGCTGGACGATCAGCTTGTCTCCCTGCCGGCGGATGCCGAGAATGCCTTCGACCGCGGCACGGTAGAGCCAGGCCGCAGAGCCCGTATACCAGGTCCAGCCGCCGCGTCCCGTCAGGTTGCCGTCGCCATAGATGTCGGCGGCGACCACATAGGGTTCGACCCGGTAATGGTCGGCGCTTTCATGGTCCTTCGCATGATTGACCGGATTGAGCATCTCGAAGGCACGCCATGCATCTTCGGTGCGGTTCTGCGCGGCCAGCGCCAGCACCACCCAGGTCGCCGCATGGGTATACTGACCGCCGTTTTCGCGGACGCCCGGCGGATAGGCCTTGATATAGCCCGGGTCCTGCGCGGTTCCGGAGAGTGGCGGCGTGAACAGGCGGATGATCTGGTGATCGCCGTCAGCCAGTTCAGCCAGCACCGCATCCATGGCCTCGGCCGAGCGGGGCCGTATCACCTTCCCCGGAGAGAACACTCCAGGACTGGGCAATTGAATCGATCCGGCATTCGCTGCTTTCGGCAGAGCCCAACGGCGTCCCGTCGTCGTAATAGCCACGACGATAGTGGGTGCCATCCCAGCCCGCCGTTTCCAGGGCCTTCTTGAGGCTTTCAAGATGTGCCTCCCAGCCGGAAACCCGCTTGGTGTCGCCACGCTCGCGTGCGATGACGAGGAAGGAGCGCAGCGTTGCCGCGAGGAACCAGCCGAGCCAGACGCTGGTGCCGCGCCCTTCGATGCCGACACGGTTCATGCCGTCGTTCCAGTCGCCGCCGAGGATCAGCGGCAGGCCGTTCCTCACCCTTGCGGGCAACGGCGAGATCAAGTGCAAGAGCGCAATGCTCATAGAGGCTGGCACGCCGCTCCGACACGTTCGGCTGATAGAAGCTGTCATGCTGGCCGGGTTCCAGAGCAGCGCCTTCGATGAAGGCGATCTGCTCGTCGAGAATATCCTTGGTACCGGTCACCGAACAATAGTGCTGCACGGCGTGGCCAAGCCAGACCACATCGTCGGAGATCAACGTACGCACACCCGCGCCGGTGTTCGGCAGCCACCAATGCAGCACGTCACCCTCGATGAACTGCCGTGCGGCGGCATTCAGGATCTGTGCCCGGGCAAGCTCTGGCCGGTGGACGATGAAGGCGAGCGTGTCCTGCAACTGGTCGCGGAAGCCAAGCGCCGCTGGCCTGATAGAAGGCCGAACGTGCAAGGATCCGGCATCCGAGGCTCTGATAGGGAAGCCAGGCATTGACCATATTGTTGAACGCCTTGTCGGGCGTGTCGATCTGCAGCACACCGGTAAAGTCCTGCCAGTAGCGGTTGGAGGCCTCGAGAACCGTTTCGAACGTGCTCTTGCGCGCCTCCGCCAGATGCTCCAGCGCCTGCTCGGCATTGTCGGAATCGCCGATATAGAACGTCAGCTCGCGGGTGGCGCCCGCCCCCAACGTCACATCGACAACGATCGCCGCGCAAGGATCGCCATCGGCTTCGAGGGCACCCGTCAGCGCACCACCATCGAGCACAGCCCGCGGTGCATAGATGCTACCTCCCTGGCCGAGGAACTCGCGCCGGCTGGAAGTGAACCCCGACGGCATGTCGCTGGCTGCGAGGAAGGCGGTACGGCCGGAATAGTCGATGCTATAAGGATTGGTCGCCAGGACCGCACCGCTCGCTTCATCCTGATGCGACAGGATGAACGGCGCCGTCTTTGCCCGGTTGTTGCCGAGCACCCATTCCGCATAGCCGTAGATTTTGAGGCTACGGGCTTCACCGGTGGTGTTGTTCACACGCAGGCGCAGATACTTGACCGGCGCGGCGCGATGCACCGTCTGGCCGACCTCGATCTCCAATCCGTCCTGGGTACTCTTGAACACAGAGTAGCCAAGCCCATGCCGTGTCTCGAACTGGACAGACTTGCGGCGGGACAGGGCAGCATAGGGAGACAAAACCGCACCGCTGTCCATATCACGGATGAAGATGGCTTCGCCGGGACGGTTGATCACTGGATCGTTGGTCCAGGGCGTCAGCTGGTAATCACGCGAATTGCGGCCCCAGGTGAACGCGGCGCCTTCGGCCGCCACATGGAAACCGAAGGCTTCGTTGGAAATCACGTTGATCCAGGGCTGTGGTGTCGCTTCACCACCGCGCAACCGGGTTACATATTCACGGCCATCGGCGGAGAAACCACCGTAGCCGTTCCAGAAGTCCAGGCCATCGCCACTGATCTCGACGGTCTTGGCGCTGCTATCCTCGGGTATGACCGCCAGCAAAGGCCCAGCAGGCATTTCTTCCTTCGGCGATGGTTTCGCCAGCAGATTTTCGGCCCACGAAATCTGGTCCGAGATCTTGCCGTTGCGTGCATGAAACACAGCACGCGAAGCCGACAGAAGCGCCGTCCAGGTCTGCGGTTCCATGATATCGCGGCGAACGGCAAAGATGTGCTGGCGCGGGCCATCGGAGAGGCCGCGCAAGCGCAGGTTTTCGGCCATAGCATCAAGCGTGTGCTGCATATCCTGGGCGTAGGACGAGGCACGTTCATTGATGATCACCAGATCGGCGGTGACGCCGCGCGAGCGCAGATATTCCTGCGCCCTCAAGGCTTCTCGCGCGATGCCGAGATCGATGTCGTCGTTGATGCGGACGGCAAAGATCGGGAAATCGCCCGAGATCGACAGCGGCCAGAGTGCCGATTGTGGCGCAAGACCGGCCTGCACCGTGGCGGTGTCGGCCCGCAGCTGCATATCCGGATAGACCAGATAGCGGCCAAGCATCTGGAAGCTTGCGGCTTCCTGCGACGTGACGCCGACATGGCGCATCTGCACCTGCGAGCGGGTCCAGGCATGGATGAGCTCATGGTTGAAGCTGTCCGGGTGACGATAACGATCGATCGCGCGATCCACATCCTGACGGTTTGGCGCAGCGATGGTCCAGAAGATCACGCTGACCTTCTTGCCCGCCGGCACATGCACGACGCGGCGCAGCGAGACGATCGGGTCGAGCGTATAGCCGTCCGCTCCCGAAAGCTTGGCATCGGCATCGAAGGCTTTCGCCTCAGCCAGGGTGCGGCCCGTGCCGATGAAGCGGCGGCGATCCGTCTCCGCCTCGGTGTGACGGGTGCTGGCGGCGTTGTCGACGATCAGGTGCGCCACCATCATGTCCGGCTCATCGGGGCTACGCTTGTTACGCGTCACCCGAATGACGTCGCCCTTCGGGTCCACTTCCGTGCGCAGGAACATCTTGGCAAACAGCGGATGGGCGCTGTCGGTATCATCGGTCGTCAGAACCGGTTCCGCATAGGACGTTACTTCGATGAAACGGTCCTCGGTACCGGTGTTGAGCAAGATGACCCGGCGGCCTTCGGCATCGTGCTCGGTAGCGACGATGCATTCGACTTCGCTGGTGAGATCGCCGACTTTCTTGATGAACTCGGCCTTGTCATCGCCGAAGCGCGTCGTCGTCGTTTCGCCTTCCGCACGGCGCAGTTCGGCCGTCGCCGACCACCAGTCGCCGGTCGTCGTATCAGCGCAGGAAGATGAACGTGCCGGAGCGGTCCTCGGTCGGATCGGACTTCCAGCGGGCAACGGTCTGACCGTTCCAGCGGGAATAGCCCGACCCGGTCGCCGTCAGCATCACCGCATAGTGGCCGTTCGACAGGAATACCGTCTCGCGGTCCTTGGCCAGCGGATTGGTGATGACGCGAACTTCAGGGCGAAGGAGATCTTCCTGACCCTTGCCAAGCGATTCCGGTTCCTTCTTGGTGTTGATGATCGGAATATCGCGCGGCGCCTTTTCCTGCAGAAGCAGCTCGGCGGCTTCAATGACCGGATCGGCGTGGAACCACTCGCGCAGGCGTCCGTTGAAGACGACGTTGGCGACAGCTGCGATCGACATGCCGTGATGGTGGGCATAGTAGTTGCGCACCACGGCGCAAGTCTTGCCTTCCGGCACGCGGGTCGGCGTGAAATCGACGGCATCATGGAAACCGTAGACGCCGAGCGCCCCGAGGGCGCGCAGACGCTCCAGATTGGCGATGGCTGCCTTCGGATCGTACATGCTGGCGAGGATCGAGGCATAAGGTGCGATAACGGCATTCTGGCCGAGGCCGCGCTTCAGGCCCAGCGTCGGTACGCCGAAGTTGGTGTACTGATAGGTCAGTTCATGGTCGCGGGCGTTGAAGGCCGCTTCCGAAATGCCCCACGGCGTGCCGAGGCGGCGGCCGTGGTTCATCTGTTCCTGAACGATCAGGTTGTTGGTCTGGTTGAGGATGCCTCCCTGACGCTCCTGCATGACCAGCGGCGGCATCAGATATTCGAACATCGAGCCCGACCAGGAAATCAGCGCACCGCGCGCCGATCGGCACGATCGGACGGCCGAGCTTGTACCAGTGCTCCGTCGGCAGATCGCCCTTGGCGATTGCGAACAGGCTGGTGAGACGGGCCTCCGATGCCAGAAGGTCGTAGCAGGCTTCGTCAAGTTCATTCGAATTGACGCGGTAACCGATCGACAGCAGGCGCCGTTCCGGACGGAACAGGAAGCTGAAATCCATGGTGAAGGCGATATCGCGCGAGCGGTCGCCCACGACGATCAGCCGCTGGCGCAATGCTTCGATGGCGTTGAGATCGAAGACACTGTCGGCGATGTGGGATTTGCAGGTGTTGACCAGCATAGTCGCCCATTTCGTCACTTCGCCGCTCTGGGCGCTCTTCACCTCGTGGTCGAGATTGACGGTGAGCTTGTGGATGTCGCGCGCCAAAACTGCCAGGTTGATCACCCGGATGGAGGCGAACTCATGCTCGCGCTTGACGGCGGCGAGCGCATTCTGGAAGCCAGTGATCCGCTCTTCCATCAGGCGGCGCAGCGGCCGCACGGTCTTGCGGTCGTCCGGCAGCTCGGCCAGAACCTCGGACAGGATCGAGGCGACGTCACCGATGCCGTCGAGATTGCCCTGCACATGCGCGGACGGGGCCTCGGCCCAGTCGCGGCACATCGAGGATACGGCGATCAGGTGGCCGGCGAGATTGCCGCTATCGACGGCGGAGACATATTTCGGCTCCATCGTTTCCAGCGTGTCGGTCTTGTACCAATTGTAAAGATGACCGCGGAATTTCGGCATCCGGTCTATGGTGGCAACCGTCTCTTCGAGGCGGCGGATGGTTTCCTCGAAACCGATCCAGCCGAAATCGCGGGCCGACATGACTGACAGGAGATAGACGCCGATATTCGTCGGCGACGTGCGCTCGGCGAGGATCGGATGCGGGATTTCCTGGAAATTGTCCGGCGGCAGGAAGTGCTGCTCGGCGGTGACGAACTGCTCGAAATAGAGCCAGGTGCGCCGCGCGATCTTGCGCAGCTCGTCAACAACATCGTCCGGCACGATCAGTTGGTCTTCAGTCTCCGCCGACTGGCTGACAAACCAGGCGATCGCCGGTGACAAGGCCCAGAGCAAGGCAAACGGAATGCCGATGAAAGGAAGGCCGGTATCGGAAACCGCAGCCAGCAGCAGCGAAATGACCGACAGGATGGGCGCGATCCACATCGAGCGGTAATAATCAAGGATGCTACCGCCGGCCGAACTCTGGACCTGCGCGGCCGTGCGCCATTCCAGCATCAGCTGGCCGCTGACGAAGGTCCGGTAGATCGAACGCACGATCGCGTCCATCATCATGGCGGCCGAATGGGCGATGAAGACGATGCGCAAGGCGACCTGCGCGTTAGCCGCCTGGATTTCGGAGAGAACAGCGTGCAGATGGGCACGCGCAACGATATCGTTGCGGCGCGGCATCAGCCCTGAAATCAGCGACAGGGTGGGAGCGACGAACAGGCTGAAGATCAGCACGAACTGCCAGACCAGCGCCTGCGTCGGCTCCATGTAATACCAGCCCATGACCGAGGCGATCAGCCATGCACAGGGGATCAGCGAACGGCGCAGGTTGTCGTACATCTTCCAGCGGCCGAGCATGCTGACGCCGTTGGACAGGTTGAACATGTACGGCAGAAGCTGCCAGTCGCCCTGCGCCCAACGATGCTGGCGCGACATCTCGACCTCGTAGCGGATCGGGAAATCCTCGACCAGTTCGACATCGCTGACCAGCGCGCAATGCGCCAGCGAACCTTCGAGCAGATCGTGGCTGAGAACGGCGTTTTCCTCGATCTTGCCCTTCAGGGCAGCCTCGAAGGCATCGACGTGATAGAGGCCCTTGCCGGTAAACGTACCTTCGCCGGCGATATCCTGATAGACGTCGGAAACGGTGAAGACATAAGGGTCGATACCGCGGTTGACCGAAAAGATACGCTGGAATGCGGAGGCATCGCTGCCGGTGGTCAGCGACGGGGTGACTGCGCGGCTGCAGGATGCCATAACCGGCCGTCACCTTCTGGGTGACCGGATCGACGACCGGGCGGTTGATCGGGTGGTAGAGCTTGCCGACGAGCTTGGTCACCGCATCGCGCATCAGGCGCGTATCGGAATCGAGCGTCATCACATACTGGACGTTTTCCGGCACCGTATTGGCACCGGCAAGGAAGCTGGTATCGCTGTCGCCGCGCAGGAGCAGGTTCAGCTCATGCAGCTTGCCACGCTTGCGCTCCCAGCCCATCCAGGCGCCTTCCGCTTCGTTGTAGAGGCGGCGGCGATGCAAAAGGTAAAAGCGGATGCGGCCGTCATGGGCATAACGCGCGCTCAGCGTTTCGATCTCAGTCTTGGCATATTCGAGCACATCGAGATCGGCCGCAGTTTCCTCTTCCGGGCTATCGACCCAATCGCTGACCAAAGCGAAATAGATTTCGCCCTTGGGATTGGCGAGATAGTGGACTTCGAGGTTGCGCACGAGTTCATCGACATGATCGCGCTTGGAAATCAGACAGGGGACGACAACGAGGGTCCGTGCATCCTCCGGAATCCCATCGAGGAATTCATATCCGACAAGTCGCGATGGCGTCACGCAGAGCGTCACCAGCGTGTTGAAGAGGCCGGCAGCACCTTCCGAGGCCGGAAGGGCGAACAGCAACAGCATGATCAGCTTGGCGCCCGTCGGAATTTCCATCGGGCTGACGAAAACGTAGACGGCGATCATCGCAAGGATGGTCAACAGGATGTTCGGACCGGCAATCGCAAACCAGTCCAGCTTCCGGCCAAGCCGGATGATCCTCTGGAGGATCGACGGGCGATAGCCGATCTTGGCTTCCAGCAAGCGGCGTTGCTTGCCGACGAGAAAACCGCCGACATTGGGCTCATGCAGCACATCGCTCGGGCTGGCATCTGCGCGCGTCTGGTCCTTGACCATATCGAGTGCGATCTGCGTGACTTCAAGCTCGGAACTGCCGGAACGGCGCGCCAGCCGTTCGATGGTGTTGCGGTACTTGTTGCGCGATCCGAAATCGAGGGAGGAGTAATCAGACCCATCGCGTAGCGTCGTCCAGCTTGCTGACGCTTTCGAACCAGACGGCCCAGTCATTGTCGTCGATTTCTGCGCAGGCTGCGGATGATGTTGCTCATCGTCGCATTGCCCGACGATAGCCGGTTCTGCTCGGCGACCAGAGCTTCCTCGACATCGCTGCCGCGCTTTTCCAGCTGTTCTTCCAGCCAGGTGATGACGAAGCCGGAGGTCTGCAGAACCGTCCCGCAGCCGGTAGAGCAACTGGGCGACGAAGGTGTTGTCCGCACAGAGCTGCTCGGCCTCCGCCAGCACCGATTTGAATTTCTCAGGTGTGCCCAGACGGACGATCTGGTCGGCGACGTCGTTTGCCTTGTTGCGCATATTGCGCGACCGATCGACCCGGATGGCGATGCGCCGCAGATTTTCGATCAAGACGAACCGGACGATGGACGGCAGCGCCCACAATTCGCCGATCTTGAAGGTCTCGTGCTCCTGAAAGCCGGCGACCATGGCTGTCAGGCTTTCACGCGAAACAGTGCTGTGGGTATGGGCGATATACAGCCAGGCAAGTGCCATCGTGCGCGGGATCGTCGTGCCGGAAACCGAAAGAGTTGGCAGCTGTCGATAGAACTTGCGCGGAAAGTCACGCCGCACTTCCTGGATGGACTCTTCGACCAGATAGTGATTGTCGAGCAGCCATTCGGCGGCAGGCGTGATCGAAGCCCCGGCTTCAACATCGCCAGCCGTTACCTTGTAGACCCGGAAAATCTCGTTTTCATTTTCGCGGTGGCGTGGACGGAACTCGAACGGAAAGAACCCCGGCAGGGTCGAAACGCCATCGCGGGCAAGCTTTGCCCCGCATTCATGAAGCTCATCGATGGTGAAATAGGTCAGCGCGGATCGAATCGTTGTAGTCGATCGGCTTGATCTCAGCTTCGCGCGGAGGCGTGGAAGGCGTGTTTTGAAAGTTCATGGGTACGGGTTCTGGGTCCAGGCGGTGTTGAAGGGTCCGGTCGTCACGCCGGATGGGCTGCAGCCCTGATGTTTGGCTCTGCGCTGCCACGACCCTAAACACTCATCGGTGTTCCACCATCAGCCACAAAGTCTCCCGTAAGCGAGAAACCGGTGACTTTGGCGCGGCCCGGATGGGCCTTTAAGGTCGTGAAGGCGGCTGTCGCTTCGCTGTCAGGGCTGCGTGATGCAAGAACTGGGCATTTTTTAGCCGTAGTGCCAATGTGTTGCAAGCTGCGGGGGCATATTCTGGGGACGAATTCCATGCCGCAACGCCGAAGAACGGCCGTTGTCGCGGTCATCCTTCCCAGCAAATGATGTGAAACCCCTCACGGTTGTCTTTTCGGCACTGCTCATCCAGTCGGCAACGCGCGGGGCACGGAAAGGTTCCGCCTTTTATATTGCGGCGCAGCGAAGGCACCTGGCATTCACCCGACCTGGGCCGTGATCCACGCCCTGAAAGCCTGGCTGACCGGATTTTCCAGCTTGCCCTCCGGCACCACCAGATAATAGCTGTTTTCCGTCTGCATCGGCCGGTCGAAGACAACGCGCAACCGGTCGACGACAAGTTCCTGCTCGATCAGGTAGCGCGGCACCAACGCAAAGCCGAGCCCTGCGACAGCGGCCTCGATCACCATCGAAAACTGGTCGAGATCAGTTGCCGCGATAGGCCGACTTCATCTCGCCGCCATTGCTTTCGAACCACTGCGCCCACATCTTCGGCCGGGTGGCGAGATGCAGCAGCGGCTTGTGCTCCAGTTCACTCGGCTCCTTCATAGGATTAAGCGCCAGCAGTGCGGGACTTGCCACCGGCACGATGATCTCGCTGCAGAGGTAGCTGCAAGTGGCGTGCGCCCAGACCGGCTGGCCGTAGTGAATAGCGAGGTCGAAATTCTGCTCCTCGAAATCGAAGGGCTGCGACCGTGAAGCGATATTGATCACCGTGCCCGGATGCTGACTGAGAAAGTTCGGCAGGCGCGGTGTCAGCCAGCGACTGCCGAAGGTTGGCAGCGAAGCGATGGAGAGGGTCGATTCCCGAGCGGGCCGACGCCATGGCGCGGACCATCAACTCCTCGGATTGGGTCAGCAGCCGGCGAACCTCGGGCAGGAATTTCTGGCCCGCATCGGAGAGAATGACCCGCTGCCGGATACGCTCAAACAGGAGTACGCCGATCTGGCTTTCGAGATCCTTGATCTGGCGGCTGACGGCGCTTTGGGTCAGGGTTCAGCTCGGCGGCCGCCTGCGTGAAGCTGCCATGACGCGCGGCACACTCGAATGCCTGCAGCGTCGTGACGTCCGGGACCAGTCTTCTGCTCAACTTCATTCCAGCCTCGCATGATCATAGTCATAACTGTCGCAATCAATGCCCGTTCGACCCATATATGATACGAAATGAGAATGATCACCGTTATCCCTTCCATACTGCGAGGCGCGTTGCCGTGAAAGAGAATAGTTTCGTATCCACCGACCTTATCCGCTCGGCCTTTTCCGCGGCGATGTCGGCCATGTACCGCACCGAGGTGCCGGCCTATGGCACGTTGATGGAACTGGTGGGCAAGGTGAACGCCGAAACGCTGGCTGCCGATCCGGATCTGCAGGCCCGTCTCGAGGACACGGATTCGCTGGAGCGCATCTCCGAGGAGCGCCATGGCGCCATCCGGCTCGGCACGCCCGCCGAGCTGTCGATGATGCGCCGCGTCTTTGCCGTCATGGGCATGCTGCCGGTCGGCTACTACGATCTCTCGACCGCCGGCGTCCCAGTTCATTCGACGGCCTTCCGCCCAGTCGGGGATGCGGCCTTGAAGAAAAACCCCTTCCGCGTCTTCACCTCGCTGCTGCGGCTCGACCTGATCGCCGACAAAGCGTTGCGCAATGAGGCCGAGCAGATCCTGTCGAAGCGGCAGATCTTTACCGACGGCGCCATCGCGCTGACGGAGAAGACGGAAAGGCAGGGCGGTCTCGACAAGGCCGATGCCGAGCGCTTCGTTGCTGAAGCTCTTGAGACCTTCCGCTGGCACGACAAGGCCAATGTCAGCCCCGACATGTACCACCGCCTGCATGAAGCCCACCGGCTGATTGCCGATGTCGTCTCGTTCAAGGGTCCGCATATCAACCACCTGACGCCGCGCACGCTGGATATCGACGCCGTCCAGGCCCGCATGCCGGATTACAAGATCGCCCCCAAGGCGACGATCGAAGGCCCGCCGACCCGCAAATGCGCGATCCTGCTGCGCCAGACCTCGTTCAAGGCCCTGGAAGAACCGGTTTCATTCCAGACTGCCGACAGCAGCTGGCACGAAGGCTCGCACACCGCCCGCTTCGGCGAGATCGAACAGCGCGGCATCGCGCTGACCCCCGAAGGGCCGGACGCTGTACGACGACCTGCTCAATGCGTCGCGCAAGATCGTTCGTCCTGCGGCGGACGGCTCGAACGCGGCCGAGTATGAAAAGGCACTTTCGGATGCCTTCATTCCGTTCCCCGATACCTGGGCCGGCATTCGCGCCGAAGGCCTCGGCTATTTCGCCTATTCGCTAACCGCCAAGGGCCGCAAGGCAAAGGCCGATGCGTCCAGGAGCCTCGACAGCCTGATCGCTGACGGTCTCGTGCAGTTCGATCCGATCGTCTACGAAGACTTCCTGCCCGTCAGCGCCGCCGGCATCTTCCAGTCCAATCTCGGCGATGATGCCGCCCAAGAGTTTGTGGCGAGCCCCAACCAGCAGCGTTTCGAACTCGATCTCGGTGCAAAGGTGCTGAACGAGTTCGATCACTATGCCGGTATCGAACACGCTTCGATTGCCGATGTCAGGCAGATGCTTTCGTCGGCGCAAGCGGCGGAGTAAAGCTGAAACGATGATCGACCAGAACCACGTCGCAGCACTGACCGCACGTCTCGGTGACAAGGGCATTGTCACCGAAGGCAGCGATGTGGCGGCTTACCAGACCGGCGCGCTACGATCAGGGCCGCGCCGCAATCGTCCTGCGTCCACAAACCACCGAAGAGGTGTCAGCGGCGGTTTCCTATTGCGTGAAGAACGGCCTCGTTCTCATTCCGCAATCCGGCAACACCGGTCTTGTGTCCGGCTCGACCCCGGATTTGACCGGCACCCAAGCTGTGCTCAGCCTCGACCGGATGACCCAGCGTTTCGATCTCGACCTCGACAACCGCTCGCTGCGCGTGGATGCCGGTTTCCGGCTGTCGGATGTCAACCAGAAGCTTGAAAAACACGGCCTGTTTTTCCCGATCGACCTCGGCGCCGATCCGCGGCTGGGTGGCATGCTGGCCACCAATACCGGCGGATCGCGCTTCCCTGAAATACGGCGACGTCCGCCGCAACACGCTCGGCATCAAGGTGGTGTTGGCCAACGAAGAAGGTACGATCCTCGACCTGACCTCGGAGCTTCGCAAGAACAATACCGGCGTCGACTGGAAGCAGATCTTCATCGGCACCTCCGGCGCCTTCGGCATCATCACCGAATGCGTGCTGAACATCGAACCCCTGCCGAAGCAGGTGGCGACGGCCTATCTCGTTCCGGCAAGCGGCGCCCATGTCATGCCGCTGCTGCGCGCCATGGAAGACCGGCTCGGCGCCTATCTCTCGGCCTTCGAAGGCATCTCGAAAAACTCCGTCACGGCGGCGCTCGATCATGTGCCCTCACTGAAAAATCCCTTTCAAGGCGGCAACGTGCCTGACTATGTGATCCTCGTGGAAATTTCCCGCACCTGGGAACCCGCGCGAGGGCGAACAATCGCTCGATGCGGTCCTGGAAGCGGTGCTTGCCGAGATTTGGGAAACGGAAGAGGCGCCGCTCGCCGATGCCTTCGTCGGTCCGGCCCATGAAATGTGGTCGCTGCGCCATGCCCTGTCGGAGGGCGTCAAGCACTCCGGAAAATTGATCGCCTTCGATCTTTCCTTCCGCAGAGGTGATATCATGGCCTTCTGCGACCGCATGAAGGCCGATATGCCGCAAGCCTTTCCGGAGGTGACGATCTGCGATTTCGGCCATATCGGCGATGGCGGCGTGCATTTCAATCTGGTGGTGCCGAAGGACAGTGCTTCGGCATCGGACACGGATTTCGAGCGGCGGCTGCGCGACTGGGTGTTTGCCATCGCCGTCCAGGATTTCAACGGCAGCTTCAGTGCCGAACATGCCATCGGCCGGAAAAACCAAGCCTATTACGACCTTTATACGCAACAGAAGATCAAGGACATGGCCCAGGGCCTCAAAGCCATCACCTCGCCGGGAGACCTCGGTGCGGTGCGCTTTGGATAGTCCGCCAGACACAAAAACGGGAGTTTGCTCATCATGAACATTGCAACGAAGTCGGTGAATGTCGTTCAGGAAACGGCCGCCCTTCTGGAGAAGCTCGGCGTCTCCAAGGACCTCTATACAGGTGGCGACATGGCCTCCTTCTCGCCAGTCACCGGCGAACAGATTGCCAGCCTGAAGACGGTTTCGGCCGTTGAAGCCGCCGCCAAGATCGAAAAGGCCGATGCAGCATTTCGCGCCTGGCGTCTGGTCCCGGCTCCGAAGCGCGGCGAACTGATCCGCCTGCTCGGCGAAGAACTGCGCGCCAGCAAGGCCGATCTCGGCCGTCTGGTCTCCATCGAAGCCGGCAAGATCACCTCGGAAGGTCTTGGCGAAGTCCAGGAAATGATCGACATCTGCGATTTCGCCGTCGGCCTCTCCCGCCAACTCTACGGCCTGACCATCGCCACCGAGCGCCCCGGCCACCGCATGATGGAAACCTGGCATCCGCTCGGCGTCATCGGCGTTATCTCCGCCTTCAACTTCCCGGTCGCCGTCTGGGCCTGGAACTCGGCGCTTGCTCTGGTCTGCGGCAATGCCGTCGTCTGGAAGCCGTCGGAAAAGACCCCGCTCACCGCCCTTGCATCGCAGGCTATCCTTGATCGTGCCATTGCCCGCTTCGGCGATGCGCCTGAAGGCCTGACGCAGGTTCTGATCGGCGACCGCACCATTGGCGAAGTGATGGTCGATCACCCGAAGGTACCGTTGGTTTCGGCCACCGGTTCCACCCGCATGGGCCGCGATGTCGGTCCGCGCTTGGCCAAGCGCTTTGCCCGTGCCATCCTCGAACTCGGCGGCAACAATGGCGGCATCGTTTGCCCGTCGGCCGATCTCGACATGGCGCTGCGCGCCATCGCCTTCGGTGCCATGGGCACGGCCGGCCAGCGCTGCACCACACTGCGCCGCCTGTTCGTCCATGAAAGCGTCTACGATCAGCTGGTTCCGCGCCTGAAGAAGGCCTATTCGAGTGTTTCGGTCGGCAACCCGCTGGAATCAACCGCTCTCGTCGGTCCGCTGGTCGACAAGCCGGCCTTCGACAACATGCAGAAGGCGCTGTCCGAAGCAAAGGCGCACGGCGGCTCCGATCACCGGCGGCGAACGCGTCGATCTCGGCAACGCCAACAGCTACTACGTCAAGCCCGCCCTGGTCGAAATGCCGAAGCAGGACGGACCGGTCACCGAAGAAACCTTCGCACCGATCCTCTACGTCATGAAGTACAGCGACTTCGACGCCGCGGTTGCCGATCACAACGCGGTCGGTGCCGGCCTCTCATCGTCGATCTTCACGCTCGACCTGCAGGAAGCCGAGCGTTTCCTGTCGCCTGACGGTTCCGACTGCGGCATCGCCAACGTCAATATCGGCACATCCGGTGCTGAAATCGGCGGCGCGTTCGGCGGCGAAAAGGAAACCGGCGGCGGCCGCGAATCCGGCTCGGACGCATGGCGCGCCTACATGCGCCGCGCCACCAACACGATCAACTATTCGAAGGCCCTGCCGCTGGCACAGGGCGTCTCCTTTGACATCGAATAAGGATCGGTCATGACCATCAACACCAAGGTTGAGGAGGCGGGCTTTGCGCCCGCCTCGCGGATCTCCACGATCGGCGTCTCGCAGATCCTGAAGATCGGCGCACGAGCACAAGCCATGAAGCGCGACGGCAAGCCGGTGATCATTCTGGGTGCCGGCGAGCCGGATTTCGATACGCCCGATCACGTCAAGCAGGCAGCCTGCGATGCCATCCAGAGCGGCAAGACCAAATACACCGCGCTCGACGGTACGCCGGAACTGAAGCAGGCGATCCGGGACAAGTTCGCCAGAGAAAACGGCGTTTCCTACGAACTCGACGAAATCACGGTGGCAACCGGCGCCAAGCAGATCCTCTTCAACGCCATGATGGCGACGCTGAACCCCGGCGACGAAGCGATTATCCCGACGCCCTACTGGACCTCCTATTCGGACATCGTCGAGATCGCCGAGGGCAAGCCGGTCCTGATCGCCTGCGACGCAGAGGCCGGCTTCCGGCTGAAGGCCGAACAGCTCAAGCGGCGATCACGCCGAAGACTCGCTGGGTCATGCTGAATTCGCCGTCCAATCCATCAGGCGCCGCCTACAGCGCTGAAGATTACCGCCCGCTGCTCGACGTGCTGTTGAAGCATCCGCATGTCTGGCTGCTGGTCGATGATATGTACGAGCATATCGTCTATGACGGCTTCAAGTTTGTCACCCCGGCCGCGCTTGAACCGGCGCTGAAGAACCGGACGCTCACCGTCAACGGCGTCTCCAAGGCCTATGCCATGACCGGCTGGCGCATCGGTTATGCCGGCGGACCGCGCGACCTTATCAAGGCGATGGCTGTGGTGCAGAGCCAGGCAACCTCCTGCCCGTCCTCGATCAGCCAGGCCGCCTCGGTCGCCGCGCTGAACGGGCCGCAGGATTTTCTCAAGGAACGCACCGCCAGCTTCCAACGCCGCCGCGATCTGGTCGTTACGGCGCTCAATACCATCGACGGTCTCGATTGCCGCACGCCCGAAGGCGCCTTCTACACCTTCTCCGGCTGCGCAGGCATGCTGGGCAAAACCACACCCGGCGGCAAGCGCATCGAGACGGACGCAGACTTCTGCGCCTATCTGCTCGACGATGCCCATGTCGCCGTCGTGCCGGGCTCGGCCTTTGGCCTGTCGCCGTTCTTCCGCATCTCCTATGCGACCTCGGAAGCGGAATTGCGCGAGGCGCTGGAGCGGATTGTAAAAGCCTGCGCGGCCCTGCGTTAAAAGCATCCAGCCCGCCGTCGCAATCGCGAATGACGATCAACCCTGCCGTTCCCAACGGCAGGGTTTTGTCTGTCGAAAGAATTTTGCGCTGCCAGAAATTGCTGCTATCCGGTAGTCGCGACCATCAGGACTCACAGTGCCGTCACCGGACACAGACAGGGGCAGCCGGAGCATGTTCTCCAGTTTACGGCAATCGACGGATATCATTGAAAAGCTCCGAAAGAATTCGTTCGAGCCCGCCCATGCCGACTACTACAGGGGCAAGCCCGGCCGCCCGCTCAATCTCATTCTCAAGGCTCGTCATGATTTTCTGTCGGTCTGGCGCAAGGGCGACTACACCGATCGCGTAACCGCGATGAACGTCTTTGGACGCCAGATTGTCGTGGTCAATTCGCCGGACGCGATCCGTTATGTCGTTGCCAAGCGCCACGAAAATTTCGAGCGCAAGACGCCGCAGATGCGGCGCGCTGGAATTCCTTTTGGGCGACGGGCTGTTCATTTCCGATGGCGAGACATGGAAGCAGCGGCGCCCGCTGGTCAACGATATCGTCCACAAGAACCGTGTGCCGGCTTTCAGCAAGATCATGGAAAACACCACAAGCGAGCTAGTGCATCGTTGGGAATCCCTTCCAGACGGCGCACCTGTGAACGCGCTTCGAAATGGCCGGCCTGACGGCGGAAATCATTTCCCGGGCCGTGTTCGGCAATGACCTCAGTGAAGACGGCGCAAAGGCCGTCAGCGAGGGTTTCGAGAGCTACCAGTCGCTGATCGATTCCGTCAACATCGGCTATTTCCTCGGCTTCGACGAGGGGCTGCCGGTGCTGCGGACGCCAAAACTGCGTCGGTCCGTTTCACGCATTCATCAGATCATCGACAAGGTGGTCGAGGACCATCTGGCCGGGCGGGGCGACGACAACTCGATGGTGGAACTGCTGGTGCGGCGGCAGAAGCGCAATCCGGAACTGAAGCTCGACGTGGTGGCGCTCCGCAACGAGGCTGCCACCATCTTCATGGCCGGCCACGAGACGACAGCGGCAACATTGACTTGGGCCTGGTACCTGCTGTCACGGGCGCAATGGGTCGAAAAATCACTGCACGAGGAAATCGCCCGCGTCTGCAGCAACCATGTACCGACGCTCGACGACATTCCTCAGTTGGACTGGTGCCGTGCTGTGATCGAGGAGACGCTGCGTCTCTATCCGCCAGTGCCGATTCTTGCCCGACAGGCGAAAGAGGCCGATCGGATCGGCGATATCGACGTCAAGCCGGCATCGCTGGTGCTGATCGTGCCTTGGCTGCTGCACCGGACGGAGGCCTTCTTCAAGCACGCCCATCTCTTCAAGCCTGAGCGCTTTATGAATGGCGGCAAGGCCATACCCTATAGCTACATCCCCTTCGCCAGTGGTCCGCGCGTCTGCCCCGGCCTGCAATTCGGCCTCCAGGAAGCGATCCTGTGCCTGGCGATCCTTGCCCAGCGGTTCAAGGTGCGGGTGGCCGAAGACGCGAAAGTCGAGCCGCAATGCCGCCTGACACTGCGGCCGCGCGGTGGCCTGCCGGTGACGCTGCATCGGCGCGAAAAGGTTTAGCCCCGATGGCCAAGCCAGCAAACGACGCCAAAAGTGGGCCTGCGAAACGGTCCGCCTGGGTCTACCGCGCTCCTGCGACACCGCCGCTGGCAGACCTGTTCAAGGATGGCGACCGGCGTAAAACGGCCTTTCGCTATCATGTGAGCGGCAATCTCAAGAACCTGCTCGACCTGACCGTTCACTTCGGATTGAAAGCCGTTCCGGCCAGCATCTGCTCGGCGGCGGGCGCCCGGCTTGGGACGTTTGTCATCCCGCGCTGGCACAGGTCATCTGTCAAGAAAACACAGAAAAACCTGCGGCGTCTCCTCCCGGATGCGACCGAAGAGGAGCGCGATCAGGTTCTCAAGCGGAGCTGGCAAAACCAGGGCCGCATCATGACGGAATTTTCGATCATCAGGCGCCTATGGCGCCGCGCAACCTGGCATGATCTGCATCACTTTACCGATGCCTATAAAAAGGGTCCAGTGATCGTTGTCTGCATGCACCTTGGAAACTGGGAGATCTTCGCCCCCAAACTGGTGGAACTCGGCCTCTCCCCATTCGCCAACTACACGCCGCCCGCCGGCAGGGCGCGCGTGGATCGCCCGGCGCGTGCGGTTAAAGCTCGGATACGGATTGCTGCCACCCGGCAAGGACGGCATACGGCCAGCACTGAACATCCTGAAAAAGGGGGCGCGATCTCGGTCTTTTGCGACGAGGGCTTCGCCGGCAAAATCCGCGGCCCCTTCTTCGGCCGCCCGCCTCATCTTGAAGGCAATCTTGCAGTCGTTGCCCGGCTCGCTCGTTTGACCGGCGCGACCATCTGCCCGTGTTATGCGGTGCGCAGCGATGGCACGTCATTTGACGGATTTGCACTGCCACCGGTCATCCTGCCGCCGGAGAACAAACCCGGCGAGCGCCTCATCGACGACGTTTTGCTCCTCAACGCGGTCATCGAGCCCGTCATCCGCGCCCATCTCGACCAATGGTATTTTCTCGACAACGCGCTTTGAGGTCAGTTAGAGCTGCGCAATTCGGTCACGAGCGCTGCAAATCGCGAGCCTGCGATGTCGAGCGGGCCGCTATTGTCGATCGTCGTCACGTCCGGCTCGTCAAGAATATCAGGAACCTGCCGCCTGAGCCGGTTGAGAATATCCTGCTCGCTTTCCCGGCCGCGCGCCACGAGGCGGCTTGCCAATACCTGTGGCGAAGCCGTGATATTGACGATCGCCACCCTTGGGAAGGCCTGCCGGAACTGGCCGAGCACTGCCCGGCTGCCATTGGCGATCAGGATCCGGCCGGCCCGCACCTTCTCGAGCGCGTCCTTCGGAATTCCGTATTTCAACCCGTGCGCCTGCCAGGCGACCGCGAAGTCGCCGGCCGATAGCCGGCTATCAAAAACATCGCCGGAAATGCTCTCGTGATCTTCGCCGCCAGCATCCGACGGCCGGGTGATGACCCGGCGGACGAAGTCGATATCGTCGCGATCGGCAAAGTGTTGCGCCACGAAACCGATGACGCTGTCCTTGCCGGCACCGCTGGGGCCGACCACCACGATGATCGCGCCCGTCTGACCCTGCTGCCCGTGCATCAGGCGACCCGCTTGCCTTCGCGCCAGACCGAGCGAACGACCGGGATGCCTTCCTGGCGCTGAACCCGAACGATATCGGCGCGCAGCCCGGTGGCGATCCGGCCGCGATCGTCAAGACCGACAGTGCGTGCGGGGGTCGCTGTGACCATTGCCAGCGCCTGCGGCAGGCTGACGCTTTCCAGCTCATCCGAAAGCACGAAAGGTGCATGGATCAGGCTGAACGGCACGTAGTCGGACGACAGAACGTCGAGAACACCGCGCTCCTGCAAAGATCCTTCGCGGCGATGTTGCCGGAATGTGATTTGCCGCGCACGATGTTCGGCGCTCCCATCAAAACGCTCAGACCGGCCGCATGCGAGGCCTCGGCAGCCTCGAAGCTGGTCGGGAATTCCGCAAGGCGAATGCCGAAACCGACCGATTCCTCGACATGGGCCAAGGTGGCGTCGTCATGGCTGGCGATGGCGATGCCGCGCTCGGCGCAGGCCTTGGCGATTTCCGATGCGATGCGGGCCGGCATACTTGGCCGACAAAGCCTGTTGACGGGCGCAGAACGCGGCGAAAGCCTCGTCGGAAAGGCCACGCTTGTTCTTGTAGTAGAGCGTATACTGTTCCATCGTCTGGAACTGGCGCTGGCCCGGAGCATGGTCCATCAGCGAAACGAGGCCGACCTGCGGGTCATTTTCAAACTCTTCGAAATGCGCCAGCACATTGTCCGTCGAGACTTCGCAGCGCAGATGGATGCGGTGATCGGCGCGAAGGCGATTTTCCTTCGCGGCCTGTGCTAGCGCGTTTGCCATGTCGCGCATCTCGCCCTGCTCGAAGCCGCCATCCTCGTCGGAGCCCATGCGCAGGCAGTCGAAGACGGTGGTGATGCCGGATGTGACGACCTGCGCGTCATGCGCCTGGATCGCTGCCATCTTCAACCAGCGAACGCCCGGGCGTGGCGAATAGTGGGCTTCCAGATGGTCGGTGTGCAACTCGACCAAGCCGGGGATCAGGTAATCGCCTTCGAAATCCTCGCCGATGCGACTGGTGCCTTCCGAGATGTCGGCGATCTTGCCGTCGCGGATCAGGACAGAACCATCGAGAATGCGATCTTCGAGGACGATGCGGGCGTTGGAGAGAACGGTTTCAACGGTCATGTCATGCCATCTTTCGTTTGGACGTGCCGCCGAGCGGCAAAAGCGAATGAACTGTAAAAGGCGCGCCCGCTGGTTCAGGTGAACAGCGCAAGCGAGGTAACGCCAAGAGGTTGGCCGATGAAAGGCGCAAAGATCTGCTCCAGCAGCGCCTTCATCGCAGGCTGACGGTCCACCGGGACCGGGCCGGTCAGCGTCATATGGAAACGGAAGCTCTCGAAAACGTAAGGGTAGCCCCAGTCAGAACAGGTTGCGGCGCATCACGTCGCCGAGCAGTTCCGGCTTGCGGCGGGCGATGTCAGCGTCCGACAACGGCGCACGGAACGGCGAGAACCGCCGCACGGTTTCGTCGGCAAGATCCTGCAATTGCGAACAGCTGACGGCCGGCACCAGCGCAAAGAACGGCCCCAGCTGGCCAAGTGCCATTTCCGGGATCTCGAACGGCAAGTATTCCTCGGAAAACGCATCGAAATCATCGAGCAATTGCACCTCGGTTTTACCCGACGCAAGCGAGAAGGGAGCCTTCAGCGTTCCGTGGAAACCGTAGCGGCGAGGATCGGCGGTTAGGGCCGTCAGCTCGTCGGCGCTGAAATCGCCCGCAGGCTTGAGGTCCGAGGTTTCGCCGGTAAACGGGTTCGCTCCGAGCCACCGCTCCGCGGCGGCGCTCAACGGGTCGTCTTCGTCAGGCGAGATATAGAATGCGTAGCGCACTGGTCATTCCCTGCAAGGCATCACGGGAGCGGTGACCGGACGGGCCGATTTGCCCCCGTGGCTACGCGCTTTTCGTGACATTATCGTGATCAGTGGCGGTGATCCGCCACCATAGTTCAATATGTTTTCTGGCCCATCAGACGCGAGCGCAGAAAATTGGAGGCGCTGTCGAAAATGAAAACGACGATGAGGATCAGGATAACCATATAGCAGACGTTTTCCCAATCGGAATTCGTCCGCATTGCTTCCCAGAGTTTCAAGCCGATGCCGCCTGCGCCGACAGCGCCGATGATGGTGGCTGAGCGGGTGTTGGATTCCCAGAAATACAGCGCCTGACTGGCAAAGACCGGCAGGACCTGCGGCAGGACACCGAAGCGCTGCACGGCAAGCGGTGCAGCGCCGACCGATTTGACGCCTTCGCTGCTTGTCATCGATGTTTTCCAGAGCTTCGGCATAGAGCTTTCCAAGCGTGCCGGTATCAGTGAAGAAGATCGCCGACATGCCGGCAAGCGGTCCGGGGCCGAAGGCGCGGGTGAAGAACAGCGCCCAGATCAGCATGTCGACCGACCGCAGGAAATCGAAGAACCGCTTGGTCACCTGGTTGAGCACCCCATTGCGGGTAATGTTGCGGGCAGCCAGGAAGCACAGCGGGAAAGCGATGATCGAGGCAAACAGCGTCCCGACGAAAGCCATGACGATGGTCTGCAGCAGCTTGGTCCAGACATCGAGATGCTGCCATTCGGAATTGTAGAGGATGTTGTTCCAGGCAAGCGACAGGTTGGAGCGGTTCGGATCGAGCCGGTCGCCGCTGACGATCAAGTTCGTGACCTCACTGAACGACTTGTTGAAGAACGGCGAGTTGGTATCGAAGATGAAATTGGCCCAGCCGGGAAAGCGGTTATGGATGCTGATCTTTTCCTTATCGACATCAGCCCAGCCGGTCATGCCGAAGGCAAGCGTGATCTTTTCGCCCGGACGCTTCTGCGTTGCCCATTCCGGCAGGGCACCTTCCGGCGTGACACCGGCGGAATGGTCGAGATCGATCAGGAGGGTTTCGCCGGCATGAGTGGCCGCGACTTTGCCGTCGGCGACATCGATGCTGGTCGTGCTGTTGAAATTGACCGTGGCGCGGCTGACGACTTCCTCGGTGCGGGTTTCGGGTGCGGGCACCCGCCTCAGCGCTGCCACCGACGGCCGCATTCGGTGCCATAAAGCTGAAGCTCGAGTTCTTCTTCGGAGCGGCTTGCAGCGTCACGGCCGGGACATCGATGGTACGATCAACCATCTTCGTCTCGATCTTGACCCATTCCGGCTTGGCATCAGGACCCAGCGGCGAATAGCGCGGATAAACCACCTGCATCGTGCCATCGTTGGCGATCTTGATGTCGGGCCGGACCTCATAGGAAACCCAGTCGGCGAGGTACGTGCCGGCAATGCCCCAATTGGCATTGACTAGAACCTGGCCGATCGAGAAAAACCACCAGCTGTAGATCATGTAGAGGGCGATGCCGGCGAAGATCAGGATGGAGCGGATGCGCTTGCTGATCGAACCCGTCAGCAGATGCGGGTGACGGGCGGCGATCGCTTCCATCTGTGCGGTGTTCATCATCGTGTTTACGGTCATGGTCCGCCTCCTATTGCGCGAGCTGGAAGGCCTGATCACCGACGAGACGCCGGCGCAGCCATGCGGAAAACTGATCGACGGCAATGATCGTCGAGAACAAGAGGATAATGATCGCCAGCGTCTTTGCCTCGTGACCCTGGCTGATCGAAAGCCGCAGCGGCTCGCCGATACCCCCACCACCGACGGCGCCGATGATGGTCGAGGCGCGCACGTTGATTTCGAGACGCAGCAGGAAATAGCTCATGAAGTTCGGCAGGACCTGCGGCACGATGCCGAACCAGACCCGCTCGAACCAGTTGCCGCCGGCAGCCCGAAGCCCCTCGTCCGGCTTCATGTCGGCATTTTCGACCACCTCGAAGAACAGCTTGCCGAGCGCGCCGACCGTATGGACCGAAACGGCGATCATGGCCGGGATCGGACCGAGGGAGAGGATCGCCAGGAAGAAACCGGCGATCACCACTTCCGGAAAGGCCCGCAGGATTTCCATAAAGCGCCGCGCAACACCGCGAACCCACGGATTGGGCATCAGATTGCGGGCGGCAAAGAAGCAGAGAATGAAGCCGAAGAACATGCCGAAGATGGTGGAGAAGATCGCGATGTTCAGCGTTTCCAGCATCTTGTAGAAATATTCGGGCACATAGAACGTATCCGTCAGATACATCCGGCCTTCAGGATAATTGTATTTCAGGCTGCCGTCGTCATAGGGCGAGGGCAGGTCGAACATCGCCCGGCCGATTTCAGCACCGTCGCGCGGGCACAAGATCGCCGACGAAATCGAAGAAATAGGGCAGGCGGTCGAAGAACTTGCCGGCATTGGTGGCATTGGCAAACCAGAGCGATCCGGACAGAGCCACGGCCAGCAGCGCAAGACCAAGGAAGGTGTAGGTGCGGCGGCGGAGATTGAGCTCCTGCCAGTGGCGTTCGACCAGGGCGCCATTGTCGCTCAAGGTCGTGGAAAGCGCTGACGTGGCCATGAAGTCTCCGGCAAACACGGGGCCTCAAAGGGCGTCATGCCCCAAGGCTGCTTAAACAAGGAAACGCTGGCCGGAATGGCCGGCCAGCGCTTTGAATCTTGACGATATCAGCCGCCAATGGTCGACTTGCGAGCGTCGATGATCGGCTTGTAGAAGTCGGAGTTGACTTCGACGAAGCCCTTGAAATCGCCGCCCATGACGCCGGCAAAGCAGGCTGCATCGGTCTTCGGCAGGTCGAGCATGAACTGCTTGAACTTCGCCTTCATGTCATCATTCATCGAGGTGCGAACAACGATCGGGCCGTTCGGGATCAGCGGCGAGCGCCACAGTTCGACTAGGTCGTTCATATCCAGAACGCCCTTTTCGACCATCTTATGCAGGTTGCCGGACGTGTATCCGTCCTTGAACTCGCCGATGCCCGAACCGAAGGTCGTGCCGGCATCGAAAGTGCCCTTGAGCACTTCGAGAACGAGGTTCTCGTGGCCGCCGCCGAAGCCGGTTTCAGCGAAGAATTCCTTGACCGGCATGCCGATCGTTTCCGGCAGCGTGACGTTCGGAATGAGGTAGCCCGAGGTCGATCCGGGTCAGCGAAGCCGAGCTTCTTGCCCTTGAGGTCAGCAACGCTGGTGTAGCCCTTGTCCTTGCGGGCAACCATGACCGAGTAGTAACCGGTCGAGCCATCGGACTGTTCGGTTGTCAGGATCGGCTCGACGGCGTCAGCCTTGGCGAGGAAGATCTTGGCATAGCCGGACGCACCAAGCTCAGCATAATCAAGCGTACCGCCGAGCAGGCCCTGGATAACGCCGTCATAGTCAGCGGCCGGGAAGAAGGAAACCTTCTCGACATTCAGCGCCGTCTTCAGGTGATCACCGAGGCACTGGTAGTTGCGCAGGCGGTCGGCTTCGTTTTCGCCACCGATGATGCCGACGCGGAATTCCTTGAGGTCTTCAGCCTGAACGTGGCCGACGAGGGCAAAGAGCGCAACGGCGCTCAGAAGTGCTTTCTTCAACATAAGGGTCTTCTCCTGTTATCCCGGCGGCGCCGGTTCACATTCGGTTGCAATGGTCTGCCCTTGACGCGGGCTCTCGATCCCCGAAGGCCGGTTTAAAGTCCGGCCAGTGCCAGCGACTTGACGCCGGCGGATTTCGTGTTGTCCTGCGCTGCAGGAATATTGATGCTGGTCGAGGTCATCGATTCGTCGAGTTCGGCGCCCGAGCCGTAGATTTCAGCGACGGCTGCTGCCGTCAGCTCCTGCGGCGGACCATCGAAAACGACGCTTCCATGCGCCATGCCGATGATGCGCTCGCAATAATTGCGCGCAGTATCCAGCGTGTGCAGGTTGGTGACGACGGTGATGCCATCGCGCTCGTTGATGTCGCGCAGCGGTCCATGACGATCTTGGCGTTCAGCGGGTCGAGCGAGGCGATCGGCTCGTCGGCAAGCAGCATTTTCGGCTGCTGCATCAGCGCCCGGGCAATAGCGACACGCTGCTGCTGGCCGCCGGACAGCGTTCCGGCCGGCTGCAGCGCCGTCTGCTCGATGCCGAGCCGTTCCAGCGCGCCGATTGCCATGATGCGCTCTTCGCGGGTGAACATGTTGAGGATGCTGAGAACGGTGGAACGATGATTGAGGCGACCGAGCAGCACATTGGTCAGCACGTCGAGACGCGGCACAAGGTTGAACTGCTGGAAGATCATCGCGCAATCGCGCTGCCAGCTGCGCAGCGCTGCACCGCGCAGCGACGACACTTGGAGATCGCCGAAATGAATGGAGCCGGACGATACGTCGTTGAGACGATTGATCATGCGGAGCAGCGTCGACTTGCCCGCGCCGGACCGGCCGATGATGCCGACCATCTGGCCCTGCAGGATGTCGAAGGTAACCGAATTGACGGCCACCTTCTTGCCGAACTGTCGGGTTACATTCTTCAGCTGGAACATGGGCACTCGTCCTTTTTGGCGTCGTCGGTCACAGGTAATACCCTCTGCCATAGCGGCGCTTGATGAAGGGGGAATGTCAGATTGATGTAGCTTTTGTTACAGTCCGCAATCCCTGCAAACGCGGGGGTTGCGGGGTAAAAATCACGCATTGTGACGGACGAGGAATGCGTCGGCATCGAGCATTCGGAAGTCATTCAGGGCATCGCGCAGCTTGCCGTGATCCCAATCCCACCAGGCAAGCTTCTCGAAACGGCCGGCAATGTCCTTGCCGAAGCGTTCGTGGATCAGCTTTGCCGGAACGCCGCCGACGATGGTGTAGGGCGCAACGTCCTTGGAGACGACGGCTCCGGAACCAACGACCGCACCGTTTCCGATCGTGACACCCGGCAGCACCGTCGCCCCGTGGCCGATCCAGACATCGTGTCCAATGACGACCCGGTTTTCACGGCGCCAGGCAAAGAAATCCTGCTCCATGTCTGCATCCGGCCAGTAGTTCGAGGCGCGGTAGGTGAAATGGTGCAACGTTGCCCGCCAGGTCGGATGATTGGTGGCGTTGATGCGAACGGATGCCGCCAGATTGGCGAATTTTCCGATCGTCGCGCACCAGATCATTCCGTCGCGCTCAATGTAGGAGTAGTCCCCGAACTCGACCTCATCGATGCGGCAACGCTCGCCCACCTCGATGTATCGCCCAAGGGTCGATTGGTTTACGGAGGCGGTTGGATGGATCGTCGGCTCTTCGCTCAGTTTCTGGCTCATGCGGCAGCCTTTCGCGGCGAAAAGGCGGAGACGTCGAGAATGCGGTCGGCGACGGCATCGCGCACTTCCTCGTCATGGAAGATCCCCAGCAGAGCAACACCCTCAGCCTTCTTGGCAGCAATCATCTCGACGACGACGCGGCGGTTCTTCGCGTCGAGCGAGGCCGTCGGCTCGTCGAGCAGAAGGATTGCGTGGTCGGTGATGAAGCCGCGGGCAATGTTGACCCGCTGCTGCTCGCCGCCCGAGAAGGTGGCCGGCGGCAATTGCCAGAGTTCGTGCGGCAGATTGAGCTTGGCCAGCAACTCGGACGCCTTTTCACGCGCGATAGCCTGATCGACCCCGCGCGCCAGAAGCGGCTCGGCAACGACGTCGAGCGCCGACACACGCGGAACGACGCGCAGGAACTGGCTGACATAACCCAGCGTGTCGCGCCGAACTTCCAGCACCGCGCGGAGCTGCATGGGCGAGATCGACCAGATGGCCCTGATGTTCGATCAGGATCTGGCCGGCATCGACGGCATAGTTGCCGTAGAGCATCTTCAGGATCGAGCTCTTGCCGACGCCGGACGGACCGCCGAGCACAACGCATTCGCCCTTCTTGACGGAGAACGACACGCCCTTGACGACCGGCAAGCGGATACCGTCACGTAAGTGCATGGTGAAGCTTTTGGCGACTTCGGAAACAACGAGGGGGGTGGCCATGGTCACACCTGCAGAATGGAGGAAACGAGAAGCTGGGTGTAGGGCTCGCGCGGATCGTCAAGCACCCGGTCGGTCAGACCCTGCTCGATCACCAGTCCATCCTTCATCACCATCATCCGGTGCGACAGAAGCCGGGCGACGGCGAGATCGTGGGTAACGATGATGGCCGAGAGACCAAGGTCGTGGACGAGGCCGCGCACCAGGTCGAGCAGGCGGGCCTGAACCGAGACGTCGAGACCGCCGGTCGGCTCGTCCATGAACACGAGACGCGGGGAGGTGACGAGGTTGCGGGCGATCTGCAGACGCTGGCGCATGCCGCCGGAAAAGGCGCGCGGCTGATCGTCGATGCGGTCTTCCTCGATCTCGACGCGGCGCAGCCAGTCGGCTGCCGTTGCGCGGATATTGCCATAGTGCCGGTCGCCGACCGCCATCAGCCGCTCACCGACATTGGCGCCGGCCGAGACCGTCATGCGCAGGCCATCGGCCGGATTCTGATGCACGAAACCCCAGTCGGTGCGCATCAGGAAGCGGCGCTCGGCCTCGCCCATGCGGGCAAGATCGCGGTACTGGCCGTCACGCATATGGTATTCGACAATGCCGGAACTGGGCATCAGCCGGGTGGAGAGACAGGACAGCAAGGTCGTCTTGCCGGAGCCGGATTCGCCAACGATCGCCAGCACTTCGCCCGGCCAGAGCTCGAAGGAAACGTTGCGGCATCCGGTACGGCTGCCATAGAATTTCGACACGTCGTTGACTTTGAGAAGCGGGACGGCGCTCATTCTGCGGCCTCCTGTTGGGCGAGAAGATGACCGGCATGACCATGCTCGCGGCGATCCTCGCAATGGTCGGTATCCGAGCAGACGAACATGCGTCCGCCCTTGTCGTCGAGAACGACTTCATCGAGATAGACATGTTCTGCGCCGCAGAGCGCACAGGGCTTGTCGAAATGCTGGATCTCGAACGGATGATCTTCGAAATCGAGGCTGACGACTTCCGTATAAGGCGGAACCGCGTAGATGCGCTTTTCACGGCCGGCACCGAACAGCTGCAGCGCTTCCGACATGTGCATTTTCGGATTGTCGAATTTCGGCGTCGGGGAAGGATCCATGACGTAGCGGCCTTCGACCTTGACCGGATAGGCATAGGTCGTAGCGATATGGCCGTTGCGGGCGATATCCTCGTAGAGCTTCACATGCATGAGGCCGTATTCTTCCAGCGCGTGCATTTTTCGCGTTTCGGTCTCGCGCGGCTCGAGGAAACGCAGGGGTTCGGGGGATCGGCACCTGATAGACCAGAGTCTGGCCGGCCGTCAGGGTTTCCTCGGGAATACGATGGCGTGTCTGGATGATAGACGCGCCGCGGGTCTTGGTGGTCACCACGACATTGGCAACCTTCTGGAAGAAGGCACGGATCGAAACGGCATTGGTCGTGTCGTCGGCGCCCTGGTCGATGACCTTGAGAACGTCCTTGGGTCCGAGGATAGCCGCCGTGACCTGAACGCCACCAGTGCCCCAACCATAGGGCATCGGCATTTCACGTGAGGCGAACGGAACCTGATAGCCGGGTATCGAAATCGCCTTGAGGATCGCCCTGCGGATCATCCGCTTGGTCTGCTCGTCGAGATAAGCGAAGTTGTATGTGGCAAGGTCCGTCATTCGGTTGCCTCCTTCAAACGGGAATAGGTGTCCAGCCGCTCGGCAAGGGTGCCGGTGTGAAGCTCGAACAGGTGGTTGTCGGCATCGTGGAAATAGATCGAGCGGCCCTCGCCTTCGACGCGGCCGTGGCGGCATGAGATCGAGATCAAGCGAGCGAATGCGCTCCAGATAGATGTCGATATCTTCTTCATGGATCTTGAAAGCGACGTGATTGTAGGTGCGCTCGCCCAGGCTTTCGCCCTGCATGATGGCGATCCAGAGGTCGCCGATCGTGAAGAACTTTTCCGCCGAACGCGAAAACTGTTTCTCGCCGCTGGCGTAGACCTGCTTCGCGCCGAAGACGGTCTGGAGAATGTCGGTCATGCGCTCGAGGTCGCTGACGATGAAGGTGATGTGGGAGAGGTCCTCGATCATTCGGCCGCGTCCCGAATGGCGTCGTTTTTCTCCACCCCGTTCCTTGCATCGTATTCGGCGCGCATCCGGCGGACGAGATCGAGTTCGGCCTGGAAGTCGACATAATGCGGCAGCTTCAGGTGCTCGACGAAGCCGGTGGCCTGGACATTGTCGGAATGCGAAATGACGAATTCCTCGTCCTGCGCCGGGGCGACGATATCCTCGCCGAATTCTTCGGCACGCAGCGCACGATCGACCAGCGACATGGCCATCGCCTTGCGCTCGCTCTGGCCGAAGACCAGGCCATAACCGCGGGTGAACTGCGGCGGGTTCTTGGCCGAGCCCTGAAACTGGTTGACCATCTGGCATTCAGTCACCTGGACCGGGCCAAGCGACACGGCGAAACCGAGCTCGGGGATATCGAGCTCGACCTCGACCTCGCCGATGCGCACTTCGCCGACGAAAGGATGGGTGCGGGCATAGCCGCGCTGGGTGGAGTAGGCGAGCGCAAGCAGGAAGCCTTCGTCGCCGCGCGCCAGAGCCTGCAGTCGCAGGTCGCGGTTCAGCGGAAATTCCAGCGGCTCGCGGGTCAGGTCGCCCGGAATATGATCCTCCGGCATCTGGCCGTCACCCTCGATCAGGCCTTCGCCGGCGAGGATGTCGGAGACCCGCATCATCGAGCTTTCATCCGCCGTCCGGCGCAGGGGCTCGGCAACCGGCTCGTCGGTCAAAAGCGATGGGTCGAGCAGGCGGTGGGTATAGTCGAATGTCGGGCCGAGCAGCTGGCCGCCCGGAAGGTCCTTGTAGGTCGCCGAAATGCGGCGCTCGATCTTCATCTTCGCAGTATCGACCGGAACTGACATGCCGAAACGCGGCAGGGTGGTGCGATAGGCGCGCAGGATGAAGATCGCCTCGATCATGTCGCCGCGTGCCTGGCGCACGGCGAGAGCGGCGAGTTCACGATCATAGAGCGAGGCTTCCGCCATGACCCGATCGACGGCCAATCCGAGCTGGGCAACGATCTGATCGATCGAGATGGCCGGCAGAGACCGATCCCCGCGGCGGCGATCGGCGAGGAGCTGGTGCGCATTGGCGATAGCGGCTTCGCCGCCCTTGACAGCAACATACATGGATCAGACCTCCCGACGGCGAAGCTTGGTGGTGCGCGGCAGGCACAGGACATCGGTGCCGGCAACGAGGATCAGATCGACGCCACGGGGAACAGGTTGCGGTTTTCTGTCCAGAGCGTCAGGAAGATGTCCGGCAGGCCTTTGGGCGCAATGGTGGCTTCATCCTTGATGCCCGGTCCTGCAGCGACAAATTCAGGTCCGCCGGTCAGCGCGGCGATCTCGATCACCAGCGTCGACGAGCGATCAGGATATTCCTGGGTGCCGAGCGAGAACTGGTCGAAACCCGGAACGATGCCGCCAGCCTCGATGAAAACGAAACGGGCCTCCGGCTTGATGTTCGTCACCGGTGCACTGGTGTGGAAGGACAACCACGCTGGGACGGAGGACTGAACGAGGGTGTTCGTCAGCCATACGGGCGTGCCGTCGTCGCACAGTGTCAGGGCGATCGCTCCGGCGCCGGCGCCGAGTGGTGCAGGCGGCGTGGCGGTAGCGCCGAGCGGCATGATCGTGCCCGGCCGGGCCATCGCATCCATCAGTGCACGAAACACCGACTGCGACTGGAAGACCGGATCGGTGAACGCGCCGGCATAGGCGCTGGCATGGATTTCGGTGTGAACGCCCATCAGTTGTCTCCCCGGACCATGGTGAAGAAATCGACCCGTGTCGCCGCTGTTTGTTCGGCATGTTTGCGGTCTTCGGCATGAATGCGGCTTTCCACCGCGTCGATCAGCTGATCTACAAGCGAGCGGTGCTCCGGCCGCTGGTGGAGCGCGTCGAAGATCGCGGCGAGGCATGCCTTTTCACGGTCATTGCCGAGCAGCTGCCCATGACCGATTTCGCCGGAGGCGAGACGGACTGTTGCGCGGCTCACCGTCGCTTCTCCAAGATTGAACGGGTCGCCACCACCTGCCGACGCGGCCGCGCACCATGACAAGGCCGGTTTCCGGACCGCGCACAGGATGCACTTCCGGCTTGGGCTCGATGGCCTGCCAGCCCGCTTGCAATTCAGCCGCCGAAGCGCGTGCGAGCAGGCCCATCGCCCGCTTGCGTCCGTTCACCGCCATGCCGGTATTTTGTTTGATCGCGTCCATTGCTTCCGTCCGAAATGTCTATTAATGTAGACAACTATACATCTGATGTTTTGTTTTTAGAACCTCCACATGACGGGCTTGTGACATGAATGCTAAAAAAGCGGTTGAGCGCCAAACCGGCGTCGCCCTCTGGCGTCAGATCGCCGATCTTATCCGGTTGTCGATCAGCAATGGCGACTACGATCAAACGGGCATGGTGCCGCCGGAAATTGTGCTTGCTGGGCAATTCGGTGTCAACCGCCACACGGTCCGCAGCGCTCTGGCGGCGCTGGCGGATGAAGGCCTGGTTCAAGCGATCCAGGGCCGGGGCACAATAATCCAGCGCAAGGAGCGGCTGAGTTTTCCGATCTCACGGCGCACCCGCTTTTCGCAGGGACTTGGAGATCAGGCCCGCGAGACCGAGGCGAAACTGCTGGGCAAGGCGATATTGCCGGCGGCAGGCGACGTCGCAAAAGGATTGAAGATCGATCCCGGCACCCTCTGCATCCAGCTCGATCTGGTCAGCAGCGCCGACGGGCGGCCGGTGTCCTGTTCCACCAGCTTTTTCCCGGAAAGCCGGTTTCCGGCCATGGCCGAACAGTTCGAACGCCTGCGCTCGATCACCAAGGCTTTTGCCGCACAAGGACTGGCGGATTACGTGCGTATCTCGACGGAGCTTGTGGCGCGGCATGCCGATGCTTCGGAACTGGCGCTGCTTCGCCTTTCGCCCGGGGCCATCGTCATCGAGGCGACGGCCATCAATGCCGATCCGGACGGCGTGCCAGTGCAGTTTTCCCGGACCCGCTTCGCAGCCGACCGCGTCAAGCTGAAGATCGAAACCTGAGGGCATGAAAAAGGGCGCGGTGCCGAAGCCCGCGCCCTCACCTGGTTTACGGCAGCAATCAAACGTCAGCGACGAAGGTCTGCTTCTGCGTGCCGAGACCCTCGATCCCGAGCTCGACGACATCGCCGTCCTTCAGGTATTGCGGTGGCTTGAAGCCCATGCCGACACCAGGCGGTGTTCCCGTGGAAATTATATCGCCGGGGTGTAGCGTCATGAACTGGCTGAGATAGCTGACGACATGCGCGACGCCATAGACCATGGTCTTCGATGACCCATTCTGCTTGCTGACACCATTGACGGTCAGCCACATCTTCAGGTTCTGCGGATCAGCAACCTCGTCCTTGGTCACGAGCCACGGGCCGGTCGGGCCAAACGTGTCGCAGGACTTGCCCTTGGTCCACTGGCCAGCGCGCTTGGTCTGGAAATCGCGCTCGGAAACGTCGTTGATGACGCAATAGCCGGCGACATGCTCCAGCGCATCAGCTTCCGATACGTATTTCGCCTTTTTGCCGATGATCACACCCAGTTCGACTTCCCAGTCGGTCGCTTCCGATCCGCGCGGGATCAGGACGTCGTCGTTCGGGCCGACAATGGCCGAGGTCGCCTTCATGAAGATCACTGGCTCTGGCGGAACCGTGGCCCCGGTTTCAGCGGCGTGGTCGGCGTAGTTCAGACCGATGCAAATGAATTTTCCGGTGCCGGCAACGCAGGCGCCAAGCCGCGGACTGCCGCCAACCACCGGCAGGCTGTCGATATCGAGGCCATCAGCCCAGCCCATGTCGCTGATCGCATCGCCGCCGACATCGGCGATGACGCCGCTCAGGTCACGAATCTGACCGTCCTTGTCGAGAACACCCGGCTTTTCAGAGCCGACCGACCCATAGCGCAAAAGTTTCATCTTTTCTCTTCCCTTGAAATCCAGACAATCCCGCCGTCTGACAAATCAAAGGCAGGCAGCGTTGTAAAGCGCTTTTGCCCTGGACGCCGCCTCAGCGCGTCGGCAAATCTTGCAGTCCGGCCAGGGCCTTGCTGATGATCTCGTCAACCGTCAGATCGACATCGACAGTGACGACATCGGGCTCGCCGGTTGGCAGGTTCCAGCGTTGCGAACTGGCTGTCGAGCAGCGATGCCGGCATGAAATGACCGGCGCGGGCCTTCATCCGTTTGTCGAAAACGGCACGCGATCCCTGCAGGAAAACAAAGGCCAGCCGGCCTCCAGCCGCAGCCCGCAACCGGTTGCGATAGACTTTTTCAGCGCCGAACAGGAGACAATGACCTGCTCGCCGCGCGACGCTGTCGCCAATCAGGCCGCCGATGATATCGAGCCAAGGCCAGCGGTCGCCGTCTGCAAGCGGAATACCGGCCGACATTTTCTCGATATTGGCAGGCGGATGTAGGCTATCACCCTCGACGAACCGGCAGTTCAAGGCGTCCGCCAGCCGTTCGCCGACCGAGGTCTTGCCGCAACCGCTGACGCCCATGACGATCACCGGCAGGCCAGGGTTTTCAGAGAGAGGTTGTGATGCCGCCATCGACATAGAGCGTGTGTCCATTCACGAAGGAAGAAGCATTGCTCGCCAGGAACACGGCCGAGCCGACCAGCTCTTCGACATTTCCCCAGCGCGTGCGGGTGTACGCTTTTCCAGCCAGTCTGAAAACTCCGGATTATCGACCAGCGCCTGATTGAGCGGCGTCCTGAAATAGCCGGGCGCAATCGCATTGATCTGCAATCCGTGGCGAGCCCAGTCGGCGCACATGCCGCGGGTGAGGTTGCAGAACCGCGCCCTTGGTCGCCGTATAGGGCGCGATGCCTGGGCGGGCGAGCTCGCTCTGAACCGAGGCGATATTGACGATCTTGCCCCGCCCGCGACCGATCATGAAGCGGGCAACCGCCTGGCTGACATAGAAGACGCTGGAAATATTGGTTGCCAGCAGCTGCTCCCATTTGTCGGCCGGAAAATCCTCCAGCGGCGAGCGGAACTGCATGCCGGCATTGTTGATCAGGATGTCGATCGCGCCGATTTCGCTCTCGATGATGCCGACGGCCTCGACTGAGGCGTCCCTGCTGGTCACATCGAAGGCTGCGGCATTGGCGACATGGCCGTTGTCCCTAAGAGCAGAGACGGCCGCCTCGACCTTGTCAGCGTCGCGGCCGTTGACAACGATCTCGGCGCCATGGGCAGCAAGGCCTTCCGCCAGCGCAAAACCGATACCCTGACTGGAACCGGTGATCAGCGCACGCCGGCCGGCCAGATCAAACAGCGGAAAGCTCATGCAATTGCCCTCGAAGCGGGATGTGGCGGAAGAATCTTCCGCCACAATGCGTCTTCAGGCGACCTTTGAATAGGCCTTTGCCATATCGGGCAGACGCTTGACGCGAATTTTCGATGCCTGGCCTGCCGCGTTGAAGGCGATGAAGCGCTCCTTGCAGACTTCGACCATACGGGCCGTCGCCGGCTTGAGGTAGTTGCGCGGGGTCGAAATTGTCCGGGTTCTGCAGGTGATGCTTGCGGATTTCGCCAGTGAAGGCGAGACGCAGGTCGGTATCGATATTGACCTTGCGGACGCCGAGCGGAATGGCCTTCTGGATTTCCGCAAGCGGAACGCCCCAGGTCTGTTTCATCTGACCGCCGAATTCATTGAACAGGTCCTGCAGGTCCTGCGGAACTGTGGACGAGCCATGCATGACCATATGGGTGTTCGGCAGGCGCTTGTGGATTTTCGCGATGGTCTCGATCGACAGGATTTCGCCATCCGGCGCGCGGGTGAACTTGTAGGCGCCGTGGCTGGTGCCGATAGCGACGGCCAGCGCATCGACGCCGGTCTTTTCGACGAAATCGAAAGCCTGTTCCGGGTCGGTCAGCAGTTCCTCGCTTGACAGCTTGCCTTCGAAGCCATGGCCGTCTTCCTTTTCGCCGGCGCCGGTTTCCAGGTTGCCGAGACAGCCAAGTTCGCCTTCGACCGACACGCCAGCGGCATGGGCGATTTTCACGACTTCGGCGGTAACGCCGACATTGTATTCATAGGAAGCGATCGACTTGCCGTCGGCCAGAAGCGACCCGTCCATCATTACGGAGGTAAAGCCGTTGGTGATTGCCGAGATGCAGGTCGATGGCTGGTCGCCGTGGTCGAGATGCAGGCAGACCGGGATATGTGGGTACTCTTCCGTGGCACCCAAGATCAGATGACGCAGGAAGGCATCACCGGCATAGGCGCGTGCGCCGCGGCTGGCCTGAAGGATGACCGGAGAATCCGTGGCATCGGCGGCACGCATGACAGCCTGGATATATTCCAGATTGTTCACGTTGAACGCGGGCAGCGCATAATTGTTTTCAGCGGCGTGGTCCAAAAGCTGCCGCAAGGTGATCAATGCCATAGTCAAAAGTCTCCCGTTGTCTCAGCGCCATCATTCCTGATCATGATGGTGCACATCTTATTCTCCGCCTGAGCAGAAGTGCTCCCCACAAAAGCCAACTGGTATCGCGACCAGGCCTCCTGGCGAATGTAGGGGCGGATTTACCTGCACCATAATTGATGATCCGGGTTTGGCAACCGGCACCCCGCCGCAAATGAGGACGCTAGGCGAGCGGAAACGTTACAGGTGGAGCGTTGTGGACAAATTATCCTGCATTTTTTTGACAAATCGCCATAAGCAACCAAAAGTTGATTACTCAATTATCGTACTCGTTACGTTCCGGGACGCACCGTCGTGGTCGTCGACAGCGGCGAGAAAGGCAGATGCACGATCATTTCCATAGAACGGCAACCTGCGAATACATATTACGTAAACTGCCAGAAATAATACTCGAACTTGCGTGAGCGTTACCACCGACCGTCTGGAATGGTATTTCAGATGACGCAAATTTGCCGGAAAACGACGCGATTGAAATGCAACCGAGGCGCTATAGATACCTGTCCGTCAGCGACATGGCGGCGTTTGGGGCGACATAATGGCCTTGCCTTTGGGAAAAAATTGGCATTCTCTCGCCGCTTCACAACCTAAAAGAGGGGAAGGAGAACAAAAAATGACATTGGCAAAAATCAACCTCCGCACAGCGATGCTGCTTGGATCAATTCTCATTGGCGCGAGCCCCGCGCTCGCAGAAACCGTTCTGCACCGCGGCAATGCCGGCGAGCCGCAGACGCTCGACCAGGCCCACACCTCCATCAACATCGAAGAGTTCATTCTGAAGGATCTCTATGAAGGCCTGACCATCTATGATGCGGCCGGCAAGGTCGTTCCGGGTGCAGCCGAAACCTGGGATCTGTCAGACGATGGCCTCGTCTACACCTTCAAGCTTCGCGCCGACGCCAAGTGGTCGGATGGTTCACCGGTCACCGCCGAGGACTTCGTCTTCTCCCTCCAGCGCGTCGAAGATCCGAAGACTGCGGCAGGTTATGCCAACATCCTTTTCCCGATCAAGAACGCCGAAAAGGTCAACAAGGGCGAAGTGCCCGTCGATCAGCTCGGCCTGAAGGCCGTCGACGAAAAGACGCTGGAAATCACCCTGGAACGCCCGACCCCCTTCTTCCTGGAACTGCTCGCGCACCAGACCGCCCTGCCCGTTTCCAAGGCAAGCGTCGAAAAGAACGGCGCCGATTTCGTCAAGCCGGGTGTCATGGTCTCGAACGGCGCCTACAAGCTCGTCGCTCATACGCCGAACGACAGCCTGACCACCGAGAAGAACCCGTCCTATTGGGATGCGGCAAACGTCAAGATCGACAAGGTGATCTTCTACCCGATCGACGACCAGGCAGCCTCCGTCCGTCGCTTCGAAGCCAAGGAAATGGACCTCGCCTACAACTTCTCTGCCGACCAGCTGGAACGCCTGCGCGTCCCATGGCGAACAGGTCCATGTGTCGCCGACGCTGGCGACCTACTACTACGCCTTCGACACTCGCCAGGAGCCCTATAGCGACGTGCGCGTCCGCCGTGCGCTCTCGATGGCCGTCGACCGCGACTTCCTTGCCAAGGAAATCTACTCGGGCTCGCAGCTGCCGTCCTACTCGATGGTGCCTCCGGGCATGGCAAGCTACGGCGATCCGGCAAAGGCAGATTTCGCCGACAAATCGCAGCTCGACCGCGAAGACGAAGCGCTCAAGCTGATGAAGGAAGCCGGCTACGGCGAAGGCGGCAAGCCGCTGGATATCGAGATCCGCTACAACACCAACCCGAACCATGAACGTGTGGCAACTGCCGTCGCCGACATGTGGAAGAACACGTTCGGCGCCAAGGTGTCGCTCGTCAATCTCGACGTTTCCTCGCACTATGCCTACCTGCAGGAAGGTGGCAAGTTCAACGTCGCCCGCGCCGGCTGGGTTGCCGACTATGCGGATGCCGAAAACTTCCTGGCGCTCAGCCTCTCCTCGAACAAGACCTTCAACTACGGTCATTTCGAGAACCCTGAGTTCGATGCCCTGATGAAGAAGTCCTACGAGGAAATCGATCCGACGGTCCGTTCCAAGACGCTTCATGAAGCCGAAGCGCTTCTGATGAAGGAACAGCCGATTGCGCCGTTCCTGACCCAGGCCGACCTCTGGCTGGTGTCCGACAAGGTGAAGGGTTGGCAGGATAACGCGGTCAACGCGCATCTCAGCCGCTTCCTGAGCGTTTCCGAATAACGGATTTTGACGCGCGGCGGCCGTTGGTCGCCGCGTCACGGTCAGAGAGCAAAACCATGATTTCCTTTGTCCTGCGCCGCCTTGCAGAGCGCCGTGCCGACGCTGTTTATCGTCGTCACGATTTCCTTCTTCCTGATGCGGTTCGCTCCGGGCGGCCCCTTCAATCTCGAGCGTCCGCTGCCGCCGCAAACCATGGCAAACCTGATGGCGACCTACCATCTCGATCAGCCGCTCTGGAACCAGTACCTCACCTACATCAGCAATGCCGTCACCGGCGATTTCGGACCCAGCTACATTTACAAGGACAACACCGTCGCCGAACTGATCGGCAAGGGCCTGCCCTATTCGATGGAACTCGGTTTTTATGCGCTTTTGCTGGCCCTGGTCGGCGGCGTGCTGGCCGGTACCATCGCAGCGCTCAGGCAAAACAGCGCCCTCGATTTCCTGATCATGTCGATCTCGACTGTCGGTGTCACCGTGCCGAACTTCGTCGTCGGTCCGGTCCTCACGCTTATCTTTGCCATCACGCTGTCGTGGCTGCCTGCCGGTAGCTGGGGCGATGGCTCGGTGCGCTTCCTGATCCTGCCGATGATCGCGCTTGCCCTGCCGCAGCTTGCAGTGTTTGCCCGGCTGACGCGCGGCTCGATGATCGAGGCGCTGCACACCGACCATATCCGCACGGCGCGTGCCTATGGCCTGCCGTCGCGCACGGTGGTCATCACCCATGCAATGCGCGCAGCCATGCTGCCGGTCGTCTCCTATCTGGCGCCCGCCGCCGCCGCCTTGCTGACCGGCTCGGCCGTTGTCGAGACGATCTTCACCATTCCCGGTGTCGGCCGCTATTTCGTGCTCGGTGCGATCAACCGCGACTATACGCTGGTGATGGGAACCGTGGTGCTGATCGCCATCTTCGTCATCGTTTTCAATCTTCTGGTCGACATTCTCTACGGCCTTCTCGATCCGAGGGTTCGCCATGACTGATATCGTCACCACCCCGCTACCACCCGAAACTGCCAGCAGGAGCCTTTTCCAGCTCGCCACCATGCGTTTCCCGCCGCAACCGCGCCGCCATGGCCGGCTGCGTGACGCTGCTGCTGATCACTCTGTTTTCGTTCCTCGGCCCCTATTTCATCAGCCATACCTACGATCAGGTCTTTCCGTCCTATGTGTCGGTGCCGCCGAGCCTGGAGCCACGGCCGGATGCCTCCAGCCTGCAGGACGTCATGGAAGGCGTCGCCGGGCGTGCCCGCGTCCAGCTGAAGGAATTCGCCGTCGACGGCCAGACCTTCACGGCGACCGTAACCTCCGACACGCAGATCGATCCACGCACCATACGCTACTTCGACCGGGTCAACGAATTCGACAGCACGCAGGTCGTCGCCACAGAAGACGATGACAAGACTCTGAAATTAACCGGCCAGGTATCACGGGAATATTTCCTGTTCGGCACGGATTCAGAACGGTCGCGACCTGATGGCCCGCGTCATGCTTGGCGGTCAGATCTCGATCGCCGTCGGCCTGCTCGCCAGCCTCGTTTCGCTCAGCATCGGCGTACTCTACGGCGCGACCTCTGGCTATATTGGCGGCCGCGTCGACAATGTCATGATGCGTTTCGTCGAAATTCTCTATTCGCTGCCCTTCGTCTTTCTCGTCGTCGTGCTCGTCGTCTTCTTCGGCCGCTCGTTCATCCTGATCTTCCTCGTCATCGGCGCGGTGGAATGGCTGGACATGGCCCGCATCGTGCGCGGCCAGACGCTGGCCTTGAAACGGCGGGAATTCATCGGCGCGGCGCAGGCGCTGGGGCTCACCGACTGGCAGATCATCCGCCGCCACATCATCCCGAACACCATCGGCCCCGTTGTGGTTTTCGTCACCGTCGTGGTGCCGAAAGTTATCCTGCTCGAAAGCTTCCTGTCCTTCCTCGGCCTTGGCGTTCAGGCGCCGCTGACGAGCTGGGGCGCGCTGATTGCCGAAGGTGCCAACAACATCCAGTCGGCGCCATGGCTGCTGATCTTCCCGGCGATCTTCTTCGTCCTCACCCTGTTCTCGCTCAATTTCGCCGGTGACGGCCTGCGCGACGCGCTCGACCCGAAGGACCGCTGACATGAATGATTCACGGGAAACAATCCTCGCCGTCCGCGACCTCAAGGTGACCTTCACGACGCCGGATGGCGACGTCGAAGCGGTCAAGGGCATCGATCTCGACATCAAGGCCGGCGAAACGCTGGCCGTGGTGGGCGGATCCGGCTCTGGCAAAAGCCAGACGATGATGGGCATCATGGGCCTGCTGGCCGGCAACGGCCGGGTCACCGGCTCGGCAAAATATCGCGGCCAGGAACTGGTCGGGCTGCCGCTGAAGGCGCTCAACAAGGTCCGTGGCGCCAAGATCACCATGATCTTCCAGGAGCCGATGACCTCGCTCGATCCGCTCTACACGATCGGTCGGCAAATCGCCGAACCGATCGTCCACCACCGCGGTGGCACCTTCAAGCAGGCGCGCGCCCGCGTGCTCGAACTGCTCGAACTGGTCGGCATTCCCGACCCGGCGCGGCGCATCGACAGCTATCCGCACGAAATGTCCGGCGGCCAGCGCCAGCGTGTAATGATCGCCATGGCGCTTGCCAACGATCCCGACATCCTGATCGCCGACGGACCGACGACGGCGCTCGACGTCACCATCCAAGCGCAGATCCTCGACCTGCTCAATTCGCTGCAGGCCAAATTCGGCATGGCGGTGGTGCTGATCACCCACGATCTCGGCATCGTCAAGCGTTTCGCCAGCCGGGTCGCGGTCATGCGCCGCGGCGAGGTGGTCGAGACGGGAACGACGACCGATATCTTCGAGCGTCCGCAGGCCGACTATACCAAGATGCTGCTCGCCGCCGAGCCGCATGGCCGCAAGGTTTCTCCCGGTGACAAAGCGCCCATCATTCTCGAAGGCACGAACGTCGCGGTCGACTATGCCACCGGCGGCGGCCTGTTCGGCAGCTCGGCGGGCGTCTTCCGCGCCGTCGATGGCGTCAGCATCCGGCTGAAGGAGGGCCAGACCATCGGCATCGTCGGCAGATCCGGTTCCGGCAAATCGACGCTCGGCCGCGCGCTTCTGCGGCTGGTGCCGAGCAGCGGACGCTACCAGTTCGGCGCGACCAACATCTCCGATTTCGGCCGTTCCGCCATGCGTCCACTGCGCCGGCAATTGCAGCTGGTATTCCAGGACCCCTACGGCTCTCTGTCGCCGCGCCAGACGGTCGGCGAAATCATCACGGAGGGGCTTTACGTCCACGAGCCGCAGCTCAGCCGTGCCGACCGCGACAAGCGGGCCATCGAGGCACTCAAGGAGGTTCGCCTCGATCCCGCGGCCCGCAACCGCTATCCGCACGAATTCTCAGGCGGCCAGCGCCAGCGCATCGCCATTGCCCGCGCCATCATCCTGAAGCCCAAGGTCGTCATCCTCGACGAACCGACCTCGGCGCTCGACCGTTCGGTGCAGGGTCAGGTCATCGACCTCCTGCGCGATCTGCAGAAGGCGCACGGGCTTTCCTACATCTTCATCAGCCACGATCTCTCGGTGATCAAGGCGATGTCGGACTATGTGGTGGTGATGAAGAACGGCAAGATCGTCGAGGAAGGCGATACCGACGCGATCTTCGAAACACCGCGTGAAAACTATACCCAGACCCTGATGAGCGCCGCCTTCACGGCGTGACATCCCAGGAGCCCGGCCTTAACCGGCCGGGCTCATGCGACCCTTTCCATGCGTTCTTGTGGTTTCGATCCTGACATCCTAGGCTGGACCAAGGTAGCCTCCCGAAGCGATCCTTATCGCGACCGGGTGGATGAGAAACGACACCACCAGGAACAGGGGGGACGGACCATGCCCAACCCATCGCTTTACGAAATCCACGATCCACGCTTCCGCTCACTGATCGTCGGCAGCGCCGTTCTCGAAGAACTCTATTCTGGCTGCCGCTGGGCCGAAGGGCCGGTCTGGTTCGATGATGCGCAGCAGCTTTTGTGGAGCGACATCCCTAATCAACGCATGCTCCGCTGGGTGCCCGATGGCGGCGTCTCGGATTATCGCTATCCCTCGAATTTCGCCAACGGGCACACGCGCGACCGGCAGGGGCGGCTGATCTCCTGCGAACACGGCACCCGCCGCGTCACCCGCACGGAAGCCGATGGTTCGATCACTGTTCTTGCCGACAGCTTTGAGGGCAAGCGGCTGAACTCGCCCAACGACGTCGTCGTGCGCTCCGACGGCAGCATCTGGTTCAGCGATCCGACCTACGGCATCCTGTCCGACTATGAGGGGTACAAGTCAGCGCCGGAACAGGCCAAACGCAGCATCTATCGGCTCGATCCGGTGACGGGCGCGCTGACCGCCGCCGCCAGCGACTTCCTCCAGCCGAACGGCCTTGCCTTCTCGCCCGGTGAAACCAAGCTCTACGTCGCCGACAGCGGCACCAATCCCGACGACACGGCGCCCGCCCATATCCGGGTCTACGATGTGGAAGGCACGCACCTGACCAATCCCGGGGTCTTTTGCCATCTCGATGAAGGCCGCCCGGATGGATTTCGCCTCGATACCAACGGCAATCTCTGGACCAGCGGCGGCCATGCGGTGCATTGCTTTGCCTCGGACGGCACACTGCTCGGCAAGATCCGCATCCCGCAGGGCGTCTCCAACCTCACCTTCGGCGGGCCGCGCCGTAACCGGCTGTTCATCACTCGGACGCAATCGGTCTACTCGATCTATGTCACCGCGACCGGCGTGCAACGTCCCTAGAGAACTTCCACGATCTCAGGCCGGAGGCGCTTCAGCTGCTGTTCGCGGAAGAAGATGAACAGGCCGGAGGCGACGATCAGCGCTGCGCCGAGGAGCACCGTCCAGCGCGGCGTATCGCCGAAGAACATCCAGCCGAACACCACCGCCCAGAAGAGCAGCGTATACTGCAACGGCACGACGGTTGCCGCATCCGCCAGCTTCAGCGAGCGGCTGACCAGCAGATGGGCCATCATCGCGACGATGCCGAGCAGGCACAGCGCAAACAGCGCCTGCATATCCATCGGCGCCCACCCGGCCGTATTGGCGCCAACGCCGACCAGCGAAAAGATCAGCGCGCCGCTCAACTGCCAGAAGATCAGCGTCGTATCCGGCGTCGAGCGCAATGTCCGTCCGAGAAGCAGGGCAAAGGCAAAGGCAGGCGCTGCCGACCAGAGCAATCAGAGCGGGGAGGGAAAAGCTCTTGGCGGATGGTTCCAGCGCAACGATCACGCCGGCAAAGCCGATCAGGATCGCCGTCCACCGCCGCCAGCCGACTTTCTCGCCCAAGAGGAATGGCGAGGCCGCCACGACATAAATCAGGGCCGCCAGCCAATAGGTCATTGCATCGGCAAGCGGCATATAGGCGACGGCGTAATAGAAGGCCGACGCATCGACGGCGAATAGCAGCGAACGCAGCGCGTGCAGCCATGGCCGGTCGACCTGGATCAGGCTGCGCCAGCCGCGCTTGATGAAAAACGGCGTCAGCACGATCAACGCCGCGATGCTGCGGATCGTCATCAACTGGCTGACGGAATAGGTCGAGACCAGCCATTTGCCCATGACGTCGTTGAGCGAAAACATCAGCATGCCCAGCAGCATGATCAACACGCCAGTGCGGGCGGCGTTGGGTGAATGGGCAATCGGGGCTGTTTCGGCGGTCATGGCATTGGTTCCGGCAAAGATGCGTGCCAGTCGCACATTCCGGCCGGGCGATCCAGTCATGAAAAGGCATAGGTCCATCAACAATTGGAATGTCAGTAAGGCGCATATTCGCGGTTCTCCGGTTTGCGCGGCAAGTCGATAGAGATATCCTATCACTGCATGTGATGGAGGCCCTTGAATGGATGGAGAAATTCCATCAGAAGCCCTCGTAAATCAGATTTTTACTACGGTTTCTTCTATCGGCAGCAGCCGGGGATTTACGTTCATGGGCAAGACTGTTTTCATCGGCAAGCGCTCCAATGCGGCGGGCGGCTGGGGCGCGCTGAAAAGCTGCGGTAAGCGGCTTTTGGAAAGCGGTTCGCCGATTTCGGGTGCCCGCGCCCTGCTGAAGGCCAACCAGCCGGATGGTTTCGACTGCCCCGGTTGCGCCTGGGGTGATCCCGAACACGGATCTTCGTTCGAATTCTGCGAAAACGGCGTCAAGGCCGTGGCCTGGGAAGCGACCGACAAACGCACGCCACCGGATTTCTTCGCCGCCAATACCGTGACGGCGCTGCAGTCCTGGAGCGACTACGAACTGGAGCAGCAGGGCCGGCTCACCCATCCGATGCGCTATGACCGCGCAACCGACACCTATGTGCGCGTCAGCTGGGATGCCGCTTTTGCCAAGATCGGCGCCATTCTCAACAGTTTCGACACGCCGGACCGGGCGGAGTTCTACACCTCCGGCCGCGCCTCGAACGAGGCCGCTTTCCTCTACCAGCTGTTCGTCCGGCTCTACGGCACCAACAATTTCCCCGATTGCTCCAACATGTGCCACGAGGCGAGCGGCATCGCCATGAGGCAGGCGGTTGGCGTGGGCAAGGGCACGGTGCTTTTGGAGGATTTCGAAAGGCCGACGCCATCTTCGTCATCGGCCAGAACCCCGGCACCAACCATCCGCGCATGCTCGGCGACCTGCGCCGGGCCGCGCAACGCGGAGCGAAGATCGCGGTGTTCAACCCGGTGCGCGAGCGCGGGCTGGAACGTTTTGCCGACCCGCAGGACAAACTGGAAATGCTGCGCGGCGGCTCGACAGAGATTGCCAGCGACTATTTCCAGCCGCGGCTGGGTGGCGATATGGCGGCGGTGCGCGGCATGGCCAAGGCTGTCTTCGCAGCCGATGATGCAGCCCTTGCAGCAGGCAAGCCCTCGGTTCTGGATCATGAGTTTCTGGCGCAGCACACCGCCGATTTCGACGCCTATCGTGTTGCCGTCGACGCGACCGGCTGGGCCGAGATCGAGGATCAATCTGGCCTGACGCGCCTGGAGCTTGAGCGGGCGGCCGAAACCTATCTCGGCGCTGAACGGGTGATCTGCACCTGGGCGATGGGTGTGACGCAACACCGGCATTCGGTGATCACCATTCGCGAGATCGTCAATTTCATGATGCTGCGCGGCAATATCGGCAAGCCCGGTGCCGGCCTGTGCCCAGTGCGCGGCCATTCCAATGTCCAGGGTGACCGCACCGTCGGCATCAATGAAAAAGCGCCAGCGGCCTTTCTCGATGCGCTGGAAAAGGAATTCGGTTTCAAAGCGCCGCGCAAGGAGGGCCATAATGTGCTCGCCGCGATCGGCGCCATGCTGGATGGCTCAGCAAAGGCCTTCATCGGCCTTGGCGGCAACTTCGCCCGCGCCACGCCCGACAGCCCGATCATCGCCAAGGCGCTCGCGCGGCAGAAGCTGACGGTGAATATCGCCACCAAGCTCAACCACTCGCACCTGATGCCGGGCGAGGTCAGCTTCATCCTGCCCTGCCTTGGCCGCACCGAGATCGATCACAACTCGAAGGGCGTCAGCCAGATTGTCACCGTCGAGGATTCGATGAGCATGGTGCACGGCTCGGGCGGCATCAACAAGCCCGCCTCGCCCGAACTGCGCTCCGAAGTCGCCATCATTGCCGGCATTGCGGCCGCGACCGTCGGCTCCGTCAAGGTCGATTGGGCAGCCCTTGCCGATGATTACGACCTGATCCGCGATCACATCGCCAATGTCATCCCCGGCTTTGCCGACTATAACGCTCGCGTCCGCAAAGCCGCGCGGCTTCCACCTGCGCAATGCGGCTTCCCACCGGGAATGGGAAACACAGACAGGCCGCGCCACCTTCTGGGACCGGGTCGCTACCGGCCGCCGTCGAACACCAGGTCGCCCGCGGCCAGGATGGCGTTTTCGTGCTCCAGACCTTCCGCTCGCACGACCAGTACAACACGACGATCTACGGCATGGACGACCGCTATCGCGGCGTCTACGGCGAACGCAGCGTCGTCTTCATCAACCCGGCCGATCTCGCCGACCTCGGCGCCGAGGCCGGCGACCGCATCGACGTCATCGGCCGCCACGATGACGGCGTTTCCTGCATCGCCAGCGATTTCCGGCTGGTGCCCTATGACATCCCGCGGGCTGCGTTGCCGGCTACTATCCCGAACTCAACGTACTCGTGCCCTTGTCGAGCGCCGGCGATGAGAGCGATACGCCGACCTCCAAATCGATCCTGGTGTCATTCCGCACCAAGGCAGCAACCTCACAAGCTGCCTGATGACGGAGCAACCTTCCGAGGCGGAGTTCCTTGCATGTGTCGAGGCGATAAGGTCGCAGGACCCGGCCCTTTCCCCGCTGACGGCCGGGATCTTTGCCGCCGTTTCCCAGGGCATCGCCGCCGACAGCCGCACCTTCGCAAGACTGTTCGGCATCGCCCATGCCCTCGTGCTGCGTGAGATCAACCAGCTCACCGGGCCGGACGCGCCGATCGAAATTACCCGCCGCGACACCCGTACGCAGAGAATGCATCTCAAACTTACGGTAAAAGGCGAGGCGCTTTGCCGCTCGCTCCCTTGACCTTGGCCCAAGGCTTGCTAAGTAAATATCGACTCCGCAGTGCAGGGCATTTTTAACACGCCTGCGGAGCAAACCTGATACCGGGCCCCTCTGGCGAGAATTTACGGCGCTCTCGTGATGTCGGTATCAACCCGCAAATAAGCCGGCGGACTATAAGCAAATGACACTCCACCTCATGCGTTCTTCGCATGCCGTTCATGGCATGTGGGATTTTTCCAGCTATTCGGTGCTTAGCCTGACCGGATCGGAGGTGCGGCCATGACAACCGCTCCCCAGACATCCGCACTCGGCTATTTCAAATGGGCCTTCATCGTCACGGCGGCAGGCCTTGCGCTCGGCGCGTGGCTCGGCTGGACGACCACCGGAACGATCGGTGGCATGGCCACGGTCTTCTTCGTCTGTACGGTTCTTGCCGTGCTGGAAATCTCGCTTTCCTTCGACAACGCCATCGTCAACGCCAACAAGCTCAAGGAAATGACACCGGTCTGGCAGCATCGGTTCCTCACCTGGGGCATCATCATCGCCGTGTTCGGCATGCGTATCGTCTTCCCGCTGCTGATCGTCGTGATCGCCGCGAACATCGGCCCGATCGACGCGCTTGTACTGGCCGCCTCGCGCCCGGAAGAATATGCCCGGATCATGAACGAGGCGCATCTGCCGATCGCCGCGTTCGGCGGCACCTTCCTAATGATGGTCGGCCTAAAATTCTTCTTCGACCATGAGAAGGACGTCCACTGGATCAAGACAGTGGAACGCGGCATGTCGCGTTTCAGACGATCAAGGGCGTGGAAATCGCTTTCGTGCTCATCCTGATCCTGGTGTTCTCGTCTTTTCTTGAAGGCGAGGAAGCCACGACCTTTGTCTATTGCTCCATCTACGGCCTCCTGACCTTCCTTGCGGTCGAGGTGGTTGGCGGCCTGCTCGACGCATCGCAACAGACCATGAACGCTGCCGCAAAGGGCGGCGTCGGTGCCTTCATCTATCTCGAAGTGCTGGATGCCAGCTTTTCCTTCGACGGCGTGATCGGCGCCTTCGCCCTGACGCAGAACCTCTTCGTCATCGCCATCGGCCTCGGCATCGGCGCGATGTATGTGCGCTCGATGACCATCATGCTGGTGGAAAAGGGCACGCTTGCCGAATACCGCTACCTGGAACACGGCGCCTTCTACGCGATCCTGATCCTGTCGGTGATCATGTACTGCCAGACTCTGGTCCACATCCCGGAAGTGATCACCGGTCTTGGCGGCGCGGCGCTGATCGGCGTCTCGCTCTGGTCGTCAATCCGGCATAACCGGCGCGAACACGCTGAACAGATCCCGGGCAACACATAACGCTTCGGTGCTGGCCAAACAAAAACCCGCCAATCGCAAGATTGGCGGGTTTTTCATGTCTGAATTAGCGGTTCAGGCGGCAGCGTCCTCAGGACACGCCCAACTCCTGATCAACCACGCTTGACGGAGTTGAAGTTCGCCGGGTTGATGCCGAGCGTGTAGAGGTCGCGGTCCAGCGGACGGCGGTGGCCCTCTACTGCTGCGGCAGCGGCCGTGGCCGCGCCAAAGATGGCGATGGCATTACCGAAAAAGCCTCGGGCAGATTTACGGGCACTCATCTCTTTACTCACTTTCCTAAGTTGTTCATCGTGTTGTTCGATGACAGGAATATGAGGCCTGCAACCCCTGTTTACAACGCACAGGAATTCATCCCAGCCATGCAAATAGAAAAGGCCCGGTTAACATCAGCTAACCGGGCCTTTGCTGTGACGGTCTTGGGAGGAGCGTCAATCTTCGCTTGCAGCCAGTTGCGAAAGCACCTGGCCACGGCCCCGTGCCCGCAGGATCAGCGGTATGATCAGGGCAGCAGCGGCAATGACCAACAGGACCGCTGCGACCGGTGACGTGAACAGCACCGTGACATCGCCCTGGCTGATCGACAGCGCGCGGCGAAGCTGCTGCTCGGCCAGCGGCCCGAGGATCAGGCCGACGACAACAGGCGCAATCGGATAACCGAAGATACGCATGACGTAGCCGAGAAGGCCGAAAGCCAGAAGCATGCCGAGCTCGAACACCGACGGATTTGCGCCGATGGTACCGAGCGTCGCAAACAGCAGGATACCCGCATAGAGCCATGGCTTCGGGATCGTCAGAAGCTTCACCCAGAGGCCGACTAGCGGCAGGTTAAGCACCAAAAGCATGAAGTTGGCGATCAGCAGGGACGCAATCAGGCCCCAGACGAGCTGTGGATTGGTGGCAAACAACAGCGGACCGGGCTGCAGGCCATATTGCTGGAAGCCGGCCAGCATGATCGCCGCGGTCGCGGTGGTCGGCAGACCGAGCGTCAACAAAGGCACGAGCGTTCCGGCAGCGGATGCATTGTTGGCTGCCTCCGGACCGGCAACGCCTTCGATGGCACCGTGGCCGAATTCTTCCGGATGTTTGGACAGCCGCTTTTCGGTGGCATAGGAAAGGAACGTGCCAATTTCGGCGCCGCCGGCCGGCATCGCGCCGATCGGGAAACCGATTGCCGTTCCCCGCAGCCATGCTTTCCACGAGCGCGCCCAGTCCTTTCCGGTCATCCAGACCGATCCCTTCACCGCCTCCACCTTGTCCGGCCCCTGATCGCCCTGTGCGGCGATATAGAGCGATTCACCGATGGCGAACATCGCGACTGCCAGCGTCGTCACCTCGATCCCGTCAAGCAGGTCGGGAATGCCGAAACTCATCCGCGTCTGGCCGGTCAGCTGGTCGATGCCGATAATGGCGAGCGCGAAGCCGATGAACAGCGACGTTAGACCACGCAGCGTCGATCGCCGAAAGCCGAGGAGACGGTGACGAAGGCAAGAACCATCAGCGCGAAATACTCGCGTGGGCCGAAGACCAGCGCCAGCTTGACGACGAAGGGCGCAATGAAGGCGAGCGCCAGCGTGGCGATCAGACCGGCGACGAACGAGCCGATGGCCGCCGTTGCAAGGGCTGGCCCGCCGCGCCCGGCCCTAGCCATCTTGTTGCCTTCGAGCGCCGTGACGATGGACGCGCTTTCGCCAGGCGTGTTCAAGAGAATGGATGTGGTGGAACCGCCATACATGCCGCCGTAATAGATGCCGGCAAACATGATCAGCGAACCGCCCGGATCAAGCTTGTAGGTAACCGGTAGAAGTAGCGCCACGGTGAGCGCCGGGCCGATACCCGGCAGAACGCCGACGGCCGTTCCCAGCGTCACGCCGATCAACGCATAGAGGAGGTTCATGGGCTGGGCTGCAATGAAGATGCCCTGCAGCAGAAAATCGAATGTGCTCATGTCAGGGCCTTACCAAAACAGATGTTCAAGCGGACCGGCCGGCAGCGACAGCTGCAGGAGGCCTGCAAAGATCAGCCAGACGGCGAGACAGAGCACGATGCCGATCGGGATCGTCATCCAGAGCTTGCGCTTGCCGAAGGCAGCCGCAGTCGCCGCGAAGAGCAGACCGGTCGCGATCGAAAAGCCTGCCGTTTTCAGAAGCAGCATCTGCACGGCGAGACCGCCGACGATCCAGACGACCGGTCCGAATTCCTGGCGCTCGCGTGCTGGAAAATCACCCCTGCAGCGCTTCGAAAACGGTCCAGGCGGCCAGCACCAGCAGTCCGCCGGCAATCACGAAAGGAATGGTGGCCGGACCGATGCCCGAATAGCCGCCCATGCTCGAAAGCCGGGAGGCGTCCCAGAAGATCAGGCCGCCGAGGGCCGCAAGGAAGACGGCGATGAAAAGCGCCGCCCAATCAGGGCGGCGCGTCTCCGTCGAAGGGGTGTGGCCCTTGCTCATTTAACCAGACCGATGTCCTTGAGGACGGCTTCCGTTGCCGAAACGTCCTTGGCGAGCTGTTCCTTGAAGGCGTCGCCAGCGAGGTAGGTATCCGTCCAGCCCTTGGTCTTCAGAGTTTCCTGCCAGCCGGCCGACTTGGCGAGCTTTTCGATATCGGCGGAAACGGCAGCCTTCTGCTCGTCGGTCAGGCCGGGAGCTGCGGCAACCATGCGCCAGTTTTCAACCACGACGTCGAGGCCGCCTTCCTTGATGGTTGGGGCGTCGATGCCGGGCAGGCGCTCTGGGCTCGACATGGCAAGCAGGCGAAGCGTGCCGGCCTTGATCTGCGATCTGAATTCGCCATAGCCGGAAATGCCGGCCGTTACCTGGCTGCCGAGGATAGCCGCAAGGGCTTCCGCCGCCGCCGGAAAACGCAATGTAGTTGATCTTGGTCGGGTCAACGCCGGCCGCCTTGGCAATCAGGCCAACCGCAATATGGTCCGTGCCGCCGGCCGAACCGCCGCCCCAGGATACTGCGCCCGGATCCTTCTTCAACGCTTCGACGAGATCACCCATCGACTTCAGAGGCAGAATCGGCCGGAACGACGATGGCTTCGTATTCGCCGGTCAGGCGGGCGATCGGGGTAACGTCGTTGAGCGATACCGGCGACTTGTTGGTGAGGATGGCGCCGACCATGACGTAGCCGCCGACGATCAGGGCGTTGGCGTTGCCGGAAGACTGGCTGGCGAACTGTGCGAGGCCGATCGTGCCGCCGGCGCCCGGTACGTTCTGAACCTGAACGTTGCCGGAAATGCCTTCAGCTTGCATCACCGACTGGATCAGAGCGGGCCGTCTGGTCCCAACCGCCGCCCGGATTGGCCGGTGCGATGATGGTGTAGTCAGCGGCAACAGCCGGCAGGGCGAGAGCGCCAGCAAGAATGGATGCCAGAAAAAACTGTTTCAAAGGATAGTCCTCCGTCAGGCGCACTCGTTGATCGGCGCGCATATTGTTCATCTTTGCGGACGGGGGATGGTTCACGTGAAGAATCAGCTGCGGCAGCCTTTCTGGCTCACCGGTAGGCCGGGTCTGGTGACACTCCTCCCATACGCCTCGATCATCCGCCTCCACGGATAATGAAGAACTGCAAGGCACCATATGAAGCTGACATTTACCTGACATCGGGCCGGACCTTGCCTCATTAATGTCCCTTAATTTTTGGTCTTCGTCTACTGGAGCCGTAAAACTTCGTTCCAGCGGGCAATCAGCCGCGCCCGCTTCACCTGATCGAGATAAACCATCAGGCCGGGGCTGACCGGAACCGGCTTCAGCTGACCACCGAGCATCTCGCGCATCGTATTGGCGGTGTTGGCGCCTGCCACATCCGGGCTGACGGCGGGGATCTGCAATTCGCGCGCCATGATCGTCTGGCCTTCCTTCGACATGAAGAATTCCAGATAGCGGCGGCCGAGATCCGGCGTTGCCGCCGCCTGCGGTACCAGCCCGATGCGCGACATGACGACGGTATAGTCCCGCGGCAACACGATGCCGACATCCGGATGGCGCGAGGCCCAATCGGCTGCATAAGAGCCGAGAATATTGTAGCCGAGCACGAAACGGCCGTCGGAGACGCGCTCGAGGATGGCCGAGCTGGTGGAATAGAGCTTGACCCCGGCAGCTCCCATGGTCTGGATCACCGACCAGATGTCGCCGAACTGCTCCTGATCGCGCGCCATGAACAGGAAGCCGACGCCGGATCGCTCGATATCATAGGTGCCGATCTTGCCGAACACGGCGCTGCCCTGACGCTTGAGATAATCGACGAACTCCGCCCGCGTCGAGGGCGGCTTTTCCTTGGTGAAGCTCGGCTTGTGATAGACGAAAACCGCCGGCTCGAAAGTGAGCGCATAGGCCGTGTTGCGCCAATTGGCCCAGGCCGGCCAGCGGCCACTCATCTGCAGGTCGCTGCGCTGGGCATAGCCGTCATTGCTCAGCTTCACCTGCAGGTCCATCGCCGAGGAAAAGGCGAAATCCGCGGTCTTTTCGCCGGCATCGGTCTCCTTGACGATCCGGTCGTAGATCTCGCCGGTCAGCATATCCTCATAGCGCACGGCCACATCCGGATTGGCGGTCTGGAACCCGATGATCATCGGCCGCGCCAGGGGTTCGTCGAGCGAGGAATAGACGACGACGGTCGGTGCCGCCGCATCGCCCGAACGCGCCGGAAACAGCGTTAGCTGGGCGGCGGCCGGCATTGAAAATCCACAGAGAAGACAGAGAAGGGGAAGGAAACGCATAAAACGATATTGCCGCAGCCTCCGCCCGTTCACAAGCGCCAGCACGCCCGATAGAGTGACATCAGGGAGACAGCGGATTTGCGGATACTACTGGTCGAGGACAATACGGCGCTTCGGAAGGACTTCTCGCGATCCTGCGCGGCAGCGGCTATGCCGTCGATGTGGTTCATGACGGCGCCTCGGCCGATGCCGTCACCGCCACGGAAACCTTCGATCTCGTCATCCTCGATCTCAACCTGCCGGAAATGGACGGCCTCGACGTGCTGCGCTCGATGCGGGCGCGGCAGAACAAGGCGGCCGTGCTGATCCTGACGGCACGCGGCACACAGGAAGAAAAGATCAAGGGGCTCGATCTCGGCGCCGACGACTACATGATCAAGCCTTTCGACATCAGCGAGTTCGAGGCCCGCGTCCGCGTTCTCCTGCGCCGGCAGGCGGGCTACGCTCGTCGCTTGTTAACTATGGCAAGATCTCGTTCGACCTTAATTCAGCGTACCTTTTCTGCCGATGGCATCACGGTCGATATTCCGGCGAGGGAACTGAGCCTGCTCAGAAATCCTGTTCATGCGCGCCGGCAAGGTGGTTGCCAAGGAGGCCATCATCCAGTCGCTGACGGCCTTTGATGACGATCTCAGCGCCAATGCGATCGAGCAATATGTCAGCCGGTTGCGCAAGCGCCTGGCGCCGCATGGGCTGACGGTGCACACCGCGCGGGCATCGGCTACTATCTCGACAAGATGGCAGACGCCTGATGGCGCGGCGTTCCTATTCCCTGCGCCGGGGCCTACTCGCCTGGCTGCTGATCTCGACCGTCGTCATCGGAGCGCTTGCCCTGATCGACACCTATCGTGATGCGGTGAAGACGGCCAATGTCGTTTCCGACCGGGTTCTTGCCGGCTCGGCGCTGGCCATAGCCGAAAGGGTCGTGGTCGCCGAAGACGGTTCGCTCGAGGTCGATATTCCCTATGTGGCGCTGGAGATGCTGACGTCAGCCGCGCAAGACCGCGTCTTCTACCGGGTCGATGGCCCGCCCGGCCGGTTCATCACCGGCTATCAGAACCTGCCCTCGGTCGCCGATCTCAACGGCCAGTCGGCCGTCTATACCGATGCGCAGTTCCGCGGTGAACCGATCCGGGTCGCAGCCCTGGAGCGATCCGCCTCGACCGGCATCAATTCCGTTCCCTTCGTCGTCACCGTCGTGGAAACGACCATCGCTCGCCGTCAGCTGACCCAGGCCATTCTTTTACGGTCAGCTTTCCGGCTGCTGATGATGATCCTTGGGGCAGCCGGCATCGTCTGGATTGCAGTCACCTTTTCGCTACAGCCGCTGTATCGCCTCGGCGATGCCATTGCCGAGCGCAGCCCCTGACGACATCTGCATCCGATCGATCAATCGGTGCCGAGCGAGGTCGAGGGGCTGGTCGAGACGGTCAATTCGTTCATGGTGCGGCTGCAATCGGCGCTCGATGCGCTACGTCATTTCTCCGGCAATGCCAGCCACCAGCTGCGCACGCCGCTGGCGATCATCCGCACCCAGCTGGCGCTGTCGGCCCGTGCCACGACATTGGAGGAGGCGCAGGCCGCTGCCCGCAAAGGCGACGAGGCCGTCGCCCATGCCGAACGCATCCTGGCGCAACTGCTGTTGATGGCAAAGATCGACGCCGCCGGTTCGACGGAGCCGCAACCGCTTGAGGTCATCGACCTGATCGCGCTGGCACAGCAGATTACCGGCGACCGCGTCCCCGGCGCCGGTGAGGCCGGTATCGATCTCGGCTTTGAGGGCGACGGCAAGGCGCTGATCCGGGCGGAACCGCTGCTGATCGGGGAGCTGCTGCGCAACCTGATCGAAAACGCCATCGCCTATGCCGGCAAGGGGGCGGAAGTCACGGTCCGGGTCGAAACGGACATAGGTGGAGTCCGGCTCGACGTCGAAGACAACGGCCCGGGCATCCCACCGGAGAACCGGCAGGTCGTGCGCCAGCGCTTTGCGCGCGGCGGGCGCGGGCAAGCACCGGGGATGGGTTTGGGTCTTCCGATCGTCGAAGAAATCGCCGGACTGTTCGGCGGACATCTCAACCTGGGCGAAGGGCCGGAGGGCAAGGGGCTAAAAGCCTCGGTGACATTCCCGGCCGCGGTCTCTGCCTAGCGGTTGCGACCTGTCATAAGCGAGGTCGTTTCACGGGTCTGAACGAGAAGGATCGCGTTCCAGATCATCTGGACAAAACCGCGATCAGACGGGCTCGACAGCTTGCGCTGCGAAAACATGATAAGCTCCATAGGGTTGTTGCAGAGCGTGAGATAGCATTCCGCCATGTATTTCGCCAGAGGGAGAAAAGCAAATCGGCCCTGCGCTGCAAGCAGGGCAGATACATCCGGAATTCATCCATATGAAATACATAATATTGCAAGTAAATCTGCGCGGTATACAATTATGCTTAAGCCGATAATTGCTGGATGAATCAATGGGTTGCTCCCGAACCGCAAAACGCTGCCTTCAATCGATTTCTGCGCGCTTTTCGTGGCATCGAAAGATACCGGCAGCATGTGCTGCCCGTGGACAGAGCCCCGACTTTCACGCCTTTCGTCGAAATGGCTTTTGGTTTTTCCCCATGCCATGCTGCGTCAAAATTGACGGGAGAAAACCATGACGGACCATTTCAGGGCACTCGTGATCGATGATCGCGACGGCAAACCGGTGGCGAGTTTCCGGGATCTGACACTTGCCGATCTTCCGGATCACGATGTGCTAGTCGAGGTCCTGTTCTCGACGCTGAATTACAAGGATGGCCTCGCCGTTTCCGGCAAGGGCCGCATCGCCCGCCGTCTGCCGATGGTGGCCGGGGTCGATCTTTCCGGCATTGTCGTCAGATCCCGCAATCAGGACTGGAAGACCGGCGACAAGGTTGTCGTCAACGGCTGGGGCATGTCGGAAACGGAATGGGGCGGCTATACCCGGTTCCAGCGCCTGAAGACCGAATGGCTGACGCGCCTGCCGGATGCGTTCACGCTGGAAGAAAGCATGGCGATCGGCACCGCCGGCTATACGGCAGCCCTTGCGATCGACGCTCTGGAGGCATGGGGGAAAATCAGAACGGACGCCCGCGAAATTCTGGTCACCGGTGCCGCCGGCGGCGTCGGCTCCGTGGCAATCACGCTCTTGGCGGAGCGCGGTTACAAGGTGACCGCATCGACAGGCCGGCCGGAAACCCACGACTATCTGTCGAGCCTCGGCGCATCCGGCTTCATCGACCGGGCCGAACTTGCCGCAAAGGGTGGCGCGCTTCAGAAGGAACGCTGGGCGGGCGCCATCGATTCCGTCGGCTCCACCACGCTCGCCAACGTTCTGGCACAGACTGTTCAGAGCGGCGCGGTTGCCGCCTGCGGTCTCGCCGGCGGCGCCGACCTTCCGGCAACGGTGATGCCGCATATTCTGCGCGGCGTCGCGTTGCTCGGCATCAATTCAGTCACGGCACCGCATGCCGAACGCGACAGGGCGTGGGCCATTCTGGAGGAGAGCCTCGACCGCAAGCGGCTGGCGGCAATGACGACGGTCGAACCATTGTCGCGCCTTCCGCAACTGGCAGAAGACATCGTCGCCGGAAAAATCCGCGGCCGCGTGGTCATCGACGTCACGAAATAGGCCAGCGCTCAGGGGTTAGGTCCACCGCAGCCAAGGAGCGCATGCAATGACAAGCCAGCCTGTTCCCAAAGCAGTCGCCGAAGCGCTTGGGCGGTATCCCGAGCCGATCAGGCTGCGGCTGCTTCAGGTCCGCGCCCTGATCTTTGCCGTGGCAGCCGAAACCGAAGGTGTCGGCGCGTTGACCGAAAACGCTCAAATGGGGCGAGCCGGCCTATCTGACCGAAGCCAGCAGGAGCGGAACGACTATCCGGCTGGGGGTGTCCAAGTCGGCGCCCGATCAATGCGCGGTATTCGTCAACTGCCAGACCACGCTGATCGACACTTTTCGCGTTCATTTTGCCAATGACTTTGCCTTTGAAGGCCAGCGAGCGCTCCTCATCCCGGCACTAGCGCCTTTACCCCGAGAGCCACTGGCGCTCTGCCTGCGCGCAGCTCTGACTTATCATCGGCAGAAGGTGGCACCGAAAGTCCGGCCGGCATGACAACGCCCGCCACTTGCGGGGCGAGCGTTGTCATGCCGATGGTTTTCCACAAACCGGAATGCCGAGTTCGGGCTTCACCGCATCGTGTAGACGTCGATGGTGAAGTATTTGTCGTTGATCGCCTTGTAGGTGCCATCGGCACGAATATCGGTAAGCGCCTTGTTCAGTTTTTCATGAAGATCGTTGTCGTTCTGACGAAGGGCGATCCCGACGCCATCGCCGACGAATTTCGGGTCGGTGATCGGTTCTGCCGATCAACTCGCAGCATTTGCCGTCATTGTTCTTGCTGACCCAGTCGAGCATCGGCAGCATGTCGCCGACTTCCATGTCGAGGCGGCCGTTGGCCATGTCGAGATTGGCTTCGTCCTGCGTCGGGTAGAGTTTGATCTCGGCATCCGGATAGACGGCAGCGATGTATTCGGCCTGCGTCGTGCCCGCCTGCGCGCCGATCACCTTGCCTTTCAGCGCCTCGTTGGTGAATGCGGTAATCCCTGCACTCTTTGCCGCGACATGCGTCATGGCCGCCATGTAATAGGGATCGCTGAAAGCCACCTGCTTCTTGCGTTCCTCGGTGATGAACATCGAGGCGATGATCATGTCGTATTTCTTGGCGATCAGCCCGGGAATGATACCGTCCCAATCCTGTGCCACGACTTCGCATTCGACCTGCATCTTGGCGCAGAGCGCCAGACCGATATCGACATCGAAGCCACCGATCTTGCCGGCGGTATCGACGAAATTGAAGGGAGGATAGGCGCCTTCGGTGCCGATCCTGAGCTTTTCGGCAGCATTGGCTGGCGTCATGGAAAAGGCAGCAGCACAGGCCAGAGCCAGTGCGATCATGTGTTTCTTCATACGTTCAGTTCCCCTTTGGCGCACCGTTTGCCGGTGCTTGATGGAAACTGTAAGCCCGAAATGCCTATAAACGAAATAGATAGAGACAATAGCCGGTATAAACGCGCTTGATCACCAATCAGGGGAATCACGACGGAAAACGCTAGAAGGTCGGCGGTGTGTTGATCCACAGAAGCACCGTCTCGCCATCATGGCGGTTCGACCAGGCGTGGTGGCGGCGGCTGTTGAAATAGAGGGAATCGCCAGGGTTCAGATCGTGAAACTGATCGGAATCCAAAACGAACTCCACCCGGCCGGACAGCACATAGACGAATTCCTCGCCCTCATGCTTGTAGGCCCCCTCGCTGGAGGCGCCCGGCTCCAGAACGAAGCGATGGCAATCCATCTGGTTGCGGCCTTCGGCCAGCAGCTGCACGGTCACGCCCGGCGTAGTGCGCGGCCATGTCCGCCATTCACCGGAGCGCACCAGCGCACGCACGTCCGGCTCGTCCTCGCCGGAAAGGCTGGACACCGTGGTGGCGAAGTACTCGGCGAGATTATGCAGGACGGCGACCGAAACACCCTGCGAGGTCCGCTCCAGCGTCGAAAGAACCGAAGCCGCGATACCGACATCGCCGGCCACCTGCTCCAGCGTCTTGCCGGCTGCGTGGCGCAGGCTCCTGAGCTTGCGCCCGACCTGCGATTGCGGCGTTGCATCGCCATTGGTGGGCTGGCCGGCATCGTCGAGTTCGCCCGCCTCCAGTTCCAGCGCCTCGCGGATCGCCGCGGGATTGAGCCCGCGCTCGGCGCGGAACCAGGAGATCCGCTTCAGCTGGGCGACATCGCCTTCCTCTATATTGCCGATGCCCGGTGGCCGAGCGGTCCGGCACGACCAGCCCTTGTGTCTCCCACAGGCGTAAGGTCGATGCGGAGACGCCAGCAAGCCGTGCGGCTTCCACGACCTTGTAACGTATTTTCATGGCATCACTCATAAGCCGTCCTGTGACATCTTCAAGCCATCCATGCGCGCTGTTGCACCCTGACGCACAGCTTGGCGCAGAGCGGCAACCAGCGCGGCGGTGAAAATCCACGCGTACTGCCTCGCGGGCAAGAAATCCATTCCCGGCGCTGCTTCTCAAATCACAAAATTTGATTTGCAAACCTACAGAAAAAATATAGGATTTCCGAGAAGTCTGCAACCGCATATGCTCCACGCAACATCAGGATGATACCCGTGACCAGTTTGACCGATCGCAAGAACGCAGCCATTTCCCGCGGTGTGGGCATGACCACGCAGATCTATGCGGATCGTGCCGAGAATTCCGAGATCTGGGACAAGGAAGGCAATCGCTATATCGATTTCGCCGCCGGTATCGCCGTCGTCAACACCGGCCACCGCCATCCACGCGTCATCGAAGCCGTCAAGAAGCAGCTCGACCGTTTCACTCACACCTGCCATCAGGTCGTGCCTTACGAAAACTATGTCGAGCTGGCCGAGCGGCTGAATGCCATCCTGCCGGGCGATTTTGCCAAGAAGACGATTTTCGTCACCACGGGTGCGGAAGCCGTTGAGAACGCAGTAAAGATCGCCCGCGCCGCAACCGGCCGCCAGGCTGTCGTTGCGTTCGGCGGCGGCTTTCACGGCCGCACCTTCATGGGCATGGCGCTGACCGGCAAGGTCGTGCCTTACAAGGTTGGTTTCGGTGCCATGCCGGCCGATGTCTTCCACGTGCCCTTCCCGGTCGAACTGCAGGGCGTTTCCGCCGACCAGTCGCTGGCTGCCCTGAAGCGCCTGTTTGCCGCCGACGTCGATCCGAACCGCGTCGCTGCCATCATCATCGAGCCCGTGCAGGGCGAAGGCGGCTTCTATCCGGTCCCGACCTCCTTCATCAAGGCGATCCGAGAGATCTGCGACCAGCATGGCATCCTTCTGATCGCCGACGAAGTGCAGACCGGCTTTGCCCGCACCGGCAAGCTCTTTGCCATGGAACACCACGGGGTCGCCGCTGACCTCGTGACGATGGCCAAGGGTCTTGGCGGCGGTTTCCCGATCGCAGCCGTGACCGGTCGCGCCGAGGTCATGGATGCTCCCGGCCCCGGCGGTCTCGGCGGCACCTATGCCGGTAACCCGATGGGCGTTGCCGCTGCCCACGCCGTTCTCGACATCATCGAAGACGAGAAGCTGTGCGAACGTGCCGAACAGCTGGGCGGCCGCCTCAAGCAGCGCCTCGCCGCCATTGCCGAACAGGCGCCGGAAATCGTCGATATCCGCGGCCCGGGCTTCATGAATGCCGTTGAATTCAACGACGTGAAGACTAATCTGCCGAGCGCCGATTTCGCCAATCGTGTCCGCCTGATCGCGCTTGAAAAGGGTCTGATCCTGCTGACCTGCGGCGTGCATGGCAACGTCATCCGCTTCCTCGCGCCGATCACCATCCAGGACAATGTCTTTGCCGAAGCGATGGACATTCTGGAAGCCTCGATCCTGGAAGCCCGCGCCTGATTTCAGGCGCCAGTCTCATGACATATTCCATTGGGCAGCCACGCCTTGCTGCCCAATGGACCTGGCTGTTTTAATCGGCTATCGGCATTGTCCCCGTGACGAAACATGCCGCACTTCGCGCCCCGCGCAGATCGCCAGAAAGGATCTCCGATGATCTTTACCGAGACATTGATCGCCCATGTCAAGGATCCGCATCTGCTCGGACTGGTGAACATGCCGGCCGCACTTTCGGCAACAACCTTCGACGTCCATAACCCGTCCAACGGCGCCCTGCTCGCCACCCTGCCCGATATGGGCGTCGTGGAAACCCGCACCGCGATCGATGATGCCTATGCGGCGCAATTTCCGTGGGCCGAGCGTCCGGCCGGCGATCGCAGCACGATCCTGCGCCGCTGGCACGATCTGGTCATTGCCCATATCGACGATCTCGCCGCGATCCTGACTGCGGAAATGGGCAAGCCGCTCAATGAAGCCCGCTCCGAAGTTCAACACGCGGCCGCCTATATCGAATGGTATGCGGAAGAAGCCAAGCGCGTTTACGGCGAGACCATCCCTGCCCCGTCGACAGACCGCCGCATGATGGTGATCAAGCAGCCGGTTGGCGTCGTCGGCACGATCACGCCGTGGAATTTCCCGGCTTCGATGGTCGCGCGAAAAATTGCGCCGGCGCTGGCGGTCGGCTGCACCATCATCCTCAAGCCTGCCGAACAGACGCCGCTGGTGGCGCTGGCCATGCATGCGCTGGCCATCCGCGCGGGCTTTCCCAAGGGCGTCTTCAACCTCGTGCTTGCCTCGGAAGGCGATGCGATCGGCCGCGAACTCTGCACCAATTCCAGGGTCCGCAAGATCAGCTTCACCGGCTCCACCGAAGTCGGCCGCATCCTGATGCGCCAATGTTCCGACCAGATCAAGAAAGTCAGCCTCGAACTCGGCGGCAGCGCGCCCTTCATCGTCTTCGACGATGCTGATATCGACGCGGCAGTTGATGGCACCATCCAGGCCAAATTCCGCAATGCCGGCCAGACCTGCACCTCGGCCAACCGCATTTATGTGCAGAGCCGCGTCCACGACGAATTCGCCCGCAAGCTTGCGGTAGAAGTAGCGAAGCTGACTGTTGGCGACGGTTTTACCCCCGGCGTCACCATCGGCCCGCTGATCGATAGCCGGGCGATCGAAAGGTCGAGACCCACGTCAACGACGCGATCGAAAAGGGCGCAAAGCTTCTCTGCGGCGGCAAACGCGTCTCCGGCGCCTTCTTCGAACCGACTGTCTTGTCAAATGTCGGCAAGGGCATGCTGGTCGCCTGCGACGAGACCTTTGGCCCAGTCGCCCCGATCATCCGTTTCGAGACGATGGAAGACGTCATCCTGCAGGCCAACGACACCATTTACGGCCTCGCCGCCTATTTCTACGCGACCGAGCTGAAAAGGTCTGGCGTGTCGCCGAGGCGCTGGAATACGGCATGATAGGCATCAATACCGGCCGCATGTCGTCTGAGGCCGCCCCCTTCGGCGGCCTCAAACAATCCGGCATCGGCCGCGAAGGCTCCCGCCATGGCGCCGAGGATTATCTGGAGATGAAATATCTCTGCATGGGGAACATTTGAGGCCCACGCAGGCCCGTCAGGGCTTCATCCCAATCTCTGCCAGCACCTCATGCGTATGCTCGCCAAGCCTGGGCGCACCACGATCCAGCGCAAGTTCCGCACCCGAAAACATCAGTGGTGACCGAACCCCCGGCGCCGTGCCCGAAGCCGAGCCGGTATGCGGCGTGTCAACCCGCATGCCGCGATGGAGAATCTGTGGATCTGAGAACACATCCGCGACCGTGTTGATCGGCCCGCCCGGCACACCGGCCGCCTCCAGCATGGCGAGCAGCGTATTGCGGTTGAAATTCACCGTTCGCGCCGTCAGTTCCGGCGTCAGCGTGTCACGGTGTTTTACCCGGCTTGCATTGGTCAGGTAGCGCGGATCGGTCGCCAGACTGTCGAGGCCGAGCAGCGTGCAGAACTTGACAAACTGGCGATCATTGCCAACGGCGACGATCAGGTGGCCGTCGGAAACCGGAAACACCTGATAGGGCGCAATGTTGGGATGCGCATTACCGAGACGGCGGGGCGATTGTCCGGAGACGAGGAAATTCAGCGCCTGGTTGGCGAGCACCCCCGTCATGCTGTCGAACAAGGCCATATCGACCTGCTGGCCGACGCCGGTTCTCTCGCGCATGTGAAGCGCCGCCTGGATGGCGATGACGCCGTACAGGCCGGTGAAAATATCGGCGAAGGCGACGCCGATCTTCTGCGGCTCGCCTTCGGGATCCCCCGTCAGGTCCATGATGCCGCTCATGCCCTGGATGATGTAGTCGTAACCGGCGCGATGGGCATAGGGGCCGTTCTGGCCGAAACCAGTGACCGAGCAATAGATCAGCCGCGGATTGACCGCCTTCAGGCTTTCATAATCCAGCCCGTATTTCGCCAGCCCGCCAACCTTGAAGTTCTCCAGCAGCACATCCGACTGTGCCGCTAGCCGCCGCACGGCTTCCTGCCCCTCTTCGGTGGTAAAATCGAGAACGACCGATCGCTTGCCGCGATTGCAGGCATGGAAATAGGCCGCGTCCAGATGGCCGCCGGTCTCGCTCTCGATAAACGGAGGACCCCAGGTGCGGGTGTCGTCCCCGGCCGGGCTTTCCACCTTGATGACATCGGCGCCGAGATCGGCCAGCGTCTGGCCGATCCATGGCCCCTGCCAGGATGCGGGCAAGCTCGAGAACTTTCAGGCCCTTCAGCGGCGTTTCCATGCCGGCGCTCAGAAGAAGGCCTGCAGCCCGGTCTGGGCGCGGCCAAGGATCAGGGCGTGCACGTCATGGGTGCCTTCATAGGTGTTCACCGTTTCGAGGTTCACCATGTGGCGCATGACCTGATAATCCTCGGAAATACCGTTACCGCCATGCATGTCGCGGCTGCGCGGGCGATATCCAGCGCCTTGCCGCAATTGTTGCGCTTGACGATGGAGATCATCTCCGGCGCCATCCGGCCCGCGTCCATCAGCTGGCCAACGCGCAGCGAGGCCTGCAGGCCAAGGGTGATTTCAGTCTGCATGTCGGCAAGCTTCTTCTGGAACAGCTGCGTCTGCGCTAAGGGCTTGCCGAACTGCTTGCGGTCGAGCCCGTATTGACGGGCCGCATGCCAGCAGAATTCCGCCGAGCCGAGCACGCCCCAGGAAATGCCGTAGCGGGCGCGGTTGAGGCAGCCGAACGGACCTTTCAGGCCTTCGACATTCGGCAGCAAGGCGTCTTCGCCGACTTCGACATTGTCGAGCACGATTTCGCCGGTGATCGAAGCGCGCAGCGACAGCTTGCCGCCGATCTTCGGGGCCGAGAGGCCCTTCATGCCCTTTTCCAGCACGAAGCCGCGAATGGCATTGCCATGCGCCTCGGACTTTGCCCAGACGACGAAGACATCAGCGATCGGGGCGTTGGAAATCCACATTTTCGAGCCGGTGAGGCGATAGCCTCCATCGGTCTTCACCGCCCGCGTCTTCATGCCGCCTGGGTCGGAGCCGGCATCGGGCTCGGTCAGGCCAAAGCAACCGATGAATTCGCCGCTGATCAGCTTCGGCAGGTATTTCTGGCGCTGCTCTTCCGAGCCATAGGCATGGATCGGGTAGATGACGAGGGAAGACTGAACGCTCATCATCGAGCGGTAACCGCTATCAACACGCTCGACCTCGCGGGCAACCAGGCCATAGGCCACATAGGAAGCGCCGACGCCGCCATAGGTATCCGGCACGGTGACGCCGAGCAGGCCGGAGTTCGCCCATTTCGCGGAAGATCGAGGGATCCGTCGTCTCGTTGCAGGTAGGCATCGATAACGCGGCTGCAGCTTGTCCTGCGCATAGGCGCAGGCCGTATCATGGATCATCCGCTCGTCTTCAGAAAGCTGATCCTCCAGCAGAAATGCGTCGTCCCACTGGAATTCCTGTCTTGCAGCCATGTCGTCCTCCCGTCACTTTCCTTCTTCTATCCGTTATGGCAAGCCGGGCAGAGCGATACAAACGAAAATGCGGCACTGCCTCATGCGCTGCGGGAATGGCGGCACGCAGGACATTGAAGCGACAGGACAAGGAAACGGTATGGCTCACCTCGACAGGACGCGCACATCGCAGCTGATGGAACGTGCAGGGCTCGATGCGCTGCTGCTGCTTTCGCCCGAAAGTTTCACCTACGCGACAGGTGCACCCGCCGGTGTCGCCACCATGTGGCAGCGTACCGGTGCCGTAGCGGCCATTGTCCCCGCCAATCCGGCACATCAAGAAGCAGCTGTTGTCACCGACCTGTTCGAAGCGGCCTTCCGTGCCTCCAGCACCATTACCGATATCCGCATCAATCCGATCTGGGTCGAAACCGGCGATATCCGGGGCATGGAAGCACGGCGGCCGGAAGCGCTGATACAGGCCGCCTGGGAAAAACAGGGCCGGCCCGCCGGGTTTCAGCGCCCGGAAACCTTTGATGCCAATATGGGTTTCCGGCTGGCTGCAGCGCTTCTTGCAGAAAAGGGTATCGGCGAAGGCCGCATCGGCATCGAGTTCGATGGCCTTTCCGTCACCGATTTCCGGCTGTTGTCCGCCGCCTTGCCGGATGCCGAATTGCTCGACGCCTCAGACCTTGTTCGCCACCTGAAGATGATCAAATCTCCCACGGAGATCGGCCATCTGCGCACGGCCGTCGAACTGGCCGAGGCTGGGATTGTCGTTCTGCGCGAAACCATCGATGTCGGCATCAGCCGCGACGAACTGGCAAGCGCCTGGGAAAAGGCGCTCGGACTGAAGCCGCGCGGCGCAACGTCCAGAATCTCACCGGGCTCTGGGAATATGTTTCCGTCGGCCCGAATCCGTGGATCAAGGGCGGCGTGGTCAAGCGCGGCGATCTGATCAAGGTCGATGTCGGCTGTTTGATTGCCGGCTATACATCCGATACCGGCCGCACCTTTGTCTGCGGCACACCGTCAACACTTCAGGCGAGCCTGTTTGCAGCTTTGCAAACCGCCTATGACGCCGGCCTGCCGCTCTTAAGACCCGGCATCGCCATGAGCGAGGTGCATAGGGTAACGACCGAGGCGATGGGGAAGGCGGGTTTCCCCGGCTATACGCGCGGCCATTTCGGCCATGGTCTGGGTGCCGGCCTTGGCAGCGAAGAATGGCCGTTCCTGTCGCAGCAGTCGGACGTGATCATCGAGCCTGGCATGGTGCTCGCCTTCGAGACCCCCTGGTATGTCGATGGCGTCGGCGGCATGATCATCGAAAACCAGCTGCTGATCACCGCGGATGGCCATGAGATCATGAACCGGTTACCGTCTGGCCTCGTCTCCCTCTGATCGCGGCTTCCCATGCCTGACAATCGCCTCGAACGTTTCGCCCATAATCTCGACTGGAACCTGCTGCGCACCTTCGTCGTCGTGGTCGAGGAAGGCAGCATCACGGCGGCAGCCAACCGTCTGCTGTTGCAGCAACCCGCCGTCAGCATGGCGCTGAAGCGGCTGGAGCAGACTGTCGGCCAGAAACTGATCGACCGCCGCCCGGGCCGCTTCGACCTGACGGAAGCCGGCGAAAAGCTGCACCGGCAATGCCGCGACATCTTCGCAGCAGTGGTGCGCCTGCCGAATGCGCTGGAAACCGCAGGGGATGACATCACCGGCCATGTCAGCATTCATTCGGTCAGCCATGCGCACAATCCGGCCTGGGACCGTAAGCTCGAAAGCTTCTTTCGCCTCTATCCGAAGGTGACGATCAGCATCACGGTCGAAACCACCGTCAGCGTTATCAGCGCGGTCGAGCGCAATATCGCCACCATGGGCCTCTGCGACGGCAATATTCCCGATGCACTGACCAAAACCTTCCATATTCGCGAGCAGTACGGGCTCTATTGCGGCCGTGGCCACCGGCTGTTCGGCGTCAGCGGCGCGGCGTTGAACGACCTGCGCGGCGATCCCTACATTGCCTTCATCGCCGATGTTCTCGGCGGCCAGCATATGAATGCCATTACGGCCGTGCGCGCCATGGGCTCCTTCGGCCAGCAGGTGCGGGCCGTCTCCTGCAATGTCGAGGAAGTGCTGCGCCTGATATCAGCCAATATCGGTATCGGCATGGTGCCGGATCACCTGGCAGCACCGGGCCTTGCGGCAGGTGACCTTTGGCAGCTGCCGCCCTATGATCTCCTGCCGACCACGGATGTTTTTCGCATCACCAATCCCAACGCCATTCTCAATCCTGCCGAGGCCGCCTTCCGCCGCCATGTCGCGGATACCGAGCCACTGGATCACAGCGCAGAGCATCAATCTGCCTGATAGTCCGCTTCGAGACTATAAATTTGAACATTGAAGACGCTGCCTCTAGGGTCCGGCTGCGCGATGGGAGCGAGACGGCAAAGGGCGGACGGACATGCAGACATTCGACGTGGCAATCATTGGCGGCGGCATCGCCGGTCTGTCGCTTGCCTATTTCATCAGCCCAAATCGTTCTGTCGTGGTACTCAGAACGGGAAACGGCGCTCGGTTATCACAGCACCGGCCGCTCGGCCGCCGAGTTTGTGCTGCGCTACAATGCGCCGGAAATCTGCGCGCTTGCCGCGATCGCCAAGGATTTCTTCGACAGGCCTCCGCAAGGATTTTCGGATATTCCGCTCCTGAAACAGCGCGGCGGCGTGATGATTGCCAACGCCGAAAAGGCTGCCCACCTGCAGGAGGTTTTCCGTGCCGAACTGGCTTTCACTCCGGAACTCGAGCCGCTGGACGAGGCACAATTGCAGGCCCGCCTGCCGATCCTGAAGCCGGGTTATGCCGCCGCTGCGTTTTACGATCCCAACTTCTGGGACATCGAGGTCGAAAGCCTGCTGCAAGGCTATGTCAAAAGCGCGCCACAATGGTACGGACATCCGCGAGCGCCACGGTGTTATGTCCGCGCGGCACGACGGCAATGTCTGGACCATCGAAACATCAGCCGGGACCGTCCGCGCCAAAACAGTGGTCAATGCCGCCGGCGGCTGGGCCGATCTGACGGCGGAGATTTTTGGCGTGAAACCGCTCAGCATCATCCCGCATCGCCGCACCGCCATCACGGTCGACCTTCCGGAAGGGATCGATATTGCCGATATGCCGGAGATCAACGAAATCGACGAGGATTTCTACATGAAGACCGACGCCGGCCGACTACTCGCCTGCCCGGCCGACGCCACCCCATGCGAGCCCAGCGATGTCCAGCCGGAGGAACTCGATGTCGCCTGGGCAGCCCATTATGTCGAGGAGGCGACCACCGTCCCGGTCCGCCGCGTTGCCAAGAGCTGGGCCGGCATGCGCAGCTTCTCGCCCGACCGACTACCGGTGATCGGCACCGCGCCCGACCATCCGGATTTCTTCTGGCTGGCGGGCCAGGGTGGTTACGGCATCCTGACCTCGCCGGCACTCGGTGCTTTGGCGGCAAGCCTGCTGACCGGCCAGCCTCAGCCGGAAGGATTTAGCACGCAGACGCTTGATTCAACAAAATTCAGCCCGCTGCGCTTCAAGGCCTAAAGCGAAAATCGGCCGTAACGGCCGTTGCTATAGACCAGTGAATGCCCGTCGCCGGCGACGATGGAGACGACACGACCGAGAATGATCGCGTGGCTGTGGCGCTCGATCACCTCGTCGACCTCGCAGTCGATGCCGGCCAGCGCCCCGCGCAGCACCGAGGCGCCGCTGGCCAGCGTGAACCATTCGGCCCCGTCATAGCGCTCGACGCCCTTCAATCCGCCCTTGCCGGCAAACCGGTCGGCTACATCCTGCTGCTCGTCGCTGAGGATATTGACGCAGAAATGGCCGTAGCGGCTGATGATCGGCCAGCTGGACGAACTGCGGTTGATGTTGACGATCATGGTCGGTGGATCGACGGAAAGCGCGGTGGCCGACGTCACCGTCGCGCCGGTGCGCTCGTCTCCGACACCGGCGGTGATGACGGAAACACCACCCGACATCCGCCGCATGGCCGTTTTCAAGGCATCCTCATCCGCCACATGCGGAAAGGATTGCTCCCTGCTGCGGGGCGATCCGGTCGAGCGAATTTCTCAAAGCGACGTTCATGCGGGTCCACTCTTTTGTCGTCTCGTTCATGATGGCCGATTTACGCATGGAAAACGCCCGCGTCTCAAGCAAAGAACGCCCGTCACCGCCAGCCAAGCCGGATCGGTTTTTCAATCATGATAAAATTTATAGATTATATTATTTTCCAAAGGGAGGCGGATTTTGGCAAGCTTGGATGCTGCCTGAGTGCAGGCCATGCGAAATAGAATATTAAAACAATAGACTATTGACAGCCTCATCAATTGTGTCAGGATTGTGTCAACAACCATTAGCGGATGCACGGAAACAGCGGAGACCTGAATGTTTTATCACGGTGGAATGACCCTGGGTTACCTCACGCCCCCGGCGAAAAAGGAAAAAGCCATCCGCGTTGAAATGCCGGTTCGCCAGAGCCGTGAAGAACAGACCGACTTCGAACAGGAGCGTGAGCAGGAACTGAGCCGCGCCTTTTTGACACCCTGGCATCTCTTCTACTGATCCGGAGAGCGGATTAAACTATTCAACCGCCACCGCGCCGCGGCCATTGGCGGCGATGCTCGAATACATGCCCGTCGTGCGGAATTCCGTCGGGCTCGCCCCGAAGTAACGGCGAAACACCTTGGCGAAATAGTTCGGATCCTCGGAAACCGGACATCACAGCCACTTCCTTCACCGACAGATCCGCCGCCTTGGTCAAAAGCTTGGTTGCCCGCTGCAGCCGTTTGCGCAGCACGAATTCCGCCGGCGGCATGCCTTCGCTGGCCGGCAAAGACGCGCGAAAAATGCGCGCGCTGAGACCGGAGACATCTGCCAGTTTCTCCACTGGCAACGGATGCTGCAGATCTGAAGTGATGTGGTCGATGACATGCTGCATCGTCCGGTATTCCTGGCTAAGAACAGGATGCGAGCCGAAAACATCGTCGTAAAGCACCATCGCCGACTCTGTACGCGATGGCAGAGGCGCTGCCCGGTGCGTCGGCACCGCCGGAAATCAGCCGCAAGCTGCAATCGGCCAGCCGCTCGATCGTCTCCGGCTTCAGGTTGAGGATCGGCCCGGTCGTCGCCAGAATGGCCTTGTGGATGCGCAGCGCCTCGTCGCCGTTCATGGAAATCCAGAAGAACTCCCAACGGCCATTCTGCTCCAGCCAGTAGCGGTGATTGTGCGGCACCAGCACCAGCAGGGTCTCCCCTTCGCGCACCCGGTAGCTGCGGTTCTCATAGCGCAGGTTTCCAGCGCCGCCGATCGTGTGCTGGAGCACGGTGAACGGCGTCTGGCCGCGCTTGCAGGCCATCCCAGTCATAGGTCGCATCCGTGCGGATTTCGTAGCCCGTGCTGGTCGGCATGGTATGCAGGCTATGGCGTCCGCGCGGCAGCGAAACCGTCCGCATCACCGGCCCATTCTCGATCAGTCGTTTCAGCACAGAATTACCCATGAAAGCACAATACCTCTCTGGCGGCACCCGACATTATACGCATAATGCCCCTCAACAAAGCAAGATGACCGGGTTGGAGCGGCATCGACAGGGAGGGCTGGGAGGTTAACAACGCGAAAGCGCTTCAGCTCCCGTGCATGGATTTTACCCTGTCCGTTTTCCCCCGGTTAAACGACCAGCGACGAGGACAGCATGAGTAGCTTCAAGATAGCCATTATCGGCGCCGGTAGCGTCGGTTTCACCAAGAAACTCTTCACCGATATTCTCTGCGTACCGGAGTTCCACGACGTCGAGTTCGCGCTCACCGATTTGAGCGAACACAATCTCGGCATGATCAAGTCGATCCTCGACAAGATCGTCCAATCCAACAACCTGCCGGCCAAGGTCACGGCCTCGACCGACCGCTGCGAGGCGATATCCGGCGCGCTACATCATCAGCTGCGTCCGCGTCGGTGGCCTGGCGGCTTACGCCGACGACATCAGAATCCCCCTGAAATACGGCGTCGACCAGTGCGTCGGCGATACGATCTGCGCCGGCGGCATTCTTTATGGCCAGCGCAACATCCCGGTCATTCTCGATTTCTGCAAGGATATCCAAGAGCTTGCCGAGCCCGGCGCGAAATTCCTCAACTACGCAAACCCGATGGCGATGAACACCTGGGCAGCGATCGAATACGGCAAGGTCGATACGATCGGGCTTTGCCACGGCGTCCAGCACGGCGCCGAACAGATCGCCGAAATCCTCGGCGCCAAGGAGGGCGAACTCGACTACATCTGCTCTGGCATCAACCACCAGACCTGGTTTACCGATGTCCGTGTCAAGGGCCGCAGGATCGGCAAAGACGAACTGGTCGCCGCCTTCGAGGCGCACCCCGTCTTCTCGCAGCAGGAGAAGCTGCGCATCGACGTCCTGAAGCGTTTCGGCGTCTATTCCACCGAGAGCAACGGCCATCTATCGGAATACCTGCCCTGGTACCGCAAGCGGCCGGAGGAAATTACCCGCTGGATCGATATGTCCGACTGGATCCACGGCGAAACCGGCGGTTACCTGCGTCATTCGACCGAGACCCGCAACTGGTTCGAGACCGAATATCCGCAGTTCCTGGAAGACGCAAACAAGCCGATCGATCCGGCCCGCCGCTCCAACGAGCATGCCAGCCATATCCTCGAAGCACTGGAAACCGGGCGGGTCTATCGCGGTCATTTCAATGTCAAGAACAACGGCGTCATCACCAACCTGCCGTCGGATGCAATCATCGAGTCGCCCGGCTTCGTCGATCGCTTTGGCATCAATATGGTCGCCGGCATCACGCTGCCGGAAGCCTGCGCCGCTACCTGCATTTCCTCGATCAACGTCCAGCGCATGTCGGTTCACGCCGCCATTTCCGGCGATATCGATCTATTGAAGCTCGCCGTGCTGCACGATCCGCTGGTCGGCGCCATCTGCACGCCGGAAGAGGTCTGGCAGATGGTCGACGAAATGGTCGTCGCGCAGGCTGAGTGGCTGCCGCAATATGCCCATGCCGTGCCTGCCGCCAAGGAGCGCTTAGCCAAAGGCACCGTTAAGACCCACGACTGGAAGGGCGTTGCACGCCGCGAGGTTCTGCTCGATCGACGAACTGCGCGCCGAAAAGGAAGCAACGAAGCTGAAGGCAGCCAGCTAACTGAACGCTGACTGCAAGACATGCGAGGCCCGTTTTCTGAGGAGGAGACTGGTCTGGGAGTGGGCAATCCGTTGCCCGCTCTCTTCCGGCAGACGGCATGACGCCGTCCCGCCGGGTGCTTTTAGGAGGAGAGCCGCCCATACCGGGTCGGCCTGAAGCATGAGGGAGAAACAACGATAATGAACAGCTTTTTCCACCCCAAGAAAACCGCCGCCCTGCTTTTGGGTGTGTCGGCATTCGCCGTAACGGCCTGGGCTTCCGAGCCCACCGTGGTCCCCGAGCAGCCGCCGTTCCCGGCGCAGGGCAAGATCACCTATGTGCCGCGCGATCCGATCCTCGAATACAAGGCGCTGCCGGAATACAAAGAGCCGGATTGGGTCACCGAGAAATTCGTCAAGACCGGCAAGCTGCCGCCGGTTGCCGAGCGCCTGCCGAAGGAGCCGCTGGTGTTCAAGACCGGCAATATGCCCGACGGTGTCGGCGTCTATGGCGACACGATGCGCCACGTCGTCGGCGGCCGCCCGGAAGGTTGGAACTACTCCGCCGGCCAGACGCAAGGCTGGGGCGGCATCGACATCGAGATGTTCGAATGCCTGACCCGCACCGCACCGCTCTATCAGGTCGAGGCCAAGGATGTCGAACCGCTGCCAAACCTTGCCAAGAGCTGGGATTGGTCCGAGGACGGCCACAAGCTCACCATGCACCTGATCGAAGGCGCCAAGTGGTCCGATGGCGTTCCGTTCTCCTCCGAAGACGTGATGTTCTATTGGGAAGACAACGTCATCGATCCGAATGTCTCGCCGCTGAACGGCGCCACGCCGGAAACCTTCGGCGAAGGCACGACGCTGAAAGCCATCGATGCCAACACGGTCGAATGGACGTTCAAAGACGCATTTCCCGCGCCAGCATCTCTATTCAATGGCTTACGGCACATTTTGCCCAGGCCCCGCGCATATCCTGAAGACCAAGCATCCCAAATACAACAAGGACATGACCTACGATCAGTACAAGAACGGCTTCCCGCCGGAGTACATGAATACGCCGGTCATGGGCGCCTGGGTTCCAGGTCGAGTACCGCTCCGACGACATCGTCGTGCTGCGCCGTAACCCCTACTACTGGAAGGTGGACGAGGCCGGCAACCAGCTGCCTTACCTGAACGAGATGCACTACAAGCTGTCGACCTGGGCAGACCGCGACGTGCAGGCGATCGCCGGCTCGGGCGACTTCTCCAATCTCGAGCAGCCTGAGAATTTCGTCGAGAGCCTCAAGCGCGCGGCACAGGATACCGCACCGGCACGCCTGGCCTTCGGCGCCCGCCTGATCGGCTACAATCTTCACATGAATCTGTCCGGCAATGGCTGGGGCGAACCGGACGAGCGGGCTCAGGCCGTGCGCGAGCTCAACCGCAACGAAGACTTCCGCAAGGCGGTCACCATGGCAGTCGACCGCAAGAAGATCGGCGAATCCCTCGTCAAGGGACCGTTCACGGCGATCTATCCAGGCGGCCTGTCCTCCGGCACCAGCTTCTATGATCGCCAGTCGACGGTTTACTATCCATTTGATCTGGAAGGTGCGAAGGCACTGCTCGAAAAGGTCGGCCTGAAGGACACCGACGGCAACGGCTTCGTCAATTATCCAGCCGACAAGATGGGCGGCAAGGATGTCGAGATCGTGCTTCTGGTCACGTCGGACTACAACACCGACAAGAACCTCGCCGAAGGCGTGGTCGGCCAGATGGAGCAGCTCGGCCTGCGCATCGTGCTGAATTCGCTCGACGGCAAGCAGCGCGACGCAACCAACTATGCCGGCAAGTTCGACTGGATGGTCCATCGCAACTCGGCCGAATTGTCTTCCGTCGTGCAGAACACGCCGCAGCTTGCCCCGACGGGTCCGCGCACCAGCTGGCACCACCGCGTGCCGGAAAGCGGACAGCTTGATCTGTTGCCCTACGAGCAGCAGCTCGTTGATATCGTCAACAAATTCATTGCCAGCAACGACAATGACGAGCGGGCACAGCTGATGAAGGACTATCAGAAGGTCGCCACCACCAACGTGGATACGATCGGCCTCACCGAATATCCGGGCGCTGATCATCAACAAGCGCTTCTCGAATATTCCAAGCGGCGCGCCGATCTTCATGTTCAACTGGGCCGAGGATACGGTCATCCGCGAACGGGTCTTCGTCGCTGCCGACAAGCAGGGGGATTATGAATTGTTCCCCGAGCAGCTGCCGGGCAAGCCGGGCGAAAACGGCCCGATCAATTGATCCCCTGTTGAGCTTGCTCCGGCCGCTCGTGGCCGGAGCAGTCCCCCGAACACACAAGAGAACCTAACAGCCATGTTCCGATTTCTGCTTGTGCGCATCGCATCCGCAATCCCCGTGCTCTTCGTGCTGAGCGTCGTGACCTTCGCAATCATCCAGGCACCGCCGGGCGATTACAGCGACTATATCCGCTCCCAGCTGATCAACCAGGGCGGCGCATCCTTCGAGGAAGCCGACGCCCAGGCGCAGGCCTACAAGGTCGCCAATGGGCTGGATAAACCGATGGTCGTCCAGTACGTCAACTGGATCACCGGCATCGTCACGCGCGGCGATTTTGGCCACAGCCTCTTCTACAACAAGCCGGTGGCCGACGTGGTCGGCGAGCGCCTGCCCCGCACGCTGGCCTTGGCGCTGGTCTGCCATATCCTCGCTTCCGTGATCGGCATCACCTTCGGCATTCTCGCCGCAACCCGTCAGTATTCCTGGGTCGATAGCCTGCTATCCGGCATCTCCTTCCTCGGCATGACCGTGCCGCGCTTCCTGATGGCGTTGATCATCGTCTACATCATGGTGTTCCATTTCAACGTCACCGAGATCAACAGCTTCCACTCCGCCAAGTATGGCGGCGCGCCCTGGTCCTGGGACAAGTTCGTCGATCTCCTGAAGCATGTCTGGCCGGTCATCGCCATCGCCACCTTCGGCGGCCTCGCTTACAACATGCGGGTGATGCGCGGCAATCTGCTCGATACGCTGAACGCCCAATATGTCGAGACCGCGCGGGCCAAGGGCCTCTCCGAAAGCGCCACGATCATGCGCCATGCCGTACCGAATGCGCTGCATCCGCTGGTCATGTACCAGGGCGTCGTCCTGCCCTACATGCTGACCGGCGAGATCGAGACCGCGATCATCTTCGCGCTGCCGACCGTCGGCCCCGCCATTGTCGGCTCCATGTGGGTTGGCGACGTCTATGTGACCGCGACCTTCATGCTGGTCCTGTCGGCAACACTGATCATCGGCAACATCATCGCCGACATGCTTTTGGCCATGCTCGATCCCCGGGTCCGCCTTGGTGGGGAGCACACGCATGAAGGCCGATGTTCAAACAACCGTCACCGTGCCGGTACCGGCACCCCATCATGGCAACGAAACCTATATGGCGCTGGTCTGGCGCCGCCTGAAGCGGTCCTGGACCGGCATGATCGGCCTGATCCTCGTCTGCCTGTTGATGCTCATGACTGTATTCGCAGAGTTCTTTTCGCCCGTCGATCCGAAGCTGACAGGCGTCGCCTTCCTTGCCGCCGCAGACGATCAGCATCACCGATCAGGAGGGCAACCTCGTCTGGCCGCGCACCTACAATGTCGGCGAGGGTACGGAACTCGACCCGATCACCTTCCAGCCAATCGTCGGACCGGACTACGCCAACCCGAAAAATCTCGGTTTCTTCGTCAAAGGCTTCAGCTACCGGCTTCTCGGCCTGATCCCGACCGACCGCCATTTCTTCGGCGCCACCGATGGAACGCCGGTCAATTTCCTCGGCACCGACAAATTCGGCCGCGATGTGCTGTCGCGCATCTTCTACGGCTCCCGCGTCTCGCTGATGATCGCGCTCACCGTGGTCTTCATCGTCACCGTCGTCGGCACGACGGTCGGCATGGTCTCGGGTTATTTCGGCGGCCGCTTCGATACCTGGATGCAGCGCTTCGTCGAACTGGTTCTCGCCTTCCCGCAATTGCCGCTCTATCTGGCACTGACCTCGCTGATCCCGGTGACGGCGCCGACCAATGTCTTCCTCGCCTTCGTCATCTTCGTCATGTCGGCGCTCGGCTGGGCGCAGATGTCGCGCGAAGTGCGCGGCAAGACGCTAGCGCTCGCCCGGATCGACTATGTGCGCGCCGCCATGGCGATCGGCGCCACCGATAGGCGGATCATCTTCCAGCACATTTTCCCCAATGTGATGAGCCATGTGATCGTCTCGGTGACGCTGGCGATCCCCAGCGTGGTTCTCTTGGAATCCTTCCTCGGCTTCCTCGGCTTTGCAGGTCAAACCGCCGCTGATGTCCTGGGGGCTGATGCTGCAGGATACCGCCACCTATTCCGTCATCGGGTCCTACCCGTGGATCCTTTCCCCCGTCGCCTTCGTGCTGATCACCGTCTTTGCGTTCAATGCGCTCGGCGATGGCCTGCAGGACGCCGATCGACCCGTACTGAGGAGACGACCCATGGCACTCGTGGACATCAGCACACTCGCCCCCGAACAACGGCACGACCATGCCGCATCCGTCGGCGCTCCGATCATCGACGCCCGCCATGTGGGCGTGAAGTTCAAGGTCGAGCACGGCACCGTCGATGCCGTAAAAGACGTCTCCTTCCAGCTCTATCGCGGCGAGACCATCGCAGTGGTCGGCGAGATCCGGCTCAGGAAAATCGGTAACCGCCCGTACGATCATGGGCCTGCTCACCAAGCGCGCCTCGGTCTCCGACAAGTCGAGCATCGCCTATGACGGCAAGAACGTGCTGAAATTCTCCGAACGCCAGCGCCGTGCCCTGCGCGGCAACCGCATCTCGATGATCTTCCAGGAGCCGATGAGCTCGCTCAACCCGGTCTATACGATCGGCGCCCAGATCATCGAGGCGATCCGTGTGCACCAGAAGATGAGCCGCAAACAGGCAGCGGAGCGCACCCTGGAGCTTTTGCGCCAGGTGCAGATCCCCGATCCGGAAGCCCGCCTCAATCAGTATCCGCACCAGCTCTCCGGCGGCCAGCGCCAGCGTCATGATCGCCATGGCGCTCGCCAACAATCCCGACGTGCTGATCGCCGACGAGCCGACGACGGCGCTCGACGTCACCGTACAGGCGCAGATCCTCAATCTCATCCGCGACCTGCAGAAGACGCTCGGCATGGCCGTGATCCTGATCACCCATGATCTCACCGTCGTCCTCCAGTTCTCCGATTACGTCTATGTCATGCAGAATGGCGAGGTGAAGGAACACAACACCACGCCGGCGCTGTTTGAGAACCCACAACACCCCTATACCCGTCACCTGCTCAATTCCGAACCGAAGGGCGTGGCCAATCCGATGCCGGTCGATTCCGCCGCCATCCTCGAAGGCCGCAATGTCCGGGTATCCTTCATGCTCAAGCACGGCGGCTTCTTCAAGCCGCAGCTGAAGGAACTGGTCGCAGTCGACAGCCTGTCGATCAAGCTTCACCGCCATGAAACACTCGGCATTGTCAGCGAATCCGGCTCGGGAAAGACCACCTTCGGCCAGGCGCTGGTGAAATTGCTCACGGCAGACGGCGGCGAAATCCTGTTCGACGGTCAGTCGATCGAGAAGAAGACCCGCGACGAGATGCGGCCGCTGCGCTCGCGCATGCAGATCGTCTTCCAAGACCCGTTCTCCTCGCTCAACCCACGCATGTCGGTCGGCCAGATCATCGAGGAAGGCCTTGTTGTCAACAAGCTCGGCGCGACCCGCAACGAACGACTGGAGCGGGTGAAGGAAGCGTTGAACAGCGCCGGCCTGCCCAACAATATCCTGTCGCGTTTCCCGCACGAATTTTCCGGCGGCCAGCGCCAGCGCATCGCCATTGCCCGCGCCGTAGCGCTAGAACCGGAATTCATCCTGCTCGACGAGCCGACCTCGGCGCTCGATCTCTCGGTGCAGGCACAGATCATCGAACTGCTGCGCAAGCTGCAGGACGAGAAGGGACTGAGCTACCTCTTCATCTCCCACGATCTCAAAGTCGTGCGCGCACTCTGCCACCGGGTGGTGGTGATGCAGCACGGCAAGATCGTCGAAGAGGGGCCGGTCGAAGACGTTCTCACTCATCCCAAGACCGCCTACACCGAACGGCTCGTCCGCGCCGCCTTCAGAAGTAGCCGCATAAGCAAAGAGGCCTAATCCATGACGAGACAACCCAAGATCACCTTCATCGGCGCGGGCTCGACCGTGTTCATGAAAAACATCATCGGCGACGTGCTACAGCGCCCAGCTCTTTCAGGAGCGAAAATCGCGCTGATGGACATCAACCCGCAGCGGCTCGAGGAAAGCGAGGTCGTCGTCCGCAAGCTGATCTCGACGCTCGGAGCGAAGGCAACGATCGAGCTGCATTCCAACCAGCGCAAGGCCCTCGAAGGCGCCAATTTCGTTGTCGTCGCCTTCCAGATCGGCGGCTACGAGCCTTGCACCGTCACCGATTTCGAAGTGCCGAAGAAATACGGCCTGCGCCAGACCATTGCCGATACGCTCGGCGTCGGCGGCATCATGCGCGGCTTGCGCACCGTGCCGCATCTCTGGTCGATCTGCGAGGACATGATGCAGGTCTGCCCCGAAGCGATCCTGTTGCAATACGTCAACCCGATGGCGATCAACACCTGGGCGATTGCGGAGAAATACCCTGACATCAAGCAGGTCGGCCTCTGCCACTCGGTGCAGGGCACGGCGATGGAGCTGGCTCACGACCTCGATATCCCTTACGAGGAAATCCGTTACCGCTCGGCCGGCATCAACCACATGGCCTTCTTCCTGAAGTTTGAGCATCGCCAGGCGGACGGCTCCTACCGCAATCTCTATCCGGATCCGGTACGTGGCTACCGCGAAGGCCGGGCGCCAAAACCCACCTGGAACCCGCGCTGCCCCAACAAGGTGCGTTACGAGATGCTGACCCGGCTTGGCTATTTCGTCACCGAAAGCTCCGAGCATTTTGCCGAGTACACACCCTATTTCATCAAGGAAGGCCACGAGGACCTGATCGAGAAGTTCGGCATTCCGCTGGATGAATATCCCAAGCGCTGCATCGAGCAGGTCGAGAAGTGGAAGGGCCAGGCTGCCGCCTTCCGCTCGGCTGACAAGATCGAGGTCGCACAGTCGAAGGAATATGCTTCCTCGATCATGAACTCGGTCTGGACCGGCGAACCTTCGGTGATCTATGGCAACCTGCGCAACAATGGCTGCATCACCTCGCTGCCGAACAATTGCGCCGCGGAAGTGCCCTGCCTCGTCGACGAAAACGGCATCCAGCCGACCTTCATCGGCGACCTGCCGCCACAGCTGACGGCGCTGATCCGCACCAATATCAACGTGCAGGAATTGACGGTCGCGGCGATGATGACGGAAAATCGTGAGCATCTCTACCACGCCGCGATGATGGATCCGCACACGGCCGCCGAACTCGACCTCGACCAGATCCGGTCGCTCACCGACGACCTGCTGGCTGCCCACGGAACCTGGATCCCGGAATGGGCGCGTGTTTCGAAGAAGGTCCAAGCCGCGTAACGTCCCTCCCCGTTGCGTGGCAAGGAAACCCCGGAACAACAATTCCGGGGTTTTCCTTTGCGCCGGGTATGGTCGAAAGGAACGACGCATCGCCGATACCTGCAGGAGACAAAAAATGCCCGCCACTCTCGCCCGCCAGCTATCAGACGCCGACAACCAGGGTATCCGATTGAATTCCGCATCGCTCACCGAGCCCGCCACGCCGGCGGAAGCCTTCATGGTACAGCGCGAGACGCTGGCCTTGAATGGCTGGCTGACAGCTGGCTATAAGGTGGCGATCCGCCCGGACGGCAGCTCGGTCTCGGCGCCGATGGCGCATATCACCCATGCCAGCAGATCCGGCACCGCCGGCTTCGATCGCCCCGCCGTCGATGCGCTGGAAGTGGAAATCTGCTTCGTGCTCGGCAAGGATCTCGCCGCCCCCGGCAGCATGCCCTACACCCGCGAAACGTTGCTTCCCCATGTCGCTGCCATCTATTCCGGCGTCGAATTTCTCGGCCACCGTCTGGACGACGGCAGCCGCTCGCCCGCCTTGCTTTTTCTTGCCGACCGGCTCGGCAATGCCGGCTACGTATTGGGCGAAGAACTCCCGGCGAAAGTGATAGAACCCGGCCAGACCTACCCGCTGACCATCACAATCAACGGCGACGCCGTCTTTACCGGCCCCGGCAAACACCCCAACGACGATCCCGTCGCCGCCTTCCCTGCTGTTCGCCAACGCCCTGACCGAACCCGTCGCCAAGGGCCGCATCATCACCACCGGCAGCCTCTGCGGCGCCATCCCGACACCGCCCCGCGCCGCCATCGCCATCAGCGGGTTTACGACGCTGACGGTAACGGCTGCATCGACGCGCAGGTTTAAGGCGGTTTTATCTGACGACAAGCTTTCAGAGGGGCAGTGAACTGCCCCTCTTCACTTCAGGGTCGCAATCAAGATAACGGGACCAAAGAACGATGCGGAGTGACAAGCCGACGCGTTTTGTCCAATCAAACCATCAGGAATTGACCTCGGCTCCTCTTTCGAATGGTCACTTCCCCCCCATTGAAGACCTGAGGGCGCTGGGCGAAAGCCTTCAGACCAGTTGACTCTACCCCGCGCAGTCAGCAATAGTTCACTACATGGTGAACTATAAAGCATCACAGATGGACCGCACATTTTCAGCGCTCGCCGACCCCACTCGTCGAGCCATTCTGCTGCGGCTGAAGGATGAACCCGGGCTTTCGATAAGCGAGCTAGCCAGGCCGTTTTCACAAAAGCTTCCTGGAATGATGAAGCATCTGGACGTTTTGGCTGAGGCAGGGTTGATCATACGGGTGAAAACCGGTCGCACGGTCTCAGTGAACCTTTCCGTCGAGCCGATGCAAGCCGCAATGGAATGGCTCAATCGATATGAAAGCCTGTGGACGGTGAGCATCGATCGACTTGCTGCGCTCGTGGAAGAGGAAGGCGATCAATGACCAAACATCTTCCAAGTGTAACCATTGTACGCAGAATTAAAGCCTCGCCCGCCAGGGTTTACGCGGCAATCACGCAGCCCGAACTCATGATGCAGTGGTGGGGTCCGGATGCGGGGCCGACAATGAGCGCTGACGCAGACGTGCGACCGGGAGGCCGCTTTAGCGTTGTATTCCGGTTGCTGAACGGCGATGAGCACAATCCCACCGGGGTCTATAAGGACGTTGTTCCTGACAAAAAGCTTGTTTTCACTTGGGAATGGCCAGGAATGCCAGAACGGGAGTCGCTGGTCACGTTTCTGCTTGAGCCGTTTGATGGCGGCACCGAACTGACGCTGATCCACGAACAGCTTCCCGATGAAGAAGCGCGCAAAAGTCACGAGGCAGGTTGGAGCGGCCTCCTCGATAAGCTGCCAGTTTTTCTTGGAGATGCCAAATGAGCGAATTGATCCTCACCACCTTCGACTGGGTTCCCCGAAATGCCGCGCGGCTACGTGCGCGACATAAGGGTGCGCTGGGCGCTGGAAGAGGCCGGGTTGCCCTATCGGGTCGAAAGCATTCCATTTGGCGATCGGACTGCCGAACATTTCGCCCACCAACCGTTCGGTCAGGTGCCATGGCTGACCGATGGAGACATCTCGATCTTCGAGAGCGGCGCGATCCTGCTTCACCTCGGAGAGCGTAGTGACGCGCTGATGCCTGCCGATCCGCATGGTAGAAGTCAGGCTAAGGAATGGTTGTTCGTGGCCCTGAATTCTGTCGAGGCAGCGAGTCTGCCATGGTCCCTGTTTATCTTTTCCGGCAACACCGGCGACACGCCCGGATGGAAGCTCTTTGACGGCTTCCTCCACCAACACCGGCTTACGCACCTGGAGCCAGTGCTGGCGGGACGCGAATGGCTGGCCGGAAGCTTTTCCGTGGCCGACATCCTGATGGCGGATGTGCTGCGCCTCGTCGATCGGTTCGATGGGCTGGTGAAATATCCCGCCTGTCGCGACTATGTCGCCCGCGCCACGGTCCGCCCATCCTTTAAAAAGGCACATGCAGACCAGATGGCCCACTTTGCAGCGGGAGATTCAGCGCGATAAAATCCTTGGGCGCAGAGAGCCATGGCCATCATGTAAAACTTGCTTCACATCCCAACTGCCGCGTGTTTCTGTGCCGTTCCGGTATACATCGCCACCACTATCCACGGCGCATGGCTTCAGATTCTGTTGATGCGAATGTGCTTTTCAGGCTGATATGTGCCCACTCACAATCAGCACCCATCCCAAAAAATCATCCCCGTTCATCCCCGCTCTGAAACCATGGCGTATGATGATCCTGTTTCCACCGCCGGAGTGTTTCGCGAGACGGTCGCGGGCAGGTGGGAGCCGGCGCCTTGTGCTGAAGCCGTAACGTGCGGTCAAGGTCAGGGTGATGCATGCCGGGTGGTTCGCAAACGAGACCTCCTCAGATGTCTCCCCCGGGTCCAAGCCCGGTTTGGGTCAACCATGCAAGCAGGTTTCTCCTGTGCAGCGAGACAGTGCATGCATTTCAAGGGGCCGGAAGCCCCGAAAACGCCGAAGGCCACGCAAATGCGGAGCCATTTATTGAATACCCCTGAGGTCCCGCATTTGCGTGCGCCCTCCGACAGACGAGATCAACCGCGCCGGTTTTCTTAGGCGCGGACGCTATTGTGTGTTCTTTGATATTTTGGCGAAGGATCAATGAGAGGCCTGTTGTTGACTCAGCGCTTCCCCCACCCTCCGTCTTCCTCGCCCTTGTGGCGGGGGTCCAGCCACCGCGTCCGCGCGGTGAGAAAACTGGCCAACCCCAAAAGAAAAGAATCCCCTGCGCCGCAGACGCGGCACGTGGATCCCGGAACAAGTCCGGGATGACGGGGAACTTGGGCACTTCGCACAAAACAAACATGCCCAACAAACACCCCACAGGAACCGGCCCAACTGCCTACCGCAACCACGCCGCATAATCCGGCACCAGCAGATGCAGCGGCGCCTCGTCCTCCTCGATGCCGGAAAACCGCGTCACCGCCGGATCCTCGAAAATATTATCGGTATTGTCGTCGTTGACGGTCGAGACCTCGGCGACGAAGACATCAGCGCCCCCGCCCCAGAAGGCGTGCCAGTCGCCCGGCATCAGCGTCACGCTTTCTCCGGGCGCAAGCTTCAGTCTGTGGCCGGGCGCAAGATCGCGCCAGATGCCGTCGGTCGCCACGCGGGTGCCCTTGCCGCGGTCACATTGCCCATCGGTATCGCCGAACAGCTCGATCACCAGCGTACCGCCGCAGCGATTGATGATGTCCTCGGCCTTGAGCAGATGCCGATGCATCGGCGTCACCTGATCCTTGCGGGCGACCATCGCCTTTTCGGCATAGAGCATGTCCCGTCCGCGCTGGAGATCGGCAAAGCGGCCGTTGCGGACGGTGAACAGGAACAGTCCCGTCCGTTCGAAATCACCAAGCCCGAAATCGGTAATGTCCCAGCCGAGCGATGCGCCGGTAATCCCGTCGATCTCGCCCTTGCGCCCCGCATCTCGTCCGGCGACCAGCGCGAAAACGGCGGCAGGATGAAGCCGAACGAGGCGCATGAACGCTTCGCTCTCGCGCATGATTCGATTCATGGCGCTGCGTTTCATCGGAATGCTCATGGTCTCTCCCTCAACGAACGCCGATACCGGCCGTCAGGCCACCATCGATCCAGTGATCCGATCCTGTAATAAAGCCTGCCTGGTCCGAGGCGAGGAATGCCGCAAGGGCTGCCACCTCCTCCGGTTCGCAGATCCGGCCCAGCGGGTGCGCCGCGCCGAAGCGCTGGAACACGGTGTCGATATCGGCATCGTCGCCCTCGAATGTCCGCGCCGCCAGTTCCAGGATCGGCGTGCGCACCGAACCCGGGCTGATCGACACGACCCGGATGTGATCGGCGGCGAAATCCAGCGCCATCGCCCCGCGTCAGCGCATGGATCGCCCCCTTGGAGGCAACATAGGCGGAGACACCGCTCTGGCAGGCATGTCCCTGCACGCTGGAGAGGTTGACAATGACGCCGCCGCCGCGCTTGCATCTCCGGCACGCCAAATTCCGCCGTCAGGTGGATCGAGCCGACATTGACGGCCATGCAGCGCATGAAAGCCTCGAACGCCGTCGTTTCCGCCGTGCCGTAGGGGTGAACAGCGGCCGAATTGACAATGATGTCGATGCCGCCAAACGCGGCCACCGCCGCCGCCATCGCACGCTGGACATCGGCGGTGATGGACACGTCGGCATGAAAGGCGGTGAGCGCAAGGTTCTCCGTAGAGCCAAGTGTTTCAAGCTCGGCATTAGCCGCCTGATCAATCCCGAGCGAAGCCACGGACGCCCCTTGCCGGGCCAGATGCAGGGCGACGGCGCGGCCGATGCCCGTCGTTCCGGTGACAACAGCGATTTTTCCGGAAAATTCACGCATCGCCTGTCTCCCTGCCCTCTGCTTTGGCCTGATGCACAACCTGCTTTCCACGCGCCACATCCGCCGCCGGGATGAACTCCAGCCCCGCATCGAGATGCCGGTCCATATGATAGGCAAAACCGATCCGGTCGCGTTCTCGCAGTGCTTTGACGATATCGGCATGTTCGGCGGCAACGCTTTCGAGCACCAGCCGCTGCGACTTGCCGGCCAGCATCAACCGCCCGATCACCGGCTTCAACATGCCGTAGGTTTCCGACAGCGTCCGGTTTCCGGCCGCATCGACCATCAGCTTGTGGAATTGATAATCCAGTTCAGAGGCCTCTTCTGGCGAACCGGCCTGCCGGATGCGCGCATTCAGCATCTCCATCGCGGTTAGGGTTTCCTCAGTGATCCGGGTCGAAAGCAGATCGAACAGGCTCATCTCGGTCAGCCGCCGGTAGCCCTGGATATCATGGAAAGCATCGACGGAAATATCCATGGCGAAGGAAAACAGGTCGCGCATCGCCGACTGATGCTGGTCGGTCAGAACCGCCCCGACCTTCTGGCGGGATTCTGGCAACGCCATAGGCCTTCAGCGTCCGGAAAGCCTCGCGAACGGTGTTGCGGCTGGCATCGAACATGACGGCAAGTTCCGCTTCGCTCGGCAGCACGTCGCCAACAGTCAGGCCGCGTTCGTGGATAAGGCCACGGATATGATCCACCATTCCATCAACGGCGGAAGCCCGTGCGCCGTCCTCCATGACATTCTCCTTCGGTCAATTCTCTTACTGAAAGCCATTATATGTCCTACATAATGACCACATCAACTCTTTTGCATTGATTTTTTGAGAATTAACGCATTAAATTGTCCAACATTATAACATGGAGACGGGGAATATGCTTGAAAGCTGGCGCTGGTTTGGACCGCAGGACCCGGTCACCCTTTCGGACGCCCGCCAGGCTGGCGCCCATGGCGTCGTCACCGCTCTCCACCATATCTATGACGGCCGCATCTGGACGCCGGATGATATCGCCGAGCGCATGGCGCTGATCAGGAAGGCCGGAATGACATGGGCCGTCTGCGAGTCCATTCCCGTCAATTCAGCAATCAAGCGGCGCGACGGCGAATGGCGGCGCACTCTCGATGCCTGGAAACAGAGCCTTGCCAATCTCGGCAAGGGTGGCGTGCCCGTCGTCTGCTACAACTTCATGCCGGTGGTCGACTGGACCCGAACCAACCTGATGTACCCAACCGAGGCTGGCGGCTTTGCACTGCGTTTCGACATGATCGATTTCGTCGCCTACGACGTTTTCGTGCTCAAGCGCCATGCCGCCGAAGACAGCTATAAGCCTGGCGTCATCGAAGCTGCACGGCAACGGTTGTCGGAAAAGACGGAAAACGAAATCCTGACGCTCGAAAAGAACATCATCGCCGGTCTGCCCGGTGGCGAGGATAGCCATACGCGTGAAAAGATCCGTGCCGAGATCGCTACGTTCGACGAGGTCTCTTCCGGCGACATGCGCGCCAATCTCATCGAATTCCTCAAGGAAGTGGTGCCGGTGGCGGCGGAAAACGGCGTCCGGCTTGCCATCCACCCCGACGATCCGCCGCTCTCGCTGTTCGGCCTGCCCCGCGTCGTGTCGACGGCGGCGGACGTTCAAACCATCCTGAATGCCGTCGATGAGCCGGCAAACGGTATCACTCTTTGCGCCGGCTCCTACGGATCTCGCACCGGCAACGATGTTGTCGGGATGGCAAAACGCTTCGCTGACCACATCCATTTCGCCCATCTGCGCAATGTCACCAAGGAACCGGACGGCTCGTTCATCGAGTCCGAGCATCTGGCCGGTGATGTCAACATGGTCTCGCTGGTCTCGGTCCTGCGCACCGAGGAACGGCGCCGCGAGGCTGCGGGCCGCATCGACACCGTCATCCCGATGCGCCCCGACCACGGTCACCTGCTGATCGACGACCAGAAAAAGACGGTCAATCCCGGCTATTCCTGCATCGGCCGCCTCAAGGGCCTTGCCGAACTCCGCGGCGTCATCGCCGCCGTCGATCAACTGACCTAGACATAGGCGACCAGCATGAAGGCGGTGGCAAGCGTGAGGATCAGGCACGGCACCGCCCACATGATCGTCACATAGGCCTGCTCCTGCACATAAGGTCCGAACAGCCGGCTCACGACGTTGAAGCGGGCAAACAGGATATTGACGAACAGGGCTGAGGCCAGCGTCAGATAGTTGAGCGCAAACAGCCGGTTGACGGTGTTGTCACCGCTCGAAAGCACGGCATAGCTGCTATAGACGGTGAAACTCAGCGCGATGACGGCAAACAGGCCGCCGATGATGATATTGACCATCTCGTAGGTATCGACCTTGAAAACGCCATCTTCCATCCGGTTCAGCCAGATTGCCAGCAGCGGAATGAGCAGCGAGGCAAAGAGCGGAATGAAGATGGACGCGACGACCACGCCGGGCTGCCGGGCGATATCGAGCGAGGCGACCACCTGCGCATGCGTGCCGTTGTACCAGCCGGGCTGCGGCTGGCTCTTCAGATCGACAAGACCGACACTCCAGCCTGCAAGCACGGCATTGACGGAGGGACGGCTATAATCGATGTCGGACTGATCGAAACGCAGCGCCACTTCGGCAACCGTCAATCCGCTGACCACCAGATTCACCGAAAGCCGCTGCCGGTCGAACGGAAACCGCGCCACATCGACATTGGCGGAGAAATCGGCGGTCACGCGCCGCAAAAGCTCGACCCGCCCCTTGGGTAGATGCGCAGGCCATCGTCCGACAGCGCGGCTTGCCCGATCTGGTTGGAAACGACAACGGGCGGCACCCAGATGTCGCTCATCCGGGCCTGCGCCTCGGCATCCCGCAGGGTTTCGGGCAGCGATCCCGCAGCAGGACCCGTGCGTGCCAGCCGCTGATCCGTCCAGCGCAGGCGAATATCGACGGTCGCCCGGAAGGTTCCAGCATTTTCATCGAAACCATCCAGCGTCAGGAACGACGCTCCCGCCTGGACGATGACCGGCAGGCCGTTGTCACGCGGCAGATCCATCGCGGCCAGCGCCGGGCAGGAAACGACCACAGATGCGCCGATGGCGACCCAGCGCAGAACAGTCAAAATAGCGGTCGCAACGGCTTTCATGACGCCTTTCCCGCGTCGCCCCGCCGCAATCTGATTTAGTCATAGAGCTCGACGAGAGACTGCATTTCAGCGCGGAAACGTCTCAGACCCAATGATCGGCGTCAGGGGTTCGTTGGCACTGACGGCATCGAAGCGCTGCCCAAGGACCTGCAACGGCCTGAGCAGGAAACCGCGCAGCACGAAGAGCACAAAGCCGGACAGAGCAAGGATGGCGATCAAGGTTATCACACCCTGCCAGATCAGCGAGCTGTTGACGGCGGCGCGCGAGGCGCTGAAATCAGCCGTGGCGGCGATCACACCCAGCGGCGTGCCTGAACTGCTGTTGACCACCGCGACATCTTCGGCTGCAGCAAGTTCCGCCATCAACTGGGCATTGGTGGCCTCAGAAGCGAATGTAGCGGCCGACCCTGTTCTGCTCGCCCATGCGCTCGGGATCGACGCCCTGCGCATACTGCTTCAGCGACTGCTCCTCGACGAACAGGGCCAGATCGATGCCATAGGCGGTTTTCAGGCCTGCCAGCAACGGCCCATAATCGATGCCGATCTCGACGTTGCCGATATGTTTCCCTCCGGAATCGAACACCGGCGCGACGCCGAAGATCGCCGGACCGCTGCAGGCAACCGCAGCTCCTTTCAGCGGCACTCGGTCACGATTGACAGCGACAACCATCGGCCGGAATACGGACAGATCGTCACCGAAGGTTGCAGGGTCATGAAGCCTCAGAAAAGAGGTCGCCGGCAGGATGTGAAATTGCGCCTGATCGACGCCGTGCCGTGCCTTCTGGTTGGCAAACATCTTGGCGAGTTCCGCCTCAAGCCCGGTGCGGTCCCCCGCCACAAGCAGTTTCTGCACGGTCGGCAGGTCGGCGAGCAATTCAGCGCGGGCAAGCGCCTTGTTCTCAGCATCGCTGATCGCCGTCTGAACGATCGCGCCCATCACCCGGAACTGATCCGCCTCGACGGTATCGGTCATGCCGGAAAAACAGCCGGCTTGAAACAAAAGCCGCCCCTGCCACAGTTATCACGATCACTGAAGATAATTGCGATGGGTGCATCGCGTCGAAATTTCATCGCCAGCCTATTCCTGAAGGGAAAAACGACATGTTCTACAATGCCGAATTTCCCGCCAACGGAGGCAGGGTATAGTCATTTTGGGGGTGATGTATGCAGAGACCCCTGATCCTCTGAAAGTCGACGATTTCGTTGACCTTCATTGCCAAACGTGTGGTCGTAACTAAGTCCGCGCCGACAGGCCTGCGCGCCGCGCAAGGACACGCTCAATTGCCGAAAAACCATCATAGATCAGCACCGCCAGCGCCCCAACGATCAACCCGCCCTGCAGAACGAAGGCGATATTGTTGGATTGCAGCCCGGCAATGATGACTTCGCCCAGCGTCTTTGCGGCCACCGTCGAGCCGATCGTCGCTGTGGCAAGACTGATCACCACCGACAGCCGGATACCGGCCAGGATCACCGGCATGGCCAGCGGCAGCTCCACTTTGAAGAGACGCTGGCGATCCGTCATGCCGGATCCACGGGCCGCCTCCATCACCGAGGGCGGCAAGGTCGTCAATCCCGTCAGCGTATTTTCGAAGATCGGCAAAAGTCCGTAGAGAAACAGCGCCACCAGTGTCGGCTTCTCGCCGAAACCGAGGATCGGCACTGCCAGCGCCAGTACGGCGACCGGTGGAAACGTCTGCCCGACATTCACCAGGCTGCGCGACAGGGGCAGGAATTCTGCGCCGAACGGCCGCGTGACGAGGATGGCCAGCGTCACCGCGACGAGGATGGCGCCGGTCGTGGCGATGGCGACGGTGCGCAGATGCAGAAGCGTCAACGTCAGCAGGCTGCCCTGATTGTAGATCGCCGGCGCATTGTTCTGCACCAGTGGTTTCAACAGCGGATCAAACCAGCCTGGCGAGATCAGGAAGGCGATCAGGACAACCAGCAGCGCCGCGCGCAGGAGATGCAGGATCCATGCCCTCATTGCGGTTTTGCTGCACGCCTGGTGAGCCCCTCCAGAGTTACCTTGCCAAGGATCGTCCCATCGGTCGCGGCAACCGGCAACGCGGACCGGCCGGTCCACAGGAGTTCGGAGAGGGCATCGCGCTGGCTCAGCGTTTCCGCCAATGGTTTTCCATCCGCTGATCCAGGCTCGACGGCCTGCCCCGCGGTTTCCGATCGACAACAGGCGGAATGGCCGCTCGCTGGTGCCGATCAGGGTCTGGACGAACTCCGTCGCCGGGTCTTTGACCAGTTCTGCGGGCCTGCCGTATTGAACAAGGGCGCCCTTGTCCATGACGGCGATCTTGTGGGCGAGATGAAACGCCTCGTCCATGTCATGCGTGACCAGCACGATCGTCGTGCCCAGCAACCTCTGGATGGCAAGCAGGTCCGCCTGCGCCTTTGCCCGGATGATCGGATCGAGCGCACCGAAGGGCTCATCCATCAGGAGCACGTTCGGCTCGGCTGCCAGCGCCCGCGCGACACCGACACGCTGCTGCTGGCCGCCCGACAGCTCATGCGGAAACCGCTCGGCAAACACCGCGGGATCGAGCTGGAAAAGCGCCAGGAGTTCGGCCACCTTGGCATCGACCCGCGCCCTGTCCCAGCCGAGCAACACCGGCACCGTGGCGATATTCTGGGCGACGGTGCGATGCGGAAACAGGCCATGACCCTGAATCGCATAGCCGATGCGACGGCGCAGCTCGAAGCCGGGCATGGTTCGATTGTCCTCGCCATCGATGCGGATGGCACCGGATGTCGGCTCGACCAGCCGGTTGATCATCCGCAACAGCGTTGTCTTGCCCGAGCCGGAAGTGCCGACGATGACCGTGACCGTGCGCGGCTCGATCGTCATCGTCACATTGCTGACGACCGTATTGTCGTCGTAGCGCTTGGTGATCCCATCGATTTCGATCATGCGGTCCTGCCTCGGTTTCGCGGGGGAGCGTTCATTTCAATGAGGGCATCGAGCACAATGGCGGCAGCGAAGGCCAGTACCACCGTCGGCACTGCGCCCAGCAGCACCAGGTCCATCGCCGTCTGGCCGATACCCTGGAACACGAAGACGCCGAAGCCGCCGCCGCCGATCAAGGCAGCGATTGTGGCAAGGCCGATATTCTGCACCAGCACGATGCGAATGCCGGTGAGGATAACCGGCATCGCCAGCGGAAACTCAATCCCGAACAGCCGTTGGCGATCCGTCATGCCGATACCGCGCGCAGCCTCGTTGGCCTCACGCGGCACCCCCGCCAGACCAACCACCGTGTTGGCGACCACCGGCAGCAGCGAATAGAGAAACAGGGCGACGAAGGCGGGCGCCGCACCGATGCCGCGAATGCCGATCGCGGCCGCCCCCGGCACATGAACGGCGATCCAGCCGAGCGGCGCGATGAGAATGCCGAACAGCGCGATCGAAGGGATCGTCTGGATCAGGTTCAGCGTGTTGAGCACGCCCGCCCGCAAAGGCGCAACACGATGGCAGAGAATGCCGAGCGGCAGCCCGACGACGACCGAGGCAAACAGCGACCCGAGGGCCAGTGTTACATGCCTCCCGGCCTCCAGCCAAAAGACATCGGCCCGGCCGGCATATTCCTTGAGGATCGACAGGCCATCCCACAACCCCGACATCAGGATCGCCGCTGCCCCGCCGAGCGTGATCGCCAAAAGCAAAACCCTGACCAGCGGCAACGGTCGCAGCCGTGTGATGGAATCAGCAGCCAACAGGGCGAAGGAAAACAACAGGGTCCAGAAGCCGGACGCCGGAGAAACCCGGGCATAGGTATTGTCAGGCGGCGTCAGAAAAGTCGCCGCCATCCCGATGAACACAGCAATGGCAACCAGAGCAGCCGCCGCGACAACCAGCCGGAGACGCGTCGGCGTCTTCAGGAGAACGATGACCGTGGCGCAAGCCATCAGCCCCAGCAGGACCATGCCTGCTCCAGCGGGCAGGCCATCGAGAATGCCCTTGGCATCGCCTGGCACGATACGGTTGGCACGAAAGGTCGCAAACGGTGCGGCCAACGCGCCATGAAGCGACCAGCAGCGCGATGACCACGCCCAGCTTGTCGAAGCGAATGCTCAAACTGCCATCCCCATTGCCGTTTCATGGCAGCCTATTTCAGGCGTCTTTATTTCAAGAAGCCGTTCTTCTTCAGAAAGTCCTCGGCGACGGCCTTGGCAGGCTCGCCACCGACCTGAACGCGACCGTTCAAGTCCTGCAGGGTCACCAGGTCAAGCTTCTCGAACACCGGCTTCAGCAGTGTTTCGATCTCCGGATGCGCCTTCAGAACCGCCTCGCGGATGATCGGTGCCGGCTGGTAGACCGGCTGCACGGCCTTATCGTCTTCCAGGACGACGAGACCCGACGGCGCGATGCCGCCGTCGGTGCCGTAAACCATGGCTGCATTGGCACCGTTGGTCTGGTTGGCCGCAGCCGCGATCGTCGCGGCCGTATCGCCACCGGAAAGCGTGATCAGCTGGTCCGATTTCAGCGTGAAGCCATAGGTCGTCTGGAATGCCGGTAGGGCTGCGGCCGAATTGACAAATTCGGAAGAAGCCGCCAGCACGACGGTGCCACCGCCCGCAACATATTTGCCGAAATCGCTGAAGGTTTTGATGCTGCTGGCATCGGCCAGATCCTTACGCACCGCGACAGCCCAGGTGTTGTTGGCAGGCGACGGCGTCAGCCAGACGATCTTGTTGGCGTCGTAATCCAGCTTCTTGGCTTCGGCATAACCCTTGGCAGCGTCCTTCCAGAGCGGATCGTCGGCCTTTTCGAAGAAGTAGGCAGCGTTGCCGGTATATTCCGGATAGATGTCGATTTCACCGGCTGTGATCGCCTTGCGCACGACCGGTGTCGCCCCAAGCTGCACCCGGTCGGTCGTCTCGATGTTGTTGGCCTTGAGTACGGCGAGGATGATATTGCCAATCACACCGCCCTCGGTGTCGATCTTCGAGGATACTACGACCTGGGCATTTGCCGCAGCTGTGGAAATGAGCACTGCCAAAGCGGCTCCGATGAATGTTGTGTTCAGACGCATGGTACTCTCCCTCTTGAAACTGTTTGCATTTTCTCCCACGCCCACCGGCATTCGTCGGGGCATAAACTGCCATATGTGGCAAGGTTCGGAGAAAAATAGAGCGCCGGAAAGACAAACCGCGCAGAGCTAATAATACGATCATTCGGGACGGTATCGCGACGACGGAGGGGTAGAGGTCACCGACGCCGAAAAATCCACCCTTGCAGAGATTTGGGCAGCACTGAAACTTGAACAAGGTTCAGCCTGAAACGTGGCATGGTTTGTCTGAGCAGTTTTGCGCGTTTGGCGAAGGGGATTTCGGCAACGATTATGCTGATGCCTGGATTGGCATCAGCATGTTCCAAGCGCACGCAAAACGCACTGTCATTGCACAGCCGCCGTTCCGTAGATGAGGTCAGGAAGCCAGAGCGACAGTTGCGGGAAAATACTAAGCACCCCGAGCAGAACCATCATCATGAGCAGGTAAGGGACTACCTCTCTTGCATAGGCCATCATCGGAACGCGCATCACCATGGAAGAGATGTACATAAGCCCGCCGACCGGCGGCGTAATGCCGGCGATGGTCAGATTGGTGATGAAGATAATGCCGAAATGCACCCGGTCGATATGAACACCGTCGATGATCGGAATGAGCATTGGCGTCAAGATGATCAATGCCGCCGAACCCTCGATCGCCGTGCCGATGATCATCAACATGACGTTGATCAATAGCAGCATCATCAACGGATTGTCGGTGGCGGCACCGAGCCAGCTCGACATGGCCTGCGGAACCTGCTCCCACGCAAGGTAGAAGCCGAACGCGGCGGCGGCGCAAATCATTATCATGACGACGGCGGAATCGCGCACGGCCTCGGCCAGAACTTCCGGGATCCGGCGGACGGTGAATTCTCGGTAGCCGAAGATGGCAACGAACAGCACATAGACGACGACGACCGCGCCGGCCTCCGTTGTGGTGAACAGGCCATAGCGTGTTCCGGCAAAGATGACGGCCGGAATGGACAAGGCCCAGAGACCGTCGAGCAGGGCGGCCCTGACCTCGGCGCCGCTCGCCCTCTTGTCGCGCAAGGATTTGTAGCCGCGTTTCCTGGCGATGAAAAAGGTGGTGATCATCAGGCCGAGGGCGAGAACGAGACCGGGCACGACACCGGCGGCAAACAGGCGGCCGATCGAGGTTTCCGCCAGAAAGCCATAGACGATCAACCCGATGGAAGGCGGGATGAGGCTCGTGATGATCGCAGCCGACGAGGTGATCACGGCGGCAAAGGCCCGGCTGTAGCCGCGCTCGGCCATCTGCATGCCAAGCGTCTTGGCGAGCATCGCCGCATCGGCATTTGCTGACGCCGTCAGGCTGCCCAAAAGCGTGGCAAGTACCGTGCACATCTGGGCAAGTGCGCCGGTCATGTGGCCAACCAGCACATCGGCCAGGTTAAGCAGGCGCCGCGTGATGCCGGAGGCGTTCATGATGCAGCCAGCCAAAACGAAGAGGGGAAGCGCCAGCAGAGAAACCGACTGGCTGCCTTCCGCCATTTCCTGCGCGAAGTTGGACAGCGGGATCATGTCCATATTCAGGAAGAAAAGGCGAGCGCGCGATGGCCATAGCCCATGTGATCGGCGTCGAAAGCAGGAAAAGGATAACGACGAGAAGCGAAGGCCCGGCAAGATGGAAAAAGGTCATATAATCAGAATCCACGTTGCGATGCGTTCTCGGCCGCCACGGCCGTTCGACGAGCAGGTGCTGAAACAGCATGCCGACTGATGCGAGCGCCAGCGGGCCGTAGGCGATGCTGCGCGACAAATCGAGGGCGATCGTGTGGACATGGCGCGACGTCCAGGCCTGCCAGACGAAGAGAACGGTCATCAGGATGAAGAAGGCCGCAAGAAGGATATAGTTGAACCAGCGGATGGCAGTTTGCCAACGATCGGGTAGCGCCGTGACAAGCACATCGATGGCTGCATGCGTTCCGAGACGGACGCCGGTGATCGCACCGAAGAATACCAGGTAAGAAAAAGCAAGGATGGCAAGCTCGTATGTCCAGGCCGCCGGCTGCGGAAAGATGTAGCGGCTGACGACACCCCAAAGGATCGAAAAGACCACGACGATCAGAGCTGCGACACCGATCGCTTCATCCGCGCGGCGAAGGCTTAACAGCGGGCCATCGCCGCTGGTTTCAGTAAAACTGTTCATGGAATTCCCCAGACATTACAGAAATGGCCAGCCGGACGGATGCCCCGCTGGCCGATCGCTTTATTTCATGGAGTCCTGGATGCGTTCGAACATGCCGGGCGTCAGGTTCGGAACCTTTCCATAAGCAGCCTTGGAGGCTTCGACAAAGGCAGGAATATCGACATCGGAGATGATTTCCACGCCTGCATCAGCCAATTGCTTGGCGTAGATATCATCGGTCTCGAGCGTCATTCTCGTCAGATCGACGGCGATTTTCTGCCCCTCCTCGGTCATGATCTTCTGCAGATCTTCAGGCAGGCCGTTGAAAAAGCGGGCGGATGCGACCCAGGCGGTGAACATCACCTGATGGCCGGTCTTGGAAATGACCTTGCGCGTTTCATTGAGCTTGGCGCCCGCGATAGAGCCGAACGGACCTTCCGCCGCATCGACAACACCGGACTGGAGTCCGTTGTAAACATCACCCCAGGGCAGTTCGGTCGGGCGCGCTCCGTAGGTGGCGAATGTCGCCATCATGATTGGAGAGGCAGGAACACGAATGGTGACGCCGGCCAGATCGGCGGGTGTGCGCACGGCCTTGTTCGAGATGATGTGGCGGTATCCAAAAAGACCGTTCGGCATCAGGATCTTGATACCCTGCGCCTCAAGCTTGGCGGACAGTTCCTTGTAGACGTCCGAGACGAACAGCTTGTCGCTCGCTTCGAGGCTCGGATAGACGTAGGGGCCGGCGAGGATGGACATGTCGGGTTCAAACTGGCCGAGCTGCCCGTAATCGGTGGCGCTGAGCAGATTTGCACCGCTCATGACCATCTCGTTGACCTTCTTCTGCGCGCCCAGCTGGTCGCCGGTCATGACCGTGATGGCAATCCTGCCCTCCGACCGTTCACCGACACGCTCGGCATAAAGCTTCATCGCCTTCACGATCGGCTCGTTCGGATTAACCTGCGATGTCGAAAAGCGCAGATTGTATTCCTGAGCCGACGCGACGCCGCAGAACGACAATGCGGCCATAACGGACGCAAATATGATTGTCTTCATGAGACCCTCCCCCTTCAGCCTGAACTCCTCTTCAGGCATAATTCATATGCGAATAAAAAAGTTATAAGAGAATGTTTGACGAGCGTCAAGGCTCGCATTTTGCGGTAGATTAGGGACTATGCAGTGGCTTAGAGAGCAAAGGAAAAGACAAAAATTTCTTATATAAAGATTTATCCTATATATGGACATGGCGAAACGAGTAACACCCCCGCGTAGGGGATCAAAATCGCAAGGTCCTGCCACCCTCAGGGCACAGACAGGCGCGCGCCTAAAACTCGCGGTCGGCTAATGAAGTGGGTTCGGCGTGGTGATTTCCACTGAGAACTGCGCCGGTTTTGGACTGAACCGCTGCTGCCGGACCAAGCGGTACGGAAAACCGATACGCTCTGTGGGCTTTAAATGGAGAAGGCTCATGAAATCACGAGGTCCATATCAGCTGCGCTCGATGCAGTTTAAGCTTCGGCTTTGCCAGGACATCAGAAGCGGTGTCATTGCCGTGCTACGGATATCGGTGTGCGACGTATGAGCTTCATCGCTGCCGTCACCTCGTCAATCACAAGCATGTCGCCCGGGTGATGCGGCCAGCGGACTAGGGATCAAGCCGCGCAAACGCCATATCCGCGTGACTGATAGCAGCCACGTTGCACCGGTCACCAAAAACGTACCGCAATCTCATCCCGAATCGACCCAACGTGGTCTGGGTCGCCGATTTTACATACATTCGTATTGCGGCCGGCTTCTGCTACGCGGTCGTTACTCGATCGACTGCTCCCCAGTCTTCCGCCCGATCGTCTTTGCCTTTTCCCGCAGCCACTGGAAGTTCACATAGAGCATCGGGATCAGGAAGATGCCGACCAGTGCTGCGCCCAGCATGCCGCCGAAGACAGCGGTGCCGACGCCGCGGCGGCTGAGCATACCGGCGCCTTCGGCAATGACCAGCGGCACCAGGCCGGCAATGAAGGCAAAGCTCGTCATCATCACCGCACGGAACCGCTCGCGCGCCTTCCACAGCCGCTTCCGAAATGCCAAGCCCGTGCTTTCGCCGTTCCATGGCAAACTCGACGATGAGAATGCCGTTCTTCGCCGCAAGCGCGATCAGCACCACAAGGCCGATCTGCGCATAAAGGTTGTTATCGAGACCCGCCACCTTGAGCCCGAGCATCGAGCCGGCAATACCGGCCGACACCGACAACAGCACCGCGATCGGGATGGTCCAGCTTTCGTAAAGGCCGACGAGGAACAGATAGGCAAAGAGTACGGCAAGCCCGAGGATCATCGTCGTCTTGCCGCTCGCTTCGATTTCCTGCAGCGCCGTTCCCGTCCATTCATAGCTATAGCCGGCCGGAAGCGTCTTGGCGGACACTGCCTCCATGGCGGCAATCGCCTCGCCTGAGCTGCGTCCCGGCGCCGGACCACCATTGATTGTCGCACTGGCGTAGTTGTTGTAGCGCACGATCAGCTGCGGCCCAAGGATCAGGCGCGCCTGCGCAAACGCCCGGATCGGCACCATCTGTCCCTTGTTGTTGCGGACATTGATTCGGTAGATGTCATCGACCTTCGCCCGCTCCGATGCCTCGCCCTGCACCGTGACCTGCCAGGTCCGACCGAACAGGTTGAAGTCGTTGGCATAGGCGCTGCCCAGCACCGATTGCAGCACGTTGAAGACATCCGAGACCTCAATGCCGAGCGTCTGGACCTTCTCGCGGTCGATATCGAGATAGAGCTGCGGCGTATTGGCCGCATAGGTGGTAAACACCCGGCTCAGTGCCGGGTCCTGGTTGGCCGCAAACACCAGGCCGCGCGCGGCCTGGGCAATATCCGTGGCACTACCACCGGTGAGACTGAGCAGCTGGTATTCAAAGCCGCTGCCTGTACCCAAGCCGATGATCGGCGGCAGATTGTAGACGATGACGTTGGCGTCCTTGATCGCCTGGAGTTCAGCACTGATCTTGGCGATGAGCCCGTTGACGGACAACTCTACCGTCGTGCGGTCGGCAAACGGCTTCAGCGTAATCACCAGCAAGCCCGAATTCGATTTCACCTGACCGTCGAGCAGACTGTAGCCGACAACCGACATCACACCATCGACGCCATCGGTGGCGCGGATCATCTCCTCGACCCGCTTGGCAACGGCGTTCGTCCGGTTCACCGAAGCGCCATCCGGCAGGACGATTTCACCGAAGATGGCGCCCTGGTCCTCGGACGGCAAAAATCCTGTTGGCGTCGTCTTGAGCAGCCAGCCGGTGCCGGCGACAAGGCCGACCAGCAGCACCAGCCCCAGGACGGCAAAGCGGACGAACCGCCGCACCAGCGACGCATAACCATCGCGGGCATAGTCGATACCCTTCAGCACATAGCGGATCGGGCCGCGCTTGGGACCATGCTGGGCCTTCAAAAACACAGCGCAGAGAGCCGGCGACAACGACAGCGCGTTGATGGCCGAAATCACCATCGACACGGACACGGCAACGGCAGAACTGACGGAAAAGCTCACCTGAAATGCCCGGTATGAACGCCACCGGTATGAACACCGAAAGCAGAACCAGGGTGATGGCGATAATCGGGGCCGTGATCTCGCCCATTGCAAGCCGCGCAGCTTCCGCCGGCGTGATGGTCGGGTCCTTTTCCAGCTGGGCCTCGACCGCCTCGACAACGACGATCGCATCATCGACGACGATGCCGATCGCCAGAACGAGCGCCAGCAGCGAGACCGTGTTGGCCGAAAAGCCAAGCGCCATCATCACCGCGAACGTTCCGATCAGAGACACCGGCACGGCGATCAGCGGAATGAGCGTGGCACGCACGCTTCCAAGGAACAGATAGACGACGATCACGACGAGGATGAATGCCTCGATCAGGGTCTTGATGACCTCGTGGATACTTTCATCGACGAACTTCGTCGTATCGTAGGTCACCTTATACTCGACGCCCTCCGGAAACGACGGCTTGAGCTTCTCAAGTAACTGGCCGATGGCCTCTGCCGTCGCGATCGCATTGCCGCCTGGCGACTGGTAGATACCCAAAACTGCCGCCGGCGTGCCGTCCTGCCGACCGATCTGCTCGGCCGTCTTCGACGTCAACTCGACGCGCGGACATCACGGATTCGGACAAACGATCCATCAGGCTGCGCCCGAAGCACGATGCTGCCGAACTCCTCGACAGTGCTGAGGCGTCCTTTCGTCTGAATGGTCAGCTGGAATTGCTGGTCCGGCAAAGCCGGCTGCGCGCCGATACGGCCAATGGCCGCCTGGACGTTCTGCCGCTTCAGCGCATCGACAATATCATTCGGCGTCATGCCGAAGCTGGTCAGCCGCTCCGGCGTCACCCAGATGCGCATGCTGTAGTCGGACGGCGTCAGAAGCGTCACGTCGCCGACGCCGCTGATCCGCTTCAGACCATCCATGATATTGATGGTGGCGTAGTTGGAGAGGAAAAGCTGGTCCTGCTTGCCATCCTTCGACGTCAAGGCGATCAGCTGCATCAGCGCCGAGGATTTCTTCTTGACGCTGATCCCCTGCGCTCGCGCCTCCTGCGGCAACTGCGCCTCGGCAAGGTTGACGCGGTTCTGCACGTTGACGGCATTGATATCAGGATCTGTTCCGACGGCGAAGCTGACGGTCAGCGTATAGCTGCCGTCATTGCCGCTGGTCGACTTCATGTAGATCATGTTGTCGACGCCGACGACACGGGATTCGATCGGCTGGGCGACCGATTGCTGAACGATTTCAGCGCTGGCGCCGGGGTAGCTGACCGTCACCGACACCTGCGGCGGCACGATGTCCGGAAACTGGGCAATCGGTATGACGCTCAGCGCGACAAGACCTGCAATGGTGATGACGAGCGATATGACGACCGCAAGCCGTGGCCGATCGATGAAAATCCCTGACAACATGCTCAGGATCCCGACTTGGCTTCGAGCGGCTCAACGACCTGCCCGGGGCGAACCCGTTGAATGCCCTCGGTTACGATTTTGTCGCCAACGGCAAGTCCCTTGAGGACGGACAAGTCGCTGCCCACTGTCTGCCCCGGCTCGATGCGGCGAACCTCGATCTTGTTCTCGCTGTTGACGACGAGCGCAAACGGCCCGGATTGGTCGATCTGGATCGCCGCCTGCGGCACGACCAGCGATTTTTCCGCGGTGCCGCCTTCAACGATGACGGTCACGAGCTGCCCATCGATCAGGAGCCGTTTCGGATTGGGAAATGTCGCACGAACCGGTACGGTGTCGGTACCCTGATCGACGGTCACATCGACAAAATTGACCTTTCCGGGTTCGGGATAGCGTTTTCCGTCCGCCAGTTCGACATAGACAACCGCCGCATTGACGGCGCTACCCAGCGTCCCCTCGCTTGCCAGCTTGTCCCGGATGGCGAGAATTTCACGCTGGGACACCGAGAAGCTCGCATAGATCGGATCCTGGCTGACGATCGTCGCCAGCACATTGCTCGAGGGGCCGATGAAATTTCCGACGGAATAGGCCGAGCGGCCGATGCGTCCGGCAATCGGCGCACGGATTTCGGTATAGCCGAGGTCAAGCTTGGCTTTGTCGAGCGCAGCGTTCAACTGCGTGAGGCTGCCTTTGGCTTCGCTCTGCTTGGCGATGGCCAGGTCCAGCTGGTTTTGCGGCGCGGCACTTTTGGCAACAAGCGTTGTCTGCCGCTCGACCTCGATATTCGTCAGCGCCAGGCCGGCTTCAGCGGACTCGATCGCGCCCTGAGCCTGGACAACCGCGGCTTCGTATTGTCCCTTCTCCATAACGAAGAGAAGGTCGCCTTCCTTGACATCCTGACCTTCGGTAAAGAGCCGCTTTTCGAGAAATCCATCGATACGTGCCCGCAGCTCAACCTTATCGACGGCTTGTACGCGCCCGGTGAAAGAGATCGACGGCCGGATATCCTTTTCGATTGCTGTTGTAACGGTCACGGAAGGAGGGGCAGCAGCTGGTTTATCGCCTTCTTGGGCGACCGCACTGCGGCTCACCGCAATTGTCGAGATAAGCAGTAGAACGGCGGCCGCTGATCGATAGGCGCAACCTGTCATTGAATATCCCCTCAATTGTCTCAGGTACCAATTGGCCTCACCTTCGTCTGTGCAACGGTATGTGTCAATCTGCAGACGCCCTCGAATTTTCGTCTTGTGAACGGTTATCATTGGCAAAAACCCCGCTGGATTTTTCCGTTCGTTTTTTTGATTCCTGCACAAAAGTCCTGAGTCGATCGTAACTGCGGCGCGAGTTGAGTAATGACGCCCGTCAATTTCACGGGTCAAGCGCCCCATCCACGTCGGCTCTTTGTTCAGAAAGAATGACCTTCGACTTGACTGATTTCGCAATCAGGACAGCAAAATCCGTACCGACAAGCCGCCCTCGACCCGGTTGCTGAGTATCAACCTCGCTCCGATCGCACGTGAGAGTTCCTGGACTATGGCAAGTCCAAGTCCCGTGCCGCCGGTTTCCCGGTTTCTCGAGTTCTCGACGCGGAAGAAAGGTTGAAGGACGGCCTCGAGATATTCCACGGGAATGCCTGGGCCTCTATCCAACACCTCGATCGCAATCGAGCCGCTGGCATCGCTGTCGATGCGAACCTCCGCCGCTCCACCAAACTTTAGGGCGTTGTCGATGAGATTTGTCAGGATGCGTCGCAAGGCGTGAGGACGTGTCACCAACGCCACTCCGATCTTTCCGCTCAATTCTGCGGCTTTACCCGTATCCTGATAATCGTAGACGAGGCTCTCGATGAAGGAGTCGATGTCTATGCGCGAGGGCTTTTCGGAATTGCCGTGGGCGCTGCGGGCATAGGCAACCCCTTCTTGAACGAGCCGTTCGATCTCGGTCAGGTCCTTCATCAGTTTTTCTTTTTCAATGGATTCTTCGGCAAATTCCGCGCGCAGCTTCATCCGGGTGATCGGGGTTTGGAGGTCATGGGAAATCGCTGCGAGGATTTGTACGCGTTCCTGGAGATATTGAGCGATCCGATCGCGCATGGCATTGAATGCGGCTGCAGCATAGGCGACCTCGCGGGGGCCGCTTTCATTGAGCTTCACAACAGTCTTGTTGGGATCCAGCGCATTCGCCGCATCGGCCAGATTGACAAGAGGGCGGATGGCCAGCCGAACTGCAAACCAGCTGCAGAGGACGAGCAGAGAGAGTTGTGCCAGCAGGACGTAAGGCAGCCACTTCGCCAGTGGCATTGTCGTGGGATAGATATCGATTGTCAGTGGTGCTCCGTCGCTCAACGTCAGATGCGCCTGCAGGCGTTCGCTTGCTCCAGGTACCGACTGGACGTTCACGGCAAAGCGATCGCCCACCGCCTTGCGTATGGTATCGGCCATTTCAGCACCGAGGCCGGTAACGTCAGGGAATGCCCGGCAGACCCGGGCCTAGCACATAGCGATAGGTCCTGCGATCGAGCTGACTGACCCAGTCCGGCCGTTCACTTGCCGGCAGTCTGTCGAGCAGGGCAATGGCAGTCGTCACATCCTTGTCCAGGTTGGTGAGAAGCATCGCTTCGACCATGACATAGCGTTCGAAAAACAGGACGCCGAAAGAAAGGCCGTTGGCAATGACGAGTCCGGTGAGGAAGATCAGAAACAGCCTTGATCGCAAGGTCGTCGGCCAGGGGCGAAACGGTTGTCGCGCGGACAGTGTGCTCACGATCGGGCCTCGGTGATCTGGACCGGCATCGAGAAGACATAGCCCTCGCTGCGCACTGTCTTGATATAGGCCGGTTCGCGGGCATCGTCTCGAAGGCGCTGGCGAAGCCGGCTGACCAGAAGATCGATGGACCGGTCGAACAACTCGGCATCGCGACCCTGTGTGAGGTTCAGAAGCTGGTCCCGGTTCAACACGCGCTGTGGATGATCGACGAAGACGCGAGCAGCCGGTATTCGGCGCCGCTGAGCGCAACGATCGTTCCTTGCTCGTCCAGCAGGTGCCTGCCAGACGTGTCGAGCTGCCAATCGCCGAATTTCAGGCATTGGCCGGCCTCGGAGATCTGGAGATTGGGAGGCAGCATTCGTGTGCGCCGCAGCACGGCGTTGACGCGAGCAAGCAGTTCCCGGGCGGCAAATGGCTTTACCAGATAGTCGTCGGCTCCCATTTCTAGCCCGATGATACGGTCGGTCTCGTCGCTGCGCGCGGTCAGCATCAGGACGGGCGTTGCCTTGTGTTTTCCAGCCCGCAGCTCGCGACAAAGGACAAGTCCGTCATCTCCCGGCATCATCACGTCGAGAACGATCAGGTCGACCGAGTCTGTTTCCGAGAAACGACCGCATATGCCGGCCATCGGCTGCAACAGTGACGCGCAGCCCGTTCTTCTTCAGGTAGCTCGAAACCAGCTCGTGGATTTCGCGATCGTCATCGACGACCAGGATGTGATCAACGTGATCCATGTTTTGCGCTTTCTGTCGGGGCCATGACAGGGTTTTAGCAGCATATTGCCATGGCAGGTCGAGACGTGATTTCGAGAGAATTGTAAGCCACTGTATCAGCATTTCTACCCGATACACTGCCTGACAAAATTGTCCTCGCAAGCGCGCCGCCCATCCTTCACTCCATGTGGAAAGCGTGTGAATGACGCTCGTCCCTGTCGCCGTCCCAATCATTGGGGCGGCACCAAGCGAGAAGGAAACCTCTCAGTGAAACATACTCTTTTACTTGCCATTGCTGGTCTTGCGCTGGCTGCAGCCGGCCCTTGGTCCGCCGCTGCGGCCGCTGACGTGAAGAATGTCGTCATCGCCCACGGCGCTTTCGCTGACGGGTCCGGATGGCGCGATGTCTCCGATGCCTTGACGAAAAAGGGCTACAAGGTGACGGTCGTTCAGCAGCCTCTCACCTCCCTCGAAGACGATGTATCGGCAGTGAAACGGGTGCTCGCGCTCCAGGATGGACCGACGGTTCTCGTCGGTCACAGCTATGGCGGCATGGTGATCACGGACGCCGGAAATGTCGAAAACGTCGCCGGCCTCGTCTATGTCGCGGCCTTCCAGCCCGACACCGGTGAAAGTCTGGTGGAACTCGCCCAAAGCAAACCCGTCATTAACATGAAAAAGGGCGGTCTTCTGGCGACCAAAGACCAGTTCTTCTATCTTGATCCCGAAGCGTTTCCGGAGTTGTTCGCTGCGGACTTGCCAAAAGCCGATGCGGAATTTCTTGCGCGGTCGCAGGTCTTTGCGTCGCGGAAGGCGTTCACAACCGAGGCCGGCACTCCGGCGTGGAAGAGCAAGCCGAGCTGGGCGCTTGTTGCAACCGAAGACAGGTCAATCAACCCGGACCTTGAGCGCAGAAATGGCCAAGCGGGCAGGCAGTACGACCTCTGAAGTCAAGGCCAGCCACGCTGTCTACGTGTCACAGCCGGAGGATGTTGCAGCGTTGATCGTCACAGCGGCGGAAGCCGTTTCCCAGTAGCCTTCGAAAACTGCCGGGCGCCGTCCGATTGAGAGGCGCCCGGCAGAATTCTCATCCTTGTACCACACTGTACCAGGCTGCCCCTTCTGCACACTTCGGTACAGTTTCGGCCGATCACGACACATCCGGGATACGTCGACACCGCCTGATGCCGGCAACGCTGATCTCCAGTGGCTCCATCATTCACGGTAGAGGAAACGACGATGCCCCTTCTCTTCATAGCTTATCTCGGAGGTGCGCTGACCATACTCAGCCCATGCATCCTGCCGGTCCTGCCCTTTGTCTTCGCCCGGGCGGAGCAGCCATTCCTCAAGAGCACCCTGCCGATGCTCGCCGGCATGGCGTTCACGTTTGCCGGGGTCGCGACACTCGCTGCCATTGGCGGCAGTTGGGCAGTTCACGCCAACGAATACGGCCGCTATGCCGCGATCGCGCTCCTTGCCGTCTTTGGCGTGACGCTTCTTTCACCACGCATTGCCAGCATCCTTACACAGCCGGTCGTTGCGTTCGGAAACCGGCTTTTGAATGCCAACGGCAAGCCCTCGAAAACGGCAACGGTTCAAAGCTCTCTTCTTCTCGGTGTGGCAACCGGATTGCTCTGGGCACCCTGCGCCGGGCCGATCCTCGGTCTGGTGCTGACGGGCGCGGCTCTGCAGGGGGCGAATGTTCATACCACATTGCTGCTTCTGGCCTATTCCGCAGGTGCTGCGACGTCGCTTGCTCTCGCCCTTGTGATCGGTGGCCGCGTTTTTACGGCCATGAAGCGGTCGCTGGGCTTTGGCGAATGGGTTCGTCGCGGCCTCGGCGTCGCGGTTCTTTCCGGCGTCGCTGCGATCAGTCTGGGGGCGGATACCGACCTTCTTGCCCGGCTTTCCAGCTCCAGCACGGGGCGGATCGAGCAGGCACTGATCGATGCGGCAAACGCCACCAGCGCCAACAGCAAGCCGGAAAACGGCAGCATGACGCTGGCGGCAGGCGATGCTCGTTCGGGATTTCGCAGCGATTTGCCGGTCGAAGGCCTATTGCCGTCGCTGGGAGGGGCTGTCGAATGGCTGAATTCACCGCCGCTGACGGTTGAGCAGTTGCGTGGCAGGGTCGTACTGGTCGACTTCTGGACCTATTCCTGCATCAATTGCATTCGCAACGTTCCCTATATCCGGGCATGGGCGGAAAAATACAAGGATCAGGGCCTCGTCGTGATCGGCGTGCATGCGCCGGAGTTCGCCTTCGAAAAGAAGATCGACAACGTCAAAAGGCCATCGACGAGTTTCAGATCGGATATCCGGTTGCCGTCGATAACGACTTCAATATCTGGCGCGCCTTTCAGAACAGCTATTGGCCGGCGCTCTATATCGCCGATGCCAATGGTCAGATCCGATACCACCATTTCGGCGAAGGCGAGTACGATGCGTCCGAAAAGGTGATCCAGGACCTGCTCGCCGAAGCCGGCAGCCAGGAGGCCAGAAAGAACATCGTCGCGCCGGAGGCCAAGGGGGCGCAGTCGGCCGCCGATCTCAATAACCTCCGCTCCTCGGAAACATATCTCGGCTACAAGCGGGCGCTGAACTTCGCCTCGCCGCAAGGCCTTCGAGGGGACGTTGCCGAGGAATACACGACAGCGGAGCCATGGCTGAACGGATGGGGCCTTTCCGGCAATTGGACGGTGGGTGCCGAGCAGGCGACGCTCAATCGGGCGGGCGGCGGCATCACGTACCGGTTCAGTGCCCGGGATCTGCATCTGGTTCTCGGAAAGGCCGCAGACGGCAAGCCCGTCCGGTTCCAGGTGAAGGTCGATGGCAAGGCGCCGGGCGAAAGCCATGGAATGGACATCGACGCTGACGGCAACGGGACCGTGACCGTGACGCGGCTCTATCAGCTCGTGCGCCAGGCGGGCGGCGTCGAGGAGCGGACATTCGAAATTCGCTTTCTCGACCCCGGCGTCGAAGCCTTTGTGTTCACGTTTGGATGAGGAGGCTTTCCTGCAGTTCTGTCGGAAAAACCCGATCCGGTATCCGCCAGCCAACGCTGGCAGCGAGGCATACGCTCGCTTCTCCGGCCTTGTGAGGTTGGCGCAAACGTCGCGTCAACCTTTCGCTCTCGGTCGCCCGACCCGAGACTCTCCCGATGGATGCCGGTGCCGTTCTTATCGGCAAGTAAGTAATCCCCCGGCATATCGCATCTCTGCCGCAGCCCTTTGCATCCCGTTGTATCAACCGGTCTTTCGACACATTCCCTTACACTTCCGGCCAATCCCGACACATGCGGGATACGTCCCGATCGCCTTATGCGGTCATTGGCTGGTGAGCAGTCATTGCGCCTCGGGCGCCAACGTCAAAGGAACCTAAGTCATGACCCAGATTGAAAAAGTTCTCTACACAGGCAAGACCCACACCACCGGTGGCCGCGATGGCGCGTCGCGGAGTTCGGATGGCAATCTCGAGATCAAGCTGTCGTCGCCCGGCACATCCGGCGCCGGCACCAATCCGGAACAGCTGTTCGCCGCCGGCTGGTCGGCCTGCTTTATCGGCGCGATGGGTCTTGCCGCCCGCAAGATGAAGATAACGATGCCGGCAGATACTGCCGTTGATGCCGAAGTCGACCTGGTCAATGCCGACGGTGCCTATTTTCTGCAGGCGCGGCTGAATGTCAGTCTGCCGGGTCTGGAGCGCGACGTCGCCCAGGCGATGGCGGATGCAGCGCACCAGACCTGCCCTTACTCCAAGGCGACACGCGGCAACATCAACGTGGTGATCAACATCGTCTGATCCGGCTCTTCCCTGGTGACGGCGCGTCCGAACGCGCCGTCTGATCATCTCTCCTTCTGAACACGGAAAATAGACATGCGCGCGGTTTACGGTTTGCCGCTTGAAGGCGTCTCTGATTTCGCATCCGGCTCGCCGCTCATATCCAGCGCGGGGTCACACTCAGTGCAACGATCGTGCAGATCGCGCCGGAGATCAGATAGCCGCCGATGAAGATGATGCCGAAATTGCTGGCGAGACCAAGCGCGACCAGCGGCGCAAAGCCCGCGCCAATCAGCCAGGCAAGATCGGAAGTGAGGGCGGCACCGGTATAGCGGTAATATTGGCCGAACCGCGACGATACGGCGCCGGATGCCTGGCCGAAAGACAATCCCAGAATACCGAAGCCGATGATGATAAAGGCATCCTGGCCCGAACGGCCGGCATCCAGCAGGAACGGCGCCGAGAAGGAGAAGATGGCGATGATGATCGCACCGATCATCAGCTGGTTGCGGCGGCCGATCCGGTCGGCGATGACGCCGGAAAGGATGATGCCGACGAGACCGACGGCAGCACCGGCGACCTGCACCCACAGGAACTGCGCCGCCGACTGACCGCCGAACAGCGTTACCCAACTCAGTGGGAAGATCGTGACGAGGTGGAACATGGCAAAGCTCGCCAGCGGTGCGAACGCGCCGAGCAGGACGTCGGATGCATGCTTGCTCAGCATTTCGAAGACCGGCCGGGCCTGCAACTCGTTGTTTTCCAGTGCCGAGCCGAATTCATGGCTGGCAACGATGCGCAGGCGGGCAAACAGCGCCACGACGTTGATGGCGAAGGCCACGAAGAACGGATAACGCCATCCCCAGGACAGGAAGTCGGCATCGGAAAGATTGGCGACGAAATAACCAAACAGCGAGCTGGCGAGCGCAAAGCCGATCGGCGCGCCGAGCTGCGGGATCATCGCATACCAGCCACGGCGGTGTGGCGGTGCGTTGAGGTTGAGCAGGGAAGCAAGTCCGTCCCATGCGCCGCCGAGCGCAAAACCCTGGCCAAGCCGGAACAGTGCCAAAAGCGCCACCGACCAGAGCCCGATGGTTTCATAGCCAGGCAGGAAGGCGATCGATGCCGTCGAGCCGCCGAGGATGAACAGCGCGATGGTTAGTTTCGTGCCGCGCCCGTAATTGCGGTCTATCCACATGAAAACAAAGGAACCGACGGGCCGCGCGATGAAGGCGAGCGAAAAGACCGCGAAGGACATCATGGTGGCCGCAACGGGATTGGGGGCAAAGGAGAAGATCAAGCGCGGAAAGACCAGGACGGAGGCAAGGCCGTAGACGAAGAAATCGAAGAACTCCGACATGCGGCCGATGATCACGCCAAGGGCGATGCTCCCCGCTGAAACCGGCTTGTCGCCATGCATGCGCCGCGCGTCCTGTTCCAGCCCCGACGACGAAGGATTTGCCACCACGCCCATAATCTTTTCTCCTCGCAGGATTCCGATTTCATCACGCTGTGAACCCGGGCCGGGCCTTTATCGAGAATATGGTGCAAAAACGTTGCGGTCCATCCTAGAAAACGATGATGCCACGTCTCAGTGCCACTGATACTTTGCTCTCCGACAAAGACCGTTTATACCTTGGTTCAGCCAGACGTTCGACTTCGATCTCAGCCACACTTTTTGCAACGCGACAAATTGCTGCACTGCGACGACTCACCTCATTCCTGTACCCATGATGCTTCGCTAGTGCGGAAGAGACGGAACGCAAACTTCGAGCCCGCTATGTCCCCATGGAAAACTGCCAGCCGCTTTCTCGCCGTGTTGCCGCTTCTGGCCTTGGCCGGGTGCAACATGGTCGTGATGGCGCCATCAGGCGATATCGCCGTCCAGCAACGAGATCTCATTGTCATCTCGACAGTGCTGATGCTTTTGATCATCGTGCCCGTGATTTTCCTGACGGTGTTGTTCGCCTGGCGTTACCGGGTTTTCGAATACCGGCGCCAAATATGACCCCGAATGGCACCATTCCACCGCGCTCGAAGTGGTCATCTGGTCGGCACCGCTGATCATCATCATCGCGCTCGGTGCCGTGACCTGGATCAGCACCCACAAGCTCGACCCCTACAGACCGCTGGACCGGATCGACGCCGAACGCGCCATCCCTGCCGAGACAAAGCCGATTACGGTTGAAGTTGTGGCGTTGGACTGGAAATGGCTGTTCTTCTATCCGGACTATGGCATCGCCACCGTCAACGAGATGGCAGCGCCGGTCGATGTGCCGATCAATTTCAAGATCACCGCGTCTTCGGTGATGAATTCCTTCTATGTTCCGGCTCTTGCCGGGATGATCTACGCCATGCCGGGCATGCAGACGCGCCTCCATGCCGTGATCAACAAAGAAGGCGAGTATGATGGTCTGTCGGCCAACTACTCCGGCGACGGCTTCTCTCATATGCGCTTCAAATTCCACGGCCTGCAGCAGGAAGGCTTCGACCAGTGGGTCGCACGGGTCAAGGCACAGGGTACGGCGCTCAACCGTGACGCCTACCTGAAGCTCGAAAAGCCGAGCACCAAGGAACCGGTGCGCTACTACGCCACCGTCGACGACGGCCTCTACACCTCCATCCTCAACATGTGCGCCCACCCCGGCAAGATGTGCATGAGCGAGATGATGCATATCGACATGATGGGCGGCGGCGGACCTGAAAGCGCCGAAAACCGCGCGCGGCTGGAATATGACAGTCGCCGCGGTACCGAAGAGGCTCCGGCAACAACCTTCCCTGCGACCGGCAACCCGGCGCGCAGCGAGCAGCCCGCCGAAGGCGTGGAGCAGCCGATGAGCCACGACATGCATCAGGGCCATTCGATGCCCGAGAACGATCAGAATAGCCCCGCTCCGGCGCAACTGAACACCAACAGCACGACGCAGCCGTAAGGCAGCGCCCACGACATTTTGGACGAAACCATGTTCGGCTATAATACTTTGACGGAATTCATCTTCGGGCGGCTGACCTTGGAAGCCATCCCCTATCACGAGCCTATCCTCGTCGTGACGTTCATCGGTGTGGCGATTGGCGGTCTGGCTGTCCTCGCTCTCATCACCAAGTTCAAGCTCTGGGGCTACCTCTGGACGGAATGGTTCACCAGCGTCGATCACAAGAAGATCGGCATCATGTACATTATCCTGGCGATCATCATGCTTTTGCGCGGCTTTGCCGATGCGATCATGATGCGTCTCCAGCAGGCGATCGCCTTCAACGGCAACGAGGGCTACCTCAATCCGCATCACTACGACCAGATCTTCACGGCCCATGGCGTGATCATGATCTTCTTCGTGGCGATGCCGTTCGTCACCGGTTTCATGAACTATGTCGTGCCGCTGCAGATCGGCGCCCGCGACGTGTCCTTCCCGTTCCTCAACAATTTCTCCTTCTGGATGACGACGGCCGGAGCGATCATCATCATGATGTCGCTGTTCGTCGGCGAATTCTGCGCGGACCGGCTGGCTTGCCTATCCGCCGCTGTCGGGCTCGGACTACAGTCCGGGCGTCGGGGTCGACTATTACATCTGGGGGCTTCAGGTCGCCGGTGTCGGAACGACACTCTCGGGCATCAACCTGATCGCCACGATCGTCAAGATGCGCGCTCCGGGCATGACCTTCATGAAGATGCCGGTGTTCACCTGGACCTCGCTCTGCACCAACATCCTGATCGTCGCCACCTTCCCGGTCCTGACCGCGACGCTCGCCCTTTTGACTCTCGACCGTTACGCCGGCACGAACTTCTTCACCAATGACCTCGGCGGCAATCCGATGATGTATATCAACCTCATCTGGATGCGGGGCCATCCGGAAGTCTACATCCTCGTGCTGCCGGCCTTCGGCATCTTTTCCGAGGTGGTCGCGACCTTCTCCGGCAAGCGCCTCTTTGGCTATGCCTCGATGGTCTATGCGACCTGCGTCATCATGATCCTGTCCTACATCGTCTGGCTACACCACTTCTTCACGATGGGTTCCGGCGCTTCGGTGAATGCATTTTTCGGCATCACCACGATGATCATCTCGATTCCGACCGGAGCGAAGATGTTCAACTGGCTCTTCACCATGTATCGCGGCCGCATTCACTATGAACTGCCGATGTACTGGACGATCGGCTTCATGATCACCTTCGTCATCGGCGGCATGACCGGCGTTCTGCTTGCTGTCCCGCCAGCAGATTTCGTGCTGCACAATTCGCTGTTCCTCATCGCCCATTTCCACAACGTCATCATCGGCGGCGTGCTGTTCGGGCTGATGGCCGGCATCGTCTACTGGTGGCCCAAGGCTTTCGGCTACAAGCTCGATGACTTCTGGGGCAAGATGAGCTTCTGGTTCTGGCAGATCGGCTTCTTCTTCGCCTTCATGCCACTCTACGTGCTTGGCCTGATGGGCGTCACACGCCGCGTCTCCCAGTTCGAGGATCCGTCGTTGCAGATCTGGTTCATCATCGCGGCCTTCGGCGCCGTCCTGATCGCGCTCGGAATTGCTTCCTTCATCATCCAGCTGGTCGTCAGCTTCCTGCGCCGCGACCAGTTGGCCTGCAGCGGCGATCCCTGGGACGGCCGCACGCTCGAATGGTCGACGTCGTCGCCGCCGCCGGACTACAATTTCGCCTTTACCCCGGTCGTGCATGATCATGACGGCTGGTACGACATGAAGAACCGTGGCTACGAGCGCCCGCTCACCGGCTTCAAACGGATCCATATGCCGAAAAACACCGGCACCGGCCTTATCCTCGCGGCCATCAGCATAGCGTTTGCCTTCGCGATGATCTGGTACATCTGGTGGCTGGCGATCGTCTCCTTCGTCGGTCTCGTCACGGTCGCGATCGGCCATACGTTCAACTACAACCACGACTTCTACATCCCGGCGGAAACCGTTTCCAGCGACGGAAGATGCGCACTCCAAGCTGCTCATGGAGCGGACCTGACATGGCAAACGACATTCAAGCGCAAGAGAGCGAAAAGCCGGTCTTCTACCTGACGGAAGACCACCATCCGGAAGGCAGCACCAATCTGGGCTTCTGGCTCTACCTGATGAGCGACTGCCTGATCTTCGCGGTCCTGTTCGCCACCCACGGCGTGCTCAGGCGAAACTATGCGGCCGGCCCCTCGCCCGCCGACCTTTTCGACCTGCCGCTGGTGGCGCTCAACACGGCGATGCTGTTGTTCTCGTCCATCACCTATGGCTTTGCCATGCTGCAGATGGAGAGAAACGCCAAGGCTGAAACGCTGTTCTGGCTTGCCGTCACCGGCCTGTTCGGCGCGGCCTTTCTCGGCCTCGAACTCTACGAGTTTGCGCACCTGATCCATGAAGGTGCCGGCCCGACCCGCAGCGCATTCCTGTCGTCCTTCTTCACGCTGGTCGGCACCCACGGCCTGCATGTCACGTTCGGTATCATCTGGCTGATCACGCTGATGGTCCAGGTCTCCAAACACGGGTTGATCCCGGAGAACCGCCGCCGGCTGATGTGCCTGTCGATGTTCTGGCACTTCCTCGACGTCGTCTGGATCGGCGTCTTCTCCTTTATCTATCTGATGGGAGTCCTCGGATGAGCTCACACCCGCACGCCCCAACTCATGAAGATGCGGCCACCACCCATCACGCCCACAGTCACGGCCACGAGGCAGGCCATGGCTCGTTCAAGGGCTATATGATCGGCTTTGGCCTTTCCATCGTCCTGACCGCCATTCCGTTCGTGCTCGTCATGGGCGGCGTCTTCGACAGCAAGCTGCTGACGGCTTTCCTCGTCATGGCGTTCGCCGTCGTCCAGATCGTCGTTCACATGGTCTATTTCTTGCACATGAACCCGCGTTCCGAAGGCGGCTGGACGATGATGGCGCTGATCTTCACGCTGGTGCTGGTAGCGATCACGCTTGCCGGCTCGCTCTGGGTCATGCACCATCTCAACACGAACATGATGCCGATGTCGCCGGAGATGATGAAGAACGTACCCTGAGGGGGATGACCGTGGCTCTCAACAGTCCCGTGGCGGCCGATGCCCCACTGAGTTCGCGCCACTCCCGCATGATCTTCGTCTGCGTGATGGTGATACTGGCGGCCATGTTCATGGCGCTCGGCACGTGGCAGGTGCAGCGCCTTTTCTGGAAAAATGCTCTTATCGAGCGGGTTGATGCCCGCGTGCATGCTGTGGCGACCCCAGCTCCACCTGAGCAGGGCTGGACGGCCCTCAAGGCAGAAAACGACGAATATCGGCGCGTTGTCATCGAAGGCCGTTTCCGGCACGATGCCGAAACGCTGGTGCAGGCGGTCACCGATCTTGGAGCGGGCTTCTGGGTTGTGACGCCGCTTGAGACGGCGGACGGGACGACGGTGTTGATCAATCGCGGCTTCGTTGCAACAGATCAGCGCGATCCCGGCACTCGGGCTGCCGGAGAAATACAAGGCAATGCAAAGGTCACCGGCCTCTTGCGCATGACCGAGCCAGGCGGAGCCTTCCTGCGATCGAACGATCCGCAGCAGGAGCGCTGGTACTCCCGCGACGTCGCAGCGATCGCGGCCGCAAAGGGGCTGGGAACCACAGCGCCGTATTTCATCGACGCTGACGCCACCGCCAATCCCGGCGGCTTTCCCGTTGGCGGCCTGACCGTGATCCGTTTCCGCAACAGCCATCTTGTCTATGCACTGACCTGGTACGGCCTCGCGCTCATGACATCAGCGGCGACCATAGCCCTTCGCCGCCGCCGTCTGATCTGAGCAGGCCGGATCACCCCGAGGCTACCAAAATCCTATTGTTTGCGCGGCCAGGTGTCCGCCAGGCGGTAGCCGGCCGGCCAGGGATCAGCGGGGTCGAGCATGACCTGATGGGTGCCGGTCACCCAGGCGCGGCCGGAGATTTCGGGTATGATTGCAGGCTGTCCGCCAACGGTCGTTTGGCCCACAATCTGGCAATCGAAATGCGAACCGATGATCGATTCGCCGCGGAACTTCTGTCCCACCTTGATCTGGCCGCGGGCGTGCAACACGGCCAAGCGTGCCGAGCAACCGGTTCCCGTTGGTGAACGGTCGAGCTTGGCCGGCTGGATCACCACCGTGTTGCGCCCATGCAGCATGCCGTCGCGTTCTTCCACCGGCAGGGTGAGCTGGCAGAAGGAGATATGGTTCCACTCCGGATTTTCCGGATGGGAAAAGCCGAGCTGCTCGTTGGCGGCGCGGGTGATCCGGATGCCGGTCTCGGCCAGTTCGCGGGCCTCGTCAGGGGTGACTGCAAATCCCAGGGCGCGGGCATCGGTAATCACGAAGCTGTCGCCGCCATAGGCCGTATCAACATTAAGAGTACCCAGACCTTCAACCTCAAGTTTGGCGTCGAGCTTTGCCGCGAAGGACGGCACATTGGTGACGGTGATGCGTTCCGCTTTGCCGTTGCGGCAGGCGGCAACCACGTTGACCAGGCCGCCCGGTGCTTCCAGCACCATTCTGGTTTCCGGCTCCTGCATCGGCACGATGCCAGTGTCGAGCAACACGGTCGAAACGCAGATCGAATTGGAGCCCGACATTGGCGGCGTGTCCTCCGGCTCCATGATGATAAAGCCCATCGTCGCGCGGATTCTTTGGCGGCACCAAAAGGTTGATATGGCGGAACACCCCGCCGCGCGGTTCGTTGAGCACGAAATTGCGCAGCGTCTGGTCCTCGGCGATGAACCGCCGCTGTTCCCACAGGGTCTTGCCGGGCGGCGGGGGCAACGCCGCCGACGATCACGTCGCCCACTTCGCCTTCGGCGTGGCAGGAAACGATGTGGATTACCTTGCTGCTGCGCATAGTCCTCTCCTCTTGGATATCCCGGGCTGCCCGGCAACGCTGGTGAATGTCAGCCGACGGCGGGGCAAGATGTCAATCTGATAGAAAAATTGGATCCAATATACAATATGAAATCTGGACAGGGTCTGCGAATATCCGTTCTGTTGCCTGGATATCGAATTGGACCTATGACCCAAGGACAGGCGCTGACGGGGCTGCCGCGTTCGAACAATGGGGATTTGAGGTCATGAAACTCGCTGCCGTCGATGTCAGGCAGGCCGCATCAGCAGCCGATATCGTCTATGATGCGTTGCGCAAGGCGATCATTGACGGCGACTTGACTGAGGGCGAAAATCTCAGGCAGGATCAGATCGCCCAGATGTTCAACACCAGCCGCATCCCGGTGCGCGAGGCGCTATCGCGGCTGGAGCAGCACGGGCTGATCACCACCGAGCGCTACAAGGGTGCCGTCGTTGCAGGGCTGTCGATCGAGGAAATCGACGAGATCTTCGAGTTCCGCGCCTTGGTCGAGGCCGAGGTGATGCGGCTTGCCGTGCCCAATCTCGATCATGAGACGCTGGCTGCAGCGCGCCGGCATTGCGAGGAATTCGGGCTGGAAACAGATTCCGCCCGCTGGGGCGAGATCAACCGGAGTTTTCACTACAGTCTCTATGCGGCGTCCAAGCGCCCCTATTATCTCCAGATCGTGCGCACGTCGCTCGACAGGATCGATCGCTATCTGCGGGCGCAATTGACCCTGACCAATGGCGTGATGCGGGCTAACCGCGAGCACGAGGCAATCCTTGCCGCCTGCCTCAAGGGGGATGCGGAGCTTGCTTCCCGACTGACGCGCGATCATGTGCTGGATGCCGGACGTTCCCTTGTCGCCTTTCTCAAGGATCAGAGAGCCTGAGATTGCGCATCAACTGATCCGGGCGGCACAAGCTACATCGCGGTCGCACGGGCTGGTTGAAGTCCCAAAAGCCGATCATCACCAAGTTTATTGCCGCCTTTTCGCATCATGGCTGCGGAAACTGTTGATCCCGTCGACGGGGAAAAGTATTCCTTTTGTCGACAAAGGATTGATGAAATGACAGATATCGACACCAGCCCCATTCCCGAACGCAAGCGAGGCTCCGGCGTCAAGATGGTCTACGACCTCTTGCGCGACGAGATTCTCGACCTTGTGCTGCCGCCCGGAAGCCCGATCGACGAGGTACAGCTGGCCGAACGCTTCAAGATGTCGCGCACGCCGATCCGCGAAGCGCTGGTGCAGCTGGCCGGAGAGGGATTGATCGACACATTGCCCAATCGTTCGACGATGGTGGCAAATATCGATTTCCTCAACATGCACACCTTCTTCGACGCGCTTGTTTTGATGTACCGCGTCACGACCAAGCTGGCGGCGCAGTATCACCGGCCGGAAGACCTGAAAGTGATTCGTGCTCACCAGGTGGAATTCGCTGCCGCCGTGCAGGCGCAGGATGCGCTGGCGATGATCGCCACCAACGCGGCCTTCCATTCCGCCATCGCCGAGGCGGGCCGCAATCCGTATTTCACCGGGTTGTTCAACCGGCTTCTGGATGAAGGGCGGCGCATGCTGCGGCTGTATTACCAGTCCTATGACGACCGTCTGCCGCAACGCTTCGTCGAGGAACACGACGACATCATTGCCGTCATTGCCAACCACGACGTTGAAGAGGCCGACCGGCTGGCGAGGCTGCATGCGGAGCAGATCGTTCATCAGATCCAGAAATTGTTCGCCCGCGAAGACAGGCTCGACATGGCGCTTTGACGCTGAAATTCTTGTCGACAAATAATATACAACGTGCAATATAGCTCCAGAGGCACAGGATTGGGGTCGCAAAGGTGCGCCGTTCTCTGCCTGTCCGGCAAGGTCAAAAGGAGTTTGTTATGACGGCCAAAATCTTTTCTGGCGTGATCCCCGCGCTGATGACCCCTTGCAAAGAAGACCGTACCCCGGACTTCGACGCCCTCGTGCGCAAGGGAAAAGAGTTGATTGCCCAGGGAATGTCGGCCGTTGTCTATTGCGGCTCGATGGGTGACTGGCCGCTGCTGACAGATGCGCAGCGCATGGAAGGTGTCGAACGCCTGGTAAAGGCGGGCGTGCCCGTGATCGTCGGCACCGGTGCCGTCAATAGCGCGCTGGCCGTTGCACATGCCGCCCATGCGCAGGCCGTTGGCGCGCAGGGCCTGATGGTCATTCCGCGGGTTCTGTCGCGCGGCTCTTCGGTCGTTGCCCAGAAGGCTCATTTCAAGGCGATCCTGGCTGCAGCGCCGGATCTTCCGGCCGTTATCTACAACAGCCCTTATTATGGCTTTGCCACCCGCGCCGACCTGTTCTTCGCTGCGCGCCGAACACCCGAACCTTGTCGGCTTCAAGGAATTCGGCGGTCCGGCCGACATGCGCTATGCAGCCGAGCACATTACCAGCCAGGATGGCGTTTCGCTGATGATCGGCGTTGATACCGCCGTTTTCCATGGTTTCGTCAACTGCGGCGCGACCGGCGCCATCACCGGCATCGGCAACGTTCTGCCGAAGGAAGTCATCCACCTCTGCAACCTGTCCCAGGCTGCTGCCGAAGGTGACGCAGACGCCCGTCTGCGCGCCCTCGAACTGGAACAGGCGCTTGCCGTCCTGTCCTCGTTCGATGAAGGTGCGGACCTGGTTCTCTACTTCAAGCACATGATGGTGCTGAAGGGCGACAAGGAATACACGCTGCACTTCAACGCGACCGACGCGCTCACCGAAAGCCAGCGCGGATATGTCGAGGATCAGTTCAAGCTGTTCAACGGCTGGTATGCTGAATGGAGCAAGCTTGGCGGCGCCGTCCAGAAGTACAAGGGCTGAGTTTAAGCTCTCCTGAACCGACAAAGGCCCTCCGATTGGAGGGCCTTTGCATTTGTGGGGCCTGCACGGGGCGCGCAGGCTGGTACGGGACGCTGTTAGACCGCGTCCAGTCCGAGCGCATGAAGCCGGTCGAGCAGTTCCATCTCCGAAGCCGTCAAAACAATCCCGCCGGCCTGCGATTTCGCGCGGGCGGCATAGCGCCGCTGCGACGGCAGGCGGGCGCCCTGGCCGACCATTGCCTCGAACAGGACTTCGGCCCGGGCAAACGGATTACCGGGACGATCCGCGCCAAAACCTTCCGGGGAGAAGGCGATGATCAGCTCGCCATGGGCAGGCGCAAGGGCGGTCGAGCCAAGCGCATCCAGCACTTCCGGGCTGGTCAGATCGCCGATCATGATGCCGGCCAAGAGCTCGATCATCGTCGAGATAGCAGAGCCCTTGTGTTCGCCGAATGGCAGCATCGCACCGGCAAGGGCCGCGTCCGGATCAGTGGTCGGCTGCCCCTCGGCATCGATCGCCCAGCCTTCCGGCAAAGCCTTTCCGGCCCGCCTGTGCAGCTCGATCTCGCCACGCGCCGCGACCGATGTGGCGAAGTCGAACACATAGGGCGGCTTTCCGGTGCGGGGCCAGCCGAAGGCTAGAGGATTGGTGCCGAGCAATGGTTTGGTTCCGCCGCTCGGTGCGACTGTGGCATAGCTCGGGCACATGACGATGCCGGCAAGTCCGAGTTCCGTCAGTGCCTCCGCTTCCGGCCAGAGTGCGGAGAAATGGGTGCAGTCATTGATCGCAAGCGCTGCAATGCCGCTGGAGCGGGCGCGCTCCGCCAATACCGGAAGACCGAGTTCGAATGCCGCATTGGCAAAACCGCCCTTCGCATCGACCTTGACGACGGCGGACCGTTGCTGCGGTAGCAGTTCGGGCTTGGCGACGGGATTGACCTTGCCTGCCTTGACGGTGCGCAGCGCGCCTTCGATCCGGTAGATGCCATGGGATTTGCAGGCGTCCCGTTCGGCGGCAACGATCACGCGCAATGGCGGCGGCCTGTATCGCACTCAGCCCGGCCTTGGTGAAGATGGCTTTTACGCGCTCCTCCAGATCGGCGATCGTCAGGGTGTGGGTATCGCTCATGGTGTGCCCCTCCTTTTTAGGCGCAGGTATATCCAAATGGGTTGATATCCTGCATACAAAAAGTATACAAGTTTGCCAAACATAATCCGGCCCGGCATATCTGCCGTTGCGCCAGTTTGAGAGAAAAGGATCCGCCCATGCCCTTCATCCCCAGCGGAAAACACCTTGTCGCAGGCGAATGGCTCGATGGCGCCGGCACTTTCGCCTCCGCGCCGGCCAAAGGCCCGGTGCATCAGTTTGCTGTCGGAACCGAACAGCTGGTCAACCCGCGCCTGCGAGGCCGCCGAGGCCGCCTTCTGGAGTTTTAGCGATTCCGACCGCAGCACTCGGGCTGCCTTCCTGCGCGCCATCGCCGACGAGATCGACGCCCGCGCCGACGAGATCACGGAAATCGGCAGCCAGGAGACCGGTCTGCCTGAGGCCCGCCTGATTGGCGAACGGGGCCGGACGACAGGTCAGCTGCGGTTGTTTGCCAGCCATATCGAAAGCGGCGACTATCTTGACCGCCGTTTCGACGCGGCATTGCCGGACCGCCAGCCGGCGCCACGCCCCGAGATCCGCCTGATGCAGCGGCCCGTCGGCCCGGTTGCGGTGTTCGGAGCATCGAATTTTCCGCTGGCTTTCTCGACGGCGGGTGGCGACACGGCGGCAGCGCTCGCAGCCGGCTGCCCGGTCGTGGTCAAGGGGCATTCCGCCCATCCGGGCACCGGTGAAATTGTCGCGCAGGCGATCGAGGCGGCGATCCGCAGCACCGGCGTTCATCCGGGCGTCTTCTCCCTCATTCAGGGCGGCAATCGGGATGTCGGCCATGCGCTGGTGCGGCACCCGCTGATCAAGGCAGTCGGCTTTACCGGTTCGCAGGCCGGCGGCCGCGCTCTGTTCAATCTTTGCGCCGCCCGGCCTGAGCCGATTCCGTTCTTTGGTGAACTCGGTTCGGTCAATCCGATGTTCCTGCTGCCGGCTGCACTTGCAGAACGAGCCGAGGCATTGGGCCAGGGCTGGGCAGGTTCGCTTGCCATGGGCGCAGGACAGTTCTGCACCAATCCCGGCGTTGCCATTGTCATCGATGGTGCCGATGCCGACCGTTTTGCTGCGGCCGCCGTCGAGGCATTGGGCAAGGTTGCGCCGCAGATCATGCTGACAGATGGAATTGCCAAGGCCTATCACGACGGACAGGCAAGCTTTACCGCCCGCAACACCGTCAAGCCGCTGCTGGTCACGGAATCGTCCGGCCGCGCTGCATCTCCCAATCTGTTCGAAACGACGGGCGAGCGGTTCCTCTCCGATCATGCGCTGAGCGAAGAAGTCTTTGGTCCGCTTGGTCTTTTGGTGCGGGTGAATTCGCAGGAGGAAATGGAAAGCGTCGCGCGGTCGATTGAAGGTCAGCTGACGGTGACGCTGCATATGGATGACGCCGACATCGAAACCGCAAAGCGCTTGCGGCCGCTGCTGGAGCGCAAGGCTGGCCGCATTCTCGTCAATGGCTTTCCGACCGGTGTCGAGGTCGTCGATTCCATGGTCCATGGCGGTCCATATCCGGCTTCCACCAACTTCGGGGCAACCAGCGTCGGCACCATGTCGATCCGCCGTTTCCTGCGTCCGGTCTCCTATCAGAACCTGCCGGAAGCACTGCTACCCAAGGACTTGCTTGCATAATCGTGCGGTAAGGCAGGCGTTACGTTGACGATTGTTGCGTGGAAGTTAGAAAATACGAATATTTGTGTACTTTTTGTATACTCTTTGTATTTTGTGATTGATTTGCGCACGGGGAATCGAAATAGTGCGCCTGCCGCAGATCGGCACATCAATCTAGGGAGAGAGATTAAGATGAAACTTTCGGTCCTCGCGTTCAGCCTCTTGGCCGCAACCGCTCTGACCAGCCAGGCTCACGCCGACAAGCTGGACGACATTATCGCCTCGGGAACATTGCGTTGCGCCGTTGTGCTGGATTTCCCGCCAATGGGAGCGCGTGACGAAAGCAACAACGCCATCGGCTTCGACGTCGATTATTGCAACGATCTGGCCAAGGCCCTCGGCGTCACCGCCGAAATCGTTGAAACCCCGTTCCCGGAGCGTATTCCTGCCCTGATGTCGGGCCGCGTCGATGTCGGCGTTGCCTCGACCTCCGACACGCTCGAGCGTGCCAAGACCGTCGGCATGACCATTCCTTACTTCGCCTTCGAAATGGCCGTGACTGCCAACGAGAAATCGGGCGTCAAGTCGTTTGAAGACATGAAGGGCAAGGTTGTCGGCGCTACCGCCGGCACTTATGAAGCCATTGCGCTGGAAGAACAGGTCAAGGCCTGGGGCACTGGCGAATTCCGTCCGTACCAGACGCAGGCCGACGTATTCCTGGCGCTGAGCCAGGGCCAGCTCGACGCTACCGTGTCGACCTCGACCGTGGCGCAGGCCAACGTCAAGACCGGCAAGTTCCCGGGCATCGCTGTCGTCGGCAAGGCGCCGTTCGACATCGACTATGTTTCGCTGTTCACCAACCGCGAGGAATACGGGCTCGTCAACTTCCTCAACCTCTTCGTCAACCAGCAGGTTCGCACCGGCCGTTATGCCGAGTTGTATCAGAAGTGGGTCGGTGGCGAGGTTCCGAACCTCGCGGTCAACGGCGTCTATCGCTAATCAGATCGTTTCGCTGGCGGCGCGGGTATTACCCGCGCCGCTGTCCTTCTTCAGGAGATGAAACGGCGATGTTGAACTACACTTTTCACTGGAACCAGGCGCTCAAGGCCCTGCCGCAGATGCTCGATGGCGCGGTGGTCACCTTGCAGATCGCGCTTCTGTCCATGGTCCTCGGGGTGGCGCTTGCCCTGACGCTGACTGCATTTCGCCTGTCCGGCAGTCGTATCCTCCGTGGATTCGCGACCACCTGGGTCGAGATCGCGCATAATACGCCCGCCCTGTTCCAGATCTACATGGCCCATTTCGGGCTCGGCAATTTCGGCATTCATCTCAGCCCCTATACGGCGCTTCTGATCGGGATTGCCTTCAACAATGCAGGTTACCTGGCGGAAAATTTCCGCGGTGCGCTCAAGGCTATTCCCGATACCCAGGCCCGCGCCGGGCGTTCTGCTCGGCATGACACCGATCCAGGCATTTAGGCTGATCGTCCTGCCGCAGATGTTGCGCGTCGCCTTCCTGCCAGCCACCAACCAGATGGTCTGGGCCATCCTGATGACGTCGCTTGGCGTGACCGTCGGCATGAATACCGACCTCGCCGGCATCACGCAGGAGCTCAACGCGCGGTCGTTCCGCACCTTTGAATTCTTCGCCCTTGCCGCGGTGATCTACTACATCATCGCGAAACTAGTGACGCTGGCCGCCCGTCTGGTTGCCGCGCGCATGTTCAGATATTGAGAGAGGTGAGAGATGTTTGATACTGCCCTCACCTGGAGTGACCTTGCCTTTCTGGCGCAGGGCGCGGCGATGACCCTTGCGGTCACTGCTGTGTCTGTAACGGCCGGCACTGTGCTCGGAATTATCTTCGGTGTCCTGCGTGTTCAGCTGGGGGCCATCTGGTCCGCCCCGCTGACCTTCGTGCTCGACGTGTTCCGCTCCGTGCCGCTGTTGATCCAGCTGGTTCTCGGCAATGCGCTGCAATCCATCGCCAAGCTCGGCTGGGCGCCCTTCACCACGTCCTGCGTGGTACTGTCGCTCTATACCGCCGCCTATTGTTCGGAAATCATCCGCGGCGGCATCGGTGCCGTCCCGGCGACGACACGCCGCGCGGCCCGCTCGCTCGGCATGACCTGGTGGCAGGACATGCGCTATATCGTGGCGCCTCTCGCCACGCGCTTTCGCTTCCCGCCTGGATCGGCCTGACGCTCGGCGTCATGAAGGATTCCGCGCTGGTGCTTTGGCTCGGCCTCATCGAACTTCTGCGCGCTTCGCAGATTCTCGTCACCCGCCTGCAGGAGCCGCTGTTCATCCTGCTGATCTGCGGCGTAATCTACTTCGTCATCAGCTTCCCCATCGCCCGGCTTGGCGGGTATCTCGAAAGACGGTGGTCCCCCAATGATTGAAATTAAAGACGTTCGCAAATCCTTCAGCGCACTGGAGGTTTTGAAGGGGATCAACCTCACTGTGAACAAGGGTGAGGTGGTCACCATCATCGGTGGGTCCGGATCGGGAAAATCGACGCTTCTGACCTGCATCAACGGGCTGGAGCCGATCAACTCGGGTCAGATCACCATCGACGGCACCGATGTCCACGGCAAGCAGACCGATCTCAACAAACTGCGTCGCAAGGTCGGCATCGTCTTCCAGCAGTGGAATGCGTTCCCGCATCTGACGGTTCTGGAAAACGTCATGCTGGCGCCGCGAAAGGTGCTGGGCCTTGCCAAGGAAAAGGCCGAGGAAATCGCCGTCAAGCAGCTGACCCATGTCGGCCTGCGCGAAAAGCTGTCGGTCTATCCGAACCGTATGTCGGGTGGGCAGCAGCAGCGCATGGCGATTGCCCGGGCGCTGGCCATGTCGCCCGAATACATGCTGTTCGACGAAGTCACCTCGGCGCTTGACCCGATGCTGGTCGGCGAAGTGCTCGACACGTTGAAGATGCTTGCGGAAGAGGGCATGACGATGATCTGCGTCACGCACGAAATGGCCTTTGCCCGCGACGTTTCCGATCGGGTCGCCTTCTTCCATCATGGTGTCATGGCTGAAATCGGCACGCCGGATCAGCTCTTCGGCGCGCCGCAGCATCCCGATACCCAGGCGTTCCTGGCGAGCGTCCGCTAATGGCTGATCCGGACGTCATCGTCATCGGTGCCGGGGTCGTCGGGCTCTCGGCAGCAATCGCCGCCCAGGCGCGGGGATGACGGTTACCGTGCTGGATCGCGAAGGCCCGGCAGCCGGCGCCTCCGCCGGCAATGCCGGGGCTTTCGCTTTTACGGATATCCTGCCGCTTGCCTCGCCGGGAATCCTGAAAAAGCACCGAAATGGCTGCTCGATCCGCTCGGGCCGCTGTCGGTTCCACCAGCCTACGCGTTCAAGATCGCCCCCTGGATGTTCCGCTTCTGGCGGGCCTGCACGCCCGAACAGGTCGCAAAATCCACGACCGTGCAGACCGCGTTGATGGACCTTTCGAAGGCCGAGCTTGAGCCTTTCCTGCAGCGCACGGGCACGATACCCATGCTGCGCAAGGACGGAAACCTGCAGGTCTATGAAAGCCAGGCGGAGCTGAAGGCCTCGCTGCCCGGATGGAAGGTGCGCGAGGCACACGGCATCGAATTCCATCACGTCGACGCTTCCGGCATGGCCGGCATCCAGCCGGGGCTTGATGCACGCTTCACCCACGGCACCTTCACGCCGGGCTGGTACTCGATCGCCGACCCAAAACTCTACACACTCGCGCTGGCAGATTATTTCCGCAGCCAGGGCGGCATCCTGGAGCGCACCAATGTCACGGCGCTTCGGCCGGTCGAGGGTGGGGTTGAGGTGTTGAGCGAAGGTGGCGAAATCCGCCGTGGGCTGCAGGTCGTGCTGTCGGCAGGTGCCTTTTCTCACCGTATCGCCCGCAGCCTTGGCGAGCGCATTCCGCTGGAAACCGAGCGCGGCTACAACACGACGCTGCCGGCCGACGCGTTCGACTTGCGGACACAGGTCACCTTTGGCGGTCACGGCTTTGTCGTCACGCGCCTGTCGACAGGGATCCGCGTTGGCGGCGCCGTCGAGCTCGGAGGACTTGATCTGCCACCGAATTTCCGCCGGTCGGAAGCTATGCTGAAGAAAGCCAAGGATTTTCTGCCTAGGCTGAAGACGCAGGGCGGCACCCAATGGTTCGGCTTCCGCCCCTCGCTGCCCGACAGCCTGCCGGCCATCGGTCGCGCCCGGGCAACACCGCGGGTCATCCATGCCTTCGGCCACGGTCATCTCGGCCTGACGCAATCAGCCGGAACTGCCCGGTTGGTTGCCGATCTTTTGACTGGTAAAACACCGCCGATCGACATCACATCTCTTTCGCCTCAACGCTTCTGACAAAGGTCCTTCACCATGGCCACCTATACCTTCTCCTGCCTTGACGGGCATACCTGCGGAAACCCGGTCCCGCCTCGTTTCCGGCGGCGGGCCGCGCCTCGAGGGCGCCAACATGCTGGAGAAGCGCGCCCATTTCCTGCGGGAATTCGACTGGATCCGCACGGGCCTGATGTTCGAGCCGCGCGGCCATGACATGATGTCGGGCTCGATCCTTTATCCGCCGACCCGCCCCGACTGCGACGTCGCGGTTCTCTTCATCGAGACCTCCGGCTGCCTGCCGATGTGCGGCCACGGCACCATCGGCACCATCACCATGGCGATCGAGAACGGCCTGATCATGCCGCGCGAGCCCGGCAAGCTGTCGATCGACGCGCCCGCCGGCAAGGTGGACATCACCTATCGCCAGGAAGGCCGCTTCGTCGAGGAAGTCCGGCTGACCAACGTTCCTGGCTTCCTGTTTGCCGAGGGCCTGACGGCCGAAGTTGAGGGGTTGGGCGAGATCGTCGTCGATGTCGCCTATGGCGGCAATTTCTACGCCATCGTCGAGCCGCAGAAGAATTTCCAAGGATATGGCCGATCACACGGCAGGCGAGCTTATCGGCTGGAGCCCGAAACTGCGCGCCGCGCTGAATGAAAAATACGAGTTCGTTCATCCCGAACATCCCGAAATCCGCGGGCTCAGCCACATCCAGTGGACCGGCAAGCCGACGGATGCCACTGCCCATGCCCGCAACGCTGTGTTCTACGGCGACAAGGCCATCGACCGCTCGCCCTGCGGCACCGGCACTTCGGCGCGCATGGCGCAGCTCGCCGCCAGGGGCAAGCTCGCTGTCGGCGATGAATTCATCCACGAGTCGATCATCGGCTCGCTGTTCAAGGGCCGTGTCGAGGCAGCAACCAAGGTTGCCGATCGCGATGCGATCATCCCTTCGATCGCCGGCTGGGCTCGCATGACCGGGATCAACACGATCTTCATCGACGACCGCGATCCGTTTGCTCACGGTTTCGTCGTCAAATGAGCGATCCGATGCACGCCTCCAGCATCCTCGGCGGCAACGCAGAGGGGCCGGTCATCGCCTCGGTCGAGCCCTTGAGCTTCTGGGGCGGTGTCTCGCCCGAGACCGGCAGCGTTATCGACGTGCATCATCCCCTCCATGGTGTCTGTCTGACAGGCGGCATCCTGATGATGCCGTCGAGCCGGGGGTCCTGCACTGGATCGGGCGTGCTTCTCGATCTTATCCTGACCGGCCGGGCGCCGGCAGCACTGGTGTTCAGCGAAGCCGAAGATGTGTTGACGCTCGGCGCGCTAATCGCGGCTGAAATGTTCGGCAAGCCGCTTCCCGTTCTGCGTCTCGCACCGGCGAGTTTTGCGGCGCTGTCGCATGCCAAAACCGCGCGTATCACCGCAACCTCGATCGAGGCGGACGGCGTAACACTTCCCGTCATGCCGCCGCGTATCGCGACGCTCGATCTCAGCGACACCGATCGTGCGATGCTGGACGGCGAGCAGGGGCAGGCGATCCAGCAAGCGATGCGGATCATCTGCGCCATGGCTGCTCAGCAGGGCGCAAACTGCTTGGTCGATGTGACGCAAGGCCATATCGACGGCTGCATTTATGCCAGCCCCGCCAATCTGGTTTTTGCCGAAAGAATGGCAGACATGGGCGCGCAGGTTCGCGTGCCAACCACCATGAATGCGATTTCGGTCGATCACGCCAACTGGCGGGCACAGGGTGTGCCCAGTTCCTTCGGTGGTCCGGCCGCAAGGCTCGCCGATGCCTATGTCCGCATGGGCTGCCGGCCCACCTTCACCTGTTCTCCATACCTTCTGGCCAGCGCGCCGCAGGCAGGCGAAGCGATTGCCTGGGCGGAATCCAACGCCGTCATCTTCGCCAATACAGTGCTCGGCGCCCGCACGCCAAAACACCCGGACTTCCTCGACCTGTGCATCGCGCTCACCGGGCGAGCACCGCTGTCGGGGGTCTACTTGACGGAGAACCGCAAGGCCAAGTCGATCATCGATGTCGAATTGCCCGAAAATGTCGATGACGCCTTCTGGCCGCTGATCGGCTATCTCGCCGGGCATGCCGCGCCGGACCGCATCCCTCTCTTGCAAGGTCTCGCTTCAGCACGCCCTTCGAAAGACGACCTCAAGGCGCTCTGCGCCGCCTTCGGCACCACGTCTGCGGCACCGATGCTGCACATCGAAGGCGTAACGCCTGAATCCGAAGGGGCGGCAGTCGCAGGTGCGGAGCGAAAAACTATCACCCGCGCCGAAATGGCAGAGGCCTGGACCCGGTTGAATGCGGGGCCGGAGCAGGTCGAACTCGTCGCCATCGGCAGCCCGCATGCCTCGCTTAACGAATGCCGGGCACTGGCGGCAGCACTTGCCGGGCGCCAGCGCCACCCGAATGTCGCCGTCATCGTCACCGCAGGCCATCAGGTCATCGCCGAGGCGCGCTGACGGCACGCTCGAAAGCCTCGAACAGAGCGGCGTGCGCATCGTGCCCGATCTTTGCTGGTGTTCGATCAGCGAACCGGTTTTCCCGACACGCACCCGCACGCTGATCACCAATTCCGGCAAATACGCCCATTATGGCCCCGGCCTCAGCAACCGCGTCGTCCGCTTCGGCAGCCTTGCCGATTGCGTCGAGGCTGCCGTGATCGGCGGCGTTCCGGCCCGGCTGCCCAGCTGGCTCCGATAGTCAACCGATCCATGACTGCACGATTGAGATAAAAGCACCGCGGATCATCATCGCCTCTGTCCTTGGAATTGGCGAAGGATTGGCTTCTCTCATGATCTAATGATCCCTGTTTGGGGAAACATCTCCGTCACTTGGAACATGAGCCCGTGGCCGACGCAGGGCTCCAACCCAGAATCCGCCTAGACTTCGCATTGGAGAAAAACGAGGCTCGACCAATGGGGCCATCGCGCCATGGGACCTGTAAATAGTAGGTAGCGGCGGCTTCGGCGGTCGGGGAATCCAAAGTCGTATCGTCGGCTACGATGTAGAACACCTCGTGTCCTCTGAACGGTGCTGTCAGCGCCAAAAGGCAAGCACGCGCGGCATCGGCAGCGAGCACGTAGCCCCAAAGTTCTGACCCGGCCCTTTTCGCTTGTCAAAGTCTGGGCGGCGGCCTGTCCGCGGTCCGCAACCACCCAATGGAAGCGCAAGCTGGCAATGGAAAGATTGGTAAACCGCCGTGTCAGGCTATCGGCCTGCTGTTCGCAAATCCATTTCGACAGGCTGTAACCCTCGTCGCAATAGGTCGGATGCAATTCGTCCACCGGGAAATAGTCAAAGCGGCGTTCCTGAGCATAGGCCAGACCAAGCGCGTTCACACTGGAGCCCTGGCAGATCCGCGAGATCCCCGCTTCGATGGCTGCGCGCATCGCATTGTAGCTGCCGACAACATTGTTGGCATGAACGTAATGATCGGGTAGCGCCCTCGGGCTTGGGATCGCCGCCATATGGATCAAGGCATCGCAGCCTGAGAAAGCGCTGACAAGGCCCTCATAGTCGGACATCTCGACCGAGTAACCTGCGACCCCCGCGGGCAGGACAGGCAGCTGGCGGTCGATGGCGACCACCTGATGGCCCTCGGCCAGCGCCAGCGGCAGGATCGCCTGTCCGAGCTTTCCCCCGCCCCTGTCAGTGCGATTTTCATTTTTGCATTTCCCTTGCTGAAACTCTCATGTCGCGAACGCTGTCACGGGTTGTGGATGAACGAGATCGACGCGGGCTCGCCGCCGATAGCGCATCGGACTTATGCCGTGGGTCTCTCGAAAGAGCCGGTAGAAGTGACTGAGGTCTTCGACGCCGCAATCCAGCGCAACCTCCATGATCGGCGTGTCCGATCCAGCCAACTGAGCGCGCCGCGAGGTTCATTCGCAATGCGTTCACATAGGCAGATGGCGTCTGACCAAACAGCCGTCGGAAGGTCCTTGAGACGTGCTCGTGGCTTCGCCCCGTCGATCCACCAGGGCGGGAACGCCGCCTCGCAGCGCTGCGGGGTCGGCGAATGCCTCAAAGGCACGAATCAACCAGTCGGGCGCCTCGGCAGGCGTGTCAGGCGTGCCTGCAAGAAAATCCGCCATCAGGGTCAGCAAAAAGCTCTCGATGCGGGCAAGCGAGCGCGTGCCGCGGTCAAGCCCCTGTTCCAGTACGGAGAGATCGCGCATCTGGGCCGAGTCCAGCAAGAACGAGGCCGGTCTCCGGTCGTTGGTCCAGAAGAACCTGCCTTCCAGATCGCTGGCATAGCGATCACGCAGATGCGCTGCCGTCTCGGCGCTGAAGGCAACATTGACCATCTGGCAGGGTGGCCCATCGGCATTCTGGAACGCGTGCCAATCCGGTGGCCGGATGAACATCAGCGTGCCGGTTTCCAGCCGCTCGGTCGCCCTGTTGATGTAGTGGGTACACCAGCCGGAAGCGATCCAGAAGCATTCAAAGAAGTCGTGATCGTGAATCGTCGGAGGCGGCGCCGCTTCGATAAACGGGCGATTGACGTGAAATGAATCATTGGGACCGATCTTGGTGCTCAGGCTGACTGTCAGGTGCTCCGCCGTATCAAATATTCCCATAAAATTATCAATCTCGCCCAAGAAACATGGATATATCTGACTTACGATGTCAATGGTTGTCAAGTCCGGGCAAGCGGGCACTACTGAGGAGAGTGGTGTGCTGGCCGTATCAGGACGCGGGATGATCGATAGGGAGGAGAGAGAATGTTCAAGCAAGGACTTTGGGCGTGCTGCGTTCTGACGACGGTAATGGCCAGCCAGCAGGCATTGGCCGAGACCGTTCGGATTGCAGAGCACAGGCAGGCCAGGATAGACGCGCTTCAGGCAGTGATCCCTAAGATGGAGGCTGCGACAGGCGTCGATATCGAGCTTGTCGAATATCCCGGACCTGACCGGGAATATGTCTCCAAGCTTCTCACGGAGCTTGCTGCCGGCACCGGCCCGGATATCTTTTCCCTGCCCGAAATCAGCCAGGTGGTGGATTTTTCGACAGCCGGATACCTGCAGGACGTAACAGCCGAAGTGCAGGGCTCCGAAGCCTATGGGCATTTCTATGACATCGCCAAGCAGCTGGGCACATCGGACGACGGCAAGATGTACGTCATGCCAACCATGCTGTCGGTACAACAGCTTTATTTCCGGCGCGATGTGCTGGAGAAGGCCGGAATATCGACCGAGCAGCCCAAGACATGGGATGAGCTCATGCAGCGCGCAATCGATGCCAAGGCCAAGACCGGGCAATACTCGCTGATGCTGCCGATGGGTGTGACCTGGGGTGGCGGTCCCTTCGTCGAAGGTTTCCGGCACCTGCTCTCCGGCAGTTCGACACCGCAGATTGCCACCGATGATGGCAAGCTGGACCTGACAAGCCCCGGCATCACGGAAGTGTTCGGGTTCTACGAGCAGATGGTGAAGAACAAGCTTCTGCCGGTCGACCCGCTGCTAGGGCCTGAGCCTTGGGTGATCCCGAAATACCAGATGTTCCCGGCCGGCGAGCTCTTGATCACCAGCTGCGGTTCGTGGTGCCTGATCTTTGACTGGGGTCCGAAAAGCAAGAACCCAATCCCTGATGTCACCAAAGTCGTCGGTACTTGGGCCGTACCCGGCAAGAATGGCGGCGAGCACGTGATGGTCAGCTTGAGCCATCCCTGGGCTGTGGGCGCTTCCGCTGCCAATCCCGACGCCGCCAAGAAGGTGCTGCAGGCAATGGGCTCTGTTGATCTGATGGTCAGCTACGCCGCCAACGAAGGCAACCTGCCCTCCCGCAAGGATGCGCTCGACAATGCCGAGTTCCAGAAACTGACGGCGCTGGTTCCGATCATGAGTTATCTCGACAAGGCCGCCTTCCTGAAGACCGCACCCGGGTTCTCGACCGTCGTCGACGGCGTGGCCCGTGCAACCGAGGCACTGCTGTTGGGTAATACCGATGCAGCCGGGGCACAAAAGATCCTCGTCGACTATGCCAAGTCCACATTGGGCGAAGATCAGGTGAAGTAAGCACGCGATGGGCCGGAGTGCGCAGCGCGCTCCGACCCACATCCGAACGTTGAAGTGTGCTTTCCGGAGCGCCTTCCTTCGATACAGATCCGGGTGACCGCCCGAACTTCAAAAGGAAGCGACAGATAATGTCAGCCAGCTTCACCCGTCGCGAGGCATGGCGGAACAGATTCCTGATTCTGCCCTCCGTGCTCCTGTTGGCGGCCTTCGTGGCATACCCCGCCGGCTTTGCCGTCTACACCAGCCTGACCAATGAAGCACTGAGCGGGCCTGCGGCGATGAACCCACGGTTCGTCGGCCTTGCCAACTACGCCAAGCTCCTGACCGATCAGAACTTCTGGCGCTCGCTGGCGGTCACCTTCTGGTTCGTCCTGTTCTCGGCGATCATCGGCCAGCTCATCCTCGGCCTGATGTCGGCCATGCTTCTGAACCGCCGCTTCGCGCTCCGCCCGCTCGTCAACGCGATCATTCTGATGCCGAACGCGGTGCCGGAAGTCGTGGCAGCGCTGATGTGGGCCTCGATGCTGGCGGCCGGGGAATATGGAACGCTCAACAATATCGTCGCCTGGTTCGGCGTCGATCCGCAGCGCTGGCTGACCAGCTTTCCCTTGACCATGATCATCATCGTCAACATCTGGCGCGGTATCGGCTTTGCCATGATCCTGATGACGTCGGGCCTGAGTTCGATCTCGGATGAGCTTTACGAGGCCGCCCGGATGGACGGCGCCAACACCAGCCAGATCTTCCGCCGTATCACGCTGCCGCTGCTGGTGCCGACGATCTTTCTCTATCTGCTCGTCTCCACCGTATCGACCATCGCGATCTTCGGCCTCGTCTTTGCGCTGACCCGCGGCGGACCGGCCGGATCGACCGAACTGATCGGCATCTACATCTACAACCAGTCGTTCAACTCCTACCAGCTTGGCTATGGCTCGGCGGTCGCAGTGGTGGTGCTGGTGTTCTCACTGGTCATCGGGATGCTTTATGTCCGAGCCTTGAAGGTGGATGTCTGATGGCCCAGCGCAAACAAACAAAGACGACTGCCGCCAGCCGCTTCGGCCTGCTGCTCGTCATCAGCCTTTATTGTGTCATGCCGTTCGTCTGGCTGCTCGTCGCTGCCTTCGATCCCGGCGCCGGGCTGTTCCTGAAAATGCCCGATCAGGTCGATTTCAGCAATTTCTTCCGCGTCTTCTATGAGGAAGACGGCTTCCTGTGGCTGATGAACTCGCTGATCGTCTGCGGCGGCGCAACGTTGCTCGTGCTCGTCCTTTCGGGGTTCGGCGGTTATGCCTTGTCCCGTACTCAGGCCTGGTGGAAGCGGCCCTTCCTCTACTCGATCATTCTCGTCCGGGTCATCCCGCCGACCGCGCTGATCGTGCCGCTCTACAAGGTCATGCTGACCTGCAACCTCGCCATCGCCGGCGTCGTCCGATCCGTTGTCCCGCCGGAACACTTCCGGCAGGTGATGCGGATCGTCGGTTTCATCGATGGTTATCTCGGGTTGATCCTGCTGCTCGCCACCATGCACCTGCCGCTGGCGCTGTGGATCATGAAAACCTTCTTCGATTCCGTCCCGCGTGAATACGAAGAGGCCGCCATTATGGACGGCGCCACCTTCGGCCAGCGGCTGCGTCGCGTGCTGGTGCCGTTGGCCATGCCGGGGCTGGCAGCCTCGGGGCTCTTCGCATTCATTGCAGCCTGGGGAGATTTCCTCTTCCCGCTGACATTCATCTCGTCGCCCGAGCTCAAGATGCTGCCGCTCGGCATCTACAGCGCCTTCCTGCGTGACAGCCAGATTGACTATGGCCTCTTGGCCGCCATCGCCGTCGTCTACACCGCCCCCGCCATCATCGCCTTTGCACTGGCGCGGCGGTTCCTGGTGCAGACCTTCGGCGGCGGATTGAAGGGATAAACAGACATGTCCTCCATTACCCTTACCAATATCCGCAAACGCTTCGGGGCTCTCGAGGTCATCAAGGGCGTCGATATCTCGATTGCGCAGGGCGAGTTCGCCGTCTTCGTCGGACCTTCGGGCTGCGGCAAGTCCACGCTGCTCCGGATGATCGCCGGGTTGGAATCGATCAGCGATGGCGAATTCCGGCTGGATGGCGAACTGATGAACGACGTCTCACCCGACAAGCGCGGCCTGGCGATGGTGTTCCAGTCCTATGCGCTTTATCCGCACATGACGGTCGCCGAAAACATCGGCTTCTCGCTGGACCTCAAGGGCACCAACAAGGCCGAGATCCGGCGGCGCGTTGGCGAAGTAGCCGACAAGCTGCAGCTTGAAAAGCTGCTGGACCGCAAGCCGCAGGCTCTCTCCGGCGGGCAGCGGCAGCGGGGTTGCCATCGGGCGAGCGATCATCAAGGAACCGAAGGTCATCCTGTTCGATGAGCCCCTGTCCAATCTCGACGCGGCACTGCGCGTACAAATGCGGGCCGAGTTGCAGGAACTGCATCGCACGACAAAATCGACCATCATCTACGTCACGCACGATCAGGTGGAGGCGATGACGCTTGCTGATCGCATCGTCGTGCTGAGCGAAGGCCAGGTCCAGCAGGCCGACCATCCGATTGCGCTCTACAAGGAACCTGACAATCTCTTCGTCGGCCAGTTCATCGGCTCGCCGAAGATGAACGTCTTCCCGGCTCGCGTCGAAACCGTCGACGGTACCACGGCCAAGATCGTCACCGACGATGGCTGGAGTGTCGTGCTGAACGGCGCGAAAGGCGTGAGAGCGGGTGAGAAGCTGCAATTGGGCATCCGGCCCGAGGACCTGTCGCTGGCAGAACTGGCTGCGGCGGACATAACCGTTCGGGCCGTGCTGTCGGAACGGTTGGGCATGGAGACCTATGTCTCTTTTCAGACCGCCGGCGAACCCGCCATCGCCCGTATCGCTGGCGATCACCGGATCGGTACCGGCGAACAGGTTCCACTCAAGATCAACCACAACGCTTGCCACCTTTTCGACAACGCCGGCCAGGCGATCCGGCGGGCATGACTGACAATGGAGACACCATGACACTGAAGATCGGCGTCATCGGCTGCGGCCTGAAAGCCGCAAGCTATGCACGCGCCTGGGTGAAAAGCCCGCTTAACCCCGACTTTACCGCCTTGACCGACACAAACCAGGCCTCGGTCGACCGATATGCGGAAATCGTCCGTCAGGCCGGCGGCACACCCCGGATTTATCCAACCGCCGAGGCACTGCTGGAGGCCGAAGCAAAGAATCTCGACGCCGTCTACATTTCCACACCGCACGCCTTTCATGCAGGCTATGCCAAGGCGGCGCTGGAGCAGGGGCTGAACCTTTTGCTGGAAAAGCCGATGTCTCTCAATGCTGCCGAAGCACGTGAGATCATCGAGGCCCGTGACCGCGCCGGACGGCAGGTTGTCGTGGCCTACCAGGCCTCTCTCTCGCCGCTGCTGGACCGTATGCGCAAACGCGGCGGCCGGCGAATTCGGCGAACTGCTCACTGTGCACGGCGAAGTCTGGGAAAACTGGCAGGACCGCTACGGAACGAGCTGGAAGCAGGTGCCGGCGCTCTCCGGCGGCGGCTTCATCTTCGACACCGGGTCTCATTTGTTAAACGCGGTAATGCAGGTCTCTGGCCTTGGGTATGATCGGGTCTCGGCATCGCTGCAAAACCGTGGCCGGGACTATGAGCTGACCGGCGGCGTCTTCGCCCTGCTGCAAGGGGGTATCCCGGTTAATCTCACGTTCTGCGGCGACACTATTCCGGGCTGCAGAATCCTCCCTGACCCTTTTCTACGAGAACGCCATCCTGCGGGTGGATATCTGGGGCAAATGGGTCGAGCTCCGGCAGGGACCAACCGTGACTCGGGAAACTGCCGGCGAGGACCTCAACGCCGTTCTGCAAGTCTTTGCCGACACCTGCGCCGGGCGCTGCCCCAACCCATCCACCGCCGAGCGCAGCCTGTATCTGGCCGAGCTGTGGGATCCGATCAAACAATCATCGCAGGAAGGCGGCATGCCCCTCACCCTGCAAACCAAGCCTTGGGAGCTGGCATGACACAACCGATCCGTATTACCATCTGGAACGAATATTGGCACGAAACCAACCAGCCGAATATCCGCGCCGTCTACCCCGATGGCATACACGCGGCCATCGCCGATGGGATCGCCTCTGATGATTTCGAGATCCGCTCGGCGACATTCTACGATCCGGATTTCGGCCTGACGGACGAGGTGCTCGCCAGCACCGACGTGCTGTTCTGGTGGGGCCATGTCGTCCACAAGGAAATCCCCGACGAACTGGTGACCCGCATCCAGAAGCGCATTCTGGACGGCATGGGGCTGGTCGTCCTGCATTCCGGCCACCATTCCAAGCTGTTCGGGCGGATGATGGGCACATCGTGCAATCTCAGCTGGCGCGAGCACGAGGGCGGCGAGCGCGAGCGGGTCTGGGTTGTCGATCCCGCTCACCCGATCGCCAAGGGCCTGCCCGAATCCATCGTCGTGCCGCAGTCTGAAATGTATGGCGAACCCTTCGATATCCCGCAGCCCGACCATCTGGTCTTCGTCAGCTGGGTCGAGGGCGGCGAGGTGTTCCGTTCCGGGCTGCTGCTATCATCGCGGACGCGGCCGGATCTTCTATTTCAGCCCGGGACACGAAAGCTTCCCGATCTATTTCCAGCCGGAAATCCGCCAGGTGCTCGCCAATGCCGCACGCTGGTGCGCAACACCGCATGAAGACGGCACGCGGATGGTCAACCGGCATCGCCCCGAACCGCTTGAACCGATCGGCAAATTGGAGGCAGCAAAATGAGCATCCGGCTGGCGATCGGGCAATTCAAGGAACTGACCGACGAGAAACTGCGCTTTGCCGCGCAGACCGGCGTAACCGGCGTCCAGATGAACAACCCTCACCTTCCCGGCGACGTGCGCTGGGAAATGGAAGACATTCGCCTGCTGGTCGAAAAGGCCAAGGCCTATGATCTTGTCTTCGAGGCAATCGAGAACGTCCCGGCCCAGTTCTACAACAAGGCCATGCTTGGCCTTGAGGGCCGCGACGAGCAAATCGAGAATTATCAGCACACGATCCGCTCCGTGGCGCGCGCCGGCATACCGGTTCTCGGTTATCACTTCACGCCCAACGGGGTCTGGACGACCGACCGCAAGACCGCGACCCGCGGCGGTGCCATGGCCCGGACCTTCGACATGTCGCTGATCGATGCCGGGCGGGATGACGCAGACATTTTGCGCAGTTTCCTGCCGACAGGTTTGGGGATTACGCAGGCCCTCCCGCTGTATACCGGCGATAAGGACGTGATCACTGCGGAACAGATGTGGGAAAACTACGCCTATTTCATCAAGGCGGTTTTGCCGGTGGCTGAAGAAGAGGGCATACGCCTCGCATTGCACCCCGACGACCCGCCGGTCGAAAGCCTGGGCAGGTGGCGCGCATCTTCAACCGGCCGGACAATTTCAAGAGGGCGCATTCGATAGCCGGCGGCAGTCCGGCCTGGGCGCTGGACCTTTGCCTCGGTTGCTGCTCCGAAATGCCGGGCGGGGCCACGAATGTGTTCGAGATGATCGAGCATTTCGGACCATTGGGCGTGATCGCCTACGTGCATTTCCGCGATGTGCAGGGAACGGTGCCGACCTTTACCGAATGCTTCATCGGCGACGGCAATTTCAACCCGGCCGAGGCAATGGCGGCTCTGGCCCGCAACGGGTTCGATGGGTTTATCATCGACGACTATGTGCCTGTCATGGATGACGATACCGACTGGAAACATCGCGGGAGGGCTCATGCGATCGGTTACATGCAGGGCCTGATCCGGATGGGGGAATACGCCCGCGTGTCACCTGAATTGGAGCGCCCATTGGCCGACCTGGAGTTTTATCTGGGAACATATACCGCATCGCCCGGCGGCGGCATTCATCATGTCCTCCTGCCGGGCGCCCTTCCAGATCGTGCGGAAATACGGCTTGTCGCGGAAGCGAGGAGCCCTTCCTGGATCGCCGCACTGCCCAACTCCCGCACGCTTCTGGCGGTCGAGGAGGTTGGGGCACCCGACCGGCCGCAGCTCCTGACCTTCCGGATCGGACAGGCACAGCTTACCTCAACAGGCGCCAGCGCCCTGCCCGGCAGCTACCCTTGTCATATCGGAGCCCATCCGGTGCTACCGCTCGCGGCAACGGCGCATTATGGCGATGGTTCGGCGGCACTCTGGCATATTGCGCCCGACACCGGAACGGCATCACTGCTGCAGCGTCTTCAGCTGTCGGGGAACGGCCCGAATGCGCAACGGCAGGAGGGCTCACATGCCCATTTCGCCGCTTTTATCGAGGACGGAAACTGCCTGGCTCTCACCGATCTCGGCAGTGACTCGGTTCATTTTTTCCAATTGGAGATGGGAGACAGGCCGAAACTTGTCACGCGGCAACGGCTCAGCCTGCCGCCAGGTAGCGGTCCACGGCATCTGGTTGCCGGTCACGAGAAGCTCTACCTCGTCTGTGAACTCAACGAAAAAATCTATGCCCTTAAGTGGCGGGACGGCGTTTATCGCGTCGGCGAAGTCCTCGCTCCATTCGGCTCTGCTGCGGTTCACGCCGGCTCACTTTCCGCGCTCAAGCTCTCACCGGATGGACGGTTCCTCTACGTTGCTGGCCGAAACCAGTCGACAGTGGCCTGGATGGCGGTCGCACCGAACGGAGATCTCGAACTTTGCGGACAGATCGATTGCGGCGGCCGTCAACCGCGCGACATCGCCATCGACCCCTCCGGGCGATGGCTGATCGTGGCGAACCAAAGCTCCGACAGCCTCTCACTGTTCCGGCTGGATCAGCATAGCGGCGCTCCGGAGCGGATCATGAGAACGATCAATATCTCCAGCCCCGCATGCATATTTTACCCTGATGGCAGGCCCACCCTGCTTGGAGATGGTGGGCCAGTGTGGCGCGGATGAGTAGGCGCTTGCGATGAAGAAGAAAACCAGGAGGTCGCAAGGGGCTGAGGCCTTCAGGCGTATGCGCCTCGGTATCCCATGAGGAAACGCCGGTGAGATTGACATTCGCCGAATGGACACAGATGCGCCGTGTGACGGCAGAGATAGACGTGACGATTGCATTGCATTCTGAATTCAAGAGACTTGATTACAGTGAAAGGAGAATGATAATTGTCATATGAGCCACGACAAACCAAGTCGGGGCGAAGACTCTCCGTGCAAGGTGCATAGAGCCATTATGTCAGCAATAGAAGACAAAGATCGCATGAAAAATGGGTTAGGATTGACGACGGCAATTCCGGATGGTGATGATGCGCAGACCGCCAATCCAAATCGCTTGGGCATGCGTTTGCGGCTTGCGCGCCAAACGCGGGGCATGACGCTGAAAGCCCTTGCCGACGCGGCCAATTGCTCTGAAAGCCTCCTGTCGAAAATCGAAAACGGCAAGGCTTCCCCTTCGCTACCGATGCTGCATCGCTTGGTTGGAGCGCTCGATACGAATATCGGCTGGATGTTCGAGGAATCCGATGGCGAGGAAGGCATCATCTTCCGTGCCGGAACGCGGCCTTTGATCGCCCTTGATCCCCTGCGGCGCGGCGAGGGAATTTCGCTGGAGCGGATCATCCCCTATTCGGCTGGCCATCTGCTCCAGTGCAATATCCATCATATCGAGGAAAAGGGCGAAAGTGCCGGCCCGATCCAGCATGCTGGCGAAGAGGTCGGCTATCTCCTGGCCGGCGAGATCGAGCTGATTGTCGACGGGAAAAGCTATATGCTTGCGGCCGGCGATGCCTTTGTCTTCAACTCCGAGCTGCCGCATCATTATCGCAATGTCGGCCGAGAGCGCGCCAGCATCTTCTGGGTCAACACGCCGGCGACATTCTGAGTCTTCGCCCCTTCGGAAAGTTGAATTCAAGAGACTTGACAAGTATTCAAGTCTCTTGAATTATGACCTGGCGCTCAAGCGCTTGATGAGCCCGGCTGCAGGCCTTTCCGAAAACAAGGGGAACCCGAATGCGCCTTTCCAGACTTTTGATCCGCAGCACCGCAGCCGTCGTTATGACATTGGCTTTCGGCGTTGCGTCCGCCAGCGCAGATACATTTGCGCTCGTCACCATCAACCAGCAGGCTTTGTTCTTCAACCAGATCAATGACGGCGCGCAGAAGGCCGCCGACGCCGCCGGTGCCAAGCTGGTGATCTTCAATGCCAACAACGTGCCTGCCGCGCAGAATGACGCGATCGAAAACTACATTATCCAGAAGGTCGACGGCATCATTCTCGTAGCCATCGATGTCAACGGCGTGAAGCCTGCGATCACGGCGGCCAAGACGGCCGGCATTCCGGTCATCGCCATAGACGCAGATCCCGGAGGGTGACAACATCTCCTTCATCGGCGTCGACAATGCCAAGGCCGGCGAAGATATCGGCAAGTTCTTTTCCGACTATGTGAAGTCCGACATGTCCGGCACCGCCAAGACCGGCATTGTCGGGGCGCTCAACTCCTTCATCCAGAACCAGCGGCTTGACGGCTTCAAGAAGGCCGTGACCGATGGCGGCCAGACCGTCACCTTCCTCGACACCGTCGATGGCCAGAACCAGCAGGACATCGCTCTGGGTGCCGCCGAAAACCTCATGACAGCCAATCCCGACATGACGACGATCTATGCCACCGGCGAACCGCAACTGATCGGCGCCGTCTCGGCCGTCGAAAGCCAGGGCCGCCAGAAGGATGTCAAGATCTTCGGTTGGGACCTGACGGCACAAGCCGTCAAGGGCATCGAAGAAGGCTGGGTCACCGCCGTGGTTCAGCAGGATCCGGCCGGCGAAGGCAAGGCAGCCGTCGAAGCGCTGGTCAAGCTGAAGAAAGGCGAAACGATCGAACCGATCATCAATGTCCCGGTGACGATCGTGACCAAGGAGAACGTTGCCCAGTTCAAGGACATGTTCAAGTAAGGGTTTTTCCCATCATCATCGCGGCATGGCCGGTTTGAGGAAACTGGCCATGCCCGTTCAGGCAATCGGGGAGAACCCATCATGACCGACGGCACACCATACCGCGTCCGGATGACCGGTATTTCAGAAACGTTACAATCCCATTCAGACGCTGGACAATGTCTCGCTGACGCTCAAGCCCGGAGAAGTGCTGGGGCTGGTCGGAGACAATGGTGCCGGCAAGTCGACGCTGAGCAAAGTCCTCTCCGGCGCCGTCATTCCAGATAGCGGCACCATCGAGATCGACGGCAAACCGGTTTCCTTTTCATCTCCCGCGGACGCACGCGCCGCCCATGTGGAAATGGTCTACCAGGACCTGTCCCTCTGCGACACGGTGGATGTGGCGGGCAATCTTTTCCTTGGCCGCGAACCGCGCCGCCGCATTCTTGGCGTGCCCTTCCTCGACAACAAGAAAATGCATGGCCTGACGCGCGACATGCTCGACCGTCTCGGCATCGTCATCGCCGATACCCGGCTGAAGGTGGAAAACCTCTCCGGCGGCCAGCGCCAGTCGATCGCCATCGGCCGTGCGGCTTCGTTCGAGCCGAAGGTGCTCATCATGGACGAGCCGACGGCAGCGCTTGCCGTGGCCGAGGTCGAAGCTGTGCTGGAACTGATCCGCACGGTCAGCGCCCGCGGCGTCAGCGTTATTCTGATCACCCATCGCCTGCAGGATCTGTTCCTCGTCTGCGATCGCATTCAGGTCATGTACGAAGGGCGCAATGTCGCCGAACGGCTGATCAGCGAGACCAGTATCGAGGAAGTCGTCAACCTGATTGTCGGGCGCAAATTTTCGGCGCGGTCCGCACGCCACGGCAATGAAACCGGAGTTTCCGCATGAGCATGCCCTCCTCGCAAACCGGGCATGCCGGTTCTCACGTCTCGCCCTCACGCCTGCGCAAGGCAACGCTCTGGGACAAGCTGCTGGCAAACGGCAGTGTCGTGTCGATCGCCCTGTTCTTTCTCGTCGTCTGCGTTGTCTTTTCGGTCATCACCGATGCCTTCCTGACTGCACCGAACCTGCTCAACATCATCCGCCAGTCGGCGCCGCTATTGATCGTTGCCGCCGCCATGACGTTCGTCATCACCACCGGCGGTATCGATCTCTCTGTGGGCTCGGTGCTGGCGCTGGTCGCCACGTTGTCGGCAACGGCGTTGCAGGCGGGGCTCGCATGGCCGTTGGTCATTCTCCTGATGCTGTTGCTCGGTGTGATCATCGGCGCCATCCACGGCTTCTTCATCGCCTACGAGCGCATTCCAGCCTTCATCGTCACACTGGCGGGACTTTCGGTCATCCGTGGCCTGGCACTGCTGATTACCGGCGGCTACTCGATCCCGGTCGATCCGGCGAGCTTCTTTACCGTCATCGGCAGGTCGTGGTTCCTCGGCGTGCCGGTGCCCGCGCTGATCGCCCTTGTGGTGCTGCTGATCGCCTATATCGTCTTCAACGAAACCCCGTTCGGCCGCTACGTCACCGGCATCGGTGCCAATGCCGAGGCCGTTCGCCGAGCCGGCGTCGACACGCGCTTCACGACGATGTTCGTCTACATCCTCTCCAGTGCCGCGGCAGCGCTTGCCGGCATCATTGTCACCGCCCGTCTCGGGTCCGGGTCATCCAATGCCGGCCAGGGTTTCGAGTTGGAAGTCATCGCCGCCGTGGTTCTGGGCGGCACCAGCCTGTTCGGCGGGCGGGGCACGGTCGTGGGGACCGTGCTTGGCGCGCTGACCGTCGCCGTCATCGCCAACGGTTTGATCCTTGCCCACATGTCGCCGTTCCTGACGCCGATCGTCACGGGCACGATCATCCTGATTGCCGTCTGGCTCAACTTCCGCCTCTTCCGCGGCGCAGTCAGAGGCAAGTGATATGGATCATCTGTTCGATACGCCACCCAGAGCGCGTGCCGACATCGGCGTCAAATCCGGAACGGTGATGACTGTTCTCGGACCCGTGCCGGTCGCCGAGATGGGCATTACCCTGATGCACGAGCACATCCTGCTCAACGGTGCCAAATCCTGGCGCTGCCCCTGCCACCCGGAGGCCCAGGCCATCGGCGAGCAGAAAGTCAGCATGGAGATCATCGGCGAATTGCGGATGAACCCCTATATGAACCACGACAACGTCTCGCTTGACGACAGCGACCTGGCGCTGTCGGAACTGAAGCGGTTTCAGGCGCTTGGCGGTCATACGGTCGTCGATACCACCAATATCGGTATCGGCCGCGAGCCGGCAAAACTCGCGCGTCACGCGAAAATGTCCGGTCTCAAGATCGTCATGGGCACCGGCTTTTATCTCGAATTCAGCCATCCGGACTGGCTGAAAGCCATGGATGTCGACGAGGTCACCGAGTTCATCATCAACGATGTCGGCGGCGGTGAGAGCCAGCCGGAGGTTATGGCCGGCATCATCGGCGAAATCGGCGTCAGCAGGGATTTTACATCCGAGGAGCGCAAATCCCTGCGTGCGGCGGCCCGCGCCTCGAAAATCACCGGCGTGCCGCTTTCCATCCACCTGCCCGGCTGGGAGCGACTGGCGCATCAGGTCCTTGATATCGTCGAGGAGGAAGGTGCGGACCTGCGCCACACCGTTCTCTGCCACATGAACCCGAGCCATGACGATCTGCCCTACCAGAAGGCACTGGCCGAACGCGGCGCCTTTCTGGAATATGACATGATCGGCATGGATTTCTATTATGCCGATCAGGATGCCCAATCGCCATCCGACGAACAGAACGCCCGTGCGATCCGCTCGCTGATCGACATGGGGTATGGTGATCGTGTTCTCTTGTCGCAGGATGTGTTCCTGAAAATCATGCTCACCCGTTACGGCGGCTTCTGGTTACGGCTTCATCCTGAAGCATTTCCTGCCGCGCCTGAAGCGTCACGGGGTGGACCAAGCGGCCATCGACCTGATGCTGATCGACAATCCGAAATCCGTTTTCTCCAGCGCGCTCTGAACGCTGACGATAAAGTCCAAGGAGTTTCCATGTCCAAGTCCAAAGTCCTTCTCGCAGGCGAGTCCTGGGTTTCCACCGCCACCCATATCAAGGGGTTCGACCAGTTCCCGACAGTCACCTACCACACCGGCGCCGACGAGCTTCTGGCCGCACTGAAGGACAGTCCTTTCGACGTCCAGTTCATGCCGGCCCATGAAGCCCAGCGCGATTTCCACAGTCGCTGGACGCACTGTCTGCCTATGACGCCATCATCCTGTCGGATATCGGCGCCAATACACTGCTGCTGCATCCCGATACCTGGATCCACTCGAAGACCACTCCAAACCGTCTTCGCCTGCTGCGCGATTATGTCCGCAATGGCGGCGCCTTGCTGATGTTTGGCGGCTATTACAGCTTTCAAGGCATCAATGGCGGCGCCCGCTACCACAGGACACCGGTCGAGGAAGTGCTGCCGGTTTCATGCCTGTCTGTCGATGACCGCGTCGAGGTTCCGGAAGGCTTTGCGCCGGTTGTTACCGGCAAGGAAAGCCACCCGATCCTCAAAGGTCTTGGTACAGACTGGCCGGTCCTGCTCGGTTACAATGAAGTGACAGTCAAGGACGGCGCCGAAGTTTTGGCGACGGTCTCGACCGATTACGGTTCGCAGCCTCTGCTGGTCACCGGCACCTACGGCAAGGGCCGCACCGTCGCCTGGACCTCCGACGTCGGCCCGCATTGGCTGCCATCGAGCTTCATCGCCTGGCCGGGCTACAAGACCCTGTTCGAGCAGATGCTTGCCTGGGCAACGGCGAAAGCCTGAGCCATGCGCGTCCATGTCGTTGGCAATGCTTGCATCGACACCACTTTCCGTCTCGACCGCCTTCCAGAAGCGGGCGAGACGCGGAATGTGGTGAGCCATGCCGACGGCCTCGGCGGCAAGGGCGCCAATCAGGCCATGCAGCCGCGGCGCGCACCGGTGCGCCTGTCACGCTTTGGGCCGCAATCGGCCGGGATGGCAATGGCGCCTGGATTCGCGAAACACTGGCCGGCGAGATCGATAGCGCCTGCCTGACGGAGTTCGATCTACCGACCGACCGTTCGACCGTTGCTGTCGATGCTGTTGGTGAAAACATCATCCTTAGCGGTGTCTCCTGCGCTCTGGCGTTTGATCCCCTCGCGCAGACCAAATTTCTCGATACGATCGCGCCGGACGATGTGCTGGTCATGCAGGGCAATCTTTCCGGTGTGGTGACCGGCGCCTGCCTGCAGGCCGGGAGGGCCAAAGGCCTCACGACAATCTTGAATGCCAGCCCGCTGGCGGCAGGTGAGCCGCCCGAGTTCGCAAATGTGGACTTCGTCATTGTCAACGAAGGTGAGGCTCATGCCATTTCTGGCTCCCGCGAACCGGCTCTCGCCGCGGCCAGAATCATCGGATCTGGTGCGCGCCGGGTGATCGTCACACTCGGCTCCAGAGGTTGCCTTCTTCTGAGCGGCATCAACGCGGCTCCAGTCTATATCGAAGCTCCGAAGGTTTCGGCGATCGATACCAGCGGCGCCGGCGATGTGCTGTGCGGCATCTTTGCAGGCTGCCTGGCCAGGGGAGTGCATCCGCAACGTGCCATCCGCATCGCAGTCGAGGCATCCGCGCTGGCGGTGACACGGCCCGGAACGCTCTCCTCCTGTCCTACCGCCGATGAACTATCCGATCTCATCAAAACATCAGAAACGGAACACGCATGACACAGTCTTCAAAACCGGTCGGCCCGGGCGCCGGCGATGCGATCACCTCACTCTTCGGCCGCAGCAAGGCCGTCATCGGGGTTGTGCATCTGGCCCCCCTTCCGGGTGCGCCGCTATAATGGCGAGGCTGTGGAGGATATCTACAGTCAGGGCCTGGACGATGCCCGCGCCTATCTCGAAGGTGGCTGCGACGGCGTCATCGTCGAAAACCACGGCGACATTCCCTTCTCCAAACCGGACGATATTGGTCCGGAAACCGCCGCCTATATGTCGGTGATTTCCGACCGCATTCGTCGTGAACTCGGCCGCCCGATCGGCATCAACGTGCTGGCCAACGCCGCCATCCCGGCGCTTGCCGTTGCCAGTGCCAGCGGCGCAGGTTTTGTGCGCGTCAATCAGTGGGCCAATGCCTATGTCGCCAATGAGGGCTTCATCGAAGGCGAAGCGGCCCGCGCGATGCGCTACCGCACGAGACTTCGGGCGAACGGCATAAGGATTTTTGCCGACGCCCATGTGAAGCATGGCGCGCACGCAATCGTCGCCGACCGGCCTGTCGAAGAACAGGTCAAGGATCTCGTCTTCTTCGATGCCGACGCAGTGATTGCCACCGGCCAACGGACCGGTCACGCCGCCGATCTCGGCTATATCCGCCTGATCAAGGAGGCCGCCGGCCTGCCAACGCTGGTCGGCAGTGGCGTCACGCCGGACAACGCCCGCGATATCCTCGACATCGTCGATGGCGTGATTGTAGCGAGTTCGTTGAAATATGACGGCGTCTGGTGGAACAAGGTCGAGAAGGCACGTGTCGTGGCCTTTATCGCCGGATTGAAGAAATGAAATCTTCCGCGGAGATCAATGGCGAGCGACTGCTGAGGAGGCTGGCTGATTTTGCCGCAATCGGTGCAACGCCGGCAGGCGGCGTCAACCGGCAGGCGCTTGGTCCGCAAGACCAGGCCGCCCGCGCTTCTGGCCGAACTGGCGCTGCGGCGCGGTTTCCGTGTCTATCAGGATCCATTGGCCAATCTGTTCATTCGCCGCGATGGCAAAGATGGGCACCATCCCCCCTTTCTAATCGGAAGCCATCTCGACAGCCAGCCAACGGGTGGCCGCTATGACGGTGCGCTCGGGACGCTCGCCGCTTTCGAGGTTCTGGAGACCTTGGAAGATGCGGGAATAGTGACAGACGTGCCGATCGAAGTGGTGGCGTGGACCAACGAGGAAGGTAGCCGCTTTGCACCGGGCGCCATGGGCTCCATGGCGTTTTCGCTTGGGCACATTCCGGAAAGTTGGCAGGACATCCAGGGAACAGACGGGGTCTTTTGGCGTGACGCCCTAGCCGAGACGATTGCGGCTTTGCCTGTGGCGGAGCAGAGAGCGCTTGGGTTTCCGATTTCGGGTTATCTCGAACTTCACATCGAGCAAGGCCCTTCCCTGGAAAACGAAAACATCCCGATCGGCATAGTCACCGGCGTGCAGGGGACCCGATGGCTTGAAGTCACGGTTGCTGGCCAGGCTGCTCATGCAGGGACAACCCAGCTGGCTTTTCGACGTGATCCCATGGTTGCCGTCACCTCCGCCCTGCACATGCTTTATGAAACCGTCATGCCTGAGGATGACAATGCTCGCTTGACGATCGGAAGGATCGCCGCCCTTCCCGGCTCCGTCAATGCCATTCCAGGATCCGTTAGCCTCACTGTCGATCTGCGCCATCCGCTGACCGATCGCCTGAACACTATCGAAGCGCAAGTATTGGCAGCCTTTCAGGCTTCCGCTGCCCTACATGGCTGTAAAGTTGATATTCGCAAGACATTCGACATGAGCCCTGCCCCATTTTCCAAGGCTGTTATCGAAGGTGTGGAGCAAGCGGCAGGCCATCTCGGACTACCGTCCAAGCATATGATCTCCGGCGCCTTTCATGATGCACTTTATGTGGCCCGCGTTGCGCCCAGGGCCATGATTTTTGTGCCTTGCAGGGATGGTCTGAGCCACAATGAGGCGGAGTATGTCGATCCGGAACACAGCGTCGCCGGAACGCAGATGCTGTTTCAATCCACTCTGGACGTTTTGAATACGTTGGCAATCAAACAGTGACGACGGCGGTAATCGGCACCAGGGCATAAGCAGCCCCAGCCGTGGGCGCATGGCAGTGATCCGATCGGCAAGTACAAGCGCCTTCTCTATAAGAATGAGCGTCGGGTGCGTTTCCGTCCAAATGTCGAGCAGATGGTCCTGCAGAATAATTTCCTCAATGAGACATACCGGATTTGGCAGCCCTTCCCGCAAACACCTCGCCCACGCGTGCCTGGGCGAGAGCGAGATTGCTGTGGGCCTTCACTTTCCTTTTCAGCAGGGACAGCAATTCGTAGCCACCCGTCCATCTGCCGAAGCCGCTGTCTATGTTAATATGACCGGCTTGCCCTAAGTTCCTGACCTGCGTCTTCCAAAGGCGACTATAGAGCGACAGGCTTTCCAGCGGCATATAGATATCGTTCAAACTTCCGACCGTGATGGTTGGAAACGGCAGAGTTCGGGTCGGCATCCGGCCAAAATGGATTGCCCCCAGGTGAAGATTTTCTGTGGTCGATAGATCGCAGGGTGCAACGAGCAGCGCGCCCTTGATCAACCGTGCGGATGAACTGTCGGCGCATTTCGCAGCCAGCAGGCAACCAAGACTGTGCGCAACGATGTAGGCAGGCCCTTCCTGAGCAAGGACCTCTTCAAGGCGTTTTGCCCAGGCTTCAATCCTTGGGGATTTCCAGTCATCCTGCTCGACCAGCCGGCTTTCGGCGTTATCCTTGAGCCAGAACCGCTGCCAATGTCCGTCATCGGACCCATTCAGCCCAGGCAAGATTAGGGTGGGTGTCATCTGATTGCTCCTCGCCGCATACCGCCGTCAGCTCTCGAAATAGCGAGACCGCTCCAGTGCGAAGATCTCCTGCGAGATCTCGGATATGCGCTCACGCAGATCACGCCGGGCCTGGTAGCCCATTCCGGAAAAGCCCGCGTCATCCCGGTCCAGCTTTGCTTCCAGCTGGTCCCTCATGGCTTGAAGGCGGTCAAAATGTCTGAGCAGGCTCATCATATCCTCACATCTACAGCACGAAACCACATGACCTTCCGATCAGGGCAGAGTGAGTATTATTGTCCATAAAATCAGTAGACAAAAGGAACCGCAGACTATCGCTGACAGCGATTGCAGAAATTCAGGCTGCCGGTCATTGAGGAGATGAAAAACTCGACGGGAAGTGCGCTTTTCAGCCTTCCAACACGACATGAGCATTTTCTCAAGGCGCGCATGGGGTCGAGCTGGGTTTTCACGTTGAGCAAAAAATGCGGGTTGGGATCGGACTTTGGGCAAAACGTTTAATTTACGATCGGCCGCAGGACGCCATTCGTTGTTCGCAGCCGCTGCATTGAGCATAGTGATGTCGGTTGAAGTTTCCGATGGCCTCTCCTCCCGGGTCATCGTCTTCAACCGTTCCCTCTGGAGGTTGATCCTTCAAACTCAGGGTCTCCGTTTACTGGAGACCCTTTTTTCTGACGTCATTCCGCAAGAGTTTCCGGGCAGATCTAAGCTACAGGGCTGCGCAGTCGAGACGGTATTATCCGATTTTCACCCGTTGCCGTAGTATCTCGACCTCGCTCCGGTCAAGAGTGCGAGCCGTTCCCTTCGTCAGGTCACCCAGCTTGATATCGTCGATCGCGACCCGGACCAACCGAAGGCATTCCATATCCAAACCGTTGAGCATCCTGCGGATCTGCCGGTAACGGCCCTCCCTCAACTCGACTTCAAGCCAGGCGTTTCTATCTCCTGAGCGCAGCATCTTGACGGCTGAAGCCTTGAGCATCTCGCCGCCCTCGCAGACGCCGCGGCGCATATGGGCGATCATTTCGTCAGTCGGCGTGCCCTTCACTTGAACATGATAAATCTTCCCGACATTGGTGACCGGGTCGAGCAGACGCTGAGCAAGCACGGTATCATTGGTGAACAGCAGCAATCCCTCGCTTGCCTTGTCCAGACGGCCAACGGGGGAAAGGAAGGGATTATCCATGTGCGCGAGGCAATCGAAGACCGTTGGGCGCCCTTCCGGATCGACCCTTGTGGTGACCATACCACGTGGCTTGTTGAGCATGAGATAGACGCTGGATTGGGCAACAAGCCGAACGCCGTCAACCGCTATCGTGTCCGTATGAACGTCAGCCCATGTCAGGATATTGGTGACCACCCGCCCGCCGAGTGTCACGCGCCGCTCGGCGACAAGCGTTTCGGCTTGGGTGCGAGAACAATAGCCAAGTTTGGAAAGCGCACGGCAGATGGTTGCGCGCGACCGTTGTCAGAAGCCTGTTTAGCCAAGTCGAAGTATTCCGGAAGCTTTGTTGCCTGAACTGCCCTGAAACGCGCCGCATCGTTTGCAATTGCGCAGCCAATCAGTCGGACGGCGCAAGATCAAACGTGGGCGGATATCAAAATCCCGGAGAACTGCACCGGGTGCGCAATGGCGGTCGAATGATCATATCAGAAACCTGGCAGTCCCGAACGTCAAGCCAGGGCTTCTTCAACGTTCGGGCTAAGAGCCGGTTTTCGAGAGTTTAGACTCTCGCCAAAGGTGGATCACGATACTCGACATCATGCCGTTGCATGTAGCCAAACCCGGTTTGAAGTCAAGCTGGATAGCCTGCGACGCTTCGCCCGCCTGACAATGCTCGTGACAGATTGATGCGGGCTGTCAGTTCCGTTAGCACCGGTGCTCGCCTGCGACCTTTGACCGCTTAAATCGACAGAGGGACAGTGTTGAGCTCTTCAACTGCTCGCGGCGTATCGCACCAGCGCAGCCTCATCGGAACATCAAATAACCTTCCTTCACCACACCGGCGGTGAAGCGTTCTTAATCCCGGCACGATGACACGAACCACGGGGACCCCGATGGCAGAACGCGTCAGATCGAGTGTGAGGAACTGCAAGCCAGCATCGTGACAAATACGAACGCAGTTCTCGACAGTTGGTGGCCGGTCCATAAGTCCGCCAACGAGTTCGTTCTGCCTTCGGTCGACAGGAACAAGATGTGGCATCGTCTGCAAGGTAACCGCATCGAGCCAGAACTGAAACCCGTCCTTGCTTTGGACCGGGGCCGCTTTGCGCATCTCCAGCGAGAACTCAATCTGTAACATCTCGGTTATCGCCACGATGGCAGCGCGACTGGCGTCGAAATGAGCCGAAACGCCGATCGCTACGGCGTCGCCTCCCGGCTCGAAGGAAATCGCAGCGCAAACTGGTATTCCCAAATCCGTCGTCAAGTCGAGCAGGTAGTGGTTGCGGCGCCGATCCACGAGCGACGCCACAAGGGCGTCGGCTCCTTGCAAGCTGGTCTGATTGAAAGCTGGGCGCGGATGGCGTCCGTACCACCAGAGCGCAGTAGCGTCGCGCTCCACGAGTTCCAGGAACGCCGCGACAATGGCATCCTCCGGTCTCGCGCCAGCCGCGCACCCGTTGCTATCAGCTATGGCAAACGCCCTGTCATCGCCGGCCTCGAAGTATCCGAGATAGGCATAGGCGGCAGGAACCAAAATTTTGGTCTTCTTGTCTGGCGTCGTTGTTTCAATCCAATCGATCGGCTCGTCCTCATTGAACCGGGCGGGCATCCAGTCGAAAGCGCCGTAAGCCGCGTTCCAATGCCTTCGTTGGTGGTACTGGGCGTCGCTTGCGAAAAGCAGCGAGGCCGGGTGCAGAGCTTGATGATTGACCTTGCGATATATGGCCTTCATCACCGCTTCGGTTCCCCAGAAGCTCGCGCTTGCCAATTCTGCAGCTTCTCCGAGGCAACTCGAATACGCTTCATCGTGGGTTAGGCCACGGCCGGCCGCGATCCGGCCGCCTCCGGTCTTGCGGCTGGTGGCAACCAATCGTCAGACTTATCCACTGGTGACTTGGGAAAGGCCACTGCTAGGTGAACGGTTTCAACCACGGCGTTGAACAGCAGTATTTCAAAAGAGCTGGTGAGGGCTGATGAGGGGGGCGGTCCGCTTTCGACTGTCAACATCACAAGATCACCTACGCACGGGAGTCGCTTAGGATTTACGCAATCTTCCTAATAGTGCTCGTATTCGCAACGCGATCAATATGGTCTGTTTGAAATATTCCAGCAGACGGGAAGCGGTATCTCAGAACCTGTTCTAGGATAGAGGAAGAGTATCATCCTATTACTGTTCACGCATTATGTTTGTGCCCGGGCTTCAGGTCATCTCAACCTCCGCAATTAGTGCGCACGAGACAGCGAATGGTACTGCCGCATCGCCGCCAGAGCGTAATGGCACTTGCGAAAGTTGCGCCTATGGGCGACGCTCCACGTCAGTATGCGTGACTGCACGGGGCTCGAGGTGCCAATCATGCCTGACAAACCCCCTTCTGCCCTTAGGGCCATCCTTTTCGCCGACGCGGCTGAGTATACGCGTCATGTGCAGGCACAAGAACAGGTCACGCTTGACTACATGGAGCGTTGTTTTGCCGTATTTCGTGACCTCGCTGGTGCGCACGGGGGTGAAGTCTTAAAGACGATGGGCGACGGTTTGCTGGTAGAGTTCGCGTCCGCCTCGGCATCGGTTGTATACGCGCTGTCAGCGCAGGATCGTCTGGCAGCCCTAAGCGAACCCCTTCCCAGAGAGCATCAGATCCGTTTTAGGATTGGCATCCATCTCGGTGAGGTGCAGCACCGTGATGGCGATGTCTACGGTCACATCGTCAACGTGGCCTCAAGGCTCGAGCATTTGGCGGAGCCTGGCGGTATTTGTATTTCACAGGCTGTGTTTGATCAGGTCCGGCAGAGCGTGTCCGCCACCTATGCCAGTCTTGGTCGGCGCGCGTGAAGAACATGCCGCAGCCAGTAGCCGTTTACCGGGTTCATCGCCGTCTCAGCGACTTTCGATAAAGGCGTTGAGTTTGGTTCAAACAGGATTGCGGTGTCGTTGATCGAACGCTTTCGATGTCCGACTCGGATGGCAACGAACTTAGCTTGAAATCAATAAAAGCGCGGGCACTCGTTGGCTATCTTGTCCTCAACAAGCACCAGCGCGAGACGAAGGAACGCATCCTGGCGCTCCTATGGAGCAATGAGGATTCCAAGGATGCGGACCGAAAATACAAGTCCGTCATTCGCCAACTTCGACAGATCTTCCAAACTGCTGGATCGGATGCGTTTCGTTCCGAATTCCAACGATGTTGCTGTGGTTTTATCGACATTGCAAGTCGATCTTCTGACGTTAAGTCAGCAACTTAGCGAGGGTTCTGTCGCACCTGAATTGGTTGAAGGACAGATATCGCCGGACCACATCATGGGTGACCTTGAGTACGCGGATCAAGTGTTTGACGCCTGGCTGAAGGTTACACGCCATCGCTGGCGGGATCGCCTTGTAGAGCAATTGGAGAATTGTCTCGACCGCTTTTCCAGCGATTTGCTGTCGTGCAAACATGCTGCGATAGCGCTGCTTGCCATCGATCCTACGCATGAGCCTGCAGCGTGTACGCTAATGCGGCTTTATTCCACGGAGGGCAAAAGCGCCGCGGCCCTGCGGGTCTATCAATCGGTCCACGATGTATTGGCTCAGGATTTCGGTATTGAGCCTGCGGCAGAAACACAGAACGTCATGCAGTTGATCCGGTCAGAGCGCATGCCTTCCTTTCCGGAAATACACCGAGTGCCGGCTGATGCAACCGCAATTGAAGGACGCCTGCCGGTCATCGAAGTGCGGCCGTTTTTGTCAAATGATCTCTTCGGAAAGGAACATCTCCTTGCGGGTTTTCGTGAGGAAGTAATCTCGTGCCTCGTCAAGTTTCGGGACTGGGTCGTCATTGAGGACCAAGCCGACAAACGATCGGATGGGGAGAAAGGCGTTGTCGATTACCGCCTGGAGGCACACATATCCGCGTCTGAAGACGACATGGTCAACCTGCTGCTTGCCGACGCCATAAACGATCGCGTTGTCTGGAGTGAGCGATACCCGTTAGCGCTTCCACAAAGGAGGGGCGCGTCCGCCAGTATTGCAAAAAGGACTGCTGCGGTTTTGGATATTTATCTTTCTGCAGAACGTGTCGCGGGGCATTGGGGGCACCGAGACGGCTCGCTTGTTGCCTACGACGACTGGTTGCGCGGCGAGAACCTGCTGACAATGTGGCAGCCGGAAGCTGAGGCGGAAGCAGAACTGCTTTTTAAGTCCGCCATCTCTCGAATGCCCAGGTTTGCGCCGGCTTATTCGAGCCTGGCCAGCGTATATAATGTGCGCCACCTCGTGGTTGCGGGTTTTCGCCGCGACCCTGCCCTCGAAGCGGAGGCACTGAAGCTTGCTCAGAAAGCCGTGCAACTCGATCCCTTGGAAACTCGTGCACATCTCACGCTTGCCTGGTCATGTGCAATGGCCGGCCGTTTCCGAGCAGGCGGATATTCACTACGATCTCGCCTTTGATCTCAACCCGAACAACCCGAAAACCCTCCTCTCATGCGCGCATGGTCTTGCCTACACCGGCCGAGTGCAGCGCGCTCAAGAGCTGGAGGAACTCGCCCTCGGACTGACGCCTATCGTCGCTCCTTATCAATGGGCATACCTTGCTGGCATTCGTTTCATCTGTGGAGACTACCCCGGCAGTGTTGCGGCCGCCACTATGGGAACAGGAAGTCTCGTCGATACCCTCGCCTGGAAAGCAGCAGCTTTGTCACACATGGGTGAGATCGCTGACGCGCGGCGCCATGCTGATGAATTTCTCCACACCGCACGGAACCAGTGGACAGAGAAAGCTGTCGAGGACGCCGATATCGTCGCATGGATCTTGCACGGCTTCCCGATCAAAGAAGCCGAAACGCGACGCCGACTAACGGATGGGCTGGAACTCGCCGGCCTTCCTGTTAACTTGATGTGGTGAGCCCCCTATCGGCCGACAGATATTGATGGCGACTGCAGACGACGATGTCACGTTGATGTCTGTGAACTATCGACAGCGCTTCAAAAGGATTGTGCCAAGAAGGAATGCCTGGGCTTTGGTGGCGTTGGTCTCGGCTTTAATTGCATTAACAGCATTGATTAGGTATTGGGATTGTATATCGGGTATCGCTGCCGGCGTAATCATCAGCACCTTTCTGCGCTTAAAGTCGTCATCGTCTGCTTTGAGCCGCAGACGAATTTGAACTCCGTTGATAATCGCAAAGATTTTACCATTATTCTTGATAACCGGTGCGGCACCATCCCCGTAGGTGACTGCAACGCCAGCCACTCCAATCACAGATAGCATCCATTCTGTGAATAGCTCAGATGCATCGAGTTGGCCGATTTCATATTGTGGATAGAGATCAATTAGCTTCTGCGCGGCAAATGCAGCTCCCTCCACTTCTGGAGATGATGGGCCACCACTCTTTGTAACATTGAATGTAGACATTTGTTCTCCTTCCTGGTCGACGATTTGCTTTAGGGATTAAAAAGACCTGCAAACGCAATGAGATCGGCCAGCGTATACCTGTGCGCATCGGAGGGAGCGAGCTTCGGCTCAGGTTCCCATTTGCCAGCCAAGATCGACGGCGACGATTCCTCAATGGCGGCATGGATCGTCTCCATGACAATCCGGCTCCCGAGCGGACCCAAATGCTGACCACCGCCCAGGATCGCCGCTTCCTTGAGCGTGTAAAACCATAACGGCGTGTTGCCCAAGAGGTCGCATTTCAAGAAATTCTGAACTTCGACTGGTTCATCCTGGCAGAGTTCCTCACCCAGGACTAGAAAGGTAGGACTGGCACGGGCCGCAAGCTGGGGCAAGATCGTTTGGGCCACCGTTTCCGCGCTGCTTAACTGCAGCGAGGCTCCACGCAAGAGCGATATGCTTGCGAGGTTTTTCGTTAAGATCTTCAAAGACTTCGTCAGGTTCGGCAAAGCGACATCAGGTATAACCCTCAAAGGATCGGCCAGCACCGTATCGATCTTCGCTGCCATGAGAGGCCTTTCCCCCGGCGCCAATCCCCTGCCATCAAGTAGCTTTCCCCATTGGGAAACCCACCGGTCAGGTAACCTGGTCCGCCGTTCGTCGTGCCCATCGAACGGCGGAATGCAACTATTTTGTGTATTGCTCCAGAACGAGGACAGTCTTGCCGAATTGGAGGTATTCCAGTTCGGATAGTTGTTCCGGATCATCGAATGGCCAAATCATGCGCAAGCCGCCACGAACTCAAGCGGTATCATGTAGCGAAATGGCTCATTGGCGCCTTGTGATCCTCGTTGTGGATGGTTGCGCGACCGTTGGTCATGACGTCCCGATAGACGTCGCAATCAATCACGCGGGAGATAGTCGTGCAGGACCACCGATTGGAAATGCGAGACGGCGAGCGACCGGGCGTGGGCGTGGCTAATGCCTGGGCACTTTGCAACGATCGCATTAAAGAAGCGGATCACGGCCAGATGTGTCTGGGCAAGGGGCAGATTATCGTCGCTTCGCAGGTCTTTGACGTCGGCAACTCCATCATGTGCGCGTGGCAGATCACACGGCCGGCTTTGCTCCGGTTGGGCTGTCGATCCAACGGGCATCATAGCCGCCGGCTCGACACGGGAAGGATCGGCCGGCCCAAAAACGCTGTCCAGGTCAAGGCTTGCAGTCCGTTCGCTATACGGTTTGCGTCCACCGGACGGAAAAACCATTGCCGTCAGGTCGTGAAAAACGAACTGTCCGAAATAGGTATAAGCAACGGGCGTAGTGGACTCATCGTCATCGTAAGATGTATTGAAGCGCAGCGCTTCACCGAAATCATTCAGAACGTGAGGTTTCGGTTTGTCTTTCGTTGAAATCGTACCGAAATATCGCTCGTACGGAACCTTTTTGATCGAACGCGCCGTCACATTGGAAGCGGCATCCAGGTCTGCGGGAACCTTTTCTGCACGGAAGTTGATTGATCCATCCTGAACATTAAACCAGGCAACCTCGTCCGATACGATCCCATCGGGATCGTAGATAATGAACTTGTCCTTTAGGACGGTGGGACCATCGGCGACAATAACAAAACCGCCCCCATGATATGCAGTCACGCTAGCCTCCCGTGTAGCATTCCAGCAGATCAGCGTGCTGTCGCTATTGCGATAGGAGCTTCGAGATGTCCCATCTCGAAGTATCATGCGTCAAAATTTATACCATAGATTGCTACATTAGCATCTACACTTTGGGCTGTCTAGCGATTGGACCCGAGCCTGGTTGGCGAGCATCTTGGGTTAGGCGTCTTGCAGCGCAATCTCATAAATGATCGGGCAAGAGCCGGAAAACTCTCATCTTCGGTGGCCCAACTTCTTGCCCAGAGCAGAACGAGAAGAAAGCTCATTGAGTTTTGGTACTCTAATCTCTCACTTGGAGATCTCGAAATCGTTGCGCTCCGTCGATGGCGGCACACGAGTAATGAGGAAGTCCTCGCTGGCCTTACTGATTGTCCTGCAACCGAAGCAGCCTTCGGGAGCCTACAAATGCTCGATTCCCGCTGCACCAAGTCGAGTTCCTAATCCCTGAACGAGAATGAGACCAAGCCTGACATGATCCTCTGCCAGGTCACTTTAGCGCGATGCAGTGTTTTTGCTCCGAGCCAACAACCCAGGAAGGAAAATGGCGGAGAGGGTGGGATTTGAACCCACGATACCCTTGCAGGTATGCCGCATTTCGAGTGCGGTGCGTTCGACCACTCTGCCACCTCTCCGGATATGCTGGTCGGCGCCGTTAGCGGACGCGGTTCATAGCGGCAGTTTTGTGGGAAGCATCTGTGCCGCCAGTGTGCCACCATTTCACAAGTCATCGAATGTTGGATTCTAGGTAATCGCCATTGTTGCTCGCACTTCGTTGGCAAATTTATAACCGATGTTTTATTGAGCCGAGGTCGCAGCTATTTGATCAGTGACGGGGCCGATGGTGGTTTTTTGTTCGCTCGACCATAGATGAAGTAGCAAATAGGAACGCTTGATCGGCCTGGCGACCTGACAGCACCTTTATCTCGGTCGGTCAGCGCCAAGCCTGGTAAATTACTTTCAAAGTGCACCATAGAGATGGCAGACAGACTCACCAAGGAGCAACGTAGTGCGCACATGGCACGCATACGTCGAGCAAACACGCGCCCGGAAAAGCTGATTCGTAGTTTGCTCAATAAATTGGGTTATCGGTTCCGTATTCAACTAAAGGGCGTTCCAGGTAGACCTGACATCGCATTTCCAGGTAGGAGAAAGGCCATCTTTGTCCACGGATGCTTTTGGCACGGTCATGAGCAGTGTTCATCATGGCGGGCGCCAAAAACCAGGGCAGAATTTTGGCAGCATAAGATCGAAACAAATCGAGCGCGTGATGAACGGTTGCTCACTGCTGCCCAGGTGAGCGGGTGGGAATGTTTGGTAATCTGGGAATGTGAGATCAAAGATGTCAAAATCCTTGAAGAGCGGCTGAAAACATTCCTAGGCCCGACAAGGGTAACGATCTAGGCTTCAAGGTCCGCCGAGTCGACAGCCTGGACTTCTTCCAGAGCTGCTCTTCCCTCGTGGAAGGTGACTATAGCGTCCGGCAATCCTATCAACAGTAAAGGGCATGGATTACCAACGCCGCGCCGGAGTCTATCATCTAGCTTTCGCCAATGAGTAGTTGCTTCGCCAAACTTATCAGACACGAACTGTCCGACAAAAGCCTCTCTAAACGAAAGGGGGTTCACTGCACGAACAACTTTCGCTTCGATTGCTCTGCGCTGCCTAGACGTAGGCTCATATCCCCAACGGGCCATATCTTCAAACGTTTGGATTTGTCGTTCTTCCAGAAATCGGCGGACTAAAGCTCGCATATTCTCGTGTAATGATTTTCCACGAGTTACAATCACACCAACGGAAATTGCGCCGTCTGCATGAAGCCGCTTAAAATTTTCAAGGTCGCGATCGAAAAAGGGGTCTTTGTTGTTCCACTCAATCTCCAGAGCTACCCGGTCACCATTCTGAAAATTGCGGACGTGATCCACCTCGTGGGATTGGCTCTCACGAGGCACCCCGTTTATTCGCCTTTCTACAATAAACTCTGTCTTTGGCCACCCTAAATCGGCAAGCGCGTTTCTCAGACGTTGAGTGCCTTTAGCCTCGCCACCTCCGCCAGCGATGATCTCTTCGATAGGAATCGTTGCCGTCAGCAGGGCTTTCTCTAGTTCTTGGATGGCCTCCGGAAAATCCACACTGAGAATAGCTTGAGCGTGCGACTGAAACTCAATCTGATAGCCGCGCGCCAGCAGTGCTTCGAACATCCCGATGTATCTCCCACGATGATCTTCCGAGGTTTGAAAATAGGCCTAGCAACGAATCGCCGCCGTAGGCTAGCCTCGTTCCAGCGACAACGGGCACCATAATGCTGTGGAGGTCAACGCCATCGGCAGAAGTAATTGGGGCTAAAACAATTTGAGGTCGACGAAGTGAAAATTGTAGCCTTTCACTCTCATCTAAATGGATTGGAATTTTTAGAAGCGAGAAAGCCAGAACTTCTTATGGAAATAAGGCAGGTGATATCAGGCATAGACGCGGAATACTGTCGAACAAAAATCTCAAAGGAGAAAAGAAAGCTTTCCAAAAAACTTTATTCACCAAAAGACATGAACAAAGCAATAGAAGCAGGCTTCAAGAAAACCGACTGGAAGTCTGTGCAAACTACTTATTGGGTTTGCGAGGATGCGAGAACAAACAGAAAAATAATGGATTCGGAACCGTCCGAGCAGAAGAAGGAAATTATTTCCGCCGGGTTTGTGCCTTATCTTTCGAGAAATCAAACAGACTTTGTAAAAGAACGCGTGGCAGTCGAAGTTCAGCTGGGAAAATATGCTTTTATAGCATATGATTTATTTGTAAAACACATGGCCTTTTACGTTGCAGACAAAATTGACGTAGGCGTAGAAATTGTTCCAATGAAGCGTCTTCAGGAAGAAATGTCATCTGGACCTGGATATTACGAAGCTGAGCTTTACAATCTTATCCGAGAGGGTCGTGGGATTCCTCCAGTGCCGTTAGTGCTATTTGGAATTGCACCCTGATCCTCAAGCAGCAATCTTTTGATTGCCGTGCCAGGACAGGGTATTGAACCAATCACGACAATGAAGCCACTTAAAATTCGAACAGCATTCTTCTCCAGCTTGCGCTGTCCCGGCAGTTTGCTTTTGCTTGTCGACTGATTGGCCACAGTTAGAACGTAGGCAGCTAGCTGTTCTTTCGCGCCTTCATTTAACGATCTATCAATTTCCTTAAACAGTTTGTTCGATAAGTCACCAAGGAGGTCCGTCAAATAAAATGGATCGAGCCCCTTGGCACGACGCGTCCACGTCGATTGTAAAGTCCATGGATCGGTGGATTGAAGGATACTTTCTGCCTTTACGAAATCTGCCCTGAGATTCGCCAAGATTCGAGAAAGCAGAGCGGACGAGCGCAATTCACGCTCCACGCTACCATCCAATTCGACTTCGTGAATATCTTTTGAGGGTCCGAAATAGAATCGCACCTTCCAAAATACTCCGCCTTGCACGAACTCATTCGACAGGTCGAACCTCATTCCACTTTTGAAGCGGAGTTCTGGCAACGCGGCACGAAAGTTGCAGGTCACGGGATAAGAGCGGCCTTCTGTATCCGGTGGCGTAACTTTCGAGACAGCTAGAGGCAAAGTCAGCACTGCACCAGCTTCAGAAAAACCAGGAACTTCGTCGGCTGATTTTTCTTGAGCGGCCTGCGCAACTAGATAGGTGAATGTGGGTGGTATAGCATTTCCCACCATCTTCGCCTTCTCAGCAAAAGAGCAGGCGTAGAATTGATAGGTAATAGGAAAGCCCTGAAGGCTTGCTCTTTCACGAATCGTTAAACGTCGAAATGCACCGGAAATTTTAGGATCAGATATAACTATGCTTTCACGCGACACCCGCGTGCACGTAGCTGTGACAGTTCTTGAACGCTGATCGAGGGAATCCGGAAAAGCCATATTATTGTATACCGGGTGAAATTCCTTTGCCTCCCTGTTCATTCTGAGCTCTTCACGATTCAACGGCGCTTCAATCTCAACCTCAGTGAGCTTCTCTTTGGGAAGGGTTACACCCCAAAGCGGATCAGCAATCAGATCAACAGCACCCAACCCCTTAACGACATCACCTAGAGTCCGAGCCGGCAGTCGGGGGAGCGTAGGATTTCAGGAGATTAAAGGGGATGTTCCCCGCTATGCACCGCTTTCTCGCTTGGGCAGCCCCAAAGTCCGAAAAATCGAAGACCTCAATTTCAACATCGAGGCGCTTGAATCGATATAACGCATGAGATGGATCATTGAAGCCGCGCCGGAGAACCTCCGCCACTCGAGGCACATTCTCCAATACCCAATATCTCGGCTTCAGATAGTCAACGATCTCAAGAAACTTTATTAAATCCTTCAAGCCTTCGGCGATGTCCCCCTTACCTCCACGGTTAGCGTAAGAGAATTCAGTGCAAGGAGGACTACCCACAACCAAATCTATGTCGCCCGGAAGGTCCTCATTTCGTAGTTCACGGATATTGGTTGGCCGGATATCACCGCCGAGGTTGCCATTGTGCGTGTCTATGGCTGGCTGCCACCACTCATAGGAAGCAACCACCTCGACGCCAGCCAACTGAAGACCTAGGCTCCAGCCTCCTATTCCCACATAAAGGTCTATCGCTCACAAAAAACACCTACCATCGTCAAATCTATAAGCACTGTGAAGATCGATCATATCGCCTGCCGCAGAAAGGGCAAGATCCCATCCATCATTTTTGACATCTTTCTCAGGTTGTCTGGCCTCAAGACGGTTCAATATTGTGCAATTTTTATGCTGACCGGATTGCCTGATAATTCGTGCCTCGTCGTGCGTTTGCACGAAAATGAGGCTCACATGAGTCCGCTATCAGCTGGTGAGCACGGCAGGAGCGGAGCTTATGCAGGGCATGAACCAACTACCGACTGTCGCCTCTCTGACGTTGAGCCGGCTCAGGCGTCCACTCCGGTCATCAAAAAGGTGATCTCCCAAATGGAGAGCGAGGATGGCTGGGTGCCGCTGGGTGCCGTCGGCACTCAACTGGCGAACCTGGCATCAGACTTCGACCCCGAACCTTTGGCTTTAGGAAGCTGAGCGATCTGGTGAGGAAAACCAATGCCTTCGACGTCGAGCACCTCGAGGGCAAACCGCTGCGAGATCCGTGTCAAGCAGCCAGGGTCGAAGAAGAAGGCTTGATTGCGAAGCGGGATGCGTCTGGTTGATTCACAGAAGCTCTGAGACTCGCCCAACACATCTGATCGTTGCTTGACAGCGTTCGATGTGGCAAACGCGCCACCGAGTCTCCCTGGCTGATTGGGCGACGATGCTTGACCGGACATCGACATGGTGAAGAAGCAGGTGCGCGACAGCGCGTATTATGAGGAGCGTTTAAGGCGGGACCAGCAATTTACGCCGATCTTAAGGCCGGGAAGTATCCGCACGGTCACCGACGCTGCGATAGCTGCCGGACTGAAGAAGCCAAGGACGCGGTTGCACGAGCTCAAGAATGCCTGGGGAAAGGCCACCCCGATCTGACCAACACGCCTTTCTGCAATGGATCCGCGCTGGAGTGCCGCGCGGTATCCATCGATACCCATGTCGTCGCTGCCGACACCAATTGCAGTGAATCAACGGCTGATCCCAGCCGCCTCTGCACGTATCGAAGAGATCATAGCCAAGCGACATCTGAGACCAGGCGACGTCATGGCTGAGTTGGGCTTCTCAAGGCTCGATGTCTCAGTCAGTAACGCCTTGAAGCAAGGGTGGCGCCTTAAACCTGCTGTAACCATCGCTCTCGAGAAATGGCTAGCAGCGAACGCGACTGTGTAGCCGCCTACGCTACGTTGCAAACCGGTCAGTGTGCGGCAAGAATTTCACATCCTCGAACGAGCGCTGCAGCCTCCGTTCGAAATACGGAGCTCCTGGCATCAGGGAAAATAACGAGGTCAAGATCCCTCAGCTCTCCGCCGGGTGATGCCGTTAGCTTGATCGGGAAGCCCTGAAGCCACGAGCGTGCAACTTCCTCTGCCCGACCGGTTATGTCGACGCTGATTTTCAGAAGGTGAGTGATACGCGATGCACTCATACGAGTGGCGAGATCCTGAAACGAACCGGTCTGCGATGTCAGTTTCGCGTCCGCCTCAACATCACGATCGTCCGTAACCGACGGCCAGGGATCAAGGTCATCAGCGGCATCAATGGTCATGATCTGCCGACCGCCGTCATAGCAGGTAACCCAAACTCGCGGCCGACGCATGAAATCTCGCTCCTTCAGATCCTTGTCGGTAAGCTCCGCTCTCAGCCTTACATTCAACCCATCGATCTTCGTTTCGGCCGTATCTTCGTTGAGGAAGAGATGAACCGTGGCTTGCTCGGCATGAGCCGTAGCTATGCAGTTCGAGGCAAGAACGATGGCGGCGACAACCTTGGTGAATTTCATGCAGCACTCTGAGATTTCGTGCCGACAAAAGGGAACCTTTGTCCCATAGCTCACACTGAGAAACCTGTCCGCTGTAAGCTACTGTTTCCATTCAGCCCGCTTCCTCGGTTTACTGAAAATCCACAGCCGGACAAAAAGGTTCCTTTAAGTCAATGGGTTACCGGGTATCATGCCGGAAATGACGTCATGGAATATCGGTGAATGATGCGGAAGATTGGATACGCGAGGGTGTCAACGAACGAACAGCACCTTGACCTTCAGCTCAAGGCGCTAGAAGCTAACGCCTGCGACCTTGTGTTCACGGACCAGGGCATTTCAGGCTCTACGTTTGACCGGCCAGGCCTCGCCGACGCCTTGGCTGCTGTGGTGGCCGGTGACATGTTGGTGGTCTGGCGGCTCGATCGACTGGGGCGCTCGCTGATTGATCTGATCAGCGTCATCAACGATCTCGGAAAGAGAGACGTGGAGTTTCGGTCGCTTAATGAGGCGATTGATACATCTACTTCCGGCGGCCGGCTGACTTTTCACATCATGGCGGCCATGGCTGAGTTCGAGCGGTCGATAATCAGCGAGCGGACGAAGGCCGGAATGTCCGCAGCCAGATCGAGAGGAAGCTTGATCGGCCGACGGCCGGCTCTAACGCCTAAGCAGATTCTCGAGGCGACCGATGCGTTCATGATCGACAAGGTCTCGATCGAGGACCTCGCCGAGCGCTACCAGGTTCACCCCACACTCTCGTGCGGGGAATGAAACAGGGGGTCCTCCTTCCGGGGGATCCTGGTCTATGACGGCATCGAATGATGCTGGGCCCGGGATATCGCCTTAACGCGGATCCTGGGCTTCTGCCGCACGGGCACATGATGGGGGATGCTACCCATTCTCTCCAATATCTCCAATTCACGCTGGCGATACTTCTCGGCCATAGCTTTCACGCGAACTCTTAATTCCTCACTCAGAATTTCACATCCTCCTAAATTACGCTGACCAGTGGTTGGCCACGATCTCCGCCATTCGCTCGGCAAGCTTTTGGCCGCGCTTGTGATTGCGGAAAGCATCTACGATCATGCCAAGCTCGGCTGCCGTCGTTGCTTCGTTGTCGTCAAACCGCTTCTTGCGGTCCCTGCCCTTGTCACGCGATGGCGTCTGCAGCGAACATGCGAATGAGCAGGAAGCGCTGCCAACGCGTCCAACGGGCAGCGAAGTCCGGCTGTTGCTCGCCCAGCCGGTATTCGGGCTTCTCTAACAAGGGGAACTTCTGGTGATTTTCCTTTTGCCATATAGCCAGAGCCATTGAAGCGGTCTGCAGGGGAAGAGAAAGTAACTCATCGACAAACTCGTCGAGTTCAGGCGTCATAACAGCAATCTGCGAAATCTTTTCCTTTTCGCGCTGCTTCTGCTTGCGCATTCTTGCGCCTTCGCGGTCATGTCGCTGGCGTGCTTCAAGCGTCAGATTCAATTTGGGCCGAGGCAATGGCGTCTCCTGCTATCATTCATAACTACGTTATAGCGGAAACCCAGGTGCCAACGCACAAATTGCCGGAACGAATTTCAATGACCGCAGAACCGTCTCAGGATTTGAATAACATCAAGGTGACGCGAAGCCGCTTAAGGTTTGCCGGGACTCAAGATCGTGACGAGAAAGGCGTTCTATGACCTCTCTATTTAACGTGACTAAGAAGCCGTTCTAGCTACTGATTATTGTATGTAGGTATCTATATATAGACGTCACGTTTTCTCGGTCACGTTTTTCGAAATACCTTCGAAAAGGAGAAGACTCTCGGCAATTTGGAGGCAAGCTTCCGGCGTCGGTCAGAGAATTTTCTGTCTCGGCGGCTGTTCTGGAGTTTAAGACCCGTCTCCGGCCGTTCCGGGGTCTTCCACGTTTCTGTCGTAGAGACTCTCTGGAAGGCGCTGAGGAGCCAGGCGAGAAAGATGCGTCTGAAGCCATGAAGCTCGCCAGTGAGCCGCTGTGAGTCATCCTGCGTCGGTGTCGGTCGTCGGCAGCTCTGACTTCCATTCACGAGCGCCACTTTCCGTGGTGTTTGCTGGATGAGAGTTAGGTCTTCCGGCGGACTAGCAGCAAGGTTGGCGTTAGAGAGCAGAGCCCTTTCTAGGTTCTTTGGAAGGAGGCTATCAACCAGGAAGTCGCGGTGGACAGCACGGTGGCACGCAAAACCGAAACTTTTTTACCCGGCCACGACCATTGGACCCTCGACTAAGCAAGGATGATTTGCCCCCCTGAAAGGCTCATTTCTTCGCCGTTCGACGCTCTTTAGCTTCGGCCTACACGACTGTCGTAATCGTCACTGAATATGTTTTCAGCCGTGCCTGGCAAGGCGTTGCGTAGATTTTGACTATGACCCTCAAGACGCGAAAGACGTGACTGGGATTATTTCACCGCTGTGCTGTTGGGTCAGCAATAGCAGCAGGACATACGGATATCCATTAGCGAGTCCTCAAGTTGTCGCTTCAGAGAAAAACCGCGATTTTGCCGAAAAGCGACAACATAAGGGAAACTTCTGTCAACATGGCGTAACAAATCGCGTATTCGGCGCCCCATTTTCTGCGGAAAACGTTGTCATCCGGTGCGCGAATGTTGTCAGAAGTTGACGTTTCAATGCAACCATACAGAGAGTGACAACATAGCGCAACGTCCTTATGCGAGTCCACACGCGTAGCTGCATCTACTTAACGGGAAAGTTATCCGATCTACTTTTCTCCGCGAACAGGTGCGTGCAGAGTCGACCGCCATCACAGGCGGGATATTTCGATTGGGGTGCATCGCCGAGACCGGCAGGATATTTTGACTTAGATCGTGACCGATCTCAGCGACGATTGATCATCGCTGGCAGAGGAGGATAGGTTGGCCGGCGTCTGCGGCCGCAAAAGGCATCCCCTTCAAGCTCGCTTGATTTTTCTAGGACTTTGAGACCTTGAGAAACAAACGCATTCTGCGACCGATACACCGGTGCCGAAATATGAATTATCCGAGCCGACCGACAAGGTCCTCCGCATTCAGGTGGGCGTATCTCCTCAGCATCCGGAGCTCCTTATGACCGCTGATCGAGCTAACCTCGATAACGTTGAGCCCGCGCTCGAACAGCCGACTGACGCCCTCATGGCGTAGATCGTGGAAGCGCAACCCTTTGATCTCGGCACGTATCAGAAGACGACGCCAGACTTGTTCGAGGGACCCCTCATTCATGGGGAACACCTGGAGCTGCTCTACGTCAGCTCGCGTCTTCCACTCCGTCAATGCGTCGAACGCACGCTGTGACAGAGGCACTTCATGCGACCAGATCCATTTTTTGTCATCGTGAGCGTGATCACACGACGATTGTGAGCGATGTCGGTCCACCGCAGACCTAGTATCTCACCGCGGCGCATCCCGGTCTCAATCGCCAGGATGAGCAGAGTCTTGAAGAAGGGGATCTTACCACCGTCGCATCCGCCCAGCAGACGCTGCTCTTCGTTGCCCTCCAGGCGGCGTTTGCGCTCGTTCCGGATGACCGGCCGTCGCACCAGCTTCACCACGTTGCGACCGAGCGGCAAGCCCCAGTCGCGGATAGCGACTTCGAGGACGTGACTGAGGATCGCCAGCTCGCGAACGGTCGTAGATGGCGCTACGGTTTTCAGACGTTCGTCGTGGAACGATGAGATGTCCTGGGGTGAGAGTCCGACCATCGTCCGGTAGGCGATGTCATGTCGCTTCAGCACATCGATGCGCTGGATCTCCTGGGCCGAGCCGCGCTTTGTGGGCGAGACTTCCTTTTGTAGCGCTCCAGAAGCTCGCTGAGCGTCGTGCTCTCGAGAATGCGGGTATCTGGTGCTGCGCCGAACCTATCGACCTGGGCCTCAAGCTCGCGCGCCCACTTCTCGGCCTCGAGCTTGCTGTCAGAACGATTTGCAGCGAGGTTTCATGCCACGCCGGCGAACCTGTGCTTGCCAGCGACCTCTGAGCTTCCGGATAGTTGCCATGCGATCTCCAATCGTTGTTGAAGATCACGCGTAGGACGCCCCTGGAGGGGAGCCAAGGACTATCCCTGCACATCGGCACAATGGGAATTTCCTTGGGACATACTTCATCTTGGCTTCTTTTGTCGATCCTATGTGCCAGGCCTGTCGGGAAGCGGGCCGATTGCATCGATCTCGGCGATCTTCTCAAATTCACCTAGATATTCCTGCCTATAGTTTGCAAGCCAGCGGGCAATGCGGCTGTTGGCAAGAAGCTTGGCGATATATCCGCGCGCCACAGTCAGGTGCAGGTTGTCAATGCCGTAGGTTTCCTCGACGGATTTCACCTGGGTCTGGAGTGCCGCAAGCTCCCGCTCCATTCGTGCGATCTGCTGGCTTGAGGGGTTGAGCGTGGATGCGCCCTTTGTCTTCTTGCTGACAACGAGTTGGCTCTCGGGCGTGGCAGCACGAAGCGCAGGGCAAACATGACCGTGAAATTGTTCTGACCAATCATCAGATCGGCGGCCTCCATCTGTCAGACCGCCGACATCTGACGTAAGATGTCGAAAACTTTCATCGAACAGGGCGTATCCTTCAGCATCTCCGCAGCCTCTTGGCTGATCCCCTCCAGAAGGCGAAAACGCCGTATGATGGAATCAACCTGAAGGCCTAGAGCATCGGCAATGTCGGACGAAGGCACGCCCCGCTCCATGGCGCGCACGATCATCCGGTGTTCCTGGATGGGCGGTATTCGATTGACCCGCTTGTTATACGTGTAGGTATCGTCGTCCGTCGCCAGCAAGCATTCGACTTGCTCGACAGCGAGTTCCTTCAAGGCCTCCAGCCGCAGATGACCATCGAGAAGGAAATACTTTCCGGTAGTCTGAGTATCAGCAACGACGACCGGCGGCTCGACAAGACCAATCGCCTTGATGGAACTCAGGACACGCGCAAATGTCCTGCTTTCGCGCGCACCGTCGGGTAGGCTTTTCAACAGAACGATATTAGACAAGGGAATCGTCAGTATATTGCGATCGAAAGCCATATTTATGCGGCCATCACCTTCCTCTTGGTCTTTTGGGGCGTCAGTCATCGCTACCTCCCGACATTCGCGCGGCAAGTGCACGGGGCATGGTTGATAGACCTTCCGCACGCAAAAGATTGAGAAAACCCTCATCAGCGACCAGATCCTTCAGCGCTTCGACAATGAATAGGAGCCGGGTCTGAGTAAAATCCGACTTCTTCACCAGAAGCCGCTGCTTTTCTGCCTCGCGCTGATACACTTGCATAAGGTCATCGGCAGTCATCCGGCGACCGCCACCTTTTCTGCCCAGTCGCCCTGGTGGCAGCCCCTTACCTTGACCGCGCATGCGCATGTCGAGCATACGCCGGACGGCGGCGAGCTTCTTACCGCGCAGCTTTCCGGTCTCATAAGCGTCAAGGAGCAAATTCTGGGCCTCTTCCGTTTTCGCCTGGGAAATTTCCATCGCGAGCGTGATCGGGATGAGGCCGGTTTCCACCGCTGCCACCAGCCGTTCCTCGCCACGTCCAAGCAGTGTAACGATCATGCTGACCCAGGAAGAGCCTACGCCGATTTTTTCCGCGATAGCGCTCTCCGAATATCCGCGTTCGCGTAAAGCGCCGACTTCACGCATAAGATCAATGGGCCGCGGTGTGCGCCGCGCGATGTTCTCGACAAGGCTCATGACGAGGCATTCGTTTTCGCTGGCTTCGATCACCACAGCCGGAATCTCGGCCTGGCCGAGCATCTGGAATGCTTCCAATCGCCCCTCGCCACAAGCCAAATCAAATCTGGGACCACCTGGCCCATCATGACGACTCACTGTGATGGGGCGTTTCAGGCCGATAGCTTCAATATTGTTCACGATCTCCCTATGCTGGCGCTTGTTGCGTGCGCGGGGGTTCAAAACCGTGATCCGCGAAATAGGAATCATCTCGATCCGGTTTGAGCGAACGATGGGCATTAGGCAGCCTCCGGGAGAGTGATGGGGGTGGCAATTGCGTAAAGGATGTCGAGATCGTCAGAACCGATAAGCGTCGAGATGCAGGGCATTGTCCTCGGCCAGCCGTAGCTTCTCAGCTAGCATGTCGATGCGCGGAAATAGGTAATAGTCGAAAGGCATAAGGTTGCTGCTGTTCATGCGCACGACAACGGTGATGTCGGGTGCAAGCGAATTGTCAAAGCGAAGTATCCAGCGCAGAAGTCCGGTCGTTGTCTGGATGCAGCGGGCTATCACCACAGATAGACTGAACTCGCCATTGACAATCACCTGGTCCGTTCGAAGATCCTGCCAGGCATCGCTGCCTGTGCCGCGCAACCCGCCCAGAACCTCATGAAGGACTTCAGGGTGCAGCTTCCGCAGCTCTCGGTTAATTTTGATATAGTGATAATCCCGGTATGGCATGAAGCCCACGAGACTATAGGCCCTAAGCAGGCTACCAAAACGAGAGCTGTAAGCGCTGCTCGACGGCATGCCATTGCATTCGTCGATGATGACGCTGGACAGCATACCCCGCTGCTGGTAGAGTTTCTTCAGGGCTTGCAGCATCTCCGCGTCGCTTAAGCGGAATGAGCGCGCATTGATAATGGTTCTTGCCGCATCAAAAAGCTCGCGTTCGACGATGGCGTCAGAACGCGCCCTGCGACTTAATCCACATGCCAGGTTCATTGCGGACACGTTTCTTCTTCAGCTTAAACGAGCGACGATTCCATACATTGTCGCCGACGTATTTTTCGTTGATTAGAAGCTGGTGGACAGTGCCCCTGGTCCAAGGGCGGCGGAGATCTGTCTGGATGCCTCTTTCATTGAGATAGGCGGCGATTTCGCTCTCGTTCTGTCCTTCATGGACAAAAGCTTGATAGACTTTCCGGACTAGGTCGACCTCCTCGAGCGGACCGCGGGTAAGGATGACGCGATCAGTCTGAATGCTCTTTTGCTCGCCGCGCTCCAGAACGCCCTTGATAGTGCCGTGTTCGTCGATAAGGGTTCGCCGCAGCCCGAAGCCCGCCGGCCCTCCTTGCCTATAGCCTTTCTCGACCAGCCGCCCCTGTCCAGCGAACACCTTAGTTGAGAGCTCTCGGCTATATTCGCCGGCCATTGCCCGCTTAATGCTTTTGACGATGGTTGAAACCGGACTGCCGTCGTTTTCGAATTGTTCGGCGCAATATTGGACCGAAATGCCCGCTCGCCTACATATATATTCATAGTAGGCGCTTTCGTCAGCATCCTGAAAGCGTCCCCAGCGGCTCACATCATAGACAAGGACGACGGTGAAATCCGTGTTTCCGGCTTGAACATCCTCGATGAGTTGCCGAAGTGCGTCACGTCCTTCGATCTTGAGGCCGCTCTTACCCGCATCGGCATAGGTACGAACAATTTCTATTCCGCGTGCCTTCGCATAGTGTTCAATCGCCTCGGACTGGTTTTCAGTCGAGTATTTCTGATGATCCGTTGACATGCGGACGTATTCGGCAGCTCGAACGAGACGTTCCGACTGGGATGGGCTATCGCCTTCAGAGTTATCGCAGTTCGACAAGCTTCGCCCTTTCTTGATTTCCTATCGCGATGCTCTGGGCGACCCGCCGCAGTTCAATACAAACAGCTGCCGCCACTCCGCACTATTGACAGTTTAGCGCGGGAGGAAACGGAAGATGTTGCCGAAAAAGGGCAGGAAATTGCCGCTATGGAAAGGCGTTCTTGGCGGGCGCGATGTCTATGTCCACACGATTGCAGAATCTGTTGCGCAAGGAACATGGAGACAGCCATCGGGCTATCAAGCAACTCATGCGTCAGACGCATGCGAGCGAGCGGACTGTAAAACACTGGCTGTCCGCGCAACACGGCCCTGAAACCGTGTTTTTCCTGCGTCTTGTCGTATCGTCCCCCGTCATTAGGGCTTTCGTTCTCGGCCTGATTGAAGGTCCGGCTTCAAAATCTTGGTCGGTCTCTGTTGACCGCTTTTCAATGTCGGCCGCGCGAGAAGCATATTCAGCTGGTGAGGGAGCTTTCGGTGAACTGGTAAGGGATGACCTGTCACATGACCCTGGCCATGACCCTGTTCGTGTCCCTATAAATGACCCTGAATCGGACGAGCTCAACGAGCGGCAGCATTGGTTCTTGGGGCGGGTTGCAGAGGGTGGACGATGCGGAGCTAGGGGAAATTATGACGGCATGGCAGGTTAGTCTCAAAACCGCCCGCCGGGACATCCGCAGGGCTCCAGCAGGCCCAGTTGTTAGAATATGTCGGTTCGCGCAGAAAGGGACGATATCGTCGAATTCGCAGATAGCAGGTCAACGTTTGAGGGCTCGCTAAGCGCCGTGCCCTGGAGGATTCCTGTCCGGAGCGACACCGAACCGATCGACGTGGGCTTCGAGATCTCGCGTCACTTCTCAGCTTCTTACTTAGTATCGAAGGACCTGCAGCGAGGCTTCATACCGCGCCGGCGAACCTGTGCTTGCCAACATCCACGGAGCTTTCTGATCGTCGCCATGGGTATCTCCAATTGCTTATTGAAGATCATGCGTAGGATGCCCCTGGACGTGTGCCAAGGATTATCCCGGCACGAGTAGAGCACGCGCCTCTGTGAGGCCGACCCACCGTGATTTCAGCACCATCGCGCGATGGATAAGACGATGGCAACACGCGCAAAGCAGAGATAAGTCAGCCAGCTTGGTTTTCGCTCGCCTGCTTCGGCAAGCGGAATCAAATGGTGCGCCTCAAACAATGCCTCCTGAAAAGACAACTCCAGGTCGGGACGGGTCAGATCGCAAACCTCGCAGCGGGAATCCCTGAGTGTGGCGATTATCGAGCAGCATCTTTCTAACCTTAGGATTTCGTTCTCGCCTGATATGCAAGGCGGTTAGAAGGCGGCCCTCAGGCAACTCCTGATCGACATCGGGCAAATCCTGGGCTTCGCTCGCACCAATACCAACGATGATTGCCGCAGCCAATTTGTGAAGCTCTTCTGGCCTGTCCCCAAACTCAGCCCAGATCTGTCGGTCTGTGTTTGAAACGTTGCCCAATCCCTTTCCGGTCGCCACCTGGCGAAGGTTCATCAATTTGAACCCAACACCGTCTGCATTGCGGAAAGACGGCTGCTTGGCAGCCTGCATGTGATACGGCATCGAGCGTAGAACACCCGACAGTTCACGTATTTCGTCCGCCTTCGGGGATGGAACGACGCCATTGAGCTTAAAATAGAGATCCAGGGCTAAAATTGTTTCGTCTCACGTCCAGTTCGGATTTCCATGACCCTGCGTTTTCGCCAGCGATAAGCTCCTAGGTTAACTGCTTCTGCATTTCACCGTTGCGAGAGGCGCGAGTCAACTTGCAACCATCGCCTGTTTGCTGCTTGATATAGCCTTGAGAACTGGGGTGGGGGCACCGCTGTGAAAATCATACGTCTATTGCGTCTAGTGCTGGCTATTTCCCTGCCAGCATTGCTCATGGCATCTCCGGGGTTATCGGCGGAAAAGGTATTCGGTCCGTTCTCTATCAGCGAAGCGGCTGCCGATGTGATCATGCTCAATGGCGAGATCGACATCGGTTCAGCTCTCAACTTTCGACGCGCTCTGCAGGCAGCACCGAACGCAAAGCTTCTAACTCTTAACAGCCCAGGCGGCACCGTGCAGATGGCTTTGCTCATCGCGGATGACGTTCATGAACGAGGTATTTCAACATACATCGCCAAGGAGAGCGGATGCCATTCAGCGTGCGCAATCATTTTCCTTGCCGGTGTCGAACGCCAAGCCGACGGAGCGCTCGGGGTGCACCAGATCTCATCAGGAATCTAACGACCTAGTCAGCGCTCAGCTATCAATCTCCGACATTCTCGACGTCTTAAACCGGTTCGATACGCCAATCGAGGTCATGACGACGATGTTCAAGACGCCGCCGAACGACATGCACGTTTTCACTGCCGACGAGATCGCCAGGTATAAAATCAACCGCAAACGAGGAGATCCTGCATCGATAAAGTCGCAGGCATCAACTTCGACGGAACCCAATCCAAAAGCCACCACGATTACCGTGAATCCCAACAACCTCTCGCCGGCAGCGACCGCAAGCCAGGATCCTGTAGCTGGCGGTCAAGCACTCGCAAACCTATCGGCAATCGAAGACTATGCGCGCCGTCCAACCCGCATGGTCCTTTACACCGGCCTGGACTTGTTCGGCGATGATCTACGATCAGAACGCATGGCAGATGCCGCGGAGTGTGCCAAGACCTGCCTTTCGATGAACGGAGAGTGCAAGGCTTTCACCTTCAACACAAACCCGAAAATTACCCAAGGCCCGAACTGCTTCTTAAAATCCAACCAAGGTCGTGCAGACGGAAACTCGGTCGCAATCTCCGGAAAATTTCTGAGCGGCGTCGAACCGGATCCGCAGGACTTTACGATTAGCACGATCGACCCCGCGGCATCGTTGTTCAAAGATGTTGATTTACCAGGAGGCGATCTTACTTCTCGGCCGGCGCAGATCGGTGGCAACGCTCAGCAATGTCGGCTTGCTTGTATCGATGAGGGCCGCTGCGTTGCGTTCACCTATATCAAGCGGAAAAAGGAATGCTGGCTGAAGGCGGTTGTGGGATCGCCGAAGTATGGGGCCGGCTTGGTGACGGGGGTGAAAGACGTCAAGTCATTTTCGGCGCCGAGAATAATCAGCCTGCAATGAGTGAGGCACTTTGGAAAGCCGTGCCTTACAGCCCCTATTGCAGGATCGAGGATTGAAGAGCGTGGTAACAGGGAACTGATGGAACTACCTGCAGAAGAAATCAACGAACGCCGTAGCTGGGTTGAGGACGCAATGTCCGAGTTCCGAACGATCGGCCATGACGCTTTTCTGGACAAATATTCCAAAGGCACTCCGCCCAGGTGGGTTTATCTAATCCACAACGGCAACGCGTATCCGGCAAAGGCACTTTGGGCGAGCGCATTGTCACATGGAATATCACCGATCGTTACTGCCATTTCAATTCGTTCCAAATTGCTTATTCGACTATTCACAGCAAAGCGGCACGTGCAAGCCGGTAGACTTTTACTTTGATTTAAATCGGCGCCATGCGAAGGTTTGCATGGAAAAAGATACAAGAGGGCGTAGTGGAAAAATTGCAGGCAACTACTCCAAAATGGACGAAACGGCAGCGCGGTTCTGTTCTGCGGTGCTGGCTTCACGGCTGATTGCCTGAACTTTGACGAAGAGCTGCCGCTTGGCGTCACGTATCATTTGCTTGAGATGATAAATTCTGAGTTAAAGAAAAATGGGAAGCAGAGCGGTTACAAAGATATCCGCAACGCCATGAAAACGCGTTAAGACTGACCTTGGCAATCACAGACTGATGGAGCTGCTAAAAACACGCTTCCACTTAAGCCGCATATCGTCATCCATCGAAACGATCGCCGAATACCCATGGTCGTCGATTTACACTACTAATTACGACAATGGTATTGAACTCGCGTTACAAGGCGTTCGAAAGAAATACACGCCATGCAACAACCTGGATGATCCGAATACACCGGTATCTGGGCTGCCGGTGATACACCTTCACGGATTTTCTGAAGTTTGGACTGATGAAACGTTCGAACAAAGTTGCATTTTGGATGCTGATTCTTATCGGAATTTAAGTGGTGTCAGAAACTGGCTAGAGCGCTTGCGCTTCGATATCGAGCGCTGGAAATTGTAGTTTTCCTCGGCTTCAGCGCAGCTGATTTTCATCTGTCCCAAGTTCTTTTCAATGCGACAGGAGTTCGGAAGAAAGCATTTTTTATTAATCATCCAACAGCTTCTCCTGACCCAGACGAGCGCGCAACTCAGGAGGATTTCGGGGAGACGCTTTATATCGGTCGAGAGGCTTTCGCTGAACAAATATCGCAAATTCTGCAGCTTGAGGCGCCTACTGAACCCCGCCTTGCCTCGTTCGAGCGCTTCTTGTTGCCGAACGCTAGCCGGTCAGTTCCACCCGTAGCGGACATTGAAGATCTGTTTATATGGGGAAAGGTAGACAGCGCTCATGTCAAACGCGATTGGAATCTAGTGAAATCAGACTACCACGTTATCCGTAGCGAGGTTGTCAAGGTGGTAGAGCATCTGGCCACGCCCGGAAACATCACTATTTTACACGGTGATATCTGCGATGGAAAAAGTCTTTCTATTCTGGGCGCGATGACGCAAATGGCGAGCGGGCGCCCCGTTTTCCAAATGAAACACTTCTACTCGGACCTCCTAAATGAGGTTTCGTCAATTTTGGCGACGTATCCGGACGCAATTCTAGTAATAGAGAGCTGTTTTACGCTCCACGAGGACCGGCTCTTAGCCGTCGTCCGTCAGATATCGGCAGGTGGAGGAGGGTTATTATTATCTACGCTGAAGTATCGCGACGGAGGCGGAATCAGAGAAGTTTCGAGCACTCAAATCAATCCCCTCACTGCTAGATATTCGCCTAGGCAAAATCCAAGGACGGGAAGTCGAGGAACTGTCGGCGTTGATTGACCAGATCGCTGGCTGGAGAGAGTTTGGGGCATTAAGCCCTAGTGACAGGCGGCGATTTATCGAGCGAGTGCGACGGAATCCTTCCCAGCGTTCTACTCCGATTGCTGGAGTCGAAGTATGTGCGAGATAAGTATCGTGCAGAATACAATAAAATTTCCGGGATCGATGCTCAGGATAGAAGCATGATAATCGTGGCCTTGATCATAACCGGAATTGGGCTTGAGACACCGGTGTCGTTTATTAGCGAAATATTTGAAAAGATTTTACTTCAGCAATTAATAAGGCTTCCGTCGATAGCAATGGACTGAGGTTGATCAGAGTAGATGGAGATACCATGAACAATTCCGTCTATTGGCGCCAGAAATATTCTGGCGCATATAATAGATGACAAAGATATAGTTAACTCTACTATATACGTTCTGGAGCAACTGAATAATAAATACAGGAAAAGCGCGTTCGAGAATTATATATTTACGCAACTTATGAGATATTCGATATTAAGCTCGGTTGTGGATGACGATGCGGAAATAGATCGCTTTTTCGACCATATCTCGAAGGTTTCGTATTTTCATGAGATGCCGCTTTTCTGGCTGCAATGGCACATGGCAATGGCCGCTCAGTTACGCTGGTTGAAAGCAGAAGAATATCTCGAGATGGGATATACGGCGGCGGCGGCTTTCGAAAAGAAGCAGGGCGAGAAATACAATCGAAAACAACTGGAAGACCGGAAAGCGAAATTTCTGGCTGCGCTGCCGCCGGCGGCCGCGTAAGCGTTGAGCTTTTCAGAGATATGAAAGAAGCTGTCGAGATAGTCGGGCGCTTAATGCGTGATTCGGAACTCACACACCATCCCTACGAAACGCTTCTCCAAATCGTGAAAGTCATTGATTCTCGAGGCACCACTATCCCCACCGACCTAGCAAGAATGCTAACTGGGCAGCTAAAAGAGATCATTGGCCGGGCAAAAAGTAGAGTCGACGTCGTCACAGAAGGCTATCAGCGCATCCATGCGGAGGAATGGATTAGGGAGACTGAGACACTGGCTGCAGTGTTCACTTAAATCTCCACCTATCCATCCAAATCGTAGCCGGTATCGACAAAGCTTAGCCGCCGTGCCAAGCTTTGTGAAGCTTGGCCGAAGTTGCGATTTTCCTGGTATTGAGCCCCGCCGCGGGGGAGGATTTCTCCATTGACTCCGAGCGCTGCGATCATAACGGACCCGCAGGCAAGAGCAGCAAACGCTGACACCTGAAACGGTCTCCACGTCCTAGCTTGGATGAGGCTGAGCTTGCAAGCCGAATCATAGCTCGACGAGCCGCTGTGCCGCTAACGTGGCCTTCAGTGCGGTATCAAGGCAAATAGAGAGAATAATTGGCTCGTTCACACGCGTAAAAGCCGCGCAACATCAGGAAACCCAGACTAATAATGGCGGAGAGGGTGGGATTTGAACCCACGATACCCTTGCAGGTATGCCGCATTTCGAGTGCGGTGCGTTCGACCACTCTGCCACCTCTCCGGATATGCTGGTCGGCGCCGTTAGCGCGAGGCGGTTCATAGCGGCAGTTTTTGGCGATGGCAAGAGGGTGGATCAAGGAAAATCAAGCTCATCCGCGCCTTTCTCCTTGACAGTCTTGCACGCTTCACGTAATTCGCGAACTCGAAGTGGTGTGGTATGTCCTCACCGCGCCGGGCTTCTATTGGCCCGTTTCACCGGCAAGGCTGAAAGGCCTTGTCATCGTCCGACTGAAGAAAAAGACGGCCTCGACTTGATCGAAGAGCCGGAACGAACATGAAAGGATAAAAAATGTTCGCAGTCATCAAGACCGGCGGTAAACAGTACCGCGTGGCAGCCAACGACGTTCTGACGATTGAAAAATTGGAAGGCGCCGCAGGCGACAAGATTGAATTCACCGAGATCCTGATGGTCGGCGTCGGCGCCGATGCAACCATCGGTGCTCCGTTTGTCGAAGGTGCCGTCGTCAGCGCCGAAGTTGTGGAACATGGTCGCGCCAAGAAGGTCATCGCCTTCAAGAAGCGCCGCCGCCAGAACTCGAAGCGTACCCGCGGTCACCGCCAGCACAACACGACTGTCCGCATTCTGGACATCGCTGCTGCTGCCGGCGCGAAGGCGAAGAAGGCTTCCAAGAAGTCCGACGACGCTGCCGCTGAAGCTGCAAACTGAGACACGGATCCAAGGTTTAAAGGAGAACACCCATGGCACATAAAAAAGCTGGCGGTTCCTCGCGCAACGGTCGCGATTCACAGTCTAAGCGCCTCGGCGTGAAGAAGTTCGGTGGCGAAGTCGTCATTCCGGGCAACATCATTCTGCGTCAGCGCGGAACCCAGTGGCATCCGGGCGCCAATGTCGGCCTCGGCAAGGACCACACCATTTTTGCACTTACGGCCGGTAACGTGAACTACCGTACGGAAGGCCAATGGCCGCGTGTACGTGTCTGTAATGCCGAAAGCCGAAGCAGCGGAATAAGCCGGTAGCGCTCTAAAACAGCCGGCGTCTCATCGACCCGGCTGGCGCTTATCCGTTCAGGCCAAGACCAAAAGGGGAGATGGGGCAATGCCCGATCTCCCCTTTTCACGTCTTGGAGGACTGAACATGCAAAGCGAATTGTTGAGGGAGAGCCAATCACGGTCTCCCCGGGAAGATTCCCTGGAATCTTCTCAGGAACGGCTGCAGGCCTCAGCGGTCAAGGACCGATTGCCCGATATTGTTATCGCCCCGGCTCGTTTTGCGCGCCCCCACGAAGACGATATCGACGCCCTTGCCCATCTTGCCAACAACGCCAATATCGCCACCATGGTTTCGCGCATGCCGCACCCGTACACGGTGGCCGATGCCGCGGATTTCGTACGCCGTACGAAGACGGGCACGATTGGCAAGTGCGTCTATGCGATTACCAAAGCGGATAATGGCGCATTTCTCGGTTGCTGCGGTATCGAGCCGCATCCCGACGGCAAGACCGCAGAACTTGGCTACTGGTTGGGCGAACCGCACTGGAACAAGGGTTATGCCACAGAGGCAGCCCAGGCGCTGACCGACATGGCCTTCCGCACCCACGATATCGACCAGATCGATGCGCGCTGCCGGGTCATGAACGTTGCCTCGCGGCGGGTCATCCAGAAATGCGGTTTCCAGTTCCAGGGGTCGGGCATGGTCGACAGCCTGGCGCTGGGCGGCATGATGTCTGTCGAGTGGTACCGGCTCGACCGCAAGACCTGGATGTCGTTGCGCAGCTGGGGAGGTCTGAGATGACCGCCCACCTGCGTGAACGGCCGAAGATCGCGGCTCGTCCCGATCCCGGCCCTTGCCCGGCCATCGAAACCGCCCGGCTGATCCTGCGTCCGCACAAGCTGTCCGATGCGGATGCGGTGGCGGAATCGCTTGGCGATTATCAGGTCTCGCGCATGCTGGCGCGGGTGTCCGTGCCGTATCATCGGCAGGATGCGCTCGACTGGCTGGTCCGGCAGGGCTCGGGGCTGATTGCCGGCTGGACGCTAGCGATCACCACCGGCGATGACGTTCATATCGGCTGCGTCGGTATCGAGCTTCGCCACGGCCAATGGCATCTCGGCTACTGGCTGAACCGTTACTACTGGAACCGCGGCTATGCCGGTGAAGCGGCGCATGCAGCGATGGAGCGGTTCTTCCAGCGCATGCCCGGCACCGTCCTGCATTCCGGCGTCTTTGCCGACAATGCCGGATCGCTGAAGCTGCAGAAGAAGCTCGGTTTCGAGATCATCGGCTGCAGCCAGGTCTATGCTCTGGCGCGCAACAGCATGGTCAGCCATATCGAGACCATGATCACGGCAAGCAGCCTGCGCAGACCGTGAAACCAGATGAAAAGCCCGCGGCGTCAAGTCCGCGGGCTTTTGCTTTCATTCGATGTCAAAGCCGACGGGCAGGTGGTCGGAGCCTGTCGCCTCCACATCGATCCAGGCATGCCGCAATCGTGATGCAAGGCCGGCACTGAGGAAACAATAGTCGAGATGCATACGCTTCTGATGATCGGCGGGATTGATCCAGCTGTAGCTTTCGGGCGTCAGCCGGCCGAGATGCGCCAGCGCGTCCACCGGGTTTTCAAGGCGCAGCGAGCGGCCGTAATAGGCATCGCGCGTGCCGGTCATCAGGCAATATTCCAGCCCTTCCGGCTCCATGTTGAAATCGCCCATCAGCACGAAGTCTTCCGGATGCGGCAGCTCGGCAAAACCGAAATCGCCGCCGCCGCTCATAGCGCCGCCTTCGCGCGGATAGGAAAGCGCCTTCTCCTTCAGATAGGCAATCTGGGCGATGCGCTCGGCCGGAGAGACATGGTCGAGATGAACCGAATAGATCCGCAGCGGACCCGATGGGGTGATGATCAGCGCCTCGGTGGCGCCGCGCTGCAGGTTCATCGGCGAGATCGTGCGGGTGCGCAGCAGCGGGATGAGGCGGGTTGCGGCAATCGGGAAGCGCGACAGGATCATGTTGCCGAACTGGAAGCGGCGCTCGACGGCGCGGCCGTTCTCGATCGCCGAGCCGGCATCGATCTCGCAGGCGGGCCAGAAGGTGGAAAAGTATTGCGGCATCAGATCGCGAAAAATCGCCACAAGATCGGCGTGATCGTTGCGATGAAAATTCCAGCGTCACTTCCTGCAGCGCGATCACATCGGCGCCCTCAAGACTTCTCGCAATGCGCTCGGGGTCGATCGGCCGTCAAGACCGACGCCGTACTGGATGTTATAGCTCAAAAACTTCACGATATTCTTTGACCTCCGGAGCACGCGCCTATATCGATGGCGGCAAATACGACGGCAAATACACCAAACAGATGGCAGTGCGATGAAATTTCTCGACGAAGCAAAAGTCTATATCCGGTCCGGCGACGGCGGAGCTGGCGCTGTGTCGTTCCGGCGCGAAAAATTCATCGAGTTCGGTGGCCCGGATGGTGGCGATGGCGGCCGCGGCGGCGATGTCTGGATTGAGGCTGTCAACGGTCTCAACACCCTGATCGATTTCCGCTTCCAGCAGCATTTCAAGGCCGGTACCGGCATTCACGGCATGGGCCGCAACCGTACAGGCGCCGGCGGTGCCGACGTGACGTTGAAGGTTCCGGTCGGCACGCAGATCTTCGAGGAAGATTCCGAGACGATGATCGTCGACATGATCTCCGAGGGTCAGCGCTTCCGCCTCGCCGCCGGTGGCAATGGCGGTTTCGGCAATACGCATTTCAAATCCGCCACCAACCAGGCGCCGAACTGGGCCAATCCGGGCCTGGAAGGCGAAGAGAAGACCATCTGGCTGCGGCTGAAGCTGATCGCCGATGCCGGTCTGGTCGGTTTGCCGAATGCCGGCAAGTCGACATTCCTCGCGACGGTGACCCGCGCCCGCCCGAAGATTGCCAACTATCCGTTCACGACGCTGCATCCGAACCTTGGCGTGGCGACCATTGATGGCCGCGAATTCATTCTTGCCGATATTCCCGGCTTGATCGAGGGTGCTCATGATGGTGTCGGTCTCGGCGACCGGTTCCTCGGTCATGTCGAGCGCACCCGCGTGCTGCTGCATCTGGTTTCCGCGCAGGAAGAAGACGTGGCGAAGGCCTACAAGACGGTCAAGCACGAGCTCCAGGCCTATGGCGGCGAACTGCTCGACAAGCCGGAAATCGTTGCACTGTCGCAGATCGACGTGCTTGATCCCACCGAGTTGAAGAAGAAGCAGAAGGCACTGGCGAAGGCCAGCGGCCAGGCGCCGCTTCTCCTGTCGGCCATCGTCGGCACCGGCATGACCGAAACGTTGCGTGGATTGCGCGATATCATCGTCGCCGCGCAAACCCAGGTGGACGAAGACTGACATGACGCCGCAACGCAAACCGCTGGAAAAATACCGCCGGATTGTGATCAAGATCGGTTCCGCCCTGCTTGTGGATCGCAAGACAGGCCTGAAAAAGCAGTGGCTGAATGCCATGTGCGCCGATATCGCGGCGCTCAGAGCCAAGGGCGTCGACGTTCTCGTCGTCTCCTCCGGCGCCATCGCACTTGGCCGTTCGGTGCTCGATCTGGCACCCGGCGCGCTGAAGCTTGAGGAAAGCCAAGCAGCGGCGGCCGTCGGCCAGATCGCGCTGGCCCGCGCCTGGTCCGAAAGCCTGTCGGCCGACGAGATCGTTGCCGGGCAGATCCTTTTGACGCTTGGCGATACCGAGGAACGGCGCCGCTATCTCAACGCCCGTGCGACGATCAGCCAGCTTCTAAAGATGGGCGCCGTGCCGATCATCAATGAGAACGACACCGTCGCCACCACTGAAATCCGCTATGGCGACAACGATCGTCTGGCCGCCCGCGTCGCCACAATGACCGGCGCCGATCTGCTCGTGCTGCTTTCCGACATCGATGGGCTTTATACCGCTCCACCGCATCTCGACCCCGATGCGCGTTTTCTCGAGACCATCGCCGAGATCACGCCCGAGATCGAGGCGATGGCAGGGGGTGCTGCGTCCGAATTGTCGCGCGGCGGCATGCGCACCAAGATCGATGCCGGCAAGATCGCCACCGGTGCCGGCTGCGCCATGATCATTGCGTCGGGCAAGGTCGACCATCCACTATCGGCGATTGCCGAAGGGGCTCGTTCTTCCTGGTTCGCGCCATCCGGTTCGCCGGTCACAGCACGCAAGACGTGGATTGCCGGGCAGCTTCTGCCGGCGGGCAGCCTTGCTATCGACGCTGGTGCCGAAACGGCACTTCGCTCCGGCAAGAGCCTGCTTCCGGCCGGTGTTCGCCAGGTGACGGGATCGTTCAGCCGCGGTGATACGATCGCCATCATCGGTGCGGAAGGCCGCGAGATTGCCCGGGGGCTGGCCGGCTACGATGCCGATGAAGCCCGCCAGATCACTGGCAAGAAATCGGCTGAAATTGCCGTTATCCTCGGTTATGCGGGACGCGCCACGATGGTGCATCGCGACGACATGGTGATGACCGTGTCTGCCAAGCGAGAGACGGATGCAGTGAGGAGCGATGCTCATGCTTGATGATGCGCGAAAGAAAGAAATCCAGGAATTGATGGCTGTGATCGGCCGGCAGGCCCGTGCCGCCAGCCGGCCGCTTGCCACGGCGTCCGCCGAGCGCAAACATGCAGCCCTTGTCAGCATGGCCAGCAACATCGTCGCCCACAAGGACGATATCCTTGCTGCCAATGCGCTCGACCTGGAAAATGTCCGCGAAACTGGCGTAGCCGCGTCCTTCCTCGATCGGCTGACCCTGTCGGAAAACCGCGTTCTCGACATGGCGAATGCCATCCGTGCAATCGCCGACCTGCCTGATCCCGTCGGTGATGTCATTGCCGAGTGGGATCGCCCCAATGGCTTGCATATCGAACGCGTGCGTACGCCGCTCGGCGTCATCGGCGTCATTTATGAAAGCCGTCCGAACGTCACGGCCGATGCGGGGGCGCTGTGCCTCAAGGCCGGCAATACCGTTATCCTGCGCGGCGGCTCGGACAGCCTGCATTCATCGCAGGCGATCCATGCCTGCCTGGTGCAGGGCCTGAAGGATGCCGGGCTTCCAGAGCATGCGATCCAGATGGTTCCGGTTGCCGACCGCTCGGCCGTCGGTGCCATGTTGACCGGTCTTGGCGGCTCGATTGACGTTATTGTTCCCCGCGGCGGTAAAAGCCTTGTCGCGCGTCCAGAACGAGGCCCGTGTACCGGTCTTTGCGCATCTGGAAGGCCTCTGCCACGTCTATGTCGATACATCCGCCGATCTGGAAATGGCAAAGACGATCGTCGTCAACGCCAAGATGCGCCGTACCGGTATCTGCGGTTCGGCCGAAACGCTGCTGATCGACCGCAAGGCAAAGGACAAGTTTGTTTTGCCGCTGATTACGGCCCTGCGCGATGCCGGCTGCGAAGTCCGCGCCAGCGAGGATATCCGCGCCATGGTGCCGGGATTGATCGCCGCGACGGAAGAGGACTGGGCAACGGAATATCTCGACGCGATCATTTCAGTGACGCTGGTCGATGGTATCGGCGGCGCGATCGATCATATTGCGTCCTGGTCGTCCGCTCATACCGAGGCTGTCATTGCCGAGGATCCGGCCGTCGTCGAGCGGTTCTTTGCCGAGGTTGATTCGGCTATCCTTCTGCACAATGCCTCGACCCAGTTTGCCGATGGCGGCGAGTTCGGCATGGGCGGCGAGATCGGTATTGCCACTGGCAAGATGCACGCGCGGGGCCGGTCGGCGTCGAGCAGCTGACCTCGTTCAAATACAGGGTGCGTGGCACTGGTCAGGTCCGGCCTTAAGGTGCATCCAGGCGACGTCGATCCGTTCTACCTGAAGATGCCCCATGTCGAGAGCGGCATGACCGTCGGATTGTTCGGCGGCTCGTTCAATCCGCCCCATGATGGCCATGTGCTTGTTGCCGATATCGCTGCGCCGGCTTGGCCTCAACCAGCTCTGGTGGATGGTGACTCCCGGCAACCCGCTGAAAAGCCGCAACCATCTGGCGCCGTTGGCAGAGCGAATCAGGCTCAGCGAAACGATTGCCCGCGATCCGCGCATCAAGGTGACCGCGTTCGAACAGTCGCTCGGCCAGAGCTATACGGCCCGCACGCTGGAAAAGATCCGTGAGCGCAACCGCAGCATCCGTTTCGTCTGGATCATGGGTGCCGACAATCTGAAGAATTTCCATCTCTGGCAGGACTGGCAGAAGATTGCCTGTACCTTCCCTATCGCCGTGATCGACCGCCCCGGCGACACGCTGTCCTACCTGTCCTCGAAGATGGCGAAAACCTTTGATTATGCCCGCGTCGACGAAGCCCATGCGGCAAGCCTTGCCTGGCGCAAGGCCCCCGCCTGGACCTTCATTCATGGACCGCGTTCACCGCTGAGCTCCACGGCGTTGCGCGAAATCATGACGGCATGGAAGCAATGATTAACCGTCATTTACTTCTCGTGTCTTGAAACCTTAAGGCATTGGTGCCTACATTTAGGGTGCGGCTCGACCGACATTCAGATCGCACCATGCCTGTTCTGTTCACCTGGAAAGGAAAACCTCTGACAACAGTACACGCGAAGGGAAATGTCACCCGCATTTTCCCGCAAAGCCCGGAACGCAGCGACGAAGCCGCTGCCCGTGCCCTTCAGCTGGTTCTCGGCAGTCTCGAGGACTCAAAGGCAGAAGATATTGTCACCATCAACATTGCCGGGAAATCGGCGCTGGGAGACTACATGGTCGTTGTCTCCGGGCGATCCAGCCGGCATGTCATGGCGATCGCCGATCACCTGATCACCGACCTCAAGGATGGTGGCCAGGGCAATGCCCGCGTCGAAGGCCTGGAGACCGGCGACTGGGTGCTGATCGACGGCGGCGACATCATCGTCCACGTATTCCGCCCGGAAATCCGCGAGTTCTACAACATCGAAAAGATGTGGGCCGCGCCGGACATGGAAGACGGCACCTTGCACTGAGCGTCCGGCGACCCATGTTGGGCGCTTGAGCGGCGGTGAGACATTTGCATCCTGCAATGGTCGTGCAGGAAAGGTTATCCGATTGCGGCCATTTGCAGAATGAAGTCCGGCACCGGCGCTCCGCTGGGCAGGAAAGAATGTGCCTCTCGTCACTGACAAGGCGACGACGCCCTTATCGGCGTGATGAAGATTAAGGAACTGACATGCGGGTTGTCCTCTTTGCCGTCGGGCGCCTCAAGGCTGGCCCGGAAAAGGATCTTGCGGCCCGTTATATCGACCGCTTTTCCAAGGCCGGCCCTGCAATCGGCTTGGAGCTTTCGCGCGTCACAGAAGTCCCCGAAAGCCGCGGTTCTGAATGCCGATACGCGCAAGCGCGAAGAGGCGGCACTACTCGAAAAATCCCTGCCCGATGCCAGCCTTCTCATCTTGCTCGACGAACGCGGCAAGGCGCTGGATTCCGAAGGTTTCGCAGCCCTCATCGGCACCTTTCGCGACAGCGGCAAGCGCGACCTGACGATCGCCATCGGCGGCGCCGACGGACTGGATCCCGCCCTCCACGCCAAGGCCGACGCCGTCATCTGTCTCGGCAAGATGACCTGGCCGCATCAACTGGTGCGCATCCTGATTGCCGAACAGCTCTACCGGGCCGTCACCATTCTCTCCGGCCACCCCTATCACCGGGTCTGAAAATCACCGGTGCGCCGCCATCCGGATGCCGCAATTGCCACGAATGGCTGTTGGCTGTAGCGGCCAAATCAGCGTAGGGTTTTTGCTTAATTAGACGGCTGACAGCGAATGGCGGAATGACGACAAGTGCGGCAAAGCAAGCACGGAAAGAGCAGCCGGGACACACCGGATGGCTCTGTTTTCGCGCGAGCCTCTTGGCCGCCGCTCTTCTGTTCGCCGCCGCCGCCGCCGCACAAGCTCCTGAAACTCCGAATCAGAACCAGCAAGGCACCGTAGGGCAGGGGCAAGCACCTGCCGATCCCGCTGCCGATCTTGCGCTCAAGCGCGACAGTACCCGCGGCGAACTGGAAGCCCTGTCGAAAACCATCACGCTTTCGAATGACCGTGCGGCAGAATTGCAGGCCAGTATCGCCGAGCTTGAGAAAACCAACGAGATCGCTCCGGACGGCACTGGTCGATTCCGCCATTAAACGCAAAGCGCTGGAACAGCAGATCGTCGATGGCGAAGACAGGCTGAACACGCTGCGGACCAAGGAGGATGCCGTTCACGCCTCTCTGCGTGCTCGGCGCGGCGTGCTTGCCGAAGTGCTGGCAGCCCTGCAGCGGATGGGACGCAATCCCCCACCGGCTCTGCTGGTAACGCCGGAAGACGCGCTGGCGTCCGTCCGCAGTGCCATTCTGCTCGGCGCCGTCGTGCCGGGCATCCGCCACGAGACGGAAAACCTTGCGGCTGACCTGAAGGCCCTGGCCGGCGTTCGCAAGGATATCGTCGCACAACGGCAGGCGCTCGGTGACGACATGACGGCGCGGCTTGAGGAGGAGCGGCGCATGAACATGCTGATCGCCGAAAAGGAAAAACTCAAGCAGCGCAGCACAACCGAACTTGCCTCCGAACGCCGCAAGGCGGAGCAGCTTGCCGCGCAGGCAACCAGCCTTGAGGGCCTGATCGGCTCGATCGAGAGCGAGATCGCTTCCGTGCGTGATGCGGCAGCCGCAGCCAAGGCAGAAGAAGAAAACCGCAGGCTGATGTCGGAAGCCCAGCGCGCCGAAGCGCGCGAACTGGCTAACAGGACGACGCCCGACAAAAACCGCATTGCGCCTGCATATGCCTTTTCGGACCTGCAGAAAAAGCTCGCGCTTCCGGTTGCCGGATCGATCCTGCGCAAGTTCGGCGACGCCGACGGCACGGGGCATTCGCTCCAGGGCATGATGCTCGAGACCAGTGCAGGGGCTTTGGTGACGGCGCCATCGGATGGCTGGATCGTTTTTGCCGGTACGTTTCGCAGCTACGGCCAGATGATCATCCTCAATCCCGGCGACGGCTATCATGTCGTTCTCTCGGGTTTGGAAGGCGTGACGGTGCAGCAGGGCCAATTCGTCGTCGCCGGCGAGCCACTTGGCACAATGGGTAACAAAGAGTGGCTAGCGCCACTGCATTGGCGCTGGAAACCGAGCGTCCGACGCTTTACATTGAATTCAGGAAAGACGGAAAACCGGTTGATTCCCGACCATGGTGGACCGCAGCAGACACCGGAAAGGCACGCAATGATTCGTAGAACGTCACTTGTTCTGGTCGGGGCACTCATGGGTGCAGCGGCCACGGGCGTTGTATATTCCTCCCTCGTCCCGGCCGTCGCGGCTAACCCGTCGACCTATCGCGAACTGTCGATCTTCGGCGATGTTTTCGAGCGCGTGCGCGCGCAGTACGTGACGCCGCCGCAGGACGACAAGCTGATCGAGAATGCCATCAACGGCATGCTCTCGTCGCTGGACCCGCATTCGAGCTACATGAATTCGACAGACGCGGAAGACATGCGCACCCAGACCAAGGGTGAATTCGGCGGTCTCGGCATCGAAGTCACCATGGAAGACGATCTCGTCAAGGTGACGAGCCCGATCGACGATACACCGGCCGCCAAGGCTGGCGTTCTCGCCGGCGATTTCATTTCGAAGATCGACGGAGTTGATGTGCGCGGCCTCAAGCTTGAGGAAGCCGTCGACAAGATGCGCGGCGCTGTCGGCAAGCCGATCAAGCTGACCATCCTGCGCAAGGGTGCTGAAAAACCGATCGAACTGACGATCGTCCGCGACATCATTGCTGTGCGCGCCGTCAAGTTCCGCACGGAAGACGATGTCGGTTATGTTCGCGTCATTTCCTTCACGGAAAAGACCTATGACGATCTGAAAAACGCGATCGAGAAGATCCAAGCCCAGGTTCCGGCCGACAAGCTGAAGGGCTATGTGCTCGATCTGCGCCTCAACCCGGGCGGTCTGCTTGACCAGGCGATCAACGTCTCCGACGCTTTCCTGGAGCGTGGCGAAGTGGTTTCGACCCGCGGCCGCAATCCTGACGAGACACGCCGTTTCAACGCAACGGCAGGCGATCTGACCGATGGCAAGCCGGTGATCGTGCTCGTCAACGGCGGTTCGGCTTCGGCATCGGAAATCGTTGCCGGCGCTCTGCAGGACCTGAAGCGCGCCACCGTTCTCGGTACGCGTTCGTTCGGCAAGGGGTTCAGGTTCAGACGATCATCCCGCTCGGCGAAGCCGGCGCACTGCGTCTGACCACTGCGCTCTATTACACGCCGTCGGGCAAGTCGATCCAGGGCACTGGCATCTCGCCGGACATCAAGGTCGAACAGCCGCTACCGCCGGAACTGCTCGGCAAGGTCGAAACGACCAGCGAATCCAGCCTGCGCGGCCATATCCAGGGCCAAAGCGAAACGGAAGAGGGCTCCGGCTCGGTTGCTTACGTTCCGCCGGAAACCAAGGACGACCTGCAGCTGAACTACGCGCTTGACCTTCTGCGCGGCAAGAAGACGGACCCGGCCTTCCCAGCCAATCCGGAAAAGGCTGAACTGAAGCCGTAACATCCGCTGAAAATGCGGATCGCTTGACACTGTTCGCCGCCTGGCTCCGGCCGGGCGGCGGTTTCGATTCTTAAGGGAGCGCCGCTGCTCGGGGCTTCCACCATCGCAACTCAGATCGACAGAGGCCCTCTTGGGAACAGATCTCAACGCTCCTCTTGGTCAGAACCGCAAAACGCGATCCTCCAAAGCTGAAAAATCCGGCCTGACATTCGGCCGTCTGTCCCTTGGCCTCGCCGCTCTGGCGCTGATAGGCATTTCCGCCTGGACCGTTCTGAAGCCGACCGGCCTGATCATCCCGCCGGACACGCAGACGGTGGCAGATGCCGCGCAGCCGGCCGAGAAGGCAGCGACAGAACCGGGTACGAACGACACCAAGCTCAAGCAGCAGCAGACGAGCGGCGCCCTGTCCGGCGCCCATGTCGAGGAAACGTTGACCGACAACGGCTCGATCGTCACCAAATTCTCTCCCAAGCAGCGCGACGGCGAAGGCCCTGCCTTCATCGAAGTCGGCCGGAGGAAGGGTCAGGACCCGCGTCTGGCGACCTTCCCGAATGACGACCTGTTGGAAGACAGCCCGGAGGGACGCCTGCCGGTCACCGGACCTGACGGTCTGCGGCCGATGGATCAATATGCCCGGCCATGGTCCGGCGCCCGCGGCATCCGCATCGCATTGGTGGTCGGTGGCCTCGGGCTTAGCCAGACGGGTACGCAGAATGCCCTGCGTCAGCTTTCCCCCGATGTGACGCTGGCCTTTGCCGCAACCGGCAACAGCCTGCAGCGCTGGATGCAGGAGGCGCGCCGCACGGGCCATGAAATCCTGCTGCAGGTGCCGTTCGAGCCCTTCGATTACCCGGACAACAATCCCGGCCCGCACACGCTGCGCATCGGGCTGGACGCGAAGAAGAACCTGTCGGAACTGCATTACTCTCTGGCCCAGATCACCAACTATACCGGTATCATGAACTTCCTTGGCGGGCGCTTTCTCTCCGACGCCGACGCGCTGGAGCCGGTGATGCGCGACATTGGCAGGCGCGGGCTGCTGTTCCTCGATGACGCGACCTCGGCGCAATCGCTGACGGGCACGCTGGCCGGCACGATCGGCGTGCCGCACGGTTTTGCCGACATGGTCGTCGACGACCAGATCGACCGCACGGCAATTCTGAAGAAGCTCGACGAACTCGAGCGCATCGCCCGGCGCAATGGCGGCGCCATCGGCGTTGCCTCGGCCTTCGATGAAAGCGTCGCAGCCATTTCGCAGTGGATGGACGAGGCGAGCACGCGCGGCATCGAATTTGTCGGCGTTTCGGCGCTCGTCAAGGATCCGCAACAGCAATAGCGTAAGCCAGAAGCGCGGCGATCTTTCATCGGCGTCAAACGAATTAAGCAGAGGGCATGGGCATGAGCAAGGACAAACCGAAACCGGTGAAGGCAGACGATCTTCCCTACCGCCCCTGCGTCGGTATCATGGTGCTGAACAAGCAAGGGCTCGTCTGGGCGGGCCGGCGCATTCCGATCGGCAATTCCGAATATGACGGCTCAGCCCAGCTTTGGCAGATGCCGCAAGGCGGCATCGACAAGGGCGAAGATCCATTGAAGGCGGCCTATCGTGAGCTTTACGAAGAAACCGGCATGACCACCGTCTCGCTGCTTGCCGAAGCGCCGGACTGGATCAACTACGACCTGCCCGAACACCTGATCGGCATCGGCCTCAAAGGCAAGTATCGCGGCCAGACCCAACGCTGGTTCGCCTTCCGCTTCGAAGGCGACGAATCCGAAATCGCCATCAATCCGGCCCCCGGCGGCCACGAGCCCGAATTCGACGAATGGGCCTGGAAGCCGATGCATGCATTGCCAGACCTGATCGTCGCATTCAAACGCGGGGTTTATAAGGAGGTCGTTACGGCCTTCAGGCATCTGGCCGACGTTGCAGCGACGCGGTAACTATAGCGCTCGCTTCACGCGCAGCCTATTCATCCTTCGAAATAACCTGCCCGGTCGAGACCGGAGATTTGCCTGGCTTGCTTGGGCTGCCAGCCCAGCAGCTCCCGGGTCCAGGCACTCGAAGCCCTGTTCTCGATCGCTGTAAAATGCGAGAACCAGCCAAAATGCGCCGCCGCCTCTTCGGGAGATTTTCCGACGACCCGCACCGCAAGCCAGGCTCCAGTCTGACGCTATGGGCAATGATCGTGACAACCCCCGAATGTCGGCTTGCGCTCAAGCCGTGCAAAGTTCAACGCCCGCCCCAAAACCCGGGGCGGGCGCCTTTCTCAAGCTTTCCACGCAATATCAAATGAAGGCGAAATCGCTCGTCGACAGCGTCTTGACGTTCTGCAGGATGGCGACGAGTTCGAGGTCGGCTTCAGTGCCCTTGCCGTCGGCATCGAACCATAGGCGGCCATTGTCGCTTTCGAGACAGGAAGCTGCCCTTCGTACTGGTCGCCACCGGGTTGGCTCCGACGACAAGCGTCACCGCCGTATCGCCAACCGCAATCTGGTAGTCGCTCTTGTCGATCACCAGCTTGTCCTGGCCGCGGGTGAAGTCGGTGATGACGTCACCCTCGCCATCACGTCCATCAAAGTCAAAGACGAACCTGTCATTGCCCTTGCCGCCGGTCAGCCAGTCGTCGCCGGCACCGCCGACGAGCGTATCGTTGCCGTCACGCCCATCAAGCACATCGTCTGGATCCGTTGCCGTAGAAGGTATTGGCATTGGCATCGCCGCGAATGTCGTCGTCATTGACGCTACCCTCGATGATCTCGACATTCTTGACCGTCAGGCCGAGCGCAAGCCCCTTGTTCTTGCTCTGGGTGGTCAGATCAAGAACAACCGACGTTGCCCCCTCGCGGAACGACAGCGTGTCCGTGCCGGAGCCGCCGTCGAAGACATCCTTGCCGACCGCATCCGTCCGGGTGAGCCAATCGTTGCCGGCATCGCCGAAGAGCTGGTCGCTTCCGGCGCCATCCTCCAGCGCGTCGTTGCCGCTTCCGCCCTTGAGGATATCATTGCCGGCGCGACCGTCGAGTTTGTCGTCAAGACCGCCGCCGGTTACTGTGTCTTTCCCCTTGCTGCCGATATAGTCGAGTGCCTCAAAGGCAATGAACGACGTTGCAGCATCGACATTGACCGTACCCGTGGAGAAGGTGAAGGCAATGTCCTTGGTCTGCTCCGAGACATTGAGGACGACCCGGTCCGTCCCGGTCCCGCCATTGGCACGGTCGCTGATCCCCATATAGACCAGATCGTTGCCATCTTCGGCATAGATCGAGTCCCTGCCGCCGGTCAGTGTTTGGCCGTCGCCATAGATCGTATCATTGCCGGTGCCGCCCCTCAGCGTATCATTGCCGAGACCACCGTCGATGGTATCGTTACCCGCACCACCGGTCAGCACATCATTGCCGCTGCCGCCACGCAGATCGTCGTTGAGGCTGCCGCCGGTGAAGACATCATTGCCGCTGCCACCGACAAGGGCTACCCGTTCGACATTCTTGACCGTTACCGGGGCATTGGTTGCCGTGACGCTGGCGGCCAGCTTGAAGGTGATGCCGGCGGTGTATTTGCTGAAGTCGATCGAGGCGAAGTCCGTGCCCGTGCCGCCATCCAGCGAGAGTTTGCCGGTTGAGGCAGTCCGGTAGAAGCTGTCGTCACCGGTTCCCATATCCACCGTGTTGTGGCCGACGGCACCACCGCTATAGGCATCGCCTACGTGGATGGTGTCTGACCCGTCACCGGACTTGATGACATTGGTGCCGCCATTGTCAGCGATCCAGTCCGCACCGGCGCCGGATGTCAGCGTATCATTGCCGTTGCCGCCATCCAGTTCATCCGATCCGTTGGTGCCGATCAGCGTATCGTTGCCGTCATAGCCGTAGAAGGAAACACTTTGTGCCGCACCGACCGACTTGATGACGTCATTGCTCTTTCCGAAGGACACCGTGTAATGCTCGAAGTTCTTCAGGCTGGTGCCATCAGTCAATGTTGCCGTGGTTCCGCTGACGGAGAAGGTCTGGCTTGTGGTCAATGACCGGCGATCGACGATGACCTCGTCGGTTCCTGCACCGCCATCACCGATATCTGCGCCGCCATCACCAAGCGTGACAGTGTCGTTGCCAGTGCCGCCATAGACCGTATCCTTGCCGAGGCCCCCATGGAGGGTGTCGTTTCCATCGGCGCCATTGATCCAGTCATTGCCGTCTCCCGCCTCGACAATATCGTTGCCGGTGCCGGTGGTGATCTTGTTCGCACCGGATCCGGTCGCGTAGATCGTGTAGTGGTCCATGCCCTTGAAGGTCGTTCCACCGACCAGCGTATTGACCTCGGTCGCGGCCTTGGCGGTGAAATTGCCGGTGAAATTGCGCAGGATCAGGCGATCGCTGCCGCCGGCGTCGGTGATGGTATCCTTGCCCTCGCCATAGTAGTAGCTGATCGTATCATCGCCGCTGCCACCGTCGATCGTGTCGTTGCCCGTGCCACCGTCGATCCTATCATTGCCCGAGTCACCCAGCAGTTTGTCGTCTCCGGAATCACCCGCAATGGAATCATCGCCGGTACCGCCGGAAATGGTGTCCGCGCCGTCACCGCCATAAAGCGTGTCAAAACTGTCACCGCCATAGAGCCTGTCGTTTCCAGTACCGCCGTAAAGAGTGTCAAAACCCTGATCGCCGTACAGAATATCGTTCCCGGCATCGCCCTGCAGATAGTCAAAACTATGCCCGCCATACAGGATATCGTTGCCATCGCCACCCAGCAGCATGTCAAAACCACGGCCACCGGACAGCGTATCGTTGCCCGCGCCCCCGTCAAACATGTCGGCATAGTTCCCGCCCGTAACCTTGTCATCGAACTTGCTGCCGGTGATCCAGAATGACTCGACATTGGTCGCCTGGATGCCACCCGTCAGCGTCTGTGGCGTGATCCAATCCGTGATCACAATGTTAAGCTTGGCGGCGGATGACGAATAATCGACTATCAGCCGGTCGGTGCCGGAGCCGCCATTGGCAACATCGCCGGCCGCCGTTGCCAGCGTGCCCACGGACGAGCGTGTCCTGGCCACTGCCGCCATTGAGCTTGTCCTTGCCGGTGCCACCGTCGACATAGTCATTACCGCTATTGCCATTCAGGGTGTCGTCGCCAGCCTCGCCCTGAATGAAGTCGCGTTGAAACGACCCATCCGCGGTATCGTTGCCGTCACCAGCAAAAATGTAATCGCCACCCATGCCACCGTTGATCTTGTCAACACCGGCCAGAGCCGTGATGAAGTCACCTTCGAGATCGTTGCCGAGCAATATGTCATTGCCCGGCGTGCCTGTAATATCTGCCATTTTCGTCTCCTGATTGACGTATCTGAGATGCGCAACTATTTTCACGACCCACCGAAACGGGTGGTCGTGGAATATTATTCAGCCGTTGCGAATGAATTGATTTTGATAGTCGATTTATTAAATTCCAATATTCGATAAGTCTAATGGATTGATTGGTTCATGCCTCACTCCAACAAACAACTTTTCCTAACGTTACTACCCGGAAAGCTACTGTTGCTTTCTGTAGCCGTCCAGATGCAAAAAGTTATATGCAGAGGCGCAGTATCCATTGTGTTCCCATGGGAACAGACGGATACGTTGAGGCTTAATTGGCAGTAAAGGGGGCGGAAAAATAGCCGCAGGATGCCAGCGATAAACACCGGACGATCGCGTGCAAGACGCCGGGAACGGCCGCGTGCGATGTAAAAAGCACATTTCACTGAGCTGGCTGCAATGCAACCCCATGACGGCACATGAGCGAAAGCTTCGACATCTGTGACGCACCACGAGGAGATAGCGTCCGGGCTAAATTGGCCCAGAGGGGCTTCCATGCATTGCGCGGTCTGCAAATGCGGTTTTCAACGCATAAAAATGCCCGCCACGGAAACCGGGGCGGGCATTTTTGCAAATATCGAGCCTTATTCGGCTTCGTTAGCCGGGGCTGCGTTGAGCTGGCCGTATTTCTCGGCGCCGATCTTGTTGAAAAGATCGAGCTGGGTTTCGAGGAAGTCGATGTGGCCTTCCTCATCCATGAGCAGTTCTTCGAACAGCTTCATGGAAACATAGTCGCCCGCGTCATGACAGATATCGTGGGATTTCTTGTACGCCTTGCGGGCGTCGTATTCGCCGGCGAGATCGGCCTCCAGCACTTCCTTGACCGATTGGCCGATCCGCAGCGGGGCCACCGTCTGGAGATTGGGATGGCCCTCGAGGAAGATGATGCGCGAAACCAGCTTGTCAGCGTGGTGCATCTCCTCGATGGATTCGGCTCGCTCCTTCTTGGCGAGAAGCGTGTAGCCCCAATCGTCAAGCAGGCGGTAGTGAACCCAATATTGGTTGACGGCACCGAGTTCGAGATACAGCGCTTCGTTAAGCTGCTCGATGACTTTTTGTCGCCTTTCAAGATCCGCTCTCCTGTTTTCTTCATGGAATTGTTTGAGGCGGGTCATGAAATCAAATATCTGGTCCCCCGTCGAGAGGCGGCCAGCGTGATACTGCTCGGTGGTGCGGATGATGATGTCGACGACGTTGGGAAAACAGCCGCAGCAACGGCCACGTTTTTCCATCGCGTGATAGACTTTTGCAGGTACGATCAACTGCCAACAGTCCTCATCGAGCATCTCGATGATGGTGTCCTGGATGTCCTTATCGGTGATAAAATTGCAGCTACAAACCAGCATTTCGTCTGCCCGTGATACACAACGCACTGAATTCTATTCATAAAGCAAAAGCGGATATTTACTGTCAACAAAAAATGCCGGTTAACTTCCGTGGCAAATTAGCAACTCAATATTAGATCAATTCTAAACTTGATAAAAAACATCGTCTTTTCATTGGTTTAGTATTAGAGATTTCTGTCCGCCGTGACTTTTCGACGGAATTCAAGTTTTCTTGAGCGGCAAAAATTCCATACAATTTTTGTTACAATGATGTGGAAATCAGCCTCCGTAATCCAGATCACCGATGTCGGCTCGGCAACGTGCGTCCTCTTGCACTTCAAACTTCAGTGAAAATTTCGCCCTTTCGGCATGACGGCTGCGGTCTCGGCACTATCGCTGCGATGAGTGGGGTCTCCTGTCTGCGTGTCACGCGAAAATCCCTCCATCCCGCTTGATCGTCTCTTCTGCCGATGATCGGCTGTCGAGCGCAGGACCTCGTCTGCACGCTCGCATGCCCCAAAACGGCGAACCTCGCGCTGCAGCAGGCCCAGCATTGGCGTCATATCCTCGATATGATCGGCCACGACGTGGATCACCCCGCTTTCGCACTGCAGCTTGCCCCTGATTTTCACCAGCCGGGCATTCATGACGACGGGCCGGTACCGGTCGAATGTCTTGGTCCAGACGATGGCATTGGCAACACCGGTTTCGTCTTCCAGCGTCATGAAGATCACCCCTTTGGCGGAGCCTGGTCTTTGGCGAACTAGCACAAGCCCGGCGATGGTGACAAACTGCCCGTTCCGCACATTCAGAAGATTCCCGTTCGGCAGGATACCCATGCCGGCAAATTCATCGCGCAGGAAGGAAACCGGGTGCGCTTTCAGCGAGAGCGAGAGATAGCGATAATCCTCGATAACCTGTTCGCCCGGTAACATCTCCGGCAGGCGGGTCTCCGGCTCCACCCGAAGGTCGGTGCGGCCCGCTCGGTCGAACAAAGGCAGGCTTTCCGCCGCACTCTTGGCATCCAACCCCCGCACGGCCCAGAGTGCTTCCCGCCGCGAAAGCCCGATGGAGCCGAAGGCATCGGCATCCGCCAGCCGCTCGATATCGGATTTTTGCAACCCCGACCGCAGCCAGAGATCACGCACGGAGATGTAACCCTGGCCGCGATTGGCGACGAGCGTGATCATATCCGGCTCAGAAAGACCTTTCACCTGCCGGAACCCGAGCCGCACAGCTCTCTGCGTCTTGATGATCCCCCGCATCGAACCATGCCGCCGGTCGATCGCGCCTGCATCGAACTCGACTTCTTCCAGCAGGCAATCCCATTTTGAAGAATTGATATCAACCGGGCGTACCTCGACCCCATGCTCGCGCTCACGGACCAGTTGCGACGGCGCGTAAAAACCCATCGGCTGGGAATTCAGCAAGGCCGCGCAGAAGACATCGGGGTAATAGGCCTTGACCCAGGAGGAGGCGTAGACGAGCAGGGCAAAGGAGGCGGCATGGCTTTCCGGAAAGCCGTATTCGCCAAAGCCTTCGATCTGCTTGAAACAACGTTCGGCAAAGTCCCGCGCATACCCATTGGCCATCATGCCGTTGACCATATCGTCTCTGAACGAGTTGACCTGCCCGGAACGCTTGAACGTTGCCATGGAGCGGCGCAGGCGATCCGCCTTTGCCGGCGAAAACTTCGCGGCCGTGATAGCAATCTGCATTGCCTGTTCCTGAAAGAGCGGAACGCCATATGTGCGCTCCAGAATGGGTTTCATCTCATCCTTTGGGTAATCGATCTTGAACCCGGGAAGATGGGATTGCCCACGGCTCTTGAGATAGGGATGCACCATATCTCCCTGGATGGGGCCTGGCCGAACGATCGCGACTTCGATGACAAGATCGTAAAACACACGCGGGCGAAGGCGGGGCAGCATGCTCATCTGCGCCCGGCTTTCGATCTGAAAGACTCCGATCGTATCGGCCCGGCACATCATGTCGTAGACCGGCTCGCCATCCTCGTGATCCTTGTTGCCGAGATCGGCAAGCGTCTTCTTCACATCATAATGACGTTCCAGAAACTCAAAGGCTTTGCGCAGGCAGGTAAGCATTCCCAAAGCCAGGATATCGACCTTGAGAATCCGGAGATTGTCGAGATCGTCCTTGTCCCATTCGACCATATACCGCCCCGGCATGGCCGTGTTCATGATCGGCACCACCTCATCGAGCCGGTCCTTGGTGATGACAAAGCCGCCGACATGCTGCGTGAGGTGCCGGGGAAAGCTTAGAAGCTGCGTCGCATATTGAAGAACATTCCCGGTGACCGGATCGGACAGGTCGAGACCGGCAGCCTTCGCCTCTCGTTCGGACAGATCCTCTGCCGACCAGCCCCACACCGTGCTTGCAAGAGCCGATTGCACATCTTCCGAAAGCCCGAAGGCCTTGGCCACCTCGCGGCCAGCAGACCGGGCACGATAGCTCGTCACCGCCGCCGTCAGGCCGGCGTGTTCTTTGCTATAGGTGCTATAGATATATTGGATGACCTCTTCCCGCCTGTCGTGCTCAAAATCGACATCGATATCCGGTGGCTCATCCCGATCCATCGACAGAAACCGGTCGAAGAGAAGCGTGCTTTTCTCCGGGTTGACCTCGGTAATCTCAAGGCAATAGCAGATGACGGAATTTGCCGCTGAACCGCGCCCCTGGCATAGGATGTTCAGTTCATACCGGGCATGCTGGATGATCTTGTAGACTGTCAGGAAATAGGGGGCATATTCCTTGTCACGGATGAGCTTCAGCTCGTAACCGATCTGGGTTTTGACCCTATCCGGAGTACCTTCCGGGTAGCGTTTTCGAGCGCCTTCCCAGGTCAAACGTTCCAGCATGTCGGAGGGCGCTTCTCCTTCGTCGCCTTCATCTGGATAGTTGTGCTTCAGTTCATCCAATGAAAACGTGAGGCCTTTGAAAAAGGTCTGCGTGTTGGCGATGGCGCTGGGATAGGTACGGAACACCCACGACATTTCACGTGAATCCTTGAGGTAGCGTTCCGCATTGGGTGCCAGCCGGAAGCCGGCTTCGGCAATCGTCACGTGTTCATGAATGGCCGTGACAATGTCCGACAGGGGATGGCGGGATTTATGATGATAGAGAGGCTGGTTGCTGGCGATCAGCGGCACGCGGTTGCGGGTGGCAAGCAGAGAGAGCGTGGCAAAAACCTCTGCGTCCCGCCCATCATAGGACGGCGACAAAGCCATAAAGAATGCCTCGCGGAAGCGTTCTCTCAGGCGTGCGAGGCAGTCTTCCAGCTTTTCCTGTGCTCCTGCATCGCCCACGAGAGAAGGGTCGGGAATGAGGGCAAGCATCATCTCGTCACCCCATTCGATGAGATCATCCTCATTGAGAATGCATGTTCCCTTTTGTGCCCTAAGATTCCCAGCGCTGAGCAGACGGCAGAGATGCCCCCATCCCTTCCTGGTTCGCGGGTAGGCGAGAATGTCCGGCGTGCCATCGGAAAAGACCAGCCGGGCGCCCGGCTGAAAAGGAACGGCTTCGAGAAGCTGCTTCTGCTCCTCTCCCTTTTCGCAAAGCGTCAGATTTTCCTGAACTGTCTTCGCGTGTTCTTCCCTGAGTGCCTTGACCTGTGCATGAGCGCGAACTACCCCGGCAACGGAATTACGGTCGGCGATCCCGAGGCCCGAGAGGTGCAGGATCGCGGCTTGCACCACCATCTCCTCCGGCTTCGACGCGCCTTCGAGGAAGGAAAAATTCGACCGGGCACCGATCTCGAAAAAGGTGGGGTTGGTGCTCATGCGAATATTCCATGCATGAACCAGCGCGGTGGCGGAAATTGGCCGTAGAGCCCCTCGCGATAGAGCCAGAAACGATGGCCGGTATCGTCCTCAAGGCGGAAATAATCCCACGACTGCGCGTCCGTACCATCGATCCACCATTCCATGGCAAGCCGTTCCGGCCCCTGGCTGCGAGAGACGCGGTGCGTCACGCGGCGCCAATGAAAGCTTTGCGGTGGTCCCTCCGGCACTTCGGCCAGGGAGACCTCTACCAGCTCCGGCCGCCGGAAAAGCCTGAGAGGGCGCTCGCTGCGGGACCAGGGGAAAACGCTTGCGACCGGCTTCTTGCCCGGTGCGAGCGTATCGATGGCCGAGATCGCGGCCACCGCCCGTTCCGGCACATGGCTCTCTCGCAACTGAAAACTCTGTAGGCAATCGGCGCCGAGACGGGCCGAAACGCGATCGACAAACCCTGCGAGGGAAATATCCTTTTGCCGTGAGCCATCAAAATCCTCCTGCGGCGTATCGAAGGCTTCATGCCGCATAACGTTGAGCCGCACGGTTTCAAAACCGTAGCCGGCATCGAGGTCGTCATGAACGGCCTGGAGGCGCTCGGAAAAGAGGGCCGCGATCCGCTTCGGGTCCCGCAATGGCTGCGAGGCGCCAGCCGCGATGCGAAAGACCCGGCCATCGACCCGGAAGAGCATGAGTTCGAAAGCCCGCCCGCCGGCACCTCGCTCTTCCAGGCTTGTTTTCAGTGACAGGGCAATCTGCCCGATCAGATAGAGGATGTCTTCCTCCGCCTGGATGGGCTCGATCAGACGCCGCTCGGCAGAAAGGCTGGCGACGGGCCGGCGTGGAGAGACGGGTTCTTCGTCACGGCCGAGCGCCTGATCAAGCCGCAGCAACAGTTGCGTTCCGAAACGCCGCGCAAGGGGCGCTCGCGGCGCCATGATGAGATCGCCGACCTGTTTCAATCCGAGCTTCTGCAGCGCGGCGATGGTTGTTTCCTCCAGCCGCAGCGATGCGACCGGCAAGGGCGACAATACCTCTTCGATCTGCTCGTCCATGATGACGCCACCATTGCCCAGGCGGGAGACGGCCCAGGAGAGGCCCGGCGCGGAGGATACGGCGCCACGGGCATCAATTCCCATCTGGAAAAGCCGCATGAGGATGTCTTGGAGCATGGCCTTTTCGCCACCGAAGAGGTGAGAACTGCCGGTAATATCGAGAAACAGTCCATCTGAACCGTCAAGCGCCACCAGGGGCGTATAACGGTCGCACCAGTCGGCGATACCATCGAGCAGGCGGCGATCGGCGGCCAGGTCTTCCTCGACGACATCGAGCTTGGGACACATGGCTCGTGCTTCCGCCACGCCCTGGTTTTTCCTAAGGCCGATCGCTTCCCGCCGCCTCATCAAGCGCCGTCAGTCGCATGGCATTGTTGAGCCGCCCGGAGCAGACGATGGGAGGGGCGTCAGGACGCCTGGTCAAGCGCCAGGACAGACCCCAGTTCCTGCGGGCGATCCGGTCGGTTGGCAAATGCGGGAAGGCGAGGGCCAGAATGCGCTGTGAGCCTGCCCGTAGGCCGAGCACGCTCTGGTTCGCGGACGGGGAGAAACTGACGGTCATGGGGATTCCACTCCAGAAGTAGGGAGACGGGCGCCGGGTTTCGGCTTTTCTCCAGGGTGAGACGGAAAACCGGATTGCCGATGCTGCCGCCAAGCATCGATCGATCCGGCAAAAACCGGCTTGTCGCGGGTGCTGGTTCAACCAGAAAGCGGAAGGGCGCGCTGCTTGCTTCCTCCTCTCCAGACTGACGTAAAATGAGGAGCGGGCGACCTGCCGCCTTTGCCCGCAAGCCGAGCCGCCGGCTTTCAGTCAGGCCAAAATGGGCCGGATTGCCCTTGACCTCCAATATGCTGACCGAAAAGGCGCCACTTTCGACGGCGGTTTCGGCAAGCCAGAGCGCCTCCTCCAACCTGCGCGGTGTGGCATGCAGGAAGCGCTCCGGCTTCACCCCGAAATCTGCAAGCCCGAGCGCATAGGGAATGCCTGTTTCCATCGATGTGACCGTGTCGCTGATCCACAGAACCGGTGAGCGATCCGCATCCACCTCACGCTGCAGCAGGGCCGCAAGCGCCAATGCAAAACCGGTTGCCGCCGTTGCATCGCGCATCAACTCCGAGCGGATTTCAGTCATGCCATTGAGGGGCAACCCGCCTTCCATGGCATGATCAAGCGTCGCTACACCCAGCGGAACACGATGGCTCTCCCTTTGCTTTGCATGGCCGCTTTCGCCGGCCAAAGCCTCCTGCCTGGCGGCGGCGATGGAGTTGCCTTCCAGTTTTGCGATCTCTTCACGGAGCGCAAAAAGACGCTCGCGCGCCATGGGCGTCTGCGCCATGACGTTACTCCAATTCAGATTGTTCCTGTTATGTTCTTATAGATTCCAGAGCTTCAGGAAAGAGTCAACGGGAATCTCTAAGAATTTATTCCTTGACAGGGTCATCCAAATTCAACCCTCGAAAAACGCTGATGAAATGGCTATATCAGGGGGCAAGCAAGGAGTGCCCATGGCCCGCATAGACCAGAGCGACGATTGGCGGGAACGCCACGCGCCGACAATCAGCACATTCGAATCCCTGGCGCTGGAGGCTTATAGCCACCTGCCGGAGGAATTCCGGGCGCTGGCCACCGATCTGACCATCGAGATCGACGACTTTCCGACCGAGGATGTTTTCGAGGACATGGCGCTGGAAACGCCGTTCGATCTGCTCGGACTGTTCGAAGGACGCGGTATCGGCGAGCGTTTTACCATGGAAACCGGCGAGATGCCGAACCGGATCATTCTCTATCGCCGGCCGATCCTCGACTATTGGGCGGAGAACGAGGAGACGCTGGGCGACATCATCACCCATGTGCTGATCCACGAGATCGGCCATCATTTCGGCCTGTCGGACGACGACATGGAGCGGATCGAGGAAAGCGTCGAGCATGTCGGCGGCTGAGACGGGTTGAACCGTCCCAGCCTGTCTTGAAGTATCAGTGTTCGGACAGCTTGGTGTCGGGGGTATACTCCTTGCCTTCGACATCCTTGACGACGGCCTGGCCGCACATCATCGCCCGGGTTTCCTGGTTCCAGGCATAGGTCGGCGAACCATAGAGCTCCCAGCCCTTGTTGAGGGCGGCCGTGACCTTGTGGCAGAAGGTGGCGTCGTCAATGGCGGTCAGCAGGCGGTAAAGTTTCAAAGGGCTTTTCCTTTTGTGTTGATGGCATCGGCCTTGGCGGCGAGCCGCAGGGCTTGATCGAGGTGAAGACGCTCGACCATCAGGCCGTTGAGATTGATGACGGCTTTATCCGCATTTTCGGACAGCGCAAAGGCATCAATAATCGACCGGGCCTCGGCAAGGGCGGCATCAGGCGACACCGAAGGCGCCATTGGCCGGACCGATCTGGGCCGGGTGGATCAGCATCTTGCCATCGAAGCCCATGTCGCGGCCCTGGGCGCATTCCGCCGTAAAACCTGAAGCATCCCGGAAATCGTTGAAGACGGCATCGATGATGTCGAGGCCGCAACTGCGGGCGGCGAGCAGAGTTTGCATCAGCCAGGGAATGAGATAGGTCCGGCCGGGCAGGGCGGGCACGCCGGTTTCCTTGCGCAGGTCGTTCAGCCCCGGCACGAAACAATCGAGCCTGCCGCCACGGGTGCGGCCGGTTTCTGCAATCGCTGCCGCATTGAGCACGCCGCGCGGGGTTTCTATCATCGCCCAGAGGCGAACGCTATCCGGCGCATCGTTTTCCGACAGGAAATCAACGACCGCCTGGATATCCTGCGGGCTTTCGACCTTGGGCAAAAGGATGGCGTCGGGCGACAGCGTCAAGGCAAAGGCCAGATCTTTTCGCCGAAGGGTGTCTTCAGATCGTTGATGCGAATGATCACTTCGATATCGCTGCGGCGCTGCCGCTGCAGATGACCAGCCAGCGTCTGGCGGGCGGTGACCTTGTTGTCGATGGATACCGCATCCTCGAGGTCGTAGATCACCGCGTCACAGGCAAGGGTAGCGACCTTGGCAAGGGCGCGGGCATTATCGGCCGGCACACATAGCACGGAGCGGCGCAAGCGGGCAGGGTGATGATCATTGGGCGAATTCATGCGGCTTTTGTGCCCGGCTTTCGCCATTTTCGCAAGGCAGACCTGTCATACGGAAGTAGGCCTTGCAACGCGGCGCGGGCGAACCCACATTTCAGGCAACGAAAGGTGACGACAATGCAAAGCATACGCTCTCTCCTCCTGACAATCGCAGGCATCGCGTTCACGCTGATGGCCTTCGTGTTTACCGCCTCGCTCGGATTGGCCCTCGTCGGCATTGTCTCGGTCGTGATGATCGGTACGACGATTGCAGCTCGGCTTGCGCCGAAGCCGGTGCGCGCCACCGCCGGCCGCAATTCCACTCGCCAGCAGCGCGAACCGCGCATCTGGAACGACGGCCGTGGCACGATCATCGATCTCTAAGGGCTGCCTTGCGGCCTTTCCGGCGACCCGGAACAAGATTCTCCTTCATTTCGGCGTAAAATTGCTCTAAACGCTGGGCGGAAATTTTTCCGTCCCGTTGAAATCGAAGGCCATTGCCATGGACAAGTTCGTCAAGCTCACCGGCGTTGCCGCGCCGCTCCCCGTCGTCAACATCGACACGGACATGATCATTCCGAAGGATTACCTGAAGACGATCAAGCGCACCGGCCTTGGCACCGGCCTTTTCGCCGAAGCCCGCTATCATGAGGACGGCTCGGTCAACGAGGATTTCGTCCTCAACAAGCCTGCCTACCAGAATGCCAAGATCCTGGTTGCCGGTGACAATTTCGGCTGCGGCTCGTCGCGCGAACATGCGCCGTGGGCGCTGCTCGATTTCGGTATCCGCTGCGTCATCTCGACCTCGTTTGCCGACATCTTCTACAATAACTGTTTCAAGAACGGCATTTTGCCGGTCGTGGTCTCTCCGGAAGACCTGGAAAAGCTGATGGATGACGCCTCGCGCGGCTCCAACGCCATCCTGACGGTCGACCTGGAAAACCAGGAAATCACCGGCCCGGACGGTGGCAAGATCACCTTCGAACTCGACGCGTTCCGCCGCCATTGCATGCTGAACGGCCTCGACGATATCGGCCTGACGCTGGAAAAGGCAACGGCCATCGACACGTTCGAAAAGGCCAATGCCGCTTCGCATCCCTGGGCGTAAAACCCGATGCCCAGCCCGCGAAAACTGATCTCTTCCGGCTCGCCGTTTGAAAAGACGGCGGGTTATTCGTGGGCTGTCGTGCAGGGCGACTGGTGCTTCGTTTCCGGCACGACCGGCTACGACTATCAGACGATGACTATGCCTAAGACGGTGGAAGAGCAGACCCGCAACTGCCTGAAGACGATCGAGGCGGCGCTGACCGGCGCCGGATTTTCGCTCAAGGATGCGGTGCGCAATCACTACTACGTGACCGATGCGGCCTTTGCCGATATCGTCTTCCCTATCCTCGGCGAAGCGTTCGGCGACATCCGCCCAGCGGCAACGATGGTGGTCTGCGACCTGATCCGCCCGGAAATGCTGATCGAGATCGAAGTCACCGCCTTCAAGGGCTGACACGATCAACCCTCGACGAAGGGTGGCCCCAAAGGTTCGGCCAGTCCTGCTCTTGCCAATTCGCCGTGATAATAGAGAAAGACCTGACGCCGGAATGCGATCATCTCGCGTTCATCGTCCGTCTTTGCCTCGGCAAGTTCTGCAGCCAACAAATCCGGTGTCGCGAGTTTGGCAGGTATCGCCGAAAAAAATCGAGCATGTCGTTAAGGTCGGCAATTTTCATGTTGCCAGCGCACGGAGGCATTCCAAACCGGTTCATTCTTCCAAGGCAACGGCACTCATGGCGGCAGCGGCGTACCCGGCAGCCAAGATAATTGGACCAGGCCGTTGCGGCGACGCGGAACATCACGTCGTTCGACGGCGACTTCTGAGGTTTATTATAGGGCACGATTGCTCCTTTTCAGGCCGGCCAAAGGACAGCAGGAAACATCCCCGCGCGGTGTCCGCCGTGGTTTTGAAAAATCGGTTCATTCGGACGGGGCACTGGAAACCGCCTCTAATGAATAAGTTTATGTGACGCTTTCCAGCGCCCCGTTTGGCGTTCTCTCGGGGAGCTTTCCTCCCTACAGACCCCGACTCCGGATCCTCTGATCCGGGACGATCGTCGTGGCGCATAATTCCGGTCCGGCATAGAGCATCACAGCCCCGGTACGTCACGCTTCCCATCCCGGCCTGTGCATCCCACAGATGCGCCCACCCCATAAGGACGGAGGGGATCCATTTTCCGGGGGGCTCTCCTTCCGGTCCGCCTGACGTTCGCGGTCTCCTTGCGGGAGACCACGAGGCTTCACGTGGAGCGCCAGCCCTGCCTCGCCGCAAACGTCTTGCGGTGCATCCGTGACAGAACGCCATGATCATGACACGGGTTTTCAGGGCGGGGATTTTGGGGGAAGAAAATTCCAATAAAACTGTTCGATATCAACGCAGGGACATGTAGCATCCGGCACGATCATGCACGTCAGAAGGGGGAAACGATGCTGTTGAGAATGGAAGCGAAACTTGCAGGCGTCTGCACGCCGGTTTTCACCAGTCATCCGGCCCGCTGGCTGGGGCTCGTGGCGCTCTGCTCCGCCTATATTCTGAGTGGCGTGACCAAGCTGATGGACTTCGGCAGCGCCGTCGCCGAAATGGAGCGATACGGGCTCTTGCCGGGAAGGCCCATCGCCGCCGTGGTCATCCTTTTCCAGCTGACCGCTTCGGCGATGGTCATCAGCGGCTTCTGCCGCTGGATCGGTTCGCTTTCGCTGGCTGTCTTTACAGTGCTTGCAACCTTCATCGCCTTGCGCTTCTGGGAGATGCCGCTGGGGCAGGACCGTTTCATGGCGATGAACGCATTCTTCGAACATCTGGGGTTGGCCGGGGCCTTTCTTCTCGTCGCCTGGTACGATCTGCACAAATGGCGCCGCGGCGAGAAGGACTGGAGCTGAACCGAAATCAAAGCCCGACTGCGGGGACAGTCGGGCTTTCAGGGAGGGCGTCAGAAAAGGCGCGCTTATTCGCAGATGCGGATCTTCTTGACGATCAGGTTGCCCTGATAATCGTAGGTTCTGACCTTTTTGACGTAGCAATAGGGCTTGCAGTCGTCGTTGTAATAGCCGGCCTGCGAAGGGGCGGTGAAAGAAGCGGCGGCAATGACGGCGACAGCGGCGGTCAGAACGAACTTGCGCATGCGGGGGTCTCTCCTTGAAGTCGTGTGGATGAGCCTCCCTCATCCAGTGACCGGACTATCCCATAGACCGGACACTCGCGCTGTTCCGGATGGAACAGGGATTGCTCATCTTCAGGGTTTCGATTTGCCCACAAACAGAAGCATGTCCAAAGTGGACCGCAAGGCAGCGGTCACGGAGCGGATGAGTTTGCGCATCGGTCATTCCATCGGCTGGACCGAAGAGTTGTCCGGTCGATGGAAGATTCTCACACTCGGGAAGCCCGCCCGTTCCGGCGGGAACTGACATTGCGCGCACAATTCTTTCCAGAACTGCATTTTCCTTGAACGGAAGTTGCGTTAAGAACGCGCCAACATCTGAAAAGCCCACCCTTGATATAAGGAATGCCCCATGACAGTGCGCAATCTTTTCCTTCTGCCCGGCGACGGTATCGGCCCGGAAGCCATGGCGGAAGTCCGCAAAATCATCGCCTACATGAACGCCGAAATGGCCGGCGGCTTTACGACGGACGAAGGTCTGGTCGGCGGCTCTGCCTATGACACCCATGGCGCGGCGATTTCCGATGCCGACATGGAAAAGGCGATGGCGGCAGATGCCGTTCTCTTCGGCGCCGTCGGCGGTCCGAAATGGGATGATGTGCCTTATGAAGTGCGCCCGGAAGCTGGCCTGCTGCGCCTGCGCAAGGACATGCAGCTGTTTGCCAACCTGCGCCCGGCGATCTGCTATCCGGCGCTCTCGGATGCCTCTTCGCTGAAGCCAGAACTGGTCGAAGGCCTCGATATCCTGATCGTGCGCGAGCTGACCGGCGGCGTCTATTTCGGCGAACCGAAGGAGATCATCGATCTCGGCAACGGCCAGAAGCGCGGCATCGACACGCAGGTCTACGACACCTACGAGATCGAGCGCATTGCCGGCGTCGCCTTCGAACTGGCCCGTACCCGCAACAACCGCGTCTGCTCGATGGAGAAGCGCAACGTCATGAAGTCGGGTGTGTTGTGGAACCAGGTGGTGACCGCGACGCACAAGGCGAAGTATTCCGACGTCGCACTCGACCACATGCTGGCCGATGCCGGCGGCATGCAGCTCGTTCGTGCGCCAAAGCAGTTCGACGTCATCGTCACAGACAACCTGTTCGGCGACATGCTGTCGGACGTTGCCGCCATGCTCACCGGTTCGCTCGGCATGCTGCCGTCGGCTTCGCTCAGCGCACCCGATGCCACAAGCGGCAAGCGCAAGGCACTTTATGAACCGGTACACGGTTCGGCCCCGGACATTGCCGGCAAGGGCATTGCCAACCCGATCGCCATGATCGCCTCGTTCGCCATGTGCCTGCGCTACTCCTTCAATCTGGTGAAGGAAGCCGACAACCTGGAAAAGGCGATCGCCAACGTTCTCGACAAGGGCGTGCGCACCGGCGACATCATGGCTGACGGCGCCCGCCAGGTCGGCACCGTCGAAATGGGCGATGCCATTCTTGCCGAATTCAAGGCGCTTTCGGCTTAAGCTGTTCGAAGGTATCGAGCGGCATCCGGGTCGTTACCCGGATGCCGTTTTTGTTTGGGTGGGGTTGATTCCGCGCTGCAGACTCACAAGTTTGGTCAGATAGCCATTTTGGCCACCGTCATTCCTGTGCTTGTCACAGGAATCCAGCGACGCGGCGTCTGCCGCGTCAGGGGTCTTCTGCAGCGCAGACGCGCCTGCAACTGGATCCCCGCCACAAGGGCGAGGATGACGGAGGAAAGAATGGTCGCGATGCCAAGAAAGTACCTCCTCGATGAACCGACCGCTCTCTTCCTCTCTCTGGCTGCTGCTGGCAGCCGCCCTCCTGGTCGTAGCCCTGCTTCCCTTTGACGGCATGATCTCGCGGTTGGCGCAGGCGCTGCCGGGCGGGATCGTTGCCTTCAACAAGCGGATCACCGATTTCGGCACATTCGCCTGGATGATCTACGGCTCCGGCTCGATCGTCATCATCGCCTATATCCTGCATCGCGTTTCCTGCAGCGAAGGATTTTCGTCGAAAATGAAGACAGGCTGGCGGCTAGCCCTCTATTTTCTCGTGACGATCGGCAGCGCCAGCATCGTGGTACACTTGGCCAAGCTCGTGATAGGCCGGGCGCGGCCTGAACTCTTCGCCGAATATGGCGCCCACAGCCTGTCGTTCTTCTCCGGCCATGACTGGATATTCCAAAGCTTCCCGTCGGGCCATTCCGCAGCCGTCGGTTCATTTTTCGGAGCATTCTCGATGCTGGCGCCCCGGCTGCGCATCGTCTTTGCGCTAGGAGCCTTGGCGATCGGCCTCAGCCGCGTTGTTGTTGGCGCACACTATCCAAGTGATGTGGCAGCCGGCCTTCTGCTCGGACTGTGGACGGCGCTGATGACGGCCTTCTTGTTTGCCCGGCGAAACTGGTTATTCCAGCTGGACGAAACCGGCTGGCCCCGGCCGAAGAACCGTTTTCATCCTGCGCCTTCAGCCTGAAAAACGCAGAATTGGAAAAGCCCGGCGCAAGGGGCTGCGCCGGGCTTTTCCGTATCGATATCCAGCCAGGTTTAATCCATGGTGTGGATATCGCGGTCCTTAGTTTCGGGCAGGAACAGCATGCCGATCACCAGCGTGATGCCGGCGAACACGATCGGGTACCAGAGGCCGTAGTAGATATCCCCCTGAGCGGCACTCATCGCGAAGGCCGTTGCCGGAAGCAGACCACCGAACCAGCCGTTGCCGATATGATAGGGCAGGGACATGCCGGTGTAGCGGATGCGGGTCGGGAAGAGTTCGACCAGCAGCGCTGCAATCGGGCCGTAGACCATCGTCACATAGATGACGAGAACGGTCAGCACTGCGATGATGGCGATCCAGTTGACCCGTGCCGGATCGGCGACCATGGCGAAGGAACCGCCCTTGTCGATGGTGTAAACAGGCATTTCGGTGACGCCTGCAGCTTCTTCCGCCGTCAGGAGCTTGGCCGCAACCAGCTGTTCGCCGGTCATGGAAGCCTTGTCGCCGCCGCGAACGGCCGCGGCATCGAGTGTCAGTTCCGGATTGGCGGCAACGAAGCCGTCCAGCTTGCTTTCCGGAACCTTGGCAGCGGCGCGAGCCAGCGGATAGCCGCTCGTCTGGAGCGCCATGTTGATCTGCTTTTCGAAGGCAGCGCCTGTGGCCTTGGCCTTGTCGCCAGCGGCAACCGCGTCATAACCGGTGATGGTCGTATCACCGATCTTGACTGTTGCAGCCGAACCGGCGGCACCGGGAACCACATCGTAAGGCACAGAATTGCGTGTCAGGAACGACGTCGCGATATCGCAGGATGTCGTGAACTTCGCCGTGCCTGTCGGGTTGAACTGGAACTTGCAGTCGCCCGGGGCGGCGGTAACGGTCGCCCGGATGGTTTCCTGTGCTTCGGCCAGAGCCGGGTTACCGGCCCAGGTCAGCGCCTTGAACAGCGGGAAGTAAGTGAGCATGGCTAGAAGCAGGCCGGCCATGATGATCGGCTTGCGGCCGATCTTGTCGGACAGCCAACCGAACAGCACGAAGAAGCCGGTGCCGATCAGCAGCGATGCTGCAACCATGATATTCGCCGACTGGCCGTCGACCTTCAGGATGTTCTGCAGGAAGAACAGCGCGTAGAACTGGCCGGAATACCAGACGACGGCCTGGCCGACGACAGCACCGAACAGCGCCAGAAGCGCGATCTTGGCGTTCTTCCACTGGCCGAAGGCTTCCGTCAGCGGTGCCTTGGAGCCCTTGCCTTCTTCCTTCATCTTCTTGAAGGCCGGCGATCCGTTCATCTTCAGACGGATCCAGACGGAAACGCCAAGCAGCAGGCAGGAGAGCAGGAACGGAATGCGCCAGCCCCAGGCAGCAAAAGCTTCCTTGCCAAGCATCATCTGGACGCTGACGATGACCACCAGCGACAGGAACAGACCGAGCGTTGCCGTCGTCTGGATCCACGAGGTGAAGTAACCGCGTTTGCCCTGTGGCGCGTGTTCGGCCACGTAGGTCGCGGCACCGCCGTACTCGCCGCCGAGCGCCAGGCCCTGCAGCATGCGCAGCACGATCAGAAGGATCGGAGCAGCGATGCCGATCGAGGCGGCACCGGGCAGGATGCCGACGAGGAAGGTCGACAGGCCCATGATCACGATAGTGACCAGGAAGGTGTATTTGCGGCCGACGAGATCGCCGAGACGGCCAAACACCAGCGCGCCGAAGGGGCGCACGAGGAAGCCCGCCGCAAACGCAAGCAGGGCGAAGATGTTACGGGTGGTCTCAGGATACTGGGAAAGAAGGTTGCGCCGATATAGACGGCGAGCGAACCGTAGAGATAGAAATCATACCACTCGAAGATGGTTCCGAGCGAAGAGGCGAAGATCACCTTCTTCTGCTCGCCGGTCATCGGTACACTCTTTGTACCGGACGCTATTGCGACATCTGCCATTTCGTTTGTCCTCCACTCAAAAACGGCTTTGTGCACATCCTCAGTTGCCTCCGAATCCTCCCTGACCCCGAAGCGGAATGCGCCATGAGAACAAAATGGCAGAAAACACCCTGGGGCGGCAGAGCGGCTTTGGGATTATGACTTTAGTCGAATGAGACCGATCAGGCCCGAAGGGCAGCGGCCGGTGACTGGCGATAGGCCAGAAGTGCGGGCGCAAGCGCGAGGATAGCGGAAAACAGCACGATGGCGACCACGCTCTTCAGATCGTCGTGGATGAAGCCGACCGGAAGGACGATGCCGCTTTCACCGGAAAACATCGCCGACAGCAGCATCGCGGTGCCGTAGCCGATGGCAAAGCCTGAGAGAATGCCGAGCGCGATCAGGATGAACAACTCCAGCCAGACGATCAACAGCACGGCCGATTGCGGCGCGCCAAAGGCCCTTAGAGCGCCGATCTGGCGGCGGCGCTGGCCGATATGCATGACGGTGACCATGAGAACGGCGGCCGCGACGAGGATCTGCGCACCGACGGCAACCGCCGACAGCACACGTTTGGCATCGCCCAGTGTCGCGTAAAGATTGGTCAGCACCTCACCCGGGAAAACCGCAAGAGTGCCATTGCCGCGATAATCCTGTCGCAGCTTGTAGGCGTCGGCGATGGTCTTCGGCTTGACGAGGATCGCCGGAAGACCGGGCGTTGCCGTTGTCCAATGTTCATCGAGCGGCGTATCGGGGATTGATGGCGGCGTGTTCGCCATGGCCGTGATCGTCATTATGGTGAGCGGGGCTCGTCGTAAGCCGTTGCCGCTGCCAAATCCCCGGCCGGCTTTTCTTCGTGCGCCTCTTCCCCTTCATGATCGTGGGCGCCCATCCCATGCAGACCCCAGATTGCCTGGATGGGCACAAGGATAGCCCGGTCCCAGGATGTACCTGTCGGCGCCAGGCGGCCGGTGATGCGGTAGGCAAGCTCGGTATGCGTCTCCCCACCGGCAACGCCGTGCATTGGTTTTACCGCATAGCCGAGCGGCAGCGTCACTGCGGCACCGATGACCGCTTCCCCGGCGGCTGCAAAGCTGCGCCCTTCGGAGAGAGCCGACAGAGTGCCGACAAGCGTCGTGGACGTGCCGACGATCGGATAGCCGGAGAAGGAATCGCCGAAACCGACGGGTGCGGCCCAGGAAATACGGGGATCGGCTGCAAGCTTCGACAGCACGTCGCCTGGCATTAGAGGCAGGGGAGAGGGTTGCAGGAAGACGGAGGAGAGTAGCAGCTGTGTTTCGCTGCCGGGTGCGCCAACCACGAGGTCAAAGCGGTCGGCGGCACGGGCGCTGCCGAGCCTCAGTGCCCGCTCTTGCAAGGTGACTGCGACGCCAAGCGCCGTGGCAAAGGCAATCAACAGCACGACGACCAGCGAACCGGCCCAAAGACGACGGAGATCCGCAAGGATGAAGCCGGTCATGCCGCCTTCTCCCGGTGCGCGCGGTCCGACGCGATCCGGCCAGCCGACAGGGTGATGCGACGCTCGAGCCGGCCGGTCAATCGCGGATCGTGGGAAACGACGATCAGCGTACTGTCATTGCTGACCGACAGGTCGATCAGCAGGCGGGCAACGGCATCGCTGCTGTCGCTATCGAGGCTTGCGGTCGGCTCATCGGCGATCAGCACGCCCGGTTTTCTAAGCAAAGCCCGGGCAATCGCGACGCGCTGCATTTCACCGCGCGACATGGTCTCGACCGTCTGGTCCGCGCGGCAGAGGCCCACGGCATAAAGCAGCATCAATGCTCGATCCGGATCGCCTGGTTTCAACGCTCGCGACAGGCGGACGGGCAGGAGGATGTTGTCGATGGCGCTCAAGCCGGGAAAAAGATGGAAATCCTGCATCACAAGGCCGATGTGCGCACCCCGCCAGTGATCGCGGCTGCGCTCGGACAGCGAGGCTATATCGGTGTCACCCCAGCGAACGGCGCCGCTGGCGCAGCGCTCAAGCCCGGTCAGGATATTGACCAGCGTACTTTTGCCCGAACCCGATGCACCGGTAACCGCAACACGGCTGCCAGCTTCGATCGAGAGTGAGGGAATATCAAGAACCGGGGTGGGAAGACCCGGATAGGAAACCGAGACATGACTGAGATCGAGTGACAGCATGGCGCTAGACCGACGCATATTCGGCATTACGCAGCCGCAACAGGCTGACGAAGCCGGTTTCCGGTCGGTCCATGACCCGAACTCGAGAATGCCGCGCGCCACGATCGTCTGGGACGGCTGCACGAATGTCTGCTTTTCGCCTAGATAGACGACGACGATATTGTCAGGGCCAGTCGGCATCGGAGGAGCAGAAGGGGCAGAGCGACATAGGGATTTCGGTAAGCACGAAGAAGGCGGCCTCGGCCTTGAGCGGCGGCGCCATGAAGCCCTTGATCGTTACCTCCTGCCCGGCCAGAGATTTTACCTTGTCGGAAAACTCCAGTCCGAGGACGCCGAACTTGCTGTAGAGTTCATCGAAAGATATCACTGAAACGGCCGCCGCTAGAGAATGCGCGCAGGACAGAAGCGGCAGCCCGCCAAGCAGCGACAGCACGGTACGGCGGGTCGTTTGCGGATGAAAACGGACCATGGGACAATCTCCTTGCGGAGCGGCATGGCGAAGCCACAGCCTGATCTGAAAAGGAATCCGGCGGCTACTACAGCCCGCCGGATAAGGTGACTATGGATCAGTTGGTCTGCTTGGCACCGAGCGCCAAGGTATCGACGAGAACACGATAAATGTCGCTTTCTTCCATATAGCCCTTGAAGCCTTCGGCACCCGGGCCGGCTGCCTGCAGAACCACATCGTCAACGGCATGGACGCCGCTGTCGCCGCTCTTTGGAATATTGCCCTGCACGAAGACCGCGCCGGGAACATCCTTGTAGGCTTCGTTGGCGATGTATTCCTTCTTCTCGTTCTGGATCGCCGGAACGAACGGACCACCGAGCTTCGGACGGAAGGTCTCGTAGTGATCCGGACCATTGTTGGCGCTCAGGAACAGGCGACGCGTGACGTCGATCTTGTCCGGATAACCGTCGTTGTTTTCATCGGTATAGTTCGGGAATCCGGCTTCGGCGTAGGTGCCGACCTTTTCGCGCATTTCGGTACCTGGCTTTTCGTCATCGACCGTGCCGATGATCGAAACGCCGTGCGCATGGTCGCCCGTGACGACGATCAGTGTATCCGGATGGCTCGCGGCAAATTCGCGGGCAACGCCGACCGCCTTGTCGAACTCGATGGTTTCGACGAGCGCGCGATCCCAATCGAGCGGGTGAGACATCTTGTCGATATTGCCGCCTTCGACCATCAGGAAGAAGCCTTCCTCGGTCTTCGACAGCTCGCCCAGAGCAGCCTTCGTCATGTCAACCAGGCCCGGCTGGTTCGGAAACTTCTCGACTGTCCCCTTTTTCAGAAACTCACGGTCCAGCGTCGTGTCCATGTTGCCGGTGTGGAACAGTCCGAGGATCTTGCCGGTATTGGTGCCGGTTGCGGTCTGAAGTTCGGACTTGTCGGTGGCAAGCGTGTAGCCGGCTTCCTGGAACAGCTTAATGTAGTCCTTGTCGTCCTTGCGCTTGGAGCCGGGGATGTCCTTGCCGAGGAAATAGGCCGAACCGCCGCCGAGGATGACATCGGGCTTGACGTCGAATATCATGCCGACGATCTGTTCCTTGTCAGCGCGCTTGCGGGTGTGGGCAACGACGGCAGCCGGCGTCGCATCCTCGATTTCGGCGTTCGAGACGATGCCGATCGACTTTTCGTCTGGCGGCGGATGGCTTCGGCGATGGTTTCGACCTTCGGATCGTCGAAGCTGTCGGGGGTGCGGTCGCCGTAGACGCCAAGCGCATTGACGGCTGTCTTATGGCCGGTCATGTAGGCCGACATGGTGTTGGCGCTGTCGGTGGCGATCGCTTCGGTCGACGACGTGCCGACGAATGCCATATGATCGAGATCGTCCATATTGAGGCGGCCATTGGTCTTACCTTCGGTCATGCCCTTGGACATGATGCGGGCGCCGGTGCGGTGAGCGACGGAAAGACCGTCACCGAGCAGGAAGATAATGTTCTTGGCCTTCGGCGCGCCGGCAGTGTTGTAGACGTCCCAGGTGACCGACTTCGATTCCGAGCCGGCAGTCACTTCGATCTTGTATGCGCCTTCGGTCGGCAGGACGAGTCCACGGGCGATCAGGGCGGAGCCAAGGATCTTGTCTTCCTTGCCCTTTTCTTCGGCGACGAATTCGGCTTCCTTGCCGAGAACCGTTTTGTAGTCCTGTCCATTGACGGTGATCTTCACGTCTTCCGGCTTGACGACAGTCTTGAACTCCACCTTGAAATCGAAAGGCGAGCCGGCGAGAATTGTCGCACGATCGAGCGGATAAACGGTGGTGGCCTGTGCGGCACCAGCGAGGAATGTCGTGGCGGCAAGCGCCGACAGAAGCATACGCATGGAAAATCCCCTTTGGTTTGCTTTCGAGCTAACGGCCCCGCAATAGTCATAGCCGATGACATCGACATGACATTTCAGTAACGTTTTGACGGCAGGCGACGGCTCGCCTTCCTGACCGGATTCCTGCTTTCCTGTTGACTCCACGCCAAAACCGCGTATGAGCAGCAGCGGAAAAGGAACCACCATGCACCGTTTTGGTTACGCCATCGCTGCGCTGATCGCCCCGGCATTCGCTGCCGGGCGGGTTCGTTCTTTCTCGATATCTTCCAAAACAACGGCCAAAACGACGACGAAGACCGTCTGACGTCTCTGGCCACCGCTCTCTCCCCCGGTATGGCCGGGGACCTGAAACCCGCGCCCTTGGCCGGCGGGTTTCTCCCCAAAGCCCCGCGGAGAGACAGAAAGAGAGCAAAGACAATGGGTTTCAAGATTGCTATTGCCGGCGCGACCGGAAATGTCGGCCGCGAAATGCTGAACATCCTGGAAGAGCGTGGCTTTCCGGCAGACGAAGTCGTGGCGCTGGCCTCGGCCCGCAGCCAGGGCACTGAAGTCTCCTTCGGCGACAAGACGCTAAAGGTCAAGAACCTCGAGAATTACGATTTCTCCGATACCGATATTTGCCTGATGTCGGCCGGCGGCGCCGTATCGCTGAAGTGGTCGCCAAAGATCGGCGCACAGGGCTGCGTCGTCATCGATAACTCGTCGGCCTGGCGCTACGATCAGGACGTGCCGCTGGTGGTTCCGGAAGTGAACCCCGACGCCATCACCCAGTTCACCAAGCGCAACATCATTGCCAACCCGAATTGCTCGACCGCCCAGCTCGTCGTCGCACTGAAGCCGCTGCATGATTTCGCCAAGATCAAGCGCGTCGTCGTCGCCACGTATCAGTCGGTATCCGGCGCCGGCAAGGACGGCATGGACGAGTTGTTCAACCAGACCCGCGCCGTCTTCGTCGCCGATCCGATGGAATCGAAGAAGTTCACCAAGCGCATCGCCTTCAACGTCATCCCGCACATCGATGTGTTCATGGAAGACGGCTACACGAAGGAAGAGTGGAAGGTGATGGCCGAAACCAAGAAGATCCTTGATCCGAAGATCAAGCTGACTTGCACGGCCGTGCGCGTTCCGGTGTTCATCGGTCATTCCGAAGCGATCAACATCGAATTCGAAAACGAAATCAGTGCCGACCAGGCCCGCGACATCCTGCGCGAAGCTCCGGGCTGCATCGTCATCGACAAGCATGAAAACGGCGGCTATATCACGCCTTACGAAAGCGCTGGCGAAGACGCGACCTATATTTCTGCGCATCCGCGAAGACGCGACCGTCGAGAACGGCCTGAATATCTGGGTGGTTTCCGACAACCTGCGCAAGGGCGCCGCCCTGAACGCCATCCAGATTGCCGAGCTTCTCATCAATCGCGGCCTCATCAAGGCGAAGAAACAGGCTGCCTGATCAGGAATTATAAAGTTTTAACCAATAAAAGCCCCGCATGATCCGTCAAACGGAATGCGGGGCTTCTTTGTAAAAAGGCAACTGCGACGATTTTTCATAGTCAAAAGGAGGATTCACGTGAAACACGGCCTCCCGATACTGTGCCAACGTCGTGACAGAGGCCGCAAAGACTGGCATTTTGCGGACACAAATTTGGATTCGGGCAATACGGGGTTTTTCATGCGCAAGGCAAAGTGCGTACTGGCAGGTTTCACGGCGATGATGGCGGCGGCAATTCTGCCGTCGGTTGCATCGGCCGCACAATGCAGCAACACATCGGCAGGCTTCGACGCCTGGGTCGAGGACTTCAAGGGTGAAGCCTCCGGCCGTGGCATCAGCCCGGCCGTGCTGAACAAGGCTTTCGCCAACGTCACCTACAACAAGGCGACAATCCGCGCCGACCGTGGCCAGAAGAGCTTCAAGCTGTCGCTCAGCCAGTTCATGCAGAAGCGCGGCGGCCAGACCATCATTTCACGCGGCAAGAAGATGAAGGCGCAGAACGCCGCTCTCTTCAATTCTATCGAAAACCGCTACGGCGTGCCTGCCGGCCCGATCATCGCGATCTGGGGCATGGAAACCGGTTTCGGCGGCTTCATGGGCAAGGAACATACGCTTTCGGCCGTATCAACGCTGGCCTTCGATTGCCGCCGTTCCGACTATTTCACCAATCAGCTTTATGCGGCACTCAACCTGGTGCAGCGCGGTGACCTCAGCCCGGACGCTCGTGGTGCGGCGCATGGCGAAATCGGCCAGACACAGTTCCTGCCAGCCAACGTGCTGAAATTCGGCGTCGACGGCGATGGCAACGGCCATATCGACATGGTTCGCTCCAAGGCCGACGCGCTTGCCTCGACCGCCAACTTCCTGCGCGGCCACGGCTGGAGCGCCGGTGCCGGTTATCAGCCGGGCGAGGGCAATTTCAGGTGCGATCCAGGGCTGGAACGCCGCCAGCGTCTACCAGCAGGCAATCGCCATCATTGGCGCTGAAATCGACGGCGGCTGATAAGCCACGCAGTTTTGGAATGATACAAAATCCGCAGTCCGGGAAATCGGGCTGCGGATTTCTGTTTGACGCGCAGACTAGGCCGTTATGCCTAGATCGCAGGCTCGTAGGCAAGGTGCTGCGGCGCCAGGCTCTGCAGAAATTGCGCGGCATCGAAAAGTTCACCGGGCGCAAAAACGCCGCCCTTTTCGATGGGGGCATCGAGAAGGCGCTGAACTGCCTCAACAATCAGCGGAGCCGTGACCGCATAGATATCGCGTCCCGTGACGGAGGCCCGGCGCACTTCGCCCTCGCGCCGCGCGACAACATCCATCAGAAATACCTGGGCCGAGCGTCCGGTTTCATCCGATGCTTCCGGCGGCGGCGTGTTCACATCGCGAAGGTCACGCAGCGGCGCCAGGTTGAGATAATTGTGAAACGCCCCCACCTTCAGATGCCTTGAGATCAAGATCGTTTCCGAAAACGGCAGCTCGACCATATCCTGACTGTCGAATGGTGCCGGAAAACGCCAGGACGTGGTCGGCGCAGGGCTTGGCAGAGGCTGCAATTGTCCATCGCTGATGACGAGGCGATGGGCGGTGTTGCGCTCTCCCGTGCGCCGCGTTCCTTGCGTCGGTAACCAGCTGTCGAGGGCGATAGCAATGCGCAGATCGTCGACCGAGGTCCAATCTCCGATCGCAGCCGTCGCCAGCAGATCGCCCAGGCCGCCATAGAAGCCCATGGCCGGGATGATGGCAACCCCTGCAGCCTTGGCGGGCTCCGCGAAAACGCTCGAAGATGGAAAGTGCTGTTGGCTGTTCAGCCGAGACGTCGAGATAGGAAATACGTGCCCACAGCGCGGCTGAGATCACCGGTTCGGCTGTATCGAGGAATGGCCCGGCGCAATTGATCACCGCCGCCGACCCTTCAAGGGCGCTATCAAGCGATGAGGGGTCCTCGACGACGGCCAATCTGACTTCCATCCTGTGGTTTTCATTCGCAAGCGCTACCAGCCTCTCGCGATCACGGGCGATTGCGATTGCGCCGAACCCACGGCGCAACAATTCGGCGACGACGAAGCGCCCCGTGTGCCCGGTGGCGCCAAAGACGGCCACTTTTTGTCCCCGTGCATTCTGTCCCTGCGTATAACGATCAAGCATATCTTCCTCCAATCGATACAGACCTGTCTGTTCCATTACGCTACGTACAAGTCTGTAGCGTGTCAAGCGAAGATATGCCATATTGGCGGCAAGGAGATCCGCTGATGTCGCTAGTCAAGAAGACCACCACACCCGAGAAGAAAGCCCAAACCAGCCCCGAGGTCCGGTCAAGAGTGCTGGAAACGGCCTCCGAGCTTTTCTATCGCGAAGGTGTGCGCGCCGTCGGGGTCGATATGATCGTGGCGGAAGCCGGCGTGGCGAAAACCAGCCTCTATCGGCATTTTCGCACCAAGGATGACCTCATTGCTGCATTCCTGCAGCGTGAGGACGAAGATTTCTGGAGGGTGTGGGACGAGGTTGCGCACGGGCACGCGGACAATGCAGAAGCCGAACTCGAAGCACATATGGGCTGGATCGGCGAACGCGCCGGCCGTCCCGGCTATCGCGGCTGCCCGCAGATCAATGTCGCCGCGGAGTTTCCCGACCCCGCGCACCCGGCTCGCACCGTCGCACGGATGCACAAGGAAGAACTCAGGCGGCGGTTGAAGGCGATAGCCGAACGGCTTGGGGCCAAACGCCCGGAGGACCTAGCCTTGCAACTGGCGGTGCTCGTCAACGGCGCTTTTGTCAGCACGACGCTGTTTTCGCCGGAAAACGCCGTCCAGACCCTGCTGGCCATGTCCCGTTCACTCGTGGCAACGGCGCGCGCCTGAAGCGCGCCGCCTGCGAAAACGTCAAGCTTTTAAGAATCACATGCCCGGACGGACGAAATCGCCTGTCTTGGGTTCCATCACCCAAAGCTCGCCTGTCGATATATCGAACCAAGAACCATGCAGCTGCAGCTTGCCGCGCTGTTCGAGGATCTGAACGCAGGGGAACGTACGCAGATTGGCGATGGAATTGCGGATGGATACCCGCTCCAGCGCCCGCTGGCGTTCCGCTGCCGTCATGATGTCATTACTGTGAATCTGTTCGGCAGCGGGTTTCAGAAGGTTCATCCAGCGGCCGATGAAATCGCCGGGTGACAGCGGCTCAGCATCCAGATCAAGCGCTGCCTTGATGCCACCGCAGCGGCCGTGGCCCATGACGACGATATCGCTGACCTTCAATACCTGGACGGCGAACTCGAGCGCGGCCGATGTCGAGTGATACTGGCCATCCGGCTCATAGGGCGGCATCATATTGGCGACGTTGCGCACCACAAACAGTTCGCCCGGGCCGCTGTCGAAGATGGTTTCCGGCGCAGCACGGCTGTCACAACAGGCAATGACCATGGTCTTCGGTTGCTGGCCTGTCTCGGCCAGGGCCTTGTAACGTTGCTGCTGCTCGTTGAAGCGGCCGCTCATGAAGTTGTTGTAGCCGTTCAACAATTGGTCCGGGAAACGCTGCATGTGCTCGATCACTCCAGATATTTAAGACAGTTGAGATATACATTCACATATCAGCTCTGCGGCACATATCATCTTTGTGCGCCGCACACAGCCAAATTTACGGCAGCCCGCGCCGCCGGTGACATCCGTGACATTCTCCGTATCGTTTGCGTAGGGTGGAAACGGTTTATTCGTTCAGGGCATGGGCTGACAAGTGGTAGATAGACCGAACGGGATCAAGAGCGCCGTTTCTGACCTGGATGCATCAACCGGCGCATCTGAACCATGGCCATCGGCGTCGCCAGACTGGCGGCATCCCGCTCGAGCGTCAACTCATCGGCACCGCGCTTGCCGGTGCGGGCAATGATCTCAAAGACGCTGGCGGTGGCCAGTTGCAAGGCCCGCTCCTCGTTCAAGCCTTCCAGAAGCCGGGCAACAAACAGTGCCGCCAGAAGGTCGCCGGTGCCATTGGGTGGATTGTCGATCAGCCGGTGTTCGGCAAGCAGCGCGTGATTGCCGGACAGATAGAGATTGCCGGTACTGCCCTGCATCATCAGGATCGCCGAGGTCACCAGCATGCGCGACGGCCCCAGCGACAACGCCGCCTCTAGCATAGCGGCATTTGTTTCAAGCTCGACACCGCAGAGCCAGGACAGCTCGAACCGGTTCGGCGTGGCAAGCGAGGCCAGCGGCAGCAGCCGGTCGCGCATCGCGATCGCCGTCGCCTCCGGCACATACAGCCCGCCGACATCGCCCATCACCGGATCGCAGGCATAGAACAGGTCCGGATTTTTCACCCGCAAAGCCTCGACCAGGCGCGCAACGCCTTCCGCCTGGTGGGCGGCGCCGAGATAGCCGGAGAGGACGGCGCGGACCTCACCCGTCCACGGGGCGCGGATAAGATCATCGATCAACCTGTCGAAATCCCCGGCACCGATCGTCACCCGCGTCGAGGGTCCATGGCCGGGATGCCAGGGCAGGATAACCGTCGGCACAGCCCAGACCGGATAGCCCAGAGTCTCGAGCGCAAAGACGGCAGCGCGATTACCAACGGATCCAAGAATCACATGGCTGGAAATGACGATGACGGCGCCGGGGGCAGGCTCGGACATTTCTGATTTTCCGCTGTTTCGACCTGTCCAGATCGCCTGACAGTCATGCCGCTGTCAACTGCGGCTGGCAAAAGATCGAAAGGGCCTATTTCGGGCTCGCTCATGAGAACAACGAAATATGCGGATACAACCGATTGAATTCGAAAATCGGCGAGATCTTTGCCGAAAATTTCATAAAACCAGTCCGATTTGGATCAATCTGGCCGAAAAATAGCCACAAAAACAATCGCCATGAGCAATTCTTCTGTTAGGTTCGGCAAAATGGTGATTGCGGGGAGATACGTCATGGGCACCAAATACAATCAAAAAAAGACCGTCATTTCGGAAGCGGTGAGCAGAAGCCGGCAAAGTGCTCGGGCTGAAAATGCTCGCTCCGGAGATCCTGTTTCGCCGCGCGAGCCATGACGATCTCGACGCCTACACACCGGACATGCTGGCGCTGACCGCCGCTCACGCGCTGACGGCCATCAGCTCCAGGGAAAGCGACCGGCCGGTGATCGGCGTCCAGACGGTCGAGGGCATCGCGCCCAACGGCGACGACGTTTCTGTCCTGTCCGTGACCGACCGCAACATGCCGTTTCTGTACGATTCGATCATGGGCGAGGTGACGAGCACCCACCGCAACATTCACCTTGCCGTGCATCCCATTCTGGTTATCGAGGCAGGCAAGCCGGCTAAGATCTTTGACCCGGAAGAAAAGAGCGATCCCGCTACCCGCATCAGCCACATCCAGATTCATCTTTCCAAGCTGACCGCAGCGGAAGCGGATGATCTGAAAGAACGTGTCGCCAACGTGCTGTCGCAGGTTCATCAGGCCGTCGGCGACTGGAGCCAGATGACGGTTCTGCTCGACCAGGCAATGAACGAGCTGGAAAATCATGCGCCGAGCCGCAAAAGGGCGACCGCGACGAAGCCCTGGCCTTCCTGCGCTGGCTGCGCGGCAACAATTTCACCTTCCTCGGCATGCGTGAATATACCTATTCCGGCAAGGGCGAGAATGCCGTCGTCGAGCGCGGCGAGGGCCGCGGGCTCGGTATTCTGTCCAACCCCGATGTGCGCGTGCTGCGCCAGGGCAAGGATGCCGTGCTGACGACGCCGGAAATCCTCGCCTTCCTCAACGGCCCGGATTTCCTCATCGTCACCAAGGCCAACGTCAAATCGGTCGTGCATCGCCGCGCCTATATGGACTATATCGGCGTCAAGCGCTTCGACGAGGCCGGCAATGTCACCGGCGAGCTGCGCATCGTCGGCCTGTTCACCTCAAGCGCCTACACCCGCCCGGCGGCCGAAATTCCGCTGCTGCGCTTCAAGGTCGAGAAGATCGTCGATCATTTCGGCTTCGATCCACAGAGCCATTCCGGCAAGATGCTGACCAATACGCTGGAATCCTACCCCGCGCGACGACCTGTTCCAGATCGATGTCAGCCTGTTGGCAAGCTTCTGCGAGCAGATCAACGAACTGGCCGACCGGCCGCGAATCCGGGTTCTGCCCCGTATCGACCATTTCGATCGTTTCGTTTCCGTTATCGTCTATGTTCCGCGTGAACAGTATGATTCCGATGTCCGCGAAAAGATCGGTCTCTACCTGAAAACTATCTATGACGGCCGCGTCTCTGCCTACTACCCGGCTTTCCCGGAAGGTGGCCTTGCCCGCGTGCATTTCATCATCGGCCGCTCCGGCGGCAAGACGCCGCGTGTCGCGCAGGCCAAGCTTGAAGACGCCGTTCGCGATATCGTTACCCGCTGGATCGACCGGTTCAACCTGCTCGCCCGCCATGACGGCGTCAGAAATCTCCGTCAACGCCGCCTATCAGGCAGCTTTTACGCCAGCCGAAGCCCATGGCGATCTCGCCGATATCGCTGCGTGCTCGCCGAATGATCCGATCCGTATCGCTTTCTACCAGAAGCGCGGCAAGGGCCCGGAATCGCTCGAGCTGAAGATTTTCCATGCCGGCGAGCCGGTCTCGCTGTCCCACCGCGTTCCGTTGCTTGAAAACCTCGGCTTCCGGGTCATCAGCGAACAGACCCACGATATCGTTGTCTCCTGCGCCAAGGGAGGCGAGCGTCTCGTCGTTCTGCACGACATGGAGCTGATCCACCGCGACGGCCACGTCCTCAACCTCGACAAGACAGGCCCGATGCTGGAGGAAGCCTATCTTTTCGCCTGGAACGGCCTGATCGAGGACGACAGCTTCAACCGGCTGATTCTTCTCGCCGGCCTGACGGCCCGCGAAGTAACTGTGCTGCGTGCCTACGCGCGGTACCTGCGCCAGACCGGCATTACCTATTCGCAGGGCTACCTTGCCGACACGCTGAACAAATATCCGTCTATCGCTGCCGACATCTTCAAGCTGTTCGTCACCCGCATGGACCCCACGCTTGAGGACAAGCCGAAGACAAAGCACATAGCCAAGCTTCTAGCCGGCATCGAACAGGCATTGAACGATGTTCCAAGCCTGGACGAAGACCAGATTCTGCGCCGTTATATCAACGCCGTGCAGGCAACGCTGCGCACCAACTATTTCCAGCGCGATGTCGATGGCAGCCCGAAGGCGATGCTGGCCTTCAAGCTCGATCCCAAGGTTCTTGACGGCATGCCTGAGCCGCGGCCGTTCCGTGAAATCTTCGTCTATGGCACGCAGGTCGAAGGCGTGCATCTTCCTTCGGCAAGGTGGCGCGCGGCGGGCTTCGCTGGTCGGACCGTTCGCAGGATTACCGCACCGAAGTGCTTGGCCTCGTGAAGGCACAGCAGGTCAAGAATGCTGTCATCGTTCCGGTCGGCGCCAAGGGCGGCTTCTTCCCGAAGCAGCTTCCAGCCGGTGGTACCCGTGACGACATCTTCAAGGCCGGCACCGAAGCCTACAAGACCTTCATCCGCACAATGCTGTCGATCACCGACAACATCGTCGGCCAGGACGTCGTGCCGCCAGCCGACACGCTGAGGCTCGATGGCGACGATCCGTATTTTGTCGTGGCGGCCGACAAGGGCACGGCAACCTTCTCCGATACGGCCAATGGCCTAGCGCAGGAAGCCGGCTTCTGGCTCGACGACGCCTTCGCCTCCGGCGGTTCGGCCGGCTACGATCACAAGAAAATGGGCATCACCGCCCGCGGTGCCTGGGAAACCGTCAAGCGGCATTTCCAAGAAATGGACATCGACATCCAGACGACGCCATTCAGCGTCGTCGGTGTCGGCGACATGTCGGGCGATGTCTTCGGCAACGGCATGCTTCTGTCGGAGAAAATCCGGCTGATCGCCGCCTTCGACCATCGCGACATCATCATCGATCCGAATCCGGATATCGAAAAATCCTTCGCCGAGCGCAAGCGCATGTTCAACCTGCCGCGCTCGAGCTGGCAGGACTACGACCGCTCGACACTTTCGGCTGGCGCCATGATCATTCCGCGCACGGAAAAATCGGTGGCGCTGACCCCGCAGGCGATGGCTGCGATCGGCCTTGAGAAGAGCCAGGCGACGCCGTTCGAAATCATGACGGCGATCCTGAAAAGCCCGGTCGACTTGCTGTGGTTCGGCGGCATCGGTACCTATGTACGCGGCCCGACCGAAACCGACGCCGAAGTCGGTGACCGCGCCAACGATCCAATCCGCATCACCGCCGATGACGTCGGTGCAAAAGTGATCGGCGAGGGCGCCAATCTCGGTGTTACCCAGCGCGGCCGCATCGGCTTTGGCCTCAAGGGCGGACGCTGCAACTCCGACGCCATCGACAACTCGGCCGGTGTCAACTCGTCCGACTTCGAGGTCAATATCAAGATTGCGCTCGCTTCGGCGATGCGCGACGAGCGGCTGACCCGGGCCAAGCGCAACACGCTTTTGGCCTCGATGACGGATGAGGTGGCAGAACTGGTTCTGCGCAACAACTACGAACAGTCGCTGTCGATTTCGCTGACGGAAATGCTCGGCGCCGGCAACCGGACGGCTCTTGCCCGGCTCATGACCCGGCTTGAAGCCGACGGCCATCTCAACCGCAAGGTCGAGGTTTTGCCAAACGATCTGGCGCTTAGCGAGCGCTACCAGAGCGGCAAGGCCCTGACACGCGCTGAAATCGGCGTTCTCCTGTCCTACGCCAAGATCGTGCTGTTCGACGAGATCGTTGCCAGCGACCTTCCGGACGATGCCTATCTGCTGACGACATTGCGGGATTATTTCCCGGCGAAGATGCACAAGGCGCATGCCAATGACATCAACGAACACCGGCTGCGCCATGAAATCATCACGACGGTTCTGGCCAACGACGTCATCAACCGCGGTGGACCGGCCTTCGTCAGCACGCTGATCGACCAGACGGGCTTCATGCCGGCAGACGTGGTCAAGGCCGCGGTGCTGACGCGCGATGGTTACGATCTGCAGCGCATCTATGGCGACATCGACGCGCTCGACAACGTCATCAGCGGCACGGTGCAGAACGAGCTCTACCAGGAGGCGGCGCGCATCTTCGCTATCGTCACCGAACGGACGCTCAGAACCAAGGCAATGCAGGCGCCGCTCGGCGAGGCGATCGAGCAGCTGCGGGAAGCGTTGCAGAAACTGAAATCCGCCCTGCAAAGCTCGATTCCAGAGGATGCAAAGGCAGACGTGCGGCAAAGAGCTGCCTATTTCATCGAGCGCGGCGTGCCGCCCACGCTTGCCGAGGAGATCGCGGCTCTGGCCGTGCTGACCTTCGTGCCGGAAATCATCCAGATCGCCGCCGATACCGGCGTGACGCTGGCACGCACGGCGCAGAGCTATTTCGGCGTGACGCAGAACCTGCGGATCGCCCGGCTTCTGGCCGCCGCCGAGCGCGTTTCGGCAACCGAGCAGTACGAGGCCATGGCTCTTTCAGCGCAGCATCAATGACATCTCTACCGCGCGCAAGGACATCACCATCGCAGTGCTTACGGATAAGAAGGACGAGCGCAATCCGGTCGGTGCCTGGCAGGATAGCGACCTCAGCCGGATTTCCCGTCACCGACCAGCTGACCCAGCTGACGGAAAAGGGTGAGACGACGCTTGCCAAGATCACCGTCGCGGCAGGTTTGCTGAGCGATCTTGCGCAGAACAGAATGAGGTGACACTGTTTGCCCTGAACAGGGCAGACAGGCAGTGGAGAATCGGGTGAGCAGCATTACAGCACCGGCCGGCGACGAACCGAAAGTATCGCGCGCCGGCCTTGGGGGCTGGATGCTGTTTGACTGGGCAGCCCAGCCGTTCTTCACGGTGATCATCACCTTCATCTTCGGGCCGTATTTCGTTTCCCGGCTCACGGACGACCCGGCCCATGGGCAGGCGATGTGGGGCTATACGCTGACCATTTCCGGCATCGTCATCGCGGTGCTATCGCCCGTCCTCGGCTCGATCGCCGACCAGACCGGCGCGCGAAAACCCTGGATCGCCTTCTTCGCCGTCATCAAGATCGTCTCGCTGGCGCTCCTGTGGTTTGCCGCGCCCGGCTCGTCGCTGATCTATGCCTTCATCTTCATCATCCTGGCCTCGATCGCAGCGGAATTCTCCATCGTTTTCAATGACTCGATGATGCCGCGGCTGGTTGGCGAAAGCCAGATCGGCCGAATCTCCAACATGGCCTGGGGGCTCGGCTATCTCGGCGGCATGATCGTCCTGATCGCGGTCGTTGCACTGCTGGCCGGAAGCCCGGAATCCGGCAAAACAATTCTCGGGCTCGATCCATTGTTTGGGCTCGACCCGGCAACAGGCGCCGATGCTCGTATTACCGGACCGATCTCGGCGATCTGGTACTTGGTCTTCATCCTGCCGATGTTTTTGTTCACGCCCGACGCCCACAAGGGAGCGATGTCCGCCACAACCGCAGTCCGTGCCGGATTGGCCGAACTGCGACACACGATTGGGGAGCTACGGCACCGCTCCGGCATCCTGCGGTTCCTGATCGCTCGGATGATCTTCCAGGACGGCGTCAACGGTCTGCTGGCGCTGGGCGGCACATTTGCAGCCAGCATGTTTGCCTGGCAAACGGTCGAACTCGGTGTCTACGGCATCATCCTCAATGTCGTCGCCATCGGTGGCTGCCTCTATGCTAGCCGTCTCGATGCAAAACTCGGTTCGAAGGTGATTGTCACCGCCAGCCTGGTCTGCCTCACCATCGCGACACTCGGCATCGTCTCGACGGGGCCGGGCTATACCCTGTTCGGACTGTTGCCGCTGCCGACAACCGATGCCGGAGGACTTTTCGGCACCGCCGCGGAAAAGGCCTATATCGTGTTTGGCCTTTTGGTCGGGATTGCATTCGGCCCGGTTCAGGCGTCCTCCCGCTCCTACATGGCGCGCAGTGTCAGCGCCGACGAGGCTGGCCGCTATTTCGGGATCCACGCCCTGTCCGGACGGGCGACTACGTTCCTGGCGCCCGCTTCCGTTGCCACCGTCACGCTGATGACCGGCTCGGCCCGCATCGGCATGATGGCGCTGGTTGTCTTTCTGGCCGTCGGCCTGCTGATCCTCATCCGTACTCCTTACCCGGCGAATAGACCCCGCATAAAAAAACCCGCCGAAGAGGCGGGTTTCTGAGTGATCGTTCCAGGCTTAGCGTCAATGCCGGAAATGGCGCATGCCTGTGAAGACCATGGCAACGCCAGCCTCGTCGGCGGCGGCGATGACTTCCGGATCGCGCATCGAGCCGCCGGGCTGGATAACGGCAGTCGCGCCAGCGGCGATCATCGAGAGCAATCCATCCGCGAATGGCAGGAAGGCTTCCGACGCGACGGCCGAGCCGTGTGTCAGCGGAGCGGGCAAGCCGAGCGCCCGTGCCGCTTCCTCTGCTTTCAGGCCGGCGATACGGGCGGAATCGACGCGGCTCATCTGGCCGGCACCGATACCGACGGTCTGGCCATCCTTGGCGTAGACAACGGCGTTGGATTTCACATGTTTCGCCACCTTGAAAGCGAACTTCATGTCTTCCAGCTCCTGGGCGGTCGGCGCCCGCTTGGTAACGACCTTCAGCTCGAGATCTTCGACCATGCCGTTGTCGCGTGTCTGCACCAAAAGGCCACCAGCGACGGTCTTTGCCGTCAGGCCCGGTATGCGCGGATCGGGAAGGGCACCGGTGATCAAGAGGCGCAGGTTCGGCTTGCCGGCAATGACCACCTTGGCAACGTCGCTGACTGAAGGGGCGATAATGACCTCGGTGAACAGCTTGACGATTTCTTCCCGCGGTGGCGCCATCCAATTCCTGGTTCAGGGCGATGATGCCGCCGAAAGCCGAGGTGGAATCACAGGCAAGCGCACGCTCATAGGCTTCGAGCAAGGTGGCGCCGGTGGCCACGCCGCATGGATTGGCGTGCTTGATGATGGCGACGGCCGGGGATTTTTGGGCCGGAAACTCGGCGACCAGCTCGAAGGCCGCGTCGGTGTCGTTGATATTGTTGTACGAGAGCTGCTTACCCTGCAGCAGAGTAGCGGTCGCAACGCCCGGGCGGTTCTCGCCAGTGATGTAGAATCCGGCTTTCTGATGCGGATTTTCACCGTAGCGCATCTCTTCCTTCAGCACGCCGCCGATCGTGCGGTGAAGCGGCATTGGTGTATCCAGAGCTTCCATGAACCAGCCGGAGATAGCAGTGTCATAGGCCGCCGTACGGGCATAGGCCTTGGCGGCCATCTTCTGGCGGAAGGCGAAGGAGGTGGCGGCACCGCTACCAAGCTCGGTGAGAAGGGCTGAATAATCGGACGCGTCGGTGATGACCGTGACATAGGCATGGTTCTTGGCCGAGGCGCGGATCATTGCCGGGCCGCCGATATCGATATTCTCGACCGTCGTCGGGTAATCGCCGCCCTTGGCGCGAACATCCTCGAACGGATAGAGATTGATGACGGCGAGATCGATGCCGGTAATGCCATGCGTGGTCATTGCCTGGACATGATCTTCATCGTCGCGAATCGCCAGGAGGCCGCCATGCACGCCCGGATGCAGCGTCTTCACCCGGCCATCCATCACTTCCGGAAAACCGGTGAGTTCGGAGACATCCGTGACCGGCAGGCCGGCATCGGCAAGCGCCTTGTGCGTGCCACCTGTTGAAACCAGATGGACGCCCTTGTCATGCAGCGCGCGCAGATCGACGATCCCGGTCTTGTCGGAGACGGAGAGGAGGGCGGTGCGGACAGTGACCTGATCCGGGGCGGGAATCTTCTTGGAGGCGACAGCCATCATCAAGCTCCTTGGTAGGCGCCGGATATCGGGAGGGTCTTCCGGCAAATGTCCGCCTGCCGTTAACACAGCTTTCTCCGCGAAGAAACCGCAGTCACGGCAATGAGCGCTCCTGCGGGGATATTGTCACCCTTCGCGTGAAAAAATCCACTGGATTTCCGGCTGTGCGGCCGCCGCGAAGGTGACGGTCAACTGCGACGACTTGCGCACGCCAGAGGGATCAGCAAAGAAAATGTCTTCCTCGACCAGAACCTCGGCATCACGGCAAGTGAAAAGCCAGACTTCGCCATCCGGAGCGCTCAGATAGACTTCATGGGCGCTGTGCTGTCGGATATTGATCGATGGGTGAATATGAAAACGGGCAACGGCGACGGCGCCATTAGTTTCCGCCGGTTCCGCGCCGTCCGGCTGAGACAGCCGGTCGCGGCCACGAACCGCATTTGCCTGACCGTTGATGCTGATATCCCGCTCATGCAGCAGGCCAAAAACCTGGGCGTAACCGTCATGGCTGGCGATGACGGCATCCGGCTGGCCGGCGCGTTCCTCGCGGCGGACGGTGACCTTGGAGACGCCGCCGGTGACGATGGGACCGAGAAAACCCGACTGTGAAAGGCGCGACGACGAGCGATCATTGATCGTCACGGTCGAATGCGCTGCAGTCGAACGCGCCAGCTGGCGGAATCGTTCGCCGGCAAACTTTGGTGATCCAGAGTTGATGACGAACCGGTGGCGGCCGGACGACATTTCGAATGACAGGCAGCCGGCATGCGCCGTGCGCGACAATTCCGGCGACAGCGGCTTGCCGGTATCCATGATGACAACGACATTGTTGTGTGCAAGCCGTTCGTATTGAAGATGCGGCAAGGCCTTGAAGGCTGCACCGGCGGTCTCATCGTACCGCAGGACCGCCATCAGTTCATTTGCCAGCGTCGAGGTGGCGCCATTGAATAGAGCCAGCTCACCACCCTCATGACGGAAGAACCGCAGGGCAGGATACATCCGGTCGATGCACGGGATTAGCTTGGCCGGCACCTCATGACCGAGATTGACATAGGTCTGGCGCAGCGGCAGCAGATCGATCAGCAATTCCAGACCCGTGCGCAGGTTACGCGAGCTGTGGCCGCCATCGGGGAGAATTTGCCGGTCAAGCTCCACATCGAGATTGCGAGCGGCTTTGCGGATCGCCGCTTCGGATGCCGGCATGGCGACGGAGGCCATGGCGAGCGCGATCCGAGCGCGCAAGCGTGCCTCCCCGTCGCAGGTCGTGTCGGTAATATGGCGCAGATAGCGCACCTGGAAGGCGAGGCTTTTGAGAAAGCGCCGATAGAACGGATGCTCAGCGTTGCGCAGGATGATCGGCGAATGCGATAGCCAGGCAATCAGGCGCTGAGAAATGATATCCGCTTCCCAGGCGATACCGCCGATATAGCGCCCATGCGTGACGATCCAGTCATTGACGATATGGCGCAGATGCGCAAATGCATCTTCCTCCTTGACCGTACGCATGTGTCGTACCCAACCGAAGGAATGCAACCTTACGGCGAATTCATGCGATGGAAGATCCATCTCGAATGGAGATCCGCCCTCCGCGTCAAGGACGCGGCCGGCCAATGGGAAACGGCCCTGCAGGATTTCCTGCGCAACGAAGGGATCAATGGCGCGCAAATCCGTCGGAGCGACGATCAAGCGATCTGGCGTCGTTCCGGTAAAGCGGAATGCGGTGTTGCGACCCAAGGCAAGCCGGCGCGAGAACCGGCGCCAGCCCTCACGTGCATACAGATAAAGAAGCCTTTGCCGGTCTGAAATCTGCATTTTCGACGCCTGCGCGTCTCCCTACTCCCGGACTGGCCTCATACGGCATTGAAAACCGGAATGACTGCTGTCCGTACCAGATACTACCAGGACCACGATCGTGCCTGAAAAGTCGTTAAACTTTTATGGATCGTACCCGTATTGTTTAGGCAAAGGCACACGGAGCGTCAATTGACGCCCGTCATGTGCCTGTTGACAGAGAAGTGGCTAATTCTTGCGACGCAGGACGACGGCATAAAAACCGTCCAAGCCCCCGGCGAAACCATCCTGCGGATCGATCATGGCCGGTGTGGTGCGGAATTCCCCGAGTGGTGTCACCGCATTTTCCAAACCGGGCCAGTCCGCGGGTTGGATCGGCACCCGTTCTGCAATGGCCATCGGCCAGAACACGCTCGGTGACAACTTCACCTTCGCGGGTATCGAGCGAGCAGTTGGAAAAGACCACGAGACCGCCGGGTTTTACCAGCGTCAAGGCATGGCGCAGCAGCTTCTCCTGAAGGACAGCCAGTTTTTCAATATCCTCCGGCCCCTTGGTCCACAGGACATCGGGGTGGCGGCGGATTGTGCCGGTCGAGGAACAGGGCGCATCAAGCAGGGCAGCATCGAACAGTTCTTCGGTGCGGAAATCGGCCATGTTGATTTCCTGGGTGGCCGCCTCCAGCCCCAATCGGGCAAGATTGCCTTGAAGACGCTTGAGGCGGCTTGCCGATTGATCGAGCGCGGTGACGTCAGCGCCGGCAAGAATGAGCTGTGCCGTCTTGCCGCCGGGCGCAGCGCAAAGGTCGATGACGCGTTTGCCAGCGAGGGAACCAAAAGCTTGGCGGGAAGGGCGGCAGCGGCATCCTGCACCCACCATTCGCCATCATCGAACCCTTCAAGCGAAGGGACCGCGCCGGAAAACCCGGCGAGACGGACGGAACCGGTGGGCAGGAGGCGGCCATTCAGCCGTTCCGCCCAGCCCTCGGGGTTGGATTTGACTGTCAGGTCGATAGCAGCAGGGGTCAAAAGCGCATCGGCGATGCGGGCCGCTTCGCTGGCCCCGTAATAAGTGACCAGCCGCTTGTGGAACCAGCCAGGAATTGCCGGGATTTTTTCACCGACATTTTCCAACAGATCCTGCTTTTCGCAGGACATGCGGCGCAGCACAGCATTGACGAGGCTGGCAAAGCGCTTGTTGCGCGGATCAATCTGCGCCTGCTCGACCGCCAGATCGACGGCGGAATGATCGGGAATATCGAGATAGAGAATCTGCGCAGCTGCCACCGTCAGCACATGATCGAGCGCCCGGGCGCCTTCCGGCAGTGGGTTTTGCAACAGCGAGTCGATCATCGCCTCGATGCGCGGCAATTGCCGGAGCGCCGAGTTGAGAATAGCCCGAACCAGCGCGCGGTCGGCCTCATTGAGCTCGCGATAGACCGGATTGCCGTTGCCTGCGTCCAGCATGCCGTCCAACGAGGTCTTGCGATCGACGACGGCGGCGAGCATCTTCGCGGCCGCCTGCCTGGCCCGGATTCCGGGCTTGTCGCTGCGTTCAAAGGCCGGATTTTCCGAACCTTCGCCGCGCGAACGGGCAGGGCGATTGTTTCGTTTCGGATGCGAAGCAGCTTTATTATCGTCAGACGTCAAGACCAGGGACCTTTCGGTGGTTCGGAACCACCGCGACCCCAGCCTGTCGGCGGCACGGAGCGCGATTTGCGCACGGGATTATCAGCCCTGACCGGCGGCGTCGAGACCGGCTGCATCTCTTGCGCCATCTGCTGCAGTGCCGCGATGCGGTTTTCCGTTGCAGGATGGGTGGAAAACAGGTTGTCCATGCGCTCGCCGGACAGCGGATTGATGATAAACATGTGCGCTGTAGCCGGATTGCGCTCGGCCTCAGCATTCGGCACCTGATGGGCGAAATTCGAGATCTTGGCCAAGGCAGAGGCTAGGGCCAGCGGCTTGCCGCAGATTTCCGCGCCACGCCGGTCGGCCGAGTATTCGCGTGTCCGGCTGACGGCCATCTGCACGATCATTGCCGCGAACGGCGCGACGATCATTGCCACCAGCGTCCCGATGAAACCGAGCGGATTGTTGTTTTCACGATTGCCGCCAAAGAAGAAGGCGAAATTGCCGAGCATCGATATAGCACCCGCAAGCGTGGCGGTCAGCGTCATGGTCAGCGTGTCGCGGTTTTGCACGTGAGCGAGTTCATGCGCCATAACGCCGGCGACTTCATCATAGGACAGCGCGTTCAGGAGACCTGTGGACGCTGCCACCGCGGCATTTTCCGGATTACGGCCTGTGGCAAAGGCATTCGGCTGCGGATTATCTATGACATAGACTTTGGGCATCGGTAATCCGGCATTGGCAGCCATGTCACGAACAATGCCGTAATATTCCGGGGCCGTGCGCTCATCAACTTCCTGTGCACGGTACATGCGTAGCACCATGCTGTCGGAGTTCCAGTAGGAAAAGAAGTTCATGCCGGCGGCAATGACAAGAGCAATCATCATGCCGCCCTTGCCGCCGATGAGGAAGCCAACCGCCATGAACAATGCGGTCATGAAGGCCAGAAGCATCGCGGTGCGCATCAGGTTCATCAGTCAGGTCTCCAAAGTTTGCCGATGTTTCACGTGAATCACGGGTTTCGCTTGAACAAAGGTTTCCTATATGATGGGGACATTAGGCGCATTCTTCAACTTTTTCGTGGAAATTCGCATGCAGAACGATAACGACAATTTGCCGGTCGAGCCGCGCAAACCTCTTTCACCAGCGGCAAAACGGGCACTGGCCGAAGCCGAGGAACGCCGCAAGACGCAAAAGCCACTCGATCTTCCGGAAGAACTGGGCGGGCGCGGCGGGGGCTGAGCCATCACGCTTTGGCGACTGGGAAATCAACGGCCAGGCGATCGATTTCTAAGGAAATAATTCCTGTTGAAATCACATCGTGATCGGTATATTTTCCTATTTATGATGTTTCTCTCGATCCCACTTCCTATCGCCACTCTCACAGCTCTCCTGCAGGCCGCTTCTTCGCATGCCTCCGAATCCGGCAAACGAATCGAAATCGCCGGGCCGGTGATCGCAGAAGTCATCCGCGTCATCGATGGCGACACGATCCTGGTAGCGGCGAAACCCTGGCCGCAACAGACCATGGAAGTCTATGTACGGCTGCAAGCGGTATCGATGCGCCGGAGCTGAAATCGGCCTGCTCTGCCACGCGCGATGCCGGCCAACAGGCACGCTCAGCGCTTGCGAGCCTGACCAGCGACCAGGGTGAAATCCAACTAACGCACATTTCCGGCGACAAGTATTTTGGTAGGGTGGTTGCCGATATCAGCTTTTCGGATGGGCGGAATCCGGCTCAGGAAATGCTGTCGGCGGGCTATGTCTCTCCCTACGATGGCGGACGCAAGTCGAAAACCTGTTCTTCCCGGTAGGTGATCCGAGCTATCCGGATATCGAATGGCTCGAAACTGCTTTACTTCTTGTTCTGGCGGTTGGCGATCAGGTCATCGACAACGGCCGGATCGGCAAGCGTCGAGGTGTCGCCGAGCGTACCAAAATCGTCCTCGGCGATCTTGCGCAGAATGCGGCGCATGATCTTGCCGGAGCGGGTTTTTGGCAGGCCTGGGGCAAACTGGATCTTGTCCGGTGAGGCGATCGCGCCGATTTCCTTACGGACATGGGCGATCAATTCCTTGCGTAGCTCGTCAGTGCCGACTTGGCCGACCATCAGCGTGACGTAGCTATAGATGCCCTGTCCCTTGATATCGTGGGGATAGCCGACGACGGCAGCTTCCGACACCGAATCATGGCTGACCAGCGCCGATTCGACTTCCGCCGTTCCCATGCGATGGCCGGAAACATTCAGCACGTCATCGACCCGGCCGGTGATCCAATAATAGCCATCCTCATCGCGGCGGCAGCCGTCACCGGTGAAATATTTGCCCTTGTAGGTGGCGAAATAGGTCTGGATGAAGCGCTCGTGATCGCCATAAACGGTGCGCATCTGGCCGGGCCAGCTGTCGGTGATGCAGAGATTGCCGTCGGCCGCCCCGTCGATCACCTTGCCTTCACCATCAACCAGCTGCGGCTGCACGCCAAAGAAGGGACGGGTGGCCGAGCCCGGCTTCAAGGCCGTGGCGCCGGGCAGCGGCGTGATCAGGATACCGCCGGTCTCCGTCTGCCACCAGGTATCGACCACCGGGCAACGGCCGTCGCCGACGACATGGTAGTACCATTCCCAGGCTTCCGGATTGATCGGCTCGCCGACGGAGCCAAGCGTGCGCAGCGACGTGCGTTTGGAGCGAGTGACGAAAGCGTCGCCCTGGCCCATCAGCGCCCGGATGGCGGTCGGCGCGGTGTAGAAGATATTGACCTGGTGCTTGTCGACCACGTCCCACAGACGGCCAGCATCCGGATAGGTCGGCACGCCCTCGAACATCAGGGTCGTGGCGCCATTGGCGAGCGGACCGTAGACGATATAGGAATGGCCGGTGACCCAGCCGACATCGGCGGTGCACCAGTAGATATCGCCCTCGTGATAATCGAAGACATACTGATGCGTCATCGAGGCATAGACGAGATAGCCGCCTGTCGTGTGCAGCACACCCTTGGGCTTTCCGGTCGAGCCTGAGGTGTAGAGGATGAACAACGGGTCTTCCGCGTTCATCTGCGCCGGCGGACAATCCGCTTCGACGTTGGCAACGGCCTGATGGTACCAGATATCGCGCTCGGAGAACCAGGCGATTTTGCCGCCGGTGCGGCGGACGACGACCACGGACTTAACATCGACACCACCACGCTTGGCAATTTCGACGGCTTGGTCGGTATTGGCCTTGAGCGGGATCGGCTTGCCGCCGCGAAGCCCCTCATCGGCCGTGATGACAAAGGTCGACTGGCAATCGACGATACGGCCGGCCAGAGCGTCGGGCGAAAAACCGCCGAAAACGATGGAATGCACCGCGCCGATACGGGTACAGGCGAGCATCGCATAGGCCGCTTCCGGGATCATCGGCATGTAGATGGTGACGCGGTCACCCTTATTGACGCCGTTTGCCTTCAGCACATTGGCGAGGCGGCAGACATGCTCGTGAAGCTCGCGATAGGTGATCTTCTTGTCGTCATAGGGATTGTCGCCTTCCCAGATGATCGCCACCTGATCGCCGCGCTTTTCCAGATGCCGGTCGATGCAGTTGTAGGAGACATTGGTGACGCCGTCCTCGAACCACTTGATCGAAACATCGCCCTCGAAAGAGGTGTTCTTGACCTTTGTAAAGGGTGTGAACCAGTCGATGCGCTTGCCATGCAAGCCCCAGAAAGCTTCAGGATCCGCAACACTTTGTTTGTACCAAGCCTGATAGGTCGCATCGTCAATAAGCGCACGTTTCTGGGCGGATTCCAGGATCGGATAGGTTTTGGCAGACATGATGATTTCCTCCCTGCGCAGGCAGTTTCAGGCGGCACATCTCCTCGTGCGCACCCGCTTCGGGCGCCATACATATCAGGTCAAAGCACGGCGTCCATTAGACAAAAGGTCATTTCTTCAAGAAGAATTGCATTTCTGAGAGGACGAGGGTATAGAGGCGCTAATTTCCCGGAAATTAAAGTGGTTACACCCCCACGGCCCGCGACACCGGCGCGGACGGACAGAAGGACTATATCCATGGCTCAACAACTGCTTATGCCCAAAGCGACGGCCGTATGGCTTGTTGACAACACTGCCCTGTCGTTCGAACAGATCGCCACGTTCTGCAAGCTGCACCCGCTTGAAGTCAAGGCAATCGCCGACGGTGAATCCGCGCAGGGCATCAAGGGCCTCGACCCGATCGCCACCGGCCAGCTGTCGCGCGACGAGATCGCCCGCGCCGAAGGCAATCCGAACCACAAGCTGAAGATTTCCGAACCGAAGGTTCGCGTTCCGACAGCAAGCGCAAGGGCCCGCGCTACACACCGGTTTCCAAGCGTCAGGATCGCCCGAACGCCATTTTGTGGCTTGTGCGCAATCATGCCGAACTGAAGGATGCCCAGATCTCGCGTCTCGTCGGCACGACCAAGTCGACGATCGAGCAGATCCGCGAGCGCACCCACTGGAATTCGACCAACCTGACGGCGATGGACCCGGTCACGCTTGGCCTCTGCACGCAGATCGACCTCGACCTTGAAGTCGAACGCGCCAACAAGGGCCGTCCGCTGCCGACCGCAGCCGAACTCGGCGCGACGCTGGAAGCCTCGAAGGAAACGGAAAAGCTGCCGTTCTCCTACGATCGCGAAGAAGAAAAGAAATCGACGCCGACGCCGTTTTCTCCAAGCTCAAGGCCCTCAAGTCCGACCGCAAGGACGAGGACGAAGACGCCTTCTGATTGGAACACATCGTTTCCGACGACAAAACCCGGATCGGCTGATCCGGGTTTTTTATTTTGGCAGGGCACTCTCAAGCAACAACGACGGCGGGCGCTGCCGTGCGCGGTAGGGCTGCTGGCCGCTCAGGCCTGGCGGAATACTGCGAATTCATATGTAGATGGCCGAACGCTCTTGCCGGTTAAAGCGGCAATCTGCCTTGGGGGCCTTCAAACAGGTCCGTCAATGATCACCGGTTGGGTTCAGCTTGGCCGCATACGTGGGCCTTGCGATCGATCCACCGATCGGGAAGGATAGCGAGCACGAATCTTGCTTCGTTCGCAGCATCGGTCTGCCCCGCCATTGGAGCAAATCGTTTCCCTTCACGCCAATTCCAGGAAACCCGCATGCCTCGCCTCCTTTCCATTCTCGCCCCGATCGCGGCGGCAGCCTCGGCTGTTCTTTCCACGGCCGCAATCGCCTCCGCCGCAGATGTCGTTGCACCAAAGGTTCTCGTCGTCACCATGTTCGGCGAAGAAGCCAAACCCTGGATCGAAGCGCGCAAGCTCGAAACGAAGATAAAAGTTCCGGGCCTTTCGAAGGAATATCCTGAAGTCGCCTGCGACGCTGAGGGCCTATGCGTCATGACCACGGCCATGGGCTTCGCCAATGCCGCAAGTTCCGTATCGGCTGTGCTCTTTAGTGGCCTTTTCGACCTCAAGCAGACCTACGTCCTGATCGCCGGTATTGCCGGCGTCGATCCGAATGATGCAACACTCGGTTCTGCGCTCTGGGCGCGCTATGCTATCGACGGCGGGCTGCGGCATGACATCGACCCGCGCCAGATTCCCTCCGACTGGCCGAACGGCATGATCGCGCTTGGCGCCAAACATCCGGGTGAGAAACCCAAATGGGGTTCGGGAACCGAAGTCTACAAGCTCGACGAAGCGCTGGTCGAAAAGGCTTTCGCGTTGACGAAGACGGTCGAGCTCGCGGACGGCGACAAGGCAAAAGCCTATCGCGCTACCTACCCGGCAGGTCCGGGCAGCACCGCCCCGATCGTCGCGATCTGCGACACGGTCTCCATCGACACCTATTGGCATGGCTCGAAGATTGCCGAGGGCATGCAAGAATGGGCATCTCTGGTGACCGACGGCAAGGCGAATTATTGCACCACCCAGATGGAGGACAATGCGTCGCTGACCGCGCTACACCGAGGCGCCGACGCCGGGCTCCTCGATTTCAACCGGATTGCCGTGCTACGCACCGCCTCCAATTTCGACCGCGAGGCGCCGGGGCAGGCGGCTGCCGAATCCCTGTCGGCGGAATCCGGCGGCTTTCTTCCCTCCACTGCCAATGCCTACCGTGTCGGCTCGACATTTGCGAACGCCGTCATTACCGATTGGCCGACCTGGTCGAAGGGCGTGCCCGGCGAGTAAAGGCAGCGGCCGGGTAGGCCGTGTCCATGAGGAAGCGAGGTTTTGCCGCGAACTGACCAGTGGCGGCCTCACCGTTCTCTCCGATATAGAAATCCTGACCGTCGAAGGTTACCTCCCGGTTACAACCTAACCGTCGTCTGGGACTCCGGCTAAGGGTCGTTCTTTGGGTGCTGGAGACCTATACCGCGTCTCCAGCACTGCAGCAATTTCGTCAAGCACGGCCGGATCATCGATGGTCGCCGGCATCTTCCAGGCTTCACGATCGGCAATCTTCTGCATCGTGCCGCGCAAGGATCTTGCCCGAGCGCGTCTTGGGCAGCCGCTTGACGCATATTGCAGTCTTGAACGCCGCGACCGGCCCGATGCGTTCATGAACCAGATTGACCACCTCCTTCTCGATATCGGCTGTTTCACGGGAAACATTCGCGTTGATGACGAGGAACCCGGCGGGAATCTGACCCTTGATCGGATCGGCAATACCGATCACCGCGCATTCCGCTACATCGGCATGGCTGGCACAAATCTCCTCCATCGCGCCGGTGGACAGGCGATGACCGGCGACATTGATGATGTCGTCGATGCGCGACATGATGAAAATGTAGCCGTCCTCATCGATATAACCGGCGTCGGCGGTGCGATAATATCCCGGGAACTCGGCAAGGCAGGTATCATGAAACCGCTGATCCGCATTCCAGAATGTCGGCAGGCAGCCCGGGGGCATGGGAAGCTTGATGACGACATTGCCCAGCGTTCCTGCGCCAACGGGATGACCGGCGTCATCGAGCACCTGCACGTCGTATCCCGGCAGCGGCACGGCGGCCGAGCCGTATTTCACCGGCAGCAAGCCGAGCCCGATCGGATTTCCGGCGACCGGCCAGCCCGTTTCCGTCTGCCACCAGTTATCGATGACGGGAACGCCGAGCTTTGCTTCTGCCCAAGCAACCGTATCCGGATCGGCACGCTCGCCGGCAAGGAACAACGCCCTGAATTTCGACAGATCATGCCGGCGGATCAACTCACCCTGCGGGTCCTCCTTGCGGATGGCGCGAAAGGCCGTCGGCGCGGTGAACAACGTCGTGACGCCATGCTGCTCGATCACGCGCCAATATGCACCGGCATCGGGCGTACCCACAGGTTTTCCCTCATAGAGGATTGCCGTCGAGCCATTCAGAAGCGGCCCATAGACGATGTAGCAGTGACCGACGACCCAGCCGATATCCGAGGCAGCCCAGAAGACTTCGCCCGGCTTGATGCCGAAGAAATGCTGCATCGACCATTTGAGCGCGACCATATGGCCGCCATTGTCGCGCACGACGCCCTTCGGCTGGCCGGTCGTTCCCGACGTATAGAGGATATAGAGCGGATCAGTGGCCAGAACCGGCATGCAGGCAATCTCGACGCCTCGCTGTTTTGCTGACGTGACGGCGGCGGCAAAGTCGATATCGCGGCCGGCCTGCAGTTCGGCTGTCACCATGGCGCGTTGAAAAACAAGGCAGTGGGCCGGCGTGTGCTGGCTGATCTCGATAGCTTCATCGAGCAACGGTTTGTAAGCGATGGTCCTGCCGCCTTCAATCCCGCAACTGGCAGACACGACCAGCTTTGCCTCGCTATCTGTGATCCGCGTGGCCAGTTCGTTTGCGGCGAAACCGCCAAAGACAACCGAGTGGACGGCGCCGATGCGGGCGGCGGCCAGCATGGCAAACACCGCCTGCGGGATCATTGGCATATAGATGATGATCCGATCCCCCTTGCCGATGCCGAGATCACTATAGACCGACGCCAGCGCCACGACTTCCTTGAGCATTGCACGATAGGTCCAGTGCTCGACCGTGCCGGTAACCGGGCTGTCGTAGATCAGGGCGTTCTGATCGCCCAGACCCGCGGCGACTTGACGATCCAGGCAATTGAAACAGGTATTGGCTTCACCGCCGGTGAACCAACGCCCGTAAACGCCTTGGTCGGGATCAAAAACCCGTTCAAAGGGTCGGAACCAATCGATCTCTCCGGCCGCATTGGCCCAGAAGGTTTCGGGATCCTGTTTCCACGCGCCGTAAACGTCGGAATAGCTACTCGCCATTACCGTCTCCTCCACTCCCATACCGGACGAGCCGGCCTCCAAGGGAGACCATAGGAGATTGCCAGAGCGCGGAGAAGCCAGACGAAAGCGTTAGTCCATCCGGATCGACCGACAGATCAACGGGTTCCGAAGATCGCCGAGCCGACGCGCACGCCGGTCGCGCCAAACTGCACGGCAATATCAAAATCACCGGACATGCCCATGGAGAGCTTGTGCAGCCCGCAGCGCTCGGCAAGCTTGGCAAGCAGCGCGAAATGCGGACCGGGGTTTTCGTCCGCCGGCGGGATGCACATCAGCCCTTCGACGGGAATGCCGATCGTCTCGCGGCAAAGCGTGACGAAGGCCACGGTGTCATCCGGCGCAATGCCAGCCTTTTGCGGCTCAAGCCCGGTATTGACCTGGACATAAAGCCGAACGGGCTTTTCCTGCCGGGTTATTTCCGCGGCGACAGCGCGAGCGATCTTTTCCCGATCGATGGTCTCAATGACATCGAACAATGCCACAGCATCCGCCGCCTTGTTCGATTGCAGCGGCCCAATCAGATGAAGTTCGATATCGGCGGTTTCCGCCTTCAGCTCCGGCCATTTGCCTTGCGCTTCCTGTACCCGGTTTTCGCCAAAAATCCGCTGTCCCGTCGCAAGCACCGGACGGATCGCATCGGCATCGAAGGTCTTGGAGACCGCAACGAGTAAGACGGAGCCTGCGGGACGATTGGCGGCGTCTTCTGCATCGCGCATCCGGCTCAGGACGTCGTTCAACCGTTCTTCCACACTTATCACCTTCATCTCCATCACTTTCCAGCCCGCTTGGCGCAATAGTCAAACGGAGCATGACTGCCAAGCCATAATTGCCGGATGCCGGTCAAAAGCTTCAAAGTTTTTCCGCAAAGCCTTCCAAAACTTGACGCTACGCTTGTTTCATGGTGAAGGTCACGCCAAATATCCAGGGGACTGATTTCCCCTCGCCCAATTTCCGGAACATCAATCATATGGCTACCGAACGTTACAATCCGCGCGATGCTGAACCCCGCTGGCAACAGGAATGGGACCAGAAGAACGTCTTCACCACCGACAACGACGACCCGCGCGAAAAAATACTACGTGCTCGAGATGTTCCCCTATCCGTCGGGCCGGATCCACATGGGCCATGTGCGCAACTATGCCATGGGCGACGTCGTAGCCCGCTACAAACGCGCCCGCGGCTACAACGTTCTGCATCCGATGGGCTGGGACGCTTTCGGGATGCCGGCCGAAAATGCCGCCATGGAACGCGGCGTCCATCCGGCCGCCTGGACCTATCAGAACATCGCCTCGATGAAGGCGCAGTTGAAGGTCATGGGCCTGTCGCTCGACTGGTCGCGCGAGTTCGCCACCTGCGACGTCGATTATTATCAGCACCAGCAGCACCTGTTCGTGGACTTCCTGGAAAAGGGTCTGGTCTACCGCAAGCAGTCGAAGGTCAACTGGGATCCGGTCGACAACACGGTGCTGGCCAATGAACAGGTGATCGACGGCCGCGGCTGGCGCTCCGGCGCTTTGGTCGAACAGCGCGAACTGACCCAGTGGTTCTTCCGCATCACCGACTTCAACCAGGATCTGCTCGATCTGCTCGACACGCTGGATCAGTGGCCGGAAAAAGTCCGGCTGATGCAGAAAAACTGGATCGGCCGTTCCGAAGGATTGACCATCCGTTGGGAAATCGTCCCAGGCACGGGGGCAACGGACGCGACTGAAGTCGCTGTTTATACGACCCGGCCGGATACGCTGTTTGGCGCTTCCTTCCTGGCCATTGCCGCGGATCACCCGCTGGCGCGCCAAGCGGCTGCAGCAAGCCCGGAGATCGAGGCTTTCTGCGAGGAAACCCGTCGCGCCGGCACGTCGCTGGCAGCGCTGGAAACAGCCGAGAAGCGGGGTGTTGACACCGGCATCCGCGTCAAGCATCCACTCGATCCGAGTTGGGAACTGCCGGTTTACGTCGCCAACTTCGTATTGATGGACTACGGCACGGGTGCGATCTTTGGCTGCCCCTCTGGCGACCAGCGCGACCTTGATTTCGCCCACAAGTATGACCTGCCGGTCGTTGCCGTGGTTATGCCGAAGGACGGCGACGCTGCGAGCTTCACCATTGGCACCGAAGCCTATGTCGGCGACGGCGTAATGATCAACTCGCGCTACCTCGATGGCCTGACCATTGAAGGAGCGTTTGAAAAGGTGGCATCGACGCTGGAGCAGGCCTCGATCGGCAATGCGCCGCAGGCCGAGCGCAAGGTCAATTTCCGCCTGCGCGACTGGGGTATTTCCCGCCAGCGCTATTGGGGTTGCCCGATCCCGGTCATCCATTGCGACGATTGCGGCGTCATTCCGGTACCTAAGGCAGATCCGCCGGTCAAGCTGCCCGATGACGTCACCTTCGACAAGCCAGGCAATCCACTCGACCGGCATCCGACGTGGCGGCACGTATCCTGCCCACGATGCGGCAAAGACGCGCGCCGCGAAACCGACACGATGGACACGTTCGTCGATTCCTCCTGGTATTTCGCCCGTTTCACCGCACCATGGGAAAGCAAGCCGACCAATCCGGCCGCCGTCGATCATTGGCTGCCTGTCGACCAGTATATCGGTGGTATCGAGCATGCGATCCTGCATCTGCTCTATTCCGCTTCTTTACCCGGGCAATGAAGGCCACGGGACACGCCGGCCTTGACGAGCCCTTCAAGGGCCTGTTTACGCAGGGCATGGTCGTTCATGAAACCTATAGCCGCGGCGAGGGCGCCCAGCGCGAATGGGTAACCCCGGCGGAAATCATCATCGTCGAAAACGACGGCAAGCGGCAGGCGAGCCTGATCGAAACCGGCGAACCGATTACCATCGGCTCGATCGAGAAAATGTCGAAGTCGAAGAAGAACGTCGTCGATCCAGACGATATCATTGCCTCCTATGGCGCCGATACCGCTCGCTTTTTCGTTCTCTCCGATTTGCCGCCGGATCGCGATGTGATCTGGTCGGAAGCCGGCGTCGAAGGTGCCCATCGTTTCGTCCAGCGCCTGTGGCGGCTGGTCTCCGAGGCATCCGATGCACTCAAGGCGGTTGGGGCAAAGCCTGCGTCCACCGGTCCGGCTCTTGCGATCTCGCAAGCGACCCACAAGACGCTGAAGGCCGTTCAGGCGGACTACGACAAGCTCGCCTTCAACAAGGCCGTGGCGCGGCTCTATGAGCTCGTCAACGCTCTTGCCAATCCGCTGACTCAGGTTGCGGCTGGAACGGCGGATCAAGCGACCACAGCCGCCGTCAAGGATGCCGTGTCGATCCTGATCAGCCTGGTTGCTCCGATGATGCCGCATCTGGCCGAGCAATGCTGGCAGGAGATCGGCGGAACGGGTCTGGTCGCCCAGACGGCCTGGCCGGTCTACAGCGAAGCACTGGTTGCTGAAAACGAAGTGACAATGCCCGTTCAAATCAACGGCAAGAAGCGTGCTGATTTGACAATTGCGCTGATGCAGATCAGACTGCGATAGAGGCCGCCGTTCTGGCGCTCGAGCCGGTCAAGACCGCATTGAACGGACAAAGCCCGAAGAAGATCATCGTCGTGCCGCAGAGGATTGTGAATGTCGTTGTCTGAAAAAGCTCAAAGATACGCGCAGCTTCTGGCTTTCGGCACACTCGCGGTCCTTGCAGGCTGCCAGGTCAAGCCGCTGTATTCGGACGGGCCGCAAGGCAAACCTGCGAAGGCGCTGGCATCGATCGACATCTCCGAAGCTGACGACCGCGTCGAGCAGGAAGTCCGCAATGCGTTGATCTTCCTGACCTCCGGCGGTGCAGGCGAACCGGCGAACCCACAATACAAACTCGCCCTGAACGTCACCAGCGAAATCCAGGGTGTATTGTACGATCAGAATACCACCGACGACAACAGCGATACTGCTGGTGCAGGCCGTGTCGTCGTCATGGCCGATTATAACCTGACACGCGCCGATACGGGTGAAACCGTTCGCTCCGGCAATCGCACAGCCGTCTCGCTGGTCGACTTTCCGGACCAGGAATTCGCCAAGGTTCGTGCCAGTCGTGATGGAGAAAAGCGGGCTGCCAAGGAATTGGCGGAGATCATCCGCGCCGATCTCGCAGCGGCACTCGGCCGCTGACCTATCCACTACATAAGGTGGCGGTATGACCGAGATCAAATCGCACGAGTTCGAGCAGTTCCTGCAGCGCCCGCTGCGGGACGACCGTATCTACCTGATCTACGGTCCTGACCGTGGGCTGGTTTCCGAGCGCGCTGGCCAGATCGCTGGCAAAAGCGGCGTCGCTCTGGACGACCCATTTTCACTGGTCCGGCTTGATGGCTCAGATCTGCAGCAAAGCCCCGGACGCCTGCTGGACGAAGTCAATACGATCGGTCTTTTCGGCGGCGAAAAACTCGTCTGGATCCGCGCATCGGGGACCGAGAAAACACTTGTCGATAGCCTCACCGTGCTCTCAAAACAGCCTCCGGACGCAAGTTATGTCATTATAGAGGCTGGCGATCTCAAAAAGGGAACCGGTATTCGCAAGATCGGTGAAACCAGCCGGTCGGTGATATCGATCGCCTGCTATAGTGACGATGCAAGAGCTTTGAATGGCCTGATCGATCAGGAGCTTGGGCTGGAAGGCCTGCGCATCTCGCCGGCAGCGCGAGAGCGGCTGAACGAAGCGCTTGGCGGAGACCGGATCGCTTCGCGCAACGAGATCCGCAAGCTGGCACTCTATTGCCGTGGCATGGCCTTGATCGAGGAGGAACATGTGCTGGACATCGTCGGCGACGCCAGCGCCGTTTCGGTGGATGACGCGATAGATGCCGTTCTCAAGGGTGACGCCGACGGCCTCCAACACGCCATCCGCAAGATTACTGCGTCGAAGACTGCGGTCTTTCTCGTGCTGCAGGCATGTCTCAAGCAGTTTCAGTTGTTGGATCTGATGCGGGCGGAGATGGACGACAAGCGGCAGCAGCCCACTCAGGTCGTGGCCACACTCGGCCGCCATCTGCACTTCCGCCGCAAGCCGCTGATCGAAGCCGCCTTGAAGACCTGGACACTTCCAGCAATCCGGCGGGAACTCGGCCGGTTGCAGACGGCGATCTTCCAGAGCCGTACCCGGCAGAGCCTGGAAGACAGTATCGCTATGCAGACACTGCTGGCGATCACGTTGCAATCGGGCGCAGATAGAATCTTATCTATCTGATATCATTAAATTTTCTTGATTTGTTTCGTGTCCGAATCGGTGTCAGCGCCGTTCAAGCAACCGGCAAATTTCTTCCAGCTGGTCGAGCGTCTTGTAGGAAATTCGCAGCTGTCCCCCGGACGCCTTATGATTGACGGTGACGTCAAGTCCCAGGCTATCGGACAGCGTGCGCTCAAGCGCCAGCGTATCCGCATCCTTTTCCTCCTTCGGGGAGGGCTTACCGTAGTTCGGATCGCTCTGGGCGCGGATGTCGTTCTGCGCCAACCGCTCGGTATCGCGCACCGACAAGCCCTTGGCGATGATCGAACGGGCCAGCGTCACCGGATCGGAGGTCGGAATCAGCGCGCGGGCGTGGCCGGCAGACAATGTGCCTGACGACAACATGTCCCGGACCGGCTCGGGCAACTTCAGCAGTCGCAGGCTATTGGCGACGTGGCTGCGGCTCTTGCCGATGATCTCGCCGAGATCGTTCTGGGTATAACCATGTTCTGCAATCAGCTGATCATAACCGAGCGCTTCTTCCAGCGGATTGAGATCGGATCGCTGCACGTTTTCAACGATGGCGATCTCCAGGGCCGTGCGGTCGTCCACGTCCCGAACGATAACGGGGATATCCGTAAACCCCGCCAGCTGGGCCGCACGCCAGCGGCGCTCACCTGCAATAATCTCGTAACGTTCGTCAGCGATTGTGCGAACGACGACCGGCTGCACGATGCCATGCTGACGAATGGAGCTTGCCAGGTCCTGCAACTCGGCTTCGTCAAAGGTCCGCCGCGGATTACGCGGATTACGGGCGACAAACTCGATCGGAATGCGCCGATCAGCATTGACGGGGGCAACAGGGCTGCTCGCCTGCAAGGGCTGGTCCATCTCGCCGATCAGTGCCGCGAGGCCACGCCCAAGTCTTCTTCTCGAATTGTCGTCATTCATCGTCTGCACTCACACTTATCGTTACGATGTCGAATCGATTGTTGCTCAGGCCGCCTTCCGCAGCCGTTCGCGCTGGATCACTTCGGATGCCAGCTGGAGGTAGGCCTGGCTACCAGCGCATTTGAGATCATACAGGATCGCCGGCTTGCCGTAGGATGGCGCCTCGGAAACGCGAACATTGCGCGGAATCAATGTATGGTAGACCTTTTCGCCAAGATGGGTCCGAACATCATTGACGACCTGTTGCGCCAGATTGTTGCAGGAATCAAACATGGTCAGGACAATCCCCTGGATATCCAGCATCGGATTGACCGTTCGGCGCACCTGATCGACAGTTTCGAGCAATTGGCTGAGCCCTTCCAGTGCAAAAACTCGCACTGCAAAGGAACAAGTACCGAATGCGCCGCTGCCATAGCATTCATCGTCAGGAGGTTAAACGACGGCGGGCAATCGACCAGGACATAAGAATAGGCAAGCGCTTCGGGAGAGGCAAGCGCCTTGCGAAGGCGGAAGACCCGATCACTCTCGCCTGAGATCTCCATCTCCACGCCCAGCAAATCCATTGTCGATGGCACGATCGAGAGGTTGGGAACAACCGTATCCTGGGCGATATCAGCTATATTATGAGAACCGATCATCAATTCGTAAGAGGAGAGCTTTCGATCGCGCCGCTGGATGCCGAGACCGGTGCTTGCATTACCTTGCGGATCCAGATCAACGATCAGGACTTTTTCGCCGATAGCGGCCAAAGCGGTTGCAAGATTGATGGCTGTCGTGGTTTTTCCCACTCCGCCCTTCTGATTAGCAATCGTGATGATCCGGTTCTTCTCGCCTATCATGCCGCATTCCGCCGTTATTGAGTTTTGCGCGAAAGATTTGCGATTTCGAGAACCATGGAGTCCGGCTCGACGACGCTTTGATGTTTTACCAGATCAAACTGAAAGCGGCTAACGGCTTTGTCGACTTCCAGCTGATAATCCCGGCCTTTATGGAAGAATGCGCGCGGTTTGTTGTCCACAGTCATCCACGGACTGCAATAATCGAGAAGCTGACTGAGTTCGGCCAGCGCCCGAGCTGAAATTGCATCGCATTGCGGAATAACTCCAACCGCATCCTCGATGCGAATCGGATGCACAGAGCCACGGGCACCGGTTTCATTCAGGGCCACACGAAGGAACGCTGCCTTCTTGTTGTTGCTTTCGACAAGGTGGACCCAGCCATCTCCCAACTCAGCCAAGAAGATGGCAGTAATGATGCCAGGAAAGCCACCGCCGCTGCCGAGATCCACCCATTGTTTCGGTCCCGGAAATAGCTGGAATATCTGCGCGCTGTCGGCGATATGGCGTTGCCACAAATCGGACAGCGTCGAGGGCGCAACCAGGTTGATGGACTTCGCCCATTTCTGAAACAGGCTGGAGAAATGCTCGAGCCTCTCGGACGTTTCACGTGAAACACGCAATCCGTTTAGCTCACGGGAAGGACTCGCAATCATTGAATCGCCTGTTTTGAATACGCCGCTGAGGTGTAGTGTCCCTTACGCATGTGCGCCAGGATCAGGGATATGGCGGACGGTGTGATCCCATCTACCTTCATGGCTTGCGCCAAATTACGTGGTTTCGCCGCTCTCAATTTCTGCTTCAGCTCGTTTGAGAGGCCTGACAGTGATTGGAAATCAAAGTCATCCGGAATGACACGGCTTTCTTCGTTACGGACGTTGGCGATGTCTGACGCCTGTCGATCCATGTAGACTGCATAAGTGGCATCAATTTCAAGCGCCTCAGCGAGCTTGCTGCCGATAGCGGTCAGTTCCGGCCAGACAGAGCTGAGCGACTGAATGGAGTGCTCGGCATAGGACAGAAGTTCGAATGCAGATCGGCGCTGACCATCCAGATTCAACTTCAATCCATGATTCCGTCCTTCGGTTGGGGTCACGATCAACGATCTCAACAACTGCCTGTTGCTATCAATATCCACAACCCATTTGTTAAACTTGGCCGTACGATCAGCAGAGACGCAGCCAAGCGATATCGCCTCGGGCGTCAGGCGGACATCTGCATTGTCAGCCCGCAGGGACAAGCGATATTCGGCACGGGATGTGAACATTCGATAAGGCTCGGCAACGCCGCGTTGTCAGGTCGTCGATCATGACGCCAATATATGAGTTGGTGCGGCTGAAGAGATGCGGCGCGTTGCCGGCGCAGAGCAGGGCGGCATTCAAACCTGCGACCAGACCTTGAGCACCAGCCTCCTCATAGCCTGTCGTCCCATTGATCTGCCCAGCAAGAAACAAACCTGGGATCTTGCGGACTTCCAAGGATAAGGAAAGCTCCCGCGGATCAACGTGGTCATATTCGATGGCATAACCCGGCTGCAGGATGGAGACCTTTTCCAGCCCGGGAATTGTTTGAATGAAAGCTTGCTGGACATCCTCCGGCAATGATGTCGAAATTCCGTTGGGATAGACCGTATCGTCATCGAGCCCTTCGGGCTCCAGAAAAATCTGGTGGCCATCTCGCTCGCCGAATTTGACAATCTTATCCTCAATCGATGGGCAATACCGCGGGCCAACTCCCTCGATCTGACCCGAGTACATTGCAGATTTACTCAAGTTATCCGAGATGATTTTGTGCGTCGCATCGGTCGTTCGCGTCACGCCGCATTCGATCTGCCTGTTGCGGATGCTCTCCGTCATAAAAGAGAATGGTACAGGATCTTCATCGGCGCCCTGCCGTCCAACGGATTGCCAATCAATGGTCTTGCCGTCCAGCCGTGCGGGTGTACCGGTTTTCAGACGGCCCAAACGCAACCCACCACGTTCCAGCGTTCCAGACAGCCCAAGTGATGGGTCTTCCCCAACGCGGCCAGCTGGGGTTTTGCGATTGCCGATATGAATAAGGCCGCGCAGAAAGGTTCCCGTGGTCAAGACAGTTGCACCGCAGGAAATAGTCCGCCCGTCAGCGAGGGTGATTCCGCTGACTCGACCACCCTGCAGCTGCAGATCAAAAGCATCGCCTTCGATGACATCGAGGTTTTCGATCGCTTGAATTTCAGCTTGCATCGCCTGACGATACAGTTTTCTATCTGCCTGAGTGCGTGGACCACGGACCGCGGGGCCTTTCCGACGATTCAGCAGTCGAAATTGAATACCGGCAGCATCAGCGACGCGGCCCATTAAACCATCCATCGCGTCGATCTCAAGAACGAGATGGCCTTTTCCCAACCCACCTATGGCGGGATTGCAGGACATGATACCGATAGTATCGCGCTTATGCGTCACCAAGGCAGTTTTTGCGCCCATTCGCGCTGCAGCACTTGCCGCCTCGCAACCATCGTGGCCGCCGCCAATAACAATGACATCATAGTCAAACATCAGACCGTCTCCATCACGGCATTACGGAAGCGAATCGTTTCACGTGAAACATCCACCAGGACTCGCAGGCGTTGCATAAGCGATTGCATCTCATTTGCCGATGCAAAACTCTGAAAAGATCACATCGAGCAGATCTTCTACATCAACTCGCCCGGTGATCCGTCCGAGTGCATCTCCAGCCTGCCGCAAATATTCGGCTTGAATGTCAAGTCCACGATTAGATTGCGTCAAGCTCATACCGATCGCTGAACAGGCCTGTTGCAAGCAACTCACGTGCCTTTTCCGGGTCGGTAAAGACAGGGCATTCTGACCAGACAGATCGGGCAGAAATCCCGTGACGACCTCAACAAGTCGGTCAATGCCTTCACCAGTCACTGTCGAGATCAGCACGTCGGCGCTGGCCTTATCCCACAAAAAGGTGCCCGATCAATCTTCGTACCAATACGAACGATGGGTCTCGCCCGGTCAAATTCCTCCAACTGAGCGAAACCATGGGGTGTATCCGCCAGCAACAGGATCACATCCGCCTGATCGATCGTGCGGTAAGCGCGGCGAGATCCCTTCCTGCTCGACCCTGTCATCGGTGTCCCGTAACCCGGCCGTGTCAAAAGCTGAACGATGAATCCGGCTAAGGATAATTCAACCGACAGAACGTCCCGCGTCGTCCCGGCAATGTCGGTAACGATAGCGACGTCGCGGCGCGCCAGATGATTGAGCAGACTGGACTTCCCGGCATTCGGTTCGCCGGCAATGACAATTTTCAAGCCATCCCGGATGATCTCGGCAATGCCGGCGCCCTCCAGATGAGCGCTGATCTCCGCCTTGAGTGTTTGCATATCGAGCCAGATCGTCTCTGCGACCGACCCAGGAACGTCGTCCTCATCGGCAAAATCCAGTTCTGCCTCGATCATCGCTCTTGCATGCGTCAGCCTGCGCGCCCAGCCCTCATAGATCGCCGACAGATTGCCGCTGGAATGTTCCTGCGCCAGCCGTCGCTGCATTTCGGTTTCTGCGACAATAAGGTCAGCCAGGCCTTCGATCTCGACAAGATCGAACTTGTCATTGTGAAATGCGCGACGCGAGAATTCGCCGGCTTCTGCATGTCTGAGGCCTGGCAATGCCGCCAGCTCTGTAAGGATGGCATTTACAACGGCGCGGCCGCCGTGGACCTGCAATTCCGCGCAATCTTCGCCGGTAAAGGACGCCGGACCTGGGAAGTACAGAACCAGGCCCTGGTCGAGCACATCACCGTTTCGATTGCAGAATCGATCGCAAAACGGCCTGCCGGGGTGCCGGCAGGATACCGCACAATTCAGCAAGAACCTCCGCCGTGCGAGGGCCACTGATGCGAATGACGGCAACCCCTGCCGGCAACGCGCCCGATGATAGGGCGTAGATTGTATCAGCCATAGCCTGCTGCTGGTTCAACGTGAGAGGTCCTTGTTTGACCGTATCCGCCGCAATCGCGGAATTCTGTTTCCGAAGGTTTCGACTCCGGCAAAGGAATCCGGCTATGCGGTTTCCGGCAGAAACACAAAAGCCCAGGATAAACCTGGGCTTCGTGCAAAATATGGCCGCCGATCAGGTGTTCATCAGAATCGAAGAAATCGCCGTTGGTCTTGGTCTGCTTCAGCTTGTCGATCAGGAACTCGATCGCATCGGTCGTTCCCATCGGGGCAAGGATGCGGCGCAGAACGAAGATCTTCTGCAGATCCTGGCGCGGCACCAAAAGATCTTCCTTACGCGTGCCGGACTTGAGGATGTCCATCGACGGGAAGATGCGCTTGTCAGGCGACCTTGCGGTCGAGAACAATTTCCGAGTTGCCAGTGCCCTTGAATTCTTCGAAGATGACTTCATCCATGCGGCTACCGGTATCGATCAAGGCCGTCGCAATAATCGTCAGCGAGCCGCCTTCCTCGATGTTACGCGCGGCACCGAAGAAGCGCTTCGGGCGCTGCAGGGCGTTGGCGTCGACACCGCCGGTCAAGACCTTACCCGATGATGGAACAACGGTGTTGTAAGCGCGGCCAAGGCGGGTGATCGGATCGAGCAGGATAACGACATCGCGGCCGTGCTCGACAAGACGCTTGGCCTTCTCGATGACCATTTCGGCAACCTGGACGTGGCGCGTCGCCGGCTCGTCGAAGGTCGAGGAAACGACTTCACCCTTTACCGAGCGCTGCATGTCCGTCACCTCTTCCGGCCGCTCGTCGATCAAAAGAACGATCAGATAGCACTCCGGATGATTGGCGGTGATCGAATGGGCGATGTTCTGCAGCAGCACGGTTTTACCGGTGCGCGGTGGTGCGACGATCAGGCCGCGCTGGCCTTTGCCGAGCGGCGCAATCAGGTCGATAACGCGAGCGGACAGATCCTTCGAGGTCGGAACTTCGAGTTCCATCTTGAAACGCTCGTTCGGATAGAGCGGCGTCAGATTGTCGAAATGGACCTTATGACGGATCTTTTCGGGATCCTCGAAATTGATCGTGTTGACCTTGAGAAGTGCGAAATAACGTTCGCCTTCCTTCGGACCACGGATCGGGCCTTCGACCGTATCGCCGGTTTTCAGCGAGAAACGGCGGATGCGAGGGGGAGATATAAATATCATCCGGGCCTGGCAGGTAATTGGCGTTGGCCGAACGCAGGAAGCCGAAGCCATCCTGGAGCACTTCGACGACGCCTTCGCCGATGATCTCGACGTCCTGGCTAGCCAGCATTTTGAGGATCGCAAACATCAGTTCCTGCTTGCGCATGACACTGGCGTTTTCGACCTCAACCGATTCAGGCAAAAGCCAGCAGATCGGTCGTGGATTTGTTTTTCAGTTCTTGTAGCTTCATTTCAGCCATGAAGGGGACCACACTTGGAATTCGGAAAGGAAAGTCGGCGTGCTTGATGTAAGGGGAGCTGCAGCGGAAGGGGCAGGCTCGTAACGTTTACACATGCCACGAAAGAGGAGATGGCGGGAAAATAGCGACTCACTCGTTGCACCGCAAGGGGGCAACAGAAATTACCGAAAGTTTCCTTCTTCAACGCTCCCGGCTCAAAAAGGTTTCACCACAGCCATGATGACAATGAGGATCATCAGCAACGTCGGCGCTTCGTTCATCAGACGCCAATAACGAGCGCTACGGGTGTTTTCATCCCGCGAAAAAGCTCTGACCGCGCGGCTGAACATTACGTGGACGCCGGTCAGGAGAACGACAAGCAGAAGCTTCGCGTGCAGCCAGCCGCCCTGGAAGCCGTAAACGCTCCAGGCGAGATAAAGGCCGAGCACCCAGGTGATCATCATCGCCGGGTTCATGATCACCTTCAAAAGCCGCTGTTCCATCATCTTGAAGGTTTCCGACTGTTCGGAGCCGGGTGCAGCGTCAGTGTGGTAGATGAACAGTCGCGGCATGTAGAGCAAGGCGGCCATCCAGGACATCACGGCAATGATGTGCAGCGCCTTGATCCAGAGATAGAGATTGTCCGGCTGCCAGACAAACAGCCCGGCAAGAAGCGACGAACAGGCCGATCGCGATAAAGGCACGTGCGCGCTTTTTTCCCCGGACGGATATCTGTCTGGCGCTCGCTCATCGGTTGGTTCCCAGAACACGGGCGACCAGCTGGGTCACGTGGTCGGGATTGGCCTGCGGCGTAATGCCATGCCCTAGATTGAAGATCAGCGGGCCATTTCCAAGCTTTTGCAGGATAGCGTCGATCCCGTCATTCAGCGATTGTCCGCCCGCCACCACACGCATCGGATCGAGATTGCCCTGGACCGGACCGTCCTTCTGCAACTCCGCGGCAAATGACAAAGGCACCGACCAGTCGAGACCTATCGCGTCGGCACCGGTCGCCTGGCGGTAATCCTTCAGGAGAATTCCGGCCCCCTTGGCAAAGGCAATGATTTTGCGTCCGGCCGGCGCGCACGGACGCTGTCGATCATCCGGCGCACCGGCCGGACGGCATAGCGGCGGAATTCCTCTTCGCCCAAAACGCCGGCCCAGGAATCGAAGATCTGCACCGCGTCGGCGCCGGCATCAATCTGCTCGACCAGATAGTCCGCAGAGACCTCAGCAAGCACCGCCAGCAGCCGATCGAAAGCTTCGGGGTACTGGTAGGCAAAAAGCCGTGCCGGGGCTTGGTCAGGCGTTCCGTGCCCAGCAATCATGTAGGTGGCGACCGTCCAGGGTGCTCCGCAGAAACCCAGCAGCGTCGTTTCATCCGGCAGCTCCCGGCGCAAACGGCGAACCGTTTCCATAACCGGCTGTAAATGGGCGGATACGGGGCCAACGTCGAGCTTGGTGATTTCCGACACATCGATCGGATCCATCCGTGGTCCATGTCCTTCTTCAAAGCGAACATTGCGCTTCAGGGCATCGGGAATGACCAGGATATCGGAGAACAGGATCGCTGCATCAAAGGCGTAGCGCCGGATTGGCTGCAGGGTCACTTCCACGGCCATGTCAGGCGAATAACAGAGATCGAGAAAGCTGCCCGCGTTGGCGCGGTCTGCCTGTATTCGGGGAAGATATCGACCTGCTTGCCGCATCAGCCAGATTGGGGGAGGTGAGAGAGTTTCACCCTTCAACACCTGTAGCACCTTACGGCTTTGCGCAGTCACCGGACACGTTCTCCCACTATAAAAGATATCTATATCTAAGGATTCTATTTCTTAGAGTCTGTGACTATCAAGGATTAAAGGCCATCCGACTCTTTTCCACATGCTGGCCCGTTCAATAGAATCTCTTGGGTGATTTTGCCATGCGACAGATAGGAGCGGGGACAATCTGGAAAAATGGTGAAGAGTCATGAGCTTCGATCATGGTCTGAGTTGGGAGAGGCATGTGGACGGCTTGTGGATAACGTCGAGGCTTCAACGTTTAATGAGTCTTCTCCACATGCGTCTGGAATCCCACTCCCCGGAATCCAGATTGTGAATAACTCGCAGGTTTTCCCCTTGCCTTCGAACCCCGCCGGTCCTTAGCTGTCGCTGTCCCGGTTTATCAACAGCCCTCGGAGAATAGCGTGGAGAACCAGAAAAACTATTTCCACCTGCATCTGATCTCCGATTCGACCGGCGAAACGCTGATCGCTGCGGGCAGGGCGGCCGCGTCGCAATTCCAGTCGGCGCATGCGCTCGAACATGTCTATCCGCTGATCCGCAATCGAAAGCAGCTGATGCAGGTGATGGAAGCGGTCGATGGCGCCCCGGGGATCGTGCTCTATACAATCGTCGATCGCGAACTCGCCGATATCATCAATGTGACCTGCAAGGAGATGGGGCTGCCTTGCGTTTCGGTGCTGGAGCCGATCATCGATCTCTTCCAGTCCTATCTCGGCGCCACATCGCGCCGGCGATCGGGTGCGCAGCATGTGATGGATGCCGATTATTTCGCCCGCATCGATGCGCTGAATTTCACGATGGATCACGACGACGGGCAATTGCCGGCGGATTTCAACGATGCGGATGTCGTGCTGATTGGTATCAGCCGGACATCGAAAACCCCGACCAGCATCTATCTTGCTAATCGCGGCATCAAGACTGCCAATATTCCGATCGTACCAGGGCGTTTCCCTGCCGGACCGGTTGATGGAAGCGACCAAGCCACTGGTGGTTGGCCTGATCGCCACGGCAGACAGGATTTCACAGGTCCGCCAGAATCGTGTTCTGGGGACGGCGTCGCACAGTTATCACGCCGAGGAATACGTCGACCGTGCATCGATCGCAGAGGAACTGAAATATGCGCGATCGATTTGCGCGCAACAACTGGCCGATGATAGATGTGACGCGCCGTTCGATCGAGGAAACCGCCGCTGCGATCGTTGCCCTCCGGCCCCGGCTGCGTTAAGGCAAATCCAGTCAATCAGGATAAATGACAATGGCAGGTTCTCTTGTCCTCGCTTCGGCGAGCCCGTTCCAGCGTATGCTTCTGGAAAATGCCGGCATCACTTTTCAGGCAAAGGCGGCAGACATTGACGAGAGGGCAATTGAAGGCGAGGTCGAACGGCAGGGATCGTCACCGGAGGAGGTCGCGTTGATCCTGGCCGAAGCCAAGGCGAGGAATGTCGGGCAGGCTTTTCCGGGCGATATCATCATCGGCTCGGATCAGACCATGTCGATCGGCACGCGGGTCTATCACAAGCCCCTGATATGAATGAGGCGCGACCATCTGTTGTCGCTATCCGGTCAGGTTCACCAGTTGAACAGTGGCATTGTGCTCCTGCGCGGAAATGACATTCTCTGGAAGCATGTCTCTTCGGCACGCATGTCGGTGCGGGTTCTGCGTCCTGAATTCATCGATGCACATCTTCAGCGCGTCGGAACAAAGGCGCTGTCTAGCGTCGGCGCCTATCAGCTGGAGGGCGAGGGCATCCAGCTGATCGAGAAAATCGACGGCGACTACTTCACCATTCTCGGGTTGCCCATGCTGCCGCTGCTCGCAAAACTCAGGGATCCACGGGTGATTGATGCGTGATTCACGTGAAACATTTGTTAACCACGCCTTCGTCACGGGCTATCCGATCAAGCATTCGCGCTCGCCGCTGATCCATGGCTATTGGCTGAAGCAGCTTGGATTGCAGGGAAGTTACCGTGCCCATGCCGTATCGCCGGAAGACTTTCCGGCCTTCGTCGCATCGCTCAAAAGCGGGCAATCCGGTTTCACGGGCGGCAATGTCACGATCCCACACAAGGAGCTGGCTTTCCGACTTTCCGACCGCCCCGATGCCTTGAGCACGGAACTCGGTGCTTCAAACACCCTCTGGGTGGAGGATGGTCTGGTCCATGCGACCAATACCGACGGTCATGGCTTCACCGCTAATCTTGATGAACGCGCACCTGGATGGGATCGTTGTGAAACCGCAGTCATCCTGGGCGCTGGGGGGCGCCAGCCGGGCCGTGATCCAGGCAGTCCGAGATCGCGGCATCAAGACGATCCATGTCGTCAACCGCACGGCCGCACGGGCGCAGGAACTGGCCGACCGGTTCGGCCCAGCGGTTCATGCACAGGCGATGGAGGCGCTGTCCGAAGTGATGGACGGTGCAGGCCTTTTCATCAACACGACTTCGCTCGGCATGGATGGAGCCGCAGTGCCGGAGATCGACTTCACCGTCATGGCCGACGGCAGCATCGTGACGGACATTGTTTATGTGCCGTTGAAGACGCCGATTCTGGCGCAAGCCGAAGCTCAGGGTTTTGCCACGGTCGACGGTCTTGGCATGCTCCTGCACCAGGCAGTACCCGGGTTTGAGAAATGGTTTGGCAAGAGGCCAACAGTCGATGCGACCCTGCGGCAGATCATCATCGACGACATGGCGAGCCACACATGATCATCCTCGGCCTCACCGGATCGATCGGCATGGGCAAGTCGACCACTGCCGCGATGTTTTCGGATATCGGTGTGCCGGTGAATGATGCCGATGCCGTTGTGCACGCCCTCTATCAAGGCGAAGCCGTGGCGCTGATTGAAGCGGCATTTCCCGGAGCGACGAAGGCGGGCAGCGTTGACCGGGCGGAACTTTCCCGGCAACTCGCCAGCGATCCGTCCTTGTTCAAGGCGCTGGAAGCGATCGTCCATCCGCTGGTGCGCGAAAAGGAGCGGGCGTTTCTCGATCATCATCGAGCCGCTGGCGCAGCACTCGTCGTGCTCGACATCCCACTTCTTTACGAGACCAAAGGTGAAAGCCGGGTCGATGCGGTTGCCGTCGTCACCTGTGATCCGGAGATTCAAAGGGAGCGGGTACTGAAAAGACCGGGGATGACGGAGGAAAAATTTGCTCTCATCCTGTCACGTCAGGTCCCCGACCAGGAAAAACGTGCGAAAGCGGATTACATCATTGATACAGGTGGCGGACTTGATTCGGCCCGCGACCAGGTGGCGGCGATCGTCCAGGGGCTGATAAGCCAGAAGAGGCCATGATGCGCGAAATCATTTTCGATACGGAAACAACGGGCCTCGACAACAAGCTCGACCGGGTCATCGAAATCGGCGGCGTCGAGCTCGATAATCATTTCCCGACTGGCCGGACCTTCCATGTCTATATCAATCCCGGTGACCGCAAGGTGCATCCGGATGCACTGGCGATCCATGGCATCTCGGACGAATCGCTCAAGGACAAGCCGAATTTCGCTGGTATCGTTGATGAGCTGCTCGCATTTTTTGGCGATGCGCGTGGGTCGCACACAATGCGACCTTCGACATGGGGTTCATGAACGCCGAATTTTCCCGGCTGGGTCTGCCGGCGATCACCAATGATGTGGTCACCGATACGTTGGCGCTCGCCCGTCGCAAACATCCGATGGGCCCGAACTCGCTCGATGCGCTGTGCCGGCGCTACGGCGTGGACAATTCTCATCGGACAAAGCACGGCGCACTGCTCTGACTCAGAACTTTTGGCGGAAGTTTATATCGAGCTGATCGGCGGCCGGCAGACGACGTTTGGCCTGCACACCAGCGACAATCGTGGCCAGACGGCCGAAACCGACGAGGTCATCGTGGTGGCTGGACAAAGGCCATATCCGCTTGGTTCGCGCCTGACCGGCGACGAAGCCGAAGCCCATGCAGCGCTTGTCGCCAAGATGGGCACGAAAGCCATCTGGGCGAAATACAGAATCCGCCAAATGAAAAATGCCCGGTCGATGACCGGGCATTGAGCAATCAAATACAGGCGAGTGCTGGATCAGTTCGCGGTGGTCGAAACCTGCGAGCGAACTTTTTCTTCAGCCATGCGCTGAGTGAACATCTGGGCAAAATCGATCAGGTCGATCATCAGCGGCGGAAGCCGCCGTTGCGCGTCGCATCGGAAACGATCTGGCGGGCGAATGGGAAGAGCAGGCGCGGGCACTCGATGAAGAGCAGCGGCAGCATGTGTTCCTGCGGGAAACCGGTAACGCGGAAGACGCCGCCATAGGACAGCTCGACATTGAACAGCATCTTGTCGCCGTCTTTGGCTTCGGCGTTCAGCGTCAGGATGACGTCGAATTCCGCATCCGACAGCGGATTGGCGTTGACGTTGACATTGATGTTGATTGCCGGAGCCTTTTCGCGCGCCTGAAGCGAACGCGGCGCACCCGGGTTTTCAAACGAAAGGTCCTTGATGTACTGGGCCAGGATGTTCAGGGACGGGCTCTCGGCAGCGCCGTTTGTCGGGGATGCGGTATCGGTCATAAGGCCATTTCCTTCGGACATGAAATTTGGTGAGGCATCTAGCATTTCGCACCCGGGCTTACAACCCGGTGCCGCCGTTCACTTGAGGCGATCGCGTTCGTTCGGATCAGTGCGGCCTCGGCCATCGGTGCGTGAAAATTCCTCGTCGTCGAGGTCGATCACTTGGGGACCCGCGTCGAGTGGCGTCACGGTCCGGTTCCGGCCCGCGAGAAAAGCCACGCGCACCGGCCGCCATGCCGGTGGTGACAATCGTCAGGCGATTTTTGATGAAGGACCAGCCAAGGTCCCTGACCGCCGGTATAAAGAGCAGCAGCCCGATGATGTCACTGATGAAACCTGGAATGATCAACAGGAAGGCGGCGATCACAATCATGACACCATGCACCAGCTGCCGTCCGGGATCGGTGCCGGTTTGCGAAGCCTGCTGAATCTTTCTGAGAACACCGAATCCCTGAATGCGCAAAAGAACCGCGCCGGCGATGGCGCTGGCCAAAATGAGAAGAAGCGTCATGCCGACACCGATTTCATGACCGACGACAATGAAGGTTGCGATCTCCAAGCGATCGGCATCAACAGGAAAAGGATCGGGATGATCAGGGAGCGCATTGATATCTACTCAGGTGAATGTGATTGAGCCGAACCGCACCGGCAATTGCAAAGAAGTGATATAGCCATTTGAATGATCGTGCCATGCAGACTATATGGGATGATCGCACGGCATATTAACAGCGGTTCTGGGTGGAAATGGGCTCTTTCGACTTCATCACATTGTTTTTCTTGGTCGCCGCGGTGATCATATTCCTCCAACTGCGCAGCGTCCTGGGCAAGCGGACCGGCAACGAACGTCCGCCGGTCGATCCCTATTCGCCCCGCAGAAGGGCCGATGGGCCTGAAGCATCAGGCAAGGTGGTACAGTTGCCACGCCACGACGGCGCCGGCGAAGAGATTTCTCGCTATGCCGAAGTCGACGCCTTCACCAAGGCAGGCACGCCGCTGAACGACACGCTGCGCCGGATGACCGACGCCGATCCCGCCTTCGATCCGAAGGAATTCGTCAATGGCGCCAAAATGGCCTATGAGATGATCGTCATGGCTTTCGCCGATGGCGACCGCAAGACGCTCAAGGGGCTTTTGTCCCGCGACGTCTATGATGGTTTCGACGCCGCGATTTCCGAACGCGAAAGCAAGGGCGAAGTCGTCAAGTCCACCTTCGTCGGCATCGAGAAGGCCGACATGGTGCATGCCGAGATCAAGGACAGCGAAGCCAACATCACGCTGCGCATCATCAGCCAGCTGATTTCGGCGACCTACGACAAGGCCGGCGCGATTGTCGATGGCGATGCAGAAGCTGTTTCCGAGGTCAACGATCTCTGGACATTCTCGCGTGACACCCGTTCCCGCGATCCGAACTGGAAGCTGATCGCGACGGAATCAGAAAACTGATCAGGACTGGCGGCGATGGATTTCGATTTGCAACGGGTCGACTTTTCCGACCTTCCCGGTTGGCAGTCCGACGATCCATCCCCGCTTCTGCCGGCGCTTGAGCGCTGTCGCCGGCAGGTTACCGAAGTCAAGGCACACAAGACGGCATCACTTGGCATTTCCACCGCCGACCTGATGCCAGCCTATGAAGCGGCTGGAGAAACCCGGCCGCAGGATGCAGGCGAAGCCCGCGCTTTCTTCGAAGACCATTTCATTCCATTCAAGATCGTCCGCCACGACGGCAAACCTGGTTTTGTCACCGCCTTTTTCGAGCCGGAAGTTTTTGTCAGTGCGACGAAGAACGAGACTTTCCGTTTCCCCTTCTATGGGCGCCCAGACGATCTCATCGATATTGATGACAGCAATCGTCCCGAGAGCATGGATCCCTATTTTGCCTTTGGCCAGAATAAGGATGGCGCTATCGGTGAATATCCGGACCGCAAGGCCATCGAGCAGGGATACCTTGCCGGGCGCGGGCTGGAGATCGCCTATGCCAAATCCAAGACCGACGTGTTCTTCGCCCATGTTCAGGGTGCCGCCCGGCTGGTCTTTCCTGACGGATCGATGAAGCGGGTGACCTACGCGGCCAAGACCGGCCATTATTTCTCCGCCACCGGCAAGCTTTTGATCGAACGCGGCAAGATCGATGCTGCGACAGTGTCGATGCAGACCATCAAGCAATGGCTGGACGATCAGCCGGACGAAGCGGATGAAGTGCTCTGGCACAATCGCTCCTTCATCTTTTTCCGCGAGGCCGAGGTTGATGATACCGGGCTTGGACCGGTTGCGGCCGCAAAAGTGGCGCTGGAACCCGGCCGCTCGCTTGCCGTCGATAGGCTCATCCATACGTTCGGCGTTCCTTTTTTCATCTCGAGCGATAGCTTGACCTCCATTGAGGGAGGCCGTCCCTTCCGAAAGCTGATGCTGGCGCTCGATACGGGCTCGGCCATTGTCGGCCCTGCACGCGGCGATATCTTCACCGGCTCCGGCGACGAGGCCGGACGACTGGCCGGTGCCGTGCGCAGCGAGGCCGACTTTTTCATTTTTATCCCGAAGGCCGCGGCGGCAAGATACGGTCATGGCTAAGGGAAAGAAGCTTACCAGCGAAGACCGCATCCTCTGGGGCAAGGTCGCCCGCACCACCCGTCCGCTGCCGGGACGCATGGACGAGCTTGCCGAGTTCGAGGAGTCCAAACCCGAGCCCCAGCCGGAAAAACTGCCGATACCGGTGATCAAGGAAGGCAAGTCGCTCGCTGAGGCCTTCGGTGTCGCCCCGCCGGAAGCCCCGAAGAAGATGGCTCGCGTGCATCATCCGCTGGAAAAGCCCGTAAAGCGCAAGCTCGCCAAGGGGCACTTGGCAATCGAAGCGCGGATCGATCTGCATGGCATGATCCAGAGCGAGGCGCATGGTCTGCTGCTGCATTTCCTCATGCGGGCTTATGATCGCGGCCTGCGGCATGTGCTGGTCATTACCGGCAAGGGAACATCGTTCGGCAGCGATGGTGCCCTCAAGCGGGCGGTGCCGATGTGGTTCTCGCTGCCGGAATTCCGCATGCTGATTTCGTCCTATGAGCCTGCCGCGCAACCATGGCGGCGACGGCGCGCTTTATGTCCGGCTGTCGCGTCCTAGGGGTATGGCCCCATGACCCCGTTCGGGGAAGCGGTGCACCGGCTGCGGCGGCAGAAGGGCGTCTCGCAGAAACAGATGGCGGCGGCGATCGGCGTATCGCCTGCCTATCTCTCGGCCCTGGAGCATGGCAAGCGCGGTGCGCCGAGCTTCGAATTCCTGCAAAGGGTCGCTGGTTACTTCAATGTGATCTGGGACGATGCCGACGAACTGTTCGGGATTGCAGCCATCTCCGATCCGAAAGTGGTGCTTGATACATCCGGTCTGCCATCGGCACATACCGCGTTTGCAGATCGGCTAGCAGGCCGTATCCGCACCTTATCCGGTGAAACCATCCGCATCCTGGAAGATGTTTTGGAAAAAGCCCGCTTTCCTGATAAGGAACTCTGATGATCCCCTGATTTCTGCCGCTTTCAGGCTGCACGGGATTTGGAACTATGGACAAAATCCCTATATTCGGGGAGCGCCATCGAGGGGTGATTCTGCACGGAATCTCATCTCCGAAGACATGGCATCGAAACCTGGAAAGACTTATAGCCGAATGACCGATTTGCCTGAAACCGAAGCCAGCGCAAGCGCCGAATATGGTGCCGATTCCATTAAGGTCCTGAAGGGTCTCGATGCCGTCCGCAAGCGGCCGGGCATGTATATCAGCGATACCGACGACGGCTCCGGCTTGCATCACATGGTCTACGAAGTCGTGGATAATGCGATCGATGAGGCGCTGGCTGGCCATGCCGATATCGTCACTGTGACGCTGAATGCGGATGGTTCAGTGACGGTGACCGACAACGGCCGCGGCATCCCGACCGATATCCATACGGGCGAGGGCATCTCGGCGGCCGAAGTCATCATGACGCAGCTGCATGCCGGCGGTAAATTCGACCAGAATTCCTACAAGGTTTCCGGCGGTCTGCACGGGGTCGGCGTCTCGGTCGTCAATGCGCTTTCGGTCAAGCTGCAGCTGAAGATCAAGCGCCAGGGCAAGATCCACGAAATCAATTTCACCCACGGTGTCGCCGACGCACCCCTGAAGGTGATCGGGGAGAGCAATGGCGAGACCGGTACGGAAGTTACCTTCCTGCCGAGCACCGATACCTTCACGATGATCGAGTTCGACTACGGAACGCTGGAGCATCGCCTGCGCGAGCTCGCCTTCCTCAATTCGGGTGTTCGTATTCTCCTGACCGACAAGCGGCATTCCGATATCCGCGAGACCGAGATGATGTATGACGGCGGCCTCGAGGCCTTCGTTGCCTATCTCGACCGGGCGAAGAAGCCGCTGGTTAGTCGGCCTGTCGCCATTCGCGGCGAAAAGGACGGCATCACCGTCGAAGTGGCGATGTGGTGGAACGATAGCTATCATGAGAATGTTCTCTGCTTCACCAACAACATCCCGCAGCAGCGACGGCGGCACCCATATGGCCGGCTTCCGTGGCGGCCTGACGCGCCAGATTATTTCCTATGGCGACAGCTCCGGCATCATGAAGAAGGAAAAGGTCACGCTGACCGGCGAAGACTGCCGCGAAGGCCTGACCGCCGTTCTCTCCGTCAAGGTTCCGGATCCGAAATTCTCGTCGCAGACCAAGGACAAGCTTGTGTCTTCCGAGGTTCGACCTGTTGTAGAAAGTCTTGTCAATGAGGCGCTCAGCACATGGCTTGAAGAGCACCCGGGCGACGCGAAGATCCTCGTTGGCAAGGTAATTGAGGCCGCCGCTGCCCGCGAAGCAGCCAAGAAGGCGCGCAATTGACCCGCCGCAAGGGCGCACTGGACATCTCGTCGTTGCCCGGCAAGCTCGCCGACTGCTCCGAGCGCGATCCCGCCAAGTCCGAACTCTTCCTGGTGGAAGGGGATTCCGCCGGCGGTTCCGCCAAGCAGGGCCGTTCGCGTGAAAACCAGGCGATCCTGCCGCTGCGGGGCAAGATCCTCAATGTCGAGCGCGTTTCTGACAAGATGCTGTCCAGCCAGGAAATCGGTACGCTGATCACGGCGCTCGGCACGTCGATTGGCAAGGACGAGTTCAACCCGGACAAGCTGCGCTACCACAAGATCATCATCATGACCGATGCTGACGTTGACGGCGCCCATATTCGCACGCTGCTTCTGACCTTCTTCTTCCGGCAGATGCCGGAACTGATCGAGCGCGGCCACCTCTATATTGCCCAGCCGCCGCTCTACAAGGTGGCACGCGGCAAGTCCGCGCAATATCTGAAGGATGAAAAGGCGCTGGAGGAATATCTGATCTCCACGGGTCTGGAAGATGCAGCCCTTGAGCTCGGTTCCGGCGAAGTCCGGGTCGGGCAGGACCTGCGCGAGGTCATCATCGATGCGCTGCGGTTGCGCACGTTGGTCAGATCCCTGCATTCGCGCTACAGCCGATCGGTTGTCGAACAGGCCGCAATTGCCGGTGCTCTTAATCCCGAACTGAACAATAACCAGGCGCAGTCGGAAGCGACCGCCGCCGAAGTGGCCAAGCGGCTGGACCTGATCGCCGAGGAAACCGAGCGCGGCTGGGCCGTGGCGGTGGCCAGCGATGGCGGCCTGAAGTTCGAGCGCATGGTGCGCGGCGTCAAGGAAGTGGCTTCGCTGGACATGGCGCTAATCGGATCGCAGGACGCGCGCCATATCGATCTGATGACCCCGCGCCTCAAGGAAATCTATGGCGTGCCGCCGATTTTGAAGCGCAAGGATGGCGCGATCGAAATCAGCGGGCCGCGCGCTTCTCGACGCCATCTTCGCCAGCGGTCGCAAGGGCCTGTCGATGCAGCGTTATAAGGGCCTTGGCGAAATGAATGCCGAGCAGCTCTGGGAAACGACGCTCGATCCGAACGTCCGTTCGCTGCTTCAGGTCAGGGTACCTGATGCCACCGATGCGGATGGCCTGTTCTCGCGCTTGATGGGTGACGAGGTCGAGCCGCGGCGCGATTTCATCCAGGAAAACGCGCTGAGCGTCGCCAACCTGGATATCTGAAGTAGGCGGCACTCCCGCGCTTCAGCATCTCATTGAAACCGCGCCTCCCGTCTGGAAGGCGTGGTTTTTCTTTTTCTGGGCTCAGTCGGCGACGAAGGTGCCGTTGAAGGCAATTTCAGCAAGCGGGCGGCGCGGGCTTGGCGTTTCGCGCGCCTGCAGGAAGTCCGGCAGCTGCGACTTGTCGCCCAAGCGGCCGATGGCGGCGGCGGCTTCAACGCGGTAACCGTCGGGAATACCGAGGATTTCAACTGCCTTGTCGAAATGCAGGCCGGTCATGCCGTGTGCCTGGAAGCCGAGCAACTGCGATTGATGGGCAAGCGAGCCCCAGGCAGCACCTGTATCGAAGCTGTGGCTATAGGATGGCTTCTCTTCGGTCGTGCCCGGTGCAGCGAAATGGGTCTTCGAAATTAGGATCACGAGCGCCGATGCGGATTTCGCCCAGCCCTGGTTGAATTCGCTGAGGATCGGAAAGACCCTGTCCCACTGCTCGGTGCCGCGCAGCGCATAGACGAAACGCCAGGGCTGCGAGTTGTAAGCCGACGGCGCCCAGCGGCCAGCTTCGAGGATGGTCAACAGTTCGGCTTCCGAAATGGTCTCGCCGGTGAAGGCGCGTGGAGACCAACGGTTGAGAAAGCTTGGCTCGATCGGATAGTCGGCCTGGCGGTAGTTGCTGGTGGTTGTCATGGCACATTCCTGTCTTGGGAGGGTTGGAGGTCGATGCACGGACGTAGTCCGTATATAGCGATGACGATCAGCCACGATAGGAACCGGTTTGGAGATGGACCGTTTCCAATTTGAGAACAAAGAACCGAGCGACCAACGATTTGGTGATGCCGCCGTAAAAACGGCGTTCAGGGTGATTGTCTAACGCCAGAAAAAAATTGTATAAGTTCTGTAGATTTTTTGAAGCAAAGGATTTGCTGCTGATGACCGTGACCTTGAAAGACCCTTCGCTGTTCCGCCAGGCCGCTCTCGTCGGCGAAAACTGGATCGATGCCGACCCGAAAAACGCAATTGAGGTCAACAACCCGGCCACAGGCGAGATCATCGGCCGCGTGCCAAAACTCAGCGCTGCCGAAACCAGGGCGGCGATCGAGGCGGCAAGCATCGCTCAGAAGGGCTGGGCCAAAAGGACCGCCAAGGAACGCTGCGCTATCCTGCGCAAATGGTACGACCTGATGATCGAGAACAAGGATGATCTCGGCCGCATCCTGACGCTCGAACAGGGCAAGCCGCTGGCGGAAGCAACCGGCGAAATCGTCTATGGCGCCAGCTTCATCGAATGGTTCGCCGAGGAAGGCCGCCGCATCTACGGCGATATCATTCCGGGTCATCAGCCGGATAAGCGCATCATGGTGATGAAGCAGCCGATTGGCGTTGTTGCGGCGATCACGCCGTGGAACTTCCCGAATGCCATGATTACCTGCAAGGCCGGCCCGGCTTTTGCAGCCGGCTGCGCCATGGTTTTGAAGCCCGCTTCGCAGACGCCATTCTCGGCCATCGCCATCGCTGTTCTGGCCGAGCGTGCCGGCCTGCCGAAGGGCCTGTTCAGCGTTATCACCGGTTCGGCCGCCGCCATCGGCGCCGAAATGACCTCCAATCCGACCGTGCGCAAGCTGACCTTTACCGGTTCGGACCGAAATCGGCACCGAACTTTATAAGCAGAGCGCGCCGACCATCAAGAAACTCGGCCTCGAGCTTGGCGGCAACGCACCCTTCATCGTTTTCGATGATGCCGACCTCGACGCCGCCGTCGAAGGCGCGCTGATCGCCAAATACCGCAACAACGGCCAGACCTGCGTTTGTGCCAACCGCATCTATGTTCAAGACGGTGTCTACGATGCCTTCGCTGAAAAGCTGGCAACCGCTGTCGGCAAGCTCAAGACCGGCAACGGTTTCTGACGAAGGCGTTATTCTTGGGCCGCTGATCGACAAGGCAGCGTTGACCAAGGTCGAGGAGCATATTGCCGACGCTTTGAAAAAGGGCGCGCATTCTGCAGGGCGGCAAGCCGCATGCGCTCGGCGGCACGTTCTTCGAAGCGACGATTCTGGCCGATGTCACCAAGGACATGGCCGTGGCACGCGAAGAAACCTTCGGTCCTCTTGCGCCATTGTTCCGCTTCAAGACCGAAGCGGATGTTGTCGAGCAGGCGAACGATACAGAATTTGGTCTCGCATCCTATTTTTACGCCAAGGACCTATCCCGCGTCTTCCGGGTTGCCGAAGCGCTCGAGTATGGCATGGTCGGCGTTAATACCGGGCTGATCTCGACGGCTGAGGCACCGTTTGGCGGCGTCAAGCTTTCCGGCCTTGGGCGTGAAGGCTCGAAATACGGCATCGAGGAATTCACCGAGATCAAATATGTCTGCCTCGGCGGCATTGCCTGATCTGCCAGTCAGGCTTGAAGAGGACCGGCCGGATAAACTCTGGCCGGTTTTTTTATTTGCCGGTACAACGGTTCGAATAGCAGGAGTTAAGCCATGCCCGCCCCGAAGAATGTGTTCAAGGCCGCGATCCGCGAAAATCGCTTTCAACTCGGTCTCTGGGTTGCGCTGGCAAGCCCCTATGCGGCCGAAATCGTCTCCGGCAGCGGTTATGACTGGCTGCTGATCGACGGCGAACACGGGCCGAACGATATTCCTCTGCTGTCGGCACAGATCCAGGCCGTCGCCCGCTCCGGCAGCCATCCGATGGTCCGGCTTCCGATCGGCGAAACCTGGCTGATCAAGCAGATCCTCGATACCGGCGCCCAGACGTTGCTGATCCCGATGGTGGAGAGCGTCGAACAGGCGCAGGTTCTTGTTCGTGCCGTACGCTACCCGCCGCATGGCGTTCCGCGGTGTCGGTGCCGCTCTTGGCCGGGCATCTCAGTTCAGCCGGATCGGTGACTATCTCGAGACGGCCAATGACGAGATTTGTCTGATCGTGCAGATCGAGAGCCGCGCCGGCCTTGCGGCGCTGGATGAGATCGCCGCCCTCGACGGGATCGACGGCCTGTTCATTGGCCCGTCCGATCTCGCCGCAGACATGGGACATCTCGGCCAGCCGGGGCATCCGGAGGTAACAGCCGCGATCAAGGACGCATTCGATCGCATTGGGAAAGCCGGAAAGGCACGCGGCATCATGACCCTGAGCCTCGATCAAGCCCATATGTACCGCGAGATGGGCGCGGACTTCATGGCGATCGGCACGGATGTGACGCTGCTCGTCAGCGCCACGACACGGTTGCGCGACGATTTCCTGTCCGGGTGGAAAGAGCGATGCCAAGCCGGTTGCCGGCTACTGATCAGCGGCTTTCGATGATAGCCGTAAGCTTCGGCATGGCGACATCCGGGCTCCATACCCGGAAGTCGGCGAGCCGCCGGGTGATTTTCTCGGCGTGATGGTTGGCGATATCGCGAATGCGGTGGTCCAGGAATGGATTGCGGAAGCGATCCAGCGTTAGCGCCACATAGCGCTTTGCCTCGTCGCCGAGGTTTTTGGCGGCAAAGCCGGGAACGACCTCGGTTTCATAGATACCCATCAGTGCTGCCAGAATCTCCGGGTCCTTCAGGATGGCTTTGACGGTCTCATCTTCCGGGCGGCCGGTTTTCAGCCAGATATCGGCCAGCACCGTATGGCCGAGATTGAGGATATGCAGCTTGAGCTTCTCGTAAGGGGAGAGATCGTCAACCAGCAGAATGGACGGGTGGGTGCAAGGGAGTTTTAGTCCGCGCTGGGCCTCGATCGCCCAGAGTGCATAGGGTTCCGCCACCGCTCCGGCTGGCTGCAGCGGTTCGGAGACGATCCGGTCGACCAGCGTATTGCCCCAGATGACCTGGGTTGCCAGCCATTCCCCGAAATCCGCGTCGGCGATCCGCTCGGATTGAAGATCGAGCATCACCGTCTTCAGCGTGTCGCCGTTGCGGGCGATCAACTCGCAGGGCAACATGGTCAGGGGCCTGCCGCCTGCACGGTATCGTCCATGCAAAAGGATCAGCAGTTTGCCGGGGAACGAGGCCGGGATTTCCGTCACGAGATCGTCAGGGCTGACCGCGTAGCCGGTATCGCCGGTGTTGGAGATCAGCACCTCCGCCTCTGCGGCAACAATTCGCTTCACCTCGTCCCAGTCGGATGCCGTCGACAGCGCTCGCGCAACGCTGGTCACCTGCTGCGTGCGGTCGATTTCTACACCGTCGACGAGCCCGCGGATGATGACCGGAAAACCTTCCGGCGCCGCCAAAGCGTTCAGTCGTCCGGCGCGTTCCGCCGAGCCCGTGGTCTGAACGATGGCGATCTTGCCGATCGCCTCGCCGTTTTCCAGCGCTCGCTGACAAAGAGATCGGCATGGGCCTGCAGGAAGCGGCTGGTTCCAAACTGGACGATTGGCGTTGATGTCATGATATTGAATCCGGCTATTGAATGGACTGTAGCAATGTTTCGCGCGCAGATTTTAGGTGCCTGCGGCAGGCAGCGTCGACCCGCGCTGGATCGTGGGAGCGAAGGGCGGCGATATAGTCGAGATGTTCTTCCAGAGCCCGGGCGTTGCGCTCGCGCGCATTCGTCTTGTTCCACTGGTAGTGATAGTGAAAGACGATGGTGATGATGTCGTAGAAATCGACGATGAACCGGTTGCTGGACGACGTGTGGACCAGAAGATGGAAGCGTTCGTCGAGCTCGGAGAATTCCTTGTAGCGGTTGTCGATATCGGCAAGGATTTCGTGATGCAGGACCTCGATCCGGTCGAGATCGGCCCAGGCCGGGTGATCGGGACCAAGGGCTGCAAAGCTTGCGGCCGAGCGCAGTTCGAACATCTCGCGGACTTCCGTCAGTTCCAGCGCAAATTCGCGGGTAAAACCCTTGAGGATCCAGTGGCTGTTCGGGCGTTTCTCGATCAGGCCGAAGCGGCTGAAGCGGATGAGGAATTCGCGCACGCTGGTCGTGCCGGTGCCTATATCGCGGGCCAGTTCCAGCTCGTTGATCTGCATGCCGGGCTCGGCGCCGCCGGCCAGAATCCGGCGCATGAAACTGCGTTCGATGATGTCGGATAGCGAATCGGTTTCTTCCGCCGGGTAATAATCCTCCGGCTTCGGCTGGCGCAAAACTACCTTTGCCCGCTTGTCCCAGGCCAGCAATTGCAGCTCTTCCATGCGCGTCAGGATGGCGCGAATGGTGGTGCGGCTGACGCCGAGCGTTGCGCCAAGCTCCGGCTCGGACGGCAGGCTCGAGGTTTCAGCCAGGAGCTTGAGGCAACGGTTGAAGGCGTCCTTGAAGACGGTGTTCTGTTTCGCCATGACTGTATCGACCGGATATGGGTTTCTGTAAGCCCGATGGGCGGGCGGGTTTTTTGCAGGTGCTCTATCCGGTCCGTTTGATCCTGTCTTCGATTTTGCTGTGCGGGTTCATGGTTGTTTCTGTCCCTGATTTTGTTTTTGACGCGGCGCGCCCTACTGCCGCCAACCACGACTACATAATACCCATTGACGACAAACTGTCTATTGTGGATAAAAGACAAAATGAATGAGAGGCTCATTCGGATAAAAACTGTCCAGGGAGATACCAAGGGTGACTGCACCTTCCTTCATCGTTTTGTCGCCGGAAGACAATGTCGCGGTCGCCTCGCTGGCCATCGAGACGGGTGGTGAGCTGCCGGGTGGTGTTCGTGCAAACGGCAAGATCGATCCCGGCCACAAGGTAGCGATTCATCCCGTTCATATCGGCGAACCGGTGGTGAAATACGGTCAGGCGATCGGCCGTGCGACCGTCGAGATTGCGGCCGGTGATCACGTTCATTCGCATAATCTTGCCTTCGATCAGGATCGGCTGTCCATCAGTGCGCCGGTGCCGCCGGAAGCGGCCAGCGTCGCCGACAAGGCCCGGACATTCATGGGCTACCGTCGCGCCGACGGCCGCGCTGCGACCCGAAATTTCATCGGCATCATTGCCAGCGTCAACTGTTCCACCACGGTCTGTCGGGCCATCGCCGAGGAGGCGAACAAGGTCATCCTGCCGCGGTATGCCGGCATCGACGGTTTCGTGCCGATCGTCCATGATCAGGGCTGCGGCATGAGTTCGACCGGCGACGGCATGAAGAATCTGCACCGGACTCTTGCCGGCTATACGCGCCATGTGAATTTTGGCGGTGTGCTGATGGTCGGGCTTGGTTGCGAGGTCAACCAGCTGACGCTCTACGGGCAGTCGGGAGCGGGTGCCGGCAAGCGGCATTTCAACATTCAGGATGCCGGTGGCTCGCGCCGCTGTCGCCCGGGCGCTTGGTGTGCTTGAGGAGATCGCCGCGGAAGTCGGAACGGCAAAGCGCATTCCGATCCCGGTCAGCGAAATCATCGTTGGCCTGCAATGCGGCGGCTCGGATGGGCTTTCGGGTATTACAGCGAGATCCGGCTTTGGGTGCGGCGGTGGATATTCTGGCCGGCGCCGGCGGTACGGGCATCCTGTCGGAAACCTCTGAAATCTATGGCGCCGAGCATCTGTTTGCAGCAGCCGCGCTGTCAATGATGGCGTCGCTGAAAAACTCGACGGTTTGATTTCTTGGTGGGAAGACTATGTCGCCATGCATGGCGCCTCGCTCGACAACAATCCTTCCCCGGGCAACAAGCGCGGTGGCCTGACTACCATCCTTGAAAAGTCGCTCGGTGCCGTTGCCAAGGGCGGCCGGTCACCATTGACGGCGGTCTATCATTATGCCGAGCGCGTGACGGAACACGGCCTCGTCTTCATGGATACGCCGGGCTACGATCCTGTCTCGGCAACAGGTCAGGTTGCGGGCGGTGCCAATGTCATCACGTTTACCACCGGCCGCGGCAGCTGTTTTGGCTCGCGTCCATGCCCGTCGATCAAGCTGACGAGCAATACGGCGCTCTATCGCGCCATGGAAGAAGACATGGACATCGATTGCGGTACCATCGCCACTGGCGACGCAACGATTGCCGGCATGGGCCGCGAGATTTTCGACCTGATCATCGATACCGCGTCCGGCAAGAAGACCAAGAGCGAACTGTTCGGTTACGGCGACAATGAATTCGTGCCCTGGCACCTGGGCGCGACACTCTGACGGGCGACTGTTGGAGCGCAGGAGAGAATTGATGCAGACACGTAAAATCGGCCAAACGGACCTTTCCGTCACCGAATACAGCTTTGGCACGGCACCGCTCGGCGGCATGTACCGGGCGTGCCCGCGCGAGGCGGCAATGGAAACGCTGGAGGCGGCCTGGACTGCCGGCCTGCGTTTCATCGATACGGCACCCTGGTACGGCTTCGGGCTTGCCGAGCGTCGTGTCGGCGATTTCCTGCGCGACAAGCCCAAGGGCAGCTATGTGCTGTCGACGAAGGTTGGCCGGCTACAGCGGCCGGTTCCCGACGACAAGGTGCCGAGCTATGGCTTCGTCGACCCGCTGCCATTCGATACGGATTACGACTACTCCTATGACGGCATCATGCGCTCTGTCGATTTGAGCTATGCCCGCCTTGGCCTTAACCGCATCGATATTCTCTTCGTTCACGATATCGGCGTCTACACCCATGGCGCCGAGCGCAACGCGGTCTATCTTCGCCAACTGCTGGACGGTGGTTTGAAGGCGCTGGAACAGCTGAAATCAAGCGGCGCCATCGCGGCCTACGGGCTGGGCGTCAATGAAGTCCCGGTCTGCCTCGATGTGATGGGGGAGGCTGATATCGACTGCATCCTTCTGGCCGGGCGCTATACGCTTCTTGATCGTACTGCCACTGCCGAACTCCTGCCGCTTTGCGAGAAAAAGAAAACCTCGCTGGTGGTTGGCGGCGTTTTCAATTCGGGTATTCTGGCCACGGGTCCGGTCGAAGGATCGCATTTCGACTACATGCCGGCTACCCCGGAAGTTCTCGACAAGGTGAGGGCGATGGAGACGATTGCGAGGTCCCAGGGACTGCCGCTGGCGGCACCCGCCATCCAGTTTCCGCTGCAGAGCCCGGCGGTCGCCTCGGTCCTGCTCGGAACGGCCAAACCGTCGAGCCTGATACGCAACATGGAATTGACGGAGCGGCGTTTACAGCCGGATGATTTCAAGGCTTACGAAGCGCATACGCTGGTAGCCCCGGAACTCGGCACGGACGCCGTGCGGGTTTAGCCGGCTTTCAAGAGACAAAGGAAAACGGAATGCTGAAGGGAATACATCCATTGCTCGGTCCGGAATTGCTGCATGCGATCCGCACTATGGGGCATGGGGACGAGATCGTCATTGCCGATGCAAACTTTCCGGCCAGCACCATGGGACCGAAGGTCGTGCGTGCGGACGGGGTCGATGCACTGAGCATCCTGGAGGCGATCCTTGCGCATATGCCACTCGATACATTCGTGGATGAATCTGCCTGGCGCATGGAAGTCGTCGGCGACCCGACGGCGGTGCCGGACGTCTGCGCCAAGTTCCAGAGCCTGGTCAAAAAGCTCGCCGGCGATTTCAAGGTCGTGCCGATAGAGCGCTTTGCCTTCTACGAGCGTTCGCGCAAGGCCGCCTATATCGTCGCGACGACGGAATTCCGGCTGTATGGAAATATCATCCTGAAAAAGGGCGTCGTGCATCCGCAGGAACTCTATCGCGTCTGACACGGCGTGGCATCCGGCCCATGGAGGTGGGCTGGTTCATCTTCGTGATGTAAAACAAAGACTTGGCGTTGGGAGGAAAGCAATGTTCAAGGTAAATTTCGACCGCTTGCAATTTCGAAATTGCTGAGATAGCTTGCCAAGGCAAAATGTTTTTTATGGATAAAAGATCGAACTGTTTGCGTCTTGCAGCCCGGTCTGATGAGAACTCAACAAGACGTTGTTGGAGGAGAACAACACCATGACTCTTATGAAACATATCCTGTCACGCCGCGCCTTTACCAGCCTGGCTGGCGCTGCTGTCTTCACAACCGTGATGCCGATTGCCTCGTTCGCACAGGATGTCACCATCCCGATCATCGTCAAGGACACCACATCGTTCTACTGGCAGATCGTTCTGGCTGGCGCACGTGCGGCTGGCAAGGACCTTGGCGTCAACGTCCCGGAACTCGGCGCCCAGTCGGAATCGGACATCAACGGCCAGATCACTATTCTGGAAAATGCCGTTGCCGGTGCACCGGCCGCCGTCGTTATTTCGCCGACGGAATTCAAGGCGCTCGGAAAGCCGATCGATGAAGCTGCCAAGGCCGTGCCGATCATCGGCATCGATTCCGGCGCAGATTCCAAGGCCTTCACCTCCTTCCTAACCACCGACAATGTCCAGGGCGGTCGCATTGCTGCGGATGGATTGGCCGCTGCAATCAAGGAAGCAACGGGCAAGGAAGAAGGCGAAATCGCCATCATCACCAGCCTGCCCGGCGTCGGCTCGCTCGATCAGCGCCATGAAGGTTTCGTCGAGGTCATCACTGCCAAATATCCGGGCCTCAAGGTCGTGGCCGACAAGTATGCCGACGGCCAGGCAACCACCGGCCTCAACATGATGACAGACCTGATCACCGCCAACCCGAACCTCGTTGGCGTCTTCGCATCCAACCTGATCATGGCGCAGGGCGTTGGCCAGGCGATCGCCGAAAACAAGCTCGGCGACAAGATCAAGGTCATCGGCTTCGATAGCGACGAAAAGACGGTCGGCTTCCTCAAGGAAGGCGTGCTCGCCGGCCTCGTTGTGCAGGATCCCTATCGCATGGGCTATGACGGCATCAAAACCGCCCTTGCCGCTTCGAAGAAGGAAAAGGTCGAGGCCAATGTCGATACCGGCGCCAACCTGGTGACCAAGGCCAACATGGCCGATCCCAAGATCGATGCTCTTCTGAATCCGAAGGTCAACTGATCAAGACTAGGCGGCAGGACGCTCCCCAAGTGGGGCTGCCTGCCGCTTTTCGGAAAATACGATCCTGACCTGCTTCAGCCCGGCCCTGCCGGGCTGGGATAGGCTCGGGTCCGGGGAGGAAAGCCGCCATGACAGGACTTTACGACGTCAGCCACCGGCACGATGATGGTACGATGACGACCGCCAAACATCCCGTTCCCAAGGGCCAGCCGATCCTGGAACTACGCGGCTTGCAGAAGAAATACGGTGCCGTCGAGGCGCTGAAGCCGGCAAATATCACCTTCCTTTCGGGCGAGATCCATGCAATCGTCGGGTGAAAATGGAGCCGGGAAGTCGACGCTGATCAAGCTTTTGACCGGCGTTATCCGCCGAACATCAGGCGAGGTCTTCTGGTGCAGCGATGCCGTTCAGCTTGCCACCCCGAACGAAGCGATTTCGCGTGGCATCAATGCCGTGCATCAGGAAGTCGTGCTTTGCCGTCACCTGACGGTCGCGGCCAACATGTTTCTCGGCGACGAAATCAACAAGAATGGTCTGATGCGCAAGCGCGCCATGACCGATGCGGCCCAGGCCGTGCTCAACGATCTCGGTTTCAATCTTCCGGCTGGCGCCCTTCTCAGCGACCTGACGATCGGCCAACAGCAGCTGGTGGCGACGGCGCGCGCAGATGCGCGGCACGCAATTTCTCATTTTCGACGAGCCGACGGCCTATCTGACGCGCCAGGAATCGGCGCAGCTCTTCCTGCTCATTCGCCGGCTACAGGGTGACGGCGTGACGATCGTCTATATCAGCCACCGCATGGAAGAGGTTTTCAGGCTCGCCGACCGGGTTTCAGGTCCTGCGCGACGGCACCCATATCGGGACACGCAAGATCGCCGAGACCAATGATGCCGAGCTGATCTCGATGATGATCAACCGCACCATCGAGCAGATTTATCATAAGGAAACACTGCCGCTTGGCGGACGATTGTCGAGACACGTGGTCTCTCCGGCCCGGGTTTCTCGGATGTCTCGCTGTCCGTGCGCGCAGGGGAAATCGTTGGTCTCTATGGTCTAATCGGTGCTGGACGCAGCGAATTCGCGCTCGGCCTCTATGGCCGTCAGCCGTTGAGCGCGGGTGAGGTTTTCTGGCAGGGCAGCAAGGTCAGAATCCGCAACGAGCGAGATGCAATGGACCTCAGGATTGCGCTTGCGCCTGAAAGCCGCCGCGACCAGGGGCTCTGCCTCAACCTGCCGATTGGCCTAAACATCAACCTGCCGGTGTTCGACCGGCTGTCGCGTGGCCTCACGATTAACCGCGGCCGTGAGATCGAGAATGCCGACCGGCAGATCAGGGATCCGAAGATCAAGACGCCGACGCGGCGTGTGTTGGCGTCGGCCATGTCCGGCGGCAACCAGCAGAAGATCGTGATCGGCAAATGGCTGAGCCACGGCGCCAAGCTGTTCATCTTCGACGAGCCGACGGTCGGCGTCGATGTCGGCACCAAGGCGGAAATCTACCGGCTGTTTGCAAGGCTTCTGGAGCAGGGGGCAGGCATCATCCTGATCTCCTCCTATCTGCCGGAGGTCTACGAGCTTTCGGACCGGCTGCATGTGTTCCGGCAGGGAAAGCTCGTTGCCAGCCACACCTATCGCAGCGCCTCTCATGAAGAAGTGCTGACCCAGGCGATCGGCGTGTAAACATCGTGAAAAGACCAGACAAGAAAATGCATGGAGGAAAGTCATGAGCGTCGAGACCACAACGGAAACCGCCCCGGTGCCGAAGAAGGGCATGAACATCCTGTTCGGCCTCACCCTGCTCAGGGCTCTTGCTGTTCCTCTGGCTGCTACTCGGCATCTCGACCACCAGTTTCTGGACCTCCAACAATATTAGCAACCTGCTGCGTCAGGGTGCGATGACAGCGATCCTTGCGGTGGGGCAGACCTTCGTCATCATCACCGCCGGCATCGATCTGTCCGTCGGTGCCGTGGTTGGCTTCTCCAGCGTCACCGTCGCCTGGCTTTTGCAGCATGGGGTGCCGCTCTGGCCGGCCATGGGCATCACGCTTCTGGTCGGCGTGGCGATCGGCGCCTTCCATGCCTTCGGCATCGTCCGCATGGGCCTGCCCGCCTTCATCATCACGCTGGCGACGCTGACCTCGCTGCGCGGCATTGGCCTTTTAGTAACCAACGGTTCCGACGATCTCGATCAGCGACGAGTCCTTCACCAATTTTTCGCGTGCCGATTTCCTCGGTATTCCCAGCCTGTTCTGGATGGTGATCGTCGTTGCGATACCAGCCTATATCTTCCTGCACCTGAGCCGCTGGGGCCGTTATCTCTTTGCCGTCGGCTCCAATAGCGAAGCGGCACGCCTCTCCGGCGTCAATGTCAATCGCACGATCTATCTCGCCTATATCCTGTCTTCGACCTGCGCTGCCTTTGTCGGCCTGCTGCTTGCCTCACGCATCGGCATCGGCAATGCAACACAGGCAGAAGGCTGGGAATTGCAGGCAATCGCCTCCTCGGTCATCGGCGGCACCAGCTTGTTTGGCGCGGTGGGCTCGGTGCACGGACCGCTGCTCGGCGCCTTCATCCTGGCGACCATCAATAACGGCGCCAATCTGCTCAACGTCAATGCGTTCGTTCAACGGATCATCACCGGCGTGCTGATCATCGTCATCGTCTATTTCGACCAGTTGCGCCGCCGTGGTTCGCGTTGATCATTGCGGCAACCGGCCGGGTTCGATCCCGGCCGGTTGCCGTTGCCATTCACCCTCTATGACTTGATACTGCAAGGAACTGCTTGCCATGAAAGCGGCTATCTGCCCGGAGCCCGGGCGCCTGGATATCATCGAAAGACCTATGCCGGGTTCACCGCCGAAAGGCTGGGCGCGACTGGCAGTCAGCCATGTCGGCATCTGCGGCACCGACTATCATATTTTCGAGGGCAAACACCCCTATCTCGAATATCCCCGGGTCATGGGGCACGAGATCTCGGCAACGGTGATCAGATCCGGCGAAGGAGTATCCTTGGCGCCGGGCACGCCGGTCATCGTCAATCCGTATCTCTCCTGCGGAACCTGCGTTGCCTGCTGGAAGGACAAGCCGAACTGCTGCACGGCAATCAAGGTTCTGGGCGTGCATACCGACGGCGCGCTTTGCGAGGAAATCCTCGTGCCGGAGACAAACCTCTATCCGGTCGGCGATCTTTCGCTGGAGGCGGCGGCGACAGTTGAGTTCCTGGCCATCGGCGCCCACGCGGTTCGCCGCTCGCTGGCGCCTGCCGGTTCGAGGGCTCTGGTCATCGGTGCCGGACCGATCGGTCTTGGAACAGCACTCTTCTCCCGCATCGCCGGCCATCAGGTGACACTGCTCGATGCCAGCGCCGAGCGTTTGCAGATGGCCGAAGAGCGGTTGGGTTTTGCGGAAGGAATATTGGCCGGGGATGGCGCCTTGGAAGCCGTGCTATCGGCCACGGGTGGTGACGGTTTCGATGTGGTCTTCGATGCTACTGGATTTGGCGGGTCGATGGAGAAATCCTTCTCCTTCGTTGCACACGGTGGCTGCCTGGTCTTCGTCAGTGTCGTGAAAGACGATATCCGTTTCTCCGATCCCGAATTCCACAAGCGGGAAATGATGCTGGTCGGCAGCCGCAACGCAACGCGGCAGGATTTCGAGCATGTGGCGGCTTCCATTCGCGCCGGGTATGTTCCGGGTCTCCTCGCTGATCACGCATCGTACGACGCTGGACGCCATCGTCACCGATCTACCGCGCTGGGCGCATGAAAAGACCGGGCTGATTAAGGCTGTGGTCAGGGTTTCGCAGTAGCCGGATGGCTCAGCCGTACATTCTCAGGAATCGATATGCGAAAGCAGCTTCGGGCAAGCACCTTTACTTAGTATCAAGCCCTCTCTGGCACGCTTGTGAAGGCCTTGTCACAGAGGCGTTGCGGCATATTTATTGCGTCGCACAAGAAAAGTGCTAGTGTCGGCCTCGCTTGCGGACACAAACAAGAAGAATGCAAGGTTGCGTCCGGTTGGGAGCGGCGTTGTCGTTTACGGTAACAAGGAGAACGCTGCCGATGTTCTACCAGCTTTACGAACTCAATCACGCGATGATGGCCCCTTGGCGCGCTGCGGCAGATGCCATGCGGCTCGCCTACGCAAATCCGCTCAACCCGATTTCGCACACCTATATGGGCAGAGCAGCTGCTGCCGGCCTCGAGGTCTTCGAGCGCACGACGCGCCGCTACGGCAAGCCGGAATTCGGCCTGCCTGAAACCCTGATCGACGACATTCCGGTCACGGTGCGGGAGCGGATCGTTTGGCGCGAACCTTTCTGCAATCTCATCCATTTCGAGCGCCTGTGCCAAAGGGTAGGGCTTCCGATCCGAAGGTGCTGATCGTCGCGCCTATGTCCGGCCACTACGCGACGCTGCTGCGCGGCACCGTCGAGGCGCTGTTGCCGCAGTCGGATATCTATATCACCGACTGGATCGATGCCCGCACGGTGCCGTTGACCGAAGGCACTTTCGACCTCGATGACTATATCGACTACGTCATCCAGATGCTGCATTTCCTCGGCCCCGACACGCATGTGATCGCCGTTTGTCAGCCGGCGGTGCCGGTTCTTGCCGCCGTCGCGCTGATGGAGGCAAATGACGATCCGCTGTCGCCGTCCTCCATGACGCTGATGGGTGGGCCGATCGACACGCGCATCAACCCGACGGCCGTGAACCAGCTTGCCGAGGACAAGCCGATCAAATGGTTCCACGACAATGTCGTGATGCCGGTGCCGTTTCCGCAGGTTGGCTTCATGCGTCCGGTCTATCCGGGCTTCCTGCAATTGTCCGGCTTCATGTCGATGAACCTCGATCGTCATCTGACGGCGACCAAGGATTTCTTCGAGCATCTGGTCAAGAACGATGGCGACGCCGCCGAAAAGCACCGCGATTTCTATGATGAATACATGGCAGTGATGGATCTGACAGCGGAGTTCTATCTGCAGACTGTCGAGACAGTCTTCATGCGCCATGCTCTTCCGAAGGGCGAGATGATGCACCGCGGGCAGCGCGTCGATACGACGGCGATCCGCAAGGTAGCGCTTCTGACGGTAGAAGGCGAGAACGACGATATATCCGGCGTCGGTCAGACACAGGCGGCGCAGACGATCTGCACAAACATCCCCGACAATATGCGCCTGCACTACATGCAGCCCGATGTCGGCCATTACAGTGTTTTCAACGGCTCGCGTTTCCGCCGCGAAATCGCGCCGCGCATCGCAGCGTTTCACCGCGAACATGCCCGCAGCGCCAAGCCGGTGCGCCAGGTGATCAAGGGCGGCAAAACCGCCTGATCCGCAATACATATCGATTTCATCGATCGATATCAGAGGCTTGCCTGAATCTGCGGACAATTGTCTTGCGGAGGGGCAGGCCTCTTCCCATCTCGTAATAAGCGGGTCCGAAGGAGAGGCCCACTTTTAGCGAGGACTTCTGAACATGAACCAATCTGCATTGATCCGTCCGGACTGGACGCCAGCGACCATTGCCATGATGGTGCTCGGTTTTGTGATTTTCTGGCCGCTTGGGCTTGCTATGCTTGCCTATATCCTGTTCGGCGAACGGCTGAAGAGCTTCAAGAAGGATGCCAACAATAGCGTTGACGGCTTTTGCTCGTCCTTCAAGCGGAAGAGCCAGCGTTATGGCCGTCCGAGCTTTGGCACCGGCAATGTTGCCTTCGACGACTGGCGCGATGCCGAGCTCGCCCGCCTGGACGAGGAACGCCGCAAGCTCGATGAAATGCGCGAACAGTTCGACGAATATGTCCACGAACTTCGCCGCGCCAAGGACCAGGAAGATTTCGACCGTTTCATGCGCGATCGCAATTCCGGCGGTTCTGGCTCGGTCCCGGGCTTCCCGGCCAACTGATCCCGGCGATCAACTGATCGCAACGATCAGCCAGACAAACAAAACCGGCATCCCCAAAGGTGCCGGTTTTTCTTTTGATGTTGTCCCGTTTGTTCGGGATCATGCGTCCTTCAAACGAATCGGTTATCAAGACACTCATGTTCTCCCTGCTTCGAAAGCCGCGTCAGCCCAAATCTCCGCCGCCACCGGTGACGCGGACGATTGACGTTGCAGGCAAGGTGATGCCGCTGACCATTCGCCAGAATGCGCGTGCAACACGCATGACACTGCGCATCGAACCGGGCGGCCGCGCCCTGAAGATGACCATTCCGGCTGGATTGCCCGAACGCGAGATCAACGCCTTTCTCGATCGCCATCAGGGATGGCTGATGACCAAGCTCGCCCGGTTTTCTGGCGAAAGCGTGCTGGAAGAGGGCGGCACCATTCTGTTGCGGGGCGTCGCCCATCGGATCGAACGCACCGGCAAGCTGCGCGGACTGACCGAGGCTGTCATCATTGATGACGAAGCGGTGCTGCTGGTCAGCGGAGCCGAGGAGCATCTCCGCCGGCGGATCGCAGATTTTCTGAAGAAGGAAGCACGCAGGGACCTTGAGCGCCTAGTTTCAAACTATGCGCGTATGGTTGGCCGCAAGGTGAAGTCTCTGAGTTTCAAGGATACCCGCAGCCGCTGGGGTTCCTGCGCCGCCGATGGTGCCTTGAGCTTTTCCTGGCGCATTGTCATGGCGCCGCCGAAAGTGATCGATTATCTCGCCGCCCACGAGGTCGCGCATCTGCGCGAGATGAACCATGGACCGGATTTCTGGGACCTGTGCGAAGAACTCTGCCCGGGAATGGACGATGCCAAGCGTTGGCTGAAGCGCAATGGCACGATGCTGCACGCAATCGACTTCGATTGAGTCTATCCGGCTTAGCGCCGGTACTGATTGCCCAGCGCTTCCCTGATCTTCTCGTCGGTCTTGTACTGGCTGAGCGCATAGACCGACCAGATCGCAGCCGGAATCCAGCCGATCAGAGTAATTTGCAGGATAAGGCAGACAATGCCCGCAAACGGCCGGCCGATGGTGAAAAACTGAAGCCAGGGCAGGATGATGGCAAGCAGAAGGCGCATGATGTTCTCCGTGATCGTCACGGTCGATATGGGTCCATCGCTCCCCATATGCAATGGCTGAAGCTCTGTTCGTGCCGGTGTTTGGCGTGTTTTAGGCTCGACTCAGGACCCATTTCATGTCAGTTCGCTGTGCATGAAAACGGAAGTCAAAATTTGCGGGCTGAAGACTGCCGAGGCCGTGGATCGGGCCGTGACGCTCGGTGCGCGCTATACGGGTTTCATCTTCTTTCCGAAGAGCCCACGCAATATAGAGCCCGACGATGCCGGCCGGTTGGCTGAGCGCATTCGCGGCAAGGCAAAGATCGTCGCTGTCACTGTCGATGCCGATAATGATGATCTCGACGAGATCGTCTCGGCGCTGTCGCCGGACATTCTCCAGCTTCACGGCAGTGAGAGCCCCGAACGTGTCCTGAACGTCAAGGCCGTCTACGGATTGCCTGTCATCAAGGCGCTCTCCATTCGCGACGCTGATGATCTTCGGCGGATCGAACCCTATATAGGCATAGCCGACAGCTTCCTGTTCGACGCCAAGCCGCCGAAAGGCTCTGATCTGCCGGGCGGTAACGGCGTGTCTTTCGACTGGACGCTGCTGGATACGCTTGACGGAAGCCTCGATTACATGCTTTCCGGTGGTTTGAACGCCGAGAATGTCGGTGAAGCCCTGGCTCTGACAGGCGCCAAGGCCATCGATACCTCTTCAGGTGTCGAAAGCGCGCCTGGCGTCAAAGATCTGAAGCGCATGGAAGAGTTTTTCGATGCCGTCGCCCGCGCAGAAGCGGACATGGCCGAAGCATTGGCAGGGAGAAGCAAGTGAACGAGAAGCCAAACCTGAATTCGTTCAAGACCGGACCCGACGAGGATGGCCGCTTCGGCATTTTCGGAGGCCGCTTCGTTGCCGAAACCCTGATGCCGCTGATCCTTGATCTTCAGGATGAGTGGAACAAGGCCAAGACCGATCCGGAATTTCAGGCTGAGCTGAAGCATCTTGGCGCGCATTATATCGGCCGCCCCAGCCCGCTTTATTTCGCAGAGCGCCTGACCGCTGAGCTCGGCGGCGCCAAGATCTATTTCAAGCGCGAAGAGCTGAACCATACCAGGCTCGCACAAGATCAACAATTGCATCGGCCAGATCCTGCTGGCCAAGCGCATGGGCAAGACCCGCATCATCGCCGAAACCGGTGCCGGCCAGCATGGCGTGGCGTCTGCCACCGTTGCCGCCCGCTTCGGTCTTCCCTGCGTTGTCTATATGGGCGCGACCGATGTCGAGCGTCAGGCGCCGAACGTGTTCCGCATGAAACTGCTCGGTGCCGAGGTAAAGCCGGTAACGGCTGGATCCGGCACTTTGAAGGACGCGATGAACGAGGCGCTGCGCGACTGGGTCACCAATGTCGATGACACCTATTACCTGATCGGCACGGCTGCCGGCCCGCATCCCTATCCGGAAATGGTCCACGACTTCCAGTCGGTGATCGGTATTGAAGCCAAGCAACAGATGCTGGAAGCCGAAGGTCGTCTTCCTGATCTGGTCATCGCTGCTGTTGGTGGCGGATCGAACGCGATCGGCATCTTCCATCCGTTCCTTGACGACGGATCCGTCAAGATCGTCGGCGTCGAAGCCGGCGGCAAGGGTCTGGAAGGCGACGAGCATTGCGCGTCGATCACCGCAGGTTCACCGGGCGTGCTGCACGGAAACCGGACCTATCTGCTGCAGGATAGCGACGGCCAGATCAAGGAAGGCCATTCGATTTCGGCCGGCCTCGATTATCCCGGCATCGGTCCGGAACATTCCTGGCTCGCCGATATCGGCCGTGTCGACTATGTGCCGATCATGGATCATGAGGCGCTGGAGGCATTCCAGGTGCTGACGCGTCTTGAAGGCATCATTCCGGCGCTGGAGCCGAGCCATGCGATCGCCGAAGTGATCAAGCGTGCGCCGAAGATGGGCAAGGACGAGATCATCCTGATGAACCTCTCCGGCCGCGGCGACAAGGACATCTTCACCGTCGGCAAATTGCTTGGAATGGGGCTGTAACAACATGACTGCACGCATGGACAAACGATTTGCCGATCTGGCAGCCGAAGGTCGGCCGGCACTAGTTACCTATTTCATGGGTGGCGATCCGGATTTCGACACGTCGCTGGCGATCATGAAGGCGCTGCCGTCTGCCGGTTCCGATATCATCGAGCTCGGCATGCCTTTTCCGATCCGATGGCCGACGGTCCGGCCATTCAGCTTGCCGGCCAGCGCGCTGAAGGGCGGACAGACACTGGCAAAGACGCTGGAAATCGCCCGCCGCTTCCGCGAAGGCGACCAGGACACGCCGATCGTGATGATGGGCTACTACAACCCGATCTATATCTACGGCGTTGAACGTTTTCTCGATGACGCGCTGGCTTGCGGCATCGACGGCCTGATCGTCGTCGACCTGCCGCCGGAAATGGATGACGAGCTGTGCATCCCCGCCTTGAAGAAGGACATCAACTTCATTCGCCTGGCGACGCCGACCACCGACGACAAGCGGTTGCCGAAGGTTCTCGAAAACACCTCTGGTTTCGTCTATTATGTCTCGATGAACGGTATCACCGGCTCGGCTCTGCCGGATCCCACTGTTGTCGGCGGTGCCGTGCAGCGGATCAAGGGCCATACGAAAACTTCCGGTCTGCGTCGGCTTCGGCGTCAAGACGGCTGAGCATGCGCGCCATCGGCGCGTCGGCTGATGGCGTCGTCGTTGGCACTGCCATCGTCAACCAAGTGGCATCCAGCCTGACCGAAGACGGGAAATCGACTGGGGCAACGGTGCCGGGCGTAGAGACGCTGGTCCGTGGCCTTTCCGCCGGCGTTCGCTCTGCAAGGCTTGTAGCGGCCGAATAATTGCCCACATTGTGGGGCAGGACCGGTTTTAAATATTCAGGAGTTTGGATTTGAACTGGATCACGAATTACGTTCGACCGAAGATCAACTCGATGCTCGGTCGCCGGGAAGTTCCGGAAAATCTCTGGATCAAGTGCCCGGAAACCGGCGAGATGGTGTTTCACCGCGATCTCGAAGAAAATAAATGGGTCATCCCCGCATCCGGCTTCCATATGAAGATGCCGGCCAAGGCGCGGCTGAAGGACCTGTTCGATGACGGCGTTTATGAAGCCCTGCCGCAGCCGAAGGTGGCGCAGGACCCGTTGAAGTTCACGATTCGAAGAAATATGTCGATCGTCTGCGCGACAGCCGGATCAAGACCGATCTCGAAGACACGATCGTTGCCGGTGTTGGCCGCTGCCGTGGAGTCAAGCTGGTCGGCGTCGTACATGAATTCAACTTCATGGGTGGCTCGCTCGGCATTGCTGCCGGCGAGGCGATCATAAAGGCCTTCGAAAAGGCGATTGCTGAAAAATGCCCGCTGGTGATCTTCCCGGCTTCGGGCGGCGCCCTGCATGCAGGAAGGCATCCTGTCGCTGATGCAGCTGCCGCGTACCACGGTCGCGGTGCAGATGCTCAAGGAAGCAGGCCTTCCCTATATCGTCGTGCTGACGAACCCCGACCACGGGTGGCGTCACCGCATCCTACGCGATGCTTGGTGATCTGCATCTGGCTGAGCCGGGTGCGGAAATCTGCTTTGCCGGCAAGCGTGTGATCAGAACAGACCATCCGCGAAAAGCTGCCTGAAGGCTTCCAGACCTCGGAATATCTGATGGAACACGGCATGATCGATATGGTCATCAAGCGCCACGATATCCCCGATACGCTCGCCCGTGTGCTGAAGATCCTGATGAAGAAACCGGTCGACGCCGCGAAGCTGAATGGCAGCACGGCGCTCGCACCGGTTCCGATGGCCGCCAGCGCCTAAGCTTTCAAAAATACGGACGGTGGCCAGGGATTGCCCGGCCGCCCTTCACACTTTAGATCATTTGGGATTGGCGCGTCTTGAGCGCGCTTGAATGAGCGCCCGGCGCTCCAGCGGCAGTTGGAGGAGCGGTGATGACGACGGTGCAGGTCTCCGAGGCGGGGCAGGAAATCGACAAGCTGCTGGCGCTTCACCCGAAGGGCTTTGATCTGTCGCTTGACCGGATTACCCGGCTACTCGATGTACTCGGCAATCCACAGGACAAGCTGCCGCCGGTCATTCATGTTGCCGGCACCAACGGCAAGGGCTCTGTTACCGCCTTTTCCCGTGCGATCCTGGAAGCCGCCGGCCTTACCGTTCACGTCCACACCTCCCCGCATCTGGTCAATTGGCACGAGCGCTATCGCATCGGCAAAAAGGCGAACGTGGTGCACTGGTCGGTGATGCCGTGCTGGCCGATGCTGTGCGCCGTGTCAGCGAAGCCAATGCCGGCCAGAAAATCACCGTTTTCGAAATCCTGACAGCCGTCACCTTTGTGCTGTTTGCCGAGCATCCGGCCGACGTCGTCATCATCGAAGTCGGCCTCGGTGGCTGCTTTCGATGCGACCAACGTCATCAAGACGCCCGCCGTTTCCGTCATCATGCCGATCTCGCTCGATCATCAGGCCTATCTCGGCGATCGGGTCGAGCTGATCGCTGCTGAAAAGGCCGGGATCATGAAGCGTGGCTGCCCGGTGGTGATCGGTCATCAGGAGGAAGATACGGCGCGCGACGTTCTCGTCTCCATTGCCGAGCGGCTGAAGTGCCCGCTATCGGTCTATGGACAAGACTTCATGGCGCATGAGGAATTCGGCCGTCTGGTCTATCAGGATGAGTTCGGCCTTGCCGACTTGCCATTGCCGCGCCTGCCGGGCCGCCATCAATATGCCAATGCCGCCGCCGCCATCCGTGCGGTGAAGGCTGCCGGTTTCGATATATCCGATGCCGTCATCGACAAGGGACTGGTCACCGTCGAATGGCCGGGCCGTCTCCAGCGGTTGACCGAAGGCAATCTGGCGCGTCTAGCGCCGGAAGGGTCGGAAATCTGGGTCGATGGCGGACACAATCCAGGTGCCGGTCAGGTTATCGCCGAAACCATGGCAAATCTGGAAGAGCGGATCCCCGGCCGTTGTTCCTGATCATCGGAATGATCAACACCAAGGATCCGGTCGGCTATTTCAAGGCGTTCAAAGGGCTGGCCGAACAGGTGTTTACCGTTCCGATCCGCGGTTCCGATGCCGGAATAGATGCGGTGGCGCTTGCTGACGATGCGGCTTCTGCCGGGTTCAGAAGCGGGCGCGATGTCCACGGTGGCCGAAGCACTCGGCGCCATCACCGCAATGTTCAACGATGACCCGGTTGCGCCCCGTATCCTGATCGGCGGCTCGCTCTATCTGGTCGGTGACGTTCTGGCCGACAACGGCACGCCGCCGAAATAAAGCGCTGGGCGCGGCCAAGTGAATTACTGAGTAGAGAGAATGAATGCACGACAACAATCCTGAACTGCCCGAGGGCTATTCGCCCATCCCGCCCGGCAAGGTCGCCAATGTGGTGACGTTTCTGGAAATGCGAAAGCGCCCGGCGGAAATGGCCGGACGGCCCGGAACTGCCGTTCAGCCTGGTGCGCCTCGGCCCGCTGAATCTCGATATCTACCGGCGTCTGTTTCGTGAAGTCGGCGAGGACTGGCTGTGGGTGTCGATGCTGGAGGTCGGCGATGACGAGGTGCGCGGCATTCTCGCCCATCCGTCGATCGAGACCTATTCGATGCGCGACGGCGACCGTGACATCGGTCTGCTCGAACTGGACTTTCGTGTGCCCGGTGAATGCGAAGTGGTCTATTTCGGTGTGGTGAAGGATGCGATCGGCAAGGGAACGGGACGTTTCCTGATGAACCAGGCGATCGCCAAGGCCTGGGCGCAGCCGATCGAGCGCTTCTGGCTGCACACCTGCACATTCGATCATCCGGCTGCCGTCGGGTTCTACCGGCGTTCAGGCTTCACGCCCTATAAGCTGATGGTCGAAATCCACGACGATCCACGCCTGATGGGCCTGTTGCCGAAAACCGCTGCCCCGCATATTCCATTGCTGGAGTCTGCTCCCGGCGCCGAATGACTTTGCAGAAACGAAAAAAGCCCGGTTTCCCGGGCTTTTCAGTTAAGTTCAGATTTTAATTACGCAGCAGCGTTGGAAATCCACGAGGTCAGAGCCGTCTTCGGTGCAGCACCAACCTTGATGTCCGCGACTTCGCCGGCCTTGAACATGGCGAGAGTCAGGAATCGAGCGCACGCCATACTGGGCGGCGATTTCCGGGTTCTCGTCGATGTTGACCTTGGCAACCTTGACCTTGCCGGCCATCTCAACGGAAATTTCTTCCAGGCTCGGAGCGATCATCTTGCACGGGCCGCACCATTCGGCCCAGAAATCCACGATGACAGGCTCAGCGGAGTTCAGGACTTCGTCCTGAAAATTGGAAGTATCGACTTTTACGGTAGCCATAGGCTGCTCCTTGTTTTCGAAATCGGCGTTCTTCGAACGGTTGTCCATCATGTGATGGCTGAGCGTTAGCTTTTCAATCCCATTCCTATCTCACTTTGTCGTGAGGTCCACAAGGCTCCTGTCAAGCATCGCCTCCGGAAGGGTCAGAACGGTGGGACCCCCGGTATAGATCAGTGCACACTGGATAAGGTGATCCGGATAAAGCGGTTGTAGTAGGGCGCAGTAAATGGCCAGCTGCGCCCGGTAAACGAAGGGAACCGCTTCGGCAGATGCCGGGATTTCACGGTTGGTCTTGAAATCGGCAATGATGACCGTGTTTCCAGATACGGCCAGCCGGTCGATCCGGCCCGATACCGCAAAATCCTTGGTGCCGAGCTTGAGCGTGCCCATGACGGATACTTCCGCCCGGCTGCCTTCGGAAAACAGCGCGGCGAGTTCCGGATGCTCGATCACCTTCAGAACCGATTCGGTCAGCGCCTGCCGTTGCAGGGCAGACCAGCGCGGAACGGAGCGAAGCAGATAACGCTCGGCCGCAGCATGGCGCTCATCCGGTGCGATCGATGGCAGGACCTGCAGGAACCGGTGCAGGATCGCGCCGCGCAGCAAAGACGTGTCGGCGCCGGGCTTTTGCGAGAACAGGGCAGAGCCGACGATGGAGCCGCTATCTTCCTCATCGATAACCGCTCCCGCACCGGAAGGGCTGAGCGGCCGGGGCAGATGTTTTTGCGGCGGCAATGGCTGCAGGAGCGCCGGCGGCAGGCCGCCCTGTTGAACCTCGACGGTCTCTTTGCCCTGTTCGTGCGTCTGTAGATCGCGACCGGGCGTGGATACTTGCCAACGATAACCGGTCCATTCCTGATCGCCGGCAGAAAACGTCATCGGTGCGCTGCGGCCGCGCTCATCCACGGACAGGCTGGTAGTGACCATCGCATGCCAGCTTTCGGGGTTGGCGCGCTTGCCCTGATAGCCGCAAACGATCAGCCGGTCAGCCGCGCGCGTCATGCCGACATAGAGTAGCCGGCGGTATTCTTCCTCGGCGGCTGTTTTCAGCCGGTCGGTATCCGCATCCACCAGTGCGTTCGATGCGGCGCCCGGGGGCGCCATACGGGCAGCGGTATCGTACCCGTATGATCGTCCTGCTTGATCATTCGGAGGCCCGAAACATGCTGCGAATTGAAGGCCTTGCCGCCGCCATCGACCAGGAAGACGACCGGCGCCTCCAGCCCCTTGGCGGCGTGAACCGTCATGATCCGGACTTCGTTGCGCTCCTTGTCCTGCTCGCGCTTGACCGTCGGCGCTTCCATCTCCAATCCGGAAATGAAGGCTTGCAGGCCGGGAAGGCCGTTCTTCTCGTGGTCGAGCGCAAAGGTCAGGAATTCGTCGAGAATGTCGCTGACTTCGGTGCCAAGCCGCCCGAGAAACGCTGCGCGCCCGCCATCCTGGCCCAGGATCCGGGCGTAAAAATCATGGACGGGCAGAGTGCGCGATAGGGCCTTGTACCGCTGCAGCTTCTGCAGGACCGGGTGGTAGCGGTTGCCTTCGCCGGTGCCAAAATCCTGCAAACGGTGCCAGACGCTCACCGAAGACGCCCGCTCCACGGCCAGTTCGGCAATATCCTCTTCATTGAGATTGAACAGCGGGCTCTTGAGGACCGCCGCCAGTGACAGGTCGTCCTGCGGCAGAAGCACGAAGCGGCCGAGCGCCATCAGGTCCTGCACAGCGATATGGTTGGTCAGCACCAGACGGTCGGCGCCGGCAACGGGAATATTCTGCCGCGCCTTAAGCGCCCGGGTCAGTGCGTTGACGAAGGCATCGCGCTTGCGCACGAGAACGATGACATCGCCCGGCTGCATCGGCCGTTTGATGCCTTTCTCGATCACCGTTTCCCCGGCCGATCCAGTCGGCCAGAACAGAGGCGATACGCTGCGCCAGGATATTGGCCGGCGCATCTTCCGGTGTCGCGTCAAAGGCGGCGGTCCAGTCGTCTTCCTGGATGCTGTCGGCCGGCGCAATCGCGTCCCAGACCTCGACGACACCGGGATGGCCGATGCGGTTGGACGCGTGCACGACAGCGTCGTTGCGGGCGCTGAGGCCACGGGCATGGACCGGATTTTCAAACACGGTATCGACAGCGGAGAGAACATCTTCGGTCGAGCGGAAGGACAGCTGCAGCCGGATCGGGCTGAAGGCCTTGCCGCCATCGTGGACCCGTCGTTCGGTTTCGGTGCTTTCGTCGGAAAACCGCTCGGGTCGGGCGCCTTGGAACGAGTAGATTGACTGCTTCTCGTCGCCGACGGCAAACATCGTCCGGTTGCCGCCGCGCTCGTTTCGCCGGAGAAGAAGTCCTCTGCCAACGACTGGATGATCGTCCATTGCACCGGGCTGGTGTCCTGCGCCTCGTCGACGAGGATATGGTCGATGCCCTGGTCGAGCTTGTAGTGGATCCAGCGGCTGACATCGCCCCGCGACAGGAGCGTCGCGGTGCGGTTGATCAGATCGTCGAAATCCAGCTGGCTTCGATCCTTCTTGATGTCCTCGTAGTCGCTGTTCAGCCGGTCGGCGAGCACCAGTGCGGCCTTGGTGGCCTCGAACATCGAAATCAGGTTGAGCCGATCGGTGGCGGCGATGATATGATCGCGGGCAGCGTTGACAAGGTCCTCCAGATCAGGCGCCTTGTCGCGCATCCCCTTGGACAGAAAGGCCGAATCGGCTTTCGGCTTGCCCGCCTGGGTGAAGAACAGCCCGTTCAGCGCATTATAACGCTGCAGCGGGTCGATCAGTTTTGCGACCGCGAGCAAGCCTTCGGCAAACCTCCGTAACCTTGGCTCCCCCGGCCGAAAGCGCCATGCCGATGTAGCGTTCGACCGCCGCACCGTTCAGGCCTTTCAGCGGCCAGAATCCGGCTAATGCCGTTTGCGTCGTCTCATCGGAGTCGAGGCCCAGGGCCAAGCGAAGCGCCGGATCTATGCCGCCTTGGTGGGCCGCGGCGTCGAGAAACAGCTGGATCGGCGTACGGTGTGCGACGATCGCCGACAGCAGTTTTTCAAGCCCGGTATCGTCGGCGAGTTCGAGGACGGTTGCAAAGGCTTCCGTCAGCTCGAGGTCGTCTTCGCTTGCCGTTGCCGTCAACAGCGCTCGCCGCGCATCGGCCAGAAGCGTGGCAGAGGCGCGGTCGTCCAGCACCGAGAAATGGCCGGCAACGTTGGCTTCCAGCGGAAACTGATGCAGCAGCGCCTCGCAGAAGGCGTGGATCGTCTGGATCTTCAGGCCGCCGGGCGTTTCCAAGGCACGCGCAAACAGACGGCGGGCCTCTTGGCGTTTCAACAGGTCCGGCCGCTCGCCCTCGATCGCCGCAATCCGGTCGTCCAGAGCGTCGTCGTCCAGCGTCACCCATTCGGCCAGCCGCTCGAACACTCGGTTGGACATTTCCGATGCTGCCGCCTTGGTATAGGTCAGGCAGAGGATCGCCGAGGGCCGGCAGCCGGACAACAGAAGCCGGATAACGCGCTGGGTCAGCACATGCGTCTTGCCGGAGCCGGCATTGGCGGAAACCCAGGCGGAGCGGGCAGGATCGGAGGCCAGCGCCTGCTTGGCAGAGGTCCAGTCCAGCCAGGCTTGCGGCGTCGGTTCGAGCGGGCCGAAATCGTCATCCTTCATTGCTGTCGTCCTCGCCTTCCGCCGTCGCCCATTCGGCAACCCGGGCCAGATGGTCGTACTCGCCGCCGTAGTCGCGTTCCTTCTGCACGATCAGCCGCGAGGCAAAGCCGTATTTACCGCTCATAAGGGCGGCGAGCAGCCCGGTCAGTTCCTTCAATGAATCCTCAGCCAGCTGATCTGCCGACTTGGTCTCGACATTGGCGCGTGCCTTGGCGTACTCATTGTTGACTTCCTGCACGGCAAATCGTTCGCCCGGTTTCAGGCGAACATAGAGCAGCGATTGCGGATGTTTCGCCCCGGCCGCTGTGAACGCGCCCGCTTTGAGCGCCGCGGCCTCCAGCGCCAGCTGTGGATCGAGCAAGGCGCGTGCCTCGTTGATCGATGGGTTCGATCCTGTCTTGTAGTCGACGATCACGGCGCTGCCGTCGCCGAGAATGTCGATCCGGTCGGCAATGCCAGTCAGCTTGATGTCGGAAACGCCGAGGTCCATCGATGCATAAAGTTCGGTGAAGCTCTTGCGGACGTCGCCCTGGCGGCTGATCTCCCAATCGATGAAGGCCTTGCCGACGGCGGCAAAGCGTGGCCGCCAAACGATATCGATATGGGCGGGTAGGGCCTGCTCATCGAAAGCCTCATTGAGAATCCGGCTCATTTCCACTTGTGCTTCCGGCGACGCGGCATCCAGCTTGGCGCGCACGAAACGCTCGACGATCTTGTGGTACAGCGTGCCGCGCTCGGCAGCACCGGGGTCGCGGTTGAACGGATCGACCGGTTGTAGCCGCAGGATCCGCCGCGCATAGACGGCATAGGGGTCGCGCCGGAGCCGGCTCACCTCGCTGAAGGAATAGCTGCGTGGCTGCTGGGCAGCCGACGGTTTGGGCTCCGGGCGCCGCGCCAGCGGCTGGCTCACGCCGAGATCAAGCATGCCGGCCCATTGCTGATAGTCCCGGCCATTTTCATGAAGCTTTGCCGCAAAAGGCTTGCCGCCAACGGCCAGAAGCCGTTGCAGCCAGCTGATGCAACGGTCGGCGTTGCGCCCTTGCGCATCGCGCGGGTCAGAATGAATTTGCGTGTGCCGCAGGCCATCTGGAAATCGTGGGCCAGCTGGCCGATCCGCCGCTCCGGTGGCTCTAGCCCCATCGAAGTCTTCATCGTGCGCGACAGGAAGGGGTCGTTTGATGTCTGGCCCGGCCAGGTGCCCTCGTTCATGCCGCCGAGCACGACGAGATCGACGCTTTGCAAGCGCGATTCCAGCGCCCCGAAAATGAACACGCGCGGATGGCGCATCGAACGCGGCTTGATCGATCCGCTCGCTGAAAGCGCCTCGACAATATCGCCCCATTGCGGCCCGTCAGCGGTCAACTGGCCATCCGTATCGATGACAGCGCGCAGCAACGTTGCCAGTGCTTCGCCGGCTTCATCGGACCAGAGCCCGGCAAGGCTGCCATTGTCATCAATGGCCACAGCCTCGAGCGCCGCACCGGTTTTCTCCGCCCATTCGGACAGCGGCAGCGCGGCAGTCAGGCCGCGCCCGCTCCTGTGATGGCGCACCAGAGTGCCGGCCAGCGGTTCGACTGCCGTGGCAATGCGGCGGGCAAGGTGACGCGCCGCCTCGATTGCCGCGTCGTCGAAATGACTGCGCCATTCAGACAGATGCCTTTTGCCGGCTTCGCGCTGCAGCGTCTGGTCGAGAAGAACTTCCAGCTCCGAAATATCGGCGCTGCCGGTGCCGCCACGCAGCGCCATCAGCTCCAGGGTCACAGCCGCAGCATTCATCGTTTCAGTGGAAAGACCGAAACGGGCCAGCGGATGTTTGAGAAGGGCGACGATCGAGACGGGGTCGCCCGGCCGCAACGCCGCGTCGAGCAACAGCCGCGCCAGACTTCCGGGTTCGGTGGAGGACAAGGGCGTGCCGGCCAGATCGTCGGCCTCGATGCCGAAACGCATGAGCTCGCAAGCAACCCGGCGCGCGAGATCGCGGTCAGGGGTGATCAGCGCCGCCTGGCTCTGCTCGTTGTCCTGCAACGCGAGACGCAGGGCGATAGCGATTGCCGTCGCTTCCTCGCGCTCATTGGCCGTTTCGATCAGGGCGGCATCGCCAAAGGCCTTGGCAAGACGGTTTGGTTCGATCTCGGCGCGCAGGGCCGTCCAGCCGCTGGTTGCTTGAACCGGCAGGAGCGCGTGGGAGATCAACTCGGCTCGATAATCGAGATCGGGTTCGGAGGTACCAAGCGTGATCACGTCGTTTCGGGCGATGCCCATGCGCTTCAGCAAACGGAAGAAGCCATATTGCGGATGGCTGCGGCTTGCCGGATCGGGCCTGCCGGCGAGCTTGCCCGCTTCCGGCGCAATCATCATCCATTCCACGTCGCTCATCGTCTGGTCGAGGCCAGGAAGGACGATGGTGCCGTTGGGGAGCTTCTGCACGGCGGCGATCAGTTTCGCGGTCGCCGGGATCAGAGCCCGTCGAGCCTGCGATGATGATCGGCCCGGTGACCTTGCCATCGGCGATCCGCTGGGTTTCAGCTTCAAGGATCGCGTTGCGATGACGGGCAGGGGAGGACTGTTTCAGTTCCTCCAGCCGTGCAGGCCAATAGGTGCTGGCGATTTTCAGGAAGGCGAGTGTAAGCTGCCACCAAAGCGCATGATCAGCGGCATCGAGCGTTTCCGAGCACCGCCCAATCCAGCTCCTCGGTTTCCATCGCATCGATGATGTCTGAGAGATTGCGCGCAAGCCAGATCGCGTCTGCGGGGCTGGCAGGTGCAATCAGCGGGCTTTCCGCGTGCACGTCCAACACGGCCCGGGGCAGCTGGTTGCGCCAGGCAAGGATCAGCCGGCCAAGCTCGATCAGGCGTGCTGTGTTGGGCAGCGGCGGCGCGAGATCAAGGATCGCCGGAATTTCGGCATCGAAGAAACCGCTGTCGTCGTCGGTTTCACCCAGAGCGCGGATGATCGGCAGGATCGCCGAGCGGCCGCCAAGGCAGTCCACCAGTTCTGAGCGCAGCACACGGGCGGAGCGGCGGGTGGGCACGAAAATGGTCACGCCGGCAAGCGACAGAGGATCGGCGGTGTCATAGCGAAAACCCGGAACCAGTTCACCGGAACACAGTTTTTCGACCAGGGTCTTCAGGAAAGGAAGGCCGGGCGGAATGGTGAAGACATTGGACACGGTGTCTGTCACGTCTTCAGGCTCCGGCTTTGAACTGGTGGATGGCGTCTTCGGCTTGCCCAATCGCTTCAGGCGTCCCGACCGTCAACCAGTGACCGTCGAGAACGATGCCAAAAGCCGGTTTTGGGCGATTGCGCGGTCGAAATAGATGTTGAGGTTGAAGGCATCATCCGGAGCGTCAGTGAAAAGACGGCTGTGCATCGCTATTGCGCCGGCATAGACGACAGGATTGTCCATACCGTCCTTGTAGCGCGACAGCCGTCCTTGTGGATCGAGCGAAAAATCCAGCTTGCCATTATGGCCAGTCGTATCTTCGTTGCGCACGCAGAGAAGCGCCATATCCATGGTTTCCGGATCGAAGAAGGATGCGAGCCGTTCAAGATTAGACGGCTCTCCCGGCTTTTCTCCCACCCAGAACAGGTCGGCATTCATCACGAGAACCGGCCCCTCCGGTAGCAGTTTCAATCCTCTGGCCAGGCCGCCGCCGGAATTCATCAACGCCGTCCGCTCGTCGGAAATGACAATGCCTGGCCGGCTTCGTTTCGCCAGATGCGCTTCCATCCGGTCGGCGAAATGATGGACATTCACCGCTGCCGTCATAACGCCGGCAGCCTCGAGCAGATCGAGCACGTAGTCGATCATCGGCTTGCCGGCGATCGGAACCAGCGGCTTCGGCATGGTGTCGGTGATGGGGCGCAGGCGGGTTCCAAGCCCCGCTGCGAGCACCATGGCATTTTTGATGATGGGCATCGGCAGCACGTGATCCAGTCAACCTTCGACCGTTGATTCGGTCTAGAGGATTCCAGCCTTTATGCACCAATCGCGCAAGGGCGCGAGTGCTTCGTGTTGAAGCGCCACCTCGAGATAGGAAAATGTCCGCGGCATATGCTTCATATAGAATGGCTTGCCGTCACGCTGCATCAGCCGCACCCAGATGCCAACGAGCTTGCAATTGCGCTGCGCCGACATCAGGTGCCAGTCGCGCCGGAATGTCGGCTCGTCAGAATGCGCCGAGAGCGTGGCGCTCGGAGCAATAGAGTGAGAGCATCGCGTCGCGCAGGTCCGGTTCGATCGTGACGCGGGCATCCTGCGTGATAGAGGCAACGTCATAGGCGGTCGGCCCGATCATCGGATCCTGAAAGTCGATGATACCGATACGGTCGAAGCCTGAGCGATCACCACGCCAGATGATGTTCGGTGAATGGAAATCTCGCAGCAGCAGTTTTTTTCCGACGGGGCCAGCAGATCGATCAACTGATCCCAGACGGCGAAATAGCCGGCGCGCTCGGTGTCAGACGCATTGTTGCCGCGCTTCCAGGGCAAGTACCAGTCTATCAGCAGGCTGGTCTCGATCTTCATTGCCGTGCGATCAAAATCCGGAATGTGGTGGGTGACGGAGCCGACTGATATGTCCCGTTACTGGCTGCGCATGCAGATGCGCAAGGGCACGGACGCTTTCCAGGTAGCGTTCGGCAATCGGTTGTCCATCCGCATCGAGAATACCGTCATTGCCGATATCTTCGATCAACAGGATGCCGACGTCGAGATCACTCTCATAGACATTCGGCGCGCAAAATCCCTTTTCCCTGATGTCGCGGGCGATGGCGACGAAGGGGATGACATCCTCGGCGAGATGAGCCAGCTGCTGGTAATATTTGCCGTCCTGCAGGATGGGGCCGGGCTTGTGGCGGGCGGAATCCATAAGGATCAACGCCTGTTCTCCGGGTGCGAAAATACGCTCATAGGCACGCGCGGACGCATCTCCGCTGAGATGTCGGCGCTTGGCATGGCCAAAACCGCGTTCCAGCAGGAAGGCACGGATGGCAAGGCTGCGTTCTATGCGAAGAAGTGCGGCAGCGTCACCGGAGAGCGTGACGATGCGGCCGTCGCCGAGATGGGAAAACGTGGCAGTCAATCGCGACTTCGGCAGTGCCGCCAGCGCATTCTCCGGCCATTCCACCAGGCAGATACCTTCGGACAGGGCTTCGTCAAAGCCGAGCTCATCGAGTTCCGACACATCCGCCAGTCGGTAGAGGTCGAAATGCGCAACGGGAATGCGCAGCTCGTAGCTTTGCACCAGCGTGAAGGTGGGGCTTGGAACCTCCAGTGCCTCATCGTCGGCCATGGCACGCAAAAGGCGCGCCAGTGTCGATTTACCAGCGCCAAGATCACCGGAAAGCGCAAGGCAATCACCGGCTTTCAAGGCTAGCGCCAAGTCCTCGCCGAGCTTGATGGTGGCCGCCTCGTCCTTGAGGGTGAGCTCGAGCGCCTGCATTATTCCGCCGCTGCGATTTTCGGCAGGTCGCCGGACGGGATGCGGCAGGTCACTTCCGTGCCTTCGCCTTCGCGGCTACGGATCGATACGGTGCCGTGATGGAGACTGACGAAGCTTTCGACGATCGACAGGCCAAGGCCCGCGCCGCCGTGCTGGCCATGGCTTTCGAACCGCTTGAACACGGTGTCGAGAACATCCTGCGGAATGCCGGCCCCATTATCGGTGACGCTGAAAACGAAGTCGCTGCCGTCGCGGCGGCATTTCAGGCTGACTGTGCTGCCGTCAGGCGCAAAATTGGCGGCATTGGTCAAAAGCTTGATGAGAATCTGCTTCAGCCGCTGGTGATCGGCGACGAACAGGCCAAGCATATCCGGCGTGTCGATCTGCAGGGTGACGGCGCTTTCTTGCAGCCTGTCGGCCATCTGCAGCGAAACCTCGTCGAGGAAGTCCGTCAGGTTGATTTCAGACAGGTCGAGCTCGACGATACCTGCATCGACGGTCGCAAGATCAAGAATGTCGTTGACGATCGTGAGGAGCAGCGAGGATGAGGTTGAGATGTGATCGACATATTCCGCCTGCCGCTCCGTCAGGGAGCCGAAAGCTGGCGTTTTCAGGAGATCGGCAAAGCCGATGATGTTGGTCAGCGGAGAGCGCAGCTCATAGGATACGTGCTGGACGAAGTCGTTCTTCAGATGGTCTGCCATCCGCAACGCGTCGTTCTTTTCGGTGAGTGCGCGCTCGACCCGTGCGCTGTCGGTGATGTTGACGAAGGTCAGCATGGTCTGTGCATTGGGCAGCGGAATGACGGCGAAATCAAGGATAAGCCCTGTGCGCAGTTCCAGAATACCTTGGCAGGACGGGCGCTCGTCGTCGAAGCTGGTGATGAGATGCGAAAACCGCTTCCAGCCGTCTGGCTGGTCGTAGGACGGTGCACACGCCTGCTCGATGGCGCGGATATGCGTGCCGGGCTTTGCCTCGATTTCAGTGACGCCCCAGAGCGCGCGGAAGGCTGGATTGGACAGCTTGATACGGCCATCAGGGCCGAACACGGCGACGCCTTCGGACAGATGGTCAATGGTCTCGCCTTGAACCTGTACCAGCGTGTTGTAGCGTGTTTCCAAGTCGACCTTTTCCGTCAGGTTCTCGAACACCCAGGTTGCTCCGCCCTGCGGACGGGCGGTTGCAAACACCCGCAGGGTCTGGCCGTTGGGCAGGTGCCAGAGGTCGGATTGCGTCTCGATCGCCTGATAGACGGCCAGCGCCGAATCCTTCCACTGCTTCCAGTTCAGCTGCTCAGGCAGTTTGCCGCCGGCGCGCAGCCGGTCGAGGATCTCGCCGTTGCCCGGCTTGCGCTCAAGGAAGCCCATGTCGAGGTCCCACAAGCGCTGGAAAGCCTGGTTGTAGAATTGCAGTTGCTGGCTGCCGTCGAAGATCGCGACCGGTGTTGCCAGATGATCGAGCGTTTCCGCGTGGCTCTTCAGGGTGCGGTTGAGTTCTTCGCGAACGGCCTCGACGTCGGAGACGTTGATCGCCATGCCTGCCGAACCGCTCGTGCTCTTGGTGTCCACCACGTCGAAGAAGGTCCGGTTGCCGCGCACGACGGTGGAGACCTTGTCGCGATAGGGTGAATCATAGGTGCTGACGACGCGGATCTTCTCACGGGCGACTGTTGCCAGAAGCTCGCGGCTCTCCTTGACAGCCGCCGAGGGGTCGGCGGCTTCGACGGCATCGGCATAAGCGTCGTTCACCCAGAGGAGAGCGCCGTCCTGTCCGCGCTGCCAGACAGGCAGATCGATCGCATCGAGCAGCGTGTGCAGATTGGACAGCGCGCCGTGCAGACGGTCGCGTTCCATCTTCACTTCCGCAAGCTCGGCCTGCAGATTGTTCAATGCAACAAAACGGACAAAGGCGCGGCCGCCTGAGACACGGCCCTGAGCCTCGATGATTTCGTTGCGTGTGGTTTCGACAATCAGGTCGAAGCTCTGTGCTCCCAAGCGCAGCAGTTCGATTGCCTTTTCAAGATCCGACGCGGACTGCGATTTCATCCAGCGGCCAAAGGCGAGGAAGTCGCAGGTCGTCCTGCGGCGCACCGGTCTCGGCCGGCAGCTGGCCGAGGAATTCAGGTTTGTTCGACTGGCCTTCCCAGACGACAATGCGGCGGTTCTTGTCGGCAATCAGCGCTTGGAACCTGGAAATGCGATGGTTGGCATCGGCCAGCGCCGTGTTCAGTTCGCGGTTGTCGGTCTCCATATTGCCGCGCTGGCGGATCAGCCAGATGGCGGAGAGCATTGCCGCAGAAACGACGCCGATCAGCACGGAAAAGGTGACGACTTCGGTCGAGCCGAAGAGGTTGGCTGTCGCCACGCCCTCAGCCGCTGCAAAAGCAGGGCCGGCGAAAGCAATGAGCGTCGAGCTTGCCATGAACCGGCGTAACAGGGACGGAATCCGGCCGCCGGCGCGTTTCAAAGGACCTGTTTCCATGGCGTGCTTCCCCGTTTGCACCACATATGATCGATGCGCCGGGAAACCCGAATCATGGCGATCATATGTGTATTCAATACTTTGAAGCGTGCCCCGACCTTTCGGCGGAGTACGTCCAAAGCTCTGTGGTCCGGTTGCAAATCGCCACGCAGCGCTAAACCGAAATCCCACCAACGCGGGCCTCGTTCAATTCCGATTGCAGTCCGGCATGTCTTCGTCTGTTTGCCGCCTCAACGACAAGACATCCCATCCATGACGGTCTGTTCCGCATCTTCGTCACGAATCATTGTCCCAAAAACATACGCCTTTGGGGAATCGGCGGGAAGGGCGGAGCAAAAAGAGGCCGCGATCATCTGTCAAGATCGCGGCCTCTATATGTTGTGGATTATCCGGGTAAGGACTAGTAGCGGTAGTGTTCAGACTTGAACGGACCGTGTGGCTTCACGCCGATATAGCCAGCCTGCTCTTCCGAAAGTTCGGTCAGCTTGGCACCGAGCTTGGCCAGATGAAGGCGCGCGACCTTCTCATCGAGGTGCTTCGGCAGGATGTGGACGCCCTTGTCGTACTGCGCGCCCTTGGTGAACAGCTCGATCTGGGCGAGGACCTGGTTGGAGAACGAGGCCGACATCACGAAGGACGGGTGGCCGGTTGCATTGCCGAGGTTGAGCAGACGGCCTTCCGACAGAAGGATCATACGGTTGCCCTTCGGGAACTCGATCAAGTCGACCTGCGGCTTGATGTTGGTCCATTTCAGGTTGCGCAGAGCGGTGACCTGGATCTCGTTGTCGAAGTGGCCGATATTGCCGACGATCGCCATGTCCTTCATCTCGCGCATGTGGTCCATGCGGATGACGTCCTTGTTGCCGGTGGTGGTGATGAAGATGTCCGCGGAGGACACGACGTCCTCGAGCTGAACGACTTCATAGCCGTCCATGGCGGCCTGCAGGGCGCAGATCGGATCGACTTCCGTAACCTTAACGCGAGCGCCGGCACCGGAGAGCGAAGCGGCAGAACCCTTTGCCAACGTCGCCGTAACCGCAGACGACGGCAACCTTGCCGGCCATCATCACGTCGGTGCCGCGGCGGATGCCGTCGACCAGCGATTCCTTGCAGCCGTACTTGTTGTCGAACTTCGATTTGGTAACCGAATCGTTAACGTTGATGGCCGGGAAGGGCAGCAGGCCCTTGGCATGCAGCTGGTAGAGGCGGTTGACACCGGTGGTGGTTTCTTCCGTCACGCCCTGGATGGCGTCGCGCTGTTTGGTGAACCAGCCCGGCGAAGCGGCAAGGCGCTTCTTGATCTGGGCGACGAGGATTTCTTCTTCCTCGGATTCAGGCTTCGACAGGACGTCCTCGCCGGCTTCGGCGCGGGCGCCGAGCAGGATATACATAGTGGCGTCGCCGCCGTCATCGAGGATCATGTTGGAAACGCCGCCGTCGGCCCACTGGAAGATCTGGTCCGTGTAGGTCCAGTATTCTTCGAGGCTTTCGCCCTTGACCGCGAAGACCGGAACGCCAGTGGCAGCGATGGCGGCTGCAGCGTGGTCCTGCGTCGAGAAGATATTGCAAGAGGCCCAGCGCACGTCGGCGCCGAGAGCGACCAGCGTCTCGATCAAGACAGCCGTCTGGATGGTCATGTGCAGCGAGCCGGTGATGCGAGCGCCCTTCAGCGGCTTGGCCGTGCCGAATTCCTCGCGGCAGGCGATCAGGCCCGGCATTTCGGTCTCGGCAATGGTGATTTCCTTGCGGCCGAAATCGGCAAGGCCGATATCCGCAACCAGATAGTCGTTTTTCGTGCTCATGAAAGTCTCCGGGCTGGTGCCGTGCACGAAACCTGACGTTTTGGCAGGGCCGGGCAGGGCGCACTAGAATTCGCACTTCCCGCAGTCAGCAGGAAGTTTGTTCCTCAATTATCAGGAAACGCGAAAAGGAGCAACAGGACATAAAGAGGTCTTTATGTCTTTATGTGTCTCGCCTGGTTCGGGTCAGATTTCTTCGCCGAACTTGTCGGCGACCAGCGCATCGAGGGCGTCGAGCGCTTCCTGTGCCTGGCGGCCGCTGGAAGTCACGGAGACCGAACAGCCGGTACTGGCGGCCAGCATCATCAGGCCCATGATCGAGGTGCCACCGACGGTCATGCCGTCCTTTGAGACGTGGATCTCGGCATCGTAGCCCTCAACCGTCTGCACGAACTTGGCCGAGGCGCGGGCATGCAGTCCACGCTTGTTGACGATCAGAAGGTCGCGGGAGAGGGTCATGACCGACGTCCCGTTATTTGCCACTGAGGACACGGCTTGCGACATTGATGTATTTCCTGCCTGCTTCGGATGCTTCGACGAGTGCCTTGTCCATATCGCTTTCGCCACGGACACCGGCCAGTTTGATCAGCATGGGAAGATTTACGCCGGCAATCACTTCGACGGTGCCGCTCTGCATCACCGAGATTGCCAAGTTGGACGGCGTGCCGCCGAACATGTCGGTGAGGATGATGACACCGTTGCCTTCGTCGGCTGCGAGAACGGCGTGGAGAATATCCTGCCGGCGCTGGTCCATATCATCCTCGGGGCCGATGCAGACAGTCTCGATTGACTTTTGCGGACCAACGACATGCTCCAGCGCATGACGAAACTCTTCAGCCAGCTTGCCGTGTGTGACAAGCACAAGTCCGATCATGGTGTCTTCGCTCCAACTGCATCTGCAAATCTACAAGGAGGGTCAGATATCGCAATGCAGCAATTTCGTCCACCTTTAGGGCGGCCATCTTGGCAAGGAAAAGGCGAATGGCAAGTTAAAAATCCGGAAATGCTGCTTTAAAAGGCATCATTGTCCTTGAAAATTGGCATTTTGAGGCAAAATAAGCCGCAAAAATTCGAAGGAATTCAAGCCTTCGGCCAGGGGGAGGCGATGCAAAGGCAAATAATCACCGGAGGGCAAAGAAAACCACTCATTTTCCGGGGGTAAACGCGGCTCACACGGCGGTTTGACTGGCTGTATGGCAAAATCGATCACGGCTGCCGGTATCGTCTCGACGGCAACGATCCCAGCGCCACGGACCTCGGCAAGGCCTGCAATCGAGGCTGGACGGCGGGCGATGATGCGATCGTTGCACACCGAAATCACCACTTGATCATCCGCGACGAGGGCCGCAAACAGCCCGCAATTTCTGGCCGCCGCCAGACAGGAGAGTGCTGTCATCGTCTTGCCGGTGCCGGAGGGGCCGACAAACAGAAAGCCCAGGCTTCCGAGCACTACCGCGGTCGCATGGACATTGACCGCCGGGCTCGTCATGAATGGTTCTCGATTGGAAGCGAAAGGATGAAGCGGGCGCCGGTAATCTTGCCGCTGGCATCCAGCATGTTCTCGGCCTTCAGCGAGCCGCCATGGGCCTCTGCGATCTGGCGGGAGATGGAGAGACCAAGGCCAGAATTCTGGCCGAAATCCTCAGCCTCCGGCCGGTCCGTGTAGAAGCGTTCGAAGATGCGGTCGATGTCTTCGGCCTGGATGCCCGGGCCGTTGTCCTCGACATAGATGATGCAGCGGCTGCGGGTTCAGGTCAGCCGCAGGACGATACGCCCGCCCTGGTCCGGCACGAACGAGCGGGCATTCTCGATCAGGTTGGTGATGATCTGGCCGATGCGCAGTTCGTAGCCGCCGACATCGAAGCGTGCCTTCGGATTGTCCTTGCGCTCGACGACGAAGCTCAGTTCCACGATCTTCTTGCCGCTGCGGATCTGCCGGGAAATATCGATAAGGCCGGCAAGCAGCTTTTCCAGATCGACAGCCTTCGCGTCGCTGCGTGCCAGTTCGGCATCGAGCCTCGAGGCATCGGAAATATCGCTGATCAGGCGGTCAAGGCGGCGCACGTCGTGCTGGATGACATCCATCAGCCGCTTCTTGGAATCGTCGGTGCGGGCCAGCGGCAGGGTTTCGACGGCACTGCGCAGCGAGGTCAGCGGGTTCTTCAATTCGTGGCTGACATCGGCGGCGAAATTCTCGATCGCAGCGATGCGGTCGTAGAGCGCCGTGGTCATTTCGCGAAGTGCAACGGAAAGGTTGCCGATCTCGTCCTGGCGCGAGGAGAAATCCGGGATTTCCTCGCGCTCCTTAGCACCACCACGTCGCACGCGGATGGCTGCGGCCGACAGGCGCCGGAGCGGGTTGGCGATCGTGCTCGACAAGAGCAGCGACAGAATGACGTTGACCAGGGCTGCGACGCCGAACACGCGAATGATGGCCAGTCGCTCGGCGTGGACGATCTTGTCGATATCGCCTGCCTGCGTCGACAAAAGCAGCACGCCGAGAACCGCGCGGAACCGCTGAACGGGGACGGCGACGGAGACGATCAGTTCGCCCTTTTCAGTAACGCGCACAACGGCGCCACGAACGCCGGTCAGCGCATTCATGACTTCAGGGATAGATCGCACCATTGCCGCCTGGCGGTTCCTTGTAGAGCGGCAGGTTGCCCGGCTGCAGCACACGATTAAACCAGGAGTTCAGCCGTTCGGACCACGTCACGGCTTCCGGTCTGATCGGTGGCAGGTCGAAACGCAGCACCTGGCCGCCGGTATAGAGATGGCGCGAATCCAGCAAAAGGTCGGCATCGGCATCGAACAGCCGGGCGCGCGTGCGGGTTGGCGAAATCAGCCGCCGCAACACCGGTGCCACGCGTTCCTGATTGATCGGGAATTCGAGATCCTCGTCGCTTGGCAGCGGCGTGATGCTTTGACCCGCCTGCAGTTCCAGCAGTTTTTCGGGATCGATGGTAATCGAGTTGGTATCGACGGAAGCAGACGCCGCGATCGCGCCGGCGATGATTTCCCCTTGCGTCAGGAGGCTTTCGACGCGCGATCGATCAGCCCTTCGCGGAACTGGTTCAGATACATGATGCCGCCGACGAGGACGACGAGTGCAACGAGATTGAAGAACAGGATACGGCGCGTCAGGCTGGAAAAGACGGCATTGCCGAAGATGCGGCGAATCAACGTGAAGGGGTGCGCCCACTTCCGGCCGGAAGCGGCCCTTGTGTCGCTGTCATCCACTTCGATGTTTCGCAAGACTTCGACCAAGCCTTCAACTCCCGCTTTCGCGGCCCCTGCATGTCAATGACAGATTCGGCTGCCGCCGCCCGAAGGCAAAAAGCCCGAAGGTAAAAGGGCGAGCGCGCTATGGCGGTCCGCCTCGGCGCGGAGCCCTACCATACAGCTACGCCCGTGACCACGCCAGTCTTGCACCATGCGGCACTGTCTGGCGTGGCAGCGAGGGTTCGATCCGGCTCAGGCCGATTCTGCGGAAGCGGTAGCCGACGCCGTAAAGCGTTTCGATCATGTCGAAGTCGTTGTCGACCATCTTGAACTTCTTACGCAGCCGCTTGATGTGGCTGTCGATGGTGCGGTCATCGACATAAACCTGTTCGTCATAGGCGGCATCCATCAGCAGATCGCGGCTCTTCACAACGCCGGGGCGCTGGGCGAGCGAATGCAGGATGAGGAACTCGGTGACCGTCAGCGTCACCGGTTCGTTCTTCCAGGTGCAGGTGTGGCGCTCCTGGTCCATCGACAGTTGGCCGCGCTCGAGCGAGCGTGCCTGGATATCGGCGGCACTCTTGGCCGCGCCGGCGCCGGTGCTCGCGGCGGCTGCCGCCTCCCGGTTGGCCGAACGGCGCAAGATCGCCTTGACGCTCCGACAAGCAGGCGTTGTGAGAAGGGCTTGGTGATGAAATCGTCGGCACCCATTTTCAGGCCGAACAGTTCGTCGATTTCCTCATCCTTGGATGTCAGGAAGATCACCGGGATATCGGACTTCTGGCGCAAGCGGCGCAGAAGCTCCATGCCGTCCATGCGCGGCATCTTGATGTCGAAGATCGCCAGTTGCGGCGGCCGGGCAAGCAATCCGTCGAGAGCCGAGGCACCGTCGGTATAGGTTTCGACCTTGTAGCCTTCTGCCTCCAGTGCAATCGACACGGAGGTCAGGATATTCCGGTCGTCATCGACAAGTGCAATCGTCTGCATCGTATAGGGCTCCACCATTTCGCTGCGCCTCCGAGGCCAGCCCGGTTGTCCAGGGCTCTGCTGCGGTAAGACGCGTTTCATGAGTATAAAGGTGGAACAAATTGTGGCGAAGTAAAATGCAAAAGCAACGAGCGCGACGCCAAGTGGGCGTTTCCATGAAAAATTGGCGCTTGAAAACGCTCGATTCAACCGATTAAAAAGCGATATTTTCTTTTAAATCGATTAATATACTGAAATCATTATATTTTTTACGACAGCAATCTTGTCTTTTCGTCGCCATCCTTTTATGATCGCTAACATTCAACATTCTGTCGGCAAACCACGGAGGAAAGCTGGACCATGAAGGAACTCGGCATTCGCAACCCATCCCTTGGGCTGGAATCAATCGGTTTCACCAACCTAGACATGGTTCAGGTATAACTTTGGCACCGCTGAACTCTATGAGGAGATTCTGCGCCGCAGCGAAGCGCAGTTAACTGCAGACGGCGCCATGCAGGCGCTGACCGGCCAGCACACCGGCCGTTCCCCGAAGGACAAGTTCGTCGTTCATGATGAAAACACGACGGGCGAAATCTGGTGGGACAACAACAATGCGATGTCGCCGGAGCATTTCGCTGTTCTGCATCAGGACATGCTCGATCATGCCAAGGGCAAGTCGCTCTACGCGCAGGACCTGATCGGCGGTGCCGATGCGGAAAACGCCCTGCCGACCCGTGTCATCACCGAATTCGCCTGGCATTCCCTGTTCATCCGCAATCTTCTGATCCGTCCGGAAAAGGCATCGCTTGCATCCTTTGTTCCGAAGCTGACGATCATCGACCTTCCGGATTTCAAGGGTAATCCTGCCCGTCATGGTTGCCGGACGGAAACCGTGATTGCCTGCAACTTCACCAAGGGCATCATTCTGATCGGTGGCACGTCCTATGCCGGCGAGATGAAGAAGGCCGTCTTCACCATGCTCAACTACCTGCTGCCGGCCAAGCGCGTGATGCCGATGCATTGCTCCGCCAATGTCGGCCCGGATGGCGATGCAGCGGTGTTCTTCGGCCTTTCCGGCACCGGCAAGACAACTCTGTCGGCCGATCCGAAGCGCACGCTGATCGGTGACGACGAGCATGGCTGGGGTGAGGACGGCATCTTCAACTTCGAAGGCGGCTGCTACGCCAAGACCATCCGTCTGTCAGCGGAAGCCGAACCGGAGATCTTCGCGACAACCCGCCGTTTCGGCACGGTGCTTGAAAACGTCATCCTGGATGAAAACCGGGTTCCTGATTTCAACGATGGCTCGCTGACGGAAAACACCCGTTGCGCCTATCCGCTGGACTTCATCCCGAATGCCAGCAAGAGCGGCACGACGGGCCATCCGGGCACGATCATCATGCTGACGGCCGATGCCTTCGGCGTCATGCCGCCGATTGCCCGTTTGACGCCTGACCAGGCCATGTACCACTTCCTGTCCGGCTACACCGCCAAGGTTGCCGGCACCGAAAAGGGCGTAACAGAGCCGGAAGCGACCTTCTCGACCTGCTTCGGCGCGCCGTTCATGCCGCGTCATCCGTCGGAATACGGCAATCTGCTCAAGGCTCTGATCGCCGAACACGGCGTCAATTGCTGGCTGGTCAACACTGGTTGGACCGGCGGCGCCTACGGCGTGGGAAGCCGCATGCCGATCAAGGCGACGCGGGCGCTGCTCGCTGCCGCACTCGATGGTTCGCTGGCCTCGGCCGACTTCCGCACTGATAGCAACTTCGGCTTCGCTGTTCCGGTCGCAGTGCCTGGCGTCGACAGCAGCATCCTCGATCCCCGCTCGACCTGGAGCGACGAAGTTGCCTATGACGCGCAGGCCCGCAAGCTGGTCGACATGTTCGTCGCCAACTTCGCCAAGTTCGAAAGCCACGTCGATGGCAGCGTCCGCGATGCGGCCCCTGGCGTGAAGCTCGCAGCCGAATAATCAGCCCTCACAGAGGGTTGCAGACCATGATTCACGTGAAACCCGGCGCGAAAGTGCCGGGTTTTTTCGTTGCCGGCAGGTTCCCGCGTTTTCAATTCTGCCGTGCTGTGAGATAGAGCGGTGGAAGGATGAAACGACATGGCCAGCGATCCGCTTTACATCAACGACCGCATCGTCATTGCCGGCTGGGAGTTGACGGAGCAATTCGTGCTGGCCGGTGGCCCGGGCGGACAGAACGTCAACAAGGTCTCGACGGCTGTTCAGCTGTTTTACGGCATCCAGGCATCGCCGGCCTTGCCGGAGCGGGTGCGTGACAATGCCATCAAGCTGGCCGGCCGCCGGGTTTCCAAGGATGGCGTGCTGATGATCGAGGCCAGTCGATTTCGCAGCCAGGAGCGCAACCGCGAAGACGCGCGTGAGCGGCTGAAGGAGCTGATCCTCAAGGCCGCCGAACCGCCACCGCCGCCGCGCCGGAAAACCAAGCCGACCAAGGGCTCGATCGAGCGACGCTTGAAGGAAAAGACGGGGCGCGGCGAAGTCAAGAAGATGCGCAGGCGCCCGCAGAACGATTAAGCGAGGCAATTTTCATCCGGGCCTTGTTTTTTTGCCATCACTGCACTCTGTTAGGATTGAAGAAACCCGCAAAAGGAGATGCGCCATGGGTCTGTTCAGCTTTATCAAGAATGCCGGCAAGAAACTCGGCATCGGCGGTGATGACGATGCGCCGGATGTCGAAGCGGTGAAGAAGGAACTGGCTTCGCATGACCTCGGCACCGACAAGGTGGATGTTGCGGTCGAGGGCGACAAGGTCGTGCTCACCGGCGTCGTCAAGGACCAGTCCGCCTTTGAAAAGGCCGTTGTTGCCGTCGGCAACACGCTGGGTATCTCGAAGGTGGAAGCAGCCGAACTCAAGGTCGCAGATGGCGCCGCCGCACCCGCACCGGCCAAGGAGCCGGTCTTCTACACGGTGAAGAAGGGCGACAACCTCTGGAAGATCGCCGAATCGCAGTACGGCAAGGGCAAGGGTGTGAAGAACACTGTCATCTTCGAAGCCAACAAGCCGATGCTGACCCATCCGGACAAGATCTATCCCGGCCAGGTTCTGCGCATTCCGGCCCTGGATTAAGTCTGATCATGAAAAGGCTCAGCGCAGTTCTGCTGGTTTTGCTGGCCGTTGCTGCAACGGTTTTCAGCGGGCCTGCGCTGGCCCAGGCGTTCCGCGAGCCGGCTAAGGGCTCGGTGGAGCGTGCAGCCATCCTCGATACGCTACGCCCCGCCGTCGAGGCGGAAATGCGTGGGCCTGTCGAGTTCGTCGTGACGATCATCCGCGCCTCGCCCAATTGGGCCTTTGTCCAGGTGGAACCGCAAAGGCCGGGCGGAGGCGTCATTGATCCCGAGCAAACCGGTTTTGCCGGCGAGATCCGACATGATGGATGGGCTTACGGTCTATGGCCTGATGAGCTTCCAGTCCGGCCGCTGGAACCTGATCGATCACATGGTCGGCCCGACCGATGTCGGATACGCCGTCTGGCAGCAGCGTTATGGCGTACCACCGGCCATGCTCGGGCTGGAATAGGTCTCCAATGAAGGCGCTGCCCCAAGGTATCCGGCATATCCCGGACTTTCTCGATCGGCAACAACAGGAAGCTCTGGTCGAGAGCATTCGTGCTGTCGTGGCGGAAGCGCCGTTGTTCGTCCCGGCCATGCCCCGCACCGGCAAGCCGATGTCCGTGCGCATGACCAATTGCGGCCCGCTCGGCTGGGTGACGGACAAGGAGCGCGGCTATCGCTACCAGCCGCAACATCCCGTCACAGGCAAACCATGGCCGGCGATGCCGGATGTGCTGCTGGAAATCTGGCGCACGGTTTCCGGAACCTCGAAGGAGCCGCAAGCCTGTCTCGTCAATTTCTATGCCGATGACGCCCGCATGGGCCTGCATCAGGATCGCGACGAGAAGGATCTGGAAACGCCTGTTGTGTCGATTTCGCTGGGAGACGCTTGCCTGTTTCGTGTCGGTGGCACTGAGCGCAGCGGCGGAACGCTGTCGTTCAAACTGTCGAGTGGCGATGTCGTCGTGCTTGGCGGCGAGGGGAGGCTGGCCTTCCACGGCGTCGACAAGATCTATCCCAACACGTCGACGCTTTTGAAAAACGGCGGCCGCATCAACCTGACGCTACGCCGCGTCACCGCGTGAGCCTCAGAGTTTGCGCAGTGCGACTGTCTCGGTGAGGTGATTCGGACCCTTCTGCAGGATCAGGTCGGCCCGCGGCCGCGTCGGCAGGATGTTCTGACGCAGGTTCTTCAGGTTGATATTCTGCCAAAGCCCTTCGGCGATCGAAAGCGCTTCCTCCTCGCCCACTTCCGCATAACGCTTGAAGAAAGAATCCGGATTGCGGAAGGCTGTCTGGCGCAGGTGCATGAAGCGGTTGACGTACCAGCTATGGATCAGGCTTTCCTCGGCATCGATATAGATCGAGAAATCGAAAAAGTCCGAAACCATCGGCACGATCTTGCCGTCGGCGGGCAGATTGCGCGACTGCAGCACGTTGATGCCCTCGAAGATCAGGATATCCGGCCGGTCGATGGTCTGGAACTGATCGGGCAGAACGTCATAGGTCAGGTGCGAATAGGACGGCGCCTTGACGTTCGGCTGGCCGGCCTTGATGGCCGAGAGAAACCGTAGCAGCAGCCGATATCATAGCTTTCCGGAAAACCCTTGCGGTCCATCATGTTGTCCCGCAGCAACGTCGCATTGGGATAGAGGAAGCCGTCGGTGGTCACCAGGTCGACCTTGGGGCTGGATGGCCAGCGCGACAAAAGTTCAGCCAGAATACGAGCCGTGGTCGATTTTCCAACGGCTACCGAACCTGCAATGCCAATGACGAACGGCGTCTTCGCCTCACCGGACAGGCTGAGGAAACGCTGGCGCTGGGCAAACAGCATCTGCGAGGATCGACATGCGCCGACAAAAGCCGCGACAGCGACAGATAGATGCGCCTAACTTCGCTGAGATCGACGGGGTCGTTGAGGGAGCGCAGACGCTGGACTTCGTCCGCCGACAGTGTCAGCGGCGTATCTGCCCGGAAATGCGACCATTCCTCTGCCGAAAAGAACCTGTAGGGCGAATAGTCCTTGTTGTCGAAGTGATCCGGAATATCGGCCGGCGCGATGTCTTTTGCGACGATTGTCATGACGTGTCTACCGGCTTGCCTTTTCCTGGAGCCCCGATTGGCTTGTGCGCCGTTCGAGTTCGCTCATCACATCCTGCAACGGAATATCAGCAATTTTCAATACGACCATCAGATGATAGATCAGATCGGCACTCTCGGCGACAAGGTTGGCGCGGTCGTTGCAGATGGCGGCGATCACAGTCTCCACCGCCTCCTCACCAAGCTTCTTCGCCGCTTTCGCCTGCCCATGGGCGACGAGTTTTGCGGTCCAGGATTCGTCCGGCGAGGCTTTTGCCCGCAAGGCGACGATCGTTTCTGAGATCGGAAAGGCTGAAATTGCTCATCTGTCTTACGTCCTGACGCTCAATCGAGCCGCATGGCGATACCATGCTCTGCCATATAGCGCTTGGTTTCGCCGATGCTATAGGTGCCGAAATGGAAGATCGAGGCAGCCAGAACCGCCGTCGCATGGCCGTCGCGGATGCCTTCGACCATATGATCGAGGGTGCCGACACCGCCCGAGGCGATAACCGGCACAGACACCCTGTCAGCGATCGTGCGGGTCAACGCGATATCGTAGCCGGTCTTGGAGCCGTCACGATCCATCGAGGTGAGCAGCAGCTCACCGGCGCCGAGCTTGACCATCCTTTCGGCAAAGGTGACGGCATCGATGCCGGTTGCATGGCGGCCGCCATGGGTGAAGATCTCCCAACGATCCTCTTCGCCGGGTTTCGACACCTTCTTGGAATCGATCGACACGACGATGCACTGGTTGCCGAACTTGTCGGCCGCTTCGGCGACGAAATCCGGATTACTGACGGCGGCCGAATTGATCGACACCTTGTCGGCCCCGGCCAGCAGAAGCTTGCGGATATCGGCCACAGTGCGAACGCCGCCACCGACGGTCAGCGGCATGAAGCAATGGTCGGCCGTGCGGGCGACGACGTCGAAGATCGTATCGCGATTGTCGGAGGAAGCAGTGATGTCGAGGAAACAGAGTTCATCGGCACCGGCGGCATCATAGGCCTTGGCCGATCTGACGGGATCGCCGGCATCGATCAGATCGACGAAGCTGACACCCTTGACGACACGGCCGTCCTTGACGTCGAGGCAGGGGATGACACGGGCTTTCAGGGTCATGCTGCATTTCCTTGTCTGCCCCGGATGAGCGACAGCGCCTCGGCCGGATCGATGCGTCCATCATAGAGCGCCCGGCCGGAAATCGCGCCTTCGAGTTTGGCCGCATCCGGCTGAACCATGCGGCGGATATCGTCCATCGAGGCGAGGCCGCCCGAAGCGATGACCGGGATGGAAACGGCATCGGCCAGTTCCAGCGTCGAATCCCAGTTGATGCCGGTGAGGATCCCGTCGCGGTCGATGTCGGTATAGATAATCGCCGAAACGCCGGCGCCTTCGAATTTCCTCGCCAGTTCGATGACACCGAGCTCGGAGGCTTCCGCCCAGCCCTCGACCGCCACCTTGCCGCCCTTGGCGTCGATACCGACGGCGACCTTGCCGGGGAATTTTTTGCAGGCTTCGATCACCAGCGCCGGATCACGCACGGCGACCGTTCCGAGAATGACACGGGCAAGCCCGCGCGACAGCCAGTTTTCGATATGATCGAGCGTGCGGATACCGCCACCAAGCTGCACCGGGTTCCTGGTGGATTTGAGGATCGCATCGAGGGCAGCACCGTTGACGGTTTCACCGGCAAAGGCGCCGTTGAGATCGACCACGTGCAGCCATTCGAAACCCTGGTCCTCGAAGGCCTTGGCCTGCGCGCCGGGGTCGGGATTGTAGACGGTTGCCTGATCCATGTCGCCGAGCTTGAGGCGCACGCACTGGCCGTCTTTGAGGTCGATGGCGGGAAAAAGGATCATGTCAGGGCTTCCAGCGCAGAAAATTCGAGATGAGGGCGAGGCCGAGCGTCTGGCTCTTCTCCGGATGGAACTGCGCGCCGGCCTTGTTGCCTCGGGCCACAAACGCCGTCACTGCGCCGCCGTAGGTGGTGGTGGCAATCAGGTCGTCCGGATTTTCGACGGCGAGATGGTAGGAATGGACGAAATAGGCATGCAGCCCGTCACTGCCCGCCCGGACCCCCTCAAACAACGGATGGGGCTTGGCGAGCGTCAGCGTGTTCCAGCCGATCTGCGGGATCTTCAGCGCCGGATCGGACGGCACTATCTTGACGACGTCGCCCTTGATCCAGCCGAATCCTTCCGTCGTGGTCTTCTCCAGTCCGCGCGACGACATCAGCTGCATGCCGACGCAGATGCCGAGGAACGGTCGGCCGGATATCTCTACCACGTCGTTCAGCGCTTCACGCATGCCATCGACGGCATCGAGACCACGGCGGCAGTCGGCATAGGCGCCGACACCGGGCAGCACGATGCGGTCGGCGCTGGCAACGCGATCGGCCTTGTCGGTGAGTTCGATTTCAGCATTGATGCCGGCTTCACGCGCAGCCCGCTCCGAAGGCTTTGGTTGCCGAGCGCAGATTGCCGGATCCGTAATCGATGATCGCAACGCGCATCAGCGTTCTCCATAATTCTCAAACAGGCCGAACCCTGTGCGGGTTTCGGATTTTCTCGTCGCCGGTGGCAGTGCTGGCGGATGCCACGTGGTTTCGCCAGAGGTCGTCGCGTGCGCAGCCGTCTCGTGGTCGTAGATCATCTCGGCAAGAGCCAGATCATCAGTCGCAATGATCGATTGGAGCGTCCAGCCGTGAGCTTCCAGGCGTCTCATGATAAAAGCCGGACCTTCGAGAGCGACGAGAAGACGCAAGGCCAGTTCGATCAAAAGCCCCGCCAGCATGGCGCGGGGCTCCGAGGTCAGGATCGTCACGGCCGATTGTAGGATCGCAACGGCAATGCCTGCGATCCACTGCCGCTTGAAGAGCAGCCAGATGGCTGGAAAAATGAAGGCAATCCAGGAGAACTTGTCGGCGATGAACCGCGCATCCTCGTCGTTTCTGAGGGCGGCGGGTGGTGTTAGAACCAGATAGGAGGCCATATCAGCCAACTTTCAATGTGGGCCGGATCAGACCAGCGTTCCCTTGGTCGAAGGAACGCGGCCTGCCTGGCGCGGATCGATCTCTGTTGCCGTGCGAAGCGCACGGGCAACGGCCTTGAAGCAGGTTTCGGAGATATGATGGTTGTTGGCGCCGTAGATGTTCTGCACATGCAGCGTGATGCCGCCGTGCTGGGCCAGCGCCTGGAAGAATTCGCGCACCAGTTCGGTGTCGAACGTGCCGATCTTCGGCGCGGAGAAATCGACGTTCCAAACGAGGAACGGCCGGCCGGAGACATCGACGGCGGCGCGGGTCATCGTTTCGTCCATCGCGAGGTCAAGCGAGGCGTAGCGGGTGATGCCGCGCCGGTCGCCGAGCGCCTTGGAAAGCGCCTGGCCGATGGCAATGCCGGTATCTTCCACGGTGTGATGGTCGTCCACATGGCGGTCGCCTTCGGCAACGATGTCCATGTCGATCAGCGAATGGCGGGAGAGCTGCTCCAGCATATGGTCGAAAAAGCCGACGCCGGTCGAAATCCACGACGTGCCGGTGCCGTCGATATTGACGGACACGGTCACCGAGGTTTCGTTGGTCTTGCGCGAAACGCTGCCGGTGCGGCTCACTTGCTTGTCGGCCATCAGGTTCTCCCGAATGTAATAGAGCCGCTCCTTATCAGGCGGTGGGCGAAATATCCAGAACTGCCGCCATGATTCTCGCAAGCGCGAAACGCAGCCGGATTAACGAGGGCCGGGGAGCGCGATGCGGGCTATTTGCAATCGGCAAAAGCGCTCTTACATAGGTTTCAACGGAGCCGGTGTTCGGCTCTCCGAAAAGGCCCGGCAGCCGGGTAGGGTGGGTTTCATGACAACGATTATTACCGTCCGGAAGGGCGGACAGGTGGTGATGGCGGGCGACGGCCAGGTGAGCCTCGGCCAGACCGTGATGAAGGGCAATGCGCGCAAAGTCCGGCGCTTGGGCAAGGGCGAAGTGATCGCCGGGTTTGCCGGCGCAACGGCCGATGCCTTCACGCTTCTGGAGCGGCTCAGAATCCAAGCTCGAGCAGTATCCGGACCAGCTGATGCGCGCCGCCGTCGAGCTTGCCAAGGACTGGCGCACCAACAAATATCTGCGCAATCTCGAAGCGATGATGCTCGTCGCCGACAAGTCGATCACGCTGGCAATCACCGGCAACGGTGACGTGCTTGAGCCGGAGCATGGCACCATCGCTATCGGCTCGGGTGGTAATTTCGCCTTTGCAGCCGCTCGCGCCTTGATGGACTCGGACAAGTCGGCCGAAGAGATCGCCCGCCGGGCGATGGAGATCGCCGGCGACATTTGCGTCTACACCAATGGCAATATCGTGATCGAAACGCTCGATGCTGCCTGATCAACCGCTCCGCTATCACTTTCGCGATGTGCGCCGGGAGGATTTCCCGCTGCTTGGCCACTGGCTGGCCGAGCCGCATGTGGCAAGATGGTGGGGCAATCGGGAAGAAGAGCTGCCCGGCATCGAGGAGGCCATGACAAGCGTCGAAACACGCCCGTTGATGGTCGAACTGGACGGCACGCCGATTGCCTATCTGCAATGTTATGATCCGCATCTGGAAGAGGATCATCCCTATCAGGATCAACCGCCGGGCACGCTGGGGATCGATATCTCGATCGGCAATCCGGACTTGACCGGCAGGGGACACGGCAGTGCGATCATCCGCCAGTTCTGTGCTGAACTTTTTGCGGCTAGTACCGCGCGTCGTCATCGATCCCGATCCGGCCAATACGCAAGCCATTCGCGCCTATGAGAAAGCGGGGTTCCGCTTCCTCGATACACGCCATTCCATTTATGGTCCGGCCCATTTCATGGTGCTGGACAAAGCTGAAGAAACGGATTTGCCATGACCACATTTTCACCCCGCGAAATCGTCTCGGAGCTCGACCGGTTCATCATCGGCCAGCACGATGCCAAGCGCGCCGTTGCCATCGCCTTGCGCAATCGCTGGCGCCGTCAGCAGCTCAGCGATGAGTTGCGCGACGAAGTCATGCCGAAGAACATCCTGATGATCGGGCCGACCGGTGTCGGCAAGACCGAGATTTCCCGGCGTCTTGCCAAGCTCGCCGGTGCGCCCTTCATCAAGGTCGAGGCAACGAAATTCACCGAAGTCGGCTATGTCGGCCGCGATGTCGAGCAGATCATCCGCGATCTCGTCGAGGTCGGGATCGGCCTGGTGCGCGAAAAGAAGCGCGCCGACGTCAAGGCCAAGGCGCATCTGAATGCCGAAGAGCGCGTGCTCGACGCCCTCGTCGGTGCGACCTCGTCGCCCGCCACCCACGACAGCTTCCGCAAGAAGCTGCGGGCCAACGAGCTGGACGACAAGGAAATCGACATCGAGATCGCCGATACGGCAACGCCCGGCGGCGGTTTCGAAATCCCCGGCATGCCCGGTGCCAATATCGGCGTCTTGAACCTGTCGGAAATGTTCGGCAAGGCGATGGGCCAGCGCACCAAGAAGGTCCGCACGACGGTCAAGGCGAGCTACGGCATCCTGATCAACGACGAATCCGACAAGCTGCTCGACAATGAGGAAATCCAGCGTGAAGCCGTGCGCTCGGCGGAGAATGACGGTATCGTCTTCCTCGACGAGATCGACAAGATCGCCGCCCGCGATGGCGGCATGGGCGCCGGTGTTTCACGTGAAGGCGTGCAGCGTGACTTGCTGCCCTTGGTCGAAGGCACGACGGTTGCGACCAAGTATGGCCCGGTGAAAACCGACCATATCCTGTTCATCGCGTCCGGCGCCTTCCACGTCTCCAAGCCGTCTGACCTGTTGCCGGAACTGCAGGGTCGCCTGCCGATCCGCGTCGAGCTGAGGGCGCTGACCAAGGAAGACTTCCGCCGCATCCTCACGGAAACTGAGGTCAGCCTGATTCGCCAGTACAAGGCCCTCCTGGAAACGGAAGGCGTCAATCTGGACTTCACCGAAGACGCTCGATGCGCTGGCCGATGTGGCTGTCATGCTCAATTCCGAGCGTCGAGAATATTGGCGCACGCCGGCTGCAGACGGTGATGGAACGGGTCTTGGACGAAATCTCCTATGCGGCTCCGGACAAGTCCGGCGAAGCCCTGACGATCGACGCGGAGTACGTCAAAAAACACGTCGGCGATCTCGCCGCCAATACAGATCTGTCGCGGTACATCCTGTAATTTTGCGACATCCTTTTGTTAATGATTGGGGCACTTGCTACAACGGCAGGTGCCCTTGTTGTTTGTGATGTCCACACGCGATAAGGCTTTCCCCGGTGCCGGGCATGATTCCGACACGATTTTGCCGCATGCGTCCCGGCACATCCGGAACGTCAAGACAGGTTCACAGGAAACAGAGCGTGCGCCCCATCCTTCACATGCTTCTCGTCGCGGCAATGATTGCCGTTACCGGCCCCGCCATGGCGGACGGCATTCGTGTGGTGCCTGAGGGCAACCGGTATCAGGAGCAGCCGGGCGTTCCGGGCGCCTCGGTGCGCAGGACCAAGGCTGGCAAGACATCCTTCGATGCCAAGTATGAGAAGGTGCGTAATCTTCTGGCCACCGACGGCAAGCTGATGGGCAAGATCAAGTCGACGGCGCGCGCCTATGGCATCGATCCGATCCACATGGTCGGCGCCATCGTCGGCGAGCATACCTACAATGTCGATGCCTATGACCGGCTGCAGTCCTATTACGTCAAGGCGGCAGCCTATGCCGGCGACAGTTTCCGCTTCGGCTATGAGGGCGAAACCGTCGCCGATTTCGTGTCGCGTCCTGAATTCTCCAAATGCGAGGGCAAGAAAAGCTCCTACGCGCTGTGGACCTGCCGCGAAAGCGTCTGGGATAGCCAGTTCCGCGGCAATACGGTTGGCGGCACCGCCTATCCGAACAATCGCTTCAGCGCGGTGTTCTTCCAGCCGTTCTTTGCCGGCCAGACCTTTGGTCTTGGCCAGATCAATCCGTTGACGGCCCTGATGCTGACCGACATGGTGTCGCGCGTTTCAGGTTATGACCGGCTGGATGAGAACGATGCGGCTGGCGTCTACAAGGCGATCATGGATCCCGATCAGTCGCTCGCCTATATGGCCGCCTCGATCCGCCACTCGATCGACGCCTACAAGTCGATCGCCGGCATGGATATTTCCGATAATCCCGGCATCACCTCAACGCTCTACAATGTCGGCAATCCCGACCAGCGTGCAGCGGCCCTTGCCGCGAAGAACAAGGGCGGGGAGGCGCAGTGGCCGGAGGAAAATTATTACGGCTGGCTCGTCAACGACAAGCTGGCGGAACTGAAAGGCCTGCTCTAACTTTCCTGAAATAACCACACCTTCATGTAAGGTTAAGCGGTTGGAGCCGCCAATGTGTGGCGGCGCACGGAAAGTCCATTCATGGATATGAGACCCGAACCCTTCGAGCCGCCCGCGCCGATCCCGCGCACGGTGCCACCGTCGCGTTTCCAGATCATCCGTACCGTGATGCGCAATCCGTTGGAGCTCTGGGGTGAGCCCTCCTATACGTTGCCCTGGATCGACACGAAGTTCATCAATCAGCGCACGCTGATCATCAACGATCCCAACCTCATCCGTTACGTCCTGGTCGAGAACGCCTGCGAACTACGAAATGTCCAAGGTGCGCCGTCTCATTCTACGGCCGATTCTGCGCGATGGGCTGCTGACGGCCGAGGGCGAGGTCTGGAAGCGGTCGCGCAAGGCCATGGCGCCGGTGTTCACGCCGCGCCATGCCAGAGGTTTTGCAAAGCTGATGCTGGCCAAGACCGAGGAGTATGCCGCGAAATACGACGAGGCGGCCGCTACAAGATCGGTCGTCAATATCGCCAACGACATGACCGAGCTGACCTACGAGGTTCTCTCGGAAACGCTGTTTTCCGGGCAGATCGCCGCCGAGACCGAAGGGTTCGCAGACAGTGTCGAACGGCTGCTGCACCGGATGGGACGCGTCGATCCCATGGACCTTCTGCTTGCACCGCCCTGGGTACCGCGCCTGACCCGCATCGGCGGCGCCAAAGTCATGGCGGAGTTTCGCGGGATCGTCGAGAAAACCATGGAGCATCGGCGGCAGCTGTTACGCGCGGATCCGGCAGCAGCACCGCAGGATTTCCTGACGCTGCTCCTGCAGCTGGAACGGCCTGAAGGACTTTCAACCGATGAGATTTCTGACAATATCCTGACCTTCATCGGCGCCGGGCATGAAACCACGGCGCGGGCGCTCGCCTGGACGTTTTATTGCGTCGCCAATTCCCCGCATGTCCGGGAGAACATGGAGGCGGAGATCGACACGGTGCTGTCGAGCGGGGCCGAACCGGTGGACTGGCTCGATCTGATGCCGCATGTTCGGGCCTCATTTGAGGAGGCGATGCGGCTCTATCCGCCGGCCCCCTCGATCAACCGGGCGGCGATCAGGGCCGATTCATGGACGTCGCCGGAGGGCGAACGCGTGGAGATCCCTAAGGGTATTTCGGTTCTGATCATGCCCTGGACGCTGCATCGCCACGCGCTGTACTGGGAAAAGCCGCGTGCCTTCATGCCGGAACGTTTCCTGCCGGAAAATCGCGACAAGCTGCATCGCTTCCAGTACCTGCCGTTCGGCGCCGGGCCGCGCATCTGTATCGGCGCGACGTTCGCGCTGCAGGAGGCGGTGATCGCGCTCGGCGTCATGATGAAACGCTTTCGCTTCGATATGACGCCGGATACCAAACCCTGGCCGGTGCAGCGGCTGACCACCCAGCCTAGGGGCGGGCTGCCGTTGAGGGTGTCGGCGCGGTAAACGTCTTGCCCGGCGTTTCCGATTGCACGGCCCGGATCGGCGAATCCGACGGCACCGGCTCCTGCAGCTGCTTCTTCGGTTTCTTGATGGTCTTGATCGCAGCGCAGGTCGCGTCGCCAACGCCCTCGCAGGGCTTGTAGACGACGATTTCGCTGCCCGCGCCATCGTCCCACACGGCCTGGATGGCGAGCGTTTTTGCCTCTCCGGCCGGCAGCGAGATGTAGATATACTCGTTGGTACTGCTGTCGGGCAGGTTGAACGGGATCTGCGGATTGCATTTGCCGAGCGGGAAGCGCTGGTCGAGCGCGTCGGAATTGACCGAATAGCGGATTTCCGAGAGCCGGCAATGCATGGTCTGCAGCGTTGTGAAGTAGATCAGCTGCTTGTCGTCGTAATTGCGGAACTGGATCCAGCCGGTCATCTTGTTGGCATCGAGCATCGCCTTGTAGATGGCGACGTCCGGAAGCACCGGCTTGTATTCTTCCTCGTCGCTGGCCTCCTGTGCAAAGGCCGGCAGGCAAAGAGCAGGGACGCCTGCAATCGCAAGGATCAGAAAGAGTACGCGTGGGAAACGGATCATGCCATGGTTCCTTACGTTTTGCGCTGTCAGCGCAGCCCGATTACGATGTCGGCGAAGCGATGGCCTTTCGCTGAAAGATGTCATATCACCTCGTCCATATCCTTTGAAGCCGGGTTTCCGGCGTTATCCGAATGGACGCTGCTGTGACTGACCATCTCCTCCTCGGTATCGACACCGGCGGAACCTATACCGACGCGGTTCTTTTCAGCGAGATCCATGGGGTCGTCGCCAAGGCAAAGGCGCTGACCACGCGTCACGATCTTTCGGTCGGGATCGCCGGTGCCGTTGAGGCGGTGCTTGAGCAAGCAAAAGCGCCCGTATCCTCTATCGGCCTTGTTTCGCTGTCGACGACGCTGGCGACCAACGCGCTGGTCGAGGGGCAGGGCGGCCGTGCCGGTCTGGTCATGATCGGCTTCGGTCCGGAAGACCTGAAGCGGGATGGTCTGCAGGAGGCACTTGGGTCCGATCCGGTGATTTTCCTGCCGGGTGGCCACAATGTTCATGGCGGCGAAACGCTGCTCGACATGACGCAGCTGGATGCGGCCTTGCCGCAGCTGGCAAATCAGGTTTCGTCCTTCGCCGTGGCCGGTTATTTCGCCGTCCGGAATCCGGCTCACGAACAGCGGGTCCGTGATCGCATCCGCGAAGTGTCGCATCTTCCGGTCACCTGCAGCCATGAGCTGTCTTCCAAGCTCGGCGGTCCGCGCCGGGCGCTCACGACCCTCCTCAATGCCCGCCTCGTCTCGATGATCGACCGCTTGATCGGCGCCTGCGAAGGCTTCCTGCAAGCCCGCGGCATCGATGTGCCGATGATGGTCGTGCGCGGCGATGGCGCGCTGATTTCGGCGGCGGAGGCCCGGCTGCGGCCGATCGAAACCATTTTGTCTGGCCCGGCGGCAAGCCTCGTCGGCGCCCGGCATCTCACCGGCCTCGACAATGCCGTCGTCTCCGATATCGGCGGCACCACCACAGATGTGGCGGTGCTGGATCAGGGGCGTCCGCGTCTGGATGGCGAAGGCGCCGTCGTCGGCGGGTTCCGCACCATGGTCGAGGCGGTGGCCATGCGCACCTTCGGTCTCGGTGGCGATTCGGAAGTTCGCATCAACGATCGCGGGCTGCAGGCGAAGATCGATCTCGGGCCGCGCCGGTTCCTGCCGCTCAGCCTTGCCGCGGTCGAACACGAAACCGCGGTCATTTCCGTGCTCGAGCGCCAGTTGCGCACCGCCCATGTCGGGCGTTACGATGGCCGTCTGGCTGTGCGAACCGGGCTTCCCGATCATCTGGCAAGCGGACTCCAGCTGCAGGAACTGGCTTTGTACGAGCGCATCGGCGCGGTGCCGGTGCCGTTGGAAAGCCTTTGACCAGCACATTGCAAAAGGCGACGCTGGATAGGCTGGTGGCACGCGGTCTCGTCCACATCTGCGGCCTCACCCCGTCCGACGCCATGCATGTACTGGGGCGGCAGGACCAGTGGAATGCAACGGCTGCCCGGCTGGGCGCCGAACTCGCCGCCCGGGTGAAGGACGGCTCGGGCAAGCCGATCGCCCCTTCTGCCGAAGCGCTGTCGGAAATGATCGTCACCCGGCTCACCCGCCAGTCCGCCGAAGTGATTCTTGCCTCCTGCCTGGCAGAAGATGGCGCGGCAATCGATCCGGCGGTGTCGCTTGCCGTTGATCGGGCGCTGAAGCGCGAGCCGGGCATCGTCGCCTTTTCGCTATCACTCGATCGCCCACTGGTGGGGCTTGGGGCATCTGCGCCGGTCTATTATCCGGCTATCGCAGAGATGCTCGGCGCCGAATCGTCGATCCCGGCGGAGGCAGGGGTTGCCAATGCCGTCGGCGCTATAGTCGGGCAGGTGCGGGCCTCGGTCACGGTGTTTGTCTCTGCGCCGGAAGAGGGTATCTTCATCGTCAACGGTGCCGGCCCCAGCAGCCGCTTCCTCGATCAGGAGCAGGCTTTCGCAGCCGCGCGGGGAGCGGGCGCAGGTTGCGGCCCTGGCCTCGGCGCGGGCAAACGGTGCCGATAAGCCGGCCCTGGTGATGCGTGAAGAGATCGACGCGCCGGAAATCGAGGGCAGCCGCAAGCTGGTCGAAGCGCGGTTTACCGCTGTTGCCAGTGGCCGTCCGCGAATCGCACACGATTGATTTGTTCTTTTTTGGAAATAATTCTTCGCATTCTTGCTGGATTGACAGGGAATGAAAGCGTGAGAGACTGCGGCCTCTCATATTTAGGCGTTAAATCATGGAGTTGCCGATGGGCCGGATAGAAAAGAATGGGTTGGGAATCGATGCGGATCTGCACGAATTTCTCGTCACGGAAGCGTTGCCCGGCACCGGCATCAATGTGGATCAGTTCTTCGCGGCCTTCTCGCAGATCGTCCATGATCTCGCCCCGAACAACCGCGAGCTACTGGCCAAGCGCGATGCGCTGCAGGAAAAGCTCGACAGCTGGTACCGGAAAAACGGCGCGCCGGTCGATATGGCAGCCTATGAAGGCTTCCTGAAGGAGATCGGCTATCTCCTGCCGGAAGGTCCGGATTTCACCGTTTCCACCAGCAATGTCGATCCCGAGATCGCCACCATTGCCGGTCCGCAGCTCGTCGTTCCCGTCATGAACGCGCTATGCGCTGAATGCCGCCAATGCCCGCTGGGGTTCGCTATATGACGCGCTCTACGGCACCGATGCGATTGCCGAGGACGGCGGCGCCGAAAAGGGCAAGGGTTACAACCCGGTCCGCGGCCAGAAGGTCATCGCCTGGGCGCGCGGCTTCCTGGATGCGAGCGCGCCGTTGTCGGCCGGCAGCTGGAGCGATGTCACGGCTCTTGCCGTTGATGGCGCGTCTCTGTCGATCTCCACCACGGCAGGCGCGGTGAAGCTCGCCGATGCCGGTCAGTTCGCCGGCTATCGGGGCGACAAGGCTTCGCCGTCGCACCTGCTTTTGAAGAAGAACAACCTGCATATCGAGATCGTCATCGATGCCTCGACGGCAACCGGCAAGGATGACGGCGCCCATATTTCCGATCTCATTCTCAGAATCGGCCATCACCGCGATCATGGACTGCGAGGATTCCGTTGCGGCCGTCGATGCCGAAGACAAGATCCTTGTCTATCGCAACTGGCTCGGCCTGATGAAAGGCGACCTGCAGGAAGAGGTTACCAAGGGCGGCAAGACCTTTACCCGCAAGCTTAATCCGGATTTCAGCTTTGCCGCGCCAAACGGTGGCGAAATTTCGCTGAAGGGCCGCGCCCTCATGCTGGTGCGCAATGTCGGTCACCTGATGACCAACCTGGCGATCCTTGACCGCGACGGCAACGAGGTTCCGGAAGGCATCATGGATGCCATGATCACCGGCCTGATTGCGCTTTATGACATCGGCCCGAACGGCCGCCGGATGAATTCGCGCGAAGGCTCGATGTATGTCGTCAAGCCGAAGATGCATGGTCCGGAAGAGGTTGCCTTTGCCTCGGAAATCTTCGGCCGCGTCGAGCAGGCGCTGGGCATGGCGCCGAATACGATGAAGATGGGCATCATGGACGAGGAACGTCGCACGACGGTCAACCTGAAGGAATGCATCCGGGCTGCGAAGGAACGCGTCGTCTTCATCAATACCGGCTTCCTCGACCGCACCGGCGACGAGATGCACACCTCGATGGAAGCGGGTCCGATGATCCGCAAGGGCGACATGAAGCAGGCGGCGTGGATTGCCGCCTATGAGAACTGGAACGTCGATATCGGCCTGGAATGCGGCCTTTCCGGCCACGCGCAGATCGGTAAGGGCATGTGGGCCATGCCCGACCTGATGGCAGCCATGCTGGAACAGAAGATCGCCCATCCGAAGGCCGGCGCCAACACCGCCTGGGTTCCCTCGCCAACGGCTGCAACGCTGCATGCGACCCACTATCACAAGGTCGAGGTATCAGCAGTTCAGAAGGACCTGAAGAGCCGGGCGCGGGCAAAGTTGAGCGATATCCTTTCCGTCCCGGTCGCATCGCGGCCGAACTGGACGGCAGAGGAAATCCAGCGCGAGCTGGACAACAATGCGCAGGGCATTCTCGGTTATGTCGTTCGCTGGATCGATCAGGGCGTCGGCTGCTCCAAGGTGCCTGACATCAACAATGTCGGTCTGATGGAAGACCGCGCTACCCTGCGCATCTCCGCCCAGCATGTGGCCAACTGGCTGCATCACGGCGTGGTCACCGAGGCGCAGATCATCGAAACGATGAAGCGCATGGCAGCTGTTGTCGATGGCCAGAATGCTGGCGATGCGGCCTATACGCCGATGGCCGGCAATTTCGACGGCTCGATCGCCTTCCAGGCAGCACTCGAACTGGTCCTGAAGGGCCGCGAGCAGCCGAATGGCTATACCGAACCGGTCCTGCACCGCCGCCGTCTGGAACTGAAGGAACTGAAGGCAAGTGAGGCAGCTTAGGCTGCATTTTTCGCCGTCGAGAGCTTCGCAGGATCAGGCAAAAGTTGTGGAGCAATGATCTAACGCGCGCCGCCTTTGGGCGGGTAATCTCTTGTTGAGACCGGTGCTCCTGGAGCGCCGGTCTGAAACGGGCAGGAGATGAGCATGACGACAGACAATCACCCCTATATTGGCATGTGGGTCACGGCCGACGGCCATATCCGACATCAGTTGCTACCGGGCGGCCGTTACGACGAGGCCCGAGGCAAGCGAAAAAGTGCCTATCAGGGGCGCTATGTCGTGACGGGCGATCATATCGACTATGTCCTCGATGATACCGGATTTACCGCCGACGGAGATTTCGTCGATGGCGTCCTCTACCACGCTGGCATGGTGCTTCGCCGGGAAGCATAGGATCCCGAAATCACGAATCTGAATCAAAAATCCCCGGACAAGCCGGGGATTTGAAGACATTCTGACGGTCGAACCAGCAGTTACTGCTGAACGATGACGTGTGTGTTCTTGCCCGGGCGAACGCGGGCATAGAGGTCGATGATATCCTGGTTGATCATGCGGATGCAGCCGGACGAAGCGGCCGTGCCGATCGAGGCCCATTCCGGCGAACCGTGGATGCGGAACAGCGTGTCCTTGCCTTCATCATTGAACAGATACATGGCGCGCGCCGAGGCGGGTTGCGCAGGCCAGGCCCCATGCCGTTTTCGACATACTGGGCAACGTCCGGCTTGCGCACGGCCATTTCCTTCGGCGGATGCCACGTCGGCCATTCCTGCTTCCACGCGACATAGGCGCGGCCTTCCCATGCAAAGCCAGCCTTGCCGACACCGATGCCGTAGCGAACGGCCTTGCCACCGGGCAGCACGAAATAGAGGAAGCGGTTCGGCGTATTCACGACGATCGTGCCTGGCTTCTCAGCCGTCGCATATTCGACGATCTGTCGATGGAAGCGCTCGTTGACCTTGTTGATCGGAATCGCCGGAAGGGCGTAGCCGTGATCCTCGACCGGGCCGTAGCCGTCGGAGAAGATCCGGTTTGTCGCTACTTTTTCGCCGATGGGAGAGATCGGCGCCGTGGAGCAACTGGCCAAGACGAGTGTAGCCGGAGGCTGCACAGCAGAACTGCATTGCGGAAGCGCATGGGTGTCTCTTAAAATGAAGTTAAGAATATCTGGGCCGATTCGACCAACAGTGATTATGGTTTATTTTCGATTGGCACCATGATTGCAAGTGAATGCGGTGCAGCATTCCTGCAGGATGATTCAAAAACTCCACGGAGTGTTTTTTTGCAACAAAAGCGGCCTTGTGCCAGAGTTTAATGCATGGCGATTCTCTCTATCCACAACGATAGTCCTTTGATCGACGGACGTCAGTCGCAACGTGCACTGATGGTGCGCCGCGGCGTGCAGCGCTACCTGCATGAACTGCGCCACGCAGTCTTGCCGGAACTGACGCTCGCCAGCGGCAGGCGTGCCGATCTCATTTCCATTTCACCGAAAGGCGACATCTGGATCGTCGAGATCAAGACCTCGATCGAGGATTTCAAGGTCGACCGGAAATGGCCGGATTACCGGATGCACTCCGACCGGCTCTATTTCGCCACTCATAGCGGCGTGCCGTTGGATATTTTCCCAGAGGAATGCGGGCTGCTTCTGTCCGATGGCTATGATGCGGAAATGATCCGCGATGCGCCGGAGCACAGGATGCCGGCCCCGACCCGCAAATCGGTGACCACGAATTTCGCGCGTGTCGCCGCCCAGCGGCTGATGCTGGCGGAATGGTCAGCGGATCGGGCAGGCGATACCAGCCCGAATATGCGCGATATAGCCTCGGGCTCGCTGGACGGCGAAACCGGCGAATAAGACCGTTACTTCGGCGCGCTTGGCCAGGATGCGCTGCAGCGTGCGGCGATGCATGTTGAGCCGGCGGGCGGTCTCGGAGACGTTGCGCTCGCACATTTCATAGACGCGCTGGATATGCTCCCAACGAACCCGGTCGGCCGACATCGGATTTTCCGGCGGCTCGGCGCGTTCGCCGGCCCGCTGTACCAGCGCCGCGAAGATATCGTCGGCGTCGGCGGGCTTGGCGAGATAGTCGACTGCCCCAAGCTTCACCAGCGTTGACGGCGGTGGCGATGTTGCCATAGCCGGTCAACATGATGATGCGCGTGTCGTCGCGTTTGGCGCGGATAGCTTCGATGACGTCGAGACCGCTGCCGTCGCCGAGCCGCAGATCAACGACTGCATATTTCGGCGGGCGGGTCTTGGCCTTGGCAATGCCTTCGGCAACCGATTCTGGCGATATCGACGGCAAAGCCGCGGGTTTCCATGGCGCGGGCAAGGCGTCGCAGGAACGGCGCGTCGTCATCGACGATCAAAAGGGACGTATCGGTGCCGATCAGCGCGGCATCGCTTGGTGCTGCTGCGCTGGCCTGCTCGGGAAGTTTTTCCGTCATGTCGCAATCCTCGGTGCAATCTTTTGTTCTTGCACTCTATGTAAGTTTGCTTATTCCCGGTTCAAAACGCCGTAAAGTCATTTTGACAGATTTGCGTCCATCAGGATGCGCGGCCATTCGACGCTGACGCGGGCGCCGGGCTTTTCCGGGCCGCCGTTTTCGAAGGTCAGCTTGGCGCCCGAACGCTCCAGCAGCGTCTTGGCGATGAACAATCCAAGGCCGAGACCGCCGGCACTGTCATCCTTCTGACGCTTCGTAACATAGGGCTCGCCGATCCGGCTGAGAATATCCGGCGCATAACCGTCGCCATCGTCCTCGATCACGACGGACACGATCGCTGGCGTGTGGTTGACCGTGACAGTCACTTCCTTCTTGGCATAATCAACCGCGTTTTCCAGCAGGTTGCCGAGACCGTAGAGAATACCGGCATTGCGGTTGCCCACCGGTTCGCTGGCGCGATTGCCTTTCTCGACGAGGTTGATCTGGATGCCGAACTCGCGGTGCGGCGCCATCACCTCCTCGATCAGTGAGGATAGCGGCAGGTGGCGCATATGCGCCTCGTTCTCCGAGGACAGCGTCGTCAACCGCCGCAGAATGTCCCGGCAGCGTTCGCTCTGGCTGCGCAAGAGATGCACGTCCTCGCCGAAACGCGGATCGTTGCCGAGTTCGCGTTCCATTTCCTTGGCAACCACGCTGATGGTGGCAAGCGGGGTGCCGAGTTCGTGGGCGGCCGCAGCCGCGAGCCCGTCGAGCTGCGAGAGATGCTTTTCCCGCTGCAGCACCAGTTCCGTTGCCGTCAAAGCCTCGGACAGTTCGCTCGCTTCCAGCGAGACACGGTAGGTGTAGAAGGCAGCAAACGCAGTGGTCGAAACGATGGCGAACCAGATACCGGCCGTCAGGACCGTCGGCACCAGCAGCACGACGCCGGGATACCAGGGCAGCGGGAAGGGCGAGAAGGCCAGCCCTGTAATGCCGATGATCGCGAGGATCGCCAGCGCCACGCTGTGCCATTTCGGCTGCGAGGCAGACGAGATGATGACGGGAACGCAGACCAGCGGCGCAAAGGGATTGGCAAGCCCACCGGTGATGAACAAAAGCGCGGTCAGCTGGGCAAGGTCGATACCGAGCAGGGCAAAGGCGGCCGGCGGCTGCAGCCGGTGCGTCGGCGGATAGCGGATGGTGAGATAGGCATTCACCCAGGCGAGAAGCGCGATCAGCGAGCAGGAGGCAATCAGCGGCAGCGGAAACTGCAGCCAGAAGGCGATGATCATCACCGCGATCGATTGCCCGCCGACTGCCAGCCAGCGCAGCCGGACAATCGTCTGCAGGCGCAGAACCCGGCTTGTGGTGGCTTCTTCCCCGTCGAGTGCGGCGGTCATCATGCGGTTTCCTGTCATCAATGCCATCGAAGCCTCATGTACCACGCGGTTTTGCCCGTGTCGTCGGCACGGCGTTTGCCTGATCCTCCGGCCACGGATGTTTCGGGTAACGGCCGCGCATGTCGGCGCGAACATCCTTCCACGACCCGGCCCAGAAGCCCGGCAGGTCGCGGGTCGTCTGCATCGGCTTGTGACCAGGCGAGATCAGTTCCAGAAGCAGCGGCAACCGCCCGCCGCCGATCGATGGATGCGTCTTCAGCCCGAACAGTTCCTGAACACGGATCGACAGAACCGGCTCGTCGCCATCGTAGCGGATCGGATGGCGCTGTCCGGTCGGCGCTTCGAAATGCGTCGGCGCCAGGCGGGCAAGATCGCGCGCGACGTCGTGCTGCACCAGCGATTGCAGGCCTTCCGAGAGGCTGCCGGCATTGATATCGTCGATACCGCGCGTGTCACGCTGGAAAGGCACGAACCAGTCCTCCAGCCGCGACAGCAGGCTGTCATCCGAGATGTCCGGCCAGGGTTCGCCGAGTGTGCGATAGAGAAAGCCGATGCGGTCACGCAATTGCGCGGCTTCCTTGGAAAATGGCAGGACGGCAAGCCCAAGTTGGCGCACGCCGTCGGCCAGTGCCCGCGCAGCCGCCTCACCCTTGGGTTTGCTGAGCGGCGTCTCGTCAAAAATGATCGCGCCGAGCCGTGTGACCCGGCGCGCCTGGACCTGCCGGCTTGGCCGGTCGAAGAAGGTCTGGTCTTCCTGGACGATTGCGTGCGGCATGTACGCTTCGACATCGGCACGGGAAATTTCTGCAGCGGCCAGAATGCGCTGCCCGCCGGCACGTCCGGTGAGGTCGGCGATGACAAGCATCGCAGCACCTGCGAGCCGCTCGGTCTCCGGCAGTTCGGCCCCACGGCCATTGGCCATGACGAACCGTCCACGCCCGCCGCGCTGCAGGGCGATCCGGTCTGGAAAGGCCTGCATCAGGAGAATGCCGGGCTGAACCGGATCATTGGTATCCTTACCGGTACTCAGGCCCTTGGCCATCCGCCGGGCCAGTTCGCGCGAGGCATCGGCGCGGTCGCCGCGCTCGGACTTGAACCGGCGCAGCCGGTCTTCCAGATCGATGCTGTTTCCCCAAGCCCCTGCTCAGTCAGAACCACGGCCAGAAGACATGCTTCATAGGCTTGACCATCTTCCGCTGCCGAAACGGCCATGGCGGCGAGCCGCGGCGGCAGCGCCAGCTGGCGGATCTGCTTGCCGCGCGCCGTCAGCGCGCCATGGGCATCGAGCGCGCCGAGCTGAGCAAGCAGCACCTTCGCCTCCTGCCACGTTGTCACGGGCGGTGGATCGAGAAAGGCAAGGCCGGACGGTTCCGTAACACCCCAATGGGCGAGGTCGAGCACGAGGCCTGACAGGTCGCTCGAGAGAATCTGCGGCAGGGTAAATGCGGGCAACGCTGCCGTCTGTCCCTGATGCCAGAGACGGATGGCGATGCCCGGCTCCGTGCGTCCGGCGCGTCCCGCCCGCTGATCGGCGGATGCACGCGACACCCGCATGGTCTCCAGCCGGGTAATGCCGGTCGATGCCTCGAACGCTGGAAGCCGCTGCAGACCGCTATCGATGACGATACGCACGCCATCGATAGTAATCGATGTTTCGGCGATCGAGGTCGCAAGAACGATTTTGTGCGTTCCCGCTGCTGCCGGGCGGATCGCCGCATCCTGTTCCTTCTGGCTGAGATTGCCAAACAGCGGCGTGACGATGGTTTCCGCACTAAACCGGCCGGCCAACCGTTCGGCCGTGCAGGTGATTTCCGCCTGTCCCGGCAGGAAGGCGAGGATCGAGCCCGCTTCCTCGCGATGCGCCTCGATAATGGCACGCGTCACGGCGTCCTCCACGCGTTCGGTCGATGCCCGCTCGCGATAGCGCACGTCCACCGGAAAACTGCGCCCCTGGCTCTCGATGACCGGTGCTCCGCCCAGCAGCTGCGCCACCCGCTCGACATCGAGCGTCGCCGACATGACGATCAGCTTCAGGTCATCGCGCAGCGCCTGCTGCACATCGAGCGCCAGTGCCAGTCCGAAATCCGCATCGAGCGAGCGTTCGTGAAACTCGTCGAACAGCACCGCTGCAACACCCGTCAATTCCGGATCATCGAGCAGCATCCGGGCAAACACGCCTTCGGTCACCACCTCGATGCGGGTTCTGGCCGAAATCCGGCTGTCGAGCCGCATACGGTAGCCGACCGTGTCGCCGACGCTTTCGCCGAGTAGACTTGCCATGCGCCCGGCAGCGGCACGGGCTGCGAGCCGGCGCGGCTCAAGCAGAATGATCCGGCCATCGCCGCGCCAGGACTGGTCCAGCAGAAACAGTGGCACAAGCGTCGTCTTGCCCGCGCCGGGCGGCGCCGACAGCACGACCGCCGGAGCCTGCGCCAACGCCTCGCCGAGCGCGGGCAGAATGGCCTTGACGGGTAGATCGGGGAGTGTGTCCATCACGCTCATCGGTCGATATCCTCGCCGATCACAATGATAGGCCCGCCAGCGGCTTCCGCATCTGCATGATCATGGGTGACGAGAACGACCGGCAGGCGGGCGGATTTCGCCCGGGAGAAAATCAAGGCGCGAGTCTGTTGCCGCAGGTCGCTGTCGAGCTTGGAGAAGGGTTCGTCGAGCAACAGCAATCGCGGCGCCGACAGCATCACGCGCTGCAGCGCCACCCGGGCTTTCTGGCCACCTGACAGCGTTGCCCGGATCCCGATCGAAGAACCCCTCGAGCTCGACTTCAAGCAGCGCCTGTTCGACCATGCGCCGCCGCTGGTCGCGCCGTGCGATCGATGGCGTCAGTCCGAATAGAAGATTGCCACCGACCGAAAGGTGCGGAAACAGCAACTGGATCCTGGAACAGCATGCCGCACCGGCGCTTTTCCGCCACAACGCCAGTCAGGTCGTCGCCATCGATCAGGATATGGCCACTGGCAGTGAACGCCGGATCGAGAAAACCGCCGAGATAGGCAAGCAGCGCCGATTTCCCGGAACCGGATGGCCCCATGACCGTCAGGATGTCTCCCGGCCGGATATGTGCTGACAGAGACAGCAGTGTTCGGCCGTTAAGGGCGATGGAAATCGCCTCCAGATGCAGGCCGTCTGTCGTGTCGGGTTTCATTCAAATCCTCATCGCGCGCCGGTCGCGGAATAGCAAGTGCGGCACCAGCGATGCAATCAGAAATCCGCCGAAGGGAAGGAGCGTTTGCAGAAGCGCGTAAACGCCGATGGTCCGCCGGTCGCCGCCGGACGACAGGGCCACCGCCTCCGTGGTGATGGTGACGATCCGCCCGGCGCCGATCAAAAGCGTCGGCAGGTAGAGCCCGGCGGAAACAGCGAAACCGACGGCGAAGGCCGTGAGGCATGCCCGCGTCAACAGTGGCAGGCGAACGTGAAGCAGGATCTGCAACGGCGATTTGCCGAGCCCGGCCGCCAGCGTTTCGTAGCGCCGGTCGAGCGCCTGCCAAGGTTGCGACAAGGACAGAACGACATAGGGCAGCACGAAAATCAGATGCACGAACAGCAAGAGCGCAAAAGACGCGTCAAAACCAAGCGTCACGCTGAGGATCTGCAGGCCGAAGATGAAACAGAGCTGCGGCACGATCAGCGGCAGGTAGAGCACGCCCCCCAAGGCGTGGTCGTCGCGAAGGCCGCCCTGCCACAGCAGGCCGATGGCAAGCAGAAGGCCAATGGCCGCAGAACTGCTGGCAAGCGAGATCGTTGTCGCGATCGCATCTCCGGCCTGCGGCAAGGCGCGCATCCAGGGCTGAAGCGTAACACTGTCCGGCAGCAGGGCTGGAAACGGCCAGAGACCGGCAATGGACCAGAGGAAGAGCACGAGCAGGCCAAGGAAAACGAGTGCCGCCGATAGGGCCATGGCGGCGCAGATCGACCTGCGAAGCAACCGGTCGTCAGCCCTGCGAACACCGGATGCGGACATCTGTCGCAGCAGAAAAGAACCGACCTTCTCCACGGCCAACCACGTCACCATCGCCGCGACAGTGAGCCCAAGCTGCAGCAACGCGCCGGCCGATGCGAGGAACCGCAGCCGCAGATCGCTATCGGCCATCCATTCGGTAATGCGAACCGCAAGCGGCGCTGGCAGTGCCGGACCGAGGATCATCGCCACATCGACGACTGAGCTGGCATAGGCAAGCACAGCAAAGACCGGCAACCGGATCCGCCGGTAGAGAAGCGGCCAGACGCTGATCAGAAAACCCCGGATGCGGCCGTATCCAAGGCTGACTGACAGCTGCCGCGCCTGCAGGAGTGGTACCTGCGGCAGTGCCGCCAGCGTCACCAGAAACAGGAACGGCATTTCCTTGGCGATGAGGCCCGCCATCATTGTCAGTCCCAGCGTGTCCTGCGGCACCAGCCAGTCGGGCGGGTTGCCATAGCCGGTGAGACCGGGCGAAACAAGACGCACAGCCAGTCCGGACGGTGCAACAAGGAAGGCAAGGCCAAAGGCCGCGGCAGCATGCGGAATAGCGAGCAGTGGTGAAACCAGGTGCTGGATGCGCGAAAACATCCGTGTTCCCGCATAACCGGCAGTAAACAGCATGACGATAACAAGCGATATGCCGGTTGTCACGATCGCCGTTACAAAACTGATCAGTGCCGAACGCGATAGGTGAGGCTGCGCTACGAGGTCTGCAAAATGGCCGAGGGTCAGATGGTCGCCGCCGAGTGCCGGCAATAGACCAAAGGCAGGCCCGACTGTGCCGGCAAGCCCCGCCAGGATCGGCAGGCCGATCATCGCAAGCACGAGGCCCGATACGCTGAACCTGCGGCTCATGGTTCCACCGCTGGCCTGCAGCCGGACTTCCTCAGTTTGCCGCCCCATAGCGCTTGATCCATTCCGCCTCGATGCGGGTCATCCAGTCGGGATGCGGCTCGGCCAGTGCTGGCCCGAGCTTTTCCGGCGGCAATGTCGCGACGCCGAGATCAAGTGCTGCAAACGCCGCCTTGTCGGCCTCCTGCAGCTTGCCCAACGCCAAAACCGTCGGATCCCCCCAGATTTTCGAGATCCTGTTTTCGCACCTGTGCCTCCGGCGACAGCAGGAAGTTGGCCAGCACCAGGGCACCGGCCTTGGCATTGGCGTTATAGGGAATGCCGACGAAATGCGTGTTGCCGAGCGTTCCCTTCGAAAACACGAAGGACCGGACGCTGCCGGGCAGTTCGCCGACGGCAATGCCGGCCGAAGCTTCCGCCGGATTGAAGGCGAAGATGATGTCGAGCTCGCCGTCCGCCAGCTTCTGCTTCATATCCGGATAGTTTTGCGGAAAAGCCTTGCCCTTGCGCCACAGGAGAGGATGCAATTGGTCGAGATAGGTAAACAGCGGCGCCACATCCGCATCGAAGGTCGCGTCGTCGGCGGGTTTCTGCAGTTTGGCCGGATCGCCAATCAATTCGCTCAGCACCTGCTTCAAAAAGGACGAGCCGATGAAATCCGGCGGTTGCGGATAGGAGAAGCGGCCGGGATGAGCCTTTGCAAAGGAAAGCAGGTCTTTTGCCGAATCCGGCAGGTCCTTCTTCTCCGTCCGGGCTTCGTCATAGAAGAACACCAGCTTCGCCGCCCCCCAGGGGCTTTCCAACCCTTCGGTCGGAATGGTGAAATCCGTTGTTGTCGTCGGCTGGTTCTCGATATCGACCAGACCCCAATTTGGCAGCTTCGTTGCCCAACCCGGGGATAACAGCAGATCCTGGCGCTTCATCGCAGCAAAATTCTCGCCATTGATCCAGATGAGATCGACGGAGCCATGCCGGTTGCGTCCGGCCGTCTTTTCGGCAAGCACTGATGTGACCGCCTTTGCGGTATCATCGAGTTTGACCTGCACGACCGTCACGCCGTAGCGGGTCTTCACCGCATCGCCGGCCCATTGGATATAGGCGTTGATATTGGCCGAGCCGCCCCAGGCGTTGAAATAGACGGTCTCGCCGCGGGCTTCAGTCAGCACTTGGTCCCAGTTTGCCGCATCGATTGCCATTGCCGGTCCGCTAGAAGCCAGCGCTAGCGGAGCCAAGAGCGCCATCCGTGTAAACATCCGCCGTGTCGATCTGATCATGCTTCCCCCGCTTGCGCCTAAAATTTGCGGCCCCAACCTAAGCCAAGGCCACAATTCGTCAACGCCGGCCGGGGTCAACAGCCATCACGATCCGGTGACGGAGTTTAGCCGCGCAGTGACCGTTCGAAGGCAAGAACAGCGCCAGCCAGATCTTCGAGCGCTGCACCGACGGATTTGAACAGGGTGATTTCATCCGGGCTTGTTCTGCCCGCATGACGGCCGCCGGTCAGCTCAGACAGATCCGCCCGCACGGAACCGGCCGCAATGATCCCGGCTCGCAACGGCTGAACCAGATCGCCGCCTTCGGTCAGAGCGCCATCGCGCGTATCGACAAACAGCGTGGCGCGCTCGACAGCCCGGTCGTCGCTTTCGCGCATGCTCGGCTTGAAGGCGCCGACGAGGTCGAGATGCGCCCCGTCCTTCAGCCAGTCGCCACGGATCAGCGGCTCGGTCGAGAGGGTCGCACAGGAAATGATATCGGCTTGACGGGCGGCGGCTTCTATATCCGTGGTGACGGAGACGGTGATACCGGGAAGATCGAGCTGCACCGCCGTCACTTCCGCCTTGCTGACATCGCGGGCCCAGATCGTCACCTCGGAAATGGGCCGCACCGAAGCGTGCGCCTCGATCAGGTTCTGCGACAGCCGCCCGGCGCCAACCATCAGCATCCTGCGCGCATCCTTGACCGCCAGATAGTCGGCGGCCAGTGCGGACGCCGCGGCGGTGCGGCGTGCAGTGAGTTCCGCACCGTCGATGATCGCCATCAGCTGGCCGGTCTTGCCGGAGGAAAGCAGATAACTGCCATGGATCGCTGGCAGGTTCCGGCTGCTATTGCCCGGAAACACCGAAACCATCTTGACGCCGATATAGCTGCCCGGCTGCCAGGCAGGCATCAGAAGCAGGGTCGCGGCATCCTCTCCCGGAACTTCCACATCATGATGGTGGCGCACCGGCATCTCGCAGCCGTCACGAAACATTATGCGCAGTGCCGCGATCAAATCGGCCCAGGGCAGGGCTGCGCGTGTTTCGGCTTCATTCAGGACCAGCATCTGTCTCTCCCATGATAAAAGTCGATGGACCTTAGCAGGAGTTTTCAGGGCGGCCAAAGGTCGGGATGGTTTGATGTTGTGCGAGCCGCGCATAA
>CP087974.1:0-2692500 GCA_024426085.1 Rhizobium sp. RCAM05350 | reverse complement strand
TGCGAAGTTGCAAAACGACGTATAGGGCCTGACGCCTGCCCGGTGCTGGAAGGTTAAAGGGAGAGGTGCAAGCTTTGAACTGAAGCCCCAGTAAACGGCGGCCGTAACTATAACGGTCCTAAGGTAGCGAAATTCCTTGTCGGGTAAGTTCCGACCTGCACGAATGGCGTAACGACTTCCCCGCTGTCTCCAGCATAGACTCAGTGAAATTGAATTCCCCGTGAAGATGCGGGGTTCCTGCGGTCAGACGGAAAGACCCCGTGCACCTTTACTATAGCTTTACACTGGCATTCGTGTCGGCATGTGTAGGATAGGTGGTAGGCTTTGAAGCGGGGACGCCAGTTCTCGTGGAGCCATCCTTGAAATACCACCCTTATCGTCATGGATGTCTAACCGCGGTCCGTTATCCGGATCCGGGACAGTGTATGGTGGGTAGTTTGACTGGGGCGGTCGCCTCCGAAAGAGTAACGGAGGCGCGCGATGGTGGGCTCAGAACGGTCGGAAATCGTTCGTCGAGTGCAATGGCATAAGCCCGCCTGACTGCGAGACTGACAAGTCGAGCAGAGACGAAAGTCGGTCATAGTGATCCGGTGGTCCCGTGTGGAAGGGCCATCGCTCAACGGATAAAAGGTACGCCGGGGATAACAGGCTGATGACCCCCAAGAGTCCATATCGACGGGGTTGTTTGGCACCTCGATGTCGGCTCATCGCATCCTGGGGCTGGAGCAGGTCCCAAGGGTTTGGCTGTTCGCCAATTAAAGCGGTACGTGAGCTGGGTTCAGAACGTCGTGAGACAGTTCGGTCCCTATCTGCCGTGGGTGTAGGAATATTGACAGGATCTGTCCCTAGTACGAGAGGACCGGGATGGACATATCTCTGGTGGACCTGTTGTGGCGCCAGCCGCATAGCAGGGTAGCTATATATGGAATGGATAACCGCTGAAGGCATCTAAGCGGGAAACCAACCTGAAAACGAGTATTCCCTTGAGAACCGTGGAAGACTACCACGTTGATAGGCCGGGTGTGGAAGTGCAGCAATGCATGAAGCTTACCGGTACTAATCGTTCGATTGGCTTGATTGTTCTCATTGCTTATGTTCATCGAAGCGCCTTTGGCGCTTCAATGAAGCCTTTCTCTGTCCTGACGCGTGAAACACGCTCCGGACGGGCCGCGTCACGAGACGCGACGGCCGCTTGGCCTTGCGGAGCTTTGCTCCGATAAGTGCCCAAAGCAGCTTAGAAAAGACGTGTTCAAAGATAAAAGAGGGTTTCCCTCGCCAGCTTCTCATTTTGGTTTTGCTCCGTCGCCGGAGCAATTCTTGCCCTTAGTTGACCTGGTGGTTATTGCGGGGTGGCTGCACCCGTTCCCATTCCGAACACGGCCGTGAAACGCCCCTGCGCCAATGGTACTCCGTCTTAAGACGCGGGAGAGTAGGTCGCTGCCAGGTCTATTAATGGCAAGAAAATACCAAATACACAGTCTTCTCTTCAAACTCCGGCTCAGCCGAAAAGCAAGGCCGCCCTCAAGCGGCCTTTTTGCTTCGGTAAAATAACCCGGATAATGAAATACACAGGGACAATCGATCAGGAAATCTGGTCGTGCGTCCCTCACATGAGACAAATCGCCTTCGGCAATTTGCTCAGGCAGAAAGCATCACCGCTAAGCGGTGACGAAACCACGACAAATCCTACGGATTTGCACGGATGGCGCGGGGTGGAGCAGCCCGGTAGCTCGTCAGGCTCATAACCTGAAGGCCGCAGGTTCAAATCCTGCCCCCGCAACCAAATCATAAGCCCGCCAAGGAGAAATCCGGCGGGCTTTTCTGCGTTACGGGCCGTCTCCGTTTCGCCGGACACAACCAGAACCAATAGTCGTGAGGCTTCAGGAGCTTGAAACGCTCCTCAGGGATCGCCCTTGCTTTCAGGGCGGAGCGATTAAGCAATATATCCGGAAATCGAGAGGGTGGACCACGGGTTGATTTCTGAAATACATGTACTGTCTGTTTCAGTTGTGGAAAGTATATTTCAAATATTGAAGTATATTAATACGATGATTGTTTGGTGGGTGGGCCGCATGCGCGTATTTTCGGATGAAAACTTGGAGGTGATACATCGCGCAGGGTCATCTCCCTATCTTCTTATCACCTTTAACGAGATGGAAATGATGGCGAACGGTAGCCGCTTCTGGGGGCAGCGGTTCTGCGAGAAAGCCGACATTTCGGCGCTCGGCTTCATCAGCCGGCGGCCGAACTGGTTTCCGGCAGCGAGCGTCGTCAAGGCTGTCGAGGCGGCGGCGCCCATTCTTCGCACGGCACCGGAGCGGATCCTCTACGGGCACTCGCAGGGCGGCTATGCGGCGTTGCGCTACCGCAGGCGCTTCAACGCTGCCGTTGCCATCGCCTTTTGCCCGCAAGTCTCGATCGATCCGAAGGCCGTTCCTTTTGACGGCAGGTTTGCACGCCATTTCTCGCCCGACCTCCATGCCAATATGGGGATAGCGCCTGATCACGCAGCTGGTCGCGCCTATCTCTTCTTCGATCCGTTCCACGCAGTCGACCACCGGCACGCGGTGCGATCGCGACGCTGCAGGAGAGGACGCATCTCGTGCCGGTCCACATGACCGGCCATGGCACGGTTCGGGGCGTTCACTGGGACGGCGCGTGCGCTGTCGTTGATCGAGGCCTGCCGCGGAGACGATCTTCCGGGTTTAGGCGCTTTGGCCCGCGCAGCCCGAGTGACGGCGTCGATGCGACCCTATCAGATTGCAGTGACGGCGATCGCCCGCCATCCTGCCTGGGCCGATCGATTTGATGCGCGCTTCGGCTCGGCTTTCTCTACGCTCGAGCGAGCAAACTTCCTCTACCATCAGGGCCAACCGCCACATTCGTGACGGTGAACTCGAGACGGCGCGGACCTTGCTTGCGGACGCTATGACGTATCAGCCGGAAAATCTTGGCTTCGCCGGCCGCCTGGCGGAACTGGACGGCCGTATCATGCGTAGCTGCGGTAAGGATGGCGTCTCGCGTTCATGATCTGAATGTTGCCGCGCCTGACCTGGAAGACGGCCTTCCTGAATATGTCGGCCTATCCCACAGGCCGTGCGCGGGCCATGAGGTCGCCTGAAAGGCACTGGTTTTTGGGGAAGAACAGGCGGCTGAGCACGAAGGCTGAAGCAGATCGTGGGTTTTCACACGCAATCTGCTTCAGTTGCCCTGTTCAGGCGACCGCGCTTCGTGCCGTGGTCAGGGCTTCGATTTCCATGTTGACGAATGCGGCGAGGTCGGCGCGGGCAAGTGCCATGTGCAGGTTGGCACTCACGAAGCCTGCTGGCGAGCCGCAATCGAAGGTGCGGCCGCGGAATTCTGAACGGCCGGATCGTCTGCCTGGCCATCAGGGCGATCATGGCATCCGTCAGCTGGATCTGCCGCCGGCGCCGGGAGACTGGCTCTCCAGCAGGTCGAAAGATCTCGGGCTGAAGGATGTAGCGTCCGGAAATGAACAGATTGCTCGGCGCCGTTCCGGGCGCCGGTTTTTCCACGAGACCGGTGACAAGCGGACCGTCACCGCTTGGCTTCAGGGACACGATGCCGAATTTGTGGGCCTCTTCGGGGGCGCATCTTTCCACCGCGACGATGTTGCCACCGTGACGGTCATGGAGGTCCATCATCGACTTGAGGCACGGTTCGTTGTCGACCATCAGCATGTCGGGGAGCAAGACGGCAAAGGGCTCGTCACCGACAACCTGACGCGCAGTCCATACCGCATGGCCCAGGCCGCGGGCCTGCTGCTGGCGAACGAAGGAAATGCTTCCCGTGGCCGGTGTGCCCTCTGCCATCCGGTCGGCCAGCCCATGCTTGCCGGCGTTGCGAAGGCAGGTGTCGATTTCGAAGGCGTGGTCGAAATAGTCTTCGATCGCACCCTTCATCCGCCCGGTGACGATGACGATATGCTCTATCCCGGACGCGAAGGCTTCCGCGACGATGTAGTCGAGGATCGGCCGATCGACGATGGGGAGCAGTTCCTTTGGAACACTCTTTGTGGCCGGCAGCATTCTTGTTCCAAAACCGGCTGCGGGGATGATGGCCTTGCGGACTTTCGTGTGCATGTAGGGAGCCTCCAATTCATGCGGTCTTGCGAACGGTTTCTCAAGGATCTGGTTGATCGATCCTCTCTTGGTCGAAGCCGCTTCAGGGGCTTCAAGATGGTCGTCGTTAAAGTGCGTGCGAGAGAAGTGTGGGGGTCTCGGTCGTCGCCGTATCGAGTTTCCTCCGTAGCAACGCGCATAGAGTTTGACATGTTCGCGTGCGCAACCGAGGTGATCAGCCGGTTGTCGCATCGAAGCGCGCAGCCGATCCCAGATCTGGTTGTTGCCCAATGCCTCTGCGATACGGTCCGCGAGATCCTGACTGCTGCCTGCGCGAAAGTGCAGCCCGTCCTTGCCGTCACGCACCTTCTCGGCCATCCCGCCGATATCGGAGCTGATCATCGGTCTGCGATGGAGCAGCGCCTCCTGGATCACGACGGGCGAGTTTTCCCACCAGACGGACGGCAAAACCACCCAGTCGACCGAACGCATCAGGCGCGGCACGTCCGCGTTCTGGTACGCGCCGTAGAAGCGGACGCGGGGCCCGGCGTCTGCGATGAGCTTGTTCATCCGTTCCTGGAATTCGTTTGGCTGGCGTTCAAGATTGCCGCCGAAGATCATCAGACTGGAGTCTTCGCCCCATATCTCCTTCGGAATGCGCGAAACAGCGTCAACCAGGACATCGACCCCCTTGAACGGCGTCATCTGCCCAAAATAGGCAAAGCGGTTGCGGCGAGGGTTGGTACCCTGCAGCGCTCGGGCGGGTGCAGCCGCTTCCACTGCGATCCCGTTTTCGATCACGCAGAACTTGTCCTTTTCAATGCCCCAAGCGGCGTAGCGATCCGCCAGAAAACGGCTGGGGGAGACGAAAGCGTCGGCAAGGCCAAGCATCCCGCAGGTAAACTGCTCCCGCTTCAGGAAGCGTGAGACGGGGATATCGGGAAAGCAGCCGTGGCAGGCGACGGGAGATGCTGTTTCGCAGAGCTGGCCGGAAGGTCGCTTCACCATCTGCCCGTGGTTGTGGCAGATCGACAGGTATTCGTGGAACGTGACGAGGATAGCGGCGTGCGGAAATGCTTCTCTGAGCGCGTAGAGCGCTTCAAGGCCGATGCCGAGAACGTGATGGAAATGTATGACATGGGGTCTCAGGTCACGTGCGAAACGCAAAAGGTCCCGGCTGATGGTCTTCGTATCACCGTTGGACAGAAAGAAATGGTCGTAGTCGTCAGCGTGGAACAACAACTCGTCCTCGGAAAGGCGAAGGCTCATCAGTGCGGACGCGGCATGTCGTGGGACAGGATGGCTGACCCGGGCCAGGTAAACCGATTCCACGTTTGGCAACGCGTTCAGGCCGCGATGCAGGTTGTGAGATGCGATTTCCGCTCCGCCGAGCGAGAGTGTCGGGTGCGCATGCGAGATGACAAGGATGCGAAGCTTCTCGTTCATGCAGGGCTCTTTTCCAGGTGCTTTTTAATGCCGAGAACCGGCGACCATTGGCTCTTGAAGATCTTTCGGTCGATCTCTTCCGCCAGAGCGGCCATAGCCGGACTACCTCCGTCGCGTGCGTCGTCGCAGCCCCACATCTGCACGGATGGAAGCACATAGGATCTGATGCCCGACAGGTTGAGGCGAAGGCCGAGATCCAGGCCCTTTTCATGCACGCCCAGATAGCCGCCGGAAAAGCCACCCGCGCGTGCCAGAGCGTTGCGAGGCATGATGCAGCACACGAGCGACGCAGCGGCGATACGGGTCAGTGTCATGTCGGTAACCGCTTTGAGCGGATATCCGGCATAGCGGCCGACGACGGGCTGGTCGCCGTTGTCTTCCTCGATCCAGCTTCCCGCCCAGCGAATGGAATGGTCCTCATATGCCAGAACGGGCGAGACGACGCTTCCTTTCAGGGTCGCGGCCGTGGCCACCAGTTTGCCGTACCAGCCTGTCCCGTGCGGGATCAGCGAGGCGGAGAGCGAGACGACCGTTTCGCAGGTGAGTGCTTGCGTGCCCGCTTCAAGCATGTCGCAGCCATCGCCGGTTCCCTTCACCGATACCAGCCGAACCGAAAGGCGATAGAACCGCGCGAGTTCCCTGATGCGGGCGGTTTGCCTGCGAAAGCGCTCTGCAGGCATGGCGATGACGATCGGCGCGCTTCGGGTTTCCGGATCGAGCGCGAGCAAGGCCAATAGCGGGGCAATGTCCTCCTCGCTTTCGCCGGCACCGATGACGATCGGCGTGCTGCTTTCCTCATCGAAGCGGTCAGTATCCAAGATGGTGTCGATGACAGGCGCCGACCTTCCGGACTGTCTGAGGAACGGGACAATTTGCGCATCGACGATCGCCGGCAGCGCGCAGTTCGTGGGATCGATGGCGCCGATCTGGCGCAATGTCGCTGAACGCGCCGAAACCCGCGTCGGTTTTGCCGGCAAAAAAGCGCGGCACAAATCGCGCAGCGTTAATTCGAAGTAGAGGGGTGCGTCAGGATCGTCACTCGGCAATTGTGCCTGGGCGATGAAGCCATGCATATGCTGCTCGCCCCGAAGGCTCGGTGCGAAGTGCTGCTGCTCGTTGAAACTGTCCGTGACATCGGGGCGATCGAAGCGTGTCCAGCATTCGTCGAGGCGAGCCGCGGTATTGCTTCGGCGTAACTTCACCGTTGCGATGTGGCCATCGGGGTCATAAAGCCAGCCGGAGACGAGGAGATTCCCTCTATCTGCCTCGAATGCGTTGTCTATTCCCATCCGGACGGGATAGGGCAGGCTGGAGACGGTTTCCTTGCCCTCAAAGCTGTTGGCAGCTGCTCGAAGGGACAGTAGCACGTCGGGAGAGCCGTGGGTCCTTAGCAGGATCGACCGGATATGTTCGGGCGTTTCCTGCGGGCCGGCGATGCGTTTTGGGGTGGACCGCAGTGTGCCGCCAACCGGCGCGCGCCCGAAAGACCAGACCTTCGATGTCAAGAGCGCGGGTCGCTTCGTTGGCCTCGAGAAGGCCGACAAAACCGGAGGCGCCATCGGGGAGCGTCGGGGCGGGGAAAGACCGCGATGCCGCACTCAGCGACCACCGGTGTCGCGTCGCCGACCACGAACACCCGGCAAGGTCCGGGCGCCATGCCACGGCTCCAGCCTTGCAGGAACGTCACGCCATCATGGCTTTCACCGATCAGCTCGACGAAACCATCACTTGTGTGGGCCGCTTGCAAGAGCGCGGTGATGGTCAGAAGCCTGTGGCGGGTAACATCGCCTGCCATCAGAACGTCCACGAGCCCATCGATGACGGCGGCCGACTGAGATCCCGCGGATCTGAGCACAAGCGCGGCTGCTTCCTCCGCGGAGGCGAGCCGGGGCGCGAAGATGAACTGCGCGCCCGTCTCCTCTTCTCCGAACCGTATCGTGCTTATGCCCGGGTGCGCGTCCCCTGTTGGCAGGAGCGCTGCAAATCCGTGCCTGGCCCGTGGTGAGGGCGCGGCCAATCGCCATTCCGAGACAAACGCGCTTCGCGTGTCTGCGTGGTCGTCGCCAATGACGACCATCGCGCTGCCGGCGGTGACACGGCCGAGGCCGATGATCAGCAAGGTTGTCTCGTCAATGCGGCAGCCGATAACCCTCCCAGGGCGCATTGCCCTGTTCGCCGCATGCCTGCCTGCCGTGGGGCTCGTAACAGCCCGGGATTGTTCTGTAACCAGCACGCCGTCCTCGCCCCGCATCAGATTCTGACAATCAGCGCAAGGCTGGCGCCCGCGGCAAATCCCACGAGAACAAACAGTAACAGCAGCAGCGGCTTCAATTCGCCGTTCCCACGCTTGCGCAGGGTGTTCAGGTTCTTTTCCATTCCAGCCACAACCCCATCCAGCCGCATGAGATGGACGTCGAGATCATTCAGCCTCTGGCCGATATCCACCCTGAGGCTTTCGACGGCGTGGCCGACCCTCGCTGAGGCCGGTGGTTTCTGCCTTGTCGGCATCAAGGTCCGGTGTGCGCTGCAACGAGCGCTGGGAGACTTGCAGCTGCCGTTGGGACGCCATCAGCACGTCGAGCTTGTCGAGCACCTTCGCAAGCGGCGCGGCGATAAGAGCCTCGGCCGCCTGCTCGTTTGGCTGTGGAACGCGCAAGGCCTGTTCGGAACCACTTCCATTTCGCGCCATGACGACGATATCGTTCGTCCGCGACTGAACGGGATCGGGCAGCACGATTTCAAATGCGTGTTTGCCGTCGCCAATGCCGTTGCGCCGTAGATCAGGGCGATTGCGATCGGCAACGGCCTCTGCAATCACCTTACCATCGAGCAGGACACGGATGATCAGCCGTTGATCCGGGGCCATTGGGTCGAATGCCCAGCCGAAAGATCCTGCCCATGTCGATGGCGTCTACCCGGCCGTTCATCGGCTTGGCATTGTCCTGTTCGGATGCGGCATCCGGTCGTTCAGCGGGATTAACCATGAGTTCTCCTATGCCTGAACCTGCGTCGTCTCGATCCGCTTGAGGTAGCGGCGGGCGGTTGTATCGATGTCGTCGGGCTTGCGCGCGTTTGCGGCAAACCGGCGCAGCAGGCTCGGCTCTTCCAATATGCTGCGCATTGCTGCGGCGAGCGCTCGGGCATCGTTGGGCGGAACGGTCAGGCCGTTGACGCCGTGCTCAACCATTTCAGCCATTCCGCCAATGTTGCTGGCGATGACCGGGCGACCCTGAGCCTGGGCTTCTTGAATGACCAACGGTGCATTCTCCCACCAGATCGAGGGAACGATGGTGCAATCGACCGCGGCCACCAGATCGCCGATATCTTCGCGGCGATAGGGGCCTCGGGACTGTACCGATGCTGATGTTTCGGCAAAGCGCCGATCGATCTCGTCGACGAAGGCCTGGCTCTGGAAGGGCGCGCCGCCATGGACGCGAAGCTCGAAATCGAGGCCATCGGCCAGAAGCTGGCGCGCGGCGTCGAGCAACACGGTTACCCCCTTCCAGGGGTTGAGATTTCCGAAATATCCGAAGACCGGCCTTCCGCCCTCAAGCAGCCCTCTTCGAACGCCGGCATCTCGGCTGGGGATACCATTGGGAATGACGCTGATCTTATCCGCATCCAATCCCCATCGCACGAAGCGCTCCCTTAAAAGGCGCTGGGCGAGACGAAGTGGTCGACCGTGCTCAGCAGGGCCTTCAGGTGGCTTTCGCGTAAGGTAAAGCGGTCGAGCGGAATGTCCTTGAAACAGCCGTGGCAGCGGTCCGGGCTGGACTCGTGACACAGCTCCTTGCTGCCGGTGCGCACCATCAGGCCGTCATGATGGCAAATGGGGTAGTAGTCATGCAGTGTCATCACGATCTGGCAGTGGGGCAGGGTGCGGCGGACAATGTGAGGAAACTCGGCACCAAGCAGCAGCAGGTGGTGGAGGTGAACCACGTCCGGCCGGAAATCGCGCAACAGCTCCGTTATATCCGGCACGATGCCGTAGAGGTCGATCTGACTCATGAAGAAGCGGTCGAAATGTCCGGACCACAACAGGATTTCGTCTCCCGCCTGGCCGATGCTCTGAAAACTCGTGCCGGGCCTCGCTTCATGATGGATCTGGTTCGTGGCACCGAGAAACAGGGCTTCGTGCCCCTCGCTGGTAGGCGCGAAACAGGTCGTGCGCAGAATATCTCCGTCCCGCCGGGATGAAGAGACGGATGGTTGTGGGCGGCCACCAGAATGCGCTTGCTCATCGGCCGCTTCCCCGCCGCTTCGACACGATGAAGTCCTGATGGTGGCTCGCTTTGGTGCCGCGCCAATGGCCCAGCGATTTTAGGGCGACGGAGAGGCCGGCGCGTTCGAGCGCCTTGTCCAGAAAACCGTCCTCGAAGCCGATTGCGGCAAGGCGCGGCTGGTTAGGGACGAACCAGCATGGGCTTTCACGATAGCGTTGGAAAGCAAGACGCGGATCGCGCCGCCCGTGTTCGTTTGCCGCCGCGATCTGGTCGACCACGAACGCTGTCATGAACAGGCGTCCGCCGGGTGACAGAACCCTGCGGACTTCGGAGAGATAGACGAGGACTTCCGCGGGCGGCAGATGCGTGACCACGGACGTCATGATCACGAAGTCGAAATGATGGTCCGGAAAGGGCAGCGCCAAGGCCTTGCCGCTGATCTTGCCGCCCGGATTATAGAGCTCGTGTGCGATGTCCAGTCGCTGGAAGGAGAAATTGGGGTAGGCAGGCGTGATCGTACGCTGGCACCAGCCAATACCGTCTTCTACGGGATCGATGCCATCGTAGCGACTTGTTTGCGGATCGAGATACTGGGTGAGCGGCACAGCCATCCGACCGATACCGCAGCCAATATCGAGCACACGGCTGTCTTCGCGCAGGCCGCCGATGCGAATGAAGTAACCGAGGAACTCGGCTCCTATCGCATGAAAAATCACCATCTCCCACGAAGACGTTGGTGGTATCCGGTTGCGGCAGGAAACGATTTGCCCGAACGGATTCGATGAGCCAGCGAATACGGTCTTCATCGATCAGCCGGGCAGACGCGGGCGGCTGCAGGAGTGCCACTTTCGTCATGCTGCGCTCCTTTCCCGGATTCTCTCACCCATGGCGGCGGGGCGATGTGGGTCTTTATCGCGTTGGTTCGCCATCAGCTCGCTGATGTCGTCCTCCCAACGCTGCGTGTGCAGCCATGAATTGTACTGGCTGGCAACGCCGCGCATGTAGTCCTGGCTACGGCGGATCGAGCGGCGTTCGAAATGATAGAGGCACGCCGCCGGCTCATAGGCTATCTGCAACCCGAGGCGGCGGATCTTGAGGCAGAGGTCACTGTCTTCGTAATCGCCGATCACGTAGTCGTCGGTGTAACCGCCAACGCGCTCGTAAGTCTCCCTGCGGGCCACGAGGCAGGCGCCGGTGACGCCGGGTACGTCGTGGGTCTGCTGCGCCGGCCGGTAGTCGCCAGGCATGCCCTTGTGGAAATGGTGGTTCAGCCAGATCCCGCGCTGGTCGCGGCCAAAATAAAGCCCGGCATGCTGCAGCGATCCGTCTTCGAAGATCAGTTTCGGGCCGATGGCGCCCAATGTCTTGTCTTCCAGCAGCACCCGCGAAAGGATTTGAAGCCAGCCGGGCTTGCAAGGCACGACATCCGAATTGAGCATCACCAGGATGGAGCCGCGTGCAAAACGCGCGCCGGCATTGCAGGCACGCGCGTAACCGCCGTTGCGGTTCATAACCACCAGTTTCATCGGCAGCCCGTGCAGAAGATGCAGTCCGCCCAGCAGATGCTCCGTCTCATCCTGGATTTCCGGTGAATCGAGGACGTAGATGACCTCCGCGTTGGCTGCGAGCCAAGGGTCCGTGGCCATCCCCGATAATTGAAAACGCAGGAAATCGAGAACCTTGTAGAGGGGCACAACAATGGAAACGAGCGGCGCGCTTTTGGGCAGGCTGTAGTCCTTTGTGTAGTCAACCTCGATGGTCTTGCCCAATCGTCGTTCAATGTCCTGCAGGGCGGGGGCGAGAATCGTGCGGAAAGCATCGTCGACTGCATGTTGCGGCGGCACGGCGCGCAGGACGTGGTTTCGCTGGATTGCGGGCTCGAAAGGCTGTGGCTTCGGTATCAGCGGCCTGACCGCTCCTGAAGCGAGACGCATCTGAAATCGTGGTTGCAGCAGCGGTCCGGGGGATTCCACGAGTGGAATCCAGGCAACGAAACCCGTCACATCGGTCTTGCTCTTTTCGTCCTTCCCTTGCGCCCATGCCGGGAATTTGTAGTTGTTTCCGTCGAGGCGGCACGGCGGTGCCGTCTTCCTTGACATAGTCGATGCCGGCGAAGGCCGATGATGGTGCATGAAACCAGCCGCCGGCCAGAAGGCCGCCGTCGAGCGCCAGAGCGAGATCGATTTCTCCGGACGGGTGCATCGACGACTTGGCAATCCGGCTCTCCGCCAGCGGGGTGCGTGTTTGAAGTTCGATCGCCGTGGCGGCGGCGCCCTCCGGCAACAGGGCGAGTTGACGGATGATCATTTCGCGCAGTTCCACCGCCTCGCGGTTTTGCTCCACCAACCCGAAAGGCTGGCATGGCGCGGCTTGGCGTCAGGCAGTTGGCGAATGGCGAGGCCATTCTTGCTCAGGAGAACGATGAGAAACGGAGGGGAGGGCGCGTCTGCGATGAAATGGCACGATTGCAGGCCGTTTTTCGCATTGCGCCCGAGGACGAGCCTGTCGGCCATGCGTTTGATCGAAGTGGCACCGATCGCATAGACCGCTGTGATCTCGCCCAGATCCGGATTGATCGCGGTCTCGATCAGATGGCGCCCCTGCGCAATCTGGCAGACGACACTGGCGGTCTGCGGTTCGGGCGCAAGCGTGTGAAGGGCGTCTTCGACCACCATGTTGAAAAAATGGTCGCCGGCGATGCGGAAAGCGCTTCGCCATACAGTCAGCAGGTTGTTGACTAACTTGATGCAGGGCATCCGGCGCGAGTTCGGCGAACAGGGCCTCCACATCGAGAGGTGCGAGCGCGCGTGCAGGCTGCATCACGATGGTGTCGACGGTGCTGCCGTGCTCCGTGCAAATATCCACAGTCACCGGTCGCTGTTCTGGTCTCATCGCCCAGAACATGCGTTGTCCCCCGTTGCCAAGCGGCAGCATCATGCTGACAAGCGGTACCGGCGACTGCTCCATGGACAACAGGCACCTCGTATTGGCGGGAAGGGCTGGGGGAAGGTCCCAGATGAGGACGGCAAGCTCGGTGCCGAGCCGAAAGATCTTTGCGCTCCTGAAAGCGCCAGTGGCGTCTATCAGAATCGTCGAATGTCACACGCTGTCCCTCTGAATCGGAATAGCGCGCCCCACGGGAGGAGGCAGGGCGCGCCGAGCTCAGGCTCAGTGAACGGTGAAGTAGTTATCGGGATTGGCCTGGATGTCGTCGGCATCGACATTGACCAATGTAAGCGTATCGCCATGACCGAGATCCACGACGACATTGCCGCCGACCTGCGTGACGCGCGAGGCTAGGTCCTCGGCCGAAGTCACGTCGAGGCCATTGATGCCCTTCGAGATCTGCAGCAGATCCTCGCCCGCGACAAAGTCGAGAATGACGTCATTCCCACCGCCGCCGTCGAAGACGAAGATGTCGTGGCCGGCGCCGCCAGCCAGGACGTCGTTTCCGGCCCCGCCGTCAACGACGTCGTTGCCATCGCCGCCATACAGGATATCGTTGCCCTTGCCGCCGGACAAAGGTCGTTACCATGTCCGCCGAACAGGATGTCACTACCCTTATCGCCGTAGAGAAGGTCGTCACCCCAGCCGCCGACGAGGGTATCGTCGCCGTTTTCTCCATTCAGCAAGTCGCTGCCCTCGCCGCCGAACAGGGTGTCGTTTCCCTTTCCGCCGAACAGCAGATCGTCCCCGTCATCACCGAACACGATGTCGTGCCCGTTTCCGCCGCTAACGAAATCATCGCCCCCATGGGCGCAGAATGAAATCGTTGAAGCGGGAGCCGAACAGAGCGTCGTCGTATGCGCCGCCTTCCAATGTAGCCATCTGCCTCTCCTCTTCAGGTTTATTTGACGCGTCTTCGGCGCTGGGTGCGACGATTGCGCACCCGGATTGTGCATTGCAAAAAGAGGGGCGCAAGTATCTAAATGAGATAAGCCGTCCAATAATGAGAAATAAATTTCTGAATTTGAGTCTTAATGGTACATTGTTTCGGCAATTGCGGTTTTTATGAAGTAAAATTGCGTTATTTTACTCGGAAATAACTTCAAAAATTGAAGCAATTTGCACGATAATCTTCATACTTCGCTTCTGCACACTAGTCTTCCCTGAAGGCGCGATTGAAACTCTCGGCGGCGGGAGAGGTCAGGTAGTCGATCGCAAGGCGTGATTTGTGGATAATCAGCACCTCCGCGGGCATGCCGGGATAGAGGCGGACATCGGGATTTGCCTTGAGCGATGCCGCGTCAATTTTGGCACGACGAAGAATGCGGTGTTTGACTTTTCATCTACCGACTGGTCTGCGGCGACATATGTGATGGCGCCTTCCATTGGCAGGCGGGAACGCTGATTATACGCAGTCAACCGGATTTGCGTCTGGGAGCCCACGGCCATGCTGTCGATGTCACGAGGATTGACGCGCATCTCGATCAGTAGAGGCTCATTTTCCGGAACGATCTCGAGCAGCGCCTCGCCGGGCGTGACCGCGCTGCCAGGGGTGCGCAGCCAGATGTTGCTGATGATACCGTCCTGTGGAGAGCGGATCTCAAGGCGCCGAAGCACGTCCTTCGAGGCGGTGATCTGCTCCTCGACATCCGCGATCTCGATGCGTGCCGTCGTGATTTCGCCGGCAATCGTCGACTGAAACTCGCTTTCGATTCCGGTCAGTGCAAGCTGCGCGCCCGCTTCGGCCTTTTGTGCCCGGGCCTTGTCGCCGACGAGTTCGCTCCGTTCCCGTGCAAGCTCGCTCAGCCGGGCCTCGATGTCGATGAGTTGCGTGCGCGGGAAGACACCTTTTTCACCAACGTTGCGATGGCCGTCCGCCGCTCGTTAATGAGCACGATTTGCTGGTCCGTCGCCTGGATCTGGATGCCGAGTGACTTTGCTTGTTCTGAAGTGCTCCTCGATGGTCTTTTTCTGGACCTCTATGCGCCCCCCTGGGTCTCGCGCCGCTTTTCGAAAAACATCGTTTCCGCCATGACCGCGTCGTCGATCGTGGCATCCCGGGCGCGGCTGAAATCGTGTGGAAAGCTGATCTGGGGCGCGCCGGTCTGCTCGGCCTTGAGTCGCGCCAATTTCGCGATTAGGCCAATGCGCCGGATTTGGAGCGACCGCAGGCTGGAACGCGCTCGTGTATCCTCCAACTCGATCAGGGGCTGCCCGGCAGAAACCTTGTCGCCCTCCTGAACGAGCAGTCGGCTCATCACGCCGCCTTCAAAATGGCTGATGGTCTTTCTCTTCAGAATCAACGATCACCGTGCCGTTGGCGACCGTCGCGCTGCTGAGTTCGGTCAGAAAACGCCCAGGCAAAAATCCACCGAAAGACACTAGGATCGTGGCGATCCCCGCGATGACAAGGCGGCGGAGCGGCGAGCGGTTATCAAGTTGTTCGAATTCCAAGTCCAAGGGGCTGACATTCAGCGACATCGGCTGATGCGATGGTAAGCGACGCTCGAAAGAGCCGGGGCGGACCGCAAGAGGCTTCTTCTCCGTCATATCGCGGCCACCTCGCGGCGTGCTTCGCCCGGCATTGTGGCCGGGATCACATCCGTTCGCGGCCCGAACTGTGTGACGCGGCCGTTCTCGAGCACGAGCAACTTGTCGGCGACTTGCATGATGGCTGGCCTGTGAGCGATTAAGATGACGATGGCGCCGTCAGCGCGGTGCTGGATCGCCTGGATGAGGGCCTGCTCGCCAATTGCGTCCAGGTTTGCGTTCGGCTCGTCGAGCACGATGAGGCGAGGTCTGTTGTAGAGGCAGCGCGCCAACGCTATGCGCTGCCGCTGCCCTCCGGAAAGGGTCAGGTGTCCGTCGCCGACGGGCGTGTCATAGCCAAGTTGCAGGCGTCCGATCATGTCATGGATGTCGGCCAGTCGCGCTGCTTCCAGCACTTTGTATGGGTCGCTTTCGGCCATCCGCCCAATGTTTTCTCGAGATCGTGCCTTCCAAAAGCGATACAGATTGCAGGCAGATATCCGACCACTTGGCCGAACGAACTGCGCTCCCAGAGGTAGGTGTTGTTGCCGTCGAGGAAGACGCCGCCGGACGTGGGCCGCAAGATTCCGACCAGCAGGCGCGCGAGGGTCGATTTGCCTGCCGCGGAGGGACCGACCACGCCCAGAACCTCACCCGGAGAGAGGGAGAAAGAAATGCCCTTGATGATCGGCACATCCAGTCCCGGGGCTGCGTAGACCAGTTTGTCGACCACGATGTCGCCTGACGAATGCGGCGTGGGCATCGTTTGGCGGATCGCAAGGTCCGCCTTGAGGGTGGCCTCAAGGCGACGCCAGCCCGCAATCGCCAGAACCCACTGCCGCCAATTGTCGATGATCGAATCGAAGGGGATGAGGAGGCGGCCGACAAGAATGCTCGATGCCATCATCGCGCCGGGCGTGATTGCCTGCTCCAGTACTAGAAACGCTCCAGCGGCCAGGGTGACGATCTGAATGGAATAGCGCAGGCTGCGGGTGATGGACGACATCGCCTTGCTCCTGCTCCCACTCGCTTCAAATGCGCTGAGGGCCTGCATTTGCAGGGCGCGCCAACGATTCGCCAGGGCCGGCAGCATACCCATCGCCTCGATAGCCTCGGCATGTCGCAGCGATGCGCCAATCTTGGATACGGCCTCGATATTTGTCTGGTTTGCTTCCTTGGTGAGCTGGCGTGTCAACATGTCCGTGACCAGGCCGCCGCAAACGAGCAGCGCCGCGGAGACAGCCCCAATGAGGCCGAAAAGCGGATGCAGAACAAAAAGGGCGCCGAGGAAGATAGGTGACCAGGCCGCGTCGAGGGGCGCGGTTACCGCTGACGAGGTCAGGAAGCTTCGCAATTCTGAAATGTCGCGAAGCGACTGGGTCTGCGCTGACAGCCCCTGGTCGACCGAGGCCTGAACGGCGGCGGCCAGGACTGGCGTGTTTAAACGGCGCACGAGCGCGCCCCCCGATGGCTTGGAAAGACAGGGCGCGGATGAATTCCAGAACCCCAAGCACCACCAGGGCGCCGATCGCCAAAATGGTGAGCATGACGAGCGTGTCCATGCTCTGGCTATTGAGCACCCTGTCATGAACTTGCAGCATAAACAGCGGCATCGTGAGTTGTAGCAAATTGAGACACACGCTAAGCGCCGCCGCATAGAGCAACCCGGACAAGAAGACACGCTTTGCTTGTGACATCAGCAATCCCGGGTTGTTTTGGTCTTTGCCTCCCCAAATTTGACTCTTGCTTATTGTCTCATTTTGAACAGTATCACGCATGGCGATTTGCCTTGAGTTAACGTTGTAGCCATCTTCTGGAGGGCAGAATTGGTTATAACTGTGCCGCAGTGTAGTAATGCCTCTGCCAATCTGGCACAGAAGGGAGGGCTTGTGCAAGCTTGGGTTATTCAGGGGTGATGGGCATATTTGAAAAGTACTTCTAATTTTGAAGTAATTTTCCAAATCGGAGCGTGAAATGAAAGAAAATAGTGTGCTCAATCTGTCCGTACTTGATGATGATCTAGGAATTCGAAATAACGGGCAGGCAGCACAAGCGGACCTCGGGCACTCTCGGGATGTCGAGTTTGGTGACCTCCGGCAAGTTACATATTTCGAGCTTGCTCGCCTCATGGAGCGGGCAAGTCGACGGTTTGCAGGCCTCATTCGCGCAGAGCTGACCAAGCTTCGTGTCGATGACATCGGGCCGGCACAGGCGATGATTCTTCTGGCAATCGGCGACTCGGAGCTCTCGGTCGCCGAGCTTCTGGATCGTGGGCATTATGTTGGTTCCAATGTTTCCTACTATCTGAAGCAGCTTGCCGACGGCGACTATATTGATCGCGTTGCCTCCCAGCGCGACAAGCGGTCCGCACGCATCAAGCTGACAGAGAAGGGGCGGCAACTGAGAGCAAATCTCACGACGCGGCAATGACCTATGAGCGCGCGGTGAATCGTGGTGACCAGGACCAGCGGATGCTTGAGACGGCCTTCCAGACGCTGCACCAGCTCGAACTGGCTTGGGGCACCAATTCACGGTATGGCGTCTAAGTGGTGAGTGATGCCGTAGGCCTGGCAATGGCGGACTAGGCGCGATGCACGTGGCGTTTGTTCATCGGCGCGGCTTCGGCCAGTTCGCTGCCTTGGCCGCCCATCTCGCGCAGGCGGGCAATGAGGTAAGCCTCATCACCGAAACCATAGATCAAAAGATTCCGTCCGTTCGTGTCGTTCGACATCGCGCTGAATCAGGTCCGCGCGCAAATCCAGACATGGCCCGGCACATGGGTACTCCCGATCATCACGCGCGAATCGGCCATCGCGTCGCCGAAACATTCGACGCCATGGGGCGGCAGGGGCTGGTGCCGGACATAGTCGTTGGCCATATCGGCTGGGGCAGCATGATGTTCTTGAAGGACGTGCTGCCGCAGGTGCCCGCATTGGGATATTGCGAGTTCTTCTACCGATCGGAAGGGGCGGACATTGGGTTCGCCCCCGACGACCGGGCCGATTTGGAGACGCGAAAGAGGCTGCGGCTGCGTAACATCGCGCAGCTCTTGTCCCTTGAGGCCATTGAGGCCGGCATCAGCCCCACCCATTGGCAGAGAAGTCTGTACCCTGCCGACGCCCAGGGGCGCATTTCGGTGTGTCACGAGGGCGTCGATACGGCGCGGTTTCGACCAGATCCGACAACTTCGGTCAGGCTTTCGGACGGACGTGTGCTCGGGGCTGGTGGTTCTCCCATTGTCACCTTTGTCGCGCGACCTTGAACCGTATCGTGGATTTCCACAGGCTTTGGAGGCTGCCGCGAAGGTTGTGCGACAGCGCCCCGATGCGCTGTTCGTTTTCGTCGGTGGAGATGGCACCAGCTATGGTGTGCCGCCACCCGGCGGCGGGTCGTGGAGGGACCATCTCCTGGAATCGCTGGACATACCGCGGGAAAATATCCTCTTTCCCGGCGTGGTGCCGCATTCAGTTTTGCGGCAGCTTTTCCAGATCTCGGCCGCACACCTCTACATGACCTATCCGTTCGTTTTGTCTTGGTCGGTGTTGGAGGCAATGGCGTGCGGCGCTCTGGTCATTGGATCCGATACCGCGCCTGTCCGGGAGGTTATTCGCGCCGGCCGGAACGGTCTGTTGGTGCCATTCTTCGACGCCGACGCACTCGCCGAGGCCATTCTTGGCGCCCTGGAGAATCCGGAACGCCACGTCGGGATGCGTGCCGCGGCGCGCCGGACGGTCGAGCGTCGTTTCCGACTAGCGGACTGCCTCGGGCGCCAACAGGATATGCTGGAAAAATTGAGTGGAAAACCGCTTATCCGTCATGGGTGAGTGTGGATACGAATTATTACTTTGATTTTTAAAGTATATGTGAAGTATTTTTCTTTTATTATTTTGAATGTTATTATTGTGCAGCGCAAAATTAGTTGCTAGGCTTTCGTCGATGGCGCCGGTTACTCTACCAAGCAACTGATTATCCAGCGTCTTTGAACTTCTGTTCCGAAATTATTTTTTCAGAGGCGGCGCGTGCAAGATTTGATGTCTTCCGGCATAGGGCGGCGACTAGCGGCAAAAAAACTGGTGGCGGTATCGGACCGGGACCGGTCGTGCTTCGAGGGAAGCGAAATAGAGCATCTGGTCACCTACCTCGAAACGGATAGGCGCCCTCAGTTGACCTTGCAGAACGCCTTTCCGTTGATTGCCGTCGCCTTTTCCGACGAGGGCGAGGCGGATCTGCAAGAGCGCCTGGCGCTGCTGGGGTCTCTGGGTACGGTGCCCGCGGTTCCCCTCCAGCGGCTTGATCCCGCCAGCAAACCGGACAGTCTCGCGCTCTGCGAACGCTGGCCGAGGGTGGCGTCGGTCGGCTCGCCCGATACAACGCCTCGATCACTTCGGAGCTGTCGCTTCTGCGGCGGGAACGCGAGACGCTGCTGGAAAATTACCGGGCTCTCGAAGACGCGTTCCAGGCGCGAAACTGGGAGCCGGTTTCCGAGATTTTCTCCCACGATCCCTATGTCGACCCAAAGGATGAAGGGATCAGTCAACTGCTCGCCAACGCCTTTGTCGAGCAACTGCTGCCGGTGTCCAGCCTCGGTGTGGCCGGGCTCGCGCTTCATCTGCATTCCGTGCCGAAAGCCAGCGGAGAGCTCGTCGTTGCGTTGCGGTATCTTGAAAGCGGGGAAGGTGTGGCCGAGTGGACCGTCCCCTATGCACAACTCGTCCCGAATTGGAACTTCTTCTCACTGCCGCGAGCCTGCGGAGGCGCGGCACGGACACTCCGGCTGCGGATATCCGCGACCGGACCCGAGACCGTCGGCCTTTCGCTGGGCTATCCGATCGCCAGCGAACGTTATTCGGCGCGGTCGGAACTTCCGCATCCGGATCTCGATCTGCGTCCGCTGGCGTTCAAGGTGTTCACGGGACTGCCCGGGGTGAAGCCCGCCAGGGCGCCCAACATGATTGCGCCGAGCAGCCTGCTGGAGGGCCAGTACGTCGTCGACTATCGCCTGGCGGTCGACACGTTGAGCCAGATTGCGGACGTTTCGGTCACGCCCATCGTCCCTGATTTCCAGACTGTGCGCTTCCTGGAGCATGAGCATGCCATCGTCTGCCACCCGTTGCCGAGCGGTATATCGGCGGGCGCGGTCAGCCGCGCTGTCGAGCCTGGAACGATATCCTTCTCTGCAAGCGCCGTTATCGATCATCCGCAAGGCCAGCCCGCGGCAGTCAGCTTCCTGCTCGCCCCGGCGAATTCGAATGCGCGTTCCGAAGTGGCCGAGCTTGCGCGAAAGGGCGCAGCCAAGCCGTCGGCATTCTTCAGCGGGTGGCGCGAAGTCACGTCCAGTAAGGTCGTCAACATCAACATCCAGCTGGACGAGCCGGCCCGCGGCCCGATGGATCTGATGATCCTCAGTCGCGCAATCACGGATTCGGTCGATTTCTCCTGGCTCAAGGTGTCCGGATTCAGGCTGGTCAAGCAATCGAAGGAGGCCGCCGATGTCCAGTAACCGGCAATTCACGGACCTGATCGCCGTGGCCATGCCCCTCTACGGTCACGCGGCACTCGCCCTAGAGGCGATAGAGTCCGTACTTGCCTCAGAATCTCGGCAGCTGCCAGGTCGTCATTGTCATCTCGGTCGACGGCGATCCACGGCACGAAACGTTCGATCAACTGTTGCTCTACGCCGCGGCCCATCCTTCGATCCATGTCATGTTTGGCCAGAACGCCGGGCCGGGCGGTGCACGCAATCGCGCCATCGACTACGTCCTCGAGCACTTTCCCGAGGCGAAGGCTGTCTATTTCCTCGATGCCGACAATCGCGTCCTTCCCGGCACCATCGAGACGCTTTACCGGGAGCTCCTCTCCAGTGGCTGCGGGTGGGTCTACACCAATATCGATACGTTTTCGGTAAGCTGGCGCGCCCACTACGGAAACCGCTATTCGCGGCTGGTCCACTGCGTCACCGATAATATCTGCGACACGGGCTCGATGATCTCGATCGATGTTTTTCTGGAAGGCGTCCGCTTCAACGACGACAGGCAGAACGGTTTCGAGGATTGGGAGTTCTGGCTGTCCTGCATCGAGCATGGTTTTGTCGGTACACCCTGCCACGACACCGTCTTCGAATACCGGCTGAGGGCGGAGAGCCGCTTCAAGGAGGCGAACCGGGACCGTGCCACGTCGGTAAGCTTCCTGCGCAAGCGCCACATGCCGTTGTTCCAGCGCCCGATGCTGGTGGATTTCGAGCACGAGGAGTGCCCGCGCTACCTGTTTGCGCGAACGGAAGACGCCGCGATCTCCTTCTTCACTGATCCCCTCAAGCCACCGACGATGCTTCGCCTCGACGATATCATCCCGGCGTTCTGGGCCAACATTGGCGAACCCGACAATGAACATTTCCCGCCGTTCATGGTCGCCGGAAGTAGCGCGGCGCTCGACTTGCTCCGGCGTTCGCGCATGCTGCCGAACGTGCTTTCCCACCTCGAGCGCTTGAGCGAGACCAGCAACATTGTCTTCGTGCAACTCGCCAACGATGCCGCCCAGCGCAAGATCGAACCGGTCGGTCTGGGGGCGGGTGGACAAAAATCGGCCCCGCCGATCTCATTTTCCTTTCCTCCCGGCTCGTTCAGGACGTGGTCCAGAACAACGCGGTGGACTGGTTCGCGTCTATCGGCAGCCAGCAGGTATGGCCGACATCGACGGTTCTGAAAGTACGCTTTCCTTTTCCAAGAAGCCTCCCGCGCCGCTCTGTCATCACGCCTCAGCAGGTGATAATCAATTGCGTCAACGCGATTGCCGCGAGTCCCCCTGCGGGAGACGGTGGGCAAGCGGTGGACCTGGCGTCCAGCGCGACTCGTGCCTTATGGCGATCTGCACAAGGCGCTGCGCAAGGAAATCGGGGGATCACCGGTCCTGCCGCTGGGGCACAGCGAAGGCAAGCGGACCGTGGCGCTGCTCGTGCCGAACGCCTCGTTCGGCGGGGCCGAGAAAGTTGTCTATGCGGCCGCCCGGGAATTGAAGGCGGCGGGTTACGAAACCCATCTTTTCGTGCTCGGCACGTCCCGGATGGACGTGATCGATGAATTCGATTCCAGCTTCGACCACATTCACTTCTGGGACGCGGGAATTCCAGCCTGGGGAGGGTCGGGTTCCTTCCTTGGGCAGGACTTTATCGCCGAGGAGCATACGGTCGACTGGGAGGCGCTCAAGGGACAGCTTTCCGGCTTCGACCTGGTCATCAACAACCATGTGATGGCCGTCCATCCCCTCATCGCCCGACTTCGCTCTGAAGGTACGCGCACCGCCTGCTATCTTCACGTCGTCGACAACACGGCCTTCAAGAGGCCCGCCGGTCAGCCCTTCGCGGCGATTGCCCACGAGCATTGCTACGATGCCTTCCTGACCTGCTCCGAACAGCTCAAGATTTATCTGCACAGCTACGGCGTCCCCCACGAGAAAGTCTTCGCCGTTGCCAATGGCGCGAGCTTTTCGGTGCCGCCAAAGGTTCTGGCGGAGGTTCTGGCGGTCCGGCGGATCGAGCGCAAGGGCGACCGGTTGCGACTTCTCTACATGGGGCGGCTCGATCAGCAGAAGGGCATCGATCGACTGGCGGCGACACTCGCGGAACTGCGGGCCTCCAACGTCCCCTTCGACGCTCGGGCTATCGGCGGCGAAATCCTCGCCGATTCAAGCGTGTCCTGGAGCGAACGATTGAAGGATCTGGGCGTCGATGTGCGCCCGCCCGTCTTCGCCAGCAAGGACCTGATCAAGGCGCTGGGCTGGGCGGATGTTCTCGTCATGCCTTCACGCTGGGAGGGCGCGCCACTGATGATCGCCGAGGCGCAGCAGCTCGGCTGCGTGCCTATCACGACCGCGGTCGGCGCTGTGGACGAACTCATTTCTGACGGCGAGGACGGCATCCTCATCGACGCGGCTTCCGATCCTCAAGTCGTGAGGGGGATGGCACGGATCATCGAAGAGGTGGCGTACAATCGCGAGAGGCTCGCTCCGCTTATGGAGGGCTGCATCAGGACCGCCGCGCGCCGGTCATGGGCTTCCTCCTTCTCGGATTTCATCGCGTGGAGCGATCGCTCCGTCAAAAATTCATCACTGTCAGCGCTCCGCGGTCTTTCATGCAGCAGTCGGCGGCAAATCCCGTGGTCGCGGCGCTCGGCTGATTGCCAGGCCGCCTCCCTGAACAGAAAGGTCTAGTCGAATGCGTCCACGAATTCTCGTGACGGGTATTCCTGGTCACTACACACGCCTTGCCAATGGCGCCCAGGGCTTGTCCGTGTCCTATGCGGAGCGGCAGAAGCAGCCGGAAGCAAAAGAGGAGTTTCTGCAGGAGCTGCGCAACATCAGCAACACACGGAACTACCTCATCGGCGAGGGCGCCCTGCGCGCGCTCGCGCCGCATGCGAAGCAGGTTCCCTTCTGGCATCTCTACAATCTGAGTCAAAGCGGCGGCGGGTTCGATGAGTTCAATGCCAACTTCGACATCTGCGTCTTTACCTGCGCGAACCTCCTGCGCAAGGGGCTCTCCGCGGACGCCGAGGCGGAGGTACTCAGCCGGCTCAACATGCCGATCGTCATGCTGGGCATCGGCCTGCAGAACCGCAAGGACCTGGAGAACAATCTTCCGGAGGGAACGAAGCGGCTTCTCGCCATCTTGAAGGAGCGCGAGCACTACTTCCCTGACGCGCGGCCACGAGTCGGCCGGCTTCCTGAAAGACCAGGGCTTCTCCTTCGTGCGACCGACCGGGTGCCCTTCCGTCTATTTCATGCCGGACAACATGCGCCGCTCCATGAAGAAACTGCCGAGCGTGGAAATCGGCAAGGCGCGGACAATCTTTTCAGGCTACCTCGGCGGCAATCAGGATGCGATCCTCGACGCCAATGCGCTGGCTCCACAAGGCACCGCGCCGCAATACGTGGTGCAGGATGAGTTTCTTCACTTCGACATGCAGGTGGAGCCTAACGACGAGGGGCGCGTCTACGATTCCGCGTCGGGCCTGATGATCGGCGATCTGACCTATCCCGGCACGGAGCGCGAGAAGCAACGGTTCGAGGTTCGCACCTTCTACGACACCAACCAGTGGCGCGCCTGGGCCTCGTCGATGGACTTCAATCTCGGCCGTCGTTTCCACGGCTCTATCATCGCAATGCAGGCGGCGGTACCGAGCCTGATGGTGGCGGTGGACGATCGCATGCGCGAGATGCTCGGCTTCACCGGCCTACCCGCCGTCGATATCACCGAGATCGACAAGGCAGAAAACCGCGCCGAGTTCGTGGCCGATCATCTGGCAAAGCTCAACACGAGCGAGCTTGTCGATCGGTATTCCGACCGCGAGCGCGCCTTCCGCACGACGCTTCGTGAAATCGGCATCATGAATTAATGGCGCAAAGGCCACCATTTATCGGTTCAAAGGATAGTTATGCGTATTTTGCTCACGGGAATTCCGTCTTATCTGCAGAGAACGATTGGGCAGGTTTCGGGCACGACTGTCGTCCACCGGCCCTATTTTGAAGAGACCAGCACCAAGAAGGACCTGATTTCCCAGGTCAGGCGGATCGCCAATACCGGTAACTACCTGATCGGAGAGGGCGCGGCCGAAAGCCTGCGCGGTCATGACGTCACTTACCTTCCCTTCTGGCACCTCGCCAACAACCGGGAATCGGAAGACCTCTACGAGCGCGTCAACCGCGAGTTCGATATTTGCGTTTTCGCTTCCGCCAATCTCTTGCGGCCCGGTTACTCCGCGGACCTGGAAGCAGAAGTCTTCGCCAAGCTGAAGATGCCGGTCGTGGTGATGGGCATTGGCATCCAGCGCAAGGAGGGTCTCAAGGAACTGCTGCCGGCCGGTACGCTCCAGTTCCTTGAGGTATTGAAGAAAAAGGAGAGCTTCTTCCTTACCCGCGGTTACTTCACCGCCGAGTTTCTCAGGGAGCAGGGGATGAAGTTCGTCAAACCCACCGGCTGCCCATCGCTCTATTTCGCTCCGAACGAGATGAAGCGGTCACTTGCCGCGCTTGCCAATCCGGGACTGGCAGAAGCCCAGAAGATCGCCTTCGGCGGCTATCTCGGCAGTGTTGCCGATACGATCGTCGACGCGCATGCGTTGCTTAAGCCCGACAGCGTCGCAAGCTATGTGGTCCAGGACGAGGTGGTTGCCTACAACCTCTCCCTGACCGGCGACGACAATGACATTGTCTATGACCGGGCGAGTGGGCGCATCACTGGCGCGACCGAATACAAGCATTCGGAAAAATGGCAGCGGAAATCCGAACTGCTGGTTTATTTCGACACGAACCAGTGGCGGGGCGCAATGTCCTCGCGCGATCTCTGCTTCGGCCGCCGTTTTCACGGCTGCATCATCGGTATGCAGGCCGGCACACCCGCCCTCATGATCGCGGTCGACGACCGCATGCGGGAAATGCTGGAGTTCATCGGCTTCCCCTATATAGAGGCGGCGACCTGGAACCGGGAGGCGGACAAGCGCGCATACCTGTCGAATTTCCTCGCCAAGATAGACACGCAAGCCGTGATCGACCGCTATTCCGCTTGCGAGGCGAATTTCCGAAATGCTCTGGGGCAGATTGGACTTTGAGATGATGAAAGCGGTGGCGCGAATGGGCGCGCGCCTCGCTTGCGCGCTGGCAGTGCTCTGGGCCTTTGCACCGGCGCCGCCGGCGGACGCAGATGATGTGTTCCCCGATCGCATCGGCATTAACCGGGTAAACCTCGCCTGGCTTTCCCGCGCCGATCAGAAGCGCGTGCTGAAGGAAATTGCGGCAAGCGGCATCACCCATGTCCGGCTTTCGCTGTCGAGGCCGGTGGAGAAGAGCATCGAAGCGCTCGAAATCGTGGACCGGCTGGGGCTGAAAATCCTTATCGAGGTCCAGCTCGGCAACAAGGACTACTATCCGGCGGAGGTGCGCCCTCGCACCGGTTTCAGGCGCATCTGGGATGTTCGGCGGCTTTCGGATCTCGACCTCGATCTTTACCGAACACAGCTGCGCTCTGCGCTTCGCCGCATTGATGGCATGGGCATCCGCATCGACGCCGTCGAGCCCGGAAACGAAATAAACTACAGCGCCTACAATGGCGACCTCGTCGTCTACGAAAAACCGGGGCGGCAGACACCGCGCAGCGTTTCGGAAGTCGCCAATCGCTCGGCCTTCGAGCGCGGGCTCGACGCATACGTCAGCGCCGTCCGGATCACCCGAGAGGAATTGCAGGCGACGGTGCATAGCCGCGGCGCTGCTGATTTCCGCTGGACTTTCCGATATCGGCGCAGACGAGGCCGACTACCGCGGGATGGAACGGCTCGAGCCCGGTGCGTTCGTCTCACTCCTGCGGGAACGGGGGATCGACGCGCTGATCGATGGCTATGGCATTCATGTCTATCCGGGGCGCAAAGGTGACGCGGCGCTTGCGCGGTATGTGACGGCGCTTCTCGACTTTTGCCAACCTGAAGGGGAGGGCAAGCCGTGCTGGGTGACCGAATGGGGCATTGCCAATACCGCGCTTTCTTGTCCGATCGACGACCGGGAGCGAGAAGGGGCGATCCGCGCCATGCGCCGCGTCTTCGGGCAACGGATGGCGGAGCGAACGGTGGAAGCGGTCTTCTACTATGACTGGGATACCCAGCCGGTCTACAGCGTTTGGCGTTGTGGCGCTTTGACCCCGGCCGGCGTGGCGGCCACCGAACCGGATACCGGTGAAGGATCGGTGAGATGACCAATGTGATCTGTCCCCTCCTGTATTCTCGGCCCGAACGTGGCCGCGGTGGGTGGAGCGTGGAAATGGCGACGGGAGAAATTGCATGAAAGGGATCATTCTGGCAGGCGGCACCGGAACGCGGCTCTACCCCGTTACCATATCGGTTTCGAAGCAACTGCTGCCCGTGCATGACAAACCGATGATCTATTATCCGCTGGGCACGCTGATGCTGGCGGGAATCCGTGACATACTGGTGATCACGGTGCCGCGCGACAGGCCGCTTTTCGAGGGGCTTCTCGGCGACGGAAGCGCGCTCGGCCTCTCGATTTCCTATGCGGAGCAGCAGCGGCCGAACGGACTGGCGGAGGCCTTCGTCATCGGCCGAGAATTTGTCGGAGACAGTCCGGTCGCTCTCATTCTGGGAGACAACATCTTCTACGGAGCGGGACTTGCAGAAATCTGCCGGGACGCGGTCGCCAAGCAAGCCGGGGCCACCATCTTCGCCTATCATGTGGACGATCCGGCCCGATATGGCGTGGTCAGCTTCAATACAACGACCGGCAAGGCTGACGCGATCGAGGAAAAGCCTGCGAGCCCCAAGTCGAACTGGGCGGTCACGGGTCTCTACTTCTACGACAACGACGTGCTTGACATCGCGGCCTCCGTCCGCCCCTCGGACCGGGGGAACTGGAGATCACCGACGTCAACCGTGCCTATCTCGATCGCGGCAATCTCCACGTCCGCCGGCTTGGCCGGGGCTATGCCTGGCTCGACACGGGAACCCATGAGAGCCTGCACGACGCCGCATCCTTCGTGCGCACCATCGAATACCGCCAGGGCGTGAAGATCATGTGCCCGGAAGAGATCGCCTTCGAGCTTGGCTATCTTTCGGCGGACCAGGTTCTGGCGCGGGCGGCAATGATGGGACAGACCGACTATGCCGTCTACCTGCGGCGCCGCATCCGAGAGCTTGCCGATGTTTGAGCTTCGTTCTTTCAGCCTCGACGGTGTGCTGGAGCTGACGCCGCGCAGATATGAAGACGAGCGCGGCTTTTTCACCGAAACCTACAGCGCTGCCACCTTCGCTGCGAAGGGGATCGATACAACTTTCGTGCAGGACAATCATTCCTATTCGGCCAAAGCCGGTACGCTGCGGGGACTCCACTATCAGCTCCCGCCGCGCGCAGGCAAAGCTCATCCGGGTCGTCAAGGGGCGCGTTTTCGACGTCGCTGTTGATCTTCGCCGCGGCTCTGCCGACCTTTGCCAAATGGGTCGGTATCGAACTGTCGGCCGAGAAGGGCAATCAGTTCCTGGTGCCGGCGGGCTTTGCGCATGGCTTCGTCACGCTGGAGCCGGATACGGAGGTCTTATACAAAGTGAGCGACGTCTACTCGCCTGACCATGACCGGGCTGTCCGATTTGATGATCCCGAAATCGCCATCGATTGGCCCGTCAATATCGACCGCCTGGTGATATCTGTGAAGGACAGAAATGCACCGCTTTTGGCGAATGCAACCGTTTTCGAAGGGACTGCCTGATGGGGGGCGGGGGCACGCGGATTCTAGTCACCGGCGGCGCGGGCTTCATCGGTTCTGCGGTTTGCCGTCAACTGGTGGCAGGCGGCGCGGCGCGCGTCGTCAATGTTGATAAGCTGACCTATGCGGGCAATCTCGACTCCCTGCGTACGATCGAGGGGCAGGCGAACTACGTGCACTATCGCGCAGACATCGGCAACGAGCGGGGTATGCTCGAGATTATGCGCCACGAGAGAAGATCGACGCGGTGATGCACCTCGCCGCTGAAAGCCATGTCGACCGCCTCGATCGACGGGCCGGATATATTCATCGAGACTAACATCGTCGGTACCGTTCGCCTGCTTAATGCCGCGCTTGCTTATTGGAGTGAGCTCGCGACAGGCGCGCGAATGCTTCCGGTTCCATCACGTTTCCACAGATGAAGTGTTTGGAGACCTCCCCTTTGATGGGAGCGTGTTCACCGAAGAGACCGCTTACGCCCCGTCTTCGCCTTACGCGGCCTCGAAGGCTGCCTCAGATCATCTCGTGCGCGCCTGGGCTCACACCTACGGGCTACCCGTCGTGTCGTCCAACTGCTCTAACAACTTTGGACCGTATCACTTTCCCGAGAAGCTGATCCCGCTCGCAATCATCAACGCCATCGAAGAGAAGCCACTGCCGGTCTACGGCACTGGGATGAATGTGCGGGATTGGCTGCATGTGGAGGACCATGTACGCGCTGGAACTGGTGGTGAGGCAAGGAAGGCCCGGCGAAAGCTACAACATCGGCGCACGCGCCGAGCGCTGCAATGTTGCCGTTGTTGAGCGTATCTGCGATCTCCTCGACGGTCGGCGACCGCGCGAGCTGGGCAGACGTTATCGGGATCTCATTGCGTTCGTCCCCGACCGGCCGGGTCATGACCGCCGCTATGCCATCGATCCCTCCAAGATCGAGCGAGAGCTTGGATGGAAGCCGCGGTTGGGGTTCGACGAAGGGCTAAGCATGACAGTGGACTGGTACCTGGCCAACCGGTGGTGGTGGGAGCCGATCCGGCACCTGCGCCATTCAGGCACGCGTCTCGGCGAACGTCAGCGACGTCTGGCATGAAGATTGCTGTAACTGGGACCAAGGGCCAAGTCGCCCTGGCTTTGATCGAGCGGGCACGAGCGCTGCCCGATGTCGAGGTGTTCACTCTTGGTCGCCCCGAGCTCGATCTGGCTCGGCCCGAGACCATCTGGCCAGTGCTTTCGTCCTTGCGCCCCCAACTTGTCGTTTCAGCCGCCGCCTATACGGCCGTCGATCGGGCTGAGCGTGAGCCGAAACTGGCCTATGGGATCAACGCGACCGGCGCCGGGGCAGTCGCCGAGGCGGCGACCCGTCTCGGAGTGCCGATCATCCATCTCTCGACCGACTACGTCTTTGACGGAAAGAAGCAGGGCGGCTACCGCGAGACGGATGCGCCGGCGCCCCTGAACGTCTACGGCGCTTCCAAGCTCGCGGGCGAAATCGCTGTGGCGGCGGCGAACCCCCGCCATCTCATCTTGCGGACAAGCTGGGTGTACAGCCCGTTCGGGACGAATTTCGTAAAAACTATGCTGCGGCTGGCAAGCGCGCGTAAGGAAATCGCGGTCGTCGCAGACCAGCGTGGCAATCCCTCGTCGGCGCTCGATATTGCCACCGCCATTCTGCGCGCCGCCGTTGCGATGGGTGAGGGCGGGGCATACGGTACCTATCACCTCGCGGGAAGCGGCACTATTTCATGGGCCGATTTCGCGCGTCATGTGTTCTCCTCAAGCCGCGCTCGTGGGGGGCCGTGGGCGGAGGTTCGTGACATAACAGCCGCCGAATTTCCCGTGCAAGCACTGCGCCCATTGAACACGCAACTGTCCACCACCAAGTTCGCCTCGGCATTCGGCTGGACCATGCCGCATTGGCCGCAGTCGCTTGACGAGGCGGTGGGACGGATCTTCCAGGACGCCGCGGGCTAGCACATGCCCACAACTCCGCGGCGCGCCGCATTGAGATGATGGGCAACGGCGTCCGTGGCTGCCGCGTCGATACCTCAGGTTCGATTGCCCGACAGGGGAAGCGTTGCATTGGCGGCCACAACTGTTCGCATTCCGCGCCTCTGTACAGGAAAGGCGACGCCACACAGAGCAGGCCCGTAAGCCTCCCTGTCACGAAAACAGCTCCCGGAATAGGAGGGGACCAGCCTCTTCCTCCGCAAGGGCGGCTTGGTTGGCAGCCTCGCGGAGTGCCTGAAAGTCGGCCTGGTCCCCGACCCTGGTACCGCCAAGCCGCACCGTCACCGATAGATGGCGCTCTTGCCCGGCTGTGAAGGTGGTCTCGTCTATCCGCGCGCGGATGCGCTCGCAGATGTCTCTGGCGTTTTCCGTTGTTGTGCCTGGCAGATGGATCCCGAGTTCGTCGGAGGCAAGGCGGGCGACGAGATCACCATAGCGCACACAAGAATGTACGATCTGAACAATCGATTGAAGCAGCGTATCTGCCCATTGCGGACCATAGCGACGACCGATCTCATCGAAATTGCCGACCCTGAGAACGAGCATGACGCCATCCGGGCTTTCAGCAGCGCTCAGGCGCCTGCGGTCTATCGCATGCTCGACCGAGGTCGCAAATGCGTTGGCGCGCAGTGTACCCGTGACAGGATCATGACGGAGTGCGTGCTGAAGTTCTTCTTGGATCTCACGAAGCGCTTCGTTGCGTAGACGAAGCGCAAATTGAAGCGGAAATGTAACAACTGCCGTTATTGCCGCCACGGCGGCCAACTCTGCCCAAAACGGACGGTCGGGAATAAGCAGGCTTAATACGCAAACGGCTGCGATCGCCCCAACAGCACAGGCAAGGGCGCCGAGCGTTGCTATCTTGATATGCGGGACGATTACGGCTTTGCGAGAATGAAATTGCAGAATCATCGGCTAACGGAGCTTTTGCAGGGGTCGCTATCTTTGAGGGATTCGGTGAAAATATCAGGTGAATAAATCTGATGGCATTTTAGCAATGGTCCACGCAAAACTTGACCATCACGCCAACCAGATTGCGGGCCTGTGAAGCCGAGGCCAATTTCCTCGTTTCAAAGTCCATTCGCACCTTCTGCGTTGGCACCGAGAGTATTTGCTTCTAACACAGAAAACGATGAAGGCCCCGGCATTCCGGACCGCTGGGCCAGGCGCAGTGTTGGGCGCATTCCCGTCGCAAGTTTTTTGTGCTCGCCGACATCGCCACGAACGCCAAACGCGGCAATGACTCCACGCCGATCTCGCCGGTCGCGCTCGAAGCTGTAAAGCGGATCGATGCACTGTTCGACATCGAGCGCGATATAAATGGCCTTGCTCCTGAAGAACGACTGCAACGACTTCAGCAAGAAAGCCACCTTATCGTCGCCGAGCTCGGGGACTTGATGCGATCGGAGCGGTCAAAGCTGTCGCGCAGTTCACCGGTCACCGAACCAATCGACTACATGCTGAAGCGCTGGGATGGATTCATGGCGTTCCTGAGTGACGGCAGGATTTGTCTCACCAACAATGCTGCCGAACGGGGACTATGCGGCTTCGCTCTCGGCAGAAAATCGTGGTTGTTTGCAGGCTCCGATCGAGGCGCTGACCGGGCCGCCTTCATGGCGACGTTGATCATGACCGCCAAGCTCAACGACGTCGATCCTCAGGCCTGGCTTGTTGACGTGCTCTCACGCATCGCCGACATGCCCACAACATTACTCGACGAGTTGCTCCCGTGGAACTGGAACCCTCTGAAAGGTTGCCGCAGAGAAAGCTGCCTGATCTGCGGCCCTTAGCGTAGGCTTACCCTTCGCCAAAACAGTCGCCGGGAGAAGGCCGTCGAAGCTCTATTTCCCTGCCGTTCTCGCGTCGGCATATCGCGACCACACCGGTGCGCACCACCATCAGGGACGCGAGCTTCGATTTCTGCTCGGCGATCACAGCATCCTCCGGGTAGGCCAAATTGAGTGCAATACCTGAAAAGACGTCATTCAGCGTACTCTGCAAGGCGAGACCAAGAATGATGGCGAAGATGCCCGACGTCGCGATCAAGGTGCCGACGGGGACGCGGAAGACATAGGCAACCACGGAAAGGCCGGCTCCCAGATATATGGCGCCAACCACAAGGTCCTGGAGCAGGCGCCCCTCGTGGGGATTGCGCTCCGAAATGAGAAAAAGGCGGACAGCGGTGACGAGGACCAGGGCGCCACCGATCCACCAGATCGTCTTGGCAATGCCGACTAAAATACGCCGCGAGATATCTCCCTTGCTCGCATCGGGTGTGTACGGTTCGATGCCATGGAAGAGCAGAAGTGCCGTAACGGCGATGAAGAAAATGATGTGGCCAATCAGCCGGAGCCGGGGATGGCCGCGCAGCCGCATCCGGCTGATCACAATTCCGGCGATGACGACAATAAAGAACTGAAAGATCGGATCAGCCAGAATCTCGGTCATCACGACCCCTCCGCGTCGAGGGCGACGATTTGAATGTCACTTTCCATAGGTCGGCTGCCCCCAAGGGATTTCATTGAGCCGGAACCTCCGAGAGCCAGCCCTCGAGATCAGCGGGATCGCGTTGCCGACAACGTTGTTGCCGATGGAATGATCAACTCGAGACCACAGCGAGTCGAGGTGGCTCCTCAAGGTTCAATAGCCGGCGGTGGTCCGCCATGCGCAGGGCCAGAAGGTCGATGAAGCTTCGGATCTTCGCCGAGAGATGCAGGCGATGGAGGTAGATGGCGCTGATGCTGAATTCGACCGGCGTAAAATCTGGCAGCACTCGGATCAATCTGCCGGCGGCAACATCATCGCCAACGACGAAAACTCGGCGCGAGGCAGAGGCCCTGTCCCCGCAATGTCAGCAGGCGCAACAACTCGGCGCTGTTGGTGATCACGTTGCCGCTGATGCGTATGCTTACCGTCTTGCCTGCGACATCGATAAACGTCCAGTCGTCTCCGAATGGGTAGAAGGCATAGCGCTTGCAATTATGCTGTATCAGGTCCGAAGGCGTCTTCGGCATCTCGTGCCGGGATAGGTAGTCCGGTGAACAGCAGAGAATATGCCGCCAGGGGGTCAGGCGCCGGACAATCAGGCTCGAATCCGGCGGCGGTATCGTGCGGATCGCGATATCGTAGCCGTCCTCGACCAGATAGACCATGCGCTCGCCGATGGTGAGATCGATCGACACTTCCGGATTGGCGTCGAGAAACTCTCCAACCACGGGTGCGATGAAGCGCATGATGTGGGTACTGGTGTAGATGCGCAGCGTGCCCCGCGGGGCCGATTGCAGCGAGCCGGCCATGCTGTCGGCGTCTTCCAGATCCGAGAGGATCTGCACGCAGCGCTCGTAATATTGCTGGCCGATATCCGTCAGACTGACCTTGCGCGTCGTTCGGTTGAGCAATCGCGCGCCCAGCCGGTCCTCCAGCGCCTGAATATGATTGCTGACCACAGTGGTCGACATGTTGAGCCTGCGGGCGGCTGCCGAGAAGCCGCCATTCTCCACGACACGCGTAAAGACCGTCAGGCTGGTCAATCTGTCCATAGACACTCCTGGATTATCCGCTCCTTTGGGATGATCCTTCCGGTGGAACCAAGATTATCATGAGGAACCGGAAAAGATATCCCTTGTCCCTGAAATGGCGATCGCCAGAACTTCCGCAGGGAGAGCGACATGGATACTCAAAATACAACATGGCTCAGGCAGGCATCCAAGGACACCGTTGCGGCCATCGTCGAGTGGTTGAGTGGAAATGAATGCCACGATCTCGATGAGGCCGGCCTCGTGGCGGGTCTCGGCCGCCGTCTACGAGCGAGCGGCCTGCCGATCGACCGCTTGGCCCTGCATATGCGTACCTTGCATCCCAGTATTCTTGGTCGAACAGTGGCTTGGACGCCGCGCGAACCGATCGAGATTCACGACCGTGAGCACGGCATCATGGCGCTACCCGATTTCGCCGATAGCCCGCTAAGGCACGTGATGGAGACCGGCGAGGCGGTCCCGGTACGCACGGGGTCGCCGGCAGATCGCGGGTGGACACAGATGGATGTGTTCCGGCGACGCGGCCTGACCGAGCTGTTTGTTGCGCCGCTTTCCAATGTCGATGGACCGGTGAGCGCTGTGTCTTTCTGTACGGCAGAGCCTGAAGGTTTCCTGCCAACGCATCGTGAGGCGCTGGAGCGTGTCCTGCCGGCTTTGCGCAACGTCTGTGAACTGCGCGTGCTGCGCCAGACGGAACTGACCCTGTTCGATACCTATATCGGGACTGCAACGTCAAAGCGCATTCTCGCCGGCCGCATCCGCCGCGGCCAGGTCGAGACGCTGAAGGCGGCGCTGATGCTTTGCGACCTGCGCGGGTTTACCGCCCTTTCCAATCGCTTGCCGAACGCCCGCATTCTCGCCCTGCTGGACTCCTATTTCGACTGCGTCGTCCACGCGATCACCGCGGCAGGCGGTGACGTGTTGAAATTCATGGGTGACGCAGTTCTGGCCTTCTTCCAGGATGAGGATGCCGCCAGTTCCTGCGCTGCTGCCTTCGAGAGCGCGCGTGGCGTCCTGGAAAATCTGCAACAGTTTGCCAGTACCGAGGGTCGGTTGGAGGCGGGTGTTGCCCTTCATTACGGCGAGGCGAGCTACGGCAATATCGGTTCGGCGTCGCGGCTGGATTTCACCGTCATTGGTTCCGACGTCAATTTGGTCAGCCGGATTCAAGGGGTGTGCAGCAAAACCGGCCATCGGTTGCTCTCGTCGAAGCGCTTTGCAACGGCGTTGGGCGATGCCGCGCTCGTTCCTGCAGGTGCATACGACCTCGCCGGCTTCACCGAGGCGGAAGAGCTTTTTGCGCTCGACGACCCCGCTCATAAGGACGCATCGCGGCAATAGCTGCCGATTGACGGTCCATCCCTTTTGCGCGGCCATTCTGCTTTGCGCGGCCATTCTGCGTCGCGCAAAAAACCGACGTCGTCATCCAACTCCCACCAGCCTCGAAGACAGGCCACAACTCCGTCATCTCCTTGATTACGAAGACCAATCCGTCTGGACCACCACGCAGCAATTATCCACCAGCGCTTGATGATCCTTCCCTTATTCCTTCGATTATCAAAAGCGGCGTTGCAGGCACATCCTTGAGCCATCACAAACCATCATCCACGGAGGATATGTGTCATGCCAAACTCAACCAAAGGCGTTGCGGTACCCGTCAGCACCAATATCTCGAACACAGACACCAATGTCGTGACGCTTCTAGACGACGCGACACCGGCTGTGCCCGTCAAGCTTCCTGCCACGGACGGACCGGAGACCCAGGCCAAGGCCCAGCCAGCAGCCCTTGAAGGGGCCGCGACCGGCAATCCGGCTCCGGCGAAGGCGCCCGGGCCGTCACGCGGCCTGCGGCGGTTGATGATCCCGCTTGCAGCGCTTGGCGCAGCTGTTGCGCTGGCCGGAGCGACGTCAAGCCGCTGGGATGCCTGGCAGGGATCGGCCGCGATACAGGTGACGGACAATGCCACCGTGCGCGCCGAAACGACCCGGCTGAGCGCCCGCGTCAGCGGCAATATCAAACGGATCCTGGTCCGTGATTTCCAGAACGTTCGCTCGGGCGACCTGTTGATGGAAATCGAACCGGCGGACTACGACGCGGTCGTGGCACAGGCAAAGGCAAGCGTTGCAGCGGCGCAGGCCGTTCTCGACAACCTCGAAAATCAGAAGGCCTTCCAGCGGGGTGTCATCGCCCAGGCCGAAGCGCAGCGTCTTTCCGCTGTTGCCCGTGTTTTGGAAACGCAGCAGGAGAAGGAGCGGCAGGGCGCGCTTCTGCGTACCAAGGTCGGCACGCCGCAAAAACTGGAGCAGGCAACCTCGGCCTATGAGACGGCCAATGCCACACTTACGGCCAGCGAAGCGACGATCGATGCAGCGGCGCCAGCTCGATGTGCTGAAAGGTCAGGAAGATCTGTTGGCGGCGAACCTCGATGTTGCCGAAGCAGCCTTGAGTACGGCCCAACTGCGCCAGGGTTACACGCGGATCGTAGCGCCGTTCGACGGCGTCGTCGGCGAGCGCCTGGTCCAGGAAGGGGACTACGTTAATATCGGCACACAGCTGATTGCCGTCGTGCCGCTGCCGAACGTCTATGTGACGGCGAACTACAAGGAAACCCAGCTGACGCATGTCGTTGCCGGCCAGCCGGTCGATATCACCGTCGATACGTTCCCGGATGCCGTCCTGCACGGCCGCGTTGCGGTCTTTCACCGGCGAGCGGATCGACCTTTGCCCTGCTGCCGCCTGACAACGCCACCGGAAACTTCACCAAGGTGGTCCAGCGCATCCCGGTTCGCGTCGAATTTGACGCCGGCCAGCCGCTGGTTGAGCGGTTGCGTCCGGGAATGTCGGTCGTCACCCGCATCCGTGTTGCCGACGACATCGGCAAAGCTGCCCCGAAGGACGAAGACAATGACCACTGAAGCGATCAGCAGCGGCCCTGTCTCAACCGGCCGCCCGTCCCATTATCCCTTTCTCGCGGTTATTGCAGTCCTTCTCGGCGCGTTCATCGTGAGCTTCGATACGCGACTCTTTGCCATAGGGCTGCCGGATCTCAGGGGCGCGCTGGGTCTCAGTTTTGACGAAGGAGCGTGGCTGGCGACCGCCGCTACAGCGCCACAGATCCTCATCGCTCCGGCGGTTGCCTGGCTCGCCACGGTCTTTGGTCTGCGGCGCGTGCTTGTAGGGCCAAGCCTCCTTTACATCGTGGTTTCGGCTATCATCCCTTTCGTCCGCGCCTATCAGGCGCTTCTGGTCCTGCACTTCATCCACGGCTTGCTGCTCGGCGTGTTTATTCCGGCGACGATCATGATCGTCCTTCGCAACTTGCCGATGCAGTGGTGGATTGTCGGTCTTGCGGCCTATTCCTTCCGCCTTTCCTTCACCGGTAATGCTGGCGTCTCGCTGGTCGGGTTCTATGTGGAGCACCTCGGCTGGCAGTGGCTCTACTGGCAGGATGCGGCAATCGCCATGCTGATGGCAGTGCTGACACTGCTGGGCACGCCGCGCGAAACGGTCAACCGCGCACTTCTTGCCAAAGCTGACTGGGGCGGCATGCTGTTGCTGGGCGCTGGCCTCACCCTGATCTATGCCGGCCTCGACCAGGGAAACCGGCTGGACTGGTTCCAATCCGGGACTGTCGTCGGACTGCTCGCAGCCGGCGGCGCATTGGTCATCGGCTTCTTCATCAACGAGGCCGTCGTTTCCGAGCCATGGGCGAGCCCAACCGTGCTTTTGTCGTGGAACGTCATCCTGGGCCTGTTGGCGATGATGACCTATATGATCACCAGCCTGTCCAACACCATGCTGGTCCCCAATTTCCTGACGATCGTAACGCAGCTGCGGCCGGAACAGACGGGTGGCTTGCTGCTCTTCTACACGGCGTTGCCGCTGTTCGTGATCATACCTTTCGTAATCTATCTGCTGCGCCGGATCGATGCGCGGATCGTTGCCATGCTCGGCCTGACGAGCTTTGCGATCGCGGCGTTCATGGGAACACGCATTACTGAGGCGTGGTCACTCGACGATTTCATTCCGATTGCGTTGGTGCAGTCCGTGGGGCAGGGGCTCACCTTCACAGCCTTTCTGATTTTCGCGCTGTCCAATTCCAACCCGGCCCGCGCCACCGCCTTTGTCGCCTATATCCAGGTGATGCGGCTGGTCGTCATAGAGTTCACCGCAACGGCGATGAGCACGTTCCTACGCGTCCGGGAACAGGTGCATTCGAGCCTCGTCGGTCTGCAAGTGTCGGCAGGCGATAGCGAGGCCGGACAGGCGCTGGCTCGCCTCTCCCACCATTTCATGGAACATAGCGCGTCCACCGAAACGGCAGCGGGCGCGCCGCAATCAGCCTGGTGTCGCTCGTCCGGCGCGAAGCGAATGTGCTGTCGTTCATCGATGGCTTCACCGTCGCCTTCTGGGCTGCCATTGCCGGGTTGCTGCTGATCAGCCTGATGCGTGCCGCGCCCGCCGGGCCGCTAACGCCGAAGCCGGCGCAGTGAGGCATCTGCCTTCCGCCGGATGGCCCGGCGCGGAAACGGCTCTCCTGCCTTGCTGACAAAAGATATGTTCTGAACTGCTTGCGGTTGGGATAGTCGTCCGTAATCTGCGCGTATGTCGCACCGCGACCACCTAGCGGTAGAAAATAAAATGCCATATGGTGAGGATCGACAGTTCCTTTGTCTCCCATGAGAGACACGCGCCTTCGGGGGAAGGCATCGTGGAACGGCCCCGTCGCCATCGATGGCATATGTCTGTAAGTTATTGATCTGAAATAGTTGCACTGAATTTCTACTCGACGTCGATGGCAAGTTGCTTTGAGGCAGGGGAAGGGACGCAATGGTTTCGAATTTGACAATGACCGAACGGCGCCTCGCGGTCGTCATTCTCATCGTCCTCAGCCTGGTGGGATTGACGATGAGCGTCGCAGGACGCGCGGACCTGATGGGCACTCAGGGTTTCATCGTCCTTGCTTTCAGCGTCGGGCTGGCATTCGTCGTCATGTCGGATTTCTATTCTCCCACACCCGACCCGAAACGGCTGGAGCGCTACTTCGACGATCCGACCAAGGCCGGTATCGTGCTTTCGATGATCTGGGCGGTTATCGGCATGTTCGTCGGTGTGTGGGTCGCGGCGCTGCTTGCCTGGCCGGACCTGACCTTCGATGCCGCCTGGGCGAGCTTCGGCCGGCTGCGTCCCGTTCACACCTCGGGCGTCATCTTCGGGTTCGGCGGCAACGCGCTGATCGCAACCTCCTTCCACGTTCTTCAACGCACCTCGCAGGGCGGGCTGCCGGATCAGCTCAGCCCTTGGTTCGTCCTCATCGGCTATAACCTCTTCTGTGTGGTCGCAGCGAGCGGCTACCTGATCGGCGTCACGCAATCGAAAGAATATGCCGAGCCCGAATGGTATGCCGACATCTGGCTGGTGATCGTCTGGGTGGTCTACTTCCTCATCTACATACGCACCCTGGCGCGACGGAAGGAACCGCATATCTACGTCGCCAACTGGTATTACATGGCTTTCATTCTGGTCGTGGCAGTGCTGCATATCGTCAATAACCTCGCTGTGCCGGTGTCGTTCGGCCATGCGAAGAGCTATTCGCTGTTTTCCGGCGTGCAGGATGCGATGACCCAATGGTGGTACGGGCACAATGCGGTCGCCTTCTTCCTGACAGCCGGCTTCCTTGGCATGATGTATTACTACCTGCCCAAGCGCGCCGGACGGCCGATTTACTCCTACAGGCTCTCGATCATCAGCTTCTGGGGCATCACCTTCATGTATATGTGGGCGGGCTCGCACCACCTTCACTACACGGCGCTGCCGCAATGGGTTCAGACACTCGGAATGACCTTCTCACTGGTGCTTCTGGTGCCGTCCTGGGCGTCAGCAGGCAACGCGCTCGCGACGCTGAACGGCGCGTGGCACAAGGTACGCGACGACGCGACGCTGCGCTTCATGATGGTTGCGGCGGTGTTCTACGGGCTTGCGACCTTCGAAGGCTCGTTCATGGCGATCCGGGCGGTCAATTCGCTGTCCCACTATACCGACTGGACCGTCGGCCACGTCCATGCCGGCGCGCTCGGTTGGGTGGCGATGATCACTTTTGGATCGATCTATGCGCTCGTGCCGTGGATGTGGAAGCGGGAGGCCATGTATTCGCCGAAGCTCGTCGAAGTGCACTTCTGGCTGGCGCTGTCCGGAACCATCATCTACGTTTTCACGATGTGGAACTCCGGCATCATCCAGGGCCTGATGTGGCGGACCTACAATGAAAGCGGCACGCTCGCCTACTCCTTCATCGACAGCGTGTCGGCCATGCATCCCTACTATATCGCGCGGACCTTCGGCGGACTGCTGTTCCTGCTTGGCGCTGCCGTGGGCCTCTACAATGTCCTGATGACGATCCGTGCGTCCCGCATGGAGCTGGCGCAAGCCGAGGGCGACGCGGATATTCCGCTCGTCGCGACGGCACGCGCGGTCCAGCCGGGGGAGTGAGCGGCCATGGCAGAATTCCACCGCAAACTCGAGCGCAGCGCCATCGGCTTCGTGCTTGCCATCATCGGTGTTTCGGCGATCGGCGGCTTCGTCGAGATCGCGCCGTTATTCACGATCCACGAGACGGTTGAGGATGCACCCGACATGCGCGTCTACACACCGCTCGAACTGGCCGGCCGCAACATCTATATCCGCGAGGGCTGTTATGCCTGCCATTCGCAGATGATCCGCACCTTGCGCGACGAGGTCGAGCGCTACGGTCCCTATTCGCTGGCGGTCGAATCCAAATACGATCATCCGATGTTGTGGGGGTCGAAGGCGCACCGGGCCGGACCTGGCACGGCTCGGAGAAAAATATTCCGATGACTGGCATGTCGCGCACCTGATCAATCCACGCGACGTTGCGCCGGGAATCGGTAATGCCGAAATATGGCTGGCTGCAGCGCAATGCCTTGAGAATCGATGATCTCGGCGAACATCTGGCGGCGCAGCGGGCTGTGGGCGTGCCCTACACGCAGGAGATGATCAACAACGCAACCTCGGACGCTTTCGGGCAGGCATCGCCGGACAGCGACAGGGCGAGCGGCGTCACCGAGCGCTATGGCGACGCAACCCATGTTCGGGCCTTCGACGGCGATGCGGGGCGCGTCACCGAGATGGACGCGGTCGTCGCCTATCTCCAAATTCTCGGCAAATTGACGGATGCCGCCAAGCAGCAGTCCGCGTCGGTGGAGGACTAGGATGATGCCGCTCGACCACGGCACGATCGTTGCCTTTGCCAAGAGCTGGGGCCTGTTCTACCTCATCGCGATGTCCGTCGGGGTCATGGTCTATGCGCTCTGGCCATCCAACAGGACGCGCTTCGATCGCGCCAAGACCAGCATTCTCGACAAGGACGACAAGCCATGGAGTTGAATTGATGGCTGCGGAGAAGCTCGATCCCATCACCGGACGCATGACCACGGGACACGAATGGAACGGTATCGAGGAACTCGATACGCCGGTGCCGCGGGTCGTCCTGTTTTTCCTGGCGGCCAGCACGCTGTTTGCCGTCGTCTACTGGATCCTGATGCCCGCCTGGCCGCTCGGCTGGACCTATACGAAAGGCTTGCTCGGGATCGACCAGCGCGAGGTTGTGGCGCGCCAGGTCAAGACCGCGGCGGCGGAGCGTGCTGTCTGGACCGACAAGATCATGGCGGCGGGTTTCCCGGAGATCGAGGCGGACGAGGCGCTGATGGCCAAGGTGCGGGAGACCGGCCATACGCTGTTCCGCGACAATTGCGCCGCCTGTCACGGCATCAATGCCACCGGCGGCTCGGGTTTCCCCGATCTCACGGCGAAGACGTGGCTCTGGGGGGGCGGATCCGGAAACGATTGCGGAGACAATCCGTGTCGGCATCAACTCGACAAACGAGGATACCCAGTGTTTCGCAGATGCTTGCCTTTGGCCGGGATGAGGTCCTCGATCGCAGGAAGATCAACGAGGTGGTAGACTATGTCTACTCCCTGTCGGTGCCGGAAAGCGGTAACGCCGGCCGCAGAGGTCTTTGCGGCCAATTGCGTGGCCTGTCATGGCGAGGACGGCAAGGGTAAGAAGGATGTTGGTGCACCTGACCTGACCGATAATCACTGGATCCATGGCGGCGACCGGCAGTCGATCTACACGACGGTCTATGCCGGGCGGCAGGGACATATGCCGCATTGGGGCACAAGGCTGTCACCTTTGGATATCAAGATGCTGGCGGTCTACGTTCACACGCTCGGAGGCGAGGCGCCATGAGCAATGCACATGACGGGGCGACGGTGGCTTCCGCGCCACGCCCGGTCAAATGGAAGCGCATGGCGATGGCGATCGCCGCCGCCGGAGTGCTGCTCTTTGTCGGCGCCAACGCGCATCTGGTCTATGTCGCGGTCGCGTCGCAACCGGATTGTGTTCTGCCGGCAAAGGGTAGCGGCGAAACCGTGAAATTCCAGGCGGCGAAACCCGCCTGCTGAAGAAGGGAGAGACGGATGGGTGCCATCGATCGTCCTGAAGCCGCGGTCAGGCCGCTTGCAGAGCAAAGGCGGCGCAATCTCCCGGCAAGCGCCGCTTTCGACTGGCTGAAGGCAGGGTGGCGGGATCTCCTGCATCAGCCCGGACCGAGCCTTGCCTATGGCCTTGCGGTCTTTCTCGTCTCGCTCGTCATTGTCTGGGGGCTCTTTGTGCTTGGGCTCGACTACATCCTGTTTCCGGCACTTTCCGGTTTCATGGTGGTCGGCCCGCTTCTTGCCATCGGCCTCTATCAGAAGAGCCTCGACATCGAGGCCGGCAATCCCGTCAGTTTGAGCCGCATGATCTTCGTCAAAGCGGAATCGGGCGCACAAGTCTGGTTCACCGGGGCGATACTCTGCCTGCTGATCATGGTCTGGATGCGGGCGGCCGTCATCATCTATGCGCTGTTCTTCGGCCTGCGGGCCTTTCCGGGCCTCGATCACATTGTCTCCATGCTGTTCACCACGCCGATCGGCTGGGGCATGCTGCTCGTCGGCACGGTCGTTGGCGGGCTCTTTGCCGCCTTCTCCTTTGCAATCAGTACATTCGCAGTGCCGATGCTGCTGAACGAGAAGACCGACGCCTTTACGGCGATGGGAACCAGCATCTCACTGGTCTGGAACAACCTGCCGGTGATGATCGCCTGGGGCGTCATCGTGCTGGCGCTGTTTGTTGCGAGCGTGCTGACCGGGCTGCTTGGGCTGGTCGTGGTCTTCCCGTTGCTCGGCCACGCGACATGGCACAGCTACAGGGCAATCAGATGAGCTGCTGCGCACCCGGAGCCGAGATCGGCGCCGAGGCGCGCGGATCGCCAAGCGCAAGCGAGACCCTGCTTGCGAGCCACCCCTTGAGCGACGGCCTCTATCAGACGGACATTTCCGTGCCGGGCGTCCGGTGTGCGAACTGCATCCGGGCGATCGAAGGCGGGCTTTCCCCGGCTGCCCGGTGTCGAGAAGGCGCGTGTGAACCTTTCGAGTCGGCGCGTCAGCGTCAAATGGCGTGGCGACCAGGCACCGCCGATGATCGAAACGCTGTCGAGCCTCGGCTATGCCGCGCATTTGTCCGAGGCCGATGCCGGCACCGCCGATCCTGAATTGCCCCGACTGATCCGGGCGCTCAGTGTTGCGGGTTTTTCCGCGATGAACATCATGCTGCTTTCGGTTTCCATCTGGTCGGGGGCGGACGCGGAAACGCGCCAGGCCTTCCATTGGATATCCGCGGCGCTGGCCACGATTGCGCTGCTCTATTCCGGGCCGGTGTTTTTCCGCTCCGCCTGGGCAGCCCTCCGGCGCGGCCGCACCAACATGGACGTGCCGATCTCCATCGGCATCTGTCTCGCCTTCGGCCTTAGCCTCTACGATACGATCCATTCTGGCGAACACGCCTATTTCGATGCCGCCACGTCTCTCATCTTCTTTCTGCTGATCGGTCGCACGCTCGACTACGCGATGCGTGAAAGGGCGAGGGTGGCCGTGCGCGGATTGATGCGCCTTTCGCCGCGCGGGGCGATGATCGTGCGGAACGATGGCAGCCGGGACTATGTTCCGGTGAGCGAGGTGGAGCCCGGCATGCGCATCGACCTTGCCGCCGGCGACCGGGTCCCGGTGGACGGCCGTGTCGAGGAAGGCGCATCGGACATGGATTGCGCGATTGCAACGGGCGAGAGCGCCCCTCAGCATGTTGGTCCCGGTTCGGTGGTAACGGCTGGAACCCTTAATCTTGCCGGTCCCCTGAGGATCGTCGCCACGGCGAACGCGGAGAGTTCCTTTCTCGCCGAAATGGTGCGGATGATGGAAGCCGCCGAAGGCGGGCGTGCCCGATACCGGCGTCTTGCCGACCGGGCCGCCCAACTCTATTCGCCAGTCGTTCATACCGCCGCCGTGATGACGTTCCTCGGCTGGATAACGGCCACGGGCGACTGGCACCGCGCCATCGGCATCGCCATTGCGGTGCTGATCATCACCTGTCCCTGTGCGCTCGGGCTTGCCGTGCCGATCGTGCAGGTCGTTGCGGCGCGGCGCCTGTTCGGAAAACGGGATCATGCTGAAGGATGGTTCCGGAATTGAGCGGCTGGCCGAAATAGATGCCGTGGTGTTCGACAAGACCGGCACGCTGACACTGGGTAGACCAAGATTGATGAACGGTAGTTCCATCGACCCGAAACTCATGAAATCGCTGCCTCAATGGCACGGCATTCCCGGCATCCGGTTGCGGCTGCCCTGTCTATCGCATCCACAGGTGGACCGGATATCTCGCCTTCCGATATCACCGAAACACCCGGTTTTGGCGTCGAAGCACGGTTCAACGGCAGAACCTATCGCCTCGGCCGGGCCGAATGGGCGCTGGCAGATGCCCCTGCGCAGCAAGGTTTGGGAACTGTTCTCTCATGCGACGGGCGCCTAACCGCGCGGTTCGATTTCGAGGATGAGGTCCGGCCGGGCGCGGCGCGGGCGGTGAAGGAATTGCAGGCGGCGAACCTGCAGCTGAAAATGATTTCAGGCGATCGGGAGCCTGCGGTCTCAGCGATTGCGCGGCATCTGGGCATCCTGGATTACGCTGCCGGTCTGCTGCCGGGCGAAAAGATGGATCGCCTGAAGATACTCGCTACCAATGGCCAAAGGGTTTTGATGGTTGGGGACGGGCTCAACGATGTGCCGGCGCTTGCTGCCGCGCATGTGTCGATGGCACCGGCCAATGCCACCGATATCGGACGCAGATCCGCAGACTTCGTCTTCCTTCATCAGGATCTTGGGGCCGTTCCCATGGCTGTCGCTGTTGCCCGAAAGGCGGGCTCACTGGTCAGGCAGAATTTTGTACTGGCCGTCCTCTACAACGTGATTGCGCTGCCGGTCGCAATCGCAGGCCATGTCACGCCGCTCATCGCCGCGCTCTGCCATGTCGCTGTCTTCGGTTATCGTCGTCGCCAATGCTCTGCGACTGAGAGACGGAGCGGGCAGACGCTGGATGATCGCGTCCTCAAATGGGAGGCCAGGGCAGATCCCTGGCTGCCGCCGAATGAGCAGCCTTGTTTTTCTTATCCCACTGGCATTGCTGCTGGGCGCGGCTGCCTTGGGGGCCTTCCTCTGGTCGCTGCGTAGCGGTCAGTACGACGATCTCGACGGAGCAGCCGAACGAATCCTGATGGACGACGAGGAGCGTCCTTAACAGTCTCGGTGGCTCGCATGGACGACGGCGGCATTGGCGATCGAGCCGCCGATTTCGGCGGGCAGTTCGGTGACCATGCCCTTGTCGGCACGGCCGGGCCAGCGATCGGCGGTTTAGTATTCATCGATCGCCACGTCACCGATGAAGAAAGCAGTTATGTGTTTTGCTCCGAGTTCGCTTGAACCAGCCTTGGCCCGCCTGCAACGGGAACCCAGGGCTTTCGCCGAGACCACAAACCGCCATCCAGTAATAGGCTGCAGGCCCGGAAACACCCCGGCAGGCATCGTGCCAGACACCGCGGCGCATCACGACCGTCTGGCCCGGTGCAATCACGAAGGCTTCGATTTCGTCCCGATTGGCCGCATCGGCATCCGAAGCGGGCGAAGTGCGCGTCGAGCTGACTAGGTAACGCGTAACTACGTGGCGTTCGGTGGAGCCTCCGCCGAACGTTTCGCGGTCCGCAGAAGATCGTGGCAGAACAGTCCAGTTGAAGATACACAAAGCCAAGCGGGAGATTACCATGAACCTGAAAAAACTGCGCGCCCTCGCGCTGCAAACCACGATACTCGCGGCGATCCTGACATTTGCGCTTGCGCAGTCGGTGCTCAGCAAGGCCGAACGTATCAGCGAGAGCATGGAACCGGCATTGGTGCATACCGATCAGTCCTCAGCCGCGCAGGCGAAACTCGATGCCTTGCTGGCGAAAACGGGCAGGCGCCCGAACATCGTCTGGTTTGTCATCGACGACATGGGCTATGGTGACCCAGGGAGCTTTGGCGGCGGGGCGGCGGTCGGCGCGGCGACGCCGAACATGGACCGGCTTGCACAGGACGGCCTGAAGCTGACCTCGACCTATTCCCAGGCGACCTGCACACCGACCCGGTCAGCCATTCTCACCGGCCGGCTGCCGGTGCGGACGGGCCTGACACGCCCGATCCTGGCGGGCGACACGATCGCCAAGAACCCGTGGGCCGATGAGATATCTCTACCGAAGCTGCTCGGCGAGGTCGGCTACAAGACCGTGCTGTCGGGCAAGTGGCACGTCGGGGAGGCCGAAGGCATGCGGCCGCACGATGTCGGCTTCCATGAGTTCTACGGCTACTACGGCGCGCAGAAGGAGATAACGCAATACATCTACAAGGAGCGTTACCCCGATCTTGTCCTCAATCCTGAACGCCTTGCCATGCTCGAAAAGACCGGCTCCAGCGTTTCGTTGGTCCATGGTTTCAAGGGTGGCGAGACCAGCGAGGTACAGAAGGTCAAGAGCAAGGAGGACATGGCCGAGGGCGATCGCTTGCTGAAGGAGTTCAGTGTCAAGAAGATCAAGGAACTGGCTGCGGGCGACGCGCCGTTCTTCCTAGAGCATTCCTTCATGAAGGTGCACGCGGACAACTTCGCCTCCAAGGAGTTCGAGGGCAAGAGCGCCAGCAAATATCCCTACAAGGACGCGGTCGTGGAGGTCGATGCCTATATCGGCGAGATCGTCAGGGCGCTCGACGAGGCTGGAGAACTGGAGAACACCTTCATCTTCGTCACCTCCGACAACGGTCCGCAACTCGATAGCTGGCCGGACGGTGGCTACACGCCGTTCCGCGGCGCGAAGGGGTCGGCCTGGGAAGGCGGCGTGCGGGTTCCTGGTATTGCCTATTGGAAGGGCGTGATCACGCCCGGCCGCGAAAGCGACGACCTCTTCGATCTCATGGACCTTTTCAATACGTCACTGCATCTTGCCGGTATTGGGAGCAAAGTGCCGACAGACCGCTACATCGACGGCATCGACCAGACCTCGTTTCTTCTTACCGATAACGGCCAGTCCAATCGCGAAAAAGTTTACATTTGGAACGAACAGAACCTGATGTCGATGCGCATGTACGAATACAAAATCCACCTGAAGGTTGTTCAGGAACAGGCACAGTGGCTCAACATCGACATGACCACGGTCAGCGATGTCGGCCTCGCCCCCTGGCTGTTCAATCTCTACATCGACCCGAAGGAACAGTATCCCGTCGGCCACCGCATGAATGCGTGGCTTGCCTCCATGGCGGCCGAGATGAAGGGGCATGCGGCAACCTTCAAGAAATATCCACCGAAGAACATCGGACTTGGGCAATAGCGCCGAAATATTTTCCGCCTCCTCCTCTGTGGAGGCGGCGGTTTGAGATCATCATATCGGCTTTCAGTAGGTCACCGAGGAGCGAGTGGAAATGAAAACGTCACGGAACACAATTGCAGCCACCATGCTGGCCGCGGCGATAGCTTCTGCCATGCCCATCACCATCGCGTTTGCCGTCGACAAGGAAGGCGGTCATTGGGGCGACCCATTGTTGAGCTATGGTCGCCCGATGATCACCAACCTGCGCATGGATCCGTTCGAGCGTCAGGACGGCAACGTCAACCGGCAAATGTCGGAGCGCAAGACCTGGGCTTTGACGCCGATCGTCAACATCGACGTTCAGCATCTGCAGACGTTCAAGGATTTTCCGATCCGCCAACGTGGCATGAGCGCGGACGTCGGCAAGACGATTGAGGACGTGCAGTCGCAAATCCTGAAGCTCAATCAGGCGAACTGATGTCCGACGCGCCGGATCACAACGGCGCGGACTCCGAAACGGCTGGGCCGACTGCACTCCCGCGTAACAAGGAGCCCCGTCTCTAAGGTGGCCCCTGCGAGCCGTTCGCGGCTTCGCACGGGCCACCCGCTCAACTCAAGGCTTAGCGGTGGGCGAATTGATATCATGCTGTTTCGAGCAAAAGCCAGGCCGGGGGTCGGACCGGGGCGAGGTAATATGCGCCTGTTGGCTCGCAATATCTGCAGCCTGCGGCCAAAGGGCGATGTCACGTTATTTTTGACTTAACGGATCGAGCGTAATCGGCGAGTATGAGTACCCGTGCCGTCAGCTACAAGAACCGCCGTTTCCCGTCACAGATCATCGCTCGGGCGGTTTGGCCGCTGTATTTCCTCTTTCCGCTGAGCTTGCGATTGGTCGAGGAGATACTGCCGGGCGCGGCATCGTTGTTTCCTATGAAACGATCTGCCGATGGGGCCAGAAGTTCGGCCCCGCCCATGCTCGGCAACTGCGCCGCAAGAAACCATCGCATCATGAGATCAACAATATCGGACAAATGAAGACCTACAAAAATGATGCCTCTGGACTGGCTCACGCCGTCAGCCGGCCTGGCTGCATTTGCTGAGGCTGAGCGTCATTCTGAGGTTGGATTGCCGTCGTTCTGGCATCCAGTACAGCCACCGCATTTCTGCCCCCCGTTTTGGCCTTGTAGAGAGCGCTGTCGGCACGTAGAAAGGCGTGTTCCAAAGCATGATCTTCGGGAATGACTTCAGACAGACCTATGCTGACTGTAATTCCACCGATGACACCAGTCTCCGCCCAATTCCGCTCGCCTATCGAAATTCGAACTGCGTTCGCCAGGGTCGAAGCATCACGAAGTTTGACGCTTGGTACGAAGACGATGAATTCCTCACCGCCGACCCTTGCCACATGTCCGCTACCACCGAATGCTCGCTGGAGATCCTGAGCCAATGCGGCAATCACTTTGTCGCCCACTGCATGACCGTAGTTGTCGTTGATCCGTTTGAAATGGTCGATGTCGCAAACCATTATAGCGCCTGACGGCAGCTCGAGGCGCGGCCGTTTCGCCCACCGCATGCTCAAGACCGCGCCTGTTGAGGAGACCCGTCAAAGGATCACGTTCAGCGTCTTCGCGATGCCGCTCTATGGCGGCAGATGCAATCGCCCCGAGGGCGGTGAAGGGGAATATCATGCAAACCGTGATGGTCGAGACGTGAACCGCGAGGTTATACGCCGAATTCGCAAAGTCGGCGAAGTTGTCACTGGAGGCGGTAAAAAACGTGAAGAACGTCGCGCGAGATACGGAATCCAGAACGACGACCACACTGGCCACGACCAGAGCGATATCGACTGGACGGGACGCTTTCCGGGCAACCATACAAACGGCGAGCCCAAGTAACGCGGCAAATCCCATGTCGGTCAGGAAAAGTTGATAAACTAGGCTTTGTTCGATGAATACAAGGTATGCGAGCACCAACGTGTAGGCCAGAACAAACAGCCCACGTTCTCTGTGCATTTGCTTAACACCGAAATGTGCCAGCAAGGCGCTTCCATAACAGTAGGCTGCTCCGATGAAGACAAGACCAGAACTGAATGCATCGAAGACCGGCTCAATCGAGAAGGTTGAGAGCACGAAGCCCAACGCTGTCTGGGCAAAGCCAGCGCTCCATTGCCAAGCTGAAAAAATCTTCATCTGCCAAAGCAAGAGAAACGCCAGCGCGACAATGCAAAAAAGCGTTGGCGGCACATAGACAATGATATTGCTCGTCCCCATGGCGATCACATCCTGGCTATTGTTTATCCCTCTACACGTGCGGGTTTAAGCCAGATGCATTTACGTTTATTGAATTTCTTGAGAAATTTCCGCGCATCGCGGGGGTGAGGGTCAGATTGTCAAATGGGTCTCCGGCGGGCAGCAGCAGCGCATGGCGATCGCCCGGGCGCTTGCCGTCAAGCCGAAGCTCATGCTGTTCGACGAGCCGACCTCCGCGCTCGATCCGGAACTGCGCCACGAGGTTCTGCGCGTCATGCAGGCGCTCGCAGAGGAAGGCATGACGATGATCGTTGTGACGCACGAAATGGCCTTCGCCCGCCAGGTTGGCACCCGGCTTATCTTCATGGAGGACGGCAAGATCTCCGTCGACGGCAAGCCGATCGACCTCCTCGCCAATCCGGAGAATCCTCGCCTACGGGAGTTTTTACAGCATGTCCACTGACAACGGGCTGGGGTTTATCGAGATCGCCGGCACGTCGCACGATGTCGGCGTCCAGCTCGGTCGGTTCGGCCGGGATATCGCGCATCGCCATCTCATAACCGGCCATGCCTGGGCCTCTATTATGGAATTTCGCGACGATCCGCGGGTCACCGGGATGCGTGGGCTGGTTGAAGCTCGCTTCCCTGCCTGTTGGGCCGAACTGCAAGGCCTCGCCATCGGGCTGGATCTTCCGTTGGACGATGGTTTCCTCTGGAACTGCCGCGGCGACCTCTGGGCCTTCGCGCCGGATGGCTGCACGACGGTCCAGATACCGGGGGGGAACCTATCCTGGCGCATAACGAGGACGGCGATCCGGGTTTCCGCGGCCATTGCGCGCTCGCCCATGTTCGCCCCGAGGCTGGTGTCGCCTTCAGCAGCTTCGTGTACCCCGCATCGATCCCGGGCCATACCTTCGCGGTGACAGAGGCGGGCCTCGCCCAAACCGTCAACAATATCCGCTCGCGCGCCGTAGGCATCGGCCTGCCGTGTATGATCCTCGGTCGTGCCCTCTTCGATTGCCGCACGCTGGACGACGCCATCCATCTGCTCGAGACGTCCCACCGTGCTGGCGCCTTCCACATGACGCTTGCCCAGAAAGGCGATGCACGCCTGCTCAGCATCGAGTTCACCCACGCATCCTGCAATGTGGTCACCATCGACCGGCCGCGATGCCACGCCAATCATTTGATCCACGAGGATATGAATGGGAGAGCGGCAGGTCATCACCGGCTCCTCCCGGTCTCGCCAACAGCGCGGCGATATCATTCTCTCCGGGGCGATCAGCACGTCGCCGGACCCCTTGGATATCCTCTGGGACAAGAGCGTATCGCCGCTTCCGATCTATCGTGCCCAGCCCGACGATCCCGACCACGAAAACACGCTCGCCACGGCCGTCGTCCGCATTGGCGCCCAATCGATCGACTGGAAGGTTTATGATCAAGCCGGCGATGCGCCGCGCTTTCGATGAACGGAACGCTGACGCCGTGCTGAGTGGAGAGGTCGGTCTCGGGTCAATAGCTATGTGCTCGAGACACCCCTACCGTTCGAGCGCGACTGAAAAACAGCTTCCGTCCGGCGCCCCCACCTCGTAGACCGCGCTCCAGGATTCCAGGCCCGATCATGGCAGCAATCGGTGCTACAGCGACGAGCGCCGACGGTAAATCGCCCTATGTCGCGCATGCCGCTCGGCATGTCGGAAGACGATATGGTGCGCTCCCTCAAGGTAACCGGACGCTACCGCATTCTCAGCAAACTCGAGCCTCGGCGTATCACCGCCGGCTTTGACTTTGCGTTTTTATCACGAGGAATCGTGCTCGATACCAAGACGACCGGTCTCAATGCACGAAGGGACGAGATCGTCGAGATCGAGCTGGTGGCGTTCAGCTTCAACGAGGCTGGCCGGATTGGCGATGTTTCCGCCGTCTATGGCTGCCTGCAGGAGCCCTCGAGGCCGATATCTCCGGAGATCACACGCTGACCGGTATCACTGACGCAATGGTCGCGGGCCAGACGATCGATATGGCTCAGGTCAGGGATCTTGTCGGGCAGAATGGGTGAAAGTTCAGTGGCAGAGCCGTGTGCGGCAAGCTCCTGTCACAAGCCTCCGCCGCCCTCTGGACGCACAGCGGCACGTCAGCCCATCGACACAACGAAGCACAACCTCATAACCCCACAAATGCCGCATGTGACCAAGCGTGGCGTCGCGCTGACATTGCCTGCAGTCGCAGCGGCGTCACAGTCTTCAGGGTGTTCGCGACCGCAGCAAGCGGTAATAGCCGGCAAGATGGGGAATCGCGCTTCTGAGTTCGGTGAAAGCCGGATGCTTTGCTGTTCAGGTTGCCAGCATATTTGCCAGCGATCAGCTGACGGTGCACCTCAAGGGTTTCGGCCTTCACGGGTGAAATCACCGTGAAGATCGGTGATAGTGCGGTGCGGCCCTTGACGGTAATGCTGTCGAGTTCGGCGATGGTGAAATCCGCTGCGCTGAGCGTTGCCGTGCGTTCGCCGATCAAAAGCGGCACGCCGTAGTTCTTTGATTCACCCTCCAGGCGCGAGGCAAGATTGACGGCATCGCCGAGCACGGAATAGTCAGAAACGGCGTGAGGACCCCATATTGCCGACGACGCAGTCGCCGGTGTTGATGCCGATGCCGATCTTCAGCACCCGTGCCGCGATGCCTGCCTCCGCCGCTTCCCGTTGCAATTCTTCATTCAGATGTTCGATCGCCTCCAGCATCCCGAGCGCCGCGCCGACCGCATGGCTGGCATGGCGGGGATCGTCGAGCGGCGCGTTCCAGAAGGCCATCAGGCAATCGCCGATATACTTGTCGATGGTGCCGCCGCTTTCCAGCACGATGTCGGACAGCGGCGTCAGGAGCCGGTTGATCAGCGCCGTCAACTGCTCGGGATCGTCCTTCAGAGCCTCGGAGATGGTGGTGAAGCCGCGCACGTCGCAAAAGAGAACGGTCAGCGTCCGCCGTTCGCCGCCCAGCTTCAGCTGCGATGGATCATCGGCGAGGCGTGCGACCAGCGCTGGTGACAGATAGCGCGAAAAGGCCCGGGTGATGTCACGGCGACTGCGACGCTCGGCGGCATAGTCGAGCGCTGCCTGACCAGAGGCGACGGACAGGTAGGCCAGTGCCGGGCCGATTGGCGAGATGAAGACATGGCCGAGCCGCAACATCGTGTAGCTCGCGGCGATCAGCAGGGCGAGCACGACGATGCTCACCGCCGCAGCCGGCCATCCCGTCGTCCGGAAGACCACGCAGCCTGCCAGCAATGCCCCCAGTGCGATCGCTGCCATCACCGCCCCGTGCCCCGCTTTGGTGATAACCAGGCCACGGGTGATATTGTCGAAGATCGTCGCATGGATTTCGGCGCCCGCGACCAGACGGCCCGTGTGGACGGTGAACGGGGTGGCAAAGGCGTCGGCGCCGCCGGCCTTGATGGTCGGGGCATTCTGCAGGCTGAGGCCGACAATCACGACACGGTCGCGGAAAAAACCCTCCGGCAGGAACTGGCCGGGGTCGAGCGCCTGGTAGTAGGAAACGGTTGGATAGGTTCGTGCTGAACCGAATGTCTGCAGAAGGGCCGTGCCGGATATCGGCGGTTGCGGGCGACCGGCGACTCTGGCCAGTTGAGCGGCAAAACCATCGGCATAGCTAGGCACCTGCCGCAACGTGCCGTCGCCACTCAGGTGAACTGACGCGATGCCCGTTCTTGCGCCGCGCGCGACAAATTCCGCCAAAGGTTCCGTCCGCACGAACTGGTCGGCCTGCGGCGTCTCGATCAGCGTTTCGTCACCGGCAAGAACGACATCCGGACCGAGCGCGTCTGCAAGGGCGACGTCGTTTTCTGGAGCGGTCGAAGGTTCGGCAAAGATGACATCGATGCCGATGGCTTTCGCTCCGGCGGCGCGCAGGGCTGCGATCAGCCGGGCATGCAGGGCGCGAGGCCACGGCCATTGGCTGCCGATCTCGGCCATCGAAGGCTCGTCGATGGCGACGATGATGGGGCCGTCTTTCGGCAAAGGCGGCGGCGACAGGGTCGAGAGATAGTCAAAGCTGCGCAGTTCGGCGAGCGAAAAGGGGGAGGTGAGGGAAAACAACGCCAGCGCCACCGTCACGAACAGGCCGAGCAGCACAAGGCGAGCCTGACGCCAGCGCGCCTTCTGCAGCGTCGATCTACTGGTTCCGTAGGGATTCTTATTTCGGGGCTGCATCAGAAGCGCACCGAAAGCATGCCCTTAACGGTCGGTCCCCAGCCCTTGACGCCCGGCGCCAGCTCAAAATCCTCGTCGAGCAGGTTATAGGCGGAAAGTTCCAGCTCGGCGCTTTTGTCGAAAGGCTCCCAGACAAGGCTGGCATCGAGTGTCCAGTAGTCGTCCAGTTTTTCGCCTGTATCGTCGTCTCCAACCCGTTCGCCGACATAGTTGGCGGCGATCGTCAGCTTGATATCGGCCGGATTGACCCAAGTGACGGCAATCTGGCCGGTCTGGTCGGGCACGAAGATCAGCGACCCGCCATAACCGCCCGTCAGCGGATCGAGATTCTTCGAGATCAAGATGGGCATAGGTGGCCGAAAGGCCGAAGCCGTAACCTAGAGCCAGGTTCCCTGTGATGGCAGCGCGGTCGATACGCGCCCTCTCGAAGTCGAGCGTCGGAATTTCCAGCGGCTGAACGAGCGAGACTTTGTGCGCCTCCTGCCGCTGGAAATCAAAGGCGGTGAAGAAACGATTGGACCATTGGCTATCCCAGCGGAAGGCGAATGTGTCGACATAGCCGTCGCCATCCAGACCGATCTGGTTGCTCTGCAGCCCGACAATACCGACGGGCGCAAGCGTCGGCGCCTCGAAATTTTCGCCTTCATGAAGATAGCCGAAACGCAGCCAATGGTTTTCGATGGGGCTCCAGGCGAGGCCGATGCGAGGCTCGAAGCGCGCCAGACTGTCGTCTCCGCTATCGAGGAAACGACCGAACGCCGCAGCCTCCAAGGTCAGAGACGGAGTTATTTCGTAGCGGGCGTCGAGATAGGCGCGGGCGAGACGATCATCGGTATCGACGATATCTTTGTCATATTCGAAGTCGTCCAGGACGCCGTCGCCGTTGAAGTCAAAAAGGACAAGGGTCTCTGAACTGGACGAGCTTTTTACAAGGCTACCTTCAACCCCATAACGCCAGGTAAGGTTGTCATCGCCAATCATATGGTTCATGGCCGCCGTATAGCTCTTGACTCTGGACTCCCCAACATTGAGGGCATAAGCAGCAGCAAGTCGGTCATTTCTGAGGACCAAATCGACCGTCTCGGTTTGAGAATTTACTTTTTGATCGTTGTAGAACAGTCCAATATTGAGAATATTCTTATAGTCGAATGTATGGCTCCAGGCTAAACCGCTCGACAACTCCGAGGCGTCGAGGTCCTGGATCAGGCCGTCGAAAATTATGGCGGGTATTTCGTTGCGGAAGGCTTCCGACGAAGCATAGCTTGTAAACGCCACAACCCGGTCGTCCGGGTGTCGGCGACATCGTGATATAGCCGGTGCCGCTGGTGATGTCGGTATCGAACAGGACATTTCCATCATCGATCCTCCGGACCTCGTCTCTCGGTCGGGTCCAGCTGAAATCGGCATTGATGCTGATCGGGAAGGGGCTGAAGGTGAGGCCTCGGATTTCGGCGCCGCCCGTATAGGTAGTTTCACGTCCACCAGTCACGAACCCGCCCGTTAGCTCCGTTTCGAAAAACGGCTCTTCGAGAAGGTTTGTCGACCGCTCCCGACTTGCCAGCATGTGCGGCCCGAGCAGCAGGCCCTGGATATAGGCGGAATAACTGTCCTGGTTGCCGAGCGGAGACCATGGCGTCAGCGCGGTGGAATAACTGTTGAGGAACGGGCTGATACTGCCGCGTACCGCCTGGTCAGAAATAACTCGTCGCGGTGAACGGGTCGAAGACGGCGTCGCCGTAATACTGCCCCCAGGCATCCAGTCCCTGCAGGCGGAAAGCATCATTCAGGGTGGAGCCGGCCGTCTGGTTGGCGCCGAGCGAGGCATAGTCGCCGCCGCGCGCGTGTCAGGCGCATAATCTCCTGCGCGTTCCGGATTGCTGTATCCGCATCATATTCGTCGATGGCAATCGCGGTGCGCACGACGGCGACCAGAGGATCATGCGGATCGAGTCGCTGGGCATTGTCGAGGGCTTGCGCAGTCGGGTCGCGTTCGTTTTTGGCATAGTGGGCAGCGGCCAGCATGAGCTGGGTGTTGGATATGCCGGGATTGGACGCGGAGGCGGCCAGCAGATCCTGCGTACCTTTCTCAAGGTCACCCATTTGCATGTGGTAGCGTCCGCGCGCCAGGAGCACCATGTCAAAGCTCGGGTCGACTTTCATCGCGAGGTCGATTTCCTGCTTGGCTTCCTCCATGCGCATCTCGTCGAGATAGAGGATGGCAAGATCTGCGTGTGGAAGCGGGTCAAGCGGATCGAGCTCGATCGCTTTCTTGTAAGCCTCTTCAGCCTTTCTGTTGTCGTCGCGGTCCGAATGGGCAAGGCCGAGTGTGTTCCAGATATTGCTGTCACCCGGCGCGACAGCGACGGCACGCAGGAGGTCCTCCACGGCGCCCTTGCGATCGTAAGTGATACCCATCTTGTAGGTGGCGCGCGCATCCAGCGCCTCCGGGTTGTCGGGATCGAGGCTGAGCGCCCGGTCGATCGCATCCTTCGCCTCGGCCTCGTCGGCAAGCAGGATGGCAAGTTGGGCCCGCGCGGCAGGCAGCATGGCGTCGTCGGGGTGAGCGTGTTCGGCATCCTTGACGACATCGAGCGCAGTGCGCACGTCCTCGCGGAAACCGGCAACCCAGGCTTTGCCGATGGCGGACGAGGTGCTGTCCACTGTCTCGGGCGGCGATTCAATGTGATTGGGATCGGCAAGGGAGCGGGCGATATAACCGCCATAACGCGCGATATTGGCGCGGCGCGGATCGAGCCCGCCTTGAGCTTTGGCAAAAAGTTTCGCCGCATCGGCGTAGCGGTTTTCCGTGCCGCTGAGCATTGCCTCGATGAGTGTTGCCCGTGCCTGCTGGCGACGATCAAGCCCCTTGGCCCGTGCGCCTTCCAGGGCCGCGCGTTTTCTGCCGGCCTTCGAGCGTCACCGAGCTCTCGGCAAGCCCCAGCCATTCTTCTGCCGTGCGATCTTGGGTCGGCTTGGCTTCCACCTGGTCTCGAAGCCGGCGTTGCTCTTGGGCCGTCAGATCGGTCGGCGGTATCCAGCGGAAGGAGTCGTGAAGCGAAAGGTTGAACAGCATCTGCTCGCGCTCTTTCGGCTTGGCGATGATGATCTTTGACGGAGCCTTGCCGATCGCGGCGACGGCGCCTTCGCCCTGCGCAACCTCAACGCTGCCGAATTCGTTCTTCAGTTCCACAAGACCTTCCAGCACGATCAGCGAGGTCTTGCCGTCGGCGACGGTCATCGTCCAGTCCGTGCCGCGGATGGCGGCCGCCGCTGCCGGCGTGTCGATGACCACGCCCTGGCCGCCACGTTCGGCGCGGGCCCAGATCGTACCGGATTGCAGCTCCAGCCCCGGTATCGCCGTTGCCGCCCATCCGCTTGACCAGAAGCGAGGTGTTGCGGCCGAGGCGGACCTGGGTGCGGTCGGAGAAGAGAACGGCAAGCTGGCCGGTGGCGTTGGTGCGCAGCACGTCGCCGCTCAAGAGGTCCTGCTGCAGATCGACGTAGCGCCAGCCGGAAATATCGACGAAGCGCACCTCCTCGCCGGATTTGCGGGCAATGACAGATCCGGCGGCGGGGGATGGGCGCGGCAAAGGGTCAGCCTGCGCCGGCATGGCGAGACAGAGCGCTCCCAAGGCAAAACCCACGGATGCATATTTCATGCAGTTTCCCCAACAATGCACAGGTGATCACTGAATTTGACCACACCAAAAGTCAAGCCAGACATGCAAGCCCGCGTTGCTTTGCGGACGCAGTGTATGAATAGAGAAACACAATACAACACTGGCGAGTGTTCCTGATGATACATGGAGAAAGTTCGGTTGCAGCTTTTGGAAGACGTCTGTGCAGTGCGAACTATTCAAAGAGACACCCAGAGCTCTGACAAACCGCGACAATCACCGTCCTGATATGGCTTCCATCGTCAGGTTCGGCCGCGGTCGTCAAACGCGCAAAAATTCCTATGGGATTTTTATATCTCTCCCTGGCGGCCCGTCTCGAACGCTAATGCGGTTCGGCGGCATATTCAGCGTGGAATTCAGGCCCCGGATCTTGCGACGAGCATGATCGGACGGGGCCTCTTTCACGTCACCTCCCTCCTTTGAAGAGGAGGGAAAGATGAAATTCAACAAAAGGAGCCTGGATCGATGATGGATATTGTCTTGATCGGTATCGGCGTTTTGTTTTTCGCGCTGTCGCTTGCCTATACAAGGGCCTGCGACCGTCTCTAATTCGAAGGATTAAGAGAAATGCTTGTCGATTATGTGCTCGGAGCCGGCGTGACCGTGTTTCTCCTCGCCTATCTGACCTACGCCCTCATTCGCCCTGAGCGTTTCTGACAACGCCAGGTTCGGAAAGTTATTGCCATGACACTCAACGGATGGATCCAGATCCTAATCTTCTGCGGGATCGTCATTTTGCTCATCAAGCCGCTCGGCGCCTATATGACGCGTCTTCAGCGGTGAGCGCACCCCGCTGTCACCTCTCTTCGTGCCGATCGAGCGCGGCCTTTACAGGCTTTCCGGCACCAGCGAGAAGGAAGAGCAGCACTGGACGAGCTATGTGTTCGCGCTGCTCCTGTTCAATCTCGCGGGCTTTGCTGTTCTCTACGCCTTGCAGCGATTTCAGGGCACCTTGCCCTTCAACCCAGCGGGCATGACCGCGGTCGGCCCCGAACTGTCCTTCAACACCGCCACCAGCTTCGTGACCAACACCAACTGGCAGAATTACGGCGGCGAAAGCACGATGTCCTACCTCGTGCAGATGGCCAGGCCTGACCGTGCAGAATTTCGCCTCAGCGGCAACCGGCATGGCCATCGCCATCGCTGATCCGCGGTTTTGCGCGCGCTTCCGGCAAGTCGATCGGCAATTTCTGGGTCGATATGACCCGCGCCACGCTCTACATCCTCCTGCCGATCTGCATCCTGCTGACGGTAGCGTTCGTCTATCTCGGTGTGCCGCAGACGCTCGGTGCTTATGTCACGGCAACGACGATCGAAGGTGCGCAGCAGACCATCGCACTCGGCCCGGTCGCGTCCCAGCTGGCAATCAAGATGCTCGGCACCAATGGTGGCGGTTTCTTCAACGTCAATTCCGCCCATCCGTTTGAAAATCCGGATGCGATCTCCAACCTGATCCAGATGGTGGCGATCTTTGCCATCGGCGCCGGTTTCACCAACGTCTTCGGCCGCATGGTCGGAAACCAGCGCCAGGGCTGGGCGATCTTCGCGACGATGGGCATCCTCTTCCTTGCCGGCGTGACGGTGACCTACTGGGCCGAAGCCGCGGGTAATCCGCTGGTTCATGCGATGGGCCTCGACGGTGGCAACATGGAAGGCAAGGAAGTTCGCTTCGGCATCGTCCTGTCGTCGCTGTTCGCAGTTGTCACAACGGCCGCTTCCTGCGGCGCGGTCAATGCCATGCACGGCTCGTTCACGGCGCTCGGCGGCCTTATCCCGCTGATCAACATGGAACTGGGTGAAGTCATCGTCGGCGGCGTCGGTGCAGGTTTCTACGGTATCCTGATGTTCGTCGTCCTGACGGTCTTCGTCGCCGGCCTGATGGTCGGCCGCACGCCGGAATATCTTGGCAAGAAGATCGAGGCGAAGGAGGTCAAGATGGCCGTTCTCGCCATCCTCATCCTGCCGATGGCAATGCTCGGCTTCACCGCAATTGCTGTGCTGTTGCCGACCGGGGTGGCTTCAATCGGAAATCCGGGACCGCATGGTTTCTCGGAAATCCTCTATGCCTATACCTCGGCTGCCGCCAACAACGGCTCGGCCTTCGGCGGGCTCACCGGCAATACGCCCTGGTATAACATCACGCTTGGCATCGCCATGCTGATGGGCCGCTTCCTGGTGATCATCCCGGCGCTGGCCATCGCAGGCTCGCTGGTGATGAAGAAGACGGTGCCCGCCTCGGCCGGTACCTTCCCGACCCACGGCCCGCTATTCGTCGGCCTGCTCTGCGGCGTCATCCTGATCGTCGGCGGACTGACCTTCTTCCCGGCGCTGGCGCTCGGGCCGATCGTCGAGCACCTGGCGATGATATCAGGTCAAACCTTCTAGGTGTCGGCATGAAACGCTTGTTCCAGCAGAAGTTCAGAAAGCTCCTCAACCCTCGCGACGGTGATCCGCCGCGAGCGGCTGCCCTGCAGGCAACCAGCGTCATCATCGCTTTTCTGCTGGTCCTGCTGGTGGTTGGCGGTCTTGCCCATGCTTTTACCGAATTGTTCCACGGCTGACGCGGTCGCCGTGATGTCACACACAAAAGAAACTGGAGTTCTCTTATGAGCCAGTCCAAATCTGCGAGCCTTATGGACTCTCGCATCCTCATTCCGGCGATCGGCTCGGCTTTCGTCAAGCTCGATCCGCGCACGCTGGCCAGGAACCCGGTGATGTTCGTCGTCGCCGTTGTCTCGACGCTGACCACCGTTCTGTTCCTGCGCGATCTCGTGACCGGCGGCGGCGATCTCGGCTTTTCGCTGCAGCTCAATATCTGGCTGTGGTTCACGGTCCTGTTTGCCAATTTCTGCCGAAGCGGTTGCTGAAGGCCGCGGCAAGGCGCAGGCCGAGTCGCTGCGCAAGACCCGCACCGAAACCCAGGCTAAGCTCCTGACAGGAACGGATCTGAAGAACTTCAAGATCGTCTCCGGCACCAGCCTCAAGGTCGGCGACATCGTACTCGTTGAAGCCGGCGAGATCATCCCGTCGGATGGGGAAGTCATCGAAGGCGTTGCGTCCGTCAACGAGGCGGCGATCACCGGTGAATCGGCGCCCGTCATCCGTGAATCCGGTGGCGACCGCTCGGCCGTCACCGGCGGCACGCAGGTCCTGTCGGACTGGATCCGCGTGCGCATCAGCGCCGCCGCTGGCTCCACCTTTATCGACCGGATGATTTCGCTGGTCGAAGGTGCCGAACGCCAGAAGACGCCGAACGAGATCGCCCTCAACATCCTTCTTGCCGGCATGACGCTGATCTTCGTGCTGGCCGTTGCAACGATCCCGAGCTTTGCCACCTATGCCGGTGGCTCCATTCCGGTGATCGTGCTTGTGGCCCTGTTCGTGACGTTGATCCCGACCACGATCGGCGCGCTTCTTTCCGCCATCGGCATTGCCGGCATGGACCGTCTGGTGCGTTTCAACGTGCTGGCAATGTCCGGCCGCGCCGTCGAGGCTGCCGGCGACATCGATACGTTGCTGCTCGACAAGACGGGCACGATCACGCTCGGCAACCGCCAGGCCACCGAGCTTCGCCCGGTCTCCGGCGTGTCGCAGCAGGACCTTGCCGATGCAGCGCAGCTGGCGTCGCTTGCCGATGAAACGCCGGAAGGCCGCTCCATCGTCGTGTTGGCCAAGGAGAAATACGGCATCCGCGCCCGCGATATGGCGCAGCTGCATGCGACCTTCGTGCCCTTTACGGCGCAGAGCCGCATGAGCGGCGTCGATATCGAGGGTTCGTCGATCCGCAAGGGCGCCGTCGATGCTGTCTTGAGCTACGTTGCCAGCCAGAACACGGCAGCGCGTCCGGATACAGTGCGCGAAATCCAGGCGATTGCCGACGAAATTGCCAAGTCCGGCGGCACGCCGCTTGCCGTCGTGCGGGACGGTCGCCTGATGGGCGTCGTTCACCTGAAGGATATCGTCAAGGGCGGCATCCGCGAACGTTTCGCCGAACTGCGCCGCATGGGTATCCGCACGGTGATGATCACCGGCGACAACCCGATGACGGCAGCCGCGATTGCGGCCGAAGCCGGGGTCGATGATTTCCTGGCCCAGGCAACGCCGGAAAACAAGCTGTCGCTGATCCGCGAGGAGCAGGCCAAGGGCAAGCTCGTCGCCATGTGCGGCGACGGCACCAACGATGCCCCGGCGCTCGCCCAGGCCGATGTCGGCGTGGCGATGAACACCGGCACGGTCGCGGCCCGCGAAGCCGGCAACATGGTCGATCTGGATTCGGACCCGACCAAGTTGATCGAGATCGTCGAGATCGGCAAGCAGCTCTTGATGACACGCGGCGCGCTGACGACATTCTCGATCGCCAACGACATCGCCAAGTATTTCGCCATCATCCCGGCGATGTTCTTGGCCTTCTATCCGCAGCTCTCGGCGCTGAACATCATGGGCCTTGCCTCGCCGCAAAGCGCCATCCTGTCGGCGATCATCTTCAACGCGCTAGTCATCGTCGCGCTGATCCCGCTGTCGCTGAAGGGCGTCACCTACCGCGCCGTCGGCGCCGGTGCTCTCTTGTCGCGCAACCTGCTGATCTATGGCCTCGGCGGCGTCATCGTGCCGTTCATCGGCATCAAGGCCATCGATATGGCCATCACTGCCCTTGGTCTTGTGTAAAAGGCCTCGTTTAAAGGAAGATTCCAATGCTGAAACAATTGCGACCCGCGCTGGTCATGATCGTTGCAATCACCATCATTACCGGCCTTGCCTATCCGCTCGGCATGACGAGCATCGCCCAGGCGCTGTTCCCGCATCAGGCCAACGGCAGCCTTGTCGAGAAAGACGGAATCGTTGTCGGTTCCGCCCTGATCGGCCAGGTCTTTACCGGCGATACTTACTTCCACGGCCGCCCGTCGGCAGCCGGTGATGGCTACAATGCCGCCTCGTCCAGCGGCTCCAACCTCGGCCCGACCAATCAAAAACTGCTGGATCGGATCAAGGCGGAAGCGGAAGCCCTCAAGGTTGCCAACCCCGGTGCTGCTGTGCCGATGGATCTGGTCACGGCCTCGGGCAGCGGTCTCGATCCGCATATCACGCCGGAAGCCGCCTATTTCCAAGTGGCGCGCGTTGCCAAGGCCCGCGGCATGGATGAGGGCAAGGTTCGCGCGCTCGTCGATCAGGCCGTCGAGGCACGTGAGCTCGGCGTTTTCGGTGAACCGGCGGTCAACGTCTTGGCGCTGAACATGGCGCTTGATAAAGCTGTCTAGCCTTGATCGACTACGGCATCGCGCTTCGAAAAGCAGGCGCGATGCCGGCAGTGATGTGATTGATGGTCCTGAATCGCCTCGGCTTTCAGGACTTGTCCGGTATGGTCTGAAGCGGCATCCTGCCGCTTTTCGGCATTGATGAAGAAAGACAGTGCGCGCATGCGTGATGATGTCCGCGATATGGATGGAAGACCGTCTCCCGACGCGCTGTTGCAGCGTGCGGAGCAGGAAACGCGCGGCCGCCTGAAAATCTTTCTGGGTGCAGCACCCGGTGTCGGCAAGACCTACGAGATGCTGACCTCCGGCCATGCCAAAAGGCCGATGGCGTCGATGTTGTCATCGGCGTGGTCGAAACGCATGGCCGCAAAGAGACCCAAGCCCTGGCCGACGGTTTTGAAGTCATTGCCCGCACCTCGATCGAATACAAGGGCCGCCAGCTTGAGGAAATGGATATCGATGCCATTCTCGCCCGGCGCCCTGGCCTTGTTCTTGTCGATGAACTGGCCCACACCAATGCACCCGGTAGCCGGCATCCGAAACGCTATATGGATGTGCAGGAACTGCTGTCGCGCGGCATCGATGTCTATTCGACGCTGAACATCCAGCATGTCGAAAGCCTCAACGACGTCGTCGCCCAGATCACCCGTATCCGCGTGCAGGGAAACAGTTCCGGATTCGATCATCGACCGGGCAGACGATATCGAGATCATCGATCTGACGCCGGAAGATCCGATCAAGCGTCTGCATGATGGCAAGGTCTATATCCCGAAGACAGCCCAGCGGGCGCTGGAAAACTATTTTTCACCGGGAAACCTGACGGCGCTGCGCGAACTTGCACTGCGCCAGACTGCGCAACGGGTCGATGATCAACTGCTCACGCATATGCAGGCCCATGCCATCTCCGGTCCCTGGGCAGCCGGGGAGCGGGTGCTGGTTTGTGTCGACGACCAGCCGCGCAGTGCCTCGCTTGTGCGCTATGCGGCCCGTCTGGCCGATCGGCTGCGCGCGCCTTTGGTGGCGCTGCATGTTGAAACGGCGCGATCGGTGCACTTGTCCGAGCCTGCGCGGGACCGTATTGCCGCGACGCTGCGGCTGGCCGAGCGGCTGGGCGCCGAAGCACTAACCAGGCCGGGCTCCGACGAGGCCGAGGAGATCGTCCGCGTTGCCGCATCCAGCAACGTTACCCACATTATTACCGGTACGCCGAAAACATCCGGATGGCGCGAGTGGTTGCATGGCTCGGTGACGAGCCGTGTCATCCGAAATGCGGGAAATATCAGCGTCCACGTCATCGCCGGCGATGACCGGGAAGGGGAGGCCGCTGCAACGGGTATCAAGACTGCACCGATACCTGCCCAGTTCAAAATCAGGCCTTACATCCTTGCGACGTTCTATGTCAGCTGCGCGCTGGGGGTCGGCATCTTGCTCGATCAGTCGCTCGACGTGCGCAATATCGCGCTCGTCTTTCTGATGGCGGTGCTCGCTTCAGCAGTAACCGAAGGATTGAAGCCGGCTCTCTATGCCAGCGTCGCCAGCGCACTGACCCTGAATTTTTTCTTCCTGCAACCGCTCTATACGCTCGTCATCAGCGATCCGGAAAGCGTCGTTGCATTCGGCTTTTTCTTCGTAGTGGCGATTATCGCCAGCAATTTGACCGCCAGTGTCCAGCGGCAGGCCGCCGCCGCTCGTCTGCAGGCGCGCACCACCGAAGACCTCTATCTGTTCAGCAAGAAACTGGCCGGTACCGGCACGCTGGACGACGTGCTTTGGGCGACGGCGTTCCAGCTTGCCTCCATGTTGAAAGTGCGCGTGGTGCTGCTTCTGCCGGAAGATGGAACGATCGCAGGTCAAAGCCGGCTATCCACCGGATGATACGCTTGACGATGCCGATATTGCCGCCGCCCGCTGGGCCTGGGAGCACAACCGTGCCGCCGGCCGCGGCGCCGATACACTGCCGGGTGCCAAGCGTCTTTACGTGCCGCTGCGCACCGGCCGCGCCGCCGTCGGCGTCATTGGTCTGGACAACGACCGGCAGGGGCCGTTGCTCAGCCCGGAACAGCAGCGCCTGCTTGATGCGCTTGCCGATCAGGCCGCACTTGCCATCGAGCGCGTTCAGCTTGTGGCCGATGTCGACAATGCGCGGCTGGTCGAGGAAGCCGGCCGTTTGCGCTCAGCTCTGCTGACGTCGATTTCACACGATCTGAAGACGCCGCTTGCCGCTATCATGGGTGCTGCCGGTACGCTGCGTGACTATCAATCAGCCATGCCGGAAGAAGACCGAGTCGAACTCCTGACCACGGTGACGGACGAATCCGAGCGGTTGAACCGGTTCATCGCCAATCTGCTCGACATGACCCGGATCGATCCGGTGCCATGGAGCCGAACGCGGCCTTTCACTATACCGGCGATATCGTCGGCAGTGCGCTCCGCAGGGCGCGCAAGATTTTGGCCGATCATACTGTGGATGTTGACGTTCCCGGTGATCTGCCGATGGTCCGCGTCGACCCGGTTCTGTTCGAACAGGTGCTGTTTAACCTGCTCGACAACGCCGCCAAGTATGCACCGGAAGGATCGACCATCCGCGTTCGGGCCGAAAGCAATGGCGAGCGGGTCCTGATCAAGATTGCCGACGAAGGACCGGGTATTCCACAGGGCGATCTGGAGCGTGTCTTCGATACGTTCTACAGGGTGCGCAAGGGTGATCACGTCCGGGCGGGGACCGGGCTTGGCCTTTCCATCTGCCGGGGTTTCGTCGAGGCGATGGGCGGCACCATCGCTGCGGAAAACCGCACCGACCATTCCGGTGCGGTCTTTACCATCAGTCTGCCTCTGCTGCCGAATGCCCCCAATCTGAAGGACATGAAATGACGCTTTCAGCGGTGAAGATCCTGGTGGTCGATGACGAACCGCCCATCCGCCGGCTGTTGCGGGTCGGCCTGGCAACGCAGGACTATGACGTCAGCGAGGCCGGCAACGGCAAGGCGGCACGCGAGAGCGTCAAGGCCGAGCAGCCGGATTTGATCCTGCTCGATCTTGGCCTGCCGGATATGCTCGGCCACGATCTGCTGCGCGGCTGGCGCGAGGAGGGCTTGACGCTGCCGATCGTGATCCTGTCGAGCCGCACCGACGAGGCGGGGATCGTCAAGGCGCTGGAACTCGGTGCCGACGACTACGTGACCAAGCCCTTCGGCATGAACGAACTGGTGGCGCGCATCCGCGTCGCGCTGCGCCACCGGCTGCAGCAGCAGGGTGAAAAGCCGCTGTTCCAGACCGGCGGCCTGTCGGTCGATCTGGTCAAGCGCATCGTCAAGGTCGATGGCCGCGAGGTCAAATTGTCGCCGAAGGAATACGATATCCTGCGCATCCTCGTGCAACACGCCGGCAAGGTGCTGACGCACAAATTTCTGCTGAAGGAGGTCTGGGGCAATGCCGACGACGTGCAGTATCTGCGCGTCTATGTGCGCCAGCTTCGCCAGAAGATCGAGCTGACCCCCGACCAGCCGCAATATATCACCACCGAAACCGGCGTCGGCTACCGCCTGCGCGAAGCCGACATTTAGCCGGCTCGATCTAAAGGCTGTTGCGGTTCAGCCAATTGCGCAGAACCGCAATGCCCTCCGGCATATGCAGCCGGCCGAAGCCGACGCGCAGGCAATTCTGCGGTACAGGCGTGAGCTCCGAGTGATAGACGCTCGACGGCAGGAAAAACACACCGGCCTCCTCGACCGCGCGCCGCACAAATTCCTCGACGCCTTCCGGTCCTTTATAGCGGATGAAGGCAACACAGCCGCCATCCGGCTCGCGCCAGTCGAACAGATGGGAAAACTCCGCGAAAAACGTGTTCCACTCGGCGATATTGCTGCGAACGATAGCGCGTGTCCGTGCCAAAATCGTGTCGCGGTTCTTCAGACCGATACGGGCCAGAACTTCTGAGGGCGCCGAATTGCAGATCGACAGGAAGTGCTTGTAGCGCTCGCAGCGTGTGAGGAACTCACCGTCCGTGCAGGCCAACCAGCCAATCCGGAGCCCCGGAAGTCCATAAGCCTTCGACATGACGTTGAGCGAAATTCCGCGCTCATAGGCATCGACAGCTTGCGGCAGGCGCAGCGCCTCGTCCTTCTCGATCAGCCGGTAGACTTCATCGCTGAACAGCCAGACGCCATGCTTGCGGCAGAGGTCAACGAGCGCATCGAATGTCGCGCGCGGCAGGATCTTGCCGGTGGGGTTATTGGGAAAGTTGACGGAGATCAGCTTGGTATTCGGCCGGAGTGCTGCCTCGACAAGGCTGATGTCGAGATCCCAATTGTTGTCGATATCGAGCGCCACGCCGGTAACAGCACAGATGCTGAGCGGAATGGTTTCGGCGGCCTGATAGTTGGGCGTGATGACGATGGCGTGGTCGTCCGATGTCAAAAGCACCTTCATCGCTACATAGATCGCTTCCTCGGCGCCGGCAAAGCAGATCAGGTTTTCCGGCTGAACCGTGTCATAGGTTCGCGCAATTTCCTGCCGGAGCACCGAGCGCCAAATGTCTCGGTATAGCCGAGGCTGAGGTTTTCGAAATCGGCGCGGTCCTCGTCGCTGGCCATGGCCAGCAGTTCCGGCAGGCGCATGCTTTCGGCATCCGAGGCCGTCATGTTGTATCTGGCGGTGAATTCCCATTTGGACATGAAGGTTTCGAGCACAAAATCGCGCATCGGCTTGGTCATCGCGGCTCTCCTTGAACGGCAGCGTCCTGCTTCTGGCGGATCGCGCCAAGGCGGTTGTAGATCGTCGCTCTCGACAGCTTCAGGATCTCGGCGACATAGGGAACGGCCTTGCGGATGGCAAAGACGCCGCGTTTCCGAGTAGCGCAAGAAGGCCGTCCATCTCGGTACTGGTGAGCCCTGCGAGGCTGGTCCTGTGGGTTGTGAGGAACTCCCCGATCACCGAGTTGACCGCCTCGCGCCAGTCCTCCGCCATCAGCGCCGTGGTTTTCGGCATGGGAGCGGCGATATCCATCATCGATTTCAGCTGATCGAAGATGCCAGCAAAGGCCTCGATATCGTGGTTGATGCACAAGAGTCCGACCGGCTTACCAGCGGCATCGCGCAGCACGGAGGTGATCGCTTTCAGCCTGCGGCCGTCCCAGTTGGACTTACCGTAGGGACCGATCACGTCTTCATCAAGCGTTGAGACCAAGCCAGCCTCGTTGAGCGAACTGTCCCCCGGGCGGCGCCTCGAAAAAGCGTTGGCGATATGGAAGATCAGGCCGGTCTCAAGGTCATGCAGAACGGCTTCCACATGCGGTGAAAACAGCGTGGCGACGGCGTCGCAGACTGGAACGAAAGGGGTGAGCGGATGAGACATGCTGTCTTATCCGTTCACTTTGACAAATTGTCAATATAGACAAAAAGGCAAGTTACTGTGCGGGCGACGGTCGGCCGACGTTGAGCTGCCTTTGAAAATCCGGATCGCGTTGCGACAGCTTCTTATGCAGATGGACCATCATGCCTGCGGCGAAGAGTGGGGTCAGCAGGTTGAGAAGCGGCACGGCCAGAAATGCGGCAAGCACAAGACCGGCGAGGAAAACGGTGCCGGCGTGTTTAGCGCGGAAAAGCCGAGCTTCGGCCGGTGAGCGGTAGCGCATCGCCGCGAACTCGAAGAATTCACGCCCAAGCAGATAACCGTTCACCAGGAAAAACGCGATCAGGTTGATGCCCGGGATCAGCAGCAGGAAAAGTGCAATAATGTTGCCGATGATGATGACGCCGAGGAATTTTAGCGTGCCGGCAATCGCTTCCCCCAACGGCAACGCGCGGCCCGCAGGCTCGTTGGGGTAATCGCGTTTTTCCACCACTTCCACGGACGTCATCGAGAAAGAAGCCTGCGATCAGCGCAGTCACGGGGGCAAGAAGCAGCGCCAGGCCCAGTGCCAGCCCCAAGCTCGCGAAAATGCCGACAACGAATGTCAGCCAGCCGGCCCAGCCGGGCGTTCCCGGCAGCAAGGCATCGAGCCACGGCAGGGCGAGATAGATGAACAGCTCGCGCAGCGCCAACCACAGCCCGACCAGCGCCGGAAGCGTCAGGCCCAACACCTTCCAGAAAACGGAACGCGTTTCGGGCGCGAATAGATTTGCAAAGGAAAGCCGCGCCGCGTCGAGTATCATCCGGTATCTCCTTGAAAGGCGTGTCTGCCGTTGTCTGCGCATGTAGGCGGAGCACCGCCGCCGGGCAAGGCCGCGTGGCTCCCGGCCTTGGAAAGCTGGGTGAAAATCATGTGCGCATGAAGCGGAATGCGCTGCCAAATTGGTTGATGCATCGATATGATGCCGGAACCTTTGCAATGTGGAGTGATGAGACGATGGGTGGAGTGGACGCAAACAAGTCGGTCGCGGGCCTTTCGGTGCTGCTGCAGTCCGGCGCACTCGATCCTGTTGAACTGGCAGAGAACTCGCTGGAAAAGATTGCCGGCTACCAGGATCAGTCGATCTTCACCGAAGTGCTTGCCAATCGGGCCGCCGCGGAGGCCAGGTCATCGTCCGAGCGTATCCGTTCCGGTCGATCGCTCGGCCTGCTCGACGGCATACCCGTCGCCTGGAAGGATCTGCTCGATACCAAGGGAGCGGTGACAACCGCAGGCTCCGCCGTCCTGGCAGATCATCCGCCCGCAACAGCCGATGCCGCTGTCGTCGCAGCGCTTGCCGGCGCCGGAATGGTGAGCATCGGCCGGACTAATCTCAGCGAATTTGCGTTTTCCGGCCTCGGGATCAATCCGCATTACGGAACGGCGCATAATGCTGCCTCCAGCGATGTGCCTCGCATTCCGGGCGGATCGTCGGCTGGATCCGGCGTCGCTGTGGCTGCCGGTTTGGTGCCCGCAGCGATCGGCACGGATACCGGCGGCTCCATCCGCATCCCCGCCGCGTTCAACGGTATTGTCGGCTACAAGGCAACGCGCGGCCGCTATTCGATGCGGGGGGTCTTCCCGCTGGCAAAGAGCCTCGATTCGCTCGGGCCGCTTTGCCATACCGTGCAGGATGCCGTCTGGATTGATGCCGCCATGCGGGGCCGCACCGCGCCCGATATCAGCCGGGCGGACTTGAGCGGCCTGAAGCTCGTCATTCCCGAAACGATTGTTTTCGATGATGCCGAACCGGGTGTCGTGGCTGCGTTCGAGGCTGCGGTTTTGCGGCTTGAAAAGACAGGCGCCCGGGTCAGGCGTCGCGCCTTCCCCGATCTTCGCGGAGATTTTCGAGATCGGCGCGCGCCATGGCCTGCTGATTGCCGCCGAGGCTTTCGCGCTCCACAAGGCTCGACTGGAGGGGCCGGAGGCTGCGCGCATGGATCAACGCGTCGTCGCTCGCACCCGGCTGGGTGAAAAGATCACGATGGCCGACTACATCGCCATTGGCGATGCTCGCCAGCGGTTGATCGCCGTCTTCGCCGATAGCCTGGAACTCGGCGAACTGGTCATCCACCCGACGGTGCCGCATGTGGCGCCGCCGATCGCACCGCTGCTTGCCGATGACGATCTGTTCTTCAAGATCAATGGACGGACGTTGCGCAACACGTCGATCGGCAACTTCCTCGACGGCTGTGGCGTTTCGATCCCCTGCGGAACGGGCGACACCGGCATGCCGGTCGGCTTCCTTCTCTCTGGCCTGCAGAACGGCGACGAGCATCTGCTCTCCGTGGCACTCTCGGCCGAAGCCATTATCCGTGGTGACGCATGATCGTCTGCTTCGATATCGGTGGCTCGGCCATCAAGGGCGCCGTCGCCCATGCGGCAGACCGGATCGACCCGCTCGAACGCCGCGTCACGCCGCTCGATGATTTCAATGCCTTTGTCGAAACGCTGCGGGATGTTATCGCGGAGGCTGGCGAAAGGCCTGACCGCGTCGCCATATCGATCACCGGTGTCGTCGATCCCGAGACGCAGGCGATCAAATGCGCCAACATTCCTTGCATCGACGGGCGCAAGCTTGCCGCTGAATTATCCAGTTTGCTCGGACTACCCGTATTGATCGCCAATGATGCCGATTGTTTCGCACTGGCCGAAGCCGGCGCCGGGGCGGGGCAGGGGTTACCGGATCGTGCTCGGCGCCATTCTCGGCACAGGTGTCGGCGGCGGCCTGGTGGTCGATGGCCGGCTCATCAATGCGGAAGGCGGGTTTGCCGGCGAATGGGGCCATGGCCCCGCAGTGGCTTCGATGGCTGGCACGCCGCCCGTCGCAATCCCCATTTTCGACTGCGGCTGCGGCCAGCGCGGCTGTGTCGATACGATTGGCGGCGCCCGTGGCATGGAGCGTCTGCATCTGACTTTGCATGGCAAGAGCCTGCCAAGCCACGAGATCACTACGCTCTGGCAAAATGGCGATGCCGAAGCGGCTCGCACCATCGATGTGCTGGTCGACCTCATCAGTTCGCCGCTGGCGCTGACGGTCAATATCACCGGCGCGACGATCGTCCCGATCGGTGGCGGTCTTTCCAATGTGACGCCGCTGATTGCCGAGATCGACAAGGCCGTGCGGGCGCGCATCTTGCGAAAATTCGACCGGCCGCTGGTCGTTCCCGGTGAATGCCGGATCGAGCCTGGCCTGATCGGCGCGGCCGTTCTCGGTCTCGCAGGAGATGTGTGATGACGAATGTTCTGCTGGAGGTCTGCGTCGAGGATGCAGCCGGTCTTCGGGCCGCGGTCGATGGCGGCGCCGATCGCATCGAATTGTGCTCGGCCCTGTCCGTCGGCGGCCTTACGCCATCGCCGGGCCTGATGGCGCTGGCCGGCACATTCGATATTCCGGTCTATGCGATCATCCGGCCGAGATCGGGAGATTTCGTTTTCGATGCCGGCGATATCGATGTCATGCGGGTCGAGATCGACACGGCGCGCGCGGCGGGTCTTGCCGGAGTGGTGCTCGGTGCAAGCCGGCCTAATGGTAGCCTGGATGTCGCAACATTGCGAACGCTGGTCGGCCATGCGAGCGGACTGGGCCTGACGCTGCATCGCGCTTTCGATCTGGTTCCGGATTTCGACGAGGCAGTCGAGACCGCCGTCGATCTCGGCTTCGAGCGGATACTGACCTCAGGTGGTGCAAAAGGCGTCTGAGGGCGTCGATGTCCTCGCGTCCGCTATCAGCGCCGCCAGAGGCCGGATTTCGATCATGCCCGGTTCTGGCGTAACGCTGCAGACGATTGACGGTCTTCTGTCACGGCTTTCCGTCACCGAGGTCCATTCGTCCTGCTCGATTGATCAGCCGGCTCACGATGTCCGGCTGGTGTCGCTCGGCTTTGTCGCGCCGAGCGCCCGGCAAACGGATACGCAGGCGGTGCGGGCGCTGAAGGCGCGGCTGACGGCCGCGCCGTGATATCTAACTAGGCTATGCCTGGAAAACGCGTGTGCCGGTAATCCAGGTCGACGCCATCTCGAGGCTCTCGGTCAAAAGCACGAAATCGGCGTCCAGACCCGGCAGCAGCCGGCCCTTGCGGGCGGCGATACCGGCGGCATCCGCGGGATAGGCGGACGCCATGCGCAGCGCCTCATCAAGCGGCAAAGCCAGCTTTTCGTGGGCGAAGCGCACCGAAGACAGCATGTCGATGTCGGCGCCTGCCAGCGTGCCGTCCGCCAGCGTCAGACGGCCGTCCTTGCGGAAGATTTCCCGGCCATTGAGCAGAAAGCTGGTCAGGTCGGAGCCGATCGTCGACATCGCATCAGTAACGATGAAGATTCGTCCCGGGCCGTTCTTGGCGCGCAATGCGACGCCCATGGACGCCGGATCGACATGGAAACCGTCGGCGATGATTCCGGCATGCAGGCTGCCGGTATCGAGCGCTCCGCCGACCATACCCGGTTCCCGATGGCCAAGCGGGCTCATCGCATTGAACAGGTGCGTGACTGTACGGGCGCCGGCCTTGGCATATTCAACGACGGTATTGTAGCCGGCATCGGTATGGCCGAGGCTGACGATGATACCGGCTTCGGTCATCGCCGAAACCTGTGCTGCCGTGGTATTCTCAGGGGCGACCGTCACCATTATGGCATCAAAGCACCGGCGCAGCCAGCATGGCGTCGAGATCGGCCTGATCCATCGGCCGGATTAGCGCCGGATCATGCGCCCCTTGCGGGCAACCGAAAGGTGCGGTCCTTCAAGATGCAGGCCGAGGAATCCGGGTACCTTTTCCGCCTTGGCTTGCCTGCCGCCCGCAATAGTGCGGGCGCGGATCTCGAACGTGTCGGTGATCAGCGTCGGGAGCAGGGCGGTGGTGCCGAATTTTGCATGTGCCGCGCAGATCGTGCGGATGGCGTCAACATCCTGGCGGTCGTTGAGCATCACGCCACCGCCGCCGTTCACCTGAAGATCGATGAAACCCGGCACCAGCAACTGCCCGTCGGCGCTGATTGTATGGGTGCCGGACGGCAGGTCGTTCTCCGGCAAAATGCCGGTGATCGTGCCGCCGTCGAGAAGCAGGGCCTGATCGTCATGCCAGAACAGGCCGTCAAAAATCCGGGCTCCAGTGATTGCCGTTGGCGCGGTCATCTCGTCTCCGTTACCTTCTTGAGAGCGACGGGCGCATCCGGATTGAGGCCGCGTGACCGCGACCAGGATTCGACGAAGCCGTAGAATGGAATGATCAGGGCCAGCGCGTCGGTAATCGGATGTCCGGTGGCGACAAATGGCAGAGTCTTGGTCGCCTTGGCTTGGTCGGATGTGACGAAGGCCAGCGCCCCCTTGGCGCTCAGCCCATCGAGAATGCCGGCAACGGAGCCTTCCGCAGCATCGCGCGCAGCAAGGCCGATCACCGGGAAACGCTTTTCGACCAGCGCCACCGGCCCATGCAGCACTTCGGCAGCCGAGTAAGCTTCCGCGTGCATGCCGGAGGTTTCCTTGAATTTCAGTGCCGCCTCGCTGGCAATCGCCAGCGCCGGGCCTCGACCGAGCACGAACAACGATTCCGCATCGCCCAGTTCGTCGGCCAGCGGCTGCCAGTCGAGCTTCACGGCCTTGGCAAACTGGGCAGGCAGATCGGCGACAGCGCGCTGCAGGGCAGCGTCTTGCGTCCATTCGCCAAGGATGGCAAGGCCGGCAACGATCGAATTGACATAGGATTTGGTTGCGGCAACAGCGATTTCCGGCCCGGCAAGGATATCGAGCGAATGCGTGCTGGCCTGGGAAATCGGTGAGGGCAGGGTGTTGGTCAGCGCGATCGTCACGGCGCCTGCCTTGGTCGCTGCCGCAGCCATCGCGACGATGTCCGGGCTTTTGCCGGATTGTGAAATGGCAATCGATGCCGCGCCCTGAAGCTGCATTTTCGCGCCATAGATGGAGGCGAGCGACGGGCCGAGCGAGGCAACCGGCCGTCCGGTCGAAAGCTCGATCGCGTATTTCAGGAACAAGGCAGCGTGGTCTGATGAGCCACGGGCGATCGTCACCAGGAAAGCCGGATCCTTAGCGCGCAGCTGCCCCCTGTCTCTTTCACTGCGCTTTTGGTCCGTTCGAGAAGCCGGGCCGCAGCTTCCGGGATTTCATCGATTTCGCGCCGCATGTTCGTCTGCATGATCTTGTCTTTCTACTTTGGGCCGCTCAGGAATCCGACAGGGTCAGTTCCACGACGAAGTCATAGGCGTCGCCCCGATAGAGCGACCGGGTGAATTCCACGACACGCCCGGAGGCGAGATAGGAGATGCGTTCGATCGACAGGCTGGCCGAGCCGGCGGGCACGCCGAGCATTGCTGCGTCCGGATCTTTCAGGCTGCAGGCCGAAATCCGCTGCACGGCACGCACAGGACGCGACTTGGTCTTGTCGAGCTCGGCATAGAGCGAGGTGCCGATACGAATGGGATCGGGCAGGAATTCGGCCGAAATGCTCGCCCGCTCGATGGCAAGCGGCATGTCGTCGGCAATACGCAGGCGGCCGAGGCGGGCCACAAGCGCATCGGCGGTCAGGCCAAGGGCCATCATTTCATCCGGCGAAGGATGAAAAAGCCCGCGCTCGATCCATTGCGCCGTCGTGACCAGGCCGCGCCTCTGCATGTCTTCTGTAAAGGAGGTCAGGCGCGATAAAGACTGCTGTACGCGATGGACTGGCTTGACGACAAACGTGCCGGAGCCATGGCGGCGCACAAGCAGACCATCCCTGACCAGATCATCGACCGCCTTGCGCACCGTCACGCGGCTGATGCTGGCATAATCGGCCAGATCCCGCTCCGGCGGCAGGGCATCGCCATGATTGAGCTTGCCCGAAAGGATCGCATCCTCGAGCGATTGCCGCAGCTTGAGATACAGCGGACCGGAGCCCCCGGCCTGCAGGCTGTCCAATGGCAATATGGCTTCGAGATGCTGGGTCATGCCGCAGATCCCGCCGCAAATCAGCTTGGCTGCCAGCGCAACCGAGCCGGTCAGGGCGTCCGCTTCCGGCTCCACGAACAAAGGCTGATGCCGCTCGGCCAGCCATGGGCGATAGATCGGCGCCAACCCGCCCAGCAGGCAGAGCTTGCGGCTGCCCTGCGCCACGACGGCATCCAGGGCTTCATCGACGGTCTGGGCGCAGGTCTTGAGCAGGGTGATCGCCACCGGATCGTTGCGGCCGGCATAGTCGAAAATCTTCGGCGCAAAACGGCCGAACTCGCCGGGCCGTGCGGCGCGGGCAAATTCGACGACCTCGCGCGGGTCGTTGTTGAATTCGGCCATGACGGCATCTGTCAGCGGCGACGACGGATGAATCCGGTCGAAGGCCAGCACGCTTTCCTGCAAAAGTGCGTGGCCGAGGCGGGCGCCGCTGCCGAGATCGCCGATCTGGAAACCCCATCCGCCGATATAGCGGATCTCGTCACCCTGGCGGGAGATATAGATGGAGCCGGTGCCGAGGATGGCCACAGCGCCGTCGCTATCGCCCAGGGCGCCTTGCAGCGCAATCAGCCCATCGGATTCGATGTCGGCCTTGGCGAACGGCAGGCGCTCCTTCACATAATGGACCGCATCGCCGACATTGCTGCCGGCAACCCCGACCAGCGCGCAGGCTGAGCCGATCTCCGAGGGTGCAATGTTTGCCTCCTCGAAGGCAGCCGTGGCGGCGCCGACAATGTGGATCAGGGCATTGTCGGGATCGGTCAGAATGTTGGCGGCGCCGCTTTTACCGCGTCCGAGGATACGCCCATCGGCGCCCGCTACAGCCGCGCGGCAGCTTGTGCCTCCGCCGTCGATTCCCAGAATGTAATGTGGCATGGATACCTCCGAGAAAAAGGATACCAAAAAAATACCATTTACCAAGAGGATTTTGGTCTTTAATTGGATTTATCGATTAACAATTTGAAATATATTGATTATTTTAGAAATAGAAAATTTTCTTCGGTCGGAAGTTAATTTTTCCTAGACAATTGGTATTTTTTTGGCATTAATTTGCGCAGAGGAGATTGAGCGTATGCCGTCAGTGAAGACCGAAGAGCATCATGACAAGGCGATGGGACTGGATGTGATGCATCCGGCGCTTGCGCTTCGTCTGCTTGCATCCGGCCAGCAGGCCGCGGCCAAGGTCGTTGATGCTGCCATTGAATCCATTGCCGCCGCTGCGCAGATCGCTGCCGACGTTCTCTCCAAGGGTGGCCGCCTGGCCTATGCCGGGGCCGGCAGCTCCGGTCTGATGGCCATGACCGATGCACTGGAATTGCCCGGTACCTATGGAATTGCGCTCGACAAGGTCGTTGTGCTTCTCGCCGGAGGTGCTGCGAGCCTCACAGATCTTGCCGGCGGCTATGAAGACGACATGGAGTTAGCGCGCAAGGATGTGCGCGATGCCGGTATCGGCGCTGGCGATTGTCTGATTTCGGTGTCGGCAAGCGGTTCGACGCCATATGCGCTGGCTGCGGCTGATGAAGCCCGCGAACGTGGCGCTCGGGTCATTGCCATGGCCAACAATCCGGGTGCCGTGCTGTTCCAGAATGCCGACGTTGCCATTCTGCTGCAAACGCCGCCCGAGGTCATCTCCGGATCGACCCGCATGGGTGCGGCAACGGCACAGAAGATCGCCTTCAACATGTTTTCGACGCTTGTCGGCATTCATCTTGGCCATGTCTATGACGGACATATGGTCAACCTGAAGGCCGACAACGCAAAATTGCGCGGCCGCCGCGCCATCCGCATCGTTTCCGACATTGCCGGCATTGGTGCCACGGAGGCAGGCCGCTATCTCACGACATCGTCTGGTTCGGTAAAGATCGCCATTCTTCTTGCTGCTGGGGCAGAAGACGTGGCCGCTGCACAAGCAGCGCTTACCGAAAGCCGGTCAAAACTTGCGCCGCGCCTTGTCTGGCGTCATGGCACATTGATCCTAGGGTTCTAAAACCGCGCCAAAAATGGCGCACAAAGAGGGAGAACGTAATGACCCGCACTACCTTGAAGGGCTTGCTGCTTGCATCCAGTATCCTCGGCTCTGCCGGGCTGGCGCATGCTGAAGACGTCACGCTGACGATCGAAAGCTGGCGCAACGACGACCTGACCATCTGGCAGGAAAAACTTATTCCGGCATTCGAAGCCAAGAACCCGGGCATCAAGGTCGTCTTCGCACCGACCGCGCCAACCGAGTATAATGCTGCGCTCAACGCCAAGCTCGACGCCGGTTCGGCCGGTGACCTCGTCACCTGCCGCCCGTTCTGATGCTTCGCTCGAACTTTACAACAAGAAGCACCTGGCTGACCTGACCGGTCTCGCCGGCATGGAGAATTTCTCGCCGGTCGCCAGGTCCGCCTGGACAACGGACGATGGCGCAGCCACCTTCTGCGTGCCGATGGCTTCGGTTATCCATGGCTTCATCTACAACAAGGACGCCTTCGACAAGCTCGGCATCGCCATCCCGGCAACGGAAGCCGAGTTCTTCGCAGCGCTCGACAAGATCAAGGCTGACGGCACCTACATCCCGCTCGCCATGGGCACGAAGGACCTCTGGGAAGCCGCCACCATGGGCTACCAGAACATCGGCCCGACCTACTGGAAGGGTGAAGAAGGCCGCGCTGCTCTGATCAAGGGCGAGCAGAAGCTGACGGACGCCGACTGGGTCGAGCCCTACAAGGTTCTTGCCAAGTGGAAGGATTACCTCGGCGACGGTTTCGAAGCCCAGACCTATCCGGACAGTCAGAACCTCTTCACTCTCGGCCGCGCTGCCATCTACCCGGCCGGCTCGTGGGAAATCGGCCTGTTCAACACGCAGGCCCAGTTCAAGATGGGCGCTTTCCCGCCGCCGGTTAAGACTGCTGGCGACGCTTGCTACATCTCCGACCACAACGACATCGGCGTCGGCCTGAATGCCAAGAGCGCGCATCCGGAAGAAGCCAAGAAGCTTCTCAGCTGGATCGCTTCTCCGGAATTCGCCGACATCTATGCCAACTCGCTGCCGGGCTTCTTCAGCCTGAACTCGTCACCGGTAAAGATGGCCGATCCGCTCGCACAGGAATTCGTTTCCTGGCGGGAAAAGTGCAAGCCGACCATCCGCTCGACCTACCAGATCCCTGTCGCGCGGCACCCCGAACCTCGAGAACGAGACCTGGGTTGAATCGGCAAACGTCATCAACGGCACCGATACGCCGGAAGTTGCTGCCGAAAAGCTGCAGAAGGGCCTCGACAGCTGGTACAAGCCTGCAAAGTAAAATTTGGGGTCGTGGGGAACTGCCCCTCACCCTAGCCCTCTCCCCGCATGCGGGGAGAGGGGATTACCGGAATTTGCGGCTTGTCCCTTCTCCCCGTTCACGGGGAGAAGGTGCCCGAAAGGGCGGATGAGGGGCTGCACTTTGGTGCCGGACGTTCTTCTGCGAAAAAGCAAAGCGTCCAGCCGAAAACATGTAATCTGAAATCACATCCTGCCAGCACCTTTTAGGCGCGCTGGTGATGGCATGCGCCGCGGGGACCGGCAGCGCAGGCCTTGCCGCATATCGGCGGCGATCGACGAAAAACGGGTCGGAGCGGCAGAAGCCATGAGCAGCGCCATATCGTCTGAGGACAACATTCAAATTTCAGGCGCGACCGAGACGCTGGCATATCCTCGTTTTCCTGTTGCCGGCCTTCATCGTCTATTCCGCCGTGATGATCCTGCCGCTGATCGAAACGCTGCGCCTGTCGCTCTACAACACCGTGGATGGGCAATCGACCTTCGTCGGCCTCGCCAATTTCCAGGTTCTGTTCGGTGAAGAGCGTTGGGCTGCTGATTTCTGGCGGGCGCTGAAGAACAACTTCATTTTCTTTGCGATCCACATGCTGGTGCAGAATCCGCTCGGCATCGCGCTTGCCGCCATGCTGTCGATCCCCAAGCTCCGGCTTGCCACCTTCTATCGTACGGCGATTTTCATGCCGACGATCCTGTCCTTCGTCATCGTCGGTTTCATCTGGAAGCTGATCCTGTCGCCGATCTGGGGCATCACGCCGTTCTTCATGGATCTCGTCGGCCTCAAGGCCTTCTTCGGGCCGTGGCTCGGCAAGCCCGGCTCGGCGCTGATCACGGTCTCCTTGATTTCCGTCTGGCAGAATGTCGGCATCCCAATGATGCTGATCTATGCTGCCCTTCTCAATATTCCGGACGAAGTCATCAGAAGCCGCCGAATGCGATGGCATCACCGGCTGGAGCCAGTTCTGGAAGATCAAGCTGCCGCTGATCCTGCCTGCGATCGGCATGGTCTCGATCCTGACCTTCGTCGGCAATTTCAACGCCTTCGACCTGATCTATACGGTGCAGGGCGCGCTGGCCGGGCCGGATGGGGCAACCGACATTCTCGGAACCTTGCTCTACCGCACCTTCTTCGGCTTCCAGCTGCAGCTCGGTGACCGCTCGATGGGCGCAACCATCGCCACCGTGATGTTCCTGATCATCCTTGCCGGCGTCTCGCTGTATCTCTTCGGCATTCAGCGGCGCGTTCGCCGCTACCAGTTCTAAGGGGAACGGACCCATGTCAAAAGCACGCATCTCGCCGCTGCGCTCCGGCTTCGTTCACCTGGCACTGGCCGGCTATACGGTGGTCGCGCTGTTTCCGGTCGTCCTGACGATCGTCAATTCGCTCAAGGACAAGAACGCGATTTTCCGCACGCCACTGACGCTGCCGACGGCGGAGACATTCAGCCTGATCGGTTACACGACAGTGCTGAAACAGGGCGACTTCATCGGCTATTTCCAGAACAGCCTGATCGTCACGGTCGTCTCGATCTTCTTTGCGCTGTTGTTCGGTGCAATGGCGGCTTTCGCGCTGTCGGAATACCGCTTTCGTGGCAATACGCTGCTGGGGCTCTATCTTGCCATCGGCATCATGATCCCGATCCGTCTCGGCACGGTCGCCATCCTGCAGGGCATGGTCGCTGCCGGACTGGTCAACACGCTGACAGCGCTGATCCTCGTGTATACCGCGCAAGGGTTGCCGCTCGCCATCTTCATCCTGTCGGAGTTCATGCGCACGGTCTCGGATGACCTGAAGAATGCTGGCCGCATCGATGGCCTGTCGGAATATGCGATCTTCTTCCGGCTCGTCCTGCCGCTGGTCCGGCCAGCCATGGCAACCGTCGCCGTCTTCACGATGATCCCGATCTGGAACGACCTCTGGTTCCCGCTGATCTTGGCACCCGGCGAAGCCACCAAGACCGTCACGCTCGGCTCCCAGGTGTTCATCGGCCAGTTCGTCACCAATTGGAATGCGGTTCTCGCCGCCCTGTCGCTGGCGATCTTCCCGGTCCTTGTTCTCTACGTCATCTTCTCGCGGCAGCTGATCCGCGGCATCACCGCAGGAGCAGTTAAGTAATGAGCAAACCCGTTCGCGTCCTCGTCGCCGGTCTCGGCAATATGGGCCGCAGCCATGCGTTGGCCTATCACAACAATCCCGGCTTCGAGATCGTCGGCCTCGTCAATCGCTCGAAGCCGGTGCTGGCGCCGGAGCTTGGCAGCTATACGATCCATCCGGATTTCACGACGGCTCTGAAAGAGTTGAAGCCTGATCTCTGCTCGATCTGCACCTATTCCGACAGCCATGCCGACTATGCCGTCATGGCCTTCGAGGCCGGCTGCGATGTCTTCATCGAAAAGCCGCTAGCAACGACGGTGGCCGATGCCGAGCGCGTCGTGGCAGCCGCGAGGAAGGCCGGCAAGAAACTGGTTGTCGGTTACATCCTGCGCCATCACCCGTCCTGGATCCGGCTGATCACTGAGGCCCGCAAGCTCGGCGGCCCCTATGTTTTCCGCATGAATCTCAATCAGCAGTCGAGCGGCCCAACATGGATGACGCACAAGTCGCTGATGGAAACCACCCCGCCGATCGTCGATTGCGGCGTGCATTATGTCGATGTCATGTGCCAGATCACCGATGCCAAGGCCGTCGAGGTGCGCGGCATGGGCCTGCGCCTGTCGAACGAAATCGCTGATGACATGTACAACTATGGCCATCTGCAGGTGCTCTACGAAGATGGGTCGCTCGGCTGGTACAGAAGCCGCCTGGGGGCCGATGATCTCGGAAACCGCCTTCTTCGTGAAGGACGTCATGTCGCCCAATGGTTCGGTTTCCATCGTCATGGATCCGAGTGCCAAGTCCGACGACATCGACACGCATACGAAGACGGCCGTCATTCGCGTTCACAAGGCCGAAACCGGTGCGGACGGAAAATTCGTGCACAAGGACGAAGACCTGAAGATGGATGGCGAGCCGGGACATCAGGAACTCTGCGATCTCGAGCAGGCCTATGTGCTGAAAGCCATCACCGAAAACATCAATCTCGAACGACACATGGACGATGCCGTCCAGTCGCTGCGCATCTGCCTTGCCGCGGATGAGAGCGTGCGGACCGGTCAACCGGTTAAACTTTAAAAGGGGCCTCTCGTGGGATCACTGAATCTGAAATCCATCCGCAAGGCCTTCGGCAATCACGAAGTCCTCAAGGGTATCGACCTCGAAGTAAAGGACGGCGAGTTCGTGATTTTCGTCGGACCGTCCGGCTGCGGAAAGTCGACCCTTCTGCGCGTCATCGCCGGTCTTGAGGATGCGACCTCCGGCAGCGTCCAGATCGACGGCCAGGAAGTCATCAACACACCGCCCGCCAAGCGCGGTATCGCCATGGTGTTCCAGTCGTATGCGCTCTACCCGCACCTGACGGTGAAGGACAATATGGGCCTCGGCCTGAAGCAGATGGGTGCGCCCAAGGCGGAAGTCGATGCCAAGGTCGCCAAGGCGTCCGGCATGCTGTCGCTCGAGCCCTATCTCGCCCGCCGTCCGGCCGAACTGTCTGGCGGTCAGCGCCAGCGTCGCCATCGGCCGCGCCATCGTCCGCGAACCCAAGCTGTTCCTGTTCGATGAGCCGCTGTCCAACCTCGATGCGGCGCTGCGCGTCAACACGCGTCTCGAGATCGCCCGGCTGCATCGCAGCCTGAAGGCAACCATGATCTACGTGACGCATGATCAGGTCGAGGCGATGACGCTGGCCGACAAGATCGTCGTCCTCAATGCCGGCCAGATCGAGCAGATCGGTTCGCCGATGGAACTCTACAACAAGCCGGCGAATACGTTCGTTGGCGGCTTCATCGGTTCGCCGCAAATGAACTTCATCGAAGCGGGCAGGCTTGGCGATACCGCGGCAAAGACCGTCGGTATCCGGCCGGAACACATCACGCTGTCGCGCGATAGTGGCGACTGGAAGGGCAAGGTTATCCATGTCGAGCATCTCGGCGCCGACACGATTCTCTATCTGGAAACCGAGGTCACCGGCTTGCTGACGGTCCGCCTGTTCGGCGAACACAAGTACGATGTCGATGACGTCGTCTACGCGACGCCGGACAAGGCTTCGATGCACCGTTTCGGTGCCGACGACCGCGTTCTGCGCTGATTTCGAGACGGAATTGTTTCCGAACGATGACGAATGTTGTCGTTCGGTAACGTTTTATTGTGCGCCGCATCATCGGCTTGCGCTGCCACCTGTTTTAACATACGTATCTGTTTGTATAATTGGTGCGTCGGTGGCTCTGTCCCAGGAATCCCTTCGTATCACATTGATTTTCATGAACTTCCAGCAGCAGCTGATCTCTTTGAGAAAAGATGGTCAGCCGTGCGGCTGGACTTTGCGTATGGAACAAAAGATGCGGATGAACCGACCGATATTGGCTGCAACAGTGGCTGGCCTGATGATTATTTCCGGGTGCCAGAAGGAAGACAGCGAGAAGCAGGCGGCGCCGTCCTATCCACCGCCGCAAGTCTCGGTGATCACGACGAAGACCGAATCTCTACCGATCACCAACGATCTGCCGGGGCGTATCGCTGCGACCCGCATCTCCGAAGTCCGTCCGCGCGCCACCGGCATCGTCATCGAACGGGTGTTCGAGCAAGGCTCGCGCGTGAATGCCGGCGACGTGCTTTACCGGATTGATCCGGCACCGTTCCAGGTTCAGGTCGAGCGCCGAAGGCACGCTGCGCCGCGCCAAGGCGGTTCAGCTGCAAGCCAAGCAGGCCGCCGATCGCCAGGAGCAGTTGAAAAAGTCCGGCGTCGCCACCGGCCAGACCTATGACGATGCGATTGCGCAGCTGGCGCAGGCCGATGCAGACGTTGCGATTGCAGAGGCGGGTCTCGCCTCTGCCCAACTCAATCTGCAATATACCAATGTGACGGCCCCGATCAGCGGCCGGATCGGACGTGCCCTGATTACCGAAGGCGCGCTCGTCAGCGCCAACGGCTCGGAAAACCTGGCCACGATCCAGCAGCTCAATCCGGTCTATGCGGACTTTACCCAGTCCGCGACGGACCTCATCCGCCTGCGCAAGGCGCTGCAGGCTGGTGCTCTGGCTGATGATAAGAACGAAGCGAAGGTCAACCTGATCATGGATGACGGCACGCCCTATCCGCATGACGGAAAGCTGCTGTTCTCGGAAGCAGCTGTCGATGAGACCACGGGCCAAGTCACCCTGCGCGGCGAATTCCCCAATCCGGATGGCGATCTGCTGCCCGGCATGTATGTACGTGTGCTGGTCGAGCAGGGCGTCGAGAAGAATGTCATTGCCGTGCCGACGCAGGCCGTGCAGCGCGATACGTCGGGCAATGCGCAGGTCTATGTCGTCAAGGACGATAACACGGCCGAATTGCGCACGGTATCCGCCGGCACTGTTCTTGGCGATCAGTGGATCATCCGCGACGGCTTGAAGGCCGGCGAGAAGATCATCGTCGAAGGCTTCCAGAAGGTTCGCCCGGGCGCGCCAGTTGTCCCCACGGACTGGAAGAGCGGTGATGCCAAGCCCGCCGCCGATGCCAAGCCGGCAGAAGCAAAGCCTGCTGACGCAAAGGCGGCAGGTGACCAGAAGAATGCTGACGAAGCCGCAGCCAAGCCCGCCGAACAGGCGAAGTGAGGATCCGATCGATGCCTAGTTTCTTTATCGACCGGCCTATCTTTGCATGGGTCGTCGCGCTTTTCATCATGATCTCCGGTATCATTGCGTTGCCGCTATTGCCGATTTCGCAGTATCCGAACGTCGCGCCGCCGCAGATCTCCATCAACACGAGCTATCCCGGCGCTTCGTCGGAAGAAACCTACCAGAGTGTGACGCGGCTCATCGAAAATGAGCTGAACGGCATCGAGGGTATGCAGTATTTCTCGTCCACATCCAGCGCCGCCGGCAGTGTGACGATCAACGTGACCTTCGCTCCGGGCACCGATTCCGGCGATGCCTCGATCGACGTCCAGAATCGCGTTCGCCGCGTCGAGGCGCGCCTGCCCGATGCCGTGCGCCAGCAGGGCATCGAGGTCGAGGAGGCCGGTTCTGGCTTCCTGATGATCCTTGCGCTCACATCCACGGACGGGTCCATGGATGCGGTCTCTCTCGGCGATTATCTTAGCCGCAACGTGCTCAACGAAATCCAGCGTGTCGAAGGCGTCGGCCGGGCACAGATGTTTGCCACCGAGCGCGCCATGCGTATCTGGCTCGATCCGGACAAGATGCGCGGCCTCAACCTGACGGCCGGTGACATCAATGCGGCGATCACCGCACAGAATGCCCAGGTCGCATCGGGCAGCATCGGCGCCCAGCCGAACCCGATCACCCAGCAGATCAGCGCCCCGGTGCTGATCAAGGGCCAGCTCTCGTCCGCCGAAGAGTTCGGGGCGATCGTGCTGCGCGCCAATCCCGATGGCTCGGCCGTGCGTCTGCGCGATGTGGCGCACATCGAGATCGGTGGCCAGGACTACAGCTTCTCGACCCGCCTGAACGGCAAGCCGTCCGCCGCTATCGGCGTGCAGCTGACGCCGACCGGCAACGCTCTTGCTACCTCCACGGCCATCAAGGCACGCATGGATGAATTGGCGACATTCTTCCCGCAGGGCGTCGAGTATTCCGTACCTTACGATACGTCGCCTTTCGTAGCGATCTCGATCGAAAAGGTTCTGCATACGTTGCTCGAAGCCGTGGCGCTTGTGTTCCTGGTGATGTTCCTGTTCCTGCAGAACATCCGCTACACGATCATCCCGACGCTCGTCGTGCCGGTCGCGCTGCTCGGCACCTGTGCTGCCATGCTTGCCATGGGCTTCTCGATCAACGTTCTGACGATGTTCGGTATGGTGCTTGCCATCGGCATTCTCGTCGACGACGCGATCATCGTCGTCGAAAATGTCGAGCGCATCATGTCCGAGGAAGGGCTGACGCCAAAGGAAGCGACACGCAAGGCGATGAAGCAGATCACCAGTGCCGTCATCGGCATCACGCTGGTTCTGTCGGCCGTGTTCATTCCCATGGCCTTCTTCCCCGGCGCCGTCGGCGTCATTTACCAGCAGTTCTCGCTGACCATGGTGGTCTCCATCCTGTTCTCGGCGCTGCTCGCCCTGACGCTGACGCCTGCATTGTGCGCCAGCTTCCTCAAGCAGGTTCCGAAGGGTCATCACCATGCCAAGCGCGGCTTCTTCGGCCTGTTCAACCGTGGTTTCGACAAGGCGTCGCACGGCTATAGCGGCTGGGTTGCCGGCATGGTCACGCGCACATGGCGCTTCATGCTGATCTATGTCGTGCTGCTCGGCGGACTTGGCTACCTGTTCATGCAGCTGCCGTCGTCCTTCCTTCCGGATGAAGACCAGGGCTTTGTCATCGTCAGCATGCAGCTGCCGTCGGAAGCTACCGGCAACCGGACGACCGAGGTTATCGAGCAGACGGAAGCGATCTTCAGCAAGGAACCCGCTGTCGACCGTATCATCGCCATCAGCGGCTTCTCGTTCTCCGGTACCGGCCAGAATGCCGGCCTCGCGTTCGTGACGCTGAAGGACTGGTCGGAGCGTGGGCCGAACGATGTCGCCTCCGTCATTGCCGGCCGGGCATCGGGCGCCATGTCCCAGATCAAGGATGCGATCAGCTTCGCGCTGTCGCCGCCGCCGATCCAGGGTCTCGGCACCTCCAACGGTTTCGAGTTCCGCCTGCAGGATCGCGGTGGACAAGGGTCTGCAGCGCTTGCCGCAGCGCGTGACCAGCTTCTCGGTCTTGCCGCACAAAGCCAGGTCATCTCGGGTGTTCGTGTCGATGGCCTGCCGGATGCGGCACAGGTCAACCTGCTCATCGACCGTGAAAAGGCCAATACGTTCGGTGTTGCCTTCGCTGACATCAACTCGACGATCTCGACGAATCTTGGTTCGTCCTATGTCAACGACTTCCCGAATGCCGGACGTCTGCAGCGTGTGACGGTGCAGGCCGACGAGAACAAGCGCATGCAGACGGCTGACCTCTTGAAGCTCAATGTCCGCAACAGCAATGGCGGCATGGTGCCTCTGTCGGCCTTCTCCAGCATCGAGTGGACAAGCGGCCCAACCCAGACGGTCGGTTATAACGGCTATCCGTCGGTTCCCATCAGCGGCCAGGCTAGTGCGGGCTATTCCTCCGGTGAAGCGATTGCCGAAATGGAACGTCTGTTCGGCCAGCTGCCGCCGGGCTTCGGCTATGAATGGACGGGTCAGTCGCGCGAGGAAATTGCTTCGGGCACCCAGGCACCGCTTCTCGTGGCGCTGTCGTGCCTGCTGATCTTCCTGTGCCTTGCAGCCCTCTACGAGAGCTGGAGCATTCCGGTATCGGTGATGATGGTGGTGCCGCTCGGCGTCATCGGCGCGGTTCTGGCAGTGACCCTGCGCGATATGCCGAACGACGTGTACTTCAAGGTCGGCCTGATCGCGATCATCGGTCTATCGGCGAAAAACGCGATCCTGATTATCGAGTTCGCCAAGGAGCAGATGGAGGCCGGAAAGCCGTTGCTGGATGCCACCATCGAGGCAGCGCATCTGCGCTTCCGCCCGATCCTGATGACCTCGCTCGCCTTTACCCTCGGTGTGCTGCCGCTGGCGATCGCGACGGGCGCAAGCTCGGGCAGCCAGCGCGCCATCGGTACCGGCGTCATGGGGGGCATGATCTCGGCGACGATCCTGGCGATCTTCTTCGTGCCCGTCTTCTTCGTCTTCATCATGAAGTTGTTCGGGAGGACAACGTTGAAGCCGATTGGTGCAGACGCAGAAACGGCCGCCACGCCGGCAGAATAATGGAAGTGCCCGCCGAAAGGCGGGCCTTTCCTTGAAAGGAGGGGGAGAACCATGCGCAGAACCAAGGCCGAGGCGGAAGAAACCCGCAACAGCATCCTTGGCGCCGCCGAACGGGTTTTCTTTGAAAAGGGCGTCTCGAATGCGTCACTCGACGATGTCGCCAAGGCGGCCGGCGTCACGCGCGGCGCCATCTATTGGCATTTCTCCAACAAGACCGACCTTTTCCTCGAGCTTTACAACAGCGTGACCTTGCCGGTGGAAGACATGATTGCCCACGATGTCGAGCAGCCCGCCGCCGATGTGCTCTGCCATATCGAGAAATCGGCGGGAGACTGGCTGGACGAGCTGGCGGCAGACGAGCATCGCCAGCGCATCTTCACCATCCTTCTGCGCTGCGCCTATGGCGACGAGCTGTTGCCGGTTCTGGAAAAGCAGCAGGAAGTCGATGACCGCCATACGGTCATGCTCGATAGCGCCTTTGACCGCGCCCGCAGCGAAGGGTTTCTCAGCAGCAACTGGACGCCGCAATCGGCCACCAAGGCGCTGCGCTGGATGATGGAAGGGCTTTGCAGCGAATGGCTGCTATTCGGCCGACGCTTCGATCTTGCGGCGGAAGGCAAGGAAGGGCTGAAACGCCTGTTCAACAGCTTTCGCCCGGTTCCGGCCAACGCAGAAATATCCATATAGGCCAATATCCAGACGACAGCGTGGCAACGAGCCACGGTCTCGTAGGCATCGAGTCGATCGCGATTCACGCCGTGCTCATGTGCCTGGTAATTTGCCTTGCCCCTCTGCGGCCAGCGCCAAGGCACCGGCTGCGATGAAGACGGCATCATTTTGTCGTGTAGCCACCGTTCACGAGAATGGTCTGGCCGGTCATCCACCAGCCTTCCGAGACCATGAAGCGGATGTAGGGAACGATGTCCTCGATGTCGGTGAGGCCGGTTTTGGAGAAATTCGACAAGGCCGCCGCTGACCTGTGATAGGCAACCGCGTCTTCGCCCTCGGCCGGATAGAAGAAGGGGGTGTCCATCGGGCCCGGCCCGATTGCGGTGACGGAAATGCCGCGCGCACCAAACTCCTTCGACGCTGCGCGGGTGAAATGTTCGACCGGCGCCTTGGTGCCGGCATAGGCCGCATAGAAGGGGGTGAAGGCGCCCAGCAGCGACGTCACCAGCGTGCAGATCTTGCCGTTGTCGTTGAGATACTTGCCGGCTTCCTTGAGAAAGAAAAAGGCGGATTTGGCGTTGATGGCGCTCATCTCGTCATATTCCGCCTCCGAAATCTCGGCGATCGGCTTTTTCAACACCTTGCCGACCGTATTGATCACGATATCCGGGCGCCCTATCGCCGCGACGGTATCGGCAAACAGTTTCTGCATCGCCGCCGCTGTTGTCAGGTCCGCCTGGAAGGCGACGGCTTCAGCACCGGCGGCCTTTATGGCAGCCAGGGTTTTCTCCGCTTCGGCCTTTGTTCCCTCGCTGTTGTAGTGAATCATGATAGCTTTGGCGCCGTGTTTAGCGAGATCTCGGGCGATGAGCCCTGCCAAGATTTTTTGCGCCCCCGGCAATGATGACGGTTTTGCCCTTGATGCTGTGTTCAGTCATGGCGTCGACCTCCTGTCTTGATGCACGGCTGCGTCTACAGCCGCTTTCAGGTCGGAAGGATATCGTCTAGGAATGGTAGATAAAGATGGAAATCCTGACATCATTTGTCAGAGATGACGGACAATCGGAGGCGCATCTTGGATCGCATTGACCCGTTCCGTATCTTTGCGCGGGTCGTGGAATGTTCAAACTTTACCCGGGCAGGTGACACGTTGGGTCTGCCACGCTCCTCGGTCTCTGCGGCTGTGCAGGAACTTGAAAACCGGGTGGGCGCGCGCCTGCTTCACCGCACGACGCGCAAGGTGGCGCCGACGCAAGACGGCGCTGCTTTCTACGAACGCTGCGTGCGCCTTGTCGATGATGTGGCAGAAACGGAAAGTCTTTTCCGGCGGACGGAGGCCCGGCTCTCGGGAACTCTCAGGGTTGATGTCCCAGGCCGCATCGGGCGCCTCATCCTTGCTCCGGCGCTACCCGATTTCCTTGAGCGCTTTCCGCAAATCAACATCGATCTCGGCGTCACCGACCGGGCCGTCAACCTCATAGAGGGCAGTATCGACTGCGTGTTGCGCGTTGGACCATTGATTGATTCCGATTGATTGCCCGCCCCATCGGCGAGTTGGCGCTGATCAATGTCGCGAGCCCTGCCTATCTGGAACGCAATGGTATTCCCGCAACGCCGGCTGATCTCAGTGAGCATTGGGTCGTAAACTATGCCTCGCCCTCAAGCGGGCGTGTCGAAGATTGGGGATGGGTGGAGAACGGTACTTTGAGCGGTACGCCGATGCGGGGCCGGGTCAGCGTCAACGGTGCCGAGGCCTACATTGCCTGCTGTCTTGCCGGGCTTGGCCTGATCCAGATCCCGGTTTATGACGTCCAACATCACCTCGACGCGGGCGAGCTCGTTGAGGTGATGCCGGATTATCGGGCCGCGCCCATGCCGATGACGCTGCTCTACCCGCACCGCCAGCATCTCTCCCGCCGCCTTCAGGTTTTCGCCGATTGGCTTGAGGCACTGCTGAAGCGGAAGCTTTTGTCCTGATGTTCCACGCGCCTCAGTGTGCTTCGTCCCAGTTATGGGCGGCCCGTGCATCGACCTTCAGCGGCACCTTCATGTCGAGCGCCGGCATGGCCGCGTTTTCCATCACCGAGACGATCAGCGGGATGGCCCGCTCGACATCGGCATCCTCGACTTCGAAGATCAGTTCGTCATGCACCTGCAGAAGCATGCGGGCGCGTTGCGAAAGCCCGGCCTGTTCGAGCGCTGGCTCCATCTTCACCATTGCGCGGCGAATGATGTCGGCGGCCGAACCCTGGATCGGCGCGTTGATCGCCGCGCGCTCGTTGAAGGCGCGGTGCGAGGGGTTGGACGAGCGGATGTCCGGATAGTGGGCGCGGCGGCCAAAGATGGTTTCGACATAGCCGTTTTCGCGCGCAAAGGCCTTGGTGCTTTCCATATAGTCTCGGATACCGGGGAAGCGCTCGAAGTATTTCTTGATGTAATCGCCGGCTTCCGAGCGTTCGATCGACAGCTGGTTGGCAAGGCCAAAGGCCGAGATGCCATAGATGATGCCGAAATTGATCGCCTTGGCGCGGCGGCGGATTTCGCTCGGCATGCCCTCGACCGGCACACCGAACATTTCCGATGCGGTCATCGCATGGATGTCTATGCCGTCGGAAAACGCCTGCTTCAGCTGCGGAATCTCAGCAACATGGGCAAGCACGCGCAGCTCGATCTGGCTGTAGTCGGCCGAAACCAGCTTGTGTCCCGGTGTCGAGATAAAGGCCGTGCGGATCTTGCGGCCTTCGGCCGTGCGCACCGGAATGTTCTGCAGGTTCGGCTCGGAGGAGGAGAGACGCCCCGTGGTCGTGGCGGCCAGCGCATAGGATGTGTGGACGCGCTTCGTTTCCGGATGCACGAAACCCGGCAGGGCGTCGGTATAGGTGGATTTGAGCTTGGTCAGCTGGCGCCAGTCGACGATCTTGCGCGGCAGCTCGTGGCCTTCCAGAGCGAGTTCTTCAAGCACCTGCGCGGAGGTCGACCATTGCCCCGTCTTGGTCTTGGCACCGCCGGGGAGCCCGAGGCGGCCGAACAGGATATCGCCAAGCTGTTTTGGCGATCCGATATTGAAGCTTTCGCCGACCAGACCGTAGATTTCGTGTTCGAGGCCGGCGGCACCCTGCGCCAGCTCGCCCGACAACCGCGACAGGATCTGCCGGTCGATGGTAATGCCGCGTTCCTCCATGCGAGCCAGAACCGGCACCAACGGCCGCTCCAGGCGCTCGTAGACGACATTGAGGTTCTTGGCCGCCAGGCGCGGCTTCAGCACCTGCCATAGCCTGAGCGTCACGTCGGCATCTTCAGCCGCATAGGCAGTCGCCTTGTCGATATCGACATAATCGAAGCTGACGGAAGACTTGCCGCTGCCGGCAACATCCTTGTAGGGAATCGGCTGATGGCCGAGCCATTTTTCCGACAGTGAATCCATTCCGTGCGTACCGGCACCGGCATCGACGACGTAGGACATCAGCATCGTATCGTCGAAGCTGGCAATGCTGACGCCGTGGCGCTTCATGACGAGGTAATCATATTTGAGGTTCTGCGCGATCTTGAGAACCGACGGATCCTCCAGCAGATCTTTCAGCCGCTCGAGCGCGACCGCAGACGGGATCCGGTTTTCCGCCAGCTTCACTCCGTCGCTGAACAGATCGTTGCCGCCGGTCTTGTGGAGCAGCGGCACATAGGCGGCGCGAATATCGGTGCCGGACGGGTTCTTGCTGTTATCGGCAATGGCCAGCGAGAAGCCGACCAGTTCGGCCTGCATCGCATCGAGCGAGGTGGTTTCCGTATCGAAAGCAACAAGTCCGGTTTCACGGGCAGCGGCAATCCAGGCATCGAGCGTGGCAAGATCGCGGATCGTCACATAGGCGCTGCGGTCGATCTTGGCGGTGGCAAAGAGTTCTGCTCGGGTCTGCGCCAGATTCTGCGGTGTCGCAGGAGCCGGGCCGGCATCGGGGATTGCGGCAAAGGAAGACGCGGCTTCCGCAGCACTTCCAAGCGCCGGTGATGTCGCGGAGGACAGGGCGGATGGCGAAGCCACGTCGCCCTTGTCGAGATCGGGTCCACGCGCCTGCGCACCCCATTCGACGGGGAACAGATGCGACATCGACCGCATCTGCATCGGTCTCGGTCGCAGCCGCAACGCGGCGGGTAAGCGTGGTGAATTCCATTGCCTTCAGGAAGGCGACCAGTTTCGGCCCGTCCTGTGCGTGCAGTTCGAAATCGTCCAGCGGCACATCTATCGGCGTATCGGTCTTCAACGTCACCAGCTGACGCGAAAGCTTGGCCAGTTCGGTATTGGCGATGATGTTTTCGCGGCGCTTCTGCTGCTTGATTTCACTGGCGCGGGCAAGCAAGGTGTCGAGATCGCCGAATTCCTCCAGAAGCTGCGCTGCAGTCTTCGGGCCGATGCCGGGAATGCCGGGCACGTTGTCGGTGCTGTCGCCGGTCATCGCCTGCAGGTCGATCATCTTTTCCGGCGGCACGCCCCATTTCTCGATCACTTCCGGGATCGAGATCCGCTTGTCCTTCATGCTGTCATACATCGACACATTGGCCGTCACGAGCTGCATCAGGTCCTTGTCGGAGGAAATGATCGTGACATCCGCGCCGGTGGCCTCCGCCATCCGGGCATAGGTGGCGATCAGGTCGTCGGCCTCAAAACCCTCCTTCTCGATGCAGGGCAGGTTGAAAGCGCGGGTCGCATGCCGGATCAGCCCGAATTGCGGGATCAGGTCTTCCGGCGGCGCGCTGCGGTTTGCCTTGTACTGATCGTAGAGTTCATTGCGGAAGGTTTTTGACGAATAGTCGAAAATGACGGCAAAATGGGTCGGAGTCACCCCGACGGAAGTGTCGCGCGCATCGGTCAACAGCTTCCACAGCATGTTGCAGAAACCGGAGACGGCATTGACCGGCAGGCCATCCGATTTGCGGTTGAGCGGCGGGATGGCGTGGAACGCCCGGAAAATGAACCCGGAGCCGTCGACGAGGAAGAGATGATCACCTTTTTTCATGGCGACAAGGGATAACGCGGGCTGCGCTGGCCGTCCATATTTCATTCCGGGGCGACGAGGAAATTTACACGGGTTGCAGGAGGCGCTGCTGGCGAGTTGACGATGTCGTCCCCTCCAATCGTCGCCCCTTCGCTCGGAGCAAGAGCTCGACCTCGCATACGCAAAGCTTACTGTACCCGCTAACCGTGTATTGTCGAGCATTGCGTGAACTTTTGGGCGCGCAAAATGAGGCCTGCTTTTACCGCCGAGCCAGCTGGAGTTGCCGCGGCTTTTTTCCCCGCAAGGGGTGAAGTTACGCCGGCCCACCGGTTTTCAATAGCCGAGTCTTTCAGTTTCGACCGCACATCCCCACGTCCAATCCCGCTCATAGGCACCGGATCTGTTCATGTCGTTCCTCACCGATCCCATCATCGCCTTGTTCATTTCGCTCGCGCTCGGTTTTCTCATCGGCAAACTGCGCGTCGGTCCGGTTCAACTGGGGGAACATGCGGAACGTTGTTTGTGGCCCTGGCGATCGGCCAATTGGGGGTGCAGGTCGGCCCCGATCTGAAAAACGCGGCCTTCGCCTTGTTCATCTATGCGCTCGGTTTCTCGGCCGGACCGCAATTTTTCACCAATATCCGTGGCGGATGGCGCTACGGCATCTTTCGATCATCGAAATTGTCTGCGCTCTCGCGCTGCTGACCATTGCCGTGCTTCTTTTTCATCTCGACGTCGGTACGGCGGCAGGGCTTTTGCAGGATCCACGACAGAATCCGCCGTCGTTGGCACGGCATCAGAGGCGATTGGCCGCCTCGCTCTTTCCGGACCGGAGATCCAGCGGCTGCAGGCCAATATCGCCACGGCCTATAGCCTCACCTATCTCTTCGGGCTCATCGCAATCGTGATTTTCACAACGCAGATCGCCCCCGTTGCTGCTGAAAATCGACCTGCGGAAGGAAGCACAGGATCCGGCACGCAAACTGGGTTCGACCGATGACGACGAGGAGCAAGCTGAAGGCCTCCCGGCATTTGTTGGCCGCGCATTCCGCGTTGGCGACGCGGCAGGCCAAACGGTCGGCGATTTCGAAAAAAGCCGCGGCTGGGCAGTTGCTATCGAACGCCTGCAGCGTGGCAGCGAGGTTCTTGAAACAACACCCGATCTTCTGCTGCGCGCCGACGACATCGTGTTTGTCCGGGGACGCCGCAATGCGGTCATCGCGTCCGGGATCGGTTCGGCGACGAAGTGCCGGTCCCGCAAGGAACAAACTTCGCGCTCGCCACACGCGATATCGTTCTGGGGCGAAAGGAAGTTTTCGGACGCCAGATTCGGCAGTTGAGGCAGTTGGCCTCGCCTGAGTTGCAGCGCGGCATATTCATATCCCACGTTCGGCGCATGGGACAAAATATCCCGGCGCTGTCTGGCACGGTTTTGCAGTACGGGGATATCGTCACCCTTTACGGCCCGGAGCAGGCGATAGAGCGCGCAGGGCGCGAACTCGGCAAGCCCGTGCCTCCAGGCGAGCGGACCGATTTCATTTTCCTCGGTCTTGGCCTCGCACTCGGGCTCGTGATCGGGCACTTCCATCTGAAAATTGGAGGGATGGAACTGGGATTGGGTGCGGGCGGTGGGGCGCTTGTCTCCGGGCTCGTCTTCGGTTGGCTGAATATGCGCAATCCGACGCGCGGCGGCCTGCCACCGGCTGCGGCGGAGTTTGCCAAGGACTTTGGCCTTGCCACATTCATCGCAGCGATAGGTCTCAGCGCCGGCCCCGATGCCATCAATCTGATCATGGAATACGGCCTGATCCTGCCCGTCCTCGGATTGCTCGTTTCGTTTCTGCCGGCCCTTGTTTCGTTGTTCGTCGGCTCAAAGTTGATGAAGATCGACGCGCCGATTCTTCTCGGCGTGATCGCCAGGCAGCATTGCAGCACCCCAACCATCAGCGCGCTCGTCTCCCAGGCGGGAAACTCAACGCCTGTCATCGGCTATACCGTCACCTACGCAATCTCAAATGTACTGTTGCCGCTTATGGGGCCTGTGGTGGTTGGCGTGGTCACGGTGCTGGCAGGTTAGTTTGCACTCGACAGATCATCCGCGCCCTGGCTATGACGGCCAGTCACGCGACCAGAAAGTTGACTGATGAGAAGGCGTTTTTCGCTCCTCGAATGGTCGGCTTGGGCGGGCGTGGACTTCTCTATTCTGAATATTGAGGCCCCTCACGACAACGTTACGAATTTGTAATGCGGCTCGAGTGCCTGTTCCCTTGAAAAGCCACATTTGCCACCACAAATAACAGTCAACGGCACCTGAACACGCCGTCATCTGGTCAAAGGCCTGTCCCCCGCCGAAGCCAGATGTAAGGACAAAGGCCTATCCCCCCTCTCCGGGCCTTTGTCCAATTTATAACAAAAACCGCCGTGGCCCCGCCTCCGCCATGGCGGTTTTTGTTTGTGCTGCAGTGCGGGCATCACATGCGTGTGAAAAGTGCGCCGCGCTCGTCCATCGCCTGCAATGTAACTTGTTTTCCGGTTTGGTGAGAGGTACCCATATTCATGGCCTTCGACCGTATGGATTCTGCAACATACCTGGCTAGCCTCCTGGCAAAGAGCTTCTCCCGCGCTGCAGGAGAGAGGCCAGAAGCTCGGCTTCGCGCCCGGTCAGTTCCCCGTATTACTCGAGCTCTGGAGCGAGGAGGGGCTGACCCAGAAGCAACTGCTTGATCGCCTCGATATCGAGCAGGCGACCATGGCCAATACCCTGTCCCGCATGGAACGCGACGGCTTGATCGTCCGCAAAAAACACCCGAGCGACAAACGCGCCCAGCAGGTTTTCCTCACCGACAAGGCACGTGAGATGGAAGCGGAAGCGAAGGAGGCCGCACTTGCCGCCGATCAGTCGCTGTTTTCGGGTTTCCGGCACTTCGAGCGCGAACTGATGCTGGAATATATGCGCAAGGCGATCGCCAATACCCAGCGAAACGGACGCCTGCCACCCGCATCGTGAGGCTTTGGGCCATCAATCAAAATATTTTGCTTAAAGCCGCCGCGATCTTTGTCTAGTTTCCGCCGCGACAACAAGGATTCGATCATGACAGACACGGCCAGCATTCTCACCCGCGCGGACGACAATCTCCCCAAGAGCCTCGACCGGCTTTTCGATCTGGTGCGTATCCAGTCGATATCCACCGATCCCGCCTTTAAGGCAGAATGCCGCAAGGCGGCGGAATGGCTGGTCGCCGAGCTGACGGGCCTGGGTTTCGAAGCCTCGGTGCGCGACACGCCCGGCCATCCGATGGTCGTCGCCCACCACGCGGCCGGCAGGGCCGGTGCGCCGCATGTGCTGTTCTACGGCCATTATGATGTCCAGCCGGTCGATCCGCTCAATCTCTGGGACACTGCCCCTTTCGAACCATCGATCAAGGAGCTAGACGGCGGCCGCAAGGTCATTACAGGGGCGTGGAACGGCTGACGACAAGGGCCAACTCCTGACCTTCGTCGAGGCCTGCCGCGCCTTCAAGGAAATCAACGGCGCTGCCCTGCGAAGTCACCATCCTGTTTGAAGGCGAGGAAGAATCCGGTTCGCCGTCCCTGAAGCCATTCCTGGAGGCCAATGCCGAAGAGCTGAAGGCAGATTACGCGCTGGTCTGCGACACCAACATGTGGGACCGAGATACACCGGCGATTTCAGGCTGGCCTGCGCGGTCTCGTCGGCGAAGAGATCGTCATTACCGCGGCTGACCGGGACCTGCATTCCGGTTATTTCGGTGGTGCTGCCGCCAATCCGATCCATATCCTGACGCAGATCCTCGCCGGACTGCACGACGAGACCGGCCGTGTCACGCTCGACGGTTTCTACGAGGGCGTTGAGGAAACTCCGACGCAGATCAAGGCTGCCTGGGAAACACTCGGCATGACCACGGAAAAGTTCCTCGGCGAGATCGGCCTTTCGATCCCGTCGGGCGAAAAGGGCCGTTCTGTCATGGAGCTGACCTGGGCTCGCCCGACCGCTGAGGTCAACGGCATCTGGGGTGGCTATACCGGCGAAGGCTTCAAGACCGTGATCGCCGCGCAGGCGTCCGCCAAGGTTTCGTTCCGTCTCGTCGGCGCCCAAAACCCCGAAAAGATCCGGGCAGCGTTCCGCGCCTATGTCACCTCGAAAATCCCGGCCGATTGCTCGGTCGAATTCCACAAGCATGGCGGTTCGCCGGCAATCCAGCTGCCCTATGATTCCGCGTTGCTGAACACAGCGAAAACGGCCCTTTCCGATGAATGGCCGAAGCCTGCCGTTCTGATCGGCATGGGGGGATCGATCCCGATCGTCGGCGATTTCCAGAAGATGCTCGGCATGGAATCGCTTCTGGTCGGCTTTGGCCTATCGGACGACCGGATTCATTCGCCGAACGAGAAATACGAGCTGCAGTCCTTCCACAAGGGCATTCGCTCCTGGATCCGGATTCTCGACGCGCTCGCCGCCTGAGCATGATGGCTGTTAACGGTTAGCACCCTTGACCGGGCCGGTCGGGGGTGTTCTCATCGTCCAGATGACATTTTGCCAGCTACAGATTTCAAGAATAATTACCTTATGAAAACGGTACGCAAACTTGCCTGGCCGGTAATCGGGCTCGCCACGATCCTGTTTTCGCTTTATGGCCTTTATCACGAGCTTCACGGCCTCTCGGCCGCCGATTTCATGGACAGCCTCAAGGCCGTATCGCTGAAGAGTTGGATCTTGGCCGGAGCCGCGACACTTGCTGCCTATGCAGCGCTTGCGGCCTATGATCACCTGGCGCTCGAACATCTCGGCCACCGGATTTCGCTCTGGTTCATCACCGTCTGTTCGTTCACAGCGTATGCGCTGTCCCATACGGTGGGCGCCTCTGTCTTTTCCGGCGCCGTCGTGCGCTATCGTGCCTATGGGTCGAAGGGTCTCACTGCCGGGGAAACCGGCATTCTCGTTGCCTTTTGTTCCTTCACGTTCCTCCTGGGAACGCTGATGCTGGCGGCCATCGTGCTTCTGGTCGAACCCGAAATCTCCGCCCGTTTCGCCGCTTTCCTGCCGATTGGCGCATCCATCTCCACCGGGTTGATCATTCTGGCGCTGATCGCGCTCTATGTCGTCGGCAGCCTCGTCGGGTTCCGGCCTTTGAAGACCCGATGGTTTTGGTTGGAATATCCAAAGCCCTCGCTGGCGTTGCGCCAGTTGCTGATCGCTCCCGTCGAGACTGATCGCCGCCGCCGCAATCATCTATTTCGCCCTGCCGGAGGCTGGTAACCCCGGCTATATGGTGATCCTCGGCGTTTTCCTCGCCTCATTTTCAGTCGCGCTGCTGTCGCATGCGCCAGGTGGGATCGGTGTGCTGGAGTTGGTGTTCATCGCCGCGCTGCCGGAAATGGACCCGGCCGGCGTTCTCGCCGGGCTCGCCATTTTCCGTTTGTTCTATCTGATCGTGCCGTTCCTGATTGCGCTCACCGTCGTGGTCATTTTCGAGCGCGGCCAGTTCCTCGCCGGGCGCAAGGCGGAGGCAGATGAAAACAACGGTGGCTGATCCCACTGCTTGGCTCACGAAGGGGAATGGCACACTTTCGGTAACGCCCTTTCCAGCGGCCCTGCGACTTCCTCAAGTTCGGCACTCTCGATGTGCAACGGCGAGAATGGCGGCTCCTGGATGGCGGCATTGACGATACGGGTGATGTAACAACCGGCGAAGACCTGTTCCTTGCCACCCTTTTCCGTCGACTTGATCGCAACCGGCACCGGAGCATAGATGCTGCCGGCGGCCCCTTCTTGCGTCACCGTGCCAATCATCACCTGGACATCAACGGTTTTTGCATAGCCGCTCACGAATGTCCGGTAATCGTCCATGGGTTTGCTGAAATAGCTGTAGGCGCGTGCATATTCGTGGCGATTGATGGCGTTGTAGAGCGAGCGGACAAGCGCCGCGCCATCGGAGCGGTCGTCGATATAGGCTGCCTGGTCCTGGGCTCCGGCGTAAGCGGCGGAACCGGCCAGTGTTGCAGCTGTCAAAAGAGAGATCAGAACGGGCTTCATGCGCATGACTCCTGTTGCACACAGTGAGTTTCAATGCGGATGAGGCGATTTGAAGATGCAGGCCTGTTTCAGCCAAACAAAACCGCGCAGAACCGTAGTTCTGTGCCGGAAAATCATAGTCCAGAAAAACAAAAAGGCCGGGAAAACCCGACCTTTCACAACGCGCTTCGACACTCCTGCCAGTACATCCGTGGTCAACCGCGGAAGCGCATTTCTCCGGCGCGGATTATCGCGCCAGATTTGGTATTAAGCAGCCTGCAGGTTGTCTGCAGACATCTTGCCGGACTTGCGGTCCTTGACGAGCTCGAAGCTGATCTTCTGGCCGTCGTTGAGGCCACGCATACCAGCGCGCTCAACAGCAGAAACGTGTACGAAAACGTCCTGGCTGCCGTCGTCCGGCTGGATGAAGCCGAAGCCCTTTGTGGAATTAAACCATTTTACTGTGCCAGTGGCCATAACGATCCCTTTCTCTAGCAAATTATGTTGAACCATCCCGTAAAACGTTACGGAAAAGCTTTTGTTCGAATCTGAAGGAAAGTTCGTCCGATTGCGCACAAGTCGCAAAAACCAAAGTCATCTAACAAATATCGACCAAAGCTCAAATAGGTTACAGGGGGCCTCTAGTCAAGTTTTATTATTTTTATTTCGGCGGATGCATTGTTTTCATTCAGCTTTATAAGGCAGTCACCCGAGATGGCGCCGGTTTTCTTCTGGCTGCGATGTCGGAATTTAATGCGTCCTTATAGCGACATTCGCAGTTTGACCGCATATTTTTTGGCTCCGCCTGAGTTGATTTATCCGATACGGGCATCATGTCTTCCTTATCAACGCTCTCAGAGGGAGGACGACCATGTCGAAATTCATGATTGCCGCAGTTTGCGTGTCCTTGGTTGTGCTGTCCGGATGCGGCAATACAGTGCGGGGCATGAAGCAGGATGGCGTCCAGACCAGCCATGCGCTGGACGACGCAACCCATCGCATCGCCCGCGCCAACACCAATTGAACAGGCTGCAGAACGGGATTTACCGCATTCAGACTTGCGCGGTCAACGAGAGGATGCCAGCGGTGCCCGGCGAGCGGCATCGCCACCGAGCTTGCCGATAAAGGCGCAGGAAAAAGTTTGGCAATCTGCTACAGTGAGTGATGTCAACCGAGTGGCCCATGTTCCTATTACAATGCGTCGTGGTCCTTGGCCTCGTGGGCGTCCTGTTTATCAAGGGCGACGGCGACTAGTCGCGCGATGTGGCTGTGCGCGCATTCACTGAGTTCTGTTTCTCGGCCGCTTTTCACAGCCCACAACAGCGATGCGAAACGGGTCCAATTTGGGTGATTGCGGGGAGTGGTCGCAAACATCCCGGAAAGCGTCTTAAGTACCGGTTGGCGGCGCGGCACGTCCGGCACTTCGCGGATGCTTTTCAATATTGACTGCCTACGCGCGGATGAATCGAACGCTTTTTCAGCTGCCGACAGAAGCGCACCGTTCCCCAGATTGAAATGATAGATCTGACCCACGGAAATCCCTTGCTTCGATTCTCGCATACCCGGTTTTGGGAAGAAAGTTCGATGTCGGGACATGAAAAGGCCTCGGGAAGGAGGCCTTTCAGTCGTCTGTGCTGATTGGCGAGCCGATGCGCTACCAATATCGGCGACGCGGCGGTTCCGGTTCCTGCCGGGACGCCGCACCCAGCAGAAAGCCGATCGCTCCGCCGATCAGCAGCGCAACGGTCAACGCACTCCCGGCTGCAGCGGGATGTTCACGGGCAGTCTGCGCAATGGCGCTCCCCTCCGTGCGGGCGACGCTTGCCGCTTTTCTCGCCACAGGTGCTGCGGCATCGAGGACATTGGATGCCCGGTCGCGAACATCGCTATAGGCCTGGGCGCTCTGAGCGCTGACGATTTTGTAAGGCGTGCCACTTCGGCCCTGCAATGCTTCAATGTCACGGTTGGTTGTTTCTGCCATCATTGGTTCTCCTGTTGTCGATAGACAAACGAGTTGCCCGGCGGAATGGTTCCCAAGATGGAAAAGCTGTTGTGCGGCACGTCAATTCAGCTGGTGCCGCGCAGTGCTTCGAGGTTTAAACGCTCACACGCCTCGCATGCTTGTCGGCAGCCTTTTTGTCGCCGCCCGCTTGGTCGAGGATATTGCGCGCATCTTCAACGGATATCCGATGTTTCTTTGCGAAAGAGATCGGTTCGTAGGGTTTGTCCGATATGGTCGGCATTGATGGTCTCCTTGGATCGTTGGTTGAGGCCGCTGGAACGCTGACCGCCATAAAGTGGCCTTCCCGCGGTTGGGATGGTTTAGCTGAATAGTAACGGGCTGGATCAGAGAATTAAGGACACGCTTGTCGCATGTTCCAAAAATCTGGCGAGCGGATTTGAGGTGGCCGCGCTGAAGCGATGTAACTGCTTCAGATACCGCAGACGGTGCTGGAGCATTACATGGCCATTATTACCGCGTTCCGCAAGTGCATCATCGCGTCCATGATCTGGCGGCACTCAAAAGTCTGAGTTTAACGCCCCCCTTAAATCGCCGCATTTACACTTCATCGCACGGTGTGAAATCGTGCGTTGCGGCCTATGTGCCGTCTGCGTTCCCCAAAACGCCCAGCTGGAGCAGACCCACCCCGACATGGCAGGAAATCGGACATCAGGGCAGAGGATAGAACCTTCTTTCGAGGGTGGACGCAGTCGTGATGACGGCGATCTGCGCATGAATGCCGGCGAACGCGTCAGCGGCGGGGGTAGGAAATCCGGCAGTTCGAAGTCTGCGGCGAAGAAGTCCAGCGCGCGAAAAACCCGCGGGCGCGGCGGTTCGCGTGGTGGGGAGAGGCCTGACGGGCTTGATCCGGTCGATGGTCTACTGGTGCGTCGTTCTCGGCATTTGGGGCGCCATCGGCGTCGGCGGACTGGTGCTCTACTACGGATCGCGTATGCCAAGCGCCACCACCTGGGCAATTCCTGACCGGCCGCCGAACGTCAAGATCCTCGCCGTCAGTGGTGATATCATCGCCAATCGTGGCGCGACCGGCGGCGAGGCGCTCTCGCTCGAAAACATGTCGCCCTACATTCCCCAGGCGGTCATTGCCATCGAGGACCGGCGCTTCTATTCGCATTTCGGCGTCGATCCGCTCGGTCTGGCGCGGGCAATGCTCACCAACATTACCACCGGGCGCATGGTGCAGGGTGGCTCGACAATAACCCAGCAGTTGGCCAAGAACCTGTTCCTCTCCCCGGAGCGCACGCTCGAGCGCAAGGTGCAGGAAGTGCTGCTCTCCGTCTGGCTGGAGCAGAAATACACCAAGGACCAAATCCTCGCGATGTACTTGAACCGGGTTTTCTTCGGCTCCAATGCCTATGGCGTCGAAGCGGCCTCGCGGCGTTATTTCAACAAATCCGCCCGGGATGTGAATCTGGGCGAGGCGGCGCTGCTTGCAGGGCTTCTGAAGGCGCCGTCGCGCCTGTCGCCGGCGCGCGATCCGAAAGCTGCGGAAGAGCGAGCCCAGGTCGTGCTCGGCGCCATGCGTGAGGAAGGCTTCATTACCGACAGCGAGATCAAGACCGCGATGTCACAGACACCGACCAAGGCGAAGAGCTTCTGGTCCGGTGCGCAATATTATGTTGCCGACATGGTCATGGATCAGCTTCCGGGCATGGTCGGAGAGATCAGCCAGGATTTGATCGTTGACACGACGCTCGATCTCGATCTGGAAAAGAAGGCCGAGGAAACGCTGGCTGAAAGCCTCGACGCATCCGGGCAGAAGCTGGATGTCTCCCAGGCAGCGCTGGTCTCGATCGACGGCACCGGCGCCATCCGCGCCCTGGTTGGCGGGCGTGACTATGCCGACAGCCAGTTCGACCGCGCCGTCAAAGCAAGGCGCCAGCCGGGTTCGGCGTTCAAGCCCTTCGTCTATGCCGCGGCGATGGAAATCGGCCGCACGCCGATGTCGATCCGTAATGATGCACCGGTCAGGATCGGCAATTGGACACCGGAGAACTACGACCAGAAATATCGTGGCGAGGTGTCGCTGGCCAATGCGCTTGCCAATTCGCTCAACACCATCGCCGCCCAGCTGGTGATGGAGGTGGGGCCGCAGAATGTCATCAAGCTCGCACACCGGCTCGGTATCAGAATCCGAAATGCAGTCCAATGCCTCGATCGCGCTGGGAACCTCGGAGGTCAGCCTTGTCGAACTGACGTCAGCCTATGCCCCGTTCATGAACGGCGGCTTCAAGGCCACGCCGCATGTGATCCGGCGGATTTCGACGGCCGATGGCACCGTTCTCTATGAAAACACCTATGACAATCCACCGCGTGTACTCGATCCGGCTGTTGTCAGCGAGATGAACCAGATGATGGTTGGGGTGATCGATCATGGTACCGGCAAGGCCGCCCGACTGAAGGGCTGGCAGGCGGCCGGCAAATCCGGTACGACGCAATCCTTCCACGATGCTTTGTTCGTCGGCTTCACGAGCAATCTGACGACCGGGATCTGGTTCGGCAACGATGACGGCAAGTCGATGAAGAAGGTCACCGGCGGCGGTCTTCCGGCCAAGGCCTGGCACGATTACATGACGGCTGCCCACGAGGGCCTGTCGCCATCGCCGATTTTTGGAACGACCGGTATCCAGCCGACATTTGACGACAATCAGGCAGCGCCGGAGAGCGTTGGCGATGTTATTTCCGGCACGTTCGGCAATGGGGCGGCGGACGAATTTCCGCAGGCACCTGTCGCCAATGGTCAGGCGGCCGGCACGCAAGATTTCGATCAGCCGGCGCAGGCGGCAAATTCCGAACTGACGCCGCCGGCTAACGTAGGAGAAACCACGGGCGCGACGCGGCGAACCACGCTGTTTGATCTCCTGACCGGCGGTTGACCATCCCCTCTTTCGTTCCTACTTTCCATCATACAGGAAAGAAGCGTTGCGGGGTTGACGTGCGCGGGCTCTAGAAATCAGGTATGAACGTGAAATGCCGCCGTTCGAGGCAGGTTGAGCTTTCGCTCTGTTTGCCCCGCGGCGCTTTGTTTTGCGCGTTTTCGCCGTTCAAGATGCCTTGCAGTCCGAAACACTGCTCCTTATATACGCCCCATCACCGTGGCTATTCGCCGCGAATATTCCACAGACCATCCCGTTAGGGGCTGTCGCATGAATGCCTGACCGGGTTCTGACAGTCCGCTGCAAGGAGAGAACGACATGGCTAAAGTAATCGGTATCGACTTGGGAACGACCAACTCCTGCGTCTCCGTCATGGACGGCAAGGACGCGAAGGTCATTGAGAATGCTGAAGGTGCACGCACGACCCCGTCGATCGTTGCATTCAACGACGATGGCGAGCGTCTGACCGGCCAGCCGGCCAAGCGTCAAGCCGTCACCAACCCAGAAAACACGCTGTTTGCCGTCAAGCGCCTGATCGGCCGCCGTTACGACGACAAGCTCGTCGAAAAGGACAAGGCCCTCGTTCCTTACAACATTGTCAAGGGCGACAATGGCGACGCATGGGTCGAAGCGCAGGGCAAGGGTTATTCCCCGTCGCAGATTTCCGCCATGATCCTTCAGAAGATGAAGGAAACCGCAGAATCCTATCTCGGTGAGAAGGTCACGCAGGCCGTCATCACCGTTCCGGCCTACTTCAACGACGCGCAGCGCCAGGCAACCAAGGATGCCGGCCGCATTGCTGGTCTTGAAGTCCTGCGGATCATCAACGAGCCGACCGCTGCGGCACTTGCATACGGCCTCGACAAGAAGGACGGCAAGACCATCGCCGTTTACGACTTGGGTGGCGGCACGTTCGATATCTCGGTTCTCGAAATCGGCGATGGCGTCTTCGAAGTGAAGTCGACCAACGGCGACACCTTCCTCGGCGGTGAAGACTTCGACATGCGTCTGGTCGAATACCTCGCAGCTGAGTTCAAGAAGGACCAGGGCATCGACCTGAAGAACGATAAGCTTGCTCTGCAGCGCCTCAAGGAAGCTGCTGAAAAGGCCAAGATCGAACTGTCCTCGTCACAGCAGACCGAAATCAACCTGCCGTTCATCACGGCGGATGCCACCGGTCCGAAGCACCTGACCATGAAGCTGTCGCGCGCCAAGTTCGAAAGCCTGGTCGACGAGTTGGTTCAGCGTACCGTTGCACCGTGCAAGGCAGCCCTCAAGGATGCCGGGGTCACTGCAGCCGAGATCGACGAAGTCGTTCTGGTCGGCGGCATGAGCCGCATGCCGAAGGTGCAGGAAGTCGTCAAGCAGCTGTTCGGCAAGGAGCCGCACAAGGGCGTCAATCCGGATGAAGTGGTCGCCATGGGCGCCGCCATCCAGGCCGGCGTTCTGCAGGGCGACGTCAAGGACGTTCTGCTCCTCGACGTGACCCCGCTGTCGCTTGGCATCGAAACGCTCGGTGGCGTCTTCACTCGCCTGATCGAGCGCAACACGACGATCCCGACGAAGAAGTCGCAGACCTTCTCGACGGCCGAAGACAGCCAGAATGCCGTGACCATCCGTGTTTCGCAGGGCGAGCGCGAAATGGCCCAGGACAACAAGCTGCTTGGTCAGTTCGACCTGGTCGGCATTCCGCCGGCACCGCGTGGCGTTCCGCAGATCGAAGTCACCTTCGATATCGACGCCAACGGCATCGTGCAGGTTTCGGCCAAGGACAAGGGCACCGGCAAGGAACATCAGATCCGGATCCAGGCATCGGGCGGTCTGTCCGACGCGGATATCGAGAAGATGGTCAAGGATGCCGAGGCCAATGCCGAGAGCGACAAGAAGCGCCGTGAGGGCGTTGAAGCGAAGAACCAGGCCGAAAGCCTGATTCATTCGTCGGAAAAGTCGCTGAAGGAATTCGGCGACAAGGTCACGGAAGCCGAGCGTACCGCGATTTCCGATGCGATCGCTGCACTGAAGACGGCCGTCGAAGCCTCCGAGCCGGATGCTGAAGACATCAAGACCAAGACCCAGACGCTCCTCGAAGCCTCGATGAAGCTGGGTCAGGCGATGTACGAATCGCAGCAGACTGATGCGGCCAATGCCGATGCGCAGGCCGATGCAGCCCACGACAGCGACATCGTCGATGCCGACTATGAAGAAGTCAAGGACGAGGACGACCGCAAGAAGTCCGCATAAGTCCTCTTCGAATACTCATTAAAAACCCGGAGCCGTAAAGCTCCGGGTTTTTTGTTTTCAGCGGCCATCGGGTCATGGCGAGGCCGGCGAACCTTGTGATCGGCGTTAAACGACCGGGCCTGGTGTTGCAGCAAGGCAAAAGCTCAAGGTAAAGCAGCCCGATCCCGTGCTTTTCCGACAAAAAGCGCCCGAGATAGTGTATTGCCTATGGTATCGCGCTTGAAGGTTTACTAAATCCTGTTGCAAGGAAATTTGGCTTTCGCCGGGCAGCCGGTTTTGACGCGCCTATTCAACAGGACAATCTGCAAGTATGAAACGTGATCTTTACGAAAACGCTCGGCGTTGCGAAAACAGCAGACGAGAAGGAGCTCAAGAGCGCTTTCCGCAAACTCGCAATGAAGTATCATCCGGACAAGAACCCTGGCGATGCGGAAGCTGAGAAGACGTTCAAGGAGATCAGCCTAGCCTACGAGATGCTCAAGGACCCGCAGAAGCGGGCTGCCTATGACCGCTATGGCCATGCTGCGTTCGAACAGGGCGGCATGGGCGGCGGCGGCGGAATGGGCGGCGGTGCTGGCGGTTTCTCCGATATATTCGAGGACATCTTTGGCGAGATGATGGGCGGCGGCAGGCAGCGGCGTTCGTCGGGCGGCCGCGAGCGCGGCGCTGATCTGCGCTACAACATGGAAATCTCGCTTGAAGAGGCCTATGCCGGCAAGACGGCGCAGATCCGTGTCCCAACGTCCATCACCTGCGACGTCTGCACCGGCTCGGGTGCCAAGCCCGGCACTAAGCCGACCACCTGCGCCACCTGCCAGGGTTCCGGCCGTGTACGTGCCGCCCAGGGCTTCTTCTCGATCGAGCGCACCTGCCCGACCTGTCAGGGTCGCGGCCAGACCATTGCCGACCCCTGTGGCAAGTGCCACGGCCAGGGCCGCATCACCGAAGAGCGTTCGCTCTCGGTCAATATCCCGGCCGGCATTGAAGACGGCACCCGCATCCGCCTGTCCGGCGAGGGCGAGGCCGGTCTGCGCGGCGGACCTTCCGGCGATCTCTATATCTTCCTGTCGGTCAAGCCGCATGAGTTCTATCAGCGCGATGGGGCCGATCTTTATTGCAGCGTGCCGATCTCGATGACGACGGCAGCCCTTGGCGGCAAGTTCGACGTGGCGACGCTCGACGGCACCAAGTCCCGCGTCTCGGTGCCGGAAGGCACCCAGGCCGGCAAGCAGTTCCGCCTGAAAGGCAAGGGCATGCCGGTGCTGCGCTCTAGCCAGGTCGGCGATCTCTATATCCAGATCCAGATCGAGACGCCGCAGAAGCTCACCAAGCGCCAGCGCGAGCTCTTGCGGGAGTTCGAAGAACTCTCCTCGAAGGAAAACAATCCGGAATCGGCGGGCTTCTTCTCCCGCATGAAGGATTTCTTCGACATCGAGTGATGGTTGCAATCCGCGACTGGTCGAACGGATTATCAGCAATATATGTAGGCCGGAGGCAGCGATGCCTCCGGCTTTTTCTGTTGGCCTGCGGCCCGAATGAAGCTCGTATTCAGGAGGAAAGCGGCGTCATGACCTATGAACTCTATTATTGGGATGGCATCCCCGGCCGGGGTGAATTCGTCCGTCTTGCGTTGGAGCAGGCTGGCGCGGATTATATCGATGTCGCCCGCAATGATGGCGGCATGGCCCGTATGATGGCGATGATGAAGAACAAGACGGCAGGCGTCACGCCGCTTGCGCCGCCCTTCCTGAAAGACGGAGAGCTCGTCGTCTCCCACGCCGCCAATATCTTGCTTTACCTCGGAAACCGGCTCCGCCTCGCACCCGAAGACGAGGCCGGGTGGGTAACGGCGCACGGACTGCAGCTCAGCATCACCGATTTCGTCGCTGAAATCCACGACACCCATCATCCGATTGGCGTGTCGCTCTATTACGAGGACCAGAAGGACGAAGCGTTGCGGCGCGCTGAGAATTTTCATGAGGAACGGCTGCCGAAATTCCTTGGTTATTTCGAAAAGCAGCTGGTGAAGAACAGGCAAGGGCAGGTCCACGTCCTGGGTGACACGCTGACCTATGTCGACCTGTCGCTGTTCCACCTTGTCGAGGGCCTGCGTTATGCCTTTCCAAGCACGATGACCGCGGCAGAGCCGAACTATCCGCTTCTCGTCGTGCTCAACGCCCAGGTCCGCGAACTGCCGCGGATCAAGGCCTATCTTGACTCGGACCGCCGGCTTGCCTTCAACGAGAAAGGGATTTTCCGTTATTATCCGGAGCTTGACCGCTCCTAAATCTGGCTATTCCATCATCGCGCTGCCCGGAATGCGTGATTGACGGGCGTCACGTAGGAGGCGATCGTCCACTGGGAAACATTCGGCGTCCAGCCGGTGATGTCGTACATCGTCCCGGGCTGTGATCGCCGGGCCTGGGCAGACCCCATGACGATACCGGCCGTGACGACGGGATAGCCCATCAGCGATTGCAGAAGGGGCGCGAGCTTTCGCACCTGCGCAATTCCGGCACATGTGCGCTGCGGCAATTCTTCTGTCACAGTTCGGTGATCCGCGGACCCACCGCCTTCCATTTGAGATGCGCCGATGTTCAGCCTTGCCATTGGCCTCCTCTCGGCTTAGCTCTCACCCCAACGCAACCGGGATTCCCTATGCCGCACAAGGTTTCTCTCACCCGTCTGAAGCTTAGCGATTTCCGCAATTATGCGGCACTGTCGCTCGATCTCGACACCCGCCATGTGGTGCTGACCGGCGAGAACGGTGCGGGCAAGACTAACCTGATGGAAGCCGTCTCCTTCCTGTCACCGGGGCGCGGGCTGCGCCGTGCCGCCTATGCCGATGTGGCGCGGGTCGGTGCCGAAACCGGCTTTTCCGTGTTTGCGGAACTGGAGGGCATGGATGGCCCGGTCGAGATCGGCACGGGCACGGCCGGCGCTGACGAAGGCCAGACCCGCCGCCTGCGGCTGAACGGCACGACGGCAAAGACGGTCGATGAACTGCTCGATCATCTGCGCGTGCTCTGGCTGACGCCGGCCATGGACGGCTTGTTTACCGGCGGTTCGGGCGATCGCCGCCGCTTCCTCGATCGGCTGGTCCTTTCGCTCGATCCCGAGCATGGCCGCCGCGCCACCGATTACGAGCGCGCCATGCGCAGCCGCAACAAGCTTCTGTCCGAAGGGCGCCCTGATCCGGTCTGGCTGACGGGCCTGGAACGGCAGATGGCCGAGCTTGGAATCGCGATGGCGCTCGCAAGGCAGGAAATGCTCGGTCTGTTGGCCGGATTGGTGGACCGGAACCACGAAGGCGGCGTCTTTCCGGCCGCCGATCTGGCGCTGTCCGGCTTTCTTGACGGCGAATGGCATCGCCCGGCCTTCGATCTGGAAGAGCAATATCTGGAAATGATGAAAAACGGCCGCTATCGCGATGCCGCAGCCGGCCATGCGCTTGACGGTCCGCACCGCAGCGACCTGTTGATCCGCCACCGTGCCAAGAACATGGAAGCCGCGCGTGCTCGACCGGCGAACAGAAGGCGCTTCTTGTCGGCCTGATCCTCGCCCATGCTCGCCTGGTCGGTAACATGACCGGTCACGCCCCGGTGCTGCTGCTCGATGAGATCGCAGCGCATCTCGACGAGGGCAGGCGGGCGGCGTTGTTCGATCTGGTCGACGATCTTGGTGGCCAAGCCTTTATGACTGGCACGGACCAGTCGATGTTTTCGGCCCTTGGCGACCGCGCGTTATCTCACCGTTGCCAACGGCACCGTTTCCGGGTGAGGGTTCTATATCATGAGCAAACAACCTCTGAATTCCGAAGAAATCCAGCGCTATGCCCGCCACATCATCCTGCCGGAAATCGGCGGAGCCAGGCAGCAGGCGCTGAAGGCGGCACGCGTGTTGGTCATCGGCGCCGGCGGCCCTCGGCGCACCGGTGCTGCAATATCTGACTGCTGCCGGCGTCGGCACGCTGGGCATCGTCGATGACGACACGGTTTCGCTGTCGAACCTGCAGCGCCAGATCATCCACGGCACCCCGGATATCGGCCGCACCAAGGCCGACAGCGCCATGGATGCACTCCAGCGGATCAACCCGCATGTGGACGTGGTCCGGCATGTGGAGCGCCTGGAGGCGGCCAATGCCGATGCCCTGTTGTCCGGCTATGACATCGTCGTCGATGGATCCGACAATTTCGCTACCCGTTATCTCGCTGCCGATACGACAGAGCGCCTGGAAATCACCCTGGTGACGGCAGCGGTCGGCCGCTTCGATGGGTCGCTCACAGTTCTCCAGCCCTGGAAAACATCAGCCGATGGCCTCCGGAACCCGGGCTATCGCGATCTCTTTCCCGAGCCGCCGCCGCCGGGCGTCGTTCCGTCCTGTGCCGAGGCCGGTATTGTTGGCGCTCTCACCGGCGTCCTCGGTACATTGCAGGCTATGGAAGTCATCAAGGTCATCACCGGCGCCGGCGAACCTCTGGTCGGCCGCCTCCTGATGTATGACGGACTGGCCGCACGGTTCGAGACGATCAAATACAGCCGGAAGGTGCGATGAAACTGTTGCCGATCGATCAATCGTTCGGCGATTGGGATGCGCTTCTGGAGCTTATCCTTGCCTCCTTCGCCTATATGCAGCCCCGCATCGATCCGCCATCATCCGCATTGCTGCTGACGCTTCCGTCGCTGAGGCAAAAGGCAGGGGTGGAGATGGCCTATGCGGCGGCCGATAGCGGCCGGTTGCTGGGCTGCGTCTTCTGCAAGCCGGAGCCCCCTGATTGCCTCTATATCGGCAAGCTGGCGGTCGCTCCGGATGCACAAGGCAAGGGCGTCGGACGTCTGTTGCTGCAGGCGGCCGAGGCCTATGCCGCCGAATGCGAGCTGCCCTGCCTGCGCCTCGAAACGCGGATCGAGCTTACGGAAAACCACCGCGTTTTCGTGAAATGGGGCTTTGTGCAGACTGCGCAAGGCTGCCATCCCGGTTTTACCCGCCCGACCTTCGTCGAGATGCGCAAGCTACTCTGACCGATCAAGTCCGGCCAGGCAGAACACGGTCCGGCGGGCGGTGTCCGTCAAAGAAGGTGCGGATATTGATCACCACCTTGTCGCCCATGTCGATGCGGCCCTCGAGCGTCGCCGAGCCCATATGCGGCAGGAGCACGACCTTGCCTTCGCTGGCAAGCTTGACCAGCTTCGGGTTGACGGCAGGCTCGTTCTCGAACACGTCGAGGCCGGCGCCGGCGATCTTGTCTTCTCTCAAACATTTGATCAGCGCAGTTTCGTCGACAATGCTGCCGCGGGCCGTGTTGACGATATAGCTCGTCGGCTGCATCAGCGCGAGCCGCCGCGCCGACAGGAGGTGAAAGGTGGCGGGGGTCGAGGGGCAATTGACCGATACGATGTCGACGCGGGCGAGCATCTGGTCGAGGCTGTCCCAATAGGTCGCTTCGAGTGTTTCCTCGGTCTCCGTACTGACGCGCTTGCGGTTGTGATAGTGGATCGAAAGTCCGAAGGCCTTGGCGCGGCGGGCGACGGCCGTGCCGATGCGGCCCATGCCGACGATGCCGATACGCTTGCCGGAGATGCGCCGCCCCAGCATCCAGGTCGGCGACCAGCCTGCCCATTCGCCGCGCCGGTCGGTGAGGATATTGGCGCCTTCGATCAGGCGGCGCGGAACGGCGAGAATCAGCGCCATGGTCATGTCGGCGGTGTCTTCGGTCAGCACGTTCGGCGTGTTGGTAACGGTTATGCCATGGCGTGCAGCGGCATCGATATCGATATGGTCGATACCGTTTGAAAAGCTTGCGATCAATTTCAGCTGCGGTCCGGCCTGTTCGATCAGCGCCGCGTCGATCCGGTCGGTGAGGGTCGGGACGAGAACGTCCGCCCGCTTTACCGCGGCCACGAGTTCCGGCTGCGTGCGTGGCGTATCGTCGATGTTGAGCTCAGCGTCGAACAGCTCTGCCATGCATGCGTCTCGACGACATCCGGCAGTTTTCGGGTGATGTAGACCTTCGGTTTTTTCTTCGCGGTCATGCTGCCTGCTTCGCCTTGTTGACGGGTTTTTAACCAAGATGAGTGATCGTTCTCCCTGCAGTTCCATTTTCTACCAGACCCGGTGTGGAAGACAAACAAAACTCTAGATGTTCCCAGACGATTTGCTTGTCTTCGACAGGGTCGGTCAGAGATTTAACTGCAAGCTTCTGAATTTTTTTGGAAAATGGATTTCGTCATGCGTCAGTTCCTTTCCAGGCTCGCTTTCGCCACCGCAGTTACCCTGTCCCTCGTCGCAATCGAGGCAGCCCCCGCTTTTGCTCAGGCGGCCAAGGGGGCCAGCGGCTTGCCGTTGCCGCGCTTCGTCAGCCTGAAATCCAAGAGCGTCAATCTGCGCGTCGGTCCGAGCGTCGATTACGCGGTTGCCTGGCGCTACCTGAAGGCGGGCGTTCCTGTCGAGGTGACCCAGGAATATGACAATTGGCGCAAGATCCGCGACGCCGACGGCACCGAGGGCTGGGTCAACCAGGCGCTGCTGTCGGGTGACCGCACGGCAGTCGCAGCCCCCTGGATGCGCGGCAAGGGCGAAGGCGTCTTCGTCAATATGCGGCGCGATCCGCAGGCGGGCGGTGCCATCGTCGCACGCATTGAACCGGGCGTCGTCGTCCATGTCGGCGAGTGCAATGGTGAATGGTGCCGCACCGAGGCGCAAGGCGCGGAAGGCTGGATTTCACAGGGTGAAATCTGGGGCGCCTATCCGGGCGAAGCCTTCAAGTAAGGCCCCGCCAAACAGGATTACGTCCAAACAGAATTTTGACGAGGAGAGCCGGTCAGAGCAGGCCGGCTTCCTTTGCTGCTGCAGACAGCGACATCATCGGACGAGGGCCGATCTGCTCGATGACAATGCCGGCGGCCAGACTACCGAGCTTGCCGCAATCGGCCAATGTCCGCCCGGTCGTGTAACCATGCAGGAAGCCGGCGGCATAGAGATCGCCCGCGCCTGTCGTGTCGACAACGCGGCTGACCGTCGTTGCCTCGACCCTGACCCGCTCGTCGCCCCTGATGACGATCGAACCTTCTTCGCTCAGCGTCACAGCGGCCAGCTTGCAATCCTTGGAGATCATCGACAGCGCTTGTTCTGAAATCTTCCGTCTCATACAGTGCCAGGGCCTCGGCGCGATTGGCAAAGACGATGTCGACGGTGCCGGAGCGCATCAGGTCGAGGAATTCCGCCCGGTAGCGATGGACGCAGAAGCTATCGGACAGTGTCATCGCCACTTCACGGCCATGCTCATGGGCAATGCGGGCGCATTCGCGGATGGCGTCCTTGGCCAGCGGCGGGTCCCACAAGTAACCTTCGAAATAGGTGACGGCCGCGTCCGCGACGACGGACGGTTCGACGTCTTCCGGGCCGAGTTCGACGCAGGCGCCGAGATAGGTGTTCATCGAGCGCTCGCCGTCATCGGTGACGAAGATCATCGAGCGGGCGGTCGGCGGAAGATCGGCAAGCGGTTTCGTCTCGAAATGCACGCCCTGGGCGCGAATGTCATGGGTGAAGATCTCGCCGAGCTGATCGTTGGCGACCTTGCCGAAATAGGCGGCCCGGCCGCCAAGGCTGGCAACGCCCGCCGCCGTATTGCCAGCGCTGCCGCCGGAGGCTTCCAGTGCTGGCCCCATACGGGAATAGAGCAGTTCTGCCCTCTCCGCATCGATCAGGTTCATCGCGCTCTTGATGATGCCATTGTGGACAAGAAATGCGTCATCGCAGCGCAATGATATCCACAATCGCATTGCCGATCGTGAGCACGTCGAATTTTGTCATCCGGAAACCGCCTGGAATGTTTGTGTCAGTCGGTGTCCGGTAATAGCGGATTTCCGGGACTTTGGAAGCGGAAAGCGAAAAAGAACGGCTACACGCAGATTTTACTTGATATAGGAAATGAACGTTTCCTATATGTCGCATGAAAACGACAGCCGAAACACAACAGGACCAACGGCCGCGTGGCCGTCCCCGCGCCTTTGATACCGACGCCGCCCTCGATCGCGCCATCGGCGTTTTCTCGGTGCGAGGGTACCACGGCACGGCGATCAGCGATCTTTCGGATGCCATGGAACTGACGCCGGGGAGTATCTACAAGGCTTTCAAGGACAAGCGCGGCATCCTGCTTGCCGCCTTTGACCGCTACCGCCTTGTACGCAGCACCAAACTCAAGGCGGCAATCGCGCCTTTTCCGCTCGGCCGTGACAAGGTCGGAGCCGCGCTACGGTTCTACGCCGAGGCGGCCCATGGCGAACTCGGCCAGCGCGGCTGTCTTGTCGTTGCGACCGCTGCGGAACTGGCGGTGTCCGATCCGGTTGTCGCAGGCCTGTCGCTGTCGCGCACGCGACCAACGAAGCGGCCATGAAGGACTGCATTCTGCTTGGCCAGTCGGATGGATCGGTATCCACGAACATCGATGCAGCCGATACCGCCCGCGCTGCTCTGCCTGCTGCAGGGCATGCGCATTGTCAGGGAAAACCGGTCGTAGCCGCGCTGAAATGATCGCGGTCGCGGATGTGGCGATGAAGCTTCTCGACTGAACATTCTCAAGACATGGATTTGGAGACGACCGTGACCACTATCGCAACCCCGGCAGACATTGCCTCTGAACCCAAGGCTCTGGAACCCAAGGCCATGTCATCGGCGATGACCTTCCTCCTTGCCGCCGCCTGTGGCCTGATCGCGGCCAACCTCTACTATGCGCAGCCTTTGATCGGTCCGATCAGTACTTCGCTTGGCCTGTCTCCCGGGGGTGCAGGCCTGATCGTCACGCTGACGCAAATTGGTTACGGCCTGGGTCTGCTGCTGATCGTGCCGCTGGGCGATCTTTTTGAAAATCGCAAGCTGATCCTCTCGGTCATGGCGCTCGGAACGGTGGCCGTGGTCGGCGCCGGGCTCGCCTCGACGCCCGTGCCGTTTCTGGCCTCGGCGTTTTTCATCGGGCTTGGCTCCGTCGCCATCCAGATCATTGTGCCCTATGCGGCGCATATGGCACCGGAGGCGCATCGCGGCCAGGCTGTCGGCAATGTGATGAGCGGCCTGATGGTCGGCATCATGCTGGCGCGTCCGGCCTCGAGCTTCATCGCCGAGTTTCTGCCCTGGCATATGGTCTTCTTCATTTCCGCTGCGGTCTTGGTGGTCCTGGCCGTCGTTCTCGCGCGCGCCCTGCCGCCGCGGGTGCCGCAAACGGGCTTGAGCTATGGCGCCCTGCTTGCGTCGATGGGGAGGTTGGTCGCAACCACGCCGATCCTGCGCCGACGCTCGCTGTATCACGCCTGCATGTTTGCCGCCTTCAGCCTGTTCTGGACAACGACGCCGCTGCTGCTATCCGGGCCGGAATTCGGTTTGTCGCAGGGGCAGATCGCGCTGTTCGCGTTGGCCGGCGCCGCCGGCGCCATCGCCGCGCCGATCAGCGGGCGGCTTGCCGATAAAGGCTGGAGCTATCTCGCCACACGCCTGTCGATGATCTCCGTTGCCGTCGCCTTCCTCGTCACCCACATCGCGCCGACCGGTTCGATGCTGGCGCTCGGCCTTCTCACCTTCGCCGCGATCCTGCTGGATTTTGGCGTCACGACCAATCTCGTGCTCGGCCAGCGCGCCATCTTCGTGCTCGGCGCCGAATATCGCAGCCGTCTGAACGGGCTTTACATGGCCACCTTCTTTGCCGGCGGCGCCGTCGGTTCAGCACTCGGCGGCTGGCTTTATGCGGAAGGCGGCTGGTGGGCCGCCTCCATGCTGGGTCTTGCGCTGCCGGTCGTCGCGCTCCTCTACTCGCTGAACGAGCGCAAGCCGGTATGACCCGGATCAGACTGGCAGTGCCGAGGCCTCGAACTGTGCGGCGTATTCCGCCGTCGGCGGGATCAGGCTTGATCACGTCGATCAGTACGCCGTTCGGATCGGCAGTGATGAAATGCCGTTGGCCGAAATCCTCGTCGCGTAACGTTAGGAGGATCGGCAGGCCTGCTGCCCGGAACTCCGCATAGAGCGTGTCCGGGTCCTCGACCTCGAAATTCAGAAGTAGCCCCGAAACGGTTCCGCGCCCGCTTTCCGGGATGGTGTGGTGATTGCCATCCAGCACGGCCAGCGTGACGCGTTCATCCAGCGTCGATTGCAGGTGCACATACCAGTCGCTGCTGAACAGCGCCTCGAAGCGGAGATGGCGCTTGTAGAATTCTACGGTTCCCTGGACGTCTCCGGTCATGATGACGGGGTAGTAGCTGGTTATTTTCATGGCTTTCTTCTCCTCTGAAATCCACATACAATCTGTTTGTATCTTTGATTAACATACATACAGATTGTATGTAAAGGTGGAAAATTGCGACGCAGTAACAACGAACGGACAGAAACCATGCGGGCGGCGCTGATCGCGGCGGCCCGGGGACTCTTCGTGGAAAAAGGTTATGCGGACACGGCGACGCCTGATATCGTCGCGGCAGCGGGCGTGACGCGTGGCGCCCTTTATCATCACTTCGAGGACAAGAAAGCGCTCTTCGCTGCAGTCGTTGCCGACGAGGCGAGGAAGGTAAGTGAGGAAATCGAAAGCGCTGCGGCAGACTCGCAGACGGCGCGCGACGGCATTCTCGACGGGACGCGCGCCTATTTTGATTCCCTTGCTGTGCCTGGGCGCATCCGGCTTTTGCTGCTGGATGGCCCTTCGGTTCTTGGATCGCATGCGATGCAGCAGCTGAACGAGAAATATTCGGAAGCCGGCCTCAAGACCGGTCTAGGCGAACTCTTTACCGCCAGCGGCAAGGCACCGGACCTGCTGGACGCTTTCACCGGCCTTCTCGGCGCAGCGTTTGATCGTGCGGCTCTTGCCATCGCGGCCGGAGCCGACCGCAAGGATTACGAGCGGGCAATCGCCGCCCTGATCGATGGTATCTCCGTCAAATAATCTGGGCCGGTAATTCGACCAGTGGTGCTGGCATCTCGCTGGTCTTTTCGGCTGCCTTGCAGATGTCAGCGATGACGCAGCGCTGGCATTCCGGTTTGCGCGCCTTGCAGCAGTAGCGGCCATGCAGGATCAGCCAGTGATGCGCATGGTAGAGATAGTGATCGGGGATGATCTGCATCAGCTGATGTTCGATCTCGTCCGGGGTTTTCCCCGGTGCCAGACAGAGCCGGTTGGCGATGCGGAAAATATGCGTATCGACGGCCATGGTCGCCTGTCCGAAAGCCATGGAGAGCACCACATTGGCGGTCTTGCGGCCGACGCCGGGCAGGGTGATCAGTTCCTCGCGGGTGCGCGGTACATCGCCGCCGAAGTCGGCGATGAGCTTTTCGCTGAGTGCGATGACATTCTTCGCCTTGTTGCGGTAAAGCCCGATGGTCTTGATATACTCACGAACCTGTTCCTCGCCGAGATCAACCATCTTTTCCGGCGTGTCGGCAATGGCGAAAAGCGCCCGGGTCGCCTTGTTGACGCCGGCATCCGTTGCCTGCGCCGACAGCGCCACCGCAACGACCAGCGTGTAGGGATTGACGTGTTCCAGCTCGCCCTTCGGCTCGGGCCGCTGGATTGAGAAGCGGCGGAAAATCTCCTCGATCTCCGCCTTGCTATAGACCGTTTTCGGCTTTGTCTTGGCGCGGCCGGTTGTCGTGGGTTTCGCTTTCGCCGGCTGGATTGCTGATTTTGGCTTCACGTTTTTCATCATGCATCTATAGTCATTCGCCATGAACGATGGCAACGCCGAGATATCGAATGAGGAGCAGCCGGTTTTTGCCGCCGAGCTGACGCCCTATCGTTCGCTCGGGATCAAGGGCTTCAAGGTCTTTCTGCTGATCGCCGCCCTGATGAGCCTCGTGCATACCTTTGTTTTCGTCGTCATTGGTGCCTGGCCGATTGTCTTCTTCTTCGGGCTGGATTTCCTGCTGCTGTTCGGCGCGTTCTGGCTGAACTATCGCTCCGCCCGCGCCCGTGAGGAAATCAGTGTTTCGCGCACCGATGTCGCCGTGCGCAAGTTCACCCCGGCCGGCCGGATGACCGAACACCGGTTCAATCCGTTTTGGGCGCGGTTCAACATTTCCCGCCACCAGGAAATCGGCATTGTCTCGATGCAGCTCAGCGACCGGCAGCGGACGACCGATATCGGCTCCTTCCTCAACCGCGACGACCGTGAAACCTTTGCGACCGCCTTCTCCGGCGCATTGGCAACCGTGAAGCGGCGTTAAGTCAAGAAACGGGTGGCGATGACCCCGTTGGAGTGATTATCTCTGGTCTCAAGGAGATAGGATCATGGATATCAAGACATCGAAGCCCACCGATATCACGCCGCACGGTAGCGACTATGAGACCGTCAGCCGCGTGGTGGAGTTGCTGACCGAAAACTATCGCGATCAGCCGTCGCTCGACGCCATTGCCAGCGATCTCGGCCAGTCGCCGACGCAGTTGCAGAAGACGTTTACCCGCTGGGCTGGCCTGTCGCCCAAGGCCTTCCTTCAGGCCGTGACGCTCGATCATGCCAAGCGTTTGCTGCGCCAGGAGGAGTTGCCGCTTCTGGAGACCAGTTTCGAACTCGGCCTCTCAGGCCCCTCGCGTCTGCATGATCTGTTTGTCACCCACGAGGCGATGTCGCCGGGCGAATGGAAGCTGCGCGGCGGCGGGTTGACCATCCGCTACGGGTTCCATCCGTGCCCCTTCGGCGTGGCGCTGGTGATGGTCACCGATCGTGGCCTGGCCGGCCTTGCCTTCAACGATGCTGGTGATGAGAAGGCCAGCTTCGAGGATATGGCAAGCCGTTGGCCGAACGCCCAGTTCGTCGAGGACAGCGCAGCCACCGCCGGATATGCCGCCCGTATTTTCGATGCGAAGGAATGGAGCGCTGAAGAGCCATTGCGTGTCGTGCTGATCGGCTCGGATTTCCAGATCCGTGTCTGGGAATCGCTGTTGAAGATCCCGATGGGCAAGGCCGTCACCTATTCCGATATCGCCTGCGATATCGGTCAGCCCACCGCGTCGCGCGCCGTCGGTGCTGCTGTTGGCCGCAACCCGATCTCGTTCGTCGTTCCCTGTCACCGGGCGCTCGGCAAAAGCGGCGCCTTGACCGGCTATCACTGGGGCCTCACCCGCAAGCGGGCGATGCTCGGCTGGGAAGCCGGCAAGGTCTGACAAAAGGGCCGCTCGAGCGGCCCTTTTCATGGAATGCGATCGATCCCGACGCTCAATGGGCGCCAGACATGTCGCCCAGGACTTCCTTGGAAGCGACGGTGGAATCGGCCTTCAGCTTGTAGACCATCGGCACCCCGGTCGCGAGGTTGACCGAGAGGATTTGTTCGCGGTCCAGCCGGTCGAGAACCATCAGTAGGGAGCGTAGCGAATTGCCATGGGCGGCAACCAGGACCTTCTGGCCGGCCAGCACGCGCGGCAGGATGTCGGTCATGTAGTAGGGCCAGACGCGGGCGCCGGTGTCCTTCAGGCTTTCGCCGCCTGGCGGCGGTACGTCATAGGAACGGCGCCAGATATGCACCTGTTCCTCGCCCCACTTGGCGCGGGCGTCGTCCTTGTTGAGACCGGAAAGATCGCCGTAATCGCGTTCGTTCAGCGCCTGATCCTTGATGGTTTCCAGATCGGGCTGGCCGAGATTGTCGAGGATCAGCTTCAAAGTGTGCTGGGCGCGCGTCAGCACCGATGTGAAGGCGACGTCGAACTTGATGCCGTAATCGGCGAGCGCCTTGCCGCCGGCATTGGCTTCCTCGATGCCGAGCGCCGTCAGGTCGGGGTCCTTCCAGCCGGTAAACAGGTTCTTCAGGTTCCAGTCGCTCTGGCCGTGACGCACAAGGACGAGGGTGCCGCTCATAGAAATTCCTCCGGGGAGTTTTAAGGTTCAGGACAGCCCGAGCACGTCGAGCATGGAATAGAAGCCGGGTTTCTGGCCGCGCCCAGAGCGCGGCGGTAATGGCGCCGCGGGCAAAGATCGCGCGGTCAGTCGCCGAATGCGACAGCGTCACCTGCTCACCTTCACCGGCAAGGATGACGGAATGCTCGCCGATGACCGAGCCACCGCGCAGCGTGGCAAAACCGATTGTTCCGGCAACACGTGCACCGGTATGGCCATCGCGCACCCGCACCGAATGGTCGGCAAGGCCGATCTCACGGCCCTTGGCAGCGGCTTCGCCAAGAAGCAGCGCCGTGCCGGATGGCGCGTCCACCTTGTGCTTGTGGTGCATTTCGAGAATTTCGATGTCCCAGCTTTCTGGCCCGAGCGCGCGGGCCGCCTGCTCAGTCAGAACGCCGAGAAGGTTGACGCCAAGGCTCATATTGCCGGATTTGACGATCCGGGCATGCCGGCCGGCCGCCTTGAACTTCGCCTCGTCATCCACCGAACAGCCGGTGGTGCCGATGACATGGACGATACGGGCCTGCGCCGCGAGACCGGAAAACTCCACGGATGCGGCGGGCGCTGTAAAGTCGAGCACGCCTTCCGCCTCAACAAAGGCTTCGAGTGGTTTGTCGGTGATGACAACGCCGGTCGGTCCAAGCCCGGCTATCTCGCCCGCGTCACGGCCGACAAAGGCGGAGCCCGGCCGCTCAATGGCAGCAAAAAGGGTGGCGCCCGGCATGGCATTGATGGTGCGGATCAGGGTCTGGCCCATCCGGCCTGCGGCGCCGACCACCACGAGTTTCATATCCGTCCCGCTCATGCCTGCCCCAAGTCCCGTCAAATCAGAGTATCGGCTTCCGCCGGCTCTGCCGGCGTCGTGCCCTGTAGATTGTGGAGGCGAGCGTAAAGGCCGTCGCTACGCTGCGCAAGCGCTTCATGGGTGCCTTCCTCGGCCACGATCCCGTCCTTCATGACGATGATCTTGTCGGCATTGACCACGGTCGACAGCCGGTGGGCGATCACCACAACGGTGCGGCCGCTCATCGCGTGGTCGAGCGCCTTCTGCACTGCTGCTTCCGATTCGGTATCAAGCGCCGACGTCGCCTCGTCGAGCAGCAGGATCGGTGCGTTGCGCACCAGGGCGCGGGCAATCGACAGCCGCTGGCGCTGGCCGCCCGAAAGGGTCACGCCGTTTTCACCGACCGCCGTGTCGTATCCGTGTGGCTGCATGCGGATGAAGTCGTGCGCATAGGCCAGTTTCGCGGCTTCCTCGACCTCTGCATCCGTGGCCTCGGGGCGGCCATAGCGGATATTGTCGCGGATCGAACCTTCGAACAGGTAAGGCTGCTGCGAAACATAGGCGAGCCCGTTGCGCAGCGACTGCTTGGTGACATGGGCGATGTCCTGCCCGTCGATCAGGATCTCGCCGCCGGAAGGGTCGTAGAAACGCGGAATGAGGCTGATAACGGTCGATTTTCCGGCACCCGACGGCCCGACGAGCGCCGTCGTCTTGCCGCCTTCCGCAATGAAGCTGACACCCTTGAGGATTTCGTCGCCGTGATTATAGGCGAAACGGACATTCCGGAATTCGATCTTTGCCGCCCCGAGGGCAAGGTCACGCGCATCCGGCAAGTCGCGTTGATGCGGGACCATATCGAGGATTTCGTAGATCATCCGCGCATTGACTACGGCGCGCTCCAGCGAAACTTGCAACCGCGCCAGGCGCCGCGCCGGATCATAGGCCATCAACAGTGCCGTGACGAAGGCGAAGAAGGCGCCGGGCTGCACGCCGTTATAGATCGACCGGAAGGCGGCGTAGGCCAGCACGCTGGAAATCGCGAAACCGGCAAAGGTTTCCGTCATCGGCGCAGTGCGCTCACTGAGGCGGGCAATGCGGTTGGCGCGGTTTTCAGCCCGGTCGATGATCGTCTCGACCTTGGTCCGCAACTGGTCTTCCATCGTAAAGGCCTTGACGATGGTGATACCCTGGATGGTTTCCTGCATGGCGCCGAGCACGTGGCTGTTGATCTCGACCGATTCGCGCGTTGCCTGCCGCAGCCGGCGCGAGATGTAGCGAAGGCCAATCAGCAAAGGCGGCGCAACGAGGAAGACAATCAGCGTCAGCAGCCAGTCCTTGCTGATCATCACGCCGATCAGCGCCACCAATGTCAGAAAGTCGCGGGCGAGTGATGTCACCGTCATGTTGAGCACATCGCGGATGCCGGAAACATTCTGGCTGATCTGGGCAGAAACGCGGGCAGAGCGGGTATCGCTGAAGTAGCCGACGCTGAGCGCCATCAGGTGCGAATAGAGCCGGCGCTGGTAGCTGGCGACGATATTGTTGCCGATCTTCGACAGGGCGACGGCCTGGCCATAGGTGGCAAAGCCGCGCACAACGAAGGCGAGAAAGATCGCGCCGCAGATATAGAGGACAATGTCCGCCCGCTTGTTGGCGAAGGCTTCGTTGACGACCGATTCCATGATCCAGGCAGTAAAGGCGGTCGTGCCGGCGACGACAACAAGGCATGCGATGGCGAAGATATAGCCGCGCAGATGAGCCCGCCCGTTTTCGGCAATCACGCGCTTGAGAACGCTGGTAATTGTCTCGCGATCGATGGCGGGGAGCTTTGTCTTGGCTTGCTTCAAGCTGGTTTCCTTAAAACCCGGCGCATGCTTTGAGGCGCCTTATTTCACCGGGCTCTATAGTACCTTGATCCCCGTTTGGCGAGTCTAGGCCGCTGACGGGGAGTCAAGTTCTCCAGCGGCGTCCCTCAGTTGCCACACCGAAGCGACGGCGTGCGTGAATAGGCGGCAAGGCCGGACAGGGCCGCGGTCGGGTGGGTAACGACGAATGTCGGAATGGTCTTCAGCAACGCGGAATGCGGCGCCTTGTCCTCGAAAGCCTGGCGGAACTCCGGCTTTTTCAGTGCCGGCAGGATCTTCTGCGAAATGCCGCCGGCGAGGAATACGCCACCACGCGCCATGAAGATCATCGCCATGTCACCAGCCACGCGGCCGAGATAGGTGGAAAACAGCGAGACGGTTTCAACCGTCGCCGCGTCGCTGCCCGCAAGCGCGCTGGTGGTCACCGCTGCCGGATCGGCCAGCGCCGGATCCCATGCCTTTGATTCGCAGACGGCGCGGTAGATGTTCATGATGCCGCGGCCGCACAAGAGCTGTTCGGCGGAAATACGGCCTTCGATCGGCTCGAGGAACGGCCAGATTTGATAGTCGCGCTCGGTGCGCGGGCCGACATCGACATGGCCGCCTTCGCCGGGAACCGGAAACCAGGTGTGTTGCGCATGGACAAGGCCCGCGACGCCAAGGCCAGTGCCAGGGCCAAGCACGGCGCATGAGGCGGATTCAAGGATCGTGCCGGGGCCGATCTGCTCGCGGCCTTCATCGCCGATAGAGGCGATGGCGAGCGCCTGCGCCTCGAAATCGTTGATGATGATGACGTCTTCCAGCGAAAGTGCCGTCAGCATATCCTTCGGCTTGATCACCCAGCCAGCGTTGGTGAGCGGGAATCTCGTCGCCCTTGACCGGGCCTGCCACCGCGATGATCGCCGAACGCGGCTGGACCGACGTCTTGTCGAGAATGCTGGTCTGCAGCGCTTCCTCGATGCTGGCATAGTTCGTCGTCGGGATGATCGGAAAAAGCTTCGGCTCGGCAAAGGCGTCGATCAGGAGCGCGAACCGGGCATTGGTTCCGCCGATATCGCCGATCAGGATCGGGAAGGTGAGGCCGCTTTCGGTATCTGGGAGCGTGGGCATGGAGGGTTCCGTTAAGATCGTGCGGACTTGAGGCTTGAAAAGAGCTGTATCAGGGTTGGTTGAAGTCGATCAACTGTTCTGCAGTCGCCCGGTTCAGCGCCATCGGAATATCGTAGACGGTGGCGAGCCGCATCAGCGCCTTGACATCGACATCGTGCGGCATGGCGGTCAGGGGATCGACGAAGAAGATCAGCATATGCACATCGCCGGTGGCAATCATCGCGCCGATCTGCTGGTCGCCGCCGAGCGGGCCGCTCTTCAGCCGGATCACATCGAGGCTCGGACAGGCCTCCTGCACCCGGCCGCCGGTCGTGCCGGTGGCAACGATCTTCCAGTTGGCAAAGACGGCCTCGTTGGCCAGCGCAAACGCGGCCATGTCGTCTTTCTTCTGATCATGCGCAATCAGCGCCACGCATTTCTGACTGGCCATCGCAGACTCCCGGCATCAAACCGACCCCTCAAGGTCTCGAATTAAATCGATTTGATTTCCTGTATAGCACTGTTCGGCGGTTGAAAAGCGCCGAACGTTACGGCGCCCGGGCCTATTGCAGGGCAGGGCGGGCCAGGGGAACCGGGACGTCATTGTCCGGCAGGTCGCTGTTTCCGGCATGGATCACCTGCTGGATCGCGGCATCGCCGGACATTGGCTGCGGCGCGACATAAGCGGACCCGAAAGTTGCCGACTGTTCCGATGCTGCAGGAGCTGCGAGCACCGTCGTGCAGGCTTTCGGCAAATCCGACAGGGTTGTGAACCTCGGCTTCACCGGTTTCGCATTTGGGTCTTTTTCGGCTTGGCCCAGGGTTCCTTGGTAAACCACCAGGCGAGCGACTTGTCGCATCCGTCGCCACTTGCCACCGGCGCCTGCGCCTTGCAGCCGGAAGCGCCGGGTGGGCAATGCATGCGAATATGGAAATGTTCGTCGTGGCCGTAAACCGGGCGCACCTTGCCGAGCAGGTCGCGGTCACCGGTCCATGTTTCGCATAGCTTCTTCTTGATCGCCGGATTGACGAAAACGCGCTCCACCTGCAGGGTAGCTCGCCGCCTGCATCACCAGCTTGGCGTGGGTCGATGTCCAGCGAGCCGGGTTGACGGTGAGGAACTTGCTCTTGTCTAGCATTGAGATGAACGGCATGTCCTCGCGCGTCTGCACGGAAAGCGACTGCGCAGGCTTGGGCTGAAACCAGATATCCGCGTCGAGCCCGACCTGGTGGGAGGCATGACCGGTGAGCATCGGTCCACCCCGTGGTTGGGAAATATCACCGATCAGGATGCCGGAACCCCATCCAAGCTGCACCGCGTCCTGTGAGAACTTTTCCAGCAACTGGATCATCGCCGGATTGCCCCAGCGCCGGTTCCACGACAATCGCATCGCCTGCCAGGTCGGCCCATCCGTCGGGATCGCCACGGCACCGGCCATGCAGCCCTTGGCATAAAAACCGATCGGGCTCGGCGCGGAATTGCTCGGAAGCTGGACCTTGCCGAAAATCTGCTTCGCCGGCGTATCGTCGGCCGAAGCGGCCTCGCCCACAACAAGGCTCAGGCCTGTCAGCGCGATAAGCGCCATCGATGCCATCTGCCGAAAGTAAGCCGCCTTCGTCCCTGCCATCTGCCGCCCGTTTCCCAATCAATGCATAGTGTTCCGCGCCTGGGCATGCCCAGCGAAGATCCGTCCGGCCGATACTGACACGCCGTCTTTGTGTCAGCCTTGCGGAGACACGCAACCGTGACCCAAAAAAAATGCCCGATTTGAGGCGGCTTCTGTCAATTGCCCGGATTTTGCCTATTCTGTCGTTCAAGCAGCGGAAAAATGAAAAACGGAAGAGGCGAATTGGCATGAATTTCAGGTGCGCACTGGCTTTGGCGGCAACCATCTTCCTGGCAAATGGACCGGTGGTGGCTGAGGAACCGGTCTGGCGCGGCGGCATTTCCACGATCGGCGAACTGAAACACAAGGACGGTTTCGTTCGCTTCGATTATGTCAATCCGGATGCGCCGAAGGGTGGCGAGCTGAAGCTCTCTGAAACCGGAACCTACGACACATTCAATCTGATCCTCGCCAAGGGCGAGGCAGCGGCCAGCGTCGCCGCGCTCGTCTTCGATACGCTCTTGAAATCCGCCGAAGACGAGATCACCGCCTCCTACGGGCTGCTCGCCGAAGGCGTCTCCTATCCCGACGATTTTTCCTCCGCCACGTTCCGGCTGCGCTGAAGCAAAATGGGCGGACGGAAAGCCGGTGACGCCGGAAGACGTCATTTTCTCCTTCGACATGTCGAAGGAACACAATCCCCTTCTCTCCAACTACTACCGCCATGTGGTCTCGGCTGAAAAGACCGGCGAGCGCGACGTCACCTTCCGCTTCGACGAGAAGAACAATCGTGAGCTGCCGAACATTCTCGGTCAGTTTCCGATCGTGCCGAAGCACTGGTGGGAAGGCCAGGATGCGAAGGGCAATAAGCGCGATATCAGCCGCACCACGCTCGAGCCGGTCATGGGGTCGGGGCCATACAAAATCGCCTCTTTCCAGGCCGGCAGCTCGATCCGCTTCGAATTGCGCGACGACTATTGGGGCAAGGACATCAACGTGAATGTCGGCCAGAACAATTTCGGCACGATCACGTACACCTTCTTCGCCGACAAGACCGTGGAGTTCGAGGCTGTCCGCGCCGGCGATGTCGATTTCTACCGGGACAATAGCGCCAGCCATTGGGCGACAGCCTATGACTTCCCGGCCGTAAAGGATGGCCGTGTCATCCGCGAGGAGATCGAGAATCCGCTGCGCGCCACCGGCATTATGCAGGCATTCGTGCCGAACCTGCGCCGCGAAAAATTCAAGGACCAGAAGGTGCGCGAGGCGCTGAACTATGCCTTCGATTTCGAAGACCTGAACCGTACCCTCGCCCATAATGCCTACCAGCGTGTCGACAGCTATTTCTGGAACACCGAGCTTGCCTCTTCCGGCCTGCCGCAGGGGCGCGAAAAAGAGATACTGGAAGCGCTGAAGGACAAGGTCCCCGCTGCCGTCTTCACCACGCCCTACACCAACCCCGTCAACGGCGATCCGCAGAAGGTCCGCGGAAACCTGCGCAAGGCTCTCGCGCTCTTTAATGAGGCCGGATATGAGCTCAAAAACAACCGGCTGGTGAATACGAAGACTGGCGAACCCTTCAGCTTCGAGATCCTTCTGTCCAACCCGTCCTTCGAGCGCACGGTCACCCCCTTCGTCAACAGCGTGAAGAAGATCGGCATCGATGCGCGCCTGCGCACCGTCGACGACTCACTAATACACCAATCGCGTCCGCAGCTTCGACTATGACATGATCTACGGCATCTGGGCGCAGACACTGGTCCCCGGCAACGAGCAGAGCGACTACTGGGGCTCGGCCTCGGTCAATCAGCAGGGCTCGAAGAACTATGCGGGCATTGCCGATCCGGCGATCGATGAACTCATCCGCAAGATCATCTTCGCGCCGACCCGGGAGGAACTGGTGGCGACCACAAGGGCGCTCGACCGCGTTCTGCTGGCGCATCACTATGTCGTGCCTCTGTTTTATTCCAAGGCCCAGCGCGTCGCCTACTGGAATCACCTGACCCATCTGGCGGACTTGCCCTATTACGGAATGGGATTTCCGGATGTCTGGTGGTCGAAAAACGCTGCGAAATGAGCTGGGGGTTGCGCCGGAAGGCCGGCTGGGTTCCATATAGCGATGACGAATCACCCCCTGCCGCCTGTCGGCGGGGCCTGCCGGTCCGCAAGGTACATGCGGCGGCAAAACGGGAAGGGTTGGGCTTGACCGACTGGAAATCCACGCGGCGTGCGAGAGCACTTCCAGCAAAAGGGCGGAGCGGTTTTGTGTCCGCAATTGCACCGGCACCAAAAGACCGGCAGCAAAACCTGGCGGGTAGCTGCTGATGGGTGCCTATATCCTGCGGCGTCTTTTCCTGATGATCCCGACGATCGTCGGCATCATGGCGATTTCCTTCGCCGTCATCCAGTTTGCGCCCGGCGGGCCTGTCGAACAGGTGATTTCCGATCTGACCGGCCAGAACCAGGGCGGCGACCGGCTGTCCGGCAGCAGTGGCGATCTTGGACAGTCGTTCTCCGACGATTCCTCCGGCAGGTACCGGGGGGCGCAGGGGCTTGATCCGGAATTTATCAAGAAGCTGGAGAAGCAATTCGGTTTCGACAAGCCGCCGCTCCAGCGTTTCGGCGAGATGATGTGGAACTATATCCGCTTCGATTTCGGCGAGAGCTTTTTCCGCAATACCTCGGTGATTGACCTCATCCTCGACAAGATGCCGGTGTCGATCTCGCTCGGGCTGTGGATCCTGCTGTTTTCCTATGCGATTTCCATTCCGCTCGGCATCAAGAAAGCCATCTCCGATGGATCGACCTTCGATGTCTGGACGTCGGGCGTCATCATCGTCGGCTATGCAGTGCCGGGCTTCCTGTTCGGTATCCTATTGATCGTGCTGTTCGCCGGCGGCTCGTTCTTCGACTGGTTCCCGTTGCAGGGGCATCGTTTCGGACAATTTCGCGCAGCTGGCCTGGTGGCAGAAGATCCTCGACTATTTCTGGCACATGACGTTGCCGCTGATCACGCTGTTGATGTCGGCGTTCGCGACGACGACGCTCTTGACCAAAAATTCCTTCATCGACGAAATCAAGAAGCAGTATGTCACCACGGCGCGCGCCAAGGGGCTGAGCGAACGCCAGGTTCTCTACGGCCATGTGTTCCGCAATGCCATGCTGATCATCATTGCCGGCTTCCCCGGCGCGTTCATCACCGCCTTCTTCACCGGCTCGCTGCTGACGGAATATATCTTCTCGCTCGATGGCCTCGGCCGCCTCGGTTACGACGCCGTGGTCAAGCGCGACTATCCGATCGTCTTTGCAACGCTCTACATCTTCTCGCTGATGGGCCTGTTCGTTAGCCTGCTGTCTGACCTCGTCTATACCTGGGTCGATCCGCGCATCGATTTCGACAGGAGGGACGTCTGATGGCCGCCGATATCGTCTCTGCCGATCCACCCCTGGTGAACGGCCGCACCGGCCGCCTGTCACCGGTCAACCGCCGCCGCTGGGATAATTTCAAGGCCAACCGCCGCGGCTTCTGGTCGTTCTGGATCTTCCTCGTCCTGTTCGGCCTCAGCCTGGGTGCCGAGTTCATCGCCAATGACAGGCCGGTGCTGGTCTCCTACAAGGGCGAGCTTCTGGTGCCGGCACTGGTGCAGTATCCGGAGGAGAAATTCCTCGGCGACATGGGCTTCCTGGCGATCACCGACTATGGCGCGCCGGAAATCTCCGACGAGATCAAGGCGAACGGCTGGATGATCTGGCCGCCGATCCGCTATTCCTACCAGACGGCCAACTCCAACATTCCGCACTCGGCGCCCACCAAGCCCTTCTGGCTGATGGACAAGGCCGAGCGCTGTTCCGGTTATCCGCAGGGTGAAAACGATCCCGGCTGCACGCTCGGCAATCTCAATTGGCTGGGCACCGATGACCAGGCGCGCGACGTTGCGGCGCGGATGATCTACGGTTTCCGCATTTCCGTTCTGTTCGGCCTGTGCCTGACCATCGCCTCCGCCATTGTCGGCGTCACTGCCGGGGCCGTGCAGGGCTATTTCGGCGGCTGGACCGATCTTCTTTTGCAGCGTTTCATCGAGATCCGGTCGTCGATGCCGGTGCTTTACATCCTGCTGATCATCGCCGCGATCCTGCCGCCCGGTTTCTTCATATTGCTCGGCATCATGCTGCTGTTCTCCTGGGTCGGCTTTGTCGGCATCGTCCGGGCCGAGTTCCTGCGCGCCCGCAATTTCGAATATGTGCGGGCCGCCCGGGCGCTCGGCGTCAACAACCGGACGATCATGTTCCGCCATCTTCTGCCCAATGCCATGGTGGCGACGCTGACTTTCCTACCTTTCATCCTCTCCGGCTCGATCACGACGCTGACCTCGCTCGATTTCCTCGGCTTCGGCATGCCGCCGGGATCGGCGTCGCTCGGCGAGCTGATCAGCCAGGGCAAGTCCAACCTGCAGGCACCCTGGCTCGGGCTGACCGCCTTCGTCGTCATGTCGGTGATGCTGTCGCTGCTGATCTTCATCGGCGAAGCCGCCCGTGATGCCTTCGACCCAAGGAAGACCTTCCGGTGAGCGCGACGATGACAGACACACTCCTTTCCGTGCGACAATCTCTCGGTCGCCTTTCATCAGGGCGGCAAGACATCGACGGCGGTGGACGGCATTTCCTTCGATATCAAGCGCGGCGAAGTCGTCGCGCTGGTCGGCGAATCCGGTTCGGGGAAAATCGGTCTCGGCCAATTCGATCCTGAAGCTCCTGCCCTATCCGGCTGCCAGCCACCCGAGCGGCGAAATCCTCTTCAACGGCAGGGATATGATGACGGCCTCGGATGCGGAGCTGCGCCAGGTGCGCGGCAACGACATCACGATGATCTTCCAGGAGCCGATGACGTCGCTCAATCCGCTGCATTCGATCGAGCGGCAGATCGCCGAAATCCTCGACCTGCACCAAGGCATCACCGGCGCTGCAGCGCGCACCCGTGTGCTCGAACTGCTCAATCAGGTCGGTATCCGCGAACCGGAAAAGCGCCTTGCTGCCTATCCGCACGAGCTGTCCGGCGGCCAGCGCCAGCGCGTGATGATCGCCATGGCGCTCGCCAACCGGCCGGAACTGCTGATCGCCGACGAGCCGACGACGGCGCTCGACGTGACGGTGCAGGCGCAGATCCTCGAGCTTTTGAAAAAGCTCAAGGACGATCATGGCATGTCGATGCTGTTCATCACCCATGACCTCGGCATCGTCCGCAAGATCGCCGACCGCGTCTGCGTCATGACCAAGGGCAAGATCGTCGAAACCGGCCCGACGGCCGAGATTTTCGCCAACCCGCAGCACGCCTATACCCGCCATCTGCTGGCCTCCGAACCCAAGGGCGTGCCGCCGGTCTCCGATACGTCGAAGCCGGTGGTGATGCAGGCGGAAGACATGAAGGTGTGGTTCCCGATCAAGGCCGGTTTCCTGCGCAAGGTCGTCGATCACGTGAAGGCGGTCGATGGTATCGACCTGACGCTGCGCGCCGGCCAGACGCTCGGCGTCGTCGGCGAATCCGGCTCGGGCAAGACGACGCTTGGCCTGGCGCTGACGCGTCTGATCTCGTCGAAGGGGCGGATCAGCTTCATCGGCAATGAGATAGCCGGCTATTCGTTCAAGCAGATGCGCCCCTTGCGCAATCGCATGCAGATCGTCTTCCAGGACCCCTTTGGCTCGCTCAGCCCCCGCATGGCCGTTAGCGATATCATTGCCGAGGGTCTGAAGGTGCATGAGCCGGGCCTCTCCGAGAAGGAACGCGATGCGCGCGTGGCGGCAGCGCTCGAAGAAGTCGGTCTCGATGCGGCAACCCGCTGGCGTTATCCGCATGAATTCTCCGGCGGCCAGCGCCAGCGCATCGCCATTGCCCGCGCCATGGTGCTGAAACCCCAGTTCGTCATGCTCGACGAGCCGACCTCGGCTCTGGATATGAGCGTGCAGGCGCAGGTGGTCGATCTCTTGCGTGATCTGCAGGCAAAACATTCGCTCGCCTACCTCTTCATCAGCCACGACCTGAAAGTCGTGCGTGCGCTTGCCAACGACATGATCGTCATGCGGCTCGGCAAGGTCGTCGAGCAAGGCCCTTCCGAGCGGATCTTCACGGCACCGCAGGAAGATTATACCAAGGCGCTGATGGCCGCCGCCTTCAACATGGAAGCGGTCGATGTGCCCGCCGTCCGCCAGTAGAGTCTGTTGTCATGTCCGCGAAAAGCCCTGTCATCGTCGATCTGAAGTTCATTCCGCGTGAGGTGGAGGACGGCCTGAAGGGCGCCTTCCCCGGGCGTGAGGTACTGAACCTCGCCGATCCCGTCCACAAGGGCCGCGATCTCTCCGGCATCGACTATGCCGTCGTCTGGAAATCGGACCCTGACCTGTTTACGCGCGCCGGACCTGAAGGTGGTGTTTTCCGGCGGTGCCGGCGTCGATCACGTCCTGACGCTTCCGGGCCTGCCGGATGTACCGCTGGTCCGCTTCGTCGATCGCAGCCTGACGACGCGGATGAGCGAATGGGTGGTCATGAACTGCCTCATGCACCTGCGTCAGCACCGTGCTTATGAGGCGCGCGCCAAGGCGCATGTCTGGGAGGACCTCAGCCAGCCGGAGGCGGCCGATGTGACCGTCGGTGTCATGGGCCTCGGCATTCTCAGGCTGGACGCCATCCGCAAACTCGGCGTGATGGGCTTCAAGACGATCGGTTGGTCGCGCTCGAAAAAGGTGATCGATGGTGTCGAGACCTTTGACGGCGATGAACTGGATGGATTTCTGGCTAAGACCGATTTTCTCGTCAGCCTGCTACCGCTGACGGCAGAGACGAAAGGCATCCTGAACGCCTCTCTCATTTCCAAGCTCAGCCGCAAGGGACCTTTTGGCGCGCCTGTCCTGATCAATGGCGGCCGGGGCGGCAGCCAGGTGAGCATGGATATCATAGCGGCGCTGCAGTCAGGCCTCCTCGGCGGGGCCTCGCTCGATGTGTTTGAACAGGAGCCGTTGGACAGCAGCAGCCCGTTCTGGGACTTGGACAATGTCTACGTCACCCCGCACGTGGCAGCGTCGTCAGATGTGAAGGCGCTGTTCGTCCATGCCGAGCAGCAGATGGACCGCTTCGAAAGCGGCCTGCCGCTGGAGCATCTGGTGGATCGCAAAGCCGGCTATTGATTTCAACGGATCAGGGACGGCGATAGTCGGTCGGCTTGTTGTAGAGCCAGCCGATCCGCTGGATCGATTCCTCCAGCCCCTCATGCAGAAACGCTCATCGTGTTGCCGTTGGCATGCAGCAGCGTCTTTTCGTCTTCCATGATCGCCACATGCCCCTTCCAGAATATCAGGTCGCCGCGGTTGAGTTCGCTGCGGTCGATCGGCGTTCCGAGGTCCCGCGCCTGCATGTCGGTGTCGCGCGGCACGGCGCGGCCGGTCATCATCATCGATAGCTGCACGAGGCCGGAGCAATCGATGCCGAAGCCGGAGCGCCCGCCCCAGAGATAGGGGGTTTCCGAGAAAACGCTCGGCAATGGCGACGTAATCGCCGGAAAGCGGCTGGCCCACCTCGGCGCAGTGATTGGCAATTACCGCCTGTCCGCCTTCCAACAGGAAATAGCGCGTGCCGCGTGTCTCGCGTTCATCGATGACGGCGATCCGGTTGCCCATCGACAGCGCCTGCACGGTCAGCAATTTCAGGTCCGGCCCGGAGTAGATGAAAGTGCGTGGCGCGGTGACGATATGGGTCAGGCTGCGCACGACGGGTGAAACTGCATAATCCGGAATATAGCCGACATAACCGTCGAAATCGGCCTTCACCCAGGCCCAGCCGGCGTCGGTATCGAGAACGCGGACGGTTTCTCCGAGTAGCAGTTCCGTGTCCGTGCCGCATTCCAGTTCAGGGGCGCCCGCATTTGAACCACGGGGACGCAGATGATCCCGGCAGTGCCGCTGACATAGTTGGGCGCCTCGACGACGCCGCGCAAGCGTTCCTCGGCGAGATCGGTGCGGTAGGCGTTCAGCCGACGGTCTGGAATATCAAGCATAGCTTCTCAAATAGATAGTTTGCGTCCCTGATCAATGATCAGATCGCCAAGTTTTTCAAGATAAAGCGCACCATCGACGGTGCGCTTGATGATCACGTTGCGTTTGTCCCGCTCGTCGCGCGTCCGGGTCACAAGCCCGAGATCGCCCATCGTGTCGAGCGCACGGGTAATCACTGGCTTGGTAACGCCGAGTATCCCCACGAGCCCACGCACCGTATGCGGCGGCGGAACGAGGTAGATGTGCAAAAGGATGGAGATTTGCCGGAGCGTCAGATCGCGATTGTCGATCCGCACCTGTTCCAGCGAGACGCTGTGCCAGAGGTTCAAAGCCTGCGAAGCTGATAATTCGATCGGCATCGGACGCCCTCGGTTCAATCAGCTTCTGTTTTAGCGGGGAGACCGTTACGGAACCGTTTCTTTAGCGTGAGCTTGGCCGGGCCGTCAAATCTGCGCGACGGCCTTCTCAATCCTGGTCAAATGTGCAGCACGTTGCGCTGGCGTCACCCGGTCCATGTCGTGCAGCGAGATCATCCGGAACTTGACATCCTTGGCGCAGAAGGCGGCGATCCCGCGTTTCAAGAGACGGCGTACCGGGTTGCCCATGTAGAGCTTGACGACCCACCAGGGCGAGCCTGTGGTCGTCAACGCCCAGAACAGCTTGATGTTCGTCAGCCGTGGAAGGATGCGGCCGCCGGATTGCTCGTGGTCGAAGGCGACGCCGGGCGCAAACACCCGGTCGAAGAACCCCTTGAGGATCGCCGGAAAATTGAACCACCACTGCGGAAAGACCAGGATCAATCCATCGGCCGCCCTGAGCCTTGCCACAATGTCATCGACCCCAGTGGTGTCATAGGGCGTATCGAAATAACCCCGCCGTTCCTCTTCGCGCAGGCGCGGATCGAAGCCTTCCCGGTAGAGGTCGAGCAGATCGACGCTATGGCCGCTTTTCTCCAGTGCAGCTTTCGTGGTCGCTGCAACGCCTGCGGCAAAGCTGTCGGTCAGCGGATGGGCGAGAACGAGGAGAATGCGCATCCTAGAACAGGCTGCCTTGTTTGGGGGGAGCTGCAGCCGCGGGTTTGTCGGCGCGTTTCTTTGCCGGCTGTATCGGCGGCGTCGCACCGCCCTCGGCCGTCACCGCATTGATCGAACCATCGGCAAATTCGATGGCGATCGTCTGGTTGAGAGACAGTGCTGCAGCGCCCTTTACCGGCGCTCCTGTCTCGTCGCGCACCAGCGCATAGCCGCGCTTCAGCACGTTGCGATAGGATAGCGATTGCAGGATGCGATCATGCGCGGTCACCGCGCTGCGCCTGCGCCGCAGGTCGGCCAGAAGGGCGCTGTCGGCCCGGCCGGACAGACCGGTCAAGCGATCCTGGGAGCGGTGAATCTGGCTCAGCAAACGGGCGGGCAGGGTGCGCAGGGCAGCGTCGGCGGACGAGACCCGCGAGGCAGAGCGCTGCAGCAGGCGCTCAACGATGCGCTCGGCGCGGATCATCCGTTCACCAAGCTTCTGGCGGCGGTCATTGATCCGGTTCGACAGGACGTCAGGCCTCAGATGCGCGGCGATCCGCTCGAAGGTGCGGCGCTTGTTGGCAGTGTTCATCTGCAATCCGCGTCCCAGCCCTGCCGAGGCCTCGTCAGAAACGGCGGCGAGGCAAAGCCAGCAACTGATCGAGCGAGGGCAGGGCACGGGTCAGCGCCCGCACGCTCTGACGGCGATTGTCCATCTGCCGCCCGACGGCTGATTTGAGGCGGGCGGAGAGCGCCGATGTGGCGGCTTCCAGATCGGCCTTCACCGGGACGGCCATTTCCGCAGCCCCTGTCGGCGTCGGCGCCCTCTGGTCAGCGGCATAGTCGATCAAGGTCCAGTCGGTCTCGTGGCCGACAGCCGAAATCAGCGGTATCTGCAGGTGGCCGCCGCCCGCACCACGGCTTCATCATTGAAGCCCCAGAGATCCTCCAGGCTACCGCCGCCGCGCGCCACGATCAAAGGTCGGGCCGGGCGATCGGGCCACCGGCCTCAAAGGCATTGAAACCCTCGATCGCCGCCGCCACCTCGTTGCCGGAGCCTTCGCCCTGCACCCGCACCGGCCAGACGATGACATGGACGGGAAAACGGTCGGAGATGCGGTGCAGGATATCACGGATGACGGCGCCGGTCGGCGAGGTAATGACGCCGATGACCTTCGGCATATAGGGCAGCGGCCGCTTGCGCGAGGGATCGAACAATCCCTCGGCGCCGAGCTTGCGCTTGCGCTCCTCGATCAGCGTCATCAAGGCGCCCGCGCCCGGGGCTCCAGCGTTTCGATGACGATCTGGTATTTGGAGGAGCCGGGGAACGTCGTCACCTTGCCGGTGGCGATCACTTCCATTCCCTCCTCGGGCCGGAACTTCAGCCGGCTCATCGTGCCCTTCCAGATGACGGCATCGATGCGCGCCTTGTCGTCCTTCAGGGCAAAATAGGCGTGACCCGATGAATGCGGCCCGCGGTAGCCGGAGATCTCGCCACGTACCCGCACCTGGTCAAAAGCCTGCTCGACCGTGCGCTTGATGGAGCCGGATAATTCGGACACCGAATATTCGGCGAGATTGGAAGGCGAATCGGATTCGAAGAACGAGCTCATCCGGCTATTTTGCCGTGCCTGACGGCGGATAGCCAGCCTTTGGCGCTGCTCTCAACAAAGCTTTCACCATACCAGCGGTTTCATGGCCTCCAAACGGGTCGTATGGCGTCGGGCATGTTGAAATTTAAATCAATTTTAGCGCCCTCGGCGCAGGGTCGCCGCATCGTGGCTATGGCTGGAGGGTCGGATGATATTCCTGACCGCATTTGCAATCGGATTGTTGGCAGCGAGCACACGTTCGCTGATTTGTTATTGCATGACGCCGTGGCTGATCATCATCGCCTTTGCCCTCGCGGCACTCTGTTCGCTCGGGAATGTGTCGCTGCTCGCACTCGGGCTGGCGATTCTGGCGTATAATGCCGGCATGGCCGCGACATTTCTGATCGCTGGGCGTGGAACTGCGCTCCGAGGCATAGACACCCCCGATCCGCGATGCCAGTCATGGAAACCCGCCGTGCTATCGCCGGCGGGTTTGGTGTGAAGCGGCTCAGACCGGTTCCCAGCCATCCCTCTCGCTGGCGCGGTAGATGGCGTCGATCAGTTTCTGGTTGTTGACCGAGCTTTCCAGCGTCACGACTTCTTCCGCTTCGCCCTTTGCAGCGCGAAAAGGCTTCTGCCTCCAGCTTGTACTGGCGCGCATCCTGGAAGCGGAAAAGCTGCGACTGCGAGTGATTCTGGTTGGTCAGCTCCAGTTCCTCGGCGCCGTAACGGTCGGCGTTGAACGGGGATTTGACCTCGATGAAACCCTTATCGCCGTGGAACACCATGATCTGGCGGGCGGCCAACTGGGTCGAGATGTAGAAGCTCAATTCAGAAATCGCCGAAATCGGCGCGGACGCTCGAATAGATATCGGTGCCGAATTCCGGATCGCGATCCGTATTCGCCTGCACGCGGATCGGCTCCTTGCCGGTGACGAAGCGGGTCGAGATCGTCGGATAGACACCGATATCCGGCAGTCCGCCGCCGCCGAGTTCCGGCTTGTTGCGCATGTTGCCGGCGTCGCGGTTGTAATAGGTGAAAGCGCCCTGCACATGCCGCAGCTTGCCGATCGCGCCTTCATTGAGCAGTGAGCGGACCTTATGCCAGACGGGGCTGTAGGTAACCATGAAGGCCTCGGAGATGAGAACCTTGTTGCGGTCGCGCGCCTCGATCACGGCGTCGATTTCCGATGCCTTCAGGGCCATCGGCTTTTCACAAAGCACGTGTTTTCCGGCATTGGCGGCCTTGATCGTCCATTCGATGTGCTGCGATGTCGGCAGCGGAATGTAGACGGCGTCGATCAGGTCGGAGGCGAGCATTTCCTCGTAGGAGCCGAAGGCATGCGGCACGGAAAAGCGATCGGCCATCTCGCGCGCCCTGGAAAGATCGCGGCTGGCAATCGCCGTCACGACGCAGTTTTCAGCGTCCTGAATGGCTGGAACAACAAGTTCGCGGCCGATCTTGGCCGTCGACAGAATACCGAAACGCAACATGATGTGTCCTCTCCGTTTTGGCGGCACAGTATCCCCGAGGTACGTGCCTATCAAGCTGCCTATGCCGGAATAAAATTGCTATCCGGCATGTAAAAGCGCTGTACCCCGCCTATGTCCTTGGTGCAGACTTCACGCCTCCCAAGCGATGACCCCAAACAATCTGGAGCGACCCCATGCAAAAGCGAACCCTTGGCCGCACGGGCCTGCCGATCGCGCCGCTGGTTTTCGGCGGCAATGTTTTCGGCTGGACCGCCGATGAGAAAACCTCCTTCCAATTGCTCGACGCCTTTTTCGATGCGGGCTTCAATGCGATCGATACCGCAGACGTCTATTCTTCCTGGGTTCCCGGCAATGCGGGCGGCGAGTCCGAGACGATCATCGGCAAATGGTTGAAGCAGTCGGGCCGCGCCCGGGACGAAGCCGTCATCATCACCAAGGTCGGCTCTGAGATGGGGCCGGGCAAAAAGGGTCTTTCGGCCAAGTGGATCACTCAGGCGGTGGAGGATTCCCTTCGCCGGCTTCAGACCGATCATATCGATGTCTATCTCTCCCATTGGCCGGATGATGAGACGCCCTATGAAGAAACGCTCGGCGCCTATGACAAGCTTCTGCAGCAGGGCAAGATCCGACATGCCGGCGCCTCCAACCTGAATGCGGCGCAGCTGCGCGCAGCCCTCGATGTCTCCGCGGAAAAGACCCTGCCGCGCTACGATGTGCTGCAGCCGGAATATAATCTCTATGACCGGGCCTCCTTCGACGGGCCGTTGCGCAATCTCTGCATCGCCGAGGATATCGGCGTCATCAGCTATTTCGGTCTGGCGCGGGGCTTCCTTTCCGGAAAATATCGTTCGCACAAGGATCTCGAAGGCTCGGCGCGTGGCAGCGGCGTCGGCAAATATCTCGACGGACGCGGCATGCGCATCCTCAGAGCGCTGGACGAAGTGGCGGCCGATACCGGCAATACGCAGGCGGAAATTGCCCTGGCCTGGATCATGGCGCGCAAGGGCGTGACGGCGCCGATCGCCAGTGCCACCAGCCTGAAACAGCTTGAAAGCCTGGCAAAATCGGCCTCGATCAGCCTTTCCGACGAAGCCTGCAAACTGCTCAACGAAGCCAGCGAATAAACGTCAACGGAGGAGCGGACCATGACAGTCGAGATACGCGATGCGGTAGCAAGCGACGAAGCCGATTGGCGCAGGCTCTGGGCAGGTTATGTCGCCTTCTACAGGGTGGCCGTATCCCAGGAAGTGACGGCGACGACCTGGGCGCGGATCATTGACCCGGCGACACCATTGTTCATGCGGGTCGCCGTTCTCAATGGCAAGGTGGTCGGCTTTGCCATCTGCCTCCTGCATGAGGCAACCTGGGTCAAGGAGCCCGTGTGCTATCTGGAGGATCTGTTCCTCGATGAGGCGGCCCGCGGACGGGGCATCGGCAAGGCCCTGCTCGACGATCTCGTCGCCAAGTCCAAGACCAACGGCTGGGCGCGCCTGTATTGGCACACAGACGAAGGCAACGAGACGGCGCGAAAACTTTACGATCAGTATGTCGAGGCTGATGGCCATGTCCGTTACCGGATGAGCTTCTAACCTTTGAGGCTCGGAAAGCCCTCATAGGCATCGGCATGATCGCCGGAGTGATTGGCCATGCCCGCCTTGGTTAGAAGCCCGGCGGGCGCGATATAGCTGCGGATCCGCCGCACCGGCCGTTCGTGCCACTGGATGTTGACGGCCCAGAGTTTCGGGAAGAAGCAGAGCGAGGCATAGGGCAGGTGGTCGTGGATCCACCAGGCCAGAGACTGCCAGCCGCCAACGGCAGCTCGCCGATCCCAGACCCAGGGCACGACGATGCAGGCGGTAGCGCCCATGCAGCCGTCGGCGTCGCGCATGTCCCAGATATGGTCGGCCGCACTTGCGGCATTGGTCGAGCAGTTGAGCTTGTTGCGGTTGCCGAAATCGTTGACCGAGCGGCACCGGTAGCCGGAGCGGATATGCAGCCGCCCGAATGTCCGCTGTAGTGGTTCCAGCAGCTCCTCGCAAAGCTTGGTCCCGGCGGCGATCGCCAGTTCTGGATCGTCGGGAATATTCGGCATGCCGTAGAAATCGGCGATCTCCGAATGCAGGAAATCGCGCAGGAAGAAATTCTCCGACAGCCGCGCCCGGCCCATGTCCTCCAGCGCCTTCATCGATCCCGGCTTTTTCATCGGATGCTCCTCCGTTTGATGAAGACTATGCCGGAGGAAGGCGTCGAGCCACCCGTTTCCGCGCGGCAGGTGTAAGGGCAATCTACCCGCCTCGCCTTCATTCGACCGCCCCTTCGTGGTAGGATCGGCCGGTCAGCAAGGGAGAGAAGCATGTCCGACGAGCAGGCAATTGGCGCAGTCGTTCACCTCTATGTCGATGGCATGGCGTTCTGCAACGAAGCGGCGCTGCGCAAGGCCTTCCATCACGATGCCAAGATCATCGGCAATTACGAAGGCGCCGTAGAGTGGATGTCCCGCGACGATTTCATCGCCGCCATCCTCGCCGAACCACCGGCCCCTCCCGGAACCCAGCCCCTGATGGATATCGAGATCACCGACATCGAAGGCGACGCCGCCTTCGTCAAGGTCACTGACGAATTCGCCGGCATGCGGTTTACCGATTATCTGTCGCTGCTGAAGATCGACGGCCGCTGGGTGATCGTCAACAAGCTGTATCATCTGCACCGGTAGGGGACGCTGTTGCGGTAGGCGGCGGGTTTTTGTTCCGGGGCGTTTTTTGTTTTGCGTGAAGTGCTCCAAGTTCCCCGTCATCCCGGGCCTGTTCCGGGATTCAGCGCCCGCGTCTGCGGCGCAGGGGATTCTTTTCTTTGGGGTTGGCCAGTTTTCTCACCGCGCGGACGCGGTGGCTGGGATCCCCGCCACAAGGGCGAGGATGACGGAGGGTGGGGAAGGCCCAGCCTCAAACAAGAGGCTTCCTGTTCCCCGACAAGTAAGAGCGGCAGGCATTGCGCACTTACGCGACCGCACATGTTGTCCATCCATTCGCAGCTTATCAAAGAACACACAATAGCGTCCGCGCCTAAGAAAACCGGCGCGGTTGATCTCGTCTGTCGGAGGGCGCACGCAAATGCGGGACCTCAGGGGTATTCAATAAATGGCTCCGCATTTGCGTGGCCTTCGGCGTTTTCGGGGCTTCCGGCCCCTTGAAATGCATGCACTGTCTCGCTGCACAGGAGAAACCTGCTTGCATGGTTGACCCAAACCGGGCTTGGACCCGGGGAGACATCTGAGGAGGTTCATTCCCGAACCACCCGGCCTGCATCACCCTGCCCTTGGCCGCACGTTACGGTTTCAGCACAAGGCGCCGGCTCCCACCTGCCCGCGACCGTCTCATGAAACACTCCGGCGGTGGAAACGCAATCATCATACGCCACGGTTTCACTGCGGGGATGAGCGGGGAATAATTTTATCGAGGTTAGGTGTAAAAGTGCGGTTTTTTCGGAGCTTGTCAGATCTATAAAACTCAGCATTGTGCTGAGAGTGGGTTTTACAGGGCAGGAAGATCAGATGCGGGGCCAATGGCAAGGAGCCTATACCGGTTACTCGACCGGTGAGCTGACAATAGAAATCGATGAGTATGATAGCTATTTTGCTGGCCGAGCATGCGTATTTGAAACAGGCAACAACTATGGAATGTACGTTTGCGAGTTTCGTACTTCGGATAAGAGCAAGCATCAACGTCTCACTGTCCCGGTCAGGATTCAGCGATACTTTGAAGCGGTAGATATACCCAGATCCGAGCTCTCTGCGACATTTCCCAACGTTGATTTTCCAACGCACGCCGACATCGATCTTAAAATTCTAAACAAAGGTTTGCGAGTCTCGGCAACCACCTATCAGGACACTAAATCTTTGGGAATGATCTCATCGCTGTTGACTAGAGGGTCTGCGGAGAAAAAGAGCAAATTAATTGCTGACAAGAAGGTACGAAGTTGGGAGAAATTTAAGCAGATGGTTGGAGGAATGGAGCGCGACAGGTACATTTTTCGCGGCCAGTCCGTCGTGAATAGGCTTAGAACTTCTTTCCACCGCACCAATCGGAGGGACCTGCATCGCTTTCTAGCCATCGACATCCCTCAGCTACATGGGATGGTCACATCAAAGACCAGCCACTATTTCGACCTTCGGGACAGCATTCAGAATGCTGCATTCTGGAATCTGCTGCAGCACCACGGCTATCCAACGCCTCTCCTCGACTGGACGCATTCACCTTATGTGGCCACCTACTTTGCTTTCCGAGAGAAGCCTCAAGGTGCCGTGGGGCCAGAGCGAAAGATCAGGATTTTTATGTTCGATCGCGCAGCCTGGGAAAATGAAATCGATCAGATTTACAGCGTTGTGAATGTCCGTCCCCACTTTTCTCTGCTGAAGCCAGTCGCTTTAGAAAATCCTCGCGCCCTGCCGCAACAAGCTGTGTGTTCAATTACTACTGTTGATGATGTCGAAGACTATCTCGATCGGATCGGGAAAGCGGCCAAAAAGACCTATTTGCGCGTCTTCGAATTGCCCTTCTCTGAGCGAGACGCCGTCTTATCGGAGCTACGTCTCATGGGGGTGGCTGCCGGCTCACTGTTCCCTGGGATTGACGGAGCTTGTGAGGAGATGAAACTAAGGAATTTCCATTCTTAAGTGGCGCGCCCTATGCCAGAGCACCCGTACGGCGCGAAAACAAATAATTTGATAGTTTGTGGGACAAAAAAATCCGCCACTAATTGTTAGATTTTCTGTCGCCATTGTCTTCACACTCTCTCGGTTTGGCACACACCAGACCAATCGCTGCGTTCACCGCTGAAAAATGGCGGCCGGTTGCGCCCAAGTAGAAAGGGGCGAAAACCGCCCCTTTCTAAGTCTACGCGTTCAACCCCGCAACACGCCGCCGGTATTCTTCGTTACATTGTCGATGATCTTGCCGGTCAAAGCTTCAGAAATCCTCGTCGGTCAGCGTGCGGTCTGCCGGCTGGATGACGACTTCGATGGCGACGGATTTTTGCCTTCGCCGACGGAGGCGCCTTCGAAAATATCGAAGACGTTGACGCCGGTGACCAGTTTGCAGGTCGGCGCTCGATGCGGCCTTCAGGATCGCGCCGGCTTCGACGGATTTGTCGACCACGAAGGCGAAGTCGCGCTTGACGGCCTGGAAGGGCGAAAGCTCCAGCGCCGGCTTGGTGCGGGTGGCCTTCTTCTTCGGCTCGGGCATGGCATCGACATAGACTTCGAAGCCGCAGAGCGCGCCGGAAACGTCGAGCGCCTCCAGTACCTTCGGATGGAATTCGCCGAAGGTGCCGAGGATGGTCTTCGGGCCGAGCTTGATCGTGCCGGACCGGCCGGGATGGTACCAGGACGGACCGCCGGCTTCGAACTGGACATTGCCCATCGGCACGCCGCAGGCTTCGAGAACGGCAATGGCGTCGGCCTTGGCGTCGAACACGTCGACCGGCTTGCCGCCGCCCTTGGCCGCGTTCGACCAGGAGCGCCCGGCGCCGGCCAGCGATGCCGTGCCACGGCGGATACCGCCGGCAACGCGGCGCTGGCCCGACAGCGTATCGTTCTCATAGGTGCCGGAGACTTCGAAGATCGCCACGTCGCCAAAGCCCTTGTCGGCATTGCGCTGGGCTGCGGTCAGAAGACCGGGCAGCAGCGACGGCCGCATGTCGGACATGTCGGCAGCAATCGGGTTTGCCAGCGAAAGCGCGGCCGCGCCGCCGCCGAAAAGCTCGGCCTGCGCCTTCGAGATGAACGACCAGGTGACGGCTTCGAGCATGCCGCGGGCGGCAAGCGACCGCTTGGCAAGCCGGGTGCGGATCTGCAGGGTCGTCAGGATCTTGCCGTTGACGGCGCCGAGGCTTTCGATCGGCTCCGGCTTGATGTTGTCGACGCCGTGGATGCGCATGACTTCTTCGACAAGGTCCGCCTTGCCATCGACATCCGGCCGCCAGGAGGGGACGGAAACCGAGACGCGTTCGCCGGTGCCTTCAACGCCGAAGCCGAGACCCTTCAGGATCGATATGGCTTCTTCTGAGCCGACCTCGAGACCGGTAAGACGCTTGACCTCCGAGACCGGGAAATCGACGATCTTGGCCGTATAGCCGGCATAACCGACCACATCGGTCTTCGCCGCCGTGCCGCCGCAGATATCGACGATCAGCTGCGTGGCGCGCTCGATGCCAGGAACCATGTATTCCGGATCGGCGCCGCGCTCGAAGCGGTAGCGTGCATCGGTGATGATCCCGAGCGCGCGGCCACTCTTGGCGATGTTCATCGGGTCCCAGAGCGCCGACTCGATCAGCACGTCGATGGTGTTCTCGTCGCAGCCGGAGTGTTCGCCGCCCATGATGCCGCCGATCGACTCGATGCCATCTTCATCGGCGATAACGACGTTAGCCGGCGAAAGGGTGTATTCGCGCGTATCGAGCGCCAGAACCTTTTCGCCTTCAACGGCACGGCGGACGGTGAGGTTGCCCTTGACCTTGGCGGCATCGAAGACGTGCAGCGGCCGGCCCTGGTCGAAGGTCATGTAGTTGGTGACATCGACCAGCGCATTGATCGGGCGAAGACCGATGGCGAGCAGGCGCTGCTGCATCCATTTCGGGCTGGGGCCGTTCCTGACGCCGCGCACCAGGCGCAGGGCGAAGCCCGGGCAGAGATGACTATCTTCGCCGAGGTCGAGCTTGACCTTGGTCTTGGTATCGCCTTCGATCTTGAAGGACGGCTGCAGGGCGGCTTTCAGCGTGCCGAGGCCGGATGCGGCGAGATCGCGGGCAATGCCGTAGATCGAGGTGCAGTCCGGGCGGTTCGGTGTCAGGTTGATCTCGATCATCGGATCGTCGAGCCCGGCATAGGCGGCAAAGCTGGTGCCGACGGGCGCATCGTCGGGCAGATCGATGATGCCGTCATGGCTGTCCGACATTTGCAACTCTTTTTCCGAGCACATCATGCCGCGGCTCTCGACGCCGCGGATGGTGCCGACCGCCAGCGTCACATCGATGCCGGGAACATAGGCGCCGGGAGCGGCAAAGGCGCCGACAAGGCCGGCGCGCGCATTCGGTGCACCGCAGACGACCTGGATCGGGGCACCGGTGCCGGTATCGACCATCAGCACCCTCAGCTTGTCGGCCTGCGGATGCTTTTCGGCCGAGACGACCTTGGCGATGACGAAGGGTTTGAACGCGGCCTTGTCGTCGACATCCTCGACCTCCAGCCCGATCGCCGTCAGACGCGCAATCTGTTCAAGGGTGGCATCCGTTTCCAGATGGTCTTTCAGCCAGGAGAGTGTGAATTTCATTGTCTTGCTCCTTCGGGTCTCTGCACGGTGGTCGTTTCCCTGCGCGGGAGACCGTCATCAATATGGAAAAAGGAAGCTGCTCGCTCACATAACCATGCACGCTTGGCGGATAGTTCTGCGGGTCGTCCATCGCGCCCAGCATCAAGAAAATCTGTCCTTCGAGCCGTTCGTCGGCGTAGGAAACCGGTGATCCGCAGATGCCACAGAACGTCCGCGTGATCGGGGAAACCCCGAAGCGTGAAGCCGGCACGCGCTCGCGAAAGATCACCTCATCAGCGCGAAAACCGACAAAGGCCGAAACGGGCGCTCCGCTTGCACGCCGGCAATCGCCGCAATGGCAATAGCTGACATGGACCGGATCGGCCTTGGCCTCAAACCGCACGGCTCCGCACCGGCATCCGCCGGTGTGGATCACGTTCGTTTCAGCCGCAGCACCCATTGTCGGTTTCCTGGCTTCAGGCGCTCAAGCCGCCGAACAACGTCGGCATGTCCAGCGGGCGGAAACCGTAATGGCTCATCCAGCGGACGTCGGCATCGAAGAAGTTGCGCAGATCGGGCATGCCGTATTTCAGCATGGCGATGCGGTCGAGGCCCATGCCCCAGGCAAAGCCCTGGTAGACATCGGGATCGAGGCCGCCGGCGCGCAAGACGTTCGGATGGACCATGCCGCAGCCCAGGATTTCCATCCAGTCGGTGCCTTCGCCGAACTTGACGATCGGGCCGGAGGAGCGGTCGCACTGGATATCGACTTCGAAGGACGGCTCGGTGAACGGGAAGAAGGACGGGCGGAACCGCATCGTCACGTCATCGACCTCGAAGAAGGTCTTGCAGAATTCTTCGAGAATCCAGCGCATATTGGCGACGTTCGACTTGGTGTCGACGACGAGGCCTTCGACCTGATGGAACATCGGCGAATGGGTGGCGTCCGAATCCTGGCGGTAGGTCTTGCCGGGGATGATGATGCGGATCGGTGGCTTCTGAGCTTCCATCGTGCGGATCCGAACCGGCGAGGTATGCGTGCGCAGAACCTTGCGCTCGCCCTTCTCGTCCGGATTGAAGAAGAACGTGTCGTGCATTTCGCGGGCCGGGTGACCTTCAGGGGAAGTTCAGCGCGGTGAAATTGTAATAGTCGGTCTCGATATCCGGACCTTCGGCGATCGAGAAGCCCATGTCGGCGAAGATCGCGGTGATCTCGTCGATGATCTGACTGATTGGGTGGATGCGGCCGCGCTCGGCAGGCGAGGAGCGCACCGGCAGCGAGATATCGACGGTCTCGCGGGCAAGACGCTCGGCGATCGCCGCGTCCTTCAGCGCTGACTTGCAGGCCGTGATGGCTTCGAAAACGTCGGTCTTCAGCGCGTTGATCGCGGCACCGCGCGTCTGGCGCTCTTCCGGCGTCATGGTGCCGAGCGTTTTCAGGAGTTCGGAGATCGAGCCCTTCTTGCCGAGCGCGGTGACACGCACGGCTTCGATCGCCGCCTCGTCACCGGCGCCAGTAACCTCGGCCAGCAAATTCTCTTTCAGTGCTTCCAGATCGGACATTGTTCATTTCCCGGTTCATTGCCGTGATCGGTCAAAGAAAAACCCGCGCCAGCCGAGCCAGCGCAGGTTTCCCAATTCATATTCCAAAAGGCTTGGGAAGCGCTGGTCTTAACGAACCGCGCTTTCAAACTCGTTGGTGGTGCCTGCGTCCTTGAGGTATTCAAGCGCCTTCTTGGCAGCAGCGATCAGCGCGCCGAATGCTGCCGGCTCATGGATAGCCATGTCGGAGAGAACCTTGCGGTCGACTTCGATGCCAGCCTTCGACAGACCGTCGATGAAACGGCCGTACGTCAGGCCATGTTCGCGAACGGCAGCGTTGATACGCTGGATCCAGAGAGCGCGGAAGTTGCGCTTGTTGACCTTGCAGGTCGCGATAGGCGAATGCCTTCGAGCGATCCACGGCAGCCTTGGCTGCGCGGATGGTATTCTTGCGGCGGCCGTAGAAGCCCTTGGCTGCCTTGAGTGTCTTCTTGTGCTTGGCGTGAGCTGCTACGCCGCGTTTTACACGTGCCATGTCATGATCTCCTTAAAAATCCAAAAGTGCCTGAAGTCTTAGAGACCGTTGGGCAGGTAGTTCTTGATGACCTTCTTGCCATCTGGCTCTGCAAGCACCATCGTGCCGCGTGCATCGCGAATGAACTTGTTGGACCGCTTGATCATGCCATGGCGCTTGCCTGCGGCAGCTGCCATTACCTTGCCGGTTGCGGTGATCTTGAACCGCTTCTTGGCCGAGGATTTCGTCTTCATCTTGGGCATTTTGCTACTCCATTCTTCTTGGTTTTGAGATCGACTGACGAGGTCGTCTCCAGCGTAAAGAACGGCCACGGCATGCCCTGCCGGACCGTTCGGACGGGGGCTTGTAACCGAAGCGCCCGCAAAGTGCAATGGGATTCAGGGATATTTCCCGTTTGCCCGTCGTCAAAATGAAAAAGCCGCCATTCCGGCGGCTTTCATCAGGTGCAAGCCTGCAGAGGCGCTTACCTCGGAGCCAGAACCATCATCATCTGGCGGCCTTCCAGCTTCGGCTCGGCTTCGACCTTGGCGATTGCCGTGGTGTCTTCCTTGACCTGGAGGAGCAGTTTCATGCCCAGTTCCTGGTGGGCCATTTCGCGGCCGCGGAATTTCAGGGTCACCTTGACCTTGTCGCCTTCTTCGAAGAAGCGGTTCATCGCGCGCATCTTGACGTCATAATCGTGCGTGTCGATGTTCGGACGCATCTTGATCTCCTTGATCTCGATGATCTTCTGCTTCTTGCGCGCTTCGGCGGCTTTCTTCTGCGTCGCGTATTTCAGTTTGCCCAGATCAAGAATCTTGCACACCGGCGGTTCCGCGTTCGGCGAGATCTCGACGAGGTCGAGGCCCAGTTCTTCCGCCATGCGGAGCGCCTGATCGGTGGGAATGCTGCCGTGGTTGACACCTTCGGCGTCGATGAGCTGAACCCGGAGGGACCGGATTTCCTTGTTAGAGCGGGGCCCGTCTTTGACAGGGGCGTCCGTTTTGAACGGTCTGCGAATGGTCGTACTCTCCTCGAGCTGTTACGAATGCAATGTCGGATGATAGCGATGTCCCGGCAAAATGCCGTTCAACTGCCGCCTGGTCTTCATGTGTAATTTGCTGCGGAAAAGTCAATAACACAGCTGTTTGCGAAAATCACCACCTGTCAGGCATTCGAAGAATCTGTTTTAGAAAGAAAATCGGCGGGAAGCGCTTAAAATAGGGAAGATTGCATGTCATTTCCAGTGTCGAACGCCGAGCCGGACTATCTCGAAGTCGGCATCGGAAGCAGATCGCGCCGTATCGCTATGCGCGTCCTGCCAGCAAAAAGCGGCAACAGCCTGCCAACCCTGGTCTGGCTGGGCGGCTACCGCTCGGACATGACGGGCACCAAGGCCGTCGAACTGGAGCGGCATGCGGCCGCGGCAGGAACCGCCTGCATCCGCTTCGACTATTCCGGCCACGGCGCTTCGGGCGGCGCCTTTACCGACGGGACAATTTCCAGATGGCTGGAGGAAAGTCTCGCAGTCATCGATCATCTGCAACTCGAGCGCATGGTGCTGGTCGGCTCGTCGATGGGGTGCTGGGTGGCGCTCCGGCTGATCGCGGAACTGCGCGCCCGCGGCGACGGCGCAAAGATTGCCGGTCTGGTGCTGATCGCCCCGGCTCCGGATTTCACCAGCGACCTGATCGAGCCGAACCTTTCGGACGTCGAACGTGCCTCTCTTGCCGAGCGCGGCTATTTCGAGGAGCCGACGCCCTATGGCCCCGATCCGAACATCTATACGGCGCGGCTGATCGAGGATGGGCGGCAGAACCGGGTTATGACCGGCATCATCGAGACTGGCTGCCCGGTGCATATCCTGCAGGGCATGCAGGATCCCGACGTTCCCTATCACCATGCCCTGAAGCTGATGGAGCATCTGCCGTCCGACGATGTTGTGATGACGCTCATCCGTGACGGCGATCACCGTCTGTCGCGGCCGGAGGATATCGAGCGGATTCTGAACGCCGTGGACGCCATGTCGGCGGGCTGAAAGCCGCCAACCCCTGCTGCCGCAGGACTTGCCGGGCATTTTAACCATATCCGGTGATCCCCGATTCTGCAGATTGACTTCGTTTCGGCCGCGCTGTTAACTCTTTGTTAACGATTAGAGCGGCGGCGCAGGTTTCACCGCGAAAGCTGCCCACAGTTTTCAGGCTTTCGCGGGGGGATTCTTCAGAAATGTTTCAGAAGAAAACCGCGCCACAGGGGACTTGCATGGCGCAGTTGATGGGCATCAGGAAAATGGTCGTGGCACTCGCGGCTGTTTTCGCTTCGGCAGGCGCTGCAATCCCGGCGCCGTCAGCAAGCGCGCTGTCGATGCAGACCGGCGCCATCACCTCGCAGCCGATCGGCCATTACGAATTCTGCCAGACCCATCGCTCCGAATGCGAAATCAAGACGAAGTCGACGATCGCGCCGCGGTCACCGATTTCGGCTGGTCGGTCATTCGCCAGGTCAATCTCGCCGTTAACGGCGAAATCACCCTGATGACCGACATGGACCTGTTCGGCAAGGACGAGGTCTGGTCCTATCCGGAGGGTGCGGGCGACTGCGAAGACTTTGTGCTCCTGAAACGCAAGCGCCTGATGGAGAAGGGCTTTTCTCCGTCTGATCTGTTGATCACCGTTGTCCGCAAGCCGGATGGCGAAGGTCACGCCGTTTTGACGGTGCGCACCGCCCAGGGCGACTTCATCCTCGACAACCTCGAAAACGATGTGAAGCTCTGGACCAAGACGCCCTACCGCTTCCTGAAGCGCCAGGCCTCGTTCAACACGGGCCGCTGGGTCACGATCGAGAACGGCGCGGAAGTGCTGGTCGGTTCGGTCGGGAACTGATTTCTGTTTCGAACGCGGGTATAAGCACACCTGATCACTTTCGCAGTGACTTTTTGTGATGCCCGAAAATTTCAGCGGTGTTTGCCATGAAACAAGCCTGCCGCGGCGCCTGCTCTTACTGACCGGTTCTATAGTAGATTGTCTCAAGCGGCTTGGAAGGAATTTTCTCAGCGGAAGTGTTTGTCCATGCAACGGGAAAGGCTCCAAAACGGAGTTGGTTTCCCGCTACCCATGCACTGTCGTACAGATGCGTTCCTTCAGCAGCGAAAGTGAAGGGGCCACAGGTTTTTCCACGACAGACAGCGGAACGTTTTCCTGCCACTCAGTCAAGCCGCACCCTGCGTTATCGCTCGTTTCCTTATTGTAGTGGTCGACGACATCTTTGATGTTGGGCGTGGTCGTGAGGGTGCGGACAACATGCTCAATACGGACTTGCCCGCCCTCGTCTCGACCATGGATGATTGATCCGGTAAAATTCACTTGAACTGTGGGTGTTTGGCACTGGCTTTTCGCATAGATGCGACGTAGCCTTAATCTCATTGTCTGTGATTGTGATACGGGTCACATATCCATGTCTGCCGTTTTTCCCTATGGGCAAGCAATCGGTCGTCCATTCGCCTTGAATACTCTTGATTGCCATCTTGAGCCACGGAAAGGCTCAGGAAAATAGATGCACCAGCAATTGAAGTTAAGGCCAGGAGACGAGCAATGGACATAATTCCTCCTCGGAATCGAACACATGCTTCATGCACCAAGGAATATTGGTATATTTATGAAGTGCATTGTCGTGGCTGTCCCAGATTAAGGTGATGGCCGGGCATCCGATCCTGCCCTCATCAAGCATTCCCAATCAACACACCCTGCCGCCAGCACCAGGCTACCCCCCGAGCACGACCTGGAAAGCCATGCACAAAAACGGCGTTTCCATGTATTTGTTCTGGATGAAGGCGATGGCCCAGAGTTCGAAGAAGACGATGATGCCAGCAGTGATCGTCGTGGTCCAGAAATGCAGGGATGAGATAGGGCAGGGCGTGGCCTAGGCCGCCGAGCGTCGTCATGATGCCGCAGGCCAGGCCGCGCTTGACCGGAGAGCCGCGCCCCGAGAGCTTGCCATCGTCATGCGCTGCTTCGGTAAAGCCCATGGATATGCCGGCGCCAACCGATGCGGACAGGCCCACCAGAAAGGTCTGCCAGGTGTCCTGGGTGGCAAAGGCGGCGGCGAAGATCGGCGCCAGCGTCGAGACCGAGCCGTCCATCAACCCGGCGAGACCCGGCTGCACATAGGTGAGCAGGAACTGGCGGTGGGCCTTTTCGTCCTCCTTTTTTCGCGTGCCTTCCGGCACATGCTTGTCCGCCAGCATGCGGGCAATGTCCTCATGGCCCTGTTCGGCCAGCGCCAGATCGCCGAGCAGCTGCCGCGTAGAGGCATCGGATGTGTTCTTCGCCGCCGCGACATAGAAATTATAGGCCTGCGTTTCCATGGCCTCCGCCTCGCGCCGCATGGCGTCGAGCGATTGGTTATGGCGCAACCAGTCCGGCTTGCGGGCGAGGAAGCCGCTGACATGTTCGCGCCGGATCAGCGGAATGCGTTCGCCGAACCGGCGGCGGTGCATGTCGATCAGCATAGTCTTGTGGGTGTTTTCTACGTCCGCCATGTCTTCGAAGACCTTGGCGGAATCCGGATATCTGTCTTTCAGCGCGTCGGCATAGGCAAGATAGATGCGGCTGTCGTCTTCTTCGGAGGAGATGGCGAGCGCCAGAACCTCCTGCTCCGAGAGCGAGGACAGCGGGCGTTTGGAGCGAGAAAGCAGGCAGGGAAAACATGATGCGAACAACCTAGTTTAGAATAATTCTAAATCTAGGTCTGCATCATGCGAAGGTCAACCCCAAACGGGGCAGTTTGACTCGACAGGCGGCAGGATAAATTCCTACATAAACAGCAGGATGAACGTCCGGAAGAAGGCTGCTTTCGCATGAACCCGCTTCTAACCAGCAAGGATACGCTTCTCGATCGCATCGGTATGGCGCTGGCAGGAAAGCTGACGGCGAAGACGTCAGGTTACAGAGCCCTACACGCCATCCGATCCCGAAACCCTGGCCCGGACGCTGCGGCCGGGGGACATCCTGCTGATCGAGGGCAATCACAAGGTTTCGAACACGATCAAATATCTCACCCAGTCGACATGGTCGCACGCAACCTTCTTCGCCGGCGACGAAATCCCGTTGACGCTCGATCAGGCAACACTGCCGGTCATCGATCGGCCGCAACTGATCGAGGTCAATCTGGGCGAGGGCTGCGTTGCAGGTGCCGCTTAGAAAATACTGCACCTACAATACCCGCATCTGCCGGCCCGTCGGGTTGACGCCGGATGACCACAATACGGTCCTGTCCTTCATGATCTCACGGCTGGGTCTGAAATACGACATGAAGAACATTTTCGACATGCTGCGCTATTTCGTGCCGACACCACCGGTGCCGGTGCGTTTTCGCCGCCGCATGCTGGCTTTCGGTTCTGGCGATCCGACACGCGCCATTTGCTCGACGCTGATTGCGCAGGCCTTCGAGCAGATCCGCTATCCGATCCTGCCGGAGATCACCCGCGCGCCCGGCCGGGCGTCGGCAACATCGACCTATTCCCGCGCCGAAGTCCTGCATATCCGCCATCATTCGCTCTATACGCCGCGCGATTTCGATCTCTCGCCCTATTTCGCCGTGGTGAAGCCGACGCTGGAATACGGCTTCGACTACAAGCGGCTGCAATGGCAGGCGGACGAAGATCAGGCGATCATAGAGAACCAGCCCCTCATAGGGTGATATTCAGCGTCTGTTCGCGCACGATATAGGCCTTCTGCCGGTCGGTGATGTAGTCGCGCACGATCGGTGCTGCATCGCGTGAACGCGACAGCTGCATGTGAAAGACCAGCTGGCTGCCGGTACGGAACATCATTTCGCAGCTGATCAGGTAGAACTCCCACATGCGGGCAAAGGGCTCGTCATACATCTCGACGACCTTTGCGCGGTTCTTCTCGAAGCGCTCGACCCAATGCTTGAGCGTCGTCGCATAGTGCACGCGCAGGAATTCGAGATCGCTGACCCACAGGCTGTTGCGCTCCACCACTTCGAAAACCTCGGAGAGGGCTGGGGAGTACGCACCGGGAAAAATGTATTTGCGCAGCCAGGCGCTGGCCATGCCGGGCGGGCTCATATGGCCGATCGAATGCAGCACGGCAATCCCGTCGTCGGGCATCAATGTGTTCAGCTTCTTGAAGAACTCGTCGTAGTGGCTGACGCCGACATGCTCGAACATGCCGACCGAGACGATGCGATCGAAGGTCTCGTCGACCTCGCGATAGTCGCGCAGCTCGAAGCGGACGCGGCCTTCTAGCCCGGCATCCTTGGCGCGTTGCGTCGCCAGCGCCTGCTGTTCCTTGGAAAGGGTAACGCCCAGAACCTCGACATCTTCGAGCTGGGCGAGATAAAGCGCCAGATCCCCCCAGCCGCAGCCGATATCGAGCACCTTCATGCCCGGCCGCAGGCAGAGTTTGGAGGCCAGCAGTCTCAGCTTGTTGCGTTGCGCCTGCTCCAGCGTCTCGTCCGGTTCGCGGAAATAGGCGCAGGAGTAGAGCATGTGCTCATCGAGGAAGAGTTTATAGAAGTCGTTGCCGAGGTCGTAGTGATGGGCGACGTTGCGCTGGGCCTCACCCTTGACGTTGGACTGTTGGCGTTTGCAGGAAGCGCATCTTGAAGGCGCGGAGTGCCTTCTGGATGGGGTAGGAGCCGAGCGACAGCCGGTTGATCGAAAACAGCGTCAGGAAATCTCGCAGCGTCGATCCTTCCTCGAAGCGCAGCGTGCCGTCCATATAGGCTTCGCCGGCGGCAAGTTCGGAATTGAAGACGAGGGTGCGGTAGAGCTTGCGATCGGTCAGCCGCATGGTCACTTCCGGACCGGGCTCACCCTTGAAAACATGTGGTTTGCCATCCGCGTCGATGACGGTCAGCTGGCCCTTGCGAATGAAGGCTTTCATCATATGCGATAGTGGAAACATGCACACCTCAATGGAAAAAGCGACGCTTGCGAAGCAGCACTCTATCACCGGGTTTGCAAAAAGCGCGGCAATAATTCTTAGCCATTTCAACGGCCGGTGGCGGTGGCTCCGGCGCTGGCGGCAACGACGAGAACGGTCCCCGTGATCTGCAGCGCGGTCATCGGCTGGCTGAGTACCAGAAAGCCCGCAAGCGCGCCGAGCGCCGGCTCCAGGCTCATCAGGATACCGAAGGAAGACGTGCTCATCCGGCGCAGCGCGATCATTTCCAGCGCATATGGGATCAACGGCACAAGCAGCGCCAGACCGGCGATCGTGACGCCCCCTCCAGCGTCATGCGTGGCGCATCCATCAGCCCGAAAGGCGTGGCAACGACTGCCGCGACGATCAGCGACATGGAGAGGCCCTCCAGGCCTTCGAAGGCGTTTCCGGCCTTCTTCATCAGGATGATGTAAAGCCCCCAGCCCGTGGCGGCACCGAAGGCGAAGAGAATACCGGTGGAATTGCCGATCCAGCCATTGCCGTCATGCGCCAGCAAAAGCACACCGCCACCGGCGATCAGCGGCCAGACAAGCCGCCAGCCGAGGCCGAAGGCAAAGGTCGCAACGGCGAGCGGACCGAGAAAATCGATGGCAACGGCAAGCCCGAGGCGGAATCCGTTCGATTGCCGCAAAGAAACACAGCGTCATGCCGGCCATGCTGACGCCGAGCAGTCCCGCCATCTGCCACTGTGCCTTCGAATAGCGCAGGATCGGCGGACGCACGATGATGGCAAGCAGAACGGCGGCCCAGGCCAATCGCAGCCAGGTGGTGCCGAAAGGACCATAGGCGGCAATCGCCGGCGCTGAAAGTGCTGAACCGAACTGCACGCTCGACATCGACAGAAGACACATCAGGCCGCCGGTCAGTGCGGCCGCTGTACCAACGCTTGGCAGCGTTGTCGCAGGCGGAATGAGGCCTTCGTTGGTATTGGCCGGTACTACTGCGTGCTGATCCAAGGCGTCGTTCTCCCACGGGGGTCGGTGCTGACCATGCCCGCATCGGCTCTAGCGAATACAGGATCCCCCGGCAAATTCATATTTGTGCGGATTAATATAAGGGCATTTGATGCTGCTCCCTGCGTGCCTGGAACATAATGGCCGTCAAGCCGTTATGGGTTGCAGCAAGAGCTATGTTTCAAACGAGGACCAAGACATGGACGTCAACGGCGTAGGATGGATCGTGGCGATCATCATCGGCGGGTTTGCCGGGTGGCTGGCAGAACAGTTCATGAAATCCAACATGGGCCTGTTCATGAACATCATTCTCGGCATCGTCGGTGCCATTGTCCTCAACGCCATTCTCGCCTTTGCCGGAATGGGCTTCACCGGTTGGCTCGCCTATCTGGTCATCGGCTGCATCGGCGCCTGCATTCTGATCGCGGTCGGTCGCGCCGTCCGTCGATAACCGTCCTTTAGGAGGAGAACAGCAATGTTGACATTCGCAGCCGAAGGCAGTGGCCAGGGCAAGCTGGAAATCAACGGCCATTGCGAGCCGGTTTCCTACGAATTGATCGTGGCGCGCAGGAAGATGAAACCAGCCAAGTGCGCATTCGCTTGAATGCTCCGCGTGACTGGTTGCTGAAGCAGGGTTTCAAGGGGGATGCGGTTCTGGTGCGCAGCAACGGATCACGCATCGCGGTGCGGCGCGAAGGTGTGCTTGATGTTCATTCCAGCGTTTGCGTCACGCTTGAAGGCTATGACGGCACGCTGAGAGGCGTTGACGAGGTGTCTGAAGCCTATCCGGAATTGAAACACTGAAAGGTTCCGGCGGAAACGGAAACGGGCGCGGTTTGAAGCCGCGCCCGTTTTGTATTCAGGATATCAGGATCAGTCCTTGGCGCGTTCCACATAGGATGCGTCTTCCGTCAGGATGACGACGCGGGTGCCGACGCCGATATGCGGCGGAACCATGGTGCGCACGCCATTGGTCAGGATTGCCGGCTTGTAGGACGACGACGCCGTCTGGCCCTTGACGACCGGCTCGGTCTCGGCAACTTCGAGCGTCATACGGGTCGGTAGCTCCAGCGCCAGCGCCAGGCCTTCGAACATCTTCAGCTGAACGGACATGCCCTCCTGGAGATAGGCCTTGTCGTCACCGACGACATCAGGCGAAACGGCGACCTGGTCGTAGTTCTGCGGGTTCATGAAATGGAAGCCTTCGCCGTCCTCATAAAGGAAGGTATGTTCGCTGTCCTCGACGAAGGCGCGCTCCACCTGTTCGGTGGTGCGCCAGCGTTCGGAAACCTTCACACCGTCCGAGATGCGGCGCATGTCCACCTGGGTCACAGGCGTGCCCTTGCCGGGATGAAAGTTCGCAGCGGTCAGAACGGCATAGAGCTTGCCGTCGACTTCGAGAACATTGCCCTTGCGGACTGAAGAGGCGATTACCTTGACCATAAGTCTTCCTTGTAACTGAGCTGGATGCGTCGTAGAGGAGCGCACGAAATATGCGCGTCACAGACGCCAGAATGCGTTTTCGGGCCGCACCTATCCTATATTTGGGCAAATTGCCAGTGTGACGGCGGATCAGGCTCGAAGAAACCCGTGCAAGTGCCGCAAAATATCGACTGCCCGAGAAAACGGAAACACGACCTCCATGCCTGCTGCCTCCCCTTGGTGGACGCCCGACGTCCATGCCGACCGCCGTGGTTTCCTGATCGGCCGCAACCGGATTCAGGCGGCCTTGCGCGGTTTCTTCGCCGCGCACGATTTCATCGAGGTCGATACCGCGACGCTGCAGGTGTCGCCGGGCAACGAGGCGCATCTGCATGCCTTTGCAACGCAGGCTATCCATCACGACGGCAGCACCGCGCCGCTCTACCTCCACACCTCGCCGGAATTTGCCTGCAAGAAACTGCTGTCGGCGGGTGAACAGCGCATCGCCTGCTTCGCCCATGTCTATCGCAATCGTGAGCGCGGGCCGCTGCATCACCCTGAATTCACCATGCTGGAATGGTACCGGACTGGCGAAACCTATGATGCGCTGATGCGCGATTGTGCTGAAATGCTCGGTCTTGCGGCCGAAACTGTGGGTGCAACCCAGCTGATCTATCGGGGAGCGCAGGCCGATCCGTTTGTCGCGCCGGAGCGCATCACGGTCGCTGAAGCCTTCGAGCGTTTCGCGGGCGTCGATCTTCTCTCCTCCATCGACCGCAGTGGCGAAACCGACCGGGAGATGCTCGCCGAAACCCCTTCGCGTCGCCGGGCTGCGGGTTGCCGTGGATGATACCTGGGCCGATATGTTCAGCCGGGTGATCGTCGAGAAGGTCGAGCCCAATCTTGGCTTTGGCCGGGCAACGATCCTCTACGAGTATCCGGTCGCCGAGGCAGCGCTGGCGCGGCCGACGCCGCACGATCCGCACGTCGCTGAACGGTTCGAGCTCTATGCCTGTGGTGTCGAGCTGGCCAATGCCTTCGGCGAACTCACCGATGCCGCCGAGCAGCGCCGCCGTTTCGGCATGGAAATGGCGGAGAAACTACGTGTCTATGGCGAGACCTATCCGCTGGACGAGGATTTTCTGAAGGCACTCGAGATCATGCCGCAGGCCAGCGGCAGCGCGCTTGGCTTCGACCGATTGGTGATGTTGGCAACCGGCGCATCGCGGATCGATCAGGTGATCTGGGCACCGGTGGCGGAGACCGAGGCAATGGGCGAGGGCCGCAAGTGACCGCGCTTCGTTCCCTGAAAACGATCGATGATCTGGAGGCTGCGGGGCTGGTCGCCGCTGACCGGCGTGCCGGGCTGGACGACGTTGCCGCCCGCTATGCGGTCGCAGTCACACCGGCAATATCCGCCCTGATCGACCCCAACGATCCCAATGATCCGATCGCCCGCCAGTTCATCCCCGATGCGGCGGAACTGCTGCGTCTGCCGGAAGAGCGCGAGGACCCGATCGGCGATGGCGCCCACAGTCCTGTCGAAGGTATCGTCCATCGGTATCCGGATCGGGTTCTGTTGAAGGCCGTGCATGTCTGCCCGGTCTATTGCCGCTTCTGTTTTCGCCGCGAAATGGTTGGTCCGCAGGGTCTCGGCACACTTGCATCGCAGGCGATGGACAATGCGTTTGCCTATATTGCCGATCATCCGGAGATTTGGGAAGTCATCCTCACCGGCGGCGATCCGCTGGTGCTGTCGCCGCGAAGGCTGGCGTCGCTCACGGAGCGTCTGGCCGATATCGACCATGTGAAGATCGTCCGTTTTCACACCCGCGTGCCGGTCGTCGAGCCGGAGCGCGTGGATGGCGCCTTGATCGCCGCCCTGAAGGCCAGCGGCAAGACCACTTATCTTGCACTGCACGCCAACCATCCGCGCGAGTTGACCGCCGAAGCGCGCGCCGCCTGCGCTCGGCTGGTCGATGGCGGTATCGTCATGGTCAGCCAGTCGGTGCTGCTCAAGGGCGTCAATGACGATCCGGAGACGCTGGCGGCGTTGATGCGCGCCTTCGTCGAAAACCGCATCAAACCCTATTACCTGCACCATCCGGATCTCGCACCCGGAACCAGCCATTTTCGCCTGACGATCGAGGAGGGACAGGCGCTTGTCGCCTCCCTGCGCGGCCGCGTCTCCGGCCTCTGCCAGCCGGCCTATATCCTCGATATTCCCGGCGGCCACGGCAAGACGGTGATCAGCGCCTCCACCATCGAGGACAATGGCGGCGGCTGCTACACGGTTTCGGATTTCAATGGCGAAACCCATGCCTATCCGCCGGCGTCGGCAAAGAACCAGCCTCGTTAAAGGCGGATTTTGCCGAACAGGGCGCTGAGTTCCGATTGCCTGCCGGTGCCGGTTTTCTGGAATATCGACCGGATATGACTTTTGACCGTTTCATAGCCGAGCCCGTATTGGCTGGCGATGTTGACGGCGCTCATGCCGCTGGCGACGAGCAATGATATCCTTGTTTCCGCCGGGGTCAGGTCGAACAGCGTCATCAGTGTTTCCGGCTTCAGCCGCACCTCCTCGTCCGGATCCTCGATCAGCGCCATGGCGCAGGAATGCGAAAATACGTCGGTGAGTTGCGTGCCAAACCGTTCAAAGCGGACGATGAGCGGCCGCTTGCCGGTGCGCGACAGACGAACGGCAGACAATGTCTCGGCGGTAGGCCCGGGTGCCTGCAGCGCGATTTTGAGCTCGCGATGGAAGCGCGCAGTCTCATTCGCGGAGCCAGCGCGCACCTCGCCTCTTGAAATGCGTAAGTCATCCGAAAACAGCGCGTCGGCCTTCGGGTTCGTCAGCGTAACGAGGCCTTTCCGGTCGAAGAAGATGCAGCCGATATTCGAGGTCTGGAAAGCGGCTGCCATGCCGGTGACCTTGCTGGCGTCGATATGCTGGGCGAGCTGCACGGCCGTCAGGAGCCGTGTTCGGATGGCATGGAAATGCGGCATGTCCCTCGTCTGGGGGGAATCGTCCGCCAGGCTGTTTTGGAGGACGAAATACAGCGTGTCCTTGCCCACGGAGATATCCATCAGAACACAATCGCCAACGCCGTATTTTCTCATGAATCGATAGTAATCGTGGTGGTCGAACTGATCCTTCGAGACGAAGTCGGTTTCAAGCACTACACCTGCACGGTGGAGCGGCTGCAGGAAGCATCGCGCGAAAATCCCGCGACCCCCAGTCGTCGCGCACATAGCCTTCCAGAAGCGCGTCGAGGTTTTCCGTGGTGAATGCTGCGCCGAATCTGCCGTGTCCGGAGGGTTCCATGATGTTGGCACCCAAAGCGCCGCTCGCCCTGCTGATGGCCTCGATTGTCGGCAGCCACAGGGAGGGTTCAAAAATTGCAGCCTGGACCTGGTCCAGCGCTTGAGAGAGGAGTCCGGCGTTGACGCGCATTCAGATCTGCTCACATTCGCAACGGTCAACTTTAAGTTTGCAACGCTCCTCGCGTCAATGGTGCGGGGGTGGACATGGGCACACGGTCAGGGGCCATTTTTGGTTCTATGCGGCCTCGGATGTGAATCTCGCGCACAAAAAAACCGGCCGCTTTGCAGAGGCCGGCTTTTGAAGGTGATAAGCCCGGATCAGCCCTGTTTGATCGGAGCGATCGAGATTTCGACGCGGCGGTTCTGCGCGCGTCCTGCCGGGCTGGCATTCGATGCGATTGGCCGGTCGGGGCCGTAGCCGACCGCCGACATGCGGCGCTGATCAACACCGCGCGATCCGAGATAATTGGCGACCGATATGGCGCGCCGTTCCGAAAGGCCCTGGTTGTGGCTGGCGCTGCCGGTCGGATCCGTATGGCCGTCGACATCGATCAACGTCTTGTTGAACTTGCGCAGCACGATCACGACCGAGTCCAGCGTCGGATAGGCGCTGGGGTTCATCTGGTCCTGGTCGGTGGCGAAGGTGATGTTTTCCGGCATGTTCAGAACGATGCGGTCGCCGACGCGGGTGACCGAAACACCGGTGTTCTGCAGCTGTGCGCGCAGTTCGGATTCCTGGCTGTCCATGTAGTTGCCGATCAGGCCGCCACCCAGCGCGCCGATCCCGGCGCCGACGAGGGCTGCATCGCGCCGTCCGGCAGCGCTGCCGCCGACCAGGAGGCCGGTTGCCGCACCCAGGCCTGCGCCGATCAACGCGCCGCCGGCGGTGTTCGACATCTTCTGCTCGCCCGTATACGGGTCGGTCGTGGTGCAGCCCGAAAGATAGACTGCGGCGATGGCCAGTACGGCGATTTTCTTCATCATGGAATCACGGGTCCCCAATAGGTCTACTCTGCTTCATACTACCGATTGCGGCAGGAAGATGAAGAGCTGGACCTTTGGGAAATAAACTTTCCGTTTCCGGCCCACGATCAGTGGTGCCTTGCTGACCTGCGTTGCGAGCCGGGCAGCGGGGAAAGCTGCCGTTCCGGCGGTTCGCGATCGCGATATTGCCGGCAGAACGGAGAGCCGCGTTGAGAGCCTTGAGGCAAGCGGGCGCTTAGACAGCGGAGCGCCCGCTTGCCGAATGACGGACTATTCGGTCAGGTCGATCTCTTCCGTGCTGCCGCCCTCGCAGGTGTAGCAGCAATCGGTGCAGGTCTCGGCATTGTCCGGGCCGGTGCCCCAATAGGTTGCCTTGTCGCCGGAAATCCAGGCGCCGTAGCAGATCTTCTCGCCCTCGTCGCAGGACAGCGGGATTTGCTTGGTTTCGCCATCGTCCAGCAGGTAAACTTGGTTATTGCCCGGCCAGATATGGTCGCGGTCCTGGCTGTAAAGCTCGACTTCGACGGCGTTTGGATGGCTGTTCTTCATCTGGAAGGTTACGTCGGCGGCCGAAGCCACGGATGTGCCGCCAAAAAGCATGGCGATGGAAAGCACGGTAAGGCCCGTGCGCTGAAGAATGGTTTTCATGGGTTCCCCTTAAGAATATCGGCCTTGCGGCTGAAAATCAGCTAACACGAAGATTAGAGGCACGGAATGGGTTGGACAGCCCGAATGCGCTGTTTTTTCCGGACGATACGGCCATTTTTGGTGACAAGGATAGGTGGAATCCGCGTGTATGCCGCACGTCAATCCGCAGCTAGAGATTTGTAGAAGAACGTTGAGCCGCAGTAGCTGCCGTCCGGCATCAGGGCGTATTGCGGAATGACGCCGACGCGCTGCCAGCCGAATTTCTCATAGATGCTCTCCGCCGGGCTACCGGTTGCCGTGTCGAGCACGAGGATATGCCTTCCATGCTTGCCTGCCTCGCATTCTGCGGCGTCCATCAGCAGGCGCGAAAGCCCAAGACCACGGGCCTTGCGGTGAACCAGCAGCTTCTTCAGGTCGGCGCGATGCGGCTGGTTCGGCATCATGCCGATGCCGAGCTGAACCGTGCCAAGGATCTCGGCATCTTTCTCGGCCGCGATCAGCACCGTGCTGCCCTCGGCGACGGCGTGCGCAACGCCCTGCCAATACGGCATCGCATCCTGCGGCGTGTAGGGAGACATGAAACCGACGGACGCGCCGCCCTCGACGCAGTCGGACAAGACCTCGGCGAGTGCTGGCAGGGCGGCGGTGGTTTCGGTAGGGGTGAGCGTGCGGATGGTGACTTGGGACATCGGGATCAGACTTTGCTGCGGTTGAGAATGATGGCGTAGCGTGCAGGCGCGCCATGCGGATTATGAAAGATGTGGGCTTCGGCAAGCCGCATGAACAGGCAGTCGCCAGCCTCGAGCACATGCGTCTCCTCGCCCGCCGTCATGGTCAGCTTGCCTTCGAACAACCACAGATGTTGCGTGAGCCCGGCGTCGAACTGCTGTTGTTCGAACACGACACGCGCACCCGGCGGAAACTCGACTTCGACGATATCGACGGGCGATCCGGTTCCATCCGGCGAAACGGAACGGCGCAGATAGCCGGTCTCCGGATCGCGCCAGATGCGCTGGTCCTTTTGCGCGAGAGCGGATCGCCGGCGGTTTCGCCATCGGCGAAAACCGCGACAATGTCGTGCCCAGTGCGCTGCAGAGCCGGGCGAGAAGCTGGGCGGTGGGGCTGGCCTCGCCGCGCTCGATGCGGGAGATCATCGCCCGGCTGACGCCGGCGCGGGTGGCGAGATCGTCAAGTGTCATCGACTGCTCCACTCTCAGAGCCTTCAACCGCTCGGCAGTATGCGTTTCGAAACCGTTTGAATTTTCCATTATAAGAGAATTATTTGTTCTTATGGTGGAGTCAAACGGAAATTGATGATTTCTTGAAATAAAGTCAGCGCATGCCGTTTTGGCGACAATCAAATATGGTCGGTGCGGATAGTGTAGCATTTCGCAGGGATTCGGTGAGGAAATCGCCTTGCGATCAATATCTTAGGGAGTGCTTGCGCAAGTGCCGACCTGGCCGGTGCCGTAGGCTTGGGAGGGTGAATGGCGGCGATAGAAGAAATCCGGTCCGAACAGCCACGCGCATCCGTGCTGTCGATTGCCAGTATCGTTCTCTCCATGGCGTGTGTCGGCATCGGCAATGGCATGATGTTCGCCTATGTGCCGTTCCTTCTGGCCGCCGGTGACAGCCCGCCCTGGGTTGCCGGTGCCGCGGTGACAGCGCTTGCCTTCGGCGGGCTTGCGGGCTGCGTCGTCGCCGGCCCGATGATCCGCCGGGTCGGCCATGCGCGGGCGTTCTCCTGCTCGATGGCACTGGTGCTGCTCTCGGCGTTTCTGATTGCGCTCGGGTTCAATCCGCTGCTCTGGGTGTTTGCGCGCGGGCTTTATGGCGCCGCCGGCAACATCAATTTCATCATCTCGCTAAGCTGGCTCAACCATGCGAGCGCCAACAGCTGGCGCGGCAAGGCGATGTCGGTGTTTTACATGACCTATGTCATCGCTATCGGCGTGGGCGCCTGGCTGTTCGGGCAGATTCCGGCCGAAGGCAACCTGGCGCCGCTGCTGACCATCTTTTCACCACCATGGCCATCCTGCCAATCGGCCTGACACGTCTGCCCAATCCGCCGCCGCCGGCCAAGGTCAGCGTCGATGTGCCGATGGTCTGGCGCAATTCGCCGGTTGCTTTTGTCAGGGTGCTTGCCTCCGGCGGTCTTTCCATGGCCGTACAGGGGTTCACGCCGATCTATGCCGCCGCCAATTCGGTCAGCCAGGGCGATGTCGCGCTGTTGATGCTGGTCATGCAGTTCGGCCTGATCTTCATCCAGTATCCAATGGGTGTGCTGTCCGACCGGATCGATCGGCGTATCGTCATGATTCTCGTCTGCGCGCTGATCTCGGTTGCCGCCGTCGTCTCGCTCGCCGTTTCCTTCGCCAATCTCATCCTGCTGATGCTGGTCTTTGCAGTCTTCGCCGGTGCGGTTGAAACCGTCTACTCGATCGCCAATGCACACGCCAATGACCGCACCGCGCCCGCCGATTTCGTACCGCTCGCCTCGACCCTTCTGATGTGCTGGTCGATCGCCGCCACGATCATTCCGCTGTCGATCACGCTGCTGACTCCGGTGTTCGGCCCTAAAACCTTCATCTACGCCGCTATGGGGACCACGATTGCCTACGCCGCTTTCGTCGCAGTGCGGCTGAAATTCCGTGAGCCCGTGCCGCCGCACCTGCGGGAGAATTTCGAGATGGTGAGCGCGCAGATGCCGAATGCAGGGCGCGATGGTCGAGGGTGAGAAGACCGGTAGCGGGATGTGAAGGTTTCGTTGATGCTGTTTGCATGTTCCGGCTATCCTGTTCCGCCGAAAATCACCTATTCATTCCGTTGGAATAGAAAACCGGGACCGGATCATGCTCAAGTTCAAGACCTCCACCGGCACCGTTGCCGTCGACAACTGGGGCTATCAGCTGCAGGGGCTGAATGGCGATCCGCAGAACGTCAACCTGCTGATCTCCGCCACCCATGATCTGCTTGTCATCGATTCCTCGCGCGACGGCACGAATAGCGGGCGCTTCACCGCAGACGAAGTGGCGCGCATGAAGGACGGCATGGGCGGACGGTCCGTGGTTGTCTCCTATATCTCCATCGGCGAGGCGTCTGATTTCCACGACTACTGGGACAAGGACTGGACCGTCAACGGCAAGGCCACCGGCGCACTGACCGGCGAGGCGCCGGATTGGCTCGGACCTGTCAATCCCGCTTGGCCGGAATCACGTAAAGTTCGGTTTTGGGATGCGGACTGGCAGAACACCATGTTCAACGACAGGAAGACCGGCGATCTCGATGCCATCGTCAAAGCCGGCTTCGATGCGGCTTATCTCGATATTATCGACGCCTACTATTTCTGGGGTGCCGAAGTGTCAAAGGCCGATCGTCAGTCCGATGATCCCGTCAATCAAAAACAGGCCGCACAGCGCATGGTCGATTTCGTGGTTGCCCTGACGGAACATGCCCGTGAAACCAATCCCGACTTTTTCGTGATTCCCCAGAACGGCGCCTGGATTCTCAATGACCTCGGCAGCGATACGGCGCGCAAAAAGGCCTATCTCGATGTCATCGGCGGCATCGCGGTGGAAGATCTCTATTATCGCGGTGACAAGGACGAGAACAATCCGCTAAGGCCGGATAAAGAGACGATCGCCATCCTGAAGCGCGACTTCGTCGACAAGGGCATACCGGTCTTCGTGGTGGATTACATCAATGGCAGCGGGCGCATCGCCGCGTTCAACAAAATGGTCTTGGCAGATGGGTTCATTCCGTTTGCGGCACCCGAGCGCGATCTCGACAGGCTGACCGGCACCTATGACGGCGATCCCGCCTATATCCGGCCGACCGCCCAGGCGGATACCCTGCGTGGCTCGAAGCTTGCCGACACGATCGATGGTCTGGGCGGCGACGATAAATTGACCGGGCGTGAGGGCAATGACACCCTGTCGGGTGGCAGCGGAAACGACAGGCTCTGGGGTGAGCTTGGCAACGACAAGCTTTCGGGTGGCGCCGGCAACGACAAACTCTATGGCGGAGTCGGAAAGGACATCCTCACCGTCGGCAGCGGCAAGGACCACTTCATCTTCGACACTAAGCTTGCCGCTGGCAACATCGATGTGGTGGTTGATTTCAGCACGGCCGATGACCGGTTTCTGCTGGACCACGATATCTTTTCGAAGCTGTCGGCCGGCCCGTTGAAAGTCCTGGCCTTCACCGTCGGCACAAAGGCGGCGGATGCCGGCGACCGGATCATCTACAACAGCCGGACCGGCGATCTTTTTACGATGCCGATGGAACAGGCAAGGCCGCTGCGCTCCAGATTGCGCAGCTCGACAGCCGCCTTAAACTCACGGCTGACGATTTCCTGATCTTCTGAGAACCGGCATTGGGGCGATCGCTCGCTTCGCCTTTTGCAGCAACTTGCGGCAAAAGGCGGCGTTCATTGCATTTCATCGGCCGTAATCGGTAAAATTCTTTGCAGTTTCGGAGGTTCCATTGTATGCGGGCGCATGAGCACAACACCTTCAAAGACGCCCCTGTCGCACATCCGCAATTTTTCGATCGTCGCCCATATCGACCATGGCAAGTCGACGCTGGCTGACCGGTTGATCCAGTCGACCGGCGGCCTTGCTGCACGCGAAATGTCGGAACAGGTTCTCGACTCGATGGATATCGAGAAGGAACGCGGCATCACCATCAAGGCGCAGACCGTGCGCCTGCATTATGTCGCCAACAATGGCGAGACCTATGTCCTCAACCTGATCGACACCCCCCGGCCATGTCGACTTCGCCTACGAAGTCTCGCGCTCGCTGTCGGCCTGCGAAGGCTCGCTGCTGGTGGTGGATGCGTCGCAGGGCGTCGAAGCCCAGACGCTCGCCAACGTCTATCAGGCGATCGACAACAACCACGAGATCGTCACCGTTCTCAACAAGATCGACCTGCCGGCCGCCGAACCCGACCGTATCCGCGAGCAGATCGAGGAAGTCATCGGCATCGACGCATCGCAGGCGGTGCTGATCTCGGCCAAGACCGGTCTCGGCATTCCCGAGGTGCTGGAAGCGATCGTGCATCAGCTGCCCGCGCCGAAGAGCGAAGAAGGTGAAAACGGCCCGCTGAAGGCGCTTTTGGTCGATAGCTGGTACGACGCCTATCTCGGCGTCATCGTTCTCGTGCGCGTGCTTGACGGCACGCTGAAGCGCGGCATGACGGTGCGGATGATGGGTGCGGACGCCAAGTATCAGGTGGAGCGCGTCGGCGTCATTACGCCGAAGATGGTCAATGTCGAGGCGCTCGGCCCCGGCGAGATCGGCTTCATCACCGCCTCGATCAAGGAAGTGGCCGACACCCGCGTCGGTGATACCATCACCGAGGACAAGCGCCAGACGGCCAAGATGCTGCCCGGCTTCAAGCCGGCCCAGCCGGTTGTCTTCTGCGGCCTTTTCCCGGTCGATGCTGCCGATTTCGAGGATTTGCGCTCCGCCATGGGCAAACTGCGCCTCAACGACGCCTCTTTCTCTTTCGAAATGGAATCGTCTGCAGCGCTGGGCTTCGGTTTCCGCTGCGGCTTCCTCGGTCTGCTGCATCTCGAAATCATTCAGGAACGTCTCGAGCGGGAGTTCGATCTCGACCTGATCGCGACTGCTCCGTCCGTCGTCTACAAGCTGTTCATGACCGACGGCACCGAACGCGAGTTGCACAATCCGGCCGATATGCCGGATGTGGTCAAGGTTGCCGAAATCCACGAGCCGTGGATCCGTGCGACGATCCTGACGCCTGACGACTATCTCGGCGGTATCCTGAAGCTGTGCCAGGACCGGCGCGGCCTGCAGATCGAGCTCACCTATGTGGGCAAGCGCGCCATGCTGACCTACGACCTGCCGCTCAACGAAGTCGTGTTCGATTTCTACGACCGGCTGAAGTCGATCTCGAAGGGTTACGCCTCGTTCGACTATCATCTGACCGACCACCGCGAGGGCCATCTGGTCAAGCTGTCGGTGCTGGTCAATGGCGAGCCCGTCGATGCTCTGTCGATGATGGTTCACCGCATGGCTGCCGAACGGCGTGGCCGCGACATGTGCGAAAAGCTGAAGGACCTGATCCCCAAGCACATGTTCAAGATCCTGATCCAGGCCGCCATCGGCGGCAACGTGATCGCACGCGAAACGATTTCGGCGCTGCGCAAGGACGTGACGGCAAAATGCTACGGCGGCGACGCTTCGCGCAAGCGCAAGCTGCTCGACAAGCAGAAGGCCGGCAAGAAGCGCATGCGCCAGTTCGGCAAGGTGGACATTCCGCAGGAAGCGTTCATCGCAGCGCTGAAGATGAGCGACGAGTGAGGTCTTTTCTTCCATCGGACATGCGCATATATTAGGCGCATGTCCGATGGAGAGGATCATGTCTCAGCCGTCTCGCAAATCCGCCAATCTGTCCCTCGATAGCAACCTCGTCTCGCAGGCGCTGACTTGAAGATCAATCTTTCGCGCGCAGCGGAAGATGGTATCGGACGTGCCGTCAAGGCAGAACAGGAACGTCTCTGGCGGCTGGAAAATGCCGAGGCGATCAGGCTGGAGAATGAATATGTCGAGAAGCACGGTTTGCCGTTGGCGAAATACCGCCAATTCTGATGGCCAGATTCAAAGTCTACCGGCTGAAGTCAGAACCCATTCTGGCCATTGATCTTCAAACAAATATGCTGGACGACTTACCCTCCAGAGTGATGGTTCCTCTCTATCGGGTGGGGGACATGTCCTGGTCGATTTCCCGGCTCAATCCCCGGTTTCTGATTAACGGGGAGCTCTACGTCATGGCGACGCAACGTATGGCGGCGCTTCCTGTTTCTGAAATCGGAGAGCCGGTGGCCGACCTTACCAGTCAAGCGGACGCCATTACCGCCGCAACGGGCTTTCTATTCCAAGGCTTCTGATGCCGGCCACCGAGGAAGCCGGGATTTCCGAACTGTGAAGGGCGCCCGGAAACACCGGACGCTCTTTGTCGGGTCGTTTCAAGCGACCTTGGCGAGATCGCCATGCGGATCGAGAACGAACTTCTGCGCCACGCCCTGATCGAAGCTCTCGTAGCCCTGGGCCGCATCTTCCAGCGAGATGATCTTCGCGTTGACGATTTCGGCAATGTTCAACCGATCGTGGAGGATCGCCTGCATGAGCTGGCGGTTGTACTTCAGAACCGGGGTCTGGCCGGTGTGGAAGGAAAGCGCCTTTGCCCAGCCAAGGCCGAAGCGCATGGACAGGCTGCCTTTCTTTGCGGCGCTGTCGACGGCGCCCGGGTCTTCGGTGACATAAAGACCGGGAATGCCGACAGAGCCGGCCGCGCGGGTGATTTCCATCATCTGGTTAAGAACGACTGCAGGCTGTTCACCACCCGAATGGCCGCGGGCCTCGAAGCCGACGGCGTCGATAGCACTATCCACTTCGTCACTGCCGGTAACTTGGGCGATCATGTCGCCCAGCCGGTCGCTGGCCGAGAGGTCGATCGGCTCGAAGCCGACCTTTTGGCGTGGGCGAGACGCTCCTTGTTGAAATCGCCGATCATGACGACGGCGGCACCAAGGATGCGCGCCGAGGCGGCTGCGGCAAGACCCACAGGGCCAGCCCCCGCAACATAGACGACGGAGCCGACGCCGACGCCGGCCTTGACCGCGCCGTGAAAGCCGGTCGGCAGAATATCCGATAGCATTGTCGGATCCCGGATTTTCGCCATGGCCTTGTCGCGGTCCGGGAATTTCAGGAGATTGAAATCGGCATAGGGCACGGTGACATATTTCGCCTGCCCGCCGATCCAGCCGCCCATGTCCACATAGCCATAGGCGCCACCGGCGCGCGCCGGGTTGACGGTGAGGCAAACGCCGGTGTCCTGCGATTTGCAGCAGCGGCAACGGCCGCAGGCGACGTTAAACGGCACGGAGACAATATCGCCGATCTCGAGCATCTCGACGTCGACACCCTTCTCGATGACTTCGCCGGTGATTTCGTGACCGAGCACCAGGCCGGGCAGGGCGGTGGTGCGGCCGCGCACCATATGCTGGTCGGAGCCGCAGATATTCGTAGAAATCACCTTCAGAATGACGCCATGCTCGATGCGCCGCCCGTCCGGGGCTTCCAGCTTCGCATCGTCGATGTCCCGGACCTCGACCTTGCCCGGCTTCAGATAGACTACGCCTCTGTTCCTGCTCATTTTATCTCCTCCGCTAGAAATACAGACCCGGCCGACTCCTCTCGACGCGGGTTTGCCTCAATGTAGGGTGAATTCTTGGCAGAACGGTTCTGTTCATGACGCCGAACGTCCGCAAGCGAACTTTAGAACCGGCTTGCGACGGAGATGTCTGGCAGTCGTTGTGGGAAAGTGCTGAAAAAGAAGAGAGCTATCATAGCGCACAAATGGGTAATCAATTCAGCCTGTTTGGGCACTCGGGGAGGTCTGTCGATCGGCATTCGCTCCATGCACCAAGCCCCATTCCCCCATCGCATCCAGTACCGGCACCAGCGACAATCCATATTCGGTATAGCGATATTCGACATACACCACTTCACCTACCTTTGACGGCGTGCGCGAGATCAGGCCATCGCTTTGCAGCGCGCAGGTTTTCGTGCAGAACCTTTTCCGAGACGCCGACGATCCGGCGCAGGTCGCCGAAGGTGGCCGGGCCTTCGCGCAGGCGCCAGAGAATACGCGGCTTCCATTTGCCGCCCATCGCCTTGATCGTCGCCAGCACCGGGCAGTCGTGCATCTTGTCCATTGTCGTCGATACCTCAGTGAATTCCATTGCCTACCCATCGACAGGTACGTGCATCTCAAGATCACCTACCTCAAGGTAAGTCCTTGCGGGGTTTGAATTTCCTCGTCAAAACTTCGGCGCAACCCTGGAGGAGAGCCGTATGATCGTCGAATATATCCGTTACGAAATGAAGACCCATTCCGCGCAGGAGCTTGTCATAGCCTATGGGCAGGCGGCGGAGCATCTGCGCGCGGCGCCGGAATGTCTTGCTTTCGATCTCGCCCATTGTGTCGAGGAACCGCGCAACCTGATCCTGCGCATTCACTGGACCTCGCTCGAGGCGCATATGCAGGGCTTTCGCAAGGGACCGAACTTCCCGCCGTTTTTCGCAGCCATCAAACCGTTCGTCGGCGAGATTGCGGAGATGCGGCATTATGAAGAGACGGATGTGCGCTGGCAGCGATAGGCTGTATGCCTGCCATCCCGGAGAATGCAGGGGATGGCAGGCTCAAATCGTTTGTTAAGCAGATTGCGCAGCAAACTCCTGGACCAGCCCTTCATAGGCTTCCATCGGCGGGAAGGTCTCGTAGGAATGCACGGCCGCGGTGGCGGCGAAGGGCAGTTTCTCGCTGGTGAAGGTCTCGATGAAGGGGGCGAAGCCGCTTGAATCGTCCAGCATGGTCGGGCGCAGGTTGACGAACCAGTCCATGCCTTCGGGGCGGGTGAACATCCAGGTCATGCAGTGCGGGCAGAAATAGTGGCGGGACGCGCCGTGCAGGCCGCCGATCACCGGTTCGCCGGCGATGACTTCAAAACCGTCGGCCGGGATGGCGGCGCTCAGCGAATAGGCGCTGGAGGACATTTTCTGGCAGCCGGTGCAGTGGCAGGCCATCGTCAGGATCGGTGAGGCGCTGATCTTCAGCCGCACCTGGCCGCAACGGCATCCACCTTCCTGAGGGACATTCAGCTTGCTCATGATCCGCTCCTCCCATTTTTACGCTTCAACGTAGCGGAGGAGCCAACCATGTCCAGTGCGTTCTGCAATCGTAACAGGTCGTCGGGCGGATGCGATGTGCAGTTTATTAGCCGGCTCAGTCCGACGCGCAGGGCCATCCGGCGGGCGTGGTCAGCCCTTCCGGCAGCTTCGTTTCCTTGTCTCCGCAGGCAAGCTCGATCTGGGCCTGTTCAAGACCCTTGGCTGCCGAAAGATCCAGCCCCTCGATATGGGTGAGGAACATGAAGGCCTGATCGAAATCCAGCGGCCCTTCGAAGGTCGCGCCGCTGAGATTGGCGCGCGACAGGTTGGCCAGCGCAAAGCGTGTACCCGTCAGCACCGCCCCCTTGAACATCACACGGCTGGCCTCCGCCTTTTCGAAATTGGCGCCGGTGAGGTCAGCACCGCTGAAATCGGCGCGCTGCAGTTCGGCGCCGGCAAACGAAGCGCCGTTGGCGGCAATATTGGCAAAGCTTGACCGATAGGCCTCGACGCGGGCGAAATTGGCCTTTTCAGCCCTGGCCCCGGCCAGCCACGCGTACCAGATTGGCTTTTTCGAGGTTGGCTGATGCTAGGTTCGAGCCGCTGAGGTCGGTCAGCGAAAAATCGGTGCCTGAGAGGTTGGCACCTTCGAGTTCGCTGGAGGGCAGCATCAGGTTCTTCTTGGTGCACTCGCTCCAGTCCAGCCCCGGCTCCGGCGTGCCGCTGCAATAGGCGGCAATTGCCGGTGAGGCGGCGGCAAGCGATGTTGCCAGCACAAAGGCCGGAAGCAGGGCGGCGGCGAGCGCCGGGCTTTGTCCGGTATTGCCAATTGCCGGGGAAGTCCGGCGCCTGTGCCTGATGGAAAATATCGTCATGCGCTTCTCCGCTCCTCCGTCTGCCTCAGCCGGGCAAACTTCTTGCGCTTATAACAGTGTATCCCATTGTAGTAGATAGGAACCGCAGGCCTTCACGGCAAATGGGGGAACACGTTTATGTGTCAGGCGATCACGCCGGCCATTTCCCAGTTACCGCCGTCAACGGCCTCAGTGGTCTGGATGGTTGCCACCCAGGCGCGGGCCAGCGCCAATCCGGCTGCATCCGCCTGTTCCGCATGCCGGGCGGCATGCTGCGGGTAATGCTCCAGCCAGTCCGGATCCAGACGATTGATCGGCCCTTCGAAGGTCCGGTTCCAGCCCTCGACAACGCGTGTCCCCGCCTCGAAATGAAACTGCATGCCATAGGCGGCGCGGCCGATGCGGAAGGCCTGGTTGGCGACTGCGGGGTTGCTCGCGAGGTGAACGGCGTCGGGGGAATGGTGAAACTGTCGGAATGCCATTCGAAGCTTTTGAAGGCAGAGCCTGCGGCGCTGAGCACTGGGTCGCGCTTGCCTTCATCCGTCAGCTCGACGCCGTGCCAGCCGAATTCGCGGGTGCGGCCGAGAAGATTGTCGCCTCCGTGCGCCCGGGCCAGAAGCTGGCTGCCGAGGCAGATGCCGAGCACCGACTTGCCGGCATCGCCAAAGGCGCGCATCAAGCGGGCAAGCTCCGGCAGGTAGGGGTGGATATGGTCGTCGACGGCGCTTTGTTCGCCACCAAGCACAACGAGAGCGTCATGTCCGCGGACGTCGCCTGGCAGAGCCTGACCAGTGAAGGGTTGGCGCAGATCGATCTCGGCGCCGGCTTCCTGAAGCGCCACGCCGACCAGCCCAAGGTCGGAATGCGCCATGTTTTCAACCACCAGAACCCGCATCCTGTCTCCACCTGCTCGCAGTTTCGATCAGGTTGACCACGCCGCGTGCCCGCTTTCAAGGGGGCTGCCGGCCTATTTCAGCGCTGGCGCGCACGCCTGAATGACCGGAAAGCCTTGACCTTTTGGCCTGAAAGTAGCATTGGACCGCCTTGGTCGCGTTCATTGAAACGCCAGACAGCGGAAAAACCATGAGTAAAGTAACATCCTCTGCCCCCTCGCAGCGCATGCTGAGGGTCGGCGAACAGGTACGTGCAGGCCTGACACAGGTGCTGCAGCGCGGCGAAGTGCGCGATCCGTTGCTCGAGACGACGGTGATCTCGATTTCGGAAGTCCGCATGTCGACCGACCTGCGGGTTGCGACTGCCTTCGTGACGCCGCTCGGCGTTGCCGATCATGCCAATGTCATCGAGGCGTTGAACCGCCACGCCAAATATATTCGTGGCCGTTTGACCCCGCATATCCGGCAGCTGAAATACATGCCGGAAGTCCGCTTCAAGGACGATACCAGCTTCGATAACTACAAGAAGATCGATGAGCTTCTGCGATCTCCCGAAGTCGTGCGACCTGAAGGATGAAGACGGCCCGGAAGACAAAAACGGGGCGTGATGGCAAAGCATATCACCCTGGACGAACTCAACGCCTGGACGTTCGACCAGCGCCAGACATTCTATCGCAACGGACTGGCGCGGTTCGACAATGCTGATTCTGTCCGGCTCGTCGAAATGATAGTCACCTCCGGCCTGCCGTTTCGCCACGGCAAGGACATCGCCCATGGCGACCGCGAGATGAAGGCGCTCGAAGCCATCGTCTGTTCGCCTTACAATGAAAAGCTGCTGCTTGAGGCCGCCGCATCCGGAAAGCCACCGCTCGGCGCCATCGAACCCTTGCTGGCCGAAAGCCTCGGCGAAGATTACCGCATCGACAACGGTGCCACCATCGCTGCCGGATACCTGATCGCCAAGCGGCTTTACGCCCTGGGATTTGAAAAAGGCAACAGCCAGAAAATGCCGGATGGCAGCGTTGCCAAGACTGCAGCGACGTTCCGCAAAAAAGAGCCTGAACCATGTCAAAACCCCGCAAGCCCAAGGGCCGTCCGATTTCCGGCTGGCTGATCCTCGACAAGCCGCTGGATTTCGGCTCGACCGAGGCCGTGTCGAAGATCAAGTGGCTGTTCAAGGCGCAGAAGGCTGGTCATGCCGGTACACTCGATCCGCTGGCGTCAGGGATGCTGCCGATCGCGCTGGGCGATGCGACGAAGACTGTCCCCTATGTCATGGACGGCCGCAAGATCCATGAGTTCGCCGTCGCCTGGGGTGAAGAACGCTCGACCGACGATCTCGAAGGTGAGGTGACGCAGTCATCCGACGCCCGTCCGTCCGAAGAAGACATCCGTGCGCTTCTACCGAAATATACCGGCGTGATCAGCCAGGTGCCACCGCAGTTTTCGGCGATCAAGATCGACGGCAACCGCGCCTACGATCTGGCCCGTGAAGGCGAGACCGTCGATATCCCCGCCCGCGAAGTCGAAGTGTTCCGTTTGTCGCTGCTCGGCTGCACGCCAAATCTCGCGCATTTCGAGATCGAATGCGGCAAGGGCACCTATGTGCGCTCGCTGGCGCGCGATTTCGGCCGTGACCTCGGCTGCTTCGGTCATATCGCCTCGCTGCGCCGCAGTTTCGTCGCTCCGTTTGCGGAAGAGGCCATGGTGCCGCTTGCCGAACTCGTTGCGCTGGAGAAGATCGAAAGCGACGAGGAACGTCTGGAAGCGCTCGATGCCTTTCTGATCGATACCGGCGAAGCGCTGTCGAACCTGCCGCATATCGCGATTTCCGAAGACCAGGCCCATCGCCTGAAAATGGGCAATCCGATCATCCTGCGCGGCCGCGATGCGCCAACCGCAGAACCGGAAGCCTATGCGACTTCGCGCGGCAAGCTGGTTGCCATCGGCGAGATCGGCGAAGGCGAATTCCGGCCGAAGCGCGTCTTCGTCACCGGTTGAAGCCCGGATAGCCGTTCATAAATTTCACCGCATGGCATCGGTTGCCTTCCTGAAATCGCTGGCGCATGTTCCGGTCTGTGCAGGGATTCATGAACATCTTCGGGATGGTTCGCGCGTGGCGTGAAGCGGAATCGGCCCATTGCCGATCTTCAGCTATGGGGCTTTGGGTGATGGACGCTTGAGCGACGGACTGGATAAAAGAGTGCGCCGCGTGCCCCCTTAAGGGCGCTTCTGCGTTCACGATTGAGACGTCCGCTGTCATTTTATCTGACGGTGCTGCTGCTCGTCGCCATTATTCCATCCTTCGTGTTTTCGATGATCATTCTGAAGCGCAGCACCGACGAGCAGGAGCGCGTGGTCACCGCGCTGCTCAAGGGCTCGACGGGGTCGGTCACACGCGTGGTGGAGCGCGAGATCGACGGCATGTTGACAACGCTCAAGGTGCTGTCCACGGCGAGCACGATCGATAACAAGAATCTCGAACAATTCTACGAGCGCGCCCGTTCATCGCTTGCAGACACGGATCTGAACCTGCTGGTGATCGACCGCGCCCACAATCAGCTTTTCAATACGCGGGTACCGTTCGGAAGCCCGCTGGCGAAGGCATCTGACCCAACCTCCATCGACCAGGCCTTCCGAAATGGCGGGCCGTTGGTTTCGAATGTCTTTTTCGGCCAGACGGCAAAACGATGGGTGTTCAACGTCTACCTTCCGATCACCACGCCGCTCGGCAATGGCGACTACCTGCTGACCCTGACCCAGAACGCCGAGAGTATGCTGAAGGCGGTCAACCGGGATGTGTTGTCGCCCGGCTGGAGCGCAGCGCTGCTGGATGGCGCCGGGAATGTGATCGCCTCGTCCGATCCAGCGCTGGCGGTCGGCAAGCCGTTTTTCATGGAGATCGTTCCGGCCTTGCGTGTCGGCGTCGGTGATGCTGTTCATGACGGGGTGGAATACCGGACGGTCACGGAATTTTCGGTGCTCACCGGTTGGAAGATCGTCGCGTGGGCGAAGAGCGCTGACGTCGATGCTCCCGCGCTCTGGTCTTATCTATGGCTGTCGCTGGGCGGGCTTCTGTTTGCCGGCATAGCCGTCGCCGGATCCGCCACCATCGCCGGCCTTCTGACGCAGGGCGTCAAGGTACTGGCCCGTGATGCGCATCTGCTGGGGGCAGGCAGGCCGATCGCCGCGCGCAAGCACATGATCGCCGAAATCGAAACCGTATCGGCGGCTTTGGCCGAAGCGGCGCAGGCGCGCAGAAAGGCGGAAAACGAGATCCGCTTCCTGATGCGCGAGGTGGCGCACCGGTCGAAGAACCAGCTCACCGTCATCCAGTCAATGCTCAACCAGTCGCTCAATGCGGCGGAAAGCCGGGTGGATTTCGCCGAGACCTTCCTGCAAGCGCATCGCCGGCCTTGCCCGCTCGACCGATCTGATGATTGCCAATGCCGCGCAGGGCGTCGATTTTCACGAGCTGGCGCAGAACCAGTTGCAGCCGTTCACGCCCGACGATCCGAAGCGCGTTCATCTGTCGGGGCCGCCGGTGCGGCTGGATGCGCAGGTATCGCAGACGCTCGGCATGGCCCTGCACGAACTTGCCACCAATGCGACGAAATATGGGGCGCTTGCCAATGGTAGCGGTATGATCGACCTGCAATGGTCTGTCTCCGATGGCACGTTTCTCTTCGTCTGGAGAGAAAAGGGCGCCGATATCGATCCGGATGCGACCGGCACCGTGCGCAAGGGCTTCGGCACCATGGTGCTGGAGCGCATGCTCGGCATGGCGCTGGATGCGAAACTGGAGCGGGTCATGCACGACGACGGGATCGAGTGGCGCGTCAAAATCCCGGATGAAAAGCTAAGCGCCAATCTTTCGGTTCACCCGTAGGCGCATTTTCCACATTACGGTTTACCCGGGTTGGAGGGAGTGTCGATGTCGCGAAGAAGCCTTGGGATGGCCGCCTTTCTCACTGCAACTGTTCTTACCGGTAGCGCAGGCGCAGCCTTTGGCGCGGATTGCGTGGTCGCCGACCCCACCGGAACGCCGCTGAACGTGCGCTCGAAGCCTCAAGGGCACATCGTCAGCGTGCTCGATAACGGCATGACCGTCGAGATTCTCGAAGAGCGCTCGCTTGGCAGCAGGCGATGGGCGAAGGTCGCCGCTCATGGCGACGTGCTCGGCTGGGTCTTCGCCGGCTATCTCGATTGCGCGGTGGTCGGTGACAACAGAAAATCTGCCCCGATGCACCCAGCGCACCCCGCCGCAATGATAGCGCTTAAGCTATTGCGGCGCCTTTATCCGCCCTCTTTCTTTTTAATGCCGGATGGTTTATAGGCAGCGCCAGCATCAGACCCCGCTCTCTGCGGACTTTTGCCTTCATGGCCGCAGCTAGACGACATCCCGGCTGCTGGCGACCCGAAATCCTAACATTGAAAGGATCACACGATGTCGATCACTGCAGAGCGCAAGGCTGCGCTTATCAAGGAATATGCAACCGTCGAAGGCGACACCGGTTCCCCGGAAGTCCAGGTTGCGATCCTCACCGAGCGGATCAACAATCTGACCGAACACTTCAAGGGTCACAAGAAGGACAACCACTCGCGTCGTGGCCTTCTGGCAATGGTTTCCACCCGCCGTTCGCTTCTTGACTATGTCAAGGGCAAGGAAGAGGCACGGTACACCAAGCTGATTACTGCTCTCGGCATTCGCCGCTAAGCCTTACACCGGCGGGACCCTTCACCAAGGGGCCCGCCGGTTTGTTTTTTGCGGGGTAATTCCCGCGTTTGCGTCTCCAGCAAGGCCGAAACGGCGCCCTGGAAGCGGACACCCTAGCAGACCGGATGGGCCGGCTCTGCGGAACCAACCGATGACCTGTCATGGGGCAGGATTGCAGGATGCTTCGGCGCTTGCGCGTTTTCCACGCACCCGCAGCATCAAGTTGCAGGGAGCGGAACGAGCGCCAGCCGAATTTGGAAGCCTCCCGCTGTCTTGCCCGTGATGTGTCATATCAGCGGAAACACTGCCGCCCGCGCCACACTGGCTGCGGCGCGGCATTGCCGCACACGAAGGACAAAACATGTTCGATACCCACACAGTCGAAATTGAATGGGCAGGCCGCCCGCTCAAGCTCGAAACCGGCAAGATCGCCCGTCAGGCTGACGGCGCCGTTCTCGCCACCTACGGCGAGACTGTTGTTCTCGCCACCGTCGTTTCGGCCAAGTCGCCGAAGCCGGGCCAGGATTTCTTCCCGCTGACCGTCAACTACCAGGAAAAGACCTATGCCGCCGGCAAGATTCCGGGTGGCTACTTCAAGCGCGAAGGCCGTCCGTCGGAAAAGGAAACGCTGGTTTCCCGCCTGATCGACCGTCCGATCCGCCCGCTGTTCCCGGAAGGCTACAAGAACGACACGCAGGTCGTCGTTACCGTCGTCCAGCACGACATGGAAAACGATCCGGACATCCTGTCGATGGTTGCGGCTTCTGCTGCCCTGACGATCTCCGGCGTTCCCTTCATGGGCCCGGTCGGCGGCGCACGCGTCGGCTACATCAATGGCCAGTACGTCCTGAACCCGCATCTCGACGAAATGCCTGAATCGATCCTCGACCTCGTCGTTGCCGGCACGCAGGACGCCGTCCTGATGGTCAGATCGGAAGCCAAGGAACTGAACGAAGACGTCATGCTCGGCGCCGTCATGTTCGGTCACAAGGGTTTCCAGCCGGTCATCGACGCGATCATCAAGCTCGCTGAAGTGGCTGCCAAGGAACCGCGCGATTTCACCCCGGAAGATCATTCGGAACTCGAAGCCGAAATGCTTTCGATCGCCGAAACCGAACTGCGCGCCGCCTACAAGATCATCCAGAAGGCTGATCGTTACGCTGCCGTCGACGCCGTCAAGGCAAAGGTCAAGGCTCACTTCTTCCCGGAAGGCGTCGAGCCGAAGCACACCGCCGAAGTCATCGGCGCCGTCTTCAAGCACCTGCAGGCCAAGATCGTTCGCTGGAACATCCTCGACACCAAGAGCCGTATCGATGGCCGTGATCTCGATACCGTTCGTGCCATTGTTTCAGAAGTCGGCATCCTGCCGCGCACTCATGGTTCGGCTCTGTTCACCCGCGGCGAAACGCAGGCGATCGTTGTTGCCACGCTCGGCACCGGCGAAGACGAACAGTACGTCGACAGCCTGACCGGCATGTACAAGGAAAAGTTCCTGCTGCACTACAACTTCCCGCCCTACTCGGTCGGTGAAACCGGTCGCATGGGCTCCCCGGGCCGCCGCGAAATCGGCCATGGCAAGCTTGCATGGCGCGCTATCCGTCCGATGCTGCCGTCTGCAGACCAGTTCCCCTACACGCTGCGCGTCGTCTCCGAGATCACCGAGTCGAATGGCTCGTCCTCGATGGCAACCGTCTGCGGCACCTCGCTCGCACTGATGGATGCCGGCGTTCCGCTGGCTAAGCCGGTTGCCGGTATCGCCATGGGCCTGATCCTCGAAGGTGAGCGCTTTGCCGTTCTCTCCGACATCCTCGGCGACGAAGATCACCTCGGCGACATGGACTTCAAGGTCGCCGGCACTGCCGACGGCATCACCTCGCTGCAGATGGACATCAAGATCGCCGGTATCACCGAAGAGATCATGAAGGTCGCGCTCAGCCAGGCCCAGGGCGGCCGCAAGCACATCCTCGGCGAGATGGCCAACGCCATCACCGAAGGCCGCAGCCAGCTCGGCGAATTCGCACCGCGCATCGAAGTCATGAACATCCCGGTCGACAAGATCCGTGAAGTCATCGGCTCGGGCGGCAAGGTCATCCGCGAAATCGTCGAAAAGACCGGCGCCAAGGTCAACATCGAAGACGATGGCACGATCAAGATCGCTTCTTCCTCCGCCAAGGAAATCGAAGCGGCCCGCAAGTGGATCCACTCGATCGTTGCAGAACCGGAAGTCGGCCAGATCTACGAAGGCACGGTCGTCAAGACCGCTGACTTCGGCGCTTTCGTCAACTTCTTCGGCCCGCGTGACGGCCTGGTGCACATCTCGCAGCTGGCAACCGACCGTGTTGCCAAGACCTCGGATGTCGTCAAGGAAGGCGACAAGGTTTGGGTCAAGTTGATGGGCTTCGACGAGCGCGGCAAGGTTCGCCTCTCCATGAAGGTTGTCGACCAGGCAACCGGCAAGGAAGTTGCCAAGGCTGACGGCGAAGCTGCTGAATAAGCGCTCGGCCGTTTGAGAGACTACGGGCGCGGAGCAGATCGTTCCGCGCCCTTTCTATTATTCCAGCGATGGTCTGTTTGAACCAGACGGGCCGTAGCTCCCTTCGTTATCGCTTGTCTCCTTGGGAAAATCGGTTCCCATTTTCCCGGGCAAGCTTGAGGACCTCGACCATGAGCCGCGACACGCTGAAGACCCTTTTCCATCCTTTCGAGACCGGCGTTGTTCCGGCACCCGGCGAAGGCGAGCGTGTGCTGTTTCTCGGCGCCGAGGCAGGCTACCGGCTATCGGCGGAGTTCGCCGGCTCGATTGCCGCCGTGCAGGCATCAAAGCCGCTCTACAAGGCTCTGGAAGCCGCCAAGGCGTCCGTGACGCCGTTGATCGAGGGCGAGGACTATGATGCCGCCCTGATCCTCTGCGGCAAGCACAAGGGCGAGAACGAGGACCGGATCGCCGAAGCGCTGAAGCGCGTCAAGGTCGGTGGCCTGATCGTTGTCGCCGGCGGCAAGGATGATGGCATCCAGTCGCTGCGCAAGCGCGTCAACCAGCTCGGCTGGGGTGGCGACAGCCTGCCGAAATACCATGGTATCGCCTTCTGGTTCGGCCGTCCGGAAGACGCCAGCGACGTCATTGCCAAGTTCTCCAAAAAACCGGTTCGCGTCGAAGGCCGCTTCGATGCAGCGCCCGGCATGTTCTCGCATGAGCGCATCGACGCCGGCTCCGAACTTTGGCTTCGCGCCTTCCCGACGATTTCAAGGGCCATGCCGCCGATTTCGGCGCCGGCTGGGGCTATCTGTCGGTGATGCTGGCCGAGAAGGCTCCGAACCTGAAGGGTATCGACCTGTTCGAGGCCGATTATCATTCGCTGGAAGCTGCCCGGACAAACCTGAAGGCCAATTGCCCGAATGTACCCACCCGCTTCTTCTGGCAGGACCTGACATCGGAAGAAACCCGCGACAAATACGACCTGATCGTCATGAACCCGCCGTTCCACGAGACGCAGGCTGCCGATCCGGCGCTGGGCGCCGCAATGATCAAGGCGGCCGCAAAGGCGCTGAAGATCGGCGGGCGGCTGATGCTCGTCGCCAATCGCGGCCTGCCCTACGAGACGGTGATGCCCGAGACCTTCAAGGAATGGGGCGAGACCTGCCGCAATGCGCGGTTCAAGGTACTCTGGGGCAAGCGCTGAGGCGCTTGCTTTTGCAATTGCTTTCTTGACGAAACGGGTACACGCTCAGGCATTCGCAGCCGCGTCCATATCGGCGCGCAAGTGGAGTATGCCGATGCTTCCTGGATCTGGACACCGCCCGCCCGTCACCGAGGGCGTCGCTGAAGTCATCGTCAAGGATATTAAGAGCGGAGAAGGCAAGAGTGGTGCCTCGGAGGTACCCCCTGGCCTTCCAGACCGGCCGCGCGCCCGTTGATCCTGCGGCTCTCGGCCATACCCGCAAGCAGATGACGATGTTCGGCATTTTCGCCGCCGTGGTCCTCGTCATATTGCTGGTAGTCTGGTGGGCCGCCTGACGGCCCACCCAATCTCACAAGCCTTTTAGCCCTTGAGGGCACGCTCAAACAGCCGCGACAGGCGCTCTGCGAAGGCGCGGGTCCTGCGGCTTGTCGCCGTCGAGGACGCGGGCCTGGTCGAGCAGGAGCTGGACGGCATCGGCGCGGAATTCGTCGCTGCCGCCGGAGGCCAGCGCCGAGATCAGACCGTGGCCGGGATTGATCTCGAGGACCGGCTTGGCGATCATGTCCAGCCTGCCGGAGCCCTGCAGCAGTTTTTCCAGCTGGCGGTCATAACCCTGTTCGGGCGCTACCAGGCAGACGGCGCTTTCCGTCAGACGGTCGGATGCCCGCACGTCCGATACTGCATCGCCGAGTGTCGTCTTGGCAAAGGCGATGAAATCGGTGACGGCTTCGGAGGTTTCCGGAGCTGCCGGCGTTTCGCCGTCGGCTGTCGGCACCTGGGTGAGATCGGCAGTCCCTTGGGTGATCGACTTGAACGGCTTGCCTTCGAAATCAGGCGCAGCAGTGACCCAGAAGCTGTCGACGGAATCGGTCAGCAGCAGGACTTCAATGCCGCGTGCGCGAAAACCTTCGAGCTGCGGCGAGGCCTTCAGCCGGTCGAGATTGTCGCCCGTCAGGTAGTAGATCGCCGCCTGCGCGTCCTTCATGTCCTTGACGTAGTCGGCGAGCGAACGGGTGGCCTCGTCAGACGTCGTGGTGCGGAAGCGGACAGCGCGATCAACTGCTCCCGGCGCTCGAAATCGTCGTAGATGCCCTCTTTCAGCACGGCGCCAAAGGCGTCCCACAGCTTGGCAAAGGCGTCCTTGTCGCTGTCCTGAAGTTTCTCGATGGCGCTTAGCACGCGGCTGGTCAGGCCCTTGCGGATGGCGGCAAGGATCGGGCTTTCCTGGATCATCTCGCGCGAGACGTTGAGCGGCAGGTCGGACGTATCGACAAGGCCGCGCACGAAGCGCAGGTAGCGTGGCAGAAGCTCGGCGTCGTCGGTGATGAAGACGCGCTTGACGTAGAGCTTCATGCGGCCCTTGGCCGAAGGATCGAACATGTCGATCGGCTTGGACTCCGGCACGAAGGCAAGGCCGGTATATTCATGCCGGCCTTCGGCGCGGAAATGCACGGTCAAAGCCGGCTCATCATACTGGCCAGAGACGCCGCGATAGAAATCGGCGTATTCTTCCTTGGTGATCTCGCTGCGGGACTTCGTCCAGAGCGCCGTGCCGTCGCCGATACGCTCCGCTTCCTCGCCGGGTTTCTCGATGAGGTCGATCGGTACCGGCACGTGGCCGGACTGATCCTTGACGATCTTCTGGACACTCCATTTCGAGGTGTAGCTCTTGGCGTCATCCATCAGGTGCAGCGTGATGCGGGTGCCGCGTGCCGGTGCCTCCGTCAGATCGGCTTCGGAGACGGTGTAGCTGCCCTTGCCGTCGGACGACCAGAGCCAGGCATGGGCGCTGCCGGCGTGGCGGGAGACGACATCGACCTTGTCGGCGACCATGAAGGCGGAATAGAAGCCGACGCCGAACTGGCCAATCAGCTGGGCGCCTTCGCCGGCCTTTGCGGCCTCGACGCGCTCCATGAAGGCGCGGGTGCCGGAGCGGGCGATGGTGCCGAGCGCCTCGACCATGTCGTCACGGCTCATGCCGATGCCGTTGTCTTCGACGATGAGCGTGTTGCTGTCGGCATTGAGCGTCAGGGTGATCCGCGGCGTAGGATCGTCGGCGAGCAGTTCCGGTGCGCTGATAGCCTCGTAGCGCAGTTTCTCGCAGGCATCGGCGGCGTTGGAGATCAACTCGCGCAGGAACACGTCCTTGTCGGAATAGACGGAATGCACCATGAGGTGCAGCAGGCGCGCGACATCGGCTTCGAAGACGTGATTTTCGACGGGTTTTTCAGCGGCATTGCTCATGCGTGTCTGTCCTCAACGTAAATCTGGATGGTTTGCGCGCTCTGAACTGGCAAGTGCAGATGCAAAATTCAAGAGGCACGGAAAGGGGCGGCGGTCCGGATGTTACTCCGTGTCCGCCGTACGCAATGTATCGAGGGCCGGCATCGAGGTGATGTTGTAACCGGAGTCCACATAGTGGATTTCGCCGGTGACGCCGCTCGAAAGATCAGAGAGAAGGTAGAGCGCCGAGTTGCCGACATCCTCGATGGTGACGGTGCGGCGGAGCGGTGCGTTCTGCTGCTGCCAGGAGAGCATCGCGCGGGCATCGGAAATTCCGGCGCCGGCGAGCGTGCGGATCGGGCCGGCGGAGATGGCGTTGACGCGGATGCCGCGCGGGCCGTAGTCGCCAGCAAGATAGCGGACGGACGCTTCCAGGGCGGCTTTCGCGACGCCCATGACGTTGTAGTTCGGCATGATGCGGGTGGAGCCGCCATAGGTCAGCGTCAGCATCGAGCCGCCTTCATTCATCAAGCCCGCGGCGCGCTTGGCGATCTCCGTGAAGGAGAAGCAGGAGATCACCATCGTGCGCGAAAAATTTTCGCGCGTGGTGTCGGCGTAGAGGCCCTTCAGCTCGTTCTTGTCGGAGAAGCCGATGGCGTGCACGACGAAATCAAGCTTGCCCCACTTCTCCTTGATCGCATCGATGGTCGCATCCACCGAAGCGATGTCCTCGACGTCGCAGGGGATGACGAAGTCGGAGCCGAGTTCGGCGGCGAGCGGCTTCACGCGCTTGCCGAGCGCTTCGCCTTGGTAGGTGAAAGCGAGCTCCGCGCCCTGGCCAGCCAGCTTCTGCGCGATACCCCATGCGATGGAGTGGCTGTTGGCGACCCCCATGATGAGGCCGCGTTTCCGTTCATGATACCGGTCATGCTGTTACCCGTTGTAGCGCTGGAAAACCAGAGTTGCGTTGGTGCCGCCAAAGCCGAAGGAGTTGGACAGCGCCGTATTGATCGTCGCATTGTCGATGCGCTTGCGCACGATCGGCACGCCATCGAATTCCGGGTCGAGTTCGGTGATATGCGCTTTCGCCGATGAAGCCGGCCTGCATCATCAGCAGCGAATAGATCGATTCCTGCACGCCGGCAGCGCCGAGCGAATGGCCGGTCAGCGATTTGGTCGACTGGATATGCAGGATCTTGTCGCCAAAGACTTCGCGGATCGCGCCGATTTCCTTCGAATCGCCAACGGGCGTCGAGGTGCCATGCGTGTTGACGTAGTCGACTTCGCCCTGCACCGTCGCCAGTGCCTGGCGCATGCAGCGGATGGCGCCTTCGCCAGATGGAGCAACCATGTCGTAGCCGTCGGAGGTCGCGCCATAGCCGGTGATTTCGGCGTAAATCTTGGCGCCGCGGGCCTTGGCATGTTCCAGCTCTTCCAGAACCAGAACGCCGGCGCCGCCGGCGATGACGAAACCGTCACGCGAGGCGTCATAGGCGCGCGAGGCGGTCGAAGGCGTGTCGTTGTACTTGGAGGACATCGCGCCCATGGCGTCGAACAGGTTCGACATGGTCCAGTCGAGGTCTTCGTGACCGCCGGCGAACATCACGTCCTGCTTGCCCCACTGGATCATTTCCATGGCATTGCCGATGCAATGTGCCGAAGTCGAGCAGGCCGACGAGATCGAGTAGTTGACCCCGTGGATCTTGAACCAGGTGGCAAGCGTCGCCGATGCCGTCGAGGACATCGCCTTCGGCACGGCAAACGGGCCGATGCGCTTGGGGCTGTTGTTCTTCAGCGTGATTTCGGCCGCATCGATCAGCGTGCGGGTGGACGGACCGCCCGAACCCATGATGATGCCGGTACGTTCGTTGCCGCCGATATCCTTGTCTTCCAGGCCTGAGTCGGCAATCGCCTGCTTCATCGCGACGTGGTTCCACATGCCGCCCTGCGACAGGAAGCGGGCGGCGCGGCGATCGACAAGCTCGGTCGTGTCGATAGTGGGCGCACCCCAGACCTGGCACTTGAAGCCGTGCTCGGCAAAATCATTCGAAAATGAAATGCCGGATTTTGCTTCACGCAGCGACGTGGTGACTTCCTGTGCATCGTTTCCGATCGAGGAAACAATGCCCAGACCCGTAACAACAACCCGTCTCATGTCGATGACCTCTTCTTAATTGTCTCTGAGGGCGGCTGGTGCCGCGGTTCAGGCGGCTTTTTCCTTGGACAGGCCGACGCGAAGGTCGGTCGCCTGGTAGATGGTTTCGCCATCGGCCTTCAGCCAGCCATCGGCCGTGCCAAGCACCAAGCGGCCACGCATGACGCGCTTGAAGTCGATGCCGTATTCGAGAAGCTTGGTTTCCGGGCGGATCATGCCCTTGAATTTTACTTCACCAGTGGAAAGCGCCATGCCGCGACCCGGCTCGCCGAGCCAGCCGAGGAAAAAGCCTGTCAGCTGCCACATGCCGTCAAGGCCAAGGCAGCCCGGCATGATCGGATTGCCCTGGAAGTGGCAGGGGAAATACCAATCGTCGGGACGCACGTCATATTCGGCGCGGATGTAGCCCTTGTCGAATGCACCACCGGTTTCGGAGATGTCGGTAATGCGGTGAACCATCAGCATCGGAGGCAGGGGCAGCTGGGCATTGCCTGGGCCAAACAGTTCGCCGCGACCGCAGGTCAGGATCTCTTCATAATTGAAGCTGGATTGTCTGGTCGTCATGAACTGTGGTTTCCCCGCTGCATCCGTTTTTGGTTGACTTGGTTTAGAGCAAGATGGGTGCAATTGAAGCTCCGGCATAACCGAAGCTCGTCGTTTCGCATGTTCCTGTCCAGCCAAGCACAAGGCCTATTTCCGCCGTCGCATACATGATGGCTGCTGCAACAGCCAGAGATAATTACCTTTTGCCCCAAGAATCAGGCGGTTTTTACCATCTTGATGCCTTGAGGGAGCCTGGTCACTATTGAAAGCATTCTCAGCAAAAGTTATATCGGCTCTGGAAGTGTGTTCTGCAATAGCTTGAAAATCTGGATCCGTCCGTATGACGACTGCCATCGAGATCTGTTCGGAAGAACGCCTGCGCCGCTCCGGCCTCAGGCCGACGCGCCAGCGCATGGCGCTTGCCGACCTGATCTTTGCCAAGGGCGACCGCCACCTGACGGTAGAGGAATTGCACGAGGAAGCGGTGACCGCCGGCGTTCCGGTGTCGCTGGCCACTGTCTACAACACGCTGCATCAGTTTACCGAGGCTGGGATCATCCGCGTTCTGGCCGTGGAAAGCGCCAAGACCTATTTCGACACCAATGTCTCCGACCATCATCATTTCTTCGTCGAAGGCCATAACGAGGTGCTCGATATTCCTGTCAGCAGCCTGACGATCGGTAACCTCCCGGAACCGCCGGAGGGCATGGAAATCGCCCATGTCGATGTGGTCATCCGCCTGCGCCACAAGCGCGGCTAAGCTTTTTCTACTTTACATCACGTCGTTGGGATGACGTCCCGGCCGGGGATCTCCGGTCGGCAGTGTCCAGCCGTATTTGAGCGCGCCTCCGCGGACGACGAATGCGGCAATGACGCCGAGGCTTGAGGCGATCAGCAGCGAGGCTCCGAACCATGTCGCGGCGGTGAAGACACCGGAACCGGCAAGCGCCGCGGTGACGTAGATTTCCGGGCGTAGCAGCACCGAAGGCTCGCCGGCGAGAAGATCGCGCAGGATGCCACCGAAGGTCGCCGTCAGCATGCCGGTGACAAGCGCGACGATCGGCGAACCGGTTGCCGCCAGCCCTTTGGCAGCCCCCATGACGCTGTAGGCCGAGAGCCCGATGGCATCGAGCCAGACCAGGAATTTGTAACGCGATTCCATCATATGGGCCGAGAAGAACACCAGAAGGCCCATGCAGCCGCAGACGAGCAGATAGATCGGATTGGTGACCCAGAAGACCGGCGTCGCCCCCAAAATGACGTCGCGCAAGGTGCCGCCACCGATCCCGGTAACCGAGGCAAGGAAGATATAGCCGATGATATCCAGCTGCTTGCGCGAGGCTGACAGCGCGCCGGTCGCCGCGAAAACTGCCACCCCGGCATAGTCGAGAATTTCCAGGATCGGCATTTTCCCCCTGCCAGAAAATCAGTCCAACCTAAAAATCGAGGAGGACCACAATGACGCGGTCGCGTCAACGGCAGGTTTTAAAGCAGGCCCTTCACTATCGCGGAAACAGCACGTGCGTGCGGCCGCTGATAAAATAGGCGATCAGGCCCGTCCATTCACGCGTCGCGGTTGTCGTCAGTTGCGCATTGAGCGAGGGTTGGCTGAAGTCGAGACCGAGGGTTGCATTGCCGCTGGTGCGATAATCCACCGGCCATGGCGTCACGGCAATGCCGAGCTTGCGAAACAGCCCGACGGATCGCGGCATGTGGAAGGCCGAGGTGATGAGGGCGCAATCCGACAATCCGTTCGTCTCAAGCAATTGCTTTGTATTGGCAGCGTTCTCGAAAGTGGTGCGCGACTGGTCTTCGCGGATCAGCCGTTCAGGGGCGACGCCGAAGGCCGAGAAGAAGGCTTCGGAAGTTTGCGCGTCGCCGTCGTATTTTCCGCTGAACGAGCCGTCGCCGCCCGATATCAGGATGCGCGTGCCGGATGGGACTGGGCGAGCTTCAGGCCTTCGACGAACCTGTCCGCCGCCTGGTTGAGTTCGATGCCGCCACGCTTGGCAATCACCTCGTTCTCGAAGGCGCCGCCAAGAATGATGATGCAGGAGAGGTCGGCCGGCAGGCTTGCAGGCCTTGGAATGCGGTTCTCCAGGCCCTGAAGCAGGACGGCGCCGGTGCTGGTGAACAGGGTCAGGAACAGCAGGGTTGCAGCAAGCCCGGACAGGAACCGGTACAGCCGCCGAAAGCCGGCGGCAGCGAAAAGAAAGCTGAAGACCAGGAGAATGAAGACGAGAGACAGAGGCTGGGCAAGCAGCCAGAACAGCTTTGATGTGAGAAACATGAGGCCTGCTATCGTGTCTTCCACAAGGTGTGCGATTGGGACCGCGAGCGTAGCAGCCAAAAGCGGTGTTGGCTAATGTAGTCCAATGCAGACAGCAAAAGGCCCGTGGAGGTCTCCCTGCCACGGGTCTTCTCGTTTTGGGTGGCCCGCGCTCAGGCCCGGCCGAGCGTCGTTGGCGCCTGAACGGCGATCGTCTTGTTCCGCTTGAGATAGATGAGCCCGGCGGCGAGCAGGATGCCGGCGGCGATGATGGCGATGGCAAGCACCGGCCGGTAGGCGATCCAGGCGATAGCGATGACCAGGGGCCCAAGAAGAAGCGTCAGGATGACGGCGATGACCGAGGTGCCGAAGCCGACGATCGAGCCGACGAATGGAATGACATCGGCAATGATGCCGAGGATCGACAGCATCATTGCAAAGCCGATGAACATGCCAAACAGGCCGCCGAAGCGGATGAGCCAGGTGATCAGTGTATTCTCGCTCTGGGCGGCATCGAACATCTGCGGCGCATCGACCTTTCCGGCGGCGCTGAGGAACAGTTCGCGCCCGTTGGAAGCCTTGTAGCCGGTGACGTTTGCGCCCTTCTGTGCGCCGACAAAACTGGCTTCGGAAATGTCCTCGCGGCTGAAGCTGATGCGCAGGTCGCCGATAGCCGGGTTCTGGCGGTTTTGCGAAACGTAGATCGTCGTGCCATTGGCATTGACCGGCTTGTCGGAGCCGATCGCAGCCGTCACCTGGCCGATGACATCGGGTGAAAGCTTGACCGGGCTTTCGGTGCCGAGATTGGCGACGGTCTTGCCGTCGACGGTGAAGGCACCGAGCGTCGCCGTTGCCACCGTGAAGTGGTCACCCTCGATCGGCATGCCGGGGTTCTGGTGCTGGTCGCTTTGCTTGAAATCGGAGGAATCGACCGGGCGAGGGCGCCATTCCTTCTTGTAGCTGTAGGTGGTGACTGTTTCTTCGCCGCCGCCGAGCGTCTTCTGGGTCTCGCTCTTGCTGTCTTCGATCCACTGGTACATCTCGACCTGGCGGTTGAGGCCTGCAGCGCCTTCCGCCGAGACGCCCAGCATCGGATCCTCCGGGTGTGCCGTCGGGTTTGACCGGGCCGGAAACATGCACGAGCTTGCCTTCATTGGCCGGGTCCACGGTGCCGTTTTCGATCGAAACGACGATACCGGCACCTTCCACCAGCGCGATAGGTCTGGACGGAACGGCCTTCGTTCCAGGACAAGAGCCAGATCATCCCGATCACGAGGATAGGACCGATCAACAGCCCAGCAAGGCCGCTTTTCAGTCTTGAGAACCACGATTTTGTAGTTGTTTCCGTAAAGCTCATGCCCCTTGTCCCTCTGCTGATGCCCATCCGTCTAACGGTTGGTTCGACACGCTTATTCGCTGAAACAGGTGCTATCAGAAAATCAGTAAAATTAAATATAGCGATCGTCCCCTGCGGTGAACACTCTTTGGGGCATTCATGAAAATTTCATGGCATTCATTCCCGAAAAGCAGAGTTGTTTTTCCATTTCATGCCTTGCCCACGATCCGGCGGCTTGTATCTTGCGGCCGTGACATTTGGTCTGGGAGGTGCAGCATGACATCGGTCAACGAGGTGTTTGAACGGGGAACGTTCGTCGGGCGCGTCTGGCGGCCCGAAGTGGCAGGTCCGGCACTGGTGGTTCTGCGCGGCGGCGATCTGTTCGACATCACGTCGAAAGAGGTGCCGGCGATGCGCGACCTGCTGGAGCTCGACGACCCCGTCGGGTTTCTTTCAGGCCGGCAGGGCGAGCGCCTGTTCACCCTTGAGGCCGTTATGGCAGCCTCGGTGGAAGCCACTGGTGATCTCTCGGGGGTGGGGCGTCAGCGGCTCTGGATGATCTCGGGCGGCTCGCGGCGGGAGAGGCGCACTGCTGACAGAACACCACTCATGTAGATGCCTGTGTCGACATTGATACGTCCCGCGCCAACCTCGGCTCGTGCCACCGGCGTATGGCCGTGCACGGTGACGAAGCCATTGGCCGCAACGTTCCTGTCGGAGGCCGCTGGGCGCAGCCACAAGAGGTCCATGTCCTTCTGGTCGGCGGGTGCCACGCCCTTTTTCAAGCCCGCATGGACAAAGCAGTAACCTGGTACCTGCAGCATCGACGGCAGGGATCCGATGAAGGCGACATGCGCGGCGGGAATGAGAGACGGTAACAGCTTCTTCATCGCCTCGCGGTCCGCCGGAAGCATGTTCAGCCCGTATGAATACAGTGTCTCCAGGCCGCCCAATCTCAGCCATTGGTGATCTGCGGAAGGATTGCCCAGAAAATCGAGCATGACCGCCTCGTGATTGCCGGCGAGACAGATGCGGCGGATGCCAACGAGTGGCCGGGTTGTCAGTCGAGTGAGCACTGCGGACGATTTCGGCCCGCGATCGACGTAATCGCCAAGCATGATCAGCCATTTGGTGCCTTTACGTCTAGCGGCGTCCGCAACGATCAGGTCTTCCAGCCTGCCCAGCGTATCATCGTAACCGTGCACATCGCCGACGGCATAGATATGGTCCGGAGCCCTGTCGAAAAAGAGCTTCCGTCTTTGTCCGGGCGATGGCGCCGGAGCGCCACTCCGCAGGAAATCAAGGATGCCGCGGATCATCGGGCGCCCCTGTCTCCACCATCTCGGCGCGATACCACTCGACGAAACGTCGCACGCCTTCTTCCACCGAAATGGATGGCGTGAAGCCGGTGAGACTGTTGAGAAGATCAGGTGCGGCGAAGGTTCAGGGGCACATCGCCCTGCTGCATCGGCAGCATGGTGCGGATCGCCGGACGCCCGACGGCCGCCTCGACCGTCTCGACGAAGCGCATCAGTTCCACCGGCTGGCCGCCGCCGACATTGACGATGCGGAACGGCGCATGGTGCGACAGCGTGTCGATTTCCTCGATGCGGTTGTCCTCTGCCGGAATGACGTCCATCAGTCGGACGATGCCTTCGACGAGGTCGTCGATATAGGTGAAGTCGCGGCTCATCCGGCCTTCGCCGTAGATCTCGATCGGCCGGCCGTTGAGGATGCAATCGACGAATTTGAACAATGCCATGTCCAAAGGGCCCCCAAGGGCCGTAGACCGTGAAGAAGCGGAAGGCTGTCGTCGGCACGCCGTAGAGATGGGCATAGCTGTGCGCCATCAGTTCGCCGGATTTCTTGGTGGCGGCATAGAGCGTCATCGGCTCGTCGGCCCGGTCGGTCTCGGCAAACGGGATTTTGTCGTTGGCGCCGTAGATCGAGGAGGTGGAGGCGAGCAGCAGATGCTTCGGTTGCACGGCCTTGGCCAGTTCGAGGATATTCCAGGAACCGATCAGGTTGGAATCGACATAGGCCTTGGGGTTTTCCAAGCTGTAGCGCACGCCCGCCTGGGCTGCGAGATGAACGATGACATCGGGTTCGCCGATCTCGGCTGCCCGTTCCAGCGCTGCCTTGTCCTCCAGCATGCCGATCACGGGCCGAAAGCCATTGGACCGGGCCAGGATCGCATGGCGCCGTTCCTTCAGGCGGACATCGTAATAGGGCGTCATGCCATCGAAGCCGGTAACGAAATGGCCGTCGTCCAGCAGCCGTTTGGCCAGGTGAAACCCGATGAACCCTGCCGTTCCCGTGATCAGATAGCGCATGCCGGCTCCTTGCCTGTCTTGTCCGCCTTGGATCGGGACCTCTGCCGATTATTCCGGCCGGCCGACGCTTGTATAGCTGAAGCCATGCTTGGTGACCTCGCCGGACTGATAGATGTTTCTGAGATCGACGAGGACGGGCGTGTTCATCAAGGTCTTCAGGCGTTCGAGATTGAGGGCCCGGAACTCGTTCCATTCGGTGACGATCACCAGGGCGTCGGCGCCTTCGGCTGCTTGGTATGGATTGTCGGCATAGGCGATGCCGTCGATCACATGCTTGGCGTTTTCCATGCCTTCCGGATCGTAGCCGGTAACGATGGCGCCGGCGTCTGTCAGTGCCTGGATGACGGCGATGGCCGGGCTGTCGCGCATGTCGTCGGTGTTGGGCTTGAAGGTAAGGCCGAGCACGGCGACCTTCTTGCCGCGCACGTCGCCGCCGGCAGCCGCGATCACCTTGCGGCCCATGGCGCGCTTGCGGTTGTCGTTGACCGAAACGACAGTCTCGATCAGCCGCACCGGGCTGTCATGGTCCTGCGCAGTCTTGACCAGCGCCAGCGTGTCCTTGGGAAAGCACGAGCCGCCATAGCCCGGACCGGCATGCAGGAACTTTCCACCGATACGGCCGTCGAGGCCGATGCCGCGAGCGACTTCCTGCACATTGGCGCCGACCTTTTCGCAGAGGTCCGCCATCTCGTTGATGAAGGTGATCTTCATCGCGAGGAAGGCATTTCCGGCGTACTTGATCAGTTCGGAGGTGCGTCGGGTGGTGAAGAGCAGCGGCGACTGGTTGAGATAGAGCGGCCGGTAGACCTCGGTCATCACGCCGCGGGCGCGCTCGTCGTTGAGGCCGATGACGATACGGTCGGGCCGCTTGAAATCGTCGATGGCAGCACCCTCGCGCAGGAACTCCGGGTTGGAGACCACGGCGATATCGGCATCCGGATTGGTCTCGCGCATGATCCGCTCGACCTCGTCGCCGGTGCCGACCGGAACGGTCGACTTGGTGACGATGACGGTAAAGCCGTTGATATGCGCGGCGATCTCGCGGGCCGCATCGTAGACGTAGGAAAGGTCGGCATGGCCATCGCCACGACGGGACGGCGTGCCGACAGCAATGAAGATCACGTCGCTCTGCGAGACGCTGGTGGCAAGGTCCGTGGTGAAGCTCAGGCGGCCGTCCTTGACATTGTCGGCCACCAGCTGCTCGAGGCCGGGCTCGAAGATCGGGATGCGGCCGGCAAGCAATGCCTCGATCTTGCTTGCGTCCTTGTCGATGCAAACAACGTCATGGCCGAAATCGGCAAAACAAACGCCGGAGACAAGTCCGACATAACCGGCACCGATCATCGTGATTTTCATGGCACACTCCAGAATGACATCGCGCAGGCGCATCGCGGCTTCATGCCTGTTTCAGATGCGCCCATGGCGGCATCCATAGTCAAACACACGCGCCTTGCCAATGCCGGATATGAAGCGCCAGCCTGCGGCCGGGCTTGCTAGCCGGTCGCCGATGGTTAGATTGCCGCCACAGCACGAGGCGCGAGAGAGGGAAAACCACCATGGCCGAGGCATTTCGCTGGCACAATGAACCGGCCGTCTGGCGCGGAGATGCCACCGCGCTGACCCTGAAAACCGATGTGAAAACCGATTTCTGGCAGGAAACCTTCTACGGCTTCCACCGCGACAGCGGACATGCCTATCTGCGTCCGGTTACCAGTGATTTCACGGGCTCGGCGACGATCAACGGTGCTTACAGAAACTCTCTACGATCAGGCGGGGCTGATGCTGCGGCTGGACGAGCGTAACTGGATCAAATGCGGTATCGAATATACCGATGGCCTGATGCATTTCAGCGTGGTCGTCACGCGCGGCGTCTCAGACTGGTCGGTCATCCCGTTGCCCGGCATTTCGTTGTCCGCGCCGCTTTTCGTGGCGGCTGACGCGTCATGACGCTGCCGTGCGTGTTCAATTCCGGTTCGATGACCATGCGCCATGGCAGATGGCTCGGCTTTGCCCGTTCTCAGCTGAGGATGCCGAGTTCGGGATCACCGCATGCTCGCCGGAACGCGGTGGGTTCGAGGCAACGTTTCGCGATGTCACCGTCGGTGCGCCGATCAGCCGCGCCCTGCATGATGCCGATCACGGCTAGAATCGCAGCGCTTTCATTCAAGAACTGTCAGCGAAAAATCCGCACCGAGGCGAAGCGTATTACTAACGGTGCAGATTTCCTCTTCGGCGGCCTGCGCAATCGAATGCCGCGCTTCGGCATGAATATCGCCCCGGATCGTCAGGACGACATTGAATTTCACCACCCGCGACAGACCTTCACTGGACTTCTCGCCGGTGACATCGGCGCGAATTTCGCTCAGCCGGTCCAGCAGTCCCATCTGGCTTGCCGCAATCCTGGCGCTCATCGTCAGGCAGGCCGAAAGCGATGCGTATAAAAGGTCGATCGGGTTGAAGCCGGCCTGCGACGGACCGGTGACGATCTGGATTTCGCCGCCTGTCGCGGATGTGACCTGTGGAAACCCGTGCCGGGCGAGAACAGCGGTTGCGCCTGTCGGCCTGATTTTTGTCGTCAATTCCGCCATCTTGCTCTCCTAAAGTCACCCGCAGCGCATTTGATATGCAATTTTTCCTGCGTTGGAAGCAATTTTGGCTTCCACGATCAATAAAACCTGCCGGATTAAGTAGTCTACGGATTTTATGGAAATTTGTGTCCGCAAATGGCGGAACATCCGCAAGAGTTTTCCCCGGCCGTTACCCGATAAGAGGCGTTCGTGCTTCGCCGGGCGCATCCTATTTTGCGATAACCATCCCACACCGGGGCTAACGCCTCATCTGACAGGACGGGACTGACAATGACCAAAAAGACTCTTCTTCACACCCTTTCGCGCGCGCGGCCCTGACCGCTCTTGCCGTTTCCGCCGTTGCGATCGCTGGCTTTGCCGCGCCGTCGATAAGCTTTGCCGAAGACAAGTCGATCAAGGTCGGCATCATCAGCGGCGAGGACGAGGACGTCTGGCGCGTTGTCACCACGGAGGCCGCCAAGCAGGGCCTGACCATCGAAACCGTTGTTTTCAATGATTATACCCAGCCGAACGAAGCGCTGGAGCGCGGCGAAGTCGATGCCAACGCCTTCCAGCACCAGCCTTATCTCGACAACCAGATCCAGCAGCACGGCTACCACATCGTCAATGTCGGCTATACCGGCGTCTGGCCGATCGGCCTCTACACCAAGAAGTTCAAGACTGTTGCCGAACTGCCGGAAGGTGCCGTGATCGGCGTGCCGAACGATCCGTCGAACGAAGGGCGCGCACTGCGCGTGCTGCAGAACGAAGGCATCATCAAGCTCAAGGACGGCACCGGCATCCTGGCGACGATCGCCGATATCGTTGAAAATCCGAAGAAGGTCGAAATCAAGGAACTGGACGCCGGCGTCGTCGGCCGCGCGGATCGAAGACCTCGATGCCGCCGTCGTCAACACCGATTGGGCACTGAAGAGCGGCCTGTCGGCGGAAGACCGGATCGCCCAGGAACCGGTCGATAACAATCCTTACCGCAACTTCATCGCCGTCAAGACCGGCACAGAGAATGAAGCCTGGGTGAAGACGCTGGTCTCGTCCTACCAGAACGATGCCGTCAAGGCCGAATTCGACAAGGTCTACAAGGGCACCGGCATCAGCGCCTATTGATCCACTTTCGTACCTTTGAGCGAAAGGGTGCGCTAAACCGGGCGGCTCTGGCATTCATTTGCCAGGGCCGCCTTGGGCGTTATAGAGGTGCCAAAAACCAAACGCCGAAAACCCAATGAAGGACAAGGCATGAATTCTGTTGTTTCCGCGTCTGCGACCTTAGCGCCCGTGCAGGCGGACGAGGTTGTCCGGCTGACGGACGTCAAGCGCCGATTCGGCACGACACCAGCTCTGGACGGGGTATCGCTGACGGTGCGCAAGGGCGAAATCCTCGGCATTATCGGCCGCAGCGGTGCCGGAAAGTCGACGCTGATCCGGTGCCTGAACGGGCTGGAGCAGACCGATAGCGGCGAAATCCATATCGAGGGCCGCAACATTACCGGCCTGAGCGAAAAGGAGCTGCAGCCGCTGCGCCGCCGCATCGGCATGATCTTCCAGCATTTCAATCTGCTGTCGGCAAAGACCGTCGAGGAAAACGTCGCACTGCCGCTGAAGATCGAAGGTCTCGGCAAGGCCGAGCGCCTGAAGCGCGCTGCCGAACTGCTGGATCTCGTCGGGCTATCCGACAAGGCCAAGGCTTACCCATCCTCGCTCTCCGGCGGCCAGAAGCAGCGTGTCGGCATTGCCCGCGCTCTCGCCGCCCGTCCGGCGCTGCTGTTGTCCGACGAAGCCACCTCGGCGCTCGATCCGGAAACGACGCGCTCGATTCTGGCACTCCTGAAGGACATCAACCGCAAGCTCGGCCTGACCATTCTGCTGATCACCCATGAGATGGAAGTCGTGCGCAGCGTTGCCGATCGTGTCGCAGTCATCGATGCCGGCCGCATCGTCGAGGAAGGCCAGGTCTGGTCGGTGTTTGCCGATCCGCAAGCGCCGATCACCCAGAGCTTGCTCAGCGGCATTCGCCCGCAATTGCCGGACTATATCGCGGCGCGCCTGTCGCCGGTGTCCGGAGGCGAACAGATCCTCAGCATCGACATGGCCGGTCCGGCTGCCCAGGGCGCGCTTTTGCCGATCTGTCGCAGGCACTGCCGCAGTCCTTCCGGCTTGTCCATGGCGGTATCGATCACATCCAGAACCAGCCGGTGGCGCGGTTCTTCATTGCCGTTCCCGCACGCGACGCCGCGTTGCCGGAACAGGTCCAGAATTTTCTAAAAGCCCGCGGCGCGGGGTGGAGGTGCTTGGTTATGACGCCAATCATGCTTGAACTGCTTTTTCGCTCGCTGTGGGAAACCATCCTGATGACCGGCGCGTCGGGCATTATTTCGCTTGCTGCGGGCCTGCCGCTGGGTCTCGCGCTCGTTGCCACCGCGCGGGGGCGGCATTGCCGAAAAGCCCTGGCTCAACAGCGTGCTCGGCGCCATCGTCAACGGCTTCCGCTCCGTGCCCTTCATCATCCTGCTCGTGGCGCTGATCCCGGTAACCCGGCTGATCGTCGGCACGGCGCTCGGCACCTGGGCGGCCATCGTGCCGCTGGCGATTGCCGCCACGCCCTATTACGCCCGGATCGCTGAAGTGTCGCTGCGGGAAGTCGATCGCGGCCTGATCGATGCCGTGCGTGCCATGGGCGGCAATCGCTGGACGATCATCCGCGAAGTGCTGGTGCCGGAAGCGTTGCCGGGCATCATCGCCGGTTTCACGGTGACGCTGGTAACGCTGGTTGGCGCCTCGGCCATGGCCGGTGCTATCGGCGCCGGCGGCCTAGGCGATCTCGCGATCCGCTATGGCTATCAGCGGTTCGAGACAACAGTGATGATCGCGGTGGTGATCGTGCTGATCGTTCTGGTCTGCGGCATCCAGTGGCTTGGCGACCGCCTCGTCGCCAGGCTGGATCACAAGTAGCCGGCTAAGTTCTATTGTGCCTGAAAGCGGCGGCGGGATGGGAGGCGGTCAATCTCCCGTTTTCGCCGCCGAACAGTTTCTGCCGCAGCGGTCCCTCGGCATAATCCGCCTTGAACAGGCCCCGTTCCTGCAGTACCGGCACGACCAGATCGACGAAATCCGTGAGACTCTCGGGTGCCACGGTGCGGGCGAGGTTGAAACCGTCGATGCCGGCTTCCTCGATCCACATCTGCAGATGATCGGCAATCTGCTCCGGCGAACCGACCACCGGCTTCATCCGGCTGCCCAGCACCATCTGCTCGGTGATCTGCCGGACGGTCACGGGCTTGGCCGCCTGTTTGGTGATTGCCGCCAGCGCCGACTGGTTGGCATTGGTGGTCAGCTGTTCGATCGGTTCGTCCAGTCCGTATTGCGAAAGATCGATGCCGATGGAGCTGGAATAGTGCGCCAGTGAGGCCTCGACGCTGGCATAGTGGCGATAGTCTTCCAGCTTGTCCTGCGCTTCCCTCTCCGTTCGCCCAACGACGACGGTCAATAGATTGAGGATGCGCAAGGCATCGCTGCGCGCCCCAAACTCTTCGGCTTTCCGGCGCAAGCCTTCAACAATGGGTTTGGCGGCCTTCGGTGCTGCACTGGCGATGAACACGCATTCGGCATGTTTGCCGGCAAAGTCCTGCCCCCGCGCCGAGGCCCCGGCCTGAAACAGCAGCGGTGTACGCTGCGGTGAGGGTTCGCTCAGGTGGATCCCGTCCATCTTGTAATAGCGCCCGTCATGCCTCACTGCCCGCACCCGGGAGGGATCGGCAAATATCCGCCCCGTCTTGTCGCGCAGCACCGCGTCGTCGTCCCAGCTGCCTTCCCAGAGCTTGTAGAGGATCTCGAGATACTCCTCCGCCGCATCGTAACGGGCATCGTGATCCGGTTGCTGGTCCAGCCCCATGCTGCGGGCAGCGCTGTCGAGATAGCCGGTAACGATATTCCAGCCGATCCGCCCCTTGGTCAGATGATCCAGCGTCGACATGCGCCGCGCCAGAAGAAACGGCGGCTCATAGGTGGTGTTGACGGTGACGCCGAAGCCCAGATTTTTGGTCACGTGCGCCATGGCCGAAATCGAGATGAGCGGATCGTTGACGGGGATCTGTGCGCCGGTCTCGATCGTCGGGGCCGGGTTTGCCTTGTAGACGTCGTAAACCCCCGACGATATCGGCCAGGAACAGCCCGTCCAGCTTGCCGCGCTCGGCGGTGATGGCCAGATCCGTCCAGTAGTCGAGATCGGTATAGCGCATCGACTGATCGCGCGGGATGCGTCCAGAGGCCATGATTGATGTGGCCGACGCAGTTCATGTCGAAGGCGTAAATCTGCATTGTCTTCATGTTGCCGTCCCCCTGCCTTTCGATAGCGCTTTTCACCGTCTCGCACCATTCCGGCGAAAAGACCCCAGTCTTCGATCATTTTGGATTCACATTACGAAAGCACCGCGAATCCAGGAATTTTTTATCTCTATAAATTCTATGAATTTTACAATGATTAAACATCATTCCACCGGAGCCTTCGGCGCGGAATGCCATTGAACCATTGCCGGGAGAGGGACATGACAATCAACCGCCGCCGCCTTTTGGGAACCGCCACGCTGGCCGTTCTCGCTTTCACGACGCAGAGCCATTTCTCCTACGCCGCCGACGTCGACGTCAATATCGGCTACCAGCCGATCGTCGAGCCGTCGCGCGTGCCACAGGCCGACGGTGCCTACGAAAAGGTCACCGGCGCCAAGATCAACTGGCAGAAATTCGACAGTGGTGCTGACGTGATCACCGCGATCGCCTCCGGTTCGCTCGATATCGGCTATGTCGGCTCGTCGCCGCTCGCCGCCGCCGCCAGCCGCGAGATCCCGATCGAGACGATCTTCGTCGTCGGCTTGATCTCGGAGGCCGAGGCGCTGGCCGTCAAGGGCATCGACAAGCCCGAAGGCCTCGCTGGCAAGAAGATCGCCACGCCGTTCGTCTCCACCGCCCATTACAGCCTGCTGACGGCGCTGAAGCACTGGAAGGTCGATCCGAAGTCGGTCGAAATTCTCAACTTGCGGCCGCCGGAAATCGCGGCGGCCTGGGAACGCGGCGATATCGATGGCGCTTACGTCTGGGATCCGGTCCTGTCCGAGCTGAAGAAAACCGGCAGCGTGCTCGCCACCTCGGCAGATGTCGCCGCATGGGGTGGTCCGACTTTCGATGCCTGGATCGTCAGCAAGAAATTCGCCGAAGAACATCCGGACATCGTCACCGGCTTCGTTCAGGTGACCGGCAAGGCTTATGCGTCCTACCGCGCCAATCCCGACAGCTGGAACGCTGCATCGCCGGAAGCGGAAAAGATCGCCAAGCTCACTGGCGCGAAGGTCGAGGAGGTTCCGGCGCTGCTGAAGGGCTATCACTTCCCGACGCTGGAAGAGCAGGCCGGTGCCGGTCTGCTCGGTGGCGGCACGGCAAAGGCCGTGGCCGAAACCTCGGCTTTCCTTTTGGAACAGGGCAAGATCCCGGCCGTCCTTCCGGACTACGCGCCCTACGTCTCGTCGCGCTGGGTCGTCGAAGCCGCCAAGGCTGGTCTCTAACAAACCAGGCGCTGGAAACCTCCGTGGATTCCAGCGCCTCAAGCCATCGGTGTGATCATGAGCGTCCTGTCGCTGCAATCCGTATCCCTAGCGTTTCCGGCCGATCGTGACAGCCGTCAGACACGGCTGGTGCTCGATGGCGTGACGCTGCATCTCGCCTCGGATGAATTCATCGCCGTCATCGGCCGCTCCGGCTCCGGCAAGACCAGCCTTCTTAATCTCGCAGCGGGGTTCTTGAAACCCACATCCGGCCGCGTCTCGGTAGATGGCGCGGACATCACCGGTCCGGCCGCCGATCGCGCCGTCGTCTTCCAAGACGATGCGCTCTATCCCTGGCTGAACGCCCGCGACAATGTCGCCTTTCCGCTGAAGCTGAAGGGGGTTGCCAAGGGCGAACGCCGGCTGCTGGCAGATGAACTGCTTGCCAAGGTTGGCCTCGAAAACGCCGGCGCCAAAAACATCTGGGAATTGTCGGGCGGTATGCGCCAGCGCGTCGGCATCGCCCGTGCGCTGGCGTCCGAGCCGCGCTTCCTGCTGCTCGACGAGCCGCTCGGCGCACTCGATGCGCTGACCCGCACCCGCCTGCAGCAATTCCTGCTCAAGGTCTGGTCGGACAGCAAGACTGGCGCCTTTTGATCACCCACAGTATCGAGGAGGCCATGCTGCTTGCCAGCCGGGTCGTCGTTCTGGCGCCCAATCCCGGCCGTATCATTGCCGATATCCCGGCAAGCTTCGGAAGGCAGCTTCTCGGCGGAAAATCCCTGCAGGACATCAAGGATCCGCCGGAATACCGGCGCCTTCACGATGGCCTGACCGGCCTTATCCACGCGGACGCCGAGGAGGATGCGGCATGACCATCAATATCGGCACAATCGTGCCCGACACGCCAACCGTGCCTGCGGATGGCGTCATCAATGCGGATAAGCCGAAGCGCAGCCTCGGAACCCTGACGATCTCGCTGGCAACCATCGCCGTCATCATCGCAGCCTGGGGTCTCGCCTCGGCCTACGGCGTCGTGTCGCCGCTGTTCCTGCCGTCACCCCTCGTCGTGCTGAAGGCCATCTACTCCGTCGCGATCAACGGTTTCGTCGATTCAACGCTTGCCGAGCACACGTTTGCCAGCCTGCTGCGCATTTTCGCAGCGCTTGCCGTCGCCCTCATCATCGGCATTCCGGCAGGCCTTGCCATTGGCACCAGCCGCATCGGCAAGGGCATTCTCGATCCGATCGTCGAATTCCTGCGGCCGCTGCCGCCGCTCGCCTACCTGCCGCTGATCATCATCTGGATCGGCATCGGCGAGGCCTCGAAGATTACCGTCATCTCGCTTGCCATGCTGCCGCCGGTTATCCTGTCGACGGCCGCCGGCGTCAAATCGGCCCCGGCCGATTTCATCAATGCCGCACGATCGTTCAGGGGCTTCCCGCCTGCAGATCCTCCTGAACGTGATTTTGCCCAGCGCCATCCCCTCGATCCTGACCGGCACCCGCATCGCGCTCGGCGCCGGCTGGTCGACACTGGTTGCCGCCGAACTGGTGGCGGCGAGCCGCGGCCTCGGCTTCATGATCCAGTCGGCCGCGCAATTCCTCGTCACCGATATCGTGATCGCCGGCATCATCGTGATTGCCGTGATAGCGGTTCTCTTCGAAATCCTGGCGCGCCTGCTGGAGCGCTGGTTCGTGCCCTGGGCCGTGCATCGGTAGAAAACAACAATCCAGCCTAAATCATCGCGCGGGCTGAGACCACCATCGATCGGTAGCGCGACGCCGGTAATGTAGCCTGCCTGCCGGCTGGCGAGAAATGCGGCTGCCGCCCCGAACTCGGCGGGAGTGCCATAACGCCCGACTGGAATATCCGACTGGCTGCGCGCGGCAACAGTCTCGATGCTCAACCCCTCGCGCTCGGCATCCATCCTATCGAAGCTCAGTGTTCTGTCCGTCGCCAGCCGGCCGGGCAGAAGCATGTTGACGGTGATACCGTCGGCCGCCACTTCGCCGGCAAGCGTCTTTAGCCAGCCCGCAACGGCGCTCCGAAGGGCATTGGAGGCCGTGAGGCCAGGAATAGGCTCGCGAATACTGGTGGACGCCACGGCCATGATGCGGCCCCAGCCGTTCTGTCGCATGGAAGGCAGCAACCGGTTGGTGATCCGCATGCCGGCCAGAACCATCGTGTCGAACTGGGCGCGCCAGAACGCCGGGTCGATCTCTGCCGCAAGACTTGGCGGCGGCCCGCCACCGTTCAGCACGAGGATATCGATTCTGCCAAAATCGGCTTGAAGCCGGTCGAGAAACGGATCGATGGCATCGGGGTTGGCCAGATCAAGCGCAAAGCCCCGGGCCGAATCACCGATCTGCGCAGCACTCTGCGCCGCCTTCCCCTGATCGCGGCCGGTCAGGGCGACATTGACCCCTCCCGCCGCGAGCGCTTCGGCAATCCCGCGCCCCAGCCCCTTGCTGCCGCCAAGAACGAGTGCCCGCTTGCCGTTGATCCCGAGATCCATGATCTGCTCCTCATTGACTTACGTTTGTAAAGGCAAAGTTGGATAGGCTCGGGCGAGCATAGTCAATGGGCGCAGTGGCGGCGGCCCAGTCCCTCGTCAATGACATAATCATTGTCGCCATCACGTTCCTTTTGGAAATCCTAATGCGGTCATTCGAACGCAGGTTCGCCTTGCCGACGTTGCGGGTGAACCAGTGTTTCTTGGGCGATCTCTTTGGGCCAATAAAATCCCTGAGTTGATTCAAGGCGGGTCCAGATTAGTGAAAAGCGACTTAACCACGATAACCGCCAGGCCAATTATCTGTCCGAGATTCTGAACCAGCAGAAGCGGTAATAGCCAGCGATAGGCGGTAAAATCCCAAGACCCAGTACCGACTTTATAAAGCAAATAGGATTGAAAGATCAGCATAAAGGCCATGGCCAACATAAGGAACCATGACCATTTTCGCTTATGAGAATAATGGGCTTGAAGACCAAGTAGATGAGTATAGGCTTTTTGCGCTTCAATCGATCGAATCCGAAACCGATCTTCATAATCAACCTGAAGGTCATTTACTCCTTCAGGCTCAACTTTAACGGATTTGAGCATTTCCTCCAGTGAAGGAAGATCACCACTTGAACTTCCTTCACTGGTTTTATCAGTCATTTTTCAGACGATGTTCCATCATTGTAGCCGACACCTCGAAAATTCGAGCGAGAATGGCCACGTTACTCTTTCTGACAGGATTCAATAACTGTGTCGGGACAAGGAGATTTGCTGCAAAGCAATTTGCTTCCTTCTCGAATATGTTCGATTCCTTAACACTTTGAAAACGCGGGAGCACAGGATATTTGTCCGGACGCTTTAAGAAGACGTCACGATGCATTATCCAATGCCCGAGTTCATGGGCTATTGTGAACGTTTGGCGATTTATCGGATCTGCGCTGTTGACATACAATTTGGCGTTTTCGAAATCACAGAATCCAGCCACCTTATCTTTGTGAACACCCATATCTGCAAAGAGGACATCAACCCCACTTCGCTCTGCAATCTCCAGTACGGGAATTGGAGGCGTTGAGTAAGGCTTGGTAAGTTCATTTGCCCGCTGTGCCACGAGGCGATAGCGCGGGAGAAAGCGGGCGCTCGATGTCAACCAATGACATGTCTATCTCTCCTCTCGCAATTAAGGAGGCACAAGGCCTCCAGTGCAACTCTATCTAGAATATAACTAGCGCGGAAAGCGGGCAAAATGAAGAGGTTAAAGTCATGAAAAGGCCGTAATTGACTGGGCGTCAAGGTAAGCTCTTCACGGGACTCATTTATTTATTTTAGTGAAGATCTGCTAAGAAGATAGCTGCGATGGGTAAGAAAAAGTTTGGTGGAGCTAAGCGGGATCGAACCGCTGACCTCTTGCATGCCATGCAAGCGCTCTCCCAGCTGAGCTATAGCCCCATTTTGGGTCCGGCTAGGCCGGTTCCGGGAAGGCCTTCCGAACTGTTCGTCCGGTCGGTTGGCGGCTTCATACTTCCGCTTTTTGCAGATGGCAAGCCGAAAAGACAAAGGGCCAAGTTTTTATCGTGTGAGCCCGGAGCCTTGCGTCCGCATGGTGGTTGAAAACCCCGCGCGGACGCAATTGTTTGAATTCTGTGAGGTTTAGACCTCGTCGTCGTCGTCCGATACGCCGATCAGGTCGGACAGGCCGTCCTCGTCGTCTTCGTCAGCTTCGAGGAAGGTATCGTCGTCATCGCCTTCGATTTCGACATCGTCATCGCCGAGATCCGGAATGTCGTCGCCACCGGCTGCTTCGCTGTCAGCATCCTCGAGCGAGACCAGTTCCACTTCGGGGTTCTCGGTATCGACTTCCTGAACCTCGTCTTCTTCGGCAGCCTTCTCCATTACCTTGGCAACGGATGTTTCCTCGAAGAAGGAGAGCGGGTAGGATTTTCCGGTATAGGGAGAAACGATCGGATCCTTGTTCAGGTCGTAGAATTTACGGCCCGTTTCCGGATCGACGCGTTTTGTTCCAAGTTCCGCTTTTGCCACGGTCAAAGCCTCTTGAATGGCCGGAATTACCGGCATCTGCCGGAATACCGGCGTTGAACATGAAATGAATTAGCCGGTCCCCATAATCGTCTTGGTCCCGTCTGTCAAAGATTAACTTGCCCAAGCCTTCGCTGCGCTTTTCTTTGGAAGGGAGGATTACCATTCTGCAACTTGGTGTTACGCAGCGCAAAGTCGTGGATAGCGCGTTCCGCCCTGCGTTGGAGCTTTCTCCGGTTTGTCGATCGGTTGGGTGGTCACAGTGGCTGAAACGAGCTGCACCGGCTGGTTTCAGGGCAAAAGTTGCAGCGGCATCCGACAGAGAAATTGTAATGGCATTGGTTCGCAACGTTTTCCTCTTCGTCGTCCTGACACTTCTGACGCAGATAGGCGGGATCGTATTTCTGGTCTCGATTGCCGTTTCCCGCCTTTTGCAAATCAGCCGCCGCCTGCTGAAGGCGGTTGTTTTCCTGTCGCTATATGTCCTGGCAACGATTGCCGCACATGCCGTGGCACCATCCTTCGGGAGAGTTCCGCTGCCGTGTTTCAGCGCCGCCGCGGCACTCCAGCTTCAATCGCCGTTGTACTGCGTTCTCAACCGCAACTACGTAAGCGTCGGTATGCGGCAGGCGGCAGAGGATCTGGCACGGCATATGGCGACGCAGTTTCCCGGGACCGTGACGCTCGCACTGGATGCGAACTTCCCCTTTATCGACGGGTTTCCGCTTCTCCCGCATCTTTCGCACAGCGACGGGCGAAAGATGGATATTGCCTTCTATTATCGGGGAAAAACGGGAGAGGCGTTGAGTGGGCAGACCCGCTCGCCGATCGGCTATTTCGCCTTCGAACAGCCAGATGCGGGATCGCCTCTGCCCTGCGCCGGGCGCGATGATCTCTTGACCTTCCGGTGGGATCTGAAGCTCCTTCAGCCTCTGTTTGCCGATTGGAGTTTGGACGAGGCGCGCACCCGAGCGGCGGTTCAGTGGTTGTCGTCGGAGGGGCGAGCGGCAGGCGTCGAAAAGATATTCATCGAGCCACATCTAGTAAAAACGCTTGCCGTGGAGAACGATACTGTGAGATTTCAGGGCTGCCGGGCGGCTCGCCACGACGATCATATCCATTTTCAGGTAGCAAAATGACTTTCATCATCGCCATCGACGGACCTGCGGCTGCGGGCAAGGGGACATTATCGCGCCGGATCGCCGAGGAATACGGCTTTCATCATCTCGATACCGGGCTGACCTATCGCGCCACGGCAAAGGCGTTGCTGGATGCGGGCTTGCCGCTGGATGACGAGAGGATTGCCGAGCAGATGGCGCGGGATGTCGAGCTTGCCGGGCTCGACCGCAGCGTGCTGTCGGCGCATTCGATCGGCGAGGCGGCCTCCAAGATCGCCGTCATGCCGCTGGTGCGCCAGGCGTTGGTCGAGACGCAGCGCTTTTCGCTGCGGCAGCCCGGAACGGTGCTCGACGGACGTGATATCGGCACCGTCGTCTGCCCGGATGCGCCGGTAAAACTCTATGTGACCGCGTCGGCCGAGGTGCGGGCGCGACGCCGGTTCGACGAGATCGTCGGCAACGGCATTCCGGCTGATTTTCTGGAGATCCTGGCCGACATCGTCAAGCGACGACGAGCGCGACATGGGACGCGCCGACAGCCCGCTGCGCCCGGCCTTAGATGCACACTTGCTAGATACGTCCGAAATGAGTATAGAGGCCGCATTCTTAACGGCGAAGACGTTTGTCGATGCCGCATTGAAGCAATAGTCCGAACCACCATCCCCGCGCCGGATTTGCTCCTTCATGATTGGAGCGGATGGTTTTTGGACCTGTCAACGCTAACCCCGGCGCCTGTGCCCCATGAAGGCACATCAGGAGTATTCATGTCTCAAGCTAACCCCACCCACGACGATTTTGCCGCGTTGCTGCAGGAATCCTTTGCGACCCAGGATCTTGCCGAAGGCTACGTCACCAAGGGTATTGTTACGGCTATCGAGAAGGACGTCGCAATCGTTGACGTCGGCCTCAAGGTCGAAGGCCGCATCGCTCTGAAGGAATTCGGCGCGAAGGCCAAGGACGGCACGCTGAAGGTCGGCGATGAAGTCGAAGTCTATGTCGAGCGCATCGAAAATGCGATGGGCGAAGCTGTTCTGTCGCGCGAAAAGGCTCGCCGCGAAGAGAGCTGGGTCCGCCTCGAAGTCAAGTTCGAAGCCGGCGAACGCGTCGAAGGCGTCATCTTCAACCAGGTCAAGGGTGGTTTCACCGTCGATCTGGATGGTGCCGTTGCCTTCCTTCCGCGCTCCCAGGTCGACATTCGTCCGATCCACGACGTTACCCCGCTGATGCACAACCCGCAGCCCTTCGAAATCCTCAAGATGGACAAGCGTCGCGGCAACATCGTTGTATCGCGCCGTACAGGTTCTTGAAGAATCGCGTGCTGAACAGCGTTCGGAAATCGTCCAGAACCTCGAAGAAGGCCAGGTTGTTGACGGCGTCGTCAAGAACATCACCGATTACGGTGCGTTCGTTGACCTCGGCGGCATCGACGGCCTGCTGCACGTCACCGACATGGCATGGCGCCGCGTCAACCATCCGTCGGAAATCCTGAACATCGGCCAGCAGGTCAAGGTTCAGATCATCCGCATCAACCAGGAAACCCACCGCATCTCGCTCGGCATGAAGCAGCTCGAGTCGGATCCTTGGGATGGCATCGGTGCCAAGTACCCGGTCGGCAAGAAGATCTCCGGTACCGTCACCAACATCACCGACTACGGTGCATTCGTAGAGCTGGAGCCGGGCATCGAAGGCCTGATCCACATCTCCGAAATGTCCTGGACCAAGAAGAACGTACATCCCGGCAAGATCCTGTCCACGACGCAGGAAGTCGACGTTGTCGTTCTCGAAGTCGACCCGACCAAGCGCCGCATCTCGCTCGGCCTCAAGCAGACGCTCGAGAACCCGTGGCAGGCATTCGCGCACAGCCATCCAGCTGGCACGGAAGTTGAAGGCGAAGTCAAGAACAAGACCGAATTCGGCCTGTTCATCGGCCTCGACGGCGACGTTGACGGCATGGTGCATCTCTCCGACCTCGACTGGAACCGTCCGGGCGAACAGGTCATCGAAGAGTTCAACAAGGGCGACATGGTCAAGGCCGTCGTTCTCGATGTGGACGTCGAAAAGGAACGCATCTCGCTCGGCATCAAGCAGCTCGGCAAGGATGCAGTCGGCGACGCCGCTGCTTCTGGCGATCTGCGCAAGAACGCCGTTGTTTCGTGCGAAGTTCTGGCCGTCAACGACGGTGGCATCGAAGTGAAGCTCGTCAACCACGAAGATCTCACCTCGTTCATCCGCCGTGCCGATCTGTCGCGTGACCGCGACGAACAGCGTCCGGAGCGTTTCTCCGTTGGTCAGGTTGTCGACGCTCGCGTCACCAACTTCTCCAAGAAGGACCGCAAGGTCATGCTGTCGATCAAGGCACTGGAAATCGCTGAAGAGAAGGAAGCCGTCGCACAGTTCGGTTCTGTCCGACTCAGGCGCTTCTGCTTGGCGACATCCTGGGCGCAGCCCTGAAGAACCACGGCGGCGAATAAGCCTCTGCAGTCTGAATAAAAGAAGCCCGCGGAAAGCGATTTCCAAGGGGCTTTTTTGCGTCTTGTTCTTGCCGGCTGCAGGCAAGCTGATCAGCCGAGCCCGCCCATGCGGCGGTAGAGATCATAGGCGTCACCGGTGTCGCTTTCATCATCCTCCGGTGCAGCCGCTGTGTCGCTGTTGTCGCGGTCTTCCTGCTGCTCGTGGCTTTCGTTGTGTTGGCCTTCCTCCTCGTCATCGCCAGAGGCCAGCTGCTCCTCGATTTCGAGCATCGGCTTGTCCTGCGTCTTTGCCGGCAGGTAGGGGATCATCGCGAAGGGGATTGCGTCGCGCACGATGCCCGCCTCCGGCAGCCGGGGCGTCAGGGCTTCGCGTGAATTCTCTTCCGCGGTTGCGGAATGCATGAGTATCTGCCGGTATGCCGGTTTTTCCTCCGGCCCCTCCAGCATTGCACTCCAGGCTTCGGGTTCGAGCCCCGGCATTTCCAGCTGGTCGCCAATATCGCCGGTGATGAGCGATGTGTCCGGCAGCGTCTCGGCATTGTCGGCTGCTTCCAGCTGCGCAAACAGGATTTCGGCGCCCATGTCGGCTGTTTCCTGCCGGCGAGCTTCGCAAACAGTGTCTCGGCGCTATCCGCGGTTCCGCCAGGCAGGGGCAGGCTGGCTTCGACGAGAACTTTCAGTGTCCGAGCAAGGCTTTTTCCGGACCGTCCATATCGGCCTCGGTCATCGGTGCCGGGAAGTCGTCGGTGCCGGTGGACGTCTGGCTATCCTGCGCGGCTTCCAGTTCCCATTCGCCGAGGTCATGCCCTTTGAAGCCATCGACCTCGTTGAGATCGCGCGCAGCAGGAGGCTTAGCCGACGAAATACTCGTATCCGGATGAGCGTCAGGTTCGGCCGGGAGAACGGTGCTCGGCGCCGTATCACTTCCCGACGTCTGCAGGTCGTCCCCGAAGGTTGCCTCGAGTGCAGTTGTTTCCTTGGTCTTGCTTGTCAGGGTCTCGGGTTCAGGTGTGTTCGTGACGGTGGGATGCTCCTGTTGCCCGGACGCTTCCATCGGTTCGGAAAGGTCGAGACCCAGTTGTTCCGCCAGTTCGATTTTCATCCCGTCGTCCATATCACCGGCGGCAATGGCGGCGATAAGCGACAAGGCCTCGGGATCTGCTGCAAGAAAGGCCGCGGCTGGCTGGCGCAGGAGCGGGATCGTTTCGGAATTTGCCCTTGCAGGGCAGTTGCTGCTGGCCGATGGCCGCAGTCAGTTCATTGCCACGCGCCGCCTGGGCTCTTGCCGGCTGCTCTGCGCGCTGCGCAGTTGTCGGGCCTTCCTCGTTGAGGCTTTCCTCGAAGGCGATGATGGCTGGGGCCGTATCATCGTCGCCAAACGCCTTCTTGAGCGCGGCCTGCAGCAGGCCTGGGTCCATGACGACGGTCGGGCTGGCCATAACGGTCTGTGTGGCGGGCATCGGCGCTTGCCGGTCTGGCACGGATGCCTGCCCCTGCTGCGTGGCTGCCGTTTGCGGCGGTTTGCCGTCCGGTTGGCTTGTGCTGGCGCGAAACGGCGTCGGCGGCACAAAAGGTCTGTCCAGCAGGCGCGGCGTGTCGATGATCAAGGGCATTTTCAGCACCTCGGCAAGGACCTTGATGGTGACCGCCAGATTGCGCTGCCCAAGCTGCTTTTCCAGCGCCAGCCACGCTGCCGGCGGCAGCGTTTCGAGAAAGACGGCAAGCCGCTTGGTAAAGTCGTGCAGCGTTTCCTGCGGCAGCGGCGGAAATTTCAGGATTTTCGACAATGTGTCGAGCAGACGGATCAGCGCGTCCTTCGGCAGAGGTTCGCTTCCAAGCAGATGCCGGTTCAGTGTCTCAAGGATCTTGAGAACCGCCTCCGACTGGTTTCCCGAAATCCGGCCCGGTACGGGCACCGCTACTGTCTGCTCCCGCAGCGTGACGGCTTCGACCACGATCGCGGCCTGTGCTGCAGTCGCAGGCGTTTTGACTGAGAGAATGGGCATCAGCATCGCAATCTCCGTCACGTTCGGGTTGAGGCCACACGGCCAAATCTGTTCGCCATACCGGCGAAGTGGCCGGACATCGCCACGCATATGTCAGGGAATGAGGGCGCTTCATGCGCATGCCCAACGGCTCGTTCACGGCCAGACCAGACAGCGGCGGCTGCTTCGGAACCAAGGTGGCCGAGCATTGTATGCTTCCATATTAGGATGGAATGATTGACAGAATATTAACCATACCAAGGGCGCGCTATCTGCGGTGGCAAGGCGTCCGCTGGCCCTTGCCGCCTTTCCGCCGCTCGTGTACATCTTGGCGCTGCGTCGCCGCTTTTGCATGGCGAGCATGGAATTGCTTTCGGGGGAATGCGATGAACCTGACTAATCTGATCCTCAACACCGACAGCTACAAGTTCAGCCATTTCCTTCAATATCCTCCCGGAACGCGAGGCATCTCCGCCTACATCGAGACGCGCGGACACCCGGACCAGGCGGATGTCCTGTTCTTCGGCCTGCAGATGTTCCTCAAGGAAACGCTGGGCAAGCCGGTAACCCGCGCCGATGTCGATGAGGCCGAAGCGATCGTCCTTGCCCATGGCCTGCCGTTCAATCGGGCCGGCTGGATGCGCATCGTCGAACATTTCGGCGGTTACCTGCCGCTCGAAATCCAGGCGCTGCCGGAAGGCACCCTGCTGCGCCGCGGCGTGCCGATGGTGCAGGTGGTCAATACTGATCCCGACAGTTTTTGGCTGACATCCTATATCGAGACCCGCGTGCTGCGTGCCGTCTGGTATCCGTCATCTGTCGCCAGCAATGCCCGCAAGATCAAGCAGGTCATCCGGCCGATCCTTGAGAAAACCTGCGACGATCCGGAGGGCGTTCTGCCCTTCCGCCTGCACGATTTCGGTGCTCGCGGCGTCGGCGCGCTGGAGCAGGCCGGTATCGGCGGAGCCGCCCATCTCGTCAATTTCATGGGGACCGACACTGTGACCGGCGTGCTTTATGCCCGGCGCTACTACGGCGCCGAGATGGCCGGGTTCTCGATCCCTGCGTCCGAACACTCGACAATGACTGCCTGGGGCGTCGAGCGCGAGGTGGACGCCTATTCCAACATGATCGATCGCTTCGCCGGCGGCGGCATGTTCGCCGTCGTGTCGGATAGCTACGATATCAACTATGCGGTCTCGGAAATCTGGGGCGAGCAGCTGCGCGAAAAGGTGAGGGCGAGCGGCGGTACAGTGGTGATCCGCCCCCGACAGCGGCGATCCGATCGAGACGCCGGTGCATGTGGTCAAGCAGCTCGATTATCACTTCGGCTCTGCGCTGAACGGCAAGGGCTACAAGGTGCTCGACAAGTCCGTCCGGGTCATCCAGGGCGATGGCATTTCCAATGCCGATATCAGCCAGATCCTCGGTCGGCTGGAAGCTTTCGGTTTTTCGGCCGAAAATATCGCCTTCGGCATGGGCGGCGGCCTGCTGCAGAAGGTCAACCGTGACACCTATTCCTTCGCCATGAAAACCAATGCGCGGCTCGACGAGACCGGCAAATGGCACGATGTCTTCAAGCGTCCGGCAACCATGAATGTCAAGGCATCGAAGGCGGGACGCCAGGCCGTCGTCAACGGGCTCGGCGGCCTTGAAGCAGCGCGCCTCGATGAGCTCAAGGACCGCCACAATCATCTGGAAACGGTCTGGAAGAACGGCGATCTGCTCCGGGACTGGAGCTTTGAGGAAATCCGCGCCCGGGCAAAATAGCATATTGCTTGGCGGCCGATACCGCCCCATCTTGGCTGTGGTTTATCGTGGAGCCCTCAAGATGACGGTTCGTCCGCCTCAATCCCTGTCTCCGTCCTTTTCCAAGGATACCGGCCTCAACCTGCTCGAGTACGAGCTGATGTCGGAGCGGGCGGACGCGCTCGGCCGGCATGGATTGAAAGTGGAGAAGGCGATCGCCGCATTGAGCGTGCTGGGCAATCCTCAAACGACGGCCGATAGGCGCGAACAACTGCTGAACGATGCCGCCGACGTCGTCTGGGCTTTCTTCATCCAGCGCGAAATCTGCGGCCTGCGCTCAAACCGCGATGCTATCCAGCGCTATGGCATTCCGAAGGAAGTGATGGCTCGCCTCGGTATCGTCAGGCCCAAGCCCTGATCAAATCCTGATCAGGCGGCCTTCGCGCCCTCGGCCTGGCGTTTGAGAATTTCGTAGATCCCGTTTTCGTCCACACTGACGGCCAAAATACCATCCTCTCCCTCGGGCGCTGCCGCGTCGCCGGGGCCTGCACGGGCCAGCAGAACGGCCATGTCGGCCTCTTCCTTGGCTTCCTCGGAAGCGTCCGTTGTTCCGGCTGCCGTATCGATCGGATCGGTCTGGCTACCCGCGCCGCTGCTGGCGGCGGCGCTTTCCACCTTCTCTTCTATTTCCGCCATTTCCGCGCCCGCAGCCAAGGTCAGCAGGAGGTCGCCGGGCGTGATGGCCTCTGTAGCGGGGTCGCCGTCAGTCGCCGGCCTGCCCGCCTCGCCGGAGGAATCCAGGATTGCATCATTGACCTTTTGATCGTTTCCTGAACATCCTTGACGTCTTCAAGTTTGTCGGCCGCCTCGAGCTTGCGGATATCCTCCTCGCGCTCCTTGCGCGTTTCCTCGTTCTCGACGCGTCGGGTCCGGTTGATGAGTCCGCTCAAGCTTAAGTTCTTCAACGGATTTTGGATCGGCTATGTCTTCCAGCCGCTGGATCGCAATCTGTGCGTCCTCCGTCGAGGCCCCGTCGGTGCGTGCGGCATCGTCAAGGACTTCCTGGATGAGTTTTGCCTGGTTTCCATGAGGGTTCTTGAGGGCATCCACCACCTGGGCGGCGGTCAGACCCAAATCTCGCAGGCCGGTCTTCGTTTCAAGCGCCTCAATGCTGGCCGGCATCGACTTGCGGACGCCAGCCATCGTCTCGCCGATGCGCTTGCTGTAGTCCTTGTCGCTCTCGTCCTCATTCTGGGTCAGTCCGTAGCGGGTCACGAAGCGGGCCGCCATCTTCGCCATCTCGCTCGGCTGTTCGGCGGTGCCGTTCAGCACCGCGTCGACATCATCGACGGAAACCCGGAACCGGGCCAGTGTAACCTCTTGAGCTTGCCCGGGGGCAGACGAGTTGGCTTCCTTCTTGCCGATCATCGAGACCAGCGTCAGCGTATCCTCGGACGCGGGTAGCAAAATCGGCGTCGGATTCACCCTCGTCACGTGTCACGCCCAGAACGTTCAAGAAGCGTGAGATCAATTCCGCCATCGGATTGTCGTCGCTCTTCAGGGCGCCGAAGAAATGGGCGTTGACCTTGTCGTTCAGCGCTGCGTGGCTCTTGCTCGCCGAAAGGTGTGCCTTGAGGATATCGTCCTCTTTCGTTTCCTTACGCGCCTTCTTTTCGTCTTCGACGCGCCTCTCTTCCGCCTGGTCGATCATCGACTGCATCAGGGTGGTGGTGACGAATCCGGCACTCGCCTGGAGGGGGTGATCATGGCTGCTCCGCGCGGTCTGCAACGTGGGATGTCGCTGACAGTAACTGGCAACCATTAATTCCTGATTAACCTAATATTCACCCTCAATTATCAGGTCGTCTTCGTCTTTCGGTCGATTTCTGGGCGAGGAAGAGCCGTTGTGTGAACGGTGAGGCCGCATCAGGGCCTGCCCAAAAGAGCACGAAGTCCACAGGACACGGCAAAGCTCTCCAGCTATGCCTCCGATCGGCGCCGATCAGCTATGCGCGAAAATGTCCGTTTCGTCCCAGCCGAGCAGGTCGAGCTTGGAACGGGTCGGCAGGAAGGCGAAGCAGGCGTCGGCATGGTCGGCGCGGCCGTCGTGGATCAGCCATGCACGGTCAACTTGTCGCGCAGGGCATGCAGATGCAGCACGTCGGATGCGGCATATTCCAGCTGCGCCTGCGAAAGCTTGTCGGCGGCCCAGTCGGAGGACTGCTGGTGCTTGGAAATGTCGACGTCGAGCAGTTCCTTCAGATTGTCTTTCAGGCCGTGCCGGTCGGTATAGGTCCGCGTCAGCCGCGAGGCTATCTTGGTGCAGAACACCGGCGTCGTCGTAACGCCAAAGGTGTGGAACAGTACGGCGATATCGAAGCGGCCGAAATGGAAGATCTTCTGGCGGGTCGGGTCCTCCAGCATGGCGACGAGGTTCGGTGCCTGCGTCTGGCCCTTGGCGATCCGGATCACGTCGGCAGAGCCATCACCCGGCGAAAGCTGCACGAGGCAGAGCCGGTCACGGCGCGGAATGAGGCCGAGCGTTTCCGGTATCGATGGCGATCGCGCCCTTGTAGCGGGCAGCGTCTTCAACTGAAATGTCGCCTTCGTGAAGCCGTATTGTATTTGCCATGGAAAACCCCACATCAGCCGGACGCATTACCGCGCTTTGGTTCAAGTCGTTGGGCTATAGCGCAACTTCACCGGAAACGATACCGTCTCCTCATGCCCGGGGAGAGCCATGGCGTTGATCGGGCATCGGTTGGAACGTAGATGTTGATCCTGCAGACTATTTTTCTCTCCACTGCCCTGGTTCTGTCCGGTGTCCCGACCTTTGCTGCGCCGCTGTCCACAGAGCCTGTGCAGCTTGCTCAGGTCTACACTGATCTGCCCGGTGTGAAGACACCGGAGGAGGCGTTCGACGCCAAGCGGATCTACTGCGAGCAGACCGTCGTCGAGCGCGAGGGCCACCCCACCTTTGCGCCGCGCTACCGGACCATCAACAATTGCCGCCAGGGCAACGGCCCTGTCTTCCAGTCTCCCGGCACGCCCCGTTCCGATCGACCGCTACATGCGCGGCCTCGATTATTAGACCCATCCTCCCGTCCGGCTCTCTTGCAAATTGGCTGATCATCCATACAACTTCGGCCAAGAGGAATGCCGGGTCTTTCCCACGCCCGGCGAGGGAGACGATACCATGCCTGAAACGCAACGGCCCTTGGCCATCTGCGCGCCGGAGCCGCGCACGCTCGATCTGATTTTCACACCATCAGCACTGGAACAGCTGAAAGCCAAATATCGTATCGTCGAAGCGGATCCGGACAATATCGCCGGGCTCGGCGACGCGGTCCTCGGCGAGGCGCGTTACATCATCGGCCAGCCGCCCTTGAGCGCCGAGACGCTGGCGCGCATGCCGCAGCTCCGCTGCATCCTCAATGTCGAGAGCAACCTGATCAACAACATGCCCTATGAGGTGCTGTTTGCCCGCGGCATCCATGTGGTGACGACGGGGCAGGTGTTTGCCGAGCCGGTTGCCGAGATGGGGCTTGCCATGGCGCTGAACATCGCCCGCGGCATCGTCGATGCGGATGTCGATTTCCGTGAGGGCCGCGAACTCTGGGGTGGCGAGGGCAATGCCGGGGCGCGGCTTTTGTCGGGCGCCGATGTCGGCATCATCGGTTTCGGCGATCTCGGAAAGGCTTTGAACCGCGTTCTCTCCGGCTTCCGCACCAATACCCGTGTCTACGATCCCTGGATGCCGGCCTCGATCCTGCTCGATAATGGCGTCAAGCCGTCGAGCCTCAAGGATGTGCTGACTGAGAGCGATTTCATCTTCGTCGTCGCGGCCGTCACTAGCGAAAACCAGCATTTCCTCGGTGCCAAGGCCTTTGCCAGCATGCGACCCGGGGCTGCCTTCATCCTGCTCAGCCGCGCCAATGTCGTCGATTTCGATGCGCTGATGGCGGCGGTCTCAAGCGGCCATATCGTTGCGGCGAGCGACGTTTTTCCCGACGAACCGCTGCCGCTTGATCATCCCGTGCGCAGCCTCAAGGGTTTCCTGCGCTCCGCCCACCGGGCGGGAGCGCTTGATAGTGCCTTCAAGAAGATGGGCGACATGGTGCTGGAGGACACGGACCTGATGGACCGCAACCTGCCGCCGATGCGCTGCAAGCGGGCGGAGCGCGAAACGGTGTCCCGCATGCGCTCCAAACCCGTCAGCGTCAACTGACCGGCTTCAGCCGGCCGTTGCCGGCTTGAGCTTGGCGGTGCCGGCCGAAAGCACCAAGGGTGCCGCCATCAGGCAGAGCGCTCCGGCGATCATCAGAGCGGGCAGGTAGCTTGCGTAATTGTCGCGGATGAAGCCGCCGCCGAAGGCTGCGAAGGCGGCGCCGATCTGGTGGCCGGTGAACACCCAGCCGAACACCATGTTGGCGCGCTCGCGGCCGAAATGCTGGGCAGTCAACTTGACCGTCGGCGGCACGGTGGCCACCCAATCCAGACCGTAGAACACGGCGAAGATCGACAGGCCGAGGAATTCGAAGCCGGTGAACGGCAGCCAGAGCAGCGACAGGCCGCGCAGGCCGTAATACCAGAACAGAAGCCAGCGGTTGTCATAGCGGTCGGCCAGCCAGCCGGAGGCGACGGTGCCGGCGAAATCGAACACGCCGATGATGGCCAGAATGCCCGTCGCGGTGATGGCTGTCATGCCGTAGTCGGCGCAGAGCGAGACGAAATGTGTCTGGATCAACCCGTTGGTCGAGGCGCCGCAGATGAAGAACGACAGGAACAGCACCCAGAAAATCCGCGTCTTCGATGCCTCGATTAGCACGTCGATTGGCGAGTTGGTCTTGAGGGGGCCTGTCGCCGGCGGATCGTCCACCACCTGACCGTAGGGGCGCAATCCCAGGTCGGTTGGACGATCACGCATGAATAGCAGCATCGCGGTGGCGCAGACAAACAACATGCCGAGAATGAACATGATGGCTGCGCGCCAACCGTAGGCCTCTGTCAAAGCCACGATCAGCGGCATGAATACCAGCTGGCCGGTGGCGGTGCTGGCCGTCAACAGACCGATGACCAAGCCTCGCCGGGCGGTGAACCAGCGGGTGGCGACGGTCGCGCCCATGACCATCGCTGTCAGCCCCGTGCCGGTTCCGACGACGAAGCCCCAGAGCACGACCAGCTGCCAGACCTCGCGCATGAACAACGACAATCCCATGCCGATGAACACGACAGTCAATGCCGTCAGTGCCATCAGTCGCATGCCGAAACGGTTCATCAGGGCTGCGGCAAACGGCGCCATCAGGCCGAACAGGATGAAGCGCATGGCAAGGGCGGCGGAGATTTCCGTTGCCTCCCAGCCGAACTCCTTCTGCAGCGGCAGGATCAGGACCGATGGGGCGCCGATGGTTCCGGCGGTGACCAGCATGGTGAGGAATGCCGTGGCAGCAACGATCCAGCCATAGTGGATTTCCCGTTGTTCAAGGCGTCTGGAAAGCGTTGTGGAGAGCATGGGCAGGGTTCTCAACGGGCGCCGGCATCAGGAGCGATGCGGGCTTAGTGACTATCAACATAAAAGTCACTAATACAAAAGCTTTCATTATGCAAGTTACTGGTGGAGAGAGGAAGATCGGTCCGGGGCTGCGCCATGGCGGTAAAAGGTTTCGAGAACTGTAGGGGCGGAAAAGCGCAAAGAAATGAACTCCACTGGCAATCTCAGAGGAGTCTACCGCAGTCTCAGGGGCCGGGGAAAATTCAGGCCTGGCGGACTGATTTCAGGGAGAAATTTTCGTCATCGATCAGCTTGCCGGTCAGGCTGTCGACATAGACCGGTAGCGCGGCGGCTCCGGTTTCCTTGTCGGTCAGCCGCATGGTGACGCCGCGATCGGCGAAATGCCGGTTGCCGAACATCGACAGCGCGATCAGCAGAGGCTGCATCTCACGCCCCATGTCCGTGAGCAGATATTCGTAGCGCACCGGCCGGTCCTGATAGGCGCGTTTTTCCAGAAGCCCGGCCTCGACCAGCGATTTCAACCGGCGAGTCAGGATGTTCGGGGCAATGCCGGTGCTTTTCTGGAATTCATCGAACTTCGTGCGGCCGAAGAAAACATCCCGCAGGATGAGAATACTCCACCATTCACCCACCCGGTCGAGGGTGCGGGCGATGGGGCAATTCATCTCGTCGAAGTTCCGGCGCTGCATCGCTCTTATGTAGGGCCTTGGCTTGCATCCTGCAAGTCGCTGCGGATTACTCGCCGTTGACCCGGCGCATTGCTTCGAGGATCGCGCCCTTGGTTCCATGGCCGGTCTTGTAGAGGCCGAGCATCACGGTGGCGGCATCGCGGCCGCCCTCACTGTCAAGCGGCGTGCGGTTTTCCTCGCACCATTCCTCCAGCGCGCCGCAGACCACTTCGATTTCACTCTGGTTCAAGGCCATGTCCGACAGAAACGACATTGCTTCACCCTATCGCTCGAAACACACCCGGTTTGAAGCAACAGTCTAGAGCCAAGGGAGGCGCTGACAATTCCTAGATTTAGGGGGTGTGAACGTGGCGTGAAGCCGGGTCGCGATATGGTTTCTGAAAGGTTCCGCTTGCAGGGCTCGTCAATCCGCCCGGGCTGCGGACGCTTCGACCAGGGATGCCGCAATCGCCATGGCAAGGAGCTTGCCCTTGGCCCTGATCGTGCCGCTGTCGAAATCGCGTGCTGACAGAGCGAGGTCCATGCCCTCGCGCATCAGAATTTGTTGTGCTCTGTAAACTGCCCAGTTTTCGACGTCGTCGCTTCTGCATTGCGCTGCCCCCCGGCTAAATCATTTAGCGTTGTCGTTCAGCTCTCAATCCGGCCTGGACGCAGGCACATGAGGCGAATCAGTTGAGCACGTGGACAGAATGCGACATTTCCTTGAAATCGGAAGCACAACTTTTCAGCGATGATTAATTGTGGCGAAATCTCGCCTCACGCGTTGCGCAACCGGCCTTCCAGAAGGTCGAGAACGGCGCGGCCGGCCTCCATCACGTTGGTTCCAGGCCCGAAGACGGCGGCAACGCCATGGTCGAGCAGGAACTGGTAATCCTGACGCGGCACGACGCCGCCGACGACGACGATCACGTCACCGCCACCCTTGGCCTTCAAAGCATCGATCAGCTGCGGCGCCAGCGTCTTGTGGCCGGCGGCCAGCGACGACATGCCGATCACGTGCACCTTTGCACTGACCGCCATGTCAGCCGCTTCGTCCGGGGTCTGGAACAGCGGACCCGCCAGCACGTCGAAGCCGATATCGCCGAACGCCGAGGCGATGATCTTGGCGCCGCGGTCATGGCCGTCCTGGCCAAGCTTGGCGACCATGATCTTCGGCTTGCGGCCGGTTGTGCGCGAGAAGTCGGACAGCCGGGCAGACAGTGTCGCCAGTTCCGGCTCGTCCTTGTAGGCGTCGCCATAGATATCGCTGACCACTTCCGGCACGGCGGTGTGATCGCCGAAGACCACGCGCATCGCATCGGAGATTTCACCGACCGTGGCACGGGCGCGGGCAGCCCGGACGGCCGCTTCGAGAATATTGCCGTCGCCGGTGCGGGCGACCTGCGTCAGCGCTTCGAGCGCTGCAGTCACCTCGGCCGTGCCGCGCCGTTTGCGCGTCTCCTCAATGCGGCTGATCTGGGCGATGCGGACGGCGGCATTGTCGATGTCGAGAATGTCGAGGTCGTCCTCGGTCTCGAGCCGGTATTTGTTGACGCCGACAATGACCTCTTCGCCCTTGTCGACGGCGGCCTGGCGGCGGGTGGCCGCCTGTTCCGATCAGCCGTTTCGGCAGGCCATCGGCCACAGCCTTGGTCATGCCGCCCAGCGCTTCCACCTCTTCCATCAGCGCCCAGGCCTTGTCGGCAAGTTCGGCCGTCAGGCTCTCGACATAATATGAGCCGGCTAAGGGGTCGACGACCTTGGTGACACCGGTTTCGTGCTGCAGGATCAGCTGGGTATTGCGGGCGATGCGTGAGGAGAATTCTGTCGGCAGCGCGATGGCTTCGTCGAAGGAATTGGTGTGCAGCGACTGGGTGCCGCCCAGCACCGCCGACATCGCCTCGAAGGCCGTGCGGATGATGTTGTTGTAGGGGTCCTGTTCCTGCAGCGAGACGCCCGATGTCTGGCAATGGGTCCTGAGCATCAATGAAGACTGTTTCTTCGGATGAAACCCTTCCATGATCCGGGTCCAGAGGAGGCGCGCGGCGCGCAGCTTGGCGGCCTCCATGAAGAAATTCATGCCGATGGCGAAGAAGAACGACAGGCGGCCGGCGAATTCATCGACGCTCAAACCCTTGGCAAGTGCCGCGCGGACATATTCGCGGCCGTCGGCCAGCGTGAAGGCCAGCTCCTGCACCAGCGTCGCGCCGGCCTCCTGCATGTGGTAGCCGGAAATCGAGATCGAGTTGAATTTCGGCATCTCGCGGGCGGTATAGTCGATGATATCGGCAACGATCCGCATCGAGGGTTCCGGCGGATAGATATAGGTGTTGCGGACCATGAACTCCTTGAGGATGTCGTTCTGGATCGTGCCTGACAGTTGTGACCGCGGCACGCCCTGCTCCTCGCCGGCAACGATGAAACTGGCCAGGATCGGGATGACCGCACCATTCATGGTCATCGAGACGGAGATCTTTTCGAGCGGAATGCCATCGAACAGGATCTTCATGTCCTCGACCGAATCGATCGCCACGCCGGCCTTGCCGACATCGCCGACAACGCGCGGATGGTCCGAATCATAGCCGCGATGGGTGGCGAGATCGAAGGCGACGGAAACACCCTGCTGGCCGCTGGCGAGCGCCTTGCAGGTAGAAGGCATTCGACGCTTCCGCCGTCGAGAAGCCGGCATATTGCCGGATGGTCCAGGGACGTCCGGCATACATGGTGGCGTGCGGGCCGCGGGTGAACGGCGCAAGGCCGGGCAGCGAGCCGAGATGACCGACAGCTTCAAGGTCGGCTTCGGTGTAGAGCGGCTTGACGGCGATGCCCTCCGGCGTCTGCCAGGTCAGGCTGTCGGGCGAGGATTTGAGCTCGCGTTCGGCAAGCGCGGCCCAGTCGGCGAGGGTTTTGTTATCGGACATGGGAAAGTCTCCTTGCATCGATCGGACGTACACCCTCCCCTTGAGGGGGAGGGTCGGCACGCAGTGCCGGGGTGGGGTGACGCTTCAGGGCATCCCTGACAATCACCCCCACCCGCCGCTTTGCGGCGACCTCCCTCCTCAAGGGGGAGGTGGAAGTCTACCTCAACCGCCTCTAACCACGCGCGAAAATCTCGCCGTGGTTCCGCTGTGAAGGCACTCGGACGGGGCGCTGAGAGCTGCCGCGAGAGAGTAGAATAGATGGCACCTTTCAGCGCCCCGTTCAGCGGTTTTTGCCTGCGACTTGGGTCTCTCTGAGGCGGCTTGCCCGAACGGTGTTCGTCTGACCCGATGGAGCCCGGCCGAACCAATTTATCGGCAACACTCCACCCGGCCACCGCCGGTGCCTCCGAATTCCTCGTCTCCGTCCTCGGGCTTAACCCGAGATATAGAAGAGGAATCGGACGGACTTTCGACAAGTCCGGCGAAACCATCCAGTCTACCACCGTGTATGCCGCACAGGCACGCCCGGCGCGCTCTTTCGGGCATCTGAAGCGGGAAGGCTGATCCGTATCCTGTCCGCTTCTCCCGTGTCGCCGAGGGGAGACCATTTTCCGCAGGCCCCCGATGCCAGGGTCTGCGTCATCCCCTTGCACCCGGCGCCGGTCCCGCCTCACTGCCACGCCTGGCAGCGTATCCGATGACGGGATGGACAGACTATGACACGGACGCTCCGGGCGGGGAAAAAAGCCATGGGAATTCTCTGAAGCCGTTGTTTTGTCACAAGGAGCATAGAAACATCGTCCTACCCCCTCACCAACACCATCTTAGCTTTAGCCAAGTGTTAGAATTGCAGGCGGGGAAATTTCTGGCTCTATTCGAACTCCATGATCAGCTCGTCCACGGCAAGACTTACGCCTGCCGAAACCGCGACCCGCTTGACCACGCCCCGCCGTTCGGCGCGCAGGATGTTTTCCATCTTCATCGCTTCCACCGTCGCCAGTGCCTGGCCGGCCTCCACGGTTTCGCCGGGAATAACGGTGACGGCGGTGATGACGCCGGGCATCGGGCAGAGTAGCATTTTCGAGGTATCCGGAGGCAGCTTCTTCGGCATCAGCCGGGCAAGCTCGGCAACGCGCGGGCTGCGCACGTGGGCGGTAATATCGATGCCGCGCCAGCGCAGGCGGATGCCGGTGCCCAAAAGATTGATCTTCACGCCCATGGCCGTACCATCGACATTGAAGGTGGCGTGGCTGCGGCCGGGCGTCCAGTCGCCGGCAGCGGCAAAGACGGTGCCATCCGACAGCCGGACATAAATGCCATCGGCGGAGGCGTCGAGCGTTACCGCATGGTCCTGGCCGGCAAATGTGACGACCCAGTCCTTGCCGATCACCCGGCGATGGTTGCCGATGGTGCCGGAAATCTGCACGGCACGGTCCTGCAGCGCCTGATGCACCAGCGTGGCGACGGCCGCGAGCTTAGCCGCCGATGCCGCATCGGGCTCGACCCCGTGAAAACCATCCGGGAATTCCTCGGCGATGAAGGCCGTGGTGATCTTGCCGGAACGGAACCGCTCATGCTGCATGACGGCCGATAGGAACGGCAGGTTATGGCCGATGCCCTCGACCTCGAAATTGTCGAGGGCCGCCGACATGGCATCAATGGCGGTTAGCCGGTCCGGAGCCCAGGTGCAGAGCTTGGCGACCATCGGGTCGTAATACATCGAGATCTCGCCGCCCTCGAAGACACCGGTATCGTTGCGCACGATGATGCCATCGGAGGTCTTGCCTTCCACCGGCGGCCGGTAGCGGGACAGGCGGCCGATTGAGGGCAGGAAGTTGCGATAGGGATCCTCGGCATAAAGCCGGCTTTCGATCGCCCAGCCGTTGAGCTTGATATCGTCCTGAGCGAAGGACAGCTTTTCGCCAGAAGCGACGCGGATCATCTGCTCGACCAGATCGATGCCGGTGATTAGCTCGGTCACCGGATGCTCGACCTGCAGGCGGGTGTTCATCTCGAGGAAGTAGAAATTGCGGTCGCCATCGACGATGAACTCGACGGTGCCGGCCGAATGATAGCCGACCGCCTTCGACAGTGCGACGGCCTGCTCGCCCATGGCGCGGCGGGTTTTCTCGTCGAGGAACGGCGACGGGGCTTCCTCGATGACCTTCTGGTTGCGCCGCTGGATCGAGCATTCGCGCTCGCCGAGATAGAGCACCGTGCCGTGCTTGTCGCCCAGCACCTGGATTTCGATATGGCGCGGCTGGGTGACGAATTTCTCGATGAAGATGCGGTCGTCGCCGAAGGAGTTCTTCGCCTCGTTCTTCGAGGACTGGAAACCCTCGCGGGCTTCCGCATCGTTCCAGGCAATACGCATGCCCTTGCCACCGCCGCCGGCCGAGGCCTTGATCATCACCGGATAGCCGATGGATGCGGAAATTTTTACCGCCTCGTCGGCATCGGCAATCAGGCCCATATGGCCGGGCACGGTGGAGACGCCGGCCTCAGACGCCAGCTTCTTCGAGGTGATCTTGTCGCCCATCGCCTGTATGGCACCAACCGGCGGACCGATGAAGGCGACGCCTTCCTTTTCCAGCGCCTGCGCAAAGACAGCATTCTCCGACAGGAAGCCATAGCCCGGATGCACCGCATCGGCGCCGGTCTTGCGGATCGCATCGAGGATTTTGTCGATGACGATATAGGACTGGCTGGAGGGTGCCGGCCCGATATGCACGGCCTCGTCGGCCATTTTCACATGCAGCGCATCGACATCCGCGTCGGAATGGACGGCGACGGTGGCGATGCCGAGTCTCTTGGCCGTTTTGATAACCCGACAGGCGATCTCGCCACGATTGGCAATGAGGATTTTTCTGATCATGGATGGCTGGCCCCGCTCGCTCATTCGGCGGTTTTCTTGATGCCGCGCGCCGGGCTCGCATCCTTCTTCTCATCCTCGAAAGCCTGCGGGGAAATTCTTGCGGGCCAACGGCTCGTTGAATTTCAACAGTGCCTCGTAGGAGGCCGGATCGAAGCCGCGTTCCGCCGGCAGCAGTTCGCGCCTGAACAGGCGGCAGAGCCGCTCTCCGTCCAGATTGCCGCGCTGGAACGGCGTCGTGCCGAAATATTGCCACAGCGCCTGGACGAAGCCGATATCGGCAAGCGCCACCGTCTGATCCATGGTCCGCTGCCGCGGCCAGGCCGTCAAAGGGGTGACCTTGGAATTCGCCCGGCGCAGGGTGAACTGCCATTGGGTTCCGAGCAGGCCGGCGGGAAAGCCGCGATGCTTGGGCATTTCGGGGGTCTTGGCCATGGCGTCAGATTTCCATCACGTCTTCGAAGGCTTCCGGGAAACTTTTGCGCGCGACCTTTTCATTGATCCGCAGCAAGGCTTCATAGGATGTCGGGTCGAACGGCTCTTGGGCCGGCACGACTTCGCGGCCGAACAGGGAGGTTCAGCCGTCCGGCATCGAGATTGCCGCGCTCGAACGGCTCGGCCCCGAAATGGTGCCAGAGCGCATGCAGGAAAGCGGCGTCGACCTTTTGTTCGATCGAGTTCGGGCGAGCGAGGCGTTGCAGCACCTTGAGCGGCGTTACCCCCTTCTCGTTCGCCCGGCGGATGGTGAAATGATGACCATGGCCCGGCAAGCCGGAGGGGAAACCCCTGTGTTTCGTCATCTCGGGCCGTTTGGCCATCGTCGTCTCCTTACGCCTTAGCCGCGCCGTTTGGGGCGATCTTGTCCTGCGTCTTCGTGTCGAAGTCGGAGGCGTCGTGGCGTTCATGCAGCTGTTCAGCGGGGTCGCCGCTGAGGCGGTTGACCATGCGGCCGCGCTTGACCGCCGGGCGGGCGGCGATCTCGGCCGTCCAGCGCTGGACGTGTCTGTAGCTCTGGACATCGAGGAAGGTGCCGGCATCGCCATAGGCCTGGCCGAGCGCCAGATTGCCGTACCAGGGCCAGGTGGCCATGTCGGCGATGGTATACTCTGAGCCGGCCAGGAACTTGTTATCGGCCAGGTGCCGGTCGAGCACGTCGAGCTGGCGCTTCACTTCCATGGCGTAGCGGTCGATGGCATATTTGATGTGCATCGGCGCATAGGCGTAGAAATGGCCGAAGCCGCCGCCGAGGAACGGGGCCGAGCCCATCTGCCAGAACAGCCAGTTGAATGTTTCGGTGCGGGCGCGCAGGTCGGCCGGCAGGAAGGCGCCGAATTTCTCGGCGAGATAGAGCAGGATCGAGGCGGATTCGAAGACGCGCAGGGGCGCACCGCCGCCCTGCGGCGCATGATCCATCAACGCCGGGATCTTCGAGTTCGGATTGACCTCGACGAAGCCCGAGCCGAACTGGTCGCCATCGCCGATCTTGATCAGCCAAGCGTCATATTCCGCGCCCGTGTGCCCCGCCGCCAGCAACTCCTCCAGCATGATCGTCACCTTGACGCCATTCGGCGTGCCCAGCGAATAAAGCTGCAGAGGATGCTTGCCGACCGGAAGCGCCTTGTCCTGGGTGGGACCTGCGATCGGCCGGTTGATGCTGGCGAACGCGCCGCCATTGCCCTTGTCCCATGTCCAGACTTTCGGAACTTCGTAGCCGGCGGGAAAGTTATCGACGGGGGATTTTTCAGTCATACAAACAGTCCTTGTTAATGACACGTGCGCACGAAGGATCAGCGCAGGTCAAGCATATGGGGAGCCGGAGCCAGCATTCCAGCCGCTCATCACAATGGAATCGTATCGTGCTTGCGCCACATCTGTTCCTTGCGCTTGTTCCTTAATGAGGCAAACGCCCGGGCAATTCGTCGGCGGGAGGAATGCGGCATGATCACTTCATCGATGAAGCCGCGTTCGGCCGCCTTGAAGGGGTTGGCGAAGTTGACCTCGTATTCTGCAGTGCGCGCAGCGATCTTTTGCGCGTCGTCGAGTTCGGAGCGGTAGAGGATTTCAGTCGCCCCCTTGGCGCCCATCACGGCGATTTCGGCGGTTGGCCAGGCATAGTTGACGTCGGCGCCGATATGCTTGGAGGCCATGACGTCATAGGCGCCGCCATAGGCCTTGCGGGTGATCAGCGTCACCATCGGCACCGTCGCCTGGCTATAGGCGAACAAAAGCTTGGCGCCGTGTTTGATGACGCCGCCATATTCCTGCGCCACGCCGGGCAGGAAGCCGGGCACGTCGACGAAGGGTCAGGAGCGGGATCGAGAAGGCATCGCAGAAGCGGACGAAACGGGCCGCTTTTCGCATGAACTGTCGATATCCAGGCACCCGGCCAGCACCATCGGCTGGTTGGCGACGACGCCGACGGTCTGGCCCTCAAGCCGGATGAAGCCGGTGATGATGTTGCAGGGCAAAAGCTTCCTGAAGCTCGAAGAAATCGCCTTCGTCGGCGATCGCGTGGATTAATTCCTTCATGTCGTAGGGCTTTGCCGAACTGTCGGGGATCAGCGTGTCCAGACGGTTCTCGATGCGGGCCGGATCGTCGTGGAACGGGCGGACCGGCGGCTTTTCGCGGTTGTTGGCGGGTAAGAAATCGAACAGCAGACGGACCTGCTCCAGTGTCTCGATGTCGTTTTCATAGGCTGCGTCGGCCACCGAGGATTTCTTCGTATGGGTGCCGGCGCCGCCCAACTCTTCGGCCGTGACGATCTCGTTGGTGACGGTCTTCACCACGTCCGGGCCGGTGACGAACATGTAGGAACTGTCGCGCACCATGAAGATGAAATCGGTCATGGCGGGCGAATAGACGGCACCACCGGCACACGGACCCATGATGACCGAGATCTGCGGGATGACGCCCGACGCCTCGGCATTGCGGCGGAACACTTCGGCATAACCGGCAAGCGAGGCGACGCCCTCCTGGATGCGGGCACCGCCGGAATCGTTGAGGCCGATGACGGGCGCGCCGTTGCGCACCGCCATGTCCATGATCTTGCAGATTTTTGCGCATGGGTTTCGGAGAGCGAGCCGCCGAGCACGGTGAAATCCTGGGAGAAGACATAGACCTGGCGGCCGTTGATCGTACCCCAGCCGGTAACGACGCCGTCGCCGGCCACCTTCTGCTCGGCCATGCCGAAATCGACGGCGCGGTGGGTGACGTACATGTCGTATTCTTCAAACGAGCCTTCGTCGAGCAGCACCTCGATGCGCTCGCGCGCCGTCAGCTTGCCCTTGGCATGCTGGGCGTCGATGCGCTTCTGCCCGCCGCCAAGACGCGCCTCGGCGCGGCGCGCTTCCACGGTTTCGATGATATTGCGCATGCTTCCTCCCGTCGTCTTTGTCTCCTGCTTAGCCGGAAACACGATCGAAGGAAATCACCGATCGTGCAAGCAGGGCGTGCTTAGACAAAAGGACAAGTTGCCTGCGGGCTCTGGTGTCCCCGTCAGGCCGGGTCGGCGCCCATCACCAGCCCCTCGATGTCATGCTTCTGGCTGATCGGCACCAGTTCATCGACGACGCGGCAGACGAGGTGCTTTTTTGCTTTCTCGGGCAGGGCATCGAAATAGTCCTGCGTCACCATCATGTCGTGCAGTTCGGCATGGCCGGCGCCCGGCGCATCGACGTCGAGCACCATGACCGGCCTTGCGATCGGCGACAGGTGTTCGGTGCCACGATGGACCGTCAGGGCCGAGCGGCAGGAAATGTCGCCGCGCTGCGGGAACTTGGCGCGCTCCTGGAACCGGCCCCAGAGCGCCTTGTCCGGAAACATCTCATGCTTCCAGTCGCGGCCGTCATCATACTGGGTGCCGGGTGCGATCTCGAACGGGCCTATATCCGGCGTGACATCGAAGCCGGTCAGATTGAAGGCCAGCGACGTGATGCGGCGGCCGGCATAGGTATCTTCCGGCGAGGGAAAGTCGCGGTGCCAGGGCTGGTTTCTTGCGCCCTCGAACGGCGCGTCGAGGCCGATCTCGACAATCTGGTAATCCGGTCCCAGCGCGTTCTCGCACATCGCGATCACCCATGGATGCATGATCGATGCCGGGCCAGCCATAGACGGCCTCGACCACCACGACGCCGCTCATGAACTGGCCGATATCGATGCCGATCATGGCGATGATCGGCAAAAGCGTTCGGCAGCGCATGGCGAAAGACGATGCGGGCAGATGACAGGCCCTTGGCGCGGGCGGTGCGGACATAATCCTGATTGAGCACGTCGATCATCGCCGAGCGCACCATGCGCGCATACCAGCCGGCGCCGAGAATGCCGAGCGTGGTGGCGGGCAAAACGACATGGGCAAACGTGCCGAAGCCGCTCATCGGAAACCAGGCGAGGGTGACCGCAAAGACGTAGAGAAGCAAAAGCGCTGCGACGAACTGCGGTGCCGACACGCCGACGAAGGAGGCCATCATCACCACCCGGTCGACTGTTCCGCCACGGCGCACGGCGGCGATGACACCGAGCAACAGGCCGAGCATCACCTCGACGAAGATACCGGCGGCCATCAGGATCAGCGTTGCCGGCAGCCGGGCGGCGATCAGCGCGCCGACATCGGTCTTCTGCGCATAGGAGCGGCCGAGATTGCCCTCGGCAAGGCCTTTCAGGTAATTCCAGAACTGCGAGAAGAGCGGCTGATCAAGGCCCAGTTCATGGCGGATATTGGCGACCGTCTGGGCCGTGGCGCTGCGGCCGGCGATCATCCGGGCGGGATCGGCGGGCAGGGCATAGAGCAACAGGAAGGTGATGGCCGCGACGCCGAACAGGATCAGCGCCGTCTGGACGGGCCGCCGCAGGATCAGAAAGATCATTTTAGCCCCTCCCGCGCTGGGTCGGGTCGAGAATATCGCGCAGGGCATCGCCGACCAGGTTGAAGGAGAGCGCGGTGAGCAGAATGACGGCGCCGGGAATGAACACCAGCCACGGGGCTGCCTGGAAATAGCTCTGGCTTTCGAAGATGATATTGCCCCAGGCCGGGGTCGGCGGCTGCACGCCGATGCCGAGGAAGGACAGGGTCGCTTCCAGAAGCACGGTGGTCGCGATGCCGAGCGTGCCCCAGACGATCGCCGTCGGCATCAGATGCGGCAGGATGTGATGGAACAGGATACGGACATGGCCAGCACCCAGCGAACGTTCCGCCAGGATGAAATCACGCTCCACCAGGCCGCGGGTTTCGGTATAGACGATGCGGGCGACCTGCACCCAATTGACCAGCGCGATCACCATGGCGACGATCCAGAGGCTGGGGCGTAGAAGGGCTGCCAGCACGATGGCCAGAAGCAAAGCCGGGAACGCCATCATCAGATCGGTGAAACGCATCAGCGCATTGCCGATGAGGCCGCGCATATAGCCGGACAGTATGCCGATCAGCAGGCCGATCGCAACCACGATGCCGTTGGCGACGAGGCCGATGACCAGCGAGGTACGGGCGCCGTAGAGAAGGCGCGAAAACAGGTCGCGGCCGAGCGTGTCGGTGCCGAGCAGGAACTGGGCGCTCGGCGGCATCGGCGGGCCCTCCAGCGTCAGGCCATCAAACATCTGCTCGTCGGGATTATAAGGAGCGATCAGCGGTGCGGCGATCGCCATAAAGATGACGAGGGCAACGATCGCCAGACCGAACAGCGCCGACGGCTGGCGGATCATGCTTTTCAGGATGCGCATCAACCGACCTCCGGCATCGGCTCGGCGCCGCCGAGAATGGAGGCTGCGACCTGCTCCATCGGCATCCGGCGTTGCATCGCGCAGTTGCGCAGGATCGTGTAGGCGAGTTCCTCGTCGACCTGGCGAACCGCAATGATGCGCTCGACGGCGGCATGGACCAGCGGCCGCAGCCGGACGCGCTCTTCCAGATGTTTCATCTTGTCGATGACCGCCTTGCGTTCGCGGTGAATGCCGAGCGCCATGACCAAAGCAGGGTAGACGGCCGAGGAGGCCAGCGGTTTTGCGATGATGGCGCCGACGCCCAGTTCCATCGCCCAGGCGATGCGGCCCGGCGCTTCGGACCCAAGCAGCGCCACCAGCGGCCGCGGCGCATTCTCGCCACTCCAGGGCAAAAGGCCGTCCCAGCCCTGATCGGCGTCAACCAGGATGATATCCGGCAGGTCGGTGGCGTCGAGCGGTTGCCACTGCACCGTCACCTGAAAGCCGATCAGCTTCAGCTGGCGGGTCAGACGCTCGGTGGTGTTGTTCTCGCGGTGCAGGATGGTTGCGCGCCAGCCGGTGAAATTCGGTGTTTCCCTCATGACACGATCCTCAGCTGCGCCGGTGGCCGTGTGCGGCGGCCGGTGAGATAGGGATCGGCGGCGATGGCCGGCTGGGAGGCGATGATGTCGAAGCCGCCTTCGTCGTTGATCCGGCCGAGATGGAAGGGGAGCGCCGCGTGGCGGGTGTCGGGATTGATCAGGATCGGACCGAGGACGGTTGGAAGCGGCGCTGCCGACAGCTGGCGCGCGACGGCGGTTGGATCGTCCGTTCCGGCCGTGATGATTGCTTCAGTGCAGAGCTTCACCGAGGCATAGGCGCTGGCAAAAACACTCGAAATCCGCCGTTGGCTGCCAAACTTGGCCGCAACTTGTGCCTTGAAGCTGGCATTCTCCGGTGTTGCGACCGTATCGAAATAGGCGGCGGCACAGAGCTGGCCGGTGGCAACACCGAGGCCGATATGGGGAAGCTCGCTTTCCTGCAGATCGCAGCTGACCACCGGGCAATTTTCCGGGAGGAAGGCCGGATTGCAGGCGCCAAGCGCGCGAATGGCAGCGAGAAAGGCATAGCTGGACGGGCCGATGAAATTGTTGAGGATGAAGCTCGGGCGCTGCCGCTCGATGTCCAGCACGATGCGTTCGACCGCAGTCTCCTCCAGCGGCAGGTATCGCTCGCCGAGCACCTCGCCACCGGCTTCCTCGATCAGCTCGCGGGCAAGCCGGTTCATTTCCCAGCCCCAGACATAGTTGGCGCCGACCAGATAGGGACGGCGTCCAAAGGGGGATCAGGTAGTCGAACAGCGGCAAAAGATGCTGGTTGGGGCATCCGCCCGTGTAGATGACGTTGTCATTGGCTTCGAAACCCTCGTAGGGGCACATGTACCAGAGCAGGCCGTCATGTTTTTCAACAAGGGGAATGACTTCCTTGCGGGCGAGCGAGGTGATGGTGCCGATAATATGACGGCAGCCGTGGTCGCGCAGCATGGCGCGCACACTTCGAGATAGGCGGCGATATCGGCATGGGGGTCGATGATGACCGGTTCGATGGCATTGCCATGGATGGCGCGGACTTCTTCGATCGCAAAGTCGGCGCCGTCGCGTGCGTCGCGTCCGATCTCGGCATAGGGGCCGGTCGTCGAATAAAGAATGCCAATTCGTACCGTGTTTTTCATCAGCCCGGCAAAAACCAAAAACCCCACGACGCCGTGCCCATCTGCGATGGGAGCATCGTGGGGCCAAACTGCCCGTCGACCACAAGGTCATGTCAAGGAAAGTGCTTAATCCGTTGGCAGGATTAAAATACGGGCATCGCTTCTCTGTCAAGCGTGATTCTGCGGAGCAGCGGGGGCTCAAACGGCGCGCGTGGTGATTCATCCTGTGCTTCGGCGATGGAACGGCCGCGCTCATCGGTTTGCGAAACCGTCGCCGCGCAGGGACATTCCCTGCAAGAATCGTGCGCCGGTTGCGGCAATTTGACGTTCTTTATCGAATCATTGGGCCGTACTACTTGCGGTTTGGCGGGGTCGTCCTTACCTGACAGGCAGAATGTTACCGGTCACACCCTCTCTGGTTTGTAGGGTGGGCGGGTTGCCTATGTCAGGTAGTGAGGGTGCTCACTATCCCAGATATCAGGTCGTTGCGTTTCGGCAACACTCAAAATCCCAACCTTCATTTATGACAGATTATGACTGTAATTTTGATTGTTACAGTTCTTCGCCTATGTAATCTCGGCGTGCGGTTTCGGCCGCTGCCATTGGGGCTTGAATCGATATTTAGGGTCGGGGGACGCTGATTTTTCAGCCACGAAAACCTGTGCCCAATCGAAACTTGATTGGATCCGAAATGACTATGAAGGCTATTCTTTTTGCGTCTGCTGCGGCGTTGAGCACAGCAAGCGGCGCATTTGCCGCTGACGCTATCGTTGCGGCTGAACCTGAGCCGATGGAATACGTCCGCGTCTGCGACGTTTCTGGCACCGGTTACTTCTACATCCCGGGAACCGAAACCTGCCTGAAGATCGGCGGTTACCTCCGTTTCCAGACCGACTTCGGCCCTGATCAGTCCGGCACGTCCGACTGGAACAGCTTTACCTGCGCGCTCAGCTGGTGTTTACAGCAAAGAACGATACCGAATTCGGTACGCTGACCAGCGTTGCCACCCTGCGTACAAACGCCCGCAATTCGTCCGGTTCTTCGAACAACAACACCTTCCTCGATGAAGGTTACATCGACATTGCTGGCCTGCGCGTTGGTATGCAGTACAGCTGGTGGGATGACGACTTGAGCGGCGAAACCGACGTGATCGCCAGCAACGAGACCCGTCACAACGCCATTCGCTACCAGTACGAGACCGAAGCATTCGCAGCCGGCATCGCCGTAGAGGAACTGGAAGACAGCTACGACACCAAGCCGGGCGAAGGCCCGAACAATGTTGGCATCACCGGCCAGGTTTCGGGCACGGTCGGCGTTGTCACCGGTTACCTGCTTGGCGGTTATGATACCGATACCGAAGAAGGCGCTATCCGCGCGATCGTCTATGCCGATCTCGGACCGGGCCAGCTCGGCATCTATGGTGCCTACGCTACCGGCGCCAACTACTACTACGAAGAGTCCGAATGGACGGTTGGCGCTCAGTACGAACTGAAGGTCAACGACAAGTTCGCCATCACCCCCGGCGTTCAGTACTTCAGCAACGTCGACCTGAGCCTCAATGGCAACGGCTTCGGTGGTGGCGATGCCTGGACCGGCGGCGTGACCGTTGACTACAAGATCACCGACGGCCTGAAGACCAAGGTGAGCGTTCAGTATCACGACGAAGATGATGCCGACGAGGAAGTGTTCGGCTTCGTACGTCTGCAGCGCGACTTCTAAGTCACGCTTCGATAACCGGCTAGCCGCGCAAACGCTCGGCTAGCTGACGGTTCGTCACGGATTTGACTGACCTCCGATCAGTGACGGGGACGGTCCGGCTCCCTCCGGCCGTCCCAAACGACCGGAATGGCTCGTTCTTCAGGATGCCAGCGTCCTTCCCAGAGGACACTTTCCGCCGTCGATGGTTACAAGTTCCGCTATGGCATCTTCAACGGACTTTTCGCCGAGCAGGCCAAGCAGCGCCTGCTCCGCTTCCTTGCTGAGTTTTGCCGACCATTCGTTCATATTGCTTGAAATGAAGCACTCGGCGGGAATGTCGTCGCGCGTGCCCCAGATTTTCTTGTCCGGCATGACGGCAAGGTAGATTTCCGCTCAGGTAAATCGCGTTGGCGGGGCGCCCAAGCCTATAACCGCCCTGATATCCTTCGGACGACACAAGGATGTTCTTGTGCATCAGCGGCGCAACCAGTTTGCGCACAAGACTGGGCTTGGCATCGAGCTTCGCTGCCAGTGCATCGCTCGTCGAGCGCGTGTTGTTCTTTTCATTGACGGCGACTGTAATAATGATTTGCAGGGCCGAAGAGAAGCGTGTGTCCATCATGAGGGCACATACTACTGCAGGCTTTTGAAAAAACCAGACGGTTAGTGCAGACATAGTAAAACTCTCCAGCGGTTTAGCGCCAGAGGTATCGTCTTCAATAAAACTGCACCCGCTGGACTGGATCGCCAATCGCGCCGGGAGATTGCGGTCCCGATTTCACATCGGAGGCCGGACACGACGAACAGATAGGATTTGGGAAATGCGATTTCAATAGGGCTATTCCTCATATTGAGGTCGCCTCAATTAAATTTGTATTTGCTGCACTGTCCCCGCCGCTGCTCTACACGCTCTTGTGCAAAGCTTGCTGAAATCGCAGATATCATGACACATCTCGGCGATTTCCTCGAAGAACGCGCCATTGTGGTCGTTTCGGTGAGTGATGAAATATTCCAGTGTCCCTCGGCACGCCGGGGCATTGGCCATCTATAAAATCTGAAACCGGCGGTGTTCGCGCCGGTTGGTTCAGGCGGGTAAAAGCCGCTCAGGTTACGACCTTCGGCCCGAAAACTGGAACATGTGTCCTGGCTCCGGGCCTGTCGAGCAACAATTCGTCGTTCAATCAGACGAAGAAGAAGTCGTTGGCATGAAGGTCTGCCTTCTCGACGCCTTCCAGCAGGATAGAACCCGTGCCGAACTTGATCAGCACGCCATCGATCGTGTCGGCGGCCGCTACCTTGACGGCGGTGAAGGATGCCAGGACGGTCTTGTCCAGGCTCAGGACGTCACCGGCGGTGCTGATGCCGGCGTCGAAGTCGAGGATTGTGTCCTTGCCCGAGCCAGTCTTGAAGACAAATGTGTCTTTGCCGGCGCCGCCGAGCAGGATGTCATTGCCGGTATCTCCGTAAATCGAGTCATTGCCGGCGCCGCCGTTCAGCTTGTCGTTGCCGACGCCGCCGCTCAGCACGTCGTTGCCGGCATTGCCGTAAAGCGCGTCATTGCCGATGCCACCGTAGACCTTGTCGCTGCCGGCACCGCCCTGGACGGTGTCGTTACCGCCTTCGCCATACAGCGTGTCATTGCCGGCACCGCCGCTCAGTGTGTCGTTTTGGCCGAAGCTCTTGAACACGTCGTTACCGGTGCTGCCGGAGAATGAAATGCTGTTCTTCTTGAGCAGGTCGAGCAGACCCGTGGTGTTGGAGGACGTGAGGCCGGACCGCAAGGCGTTGGCGTCGGCACTCGCTTCCAGGCCCAGGCCGGAAATCTTCAGATCGGTGGACTGGGTAAAGACGTGTTTCGTCGAGTCGAGCTTGGTCGAGGTGCCGAAGCGCAGGGCACTCAGCGAGCCCGAAACCTGATGGGTGCCCATGTTATAGGCCCAGTCGGTCTTGCCGGCGTCAAAGATCACGCCAGCATTCTTGGCATCTAGCGCTGCGTATTGCTTGCCGGACATGCCGTCGGCGCCGCTGAACGACCCCATGCCTGCCGCAGCGAAGCTGGAATCGAATTTGGCGAGATAAGCGAGCACGTCGATGCCGGTGCCGTCCTTGTTGACGTCCGTCGTGAGATATTGATCGTCATTGTATTGCCCCCAATATTTGAATGATCTGCGATGCATCCGCTATTTAAGATGATTATTCTTGTCAAGTTATCGGACGGAAAATATGAGAAAAATAATCATCTTTTGTCAAATTGATTTATTTGGGGCTTCGCCAATAGGCGAAAAGACCGATATTCGGCGCACCGTCAACCAGTAGACGGTTGTCTCCGCAAAGCCACGTTATCGACGCGGCCGACGCTGCATTTCGCCAGCGGCGGGTTCTGAACGGTACTGAACGCTGAAAATGAAAAAAGCCCGGAAAACCGGGCTTTTTAGTGTTTCTGGACCATCTAAGCGGTCTGAAACAGGAATTTGGTGCCCAGAAGAGGACTCGAACCTCCACACCCTTTCGGGTACCAGCACCTGAAGCTGGCGCGTCTACCAATTCCGCCATCTGGGCGACGGACGGGGATGTACGGGGCTCACGCTTTTGTGTCAACAGGGTTTTTGAAGTTTTCTTGAAAATGTGTGGGAAACACGAGCAAACCGTTGGATCGCCATGATTTTCCACGAAAATGATTTCGCCGAAGCCTGTGGCTGTCACTCTAATCCGCGTTGTTGGCCAAAGGCGCGGATGCAATCCAGGCCCTGTTCGAGCAGTTGCTTCGCCTGATCGGCGGTTTCTGCTTCGACATAGCAGCGCATTTCAGGCGCATTGCCCGAGGGGCGGAAGTGAATGATGCTGCGATCACTCAGCGTTACACGCAAGCCATCGATGTCGCTGACCGAATCCGGCTTGCCGATCGGGGCCAGAAAGGCCGCTAGATTGTCCATTCCTGACCGGAGATAGGCCATCAGCGCCGTGCTGGTCTCCTGTGGAAAATTCTCGATCCGGTCACTTAGCGCCACCGGCAGGGCAAAGCCTGCTGCAAGCGCCGAGAGAGGGCTGTGGCTGCGGGCGGCAAGCGAAAGTACCGCGAGCACAGGCAGGAAGCTGTCGCGCTCGGCAGGGCTCTGAGCGTAGTGCCGTTGAGGGTTAAGTCGGTGGCGGTCAAGGTGCCGCCATTGGCCTCGAAGCCGACGACGCCGCTGTGACCACCGCGGACGGCCTCCAGCATGCCCTCGATGACAAAGGGCGAGCCGACGCGGGTGCGCAGGATGGAGAGGCCCGGCTGGCGCTCCAGGCCCGAATTGGAGGTGACAGGGGTGACGGCGACCGACGCGCCGGCAAGTTGGGCGGCGATCAGCCCCAAAAGATCACCGCGCAATGGCAGGCCGGTTTCGTCACTGACGAGCGGGCGGTCGCCGTCGCCGTCGGCGGAGATGATGGCATCGAGCTTGTGCTCACGCTGTCCAGATTTTGAGCTGGTCGATCGTTGCTTGGGAAACCGCTTCGGTATCGACCGGAATGAAATCGGCGGAGCGGCCAAGTGGCACGACCTTTGCGCCATAATGGGTAAGCACTTCGACGAACAGGTCGCGTGCCACGGTGCTGTGCTGGTAGACCCCGACCGTCAGGCCGGACAATGCACCGGCCGGCAGGATCGTCGTGTTGCGGGCGAGAAAGAGCGTGATTGCCGACCCGGAATGGTCGTCGGCCACGCCCGGCGTCGCATCGATGGGGATCGGTTGGGCCATGAGTTTGGTTGCCAGGCCGCCGATGGCCTCCTCATCGGCCTTGGCGATCTCGCCATCGGGCCGGTAGAATTTGATGCCGTTGCGGTCGGCGGGGATGTGCGAGCCGGTGATCATCAAGGCGGCAGCGCCCTTTTCCAGGCCATAGAGCGCCAGCGCCGGTGTCGGCACGGTGCCGCAATCCAGAACGGTCAAGCCGGCCCGGGTCAAGGCGCCGGCACAGATGGCCGAGATGTCCGGGCTGGAGGCGCGAAAGTCGCGGCCGAGAAGGACAGGATCGCCGGGCTTTGCCTGGCCGGACGACAGCAGATACTGCGCAAAGGCTGTCGCATAGATAGCGGCGGCGGGGCCGTTCAGGTCGGTAGAAAGGCCGCGCAGGCCGCTGGTGCCGAATTTCAAACTCAAACTATCCTCCGTCGCGTTGACAGGATTTTGATAACCGGTCGAGTGACTTGAGCGGAATATTGGCGCATTCTTCCGGTTTGGAAGGGGTCGGCGCCGAAAGACGTCACGTCACAGTCGGACGATAGACGAAAACACGAATAAAACAAAAAGACTGGCCGTCACAGGAAACAGGGACACCAACCGAGTAAACCCTTTTGGGAGAAGTGAGGAAACAAATGGCGGGATTTCGTAATTTCGTTATTGGCTGCGTGTTGAGCGCCGCCTCCATCATGACGCCTGTTGCATCGGCACAGGCTGTTCCACTGGCCGCGCCGGACGTGAAGATCGAGCGGCAGGCGGATATCCAGACCGTCCAATATCGCCGCGGACCGGGAGAATATCGCGGCGGCGGCTACTGTTATCGCCCCGGCTACGGGTACCGTCCTTATCGGCCCTACGCCGGCTACCGCCCTTATTATCGACCTTACTACCGGCCTTATTACCGTCCTGGCCTCAACGTCTATATCGCGCCGCGGCCGATCTACCGCGACCGCTACATTGGCCGCAACTATGCCGGCTCGCATGTGGACTGGTGCCTGTCTCGGTATCGCTCCTACAATCCGGCGACCAACCGGTTCCTCAGCTATAGCGGCGCCTACAGGGTCTGCTATTCGCCGTACCGCTGATGCTGGCTTTCATGCGATCGACGGCGGGGATTTCCCCGCCGTTTTTGTTTGCCAAGGCTCAGCTGGCAACCGCATCCCACGCCCAGAGCAATACGGCATAGCGCGCCGCCTTGCCGATCGTCACATAGATGAGGAAGACGGGAAAAGGGGTGCGAGCAGCCCCGCCACGAGAGTTAAGGGGTCGCCGACTATCGGTAGCCACGAGAACAACAGGATGGGCCGGCCATAGCGGCCAAACAGCGCCTCTGCTCGCATCCGGTTGGGCGGACTGACCGGAAACCATCGGCGGTTCTCGAAGCGCAGGAGAAAGCGGCCAAGCACGAAATTGACGACCGATCCAAGCACATTGCCTGCCGTCGTGGCGAGAAAGAGAGCGACAAGCTGCGCATCCGGTTGCCCGGCGGCAAGGATCAATGTTGCTTCAGAAACACCGGGCAACAAGGTTGCCGAGAGAAAGGCGGCGCTGAAGACGCCGAAAAGCAGGCTTGCGGTCAAGGCATCAGGTCCGGTCGGTGTGGCCGAGGTCGCGCCCGGGTTCGATCACGTCGCGGACACGCTGCTTCAACTCCTTCGGCCCCGGAAAGCCGCCGTCGCGCTTGCGTTCCCAGATCAGCACCTCGCCGACATGGATTTCGAAATTGCCGCCTGTGCCCGGAATGAGCGCCACCTCGCCAAGGCTGTCGCCGAAGGTGGACAGCAGTTCCTGCGCCATCCAGGCGGCGCGCAGCAGCCAGTTGCACTGGGTGCAGTAGAGAATGGCAATGCGCGGCTTGTCGGTCATGTCGGCTTCCGTGGCGATATCGGGTTGGCGGACGTTATCGATCGGCGGACCAGGCCGCAACAGCGTGCGATCAAGAACGCCTCACGAAATTGTTAACTAAATTTATCAGGTTTGGCAGCAGCCTCCCTTGATAGTCGCAATTTTCGCAGCAAGAAAATGTTGCGTTGCAAAATCAAGAGGAGACAACATGACTGACCTTACATCGACCCGGCCGCCAGCCATGCTGCCTGCATTGCAGCGGTTCTATCTACCGCTTGATACGACGGCCGAAACACTGCTGCGCGTGGTTGCCGGCGTTCTGCTCGTCACCCACGGCTATGGCAAGATCATCAACCCATTCAGGTGCCGCCGGCATGGTGGAAAGCCTGGGCTTCTACCCCGGCGTCTTCTGGTCGCCGCTGCTGTCGGCCACGGAGTTCTTCGGCGGCATTCTGATCGCGATCGGCCTGTTCACTCGCCCGGCATCCTTCGCCGCCATGATCGTCCTGCTTGTCACGGTCTATTTCCACGGCATCGTTACGGGCGAAGGCCTCGGTGGCGCTGAAAAGTCGATCCTCTGGGCAGCGATTTTCTTCTTCTTTGCCATTCGTGGATCGAACGCGCAGTCGCTCGACGCCAAAATCGGCAAACAAATCTAAGCTAGTGGCGCACGATTGACGTCGTGGCGCCTATTCTCCGATTTTGAGGTTTAGCGGCTTGTAGGTGTCGATCTCGACACGCCCAGCCGCGATGAGGTCCACGGCCTCGCCATCCGCCATCCCTGTGGCAGCGACAATATCGAACCCTTCTGACATTGCAGTCGGTCTCGATTTTCGCCGTATTCCCCGCATTGTCCGCCGAGCCGCCGAGAGTATCGAAACTGATGGTTTCATCCGGCAGTTCCGTATTGCCGGTGGCGGTGTTCTGCGGATCGAATTGCAGGCCGCAGCGTCAGCGAAATGTCCGTCAGCTCCTCGCCGCTTTCCAGAACGGCAAAATCATAGGCGCAGTAACCTTGACCGCCGAACCAGGTGAACGTGTTGATCAGGGTGATGGCGAAGAACTGGGCGAGCATCTGGAACCTTCCGAGCGGATCAATGTAGGCACCCTAGACACAGACGAGTCCCGCCACCATGTCCATTTTCAGGCGGATCAGCTTGGGGGCTTTGCCGGAGGTCAAATCCCGCACAGCAAAATGGCGGCCGAAGCCGCCATTCTGGATAAAGTATGTATCAGCCCGAAAGCGCTTACAGCGTGCGGGTGATGTGTTCGACGCGGAAGCACTCGATGGTGTCGCCGGCGCGGATGTCTTCGTAGTTTTCGAAGGCCATGCCGCATTCCTGGCCCATCGGCACTTCGGAGACTTCGTCCTTGAAGCGCTTGAGGGTCTTGAGCTTGCCTTCGTGGATAACGACGTTGTCGCGAACCAGGCGGACGCCTGCACCACGTTCGACCTTGCCTTCGATGACGTGGCAACCCGCGACCTTGCCGGTCTTGGTGATGTTGAACACTTCCAGGATTTCGGCATTGCCGAGGAAAGTTTCACGTCTTTCTGGAGAAAGAAGACCAGACATCGCTGCCTTCACGTCATCCACCAGATCGTAGATGATGTTGTAGTAGCGGATCTCGATGCCAGCGCTTCTGCGGCCGTACGAGCCTGGGCGTTGGCACGAACGTTGAAGCCGATGATGGCCGCGTTCGAGGCTTCGGCCAGCGAAATGTCGGACTCGGTGATACCACCGGCACCCGAATGCACGATGCGGGCACGAACCTCGTCGGTTCCCAGCTTGTCGAGTGCGCCGGCAATGGCTTCGATCGAGCCCTGCACGTCGCCCTTGATGACCAGCGGGAATTCCTTGAGGCCGGTATTCTGCAGCGTCATCATCATCTGTTCTGAGCGAACCACGCTGGCCGGATGCACGGGCAACGGCCTTGTCGTGGGTCAAGCGCTGACGGTATTCGGAGATTTCATGAGCACGGCTTTCGTTCTCGACGACGGCGAACTTGTCACCCGCCAGCGGCGTACCGGAAAGACCGAGGATCTCGACCGGCATCGACGGCGGCGCTTCCTTGACGTGTTCGCCCTTGTCGTTGACGAGCGCGCACACAGGCCCCACTGGTCGCCGGCAACGATGATCTGGCCCGGCTTCAGCGTACCCTTGTGGACGAGAACGGTGGCAACAGCACCGCGGCCGCGATCGAGCTGGGCTTCGACCACTGTGCCTTCTGCAGTACGATCCGCATCGGCGCGCAGGTCGAGAATTTCGGCCTGCAGCAGGATGGCTTCGAGCAGCTTGTCGAGGCCGAGGCCGGTCTTGGCCGACACTTCGACGTCGAGCACTTCACCGCCCATGGTTTCCACGAACACTTCATGCTGCAGCAGCTGGTTGCGAACCTTCTGCGGATCGGCTTCGTGCTTGTCGACCTTGTTGATCGCCACGATGATCGGAACGCCGGCAGCCTTTGCGTGGCTGATGGATTCGATCGTCTGCGGCATGACGCTGTCGTCGGCAGCAACCACGAGGATCGCAATGTCGGTCGCCTGGGCACCACGGGCACGCATTGCCGTAAAGGCGGCGTGGCCGGGGGTGTCGATGAACGTAATCTTGTTGCCGTTCTGCTCGACCTGGTAGGCGCCGATATGCTGGGTGATGCCACCGGCTTCGCCCGATACGACATGGGTCTTGCGGATGGCGTCGAGCAGCGAGGTCTTGCCGTGGTCGACGTGACCCATGATGGTCACGATCGGAGGACGCGGCTGCATATCGCCATCGTCCTTGGTGTTGAACAGGCCCTCTTCGACGTCGGATTCCGAAACACGCTTGACGGTATGGCCGAATTCGCCGGCGATGAGTTCTGCAAGGTCGGCGTCGATGACGTCGCCCGGCTTCATCATCTGGCCTTCCTTCATCAGGTACTTGATCACGTCGACGGCCCGTTCGGCCATGCGCTGCGACAGTTCCTGAATGGTGATGGTTTCCGGAAGGATCACTTCGCGCATGACCTTTTCGCGGGTTTCCTGCATCTGGCTGCGGCGGAATTTCTCCTGCCGGCGGCGCATGGCAGCCATCGAGCGGCCGCGCGGATTGCCGTCATCATCGAGAGCGGCGGTCAGCGTCAGCTTGCCCTTGCGGCGTTCCTCCTCCGTTTTCGGACGGGCAGGGGCCTTGGCAGGCTCGGGACGAACGACCTTGCCGCGAACCGGTGCGGTAGCGCCACGGTTCCGGACGTGCCTCTGCCTCTTCGCCTTCCGCCTTGCGGCGGGCGGCGAGTGCCGGGGTAACGGTCGAAGGTGTCGTTGCAGGCTTTGCGGCCTCGGCACGTGCCTGGTCTTCCGCCTTACGGACGGCAACGGCGGCTGCTTCGGCTTCGGCCGCCTGTGCGGCTTCGACTGCTGCTTTTCGGCTGCACGTTCCGCAGGGGTACGGGCAGCTTCTTCAGCGGCGAGGCGAGCTGCTTCAGCCTGTTCGGCCTTCAGACGCTCGGCCTCTTCAGCCTGACGGCGTGCCTCATCGGCGGCGCGGCGCTTGGCGTCTTCGGCATCGCGGATCTGGGCTTCGGCCAGCGCACGGCGGCGGGCGTCGATCTCTCCAGCCGACAGCTGATTGAGAACCACACCGACACGTGGGCGATTGCTGTTGTCCTGGCGATTATCCTGCTGGCGCGGCTGCTGTTGCTGCGGGGCCGGGCGCGCAGGCTGTTGCTGCTGCACGGGGGCAGGGCGCTGCGGTTCGACAACGCGTGCCACAGGGGCCGCCGGTGTTGCGATCGGAACGACCGGCTTTTCGTCTTCCGGCCGCATCGGCCGCCGCTTGCGCGTCTCGACCACGACTGCCTTCGTCCGGCCGCGACCCATGTCCTGGCGAACAGTTCCCTGACTTACCCCGGAAGGCTTCAGGGTCAGCGTCTTCTTGGCTCCGCCGAATGTCTTGTCGTCGTTGTTGTCGGTCATTCCGTTCCGTTCCTAAGATCAGGGCCGGATGCGTATCACCAGACCCCGCCGTTCAATTTCTGTTTTGCAATCGCTGGTTTTTCCGGCCTGCGCCGGTGACCCACGTCATTGTGTCGGCAAGCCAGATCTGGCGCCAACGGCTCCGAGCGGGGACGGTTCCCCGATATCGTTCGAGCATGTTTGCGCGCTTCACTACACCCTCACCCGCCTGCCCTGCAAGCGCTGCGGCATGGATAAAAGCATTCTGGCCTAAAAGCCCTTCCATTTCCGCCTCGGTGAAGAAGCGAAAGGAGGGTATTTCCTGTCCGTCATCGACGACAAAGCTCATCGCCTTGCGCGCCTGGTCTATCTTACGCACCCCGTCGGCTGCGGCATCCACCGCATGGAAGGTGGCGAGCGCCGCCAGTCCACGGACGGCCTGCTCAACTTTCGAGGCGCCGCTGATGAACTGCGCGGCCTTGCGCGCCAGGTTCATCATGCCGCCGAGCTGCAGAGACAGGAGCCGGTCGACTTCGTCGGCAAGCTCCGGTCCGGCAGTCACATCCGCCCGCTTCAGTGCGCGGGCAAACAACTTCTTGGCAATCGCCTTCTCGACGATCGCCCGTTCAGCGCTCACCCAACAGCCGCGACCCGGCAGCTGCTTCTTCAGGTCGGGCACCACCCGGCCATCCGGGCCTGCAACAAAGCGGATCAACGTTTCCGGTGTTCCGCTCTGCCGTGTGACGATGCACATGCGGCCGTTCACTGCTTCACCATCGATGTCCCCGGCAGGGTCCTTGTCTTCAATCAACATGGCGATCTTCAAGCAGCATCAGGCTGGATCACGGTCAGCAACACCTTCAGGCGTCCTGTTCCGCGCCTTCCACGACTTCGAGTGCTTCTTCTTCGCGTGCCAGGTCTTCTTCGGTGATCCAGCCGGCAGCGAGACGCGCCTGCAGGACCATGCGTTCGGCATCGACGCGGGAGATTTCGAGCTTGGAGAACAGGCCCTCAAACTTCTTCGTCTCGCCGTCCTTGCGTTCCGACCAGCCGACGAGATCGTCAGCGGCGCAGCCTGCAAAGTCTTCCATCGTCTTGATGCCGTCTTCACCGAGGCGCGACCAGCATCTGGCTGGTCATGCCGTTGATCGTGCGCAGCTCGTCGGAAACGCCGAGGGCAACGCGCTTGGCGTCCATTTCGGCTTCCAGACGCTCGAGATATTCGCGGGCGCGGGTCTGCAGTTCGCTGGCGGTGTCCTCGTCGAAACCTTCGATCGAAGCGATTTCGTCAAGCTCGACATAGGCGAGTTCCTCGACGGCGGCGAAGCCTTCCGATGCCAGAACCTGGCCGACCATCTCGTCGACGTCGAGGGCTTCCATGAACAGCGCGGTGCGTTCGTTGAATTCCTTCTGACGGCGTTCGGATTCTTCCGCTTCCGTCATGATGTCGATGTCCCAGCCGGTCAGCTGCGAAGCGAGACGAACGTTCTGGCCGCGGCGGCCGATGGCCAGCGACAGCTGTTCATCCGGAACCACGACTTCGATACGCTCTGCATCCTCATCGAGAACGACCTTGGAGACTTCGGCCGGCTGCAGTGCGTTGACGATGAACGACGCCGGATCCTGGCTCCACGGAATGATGTCGATCTTTTCGCCCTGCAATTCGCCGACGACGGCCTGAACGCGCGAACCGCGCATACCGACACAGGCGCCGACCGGATCGATCGACGAGTCGTTGGAAATGACGGCGATCTTGGCGCGCGAACCTGGGTCACGGGCAACCGAGCGGATCTGGATAATGCCGTCGTAGATTTCGGAACTTCCATGGTGAACAGCTTCACCATGAACTGCGGATGGGTACACGACAGGAAAATCTGCAGGCCACGCTGTTCGCGGCGCACGTCATAGACATACGAGCGGACGCGGTCGCCTGTAGCCATGTTTTCCCCGGGGATCATTTCGTCGCGGCGGATGATGCCTTCGCCACGGCCGAGATCGACGATGACGTTGCCATATTCGGACGCGCTTGACCGTGCCGTTGACGATTTCGCCGATGCGATCCTTGAATTCGTCGAACTGGCGGTCACGCCTCGGCTTCGCGCACCTTCTGGACGATGACCTGCTTGGCCGACTGGGCGGCGATACGGCCGAAATCCATCGGCGGCAGCGGGTCGGCGATGAAGTCGCCGAGAATGGCGTCCGGGTTGCGGTCGCGGGCCAGTTCCAGTGGAATCTGCGTCGAGTAGTCCTCGGCAACCTCGACGACTTCGAGCAGACGCTGAAGCCGGATTTCGCCGGTCTTGGAATTGATGTCGGCGCGGATGTTGCTTTCCGAACCGTAGCGCGAGCGGGCGGCCTTCTGGATCGCGTCGGCCATGGCGGCCAGTACGATTTCGTGGTCGATCACTTTTTCATGCGACGGCATCCGCGATCTGCAGAAGTTCGAGCCTGTTAGCACTCACTGCCATATTAAAGTCTCCGTCTGATTGCCGGGGCCTCACTTAGAGGCGTCCCGCGCCCATGAACTCAATTGATCGGCGAATCTTCGTCTTCGAAGTTTTCATTGGCAGCTTGTGCTGCCTTCGCCTTTTGTCTGCCGTCAGCGCATCGTGGATCAGGTCGTCCGTGAGGATCAGCCTGCCTTCGGCGAATGCCGTAAAGGGAATGACCACTTGCGGCTCTTCGCCGGAAGCCGGCTGGTCGCGCTCGATCGTGAAGCCTTCGTCGTCGGCCGAAACGATCTTGCCGCGGAAACGCTTGCGGTTATCGACCAGGATCGAGGTTTCGCACTTGATCAGATGGCCGGCCCAGCGCGTGAAATCCGACTTTCGGACCATCGGCCGGTCAATACCCGGCGACGATACTTCCAGATGATACTCCCGATCGACTGGATCTTCCACGTCGAGCACAGGCGAGATCGCCGTCGAGATCGTTTCGCAATCTTCCACGGTCATCGTGCCGTCGAGGCGCTCGGCCATGATCTGCAGCGTCGCGCCGTTCTGCGAGGACAGGCGCACGCGCACCAGCTGGTAGCCCATCGGAACCAGCACGGGCTCGATGATATCGGCGATGCGCCGGTCGGTGCCGGTCTCGGTGACCAAGCGCGGTTCCTGTGTGTTTTCTGCCGTTGTCGTATCGGACAAACGATGTTCTCCCAAAACATCGGTAATAAAAAGAGCGGGTCCTGACGGGCCCACTCTTCATCAACCGATCAAGAATTTGAGGGTCATATACGCTCGATTATCCGCAAATGCAAGATATCCCGCTTCCCGACCCACAAAACCCGGATGCAGACTATGAAGTGGCAAAATCCTGCCGGTGTCAGCGCTTTTGCTTGCCCGGCCGGTCATCTCGCCTAGATTGGGCGTCACAAAGACGATTCAAATACAGACAGGGTGGGAAAGCGCGTTTGCCGCATCGACTATCGCCGTTGGCGCCGTTCAAGCATGATACGTTCCGGGTTATCTGGGTGGCCAGTCTTGCCTCCAACTTCGGTGGGCTGATCCAGGCTGTTGGCGCCGCCTGGATGATGACTTCGATTACGGATTCGGTGAACATGGTGGCGTTGGTGCAGGCTTCGACCTCGCTGCCGATCATGCTGTTTTCGCTCGTTTCCGGTGCGCTTGCCGACAATTTCGACCGCCGCCGCATCATGCTGGTCGCCCAGTGTTTCATGCTGTGCGTCTCGGCGCTTTTGACGCTCTGTGCCTATTTCGGGCTGATCTCGCCCTGGCTGCTTCTCTTCTTTACCTTTATGATCGGCTGTGGCACGGCGCTGAACAATCCATCCTGGCAGGCTTCGGTGGGCGACATGGTGCCGCGCGAGGTGCTGCCGGCGGCCGTCGCGCTGAACAGCATGGGCTTCAACATCACCCGCAGCGTCGGTCCGGCCATCGGCGGCGCGATTGTCGTGGCTGCCGGGGCGGCGGCGGCCTTTGCCGCCAATACGCTTAGCTATTTCGCCATCATCTATGCACTCCTGCGCTGGCGCCGCGAGGAGACGCTGTCAACGCTGCCGCGCGAATCGATGGGGCGGGCGATTTCCGCCGGGCTTCGTTACGTCGCGATGTCACCGAATATCGGCAAGGTGCTGGTGCGCGGCTTCTTTTCGGTCTCTCCGCCAGTGCCATCCTCGCTCTTTTGCCGCTGGTCGCGCGATCTGGTCGCCGGCGGCCCGCTCACCTATGGCATCATGCTCGGCGCCTTCGGTCTCGGTGCCATCGGTGGTGCGCTTCTGAGTGCGAGGCTGCGCGAACACATGTCCAGCGAATGGGTCGTCCGCATCGCCTTTGCCGGTTTTGCCGTCAGCAGCCTGATCACGGCCCTAAGCCCCTATGGCTGGCTGACCAGCCTTGCGCTTCTCCTGGCGGGTGCCGGCTGGGTGTTGGCGCTGTCGCTGTTCAACACGACCGTGCAGCTCTCGACGCCGCGCTGGGTGGTTGGCCGGGCGCTGTCGCTCTACCAGACGACAACGTTTGGCGGCATTGCCGCGGGCAGCTGGATGTGGGGTCAGGCGGCTGAAAATTACGGTCCGGCCAACGCTCTGATCGCCTCGGCATTGTTGATGGTGGTCGGCGCCGCAATCGGGCTTAAATTGCCGCTGCCGGAGTTCCAGTCGCTCAATCTCGATCCGCTCAACCGATTTTCGGAACCTCTGCTGAAACTGGATCTCCAAGCCGCGCAGCGGCCCGATCGTGGTGATGATCGACTACGAGATTGCCGACGACGACGTGCCGGATTTCCTGACCGCAATGGCCGAGCGCCGCCGTGTCCGCATCCGCGATGGAGCCGGGCAATGGGGCTTGATGCGCGATCTTGAAAATCCGACCACCTGGACCGAAACCTATCATGTGCCGACCTGGGTGGAATATGTCCGCCACAATCAGCGCCGCACCCAGGCTGACGCCGAGATCGGCGATCGCCTGACGGCATTGCATCGTGGAGATGCCGCTCCCCGCGTGCATCGGATGATCGAGCGCCAGACGATCCTTCCCTATGACTACGAGCGCTACAAGCAGCAGATGGACATGCACTGAGCGCTGCGCGCCGGACCGATTTCCGTTGTTGGCAGCCGGACCGTCGCTTCACAAAAGTTTTCCGGGGAGGGCAGTGTTTGCCTGTTCAATGATGATCACCCATATGGTTGACTGTTTCCCGTATTTTATATATTCAACTATTAAGGTGAATAAATGGGCGAAGATGACCTGTCACGCGTTCTCAAGGCTGCCGGCGATACGACCCGGCGACGCATCCTGACGCTGCTTGTTCAGGAGGGTGCATTGAGAGTGACGGCGCTTGCTGCCCATTTCGACATGTCGCTGAATTCCGTCTCCAAGCACATCAAGGTGCTGGAGGAAGCAGGACTTGTCACGCGCCGGACCTTGGGCCACGAGCATTTCATCGCGGCCGAACTCGAACCGCTGAAGCTGACCGAGAACTGGTTCGCGCAATTGAAGTCGATCTGGGAACTGCGCCTTGCGGCGCTGGAAAACTTACTCGTTTCAAAGGACGGAGAAAATGAAGGAGCTTGAGCTGACGGTGAGCCGCAAAATCGCGGCGTCGCGTGAAAAGGTGTTCAACGCCTGGCTTTCGCCGGCGATGCTGGCAAAATTCATGGCGCCGCCTTTCGGAAGTTCCGAGCCGACCAAGGTTAAGAACGATCCGGTGAAGGGTGGCCGATTTTCGATCGTCATGGTGACGCCTGAAAAGGAAATCCCGCATGCGGGCACCTATCTTGAGATAGACCCGCATTCCCGCCTGTCCTTCACCTGGGAATCGCCGTACTCGCTGGACGACAGCGTCGTGACCATCGATCTGGCCGAGGTCGATGCCGGCACGACGGAAATCACCTTGAAGCAGGTGAAGTTCAAATCGGAAGAAGCGAGAGGGCCACGAAAAGGGCTGGACCACGATCCTGGACCTGCTCGAAGCAAGCCTCGCTGCAGCCTGATTGCCGGGCCGGGCGAAATCGAATGCGGTTTCGCCCCGGTTCAAAAGATGAAGCGCCCTAGAATTTTCCCAACAGGTTTTTCTGCGGGAAACACGTCGGCTCGATGCCGTTCTTTGCCTGCCATGCGCCGATCGAGCGGCGGGTCTTGTAACCGGCCAAGCCATCGGCCTTGCCGATGTCGTAGCCTTGCCCTTCCAGCGCCTTCTGCATCTTCAGGACGTCCGAGCGCAGCATCTTGCCGACATCGCCGAACTGGCCCCTGAACGCACCACCGCCGGAAGCGATCCGGTCGGCAAGGTTGCCGATGAACAGGGCATAGAGGTCGGAATTGTTATATTCCTTGATGACGTAGAAATTCGGCGTGACGATGAATTCGGGACCATGGCGACCGGCCGGAACCAGCATCATGCCGTCGGCCTTGGCTTCACCGGCCGGAAATGCCTTGCCCGAGGCGCGCTCGATGCCATCGGATGCCCATTGCGAGATCGGCTTGGCGAGATCCGGACCTTCCTGCGCGCAGGAGACATTGGCTGGAATGTAGACCTCGAAACCCCAGTCGCGGCCACGCTGCCAGCCCTTTTCGCCAGGTAATTGGCGATCGAGGCGAGCGTGTCGGGCGTCGAGTTCCAGATGTCGCGCCGTCCGTCGCCATCGAAATCGACGGCATATTTCAGGAAACTGGTCGGCAGGAACTGCGGCTGGCCCATGGCGCCGGCCCAGGACCCCTTCATCTCGGCTTCGCGCACGTCGCCGCTGTCGAGGATATGCAGCGCTGCGATCAGTTCGCGTTTGAAAAGATCGCCACGCGTCGACATGAAGGCCTTGGTGGCGAGAACGTCCATGATCGGATGCGGGATTTTTGCCCGGCCGAAACCGGATTCCCGGCCCCAGATGGCAACGACGATGGAGCCCGGAACGCCGTAGGTCTTCTCGATCCGTCTGAGTGTCGCCGCATTTTCCTTGGCAAGACTGCGGCCGGTCGCCGCCAGCCCCTGCAGCCGCTGTTCGGAGAAATAGGCGCCGGGCGAGGAAAACTCCGCCTGGCTCTGCTTCTGCTCGCCGGGTGGCTTGGTCCCTGGAGGAACCAGATCCGGCAGGTCCCAGTTGAGTTTCACATCGGCAAAGGCGGCCTTGAAGGCGCTCGCGCTGATCCCGGATTTCTGCGCTTGCGGCCACAGATCGGTCTGCAGCCATTGGCGGAACTGCGCTTCGGTCTCGGCCTTGGAGGCGGCGAGGGCGGGGTGGGGCATCAGTGAGACAATTGCCGCAACCATCATCGCCAGTGTTTGCCGTGCCTTACTGCGCTTCAGCGGACTTTCCTCAGTTTGGAACGGTGCATTTTTAAACTCCGTCATCCTCGCCCTTGTGGCGGGGATCCAGCTGCGCCATGTCCATGGCGCAAGAGACCCTTTCACGCGACGGACGTCGTGGCTGGATTCCTGTGACGAGCACAGGAATGACGGGAGAGGGGATTGCGGCTTTGCAATTCGATGCGTCATTTGCCGTGGTGTGGAGGCCGTCTTGCGTCACAAGCAATGTCTTACTCAAATCGCCGTCCTCGCCCTCAGCGCTGCCGTCAGTGTGCCTTCGTCGAGATAATCCAGTTCGCCACCGACCGGCACGCCATGCGCCAGGCGGGTGATCTTGACGCCGAGGCCGTCCAGTTGGTCGGTGATGTAGTGGGCCGTCGTCTGGCCCTCGACGGTGGCGTTGACGGCGATGATCAGTTCGCGCACGCCGCCCTTGGCCACTCGCTCGACCAGACCCTTGATGTTGAGGTCATCCGGCCCGACGCCATCAGTGGCGACAGCGTGCCGCCGAGCACGTGATAGGCGGTGTTCATTGCGCTGGCCCGCTCCAGTGCCCAAAGGTCGGAGACGTCCTCGACGACGATGATCACGGAATTGTCGCGGCGGTCGTCGGAACAGACGCTGCAGGGATCAATCGTATCGACATTGCCGCAGCAGGAGCAGATGCGGACCTTGCGGTGCGCTTCGACCATGGCGTCGGCCAGCGGGCCAAGCAGCTGGTCCTTCTTCTTGACCAGATGAAGGGCAGCGCGCCGGGCCGAACGCGGCCCGAGCCCGGGCACCTTTGCCAGGAGCTGGATGAGTTTTTCAATTTCAGGACCGGTGACTCGCTTTGCCATGCGGCGTTTCTACTCCATATCTCCGGCGAACGGAATCGCTGAAAAGAAAGTGCTGCCCATGAAAATCCTCGCCGTCTGCACCGGCAATGCCGAAATCCTGCCCGGCAAATCCTACAGGACCGGCATCTTCAAGCACCCGGTCGATGCCGGTGTGATGATAGACCACGAAGGGCTGATCGGCGACAAGATATGCAACCGCAAACATCATGGCGGCGTCGATCAGGCCGTCTATGCGCTCAGGTTCAGTCGATCTCGACTGGTGGTCGAAGGAACTAGGCCGCGTTCTGGAGCCGGGTATTTTTGGTGAAAATCTGGTTATCGAAGGCGCCGACAGCCGGAAGATCTCGGTTGGCGACCGGTTCGTCACCGAGACAGTCGAACTTGAGGTCACGTCTGCGCGCATCCCCTGTGCCACATTGGCGGTCCGCATGGACGATCCCGGTTTTGCCAAGCGTTTCGCCAAGGCCGGACGGCCGGGTTTCTATTGCCGCGTGCTCAAGGACGGCGTCGTCCAGGCCGGCGATGCCGTCACCTATCACGCCCATTCCGGCCCGCCGGTGCTGATGCCGGAACTGCTGCGGACCTATGGCAAGAACCTCTCCGATGAAGACCGCGCTCGCTATATTGCGGCGCCGATCCACCACAAGCTCAGAGCCCTGCTCACAAGCGCATGATCCTCTCCATTTTCCCTGCGATATTCGCCGAGATGGCGGAGCTCCGTCCTTAACCATCCGTTGAAGTTCCGCTTTCCTTCAACCCGGTCTCAACCTATGAGAAACCTTGTCGCACAGGGCATTCGGGCCTGATGCGATTGATCGATGCCTGTACAGATACCGCAACACCGCAGCGAATTGGTGATGACCAGAGCGCCGGGATAGCTGTGTCTATAGGCAGGCGCGCGACGGGGGCGGTCGACATGAACGGGTTCACGGCAATTGCAGGCCGCATCGGGCGAATGGGCGCGATGATGGTCGCCGCCTTTTTCACGCTGACGATCCATGTGAGGGGCGTCCAGGCAGGAGATTGCGCACCGGCCCGCGCTTCCAGCAGCCCCGAAATTTCCCGGCTGCAACGGCAGATCGCCGCCAACCGGGCTTTTCAGGTGAAATACAGCTGCGATGCCAAGGCAACCTTTGCCTGCCGCGAAATCGCCGGCCGCATTGCCCAGACGAATGCCCGGATCGCGAGCCTTTCCGGCGCTTCGCACCAGGTCTGTGCGAGGCAAGCCGTCGCCGAGCGTGCTCCAGCCGGCCGATCGGTCGCGGCTGCGTCACGCAGCGCAACGGCAGGCTATGCCTTGCGTCGGATCAGCGCCAAGATCGAAACGCGATGCGTTCGCCTCTCGGACGGCTATTCGTTTCCGACGCCGAATTCCGGTTACAACACCACCAACGACATGGAAGCGATCGCGGCGCAGTGCAAATTCATCTGCGACGATCCGGCGATGGATGTGTACCGGATTACCAGCGCTGACCGGAATACCGACGAGATGATCTCGGTGACGACAGGTGCGCGCTATGCCGCACTGCCAAACGCCGGCGCCTACCGGACGGCATCGCCGCTGAAGACCTGCGACATGAACCGCTTCTACAAGACCGTGCTGGCCAAAACGCCGGCTATGGAAATGACGGCGTTAGATACGAGGGGTTCGAATTCCGAGGTGGTGCAATCAGCCGAGGATGCCGTCATGAACGTGACGCTACTGGGCGATGTCGGCCTTCGCGGCACCACAAGTTTCGTGCCTGCGCCGCCGCGCAAAATCCGCATCGTTGGCGCGGCTTTCCTGCCTGAAGAGTAATGGAGCTTTGAGCGCCTAGAAAGGCAGCTTCATGCCGGGCGGGATCGGCAGACCGGCGGTCAGTTCTGCGGGTCTTTTCGGCGGTGATGGCTTCTGCCTTGTCCTTGCCGTCCTTGTGAGCGGCAACGATCAGGTCTTCGAGGATTTCGACATCGTCTTCCTTGAACAGCGACGGGTCGATCTTGAGGCCCTTGAGGTTGCCCTTGCCGTCCATGCGCACGGTGACGAGACCGCCGCCGGAGGAGCCTTCGACTTCGAGCGCAGAAATCTCTTCCTGCATCTTCTCCATCTTGGCCTGCATTTCCTTGACCTTGCCCATCATGCCCATGATGTCACGCATCGTCATGTCCTCTTCTGAATGTCTCGATAGATGTGAACTAGTGCTCGATATCGTCGCCGGGAAGGATGTCGCCCTCTTCGGACTCGGCGGCAGCCACGGCCACCGGCTCGCTTTCCTCTTCCGGCTCAGGTCCCTTGATCCGCACGTCGGTGATCTTGGCGCCCGGGAATTTTGCGAGAATGGCGGCAACATCCGGGTCCTGGCGCGCGTCGCTGAGGCGCTTTTCCTGCGCCCGCGTCTCGGCCTCCAGCAATGTCGGCGCCCCGGGCTCGCGGCTGAGGATCACCATCCAGCGGATGCCGGTCCAGTCTTCAAGCTTCTTCTGCAGTTCGGCGACCAGCGTTTTTGGCGCATCTTCCGGAAGATTGATTTCCAGTCGGCCCGGTTCCAGGTTGACCAGGCGCACGAAGCCGCGGACCAGCGTCTTCAGCTTGATATCGCGATTGGTGCCGCAGAGGTCGGCGATGTCGCTGACCGAGCGCAGCGGAACCTTGGGTTCGGCTTTCGCGACCGGCGCTTCTAGGGGCCGTTCCTCGATCCTGCCGACAGGCAAGGCCTGGGACGGTGCCACGTCCGGCACGGCGCGCAGCATGGTCGCGCCGTTTCCGGTCGCCCGCTGTGCCGGCGGCATATCATTGCCGCGCGCCTGGACGGATCCTCCCATGGAGGCCTGCGCGCCGCCGCCATTGCCGCCGTTCGGGGCAGAGGGCTGGCGGGGGGCGTCGCCGCTGGAAAGTTCGAGCAACCGCCGGGCTGCATCTTCCGGCGAGGGAAGGTGCGCAGCATGGGCAAGGCGGATCAGCACCATTTCGGCGGCACCGGCCGGGCGCGAGGAGCTTTCCGTTTCCGGAATGCCCTTCAACAGCATCTGCCAGATGCGCGACAGCGTCGTCACGGCGATGCTGGAGGAGAACTCGGCGCCGCGGGTACGCTCGATTTCGCTCAGCGACTGGTCGTTGGCGGCATCCGGCACATATTTCAACCGGGTGACGAGATGGGTGAAATCAGCGAGATCGGTCAGCACGACGGACGGGCTGGCACCTGCCTCATACTGCCCGGCAAATTCATCGAGGGCGGCTGCGACATCGCCTTTGACGATATGCTGAAACAGATCGACGATGCGGGCGCGATCGGCAAGGCCGAGCATCGAGCGCACTGCTTCGACCTCGACCACGCCGCCGCCATGGGCAATCGCCTGGTCGAGCAGCGACAGGCCGTCGCGCGCCGAGCCCTCGGCGGCACGCGCAATCATAGCCATGGCATCCGGATCGGCCGAAATACCTTCCTTGCCGAGAATGGTGGTAAACAGGCCAACGAGATCGGAGGCGCCGATGCGGCGCAGGTCGAAGCGCTGGCAGCGCGACAGGACGGTGATCGGCACCTTGCGGATTTCCGTGGTGGCGAAGATGAATTTCACATGTTCCGGCGGCTCTTCGAGCGTCTTCAGCAGGCCGTTGAAGGCCTGGGTCGAAAGCATGTGGACTTCGTCGATGATGTAGACTTTATAGCGCGCCGAAACCGGGCGGTAGCGCACCTGCTCGATGATCTCGCGGATATCGTCGATGCCGGTATGGGAGGCGGCGTCCATTTCGATGACGTCGACATGGCGGCCTTCCATGATCGCCTGGCAATGTTCGCCGGGGATTCTGAGGTCGATCGTCGGCTTGTCGATTTCGGGGGTCTTGTAGTTCAGCGCGGGGGCAAGGATGCGGGCGGTGGTGGTCTTGCCGACACCGCGAACGCCGGTCAGCATGTAAGCCTGCGCAATGCGGCCGGTTTCTGAACGCATTGGTGAGCGTGCGCACCATCGGTTCCTGGCCGACCATCAGGTCGGAGAAATCCTTCGGCCGGTACTTGCGCGCAAGCACGCGGTAGGCGGCGGGCTTTTCGGATGTCGGGATCAGACTATCTTCGCTCATCGCCCTTTTTCCCCAAGACGGGGCCGCTTGGCTGCAAATCGTGTCCAGACAGGACAGAAAGAAAAGGGTGGGAGGCTGGCACGATGACCCGTGCCTGGCTCGTTGGGGCTGCTTCCTTCCGGACCTGACCCGGTTGGCGAGTGGCTCGTCCACCACCAACCTCCCGGCTCTCATATCGGCAATATCGAAACCAAATGCAAGCCACGCCTTTAAAAAACTGCTATCGTTGTACAAACAAACACAAAATCACTGTTCCGGGAGAGCCGCTTGCCTGCCTTCGAGATTGATGAACGCCTTCAACGCGATGGATTGCTGATCTCCACGCTCGGCCTTTGCCAGCTTCGTATCAACAATGACCGCCGTTGGCCTTGGCTTGTGCTGATCCCGCAGCGCAACGGCGTGTCGGAGGTCTTCGATTTGACGCCGCTTGATCAGGCCATGCTGACGTTCGAGACGAACATGGTCGCAGCCGCCTTGAAAAAGGTGACGGGGGCAACGAAGATCAATGTCGGCGCGCTTGGCAACATCGTCCGCCAGCTTCATGTTCATGTCATCGCCCGCAACGAGGGTGATGCCAACTGGCCGGGGCCGGTCTGGGGCTTCGGTTCGGCTGAGCCCTGGGACGACGACGAGCGCAAGGCATTCGCAGCACGGATAGTGGAAAATCTCTGACAATGACGAAATCGATCTTCGACCTGCACAGCCCGCATCCCGAGCCGAGCACGCTCGTCGCCTTTTCCGAAAATCACCTGGACAGACAATCGGAACATCGTCCCGATGATTGCGTCGAGGTCGCTTTCCGCAAGGAAGGTGCGCATGTCTTCGCTTTCTCCAGCGGCAAGCTGGTGGTCAAGCATGACGAGAAGATCATCGATCCGCTGTTTGCGCCTTACGAGTTGGCCGGACTGGAGCCGATCTTTGACGACGCTATCCTGCTCGGCTTCCTGTCAAACGGCGAGCCGCGGCTGGCTGTTCCCGTCGGATTGACCGAGGAAACGCTGCCGGAGCCCTTCAAGCTCGCCGACGGCCGCACCCTCTATCGCCAGCAGATGCTGCCGGACGAGCTGCTCGGGCAATTCGCGCAGGCCTCGAGCCTGATCAGCTGGAACGCCACCAATCGTTTCTGCGGTAAATGCGGCTCGGCCATGGAAAGCAAGGGCGGCGGCTACCGGCGGATCTGCTCCGCCTGCGGCCATATGGTCTTTCCGCGTACCGATCCCGTTGTCATCATGCTGACGATCGATCTGGAACGCGACCTCTGCCTGCTCGGCCGCAGTCCGCATTTCCCGGAGGGCATGTATTCCTGTCTCGCCGGCTTTGTCGAGCCGGGGGAAACCATGGAAAATGCCGTCCGGCGCGAAACGCATGAGGAATCCGGCATTCGCGTCGGCCGCGTCCGTTATCACGCGTCGCAGCCATGGCCGATGCCACATACGCTGATGATCGGCTGTTACGCCGAGGCAAAGTCCCGCGACATTCACCGGGACGAGCAGGAACTGGAAGACTGCCGCTGGTTCACGCGAGAGGAAACAGCGGCGATGCTGGCGCGCAATACCGGCGTCACGCTGGCGGCCGGCGAACTCGGTCCGCCGCCGAAAGGCGCCATTGCCCACCAGCTGATGCGCGACTGGCTGGATTGGCCAAGATAAACGCAATTGGCGCCCGCCAAGGCGGACGCCGATAGAATTTCAGCCGATCGCCGGATTAGAAATTGCGCTGAAGGCGAACGGTGCCGCCGATAGCGCTGCCGTTGCCGCGTTCGCCACCGAATTCCGTGTAGTTGATTTCCGGCTGGACCTTCAGCATCTCGGTTACCATGTATTCGACATTGAGGGCTGCCGCGAAGGTGCCGTCCTCTTCGTAGGCCGCCTGGCCGTTCAGCGATGCCTTTTCGCTCAACTGGGCGGAAAACCCGCCCCAGGCAGCCCAGTCGCCAAGCCACGGGCCGTAATAGTTGAGCTGCCTCGTGCCGCCGGGGCCGTTATCATTGTCCCAATCCGACTGGTAGCCACCCATCAGGAAGACCGAGAAAACGTCGTTGAACTTGACGTCGGCACGGAGCTTGCCGGCGAAGGCCTCGGCGTTGGTGTCATAGCCGCCGATGAAGGCGATGCCCGTGCCTTCTTGCGGATAGTACCGCAAGCCGCCGATCACGTGCGGAAAGTCATCACCGTGATAGGAGACGGACGGCACCGGCGCAAAACCGGTATCATAGCTGCCGGCGCCTTCCTCTAGGCCGATCAACGCCGAAAAGCCGACATCGCCGCCATAGACATAACTGACCTGATTGGTCCGGTCGCCGGTATAGTCGACCACGTCGTCGTTGATGATGTTGCCGGCTGAGTTCAGCCACGTGTCGTAACGCGAATCAGCATAGCCGGCACGGAAGCCGGCGATCTCGATATAGGCGGCGTTGAGATAGGTATTGGTGTCGTTGATATTGTCCACGTCGCTGCGCAGCTCGATGAAACTGCGCAAAGCGCCATATTCGGTGTCCGATCGCGCATCCAGCGTGATGGTGCCGCGGGTAAAAGCATCCCAGCCGTTGCTTTCACCTGAATACGGGTCTTCGCCATAGTTGGAATCAGAACCGGACATAACCGCCGACCTTCAGGCAGGTTTCGGGTGCCGGGAATGTAGAAATAGCCCTTTCCGAATGCATCGCAGACGCGAACATACTCCATCGGCTCCGGTTCAGCGGCGACGATCGCGTCGGCGGCGCGGGCTGCGGTCGAAAACCATCAAGGCGGCGCCGGTGCAGAGAAGAAGTGTCCTGATTGCCATGTGTCAACCTTTGTCGCGCCTGCAGACCTCACAAACGCTTGTCATAGAAAAGGAGAGCACTGCGCGCCGCGAATCAGATAGCGAAATGCGACGAACAAACGGGTTCGTCACAAAACAATCATCTTTCTGCCCCTATTTCCAGCCGCTAATTCTGATGGGTTAGACTGCGGTGTTTCGACTTACAGGACCAGCCGCATCGGATGGGCTGCGTAGGAGCCGAGAATGCGGACCTTTTCGGAAAAGTACCGCAACTCGTCCAGCGCTTGGCGGACATGCGCATCGTCCGGATGCCCCTCGATATCGGCATAGAACTGCGTGGCGATGAACTTGCCGCCGAGCTGATAGCTTTCCAGCTTGGTCATGTTGATGCCGTTGGTGGCAAAGCCGCCGAGCGCCTTGTAGAGCGCGGCCGGGATGTTGCGGACATTGAAGACGAAGGTCGTGACGATGACCTCCTTCTCCGTCTGCCGCTTGATGTCCTTCGGGTCACGCGAAAGGACGACGAAGCGCGTCACGTTGTTTTCGGTATCCTCGACATTCTCGGCGATGATCTCGAGCTTGTAGAGATCGGCGGCAAGTCTCGGTGCCAGGGCCGCCATCGAGCGGTCGCCCATTTCCGCCACCAGCTTGGCAGCACCTGCCGTATCGCCAGCCACGACCGGCTTCCAGCCGTTGGCGCGGACAATCTTGCGGCACTGGCCGAGCGCATGGATATGGCTGTGGACGGTGCGGATCTCGTCACGCGAGACGCCTGGCAGCACCATCAGTTGAAACCGGATCGGCATGAAATATTCGCCGATGATATGCAGCCGCGATTCGGGCAGCAGATGATGGATGTCGGCAACGCGGCCAGCGATCGTGTTCTCGATCGGGATCATCGCCAGATCGGCCTCGCCGTTTTCGACTGCCAGGAACGCATCCTCGAAGGTCTGGCAGGGCAGCGGTTCCATGTCCGAAAACATATCGCGGCAGGCCATGTCGGAATTGGCGCCGTAGTCGCCTTGAAAGGAGATCCGGTTTGTCTTGGTGATCATCGCAGTTTCCAATCAGGCTTTGCTAGAGAGAAGGCGCCGGGCCTTTTCAAGGTCGGCCGGGGTATCGACCCCGAGCGGTATCGATTTGACGATTTCCACATCGATCCGCATGCCGGCTTCCAGTGCCCGTAATTGCTCGAGCGATTCGCGCTTTTCCAGTGTCGAGGGCGGCAACGATACGAATTTCTCCAGCGCGGCACGCCGATAGGCGTAGAGCCCGATGTGATGGTAAAGCGGCCCCTTGCCATGCGGTGCAGTGGTGCGGGTGAAGTAGAGCGCCTTTAGCCGTGTCTGCGAAAGCGGTGAGCCGACGACCTTGACGACGTTGGGATTGAGTTTTTCGTCCTCGTCTTCGATCTCGACGGTCAGCGTGGCGATATCGACCTCAGGATTTTCCAGCGGCCGAAGGGCGGCGCGGATGGTTTCCGGCTCGATGGTCGGCAGATCGCCCTGCACATTGATGATGATTTCTGCCTTGCGCTCCGGATCACTCTTCAAAAGCGCTTCGTGGATACGATCGGAGCCTGACTGGTGGTCCACCCGGGTCATGACCGCCTCGAAGCCGGCAGCTGTGACCGCATCGAACACGTCCTGATGATCGACCGCTACGACGATCCGGCCAGCTTGCGCGTCCTTTGCCCGCATGGCGACCTGCACGATCATCGGCAGGCCGCAGATGTCGGCGAGCGGCTTGCCCGGCAGTCGCGTCGAGGCCATGCGCGCAGGGATCAGAATCAGGGTTTTGTCCAAATTGTCGCTGTTCATGCTTAGGCCTTCAAAACGCGCCGGAAAAGTGTCAAAAGGTCTCAGACCCGGGCTTATAATGTCTGTTGCAACACAAAGCCAAAAGACATAGGTTCCATGATTTCAAGATAGGCTGGCGTTTTGTTCGCGCCGGTTGCAAGGGGAGCATTTGCGGATGAACTCATATGTAAACATGGGCGTGGGTGCCTTCCTCGGTACGGTCTTTGTTTTGATGTCCGTGTCGATTGCATCGGAAGGCATCTTCCATTCGGAAGTTCCCGAAAAGGAAGGCTTTGCCATCATTGCCGAAGAGAGCGGTTCGGATGCTGGCGCTGGCGCCACGGCAGAAGTCGAAGTTGACATCAAGCCGCTGCTGGCATCGGCTGATGCTGCTGCAGGCGCGACCGTCTTCAAGAAATGCGCAAGCTGTCATACCGCGGATAAGGGAGGGGCCAACAAGGTTGGCCCTAACCTCTGGGGTCTTGTCGAGCGTCCGATCGGCTCGCATGAAGGCTTTGCCTACTCGGCCGGAATGAAGACATTTGCCGAAGCCAACAAGACCTGGACCTACGATCACCTGAGCTTCTTTATCGAAGCGCCGAAGAAGCACGTTCCTGGCACCGCCATGGGCTTTGCCGGCGTCAAGAAGCCGGACGAGCGCGCCAATTTGATTGCATGGCTGCGCGAACAGGCCGATGCCCCGGTCGCGCTGCCTGACGCAACTGCTGCTGCCACGCCCGCCGCTGAAGGCGAAGCTGCAAAGCCGGCTGCCGAGGCTGACGCTGCCAAGCCTGCTACGGACGGTGAAGCCGCCAAGCCCACGACCGAAGGCGAAGCAACGAAGCCGGCCACAGAGACACCCGCTCATTAAAAAGCGTGCCTCGATGGCAAGGAAAGAACCAAGCCCGGCCTCGGCCGGGCTTTTCATGTCTGCTGTCCTGCTGCCTTATAGCAGGATGTAGGCCCAGGCGGAGACCGAGATAACGCCAAGTGCGGTGGTGATGGTGATTGTCGATGACGCAAGGCCATGCCCGACATTGAAGTGATTGGCGATCAGCCAGGCATTGACGCCGGTGGGTACGGATGAGGTCAGCACCAGCGCCGCCGTCCAATTGCTGTTGAGGCCGAGCAGCTGGCAGGCACCGTAGACCGTTGCAGGCAGCACGATCAATTTCAGCGTGCTGGTGATCGAGGCAAGGCCGGTATTGCCGGCGAGGCCATATTTGTCGACCGCCATGCCGATCGAGATCAGGGCAGCGGGAGCTGCTATGCCCGCCAGCTGATCGACGACGATCTTGACCGGACCGCCGAGCGGTATGCCGATCAGGTGAACCAGCGCCCCGAGCACCAGGCCGATGACCAGCGGATTGCGCACCAGATTGCGCAGGATGCCCTTCAGCAGCCTGAACGGGCTCTGGCCGGGCCTGCCGCTGGTTTTGCGCTCTGCCCGCTCCATCAGGATCGTGCCGGCGATCATCATGACCGGCAGATGGACGGACAAGAGAATGGACAGTGCCACCACACCTTCTTCGCCGACGCTGCGCAGGAACGAGCGGCAGGCCGATGAAAACCGTGTTGGCAAACGCGGACGAGACCCCGGCAAGCACGCCGATACGGGCATCCTTCTTGAAAAGCAGCGTGGCGGCGAGATGCCCCAAGGTCCATGTCACCGCGACGCCGGAGAAATAGGCGACCCAGAGCGGCCATGGCGAGCCATCCTTGAAATCGGCTTCGGCGATGGTGCGAAACAGGAGCACCGGCACCGCGACCCGAAAGACAAAATCGCCGAGTGCCTCACCGACCGTGGCGTTCAGATAGTTCATCCGTACGATCAGCCAGCCGAGCAGGATCAGGACGAAGATCGGCACGACATTCAGGAAGACATCGGACATCAGGCACGGCCCCTTGGCAAAGTGAGCCTCCGCCATAGCCCTATTTGCCGGGGCGCTGCAACCAGGGGCAACGCAAGTGTCGGGCGGAGCGCATATTTCACACAAGGCTCATATGGCAGAATGCGGCCGGAGGTTGTCAGATGGTTGAAAAATGGTGGCAGGAACCTGTCGTCCTCGAACTCGATGGGATAGGACGATACCGTGTTGTTCGCAACACGCGCGAGGCAGCGCAATGCCTTCTCGACAAATGGCCGGTTCATGACGGCACGGCTTACAAGGCTGCGATCCAGACCTGCCGCTATGTGCTGCGCGGCGAGCAGCCGATCGACTACGCCCGCCAGGATTTCATCGCTGCGGCCGTTGAGGCCTTCATTCATGTGCAGCCAGGCGCCTGACATACCATTCCCGTAAGGTCATTTCAGAGAAGCGGAACAATCGGGAAAAGCTTGCGTTGTCCCTCGAAGGACAATTGCCATGCACAAGCAGATCCATATTCACCAGGATGACCATTCGGACCTTACCGATGATGACCTGGCCGAAAAGGTACTGAGCTACATCCGGTATTCAGCGCTGATCGATACATCCAGCCTGTCTGTGATGGCTGTTGGGCGCACCGTTGTTCTCAGTGGTTACGTTTCATGCGAGGCGGAAATCGGCTGCATCGAGGAAGCGGCAGCGTCGGTGATCGGCGTGCATCTCGTTGAGAACAGGGTCGAGGTGGAGAAACACTGAGCGAGGCATCGCCCGAAAAGCCCGGCTGCATGCGCACCGATATTCCGGAACGCCGCATCAACAGGGCGTAACACATCAGGTGCCGACGCGCGATAAGCGGCCCGGCACCTGATCTCTGAACAACTATCCGCGACCTGCTTTCAGATCGCGCCGCCGGTCACAGGGTTGACCACCGGTTTTTCGATTTCTCGTCCGCATGCGAAGGTTGGCCCGGCGGCCGATGCACGTCCCGTGGCTTCTTCTGCTCTGGAGTTGCGTTGCTATCGTCGGTGAACATTGACCTCTCCTCAAGCCATGCCGGCGGGGTCGCCGATCGGCAGGAGCGCGGGCTCCAGCACAGGGTCGTTGGGGTTCTTCGTGTCGCCCTTGTCGATCACCGGCGGCGTTGTCGGTCTGTCCTGAGAACGATCAGGCAGTCCGGGGCCAGGCTGCAGTCCTCGCGGACTGTCATGTTGCGGCGTAGGGATTGTTGTCGGCATGGTTGTTCTCCTTCATCAGGAGCAACGATGCACGGTGCCGGATGGTTCCGCAGGGATTTTTCGCGCGAGATCAGCTGGAGAGCAGCAGCGTGGGTTGGTAAAGTGCTGCTGGTCTCGACACCTAGTTCAACGGCGCATTTTCCCCTTGCAGGGTTCCACCGATATCTCCGGGCTTTCTCTTGGGCCGCGTCTTCAGGTTTCCGGAAAGGAGATCGACAGGGGTAGCAACTGTGGTTGCCGCGACTTTGCCCACGGTGTTGACCGTGCCGGCGACCACTGCGGTGATACCATCGCCGAGGCCGACATCGGAATCCGTCAGGGTCTGGCCAGTGACAAGCCGCTGGCCGATCAGCTGAACGATCTCCGGGCTCTCGGCAAACTTGCCGTGATTGAGACTATCGGTGGATTTCACCTTGGTCAGGTCGACGACGGTGATGCCGGCAGCTTCGAGCTTGGTCTTGTAGGGTTCTTCGGCGGGGTTGATCTGTCCCAGCCGTTGCACATCACCGGAAATATAGCGCGACAAGGCCAGAGCCCGGTCGTCCTGCGAGACGAAGATGGTGAAATTCGGTTTCTTGGCGCCAAGCTCGGTCCATTGCCGCGAAAACACGTCGACATCGATATCGGGCGAGGCAAGGATGACGTTCTCGATCTTTTTCGGAAGACCTCCGTCGCGGATCGCCATCTGGCGGATCGATTCCATCGCCAGCCAGGTCCCCATCGAATGCGCAAGGATGGTGATGTCCTTGATATTCTTGTCCTCGACCAGCCCCTTCAGCGTGTTCTCCAGCGAGGTGCGCGAATAGTTCGTGCTTTCCTTGTCGTAGTTATAATCGAACACCTTGGCACGCGACGGCCAGGTGAAAAGAACCGGTGTTACGTCAGCGCCGGAATCGTGAACGATCTGGGCGAAGCGGAAGACCGAATCCTCATAGGTATTGTTGAAGCCATGGATAAACACCATCGCATGGCCGCCGCTGGAGTGCGTGCGCACCCAGTCGTGGGCCTGCTGGACAGTCGCCACCGGCTGGACGCGGACCACCGCGAAATCAGTGTCGGGATTGGGCGGCAGCTTCTTTGGCCATTGAACGGTGCCCGAGGTGCGCACTGTGCTGGATGGAATGGAAACCGCGACATCGGTGATTGAGGGGTGTACGCTGCGCTCGCCGGAAAACAGGGTGGCTGGGTCATCGGAGGGCAGCCGGCTGGTCGCCACAAGCATATTGACGACGGAATTTCCCTTGGGCTCGGCGGCAATGTTGAGCGGCTGCATGACCCCTTTGGCGTGGCCCCCACAGGCGGAGAGCGACAACGAGCGGCAGGGTGATGGCCAAGCGCCGCAGGATTCCCTGCGATGACGACGTGACAGGCCTGCTGATCGATGCTGAGGTCATGGATACGCTTCCGACAGAACACAAAATTTCACAAAACAGCCCGGAATTGTGCCCTAAACTCAGTCCACAGTCAGCCGCCGCCGTCAAGTCTGTACCGCGCAACTTGGCGGACCTAGCCAATCCATGACACAGGTTTATATTGTATTTTTGACACAGCAGGACGTGACCCACGCCGCCGACGCTCATGCATGGCTGGCGAAAGGGGAGCTGACGGATAGACGAGTTGGCCGGGTGTCTATCCCGACAGACCCTGCAATCCCAGTGCCGCATTCCGGCGCAGGTCGGCGATCGCGATCCTGAGCTCTGCCTCTTCCCATCCTGCTGCCAGGCCGTCGTGAACAAGTCGCGCTTCAACGTCCTGTTCCGTCAGGGCTTCTTCGTTCGACAGGTGCTCGAGTGCTGTTTGGAGCGCTTCTTCACAATCGAGCGTCCGGTCCGGATGACCGACGGGGCGTTTGGGGGATGCGATGGAGGTCATGCTCATTTCTCCTTGGCGGTAATTGACAGGCCGTATTGGAAACTCGCGTCGAAAGCAGACTGTAGATTGCCCCGTTGGTTTACCGCAGGCGTGCGTTTACGGAAAGCTGAACTTGATGCGAGCGGGTCTGGCCGAACAGCGGATGGGGGCTTGCCTTGCTTCAGCGATGCTCCATTTCTTCAGTCTGGAGGTGAACATGAGCCGCAAGCTAGTCATCATTCTCGGTGCTCTCGGGGTGTCGGTTGCAACCTTATCTGGCTGCGTTGACGAGAGCGGATACCGCTACTACGAGTCCCGCGCGCCAATTATCTATCACGAGCAAGTCGTTATTGAACGACTCGATTATTACGTTACGCCGAGAGCCAGCTATCACCATCGTAAGATGCCCCAGCACATTTATTATTGAGCGGGGGACCGGAGAAGTCCAAGATGCTTCGGGACGAACTGCTATATCGGCGCAACGTATCGAGAAGACCCCTATTATCGCCTGGCCGACTAAAGGCAGCCAACGCTTCCTCGCAGTCTTACAATTCCAGGTACGCTACAGTGGGGAAGGCGAGAGGCCGAAATCAGATTACGTTGTAAAAACAGAGGAAATGGCGGACAGAGCAGGGATTCAGAACCCACGATACGCTCTCACGTATACACACTTTCCAGGCGTGCGCCTTCAACCACTCGGCCACCTGTCCGTTTTGTCAATCGCACCGGCGGTTGGGGCCGGTGGATTAGAGACAAGCGCTTGCTTTCTCCTGAAAACCCCGCTCGGCTGCGCCAAACCGGGTAGGCCGCGGGCGAAAACCTGCGGACCGGCGCGATATATACCGATGAACTCGGTGGGATCAACTGATTTCTGACAGTTTTTTGACTTCTTGCGATCCGTGCCTGTGAAAAGGTGGGATTGCACTTGCTTGGGGCTGTGCTTATTGCTTGCTGTGGTCGGCAAAATAAGGTCCGGCCGGCGCGAATACGGACGGGTGGTGGAGACGGAATGCGGTTTTTGCTGCGATTTGCGAGTTTTCTGGCGCTGGTCATGGGTGTTCTTGTGGCATCGGTCGATGCCATCCAGTCGGTCTCGGCATCCCAGCCGGTGTTGACGCCATTGGCAGTAGCGCTTGCGGCCGGCGGTTCCTCGACGCAGTCGCTTGTGCAAAGCCTGGAACGGCCGCACGCGAATGGTGCTTTTCTGGATCCGGTGATCCGGTGGTCGCTACAGCAGCCGGCCTTTGCCTTCTTCCTGCTGATCGCGCTCATCCTTTGGGTGATAGGCTACAAGCGGCGGCCTGCCGCCGGCCGGTTCTCGGCCTGAGCGCAGGCGCCGTTGAACCTGTACCGGCGAAAAGGGAGGCCATCATGTTCCTGACGGAGATGTTCAACAGGAAGCTCACCATGCCGGACCCGCAAAGCGCGCTTCCGGGCAGGGACGACGAGGCCCCAACGGCCGCGACCCATATCGTCAATGGTCATTCACTCAAAGGTCCTTATCCAGCGGGCAGCCAGCAGGTCCTCCTAGGCATGGGCTGCTTCTGGGGTGCCGAACGACTGTTCTGGAAAATTCCGGGCGTCCACGTGACGGCGGCGGGTTATGCGGGCGGCTTTACCAAAAATCCGACCTATCAGGAGATGACGACAGGCCTGACCGGGCATGCCGAAGTGGTGCTGGTCGTCTATGATCCCGCCAAGGTGTCGTTGAACGGGATACTGAAGGTGTTTTTCGAGGAGCATGATCCGACCCAGGGTATGCGCCAGGGTAATAATATCGGCACGGTCTATCGCTCAGTCGTCTATGTCGAGGATGATGAGCAACTGGCGCAAGCCAATGCGGTCCGCGACGTATTTCAAGCGGCGTTGAAGACGGCGGGACATGGCGGCCGGATCACCACAGAAATCGCCAGAGCGAAGACCTTCTACTTCGCCGATGCTGATCACCAGCAATATCTGGCGAAGAATCTTAATGGCTCTTGTGGCCTGCGCCCTACCGGCGTTCGGTGTGCCATCTGAGGAGGCGGCCGCTATCAGCTTCTGTCTGTGATGCAGGGTTTTTGCGCGCAGAGCGTGCGAGCCTTGATAGATCGCTTCCTCTCGATGAGCCCGGCATGGCGAAAAGGACACAACTGCCGACAAACGCGGGGTTTGCGGACATTTCAGCAATTGCAAAGGCGCTGGTTTTGAATTAGTCAAACTTGACTAATAAAAGTAGGTTTTATTTCCGATCAGCGGAGAAAGCCGATTCCGTCGAGACCCCATGACCTTTCAACCGCGCATGAACAACAAGATCTCCGGGTTCTCCGTCATCGGCGGGTTGAACCGGCGCGAGTGGAACGGTATCGTCGCCGACCTCTGGGACGTCGAGTGCGCGCCTGTTGCCGGCGGGTTTTATGTCGCGGATGATCCCCGGTTGTTCATCGTGCTCGACGCCAAGGGCGGCGGCCGGCGCAATATCCGGCTGCGGCAAACACAGCAAGCCGTCGCGGAAGACAGCCGCCGGCAGGTCATTTCCTACATTCCGGCCGGCATGGAACTCTGGGCTGAAATGGTCGACGTGAATTATGTCCGCCATCTCGACCTGCATTTCAACGCGGATATCCTCAGCCGCCGGCTGTTGGAAGATCTCGATCCGCGCAAGCTGGACACGCCGCGCCTGATGTTTTCCGAGCCGCGTTTCCTGGCGCTGGCCGAGCTGATCGCTGCCGAATGCGCCAATCCGCAGCCGTTGCACGATCTCTATGGCGACGGCCTGTCTGTGGCGCTGTTCGTTGATGTCATGCGTCTTGGCCCCGTTCGGGCGCGCAAGCGCAGCGAGCTGGCGTCGTGGCAGTTGCGCCGCTCGATCGACTATATCGAGGAAAACTGCCTGCGCGGCATACGGATGGAGGAACTGGCGACGATCACCGGTCTGTCGCAATCCTATTTCAGCCATGCTTTCAAGGCTTCGACCGGCCTGCCGCCACACCAGTGGCAGATGAAAGCCCGCATCGAGCGCGCCAAACAGCTGATGCTCAAGGGCGAATTGCCGATGAGCGTCGTTGCCGCCGAAACTGGTTTCGCCGACCAGGCGCACTTTACCCGTGTGTTCCGCAAGTCTGTTGGTGCGACGCCCGCGACATGGGCGAAAAGTCAGCGCTTTTGAGCATCGGCGCTTTGCCGGCGTGCAATGCGGAATATGGACCAGAATCGTTCAAGAACCGCAGTCAGAGACAATCCCGGCCCATCATAGTTGAGCTAAATAATCAGCTTATTTTCATGGAAAAGCCGGATTGCGTGACGCCAGCGGGGGCGCAGGCGGCCGGTTTCAAGCTGGGGTACGAATTTATGCGGATCAAGGGGACAGGTCTCTACCGGGTATTGATGACAAGTGCTGCGATTGCGGTGGTGACGATCCCGCAAGGGGTGTGGGCGCAGGATGCGGCAACGGGCAGTGCCACGGCACTGGAACGCCTGACTGTCGGGGGCGGCAAGGGCGGTGGAAAAGAAGCGACCGGCCCCGTCGATGGCTATGTGGCAAAGGCAACGGGCACCGGCTCGAAAACCGCGACACCGGTTTCTGAAATTCCGCAGTCGGTTTCTGGTCATTGGCCGACAGGAGCTGGACGATCGCGGCGTCGTCACCAAGATCGATGAAGGGCTACGCTACACCGCCGGCGTCTCGGCCGAGCCCTTCGGCAGCGACCCGGACACCGACTGGTTCTACATCCGCGGCTTCGACGCCACTCAGACCGGCGTCTTCCTTGACGGCCTGAACCTATTCTCCTACGGCTTCGGCGGCTTCCAGGCAGACGCCTTCATGCTGGAGCGCGTCGAAGTGCTGAAAGGCCCTGCTTCCGTGCTCTACGGTGGTTCGAGCCCGGGCGGTATCGTCGATCTCGTGCGCAAGCGTCCGCAGGACGATCCGCTCTACTATACCGAGATCGGTATCAACAATTTCGGCAACGCCTTCTTCGGCTTCGACGTCAATGACAAGCTGAAGGATGACGGCACGATCACCTATCGCGTGACCGGCAAGATCTCCGGCGGCGACAACTACACGGATTACTCCGAAGACCTGCGCGGCTTCATCATGCCGCAGATCACCTATTCGCCGGACGATGCGACCAGCCTGACGGTCTATGCGATCGTCCAGTCTCGACCAGACCCATATCGCCAACGGCTTCCTGCCTTATGCAGGTACGGTGGTGGATGGTCCGTTCGGCGGCAAGGTCGATCGTGATTTCTTCTACGGCGAGCCCGATCATGATTCCGGCCACACGATCAGCAGATGATCGGCTACGAGTTCGAACATGAGTTCGACAATGGCTGGAACTTCTCCCAGAACCTGCGCTTCGCCCATCTCGATAAGTCCGAAGAGCTGGTTTATCCCTACGCCTATACGGCAAGTGGTGATCTGGCGCGGCTTGGCTTCAAGCATGACACCTCTGTCGACAGCTTCAATGTCGACAACCGCTTGCGGAAGGATTTCGAGGCAGCGGGTGCGGAGCACAATCTGCTGCTGGGTCTCGACTACAAGAACTTCAAGATTGACCAGACGCAGGCGTCGGCCTTCCCGGCGCCGGACCTCGATCCAGTTGATCCGGTGTATGGCGGCGCGCTGCCGGCTTACAACATCTACCTCGACGGCGTGTCGCGCATGCAGCAGGTTGGTCTGTATGCACAGGATCAGATCCGCTTCGGCGGCGGCTGGCTGGTAACGCTGAACGGTCGCTACGACTACGTCGACAGCGAAACTGATTCTCGCCTCGCAACCGGCTCCTACACCTCCAGCGACAGCGCCGTCAGCGGTCGCGCCGGTCTTGCCTACGAATTCGACAACGGCCTGACACCCTATGTCAGCGCGGCGACCTTCTTCAATCCGCTGATCGGCATTTCCGCCACCGGCACCCCGCTGGTACCGGAAGAGGGCGTCCAGTATGAGGCAGGCATCAAATATGAACCGACCGTCTTCGATGGTTTGCTGACTGCCTCGGTCTTCCATTTGACCAAGGAGAACGCGTTGAATCCGGATGGCTTCACGCAGACCCAGCTCGGGGAAGTCGAATCCCAGGGCGTCGAGCTTGAAGGCAAGGTCAATATCGACCAGAACTGGAAACTGCTCGCCTCCTATACCTATACAGACATGGAGATCACCGAAGAGGGCATCGCCGCCTATATCGGCAAGCGTCCTCGCCTGATCCCCGAACATCAGGCCTCGCTGTGGATCGACTACACCGTTACCGAAGGGGCGATGGAAGGCGTAAGCGTCGGCGGCGGTCTTCGCTACCAGGGCAAGTCGGCAGCCGATATCGAGAACACCCTATGGGTTCCGGATGCCGTCGTAGCCGATGCCGCGATCCGCTACGAGAAGAATGGCTGGGGCGCGTCGCTCAACGTGAGCAACCTGTTTGACAAGGATTATGTCAAGGGTTGCCAGGGTCTCTTTACTTGCGGCTACGGCGAGCAGCGGACTGTGACGCTGAAGCTCAGCAAGGCCTGGTAAGTCTGGGCAGATTGGAAATATCGAAAGCCGCGGTGCTCAGGCGCCGCGGCTTTTTCATTTATTGACGATGCGCGTTGCCCGAATAATGACCTCGCTTTAGCGGCAAAGCCGATGATTTTGCCGGTTTTTTGAGCCATTTACCTTTTTTACCAATTGAAAAATTTCGGGTGAATTTTGATTTGAGGCATGTAAGGATGCGCGCCAGCCAGACATATCCTTAAAAGGGAGTGGTGGTTCCGCAGACATGCTCCCGAAGAGGAGCTTGCGGGAGGACCCAACAAGATCAATAGCAACAACAGGGCTGCACAATGAAAAAAACGCTCCTCGGTCTCTTTGCCTTCTCGATGATGTCCGCCACGGCGCTCGCCGCCGATGTCAAGCCGGCGCTCATCTTCGATCTCGGCGGCAAGTTCGACAAATCCTTCAACGAAGCGGCCTTCAACGGCGCGGAAAAGTTCAAGACCGAAACCGGTGTTGAATATCGCGAGTTCGAAATCAGCAACGACGCCCAGCGCAACAGGCGCTGCGCCGTTTTGCCGGCGACGGCAACAACCCGATCGTGGTTGTCGGCTTCAACTGGGCGCCGCCGCTCGAAAAGCTTTCTGCCGAATATCCGGACACGAAATTCGCCATCATCGACATGGTTGTCGACAAGCCGAACGTGAAGTCGATCGTCTTCAAGGAACAGGAAGGCTCGTATCTCGTCGGCGTTCTCGCTGGACTTGCTTCCAAGTCGAAGACCGTCAGCTTCGTCGGCGGCATGGACATTCCGCTGATCCACAAGTTTGCCTGTGGTTACATCGGTGGTGCCAAGTCCACCGGCGCTGACGTCAAGGTTCTCGAAGCCTATACCGGCACGACGCCGGACGCCTGGAACGACCCGGTCAAGGGCGGCGAAATCGCCAAGTCGCAGATGGATCAGGGTTCTGACGTCGTCTATCACGCTGCCGGCGGTACCGGCGTTGGCGTGCTCCAGGCGGCTGCGGACGCCGGCAAGCTCGGCATCGGCGTTGACTCGAACCAGAACATGCTGCAGCCCGGCAAGGTCCTGACCTCGATGCTGAAGCGCGTCGACGTTGCCGTCTACGAAGCCTTCTCGGCCGCGAAGAACGACAAGTTCGAGGTCGGCATTTCCAACCTCGGCCTCAAGGAAGATGGCGTCGGCTTCGCGCTCGACGACAACAACAAGGCGCTGATCACCCCGGAAATGCAGGCTGCGGTCGACAAGGCCAAGGCCGATATCATTGCCGGCACGGTTCAGGTTCACGACTACATGTCGGATGAAGCCTGCCCCTATTGATCCCAAGGGATTGAAACAGGCGATTGAATGAAAAGGCCGCCGGTTCTCGGAGCCGGCGGCTTTTTTACGCGAGATTGATGAATAGCCGGCTCAATAATGCGGCGGGCGTGTATTCGCCGGCGCTTCGAGGCTCTGTTCTTCCAGGCTGAGGAAGCGCTCGGTCAGCCGGTCGAGCTTGGCGCGTACCTGCTCAACGATCTTCCATTGTTCGGTCAATTGATCCGACAGTTCCTCGATCGTCTTTGCCTGATGCGCGATCGTTTCCTCAAGCCGGGTGATGCGTTCGCTGTCGTTGCTCATGATTTTCCTCGAGGTGGCCGTTCGTGTGCCATGCCATCCCCTATCATATCCACATGTTCGATAAAGTCCGGGTCACGGCAATATTGCGTTTCATCCGGAAGTGCGTAAATCGCGCTGGACTCTCCCGATTGAACTGGGAAGAGTATATGCGTTTTCGATTTTTTGACTTACGCGTCCGGAATTCGATGCTAAACTTATACCAACTGGTAAAAAAATCGATGTCCGGGCTACTGCTGTCAAAAGTGGAGAAACCGGGCCGACTTGGGGAACATGGGTCAATATGAGCGATATTGCCATCGAGTTGCGTGGCATCGACAAGAGCTTCGGCCTTGTCCATGCCAACAAGAATATCAACCTGACTGTCCGCAAGGGCACCATTCACGGCATTATCGGTGAAAACGGCGCCGGCAAGTCGACGCTGATGTCGATCCTCTACGGCTTCTATCAGGCCGATAAGGGCGATATCGTCATCGACGGCAATACAGGTGACGATCAAGGATCCGAACGCGGCGATCGCCAACGGTATCGGCATGGTGCATCAGCATTTCATGCTGGTCGAGAATTTCACCGTGCTCGAGAATGTCATGCTCGGCGCCGAAGACAGCCAGATCCTCAACACCAGCATTTCCAAGGCCCGCGTCGAGTTGAAGCGGCTGGAAAAGGAATACGCTGGAGGTCAATCCGGACGCGCTGATCGAGGAACTGCCGGTCGGTCTGCAGCAGCGTCGAAATCCTCAAAGCCCTCTACCGCAAGGCTGATATCCTCATTCTCGACGAGCCGACGGGCGTTCTGACGCCGCCGGAGGCCGATCACCTGTTCCGCATCCTCGGCCAGCTGAAGGATCAGGGAAAGACCATCATCTTCATCACCCACAAGCTGCGCGAGATCATGGCGATCACCGACGAGGTCTCCGTCATGCGCCGCGGCGAGATGGTGGCGACGCGCAAGACCAGGGAAACCTCGGTCGAGGAACTGGCCGAACTGATGGTCGGCCGCCGCGTGCTTCTGCGGGTCGAAAGGGCGCTGCCAACCCGGGTGAGGTGAAGCTCGCTATTGAAAACCTGACGGTGCGCGACGGCCGCGGTGTCACCATGGTCGATAATGTCTCCTTCAACCTGCGCGCCGGCGAAATCGTCGGTATTGCCGGTGTGGCGGGAAACGGCCAGTCCGAATTGCTGGAAGCGATCTCCGGCATCCGCAAGGCGGTCGGCGGCAAGGTCCTGCTCAATGGCCAGCCGATCGACGTCACCGCCCATGTCGATCCGCGCGAACTGCGCGACAGGGGTCTGGCGCATGTGCCGGAAGACCGGCACCATGTCGGCCTGGTTTTGAAGTTCGAAGAGGCCGAGAACGGTATTCTCGGCTATCACCACGACAAGCGCTACCTCAATGGGGTCTTCCTCAATACCAAGGCGATCCAGGCGGATGCCGAGGAAAAGATCAAGAAATACGATATCAGGCCGCCCAACCCGCGGCTGAAAACAGCCAATTTCTCCGGCGGCAACCAGCAGAAGATCGTTTTGGCGCGGAGATGGAGCGCGGGCCGGACGTGCTGATTATCGGCCAGCCGACGCGCGGCGTCGATGTCGGTGCCATCGAATTCATCCACAAGCGGATCATCGAGATGCGGGATCAGGGCAAGGCTGTCTTGCTCGTTTCCGTCGAGCTCGATGAAATCCGCGCCCTGTCCGACCGTATCATCGTCATGTTCGCCGGCCGTGTGGTCGGTGAGCGGGGTCCGGATGCGACCGAAGGGGAACTCGGCCTGCTGATGGCCGGTGTCGAAGGCGCCAAGGAGGCGGCCGAATGAGCAATCCATACGCAAAACTGCCGGCCTGGGCCGAATATGGCCTGATCCCGCTGGTCAATCTTATCGTCGCCTTCGTTGTGGCGGGTCTCGTCGTGCTTCTGGTCGGCGAAAATCCCCTCAAGGCCGCCTATCACATGATCAACGGCGCCTTCGGCCGCGGCGAATATATCGGTTTCACGCTGTATTATGCCACGACCTTCATCTTCACCGGTCTTTCGGTCGCCGTCGCCTTCCATGCCGGGCTGTTCAACATCGGCAGTGAAGGCCAGGCCTATATCGGTGGTATCGGCGTGGCGCTCGCCTGTCTGTGGCTCGACAAGACCATGCCCTGGTTCGTGGTTTTTCCGCTGGCGATCATCGGTTCGGCCGCCTTTGGCGCGCTGTGGGCGTTCCTGCCGGGCTGGCTTCAGGCCAAGCGCGGCAGCCATGTGGTCATCACCACCATCATGTTCAATTTCATCGCCTCCAGCCTGATGGTCTATCTGCTGACCAAGGTGCTGAAGCCGCTCGGCCAGATGGCGCCGCAGACCCGCACCTTCGAGGCGGGCGGGCAGCTGCCGAAGCTGGACTGGCTGATGTCGATTTTCGGGCTCAACCTTGGCAATTCGCCGTTCAACGTCTCGTTCCTGCTGGCGCTTCTCGCCGCCTTCGGCGTCTGGGTGCTGATTTGGCGCACCAAGCTCGGCTACGAGATGCGGACCATGGGCCACAGCCCGTCGGCAGCGCGTTATGCCGGCATCGGCGAGGCGCGCATCACCATCATCGTCATGATGATCTCCGGCGGTCTGGCCGGGATGATGGCGCTGAACCCGATCATGGGCGAGCAGTATCGCATGCAGCTGGATTTCGTGCAGGGCGCCGGTTTTGTCGGTATCGCGGTTGCATTGATGGGCCGGTCGCATCCGGCCGGTATCATTCCGGCGGCCGTGCTGTTCGGCATGCTCTATCAGGGCGGTGCCGAAATCGCCTTCGAAATGCCGGCCATCTCGCGTGACATGATCGTCATCATCCAGGGCCTGGTCATCCTGTTTGCCGGGGCACTGGAAAACATGTTCCGCCCGGCCATCGGTCGCGCATTTGCAAGTATCGGCCGCCGCTCCGCCATTGCCGCGCAGACAAGGGGAGCCTGAGCCATGGATCTTTTCAACACGATCATCGCGATCCTCGAATCGACCATCCGCGTTTCCGTTCCGTTGATCTTTGCAGCGCTTGCCGGCTTGTTCACCGAGCGGGCAGGGGTGTTCGATATCGGTCTGGAAGGCAAGATGCTCGGCGCCGCCTTTGCCGCCGGTGCCGTCGCCGCTGTCACCGGCTCGGTGATGATGGGCCTGATGGCCGCCATCCTCATCTCGGTGCTCTTGTCTCTGGTGCATGGCTACGCCTCGATCACCCAGCGCGGCAGTCAGATCGTCTCCGGCGTCGCCATCAACTTCATCGTTGCCGGCTCGACCGTCATTCTCGGCGAAGCCTGGTTCCGTCAGGGCGGCCGCACGCCGGCGCTGGCCGGCGATGCCCGCTTCCAGACGGTCACTTTCCCCTTTGCCGACGCGGTGAGGGATGTGCCTATCCTCGGGCCGATCTACTCCGACCTGCTCTCAGGCCATTTCATCCTGACCTATGTCGCCTTTCTCCTGGTGCCGTTCAGTTGGTGGATCCTTTACCGCACCCGTTTTGGCCTGCGGTTGCGCGCAGTCGGCGAAAACCCCGGTGCGGTCGATACGGCCGGGATTTCGGTGATCTGGCTGCGTTACCGCGCGGTGATCTGCTGCGGCATCCTGTGCGGTTTCGCCGGGGCCTATTTGTCACTCGCCATGAGCGCCGGGTTCGTCAAGGGCATGACGGCGGGCAAGGGCTATATTGCGCTCGCCGCGCTGATCTTTGCCAAATGGCGGCCCTTGAACATCATGCTGGCCTGCCTTTTGTTCGGCTTCCTCGACGCACTGGCCATTCGCCTGCAAGGCAATCCATTGCCGCTGATCGGCCAGGTGCCGGTACAATTGATGCAGGCGCTACCCTATATACTGACAGTCATCCTGCTTGCCGGCTTCATCGGCAAGGCGATCCCGCCGAAAGCAGGGGGCATACCCTATGTGAAGGAACGCTGACCATGGAAAACGAACTTTTCGAGGCGGCACGCGAGGCCATGGCGAAAGCCCATGCGCCCTATTCGAAATTTCCCGTCGGCGCCGCCATCCGTGCCGAGGACGGCAAGATCTATACCGGCGCCAATATCGAGAACCTGTCCTTTCCGGAGGGCTGGTGCGCCGAAACGACGGCGATCAGCCATATGGTCATGGCCGGCCAGCGCAAGATCGTCGAAGTCGCCGTCATCGCCGAAAAGCTGGCACTCTGCCCGCCCTGCGGCGGCTGTCGGCAGCGGCTTGCCGAGTTTTCCGGCGCCAGCACCCGTATTTTCCTCTGCGACGAGACCGGCGTGAAGAAGACGCTCGCCCTCTCTGACCTGCTGCCGCATTCTTTCGAAACGGAAATCCTCGGATGACGGCTGCAGCGGACATGTTGAAGGCCAGGCTTGCAGGCCTGTCGCCGCGTTATGGCATCGTGCTCGGCTCCGGCCTTGGATCACTGGTCGAAGCCGTGGCTGATCCGGTGCGATCTCCTATACGGATATTCCGGGCTTTCCGGTCAGCGCCGTATCGGGACATGCCGGCGAGTTGGTTGCAGGGTAAAATCGGCGGTGTGCCGGTTATCGTCCTGTCCGGCCGCGTGCATTTCTACGAACGTGGTGATGCCAATGCGATGCGCACGCCGATCGAGACGTTGAAAGCGTTGGGCGTCGAAACGCTGATCCTGACCAATTCCGCCGGATCGCTGCGCGAAGACCTGCCGCCGGGCTCGGTGATGCAGATCACCGATCATATCAATTTCTCCGGCACGAGCCCATTGATCGGTGTTGATAGCGACGACCGCTTCGTCGGCCTGACTTCGGCCTATGATCCGGCTCTCGCCGAGCGCATGAGGGCCGCGGCGATCAAGCTGGATATTCCGCTTGGATCTGGCGTCTACATGTGGTTCTCCGGCCCGAATTTTGAAACCCCGGCCGAAATTCGCATGGCCCGTATTCTCGGCGCCGATGCGGTCGGCATGTCGACGGTGCCGGAAGTCATTCTCGCTCGTTTCTTTGGCCTGAAGGTCGCGGCCGCCTCGGTCATCACCAATTTCAGGCGCGGGCATGACCGGCGGCGAACTCAGCCATCATGAAACCAAGGACATGGCTCCCATCGGCGGGCGGCGGCTGGCTTCAATCCTTGCTGAAATGATTTCGGCATAGCTCGATCAGGCTTTCGTGCCTTCGGCAGCGCGCAAGACGGGTTTGCGTGACCGCCTCAAGCGTATAGAACAACCGTTCGTGACCGGCCGCAGCTCCGTTCACGATTGATCGCGATCTAGAAATGGACGGACCCCATGATGCTCGAAGCTTCCAATCGCCAGATAGCCGCGCTTGCGCTCTCATTGCTGGACCTCACAGACCTGACGGATGACTGCACGCCGGAGGCAATTGAAAAGCTCTGCGCCGCCGCCCGCACCCCGCATGGACATACGGCGGCGATCTGCATCTGGCCGCGTTTCGTCGCCCAGGCGCGCGATTCTTGGTCCGAACAGCGCGGTCAAGATCGCGACGGTCGTCAACTTCCCCTCCGGTGAACTGCCAGTGGAAACTGTTGTCGCCGAAACGCGGCTGGCGATTGCCGATGGCGCCGACGAGATCGACCTGGTCATCCCCTATCGCGCCTTCATGGCGGGTGACGAACAGGCCGTCCGCACGATGATTTCCGAGGTGCGGAAAGCCTGCCCGGCGCCCGTGCTGCTCAAGACCATTCTTGAAACCGGCGAATTGAAGGACCGCGGCCTGATCCGCAACGCTTCTCACATCGCCATTCAGGAAGGCGCAGACTTCATCAAGACATCGACCGGCAAGGTCGCTGTCAACGCGACGCTGGAGGCAGCAGATATCATGCTAACCTGCATCCGCGAAAGCGGCCGCAAGGTCGGCTTCAAGCCGGCCGGTGGCGTTCGCACCGTGGGCGATGCCCGCCTCTATCTCAACCTTGCGGCAACGATCCACAACCCCGACTGGCCGATGCCTTCGACCTTCCGCTTTGGCGCCTCCGGCCTGCTCGGCGACATCCTCTCGGTGCTCGACGGCCGCGAGCCCGTGGCCGGCGCGACGGCCTATTGATCATGATTCCACAGGAGGTCATTCGTCGAAAGCGAAACGGCGAGGCACTCGACAGAGCCGATATCGCCGGTTTCATCCGCGGCCTCACTGATGGATCGATTTCCGAGGGACAGGTGGCGGCCTTCGCCATGGCCGTGTGGTTCTCTGGCATGAACCTTGACGAGACCGTAGCGCTGACGCTTGCGATGCGTGATAGCGGCGACGTGCTGTCCTGGGATGATATCGGCCATCCCATTGCCGACAAGCATTCGACCGGCGGCGTTGGTGACAACGTGTCCTTGATGCTGGCGCCGATCGTGGCTGCATGCGGGCTTGCCGTACCGATGATTTCCGGTCGTGGCCTTGGCCACACCGGCGGCACGCTCGACAAGCTGGAATCGATTCCGGGGCTATGACATCAAACCGACGGAGACGCTGTTTCGCCGGACCGTTCAGGAGGCCGGCTGCGCCATTATCGGCCAGACCGCCGATCTGGCACCCGCCGACCGGCGGCTTTACGCCATCCGCGACGTGACGGCGACGGTCGATTCCGTGCCGCTGATCACCGCCTCGATCCTGTCGAAGAAGCTCGCTGCCGGGCTGCAATCGCTGGTGCTCGACGTCAAGATCGGCAACGGTGCCTTCATGGTCGGACCGGAGGAGGCAGAGACGCTGGCTCGTTCACTGGTCGGCGTCGGCAACGGTGCTGGCGTCAAGACTACGGCGCTGATCACCGACATGAACGAACCCTTGGCCGATGCCGCCGGCAATGTCGTCGAAATCGAAAACTGCATCGCCTTCTTGCGCGGAGAAAAGGCCGGAACCCGCCTTGAAGCGGTGGTGATGACCTTTGCCGCCGAAATGCTGATGACCTCGGGCGCTGCAGCCAGCCCGACGGAGGGGCTGATCTCGCCCGCCGCGCGCTCGATACCGGCGCAGCTTTGGAGCGATTCGGCCGCATGGTCCACTTGCTGGGCGGGCCGGGTGATCTAATCGACCGGGCGAATGTCTACCTGCCGAAGGCCCCGGTCATTCTCCCCGTCGAAGCGCCACGTGAAGGCTATCTTCAGTCCTGTAATGCCCGCGATGTCGGGATGGAGGTCATTGCGCTCGGGGAGGCCGCACCAGGCCCGACGAGGCGATCGACCACCGTGTCCGGATTCAGCGGCCTGAAGCCGCTTGGAACCAAGGTCGAAAAGGGCGAACCTTTCGCGTTCGTCCACGCCGTCAGCGAAGATCAGGCGCTCAAAGCGCGTGCCCGGCTACAGGACATCTATGCGATCGGCGAAGACGCGTTGTCGGAGCGACCGGTGATCGTTTCAAAGATCAGCGGGTAAGGTGCAATGCACCGTTCTCGACCCGGTAGGACGAGAGCTTGTTGAGAAAGCTCATGCCGACCAGCATGCCCGACAGCGATTTGTCGGGCAGCACCATCGCTTGGACGTCCTTGACAGCAATCGTGCCGATCTCGACGCGGTCCAGCATGACGACGGCAGCCTTGACGATGCCATTGGCGGTGCTGACCTTGGCGTCGAAGGACAGAGACCCTGTGGAGACACCCAGCCTTCGCGCCGTCGAGATGTTGATGGCAACGACGCTGGCGCCGGTATCGACCAGACCATCTGCCTTGCGGCCGTTGATGGTGAACGTGCCGAAAAATGCCCGCCGGGACCCGGCTGCATGATCACGCCCTTGCCGCCGACATATTTTGCCGGGCTGGCCTGGGCGGGCTTGGCTGGAGTGTCGGTCTGCGGGCGGTCAAGATAGGACGTGGCAAGGCCCGGCAGCAGCATGGCGGCGACCACTATGCCCCCGGCAAAGACAGCCATACGAACCAGCATTGATCACACCCCGCACATGAAAATCCTCAGTAGCTAAGCATGAAGCCCGCTAACAGGATGCAAAAAGCCACCGGATTTTCCGGCGGCTGCGTGCCGAGTTGTGAATCTGGTTAAGGAATTGGCAAGATTCCGTCCGGTTGGCTGCTTATCGAGGCCGCGCGGGTTCGGCTGCTCGAACAGGAAAGCCTTACTTCGTGCCGTACATCCGGTCACCGGCATCGCCGAGACCCGGGACGATATAGCCTTGTTCGTTGAGGTGGCTGTCGATCGACGCGGTAAAGATCGGCACGTCCGGATGCGCTGCCTGAAAATTCTTGATGCCTTCCGGGGCGGCCAGCAGGCAGAGGAAACGCAGGTTCTTTGCCCCGCGCTCCTTCAGCTTGTCGATGGCGGCAATTGATGAGTTACCAGTGGCGAGCATCGGATCGACGACGATCACCAGCCGTTCTGACAGGCTTTCCGGTGCCTTGAAGTAATATTCGACCGCTTCCAACGTTTCATGGTCACGGTAGACGCCGACATGCGAGACGCGGGCGGAGGGCACGAGCTCGAGCATGCCTTCGAGCAGGCCGTTGCCGGCGCGCAGGATGGATGCGAAGACCAGCTTCTTGCCTTCGAGCACCGGGGCCTGGATGGTCTGCATCGGCGTTTCTGATGGTTTCCATCGTCAGCTCGAGGTCGCGGGTGACCTCGTAGCAGAGCAGCGTGGAGATTTCGCGCAGCAAGCGGCGGAAACCTGCGGTCGAGGTCTCCTTCTTGCGCATGATGGTCAGCTTGTGCTGAACAAGCGGGTGATTGATGACTGTAACGCCGTCCATGGCCAAGCCCTCCTGCAGGATCTGGATTTTAAACCCTTTTTTCACGGAAAGGCGAGACGCCGCAAGGCCCGAACAGCGCTTTACGGCGTCATCCCCAGTCGAGCACTCTAAAGAGAGGCGAGCGGCCTAGAGAGAAGCCAAGAGGCGCGCGCGTCGGCTCGTCTACAAAGGCTGCCTCGATCGCTGTGCGTGTCATGCCGTTGATCTGGTCATCGGAAAAACCCATCACCTGCGAGGCGATCTCGTATTCCTGCTTCAGCGACGTGTGGAAGAATGGCGGATCATCCGAATTCAGCGTTACCCGGCATCCGGCTTCATGGAGAGCACGCAAGGGGTGCGCGGCAAAGTCCGGAAACACCTGCAGCGACACGTTGGAACCCGGGCAGGTCTCCAGAACCACACCTTCATCGGCGATCCGCTTGACGAGGTCCGCGTCTTCGATGGCGCGCACACCGTGACTGATCCGCGATGGGCGCGCATGATCGAGCGCGTCACGCACGCTGAAAGCACCGGCCATTTCGCCAGCATGGATGGTCAGGCCAAGACCGCAATCCCGGGCAATATCGAATGCACGGGAGAAATCGGCAACCGTGTGCATGCGCTCATCGCCGGCAAGGTTGAAGCCGGTGACCAGCGGGTGTTCGCGCTTGGCTGCGTAGAGTGCGGTACGCTCGGCGGCTTCCGGCCCCATATGCCGGATGATGGTGATGATCATCCGGCCTTCGATACCGGTTTTCTCCTTGGCGGCCTCGATGCCGGCGGCCAATCCACGAATGTAGGCGTCGCTGCCGATGCCGATCGTATTGCCGTGATCGGGGGAAACGATGATCTCGCTATAGATCGTGCCCGCGGCTGCGAGTTCGGTCAGATAGGTTTCGGCCAGGAGTGCGTAGTCCTCCTCCGTGCGGAAAAGCTCGGCAACGGCGTCGTAGCATTTCAGGAACTGGGTGAAGTCCGCCCAGAGATAGGCTCCGTCCTTGATGATGCCGCTGATATCGACATTGTATTTTTGCGCCAGGATCAGGGCGAGCGCCGGTTGTGCAGCGCCTTCGATATGGCAATGCAGCTCGGCCTTCTTCAGATATGCGCTCACAGAAAACTTCTCCCATGGAGGCCCGGTGCAAGGCCCAGATGTTTGGCAATCGTCTCGCCGATCCCGGCAAAGCTTGGCAGGACGCCGATCGAGCGGGTTCGGACGCCCGGACCGAAGACGAGGATCGGTACACGTTCGCGCGTGTGGTCGGTGCCGCGCCAGGTCGGATCGCAACCGTGGTCGGCCGTCAGGATGACGATGTCGCCGGGTTTCAGCTTGCGGTCCAGGTCCGGAAGCCGCTGGTCGAAGGCCTCAAGTGCCGCCGCATAACCCGGCACGTCGCGGCGATGGCCATAGAGCATGTCGAAATCGACGAAATTGGTGAAGACCAGATCGCCGTCCTCAGCTTCGTCCATGGTTTTCAGCGTCGCTTCAAACAGTTCCATATTGCCATTGGCCTTGATCATCCGGCCGATGCCCTGATGGGCGAAGATATCGGCGATCTTGCCGACGGCGTGAACGGTCCGGCCCGCCTCCTTCAGCCGGTCGAGCAGGGTCGGTTCTGGCGGCAGAACGGAATAGTCACGGCGGTTGCCGGTGCGGACGAAATCCTTCGGGGTGTTGCCGACGAACGGCCGGGCGATGACGCGGCCAATATTGTAGTCGTCGAGCAGACGTCGCACCACCTGGCAGAACTCAAGCAACCGCTCAAGGCCGAAGGAATGTTCGTGCGCGGCGATCTGGAAAACGGAATCCGATGACGTGTAGCAGATCGGCTTGCCGGTCCGCATGTGCTCTTCGCCATATTGAGCGATGATGTCGGTGCCCGAGGCGTGGCAATTGCCGAGAATGCCTGGCACCACGCCTTCACGGCAGATCGCTTCGACCAGTTCCGGCGGAAAAGCGTCGCCTTCTGCGGGGAAGTAACCCCAGTCGAAAGTCACGGGCGTCCCGGCAATCTCCCAGTGCCCGGAAGGCGTGTCCTTGCCACGCGAGACTTCGCTTGCCGCCCCGTAAAGGCCGAACACCCGTTCCGGCAGCGGCATGCCGGCGGGCAGGCGCCGGTTGGCGAGTTTTGCGGCGTGCAGCAGGCCGAGTGCCGACATGTTGGGAAGCGTCAGCGGTCCTTCGCGCAAGCCCTCCCGATCACCGGCGCCGGCTGCGCAGAATTCGGCGATATGGCCGAGCGTGTCGGCGCCATCGTCGCCAAACTCGGCCGCGTCCGGCGCCCTGCCGAGGCCGAAGGAATCAAGAACAAACAGAAAGGCACGTGCCATGGACCACCCGGGATGCTGTCGGAGCCAAGCCTCTGATTTGCAGGCAGCTTGCGACAGAACAAATGTTGCTCGTCATCTCGCGCCGCCAAAGCGGTCGAGGTGAAAGCGCGCAGAAATACTCCGGGGCGATGCAGATTGCAAATGCCAGGTTGTTGTCAGGTTTCGATCAAGCCAGGTGGTGGCAAGGGTTTACTGGAAGACCGGGCAATCGCCGCATTCTGTTTCCGGTGCCGACGCGCTGGCGGGAGTAGTAGGTTCTGGGGATATCGATGGTTTTCAGCGTGTTTTTGGCGAGCCCCGGTGCGAAGAGCAGCAGGTCGTGTGGAACCACCATTTCCGATCGCACGATGAACGTGTCTATGGCCGGAATATCGCTTGGCAACGTGACGACCGAGCCCGCCTTGTAGGGTGCGGTGCCATTCTGGTCATACGACCAGGTAACGACCCCGAGGCCGGGGGCGGTCATCTTGATTCCGGTCATCTTCAGCGTGTATTCGGTCATTTTAAAGGGTAACATGACGTTCGTGGCGACGGTCTTCATGCCCTCGAGAGTGGCTTTGTCGACCCTGGGCATTTGTGTCAGCAAGTCAGCCACGGTGCTTGACGCGCGGGAGACTTTTCGGGCAACGTTGAAGCCAACCGAGATTTCGAATGAGCCGATATAGGCCATGATCAGCAATGGGGCGATGATCGCGAATTCGATTGCGCCCGTTCCCTGCCGGTCACGCCAAAAAGCGCTGAAAGCTTCCAGTTTCCAGGAGAGCAACGCCCAACGATAACGCCTAACCTTCATAGCCTGCTCCTCAATAGCCTTCGGTGCGGAAGGCAGCCGTTGCGACTATCAGGTAGTCGTTCGGCATGCTGCTTCCGGCAGGGGCGCAAATTCGTGATGTAAGGGCGCACAAGATCGGTGATGACTTCCCAGCGATAGTAGGCGCGACGATGGTGATCGTCGTCGGCCCGCCCGGCGCAAACTGGAAGCCACTCGTATCGAGATCCCCATTCATGCGCGGGAGAGCATCCGGAATTTGGGAAAAGTCCGCGAAGCTTCGCACATCGATGAACAGTTTCGACGGTGTTTTAGCCTCGGTCGCCGAACAGGTCATGATAACCGAAATCTCGGCACAGAAGGCTGTGCGGAATTCTTCTCGCGTCGTGGTCGAGGTTATCTCGCCGGTTTGCACCTTGCGGGCCATCGTGTCCGTGGCATGGGCGAAAAGCTGTTCCGCCGTGAATGCCGTAAATGTCTCGAGCGAGGCGAAGATGACCATCATGAAAGGCAGGGCAAGAACTGCGAATTCTATCGATGATGTGCCGGTTTTGTCCCTGAACAAACGCCGCAACAGCCCGCCGTTGCGCTTATGCCGAGAGCCATCGGCCTGACCGGCCGTTGCTATTCCATCATGGTTGTTCAACATTTAGCCATTCCGCAATGCGCCCTACGATGAGGCATATTAGGAAGCGACTGTTGATATTTCGTATGCAACAACGATGATAATTTGAATGGAAACACTTACCGGATGATAAGGATTGCGGGCCAGATCTAGCCCCCATCCGAATTCAATGCCGTTGCTTCCTGCTCCGGAAGTTCCTGGGTGCGTCACTCTATGACGCCGCTCCTCAGTTTGCGACTGTTGTCTTTTGTGTTGCGTGCTCTTCGCAATTGGGTGTGCAGGAGAGAACGGAGCGGACTGTCTGGCGAAACACACGCACCGTGTTTCCCTCGTCGATCGAGACCAGAATACGTTCATCAACGATGGCGTTACCGTCGGCATCGATAATCACAAGGTTCGTGGTGCCGAATGAACGCCCGGTGAGAACGATCGTTTTGGCATCCGCCACAGTAGCATCCACGACGTCAGAATTGCCGATGATGACCTTGCTGATCGGCCGGTCAAGCTTGAGCACACGCGCTTGGTTCATGAAAACGTTCAGCATTTCGTCGGCGGCAACTGCGGAAGGCGCCGAGAAGGAGCTGAATAGAGCCAGAATTGCGAGGGCCGCGGTCAGCAACCGGGCGCCGATGGCTGTGTTTTGCAAATTCATGGCTATGTCCTGATGATGCGAATACCCAAGCATCCTCTGTTTTGGTGAATGAAGCGTTAAATCGCCGCTATCAGCAACGCATGGAGGTGGACATCACGCCATATATCGGCCGTTCTCTGAGGGAAGCTTGCAAATTATCGGCATTTTATACTTGGAATTATCGGGCTTTTTACCATGAAAACCTGCGTTGCCTGTTAACTTCCTGGTAACTCTTTTCTTTAAGCGAATTGAAATTCACGCTCTGTAGGTTCTGGTCATCCGATCAACGGAAACAGTTGGCGGAAGTGCTGAACAACAAGTGAAGTAGGAGAGATACCATGACCAAGATTTTCGCACGTTTCATGAAGGATGAGTCCGGCGCGACCGCGATCGAATACGGCTTGATCGCTGCCCTCATCTCCGTCGCCCTTATCTCGGGTGCAGGCTTGCTTGGCAACCAGTTGAACCTTACGTTCGGTGGCCTGGCGAACAAGCTGAATAACGCGAAATAATATTGCGTTAAACGCTTTCGTGTTGAGAAAGCCGCTCCCGGTGGAAGCGGCTTTTTTGTTTACGGTCGTTCGACGAGCCTCGGCACGACGCGTGCTTCAGCATTTTTTAAATTCGATCATATAGACTGAAATCAACAACGGGGAGAGCAAGATGACAGAAGCCATTATTTTTGTAATCGTCCCGCTCTGCTTGGCCATTGCTGCGATCTCCGATCTTCTTACAATGACCATTCCGAACCGCGTACCGGCCATTCTGTTGGGCGCTTTCGTTCTTGCTGCCCCTTTGGCGGGTCTTAGTCTTGCGATGATCGGCATCCACTTGGCTGCCGGTCTGATCGTCTTTGCCGTATGTTTCGCGCTGTTTGCGATGAACATCATGGGCGGTGGCGATGCCAAGCTTTTGACGGCGAGTGCTGTCTGGTTTGGCCTGAACAGTTCCTTGATTGAGTTTCTCGTCTACGTATCGTTCTTCGGTGGTGTTTTGACACTCCTGATCTTGCTCATGCGCGGCCGCGAAAACACGATCCTTGCCTCCGGGCTTCCGGTTCCGCATCTGCTGTTCACGGCGAAGAAGATTCCCTACGGGATCGCCATCGGGCTTGGCGGTTTCCTCGCCTATCCTTCATCACCGCTGATGATGGCCGCGCCTCGCCCAACTGCATTAATCTCTTCGTATCATCTTGACCCGGCGGTGTTCGCCTCATGATACATCGGGCGCGATCAATGTGCCTTTGTGGCGCGCATCATTTGTTAACCATGAATGTAAGCGGTCCGTTAACTATAATTACACCAATTCCTGATCAATCTGCAGCGAGCATATTCTCGGACTGCAGGGAAAGATCATGAAACCGGTGCGCGTTATTATTCTGGCAGTGGCTGTCGCATCGGCGGGGCTGGCCGGATTCCTGGCACTCAAGCTTACCAGCGGCAATACCGTGGTCAGCACTGCCGAGCCCGTGATCGAGCGCAGAACCGACCGTCAACGTTCTGGTCGCCAGCAAGAGCTTGCCTGTGGGATCGAGGATCGATCCGGATGCCATACACTGGATCTCCTGGCCCAAGGATGGCGTTGTCGAAGGCTTGATCACCGAAGAGCTCCGTCCGAACGCGGTCACCGATTTACAAGGCGTCGTCGTCCGTCTGCCGATTTTCAACGGCGAACCGGTGCGCCAGGAAAAGATCGTGGATTCGTCGAGCCGGATCATGTCGTCACTACTGCCGGCCGGCAAGCGCGCCGTCGCCACTGAAATTACCGTTGCGACCGGCGCTGGCGGGTTCATCCTGCCGAACGATCGCGTTGACGTCATCATGGTTCGCAAGAATGAAGATAACTTTCTGACCGAAACCGTTCTCAGCAATGTTCGCGTGCTCGCCATAGACCAGCAGGTCGAGGAAAAGGACGATGGGTCCAGATCGGTCGTTGGAACGACCGCCACGCTGGAGCTGACACCGGATCAGTCGAAGGTCATGACGGTGGCCCAGCAGATGGCGGAACGCCTGTCGCTGGTGCTACGCAGCGTCGCCGACGCCCAGGAGCCGGATACGATCGGGGCTGACTATCTGCTGAGCGGCGATGGGCGACCCTCCATTCAGGTCATCAAATCGGGCTCTATCGTCAAGAGCGATGACAGCTCATCCATGGTTCAAGCGAAATGATGTATGAGCGGGAGCGGAACGTGAAGCGGATCGGACACAAACTTCGTAGCTCTGCGGCAGGCGGACTGGCCTTTTGCCTGGCCTTTTCCGGCTTGCCAGCCGGGACCTTCGTCGTGGAAGCTGCTTCGCAGTCGCTTGTGCGCATCGTAGATAGCGGTCCAGGTGTCAAGAAAACCATCAAGCTCGGGCTGAACAAGGCCGTTGTCATCGATCTCCCGACCGATGCGCATGATATCCTTGTTGCTGATCCGATGCTGGCCGATGCCGTGACGCGAACCTCGCGCCGCATCTACCTGTTCGGAAAGATGGTCGGCCAGACGAACATTTTCGTGTTTGGTCCGGGTGGCGAGGAAATCGTCAGTCTCGACCTGGAGATCGAACGTGATATTTCCGGCCTTGAGGCCAATCTAAGGCGTTTCCTGCCTGATTCCGATATCAAGGTCGAAATCATCTCGGACAATATCGTCCTGACCGGGACCGTTCGCACACCGCTCGATTCCACACGTGTCGAAGAGCTCATGAGCGCCTTTATCAAAGGCGGTGAGGCAACCACGCGCAATATTACCGCACAAGGCAACAACGGCGACGCGGACATCTTTGCTGAGCGCCGCCAGGTTTCGCAGATCGTTAATCTTCTCCGGATTGACGGCGAAGACCAGGTGATGCTTAAGGTGACAGTGGCCGAGGTCTCGCGCCAGGTGCTCAAGCAGCTCGGCTTTAGTGGTTCTATCAAGAGTTCGACGAGCGGCGATGGTATTACCTTCCGTAACCCGGCAAACCTTGGCAACGCGGTAAACGCATTTGCATCCCAGTTCACCGGTGCGATCGGGTCCGGCTCGATGGGGTTCGCCAGCTATTTCAACGCGATGGAGCAAGCAGGCGTGATGCGCACGCTGGCGGAGCCCAGTCTGACAGCGATTTCCGGCAAGAAGGCCAGCTTCTCCGTCGGCGGCGAGTATCGTCTGCCATCCGAGCAGGAAATCGATGAAGAGGGCGTGCTGAAACGAACTGTGGAAACCGTCGAATACGGTATCGGATTGGATTTCACGCCTGTGGTTCTGGGTCCAGGGGCGTATCAGCCTGGAAATTGCGACCGAGGTTTCGGAGCCCACTTTCGAGGGATCGAACGTCAGCGGTAATGCGATCAATGTCCCCGGCCAGACCTATATGTCGATCCGTCGCCGCAAGGCATCCACCAGCGTCGAGCTCCCTTCCGGGGGCTCTATCGTGATCGGCGGTCTTGTGCAGGACGATATCCGTCAGGCCATGTCCGGTCTTCCCGGCGTCTCGAAAATTCCGATTTTCGGCACGCTTTTCCGCTCGAAGGATTTTGTTCGCAACGAGACGGAACTGGTGATCATCGCGACGCCTTACCTGGTTCAACCGGTAGCGCGCGGTGACCTGTCGCGTCCGGATGACAATTTCAATCCGACCGACGATCTGTCGAGCGCTTTCTCGGCGAAGTCAATCGCATCTACGGCAACCGTCAGGCCGCCCCCGTCGGGCAGTATCACGGCAATGTCGGCTTCATTTACAAATAGGCGGGAGCGGACATGACAACGAAGATCATCCTGAACCGCGATATGAAAAGGCACTTGATCATGCGGCCAAACACTTTTGCCGGTCCGGTCCGTCTTGCGCGCCTGCTGGCGATTGGCGCCTTGCTGATCGCCGGTACAAGCCTCGCCGGCTGCGCCAACCGGGACGGCATGTCCACGGGCGCTCTACCCGACGATTACCGGACGCGCCACCCGATCGTGATCGCCGAAGCCGAACACGCAATCGATGTGCCGGTGGCGTCCAGCGACAGGCGATTGACGAAGGGCGCACGCGACGTCATCCGCGGCTTCGCGCAGGGCTACACCAATTCCGCAACGGGCACTGTTCAGATCCTGCTGCCGAGCGGGTCCGCCAACGCCCAGGCTGCATCTTCGCTGCGCAAGGAAATCCGCGGTGTTCTGGTCGGGGCCGGGATTCCGGCGAACCGGCTGATCGAGGTCAGTTATCAGGCTGATCCCTATGGCGACGCCGCGCCTGTGCGGCTGAGTTACACGGCGATTACCGCCAAGACAGCGCCTTGCGGCAACTGGCCGAAGGATCCGGTCACCAACACGATCCAGAACAAGAATTATGAAAACTTCGGCTGCTCCAGTCAGGCCAATCTTGCGGCGCAGATTTCCAATCCGCTGGATCTGCTTGGCCCGCGCGCCATGTCGCCGATCGATGCCGTTCAACGCGGTGAAGTGATCAGGGATTATCGTGGCATAGACACTGGCACCGATCCCGGTGGTACCACGATCAACTTCAACTGATATGTCCGGGCAGTTTGACGGGATAGCGCCATGAGCACGATTGACTACAAGATTGAGACCGCATCGGGTGAGCCGGATGGCTTTTCCGATGCTGGCCGCCAGAGCGATGTCGATCACCTGCGACCGCTTCCGCGAATATCCGTGCATGCCTTCTGCGAGGCCGAGGCCTTGCAGCGGGTAATGGAGCAGTGTGGGCAAGACCGGCGAATGAGCAAGGTCACCTTCAGGATCAACAGCGGTTCGATCGCCGCTGCCGCCAACATGTTCTCCACCACACCGACGCCCAACCTGATCATCATTGAAACGTCAACGGAACCGCGCTCGCTGATGCGGGAACTGGCGCCGCTGGCAGCCGTCTGCGACCCCAGCACCAAAGTCATCATCATCGGCCGATACAATGATATCCCGCTCTATCGCGACCTGATCCGCAACGGCATCTCCGAATACATCGTTTCGCCGGTCGTCATGTCCGACGTGCTTGGCGCCATCGCTACGATCTTCGTCGATCCGGAAGCCGAACCGCTTGGCCGCAGCATTGCCTTCATCGGCGCCAAGGGGGTGTCGGTTCATCGACGCTCGCGCACAACTGCGCCTGGGGCATCTCCAACCTGTTTTCCACCGAAGTGGTGCTGGCCGATCTCGACCTGCCCTACGGTACCGCCAACATCAATTTTGATCAGGATCCGCTGCAGGGCATTTCCGAGGCGGTTTTTCCCCGGAGCGTCTCGACGAAGTGTTTCTCGATCGGCTTTTGACGAAATGTTCCCAGCACCTATCGCTGCTCGCTGCGCCGTCGATGCTCGATCGGCCGTATGACTTCGATGCGACGGCCTTCCAACCGCTGATGGAAATCCTGTTGCGCAACGCCCCGGTTTCTGTGCTTGATGTGCCGCATCAATGGTCTGACTGGACCCGCACGGTGCTGGCGGAGGCAGACGAGGTCGTGATCACTGCCGTGCCCGATCTGGCTAATCTGCGCAACGCCAAGAATCTGTTCGATTCACTGAAGAAGATTCGGCCGAACGACAAGATGCCGCATCTGGTGCTCAATCAGGTCGGATTGCCAAAGCGGCCTGAAATATCGCCGAACGATTTCTGCGATTCCCTTGAGATTGAGCCGGTCGCCATTATTCCATTCGACGTCGTCTTGTTTGGGAATGCCGCCAATAGCGGCCGGATGATTGCCGAGATCGACAAGAAGGCGCCGACGGCTGAAACCTTCTCGCAGCTTGCCCATCTCCTGACTGGCCGGGCAACAGCCAAGAAAGCCAAGAAGGGCGGCCTTGGCAAAGTTCTCAGGATGCTCAGGCGCAAATAACTGACAGTCAAACGGAAACCGGATTGAGCGCATGTTTGGTAAACGAGGAAACGAAGGCTTCGGAAAAGGCGGGTCCATAAACCTAGCCATGCAACCGGCCGCGTCCGGAGCTGCGGTGGCGGTTGCCGAGCGACCGAGCGCGCCGGTGCTTGCCGAACCTGTTCGCGAAACGATCCCTGTCACACGGGCGCAGCCGTCTCCTCCGCCGGTCCGCAAGAAAGCGGCCCGCACCGAGGACTATTACGACACCAAGTCCCAGGTGTTCTCGGCGCTGATCGATACGATCGATCTCTCGCAGCTCGCCAAACTCGACAACGAGAGCGCGAAGAAATTCACGATATCGTCAACGACATCATCACGATCAAGAATTTTGCGATGTCGATCTCCGAGCAGGAAGAACTGCTCGAAGATATCTGCAACGACGTTCTCGGCTACGGTCCGCTGGAACCGCTGCTGGCACGCGACGACATCGCCGATATCATGGTCAACAGCGCGGGCCAGACCTTCATCGAAGTGAACGGCAAGACGATCGAATCCGAGGTGCGGTTCCGCGACAACGCCCAGCTCCTGTCTATCTGCCAACGCATCGTTTCCCAGGTCGGTCGCCGCGTCGATGAATCGAGCCCGATCTGCGACGCCCGTCTTCCCCGACGGCAGCCGCGTTAACGTCATCGCGCCGCCGCTCGCCATCGACGGCACGGCGCTCACCATTCGTAAGTTCAAGAAGGACAAGCTGAAGCTCGACCAATTGGTCAAGTTTGGTGCCATCACGCCGGAAGGTGCTGTGCTTCTGCAGATCATCGGCCGCGTACGTTGCAATGTCGTCATCTCCGGCGGTACCGGTTCCGGCAAGACCACACTTCTGAACTGCCTGACGGGCTATATCGACCTCGAAGAACGCGTCATCACCTGTGAGGATACGGCCGAACTGCAGCTGCAGCAGCCGCACGTGGTTCGTCTTGAAACTCGTCCCCCGAACATCGAGGGCGAGGGCGAGATCACCATGCGCGACCTGATCAAGAACTGCCTGCGTATGCGGCCTGAACGCATCATCGTCGGCGAAGTCCGCGGACCGGAAGTCTTCGACCTGTTGCAGGCGATGAACACCGGTCACGATGGGTCGATGGGCACCATTCACGCCAACACGCCGCGTGAATGCCTGAGCCGTATGGAATCGATGATCGCCATGGGAGGCTTCACGCTTCCGGCAAAGACCGTGCATGAAATCATCGCCGGTTCCATCGACGTGATTATCCAGGCAGCCCGCCTGCGCGATGGCTCGCGCCGCATCACCCACATCACTGAAGTGATCGGGATGGAAGGCGACGTGATCATTACGCAGGACCTGATGCGCTACGAAATGGACGGCGAGGACGCCAACGGCAAGATTATCGGCCGGCACAAGTCCACGGGCATCGGCCGGCCGCATTTCTGGGATCGTGCCCGCTATTTCAACGAAGACAAGCGGCTGGCCGCAACGCTCGATGCGATGGAAAAGGACTAAGGGTCTTCATGTTCGGAATAGACATCACCATTCTGGCGATCGTTGGTCTCGTCGTCGCTTTCGACGGCCGGGCTTGCCTATGGCATTCTGTTCACGCGCATCGAAACTGAAAAGAAAGCCGAGAGCCGAGTCCGCAAGGTCAAATCCGCCGAAACCGACAGGGTTCAGGTGAAGGCCGCATGAGACCGCATGAACGAAATGTCCAAGCGACGGAAGTCCGTTCAAGATTCACTGAAGGATCTCGAGAAAAAGCAGCTCGAAAAATCGGCCAAGGCCAAAGTAAGCATGAAGATCAGGCTGATTCAGGCCGGTTTCAAGATCTCGATGCCACAGTTCTACATCGCCAGTGTCGCCTTCGGCGTCGTGGCCAGTTTCCTGGCGCTGATTGCCGGGATGAAACTGCCGGTGATTGCCGGCATTTTTCTTATCGGTAGCGCCGGCTTTCCGCGCTGGTTCGTCAATTTTATGGTCAAGCGGCGCTGCAAGGCGTTTCTGAACGAATTTCCGAATGCGCTCGACATCATGGTGCGTTCGATCAAATCGGGTCTGCCGCTGAATGATGCCATCCGGCTGATCGCCAGCGATGGCATGGAGCCGGTCAAGACGGAGTTCAAGCGCATCATCGAGGCGCAGCAGGTCGGCCTGAACATTCCGGAAGCCTGCGCTCGCATGATCAACACCATTCCGCTGCCGGAGGTCAATTTCTTCGCCATCGTCATCGCCATTCAGGCGCAGGCCGGCGGTAATCTTTCCGAAGCGATCGGCAACCTCTCAAAGGTGCTGCGCGAACGCAAGAAGATGAAGGCCAAAATTCAGGCACTATCAATGGAAGCCAAGGCTTCGGCCTGCATCATCGGCGCACTGCCATTCATCGTTGCGTTCCTGGTCTACACAACCTCGCCGGACTACATGATCATCCTGTTCACTGACCCGCGTGGGCATGTCATCATGGGCTGCTCGGCGGTGTGGATGACCATAGGCATCTGGGTGATGCGCAACATGATCAACTTCGACATCTAGGAAAGGGTCCGGCATGATCAGCACCCTGACAAATCCGAACGTTATCGTCGCCTTCCTGGTGGCGGTGGCGGTGCTGGCGACATTCTATTCCCTGGCAGCACCGTTCCTGGAGCGGGGGAATCTGGAAAAGCGGATGAAATCCGTTGCGACGGAACGGGAAATGATCCGAGCACGCGAGCGCGTACGCTTGAACGCCGAGATCAGCGGCGGCAAGGCCTCGCTACGAGCCCAGAACAACACGTCGGTTCGACAGCTCGTCGAGCGGCTGAACCTGCGCAAGGCGCTTGTCGATGAGAACACGGTCAATCGGCTGAAGTCAGCCGGCTACCGCTCGCAAAATGCGCTGAACATGTTTCTCGTTGCCCGCTTCTGCCTTCCCTTCCTGTTCCTCGCCGTGGGCGTCTTTTACATCTTCTTCCTGGGTTATCTTGCCGAAAAGCCATTTATGATACGCATTCTGGCTGTCATCTGCAGCGCCTATCTTGGTTTCTATGCGCCGAATATCTTCATTTCCAATGCCGTGTCCAAGCGCCAGCTATCGATCCGCAGGGCGTGGCCGAATGCGCTTGACCTGCTGTTGATCTGCGTGGAATCAGGGCGTATCGATGGAACTCGCGATGCGGCGCGTGGCCGACGAAATCGCCGAACAGTCGGCTCCCCTTGCCGAAGAACTGGTTCTGACCACGGCGGAACTGTCGTTTCTGCCTGATCGGCGCGTCGCGCTGGAAAATCTCGGAATCCGGACCGGACTTGACGATGTGAAATCGGTGATGCAGGCCCTGATTCAGGCCGACCGCTATGGCACGCCGATCGCGCAGGCCCTGCGTGTGCTTGCCCAGGAAAGCCGCGACCAGCGCATGAACGAGGCGGAAAAGAAAGCCGCGGCCCTTCCGCCAAAGCTCACCGTGCCGATGATCCTGTTCTTCCTGCCGGTCCTGATTGCCGTCATCCTTGGCCCGGCCGGCATTCAGGTCTCCGACAAGTTCTAGCATTTCCAGCCCATTGGATTTAAGGCACCGCCGCTGCTAAGCGACGGTGCCTGTTGTTTGGTGCCTATGCAGCGTCGGTTTCCGCCGGGAAATCTGTCGAGGCGGCAAGATCGCGCCAATCGGCCAGTTCCTTTGCAACGCTGGCGTTCTTGGCTTCGATCGCTGCGATCGTATCGGTGCCGAAGGGCATGCGCAGCGGCGGATTTTCGGCGTTGGCCAGCGTGATCATCGCCTTGGCGAACCGGGCGGGATCTCCCGGTTGTCCGTGATTCTTGCCGGCGGCAAAGTCGCGCATCGCTCCGGCCGGCGTTTGTTCATAATCCGATATCGAACTCGGGCTGATGGCGAGCGAGGTTTCATCGAGGAAGTCCGTGCGGAAGAAGCCCGGTTCAACGACAGTGACGTTGATACCCAGCGGTTTCACCTCGACAGCCAACGATTCCGAAAGACCCTCGATCGCAAACTTTGTCGAGCCGTAGACGCCCCATCCCGGGAAGCCGGTATAGCCGCCAATCGACGAGATATTCATCACATGACCTGAGCGCTGACGGCGCATATGTGGCAGCACCGCCCGTGTCACGTTCAACAGGCCGAAAACATTGGTCGCATAGAGCTTTTCGATTTCGGCCGCGGTCGCCTCCTCGACAGCGCCGAGCAGGCCGTAGCCGGCATTGTTGAGGAGGATGTCGATCTTACCGAACCGCTTGACGGCCTGGGCTGCAGCGATGAATGCCTGCGCCTCATTGGTGACGTCCAGAGAGACGGCAAGGAGGTTCGGATGGTTGTCGAAACGGTCAATGACCGTTTGTGGATTACAGGCGGTCGCGACGACCGCATCGCCTGCATTGAGGGCTTCTTGTGTGATGAGGGCGCCGAAACCGCGGGAGGCGCCTGTGATGAACCATACACGCATGACGTTTTCCTTTCGTCGTTGAATCTGCTTGCAGGAACAAGGTAGCCAAGGAAGATAAATGAGATAAGTTGGTTTCTACTCCACGTATCAGTGAGGAATTCTCATCAATGCGACGTCTCCGATCTGCCGATCTGTCCGTCTTCCTGGCGATTGCCGAGCATCGCAGCTTTCGTAAGGCGTCGGTCGACCTTGGCGTAACGGCGTCGGCGCTCAGCCATGCGTTGCGGGCGATTGAGGAGAGATTGGATGTCCGGTTGGTCAACAGGACGACGCGCGGTGTCGGCCTGACTGAAGCGGGGCGAGCGGCTGCTTGATCGGGTGCGCCCGGCCTTTCTCGATATCGATGCGGCGCTGGAGGAGCTTGACGCTTTTCGGGGGCAACCCTTGGGCAAACTCAGGATCAACGCTCCGCGCTGCTGCAAAGCTGGTTCTTCTGCCGATCGTGGCGCGGTTCCTCAAATTGCATCCACGATCAAGGTCGAAGTTGTCATCGATGATGCCCTGGTCGATATGGTCTCAGGCGGCTTCGATGCTGGTGTCCGCTTCGGCGAGACGATCGCGGCCGACATGATTGCAGTGCCCATCGGCCCGCGGCATCGTTTCCTTGTGGTTGGCTCGCCGGATCATTTCGAGCGGCATGGCAAACCCGCTTCGCCCCACGATCTGAGGGGCCATCCCTGCATCCGTTACCGGTTTGCCAGCGGCACATTCTACCGCTGGGAGTTCGAGGCGGGGCGGTCTTGAGCTCGGCATCGATGTGCAGGGACCGCTGACACTCGGCGATCAGGACGCGATGTTGCAGGCGGCAATGGATGGCGCGGGCTTGGCCTATGTTTTCGAAAGCCAGGCCATGGAGGCAATATCAGCGGGGAGGCTGGTCAGCGTGTTGGAGGACTGGTGTCCGTACTATCCGGGCTTTTTCTCTATTATCCCAGCCGCCGTCAATTGCCCGGCCCCCTGCGCGCTTTCCTCGATTTCGTAAAATCGAAGCGGTAGGGCAGGGCTTGCCGTCAATTCGTGCCTTTGTCGTCCTTGGCAAGCTTCTGCCAGGCATTCTGCTGCGACATGATCGAGCGAAGGTATTTGACGTTGGCTTCGGCCTGGTCTGGCAGAAAGCTCCTGACGGGCGATCTGTTCGGCCTCGGGGAAGCGTCCCTGCAAGCCGACGGCAAGCGCCAGGTTCTGGCGCACGCTGCTGTCAGCGCCGGGTTGACCGACCGCCGAGCGCAGATAGGTTTCCGCCGTCTTCAGATCCTTGTTTAGCAGATAGGACATGCCGAGATTGGACAAAACCGTCGATTCGTTCGGCTGAATGTCAAGCGCTTCATGATAACGCTGGCGCGCTTCTCCAGAGCGGCCGAGCTGATCGAGGATAGCGCCTTCGGCTGATTTCAGTTTCCAGTCGGGGCGGTCGGGGGTCTGTGCGCGGGGTAATGGTGTTCAGCGCCTGCTCGAGTTGGCCTGCGGCGGCCTGCGATTTTCCATAGGCGGCCAGAACTTCGCGGTCGGTGGGGAAATTGATCGCCACCTGCTGCATGACCGCCAGTGCCTGGTCGTTGCGGCCGGTCATTCTCAGCATATTGGCATAGTTCAGGCCGGCGGCGCGGTCCTTCGGGTTGCGCTCGTAGGCCTTGCCGATGCTTTCCGCCGCTGCCGAAAGTTCGGTTGCGTTCATCGATTGGACGGGTTTGGAGAAGTTGGCGGAAGGAATGGAGCCTGTTGTCAGCTCCTTCTTCTGCGTGCCACAGCCGGTCAGTGTCACAGCGAGGATAGCCATCGCGGTTCCCCGCAGGAACCGGTTGCTCGAAAAAGACCGTTGTCCGTGTGATTTCATCGCCAATGCCCCTCAGCATTTTCTCAAGCACCGGACACAATCCCAACATATCGGCGCAATCTTCACTCCAGCAATAATCTGTTAACCCTAACGGAGCGTTAATCGGGTGATTCTGCCCGTTCCTTTCGAAGGATTTTCATGGCCTCCTATCAATTCATCGACCGTCCGTCGCCGTTCAATACCAGCGCCGGCAAGACCCTGCCGATCTTCGCGGTCACGCCGGCTCATATCGATATCGGCGCCATAGATCCGATCGCGCTCGACTGGGCCCGCAAAGCGGGGTTCAAGGCGGCGTCCGGCGCCGTTCTATTGATCCCGTCCGAAGACGGTCATCTCGGCGGCGCGCTGTTCGGGCTCGGCGCCAATCCTTCGGAAGCGCCGTTCCTGACCGGTAAGCTGGCGCGAACATTGCCGGCTGGAAAATGGCATGTCGAGACAGCACCGCTGACGGCAAATCGTCTCGCCCTCGGCTACGGGCTCGGTTCCTACAGCTTCGATCGCTACAAGGCGACCGGTAAGGAAGCGCCGACCTTGATGATCCCGGCGGATGCCGATGCGGCCGACATCAAACGCCAGCTCGCAGGTGTTTTTCTCGCCCGTGATCTGATCAACATGCCCACCAACGACATGGGGCCGAATGCGCTGGAAGAAGCGTTTCGGGCGTTGGGAGAGCACTACAAAGCCAAGGTCTCCGTCGTTTCCGGCGACGATCTTCTCAAGCAGAATTTCCCGCTGGTCCACACGGTTGGCCGGGCTAGCGCCGAAGCGCCGCGCCTGCTTGAAATGCGCTGGGGCAAGAAAGGTCATCGCAAAGTGACGCTGGTCGGCAAGGGCGTCTGCTTCGACACCGGTGGCCTCGATATCAAGCCGGCAGCCTCTATGCTGTTGATGAAAAGGACATGGGCGGGGCTGCCAATGTCATGGGGCTCGCCCTGATGATTATGGATGCCAAGCTGAAGGTCGATCTGCGCGTGCTCGTGCCCGTCGTCGAAAACTCTATCTCCGCCAATGCCTTCCGCCCGGGTGATATCTATCGCAGCCGCAAGGGCCTGACCGTGCAGATCGACAACACAGATGCTGAAGGCAGGTTGATCCTTGCGGATGCGCTGGCTTACGCAGATGAGGAAGAGACCGATCTTCTGATCGACATGGCAACGCTGACAGGCGCCGCCCGTGTCGCCCTTGGCCCCGATCTGCCGCCGTTCTACACTGACGACGAGGATCCGGCCCATGACCTCACGGAAGCGAGTCTGACCGTCGATGACCCGCTATGGCGCATGCCGCTCTACAAGGGCTATGAGAAGGACATCTCGGCCCGCATCGCCGACCTTACCAATGCGCCTGCCGGCGGCATGGCCGGATCGATCACCGCCGCCTTGTTCCTTAAGCGCTTTGTTACCAATGCAAAGAGCTGGGTGCATTTCGACATTTTCGGCTGGGCGCAGGCCGAGCGTCCGCATTCGCCGCTCGGCGGCGAGGCGCAGGCCATCCGCGCGCTGTACCATCTGATTGCAAGCGGCAAGAAGTAGTTTTTGACGATCGCTTGAAACGGACATACCCCTGTCCGGTCAGGACAGGGGTATGTCTCAATCATTTCGTCCGAAAATGGACGACCTATTCGTTGATCAACCGCTTCAACAGCTCGATCTCATGCGACAGCTTGGTATCGCCGGTGATCAGATCCTCGATCTTGCGCACGGCATGCAAAACCGTGGTGTGATCGCGTCCGCCAAAACGGCGGCCGATTTCCGGAAGGAGCGGGGCGTCAGGGTCTTTGCCAGATACATGGCGATCTGGCGCGGCTTGACGATGACGCGGGTGCGGCGGTTGGAAACCAGTTCCTGGCGCGACACGTTGTAGTGTTTGGCAACAACGCGCTGGATATCTTCGATGCGCACCCGGCGCGGTTCACCGGCATTGACCAGGTGGCCGAGCAGTTCGTCGACCCGTTCGATCGACAACTGGGGCTCGAAGGAAAGCCGGAAAAGCAACTGATTGAAGGCGCCCTCAAGCTCACGGCCGCTGGCTGTGATGTTGCGGGCGACGTGGCTCAGGATATTGGCGGGAATGTCGAGCGAGGAGTCGTCCAGACGGGCGACTTCGAGGCGGCGCTTGAGGATTTCGAGACGCATCTCGTAATCCGGGCCTTCCATCTCGATGGCGACGCCGCCCTGCAGGCGCGAACGAACGCGCGGATCGAGCGATTCCAGTTCCCAGGGCGCGCGATCGGCAGCAACGACGACCTGCTTGGCGCTATCGAGCAGCATGTTGAGAAGATGGCAGAATTCGTGCTGGATCGACTTGCCCTGCAGGAACTGCATGTCGTCGATGACCAGAAGATCGATGTTGCGCAGGGTTTCTTTCAAGGACAGCGCATCATTATCGCGAATGGCTGTTGCGAAGCGCCACATGAAATATTCCGCTGTCAGATAGACGACGCGGGGTGCACGTGCGCTCTGGATCGCGGCGGTGGCGATCGCTTGCAGCAGGTGTGTCTTGCCAAGGCCAACCGTCGAATGAATGAACAGGGGATTGAAGCGCACAGCGCCCGCGCCGGCTTCGGCGATCGTCTTTGCGGCGGCAAGGGCAACCCGGTTCGAGGAGCCCTCGACAAAGCTCTCGAATGTGTAGCGTGAATCCAGCGGCGAACCGAACAGAGGTCCTGCGACCGGCTGCATCTTCTGAAGGTTGCCAACAGTAGCGGCTGCATGATGGGCAAGGGTCTGCGGCGCGGAACGGCGCGAAGTCGCGGGCGTCGCCGTGTCGCTGTGGTTTGCCTGGACCACATCATCCTGAAGACCGGGCCGGGCGCTGCGCGTCGCGCTGCAGAACGACAATCTCCACCTTCAGGATCTCGGCGTCTTCCTGCTGGAAGATGTTGGTGATCAGGTCGAGATAGCGGTTGTTGATCCACGACTTCAGGAATGTCGTGGGAACGGACAGCCGCACCACACTCTTGGAAACGGATTGCAGCTTCAGCCGGCCGAACCAGCTGGCAAAAACATCAGGGCCTACCTGGGCCTTTAAACGCGCACTGACCCGCTCGAAAAGTGCGCTCTGCATCGTGTCGCCTTTTTCCCCCGCCGTACCGTCAGACTGCTTTACCGCGATCTGACGTGCATTCTCCCCATTCTCGAATACAATCGCCGCCGTCACCGAATTACTTAGCATATTGCCGCCTTCCAATATCATTCCACGACGCCGCCATTGCTGCCGGCGTCAGCCTTTATGTCTGTCTCACGCGGCCCTTTTCAAAGGCATGCCGCCCAATTCAAACGCTCTCCGTTCCGCAAGAGGAATCCTCATCCTCCTCTCAGGGAACGGTTTCATTAAAAAATCCGTTTAGCCGAAGCCAAACGCATGTCCCGCTTGCACTGTTTCATTTCCGTGTCCGGTCAGGCCTCGTATCCTTTCCGGGTCCGTCCATTCTCACCGGCCTTCCCAACCCTCGTGAAGAAGGGCAGGCCAGTTTGCCGACATTGCGTCCTCATCCGCATATCGGCCACCGTCCCAGCACTGCGCGGCAAGAACCGCGGCGGTGCGTTGTTCGGCGTATCGGGCGGCCTCAATCTCGTGCAACCAAAAGTCGCAGAACGTCCTTCTGAGCAAACATATTGCACAGCTGTAAACGCCCTGTTCTGATTGATGGAACGTTGTGGAACCACCCCGTTACAAAAGGTCTAAGTGAAATTATGCCGCCTGTTGAAAGGTGGCCTTTTCATCTTGTCCACAGGTATGTCCCGCGCCTTCTGTGAGAGGCATTTAGGCAGGATCGTGACACAAGATCAATCGCGAATTTTAACACTCGGGAAGCGTCGGGCGTTGACTCTCATAGCGTGTCCTGCATGGACGGGACGCTGGTGAAAGAGAATCGCTTTTGAATCAAGGGCTTTGAATTTTGGCCCGGAGTTTAGCTGGCGAAAAACAAAAAAAATAAAAAAATCTTGACTCGCCACAGGCCTTAACGGACCCCGGCCGGAGGAGGATAAATCCGAGCATCCTCCTGTATCTATTTGAATTTATTAGAAAAATTATGTCATTGCCATGACATAATAACTTGCACAAGGATTAACCATCTGCAAGAGCAAGAACCGAATCAGAAAAGCCCGGTCGCAGGACCGGGCTAATGCATTGATGATGTTTTAGTAAGCCGGCTTAAGCCGAAAGCGACTTTACGCGGTTCATGAGACGCGAAACTTTGCGCGATGCCGTGTTGGCATGCAGCACGCCCTTGGTGGCTGCACGCATCAGTTCCGGCTGGGCTGCCTTCAGGGCTGCCTGAGCGAGAACCTGATCGCCGGAAGCGATGGCTTCTTCGACCTTGCGGATGAAGCCGCAGAACGCGCGAACGGCGGGACTTGTTGACTTCCGTGCGGCGTGCGATCTTGCGGGTCGCTTTTTCGCCGAAGTTGTATTGGCCATTTGGTGTCTCTCTTCGAAATCTGACAAAAACTCCCAACCGCCGTGCCGGGTCACTGCGACCTGTCGTCCAAGCAAGTAGGGAGCAATATCGGAAAACCTTGGAGCGGCTTTCCAAACTGTGGGCGGCATATAGCCTTAAACACGCCTCCCGTCAACGCGCTATTTTCGAAAACGCGGCTGGCAGGCCTCCTTGGTCGATAGTTCTATTTCTGGCATTTCGGGCAATAGAAGGTCGATCGGCCAGCCTGGACCACGCGGGCGACCGTCCCGCCGCAGCCCGGCGTCCGGCAGGGCTCGCCTTCGCGATCGTAGACCGAGAACGAATGCTGGAAATAGCCAGAGCGTACCGTCCGTCTGGATATGGTCGCGCAGCGACGATCCGCCAGCGGCAATGGCGTCGGCAATCACCGCCCGGATCGCCTCGGTTAGGAGCACAAGCGTCGCCTTCGGCTTTCCCCTGGCGTCGACCAGCGTACCTGCGGCCCGCAGCGGCGAGAGGCCGGAACGCCACAGCGCCTCGCAGACATAGATATTGCCGAGGCCGGCAATGTTCTTCTGGTCGAGCAGCGCCGATTTTAGCGGCTGCGCCTTGCCGGCAAAGCGCGCCGCCAGATAGGCGGCATCCAGCACGTTGCCGGTCGGCTCTTCGCCAAGCTCGCGGAAGAAGGCGTGGCTCGCCAGCGCCTCGCGCCGGGCAAGATCCATGAAGCCGAAGCGGCGCGGGTCGTTATAGATGACGCGGGCCGGGCCGTTGGTGCCTTCCAGATGGAAAACGACATGGTCGTGTTTTTCGCTTTTACCGCGTGGATGATGGAAATTGCCGGGTGTGTCGGGACCATCTTCCACTCTGAAGGATCCGGACATGCCGAGATGGGCGATGATCACGTCGCCACCCTCAAGGTCGATCAATAGGTATTTCGCCCGCCGCCCGAGCGAGACGATCCGCCGTCCCGAAACCAGCGTTGAAAAGTCGGCCGGGAAGGGGAACCGCAGGTCCGGACGCCGCAACTCTGCGCGCACCAGAAGCGCGCCTTCCATCGCGGGCGTCAGGCCCCGCCTGACCGTTTCCACCTCGGGAAGTTCCGGCATTCCTATCTCCTTGTCACGCACCAACTGGCCGGAGCCATTTGGCAATTCCATTCGCAGCGCACATATCCTATAGCAGGCCGCCACGGGCGCGAATGCCGCAGGCCGCTATCTGCCGCAGAGATAGCGTGGATGAAGCGAATTCGCTATGGTCGGCGCAACAGCGATTGAACGGAGTAAATCTTGATGACTGGTGAGCGCACTTCTGCCGATGGCGGCATGGAAACCTCCTACGGTTTTCGCCAGGTTGGCCAGGGCGAGAAGCAGGCGCTCGTCAACGATGTCTTTCACAAGGTCGCCAAGCGCTACGATATCATGAACGACGTCATGTCCATGGGGCTGCACCGCGCCTGGAAGGATGCGATGATCGCTTCACTCAATCCGAGCCGCTCCGAGGGCTATAAGGTTCTCGACGTTGCCGGCGGTACCGGTGACATCGCCTTCCGTATCGTCGAGGCATCGGATCGCAAGGCGCATGCGACCGTGCTCGACATCAACGGCTCTATGCTTGGCGTTGGCGCCGAGCGCGCCGAGAAGAAGGGCCTGTCGCCCAATCTCACTTTCGTCGAGGCCAATGCCGAGGAACTGCCGTTCGAGGCGAATTCCTTCGATGCCTATACGATCGCCTTCGGTATCCGCAACGTGCCGCGCATCGACGTGGCGTTGTCGGAAGCCTACCGCGTCCTGAAGCGCGGCGGCCGCCTGCTCGTGCTGGAATTCTCCGAGGTCGACATGCCGTTGCTCGACAAGGTCTATGATGCCTGGTCGTTCAACGCGATCCCGAAATTCGGCCGGATGGTCACTGGCGATGCCGAGCCCTACCAGTATCTGGTGGAATCGATCCGCAAGTTCCCCAACCAGCGCGATTTTGCCGCCATGATCACCAAGGCGGGTTTTTCGCGTGTCACCTATACTAATTACACCGCCGGCATTGCCGCGCTGCATTCCGGCTGGAAGATCGACGCATGATATCCATTCTCGTGAAGCGCTCTGAGGGGCTGCCCCTGCTTGGCGGCAAGCCGCTATGAGCACGCCAGGAGCCTATCTTCGCCTCGTCCGTATCGGCTGGGTTCTGGTGCGCGAAGGCGTCGTGTCGGCGCTGCCGTCGGATGACCTGCCGGCACTGCCCAAGGCCGCGCAGTCGTTTGCCGGCCTTTTGCGCGCCGCCATGCCAGGCATGAGGATCGCAGCGACCGGCTGGCTCGGGCGATCGAGCGGCTTGGCCCCTCCTATGTGAAGATCGGCCAGTTTCTCGCCACCCGTCCCGATGTCGTCGGCGCCGATTTTGCCGAAGATCTGTCCTTCCTGCAGGATCGTATGGCGACCTTTCCGCTGGAGGAGGCACGTGCCGCGGTCGAGGCCTCTCTCGGCCGTCCGGTCGCCGAACTCTATACCCAATTTGGCGACCCGATCGCCGCGGCCTCGATTGCCCAGGTGCATCCTGCAATGGTGCTCAAGGATGGCGTCGAGCAAAAGGTTGCGGTCAAGGTTATCCGCCCCCGGCGTGCGCCAGCGTTTTGCCCATGATCTGGAGGCGATGTTCCTCGTTGCCGGGCTGCAGGAGCGTTTCCTGCCCCATACCCGCCGCCTGCGGCCGGTCGAAGTGACGAAAACGCTGGAGCAGACGACCAAGATCGAGATGGATTTGCGGCTCGAGGCCGCTGCCCTGTCGGAACTCGGCGAGAACGCGGCCGACGATCCGGGCTTCCGGGTGCCGAAGGTCGATTGGGAACGCACCGGCCGCGACGTCGTGACGATGGAATGGATCGACGGCACCAAGATGTCGGATGTCGAGGGTCTGCGCGCCGCCGGACATGATCTGAACGGGCTGGCCGACACGCTGATCCAGTCCTTCCTGCGCCACACGCTGCGCGACGGTTTCTTCCATGCCGACATGCACCAGGGTAATCTGTTCGTCGATCCGCAGGGCATGATCGTCGCCGTCGATTTCGGCATTGTCGGCCGTCTCGGCAAGAAGGAGCGACGTTTCCTCGCCGAAATCCTCTATGGGTTCATCACCCGTGACTATCGCCGCGTCGCCGACGTGCATTTCGAAGCGGGCTACGTGCCGGCTCACCACAATGTCGCAAGCTTTGCCCAGGCGATCCGCGCCATCGGCGAACCGATCCACGGCCAGCCGGCCGAGACCATTTCGATGGCCAAGCTTCTGACGCTGCTGTTCGAGGTGACCCAGCTGTTCGACATGGAAACACGGCCGGAACTGGTCATGCTGCAGAAGACCATGGTCGTTGTCGAAGGCGTCGCCCGCACGCTCAATCCGCGCTTCAACATGTGGAAAGCTTCCGAGCCGGTGGTTGGTGCCTGGATCCGCGACAATCTTGGCCCGAAGCGTATCGTCTCCGATGTCAAGGAGGGGCTGCACGCCGCTCTGAGATTGGCTGAGGCCGCGCCCGAGATCGCCGCCAAGACGGAGAAATTTTCCCGCGACCTGACCTCCATGGCCGAAAACGGCCTCCCGTTTCGACGAACAGACTGCTGAAGCCATCGGGCGCTCCGAGGCGCGCCACAGCCGCTCGGGCCGCCTGGCGCTCTGGGTCATCGCACTGACGCTTATCTACATCGCCTGGCGGGTTTTCTGAGCTTGCCTTTGGCGGCATGTTCGTTCAGTTTGCCCACATGAACAGCGTGGCAACGACCCTTATCATGACCTGCACGGACCTTTCGGGGTGCGCAGGATCGGTGTTGGGCTAAAAGCGCTTTCATCCTGTGGACCCTGCCGAGGCAGGTAGGGTCGCAAGCTTCTTACCTCCTCGCACTTGAAGACGAGGACCGTCATGAAGCAAACAGAAAACTCTCCCGTTCTGCCGTTGAACAATGCTCTTCACATCCGGGCCTCGCGTCCCGGAGACTACGAGCAGATGGCCGTTGTGCTGAACCAGCCGGGCGTGCGGCGGGGAACGCTGCGGCTGCCCCATACGCGTCCGGAGGAAGTCCGATCCTGGTTGGAGAGGCCGTCAGACGGGGCCTCCAGCTCGTTGCCGAAAGAGGCGGCGCTTCTCTAATCGGCGGGATGAGGTCAAGCTCTTTTGCGCTTTTCCAGGGCTGGCCGCAGTAATATCGCCGTCCGCAATTGTCTCCTTTGTGGTTAGGCGGCTCAGCGAGACACCGATACCTCTCTGCATAAGGCAACGATTTCGCAACCGTAGCTGCTCGTCAGTTCAAAGAGGGTCAGTTTGCCGATGAGGATTTCCAGCGCTTTTCATCGATTGCTTTGCCGTATGCATCGTGGAAGCGTACGGCTGCTGATTGATGAGGGGACGGGTACAAGGCTGAAAGTCGATCTTGGGTAATATCGGTGCATTTGGAGAGGCGTATGTCGAATATAATGTTGCCCAACTGAAAGTCAGTCGCGACAAACGCCACCGTGTCGCTGAGCGTCAATAAGAACTGCTGTCCATCGACCATCTTCAGACCTAATTTCACGACATCGTCCTTGACCGTGATGCCTGTCAGATCACCATCGTGGAACCACGGGTTTTGAAGAAAACCAAGTTCGTCTAGCTGGTAATCCAAGGGCAGCTCCCGATTTCAAACGGATAATGCCTAGCGCAATTTGCCCAGAACGCAACGTCGCTTCTGGGGCATTTTCCAGCCGAAAGCGCCGCTTTATAGAAGCAGTCGTCTCCTGCGTCTATCTTGGCTAGCGTTCAACGTCTTTTCGCGGCCCGCGCTTCTTTCCAGGATCGGCACTAAGCCCTCCCACGATGGGGTTCTGTAGATGATGTGGTCCAATCTATGCTGCATCCTGATGACGGATCATCGGAATAAACGCCGCCACGAACTCACATCACCATCGTCCGCGAAGGACGTCTTCCGCCACTACGCGGAACCTTGGATTCAGATCTCTCGGTCGCCTCTATGGCTGATCGTTATGCCGCGACAGTTGAGACAGTGTCCTCCCTCGTCCAGCGAAACTCCGAGCCATCCACCCACATGCGATGCATGACTACCGCGAGACGGCGGGCCAATGCCACCTTGGCTTTCTTGCTGCCGTGCCGCTTGGCAATGTTCATGGCCCATGCCTTCAGCCAGCACCATTTCACCACGCGGTCATCATCGACTGAGCGGCCTCGTAGAGCAGCTTTCGCATCATGGCATCCCCGCGCAGAGAGACGTGGCCGACCCGGCTCACTTCGCCGGATTGTTTCAGTACGGGCGTAAGACCCAATATCGCTCCGACTGATCGAGAATGACGAAACCTGCTGGGAATATCGATCGTCGAGACATAGGCGAGCGAGATGATCGGTCCAACACCAGGCACCGTCATCAATCGCCTGCAAACCTCATCCTGCTTCGCCTCGGCTAGAATCCTTTTTCCAGTTTGGCAAGACCTTCTCACAACTTGCGCCGTCCGGCGAGCAGTGGCTCCATAATTTCCACAAGCTCAACGTCGTGTTCGACGAGCTCGAGTATTCTTCTCTCGAACGTGCCGCCCGAGGCATGACCGACCTTCAGTCCGAAGTTGCGCAGAAGTCCACGCATCTCATTTTCTAAATCTATCGCTTTTTCCTGCAACAACGAGCGGGCGGTCAATAAGGCGCGACGCTTCTGGCTGGTGAGCGTCTTCACATGCACGTCCTTGAACAAACCGACCCGCATCATATGGGCAATGCCGCGCGCATCGTTCCTGTCGCTTTTGTTTTGCTGCAGGGCGTCCAAGAATGCCTTGGTATGGCGCGTCTCGATGCAGAAGATGGGGAAACCAGCTTTTGCCAGCCCTTCGAAGAGCCATTGTGACAGCGGGCCCGCCTCAACGCCTACCCTTTCCAAGCTGAATGAGGGATCGCTCAGGATCGAGACGAGGTCCTCCGGATGAGAAACCACCTTTCGTTCCCGGCATAGTTTCCCGCTTTCATCAACGATACAGACGCTTGTTTCTTTGACCGAGACATCGAGGCCGGCGTAATGTTTCATGACTGCGCTCCTCTGCGAGATGGTTGTGCCTGATTCCGACAAACCACTTTATCATCGGCAGTACGGTACAGCCCTTTCCGGATAGGATGAGATGGGACACGGAGCCGATTAGCCCATCTATTCTGGGGGCCGCCGGGCTCCACCGCCAGATGGGGCGACGTCATCACGTGGCGGTGCTCGGCATGAGCGTCCACGATGCCTACCAACGGCAGGGCATCGGCAGGGCTCTGCTGCTCAGTCTCATCGATGCGGCAAATAATTGGCTGAACATCATGCGCATTGAGCTCACCGTTTTTACCGACAATGCAGGGGCAATCGCGCTGTACGAAGCGGCGGGTTTTGAAGCCGAAGGCATTCACAAGGCCTACGCGTTTCATGACGGGAGGTTTGCCGATGTGCTCGCCATGGCGCGGATCAAAACATCGGACAGGTGATGCCGTGTTCCATCGGGAACTGACGGTTTGTTTTCAGCGTGAGATTGTTCGTTTCAAGGATGAGACGGGCTCATCCAGCCAATCACCTGAGGAGAGACCACCATGCGCAAACTGATCATCGCTTCCATCGTTGCCGCTGGCGCGGCTCTTTCCTTTGCGGCACCTTCGGTGGCCGGCGGCTACTATGGGGGCGGTTACAATGACGGCTACTACGGCGGTGGCGGCTACGGTCATAAGCGCCATTACTACAAGAAGACCTATTACGAGCCCACGTGCTGGATCAAGAAGGTCCGCAAGTACGACTATTACGGCAATCTGGTCGTTAAGCGCATTAGGGTCTGCGACTGATCCGGCCTCCCCGGAAGAGCAGCACTGACAAAACCGGCGGTACCCCCGCCGGTTTTTCCGTTGAAAGCGGTGGTCTACGATATCAGGGCTTTGCGGAAACAATACGAAACGAAAAACGGGAAACATTACAAAGATTTCATGCCGTTGGACTTCATTCCGGCGTAGTTTCAACCTAGTTGCTACGGGAATGTAAGCCCCATTGTCCGAACTGATCTGAGAGATGCTTGAATGGCGGATGCCACCCGGAAAATTGCCCCTGTGATCGAGACGGACGATCCGCCCCGTGGCGCAGCCTGTTCAGGCTCCCAAAAAACGCGGCCGCTCTCGCAAGCGTTGGCTGATCCTCCTGGCTCTCATTCTGGCCGCTGCCACTGGCTGGTACGGCTGGTCGACCTATGGCAAGCAGAGTACCGCTGAGACCGTTGTCACCGAAGTGCCGGTGCGTGGCGATATCGAAAACAGCGTCACGGCGTCCGGGTTGCTGAGCCCCATCAAGGATGTCGATGTCGGCGCCCAGGTTTCCGGTCAGTTGAAAAGCCTCAAGGTCGAGATCGGCGACAGCGTCAAGGAAGGCCAGCTGATCGCCGAGATCGACAGCGCTTCGATCGAAACGCAGATCGAGATCGCCGAAGCAGAGCTTGCCAATCTCGAGGCCCAGATGATCGATAAATCGGCGCAGGTGGTTCTCGGCAGTGCCAACCTCACCCGCCAGCGGGCGCTTGTCGCCAGCAACGGTGCCGCCCAGTCGGCGCTGGACGAGGCAGTGGCGGCGCTCGCCACGGCTGAGGCCAATGTCGATGCGCTGAAGGCCCAGGTCCGCAAGCAGCAGGCGACACTCAAGGATGCCCGCATCAGCCTTGGCTATACCAAGATCCATGCGCCGATGACCGGCACCATCGTCAACACGTCGGCGAAGGAAGGCCAGACGCTGAATGCCAACCAGACGGCGCCGACCATCGTGACGATCGGCGATCTTTCGACCATGACGGTGGAGGCCGAAGTATCCGAGGCCGATGTCGGTAAGCTGAAAGTCGGGATGGACGCCTATTTCACCCTGCTGGGCCAGCCTGGAAAGCGCTATCCCGGCACGCTGCGCCAGATCAAGCCGACGCCTTCGACCGAAAATAATGTCGTTCTCTATTACGCCCTGTTCGATGTGCCTAATCCCGAGGGTACGCTGATGATGAACATGACGGCGCAGGTTTTCTTCGTGCAGTCTTCGGCCGAAAACGTGCTGACTGTTCCTGCCGCCGCCGTCCAATCCGGCGAGGTCACAGTCGTTACTGCCACCGGTGCCCACGAAACCCGCAAGGTCGAGACCGGCATCCGCAACCGTGTACGGATCGAGATCACCAAGGGGCTGAGTGAAAACGACGCCGTAGTCGTCGGTAGCGGCTCCGGTGACAAGGCCGCATCGTCGAGCCGCGGCAATTCGCGGCGCGGCATGCCGCCGATGTTCTGAGGGCGCAACCAATGACGCCGCTCATCTCGCTCAAGGATATCCGCAAGACCTTCGTCAACGGCGACGTGGCCGTCGAGGTGCTGCGCGGCGTTTCGCTGGATATCCAGCCGGGCGAATTCGTTGCCATTGTCGGCGCTTCCGGTTCGGGCAAGTCGACGCTGATGAATATTCTCGGCTGTCTCGATACGCCGACCGATGGTCAATATCTGCTCGAAGGCGAAGATGTCTCGGGCTTGAACGCCGACGAGCTTGCGGCCAGACGGCGCCAGATGTTCGGCTTCGTCTTCCAGAGCTACAATCTGGTGCCGACCGCGACCGCGCAGGAAAATGTCGAGATCCCTGCCATCTATGCCGGAATGCCGTCGCAGGGAGCGGGAAGAGCGTGCCAGCATGCTTTTGCGCTCGCTTCGTCTCGGCGACCGGCTCGACCACCTGCCCAACCAGCTTTCCGGCGGCCAGCAGCAGCGTGTGTCGATCGCCCGCGCACTGATGAACGGCGGCCAGATCATTCTTGCCGACGAGCCGACCGGCGCGCTCGACAGCCAGAGCGGCAAGGAAGTCATGGCGACGCTGCGGCAGATGAACGACGACGGACACACCGTCATCATCATCACTCATGCCCCGGACCTGGCCGAATCCGCAGACCGCGTCATCGAGATCAGCGATGGCCTGATCGTTGCAGATCGCGTTCCGGGCAATATCAGGCGGATCGGCCGCATCAAGCCCGCCTTGGCGGCCAGGAGCGTTGGCAAGGCTGCCATCATCACCGATGTGGCCGAGGCCGTGCGAATGTCGTTCCGGGCGCTTAGGGCCAACCTGTTCCGTACGATCCTTACTCTGCTCGGCATCGTCATCGGCGTCAGTTCCGTCGTCGCCATGCTGGCCATCGGCACCGGCGCGCAGGATTCGGTCCTGAGCCGCATCGCCGCCATGGGATCCGATCTTCTGGTCGTGCGGCCCAACATGTCCAATTTCCGCGGCGGGGAAGGGGGAGCATCGTCTCGCTGATCCCGTCGGATGCAGACGCAATTCTGGAGCTGCCCAATATCAGCTTCGCCGTGCCGGAAATGTCGAGCACCTTGACCGTGCGGGCGGGCAATCTCGACACGCAGACCACGGTCAACGGCACGGTGCCGCAATTCCCGGAAGCCAAGTCCTGGACCGTCGAGGATGGCGCCTTCCTCGAAAAGACTGACATGGATGCCTATGGCACCGTCGCGGTGCTGGGCAGGACTGTCGCTGATGCACTGTTTCCAGACGGTGCCGATCCGCTCGGCCAATATATTCTCATCAAGAACATCCCTTTTCAGGTGATCGGCGTGATGTCGAAGAAGGGCGCCAGCGCCGGCGGCAACGATCAGGACGATACGGTGCTGGTGCCGCTGTCCACCGGCAACCTGCGCCTGTTCGGGGCGAGGAATGTCCGCTCCATCACGGTACAGGTGAAAGATGGCAGCGCCATCAACGTCACGCAGGATCAGATCCAGGCTCTGCTGGATGAGCGCCACAAGCGCGAGGACACGCAGATCATCAATATGGCCGCGATCCACGAAACCTTCACCGAAACCTCGAACATCCTCAAGGTTTTCCTCAGTTTCGATCGCCGCCATCTCGCTGCTGGTCGGCGGCATCGGCGTGATGAATATCATGCTGGTATCGGTCACCGAGCGGACCCGCGAGATCGGCATCCGCATGGCGACGGGCGCGTGGCCGCGATATCCTCACCCAGTTCATCGTTGAGGCGCTGGTCGTTTCCGCGCTTGGCGGCCTGATCGGTGTGGGATTGGGCCTCAGCATCGGTGCCGTGGCGCAGGCTTTCGGCGTCGCGGTCAGCTTCGCCCCCGGTCCCGTCATTCTCGCCTTCGGCAGTGCCTTCCTGACCGGCCTGATCTTCGGCTATCTGCCTGCCTACAACGCTTCGCGTCTGCAGCCGGCCGTGGCGCTGGCATCGACCTGAGCGTCGGTCACCTACGCGTCAAACTGCGACGGTTGACGCCGCTGCCCTGATCGTTTCCACTGGTGGAAGCGAAACAGGAGATCGTCCAATGTCCGATGCAGATCGCTTCATGACGGAGGCCATCGCGCTTGCCCGCGAGAATGTTCGCCGAGGTGGACGTCCGTTCGGCGCCGTTCTTGTCATGGATGGCGAGGTCATCGCCCACGGCGTCAACGGCCTGGTAGAAACGCACGATCCGACGTCGCATGCCGAACTGCTCGCCGTCCGCGCGGCCGCGATCAAACGCCATTCGCCCATCCTGAAGGGCGCCACCATGTATGCCAGCGGCCACCCCTGTCCGATGTGTCTTGCCGCCATGCGTCTCGCCGGCATCACCGATATTGTCTACGCCTATTCCAACGAGGACGGCACACCCTACGGGCTGACCTCCGCGCCGCTTTATGCAGAGCTCAAGAAGCCCTTCGCTGACCAGCAGATGAGTTTTGCCTATCGCCCGGTCCGTCCGGAGGGGGAGGAGGATATCTACGAACTCTGGAGGAAGATGGAGGAGGGCTGAGCCCGTTGTCACCGATCCGCAGGATTGGCGCCCGACGATGTCGAGCGCCTGAAAGCGATGGTGTCGAAGCGGGATTGAACCGGCGGCAACCATGCCGCCGGTCTTTTCAGTATCAGGCCGTGCGCACGGGTGCGAGCAGCCGCAGCGCGTTGATCGTCACCAGCACCGTCGCGCCGGTATCGGCCAGGATTGCCGGCCAGAGGCCGGTAATGCCGGCGATGGTGGTGACCAGGAACACGGCCTTCAGCCCGAGAGCGATAGTGATGTTCTGGCGGATATTGCCCATCGTGCGTTTCGACAGATCGATCATCTCGGCGACATCGCCGACCCGGCCGTGCAGCACGGCAGCATCGGCGGTTTCAGAGCGCCACGTCGGTGCCGCCACCCATGGCGATGCCGATATCGGCCGCCGCTAGTGCCGGCGCGTCGTTGATCCCATCGCCGACCTTGGCAACGACAAGACCCTGCTGCTTCATCTCGCCGACGATCCGCTGTTTGTCTTCGGGCATCAGTTCGGCGCGCACCTCGATGCCGAGCTGTTTGCCGATCGCGGTTGCCGTGCGCTTGTTGTCGCCGGTCAGCATGACGATCTTCACGCCCGCATCCGTCAGGGCTTTCAGGCCGGACTTTGCATCCGCGCGCAGCTCGTCGCGCATGGCGATCGCACCGGCCAGCGTGTCGCCGATGATCAGCACGGAGACGGTCTTGCCCTCGTCGTTGAGCGCGGTGACGGCAGCGGTCTGCTCAGCCGAGAGCGCAATGCGGTCGCCGGCTGCCTGTGGCGAGCCGAGGAAGACCGCCTTGCCGTTGACCGTCGCCGTCACGCCCTTGCCGCCCAGCGCCTTGGCGTCGGAGACAGTGGGAATGGCCACCTTGTCGGCTGCGGCACGATCGAGGATCGCCTTGGCCAGCGGATGGCTTGAGCCGGTTTCAAGAGCGGCGGCAAAGGTCACAACGTCGGCTTCGGAATGGCCGAAGGCGAGGATATCCGTGACCTTTGGCTTGCCTTCGGTCAGCGTGCCGGTCTTGTCCAGCGCGACGGCGGTGATGGTGCCCAAGGTTTCCAGCACGGCTCCGCCCTTGAGCAGCAGGCCACGGCGGGCACCGGCGGAAAGCGAGGCGGCTATGGCGGCCGGTGTCGAGATCACCAGTGCACAAGGGCAGCCGATCAGCAGGATGGCGAGGCCCTTGTAGACCCACTCGCCCCACGGACCGCCCAGAAACAGCGGCGGAATGATCGCCACGAGTGCTGCTACAACCACGACACCCGGCGTGTAATAGCGCGAGAACCGGTCGATGAAACGTTCGGTCGGAGCCTTGGATTCCTGCGCCTCCTCGACCAGCTTGACGACGCGGGCAATGGTGTTGTCGGCGGCTGTCGCCGTCACCCGAACACGCAATGCGGCATCGCCGTTGATCGTTCCGGCAAAGACCTTTTCATCGACACCCTTGCGCACCGGCGTGCTTTCGCCGGTGACCGGCGCCTCGTCGATGGCGCTTTCGCCGGACAGGATCAGACCATCCGCGGAAATACGGTCGCCGGGACGAACAAGAATGGTGGCCCCGACGGCAAGGCTTGTGGCGGGAACAGCGCGTGTCTGGCCATTTTCCTCCAGCAGCGCCTCCTTCGGCACCAGCGCTGCCAGCGACTGGATGCTTTGGCGCGCCTTCCCGGCGGCGACACCTTCCAGAAGCTCGCCGACAAGGAACAGGAAGACCACCGCGGCCGCCTCTTCGCCTGCATTGATGATGACGGCGCCGATGGCCGCAATCGTCATGAGCATCTCGATCGAAAACGGCGTACCGGCCATCGCCGCCATGATGGCGCGCCGGGCGATCGGAATGAGCCCGATCAGCATGGCGACGATAAAGGCATAGGATGCGATCGACGGCACGAGATGGCCAACAGCATAGGCAATTACCAGCGCAGCGCCCGAAAGGATCGTCAGCCTGCCCTTTTTACTCGCCCACCACGGGCCGTTTGTCGACCCATGGTCATGCCCGTGCAGGCCTTCCACGGCGTCTTTGGTCGCGGGCTTGGAATGATCGTGCCCGGCATGGCTCGCATGATCGTGGTCGTCGTGATCATGCTTGGCGTGATCGTGGCCGTCATGGCTGTGATCGCCATGGTCATGGCCGCAGCAGGCTTGCTTTGGATCGGCAACCGGCGCGGCCTTGCCGGCGATCTGCGAGACCGAATAGCCAAGGCCCGTGACTTTCTTGGCAATGGCCGTGAGGTCGCTGACCGCGTCATGTTTCACGGTCATCGTTCCCGCGGTCACTGAAACCGAAACGTCCGTGACGCCCGGCATGCGCCGGACTGCCGTATCGATCTTTGATGCACAAGAGGCGCAATCCATGCCCTCAACCCGGTACCGTGTCTGTGTCGCCTCTGCCATTGTCCGCTTCCTGTGAACGTGCTTGTCAAACTCTGGCATCTTTCCTACATCCTCTAGCGACTAGAGGTGCAAGAGGAAAAATCATGAAAAGGATCACGATTGGCGAGGCTGCGCGCAAAAGTGGCGTCAAGGTGCCGACCATCCCGCTATTACGAGGGGTATCGGTCTGCTGCGGGAGCCGAGCCGCAGCGAGGGCAATCAGCGGTCCTACGAGCAATCCGATCTCAACCGCCTGACCTTCATCCGCCACGCCCGCGAACTCGGTTTCGAGGTGGAGGCGATCCGCACGCTTCTCAGCTTGCAGGACAATCCTCTCCAGCCTTGCGCCACCGCCGATGCCATTGCCAAGGCCCGGCTCATCGAAGTGGAGCAGCGGATTTGCAGCCTGATGGCGCTGAAGGCCGAGCTGGAAATGATGGTGGAAGGTTGCGGCCATGGCCGTGTCGATCAATGCCGGGTGATCGAGGTGCTCGCCGATCATGCTCAGTGCACACATCACGGCCACTGATGCGCTCGCCCCGTGACAAGCTGCTCTGCAGCTGGCCGTGGCCTGCGTATGACGGCGGGCTGATTGCCTCCTAACGGTCCGTCGAGTAGGGTCCAGCCGAAAGGGCAGGGCGCAACCGTCCGCCGAAACCGGAATTCGCCATGACGCTTCAGGGAAAACGTATCCTTCTCATCATTTCCGGCGGTATCGCGGCCTATAAGAGCCTCGACCTGATCCGCCGGTTGCGGGAGCGCGGTGCGTCGGTCCGTCCGGTGATGACGGCGGGAGCGCAGGCGTTCGTGACGCCGCTTGCCGTCGGCGCGCTGGCTGCGGACAAGGTCTTCACCGAGCTGTTTTCCACGAGGATGAGCAGGATGTTGGCCATATCCGCCTTGCTCGCGACTGCGATCTGATCGTTATCGCGCCCGACCGCCGACTTGATGGCGAAGATGGCACACGGCCTCGCCGACGATCTTGCGTCGACCATCCTGTTGGCGATGGACAAGCCGGTGCTCGCAGCCCCTGCCATGAATCCGAAAATGTGGTCGCACGCCGCCACGCGCCGCAACCACGCGACCCTTGTCGCCGATGGTATCCACTTCATCGGTCCCGCTTTCGGCGAAATGGCTGAAAGTGGCGAAAAGGGCGAGGGCCGGATGGCCGACCCGCTGGAGATCGCCGCCGCTGCCGAACAATTGCTCGATGCCGGCCCAAAACCACTAGCAGGCAAGAAGGCCATCGTCACATCCGGCCCGACGCATGAGCCGATTGATCCGGTGCGCTATATCGCCAACCGTTCGTCCGGCAAGCAGGGCCACGCCATCGCCGCCGAACTCGCCCGGCTCGGCGCCGATGTGACGCTGGTTTCCGGCCCCGTGACCATCGCCGATCCAAAGGGCGTCAAGGTCGTCCATGTCGAGGCGGGCCGAGGAGATGCGCGATGCGGTCATCGCGGCGCTGCCCGCTGACATTGCCGTCATGGTCGCGGCCGTCGCCGATTGGCGTGTCGCGAGCGCTTCCGGCAACAAGATCAAGAAACAGCCCGGCGAAGCGCCGCCGCCGCTGTTGCTCACCGAAAACCCGGATATCCTCAAAACCGTCGGCCATCACGCCAAACGGCCGAAGCTGGTGGTCGGGTTCGCCGCCGAAACGCAGAATGTCGCCGAAAATGGCCGCTCGAAGCTGGAGCGCAAGGGCGCGGATTACATCGTTGCCAACGACGTTTCGCCCCATACCGGCATCATGGGCGGTGATCGCAATACAGTGAAGGTGATCGGCAAATCGGGCGATGAGGACTGGCCGGAAATGGACAAGCAGGCCGTTGCCGAACGGCTCGGCAAGCTGATCGCCTCACATTTTTCCTGACGCCACCCGTCCCATCCGGGATGTATCCGGGGCGGCACCTGCCGTTCCGAACAGGCGCACATCGACACCGTTTTCACCGACGATGACGGCGGTTCCATCGGGGATTTCCACCCAGGCATTGTCGTCGTCATTGAGTGGTTCGGAAACGAGGCAATAGCCGCCGCTCGGCCCCATCGGTGCCGCGTAGAGCGTCGGTGCCTTCCAGTCCGATGCGTAGCGCACGGCATAGAGGTTGTGGCCGTCTGAAAGGGCTGCAGTAAAGCGCACTAGAACCTTGCGTTCCAGATGTTCGGCCAGCCGTTCGACGAAAGCCAGCGTCTCGGCGATCGCGCCCAGCGATCCTGCTCGAGACCAAATTGCAGGGCGAGCAGAAACAAAAGCTCGCTGTCGGTCGAGCCAGTGCGGGCCGTGTAGAGATCGTTGTCGAGCATCGCCTCCATCGGCCGGCGCAGATGCTCGGAAATCGCCGATCTGGCCGTTGTGCATGAAGGACCAGCGGCCGTGTACGAAGGGATGGCAATTGTCGCGCCGCGTGCCGCCGCCGGTCGCGGCCCGCACATGGGCGAGAAACAGCGGCGAGCGGATCTGCCTGGCAATGCTCTTCAGATTGCAGTCCGACCAGGCGGGCAGGATATCGTGGTAGCGGCCGGGCTCCGGATGATCGCCGTACCAGGCGATGCCGAAGCCATCCCCGTTGGTCGCCGTTTTGGCGCGGGTGGCGCAATGGGATTGCTCGATCAGCGAGTGGGCCGGCGACGACACCAGTTCTTCCAGATAGAGCGGTTCTCCGCGATAGGCTGCCCAACGGCACATGCAGGATACTCCGGATCGCGGGGATGGCCCGCCTTGATGGTTCGTTAACCATATTATTGGCCGATCATCCGGCCGAACATGGTAAAAATACGTTAACGAACAGGATCATTTCCGTATCTTGCCGTTCAATCTACCATTTTTGGATGCTGGGGCTGTTTCTTCAGGAACGTCGTCCGGGAAACCAGTTCAACCGCCGCCGGAATATGCTGTGTGGGCAAGGGAAGCGGAAGCAGTAAGAAAAATGCAGATGTGGAATGTATGTTCTATTCGAGCGGAGAATCTTTGCATAAGGTCTTGACGACAGAGCAACCGCAGGAAGAGACCGGAATACATGGCCGAAACCGAAAACAGCATCGCCATTCCGCAGGATTTCGACGGTCTCAAGACGATTATCCTGGAGCGCAAGGCCCAGTTGCCGAAACGGCTTCGCCAGGTGGCAGCCTACGCGCTCGACAATCCCGACGAGATCGCCTTTGGCACGGCGGCAAGCATCGCCACATCGGCCGATGTCCAGCCATCAACTTTGGTGCGCTTTGCCCAGCATTTCGGCTTTGAAGGGTTTTCCAGCCTGCAGCAGATCTTTCCTGCACGGTTGCGCGAACGCACGCCCGGCTATGATGAGCGCCTCAAGGCGCTGAGCGGCAACGATCACAGCAAGCTGGAAAGCGGCTCGATCTTCAACGGTTTCGTGGCGGCGGCCCATCGTTCGCTGGACAATATCGCCAGCTCCGTCGAGGCCGAAGCGTTCGAGCGCGCCGTCAATATTCTGGCCGGTGCCGAAACCATCTATCTGGTCGCCAAGCGGCGCTCCTATCCGATCTCCGGCTACATGGCCTATGCCTTCGGCAAGCTGAAGGTCAAATACCAGATGGTCGGCACCGCAGCCGGGATCGATGACGATATTCTGGCAATGGCCGGCCCGAAGGATGCAGCGTTTGCCGTCAGCTTTTCCCCTTATGCATCAGAAAGCGTCAATCAGGCCAAGCTGCTTGCCAATCGCAAGGTCCCCGTCGTGTCATTGACCGATCCGGCATTCTCGCCGCTCGCAGAATCCTCGAAGGTCTGGTTCGAGCTCGTCGAGGCCGATCATGCCGGGTTTCGTTCGCTGTCGGCCAGCATGGCTTTCGCGATGGCCTTGACGGTGGCAGTTGCCGAAAAAGACGGCGGATCAGCGAAGATCGTTCAATGGAATGAAAATTCCACATTGACTTAACGGCGGAATTTATGTTTCATAAAGGCGACACCCACCAGCCAATAAAAATGTCGGCGCGACGCAAGCGCCCGCCGGGAGGAAGCAGTGAGCCAGATCACCGATACGCAGGCGGACAAGCCGCTCGACCTCATCACCATCGGCCGTGCCTCGGTCGATCTTTACGGCCAGCAGATCGGAACCCGGCTTGAAGACGTCGCCAGCTTTGCCAAATCCGTCGGCGGCTGCCCCACCAATATCTCTGTTGGTACCGCGCGTCTTGGCCTGAAATCAGCGCTTTTGACCCGTGTCGGCAAGGAGCAGATGGGCCGCTTCATCCGCGAGCAGCTGGAGCGCGAGGGCGTCGAGACCAAGGGCATCGTCACCGATCCCGAGCGGCTGACGGCGCTGGCTATCCTGGCCGTCGAAAGCGATCATTCCTTTCCGCTGCTGTTCTATCGCGACAACTGTGCCGACAGCGCGCTGTGTGAAGACGACATCTCCGAAGACTTCATCCGCTCGGCGCGCCATCCTGGTGACCGGCACGCATTTCGCCAAGCCGCATACGGATGCCGCCCAGCGCAAGGCGATCCGCATCGCCAAGGAAAGCGGCGCCAAGGTCGTGTTCGATATCGACTACCGCCCGAACCTCTGGGGCCTTGCCGGTCATGATGCCGGCGACAACCGCTATATCGCCTCCGAAAAGGTGTCCGCACATCTGAAGACGGTGCTGGCGGATTGCGACCTGATCGTCGGTACCGAAGAGGAAGTGCTGATCGCGTCCGGCGACAGCGACCTGCTGGCAGCGCTGAAGACCATCCGCGCCAATTCCAAGGCAACGATCGTCTTGAAGCGCGGGCCGATGGGCTGCATCGTCTACGACGGCCCGATCTCGAACGATCTGGAAGACGGTATTGTCGGCAAGGGTTTCCCGATCGAGGTCTACAACGTGCTCGGTGCCGGCGACGCCTTCATGTCCGGCTTCCTGCGCGGCTGGCTGAAGGGTGAGCCGCATGCGACCTCCGCCACCTGGGCCAATGCTTGCGGTGCCTTTGCGGTGTCGCGCCTTCTCTGCGCGCCGGAAATCCCGACCTGGGACCGAGCTGCAGTTCTTCCTGGAGAACGGCAGCAAGGAAAGGCGCTGCGCAAGGACGAGGCGATCAACCACGTTCACTGGGCCACCACCCGCCGCCGCGAAATCCCGCAGCTGATGGCGCTCGCCATCGATCACCGCAGCCAGCTGGAAGATCTGGCCGGAGACAATGCCGAGCTTCTGGCCCGTATACCGGCCTTCAAGGTTCTCGCCGTCAAGGCCGCCGAACGCATCGCTGATGGTCGTCCGGGCTTCGGCATGCTGATCGACGACAAGTACGGCCGTGACGCGCTCTATGCCGTCAACAAGAATTTCTGGATCGGCAAGCCGATCGAGCTTCCCGGCTCGCGTCCGCTGCAGTTCGAATTCAGCCAGGATCTTGGTAGCCGGCTCGTTGAATGGCCGGTCGATCACTGCATCAAGGTGCTGAGCTTCTTCCATCCGGATGATCCGGCCGAGATGAAGGCCACCCAGATCGCCAAGCTGCGCTCCGCCTTCGAAGCGGCCCGCAAGGTCGGCCGCGAAATCCTGATCGAGATCATCGCCGGCAAGCACGGCAGGCTGGACGACAACACGATCCCGCGTGCGCTCAATGAGCTGTACGATGCCGGGTTGAAGCCCGATTGGTGGAAGCTCGAGCCGCAGGCAAGCCGTACTGCCTGGGCCGCGATCGACGCCGTCATCGAAAAGCGATCCGCTCTGCCGTGGTGTTGTCCTGCTTGGGCTGGAAGCACCATATGAAGTGCTGAAGGAAGGTTTTTGCCGCTGCCCGCACGTCAAAGACCGTCAAGGGTTTTGCCGTCGGCCGGACAATTTTTGCCGAGGCGAGCAAGGCGTGGCTTGCGGGTGAGATGACCGACGAACAGGCGATCGCCGATATGGCGGGCAAGTTCGAGGCTCTGGTCAATCTCTGGCTTGGCCTGGCGGAAACAAAGGCGGCTTGAGCCGCAAAGCGGACGCAAGTCCGAAGTAGATCAATAGCGAGGCAATGTCCTCGTTCGAGGAGGAAACAATGAGCCAGAAAACCGTTCGCCTGACCATGGCGCAAGCCGTCGCGCGGTTTCTCACCAAGCAGATGACCATGATCGACGGCGAGAAGACACCGATCTTCGGCGGTGTCTTCGCCATTTTCGGTCATGGCAACGTCGCCGGTATCGGCGAGGCGCTGCATGGTATCAAGGACACGCTGCCGACCTACCGCGCCCAGAACGAGCAGGGTATGGCCAACGCGGCGATTGCCTTTGCCAAGGCAAGCTTCCGCCGTCGCTTCATGGCCTGCACCACCTCGATCGGCCCCGGTGCGCTGAACATGGTGACATCGGCGGCGCTCGCCCATGTCAACCGCCTGCCGGTCCTGCTTCTGCCCGGTGATGTCTTCGCCAATCGCCGCCCCGATCCGGTCCTGCAGCAGATCGAGGATTTCGGCGACGGCACGATGACCGTCAACGACTGCTTCCGCCCCGTTTCGCGCTATTTCGACCGTATCACCCGCCCGGAACAGATCATTCCGGCGCTGCGCCGCGCCATGCAGGTGCTGACCGATCCCGCCGATTGCGGCCCCGTCACGCTGTCGCTTTGCCAGGATGTGCAGGCGGAAGCCTATGATTATCCCGAAAGCTTCTTCGACGAAAAGTCTGGACCACCCGCCGCCTGCATCCGGATGCAGACGAACTGGCCCATGCGATTACGGTGCTGAAAGCTGCCAAAAGCCGGTGATCATTTCCGGCGGCGGCGTGCTCTATTCCGAAGCCAGCAAGACGCTCGCCGCCTTCGCGGAAAGACACGGCATTCCTGTCGTCGAAACGCAGGCCGGCAAGTCGTCGCTGCCGCACAGCCACCCGCTCAACATGGGTTCGGTCGGCGTCACCGGCACGTCTGCGTCCAACCAGATGGCCGAGGATGCCGATGTCGTTCTCGCCGTCGGCTCGCGCCTGCAGGATTTCACCACCGGTTCCTGGTCACTGTTCAAAAACGACGACCTGAAGATCATCGGCCTCAACACGCAAGCCTTCGATGCTGCCAAGCATGAGGCGCTGCCGCTGGTGTCCGACGCACGCGTCGGCCTCGATGCCTTAAGCGCCGGCCTTGGCTCGCACAAGGTCGATGCCGCCTGGACGAAGAAGGCGACCGATGGCAAGGCCGAATGGCTGAAAGCCGCCGACAAGGCGACCGCGACGACCAATGCGGCGCTGCCGTCCGACGCGCAGGTCATCGGCGCCGTCCAGCGTGCCCGCAAGGAAAACACCACGCTGGTCTGCGCCGCCGGTGGTCTGCCCGGCGAATTGCACAAGCTCTGGCAGGCGGATGCGCCCGGCAGCTATCACATGGAATACGGCTTCTCGACCATGGGCTACGAAGTGGCCGGTGGTCTCGGCGTCAAGCTCGCCAAGCCCGACAGCGACGTCATCGTCATGGTCGGCGACGGCAGCTACATGATGCTGAATTCCGAGATTGCATCGTCGATCATGCTCGGCGCCAAGATCACCATCGTGCTGCTCGACAATGCCGGCTACGGCTGCATCAACCGGCTGCAGATGGCAACCGGTGGCGCCAACTTCAACAACTTGCTGCGCGACACCCTTCACGTCACATTGCCGGCCATCGACTTCGCCGGTCATGCCGCCGCCATGGGTGCGCTTACCCGCAAGGTCGCCTCGATCAGCGAGCTGGAAATCGCACTGAAGGAAACTGCTGGCGAAAACCGCACCACCGTTATCGTCATCGATACCGACCCGCTGATCACCACGGATGAGGGTGGCAACTGGTGGGATGTGGCGGTACCGGAAGTCTCCGCCCGGCCTGAGGTCAACGAGGCCCGCAAAGGCTACGAAAAGGCGCTCGCATCCCAACGTATCGGTTAAGCCCTTAAACATCATTGCTAGATCATTTTCGGGGAGCCGGCTTGCAGGCTTCCCGAACGACACTTCAAGGAGAATTTCATGAAAGCCAAACTCGGCATGTCGCCCATCGCCTGGTGGAACGACGACCTTCCGGAACTCAGCGATGACGTGTCGCTCGAAGAATGCCTGCGCCAGTCGCGCAGTGCTGGCTTCACCGGCATGGAGCAAGGGCGCCGCTTTCCGAACAATCCGAATGACATGCTGCCGATCCTGCGCGCGGCCGACGTGACGCTCTGCGGCGGCTGGTTCTCCGGCACGCTGGTCAATGAGGAACTGTCAGTCAATAAGGACCGCATCGCGCCGATGATCGAGCTGTTCAAGGCCGTCAACGCGCCTTGCATCGTCTATGGCGAAGTCGGCCGCTCGATCCAGGGCGACCGCTCCAAGCCGCTCGCCACCAAGCCGCGCCTCGGTGATGACGAGATGAAGGCCTATGCCCGCCGCGTCACCGAATTCGGCGAATGGTGCGCCGACCAGGGCATGCCGCTCTCGTACCATCACCACATGGCTGCCGTCGTCGAGACCGAGCCGGAACTCGACGCCTTCATGAAGAATTCGGGCGAAGGCATTCCGCTGTTGCTGGACGCCGGCCATCTGGCGTTCGCCGGCGGTGACGTGCTGCGCGCCATCGACAATCATCATGCCCGTATCAACCACGTGCATGTGAAGGACATCCGCCAGGCCGTCGTCGATGGTCTGGATCGCAGCAAGCAATCCTTCCTCGATGCCGTGGCGCTTGGTGCCTTCACCGTGCCCGGCGACGGCTCGCTCGATTTCGGCGCCATCGTCAAGCGTTTCGCCGACTATGGCTATGAAGGTTGGTTCGTGGTCGAGGCCGAGCAGGATCCACGCAAGTCACCGCCGCAGAAGATGGCGGAGATCGGCTATGCCGAACTGATGCGCGTCATGACCGCTGCAGGCTATACAGTGGAAACGGAAGGCTTCCCCAAGGGTTGACGCTGCGGCCGCTGAAAGAGCGGCCCGCGCACACAGGGATGTCGGATAAAAGGACCAAGCTCATGCCAAACCTTCTCGTCAAGCCGGCCGGTACTTCCGGCCTCGTCCACGACATCACGCCGCAATCCGCCGGTTGGACCTATGTCGGCTTTGGCCTCAACCGATTGGCTGCTGGCGAAAAGACGTCGGGGGAAAGTGCTGACCGCGAAACCTGCCTCGTGCTGGTTTCCGGCAAGGCCAGGATTTCGGTCGATGGCGGGGATTTGGGTGAGTTGGGCGAGCGCATGACGCCGTTCGAGGGGCAGCCCTATGCGGTCTATGTACCGAAGGGCAGCCGCTGGGAAGCCACCGCTACGACGGCGCTTGATCTCGCCGTCTGCTCGGCGCCGGGCGGCGAAGGTTACAAGGCTCACGTGATAGCGCCCGGCCGCCATCCGCAGATGACGCGCGGCAAGGCAACCAACACGCGCTATGTCACCAACATCATGCCGGAAGACGACAATGCGGCGCATTCGCTGCTTGTCGTCGAGGTCATCACGCCCGGCGGCCACACCTCGTCCTATCCGCCGCACAAGCATGACGAGGACAATTTGCCGGCCGAAAGCTTCCTCGAGGAGACCTATTATCACCGGCTGAATCCGGCTCAGGGTTTCGCCATGCAGCGCGTCTATACCGACGACCGCTCGCTGGACGAGACAATGGCGGTGGAGGATGGCGACGTGACGCTGGTGCCGAAGGGCTATCATCCGGTCGCCGCAATTCATGGTTATGACCTCTATTATCTCAACGTCATGGCTGGCCCGTCGCGCGTCTGGAAATTCAACAACGCCAAGGAACATGCCTGGCTGTTCACCGGCGTCTGATGCGCTAAGTTCCTCCTGAACAGGGAGGAACCGTCATGCATATCGATGGACACTGCCATTGCGGCGCGATCGCCTTTGAAGCGGACATAGACCCCGACGATGTCGGGATCTGCCATTGCATGGATTGCCAGCACCTGACCGGCTCGGTCTACCGCGTGACGGTGTCCGTTCCGAGGGCCGATTTTCGCATCACCGCGGGCGAACCGAAAACCTATATCAAGACCGGCGATAATGGCCGCACGCGCTTCCAGATGTTTTGCGGCAATTGCGGCTCGCCGATCTATACGACCGGTACTGATGAGGACGCCGAGGAAATTGGCATCCGCTGGGGCAATATCAACCAGCGTCGTGCACTTGCACCGAACCACCAGATCTGGTGTTCTTCAGCGGCCAACTGGTTTGGCGAGCGCGATGCGCTGCCGGGCCGGGAGCAGGGCTGAGGAGTGTTCGACGGATGAAACCCGGCCAGTTCCGGATGCAGAAATGTGCGATCGAAGGCGTGGAGGCCGTTGAGGCCGACACGGCGCATAGTTTCGGCCGCCATACGCATGATCAGTTCGGCATCGGCGTCATCATCCGCGGCGCGCAAAAATCCGCCAGCGGCCGCGGCCCGGTCGAAGCCGGCCCCGGCGATATGATCACCGTCAATCCGGGCGAAGTGCACGACGGCCATCCGATCGATGCGGAAGGGCGCTCCTGGCGGATGCTCTATTTCGATCCGAGCGTGATTGCACAGGCGGTTTCGGATATCGGCGAAGGCCGGCCGGAAGATTTTGAGTTCTCGCAGCCAGTAATGAATGACAGGCGCGGTGCGCAACGCCTTTTGCCAGTCTATGCGGCGATGACGCAGATGCGCGAAAACGCTGGAACCGGAAACCGGCTTTCTGCAGCTCGTGGCTTCCCTGATGGACCGCCAGCGTGCCTCCCGCTTCGTGCCGCCATCCATCGCCCACGCGAAAGCCCTGCTGGATGATGACCCGGCAGCTGCCACGACCTTGGCCGACCTTGCCGCCGCAAGCGGCCTCAGCCGCTTTCAGATCGTGCGGGCCTTTTCTCAAATCACCGGCATGACGCCGCATGCCTATCTGGTCCAGCGCCGGATCAGGACCGTCCGCCGGATGATCGCCAGGGGTGCGCCGCTTGCCGAGGCCGCCTTTGCGGGCGGGTTTGCCGATCAAAGCCACATGACCCGGGCTTTCGTCCGCGCCTATGGCATCACGCCCGGAGCCTATGCGCTGGCCCATAACTGACATTCTGCAATTTCGTTCAAGACCAGAGGGGCCACGATCCGCTTATCTGCGGTTTTCCCTGTCGAACGGAGTGTGCCGTGACCCTCGAATATCTGCTGACATCCATCGTCGTCATCCTGATGCCCGGCACCGGTGTGCTCTACACGCTGGCAACCGGCCTCAATTCCGGCGCGCGCCAGCATCCTCGCCGCCTTCGGCTGCACGCTCGGAATCCTGCCGCATATCATCGCCAGCGTCGCGGGGCTGGCCGCCCTGCTGCACACTAGCGCCATGGCCTTCGAGGTGATCAAGTATCTCGGCGTCGCCTATCTGCTCTACATGGCCTGGAGTGTCCTGCGCGATGTAGACAGCCTGCAGGTGACGGAGGAAGCCCGGCCCATGCGACCAGGCAAGATCATCGGAACGGCCATCTTGCTCAACAGTCTCAATCCGAAACTGTCGCTGTTTTTTCTGGCCTTCCTGCCGCAGTTCGTGCCGGATGGCACACCATCGCTCACCCTGTTCATGCTGTGGCTGGCCGCCGTGTTCATGGTGCTGACCTTCATCGTCTTCGTGTTTTATGGTGTCTTTGCCGCCGCCGGCGGTATGTCATCTCCCGGCCGGGCGTCACCACATGGCTGCGGCGTGGTTTTGCCGGCGCCTTCGGGCTGATGGGGCTGCGGCTGGCGCTGTCGGCGCGGTAAGGCGGACAAGAAAGCGCATCCGCGCCGGCGGAAAGGCGATATCCGTTTGATCTTGAGGGGGAATCCCCTTATTCGAACGGGGGTCGCCGCGCCGTCACAAGACATGCGGCTCGCCAGACATTCAAAGGAGCCAGCCCCGTGTCTTCAGCGTCCTCGCCGGTATTCGGCAAGAAATACTCCGCCTTCCTGTTCGACATGGATGGAACGCTTCTGAGCTCCATCGAAGCGGCCGAGCGGGTGTGGGGAAAATGGGCTGAAAGCCACGGCCTCGATGTTGCGACCTTCCTGCCGACCATGCATGGCAAGCGCGGCGTCGATACGATCCGCCAACTCGGCCTACCGGGCGTTGATCCGGAAGCGGAATCGGCGATCATCTGCCAGGGCGAGATCGAGGATATCGAGGGCGTCAAGCCGCTGCCGGGCGCGATCGAATTCCTGAAAAGCCTGCCGCCGGAGCGTTGGGCGATCGTCACCTCGTCGCCGCGCGAACTGGCCAAGGTGCGCATTGCCGCTGCCGGCCTGCCGGAGCCGAAATTCATCGTCATCGCCGAGGATGTGTCGCGCGGCAAGCCGAGCCCGGAATGCTACCTGCTCGGCGCAAAACGCGTGGGGTTCGATGCCAAGGATTGCCTGGTATTCGAGGATGTCGCGGCAGGCGTGATCGCTGGGGAATCGGCTGGTGCCGACGTGATGGTCATCACCGCCACGCACACGCACCCGTTCTGAAACGAACCATCCGACGATCCCGGGCTATATCGGCATCGAAGTCTCGGTCGATGAAAACGGCGATCTCATGCTGACGGATCGCCGCTGATCAACCCTCGTCACCGTTCTCCATGGGTGAGAATGTTGACGATCGTGCCAAAGGGGTCGCGGACGTAGAAGCGCCGCACACCCCACGGTTCGTCGATGATATCGTAGACGATCTCCAGGCCCATCCGTCTGGCCTTCGCATGGATTTCATCGACATTGTCGACCTCGATCGAAGCTGCGGCACTGGCGTGCCGGAGCCGCCCTGGCTGGCGATGGAAACCTGTGCCGGGGCCCGTTCCCCGGATGCGAAGGTCAGGATCCAGCCATGGTCCATGACGAGCTCGAGGCCGAGCAGGTCGCCATAGAAGGCCTGCCCTGCCTGCGGATCGGTGGCTTGAAGATTGGCGACGATGCGAAGCACAGTCACCGCTCAAGCCTCCGCCGCGCGTGCCTTCGCCATGGACTCGTCCAGTTGTGAGATCAATGACAGGAGAATGTCGTTGGCCGGGGGTCGGCACATCGGCCATGCGCCCAAGCAGCGTGATGGCGCGGGTGAGCGGCGTGATTTCCATCGGGCGGCCCTGCTCAAGGTCCTGCAGCATCGAGGTCTTGGCATTGCCGAGACCCCGGCCATGTTCCATCTTCTCTTCCACCGTTTCGCTAACATGGCAGCCGAGCCGCGCGGCCACGGCGTGCACCTCCGTCATGACCTGCTTCACCAGGTCAACGGCAGGGCCATCCATGATCTCCGAGATGCGCCCTCTGGTCAGCGCACTGATCGGATTGAAGGCCGCGTTACCGAGAAATTTCAACCATATCTCGTTGCGAATGCGGTCCGTCGTCTTGATCGTCCAACCGCTGGCCTGCAGCAGGCCGGCGATGGCGTCGAGTTCTGCGGACATCGTGCCCGAGGGCTCGCCGAGATGCAGCAGGCCGCCGCTGGTCAGACGGATATGGCCGGGCTCCAGCATCTGCGCGCCCTGATAGATGACGCCGCCGATGACGCGCTCCGGGCCGATCCGCTGCCAGACCAGACCGCCCGGATCGAGCGCCTCGACCTGCCGGCCTTCAAGGCCGCTTGCCGTGTCGCCATGGAAATACCACCACGGAATGCCGTTCTGGATCAACATCACCCGGCCATCCGGTTTCAGTAGGCGGGCGATATCGGCGCTGGCCGAGGTCAACTGGTGACCCTTGAGCGTGACGATGACGAGGTCTTGAGGGTCAAGGTCGCCGGCATTGTCGGTCGCGGCAAATCTTGCGACCAGCGGCTCGCTCTTGCCCGGTTCGTGCAGATGCAGGCCGTTTTCGCGGATTGCCTTCAGATGCGCACCGCGGGCAATCGCGGTGATCGTTGCACCTTTGAGCATGTGGGATGCGGCTAGCCGCGCCGCCAGCGCACCGCCGATGGCGCCGGCACCGAAAATGCAGATGCTCCGGAAATTTGACACCGCGCCTCTTTCGGTTCCAGGGTTCTGCATGATGCCTCCTGCAAGCTGTTTTAAAGAAATGAGCCGCTCTTGGTAACAACCATCATCGCCAGCTTCCAGTGTTCGATGCGGTCCCGTTGGAAATTAATTGCCACACGCAGAAAATCCAGACGACCGAGCGCGCGCTAAACAGTTCCTTGTGGAAGAGCCGAGCCGCTGGACAAGCCCGAGACGCAGGTATTTAATTAGCAATTCATGAAATTCCGGCGATAGACGCATTCCACCGTTCAATGGAGGATGAAATGACCGGCGTCAGATGGAAGCTTCAGGGACGTGAATTCTTACATTGCAACTGCGCCTATGGCTGCCCCTGCCAATTCAATGCGCTCCCCACCCAGGGCAAATGCCACGCTGTCGGCGTCGTCGAAATCGAGGACGGTTTTCACGGCGAAACGCGGCTCGACGGGTTGCGTATCGGCATGATCGTGTCATGGCCGGGAGCCATCCATGAAGGCCATGGCCAGTGTGTTCCGATCATCGACGAGCGTGCAACACCAGCGCAGCGCGATGCCTTGCTGCGCATCATGAGCGGGCTCGACACCGAGCCGGGCGCAACCTTCTTCGCCGTGTTCGCCACGACCTACGATACAGTGTATGAGCCGGTCTTCGAGACGGATCGATTTCCGATTGGGACATGGACGGCCGCACCGCCAGGGTGGACATTCCCGGCTGGGTCGAAGCGCGCGGCGAACCGATCCGCAATCCCGTCACCGGCGACGTACACCGCGCCCGCATCAACCTGCCGCACGGTTTCGAATATGACATATGCGAGGCCGGACGCGGATGGGCCGAGACGAAAGGGCCGATTGCTCTATCCACCAAGGATTCGCACGCCCACTTTGCCCGCCTCCACATGACCGAGAGCGGTGTCGTCCACTAGGATCGAGGTTATGGCCGGTATCACGCTCGACACTCTGCTCAAGCGGGACCGGATCATCATAACCGTCAGCCTGGTAGCCATTATCCTGCTTGCCTGGCTCTATCTGCTTTCGCTGGGCGACATGACATCACCGATCGAACGGTCGATGGAATCCATGGACGGCATGCCCTGGATGGACATGCCAGGGATGGATATGTCCGGCATGGCTGAGGCCGCGCTCGCGCCGCACGCGTGGAGTCTCGGTGAGGCGTTTCTCGTTTTTACAATGTGGTCGGTGATGATGGTCGGCATGATGCTTCCGTCGGCAGCGCCGATGCTCCTGCTCTACGCACGGGTCGGCCGGCATGCGGCAAGCCAGGGAGCGCCGTTCGCGGCCACCGGGGTTTTCGGCGCCGGTTATGTCGCAGCCTGGTTCCTATTCTCGCTGATGGCAACCTTCGCACAGTGGCTGCTCGAACGCGCCCTGCTGCTGACGCCGATGCTTGAAAGTGCGAACGGCCTGTTCAGCGGAGTGCTGCTCCTCGTTGCCGGCGTCTATCAGTGGACGCCGCTCAAACATGCCTGTCTCAGCAAATGCCGCGCACCGCCTCGCCTTCATCCAGAGCGAGGGCGGGTTTCGCCACGATCCTTGGGGTGCTTTCAGGATGGGGCTGCGCCATGGCCTTTACTGTGTCAGGGTGTTGCTGGCCGCTGATGGCGCTTTTGTTCGTCGGTGGGGTCATGAACATCCTTTGGATCGCCGCGCTAGCAATCTTCGTTCTTGCCGAGAAAATCATGCCCGGTGGACAACGGCTCTCGCAAGCCGCCGGGGCCATCCTCGTCGCAGCGGGCTTGTGGCTCATTGTCCGCGGCGTCGTTTGAGGGAATGCCGGAACGCGCAGGAAGAGGTCGCCCCCAGACGTCGACAGGGTGGGAAGGCGTCGTTAAGCTCCAGCCAAACCTTCTCTTCTCTGCCGGAAAAACCGATGCCCCAGAAACCCGCCTTCGTTACCGAACCCGCACGCCAGATCGATGTCATCCACGAAACCGACGTGCTGGTGGTCGGTTCCGGCCCGGGCGGCCTTGCGGCAGCGCTCGCCGCAGCGCGGGCCGGTGTTTCCGTCACGCTGGTCGAGCGGTTTGGCTGTTTCGGCGGCAATATCACTGTGGTCGGCGTCGAAGGGTTCGCCTGGTATCGGCATGAGGCGACGGTTGAAGCGGGCGGCATCGGCTGGGAATTCGAGGAGCGGGCAAAGGCCATGGGGGCGGCCGTGCCCGAAAGCCAGTCGCTCAGTTATGAGCTGGATTCGGAAGGCTTCAAGCTCGTTGCCGACCGGCTGGTGGAGGAGGCCGGCATCCATGCGATGCTGCACCGCCAGTTCGTCGCGCCGATCATGGAGGGCAATGCGATCAAAGGGATCATCGTCGAATCCAAGGCCGGACGGGAAGCCATTCTCGCCGCAAGGGTGATCGACGCGACCGGTGACGCCGATGTTGCTCATCGCGCCGGTGCGCCGACATTCAAGACGCCGGTGGAACAGATGCAGGCGGCGTCCGTGATGTTTCACCTGGCAGGGGTCGACAAGAAGGCCTTCATGGCCGGCGTGCGCTCCGATCCGCAGACTTATAGCGACTGGTCGACCGGCGAGTGGCAGATCGAGACCTCCGGCAAGGAAGACCAGATGTTCTCGCCGTTCCTCGGCAAGCCTTTCGCCCAAGCGATCCGCGATGGCGTCATTCCGGCGCATCTGAATACGATTTCAGGCACCTGGGGCGCGCTGCACGACACCGGCGAGCTCACCTATATGAACCTCATCCATCTCGCCGGCTGCGATGGCACTGATCCTGATAGCATGACCCGGTTCGAGATCGAGGGACGCCGCCAATCCATGCTGGCGATCGAGGCTCTGCGCCGTTATACGCCGGGCTGCGAGGGTGCGCGCCTGCGCAATTTCGGCATGAGCATCGGCATTCGCGATACCCGCAAGATCGATGCCGTCTACAACATGACCGAGGGCGATGTGCGCAACGAAGGCCGCTTCGAGGATACGATCGGCATCTATCCGGAATTTATCGATGGCTATGGCGTGCTTATCCTGCCGACCACCGGGCGCTACATGCATGTCCCTTACCGGTCGATGCTGCCGAAGGGGGTCGAAAACCTGCTGGTCGCAGGCCGGGCGATCGGCGGCGACCGCATCGCCCATGCGGCGACACGTAACATGGCCTGCTGCGCGGTCGCGGGGCAGGGTACAGGCGTCGCTGCGGCCCTCTCGGTTAAGAGCGCCAAGGCCTTTGACGAAGTCTCCATCCCTGCCGTGCAAGCCGAGCTCGAACGGCAGGGTGTGCGGATACATTAAGCTTAAGAGCTGTGATCACGCTGCCTTGGCGACATGATATTCCTTGATGGCGATCATCTTGATAGCCGGATAACGCTCTGCCTCGTAGCGCAGCGAGAACGCATCCTGCGCCAAAAACACCGGATCGCCGTCGAGGTCGCGGGCGATATCGCCGCGGCGGGCGGTGATGAACTTGTCGAGGTCCGCCGGCTGTTCGGCCGAAATCCAGCGGCAGACGGAGAAGCGGGGCGATGTCGAACGACACCGGCAGGCCATATTCCGATTGAAGCCGTTCCTTCAACACGTCGAGCTGCAGCGCGCCGACGACGCCGACGATGGCAGGCGAACCGTCTTCCGGTGAAAACAGCTGCACGACGCCTTCTTCGGCCATCTGCTGCAGCGCTTCCTTGAGCTTCTTCGCCTTCATCGCATCTTCCAGGCGCACGCGGCGCAGGATTTCCGGCGAGAAGTTCGGCACGCCCTGGAAGACCAGCTGCTCGCCTTCGGTCAGCGTGTCGCCGATGCGCAGGGTGCCGTGGTTGGGGATGCCGACCACATCGCCGGCATAGGCCGTGTCAGCCAGCTGCCGCTGCGAGGCAAAGAAGAACTGCGGCGCGGTGAGGCCGAGCTGCTTGCCTGTGCGCGCCAGCCGCGCCTTCATGCCGCGCTCCAGCTTGCCGGAGCAGACGCGGGCAAAGGCGATACGGTCGCGATGGTTCGGGTCCATGTTGGCCTGGATCTTGAAGACGAAGGCCGTCATTTTCTCGTCGGTCGCGTGCACGGTGCGGATATCGGCCACCTGGTCGCGCGGCGGCAGGGCGATCTCGCCGAGCGCGTTGATGAGGTCGCGGACGCCGAAATTCCGGAGCGCCGAGCCGAAGAAGACCGGCGTCAGATGACCTTCGAGGAAAGCTTTCTTGTTGAATGGCTTGCAGGCTTCGATGGCGAGCGAGGTCTCGTCAATGAACGCCTCGCGCTCGTTTTCCGGCAGGCGGTGGGCGACCATTTCCGGGCCGTTGACCTTGGTGGGGATTTCCTGCGTGTCGGAGCCGCGCACGGTATTGTCGGCCAGGTGATAGGAGCCGCAGAAGGTTTTCCGAGCGGCCGATCGGCCAAGTCACCGGCGCGCAGTCGAGCGCCAGCTTCTCTTCGATTTCATCGAGAACTTCGAAGGGGTCGCGGCTTTCGCGGTCCATCTTGTTGATGAAGGTGATGATCGGGATGTCGCGCATGCGGCAGACTTCGAACAGCTTCAGCGTCCGCGGCTCGATACCCTTGGCAGCGTCGATGACCATGACGGCCGCATCGACGGCCGTCAGCGTGCGATAGGTATCGTCGGCGAAGTCTTCGTGACCGGGCGTGTCGAGAATGTTGAAGACATTGCCGTGATATTCGAAGGTCATCACCGAGGTGACGACGGAAATGCCGCGTTCGCGCTCGATCTTCATCCAGTCGGAGCGCGTCTGGATACGGTCCTTCTTCGCCTTGACCTCGCCGGCAAGCTGGATGGCGCCGCCGAACAGCAGCAGCTTTTCAGTCAGCGTCGTTTTACCCGCATCCGGGTGGGCAATAATAGCAAAGGTGCGACGGCGGGAAACCGCCTCGGCGATACTTTCGGCCATGATGTGAATCCTGTGAGTTGCCGCGTATGTAGCGATTCCGTGGATAACTTGCAATTCGCATTGGCCGTACCCGAGCCGGAATTGCTAGGGAGAAGGATGTCTATTCAATCCTCGACCCGCCCGACCCTCAACCTCGTCCGCCTGGACAATGGCGAAGACATGGATCTGCCGTCCTATGAGACGGCCGGAGCCGCCGGCATGGATCTGCGCTGCCGTCGAGGCGGACCGGCCGCTGTTTCTCGGTCCGGGCAAACGCGCTGGTGCCGACCGGCTTCATCTTCGAAATTCCGGCAGGCTACGAAGCGCAGATCCGCCCGCGTTCCGGCCTTGCCTTCAAGAACGGCATCACCTGCCTGAATACGCCCGGCACGATCGACAGCGATTATCGCGGCGAGGTCAAGGTTCTGCTGATCAATCTCGGCGACGAGGATTTCGTCATCGAGCGCGGCATGCGCATCGCCCAGATGGTCATCGCTCCGGTGACGCAGGTTGCTGTCCTCGAAGCATCGGATGCCAGCGAAACCGCCCGCGGCGCCGGCGGCTTCGGCTCCACCGGCGTTTAAGTGGCGGCCGCTGCCGACAGCCGCGGCTTGACTTTCCGGCAGGATTATTTCGGCGATCCGGCTGCCTGGGCCGCGCTGGTGGCGTTGCTGCAAGATACGTTCGGTATCGATGTCGGCACTCAGGATCGGTTCGGCGGACCGGACCCGACCAGCATGCCATTTGCCTATTTCGATGAAAACGGTGTTTGCGCCGCCAATTTCAGCGCTTTCTCCATGCCGATGATGATCGATGACCGCCTGGTGAAGGCGGCCGGTTTCCAGTCCGGCGCGGTGCGGCCGCAATGGCGGGGCCTTGGGCTTTACCGCGACCTGATGAACCGCGCGTTCGGCTGGTGTGACGAACAGGGCTTCGAGCTCGGCATTCTCCTGACCGACAAGCCGGCGATGTATGAACCCTACGGTTTCAAGATGTTGCCGCAGCAACGGTTCGTGGGGCCTCCGCCTCCGTTGGAAACGAGGCTTGTGTTGTTGCGCGCTCTGTCGTTGGATAATGCTGCCGATATCGCCCTAATCCGGCAGGTTTTGTGTGAGAGAACACCTGTTTCCTCTGTTTTCGCGGTCACGGCGCAGGTGGAAATGTTCCTGCTCAACAGTGTCTTCGATACTGATGTCAGGCTCAGCTATCTGGAAGAACACGAAGCGATCGTGGCGTGGAAGTCCGAAGGCACAACTTTCCAGCTTCTCGATGTCGCCGGAAAATCGATCCCACCGCTCTCGGCCATTCTCGGCGCGCTCGACCAGCGGCCTGATCGCGTCGCGGCCTGCTTCCCGCCCGACAAATTGGATTGGCAGGGCGCCCCGGAGTCGTTTGCGCCGGATATCAGCCTGATGGTCCGGGGTGGCGCTGCGGATCGCCTTTCCGGTCCTGTCATGCTGTCGCCAATGGCGGAATTCTGACGCTTACTTGCCACTGTCGAGCGGCGGCAACCTGCGCTTTACCGGCGATGATTTGACGATGGATGTGTTGGTCTGGGATCGTTCGGCAATGCGGTCGAGGATCGTGTCCAGCTGCTCCATGTCGCGCACCAGAAGCTTGGCAATGAAGCAGTCGTCGCCCGTCACCTTGTCGCATCGACGAATTCCGGCGTCTCCTGGATCATCTTCTCGACGATATGCAGCATGCCCGGCATCGGCCGAACCCGCACGATCGCCTGCAGCGCATAACCCAGCGCCGCAGGATTGATGGACACCGTGAAACCGGTGATCACACCACGATCCTCCAGCCGCCGCAGCCGGTCGGCGGTGCTGGGCGAGGAAAGCCCTGCCTCCTGCGCCAGTTCTTTCAGCGAGATACGGGCGTTGAGGGAAAGAATATCGAGCAGGCGCCGGTCGAGATTGTCGAGCATTGGAAGCTCCATAAGGTGAAATTGGCGATATGCCTTTTATGATAAGGCATCATGCCGAATTTTCCTTCCAAAATCCATATATTCTGCTGCTGCTGCATCATAATCTTCTGCTTCGTTCAATGGAGTGGATGTGATGGAAAAGGATATCAGGACCGGCAGTCTCGAAATGACGGCGGCCATGCTGATTTCAGGCACGATCGGCTGGTTCGTGCTGATGTCCGGCCAACCGGTGATCGATGTGGTGCTCTGGCGCTGCCTGTTCGGCGCTGACGCTGCTGGCGATCTGCGCGGCCCTCGGCCATTTCCGCTCTGGCATCCTGACATGGCGGCTGTTTGGGCTCGCGGTTCTCGGTGGGATCGCCATCGTCGTTAACTGGCTGCTTCTGTTCGGTGCCTATTCGCGTTCATCCATCTCCATCGCCACCATGGTCTATAACACCCAGCCCTTCATGCTTCTGGCCATCGGCGGCCTGGTTTTCCGGGAAAAGATCACCGCCACGAAGCTCGGTTGGCTCGCGGTCGCCTTTGCCGGCATGGTCGCGATCGTTCAAGCAAAACCGGCCGGCGGTTTTTCGGGCAATGATTACCTGACGGGGATTGCCATGGCTCTGGCCGCCGCGTTCTTTTATGCGCTTGCGGCCCTCGTTGCCAAGCGGCTGAAGGGTACGCCGCCGCATCTGATCGCGCTCATCCAGGTCGTAACCGGTCTTTTGATGCTTGCTCCGTTCGCGGGCGCTTCCGGCCTGCCGACGGAAGCCTATCAATGGGCGCTGCTGGTGGCGATGGGCGCTGTTCATACCGGGCTGATGTATGTGCTGCTCTATGGCGCAATCCAGAAGCTGCCGACCCATCTGACCGGCGCTCTTTCCTTCATCTATCCCGTCGCAGCGCTTGCCGTTGATCGCATCGCCTTCGGTCATCAGCTGCAGCCGACGCAGCTTCTCGGCTCGGTGGCGATCTTGATTGCGGCTGCCGGCATGACATTCGGCTGGACATGGCCCCGCCGGATGCGGCATCAGGCAGGCTGAGTTCACCCATGGAGGCCCGCATGATCACCTGCTATCTGCGCTATACGATCGATCCCTACAAGCTTGCCGAATTCGAGGAATACGCCAAGCTCTGGATTCCCCTGGTCAACCGCCTCGGCGGCACCCATCACGGCTATTTCATGCCGCATGAAGGGACGAACAATATCGCGCTCGCCCTGTTCAGCTTTCCGAGCCTGGCAGCCTATGAAGAATATCGTGAAAAAATGGCCAAAGACGCCGAATGCCTCGCCGCCTTTGCCCTCGCTGAAAAGACCCGCTGCATCGTCAGCTATGAACGCAGCTTCATGCGGCCGGTCTTTTAAATAAACTCAGAACGTGATTTCACCCGACCGGCGCAGCTCGATCGCGTGTCCACCGGCATTGAAGCCACCGAGCACGCGATTGTGGTGGGCGACGATCTGCGCAAAGGTCAGTTCGCCCATGTCGCCGGTCGTATGACCGTCGGACAGAAGCGTGACGTCATAGCCGAGGGAAATTGCGCGGCGCGCGGTCGTGTCGATGCAGAATTGCGTCTGACAGCCGCCGATGACCAGGTGGCTGATCGACAGTTTCGCAAGCTCTTCCTCAAGATCGGTCTGGAAGAAGCTGTCGCAACTGGCCTTGTGGACGATGGTCTCGCCGAGCACCGGCGCGATCTCGTGACGCAGGCCCCATCCGTGCGACGAGCGTGCCAAAAGATCGCCCTGGCCGCCGTCGTGCTGCACGAAAATAACTGGGATATGCGCGGCGCGAGCGCGGGCCTGGATCGACTGCAGCCGGCCGACGGTCTCGGCGTATGCGGCATCGATGGCCGGCTGGCGCTCGGGCGTGCCTTCGCCTTCGAGAACGGCGTTCTGAACGTCGATGATGAGAAGTGCTGTTGTCATGGGTATGCTCTGTTCTTGTTGTCGAAAAGGATGAGCCTTAGCGCCGGCTTTCCATGGCCATGCGCAGTGCAAGCGCGCCGAGCACGCCGCCCATCAGCCAGCGTTGCATCGAAAGCCACGCTGGGCGGCCGGCAAGGAAGGCTGCGATCGAGCCTGCCGTCAGCACGATCAATGCATTAACGGAAACACTGGTGACAATCTGGATCGTCCCGAAAATGATGGATTGCAGAAAAACATGGCCTAAAGCCGGATCAATGAACTGCGGCAGCAGTGAGAGATAGAGCACCGCGATTTTCGGGTTGAGCAGACTGGTTGCAAACCCCATCAGGAACAGGCGCCGCGGCAGATCTTTTCGACAGATTGCGGACTTCGAAGGCGGAGCGCCCGCCGGGGCGCACGGCCTGCCAGGCGAGATAGAGAAGATAGGCAGCACCGGCAATCCGCAGGGCATCATAGGCATAAGGAACGGCAAACAGCAGCGCGGTAATGCCGAAAGCGGCCGACAGCATATAGACGAGAAAGCCGAGAGCAACGCCGATCAGCGAGATGAGCCCCGCTGCCGGCCCCTGGCAGAGCGAGCGGGAAATCAGGTAGATCATGTTCGGTCCGGGCGTCAGCACCATGCCGAGCGCAACGAGGGCGAAGGCTGCGAGGCTTGCTGTTTCGGGCATAGGGGCATCTTCCCTTGGGAGCGTGCAAGGCTGGAATTCGGTATGTTCTAAGGCACTGCATTAGCGGCAACATGCTTTTCGATCAATGCCGCACAAATTGCCAGCTTCAAGAAAACCGGCTAGATATTATCCTCACATTCTGGAGTCGATGATGAGCCTCGCCACGCTTTTTGCCTATTGCATCGCTCTTTTCATCGCCGCTGCGATCCTGGACCCGGCATGACGGCAATCGTGGCGCGCGCATTGGGCTCCGGCTTCCGCGAAACCTTCTTCATGGGTCTTGGTCTTGCGCTTGGCGATCTCATCTACCTCACCGGCGTCATCCTGGGGCTGGCTTTCGTTGCCCAGACCTTCACCACCACTTTCATGGTGATCAAGATTCTCGGCGCGCTCTATCTTCTCTACATTGCCTACAAGCTCTGGACTGCCGGATTGCTGTCACAGGATATCCAGGCGAAGAAAAGCACGAGCATGGGCATGTCGTTCCTTTCCGGTCTGCTGGTGACGCTTGGCAATCCGAAGACCATGCTGTTCTATGTGGCGCTTGTGCCGACGCTGATCGATGTTCACATGATTGGGCTCAGCGAATATGCCGTGCTTGTCGGTGCGACGTTCGCCGTCCTGATGGCTGTTCTGATCCCGTACATCCTTCTGGCGTCGCGCGCCCGGCGGCTTCTCAAAAGCCGAGGGCGCTACGGTCGCTCAACCGGATCGCTGCCGGCATCATCGGCACGACCGCCGCCTACATCATGACCCGGGCTGCCTGAAAAATTCGTTCTGTAACAGGCGGTTACGCAACGGTTTTTTCCAATCGAGACAAGGCAGCGGAAAAGGGCACTCTGGCAAGCCGATGGCTTTGCCCCTATTCTCTCCCGCAACTGATGAGAAAAGGGAGAGCACCATGTCAGATCAACGCAAGCCCGGCCGCGGCCTGTCTATTCTTCGATCACCGAGACCATTGGCGATACGCCGATCGTTCGCCTCGACAAGCTGGCCAAGGAAAACGGCGTCAAGGCCAATCTGCTGGCCAAGCTCGAGTTCTTCAACCCGATTGCCTCCGTCAAGGACCGTATCGGCGTCGCGATGATCGAAGCGCTGGAAGCGCAGGGCAAGATCACCCCCGGCAAGACGACACTGATCGAGCCGACCTCCGGCAATACCGGCATCGCGCTCGCTTTCGCTGCCGCTGCCAAGGGATACAAACTCATCCTCACCATGCCGGAGACCATGTCGGTCGAGCGCCGCAAGATGCTGGCGCTGCTCGGCGCCGAACTGGTGCTGACCGAAGGCCCGAAGGGCATGAAGGGCGCGATCGCCAAGGCCGAGGAATTGGCCGCGACCTTGCCCGACGCGATCATCCCGCAGCAGTTCGAAAACCCGGCCAATCCGGAAATTCACCGCAAGACAACGGCCGAGGAAATCTGGAACGACACCGACGGTAGCGTCGATATTCTCGTCTCGGGCATCGGCACCGGCGGCACGATCACCGGCGCCGGCCAGGTTCTGAAAGAGAAAAATCCTCAATCAAGGTCATCGCCGTCGAGCCGGCCGGATCTCCGGTGCTTTCCGGTGGCGTGCCCGGTCCGCACAAGATTCAAGGCATCGGCGCCGGCTTTGCGCCCGCCATCCTTGATACAAAAATCTATGACGAGATCGTCACCGTTTCGAGCGCCGAGGCGATCGAGACCGCGCGGCACGTGGCGCGCCTGGAAGGCGTCCCGGTCGGTATCTCCTCCGGTGCCGCTCTGAAGGCTGCCATCACGATCGGTCAGCGGCCGGAAAACGAAGGCAAGACCATCGTCGTGATCATCCCGTCCTTTGCAGAGCGTTATCTGTCGACCGCGCTGTTCGAGGGGCTCGGCGGCTGATCACGACCTGAGCAGGTGAATTCCGAGAGGCCGTCTTCGCAAAAGGGCGGCCTTTTCTCTACTGTTGTCACGCCGCAACCGTCAAACGCTCTCCGGCGATCCGGTAGGAAATTGCTTCAGCCAGATGAATGCGCCCGACCGTCATTTTTTCATCGAGATCGGCCAGCGTGCGGGCGACCTTCAGGATACGGTGATAGCCGCGCGCCGAAAACTTCATCTTTTCCGCCGCATCGCGCAGCAATTGTAGTCCTCCGGCGTCGGGCTCGGCCATTTTCTCGATCATCGATGTTGAGCACCGCGCATTGGAGAGGACGTGCGGCATGCCGAAGGCAATGAAACGGTCCATTTGGATTTCGCGGGCGCGTGCCACCCGCCGGGCGACCACGGCGCTCGGCTCGGCGGATGCCGGGCGGATCAGATCGGCGGCGGTGACAGAGGGAACATCGATGCGGATGTCGATCCGGTCCATCAGCGGGCCGGAAATGCGGCCCTGGTAGTCGGAGACGCAGCGTGGACCGCGGGCACAGCTATGGCCCGGCTCTCCCGCCATGCCGCAACGGCAGGGGTTCATGGCGGCAACCAGCTGGATCGCCGCAGGATAGGTAACCCGGTGGTTGGCGCGGGCGATGATGCATTCGGCGGTTTCCAGCGGCTGGCGCAACGCATCGAGCACCTGCGGTGTGAATTCCGGTATTATGGAGCAAACTCACCAAATATGATGTTTACACATCGAATAAGATGATGTACATCATTTTGTATGACAGATTTATCGACATACGATCGTCCTAACACGGTTGCTGGCCTCGTCGCCAAGCATGCGGAACTGACCGCGCTTCGGGAAAAGTACAAAGCCGAGATCAAAAGCTCACGGTGGACATAGACCACCTAGACGCGGCGATAAGGCTATTTGATCCTACCGCTGACACTTACGCGATAAAGGAGTACGTAACCAAGCATCGGGCTCAGAAGGGTTCTGTAAAGCGGTTTGTGCTTGATGCTTTCCGAGAGGCAACAACCCCGATTACGTCGCGTATAATTACCGAGTTGTGGGCGGCGGATAGAGGTCTAGCGGCCGATGAGGCAACGCTGAGCATACTGCGCAAGCGCGTTGGAGCCTGCATAAAGTCCTGCGTGAACCAAAACCTGATCGTAGAATGCGGGTGGACCGAAGACCACGATCAGTATGGTCCATACAAACTATGGAAGTTGAAAAGGGGCGACCGTTAGGCCGCCCCCGTCGTTTTATGCGGTCGGGAAATCAGGAGGAAGATTTCCGGCCGGCGGGATTTCGGGGAAGAGACGCCCCTTCATCACATCGGCGATCCTGCCCTGGTTGATCTGGTAGTAAGATGCAATCCGGGCGTAGTTGTAGCGCTGGCTACGTGCCAGCTTGATTACCGGAACCATGTCCGGCGTTACCTTGCAGGTCCTGCATTTCCTTCCTTTCCAGAAAGGCTGCGACCGAATAACGGTTGACGGGATTCACCGAATGAATCATTGTCAAATTGTTCAAGTCCGTTACGCGGTCATTGTTCTGTCCCGAAACCATTTTCGGGCCAGTGTGGAACCGAGACATTCGCGTCCCGGCTCCTGCCGCCCTGTGGCGACTGCTGAAACTAACCGGGTGATCAGACCCTGTTAGATCAGGAAGCGGTCATATGGGTTCCATCGCATGCTCCTAACGAAGCCGCCGCCCCGATTCATTTCGGGTTGGCGGTTTTCTTTTGGGTGAGCTAACGTTTTCATTCGTCGCCTTCCTCATTGTTTCCTTGTTCTGACTGCGCCTGCTTTTGCCGGGTAACCGGAAAGCAGAAGTCAAGAACGGCTCCAAACGTGCTGATGAATCTGTCCCTCTCATGTTTTGACCAAGAGTTACCGGGGCTTGGCAAACTGACCAAAAGCCCGGCCAGTGCGGGGGAAGGTCGCCGTTTAAAGGGGTGCGGTCAGACTTTTGTGGAGGTTTTTCAACCTCTTCTTGCACTTTACGCCTCTGTTGAGGGGGCGTTTTTGGGGCGCTTAGGCGATTTGGTTTCCTGCTGCTTGGCTTGGCCTTCTCCGAAGCAATACCCGCAGCGGCGAACAACCCCATAAACAGTGATACCATTCGTGGCTGCTGTCCAACCGGCTGATAACTACGAAAGGCGTCACGAATCCGGACTTCGTCATCTTTTCGGGGTCCACAAAGGAGAGCGCGTCTGCATAGGCCTCGGTTAGCCACTCTTTTAACCGAGCTTCAAATTCTGGCTCAGGCGCCAGCCTCAGACCTTCTAGAATAGCTGACGGCCTGCCATCCTCGCCGACGAGATCTAATGTCTGCAACGCCTGTAACGTACGGGGGATGAGGCTGGTCGAAACCCCGGCTCAGGGCCAGAACGTCAGCGTCATAGATCGGAAGACCTCGCGTACGGTGACGCTGGATCAGAGCCAGAATCGCGGATGCGGGGGCATAAGGGGCCGGGCGGTCTGCAGTAACAGGCATCGCTGATTCTCTCCTGCGTTCTTTCTGGAAACAGCAGTAACAGAAACAGGTTTTATGTCAACTTTCTTGTTCTGACGCGTGTTACACGTTGGTACAGGCATATAGCATTGATTTTAAATGAGAAATTTGTTATGCTGAACGCTGACGTGTAAACCTTGAAGGTGAAGGCCATGAACAACGCTGTTGATAAATACCGATTCGTGCCGAGAAGTTGCGGCGGATGGCTAGGAATCTCAGAATCGGAGGATGGTCTCAGGGTCGGCGTGGCCGGCTCCAGCGAAGAGCAAACAAGGATACTACTGCAGCACTCGGTAGAACGTTGGAGATGCCTGCTCAGGCAGGGCGACGGAAGCCCGGAACTTTCCGTTCCCCTTAACGATGGTTCCTAAGCGCTGTGACGCTGCCAGTAGCCGCGCCACAGCGCAGACTTAGGAGCTACACGACGGCACCCATTACCATTGTGTATTGGGTGCCGTTTGATTCACGGCGGCAATCTTCGCGCCATGCCATTTCGGCTGCGTAGGCGCCAAGGTGGCGGCCAGCGATGTGGTGATGAATGCCAATCTCGGCACGACGCAGACGTGAGAAGAAGGACTCGGCCTGATTGGTGCAAGCGCCGTCCTTCGAATAGGCTTCCTTGTGGTTGATACGCTTTATCGGGAAGTAAGCCGCCAGCTTGTCCCAATGCGATGCTTCGTCAGCATGGACGGTAGAACCGTTCTCTACGTTCGCAGCGACCAGAGCAACGCCTTCTGCCTCGCTGCGGGTGACGTGAGTTAGTGTCCGGCCCTTGGTTTCGCGCATGACTACGACAACCTGACGCTTGCCGGACTGGTTGGCCTTCTTGCGAAGGTCTTTGCGATCCGTAGCTTCGTTGGCTGGCTTCACGTAGCCGCCGAAATATGCGCCATCAACTTCGACGTTTCCCGACAGGGCACCTTCGGCACGGGCAATCTGTATTGCTTCATGAACCTTGTGGAGCATGACAAAGGCCGTCTTATAATCGATTGCAAGATCGTGGGAGAGTTGGAGTGCGCTGTAGCCCTTTGCGCCGTTTATAAAGACTGCAATCGCAGCCAGGATGTCACGGACAGCGAGCTTGCGGCTATGAAAGATTGTGCCTGATGTGATGCTGAACTGCTTATAGCAAGCCTTGCACTTGTAGACCTGACGGGACTTGAGATCGTAAGAATCGCAGCAGCCGCACTCAGGGCAGACCGGCTGACCATCGGTCTCCGACCAGCGAACCATGCGAAAGGCGGTCCGTGCCGCGTCGTCAGTCATCCGCATGACCTTAGCCAAGGAGAGGGTCTTTGCGACGGGGGAGAGGAGAAAGTGCTGAGACATATCAAATCCGATGATGTTGTACATCGTATATGGCACATTGAAACATCATAATCAAGGGTGTATATAATCATATCTGATGTTTTTTCTGGAGATATGGTTATGTCGGATCAATCGCTAGTCGCCCCCTATGAGGAACGCGAAGAACATATTGAAAAGCGAATTGAAGCGTCGGGGAGTGACTTACGCCCAATTGGCTGAGAAATTGAAGGAACGTGGAGCGCAAGAAAGCGAGCGCAATCTAGCAAATAAGATAAGCCGTGGCAGCTTCACCGCAGCGTTCTTCATGATGTGTATGGATGTGATTGGTGTTAGGCAAGTAACTCTAGAGGCTTAGGAATCAAAACTTGCGCGCAGTGACTTTTTATTAGGCGGCTATTGGCAAAAGGGTATTAACCAGTTAGAAAGCATTAGAAATTTATTAGCGGGAGGGGCCGCTACGCTTGACTTTCGGGGGCAAATCACCCATCTCTGATGGCGATACGGCCGGCGCCCCTGCAATGCAAGCGTCGGCCTTCTTATTTTTATGCCCTACAACAAACCATATTTGACGGTACCCCAACAGCGCGCCTTGCTGGTTTCTAGGGGCATGGCCGTTCCCAATTTTCCCAAAGCAGACGAGTACCTGCAACGAATTGGGTATTACCGTCTCAGCGCCTATTGGTACCCTTTCCGTAAGCTGGAGAGGCTACCAGACGGCACCTTCAAGCTTGCCGACGATTTCAAAGGTGGGACCGAGTTCAAACACGTCACCGATCTCTATGCCTTCGATAAGGGCTTACGGCTCCTCGTTTTGGATGCCATCGAGAGGATCGAAGTCTCTGTTAGGACCGAGGTGGCCTTGAGCATTGGCAAAAGTAGCCCTAAAGCGCACCGCGATACAACAAAGGTCGATAGACGGTTTACCACGATCGCTCCGCACAAGGTGCGATCGATGTACGACGAATGGCTCAATAAGCTGACTGAAAAAGAAGCTAATTCGAAAGAGGAATTTGCCGTCCATTTTCGCAATAAGTACAATGGCGAGCAGATGCCAATCTGGATAGCTGTTGAACTACTCGACTTTGGCCCTTTATCAATCTTTCTGTCAGGCATGAAGTATGCCGATCTGCAATTGGTCGCCACAAGTTACGGGATCACACGGCCGCATCTGATAAAATCATGGATTAGATCTATCTCAGCACTCAGAAATATTTGCGCCCATCATTCACGCCTTTGGAACAAGCCACTAATTGATCAACCTGCAATGCCTTCACTGGGGGAAATTCCGGATTTTGATCATATTGTCGCGATGCCAAGAGGCAACCAACGACTTTACGCTGCTTTGGCGATCCTGAGGATACTTCTCAAGCAGATTAATCCACGGACGAAATGGGCAGATCGTCTAAAGGCACACATGGCAACGTTCCCAGTCGCGCCTAACATCAAAATCTCGGACATGGGGTTCCCGGCCGATTGGGACAAACTACCTCTCTGGGGCTAAAACCGTAATCACTTAAAACGGTGTATAACATCATCATATGTGGTGAGTTTGCTCCATAATACCGGTGAATTCCGGAAATTCGTCGAGGAACAGCACGCCGTTATGCGCCAACGAAGCCTCTCCCGGCTTGGCGCGCAGGCCGCCGCCGATCATCGCAGCCATGGTGGCTGAATGATGTGGTGTGCGGAACGGCCGCCGGTCCGACAGCTTGCCGCCTGCGAGTTGCCCGGCGATCGAGTGGATCATCGAGACTTCGAGCAGTTCGGGTGGCGACAGCGGCGGCAGGATCGAGGGCAGGCGGGCAGCGAGCATCGACTTGCCGGAGCCGGGTGGACCGACCATCAACAGGTTATGGTTTCCGGCGGCGGCCACTTCCAGCGCCCGTTTGGCGCTTTCCTGGCCTTTGATGTCGGCAAGATCCGGCATGTTGGCGGGGCTGGCGCGCACGGCTGGTTCGGGCCGTGATAGCACCTGGGTACCGCGAAAATGATTGGCAAGTGCGATCAGGCTGCGCGGCGCAAGAATGTCGATCTCCGAGCCTGCCCAGGCGGCCTCGGCGCCGCTGTCGGATGGGCAGATCAGGCCCTTGCCGAGCCCATTGGCGCCAATGGCGGCGGGAAGTGCACCGGAGACGGCTGCGATCGTGCCGTCGAGATTGAGTTCGCCGATCACCACATAGCCGTCCAGCGCATCGCCGGGAATGGCGCCGAGCGCTGCCATCAGACCGAGCGCGATGGGAAGGTCGAAATGGGTTCCTTCCTTGGGAAGGTCGGCCGGGGCAAGATTGATGGTAACCTTTTTGGCCGGAAGCGACAGGCCGGATGCGTGGAGCGCTGCCTGAACCCGCTCGCGGCTTTCGGCGACCGCCTTGTCCGGAAGGCCGACGATCTGCATGCCGACTTTTCCCGGCGCAACCATCACCTGAACATCGACGGGTACGCCCTCTATGCCCTGAAATGCAACCGTACTGACACGCGGACCATGACTGCCCCTCTTGCCGCGAGGCAGGCTCAAATCCCTGCCATCACAACCTTTCCCGGTTGTGATGGAAAATCTTGCACGAATAACGGAATAAAACAAGAACAATTATCGAACAGATTCGAAGGGTGCAATCGGTGTGGTTGTGCCGGGTTGCATTTCATGAACGGACCGGAACAACCGTGAACATCCGGGGGATGAAATCGGGTTGTAGCCGGTGCGCCGGGGACGGATGTCCGCCCCGGCCTGTTCAAACCATCGTCAGGCGCGCTTGCGCTCGATCGCATCCCAGAGCAGCGCGGCAATGTCGGCGCCGCCGAATTTCTTGACTTCATGAATGCCGGTCGGCGAGGTGACGTTGATCTCGGTCATGACGTCGCCGATCACGTCGATGCCGACGAGCAGGAAGCCGCGTTCCCTCAAGGCTGGGCCGATGCGGGTGCAGATTTCCTTTTCGCGCGCCGTCAGTTCCGTCGGCATCGGCGTTCCGCCGGCATGCATATTGGAGCGGGCATCGTGTTCGGCAGGCACCCGGTTGATCGCGCCGACGGGCTCGCCGTCAACGAGAATGATGCGCTTGTCGCCCTTGCGCACGGCCGGAAGATATTCCTGGGCGATGAAGGGTTCATGGAACATCTGGCCGAACATTTCCAGTAGCGACGACAGGTTGCGGTCGTCGCGCGTCGAATGGAAGACGCCGGCGCCGCCATTGCCGTAGAGCGGCTTCAGGATGATGTCGCCCATCTCGGCGCGGAAGCTGGCGATCTCGGCCGGGTCGCGGGTGATCAGCGTCTTCGGCATCAGGTCGGGAAATTCGGTGACGAAGATCTTTTCCGGCGAGTTGCGTACCCAGGCTGGATCGTTGACGACGAGCGTCTTCGGGTGGATACGCTCAAGCAGATGCGTCGAGGTAATATAGGCCATGTCGAAGGGCGGGTCCTGGCGCAAAAGCACCACGTCCATGGTCGAGAGGTCGATACGCTCGGCATCGCCCAGCGTATAGTGGTCGCCCTTGACATCGCGCAGCGTCATCGGCTGGACGGTGGCGATCACCTTGCCGTCACGCAACGACAGCTGGTTCGGCGTATAATGGAAGAGCTTGTAGCCGCGCGCCTGCGCCTCAATGCTCATGGCGAAGGTACTGTCGCCCGCGATATTGATACCAGAAACATGATCCATCTGGATCGCGACATTCACGATTTTCGCCATCTTGTTCTTCCTCATTCGCAAAGCCCGCAACATGTAGAATGCGGACTTCGCTTAGGCAAGGGAGGGCTCGTTATTCAAAGCCTTCGATGATGCAGGTGATCAGATCGTGATCGGACAGCGGCCGGCCGTTGGCATCAAGCGAGGGAGTGATCGTGCTTTCGACGATCTTCAAGCCGCGGGAAAGAAACCAGTCGAGCTTCATGGCGCGTTCCGGCCAGCGGGTGATCAGGCTCGGGCGCGTCGTCATCTGGTCGATCGGGCCGCCATGGCGGGTGAAGCCGCGCGGCGCTCATCGGGAATAGCCCTTCGGCCTCGAAATCGCCGCCGGTATGGTTGCCGGTATTCAGATCGCCGCCGATCACGATTGGCAGGCCGGGGAACACCGCTTCGATACGGTCGATCAGTTCCTGCATCTGCCGTTCGCGATAGGCAGCGGTCGTGGCGCTCTCCAAGTGGACCGAGACGGCGACGAACGGACCTTGCGTGGTCTGGATGACGGCACCGATGGCGCAGCGCTCGCCGATACGCGGTTGGTCGGTGCCATTGATGAACCACTGGCGCTCGCCCCAGAGCCGGATCATGAACGGGTCGGCAAGAGCGGCAGAGGCCATCAGCGCATTGCCGTGAAACCCTTTGTCGTTGAAGACGTCGTCGCAGAATTCAAGCTCGATATCGGAACCGAGGCCGAGCTCGATGAACTCGATACCGTAGGCATAGGCCATGCCGAGCATCCAGGCGAGTTCGGCGGTCGGATGACGCTGGCCCGTGCGGGCCATGCCGTTGTCCATTTCGGAGAGCAGGACGACATCGGCGCCGGTTTCCGCGCAGATGCGCGGCGCTTCCTCGGGAAACAGGCAGCGCTCCAGGTTCCAGGCGGCGACCGTCAGCGGGAAAGCCAGGGGCTCTGTCTTCGAAACGCTGCCGCCGGTCTCCATCGTGTTCATGAAGGAAAGACCGGCCATGACGGCGTCATGGGCGGCAATCGTCTTTTCAAGCGAGGCAAAATCGGCCCGTTCATCCAGCGAAGGGATGTCGAGGTTGGCAACAGTCCGCTGGATCACAGGGCAGTCTCCAGCTTGATGACATTGGCCGGTGCGGACATGCGCCCGCTTTCGGCGCCCGCGAATGGCTGGTCGAGACGCTTGCCGGTATCGGCGTCGAAGAAATGAAGTCGCTCAGGCGCGATCGTCAGCGCCATCGTTTCATCGATCTCGATTTCCGGCGAAAGCGAGGCCGTCAGCTTCTTGCCGTCAATCATGCCGTGAACGAGACGCTGAGCGCCCAATTCCTCGATGTACTCGACCTTCAGCGTCAAGGCCTGTTCGCCGGATGTCGCGATGCGCAGATCCTCGGCGCGTATGCCAACTGTGATCTGGCCCGGAAACGCCGCGGCGCGTCCGAGGTCGAGCACCTGCGAGCCGAAATGCAGCAGATTGCCCTCGCGGGTGCCGCGCAAAAGGTTCATGGCCGGAGAGCCGATGAAGCTGGCGACGAAGATGGAGGCGGGGGTGTGGTAGACGTCGAGCGGCCGGCCGATCTGTTCGATCTGGCCGCCGTTGAGGACGACGAGGCGGTCGGCGAGCGTCATCGCTTCCAGCTGGTCGTGGGTGACGTAAAGCGAGGTCGTGCCGAGGCGCTTTTGCAGCTGCTTGATCTCGCCGCGCATCGAGACGCGCAGCTTGGCGTCGAGGTTGGAGAGCGGCTCGTCGAACAGGAAGGCGGCAGGCTTGCGGACGATAGCGCGGCCCATGGCGACGCGCTGGCGTTGGCCGCCGGACAAGGCTCGCGGCTTGCGGGTCAGATACTGCTCGATTTCCAGCATGCGGGCGGCTTCCGCCACGCGCGCCTCGATCTCCGCTTTCGGCGTGCCGCGGTTTTTCAGGCCATAGGCCAGGTTGTTGTAGACGGTCATGTGCGGATAGAGCGCATAGTTCTGGAAGACCATGGCGATATCGCGCTCGGCCGGCTCGACATCGTTGATGACCCGGTCGCCGATCTCGACGGTACCCTTCGAGATCGCCTCGAGGCCCGCCACCATGCGCAGCAGCGTGGACTTGCCGCAGCCGGACGGGCCGACGAGCACGATGAATTCACCGTCGGCGATATCGATGGAGACGGATTTCACCGCCTCGACGCCGCCTGAGTAGATCTTCGAAACATTGGTGATGTTGATCGCTGCCATGGCGGCGTCTCCTCTACTTGTCGCTTTCGGTGAGGCCTTTGATGAACCAGCGCTGGAAGATCATGACGATCATCACAGGCGGCACCATGGCAAGGATCGCCAGGGCAAAGGCCTCGTTGTAATCGGGAATGTTGGAGCCGACCCAGACGAGCAGGATCTGCTTGATGCCGCGCACCAGGGTGAAGAAGCTCTCGTCGGTGGTCATCAGCGTCGGCCAGAGATACTGGTTCCAGCCATAGACGAACATGATGATGAAGATCGCCGCGATCATGGTCTTCGACAGCGGCACGATCACGTCGATGAAGAACTTGAACGGACCGGCACCATCGATGCGTGCGGCTTCGAGCAGTTCGTCCGGGATCGATTTGAAGAACTGGCGGAAATAGAAGGTGCCGGTGGCGGACGCCAGAAGCGGCACGATCAGGCCGGTATAGGTGTTGGTCAGCTTCAGCGTGTTCATCACCTCGTAGGACGGCAGGATGCGCACTTCGAGCGGCAAAAGCAGCGTCGTGAAGATCATCCAGAAGGTGATGGTGGCAAAGCGGAAGCGGAAATAGACCAGCGCATAGGCCGCCAGCATCGACAGGATGATCTTGCCCGCGGCAAAGCCGATGCCGAGGATCAGCGAGTTCATCATCATCCTAAGACCGGTGATCTTGCCGGTAAAGCCGCCCTGCTTGGTCAGCACGGTGGTGTAGGTATCGATGAAATGGCCGCCGGGCAGGATCTGCAAGCCGTTGCGATGGATATCGGCAGCCTCATGGCTGGAGGTCATCAGGGCGACGAGCAAAGGCCCGACCATGAAGAAGACGCCCATCATCAGGATGACATGGTCGAAAAGTTTCGTGCGATGCATGATCTCGCCCCCGCTCAATTATAGTGGACGCGCCGCTCGATAAAGCGGAACTGGAAGATGGTGAGCACGAAGACGATGATCATCAGGATGACCGACTGGGCTGAGGACCCGCCGAGATCATTGCCGCGGAAGCCATCCATATAGACCTTGTAGACCAGCGTGATCGGGTTGTTGGCGGCCTTGTCCTTCACCATCACGTCGATGACGCCGAACGTGTCGAACAAGGCGTAGGTCGTGTTGATGATCAAAAGGAAGAAGGCGGTCGGGGCCAGCAGCGGCAGGATCACTGTCCAGAAGCGGCGGAAGCCGGAGCGGCAATCCATCAGTGCAGCCTCGCGTACCGAGACCGGAATGCCCTGCAGCCCGGAGAGAAAGAAGATGAAATTGTAGGGGATTTGCTTCCAGACGGAGACCACGATCATCGCAAAGGCTGTGTCGGTATAGTCGAGCCCGACCTTGAGATCCCAGCCGAAGAAGGCGGCGAATCTTACCAGCGGGCCGATATGCTGGTCGAACATCATCATGCCCATCAGGCCGGCAACCGGCGGAGCAATGGCATAGACCCAGATCAGAAGCGTCTTGTAGGTGGCATTGCCGCGGATGACGCCGTCGGCCTTGACGGCGAGCAGCAGGCCGATCGCCAGCGAAAAGAAGGTGACGAGTGCGGTGAAGACGGCGGTGAAGCGGGCGATGCCCAGATATTCGCCGGACTTCAGCACGTCGGTATAGTTGGCCAGCCCGACGAAGGTCGAGCCGAAACCGAAGGGGTCCTCAAGGTAGAAGGACGAATGGATCGCCTGAACCGAGGGCCAGTAGAAGAACACGAAGATGATCGCCATCTGCGGCGCGAGGAAGAGATAGGGCAGGAGCCGCGAGTTGAACTGCACGCGCTTGGCGTCCGTCTCTTCCGGCGGCTTGTTGACCGATTTGCGCGGGCCGAAGATGCGTGAAAACCCGACTGCAGCGGGGGCGGCGAGTGTTGCGGACATTGCCGAAGATGAGGGCGTGTTCGTCATGAACGGGCTTTCAAAATATCCGAGTTTACGGAGGGGCTCCCTCCCCCTTGTGGGGAGGGTCGGGAGGGATTTTAAAAAGAACCCCTCCCGACCCTTCAGGCCACCCTCCCCACAAGGGGGAGGGAGATCAGAACTTAACCAGCCGTCTTTGCAAAACGGGCGAGAAGTTCGTTGCCTTCCTTCTCGATCGTGTCGAAGGCGTCCTTGACGGAGACTTCGCCCGAGAAGATTCGGCCGTATTCGCGTTCCATGATTTCAGGGATCTGCGGGTAGAAGCCGAGGCGGTAGCCCTTCGACCATTCACCGGCCGGCAGCATCAGCTGCTTGATGCCAATTTCGGCGGCAGGCTTTTCCTTGTAGTAGCCTTCAGCCTTGGCAAGCTCGTAGGCTGCCTTGGTGATGGCGACGTAACCGGTTGCCTGATGGTAGAATTTCTGGACTTCCGGCGAGGTCAGGAACTGGAAGAAGTCAGCGACGCACTTGTTTTCTTCGTCCGACTTGCCGGACATGGCAAACAGGGCCGCACCGCCGATGAAGGACGAGGTGCCTGCGCCCTTGATCGAGCCCCAATAGGGCAGGAAGGTTGCCGAGAATGGCATCTGGGCAGTCTTCTGCAGGCCGCCGAACGAGCCCGACGAACCGATCCAGAGAGCAGCCTTGTTTTCTTCGAACATCTTCTGGTTATCGTTCCAGCCGGCGCCGTAGAAGCCGAAGTAGCCTTCGTCCTTCCAGGCCTTCAGCTTGTCGAACATCATGATGAGGTTCGGGTCGGTGACCTTCAGCTGGGTATCAGTGACGCTGTCATAGCCGTTGTTGTTGGTGGCGAACTGGATGTTGTTGCGCGAGAGAAGAAGTTCTCGGTGAACTGCCAGGTCAGCTGCGACTGGACGAGCGGGATGAAACCGGCTTCCTTCAGCTTCGGAGCGGCGGCTTCGAATTCTTCCCAGGTCTTCAGGGCTTCGACGCCGGCCTTCTTCAGGGCTTCGTCGTTGATGTACATGATCGGGGCCGAGGAGTTGAACGGCATGCCGACGAACTTGCCGTCGCTGTCGGCATAGAAGTAGCGGACGCCATCGATGAAGGCTTCGCGGTCGAACTTGTAGCCGGCGTTGTTGATCAGGTCTTCAGCCGGAATGACAGCGCCCTTGGCGTTGATGATCGTGGCTGCACCGGCGTCGAAAACCTGCAGGATGTTCGGCTGTTCGCCCGAACGGAAAGCGGCGATGCCGGAAGCGAGCGCTTCCTCATAGGTACCCTTGGAAACCGGGGTCAGCGCGCAGGCGGTCTGCGAGGCGTTGAATTTGGTCGCGATCTCGTTGATGACTTCGCCGTTGCGGCCGGCCATGCCGTGCCACCAGCTGATGTTGGTCGCGGCAAACGAGGAGGTAGCGGAGAAAACCAGCGCGAGGCCGGTCATCGTGAGTTTCCTGATCATGGCAGTTCCTTTCACCAGGTTTAGGGTGAGGAACCGGCTAAAGCCCTTTCATGACGTCCGCATAACGCTTTTGTGTCGGAACGATTACAACTGTGCACAGCTGTTCAAAAAGCATCGGGAAGATGGACCGGCCAGCGCCAGGGCATGACGGAGATTATGTCATAGCGGATTGAAAGCTCCGCGGAATCCCGCTGTTTGGCCAGCCAGAGGTCGCTTGCAGCGCGGATCCGGCGTTGTGCAAAATCGGAAACGGCAAACACAGAATCTTCAAGCGATCGGCGGGCTTTTACCTCGACGCAGGCGATCAGATTGCCCTTGCGTGCAATAATATCGATCTCACCCAGCTTGGTCCGGTAGCGGAATGCGACGATGCGGTAGCCCTTGAGGAGGAGGCAAAGGGCCGCGCGATATTCCGCGAGCGCGCCGCGCCGGAGCGCCTTCCGTCTTTTCTGGTCCGGCGGCTCAGGTTTCATCCCGGTCTTTGAGCTCCAGAAGCCGGTCATACAGTTCCTTACGGTTGAGACCGGTCTGTTTCGCCGCCTCGGTCGCTGCCTTGCCGGTCGACATGTCCTTGACGAGTTTCAGCAGGATCGCGTCGACATCGTCAGCCTCCGGGGCTGCCGGGGCATCCGGCGGGCCGATGACAAGGACGATCTCGCCCTTGACGGTGGCGCCCTCGTCATAAAATGCCTTGAGCTCGGCCAGCGTGCCGCGGCGGAATTCCTCGAAGGTCTTGGTCAGCTCGCGGCAGACCGATGCCCGCCGCTCGCCGCCGAGTACGTCATGCGCCGCGACGATGGCGGCTGCGATCCGGTGTGGCGATTCAAAGAACATCAGTGTCGCAGGGACGGTGGCGAGTTCGGCAAACCGGTCGCGGCGCGCCTTGTCCTTGGAGGGCAGGAAACCCGCAAAGAGGAAGGCGTCGTTCGGCAGGCCCGAGCCAACAAGGGCTGCAAGCGGCGCCGAAGCGCCGGGAATCGGCACGACCCGGTGGCCGGCCTCGATGGCGATCTGGCCGAGCCGGTAGCCGGGATCGGAGACCAGCGGTGTGCCAGCGTCAGACACAAGTGCGACGGACTTGCCTTCGTCGAGAGCGGCCAGAAGCTTGGGACCGACTTCGTTGGCATTGTATTCGTGATAGGCATAGGGCCGGTTGACGATGCCATAGCGGTCGAGCAGCACGCGGGTGACGCGCGTGTCCTCGCAGGCCAGAACGTCGGCTCCGGCCAGTGTTTCCAGGGCGCGCAGCGTAATGTCGGAGAGATTGCCGATCGGCGTTGCGACCAGATAGAGCGCCGGTTCGAGCGGCCGTGCGGGCACCGCGACATTGTGCAGGCGGTAGCTCTTCTGCCGCTCGTTCGTCTGTGTTTCGCCCGATGACTGCTTTTCCAAAACGGTATGCCTTTATTGCCTTTGCTAGCCGTTCAGCCGGCGCCCGGTCTTTATGGGGGAGCGGCAGCACTTCAGCAAGAGCAGCGAATTTGCGGCAACGCAAACATTACTGGGGCTCAACCACCGTTACCCCTTGCTTTTGACGGCTTGTTTCTGCCATTTTGCCCGTCCACATCTTCCCCGTCTGAAAGCGGGCACTTCAAAAGTTCAAGCCGGGAGGCGCGGCCCGCCCGGCGATGGTTGAAAGCGGTAGCATCTCATGCGCATTACTCTCGAGCGGTCCAATCTCCTGAAGTCGCTGAACCACGTTCACCGTGTGGTCGAGCGTCGCAACACCATTCCGATCCTCTCGAACGTGCTTTTGCGCTCCGACGGTGCAAGCCTTGAAATGAAGGCAACCGACCTCGACCTCGAAATCACCGAAGCAACCCCGGCACAGGTGGAAACGCCCGGTGCGACGACGGTGCCCGCGCATCTGCTTTACGATATCGTCCGCAAGCTGCCCGACGGTTCGGAAGTGGCGCTCGCCACCAATGCCGAAGGCACGGCAATGACCGTCCAGTCGGGCCGCTCGAAATTCTCGCTGCAATGCCTGCCGCAGTCCGACTTCCCCGATCTGACCGCCGGTGCCTTCACCCACACCTTCCGCATGAAGGCCACGGACCTGAAGATGCTGATCGATCGCACCCAGTTTGCGATCTCGACGGAAGAGACCCGCTATTATCTGAACGGCATCTATATCCACACGATCGAAAGCAAGGGCCAGCTGAAGCTGCGTGCCGTCGCCACCGATGGTCACCGTCTCGCCCGCGCCGACCTCGAAGCCCCGTCGGGCTCGGAAGGCATGCCGGGCATCATCATCCCGCGCAAGACCGTCAGTGAATTGCAGAAACTGGTCGATAATCCGGACGTCGTCGTCACGGTTGAAGTCTCCGATGCCAAGATCCGCCTGACGATCGGTTCGATCATCATGACGTCGAAACTGATCGACGGCACGTTCCCCGATTACCAGCGCGTCATCCCGGCCAATAACGACAAGGAACTGAAGATCGATTGCCAGTCCTTCGCTCAGGCCGTCGACCGCGTTTCGACGATTTCGTCCGAGCGTGGCCGTGCCGTCAAGCTGGCACTGTCGGACGGACAGCTGACGCTGACCGTCAACAACCCGGATCCGGGCAGTGCTACGGAAGAACTGGCCGTAGGCTACGACAGCGATCCGCTGGAAATCGGCTTCAACGCCAAGTACCTGCTCGATATCACTGCGCAGCTTTCTGGCACCGATGCCGTCTTCATGCTCGCCGATGCCGGTTCGCCGACGCTGGTGCGCGACATGGCGGGCGACGACGCGCTCTATGTGCTGATGCCGATGCGGGTTTAGGCATACGAAACTTGGAATTGAAACGGCCGGAGCGATCCGGCCGTTTTCGTATCCTGGCGAAGCATCTGTCCGGGCTGGCGGCATGTGGTCATTGGTGCACGCCAGTCACAGTTCATTGTTGTCAGATTGATTTAATGACGTGAAATGGCTTGTTTTTGTCGCAGTCAGCGACACATAATCATTTCGAAATTGAAGACGCTGGGTCTGCAACGACAGCCATGAAGTGCTGTTAGGGCTCAAGCGCCGTATTGGTGGAGATACGCATGAATTTTCGTCTGAAAGAGCGGCTTGGCAAGAAATTCGACGAGGAAATCCGTTTCTTCAAGGGCTGGCGAAGCAATATGAAGGCTGTCGGCTCGATCGTGCCGACATCCGGAATAACCGCCCGGCGGATGGCCAGCGTCGTCAATCCGCATTCAGGCCTTCCCGTTCTAGAGCTTGGCCCCGGCACCGGCGTCATCACCAAGGCGATCCTGCAGAAGGGCGTTCAGCCGGAAAACCTGGTGTCGATCGAATTTTCCACCGATTTTTACCAGCATCTGGTCAAAACCTATCCGGATGTCGATTTCATCAATGGCGATGCCTTCGATCTCGACAAGACACTCTGCGCGCGCCGCGACCAGCAGTTCGACAGCGTCGTTTCCCGCGGTGCCGCTTTTGAACTTCCCGATGCACATGCGCGTCTCGCTGATCGACGATCTCCTGTCGCGTATTCCTGTCGGCCGTCCCGTCATCCAGATTTCCTATGGCCCGCTTTCGCCTGTTGTCGCCATGCCGGATCGCTACCAGATTTCCCATTATGATTTTGTCGTCCGCAACATCCCGCCGGCGCAGTTGTGGGTTTACCGCAAGACGCATTGAGGCAGCCCAGTGTTCGGAATCTATCTTACGCATCCGCAAATCCGTCTCGAGCCGGATGTGCCGGTTCCGCGCTGGGGATTGTCCGAGATCGGGATTGCGCGGGCGGAAAAGGCCGCTCAGTGCAAATGGGCAAGTCAGCTTTCCCACATCCTTTCCAGCGATGAGACCAAGGCGCTGGAAACGGCCGCGATCCTCGCGTTTGGGCGGTGTGGATGTCGAAGTTCTGGAGCATTCCGGCGAAAACGACCGCTCCGCCACCGGCTTTCTCGTTCCCGAAGAATTCGAGAAGGCGGCCAACTGGTTTTTCGCCAATCCGGAGCAGAGTTTCCATGGCTGGGAGCGGGCTGTCGATGCCCAGAAACGCATCGTCGCAGCCGTCACTTCGGTACTGGATCGGCATGATCCGGCAAAGCCGATCGCCTTTGTCGGGCATGGCGGCGTCGGCACGCTGCTGAAATGTCACCTTGCCGGCCTGCCCATTTCACGCAACCACGACCAGTTGGCAGGCGGTGGCTGCCTCTACGCATTTTCCCTTGCAGACCGTTCCCTTGCATGCGACTGGACCACGATGGAACTCTGGCAAGGATGGCAACAATGACTGCGACTGCACGCGACCGGCTGATCGTCGGGCTTGATATCCCCACCATCGGCGAAGCCGAGGCGATCGTCAAAACGCTTGGCGATGACGTGCTGTTCTACAAGATCGGCTACCAGCTGGCCTTTGCCGGCGGTCTGGAGTTCGCCCGTGATCTCGCTACCGACGGCAAGAAGATCTTCCTCGACATGAAGCTGCTCGACATCGACAACACGGTTGCCAAGGGTGTCGAGAACATCGCCAAGATGGGCATGTCGATGCTGACGCTGCATGCCTATCCAAAAGCGATGCGGGCAGCTGTTGAAGCTGCTCGTGGTTCCGATCTCTGCCTGCTCGGCGTGACCGTGCTGACGTCCATGGACGAGCAGGACGTGATTGACGCCGGCTATGAATACGATCCCCATACGCTGGTGCTGCGCCGTGCCGAACAGGCCCGCGCCGCCGGCATGGGCGGTATTGTCTGCTCGGCGGAAGAGTCCTCCGCCGTTCGCAAGATCGTCGGTCCGGACATGGCCATCGTCACCCCCGGCATTCGTCCGGCCGGCAGCGACAAGGGCGACCAGAAGCGTGTGATGACCCCGGCCGATGCCTTGCGCGCCGGCTCCAGCCACCTCGTCGTCGCTCGCCCGATCGTCAAGGCTGCCGATCCGCATGCTGCGGCATTGGCTATCCTCGATGAAATGACCGGCGCGCTCTGATCAATTGCTATTGTCTTCGATCTGGTTGCTCGGGTCGGAATTGCGAATAAGATAGGCACCGCCGCCGATCAGGCGGTTGCCTGTCACGGTGTTGAACTGCGCAAAATCCTGGGAGCTGAGGCTGCTGCCGAAGGGATGCGCGGGATCACGGAAACAGTAGCGTTGGGCGCCGCTGCGTGAACTCAGCCAGACGGCGGGCTTCGCCGTGAATGCCATCCGGTATTTGAATGTGTTGCCGGAAATCGTGTTGTGTTGTGGTTTCTGGTGGCGGATCGTCCCGCCTTCGCCGCAGTTGCGATAGAGAAAAATGCCGCCGTTCACAGGGTCATCGAAGATATTTCCGCTGATCACGTTTTTGGCCGAGCCATCGATTGCGATCTGCTCGCGCCGGCTGGTCACCGCAAAACGATTTTTAGTGATCGTATTTTCGGCCGACTCCGCGTCGAGATAGAGCGCCGGGCCATTGCTCTCTCCCGTCAGAGTGGATTTTTCCAGCCGGACACCGGTGACGCCGGGTCCGATGTAGAGGGGCACCCTGCCGTCGGCGATGAATGTCAGGTTGGACAGCGAAATCTGTGACGGCGCGGATGCCTGGGCAAAGGCAGTATGGTTCGCAGTCAGCGATGATGCCTTTACGTCCTTCGCCTGGCCGTTGGTGCCCAACCCCTGCAGCCGAAGCGCACCCTTGATCACGCAGTTGCGCACTGCGATGCCCGAAGGCGCGCTCCAGCCGCCGTTCTGGGATTTGATGGAGCGGATAAGCACGGTCGGCTTGCCGAAGTTGATCGAACCGCGCGTGCCATCGAGCGTTGCGCCCTTGCAGTCGAGCGTCGCTCCGGACGCCGAAGCGCCGGAGAAGATCAGGCGCTTGGTGATGATGTCGCCGGGCGACAGGATCAGATTGCAGCGGACCTCGACGCTAGCATCCTGTTTTGTCGCCTGGGCTTTTATCGTGGCATAGGCGTCAGCGCTGCACTGCATGGGCTTGGCGACGGGCGCACCAGGATACAGGACCAGCACGAGAATCCCGCCGGATATTGCCGCAGTTCTTTTGTAGACAAGCATGCTTGGTCTTCCAGATTCCGTTTGGCTCTCAGCGTTGGTTTTGAAACTGTCGTACTCTCGTGAGAAGCCTCCTTTATCTTGACCGGTCAAATGATTTGACGGAAGAAGCTGAAGCGACAATTCTGGATTGCAACGAATTTAGGAGATTGCCATGGTCAAGGGTTACTGGATTGCGCGGGTCGATGTCCGCGATGCCGAGCGTTACAAGGATTACGTCACGGCCGCCAAGCCGGCGTTCGAGAAATACGGCGCGAATTTCCTGGCGCGTGGTGGCGCCTTCCAGCGTCTGGAGGGTGACGTTCGTGCCCGCAATGTGGTGATCGAATTCCCGTCGCTGCAAGCGGCGATCGATTGCTACAATTCTCCGGAATACCAGATCGCCGCCGGCATCCGCCAGCAATGTGCCGATGCGGAAATGGTGGTCGTCGAAGGCGTCTGATGCGCTGCAGCAACTGCGGCGGAAAGTGGCAGGAAAGCCATGGTGATAAGCCTTCCCGTGGCCCGATGATTGAGCTATGTAGCTCATATACGCCATACTGCAGATCAGGAGTGCCTGTGCCATGACCTTGTCCAATCTCCCGCCGCTCGTCACTGTTTTCGGCGGGTCCGGATTCGTCGGTAGGCACGTCGTGCGGGCCTTGGCCAAGCGCGGATTTCGCATTCGCGTCGCTGTTCGCCGCCCGGATCCGGCAGGTTTCCTGCAGCCTTTGGGCAATGTCGGGCAGATTTCCTTCGTTCAGGCCAACCTGCGCTACCGCAAATCGGTTGATGCCGCCGTTCACGGCTCCGATCACGTCGTCAACTGCGTCGGCATCCTGTTCGAGGCCGGGCGCAACACATTCGATCTCGGTCCAGGATTTTGGCGCTCGCGCCGTGGCTGAAGCTGCTCGCGGTGTCGGTGCGACGCTCACCCATATTTCCGCCATCGGCGCCGATGCCAATGCCGAATCGATTTATGCCCGCAGCAAGGGCCGCGCGGAAAAGGCAATCCTGGAGACGGTTCCTGAAGCGATCATCCTGCGGCCGTCGATCATCTTCGGTCCGGAAGACGGTTTCTTCAACAAATTTGCCGAAATGGCACGTTTCTCGCCGGTCCTGCCGCTGATCGGCGGCGGCAACATGGCGTTTCAGCCGGTCTACGTGACAGATGTCGCCGAAGCGGTTGCGAAAGCTGTAGAGGGAAAAGTCGCCAGGGGCCGGATGTATGAACTCGGCGGGCCGGACGTTCTCACATTCAAGAACTGTCTCGAGATCATGCTGAAGATTATTGACCGCAAGCGCACGCTGCTGCCGATTCCCTTCGGTATTGCCTCCATGATCGGTTCCGTTGCCTCGATGGTGCCCTTCGTCGCGCCGCCGCTGACGCCTGACCAGGTCACGCTACTGAGGCGCGACAACGTCGTCACCAATGCGGCGCAGACCGAGGGAAGAACGCTGCAGGCCTTCGGTATCGAGCCAACCTCGGTCGAAGCGGTATTGCCGTCCTACATGGTGCGCTATCGTCCGCAGGGACAGTACACCCAGTCCGGCGGCGCCGCCTGAGCGCACCGCCACCTGGATTGAATTTGGGTTGCAATCAAAACCGCCGGTACCCACCGGCGGTTTTTTTGACCGTTGCAGAATAAAACGTTGCAGTTCTGCCTCACTCAAAAAGCGATTGGTCTTTACCGTCGATTCAACATGTATCGATATTGATAACGACAGTTCCAGCGCATAGACAGCAGCCGCGCCTAATCGTTCGTTTCAAGGACGACCGGCACCGTCACATCATCTTGAGAGGCATACTTTTTATGGGCAAGTCGATCGCGATTTTCTTTGCGTGCGCAGGCACTTATCGTCCTGGCTGGATCCTTCGCTGCGCCGAAGACGGTCGCCAGCAATCACAGCGGTTGCGCGCCGGCTTATGGCGTCGATCCCTGCACGACGGCGTCGATCGACACGCTCGCCGGCAAGTAAGACTTTCCGCCTTCTCAAGACGGCGGCACAGACTATGGCGGGGGCCAGGAACCGCATGCATCCTCTTCAACGAGGTGCATGCGGTTTTTTATTGAGCTCAACCCAGCAGCCAGAGTCCGATAAGGCCTGCGGTGCCGACGACGATGCGCCAGACGGCAAACGGCGCAAATCCCCGGTTCGAGACGAAGTTCAAAAGCGAGCGCACGACCAGCAGGGCCGAGACAAAAGCGGCGACGAAGCCGACGGCGATCAGCGAGGCGTCATTGAAGTTCAAGGCATCCCGGTTCTTGTAGAGATCGAGCGTGAAGGCGCCGAGCATTGTCGGCATCGCCAGGAAGAACGAGAATTCCGCTGCGGAGCGCTTGTCGGTTCCCATCAGCAGGGCGCCGGCGATGGTTGCTCCCGAACGGGAGGTGCCGGGGATCATGGCCAGGCACTGGAAAAGACCGATCTTGAGGGCAAGCGACGGGGGATAATCCATGACGTCGTGATATTTTGGCGTCAAAGGCAGGCGGTCGATAACATAGAGAATGACACCGCCGACGATCAGCACGATGCAAATCAGCATCGGCGTTTCAGAACAGCACGCTCTTGATGAAATCATGCGCAAAGGCGCCGATGACGGCAGCCGGCAGAAACGCGAGAAGGATCGACAGGACGAATTGCCGCGCTTTCGGACGCGACGGCAAGGCGAGTGCGATGGACACGAGGCGCTGGAAATAAACCAGCAGAATGGCAAGGATCGCACCGAGCTGGATGAGGACAGCAAAGGTGTTGCCGGGTGACTTGAACCCGAGGAAATGCCCGGCAAGCAGCACATGGCCAGTTGACGATACGGGAATGAATTCGGTCAGGCCTTCGATAAGGCCAAGGATAAGCGCACTGATGATCGATTGATCGGCCATGAATTAAGCATCCCTGAAGCATTGGAGGTTAGGCTCTGGGGCCAACGAAGGGCATTGGCTGATTCGCTTGTGTTTGCGGCAGCAAGTTCCTATAGCTTTTTCTAACGCTGCGTGGCCAGACGAAACCGCCACGACAAAACCGTCCCCTCCCAACCGAACTGACGAAACCCGATAGCTTATGCCGACACTTTATCACCACCCGATGTCCACATCCTCCCGGTTCGTCCGCCTGATCCTGTCGGAATACGGCTATCAGACGGAACTGGCAGAGGAACAGCCCTGGGAGAAGCGCACGATTTCCTGACGCTCAATCCGGCTGGCACGTTGCCGGTTTACGTCGATGACAGCATGCGGGCGCTCTGTGGTGCGATGGTCATTTCCGAATATGTCGATGAGACCCATGGCGTGCTGAAGCGCGATCGCCGTCTCCTAGCCGAGGACCCCTTCCAGCGCGCGGAAATCCGCCGGCTGGTCGAATGGTTCCTGCAGAAGATGGAAGCCGACGTGACGCGGCCCTTAGTGCGCGAGCGTATCTTCAAGCTGCAGATGACGCCGGATCAGGGCGGCGGCGCCCCGGACTCGAAAATGCTGCGCACGTCGCGCTCCAATATCCGCCAGCACCTGAAATACCTGGGATGGCTTGCGGGCTCGCGCACCTATCTGGCCGGCGACCGGCTGTCCTATGCCGATCTTGCCGCCGCAGCTGCCGTCTCGGTGCTGGATTATCTCGGTGAGATCGACTGGACGGAAGCGCCTGCTGTCAAGGACTGGTATCAGCGGCTGAAGTCACGGCCCTCCTTCCGTCCGTTGCTTGCCGAACGCGTCCGCGGGGTTACGCCCGTTTCCCATTACGCCGATCTCGATTTTTAAGGAGCGTCTCGTGCCCGGCAATGCGCTCCTTGAGGAGAAGCATGACAGGAGGCGCCGGACGCTCACCAGCTTCCTGAAGGACGAGGCCCGCGATAAGGGTTTCGACGTCTGCCGGGTGACGCTGCCCGATTCCATCCCGCAGGCGCCGGAACGGCTCGCCGATTTTCTCGCCGAAGGATTTCACGGTACGATGGATTGGATGGCCGACACGGCCGACCGCCGGGCCGATCCCCGCGTCCTCTGGAGCGATGTGCGCTCCGTTGTGCTGTTCGGCATGAACTACGGGCCGGACGAAGATCCGCGCTATATTCTCGACAGGCCGGAACTCGGCACCATCTCCGTCTATGCCCGCAATCGCGATTATCACGATGTGATCAAGGGCAAGCTGAAAGAAGTGGCAACCCGGTTTGCTGCAAGGGCAGGCGAGGACGTCAAGGTTTTTGTCGATACTGCCCCGGTGATGGAAAAGCCGCTCGCCGAGCAGGCTGGCCTCGGCTGGCAGGGCAAGCACACCAATCTCGTCAGCCGTGAATTCGGCTCCTGGCTGTTTCTCGGCAGCCTGTTCACCACGGCCGACCTTTCGATCGACGCGCCGGAGCGGGATCATTGCGGTTCCTGCCGCGCCTGTCTCGACGCCTGCCCAACGGATGCGTTTCCGGCGCCCTACCGGATCGATGCGCGCCGCTGCATTTCCTACCTGACGATCGAACATAAAGGTCCGATCGATCCTGCCATTCGTCCCAGCATCGGCAACCGCATCTATGGCTGTGACGACTGTCTTTCGGCCTGTCCCTGGAACAAGTTTGCAGCCGCAGCCTCCGAGATGAAGCTGAAGGCGCGCGAGGATCTGAAGGAGCCGCCGCTGTCGTTTCTGCTGACGCTTGATGATCCCACGTTTCGCACGTTCTTTTCCGGCTCTCCGGTCAAGCGCATCGGCCGCGACCGGTTTGTCCGCAACTGTCTGATCGCTGCCGGAAATTCCGGTGAGACCGGACTGATCGATCTCTGTCTCACCCTGTCAGCCGATCCGTCGGCGACGGTGCAGGGGCATGGCCGTCTGGGCGCTGTCGCGGCTGATGACGGCTGGCGATTTCTCGAATTTTGCGGCAAGACGGCAAGGCGAGACCGATTCCGAGGTTATCGCCGAATGGAAACTGGCAGGAGTTGTCTGATGCATGTTTTGATCTTGGGTGCGGGTTTCTCCGGCTCGGCGATTGCCAAGGCCTTTTTGCCGCTGGCGCAATCGGTCACGGGAACGACTCGCTCCGAGGACAAGCTGGCCGGCCTCAGCGCGCTGGGCATTGATGCGCTGGTCTATGACGGCACGACGATCTCGCCGGACCTTGCCGTAGCCATGAAACGCACGACGCATCTCATCCAGTCGATTGCGCCGGGCCGTGATGGCGACCCGATGATGCGGCCGGTCACACCGGCGCTTGCCGAATTGATGCCGAACCTCAAATGGGCAGCCTATCTCTCGACCGTTGGCGTCTATGGCGATCATGGCGGCGCCTGGGTGACCGAAGAAGCGTCCCTGGAACCCGTTTCCGCTCGTTCCGTCGAGCGTGTTGCCTCGAAAAGGCGTGGCTAGCCTTCGGCGAGGCCAGCAATATTCCCGTCGCAGTGCTGCGGCTCTCCGGTATCTATGGTCCCGGCCGCAACGCATTCTGCAATCTTGCTGCCGGAACGGCGCGCCGCCTGATCAAGCCCAATCAGGTCTTCAACCGCATCCGGGTCGAGGATATTGCCGGCGCCGCCGTCTTTCTCTCCGGGCGGTCGATTGGCGGCATCTTCAATGTCACCGATCATGAACCGGCGCCGCCGCAGGATATCGTGGCCGAGGCCGCCCGCCTGATGGGCGTTGCGCCGCCTCCCGAAATGCCGTTCGAAACTGCTGAACTCTCGCCGATGGCGCGGTCTTTCTATGGAGAGAACAAGCGCGTTTCCAATACACGGCTGTGTGATCTCGGATTCGTCTTCCGCTTCCCAGACTATCGGATTTCGCTAGCGGATTTATGGAGCGGCGGTCACTGGCGCGGTTGATCTTTCAAGTAAAGGATATTGCCGATAGTATATGCCGTGCTTCTGATAGATGTCGTTAATTGTGGCCAAATATCGTTCTGAAGCGGCCTGTTTTGTCTATCGGGATGGCAAGAAAAGCTTTGTGGTGGCGCCAAATTCATACACCAATAGCGGGAATATTGGATTCTCTAGCTTCGAAATTGGCTGGATTTGGCCAATTTCAAAAAATTGAATCCTTTTTCTTGAGGCTATAGATGTTCACGGCGACGCGAGCTGCCTCTGGCAGAGTAACGCCTGAATCCAAAGCATTTCTGCAGCTTTGTGACAGAATTTCAAAATTTCGTAATTTTAAATTTTCGTAGATCGTCAATAGTTCCTAATGCAACGTTAAAGGTTGAAGCACGTTTTCGCCATTTTTCCCCCGACAACGCAAGCCTTCGTAAGGTTTAACTAAATTTCAAGCGAAGGGGTCATCTTTTTGATCAAGATGAAATTAACATCTGCTGCTTTAGCAGCAGCTTTTGCCTTGGGGGCAACTTTTACAGCGGTGACACCAAGCCAGGCGGCGCCAAGCCAGGCCAAGGCGAGCCAGGCCAAGCGCGGCAATTGCGGCGGCGCATCCTGGTACGCTCTGACGTCGCGCACTGCGTCCGGCGAGCGGATGAACGCCAAATATCTCACGGCCGCTCACCGCAATCTCAAGTTCGGCACCAAGGTTGCTGTTACCAACAAGCGCAACGGCAAGACTGTCGTCGTTCGCATCAATGATCGTGGCCCCTTCATTCGCGGCCGCGTAATCGACCTCTCCAAGGCTGCCGCCTCCCATATCGGCATGATCAGCTCCGGTACTGCCAGCATCTGTTATCGCGTCGTCAGCTGACGACAAAATGCCCCTGTCCGGGATTTGTTCCGGATGGATTTGATACGGGTCCACCGGGAAGATATTGCCTTCCGGTCTGGATCCACAGCCTCCCATCTGGTCAGCATTCGTCATACGCTCGTGCCTCGCGGCTTGCTCTTGACGGCCATCACCGCTACCACGGCGGAAAATGGAGTTTGAAAGATGCGACTGGGTGGCAGGCTCGCCGGAGCCATTGAGGTTCTTGCCGATATCGAAACGCGCAAGCGTCCCGTTGCCGATGCCCTCAAGGATTGGGGGCTGGCACATCGTTTCGCCGGGTCCGGCGATCGTGCCACAATCGGCAATATCGTTTATGACGCGCTGCGCATGAAACTCTCGCATGCCTATCTGATGGATAGCGACAGCGCCACGGCGCTGGGCCACGCCGTCATGTTCCGGCAGTGGGGCGTTTCGCCCTGAGCAGTTGGCCGCTGAACTGGATGGCGACAAGTTCGCGCCTGAGCCCCTGACAGCCGAGATGACCGCCGCCTTTGCCAGCCGCAAGCTCGAAGATGCTCCGCTGCACGTTCAGGGCGATATCCCCGAATGGGTCCAGCCGTCCTTTGAAGAAAACTTCGACGAAGACTGGCTTGAAGAAGCGCAGGCCCTTGCCGGCCGTCCGGCACTCGACCTGCGGGTCAACACTTTGAAGGCGACCCGCGACAAGGTTTTGAAGGCGCTGGATCGCAGCGGCGTCGAGCCGGCGGCGATTGCTCGCAACGGCATCCGTGTCAAAGCAGGTGAGGGCGCCTCGCGCCTTCCCAACGTCACCGCTGAAATCTCCTTCGAGAAGGGCTGGTTCGAGGTTCAGGACGAAGGCTCGCAGATCGTTGCCGATCTCGTCATGCCGAAGGAAGGGGACCAGATTCTCGACTATTGCGCCGGTGGCGGCGGCAAGACGTTGGCTATGGCGGCGGCCATGAACAACAAGGGCCAGATCCATGCCTATGATACCGACCGCAAGCGCCTGGCCCCGATCATCGAACGTCTCAAGCGCGCGGGCACCCGCAATGTCCAGGTCCATGACCGGCTGGAAGGCTTGAAGCCGTTCACCGGCAAGTTCGACCGGGTCCTCGTCGATGCACCTTGCACCGGCACCGGCACGTGGCGCCGCCGCCCGGACACCAAGTGGCGGCTGACACAGAAAAACCTTGAGGAGCGGCTGGGCCAGCAACAGGAAGCGCTGGCCGGCGCCGCATCTTTCGTGCGTCCCGGCGGTCACCTGATCTATGTCACCTGTTCGGTGCTGCCGGAGGAAAACGAGGCGCAGGTCTACGCATTTTGCGAGGACAATCCCGAGTTTGAAATTCTCTCTGCTGCCGACGCCTGGGCCGACCTGTTCGGCACCGACAAGAGACAGCCTTGGTCTGCAGACATGAAGACCGTCACGCTGACGCCGGCTTCCACCGATACTGATGGCTTCTTCTTCTGCCTGATGGGTCGTAAAAGCTGAGTGCTTCTCAGACGCTTTTATCGGGCTCGCCGCAGCTGCTGCGGTGAGCCGTTTTGCCACGTCCCACATTGAAAACATTCTAAACTATACACTTTGACACAAGTTTGCTTTTGGTTCATGAAAACCGGGCTGAATAGCCACGTCCATCTATCGGGCCGCGCGGCTTGCGTGACCGGCGGAGCCAGGCGGTGGGGAACACCGAATTCATTCGGAAAATACCAGGAGAGGTCATGCCCAAATCATTCCTTCGCAACGCCGCGCTGGCGCTTGCCACCGCAACCTCGATGCTTGCGCTGCAGCCGGCGCAGGCCGCGACCGACGCTGCCGCAGTCGTCAAGCACTATGCCGATGTGGCTCACGCTAAATTCTCGGACGCTCTTTCGACCGCCGAAGCGCTCGACAAGGCCGTCGACGCGCTGATCGCTACACCGAGCGAAGCGACGCTGAAGGCAGCCCGCGAAGCTTGGCTTGCCGCCCGTAATCCCTATCAGGAAACTGAAGTCTATCGTTTCGGCAACCCGATCGTCGACGAGTGGGAAGGCAAGGTCAACGCCTGGCCACTGGACGAAGGCCTGATCGATTATGTCGATCCGAGCTATGGCACCGAAAGCGATGAGAACGCGCTGTTCACAGCCAATGTCATTGCCAACAAGACGATCAAGATCGACGGCAAGGACGTGGACGCCACCAATATCACGCCGGAATTCCTCGCAGGTACGCTGCAGGAAGCCGGTGGTATCAGGCAAACGTAGCCACCGGCTACCACGCCATCGAATTCCTGCTCTGGGGCCAGGACCTCAACGGCACAGGTCCGGGCGCCGGCAATCGTCCCTATACCGATTATGACGCCAAGGCCTGCACCAACGGCAATTGCGACCGCCGCGCCGCCTACTTGAAGGCTGCGAGCGACCTGCTCGTGTCCGACCTCAAGGAGATGGTTGCCAACTGGACGCCGGATGGCGCTGCCACCAAGAATGTCGAAGCAGACCCGAAGGCCGGCATCGGCGCGATCCTGACCGGCATGGGCTCGCTGTCTTACGGCGAACTGGCTGGCGAGCGTATGAAGCTCGGCCTTTTGCTGCACGATCCGGAAGAAGAGCATGATTGCTTCTCGGACAATACCTACAACTCGCATCTGCATGACGCGATCGGCATCCAGGCCGCCTATCTCGGTGATTATACCAAGGTCGACGGTACCAAGATGACCGGCCCATCGCTGTCCGAACTGGTTGCCGCCAAGGATCCGGCGCTCGACAAGGAAATGAAGGAAAAGCTGGCGGCCACCATCACGGCGATGCAGGCCATGGCCAAGCGCGGCGAGACAGTGGAAAAATACGACCAGATGATCGGCGAAGGCAATGCCGAGGGCAATGCCGTCGTGCAGGCTGCCATCGATGGCCTCGTTGCGCAGGCAAAGACGGTCGAGCGCGTCATTGCGTCGCTGGAACTTGGTACGATCGAGCTTGAAGGTTCCGACAGCCTGGATAATCCTAACGCTGTCTTCCAATGAGAAAGCAAAGGCGGGCCGCCACTTCCGGTGAGCGGCCCGGTTTTTTCTGAATGCGTGCTTGGCTTGTCCGACGCCTGATTGTGCCGTCTGCCGTTCTGTTTCTGACAGCGGCGGGCGGCTTTTCCGTTCTTGGCGGCAGTATGCTGGCCGGGGAACCTCCGGCCAAAACGGAAGGCCGTGCGGAAACGCTCCCGCTGTCCTCCACCCGCGATGATCTGACCGCCGCCGACCGCGCGCGTAGAGACTGTGACGCGTTCCGCCACCGGGTTTGCCAGGGCGGAAAAGTTCGAAGCCATGTCCGGCGGAGCGGGCACGTCGATCGCGTCGGTCAATCAGGACATTCTCTCGCAATTCTCCGCCAACATCACCTTTGCCGAGGAAGAGAGCTTCAAGCTCGGCAATGCGCTGTTCCGCAAGCTCTGGGTGTCGTCACCCTCGTCGACGCAGGCCTCGGATGGTCTGGGGCCGCTCTACAATGCCCGCGCCTGCCAGACCTGTCATCTGAAGGACGGCCGCGGTCATCCGCCGGAAGGCTCTGATGACGCGACATCGATGTTCCTGCGCCTTGCCCGTGCACCAAAGACCGATGCCGAGCGCGCAGCGATCGCGGCGCATGAGGTGCTGAGCTTCCCCGATCCTGTCTATGGCCAGCAGTTGCAGGATAGCGCTGTGCCCGGTCTTCCCGCTGAAGGTCATATGCGCATCCGCTATACTGAAATACCGGTGAAGCTGGCGGGCGGGGAAAACGTGTCCCTGCGAAAGCCGCAATATGCGATCGACAAGCCCGGCTATGGCCCGCTCGATCCGGCGACGACCCTGTCGCCGCGGGGTGACGCAGGTGATGTCGGGCCTCGGCCTGATCGAGGCCATTCATCCCGCCGATATCATCGCCAATGCCGATCCGGACGATACCAATGGCGATGGCATCAGCGGCAAGGTGCCGATGGTCCGCGATCCGCAATCCGGCACGCTGGCGCTCGGCCGTTTCGGCTGGAAGGCCCAGAGCGCCACGGTGCGCCAGCAGGCAGCCGACGCGCTGGCCGGCGATATCGGCATCTCGTCGCCCGACGCCCGGCGCAGCCATGGCGATTGCACGTCTGCCCAGACGGTCTGTCTGGCGATGGCCGACGGCGTGCAGGCGCGGTTGGGAGATACAGAAGCGCCCGATCCTGTCCTCGGCCTCATCACTTTCTATTCCGAGAACCTCGCGGTCCCGGCGCGGCGCAAGGCGAGCTTTGCCGAAACGCTTGCCGGCAAGAAGGTGTTTTACGATACCGGCTGCGTTTCCTGCCATGTGCCGAAATTCGTGACGCGCCGCGATGCCGCCAACAAAGCACATGCGTTCCAGCTGATCTGGCCCTATTCCGATTTCCTGCTGCATGACATGGGCGAAGGCCTTGCCGACGGCCAGCCGGTGGGCGTCGCATCGGGTAGCGAATGGCGCACGCCGCCGCTCTGGGGCATCGGCTTGACGAAGACGGTCAGCGGGCACACGTTCTTCCTGCATGACGGCCGCGCCCGAACCTGACGGAAGCCATTCTGTGGCATGGCGGCGAGGCGGCAAAGGCCCGCGACCGGTTTGCCGCGCTGGAAAAAGCCGATAGACAAGCCCTGATTACATTTCTGGAGTCTCTCTGATGCGCCACCGGCATATCCTGCTTCTCGGTTTGAGCCTTGCCTTCCTGCCGCTATCTGCCATGGCAGAAGATGAAGAGGCGATCGCGCCGCGCGCCGGGCTGAAACAGGATGCCGTTCCTGGCGTCATGCAGAAGGCCGTCGATGATTTCATCCGCCCCGGCTACCGCGACCTGCTGGAGGGCACGGAGACGCTGGCTGAGGCCGCGCATATGTTGTGCGAAAAGCCCTCTGATGAAACGCTCGGCGATGTGCAGATGAGCTTTGACGAAGTCGTCCAGCAGTGGTCGACGATCGAGATCGTTCGCGTCGGGCCTGTGATCGAGGGCAACCGCTTCGAGCGCTTCCTGTTTTTCCCCGATCGCAAGAGCACCGGCCTGAAACAGGTCCAGCGCATTCTGGCGACGAATGACGAAACCGCCACCTCGGCGGAAAGCCTGAAAGGCAAGAGCGTCCGCAGCGCAGGGCCTCGGTGCGCTCGAATATGTGCTTTACGGCACCGGAGCCGAAGTCCTGCCGACCGAGAAGAACGGCTTTCGCTGCCGCTACGGCGCAGCCATAGCCGACAACCTGAAAGCGGTGGCCGGCGAGCTTCATGCCGAATGGGAAAAGCCGGATGGTATCCAGTCCGCCTGGAAGAACCCGGGGCCGAACAATCCGATCTACCACGACGGCAAGGAAGCGGCCACCGAGTTGCTCAGGGATACTCGTCCATGGTGTCGAAGCCATCCGGGACCAGCGCCTGCAGGCCTTTTTATGCCGGCATCATCAAGGGCGAGTCCGACAAGGGCCATCCGAAAATGGCGATCTACTGGCGCTCCGGCAACACCATGCCGGCGCTCTCGGCGAATTTTACCGCGCTGCAGACCCTGTTCAACTCGGCCGACATGAAGGCTCTCCTGCCGGATGGCCACGGCGATGTGGTCAGCGCGGTCAACTACCTGCTGCAGGCCATCGTCGACGATCTCGACGAGATCGATTTGCCGGTCGAAGAGGCGATTGCCAATGACGAGCAGCGCGGCAGGCTGAACCGCATCCTGCAGAATACCAACGATGTCCTGCAGCGGCTCAATCTGGATTTTGGCGCTGCGATCGGGCTGAGCTCCGGCTTCTCTTTTGCCGATGGCGACTGAGCAAAAAGACTGCATTCCGGTAGCCAGCAAGCGGTTGACAACAAACGCACATTGGCGCAATGGATCGACCGTGTTCACCTGTGGGCACGGCCAAACAAGGATCAACGGATCATGAACCCCGACAGTCGAAGTAGAGCTTCGATTTTTTCGATCGTCAGGCCCTGATCACAAGGGGTTTCCGCTGGCGGTCGATGACTTGCCAGATTGGAACCCGACATGCTGCGCATTTATTCCTGCCAGAACAATCACCTTGCCCTTATCGATGCCATTCCGGAACTGGGTGAAGCCACCCCGATCGTATGGTTCGACCTGTTCAATCCCGCTCAGGATGAAACCCGCGTCGTCGAGCAGCATCTCGGCATCAGAAATTCCGACACGGGATGAAATGCAGGAGATCGAACTTTCCGATCGTCTGTATCAGGAGGACGGCGCCGAGTTCATGACGATGACGGCGGCGACCGAACTTGACAGCGACAACCCGGTCAAGGTGCCCGTCACCTTCATCCTGAAGGGCGCGACCCTGGTGACGGTCCGCCATGCCGATCCAAAGCCGTTTCATCTCTATGCCGCACGCATGCAGCGCCTGAACGGCGCTTCCTGCGAAAGCGGCGAGCTGGTGATGCTCGGATTGCTCGAGGCGATGATTGACCGCACGGCGGACGCTCTAGAGCGGATCGGCAATGAGATCGACGTCATTTCGCGCGAAGTATTCCGCAAGACCAATTCCAGCGCCACGAAAAAGACCCGTGATTTGCAGTCGCTGATCGAGCAGATCGGCCAGAAGGGTGATTTCCTCAGCATCATCCGTGAAAGCCTCGTCAGCGTTGGACGTCTTGTTGCCTATCATACGGCGCTGGACGGCATCGGCACGCGCAAGGCGATCAAGGAAAGCCGCCAGCGGATCAAGCTGATCCAGCGCGATGCCGCCTCGCTCGGTGACCACGCGCTGTTCCTGTCGAACAAGATCAATTTCCTGCTCGATGCAACGCTGGGCCTGATCAACCTCGAGCAGAACCAGATCATCAAGATCTTCTCGGTGGCCGCCGTCGTCTTCCTTCCACCGACGCTGGTCGCCTCGATCTATGGCATGAACTTCGATGTCATGCCGGAGCTGAAATTCCAGTTTGGTTATCCGATGGCGCTGTTCATGATGGTGCTGTCGGCCTTCCTGCCGTTCCTCTATTTCAAGCGGCGGGGCTGGCTTTAGGCTGAGAATTTTATGATGATATGGAACGGATGCTCCATTCTCCGTCATCCTCTCCTCGGGTTTAACCCGAGGACTGGTGGCAGGGATCTGCTCGCTCACGTCCGTGAGCGAAAGACTCTTTCACGCGACGGACGTCGTGTAGCTGGATTCCTGTGACGAGCACAGGAATGACGGGAAGGGGCGGGGCCAACCCAGTCAACGGCAATTTATGCTGACGGAAATCGCATGGCATATCGAAACATCTCCAGCCAAATCCTCACCGACCGCCGCACCTTCCTGACGATGGCGGGTGCTGCCTGGGCGGCAACCCTTGCCCCTGCAAGCGGCCTTCGCCCTGTCGCGCACTGATGCGATCTATACCTCCGCCTTCATGGCGCCCGATGGTTCCTATGGCGTGGCGACGCTGACGGAGGAGGGGGCGATCATCGAGCGGGTGCCGCTGCCCGCCCGTGCGCATGGCATGACCTGGTCGCCGGTCAGCAACCGCGCCGTTGCCTTTGCCCGCCGTCCCGGCACCTATGCGATGATTTTCGCGCCGGATGACAGCATCGAGCCTATCGTTATCACTTCGGTCGAGGGCCGGCACTTTTATGGCCATGGCTGCTTCTCCGCCGATGGGCGCTTGCTCTATGCCACCGAGAACGACTTTGCCGGCAATCGCGGCATGATTGGCGTTTATGACGGCACCAACAGCTTTGCCCGTGTCGGTGAATTTCCCTCCTATGGCATCGGTCCGCACGACATGACCCTGTCGGCCGATGGCCACATGCTCGTCGTCGCCAATGGCGGCATCGAAACCCATCCGGATTTCGGCCGCACCAAGCTCAATCTCGATCATATGGAACCGTCGCTGGCGCTGATCGACACGGCCACCGGCGCGTTGATCGAGCGCCACGCCATGCCCGATAACCTGCGGCAGCTCTCGACCCGCCATGTCGATATCGATGCAGATGGAAAAGTCTGGTTCGCCTGCCAGTACGAGGGCGCCCGCAACGACCTGCCGCCGCTCGCCGGCTCCTTCTCGCGCGGCGAGGACATCCGGTTTCTCGACCTGCCCGAAGAAACGACGCTGGCGCTCGCTAATTATGTCGGCGCCATCGCCGTCAACCGGCGCGATGGGCTGGTCGGGCTGACATCGCCGAAGGGCGGAGCCGCGGTGACGGTGGATGCAAGGACCGGCCGCGTCGTGCGGCAGGAAAGCCTTGCCGATGCGGCCGGGATCGCGCCATCGGCGCAGGGTTTCGTTGCGTCGTCCTATTCAGGCGCGTTCGGCGAAACCAAAAGCCGGGTGGCCTGGGACCAGCATATTGTCAGGATCGGCCTGTTCTGAGCGGAGAGGCCGATCATCGCTGTAGGAGAAGCGCGATATCCTCCCAGAGATAGGCAACCTGTTCGTAACTCCGATTGCCCAGCCCGATACTGGTTGTTTCGACCGCTTTTGCCCCCAGCCGCTCGTAGAATTGCCGGTTGGGATTGCCAGACAGGACCCAGGCGAACAGCGATTTTGCCCCTTGCTCCGCGCTGCGCCTTGCCGCCGTTGAGACAAGCGCGGTGCCGATGCCCACACCCTGATGTTCAGCCCGAACATACAGCGCATAGATCTCATGGATATCGTCAGGCACCGTGCCGCGCCCCGGACCGAAATTGGCAAAGCCGATGATCTCGCCGGACACAGGCTCCACCGCGACGAGATAGCTAACGCCCGGAACCCCCATGCGCCGGGCGTGGCGCACGGCCTGTTCCTCGCGAGACATGCCGTCGAGAAAGTCGTCTGCCAGCAAACCGCGAAAGGTCGATCGCCATGTATCGACCAGCACGCCGGCAATCATGAACAGATCATCGCCCGTGCCTGGCCTGATCTCGAAAGGTCTGTAGTCGTCCATAAAGCAATAGTGGGATTGCGGGCGGCAAATTAAAAGCCCCGCCCGGTTGGCGTTCGTCGAGACCCGCCCTATGTCCGCGGCATGAACCGTCTCCTGATCTATATCCTCTTCATCATCCTTGTTCTCGGTTGTGGCCTGCTCATCGGCATCAACAATATTCCCGGCGAATGGTACCAGTCGCTGGCCAAGCCATCCTTCAATCCGCCCAACTGGATTTTCGCGCCGGTCTGGTCGGTGCTTTACGTCGTCATCGGCTTTGTCGGCGCCCGTGCGTTCCTCAATCACCGCTACGGCCGCCATGCAGTTCTGGGTGGCGCAGATGATCTTCAATTTCGCCTGGTCGCCGCTGTTCTTCGGATTTCAGGAAATTGCGCTGGCGCTGATCGTCATCATTGCGCTGTTGATCTCGATCGTCGGCTTCATCGTAGCGAGCCGGAAGCAGGATTATCTGTCGGCGTTGCTGTTTGTGCCCTATCTCGCCTGGGTCGCCTTCGCCACCGTGCTCAACGCATCGATTTTCCTCATGAATTGAGGCTTGTCCTTGTTTTTCCGCCATGCGACTGTCTGCGCAACGGGCGACCAGAAACTGAGACAATAGAGAGCACACGGTGGAATTTCATGAGCGCATCCGCAACAGTTTCGATCGGCAGGCCGCCATGGCGACCATCGGCGCAGAATTGACGCGGGTGGAGCAGGGTTCTGTCGAGATCGAACTGCCGTTCGATGAGAAACTGACCCAGCAGCATGGTTTCCTGCACGCCGGCATTATTTCGGCAGCGCTGGATGCCGCCGGCACCTATGCCGCCTATTCGGTGATCGATCCCGATGCCTCGATCCTCACCATCGAATTCAAGGTCAACCTGATGTCGCCGGGCCGGGGCGAACGTTTCCTGTTTCGCGGCGAAGTGACGAAGCCCGGCACGACGATCATTGTTTCCGACGGCCGCGGCTATGCGATCTCGCAGGATGGCCCGGCCAAGCTGATCGCCTCGATGACCGGCACGATGATGGTGATCCGCGGACGCGAGGGTATCGAAGGATGACATTTGAACTGAAGCATGTGGCAGGCAAGAGCCTGCTCTACGTCATGGCCGTCGATGCCGAATACGGCGTGCACCTGCGCGAGCGCATCTCGCCGCTGATGACCGGCGTTGGTCCGGTCGAAGCCGCCGTGACGTTGACACGGACGCTTGCCGAGCTGGCTCATCGCGGCAGCCTGCCCGATCTTGTCGTCTCGCTCGGTTCGGCCGGCTCTGCCCGGCTGGAGCAGGCGGAGGTCTATCAGGCCATCTCCGTTGCCTATCGCGACATGGATGCCTCGCCGCTCGGCTTTGAAAAGGGCGCAACGCCGTTTCTCGATCTGCCTGTCACGGTCGATCTGCCGTTGCAGATCCCTGGCGTCAAGACCGCCAGTCTTTCGACCGGCGCCAACATCGTTTCAGGTGCGACCTATGAAACCGTTGCCGCCGACATGGTCGAAATGGAGACCTTTGCCGTCCTTCGCGCCTGCCAGTCGTTCGGCCGGCCGCTGATCGGACTGCGCGGTATTTCCGATGGCAAGGCGGAACTCAAGCATGTCGGCGACTGGACGGAGTATCTGCATGTGATCGACGAGAAGCTGGCAGCGGCGGTCGATGCGCTGGAAAAGGCCGTTAAATCAGGCGAAAATCGCCGTCTGAGGCCGCAAAATTGTCCGGGTGCAATGTAATCGTTGCGCTTGGGGCCGCCTTTATTTAAAGGCTCGCCATAGTTCCCCATAAAATGATCCAAGCCAGCGGAAGCGCATCATGACAGCGACAGTCCATCCCGATACCGTTCTCATCATCGATTTCGGCAGCCAGGTCACCCAGCTGATCGCCCGCCGCGTGCGCGAGACGGGCGTCTATTGCGAGATCGTGCCCTTCCAGTCGGCCGATGAAGGCTTCAAGCGGCTGAAGCCGAAGGCGATCATTCTCTCCGGCAGCCCGGCTTCGACGCTGGACATCGGATCGCCGCGTGCGCCGCAAATGGTGTTCGACAGCGGCCTGCCGGTTCTCGGCATCTGCTACGGCCAGCAGACCATGTGCGAACAGCTCGGCGGCAAGGTCGAGGCCGGTCACCACCGCGAATTCGGCCGCGCCTTCATCGAGATCGACAAGGAATGCGCCCTCTTTGACGGTATCTGGACCGTCGGCTCCCGCCACCAGGTCTGGATGAGCCATGGCGACCGCGTCACCAGCGATCCCGGCCGGCTTCGAAGTCGTCGCCACCTCCCCGAACGCACCGTTTGCCTTCATCGCCAACGAGGCGAAGAAATTCTACGCCGTGCAGTTCCATCCGGAAGTCGTGCACACGCCCGATGGCGCCAAGCTTCTGGCCAATTTCGTCCACAAGATCGCCGGCCTCAAGGGTGACTGGTCGATGGCCGCCTATCGCGACAAGGCCGTTGCCGAAATCCGCAAGCAGGTCGGCGACAAGCGCGTCATCTGCGGCCTGTCCGGTGGCGTCGATAGCTCCGTCGCGGCGCTGCTGATCTATGAAGCAGTCGGCGACCAGCTGACCTGCATCCTTGTCGATCATGGCCTGATGCGCAAGAACGAGGCGGCCGACGTCGTCGCCATGTTCAAGGAGCATTACAATCTGCACCTGGTTCACGTCGATGCGTCGGATATGTTCATCAATGCGCTGGAAGGCGAGAGCGATCCGGAAACCAAGCGCAAGACCATCGGCCGTCTGTTCATCGACGTGTTCGAGGCGGAAGCCAAGAAACTCGGCGGTGCCGATTTCCTCGCCCAGGGTACGCTCTATCCGGATGTCATCGAAAGCGTTTCCTTCACCGGCGGCCCATCGGTTACCATCAAGTCGCACCACAATGTCGGTGGCCTGCCGGCCCGCATGAACATGCAGCTGGTCGAGCCGTTGCGCGAACTGTTCAAGGACGAGGTCCGCATCCTCGGCAAGGAACTCGGCCTTCCCGATAGCTTCATCGGCCGTCACCCGTTCCCGGGTCCGGGCCTTGCCATCCGCTGCCCGGGCGGCATTACCCGCGAAAAGCTGGAAATCCTGCGCGAAGCCGATGCCGTCTATCTCGACGAAATCCGCAAGGCGGGCCTTTACGATGCCATCTGGCAGGCCTTTGCCGTGCTGCTGCCGGTCCAGACCGTCGGCGTCATGGGCGATGGCCGCACCTACAGAATTCGTCTGCGCCCTTCGCGCCGTCACCTCGGTCGACGGCATGACGGCGGACTTCTACCACTACGACATGGACTTCCTCGGCCGCGCCGCCACCCGCATCATCAACGAAGTCCGCGGCATCAACCGCGTCGTCTACGATGTGACAAGCAAGCCGCCGGGCACGATCGAGTGGGAGTAAAGGATACAACGACGGCGGCGAGTTTCGCCGCCGTTTGAGCGTCGTCCCGGTCTAAGTGGCCGGCCGCACGACCGGCGGCGTCAAGATCCTCCCGCGCTTGCGCCCAAGGCAACGAGCAGTTCGTCCAACTGCTCGAACTGCTCAGGCATGCCGCCCTCCATTCCTTCGATGGCTTCGTCGAGAGCTTCCTTCGAGGGGTAGAGTTCGTGCAGGGTCAGAAGCGTCACGTCGCCTTTGTCTTCGAAGGTCACCGTGGTCACGGCGGCGTCTTCGCTTTCCTCATTCGTCCAGACGAGGCGTGCATTCGGGATCACTTCGAGATACTTGCCGAAGAATTCCATGGCGCTTGAGGCATCCCGGCCAAACGCAACGCGGTAGCCGCCGCCGACACGGACATCCATGTCGCAGGACAGCAGAGGCACGCCGGTCGATTTCGGTGCCCACCACCGCATGAACAGTTCTGGCCTGGTCCATGCCTCATAGACGATGCGCGCCGGGCCGTTGAAGGTCCGCGTAACGACCAGCTCGCGCTCGGACTTCCGTTCGATCGTCGTGCGGCTGTTCCTAGGCTCATGATCACTTCCTTTGTCCATCGACTTTCTCCCTTTGTTTCAATTCCTCGACAATCTCGTCCAACGCATAGAAGCGTGTATCCCAGAGTTGGCGGTAGCTCTCGAGCCATGCCGCCTCTTCCTCCAGCCGGCGTAGGCCGAGCTTGCAGGTCCGCACGCGCCCGATTTTCTCCGTAGTGACCAGCCCGGCCTGCTCCAGGACGCGGACGTGCTTCTTCATGCCCGTGAGAGTCATGTGGAACATCTCGGCAAGCTCCGTGATCGAAGCATCTGCTCGTCCGAGCTGCTCCAGAACGCCGCGTCGGGTGGCGTCCGACAGTGCGGCGAACGAGGCGTCGAGACGGGGTGCTATATACTGAACCATGTGGTTCAGTATATAGCCTACGGATGGACGGCACGCAAGCTTCCCAATCTCTTCGGCGCACTGGCAACAGCGCGCAGAAGGACGAAGGGTTTGCGGCGTTTTGCGGGCGAAATTGTCAGAGTACCGTCCTGTTCAAGGACGCCGTTTGGTGCCAGTCTGTCTGCAACCGTAGAAAGAAACCGGCCCCGGCAGCAGCTTGCAGAAAGAGCGAATGAAACCTTCCGACCGTTTCTACTCGATGATCGACTACACGTCGTCCGGCGCTGAAAGTCAGCCGGATATTGCATTGGCACTTGCGCAGATCCAGAGAGACTGGGTGGCCACGTATCCGGGCTTCATCGCGGCGCGGTTTCTTGCCGGCACCGAAGGCGGGATCGTCCGCGCCATCGTGGAATGGGAAACCGAGGTCGCCTTTCGCGATTTCGAGCGCAAGTCGGATTCCAAGGGACGGATTGCTGCACTGGAAGCAGTGTTCAAACGGCTCTCAACGAGCGGCACGCGCATGACTTTTCGTGCGATCGACGTGGAGCCGCAGCCATCCAAGATCGCTGACAAGACGATCTGATCTGTGCTGCTCGACAGCTCACAGCAGCAGCGATTGCTGTGCCGGTTCCGGCGCGTCGATATGGATGCCTTCCAGTTCCAACATGCGGACCTTGGAGCTCGCGCCGCCGGGGGCGGAAAAACCGCCGACCTTGCCGCCGGCAGCAAGTACCCGGTGGCAGGGGATGATCAGCGGGATCGGGTTTTGGCCATGGCCTGGCCGACGTCGTGGGCGGCCTGCGGGCCGGCGCCCAGTTCCTTTGCCAGTGTGCCATAGGTGGTCGTATGCCCCCAGCCGACCCGGCGAAGCGCATCATAGATCTGCCTGAAGAATTCCTCCTGGCCCTCGAGATCGAGCGACGTTGGAAAAATCGACATTCTCGCCATTGAAGTAGCGCTTGACCGCGGCAATGATCTCGCTGACGGCGGGCGTGGGGACGCCGGGCTCGGCCCCCGGCACGCGGCGCAGCAGGTTGCGCTCGGTGGCATCTGCGCTTCGTGTCGGCAATTGGAACCGCGTGACGCCGATATCGTTCCAGGCAATGCCGCAATGGCCGCCGGCCGTTTCGAAGACGTGATAGGTTTGTGCTTTCGTTGTCATCTTTCGACTCCTTCAATTCTCCCCGCAGGGCAGCGGCTTCAAGCCGTGATCGTCGGCCCTCAAGCTGCCGCGCACAGGCGGTTGCGCTCCAGCGCCAGCAGATATCGCTTGGCATCCAGACCACCGGCAAAGCCATGCAACCGGCCATCCGATCCGATGGCGCGGTGGCAGGGGACGATGATCGACACCGGGTTCCTGCCATTGGCCGCGCCCATGGCGCGGTATGCCTTTGGATTGCCGATTTGCCGGGCAATCTCGGCGTAGGCCCGTGTCTGGCCGAACGGGATCGTCAGCAGCGCATCCCAAACCGTCTTCTGGAACTCTGTACCGGCCATATGCAGAGTGATGGTGAAAACCGTCCGCTCGCCCGCGAAATATTCGCTCAACTGTCGTTCGGTTTCCAGCAGAACGGGGTGATTGCTATCCTCCAGTCTTTCCCCTAGCCGTACGCGTTTTGGATCATCCTTCTCCCAAAGAATGGCGGCCAAGCCTTCTCCGCTAGCAACGAGTTCAAGTCTGCCGACAGGCGAGGCGATGATTTTGTAGACATAAACCATGATGCGATTTTCGCTCAGTTTTACCACAATCGCCACCCGTTTCTTGCATTCGGATTGTTCGGTCCAAGGCAAAATCCGAGTGCCGGTCACAGTTCCAAATCGGTGCAGCGATTGTGGCGATCCATCGCTGTTCAGTGGGAATAAATTCATATTGTTCCCTTTTTGTTCTTGATCCCAAATCCGACTCGGGTATACTGGCGACATCCAAAAAGAGATGAGGTCTGCCATGCTTGGAAAAGCCGGGAATGCAGTTATGCGCAGTGAACAGAAGCCATTTTCGTTCGGTCATGGCGGTAGTGCCGCGTCTGTTCACCACCGCCAGAGACATGCCGACGATCTGGGAAAAAGCAATCTGTTCCTTGCCATTGTGCCGGAGCGGGAGGTTGCGTTGCAAGCCGTCGAGACTGGCAGGGACATCGCGCGGCGCTACGGCCTGTCGAAAAGTCCGCGCCCGCATGAACTCATGCATGTGTCGTTGAATGGCATCGGCAAATATCCGGATTTTCCGGACGATATCGTCTTCGCCGTCTCGGCGGCGATGGCCACCGTCAAGGCTGCGCCTTTCGAGGTAAATTTCGATCGTGCCATGCATTTTGCCAGCGCCAAGGCTGTTGTTCTGGCGAACGCGATCCGCAGCGAGGAAATGATGGATCTCCATGTCCAGCTCGCCAAGGAAATGTGGGCTGTGGGTCTGAACTTTACCTACAATCCGCGCTTCATGCCGCATATGACGGTACTCTATGATGAAACGCCGGTGCCGGAGCACGTGCTTGCCGAGCCTGTCCGCTGGATTGCGCGCGAGTTCGTGCTCATTCGCAGTTTCATTGGCAAGAGCGAATACGAATATATCGATCGCTGGCCACTGCTGGACTGACTGGTATTGAGCCTAAAGCCTGTTGCGGCAGGCGACAGGCTTGCCCTGATCGTTCGGTATTGCCGAACGGAAGTTCCGGGATTGGGTGGCTAGTGCGAACCGGAAGCGAATGCAATCTTGCCTGCATCAGACAGCCATTTCGGTCTGTCGCAAATGTTGGAAGATCGTCATGCTTCGCTCTTTGATCGCATCGGCCTTTATCGCCTTCGCCGCTCCCGCCTTGGCCGGGGGCGTCCCTGCAATATCCTGCGGAATTCAAGACCCAGGAAATCGCCACCAACGGCACGACGTTGCATGTCCGGGTCGGTGGCAAGGGGCCTGCGGTCGTCCTTTTGCATGGCTATGGCGAAACCGGCGATATGTGGGTGCCGCTGGCTGTCGATCTTGCCCGTGATCATACCGTCATCGTGCCGGACCTGCGCGGCATGGGGCTTTCGGCCAAGCCGGCTGATGGTTACGACAAGAAGACGCAAGGCCAGGATATCGCCGGCGTGCTGAAGGCGCTGAACGTGGAAAAGACCGATGTGGTTGCCCACGATATCGGCAATATGGTCGGCTATGCCTTCGTTGCCTAATATCCGCAGGAGGTGACCAAATTCGTGCTGATGGATGCGCCAATCCCGGGCATTGGCCCGTGGGAAGAAATCCTCAAGCATCCGCTGCTCTGGCACTTCCGCTTCGGCGGGCCGGACATGGAGCGCCTGGTGGCCGGCCGCGAGCGCATCTATCTCGATCGCTTCTGGAACGAGTTTTCCGCCGATCCGAAGAAGTGGGATGAAGCGTCTCGGCAGCATTACGCCGCTCTCTATGCCCAGCCTGGTGCCATGCATGCCGGATTCGCCCAGTTCGCTGCCTTCGATCAGGATGCGATCGATAACAAGGAATTTCTGGCCAAGGGCAAGCTGACCATGCCGGTCCTTGCCATTGGCGGCGAAAAATCCTTCGGCCCGACCATGGCCGTGGTTGCCCGTGCGGCTGCCGACAATGTCACCGAAGTCGTGATCCCCGCATCCGGCCACTGGCTGATGGAGGAGCAGCCAGAAGCGAGCGTTGCCGCGATCCGTTCCTTCCTCGACAAGAACTGGGGTTTCTGCCACGACGAAATCCTTCTGCATCCGACCGGCAAGCCGCAAATTTTGGCATCTTGCGCGTGTCAGGGGAAGCCGCATAAGCGCCTGAAATTGCAAAGGGAGGATACGCGTGGATATTTCTGAAATCGTCATCAAGGGCGATACGCCGGGTGTCGGATGGCGGCTGCCGGTCATCCGGTTCAAGGGCAGCGACGCCAAGGCGCCAAAAATCTATATTCAGGCGGCGTTGCATGCCAACGAGCTTCCGGGTACCGCGCTCCTGCATTTCCTCTGCGAAAAGCTGCGCCAGGCTGATGCCGATGGTACGATCCTCAGCGATATCACCATTGTGCCGCAGGCTAATCCTCTCGGTACCGCGCAATCGCATTTCGGCGACTTGCAGGGCCGCTTCGATCTCGGGTCGCGCACCAATTTCAACCGCGAGTTCCCGCTGATCCCGCTTGGCGAACGCCAGACACTGGTCGAAGATCTCGAGCGTTATCCGGCGGTCGAGCAGTTGAAACGGCAGTTGCTGCATATGGCGCTGGGCGCCGATCTGATGCTCGATCTGCATTGCGACGATGAGTCCGTGCAATATACCTATGTCGACGAGGCCTTCTGGCCGGAGGCTGCCGATCTGGCTTCGGCGCTCAATATGGAAGCCGTGTTTCTCGCCGATGGCGAAAGCAGCGCCTTCGAGGAGGCCGTCGGTTATGCCTGGAAGCATGAAACCGCCGAAAAGGCCAGGCAACTGCCCGGCCGGCTGGCGGTAACGGTCGAGCTTCGCGGCACGCGCGATGTCTATCCGGATATGGCCCGTAAGGATGCCGATGGGCTTTGGTGTTTTCTTGTTGCACGCGGCGCCGTTGGCGGCACTGTCGCTGCCCTTCAGCCGTACAAGGGCAGGGTGACGCCGCTCGACAATATAGAGATGATCCGTGCGCCGCAGGCCGGCGCCGTGCTGTTTCACCGCACCATCGGCGATACTGTGGCTGCCGGCGATCTGCTTGCGACGATCGTCACGGCACCCGGCATGGAGGGCGGCACGATCGATATCCACGCGCCCCAGGCAGGTCTGGTCGCGACGCGCACCTCGCAGCGCTTCGCCCGCCGAAGGGACAACCTGATGAAGATCGCCTGCGACGAACGCACACAGGCCGTGCGCAAGCCGGGCGCGCTCGAAGCCTGAGTCATCGTCTTCCGCTTCCGGCGGAGTGAGGGGAAACCCTGGTTGCTAAGCTTGAAGCGTGAAGAGAGTGGACAATCGCCGCGCTGCCGGCGGTTGTCATAATGCCTTTATATACTTGCGCTCTTTAGCCGCGAGCCAACCCGGACCCGGTCCGCCGCGGCACGCAGGAGAGCGCGCATGCCCATCTATGATCTCGCGGTTGTCGGCGCCGGTATCGTCGGCCTCGCCCATGCCTATGCGGCGGCGAAACGCGGCAAACGTGTTGTCGTCATCGACCGCGATGCGCAGGCCAATGGCGCCTCGGTCCGCAATTTCCGGTTTCTGTCACTGTGACGGGCCAGGGCGCCGGCGATTGCTGGACCATGGCGCGGCGGGCGCGGGATATCTGGGCGGAAACGGTCGAGAGGGCCGGCATTGCCGTCGTCCAGCGCGGTATGGTGCTGGCCTCCCGGCTTGACGAATCCGAAGCGGTGATCGATGCTTTCCTGCGCACGGACATGGCGGCGGGCTGCGCAATGCTCACGGCGCGGCAGGCGCAGGAGCATATTCCCTGCCTGCGCACGGACGCCGCCCGCGTCTCGTTCTATAGCCCGCATGAAATCCGCGTCGAGATCCCGCACTGCGATCCCGCTGCTGGCCCGGTTTCTTGAGGAGCAGCTTGGCATCACCTTTCTGCGTAGCACCACTGTTACCGCAGTCAGAACCGCCGCGCGTGGAAACGGCGGATGGCGTAATCGAGGCCGAAACCGTGGTCGTTTGCCCCGGCGATGATTTCACTGGTCTTTTTGCCGAGCGCATCGCTGCCTACAATGTCACTCGCTGCAAGCTGCAAATGCTGCGCGTGCGGCCGCAGCAGCCGGTCCGTTTCAAGACGGCCGTAATGTCCGATCTCGGGCTTGGCCGCTATCTCGGCTATGCCGACCTGCCCGAGGCTGAGCCGCTGAAAAGGCGCCTGGATGCCGATCTGAAGGCAGAGCGCGACAACGGTATCCACCTGATCGTCACTCAGTCTGCCGATGGTTCGCTGGTGGTCGGCGACAGCCATCATTACGCCACGACGCCAGACCCGTTTGCCTCGGACGCGGTCGATGATCTGATCCTCGGCGAATTTGACCGGGTGCTCGATCTGCCGGGACGTTTGATTGCCGAGCGCTGGCTCGGAACCTATGCTTCCGCGCCCGATCGCTGGCGTTTTACCGACAAGCCTTCCGACAGCGTCCGCCTTGTCGTCGTCACCGCCGGATGCGGCGCCTCGACGGCGTTCGGCATCGGCGAAGAAACCATTAATGAACTCTATGGGAGTGCCGCATGAGCAAGTTCAAGGCTGTGATATTCGATTGGGCCGGCACCGTCATCGATTTCGGCTCCTTCGCGCCGATGGGCGCCTTTGTCGAAACCTTTGCCAAATTCGGCGTCCATGTGACCATTGCCGATGCGCGCAGGCCGATGGGACTGCCGAAGCGCGCCCATATCAGCGCCATGCTGTCCGAGCCGCATATCGCCGCACGCTGGACCTCGGCGCAAGGGTCGGCACCGGACGAAAGCGCCATCGACAAGGTTTATGACCTCTTCGTGCCGCTGAACGAAGAGGTGGTCAGCGATTATTGCACGCTGGTTCCCGGCACGCTCGAAACGGTCGCCTATCTGCGCGCCAAGGGCATAAAGATCGGCTCGACCACCGGCTATACGCGCTCGATCATGGAGCGGGTCCTGCCGCTCGCCGCTGAGCAGGGCTATGCGCCTGAAAACCTCATCTGCGCCGATGACCTGCCGTTTGGCCGTCCGACACCGATCGGCATGTATAAATGCTTCCTCGACCTGATGATCTATCCGGCCGGCGCGGTGATCAAGGTCGATGATACCGAGCCGGGTATTGCCGAAGGCGTGGCGGCCGGTTGCGTCACGGTTGGTCTGACGCTGTCGGGCAACGAGGCCGGCTTGACGCCGGACGAGCTCGCCGCCCTTTCTCCGAACGAACGACGCTGCGCTGCATGAAAAGGTCGGCGCCAAGCTCAAGGCCGCCGGTGCCGATCACATCATCGAAACCGTCTCCGACCTGCCGCAACTGATCGACATGCTGGAGCGCTGATCCGCCCGGATCGGCATATTCTCAGCCGGATATCTTCATGCTATCCCGCATGCCGGCAAAAAGGGATTGAGCATGAGCGTGACCATTTACGGCATCAAGAATTGCGACACGATGAAGAAGGCGCGGACCTGGCTGGAAGGTCAGGGCATCGCCTATGATTTCCACGACTACAAGGCCTCCGGCGTTTCGCGCGAAGGCTGCAGCGCTGGACGGCAGCGCTTGGTTGGGAAAAGGTCCTGAACCGCGCCGGCACCACGTTTCGCGCGCTTCCGGATGCCGACAAGCAGGACCTCAACGAAGACAAGGCGATTGCCCTGATGCTCGCCCAGCCCTCGATGATCAAACGCCCGGTGCTCGACCACAACGGCAAATTGACCGCCGGTTTCAAGCCGGAGATCTATGGCGGCCTTTTCCAGGGATAGACCATGTCGAAGAGCACCCGCGCGACGCTTGCGCTGACAAAGGCTGGAGCGGCCTTTACCGTTCATACCTATGACTACGATCCTTCGGCCGACCGGATCGGTATGGCGGCTGCCGAAGCGCTGGGCGAAGAGCCGCACCGTGTGTTGAAGACGCTGATGGCGGAGGTTGATGGCAAGCCCGTCTGCGTCGTCGTGCCATCCGATCGGGAGGTCAGCATGAAGAAGTTGGCGGCGGCGTTTCACGGCAAGTCGGCCAACATGATGAAACCGGCCGAGGCCGAGCGGCTGACCGGCTATCATGTCGGCGGCATCAGCCCGTTCGGGCAGAAGAAACAAGTGCCGACGGCGATCGAGGAGGCAGCTCTCGCCGAGCCGCTGGTCTATATCAATGGCGGCCAGCGCGGCCTTCAGGTGCGGCTGGCGCCTGATGATGCGCACGGCATTGAAAGCTGTTGCCGCCCCGCTGATCGCCTGATTTCAGGCCAGTTTCGACAGCAATCCCGCAAGTTGCGCCGCATCGGCCCCCGGCAGCTTTGCGCCGACATGCCGGGCGATTGATCGGCCATAGACCTCCCACATCGCCTCGCGCAGGCTGCGGCCCTTTTCGGTGATCACCACCCATCGTCCGCGGCCGTCATCGTCGAAGGTGTGCCGCTCGACAAGGCCTTCCTTTTCCAGCCGGTCGATCAGGCGAGAAAGATTGTACTGCGTCAGCAGCGTCCGCTCCTCGATTTCGAACGGCCGTAGCCGCCCATCCTCTGCGCGCGCCAACTCCCAGAGCACGTCGTACCAGCCAAGTGGCGGCAAGCCGGCATCCTTGAAGTCGCGCTCGATGGCGCCGAGCACGCGCTGCTGCGCCCGCATCAGATTGATCCAAGCCTGGGTGACTTCGGCGCTTGGTGTCTGGTCTGTGTTGGTCGTTGTTTGAGGCATAAATGCATTTGCATTTATCTTGACATTGTTGGCAAGCGTTAATATATGCAGATGCATCTAATTGATTGGAGCTTCGCCATGCACTCGAAAGTTCTCACCCTTATCAGCCACCCTCTCTGCCCCTACGTTCAGCGTGCCTCGATCGTCCTCTCGGAAAAAGGCGTCGCCTTCAGAGCGGACCTATATCGATCTTGCCGCCAAGCCGGACTGGTTCCTGCGCATCTCGCCGCTCGGCAAGGTGCCGCTGCTGGCAGGTGCCGCGCGGCCCAGCTGATGCGATCCTGTTTGAAAGTGCCGTCATCTGCGAATATCTGGAGGAAACGCAAGGCGGCCCGGCGCTGCATCCCGCCGACCCTTTGTTGCGCGCCCGGCATCGCGGCTGGATGGAATTCGGATCTTCCATCCTTGCCGATCTTTGGGTTTACGAGACGACAAAGGACGACGTGCAATTCGAAACCAAGCGGCAGGTGCTGAAGGCGAAATTCACGACGCTCGAACAGGATCTTGGCGAGGGGCCGTATTTCGCCGGCGCGCAGTTTAGCATGGTCGATGCCGTCTTCGCGCCGGTGTTCCGCTATTTCGAACTGTTCGAGGTCCTGTTGCCAAGCGGCGTTTTTGATGGGCTGCCACGCGTCAACGCTTGGCGCCAGGCGCTTGCCGTCCGGCCGAGCGTAGTGGATGCGGTCACGCCGGATTATCCCGAGCGGTTGATCGCCTTCCTGCAGCATCACGGCGCCCATCTCCTGACGCACAGCAAGATCGCCGCCTGATCGAGGTCATCGCAAAAGCCTTCTGTTTTGATCCGAACCGCATTAAACCAGTGGTTCGGAAAAACCAGCCAGCAGGATATGCGATGACCTTCCATTCCCCCCCCATCAAGCCGTCGATCCGGTCAAACTGGATAAGCTCGCCGAAGTCGCCATCAAGGTGGGGCTTCGGCTCGAGCGCGGCCAGGACCTCCTGATCACGGCGCCGATTGCAGGCGCTGCCGCTGGTGCGGCTGATCACCAAGCATGCCTATATTGCCGGGGCCGGCCTGGTGACGACGTTCTATTCCGATGAGGAAACGACGCTCGCCCGCTACGCCCATGCCCCTGACGAGAGCTTCGACAAGGCCAGCGGCTGGCTTTACGACGGCATGGCCAAGGCGTTCGGGCGACAATACCGCCCGTCTCGCCATTTCCGGCGATAATCCGATGATGCTGGCAGCGCAGGACCTGGCCAAGGTGGCGCGCGCCAACAAGGCGATGTCGATGGCCTACAAGCCGGCTTTGGAGAAAATCTCCAATTTCGACATCAACTGGAACATTGTCTCCTATCCGAACCCCGCCTGGGCCAAACAGATGTTTCCGGACGATGCCGAACTGGTTGCCGTCGAAAAGCTCGCCAACGCGATCTTTGCCGCCTCCCGCGTCGATGTCGCTGATCCGATCGCTGCCTGGGCTGAGCACAACGCCAATCTCGCCAAACGCTCCGCATGGCTGAACGGCGAACGCTTTTCCGCCCTGCATTTTACCGGCCCGGGCACGGACCTGACGGTCGGGCTCGCCGATGGCCATGAGTGGCATGGCGGCGCCTCCACCGCGAAGAACGGCATCACTTGCAATCCCAACATCCCGACCGAGGAAGTTTTCACTACACCGCATGCGCTGCGCGTCGAAGGCCATGTGTCGAGCACCAAGCCGCTGGCGCATCAGGGCACGCTGATCGACAATATCCAGGTCCGCTTCGAGGGTGGCCGTATCGTCGAGGCCAAGGCGTCGAAGGGCGAGGAAGTGTTGAACAAGGTGCTGGATACCGACGAGGGCGCGCGGCGTCTCGGCGAAGTGGCGCTGGTGCCGCATTCCTCGCCGATCTCGGCTAGCGGCGTGCTGTTCTACAACACGCTGTTCGACGAAAATGCCTCCTGCCATATCGCGCTCGGCCAGTGCTATTCGAAATGCTTCCTCGACGGCGCGTCGCTCACCCAGGATCAGATCACGGCGCAGGGCGGCAATTCCAGCCTGATCCATATCGACTGGATGATCGGTTCGGGCGAAGTCGATATCGATGGCGTCCGGGAAGACGGTGCCAAGGTTCCGGTGATGCGCAGGGGCGAGTGGGCTTGACCACGCTCGGCGTTATCGGCGGAACCGGCTGGTTGGGCGGCGCTTTGCTTCGCCCGGCACTTGCCAAGGGTTTCGTCGCTGCCGCCGATCTCATCCTGTCGTCGCGCAGCGGCAAGACGGCAGGGTTCGAGGCTTGGCCGGATATCCGGTTCGTCACCGATAACGGGTCGCTGGTGGCGCAGTCGGATATCGTTATTCTGTCGGTACGGCCAGAGGACATCGATGCGCTGGACCTTGATCTGTCCGGCAAGCTGGTCATTTCGGTCATGGCCCGTGTCCCTGCGGCGGCGCTGCTGACGCGCTTCAAAAGCGAGCGCATCATCCGCGCCATGCCGAATGCCTGCGCCGAGCAGGGGCTGTCGTTCACGCCCTGGCTGTCGACACCGGAAACAACGGCAGCAGACGCGGCGTTTGCCGACAGCTTCTTTGCCTGTTCCGGCCGGACGACGAGACTGTCCACCGAAAGCGAGCTGGATTATTTCACCGCCCTGACTGGCTCCGGCCCGGCCTTCATCGCCGCCTTTGCCGATGTGATGATCCACGATGCGATCGAAAACGGCGTTGCACCGGATGTTGCCGATACCGCCGTTCGCCAGCTCTTCCTCGGCTCAGGCGCATGGATGGCCGATGCTTCGGAAACACCGGCCGATGCGGTTCGGATCTTCACTGAGTATGGTGGAACCACCGCCGCCGGTCTGACGGCGATGTTGTCCGCTGGTATCGCCGGACCAATCTCTAAAGGGCTGGTTGCGGCGAAGGAGAAGGCTGCTAAGGGCTGACAGTTTTTGCCGAGACCGGGGCTGCAGGGCGCGGCGCCATCTGCGCCCTTTGTCCAAGCCGTACGCTGACGAGCACGGCGGCCATGCCGACAATCTGCAGCGGCGTCAGGTTCTGGCCGAGAACACCCCAGCCGAGCAGGGTTGCGACCAGTGGGCTGAGAAAGCCGAGTGAGGCGACGGCGGCCGGTTCGAGCTTCGACAGGCCACGAAACCACAGGAGATAGGTGAAGGCGGCGCCGATCAGCCCCAGCCAGGCCATGCCAAGCATGTTGGCCATAGTCGGCACCGGCAAGGCCGGTTCGAGCAGCAGGGCCACCGGCAGCAGCAACAGGCCACCGGCGGTCAGTTGCCACGCGGTAAAGGTCAGGCTCGATACCGGCGGCGCCCAGTGGCGGGTGAGCACTGTTCCAAACGCCATGGAGACCGCGCCGGCCAGCCCGGCGATGATACCGATCGGGTCGAGCGTTGCTCCGGGTGTCAGCACCAGCAGGCCGACACCGGCCATGCCGACAATACCGGCAACAATCGCCATCGTCTTAACCGGCGTTCCGATCAGCATCCGCGCCAGCATGACGACGATCAACGGCTGGATGGCGCCGACGGTCGCGGCGACACCGCCGGGCAGGCGGTAGGCCGAGACGAACAGCATCGCCCAGAAGAACGAGAAATTGAGCGCGCCGAGGATGAAGCTGCGCGCCCACCAGATGCCCTGCGGCAATTGCCGGACAATCAAGAGCAGGATGAGACCCGCGGGCAAGGCGCGTAGCATGGCGACGGTGAGGGGATAGCCATGCGGCAGGAATTCGGTGGTGACCACATAGGTACTGCCCCAAATGGCGGGCGCAATGGCGGTCAGGCCGATGTCGGTGAGGGATGCGGATTTTATCTTCATTTGAAGTATCTCGATTTCAAGATAAAATCAGGATAGCATCGATTATCTTGACGTCAAGATGAATTCTGCGTACCAGAAATGCATGGATGAAGATCACGTCGATAGAATTCTGGTGCAGTGGCGCCGCGAGCGCCCGGACCTCGATGTCGAACCGATGGGCCTGCTCGGCCGGCTGGCGCGGCTCTCAACCTATCTCGGCCGCGAGGTCGACAGGACGTTTTCGGAATTTGGACTGTCGTCGGCGAGCTTCGACGTGCTGGCGGCCCTACGCCGCTCCGGCAAGCCTTACCGGCTTTCACCAGGCGACCTTCTCGCCACGACGATGATCACGTCGGGCACGATGACCAACCGGATCGATCAACTGGAAAAGGCTGGTCTCGTCGAGCGGCTGACCAACCCGGACGATCGCCGCAGCGTGCTGATCGCGCTGAAGCCGGAGGGGCTCGCTTTGGTCGAGCGCGCCGTCACCGCCCATGTCGCCAATCAGCACCGTTTGACGGCACTGATCGATTCGGACGAGCGGGCGGTGCTGGACAGGATCGCCAAAAAATATCTGGCTGCGTTCGAATAGGGCTCAGAGCATTTCCGCTTTTCTCCGAATCATGAAAACGCTCTATCCCTTTTGTTTTTGCGCAATTCCGGACGCAAAACCGCTTCGCACTTTTGCTGGAATTGCTCTAGCAGGCGAGATCGGCAACCACCGCATCGAGGATCAGCATGCCGGCCGGCGTGCAGCGCAGGCGGGAATTGCCTAAGCGTTCGATGAAGCCGTGTTCGATCAGGAACTGTTCGCGGTCCGGATCAGGTTCGCGGCCCGACAGGTCCTGCCAGCGCACGAGGTCGATGCCTTCCTTGAGCCGCAGGCCCATCAGCAACAGCTCGTCGGCCTGTTCGCCATAGCCCAGCACTTCCTGATCGACCATGCCGTGGCCATGTTCCTCGACCAATTGCAGCCAGTCCTCCGGCTTGCGCTCCGTCGCGGTGGCGATCTTGTCGCGGCCGCGCGTCAACCGGCCATGGGCGCCTGGGCCGATACCGGCATAGTCGCCATAGCGCCAATAGGTGAGGTTGTGGCGGCTCTCGGCGCCCGGGGCGGCATGGTTGGAAACCTCATAGGCCGGCATGCCGAAACCTTCGGTAATCTCCTGCGTCGCCTCGTACAGCACGGCGGAATGCTCGCCATCAGGCACGATCAGCTTGCCCGCCTTGTGCAGGCCGTAGAAGGGCGTGCCCTCCTCGATCGTCAGCTGGTAGAGCGACAGGTGATCGACGGCATAGGAGACGGCCTGCTTCAGCTCCTGCTCCCAAGCCTCAACGGTCTGGTTCGGGCGGGCATAGATCAGGTCGAACGACATGCGCGGAAAGATATCACGCGCCAGGCCGATGGCCTTCAGCGCGTCCTCGACATTGTGCAGCCGGCCGAGGAACTTGAGGTCCCGGTCGTTCAGCGCCTGCACGCCAAGCGACACGCGGTTGACGCCGGCGGCACGATAGCCGCGGAAACGCGTCGCCTCGACGCTGGACGGGTTGGCCTCCATGGTGATCTCGATGCCATCGGGCACGTGCCAGAGATTGGCGATGCCATCGAGAATGGCCTCGACCGTCGCCGGGTTCATCAGCGATGGCGTACCGCCGCCCATGAAGATGCTGGTGACCGTGCGCGGCCCCCGACATATGCCGCATAGCCGCCATTTCGGTCAGAAACGCCGTGACGAAACGCGGTTGGTCGACCGGCTGATGCCGGACATGGCTGTTGAAGTCGCAATAGGGACATTTGGCGGCACAGAACGGCCAATGCACATAGACCCCGAAACCGGGCTCCTTGCTGTCGCCGATGGAAGAAAAAGTGGCCATTCTGTTTTGGGTCTTTCAGGCGCTAGGCGCGGCGTCGTTAAGGTCGAAGTTAATAGGTCTGGTTGGAGCGGAACTTTACCACACCGTCATTCCTGTGCTCGTCACAGGAATCCAGCCACGCGATGTCCATCGCGTGAAAGAATCTCTAGCGTCGCAGACGCGACGCCACTGGATCCCTGTGACGAGCACAGGGATGACGGAGGAAAGATAGTCGGTCAACTTCTACATAACCACTTGCAGCAGTCAGCAGAAGGTCGTGGAAACATCTCCCTCGCCATTATTCTAAGCACTCAGGCACGTCTCGGCAAAAGCTTGAACGCCCGGGCGCGATGCGACAGCGCCTCGGCATCGCCCGGCTTCCAGCCATGCTTTTCCTCGGCACTCATCTCGCCGAATGTGGTGTCGTAGCCGAGTGGTTGAAAGACCGGGTCGTAACCAAATCCCTGTGTTCCGCGCGGCGGCCAGACGATATGACCGTCCACTTCGCCACGGAACAGCTCGACATGGCCGTCCGGCCAGGCAAGGCAAAGCACCGAGACGAAGCGGCCAGTGCGCCGGTCGAAGGCCGTGGCCCCGGCTTCCTGGATGGCGGTCTCGACTTTCTCCATCGCCATGGCGAAGTCGTGGGTCCCGTCGGCAGTCTCTGCCCAATTGGCGGTGTAGACGCCGGGATCGCCGTTCAGCGCATCGACCACAAGGCCGGAATCGTCGGAAAGGGCGGGCAGGCCGGAGGCTTTCGCCGAGGCCAGCGCCTTGATCGTGGCGTTTTCCTCGAATGTGGTGCCGGTCTCGTCCGGTTCGATGAAATTGAGATCGGCAGCCGATTTGGCTTCAAAACCCATCGGGCCGATCAGGTCGTGGATTTCGCGGATCTTGCCGGCATTGTGGCTGGCAACGATCAGGGTCTTGTCTTCAAGCTTGCGCATGGCGTCTTTCTCATCCGGCGGATAGCTGCCGCCCATTCGTGTCAGTCGATAGCCCAGAGGCTGGCTTCGGCGCATTCCAAGCTGTTTCCGGCCGGATCGCGGAAATAGAAGGACCGTGCGCTCGATGGCCAAAGCACCTTGGTTTCGATCGCAATCCCTGCGGCCTTCAGCTTGTCTTCCCATGCCTCGAGCTGGCCTTTCGGCACGCGGAAGCACATATGCCCGTTTCCGTGCGTGCCATGCGACGGAACCTGCAGTCCGTCTGCCGGCGGCGGCTTGATCGTCTCCGCCGGATTGAAGATCAGCAGAACGCCGGGACCGCAACGGAAGAAGATATGCCGGTTGCCCGCGCGGCTGATTTTCTCAAGGCCGAGAACGGAGCCGTAAAACGCCTCCGCGCGGTCGAGATTGTCAACATAGAGCGCCGTCTCCAGAATGCCTTCGAACGGTGCGGCCATGGCTCAGCCCTCGATTGCCTGCTTCTGCATACCGACCAGTTCGGCGATACCGTTCTTGGCGAGGCCGAGCAGCGTGCCGAATTCCTCTTCGGAAAAGGCTTGCCTTCGGCCGTTCCCTGGATCTCGACGATGCCGCCCGAGCCGGTGATGACGAAATTGGCGTCGGTTTCAGCGGCGGAGTCTTCCAGATAATCGAGGTCGATCACCGGCTGGTTGGCGAAGATACCGCAGGAGATCGCGGCGATATGATCCTTCAGGACCTTTTCCACCTTGATCATGTTGCGGGCTTCCATCCAGGCGAGGCAATCGCGAAGGGCAATCCAGGCGCCGGTGATGGAGGCCGTGCGGGTGCCGCCGTCAGCCTGGATAACGTCGCAGTCGATCGAGATCTGGCGCTCACCCAGCGCCTGCAGGTCGACGACAGCCCGGAGAGAACGGCCGATGAGGCGCTGGATTTCCTGGGTACGGCCGCTCTGCTTGCCCGACGCGGCTTCGCGTTTCATGCGCTCGCCGGTGGCGCGCGGCAGCATGCCGTACTCGGCGGTGACCCAGCCCTTGCCGCTGTTGCGCAGCCATGGCGGCGTCTTTTCTTCCAGGCTTGCCGTGACCAGCACATGTGTGTCGCCGAACTTCACCAGGCAGGATCCCTCTGCATGTTTTGAAACGCCGCGCTCGAAGGAAACCTTGCGCATCTGGTCGGTTTTTCTGCCGGAAGGCCGCATCATGAACTCCTGTGATGTTTGTCAGCCTTCTAGCCTATGTTGGCTGGAAGGGAAATCATTTGCGCTAAAAGAGTGGAGCAGGGCCAAAAGGCGCTGTACGGCGGGCTTTCCAGCCAATTTCCCTTTTGCTATCCCGGCGCGGATCACTATATTTCAATAGACTTCAACAACATGGGTTTTCGCGTTCGAATGGTGCTGGATAAATCTGCAATGCGGGAAAGGCTTTCGGCGCTTGACGAGCGTTCGGGCAGAAATTTTCCGTCGCATCGTGGAAAGCTATCTCGAGAGCGGTGAGCCGCTCGGATCGCGCAGCTTGTCGCGTATCCTGCCGATGTCGCTGTCGCCGGCCTCCGTGCGCAATGTCATGAGCGATCTCGAAGATCTTGGGCTCATTTATTCCCCGCATATCAGCGCCGGACGTCTGCCGACGCAAAATGGCCTGCGTTTCTTCGTCGATGCTTTCATGCAGGTGGGGGACTTGTCACCCCGAGGATCGCGCCTCGATCGACCGGCATGTGCGCCGCGCAGATCGCGATCAACCTGTTGAAACGCTGCTAACCGAGGCGAGCCAGATGCTGTCGGGCATGTCGCGCGGCGCAGGGCTGGTGATCACAACCAAGAACGATCCGGTGCTCCGGCATGTCGAGTTCGTCCGGTTGGCGCCAACCAAGGCGCTCGCAGTGCTCGTCGGCGAACATGACCAGGTCGAAAACCGCATCATCGAGCTGCCGGCCGGCGTCACCAGCTCGCAGCTGACGGAAGCGGCCAACTTTCTCAACGCTCATCTCGCTGGGCAGACGCTGCCCGAGGTGCGCGAGCCAGCTTGAAAAGGTCAAGGAAACGGTCCGGCGCGAACTCGATACGCTGAGCCAGGATCTCGTCGAGCGTGGCCTCGCCATCTGGTCGGGCAGCGAGGCCGACGACAAGCCGACGCAGCTGATCGTGCGCGGCCGCGCCAATCTGCTGGAAGGATTGGCCGGTGCCGAGGATATCGACCGGCTACGCATGTTGTTTGATGATCTGGAAAAGAAGGACAGCCTGATCGAAATCCTCAACTTGGCCGAAAGCGGGCCGGGGGTGCGGATTTTCATCGGTTCCGAAAACAAGCTGTTCTCGCTGTCCGGTTCGTCGCTGATCGTCGCACCCTATAAGGATAGCGACGACAAGATCGTCGGCGCCGTCAGGGGTCATCGGCCCGACGCGGCTGAATTACTCGCGCATCGTGCCGATGGTGGACTATACTGCGCAATTGATGTCGCGTCTGTCGCGATAACCGCCCGGGAAGAGGCCGGTTTTTCCGGCGGCTTTCGATTGTACCCTTGATTTTTCGGCTTCAAAGCTCGATATCGACACCAAATCCTAGACATGTTGACATTCCGGAGACCGTCATGACCGACGATATGAACAAACACGGTGCTGAAGCGAACGCGGACGAAGCAGCTGCCGCCTATGCGGAAGCCGGCGCTGAGCAGGTCGATGCAGCCGTTTCCGAACCGGATCCGTTGGAGCTTGCCAAGGCCGAAGCCGCCGACATGCGCGACCGTTATTTGCGCCTTGCCGCTGAGATGGACAACCTGCGCCGCCGCACTGCGCGCGACGTCAAGGATGCAAAATCCTATTCCGTCGCTGGCTTTGCCCGCGACATGCTGGCCGTGTCCGACAACCTGCGCCGCGCGCTCGATGCCATTCCGGCAGAAGCCCACGAAGCAGGCGATGCCGGCTTCAACGCGCTGATCGAAGGTGTGGAAATGACCGAGCGCGCCATGCTCTCGGCGCTTGAGCGTCACGGCGTTCAGAAGCTGGAACCGGTCGGCCAGAAGTTCGACCCGAACTTCCATCAGGCGATGTTTGAAGTTCCCAATGCGGAAGTTCCAAACAACACCGTCGTCCAGGTCGTTCAGGCCGGCTACACCATCGGCGAACGCGTCCTGCGCCCCGCCATGGTCGGCGTTGCCAAGGGCGGCCCGAAGATCGTTGCAACGGAAGAAACTCCGGCGGCTTGAGACTGAGGTCGCTCGATGCTGCGCATTGGGCGACAACTGCCGAACTGATTTTCCTGACCGCCAATCCCCCAAATGGTGGGCAGTTGGCCGTCAGATGACGGCTTCTATCAAAAGGGGCCGTGACGCGACAAGGCGTGGTTGAGGAGATCGGTGAACTCCTCGCAGGTACAGGGCACGCGCCGCTTCGACGCCCATTCCCTTTGCCATCGACACCCAGTCCAGCGACGGATTGTCGAGATCCAGCATTCGCCGGGCGTTTTCGCCGATCGTCTGAACGCCGACGTTGCGCATTTCTCCGTGCAGTACCGCGTAGGTGCGGTTGGCGAAGATGATCGTGATGATATCGAGATTTTCCCGGGCCTGGGTCCATAGTCCCTGAACGGTATACATCCCGCTTCCATCGGCTTGCAGGTTCAAAACCTTTCTGTCGGGGCAGGCGATCGCAGCGCCGATGGACAAGGGGATGCCGATGCCGATGGCGCCGCCGGTGTTCATCATGAAATCGTGTGGAGCCGACTGTTCGGAGAGTGAAAAGAACCTTCGCGCCGAGGTAATGCCTTCATCGCAGACGATGGCGTTGTCCGGAAGTTTTTGCGCCACGATCACTGAGATTGCGTCTTCCGTGAGCGCTCCGCTGGGTCGCCCTTCATCCGGGACAGCCTTTGCTAGCGGCGCTGCCTGCGAGCTTTTGATCCCCAATTCATCCCGAAGCGCCTCCAGCGCCGATTTCAGGTCCTCGCCATGGGCTGCCAAAGTCAGAACCTGGCAGCCTTTGTGAACAAGCCGCCCGGGCTTGCCCGGATATGCGAAGAAGGCAACCGGCTCCGGTGCGCCGACGAGGACGAGAACATCGATATCGGCCAGCGTCTCCAATGCCGCGTCGATCGGATAAGGGATGCGGGTTGGCGCCACACGACCGGCACCGCGCTGCATATGCGCCACCTGCACTTCGCTGAATAGGCGTACGTTGAGCGCGGCCGAGATTTGCCCGGCGATCTCCAGGGAATCGGCGTATGCTGCCGATCCCCTGACAAGGATTGCACTCCGGCCGCGGGCTCTGCGGATCGCTTCCCGCTGCGCCGCGTATTGCCTCACCCTTGGCGGCGGAAAGTTGGGGGCGGTCGATCACCGCCGACGCGGGCAGCCTTGCCTCGCCCCATCCCGCATCGGCAGGCAGAAGCAGGGTTGCGATGCCCGAAGGCGACAGCGAGGCATGAATCGCGGCTTTCGTGGCCGCGGCAACGTCGTCTGGCCCTTCGATCCGACGCACCCAGTTGGACATCGGTGCGGCCAGGCTCTCTATGTCCGCAGTCAGAGGCGCGTCGAGAGGAAGATGGTAGGAGGCATGATCGCCGACGACGTTGATCATGGGAACGCGCGCCGAGCGTTGTGCAGGTTGGCGAGCCCGTTTGCCAATCCCGGCCCGGTGTGAAGCAGCGTTGCGGCAGGCCGGTTTGTCATCCGCGCATAGCCGTCGGCGGCGCCTGTCACCACGCCTTCGAACAGGCCGAGCACGCAGCGCATTTCAGGCCGGCGATCGAGAGCCGCGACAAAATGCATCTCCGACGTGCCGGGGTTGGCGAAGCAGACGTTGACGTCATTGGCCAAAAGCACATCGCAAAGAATATCAGCACCGTTCATGGTCAGCCCCCATCCGCCCATTGCCGCGTGAACACTCAAGAACGATGAGCGCCTGCTGTTTCTACCACGCACACCGTCTCCCAACAATTTGCGTGGCAGTGCATTATCTGTCGCGACGACCAGACCGTTCGATATCACCCAAACAGCTGCTTCAGATGATCATTCAAGAACCGCCCCTCCGGATCGAGCTTGTTACGCAGTGCCCGGAAATCCCCGGCGCGTGGATAGAGCGCGGTCACATCCTCGGCGCCCAGGAAATGCAGCTTGCCCCAATGCGGGCGTGAGCCGAACTGGCGCAGGATATCGTCGACGTCCTTCAGGTAGTTCCAGTAGTCCGTGCCCGGCTGGCCCGAGACCGAAAGCGTGATCGAATCCTGCTCGAAGAACGGGCTGATCCAGCCGCCGTCGCCGGCCGTGAAGCGGTATTCGATCGGGTAGATGCAGGTCGGGTGCTTTTCCAGCATCAGCTTGCGCACCTCGGTGCAGGCCTGCTTGCCATATCTGACCGGCACGGCATATTCCAGTTCGTGGAAGTTGGGCACATATTCGATCGGATAGATTTCCGAGGAGTAGGCGATCTTCTCGAAGGCGCGCTCCATCGGCGGCGCATCGGTGATGTCGATCGTCTTCATCTCGCAGACATCGGAAAGGCCTGTCGTGGTCGAGACCGACGATGTGTCCGGCAGGCAGTAGCAGTGGCGGCTTTCCGGCACGGGGCACCAGAAGAAGCCGAAATGCCGGTGGTTGGCGGCGAGATCGTCGTGTTGCTCCATGCATTCGTCGAAGGTGCAGCGCCACAGTTTCTCATGCAGATTGTAGCTGTCCATCACCTGCAGGGTGATCTCGGAGATGACGCCGAGCATGCCGATGGAAACGCGCGCAGCGTTCAGCATATCCGGTTCGCTGTCGTCGATCGCAAGAATGCTGCCATCGGGCTGCACCAGCCGCATGCCGACGATCTGCGAGGCCATGTTGCCGAGTGTAAGGCCTGTGCCGTGCGTGCCTGTCGTCAGCGCCCCCGCCAGCGCCTGGCTGTCGATGTCGCCCTGGTTAATCATCGAGAGCCCGCTGCGCTTCAGCGCCTTGCCCAGCGTATTGATCGTCGTACCGGCATGGACGGAGACGCGCTTGCAGGCCGTGTCGATATTGGTAATGCCCTGCAGATCGGAGAGTGTCAGGTGCAGCCCGCTGGTCAGCGCCACCGGCGTGAACGAGTGCCCGGAACCGGCGCAGCGCACGTTCAACCCGTTCGACGTTGCCTCGCGCACCATGTCTGCAAGAGCAGCCTCACTGTCCGGCGCCCCCCGGTGCCGGACGATGCATGATTGATTTCCCACCCAGTTGCGCCAGTGCCCGCCTGCTTCCATCATGGTGCCGTTCTCCCCTTTGTTCTTCACATCGCCGTAAAACAATTATCGACGAACAGATGCGTGCCGTTGACGAAACTGGATTCATCGCTCGCCAGGAACAGCGCAGCCTGCGCCACTTCCATCGGATCGCACATCCGCCCCTGCTGGGCGGCAATCGCCGCGTCGGAAACGTCGACGCCATATTTGGCAAGGCCGACCAGTTCGCGCTTGCCATGGTCGGTGGCGATGAAGCCGGGGCAGACGGCGTTGGAGCGGATGCCGCGGTCGCGGAATTCCACCGCAATCGCCCGGGCGAGACATGTGGCAGGCGCCCTTGGTCGTGTCGTAGAGCACCTCCATCGGCGTGGCAGCAACAGCTGAGATCGAGGAGGTCGACACGATGCTGCCGCCACCGGCGGCCAGCATGCCCGGCAGCACGGCCTTGGTCATCAGGAACATTGAGCGCACGTTGACGGCCATCAGCCGGTCCCACTCGTCCTCTTCCGTTTCGAGGAAAGGCCCGACGGCCAGAATGCCGGCATGATTGAAGAGGACGGTGATCGCCCCGAACGTATCTTCCACCGCTTTGACGGCCGCTTTGACCTCGGAGGAAACCGAAACATCCGCAGGCGCGAAGAATGCCTGTCCGCCTTCGGCGCGGATTTGGGCAGCGACTTCTTCACCCTTGCTGCGTGGCAGGTCGACAATCCCGACGCGGGCGCCTTCGCGGGCGAAAGCTGGGAAGCGGCAAGGCCGCTTCCTCCGGCCCCTCCGCTGATCAATGCGGTCTTTCCGGAAAGCCTGCCAGCCATCGCCATTCTCCTCGTGCTGATGTCTTTCCGGGGATTATTGTTGACGGACAGGGGGCTGTCGATATCCCATAGGGGATAGATCGCCGGAAGAATGCCCGAAGAATGAAGGTGCCGCTTTTGCAGCCAGAAGAATCCCGCCAGATTGCCGCCCTGATTGATGGTCTCTCGACGCCCGGGTTTGGCGACGCGCTGGATGCAATGCTGCGCCATGTGGCGGTCTTTGATCTCTCCGGCGTCTTCGTGTTTCCCTATGACGCACGGCCGCTGCTCCTGCATGACGGTTACACCCGCCATGTGGCGCCAAAAGCCTGGGCGGCCTATCTCGGCGGCGCCTACCTGCTCGATCCCTTCTATGTCGCCTGCAACAATCATCATCTGGCTGGGCTCTGGCGGATGCGCGACCTTGCACCGGATGATTTTTCGACACGCAGTTCAGCACCTCGCGGGAGGTCCATCCCTGCGTATCGACGGAGGAGGGCTCGCTGGTCGAGGAGATCGGGTTTCTGGTGCCGCTGGAGGGCGGCGTCACGGCCACCTATTCGCTGATGCGCGTCAAAGGTCATCTGGGCTTTAGCGATGCGGGAGCTGGAAAACCTGCGCGCCTACGAGCCGATCGTGCAGGCGGTCATCCGCTCAAGCTGGAAACGCGAGGCGAACCGTGCATTTCCGCAGACCGGGCGGGACGATCTGATGGAGGAGGCTTTTGGCAGGCTTTGCGCCGACCGGCTGACGCTGCAGCAGCGCAATATCGTGCGGCTCATCCTGCGTGGCCATAGCAATGCGTCGATCGGGGAAAGTATCGGTATTTCGGAGGGCACGGTGCGCATTCACCGCAAGAACATTTACAAACGCCTGGCCATTTCCAGCCAGGCGGAGTTGTTCAGCATTTTCATCGATCATCTCAACCAGCAGAAGCTGTATTGAGATCAGGCCGCGTTGGAGGCCTGATCGTCGCTGAGGAAGGCGTAGATCGCCGATGCCGAATCCGTTGCCCGCAGCCGGGCGACCATGTCCGATCACGCAGCACGCGCGCAATCCGCGACAGTGCCTTCAGGTGATCGGCGCCAGCGCCTTCAGGGGCGAGCAGCAGGAAAACCAGGTCCACCGGCTGGTCGTCCAGCGCTTCAAAATCGACGGGCGATTCCAGTCGCGCGAAAATGCCGACGATCGACGACAGATGCGCAAGCTTGCCATGTGGAATCATGATGCCGTTGCCGACACCGGTGGATCCTAAGCGCTCGCTGGAGAATGACGTCGAATATTTCCCGTTCCGGGTAGATCAGTGATCTTGGATGCTTTTGCCGCCAATTCCTGAAGCAATTGCTTCTTCGAATTGGCCTTCATGGCCGGAAGTATCGCATTCTGCTGCAGCAAGCCTGCCAATGCCATTCTTTTGTCCTCGTTCGCAGGTAGGAACCGCATCGCCCGGCAAAATTGCCGGACGGCAGTTCCATCCATCTTTCTCTCGGCGCTTTACTGGCGGACCGTCAACGGTCTTCCATGCGTAAACCACCAGAAAAAGCAGACCGTCCGGAGCCGGCTGACCGGCCCCGGACGTCATCCACTTAGCCCTTTATATTGGCTGCGTCGATCCAGCCAATGTTTCCATCGTTGCGCCGATAGACGATATTCAACTGTTCATTGCCAGGACTACGGAACATCAGAACGGGATCATCTGTCATGTCGAGCGCCATCACGGCGTTTGCAACAGACATCGTCTTCAGTTGTTTTGAACTTTCCGCAACGATCGTCGGTGCATAATTATCCGGAAGATCATCGTCTTCGTCGGGCACTGAATCCATTACGGTGTAGGCTACTTCGGCAAATCCAGCATGGCCATTGCCATTGTGGTGGTCCTTGAGCTTCCGCTTGTACCGGCGAATGCGCTTGGCAATTCGCTCTGATGCAGCGTCAAACGCAGCTTGCGGGTCGTTCGCTTCGCCACTCGCCTGCAAGGCAGCACCAGAATCGAGGTGTATCTTGCAATCGGCGCTGAAACGAGATCCAGACTTTTCCACAGTGACCTGGCTTGAATATCCTCCGTCAAAATATTTGGTTACGGCTTGCTCTATCTGGTCTTCGATCCGCAGACGAAACGTTTCGCCGATTTCCATATGTTTACCGGATACACGCACACTCATGGAGTTTCCTCTCTTTTCGTGATTTGCGTAGCCAGTCTATTCCAACCGCATCCGTCATCCAAGCACTTCACGCACGCAAAAAAAATTGCGTCAGAACGGCCTGGATTTGGAGGGATATGCTTAAGGCAGGCTCTATGCCCGTGCCCATTGCGGCCGCCTCATACTACCGGTTGTTGCTGAAGTCAACGAAACAGTTAAGAAAACTGGAACATGGAACCGAAAACCCGCTGGTTGCTGGGATATCGGGGGTAAATGCCGGCGGTTGGTTTGGTTGTGGCCGAGCGCTGGCAGCGATCAGGCGGAGACCTTGGCCATCGCCTTTTCTCTCGGCGGCGTTGAACGGAGGAGGGGATGTTCATCGCTTCGCGGTACTTTGCCACAGTCCTGCGGGCGATGTCGACGCCCCCCTTTTTCAGGAGGTCGACGATATCGTCATCCGAAAGGACGGCGTCCGGGCTCTCCAGCACGATCATGTTGCAGAATGCGGTGGCGCACGGATTCTGCCGAGTGTCCGTCTCCGCCTTCCGCCGATCCGATCGAGACCGTGAAGAAATATTTGAGTTCGAACAGCCCGCGCGGCGTCAGCATGTATTTGTTCGAGGTGACGCGGCTGACGGTCGATTCATGCATCTTGATGGCATCTGCGACCGTCTTCAGATTGAGCGGCCGCAGATGGTCGACGCCCTTCATCAGGAACGCATCCTGCTGGCGCACAATCTCGGTCGCCACCTTCATGATCGTCTTGGCGCGCTGGTCGAGGCTACGGGTCAGCCAGTTGGCCGTCTGCAGACATTCCGTCAGGAAGGCATGGTCGGCGCTGTTCTTCGGTGCGTGCCGGGAGACCGTCGCGTAATAGGTCTGGTTGACGAGAACGCGCGGCAGCGTGTCGGGATTGAGCTCCACCGCCCAGCTTCCATCGTGAGCCGGGCGCACGACAATATCCGGCATGATCGCTTCCGAAGGGCTTGCCTCGAAACCGGTGCCGGGCTTGGGGTCGAGCTTGCGGATTTCGGCGAGCATGTCGATGAGATCTTCCTCATCGACACCACAGATCCGCTTCAAACTGGCGAAGTCACGCCGCGCAAGCAGTTCCAGATTGTCCAGGAGCGCGGCCATGGCCGGGTCAAGACGGTTGCGCGCGCGCAACTGGATGGCAAGGCACTCGCTGAGTGTGCGGGCAAAGACGCCGGGCGGGTCGAGCTGCTGCAAGCTGCTGAGGACCCGCGCCACATCGGTGGACGCACAGCCTAGACGTTCGGCCATCTCCGCGATATCCGCATGCAGGTAGCCGGCTTCGTCGAGCTGGTCGATCAGGTGCTGGGCGATCAGCAGATCGGGCTGCGCCATGCACGCTGAAAGGAACCTGTTCGTTGAGGAAATCGCGCAGCGTCACGCGGTTGGCGACGAAATCATCAAGATCGTAACCGTCGCTGCTCTCGCCTTCGCCGCCGGGCATGGATTTCCACTGGCTGAGCAGTTCCGGCGCATCGGCGCGTTGCAGGTGTGGTGTCGTCGGGGAAGACGTTTTCGAAATTGGCATCGAGCTGTTCGCTCATCCGTTCGCCGGTTATAGACGTCGTACTGTCGTAGACATCGCCCAGCGGATCGAATGTCGCGCCCTCGGCATTGTCGCGATCGCTGCGTTCATCCGGCGTGATATGGAGGTCGTCCTTGCCGTTCCGGTCCGAACCGGCGGGCGCGTCGTCATTGGCGGCAAATTCCAGCAGGGGGTTTTTCTCGACTTCCAGCTCAATGAACTGGTTCAGTTCGAAATGCGTCATCTGCAGCAGCTGGATCGACTGCATCAGTTGCGGCGTCATCGCCAGGGTCTGGCTTTGACGCAGAAAGAGGCTGGCTGAAAGTGCCATTTTGACGCAAAACTCCCCTCAATTCTCCGAGCCGGCCCTCATCTTTTCAAGGGGTGAAAGTGCCAGTTCTTCAATTGGCCCAAAAATTGCTTATTAATGGGGTTTGGTCAAGCGGCAGGGGTAAATAAGATGAATATCGAACGCACCGGGGATTTTTTATGCAATCGGCGTCTGAAGTGAACAAAACAGGGCGGTGCGGCCTGTTTTCGTGCTTGTTTACACGCCGGCCCGTGTTTGTACGAGCCGCAGACATTCGGTTGTCGCCGAAAGAATGTTGCACCGCAGCATTCTTTCTCGCATAGAAATTGCGTAAATCCGGCGGCTGGTCAAGAAGTCTGTTCCAAAAGCGGCAGATTTTTGCCTGCCGCCGCTGTTTGTGTTTACCGCGTTGGTAGACGCTTGAGCCTTAGAGGCTGAAATTGTCGCCGAGATAGAGGCGGCGGACGTCCGGGTTGGTGACGATGTCATTGGCCCGTCCATGCGTCAGGACTTCACCGGCATGGATAATGTAGGCGCGGTCGATCAGGCCCAGTGTTTCGCGGACATTGTGGTCGGTGATCAGCACGCCGATGCCACGCGAGGTCAGGTGCCGCACCAGCGCCTGAATGTCGGCCACCGAAATCGGATCGACCCCGGCGAAGGGTTCGTCGAGCAGCATGAAGGTCGGATCGGTCGCCAAGGCGCGAGCGATTTCCAGGCGTCGCCGCTCGCCGCCCGAAAGGGCAACCGCCGGCGATTTGCGCAGATGGGAAATGTTGAACTCGTTGAGCAGTTCGTTGAGCTTGCTTTCGCGCCGCTCACGGTTCTTGTCGTGCACCTCGAGAACCGCGCGAATATTGTCCTCGACGGTCAGGCCGCGAAAGATCGAGGCTTCCTGTGGCAGGTAGCCGACGCCGAGGCGGGCACGGCGATACATCGGCATCGACGTGACATCGTTGCCGTTGATTTCGATCGATCCTTCATCGACCGGCACAAGGCCGGTGATCATGTAGAAACAGGTGGTCTTGCCGGCGCCGTTCGGACCGAGCAGGCCGACGGCCTCGCCGCGGCGCACCACAAGCGACACGCCATCGACGACCCGGCGCCCGCGATAGGCCTTCGTCAAGCCGCGCGCGATCAGCGTGCCTTCATAGCGCCTTGTCGACCGCGCGGGCAGGCGCGGCGGCTTCAGGCTTGCTGCCCCGTTTGCGTTTGTGAAGAAAGGGAATGTTCACGTCGGCGTCTGCATCAGTTCGTTTTCTGGGACTTCGGGTCGAGCTGAATCTGGACACGGCCGCCGCAGGCCTCCAGCTGTGCCTCGCCGGTATCCATCTGGACGTTCAGCTGGCAGCCGCTGAAGACGTTCTTACCTTCCGACAGAACGACCTGCTTGCCCTTCAGCACCAGCGTCTGCGCCGTCATGTTGAATTCGCCGGTGTCGGCGGTGGCTTGCTGGGTTCCCCGATTGCAGGAATACCTTCTGGGTGACTTCGATACGATCGATCTCGGCATTGCCGCCGGAAATCGAGCCACCGCCCTTCTTGTAGAAAACCACCATATTACCGGCCTGCAGTGTCGTCGTTCCCTGAACGACTTTGACGTTGCCGGAGAACATGGCCTTGCTTTCCGCATCCTTGATTTCCAGCTTGTCGCTTTCGATCTGGATCGGTGCATCGTTGGAAAGCTGCATGCCCTTCATCTTGCTCGTTGTCGCCTGAGCGGCGGCAGGAGAAACGGAGGCGCTGGCGAAAAGGCTCAAGAGAATCAATGTTCCGGCAAGCCGAAAGGAAAAGGCTGAAGTGGCCGACATGTGTGCACCGGTTTTCTAGTTGGCGGTTTTACGGATGGTTGCGGGGTCGACGACGACCTTCACCATGCCTTCAAATGTAACAATGCGTCCCTTTATCCGTCATTCTCAGCGACTGTGCAACAATGGAACCGCCCTTCATGCTGATTGCAATCGGCTTCTTCGTTTCCATCTCGCCGGCATTGATATCGAGATAGGCAGCTTGGAAATCGGCGACGAGCCCATTGTTCATGGTGATGCTGAAGGGGGCGTTCATATCCAGCGTGTTGCGTCCGCGGTCATAAATGCCGCTGGTCGCCTCGACGGTGGCGATCAGCGTGTCGTTGACGGGCATTTCCGCATGGATCGTCTCAAGGGTGATGATGTCCGGATTGGCGATGTCCTGCAGCGCCCGGGTCGCTTTCATCGAATAGCTGATATCCTGCTTGTTGCGCCTGGAAATGGCCGGGTTCTGCATGACGATCTTGCCATTCTCGATCGTCGCGTTCTCGATCTGCAGGTTCTCCGGCAGAAAGGCCCGCACCACGGAAACGGCAACGAAAATAGCACCGATCAGCACCGCGATCAGAGGCAGTATGATTTTCAGCCGCCTGACCCGGCGCAGTGGCGCGCCGCAAGAGTATAGGCGTCGATGAGGACCGGCCCCGAATGCGGCAAGGCGCCGGAAAATTGCACTTCGTTCAGCATGAAATAAACCCGTTATTCAAAAAACATCGTGGCGCAAATGCGCGTATGCATGCCTGCCAAGCGGTGTGAGTGAACGCGAATATGGAGATTTTTTTGTTCCACGACAATGGAGGCGCGAATTTTGTTCAAACCGGGTTACAACATCATGCGCTGCCGCTATTGAATCCGTGCGTTTCTCATGCGGGGCGATGTGTCCCTATGCCCTTGAACAGGAGGAAAGATCATGGATCAGCTTGCCATCGCCGACCGGCGCCAACTGCGGCGGAAGCTCGGTTTCTGGCGGCTAGTATCTATTGCACTCGTGCTTCTCGCAGGCGTTGCCGCCTATTTCTATTCCGGTGCGGGCCGGATAGGCGGGCTCAGCCAGCCGCATATCGCCCACGTCAATATATCCGGCATCATCCAGGATGACCGTGAATTGCTGGAGCGGCTGAACACGATTGCCGAGACCGATGCGGTCAAGGCGCTGGTCGTCACCATTTCCTCGCCTGGTGGCACTACTTATGGCGGCGAAGTGCTGTTCAAGGCCATCCGCAAGGTTGCCGCCAAGAAGCCGGTCGTCTCCGACGTGCGCACGCTGGCGGCCTCGGCGGGCTACATGATCGCGCTTGCCGGCGACCGCATTGTTGCGGGCGATAGCTCGATTACCGGCTCCATCGGCGTGATCTTTCAGTATCCGCAGTTCAAGGACCTGATGGACAAGATCGGCGTGTCGCTGGAAGAAATCAAATCCGCACCGCTGAAAGCCGAGCCGTCGCCGTTCCATCCGCCCAGCGATGATGCCAAGGCGGTGATCCAGGCCATGATCGACGACAGCTTCAACTGGTTTGTCGATCTGGTTGCCGACCGGCGAAAACTGCCACGTAACGAGGCGCTGAAGCTTGCGGACGGCCGCATCTTTACCGGCCGCCAGGCGCTGAAGCTCAAGCTCATCGACGAACTCGGCGGCGATGACGAGATCCGGACATACCTCGATAGCCGCAAGGTCGGCAAAGGGCTCGACGTTGTCGAGTGGAAAGCCCCCAGCACGTCCTTGCCGTTCGGGGCTTGGATCGGCCGCGGCCGTGTGGCTCAAATCCTTGGGATATGAGGCTTTTCCGTCTCTTGGCAGCCTCGAAAAATTGGGTCATGAGAAGTTGTTTCTTGACGGTCTGGTTTCCGTTTGGCAGGTTGGCGGCGACTGAAAACACGCGATGGCCTTTTGGATGCCGTTTTTGGAGGCTTGAAAACGGCATGGCATCCCACCGAAGAGGTGGACAAGGCCGTCCGATGGGCTTAACGCTTTAAGATCACATAGAAATTCACAACAGGGGGCGACAGTGATCAAGTCAGAATTGGTGCAGATTGTTGCGGCACGCAATCCGCATCTCTATCACCGTGACGTCGAAAATATCGTCAATGCGGTTCTCGATGAGATTACAGATGCCCTGGCGGGCGGAAACCGGGTCGAATTGCGTGGTTTCGGCGCGTTTTCGGTGAAAAACCGGCCTTCGCGGTCCGGCCGCAACCCGCGCACCGGCGACAGCGTGTTCGTCGAGGAAAAATGGGTTCCCTTCTTCAAGACCGGCAAGGAATTGCGCGAGCGCCTTAATCCTGGCGCCGATGACGAAGATGATGAATGAGCCGTGGTGATCCGCCCGGTGCTTGAGTGCGTCGGGCAGGCAGCATGACGGAGACACGGAATGATGATGAAGAAGCTGTTGAATATCGTGGTGCTGGTTCCGGTCGCCATCATCCTGATCGTCCTGTCGGTCGCCAACCGGCAGATGGTGACGCTGGCACTCAATCCGTTCAATCCCGCCGATAGCGTCCTGTCGGCGTCTGCGCCGTTCTTCGTTTTCCTGTTTCTCGCGGTGATCTTCGGAATGATCGTCGGTTCGCTGACCACGTGGTTCACGCAGGGCAAATACCGCAAGCGGGCGCGTAACGAAGCGCATGAAGCGGTGAAATGGCATGCTGAAGCCGAAAAGCACCGCACCCGCGCCTGAAACCATCGCCTCGCAGACACTGCTTCCGGCCTCCTCCAAATAATCCTGTTCAGCTGTTTGCCACGGCCTGCGCCGAAACCGTCGCATTGAAGTCTGCAAAGAATTGCTGGGCAAGCTTCTTGGCGCTGGAGCCGACCAGCCGCGAGCCGAGCTGTGCCAGTTTGCCGCCGATTTCGGCCTTGGCCTCATAGGTCAGAATGGTCTCGTCGCCATCCTCCTTGAGAACAACGTCGGCACCGCCCTTGGCAAAGCCGGCAATGCCGCCCTTGCCCTCGCCGGAAATTGTATAGCTTTCGGGCGCGTTGATGTTCGACAGCACGACGTCGCCGGAGAAGGATGCCGAAACCGGGCCGATCTTGATCTTAACGCTGGCGGAAAGCTCGGTCGGCGATTTGAGCTCCAGCGACTGACAGCCGGGAATACATTGCCGCAAGATTTCGGGATCGTTCAGCGCCGCCCAGACGGTATTGCGGCGGGCAGCAATGCGTTCTTCGCCCTGCATCTCCATGATGATCCTCCCTGACCATGTCTGCCCAAATGTATCGCAGATCGGAAACAGCTTTGCCAAGAGAAAGAGCGGTGCTATTTGCAGCCTTTGAACCCCAGTAGCTGACGGACGAAACGGCGTGAAAGACAAAGATAGACGGCCAAAGGGCAAAGCCGCACCGGCAACGTCATCGCGGGGCGTGCAGGGCCGTGCCGTACAGGCGTCGGCAAGCCGGCCGCCGCAATCCAAACATCAGGCACCGCGAACCGGCGACGGCCGGTCTGCGCCTAAGGCTGTACCGGAAAAGACGTCGCCGAAATCTGCCGCTTCGGAACCTGCACCGCGCGCCGAAGTGCGCATCCGTACCGGCGCCAAGCCGGACGAGCGCATTCCGATCATTCTCGAGACCAAGGGCGCGCGCGATTATCACCTGATCGATAGCGGCGACGGCCTGAAGCTCGAGCAATATGGCCCTTACCGGATCGTCCGCCCCGAAGCGCAGGCGCTCTGGCCGAAGACGCTGCCTTCGCATGTCTGGGAGAACGCCGATCCGATTTTCACCGGCGATACCGATGAAGACGGCATGGGGCGCTGGCGCTTCCCGCGGCAGGCTCTCGGCGAGACTTGGCCGATGCAGATCCTCGATGCCGAGTTCTACGGCCGTTTCACCGCGTTTCGCCATGTCGGCGTCTTCCCAGAGCAGCTGGCTCACTGGAGCTGGATGAAAGAACAGATTGAGACGGCAGGCCGGCCGTTGAAGGTGTTGAACCTGTTCGGCTATACCGGTGTCGCCTCGCTGATTGCCGCAAAGGCAGGCGCCGAGGTCACCCATGTCGATGCCTCGAAGAAGGCGATCGGCTGGGCGCGCAAAAATCAGGCGCTTGGCCGTGCCGACCATCTGCCGATCCGCTGGATCTGCGAGGACGCGATGAAGTTCATCCAGCGCGAGGAGCGCCGCGGCAGCCGCTACGACATCATTCTCACCGATCCGCCGAAATTCGGCCGCGGTCCGAATGGCGAAGTCTGGCAGCTTTTCGATCACCTCGCCCTGATGCTGGACATCTGCCGCGAAATTCTGTCGCCGGATGCCAAGGGTCTGGTGCTGACGGCCTATTCGATCCGCGCAAGTTTCTATTCCATCCACGAGCTGATGCGCGAGACAATGCGCGGACGCGGCGGTGCGGTGGAATCGGGCGAACTGATCCTGCGCGAAGGCGGGCTTGACGGCAATGAGCCGGGCCGGGCGCTTTCCACCTCTCTCTTTTCCCGTTGGGTGCCGAAATGAACGACTATAATCGCGATCAAGGTCCCCGGCGCGTCGGCCAGGTGAAGGAAGTCACCAGTCTTGCCAACCCGATCATCAAGGATATCAAGGCGCTCTCCAACAAGAAGGAGCGCGACGAAACCCGTTCCTTCATCGCTGAAGGCCTGAAACTGGTCATCGACGCGCTCGATCTCGGCTGGACCATCAAGACGCTGGTTTATGCCAAGGCGGCCAAAGGCAAGACGCAGGTCGAGCAGGTCGCGCTGAAGACGGTCGCGACTGGCGGGCTCGTCCTCGAAGTCAGCGAGAAGGTGCTGTCGGCGATCACCCGCCGCGACAATCCGCAGATGGTCGTCGGTGTCTTCGAGCAGCGCTATGCCCATCTGCGCGACGTGAAGCCAGCTCTCGGCGAAACCTATGTGGCGCTCGACCGCGTCCGCGATCCCGGTAATCTCGGGACCATCATCCGCACCGCCGACGCGGCGGGTGCTTCCGGCGTCATCCTTGTCGGCGAGACCACAGATCCGTTTTCGCTGGAAACGGTGCGGGCCACCATGGGCTCGGTCTTCGCCATGCCGCTCTTTAGGGCCAATGTCGGCGAGTTCGTCAAATGGCAGAAGGCAGCGGGCGTGCAGCTCGTCGCCACCCACTTGGCCGGCGCCGTCGATTACCGGACGATCGATTATCGCAAGAAGCCTGTCGTGCTTCTGATGGGCAATGAACAGGCCGGTCTGCCTGAAGAGCTTGCCCGGGAGGCAACGGCGCTTGCCCGTATTCCGCAGCAAGGCCGCGCCGATCCGCTCAACCTGGCGATTGCCACGGGCATCATGCTATTCGAGGCGCGCCGCCATATGCTGACGCTGGACGACAGGACCTAATGAAAAGACTGCCCTTTTTCGCGCCCGCTGCCGATTTTTATTCTTGTCATTGTGGCGATGCTTCTCGATCAGGCCATCAAGGTCGCCGTCGAGACATGGCTGCCATTTCAGCAGGCAGTGCCGGTCATTCCGATGCTGGCACTCTACCGCACCTATAATTACGGCGTCGCCTTCTCCATGCTGTCCGGCATGGAAGGCTGGTTCATCGTCAGCATGCGTTTGGTCGTCGTGGCTTTCGTCATCTGGCTCTGGCGCCGCACGCCAAAAGACCGGTTCTTCGCGCATCTCGGCTATGCGATGATCATCGCCGGCGCGCTCGGCAATCTCGTCGATCGGCTGCTCTTCGGTTACGTCATCGATTATGTGTTGTTCCACACGGCAACATGGTCTTTCGCAGTCTTCAACCTCGCCGACAGTTTCATCACGATCGGTGCCGGTTCGATCATTCTCGACGAGCTCCTGCAGATGAAAAAGCGCGATCCTTAAAATTTTACGGACCGGCTGAAGCCAATCAAAACGCTTGCCATGCTAGGGCGAGTGTCATGAGCGACCTGCCAAACCTTAGAAAACGGATTGCTGCCGAGTTCAGCGCGCGAAACGCACGCTGAACAGCAGGCGCGCATCCGATACACCCTTGGCCGATGATCCCCATTCGCTGGAACCGGAAGACGGGTTCAATGGGACGAAGGAGCGCTATCCGGCGCTGAAACCTGCCTTGGCCGGCGCCGGGCTTCTTGGCTCCGCCGCCGTTCTTGGCACCGGCATCGACGCCGGTTTCTACTTGCTATCCGCAGGGCTTGCCGTTGCCGGTATCACCGGCGCCGCCTTGCTGCTCAAGGACTGGTATCAATCCAGCGTCAGGCCCACCGCCGCCCTTGGACGTGTGCGGGACGAAAAGGTCAGCGACACCCGCTGGGAGCGCAGCGAGACGTCGCAGCTTCTCTCCACCATCCACGACGCGCTCGGTGATATCGCCATCATCCGCGAACCGGGCGGCAAGATCGTCCAGGCCAATTCGGTGTTCTGCCGGCTGACTGGATGGCTGAAACCGGAGGGTATGACCTGCGAGGCGGTCGGGATCGAGTTTGAGCCTTTCTCCGGCCCCAATCACTATCGCGTTCGTATCGCCACCGATACGGGGACGAAAATATTCGACTGGCATGACGTGATTGCCCGCGAACCGGCAAGTGGTGTCTTCATGCTGCACAGCATCGCCCGCGATGTCACGGAAGAAACCCGCATTGCCCGCGAAAGCGAGGATGCCCGCCGCCGTGCCGAACATGCCAGCCAGGCGAAATCCCGGCTGCTGGCGACCGTCAGCCATGAGATCTGCACGCCGCTGTCAGGCATTCTGGGCATGAGTCATCTGATCAGCCAAACCCGGCTGACCAGCGAACAAAAAAACTATCTGGCCGGTATGCGCCAGTCGGGCCATGCGTTGGTCCAGTTGGTCGATGATCTGCTTGATTTTTCCTCGATCGAGGCCGGCCGGTTCCAGCTGCGCCCGGCGCCGGAACCCTTGCGCGAAACAATCGAGAGTGTCGTCGAGATGCTGTCACACCGCGCCCATGAAAAGGCATCGAGATCGGCGCCACCGTTGCGGCCGACGTCCCGGGCCTGATGGATTTCGACGCGGCCCGCCTGCGCCAGGTACTGTTCAACGTCGTCGGCAATGCCGTCAAGTTCACCCATACCGGCGGCGTGCTCGTCAGTGCAGCACTGGAGCATGAAACGGTCGTCATCCGCATCGACGATACCGGGCCGGGCATGAGCCCGCAGGAGCAGGCGCGCGTCTTTGACGAATTCGAGCAGGCCGGCGGCAATGCCCAGCGCACCGGCGGCACCGGCTTGGGGCTGGCGATCTCGCGGCGCATCATGGAGGAATATGGCGGCTCGCTGACAGTTTCGAGCATTGCCGGTAAGGGCAGCACCTTCGAAATCCGCTTTCCGGCGCTCGGCTGCGATCTCGCCGCCGCGGCGCGCCAGAAAAGGCGTACTGGCCGGTTCCCGCGTGCTGGTCATGGCTCCGGCCGGCCCGGCATCGAATGCGCTTTCTGCGACGATCAGGACGCTCGGCGGCTTCTGCGAATGCGCCGAAACGATAGAGGATGCGCAGGTCGTCGCCGTGCGGGCGCTGTCGACCGGGACGCCGCTGACCGACATCATCGTCGATCATCGCCATGCCGCGCAGTTCCGCCGGCTGCTGGCGCAGATGCCGAGCCTCGACCAGCAGAAGCTGCGCAAGACCTATCTCGTCAATCCGGAAGAGCGCAATGGCCGGCAGATCAACCAGATGGACGGTTATCATGCCTGGCTTATCAGGCCCCTGCGCGAAAAGTCTCTGGTCGAGGTTCTGCGCGGCCGCATGAAGGGAATGGAAGTGCGCGACGCGATCAACGACAACCGCCCGATGTTGCGGGAGGTTCCGGCCCTGCGCGAAAAGCCGGCCGAAGGCGGCGTGCTCCTGGCCGAAGACGACCCGATCAATGCCTTCATGGTACGTTCCGTTCTGGAGCGGGCCGGTCACACAGTTCGCGTCGTCGGCGATTTCGAAGCGCTTGCTGTCACCCTGTTCGATGCGCCGGAGGCCATTCGCATCGTCCCCGAACTGATCATCAGCGATCTCAATATGCCGGGTGGCGATGGGCTTTCCATGCTGCAACGCATTCGGCAGCACGAGCGGCAAGCGGGCAGCCGGCCGGTTCCGGTCATCGTCCTGACCTCCGATATGCAGCCCGACACGCGCCAGAAACTCATGTCTGCCGGAGCAAGCGCGGTGCTGTCCAAACCTGCCGATCCGAAAGCGCTGACCGCCGAGATCGATCGCTTGCTTGCTCCGTGAATTTGCCCGTTTTCTTGTCGCTCCGATGTCACTATCCTGTCGCAGAAACATGGTTTAAGCCGCACAGGATCAAAGCGACTAGGATGACGCGCGATGACTATCGAACCTTTGGATCTGGTTGTGGTGGCTGAACAGCCGCAGACCCGAGTCCGGGGCGTCAATGCCCCGGCGCACGATATACTTGGCCGAATCGGCAATCTTGAAACGCGCCTTGCCCGCAACGCGTCCGAAATCGATGCTGCGCAGGCCGTCCGCTACAAAGTCTTCGTCGAAGAAATGAAGGCGCAGATCCCGCAGGACGCCGATCGCCGCAAACGCGACGCCGATGCCTGGGATCTGGTCTGCGATCACCTGCTTGTGCTCGATACCTCGATTGACGGCGATCCGGAAGATCAGATCGTTGGAACCTATCGCCTGCTTCGTCAGGACGTTGCTGTCCGTACGGGCGGCTTTTATTCGGCTTCGGAGTTTTCGGTCGGATCGTTGCTTGAGCGCCATCCAGACAAAAAATTCATGGAGCTCGGCCGCTCCTGTGTCCTGCCGGAATACCGTACCAAGCGCACCGTCGAGCTTTTGTGGCAGGGCAATTGGGCCTATGCGTTGAAATACGGAGTCGATGCCATGTTCGGCTGCGGCTCGTTTCCGGGCGTCATTCCCGAAGAGCACGCATTGGCTTTGTCCTTCCTGCATCACAACATGGTCGTGCGCGACGAGTGGGATGTGTCTGCCCGCCCTGAACTGTACCGGACGATGGACCTGATGCCGGTCGAAGCCATCAACATGCGCAAGGCGCTGGCCGCTTTGCCGCCGCTGATCAAGGGTTACATGCGTCTCGGCGCCATGGTCGGCAATGGTGCCGTGGTCGATCATGCTTTCCGCACCACTGACGTGCTGATCGTTTTGCCGATCACCAATATTTCCGGTCGCTACCTGAACTATTACAGCGCGGACGCCGGCCGTTTCATGAGCTGAAGCGGTTCAGAATTCTGGAATGTAGTTTACATGCAAGCGAACGTTTTTGATCGGGCTTCCCGTACTGCGTAACATGTATTCATCTGTATTTTGATCAAGATCGACAATCGCATAAAAGAGCCCGCCTCGGGATTTTCCAGGCGGGCTCTTTGCGTTTCAGCGGCTTCGCTCAGCTGTTGGCGTTATGCGCCTGCAAGCGCCGCCATGTTAACGATGTCGGAATCCTTGGCGGACATCGAGACAATCTGAACCGATTTGTCGAGGCCGACGAGCAACGGTCCGATCACGGTCGATCCGCCCAGTTCCTGAAGCATCTTTGTCGAGATCGATGCCGAATGGAACGCCGGCATGACCAGAACGTTGGCCGGGCCTGACAGGCGGCAGAACGGATACTGCTCCATCACCTTGGCATTCAGGGCCACATCGGCGGCCATCTCGCCGTCATACTCGAAATCGACCCTGCGCTTGTCGAGGATCTTGACGGCCTCACGCACCCGCTCCGAGCGTTCGCCGGAAGGATGGCCGAAGGTGGAATAGGCTAGGAGGGCCACGCGCGGCACATAGCCGAGCCGGCGGGCAAGGCCTGCTGCTTCCTCGGCGATATCGGCCAGTTCTTCCGAAGACGGCATGTCGTGAACCGCGGTGTCGGCAACCAGCACCGTGCGGCCGCGGCAAAGCGCCAGCGACACGCCGATCACCCGGTGCCCGGGCTTCGGATCGATACAGCGGCGAACATCCTCGAGCGCGGTGGAATAGTTGCGGGTGATGCCCGTCACCATGCCGTCGGCATCGCCCAATGCCACCATACAGGCGGCAAAGTGGTTGCGGTCGTTGTTGATCAGGCGTTGGGCGTCGTGGAACAGGTAACCCTTCCGCTGCAGCCGGGCGTAGAGATAATCCGTATAAGCACCGGTGCGCTTGGAAAGGCGGGCATTGACGATCTGGATGCCGGGGCGGTCGAGATCGATGCCTTCGCGCTCCGCCGTCTCGCGCATCCGGTCTTCACGGCCAAGGAGCATAGCCGTACCGAGTTCCTGATTGGCATAAGAAAGCGCCGAGCGCATCATCTGCACCTCTTCACCTTCGGCAAAGACGATGCGCTTGGGCTGGCGGCGGACGCGCTCATAGATACGCTGCAGCGTCGAGGCGATCGGGTCACGGCGGGCGGACAGTTGCCGGCCATAGGCGGCCAGATCCGGTATCTGCTTGCGCGCAACGCCGCTCTCCATGGCGGCCCTTGCAACAGCGACCGGAATGGACGAGATCAGGCGCGGATCGAAAGGCACCGGAATGATGTATTGCGGGCCAAAACGCGGCCGGTTGCCCTGATAGGCGGCGGCCACGTCATCCGGCACGTCTTCCTTGGCAAGGTTGGCCAAGGCCTCGGCCGCCGCAATCTTCATGGCTTCGTTGATGGTCGAGGCATGGACGTCGAGCGCACCGCGGAACATGTAGGGAAAACACAGCACATTGTTGACTTGGTTTGGATAGTCGGATCGGCCGGTGGCCATGATCGCGTCGTCGCGAATGGCAGACACCTCCTCAGGCGTAATTTCCGGATCGGGATTGGCCATCGCGAAGATGATCGGCTTTTCCGCCATGGAGCGGATCATCGCCTCCGAGAAGGCACCTTTTTGCGATAGGCCGAGCACCACGTCCGCGCCATCCATCGCGTCTTCGAGCGTGCGTCGGTCGGTCTTGACCGCATGCGCGGACTTCCACTGGTTCATGCCTTCGGTACGGCCCTGATAGATGACGCCCTTCGTGTCGCACATGATGATGTTTTCGGGCGCAAAACCCATCGACTTGATGAGTTCGACACAGGCAATGGCCGCCGCACCTGCGCCGTTGCACACCAGCCGTGTGGTCTTGAGATCGCGGCCTGTCAGCTGCAGTGCGTTGATGAGGCCTGCAGTTGCGATGATCGCTGTGCCGTGCTGGTCGTCATGGAAGACGGGGATATCCATGATCTCGCGCAGTTTCTGCTCGATGATGAAGCATTCCGGCGCCTTGATGTCCTCCAGGTTGATACCCCCCGAAGGAGGGGCCGAGGAACCGCACGCAATTGATGAACTCGTCGGCATCTTCCGTATCGACTTCGAGATCGATCGAGATCGACGTCGGCGAAGCGCTTGAAGAGCACGGACTTGCCCTCCATCACCGGCTTCGAGGCCAGCGCCCCGAGATTGCCGAGGCCAAGGATGGCGGTGCCGTTGGAAATGACGGCCACCATGTTGCCGCGGGTCGTGTAGTCATAGGCCTTGGACGGATCGGCGGCGATCGCCTTGACCGGCACTGCGACACCCGGCGAATAGGCAAGCGACAGGTCGCGTTGCGTCGCCATCGGTTTGGTCGGCGAAATCTCCAGTTTCCCGGGCCGTCCCTGGGAATGGAAATCCAGCGCTTCCTGATCCGTGACGCTGGTCGTGCTGCGACCGGGCTTGTCGTTTGCGGGCATAAGTCCTCCAACCTTTTGTGGGCGACGGCTCTCCACAGCCGCTTTGTTGTTGTCTTCTATAAACGCGCATGGATAGTGTGGCACCACTTTTTAGGACCAGCATGACTTTTGTAGCCGAGCCAATCACCCGCCCTCCCGAGGTTCTCACCGCCGCCCAGCTGGCGACGGAGGAAAGCCGCGCCACGGCCACGCCGATGATGGAACAGTTCATCGAGATCAAGGCGAACAATCCGGATTCGATCCTGTTTTACCGGATGGGTGATTTCTACGAGCTGTTCTTCCAGGATGCGGTCGAAGCGTCGCGGGCGCTCGGCATCACGCTGACGCGGCGCGGCCAGCATCTCGGCCAGGACATCCCGATGTGCGGCGTGCCTGTCCATGCCGCCGACGACTATCTGCAAAAGCTGATTGGTCTCGGCTTCCGCGTCGCCGTCTGCGAGCAGGTCGAGGACCCGGCGGAGGCGAAGAAGCGCGGCGGCAAGTCGGTGGTAAAACGCGATGTTGTACGCCTCGTCACGCCCGGTACGATCACCGAAGACAAGCTGCTCTCGCCGTTCGAATCCAACTACCTGATGGCGCTCGCCCGCATTCGCGGCAGTTCAGAGCCGGCAATCGCGCCTCGCCTGGATCGATATTTCCACGGGCGTCTTTCGGCTCGCCGAAACGACGGAGACGCGGCTGCTTGCCGATATACTGCGCATCGAACCGCGCGAACTGATCCTTGCCGATACCGTTTTCCATGATCCGGAGATGCGCCCGGTCATCGACATTCTCGGCCGCGTCGCCGTTCCGCAACCCGCCGTCCTGTTCGACAGCGCCACGGCGGAAAACCGCGTCACCCGATATTATGGCGTCAAGACGCTCGATGGCTTCGGCAGTTTTTCGCGCGCCGAACTCGCCGCCGCCTCTGCCGCGATCTCCTATGTCGAAAAGACCCAGTTCGCCGAACGCCCGCCGCTGGGTGCGCCGGAGCGCGAAAGTGCGGCCTCGACCCTGTTCATCGACCCCGCCACCCGCACCAATCTCGAGCTGGTGAAAACCCAGTCCGGCGATCGCAACGGCACGCTTTTGAAGGCGCTCGATCGCACTGTCACCGGCGGCGGCGCCCGGCTGCTCGCCGAGCGGCTGATGTCGCCGCTGACCGACCCGGAGCGCATCAACGCCCGGCTCGATTCCATCACGGCGCTTGCCGATCAGCCATCATTCTGCAGCGATTTGCGGGCCGCGCTGAAACATGTACCGGACATGCCCCGCGCCCTGTCGCGCCTGTCGCTCGGCCGCGGTGGCCCGCGCGATCTCGGCAGCATCCTTGCGGGTTGCCAGTCTGCTGTCGAAGTTGCCGGCTTGCTCGGTCGCGGCGATCTCTCCGACGAACTGGGTGGAGCACTGCAAGCGGTGAGGGCGCTGCCGCAGGATATGGTCCAGCAGCTGGCCACCATTCTCGGCGACGAACTGCCGCTGTTGAAGCGTGACGGCGGCTTCCTGCGCGATGGAGCGAGTGCGGAACTTGATGAGATGCGGGCTCTGCGCGACCAGTCCCGCCGGGTGATCGCCGGCCTGCAACTCGATTATGCCGAGGAAACCGGCATCAAGTCGCTGAAGATCAAATACAACAATGTGCTCGGCTATTTCATCGAGGTGACCCAGGGCAATGCCGGTCCGATGACCGACAGCCCGGAGGCCAAGGCGCGCTATATCCATCGCCAGACCATGGCCAATGCCATGCGCTTCACTACGACGGAACTCTCCGATCTCGAAACCAAGATCGCCAATGCCGCCGACCGGGCACTGACGATCGAGCTCGAAGCCTTCGACAGGCTCTCGGCCATGGTCGTGGCGCAAGCCGAAGCGATCAAGGCGGCTGCCCTTGCGCTTGCGGTGGTCGATGTATCCGTCGGGCTTGCAACGCTGGCCGAGGAGCAGGCCTATTGCCGCCCGCTGGTCGATACGTCGAAGATGTTCGCCATCGACGGCGGCCGCCATCCGGTCGTCGAACAGGCGCTGCGCCGCCAGTCCGGTGCCGCCTTCGTCGCCAATACCTGCGATCTGTCGCCGCATGACGGCGAGGGCGATGGCGCGATCTGGCTTTTGACCGGTCCCAACATGGGCGGTAAATCGACCTTCCTGCGCCAGAACGCCCTGATCGCCATCATGGCGCAGATGGGCTCCTTCGTGCCCGCGGCATCGGCCCATATCGGCATCGTCGACCGGCTGTTCTCCCGCGTCGGCGCATCGGACGATCTGGCCCGTGGCCGCTCGACCTTCATGGTCGAAATGGTCGAGACGGCAGCGATCCTCAATCAGGCGACGGACCGCTCGCTCGTCATCCTCGACGAAATAGGCCGCGGCACCACGACGTTCGACGGCCTGTCGATCGCCTGGGCCTCGGTCGAGCATCTGCACGAGGGCAACCGCTGCCGCGGGATTGTTCGCTACGCATTTCCATGAGTTGACCGTCCTGTCCGAAAAGCTCGAGCGGCTGTCGAACGCCACCATGCGCGTCAAGGAATGGGATGGCGACGTCATCTTCCTGCACGAAGTCGGCCCGGGCGCTGCCGACCGGTCCTACGGCATCCAGGTCGCCCGTCTTGCCGGCCTGCCGGCCTCCGTTGTCGCCCGCGCCAAGGATGTGCTGGCAAAGCTCGAGGATGCCGACCGCAAGAACCCCGCCAGCCAGCTGATTGACGACCTGCCGCTGTTCCAGGTGGCCATCCGCCGCGAGGAGCGCGTCAAGGCCGGCCCGTCGAAGGTTGAAGAGGCTTTGAAAAGCCTCAATCCGGATGATATGACGCCACGAGAGGCCATGGATGCGCTTTACGCGCTGAAGAAACAACTTGGCAATTCTTGACCGCTACAGTCCTGTCCATCCTCGGACAAAAGGTCTATAGCGCATGCAAAAGCAGCGGCTCGCTGAGCCCGCCTGACAGGAAGACAGTCGGCCTTTGATGACCATACACGAAACGTCATTTCCCGATATCCTGAATGTCGCGGCACTCAGGGCCAAGTGCAGTTTCATCGCTTCGGCGCATGCAGAGCACCGCGACATGATGCGCCAGGCGCTCTTGGTAGCCTTCAAGCAGGCCAATGTGGCCGGCCGCGAAAAGGCCCATGAACTGTTGCTTGAGGACGGCAGCGGGCTGAAATGCGCCGAGCGGATTTCCTGGCTGCAGGACCAGCTGATCACCGTCCTGCACGATTTTGTCCTCAACGAAGTCTTCAACGCTGCCAATGCGCAGCCCTGGACCCACATCGCAGTCACCGCCGTCGGCGGTTATGGCCGCGGTACGCTGGCGCCCGGTTCCGATATCGACCTTCTCTTCCTGCTGCCGGTGAAGAAGGCCGTCTGGGCCGAGCCCGCTATCGAGTTCATGCTCTATATCCTGTGGGATCTCGGCTTCAAGGTCGGCCATGCGACGCGCACGATCGAGGAATGCATCCGCCTGTCGCGCGGCGACATGACCATCCGCACGGCGATCCTCGAAACGCGCTATATCTGCGGCTCGAAGGAACTGGCCGACGAACTGGAGGTCCGCTTCGACAGCGAAATCGTCAAGAATACCGGCCCCGATTTCATCGCCGCAAAGCTCGCCGAACGCGACGAGCGCCACCGCAAGGCCGGCGACACGCGCTATCTGGTCGAGCCGAACGTCAAGGAAGGCAAGGGCGGCCTGCGCGACATCCACACGCTGTTCTGGATCGCCAAATATTTCTACCGGGTGAAGGATTCGGCCGATCTCATCAAGCTCGGTGTGCTGTCGCGCCAGGAATATCATCTCTTCCAGAAAGCCGACGATTTTCTCTGGGCGGTGCGCTGCCACATGCACTTCCTGACCGGCAAGGCGGAAGAGCGGCTATCCTTCGATATCCAGCGCGAGATCGCCGAAAGCCTCGGCTATCACGATCATCCTGGCATGACCGCCGTAGAGCGCTTCATGAAGCACTATTTCCTGGTGGCGAAGAATGTTGGTGATCTCACCCGCATCTTCTGCGCGGCACTTGAGGACCAGCAGGCCAAGCAACTTCCGGGGTTCACCGCCGCGCTTAGCCGCTTCACCCATCGCGTCCGCAAGATCGCCGGAACTCTGGAATTCGTCGATGACGGCGGCCGCATTGCGCTGGCAAGCCCGGATATTTTCAAGCGCGATCCGGTAAACCTGATCCGCATCTTCCATGTCGCCGATATCAACGGGCTGGAGTTCCATCCGGCCGCCTTGAAACAGGTCACCCGGTCGCTCGGCCTGATCACACCTGCCGTCCGCGACAACGAGGAAGCCAACCGGCTCTTCATGTCGATGCTGACTTCGCGCCGTGATCCGGAGCTGATCCTGCGCCGGATGAACGAGGCCGGCGTGCTCGGCCGCTTCATCCCGGAATTCGGCAAGATCGTCTCGTTGATGCAGTTCAACATGTATCACCACTATACCGTGGACGAGCATCTGCTGCGCGCTGTCGACGTGCTGTCGCGGATCGATCAGGGCCGCGATGAGGAACTGCATCCGCTCGCCGTCAAGCTGATGCCGGGCGTCGAGGATCGCACCGCGCTGTTTGTCGCCGTCCTTCTGCATGACGTCGCCAAGGGCCGCCCGGAAGATCATTCGACCGCCGGCGCCAAGGTTGCCCGCAAGCTCTGCCCGCGCTTCGGCATGACGCCGAAGCAGACCGAAACGGTGGCGTGGCTGATCGAGGAACATCTGACCATGTCGATGGTCGCGCAGACGCGCGATCTCAACGACCGCAAGACGATCATCGATTTCACCGAAAAGGTGCAATCGCTCGACCGCCTGAAAATGCTCTTGATCCTCACCATCGCCGATATCCGCGCCGTCGGCCCGGGTGTCTGGAACGGCTGGAAGGGCCAGTTGCTGCGGACGCTCTATTACGAGACCGAACTGCTGTTGTCCGGCGGCTTCTCCGATCTGCCGCGCAAGGAGCGCAGCAGCGCACGCGGCCGACGTGCTGTTCGAGGCTCTGGGCGACTGGAGCCAGAAGGATCGCAAGACCTATACCAAGCTGCATTACCAGCCCTATCTGCTCTCGGTACCGCTCGAAGACCAGCTGCGCCACGCCCACTTCATCCGCGATGCCGACAAGGCAGGCCGGGCGCTGGCGACGATGGTGCGCACGCACCAGTTCCACGCCATCACCGAAATCACCGTTCTGTCGCCGGACCATCCGCGCTTGCTTGCGGTCATCGCTGGTGCCTGTGCTGCAGCCGGTGCCAACATCGTCGATGCGCAGATATTCACCACCTCGGACGGCCGGGCGCTGGATACGATCCTCGTCAATCGCGAGTTCCCCGACGACAATGACGAGATGCGCCGGGCGGCGAATATCGGCAAGATGATCGAGGACGTCCTGTCAGGCAAGAAGCGCCTGCCGGAGGTGATCGCCAGCCGCACGAAACACCGCAAGCGCAATAAGGCCTTCACAGTGCCGCCGGCAGTCACCATCAGCAATAGCCTGTCGAACAAGTTCACCGTCATCGAGGTCGAGTGCCTCGACCGCACCGGCCTGTTGTCGGAAGTCACTGCTGTACTCTCCGACCTGTCGCTCGACATCGCCTCGGCGCATATCACCACCTTCGGCGAGAAGGTCATCGATACGTTCTATGTCACCGACCTTGTCGGCCAGAAGGTCACCAATGAAGCCCGGCAGAGCAATATCGTTGCGCGGCTGAAGGCAGTGATGTCGGACGAAGCGGATGAAATGCGCGACCGCATGCCCTCCGGTATGATCGCGCCGCAGCATACGCGCTCTGTCACCGGCGCAAAAAGAACCAGGGCAGAATCATGAGTCTCGTCCGGAAATTCATGACCGTCGGCGGCGCCACGCTCGGAAGCCGAATCTTCGGTTTCGCCCGTGAGATGCTGATGGCCGCGGCACTGGGCACCGGCCCGATGGCCGACGTCTTTTATGCCGCCTTCCGGTTCCCGAACCTGTTCCGCCGCCTGTTTGCCGAGGGCGCCTTCAACGCCGCCTTCGTGCCGCTGTTTTCCAAGGAAATTGAAGCCAACGGCACGGATGGCGCCAAGCGTTTCTCCGAAGAAGTGTTCGGCGTGCTTTTCACGGTGCTGCTGCTGATCACCATCGTGATGGAACTGTCGATGCCGCTTCTGGTGCGCTTCGTCATCGCGCCCGGTTTTGCCGATGATGTCGAGAAATCAGCCCTCACCGTGCGCATGGCGATGGTGATGTTCCCCTATCTCATGTGCATGTCGCTGACCGCGATGATGAGCGGCATGCTGAATTCGCTGCACCATTTCTTCGCCGCCGCCGTCGCCCCGATTTTCCTCAACGTGGTGATGATCGGCGCACTCTTCTATGCGCTCCATACCGGCGCCGATCCGTTGGCGACAGCCTGGTATCTGTCCTGGGGTGTGCTGGTGGCGGGCGTGCTGCAGCTTGGCGTCGTCTATTTCGGCGTGCTTCATGCCGGCATGAGCATAGGCCTCAAGTTTCCCCGCTTCACGCCCAACGTCAAGCGCCTGCTGATCCTGGCCGTGCCCGCCGCGATCACCGGCGGCATCACCCAGATCAACCAGCTGATCGGCCAGGCGATTGCCTCGGCCCAGGATGGCGCTATCGCCGCCCTGCAATATGCCGATCGTATCTACCAGCTGCCGCTCGGTGTCGTCGGCATCGCCGTCGGTGTGGTGTTGTTGCCGGAACTGGCCCGCGCGCTGAAGGGCAACCAGTTGCGCGAAGCCGGAAACCTGCAGAACCGGTCGATTGAATTCGTGCTGTTCCTGACCATTCCCGCAGCCTTCGCCCTGTGGATCCTCTCCGACGAGATCATTCGGGTGCTGTTTGAGCGCGGCGCTTTCCATGCCGAGAATACCGTCGTCGTCGGTTCTATCCTTGCCATCTACGGCATTGGCCTGCCGGCCTTCGTGCTGATCAAGGCGCTGCAGCCGGGTTTTTATGCGCGAGGATACCAAGACGCCGATGCGGTTCTCTGCCGTTGCCGTCGCGGCCAACTGCGCCCTGGCAATCACGCTGTTCCCCCGCCTCGGTGCGCCGGGCATCGCGGTTGCCGAGGCCACGGCCGGCTGGATCAGCACGGTCCTGCTTTTCGTCACGCTGCTGCGTCGCGGTCATTTGACGTGGGAATGGGCGCTGCTGCTGCCGCACGGCACTGCTGATCGTCGCCGCGGCGATCATGGGTGGCGTTCTCTATTATCTGCGCGGCGTCTTTGCCGTCTCGCTGGCGTCGGGATCGCCGTTCTGGACGAAACTGGGCGCGCTTGGGATTCTGATCGGCGTCTCGATGGTCGTCTACTTTGCCGTCGCCTTCCTGATCGGCGGGGCTGATCTGTCGATGATCCGGCGTAACATCAAGCGCAAGCCCGCCGCCAAGCCTGCGCCCCCGACGGATCCTTGAGGCAATACAGGCTTCAGGCGCGCCTTCCCGAACGGCGCTTGGCGCTGAGGAAATGGCGTTTCGATTTGCCACAATGAGCCCATTGGCGCCTGGGGCCGGTATCGACGTGAACGATGCCGTTGCAGTAGCGACCGATGCCGCCGATGCCCGGTGCCGTTCTCGCTGCAGCAAGGATTTTTCTTTCCGAAACGCCGGGCACGCGGATATCCGCAGCCTGGCAAAACCGGTGCAGCGAACGCGCACGATGGGCGCGCGGGCGATGGCCCGAGGTCACCAGTGGACGATGCCCGGTTTTCATTGCGATATGCGCCAGAATACCCTCGAGGCGCGCTGAAAAACAGCCCGTTCTGACGGATACAGGTCTGAACGGCATAAGCCGTCGTTCTGCTGTGTACGGGAAGCTTCGCTTTGCGCGGGCGGTCATCCTTGGCTTCGGCGGCGGCGAAACTGGAAACGGTTAGCAGGCAGGCGAGAGCGAGCAGTAACAGATTACGCATGACAATCCCCTCGGCATGCGCCCCTTCAGCATCCGTTTTGGAGCGAGGCACATGCAAATGTCGGTTCGCCGCGCCATTGGGGTGCGCAGTACAGCTAAATGAGCTCGGCCTAAGAACCTGGTTGCGGTAACGATTGGCAAATTCATCCGAAATGAAGCAAATTTATGGAATTTTCTTCTTGATGATAAAATAAGCGCTTGAGTTACAGCGCTGCTGCGAATTAAGGCGGTATATTAGAGGAAAAATTTCCAATTTGAATCTGTTGATTCAAGGCCTTGGCAACCGGTTCCGTCAACATGAGCGGAATTTGCCGTCTGCCCAAGGCCGCATGCCTCTTGATCACCGCAACGCCTGTGTGCATAAGCCCGCCAACAGCAACAGAGGCCGGGCCCTCCACAAGCCCGAATGAGGACACGATGTCAGACTTCAAGCCGCTCGTTTTTTCCGGCGTTCAGCCCACAGGCAATCTCCATCTCGGCAACTATCTCGGTGCGATCCGCAAGTTCGTGGCGCTGCAGGAAAACAACGACTGCATCTATTGCGTCGTTGATCTGCATGCGATCACCGCGCAGCTGGTGCATGAGGACATGCCCGGCCGATCCGCTCGATTGCCGCCGCCTTCATCGCCTCGGGCATCGATCCGACAAAGCACATCGTCTTCAACCAGTCTGCCGTGCCGCAGCATGCCGAGTTGGCCTGGATCTTCCAATTGCGTCGCCCGCATCGGCTGGATGGAACGCATGACCCAATTCAAGGACAAGTCCGGTGGCAAGAATGCCGAGCAGATGTCGCTGGGCCTGCTGGCCTATCCAAGCCTGATGGCTGCCGACATCCTCGTCTACCGCGCCACCCATGTGCCTGTTGGCGACGATCAGAAGCAGCATCTGGAGTTGGCCCACGATATCGCCCAGAAATTCAATATCGATTTCGGCGACCATATTCGCTGGACCGATTACGGCATCGATATCAAAGTCGGCGAGGAGCCGGTACATGCCTATTTCCCGATGGTCGAGCCGCTGATCGGCGGTCCGGCCCCGCGGTCATGTCGTTGCGCGATGGCACCAAGAAAATGTCGAAGTCGGATGCGTCCGACCTGTCGCGCATCAACCTGATGGACGATGCTGAGACGATCTCGAAGAAGATCCGCAAGGCAAAGACCGATCCGGATGCCTTGCCAAGCGAAGTCGACGGCCTCAAGGGCCGTCCGGAAGCCGATAATCTCGTCGGCATCTACGCCGCCCTGTCCGACAAGACCAAGGCGCAGGTACTGGAAGAGTTCGGCGGCCAGCAGTTCTCGGTCTTCAAGCCGGCGCTGGTCGATCTGGCGGTGACGGTTCTTGCCCCGATCTCCGGTGAAATGCGCCGCCTGATGGATGACACAACGCATATCGACGGCATCCTGCGTGATGGCGGCAGAGCGTGCCCGGGCACGGGCGGAAGTGACGATGAAACAGGTCCGGGAAATCGTCGGCTTTCTGCAATAATTCGCCGCAAAAGAAACCTTGCAGCCAAAAATATCAGGTGTAAGAGTCGCGTCATGGTTTCAACACGACTCTCAAGACTGGAAGGTCACCGCCGCAAATTCATGGCGGTGATCGACGATACGCCGGAATGCGGCCGCGCTGTCCATTATGCCGGCATGCGCGCCAAAAACTCCAATGGCGGTCTCGTTCTGCTCTATGTCATTGCCGACGCCGACTTTCAGCAATGGCTGGGTGTCGAGGGTATCATGCGGGCGGAAGCCCGGGCCGAGGCCGAGGCAACGCTTGCCAAGATCGCCCAGACGGTGCGCAGAAACCATCGGCATCGAGCCGGAAATGGTCATCCGCGAAGGTGGTGCGACGGATCAGATCTACAGCCTGATCGAGGAAGATCGTGATATCGCGATCCTGGTGCTGGCCGCCGGTTCCGCCAAGGATGGACCGGGACCGCTGGTATCTTCGATCGCCGGCAAGACCGCCGCGTTTCCAATTCCCGTCACGGTCATCCCCGATCTGTTGACAGACGAGGAAATCGACGCGCTGAGCTGAGCCCTACCGGTAATGGCAGGATCAGTGGAATTGATCCTTGGGCGGTCGAAACGCTGGCCCGTGCATCTTGAAGCGGCCGGTCAAACGGCCTATATTCTTTTGAATAATTCTAAACAGGCTGGTTGATCGCGATCCCGGCCGACGCGGAGAAAGATATGTTCATCCAGACCGAAGCCACGCCGAACCCCGCCACGCTGAAATTCCTGCCGGGCAAGGTGGTGATGGAAAACGGCACGGCGGAATTCCGCGACGAGGAAGAAGCCGCAGCCGGTTCGGCTCTCGCCGCGCGCCTGTTCATGATCCCCGGCGTCACCGGCGTCTATTTCGGCTATGATTTCATCACCGTCACCAAGGAAGCGCAGGAATGGCAGCATCTGAAGCCTGCGATCCTCGGCTCGATCATGGAACATTTCATGTCCGGCCAGCCGGTCATGGCGGTCCATACGCGCTGAAGAAAGCGATCAGGACGGCGAGTTCTTCGAGGAAGGCGACGAGACCATCGTTGCGACCATCAAGGAACTGCTGGAAACCCGCGTTCGTCCGGCCGTTGCCCAGGATGGTGGTGACATCACCTTCAAGGGTTTCCAAGGATGGCACGGTCTTCCTCAACATGAAGGGCGCATGCTCCGGCTGCCCGTCCTCGACGGCAACGTTGAAGCACGGCGTGCAGAACCTGCTGCATCATTTCATCCCCGAAGTGCAGGCGGTCGAAGCCGTCTGAGCGAGCGTACCCGCAGTGCCGCGACCGCCTATCAAAGACAAAAAACCATGATCGTCCTGGCCATTGATACGGCTGGGACGGGCTGCTTTGCGGCAGTCTACGACAGCGCCGCCGATACAGTTCTCGCCTCCGCCGGCGCCGATATCGGCCGCGGCCATGCCGAACAACTGATGGCATTCATCGATCAGGCGCTGGCCGAAAGCGGCAAGGTGCTTGCGGACATGGACCGGATCGCCGTCACCATCGGCCCGGGTTCCTTCACCGGCATCCGTGTCGGCGTTGCCGCTGCGCGCGGTTTTGCGTTGGCGCTGAATGTGCCCGCCGTCGGCGTTACAACACTTGCCGCCATTGCCGAAGCTGCCCGCGAAAAGCATCCGGGGCATGCCATCCTGGCAACGATCGATGCCAAGCGCGATGAGCTTTATTGCCAGAGCTTCGAGGCGGACGGCACGGCACGCAGCGAAGCGTTGATGCTTGAAATTCCAGAGGCCCAAAGACTGTTTGCCGGTTTCGACGGCCTCATCTGCGGCACCGCCATGAAGTATCTGACGGACCGCGCGCCGGAAACCAACGGGCAAACGGACCTCACGGATATCCGTCTTGTCGCGCGCCTCGGTGCCGCAGCCGATCCGTCCCGCGGCAAGCCGAGCCCGCTTTATCTGCGCAGTCCCGACGTCAAGTCGCAGGCCGGTTTTGCGGTGGCGCGAGCATAAGATGTCGCTGACCGACTATTTCGTCCGCAAGCCCGAATTCGAGATCTTTGCTCTGGAAACCGCTGACCTGCCGCAGGCAGCCGCCATCCACAAATCGCGCTTCACGCAGGCCTGGAGCGATGGGGAACTGCATTCCCTGCTGATCCAGGATACCGTTTTCGGCTTCATCGCCCGCCAGAGCAATGCCTATACGCGGCCGTTTATTACGCAGCCGCTTGTCGGGGGCTTCGTCCTGTCGCGTGTTGCAGGCGGGGAGGCGGAAATCCTGACCATCGGTGTCGATCCGCGGTTTTCGCGCCTGGGTCTCGGTTGGCGATTGATGCGGGCCGCACTACGCGAGGCGCAGGATCAAGCTGCCGAAACGATCTTCCTCGAAGTTGATGAGACCAACACCGCCGCTGTCGCTCTCTACCGAAAGCTCGGTTTTGCCAAGGTCGGCGAAAGACGGGCCTATTATCAAGATGTTAACGGCGCCAAAACCGCCGCCCTTGTCATGCGCCTCGATCTTGGTTAGCCGTATCGGCTGAATGAGAGGGACGCGCTTGCGCCGCCACGCCGACAAGACCTGTTGCTTGAGAGACAGACCTGACGCCGCTCGGCGGCTGCTGCCTATGCGGGGCGTCCGCGCGTGATCAATTGGCTGCGCGTCACGCTGTGCATGACAGTTCTGGTTCTTGCGACGCTCGTCATGGCGCCAGCGCAGATCGTTTTCCTTTGGCTGGACAGACCGCAGCGCCGCACGCTGCCGCGCCTCTGGCACCGGATGGCCTGCCGCCTTGTCGGCATCCGGGTGCGCGTCCATGGCACGCCGGATCGGCAGCGGCCTCTGATGCTGGTGTCGAACCACGCCAGCTGGAAGGATATCCTTGTTCTCGGCTCGATCGCCGATGTGGTCTTCGTCGCCAAATCCGATGTCAAGGCCTGGCCGGTTTTCGGCCTGCTGGCGCGTCTGCAGGCAACGATCTTCATCACCCGCGATCAGAAGCGCACCACCGGCACTCAGGTCAACGAGATCGGCAAACGGCTGGCCGGTGGCGAGATCGTCGTGCTGTTTCCAGAGGGCACGACATCGGATGGCAATCGGCTGCTGGAAATCAAGACCTCGCTGTTCGGCGCCGCTGCCGCTGCCGTGCCGATGTCGCCGACCGGCGCCGTCCATGTCCAACCCGTCGCCATCGCCTATACCGGCATCCATGGCATGCCGATGGGCCGCTATCACCGGCCCGTCGCCGCCTGGCCGGGCGATATCGCGCTGGCACCGCATCTCCTCGGCATCCTTTATGAGGGTGCCGTCGATGTCGATGTGATCTACGGCGAGCAGATTACCTATACGGCCGAGAGCAACCGCAAGGTCGTCAGCCGCCAGGTGGAGAAGAGCATTCGTTCGATGCTGGCCCTCAAGCTGCGCGGCCGCTGACGCAGCCGGGCAAGGGAAGGGGCTTCAATTTTGGACCTCGATGCTCTATGGAACCGGCATGACACAGGAAATCGCCGTTTTATCCGCAGAGCCTGAAATGGCTCTTGAAAGCCCGCCGGTCCGCAAGGTCTTTGTGAAGACCTACGGCTGTCAGATGAACGTCTACGATTCCGACCGGATGACGGATGCGCTGGCCAAGGACGGTTATGTCTCGACCGACGTCATGGAAGACGCCGATCTCGTCCTTTTGAACACCTGTCATATCCGCGAGAAAGCCGCCGAGAAAGTCTACTCGGCGCTCGGGCGGCTGCGTGACCTGAAGAAGAAAAAGGCGGGCGAAGGCCGCGAGATGATGATCGGCGTTGCCGGTTGCGTTGCGCAGGCCGAAGGCGATGAAATCCTGCGCCGGGCTCCTGCCGTCGATCTCGTCATCGGCCCGCAGACCTATCACCGGCTTCCCGAAGCCTTGAAGCGCGTCCAGCGCGGCGAGCGGGTGCTGGAAACCGACTATGCCATCGAAGACAAGTTCGAGCATCTGCCGGCGCCGGACAAGGCCAAGACAAAGGCGAGGGGCGTCACCGCGTTCCTCACCGTGCAGGAAGGCTGTGACAAGTTCTGTACGTTCTGCGTCGTGCCGTATACGCGCGGCTCCGAGGTCTCCCGGCCGGTCGCCCAGATCGTTGCCGAAGCGCAGAAGCTGGTCGATGCCGGCGTGCGCGAAATCACTTTGCTTGGCCAGAACGTCAACGCCTGGCACGGCGTCGGCGCCGATGGCAAAAATGGGGCCTCGGCGAGCTTCTGCACCGCCTGACCCGGATCGAGGGGCTGGCTCGTCTGCGCTATACCACCAGCCATCCGCGCGACATGGACGATAGCCTGATCGAGGCCCATCGCGACCTTAAGCAGCTGATGCCCTATCTGCATCTGCCGATCCAGTCCGGTTCCAACCGCATCCTGAAAGCGATGAACCGGCGGCACACGACGGCCGAATACATCGCGCTGATCGCCCGCATCAAGGCGGCGCGGCCCTGATCTTGCGCTCTCCGGCGATTTCATCGTCGGCTTCCCCAGCGAGACCGATGAGGATTTCGAGGATACGCTGCGCCTGGTCGAAACCGTTGGTTATGCACAGGCATTTTCGTTCAAGTATTCGACCCGTCCCGGTACGCCCTGGCGCCGACCTCGGCGATCAGGTTCCGGAAGACGTCAAGGCCAAGCGATTGGAAAGATTGCAGGCTTTGTTGCTAAAACAGCAAAACGAGTTTGCTCAAGCGTGTATCGGCAAGACGATCGACCTGCTTCTGGAGAAGCCCGGCCGCATGCCGGGGCAGCTGATCGGCCGTTCGCCCTGGCTGCAGTCGGTGAATGTTGATGCAAACTCATCGCAAATCGGTGACATTGTATCTGTACGAATCACTGGTGCCGGCCCTAACAGTCTGTTTGCCGAGGTGGTAAGCTAAGGGACCGCTAACTCAAGGAGCCTGACCGCTTGAACGGACACGAATTGGTTTCATCCTCGCCGCGCCAGTCGAAAACATCCGCGACAGACGTCAATCACTTCGTGCTCACATTCGAGAACAACCGGTTCGCCAGCGAGCTTTTCGGACAGTTTGACCAGAACCTCAAATTGATCGAACAGCGCCTGCATATTGACGCTCGCCCACGCGGCAATTCCGTCTCGATCTCGGGCGAAGTGGTCGCCACCAATCAGGCCCGCCGGGCACTCGATTATCTCTATGGACGCCTGCAGAACGGCAGCACCGTCAGATCTTCCGACGTCGAGGGCGCCATCCGCATGGCCGTCGCCGCTGATGACCAGCTACAGTTGCCGACCATGGAAAAAAAGCCAAGCTGAACCTCGCGCAGATTTCGACGCGCAAGAAGACCGTCGTGGCCCGCACGCCGACGCAGGACGCCTATATGCGCGCACTGGAGCGGTCCGAGCTGGTGTTCGGCGTCGGCCCTGCCGGTACCGGAAAGACCTATCTGGCGGTCGCCCATGCAGCCCAGCTTCTGGAGCGCGGGGCCGTCGACCGCATCGTGCTCTCGCGCCCCGCCGTCGAAGCAGGCGAGCGCCTCGGCTTCCTGCCGGGCGATATGAAGGACAAGGTCGATCCGTATCTGCGGCCGCTCTATGACGCCCTCTACGACATGATGCCCGGCGACAAGGTCGAGCGTGCCATCACCGCCGGCGTCATCGAAATCGCCCCACTCGCCTTCATGCGTGGACGCACACTGGCCAACGCCGCCGTCATCCTCGATGAGGCGCAGAACACCACGGCGATGCAGATGAAGATGTTCCTGACGCGTCTTGGCGAAAACGGCCGGATGATCGTCACTGGCGACCCAAGCCAGGTCGACCTGCCGCGTGGTGTCAAGTCCGGCCTTGTCGAAGCCTTGCAGATCCTGAAAGGGGTCGAGGGCGTGTCGGTGGTCCGCTTCAAGGATGTCGACGTCGTCCGCCACCCGATGGTTGCCCGCATCGTTCGTGCCTATGAGGCAACGACGGCCGTGCATGACGAAAGCGAGCAGAGCGACCGCTAAGGCGGAAGCAAGCCAATCATGACGAGCCTTGATATCCAGATCAGCGTCGAGGAAGGCCCATGGCCTTCCGAGGCGGAACTTGCGTCGCTCAGCGAACGCGTCCTTGGCGCGAGCGCCGATTTTCTGAAGCGTGAAGAAAAACAGCCGTTTCCGAAAATGCTGCCGGAAGTGTCGCTGGTCTTTACCGATGATGCTTCCATCCGCGAGATCAATGCGGAATGGCGCAGCCAGGACAAGCCGACCAATGTCCTGTCCTTCCCCGCCTTTCCTCTAATGCCGGGCAAGATGCCGGGGCCGATGCTGGGCGATATCATCCTTGCCCATGAGACGCTGGTGCGGGAGGCCGAAGACCTCGGCAAGCCTTTCGATGAACACCTCACGCACCTCCTAGTGCATGGATTTCTGCATCTTTTCGGTTATGATCACCTTGTTGAGAGTGATGCCGAAAGAATGGAGAGCCTGGAGACTCGCATTTTGGCCGGTCTTGGTTTATCTGATCCCTATGGGGACAGTGATCCCGTATGATAGTTTGGAACAATGAGCGATTTTAGAGCACAGCCGGCCGCGGCTGTAAGAGACGAGGCTGAAGCCTCCAGTCAGGACGAGGCGGGCAGTAGTAGCACCGTCCCGAGGCCTGAAAACGGCAAATCCGGGACCTCTTTCTGGAGTCGTGCAGCCCGGATTTGGCGCGCCAGCAGCGGTTCCAGCCTGCGTGAAGATCTCGCCGATGCGCTGATGACCAGTGGCCCAGAAGGCGATACGGCTTTTCGCCGGCCGAACGTGCCATGCTCAACAATATTCTGCGTTTCCACGAAGTCCGCGTCGAGGATGTCATGGTCCCGCGCGCCGATATCGAGGCCGTGGATCTCAGCATCACCATCGCTGAATTGATGGTGATCTTCGAGGAGTCCGGGCGTTCGCGCATGCCGGTCTACAGCGAAAGCCTGGATGATCCACGCGGCATGGTTCATATCCGCGACCTGCTCTCCTATGTCACCAAGCAGGCCCGCAACAAGCGGCGCAGCAGCAGCCGCGCTGCTGCCAGCGCGGCAACAACGACAGCTGAAAAGCCGGAGAAGCCGGCTCGCCAACCGAAACCGAGCTTCGATCTCGGCCGTATCGACCTGTCGAAGACCGTCGAAGAGGCCGGCATCATCCGCCAGGTCCTGTTCGTGCCGCCGTCCATGCATGCCTCGGATCCGATGCAGCGCATGCAGGCCGCCCGCATCCAGATGGCGTTGGTGATCGACGAATACGGCGGGACCGATGGTCTCGCCTCGCTCGAGGATATCGTCGAAATGGTCGTCGGCGATATCGAGGATGAACATGATGATGAAGAGGTCATGTTCGCCAAGACCTCGGATGATGTGTTCGTCGCCGACGCGCGTGTCGAACTGGAGGAGATCGCCGCGGCGATCGGCCCGGATTTCGACGTGCGTGAGCAGCTTGAGGATGTCGATACGCTCGGCGGCCTAGTCTTTGCTTCGCTCGGCCGCATTCCGGCCCGCGGTGAGGTTGTTCAGGCCATACCGGGCTTTGAATTCCAGGTTCTGGATGCCGATCCGCGCCGGGTGAAGCGTGTGCGGATTGTCCGCAAGCGTCCGCCCGCCCGTCGTCGCCCCACGAAGGGCGAAGAGGATGCGCCCTTGGAGGTCCCGACAGCCGCCGCGCCGGAAAAATCACTGCGCGAAACCGGCTAAGCCCGACCCTCCGGGTGCCAAACGCCGTTTCCAGGCACGACAAGCCGCTGCTTTTTTGGAACACTGCCGCCACGTTGATTCGGATTGACGGTCTTTGCGCGTGGCGGTCTGCCGTGCGTGTGGCCGGGTGGCGGCTTGCGCCGATTGGGGGAGATGAATGGAGTGGCTTGCGGGCAGGATCATGCTGTTGTCGGGAGCCCGCCGGGCCCTTGTCGCCTTCGTCGCCGGTTTGATTGCCGTTTTCGCGTTGCCGCCCTTCGGCATTTTCGCGGCCCCGTTCCTGTCCTTCCCCATTCTCGTCTGGCTGATCGATGGCGCTTCCGGGCAATCCCGATCATGGTGTGCTCAGGCGCAGCTTTCCGGCGTTCTGGATCGGCTGGTGTTTCGGCTTCGGCTATTTCCTCGGCGGCCTGTGGTGGCTTGGCAATGCGCTTCTTGTTGAAGCTGATGATTTTGCCTGGGCCGTGCCGCTGGCGGTGATCGGTGTCCCGGCGTTCCTCGCCTTCTTTTATGCCCTGGCAGCCTCATTGGCCCGCATCCTCTGGTCGGACGGCATGGGCCGCATCGCAGCGCTTGCGTTTGCCTTCGGGATTTTCGAGTGGTTGCGCAGCTTTGTCCTCACCGGTTTTCCGTGGAACGCGATCGGGTACGCGGCCATGCCGGTTCCGGTGATGATGCAGTCCGCCGCCGTGATCGGCCTTGCCGGCGTCAATATGCTGGCTGTCTTCGTCTTCGCGGCACCGGCGCTCATCGGCACACGCAAGGGGGTTGCGCGCCGGGCTGGGCTTTGCGGTTCTGCTGGTCGCCGTGCATTTCGGCTACGGCTTTTACCGGCTGGAACAGCCTTTGCCGCCACCTGCCGATCCGGCTCTGACAGTCCGGCTTGTCCAACCACTGATCGACCAGTCCAAGAAGATCGATGACAACGAGCGGATGACGATCTTTGAAGAGCACCTGGCGCTGACGCAGGCGCCGCCGGCCGATGGAGGTAAGCGGCCCGATATCGTTGTCTGGCCGGAAACCGCGGTGCCGTTCATCCTGACTGAAAATCCCGATGCGCTGTTGAGAATTTCCGACGTCTTGCAGGACGGTCAGCTGCTTATTGCCGGCGCTGTGCGGGCTGAAGCCAGCGGTGCCGGCCAACCGCCTCGATATTACAACTCGATCTACGTGATCGATGATCGCGGCCAGATCGTCGGTGCGTCCGACAAGGTCCACCTCGTTCCCTTCGGCGAATATCTGCCGCTGGAGAGCGTTCTTTCGGCTGCGGGATTGAATGCGGTTGCCGCTGCCATGCCGGGAGGATTCTCCGCAGCGGCAACGCGCACGCTGCTGACGCTGCCGGGCGGGAAGACGCTCTATCCGCTGATCTGCTACGAGGCGATTTTCCCTGCCGAAATCGGCAGCGACGCCCTCCAGGCAGATGCGTTGCTCAATCTCACCAACGACGCCTGGTTCGGCAACACGCCCGGACCCTATCAGCATTTCCAGCAGGCACGGCTTCGCTCCGTGGAGACCGGGTTGCCACTCATTCGTGACGCCAACACCGGCATTTCGGCGATCATCGACGGGCGTGGGGAGATCGTTACCGGTTTTCCGTTCGGAACAAGAGGCTTCGTAGACGCAATTTTGCCGGGAAAGTTTGCTTTGCTAATAAGCCCGGAGGAGCAAGAAAGAAACGGAATGCTGATTGCGTGTCTTCTCTTCGGTTTAGCGATTATTTCCCGTGCTAGTTTTATTTTGAGATAGAATTGACCAAAAACCCCTAAAATTGCATAGTGGCTTTCACCATCGATCTTCACCTATGTTCAGGGGGTTTCCGCCCCGGCTATACAACGTGACGTGTAGCCTGCTCTCGGCAAGTGTCCAGGTTATGGAGCAACTGAAACTTCGCTTATTAGGAAACCGTTATGATAGAAAACAAGAAGAAGCCGAACCCGATCGACATTCATGTCGGTAGCCGGATCCGTCTTCGCCGTACCATGTTGGGCATGAGCCAGGAAAAGCTCGGAGAGAGCCTCGGGATCACCTTCCAGCAGATCCAGAAATATGAAAAAGGCACGAACCGGGTCGGCGCCAGCCGTCTTCAAAACATTTCAAGCATTTTGAATGTTCCGGTATCCTTCTTTTCGAAGATGCACCGGGCGATTCGTCAACCGGTCCGTCTGGCATGGCAGAAGCCTCAAGCTCGAACTATGTGGTTGATTTCCTGTCGTCCTCGGAGGGGCTTCAGCTCAACCGCGCATTCGTCAAGATTGGCGATCCCAAGGTGCGCCGCAAGCTTGTCGACCTGGTGAAGGCTTTGGCAGCAGAGGCGGAAGCCGAATAAGGCTGACGCAAGACATAGCTGAAAAAAGCGGCCGGATAGTGCCGCTTTTTTTGTGCCCTGACGCAGGATGGAGATGGAGGGGCTGCTGTATCGGGGGCGGCTATCTACCGTGAAATGCGACTTTAAAGCATCAAAAGACGAGAAAAGCGTTCCTGTCCTGCGGATATAAAGATATATTTATGTCCTTGTGTGCTTGTCATTTCGTGGCAAAATCACTAACACGTTTCAAGCAGTTTTTCTTTGAGGGGACTTCCCGCATGCGCGCTAACTACCTGTTTACGAGTGAATCCGTGGCAGAAGGTCATCCGGACAAGGTCTGTGACCGGATCTCGGATGAAATTGTCGATCTTGTGTATCGTGAAGCCGCCAAAACCGGCGTTGACCCCTGGGGGTTCGTATCGCCTGCGAAACGTTGGCGACCACCAACCGGGTTGTGATTGCCGGCGAAGTCCGGGTGCCGGACACCCTTCTGAAGAAGGACAAAGACGGCAACGTCCTGAAGGATGCCGCTGGCCATCCGTTGATCAATCCAGCGAAATTCAAGGCTGCCGCCCGCAAGGCGATCCGTGAGATCGGTTACGAACAGCCCGGCTTCCACTGGAAGACCGCCAAGATCGACGTGCTTTTGCATCCGCAGTCGGCCGATATTGCCCAGGGCGTCGATAGCGCCGCCGACAAGCAGGGTGACGAAGGCGCCGGCGACCAGGGCATCATGTTCGGTTACGCCTGCCGCGAAACCGCCGATCTGATGCCTGCACCAATCTATTATTCCCACCGCATCCTCGCTCTGCTGGCAACTGCTCGCAAGGCAGGTCAGGGCGACGCCGGCAGGCTCGGCCCCGACGCCAAGAGCCAAGTGACAGTACGCTACGTCAACGGCAAGCCGAAGGAAGTAACCTCGATCGTGCTTTCCACACAGCATCTCGACGAAAGCTGGGATTCTGCCAAGGTCCGCAGCGTCGTCGAGCCCTATATCCGGGAAGCCCTGCATGACATCCACATTGCCGATGACTGCAACTGGTACATCAACCCGACCGGCAAGTTCGTCATTGGCGGCCCCGATGGTGATGCGGGCCTGACCGGCCGCAAGATCATCGTCGACACCTATGGCAGGTGCAGCGCCGCATGGCGGCGGCGCATTTTCCGGCAAGGACACGACCAAGGTTGACCGATCGGCAGCTTATGCAGCCCGCTATCTGGCAAAGAACGTCGTTGCAGCCGGCCTGGCTGACCGTTGCACGATCCAGATTTCCTACGCCATCGGCGTGGCCCAGCCGCTGTCGATCTATGTCGACCTGCACGGTACCGGCAAGGTAACAGAAGACCAGGTCGAAGACGCCATCCGCAAGACGATGGACCTGTCCCCGTCGGGAATCCGCCGTCATCTGGACCTCAACAAGCCGATCTATGCCAAGACTTCGGCCTACGGCCATTTCGGTCGCAAGGCTGGCCACGACGGCTCCTTCTCCTGGGAAAAGCTTGATCTCGTCAAGCCGCTCAAGGACGCTCTGAAGGAAGACGCGCTGAAGGCTGCCTGATCCGGCTCTTTACGGATCGACCGATAAAACTGTAAAGCGGATGTTTCCTGACGGAGATGTCCGCTTTTATCGTGAAAGACCATTGCCATGACTGAACAGCATCGCAGCCGCTCGACCGAAGCCTTCTTCGGCCGCCGCAAGGGCAAGCCATTGCGCGCTTGCAGGCGACCTACCTCGAAACGGTGCTGCCCTTGCTCCGGCTTGATCTCGCATCGCCCGCGCCTGTGGACGTTAAAACGCTGTTCAAGCATCCTGTTGGCCGGGTGCGGCTGGAAATCGGCTTTGGCGGCGGCGAACACCTGATTCACCGCGCCGCCGAAGATCCGGCGACCGGCTTCATCGGTGTCGAGCCCTTCGTCAATTCCATGGCAAAGCTGGTTGGCTACATCGAGGAGCGCGGTGTTGAAAACGTTCGCCTGCACGATGACGATGCGACGCAGGTGCTGGACTGGTTGCCGGAAAATTCGATCGACCAGATCGATCTGCTCTATCCGGATCCATGGCCGAAGCGGAAACACTGGAAGCGCCGCTTCGTGTCTCCAGTCAATCTCGACCGGTTTGCGCGCGTGCTAAAACCCGGCGGCATCTTCTGCTTCGCCTCGGATATCGACACCTATGTCAACTGGACGCTGTCGCACTGCCACGATCACGCGGCGTTCGAATGGACGGCGGAAAATGCCAGCGACTGGCTGACGCCCTATGCTGGCTGGCCGAGCACGCGCTACGAGGCCAAGGCACGGCGGGAAGGCCGCAAGTCCGCCTATCTGACGTTCCGGCGCATCTAGGCGCCGGACTTTACCTCTGCAGCCTAGTGCAGGCTGACGGTGCGAAGGTCGTCTTCTGCCGCCTTGAAGAACGTGCTGGAACGGTTGTCGGTCAAAAGGATCGGCGTGCCATCAGCGCCGAACAGAGCCCACAGGTCAAGATCGGGGTCCATACTGGGGGCTTCCGGGAAGACGCGGGACACTTCGTCCGAGCGCATCTTGCGGATATAGCCAACTTCACCGGCGCCGAGATGCGCCAGGTCGTTTTTCGACAGATGTGAGCTGACGTGTTTCAATCCCATGAGTCGTACCCCGTGGCTTTGCCGATTTCATCGTCCGGGAGACAACGGAAATCCACGACACATTGATTTTCCTGTACGAAGTTCGAGGCTGTTGGGAGAAGCCGGGTCCTTGGTGCAGCCGGCATAAGCTGCCGGTTATCCTACTCTGGGACCAAAATATTAATTTTCTTTACCATGCGGACAGGTTCCGGACGAATGAGGTCGACGGATAACAGGCCGTTCTTCAGCTCGGCCTTGGAAACCTGCATTCCCTCGGCCAGCACGAACATCCGCTGGAACTGGCGGGCGGCGATCCCACGGTGCAGATAGTCGCGCTCACCCGTCTCGGTCTGGCGGCCGCGGATGATCAACTGATTTTCCTCGGTCGTGACGTCGAGATCGTCCTCCGAAAAACCGGCGACGGCCAGGGTGATTCGCAGACTGTCCGGTTCGCCGGACGAATCATCGTGGCGCACGCGCTCGATATTGTAGGGAGGGTAGCCGTCATTGCCCTTGGCGATCCGCTCAAGGGTCTTTTCCATCGCATCGAAACCGAGCAGAAGCGGGCTCGTAAAGGGCGTGATCCGGGTCATGTCTAGTCCTTGCAGGCTCAAGCGACTGTTTTTACGGACCTGCGAGGCAGCATCCGCGAGGCTTCAATATGGTAGCTGTGCGTAGCGAGTGCAAGGCGCTTGCGCCGGACCGAGAGGCAAATCATAGTCCCGCTCGCCGATTTGGAGGAGACCCGCATGGCCGTGCCGAGAAAGATTATCATCGATACCGATCCGGGGCAGGACGATGCCGCCGCGATCATGCTGGCGCTCGGCAGCCCTGGCGAACTCGATGTACTCAGGTATTACCGCTGTCGCCGGCAATGTGCCGGTGGCGCTGACTTCGCGCAACATTCGGGTGATCTGCGAGCTTTGCAATCGCCGTGACGTAAAGGTCTTTGCCGGTGCGGACAGGCCGCTCGCCCGCCAACTGGTGACGGCGGAACATGTGCACGGCAAGACTGGCCTCGATGGCCCCGTGGTCGAGGAACCGACCATGCCGATGCAGACGCAGCATGCCGTCGATTTCATCATCGAGACCCTGCTTGCCGAGGAGCCGGGCTCCGTCACGCTCTGCACGCTCGGCGCCCTCACCAACATCGCGCTGGCGCTCAACAAGGCGCCGCAGATCGCCCCGTGTGTGCGCGAGCTGGTGATGATGGGCGGCGGTTTTTTCGAGGGCGGCAACATCACGCCGGCGGCTGAATTCAATATCTATGTCGATCCCGATGCCGCCGATATCGTCTTCAAGTCCGGCATTCCCATCGTCATGATGCCGCTCGATGTCACCCACCGGGTATTGACCTACAAGGCGCGTCGAAAAGATCAAGGCGATCGGCTCGCCGGCAGCGGTTGCGATGGCGCAGATGCTGGAATTCTTCGAGCGCTTCGATATCGAGAAATACGGTTCGGATGGTGGACCGCTGCACGATCCGACCGTCATCGCCTATCTGCTGCGTCCCGAGCTGTTCAAGGGCCGTGACTGCAATGTCGAGATCGAGACCAAGTCGGAACTGACCGTCGGCATGACGGTGGTCGACTGGTGGCAGGTCACCAAACGCACGCACAATGCCAAGGTCATGCGCGAGGTTGACGACCAGGGCTTCTTCGACCTTTTGACGGAGCGGCTTGCTCGCCTCTGAGAACGCTCGTCAACATGACAACAGCGCGCAAGGGCGCCGTTGTTTCAGCTTTAAGGGCATTGCGCCCAGTCAGACGTCCGAACCTACGGGGTAGTGTTCGTGCCGGTGGCAGGCGTACCTGTGCCGGTGGCAGGGGTATCCGTTGCCGGTGTATCCGTTGCCGGTGTATCCGCCGCCGGGGTATCCGTCGCCGGGGTATCCGTCGCCGGGGTGCCTGTTGCCGGGGTGTCTGTTGCAGGCTTTTCCGCCGATGGCGTTTCCACCGCCGGCACATTGACGTTAACATCGGTCCCGCTATCGCCACCGATGTTGATGACGCCGGTAAACATCAGCAACCCGCCGATGACGACCAGCGCGAGTATGACAGCAGCAATCCAACCGAGCTGCTGCGGCCTGTATTGATAACTGTGGGTCCACGATCAGTCATCTCGAACTCCTCCGCGTTGAGAATGCAACTTAAACGCAGAAGTACCGCTTAAGTTCCCGGAAGCATTGATATTCGTGCGAACCGCCGAATGGCCGGTTGCCGGAGATGCGCGCTCGTCGTGTAAACGTCAAACGGCGCCACGTGGGCGCCGTTTGTATCACGGTGTTTTTGTCCACAAGACCTGTGGCTCAGAACTCTTCCCAGTTGTCCTGGGCGAGAGCGGTGTTACCCTGAAACCTGCGGCACTGCTCTTGGCGCCGGAGCGCTGTAGCGGGCCGGAGCCGACTTGGCAGGCGCGCTGTAGCTCGGCGTCGATGCCCTGGCAGGCGTGCGCATCTTGTCGGCTAGCTGCGCAGCATTTCGGCCGAAGACTGGCCCTGGCGTGCGACATGGAAGCGGGAGACCAGCGTGCTTAGCGCGGGCTTCTTCATTCAGCGCCATGCTGGCGGCGGTGGTTTCTTCCACCATTGCAGCGTTCTGCTGGGTTACCTGGTCCATCTGGTTGACCGCCGTGTTGATTTCCTTGAGGCCGACCGCCTGTTCGGAGGCCGAGCCGGAAATCTGGCGGATCAATCCGTTGATCTGGACCACCTGGTCGGCGATCTTCTGAAGGCGCCACCGGCGCGGCCAACGAGATCGACACCGTCGTGGACTTGGCCGGCCGAGGTGTTGATCAACTGCTTGATCTCCTTGGCGGCATTGGCCGAGCGCTGGGCAAGCTCGCGCACTTCCTGGGCAACGACGGCGAAACCCTTGCCGGCATCACCGGCGCGGGCCGCTTCAACACCGGCGTTAAGCGCAAGCAGGTTGGTCTGGAAGGCGATTTCGTCGATGACGCCGATGATCCGGCTGACTTCACCCGAAGACTGCTCGATGCCCTTCATGGCAGCGATCGCCTTCTGCACCACTTCGCCGGATTGTTCCGCATCGCTGCTGGCGGTCTCGACGGATTTCGCCGCGACCTTGGCATTGTCGGCGCTGGCATTGACCTGCGAGGTCAGCTGATCGAGTGCTGCTGCCGTTTCTTCCAGGCTTGCGGCCTGCTGTTCGGTACGGTGCGACAGATCGTTGGCGGCATTGCTGATTTCGCTGGTGCCGGTGCCGATGTTGACGACCGAGGTGTTGACCGTCTGGATCGTCTCTTCGAGGCTGTCCATGGCGGAGTTGAAGTCGGTCTTCAGCTGCGTATATTCGCCGGGGAAATCATCGGTGATGCGATAGGCAAGATCACCGGAGGAAAGCTGCGACAGGCCCTTGGCGAGTTTGGCAACAATCTCGCGCTGAGTGGCGTTCAACTGGGCGCGTTCGGCTTCGGACTGGTTGCGCTGCTGTTCGGAAGACTGGCGCTCCTGCTGCGCTTCGGCTTCGAGGCGCTTGGTATCGGCCAGCCGGTGGCGGAAGCCTTCGAGAGCCTTGGCCACGGAGCCCGTTTCGTCGGTCCGCTCCTGGCCGGAGATCGGGGCCGTGTAGATGCCGCTGCTGAGGTTTGCAACGTCGCTGACGAGGCCGGCAAGCGGCTTCTGAACGAAGCTGCGGACAGCCACGTAGAGACCGAGAAGAACGGCGCCGAGCACGATCAGGCCGCCGACGATCATCATGTAGGTCTGGTCGACGACCGGCGCATTGATGGCGCTCTGCGGAACGTCGACGAGGACGACCCAGGTCGTGTTCACGTCGGGCAGGGTGAAGGGATAGACTACACGCTCGAAGGTCTCGTTGCCGTCATAGGTCAGGTCGTTGATCATGCCCGGTTGCGAGGTGGTCAGCGCATTCTTGACCACATCCGCGCCAATGCCGTCATATTCCTTCATCAGGAGATCCGGGATCGGTGCAACCAGCCATTTGCCGGTCTGCGACAGAAGCGTCACGCGGCCAGTGCCGAAGGGGCGGATATCCTTGACCTTGTTGGCCAGCGACGTCAGCGACACGTCGACACCGCTCACGCCGATCAGCTTGCCATTGGAGATGACAGGGTAGGCGATCGAGGACATCGAGTTGTTGTCGCCCGTCGTGGTCTCGCTGTAGGGCGGAGACATCGCGCCCTTGAGGCTCTTGGCCGCGAGCGAGTACCATTCGGCCGGATAATCGGAATCAAACGTCGAGAAGTTGATGCCGGCCTTGCCCTTGGTCCAGTAGGGATTGAGCGTTCCGTCCTTGCTGGCACCAAAGTCCTTTTGCCGGCAAAATCCGCGGACTTGCCGTCGAAGGCATTCGGCTCTTCGGCAAACCAGCTGCCGAAGGCAAAGGTGTTCTTTTCGACATTGGCCTTAAGCATATCGACGATGCCCTTGCGGTCGAGATAGCCGCCTTCGTGGCCGCGTCCGATGACGCCTGCCGTCGATCGAGCAGCGCCCGCCAGTTCGGCGATGTTGCTGGCAATGTCGGATGCGATGGATTTTGCTTCGGTGCGCGCCTGGTCGAGAACCAGTGTCTCGACACGATCCTGCGTTTGGGAAATCAGCACGTAGTTGGAGGCGAGAAGGACGAGGCGCAATGGTGCCGCCCGTTACCGCGATAAGTTTTGTCGCCAGCGATTTGGCCTGGAACTTGAACATGAATGTCCCCGCATTGTGAGAGGTCCGCGGGTTTCAAGCCGCAGAATGACGCGATCTTTGGATGGGAGATGCCCCCTCATGGAGCGCCAGATGCCGACCGACATCGTGAGGCCACCTTTGATCCTGGGAAGGCAGCCTTTGCAGGTGTTTGATAGCGCATATTTATTAAAATTGGAACAATGTTGAAGACCGAAATCCCGTAGTTTATACGGGATTCTCTCCTCAGTGCCGCGTCGGCGACGTTCCGTGTTCTGATTGCGCAGCGGCGCTCTGCCGGTCGTAACCGATCAGATTTTTGCATCGACCTCAGCGGCTAGTGGGATGGCCGGCTGGGCGCCCGGGTTGAGGCATGCCAGCGAGCCGGCAACCGCGGCACGGCGCAGCGCCGCATCGAAATCGAGCCCGGCATCGAGGCTGGCGGCGAGATAACCGCAGAAGGTATCGCCGGCGCCAACGGTATCGACCGGTTCGATCTTCAAGCCCTTGGCGCGATGTACATTGCCCTTGCGCACCGCCACGACGCCCTCGGCGCCCAGCGTGACGATGACGATCTGGCCTGTTTCCCTGCGACAGAGCCTGCATGGCGTCTTCGCGTTCGGTCGCCGAAAGCCCCTCGCGACCGGCAAGCAGCTCGAATTCCGTCTCGTTGGCGACGACGATATCGGCCATCCGGCCGAGCCGTGCGGCGTCTGCTGTCAAGGGAGCGATATTGATGATCGAGGTGATACCTTTGCTCTTTGCCGCAACGAGTGCCTTTTCCACCGAGGAGGCCGGGATTTCGAGCTGCAGCATCAGCGTATCGCCGGCGCTCATCGTCTCGACGGTGGACTGCGCATCGTCAACGCTGACCGTGCCATTGGCGCTGGCCACCACGACAATGACGTTTTCGCCGTCGCCACCGACCAGAATATGCGCAGTGCCGGTCGGTTCGCTAACGGTTTTTGTCAGCAACAGGTCGGTGCCCGCCTGTTTCAGGAGAGCCAGCGCCCCATCGGCAAAACTATCCGGATCCGACCGCACCGGCCATGCGAACGCTTGCTCCGGCTCGGCATGCTGCCAGGGCCTGATTGGCGCCCTTGCCGCCTGCCGCAGTCGAAAAGCCTGTGCCGGTCACGGTCTCGCCGGGCTTTGGCAGGCGTGCAGTGGTGGCGATCAGGTCCATGTTGATGGAACCGAAAACTGTAATCATCTGAAGTGTCTCCCGGGGCAGGCGATTTTTGCGGGACAGTGCCCGACAGGGTCAGTCCTCGTCAACCACCCGGAGCTTCAATTGCCCCATACGACTGTCGAAGGATTTTGAGTCCGCCTTACCATCGGGCAGCGCGCGGCCGTTTCGAGGTCCAGCGCCTCGATGCGGGTGCCACGCTTCTTGAGCTTTTCCGAGGAGATCAGAACGTCGTCGACATCCTTCTGGGTGGTGAGGAAATGACCGTGCAGCTTGCGAACCCTGTCGTCGAGCCGGGTCAGATCCTCCATCAGCCGGATCACTTCGCCCTGGATCAGATGCGCCTGCTCGCGCATCCTGGCATCCCGCAGAATGGCCTGGATGACCTGGATCGACAGCATCAGCAGCGATGGTGAAACGATGACGATCCGTGACCGGTGTGCCTTCTGGACGATCCCTTCGAAATGTTCGTGGATCTCGGCAAAGATCGATTCGGAGGGAACGAAGAGAAAGGCCGTTTCCTGGGTTTCGCCGGGGATCAGGTATTTCCCGGAAATATCCCGGATATGCACTTCCATGTCGCGGCGGAACTGTTGCTGCGCCTGCCGGATCATCTCTGGGTTTTCGGCGCTGCGAATGGAATTCCAGCCCTCGAGCGGAAATTTCGCGTCGATCACCAGCACCGGCTGGCCGTTCGGCATGCGGATCGTGCAGTCCGGCCGCGAGCCGTTGGAAAGCGTCGCCTGAAAAGCATAGGCGCCCATCGGCAGGCCGTCGGCGATGATGGTTTCCATGCGCGACTGGCCAAAGGCGCCACGCGTCTGCTTGTTGGAAAGAATGCTCTGCAACCCGGCCATGTCCTTGGCAAGCGACTGGATATTGGTCTGCGCCGTGTCGATGACCGCCAGCCGCTCCTGCAGCCGGCGCAGGTTTTCATGCGTGGCCTTCGTCTGCTCGGTGATCGATGTGCCGAGCCGGTGCGTCATGCCGTCGATCCGCTGGCTGATCGACTGGTTGAGCTCGGACTGGCGGGCGCCAAGCACATCGGCCATGGCGGCGATACGGCCCTGCATCTCGGTCTGTGCGGTGAGCAGCGCCGTCATCCGCTGCTCGGCATCGAGCGCCGACTGCCGGTCCCGCCGCCTGCCGAGAACCGCCGGAATGCCCGCGAAAAGCAGAACGACGACAGCGCCGAACAGGCACATGCCGAGCGTGACCGTATAGGAGCCAAGAATGAAAAGCGGCTGATCGAGCGTGAGAATTGTCGGTTCCATCGTTGCAGCCTAGGTGGATTCGTGTTTGTTGACTAGATCAAAACAAGAACATTGGTGAATCGATCAATACAAACTGCTGCATTTGCTGCAAAAATCTTGAAAACGAGAATTCCATCGGCGCAAAAGATCGGTTATGGGAGCCAGATGACCATTAAGCCGCTCATCATTCTTCCCGATCCCGTGCTGCGCCAGCTGTCCAAGCCGGTGGAAACGGTCGATGCCGATGTCCGCCGCCTGGCGGATGACATGCTGGACACGATGTACGACGCGCCGGGCATTGGCCTTGCCGCGATCCAGATCGGCGTTCCGCGGCAGATGCTGGTGATCGACGTATCGAAGGACGGCGAAGAAAAACAGCCCCAGATCTTCATCAACCCGAAGATCCTGACCACATCGGACGAGCGTTCCGTCTATGAAGAAGGCTGCCTGTCGATCCCCGACTATTATGCCGAGGTCGAACGGCCGGCGACCATTACCGTCGAGTATATCGATCTTGAGGGCAACAAGCTGACGGCCAAAGCCGATGGCCTTTTGGCGACCTGCCTGCAGCACGAGATCGATCACCTGAACGGCGTGCTGTTCATCGACCACATCTCCAAACTCAAACGTGAAATGGTGATCCGCAAGTTCACCAAGGCCGCCAAGACCCGCGGCGCCAAGGCGATCTGACGCTTTCCTTGAAAATCCGGGCCTGCGAGACTATGATATCAGTGATATCATAGTGGAGGTTGCACATGGGCGATCTGCTGATCCGAAATATTTCCGATGCTCTGAAGCGTGACATCGCCGCTGCGGCCGACCGCACCGGCCGCAGCCTTTCCGATGAGGCGAAAGAGCTTTTACGCAAGGGTTTGATAGCCGAAAAGGATATCAAGCCTGTGGAAGAACAGTCTGCCTACGATATTCTGCGCGCAACTTTTGGTGCCGACGAAGGATTGGGCGATGATTTCGCCGCTATTCTGGATGAGGTGGAAGCCGAGCGGAAGAGAGACTTCGGCCGCCCGGCGCTTGAACTCGAATGATCGTCCTCGATACGAACATCATTTCGGAACTTGTAAAATCATCCCCGGATAAGAATGTCGGGATATGGTTTCGCCGTGAGGCTGAATCGAATTTGTATCTGAACTCCATCGTAGTGATGGAACAATCGTTTGGAGCGGAACGCTTTTATCTGCGGACGGGTTCTGATCGTTATATTCTCTCTCTTGAGCACCTATTGGCGACCCAGTTTCGGGGTCGCATTCTGGACTTCAGTGAGGGCGCGCCCCTGCTGACCGGTCGGCTCCGTGCCAAGCGCGAAAGTGCCGGCCGCCCGATCTCCGTTCAGGACGCCATGATCGCTTCGATCTGCCTGTCGCATGATGCCACGTTGGCGACCCGCAATACAAAAGACTTTGAGGGGCTTGATTTGAAGCTCGTAAACCCGTTTGAAGAGGCCTGATCAGAACGGGGAACCGCGCGCCATGCCGCTTCGCATCATCTTCATGGGAACGCCGGAATTTTCGGTACCGACACTGGCGGCGCTGGCTGAGGCCGGTCACAAGATCGTTGCCGTCTACACCCAGCCGCCGCGTCCCGGCGGCCGCCGTGGCCTCGACCTGCAGAAGTCGCCGGTGCATCAAGCCGCGGAACTGCTCGGCGTCGAGGTGCTGGCTCCCGTCAATTTCAAGGATACTGCAGACCGCCAGACTTTTCGCGATTTCGATGCCGACGTCGCCGTCGTCGTGGCCTATGGCCTGCTGTTGCCCGAGGAGATTCTGAGTGGCACCCGGCTTGGTTGCTACAACGGCCACGCCTCGCTTCTGCCCCGCTGGCGGGGTGCTGCACCGATCCAGCGGGCGATCATGGCCGGCGATCACGAGACCGGCATGATGGTGATGAAGATGGACAAAGGGCTCGATACCGGCGATGTGGCGCTGACCAAGGTTGTCGCCATCGGCAGCGAGATGACGGCTGGCGAACTGCATGACAAGCTGATGCTAGCGGGCGCCGGCCTGATCAAGGAAGCCATGGACAAGCTTGATGGCGGTGACCTGCCGTTGACGCCGCAGGCCGCGCATGGGGTGATCTATGCGGCGAAGATCAGCAAGGCCGAGACGCGGATCGATTTCCGCAAGACCGCTACCGAAGTTCACAATCACATTCGCGGACTATCGCCCTTTCCCGGCGCGTGGTTCGAGCTTGAGATCGGCGGCAAGCCGGAGCGCGTCAAGGTTCTCGCGTCCGTTGTCGAACGAGTGGGTGGCGAAACCGGCACCGCCCTGTTTGATGACCTTACAATCGCCTGCGACAATGGTTCTGTACGGCTGACGCGCCTGCAAAAGGCAGGCGGCAAGGTTCTCGATGCTGACGACTTCCGGCGCGGCACGCCCATTCCCGCCGGCGCAAGGCTTTCCTGATGCCGCGGTTTCGCATGACGATCGAATATGACGGTTCGAACTATGTCGGCTGGCAGCGGCAGGACAATGGTCCTTCGGTGCAGGGTGCCGTCGAAAAGGCGATCCTGGCGCTGACCCGCGAGCCCGCTTTGATCCGCGGTGCGGGGCGGACTGATTCCGGTGTGCATGCTCGGGGGCAGGTCGCGCATGTGGATCTCTCGCGGGCCTGGAAGCCGGAGACGTTGCGCAATGCGCTCAACGCCTATCTCGGGCAGGCCGGGCAGCAGGTGTCGATCATCGAGGCAGCTGAGGTGCCTGATGATTTCGACGCCCGCTTTTCGGCGCTCCGGCGGCATTATCTCTACCGCATCATTTCGCGGCCATCACCTTTGGCGCTGGAGGCGAAGCGGGCCTGGTGGGTGTCGAAGAAGCTTGACCACGAGGCCATGCATGCGGCGGCGCAGATGCTGGTCGGATATCACGATTTTACCACGTTCCGCTCCACCCATTGCCAGGCCAACAGCCCCTGGCGGACATTGGACCGGCTCGATGTGACGCGGGATGGCGATGTCATCGAAATCCGGGCGACGGCGCAGAGTTTCCTGCACAACCAGATCCGCTCGTTTGCCGGCACGTTGAAGATGGTCGGCGACGGCCGCTGGACGCCGGACGATGTGCGCGCGGCGCTGGAGGCGAAGGATCGCAAGGCCTGCGGTCCCGTCGCGCCGCCGGAGGGGCTTTATTTCATGCAGGTCGACTATTGAAGGGTCGCGGCATAGATCGGCATCAGGCCGAGCAACGGCGGCAGAGCTTCACTCAACATCAGGGACGGCAGGATTAGCAAGGCTGAGATCGCGGAGGCGAGCAGCATCTGGTTGTTGGTCACCGTCTTCACCAGCCTGAAAATCGCGGTGAAATTGGCCAGCAGAAGGATCAGGGACAGCAGATAGGCCAGTCCCTGGCCGCCCGGGATGACCAGCCTCATCGCCAGTGGAACGGCCATCGCGTAGACCGTCGGGACGGCCAGCCAGTTGGTGCTGATGATGATCGACGCCAGCATGTCGGCATAGCCGAGCGGCTTTGCCAGCGCCGACACCAGCACCAAGGGCACGATCCACATCGTCATATCGACGAGAAACAGCTTCAAAATGAAGCCAAGCCCGGTCGAGGTGCCGGTCGGCATCTGCTCCAGATAAAAAGACGCCACGCAGCCCAGCCGACGGCCATCGCCGGAAGGCACCAGAGGAAGGCGGCAAAGGAGCGCCAAACGCCGATCGCTGTTATGTCGAGCCAGTCGAAACCGCTCCTGTCGCCCAGAATCAGCAGCCAGACACCTTTCAGATAGGAACCGATCTCCTCAATCTGCGGCATGGCCAAACCAGCGGCTGATGAAGACTTCATAGATCCCGGTCAGGGTTCGGAGGTCGTCGATGGCGACCCCGTTCATCGACCATATGCATGGTCTGGCCAACAAGGCCGAATTCGACCACCGGGCAATAATCCTTGATGAAACGCGCATCCGATGTTCCGCCGGTGGTCGAGAGTTTTGGCTCGCGGTCAGTAACCATCTCTATGGCCTTCGACAGCGAGGCGATCAGGGCGTTGTTGCGGGTGAGAAAGACATGGCTCGGGCGTTCGCTCCAGACGAGATCATATCTGACCGGCGGACGGCCGGGGCGAAGGGGGCTTTCGGCCGCGGCGCGATCCAGCCGGGCAATGATCTCGGCCTTCAGGGTGTCGGCGTCCCACGTGTCGTTGAAGCGAATGTTGAAGCTCGCCGACGCCTTTGCCGGGATGACGTTGACCGCCTTGTTGGCGACGTCGATCGTCGTCACCTCGAGATTGGACGGCTGGAAAGTGTCGGTACCGCCATCGAAGGGCGGATCCATCAGCGCCTGCGTCAACGCCAGGATGCCGCGCACCGGGCTGTCGGCGAGGTGCGGATAGGCGGCGTGGCCCTGAACGCCGTGCACGGTGATGGTGCCGGACAGCGAGCCGCGCCGGCCGATCTTGATCATGTCGCCAAGCTGGTCCGGATTGGTCGGTTCGCCGACCAGGCAGGCATCCCAGCACTCGCCCTTGGCGGCTGCCCATTCGAGCAGCTTGGTGGTGCCGTTGATCGCCGGGCCTTCCTCGTCGCCGGTGATGAGGAACGAGATCGATCCCTTGAGCGGCCCGTTGTTTTCGATATGGCGGGCGACGGCGGCGACAAAGCAGGCGATGCCGCCCTTCATGTCGACGGCGCCGCGGCTGTACATCTGGCCATCGGCGATGTCGGCAGAAAACGGACCATGCGTCCAGGCGCTCTCGTCGCCGACCGGTACGACATCCGTATGGCCGGCAAACATCAGGTGCGGGCCGCCGGTGCCCAGCCGGGCGTAGAGATTTTCGATATCCGGCGTGCCGTCTTCGGTGGCCATCACCCGGTCGACGGCAAAGCCGAGCGGCTTGAGCATCGCCTCGAGAGCCGTCAGCGCCCCGCCTTCGGCAGGGGTCACGGAGGGGCAGCGGATCAGGGCGGAGAGATTGGCGACGGGATCGATAGCGGTCATCAAAAAAGCCTGTTGTTTCGCGGGGCTTGGTTTAGCCGATCCATGCGGAGCTGTCACGCGGTTAGCCGGGTCGTTTGCTGTGTCTTTACCCTCGCCAACAGCCTATAGCCACGCCCGGAAAATCCGCCGTGGGTTTGCTTCATGCTGACTTGGCCGGGGCGCCGGAAAGTGCCGATGACTAAGTAAATTATATGACGCCTTCCAGCGCCCCGTTCAGTGTGGGTCGATGGGCAATTCCGGTTTCTCTGCGGGGATGGCGGCACCCTTTTTAGACGGGGTGGCGCTCGACAGAGACCGGATCGCTCCGGCTCCTGCGACGCCACGAAAGGAATTGCTCATCGCAAGCCCAGTCGCCGCTCCTCATGTGTGCCTCACAGGCACGCCCCGCCATTTTGCAGACGAGAGGGAAACCACTTTCTGCCAATCCACCGGATGAAGGCTTACGTCTGTCCAACACCCGGCACCGGCCCTGTCTCACCGCTACGCCTAGCAGTCTAGCCGATGACAGGACGCAATGATGATGGCACAGGTTTTGGCCGCGGGGGATTTGCGGGGATGATTTTTTTGTGGCCGGGAGGGCTCTTGTGGTGATCGCACGGTCTCAAAACTTCCGTCATGACTGTGCCGGTCACAGGCATCCAGTCACCGCGTCGGCGCGGCGAGAGAACTGTTGTAAGTCGGGTGGAAGTCTTCTCACGACGCAGACGCACCGTGGCTGGATGCCCGCCACAAGGGCGGGAGTTCACCACGACCGGCAATTGCTGGTCACACCGCCAATGCGGCGCGCAGATCGTGCCCAACCTCACTTCCGCGGAACGGCAGCTCAAGCTAATCTGGAGACCCTTGGGTGGAGATTCTGCAGCATGGCGAAGCTCGTCTTTGGAATGAACCAGTCCCTGGACGGCTACGTCGACCACCTGGAAATTCAGACAGGCCCGGCACTCTTTCGTCACTGGATAGAGCACGTGCTCGACCTGACCGGCAGTGTGTACGGTCGCCGCATGTATGAGATCATGCGCTATTGGGATGAAGACGATCCTGAGTGGGACGCGGAGCGACGCGATTTCGCGGCGGCGTGGCGGCGCCAACCGAAGTGGGTCGTGTCGCGCTCGCTGAAGTCAGTCGGCCCCAACGCCACACTTGTCGACGATGACCTCGAGGCGGTGATCCGCGGGCTGAAGGCTCAGCTCGTTGGGGAAATTGCAGTTGCCGGACCAGACCTGGCGCAAAGTCTGACCGACCTTGGTCTCATCGATGAGTATCGACTCTACTTCCACCCCATCGTGCTGGGTCGCGGCACGCCATTCTTCGCCGGCCCACGGCCGCCGCTCCGCCTTGTGGCCAGCGATCTCGTTGGCGAGGACGTGATGAGGTTGACGTACGTTCCCGCTTAATCACGCGACCCGCCCGACGGACTGCGCCGATGCGTCGGGTCCGCTTTGGGTCGAAAAAGGACGTTGGTGTCTGGCCGCGCAACGGACGGTCATTGCTTCCGGTTGCTGGCACCAGGTCGAAGACTGCTTTCGACCCTTAGTGGACGATCAGCATCTCTGCTGACAGCACAGGCAACCGGGTTTGCCGGTACCGGTGCATCTCCGTCATTTCAGGGCGAGGATGACGGGAGGTTTGGGCCGTCTATCGCAGTTGTTGTCCGTGACAACCGGAAAACATGGTAGACCGTGAATCGGCGCCGGCCATTGATGGAGCAGGATTGGCGGTTCGTCGCTTGTCATTCCATGTATGCTTCTGCCAAACGGGTGGGTAATCACCCAATGCGCTGCAAGAGCGCACCGCACCGAGACGGAGTTTTGAGATTGAGCGTTGCCTTCACCAAGGACGAAAGTGCCGAAACGGCTGCGGAAACCCATTTGCCCGACCGGCCGATTTCACTGCATCCGGATCGTGTGACAGAGGCGGGATTGAAGGCGCTGGAACTGCAGCTTCAGCAAGCACGCGCGGCCTATGATGCTGCAAGCTCGATCGAGGATGTCAATGAACGGCGGCGGCAAGCGGCAAATCCCTTGCGCGATACGCGCTACTTTGCGGCAAGGGTTCACACCGCTGAGGTTGTTCCTGCCCCGGCGTCGACAGAGACTGTTGCCTTTGGCAGCACGGTGACCTTCAGCCGCAATGACGGACGCGTGCAGACCTACCGTATCGTCGGAGAGGACGAGGCGGACCCCAAGGCCGGATCGATTTCCTTCGTATCTCCGGTGGCACGGCTTCTGATGGGCAAGGCTGTTGGCGATGTCGTCGGTACCGGCGATCAGGAACTTGAGATCATGGTCATCGCGTAGAATGCCCGCCACGATGTGAAGCCAACGGCTCTGCAAGGTATTTCGAGCGGCTGACTTCTGCAATTGGTCCTGAGCCGGCACTTCGTCCATTGAGCGGCGCTGGACTATAATCTGCGTGAAATGGCTTAGATGGGCTGGAAAAGTCCGGTTTGCCTCCTATTTCCGGCCGGAATTGGAGACCGAAGAGCGAAAGGACAACGCAATGGCAAAGAATACCATCTGCCTATGGTACGACAAAGATGCCGAGGCCGCCGCCCGCTTCTACGCCGAGACATTTCCCGACAGCGCAGTGGGTGCCGTCATGCGTGCACCAGGAGACTATCCGGACGGCAAGCAGGGAGATGTGCTGGTCGTTGAGTTCACGGTTGCGGGTGTTGCCTGTGTTGGTTTGAACGGCGGCCCCGCATTCAAACAAGACGAAGCTTTCTCATTCCAGATTTCAACTGAGGACCAGGCAGAAACCGACCGCTATTGGAACGCCATTGTCGGCAATGGCGGCCAGGAAAGCGAATGCGGCTGGTGCAAGGACAAGTGGGGCGTGTCCTGGCAGATTACACCGCGTCCTGATGGAAGCGATGGCGGCCGGCGGCGGTGAAGCAAAGCGCGCCTTTGATGCGATGATGACCATGAAGAAGATCGACGTCGCGGCGATCGAAGCGGCTCGTCGCGGTTGAGGTACCCTGGGCGGCACTTTTGCCAGATCGTCCGTAATCAGCGAACATCAACGTGACCGCCACCCAGAAATAGGTGGCGGTTCTTTTGATGCGGCTGCGACTATCGGGGATAGCTCTGGTCGACGGCACCCTTTCTGCGGGCGACACGGCATAGCTGCTCATACATGATCGTCGCCGCGTTAAGCGCAGTGATCCCAGCCACATCGAAGGGAGGGGACACCTCGACGACATCGCAGCCAACTATATCAAGGTCGGAGAGCGCGCTTAGCACACGCAACAGCTTGAGTGGCGTCAGACCGCCGGCGACGGGTGTCCCCGTTCCGGGGGGCATAAGCCGGGTCAAGGCAGTCGATATCCACCGTCAGGTAACATGGGCCATCACCCACAACCTTCCGGATGGTCGCGGCAATAGCCTCGGGCGAGGAATCGTCACAGACAACATTGTCGAGGATGGTGATACCCATCGGATCATCCACCCAGGTGCGGATACCGACCTGGATCGACCTTGCTGGGTCGATGATGCCCTGCTCTACGGCAGTGCGAAACATCGTGCCGTGATCCATAGCCAACTGACCGGGAGACGCTTTCGCATCCTGCCAGGTGTCGGTGTGGGCGTCAAACTGAATCAAGGCCAGCTTTCCGTGGTGCGCGGCCGTCGCCTTTAGCAAGGGGAAGGAGATGAAATGGTCCCCACCAAGGCCGAACAAGGTTGCCCCAGTGGCGATCACTTTTGCCGCTGCGGCTTCGATTGTTCCGGGGATAGACCGAGAGTCGCCGTAGTGGAGATAGACGTCTCCAAGATCGATTGCCTTCACATATTGGAGCGGGTCGAACCCACCGGGATAGCACGGCAGCTCGGCAAGCTGTCCGGAGGCGCTACGGATAGCGCCCGGTCCTAATCGCGTTCCCGGTCGATTGGAGGTAGCCAGATCGAATGGAATGCCAAGAAAGGCAACGTCGGCCCCTTCGGCACTTTCGACATGGGGAACTCGAAGAAAGGTACGAGCCGTCGTGAAAGTCTGCTCAGACGCAATGATCGATGATGATGGAATAACAGACAAAGGACACCTCTTGTGGATGTCGTCCGGCCGACACCAGTGATGAGCGCCAGATTGGCTGCCTCCGTTTCTCGGCGGTGGAAAAGTGATTGAAAACAGGTTTTCTGTCAACTTCAGCCTGGCCTGGTTTCGTCGGTGCTGATCGGGCCGTGCCACCACACGGCCTCGGTCGAGTCCGGTCGTGGAACGAACGTCCGCTTCGGCGCGGCGGCGAGAAGGCCGGCATTCGGCGCATCCTGTTTATTTTGAGCGACAGGGCGAATAGAGGCCTTCCATCCCTTCCGTAACTTTAGATCACCCTAATGTCTGACGGCTGTATTCGCTGACAATTGAGATAGAGTCTGTTATCGGCGCCAGCCCGACATTTGTAGCCCTTATGGGCCGTTCCTCACCACCCGCGCCAACCGGTTGATGCCACCAGTTCGTTGCGGATGAAGGCGATATCGTCGGCGGCAGCAAGCGTGCCGGCGCCGGGGAGACGGCCGCGGCGCAGTGATTTCAGGGCGGGGATGTGGCGTGCGGTCTTTTCGGGAAGATCGGGCTCGTACAGGTTTTCCGCGTCAAAACCCGCCGGATCGATCGAGATGACGCGGATGCCGCGCTCGGCGAAGTCGCGGGCAAGGCCAAGTGTCAGCATATCGATGGCGCTCTTGATGGTGGACTGCGTCTCCTCGTCCGGTGTTGTGTCATCGGGGTTGGCGTTGGCCGTGGCACTCATGTTGATGATGATGCCGCCCTTGCCGGCGAACTGGCGGGCAGCCTCCTGGCACATCAGGAACGTGCCGAAGACATCGACGGCAAAGGTGCGGTTGGCGTCCGCCTCCACCTGCTGCGGCTCGACCCGGACGATTCCGGCATTGTTGATGACGATATTCGGCCTACCGAAAATCTCGACTGCGGCGCGGAAGATGCGCCTGACGTCCTGCGATTTCGAGACGTCGCCCTCAATGGCGACGGCCCGGCCACCGCGCCGGACGATCTCGGCGGCAAGGCGGGAGGCACCTTCGCTATCGGCGGCATCGTTGATGACGACGGCAGCACCTTCGGCGGCAAGGCGGGCGGCGATCCGGGCCGCTGGTCCATTGGCAACGCCGGTGACGACGGCGGTTTTTCCGGTCAATCTGGTCATGGCAATTTCCTTGATTCTTCGGACTTGTTCATCCGATGAGCCAACCATGCGGCAGACACAGGCTTTGGCGTTACAACGATACTCCGAGATTTCTATGCGATCCTGCAAATGTGAAGGAGCAGACATTCCCACGGCCGAAATTCCGCAGTAGCGTCGGATCAGTCGAAAACCAGGGTATCGTTTCCGTTCCATGCATAACCACACAGAACGTTTCGGGTGAAATCGCTGAGATCATTTCGCGGCATACCTCGGGAACCGGCATGTTCCCGACGGCGATCGAGAACCTGTTTTTCGGGCGCCAGACCGCGCCGACCAACCCGGTGCACCTCGCCCATCGCCCTGCCTTCGCGCTTATTGCCCAAGGTCAGAAAAGCGTCACGCTCGGGCAGGATGTCTATCATTACGGGGTTGGCGATTGTGTTGTTGTGTCGTTCGATCTGCCGGTCGTCTCGAGGGTCAGCGTCGCCAGTCCGCAGGCACCGCATCTGGGGCTCGGCATGGTGATCAATCCCGACCGGCTGCGCGAAGTGCTGCAGCGGATCGCCGTTCCATCCGTCGCGGCAACGGCCGATGGCATGCGGGGCCTTGCCGTCCACAAGGCTTCGCCAGCTCTTGTCGACGCAACGCTCAGGTACCTGAGGCTCCTTGATACTCCAAGCGACATTGCAGGGGTGGCGCCCCTGGTCGAACAGGAAATTCTCTATCGTCTTCTGACCGGACCTTACGGGCCAAGATTGATCCAGATTGCGACGGTGGATAGCCCGGGAAACCGGGTTGCCAAGGCGATCGCCTGGTTGCGCGAACACTATGTCCGGCCGCTGCGGATCGAGGACCTGGCCGAGCATTGCGGCATGAGCGTTTCATCGCTGCACCATCATTTCAAGGCGGTCGCGGCGATGACGCCGATGCAATATCAGAAGCAGCTGCGGCTCTATGAGGCGCGCCGCCTGATGCTGGTGGACAACATGGACGCTGGAATGGCCGGGCATACCGTCGGCTACCAGAGCCCATCGCAGTTCGGACTGGAATATACCCGTTTCTATGGCCAGTCGCCGCTGCGCGACGTGGCGATGCTGCGCACGCAGGTCGCGGCCGAATAACAAAACCGTTTTGGGCGCGCAGACAGGCGTTCGAAAAGCCCCCCGGGGTGGCACGCAGCTGTTGCGCCCTACATCCCTGAAAAACCCCGCCCGCGCTGCCGGGCCCTTCCGTATCTTAATTTCAAGAGAACTATGGAGCACACCATGCGTTACAATCAGCTTGGCAATACCGGCCTGTTCGTTTCGGAGATCTGCCTGGGGACGATGACCTTCGGATCGGCGGAAGGCGCCTTCTGGGGCGGTATCGCCGGTGTCGACCAGGATGCGGCCAACCGGATCGTCGAGCGGTCCCTGGCCGCTGGCGTCAATTTCATCGATACGGCCGATGTCTATTCGGCCGGCGAATCCGAACGGCTGCTCGGGCAGTCGCTGATCAATCTCGGCGTCGCCCGCAAGGACGTGGTGATCGCTACCAAGGTCTATGGCCAGATGGGCGATGGCCCGAACGACCGCGGCGCCTCACGCGGCCATATCATGGACTCGGTCGAAGAGAGCCTCGACCGGCTACAGATGGACCATATCGATCTCTATCAGATCCACGGTACTGATACGGTGACGCCGATCGACGAGACGCTGCGGGCGCTGGACGACCTGGTCTCCGGCGGGCTGGTTCGTTACGTCGGCATGTCCAACTGGCAGGCTTGGCGGATCGCCAAGGCGCTCGGCGTTTCCGAGCGCAAGGGCTTTGCCCGGTTCGAGACACTGCAGGCCTATTATTCGATTGCGGGCCGGGATCTTGAGCGCGATATCGTGCCGCTGCTTACCGAGGAAAAGATGGGGCTGATGGTCTGGTCGCCACTCGCCGGCGGGCTCCTGTCGGGCAAGTACGGACCGGGTGCGCCGGGCAATGGCGAGGGCCGCCGGGCGAGCTTCGATTTCCCGCCTGTTGATAAGGACCGGGCCTGGGCCTGCGTTGCGGCGATGCGCGAGGTTGCAGAAAAACACGGTGCCAGCGTTGCCGAAGTGGCGCTTGCCTTCATCCTGGCAAAGCCCTTCGTCACCAGCGTCATCATCGGCGCCAAGCGGGTGGAGCAGCTGGAGGAAAACCTGAAGGCGGTGAAGCTGAGGCTCGATGCTGACGATATGGCCAAGCTCAACGATGTCAGTGCGTTGCCGCCGGAATATCCGGGCTGGATGCTGGAGCGGCAGGGAGCAGCACGCCGGCCGCAGCCGTTCGAACCGAAGGCATGATGGTAGCGACGCCGTTTGCGGTGTCGCTACCATCATCCGACTTGCATCTGAGGAGCATTCCGCCGAGAAAGAGGTACGTGCTTTGCACATCGCCTCTCGAAAGAAATGCATTGAACGACAACCCTGCCGCCGCCGTCGATGCGATCGCACAGATCAGCGCCGTGCCGACCATTCTCGATGTGGTCTGCAAGACAACTGGCATGCGTTTTGCGGCGGTGGCGCGGGTCACGGCCGATCGCTGGATCGCCTGCGGTGTTCTGGATAATCTGGCCTTCGGACTGGAACCGGGCGGCGAGCTGAAGATCGAGACGACGATCTGCAACGAGATCCGCGATCACCGTCAGGCTGTCATCATCGACAATGTTTCCGAGGATCCGGCCTATTCCGGCCACCACACGCCGGCGATCTATGGCTTGCAGAGTATATCTCTGTGCCGATCACGCTGGCTGACGGCTCCTTCTTCGGCACGCTCTGCGCCATCGATACAGTGCCGCGCAAACTGAACACGCCGGAAATCGCCGGCATGTTCCAGCTGTTTGCCAATCTGATCGCCTTCCACCTCGACGCCCACGACCGGATCGACCAGGAGCGGCAGAGCAGCGAGCTGCGCGAGCAGTTCATCGCGGTGCTCGGCCATGATCTGCGCAATCCGCTGGCCTCGCTGGATGCCGGTACGCGGATGCTGCAGCGCTCGGTGGTCGACGACAAGGGCAAGACGGTGCTCGGGCTGATGCAGAGCAGCATTTCGCGCATGTCGGGCCTGATCGACAATGTGCTCGACTTTGCCCGCGGCCGGCTCGGCGGTGGCATTGCCATCGAGCAGGCGGACCGCGTGCCGCTTAGGCCGGTCATGGAGCAGGTGATCGCTGAACTGACGATGGCCAATCCAGGCCGGCGGATCGAGGCTGACCTGACGGAGGTGCTGGTGCGTTGCGACGAGGGCCGGATCGGACAATTGCTGTCGAACCTTTTGGCCAATGCGCTGACGCATGGCGATCCGGCGAGGCCGATCACGGTGCGTTCGGCGACAGCAGGCGGCCGTTTCCGAGCTGACTGTGACCAATGCCGGCGAACCGATCCCCGACGCGGTAGTCAAGGACCTGTTCAAGCCGTTCGTACGCGCTTCGGCCAAAGCGAACCTGCAGGGTCTCGGCCTCGGGCTCTATATCGCCTCGGAAATCGCCAAGGCGCACAAGGGTACGCTTCAGGTCACATCGACACAGGACGAAACCCGCTTCACCTTCCAGATGCCGCAGCAGTAGCAGCGTGATCCTGTCTGCCTTCAGCGGCCGTATTCGTTTGGTCCCTCAGCGCCTGGCCACAGACAGAGCGCGATGAAGAGGACGGGGCTCAGCACCGGAATAAACAGGCAGATGGCGAGGTGGCCGGGATAGCCGATATCGTGCAGCCGCTTGATGGTCAAAAGGGCGATCGACGCCGTGGAGACAAGGGCTGTGACGACCAGGATCAGGGTCCAGAGTGCCAGCGGAATGTCGTTGCCCTGATGGGCGAAGACGCGGGAAAGCACGAAGCCGCTGGCTGCGGCCCAGAACAGCCAGCCAAGAAAATAAGGCAGGCGGCCAATGCGGCCGGAGGGGCTGAAGAACAGCCAGGACATGCTTTGCTGCCCCTCCGTGCCCATGATCGATCAGTCCCGCAAAAGTTCGTTGATGCCGGTCTTCGAGCGGGGTCTTCTCATCGACTCGCTTGACGATGACGGCGCAGTAGAGGTTCGGGGCGACCACGCCGTTCGGCATGACGGCGCCAGAGCCCATCGAGCCGGCAACGACGACGGAATAGGGTGGGACTTCGCCATAGGTGACTTCACCGGTGGCGCGGTCGACGATCTTGGTCGACTTGCCGATGAACACGCCCATGCCCAAAACCGAGCCTTCGCGGACGATGCAGCCCTCGACCACTTCCGAACGGGCGCCGATGAAGCAATTGTCCTCGATGATCGTCGGGCCTGCCTGCATCGGCTCCAGAACGCCGCCGATGCCGACGCCGCCGGAGAGATGCACATGCTTGCCGATCTGGGCGCAGGACCCGACCGTCGCCCAGGTGTCGACCATCGTGCCTTCGCCGACATAGGCGCCGAGATTGACGAAGGACGGCATCAGGATGGCGTTCGGTGCGATATAGGCGGAGCGGCGAACGATCGCGTTCGGCACGGCGCGGAAGCCGGCTTCGCGGAACTGGTTTTCGCCCCAGCCTTCGAACTTCGACGGAACCTTGTCCCACCAGGTCGATTGGCCCGAGCCTCCCTTGACGACCTCCATGTCGTTCAGCCGGAACGACAGAAGGACGGCCTTTTCAGCCATTGATTGACGGTCCAGTTGCCATCGGCGCCGCGTTCGGCGACGCGCACCTTGCCGGCGTCGAGCAGATCAAGTGCTGCATCCACCGCATCGCGAATCTCGCCCTTGGTGTTTATGGTGACGCTGTCGCGGTTGTCGAAAGCGGTGTCGATGGTCTGCGACAGGGAGGCGAGATCATGGGTCGTCATCGGAATTCCTTAAACTTCGGCGTCTATCGTAACCTGCTCTAGAGCATGATCCCGAAAAATTGAAGTGGTTTTCGGTTGCGGTCGGCGGTGGATGAGGGTGTATGTCCCGGAATGGGCGCGGGGTGATTTGATCCGTAGCAATCGGGATGTTGGAAGGAGCATCCGGCAGCGATGATTTGCTGTCGGTTTGCAGGCAGGAAAGTTTGACATGGCAAGAATGAAGAAGCGGAATCTGCAGCGCAAGGACGGGGTCTGGGACCCCTTGGTCGATAGCCAGCAGACCCGCAAGCGCGCGGCAGGCGTTCCGCAGACACCGCAATCGATGTCGCCGTCCTACAGGCTCGCCTATACGGATGATGATTTCATGGCCCGTGAAGAGCTTCGTCCCATGCGGCTGCAACTGGAACTGCTGAAGCCTGACATGATCATGGCCGAACGCGGCATCAATTCGACGGTGGTGATGTTCGGCGGCGCCCGCATCCCCGAGCCGGGCGGCGACGCCTGGGCGGCGAAGAACGAGATCCAGCGCCAGAACCTGACGGCTGCTTCGGTCTACTATGACGAAGCGCGCAATTCGCCCGCCTCTGCTCGCAGCATTCGGCCGAGTCTGGCTACAAGGAATATGTCGTGACCACCGGCGGCGGACCCGGTGTGATGGAGGCCGGCAATCGTGGTGCCGACGACATTGGCGCGCCGTCGATCGGGCTGAACATCGTGCTGCCGCACGAACAGGCGCCCAATCCTTATGTGACGCCGGAACTGTCCTTCAACTTCCATTATTTCGCCATTCGCAAGATGCACTTCCTTTTGCGGGCCAAGGCTGTCGTGGTTTTTCCGGGCGGCTTCGGCACGTTCGACGAACTGTTCGAGACGATCACGCTGATGCAGACGGGGCGCATGGCGCTGGTGCCGCTGATCCTGTTCGGCGAAAAGTTCTGGCGCAGTGTCATCAATTTTGAGGCACTGGCCGATTTCGGCACCATTGCGCCCAACGATCTCGACCTCATCCAGTTCGTCGAAACAGCCGACGAAGCGTGGGAGATCATCGCGAAATTCTACGAGACGGTCGATCCTGCAAAGGTGCCGATGGCATCCGGCAGCCGTTGAACGAGCATACGATCCCATGTTGCCCGGCCCGCGTCTGAACCAAACGGCGCGGGCTGCGTTCTTCCGTCATTCATTGACACGGGAGACGATCATGAGTGACAAGAGCCTTTCCGAAATAGCCGCAAAAATGCGCGATATCGACATCGCCATGCTCTCGACTCACACCGACGGCGGCGCCATCGCCGGCCGGCCCATGAGCAACAATGGCGAGGTCGATTACGACGGCGGTTCCTATTATTTCACCTGGGAAAAGTCGCGCATGGTCGATGACATCAAGCGCAATCCGAAAGTGGGCCGCTCCTTCCAGGGCAAGAAGGCCTTCATGGTTGCGGTCGAAGGCGAGGCCGGCGTGATCAAGGACAAAGCCGTCTTCAAGGAACACTGGACGAAGGATCTCGACGACTGGTTCAAGGACGGCATCGACACCAAAGGTCTGGTCCTGATCAAGGTCAGCGCTGTCAGGGCGCATTGCTGGGACGGCGAGGATGAAGGCGAGGTCAAGCTGACCGGTACCAAGCGCGGTCATTGAATTGATCGCTGCTGCTCAGGCAATCGTGCGGTCAGTCTTTCACTTTTGGTTCGGTTTTAAGCTGCTCCATTCTGCGAGCAAAAAAAACGTTCTCATGAGCCAAAGTAGCCGAGTACCAGGGCCGCCCCCAATCCAATATAGAAGTTCGTAAAGAGCGTAACAACCAAACCGAAAGCAACTATCGTCCCGCAGGCGACGCCGAAGAGGACGGAGTGTGGCTTTCCATTTCCTCCCAAACCCATCATGAGCGACACGGTCAGCCATGCGAGTAGAATTAAAGTTAGTGGCCCCCATTCAGACAGCCAGAAGGGACGGAACAATACGCCTGCCACAACACACATTGTCCCAAGCGCAAAGAATACCAGGTGCAAGGCTATGTTCATCGCATTCCCCGTGATTGAGACAATAAACTATCCGCAAAAGGTAAAACTTTGTTCTCCGGGCCAGGATTTTTGGGTATGTCGGGGGCAAGCTGCACCCGAGTACCCGCCTGAGTTTGCTCGCAGGCTGATAAGATAGCCAGGCCTCCCCTCAACCGGCTTTGTGTCGCATAGACAGCGGGTCACGGCTGTGGCAATGAGCCGCCATGAAAACCCTGCGGCTTATCCTGAGAGATAGAGTGTCGGCCGGCGCTATGACGGCGCTGGTAGCCGTCATGCTGTTGATGCAGGGGCTGCTGGCGGGCGTTGCCCATGGAACGATGGCGAGCACCGCTGCCGATCCGTTTAATATTATCTGCGTCTCGCATGACGGCAGCCTTGAGCAACGCCTGCCGGGGGATGCCCCGGTTAAGCCGGGCCATGATCTTTGCGCTACGCTCTGTCAGTTGGCGGCCGGCTATACGCCTGCACTGCCCGGTCGCTCGGTTGATATCGCAGCGCTGCATGCGACGACCGAAGTCTATTTTGCACCGAAACATGCGCCCCGGGTCGTTCTTCGCAGTTTCTTTGCCGAAGCCAGGGCTCCTCCTTCCATCTCCGCATGACGTCCTGAATCAAGGCCTTCGCGCAACGCGGCGGCCGACATTTTTGCTCATCTGGAGATACCCCATGTCCGATTTCACCATCGGCCGCGCAAGCACTGCCGTTGCAGGTGCGTTCGCCGTCCGACCTTTACCGCGCCGTCTGGCGCTGGCATTTCTATGCAGGCCTTTTGGTCCTGCCCTTTCTGATCACGCTTGCCGTCACCGGCGCGCTCTACCTGTTCCGGGACGAGATCGATGGTCTTGTCTACGCCGACCTGGAACGCGTCGAGATCCAGGAAAACGTCGTGACGGCCGCACCGTCGGCGATGGTTGGGGCGGCCCTTGCCGCCTATCCCGGCACAGCCGTCAAATATATCGACCCGCCGTCAGCGGCGGATTCTGTCGAGATCATCGTCAATACGCCCGCAGCCGGAAAACTGGCGGTTTACGTCAACCCCTATGGCGGCAAGGTGCTGGGGTCGCTACCCGATCGCGGCACCGTCATGTGGACCATCCGCACGCTGCACAGCCTGAAATATTTCGGCTCGTTCTGCGCGGTCGCTGATCGAAATCGCCGCCGGCTGGTCGGTGCTTCTGGTCGCCACCGGCATCTATCTCTGGTGGCCGCGCAGCCAGACGGGTGGGGTAATCAGCGTGCGCAGTACGCCGAAACGGCGGGTGTTCTGGCACGATACCCATGCCGTCAGCGGCATTTTCGTCGGTTTCTTCATCGTCTTCCTGGCGGTGACCGGCATGCCCTGGTCTGGCGTCTGGGGCGAGAAGGTCAACGAATGGGCGAACGGCAGTAATTTCGGCTATCCGGCCGGCGTGCGCACTGCCGTGCCGATGTCCGACCAACATCTCGACCATGTTGCCAAAACCACCTGGTCGCTGGAGCAGGCACAGGTGCCGCAGTCCACAGGCCATGGCGCAACGGCAATCGGCCTCTGACCAGGCTGTCGCCATCTTCGATACGCTTGGCCTGCATGATGGTTATGCGGTGAATATCCCGATGAAACCGCAAGGGGTCTATACAGGGTCCGTCTATCCGGACGATGTCTCGCAGCAGCGGGTGGTGCATCTCGACCAATATAGCGGCAAGCCGCTGATCGACATGAGCTATGCGGATTACGGCCCGCTCGGCAAGGCATTGGAATGGGGCATCAACGTCCATATGGGCCAAGAGTTCGGGCTGGTGAACCAACTCGTGCTGCTCGCCGCCTGCATGGCGATCGTGCTCCTGGCGGTTTCGGCTGCGGTCATGTGGTGGAAGCGCCGGCCGAAGGGCTCGCTCGGCGTGCCGCCGATGCCGGCTGACAAGCGTGTGTTTCGCGGCCTGATCGCGCTTCTGGCGATCGGCGGCATCATTTTCCCGTTGGTGGGGTTCTCGCTGGTGGTGATGCTGGCGCTGGATTGGAGCTATCCTCGCTTCCCGCCGGGCGATCCGCTTTGCGCCGTCGACTCGGGTTTGATAGCAAGCAGTAAAGGCCGGCGAGTCATTGACCGGCCTTTTTATAAATCTCCTCGGCCGGCTTGGCGCAGAGGTTGCTTTCTATCTGAAAGGAATCCCCATGTTCCGTCATCCCTGTGCCCGTCACAGGGATCCAGTCAGGCCAAGTCCTTGACCTGAAAGAGTCCTTTGACCCGACCGACGTCGGGTCGCTGGATCCCCGCCACAAGGGCGAGGATGACGGAGAGGGAGGTTGCGACGCTCGCAAAACCTTTGAAAGCTCTATCGGCAGTCAGACTGCAATCAGATTTTCTTGGTCTTGGTGAAATCCGAGGCGTCGATAATGCCGTCGGCATTGGTGTCGCGACGTTTGAACATCTCGTCGGCCCGTGCCGTCACCTCGGCAAGGCTGAGAGAACCGTTCTTGTCGGTATCGACGCGCTTGAAAGCCTTCGGCCGCATCCCGGGCAGCATGGCCGGGCGCATCTCCCTGAGCTTTTCCATCGCCGCCGTCTTTTCGGCGCCGGTCTTGTCCTTGGCGGCGCGCCATTCCTTGCGGACTTCGCGGAAGGCCTGGCGCTTGGCCTTGATTTCGTCGTGGTCACCTGGCCGTTGCCATCGGCATCGAAAGACTTGAAGGCTTCGTCGGTGCGGGCGTGAACCTCGTCCAGCGAGACCTTCTTGTCACCATTGGTATCGAGGCGCTTCATCATCCATTCGGCGCGCTGTTCCGGCGTCGGCTTCTGCCGGGCGGCGAATGTGGGGGCGACGAAGCCGGTGAGAGCGAGGCTGGCAGCGACGGCACCGAGAATCAAAGTATTCTTCCGCATGTCGAATTCCTTTCAGTGAACGTTGTCCCTGAAGCAAGGATAGACGGCCTGGCGGCGATGGCCAGTTAAACTTTGGTAATTTAAGCCTCTGACAGGAAAGGGGTTTTTCCGTGCCGAAACTGTGTTTCGATACGCTGTGTCAATCTTCGGAAACAAGCCGGGTGAGGAAACCCGTCAGGTTTTCGGTGACGTAATCGACTTGCGTCGCCGTCCCCGGTCTTTTCCCAGGCTTCGGCAAATTCATATTCGAAATTGCGCGGCACCAGCAGAACCGTTTTCATGCCGAGCGCCTTCAGGTACGACGAGATTGCGCGGCAGGTCTTCGAACATGGCTGCATGTTTGGTATCGACCCGGTGCAGGCTCATGAATTTATCATAGGTATCGCCGGCTGGCTTCGGCACATACTCGGCTGCGACGATGTCGAAGATATCGTCGAAATGATCGAGGATGCCGAGCGCGCGGGCCGTCATCTCGGCATGCTTGACGCTGCCATTGGTGAAGATGAATTTTCGGCCGGGCAGTGCCTTGATGGCTTCGCCAAGCGCCGGATCGGCGGGAACGACGGAATAGTCGATCGCATGCGCCTTCTGCAGAAAGTCGTTGGGATCGATGCCGTGATGGATCATCAGGCCCTGCAGGGTGGTGCCGTGATCGTGGTAATATTCCTTCTGCAGCGTCTTGGCCGCCACCGGGTCCAGTGTCAGCAGAGCTGCGACATAGGCCGTCATGTTGCGGTCGATCTGCGAGAACAGATTGACGTGATGCGGATAGAGCGTGTTGTCGAGATCGAACACCCAGTCGGTGACATGGGCGAAATCGGCTTTGGTCGGCAGGCGGTCGAGCTGTGTCATGGGCGCGTTATGCCATGGGTCGCGGCGGACGCAAATGGGAAATATGCCACTCTGGTCAGGCCGCCTTGACGATGAAGATGATTTCCTCGGATGAGGCCTCGTCGAAGGGTTCCGGCTGCCAGCCCCCATAGACGGCCTCGGCTCGCAGGCCGGATGCTGCCAGGCGATCTTCGATCTCGTCCCGCGACAGAAACAGTAGTTCGCTTGACGAGACGAGCGCGCGGCCGGACAGCTCATAGTGTGTATCGAACGCAATGCGCCTGTTTGCCATGCGCGAAACCCGCCGCGACTGGCGGATGGTCTGGTCCTCGACCTCGAGATCGGCATCCCGGTTCCAGCGCGCCGGCCAGTCGATGGCCGGATTGCGGCTTTCGAAGGCGATCGTGCCGCCGGGAGCAAGGTGCTGGCGCATGGTTGCCAGCGCCGCGAGAATATCGCTGTCTTCGAGAAAGACCTGGAAGGCGTGGCCGGTCATGATGATCAGGTCGAATCGTTTCGGCGAGCGGAAATCCTGGGCTGTCGATTGCACCCATTCGATCCGCGCGCCATTGGGTTTCTGAAGGGCGATATCGAGCATGGCCTTGGCTGGGTCGACGCCGGTGACGCGGTGGCCCTGAGCAGCATAGGCATGGCAGAGCAGCCCGGTGCCGCAGCCGAGATCGAGAACCCGCTTCGACGCCTTGCCGGCCAGTGCCAGATAGAAATCCCGGTCGATCGACCAGCCGCTGTCGAGATCGTAGAGTTCCGCGAGCGATGGCTCTTCATAGTGCAGGTCGGGCATCAGGCGTCCTTGATCGAAATGGCGCCGATAAAGCTAACCGGCGGCATGCGCAGCGCAAGGCAGGAGGCTCACGGCCGCACGCCTTGCGGTGGAAAGGGGGCGGTCTTGTTGCCCAAAGGCGACAGTGGTTCGGCCGCAGGAAATGGGACGATGGATTCCGGCCTGCGGGCATGCTAGCCCGCACGGATGCAAACCTGGATCGTCATCACCATCGCGGCTGCCTTCCTGCAGAACATCCGCTCCGCCATGCAGAAACACCTGAAGGGCGTGATGGGCACGACCGGGGCGACCTTCGTGCGCTTCGGCTACGGCGTGCCGTTTGCGCTGCTTTATCTGGCGATCCTTTGGCGCGGGTTCGACCGGCCGCTGCCGGTTCCGGATGGGCAGTTTTTCCTCTGGGCGGTGATTGGCGGGCTATCGCAGATCGCTGCGACCTTCCTGCTCGTCCACCTGTTTTCCTTCCGCAACTTTGCCGTCGGAACCGCTTATTCGCGCACCGAGCCGGCGCAGGCAGCTTTGTTTGCGCTGATCTTTCTCGGCGAGGCCGCAAGCCGGGGAACGCTGGTCGCCATTGCCATCTCCGTCGTCGGCGTGATGATCATCTCGGTGGCAAGGACGCCGCTCAGCGTCAGATCGCTGGTGACGTCGGTGTTTACCCAGACGGCCGGGATCGGGCTTTTGTCCGGCACGTTCTTCGGCCTGTCGGCGGTCTCCTACCGCTCGGCCTCGCTGGCGCTGACGCCCAGCCTGCCAGAGCCGGATTTCGTCATGCAGGCGAGTTTCACGCTCGGTTTCGTCATCCTGCTGCAGACCGTGACGATGCTGGCCTGGATCCTGATCCGCGAGCCGGACGAATTGAAGCGCGTCATCAAGGCCTGGCGGCCGGGCCTGCTGGTCGGCTTTGCCGGCGCGTCGGCGTCCTTCGGCTGGTTCATGGCGATGACGCTGCAACAGGCGGCGATCGTCAAGGTGGTGGCGCAGGTGGAAATGCTGTTCACCTTTGCATCCGCCGTGTTCATCTTCCGCGAATGGATCAACAAGCTGGAGGTCCTCGGCTGCCTGCTGATCGTGCTCGGCGTGGTGATGCTGCTGATCCTCTAAAAAAATAGGCGCCCGATTTTCGGCGGCATCCAAATTCTTCCGGTGATAGAAGGGATCATGCTTTTCGATCTGCCCCCTGAAGACATCCTCTATGACGCGCTCTTGTCGCGCAGCACCGACTATGAAGGCTCGGCCTTCGTCTGCGTCAAGACCACCGGCATCTTCTGCCGGCTGTCGTGCCCGGCGCGAAAGCCCAGGCGCGAGAACACCATCTTCGTCGATCTGATCGGCACCTGTCTTGAGGCGGGGTTCCGGCCCTGCCTGCGCTGCCGTCCACTGGAGACCGCCGGCGGCAAGGATGCCATCGTCGATGGCCTGATGCAGGCGCTCGACACTGACCCGGAGCGGCGCTGGACGGAGACCGATCTCATCCGGCGCGGCTACGATCCATCGACCGTGCGTCGCGCCTTCAAGCGCCATCTCGGCGTCACCTTCCCTCGATCTCGCCAGGCATCGCAGGCTTGGGGCGGCGGCCCGGCATCTGGCCGATGGCGGCCGTGTCATCGATGCCCAGATCGAGGCAGGCTACGAATCTCCGAGCGGGTTCCGCGCCGCCTTCGCCCGGTTGATCGGGGGAGCCCCGGCGATGTCGCAGGGGCGTGGGCTGCTTTATGCCGACTGGATGGAAACCCCGCTCGGGCCGATGGTCGCGGTGGCCGACGAGACGCGCCTGCATCTGCTTGAATTCCATGACCGCAAAGGATTGCCGGCCGAGATGGAAAAGCTGAAGCGCAACACGCGCTCATCCGTTGCGCCTGGAAAGACGCCGCCGATCGAGCAAATCTCGACCGAGCTTTCGAATTATTTCGCCGGCAAGGCAGGCGCGTTCAAGACGCCGCTGGCGCTCAACGGTACTGCATTCGAGCGCGAGGTCTGGGCAAAGCTGCAGGATATTCCACCCGGCGAGACACGCTCTTATGGCGATATTGCCTGCGACGTGGATACGATGAAGGCGGTCCGGGCGGTTGCCAAAGCCAATGGCGCCAACCAGATTTCGATTGTCATTCCCTGCCACCGCTGCATTGGTTCAGACGGTTCGCTGACGGGATATGGCGGCGGGCTCTGGCGCAAGCAGTGGCTTTTGCGGCATGAAGGCAGGATGAGGCCAACAGGATTGTTTTCGGAGGAAAGACGATGAACCAGACGGACAAGGCAAAGGCGTTCGCCAACCTACATCGCAAGGGCGATCCGGTGGTGCTCTACAATATCTGGGATGCGGGCGCGGCCAAGGCTGTGGCTGCGTCCGGCGCCAAGGCATTGGCAACCGGAAGCTGGTCGGTGGCCGATGCCAATGGTTATGGCGACGGCCAGGAAATCCCGATGTTGCAGCTCGTCGATATCGCCCGCAGTATTGTCGCGGCGACCGACCTGCCGGTGTCGATCGATTTCGAGGGCGGTTATAGCGAGGGATGCCGGCGCTGCCGCTGAGAATGTCGGCCGGGTGATCGATACCGGTGCCGTCGGCATCAATTTCGAGGATCAGGTGGTCGGCGGCAGCGGTCTGCACACAATCGAGGCGCAGGCTGCGCGGATCAAGGCGATCCGAGCCAAGGCGGACGAAAAGGGCATTCCCTTCTTCATCAATGCCCGCACTGACCTTTTCCTCAAGCTCTCCGATCCGGTGCGGCACGCGCCGCTGGTGGACGAGGCGATCGAGCGGGCGGCTGCCTATGCGCAGGCCGGTGCCAGCGGCTTCTTCGTGCCGGGATTGTCGAACCCGGATTTGATCGGAAGGGTCTGCGAAGCGGTGTCGCTGCCCGTCAACATCATGATGCGGCCGGGTATGGACGTGAGAGCGCTGGCCGGGCTTGGCGTCGCGCGGATCAGCTATGGGCCGGGGCCGTATCGGGCGATGATCGAGTGGCTGAAGGGGGAGGCGGTGCGGGTTTATCGGCAGGGCTGAGGGGGCTTGGGTTTCCGCGCGTCCGCTGGATAGCCGGTTCTGGGAGCGGCGAACCTTACCCTCCCGTCATCCTCGCCCTTGTGGCGGGGATCCAGTAGCGGCGCGTCTGCGCCGCTGAAAGGCTTCTTTCACGCGACGGACGTCGTGTGGCTGGATTCCTGTGACAGGCACAGGAATGACGGAAGTAGGAAGGGCAGCGGCCAGTCATTTCGTCTGTGCCTGCCGCGCTGAAAACAGCGGCCTTGGGCGCACCAAGTCAGGCCCGCCGTCAACCTATCCACCATCCCTCACGGAACGATCAGCGTTCCCGCCCCATGCTCCGTGAAGATCTCGAGCAGCACCGAGTGCGCCGTCTTGCCGTTGAGGATGACCACGCCTTCGACGCCGCGGGCGAGTGCTTCGATGCAGGTTTCGACCTTGGGGATCATGCCGCCGGAAATCGTGCCGTCCTTGATCAGGGCATGGGCTTCCGCGACCGAGAGTTCCTTGATCAGTTCGCCCTTCTTGTCGAGCACGCCGGGAACGTCGGTGAGGAACAGCAGGCGGGTGGCGTTCAGCGCACCGGCGATGGCACCGGCAAAGGTATCGGCGTTGATATTGTAGGTGGCGCCGTCACGGCCGGGGGCGACAGGGGCGATGACCGGGATCATTTCCGACTTGGCGAGAAGATCGAGCAGGGTGCGGTCAACTTCCGTCACCTCGCCGACGAAGCCGAGGTCGAGAACGCTTCGATGTTGCTGTCGGGATCGATGACGGTCTTGCGGGCCTTCTGGGCGAAGACCATGTTACCGTCCTTGCCGCACAGCCCGATCGCCCATTCGCCGGTCTGGTTGATCAGCGCGACGATTTCCTTGTTGATCGAGCCGGCCAGCACCATTTCGACGATCTCGACGGTCTTCTGGTCGGTGACGCGCAGGCCGCCTTCGAATTTCCGATCCGATGCCCATCTTGGTCAGCATCGCGCCGATCTGCGGGCCGCCGCCATGGACGACGATCGGGTTGACGCCCGACTGTTTCAAAAGCGCGATATCCGCGGCAAAGGCCTTGCCAAGCTCGGCATTGCCCATGGCGTGGCCGCCATATTTCACGACGATCGTCTTGTTCTCGTAACGCTGCATATAGGGCAGCGCCTTGGCGAGAAGATTTGCCTGGATTTCGCTTTCGGATGCGGACATGGAAATACCTCGAAATTAGCCGGGTGCTGTTTAGCGCAAGTTTTCGGTGGAGGGAATGATCTGCGGCAAAGATAAAGCCGGTGTGACATCCGCCGCCACAACCGTTTTTATCTGGTGCAACTCCCTTTTTATCCCCGGACTTGTGCCCTATGTTCGCCGCTGACGGACGAGGACCGGAAGCATCGATGACCACTGACGACATTTCCACGCTGATCGGCCGGGTCTCGCTCAGGGACCGCGCGGCGTTCTCCGCCCTCTACCGGCAGACGAGCCCGAAACTTTTTGCCATTTGCGTGCGTATCTTGCGGGACCGGGCGGAAGCGGAAGAAGCCTTGCAGGAAATCTACATCAAGATTTGGCAGCGAGCAGACCGTTATGCCAGCGGCGACACCAATCCGATGTCATGGCTGTCGGCGATTGCGCGCAATCATGCGATCGATCATCTGCGGGCGCGAAAGCCGGTGGCAAACACGATTGACGAGGCTTATGATCTGGCGGATTCTGCGCCGGACCCGGAGAAAACCGCTATCAATACGGCGGAGGGCCGCCGGATCGACAATTGCATGAACGAACTCGAGGCAGACCGCGCTGATGCCGTGCGCAAGGCCTATGTCGAGGGATTGAGCTACCAGGAACTGGCTGAACTTTTCGGCACGCCGCTGAATACGATGCGAACATGGCTGCGCCGCAGCCTGTTGAAACTCAGAGAGTGCATGGAGCGATGACCACACAGAACCCCGAAAGCGGAGATTCCCGTCGCGACCAGGTGATTGCGGGCGAGTATGTGCTGGGTGTTCTGTCCGCCGACGATCGCCGCAAGGTCGAGGCGCGCATGGTGCTCGATGGCGCTTTCGCGGCCATGGTCAATCACTGGCAGAGCAATCTCACCTCCTTCAACGATGCCTATGAGCCGATCGCGCCGCCACCGCAGGTCCTGGTCGCCGTCGAGCGCCGGCTGTTTGCCGAGCAGGCGAGACCGGTTGTCGCCGCAGGCGGGTTGTGGAATTCGCTCGCACTCTGGCGCGTGCTGACGCTGGCCTCGGTGGCGGGGCTTGTGACCGTCGTGACCTTCTCTTCCGGCATGCTGACGCCCGTTAGCCAGACGAAGCCGCTGGTGGCTGAATTGACCGGTGACGTAAGCACGACGATCAATCTGCTGGCGCAATATGATGCCAGCAACGGCGCGCTGAAAATCACACCGGTCGCAGCAAAACAGGCGGAGGCCAAATCGCTGGAGCTCTGGCTGATCGAAGGCGACAACCCTGCCAAGTCGCTGGGCATCCTGCCGCAGACGGGAGAGGGTGAGATCATTATCCCGCCGGAGCTGCGCTCCAAGTTCGGCGAAGGCGTGACGCTTGCCGTCAGCGTCGAGCCTTTTGGCGGCTCACCGACCGGCACAGCAACCGGACCGGTGGTTGCTGTCGGCAAGACGCGGCTGCCATAGGTCTCCATCGTTTCTCGTAAGATTTTGCTTACCCAATGCTGCGCTTGAAAGAGCGCAGCATTTTTTGTCTGCATCGGCTGCGATTGTCATAAAACATAGAAAATCAAATATTTGGGGAAATGCGAATTTTCCTGAAACTCTTTCGAGCATCCTGCCGTTCCTTGTTTTGTCCTCTGCGCAGAGAACACGAATTCCAGAAAATTGGGAGAGCCCGCCTTGCGGGTCAAAAGAGATCAACAGGAAGGAATAGAAATGTTCAAGTCCATGCTGCGCACGGTCACCGTCGCTTCGATACTGGCCGCCGGCGCATTTGCAGCTCACGCCGAAAATCCGATGGTCGGCGGCGCGCCGATGTATGAAAACAAGAACATCGTCGAAAATGCCGTCAATTCCAAGGATCACACGACGCTGGTTGCCGCCGTCAAGGCCGCCGGCCTCGTCGAAACGCTGCAGGGCGCTGGTCCATTCACCGTCTTTGCTCCGACCAACGAAGCCTTCGCGGCCCTGCCGGCCGGCACGGTTGATACGCTTTTGAAGCCCGAAAGCAAGGAGATGCTGATCAAGGTGCTGACGTGCCATGTCGTTGCCGTCAGTGCGATGTCCGATGCCATCTCCAAGATGGTGGCCGACGATGGCGGCACCCATGACGTCAAGACGGTTGGCGGCTGCGTGCTGAAGGCAAAGGCTGATGGCGGCAAGATCACCTTGACGGATGAGACTGGCGGTGTTGCCAACGTGACCATCGCCGATGTCAAGCAGTCGAACGGCGTCATCCATGTGATCGACAAGGTTCTGTTGCCGAAGTCCTGATCGCGTACGGATTGGGGCCGGATGTGTTTTCGGACGCATTTTCGGACCCAGGCCGGGATCGAGTATCTTCCGGCCTTGAGGCCACCGGTTTTTTCAGTCACCGGTGGCCTTTTCTATCGTATTCAAGCCATTGCTCACGCGGGATTGATCGGCATTTGTTTTGCCGCAAGGCGATGACCGCACTAGTTTGGCTGGGAATTGCCGGCACCCTCCGGCAGACGGGAGAACATCATGACAAGCCGACGCTTTTTTCTTCTTTCCGGAGTTGCCATTGCCGCTGCTGCTGCGTTTCGCGGGTTCAGGCCCGAGGCCATCGCGGCCGAGACTTTCGAGGTGACGAAAACCGATGCGGAATGGAAGGCGATCCTCAACGACGACCAGTACCGGATCCTGCGCCACGAGGACACCGAACGGCCGTTCACCAGTGCCCTCAACACCGAAAAGCGCAAGGGCATCTTCCACTGTGCCGGCTGTGATCTGCCGGTCTATTCGTCGGATGCGAAATACGACAGCGGCACGGGTTGGCCAAGCTTCTGGGAATCGCTGCCGAACGCGATCGCCACACGCGAAGATACCTCGCTGTTCATGGCCCGCACTGAATGTCATTGCCGCCGCTGCAGCCATATGGGACATATTTTCGACGACGGGCCGCAGCCGACCGGCATGCGCCACTGCATCAATGGGACGGCAATGACGTTCACGCCGGCATCGGCTGCCTAGTGCCGTTAGCCCAATGCTTTTAGAAGGTGCCCGGCGTTGGCGAATCCGGCTGGGCACCGGACAGCGCCGCCTGCAACTTGGCTTCCTGTTCCGGCGACAGCGAGGTCTTCAGCACTTTGCCGCGCAGGCCGGTCAATTCAGCCAAGACCTTTTCCGGCTGTACCTTGCGGACGAGTATGAACAGTGCGGAAGAGTTGTTGGGGATGGTTTCGCCGAGCGACTTGATGAAATCGTCATCGATGCCGTAGTCGGCGAGCGAACCCGAAAGAGCGCCGGTGCCGGCGCCGATCGCGCCGCCGATGGCAAAGCCCGCGAGCGGATTGAGGAACAGCAACCCGACAAGACCGCCCCACAGCGACCCGCTCAACAGACCGGAGGTCGCGCCGATCGCGGTGAGGTTCATGCTCTGCTTGAGGTGAACCTTGCCGGTTTCATCGCGCACGACGACGACGGCGTCCTCGAGATCGATCAGGTATTCCTTCTTCAGTGTGCCCAGCTTCAGAAGCACCTTGTCGGCTTCGTCGGTGCTGTCAAAACCCACGACAATCAGATCGGACATGTTGTTTTCTCCTTGAACGCTTGACGTTTGGAGGTCGCCGTTGGGCCGCCCTGCGCCGGGAGATAGAGCACATTTCATGTCAGGGTAGTGTGACAGGAAAGATTAGGTCGAGATGGCGACCCGAATCGTGGCGCGCAGCTCTTCCATGCCGAGACCTTTCTCGGACGATGTCGCAAGGACTTCCGGAAAGGCGGCAGGCCGCTTCTTGATCTTTTCCAGCGTTTCGGCAATCAGCCGGGGAACCGCCGGGTCCTTGATCTTGTCGGTCTTGGTGAGCACGACCTGATAGGATACGGCCGCCTTGTCGAGCAGGTTCAGCACGTCGTCGTCATTCTTCTTGATGCCGTGGCGGCTGTCGATCAGCACGTAGACGCGCTTCAGCGTCGAGCGGCCGCGCAGATAGTCGAACACCAGCTTGGTCCAGGCGTCGACATGCTCCTTCGGCGCCTGCGCATAGCCGTAGCCCGGCATGTCGACCAGCGCCATCGGTGGCAGGTCGCCGGGCTGGCCGGAATAGCCGTCCGGAACAAAGTAATTGAGTTCCTGGGTGCGGCCGGGCGTGTTGGATGTGCGGGCGAGGCCCTTCTGGCCGACCAGCCCGTTGATCAGCGACGACTTGCCGACATTGGAGCGGCCGGCAAAGGCGATCTCCAGCGGACCTTCCGGCGGCAGGAACTTCATCGACGGCACGCCGCGAATAAATACCCATGGCCGCCCGAAAAGGGGCTTGTCGTCCTGCGGCGTGGCGTCTGTCATGGCGGTCCTGTCCTTGGCTTTTGTTCAGGACTTCACGGTTTTGCGCCGCCATGTCAAGAAAACTCGCGATTTTCGCGAATTTCGCTCAGATGGCGGCCCGCCGCTGACGCCACATCTCGATGCTGAGATAGGAGAGGAGGGCGATCAGCACGATCGTCCCGCCGAGGATGGTGTTGAGGCTCGGGATCTCGCCGTGGATCAGGGCGACCCAGAGCGGCGCAAGGATCGTCTCGGCGGTGCCGAGCAAGGCGGCGAGCGCCGACGGAATCAGCCGCGCGCCGGTGACGAAGAAGGCGAGACCAAGGCCGAAATTCAGCGCCCCGAACGTCACGAGGATACCGAGTTCCGGCAGCGTGACGCTAAGGCCGGATGCCATGATCGCCGCAACCGTGCCGGCAACGATGGTGCCGAAGCAGGCGGCCGGTGTCATGCGCACATGGGCGTAGCGGCGGGTGACGACGGTGGCGAGTGCGAAGACGAAGGCGATCAGGATGGCGAGCGCATCGCCAACCGGAGAGACCGCCACGTTCATGGAATCGGAGACCATGATGGCGACGCCGCCGATCACGGCGGCGATGGCAAGCCAAGTGAGGCGCGAGACGCTTCGCGAAAGACGATCCAGCTGATCAGTGCGGCAATCAGCGGCACGCCGGCCTGGATGAGAACGATATTGGCGACGGTGGTATAGGCGAGCGCCAGGATGAACGAGGTCGAGGCGATGGCAAAGCACAGCCCGACGGCGATGCCCGGCACACCCATGTTGCAGAAACAACCTGACGGTGCCGCGCGGCCCGTCGCGCAGAAGCATGAAGCTGATCAGGAAGACGGCGGCGAAGAACGAGCGCCAGAAGACGATGGTCCAGCCATCCTCGATCGACAGGAAGCGGGCGAGTGTGCCGCCAAAACTCCAGACGATGGCGGAGCCGAGCACAAGTGCGGCGCCCTGTGTGGTGCTTTGTCGGCCGATGGTTACGGATTGCTGCAGGGCTGGGGGCTGCGACATGGGGAATCCGGTTGCTGTGAATGCAGTGTAAGAGTGAACGGAACGGCATGCGCCGACATTCGCGACGGGCCACTGTCGCAAACTTTTCTGCGCGATGAAAACCACGCCATTCGATCAGTTGCAAGCCTACCCGGTGGTGATCGCCTCGATGAGCAGCGCCTGCAATTGCGCGATGGCCGGGCTCTGTTCGTTGCCGGAGCGATGCAGCGCGAGCTCGATATCGCCAAGAACCGGTAGGCCTGATGTGGCAGGATCAAGCACCCGCAGATGCGGCGGCACGCCCTCGGCCGTGCGCAGCGTCACGCCGAGGCCTGCGGTCACCGCCGCCCACAGTCCACCAAGGCTGGGGCTGGCAAAGACGTGCCGCCATTCGATGCTTTCGGTGTCGAGCGCCTCAAGGCCAGCGCTGCGAAATGCGCACGGGGAATCGAAGGCGATCAGCGGCAGGGGCTCGCCTTCGTCACGCCTGAACCCGTCCGGGCCGATCCAGACGACCGGCCGCGTGGCGATGATCTGCGCATTCGCGTCTCCGATGCGGCCCCAGGTCAATGCGAGATCGAGCTCGCCGCGCTCGACGCCTTGCGCCAGTGCCGAGCCGCGATCGACGCGGGCTTCGACGCGCACTTTCGGATGGGCCCGGGCAAAGCGGCCGAGCAGGCCCGGAAACCATGTCTCGGCAAAATCCTGAGGCAGGCCGATGCGAACCCAGCCTTGCATGGCCGATAGCCCGGTCATGGCGCTACGGGCCTCGTCATTGAGTTCAAGAATACGCCGGGCATAGCCGATCAGGATATCGCCGGCCTCGGTCAGCGCCAGGCCGCGCCCCTGCTTCTGAAACAGCGTCTGGCCCGCCTGTTCCTCCAGCTTGCGCAGTTGCAGGCTGATGGCGGATGGGGAGCGGCCGAGACGATCGGCGGCCTTGGCAAAGCTGCCGAGATTGACGCCGGTGACGAAGGTGCGCAGCACGTCCATGTCGAGATTGATTGGCAGAACCATTCTGTTTTTCCAAACTGATTATTCAGGATATCCAATTTTTCAAAACTAATGTGCGGCAGTAATCTCAACTCGTCAACACACTCCCAGAAAGGAAAAACGCAGATGCCCTTCGTTCATATTCAGGTTGCCGGTGCCCATATCGGCGCACGCGAAAAGCAGCAGCTGCAGAAGCAGGCCACCGGCTTCATGGTGGATATCATGCGCAAGCGGCCGGAAGTCACTGCCGTACTGGTCGATGTGACCGAGCCAGGAAACTGGACGGTTGGGGGCGAACCGGTGCTGGTTGCCGCCCATCTCGATGTGAAGGTGACCCGCGGCACCAATACGCACGAGGAAAAGGCGCGCTTCGTGGCTGCGGTGGCGGCGATGTTCAAAGATGTGCTCGGGCCGGATTTGCCGATCGCCACCTATGTCGTTGTCGACGAGATCGAGGCCGATGCCTGGGGCTATGACGGCGTGACCCAGGAAGAACGCCGGCTGTTGCGCGCCCAGGCAGCCGCTGCAGAAGCAGCGCGTGCCGCAGCCTGAGCGTCAGCCAGCCGCCCGAATGACAAAGGCCCCGGTCCGGGGCCCTGTGACTGGACGATGATTATAGGTCCTCGGCACTCACGGCTTCCGGCTCAGGTTTGATGACGGCAAGCACCACGCCGCCGATGGCGATGATGGCTGCGCCTGCCAGTACGCCCATGGTGGGGATCTCATTGAAAAACAGGAAGCCGATGAGGGCTGCAAAGACGAGCCACGCATAATCGACCGGCCCGACGATCGCCAGCGAGGCAAGCCGGTATCCGCGCACGACGCAATATTGCGCCACGACCGCGATCGGGCCGAGCAGCAGAAACGGGGCCATGGCGGACAGGGAAGCGTCCTTCCAGGCCATTATGGCCGGCACGGCCAGGAAAGGATGCCGAAGCCGTTGACATAAAGCAGGACGGTCAGCGGCCGGTCGGCATGGGAGAGAACACGGATCATCAGGCCTTCGATGGCAAGCAGGGCGGCACCGAGCACGGCGATGGCTGCGGGCACCAGATAGGCGGGCTCGAACTGGGTGAAGGCGCCGCGCGACACCATGATGAAGCCGGCACCGGCGAAACTGAGGGTAATGCCGACCATATGCTGCTTCGTCACCGTTTCCTTGAGGACGAGAACGGCCAGCGGAATGATGAAAACCACATAGAGAAGGCCAAGCGCGGTCGCATCGACAATCGGCATCGCGGCCGAGGAGTAGATCAGCGCGAAACCGCCGGACACACCGAAGGCAGCGCGCATGGCATGCGAAAGCGGCCGGGCGCTGCGATAGGCGCGCAGGCTGTCACGTTTGCAGGCGACGACACAAAGCAGGGTGGCAAATCCGCTGATATAACGCAGGAACTGGATTTGCAGCACGGACATGCTGTCGCCGCCGAATTTTCCTGAGGCAAAGATCAAGGAAAATAACGCCGTGCCGAGCACGACCCAGATCATGGCTTCGGCATTCGAGTTCAACAGACTTTTCCGCAAGGCCATAACTTTCAATGGGTTCTCTCAAAACTCTTGTCAAATGACCATAGGGTGATGCAAATTCGATTTTTGAGCTCTGAATGAGTATTTTCGATGCAGAACAAGCGAGGCGTTTCACTGAATGCCGTGCGGGTGTTTGTCCTGACGGCCCGCCATCTCAGCATTTCGCAGGCCGCCGAAGGAATCGGGGTCACCCCCGAGCGCTGTCAGCCATCAGATCAAGAAGCTGGAGGGCGAGTTGGGTCTGGCTCTTTTCAAGCGGAGCCACAATTTTCTTGTCCTGACCGATGCGGGGCGCCGCTTCCACGACGATGCGGCGGCCGCAATCGCTGCAATCGATCGCTCGGCCGAGGCGCTGAGCCGCGATCAGAACGAAATCGTCGTCCGCGTCTCGATCTCGCTCGCCGTTCGCTGGCTGATCCCGGCGCTGGAGCGGTTCAAGGCGCTACATCCGGCCGCCCGTGTCCGTGTCGAGACGAAAACCGGGTCCGCCATCTCTCTCGGCTCCGGCGACCTTGCCATCTCCTATCACCGGGCCGGATCGAACCCTGTGGAGGGCGAGTGGCTTGCCGCCGATATGAGCCGTCCCGTCGCTTCACCGGCGCTGCTTTCGGCGGTGCAGTACGAGGGGGCCGGTGATCTCTCGAAGGTTCCAGCCCTCCAATGCGCGCAGGACAATTGGGACTGGGCACTGTGGACCCGCACGCTCGGCGTCGAGCGTAGCGCCATCCAGATCCAGCATGTGTTCGATACCGACGATGCGGCTCTGCATGCGGCGACTGCCGGATTGGGGATGGTTCTGGCACCTGCATTCCTGACGGATCGGGAAATCCGGTCGGGCGGGCTGGTGGTTTTGCCGGGGTTCGGTCCCGTCGATCTCGGCCACTACCGTGTCGTCTTCCAGCGCCACGAAAACCGCATGACGCGGAAGTTTCGCAAATGGCTGGGGGAGGAAATGCAGCGCATGGTCTAGCGGCCACAGAGGTGGCTTAATGGGCGCATGCTTCGGTCAAGAAAAACCCCGGATCAAGCGATCCGGGGTTTTGAATGTGTGCCCTGTTCCGGCCTATTCGGCCGGTTTCGGTTTCTTCGAGAACAAGCCCTTCAGATTGTCGAACAGTTCGAGCTTGGCGCCATGGCGCTTCATGATGAAGGCTTGCTGGGCGATCGACAGCGTGTTGTTCCAGGCCCAGTAGATGACCAGGCCAGCCGGGAAACTTGCCAGCATGAAGGTGAAGACCAGCGGCATCCAGGTGAACAGCATCGCCTGGGTCGGATCCGGCGGCGTCGGGTTCATGCGCATCTGCAGGAACATGGTGATGCCCATGATCAACGGCCAGACGCCGATCAACAGCGCATGCGGAACATCGTAAGGCAAGAGGCCGAAGAGATTGAAGATCGAGGTCGGATCCGGGGCGGACAGATCCTGGATCCAGCCAAAGAACGGTGCGTGGCGCATTTCGATGGTGACGTAGATCACCTTGTAGAGCGCGAAGAACACCGGGATCTGCAACAGGATCGGCCAGCAACCGGCAATCGGGTTGATCTTCTCTTCCTTGTAGAGCTGCATCATGCCCTGCTGCAGCGCCATACGGTCGTCGCCGTGCTTCTTCTTCAGCTCTTCCATCTTCGGCTGAACCTTCTTCATGTTCGCCATGGAAGCGTATTGCTTGCTGGCGAGCGGGAAGAACAGCCCCTTGACGACGATGGTGGTCATCAGGATGGCGACGCCGAAATTGCCAAAATAACGGAAGAAGAAATCCATCAGTTTGAACATCGGCTTGGTGATGAAGTAGAACCAGCCCCAGTCGATCAAAAGGTCGAACTGCGGGATCGAGTAGGACTTCTCGTAGCCGTCAACCAGCGGAACCTGCTTGGCGCCGGCAAAAACCAGGGTCTTCAGGTCCGTGGACTGACCAGGCGCGATCGTGACGGCATCCTGCTTGTAATCAGCCTGGAAGCGCGGGCGGCCATCGGTGAAGTGCTCGTACTTGGATTCGTAAGCCAGGGTCTGCGGCGGCACGATGGCGGCGGCCCAGTACTTGTCGGTGATGCCAAGCCAGCCGGTCGTTGCCTTTTCGTGCTTTACCGGAACGTCGTTCTCCACCTTGCTGTAGGCGATTTCGTTCAGGCCGTGCTCGCCGATGACGCCGATGAAGCCTTCGTGCAGCACGTAGACGCTCGGGGTGGTCGGCTTGTTGAAGCGGGTGACGCGGCCATAGGTGGAGAGCGATACCGGAGCGCCGCTGCCATTGTTGATCGTGTCGGCGACCTGGAACATGAAATGTTCGTCGATCGAGATCGTGCGGGTGAAAACCACGCCCTTCTCGTTGGTGAAGGTCAGCACGACAGGCGCCGCGGTCGTCAGCTTGTCGCCGCTCTTGAGCGTCCAGACGGTCGTCGGGCCAGGAACTGTGCCCGTTGCTTCGTTGCCGATATAGCCAAGTTCGGTAAAGTAGCCGTCCGGCGTATCGGAAGGGCTGAACAGGGTGATCAGCGGGCTCTTGTCGTCGACGGTCTCGTGGTATTCCTTGAGCTTCAGGTCGTCGAAACGCGCACCGGTCAGGTTGATCGAGCCGATCAGCGCTGCCGTGTCGATGGAAACACGGGCCGATTTGGCGATCGCCTGGTCACGGGTTTCGACAGCGCCGGGGACTGCGCCCTGGGCCGGCTGGGCCTGACCCGAAACGGCAGGCGTGCCGGCCGGCTGGTTCTGCTGGGTGAGCTTCTGATGGGCTTCCGCCGCAATCCGTTCTTTCTCTATCTTCGGATTCACATAGAGAAATTGCCACGCGATCAGAATGAGCACCGACAGGCCGATCGCCACGAAGTAGTTGCGGTTTTTTTCCATCATTCTTTCCTGGAGCCGGCCGGAGGCCGTGAATATTTTTGCTTGCTTTCGATCCGCTCGCAGAGGGTCTTGCCGATCCGCTCGAAGGGCGCGTTCAAAAGGTCGCGTCTGGCGACAATCACATAGTCATGTCCGGGCTTCATTGCAAATCCGGCGGAAAGCCGCACGGCCTCCTTGAGGCGCCGGCGCATCCTGTTGCGTTCGACCGCATTGCCATGCTTCTTGGTGACGGTGAAACCGACGCGCGGCCCTGCATCCGGTTCCGGCGCGATCAAGAACTTCCAGAAGAAACAACGGACCCTTCCGCTGCTCTCCCTTGCGCACGGCAAGAAACTGCGGCCGGCTTTTCAGCCGCCCGGCAGTTGATTTAGGCTTGGGTAATGTCATTCGCCCGCGCTCCTTCCGGGAGCAGGAGCATCCAGCGTCCACAGGGACGTTTGACGGATGCTCCGGCGCCATGAAGCCGCGCATGCAGGTTTCATGAAGGTTAGTGCGCGAAGACGCGGCACGCGCCAGACGGCCTTAAGCCGACAGACGCTTACGGCCACGTGCCCGGCGGGCAACGATAACCTTGCGGCCACCCTTGGTGGCGATACGTGCACGGAAGCCGTGACGGCGCTTGCAGAACAAGCTTGGACGGTTGGTAGGTACGCTTCGTCATTTATTTTAATACCGCGGTGTGCGGCCCTTCTTGGGTTTGCTTCTTAGCAAGGGAGCGTTACGTTCCGGACATGGCATTGCACAGGGCAAGGGGACTTGTCCGGACGTGGGCGGCTTATAAGAGCAAAGAGCCGCGAAAGTCAATTGCCGGGGCGGAAAAGCTGGGGTTGATGCCGGTTTCGGCGTTTTGGAGTGCCAGTCGCATCAGGTCGTGCTGGGCGTAATATTCAACTTACGATTGAAAATTAGTATATAATAATGTAATTGCTTAAACAAAGCCCTAAGGCCCGAATACTAGAATTGTTCAATCCTCTAAGAGGCTTCGTTAACCATCGCCATCCTAGTCTCCAGCCTGAAGCAAGAGCCCGTAAGCTGCGCCTTTCATGGCCTGTTGCCGGTCCCAGGGAGACATGTAAGATGAAAATTCGAGGCAAGATCCATCTCATCGTCGGCGTGATGAGCCTGATCGCACTGGCGGTGACCGGCATGGCGCTGACCGTGATCACACAATACAATGCAAGGCTGGTGCAGTTCGACAACGCCTCGGACCGTGCGTTCAACGGCGAGCGCCTGAACCGTTTGGTCACGGCCGTCGTCATGGAGGCGCGGGGTATCTACGCAGCGCCAACGGTGGAAAAGTCGAAGCCTTTCGCTGAAGGACTGGCGAAGAACCTCGACAAGATCGATGGCCTTTTGACCGACTGGCGGCCACTGGTGCCTGTCGAGCAGCGGCCGGCCTTCGATGCCGTGGTCAAGCGCGCCGCCGAATTCCGCACGTTCCGGACGGAAACCGCCCGTCTCAGCCAGGAAGTCTCGCCGCAGGCCGCCAACGAGCAGGGCAACAACGATCTGAACCGCGCCAACCGCAAGGCCTTCCAGGCCGAAATCGACGCCATCGTGGAAACAGACCGCGCGGCACTGGATACGATCCAGAACGAGGTCAATGCGATCGAGAGCCGGATGATCCTGATGGTCCTGCTGACAGCCGGCTTCGGCCTCGTCATCGGTACGGGAACCGCGTTCTATATCGGCACCAAGCAGCTCAGCCAACCGATCCTGCAATTGACAGGCACGATGAAGCAGCTTGCCGAAGGCGACCTGAACGCCACCGTGCCCTTCGCTGGCCGCAACGACGAAATCGGCGAAATGGCCAGCGCCGTCGAAGTGTTCAAGCGCAATGGCCTGGCCGTGCGCAGAACTGAACGCACAGGAAACGGTGCTGCGTGAAAAGAGTGCCGATCTCCAGTCGAGCATCGCTGTTGTCGTCTCGGCCGCGGCTGCCGGCGACTTTACGCAGCGGATCAACAAGGACTATGGCAATGCCGACCTCAACCGCTTCGCGTCCAGCCTCAATGAGCTGGTAGACGGCGTCAATAGCGGTATTAACGAGACCCGCCGGGTCATTGCCAGCCTCTCCGGCGGCGACCTGACGCAGAGCATGAATGGCAATTTCCAGGGTGCCTTTGCCGAACTTCAGCGGAACGTCAACGACACGCTCTCGACCCTGCAGAACACCCTGCGCGAAGTGCGCACCACGACCGACTCGATCAACGGCAATTCCTCCGAACTCCGGTCGGCGGCCGACGACTTGTCCAAGCGCACCGAACAGCAGGCCGCAGCGCTCGAAGAAACGTCCGCCGCTCTGGAACAGATCACCTCCGCCGTTCGCAACTCGACCGACCGCGCCCAGGAAGCGACCGTCATGGTCACCGAGGCCAAGCAGAGTGCAGCACAGTCCGGCGAAGTCGTGCGCAAGGCGGTCGACGCCATGGGCCGGATCGAGCAGGCCTCCAGCGAGATCGGCCAGATCACCAACGTGATCGACGAAATCGCCTTCCAGACCAACCTGCTGGCGCTCAACGCCGGTGTCGAGGCAGCGCGTGCTGGTGACGCAGGCAAGGGCTTTGCCGTCGTTGCCCAGGAAGTCCGCGAGCTTGCCCAGCGTGCAGCCAGCGCCGCCAAGGATATCAAGGGCCTAATCGCCAAATCCGGCTCGGAAGTCGCAACCGGTGTCAAGCTGGTTCAGGAAACCGGAGAGGTTCTCGGCAAGATCGAAACGCGGGTCTTGAGCATCAACGATCATATCCATTCGATCGCCACCGCTGCCCACGAGCAATCGACAGGCCTTGGCGAAGTCAGCACCGCCGTCAACCAGATGGATCAGGTGACCCAGCAGAACGCCGCGATGGTGGAAGAAGCCAATGCCGCCACCCACAAGCTTTCGGCGGAAGCCGACAGCCTGGCGCGCCTGATCTCGCACTTCAAGCTGGATGACGGCGCCCCGTTGCGTGTGGTCGCTGCGCCGGTTCGTGAAAATACCCGTCCGGTCGCGTCACCTGCCCGCAAGATGATGGGCACCGTCGCCCGCGCCTTCGGTGGTGGATCGGCCAGTGCTGCCGTGTCGAAGGACAATTGGGAAGAGTTCTGATCCGTTTGAAAGAATGGGACTTGAGCAGCAATCCCGCAGCGATCCAGTATCGCTGCGGGATTTTCCATGTCGATCACGGCGACGTTTTTTACCACGATCATTCGTTATTGGTTCAAGCGGGACTTTCCTTCTAATGCTGCTGGCATGGAACAGCGTGATCAGAAAAGTCCTTATCTGGACGTGGGCAGCGATCAGGTGCAGACAATCGCGAATGCAGAGAGCGCAGGGCATCCGCCTTCGCTTGCCTTGCGCATCGTGCCGCTTGCCGTTCTCGTTCTTGGGCTGTTGGCGGCTTATGGGTTGGGGTGGCATCGTTATGTCTCGCTGAGCTGGCTGGCGGATCAGCATGGCATGCTGCTGGATATGGTTGCTCGCTATCCGGGTGATATCTGCAGCGGTGTTTTTCGTCGTCTACGTCGTGGTGGTGGCGCTTTCTGTTCCTGCGGCGACGGTCCTGACGATTGTCGCCGGCTTTTTGTTCGGCTGGCTGGCCGGCGGCGTCATCGTCGTTGCCGCCGCCACGCTTGGCTCCTGCATCCTGTTTGCTGGTGCACGCACCGTTTTTGGTGATGTCCTGCGGCGGCGCGCCGGGCCGTTCCTCTGCCGGTTTGCCGAGGGTTTCACCCGAAACGCATTCAGCTACCTGCTGGTGCTGCGCCTTGCCCCGGTCTTTCCCTTTTTCGTCGTCAACATTGCACCCGCCTTCTTCGGCGTCAGCCTTAGGACCTTCGCTTTGGCCACTTTTGTCGGCATCATTCCCGGCACATTCGCCTATGCCTGGCTTGGCTGTGGTTTCGAGCAGGCCATTGGCGACGCGGCGGAACAGGGGCGGCCCCTGCTCTTGTCCGACTTCCTCACGCCGGAACTGACGATCGCCTTTATGGCGCTTGCTGTCATTGCCGCATCGCCGCTTCTCGTGCAGTTTATCCGTGAAAAACGGCAGGCGGCGGGCGATCGTGAAAAGACTGACAGCGTGGCAACGGTTCTTTCCCCTGATGTCTGCGTGATTGGTGCCGGCTCAGCCGGCCTGTCGGTTGCCGCGGGCGCTGCCGCCTTCGGCGTGCCGGTCGTGCTGATCGAGCGCGGCCTGATGGGCGGCGATTGCCTCAACTATGGTTGCGTTCCCTCCAAGGCGTTGATCGCCGCGGCAAAGCATGGCTATGCGGTGCGCAAGGCGGCGGAATTCAGCGTCATCGCCGGCGAGCCCGCCATCGATTTCGAAAAGGTGCATGCGCATATCCGCGAGGTGATTGATGTGATCGCGCCGAACGATCCGGTCGAGCGCTTTACCGCGCTGGGCGTCCGGGTGATCCAGGCCGAGGCACGGTTCACAGGTCCCGATACGGTAACGGCCGGTGGTTTCACCATCCGCCCGCGCCGGTTCGTGATCGCCACCGGATCCTCGCCGGTCATTCCGCCGATCCCCGGGTTGGGGGATATCGATTATCTCACCAATGAGACATTTTTCGACCTGACGCGGCTGCCGGAGCACCTGGTGATCATCGGTGCGGGACCGGTCGGACTGGAGATGGCCCAGGCCCACCGGCGGTTGGGCGCTCAGGGTCACCGTTGCCGATGCGGGAAGGGCGCTGGCCAAGGAAGATCCGGAGTTGACGCGGATCGTGCTCGACCGGCTGCGCGGCGAAGGTATCGTCATTCTCGAAAATACGCGGATTCTCTCTGTTGAAAAGTCCGCCAGCGGTGTGCGGTTGCTCGGCGAGACGGTGTCAGGATCCATTGAGGTAAACGGCAGCACCCTGCTTGTCGCCGCCGGACGAAAGGGCAATACGGCCGGGCTTGGCCTCGATGCGGCGGGTATTGCTGTGACCGCGGCTGGCATCGCCGTCGATGCCAGCCTGCGCACCGCCAATCGTCGCGTCTATGCGATCGGCGACGCGGCAGGCGGGCTGCAATTCACCCATGCCGCCAATTATCACGCCTCACTGGTGCTTCGGGAAATCCTGTTCCGGCTACCGGCGCGGGAAAATCGGGATATCGTTCCCCGTGCCACCTTTACAGATCCGGAGATCGCCTCGGTTGGCCTTGGAGAAGAGGACGCGCGGGCCTGCTACGGCCAGGTGGAGGTTCTCCGCTGGTCCTATGCGGACAATGACCGCGCCCAGGCGGAACGCAGCACCGGAGGTCTGATCAAGATTATCGCCGGCAAGCGCGGAAAGATTCTCGGCGTAGGCATTGTCGGCGCTGGAGCGGCCGAGATGCTCAACATGTGGTCGGTGATGATCTCCAATGGCCAGAGCCTGCGCCATGTGCGCAAAGCCATCGTGCCCTATCCGACCATGACGGAGATTGGAAAACGCGCTGTCATCGCCTATTATACGCCCCTGACACGCACGCCGTTCGTCCGGGCCATCATCCGCCTGCTCAGACGTTTCGGTTGAGACGATGGAATTCGACGACATGACGGCAGAAATTACAGGAACCACGGCGCCTCAAGGGCAGCCGGCCCCGCGTTGCCTTTTTCCGCGGGCCTTTCCGGCAGGCTTTTGTTTTTGACCGTTGTCTTCGTCATGCTGGCTGAAGTGCTGATCTTCGTCCCGTCCGTCGCCAATATGCGCATCCGCTGGATGGAAGACAGGTTGAATACGGCCGCCGCCGCCGGCGTGGTGGTCGATGGTCTGCAGGACGTGCAGTTGTCGCGCCCGGTACAGGAAGAAACCCTGATGGCGACCGGAACCAAGGCCATCGTTCTCAGGCGCAAGGACGAGTCGCGGCTGATAGCGGCAGTGGACATGCCTCCGGAAATCGATGCGCAGTACGACGTCGCGGCGATGACGCCGATCACCGCCATCCGCGATGCTTTCGACACGCTGCTGTTCGGCGGCGACAAGGTGGTGCGGATCATGGACCGATCGGCGAGAGCAATGCGATCATCGAAGTGGTGATGGAGGATGCGAGCCTGCGCAAGGCGATGCTGGTCTATTCGCGCAATGTCTTCTTCCTGTCGCTGGTCATCTCGTTGTTTACGGCCGCGCTGATTTTTCTGGCCATCAACAGGCTGATGATCGTACCGATCCGAAGGATGACCACGAACATGCAGGAATTTGCAGCCGAACCGTCCAATCCTGCCCGCGTGCTGGAGCCGGCGCCGGGGCGCGATGAACTGTCGATTGCCGGGCAGCACCTGTCGGCCATGCAGCAGCAGTTGCAGAAGACGCTAAAACAGCAGAAGAACCTTGCCGACCTCGGTCTCGCCGTGTCGAAGATCAATCACGACATGCGCAACATTCTCTCGTCGGCTCAGCTGATTTCGGACCGTCTTGCCGATGTCGATGATCCGATCGTCAAGCGTTTCGCGCCGACGCTGCTGCGCACCATCGACCGGGCCGTCGGTTACACCACGGAGGTGCTGTCCTATGGCCGGACGACCGAGCCGGAGCCGCATCGCCGCTTCGTCAAGCTGCGGCCGCTGGTGAGCGATGTCGGCGAAATGCTGGCGATCGACCCGAATACCGGTATCGAATTCGGCATCCAGATTCCTGAGGACCTGCAGGTCGATGCCGACAGCGAGCAGCTGTTCCACGTCGTTCACAATATCTGCCGCAACGCGGTGCAGGCGCTGATGAACGATCACACCGACAGCGGTACCGCGCGCATGATCAGTGTTTCGGCGATACGCACCGGCAGCGTCGTCAGTATCTCTGTCGATGACACGGGTCCCGGCATGCCGCCCAAGGCGCGAACACCTGTTTACCGCCTTCAGGGGCTCCGCCCGCTCCGGCGGCACCGGTCTCGGGCTTGCCATCGCCCGCGAACTGGTGCTCGCCCATGGCGGCACAATCGCGCTGGTGGAAAAGCCGACGCAGGGAACCCTGTTCAGAATCGAATTGCCCGATCGTCCCGTCCCCTTGGACGCTTTCCGCTCAAAAGCCCGTCACTGATTGCCAAATTTTTTAAAGCACTCTCCCACGTGCGCCAAACAGTGCTGTGGAAAGGCTTTGCGGCTGAAATCCATCCACAGTTTCAAGGATATAAGCGGGCAGTTTCATCAAAAAGAAAATTTCTGCCGAAATTCGCTTGCATTCCCCGGTTGGACGTTTTAGAGGATCGCCACGCAAGCGGTTGACGCCGCAGCGAGAAGCACCCGTAGCTCAGCTGGATAGAGCATCAGACTACAGAATCTGAGGGTCGGACGTTCAGATCGTTCCGGGTGCGCCATTTCTTTCAATGACTTATCAGTAAGACAAGGTGGTTTTTGCTTAACGGCGAAACGCCGCCGCAGCTTGTCGCCACGCCAGCGTGTCCGATAAATCGAGATTATCTTTTCTGCCGCAAGGCTTCGATCAGCGTGCGGGTTTTCCCGGTGGCATAGACGATGTCTTCGCGATCGAGATGCACGGTGATCTCGATGTCTTTCCAACCGGCGCCGTTGTCGCGGGCAAAGATCACGGCTTCCTCCAGCGATGAGAAGACCGAGGCCGGGGTGCCGGCGATCAAGAACTGCACCGAGCATTCCAGCGTCCGAATAATTGGTGAGTGCTTTGATGGGATCAAACGCCATTTTTTTCTCCGGGGTCATTGTTCAACCGGTGACGAAACGCCTCGGCTGCGTCGCTATAGCCGGAAAAAGCCGTTGCGTCTCTCCGTCTCTCGCGCGGTTATTCCTGCATATGCAGAAGATTGCGAGAGGAGTTTGGCATGGCCGCGCCGGAAGTTCCGACGCGGCTTTTGGTCTCTACCACTTCTGGTGAACGTGGACCTTGATCAGGCGCTCGTAAACATCGGCGAGTGCTGCCAGTGTTTCGGCGGGGATCGCCGTTAGTTCACTGGCGGCGGCATTGGCCTTGGCCTGCGCCTCGTTGCAGGGCGCCGGGGATGACCACGGACACGGTCGGGCTCTGAAGGATCCAGGCAAGCGCGAACTGCGCCATGGACGCGCCCTGTGGCACGAGAGGGCGGACCTGCTCGACGGCCTCAAGCGCAACATCCAGCGGCACGCCGGCAAAGGTCTCGCCGACATCGAAGAATTCGCCGTTGCGGTTGAACTTGCGATGGTCGTCATCGGCAAATTTGGTGTCGGCGGTGATCTTGCCGGAGAGCAGGCCGGAGGCCAGCGGCACGCGGACGATGATACCGACATTCTTCTTTTGCGCCTGCTCGAAGAACAGGTCATGCGGGCGCTGGCGGAAGATGTTGTAGATGATCTGGATGGTCGCGACGCCCGGATATTCGATCGCTTTAAGCGCTTCTTCGACATTCGACACCGAGACGCCGTAGTTGCGGATCTTGCCCTTGACGGTGAGATCGTCCAGCGCGCCGAACATGTCAGGCCGGTAGAACACTTCGGTCGGCGGGCAATGAAGCTGCACGAGGTCGAGCGTCTCGATACCGAGATTGGTCAGGCTGCGGTCGATGAAGGCTTCGATATTGGCGGCGGTGTAGCCATCGGCCACATGCGGGTTCAGCCGGCGGCCGGCTTTGGTGGCAACGAAGGGTTTATCGCCGCCGCGTTCCTTCAGGACGGCCGCAATGATCTTTTCCGAGCGGCCATCGCCATAGACATCGGCCGTGTCGATGAAGGTCACGCCGGCATCGAGCGCGCCATTCAGGGCGCGCTTGCCGTCTTCCTCCGAAACGTCGCCCCAGGCGCCGCCGATCTGCCAAGCGCCGAAGCCGATTTCTGAAATGGTCGCGCCGGTGCGCCCCAAAGTTCTATTTTTCATGTTTGATTCCTCACCGGACGGAGCGTGTCGCCCCGTCAATCCCGCTCCATTCGAGCGGGAAAACTCTGTTTACCCGCCGATTCTATTCCGAATATGACAGGCTGGCCAGCATCCAATCGTTCAAGATGATCCGATAAGCGGAAAAATTGATCTTGTTTTCAACGTGTTATCGAAGATCCGACAAAGCGGCATCCGTCAATCGTCCAGGGTGAGGATTGCCCGGCCGCGGGTGAGATCAAGGATCATGGTAGCGGCCGTCTGAGCCGCACCCTTGGGGATTTGCAGAGCGAGACTGGCTCCGGTGTCCGTAAAAGTTTCCCGCGCTGATCGTCACGCCCAGTCCAGAGAGCCTAGCCTTGATCAGGGCCAGATCGGAAAATTCGCAGTCGACGGTTGCTACGATCGTCTCGATGACCTCCACCTTCTCTGCCGCGCGCAGGCAGATCGCCGCCGTGCCGCCATAGGCGCGGATCAGGCCGCCGCTGCCGAGCAGCGTGCCGCCAAACCAGCGGATGACAACGACGGCGATATGATCGAGCGCCTGACCGTCTATGGCTTGAAGGATCGGCTTTCCCGCCGTGCCGCTCGGTTCGCCATCGTCGTTGAAACGGTAGGTCTGGCCGATGCGGAAGGCCCAGCAATTGTGGCTGGCTGTCAGGTCGGATTGTTCAGCGATAAAATCCTTGGCCACCTGCTCGCTGGACACGGGGCTGCAGACGGCGAGAAACCGGCTTTTCTTGATTTCCTGCGTGTGGGTTTCGATGCGTTGAAGCGTGAACATTGGCTGGCCCGTTTGCGCGGTGATAGCGCATCGGGTGGCGCGATGCCAAGGGGCCGTCATTTTTCGGGGCTGCCGAGGGCGGCGACACCACTCTCCGTCATCCTCGCCCTTGTGGCGGGGATCCAGCAGCACACGTCTGCGGCGCCAAAGACTCTTACTTCCCCGATAAAATGGTTTTCTCACCGCGCAGACGCGCGGTGACTGGATCCCCGCCACAAGGGCGAGGATGACGGAGTGAGACGGGCTCTCCGCACCTCCAACGCCCCTGCATCGGATGGCTTACCCGATCGACATCAGGCTCGCATTGCCGCCGGCGGCGGCCGTGTTGACGCTGGTGGAGACTTCTTCCAGCAGCCAGTTCAGGCAATAGGCGTCCGGGTTCTTGGAAAGTTCGGCCGTCGAGGCTGCCTGGACGAGAACCAGCGGGCCGGGAAGGGCGGCGATCTGCTTGCTGACGGTGCGGACACGGTCCGCCTCGCCTTCGATCAGGGCGCCGGCAAACGGCACGTCCATCCGCCAGTCGGCGGTAAAGGAAACGCGGGCGGCAACGGTTGCCGGCAGCGATGCCAGTGCTTCCTTGAGGCCGGATGCCGTATCGACCACGGCAGCGTTGCCGGTTGCAAAGACCGCAGCAAGCTGGCGGTAGAGGCCATCGGCAGTCTGCGGCACCAGCAGGATTTTTCCGCGCGGATGCAGGGCGTAGAGGTTGAGTTCGCCGACCGGGCCTGCAAGCTCGGTGGTGAGGCCGAGCGCCGACTGGCTGCCGGTTTCGCGGGCGTCCTGCGCCTGGGTTCTCAGGCCCTTGCTGTCCAGCCACTTGGCAAAATCGAGCAGGATTGGATCGGTATGAACGGAGCTGTGCTGCGGCGGCACCGGTGGCGTGGTGACGAGGCGGCCGAGATAGAGCGGGCCGCCGGCTTTCGGACCGGTGCCGGAGAGGCCACGTCCGCCAAACGGCTGGACGCCGACGACGGCACCGATGATGTTGCAGTTGACGTAGAGATTGCCTGCCTTCACGCGGGACGTAACATGGGCAATGGTCTCGTCGAGACGGGTGTGCAGGCCGAAGGTCAGGCCATAGCCGGTGGCGTTGATGTCGTCGATCAGCCGGTCGAGATCGTCGCGCCTGTAACGCAGCACGTGAAGCACCGGGCCGAAGACTTCGCGCTTGAGGTCGGAGAGCTGTTTCAGCTCGATGATCGTCGGCGGCACAAACGTGCCTTCAGCGGTGGCCGGCGGCAGCGCGATCTGCTCGACCTTGGCGCCGATGCCGCGCATGGTTTCGACATGCTTTTCGATGATGCCCTTGGCATCCGCGGTGATGACCGGGCCGACATCGACGGCGAGGCGGTCGGTTCGGCCGATATCGAGTTCGTGCAGTGCGCCCTTCAGCATGGTCAGCACGCGGTCTGCAACATCGTCCTGCAGGCACAGCACACGCAGCGCCGAGCAGCGCTGGCCGGCGCTATCGAAGGCAGAAGCGATGACGTCGCCGACGACCTGTTCCGCAAGCGCCGACGAGTCAACGATCATGGCGTTCTGGCCACCGGTTTCGGCAATCAGCGGGATCAGCTTTGCCGGAGGCGGACAGGCGATCGGCAAGCTGGGCCTGGATCAACCGGGCGACTTCGGTCGAGCCGGTGAACATCACGCCGGCAATATTCGGCGCGCCGACAAGGGCGGCACCGACACGGCCATCGCCCGGAAGCAGTTGCAAGGCCTCGGCCGGGATGCCGGCCTCATGCAGGATGCGAACGCCTTCGGCTGCAATCAGCGGGGTTTCTTCAGCGGGCTTCGCCAGCACCGGATTGCCGGCGACGAGGGCTGCAGCGATCTGGCCGGCGAAGATGGCCAGCGGGAAATTCCACGGGCTGATGCAGACGATCGGGCCGAGCGCTTGATGGGCAGGACCGAGCGTGCGGGTTGCCTGTTCGGCGTAATAGCGCAGGAAGTCGATGGCTTCGCGGACTTCGGCAATCGCGTTCGGCAGCGACTTGCCGGCTTCACGGACGATCAACCCGAGCAATGTCGGCATGCGGGCCTGCATCAGGTCGGCGGCGCGAACGAGGCATTGGGCGCGCTCCGTGGGCGAGACAGCGCTCCACTTGGCGCCCTCGGCAAGGGCGATCTCGACGGCACGGCGGGCATCGTCCTCTGCGGTCTCGACGACCGAGCCGACGACATCACGGTGATCGCCTGGATTGAGGACGGGGCGGCTTTCGCCACGGATCGCTTCAGCGCAGAGATGCGGGGCAGCGGTCCAGTCGATCGCAGCGCTGGCCTTGAGGGCATCCGACAGCATCGACAGCAAGGTTTCATTGGAAAGATCGAGACCGGCGGAATTGCTGCGTCCGGCGTAGAGATCGATCGGCAGCTTGATCTGCTCATGCTGGGCGCCCACCACCGGCATGGCGCGGACGGTATCGACGGGATCGGCGATCAGGTCGTCGATGGAGACGGCCGGATCGGCGATGCGGTTGACGAAGGAGGAGTTGGCGCCGTTTTCCAGCAGGCGGCGAACGAGATAGGCAAGCAGCGTCTCATGCGTTCCAACCGGCGCATAGATGCGGCAGGGGCGGTCGAGATTGGCCTTGCCGACGACCTCGTCATAGAGCGGTTCGCCCATGCCGTGTAGGCACTGGAACTCGTATTTTCCGACCTTGAAATCGGGGCCGGCCATTTCGTAGATCGTTGCCAACGATTGGGCATTGTGGGTGGCGAATTGCGGGAAGATTACGTCGGTCGCGTCCAGCAGCTTGCAGGCGCAGGCGATGTAGGAAATGTCGGTATAGATCTTGCGGGTATAGACCGGGAAGCCGTCGAGGCCGTCGATCTGGGCGCGCTTGATCTCGGCATCCCAATAGGCGCCCTTGACGAGGCGCACCATCATCCGGTGGCCGGAGCGGCGGGCGAGATCGATGATGAAATCGAGCACGAAGGGGCAGCGCTTGCCATAGGCCTGGACGACGAAGCCCATGCCGTTCCAGCCGGACAGCGCAGGATCGAGGCGCAGCGCTTCGAGCAGGTCGAGCGACAGTTCCAGGCGGTCGGCCTCTTCAGCGTCGATGTTGAGGCCGATATCGTAGCTCTTGGCGATCAGCGCCAGCGCTTTCACCTTCGGCAGCAGCTCAGTCATGACGCGGGGCGCTCTGGGCGCGGACATAGCGCGGGTGCAGCGCAGACAGCTTGATCGAGATGCCGGGGCCTTCATAGATGCCGCGTCCGGCGGACGCCTTGCCGATGGCATGGATGGCGTTTTCATAGTCGGCATAATAGCGCTTGGCGTCGGCGGCTGTCGTCGCCGCTTCGCCGAGCATGTCGTAGGAATAGCGGAAGCCCTTGGCTTCGAGTGCGGGGAGCGCTTCAGCGCTTCGTCGATGGTTTCGCCGGTGACGAACTGTTCGCCCATCATCCGCATTGCCATGTCGACGCCGCGGCGGATCACCGGCTCGCCGGCGCGCGCGATCAGGCGAGTCAGGGCTGCCGAGAGACTACGATCGTTGACGGTGGAGGTCAGCTTGCCGGTGACGACGAGGCCCCAGGTGGCGGCATTGACGAACAGGGAGCGGCCGCCACCGATATGCGAGCGCCAGTCACCATCAGCGATCTTGTCGCGGATCAGCGCGTCGTGGGTGGCAGTGTCCGGAATACGCAGCAGGGCTTCGGCGAGGCACATTAGCGCCACGCCTTCCTGGCTCGACAGCGAGTATTCATGCACCAGACCTTCGACGCCGGAGCCTTTGTGCTTCACGCGCAGCGCGGTAATCAGCTTGCGTGCGGTCGTTTTGGCGCGGGCGCGAATGTCGTCGGACAGGGTTGCAGCCACGACCAGTGGCGGCAGGCATTCGGTTTCTGGGCGGCAGTAGGCAGCGGTGATCGCCTGGCGCAGTGCGGTCTGCTCGGCGATCGGCGGTGCGAAATCGGCAAAGGGAGTATTCGGGGTTTCAGAGGTCTTGTGTGGCTGCGGCTGGCTCATCGAAATCGTCCCTTTTCGAAGCTGTCAGGCACACACGGCGTGGCCCGGAAATCGTGGGCGCAAAATAGGGTAGAGGTCTCCGGATGGCTATCCGGGAAAATAAGCCGATAGCCGGATATTTCACCGAATATGATTGCTTAAACCGTACACCATACGGTGATATCGAAATAAAGCCGGATGATCCGGTGTCAGAGAAGAACTTTCTGCGATAGTTTGTGGCGCGCCATCAGACATTCGTCGTCGCCGGGCATACAGGTGCGGCAGACGATCGGGCGCACCGCATAGATCTTGCAGCCGACATGGATGCCAAGCTTGCCGTCGAGCGCCGAACAGCGATTGTCCTCGCACCGCATGCCGCCGAGATCGGCAGACACATATTCGGTGGGGATGCGGTCCAGCTCCTCGTCCGTCTCCAGCGAAAAACGCGGCCAATCCTCGGAATAGCTGCAACAAGCGCCACAGCTCTGGCAGTCGAAATCATCAGTGGGAACGGCAAGGGTCATGCAGCAAGCGTAGCATGGAATGGGGAGGGGCGGAATGGGGTGTCGGTATGATCGGGTCTAACCCCCTGCCTTGTGGGGAGGGACTGACCGTCACGCCACCGCCGCTTCCCGAACCACGATCTCGTAATCTTCCGTGTGCACCAATATCCCCGTGTCCGTCATCACCGCGATCCCGTAGGCGGCGGGTTCGTTGACGGCAAGTGAAGCGTCGGGTGCATCGAAGGGCATCGGCTGCTGGTGGACGGGGCTTTTGAACACCGAGAACGGAATGCCACGGCTGGAACCGGAGATTGTCCGGTGCACATGGCCGGCGAAGATATGCAGGACATTGCCCCGGCGTTTGACGACGTCGTAGAAATCCACCTCGTTGATCAGCCGCATCAGGTCCATGCCGGTAAAGCCTGTGGCGTGCGGCGGGTGGTGCATGAACAGCAGCACCGGCAGGTCGCCAGCGGTCTCGAGTTGACGGTCGAGCCAGGCAAGGCGCTTGGTACAGAGGAAACCGGCATGACTGCGCGGATAGTCGTAGGGCGGGGCAAACAGCGTATCGAGGATCACGGCGCGGCAATCGGCAAAGTCGATCACCTGCTGGATAAAGCCGTCCGCGTCCCGGGCGGCATTCGGAAAAACATCGAGGAACGTATCGTGGCGATCGTGATTGCCAATGGTGGCGGCGAGCGGCGGAACCAATTGGTCCAGCAGGCCTTTTAGCCTCTCATAGGACGGCCGGTCGGCGCGGTGCGCCAGATCGCCCATGATGATCACCCGGGCCGCATCGGCATGGTAACGGTTGACATGGTCGATGCCGGAGGCAAGCCGCTGGAAAGGATCGAGCCCGATGATCGACTGGCCCTCGGGGACCATATGCAGGTCCGTAAACACAATAAGCTTCGTCATTTTCGGCAATCCGCTTAAAAAAGAATTTGCTAATTAATACGTCAGCGTGTCCGCGCAGGACGCGGCCGTCAAGCAACATAATTGGGAGGATTCCATAAGGGGTGATTTCACACCGGGCTCGAACCGGTCGATCCATTCGTCAAGCGCGCTGTGCTGATCGAGGGTGGGGCCGTTCGCACGAAAAATCCCGCTGGCGCGACAACGTCAGCGGATTGCTAAACTCGAGGCCGATATTGGGGGGCGGATATGCGGCGCCCGCTCGCCGTCTCCGGGGTAAGCTTTTCTCACTTCAGGCGGCTGGTCTTTGTAGCGACAAGGCTTGCCTGTTCGCTCGGATCGATGCCGGTCGTGGTCGTGGTCGTGGTCGTGGTCGTGGTCGTGGTCGTGGTCGTGGTCGTGGTGTCGGTCTGCGGGGCGATCTTGCCTTGCGCAAAAGCGTCGCCCTTTGCCGCCGCCTTTGCAAACATCACGGTCGCGGAAGCGGCATCAGCGGCCATGCCTTCGCCGCTTTCCAGCATCAGGCCGAGATTGACCATCGCATCGACATTGCCACGATCGGCGGCCAGCTTGTAGAACTGCGCGGCCTTGCGGTTGTCTTCGGGGATTTGCGTGCCTTCTGTCCAGCATGACGGCGAGGTTGAAGGCGCCCAGATTGTCCTTGGCGACGGATGCCCGTTCGAACCATTGGGCGGCAAGTTCGCCGTTGGCGGATGTGCCGATGCCGTCATGATAGGCAACGCCGAGATTGTAGGCGGCGAGGATGTTTCCGGTGGCAGCGGCCTTCTGATAGAGCGCGAATTCCGCTGCATGGTCGCCGCGTTCGCCGATCAGCACGGCATAGTTCACCATCGCGACCGCATGGTTGCCTTCGGCCGCCTTTTCAAGCATCGCCATGGCTTGCCCGCGCTGGCCGGCGGCATGGAGCACGAGGGCAAGCTCAAAGGTCTGTCGCGGGCCGCTGCCCTGGTTGTAGGCCTCGCGGCAAGCCGAAAGGGCAATGCCGATACGGATGTCTTCCGTTGCCACGGGACGAAAGGCCAGGTTGCGTTGCAGGTCGTGTTCGCTTCCGGCTTCCGCGTCGCATTGGTCTGCCGGCAGCAGCGCTGAGGCGTGGGCGGAGGGGATGGCGATCGCCGCGATCGAAAGCAGGCTCACGGCGGTGAGCAGGATGGCGTTGATGGCTGAAATGCGCTTGCTGGTTCCGTTTTTCATGGCGTTCTCCTTGGTGTTTGTGTCACCCTAAGGTGCAGTCCGGTCTGCGGCTGTTCCTTGGGAAACAGCGTTTGGCAGGGGCCGGAGCGGATAAGAAGACACGCCGGTCGATATGGCATTGGGAATGGGCAGTGCTTTAGCCGCCTGCCGTTTCAGGAATGTTTCGGGAACCGGATTGTATGAACAAGGAGCAAGGACAATGACGCGAGATAGCAATCTGCTGCGGCAAGCTCTGATCGGACGACGGGCATTCATCGCCGGTTGCGCGCTGGTCGCCGGCGGTCTTGCTGCCATTCCGACCCAGGCGAGCACCGTGATCGGCAAGGCATCGGACGTGCGCGGCAAGGTCAATCTCAAGCGGGCGGAAAAGCAGGAAGGGCTGGCGACGGGAGGGCAGATCATGGACAATGATCTAGTCGCAACCGGCAGCGACAGTTTCGCGGACCTGGCGCTCGTCGGCGATACGCGCATCCTGCTCGGCAGCGAGACGGAGCTTCTGCTCGACAGCTTCATCGCCGGCCAAGGCGGCACGATGGAACTCGGCATGGGGCAGATGGTGTTCGATCGGCCGGAAGGCCTGCCGAAGATCGATCTGGCGCTTCGCACCACGTTCGGGATGATCGGCGTGCGGGGCACGAAGTTCTTCGCAGGCCCCAATCGCGGCGTCTTTGCCGTTTTCGTCGAGCATGGCCAGGTGGCGGTCGATGCCGGCGGTGTCCAGCGATTGGTTGGCGCCGGTGAAGGCATCGAGATCGCCAGGCCCGGAGATGCTCCGAACGAAACCGTGAAATGGAAGGAAGCCCGGATTGTCGAAGCCTATGCCAGTGTCGGCCTGAAGCGCTAAACGTCCTCAGGCCTCGCTGGTAAACAGTTCCATTTCGCCAAAACCGCGGATTTCATGCATGCCGACCGAGCGCAGGGCGCGGCCGCTCTGGACGGCGGCTTCCGGGCCGATGCAGATGGCGGTGCCGAGGAACTTGTTGGCCTCCTGAAGCCGGGCTGCAAGGTTGATGCAGTCGCCATGCGCCGTATAATCCAGCTTGCCGCCGGCGCCAACCTCACCCAATACGGCGATCCCTGTTTCGATGCCGATCCGGGTGCGGCCGAACTGATGTTCGAGGAAACCCTGACGCCGGCGCATTTCCTCCGTCAGAGACCGGATCGCCTCGGCGCAGTCGATCGCCTTGTTGACGTGATCGTCCAGATCCTCCGGCGCATTGAAAAGGCATGCACGGCATCGCCGACCACCTTGTCCACCATGCCGCCATATCGCGACGAGGTCGTTGACCTCGGCATAGTAGATGTCGAGCAGGGTCACGAGGTCACGTGGCGCCAGCTTCTGGGACAGCGTGGAAAAGCCCTCGATATCAGTGAACAGCGCTGTTACGGGACGTTCCTCTCCTGCCACGCGATCGTCATCCGGATTGTCGATATAGCGGGCGACAACGGATTGCGGCAGATATTGCGAGAATTTGCTGCGCGCGGTGGATTCCGCCCGCCGGACGCGGGCGAATTGCAGCGTGCTGGTGACGACAAGAACGAAGATCAGGGCAAGGCTGATGCCGACCGCATCGACCAGCAAGGCGGAACCGGCATAGATCGCAGCGGCAGCGCCGATCGTGGCGGAGATTGCTAAAAGACCGAGGGCAAAGGAGGTTACCGGCCGCAGACGCGTGGCGACAAAGGCCACCAATAGCCTGCCGATCAAGGCCAGCGCCGCTTCGAACAGAGGAAGTTTTGCATGCCTTTCCGGAATGAAACCGGTGAGCACGGCATTGGCGATGTCGGCATGGATCTGCACCGATGGTTCAGAGCGGCATCGAGGCGGTGGAGCGCAACCCGCCGAGATTGGGCAGGCTGCTGCCGATCAACACCGTCTTGTCCTTGAAGCGCCCGTCTGCAACGCCGCCGCTCAGTACATCGCCTGCCGACACCGTGCGCGCCTCGATGGTGGCAATGGGGCTGGCGGCGAAACGCAGGCTGCCATCCTCATCCAGTTCGATCAATCGGCTCTCGAGCTTCAGCCAGGCTGGTTGTCCGCCGAGGATTGGCGTGCGGCCGCCCGCAGCCAGACGCGCCGCTTCGAGCCCCAGCGCCGGATAGGCGTCGTTGCCGATAATCGAGAAGGCCTGGACGCGGCGGATGCGGGCATCCTCGTCGCCAACCAGAAATGCGGCAGCTGCCGAGCGTGAGGCAGTCTGCAGGAAGCTGCAGGATGCTTCCGCGCCGTTGATGAACCAGAGATCGGGAATAGTGACCGGTTTCCTGACGGCAACCGGCGGCACCGGCGCCGGATGTTCAGGCCCCGCCGTCGGCGATCAGGAAGCCGAGAATGACCGGCACGCTGGAAATCGCCTGCGCCAGCGACATTGGATGGTTCCGCCGGATCGCAGGCCGTGCTGAAGATGAAATCGACGGCGACGGCCCTGGCGCCGGCCTTTGACAATCTGGACAAAAGATCGGCCGTCTCCGTCCGGCCCCAGGTCTTTGCCGGCGACTGCTGCATCGATTTGCGGTCGACGTCGATGACGACGATCTGATCGGACTGCGGTGCCGGCACCCATTGAGTGAGGGAATCGAAAAACTGTTCCCGCTGCGTTTCGAGCGCCGGTCCACCGTAGAAGAACAGCAGCAATGCGCTCAGAAGGCTTGCAGCCGCTCCGGCAAAAAGCGGCCTGATCCGGGACAGGCGGAAACTTTTCAAGCTGTTATTCCTCTTCCGGTTCCACGATCTTCTGCAGACGGCCGATATGGCAGGTGATGACCCCGTCGACCCGCTTGATGGCCGAACTTTCCTCCAGCGCTAGAATGGCGCGGTTCACCTTGGGGCGGCTGGCGCCGAGTATGCCGGCAATATCCGATTGGCTCAGCGTCAGCCGCAGATTGGCGCTTTCAGGGCAGGTCGGTGCCATGGATCTGTTTCAGGGTTGCAAGGAAGAAGCGTGCCACGCGGGCGTGCAGATCGTAGAGCGCGATCGTTTCCAGCCGGTCCGTGGTATCATGTAACTGCGAGCAGAGATAGCGTATGATCGACTCGGCGGCATTCGGCGTATGGGTGATGAAGTCAAGGAAGGCTTTCTTGCCGATAACATAGCCCTCTGTCGCCGTGATTGCGGTTGCGTCGGCGGAGCGGGGTTGGCTGTCGAGAATGGCCATCTCGCCGAAAAGCGCTCCGGCCTCGATATGGCGCAGCAACAATTCGCGTCCCTGCGGTGTGATCAGCGATAGCTTGATACGGCCGGACAGGACGGCAATCATGTAATTGCCTTCATCGCCGCGCTGGAAAATCACTGTTCCCGATGTCCATTTGCGATAGGTCGCCAGTGCTGCGATCGCAGAAAGCGTCTCCTTGTCGAACTCCTCGAAGATCGGAAAGGAACGCCAGAAGGCCGGACTTTTGTTGACTTCACTCATACTGCTTCCCCGTCCGCAGGTTCACTGCTACCCCGTTGAAATTCTTCGCGCAGTCTCCCTGGTGTTGCAACAAAAAACACCGTGGAACCTGAAGTGCCTGCCATATGCGCATGTTGTACCGACGGAAATTGCCGTCTCTCGTCTCGCTCGGATGATGCCCCATCACGCAATGTTGACGATCTGCGCTCGTTGTCTTGTTATTGTGAACGATCTGTTTCGTGCCGATGGACTGGATGATTTTGGATTTGCTGATAAATCTATTGCTACAACGAACCCGAACCGGAGCCTCTTCCAATGCAGCAAAGTGTTATCGTTCTCCTCGGACGCATCCTCCTCGCCTTCATGTTTATCCCCGCCGGTTTCGGCAAGCTTATGGACGTAAGCGCAACGGTCGGGATGATCACCAATGCCAGCCTGCCGGCAGCAACCACGCTGGCCTACGCAGCCGGCCTGTTCGGAACTCATCGCCGGCCTCGCTATCCTGGTCGGCTTCCAGACTCGCATCGCCGCCTATCTCCTGGCTGTGTTCTGCGCCTTCACCGCCCTTGTCTTCCACAGCGGCGCCATCAACATTCCTGACTTCCCGGCAGCAGCAAACGGCCTGCTGAGCGTCTTCAACCAGCTGATGATGATGAAGAACCTTGCCATCGCCGGCGGCTTTCTGGTTCTTGCCGCCTTCGGTCCGGGATCGCTTTCGGTTGACGCCCGCACCGGAGTGTCGGCTGGTGCACGCCACGCTTGATTTGCAGGTAACCTGGAAAAGGCCCGCCGGATCATCCGGCGGGCCTTTTGTTTTTTGGAACAATAGCATCAGGGGTAGATCACGCCCTTTCGCAGGATGACGTTGCCATAGAGTCGCGGCTCGCTCGTCTGGACAACAGTATGCACAGCGCGGACCCTCGGATAGAAATCGGGGCCAAGCAGCGGCGTTACCGCGCGATCCGGCTCATGCCTGGCACAGCAGGCGATGATTTCCTCGTGCACCGGGTCGAGTGCATCGCGGTCCTGCTTCACGGTCGCAAGGAAAGATCGCCTCCGGCACGAAGTCGTCGATCGGCAGGACGCTCAATATCGCGTCGAGAACCGGGAGCAGATGGTGCCCGTCGAGCCGGATCAGCCGGCGTCCATGTTCGAGCCTGGGATAATTGCCATCGACCAGCGCAATTTCATCGCCGTGGCCCATGGCGCGCAAGGTGCTCAAGAGCTCGGGGCTCAAGAGCGGGTTCAGACCTTTCAGCATCAGGCAGTTTCCTTGAAAAGAACATTGGTATCGATGAGGTAGCGCGAAAACAGCGGCAATGTGGCGCCGCCGATGGCCCGCGCCTGAGCGCCGACAGCACCCTCGATGATATCTGGCAGGATGACACCTTCGAGATCAAGCTCACCGGCCGCCTTGCGGATCGCCGCTATGATGCGTTCGCGCACCCAGCCGGGAAAGCCGCCGTCGATCACCGCCGCGCTGAAATCGATGATCGAGGCGGATGAAACGATGGCCTGCGCCAGTGCCGCTGCCGTCAGCTGAATCCAGGTCTCCAGCGGTTCGCCGAAATCGATCCATTCATCGGCCGAATACCAGAGCGGCTTCCGGGTCGATCCCTCGTTCGCGCAGGAGATTTTCCAGCACGAAAATCGAGGCGATCTTCAAAAGCTGCTGCGGTTTGCCGTTCTTGTCGGAGACCTGTAGCAGGCCGACGGCGCCTGCCGTCCCGGTGCGCCCGGAAAACAGCGCGGAGTTCAGGACGATACCGCCGCCGATGAACGAGCCGATATAGAAATAGATGAAATCCGGATAGGACGCACCGACCCCGAAGATGAGTTCCGCTCCGCAGGCGCTGGTGGCGTCGTTCTGCATCAATACCGGATGATGAGTGCGCGCCGCCACCTCCTTGCGCAGGTCGAAACCGCGCCAGCTGTTCATCGCCTCCTTCGGGGCACCGGTCTCCTCCGCCCAGCTCCACAGCTGGAAAGGCGTTGCGATGCCAACGCCGGCGATCCGTCCGCGCTGCGCCTCGGTCAGCATCTTTTCGAGTTTCGGGATACCCTCGACGATGAAGGACAGAATGTCGTCCGGCATCGGATAGGCGTGGGTCTGGTGCAGTTGCAGGCGGATATTACCGACGAAGTCCATCAGCACCAGGTCGCAGCTGCGGCGGCCGATCTTGACGCCGTAGGAGTAGACCGCATCCGGATTGAGCCGCATCGGGATCGATGGCTGGCCGACGCGACCGCGTACAGGATCGCCGCGGATCAGAAGGTCGTCTTTTTCCAGTGCCCGCATGATGACCGTGACTGTCTGCGCCGAGAGGCCGGAACGCCGGGCGATATCAGCTTTCGACAGGCTGCCGTGACGGCGCACCAGCGACATCACCAGTCTCTCGTTATAGGCACGCGGGTGAGATTGGCGCCGCCGTGGGGTCGAAGACGTCCGGAACAGTCGATGCACCGCCGGAACCGGCTTGTGATGTCATGCCCGTTACCTCCCTAAAGCGTGATCTCCTATCCGGACTGGGTTGTTCCGGACTGGCCTCCTGACCACGCCTTTCATTTTGTTGCTTGCGTGCACTGCAACCACGAGAGGCGCGTGCACATTTTCTGCGCAGAGAATGGCACAGATTTTTAATAATTCAATTTGATTTATTTATTGACAGCATTTCATTTTGATGTTTGTTTTGTGTCCGGAAGCGCCACCCGCTCATAGGAGATGTTGCGGTGGGCGAAGCCTGACGGGCCGGTTCGCCGGTTCCAATTTTCAATCCTTGGGAGGATTTCATGAAGAAGACTATTGTTTCCGCCGCTCTCAGCGCTGGCGCTTGGCGTCGTATGTTGCAGCCCCCGCTCAGGCCGCCGACGTTTCGGCCTGCCTGATCACCAAGACCGATACCAACCCCTTCTTCGTCAAGATGAAGGAAGGCGCTGAAGCCAAGGCCAAGGAACTCGGCGTTGAGCTGAAGGCCTATGCCGGCAAGGTCGATGGCGACCATGACAGCCAGGTTGCTGCCATCGAATCCTGCATCGCCGACGGCGCCAAGGGTATCCTGATTGCCGCCTCCGACACCAAGGCGATCGTCGATCAGGTCAAGAAGGCACAGGATGCCGGGCTTCTGGTCATCGCGCTCGACACCCCGCTCGATCCGGCCACCGCTGCCGACGCAACCTTTGCCACGGACAACCTGCAGGCCGGCAAGCTGATCGGTGCCTGGGCTGCTGCTACAGCTCGGCGACAAGGCCAAGGATGCCAAGATCGGCTTCCTTGACCTCGTGCCGTCACAGCCGACCGTCGACGTTCTGCGCGACCAGGGCTTCATGATCGGCTTCGGCATCGACCCGAAGGATCCGGCGAAGATCGGCGACGAAGACGATTCTGCGCATCGTTGGCCATGACGTCACCAACGGCAATGAAGAAGGCGGCCGCACCGCCATGGAAAACCTTCTCCAGAAGGATCCGGACATCAACGTCATTCACACGATCAACGAACCGGCCGCTGTCGGCGCCTATGAAGCGCTGAAGGCTGTCGGCAAGGAAAAGGACGTTCTGATCGTTTCCGTTGACGGCGGCTGCCCGGGCATCAAGTCGGTGGCCGAAGGCGTCATCAGGCGCGACGTCGCAGCAGTATCCGCTGCTGATGGCATCGCTCGGCATCGAAGCAATTGCCCAGTACGCCAAGGACGGCACCAAGCCAAAGCCGACCGCAGGCAAGGACTTCTTCGACACCGGCGTAGCACTCGTCACGGACAAACCGGCTGCGGGCGTCAGATCGATCGACGTCAAGGCCGGTACGGACAAGTGCTGGGGTTGATGCCTTAGTGCTTTCAGCACAGAATGAACACGAAAGGGCGGTTTCAGGGCCGCCCTTTTCAACAACCGGCAGGTAGGCCGGGCTCTTGGGAGGGAGGCGTTGTCATGACAAGCGTCCAGGAATTCGAAAAAAACATTGGATCAAAGCGACAAATCCGTCGCTTCATTCGAAGATCGCTCGCCGTTGCAGCGCATTCAGCATTTTCTGCATTCGACACCGGCCGCCATTCCGGCGATCGTGCTGATCTTTTCCATCATCGTCTTTGGCGTCCTGAAGGGTGAACGGTTCTTCACCGCGGGAACGCTGACATTGATCCTGCAGCAGATTGCCGTCGTCGGTATTCTCGGCGCTGCACAGACGCTCATCATCTTGACCGCAGGCATCGACCTGTCGATCGGCGTGGTCATGGTGCTTTCGGCTGTTGTCATGGGCAATTGCGCCGTGACCTACGGCATGCCGGCGCCGCTGGCCATTCTGGCGGGTTTCGTGACCGGCACCGTATGCGGCATGGCCAACGGCTTCCTGGTTTCCAGAATGAAATTACCGCCCTTCATCGTCACGCTGGGCACCTGGAACATCATCGTGGCGATCAACTATATCTATTCGGCCAACGAGACCATCCGCCGTGCCGATATAGAAACCGCAGCGCCGCTGCTGGGTCTCTTCGGCGCCAGCTTCAAGCTCGGCTCGGCCGTCTTCACGCTTGGCGTGATTATGATGGTGATTACCGTGATCGCGCTCTGGTATGCGCTCAACCACACCCCCTGGGGACGCCATGTTTATGCGGTCGGAGACGATCCGGAGGCGGCGGAGCTGTCGGGTATCCGGTAAAGGGCGTGCTTCTCGGCGTCTACGGCCTTGCCGGGGCCATTGCAGCCCTTGCTGCCTGGGTCTCGATTGGCCGCAACGGCTCGATTTCGCCGTCCTGGGCGGTCACGGATTACAATCTGCAGGCCATTACGGCGGCGGTGATCGGTGGCATCTCGCTGTTCGGCGGGCGCGGCTCGATCCTCGGCACCCTCTTTGGCGCTCTCATCGTCGGCGTAGTGTCGATGGGCCTCAACATGCTCGGCGCCGATCCGCAGTGGAAAGTCCTGTTGACCGGTGTCCTCATCATTTCGGCCGTCGGTATCGACCAGTGGATCAGAAAGGTAGCAGGCTGATGGAACCTCTTCTCACCGCACGCGGTATCGTCAAGCGCTATGGCCGCGTGACTGCTCTGGACCAATCCGATTTCGATCTCTATCCCGGCGAAATCCTCGCCGTGATCGGCGACAATGGCGCCGGCAAATCTTCGCTGATCAAGGCGATCTCGGGGGCCGTCCATCCGGACGAGGGCGAAATCCGGCTTGACGGCAAGGTGGTCCACTTCCGTTCTCCGCTGGAGGCGCGAGGCCGGCATCGAAACCGTCTATCAGAACCTGGCGCTTTCGCCTGCACTGTCGATCGCCGACAACATGTTCCTCGGCCGCGAGATCCGCAAACCCGGGCCGATGGGGTCGATTTTCCGCATGCTCGACCGGCCGAAAATGGCCAAGATTGCGCGCGACAAGCTTTCCGAGCTTGGCCTGATGACGATCCAGAACATCAACCAGGCGGTAGAGACGCTTTCCGGCGGCCAGCGCCAGGGTGTGGCCGTGGCGCGTGCCGCTGCGTTCGGATCCAAGGTCATCATTCTCGACGAGCCGACCGCGGCGCTCGGCGTCAAGGAGTCCTGCAAGGTTCTCGAACTCATCCTCGACGTGCGCTCCCGCGGCCTGCCGATCGTGCTGATCTCGCACAACATGCCGCATGTGTTCGGAAGTGGCGGACCGCATACATATCCACCGGCTTGGCAAGCGCCTCTGCGTCATCAATCCGAAAGACTATACGATGTCGGATGCTGTCGCCTTCATGACCAGCGCGAAGGTGCCACCGGAGGCCGCTGCCGCATGAGCATGACGCTTGCCGCCATTGCGGATAGCATTGTCGAAAAGGCGGGAAAATCGCCCCGCTTCATCGTCGCCATTGCCGGCCCTCCCGGGGCCGGCAAGTCCACGCTGGCCGATGCGCTTCACGAGGAGTTGACGCGCCACGGCGAAAATCCGCCGTTTTGCCGATGGACGGTTTCCACATGGACAACGGCATTCTCGAGGAGCGCGGTCTGTTAAAACGCAAGGGCGCACCGGAGACATTCGACGTCCGCGCCTTCATCGATATCGTTTCGGCAGTGCGCAGGGCGGATGAGGAGGTCCTTGTTCCGGTGTTTGACCGGTCCCGGGAAATCGCCATTGCGTCAGCCCGGCCGGTGGCCGTTGAAACGCGTATCATTCTTGCGGAAGGTAATTACCTTCTGCTCGACGAGGCGCCCTGGTCGCGGCTCGACGGCATGTTCGACCTGTCGATCTTCGTCGGGCCATCCTATGAGGTGCTGGAGGAGCGATTGCGGCAGCGCTGGATCCACTATGGGCTGGACGACGCCGGCATCGAATGGAAGCTCTACGGCAACGACCTGCCGAACGGCAAACGGATCATCGACAATTCGCGCGCCGCCGATATCGCCATCGAGATTTTCGAAACGGCCTGATGCCGGGCAATCGATCATTGTTTTTCGCCACACAATGATGCTATCGGAGCCTTCGGTCAGCGCATGCCCCGAACCCATGCGCGAGAAGATTGCGTCTGGAGAATTCCCATGAGCCCACAGTCCATCACCGAACTGACGATCCGCCGCCCCCGACGACTGGCATCTGCATCTGCGTGATGGCGGCATGCTCAAGGGCGTCATCGGCGATACCAGCCGCCACTTCGCCCGCGCCATCATCATGCCCAATCTCGTGCCGCCGGTGGTCACTACTGCCGATGCGACGGCCTATCATGAGCGCATCATGGCAGTGCTGCCGAAGGGCGATCGTTTCCGAACCGCTGATGACGCTCTATCTCACGGAGGGTACCAACCCGGATGATGTCGAAGCCGGTCATGCCAGTGGCCTGATCAAGGCGGTCAAGCTCTATCCGGCCGGTGCCACCACCAATTCGCATGGCGGCGTGCGCAATTTTGAAAATGCCATGCCGGTGCTGGAACGCATGGCCAAGATCGGCCTGCCGCTCTGCGTCCACGGCGAGGTAACGACCCCCGAGGTCGATATCTTCGACCGCGAAGCCGTCTTCATCGAAACCGTGCTCGACCCATTGCGTGCGCGCCTGCCGGAACTGAAGGTGACGATGGAACATGTCACCACCAAGGACGGCATCGACTATATCAAGGCGTCGAAAAGCAATCTCGCCGGATCGATCACCACCCATCACCTGATCATCAACCGCAACGCCATTCTGGTGGGCGGCATCCGCCCGCATTACTACTGCCTGCCGGTGGCCAAGCGCGAACTGCATCGCCTGGCCCTGCGCGCTGCGGCTGTCTCCGGCGACGGACGCTTCTTCCTTGGCACCGATTCCGCCCCGCATGTCGATCCGTTGAAGGAATGCGCCTGCAGCTGCGCCGGCATCTACACCTCGATCAACACGATGAGCTGCCTTGCCCACGTGTTCGAGCAGGAAAATGCGCTGGACAGACTGGAAGCCTTCACGTCGCTGAATGGCCCGGCTTGGTACGGCCTGCCGGTCAACGACGAGACGATCACGCTGCGCAAGCAGGCGGAGGCGCTGACATTTCCGGAAAAGATCGAGACGGAAGCCGGTACGGTTACCGTGTTCGATCCGATGTTCCCGTTGCATTGGGCTGTGGTCTGAAAACCCGGCTTGATCCCGGCAAAAACTTCGCCTAACACTGTGGTTGGCCGGATGCGGCCAGCCGCCCTGCAGTGCCTTGGCACGATGGTGAATGCATCCACCTAAACCTTTCTCATCCTTGCCTTTTGGCGTTGATGGCGAACGGGTCAGCAGAGCGGGCACTGATCTTCCTGTTTGCCGCCATACGGAGGATGAACCATGCGCGATTTTCGCGATGCAAAACTGATGGCAAAGGTGCTCAAGCAGGCCTTTGCAGATCGCTAACACCAGTCTTTCCCACAGCGAAGCCCTTGAGATCGTCGCCAGCCAGTTCGGCTATGACCAATGGAATATCCTGTCGGCAAAGATTGATACGGCGGACAAGCCGGCACAAAGGCAGGACGGTCATGTCGGGATCCAGCCGCCGATCCCGATCTTCCGCATTTTCGACGTCGCCAAGGCGATGGAGTTCTATTGCGGATTTCTCGGCTTCACGCTCGATTGGGAACATCGCTTCGGCGATAATTCCCCGCTTTATTGCCAGGTTGCCCGGGAAGGCATGATCCTGCATCTGAGCGAGCATGCCGGCGATGCAAGTCCCGGCGCGCGCCTTTGTCCGTGTCGGAGACGCGGCCGCCCTGCAGGCTGAACTGGCGGGCAAGAACTACCGCTACATGAAGCCGGGCGTGAAAAAGGCACCCTGGGGGCTGGAGGTCGAGGTGATCGATCCGTTCAACAACCGTATCACCTTCTGCCAGCAGCAGGGCGAGAACCAGAACGACTGAATTTGGCGGCGCGGCGGCCTCTGCTGCGCCCTCCGCCTCTGGCATTGCGCGGCCCGACCTGCTATGCGGCGGGTGATAAAAATCCCGAGCTGCAGGAGACCCGCCGATGATCCAGACATCCTTTCCCGACAAGGCCGTGATGGCCGAACTCGTTGCCAAGATGCTCTGGGAAATCAAGGCGGTGCATTTCAGCGCCGACAAGCCCTACAAGCTGGCATCCGGCATGGCGAGCCCGGTCTATATCGACTGCCGCAAGCTGATCTCCTATCCGCGCATCCGCTCGGCAGTGATGGATTTTGCCGCAGCCACCGTGCTGCGCGAAGCCGGTTTCCGAACAGTTCGACGTCATCGCCGGCGGCGAGACGGCCGGCATTCCCTTCGCTGCGATGCTGGCCGAGCGCCTGGCGCTGCCGATGATCTATGTCCGCAAGGCACCGAAGGGCCATGGCCGCAACGCCCAGATCGAAGGCCATATGCCGGAAGGCGCCCGCGTCCTCGTCATCGAGGACCTGACGACGGCCGGCGGCTCGATGTTCAAGTTCATCGATGCCATCCGCGCAGCCGGCGGTGTCGTCGATCACGGTATTGCCTTGTTCTACTATGACATCTTCCCGCAGGCCCGCGCAGAGATGCAGGACAAGGGTGTGACGCTGCACAATATCGCCACCTGGCGCGATGTGCTGGCGGTTGCCAAGCAGCAGAAATTGTTCGACGAAAAGACGTTGTCCGAGGTCGAGGCCTTCCTCAATGCGCCGCTCGAATGGTCCGGCCGCAATGGTGGCGTCAGCGAACTCGCGACGGCCTGAAAACGGCGCTGGAAATCCGGCGCGGTTTGGTTTAAATCGATTGAAATAACATCCATGATGGGGAGGACGTCGCCGTGATCGTTTGCTGTGGGGAAGCCTTGATCGACATGCTGCCACGCCAGACGACGGCAGGCGAAATGGCGTTTGCGCCCTATTCCGGCGGCGCGATCTTCAACACGGCCATCGCGCTCCGGACGCCTTGGCATACCCACCGGCTTCTTCACCGGTCTCTCCGACGACATGTTCGGCGATATGCTGCAGCGAGACGCTGAAATCGAGTAATGTCGATTTTGGCCCCTGCGCAACCCTGTCGCTGCACACCACCGTCGCCTTCGTCAAGCTGGTCAACGGATCGGCAACCTATGCCTTCTTCGACGAGAACACGGCAGGCCGGATGATCACCAAGGACCATCTGCCGGCACTCGGAGATTTTTGCGAGGCGCTGCATTTCAGGTGCGATCAGCCTCATCCCCGAACCGTGCGGTTCGACTTACGAAGCGCTGATGACCCACGAGCATCGGAAGCGGGTGATCTCCTTCGACCCGAATATCCGCCCCGGCTTCATCAAGGATGCCGAAGCCCACAAGGCCCGTATGCTGCGCATGGCGGCGATGTCCGACATCGTCAAGTTCTCCGACGAGGATCTGGACTGGTTCGGCGAAGAAGGCACCCATGACGAACTGGTGGCCAAGTGGCTGCAGCGCGGCCCGAAACTCGTTGTCATCACCAAGGGCGCCGAGGGTGCCGACGGCTACACGACTCGCGGCAAGGTCTCTGTGCCGGGTGAAAAGGTTGATGTCGTCGATACCGTCGGTGCCGGCGACACGTTCGATGCCGGCATTCTGGCGTCGCTGAAAATGAACAATCTCCTGACCAAGGAACAGGTCGCCACGCTCAGCGAAAGCGCCGTCCGCGACGCGCTGGCACTCGGCGCTAAGGCCGCTGCCGTTACCGTCTCACGCGCCGGGGCAAACCCGCCGTGGAGCTATGAGATCGGCCTGTAGGCCAATAGCGGCTCAAACAATTAGGAAGTCGTTCTGAGTCAAGGCGAGGTTTGCGGCGAGTACTGCAAACTGCACAGACTTACCCGCGCCGCTGCCATCTGTGTCGTAGAAGAGTTTGCCGGTGTCTGTTTCGTAGATGATGCGGTCACCGGTGTCCTGTGCGGTGCCGGAGGTGTTTTTGACAAAAGCACCGGCAGTCAGAAATCCCAGGACGGACAGCCCCGTGAAGATTGCGTTCTCCAGCTGGATCGTATCGTTGACGACGTTCATGTCGTTGATCTTGTCGACATTCGTTGAAGCGCTCAATGCCGTGTTGAACAGGAATGTGTCGTTGCCGAGGCCACCTTTCAGAACGTCCGTGCCGGTGCCGCCATCGAGTGTGTCACTGCCGGCAAGACCAGTGAGCGTATCATTGCCTGCGCCACCGTTCAGGACATTGGCGCCGGAATTGCCGGTGAGGCTGTTGGCGACTGCATTGCCGGTGCCATTGAGGGCGGCGGAGCCGAGGAGAACGAGCGCCTCGACATTGTCCGCGAGCGTCCAGTTGCGCGACGCCTGAACCGTGTCGGTTCCCTCGTTTGCAGGCTTCCACGGTGGTATCTGTGGCGGAATCGACGACGTAGGTGTCGTTGCCCAGGCCACCTTTCAGAACGTCCGTGCCGGTGCCACCATCGAGTGTGTCATTGCCGGCAAGACCAGCGAGCGTATCGTTGCCAGCCCCACCGTTCAGGCTATTGGCGCCGGAATTGCCGGTGAGGCTGTTGGCGACTGCATTGCCGATGCCACTGAGGGCGGCGGAGCCGAGGAGAACGAGCGCCTCGAGATTGTCTGCAAGCACCCAGCTGAGCGATGCCTGAACCGTGTCGGTTCCTTCGCCTGCGAGTTCGATGGTGGTGTCGCCAGTGGCGTCGACGATGTAGGTGTCGTTGCCTGCGGCGCCTTTGAGCGCATCGTTGCCAGCTCTGCCGTTGAGGTTATTGGCACCGGAATTACCGGTGAGGCTGTTGGCCGCCGTATTGCCGGTGCCACTGAGAGCGCCGCTCCCGAGGAGGACAAGGTTTTCGAGATTGTCGTCGAGCACCAGGCTGACGGAACTCTGAGCCGTGTCTGTGCCTTCGCCGGTGTTTTCGAAAATCGCGTCGCGCGTGATCGACGACAAAGAGGTCGTCGCCGAGCCCGCCTTCCATCAGGTCGATACCGGCGCCGCCATCAATCGTGTCGTTGCCGGCATTACCCGCCAGATTGTCCGCACCAGCACCGCCGACGATCGTATCATCGCCCAGGCCGCCATTGGCGGTGTCAGGCTTCGCTACCGCCATCGATCATATCGTCGCCGTCTCCGCCGTCGATGATGTCGATGCCGGAGCCGCCAAGGACGGTGTCGTTGCCATAGCTGCCGTCGAGAATGTCCGTGCCATATCCGCCACCGATGGTGTCATCGCCAGCGCCGCCATCGATCAGGTCGCGGCCGGTCGCGCCGGACAGCGCGTCGGCTAGAACGCCACCCGTCAACTGATCATTGCCGCTGCCGGCGAGGAACTCGATGCGCTCCACCAGAACGATCGTCGTGCCGTCGCCAAGGTCGGATGTCAGGGCGGGATCACCGAGATCGAGCACGAAGGAACGTGTTGCCGACGACCGGTCGACGAAGGCGACATCCGTTCCAGCGCCGCCGTCAATTACATCAGCGCCTTCGCCCAGGCGACTGAACAATCGGTCATCGCCACCTTCGCCATAAAGGTTATCGCGGCCCACGCCGCCATCCAGGCTGTCGTTGCCATCGCCGCCGAGGAAATACTCGTTGGAAGCGCCACCAAAGACGATATCGGCGCCGGTACCCAGTCGTACATAGCTTGCACTTTCGACATTCACCAGCGTCGAGCCATCGGCCAGCACCTGCATCGTTCCGGGATCGCGAAAGTCGATCGTCCAGTCCAGCAGACTCGATGTTCGGTCGAGGTGAAGGACATCATAGCCCTCACCGCCATCAATGGCGTTGGTGCTTTCTTCGTAGACATTGAACTGATCATCGCCGAAGCCGCCATTCAGTACATTGGCGCCGCTGCCACCATTAATACCGTCGCTGCCGCTGCCGCTGCCGCCATCGATCGTGTCGTCGCCATGTCCGCCGGTAAGCGAATCATTGCTTGAACCGCCTTTGACAATGTCGTTTCCGCCGCCGGCTTCGACGGAGAAACCAATCGTCAGGGCCGATAGATCAGAAACCGTCATTGCCGCCGCTTCCTTGGAAGCTCAAGTATCCTGCCAAAACGCCGTCCAGCGTGACATTTCCTGCCGAAGCCAGCTTCAGATTGATGGATTGGACATAGCCGTTGGCGTCAGCGATGCCACGAATGAATTGAAAAAATCGGCGCTTGCAGTCAACGATCTTACCTGGAGAATTTCGACATTCTCGACGCTGACAGGGGCAGTCAGATTATTGCCGACATTCAGGATATCTGTTCCCTCACCGCCATCGATCGTATTGACGGAATTTGTCGTCACCTCAAATCGATCGTTGCCCAGGCCGCCCCTCAGGGTGTTGGTACCCAGGCCGCCGTTGATCGTGTCGTCACCATCGCCGCCGTCAACAATGTCGTTGCCGTTTTGGGTCGAAAAGCGGTCATCGCCAAACAGGACATCATTGCCGTCGCCGCCATTGATCGTATCGTCGCCGCGATCGCCGAAGATGGTATCGTCACCGGCCCCGCCATTCAGAATATCGGCTCCGCCACGGTTGGAATACTGATTGCCACCGTAAATCGTGTCACTGCCGCCGCCGCCGTCGATGGTGTCATCTCCGTCATCGCCTTGAAGAAGGTCGTTCCCCTCCATTCCGTGAATGGTGTCATTATCTTCTTGGCCGTGGACCTCATCATTGCCTAATCCGCCGGACAAGGTGTCGGCGCCAAGTCCGCCGTAAAGACGGTCAGCTCCATCCCCACCGTCGATGACATCGTTTCCGGCGAACCCATCGATGACGTCGTCGCCACCCAGGCCGTTGATCACATCAGCGTCATTTGATCCGGTGATATTTTCGCTGGTGTTGTCGCCGGTAATATTGGTCATTCTTTTGCTCCGCATCTGGATATCGATGGCGACGGGCGCTTGCCGGAGCTGAGATAGCAGACGAGCGACGTTTCACGTCGCATACGTCGTTTGAATGGCCCCCGCCCATCAAAGCTGTTTTTCTATGGTCTTTCCCAAACAGAGACATCCCTCAAGTGGAGTAGGGACGACCGGAAAATATTCTACAGGTCGAGCGGAGCTCTCTCGAAAGGTGATCGGTGTCCCGCCGGACGCAGAGGCCGCCGTCACCGCCTTACGCGCGAGGGCAAACCGTCGTGGAGCGACGAGATCGGGTTCTAGTTTTCTCCCGTCGTCCCGAATGATTAAGCCGCAGACCTCAGTTTCCGGCTGCGCCCGGCAAAGGCGCTGCGGGGGACACCGGCGAGGTTCGAGAGAAACTGGCGGGCGCATTCGCTCCAGCTGAAGGTCAGCGCTTTTTGCCGCGCATCCTCCCGTGATAGTGTCAGCGCATCAAGGGCTGCCTGCCGCAGATCGCTGGACAGCACGCCGCCGCCATCGCCCAGAATATCCTTCGGTGCCGTCACCGGGAAGGCCGCAACCGGGCAGCCGCTGGCGAGCGCCTCCAGGATGACATTGCCGAATGTATCGACCCGGCTCGGAAAGACGAAGACATCCGCCGACGCATAGATCGTTGCCAGCTCAGTGCCCAGGCGCTTGCCGAGGAAATGCACATCCGGATAGCGCTGTCGCAACATGGCAAGGTCGGGTCCGTCGCCGACGACAAGCTTGCTGCCGGGCAGGTCGAGATCGAGGAAGGCCGGCAGGTTCTTCTCTACGGCCACTCGTCCGACGTTGAGGAAGATCGGGCGAGGGAACGGCAGGTCCTGGCGGCGCGCCGGATCAAACAGCGTGGTATCGATGCCGCGTGTCCAGCGCTTGATATTGTGAAAACCGTGTGCGGCCATTTCCGTTCCGAGCGAAGCGGTTGCGACCATCATGCCGTTGCCGGAATTGTGAAACTGGCGCAGCCACCAATAGCTCCAGCTTTCCGGAATGGGCAGGCGGGCGCTGACGAACTCCGGAAAGCGGGTGTGATAGCTCGTCGTGAACGGCAGCTTCCGGCGCAAACAGATACCACGCGCCACCAAGCCGAGCGGCCCTTCCGTGGCGATATGGATATAGTCCGGCGCCACCGCATCGATCGCGTCGGCCACCTGCCGGCGCATCGGAAGCGCCAGCCGGATATCGGAGTAGAAAGGCAGCGGAAAAGTCGCAAAACGCTCCGGTGTCAAGAAATGAATGGTGATGCCCTGTTCCTTCAGAGACCGGGCGAGCTCATCAAGCGTGCGCACAACGCCATTCACCTGCGGGTGCCAGGCATCGGTCACAACGAGAACGGTTTTTTCCATAAGTCGCCTCGACGGGGATTTGCCACCTGCCGGGAAGCACCGGCTGACCTCGAATCAGGTGACGGCTGCATTTGGCCCGTTTGATCATGCTCTGATGACAGGCAGATGATCGGCATATCCACGACCGGCCTCCATCGGAGGCGGAGGGCTGATCCGGGCGCAGATGCGCCCGGCCAGTGCCGCTCCTACGTCGCGCTCAAGGCAGGAAGTACGAGATCTCCGACCTTGTAGATATGGAATTCGCTTTTCGACACGGCGTCAAGCGACTTGAATTTTTCCACGAAGACGGGATCGGAAAAGAACTCATCGACATTGTCGGCACTGTGAATTGCCTCGATGTTGACGACGGTTTTGCCGTCTGTGCTTTTCGACAGGTTGCTCCAGAGAAAGCCTGCCTTGCGTTCGGCAACATAGTGCACGACATCCTGTATGATCTGGAATGCCTCATCCTGTTTGCCCGGGTGGGCATGGATGACGTTCACGATAAACACGGTGGGCTGGGGAGAGAGTTGAAATTCGGCCTTTGGGGAGTGAGTCACGTTGTCTCCATCTGCAAAACGGTCGGCGGAATATGCCGCCGAGATGAGACTTAGTTCGTGACGATGAGTGAAAAAACGGGTTATGGCTCCATTGATAGCGGACATGGATGTCCGTAATGGAGTGCCCACGATGGAAAACATCGGTTCCTTGAATGTGTTCATGATCGTGGCGGAAACACGCAGTTTCGTCGGAGCGGGCGAGGTTCTCGGCATCTCGTCGTCGGCCGTCGGCAAGGCGATGGCCCGTCTGGAGAAGAGGCTTGGTGTCCGCCTGTTTCACCGCAGCACGCGCAGTATCGCGATCACCGCGGAGGGCACGATGTTCCTCGAACGCTGCCGCCGGATTTTTGCCGAAATAGAGGCCGCCGAGCAGGAATTATCGCAAACCCTTGCTGCGCCACGCGGACGCCTTCGCGTCAGCCTGCCGCTCGCCGGAATGCTGTTCATGCCGGCGATCACCAAGTTCATGCACGCATTCCCGGACGTCTCCATCGATCTCGATTTCACGGATCGGCTGGTCGATGTGATCGAAGAGGGATTTGACGCTGTTGTTCGAACGGGAGATATCAGCGACAGCCGCCTGATGATGCGGACTTTGGGGAAATTCTCCCATCATGTCGTCGGAGCGAAAGAATACTTCGACCGCTTCGGCATTCCGGAAAAGCCGCAGGACTTATCGGCCCATGCCTGTCTTCACCACAAATACCCATCATCAGGGAAAGCTCGAACGCTGGCCTCTGAGACATGATCCGGGCAAGGGGAAACTGGAGCTGCCCGTGTCATCGATGGCAAGCACCCTCGAGCCGCTGGTGAGCATGGCAGAGCAAGGACTTGGCCTTGCCTGTTTGCCGCTGTTCACGATCCAGGATCAGATTGCTACGGGAAAGCTCGTCCCGGTTCTGGCCGATCATATAGAGGATGTCGGCGAGTTCCGCATTTTGTGGCCGTCCAGCCGGCACCTGTCCCCGAAGATACAGGCGTTCGTGAAATTCATGAGCGAAAATCTGTTTCGTGCGTGATGTGCGCCCAGGACGCGGACGCGCTGTTGCAAAGATTATCGGGTTTTAGCGTGACCCGTCACCGGCCAATCAGCGCCACCTGCTCGCCAGCGTCCGCTTGAGGCTGCGACAATTGCGAGCACCGAGCCGTTGCAAGAACGCACATGCACCTTTAGCGATCTGTAATCATCGTCGCGGCCGATCTTGTCGGCAATCCTCTGGCCGTAATAGACGGCGGATCGCTTCGTCGAAATGATCGACGCCCTCTTCGTCGACAACCTGTTCGCTGCCGAAATGCAGATCGAAGAAATAGTGTTCCACGTTATGCCCCGAACCCATGCGCCGCTGGAGATTTCTCCGGCTTGAGGGCGCACGTTCAGGGATATCGCACTGTGTCCGAATACAGGCTGAATTGTGCATTCAGCCTGTATTCATCATGCGAGCGTCGGTGTTGTCACCCTGTTGGCTGCGTGGCCGACGAGGCTTGCCGATATTCGAGAATGTCGCCCGGCTGGCATTCAAGGACGTCGCAGATCTTTTCCAGCGTTTCAAACCGGATTCCCTTCACCTTGCCGGATTTCAACAGGGAGATGTTCTGCTCGGTGATGCCGATCCGCTCGGAAAGTTCCTTGGAGCGCATTTTGCGCTTGGCAAGCATCACATCAAGATTGACGGTTATCGGCATTTCTAAACAAAGCTCCGGTTTTCCGCGTCGATATCGGCAGCGAGCCGAATAACATGGCCCATCACCAGAAGCAGAACGGATACCAGCAGGAGAAACACTTCGCTGGTACCGAAAACAACCAGCATGACCTTTTGGCCAGGGGGATTGCCAAGAGTGACGATCAGAACAGCGAGGGTGCGCGACATCACCATGCTGGCAGCACCGATCAAGGCAGCAAAGCCGGCCTTTCGCAACAACCCGCCGCTTCTCGTGGAAAAGACATCTCCCCGTTCGAACCCGTCGAACAGGTGCCAGACCGCGGACAGACCGGAAAATGCGATCCAGAGATTGACGGCGCCGAGCAGCATCAGAGCCGTCACCGCAGTGCGCGACACCGTCATCGGAATTTCCTCCGCCATGTTCCTTTTGACGAGGTCGGCAAAGGCTGGCTGATCGAAGGACAGTAGCCACAGCACATAGATCACACCAAAGGCGATGCCCCCAAGCGAGAACGAGGACAAGACGCTTCATCAGCCTGCTCAGGCTTTGGATGGTCTGCGAAGAATGCTGAATCATAATCAGAACTTTCATGTTTACGACATAAAAATTATTGTATAACGATAATTATATCTCGTCAATCTGTATACAGGATACAACCAGCCATGTCCCGCCTGCTACGGAATGCTTCCTGTGTCGTCGCTGTGGCGGCGCTGCTTGCCGCCTGCACCACATTCTCGCCGTCCGCCCTTGTAAAGTTTTCCCTGCTTCGATCCCCTCGAGTTCGATCCAGGTGCACTGCGCCTGGCTCTGATCTTGCCGGAGCCGCTTGTTTTGAAAAAGGCGACGTATCACTGGCCATGGGCTGGCAGGCCACAGGAGGTCCCCAGCATTATCTCGGCAGCTTCAATCTCGATCTTTTATCCGGAAACGCGGCAGTCATTGCGTTGAATGGAGAGGTAAAAGGGGCCAAAAAGTCGTGTTACTGACGATGAGTGTCGCTGATGCCCAACGAATGCGGGAACTGCAGGGGCAAATTGGCAGCGCGAAAAGAGCGGGCCTGAAGGGCAAGGGGCATATCTCCATGAGTTTTGACGGCGGCTGCTGGAATGGCGCGGCGTCGCCAAGCAAACAAGGCCTGCCGGTTGCCGCATGGCTTCAGGCGAGTTCAGCAGACACATATTTTCCGGTGCTTGGCACCGTCGATCTGAAAGACATCCTGAAAGAGCAGGGCATCGATGCACTGCCCACCTGCCAGGCTGCGAGCCAAAATGGCGCCCCGCGTCCGGCCGCAGGGCGTTTCCCCTCGTGACGGCCTGTGCTCGTCTTTCGCGTATTGAAACGAACACCAGAAACCGGTGCGAAAGTTTGTAGTTCCACGATGCGCGCAAGGCTGCGATGGATTTATTTCGCTGCTTTCAATAACGCCGCCACCAGCCCTGCGGTCGATGAATCATGGCCTGCAGCACTTTCCTTGCCTTCGACGACCGGCAGTAGGCCTGTTGCCAGTTCCTTGCCGAGTTCGACGCCCCACTGGTCGAAGGAATTGATGTTGAACAGGGCGCCCTCGACGAAGACGCGGTGTTCGTAGAGCGCGATCAGGCGGCCGAAGGTGAAGGGCGTCATGCGGTCGTAGACGAAGGTCGCCGACGGGCGGTTGCCGGCAAAAACGCGGTGCGGCGCGATGCGGTCGATGAAGTCCTTGTCCAGACCCTTCGAAGCCATCTGGACCTTGGCTTCCTCCAGCGTGCGGCCCTTCATCAGGGCTTCCGACTGGGCCAGGCAATTGGCCATCAGCAGCTGATGCTGGTGGCGCAGGTTTGGCTCGTGGCCGTTGGCGGCGATCATGAACTCGGCCGGGATGATGCTCGTGCCCTGATGGATCAGCTGGTAGAAGGCGTGCTGGCCGTTGGTGCCGGGCTCGCCCCAGACGACCGGGCCGGAATTGCCCTCGACCGGCGTGCCGTCCAGTGTGACGCCCTTGCCATTCGATTCCATGTCGAGTTGCTGCAGATAGGCCGGGAAGCGCGACAGGCGCTGGTCATAAGGCAGGATGGCGCGCGTGGCGTAGCCGAGCACGTTGCGATGGTAGAAGCCGAGCAGGCCGAGCAGCATCGGGATGTTTTCGCGCAAGGGAGCGGTGCGGAAAATGGTTGTCGATCGCATGAGCACCGGCGAGGAATTCGCCGAAATTCTCCTTGCCGATGGCAATCATCAGCGGCAGGCCGATCGCCGACCAGATCGAATAGCGCCCGCCGACCCAATCCCAGAAGCCGAAGATGCGGTCCGAGTCGATGCCGAAGGCGGCGACCTTGTCGAGCGCGGTGGAGACAGCGCAGAAATGATGGCCGACAGCCTTTTCGCCGAGCTTCTCGGCGATGAAGGCGCGCGGTTGCGGCATTGGTCATCGTTTCGATGGTGGTGAAGGTCTTGGAAGCAACGATGAACAGCGACGTTTCCGCGTCGAGCAGCTTCAGCGTATCGGCAATGTGGGCGCCGTCGATGTTGGAGACGAAATGCAGGCGCGGACCGTCATGATCGGGCGCCAGCGCCAGTGTTGCCATGACCGGGCCAAGGTCGGAGCCGCCGATGCCGATATTGATGACGTCGGTGATCTTCTTGCCGGTCGCACCCTTCAGCGCGCCCGAGCGGATGCCGTCGGAAAAGGCGCCCATGGCGGCCAGTACGGCGTTGACATCCGGCATCACATCCTTGCCATCGACAAGTACAGGCGTGTTGGAGCGGTTGCGCAGCGCGGTGTGCAGCACGGCGCGGCCCTCGGTGATGTTGATGATATCGCCGGCGAACATCGCGTCGCGCTTTCAGCGACCCTGGCGGCCTTGGCAATTGACTCCAGGCCGTCCAGCACCTTCTCGTTGACGGCGCATTTCGAATAGTCGAACAGCATGTCGTCAAGCGTCACGCTGTATTTGGCGAAACGCTTGGGATCGCTTGCGAAAGCAGCCCGGATGTCTGTTGCGTTGGTGTCGGAAACGGTGGATTTCAGCTGTTCGACAAGCGCGCTCATGGCAGGTTCCTTGCGTTGCGGAAGGGTTGCGATAGCTAGTCGCTTTGCCCTTAGCAAATCAAGCCTGTCCCGTCGCAAACGGCAAAAAAGCCGTCCGCGTTTTTTCAATCAAGGCAATGTGCCCTTAGCCGCGCAGGTCCTTGCGCAGGATCTTGCCGACGTTCGATTTGGGCAGTTCGGTACGGAACTCCACGAATCTCGGCCGTTTGTAGTTCGTGAGGTTGGCCGCGCAATGCGCCTTGACTTCGGCTTCCGTCAGGTTGGGGTCCTTCTTGACCACGAACAGCTTTACGGCCTCGCCGGAATGTTCGTCGGGCACACCTATCGCCGCACATTCGAGAATGCCGGCAAGGGTCATCGCCACTTCCTCGATCTCGTTGGGGAAGACGTTGAATCCGGATACCAGGATCATGTCCTTCTTGCGGTCGACGATCTTCACCAGCCCTTCCGGGTTCATGAAGCCGACATCGCCCGAGCGGAAAAAGCCATCGGCTGAAATGGCCTTAGCGGTTTCGTCAGGCCGCTGCCAATAGCCAGCCATGACCTGTGGGCCGCGGATGCAGATCTCACCGATATCGCCGAGCGGCAGCGTGTTGCCGTCCTCATCGCGAATCTCGACGTCGGTCGAAGGTAACGGCAGCCCAATCGTGCCGGTGAACTCTTTGCCGTCGAGCCTGTTCGCGGTCGCGACGGGGGAGGTTTCCGAGAGGCCGTAACCTTCCTTGATCGGCGAACCCGTCATCTTTTCCCAGCGTTCCACGACGGGGCGCTGCACCGCCATGCCGCCACCGAAGGTCAGCGCCAGGTCGGAGAAATCCAGCTTCTGAAATTCGGCATTGTTCATCAGCGCGTTGAAAAGCGTGTTGAGGCCAGGGAAGATATTTACCTTGTACTTGGCGAGTTCCTTGACGAAGGCCGGAATGTCGCGCGGGTTGGGGATCAGGATGTTTTCGCCGCCGGTGCTCAGGCCCATCAGCGAATTCACGGTCAGCGCGAAAATGTGATAGAGCGGCAGGGCGCAGAGAAATACAAGGCGATCGGGGCGCTTCTTATCCAGGAAGGCCGTTTCGAGCCACAGTCCCATCTGGGACATGTTCGATAAAAGGTTGGAATGAGTGAGCGTCGCGCCCTTGGAGACGCCTGTCGTTCCGCCGGTATACTGCAGAAAGGCGACGTCGCTCGGCTTCACATCGACAGGCTTGAGTGCTTGGCCGGCGCCTTTCGCCAGAACTGCCTTGAAGGACAGATGTCCCGGCAGCGACCAGGCGGGAACCAGCTTCTTCACCTCGCGCACGACGATGTTGACGATCAGGCCCTTGAGGCCGAGAAGATCGCCCATGGTGGCGACGACGGTGTGCTTCAGATCCGTGCGCGCCGCCACCTGCTCGACGGTGTGGGCGAAGTTTTCGAGAACGAAGATCGCCTTGGCGCCGGAGTCCCTTCAACTGGTGCTCGAGTTCGCGTGGCGTATAGAGTGGGTTGACGTTGACGACGGTATAGCCGGCCTGAAGGATGCCGAAGACAATCACCGGGTTCTGCAGGATGTTCGGCATCATCACGGCGACGCGATCACCCTTGGCAAGCCCCGTCGACTGCAGCCAGGCACCGATCTTTTTGCTCTGCGTATCGAGATCGCCGAATGTCAGCGTCTTGCCCATGCAGGTAAAGGCGGCGCGCGAAGCATATTTCTTGCACGACTGCGCGAAGAGATCGCCGATCGAGTTATAGGGCAGGGGAGAAATTTCAGCCGGCATTCCCGGCGGATAGGATTGCAGCCAGGGTTTTCCTGCTTGCGGGCCGGGCGTCTGCATCAGTGTGTCAGGCATCGTCTCTCTCCCTCATACAACCGTCGCTGCGCCGCAAAACGCAAACGCACCGTCTCTCCCTTTTCCATGCGCAACCCTGTCCGAAAATGTCTCCGGCAAGCCTGTTGCGCATGAGCGAAAAATCCCTCCAGATCCCTCGCTTGATCAGGATGAAGCTTTTGTTGCGCTCCATCAAGAGCATTCCGGATTATATAACCTTAACGTAAACGTCAATAACCTGTGCGCATCTGGCCAGATTTCGTGGTAGGCCTCCGCATCAATCTCTTTGCGAGCAGGCGCAAAAGGGTATATTGCATTGCAATAGCGCCAAGGTCCCCCTCCCGTTCCCGCCTCGGCTTCCCATTTCAGAACGAAAATCCTTTGGGCCGATGCGGCTCCAGGCAGGTCTTCCTATGTCAGACGACGCTCTTTCTTCCATTCCAGCCGCCCGCTGGGGCGGCATGTCCAGCGCTGAATTGGCCCTGGCCGTCGGCGGCTTCGGCATCGGCACCGGTGAATTCGCCATCATGGGGCTTTTGCCGCAGGTGGCCGGCGATCTTTCGGTTTCGGTTCCTTACGCTGGCCACGTCATCAGCGCCTATGCCATCGGCGTCGTCGTCGGCGCGCCGCTGATCGCAGTGCTTGCCGCTCGGTTTTCAAGACACAATGTGCTGCTCGCACTGATGAGCCTGTTTGCGCTTGGCAACCTTGCCAGCGCCGTCGCCGGTAGCTTTGGCCTTTTGGTTGCAGCCCGGTTTCTCGCCGGCCTGCCGCATGGTGCCTATTTCGGCGTCGCCGCGTTGGTTGCCGCCGGCATGGCGGCCCCGCACCAGCGGGCGCGGGCCATCGGCCGCGTCATGATGGGTTTGACGGTCGCCACCCTGCTGGGCACGCCGCTTGCCGCCTGGTTCAGGTCAGGCACTCGGCTGGCGCGCCGCCTTTGCCATTGTCGGCGCCATCAGCGTGCTGACAATCGTCCTCACCTGGTTCTATGTGCCGAAGGATCGGCCCAACCCCTCGGCATCGCCGCTGACGGAGCTTGGCGCACTCGGCAAATCACAGGTCTGGCTGACGCTCGGCATCTGCGCCATCGGCTGTGGCGGCATGTTCTCGGTCTTCAGCTACATCACCCCGGCCCTCACGGAGGTCGCAGGCGTATCGCTCGGGACCGTCCCGATCCTGCTTTCGGTCTTCGGCGCCGGCATGATCCTCGGCAATATCGTCGGCTCCCGCCTTGCCGACTGGAAGCTGATGCCTGCCATTGGAATTGCGCTGGTCTTCAACCTCGTCGCCTATGTGCTGTTCTATTTCACCATGACGACACCCTGGATGGCGGTCATCAACGTTCTTCTGATCGGTGGCGGCTTTGCCGTCGTACCCGGGATTCAGATGCGGCTGATGGATGTGGCGGGCAAGGCGCAGACGTTGGCCGCGGCGCTCAGCCATTCCGCCTTCAACCTTGCCAATGCGCTTGGTGCCTGGCTCGGCGGCCTGTCCATTGCTGCCGGTTACGGCTGGACATCGACCGGCCTTGTCGGCGCGATGATGTCGGTGGCCGGTATCGGTATTTTCCTGTCGTCGGTCTTCCTCGACCGGTCGAAGGCGGCAGCGGCCAGCCCTCAGTAACGTTTTACGCGATTTCGTTACATTCGGCCGCTGTTCTTCCCCGATGAAATTCGTTTGTCATCCGCTTGTGTTGACCATCCAGCCATACTTACCTATGCCGCATGTTTCTCGGTCAGCCGGAAACAAATGGAAACATGCTGGCAAGCCGTAGGTTTTGCTGTCATCTTGATGACTGTGGAGGAATGCTTTTGCAACTGAGCAATCGTGAACGGGACGAAGTGCAGTCGGAACCACGACTTTTCGGCCGTACGGCCTATGAACGCTCGGCGCTTGTCGGCCCGATTGCGGCCCGCGCTGGCTTCTGGTTTTTGTCCTGCTCGCAGGCGTCTATTTCTTTCACGGCTTTCTCGTGCCGGTGCTTGCGGCGCTCGTCATCGGTTTTGCCAGCTGGCCGATTTACCGGCGGCTTCTGAGCGCCATCGGCGGGAACCGGACGATCGGAGCGACGATTGCCATCATTGCGGTGATTTCCTTCATTGTCGCGCCGATTTCGCTCGCAGCCGTCTATGCCGTCGATGAAGTCCGAGACTGGGTGGCTTGGACTATCCAGACGAATGTTTCCAGGCGCGCCGGTGCCAGTGTGGCTGACGCAGATCCCCGGCCTCGGCGTCTGGCTTGGAGAGCAATGGGCGAAATATGTCGGCCATCCCGGCGCGATCGGCGAATTGGTCCAGCTCGTCAGCGGCTCCAATATCGGCAACATCTACCGCGGCGTGCTCGTCGTCGGCGCGTCGGCCTTCCAGTCGTTCCTGACGCTTCTTTTCATGCTGATCACGCTGTTTTTCGTCTATCGTGACGGCGAAAACTCGTCGCGCAGCTCGATCATCTCGGCGAACGCATCCTGCCGATGCGCTGGGAACGCGTCTCGCGCATCGTGCCATTGACCATCAGCTCGACGGTAACCGGCATGGGTGTTATCGCCATCGGCGAAGGCATCGTGCTCGGCGTCGCCTACTGGATGGCGGGCGTTCCGTCACCGGTCACGCTGGGCATTATCACCGGCATCATGGCGCTTGTGCCCGGCAGCGCGCCGCTGTGCTTTACGCTGGTGTCGGTCTATCTCTTCGCCAGCGGATCGCCTTTCGCGGCTGTTGCGCTATTTGCCTGGGGAACCATCGAACTGTTCATCGTCGACAAGACCCTGCGACCGCGGCTGGTTGGCGGACCGATCAAGCTTCCCTTCCTGCCGACTTTCTTCGGGCTTGTCGGTGGCGTCAAGACCATGGGTTTCCTTGGCCTTTTCGTCGGCCCGGTGCTGATGGCGCTGCTTGTGTCGATCTGGCGGGAATGGCTGCGGGAGGTTACCACCCCAACGCCGCCAAGTACGATTATCAAATAAGGCTGACCGCATCGCCTTGCCGGATCGGGGCTGCCTCGATCACTCTTGCAAGAACACCGAAACCGCCGCCGCCATGGCGGGCGATCGCATGCAGAACCTCCTTGGCGAAGATGGCGCTGTGCTCGGAACACAACAGGCCTTCGCGCCGTCCTTGGCAAGATAAGGCGCAACGAGCGCGGCAAGATATCAGCCCATATCCGAGCCACCTTGATTTCCTCCTTCTGCGCGAAACTGAATCCAGAGATCGGGGGAATTGCCGCGTGATCTGCGCGCCGGGTTGCGCTAATGGTTTTCCATGCCCGATGGCATCCCGTCGCCATTAAGGCTGATCCATTCGAAAGTTCAGGGAAGCAGATGAACCGCACTTATTACGCCCCGAAGGGCGGCGCCCCCTGCGCAAACCCAGCTATTGACGGACCGCGCCGTCTTCACCGAAGCCTATGCCATCATTCCCAAGGGCGTGATGATGGATATCGTCACCAGCTTCCTGCCGTTCTGGGAAGACACCCGGCTCTGGGTTCTGTCGCGCCCGCTCTCCGGTTTTGCCGAGACCTTCTCGCAATACATCATGGAAGTGGCTCCGGGTGGCGGCAGCGACCGGCCGGAACTCGATGATGGCGCCGAAGGCGTGCTGTTTGTCGTCGAAGGTGAACTGACGGTGACGCTGGATGGCGAAGCACATCAGATGCGCCCGGGCGGCTATGCCTTCATCCCGCCTGCAAGCAAATGGTCGGTGCGCAATACAAGTGGCCAGACGGTACGGTTCCACTGGGTGCGCAAGGCCTATGAATTCGTCGAGGGGCTTGATGTTCCGACGCCACTTTTCCTCAACGAAGCCGATATTGCGCCATCGCCGATGGCAGGCACCGAAGGTAAGTGGGCGACGACACGTTTTGTCGATCCGAACGACCTGCGTCACGACATGCATGTGACGATCGTCACTTTCGAACCGGGCGCGGTGATCCCGTTTGCCGAAACCCATGTCATGGAGCATGGGCTCTATGTTCTGGAAGGCAAGGCAGTCTACAGGCTCAATCAGGATTGGGTCGAGGTCGAGGCCGGCGACTATATGTGGCTGCGCGCCTTCTGCCCGCAGGCCTGCTATGCCGGCGGTCCCGGAAAGTTCCGCTATCTGCTCTACAAGGACGTCAACCGCCACATGAAGCTGAAGCCGCGCGGCTGAGCGGCTTCAAAGTCAAATCGTCTCCTGCCGGGTAAGCCTCAGGCAAATCCGGCGGGGATCGGCTCGATCGTCCGGTCGCTGCCGTAGTCGCGCTGATGGGCGGCATGGCCACGAAGACGGCGCGGCGTGGCCTTCACGTCGATCGCCGGCAGTTCTGAATGCACCGTCGGCATAGGTGCCTGTATCTTCAGCGTCGTCGCGCTTTGCCTTGAGAAGATTGAAGATCATCGCAGGTCCTCCCGGGTTTTCGCATCGACGGCCAATCCGCCGAACCGTTCCGCTGATAGCCGAAAAATAGTTAAAAAATTAACCATGTTCGCCAGGGGAAATGCTGCCGCGTGCGCCATGCATGCCGGAAGGTGATGTAAGACATCCGTGAGTCGTACAGGATTTTTGAGAAGCCGGCTGGGTGCTTAGTTCAGCGACCCGGAGACCAGTTCGTCGCTCAGAATCCGGAAGGCCTCGTCGAGGGCGTCCACCAGAATGTCGGTCAGCTTGTCGCCATTCTCGTCCTGCAGAAAAAGAGCGATGGCTGCGTCGTTGGGTTCGCCTGAATATTCGATGATGTTCGACATGTCATTGTCCTCTCATGACCGGCATCATGCCGGAGGTGAGGGCAAGATAGGTTGCGTCGCTTGCGCAGGGCTTGAACAGCCCGGTTTGGCGTAGCTCCCGCATTAACCTTCGATTAAGGCTTTGAACAGCCCTTCCGTTGAAAAGAAGGTCGGGGAGGTTGGCGAGCCGAGGGGATCGGTGCAATAGATACCGCCCGAGTTCTTTACACTGAAGGTTGCCGCGCGGCTTCTGGAGAACGAAGGCGGCGTTTTCTGGTCAGCTGCGTGAATTTTGCGCCACATCTGTGCGCGATCATGTGATCTCCAGATAAACCGGCAATCTGAAAAAAATAGCTGCGCAGAAGGGCTTGCCTTATTTCAAGGTCACGCCATCTCTCCATTCTGGAGGAAGTATGGGCCACAAGCTAGTTATGATTCTCAGCGCCCTCGGGATATCAAGCGTGACCTTGTCCGGTTGCGTCGATGAAAGCGGGTACCGCTATTCTGAGGCGCGCGCCCATCATTTATCGCGAGCAAGTGGTCATAGAGCGGCGCGATTATTACGTGAGGCAAGGGCCGAGCTACTCTTATCGGGGCAGGCCGCAATATATCTACGTTCAATCAGGAGACCGCAGAAGTCCTCGATGCTTCGGGACAAATTGCTACGTCGGTGCGACCTACAGGGAAGACCCCTATTACCGGCTGCCCGATTGAATGGAATACAGCTAATCAAGCGTTAAAAGATGGATTTCGTGTGCATGCACAATCAGCCAGTCTTGATACGGTTCTGCTTTTACTATGCGTGATGAAAGAAAATGGTGCCGCTTGCAGGACTCGAACCTGCGACCCCATCATTACGAATGATGTGCTCTACCACCTGAGCTAAAGCGGCCAGCATGCGTTCCACGATGCCGCGAAACGATGTGTGAGGGGCTGATACCTGCAAACGGACGGGATTTCAAGCCATCAGTTTTGAGAACAGGAAAAAAGCTTCGGACAACCGGAATGGCGCATTTTAGAGCGCCAGCCTTTGTCTCGCCGCAGCATATTCTTGGGCCAGCCGGTCAACGAGGTTGGCTGTCAGGGGCGATTTCCGTGACGGCGCCGATGCCCTGGCCGCAGCCCCAGATGTCCTTCCAGGCTTTTGCACCCGTCGTCGCCGTCTCGAAATCCATCTTGGACGGGTCGGCTTCCGGCAGGTGATCGGGGTCCATGCCGGCAGCGACGATCGAGGGCTTGAGGTAGTTGCCGTGAATGCCGGTGAAGTAGTTGGAATAGACAATGTCGCTTGCGCTGCTGTCGACGATCGTCTGCTTGTAGGCGTCGCTGGCGCGCGCTTCCGTCGTGGCGATGAAGGGTGAGCCGATATAGGCCATGTCGGCGCCCATCGCCTGTGCCGCCAGTACCGCGCCGCCGGTCGAAATGGCTCCAGACAGTAGAAGTGGCCCATCAAACCACGTGCGGATTTCCTGCACGAGTGCGAAGGGCGAGAGCGTGCCCGCATGACCGCCGGCGCCGGTCGCAACCGCGATCAGTCCGTCAGCGCCCTTGCGGATGGCCGAGTTGGCGTGACGGTTGTTGATCACGTCATGCAGCACAATGCCTCCATAGGAGTGGATCGCCGCATTGACCTCGGGCACGGCACCGAGCGAGGAGATGACGATCGGCACTTTGTATTTGACGCAGAGCATCAGGTCGTGTTCGAGCCGCTTGTTGGATTTGTGGACGATCTGGTTGACCGCAAAGGGCGCAGCCGGCTTGCCGGGGTTGCGGGTGTTGTAAGCAGCGAGGTCTTCGGTAATCTCGGCGAGCCATTCGTCCAGCTGGGCTTCCGGCCGGGCATTGAGCGCCGGAAACGAGCCGACAACGCCGGCCTTGCACTGTGCCAGCGTCAGGGCCGGATGCGATATGATGAAAAGCGGCGCTGCGAGGACGGGTAGCCGCGTTGTGCCGTTGAGAATGGCTGGCAAGGACAAGATTCACTCCCGGATTATTCTTTGACGTTTCCGTAAACGTAAGAACTGTAGCAGCGGCTTTGTGTTTTGCAAAGCCGCTTAGTACCGGTGGATGCCTTTGGTTCGGCCAAATCCTCCGGGTTTTCCCCGGCGCTAATGGTCAGTTTGATGTGCAAGGCTTGCAGATCGGAGCGTCAACCGTTACCCAATTGTTAACACATCCAAAAGCGGCCGGTCTCCAAGCGATCGTTCGGCCGCAATGGCGGGTTGCTTGTAGCGTCGAGGCCCGGCTAGGCGGTTTTAGCCGAGCGCGGCATGCTTTGCAGGATTGTGGAATGCCTGCACCAAGAAGGACGGATAGTGAGCGGACTGGAAACTGCTATAAGACAGGCGCTGGAACGCTCCGAGCGGGCGAGTTCCGAAAAGCGTGCGCGCATCTATCAATCGGCGCGTAACGCGCTTGAGGCCGGCCTCAGAAAGCAGGACGTGCATGATCCCGACGTGATCGCCCAGCAGCGCCACCGGCTCGAAGGTGTTATCCACGCCATCGAACTGGAGGAGCGCGCCAGCCTGAAGGCCGCTGCGTCCGTGGCGCCGCCGGTCCGGGTCGACATCGTTGGCAGCGAGAACCCGGTGCCTTCGGCGGAGCTTGATCACGACATCCACATGCCGTCCGAACGAAATGCCGACATCGGCAGTAGCCCTGTCGTCGATGGCGGGTTTGCGGGCCTGCGTCCGGAGCGTCGCGACGGACCGCGTGTTGCCGAAGCAGCACCCGTCGAGCCGGCTGCCGGCAAGCGCGGCAAGGCTGCCAAAGTCGAAGCAGCGGCGGTAAAGCCGCGCCGGCGCAAGCGGGGCAGCTTTCTGTCCTTTGTCATGGTCGTGACGACGCTGGTCGCCGCCTTTGTCATGGCGGCCTGGTGGGTTGAAACCAGTGGGCTTTTGAAGTCGGCGGCGGAGCGCGACACCAGTGTCGCCAATCCGCCATCGACGGTGCAATCGGAGGATTTCGACGGCGAAGCGGGCTTGAAGACGCTCGGAACGCAATCGGGTTTTTCCGGCGATTGGGTTGATGTCTTCACGCCCACCGACGCGAGCAATGTCAAGGCGGGCAGTCGCGCCGCGGCCGATCCCGTCAGCGACGAGCGCGGCCCGCGCCTTCGTATCACATCGGCGACGGCGGATGCTGATGGCAACGTGTCGATCGAGATTCCGGCTTCGGTGCTTGAGCAGATTTCTGGGAAGACATCGACCGTGGCCCTCAGCGTCCAGGCCGATACCGGCAAGCAGACGCAGTTTTCCGTCGAATGCGATTTTTCCTCGCTCGGCGATTGCGGCCGTCACCGGTTCACGGTGAACGAGGAAAAGAACGACATGCTGTTCAAGGTGACGTTCGACCGCAGCCTTGCGCCGAGTTCGCCGGGCCAGATCCTGATTAACAGCGACGTGACGGGGGCCGGCAACAGTCTCAGCGTCTTTGCCGTGCGGATCCTGCCCGGTCAGTAAGCGGGAAGAGTATCGCTGCCTGGCCCGAAGGCCGGGCGGTTATTTCACGAAACCGGGACCGAAGCCGACAATCTTGTCGTCGATCTCGCCGAGCGCCGCCTTGTCCTTGCCATCGTAATCGAGCGTCTTCAAGATATGGCGGACAAGGTCCAGGCGGGCGCGGCGCTTGTCGTTGGCGCGCACGACCGTCCAGGGCGCATGCGCCGTGTGGGTCTCCTTGAGCATCTGGTCGCGGGCCTCGGTATACAGGTCCCACTTTGTAAGCGCGGCAATATCCATCGGTGACAGTTTCCAGACCTTCAACGGATCGTGGCGCCGGTCATGGAAACGTTTCAACTGCATTTCCCGGCCGATATCCAGCCAGAACTTGAAGAAATGAATGCCGTCACCGGTGATCAGCTTTTCAAAACGCGGGGTCTGCTCGAGGAAATGCTGATGCTGTTCCGGCGTGCAGAAGCCCATGACCGGCTCGACGCCACCACGGTTGTACCAGGAGCGGTCGAACATCACGAACTCGCCGGCCGTTGGGAAATGGGTGACATAGCGCTGGTAGTACCACTGGCCTTTTCCGTTTCAGTCGGCTTGGTCAGCGCCACGACACGGGCGGAGCGGGGGTTCATGTAAGAGTTCGTTGCATGGATCACGCCGCCTTTGCCGGCAGCGTCCCGGCCCTCGAAGATCGCCATCACCCGCTGGCCGGTCGCCTGCAGCCAGAACTGTACCTTGACGAGCTCGATCTGCAGCTTTTCCAGCATTTTTTCGTAGGTGTCGCCATCGAGCTTCTTGTCGTAGGGATAGTCGCCCGATGCCAGCGCCTGCTTGTCGATCCAGCCCGGCAAGTCCGGATTGTCGATGTCGAAAATGCGCTCCTTGCCGTTGATTATCAGTTCGACCGGCTTGTTCTCTTCCATATTCGTCATGATGTTCTCTCGCTGGATGCTTTTTGTGGCCGGCCGCCGATTTCACGGGAGGAGGCCACAATTGCATTGCGAATTCAAGCATGCCGTGGAAATCATGTCATGAACCTCCGCTATCACCGGTCAATTGCACCGTGCACGTGAGAAAATCTTGGAAGATACAAAAAAATCTGGGAGCGCCTGAAGGAGACAGCCAAGTCGGAGATATGGGTCATCGGCCTGTCCGTTGCCGCGGCCGGAGGTCTTATTCTTTTCGGCATTCATACGGCAGCTGTGCTGCTGTTCTGGCTTGTCTGGATGATCGTCTTGTTCAATCGGTCCGCCGATCCCAAGCCGCCGGTACCGGCGGTTGTGCCGTCTGTGGTGGAAGAAACTGATCTCGACATGCTCATGACGGTCTTTAACGCGCTCGACACCCCCATTCTGGTGGTCGCGCCCGATGAAACAGTGCTTTTGCAGAACCAGGCGGCGGAAAAGGCCTTCGGCACCATCCCACCCAATACAGATTTGTCAGCCCGGGTCCGTTCGCCCGGCATACTCGATATGGTTCACGAGACAATCGTCACCGGCAAGGTCAACCAGATAGAGCATTCGGAGCGCTTCCCATCCGAGGCGGTCTATATTGTTAGGGTCGCACCGGCGGAGATCGGTCAACGGGCTGATGAGCGGCTCTATGTCCTGTCCTACCACGATATTTCACAGGCCCGGCGTATCGACCGGATGCGGTCCGATTTCGTTGCTAATGCAAGCCATGAACTCAGGACGCCGCTGGCTTCGCTGCGCGGTTTTATCGAGACGTTGCAGGGGCCGGCGCGCAACGATCCGAAGGCGCATGAGCGCTTCCTCGGTATCATGCATGAGCAGGCGACGCGGATGAGCCGCCTCGTTGATGATCTCCTGTCCCTGTCCCGACTGGAATTGAAATCCCATATCGCGCCGGATGAGGCGATCAACCTGGCGCCGCTGCTTGGTCATGTTCGCGACGCGCTGGCGCCGCTTGCCGAGGATGTCGGTGTCGAGATTTCACTGGTCGTGCCGGATGATCCGGTGATCGTCCAGGGTGATCGTGACGAACTGACGGAGGTTTTCGAGAACCTGATTGAAAATGCCTGCAAATATGGTCAGGAGGGCAAAAAGGTTGAGGTTACGCTGTCGGGCGGTGGCGATGCGCCTGCGGGAGGTTTCCGTGCGCGATCACGGTCCAGGCATTCCGGCGGAGCACGTTCCCCGTATTACCGAACGATTCTATCGGGTTAACGTCGAGGCCAGTCGGTCGAAAAAGGGCACTGGTCTGGGGCTTGCCATCGTCAAGCATATCCTCACCCGGCATCGCGCCAGACTGCTGGTTCAGTCCGAAGTCGGCAAGGGTACGGTCTTTACCGTGAGGTTTTGACATAAACCCGTCGCCTGAAAAGTCATTTTTCAAAAATAGTGAATTATTTCAATAGCTTGATATGTCACAAATGTTTCGTCAAGTTGACATAAAAGGTGTGGGCATCGGGCGCTAACTAGGGCGGCCGATCGACACGGCGAAAGCGAGCGCTGGTGAAAAGCGCACCCACACAAGCCCATTATGGGAGTATTCTGATGAAGTCCTTGAAACTTACTGTTGCAGCTCTGGTTGCATCCGCCGCTTTTGCAGGCGTTGCCATTGCTCGCGACCAGATCCAGGTTGCCGGTTCCTCGACCGTTCTTCCTTACGCAAAGATCGTTGCTGAAACGTTCGGCGAAACCTTCCCCGACTTCAAGACCCCGGTTGTTGAATCCGGCGGCACCGGTGCCGGCCTGAAGGAATTCTGCAAGGGTGTTGGCCCGGACACGATCGATATCGCCAACGCATCGCGCAAGATCAAGGACAGCGAGCTGGAAACCTGCAAGGCAGCTGGCGTTACTGAAGTCCAGGAAGTCAAGATCGGTTATGACGGCATCGTCTTCGCAACCGATAGCGGCAATGCCGACCTGAAGCTGGTTCCGAAGGACCTCTACCTGGCCCTCGCCGCTGAACTCGTCATCGACGGCAAGCTCGTTGCCAACCCCTACAAGAAGTGGTCGGAAGTCAACAAGGACCTGCCGGACGTTGAAATCGCTGCTTACATCCCGGGCGAAAAGCACGGCACGCGCGAAGTTTTCGACGAGAAGATGCTGTCCCACGGCTGTAAGGATGCTGGTGCTGACGTCGCCATCAAGGCTCTCGTTGCCGACGAAAAGGAAGCTGCCAAGAAGTGCATCGCCGTTCGTAAGGACGGCCTGGCGATCGATATCGATGGTGACTACACAGAAACCCTCGCTCGTATCGCTTCCAACAAGAACGGCATCGGCGTTTTCGGTCTGTCTTTCTATGAAAACAACGCTGACAAGCTGAAGGTTGCGACCGTCAGCGGTATCGTTCCGTCGGGTGCGACGATTGCTTCGGGTGAATATCCGGTTTCCCGCCCGCTGTTCTTCTACGTCAAGAAGGCACATCTCGGCGTTATCCCGGGCCTGAAGGAATATGTTGAATTCTTCCTCGACGACCAGATGGTCGGCCCGGACAGCCCGCTGGCTGCCTATGGTCTCGTTCCGGCTCCGGATGCTGAGCGCGAAGCTGACCGCAAGGCCTTCACCGAAGGCAACATGCTCTAATACAAGTCAAAAATCCGGCACGGCAGCTTTGCCGTGCCGGACCTCCTGAGTATGCGGATTTGCCGGCTTTCAACGATTGATGGGCCGGGGGGACATATCGATGAGCACTTCTCTTATTCTTTTGATCATTTTGATCGTTGGCCTGGCGGCATATTTTGCCGGACGTTCGTGAGGCGATGGCCAGCTCCAAAGGCAAGCTTTCCGCGCTACATTCTCTTCCGGGATATCACGGTGTCTACGTTGCCATCTGGGCGGTTCTGCCGGCTGCGTTCGTTCTTGCCGTGTGGCTTCTCGCCAGTCCGTTCTTCGTTGAAAATTCCGTTCGGTCAGCTTTGCCGGAATCGGTGCAGAGCCAGGGCAGTGCGACCACCGAGCTGATGCTCGGTCAGGTGATGCAGGTCGCCAACGGTTTGAAGCTGCTGAATGCCGACGAGCTTGCGGCAGTCACGAGCGGCTCCAGCAACCTTCAGGGACGCATTGGCCGCCAAGGGTGTGCCGATGGCAAATGCCGGCGAGCCCTATATGGTCGAAAGCTGCGCAGCACTATAATTCGCTGAAGGATGGTAGCCGGTGGGCGATGAGCGCCGTCGTGCTGATCATTGCCATTGCCGGTGCCGTTTTCGCCATTCGTGGTATCAGCGCGCCGTTCCGGGCCAGAAACCGCGTCGAACGTGTCATGCTCGGCGCGCTCCTGGTTGCCTCTTCCATCGCGATCCTGACAACGGTCGGTATCGTTGGCTCGATGCTGTCGGAGGCTATCCGCTTCTTCCAGTCGGTGTCCCCAAGCGCGTTCTTCTTCGGCACGGTCTGGGATCCGCGCTTTTCGGCGGCCGGCAGCGGTGGCGCGGAAGGTCAGTTCGGACTTCTGCCGCTTCTGGCCGGTACGCTCTACATCGCTTTCGTCGCCATGCTCTTTGCCGTGCCGGTCGGCCTGTTCGCCGCCATTTACATGGCCGAGTATGCAAGGCCTGCGGTGCGTGGCATTGCCAAGCCGCTCCTGGAGATTCTCGCCGGCATCCCGACCATCGTCTACGGCTTCTTCGCGCTGATCACCGTCGGGCCTTTCCTGCGGGATATGTCGGCGCAACTCAACGGCCTCGTAACCGGAAACTACGTCAACTTCATCCAGGCCCAGAGCGTTCTCACCGCCGGCCTTGTCATGGGCATCATGCTGATCCCGTTCGTCTCGTCGCTATCGGATGACATCATCACGCAGGTGCCGCGCTCTGCTGCGATGGCTCGCTCGGCCTCGGCGCTACACGCTCCGAAACCATCAAGCGTGTTATCCTGCCGGCAGCGCTTCCCGGCATCGTCGGCGCCTTGCTGCTGACAGCCTCGCGTGCTGTCGGTGAAACCATGATTGTGGTGCTGGCTGCCGGTGTTGCCGCCCGCATGCAGCTCAACCCGTTCGAGGCGATGACCACGGTCACCGTCAAGATCGTCAATCAGCTGACGGGCGACCTCGAGTTCAATTCGCCGCAGACACTGGTGGCTTTCGCTCTTGGCATCACCCTGTTTGCCATCACGCTCTGCCTCAACATCTATGCACTCTATATCGTGCGCAAGTATCGGGAACAGTACGAATGACCGACATGACATCCTCCGTACAGTCCACCTACGTGCGCCCGGCGCAGACAAGACGCGATATCGGCATCAAGAAACGCTACGCTGCCGAACGCCGCTTCAAGGCCTATGGCCTCGTCGCCATCCTGATCGGTCTTTTCTTCCTGTTCGTGTTGCTGTGGACCGTCGTTTCGAAGGGCTACACGGCCTTCCAGCAAACAGCGATCACCCTGCCGATCGAATTTTCGGAACAGATCATCGATCCGAAGAACGAGGCAGGGCGCAAATCCCGCCAAGCTGATGGCGGCGAACTATCCTCTTCTGGTGCGTGATGCACTGGTCAAGGCACTCGGCATCGATCCGGCCAATAGGCCGCTGGTCAAGCAGGCGACGGACATGGTTTCGGCCAGTGCCCGTACCCAGCTTCACGATCTTGTGGTTGCCAATCCGGCCATTATCGGTACGACCGCCACCGTTTCCCTCCTGGCGGAAGGCAATATCGATAGCGCCAACAAGGGCCAGATCGACCTGACCGTCGAAGAGGCCAACCGCAAGGTGAAGGATCAGCAGCTCGAATGGATGAAAAAGCTGACTGAAACCGGCGCGATGGCCAAGCAGTTCAATACAGGCCTGTTCACCTATGGTGCTTCAAGCCGGCCTGAAGCTGCGGGTATCGGCGTTGCCGCCCTCGGTTCGCTCTATATGATGCTGATCGTCCTGGCGCTTGCCCTGCCGATCGGTGTTGCCGCATCGATCTATCTGGAAGAGTTTGCGCCGAAGAACCGGCTGACCGATCTCATCGAGGTCAACATCAACAATCTCGCAGCCGTTCCGTCTATCGTCTACGGTCTGCTCGGTCTGTCGATCTTCATCAACTTCGCCGGCATGCCCCGTTCGGCCGCCGTCGTCGGTGGTCTGGTCCTGACATTGATGACGCTTCCAACGATCATCATCGCCACCCGTGCAGCTCTCAAGGCGGTTCCGCCGTCGATCCGCTCGGCAGCTTTGGGTCTCGGTGCCTCCAAGATGCAGACGATCTTCCACCACGTCCTGCCGCTCGCCATGCCGGGCGTGCTGACAGGTACCATCATCGGTCTGGCGCATGCGCTCGGCGAAACCGCGCCGCTGCTCCTGATCGGCATGGTGGCCTTCGTGGTCGATTACCCGGGCTCGCCGATGGACCCGTCCACTGCTCTGCCGGTCCAGATCTATATGTGGGCCAACGAAGCCGAACGTGCATTTGTCAGAACGGACTTCGGGTGCGATCATGATCCTCTTGATCTTCCTCGTCGTCATGAACCTTGGCGCAATCCTGTTGCGGCGTCGCTTTGAGCGGCGCTGGTAGTGAGGTAGAAACATGAACATGATGTCAGAAGCAGCAGTTGAAAAGGCGCTGGACCAGAAAATGAACACTGTTCCCTTCAAGATGATCGGAAAGGACGTATCGGTTTATTATGGCGAGAAGCGCGCTTTTCGACGTAAACCTCAACGTTCGCGAAAACACCGTGACCGCTCTGATCGGCCCCTCCGGCTGCGGCAAGTCGACCTTCCTGCGGACTCTCAACCGTATGAACGACACGATCGACAGCTGCCGCGTTACCGGCAAGATCACCCTCGACGACGGCGACATCTACGACCCGAGCATCGATGTCGTGGAACTTCGCGCCCGCGTCGGCATGGTGTTCCAGAAGCCGAACCCGTTCCCGAAGTCGATCTACGAGAACGTCACCTACGGTCCGAAGATCCATGGCTTGGCCCGCACCAAGGCAGAACTTGACGGGATCGTCGAGTCGAGCCTCCAGAAAGCCGGCCTCTGGAACGAAGTGAAGGACCGCCTGCATGAATCCGGCACCGGTCTCTCCGGTGGTCAGCAGCAGCGCCTGTGCATCGCCCGCGCCGTTGCCGTCAGCCCGGAAGTCATCCTGATGGACGAACCATGCTCGGCACTGGACCCGATCGCGACCGCCAAGGTCGAGGAACTGATCCACGAACTGCGCACGAATTACACGATCGTCATCGTCACGCACTCGATGCAGCAGGCTGCTCGCGTTTCTGCAGCGCACCGCCATGTTCCACCTCGGCAATCTCGTCGAGGAGAACGATACCGACAAGATGTTCACCAACCCGGATGACCAGCGTACGCAGGACTACATCATGGGCCGCTTCCGGCTGAGGACACCCTTGCCACCCTCCCATGAGGGTAGGGTGGCAGTCTTCCAATCCGGATTGTGATCGCAAGGAAAAACAATCATGTCTACGCACATTGCTTCCGTCTACGACGAAGATCTGAAGTACCTGAACCGCCGTATCTCCGAGATGGGTGGTCTGGCTGAACAGATGGTGGCCGAGATCCGTGCGCGCCCTGGTCAATTCCGACCTGGCGCTTGCGCAGAAGGTCATCTCCGACGACACCATCCTCGACGAGGCCGAGCGGCAGATCGGCGAGAAGGTGATCGTCACCATCGCAAGACGCCAGCCGGTGGCATCCGACTTGCGCGAACTCATGGGCTCGATCCGCATCGCGGCCGATCTCGAGCGGGTCGGCGATCTCGGCAAGAACACAGCCAAGCGCGTCATCGCCGTGTCCAGCGCCAGCCTGCCGCGCCAGCTCGCCCGCGGCCTTGAACATCTGGCCGAGCTTGCGCTCGTTCAGCTCAAGGAAGTGCTCGATGTCTACGCCTCCCGCTCGCCGGAAAAGGCCAACAGCATTCGCGAGCGCGACACCGATATCGACGCGATCTATACGTCGCTGTTCCGCGAGCTCCTGACTTACATGATGGAAGATCCACGTAACATCACGCCCTGCACGCATCTCCTGTTCTGCGCCAAGAACATCGAGCGCATCGGCGACCACGCCACCAACATTGCCGAAACCATCTACTACATGGCGACCGGCGCGCAGCCTGTTGGCGAACGTCCGAAGGACGATACCGCCAACACGGTCGGCGCATCGGCAACTGACTCAGCCGCGTTAATATGGATAAAAGTAAGTAGTTACTTACGATAGCCTGTCCGGATGGCCTTGATGGCCGCCGGGCGAGCCGCTTGCATTTGAGGGCAGGGCCTCAAGGAGTTTAGACCACATGTTGCCAAGAATTGCCGTTGTTGAAGACGAAGAGGCGCTCAGCGTCCTCCTCCGATACAATCTCGAGGCCGAAGGGTTCGAAGTCGATACGATCAACCGTGGCGACGAGGCGGAGATGCGCCTGCAGGAACGCTTGCCCGATCTTCTCATCCTCGACTGGATGCTGCCGGGCGTTTCCGGTATCGAATTGTGCCGCAGGTTGCGTCAGCGCTCGGAAACCGAACGCCTGCCGATCATCATGCTGACGGCGCGCGGCGAGGAGAGCGAGCGCGTGCGCGGGCTTGCCACCGGCGCAGACGACTACGTGGTCAAGCCGTTCTCGACGCCGGAACTGATGGCGCGGGTCAAGGCGATGCTGCGCCGGGCGAAGCCCGAAGTCCTTTCGACGCTGTTGAAATGCGGCGATATCGAACTCGACCGCGAAACCCATCGCGTTCACCGCAAGACCCGCGAAGTCCGTCTTGGGCCGACAGAGTTCCGCCTGCTGGAATTCTTCATGGCGTCGCCAGGCCGCGTCTTTTCGCGCTCGCAGTTGCTGGACGGTGTCTGGGGCCACGATATCTATGTCGATGAACGCACGGTGGACGTCCATGTCGGCCGCCTGCGCAAGGCGCTGAACTTTTCTAACATGCAGGACGTGATCCGCACTGTGCGGGGCGCGGGCTATTCGCTGGAAAGCTGAGCTATGGTGTGGCGCCGTCAGGCGTTGCCCAGCGGTTCGCCAATCTCGATGGCATGGCCATCCGGATCATAGAAGCGGAACACCCTCTGTCCCCAGGCTTGCGTCTCGATGGGGTGGATGAGGTTTATACGGCTGCCGATGCGCTCGAAAAGCGCATCCAGATTATCATGTTCGAAATAGAGCAGGATATTTTGCCGTCCATACGGCTCGGATACCGTTGACGGCTGTCCCCAGACCGTCGTTTCCAGGGATTTGCCGTCATGGATGGCAAATCCCGTTTCAAACATGACAAAATTGCCGAAGTCTTGCGTGATTGCCAATCCCAGCATCTCGCAATAGAAGGCCTTCGAGATGCCTATATCCCGCACAAACGGGATGGGATTGACGAAACGCACGGCCGATCAGGCCTCAGCGTGCCCGGCGGCGTTCGCCGGATGGCTGGTAGGCCAACTTGGCGTGGAACGTGCAGTAGGGCGACGTATCCGGGGAATCGTTGCCGCAGAAGTGGAACTCTTCCTTCATCGGGTCGCCGATCGGCCACTTGCAGGTGCGGTCGGTAAGCTCGGTCAGTACTAGGCGGCGCGACATCGGAATAACAACGTTGTTGCCGGCCGGTGCTGCTTCCTGATCCTCGATCGCGCCGATTTCCACTTCTTCCTTCATGACGGTCGCACCTGTGGTGCGTCACTGTGCGGGTGGCGGCCATGCGCGATGCGGCGTAGTTCGGTGCGCGGGGGCAGCGGAAGGTGCGGGGCGTTTCGCCCCGTGCAGTTGCCGTGCTGCCGCCGGCCTTGGCGCGCCCTGGTAGGCAGAGCCGATGGACCTTGCCGATGACAGCGTTGCGGCTGACGCCACCGAGTTGGGCTGCGATCTGGCTCGCGCTCAAACCCTCGGACCACAACTTCTTGAGTCTCTCGACCCGCTCGTCAGTCCAATTCATGGTCTTGTCTCCATTCCCAGCGTTGGTGATGGTCGAATCCTCCACCGAACTCCGGATATGCTCCGAAGCTGAAACGCGATAACACTTTTGGTGACTAGGTCCGCCGCATGCGTTCTAGTAATTGTTTCTTAACGTAGAGCCCGGGGGACTCTCTGACAAGAGTCCGGGGAATCGCGCCGAATCGATTTCTGAGTTTTCCCCAACTTGCTTGCGATCCGTTGCATTTTTGCAAGGGTATCCGGCTAAAAAATCGCATCTTCTGTATCTTCGTGAATTGCCGGAAATCATGGGCTTTTGTTGACATCGCAGTGCGAAATGAAGATAGTGCCTTTGCCGCCGCAAGGCGGCATTTTGATTTTTTATGGGCTGGTCACAGCCACGCTGAAGACGCTGATTGTACAATCGCCTGATGGTTTGAGGAGACACGCGCCATGGTCGATGCCACGCCGCTTTATGACACATATGCACGCGCGCCCTTGCGGTTCGAGCGCGGCGAAGGCGTCTGGCTGATCGCCGAAGATGGCACGCGCTATCTTGATTTCGCCGCCGGTGTCGCGGTGAATTCGCTTGGCCACGCACATCCGCATCTTGTGTCGGCATTGAAGGAGCAGGCAGACAAGGTCTGGCACCTTTCCAACCTCTATGAGGTTCCCGGCCAGGAGAGCCTCAGCCGCCGCCTGACGGAAGCGACCTTTGCCGACAAGGTGTTCTTCACCAACTCCGGAGCGGAGGCGCTCGAATGCGCCATCAAGACGGCGCGGCGCTATCATTTTTCCAAGGGGCAGCCGGAAAAGTTCCACATCATCACCTTCGAGGGCGCTTTCCATGGCCGCACGTTGGCGACGATCGCTGCTGGCGGACAGGCGAAGTATCTGGAGGGTTTCGGCCCGAAGGCGCCGGGCTTCTATCAAGTTCCGTTCGGCGACATGGCGGCCCTGAAGGCTGCCATCAACGAAGAAACCGCCGCGATCCTGATCGAGCCGATCCAGGGCGAGGGCGGCATCCGCACCGTGCCGAAGGAGTTCCTGCAGGAACTGCGTTCGCTCTGCGACGAATACGGCCTGCTGCTCATCCTCGACGAAGTTCAGTCCGGCGTCGGCCGGACCGGCAAGCTGTTTGCTCACGAGTGGGCGGGCGTCACGCCGGATATCATGGCTGTCGCCAAGGGCATCGGCGGGGGTTTCCCGCTCGGCGCCTGCCTTGCTACCGAGGAAGCTGCCTCCGGCATGGTCGCCGGCACCCATGGCTCGACCTATGGCGGCAATCCGCTGGCCATGGCCGTCGGCAATGCCGTGCTGGATGTCATCCTTGCGGATGATTTCCTCCAGCACGTCCGCGATGTCTCGCTGGTCTTCCGCCAGGGTCTTGCCTCGCTGGCCGATCGTTTCCCCGATGTCATCGAGGAAATCCGCGGCGAAGGCCTGATGCTCGGCATCAAGGCCAAGGTGCCGTCTGCCGATCTCCTGAAGGCCATCCGTGCCGAAAGACTGCTGGCTGTGCCTGCAGGCGAGAATGTCATCCGCCTGCTACCGCCACTGGTGACGACGGCCGAGGAAGCCCGTGAAGGCCTGGCGCGCCTTGAGCGCGCTGCCGAACAGCTGACAGTGGAGCGACGACAGGCATCGGCCTGAACGACGCTTCACCTACACGCTGAAAAAACACAGGACTTTGAATAGTATGGCCGGTACCAGACACTTTCTCGATCTTTCTGCAATGACGACGACCGACTTGCGGTCGATCATCGAGGACGCCCGCGTCCGCAAGGCTGCCACCAAGGCCGGCACGGCTGAAAAGCCGCTGGCCGGCAAGATGCTGGCGATGATCTTCGAAAAGCCTTCGACGCGCACCCGCGTGTCCTTCGATGTCGGCATGCGCCAGCTCGGCGGTGAGACGCTGTTCCTGTCCGGCACCGAAATGCAGCTCGGCCGCGCCGAAACCATCGGTGATACTGCCAAGGTCCTGTCGCGCTACGTCGATGCCATCATGATCCGCACCACCGATCACAACCGGTTGCTGGAGCTTGCCGAGCACGCCACGGTGCCTGTCATCAACGGCCTGACGGATACCACGCATCCCTGCCAGATCATGGCCGATATCATGACCTTCGAGGAACATTCAGGCCCGGTGAAGGGTAAGACCATCGCCTGGACAGGCGACGGCAACAATGTGCTGCATTCCTTCGTCGAAGGCTCGGCGCGTTTCGGCTACCGTATGAACATGGCCGTTCCGCTCGGTTCCGAACCGGACGACAAGATCCTCAACTGGGCGCGCAACAATGGTGGCGAGATCAGGCTCTATCACGATGCCGATCAGGCCGTGGACGGCGCCCATTGCGTGGTCACTGACACCTGGGTGTCGATGAATCAGGAACACCGCGCGCGGCCACAACGTCTTCCAGCCGTTCCAGGTCAACGCCGCCCTGATGGCGAAGGCCGACAAGGATGCGCTGTTCATGCACTGCCTGCCTGCCCATCGCGGCGAGGAGGTGACGGATGAGGTCATCGACGGCAAACAATCGGTGGTGTTCGACGAGGCAGAGAACCGTCTGCACGCGCAAAAATCCGTTCTCGCCTGGTGCCTCGGCGCTCTCTAGCGGTCTCGCCCGGCATATTGAAAACCGGGTGATGGCACACGATCTATGCAACAAGTCGAATGACCGGCAGGTGGCGTGCCCTCCTTTGCCGGTCATTCGTATTCAGAAATATCCATCCATCCGCATCGCCGTCTTGACTGGAGGCGGCAGAGCGAACGGCCGTTTTTCAGGAACGATCTGGACAAAGCGGGCTTGCACAGGATCAATAGAAGCATCGGACAGCGCCCCGGCCTTCGTGGCGGGCAGACGTCCGAGGGCTAGGAGCAGAGTGATGACGGAAGCAGACTTTGGCCTCGGCCAGTTCGATTATGCCGGCGACGATCATGTCGTGCCGTTTCAGGTAGAAGGCCTCGATGTGCGCGGCCGCGCTGTCCAGCTCGGCCCGATGCTGGATGCGCTCCTCGAGCGCCACAATTACCCGCTGCCGGTCGCCCGTCTCGTTGCCGAAACGGTCGTGCTGACGGTTCTGCTCGGCACCTCGCTGAAATTCGAAGGCAAGCTGATCATCCAGACCAAGAGCAATGGTCCGGTCGATCTGGTCGTCGCCGATTTCGCGACGCCGGACCGGTGCGCGCCTACGCCCGCTACAATGAGGAAGCTCTGAAGATTGCCGAAGAGAACGGCCTGACCCAGCCACAGCATCTGCTGGGCGACGGCGTGCTGGCCTTCACGATCGATCAGGGCGCGCACATGCAGCGCTACCAGGGCATCGTGCCTCTCGATGGCGCCTCGCTGGAAGAGATTGCCGGCGTCTACTTCCGCCAGTCGGAACAGATTCCCACCAAGGTGCGCCTCGGTGTCGCCGAATTGCTCGATCGCGATGAAAACGGCAAGCCGCGCCATCGCTGGCGGGCAGGCGGCATGGTCGCGCAGTTCCTGCCGGAAGCGCCGGATCGTATGCGCCAGGCGGATCTGCACGGTGGCGACGGCGATGACACGGATGGCACCTTCGAAGTCGACGATCTCTGGGGTGAAGCGAGCGTCATGGTGCAGACCATCGATGCCGACGAGTTGACCGATCCGACCGTTGGCACGGAACGGCTGCTTTACCGGCTGTTCCACGAGCGCGGCGTCAAGGTCTATCCGCCCCAGGCGGTCTATGACAAATGCAGCTGTTCGCGCGAGAAGCTGCGCGATGTGCTGGCAAGCCTCAGCCAGGACGATATCGATCATGCCGCTGAGGACGGACTGGTATCGGTCACCTGCGAGTTCTGCTCGACGACCTATCGTTTCGAAGCGACGGAAGTGAAGCCGCAGTAAGAACTGCGGCTTAATACCAAGGGTCGATGATAGGATTCCTATCATCGACCCTTGGTATTAGTTCAGGGTCCGGTTCTGGCCGGGTGAATCGAGCGAGAAGGCGGGGATGTCGACGGTGAAGGACTTTCCGTCCGTGGTTTCCATCGAATAGTGGCCGAACATGACCCCTGATGGGGTATCGAGGCGGGCAGCCGGATGAATATTCGTAGGTATCGCCGGGGTTGAGAACTGGCTGCTCGCCGATCACGCCGGGTCCGTTGACTTCGTCCACCTGGCCGTTTTCATCGGTAATGTGCCAATAGCGCGTCATCAGTCTCACTGTCTCGTCGGAGAGGTTCGAAATCAGGATCCGGTAGCCCCAGACGTAACGGCTGTCATCCGGATCGGACTGCTCCTCCAGGTAATAAGGCTCGACGGTCACCTCGATGTCGCGTGTCAGCGCGGTACATATGCAAACCCTTTTCAAGTCCATAGGCGATATTCTACAGCAAGATGGTTTCGTCAAGAATAACGCGCAGGGTAAACTGTCAGGATAGGGCACAGCATGCTGGACGGTCATTTCAGGAAGCGGCTCGACCCTTGGCTGGATCATGCCGGCCAAGTTTTGGCGCGCCGCAGTATCGGTGCGAACACGGTGACGATCACAGGCTTTGTGATCGGTTTGGCCGCCGCACTCGCCATCGTTCTCGACGCTTTCGCCTGGGGCTTTATTCTAGTCGGCGTTAGCCGAATCTGTGACGGTCTCGACGGCGCCGTCATGCGGGCGACCAAAAAGACCGATTTCGGCGGTTTCCTCGATATCGTGCTCGATTTCGCCTTCTATGGCCTCATCCCCTTTGCCTTCATTCTCGCCGACCCCTATGAAAACGGCTTAGCCGGCGGGCTTCTGCTCCTGTCATTCTACGTCAACGGCGCCAGCTTCCTCGCATTTTCCGTCATGGCTGAAAAACGCGGTCTCTCCACGGATATACGCGGCGCAAAGTCGCTCTATTTCACCACGGGTCTTGCCGAGGCAACGGAGACGATCGCCGTCTTCCTGGCCTTCTGCCTGTTCCCGTACTGGTTTTCCGAGATAGCAGTCTGTTTCGCGCTGGTGTGCTTCTACACCGCGCTATCACGCATCGTGCTGGCGCCTTCAAGGCCGAAACGAAGGCATAAAAAATGCCCGCCTCCGCTGCTGGAGACGGGCATTTGAGGCATCGATTGGAAATCAGGCCTGAACCGACTTCAAGGCGCGGGCGAAATCCTCGATCAGGTCTTCGCTGTCCTCGATCCCCGCAGAGAAGCGCACGGTGCCCGGCGAGATGCCAAGCTCAGCACGGGCTTCGTCCGAGAGGTTCTTGTGCGTCGTCGTCGCCGGATGGGTGATCAGGCTCTTGCTATCGCCGAGATTGTTGGAGATCAGGACCACGTCCAGCGCGTTCTGCAGCGCAAAGGCTGCCTCCTTGCCGCCCTTCATCTCGAAGCAGACCAACGTCGATCCGCCCTTCATCTGCCGGGCGATGATATCGGCCTGTGGATGGTCCTTGCGGCCGGGATAGATCACCTTGGCGACCTGGTTCTGCTCGGCGAGGAAGTCTGCGACGCGCGAGGCATTCTCGCTCTGCTGGCGCACGCGCAAGGGCAGGGTCTCGATGCCCTTCAAAAGCGTCCAGGCGTTGAACGGCGATAGCGCCGGGCCGGTGTGGCGGAAATAGTCGTGCAGATGTTCGTTGATCCATTCCTTGTCGGACAGGATCACGCCGCCGAGGCAACGGCCCTGGCCGTCGATATGCTTGGTGGCGGAATAGACGACGATATGGGCGCCCAGTTCCAGCGGCTTCTGCAGCAGTGGCGTCGCAAAGACATTGTCGACGATGACCTTGGCGCCGATCTGATTGGCGATCTTGGCGACGCCTTCGATATCGACCACTTCCAGTGTCGGATTGGTCGGGCTTTCGAGGAAGAACACCTTGGTGTTCGGCTTGACGGCCTTTTCCCAGTTTTCAAGGAACCGTCCGTCGATCAGCGTGAATTCGATGCCGTATTTCGGCGCCAGCGTTTCCACCACCCAGCGGCAGGAGCCGAACAAAGCGCGGGCCGCGACGATATGGTCGCCGGCCTTCAGCTGGCAGAGGATCGCGGCAGAAACAGCGGCCATGCCGGATGCCGTGGCGCGCGGTCCTCGGCGCCTTCCAGCATGCACATGCGCTTTTCGAACATGTCGTTGGTCGGGCTGCCATAACGGGCATAGATGAAGCCGTCCGTCTCGCCCTTGAAGCGCGCTTCTGCGGCCTCGGAGCTGTCATAGACGAAGCCCTGCGTCATGAAGATGGCTTCGGAGGTTTCACCATGGTTTGAACGGGTCGTGCCGCCATGAACGAGCTGTGTCATGGGCGCCAATTGTTGCTCATCGATTGTCTCTTTCAAAACAAAAAACCGGCCACGTAAAGCAAGCCGGTTTCAAACCCGGCCTTTTTAGCTATTTGTTTTACGTGGCTGCAAGCCGACCGGCCAAATCACCACGGGATAAGTCAGTATTTACTGATTAGCCGCGCTTGCGTCAATTCCCGTGAACAACAAGATATGTCACAGGGACAATTTGGGTTATGACGTGCCGGTTGCGGCAATAAGGACGATGGAAATGACCAGGGCCACAGGCATTCTAGCCGATCGCGCTATTGCAGCGCTGTTCGACGCGGGACGGTTGAAAAGCGAGGCGAAGCTCGATGCCGACCAGATCCAGCCGGCCAGCCTCGATCTGCGTCTCGGTTCCATTGCCTTTCGTGTGCGCGCCAGCTTTATGCCCGGCCCTGGCCATCTGGTCGCCGACAAGCTCGACCGGTTGAAGCTGCACGTCATTGATCTTTCCGAAGGGGCGGTACTCGAGACCGGCTGCGTCTATATCGTCCCCTTGATGGAAAGCCTGGATCTGCTCCCGGAAATGTCTGCCTCGGCCAACCCGAAAAGCTCGACTGGCCGTCTCGATATCTTCACCCGCGTCATCACCGACCGCGCCCAGGAATTCGACAAGATCCCGGCCGGCTATTCCGGCCCGCTTTATCTCGAAATCAGCCCACGCACCTTCCCGGTCATCGTCCGGCGCGGCTCGCGCCTGTCGCAGATCCGCTTCCGCATCGGCCACGCGCTGTTGACCGAGACGGAAGTGATGGCGCTGCATGAAAGCGATGTGCTGGTCGCCAGCGACAAGCCGAACGTCTCGGGTGCCGGCATCGCGCTGTCAATCGACCTCAAGGGCACCGGCGCCGACGGCCTGATCGGATACCGGGGCAAGCATCACACTGCCGTCGTCGATGTCGACAAGAAGGCCGAGCATGGCATCTTCGATTTCTGGGAACCGCTCTACAGCCGCGGCCGCGACGAACTGATCCTCGATCCCGACGAGTTCTACATTCTCGTCTCACGCGAGGCCGTGCATGTGCCGCCGCTCTATGCCGCCGAAATGACCCCGTTCGATCCGCTGGTCGGCGAATTCCGCGTCCACTATGCCGGCTTCTTCGATCCGGGCTTCGGCCATGTCTCGGCCGGAGGCAAGGGCAGCCGCGCCGTACTCGAAGTTCGCAGCCACGAAGTGCCGTTCATCCTCGAACACGGCCAGATCGTCGGCCGCCTGGTCTATGAACACATGATGGAGCGTCCGGAAGGTCTTTACGGTCTCGGCCTCGGCTCCAACTACCAGGCGCAGGGCCTGAAGCTCTCCAAGCATTTCCGCTCGGAGTAAATACACGCCCGAAAACCGGCTGCCGCCTTGACAGGCAGCCGTGCTTGGTGGAAACCTCAAGCGCAAGGCGGGTATGATGTAGTGGTAGCTTGTCAGCTTCCCAAGCTGATCGTGCGGGTTCGATTCCCGCTACCCGCTCCACCTTATTTCTCAGGGCTTTGCGGCCATGAATGAGCAGTTCCTCAAGTAGACGGTTTTACAGGTAGTTTTACGCTTTTCGTTCTGGGTTTGGCCTTGTTGATCTGTTTGATGACGGCTTCTGTGGCAGCCATGCAGGCTCACATACCGCCGAATAATCTTGTCAACGGCGTCCTCTTCCCAGCCCATAATTTCCGCAATGACCCTCACAGATAGGCCGGCAAGATAGAATTTCGTTGCGGCCGTTCCATGCAGATCATGAAAATGCAAGCCTTCCGGTATCAGCTTGGCTTCTTCAGCCTCGTCCCTTGCTTTCGTGTGACGGAAGAAAAGCCGTTTGTTGACCAGGGGCGTTTGCGGCTGTTCGTTAGAATGGTGACCTGGCGTTTCGGGATCTCCGCAAGCAGCTCGCGCGGCTCAGTGTAAATCGGAATGACTGCCTCACGTCGGTGGTTGCTCTTGCCGGTGGAAATCACGATGGCGTTTTCTCCCACATGGGTCCATGCGAGGCGAAATAGATCGCCGGCGCGAAGGCCCGTGAGTGCTGCGAGACGTACGCCCCATCTCACCTCAACCGAGCACGTGGCTAGTAGCGTTGCAATATCCTGCTCTTCCCAGATGATCGTGGGCGGTCATTGGTATAAATCTGCTTGATCCCTTCACACGGATTCTTCGCAATCTTCGAAAGGGGATCAACGGCGTAGGACAGGACGCGAGAAAGGACCTGCAGGCCATAGTCTGCAGCCCTGGGCGTTGCGGCGTACTTCCCGCGCCATTGCCGAATGACCGGCCGAATCTTCTCCGGACGGTCGAACAGGCGGATGCTCATATCGCCGAAGTGGATGCTGATGCGGTCCAGCCAGCCTGACCAGTTCTTTTGGTGCTGGCGGCAAGCTTCTGGTAGTCGGGGCTTGCGCGATAAAGAGTGATCAACGTGCGAAACTTCGCCGTGTCTGGCATTTGCCGCTGCTCGATACGCCTCGTATAGGACTTCATAAAAGCATCTGTGCCCGGCTCCCCCTCAAGCCGCGGGCCTCCGCGCCATGCGTAATAATAGATGGCGCCATTGGATTTGACCGTGTGGATGCCCTTCAGATCAACTGTAACCATGTTTCACCTTGAAAGCTTCAAGCTCGCGATCAAGGGCGGATTCTTCGCTCTCGTCAACTGGTGGTCGTGCCTGATGCGGCGAAACGCGGATTGTCGTGCCGTTGCGGACGATCTCGACCATCACATTTTTGGCTGTCGCCAAAGCGGCGAGCTGGTTCAGTTCCGACTTACTGATGGCTGCTGTTCGGGTCACGGCTTGACCTCCGATTTATGCCGGACCTTCGTCGGCGGATGAATTGCGCGGATGGCGTTGGCTAAAAGACTGCGATCGTTGGTGTCGACCGACTCGACCACCTGGATGGCAAGATCTCGGGCTTGCTTGAAGCCGTTGAAATACATCTGCGTGCGCCGGCGCTTGTTGCTGTCGAGTTCGGCCCTCATCGCTCTGCATCCGTTTTCAGTTGGGGCGCAAGGCTTGGGCGCTTGTCGGACGGCAATATTTTTCGAAATGAGGAATGCAATTTTAACTTGCGCAATCCGCGCAAGGCATTCATTCTTTGAGGGTTCAAACGGGGGGCGGAAATGAAATTTTGGATGATTCTAGCCTTATGCTCGGTCGCTGTTCTAGGGCAAGCGCAGCGCAAGAGCCGTGGGAAAGAGCAATTGAATGGTCTGCAAATGACGGCGGCGTCGTGGAGTGCCCCCAAAAATTCATAGAAGCTGACGTGTATTTCTGCATAGCTGGAGGTAACGATCTTGTCGCGACACATGCCCAAGGGAGGGCTTGCGCAATGGGGAAAGCAATTCTGAACGCGAAGACGGACCTCTGCCAACCAGCGTTCCTAATCACCCTAGCCACGCAGTGCCACAATCCTCCGGAGCAAGACCTGATTAGGCAGGCTGGTGTGGACAAAGTTTGCGAGTACCTTAAGCGCTTTTGAAGGGTGTTATGCGGTAAAAGCATTTTCTCGTCCTTCCCGTTTCGGTGCGGGGAGCGGGTTGTGGCCCTGGGTAAAGATAGAAAACCTCAGTCGGTCCGCGCGAACCAGTGGCCGCAATATGCTCAATTTAGGCGATATCGCAGCTCATGTGGTAGCAGCCGGTGAAATCGACCGTGTACGCCGCTACCGGTTCCATTGCTACGGGAGCGCGGTAAACCGGAACGGCGTCATGCCAATTTCGATCCCCCTTCTCATGAGGCTTTGCCAGCCAAAACCGCCCCTCGGAATTGCGAGGATGCTTGCGCTCCATGATCCACGTCAGTGGTTTCACATTCTCGGAGGGCGTGGGTGTCTGAGAAAGAGTTTCCCACAATGCCTGCAGTTTTGTGGTGATTGCGGTCGCAGCCTGAATGCGACCGCGCTCTTCGCCGCTTGGTCGATCGATATCCGAGATGGTGTCGCCAGCCGATTTCCAATAGCCGGCCGCGATATCAAGGCAGGCTTGCACGGCTTCCTTTGCGCTCACATTCGGGACGGGTAACGGGTCCATGACCTCGCTGTATTGATAGGTATCAATCGTGCCGCCGGTTTCCTCTCCGGTGTCGAGATCGACGACTGGCGAGCCCTCCAGGCATTGCGCGTGGCAAACGCCGAGTTCAATGTCGGTGGCGCACAAATCGTCAGGCTTGAATGCTGCCTCGCAGATCGGGCATGTTTCCGCCCGTTCCATAAGCTCTGCTGCAAACTTCGTCTCCTGCGTCTGGACGGGCGCGGGGTTTTTGTCGGCGATCATCGTTCGATCCTCCCGACCACGACGCGGCGGAAGTGGTGGGCGTATGCGCCAACCGCTTTCCAGTAGGCCGCCATCGGACCCTTGTTCTTGATCCATGATTGTTGCGCGAGAACGTGCGTCTTTCACCAAGTCGCCGAGAATGTCAGCAACGACAGCGCGTTTCCGGCGATAGCTCGTCGAGACGTCTCACAGCGGGCAGTGACAGGACTGGGTTGCGGACCTCGCGACGATTGCTGCGATCAACTACCATTGGCCGAGCCCTCCGACGCAGAAGGGCCAGGCAAGGGCGAGTGTTTCGGCTTCGAGGCTTGCTTCGCGCGGATTGCCTCGACCTTCGTCCAGATGCGCGCAAGTTCGGTTTCTGCTGCATGATGCATATTGAGGTCGTTGGCAAGGCAGAGGGCTGCGAGCGTGACCATGACGCCTCCAACCTCCTGATGAGGTTCGCCTACGGCGCGGCCATAGACGTACTCAACGAGTTGGTGCGCCTCGTGCGCGGTGCAGCCGATGGACTGGACAAGCTCAAGGGCCTCTTCGAGGAAGCGGTGGTTACGCTCCTCACGGTCACCGGCTATCATTTCGCCGAAGCAGGCCATCATCCACGGCTGAACGCGGCTCTGAAAGGTGGGCGACCCGGCGCCCAGCCTAACTGTTGACGCCGGAGAGAGACACGCAGAACCGGATTGATCAGGTCCACTACCGACGCACTCTCTGCCCGTCTGCACATTATCAGTGACGGGATCATCTGCAATCCCCACCACTTGATCTTGGGGTGCGGGGGGCGTGCCGAGAACCTCGCAGGCCAGCCTGTGGCATGTCTCCAGATTGTCCGTGACGGCAATTCTTTCGAGCGCACTCATGTAATGCTTGGCGATCAAGCGGAAGAATTCCACTTGTGGATGGTGGAGTGCAGGATTGTCGGTCGTGGCGACCGTGCCCTGGTGTTCAGTTTCGGTCATCCGTGTCGTCCCCATAGCTCGAAGTCGTTGCACATGTCGCGCCAACGTCTGGCGGCGGCGTTGTTGGAATTCAGTTCCTTGCGGGGATTTGATCTTGAGCGCCTTGCGCACGCAGTCCTTGATGTCGTCGCCGATAGCGTCCGTTTCCAGGTCGTGACGGTCTGTCAGGAACCGGATGAACAGCGGCTCGCCGCACTTCATGGCGCATTCGGCGGCGTAGTTGCCTGTTGGCCGGTCAGTCAGCTCGGCAATGCGCCGCTTGGCGCGCTCGACGAGGGTGAGCAGAAAGCCAATGTCCGGATGTGCCCAGTAGTAAAACTGGGTGTCATCGTGTCCGGCTTCGGGGCCGAAGGCGAGAATGAACGTGTCGCTGGATTTCAGGTGAGGTTCGCCGGCACCGTAAACCAGATCGACATCACCGCGCGTCGCATCCCAGCGGGCAGCGATGCGACTCAGACGGACGGCGTCGGGGCTTTGGGTGTGTTGGTTCACGCCGCCTCGCTTTCCGCGCCAGTCGCGTCAAAGCCGGCCCACTTGACCCGCATTGGCGCCAGCATCATCACGATATCGGTATCGCCCACCGCGCTCAGGCGGGCCGGTATCCGATCATCACTTACGGTGAACTCGGCCTCATCCTTTTCCAGATGCGCCAGCGCCACGAGAAAATCCTTGCCGTGGAAGCCGGTTTGTATGGTGCCATCGCCGACAGCGGCAATCTCGTCTTCGGACTCGCCGTTGTTGGCGTCACGGGACAGGAGCGACAGCCGCCATCCGCAAAACCAAAGGCGATGCCAGACATCGCGTCGGTGGATACGGTCAGCACGCGGGTAACCGCGTCTGAAAGAGCCTTGGCGCTAAAGCAGAGCTGGATAGCCGTGGCACTTGGTTTCAGCTTTTCGTATGGGAGATATTCTCCGTCTACGAGTTTGCTGATCAGCGACGTAGCACCTGCCGTGATGCGGATCTTCGCGTCCGACAGCTCGACCTTCACGTCTGGCTGTTTGTCGAGGATTTTGATGATCGGCGAAATCGCATCGTTCGGCACGATGACCGGTTCAAAGGTCAGCTCCTCCTGGTCGAATTCTACCATCCGGATCAGCCTTTGGGCCATTCGGAGGCGGTTGGTCGCAACCACGACCAGACACGGAAAACGGAAGACGACACCGAGGTCGGTGACCAGGACGATGTGAAGTGGTTTGCGCTGCAATCATTTCGGAAGGAATCGCCGTTCAACTTTTCCAAGGCGCATGCAAAGACCCTCGCCAGGGTCAAGGCCACAAACCAGCTGAACGGCACGCTCGATTCACTCAACGGCATTGTGTCCGCAAAGCTGCGCAACTGGAGCGGAACGGCGTGGGTGCCGAATGTGGAAACCCGCAACCCGGCTTCGTTCTCGCTGCATGCCATCACCGGCCCGCATCTGGCCTATCCGGCGCCCGATAGCGAAATCGACTGGCCTGCATTCGAGGATTGGCATGAGCACTGCGCCGCCAACAATCTGAAATATGACCGGGTGCATGACTTTGAAAACGGTCTTGGCGATGTGCTTGCCGCAACAGGCGCCGCCGGCCGGGCTGCCGTCTGGCATGACGGCGAGAAGTGGACGGTCACGATCGACCGGCCGCGCACGATCATCGACGATCATATCAGCCCGCGCAACGCCTCGAATTATCGCTGGTCGACGAAGTATTTCGAACCGCCGGACGCGCACCGCGTCACGTTCCTTGATGAGACCAACGACTATCCGGAAGCCGAGTGCATCGTTCCGTGGCCGGCCGATGTTCGCTATGCGACCAAGGCGCTGATGGATGCGGACCTTGGGCACCGAGCGAAAACCCGTGCAGAGGTCTATGCTGACCCGAACCCCGCGAACAATGGCTACTACCGGAAATCCGGTGCCATCAGCGCGGGAAACTGGGTCATCAAGCCGATCGAGATCACTGAGGCGCTTGATCTTCCGGGCAAAACCGATCCGGCCGAAATCTGGATCGAAACCCGGCGTTTGCAGTATGAGCGCATTTACCGGAACACGATCTACAGCGCGACACAGGCGGGTTCCGTCCGGCGCGCAGCTTCAGGCAGTGCCGTCATGCTGGCGCGGGATGTTCTCGTCCGGAGGACACACTCCGGCCGGGTGACGGCAGTGGTCGGCAATCGTATCGAGACGGATGCCATCTTTGAAATGGACGCTGGCAAGAATTACGGCTTGCGGTTCCGTTCCTACGAAGATGACGAGGATGGTTTTGGCGTCTCCGTGCTTCGAACCCTTCGGACCGTTCCCGGCAAAAATCGCGCTGTCACACTGGCGGGTGAGGGCATCGTTCCGGCAATTGGCGATCTCGTTCACTTAGGGCCGGTGGCGCAGGAGAGTATCCCGGCGATCGTCGCGGGCATCGAGCGCGGCACTGACAACAGTTCGATCCTGCAGATGTTGCCGGCAGCCGACGAGATGCATGCCAAAGTCGCTACTGAGGTGCCTCCGACCTGGAGCGGTCGGGTGGGTGCGGATCTCGGTGGATCGAATGTCGCGCCTCCGGTTCCGGTTGTCACTGCCGTTCGCAGTGGGTTGACCGGTACGGGCGATGCCAACGGGCTCTTTGTTCGCCTGCGTCCAGGCGACAACAGCCCTGTGATCGTCAAGACATTCGAAGTTCGCCATCGCCTGGTGGGCGCCGGATCGTGGTCGACGGCCGCCACGGCTTCAGCTTCGGCTGGCGTGGTTGTCATTCCCGGCTATGCATCGGCCAATGCCGTCGAATGGCAGCCGCGCTCTGTTTCGATTGACGGCATTCCGAGTGCGTGGGGTGCGAGCCGGACGACGACGATCGGCTCGGCCGATCCTCTTGCTCCCGCTGCGCTCAATAGTGGCCTGATCGTTGCAACAGGCGGGCTGGGTAAATCCGACATCTTCTTCACCGTCGCGCCAACCGAGGTGAACATCACTCATGTCCAGCTCTACTCAAACACCAGCGGCATCCTCAACCCCGTCACCGACGCAATCCTCGCTCCCATCGCCGTCGAACCCGGAGGGGCTTACACCCGCGTCCATGGTGATCCTTCGATCGCTACCCTCCTCGCAAACGGTGACTTTGCTGCGGCAACAACTCCACCAGCCTTAGGGGCAGGGTGGGTAATCAGCGCCGGCAAGGCGAACCATTCAGGCGCGGCGGCGGGGTCGGTCGCCTGGGGCAGCCTGGTGCTGGCAGCTGGAGATGTCGTCCGGTTCGCGACGACGATCGACAGCATCTCCGGTGTCGGCGCCAGCCTAACGCCGCGTCTTACAGGGCGGAACAGTCGTCAGTGGCACCGCCTACACGACCACCGGTCGGAAGCTCGCAAGCCTCACAGCGCTCAGTGGAAACAATACGTTCAGTCTTTTGGCAAACGCCAACTCCGTCATTCAGAACGATGACACCACCGGGTTTATCCAGACGCCAAACTGCCTGCCGCAAGGCAACAACTACTTCTGGCTTCAGCCGTTCAACGATGTGACGCCCGGACCCGTTTCGGGTCCCTTCCTCGTCTCCGTCACCTGACCCCATTCCCGAACCTGCAGAACAATTAGGAGCCGCTATGTCCGATGGCGTGAGGATTACTGACAAAACCCAGATGCCGACGATCGACCAGATCGTCGGCATCAAGACGCAAGGTGGTAAAGCCGTTGGGCTCATCGCCTTTGAGGACTTTGAGCAGCAGCTGCTGGCTGGGGAACTCAGCGGGATTGCTAATGCCGTGGCCGAAGTGAGTGCGCTCGACAGCCGCGTGGAAAATGTTGAGGATGATGTTGCAACGCTTTCCGGCGCCATTACTTCGCCCGGCAAGGTGTATCTCACCCAGACGGCAATGGCGGCTGATCTGGTCCCGGCGGCCGACACGCTTGCGCAGGTAACGACCGACACCAATTTCGTCAACAATGAGTACCTTTGGAAGAAAGTTGGCGCCACCACGACGGGATCGTGGACGCAGACCACCATTCCTGCGCCGGCGCTCAACAATCGCCGTCTCGATGATCTGGAAACCGAACCGGCCCTCCGCAATCGGATGATGGGTACGGACAAGTACGATGCGATGGTCGTCCGAGACTCTGCCAACCAGCTCGTTGTCGGGATGTCCCAGAAGGACGGCGATGTGCAGGTTGGTCGATGGACGCATAAGCCGAGCCTTGCGCGGTTTGATCCCTATCATGCCCCCGGCTATCCGGCGCTCGTTACCGGGGGTGATCTCGTGGTGTATCATGAGAACGGCTCGGCAACGATCCACAGCGATGACTGGGACTTTCTGGCTCCCGGTCCCGGATCGGTGTTCGCGGCTGCTGTGTGGACCCGGCCTGGCATGGCTGACGACACCCCCGTGCAGATCGATCGCAACCTAGAACTCTTTGTGCCCTATGGAGAAAAGCTGATCACGGTCATCATGGAAGATGCGCAGTCCAATGCGGTTGGTTCTCATGCGGTCGGGGATGGGATGTGGCTGAACCCCGCGCCAGATTACATCCTGATGCCGTACACAGGCTACAACAGCGACGTGCGCTGCGGTCTGCATACGTCCTCGGGATCGGCGCCGGTCCTGGCGCCCGGTGCGATTACCGGCCTGGCGCCGATGGAAAGCGCTGTCGGGGGAAAAGAACTTCGCCACGGGCCAGACAGGTGTCAGAAACGTTCTGTGGTGCTTTGCATGCAGACGTGATGCGCAGTCTCAATTTTGCTCAGCATCTGCTTGGCATGGCGCTCGGTATCGGTGGTTTTTCCCTTTCGAGATCTCATCAAGGGAACACAGCATTACGACAATACGCAAACGGCGCTGACGGACGCGAAATCGGCGTGCACGGCTGCAGGCTATCGCATGTGGCTCCCGGTAGTGCTTTGGCGTGGCGGCGAAAGCGATGCGACCAACGTCAACTATGAACCGGAGATGGTTACCCACCACGGCAACTTCAACACCGACAGTAAGGCGATCACCGGACAGTCGTCCGATATCTGGATGATCATGGCCGCACCATCGAGCTTCATAGATGGGAACAACAAAGCGGTTCTGGCGATGCTGGCACTGCACAGGAACCAGCCGACCAAGTTCGTCCTGTCGCACCCGAGCTACCACCTCGATTATGACATCTACACGCCGCTCAATAGCTCGGATAACGACTATGTCCATCTCTCGGTCAAGGGGCAGCAGATCGACGGCGAGTATTTCTATCGCGCCTTTCGAAAAACCGTCTACGGAAAGACGCTGGGACCCATTGATGCCGACCGGCAATGGTGTGCGTGCGGCCGCGACCATCACAATCCCGATGACAATCCCTAAGGGGCCGATGGTGATCGACACCACGGCGGTGACGGAGCGCTCCGGCACCAATAAGGGCTTCGTTTTCGTGGACGATAGTGGCGCCGCACCAACGGTGACCAATGTGCAGATCTCCGGATCAAACATTGTCCTGACCCTTTCCAGCACGCCGACTGGCACGCAGGCCAGCCAGTTTGTCGAATACGCCCTCAAGGGTCACGACAACGTCGCGCCGTTCAACGCGTCGGAAATCGCGCGCGGCAATATCCGGGACTCGGAAACGGACACTGCTGTATCCGACCCGACCTACATCATGCGCAACTGGATGGTGCCTTGCCGCAGCTCCGTAACAGTCTGAGGATCATCCCATGCCCTTGAGTTCCAAATTCGAGGCGCCGGTCGCTCAATCCGGCGTCACCATCAGCGATGTGACCTATCTCAATGCGCTTCTTGCGGATATCCGCGGCGCCGGGATTATCCATTACATCAACGCCGCGAATGCCGAGACCGATGGCAACGCGACGCGCGCCCTCGACATGGCCAACCGCAATGTCGAGCTGATCTCGACGTATACGCCAGCGCCGGTGCTCAACACGGCCATCGCCGGGCGTCCAACACTAACATTCGGAACGGGGACGGCCGGCACGACAAGCCAGATTCTGCGGCCGAAGCGGTACAGTGATCTCAACCTCGGAACCGGTTCCTGGTCTATTGGTATGTTGGTGCGGGCGACTGGGACCACCAACGCCGATGTCATTGTGTCGCCCGAGCGGGTGGCGAAGATGGAAGCGGGCAATTACAGCCCGTACATCCGCTTTGCGGCAGCAGGCGACAAGACGCAGGCGCCGTCGCTCATCGGCAACGATGGTGATCCGCGCTCGGTCTGCAATACGAAGGAGTTCAACAATACCAACAGGCTGCTGCTCCTGTGCGGAACGCCCGGCGTGGGGCTCACCTGGTACGTTGACGACTGGTCCACGCCGGCGCTTACGCATACGACCGCCGCTGCCAAGGAGGTGTTTACCGATGGCCGGTTTGTTCTGGGTGGGCCTGGATGGACACCTTCTTCCTTGACCTTCGCAGGGAGCCTTGCGGTTTTTACCGCACACAATGTCGATCTCTCGCTGAATCATCCGGCCAGGCGTGACCTGATGAAGGCCATCGCCGGATACGGCGGCATTACCAGCAACTGACGACGGCACGTGCCGCCGTCAGCGTCTTGGAGATTCATACTTTGTTGGGAACGATCGCGTTGTGATCCCCAAGAACGTAATTAGCCATTTTCCGCCCATATTTCTTTAGCTCGTCAGTCTCAGGGTGAAGCACTGGTGGCCAGACCTCGGCGTTGTAGAGCGACCGATTGTTGAAGGACGACGGAATCGTATGGTTTGGATGCAGAACGTACGAAAGAAACGAGATTGTCTTCTCGCGCACTTCATCCAGCCCAGTTTTGTCAATGTGACCAAGGAGGAAGTCTTCAAAGGCCTTGCAGTATCAGGCACAAACTGGCCTGTGGGGCAATCCATCGCCCCATAATAACCGCAGATCATCGTCGGAATCTTGAGCAGTCCCGTTTCCACGGGTGAGTTACCGCCCCACATGATGATACCGTCAACCATATCCCGAACGCCTGTGATCGGGTAGGAAAACCGATCCAGAATTACCGGATGCATACTTGCCGGTAGCTCGCTCAGGAACGAAAGAAAGTCCTGGTTGACATAGAGCGATACCTGCGAGTTGTGTTCGGCGGGGTGAGGCTTCACAAGCAGATTGATCCGATTCTGAGAAGCAAATCTGCAGCAGTCGAGGAACCATTCCTTCACATCCTCATGGATGAACCCCACGTCGTTTGGCCGTGGCAAATCGGGTAATATCTTGCCAAGTAGCATAATGACCGGGCGCCCGGGGAAGCGTAGTTCCCCTTGAAACTCAACTGTTGTTGCTTGCTCATCTATCTTTTTGGCATACGCCAGAGCATGGCTGGCGCGCCGAAGTTTCTTCTTCGCAGTCTGATGCCAGTCCTCAAAAACATCAACTGCTGGCCGGTATGCAAGGCTAACATCAGTGTGCCGTGTAAGGTTAGAGATGCACTGGAATTGCGCACTCTGCGAGCGCTCCAAATTCTGATGATAGCTCTCGAAACCATTGCAGATATGGAAGATTTCGATGTGCTCGCTGCTGTTGGTCTTCTCAGCAATCAAGCGCAGCGCGTGCAAAGACCATGCTGGATTTCGGTAAGGAGGAACTTGGCCTTCCGCCCGCTCTCAATGCAATGATTTAGAACACGCTCGTGCTTGTCGAACATCGATTCAATCGCAGTCTGATATCTGCGAAAATAGGCATCATAGATCGGGCTCTTCCAATCGATATCGTATCCTCTGGAAACAATGCCCATCGTATTGTGGAGTGTGTAGTAGAAGTTGATCCCGATATTCGCAAATGCGCTTACCAAGGTTAACCTTCCAGGTTTTCGGCGTCAGGTTCTTCTTCAGGCTCGTTCGATCCGTATAAAAATGCGGATAAATCGAGTTCGAGACGTTTACATCGATATCGTTCGAAATGCGGTCCGACTTGATGTAGCCGGGTGTAATCGAAATGATCTGGCACCCTCTGCCCTTCAGGTCCGCAAGAACGTGAATGGGGATTTGCGTAAACGCCGTGAAGCTCATCGGGCAAAGGACGATCAAGGAGTCATCGGGCGGGGATTGGGATTTCCCGGCCATAAGGGCCTTGTCGGCGGCGATGAGATATTCCATCTCCTCGTACATGCGGACGGGCCAGAACAAAGACATGACTGAAAACCGGTCGCCTGGTGGCTTCTCATGATAGCCACGGGCGAACATGTTGTCTTTGCCATATTCAATGATCTCTTTGAACATGGCGCGAGCCTTTTCAAATCATGAGGTGTACCGATAGAGAAGGGCTTCCTCATTCCGCGCCCTCAAAGTAACCCGCCTTCTACGACTTAACTCCTTTTCGGCGCGAGGATACCTGCCGAACCGCATAAGTGTTGCGGTTATGTAGTGGCTGAATGTGTGAAAGTGGTTGTTGAGGAGGTATTTTCTAAGGAGAGGGCTCCAGTCCCCATATACCTCGTCGTGCGAGGCGACGTAGGCAACGTCGACCATTCGAGTCTCGAGGCGCTGGCGGATCGCCTTGTCTTCGGTTTTAGATCGCTGCGTGCGCAGATATGAAATTGCATCGTAGGCGTACCTTCGCCGGCCGATGGCGGTCGCAATCGCAACCTCCATAACGACGTTATGGCCTGGATTGTTTATTCTCTTGAGCTTCTGCACCGCGAAATGGTGCCATTTTTTCAAGAAAATCTGGTGTGGCCTGTCCTTCATCTTGTTGAGAGGGAACAGTTGTTCGCCAGAGTCAAAATATCGACGTCCGAATTCTACAGAAAGTGCGATGAATTGGTCGTGCCTTGCTGGTTGAATCCGGGCCGTGTGCATGAACCATTTTATGATCGTGTGTGTGTGTTGGACTGTGACATGTTCATACCCATGAGCGAGGAGTAAACGCAGAATTTCTAGGCATGCGTCCGCAAAATAACCGCGCTCAAGCGTGTCGAACCGTGCTCGGCAAAGGCCAAGAAGGGTCATCAAATAACGAACCTTGAGGCCACTTAGCGGGTTAGTGCGCGATATCTCCGGTGAGGCCAGTATTTCCTCGACGAGAGAGGCGAACCGCTTGGCGGAAACGAACTGCGCCCGCCTGAAGCCAACGTAGCAGAGGCAGTCAAGCGCCTGCTCTAGATCGGTGACAATGCCTGTGCTGCTCAGAATGGCCTCGAGGTCAGTCGACCGATGAATTTTGCAGAGCGTCACATCGATGAGTTCGGCAATGTCGTGATGACGATCGGAAAGGCGGGTGTCAAGCACGGCGAACGGAAGGACGCCCTTGCGAAGAGTAACGCTCTCCAAATCTAGACCTTCTGGGATCGGCAGTTTACCCGCCGAGTCCTTCCATTCGCTGAGGTCTTCCGAAAAACCGCAGGACTGACTCTTTAATCATGGCGTCTTTATCGGAAAGCATGTGAGGCGACCAATTTTGTGAGGAAAATGATTGGATTTAAGGCTGGCTCCTAATAATTTTTCCGTCCAACAGCAATAGCAATCTAATGAAATGGTATTCTGTTGGTCAGAGGAGCTGGCTGCAGTGCATTAAAAAATGTGGAGCAAATTCATGTCGTCAGGTCTTCATATTCTCTGATGGCATCGTCTTCTTCGCTCAGGGACTTCAGCTTCAGGGGGCGCAATTTTTTCCAAGTACTGTTGCCTCAGAACTACGATCCTAGCCTCCAGCGCGGCAATTTCTGCCGCAATTTTCTCAGGCATTCTTGTCCCTTTCCCGGGCTCATGAATTATTAGTCTGATCTAAACTTGTGGTGGCGGGGCCAAAAATATCAACTGCACCTCAAAAGTCTAGACCTCAACTCGACGGACATCATCATGTGATCGCTGAAATCCAGCGTGCTTGCTCATGCAAGGCCACCCGATGGAAACGTCTGGCGTCGCTGGTTTATTCAAAGATCAGTAGGAGTGACCAACCTCGAAGACGCACCGCCGTCGCGAGCCGGTCACGCCGGCCATCCCAGTCAAAAGTCATCCAATCCCCGTCACATTTCGAGACCGCAGACAGTCAGTCAACCAACCAGCGTGAAAAGGCGAGGCCTGACCGCGCAGGGGAGCGGCAGTTCAGGCCTCTAGCCGCTCGTGGGGATCCATTCCTCAAGCCAACTGCTTCGAGAACTGGCGCTATTTCTATTCGTTCCAACATCAAAGGACATCACCATGACCGTTCGCAAGCGGACGACGCTTGGCGTCGTTCACGTCACTGCCACGCCCCCTGGCTGGGACAAGGGCGCCGCCGGCATCCGCGCCATTCACAAGGCAAAAGGCTGGTCGGACATCGGCTATAACGAAATCATCAATCCGGACGGCCGGGCGGAAATGGGCCGCGGCAAGATGGCTGTCGGCGCCCACGTCGCCGGGTTCAATTCGATCGCCTACGGCCTGTCGATGGTCGGTGGCGTCAATGTCAGTAACCGGCCGGATTTCAACACGATCAAGGATGCGGAGCTGGCGACGCTCGAACGTCGCATGCGCGCGTTGACCCTCGATTTCCCTGACATCGAGTGGTGCAGTCACCGCGACCTATCACCGGACAAGAACGGCAACGGCATCATCGAGGCCATTCGAGCACATCAAGGCTTGCCCGTGCTTCGATGTCATTCCGTGGGCGCGCGAACGCGGCCTGCCGGTCGCCGACATCAAGGGCACATGGAAGACAATCGTTCTCGAACCGAACAGCGCCCCGGTGCTCGACGGGCCGGATACGCGCACGGCCTACCTACAGCGACTTCTAATGCGTGGCGGTTATGTTCTCGGTCCCATCGACGGCATCGTTGGCAAGAAAACCCGTGCTGCCATCAGCGCATTCCAACTGGCGTCCGGATTGCCTGAGACCGGTGAATTTGACGCCGTCACCGTCGCTCGCATGCGGGCGCTCTTCGAAACAAAGGCTGCGGCCTGATAACCCTGAAAGGAACGACTATGAACAGCAACCTCTTCCACAACATCCTGAATGTCGTCATCGCCCTTCTGGGTGTGGTGACCGCCGTGCTACTGGCGACGGGCTGCACGACGCTTCCCGGCGGCGGTCTCGAATGCTCGAAATCGCTGATCAGCCCTGAATATACGAGCATCGCTATTGCCGGTCTTGGTCTCCTGAAGACGGTGATTAATATCGTGCGAGACGGGCCTGCAGGCTTGGTCAAGCCGCAGCCGCCGGTGAAGTGAGGGGGATTCAATGACGATACCCGAATTCCTCGACCAGCTCGGCATTCAGAGCGAGCATTCTTGTCGCCGGTTTATCCGGCGGCTTCCTGCGCGGATTGTCTCGCAAACAGTTCAAGGCGCAGGGAAATGTTCCTTCACCCGTTTGCAGCTCTCTCAGCGGCTTATCTGACGGCGCCGGTTGTTCACTACCTGAAGGCAATAGGCTGGCCACTACCGGCGGCCGATCAGGCGACCGAGCATGCCACGGCATTCCTGCTTGGGGTTTGCGCTATGTGGATTTCAGATGCGATCTTTGAGGCCGTCGTTCGGCATTTCAAACCGAAAGGGGAATAGATGGCCACTGGCGGCGTTTTAGTTGCGCGCCGCCAGTCTATCCCAGTAGTCGGCTGCCAGGTGCTCCATGCAGCGCCATTCGGTTTCGCAGCGGCTGCGCTCTTTCCCGAACGATCCCCATTTCGTGCACTCGTCATGACCGCACCAGTGGGGAGCGCTAACCAACTCCTTAGGCGAGAGCTTGAACTGAGAAACTACCAATTAACGCCGAGACGATCGCCCGGCGTTAAAGAGTTGCAGATTGATGCCTCATATGATGAAGAAATCAGCGTTTGTTATTGCCAATCCCGGTGCCAGTTTGGCAAACTGAACCCCCGCAAATGACGCGCTGTTGCCGTCCCGGTCGTAGAACACGTTGCCGGTATCGGTTTCATAGATGATCCGATCGGATCCGTCGGCTGCCACGCCCGTTGCATTCATGACGAAGGCTGTAGCAACCAGAACGCCGGGGGTCGTCAGAGTAGTAAAGATGGCATTCTCGAGTTGCATAGTGTCTGAAATGACGTTGTAATCAGTGATGGTGTCAACATTTACATTAACATTGGCGCTGAGTGCAGTATTGAAAACAAATGTGTCATTTCCAACGCCCCCAGTGAGCGTATCCGAGCCGCCAAAGCCTCTAATTACGTCATTCCCCGCGGCACCGCTTATAGCGTTTGCTACTGTATTGCCGTACAGGGAGTCGCTGAAGTTGCTACCGCTCAGGTTTTCCAAGCCATCATAGGTATCGCCCTTTGCTTCGCCGGTATTGAGCGAAGGGGTCAGAAGACTAATAACGAGACCTGTTGTGGCCGCAGAATAGGACGCGCGATCACTCCCGGCGCCGCCGCTAAATAGGTCGGCACCTTCACCGCCAACCATCGTGTCGTTGCCGTTCTCGCCAAACAGCGTGTCATTGCCACCATAGCCGAACATTGTATCGGCATCATCGCCTGCCGTAGAACGCGTCAGCAAGTGCGCTACCGTATAGCTTGTCAGTGCCTGTACCGGCATTGACCGTGCCAACCAATGTGCCAAGCTGCGTGTCGAAAATATCGTTGCCGCCACCGAGAGAAACAATGCCCCTGATCGTGCCGGTATTGGTAATCTGGTCGATACCCTCTGAACCAGCATAGGCGGTGAAAGCCGATTTGATCGTTCCGCTATTTTGTACGACTAGGGTTTCAGTGCCGGAATGATAGATGCCGTAACTTTTCCCATCTATTAGGCCGGTATTGGTTACCGTCGATTGAGTGGCCGCGTTGGTGGCCGAAATTAGTACTCCAAGATAAGCGCTCCAAATTGTACCGCTATTCTCTACGGTGGAACTGTATCCGCTGATTGAGGCCCCATAGCCGGATCCGCTGAATTGACCGAGATATCCATTGCTTCCAACGATCAGGTCATGACCACTATCGACTGCGCCGTTGTCGCCCAATATAACCACGTCAAAGTTTCCAAGTACTGTGCCCTGTATATTGACGGCATGAGAACTCCCGCTCCCCGTAATTGCCGTACCAGAAGTCGATCCGACAGTAACGCCTGCGGCAATGAATACGTCGTCGGCTGTGGTGAGATCGACACGAATGCCAGCGCCGATGGAATTGGAACCAAATATCTGTAAAGCCATAATTGCAATCTCCCATTAGATAACGGAAATACAGTATTCCGTAAATCAACCGGAGTCTTTAAGACATGCTGGAAAAATATTGTTGATGTAAAATTTTAGTAACGCGCCTACCGGACACCGTCCCAATAGTCGTTGGCTAGGTGCTCCATGCAGCGCCACTCAGTTTCGCCACGGCTGCGCTCTTTCCCGAACGATCCCCACTTCATGCAGCCCTTCGTGCCCGCACCAGTGCTCAAAGTGAACTGGTGCGTTCGGGTGCACCATCCTGTCGCCGCTGATGATTGTTCACCTTTGGAGTTGCGAGGCCCCATCACCCGCATGCTAAGCTCCCAGTATTCCTCGACTTTTTGCGTGGCAAAGCGTGCGGTAGCCGCGTATCCGGAGTTTGGTGTTGGCGGCCTGCCTCGGTTTCTTTTGGGCCAAGATCCTGCCCAGTGCCATTTTCCCTTCGTCGGGCCGTGCATCTCCTTCCTGATGCGGCCGAGATAATCCGTCCCTCCCATACCGGTCCTGCCGGTGTCCCTTGGTGGATCGTTCTCGTCTATCTGGGTGCAGGTGCCATTGGTACTTGGGCTGGTAGTCGGTCATCGACTGGGCTCTTTCAACAGATCGTCGACCGGATGGCTTTGACCGCCTTACGCACTGGGCTCACCATCCGGCGGTAGACCCAAAGAGTTGGCGAACGCTTCCACCTGTGCATCCGTGACATCGGCCAAGTCGAACGGAGCCTCAGGATCATACGGATTATCCATCGCCGCAATCCAGCTAAAGCCTGCCACGATTGCCTTGCCGAGTTCCTCGTCTGACATGCGTCGGATAGGATACCAATCTTCCCGATGCGGATTGTCTGCTATCTTCTGGCGGATAGCTGCAACAGTCATACCAGCCATGTTCAACTCCGATCAAACAATGTAGCCGCAGACGCGCCAACGAGCCGTCGCCGCCTGTCCATCTGCTCCGTGGTTCCATGCCCCAAGGGTGAAGCCCGTGTTGAGTGAGCTTCCGTGCAGCCCCACCCGTATGTCGAGGTTATTTGTACTCGTGTCCACTAGATACGCTGCCGAGATAAGCTCTTTGTCGAAGACAATCGTCGCTGCGACGTTTGTTCGGCCTGCTGCGAGATCACTTAGCGTTTCCGTACCCCACTGCTCGCAGTATCCATCAGCTCGAATGAAGTAACCAGCGGTCGTGTTTCCTGCCTCCAGTACAACAGGCCCGCCTCGCTGCGTTGCCACCTAGGTCTTCACCGCTGTGTTTGCGATGAAACCGAGTATGCATCGACCCAGTAGTTGGCGGCGTAGGTAAGTTGAGGATATACCGCGTCTGGCGAATAGACATTCCCACCAAGAACCGCGATATTTGTAGGGGCTGGTGATCCGGTGAGGATCACTCAGCAGAATCTGAGGGAAAATGGCCGGAACATCGCCGTTCTCGAGCATTAGATTACCATTTTGTTGGCAATACAAAAAGGCCGAGGTGCAGGTCACCTCCTCTTCGATTTTTATTTCGCCGAACAAATGCAGGTAGGAGCCGAGGGCCGCGTAGAAGCAGGAGGCAACTGCGGTCACATTTCCCAAGCTGTCGCGGCGCGCCTGGATTCCGACGTCACTGACGCGCATCATGTTCAAGCGGCTAAGCGCCACATAGGCGAAATCGACCTGTGTGACGTAGATCGAATTGTACATCCACGAGCCGCAAGTTATGCTGTCAAACTGCGCTCGGTTGTCGTTGTCGATCGATGTGATCCCGATCACGAATGGGAAATAATCGTCACCTTGCTGCAGGTTGGAGCCGAGGTTGAAGCTGCGGATCGCGCCGTTGTCGAACTTTAAGTAAAGGGCATTCAATCGCCCATTGAACCGAGCATACTTTTTGGCATGGAGAAGCGCGGCATCGTGGGTTTGAAAGGCCTTCTCCTCGCTGAAACCGTGTGTGACATCGCCATCTGTGATGTCGGTGCCCGTAGCCTTGACGTACATATACTGGATATCGAGAGCGAGAGGCATCGAGTAGTTTACGACGCCGGCTAGGCGATCCGGAGCGATGCTATTCTTGTCCGGCGACAGACTTGACCCCGAAGCGTGGGTTAAGTGTGCATCGGCAACGCCGCCAACACCAAGGAGGGCCGATTGGATAAAACAACGCCGCTTCATAAAATTCCGCTCCGCTCCGAACCAACGTTCTGACCCTACGGAGATTCGGGCTGGAAAGCCAAGGCGGCGTGAACGTTATGCGTCGCTCGCCGGCGCGGTCCGAAACATGCCGGGAGTCACTCCGGTTGAACACCGAACTGCCAGGAGCACCGGCTGACCGGCGAGGAAATTCAGAGGTCCATCGACCCACGAGGACTATCCGCGTGTTTGCGCCACGACAAGCCGCTTTTGTCTTTCTGATCTATCTGCCTTATGGTGATGTCAGTGCGTTGGATGCTGGGGTAAGAGTGGGTAGATGCGAATAGCGGGTGGAATTTAGGACCGCGATATGCTTCTCTCCGGCCCGTTGCAGCCGTATCAGAGAGAACCCGCGAGTGAATCCGTACAAAGACCTCCCATCAAAAAGCTTCTGGAAGCTCGCTGTATCCGATGTCAGTCCTTTTAAGATTGAGGGGCTTTATAACAAGAAGTTTGACATCGGCGCTTCCGATCGTGTCTCCACCGCAGGATCATGTTTCGCGCAGCACATAGCCAAGAGAATGGCACGGGCGGGGTTTGCCTATTGCGACTTTGAACCCCCATTACCGGCGTTCCCCGATGAGCTATTGGCAAAATTCAACTACGGCGTCTATTCGGCACGCTACTGCAACATCTATACGGTTAGGCAGCTCCTACAGACCTTTCAAAGGGCTCTGGGGCAGTTTACCCCGATCGAAGAGTTCTGGATTGCTGAGGATGGGGTGCTGGATCAGTTTCGACCATTGCTTGAACCTGCTCCGTTTCACAACGTGGATGACGCGAGGGCCGCACGAGAAGCCCATTACAGCAGCCTGCGGAAGATGCTGAAAACGACGAATGTTTTCATCTTCACAATGGGGCTGACCGAGGCATGGGAAGACCTTAGGGACGGCTCCATCCTCCCTGTGTGCCCTGGAACTCAAGCCGGAACGTTTGATGCGCAGAAATACAGGTTCATAAATTTCCGTAGCCGGGACATTTACGACGATTTTTGCGCGTTCAGAAATCTTTGCGCGGCAGTTAACCCAAGCTTGAAATTTCTCCTGACCGTGTCACCGGTTCCTCTAACCACGACTGCTACCGGGGGACACGCGCTCACAGCCACCACGTATTCAAAATCCGCACTTCGGGCGGTGGCCGGTGAATTGGCCGACGAATTTGCGGACGTTGCCTACTTCCCGTCATACGAGATCATTATGGGGGCACCATTCAGGGGGATTTTCTTCGAGCCTAATATGCGGTCAGTCACCGAATATGGCGTTGATTTGGTAATGTCGCATTTTTTCAGGGCGCATCCACCATTAACGGCGGCACCAATTCAAACTCCGCCACCTAAGCCGTTTGAAAAGAGCGAGACGGACGTGGTGTGCGAAGAAATGCTTCTGGAGATGTATGCGAAATGATTGTTGTCCTTGGTGATTCCCATATGCGGGCGATCGTTAACGGGTACGCAACCTTCTCTGCCCAAGAACAAGCCGAAGTTTCGGAGCGGCTCGATGGGTTCCAATGCGGGATGATAGGGCCAGCCTTTTCGTTCTCGGAACCATTTTGGACCCAGACCGACCGGGGCGTGGTCTTCACCTCCGAGAATATGCAACAGCTTTTCAGAGCAATCGTGGGCGAAGGCAATGATGTTATACGGCCCAGCGACGAACGAGAGTTCATCTTCTCGATAGGATCGCAACCCAGCCTCCTGCATGTTGAAGGCCTCTGGAACGGGCATACCGCGGGCCGACATGTCGAAGGCGTAACGCATTTATCGCGTTCCGGGTTTAGAGCGATGTTACTGCACTACAACCGCTATGTGTTTGGCCTGTTCAAAACCTTGCAGACATTGAACGTGAAATTTTCGGTGATGGCCGGACCCCCTCCATCCCTACAGTTTGCGTTCCTGGTACAAAAGCGTGAGCGCGGTCTCGACCTCTGGCGTTTCCACGAGGAAATTTTCAGTCAGGAACTTGGACGGATGGGCGTTCCAATTGAGTATCCGCCGGCCACGGTGAGAGAACGCAACGCGCCTAATGGATTTCTTCGATTGGCGTTGTGTGACAGCCTCGTAGCAAACAGCCCGCATGGGAACAAAGATTATGGGGAGATTTTCATCCGGTCGATGTTACGTCAGCGGGGAGTTGGGCTCATGATTGAAGAAAATGGTGACCGGTACGATAGCCGTGATGTCCTACGTGACTGGTACTGCAAACTTGGCTTCGCAATGGCGAACAAGCGAGTGGCATCGGGCAAGGCGAAATTTGCATTGGCACTGAAGATCGACCCACACCATAAGGAATCAATGTTTGGACTGGGATACATGCATGAGCGGCTCAGTCATACTGCTGAAGCGGCGAAGCAATACAAGGAAACGCTAACAAAACATCCGCGCTATGCTGATTGTTGGGCGGCCCTGGGAGCACTGAAAATTGCTTCAAATGAGATGGACGAAGCAAAAACGGCGATTGCTAAAGCGATCGAACTCGATCCATCGCGTGTCGACTGGCATCTCCGTCTTGGCGTCGTCCTTGAAAAGTTGAATGAGAAGGACGAGGCAAGCCGTGTATTACGTGAGGCGCTCTTCGAAGCGGATAGCGACGTAGTTGGTAACGTCGAATTACACTTGAAGGAGGATCCGCTTGGGATCGCACACATAGAATCTCCGTTCCCGACAGAGCATGACCCTTACGAAGCAGCTACATTTCCAATAAGGAGCTCGGCACCCTACCTCGTTATTCTTGGCCGCGCGGAGATGACAAGCGATCCTTCTTTTGCGGAACGTTGTTTCAAGCTCGCCCTAGACATCGATGATCGTCCCGAATGGAGGTCGTATCTCGGTGATATTTATTTCGAGCGAGGAGAGTGGACGTTCGCTGCAGAAAACTACCAGCCTGCGTCGGAGAAATTCCCGAAAAATCCCCGGTTTGCCGAGCGCTTGAGGATGTCCTTGGAAAACCAGTATCAGTCCAACTATTAGTGCTGTGACCGGGTGAGACTTGCCACGATCAAATTCTGTCTTCTCGGAGCGACCGTGATGTCGTGAACATGGTAAGGCCGAACATCACGGCACTGGCGGTAAAGATGGCGACGTACCACAGGTCAAGACCAGCCGCTTTGTATTCAGAGTAGATTCCAGATCTAAACCACATGATCAGGTGAACAAGCGGGTTCCACATCAGGATTTCCTGGATAGGACGAGGCATAGAGCTTGGCAGAAAGATAACTCCGGAAATTAAAAAAAGCGGGCGATTGATAAGCCCGAATATTTTCTCATACAGCGGGTAATCATTGAACATCGGGATGTTCACCAGTCCAACCCCGAGCCCCAGCAGCGTGGCAGACACGAAAGAGGCGACAACAACCCCCATATCGATCGAGTCGAAATGGGAAAGCTCTGACGTGCAGACCACAAAAATAATTATTGTCACCAATACCGAAGTCAGCAACTGCAGTATGTAGCGCGCCGAGACTGCATCTATCGGGGCAACGACTGGATACGAGAACAAATTCTTGTTCGCTCTGACCGCTCCCGCCATGAAAGTGGACATGCCCTGGTAGGCAGCAAATGGCAGGTAGCCCGTCGCGAAGAACAGTGCGAAGTCGGTGCCGATAGCGGGCGTTCAGGCGATTGCCTGAAACATAAAGGTCATCATCGCGACGTGTGCCAGCGGGTCGAGAATGGCCCAGATGTAACCGCCTGGCTTGTTTCCATACCGGGCGGCAGTCTCGTGGATAATGAGCGCCGCGCAAACTCGAATGTGCTGTTTTATCCAATACATGGAATGCCCCTTTGCATGGCCTCTAGCAATTGAAGGCCTTCGCAGCAAGGGCCGCGCTTGAATATTCACTATCTACCATTTGCGCAGGCGGACGGCCAACTCCTATTCCATCTGCTCAGCAGGCTCTACGAGCGCACCTCGACCGTCTGGCCCATCACTGCGAGATTGCCGAAACCGGAAACGAGTCCTGGAGGCGCTCTGCAGGTCGCCGCCTTCCATTGAAAAACGGTGATTTTTGTTTTACAATTGGAACCTAAGGTGTTGATTTCGTTAGTGGTGTTTTTGGCGGTTTTTACATTTATGTATTTGAAAAGACCCGCAAAAGACTAGCTTCCCAAGCTGATCGTGCGGGTTCGATTCCCGCTACCCGCTCCACTTTATTTCTCAGGGCTTTGTGCCCTTTCCCATCATCAAGGGATTGGGCAGTTTACGCTTACTGTTCTTGGTTTGGACCCGCCAAACGTCTCGCTATCCCGTCCATAATGTCTGCAGTGACTAGCTTGGCGAGATCTGCCTTTAGAATTTCGTCGCTGCGCGCTCTGCCCAAGTCGTGGAAGCGTAGATACTTCCCGATCTTAGCACCAGTTCCTACCGGTTCTCATACAACGCCTTGGCAATAACAAGGTCAGTCGGTGTGTCGATGTCGATGGACCGCTCTGCCGGCATCAGGTAGGGAGCGGCATCAAGCCACCATTGTCGGCCTGACCGTGCATATTCTGCGCTGAACACGTAAATTGCTCCGTTCGGCGAAACATAATCGGCATCCTGCCGGCGTGTGGCAAAATCGAAGGCAGGTGTCACGCTGTCTCCGGTCTTGGTGAATATCCAAGGTTTTGCCGCCGTGACCGAGACCACCGGCTTGCCGGTTTCTCGGTGCATATCCACGCAGATGCGAATGTCTTCTGCGGTGCGAAGTGGCGACGTTGGTTGGAGCACAACAACGGTATCCGCAAGCAAGTGGTCGAGTGCATGGATTACGGCATCCATTGTGGTTGCCTCGTCCGTACTGAGATGGGGGACGAAGCCACGGCACAGTCGCTCCGCTCGCCACGGCTGCATCCGCTATCTCTTGGCTATCCGTGGAAACGAGAACAGTGTCAAAGCAACGGCTGTCGAGTGCAGCCTTTACCGTCCAGTAGATCAACGGCTTTCCGTGAAAATCGATTATATTCTTTCCTGGCAGGCCTTTAGACCCTCCGCGCGCAGGAATGAAGGCGACGGTTTTCATCACGATTGATCTCTCATCTTCAGCGTTAATCCAGGGCGAGGATAGCACTGCTCGGGATACTGACCAGCCGTTGCTCGATTTCCCTCGCGACCGGCAGGGGCATGGAGGGGCTCCCTTCATACATCGGTAGGTCGCACATAAGCGTCCAGCAGGGGCGTGTCATCAGGCCTGCATCGTTCGTTGCAGCGAGGAAATCGTCACGGACACTGGCCTCGTCGAGTATGACGGAATTAAGCCAATAATTGCTCTGGGTACCAGCTGGTTCGACGAAGAAGCGTAGGCCTTCGACCGTCGCGAATGCGTCCCCGATAGCGCGCCGCCAAGCGGCGCTTGGCAGCGACGAAGGTAGGCAGCTGCTGCAATTGAGCACAGCCCAGCGCCGCGTTGATATTGGGCAGACGGTAGTTGTAGCCGAGTTCGTCATGCCAGAAAGCCCAGCGATGTGGCCGCTTGGCAGTCGTCGTGAGATATTTGGCACGGTCGCCGAGCTGTTCGTCATTCGTCAGGATAGCACCGCCACCGCCGGTGGTGATGATTTTGTTCCCATTGAAGCTGGTAATGCCGATCATGCCCCGGCCGCCGAGCGGGCGGCCGTTGGATAGGCTGCCGAGCGACTCCGCAGCATCCTCCACAACAGGGATGCCCCATTTTTCGGTCACTTCGAGTAGCCGGTCGATAGCCACCGGGTGCCCGAACGTATGCATCGGCACGACAGCGGCCAACCGGCGTCCCGTATGTGCGGTTGCGCGGCCCGTGCTCGCCTGGTTCGGCGATCTCAGTAAGCCATGCGTCGAGCGCGTCCGGATCGAGCCCGAGCGTATCCATGGCGCTGTCGACGAAGTGGGGAATGGCACCGCAATAGGCAACGGCATTTGCAGTCGCCGCGAACGTCAGTGCCGGTACAAGGACTTCGTCTCCAGGTTTTACCCCGGCGAGCATCAAGGCGATGTGCAGGGCTGCTGTACCGTTGACGGCCGCTATCGCACGCCGAACCCCGAAGGCCTCTGCCAGCTCTTTCTCGAAGCGATCGACATAGGCGCCCACCGATGAGACCCAGCCGGTGTCCAGGCAGTCCTTGACATATTCCCATTCCGCGCCGGCAAAGCGCGGTTCATGCAGGACAATCGATTTGCCATCGGGCGCCGCAGCCTCATGTAGTGTTTGCACGGCGTGTAATATCCAGTTTTGCCATCTCAGATACCGTAGGTTTCGGCTTTGTATAGGGCCAGATTGCTCGGATTGCTGAACCATTCGATCGTTTCATGAATGCCACGGGCGAAACCCTCGTGACCCGAATAGCCGGGCTTCCACTCGGTGAGCCGCTTGGCTTTGTCGATGCCGGCCCAAAGGCGATCGACTTCGCTCAGTTCTGGGCGCTGCCGCTGTTCTTCCGAGACGATCTGTGCGTTTACGCCCATGATTTCGATGATTGTCTTGACGGCATCCTCGATCGAGATTTCAAAGCCGCTGCCAAAGTTGACCACTTCGCCCAGAACCTCGGGGCTTTCGGCCATGGCCTGGAACGCCTTGACGGTGTCGGCAACGTAGGTGAAGTCCCGGGTTGGGCTGAGCTTGCCGAGGCGAACTTCCTTCTGGCCGGCCGCAAGCTGGGTGATGATCGTCGGCAGGACCGCGCGTTGACTGGCGTGGACCAAAGGTGTTGAACGGGCGGATCACCGTCACCGGCGTGCCGAAGGAACGGTAGAACGACAGGGCCAGTTGGTCCGCGCCGATCTTCGACGCCGAGTAGGGAGACTGGCCGACCAGTGGGTGTTCCTCGGTGATTGGAACGAACTGGGCAGTGCCATAGACCTCGCTGGTTGATGTGTGGACGACCCGCTCGGTCTCGAGCAGGCGCGCAGCCTGCAGCACGTTGAGCGTACCCTTGATGTTCGTGTCGATATAGGTATCGGGTGAATGATAGGAGTAGGGGATCGCGATCAATGCAGCGAGATGCAGCACGACATCGCAGCCGCGCATGGCCGTCGCAACCCCGTTCGGATCGCGAATATCACCGCTGAACACCTCGAAAGAGCCCTTTACGTCGGGCGAAACGCGGTCAAGCCAGCCCCAGGTGCCGAAGCTGTTGTAGAGGGAGAAAGCCCGCACTTTGAGGCCTTGACGCACGAGGTGCTCGACCAGGTGCGAGCCAATAAAGCCATCGGCGCCAGTCACAAGAATGGTCTTCCCTGACAGATTGGTCATGACCGGTTGTCTCCTTCGAAGTTCGAGCGGTTGCCGTCTCGGATGACGGTATAGTTCTTGAAAGCCTCTGCCTGTGCCGAAAGGCTCATCAGGCGGAGATCAGCATTGCCGGAAAGGAACGCTTCGGTCTGCCGGTAGAGGCCGGGCTTGAATTCTTTGTCCAGGGTGTCGTCTATGGCCACCGCTTCCAACGCAAAACTCTGCTGGTTCTGAAGGAACAACTGCTCCATGGGCTGTAGGACAAGGCGGCTCTTCGCCGTCATTACCTCGACACCCCAGCGACCCGGTGCGAGCCAGTTGGAATGGTAGGAAAAATCGGCGCCCTTGTCGGTCGTGCCGCAACCGGTGAAGATGGCGCCGGCGGGGTGCCAGCCCAAGCCGCCACGACTTTGGGCGACGATCGTTTTCGGATAACCGCCGAGGAAGAATGCCAGGTCGATCACGTGGGTCGAATTGCCGAATAGCCAGCCCTTAAGCTCGGCCGGATCCTTGTTGAGTGCTTCGATCCGGCTGCGCGCCTCGGTGAAGTCGAACTTGACCGAGAGCACGCCGCCATCGGCATCGATGATCTTGCGGGCGGCCTCGACCGACGCATAGAAACGGCGATTGTAGGCGACATACACCTCCGCACCGGCATTTCTCGCCAGGACGTCCAGCTTTTCGGCATCGGGCTGGTTGAGCGCAACCGGTTTTTCAACCAGCAGCCGACGCACGCCAGCCTCGATCAACTGCTCAGTGGCTTCGGCAAGATTTGTCGCACTGACGGCGACGATCGTGGTTTCGGGCACCGCATCGAACCGGCCAAGCTGCGCGGGCAGCGGGCCGTGGCCCGTTTGCACGCCCCATTCTCGGGCAAAGGTCTCGGCTCGTTCGGTGCCGCGCCCAGCGGCCAGGAACGGTTGCCCAAGCGCTTTCAGCACCTTGGCATAGGCACCCGACATTGCGCCGGTGCCGACAAGGAGCAAGGGTGTTAGCTGATCGGGCAAGGGACGTCCTCCGAAGTGGAAAGGTCTAGTCTTCGACGGAAGGCATCGAGGAACAGCACATGCTGCGCCGATGACTGCTCGTAGGGTGTCAAGCGGCATCCCTTGCCGTCGATGATTTCGGTGTAGAGATAAGGCATGCCGCTGACGAACAGCGTTTCGAATGTCTGTACGTTCTCTTCTCCGGCGGCATTGCGATGGACGAGCTTTTGGCTCCCTCCTCGACGCGCCAGCTTTCTCCACCACCAAAGAAGGTGATCGAAACCGGATCGCCGGGAGCGCGGTCCTGGGTGATGGCGATGGTACCGCCGCCCGCCAGATTGCCGCGCAACGTGCCGAACAGGTCGACACATCCTGGGATGCGTGCAGGCTGAGGAGTGGGGTCCAGGCCAGTTTCATCGAGCGCGACGACCCGGTCGCCAAGCACGTGTTCGGCGAGGTCAATGAAATGGATGGCATTGGAACCGAGGTTCCAGCCGGCGCCTTTGACTTCCATCGACAGGCCGCGCCGCGTGGCCAGGAGGTCGCGCAGCTGGTCATAGGCGGGAAAGCCCCGGCGACCGCAGTTAACGTAAGCGGGGATACTGCGGGCCGTCAGGACCTGACCGATGGCCTCGAGATCAGCGCGTGGTGAACAGGACCTTCTCTAAGATGACGGCTTTCGGCGTGCAGCGGGAAAGCATGGTTTCGAAGGCCGCACGGCGATGCGCCGCCGAGGTCGCGATGATCACCAAATCTACAGTGTCTGGTACGTGGTCCATGTCGGCAAGCACTGTCGACCCGTTTGCGAAAACAGCAACGAGCGTCTCGGCCTGGGCACGGGCCCCTGCGCCGGGCTCTATGCCGATCACGCGCATTGGAACTCCGGCAGCAGCGAGGGCCTCGATGTGTCGGCGGCCGATATTGCCGCAGCCAACGACCATAATTGTTGGAATCATGCGGATATGACCTCGCTAATCAATGAATGGAAGAAAATTTGCTCGGCCTGCCAATTGTGGCGGCTAGGCCAGGATCCCGTATGGCGCTTACCATAATAATGCGACACGGCGGAAGTGTTGTGGTCCAGCGAATAGCCGAAAACCTGTCTGGGTGACAACTTTTTCCAACCTCACCTTGTGCCCAGGCAAGGCCAATCAGGCCGGCACTCGGGGGAGGCGTCCAGCGCGGCGAACATTCGTCCATAGAGCACTGTCGGTACCAGTTCTATGGCCAAGTCTTGGTGCACGTAGGGTTCGAGAAGCTGGAGACCATTTGAAAACCGGTTCCTGATGTTGCAACCAGTCAGCACGATGAGGATGCCAGCCGGCGTCTCTCGCATTGGAATGTGGGTGAAATCGGCCGGCCGAAACCATATGTCGGTTCGATGTCCTTGGTCAGCCGATTCCGCTGCTGCAGCGTGATTGTTGAAGCGGATCACCAACTGGTGCGAATCGATCATGCTGCCGAGGCCGCGCGCCTCAAGAGAGGGGCCATTCGCGACGACCGCTACGTCTCCGGTGGATTGCCGGATCAACTGCGCGAAGCGGTCTTCGAAACGGGACAGATGGGCGGCGACGGCGCGTGCGCGCTCGGCCTGGGGGAGAACGACCGTCCCGTTATCCGCGGCGGTCGCCAGGATCAGATCCAAGTAGCCCATTGAAGACAGCGCTGATGGCTTGCTTCGATCGACCCGAGCCAGCAAGTCGAATGCTTCCCTGGGATAACCTGCATCGTTAGCCAGCGCGGCGGCTCTCAGCAAAATGCGTGCTGACGTTTCTCCTTCACGGACGAGGCGAGGAAACCACTCCATCGCCACGCCAGCGCCTTTGCGCTCCCATAACAGGTTGATCAGGTAAATGAGTGCCCGCTGCGCCAAGACCGGCGGCGCTTCGGATACGATCGTTCGCAGCAGGGGTAGGGCTTCCTCCAGGGGCAGGAGCCCGAAGCGCGAGAGGCTAGCCACCTGCATCATCAATTCGGGATCGTTCGGCGTGGCCGTGAGTGCATGCCGTAGCGCGAGCGCCGCCTCTTCGAACTCACCCTGCTCGTAGAGCCGCAGGTATTTCTTACGCTCCTGCCGACCGGGCGCACCTTCCATCCACCAACGGACGGTTTGACCGATCTTATGCAATCCATCTTCCAGACCAAGTCGGCCGAGAATATGTGGGTAAGTAGGAAACATCTGGTTAGGCTATCCTGTTGCCGTCGCCATCGCCGAAATATCAGCTACTTTCGGCGTTGCGATATTGCACAGTGACTTAATGGATGCATGCTTGAGTAGCAAGACTTGGCGCTTGCTGTAAGGAACACGCATTCACCATGTTTGCGTCAAAACCTGCCACGTAACAACATGAAGCCTTCCGCAGCCCGCGTACCTGATGCCGCGCCGCGTGTCATGGCCAAGGCGCGAAGAGCTTCCTCGCTGCGCGGAAACGGAAATTCACCGATCTCATCTCCGAACATCGCCGTGATCCTCAGCTTTTCCTCAAGCTGTTCGCTGATGTCTATGAAGATATTGGGATTGAAGACGTCACTTAGGAACAGCCCTGCGTCCGTCTCGGAAAGCGTTTCGTAGACCAAAGCCCAGCGGACCGAAGGATAACGGAACCATTTGGTGCAGGCCGTTGCGGCAGCGTGCACGACGTGGTGATCGGAGTGGGCATCACCCCGATGGGGGATAAGGATCATCTCCGGCTGGATCGCTGTAACCACCTTACCTATGCCACCAATAATGTCGCCAAGGGGAAGGGTTTCGAGTTGGGCCGAGGGCAGATTCAATCGATGAACACCGGCGAAGCGGTAGGCTTTGGCGACCTCATCGATTTCGGATCTGCGACGCGTTACCTTCTCGGAAGGCCAGCCCTGCTCGGTCGTGATGCCGGTAACAATCAGCCAGTGGATCGGCCTTCCTGCCGCTTGAGCGCGCAGCAGCAGGCCGCCTGCGCCGAGTGTCTCGTCGTCGGGGTGAGGGGCTATGACCAGAATCGGGCCTTTTCCACTTTCCAGCAACATTATCGTACTCCCTCAACCCATTTCTTATCGAGCAGGTGTTTACCAAGCTCAACATTGCGCAAGACCTCAGCTATGCGTTGCCCGGCCTTGCCGTCGCCATAGGGGGTCCGTTTTTGTGCGACCAGCGCACGAAAGCTCTCATCCGTCGTCGCTCTGGTGATCGCCGCTGCGATTTCCTGCGCATCGTAGTCCGTGAAAATTACATTGTCGCCATGCTCCCGGCCTCTTTGACGTATGCCAATGTTGACCACAGGCAGGCCCATGCTGGGCGCCTCCAAGATTCCCGCGGAGGAATTTCCCACCATCACGCGTGCGTGGCGGAGCATGTTGATGAAGGCCTTTCGCTCCAGAAATGTAAAAGCTTTGGCTTTCGGATAGCGCGATCAGTTCGTCGATTTCCAAGCTGATTGCTTTGTTGCCTGGATCGGTATTCGGGGCCATCACGGCAATGTTCAATCCGCTCGACTCAAGCACGCGGGTGATCGATGCCATATGCGCTCTTGCTTCGGAAAAGTCGGTGATCGTCGGGTGATAGAGCAGTACTGCATAGGGCTCGCCATTCCATTCGACACCGAGTGCTGCCTCGACCTCGGTTCGAGGCATGTCCGGGGTCGCGTGAATCCGGTCAAGGCCCGATGCGCCGGTGACGTGAATGCGCCAAGGCTCCTCCCCGAGTTCAGCGCAGGCTGGCGCTGAGTTCGGTGGTCGCCATGTGTAGATGGGACATTTTGGAGACGGCGTGCCGGACGAGATTGTCGACATTGCCGTCATCGGCATGATCCCCGCCGCCGACATGCACGACCGGAATGTGATGATAGATGGCAGCTAGCGCACCGGTCATGACCTCTTCCCGATCGCCCATCACGACGAGGAAATCAGGTCTTTCGCGAGCGAAAAGATCAGTGAGACCCGCAAGCTGCAGGCCCATCCCCTTGACGCGCCCGCCGAGACCATCGGAAGCAAGCAGGGAGTCGATACGAGCGACGATGCGATGACCGTCGGCTTCTATCTGGCGAACAGAATGCCCATGTAGGCCAGGTCAAATGCGCACCGGTGACGATCACACCCTCACTCAGGCCAGGCTGCTCGCGCACAGCTGCTATGATCGGTGCAAGGATATCGTATTCGGAGCGAATCCCAGTCAGGAAATGAACTGTTCTTGTCATATTGCTTTCGCTTAGTAGAGGTCGGAATGCAGCGTCAAAAGCCACCACCGGTATACATCCGTCAAGATAGCCCAGTTATCGCGATTTCGGCGCTGGGTTCACAAGAGGGAATATCGGTCACCCGCGTCACTCCATTACAGGAAATTGGGATGTGCGACGGGTTGCTTTGAGATAGGAACTGTCAGGCAAGTGAGTGGCGACCACGGTCCCGGCTCCGACGAAGGCGCTGCGCCCAACGCGAATATCGGGCACGATGACGGCGCCAGCCCCGATAAAGGCATGGTCTCCGACGTGAACGTTGCCGCAGAGCACTGCACCAGGGGCGATCATCGCTCCAGCGCCAACGCGGCAGTCATGATCCACCTGAGCTCCGGTGTTGATGATTGCTGCGGAACCAATGACGCAATCGGCCTGCAAAATCGCTCCTGCCATGATGACAGCTCCGGCATCAATTTGGGCAGAAGGGGAAACGATAGCCGCCGGATGGATCAGCGAGGGAACGCGAGCGCCTGCAGCTGCCAGTCTGATAAATTCACGCCAGCGAATATCGCCCTTGCCGATGGCGGGAAACAGGTCGTTTAATTCAAGCCAGGAGGAATCAGCAGACAGATCGACGCCGTCGCCCAGTATCGGAGCGCCAAGATTTTCCTCGCCGCGTTCGTCCGCAGGTGCCAGGAAGCCGGTGATGTGCCAGCCAATCGCGCGGAGTTCGGCGACAACCTTGGCATGACCGCCGGCTCCCAAGATTATCAAGCGGCCTGGATTGGTCATGTCGATCCTCAAGTGTGATTAACGTGTTTGCGGCAACAGGTTGGCCTAGGACGCGACCGGCAAGCAAGCCCTCCATGCGGGGCGGCAAGCCCGTGCCCGGTCGCAGCAAAATGAGGTCATCGGCGGTAAGCCTATGCCCGGTCGGCAAGTCTCGGCGGACAGCGACGCTCCTCCGCCCGAGTTGACGTGCCGAGGCTTCGCAGGGCTGGGGGGCCTTTACTGTACTGCCAAGTGCTTTTTCGACACCGCGAATGCCGGCAACCATAGCCGCGAATTCATGCGGCTCAAGCGAGGCTTTGTGGTCAGGGCCAGGCAGATTGCGGTCGAGCGTAACATGCTTTTCGATAATGCAGGCACCGAGCGCCACCGCGGCGATCGAAACGGCGATACCGTCAGAATGATCAGAATAGCCGACGGGCAATCCGGTTATATCGGAGAGCGCCGGAATAACACGAAGATGAAGCTCCTCGAATGGTGCAGGGTAAGAACTCGTGCAATGCAGAAGGGCGATATCCTCGCTGCCGGCCTTGCGAAGTGTCTCGACGCCAAAGGCGACTTCTTCCATGTCGCACATACCGGTCGACAGAATGACAGGGCGCCGCTTTGTTCCCATATGGCTAAGGTAGGACTGGGAAACGCAATCAGGCGAGGGGACCTTGAAGGCTGGTACGCCCAGCCGGTCGAGCATGTCGATACTTTCCAGATCGAAAGGCGATGAAAGAAAAATGATGCCCTCGGCACGGCACTGTTCCAGAATGCGGATGTGCGCTGCCTCATCAAGCTCCAAGGCTCTCAACATAGCATGCTGATCGGTCTGGTTGGTGTTGGCCTTCTGGTAGGCGGCAGTCGGTGTGGCGCGAACCACCAGCTGATCGGCTTGAAACGTCTGGAACTTCACCGCATCGGCACCGGCTGTCCGCGCGGCACTTACCAGCTTCGCAGCCAGTTCCGGATCGCCGTTATGATTGACGCCGATCTCGGCGATGATGAAACAAGGGCTGGTTCCACCGATAACTCTATCGGCGATCGAAAATGTTTTCGTCATGCTAGATACTCATGGAATGGTGCAGTTACGAAAAGTGACGACGGAAGTTCATCACTGGTACGGATAGCTTGGGGTCCCTTGGTAATGACGTCGTCGACGATGGCGGTCAGGCGATCGAATGTGGAGTTGTCGATGAGCTCGGGATTGTTTCGCACAAACTCGTCAACCCAAGTCGGGGCGCCCTGTCCGGACGACAAAGCTTCAGACACTATCTTCGTAATCTGGTCGCTGTCTGTGCAAAATGGAACCCCAAGTATTTCATGCCACGGCATTGGGTAATCTATGTCGCCAGTGCTGACAATTGCGACATTCCGCTCCAGTATTGCAGCCTCTATTGCCGTTACGCTATAGCAATTCAAAACAACCTCGCTTGCGATCAGCAAGTCCTTAATATCGATGTCCGCCACATAGCAAAGATCGAGGGCATTTTCCTCCACGATTATCTGGCGGTAACGCTCAACGTGACCGGCACCTTCTTCAGGATGTCTTTTCAGAATGACGCGCACTGGCATATCTATGGCCTTAACGCCACGAATAATCATTCGCCAAACGGGCAAGATATGCTCCACGGGCATCGGTTGGGTAGGAAAAGCAATAATCGGTGGGTCGCCGGCGTGTAGCCCGATTCAGCTTGCGCGCCTCCTTGCGTGAGGTGAGGGGGCTGTACCCAGTGGGCCGCATGATACGTGGTGAGCCAAATGTATAGGAACGAGCGCGCGGAATACCGAAATAGCGATCATATTCTTCCGCAAAGTAGTCGGAATAGACGGCCGCATAATCGGTGGATACTGTGCCATAGCGGCAATAGGTTGCATTGAGGCAGTGCGGCTCAACGGCGATGGATGGGATGCCGACGGAACGAGCTATTGTAGCAAATTGCGCTGCGAGGTGAGCGGATCGGTGAAATCGCAATCGCAGAATATTTGTTCTCTTTGAGGTGTGCGGTAATTGCGCGGGCATTGCCAAGAACGTGCAGGATCGCCTCAGGGAGGCCTTCAGTGAGCATAGAATCAAGGACGGCCCTAAAGCTTAGGTCACCCTTATGTGTTTCGAACAATTTCCTGGTGGCGTCGGCGACCGCTAACAAGAAGGTGTCGGAAAATTCCTTAGTGATCGCTTTGCCTGGTTCTTTCATGGCTACGCTTAGCAAGGCGGGACTGCCATTTTTTAGTGCGCCGGTTAGAGAAGCATCTTTTTGGGCATGTTTAATGGCCTTTTGCAGGTTGGCTGGTTTGCCCTGCGGGGCCAGAATGTCCACATCAAACCGTCCGTTTAAATGGATCCCCATTTGTGCGGACGTTCCTAAATAGGCGCGAGATTCATGTGCGACAAACGCGATGCGTTTACGGTCGGTTAAACGGTTCTCAGTAGCGCTTTTTGAGGGCGGCAGAGGAAGTCAAATAGCTCTCGACCACTGCAGGAGGTGAGTTTGCTCGGTCGATTTCAAACGACTCTTCCAATGCGGCAATTTTTCCGAGAATTGGGTCCCGGCTTCCGACAGTCATGCGGCGCTGCATATCTGCAATGCGAGAGGCGAATTTGGTCGCGGTCGTAATCGATTGTGTCCGGCAACATCCCTTGATGCGCGGATTTTGCCAAAGTTCCGGCCCGGAGAAAAAGAAGCGAAACAACTCGAAGCTTTCTGCCGAAAGACACAATGACACTGTCAAAGGTCGGATCAAGTACGGCGCGATAGATTGCCTCAACGCGCAGTGCCTTGAAAAACAGTTTATCACTAACCTCTAGTATAAGGTCTTTGTCTAAGTCCGGTATGCCAGGGGACGAGTGTCTCGATCCATGGTGTTCCTTTGATGAAGCCATCAATCAAGGTCTCAGCAGCCTCGAGTGTTTTCCGGTGGATATCGAAATACTGTTGTTGGAAGCGGTCGATGCGTGAACGGCCATGTTCGATCTCAATCTGGAGGCCAGGTAGCACCGCCTGAACCGCTTCAAGATCGATTTTACCATAAAGATCGCCATATTGGAGAAGCGTAATTTTCTCCGCCCCTAAGGCAAGGCTCTTGATTGCGGCTGGTGAAAGTTTCCCATCCATCACGATTAGGCGGCTCTTGCATGATTCCGGTTGCATGGCCCCTGCTGATTGGGGGCTCCGGGCGAGGCGGTCTCATACAGAGGCCTGGGGGTAAGCGAACGAACGAGCGATGTCCAGTCCACAAGAGAAGCTGTGCGGTTATTCTCCCCGAAGTCGGCGACGACCTTAAGGGCCAGCTCGATATCGCCTCGCTCAAGAAGCGCAGAAACCAGCGCGATGGATCTATCCGTGTCTTTTTTGGCCGTGGCGGAGATAGTGGGCATCGACGCAGATAACGTTTCGATATCAGGGGCGACGCGTACCTGTGGCGATCAAGGTGATGCCATAGTCTAGGGCTCTTGGCCTTGCCGACAGATAGTTGATTACAAAGCGATTTGCCGCCTCTTGGCCAAAGCGAGACGCGATTTGCTCGTGGAGCCATAGTATGCGTGCTTTGGTATGTCGTACTATTGGAGAATAAATAAAGTATTTATGGGTGAAATTTGGGCCAAAAATTCGCAATAGGGAATAAAGAGTTACGTGAGAGAGGTTTCGTTCTATTTTTCCCGCGTAATTAATTACTTCTTTCAAAGAACGCATTCTTCTTTTGTTACCTTTTATTTGGTGGCATTGATCGAGGTGCAGTCATGCTATTCTGTGGTGCATCTTGATATACGCTAGAAGTGGTGCATCGCGCTGAAATGCTGCATTTCGACTAACCAATCGCTATCTTTGCTACTTCTCGTCGCGCGTTCCAGGTCCGCAATTTGACCGATGTCGCACCAATATTCCCGTAGAGGAAACACGGCAGCGGCGCTCTGGATCCTTCTGCATCAGGTTGTCGAAGAGAGACGGCATATCAAAATACCCGCTTTCGGGTAGCAAATCCAAAATCGATGTGTCGAGTACATAAATACCGCTATTCACGTAGTGCCGATGCATCGGTTTTTCTTCCATCCCGATAAATCGCCCGTCTGATTGTGCGACTACGCCATAAGGCACCTGAACGGTATATTCCCGCAGACACATGGTTGCCTCGGCACCGGTTTCAAGGTGGTAGTCTGCAATTGCCATGAAATTTGCTGCCGTCAGAAGATCGCCATTCATGACGATGAAAGGGCCCCTGCATATCCTTTGGAAGGAGGCGAAGGCTGCCAGCAGTTCCCAGGCGTTCCGTTTCCTCGATGTATGTGATTTGCGCACCGAACGCCTCACCGCCAGCAAAATAATCCTTGATGACATGAGACATGTAGTTAACGGAAATATAAAATTTCTTGAATCCCTGGCTTATAAAACGCCGGATGATGTGCTCGAGAATTGGTCGTCCACCGACGTCGATCATCGGTTTGGGGAGGGTGTCGGTAAAGGGGCGCAGGCGAGTTCCCAGGCCACCCGCCATGAGCACGACTGGGATGTCATGATGGAATGGATTGGCAACAAGGTCTTCTGTGCGATAAAGTCCGACGACGCATCCGAGATCATCGACGACGGGCAATCGGGTAATTCTATCCTGGTTGAGCAGAGTTCTTGCTATTTCCTCAAAAGTTGCCGACGCTTTGCACACCTTCGGCTTGGGGTTCAGGATTTGCGAGGCGGGGCCTGTCAGGTCGACGCCCCGCATAATGGCTCGCCGAACGTCGCCGTCGGTTATTACCCCTGAGCAGTCGCCTTTTGTCATCGACGGCGATTGTGATTTGCTGAGCGCCGGCATCAATGATGCGGATCGCATCTAAAATGCTGGCATTCTCGGTGACAAAGAGTGGTTCCACAGGATGCAGAACCGGCCTTAGAGAAGTCTCATCTCGCATTAGGATCCTCTGGAAAATCACATGATTCGGCGCAAAAACAACATTGCGTTCTTCAATCCGAGATCTCCGGCCCAATGGGCTTGTTGGTTTCTAGCTGCGGTCCACGCGACAGTTCCGTCACTCGGTTTCTTAGGCGGCGGATCGTAGCTAGGTTTTCCTGCAGGCAAGTCATATGATGTGATCTCCAAAGATGCAAGCCGAAGCGGAAAAAGAAGCTAATGTTCGCGGTGTGCCAGGACAAAGATCGGGGATCAAACAGCGACACTATTACCGAGCTTCATCTCGCTGATCGGGCAGCTGTCATGCATAGACAAAGAAGGTGCTATCTTTAATCGCTCATGCAGTACGCACCCGTCGATGTCGCCGCCGTCCAATGGTCATGTCGACCCTGTCAATGGGGCTGCGAGGTGCCGGCTTCTCGCAATTCTTGTAAACGCTGCAGTATAGATTCGAAGTTGGAAGGCGCTCCAGAAATGGGGTCAAAGTAGCTGGGGTAAAGCAAGTAGCTAGCAGCAAAGATTTCGTTGACGTTCAACGTTCTCCTGCGTCTCTCGTTTTTCTGACGATCGTCGGTCACCCCCCAACCAGCGTAAAATGGCAAACCACAACAGGTAACTGTGATGCCGCGCAACAACGCTTCAAATCCCATAAGTGAGGTGATGGTATAAACGTGGTCGATCGTTTCAAACACATCGGCCGGGGCAATATCTTCCTTCAAGATGTCGCAGATGGCAGCAACATCCTGCGGATCTGACACACCGAGCCGGGTGCCGTACAGAACCTCTGGATGTGGCTTGTAAATGATTTGAGCATCCGGATTTTCTTGCGCCGCCAGTCGAACGAGATCGTTGTTTGTCATCGCTCGATCGCAGCCTAAAAGGATAGACGCATCGGTTTCGACTTGCCCCACCACGAGGATACGCTTCTTGGTTTTTACACCGAAGAGGAGCCCATCGCGTTTCTTCCCGAGGTTGTATTTGCTGATGCGGTTGGAAAGGATGAGTTCAATTCCCAGCTCTGCTCTCTCCATGAGCCCTTTGTCACCGACAAAATCGTAGGTGCTTAGAATCGTTTCTGAGATCCGAAGGTCTAGAAGCGTCGAAATACAAAGTCTTAGAGTCGATGGTAAGTGAGGCGGGCATACTACCGTGCGCGCCAAGTGTCACGGAACGGACAAAGCCGTCTTCAACGTGGCGGAACGGAATGCCAAAGACTTTACAAAAGATTTTCAGAAATTTCGGATATTTGAAGCCCCAGACATAAACCTCCGATTTTCGCGCCGTTAGTATTCGTAACAGCCACCCTTCACGGAGAATATCCTTCGTTTTTCTGCTGACGATCACGCAATGCCGATCCGGAAACCAGCCCTGTAAATAGTCTTTCCAAGGGGAAAAGCCGAAGAAAAATGCGTTGATCATGAGAAAAGCCCAAATCCGCCGAGAAATAGATGTCAATCGGCCCGTAATTACGGATTGCAGTCACTTCCTTTTATCGCATCTTTGCCGGTGACATAGTCCTGATCGTCGCCTTGTTTGTATTTCTGTTGCAAAATTTCGACCCGACAGTATTCGGTCTATATATTTGGGTTTCAGAAAATCGTCGCACTGGAATCAACCATCCAGACTTAAAATTACCCGGTCGCGCCACCTAATTTTGAGAAGTAGGTGGGAAGCCAATTGCCTTCAGATATGTGTCCGCCATGAGGCGGTGGCCTGCCGCTGAGAGATGCATACCGTCCGCCGACAAATGCGTCGTGGTGCCGTGTTCCCAACAGAGCAGATGCATGTCTATCAAGTGGCATCTCAGAGATTTCGCCACGTCGTAAATTGCCATATTGTAGCGAGCGAAATTCCACGCCATTTGCGGCGTCTTTGCTGCAAATTTTAGCGGTGGCTGGACGATGGTTGCCAAACCTACAGAGCGTGCTCCTTTGGAGCGAGCCAACGTAACAGCCTCTTCCAATCTCTCCTTGAACAATTGCAACGGGGTGAACGTATGGTCGAAATCGCTCTCGATGAGAGCGTCCCTATGTACTTGCGAGAACCCAACGATCTTCTGTCGTAACTCTGCCGACAGAGTGCCAAGCGCGATTCGCTGATTATTCATGAACATCCGCACTACGCAGTCGTTCAGGCCGATATGGATTAGGACATCGGCGTTTTGGCAGTCAGCACGCTCACGAATGGCATTAACGACGAATTCAGTCGTCGCGTATCGCTGGCATAAAGCTTGTACAAGGGCGGCCCCTTTTTCGACATGGCGGCTAATACGAGGCCCGAATGGGTAAGTTCGAACTTGGTGGCATCGTGAGTCGAGATCCGCCGCCCCTCTCGGAAGGCCTAACGAATCGCTGACGATGATGGCCGCTCGGGTCGGATTTTCCGACGACAACTCGCGCGCCCGTTGTTCGAACGAACGCGACTCTTTCACATAGATTGACGTTTCCCTGTCGATGGCAGCTTTGACCTTGCTGGGGTCGGACGCTAGCACCAAGGATCGCGCCATTTTAAATTGCAAAATACCGGCTTCGATATCACCCTTTTTGGAAAGGTTATGAGCTAGATCAATATGTGCTTCGATCTCAGCTATCCGCTCGTTGGAATTCTGGGGCTTTATTAAGATACTCATGCCACTACTCGTCAATAGAGGTCAGAGTCGGACATACTATAGTGCCACAGCCGCTGGTCTGAGAAATCGGCATCGATCGGAAGCAAGACTCGACCACCAAAATGGGTGACCGGCGCTCCCGCCTGGAAGCCGGCGCGCTATGCTCTCACGATGGTCAGCACCAATAGATGCCCAAATATTGGCCTTCGAAAGGCTCATGTCACGAGCGACTTGAGCCGCCCAAGCGACAAGCGGCGGCAGCGCTTTTTTGTCGTCGGCCACAATGTCCACAATGTCTAGATCGGATGAGAGGTATTGTTTCACGACAATGTAACCCCTGATCTCGGAGTTATCCGCCGCCACTGCAATTCGGTATTTATTGACAGGATTCTTCAGGAAGCGCCACGTCAGCATTTCGCTGTCGCGCCAATTCCAGATAGCTTTTGTGCTTTTGACGCGACCCCACAGCGCATCGAACCGGGCATCGAACTCCATCACCTCTTCAACGGAAGATGGTGCAGTGACTGGCTTGCTTGATGCCACATCCAACGTGAAGGTAGGGGTATCGCAGATGTCCTCCCACGCTAGCTTCTGGATAAATGGTCGATGGCTGTTCACGTTCGGAAACCCGTAGACCAGCCTAACGCCAGAGTCTGCCAAGCGAGAATAGATTGACTCCGCAGACTTCTCGAAAATGCCTTGCCCGATAATCTGGATGAACCATCGTCGTCATCGAGAGGCAGGCCGGCACAGCCTCACCATTGATGGACATCTTTGCGGCCGCTACAGCATAATGGCCAGCGAGGCGGTCGCCATCCCATACCGTTTCAGTCCACGGGCCACCAGCTGGGTTATCAAGCTGCCGCCAGCGCCAGAAGGAAAGAGGAAGGTCAACACCGAAAGTAACCTTGAACAAATCCAGTATCTTCCGCTCGTCACCGTCGTTGTACGCCTTGTATTCCAATCCCACGCTACCCTCCTACGGTTGGTCCCTAATCAGCATCAAACTCCGATAACGTCAACCGAGAAATGTTAGGTTCCACAAAAGGATTGCAATCCTGGATTGTTAATCGGCAACTCAAAGTCCGAGGGCGAGATGATAGAATGGGCTTAATCGATGCTTTCGAAAGCAAGTGCGGGGCTCGCACCGATCGCGTCCAGAAATTCGGAGCCGATGAACTCCCCGGCAACCAGAGATGCGCGTTTTGCGATAGTCTCAGCTTACCAATGGGGCGCCAGTGAAATGATCGAAGCATAGTTGCGCTGGTCCACCGGCGAGGGCGTTTGCCACTACGGTGGCAATAGCAAAACGGCGGAACGACACGCAATCGCACAGCAATTATAGTCCACCGCATTTTCGTTCTAGAGGACAACTGGTTAGCGTCGAGACAATGGAGGTCATGTCATCCGGCGATCGGCTGGAGAGAGATCGGCTATATTGTTACATATGCGGATCGATAGCGCCATGCAGCCGGCTAGGGTGATTACAAGCGGCTGACTACCAAGCGCCAGCATCATGGGAACCAAGCTTAAATCGGGCGCACGTGGGATTTCACCAAGAGCACCGCTTCCCCAGAGAGTACCGTTGTGCCCTCGCAAGTGCACGTAGTCTCCAGGTAGACACGGTTCCTTGTCGGGTCCAGTCGTGTGATACAAACATGTGAATTGACGACTGTCTCAGGACGTACCGGGGCGTGGAACTCTAAGGTTTGCCTGACGTAGATTGCTCCCAGCCCCGGAAGGCGTGTTCCCAGCACCGACGATATGAGCCCCCCAGTCAGCATTCCATGAGCAATCCGTCCCTTGAAACGTGTTTGTTGCGCCCACGCCTCGTCGACATGAATGGGATTGAAATCGCCAACGGCTGCGGCAAAATGCTCGATGTCGTCGCTTGTAACGGTTCTGGAAATTTCAGCGCTCATACCAATCGAGAGATCTTCAAAAAAGTAACCTGCTGACGCGTCGTTCATCGTTGGCTCTACATCTGGAATGTTGGTGGCAAATTCAGCCGTCGGAATTTCTGCACCCCCATGGGCGCTACCAATATGCGCCTAGCGGTTTTTACAAGAGTATTTCGGCAAATTCCTCCGCTTCGAAACGCGCTTCTCCGTTGCATATCGGTCCGGGCGTCCCAATAGTCGGCTACCGACCTATGAGATCGGCGTACGCGGATCGCCCTGATATCGAGACTCCTTTGTCGAGGGAGACATGCTTCATCTCCTTCCCGGAAAGTCGTTCGCCGAATGGATCCGCCGTCGCGGGCCTTCGCCGTGCCGCCTGCAACGTCAGCTCTTGCTATCGCCGCCGACGGGAACATGCGGTGTCTTGTTCCAAGAAAACGGATTGGTCCGCAACTCCAGCAATGCCTTCCACACGGCAAGAGACATGAACAGCCAGTAGATCGGCACGAAAATCCAGCGCCAGCCGACCGCTTGTTTCTCGCGCATTCATCGGGTTGAACCCCAGCGAAACGAAGACCGCATAGCTGCCGAAGATGTTGACGGTATCAGCGATGAACAGCCAGAAGGTCAGCCAGCCACCCGCATGCGTACCGTCCTGCAGCATCAGCCACGTCAGGTAGGCGAGGAACCCGACGATGAAGGGGTGGCTGAGCGCGGACAGCAGCAACCCGGCAATCAGAATCTGAAAAACGATAAAGGCCGGCCAGCCCATTTCGTCTGCGAGGTGGCCGGGCTTGCGCATCAGCACCAGCCATGTCTGCAGCCAGCCCTTGAACCAGCGGGTGCGCTGGCCGAGCCAGACGGACCGCGAGACCGGCGCTTCCTCGAGGGTCGGCTTGAAGATGACACGCGAGCGGTAGCCGAGCCGGTACAACTGTAGCCCGAGGTCGGCGTCCTCCGTCATGTTATAGGGATCCCAGCCGCCGATCTGTTTCAGCTCCATCGTGCGAAAATGATTGGATGTGCCACCGAGCGGCAAAGGCAGGCCGGTCAGGGAGAGCATCGGTAGCAGGCCGCGAAACAGTCCGGCATATTCCAGTGCAAACAGCGCACTCCACCAGGATTGCCGGGCATTGGTGATGATCAGCGGCGCCTGCAGGCAGATGACGTGCTGCGGTGCAACCGTAAAGGCGGCATGGGCCTCGCGCAGCTGGCCCGGATGCGGCCGGTCTTCGGCGTCATAGACGGTCACGTAGCTGCCGCGAACGCCGGGCAGGGCATAGCTCAAGGCCTTTGGCTTGGTGCGGGGCATGTGGGCCGGCACCAGAACGATCTCATATTCGCGCGCCAGCCGCAAAGCCCTCAGCGCAGCGATGGTTGCCACGTCATCCTCCTCGCAGATCAGCTTTATGTCGAGGCGCGAGCGTGGCCAGTCGAGCTGGTCGAGTGCGTGGACGAGCTGAGCCACGACGCTCTCCTCCCTGTAAAGCGCAACAAGCACCGAATAGACCGGCAGCGGACCGGCCGCGGCATCCGGTGGTTTCGGCATCCGCTCCCCGCGTTCCTGCAGGAAGGCACAGCCGAGCGCGTAAAGTCGCACCAGCAAATTGGCGAGGTAGAACAGCGTCAGCACGACATGCAGCATCAACAGGCTGATGAGTGGCAGAACGATCGCCGCCGCGATCATGGTGCAAAGCATGACACCGGCGTAAAATCCTTGCTTCCCCCAAAAGGTGATGCGGGCGCTGTGGAGCGGCACGGTCTCAAAGAGCGAGCGCGTGGTCGCCGAAACCCGCCGCTGGCGGCCGGCCTGCCAGGCCGCATTACATGCAAGGCTGACGGCGTCGTTACGGCCAGCGATTGGCGCAGCGGCGGCGTTCGTTGCAAAAGGGCGGCAAGCTCGGCAAGTCGGCGGAGCGATGGAACAATCACGGTGACCGGCGGGCGGCTTGCATGATGAAGCCGCAATATTTCCGGCCGTGCGATCTGAGTATCCAGCCCTGTTATGTCCTGAACCAGGCCCGGGTCGATATCGGGCATGAAATCAAGCCCCAGCATTTCCGCCAGCGCTTCGAAATAGATGATCTCGTCGATCTCGCCGGACGCGAGCAGTTCGTCTTCGACGGTGGTGCCGTGATTTTCGGCGTGCAGCATTGCCCGCGCAATCGAAGGTTTGCCGATACCCATCTGAAGGAGCAGGCTACCCTCTTGTTTGAGCGCGGCTGAGAATCGTCCTGCAGCGGTATCAGGCTGTGATCGCCTGACCGACGGTTCATTGGCGGTAGCCATTCCGGAATTGTCCGGATATTCTTCCAGACGCATGAAAACCCCATTGCCGCGCGGCGCGGCAATATCCCCTATCTCGCTCCGGGAATGATCATAATGTTACGCGCCTTCCGTGCATCTCTAAAATTTTATGGGATTTTCACGCTTTGCGTGTTGTTGATTGCACCTTTTTCGGCCGTTTCACGCGCTGCGGATGGGGTTCACGATCTGCCGCTCCTGTTCGACGCGGGGAGCGGATTGCAAAACTGGACCTGAGCGGTCTGGCGCGCCTGCGGTTCCTGACCACTGTGGATTTCCCACCGTTCAACTTTATCGACCAATCGGGCAAGCTTGCCGGCTTTCATGTGGATCTGGTGCGGGGAAATCTGCCGCGAGTTGGACATTGACGCCAAATGCCAGATTCAGGCGGTGACTTTCGCGGAGTTGCAGCCGGCGCTTGAAGGCGGTCAAGGGGAGGCCGTGATCGCAGGGATCGGCACAAGCTCGGAACTGCGGCAGCGTTTTGCCTTTTCCCGTGCCTTCATGAAGCTTCCAGCCCGCTTCGCGGCCAATCGCCAGGCGATGGGGAATGCTCTTTCAGTGGCGCCGCTCGCGGGCAAGCCGGTCGGCACTGTCTCGGGAACCACGCACGAGGCCATGCTAAAGGCATTTTTTCCAAAACTCGAAACGCGGTCTTTTCCGAGCCGCGACGTCATGCTGGATGCCCTGAAGCAGGGGAGCGTTGCTGCAGTGTTTTCAGACGGCATGCAATTGTCCTTCTGGACGGCCGGCAGCGATGCCGGCAATTGCTGCGCGCTGATCGACGGCGCCTATTTCTCACCAGCGCTTTCTGGGCGAGGGGCTGGCGATCATGAACCGCAAGGGTGATTCCGCACTGACGCAGGCGATAGATCACGCTTTGCTGGAACTGTCCCGCAAGGGTCGGCTGAACGAGATCTATCTGCGCTATTTCCCGGCCGGCATATACTAACGCGCGTCATTCTGCCTTTCGAAACGGAAGCAGCAGCGACCAGAGCAGCCGCGCAGGCCATGGGTTGGGATACTGCGCAAGTCCGATCCGCATGGCTTCCGGCGGACGTTTCCGAGCGCTCCCGATAGGTCGAAAACACCCGGTCCCAGATAGAAAGGCTGAAGCCGTAATTCGTGCCGGTCTCTTCGGGTTCAGTGGAATGATGGATGCTGTGCATGTCCGGCGTGACGATCAGGCGACGCAGCAGGCTGTCCAGGCGGGCGGGAAGCTTCAGATTGGCGTGATTGAACATCGCCGCGCCATTCAGTACGATCTCGAAGATCAGCACGCTGACCGCCGGCGCACCGATCGCCAGGATAACGGCCGATTTCCACAGGATCGACAGCAGGATTTCCAGTGGATGGAAGCGCAGGCCCGTCGTCAGGTCCAGCCCGGTATCGGCATGGTGAACCCGGTGGATGCGCCAGAACAGCGGTACCTTGTGAAAGACCACATGCTCCAGCCAGATGGCGAAATCGAGGATGACGAAGACAAGGATACCGCCGACAAACGGCGGCAGGCCAAGCATCGGCAGAAGCCCGTATCCGTGCGCCCCTGCGAACAGGGCGACACCGGTGGCCGCCGCCGGAAAGATCATCCGCAGCGTCAGCGACGACAGGACCAGGATGGAAAGATTGGTAAACCAGCGCCGCGCTTTTAGTGCGCGCATCAGTTCCAGGCGCTCCAGCCGGGGATGCAGCAGTTCGAGCACGGCGAGCGACAGGAAGATTGTCGCGAAGAAAGTCAAACGCCAGGCGGGTTCGCCAATGCCGAATATCTCTAGCGTCATGCCTGCACCATCGTCGATTGCCTGTTCGTCCCGCCGATGGCCATTCTAGCGGGACTGCGATCGAGGTGAATGCACTTTGGCGTGAAGCGGAGATCCGCTCCTTTCACTTGCGGAAGCGGGCCATGGCGCCGCGCTCGATCGCAGCGCAGGTTAGCTTGTCCAAGCCCAGCCGGTCGCGCAGCAGTTGCAGCAACCGGATTTCCTCCTGGCGGATCGAGTGGTCCGCGGCGGCAAGCTCGACTGCCAGCGCGTAAGCGGTGTCGTAGAGGCGCGAGGGAAGGGCCTCGCGCACGACTTCCAGCGCGATGTCCAGTCCTTCCGGGCCGTCGAGAAGGGCTGTGCATTCGCGCGCGGCATGCATCAGATGGTCATGGTCGAAACCCTCAAACACCGGCAGGAAGCTGGTGAGCCTGCCGATACGCTCAAGTTCGGCATCGGTCATTGCGGTATCGACGGCCGACATCATCACCATGACGTAGATGAGGGCTTCGTGATGGCTCATGGTTTCAGGCATGGGATATCCGTGTTGCTGTGCCGGTTCTGTGAGGTATGGAGCGTCGGCATCGTCTACAAGCCCTGCTCGGTCATATCAACGCCGGTATCCGTGTCCCCGGGCAAGGTCGTTGCATCCCGCAGCGCGGGTGTCGTGTTGAAATTGCGGGGATCGTCGCCGAAAAAGCCGAGGCGGGATTGGCGTGCAGCCGCCACCTTGCCGGCGAGCGGTGATCCCACTGGCACCTCCGCCCAGCCGTTTTCGGCGAGCCAGGCGGCGGGATCGATATTGTTGACGCTGCAGGCGGCGGTCAGCGTTCCCTGCCAGCCATTTTTCGGAACGATGCATAAAAGCGCGCGGGCTCGCAGGAAATTGCGGAAAGCGGTTCGGGCCACCGCGCCGCAGGGCCATGTCTTGCCGGCCTCGCCGCAGATACGATCCGCCTTTTCCGGCACGATCCCGTCGAGTTGCAGCAGCCCGTCGCCGAACTGGATGAGCCCCGCCGACAGCGCGACCGGATGGCGCAAGACGGAGGGAACCGGCTCCGGCCGGGCAAGGGCTTGCGAAAGCGGGGTGCGGGGCTCGATGCGCTCCAGCGGCTGCGCGGTCACATCTTGGGGCAGGCCGAATTGCTCGGGCGCGATATCGCGAACGGCTTTGTCCTCCGTCTGGGGCATGCCGCTGTCCAGGGAAACAGCGGGCGCAGGATCGACGAGTGCAGGATCGACGAGTGCAGGATCGACTGGCACGACCTCGCCACCCCCGGTTTCCCCTATGCTCATCCCGTCGCCGCCCAGATCGGGCACGTCGGCCATGTCGGGTGTTTCGAGCGCGAAGTCAGGCGTGGCGGCGCTTTGCCGCCCCTGTATGGCTGACGCACCGGTTATCAGCAGGAGGACGGTCAGGACAATTCCGGCGAAGCCGCCGCCAATGGTAAGCAGGTGCCGCTTCATCAGGAAAACTGTCCTATTGGCTTGCCCAGATGATGCGGGCTATCCATTCGACGTCGCTGAGCTCGAATGTGCGGTTGGGGTGTTCGGGGTTGAGCGAGAGCAACTCGATGCTGCGCGGGGTCTGGCGCACAAGAACCTTGGCCATCACCTCGCCCTCGGTGGTCTTGACCACCACGCGGTCGCCGCGGCGGATCCGCGCGCCGGGTTCGACGATCAGCACGTCGCCGTCGCGATAGAGCGGCAGCATGCTGTCTCCCTGGATTTCCAGCGCGTAGACACCGGCCTTGGTGCCGGGTGCCGCCGGAAACTCGACGACATCCCAGCCTTGTCCTGCCGGAAAGCCGCCGTCGTCGAAGAAGCCGCCGGCACCGGCCTGGGCAAAGCCGAGCAGAGGAATGGAGCCGGTTTGCGGCGGAAAGGCGCCCTCCGGCATAGCGCCGGAAGCGGGTCCCGGCCGCAGGAATTCCATGAACTGGTTGATCGTTGAACCGGTCGCGTCAAGAACCTTGGCGATCGATCCCGTCGAAGGCCAGCGCTCGCGCCCATCAGCGGAATGGCGCTTGGACTTGTTGAAAGAGGTCGGATCGAGCCCGGCCCGCCGGGCGAGGCCCGAAGGGGACAACTGGTGCCGCTCGGCGAGCGCATCGATCGCACTCAGATCCGGTCATGTGAAAACATCGTTGCGCATCCTGCAAGCGGTGAAGCGTGACGCTTTCCTGTGTGTTCTGGCTTCTTCAAGTCTTGATTGTTTCTCTGTCCAGATTAGCCAAAATCTGGGGTGCAGTAAAGTGTGAAAGGAAAATAATCCTGTCCCTTTCCAAGTCGCGATCGCGCCGGTCCGATTGAAATGCGCCGCATGCCGCCTATACTCCGGTTAGACCTTATCCCGCTGGTTGCGAGGCGCCGCATTTGTTCTCCATTTTGAAGTCCGAAATCCTGCTGGGCGCAGCGCTGGCCTTTGCCGCCGCCGGTTTCCTGTTTGAACATGCGGTGCTGGAGACCGGGCAAATGGCAGCGCTTGCCGGTGCGGCTGTGCTGGTCTTTGCTATCGTGCTCGCTTCACTGCGCGTCGCCCATCATGCTGAAGTGCTGGCCGCCAAGGTCGGCGATCCCTATGGCACGATGATCCTGACGCTGTCGGCGGTGCTCGTCGAGGTGATCATCCTGGCGATCATGATGAGCGGCGAAGAGATTTCGCCGACACTGGTGCGCGATACGATCTATTCCGCCGTCATGCTCGATATCAACGGCATTCTCGGGCTAGCAGCGTTGCTCGGCGGCCTGAAGCATGGCGAGCAATCCTACAATGACGATTCCAGCCGCACCTATAGCGTCATGATCCTGACGGCGATGGGCATTTCGATGGTCGTGCCGGAATTCGTTCCGCAGGCCAAATGGCACCTTTATTCGGCCTTCACGATCATCGCGATGGTGACGCTCTATGCGGTCTTCCTGAAGATGCAGGTGGGCGTGCACAGCTACTTCTTCAGCTATAATTATCCCAAGCGCGAAGGCGCGGAGAAGCACGCGCCCGAAGACGAACCGGTAGCCTTGTCCATCGCCATCCTGGTCGCCGGTGTCGTGATCATCGGTGTATTGGCCGAGATCATGTCCGGCCTTTTGACGGCGGGTTTGAAGGGCAGTGGCGCGCCGCCGGTTCTGGCCGCGATCGTCGTTGCCGCCATTTCAGCCTCACCGGAGATCATGACGGCGATGCGGGCGGCACTTGCCAACCGGATGCAGGCTGTCGTCAATATCGCGCTCGGGGCCTCGCTCTCCACCGTTATCCTGACGGTACCGGTAATGGAGGCAATCGCGCTCTATACCGGCCAGCCCTTCATCATGGCGATGACGCCGGTGCAGACGGTGATGGTGACGATCACCCTGATCGTCGCCGCCATCAACCTCAATGATGGCGAAACCAATGCCATCGAGGGCATGACCCATTTCGTTCTTTTCGCCACCTTCGTCATGCTGTCGGTAATCGGACTTTGACGAAGGCTCGGTAACGCTCTGGGCGCGGATGGTCTGCATCTGCGCTGGGCTATCGCATTTTCCGGCCGCGCCCCCATTTTTCGCCACACGTCTCACTGTCATGCCTCTTTCTTGTGCGTGGACCCCACGATATCACAGACCGCGCGCAATTTGCGCCGCACCTCCGGGAGCCTTGCGTGAATACCTCCGTGCTATCAGGCATTCTGCTGACGATCTTTTCCTATTTCCTGTTCACGCTGCAGGACGCCTCGGTCAAATGGCTGGTGGTGGCGTTGCCGGTCTGGCAGATCCTGTTCGTGCGTAGCGTGACGATCTTTGTAATCTGCACCGCCATCGGCCGCGGTCCGCTGCTCATCCGCTCGTGGCGTTCACCGGTTCTCAAACCCATGATCCTGCGCAACCTGCTTCTGCTCGCAGCCTGGTTGTCCTACTATACCGCGGCGCAGGATCTGGGCCTTGCCGAGTTGACGACCCTCTACTACGCGGCGCCGGTCCTGATCACCATTCTGGCGGTGCCGATCCTGAAAGAGGACGTGCCGCCCTTGCGCTGGGTCGCCGTTCTCGTTGGGTTCGCCGGTGTGCTGGTGGCCACCGACGCGTTCGGAACCGGCATGAAACTGTCCTTGCCGGCCTGGCTGGCGCTGCAAGCGGCGGTGTTCTGGGCGTTTTCGACGGTGCTTCTGCGCAAGACCGCGCCGCAGGAGGTGACGCTGGTGCAGATGACGCTGTCGAGTGGGTTCTTCATTCTCTTCACCGGCATTGCCGTCGTCGTCACCTGGGTTCCGCCCAGCCTCATGGATGTCGGTCTGATGGTGGGCACCGGGCTGATTGCCGGCGTCGCACAATATGCGCTGTTCGAGGGGATGCGCCGGGCGCCGGTCTCGGTGCTGGCACCGTTCGAATATTCCTCGCTGATCTGGGCCTTCGGGCTCGGTTTCTTGATCTGGGGGGATATTCCGGCTACCCAGGTTTTTGCCGGCGCGGCCCTGATCTTTTCCGCCGGCATGATCATCATTCTGGGTGAGCGCTTCAGCCGCCGGCTGAGGGTCGGTTAGATCAAGCCTTCTTGGCGATGAACCGACGGAAGGCTTCCAGGGTCTCGGCGCTGACATGATGCTCGATGCCCTCGGCATCAATGCGGGCGGTTTCCGGGCTGACGCCGAGGCAGCGCAGGAAGGCTTCCACCGTCTGGTGGCGTGCCCGGCTTTCGAGTGCCACTTTCTGGCCGGCATCTGTCAGAAACACGCCCCGATAGGGTTTGCGCGACACCAGGCCTTCGGAAGCAAGCCGGGCCAGCATCTTGGCGACGGTCGGCTGGGCCACGCCGAGGCGGGCGGCGATATCCACCTGCCGCGCCTCGTTGCCATCTTCGATCAGGTCGGCGATCAACTCGACATAATCCTCGATCAGCGCACCGCGCCGGCTTCGCGGGTCTGCCGAAAACCCTCGGAATGAATCTCCGCGTCTGGGAGCGGGTCCGTACGGGGAACGGGGCGGCGCGGCAAGGGGCGGTGTCCTCCTAAAGTTTCTTCATCGATGCTTTTGAAGTTTCATAGCACGGGCTTCAATTTTTCATAATGATTTATCCCATCCTCCACATTCCCGGTCCATGGGGTCTTCTGGCATGCGTAAAAAAAGCCGGATCGATACAATATAGCATGTTGAATAATGTTTCGCCTTGGCATAGGTTTCGAGTAACAGAGCCCTTCCGCATCCGGAGAACCCGCATGTCCAATTCCGAAGCCATCCTGCCGCCGCAGGAAAGCTGGACGTTTGCCAGCGCAAAAGAGGACGCGCGGCCAAGCCTTCCCGAGGTCAATGCCAGTATCCCCGTGCCGTCCGGCGGCATCTGGTTCCGCCGGCTGCTGGCCTTCATGGGGCCGGGCTACATGGTCTCGGTCGGCTATATGGACCCCGGCAACTGGGCGACCGATATCGCCGGCGGGTCGCAGTTCGGTTATACGCTGCTGACGGTCATTCTTCTGTCCAACCTGATGGCGATCCTCCTGCAGGCGCTCGCCGCCCGGCTCGGCATCGCCACCGGCCGCGATCTTGCCCAATCCTGTCGCGATACCTATTCCAGGCCCGTCAACTTCCTGCTGTGGATCGCCTGCGAGGCAGCGATTATCGCCTGCGACCTCGCGGAAGTGATCGGCACGGCGATCGCCTTGCAGCTTCTGTTCGGCATTCCGCTGATCGGCGGCGCGCTGATCACGGCGCTCGATGCCTTCCTACTGCTGCTCCTGATGAACAAAGGTTTCCGCTTTCTCGAAGCCTTCGTCATCGCACTTTTGATCATCATCGCCGGCTGTTTCCTCGTCCAGATTGCCGCCGCCCTGCTGCTTGCGGCCGTCCTCAACGGTTTCCTGCCGTCGAGCGAAGTCGTCACCAACCCGGCCATGCTCTACATCGCCATCGGCATTATCGGCGCGACCGTTATGCCGCACAACCTTTACCTGCATTCCTCGATCGTCCAGACCCGCAACTACAAGCGCACCGACGAGGGCAAGCGCGATGCGATCAAGTGGGCGACCACCGACAGCACGATCGCGCTGATGCTGGCTTTGTTCATCAATGCCGCCATCCTGATCATCGCTGCCTCGGTCTTCCATGCCAATGGTCGGACCGACGTTGCCGAGATCGGCCAGGCCTACGAATTGCTGTCGCCGCTGCTCGGTCTCGGCATTGCCTCGACGCTGTTTGCCGTGGCGCTGCTCGCCTCCGGCCTCAACTCGACGGTAACCGCGACGCTGGCCGGCCAGATCGTCATGGAAGGCTTTTGCGGCTGCGCATTCCGCAATGGGCCAGACGCCTGATTACCCGCGGCATCGCCATCGTGCCGGTCGTCGCCGTCACCTGGATCTATGGCGAGAAGGGCACGGCCGAACTCTTGGTGTTCAGCCAGGTCATCCTGTCGATGCAGCTGCCCTTCGCGGTCATTCCGCTGGTGCGCTTTGTCTCCGACAGAAAGAAGATGGGCACTTTCGTCATCCCGAACTATGTCGCAGCCCTTGCCTGGACCGTCGCCTCGATCATTGTCGTGCTCAATCTCAAGCTGCTGTATGACACCTTTATAGGCTAAGCCGGACTGACAAAACAAACAGGAAAAGGCGGCGGATGTGCCTCCTTTCCTTTGGGCATTATCGCCTGGATTCAGGCGGCGGGGATAATTGCCAGCCCTTTTTCTTCCGTTTCACCCGTATTCCGCCCCCGCTTTACCGTGAACTGCGGCGCAAAAGCCTTCAATTCGCCGCTCGATGCCCCCATATGGGATGCAAGAGGCGCGCTTGCAGGCCAGGCAACAGGATTGGGTTTCATGTTTAGAGTTGGACGCGTTCTTGCGACCGTTGCGGTCGCTTCCATGGTGATGCTGACGGTGGTCGATCTGGCTGAGGCCCGCCGTGGCGGCAGCAGCTTCGGCAGCCGCGGCACGCGCACATTTTCGCAGCCGCCGGTCACCCGCACGGCACCGGCGGACGCGACGCCGATCAACCGGACGATGACCCCGCAGACCCAAACGACACCCGGCGCTGCCGGCCAGCAGAATATGGGCCAGGCGGCCCGTCCCGGCGCCCAGCGTCCGGGCGGCCTTTCGGCGGCTTCGCCGGCTCGATGCTCGGCGGTCTGGCCCTTGGCGGCCTGATCGGCATGATGATGGGCAACGGTTTTGGCGGCATGGCCGGCATGCTCGGCATGTTGTTGCAGATCGCGCTGATCGGCGGCGCCGTGATGCTCGCCCTGCGTTTCTTCCGCAGCCGCCAGACGGCAGCACCGGCCGGTTATGCGCCGCGTGGAGCCGGCGCTTTGCCGATGCAGGGCTTTGGCCAGGGCCAGAACGCGGGCTCCGGTTCCGGGCATGCCGTCCTTCAAGATTCCGTCCATCGGTGGCGGTGCTCTCGGTGGAAGCGGATCGGCGGCAGTGCTGCTCGCCCGGCGCAGCCTGCGCATGGCGGATGATACGACCGACGAGATCGGTGTCGGCGAAGAGGATCTCGGCCAGTTCGAGACGATGCTGAAAAAGGTTCAGGCTGCCTATGCGGCCGAAGATTACGGCACGCTGCGCAAGCTGACGACGCCGGAAGCGATGTCGTGGCTGGCCGAAGAACTGAGCGAGAATGCCACCAAGGGACTGAAGAACGAGGTCAGCGACGTGCATCTGGTGCAGGGCGATGTCGCCGAAGCCTGGAACGAGGGCGGCGATGACTACGCCACCGTTGCGATGCGCTACGAAAAGCATCGACGTTACCCGCGACCGCGCCACCGGCCGCGTCGTCGAGGGCGATCCGGACAACCTGACGGAGACCGTCGAACTCTGGACGTTCCTGCGCAAGCGCGGCGGCGACTGGCAAGTCTCGGCCATCCAGGGCATGGCGGCCTGAGCGGTCTCTGACTTTCCCTGAGGGGGAAAGTCGCCCTACAGCTGCGGATGGACCCCACCAGGGAGACGCCTCGTCAGCCCATCCGCCTCTTCGATCCCCCTTTCTGGGGGGATTGTCGTTTCGGGTCTCTCTCGCTTTGCTTTTACCGGGAGCATCGGTTGTTGCGACCTCGCTTGGCGGCTCAAATTTGCTGCAGAAATTCAGGATCTCTTCATGGCGTCCGGATTCGTCGGCGGTGCAGGGCGGATGGCAGCTTTCCGGTGGGGCCGTGCCTCGACAGGCTTTGGCGCGGCGGCAGGATGGCAGGCGGCAGGTGCGCCAGTATCCCAGAACAGTTGCGGTGGGCCGGAACATGAAGAGCAGATAACATCGTCCCTGGTCCTCCTGCGACAGCGCGTAGAAGCTGTCGTCGTCCAGATCCGTGGATCTCCATGAACTGCCTGTCGTCGCCGTCACCCATTACGCATTCCTCATCTCCGCACTTTTTCGGGAATTGCCTGGCGCAGGCCAAGGCCTCCGGCAGCGGCGTTTGCCCCGGATATTCGGTCAGTCCGGAGGGCGCACACGGATGCGAAGCCTCGGGGAAACTTTCAAAACATGGCACCGCATCCGCGTGGCCTTCGGCGTTCTCAGGAGCTTCCGGCTCCTTCAGGTGCTTGCCTCGTTCCGCTGCACAGGCCTTTCGGCCTGCTTGCATGGATGACCCAAACCGGGCTTGGGGCCAGGGGGGAACTTGATCGGCGGGCCGCTCGGCCAATCTGCTCGAAAAGTCATGCAACTCTTCGCGCAGCCGGACAGGCGGACCGCCATGGCTTTCACCTCCCTGGCCGTTCCCGCACGTTACAGGGTCACACCAGGGCGCCGGCCTCCGCCTGCCCGCGACCGTCTCATGAAAACACTCCGGCGGCGGAGACGAGACAGAGTATGGGGCAAGTTTTCTGGGCGGGGATGAACGGGGATGGTTTTTTCCGGAAAAGCCGGGCGTGGCAGCCGTTTGGCGGCAATGGCAGGCGCTATTCGTCCCCGCTGAGCCGGGCAACGGCTTTCCGCAAGCGGGCGAGACGGATCTCCCGGCGTGGTGGCTTTCAAGAGCGGCAGGATGAGCGCGTATTGGCCGGTCTTGTCGAGCGCTGCAAAGGCCGCCGCTGCCTTTGCATTGCCGCTGAGTGCCGCCGCCAGATCCTCCGGCAGCCCGGCCTTGCGCTGCGGCTCATAGGCCACCGCCCAGCGCCCGTCGGCCTTGGCTGCCGCCACTTCCGCAAGACCCGCCGCCTGCATCCGCCCGTCGTCAGTCAACGCCGCCACCCGATCGACATTCAACCGCGACCACGGACTTTTCCCCCGCCGGGGCGAATAGCGCTGCAGATAGGCGTGTGCATCAAACCCCTTCCGCTGACTGTCGATCCAACCGTAGCAGAGGGCAACATCAAGCGCCTCGCCGATGGTGATCAGCGGCTTGGCGGCGTTCTTCTTGGCGATCAGCAGCCAGATGCCGGGGGACTGGGCGTGGTGGGCGGCAAGCCAGGCGTCCCATTCGGTCGATGTGGCGAAGGTGAAGGGGGCGGTGGGGGCGTCCATGGGGTGGTCCGGGTTGGGGGTGGTGGTGAGTGTATCGCGTGTGCGGCGTGTGGCTAGCTGAGGCAAAGATGCATGTTGTAGGCCGCGCTTTCCGGCAATCAATTTATGATTGTAATGATGCCAGCAAGATGTAGCATGCAGTACATTTACTTACACGAAATAGGAAATTGAAGGTTTTATGTCTGAGTCACCGAGGAAATTCATTCCGCGCCCGAAATTTGTAAAGCCAACAGTAAAAGCAGCTGAAAATCCTGTCTTAACATCATCGGTAAAATCAACTCTTGAATTCTACAGGACCGACCTTCCAAAAACTCTATTTCCCCTCAAAACAAACCTCTTTCTCATAGAGAGGGGAGAGGCGGACGTCATTGAATTTATATCTAAGTGTCGCGACGAGAAGGAGAAGTCGTACGCTTTTTTTGCCGCAGAGACGGGTGTATGCGGCAAAGCCAGCTCATCATCTGAGGCGAACCGTTAAACTGGATGTTGTTAGCGAATACTTCTTGTATGATATTGTATACAAGAACAAATCTCGGTTCAGGAAGCCCTTTAGCAAGGATAGAGAGCATTTTGGTTACCGGTTTGAGGAAGGTAACCCAATTAACGCGACAGTAGCTTATAAAGCCTTTAAGGGCGCAATTTCGGATTACTCAAAAGATACAAACACTTTATAAGCGTTGATGTGGCGTCGTATTTCAACAGCATATATCATCATGATGTAGTTAACTGGTTTAGAGAGCTTGATTGCTCAGAAGATGACGTAAATTCATTTGGACAGATGCTTAGGGAGATAAATTCAGGAAGATCAGTCGATTTTCTCCCGCAAGGACTGTATCCATCAAAAATGATTGGTAATGATTTTCTTAGATTCGTAGAGAATTACCATGGATTGAGGTCAAGTAAAATAATTAGATTTATGGACGATATATATCTGTTTTCAGACGATGAAAAAATCATAACTAGTGACTTTATACTACTTCAGACGATACTGGGAGAGAAAGGATTGTCGGTAAATCCAAAAGACCAGCAGAAATTCTGCTCAGCATGTAAAAATGGAGAATGAAATAGATGAAGCAAAAGAAGCGTTGTTGAAGCGTCGGCGCATCATCATTGCGCATGGATATGACGATCAATCGGAAATAAAGGGAGTGATGGTGAAATTCCGCTTTCGGATTCGGAGCTTATTTACTTAAACAAGATTCTTGATCAGCCAGATATTGAGGAGGAGGACGCAGAATTAATTCTTACAATTATGCGATCATGCGGATAAGGTCGAAAAAGATTGCCTGATATTATCAGAAATTTCCCAAATTTGACGAAGAGCGTACATGGATTTTGTTCAGGCGTTAATGATAAAGAATTTTTAGCAGAAGTAATTGAATCAATTGTTGAGATGTCACCACGATTATTGGAGTTTCAGCTGTTCTGGTTTGCCGTAATTCTTGAAGACTATTTGATGAATACAAAGCGTACGTCTGCATTGATTGATCTTCTTTATAATCATAATTCAGCAACACCCATCTCAAGAGCGAAAATTCTTGAGATTCAAGATTCTCGATATGGGCTTACGGAGTTGAGGACCAGCGTTCTATCTACGGGACAATCTGATTGGCTCGGCTGGTCTGCAGCGACTGGTAGCCGGTCTCTAAAAGCTGGAAGTCGCAATCATGCCATCAAATATTTTGGCAATTGCTCGCAGCTAAATCATTTGATTGCAACTATCGTTAGCAGAGAATAGGGCCAATATAACGTGTAATAACACTTGCCGAGTTGAGCACAATGCTGACTCGCCCTACATTCTCTCCCCCGGCAACTCACTTGCCTGCCTCACCCACTCCTCAACCAGTTCCTCGCCCTCATAAATATGAAAATACCGCGTCTCCGCATTCTTGGAATCGACCGGCGGGATTGGGGTCAGCAGGTGCCGCGGAAGAAGGCGAGTTTGATGTGTTTGGCAAAGCAGTGGAGGCCGAGGAACCAGGTTTGGTCTTCCGTGCCGTAAAGCGGCGAGTTCCATTTGACGGCCTTGCGGACGTTGGGGACGGTGCGGGTGATGAGGGCGTCGAGGCGGCGGCCAACGTCGCTTTTCCAGCCGGGCATGGCGGCGATATAGGCTTGAACGGGGGCGTCGCCGTTGCCTTTGGCGATCTGGGGATTGCCGCCAGACAGCAGGACCGGCTTTGCCGATGCCATGCCGTTTTCGGCGGGCGCCGTCGCCGGCTGTTTCTTCGGTGCAGTCTGTCGAAGCCGAGGTCATCGCTGTTTGTCGAAAGGGTACGACCTCAGTCTCATCGCAACGGCACTTCGCGCAGCGGATCGCCGCCATCGATGAAAAGGCGACCGTCGGGCGTGAGGGCGGCAGCGATCCGGCGTCTTGCCTCGTCGCCGATCTCGGGGTGGCGGCCGTCGAGGGCGCCGACGCGGGATTGCGACGGCAAGATCATAGGGGGCTTCGCCGGGCTCAGGCACGAAATCCTCGACCGCTGCGTGGCGGAAGGCGAGGCGACCGAAGGCGATGTTGGCGTGCGAGGACGCTACTGCCTGGGCGATCGCTGTTGCGGACCGGTCGATGGCGAGAACATGACCGCCGCCGATCCGGCTTGCGATCTCGCGCGCCATGGCGCCGGGACCGCAGCCGATTTCGATGACGCGCAGTCCCGGTCGAAGCGGCAGCGCCTCGACAATCGCCAGAAGTCGTGCCGACAGGGCCATCATCGTCGACCGTTTGCGTGAGGCGGCTTACGCCGCCTCGGTCGCTTTTGCATAGGGGTCGAACCGGCCGTAGAACGTCTCGCTCTTGGCAGCCATGTCCTTGAGCAGCGGCGTCGGCTGGAAATGATCGCCGTAGGCGGCGGCCAGCTTTTCGCAGAGTGCCACGAAGGTCTTGACGCCCATGCCGTCGATATAGCTCAGCGTGCCGCCGGTATAGGGGGCGAAACCGAAGCCGAGAATGGAGCCGACATCGGCTTCGCGCGGATCGGTGACGATGCCCTCTTCGACGGTGCGGGCGGCTTCCAAGGCGATGGAGACGAGGAAGCGCTGCTTGATCGTCTCGACGTCGAAGCTTTCGGCCGGCTTTGCGGGAAGAGGTCCTTCAGGCCCGGCCAGAGCGACTTCTTGGCGGGTTTGGCCGGGTAATCGTAAAAGCCCTTGCCGTTCTTGCGGCCGCGGCGGTCGAGGTCGTCGACGAGCTTGTTGATCAGCGTCATGTGGCGCGGATCGACCGAGGCTTCGCCGAGATCGGCGATCGAGGCTTTCAGGATCTTCTGGGACAGGTCGATCGCCACTTCGTCGTTGAGCGACAGCGGACCGACCGGCATGCCGGCCATCTTGGCGGCATTTTCGATCATCGCCGCCGGCACGCCCTCGATCAGCATGTCATAGGCTTCGTGGATATAGCGGAAGACGCAGCGGTTGACGTAGAAGCCGCGTGTCGTTGACAACGATCGGCGTCTTCTTGATGCTAGCGACGAAATCGAGCGCGGTGGCCAGCGCCTTGTCGCCGGTTTCCTTGCCGAGGATGACCTCCGTCAGCATCATCTTTTCGACCGGCGAGAAGAAATGGATGCCGATGAACTGGGCCGGGCGCCTGGAGTTTTTCGCAAGGCCGGTGATCGGCAGGGTCGAGGTGTTGGAGGCGAAGATGGCGTCTTCGGAAAGAACCGCTTCGACCTTTTCGATGACGTCCTTCTTGACCTGGCGGTCTTCGAACACGGCCTCGACGACGAGCTTGACGTCCTTGAGGTCGGTGAAATCGGCCGACGGGGTGATCAGCGCCAGGAGGGCTTCGCCCTGTTCCTGCGTCAGTCGGCCCTTACCGATCGAATCCTTCACCAGGCCTTCCGAATGGGTCTTGCCCTTGGTGGCGGCTTCGATGTCGCGGTCGATCAGGGTGACTTCGATGCCGGCGGCAGCGGCGACATAGGCGATCGAGGCGCCCATGAAGCCGGCGCCGACGACGCCGATCTGCTTCAGGTCCGACTTCGGGATACCGGCCGGGCGGCGGGCGCCCTTGCCGAGTTCCTGCATCGAGATAAACAGCGAGCGGATCATCGAGAAGGCTTCGGTGGTCTGCAGAATCTCGGTGAAATAGCGCTGCTCGATCTTGAGCCCGGTATCGAAGGGGACCTGCAGGCCTTCATAGACGCATTTGAGGATCGCAAGACCGCCCGGATAGTTGCCGGAGGTTTCGCGGCGCAGGATGGCGGATGCGGCCGGCCAGAGCTGGGCCGCAGCCGGCGTCCAGATGCCGCCGCCGGGAACCTTGTAGCCCTTTTCGTCCCAGGGCTGCACAGGCTTCAGGCCGTTCTTGATCATGGCTTTCGCGGCATTGATCAGCTCGGCCGGGTCGACCACCTCATGCACCAGGCCCATGGCCTTGGCGCGCTGCAGGGGTGAGCGACGAGCCCGTCGTCATCATCTGCAGGGCGTCCTGCGCATTGGTCAGCCGCGGAACGCGCTGCGTGCCGCCAGCACCCGGGAAGATGCCGACCTTGACCTCGGGAAGGGCGAGCTTCACCGACTTGGAATTGGCAGCAACGCGGCCGTGGCAGGCGAGCGACATCTCGAAGGCGCCGCCCATGCAGGTGCCGTTGATGGCCGACACCCACGGCTTGCCGGAGGTTTCGAGCTTGCGGAACAGGCCGGTCATCTGGCCGGTGAGGTCAAACAGCTTTTGCGCTGCATTGTCCGGATCGAGCTTTTTCTGCTCGGCCTGGATGGTGAACATGCCCTTGATCATCGACAGGTCGGCGCCGCCGGAGAAGGTCGACTTGCCGGAGGTGAAGACGACGCCCTTGACGGCCGCATCGGCAACGGTCTGGTCGATGATGGCGTCGAGTTCCTTCATCACCTCGACGGTGAAGACGTTCATCGACTTGTCCGGCATGTTCCAGGTGACCAGCGCAATGCCGTCGGCGTCGGTTTCGATGGTGAAATTGGTGTAGCTCATGGTCTCTCTCCCGGAGATGTCAGGCCGACAGGTGGCTGCGTTGCGCTTCGACGGTCTTGGTTTTATCCACGATGACGTCGCCTGTGTGTTTGGTTTCCGATGGCTCGAACAGCATGATCCAGCACTCTTCAGCGGCGACCGGATTGTGTTCGACGCCCTTTGGCACGACATGAAAATCGCCGGCCTTGAGATGCACGTTCGGCCGGTCGCGATACTCGATCGTCAGTTCGCCTTTCCAGATGAGGAACAATTCATCCTCGTCACGGTGCGAGTGCCAGGTCAGGTGATCCTGCACCTTGGCAAGCTTGACGCTCTGGCCGTTGAGATCGGCGATGACACGCGGAGACCAGTGGTCACGGATCTGCGCGAATTCGGTTTCGATCGTTCCGGTGCTCATTGACTCACACCCGCTCGATGATCGTCGCAGTGCCCATGCCGGCGCCGATGCAAAGCGTGACCAGCGCGGTCTGCAGGCCGCGGCGTTCCAGTTCGTCGAGCACGGTGCCGAGGATCATCGCGCCGGTGGCGCCGAGCGGGTGGCCCATGGCGATGGCGCCGCCGTTGACGTTGATCTTGTCATGCGGGATGTCGAAGGCCTGCATGTAGCGCAGCACGACGGCGGCAAACGCCTCGTTGAGCTCGAACAGGTCGATATCGGCAATGGTCATGCCGGCGCGCTTGAGGAGCTTTTCGGTGACATCGACCGGGCCGGTCAGCATCAGCGCCGGATCGGAGCCGATATTGGCGAAATGCTTGATACGGGCGCGGGGCTTCAATCCCATGCTCTCGCCGCCGGCCTTGGAGCCGACGAGCACGGCGGCCGAGCCATCGACGATGCCGGAGGAATTGCCGGCGTGGTGGACATAGTTGATGCGCTCGATTTCCGGATGCGCCTGGATGCCGACGGCCTCGAAGCCGCCCATCTCGCCGGGCATCTGGAAGGACGGGTTGAGTTGGGCGAGGTTCTGCATCGTCGTCGTTGGACGCATATGCTCGTCCTTGGCGAGGATGGTGATGCCGTTCTGGTCCTTCACCGGGATGACCGACTTGTCGAAATAGCCGCTGTCCCAGGAATGGCCGGCGCGCTTCTGGCTTTCGACGGCATAGGCATCGACGTCATCGCAGGAGAAGCCATACTTGGTGGCGATCAGGTCGGCCGAGACGCCCTGCGGCATGAAATAGCCGGGGAAGTTGACGGACGGGTCCATGTACCAGGCACCACCGGACATGCCCATGCCGACGCGCGACATGCTCTCGACGCCACCGGCAATGACGATGTCATCGGCTCCGGCGGCGATCTTGCCGGCCGCAAAATTGACGGCGTCGAGGCCCGAGGCGCAGAAACGCGAGATCTGCATGCCCGGCGCCTTGTTGGAATAGCCGGCTTCGAAGGCGGCAGCCTTCGGGATCACGGCGCCGGCTTCGAACACAGGATCGACGCAGCCCATGATGATGTCATCAACGGTAGAGGTGTCGAGCCCGTTGCGGTCGCGCAGCGCCTGCAGCACCTTGGCAGCCAGGCGGGGCGTCGGCACTTCGTGCAACGCGCCATCCTTCTTGCCCCGGCCGCGCGGCGTGCACGTGGTCGTAAATGAAGACGTCGGTCATTGTTTCATCTCCCTAAGGGCAGTTCGCACTGCCAAAATCCGTTGTTCTACTTTCAAGGGCGGCATTCGTGGGGTCAACCCTCCCCCTTGTGGGGAAGGTCGGAGCGAAGCGATGGGGAGGGGTCTTCTCGAATGAAAGAAAGGCCCTTCCCAATCCTCCCCACAAGGGGGAGGGGCTATCAAGGAAGCCTCAGAACGCGGCGGCATCCAGCGCCATCATCGTGTCGGCGCCGGTTTCGATGCGGGCTTTACGCAGGGCCGTTTCCGGCATGATGCGTTCCATGAAGAATTTCGCGGTGACGAGCTTGTTCTTCAGGTAGGCCTCGCGGTCGCCGGCGCCTTCCGCCAGCTTTTCCTCTGCGGTCTTGGCGATCTTGGCCCACATGTAACCGAGAACGACGAGGCCGAAGAGGTGCATGTAATCGGTCGAGCCGGCACCGGCATTGTCGGGCTTTGCCATCGCATTGCCCATGAACCACATGGTGGCCGCCTGCAGGTCGTTCAAGCCCTTCTTCAGGCCCTTGGTGTAGACGACCAGCTTTTCGTCGGCGCGGTTTTCCTCGCAGAAATCGCCGATTTCCTTGAACAGCGCGGTGATTGCCCGGCCGCCGTTCAGCGCCAGCTTGCGGCCGACGAGGTCGAGCGCCTGGATGCCGTTGGCGCCTTCGTAGATCATGGCGATGCGGGCATCGCGGACATACTGGCTCATGCCGTGTTCTTCGATATAGCCGTGGCCGCCGAACAGCTGCTGCGCCATGACGGCATGGTCGAAGCCCTTGTCGGTCAGAACACCCTTGAGGATCAGGGTCATCAGGCCGAGGATGTCGTCGGCGGTCTGGCGGTCCACATCATTGTCGCCGCGATGGGCGATATCGGATTTCAGTGCGGTCCAGAGCGTGAAGGCGCGGCCGGCTTCATTGAAGGCCTTGATGGTCATCAGGACACGGCGCACGTCGGGATGGACGATGATCGGGTCGGCCTTCTTGTCCGGCGACTTGACGCCGGAGAGGGAGCGGCCCTGGATGCGGTCGCGGGCATAGTTGGCGGCGTTCTGATAGGCCACTTCCGCCACCGAAAGCCCCTGAAGGCCGACGCCGAGGCGGGCCTCGTTCATCATCACGAACATGGCGTTGAGGCCCTTGTTCTCCGTGCCGATGAGGTAGCCGACAGCGTCGTCATAGTTCATGACGCAGGTCGAATTGCCGTGGATGCCCATCTTGTGTTCGATCGCGCCGCAGGAAACGGTGTTGCGCGCGCCGACGGAACCGTCTGCCTCGACATGGAATTTCGGCACGATGAACAGCGAAATGCCCTTCACCCCTTCCGGCGCGCCTTCGATACGGGCGAGCACCAGATGGATGATATTGTCGGCCATGTCGTGTTCACCGGCGGAGATGAAGATCTTCTGGCCGGAAATCTTGTAGGAGCCATCACCCTGCGGCACGGCCTTGGAGCGGAGCAGCCCGAGATCGGTGCCGCAATGGGGCTCCGTCAGGTTCATGGTGCCGGTCCAGTCGCCCGACACCATTTTCGGCAGATAGGTTGCCTTCTGCGCGTCGGTGCCGTGGACGAGGATGGCGGCGATGGCGCCCTGGGTCAGGCCTGGATACATGGTCAGCGCCATGTTGGCCGAGGACATGTATTCGCCGATTGCGGTGTGCAGCGTGTAGGGCAGGCCCTGGCCGCCGAATTCTTCGGGAACCGACAGGCCGAGCCAGCCGCCTTCGCGATACTGGTCGAAGGCCTGCTTGAAGCCCTTGGGCGTGGTAACCGTCGCATCGTCGTTGCGCTTGCAACCTTCCTGGTCGCCGGACAGGTTGACGGGGAACATAACTTCCTCGGCAAGCTTGGCCGCTTCGCCGACGATCGCCTCGATCATGTCGGGCGTCGCATCGGCAAAGCCGGGCAGGTTGTTGTAGCGCTCGATACCGAGAACGTCGTTGAGAATGAAAAGCGTGTCTTCGACCGGGGCCTTATAGCTGGGCATGTCTCGTGTTCCTCACCTGTAACTGTGTCACGGGGCGGCTTCTCCTGGAGCGCTCCATGTCATTTTCACTATGCTACAAAACTTTGACGTGCGCGTAAACGTCAAAGTTTGCGAAGTGGAAAATTTGATCGATCACTGGACCCGGCGGACCGGGTGTGCCGAAACTGTCTTGTGGAAGCCTCCCGAAGCCAGCATGCGCGCAAATCGTTAAAAAATTTTCAGTCAGGTTAACGGGTTATTTACCACGTTTCGTGAAAGTGCGTGTTGAGATGGTCACAGCTGCATTAGTTTTGTCTTCGCGTCGTTGCAGCTCTGTCCGGATCGGTAACGGAACTCCCGGAAGGCGGGGATTTGCCTTTCAGAAGCCCGGATTCCGATCAAGGCCGATGAAAGAGGCGAAGAACGATGAACGGATCGCGATCAAACACTCCACGTCCCGGCGCCCAGTCCTATGGCGACAGGTCGTCTCTCGATGCGCTGAACCGCACGATCGAGGGGTTGGAAGCGCGATCGAAGGATTGATGGGAACGGCTGGGCGTGATCAGCGGGGCCGTGTCCCGGCCGATGGTCCAGTGGCCGTTCCCGACCCGATCACGGAAATCATGCAGCGGCAGCGGACACTGACGGCCACGCGGGGAGCGCGATGCCGTCCGTGAACGTGACGTCGTTCGCGACCGTATCCAACCCCGTGCGGAGCTGCGCGCTTATGAAGAGCGCAGCGTTCCTTCGTTCCAGCCTCCAATGCAGTCCCGTCGCGAGCTGCCGGTTGCGCCACCGCTCAGCGAACAGCTGCGCAGCGAGACCTATCGCCGCGAGCCGCTGCGCCTGAAATTGCACGCCAGCAGCCGGCCCAACGACAGGAACCTGTTCGCAGCGAGCCGCTGCGCTCGGAACAATACTGCAGCAGACACGCAGCGTCCGGATCCGGCGATGGCCGAGATCGCTCAAGCACTGGTCGGTTTGCGCCAGGAATTGAAAAAGGATATCGCCGACGGCCTGTCGCGCGAGATGACGACGCTGCGCGCCGAAATTCGCGGCATCACCGCCGATGCGGCCCAGGACCAGACGATGGCGGAAGATATCCGCAGCGATCTGCAGCGTCTGTCCGACAGCATCAACCAGCTCGGCCGGCAGGCATCACCGTCGCAGGCCGATGCGCTCAAGGTCGAGTTCGACGAACTGCGCGTCATGATCGATGGCCTTGCCCGCGAGGACAGCGTGCACCGCATGGAAGCGCGCTGGACCGGCGTCGAAGACCGGATGAATGCTTTCGATTCCAACCGCGACGACGAACTGGTGGCACTGGCCTACCGGCTCGACGAAATCAAGTCGCAGATCGGCTCGATGAACAGCGGACCGGCTATTCACGCTTTGGAAGACAAGCTGGTTTCTGTCGCCCAGGCGATCAGAAATGATCGGCCGGCATATGCAGCCTGGCGATCGCCAAATGGCATCGCAATTTGCCGATCTGGACGCACGTCTCGACGAGATCAGTCGCGCCATCGTTGCCAGCGGCCGTACCGCAGTTCCCGACAACGCCGGCGTGACCCGCGTCGAAGGCCGTCTTGCCGACCTTTCCCGCCAGATCGACGGTCTTCAGCGGCCGGCCGACAATGGCGTCGGTTCGCGCATCGAGGCGCTGGCTGCCCGGGTCGAGGAACTGGCCAACGAAGAGGCGGCCGTTCGTCTCGAAGAGCGCCTCGAACAGCTGTCGCAGATGCTCGAACGCTCGCAAAGGCTTCCGCCCAGCCTGACCTGACCGGATATCTCGCCGACATCTCCCGCAAGATCGATGCGCTCGACCAGGGTTCGGTCAACGATGCGCTCGCCGAACGTCTCGACGATCTCGCCCGCCGGATCGACCAGCTCGACGCGCCGCAGACATCCTATGTCGGCGATGCCCGTTTCGACCGGCTCGAAGGCCAGCTTTCCGATATTGCCATCCGCCTCGAGGAAACCCACGCGGCTCCCTATGACGACAGCGAAATCCTGCGCAGCCTGCAGGACCAGATCGCCAACCTGTCGAGCCTCGTCAGCCAGCCGCGCAGGAAACGACTGCGGTTCCCGCCGAGTTTGAAGGCCGGATGAGCGCGCTTGAGGATTATCTGGCGACCAGCGACGAATATATCATCGAGGCAGCCCGCCAGGCGGCCGAAGCGGTGATGGAAGCCTATTCGAAGAATGGCATGGGCCATTCCGCTTCCGGCGGTTCGGACATGGCTGCGATCTCGGCGCTTGCCGATGATCTAAAAGTTCTGGAAGACATGAGCCGCTCGAGCGAGGAGCGCACGGCGCGCACGTTCGAAGCTTTGCACGAAACACTGGTTCACATCGCCGAAAAGCTGGAACGGCTGGAAGAGCGTGGCCAGGAACAGGACGCGCCCGCGCCTTCGGTTCGCGTGGCCTCGACAGCCAGCCGCAGATGCCGCGCGCCACACAACCAGTTTTCGAGACGCAGGACGATCCCTTCGCCGAAGCTGATTTCGGGCGCCGTTACGAAGATCTGAAGCGCGACATGCACGGGCTCGCCACCGAGGCGGAGCCCGCCGGCCCATCGCGTGAAGAGGTCGCGGAAGCGGTTGCCGTCGTCGCCGAGCAGGCGGCCGTGCACCAGAGCGATATCAAGAGCGCGCCCGCCGGCAAGCCCAGCCTCCTTGCCGGGATCGCTAAGCGGTTTACCAGCAAGCGGGCAGAGCCGGTTCGCGCCGTCGAGCGCCAGGTCATCGACCCGACGCCGTCGATCGATGCCGCTGACGCGATCGAGCCGGATGTGGCCAACCAGTTGCTGGAACCCGGCTCCGGTGTTCCTGACGTGAAGAAGATCGCCAGAGCGGGTTCGCGCCGGACAGACCGGCCGCAACGCGCCGCCGAGCAGATCTGACAAGGCGGACTTTATCGCTGCTGCCCGCCGTGCAGCGCAACAGGCTGCCGAAGAAGTCGATACGATAAACCGTGGCAAGGGCGGTGCCAGCGCCTCGCCGATCGGTGTCTTTTCCCGTCATCGCCGTCCGATCCTGATGGCGGTGGGCGCCGTGCTTCTGGCGATCATGTCCTATCCGCTGGTCAATACGCTGATCCGTGGCGAGCAGGCGCCCGTCGAGGCGCCGGTGGCTGCCATCGAGCAGCCGGTGACCAATGAAATGCCGGTGGCCGCCGAAACGCCGGCGATGGCCAATGTCGCTCCGGCGATGGAAGCGAACGATACCGAGGTCGAGCCGCTCAGCTCGTTGCAGCCGCAGCCCGAGGATCAGGCCGCCGGGCAGGCAGAAGGCGCCGAGCCGCAGATGATGCAGCCGGAAACGGGCACGTCCGAAATCGTGCAGCCGGAAGCGAAACTGCCGGACGCTGCACAGGCCATGCCGGAAACCGGAGCGGTCAACGCCAGGATGCTGTCGCCGGTCATCGAGGGTTCCGCACCGGAAACGGCAACGGGTCTGGATGCGGCAAAGGACGAGGCCAGCACAGCAGCGGCCGCGCCTGTCGCAGGCGAAGCCGCTCTGACCATCCCCGCGGAAATCAAGCCGGAGGCGCTGGCCGAGGCTGCCAGAAAGGGCGATCCGCTGGCACTGTTTGAAATCGGCGCCGTCTATACCGAAGGCCGCGGCGTCAAGGCCGATCTGGCCCAGGCGGCGAAATGGTATCAGCGCGCTGCCGATGCCGGCGTCGCGCCCGCCGAATACCGGCTGGCAAGCCTTTACGAAAAGGGCACCGGCGTTGGCCGCGACCTGACGAAGGCGCGCACGCTCTACCAGCAGGCCGCCGAAAAGGGCAATGCCAGCGCCATGCACAATCTTGCCGTCATGCTGGCCAGCGGCGGTGGTGCCGCTCCCGATTTCGCCGGTGCCGGCAAGTGGTTTGCCATGGCCGCCGATCGCGGCATCCGTGACAGCCAATTCAACCTCGCCATCCTCTATGCCCGCGGCAACGGGGGTGAGCCAGGATCTCGAAGAATCCTACAAGTGGTTTTCGATCGCTGCCCGTGATGGCGATGCCGATGCCGGCCAGAAGCGCGATGAAGTTGGCAAGGCCCTAAAGCCCGAACAGCTCAAAAGCGCCAAGGCGAAATTCGATGCCTGGAAGCAGACGCCGCTCGACGCCAAGGCCAATTCGGTCGATGTGCCGGATACCTGGGTCGGCAAGGGTACGAAGACCGCTTCGATCGACATGAAGAAGGCGCTGCGCAACATTCAGGCGATCCTCAACAACAACGGCTTCGACGCCGGCAAGCCGGATGGCGAGATGGGCAACAAGACCATCACCGCGATCAAGGCTTTCCAGAAATCGATCGGCCAGGAGCCGACCGGGCAGATCACCGATGCGCTGGTCAAGGAACTCCTGAAGCGGAACGGCTAAGGCATCCTGTGGCGATTTGGGCACAGGCCGGCGATTTGGCCGGTTACGCCCGAGAGCAGCGCCAGCGGCTGCAATAATGCCGCAGACCGGCCGGACAGAGATACGTGCTTCACGTTAGGGTTAAAGCCTGCAAAAGGTTGACAGGCCGGACCCTGGGGCGCATGAGGGAACGACGTTGAATTCGCAATTTTAACAATTGGTTTTCAAGACTGTTTCATTCCTTATCTCCCGTGGTGAATCACTTGCCACTTTGATGTTTTCCGCCCGCCTTGCAGGGCTATTGGCATATTTAGAGGTCTGGCCGTGACGGTGTATCTGCCCATTGCAGAGTTGTCGGTGAACATTTTCATCATCCTCGGCATGGGCGCGGCTGTCGGCTTCTTGTCCGGCATGTTCGGTGTCGGCGGCGGCTTCCTGATCACGCCGCTTTTGATCTTCTACAATATTCCGCCGGTCGTCGCCGTCGCCACCGGTGCAAACCAGGTCGTCGCCTCCTCGATCTCCGGCGCCATCACCCATTTCCGCCGCGGCACGATCGACATCAAGCTCGGGACGGTGCTGCTTTGCGGCGGCCTTGCAGGTGCGACGCTGGGTATCTGGATCTTCGCGATTCTGCGGCGCATCGGCCAACTCGATCTGGTGATTTCGCTCGCTTATGTGCTTTTGCTCGGCACCGTCGGCTCGTTGATGCTGTGGGAAAGTATCATCGCTGCGCCGGGCTGCCAAGAACGAGACAGTCACGCTGAAGCGGCCCGGGCAGCACAACTGGGTGCACCGCCTGCCCTTGAAGATGCGGTTCAAGAAATCCAAGATCTATCTCAGCGTTATCCCCATCGCAGTGCTCGGCTTCTGCATCGGCATCCTGACATCGGTCATGGGCGTCGGCGGTGGCTTCATCATGGTGCCGGCGATGATCTATCTCCTGCGCATCCCGACCAATGTCGTCGTCGGCACCTCGCTGTTCCAGATCATCTTCGTCTCCGCCTATACCGTCATCGTCCAAGCATCGGCCAACTACACCGTCGATATCGTGCTTGCCTTCGTGCTGATGATCGCCGGCGTCATTGGCGCACAATACAGTGTGCGCGTCGGCCAGAGACTGCGCGGCGAGCAGCTGCAGGCGCTTTTGGCGCTTCTGGTTCTGGCTGTCGGTATTCGTCTCGCCATTGAACTGATCATTCCGCCGAAGGAAGTCTATTCGGTCGTCTCCCATGGGGCTCGGTTTCTGATGCGGATTTTCTCGCGTTTCCTCTTTGCCGGTCTCCTGTTCGCCGCACCGCTTGCCACCCAGGCGGAACCGATCGACTTCACCGAAAAGCTGGATATCGGCATCTCAACCGACGAGATTGCCATTACGTCGGATTTCCGCGGCGCCGACCTGACGATCTTCGGCGCGATTGACGGTGCCGATCCTGGGCTTCTGGCGCAGGGCAAATACAATATTGTCGTCGCTGGAAGGACCGAAGGAAAATACCACGGTGCGCCGGAAGGAGCGCGTCTTCGGCATCTGGATCAACACCAATTCGATGACCTTCGAGATGGTGCCGGAGTCCTATTCCCTGTCGAGCACCCGCGACATCGAGACGATCGCGCCGCCCGGCGACATGAACAATATGGGCATCGGCGTCGACCATATGCCGCTGACGCCGGTCGGCTTTATCGGTGACGGCAGCAACCTCACCGAATTCCACGACGCGTTCCGGCGGCTGCGGGAAACCACCGGCGTCTACCAGCGCGACCCCGGCGGCGTGCAGTTCATCAGCTCCAGCCTGTTCAAGGCCTCGTTGCGCCTGCCGGCCGACGTGCCGAACGGATCGCATATCGTGCGCGCCTATCTGTTCCACGACAGCCTTTTCGTTGCCGCCAAGGCGCTGGAGCTTCGTGTCGTCAAGACCGGGCTCGAGCAGGCGATCACCACCGCAGCGCATCAACAGCCGTTCCTATACGGTCTGGTGGCCGTGCTTCTCGCCGTTATCACCGGCTGGCTGGCGAGCATCGTCTTCCGCAGGGATTAACCAGCCCGCCCGCCCGGTTGTTGCCCTCAGCCAGTATTGCCCGGTGCCGCATCGTCCACGCCAAAAGCCGCCGGACTGCCGCGTCCACAGCATGGCATAAATGCCGCCCTGCGCCATCAGCATGTCGTGGCTCCCGTCCTCGACGATACGGCCCTCGTCCAGAACGACGATCCGGTCCATCCGGGCGATGGTGGACAGCCGATGAGCGATGGCGATCACCGTCTTGCCTTCCATGACCTGATAGAGCGTCTGCTGGATCGCCGCCTCGACCTCTGAGTCCAGCGCTGATGTCGCCTCGTCGAGAATGAGGATGGGTGCATCCTTGAGGATGGCCCGGGCCAGCGCACTACGCTGCCGCTGGCCGCCGGACAGGGTAACTCCACGCTCGCCGACATGGGCGTCATAGCCGGTGCGGCCGTGTTGATCAAGGCAACATCGGAATGAAGACGCTGGCTTCCGCCTTTTCGGCTGCTGCCGCGATTGCCTTTTGCGAGATATCCCGCTGGCCATAGGCGATGTTGTCGCGGACCGAGCGATGCAGCAGTGAGGCATCCTGCATCACCATGCCGATATGATCACGAAGGCTCTGCTGGGTAACGCTGCTGATATCCTGACCGTCGATCCGGATCGCTCCCTGTTCCGGATCGAAGAAACGCAGCAGCAGGTTGACCAACGTCGATTTTCCGGTGCCGGACCGTCCGACGAGGCCTACTTTCTCTCCGGGTGCGATGGTCAGCGTCACGCGGTCCAGCCCGCCATCGTCCTTGCCATAGTGATGGCTGATATCCTCAAAGCAGATCTCGCCGCCTTCGAGCCGCAGTGGCCGGGCATCCGGCGCATCGACAATATGCAGCGGCTGGGCAATGGTTTTCAGCGACTGACGCATCGTGCCGAGATAGCCGAACAGCGAGGAGACTGCGTCGAGCATCCATTCTGCCATGGCGGTGATGCGGAAGCTCAGCGTCACCGCAGCGGCAATCAGCCCGAGCAGGGCAAGCCCCGATTGCCACAGAACCAGTGCATAGCCGACCAGCCCGACGATCAGCGCGCTGCCGAGAAACAGCATGCCGGAATTGATGATCACCTCCAGTCGCTGCACCTCGACCGCTGCGAACCACGCTTCATGAAACTGCTCGTCATCTCCGGTGCCGCTCTGGTCACCGGCGAACATCTTGAACGTGTCGATATTCGCGTAGGTATCGACCATCGTTCCGGTGAGCGCTGAAAACGCATCCTGATACCGCTCGGAGGCATCATGGATCCGGGGGATCGAATAGATCATCAAGCCAGCGTAACAGCCGGCCCAGATCAACAGCGGGACGGTCAGCCAGATATTGATCGAGGCCATCAGCCAGACCGAGCCTGCAACATAAACCGCGACGAAGGACAGCGTGTGCTGGATACTATAGGCAACGCCGACACCCGCCGCGCCGAGATCGTGGACCTGGGAGGCAATGCGCCCCGCAAGATCGCCGCGAAACCAGCCGACGGATTGCTGGAGCACGTGGCGATGTGCCCGCCAGCGCACGAGATATTCGGCGTTGGGCCGAAACGCGATATCGTCGAGGCTTTCCTTGAGCAACCCGGCAAGCGGCCGGGCTATAAGCACGATGGCACCGGCGATCAGCAGCTGGTGGCCGTGATTTTCCCAAAACAGGTCGGGCGAAGCGGTCGCCAGCACATCCACGAGTTCACTGGCATAGCCGATCAGCCAGACTTCGATGACGGCGCCGATCACAGTGAGCATCAGGCTCAGAGCCGTGACATAGCGGAACGGCCAGAGATTTTCGGCAAGGAACCGCCATGCGTTTTCGGGCGGCGTGTTTGGGTCATAGGATTGGAATGGATCGACGAGGCTTGAGAAGCGACGAAACATGAATGCCCTCCATGGGGCCGAAAGGTTGGATCATTTGATGGAAAGAGCCGAACAGGCAGCCCGATCCCGGCACCGCTATTCAGCTGTGGGATGTGCCGAGGGTTCTCATCAAACGATCTCCTTCTTCAGTCGCTTGGCGGGGTTTATAGAGGACGGATGGCAAAATGTCCATTCCGCTGGCTCAGCCAGTCGCTCAGCCGGGTTTGCTTGTGTCTCAAAACGCGCTATTTGCGAAGGAAATATCAGGAGACTGAGCCATGAAGCCGATTTTCGTCCAGCTGCAATGCGCCCCCGGCAAGACCTACGAGGTCGCCGACGTGATCTACAAGAAGGAGATCGTCTCGGAGATGTATTCGACCAGCGGCGACTACGACCTTTTGATCAAGGTCTATGTCGATGAAGAGCAGGACATCGGCAAGTTCATCAACGACAACATCGCCACCGTGCCGGGCATCAACCGGTCACTGACGACGCTGACGTTCAACGCGTTCTGACATTTCAGCCATTTTCAACCTCGTAGGTGAGGATCGTCGCTCCAGCGGCGGTCGTCGTTGAACTTGCAAGTTTCAAGGCCGTCTTGTCGCGCCCGGGCTTGAAGAACGGCGTGCCGCGGCCGAGCAGCACAGGCACGATGCAGAGCATGATCTCGTCGACAAGGCCGGCCTTGAGCAGGGTATCGCAAAGTTCAGGCGCTGCCGAAAACGCGGATCGGTTTCGTCGCTGTCTGCTTCAGTCGGCCTATATCCTCGACGATCTCGGCGGTAACCGTCGTGTTGTTCCAGTCGCTCGCCGTGATGGTGCGTGAGGCGATGAGTTTCGGCAGGCCGTTCATGAAGCCCTTGACCTCGTCATCCTCTTCCGTTGTCGTCCAGTAGGCTTTCATTCCCTCGTAGGTGACGCGGCCGAAGACGAGCATTTCGGTTGTCGTGCCGAACTCTTTCGACAGAGCGGCCAGCTCCGGTCCCCAGGCGCGGCCGTGAAATTCGAGATCCCATTTTTCCTCGCCTTCGAAATAGCCGTCGAGCGTTACAAGATTCCAGATGCACAGCTTGGCCATGGTCATTCCTCCAAAACCGATTGCATTTAAAGCCGGTTTCAGCATGAATAATCTGATTGCAAATTGCAAGCGGTTTTGGAAGTGAAATTTTTTGGATTTTGAAGCTTGCCGAAAATGGAGCTTCGGCCGCAAAACAATGGTTCAGGAACGCGAAGACTTCGCCCTGGAAGAACGCCTTCTCCTCCACTGAAAGCTTCTCGGTTGCCATCCGGATCGCGGTTGCGGAAAGGTGGGCACGGTTTTCCGTGAGGAAGGTTTTCAGCCGGTCCCGGTCGGCCTCGCCGGCAGTGCACACCCACGAACCGATTGCCTTCTGCACCATGTCGTGCGGATCGCCCGCCAGCCAGGGCGCAGATGGCAAAGGTGTCGTGCAGGTCGCCCTTGCGGATGAAATAATAGGTCGCGACGATCGCGGTGCGCCTCCGCCACGGATCGGGCGAGGAGGCAAGGTCATAAAGCGGGTCCCTCGGCTTGTCGTCGAGATATTGCCCGACGACGTAAGGTGCTGCACGATCCACCAGATCCCAGTTGTTCAGCCGGTCGTGGCGGCCAAGATAGAGTTCGTAGAGCATGGCTAAGGGGTTTGCAGGCGTCTTCTGGCGTGCCTGGAAATCCATGATCGCTGCCGCCGCCATCCGCACCTCGTAGAAGGAGCTATCGAGCAGCCGGTCGATTTCGGGCATCGGCAGGCCGGCATGCACCTTGGCGATGGGAAAGACCCTGCCGATGCCGACGCCCAGCACCTGCGTTTCACCCAGCCCGTCATAAAAGAAGCGCAGACATCCGCGATTGCGTCCTTGGAGCTTATGGCGCGCAACGATGCTTCGACGTTGCCGGCTGTCTGGTTGGTCATTCGGCGCCTCCCGCCGCCCCGTGATGACGCAACGGCGGCGGCTATCTTGCCAAGATCGATGCGGCTCGACAAGGCGTTGGGGGAGAGCCGGTTTCAGCCGAGCAAATTAGCAAACCGCACCGAGTAAATCCGGTCTCGTCCCAGCATGTGGGCAACGAGGCTCTGGTGGTCGAACAGGCCGCGCATGGCCTGGTGGCGCAGATCGAGGCCGCCGGTGGTGACGCCGAAGGCGGGCATGATCAGGCGGCGGCTGTCTGTCGCAAAGCAGGCGCGGCGCATGTATTTTTGCGCCGGCGGACGGTGGCGGATGGATGAAGATGACCGGCGATTTCGCCCGCGGCCGCATTGAGTGCCGGTTCGTGGCGGAAGATCATGCCGGCATGGTTCAATTCGTCCATGGACGAGCCGGGCAGGGCGGTGGTGCCGTCGGGATCGTGGTTGCCGTTGATCCAGATCCATTCCCGGCCGCATGCCATGGTCTCTATCATGCCGCGAAACAGGTCCGGCATCAGGGCCGAGCCGACGCGATCGTGGAAATTGTCGCCGAGGCTGATGACCGTTTTCGGATTGTGGCGGGAGATGACCGCATCAAGGATGCGCAACGTCGCCAGCGTATCGTAGGGCGGCAGCATCATGCCGCGGCAGGCAAAGGCCGAGCCTTTTTCCAGATGCAGGTCGGAAACGACGAGAATATCGAGATCGGGCAGATAGAGACCGCCCAGCGGATCGCAGATGCCGACCACGCCATTGACGACGATGCGCGCCGACAATGCCGGATTGTCCGGAAGGGCAGAGATGGCATGGGCGATGCGATGCATGTGATTTCCGGCGCGATGTGGTTGGTCAGTCTCTGATCGATGTTTATGGCGAGGCCGTGGCCACGACATCCGCAAACAGCTCGTCGGCGGCTTCAGCGAGCAGGAAATCCTGCGCCTCGCCACCGACCGGAACCTTGCCGATTTCGAGCATGACCGGAACGGCCAGCGGCGAAATGCGGTCGAGCGGGCGGTGGGTGATATGGCCCTTGATTCGCGACAGCATATCCTTAAGCCGTTCGATTTCCAAAAGCCCGGTCGAGGCGTCGTTGCAGGGTGGCCTCCAGCAGGATGTGATCTGGCTCATGGCTGCGCAGGACATCGTAGATGAGATCGGCGGAAACCGTGACCTGCCGTCCGCTCTTTTCCTTGCCCGGATGCCGCTGGTCGATCAGGCCGGCTATGACGGCGCAGTTGCGGAAGGTGCGTTTCAACAGGAAGCTCTCGTTGAGCCAGGCTTCCAGATCGTCGCCCAGCATGTCCTCGTCGAACAGGTCGGCAAGGCGCGGGCGTCCGGATTTGAAGGCGATGCCCATATCCTCGAGCCCCCAGACGGCCAGCGAATAATCGGTGGCGACAAAGCCGAGCGGTTTCAGCCCGGCGCGGTCGAGCCGCCGGGTGAGCAGCATGCCAAGCGTCTGGTGGGCAAGCCGTCCCTCAAGCGTAGATCACCATGTAATTCCGGCTGCCGCGCGGAAATGTCTCGATAAGCAGCTCGTCCTCCTTCGGCAGCATGGAAATATCCTTCTGCAGCGACAGCCAGTCGCGCACCTGTTCGGGCAGGCGCGCATGGCGGCTTGGGTCCGCGAGCATCTTGCGGACCTGCTGGGCGAGATAGGTGGACAGCGGAAACTTGCCGCCGGCGTAGGAGGGCACCTTCGGATCGAGCGTATAGCCCTGGCTGACCAGACATTCGTTTTCGCGGATGCCTTCGAAGCGCAGCACCTTGCCGGAAAACAAGAACGTATCGCCCGGCGACAGCATTTCGATGAAATACTCCTCGACCTTGCCGAGCGCCATGCCGCCGCGTCCGAGCGCACCACGGGCATTGTGCTTGACCATGCGCACATTGAGCATCGGCTGCTCGATGATGGTGCCGACATTGAGCCGGTACTGCTGGGCAATCAGCGGGTTGGAAACGCGCCAAAAGCCTTCGGGCGTCTTGCGGATCTTGGCATAGCGCTCGTAGGCGCGCAGGGCATAACCGCCGGTGGCGACAGAAATCGACGATGCGCTCGAAGGTTTCCCAGGTGAGATACGCATAGGGCGTGGCGCTGGTGATCTCGGCATAGAGCGCCAGCGGATCGAAGGGTGCAGCACAGGCCATGCCGAGCACGTGCTGGGCCAGCACATCAAGCGCGCCCTTGCCGACCGGGGGCGTGTCCTGCGCGCCGATATAATTGGCGTCGAGGGCCGCCTGGCACTCCATCACCTCGAAGCGGTTGGCAGGCACCAGGATGGCGCGGCTCGGTTCGTCCATGCGGTGATTGGCGCGGCCGATACGCTGGGCAAGCCGCGAGGCGCCCTTCGGTGCGCCGACATGGATGACCATGTCGACATCGCCCCAGTCGATGCCGAGATCGAGCGTCGAGGTGGCGACGACGGCACGCAGACGGTTTTCCGACATCGCTGCCTCGACCTTGCGGCGCTGGCCGACATCGAGCGAGCCGTGATGCAGGGCGATCGGCAGATTGTCGTCGTTGATGGTCCAGAGCTCCTGGAAGACGCGCTCGGCCTGGCTGCGGGTGTTGACGAACAGCAGCGTGGTCTTGGTTTCGCCGATCGCCTTGTAGATATCGCCGATGGCGTAAGCCGCCGAATGCCCGGCCCAGGGCACGCGCCCCTCGGTGGAGAGGATAGAAATTTCCGGCCGGGCACCGCCGGTGACGGTGATCAGCCCGGCGTGATTGTTTTCGCCGGATTTCTGGGGCGCCAGCCAGCGCTGCAGGTCCATCGGATCGGCGACGGTGGCGGACAGGCCGATCGCCTGCATCGTTGGAGCCAGCTGGCGCAGGCGGGCAAGGCCGAGCGAGAGCAGATGGCCGCGCTTGGAGGTGACCAGCGAATGCAACTCGTCCAGCACCACATATTTCAGGTCCTTGAAGAAGCGCTCGGCCTCGCCATTGGCCAGCAGCAGCGCCACCTGTTCTGGCGTCGTCAGCAGGATATCCGGCGGATTGAGCTTCTGGCGCTGGCGCTTGGCGGCCGGCGTATCGCCGGTGCGGTTTTCGATGCGCACCGGCAGGCCCATGTCGCCAACGGGCTTCATCAGGTTGCGCTCGATATCGACGGCGAGTGCCTTCAGGGGCGAGATGTAGAGCGTGTGGATGCCGGTGAAGGCCGAGCCCGGCGGGATTTTTCCGCGTTCGGTCAAGGACACCAGAGACGGCAGGAAACCGGCCAGCGTCTTGCCGGCACCGGTCGGCGCGATCAAAAGCATGCTTTCGCCGCCCTGCACCCGCGAGAGCAGCTCCAGCTGATGCGCACGCGGCTGCCAGCCCTTTTCCGCGAACCAGCGCAGGAAGGTTGGAGGCAGGATCATTTGCGTCTCTGAGCGCGGGATGGAATCGATCTGGTTCACGCGAACAAATGTAGATCAAACGGCGGAGAATTGAAGAGCACGGTTTGCGATGTCGGGGGCATAGCCGAGCGCACCGAAAGGATTGCCGTGCGGTAGTTACGGGAATCTTCGGCCTCCGGGGAACATTTTCGCGCTCTCTGCGTTGATATATCTGTGCCAAAATCAAAGAGGCCCAATCAAGAAGGGGAGAGGGGCATGCCGTCGTCCGCAACTGGTGAAACCGTCATTCCGCCCGATGAACATATCCTGACAGTGCAGGAGGCGCTCGAGCCGCTCTATCAGAGGCTCGAGCAGGAAGTGGAAACCAGGTTGGTGGCAGCAGCCGTCGATGCCGGTTGGTCTCCCTATGATGCGTTGAACGCGATCGATCAGCTGAAAAAGCATGATGGCCTGCAGTGACCGTCCGGTCGATGGAACATCAACCTTCGCGGTTTCACGGCTGCAGCGTAAATACCGCGCAGGGCGCGGCAATGCCGCGTAGGCTGTGTTGGCCGAGCGGGGTCAGCGGCTGTGTTGTTTCGGAAGCAAAGGCGCCGGAGACCAATACCGTGTGCCCGAGCGGCCGGCACAGGCCCTCCAGCCGGCTGACGAGGTTGACCGCCGGGCCGATCGCGGTGAAATCCAGCCGGTCGGCGGTGCCGATATTGCCCCAGAGCATGTCGCCGAGATGCAGCGCCACGCCGAACGACAAAGGCGGCGCCCCTTGCGCGGATCGGACGGTATGAAGATGGTCCATGCCGGCGCGTGCGGCGGAAACCGCGCGCAGGGGCCGCATCGCATGCGGCAGCAGCGTCACGCTCGCCGATCGGGAAGATCGCCAGCACGCCGTCGCCGATGAATTTCAACACCTCGCCGCCAAAGGCGTGGACGGCGCCGGCGACACGGTCGAACCAGGCGTCGAGTGCGGCGATCACCTCCTTCGCCTCGGTTGTCTCCGACAATTCGGTGAAGCCGCGCAGATCGGCAAACAGCAACGCCGCCCGGATGGTCTCGCCGGGGTCGCGCCGCAGGCGGCCGGCCAGAACCTGTGCCGCGCTGCGCCGGCCGAGATAGGTTGTCAGCAGGGCTGATAGCGTCGAACGGGCGGCGAGCAGGGCGAGGGGCGCGGCGGCAAAACGTGCGACCCCGCGCAGCAGTTCGGCTTCGGTCTCGCTGAACGGCCGGTCGGCCGTCCAGGCAAGCATCGCCCCGTTGGCCGGGCCGCCGGCATGATCCTGCTGGACGCTGCCGGTGCCAAGGCCAGCCAGCCAATTGCGGGCGATATCGGTTGGTTGGACGGGACCGGGATCGAGAGGCCCGGCCAAACCCAGCGCCTCGATCACCCGTCCGGTATCCGCGCGCCAAAGCCAGATGCGCCGTTCGATGACGGGATGGGGGCTGCCTGGGTCAGCGCACCACCGGTCAACGGTACACCATCGGCGACCAGCCGTGCGGCGAGCGCCGTCAGGAACGCATCGCCGTCCGGCATGTCGATCGCCTTGTCGACCAGGAAGGAAAGAGCGGACGGCAGTCGCATGGCCGCCATCATGCAATGCTACCAACCTCCTGTCACGAGATTTTGCTTCTTGCGCACCGTCCCGGTTGGCCTACATTGCCCCCAGTGGAATGCCATTCTGTCCAGAACTGGAAGGACGTCCCCGATGACGGAAACACTTCGCAGTGAGATCCAGATCGCAGCGCCGCAGGCAACGGTCTTTGCGTTTCTGACCGACCCCGACAAGATCCTGCGCTGGATGGGGACTTCAGCGACGGTCGAGCCGCATCCCGGCGGCATCTATTTGCTCAGCATGAACGAGACGCAAACGGCCCGTGGCCAGTTTACAGAGGTTATTCCGGTACACCGCCTGGCCTACAGCTTCGGCTGGGAGGGACACGACACGGTACCGCCCGGATCGGGCCTGGTCGAGATCGACCTGATCGAGAACGACGGCGGCACGCTGGTGCGGCTCACCCATAGCGGTCTGCCCAACGAGAAGGAACGTGCAAACCACGAAAAGGGCTGGGTCCACTATCTGCGCAGGATGTCCATTGCGGCGGCCGGTGGCGATCCCGGGCCGGACAGCCTGCACGAATAGCGGCCTGAACCCGATCGTGCGCGTGCTGTCACGCATCGCCTATGGAGTCGCGGCCGGGGTGAGATGGGTCAGCACGCAGCGCCAGCTGCTCCCATCGCGGCGATAGACATCGGTGATCCATTCGTCGGCCGAGATCGGTTCGCCGTGGAACAGGCCGGTGTTCTGGCCGCGCCCGGTGACCGTGGCGACGTCTCCGAGCAGATGGATGTGGTGGGTCGTCTTGGTCATCGTGTCGTGGCTCAGCAGGCCGGATTCGATCGCCGCAAGAACATCCTGCGCTGGAACCGGGCCACGTTGCGGCGTTACCAGCACCCAGTCCGGCGTGATGCAGGCGGCGATCCGGCCGGGGTCGTTGGATATCATCGCGGCGTTGAAGGCGCGCTCGGCAGCTTCGAGCGTTTCCAGAACCTCGGCGCTCACGCCGATGCTCCCTCGTTCCAGCGCCGCTGCATTTCCTCCGGTGTTACCTGTTCGATGGTCTGCGACAGCATCCAGCGATGGCCGAAGGGATCGAGCACCTGCGCGACGCGTTCGCCAAAGCTTTGATCTGCGGCCGGGCGCAACAGCGTCGCTCCCGCGGAAACCGCCTGCGCCACGGCGGCATCGGTCGAGGCCGTGTCGATATGAAAGGTCACCGGCGATCCGCCGATCGTGTCCGGCGACAGGGCACCGAAGTCGGGATATTCATCCGCCAGCATCATCAGCGTCTCGCCGAAGCGCAGTTCGGCATGACCGACCCGTCCATCGGAAGGATCGGTCATGCGGAAGACTTCCTCCGCGCCAAAAGCCTGCTTGTAGAAGTCGATGGCCTGCGCTGCGTTTTTGACGACGAAGTAAGCACTGACTTTTCGGACAATACTCGGCATGGGACGTTCCTCCTTGACTGGGTCGTATATTAACGTTACGTATCGTAATGATATGAGTCAAGATATAAACACGACACCGAAGAAACGGGGACGCCCGCCGAGTGAAGCCGCGCAGAAGCGGGCGCTCGAGGCTGCCCATGATATCCTGATGGCGGAAGGTTTTGGCCGTCTGACCATCGAGGCCGTGGCGGCGCGATCCGGCGTCGGCAAGCCGACGATCTATCGTTCCTGGGCGAATGCGCAGGAACTGGCGATGGCAGCGTTGCTGGTCAATCCGATGCCGGAAACCGAGGCAAAGGGGGCAACGGCCGAGGCCGCGCTCGGCGCGCAGATGCGCGGTCTTGTGACGGCTTTCGCCAGCACGCGCGGCCGCCAGATCACCATGGCGCTGGCGGCAGCAGACCCGGAAAGCGAATTCACCAAGGCATTCCGCAATCAGGTGATCCTGTCGAGCCGCAATGCCGGCCGTGGCATCCTCGAACAGGCGCTGGTAAGGGGCGAGATCACCCAGCCGATGGATCTGGAGGCCCTGCTCGACATGATCTATGGGCCGGTGTTCTTCCGGCTGCTGGTCGGGCATCGCCCGGTTTCGCCGGAATTCGGCGATGCGGTGGTGGCGACCGCCATGCGCGCCGTTGCGCCTTCAGCGGTATAACGGCCAACCTTCTCACATCGCGATATAGCGGTCCTTGCGGTGGTTCATTGCCAGCGTGACGTTCATCACCACGGCGCCGGCGATCGAGCAGGCAATGATGTAGGGGCTGGCGAGGAAGAACGAGCAGGCGACGATGGCGCCGTCGAAGCCGAGCTGGACAAGGCCGGCCCTCCAGCCGAAACGATCCTGCAGATAGAGCGCCAGAATGCCGATGCCGCCAAGGCTGGCCCGGTGGCGGAAAAGGGCGAGCAGGCCTGCGCCAACCACAAGGCCCGCAAACAGCGCCCGATCAGCGGATCGATATGGGTGATCCCCAGCGCACGCGGCAGGACTTCGGACATGGCCGATGTCAGGGCGACAGCGATGAAGGTCTTCACCGTGAAGGCAAGGCCCATGCGGCGGAAGGCCAAATAATAGAAGGGCAGGTTTACTGCGAAGAAGCAGGCGCCAAAGCTGAAGCCGGTCGCGTAATGGAGCAGGAAGGCTATGCCGGGCGTACCGCCGGTCAGAAGTCCGGCGCTGGAGAAAAGCGTGATGCCAAGCACGGCCAGCATGCTGCCGGAGATCACGCCCTGCGCATCATCGACGACCGAATGGCGCTCGGCGCTCGAATTCATCAAGGCCGCAAAGGCCGATTTTGCAGGTGTTGCCATCATCGTCACTGTTTCCCGTCGCCTGTATCATGTCCTTCTATCCTCCGGTTTTGCGAACGCAAGCTTTGTGATGAATTTCTCCGCTTGACGACCGGGATAATCGTGGATATAAATTATCCACGATAGAAAACGGAGACAAGGCAATGAAGCTGGGTGAGGGGGTCGAGCAAGCTATTCACAGCGTTGCGATGCTGTCCGGTCTTTCCGAAGGCGGGGTCCTGTCTGCCGCTGCGATTGCCGAGTTTCATGGCGTGTCGACCAGCTATCTGCTCAAGCACCTGCAGTCGCTGTCGGGCGCCGGCATTCTTGATACGGTGCCCGGCCCGAAGGGCGGATATCGGCTGGCACGGCCGGCGGAGAAGATCACGCTGCTCGATATCGTCCTTGCCGTCGAAGGTCCGGCACCGGCCTTCCGGTGCAACGAAATCCGTCAGCGGGGGTCCAAACCCCGTCGCCAATCATTTCTTTTCCAAGCCCTGCAATATTTCGGCGACCATGCTGAGGGCGGAGCGCGTCTACAGGGCGGAACTGGCCAAGACCACGATTGCCGATCTCGGCGTGCAACTGGCCGAAATCGACGATGGATCGATCGCAGCAAGAGGCTGCGCCTTCCTCGAAATCCATGAACGCAGAACGGCTCGCTGAGCCCTCACCAAAGGAGAAGACCATGCACCCGCGTCTCGATATGACAAAAGCATCGCCGGAAGCCTTCAAGGCCGTATTGGCGCTCGAAAACTACGTGCAGAATTCCGGCCTGGAGCGCCGCTTCATCCACCTGATCAAGCTGCGTGCCTCGCAGATCAACGGCTGCGCCTATTGCGTCGACATGCATGTGAAGGAATCGCGTCATGACGGCCTGAGCGAACAGTGGATCAACCTGATGTGCGTCTGGCGGGAATCGCCGGTCTACGACGCCCGCGAACGGGCGCTGCTCGGCTGGGTCGATGCGGTGACCAACATTGCCCAGACGGGCGCTCCCGACGACGCCTTCGAGACGCTGAAGGCGCATTTCTCGAGCGAGGAGATTGCCAAGATCACGGTCGCTATCGGCACGATCAATGTCTGGAACCGGATCGCCGTCGGCTTCCGCTCGCAGCATCCGATGGACAAGGCGGCAAAGGCCGCCTGAGCTTCAAAGCAGCTACGGCGCTGCGCATCCGCAACAGGTGCGGCGCCGGAGAGCGGGAAGGGTTCGTTGCTTGTCCCGCTCTCACTTTAGGGCCTCATGTATCGTACGAGGCTCTAAGATGCGAAAAGGTTGGATGAGAAGGCAGCCGGTGCCGCCCCTGGCATTGGCGCGGCGCAATCCTTGAAGACTGCGCCTTTGGCCCCCTCATCACCTCGCTTTGCACGCACGTCTCCTCCGCCTGGAGGACGTGCGTTTTCTACAAAGCGATATAGCGGTCGGCGCGGTGGTTGATGGTCAAGAACAGATTGAGCACGACGGCGCCGAGCACCGAATAGAACACGACGGGCGGCGTGGTGACGAAGAATGCGGCTGCGAGCACGCACAGATCGATGGCAAGCTGCACCAGGCCGGCGCGGATGCCGAAACGCTCCTGCATGTAGATGCCGAGAATGCCGACGCCGCCAAGGCTGGCACGGTGGCGATAGAGCGCCAGAACACCGTAACCCAGAAGAAGACCGCCGAGCAGGGCCGCCCAGGCCGGATGAATGCTGGCGATCTGGAACACCTGGCCCTGAACATTGGTCAGAAGCGAGGTGATTGCGATGGCGATGAAGGTCTTCACCGTGAAGGCGATGCCGAGACGCTTCCACGACAGGTAGAAGAACGGCAGGTTGAGCACGAAGAAGGCAAGGCCGAAATTGATGCCGAGCGCATAATGCAGCAGGAAGGCGACACCGGCGGTGCTGCCGGTCAAAAGGCCGGCGCTGGCAAGAACATAGAGGCCAAGGGCTGCGACCAGGCTGCCCGAAAAGATGCCCTGCACATCCTCGACCGGCGTATGGCGCGTCGCACTGGTATTCCAGAAGCCAAGGGCATTGATAATGCTCATGTCGCGATCTCCGAAGACGGCCAGGCGGCGCCCGAGCAAACCTCGAACGACGGTGAAAGGAATGAATGAAGGTGCAGGTGCGCGCGCAGTCACTTCGACAGCGGCGCCTGTGTGCAGTGCAGCAATTATCGGGATTCTGCCTGTTGCAATCAAGCGAAATATGTAAGCAATACTGACCTATTTCAACTTCGCAAGAAAACTGCGCTTAAGCCGATGTGCGCATAAGAAACAGAATGCCAAAGACAGGTTTGCCGCCATCATTGCGAATGGCGGTTTTGCTGACAGCGAGAATCTCGAGCCCAAAGCGCTTGCAGAGGCCCTGGATATAGGTTTCCGAATGGGCGTAGCGCAGCGACGGCCGCAGAACAAAATTATCATCAACGTCTGCATCCTCGACGGAGAAGGCAAACAGGCCCCTGCTGCCCAACAGCCGTGAGGCGATGACGAAGACGCTATCGAGATTGCCGAGATACATCAGCACATCGGCAGCGCTGAGCAGATCGGCCCGCTGTTCCGGCATGTCGGAGAACAGCCCCGACGTTTCCGGCGGCAGCGAAAGATCGGCCTGGGCAAGATGGTCGTAGAGGCCCTTGTCCTGCGCCTTGGCCAGCATGTTGGCCGAGAGGTCGAAACCCTCCAGCCGATCCGCCTTGCCGCGGATGCGCTCGCCGAACAGGCCGGTGCCGCAACCGAGATCGATCACATTGGTAAATCGCGTGTCGCCCGCGTGGTCGGCGATGAGGGCAGCCAGCTTTTCCGGGACGGTATAATCAAGCTTTTCGACCAGCGCCTTGTCGAAGCGCTCGGCATAGTCGTCGAACAGTTGCGCAACGTAGAGGCTTGACGGCTGCTCGGGTGTTTCGGAGCCGCCGAGAAGGGCGAGTTTCAGGCCGGCGCCGAAGATATCCTCCGGGTTGAGGTCGAGAACTTTGCGCAGAGCTGCAACCGCCGCCTCTTTGCGGCCGGATTTCTCCTCATAGTCGGCGAGGCGGAACCAGCCGGCCGGCCAATCGGGCACAAGCTCCAGCGCCTGGGTCATCAGGTCGGCTGCATCGGCATGATCGCCGCTGTCGGCAAGCATGTGCGCATATTCGGCGCGGCGGTCGGCGATGAGATCGCCGGAGGAAAGCTGGTTGAGGGTCATCGGTTCGCGCCTCGATTTCGTGCGTAGCTTATGGGCGTCTTGCGGCTTCATGCGCTTGTCGCGTGCAAGTGTAGAAATGGCAAGCGGCGATTTGACGGCGGTGGGCTCGCCAATCTTCGCGGCTTGCAGCAGGCGTCTTGGCAGCTTATGTCAGGCGAAACAGGAGAATCGTGGGCCATGGCCGATGGAGTGAACAAGTTTCTGGGCGATTCGCCCCTTCGTGTGCTGGTCAAGCTGCTGGTCGTCTCGATCATCGTCGGTTTCGTCATGGCTGTTTTCGGCTGGACTCCCTATGGTATCCTCTACACCGTCCGGGACTTCGTCCTCGATCTCTGGCATTCAGGCTTCGCGGCTCTTGGCCGCGTTGGTGACTATCTGCTGCTCGGTGCTGCCGTGGTGATCCCGGTCTTCATCATCCTTCGCATCCTCAGCTTCCGGCGATAACATGCACGATCAGAACTTCTCTGCCTCCCGGCGCACGATCCTGCGGGCGGGCGCTTTTCTCTCGCTCGGACTGCTGGCCAGCTGCGGCACACCCAAGGTTACCCCGAGCGGCGATGGCAGCGATCAGACGGATGCGACGCTCGGCTATGTCAACGATCTGAGGAAACAAAAGGGCCTGAAACCGCTGGTGCGCGATCCGGCGGCGGCACAGGCCGCCCTGTCGCAGGCCGGCCGCATGGCCAAGGCCGGCAAGATGACGCATCTGATCGGCATGGGCGACAGTTTCCTTTCGCGCATGAAAGGCGGCGGCGTGAGCGCTGCCGGCGGCGGAAAAACATCGCCATGGGCCAGGACAACGCCGAAAAGGCCTATGCCGCCTGGTTCCACTCGCCCAAGCATCTGGAGAACATGCTGGGGCCGAACTATAGCGGGCTCAGGTGTCGCCGTGATGCGGAATCCGGCTTCCGGAAACCGGCCCTATTGGGCCATGGTGCTCTCGACCAGCTGATGTGATTCCTGAGTTTCGCTGCTGGTCGTGAGGATACGGCATGAGCGCAGCGCAAACGACCGATATCAGCGAAAACCCGCATGGGGCAGGACCGTTTCTGGTCACCAACCGGCTGATCCTGTCGATCGCCGTGCCGATGACGCTGGGCTTCCTGACCACGCCTTTGCTCGGTCTTGTCAATACCGCCGCCGTCGGCCGATTGGGGCAGGCGACGCTTCTGGCCGGGCTTGCAGTCGGCGCCATCCTGTTCGACCTGATCTTCACCACCTTCAACTTCCTGCGCTCGGCCACCACCGGCCTGGTAGCGCAGGCTTTCAGGCGGGGCGACAAGGCGGAGGAACAGGCGGTCTTCTGGCGTTCGCTGGGCATTGCCATTGTCAGCGGCATCGTCATCGTCGCGCTGTCGCCGCTGCTCTTGTCCGCCGGTCTCTGGCTGCTGGCGCCGGGACCGGAAATCGAAAGCGTGACACGGACCTATTTCCAGTACCGCATCCTTGCCGGGCCGGCAGCGCTCGCCAACTATGCCATCCTCGGCTTTGTGCTCGGCCGCGGGCAGGGCACGACGGGGCTGCTGCTACAGACGCTGATCAACGGCATCAACATCGTCCTTTCGATCTTTCTGGGACTCTACCTCGGCTGGGGCGTCATGGGCGTCGCATTGGCGACTGTGACCGGCGAAGTCGTCGGCGCGCTCGTCGGTTTCGCTGTCGTCTATGCCCGTTTTGACCGTAGCGTCGCCCCCAGTTGGGCAACAGTCTTTTCCCCCGAGCGGCTGAAGCCGCTGTTTGGGCTCAACCGCGACATTATGATCCGGTCCTTCGTGCTTTTGGCGGCCTTCACGCTGATGACGCGCATCGGCACGTCGTTCGGGTCGGTGACGCTGGCGGCGAATGCCATCCTGATGACCATTTTTCTGGTGGCGGGCTATTATCTCGATGGGCTCGCCAATGCCGCCGAACAGCTGACCGGCCGGGCGCTCGGCGCTGGGTTCCGCCCCCGCCTTCGCCCGGGCACTGAGGATGACGGCAATCTGGTCGTTTGCGCTGGCGGGCTTCACTACGATCGCCTTTCTTGTCTTTGGCGACCGGCTGGTCGATCTCCTGACCACCGCGGCAGACGTGCGCACCGAGGCCTATGTCTACATGCCCTGGGCGGCGATCACGGCGCTGACCGGCGCGCTGGCTTTCCTAATGGACGGCGTGTTCATCGGCGCGACCTGGTCGTGTGACATGCGCAACATGATGCTGCTCGCCTTTGTCGGCTATGTTGCGGCACTCTGTCTTCTCGTGCCGGCCTTCGGCAATCACGGCCTCTGGGCCGCGCTCAACCTGTTCCTGTTGTTTCGCGGCCTCTTCCTGATGGTGCTGGTGCCGCGCCGGTCGGCTCAGGCGTTTTTGCCTGCCCAGTAGTTTGTTCGGCTGTCGCGGATTTCGCTGATCGACGTCAGCTTTTCGCGGTCGCAGAGCGCAGACAGGCCGCGGACGATCTTACCCGGCAGCGAGGGACCTTCGTAGACCATGCAGGAATAGAGCTGGACGAGATTGGCGCCGGCACGGGTCTTTTCCGCCGCAGTGGCGGCCGATGAGACGCCGCCGACGCCAATGATCGGCAGGTCAGGGCCGACGCGCTTGCGCATCTTGGCCAGCACGATGGTGGATTTTTCAAACAGCGGCTTGCCGGAAAGGCCGCCGCTCTCCCTGGCCTGCTGCTGGTCGTGGAGACCATCGCGCGACAGCGTCGTGTTGGAGACGATCAGGCCGTCAAGGCTTTGCTCCAGCGCGACGGCAGCGATATCGTCCATGCCCTCTTCAGTCAGGTCCGGCGCGATCTTCAGGAACACCGGCACGCGGATGCCGGCCTTCGCGGCTTCGTCATCGCGGGCGGCAAAAACGGCGGAGAGAAGGGCCGCAAGGCTTTCGCGTGCCTGCAGGTCGCGCAGGCCCGGCGTGTTCGGCGAGGAGATATTGGCGGTGAAATAGCGGGCGACGCCGTAGAACGCGTGGATGCCGCTGACGTAATCGGCGATACGGTCGGCGCTGTCCTTGTTGGCACCGATATTGACGCCGATCATCGTGGAACGTGCGCAGGATTTCAGGCGCTGCAGGGCCGCCTGATGCCCTTCGTTGTTGAAGCCGAGGCGGTTGATCACCGCCTCGTCCTCGACCAGCCGGAAGATACGTGGCTTGTCATTGCCGGTCTGCGGCTTGGGTGTCACGGTGCCGATTTCAGGTGAAACCGAAACCGAGCCGCAGCAGTGCTTCCGGTACCTCGGCATTCTTGTCATAGCCGGCAGCAAGGCCGATGGGATTGGCGAAGGTAAGGCCGGCGACGGTCTGGGCCAGGCGCTGATCGGCGGGGGCGGCGCAGGTGGGAACGAGCCCCGTTTTCAGCCCCTTGATCGACAGGCCGTGGGCAGCCTCAGGATCAAGCAGGAAAAGGCCGCGGCGGGCCAGCGACTGGAAGACGTCGATCATTGGTCAAGCTCCGGGAAGATATGGTTGCCATCGGCGTCGAGCGGCAACGGCTTTTCCCAAAGCACGGCCGTCAGCGACAAGGGGGCGTAGAGATGCGGAAACAATGCGCCGCCGCGAGGTCTCGTAAACCAGCGCTTGCCCGAGCTTGTCGCCATCGACGGCGACGAGCAGCAGGCCGTCCTGTCCGGCAAAATGGCGCGCGGCGGTTTCCTTTGCCTGCTCGGCGGTCGAAAAATGGATGAAACCGTCGGTCAGATCGATCGCTGCGCCCTTGAATTCTCCGCTGTCGCGCGCATCCTGCCATAGAGTTGCCGGAACGATTTTGTAGATAATGCTGCGCATGCCGCCGTTTCCTGAAAGCGTGGACGATCTCCTTTGCGGGATTGCCGCAATCTTCTGCGAATGTCCACCGGCAAGCGGGGCTGGGTCCGGATTTTTGGCGATCCCCGGATTTTTGGCGATCAAGGAGAATGTTATGAACAGAATGCTGATGCCGGTCGTAACCCTTGGCGGCATGCTCGTGGCGTTTGCCGCTCTAGCACAGGAACCGGCGCCCGGGCGCTACGCCATGCAGAAGACCGATAGCGGCGTCGCGCGGCTAGACACGCAGACCGGCGAGGTTTCGTTGTGCCAGGAAAAGAGCGGCGAGATGGTTTGCCGGATGGCGGCTGACGAGCGCACCGCCTTCGAACTCGAACTTGATTTGCTGACCAAGCGTGTCGAAACCTTGGAAAAGGCTGCGTTGGAAGGCCCTCTGGGCGTCAAACCACGGCTTCCGACAAAGGAAGAGATTGACCAGACGATGAGCGTTATGGAAAGAATGATGCGCAGTTTCATGGGAATTGTGAAAGATCTGGAAAGCGAGGAAAAGCCGCCGTCTGACAAGACGGAGGATGTGCCTCAGAAAACCTGACCGGATCTGGACAGCACAGCGGGAAAATTGGAGGATTTTTCCGCCGTGACGGGCTTTCGGGCCATGCTCTTGGGAGGGAGCGTCATGACGTCAGGATTGACCATCATCATTGCGGACGACCACCCGCTGTTTCGCGGTGCCATGCGCCAAGCCTTGGGCGGCATGCCAGGCAACCCGGCGATCATCGAAGCCGGCGATTTCACCTCGGCGCGGCAGGCGGCGATCGACAACGCGTCGGTCGATTTGATGCTGCTGGATCTGACCATGCCTGGTGTCAGCGGGCTTTCGGGCCTGATTGCGCTACGGGCTGAATTTCAGAGCCTGCCGGTGATGATCGTCTCTGCCCATGACGATCCGGCAACCATCCAGCGGGCGCTCGAACTCGGCGCCTGCGGTTTCCTGTCCAAATCCGCCGGCATCGATGAAATCCGCCAGGGGATCGATACGGTGATGGCCGGCGACATCTTCACCCCGCCGGGCTTCCAGCGCGGCATGGAGCACGAACCGGAAGTGGCGGCTTTGCTGCATCGGCTGCAGACGCTCACCCCGCAGCAGTCCCGCGTGCTCGGCATGCTCGCCGAAGGCCTGCTCAACAAGCAGATCGCCTACGAACTCGGCGTCTCCGAGGCGACCATCAAGGCACACGTCTCGGCCATACTGCTCAAGCTCAATGTTGACAGCCGGACGCAGGCGGTCATTCAGCTCAGCAAGATTTCGGCTGTGGCGGCTTGAGATAGCGTCGAGCGGTCGCCGTCATTTATTGAGGAAGGGAAACTCTCCTCCGTCATCCTCGTTACAAGGTGAGGATGACGGCAGCTGAAGCTCTCCATCTCTCAACACAAACCCAACTACTCCGCAGCCGCCTTCATCGATACCGACAACTGCGTCAGCCAGGCCCGCATCGAGGCTGGGCGGACGGGTTTGTTTTGCAAGGTGATACCGTCCCGCTCGGCGCTCGCGCGCACTTCGGGGGAGCGGTCGGCCGTGACCAGCAGCGACGGGATATCGGAGCCGAAATAGAGCCGGATGGCGCGGATCATGTCGATACCGGTGCCGTTGTCCAGGTGGTAGTCGGCGATGATCGCGTCGGGGCGCAGGTCATGGGCGGTCAGGCCTTGCTGCCAGACGTCGAAGGATGGAGTGGTCGATACGCTGCAGCCCCAACCCTCCAACAGCAGTTTCATGCCTTCCAGGATCAGAGGTTCGTTGTCGATGCACAGAACGCGCAGACCATGCAGCGGTTCGGCGGTGCGAATGGGCTCCGATGGGGTGACCTTAGTGCTGCTGGCAGCCGTGCTGTCGATCGGCATGCGGACGCGGAAGCGCGTGCCCTTGCCGGGTTTGGATTGCAGGTCGACGCTGTGGTTGAGAACGCGGGAGATGCGGTCGACGATCGACAGCCCGAGCCCGAGACCGGCGGCGGTCTTGGCGCCTTCGTCGAGACGGGCGAACTCCTTGAAGACGGTGCGGAACTTGGACGCCGGTATGCCGATGCCGGAATCAAGCACCTGGATCACGGCATCACCGCCTTCGCGCCGGACACCGACCAGGACCTTGCCGGTCAGCGTGTATTTGATCGCGTTGGAGACAAGGTTCTGCACAAGCCGGCGTAGCAAATTGGGGTCAGTGCGCACCGTCAGCGAGGTCGGCATGACGGTGAACTTGAGGTTTGCGGCGCGGGCGACTGGCGCGAAATCGGTCTCGATACGCCGCAGCAGGTCGTTGAGCGGCACGGATTGCAGGCGCGGCTTCATTGCGCCCGTGTCGAGCCGGGAAATATCGAGCACGGCGCCGAGAATGGTTTCGACCGATTCTAGCGACGAATCGATATTCTGAACCAGCATGCTGTTTTCAGATTCCCCGAGACGCTCAACCAGCGAGGACGAATAGAGGCGCGCGGCGTTGAGCGGCTGCAGGATATCGTGGCCGGCGGCGGCGAAGAAGCGTGTCTTGCCGATATTGGCCTCTTCGGCGGCGGCACGGGCCTCGGCCACTTCCTTGTTGACGCGCGTGAGTTCGCCGGTGCGCTCGGCAACGCGTAACTCCAGCGTCTCGTTCGCCTGTTTCAGCGCCATGTCGGCCGCGACGCGCTGGGTGATGTCGGTATAGGTGGTGACGATGCCCTTGTCGGGCATGGCATTGGTGCGCACCTCGATAATGCGTGCGCCGCCGGAAAGTTCGAGCAGGAAGGGCTTGTCGAGCGTCAGGAAGTTGGCAATCAGCCGCTTTCCGTCCTCTCTGCGAATATCGCCACGCTGGGTGAGCATCGAGACGATATCCGCCAGCGGGAAGCCGACCTGTCCGGCCGTTTCCGGCAGGTCGAGCAGCTGGCGGAACCGGCGGTTCCAGATGATCAGGTTGTTGGAGCTGTCGAAGACGGCAATGCCTTGGTCCATCTGCGACAGCGCCGTCTGCAGCATGTCCTGATTGTATTGCAGCGCTTCTGACGCCTGGTCGAGAAGCCAGGCAGTGTCTGAGGATGTGTCGTCCAGCCGCTGCAGCACCAGCGACAATACGAGGCGCGCCGAGGACGAGCCGATGGCGCTGCCGAGCAGCTGTTCGGAGAAATGGATGAGCCCCATATCGGCCGGCAGATGATCTTCCAGCCAGCGGCCCGACTGGCGTTCATAGGTCTGGAAGGACCGTTGCATCCGTTCCTGGCCGAGATAGCGGGCAATCGTGGTCTTCAGATCGAGCACCGTGATCTTGGTCTTGCGGCCGCGAAAGGCTTTTTCCGTGCGCGACTTGCGGCGGATGAACACGCCGGCCTGCAGCCGCTCCAGCGGCTTTGGCGCCCGGGTCAGCGAGCCGACGACATAGGCAACGACATTCACCAGCAGACTGAGCGCCGAGGCATTGACCAGCGGATCGGCGGCCGGGCCGGAAAAGACGGTGGTGAAGGGGAAAAGAAAGCCGAGCACGGTCGCGGCAACATGCGAATTGTCCGGTCCGCCAAGGCTCGGCAGGAACAGGAGATAGGCCCAGACGATAAAGCCGAGCGTCATGCCGGCGATGGCGCCGCGGGCGTTTGCCTGCCGCCAGACGAGGCCGCCGAACAAGGCGGGCGCCATCTGCGAAATGGCGGCAAAGGCGAGAAGGCCAAGTGAGGCAAGGCCGGCACTCATGTCGGCGGAGCGATAATAGGCATAGCCGAGCAGCAGGACCACGAATATCGCCGTGCGCCGGACATTGAGCAATGTACCGGCAACATCCTGCGAGCCGCCGCGACCCATCAGGTTACGCCTGAGGAAAACCGGCATGATGATATCGTTGGAAATCATGATCGACAGCGACCGACGCGACGATGACCATGGCGGTTGCTGCGGAAAAGCCGCCGATGAAGGTGACCATGGTCAGCACCGGCATATCGGCGGCAAGCGGCAATGTCAGCAGGTAGAGATCGGCATCACCGCTGCCGGCAAAGGTCAGCACGCCGGCGATCGCGACGGGCAGCACGAACAGGTTGATGGCGACGAGATAGATCGGGAACAGGATGCCGGCGGTGCGCAGGTCCTTCTCTGTGCGGTTTTCGACCACCGTGACATGGAATTGCCGGGGTAGCATGATGATGGCGAAAGCGGAGAGAACCACCAGCAAGATCCAGCGGGCAGCGGCGTCTGGTAGTGCAGCGCCGTCATCACCTGTTGGTTGGCAAGTGCCTTGGCCCAAAGATCGCTCGGGCCGTCGAACAGGAAGAACACCACGTAGAGACCGGCCGTGACCAGTGCCAGCAGCTTGACCACGGATTCCATCGCGATCGCCAGGATCAGTCCGTCCTGATGCTCCGTCGCATCTGTGTGGCGCGTGCCGAAAACGATGGCGAAACAGGCAAGGAAGAGGGTCACCAGCAGCGGCAGGTCGATGAAATCCTGTCCGGAGCCGATGCCGTAGCCACTGGTATCGACCATCGCCGACACCGAACTCGATACGGCCTTGAGCTGCAACGCGATATAGGGGATGGCGCCGATCAGCGAGATCAGCGCGACGATGGCTGCGACCATCGGGTTCTTGCCATAGCGCGGCGATAAAATCGGCAACCGAGGTCAGTTTTTCGGCTTTGGCGAGCGCGATGATGCGGCGGATCACCGGCAGGCCCAGCGTGAACATCAGGATCGGGCCGATATAGATGCCGGTGAACTCAAGCCCCCGTTCAGCCGCAAGGCCGACGCCGCCAAAATAGGTCCAGGAGGTGCAATAGATCGCCAGGCTCAAGGCATAGACCAGCGGCCTGCCCTTTCCGGCAGGAGCGGCTTTCCGCGCCTTGCTATCGCCATAGCTTGCCACCGCAAACAGCAGCAGCAGGTAGGCGAAGGCGACGGCGAAAATGATCGAGCCAGAGAGCATGTCTCCTCCTTCTGCCCATGGAGCATAGGACAAGACGAGCGGGAAGAAAATCGGCCGAGCCTAAGCCTTAAGTCAAAGAAACGATGGCTCTTTCTCCGTTGCACCGTGTTAGGGGGATACCGCGCTATTTTCGATCGCGCTGATTTACATGATTTCGATTTCGGTTAGCATCCAGCCTGCCCCCGGCTGCGTAAGGACAGGCAGACGCGGCTGGTTTCCGGTCTTAGACAAGGAGAGAGTAATGATAAATGAATTCAAGGCGTTTATCGCCCGCGGCAATGTCATGGACCTTGCGGTCGGTATTATCATTGGCGGCGCGTTCACGCTGATCGTCAATTCGCTGGTCAACGACATTATCATGCCGATCGTTGGCGCCATCATTGGAAGCATCGACTTCTCCAATTTCTTCATTCCGCTCTCCAGCACAGTCACCGCAACATCGCTGGCCGCAGCGCGAGCAGGGCGCTGTCTTTGCCTATGGCAACTTCCTCACCGTGGTGTTGAACTTCCTGATCCTCGCCTGGATCATTTTCCTGCTGGTCAAAGGGGTCAACAACATGCGTGCCACGCTGGAAAAGCAGAAAAACGAAGAGCCTGCAGCACCGCCGCCGGTGGATGTCCAGCTCCTGACCGAAATCCGCGACCTTTTGAAAACGCAACGAGCATAGGGCGCGTTTCGGGATCCTGGCGGAACACATCACCAGAATCGATAAATCCGTCACCGAATATCGCGTGATCGTGATGTGGAAAGCAGCTAGAAGCGGCGGGCCAACAGGAGCCCGCCGATGACCATTCTTGCCAGCCTCAGCCCCCGATCGCTTTCCGCACCGGAAAGCGGCATAGTCGAACTGGTCAATTATGCACGCGGGCGCGAGGGGCTGATCCCGCTCTGGGTCGGCGAGGGGGACTTGCCGACACCGGATTTCATCTCGCAGGCAGCGCAGGATTCGCTGAAAGCCGGCGAGACCTTTTACACTTGGCAGCGCGGCATCCCTGCTTTGCGCGAGGCGCTGTCGCGCTATTACCAGCGGCATTTCGCCAAAACCCTGTCGCCGGATAATTTCTACGTGACCGGCTCCGGCATGCAGTCAATCAAGCTTGCCATCGAGGCTCTGACCTCGCCGGGCGACGAAATGGTGTTTCTGACCCCGGCCTGGCCGAACTTTGCCGCCAGTGCCGAACTGTCCGGCGTACGCGCAGTCGCCGTGCCGCTCAGCTTCGAAGACGGGAAATGGCAACTCGACATCGGCAGGCTGGAAGCGGCGATCACGGAAAAGACACGGGCACTGTTCGTCAACACGCCTTCCAACCCCACCGGCTGGACGGCCACGCGTGACGACCTGAAAGCCATTCTGGCGCTGGCGCAAACACGGCCTGTGGATCATGGCCGATGAAATCTATGCGCTCTATTCTTACAACGACGCGCGCTCCCTCCTTCCTCGACGTGATGGAGGAGGACGAGCGCATCCTGTTCGTCAATTCCTTCTCCAAGAACTGGTCGATGACTGGCTGGCGCGCCGGCTGGATCGTGGCGCCGCCGGCAATCGGACAGGTGCTGGAAAATCTCATTCAGTATTCGACCTCCGGCGTGGCGCAGTTCATCCAGGCGGGGGCGGTGGTGGCGCTTGATCAGGGCGATGCGTTTGTTGCGGAAAATGTCGCCAAGGCGACCCGTTCGCGCGATCTGCTCTGCGACGCGCTGATCGCCACCAACAGGGTGCAGACGCTCAAGCCGGACGGTGCGATCTATGCCTTTCTGAAGATCGATGGCGTGACCGATGCGGCGGCGCAGCGCTCGATATCGTCGACAAGACCGGGGTCGGCCTGGCGCCGGGAACTGCCTTCGGCGAGGGGGGATCGCTGTTCATGCGTGCCTGTTTCCTGCGCGATCCCAAGCAGATTGCCACCGCGGCCGAACGTTTGGCGGGCTATATCGCGACGCTGTGATCCAATTTTGGCCATTCGGCACTGCAAAAAAACTTGTGAAACGCGCGCCGAACGGGTTTTATCCCGCTCACTTTGGACAGAGCAGGAGCAAATAATGGCGGTATTGGTAACGGGCGGCGGCGGTTATATCGGCAGCCACATGGTCTGGGCATTGCTCGATGCTGGCGAGCAGGTCGTCGTCATCGATCGTCTCTCGACCGGTTTCCGCTGGGCGATCGCACCTGAAGCGCGTTTCTATGAAGGCGATATTGCCGACACTGCGCTGATGCAGCAGATCTTTGCCGATAACGACATCGATTCCATCATCCATTTCGCCGGTTCGATCGTCGTGCCGGAATCGGTGGCCGATCCGCTCGGCTATTATGAAAACAACACGGTTAAATCAGCGCAGCCTGATCGCCAGCGCTGTCGAAGCGGGTATCCCCTATTTCGTGTTTTCCTCGACGGCAGCCGTTTACGGCACGCCGGACGTGCTGGAGCCGGTGACGGAGAGCGTCAACCTCAAGCCGGGAATCACCTTACGGCTCGTCGAAGCTGATGACCGAGATCATGTTGCGCGATACCGCCAATGCGCATGCCTTCAATTATACGGCGCTACGCTATTTCAACGTCGCCGGCGCCGATCCGAAGGGGCGCAGTGGCCAATCGACGGCAACGGCAACGCATCTGATCAAGGTTGCCTGTGCCACCGCGCTCGGCAAGCGCCAGTCGATGAGTGTGTTCGGCACGGATTATCCGACGCCGGATGGAACCTGCGTGCGCGACTATATCCATGTCTGGGACCTGGTTCAGGCCCATCTGAAGGCGTTGCAGCGGATGCGTGCCGGCGGCGGTTCGCTGGCGGCAAATTGCGGTTATGGACATGGGTTCTCCGTGCTCGAAGTGCTCGATGCGGTGCGCAAGGTACATGGAGCGGACTTCCCCGTGACATTCTCGGAGCGTCGCGCGGGAGACCCTGCGATGATCGTCGCCAACCCGTCACTTGCCAAGCAGGAGCTTGGATGGGTACCGCAATATGACGATCTGAATGGCATCATCCGCAGTGCGCTGGATTGGGAACTGCACCTGATGCGGAAGAATTCCTTCTGATATTCCTGTTTTTTTGCGCCTGTTCGGCCCGACGCCGGGCAGGCGGCCGGGTTTGCCCCTGCGACCTCTCCAGTTTGACGACAGTTTCACGCTTTAGGGTAGCGGTCAGAATAGACTGACTGGACCCGGAGCATGATGGAGTTTTCGCGCCTTAAAAACCGTATGACCGCAAGGCCTGAGGCTCTGCAGTCCGGGGCGGCGCGCGGCTCCAGTCGCGCTCAATCGCTGGCCAGCCGCAATTCTGCTTCCTCTCGCCAAGCCATCGCCGGTACCGCCGGTGATCGTCTTTGCGTCTAACCGGAGGGGCGGATGAAAGCTGTCATTCTCGCCGGCGGCCTCGGGTCGCGCATTGCCGAAGAAACGCATCTGAAGCCGAAGCCGATGATCGAGATCGGTGGCCGACCGATCCTCTGGCACATCATGAAGCTCTACTACGCCCATGGCGTGCGTGACTTCATCATCTGCTGCGGCTTCAAAGGTTATGTGATCAAGGAATATTTCGCCAATTACGGCCTGCACATGTCGGACATTACCTTCGACCTGTCGCAGAACTCGATCGAATTCCATCGACAGAGTGCCGAAAACTGGCGGGTGACGCTGATCGACACGGGTGAAAACTCGATGACCGGCGGCCGCCTGAAGCGCGTCGCTTCCTATCTCAAGGATGAGGAAGCCTTCTGCTTCACCTATGGCGACGGCGTCAGCAATGTCGATATCGGCAAGACCATCACCTTCCACAAGAGCCACGGCAAGCAAGCGACGGTCACCGCCGTGCAGGCCGCCGGCGCGCTATGGCGCTGCAACTGGAAGGCACCGAGGTTCAGGGCTTCATCGAGAAACCGGAGGGCGAAGGCGGCTTTATCAACGGCGGCTTTTTCGTGCTTTCACCCCGCGTCATCGACCGGATCGAGGCGGATCATTCAAGTTGGGAAGGGGAGCCTCTGATGGGACTGGCCAGCGAAGGCGAGTTGCAGGCGTATTTCCATGACGGCTTCTGGCAGCCGATGGATACGCTGCGCGACAAGAATCAGCTGGAAAGCCTGTGGCAGAGCGGCGCCCCACCCTGGAAGAGCTGGTGATGACAATGATAAACGAATTCTGGCGCGGAAAACGAGTCCTGGTGACAGGCCATACCGGCTTCAAGGGCAGCTGGCTGGCCCTGTGGTTGCGCGAACTCGGAGCCGATGTTTCGGGCCTGTCGCTGGCGCCACCGACGGAACCCTCGCTGCATCTGCTTCTCGGCGGCAGCATGGAGGGGCCGGGGATCATCGATATCCGCGACCGTGACGCAGTGACCCATCATGTGCTGAAAACCAAGCCGCAGATCGTTTTCCATCTGGCGGCGCAGGCTCTCGTGCGCGCCGGCTATCGCAATCCGGCGGAGACTTACGATGTCAACGTCATCGGCACTGCCAACCTGCTCGACGCCCTGCGGGTGTCGGAGGATGTGCGCTCGATCGTCGTGGTGACGACCGACAAGGTCTACCACAATGCCGAGACGGGCCTTGCCTTCATGGAGAGCGATCCGCTCGGCGGCCACGATCCCTATAGCGCCAGCAAGGCGGCAGCAGAGATCGTTGCGGCAAGCTATCGCGCCTCGTTCTTCGCGGCCCGCAAGATCGGTCTCGCCACGGCGCGCGCCGGCAATGTCATCGGCGGCGGCGACTGGGCGGAAGACCGGCTGATCCCGGATGCCGTGCGGGCCTGGCAGGGCGGCGAGACATTGCAGGTCAGGCGCCCGCGCGCCGTGCGCCCCTGGCAACATGTGCTCGAGCCACTTGGCGGTTACATGGGGCTGGCCGAGCGTCTGTGGCAGATGCCGGATGGCATCGAGAGCTATAATTTCGGCCCGGATCACGGCGAAGCCGCCTCCTCCGTTGGCGCCGTCCTGAAAATGGCTGAACGGCACTTTGGCGGCGGCGCGATGGCGCTGGGCGATGGTACGGACGGGCCGCACGAAGCGGGCTATCTGGTGCTCGACAGCGCCAGGGCGCGCGCCGATCTCGGCTACCAGCCGCGTTGGCGCCTGGCGGAAACCGTCAAGCGGACGATGGAATGGTATAGGGCGCAAGGGCAGGGGCAAGCCGCACTTGACCTCTGCCTTGGCGATATCCGCGATTTTGCCGGACTTGCCACCAAGGACGAATCTTTGCGAGCGGCCGGATGAGCGCGCGGTTCACGGCGCACGAAACGCCGCTTCAGGGGCTTTCCGTCATCCGCCGCAAAACCATGTTGGACGATCGGGGCTTTCTGTCGCGGCTGTTCTGCGAAGAAGATCTTGCGGCCTTCGGCTGGCAGGGGCGCATCGCACAGCTGAACGAGACCGGTACGCTCCACAAGGGTACAGTGCGGGGCATGCACTTCCAGCGCCCGCCGCATGCGGAGATCAAGCTGGTGACCTGCACCCGCGGCCGGGTCCTCGACGTCGCTGTCGATATCCGCGCGCATTCGCCGACATTTCTCCAACATTTTTCCGTTGAACTGTCGGAAGACAATGACTGCTCGCTGCTGATCCCGAAGGGATTCGCCCACGGCTTCCAGGCGCTGACCGACAATGTCCGGATGATCTACGCCCACTCGGAATCTTATGCCGCGGCCTCCGAGGGTGGTCTCAATCCGCAAGACCCGGCGCTCCGCATCGACTGGCCGTTGCCGGTCGCCAATCTCTCGCCGCGCGATGCGGCGCATCCCTTGCTGTCGCCGGACTATCGTGGAGTAGCCGCATGAAGTGCCGTCACTGCGGATCGGCGCATATGGTGCCGTTTCTCGATCTGGGGACGGCGCCGCCGTCGAATTCCTATGTCAATGCCAACGACCGGCATATGCCGGAACTCTGGTATCCGCTGGTCATCCGCACCTGCACCGAATGCCGTTTGGTACAGACCGAGGATTTTGCCGATCGCGAGACGTTCTTTTCCTCGAGCTATGCCTATTTCAGCTCGTTTTCGACGTCCTGGCTCGAACATGCCAAGCGCTATGTCGCCGACATGCAGGCCCGTTTCGGCCTGACAGAAGCCTCCCATATTGTCGAGATCGCCGCCAATGACGGCTATCTGCTACAATATGCCAGGGAACGTGGCATCGGCTGCCTCGGCATCGAGCCGACGGCCAGCACCGCCGCGGCAGCGCGGGCGAAGGGCATCGAGATTGTCGAGGCATTCTTCGGCGCCGAGCTTGGCGAAAAGCTTGCAGCGGAGGGGCGTTCTGCTGACCTGACGGCCGCCAACAACGTGTTGGCGCACGTCCCCGACATCAACGATTTTGTCGCCGGTTTTGCCCGGCTGCTGAAGGCAAACGGCGTCGCGACCTTCGAGTTTCCGCACCTGCTCAACATGGTGCGTGAGGCGCAGTTCGATACCGCCTATCACGAACACTATTCCTATCTGTCGCTGACATCCGTCAACCGCGTCTTTGAAGCCAACGGCCTGTCCGTCTTTGACGTCGAGACAACGCCCTGGCATGGCGGCAGCCTGCGTGTGTTCGCGCAGCGCAGCGATACCGGAACACATGCTGTGACCGCAGCTGTCGCTGCCACGCTTGCTGAGGAGCACGGCGCCGGCGTTCTGGACGATGCCTTCTACACAGACTTTCAGGAGGCGGCGCAAACCGTGCGCGATGGCTTCCTGGCATTCCTGATCGAAAGCCGGCGGCGGGGCCTGAAAGTCGCGGCGTATGGCGCTGCGGCCAAGGGCAACACGCTGATCAACTTCTCCGGCGTCAAACCCGATCTCTTGCCGTTCGTCGTCGACAAAAACCCGGCCAAGCAGGGTCTCCTGCTTCCCGGGAGCCGCATCCCGGTTGTCACGGAAGAATTTCTCAAAGCCGAAAAACCGGAAAGAGTGGTGATACTGCCATGGAATCTTCAGGCCGAAATCAGACAGCAGCTTTCGTATATCAGCGATTGGGGTGGCAGGTTCGTGACCGCGGTGCCGACGCTGACGGTGCATCCATAGCGGACGGCGTTATCGCCGCTCTGCCGGAGGTGGGGGGCGAGGCTCCTGCCAAGAAAGCCGACCCGGCCAACGCCAAGATCGGCTGAATGCCGGTTTCTCACTATTTCCCGCTTTCACCGAGGATGTTCAGTTCATGCTCGATCGAATGCTGGATCAGGCGTGCCCAGATGTCCTCGTAGAAATCCGGATCGAGCCCAGCCATCTCGGCGCTACGGCGGGCATTCAGCCGGACTTCATCGACGCGCCGGAATGTCGGCCTTGAGCCCGGCCGGCTTCTTGATTTCCGCTGCACGGCCGATATAGCCCCAGCGCTCCTGGAAAAGAGCGATCAGGGCCCGGTCGATCCGGTCGATCTCGACGCGGATCTCTGTCATCGAGGTGCAATCCACCGGACTTTTGTGCATGCGTGTCTCCGGATGTCTTCATCGCCGCTCTGCTTGCATCGCAAGGCCGCACGCGACGCTGCTTATCAAGCCGTCCGCCTCGTGAAAAGCCGAAAACCCGAGATGGAGCCAAAGGGTCGCGGGCAAGTTTCTGCAAAAGCCTTCGCCGCTAGGGTGCCGCAAACGGAGAAATTTCATGTTCGCGCAGCCGAAACTGACGATTTGTGTGCCCTCGCGTAACCGCCAGCGGTATTTTCAGGAAACGATCAGAAGCCAGCTGATGAACCTGCGCACGGATGTCGAGTACGTTTTCGCCGATAATTCCGATGACGCAGCGATCATGAACGACTTCATGCAGGACCTTCTTGCCGATCCCCGGGTGAAATACCTGCCCTCGGTGGACCGGGTCCTATCCATGGTCGAAAACTGGGATCGTTGCGTCGAGGCCGCTACCGGCGAGTTCATCTGCATGATCGGCGACGACGACTATGTGGACGTCGATGTCGCCGACCTGATCAAGCGCTCGCAGCAGGAGCATTCGACAGTTGATGTCTTCGTCTGGAGCCGGTTGACGTACAATTGGCCGGGCAATCAGGCGCGGCGTTGCAATGTCGCGGTTCCGTTGAAAACTGAAGTCCACAGGATTCCGCGCCGCCCTGTACCGCGAGTTTTTCTCCTGGAAAGGCGAAAAAGCAACCCCGAACATGGCTTTCGGCTTTTACCATGGTGCGGTCGCCAAGCGGGTCATGGACAAAATCAAAGTCCGGTTTGGCAGGGAAATACTGCGAGTATCCCACCGTCGATTTTGAAAATGTCTGCAAGGTTCTCGTGACGGCGGAGCACATTTTCTATTCGGAACGACCGTTCTCCGTTCTCGGCTCCTGTGCGGAAAGCAATTCGGCCAAGATCACCCAGATCGACAACGCGAAGGAACGGAATGCGCTGTTCATGAGCGAGACGGGCCGCAACATCGATGACGATCCGCATATGAAGGCGTTTCCTTTTCCATCGATTCTCGGCCTCGCGGCCTGTATCGCACAGACCCAGCATTGGTTCCTGTCGACCTACGGCTATCAACCGGTCGCAGGATGGGAGGCCAACTTCGCCAAGGCTTGCGGCATCAGTTGCGGCATGATGGACGATCATGCGGCTTACGAAACCGTTGCGGAAGGCTATCGCGCCGTTTTCAGTCGCTGGAAGGGCGGCAAGTTTCTCCCGGATTTCAAGCCGGTGGACTACATACAACGGAGCGGTGCCAATTTTTTCACCGGCATCGCCAATGATTGCCTGCTCATCGACGAGGAGATCGGCGGGGTCCAGACACCGGCGGAACTGTATCATTTCGTCGAGCAGATGATCGCACGGCCATCCGAGCTTGCCTTCAAACTGCATGAGAATTTCAAGGCGGCATGAGGCGCGCGATCGTCCTGCGGCGTGCGCTTCTGACCCCGGCCTGATAGGCAACGCCGTAGGCAGCCCTCATGAAAGCCTTTGGCGCTAGTTCTGTTGTCTATCGGATTGCTCCGGCTGCAGCCGCCACTGGTGGTGCGCATCCGGTAACAAGCGCGCACTGTCTGAACGGATCATGAGCCGGAATATCGTTATCTCACAATCGATGTACTTCCCCTGGGTCGGCCTGCTCGAGCAGATTCGCCTGGCGGACGTCTTCGTCCATTATGACGATGTGCAGTATTCCAAGGGCAGCTTCAGCAATCGCGTTCAGGTCAAGGGCGTCAACGGTATCGGCTGGATGACGCTGCCGCTGCGCGATTATCATCTTGGGCAGCGCATCGACGAGGTCTTGTTGGACGACCGGACCGATTGGCGCGGCAAGCATCGCGAAATGCTCCGTCAGGCCTATCGCAAGGCACCGTTTCAGCGACGAGATGCTGGACATGGTGGATCGCGTTTTTGCCGAGGAAGCTGCAACGGTTGCGGATGTCTCGCGCCGGTCGATGCTGGAGCTTTCTCTCTATTTCGGATTGGACAGGCCCCGGTTTCTCTCTTCGGACATGCTACCAGTTCCAGGCGCAAGCAGCGAACGGGTCTGCGATATCGTCGATTACCTTCAGGGAAACGTCTACATCACCGGACATGGCGCGGGGGGCTATCTCAACCACGAGCTTTTCGAGACGAAAGGCATCTCGGTCGAATACATGCACTATCGGCGCACGCCCTATCCGCAATTGCATGGCGATTTTACGCCTTATGTGACCGCTTTGGATCTCGTCACCAATTGTGGCGCGCAGGGCGCCGCCATGATTCATTCAGGAACAGTTGGTTGGAAGGAATTCACGCAATGAAGACAGAAAATCTCGATGCAGTCGCAACCGAGTATCGTCCGGATGCTGCAACGGCTATCGAAAACGATCTCATCCTCAACTGGTACCCGGAGCGCATCATCCGGCGGTTCGGCTCCGTTGGCTCTATCCTGGAGCTGGGGATCGGCCATGGTTTTACGCCCGGCCTTTTTAATGCGGCCTGCGAGCGCCACGTCATCATCGAAGGGTCGCAGTTCGTCATCGACCAGTTCAAGGCGAAGAGCCCGGACTTCACAGGCGAAGTCGTCTTCTCCTATTTCGAGGAATTTGAAACCGAAGAGCGGTTCGACGTCATCGTCATGGGGTTCATTCTCGAGCACGTGGATGATCCGGGCATGCTTTTGGAGCGCTTCAAGAAATTTCTGAAGCCGGGCGGGCGCATCTTCGTGGCCGTTCCGAACGCCAAGTCGATGAACCGGCGGCTGGGCGTCGAATTGGGCAAGATCGACGACATCTACAGCCTGAACGCCAACGATCACGCGTTTGGCCACAAGCGGCAATATTGCCGGGATACGCTCAAGCATGAAATGCAGAGCCACGGCTATTCGGTGAGCCTGGAAGAAGGCATCTATCTCAAGCCCCTGCCGCTTGGTGTCCTGAAGACGCTTCCCGATTTTCAGGAAAATCTCGATGCGATGCTGCGCGTCGGGGTCGATTTTCCTGATCTGTGCGTAGCACTTCTGATGGAAGCCCGGCTGCAATAATGTTGTTGAATTGAGCGGGCCTATGCGGAACAGCGAAGCAGAAAAGCCGGTCGGCCTGGTAACCGTCGTCGTCACGGCGGTCGGAGCGTTGATCGGGCAAGGCATCATCCGTTCGTTGCGCATGTCCGGTCTTTCGGTACGGGTCATCGGCGTGGATCGCGATCCGCGCGGCATCGGGCCTTACTGGTGTGATGCGTTCTTTGCTAAACCGGCATTTGATGAGAGTTCGGAGGCATATCTCGATTTCTGGAAAAACCTGCTGATCGATGAGAACGTCGATCTCGTCCTGCCGGGGCTTGAACTCGACGTCTTGTTCTTCAGCCGCAACCGGGCGGTTTTCGCCGATCTCGATGCGCGCATCGTGCTCAACGATCCCGCGGTCATTGAGCTGGCGCAGGATAAATGGGATTTCGGCCTCGAGCTGGAGCGGCTTGGACTGCCGACCATTCCGGCACGGCTCGGAGCCGGCTGGGCGCAGTGTGCCCGGGATTTGGGGTTGCCGCTGCTGCTGAAGCCTCGTCAGGGCAACGGTTCGCGCGGCATCGCCGTATTGCGCGACGAGGACGATTTCAACTATTGGAGCCGCAAGAGCACGGACGCGTTCCTGATTCAGAAATTCATCGGCAGCGACGAGCAGGAATTTACCGTCGGCGCTTTCGGCTTTGGCGATGGCACGGCGCTGGCGCCGATCATCTTTCGGCGAAAGCTCTCGGTGGCCGGCAACACGCAGTATGCCGAGGTTGTCGAACACCCTCTTCTGGTTGAGGCGGTGACTCGGCTGGCGACGATCTTCAAGCCCGAGGGGCCGACGAACTACCAGTTTCGCATGGATGGGGAGACGCCCTATCTGCTGGAGATCAACCCGCGCTTTTCCAGCAGCACGTCGCTGCGTGCCGCCTTCGGCTATAATGAGGCCGCCATGTCGGTCGAGTACTATCTGTGGCGCAAGAAACCGCTGCCACCCGAGATCCGGCCCGGTCGCGGCTGGCGCTATTACAGAAGACTACGTGGTGACATGATCGGGATCATTTCGGACGTTCACGGTAACCTGCCGGCACTAAAGGCGGTGCTGGAGAAGATCGATGCGCTCGGCTGCGAGACCATCATTTCGCTCAGGCGATGTCGTCGGCTACTACGCGCAGCCGGGGGAATGCGTCGATCTGCTGCGCGATCGGGGTGTCTTCAATATCCTTGGCAACCACGATCACTACATCGTCAGCGGTGAGGGCTGCCCGCGCTCGAAGCTGGTGTCCGATATTACTGAGTACCAGCGCGGCATCATCTCACCGCAACAGGTCGCCTGGCTCGCCCTGGTCCCGTTCCTATATTATCGACGGTTCGACTTATTTCATCCACGGCGGCTGGCAGGATCCGGTCGATCAGTATCTCTATGCGATTGCAGAGACGGATATTCCCGAGGGGGCTGAGACATTCTTTGCCGGGCATACGCATGTGCAAGTCCTGCTCGATGTGAAAGGCAGGACCTTCTGCAATCCCGGCGCCGTCGGACAGCCGCGTGATGGCGATCCGCGCTGCGTTTGCGACGTACGAGAAAGGGCGTATCGCGTCCGCAGGGTCGATTACGATATCGACGAGACCGCTTTCCATATGAAGAAAGCCGGATTCCCGGCCAAGTGCTACGAAAACCTCTATATCGGCGCGCAGATCGGCGGTCGGATCGACAAGATCACACTGGCGGTCTGACTGCGGCTTTGCAGATTCCTCGTTTGCAAATTCAGGACACAAAAATGCAAAGACCCGCATATTGCCTCGGCAAGATGCGGGTCTTCAACGGAAATGGACTGCGTATCAGGCCGGGTCGGGAAGGCGGACGCAATAGCCGCCCGGCGAGGATGCAAGCACGAGCTTGCCGTTGATCACCGGGTCTACCTGGAAACGATTGGTCTCCTTGAGATAGTCGTTGACCGCCGTCAAAGGATCGTTGCCTCTGAACCAGGACTTCGAGCGTTTTTTCGGCGACTGATCCTCCCCCACATGCCCAACGGCCGTATCGGCAACGACGAGGTAGCAGCCGGGCGTCACGAGAGAACCATAAGCACGGCATTCGGCCAGCACATGGCCGTAGGAGTGGTCACTATCAAGAACGACCATGACCCTTGCCCCTTCCGGGATCAGATCGCGCACCGCCTGCAACGTGCTGTCGTCGATGGAGCCGCCTTCGATGAGCGCGATGCGGCCGGCCATCGGATGTGTCTCGATCGCTTCGCGGTTATGGGCGCGGATGTCGATATCGACGCCAATCACCTTGCCCTTGTCATTGCCGGTCATTGCCAGCAGCGAGGCCATGAAGATCATCGAACCACCGCGCGCGACGCCGGTCTCGATGATGATGTCGGGCCTGGTGTTCCAGATGATCTCCTGCGTCGCCATGATATCGGCCGGCAGCTGGATGATGGGCACGCCCATCCAGCTCCAGAGGTAGGAATAATCGTAGGTGTCGAGCGCCAGCATCGTGTCGATCGACTGCTTGAAGACCTGCGTATCCTTACCAAGCGCCAGGCACATCTCTTCCTTGTGGGCTTCAAATTCCTGGCGGTCGTCTTTGGTTGTCATGGGATCTGGTGCCTTTGTCATTCAGGATAGCCATCTGAGGCCGTGTGGAGGGCGGCGCAATAAGCGCCACTGGTTCAGGCGAACTTCGCCAAGGGTGTTTCGCCGGCCGCCCGGCTGTCGATCAAGCCAACGACGACATCGGTCACGCGTCCGATCTCCTCCTCGGTCATGTCATGATAGCTCGGCAGGTTGATGGCGCGTTCTGGGATATCCCAGGCATGCCGGTTTTCACGCCGGTCTGAAAACATCGGCAGACTGGTCAGCGGATGGAAAAGACGCGCGTCGATATTGGCAGCACTGAACGCCTGCTGCAGCATTTCGCGGGTGATACCTGCGTCTCGGTCGAAGACGGCGGTCGGCATCCATGCGCCGTTGACCGTGCCGGGACTTTCCGGGTTGAGGCTGACGCTCTGATAGGTTTTGAGCCTTTCGGCATAGCTGGCGAGGATGGCGCGCTTGCAGGGCAATCAGGGCTTCGATGCGTTCGAGCTGGGCGCAGCCGAGGGCCGCCTGGATGTTCGACATCTTGTACTTGAAGCCGACATCATCGGGCCAGAACTGCTTTTTCTGGTTGCAGGCGCGGCCGTGATTGCTGAGCGTCAACACCTTCTCGAACAGGGCGTCGTCGCTGGTGACGAACATGCCGCCTTCACCTGTCGTCAGCGTCTTGGTGCCGTGAAAAGAGAAGGTACCGAACGCACCCATCGATCCGGCGCGGCGGCCGTGCCATTCGGAGCCGATCGCCTCGGCCGCATCCTCGATGACCGGAATGCCGTGGCGGCGTCCGATATCCAGGAGACGGCCCATGTCGCAGAGGTTGCCGTAAATATGGGTGGCGATGATCGCCTTGGTCTTTGGCGTGATGTGACGCTCGACCTCGGCCGGATCGATGCACCAACTGTCGGGTCGGATATCGACGAAGACCGGCGTGGCACCCAGATGGACGATGGGAGCAGCCGTGGCGATCCAGTTGGTGTCGGCGAGGATCGCCTCGTCGCCGCGACCGATGCCGAGGGCGGAAAGGCCCATATGCATGGCTCCGGTGCAGCTTGATGTGGCAATCGCGTGGGTGACGCCGAGATGCCGGCGGAAGCCGTCCTCGAACCGAACAATGTAGTCATAGCAGCGGTCGCCCCAGCCATTGGCGGCAGCATCGGCCGCATAGGCGACTTCCAGCTCGGTGATCGAGGGCCGGGTATAGGAGATTTTCGACGCGGCTTGGCTCATGCGGCTTTGTTGTCTTTGTCGCGCAGGTCGCCGCCGCAGATCAGCCCGACCGGCGCCAGCATCAGCTTGACGGTGGTGTAGAATTCCCTGGCGTCGCGCGCCTGCGACGAAGCGATCGATCAGCAGCGCGCCGTCATGCAGGCCGCGCCGTTGATCCGTTTGCCGCACGTCATGGAATTCAGGGCGGAAGAACGGCGCAAGACGGCCACCTTCGAATTCCTTCAGCGCGGCGAAATAGGCGTTGCCCTTGTTCTTGTATGCCTCGCGGCCGGTCTCCATCATGCAGTCGATCGTCAACGCGCGCACGAAAGCCTCGCTGCCGCCGGACCAGGGCGTATCGAGCTCGCGCAGCACATGAAACTGCACCTCTGCCACCGCTCCGGCGAGGCCGATGCCGGAATGGAACGGGAAGTTCCAGGGATGAAGCAGTGGCTGTGCGACAAACGGAACAATATTGATGGCCGACATCGGCCGGGCGCAGAAGGCCAGTTCATTGGCGAACAAAAGCACCTTGGCCGCCCATTCATATTGCAGGCACGGGCGTCGACCAATTCTGCGGTTCCGGCAATTGCAGCAGCGCATCCAGCAGCGACCGGCGGATGGCCGCATGATAGAGGCCGAACGGCATTTTCGGGCTGCTGAGGCTGTTTTCCCAATAGAAGAAAGCCTTGAGCATGACGGTCTTGTCGAGCTTGTCGATGTGATAGCGCGCCGGGATTGCAACCGAGCTTGCCTTGCCGGGTTCGGCATGGCGATCGATCTGAAAGGCATTCCAGGCGAGGGCATCGACCTCAGGCGAATTGGTTTCGAGAAAGGCGACCATGGTCGCCAGTTCACTTTCGATCATGTCGCCGGGGTTGACCAGCGTTATCCAGTCGCCCTTCGCGGCCAAGGCCGCATGGCGCCATAGGAGTTGGCGGGTGATGCCGGCGGGTGCGTCGGTTGCCGTCAGGCGCACATCGCTGGCGGCAAGGCCTGCGAGTGCGTCCGGGAGTTCTATATCCGCGGGCTTTGCAAGGACGATCTCGATGTCTGCGGTTTGGTTCTCCAGGAGCAACGTCACCAGCGGCAGGGTGTCCTGCGCGGCGGTTTCCACGGGAATGCAGATCGAAAGTTTGGTCATGGCTTGCCTCGTGCGTGTCGCTGCCTAGCCACCACTGCGAGTGGCGGTTTCGGAAGCTGGTCACATCAGCAGGCAAGTACCTTCTGCGCAGAGGAGGGTGCGGTCCTGTCTCTTAGCGGAAGCCATTGCCTGCTGACGTGTGCCTTAGAAGTAGCGAGGGAAACTTGAGCGAAGCTTTGCAAGAGAGGTTGGTTGCCCGGCGCTTCAAGCGCCGAGCGAAAATTTGATGGCGAGGCCGATGACGGTGACGGTCAGTACGCCGAGAAACCACAGGCCGACGAACCAAAGGAGCTTTTTCGACAGGCTGTTTTCACTTGCCATCAGTGATAGCCCTCCTCGGGATCGATCTTGCCATGGAACACCCAATAGGCATAGCCAGTGTAGATCAGGATGATCGGCACGAGGAAGGCCGCACCCCACAACAGGAAGGCCAGGCTCAGATCAGGTGCTGCGGCATCCCAGATGGTGACCGATGGCGGCACCATATAGGGATAGAAGCTGATGCCGATCCCGGCAAAGCCGAGGACGAACAGACCGAGCGCTGCCAGAAACGGCTGGACATCACGCTTGCCACGAATGCCCGTGAGCAGCAGCGCGAAGCAGCCGAGCACCAGGACGGGCACGATGATGCTGAAGATCGCGGTCGGCCAGCTGAACCAGCGTTCCAGGTAGATCGGCTCGAGGAACGGCGTCCACAGGCTGACGATGCCCATGGCGGCAATGGTGGCAAAGCAGGAGCGCAGGGCGATCCTGCGTGCCTTTTCAGCGAGGTCTCCGGTGGTTTTCATGATCAGCCAGGTCGAGCCGAGCAGGGCATAGCCGATCAGGATGGCAAGGCCGGTGGCGATGGAAAACGGCGTCAGCCAATCCCACCAAGCTCCGGCATAGGCGCGGTTGGCGACCGGGATGCCCTGCACCAGGGCGCCGAGCGCCACCCCTTGCGCGAAGGCGGCAACCATCGAACCGCCGGCAAAGGCCCAGTTCCACAGGAACTCGCCGCGCTTGGTGCGCCAGCGGTATTCGAAGGCAACGCCGCGGAAGACCAGGCCGAGCACCATCGCGATGATCGGCGCGTAAAGGGCTGACAGGATGACCGAATAGGCCAGCGGGAAGACGGCGAGCAGACCGCCGCCGCCGAGCACCAGCCAGGTCTCGTTGCCGTCCCAGACCGGGGCGACGGAGTTCATCATCACATCGCGGTCGCGTTTTTCCGGAAAGAACGGAAAGAGGATGCCGATGCCGAGATCGAAGCCGTCGAGGATGACATAGGCGAGTACCGCAAAGGCGATGATGGCGGCCCAGATGAAGGGAAGGTCAATGGCCATGATGTGCGCTCCCATGGGTGTGTCCGGTCGCCGGGCCGGGCATGATGCCCGAGGTTCTGATCGGTCCGTCATCAAGGTCGGGCATTGGATCGCGCGGCAGGCGCTTCATCAGCCGCAGGATGTAGAAGGTGCCGGCGCCGAAGACGAGGAAGTAGACGATGATGAAGGCGATCAGCGAGGCGGCGACGGCGGGGGCTGCAACCGGCGAGATCGAGTTCGCCGTCAGCAGCTGACCGTAGATCGTATAGGGCTGGCGGCCGACCTCGGTGGTGATCCAGCCCGCGAGTACGGCGACGAAACCGGCCGGCCCCATCAACACGGCAGCCCGATGCAGCCAGTCGCTGCTGTCGAGCGTGCCCCTCACCCGACACCACAGGCTCCACAGGCCGATGCCGAGCATGGCGAAACCGATGCCGACCATGACGCGGAAGGACCAGAAGACGACAGCAACGGGCGGCTCGAGATTGTCCGGGATGGTGTCGAGGCCGGCCAGCGGCGCGTTCAGGTCATGCTTGAGGATCAGGCTGGAGAATTTCGGGATCTCGATCGCATAGTCGATGCGTTTTTCCGCGGTGTTCGGAATGCCGAACAGGATCAGCGGCGCACCGTCCGGATGGCTGTCGAAATGGCCTTCCATCGCCATGACCTTGACCGGCTGGTGTTCCAGCGTGTTGAGCCCATGGAAGTCGCCGGCCATGATCTGGATCGGCGCGACGATCGTCGCCATCCACATGGCCATCGAGAACATCGTGCGCGAGCGCCGCGGGGCGGTGTTCTTCAGCAGGTGCCATGCGCCGACCGCGCCGACCACGAAGGCGGTGGTGAGATAGGCAGCCAGCACCATGTGCACCAGGCGATAGGGGAAAGACGGATTGAAGATCACCTTCCACCAGTCGAGCGGAATGAATTGCCCGGCCTCGTTCATGCCGAAAGCCGGCGGGTGTCTGCATCCAGGAATTCACCGCCAGGATCCAGGTGGCCGAGATCAGGGTACCGAAGGCGACCATCAAGGTAGCGAGGAAATGCAGTTTCGGGCCGACGCGATGCAGGCCGAACAGCATGACGCCGAGGAAGCCGGCTTCCAGGAAGAAGGCTGTCAGGACTTCATAGCCCATCAGTGGGCCGATAACTGGTCCGGCCTTGTCGGAAAAGACGCTCCAGTTGGTGCCGAACTGGTACGACATGACGATGCCCGAGACCACGCCCATGCCGAAGGCAACGGCAAAGATCGTCTTCCAGAAATTGAACAGGTCCATGTAGACCTGATCCTTCTTCCACAGCCACAGTGCCTCCAGCACGGCGAGATAGCTCGCTAGGCCGATGGAGAAGGCTGGAAAGATGATGTGAAACGACACCGTAAAGGCAAATTGGATACGGGCGAGCAACGTCGCGTCAAAACTCTCGAACACGGTACAATCCTTTCGAGGGTCAGGCTACCGCCTCTTGGCCTCTCCGCCCGTCGCGGCCTGTCCCCGGCCGTGGCGGGTGAGCGCGGTGCCGAACCCTTGGACCTTAGTCTGCGGCAATGGCGCGAAAGGTCAATGACATCGCTGCAACCATGATGTCACACTGCGACAATCGCCCACCTGCGGCATAGTTGCATCCGGCCGGTCGAGGCTCTGGCAGTCATCTGGGTTTCGGATGACTTTAGCCGGATCGTCCTGAAATGCGACATCCGTAAAATTTTAAGCATCAGCTTAAGCCGCCCGCAAACCCTGCTGGCTATGGTCCCTTATCGACGAACGAAACCTGCCAAGCGATCCTGTTGCACGATGCCAACTGTATCTTTGCCGGGCTTCGATCCAGATGGGCTGCACCGCCGGTCAAAGCTTTGCCGCGCGTGCAGGCCCAAACATTCGACTGATCGCTTTTCGCGATAGACTTTGCCTACACTGTCCCGACTTGCCGCAGGAAGGGACATTCCTGCGGCTTTTTCTTTTTGGAAGTTTTTATGGCCGGGTGAGATAGGCTTCCGCCAGTTCGGTCCAGAAGGCAGCGCCAATCGGCAGCAGGTCGTCGTTGAAATTGTAACCGGGGTGATGCAGCGATTTCTCAGTTCCGGTGACGCTGGAGCCGAGGAAGAAATAGGTGCCCGGCCGGTCCTTCAGCATATAGGCGAAGTCCTCGCTGCCCATGAACGGCCGTTCGAGATCGACGACCTTGTCGGCCCCGGCAAAGCGGACAGCCAGATCGCGGACGAAATCGGTTTCGGCCTTGTGGTTGATCGTTGCGTCGTAGCTGCGGTGATAGTCGACGGTTGCCGTCATGCCATAGCTTACCGCCTGGTTTTCGGCGATCAGCCGGATGCGGCGCTCCAGTTCGTCGCGCACCTTCGGATCGAAGGAGCGGATGCCGACGACGATTTCGGCGCGTTCGGGAATGATGTTGCTGGCTGAGCCGCTGTGGAACGAACCGACGGTGATGACGGTCTGATCCATCGGATGGATATTGCGGGAGATGATCGATTGCAGGGCCATGACGATCGAGGCGCCGCAGACGATCGGGTCGGCGGTTTCTTGCGGTTCGGCGCCGTGGCCGCCAAGGCCGTGAACGGTGATCTTCGCCTCATCGACCGCCGCCATGATCGGGCCTTCGCGCAGCGAACTGGCCGAAGGGCAGGCCGGGCTCGTTGTGGAGTGCAAACACGGCATCGCAGGGGAATTTGTCGAACAGGCCTTCATCCATCATGATCTTGGCGCCGCCGAAGTTTTCCTCGGCCGGTTGGAAGATCAGATGCACGGTGCCATCGAAATTCTTGCGTTCGGCAATGGCGCGGGCAGCACCTAGAAGCATGGTCGTGTGCCCGTCATGACCACAGGCATGCATCAGGCCTGGGGTCTTCGATGCATAGTCGAGATTGGTTTCCTCGAAGATCGGCAGCGCGTCCATGTCGGCGCGGATGCCGATCGAGCGGTTGCTGGTGCCGTTTTTCAGCGTGGCGACGAGACCGGTCTTCGCCAGCCCGCGGGTGACGGTGTAGCCGAGGCCTTCGAGACAGGTGGCCACAAACTTGGAGGTGCGGACCTCTTCGAGCCCGAGTTCCGGATGGGCATGCAGGTCACGGCGGATCGCCACCAGTTCCGGCATCGAGTTGGTCAGGTTCACGTTCAAGGTCATGTCAGGCACCACGGGTTGGTATGCGGTTTTCGAGATAGCGGAAAGCGAAGACGAGAATGCCTGTCAGGCACATATAGATCAGCGCGAGCAGCAGCAGCGGCTCGTAGGTAATGTAGGTATCCTGCCGTACCTTGGAGATGACGGCATAGACATCGATAACCGTAATGAAGGTAGCAACCAGCGGCGTCGCTTTCAACTGTAGCACGGTCTCGCCGTTCAGCGTCGGCAGCGCCCGGTGGATGGCGCGCGGCAGCCAGATGCGGCGAAACAGTGTCCAGCGGCTCATGCCGTAGGCCCGCGCCGCCTCGATCTCGCCGGCCGGAACGCCGGCAAAGGCGCCGCGCATGACTTCACCCTCGTAGGCCGCAAACGAGATCGTTAGTGCGGCGACGCCATAAGGCCAGGATCTGCGCAGGTATGGCCAGAGGAAAGACTGACGGATGGTCGGGAATTGGGGAAACAGCGAGCCGAGCCCGTAATAAAGAAGCCAGAGTTGCAGCAACAGCGGCGTGCCGCGGATGACCGTGCAGAAGCCCTTTGCGAGCGCTTTCAGCGGCCAGGGGCCGGTTACCTGGACGAGGCCGAGAGGCACGGCCAGCAGAAAGCCCAAGATCGCAGTGCTGAACATCATGGCAAGCGTGACCAGAATTCCATAGCCGAGCCGCGGCAGATATTGTGGCACCCACTCCCAGCGCATGAACACGACGATGCAGAACACCAGCGCGGCGGCGATGAGCAGAAGAACGATGCGATGCGGCTTGAAGAAGCTTTCGGCTGTCGGCAGGTCTTCCGGCGTGATCGCCATGGCGTGGGTGGTAACGTCGGTGGTCGTCGTCTTGATCATGACTGCTCCACGAAGCCGCGCCGGGCGCGGCGCTCGATGATCCGGATGAGAACGTCCGAGAAGAGCGTCAGCGTCAAGTAAAGGGCGCCGGCGGCGCAGAAGAACAGCAGATAGGCCTTGGTGGCGCCGGCAGCCTGGCGGGTGACCAGTGTCAACTCCGAGAAGCCGACGACGGCGAGGAGCGCAGTGTCCTTGGTGGCGATCAGCCAGAGATTGGAAAGGCCGGGAATAGCATAGGGGAGCATCGCCGGCAGGGTCACCCGCGTCATCACCTTGGTGGGCGACATGCCGTAGGCGCGCGCCTGCCTCGATCTGGCCCGCCGGTACCGCCTTGATCGCGCCGCGCAGCACTTCGGTCATGTAGGCGCCCTGCACGACACCGATGACAAAAATGCCGGCGACCAGACCGCTGATGTCGACCTCGCCGATCCCCACGAGGCCAAGGATGTAGTTGAGTGCGTCGGTGCCTGCGTAATAGAGAAGCAGGATCAGAACCAGTTCCGGCACCGCGCGCACGATCGTCGTGTAGCATTCCATCAGGTCGCGCGTGATCGCGCTGCCATAGAGCTTGCCGCATGCGCCACCGATACCGAGAAGCAGGCCGAAGGAATATCCGCCGATGGCGATCTCGACCGAATTCATCAGGCCGCGCAACAGCGCGCCACCCCAGCCGGGCGGTTCGAGTGCCAAAAGGCTCCAGTTGATGAGCGAGACCGGGTCAGCCATGGAGTTCCAAAATCCTTGAATACTGGCGTTGGCAACAACCCGCCGCCGCCTTCAGGCTTGTCGAATTCAAACAGAGGGCCGCAGCGGCATACAAGACGCCGCTGCGGGTTCAGGCCTTATTCGCCGTAGATGTTGAAATCGAAGTACTTCTTCGAGAACGTGTCGTAGGTGCCGTTGGCGCGGATCGCCTTGATCGTGGCGTTCAGTTTGCCCTTCAACTCGTCCTCACCCTTGCGGATGCCGATGCCGGCGCCGGCGCCAAGGATGGCCGGATCGTCCTTGACCATGCCTTTCAGGTCGCAGCATTCCTTGCCCTGGTCGCTTTTCAGGAAGGCGTCGAGCGCGATCACGTCGGCCTGCACGGCATCGAGACGGCCGGCAGCAAGATCGTTGTTGGCCTCGTCCTGCGTCTGGTATTCCTTCACGGTCACGCCGTTTTCGGCGAAATACTTGTTGGCATATTCCTGGTGGATAGTGGAGACCTGAACGCCGATGGTCTTGCCTTTCAGGCCTTCCGGTGTCGGTTCGAAAGTCTCTGACTTCGGGCCGATGACGGCGGCCGGCGTGTTGTAGTATTTATCGGAGAAATCGATGGTCTTCAGACGCTCTTCCGTGATCGACATCGAGCCGATGATCATGTCGATTTTCTTCGAGGTCAGCGCCGGGATGATGCCGTCCCAGGCGACGGGCGTGATCACGCAATCGAGCTTGGCTTCGGCGCAGATCGCCTTCTGGAACTCCACTTCCCAGCCTTCCCAGTTGCCTGCTGCATCCGGCGATGTGAACGGCGGATAGGGCTCGGCAGCAAAGCCGACCTTAACGGGTTCGGCAGCGGCGGCACCTGCGGCGGCAATGCCGAGCGAGACGACAGAGCGATGGTTTTGAGCGTCTTTTCATGCTGTTTCCCTTTTTGTTTTTGGTGGTCTTGGTTTCAGTGGATGGAGCTGATGAATTTTTTCAGGCGTTCCGACCTGGGATTGCCGAAAATCTCGTCCGGCGTTCCTTGTTCGTCGATGACGCCATCGGCCAGGAAGACGATGTGGTTGGCGACATTGCGGGCGAATTTCATTTCGTGGGTGACGAGGATCATCGTCCGTTTTTCTCGTGCCAGGTCGCCGATGACGGTCAGCACTTCGCCGACAAGCTGCGGATCGAGCGCCGAGGTCGGCTCGTCGAACAGCATGACCAGCGGCTGGATCGCCAAGGCACGGGCAATCGCCGCGCTGCTGCTGGCCGCCGGAAAGGAAAGCGGGATAGGCGTCGCGTTTCTCGAACAGGCCAACACGGCGTAGCAGCGCCTCGCCGGTGGCGGTGGCCTCATCCTTGGATTTGCCGAGCACATGAATCGGAACTTCAATGACGTTCTGGAGAATGGTCATGTGCTGCCAGAGATTGAAGCTCTGGAACACCATGCCGAGCTGGGTGCGCAGGCGCTGCACCTGTTTGCGATCCGAAGGCATCAGGCCGCCGTGACCGTCTTTCTTCATGGCGATGGTTTCGCCATGCACCGTGACCGAACCGGATGTCGGCAGTTCCAGCATGTTGATACAGCGCAGGAAGGTCGACTTGCCCGAACTGCTGCCGCCGATGATGGCGATCACGTCGCCTTCATTCGCGGTCAGTGAAACGCCCTTGAGCACTTCGAGCGGCCCGAAACGTTTGTGGAGGTTTGTAACCGCAATCGCCTGGGCTGGTTTCGTCATGAAAAGTCTGTCCTGTCGAGACAGGTTGCCAAATCTGAACGCATGAAAACAGTTCCCCTGTTTAGTCTGTCGTGCGGCATTTTTGCCTGTCACGCTGTTCCATGAAACGCATCGTGGCACTTGTGTAGAAATTATTCAACCGTATAATAATTTCAGCGCTGCTTTTTTTAGCAGTCCCTTCACATGATCAATTTTCCTACAGGAGTAGACGATGACGGCTTATGGTTCGCAGGAGATGTCGGCCAATCTGACACGCGTGCTGATGCGCCGGCCGGGCGCCAGCCTTGCCTCCGCCGACCCTGCGAAATGGCACTATGGGCCGACCTTCGACGGTGAAAAGGCCGTGCACCAATATAAGGAATTCGCGCGGCTGGTGGAAAAGTCCGGCGCCGAAATCCTCTGGCTCGAAGACAAGGGCGACGGGCTTGCCGACGCCATGTTCACCCATGATCCGTCGCTGATGTCCAACCATGGCGCTATTCTCTTGCGCATGGGCAAGCCGCTGCGCGAAAAGGAAACGGCGCTGCATGAAGCGGCCTACAAGGCGGCCGGCATCCCGATCCTCGGCCGCATCGTGGCACCCGGTACCGTCGAAGGTGGCGACTGCATCTGGCTCGACGCCGAAACGCTGGTCGTCGGCCGCGGTGTACGCACCAACGAGGAGGGCATTTCCCAGCTCACCGAGATGCTTGATCCGCACGGCATCACCGTGCTCGGTTATGATCTGCCGCTCTGGCATGGTGAAGAAGCCTGCCTGCATCTGATGTCGGTGATGAGCCCGCTATCGCGCGATCTGGCGCTGGTGTTTGCGCCGCTGCTGCCGGCTTCGTTCTACCAACTGCTGAAGGAGTGGGGCATTACCCTGATCGAGGCGCCGGCCGATGAGTTCCATGCCAGCAACGGTCTCAGCCTGAATGTTCTGCCGGTGCGACCCAATGAAGTCATCATGGTCGCAGGCTTCCCCAAGACAAAGGCTGCGATGGAAGCAGCGGGCTGCAAGGTCGAGACCTTCGAGGCTGACGCGCTATGCATCGCCTGCGAGGGCGGTCCGACCTGCCTGACGCGGCCGGTCCTGCGGCGAGCCGCATGAACCGCCGGACGTTCCACCGCGCGCCGGAGGGGAGCGGCGGCAGGAACTGATCGAGGCTACCCCTCGACACGATTGCCGAGCTTGGCCTGCGCGGCGCGACTGTCCGCCAGATCGCCATTCGGGCCGGCGTCACAGCCGGCCTCGTGCGGCATTATTTCGCGTCCAAGGACCAGATGGTGGAGGAGGCCTATCGCTCGGTTCTCGCCACCTTCGCGGCCAAGGCATCCGATGTCACCGGCGATCCGGGGACGCGGCTCAGGCGGTTCATCACGCTCAATCTGACGGCGCCGGTTGCCAATGACCGCAGCCTGTCGCTCTGGGCATCGTTCATCAGCCAGGTCCGGCTGGATCCGGAGCTTGCCGCCATCCACCGCGAAGGCTATCTCGGTTTCCGCAATGATTTGCAGGGCTTGATCGGCGATTTTCTGAAGGCAGAAGGCAGGCCTTCAGGGGAAGCCGATTGCCGCCGCCATGCGATTGCCATCAACGGCATGATAGACGGGCTGTGGCTGGAAGCCTGCCTTGCGGGCGAGCTTTTCGAAGAGGCCGAGCTTGTGGCAATCGCATTGTCGTCGAGCGAGGCTCTGTTGGGATTGCCGTTCGGCAAGGACGAACACGCGGCCGCCTCGTAGCGGCCTGAGCGCGGCAAGGATGCCGCAACATTTTGACTGAGGGTAGGAGACCCCTATGCGCTATTCATCGATCACCGACCGTCTGGCCGATCTCGGATCGGAAAATGGGCGCTGCACATCCGCGCGCGGCAGATGCAGGCAAGCGGAACCGAGGTCATTCAATTGACGATCGGTGAGCCGGACATGCCGGCCGATGCTTCGCTGATCGCCGAGGCGCAGCGGGCGATGAACGCTGGGCGCTACCGCTACTCCAACGGCCGCGGCGAACCCTCGGTGGTCAATGCGCTGACCGCCCGCTACGCCAAGCGCCGCGCTGATGTGACGCCGGAGAATGTTTTGTGTTTCCCCGGGACACAGACCGCGCTTTTTGCGGTGATGCTCGGCTTGGTCGAGGCCGGCGATGGCGTGCTGGTCGGCGACCCGCTCTATGCCACCTATGACGGCGTCATCCAGTCGACCGGCGCCCACCGCGTCACCGTGCCGTTGAAGCCGGAGCATGGCTTTCACATGCAGGCCGCCGATCTCGAAAAGGCCATCACGCCGAAATGCCGCGTGCTGCTGCTCAACACACCGCACAATCCGACCGGTGCCGTGCTTACGGCCGCCGAGGTCAAGGCGATCGGCGACATCTGCCGCAAGCACGATCTCTGGATCGTCTGCGACGAGGTCTATGAGGAGTTGATCTTCAGCGGCCCGTTCGCATCGCCCTTCGATGATCCGGACCTTGCCGAGCGCACGGTCGTGGTCTCGTCGATCTCCAAGTCGCATGCCGCCCCCGGTTTCCGCAGCGGCTGGGCGATCGGCCCCGTGGAGTTCGCCAGTCGCCTGCTGCCGGTGTCCGAGACCATGCTGTTCGGTGTCCAGCCTTTCATCGCCGACATGACGGCCTACGCGCTGACCCATGACATCGGCACATCCGCCGCCATGCGCACGTCCTACAAGACCCGCGCTGACCTGATCGTAGAGGGACTTTCGAATGTGCCCGGCGTCGTGCCGCTGCCGCCCGAGGCCGGCATGTTCACACTGATCGATGTGGCGGGCACCGGCCTCACGGGCGAAGCCTTCGCCTGGATGCTGCTGGAGCAGGAACATGTCGCAGTTATGCCCGGAGCCTCCTTCGGCAATGAGGCGGCCTCTTTCGTGCGCGTCAGCCTGACGGTGCCGGATACCGTCATCAAGGAAGCCTGCCAGCGGATCACCAAGCTGGCCATCCGGCTGCAGACGCCCAAGGAGCGCCGCGCATGAGCGAAGCCCTGAAAACCGTCGGCGAAGTGCTGGTCGACCTGCTCCAAGCCAATGGCGTCGAAGTAGTTTTCGGCATTCCGGGCGTGCATACGGTCGAGCTTTATCGCGGCCTTGCCGCCTCGAAAATCCGCCACGTGACGCCGCGCCATGAGCAAGGCGCTGGCTTCATGGCCGATGGCTATGCCCGCGTCAGCGGCAAGCCCGGCGTAGCGCTAGTCATTACCGGACCGGGGCTGACCAACACGATCACGGCGATGGCGCAGGCGCGGCAGGATTCGATCCCGATGCTGGTGATCTCCGGCGTCAACCGGCGCGATCCGCTCGGCCATGGCCGCGGGCTGCTGCATGAGCTGCCGGATCAGCACGGCATGATCAAGACGCTGGCACTCTATTCGCAGACCCTGCTCAATCCGGCCGATCTCGCCCCCGTGGTCGAGCGTGCCTTTGCCATCCTCACCTCCGGCAGACCGGGACCTGTTCATATCGAAATCCCGACTGACGTGATGACGGCCCGCATCGCTGCGCCGCCGCTCAGAAAGGCGACAGCGACACGACCGAGGGCTGACGCCGAGACACTGCAGAAGGCCGCCATTTTCTGCGGCGATGCGCAGCGCCCGGTGATCCTCTGCGGCGGTGGTGCGATCACCGCGGAAGCCGAAATCCGGGAATTGGCCGAGCGCATCGGCGCTCCCGTCGTCATGACCGTCAACGCGCGCGGCATGCTCGCCGGCCATCCCCTGCGGGTGCCCGCCAGCCCCAGCCTCAAGGCTGTTCGTTCGCTGATTTCCGATGCCGATCTGGTTATCGCGCTCGGTACCGAGATGGGCCAGACCGACTATGACATGTATGCCGATGGCGGCTTTCCGATTCTCGGCAACCTGATCCGCACCGATATCGACGCGGCACAGCTGGCCCGCGGCCCCTGCATGCGGCCCTGTCGATCCTGTCAGGGCGCCAAGGCGGCGATATCGGGTATTCTCGTTTTCCTGACCGCGAAACCGGCGGCAAGAGGCGCTGAGCGGGCGGCGGCAGCCCTGCAAGTCGGCCATGGCCGAACTGACAGCGAAGATGCGTGCGGAAATCGCCGTGATCGACGCCATCTACCAGGCGCTTCCGGATGCCACGATCGTCGGGGACAGCACCCAGGCCGTCTATGCCGGCAATCTCTATTGCGATGCTCCGAGGGCAAAGAGCTGGTTCAATTCGGCGACCGGTTTTGGCGCATTGGGTTACGCGCCGCCGGCCGCGGTCGGCGCGGCGGTGGCCGAACTGGAAAAGCCGGTCATCTGCCTGGTCGGCGATGGCGGCATCCAGTTTTCGCTGGCGGAGCTGGGATCGGCGGCGGATATCAACGCCAATGTCATCTTCCTCGTCTGGAACAATGACGGCTACCAGGAAATCAGAATCCTATATGGTCGAGTCGGGCATTACGCCGGAAGGCGTGAAACCGTCTGCACCGGATTTCCTGCTTGCCGCCAGCGCCTATGGTGTTCCGGCGGTGCGGCTTTCCAAGGCTGGTGATCTGACGGCAGCCCTTATTGAAGCTCGCAAGCGCGGCGGCCCTTCGCTGATCGAAATCCACCAGACGCGGACGTCTGGCGTCACGGCCTGAGAGCGGCAGCGTTGAGGATGTTCAACGGGCCTGCCTGATGGTAAGATTTGACTTTGGTGGCGGGCGATGGTTTTTAGGCCCGCTTGTACGCTGAATCGGCGTGCAGTTCGGCGATTTGCTGTGAAAACGGCACGCCAACGGGAAGGACAATGTCCTCGATGGGCATGAACGGCAACAGGATCGATCGCAGCCAGGCAGGCAAGTTTTTTGCCGTGCTGTGGATTCTGGCGGCCGCACTTGCCATGCAGTTCGTCGCTTCGGCACAAGGTTTTTCGTCGCGGTTCTCCACGCAGGAGAGCACCGGTAATTTCTCGACCCCGGAAAGCGGCACCTCCGATACGGCCGTTTCACGCCATATCGTGCGGGCTTTCCCGGTCGCGGACCTGCGCTTTACCTCGGACCGCACGGATGGCAAGGCTTCGCCTGGCGGGCCGGGATCATTCCTTCTTCCGGCACCTGTCTTCGTATCGACTGCGTTTTACGGCAGCATGCCGCTTGCGGCTTTTTCGGAAGCCGTCGTCACGGGCGCGTTCAGGCGATATCGTCCGCGCGGGGACCTCCGGCGTTTCACGCCTGATAACTGCCCTTGCGGGCAGTCTTTGCGCGTCAGCGCAATTTTTCCTTTACGCATCACATCCGCTGTCCTGGGCATTGCTTGAGGAACGCGGGCTATAATGGAACCTCAACATGCGCACTTCGAAATGGGCCGTTATGGCCTATGTCATGATTACCCTCTTTGGGATACTCGCGGCGCTGCCCAACATCCTGCCGGCATCCGTCCAGCAGCAATATTCCTCCTTCCTGCCGGCCAAGCCGGTCACGCTCGGTCTCGACCTGAAGGGTGGATCTCATCTGGTTCTGGAGGTCGATGCGGCTGGCCTGCGTCAGGCGCGTCTGAACACGCTTCTCGACGATATCCGCGGCGCGCTGCGCACGGAACGAGTACCGACGTCCTCGGCCCGCATTGCCGGTGATTCCATCGCCGTCAAGATCGCCGACCAGGCCGATCGCGACAAGGTGATGCCGAAAATCCAGGAACTGGCGGCGCCTGTCGGCACGCTCGGTTTCGGCACGGCGACCTCCGATATCGAAGTCACCACAGCGGATGACACGATCACGATCAAGCTCACCGAGGCCGGTCTCAGCGAACGTATGACGGCTGCCGTTGACCAGAGCCTTGAGATCATCCGCCGTCGCGTCGACCAGGTCGGCGTCGCCGAGCCGCTGATCCAGCGCGTCGGTTCGGACCGTATTCTCGTCCAGTTGCCGGGCTTGCAGGACCCGACACGTTTGCGCCAACTGCTCGGCTCAACCGCGCAGATGAGCTTCCACATGGTCGATACTTCGGTCGATCCGAACACGGCCACGCCGCCGCGCGGCGTCGATATCCTGGCTGGGGCCAATGATGGCGCCAAATATGCGGTCGAAAGCCGCGTGGCGATCTCCGGCGAACGTCTCGCCGATGCCAAGGCCGGGTTCAACCAGCAGACCAACGAACCGATCGTTTCCTTCACCTTCGATAGCCAGGGTGCGCGTCAGTTCGCTGAAATCACTCGCGACAATGTCGGCCTTCCCTTCGCCATCGTGCTCGACGGCAAGGTTCTGACTGCGCCGCGCATCAACGAACCGATCCCCGGCGGCCAGGGCCAGATCAGCGGTAACTTCACCGCGCAGGAAGCAACCGTCCTTTCGGCGCTGCTGCCTCCGGCGCCCTGCCGGCGCCGCTGACCATCATTGAAGAGCGTTCCGTCGGTCCGAATCTCGGTTCTGACTCCATCCGCATGGGCATCTATACCGGTCTTGCGGGTTTCGCCCTCGTCGTCGCCCTTATGGTCGTGCTTTATGGCGCCTGGGGCATGATCGCTAATCTCGGCCTTCTGCTGCACACCATCCTCACGATCGGCGTGCTCGGCATGCTCGGTTCGACGCTGACACTGCCCGGTATCGCCGGTATCATTCTTGGTATCGGCATGGCGGTGGATGCCAACATCCTGATCAACGCCCGTATCCGAGAGGAAACGGAAGGTGGGGCAGGGGCGATGAAGGCGCTCGATATCGGCTTCAACAAGGCCTATGCGACCATCATCGACAGTAACGTCACGACGCTCTCCGGCACCATCCTGCTGTTCATGTTCGGCACGGGTCCGGTCCGCGGTTTCATGATCACCATGATGCTCGGCATCGTCATCTCGATGTTCACCTCGATCACCATCGTCCGGCTGGCGATGCGCGAAGTGGTTGTCCGCCGCAAGATGAAGAAGCTGGAAATCCCGTCGCTGTTCGGCGGCGTACCGCATATTCCGAAGATTTCCTTCATGAAGGGGCGCTTCGTCGCCATCGGCATGTCGGCCTTCCTGTCCGTCAGCTCGGTTGTGCTGTTCTTCACGCCGGGTCTGAACTACGGCATCGATTTCGTCGGTGGTATCCAGGTGGAGGCGACCTCGAAATCCGTGCTCGATCTGCCCAAACTGCGCGAAGAGCTCGAAGGGCTGAACCTCGGCGAAGTGGCGCTGCAGGAATTCGGTCAGAACCAGTCGGTGCTCATCCGCGTCCAGCGTCAGCCGGGCGGCGAACAGGAGCAGACGGTTGCGTTGAACAAGATCAAGGAAGGCGTGGCTCAGGTCATTCCGGACGCAAGCTTCGAACGGACTGAAGTGGTCGGCCCGACGATCTCGGCTGAACTCGCCCGTTCCGGCTTCCTCGCCGTCGTTCTCGCGATGCTGGCGATCCTGTTCTACATCTGGTGGCGGTTCGAATGGCACTTTGCCGTCGGCGCCATTGCAGGTTCTGCTGCTCGATATCACCAAGACGATCGGCTTTTTCGCGCTGACTGGCATCGACTTCAACCTGACGGCGATCGCAGCCCTTTTGACGATGATCGGCTATTCGGTGAACGACAAGGTGGTGGTCTATGACCGCATGCGAGAAAACCTGCGCAAGTACAAGTCGATGCCATTCTCCGACCTGATCGACATGTCGATCAACCAGGTGCTGGCACGATGCATCTTCACCTCGATGGCGACGGCGTTCTCACTGGTGCCCATGGCGATCTGGGGTGGCGATGCCGTGAAGAGCTTCGCCTGGCCGATGATCTTCGGCGTCATCGTTGCAACGACCTCGTCGATCTACATCGGCGGTCCGATCCTGCTCTTCCTCAGCCGCTGGTGGAAGGACCGCGAGGCAACCCGCGCTCCGGGAACCGAACTGGCCAAGAACTGATCGGTCTCACGTCAGAAAATCAAAAGGGCAGCTTCGGCTGCCCTTTTTTTGTCTCATGATGGGTCTATATGATAGCCATGAGACGCACTTCCAGTAATGTCTGGAAAGTAGATTCTCATTCTACGATGTGACGGTTCGTGAACAAGTTCTGCTGCATTCGACTGATATGGCGAATGAAGTAGTATTATTTTCCTTGGGTGGCCAAATTTAATTGACTAAATTTGTGGTCTACCCTATCTTGTGCTTACCCGCTGATGGCATGAGCCAGAGCGGAGCACTGTAACACGCCCGGATGTATCCGAACGGGCCTTGCCGAAGGAGAGAGCCATGTCTGACAATGCCCGCATCGACGCTTTCCGAGGCACGCATTCCCATTGTCGCACAACGAAAGACCTTTGCATTCGCACCTTCTGGCGAATGTGAATTCCGGCAGTCTTTTCCTTGAATGTTGCACGATTTGAATGATCCGCGCGAAGGCGCGGTAGGAGCGCTATCCCATGAGCAAACAGGTTATAGAATTCGGCGGTGAAGCCGTCGGTGTCGTGGTTCCGGACGCAGGCCGGTTGAAGTTCGTCGCCGTGAAATATCATGTCTGGGATCTCGACTCGCGGCACTTTCGTTCGGCCGACGAAGCGAGGGCGGCGGTGCGTCAGCTGATGGTTTCGCAGAGTGCTCCGCGGCGGGTATTGGGATCTTCGGGTATGCCTGCGACCTATGCCGCTGCGTGAAGCATAAATATTGCGTGAAAACCGCAGTTTGGCCATCTTTTCACTAAATCGGTATATTGGCACGGCTTCCCATGTGATATGCCGGGTATGTGATGGCAATCAGCAAGCAGGCGCCGTTTTCAGCGCCTGTTTGTGAAAAGAGCGAACTGCGATGCTGACCAAAAAGGGAAAATACGGGTTGAAGGCGCTGGTCGATCTGGCGCGGCTTGACCCGGGTGAGACCGCTTTCATTACAGAGATTGCAAGCCGCAATAATATCCCGAAAAATTTCTCGATACTATTCTGCTGGAACTCAGAAACGCCGGCATTCTGCGCTCGAAGAAAGGCCCCGGCGGCGGCTATTCGCTCTCCCGTCCCGCATCGGAAATCCGCATCGGGCAGGTCGTACGCACCTTGGACGGCCCCTTGGCGCCGATCCGCTGTGCCAGCCGCACGGCCTACGAGATCTGTGATGATTGCAACGATCCGGATACGTGCGAGGTCCGCCGGTCGATGACCACCGTGCGCGATGCCATCGCCGACATTCTCGACACGATGACGCTGGAGGCTTTCGTCAGCAATCCCGGTCAGGCGATTCTTACGGAAGACGATGCCGTCGCCAAACGTGCCAGTTGATCCCTGAATGTGCCTTTCCTGGACTGACGGATACGGTTTTTGGTCTATTCTGTCGAGAAGAGCGCAATTTAGCCGTTTTGGTTTGATCTGAGAGCGCTCTGGTTATAACCGGATGCCTAGTTGTGGTTTTGGATTGGCGATCATGGGTCTCAGGCAAGTTGATATGAACACTCCGCAAGAGGGTATTGTCATCAGATCGCTGACGCGGTCGATCGCGACCGCGGTTGAGGGCATCAACGTGTTTGCCGCCCAATTTGCCGCCGATCAAACGCTTTCGCGCAGTCTGGTTGATGCCGTCGAACTGATCGCAGGCGGCCGTGGCCGCGTGGTCGTTTCCGGCGTAGGAAAGAGCGGTCATATCGGCCGCAAGATTGCTGCGACCATGGCATCCACCGGGACATCCGCCTATTTCGTGCATCCGACGGAAGCCAGCCATGGCGATCTCGGCATGATCACTTCCGAGGATCTCCTCATTCTCCTGTCCTGGTCGGGAGAGACCGTCGAGCTTGGAAATATGCTGGCCTATGCCAAGCGTTTCAATGTTCCGGTTATCTCGGTCACGTCCAATGCCGAAAGCATTCTGGCGCGCAATTCCAGCGTCGCCATCACCTTGCCGAAGGTGCAGGAGTTGTGTCCGCACGGATTGGCGCCAACCACCTCGGCGATGTTGCAACTGGCTGTGGGCGACGCCTTGGCGATTGCGCTTCTCGAGCGACGCGGATTTTCCGCGCAGGACTTCAAGACATTCCACCCCGGCGGCAAGCTTGGTTCCGCAACTGCTTCTCGTTCAGGAACTGGCGCATGACGGCGAGGCAATCCCGTTACTGCCGCTCGGCAGCCCGATGGGCGACGCGGTTATCCAGATGTCGTCCAAGGGCTTTGGCGTCGTCGGCATTACCGACGAGGCGGGTAAGCTTGCTGGCGTGATCACCGATGGCGACTTGCGCCGCCATATGTCGCATGATTTGCTTCTCGAAACCGTCGATACAGTCATGTCGCACAGCCCGCAGGGTCATCAAGGGTAGTGCGTTGGCAAGCGCAGCGATGGAAATTATGCAGGCGCAGAAGGTGACCGTGTTATTCCTGGTTGATGATCTTGGTCTTCCGAGCGGGATACTTCACATCCACGATCTGTTGCGCGCCGGTGTTGCGTGAACTGAAGACACTGGCTTGGTGCAGAAGCGTCGCGGTGGTCGTAGCTTGCCAATTCGTGTTGCGCCGTTCCTATGAGAGATGGAGTTAGGAAAATGGTCTTGCGAGCAGATGCCCTTGTCTGAGCAGAACCAACTCTTCATTTCGCATCCAGAGCCTTCGTCTGGCGAGACGAGGACTGTTGCTTCGGCGCCGGCCGAGATGATCAGGACTTACGCCTTTCATATCCACGGCTGGAAGCAGGAGATATTCAGGCGGTATTTTCCTAACCGAGAGTTTGTTTTCGTTCCGATGTATGTGCGGGATGCAGACTTCAAAGATTGGGCAGAAGCGTATTCTCACCGAAAATAGCCCTCAGATTTTCGTTTGGAGCTTGCGGGCGCCCAAAAATCTGAAAGCCTTTGCGTCGCAGCATCGTATTCCGGTCTTCTACATAGAGGATGGTTTTATCCGTTCGGTCGTGGCAAGTGCCAGCCGTACCCCACCGCTTTCCCTCGCACTCGACCAAGGCACGGCTTATTTCGATTGCCGTGAACCATCCGACCTGGAGCGGTTGTTGGGCAGTTATGATTTCGATGGTGCCCCTGAGCTTTTGGCGCGCATCGGCAGGTATTCGATTCCTGCTCGAAACTGGCGTCAGCAAATACAATAGCGACACCAGGACCGATATCGATCGTCTCTATGGCCCCAAGTCCGGCAAGCGTGTGCTGGTCATCGGCCAGGTGGAGGACGATGCCTCCATTCAATTCGGTTGCCTCTCATCCGTGACAAACAACGATCTGGTACGGTTGGCTGCCAAGGAAAACCCTGGTGCACATATCATCTACAAGCCGCATCCGGATATTCTCAACCGCGTCCGTCTTGCTCAGTCTGATCCTCAGGATGTTCAGCATCTCTGCCAGATAATCACGCAACCGCTCTCCATGAGCCAAGCGTTTGAGACGATCGATCACGTCTATACAATCACATCGCTTGCTGGATTCGAGGCATTGCTTCGAGGTCTGAAGGTGACCACCTATGGATGCCCTTTCTATGCAGGCTGGGGGCTGACGGACGATCGCCAGCCAAACGAACGTCATGGAAGAGCCCTCACCATCGAAGCGTTGTTTGCGGGCGCATATCTTTGTATCCGCGGTATTTCGAACCGGAGAGCGGGAAGAGCATCTCGTTCGAGGAAACGGTTGATGGAATATCGCGGCACTTCGCAGCGGCAAGGGAGTCAGAGGTGGCATGGCAACCGTCTGGCCCGCAGTGGCGCGCTTGGGGCCCCTACGGCATTCTTGGCTGGAGACATTTGATAACGCCGCCTTTGGCATCGATCATCTCCAAAGTGGGCAACAGCCATGATGCGAAGACATTCCGGCAGGATCCGATCCTGTTCTTCCGGGAATTGTCCAACCCAGTGTTTAGGTTTATTGGACGCATCGTCTATCCATTTGGATAGTTGTATCATCGACGGTCTTAAACCGGCACTGGACGGACTTGATCGTTCGGCAACTTGAAAATTGCTTTCAAGAGAGTAAGAGCTAGATATGCAAGCCATAGGGCGTGCCGAGACGCGGGGCGTCGTGAGTGGCATCCGTGCGTTCTGCGGTTAGGAAAGCAGCCAGAATTTGAAACATCTCGTAACACATATACGGGTCGTGGCCGCGTTGCTCATTCGTGAAATGGAAGCGATTCGGCAGCAAGCCGGGAGGTTATGTCTGGGCATTGCTTGATCCGGCAGCGCATGTGTTCATGCTGACGATCATATTCCAGGCAATCGCACGTGCGCCTGCTCTCGGTGTGAGTTTTCCGCTGTTTTTTGCAACAGGCTATATCGGGTTCCAATTCTACCAGGCGATGGCGACCTATTTGAACGGTGCGGTCAAGGCCAATAGGTCGTTGCTCAGCTATCCGAGCGTTGCGCCAATTGATACAATTGTTGCCCGCTATTTCCTGCAGCTGGGAACGACAGCGACAGTGGGTGCTGTTGTTCTGGGGGCTATCATCGTGTGGATGCGGATGCCGCCAGAATTGACTTGGCCCGCAATCATTGAAGCGGCCTTTTTGGCAAGTGTTCTGGGGTTGGGGATGGCGTTGGTAAACAATGTCATGTTCGTGAAATACCCGCTGTACGAACAGATATTCAGTATCGTCAACCGGCCTCTTTTCATGATTTCCGGCGTTTTCTTCCTCCCTGATGCTATCCCGCACCCTTACCGGGAGATTGTGCTTTTCAATCCGCTCGTTCATGTGGTCATGCAGTTTCGGGTCGGCTTCTATAGCGAGTACAGAGCGGCAGGTCTTGATATGCCTTATGTCTATACTTTCGCATTTTTGACATTGTTTGTTGGGATGATGTTGTTTACGTCCTCCTCCGCATTGTTGAGAAATGAATAATGATCAGACTTGAGCAGGCGACCAAGTTCGCGCGCACCAAAGGCATCAAAAAACCGATCATTAATGGCGCATCCCTTGTTCTACAGCGGGGAAAGAGTATCGGCCTGCTTGGTCGAAATGGTGCAGGAAAATCCACGCTGCTTCGCCTGATTGCCGGTACGATCAGGCTGGATAGCGGCAGGATCATCCGCGAGGGGAAGATTTCGTGGCCGCTGGGGTTTCAGGGAAGCTTTCAAGGGACTATGACAGGCGAGCAGAATGTTCGTTTTGTGGCGCGCATCTATGGTGTCGATACGCGTGAATTGATCGCATATGTCGAAGATTTTGCCGATCTAGGACCGTTCTTCAAGGCGCCGGTTGGTACCTATTCCTCCGGGATGAAGGCCCGGCTTGCTTTTGGATTGAGCATGGGCGTCAATTTTGACTATTATCTCGTGGACGAAATTACCGCCGTCGGAGACGCGAACTTCAAGAAAAAGTGCCAAGTCGTGTTCGAGAGCAGACTTCAGGATTCCGATGTGATCATGGTGTCTCACAGCACAGCAACCATTCGCGATTATTGTGATTGCGGGGTGGTTATGGAAAACGGCAAATTAACCTATTATGATGATGTTGAGGACGCGATCCGCGCCCACGACGGCAATATGAAGGAACGATAGATGGCGATCATCGGGAATGCGGCTTCAGGTGCTGCGCAAAAAGATGGCGCTGTGGATCGGCTGAAGAACACGGACGTCGTCAAATCGAAAAGCGTGCATCTGCTTGAAGGCCTACTTGGCAACGACGACCGCATGCTCGCGCCGAAGTTAAAAGCGAAGCCCACCAACAAGCTCCACAAGATCATCACGCAGCAAGTTAAAAAGCGCGGTTGGCTGAGCTCGATCCGGCTGCGTCATGCTGTGATTATCGGCAGTTTTGTGGCTTTCGTGGCGGTACCCGCCACACTGGCATCGATCTATATGGTCTTCATCGCCTCCGATCAGTATCATAGCTCGGCATCCTTTTCGGTGCGAAGCATCGACGCAGCCTCCACGCCTGATATTCTTGGCATGTTTTCGCAGGCATCGACGGGCAATACGCTCTCCGATAGTTATATCCTGATGGATTTCGTCCGCAGCGAGAGAATGCTGGCGGAGGTCGAGAAGAAGTTTGATCTCGAAAAAATCTACGCGGCACGGGGCCTGGATTATTTCTACGGAATGGCGGTGGGCCTGCCGGTCGAAAACAAGCTTGAGTATTGGCGTAACATGATCGACATCAATTTCGATCACGCCTCGGGAATCATGCAGTTGCAGGTTAAGGCATTCGACCCGCAGCAATCGCAGGAAATTGCCAAATTTGTCATTCAGCAGAGTGAAGCGCTGATCAACAATCTGTCTTCATCGGCCCGTGACGGTGTCCTTCAGTCCGCGCAGGATGAAATGCATCTCGCAGAGAACCGCCTCGCAAAGGCGCGAGTGGGTGTACGCCAGTATCAGCGATGCCTCACAGGAGGTGGATCCGGTGGAAGGTGCTAAACTTGCAGCTCAGCTGATTGGCGGGTTGGAGGCGCAATTGGTGCAGATGAATGCTGATCTCGCAACGGCAAAAACGCAAATGAGCGACGACACACCACGCATGCGTGTGCTGAAGGCGCGTATTGCCAGCGTCGAGGAGCAGCTTGCGTCTGAACGTCAGCGGCTCGGAAGCGGTAGTGCCGATGGCCAGTCCAACTCCGGAGCCAACGGCGACGTTGCTGGCCTGATCCAGCAATACGAAATTCTGGAAACGGAGCGAGAATTTGCAGGAGCGCGCCTACACTGCATCCTTGGCCAGCTTGGAAAAGGCGCGTATTGAAGCAAACAACAAGCAGCGCTACCTTGCTGTCTTCAACGAGCCGACCCTTTCGCAACTGGCTCAGTATCCGACACGCTTCCTCAATTCGTTCCTGGTGGCGCTCGGTTTGCTGTTTGCTTGGGGTGTCTTCGTGATGGGCTACTACAACATTCGCGATCGGACTTGAGTTCGAACGGACAATCGAGAATGATACCGGGTGGAGCAAGGCAAACTTGCTCCACCCGAAATTCTAGGGGATACCGCGAACCGCAGAGTAATCAGGTGTCCTTCCATAGCGCATGAACGCGGGTACGGACGAGGCCCGCACGGTATTCAATAATGAATTTTTTTGTGAAGGCATGCCGGTATATCAAGTCGTTACCGCAAGTTCGTTTCTTCAAGCCGTTCGCTATCAAGCTCGATTGGGGGCATGACAACGCCGTCGATGCAAAAGGTCGATTGATCGCGACAGTGCGCCTCTATGGCAGTCAGAACCGGATTGAATTACCCACGACTTCCTCTTTCACGGGACATATCACCGTCCGGGGTCAGGGAAACCGGATCCTGATCGGCGACAATTGCCGCCTGGCAGGCGAGTTTATCGTCAAGGGGTCCAATCAGACAGTCACCGTGGGCGAGGGAACCACGTTTGAGTCGGTTTATGTTCTCTGCCTTGAGCGCTGTGACATCACCATCGGACGCGGATGCATGTTCTCCCGAGGTATCGAGGTGCGCACCAGTGATGCCCACTCGCTGATCCGGCGGAGAGATGGACGACGGCTCAACCGTGCTGCATCTGTCGTAGTCGGCGATCACGTCTGGGTTGGTCTCAGATCCATTCTGAATAAGGGAACCGTGATTCCGGAGGATTGCGTCGTCGGCGCCAAATCCTTTGTCAACAAGGCTTTCAGCGAAAGCAGTGTCGTATTGGCAGGCACGCCCGCAACCATCGTCAAGCGTGATGTCACATGGAGCCGGGGACGGAAACAGCGTTTGACGCAGGAGGAAATGGACGCATGGCGCGTGGCCGACCCGGTCAACGAGGACGAAGACTGATTTTTGACGGCTTCTTCCGCGGAGGGGGGCGATGAAGGCGCCGGGTTGGTTGACAGATCGGTTGTGTAGTCTTTCCGCAATCGCCTCCCGCGCCGGCATCCGTGCCGGCCGCCGAGTAGAAATTTCCCCTCACCTGAATTGCCGCCGCGAGCAGACGGAAAAAGGCGGTACGGATCTGTTCCTGCGGGTGCGCTGGGGCCGCCCAGAACTGATCAAGCGCTGTCTGATCGCTGAGGTCAGGGATGTCGAAGACGGCCGTCCCCAGAACCTTCACAGGTTTGCCCAATTGCAGGGCATGAAGCCCGACAGTGGAGTTGATCGTGACGACACCAGCGGCTTTACCCAGCAGTGCATTCAGGTCGCCGCCGTCAAGGAACTGCAAGCGCCCTCTAATGCCGAGCCTGGTTGCGAGGGCCTCGACATGGGCTTGCCAATCGATGAGCCCGTTGTCGAGAGGATGTATTTTGACCACCAGAAGGGCCGTGTGCGGCGCATGAGCGGCGAAAGAGGTGATGACCTCGGTGATCGCCTCGCGTTGATCGTCGTAGGGCGAATGTGATCGCAGCTGAAAATCGGTTTGCAGTTGCAACGGAAAAACGAAAAATGAAGCATCGCCAGCGAGCAGGTGCTTGACGAGCTGCCGTCCGGCCATTGTTCTTTTCTTGCTACCCGCCAGCCGCATTATCCAGCCGGCATACTCCGCTAATGGATGAAACAGGGCGTGGCGGTGATAGTACGGAAAGAGAAACCACAGGAAAACGTTCGGCAGATTGTAGAGAAGGTCATAGGCCGCTTCCACGGCAAAGCTCTGCGTATAACGTCTCTTCCAGTCCGGTTCCGGAAGGGTACGGGCCGCATCGACGATCTGCTGCGGATCGTTGGGAAAGTGTGAGTTGGACGACATTCCATTGCGTTCAAGCGTCAACCAGTCTGGCCGCAGATAGCCCATCTCGACAACCGACACCGCTATACTGCGCTCCTTGGCCACTTCGATTGCAATAAGATGGTAAGGACGCTCCTCGCCCAATAGCACGAGATCGGTGACCGCATGCCGATCCATGAAAGATGCGACGTGGCTGCGCCAATCGTTTCCACCTCGGCCGCGGTAATTGTAGCCGCCCTTGCGCCGCCAGAAGATCCGATCGCCCGGATTGAGGTTGATCCGTAGGCAGCAATGACCTTTGGCCCCGAGCCGATCGGCGATCTTGGCAAAGATCGGCGAGGATGGTCCCTGCAGGAAAAGGAAGACGCGCCGCTCAGGCACATTTTGTAATGCCATCGTCACAGGCCCTTCGAGAACAGCGCCGGCACTATCGCAGATCATCCTTGTGCAGATTGGCGTGCTTCAGCATTGCTTCCAGCAGCTTCCACGGTTCCTCGTTACGCGGAACCGACGGAGTCTTCTGGGGTGTGCGTGCGGCTGCCAAGGGCACGATGAAATAGTCGGTGCGGGGATCAGGGAAAGGGTCGGCAAAGGATTTCAGCAACGGCGCGTGGTCACCGTAGAAAACCAGCCAGACAGGGCGGTCAAGCCTGTTGAGATGGTCCACAAGTTCGCCTAGTGCCTTGTCGGATTGCTGCAGTATCTCGAGATACATCTCGACAGGATCGGCCATTCCATCGACGCGGTTTGGCTCCCACGGTCCGTGGTTGGCCATCGATGCAACAAAGAGAAAGCTGCCCTTGTCGTCCGTCTGACTTTCCACGTCGTCAATGACTTTGCGGGTCAATGCGGCGTCCGAGACATAGGGGCCATCGCGGGCCGGATCATGGTCGAACTCGTCGAGCATGGTCATTTTCTCAAAACCGAGCTGCGGCATGGCTTTATGGCGAAGGAAGAACGTCCGGTCATACGGGTGCATGAAATGCGTGCTCCAACCCGCATTCTTCAGCTTCGTTGGCCAGACTACATTGGTGTAATGGCTCGCCCGCAGATAGGGATAGCTTGCATCGATATGCAAGTCGTCAGGAACAAGCCCGCTCAACACCGCGAACTCCGTGCGCAGCGTATAGCCGCCCTCGAAGACCGTTGCCAGGCGGCCCCATTGCACGGCCAGTTTCTGCAACCTGTCGATGGTCGGTAGCTTGATGTTGTCTACGCCGCAATGGCGCATGTCGAGGAACGATTCCGACTGCCAGACAATGACCAGCGGCGCTTTGTTGTCGGCGTCGTGGCCGATCAGGTCGTGGACGGCGGCGAAGAAGCGTTCCGATAGCTCGGCAACGATCTTCTCGCGGCGGCGGCCCAGCCAGAGGATGAAATGGAAAATGACGGACGCGAAGGTTCCAGAAACGGATCGTGCTGACCTTGACGTTCGGCTTGCCGACAAGGTGTTGCACGAAATCAGCCACGGGCCGATTGACCGGGCCGTAGAATAGCAAAATCCACGGCAGGTCGGCGACCAGGATCATCAGGATGATCCAGAGCAGCTTGTGGCTGACAGGCAGGACGCTTGGCTCGAAATACATGTACAGCGCCGAAACGCCGAATACATACAGGAACGCAACCACCCAGAAAACGATGTTGAGCGAATTGGCGTAGAAGATCGACTTGTATTTGAAAACATCGGCGACGAGGGCGATGTCGGAAAAGACCAGGGGTTCATGAATGAACTTGTACTTCGCTCGTGATATGCCGGTGAAGATGACGAAGAAGCTCATCGCTCCGGCGCTTGCATAGAGAGGCCGCCATGAAATCGAGAAGAAGCCCGCGAACACGAGAGCAATGATCGGCAGCCGCGACAGGATATCGGCGGTGGCACGCCGGCGGCTGAACGGCGGCCGGTGCCTCCGGCGTTCGCGTGCGGGCAAGGCAAACTTGTCCGTGTACAGGATGACAGCACACGCCAGCGCGTAGCAGAAAAAAGTCAGCGTTACCGGATGGTAGTGCATGTGGAGCGACGTCAACGCCAAACGGATACCTTCGATCTTTCATCCGTCGCCGACGCGTCATGCACCGCCGCGACAGAGCGACACTTAAATCCTATTTGCGGCGGATACAAGCAGGCCATACAGGGTCAGCGCCCGCCCTTGATCCGTTGAATGCCCCTGTCGAACCACCAGTTGAGTATCGGCTTCACTGCCGAGCCAAAGCGCCCCAGCGCCCATAGCGTCCAGCCAAAAAACACCTCGAATTGGCCTTTGTCGATGGCGCGTGTGATTCTGCAGCGCAACGGTAGCGGAGGACCAGGGGGCAACGCGCCCCATGATCACCGTTGCTTCAAGCGGCCGATGTTCCAATTCGCGGGAAAACTGCGGCGTTTCGGTGTCCGGCGGGAAACAGACGGAAACGTTGACGCCATGGGGCGTCGCTTCCGAGCGAAGAGCGTCGGCGAAACCATGCAGGGCGAACTTCGAGGCGCAATAGGCCGTGTAACCGTAGATACCGATCAAGCCCGCGCCGGACGATACCAGCATGATCCTGCCGGAGCGCCGTTCTTTCATGGCTGCATAAACAGCGCGCACCGCATGGATGCTGCCAAACAGGTTGGTTTCAAGCTGACGATGGAAGGCAGCTGATGACAGCGTTTCGAACCGTCCGGGTTCGACAATTCCGGCAGAAGTAATCAGGATGTCACAGGGGCCGAAAGCCTCTTCACATCTGCGGATTGCCGCCAATGTCTGATCTTCGTCGGCAACGTCGGCACTTTCGATACGGATCGATGTTTCGCCGCGATCTTTTGCAAGTTCGATCCTCGCCGCTTCAAGCGCGGGCAGGGAACGCGCCAGCAGCGATATGCGTGCGCCACGCGCAGCGTAGATGCGTGCCAGAGCCAGGCCGATCCCGCTCGAGCCACCGGTAATGATCACATGAGTCATGCCGCAGGACCGGTTCGGTTCATGGACGTTGGCCTGGCTGTTTCCGGGAGAGCGAGTTATCGGGCGGCGAGCATCTTCATCATCTGCTGGACATCGATCGATGCGAGACCGAAATTCCGCTCGGTGAGATCCTTGAGCTTTTCAGCCGTCATCGCCACCGTCTGGCGAATCTGGTCCCTCGGTATGGTCGCTGGTGATGAAGAACCGCAAACGCGCCATGCCTTCCGGGACAGCCGGATGAATGATCGGCAAAGCGTTGATGCCGGCAGCAAGAAGGTCGTTCGATAATTGTACCGCCCGAAGCAGATCGCCGACCAGAACCGGAACCACGGAGAAACCAGCACTCAGGCCCGTATCGAGACCGGCTTCCTGGGCAAGCTTGAGGAAGAGCGCGCCATTGCGCCTCAAGGCGGCAACACGTTCCGGCTCGCTTTCGAGAATGTCGAGGCTGGCTATGGCCGATGCGGTGAGGACCGGTGCAAGGCCGACACTATAGACGAAACCGCCAGCGGTGGCCTTGAGCACAGCCGCGAGAGCGCCGCTGCCGGCAATATAGCCGCCGCAGCTCGATGTCGTCTTGGAGAGTGTTCCCATCCAGATATCGACCTGGCGGGGATCAATGCCGAAATGTTCGAACGTGCCTTTTCCGCGCTTGCCGAGGATGCCGAGCGAATGGGCTTCGTCGACCATCAGCCAGAAGCCATATTCGGCCTTCAGCTTCATAATGGCCGGCAGGTTGGCGATATCGCCATCCATCGAATAGACGCCTTCGACGATCACCAGGATACGGCGATAGTCGCCTGCAACCGTCCGTAGCACGTGCTCCAGATCGTTTGCATCATTGTGCTTGAACAGGCGCCGCGTGGCGCCGGAGAGCTTGATGCCGGCGAGCGCACTGTTGTGGATGAACTCGTCATGGACGACGAGGTCCTTCGGACCCATCAGGCAGCTGATTGCTGCGACATTGGTGAGGTAACCGCTGACAAAACAAACAGAGGCCTCGACACCGTAGAAGGCGGCAATGCGTTCTTCTAGTTCGGCATGGGCAGGCCGTTCGCCTGCCACAAGCCGGCTCGCGGATGCAGAGATGCCGAAGGTGTTGATAGTGTCACGCGCCTGGGCCAGAACATGCGGATGCCTGTTGAGGCCGAGATAGTCATAGGAGGCGAAGTTGATCAGCTTGCGGCCGTCGATCACCGTCGTTGCACCGGCTGCCGTCTGGTGAGCGCGGTAGAACGGATTGTCGATACCCAGCTGTTCACTGGCAATCTTCTGGGTCTGGACCTGCTTGTATTCCGGCAGATCCTCGAACCGCGTCTGCTTGCGCCTGACCGGGGGCGGAACGTCGCGTTCGGAACGTGCCATACGGTTACGCTCCGAAGACTGATGCGCGTTGCGCATCTTGTCCAGAAGGTTTTCCTTCAGGCTGCTGTTCATCTTCGAAACGTTGTTGCGTTCCTCGTTCTCGCTCATTGGCTGGCTACCTTTTCCGTACCGTTGCCGGTATGGCGCTGGGCAAGTTCGTTGACGATCTTGTTGTCGGCTGGCTCGCTGTCTTCATCGCTGCCGTGATCCCGCTTGCTGACCTTGTCGTAAAGCTTGCGTGCGACATCGCCAACAGTCGTATTGTCGGCAACGCCACTCAACGGCATGTCAAAGCCGGTATTCTGCTGGAAGCTGATCCCCAGTTCAACGGCCATCAGGCTGTCGAGGCCGATTTCCTTGAGGATCTTGTTGCGTGAAATCGTGTCCTTCGACACGCGCAGGATCGCCGCGATTTCACTTGCGACCAGATCGTAGAGGATATCTTCGGCCTCCTGCGGCGACTTTCCTTCGATCATCACCACAAGATCCATGGTCTTGCCATCACTGCCCGTAGTGTGCTGGTCAACCGTTCGCAGGATGACCTCGAAAAGGGCATTGCGGACCACCGGCAGATTGCGCGTGCAGGCCCAATCGAGCTCGGAAACCATTGCCACGGCGGCATCGACGGTGCCCGGATCGGAGCGGATGTAGCTCTCGACCTGGTTGAGGGCGGACTGCGCCTTCAACGCCGTCTTGCCGATGCGCTTGGAGAGCAGATCGTTGACGTCGGTGTTTTGCGCCAGATAGCCCTTGTCGGCAATAGCACCGAAGCCGATGGCGAGCCCCGGCAAGCCTTCAAGCCGGCGAGCACGGGCAAGGCCCTCGAGATAGCCGTTGGCAGCCACGTAGTTGGCCTGGCCCGGATTGCCGACCAACGTCGTTGCCGATGAGAACATGATGAAGTGTTCGAGCGTATCGGCGCGTGTCAATCGGTCAAGAACGGCGGCACCCTGTGCCTTCACGTCGATGACTGGCCGGTTGCGCTCGCGGCTGAGATTGTTGATTAAAGCGTCATCGAGAACCATGGCGGCGTGAATGACGGTCTTCAAGGGGCCGATCTGGCGAAGTGTTTTCAGCAGAGTGTCCGCTGCGGCTTCGTCCGTCACGTCGCAGGCGTGGATGGTCGCCGAGACGCCCATGTTTTCCCAGCGCTTGATCGCTTCGAGTGTCTCGATATCGGCAATGCCGCGGCGGGTAGCGAGGGCGATGTTGCGCGCGCCCTTGTCGACCAGCCAGTTGGCGGCCGCGAGACCGAACCCGCCGATACCGCCAACCACCAGATGCACGCCGAGGCTATCGACCGACATGCGAGCGGCAGGCCGGTTGGCGACTTCATCACGTCCGGCCACGGGCGGCAGCACGACGATCTTGCCGATATGGCCAGCGTTCTGCATCAGGCGGAAGGCGTTGCCGATTTCGTCGAAACCGAAAGCGCGGTAGGGAAGGGGCACAAGCTTGCCCTCTTCGAACAGCGCACCGATTTCAGGTGAAAATCCGCTTCGTCAAATCCAGCGCGTTGACCAGCAATTGGTCTGCATCAATGCCGAAATAGCTGATGTTGCGACGGAACGGCCGAAGGCCGATTTTGCTGTCGCCGTAATAGTCGCGCTTGCCAAGTTCAAGGAAGCGGCCAAACGGCTTTACCAGCGACAGGCTCTGTTCCATGGCTTCGGCAAACAGCGAGTTCAGGACCAGATCCACACCTTCGCCGCCGGTGACGCCGAGGATGTCGTTGACGAAGGCCAGCGAGCGCGAGTCAAAGACGTGATCGGCGCCGAGCATCTTCAGGAAGCGGCGCTTTTCGCGCGTTCCGGCCGTGGCGATCACCTTGGCACCGGCAAGCTTGGCGACCTGCAGTGCTGCCAGGCCGACACCGCCGGCGGCGCCGTGGATCAGAATCGTTTCGCCGGCGCGAATGCGGCCAAGCTCGATCATCGCGTAATAGGCGGTGAGGAAGGCAACCGGTACAGTTGCTGCCTGCAACGGGGCTGACGGTTTCCGGCAGTCTGGCGACACCCGACCGCGAAACGACGACATGGGTAGAAAATGCCGCGGGTGCGATCGCCATCACGGCATCGCCGACCGAAAGGTCCCTGACGCCGCTGCCGATGGCAACGACATGGCCGGAAAGCTCCATGCCGATCGTCGCGCCGGCAAAGCCGTCTTCCAGTGCTTCTTCCGGTAGAAGTCCCATCGCCCACATAACGTCGTGGAAGTTCAAGCCTGTTGCCACGACGGCAACGACGACATCGTCCGGGCCTGCCTGCGGGATGTCAGATTGTTCCCAGGCAATGCTGCCGACCTGCGAGCTGACGCGCTGGCGGATGGTGGCGGCCTTGAACTCGGTCGTCTTGCGCAAGCTTTGATCGACGGGGCCGGGAACAGCGCGGATTTCCGAGAGGATGCCGCTCGTTGCGTCAAGCAGCCATTCGCGGTTGGTACTTGCATCACCGATTAGCGAGATCGCGGCGGCGAGCTGATTGCCGGCTCCGGCCTTGGGGCCAGTGAAATCGAGCGAGTGAACATCGAGGAAATCATATTCGTTCTGAAGCACGCGAGCAAATGCCCACAGGCCACTGTTGACGCTTGAGCCGGATACGTCCTTATCGCGTGCCGTCGCCGTGACGGGCGCACCGCCAGGAGCGGCGATCACGAGGCGGGGGCGTTGATCGGCTGCCGGTTCGGCATGTGCATAATACTGGCGCAGCGCCTCGGCAAAGGCGCTGAGTGACAGAACGCGACTTTGCAGGGCTGCCGGATCCTGGCTGCGGTCCGCCGCGGTCGGGGAGGACAGATAGACCGTCCGTACCGGCTTCTCGTTCAATCCCTCGATGGCCTCGGCGATCTTATTCTTGTCGGCATCAAAATCGCCGGTCAACTGAACCTGGATGAGGGGGACCTGAATGGCATCCTTGCCGGAAGGGAGCTTGTTGTGCAGGCTCGAAACGCTGTCTTCGTGGAGGACAAGCACCGGCACTGCAATCTCTGCAGGCTGCGCGTCGGCAGCCTGGGTGGTCTCGGTAAACTGGCCACCCTGCGCTTCAACGGTGATGATGTTGCCGTGTGAAAGTTCGCGGTCTTCGATGGAGATATTGCGCAGGCCCAGATCGGTCAGATCCTTCTGCCATTGCGTCACCGTTGCCAGCTTGCCAATCGGAAACTCGACGGCCTGGGTGCGGGCAAACCAGCTCTCGGTCAATCCAAAAGCGAAGTCGCTGAACACCGTCGGCGCATTGGTTGCAGCGATAAGGGCCCCATTTTCCTGCAGGCAGACACGCAGTGCATTGCGAATGGCGCCATCTTCGTCGATCAGCGTGAAAATCGTATCCGAAGCGCTGACAACGAGATCGAAAACCGGAAGCGTCGCGAACGCATCTTTTCAGGACGCGGACATGCGCGTCTTCCTCGAAAGCGATCTCCAGATTGCGCTGGGCATTTTCGCGCGGTTCGACGACGATCAGGCTGGCACTGTATTTTGCAGCCAGTGTTGCAAGCTTGCGGGGTGAAACCTGCAGAGACGGTGCCTGCCTCGACGATCCGAAGATCGGTTTTGCCGCTTTCGCTTGTGAGCGCCTTTTCGACCGCAGCAAGAACCAGATCCATGCGTTGGCGGGTGGATTCGGGAGTGAACGGTCTGGTGGTCGAGCGTCGCATCGCTGATGAAGCCTTGCGACTTGCTCGTTGCTTCAGTCTCGTTGCCCGATATCTCGGAGGCAAAAAGACTGTCGATGCGATCGAGCGCTTCAGCGTAGGAGTTGTTGATCAGCACGGCTTCTACGGCGCGCTCGGAGCGTTCGCCATAGAGTTCCTTGAGGATATCTGCGACGGGAGGAAGCGAGAACTCGGTCGCGATCTTCCAGCTGCCGCCCCTGTGTTCGCACAAGCCTGCGTCTTCCAGAACATAGAGACAATTGGCGAGGAAGCAGCGGAACGCAAAATCGCCCGGAAGCGACCGGGTGTCGATTTTGGCCGTGCCCTTGCCGAGCTTGAGAGCAATTTCGTGGCAGGCGCGGTAGATCGCCGCGTTGAATAGAAGCGTCGTATTGTCGATGCCGTTTTCGTCCGGCACGGCAAGCAATGGCAAAGGCAGTGCATTCAGAGCGCCCCAGCGTCGCAAGCGGCGCAGCACGGTCGGAAGGCACGGCCTCATAGTGGAAGGACAGCATCTCCAGCGTCTTGTGCTGGCGCAGATAGGTCCGGCGGAATCGGCAATCATCGAATGCTGCGATGACTTCGCCGCCCTTGCCGAAAAAGCGAAACTTCGCCTTGATCGAGTTGGCGCTGATGCGCTCGATCTCGACTAGGGCCCGCTTGACGGTCAGGCCGGAATTGGTCAGTCGCACGGAGCCGAAGCGCACCGGAATATAAGGCGCGCCGCCGGCTTCACCGGTAAAGCGGTCAAACAGCGCCACCAGGCCGTGGAAGGTCGCATCGACGGAAATCGGATTGAGACTGTAGGAGACAAAGGGATTACCCGTCTTCTCGGGCTCCTTCAGTTCGACGTCGATGAAACGGTCGCCATAGGAGACGGCCTTTGCCATTAGCTGGAAGCGCGGACCGTAGTCCAGGCCGAACTGACGCGCAGTCTCATAGGCTTTCGCAGGCGTGACTGTTGCCGTTTTCTCAAGGCCGGCAAAGGCGTTCCCGGAGGTGATCTCATCGGCGGGGATCGGTTTGCGGCTTCGTGCCACCGCATGCACCGCCCAGTCGTCTTCCGAAAGGCGCTCGCGGGAGCGGATTTCGATATCGCCGGTTTCCGGTGACAGGATGGTCGAAAGCTCCATCATCCGGTTGTCGGCGAGCTCCAGCGGCCGCACAATCTCCAGATTGGTGATGTCGACCTCTTTGGTGCCATAGTATTGCTGTGCGGCGGAGATGGCGATCTCGATGAAGCCGCTGCCCGGCAAGATAGCCTTGCCGTCAACAACATGTTCCGCCAGATCGGGGAACAGATGCGCGTCGATATGGTTCTTCCAGCTGCCACTGTTGAGGTCGGCCCGCCAGCCTGCCAGCGTATAGGGCGTCTTGGAGCCGCGGCCGAACAGGTCTGTCGCATCGCTCGTCGATGCCGGTCGCAGTTCGGTCTGTTCGAACGGCAGATTCGGAAGGCGGACGAACGCGTTGCGCTTGCCGAACAGGCGCGCTTGGTCGAAGGCGGCGCCATGGGCGATCGCGGCGCCATGGCGCGTGAGATGGGGTCTTGGCCCTTTTCGCCGACGTCGCGCAGCAAAGTCGGAACGACCATGCCCGGTATGGACGCCTGCTTCACCGTTTCCTTGAGGTAGGAGGACAGGATCGGGCGTGGCGAAATTTCGATGAACAGACTGCAGCCGAGTTCGATGGCAGCCTCGGTCGCGGCCTGGAAACGGACCGGTTCGCGGACGTTCTTCCACCAGTAATCCGGATCAAGCTGCGTGCCGTCCATCCGCTCGCCGGTAACGGTAGACAGATAGGCAAGCTCTGATTTTCGCGGCGCGATGTCCGGGATGTCGGCAAGGAAGGCCTTCTTGGCGCGATCGATGATCGGATGATGGAACGGATAGTTGATATCGAGAATCTGGACAGGGAATCTTCGCCTTGCGTGCGGCATCGTGGAAGGCGGAAACTTCGTGTGCCGGGCCTGAAATCGTCACGGAATTGTGGGCGTTGATGGCTGCGACGCAGATGTGTTCGAGGCCGCGTGCCTTGGCAAAGGCATTGGCTGCTTCTTCTCCGAGCATCGCGGCCGCCATGGTGCCCTGGCCGGCTAAGAGATCTTGGTGCAGCGAACGCTTGGCAACGATCGATACGGCATCAACGAGCGAAAGGGCGCCAGCAGCGTAGGCTGCAGCGATTTCACCGACGGAATGACCGAACACGGCTGTCGGCTTGATGCCCATGGCAACGAGCGGATCCGAAAGCGCAGCCTGCACCGCAAACAGCAGCGGCTGGGCGAACTTCGTGTCGGACAACTTCTTGTCCAGATCCTGGATCTGTCAGCAGGTCAGTTAGGACGATTTCCGAATGGAACTTGAACAGCGCGCTCACCGAGGTGAAACACTGGCGGAAATGCAGGTTTTCATGAAAGGCCTCGACACCCATGCCGGCCCATTGGGAGCCGTTGCCGGAGAAGACGAATGCAACCTTTGCATCCTTCGTCACCGCTTCGCCGGTTTCGCCGATATCGGACGCCGGCTTTTCGAGGTGGCTGGCAATGGCGCGAATGATGTCTTCAGGATGGTCGCTGCGCGCCGCAAAACGGTGGCGCATCTGCGTGCGATTGGCGCCGGAAGCGGCGATGACGGCTCGAGCCTCGTCCTTGGAGGCCTTGGCAAACGTCGATTTGTACGACTTCAGCAATTCCTCGAGGCTGTTGACGGTATGGGCGCTTGCCATGAAAACATGGCCGGTGGCGTTGTTGCGGGCTGCGCTCGTCCTGAACCGGGTCCGGATCACTGATGACGACATGAGCGTTGGCACCCCCGAAGCCGAAGGAGTTGATGCCGGCAAGGCGCGCACGCTTGCCGCGCAGCAGTTCGATCAGGGTTTGCAGTAACGCGGACGTTCAGTCCATCGAAATCGATGTTCTCGTTCGGGGTGTCGAAATGCAGCGAAGCTGGCAGGTAGTTGTTTTCAAGCGCCATGACGGCCTTGAGCATGCCGAACAGGCCGGAAGCCGGTTCCGTATGGCCGATGTTCCGATTTGATCGAGCCGATCGGGACCGGCGCACGCCGGTTGGCGCCGATCACCGTGCCGATCGACCAGACTTCGGAGGGGTCGCCGACCTTGGTGCCGGTTCCATGGCCTTCGACGAAGGCAACCTGGTTGGAATCGATATTGTTGCCTTCGTAGATCGCGCGCAGCAGATTGGCCTGAGCCTCGCGCGATGGTAGTGAAATGCCGTTGGTACGCCCGGCCGAGTTAACGCCGGTGGCAACGATCTTGGCGTAGCTGCGGTCCTTTTCCTGCCGTGCCCTGTCGGAACGGCGCAGAACGAACACCACGCCGCCCTCAGCGGAACGTAACCGGCACCGTCATTATCATAGGCGCGGCACAGCCCCTCCGGGGACAGCATGCGCGCCTGCGCAAATCCGACAAATGGAAGCGGGTGGGCAAGGACATTGATGCCGCCAACGATAGCCGTGTCGATTTCGCCAGCATTCAGCGCGCGCATCGCCTGATCGAGCGCGACCAGCGAGGAGGAACAGGCGGTATCGACTGTCATGCTCGGCCCGCTCAGGCCGAAAATGTGGGAAATACGGTTGGAAACGATCGAGAGTGTGTTTCCCGTCATGAAATAAGGACCGGCCGCAGCCGGGTCCTCGACGGTCAGGTTGGCATGGTCGAGGCTCGATGCGCCGATATAAACGCTGACATTTTCGCCGTGCAGCGATGGGATCGAAAATGTTTGCATCTTCCAGCGCGCCAAGCCAACTGCAACAAAACCCGCTGCTGCGGGTCCATGTGCATGGCTTCACGTTGCGACATGCCGAAGGCAGCCGGGTCGAAATCATAAATGCTATCGAGCACGCCAGCCGCGAAGGAATAGGTCTTGCCCGGGTTGCCAATGACTGGGTGCCAAAAGCGAGCAAGGTCCCAACGGTCGGATGGAATGCGTGTGACGGTGCATTTGCCCTGGCGCAAAATTCGAAACAACGCCTGCGGCGAATTCGCTCCAGGGGCGAGACATGCGCGCCCTATGATTTCAACTGTCATACTTTATCGAACGCTCTAAGCTGCTGTGAATTGTCTTGCTGATTGCACTTGATACGCGAAAAGCAATCGGAACTTCTTCCCCGGGCCCGTGGACCGTCTCATCATTTCTTTGGCGTCAGCTATATTGGCATCTTTTTTAAATCATGTTCACGAGGTTTCAACCCTTTCTTGGGAACATACACGGGGTATGGTGCGGACCACGGACAATTATGAAGACAGGCCGTAACCGTTGTGGAGAACCTATTGCCAGAAAGGCGCACTGCGAATTATTTGAGCGGATGTGACCGTGAATGGCTTGTTGTGGGACAATGATTGTGCTTTTCAAGGGGCGATCAGGATTCCGGTTATTAGAATGCAGCGGCACCGTTGGTAGTTCAAATACCAAAATAGGGTCGATTTCGGAGTGCGTTAATTGAGCCGTTTGAATGCAATCCTGATTTGCGCCCTTCTTACGGGATGTCAGGCAGTTCCGGGCGAAGGCCCGCTTTCTTCCGCAATTACCAAGGATGCTGGCCTTTCGGCGCAGGAACTCGGCCGGCAAAATACAGTCGCCTATGACATTGTCGATGTGGATGCCCGTTCGGCGCGCCTCGTATCTGACTATGTGGCAACGGCGCTCAATCGCCGCTTCGGTATCGGCGGTGGTGTTGGTCGCGTCGTTATCGGCGTCGGCGACGCGCTGAAAGTTACGATCTTCGAAGCCGGCAGCGACGGGTTGTTTTCCACAACCGACTCGAAGCAGACGAACATGGACTTGGTCGTGCAGCCGAATGGCATGGCGACGATCCCCTATGTCGGTCCAGTTCAGTTCGCAGGCAAGACCCTTGAGCAGGCCCGCCAGACAATTCTCGATGCGCTTGTGAAAAGGCCGTCGAGCCGGATGTGATCGTCACCAGCTTGGCAACTGCATCGCGCAACGTCACCGTGTCGGGCGCAGTCGGCCGCTCCTCTGTGGTGCCTCTGAGCCTGGTGAGCGAAACGATCAACGAAGTCATCGCCAAGGCGGGCGGCCCGGTCGCGCAGCCTTATGAAACCTACGTTACGTTGGTTCGCGGTAAGAAGACCGGCACCGCTCTGTTGAAATCGATCATCGAAAATCCGTCGGAAAATGTTCACGTCCAGCCCGGCGACCAGATTTTCGTGACGCGCGATCCGCGCACCTTTACCGTTCTCGGTTCCACTAGGGTCAATAAACGTGTCGAATTCGGCGCGAGCGAGCTCAATCTGCTTGAAGCGGTAGCGCTTGCTGGCGGCGGTAACGACACCACCATCGACGCCAAGGGTTACTTCGTCTTCCGTTATGAAGAGCCGGATGTGGTCATGAGCCTCCTGGGGACTGAGAGGTTCAACGCGATGCTGCGCAAGGGCATGACGCCGGACAGCGTTGGGCGTTATCCGATCGTCTACCGCCTCAACATGACCCAACCCGACAGTTTGATCGTCGGACAGACCTTCCCGGTCAAGAGTCGCGACGTTATCTACGCATCGCGCCATCCATCCGTCGATATTTCAAAATTCATGGCGTTTGTGGCCCGGCCGATCGGCATTGCGAGATGGCGTCACGAATGTCGCGCAGGATGTTCAAGATCTCGAAGACTGATCGCGGTCGTTCGAACGCTTTTCCTCAATATCAAAAGCCGGTGCTCGAGCAGAGCGCCGGCTTTTTCTTTCTGTCCGATTAGAAGGAAAGATCCAGCATCCGGTCTTCGAACAGGCGGTTGCGGGAGCCTTCGAGGTGGAGGCGCATGGCCTTTTGTGCGTCTTCAGCGCGGCCGTCGGCGATGGCCTGGTAGATGGCATTGTGCTCTTCGAAGACCTTTTCCAGACCAAGCCGTGGTCCCATCAGCGACAGGCCGTGCAGATGCATGCCGACGGCGATATGCGGCTTCAGGGCTTCGATGGAGGCGGTATAATAGTGATTGTTGGCCGCCTCGGTCACGCATCTGTGGAAAACAAAGTCGGCGTCGGTTCGGTGAAGCTGATGGCTGGTCGCTTCGCGCAGGTCCGCAAGCGCGGCGGCAATCTTCTGGAGGGCGGCTTCGTCGCGCCGCTGGGCGGCAAAGAAGGCCGCGACCGGCTCAATCGTCAGGCGGAACTCATAGCAGCGCTGGATATCGGCGATGGTCTTGACCGGTGAATAGGCAAGGTGCGTGGCCGGGGACGCAAGCGCGCTGACAAAGGTGCCGGCACCCTGGCGCGAATAGACCATGCCTTCTTCATGAAGCCGTCCAAGCGCATCGCGCACGATCGGGCAGGGAGACGCCCATGATCGATGCCAGTTCGTGTTCTCCTGGCAGGCGGGAGTCCGGCGGATAATTGCCGGAACGGATACGCTCGCGCAACTGATCGAAGACGCGATCGACCAGCCTCACCGATTTGACACGCTCTGGTTTGGCGTTTGGGCCGGGCTCTCCGATTGAGGGGGCGTCTTGCGCCATTTTCTTCACCACGCCTGTTTTTCGATCCTTGTCCTATTGGACATCGTTTGACTTAGCAGATTCTCAGGAACGAGTTTTAGCAAAGAATCAAGATTGCCGAAGCCCCCCGATTTGACGGCACAGCGAATTGTCCTGCCGTCCACGTCCTCAATCTCGAACCATGGAATGCCCGCTTCGATTTCACCGCTAGGGATCAGAACGCTGGCCCCAAGCGCCTTCAGGATGGCAAGCGCCGTGTCACCGCCGCCCATCATCAGCATATCCGGTCGGGTTTGTTTCACCACCTGCCGGATGCCGTCGGCAAAGCGGGCAACGACGTGTTCGGGGTTTGAGGTCTGCTCGCCGGCGCATCGGGCCACGGCGGGAAGAGCAGGGATCTTGTCTGCGGACAACGCGCCAGCGGGCGCATCTGCAATCGCGGCGAGATGCCGATGCTCGGCGAGGTGCTCGATTTGGGATGATGTTATGGGATCGCGCGATCCGAAAGCGAACAGCGTTTCCGTGGATGGCAGGAAGGGCGGGCGAACGGCAGCCGATATCGCCAGCGAACGGGCAAAGGCACTGCCAAGGCCGCGTGCGCCCACGGCAATCACGGCGGACCAGTCGGTTTGGAGCACGAGATTGTCCAGATGCGCATCGGTGCTGGCGTCGTAAACATCGATCGCCGCCGCACTGGCAGGAAACAGGGCGCGGATCGGCAGCGGCGTTTCCACGCCCCGGCCTGTAACGGCGCCATCGACAGTGAATCGCTGCTGGTCAGGGATTGCTGGCGCTACGACGATCCGGCTGCGGCCGGTGAATTCAGGCAAGCGCCATGCTCTCCGCGCCGACATTGCCCTTGAGTCGGGAATCGATTTTCTTGAACAGAATAGGGGGATGTGCTGTACCCAACGCGGCAAGAGCCGCTTGCATCTGCTGTGTGGCTCCGCCAGCGGAAAGCGCCCTTGACGCCGTGTTGATCACGATGACATCCGGGTTGTGCTGGAGCGCTTCGGCCACGGCTTCGACGTCGATTGCCACCACCACCGCCAGGCCGGCCTCCACAAAGGGCGTGCCGGTATCGAGTGCGCCCGTCAGGTCGTCGGCAATGATGGCGACTTGCAGCGTCATCCGGACAGTCCCTCCGTCACGGCGTGACAGGCAACCATATGGCCCGGCCGGGCCTCACGCCATTCCGGTACGGCCTTGCTACAGATGTCCATGGCGATCGGGCAGCGCGTATGGAACCGGCAACCGGATGGTGGCGACAGCGGGCTTGGCACGTCGCCCTGCAGGATCTGCCGCTTGCGGCTGCGCTCATGGGCGGGATCGGCTTCCGGCACAGCGGAAAGAAGTGCTTTGGTATAGGGATGCAGCGGATGTTCAGAACAGCTCCTCGCGCGTTGCAAGCTCCGCCAGCCGACCGAGATACATGACGCCGACACGGTCGCTGATATGGCGCACGACGGCCAGATCGTGAGCGATGAACAGGTAGGTCAGTCCGTACTTCTGCTGCAGGTCGAGCAGCAGGTTGATGATCTGCGCTTGAACGGAAACGTCGAGCGCGGAAATGGCCTCGTCGCAGACGATGAATTTCGGCTGGCAGGCGAGCGCCCGGGCAATCGCCACGCGCTGGCGCTGGCCGCCGGACAGCTCGTGCGGATAGCGTGACGCAAAGCGCGGCGGCAGGCCGACATCGGCGAGCAGCGTTGCGATCCGGTCCTTCAGCTCAGCCTTGGTGGCAAGCTTGTGAAACAGGATCGGCTCGCCGACGGCTTCGCCAATGGTCATGCGCGGGTTGAGCGTCGAATAGGGATCCTGGAAGACGATCTGCAACTGCCGGCGATAGGGCCGCATCGCCTTTTCGTCGAGCTCGACAATATTTCTACCCTGATAGATCACCTTGCCTTCGGTCGCCCGATGCAGGTTGAGCAGCGTGAAGCCGGTGGTTGACTTGCCGCAGCCGGATTCGCCGACGAGGCTCAACGTCTCGCCTTCGAGTATCTCGAAGCTGATATCGTCCAGCGCATGTACGGTTGCTGCCCGCTCCCCGAAGGCGCCAAGCCGAACATGGAAGTGCTTCACCAGGTTTTCGATGCGCATCAAGGGTTGGGCAGCCATCACGCGGCCTCCAGTTTTCTTTGGGCCACGAAGCAGGCAACGCGATGCGCGCCGCCCTGACCAATGCCCTCGAGCGACGGAACGCGTTCGTGACAAATGGACTCGACCAGCGGACAGCGTGGCGCAAAGGGACAGCCCTTTGGACGGCGTCCCGGTTCCGGCGGCGTGCCGCCGATCGAGCTGAGGCGCGTCGAGCGCTGATCGGAAAGCTTCGGGATCGAGGCCAGCAGCCCTTGCGTATAAGGGTGGCTCGGATTGGCAAACAGCGCATCGACCGGCGCATCTTCGACCACGGTGCCTGCATAGAGCACGTTGATGCGATCAACGAGGCCGGCGATTAGCGCTAGATCGTGAGTGATCCACACGACGGACATGCCAAGCTTGTCGCGCAACTCTTTCACCAGATCGACAATCTGCGCCTGGATCGTCACGTCGAGTGCGGTGGTCGGCTCGTCGGCGATCAGCAGTTGCGGATTGCAGGCAAGGCCGATGGCGATCATTACGCGCTGGCGCATGCCGCCGGATAGTTCGTGCGGATAGGCGTCCAGCCGGTCTTCGGCGCCGGGGATGCCGACGAGCTTCAAAAGTTCACCGGCGCGCTTCGTGCTTCGGCCTTCGACATGCCGCGGTGATAGATCAGCGGCTCGGCCAGCTGCTGGCCGATGCGCATCACCGGGTTGAGCGAGGTCATCGGATCCTGGAAGATGAAGCCGACCTCGCCGCCGCGCACCTTACGCAGCTCCGAATTCGACATTTTCTGCAGGTCGCGTCCGGCGAAGTTGGCTTCACCCTTGGTGACGTGGATCTTGTTGGGCAGAAGCCGCATCATGCTCAGCATGGTCAGGCTCTTGCCGCAGCCGGATTCACCGACGATGCCCAGCGTCTCACCCTTGTCGACATGGAGGTCGATGCCATCAACGATGGTCGCGGGACCGTTACGGGTCTCGATCTCGATGGTCAGGCCCTTGACGTCGAGCAGGCGCTCGCCGGTCCTGGCCGATGGTTCGGGGCGGATTGTGTTGGCCATCATCATCACTTCGCTCCGCGCGGATTGAGGGCATCGTTGAGGCCGTCGCCGAGGAAGGAGAAGGCGACGGAGGCAAGGCCGAGAACGGCGGCGGGGGCGGCCAGCAGATGCGGATAATGCTGCCAGACGCGAAGCCCGTCGGAAATCATGTTGCCCCAACTGGGCGTTGGCGGATTGACGCCGACACCGAGGAACGAGAACGCGCTTTCCAGAACCATGGCGGTGCCGAGACCGGCGCTCACCGCGACGATCAGCGGACCCAGCGCATTCGGAACGACATAGCGCATCAGGATGATGCGGTTGGTCAGGCCCAGCGCCTGGGCGGCCGTAATATAGGGTCGCGAGCGGATCGACAGCACCTGTGCCCGGACGAGGCGTGCATAGGGCGGCCAGGAAATCAGGGCCATCAGACCGAAGACCAGCAGAAAGTCGACCCAGATGGTCTCGCGATAGAAGGGATTGAGCGTCGCCAGGTAGCGGCTTTCCATCCAGCTGGCGATCGGCGACTTCAAGGACGCATTGATGACGACAACGAGCAAAGGGTTGGGGATCGACATGGTCATGTCGGTCAGCCACATGACGATCCGGTCCAGCCAGCCGCCGAAGAAGCCTGCGAGCGCACCCAGCGTCACGCCGATCAGAACGGCAATGAAGGTGACGACGATGGCGACGAGGAAAGCCATACGTGTGCCGTAAATGACGCGGCTGAACACATCGCGTCCGAGATCGTCTGTGCCGAACAGATGGATCAGCGACGGGGCCAGATTGCGCAGAATTGAGATCCTGGCTGAGGAAGTCGTAGGGCGTCAAATACGGTCCGAAAAGCGCCGTAAAGGCAAGGATGACGACGACGACGAGACCGAAGACGGCGAGCTTGTTGCAGCGCAACCGGTGCCAGGCATCGCGCCACAGGCTGACAGGCGGTTCGATCTCGATGGGGGCGGTGGTCATGGGAACGACGGACATGGTCAGCGGCTCCTTCTGGTGTCGTTGGCGCGGGGATCGAGCAGCGGATAGAGCATGTCGACCAAAAGGTTTGAGATCATCACCAGGAACGAACCGATCAGCGTGATGGCGAGGATGACGGGATAATCGGTGTTGGTCAGCGCCTGCACTGTCAGGCGGCCAAGGCCGGGCAGGCCGAAGACCAGTTCGACGAAGATGGCGCCATTGACGATGGTGATCATGATGAGACCCAGTTGCGTGACGACGGGCGTCAGCACCGGGCGGAGAATATGGCGCAGCGCGACGACCACTTCCGGAACCCCCTTGGCCCGGGCGGTGCGGACGAAATCTTCCGACAGGACCTCGATCACGGCGGCGCGGGTCTGGCGCACGATCAGCGCGATCGGCTGGAAGGAGAGCACGAGCAGCGGCAAGAGGATGCGCACGTCGAAGACGCCGCCCCAGCCATAGGGCACGGCCGACCCGGGCAGGATCATGATTAGCATCACCATCAGCATCGGGCCGGCGACATAGGCCGGGATTGCCCAGAGAAACAGGGCCGAGCCGAGAATGGCATAGTCGGTACGGGTGTTCTGGTTGAGCGCTGCGATCAGCCCGAGCGGAATGGCGACGACAGCGGTCAGGATGACGGAACAGAGCGCCAGCTTGAAGGAGACAGGGGCTGCAGCCGAGATCATCGCCCAGACGGAGCGGCCGGAGCTCAGTGAATTGCCGAAATTGCCATGTAGCAGGTTCCAGATATAGCTGCCGAACTGGGCAAGAAACGGCCGGTTGAGGCCAGCGCTTTCGCGGATCGCCTCGATGCGTTCGGGATTGTAGGCGACGTCGCCGGGCGCGCGCAGGAAGATCAGCTTGATTGGGTCGCCAGCGCCGTAATAGGCCAAGGCATAGACGCCGAGCATGACAAGAAGGACGGAAGGGATCCAGACAAGGAAACGGGTTGTTATGTAACGCAGCATGGCAGTTCCCCACCGTTCGTTTCAGAAGATGATGCCTCGAGCTTTGCCCTGCGGCGAAAGTCCGCAATCATACTCCAGCATTCGCAATCTGTGCGGGAAGCGGGTTTCCGCTCCCGCACAGAAATGTCTGACATCGTGTCGCCTCAAGCGATCGAGATGTCCCAGGGGGCTACGACCTGCCAGTCGAGGTTCTTGTCCATGCCGGTGACCTTGTCGGTTGCCCAGCGCGACATCGCCTGGGCGTACCAGGGGATGAAGTTCCAGTCTTCGCGGAAGGCCTTCTGGGCTTCCTGGGCAAGGGCGACGCGTGCAGGATCATCCGCTGCCTTCGTCGCTGCTTCCGCCAGCAGGCTATCGACCTTGTCGTTCTTGTATCCACCCAGCTTGTTTTGCGCTTCGACGAGGTCGAGGCGATGGAACCGGCAAGGTAGGAGACGGCATCGGGAACGCGGGTGCCGACGTCGTCGCGGAAGATCTGCACCGCGTTTTGGTCAGGCCCTGCATAGGCATCCTGCTGCGGCTTCATGTCGACGGCGGTGATGCCGAGGTTCTGGCGCCACTGTTCGGCGATGAACTGGGCGGCGGCCTCGATGGCCGGACCGGAAATGCCGACGAAAAGCAGCTTGGGCAGGCGTTCTGGGCCGCCATAGCTGGATTCAGCCAAAAGCTTCTTGGCGCCTTCCGGATCGTATGGATAGGGCTCGAAGCCGGAATTGTCGGCGCCCGGCACGGAGTTGAGGACCTGGTCGGTCTTCTTGTGCGGGCCATCCGGGAAGGACGCCTTCATCAGGCCTTCGCGATCGACGGCCATGATCAGCGCCTGGCGAACCTTCGGATCGTCCATCGGCGCGCGACGAATTGAACCAGAAATGCTGGCTGGTCGGGATCAGCGGACCTTCGGCAAAGCTGGCGCCGAGGTCCTGCACGATGGTCGAGGTCACAAGCTCCGTATGGGCATTGTATTCGCCGGACTTCAGCAGGGACGTGGCCGTAACGTTGTCTTCGATTGAATCGATCTCGATGCGGACCAGCTTCGGCTTCGGGCCGAAGAAGTTTTCATTGGGTTCGAACACCAGCTTGCCGGCATCAAGATCGATGCTGGTCAACTTGAACGGGCCGGAATAGACGGCGCTGCTTGTCGGCATGTACCAGTCGGCGACTTCCTCACCATCTTCGCCGCGCGACTGCGAGGCTTTGGTGATCGGCGCAATATGGTTACCAAGACGCATGAAGAAGATCGGGGTCGGCTTCCGACAGGGTAACGACAACCGTGCCTTCGTCCGGCGTGGCAATACCGGAGATTTCCTTGGCCTTGCCGGCGCCGACATCGGCGTAACCGGCGACCTTGCTCAAGACCTGGTCGGCGCGCTGGTTCTTGGTGTTCGGCATGGCCGAGACATTCCAGGAGCCCTTGACGTCCTCGGCAGTGATCTTGCTGCCGTCAGAGAACACGGCCTTCGGGTCGATCTTGAAGGTCCATGTCTTGTTCTCGGCATCCGGCTCCCAGCTTGTAAAGACGTAAGGGTGCAATTCACCCTTCGAGTCGAAATACATCGGCGACGCCCACCAGGCGGAATTCCACCGATAGGGCACGCCACCGCCGCGCAACGGCGACCAATCCTGATTGAAGGCCGGGTTTGCGACCTTGAGCACCTGGCCCTCCTGGGCAACGACGATGCGGGCGCTCAGGCCGAACAGGCCAAGCGCGACGCTTGTGCCGAGGCCGAGTTTCAGGGCATTGCGGCGCGTCATCTGCGGCTGCGACGAGCCGGCTTCATTGTTCTGGTTAGACATCTGATCCTCCAATAGATGCTGTCATCGCGCCCTCCCTCTGCCGGTTCCGGACAGCCTGCCGCGCCATGATGAAGCCGGACACTGGATCGTTATTGTAAATCTGTCAACATTAATTCTTGGGCATATTCACGAATGCTTGCTGCAGTCAGATAAAATTGATGTTTTTCAATGGGATATTTTTTGGCTGAAATTTTCGACACGGAATTTTTCTTGACAACTTGTCATGATTGGGGAAAAAGCGAAGGGCGGCGGCGCCAAAACGGCCGGACGGTTGCGGGAGGAGTTTGCAAACATGACGATTCACAGGATCACCGGTGTCTACAGCGCCGCCACGACGCCGCTCAACGCCAATGATACCCCGGATCTTGGCCTGTTTACGGCCCATTGCCAGCGGCTGCTCAGCGAAGGCTGTCACGGCGTGGCGTTGCTGGGCACGACCGGCGAGGCCAATTCGTTTTCCTCGACCGAGCGCCGCGATATTCTCGAAGCGGCACTGAAGGCGGGCATATCCGGCGATCAGCTTATGCCCGGCACCGGCGTTGCCGCCACTCCGGAGACGATCGAACTGACGCGGCATGCGCTGTCGGTTGGTGTTAACAGCGTCGTCATGCTGCCGCCCTTCTATTACAAGGGCGTATCGGACGACGGGTTGTTTGCCGCCTATGCGCGGATCATCGAGACGATCGCCGACGACCGGCTGCGCATCGTGCTCTATCACATTCCCCAGGTTTCCGGCATTCCGCTGACCTTGCCGCTGATTGGCCGGTTGATCAAGGCCTTCCCGGATACCGTCGTCGGCATCAAGGATTCGGCCGGTGATTTTGCCAATATGGAAGCGCTTCTTGGCGCATTTCCGGGTTTTTCCGTGCTAGCCGGTGCCGATCCGCTGCTTTTGCCGCTGATCAAGGCAGGGGGGGCGGGCTGCATTACCGCGACGTCCAATCTGGTCGCAGACTCGCTCCGCACGGTCTACGACCATGCCAGCGATCCGGCCCGTGCGGCCGAGGTCGAGGCAGCACAGGCGCGCATCAATGCCTATCGCTCGCTGTCAAATTCTTACGTCCAGATCCCGACGATCAAGGCGATGGTCGGCCTGAAGACCGGCAATTCCGCCTGGGCACGGCCGCGTCCGCCATTGATGGCGCTGAGCGCTGCCGATCAAGCCGATCTCGCCGCCAAGTTTGAAAAGCTGCCGTAAGGGAGGGGCTGCCATGACATCCAGTTCCGGCCTGAAACCCGAGGAAATTCCGCCGCTTATGAACGGCGTTGTTCATCCACACGGAACGGAAGCGCATCGTTTCGATGCCTTCCTGCCGTCGCCTTGCGTGCAGAACCACGCGGCCAATCTCGCCTTCCTGCCTGATGGCACCCTGACTTGCGTCTGGTTTGGCGGCACGATGGAGGGCATGGGCGATATCTCCATTTACATGTCGCGGCTGGCAACCGGTTCCGACACGTGGTCGGCACCGGAGAAAATGTCGGACGATCCGCAGAAATCCGAGCAGAACCCGCTGGTTTTCATCGCGCCGGATGGAAAAATCTGGCTGATTTTCACGTCGCAAACCTCGGGAAACCAGGATGGCGCCATCGTCAAGCGGCGGGTTTCCAATGATGGCGGACGCACATTCGGTCCGGTCGATATTCTCTGCGACAGTCCCGGCACATTCGTGCGCCAACCGATCATCGTCAACCGGCGGGGCGACTGGCTGCTGCCGGTGTTCCGCTGCATTGGTGCAGCCGGCCAGCGATGGACCGGTGATGCTGATACGGCCGGGGTTCTGCTGTCGCGTAATGCCGGATCAAGCTGGCAGATGATCGATCTTCCGGGCAGCGTCGGGGCTGTTCACATGAACATTGTCCCGCGGTGAGGGGCGAATGGTGGCCTTCTTCCGCAATCGCTTTGCCACGCAGAGCTGCGGAGCGCATCGGACAATGGCGGTTTGACCTGGAGCGCGCCGGTGGCAACCGATCTGCCCAACAACAATTCATCGATCCAGGCTGTTGCGCTCAAAGATGGGCGGATTGCAATAATCTACAATCATTCCAACGCTCTGACATCCACCGATCGCCGCCATTCCCTCTATGACGAGATCGAGGCGGAGGAGGGGGCTGAGGTAGCGCCGGTGGAAATGGCAGCCGTTTCCGACGACAGGCCGAAAGCTGTCTGGGGTGTTCCGCGTGCGCCGATGAGCCTTGCCTTTTCCGCCGATGGTGGAGAGACTTTCAGCGCGCCCCGCAATCTGGAAGCCGGCGACGGCTATTGTCTCACCAATAATTCCAAGGACGCCCTCAACCGCGAATACTCCTACCCGTCGATTGTCGAGGGGGCGGATGGCGCGCTGCACGTCGCCTACACCTACTATCGCCGGGCCATCAAGTATGTGCGGCTGGAGCCCGGATACGGTTTCTAGGGCTTTGCCGCGGCGCCCAGGACGGGGCGGGCCACTGCTGGAGGCGAAATGCGGTTTTTACATCTGTAAAAATCGGGCGCAGGCCGAAGGCATTTTGACAAATATGGTTTTGTTTTCCGATTTTCACGCCGAAAGGCGTGAGTTTCACATTGCGATTTACAAGATGTGCGCTGATTTTGACGTTCTGCTCCCTAACCGCCTATTTTCTTCGGTCAGGCATCGAGATTCGAGGAGTCTGTTATAGTTGTTAATAAAAACAATAATTTAGTTGCGACATGCACCCGCATATGCTTCAGGGGATGGGCGGTAAAGACGATAAATACAGCTTCCAAACGCCTTGGCTATTGCCAAGAAAGGTCATTTTCTATAACAAATTTACATGTTGGTTGCGATCCTCAGTGGATGTGGCGACGAAAACAACGAGGACATGTCCATGACCAACCTGAGCGCCCCCATCACCATCATTCGGCCGGATATCATCGAGTTCGGCGTGGGTGTGGCGGGCAGGCTTGGAAAATGGGCGAAAGACCAGGGTTTCTCCCGTATTCTCGTCGTATCGGATGCGTTTAATGCATCGCGGGTCGGCATTCTTGAATTGCCCGGGGACGTTACGGTTTTTTCACAGGTAAAGCCTGAGCCGGATACGGACAATCTCGATCTGGTGTTGGCTGCAGCAAACGCTGCGCAGGCCGATCTGATCGTCGGCTTCGGCGGCGGCAGTGCCATGGACCTGGCCAAGCTTGCTTCGGTCCTCTCCGGTTCCAGCCAGACACTGCGCGATGTCGTTGGGGCGGGCAAGGTGACGACGCGCCGCAGGGCTGGGCTGGCGCAAGTGCCGACAACCTCCGGGACCGGCAGCGAAGCCGGTATTCGCGCCCTGGTGACTGATCCCGCCACACAGGCGAAGCTGGCTGTCGAAAGCGTCCACATGCTTGCCGACATTGCCGTCATCGATCCCGGCCTGACCTTCACCGTGCCCGCCACAACGACCGCAGCGACTGGAGTCGATGCCATGGCCCATTGCGTCGAGGCCTTCACCAATCGCAAGGCGCATCCGATGATCGACCTTTATGCGATCGAGGGCGTGCGCCCTAGTCGGTCGTTATCTCGCCCGTGCAGTCGCCGATGGTGGCGACGCCGAAGCGCGGGCTGGTCTGTCGCTCGCTTCGCTCTACGGCGGTTTCTGTCTGGGGCCGGTGAATACTGCCGGTGGTCACGCGCTTGCCTATCCGCTCGGCACACGCTGGCATGTCGCTCATGGCGCCGCCAATGCCCTCATCTTTCCGCATGTGCTGGCATTCAACGCGCGGGCGGCAGTGGACAAGACGGCGCAGGTGATCGCCGCGCTCGATCTCAAGGCCGGCGCGGATCAGGCTGCGGTCTTCGATGTCACGTTCGGCTTCTGCGCGGCGCTCGGCATCGAGATGCGGCTCTCCGCGCTTGGCGTGCCGGAAACGGATCTCGGCATCATGGCCGACGATGCCTTCGCCATTCGCCGTTTGCTGGACAACAATCCGCGCGATCTCGGACGCGACGACATTCTTTCGATCTATCAAGCCGCCTATTGACGGAACACGCCTGCGGCGCCGATCGCGGGGGACAGCCACAGCGCCGCACGGAGGACTTAAACATGCACACATCGCGCGTAGCTGTCACGCTGGGGGATCCGGCAGGTGTCGGCCCGGAAGTCATCGTCAAGGCCCTGGCGGCCCTTCCCGAAACAGATCGGGCGAATTTCGTTGTTGTTGGCAATGTCGAGGCGCTGGAGCGGGCCAACAGGGTGACCGGAACGGAACTCTATTTTTCCGCAACGCCGGCAGCCGGCACCATTGCTGTCGATGAGGTCGTGATCGATGGAAAACTGCCGGAGATCGGCAAGGTCAGCCCGGTCGCCGGCGACGCCTCGGTGCGCTACATCAAGCGCGCCGTCGAGACTGGCGATGTCCGGTGAAGTCGATTGCATTGTCACCGCGCCGATCAACAAGGAAGCAATGAACCTTGCCGGTCATCACTTCGATGGCCACACCGGCCTTCTTGCCCATCTGACCGGGTCAAAAAACTCCTTCATGCTTCTGGCATCGGAACGGCTGAACACGATCCATGTCTCCACGCACGTGTCGCTGCGCACGGCGATCGAGCGTGCGACCGTCGAGCGGGTGCTGGCAACCATTGAGGCGGGGCACCGGCATTTTCTCCGTCTCGGCCGCAAGGCGCACATCGCGGTCGCCGGCATCAATCCGCATTGCGGCGAGGGCGGCCTGTTCGGTGATGAAGACACAAAATTCCTGGCGCCGGCCGTCGAACTGGCGCGGGCAAAAGGCATTGATGTCGTCGGCCCGATTTCCGCCGATACCGTTTATGCCCGCGCCTATGGCGGCGCCTTCGATCTTGTCGTGGCGCAATACCACGACCAGGGTCATATCCCCATCAAGCTCGTCGCCTTCGAGACCGCCGTCAACGTCTCCCTTGGCCTGCCGATCGATCGGGTGTCGGTCGATCACGGCACGGCCTTCGACATTGCCGGCACCGGTAAGGCCAACCACGTCAACATGCTGTCGGCGATCGACTACGCGCGGCTGGTGGCGCGATCGCCAAGGACCGTCGTTGCCTCTTGAGGGGGAGGGGGCGCCGGACCTTAGTTCTGGTCGAAAAAGTCGCTGCAGATCTCACGACGGACAAGCTTCAGCGAGCGGTCCGGCTGGATGATATAGGTCTCATACGCAACGCCGGTCACGGTCCGGAACGAATTGTGCACGACACTGCCGATCGGTGATTTCGTCAGCTTCGTGCGCGGCTGGCCGCCATAGGTGATGCTGCCGGGGATTGGCTCGACATCCGGCGTTGTGCACGAGGCGAGCATCAGCGCGGCTGCACTGAGGAAAACGAGAGATTTCATCGGGCTTTACTCCTGCAAGGGCGCTCATTGAGAGCATGTAATGTGATCGGCAGCGCTTTCAAGCTTGGCGCTTCGTCGTTTCGTTCATTTGGAGACCGGGTGCGGACGCCGACTTTAAGGCGGCTTGTTTTCGTATAGCGGATCGCAACCGGAGCGATTCTATTTGGTCTCCGGGTCCTTTTGAAGCTTGACGCTGAGCGCGGCGATGCACAGCGCCAAAGCAGGTGTGTTGGCGGTAAAATACGGGCCGTCGTCGATTTTGGCCGTCCCGCCTTGTGAATCCCAACTGACGCCACCAACACAGCCGGGCGCGAGGCTCTGCGCAAGGAGATAGGCGTCATCGATCTTCGCGGTAAAAGCGGGCAGGCTGCTCTCGTCGCCATTGTCGGGATAGAGCCAAACGACCTTTCGTTCCTGCTCGCTGCCATTCTCCGTATCCGTCGCCACATGGCGCTTATAACCCATGACGATCCCGATGGAGATATCGAGTTCCTTGCTGGGTTCTTTGGCGTGCTGGAGCTGCAGGATCAAATCAGAAATTGCCATTATCGGAACTCGGGGCCTCATTTTAATGCGGCCCCTAAGTAGACCGGCACCGGCACGCAATCAATATCCATACTCTGTATCATGACAGTCTGGGCTGCGCAGCCAATATTCAAGACGATAGAGGTGGTGAGATGCCCTGCTCGTCTGCCGACGCCACACATGCTCTCCTCCTCCGCTCAGGGAGGAGATATAGGCGAGCCACGGCGTTGCCCTAGTGCTTTGCGCTGTCGGCGCTGGAAGAGGGGAAGACAAAATGAAGCTGGCCCGATTTGATCGAAGCGCGCTCGATCAGAGCCTTGTGCTCTTCCCGCATGGCTTGCGAACGTTCTCTGAATGCCCTCGACCGCGCCAGAACCGCCTGGGTCCGCGCAGTAATTTCGTCAACATGGCTCATGTCTTACCTCAACGGTTGGGGGGGCGGAGTGATCCTACCAAGCAATCACACTTTGTTAGCCGGGCCTGCACTGTTCTATTTGTTCACTTTATGTTCTTTTTTCTAAAAGAGTCAAGAGGCTGCTGGCGTTCAGCACCCGCGGTTGGTTCGGATCAAAGAAATTGGTTCATTAGGAGTAAAAATGGTGCGTGGACGCGGATTTGAACCACAGCTGGCCGACGGCTGACGTTGAGGCCGATCTCGTTGTGTAGAAGCCTTGAGCCTCATCGGCGCCGAGCGGCCATCGTGGGCGGAAGGGCAGTGGGCCTATACCGTTCCGAGAGAGAATTGCGCCTGGTGCTCTATCGAGATCGACGCTGAAGGGCAGGCAAACGGTGATCGGTTTTGCTCCGTTATGTGCGCCACAAGCTCGTTTGAAAGCCGGGTCTATCACGATGGCATCCTCGTCGACGGCCTAATGAGGCGAGCGCGGAATGATCCGCCGCGAGAAAGCACCGACACTGTGCTGCACTTATTGCGACCGCAAGTTCAGAAAGGAACGAGCCGTCTTTGACAGCTATCGGTCATCGGTCCGCTTCTGCTCTAACGCCTGCGCTGACGCCTCACGGCGCAAACTGGCAGAGATAGAATGCAATTGGTGCAATGAACGCTTCAGGCCTGATGCAAAGCGGCGGAAATACTGCTCTGCCGATTGTTCAAAGCGTGGCGTTATCCGAGACATGCGGGCTGCGTTGCCCGAGCGACATTGCTGCCGGTGTAGGGCGGTATTTCGTCCGAAGAACAGCCAGGCGATGTACTGCAGCCGAGCATGCTCTCGAGTGATTTACTCGGCCACCTACTATCAAAAGAAGAAGGCTGCTCAACCGTCGAACGTCATCTACCTCACGGCAGAGATATTCGACGGGTGGTTCAAGAGGGCGGCTTAAAGCCGCCCTTAATTATTGCTGGCGCCCAGGTTGATCCGTTTCCAAGCGACGTCTCCAGAATTTTCCGGCTCGCTCATACACCGCCTCTGGCGTGCACTTGTTGAAATGGGTCAAAACGCCTTTTCCGATGCAGAGATTTGATTTGGCATCATAATAGGCTAATTTCTCATCATTCCACATGAAGAGATGACACGCTGCGCCTTCTTGATAGAGAAAGCCGAATTCTTCAAACTCCCCAAGCATCCATTGCGCGGCCTGCTCCTCATTCATTTTGCCGGTGCCACGTAGAGATGCAGCGAACCTTCAGTGAAATATCCATTCTCATGAGAGGCGCCCTTAAACCAAACGCACTGATATTTGCTCATCGCGCCATGCCACTCCTGCACCGTCATAGGCGGTCCACCAGATTTCAGTTGAACCAAATCACCCACCTTAAATACTGTGCCCACTTTCTTATTCCTCAAATTGCCGGCGCACCGGTCGTTACAAAAAGCGTCCCACTGTATTGGCCGACCCAACAAAATCTTGCCCAATCAACGACCACGGCAAACTGCAGTTTTCAGCCGAGATCCGCGATGAGACTTAAAAAAGGCGGTGAATTGTTAGTCGTCGAGCTCTACGATATAGCCAGGGCCAACGGCTTTCTTTTGAGCAAGAATTGCTTCGGCTTCAAGCGTACGTGCGGCAAGCGTGGTGCCTGAGGCATCGCGAAGAACCGGTATTGATTTCTCCAGAAGCAACGTCGCAGCAGCAAGAGCCTCCGTTTCAATCTTCGAGAACGTCCACTCCGGCTCGCCTCTAAATCTCACGGTTAACTTGAGACCGTGTCCGGCAATTGCATGGTGGCCCGGCAAGCCTTCCCCATCAAAATCGACCCTGATTTCCACGACGTAAAGCTTATCGACATGGACAAAAACCACGTCCCCAACACCCGCGAATTCAAAATTCATACTCAAACCTCTTATTGCCGGGCGCGCCGGTCATTCAGTAAGCAGTTTCACCGCAAGGGAAGCCGAACAAGGATTCGTTTTATGATTCTTCCACGCCTTATCCGCGTAAGGTGACAGGATGCACGCGAGTGTCAAGACGGGGTATTGCCATCATGGCAACGCCTTTCGGAGGGGGTTAGGGAGTGGGTTTTGCGGACCTCTCCGCGAAGAATTTCGCCTGAGCCTCTGTCGCCTGCCGGATTGCCGCCAAGTGATCAACGATTGCCCCGGAGCAGTAAAGCATCGCCCCCCGAAACGACGAGCCCGCCGCCAATCCCGATGGCGCCGAACAGCGCACCAGCATTACCTTTCCCGGCGGTGATCACGACCATTAGGAAGAAAAACGCTCCAATCGCGGCCGTAATGCCGCCGAGCCACATGATTATATGATGCATTCAGTACCCACGCCTTATCCGTGCAACGTGACAGGATGCACGCGGGTGTCAATCCACATCTGACGAACTGGAGGCGGATTGGTCCGGTATCGCCAAAAGTCTTTTCTGTGCGATTTCAGCACGGCCAACTTCAATGGCAACCTTCTTTTCAGCTGCTATTGCTCTAACACTAGCGAAGTCGTTGTTCGCGCTTGTGCCGGGCGACGTACCATTCATCAAAAAGCATCTCGATCAGCTCGATCAGCGCCTGAGCCTCGCCAGGATCAACCTCGATGATGAGGCTAATGTCCTTCTCCATATGGGCGCCGATGTTCCCCGATATCACGAATAGCATCGATCGCGTCGATCGTCTCAGGTTCAACTCCCTTGGGCGCATGCCCTTCTTCTACAGCCTTTTTTAGCTCTTTGATCTCATCGATTAATCGACCTTTGGTTATGCCACAAAAATCTCGAATCATTCCTTGAAGGCAGCGACGGGACAAAGTCGCTGAAGCCTTTGGGCTCATGTCGCGAATAAGGCAGGCCTCATAGTAGTCTTCAACAAGCGCTGCAGGGATGTAGTCGGGCTGCACCTGAGAGGAGCTCTCAGGCCGAAGAGACCACTTTTCCAACACTTTATCTGGATAGGAGCTTGAGCCTCGGAGAACAGTTGTGTGGAACTCCGCTTCCAGGGCGACGTCGTTGCAATCAGGATTGACGCACCTGATCGCCGTATATCCCAGGCCCACATTTCCGTACTTCGACTTCCCCGATGTACAAGGTGTGGGTGGAGGCGTGCCGATTTTCACCGGTTACTACTTGGTCGCGACGGCAGAATGGGCATGACCATTGATACGGGTTCATAAAGGATCTCTACAGATTTCATGTCGCATCGCATGTCGCGTGGACTAGCCGAGCGTAGCAGGGAAGCCGTTGGAAATCAAGGGAAGCCAGTTGCAACATGAGCGCAACACGACCGCGTGTTTCTTCGGAGCGTTTATCGCTCAACCACTTGATTTCTTTTGAGAGAAAATGGTGCCCGGAGGCGGATTTGAACCACCGACACGCGGATTTTCAATCCGCTGCTCTACCAACTGAGCTATCCGGGCATCCTGCCTTGCGGGCAATGGTTCCGCTTGAAGAACCGTGGGGCGGTTGGTTGCGCCCCGGAAGCGAGCGGGGTTATAACATCTTGTTCGGGGTGTCCAGCACCAAATGACGTTTTTTCGACAGGAAAATATCATTTGGTGCAAATAATTGAAAAACAACAGATATCCCACGAAAATCAATGCGCCGTCATTCGTCGTCGCTGGCTTTCGATTCATCGTCGGCTACCGGAATGGCATATGAACCCTTCAGCCATCTGTTGAGATCGACATTGCGGCAGCGGTCCGAGCAGAAGGGATAGTGTTCGCGGTGCGACGGCCGCTTGCACTCCGGGCAGGGCACGGTCTTGCGCAGCGGCGCCACGTTGGAGGCGCCTTTGGTTTCGTCTGAGCTCATGGCCTTAGCCCTTCATCCAGCTGTCATGCACGTCATAGCCCTCGCCTGAAAGCAGGTTCACGGTCTCGTAGAGCGGCAAGCCGACGACATTGGTATAGGAACCCACCAGCTTGACGACAAAGCTGCCGGCGATGCCCTGGATGCCGTAGGCGCCCGCCTTGCCCCGCCACTGGCCCGACGCCAGGTAGCTGTCGATGTCGTGACTGGAGAGGCGCTTGAAGCGAACCTTGGTGTCGATGACCTTCTGGCGCACCGTCTTGTCCGGCGTGATCAGGCAGATGCCGGTATAGACGCAGTGGCTGCGGCCGGACAGAAGATGCAGCGCGCTCGAGGCCTCGCTGACCAGTTCAGGCTTGCCGAGAATACGGCGGCCAACGGAGACGACGGTATCGGCGGCAAGGATATAGCTGCCGTCCCAGCCAGGCTCTCCCTTGATAGCGGCGAGCGCAGCTCTTGCCTTTTCGGCAGACAACCGCCAGGCGAGCGAACGCGGATGTTCGGTGCGCTTTGGCGTCTCGTCGAGATCCATCGGCATCAGGCGTGCGGGCTCGATGCCCGCCTGCGCGAGCAGTTCGACACGCCGCGGCGAACCGGAGGCCAGGATCAGCTTATGTGTCAATGCCATCGCAACAGGGCCATCGATCTTGAGTTTGCGGCAGGGGCCGCGCCTGCGCTTACTTGAAGCGATAGGTGATACGGCCCTTGGTCAGGTCGTAAGGCGTCATTTCGACAAGCACCTTGTCACCGGCGAGAACGCGGATGCGGTTCTTGCGCATGCGGCCAGCCGTATGGGCAATGATTTCATGCTGGTTTTCAAGCTGGACGCGGAACGTTGCATTGGGAAGCAATTCGGTAACGACGCCCGGGAATTCGAGGACTTCTTCTTTCGCCATGTAGGGTATTTCTTTCTGTGCTTCGGGAGAGGCGCGTATCGCACCTTTTAAAAATTTGGCGGAAACTACACAATCGCCGCGGTTTTGTGAACAGCAGCGACTTCATTTTCCGGTTTTGCCTGTGCGCTATGCCATCTTGTCCGGCATTTGTCCAAGCAAACGATGCTTGAGCAGGCTGGCAATGTGATTTCGGACCTCGCGATAGGCCGAAACGATCTGTTCACGCGTGCCGGTCGCGACCGTCGGGTCGGGTGTGGGCCAGTATACCACATCGATCGCCATGGATCGCGTCAGCTCCAGCGCCGCATGATGCGCCTCCGGCGCCAGCGTAACGATCAGGTCGAAATAATCGTCTTCCAGTTCGTCCAGCGTATGCGGTTGATGCCGCCCGGCCGTCAGCCCGATCTCCTCCAGCACCACATCGACGAACGGATCGCGTTCGCCGGGCCGGACACCGGCCGAAGCAACATAGGTGCCCGGCGGCAGCATTGCCTTGGCCAGCACCTCCGCCATCGGCGAACGGATCGCGTTCATCCCGCACATGAACAGCACCGATCCCGGCGATTTCGCGCTCCGCTGCGGTTCGTTGGGGGAAGCAGCGACCGTCACGTTCATCCCCGCCAGTAGAGCACGCAGACAAGCGTGAACAGGCGCCGCGCCGTATCGAAATCGAGCTTGATCTTGCCCGACAGTCTGTCCATCAACGTCTGCGAGCCTTCATTGTGAATGCCCCGCCGCCCCATGTCGATCGCTTCGATCTGGCTCGGCGTCGAGGAGCGGATGGCCTCGTAATAGCTTTCGCAGATCATGAAATAATCCTTCACGATCCGCCGGAACGGCGTCAGCGACAGGATATGGGTCGCAACCCCGGCGCCGGCCTCGGTGGTGATCGCAAAGACGAGCTTCGAATCGATCAGGGACAGATTGAGCCGGTAGGGGCCGCCGATGTGACCGGCCGGCTCGAAAAAATTCTCCTCGATCAGATCGAAGATCGCCACCGCGCGTTCATGCTCAACGTCGGGCGTCGAGCGGCCAATGGTTTCGTCGAGCACGACATCGCAGAGACGGTGGCTGCCGTTCATCCCTCGCCCCCGAGATTGAGGCGGATGGCGACCGAACGCGCATGGGCTTCCAGGCCTTCGGAGCGGGCAAGGGCAATGGCTGCCGGTCCGAGATCGCGCAGTTGATCGGCGCCCAGCCGCAGGATCGAGGTGCGCTTCATGTAATCGAGTACGCCGAGACCGGAGGAAAACCGGGCGGAACGCGCCGTCGGCAGAACATGGTTGGAGCCGCCGACATAATCGCCGATCACTTCCGGCGTGTGGCGGCCGACAAAGATGGCGCCGGCATTGCGGATCTTCAGGGATCATCGCTTCGGCATCGGCAAGCGCGAGTTCGAGATGTTCGGCAGCAATCCGGTTGGCGAGCGGCACCGAGACGTCGAAATTCGGCACCAGGATCACGGCGCCAAAATCGCGCCAGCTGGCGCTTGCCGTTTCAGCCCGCGGCAAGGTGCGCAGCTGCCGCTCGACCGCCGCCTCGACCGCAGCCGCGAAAGGCGCATCATCGGTGATGAGGATCGACTGGGCGCCGACATCGTGCTCGGCCTGGGCGAGAAGGTCGGCGGCGATCCAGTCCGGATCGTTGTCGCGGTCGGCAATAACAAGCACTTCCGAAGGGCCGGCGATCATGTCGATGCCGACGGTGCCGAACACCTGGCGCTTGGCAGCGGCGACATAGGCATTGCCCGGACCCATGATTTTGGCGACCGGAGCGATGGATACCGTGCCATAGGCAAGGGCTGCGATCGCCTGGGCTCCGCCGATCCGGTAGATTTCCTCGACGCCGGCCATGCGGGCAGCAGCCAGAACTGCCGGATTGATCACGCCGCCATTGGCAGGAACGACCATGACGATGCGCTCGACACCGGCGACCTTGGCCGGCAGCGCATTCATCAGCACCGAGCTTGGATAGCTCGCCGTACCACCCGGCACATAGAGGCCGACGGCATCGATCGCCGTCCAGCGCGACCCGAGGCCGACGCCCATCAGATCCTCGTAGATATCGTCTTTCGGCCGCTGGCGGGCGTGATGCGCCTCGATGCGCAGGGCAGCGACCTTGAGCGCGCCCAGCACCTCGGACGGCACGGCATTGATCGCCGCGTCGATCTCGTCAGCCGTCACGGCCATGCCGGTAACGGAGAAATCGAGGCCATCGAATTTCTTGGTATATTCGGCAAGCGCCGCGTCGCCACGCAGACGAACGTCATCGATGATCGTCTTGACCACGGCGTTGACGTCTTCGGACACTTCCCGCTTGGTCGTCAGAAAGGCTGCGAACTCGGCTTCGAAGCCCGGGGGTCAGATAGTCGAGACGGATAGCCAATGAAAACGTCCTTATGGATGGTCGGCAGAAACGCGCGGCCCTGGCAGGCCGGCGGATAAGACATCAGGCGCCGGCGGGATGGCGCGGCTTGGAAACCGGTTTCCCATGCGCCGCCGGTATCTGCAAGCTGAACCTCGATACATTCCACATCGAGCATGATCGAAGCCTCGCCGGAGAGGACGAACTCGACGGTTCCATCCGGCCCTTCGCCGTTCGGTTCGAACTGGATGGCCAGCAGCGACAGCACTTTGTCGTCGTCCTTGCGGTCGAAACCGATCGAGCGGACCGCGGTGACGCGCTTGAAAGCGAGCAGGCAGCGGCGGCGCTCGAAAGACTTGCCGCGGCCTTCGGCTGTTTCCCAGACGAAGCGGTTGATCACCAGCGACAATTGTCCGGCGCGCGGCGCGTAATCTAGACCGGAAACCTTGAAGACCGCGTCCTGCACATGGGCGGACACGATCTCCAGATCTTCGGGGTCCAGCGCCATCAGCTTCAAACCGTCCATGCCATTCATCCCTTGCCTGCGCAGCCGATGGGCTGCCGTCATCATGACAATGGACATAGGACGCCGGCATCAGATCCGCAACAGCGAGACCCGATGCCGGTGTCAGATCAGTCGCTGACGTTCGACTTGGGCACCGCATTTGTTGAGCTTTTCTTCCAGACGCTCGAAACCGCGATCGAGGTGATAGACGCGCGATACCATCGTCTCGCCTTCCGCCACCAGACCGGCAATCACCAGCGATACGGAAGCGCGCAGGTCGGTCGCCATGACCGGTGCGCCCTTCAGGCGCTCGACGCCCTCGATCTTGGCCGTCTGGCCCGACAGCGTAATCTTGGCGCCGAGGCGGGCCAGTTCCTGCACGTGCATGAAACGGTTCTCGAAGATCGTCTCGGTGATATGCGACGTCCCGGACGCCTTGGTCATCAAGCCCATGAACTGCGCCTGCAGGTCGGTCGGGAAGCCCGGGAAGGGATCGGTCACTACATCCACCGGCTTGATGCCGCCGCCATTGCGCACGACGCGAAGGCCGCTCTCTGTTTCAGGTGATTTCAGCACCGGCGCGGCGGATCGCTTCGACCGCCGTGTCGAGCAGCTTGGCATTGGTGCCTTCGAGCACGACGTCACCGCCGGTCATCGCAACGGCCATGGCATAGGTGCCCGTCTCGATCCGGTCCGGCAGGACGCGATGGCGCGCGCCAGACAGCGAGGTGACGCCTTCGATGGTGATCGTCGAGGTGCCGGCACCTGTCACCTTGGCGCCCATCGCATTGAGGCAGTTGGCGAGATCGACAACTTCCGGCTCGCGTGCGGCATTGCCGATCACCGTCGTGCCGTTGGCAAGCGTTGCCGCCATCATCATCACATGGGTAGCGCCAACCGAAACCTTCGGGAAGACATAGCGCGCGCCGATCAGGCCGCCCTTCGGGGCCGTCGCATTGATATAGCCGCTATCGATCTCGATGTTGGCGCCGAGCGCCGTCAGGCCCTCGATGAACAGGTCGACCGGCCGCGTGCCGATGGCGCAGCCGCCCGGCAGCGAGACGCGGGCCTTACCTTCACGTGCCAGAAGCGGCGCGATGACCCAGAAGCTGGCGCGCATCTTGGAGACCAGCTCATAAGGAGCGGTCGTATCGACAATGTTGCGCGAGGTGAAATGGATGGTGCGCGAATAACCCTCGCCCTGGCGCTCGCGGCGGCCGTTGACGGAGATGTCGGCACCATGGTTGCCGAGGATGCGTATCAACTGCTCGACGTCGGCGAGATGCGGCACGTTTTCAAGCGTCAGAGTATCATCTGTCAAAAGCGAGGCGATCATGAGCGGCAGTGCGGCATTCTTTGCGCCGGAAATCGGGATAATGCCGCGAAGCTCGTTGCCGCCGGTAATTCTGATGCGATCCATAGGGTACCTTACGGGCGCCGCCCGCCTTTCCTGACAGTCCATATGTGTGAGATTGGCGCTTCCATAAAGGATGTGCCGTGAAATGAGAAGCAAATTGAACAAGGACGGTATAGCCGCATCCGGATGGATGCAGACACGATTACCGGTACAGTCTGACTGACCTCACCCGTAAACCCCATCTGCATCGATGTGATATCAGGCATAAACACTGACTTCGCCAACCATCGCGATCCGCCCCGGATCCGGTCAATGGTGCTGGCACGGATTATTCAGCCGATTCGTCCGTTTTTGCGGCAGGCAGGCCAGATGTTTCATCGGCAGCCCCGGCGCAGCGCGCACGCCCTTGCTGCTTGCGCCTTAAAAGATTGTCACGCAGCGTCTTGGCGGCCCTTTGCCTGCGCGCTTCGGCCTGCCGTTCTGCCTCATGCCCCGGCTCAAGCTTGCCGGGCGCTGCCGCTTCATCATTTGGTGTCTGATTGTTCTCATCGTGCATAAGCGCTCAAATACCGCAAAACCAAGCACTCCGGAAGAGCCGCCGGTTTTTCGAGCACACCATCCAACGAAAACTTCGATTTGCGGCTTGCGCTCCGCAACAAGCTATGGCAATAGGCCCTCGCTTGCGCCGGACAAACACTGATCCAGCGCACGATGCTGCTATAGCTCAGGGGTAGAGCACTCCCTTGGTAAGGGAGAGGCCGAGAGTTCAAATCTCTCTAGCAGCACCATTCCATCCCCCGGAAAACACTCATTTTTTGAGCTTTAAGGCTTTTTGCACCGTTCTTTTGGTACACCAGAGCGGTACACTGAGCATGGTTCTGAGAATGGCCCAACCCATCAAGCGCGGCGGTATTTACTGGCTCCGCAAAAAGGTCCCTACTGATCTTCGTCCTTTTGAGGGGAAGACCGAGGAGAAATTTAGCCTTAAAACTCGCGATCCGGGTGAGGCAAGAGTTCTGTTCGCCAAGGCGCATGCCGCGATTGAAGAACGATGGGCGCGGCTGCGAAAAGGCCTTAAGGCTCCGTTGTCTCTTTCGCACAAAGAGGCATACGCAATTGCCGGTGAGATTTATCGTGATCGTCTCGAAAAGTTCGAGCATGATCCAAACGGTCTATGGATGTACGATCTAACGTTGGAAGAGGTCGCCAAGCCGAAATCGATCAGGTTTGGTTTTCCTATAGGCGAACACGGACCCAAGGCGCGGCAGCTCGCTTGGAGAAAATGCTCGCCAAGGCAGCCAACCCGGCGGAGGTTGATGAATATCTCTCTCGACAAGGTTTGATCCTTGACGAAGCCAGCCGCGAGAAGGTTCGCAAGGCTGTCATCCAGAGCAAGCATCACGCGAACGTGCAGGCTCGAAAAAATTCATGAAGGTGAAATTAGCCCAGACACTTTTGCCGACCCGTATCCAAAGATGCCAATACTCCCGACGTCTCCAGCTTCTGAGAAGGACGTCGATGGAACGCCGAAATTGTCCGAAGCTATCGACAAATGGGTTGCAGAAAAAACACGCAAGAATGGTGAATGGGTCAAGAGCAGCGCTGCGTCCAATGAACTCTGGGCGCGTCGTTTTCAAGAACTCGTCGGCGACCGGTCTCTCAAAGAATATAAGAAAGCTGACGCGCGAAATTCAAAGAATCGATCCGAGCGCTCCCACCGAATTTTTTGCAGAAGGAAAACTTCAGAAGGCTTGATTTCGTCCAGGCTGTCAGAGCAAGCCGCGACTGCCGAGATTGAGCGGATGTCTGACCGGAACGTCAATAAGATACTTGGTTTTGTTCGAGCGTTCTGGAATTGGTCGGAAGGGCAATATGACGACGTTCCAAGCAATCCTTTTACTGGAATGAATCTACGCATCACAACCAAAGCTCGTGACGAGCGCGATCCTTTCACAACCGATCAGCTTCAAGCAATCTTTAGTGCGCCGCTTTACACCGGATGCAAGTCAGGAACGTACTACCTTACCGTGGGCGACCATGTGCCATCTGATGAGAGTATCTATTGGGTTCCTCTCATTGGCCTTTTCACCGGCGCGCTCCGGCGAGATCATTCAGCTTCTATGTGACGACGTGAAATTTGAAGCTGGTATCCGATATTTCGACATTAGGGATGATGGCGAACGTGAAATAACGGACGTTCAACAGGGTTTGAAAACCGATTCATCCGTTAGGACGATTCCAGTTCATCCCATCTTGGAAAAGCTCAGTATTGCCACTTTTGTCGCACGCCAGAGAAAAAGGGGCAGCGCCTTTTCCTGACCTTCCGAAAGCGACAGATGGGTATTATTCGACCGCCTTTAGCCCACGCTTTAAGCGGTTCCTCGAAAATATCTGCGTGAAAACAGAAAAGGTTTCATTTCACAGCTTCCGGCACTCATTTGAGGATGCCTGTTTGAACAGTAGAATTCCGCTGGAATTCGCAAATGCCTTGCAGGGTCACTCGGATGGCGGCATGGCAGATCGCTACGGCAGCGGTATTGTTCGGGTTCGGCTTCTCAATGAAGAGATGCAGAAGCTTGAATATGATGCACTGGATTTCTCTCGGTTGATCGCCGCGCCTCAGATTTACGGGCTGCGGATGTTTAACCGGCCTTGATCCGGGCGAACGCTCTGATCCCATCCCTTCTGATTTCAGCCTTCAAAGCTGCCGCTGCTCCGGGCAGCCGGGATTTGCGCACGAGGCGCTTTTCCGCGCTTCCGTGTGCCTGAATATAGATCGCCGCGACGTAGCAGAGGATGCTGCCGTTCTTGTCCGCTTGGGACATTTCCACGATCTCGACGTTAACCGTCAATCCTCGGATTTTCGTGATCGTCTGGCGCATTGAAATCTCCGTTTAACGTTGAATTCATTGAGAAATGTATAGCAGAAATCAGGATTCTTGAGAATCCTTCCGTCAGATTTGATGTCTGCCATGGGGTGGCGTTCGTTAACTAGGTCGTTCGGATTCTAATGATTTTGGAGGGGATCGTTACCTGGTTGCCGGGTTCCAATCGGAGCGGGAGGGCTGTTCAAGGGGCCGCCCAGAGCCACGCACAGGCCATAGGCCGCGCATGGCGAGGACGGCGCGTAGCGAACCCTTGACTGACCGGAGCGACCAATCCTTCCGCAACCGGGGCAGACAGAAGGGAGAAAAGGCCGGAGGCCGTACCCTTGTGCCTGCCCCGGACTAGATCAGTCGGATCATGCCGACCGGGGGCGGCCAAGCGCAGCGCGGCAGGGGGCCAGAAGCCCCCGCGAGACTTAGCCTTAGAATGAACGGTCTTTCATGACAGTAATACTGTCACGAAAGCAGATTTTCGCCTTGCGCCGCTTTCTATATTAAAATTTTGCTGAGAAAAAATAATGTGGTTAACGACGTTGCATCAGATTTTTTCCGCGTGTGAACGCTCGTTGATTTCCTTAATGATTTTTGGAAAATCATAGGACTCTGGGAAAAATGTCAACATTTCTAGGGGCTTACAGTTCGATGCTTGACCGAAACAAATCGACACGTGATCACGAAAAAGATAGGCCGCCTCTTGTGGTGCCCGTTTTTTTTTTCATATGTTGGGATATCGGCGGCTGATGAAGCGCAAGCAACTTAAGTAGTGCCGGGGCAGAACATGACGTTCGTAAGTCCGCACTGGTCGTCACTGCTTCGGCACCTAATGGCCGGAAGAGGATTACCCAGCCTCTCGGGGGTGGGGATTTCTCACGAAGATTGTCCGGGCCTTCGGCCCCGACCTAACGCTCAATCATCACCAGATGATTTCGCTCCCTTGCACTTCTGCAAGCTGTTGGAGGACGCTTTCCTGCGCCCTTCGATCCCCCCCGAAATCATATCAATTGCAGAAGCTTTCGCTCGCGGACAGCGGCGAAGCTTTGCCTGTTAAAGGGACATGAAAATGCATCATCAGATCGCCACGAAGGTCGAAGAAATCTCTAACGGTACACCGCCGAGCGAGATTAAGGGCTCAACCACGGTGCGCGCCGCCGTCGCTCTTATCACCGGCCAGAAGCTCCATCAGGATGACTTCGATGAGGATCAGTTGTGGGACATGCTTGACGACGTTCAGAAGAGGGTCGTCGTTCATTTCCGGCCGCTGTCGAAATTTGCGCAATGGTTTGATGAAGAACAAGAGCGTCAGATCGATAGATATGCCCAGGCTTCCCCAGCCGCGAGAATGCTCTTCGAGCGTATCCAAGAAGGAAAATCGTCACGCACGTCATTGAATTGGAACTTAAGGAGCCTTTAGCGAAGGCCTTGGCACTGTTTTGTAAGCGTGCCTTCATTGATCGCATCAAACCCTTTGCCGAAGAGAAAGAAGGTGATGCAGAGGCATGGGCGATGTTTCAAGCGCTCGAAGAATTGCGTCTCGCTCTGAAGGTTGCGGGGGTTTTCGCCGCGATGAGCTACTTCGGATACTCTAAAGTTGGACAGTGGGGGGCCGGTCAGTCACCACGAATAGATCGTGTACTTGCCATTGTCGAATACGGTCAAAGAACAACTGCTCACATCATCGACTGCGGCGACGAAGATCAATTCATTCAGTGGGTTTCGGAAGTCCACGATGATGTGCGGTCTGAGGACGATGACGGGAATTGGACCGAAACAGAAGATGAGCATTTGCAACGGATCGGATGCAGCGTCGTCTTTCGCGGCTTCCCATCCTTGGTTGATTGACGCCGACCGCTTTTCCTCTGACCATTTTTTGTATCGCAGTTACCGCACGAAAATCGTGAGGCAGGAGTTTTGAGTATGAGACTGGAAAAGGACGGAACGAGCGGCTGGAAGGCCGTCACGGAGTTTGACGATTATCGCGCCCGTCAAATTGTGAAGTCAGCGGGGTTTAGGTGGGAGCCTCGACGTCAAGCGTGGCTGACGCCCGACGCCACAGCCGCCGCCTCTGTTGTCTCGTCGCTGGGGCCGGATGATGAGGTTGCCGCCGATGTTGCTGAGGCGATCAAGGTTGCCGCTTCGCAGGAGACGGCTAGCCGGGAGGCCGCCGTCGCAGCGTCTCGTGCGACGAGTGCCAGCATAGATGTTCCAGCACCCGCCGGTCTCGAATATCTGCCGTATCAACGCGCAGGTATCGCTTTCCTTCGTGAACGCCTTGCGGGAAACGGCGGTGCTCTGCTGGCTGACGAAATGGGGCTTGGAAAGACGATTCAGGTCATCGGGCTGATTAATACGCTATTGACTGAAGCCGGTTGCCAGCGGGTGCGGGCTTTGATCGTTGCACCAAAAATCGCACTTTTGAACTGGAAGGCGGAGCTTGAAAAGTGGTTGATCAAGCCGCATTCCATTGCGATCTGGTCGACAAAATCGCAGCCTGAAGCGGATATCGTCATCACCAACTACGATATCGTCACGAAATTGCGGCCTTTGCTTGCCGACCCCGCCAAGCCCTGGGACGTGCTTACTTGCGACGAAAGCCATGCCCTGAAGGATCAGAAAGCTCAGCGCACAAAGGCCGTTCTCGGCTCGAAGTCGGAACCGCCCATCCCTGCACATCGCCGGATTTTCGTGACAGGGGACACCAATACTAAATCGACCGATTGAGCTTTTTCCGATTTTGAGAAGCTGCGGCGTGGACTTCGCAACAGATTATTTTCGTTACGCAAAACGCTATTGTGACGGTCATGCCACGCGGTTCGGCTTTGACGTCCGGTGCTTCGAACCTTTCCGAGTTACAGGAAAAGTTGCGGTCCAGCGTTATGGTTCGGCGGCTGAAAGCGGATGTCCTGACCGAACTTCCAGCAAAGCGCCGTCAGGTTGTTACTGTCGATCCTGAGGAGTCTGTCGAGCTTCGCAAAGCCATCCGTGAAGAGGAAAAGGCGCTTAAGGAACAGGAGAAGGCAGAGGCTGCGGCTCGCGCTGCTGTCGCCCGCGCTGAAAAGGCAATCGACAAAGCCGCGTATGACGCCGCCGTGAAGTCGCTTTCGGCTGTTCAATTGTCGAACCTCGCGGTAATCGCCGAACTTCGCCAGCGGACAGCTTTGGCTAAAGCGCCTTTTGTTATCGATGCTGTCACGGAAATCCTTGGGGCCGTTCCTGACGCGATCCTTCTGTTTGCTCATCATAAAGAGGTCGTCGCTCGTCTCGCTGATGGTATCCGGGCCGCAGGGAATGAGCCTGCAATCATCACCGGCGACACGTCAATGGAAGAGCGCCAGCAGGCACAGGACGATATCCAGCATGGACGCAAGCGCGTGTTTATCGGCTCGATCCAGGCATGCGGTGTCGCGATCACGCTTACAGCGGCAAGCACTGTGGTCTTCGCTGAAATGGACTGGACGCCGGGCCGCATGGTGCAGGCCGAAGACCGTGCCCATCGCATCGGCCAGCAGAATGCGGTTTTGGTGCAGTATCATGTCGTGGATGGCTCAATCGACGCCCAGATGCTTCAAAAATCGTGGTCGAAAGCCTTTGACGCGGCCCAAGCTTTGGATGATCACCCTCATATTTCCGTTTCCGAAAGCGTCACCGAAATTCCTCGCCTTGTCGTGGAGGTCTCGCCGCTCGATCCTGTTGACGATGTCAGCACTGTAAATGTTGATGATGATTTCGTTACGAATGTCGTCACAGAAATCGTTGAAGCTGATGCTGCCAGCAGCGATGTTCTGACTTCAGATAATTCCGTTTCCACAAGCGTCACGGAAATAGCTCAGGCCATTTTGGAAAATCCTCAACTCGATCCTGTCGGCCTCATTGGCGAGGTAGAGAATAATTTGGTGGCGGTTGGCGTCACGAAAATTGCGACCGTCGATATGCAGGAAAGGCGAAAGCGCGGCCGTCCGCCAGCGGGCGATATCGCAATGTCTGCGGCTGAACGCACACGGCGATGTCGGCAAAAGAGAGCCCGTTCCACGCGGGTCGAAGTCTACGGCATGGCTTTTGAGCGGCTCAAAGTGGTTATCGCTCAGACAGGATTTTCGGCAGAAGAGGTCGTCTGGTTCGCTCTTGGTGAAGTCTCCGACGAATACTGGATGCGAATGAAAGCGGCGCGAGCGAGAAATGCCGCCAAGAGAGCATAGAGGAGCAAACTCTGCGGTTGACGCCAATCGCTTTTCCTCTGAGCATAGAAAAAGACGCCATCTTCGGGGCGGGAACCCCTCCGGCGTCTTTTGATCACTGTTTAGTAAAGATGAACGATTTCATGTTTGATGTAAAGCTCCCATTGACAATCGAGTGACCGGCGGGCTGGCAAATAGCCCAGCCCGAAAACTACCGTCCTCCCATTTTCCAAAAAGAAATGTTGACATTAATTCGGGACCTGAAGGTTCCAGTGGCCGCAGGTCGAAAGACAGCGCCGTTTTCTGTCTTTTCGATGATCCTGCAACCGCACCTGTCATTGATCCGTTTCCGGATGGTGAGCAAGCCGTTCGTGTTGCCGTTTCTAATCTGCTCGATGCCGCCAAAGCAGGGCCACAGGCCGCGCAGCAGCCAGCCGGAACGGATGGCCTTGGGAGTGGAGGAGCTACGGTTCCAAGGAAGGGGAACGAAGGTCATCCACTCCCTCTTCTTCCTGTTTCTGAAGCCCCATCATTCAAAGGGTCGTCATCGGTCAACCGTTATGCCCTTCTCCATAAAATCCAGAGGCTTTGCAGACCTAAAGACCAAGAGGAGCGTGGACCTTCCGTCTGCGGCTGCGGAAGACCCGGCGAAAGCGCAACACACGTCAATGTTCATCTGCGCTATGGCGAGCAGACCGGAGAAATCCGCGCTGGTGTCAGCGGCGTATATCGCTGCAAAAACGCTTGGCTCTGTCCTACCTGCGCGCCAGCCAAGGCGCTGGAACGGGCTATAAGGGTTCAGGAAGCGGCTGACGCGACGTTCCGGCGCGGTGGTATGGCCGCGCTGGTTGTGTTGACAGCTTCGCATAGTAGAAAGCAGTCGCTAGAACACGTTAAGGACCTCGTTCAGACGGCGTCCAGCAAAGCACGCAAGACCCGTGCGTGGTGTAAGGCCGTTGAGAAATTCGCCATCCTCGGCGTCATCTGCGGTCAAGAAGTGACTTATGGGCTAGAAAATGGCTGGCACTACCATCAGCATCTTTCCGTCCTCGTAGACGGTCCGACACGTGAGGAAAAGGCAATTGTAGCGCCCCTCTGCAAAGCCTCTCACGCCGGACAGGATCGGTCCTTTGACCTTCGAAGAGTGGTTCTTACCGCTCGTTAATGCCGTGCCTGTCGCTGAAATATCATCCAGCTTCGTCGGTCTGATGAGGTACGGCACGCCGTATCTTCGTGCCGTCCGGCGGGCCATACACAAAGCATCCGGTGATCGCATCGGACCTCCGACAGCAGAACAGGTGTTCACTGAGCTTGCACGTATCCGTGCGCAGTCAGCAGGGCGATTTTTTGGCCGATGCCTACAAACACAAAATTCGTGGCGCTGGCAGGAAAGTCGATGACAAGCACGGCTGCAAGGTCCGTGTAGCTCACGATGTGGAGGACGCAAGCAACTACACCGCCAAGGGGTCCATGGCGTGGGAGGTTTCTGGCGCATGCAAGGACGAGACGAAGGCTGAAACATCGTTGACGCCTTGGGATATCGCCCGCGCCGCGTCTGACGGCGACAAGTTCATGTTTGCGCGCTGGAAAGAATACGAGACGGTGATGCCTGGCACCGTGTCCTGTCGTCGATCAAAGGAGTTGTGCAAGAAACTTGGCATTGAGCCAGACGCCCCGGAGAACGACGAAGGCGAACAGGTTTTCCACGAACAGGATGATGTCGTGGGTCGTGTCGAAGCGCCGACTTGGTCGCGCTGGATGAGCCAAGGGCTTGCTTCGACATTCCTTGCGCGGGTCGAGTACGGCGGCGAGGAAGGCTTTGACGACGCGATAGCAGCCACGAAAGCCGATTCGATGAAAATCGAACAGTGGTGGGAAGCCAAGAAGGCGGAAAAGGACAAAAAGCAGGCTGATCGCAAAGGTGAGCACCTGCTGATGGAAGCTGCGAACGACGTGAGGAAGCATCTGCACGAGGCAGCGGCGCGAAGGCATATCGCGGATGTGGTCGAGCGTGTAGCTCAGGGACAATCCAGACGTTCCGCAACTGTCCGCTGCCGACGTGCTGGCGAGGAGCCGCTGCACGCTCGAACTTGACGAAAATGAGCGCATCTTTGCAGAGCTTTTCGGGATGTCCGAAGCCGATTGGCTCGCGGCAGCATGATGGCCTCCCCGACCATGAAGGGGGCAGTCGGCAGACCCTCAACGGCGTTGTCTCCATGAAGTGGTCCGGCTGACAGCCTCCCCGAAGGGCCGACGGGCATCTTGATGTCAGTAGTCGGTCACTACTAATTTGATTCAGGTTCCTAAAAGCGCTTTGCGCCCATTGTTTTCGCATCCAGAATTTCAGGAGTAATTTCCTATTTGAGAGCGAAGCGATGAAGAATTTTCAGACACACCAAATAATTGATCGGATCATTGAACTGGACAGTCGGCACGTCGGAGTCGCCAGTTCTCTGCTCGCAATCATGATTGATGATGACCCTGAACTTGCTCGGACTTGGCTTGATCTAGCCGCCTACGCGTCGAAAGACGGTATCGATCCGCGAGGTTTGCTTATATTGCCGGAGGATGTGTTTCATACCCTGCACTCGCACATCCGATATGGGTATGTGATCGAATGGCTCGCTAAATGGTCAATCGAGTCCTTTCATCTCAAAAACGAGCTTGCGGCACGTCTGCCAGGCAGATGGGATGAGGCTGATACTGTTCTGGCAACAGAGCATAGTCGCCGCATTGGCTGAGGTAGCTAATGGGCTACCAGTTCGTGCACCTTGAAAGCTTTGCGCGCAAGCCTGACGCCAAAGGGCGTGGCACGAGTTTCATTTTCGCCGAAGCGTCAAGGAAGCCGGAAGCCTCCCTTCATGTCGAGAACCCCGCGCCGCCTGTCGTCGTGTACGGCGTCGGCATGGAAGCTGTGCAGGAAATCCATGACACTGCCGCAGCAGAGGCGACGATTGCTGTGAAAGGCGGCCATGTTCGAAAAGTCGCGAAGGACAAAAAGACCTTGCACACGGTTGTCGCTTCGTATCCCGCGACAATGGCTGAAATTCGTGACGACCCGGCGAAACGAAAAGAAGCAGAGCAATGGGAACGGCGGACAATTTCTTGGCTTCGTTCACAATATGGAGACGACCTAAAATCGGTCATCCGTCACGAGGATGAGGAATATTTTCATATTCACGCATATGTTGTGCCTCTTGATGAACCCGGTATGTCAGCACTCAAACATCATCCGGGCGTCACTGCAAAGCGCACCATCATGGAAAGCGGTAAGGAAGCTGAGGACAAAAGGCTCTCTCAAAGAGGGCTGACGCCGCGTACAAACAGGCAATGCGAGAATGGCAGGACAGCTATCATCAGGCGGTCGCTGTCCCGTGTGGATTGACGCGCCTCGGCCCTGCAACGCCGCCGCCTGTCACGCGATGAATGGCAGCGGGAGAAGGTCCAAGCCAAAGCCCTGCAACAGGTCGTCCAGCGAGCCCGCAAAGTTAAGGTGGATGGCGAGAATTTCGTGACGCGAACGAAAACGGAAACCGCAAAGATCGTTGCCGATGCTGTCCGCGAACAGGAAGCCGCCCGCAAAGCGACAGCCGCCGCAAATTCTGCGCGGAATCGTGCGCAGCAAGAACGAGCACAGGCACAGGCAGCGATTGCTGATGCCAGCCGGTACTCCGGCTGGGCCGGTCGCCTGCGTGCCGTCTGGGACCGTTTGCGGACGTCATCACTTGTCGAAAAGGTGCGAGCCGAATTTTCCAGCGAAATCGACCGTTGGCGCGACAAAGCGATGGATGCTGAGCGAAAGCAGCTTGAAGCCGAGCGTCAGCACTTCGAAGCTGAGCGAAAGGCAAGAGATGCACAAGACGCGGCGATGCGAGCAGGAATCGAACGCGACCGGCTGCGGTCGATGCTTTCGACTGTCGCCGACCAGTCCACGCCAGACCTTTCACCTGCGCCAAGGCTGGTTTTGAAACCCAATTTTGAAAAAAGGGAAAACGTGATGCTTAAACTGATATTTGCCGCCACGATTCTGATCGCGTCCAACGCCTCCGCTGGCGAGATCGTCTTCCGGTCGCCTACGTCTGGCACGCTGGCCGCTATTGCCGATCCTGCACCAACGCAGCCGGAACAGGAGCAACCTGTTTTCGGGATTCGTTACGAGCCTATCCAGGTTGCCGCTGGTACTTCTATCAGCGTCATGCCGATTGGGGATGTCAGCGGATACACATTCGTGGCGCGAAATCCACTGCCGCCCGGTCTGGCACTCGATACCGCAACCGGTAAAATTGTCGGTCTCGCAGCGGTCGCAGGAAATTACAGCGTCACCATACGAGCACAAAAGGACGGCGCTTACTCGGACTTCATGTTCTCCATCAACATCTCCTGAAATGCTCTGTGGCTCGGAGCGTGAGAGTGCGGTGGCGCGCTGTCGGACCGCCACCGCACTCTCAAAGACCTACCCTCTTTTTATCTTACGTCTGTCGCCACTTGCGACGTGCAACCAGAGGATACCCTCTACCAGAGACACTTTCGGCCAGCCTTTCAATGAGCAATCGCCGCAACGTCCTGAGATGTCCGCCTTAGCTTCTGCAACTGTGTAAGCTCTGTCTTCCTTGGCGGACTCATCCCATTTCTCGAAAATCTGCTTTCTCAGGATTTTCGGCACTACGCACTGGCTGCATCGTCGCGCCTTGCTGTAGTACACAGAAAAATGCGTTATCGCGTCATCATCGGTAAGATCATGATCAGGTCTTAGTGCCGCCATTAGACCGCACCGCCCAAAGTTCTCGCCAACTTACCGATTTCATCGGCTGGAAATGGCCTGAAAGAGATTTTTGGCTGCGTCGTCTCAGCCTCTGACAGCAGGTAAATTGCACCGCTCGCCGCCGTGATGCGGATGTCCGCCTTCTCGCAACGGAAGACCGTTTCTCCGTGTTGCGGCTTCCAATTGGTGAAAGCCGCAATCGCGTCATGCGTTCTAACTATCGAATTCTGGATTACGTCCGCCGAGATGTAAATTGTACTCACCATGCAAAAACCTCCGTCGTTGTTGACGGGCCAAAGCAACATCATCGCTTAAATATTGTCAATACACGGTATTTACGAGTCCGTCTCCAAATATAATGTCAACTTTACTTTAATTAAAAAGAATTCCTTTGGACGAGTAATTTTAAATCCGCACAATTTTTGACGATTTAAAATTGCGCCACAAAGGAGTTCTCACGGGTCAAAACTTTTTCGTCGTCATCCGGTTTTTTGTCGTTTTTTGACTTCCGTGCCTCTTCGGCCTCTCGCCGCTTCTGCTCTTCCCAGCCGATTGCGTGGCTGCGGAAGTTATTGATGATATCAACGCTCAATTCTGCGCGGCAGTGCAAGAGGTCGAGCGGGTGGATCGCGTAGACCTCTTGCAGATACTGGTGAGTCTCGGCGGGTGCCATGAGCTTGAGGGCCGTCAGAGCGGCGGGCTGATGGCGCGGTTCCGAAATGTCATTCATGACTTCGCCCAAAAACGGGCGATAGCCCCAGTCTTTGTATCGGTCGGGGAAAAGCTCACGTTCTGGATCAGCCTCCCATTCCGCTTTCAACTCCGCTTTGCGGCTAATCTTGATACCGCGCTCATCGATCATCCGCGCCCACTGGTCACGGCTGTAGCCGTCGCAATAATCGTCGTGGCCGTCCCGTGGCGCATAATCTTTGCTTGGATTGGGCGTCCAATCCTTCGGCTCTGGATCGGGATCAGGCTGGTACGTGAAAGAGCGCTGAACTGCGGCCAGAAACGCTTCTTGCATAGCGAGTACCGCCACCAGGAAAAGCAGCAGCATCAACTGGCGGCGCTTTCGAGCTTCGGCGATTTGTCGGCGCAGGCGCTCGATGCGGCGGCGATATTCTTCCTCTCGTCGCTGCCGTTCGCGGCAGCGTCGCTCTTTCTGTTTTTCGATTTTGGATTTTTGTTCGGGCGTAAGCTGGTGCTGGTTCATGGCAATCCTCCTTGCAGTCAAGGCAATGATCGCAACGTGGACTGCAAGGAAGAACACAATTTAATCTGGCTGCTCTTCGCTTATGTGCCGGATCGACGGTCAAACCCAGCGGTTACGAACAGCGCAGCGAGGTGCGGCAGGCTTCGCGCGAGAACGTGGAATTGGAGGGGGAAATCCCGTTCAAAGCCCCCATTTTCGAAGGGACGTTTCTGCGTTGGCAGGGTCTGTCTTGATTCGCAGAACCGTTTGCCGAGACAAACCAGCGAGCTTCGCAATGCTAGATGCCCCAGCACCGGATGCCAAATGATCGCATACGAGATCAAAGGTCGCGCGATCATAGCTCGGCTTCTTGCCGCGATATTTCTCTCCGTCGCGCTGCGCTGCCTCGATACCCGCTTTCTGCGCTTCTCTCGTCACCTCCGCCTGGGCTTGTGCCATCGCTGCCAGGAAAGAAAGCAAACTATCGCGCACCGCTTGCTGCATCGGGTCCCTGGTCGAGCCGTCAAATGTCATCGCATTGATAACGGTGCGGATCACGACACCTCCCCGCAAAAACTGACGAACGACGTCTGTGACGTCCTGGTAACTTCTACCGAGCCGGTCGATCCATCGGACGACGAGAGTGTCGCCTGAACGCAGCTTGTCAAAAAGCCGCTTCCCCTGAGGGCGCTCAGCGAGTGTGGTGCTAACCCCTGAAACGCCGTGATCTGCGATCACCTCATCAATCTGAAAACCTGCCGCTTGCGCTTGGGTAAGTTGGTGGTCAAGGTTTTGCTCCGTTGTAGAGACGCGAGCGTAGAGAATAGTGGACATCAGGCCTCCGAGGTGTCCGTTTGGATCATGTCCGGATGCTCAAACGTCCGAATGCAAGAAACAACCCTTGCGGACGTGGGGGCGACGGCTCCCCGTCGTGTCCGTGGAGGTATGCCCCTACGGCTGAAATAACACCTGGACCACCTTGAACGAAGCACACTTCCGCGAAGTCAGAGGTTTGAATCTATTGATCGGAATCAAATCGAATGCTGATCGGCGGTTCATCGCTTCTAACCCGTCCCTCAACATAGAAAAGGCTCAGGGCTTTAACACGTCTGAAGAACGATAAAATGACCTTCACAAACACCGGAGCGGAAGCGCACATGGCGGAAAGCTTCTCAGTATTAGGAAGACCCAAGTTGTCTGCGAGAGAGATACACCTTTTCACTGCATAACTCCGAGTTTCCTCGGAGCTAAACGCTCTGCTTTTATCTGCGGAAAGAAGGCCCTCACGCTGTAGAAGCTTATGAAGCCCCCTATACTCCTCGTCAAACTTCCGTCGATTATCGAGATACATGAGAATAGACGCGATGACCTCATTTAGGGTTTCCGCATGACCTCGCATGTCGATGTAGCCGGGGGAGTGGTATTCGATACCGATCACATTGAGAGGATAGTCGTGGCGGGTCTTCTCTTTGGTTGAGGCGTAAAATCCGCCATAGCTCCCACCTCCCTGCCAACGACGATCTTCGATTAACGACACGAGGAGGTCTCGATCCTCAAGGTCGGCGGCGGAAGACAGCTTGCTCGAAATTCGGACCAAGGAATAGGTATCGGCCAGCTTGCCAGAGAACTGCGCGAAGTCCCTGGCATCCCACTTGCCGTCGATGTAAAATCGCTCGGTCTCTAGTCCGACCTCGTTTATCTGGCTGAAATTACTTGTATGGGTGGTGGAAAACAGTCCTGGCAATGGATAAAAATCATCATTCCCCAGGTCTTGCAGGTCTGCCTTCCAGAGCTTGATTTTATTGTCATGCAGCGTCAGGAAGTCTAAAAAATACAGCCTCGTTTTTGGCGCGGTCCGAAAGAGGGACGCTAGATCGGTCTTTCCGAGCAGGTAGCGATCAAACAGTGCATCACTGACTTCAACCGCAAACATGGCATAGTCCATATCGTCACGGTCAACGGCGACGGCTAGCATCTTGTAATCACGGCTGCTTACGAAATAGCCCAACTGAGGACCATCGTATTCAACAAGAGCACCTTTGTAAGATGCCGTGATGGACGTTTTAGTTACCATAACAGGCTATCTTTTCGACTTTCGCTATGTTGGACATAGGGTCGAACGACTTGTAAAGCCAGAAATCGACATGCGTGCCACCGGCCTCTCCAACTCCCGCTTGAGAGTCGACGGTCACCACAGCGACAGCATTTTTGTTTTTAAGCTTTGGGAATTTCGTCATTCCTAACAACTTGTCTTTTGTCACTGATGGCATAATAAGCGAGCACGAGGCACATGAGCATTCCTTACCTGGAAGCGGCTTGAGACCTTGAGCCGTTCGAGATTTGAAATCGTCCACGGTGACGGGGCCAGGGCCAACTAGGCGAAGTAACATGCCATTGAATGTGGCTGCAGTATCAGGTGGGCAGTTTGTAGGGAGTATTTCCTTGAAGGTCATTCTGCGGCCTTAGCAATCAGTGGTGATTGCGTATACCATGGGCATCGGTGGTTGCAATAGCTTCGTTTTGAGAATTGACGCCCCCGGTACGTCGCATCGATCCAGCGGAGTAGCGAGAAGCTGCCGTCCCTGCGGGCGATCAGCGAGTTTTAGGTTGACGCCGGAAATGCCGTGACCAGCAATGATCTCGATGAAACCGAGAGCGCAAGTATGTGGCTAGGGGGAAGCATGGGGAAAAACAGTTTTAATGGCGGCGGCACAGTTGTGCATGCAGGCAGCGGCTTCTTCAGTCACAAAGGAGGGCCTGGTCGTCGGCGCAAGCCAATCGAGGGAAGTGATCTGCCAGGCGATGCAAAGCCCGGAAGCATATGCGATTTTCGTGCAATACGCCCCTAGAAAAAGAAGGTCGTCGAATTTCAAACCAAAACTAAGGAACAACGCAGCATTGAAAAGCGGGAATCTGAGCTAAAGCGACTTCGATACCGCGCCCAACTCCTGATCGAAAAGACAAAAACGGCGGCGCAGCAAACGAAGCAGCAAATTGTGGGGCTGCAAACCGCCTTGATGAAGGCAAAGAATGAAGAAACCAAATTGAACGCCGCCCTTTTGCATGCGCACAGCATTGACCTCCAGGGTGACCAGTTGGCGAGTGCCGTAAAAAGGTTGGATGAACTCTTGCAAGGCCTTCGCGCACCGGTATCCACCCAAACACGGAAGCGCAAGGGGAAAAAGCATAAGATTGGCCCTAAGAAAAACCACGTTGCCAAATCGCCGTAGAACGCGGCTCCGTATCGCTTGTATGTCTGCTGCTACAGTGAAATTCAAACAAACCGCAAATTGCTTGCGGTTCGCCCATGCGATGATCACACCTTATATCGTGTGAAGTTCTCAATAAGTTCCGAGAATGATTTTGGACCGTATTTTTCAAAGCTATCCTGGTCCACATAAACAAAATCATAGGACACGTCGGACTGCACCCGGTTGACGTCCTCGCACCACTGCCGAAGACGTTCCATCTTCAACGGCACGTCTAAGTCTTCAAGGCCCTTGGTTTCGACAATCACAATGCGCTTGTCGTTCAGCTTCACCAGAAAATCGGGATAGTAGTTGGAAATATTCCCCTCGGCATTGACGTAATCAATCTTAAAATGCACCGCGAGGTAGTTCTTGCCATAGGCTACGACATCGGCGCAGGACTCAAGGAAACTGGCAAAAATCAGCTCAAGATGGCTGTCGCCGATAATCCGGTTGAAGACACTTTTCTTCGGCACAAGATAGCCCTGTTCCTTTGTCACGAAGGGGCGGGTCTGCCGCAGCTTGATGGTATCACGGATTTCCGCGTCGCCCTTGTCCTTTACCGTCAGGGCGTTGATGGCCCTTTTGAAATTCTCGATGAGTGTTTTCGTCGCAGACAATTCGGAGAGATTCCGCAAGGTGTTAGGGCTGTCGAGGTCAACCTCGCTATCAAACAATTCCGACCGCACGAAGGTTTTGATTTTCCCGTAAAGAACGTCGTAGCCACTGATCAGCCGCAAATCCTTCATCACTGTCTGGGTGAAATACCCCAGGACGCTGCGGTAATCGGCAATCCCAGCCGTGTCGAGGACGGTAGTGTGCGTCACCGCCCCGGTCGTGATGTCCTTGAACACGATCTCTCGCTGTTCTTCCTCGCTGAAGGTGCGGTAGGGGACACGTTGATGGCCGAACGCGGTTACATCGAGGTCACCCAGTGATTTGTATTCGCGATAGATGCGCGGCGTCATGACCGGAATCTCGATGTCGAGGGCGTCGATGTCTTTCTTATCGTTGCCCTTCTCGACCTCAATCACCAGGGGCGTTTTGGGCTTCGTCCCCTCGCCCATCGCCTTACGCTCAAGCTCGACGCCCTCGGCTTGGATGGACTCGACAAACTCCATAAAGGCGTCGGTACCGACAACGCTGACATATTCCTCGATGCCGCCCGGATACATTTTGCGGAGGCCCCGCCCAAGCGTTTGTTCCGGGAGAATATTGCTCTTGGAGGTATAAGCTCGTAGTCCGACAATCGTAGTCACGTTCCGTACATCCCACCCCTCTTTCAGCATTAGGACCGATACAATGGCCTTGTAGGGGCTGGCTGCGTCATCGATCTCGTTTGCCTGCTTGCGGAGCTTTTCCAGTTCTTCCTTGGCCTTGCCTGAGTTGGATTCGGAGATTTCGCCGTTGGACTTGGTGTGAATGACCAGCACTGCGCCTTTGAGATCGGGGTAGTTGCCTTCAAGGTAATCCGCAACATCATCGCAGTTGCGCGTGTCGTCAGTCATGATGAACAGGATGGCTTTCTTGCCCACCTTCTCGTGTTCAGCATAGGCCTTGCGCCATTCGATCACCCCGAGGTCGATATAGTCAGCGTGTTTCTCGGTGTATTTGGCGCTCTGGCGCTCAGACAACTTGGCTCGGCTGGCAGCGTCCGGCAGCACGGGATGCTTCACGACGTTCTGTGAAATGGCCTCGACTAGCGGATAATCGGCCACGGTCTGCACGAAGATCGCGCCGTTATTGTGCTTCGGGGTCGCCGTCACATCGACTTGCAGCGACAGCGCGGACCCTTTCTGCAAGAGTCGGTTGTGAATGTCTTCAATCGACTTGAACCATGCAAGGCGCGAGTCATGGATATGATGGGCCTCGTCGTTCAGCACCATCAGTTCATCGATGTCACGGACGATCATACCAAGGTCCACTTTGGAATCCGTCGTCGCGCCGGTCGGTCGGGTGCCGAGGAAATAGTCCATCGAGTTGTCGTCGTCTGGCGATGCGGGGATATCCTCGCCCCCGTAAACCCGATGAATGTTGGTGAGGAAGATGTTGCCGGTCGGATGCGTAATCCGCACATCGTCCTGAACATGCAGCGTTAACTGGAAATCGTCGCGCCAGTTGCGGCCATCAAAACCGTTGTCAGGGGATAACCGGATCGTCGAAAAACAACCGCAACCCCTGAAAATCCTTATAAATGCGGTCCAGCACAATAATGTTGGGCGCAATCACAAGGAAATTGCGGGCAAGTTTTGAATCTGGTTCATAGAGTTTGTGGTAAAAGCTCCACGCGAGGGCAAGGCTCAGAACCTTGGTTTTTCCCGCACCGGTCGCCATTTTTATGACAAAGCGCCGCCATGTCTCATCGAACATGTTGGCGGAAACTGCCCTGCTGCTGTCGAAGCGCATCAGGTCGAATTTATCACTCACGCCCACAACGTCATAAAGATAGACAATCGTTTCGAGGGACTCCCTCTGGGCGAAGAAATACTGAAACTCGGCCATGCTGCCGTCGGCCTGCTGTATTAGATGGGGCGTTTTAAACCACCAATTGAGCAGGCTGCGGCTGGTGTCGGTCGCACCGACATAACCGCCGTCACGGAAGTCCTTCACCTTCTGGCGCAGCGCGGCCACCAGGGGCGGCATGAGCTTGTCCATGCTGGTGTCACGTAAGGCTTCATCGGCAGGGAACCACCGGATCGAAGGTTCGAGAATTACATGGGGTGATGTAGGGAAATCGGGATGGAGTGCCATTTCAAATACCTTATTGCTTGTCTATCTGAAGTGCGGGGAGTTTCCAGATAGTTTTGGCGGTGGCAAATAGACTCCGTCCGCGTTCTGTTATGACGTCCTCGCTCCATTTTTCATTGACGGTCACCTCTTTGTTAAGGACCAGAAGTGAATGTTCAAGCAAAGCCGTACGCTTGCCGTCGTAAGGCCCGTTACTAACTGAACTATTCAGTGGTCTTGTCAAAAGGGTAAGATTTCCGAAGCTATCAACGATACGTCGTCGGCGAGCAATTTTTCCAGTTAGTGAACCATCTTCAACCGAGTTCGAGAATGCACTGTAATACTCTGAAATCGTGGGAACGGTGCCGTCAGATAAAGGCCAACTTGAAAGCCAGTTCTGAGGCATGACATGTTCAACCGACAAATGCGTCGACAACCCAACTGTGTCATGAAATTTTGTCCGCTTCGCCAATTCTATCTCTTCTAATACAGCCCGAGTTCTCGCGGGTTGAAGCACAGTATACGAGGGCGATGAAAGCCACTTCTGCTCAAATTCCTCATCACGAGGAAAGCGCCCAGTTTCCGATTTTTGTCCTAGAAGGAAAGCGGCAAGGGCGTCGAAACTCCAACCATTTTCATCGAGTTGCGGCACAACACTGATGAAAAATTTGTTGTAATTCTTACCGGTAAGACCGCAGACAGCGCGGCACGATAAATGACAGAAGCAAATCCAAACACGTCGCTTTTTCCTGTTCGTCCATCGAAGATGCCCATAGCCTAAGAACCAGCGGAAAGACCGTGGTGACATCCCAGGGAAGCAAGCGCCTTGAAAACTCGGCAAGTGCGCTGCCGGATGAGCGTTCGATCAATTCACGATATATTCGGCCGTAAGTCGCAAGCGTTTCCAGCTCTTCGGTCACAGACGTGAACCTTGGGATCGCCGATCTCCCGCGTGGTTTCAAGAACGCCTTGTACTCGCTGAACAATTTGGAGAGATTTACGTCCCCTGCAATCTGGCCTGCAATGTAGTTAGATAGGAAGAACTCTATTCGGGGCTTTTTGTAGCGACCCTGTTTCTCCTCGACGCTCCAAAAAGTGTGCTCAAACTCCTTCCAATGCTTCATGAAAAGGCCCTCGGCTTTTTCTCCCGAGGCATCGGCCCCGCTGAAAGATGTTGTTTCGTACCAAATCAGCGGCCAGCAAGGGTTCGCCGCGCTCGTTGAGAGTCTCAAAAATCACCTGGGCGTCATCGCCATCTTCGAGAACTATTTCAACAACCTTGAATTCATCAACCAAGGATTGCCAAATGGCATCGAGTTTCAATTCGCTGGCTTGGGTCTTTTGCGTTTCTGGGGCGGAGTCATCGCCCGTGATGTCGGTGTCGGGTGCGGGTGCGAACTCGTCATCGAGGTCATCGCTCTCGACCGAGTGCTTGATCCGATCAAAAAAATATCCGTATGCCGATAATAGGCGCGGTACCGTCTTGTATTCATAGATTTTGTCATGGGAGCCGTAGAAGTGGGCGATGTATTTTTTCCGCAACTCCTTCCGGCCCTGCTGAACAATGTCTTGAAAGAGTTCACGATCATATTGGGTCGGCCAGACTTTGAATACTTCCACCGCAGGATCGTCCATTAGATGCGGCTTATCATTCAGGAGGTAACCGTTGATCTTCTCTGCCGTATCGACAAAACCCGCAGAAACAGCGTAGTCGCGGGCAGCGGCTAGAAACAGCTGGAACGTGGTCAATCGCTGCTGCCCATCCACCACCTGAAATGAAAGGACGCGGCTTGCAGAGTAGTTGCCACGGGCCTCTAGAACCACAGCGCCCATGAAGTGGGAAAATCGCCTTTCTCGCCCAGCAAGGCACTCTATGGCCTTTGTGCGGATGTCGTTCCAAAAAGGTTCCCATTGCTTCTGCCACGACCATACATAGTGTCGCTGGTAAATGGGAACACAGAACCGTTGCCGATTTTGAAGAAGTCGGCCGATCTCGATTGGTCCCGCCTTCACAGCCGCACCTCTACGATGGTCATGGTGTCATTACCGAAGATGTCAACGACTTTGACGGCAATCTTGCGCCGTCCGGGCGAGCACTCGTGAAAGACGCTGGTCAGTTCCAACTTGCGGGTCCTTCTTTGTACGGAATGATTGCCATTCGTTCTCAAAAATATAATCACCAGTCCACGATTCCTCCCACTCACCGGTTTCGGAATTCTGCGTGCGAATGATCTCCCGCTTGTTTTCAAAATCAAAGTCTACGGACCAATAATCAATCCAGTCGGTCCAATTCTGGGTCAGCATTTCGCGGGTGACGATGCCATCCTTGTCCTTGCTCACTTTAACGATTTGGCCCTTCTCGACGACGATCCTACTGCCTTTCTCGTTGAGTGTTGCTTCGGCGTTGGCGACAGAATCCTGAGAATAGAATACGGAAAAATCAGTTAACTCGACTGCGACGCTTCTGCTTCTGATGTGTGGCTTCACCTCTATGAACGAGACATCATGGAATACGACTTGATTTTTCTCGACTGCCCGCTTGTCGAAAACATCAGCCGGAATGTACTTTGGAGCGATATCTATTCCCTTGCTGCGTGCATCGTCCAACACGTTGGGGAACAGGCCCATTTCAAACTCGAAGCCAAGAATATCGACCTTAGTGATATGCTTCTTGCGGCATTCAAGGATGATTTCCTCAACGAATAGCCACGACACAGGCATATTCACCGGACCGACTGCGACAAGCCGCCCGTTCCTCTTACCGTGAAAGCTGGCGAAACCATCAGTCCGCTCAGCGCGGTAGGCACGCAGAATCAAGTCCAAAAAGGCCGCTTCCTTTTCCTCAAGCTGCTTCTGGCGTTGCTCTTCATGAAGATTGGGGTTCACGCCAACGAAATGCTGTCTCTCGTAGCGACCTAAGTTAAGGATTTCAGAAGGCACGGTAGTTTTTGCCTTCCACCTTCAAACCGCGCTGCACACCTATCATCCGTTTTCGAGTGGTGTGGACCGCAGAATTTTCCAAGGTCGCTGACAATCCACTTTCTTCCAAGTCGCTCGGCGACGGCGGCGGTAGTCCCGGAACCTGCGAAGAAGTCCGCAACGAGGTCACCCTCATTGCTGCCTGATAAGATGATTCTCTCTATGAGTTTCTCCGGCTTCTGGGTCGGATAGTTCAACCGCTCCGTCGCAACCGGATTAATTATAGGAATAGTCCATACATCTCCAACAGGTCGCTCCTTGGCCCCCTCAGCATACATGAGGCTGCCATCGTCGTTTCTAAGCCAGATACGTTCACCTTCGACTTTCTTCGTCACGGGCTGCATCTTCTCGACTTTGACTTTCTCGGCAATTTCGTTGTGAACGTATTTCTTACCCTTTGAAAATCGGAGAATTACGTCGTGGCGAGTATCAAATGTTTTTGCACCCCAACCAGTCCCAAGCTTATTTTCGTAGTGCCAGATAATTTCGTTTCTAAAGAAACCTGAGCCGAATATTTCATTCATCACACTGCGGATTGCCCAGTTCACTCTCCAATCGCAGTGAACAAATATGCTGCCCTCATCCGCTAGAAGATCGCGACAAAGTATGAGCCGCTCGTAAATCATGGCGATAAATGAGTCTGCCCCACGCCCCCAGGTATCTCGATACGCGATCTCTTCCAGGATATTTGGCTTCTTTGTGAACGTGTCATCGCCAATCTGGATATCCATCGAAAAATCGGCTCCCACGTCGAAAGGCGGATCGATATAGATCAACTTCAGCCCACCTTGTCGTTCGACTTCCTGGCGCAACGGCCCGTTCTTTAACGACGAAAGAATGAGTCTGTTGTCACCCCAGATGAGCTTATTGTTCCAGCCTTGAAGCTGCCGACCCCTGCTGTCGGTCGAGAACAAATCCTGTTGTGCGGCAGTGTCTTCTGGCTTTTCCGCTCGCGGCTCATCTACCTGCTCTATGGTCTGGAATGGCAGAACGACGTTGCAGACTTCGTTACTTTTGCCGTTCCATACAAGTTCGACCTCGCGCTTATCGTGAAAAAGCAGGAAACGGTACTTTTCCGGCAACGGTTTATCGGCTTCGATAAAACGAATGATTTCCTGCTGCTCTTGTTCTGTTAGTCGCGCCACAGAATCACCTTTTCTAATTGCCCCGAGGGAGTTTCTTTAGATCAAGGATTTCATTGGCAATGCAACCCTCGAATAGTGGCAAAGCGCCACTTCGGCTTGCATGGAACGCCCTCAAGTTGGCCTTGGCAAAAGTGAGCATATCGGAGCGCTGAGCATAGTGACGGCAAAAGCCGCAGCGCGGGAATTCCTGCATGCAAAATCGGAAGCAAGAAAGCTGCAGGAGATGCTTTTGAGCACCGGACCGACTGCCGCCGATTTTGCATCCCGTGTCGCAGGAGTTTTGCCAGGAGCGGCCTTCGCCACTCGTTGGGTACGGTTACAGCGCCGAAAGCGAGGGGAAGCTGCGAGGTGGATCGCCGACTAAGCGACAATCCTGCCACGGATACGAGCCGCATCGGCATACACCGACAACGGCCTGTCGGCTCTAAAATGGTGGTCGCGTTCGACCAGGAGGCCGAAGCGCCCTCGTAGGGCCGAAATTTCAGAGAGGCTTGCGTAGCCAAGTTCAGGGGCAACCATGACCAAGGTCGCAAAGCCCAAACAAGGTATCGCCGTCTGCCGCAAGCTCGGAGAAGAGCCATGTTGCATTCGCATCGGGCGTGAAGAGCTTGACGACGGGCTCGTGGTCGCATTCGGCGATTTCAGAAAATTCGGCGTTATGACGAAGATGGTTCTTGAGTTCATGAGTCAGCAGCATTTCCTTACCGAACGGGCCTGGATAGTTCAGCATTCCAACAAGTTCCGCCACGGATGTCCTGCACATGTTGGCGATTCCATCCTGCGCATCGTTGTAGCCGGTTTTCATCCAAAACCACCTTAACTCGGTGTCCATGAGACCGGCCGGAGAGCAATGGATGGGGTGGAATACAGGGGTACGTGAGCCTCGACCAGCCTGCTGTTTGCTCGTCGGTAGTCTCGGTGGTTGCAGGTTGAATACGGAAAGAAGAAACCGTTTTTACGAGTTTTTTAATTGCAGAATAATCCGCCGTAGTTGACTAACTCCTTGCTAGCGATCAAAGCTCACCGTCCGGTAATCAAATTAGAAAATTATAATGGCAAAACAAAAAACGCTCGAAGAAAGTATTCAAAAATTCATTGTGGACCGGGTGCGTGAGCATTGGGACGATTTTCAACGTGCGTATCTCCTGAGCAACATGGGATACGCGATCAAGCGTGAGTTTGCAGAAAGCGCAGTCGCCATGCCGAAGGGGCTGAAAGACTTTCTCCGTCAGTGGCCCATTGTTGCAGAAGTTTCCTACCCTGGCATCGCTGAAAAGGTCGGCCTCGTCCCACTAGGGGTCGAATTGCCGGAAGACATTAGGGTACTTTTCAAACCAAAGGACGTTAGGGACGAGAAAACACCTGTATACGAGGATGCCTTTTGGGATGCGTTCATCAATCCAATTACGAAAAACGATACATATCGATTGATTTAGACGGAAATGTCGTCGTCGCTGATACTTCTGCACCGGATCACGCCGCAAAGACTTGGGAGTTGCTACCTGAGGATATCGAAATTCATCAGCCGGGCGTTCCGATAGCAGAGAAGGTGCGGGTAACGCATAAGAAGATTGACGACTGGCTGTCTCGCCACGAGGTAGAGCGGGCTCATTTTCTTAAGAGCCGGGGTAAATCGCTACCAAAATCAACCGTAGACAGAGTCAGCATGATAAAGGCGCTTTTTGGCGATCTAACTAAAGAGGACCAAGCACGAATTTCAATTCCGCTTGATATATTGCTTAAAATAATCGCCCAGAGATGACAACGCTCCACTACCTGGTGTTTGTCGGCGCGACACCATCGCTGTCAACTGAGCTGTTGAAATTGACAAAACGCATCCAGGATATGGTCGTTATTGCTCCAGCTATGCCCAAAGGTCGCCGTGGACTTAGTAGTCATGCTATCGAAGCTTCGCTCAAAGCAACTTTTGAAAAACTTCAACAGTCTAATTCGAATTCAGAGCCCGCTAGATTTTCTGTGTGGTCGTATAATCCGCTGGACCAGCACGAACTAGAATTGCTTTGGGGAGCTTTTGGTAGGGCATCGTGGGTAGAGTTCGTTCCGGAAAATTTGAAGGATAAAGACTCCCAAACCAGAAATCATATCGAAAAGCGCGTGAATGAAATAAAATCCCTTCTACACGAGGTTTCTTCAGCCGTCTTCGCAAGCAGGAAAACCTCACCCTTTACTCTTCCCTTGGAAAATTTTGAATCTCCGATCACTGCCGTTCTAAAGAAGATGTGGTATCGTGGGCTCGCTCTGGCGGAAGTAAAACGAGAAATACAGCGACATACAGTCCAGCATAAACAAAGGCGAAGTGAAGGGCAGGTGAGCTTCGAAGATGATCGGCACCTTCTATTTTCGCCCGCCAAAGATACCGAGTGTCACGGTAAAGTTCATCCTACAGGCTCAACACCAATCAGCTTTTTAGGCGGCCGTTTTCAGTTCGGCGTCACTTTTTGCGGGCTTCCACTATGATGTTAGCCCATCTAAATCGAAAACCCTTCAAGTCGTGCTAATGGATTGTTACGGCACAAAACGGCCGATGAAATCGGAGAAAAGGAAATACATCAATATATTTCCCAATGATCATCTTCTGCCGGAAAAATAAAAAGCAGGGTACGTTGCCGTAACCCTGCTATTCTATATGTGGCATATTAGCCGAATTCATTCCTGAGCGCTTGCCACGGAATAGACTACTATGTAGTCTTTCGCCGTGTGTAGCAACCAGCCTTGTTAGGCCATAACTGGCGCGACACCTTTGTGATCCCCTTCAACACGTCTTTCTCAGGATTGACGGTTGCAAGCTTCTCATCCGGACTAGGCAACATCTGATAAATGAATTTTCCAAATGAGAAGTCAAGGGAAATCTCCCTGATCGCGGGGAATTCTTGTGCCCGGCCTGGCTGCACGAGAGAAGGCTGCATGAAAATCCGGTCCAACTTCCGAGGGGGAAAAACGCGCCAGAGCTAGTCCAGGGAACAACAGAAAAATCACCTGGGATAATCTCATGGATCGATTCGCCATTAGGATCGGAAATGTTGACAGTTTGGCTTTGGAACAGCTATCAGGTGGTCCACAACATTGGTACACCCGACCTCATGAGGACAGTGCTAAAAGCCTTTGTTTCCGGACTTTTTGGGTCGCTGTGTAGGAGCTTCAAATCTCTCTAGCAGCACCATTTTCTTAATCTCCCGAATTATCGAAACTAAGCTGCTGGCAGTGTCACCCACTCTAAGGATTGTCTCCACAGGGCCTTGTCGTGTCTCTGGCGATCTCACACGCTTGTCTCTAACCCACTATTTGTCGATTTGAACATCTGATGGTGGCACCGCGCTACCCTCGCAACCCCGATGATGTGAGTGGCCGGCGCGCTTGGTGATGCGGCTGTGGCCCGTGCCGTCATACTCGATATCAAACACCGACCGGATATCTCGGTGGTCAGGGCTCACCGGCGCTAGGACTGAACGGGTCGCCCTGTTCGACAGCAACGGCATGCGCTCGGTCGCCCTCGCCGCCTGCGAACCATTCCTGGTAGTTTACGCCAACCTCGGCGGTTGAGTGCGCCGGTTGATCACGCGTAGTAATGGGCGCAGACAAGTGATTCGAGCAACCCACAGTCTTCGAAGCCCAGGACATCCGATGGCCCGTCAGCACGCGACACCTCTTTTGATTTCACCGAGTGGCACAGAAGTTTCGGTATTGACCCCTCTCGGACTGGGCCTCGGCGGGCATGGTCTGAGCGAGGCCAATATTCAGGAGCTGGTGCACCGGCATCCAAGCTGCCTGCCGATCGCCGAAATCGATCCGATGTTCGTCAACGCAGTGCCCATTTGCCGGGAACTCGTGACCCCCGCGGGAAACATCGACAACCTGCTGATTACGCCCAGCGGGCTCCCTGTGCTCGTCGAGTGCAAACTATGGCGAAACCCCGAGGGGCGTCGCGAAGTGATCGGCCAGATTTTGGACTATTCGAAGGAACTGACCAAGTGGTCGGCTTCGGATCTTCAGCGTGAGGCTAAAAGACGATTAGGCAGCAAGGGCAATGTCCTCCTCGACCTTGTGCGCGGCGCTGGCCACGAGGTGGAGGAGATCAGCTTCAATGATGCTTTGACGTTCAACCTCCGACGCGGGCGGTTCTTGTTGCTGATCGTCGGTGATGGAATCCGTGAGGGTGTCGAATCCATTGCCGAATACCTGCAGGCGCATGCAGGGCTGCACTTCACGCTTGGTTTAGTCGAGATGCCCATCTATGCAGCACCTGACGGGTCTAAAATCGTTGCACCACGTGTGCTCGCCCGCACCCAGACGATCCTGCGATCGGTAATCTTGGTTCCGGATGGTATGACGCTGGGCGATGGTGAAGAGGATGCAGACGAACCTGACTTTTCGAGCAGGGACACCCCTGAGAGGAAAGAATATCGAGCAAAGCGCCGCGCTGCGTCTGCAATTTTGGACCGATTTCTTGGAGACGCTCCAACTTGATGACCCGGATCAGATGGTACCCGCCGCCTCCCTTCGCGGATACATCGTCTTTAAGTTCGGGGCCCCTAACGGGTCGAGCTGGCTGACTGTCTACCGAGACGCCCGCACAGATACGGTCGGGCTATTCCTCTCGTCACATAATAACTCCATCGGTGAGAGAGCGGCGCGAGCGCTTGAAGGGCAAGCTGTCGATCTTGCTGCCGAGCTACAGGGCGCGACGGTAGATTTCTCAAAGGATAAACCAGACATTTCGGACAAGCGTGTAATTGACACTCTGGACCTTCCTATCGGTCGGGAAACGGCAATCGGATGGCTGCAAGAGCGAACAAACTCTTTCATAAATGCCCTGCGCCCACGTATTCGCTCCGCGCTTAAAGAATTGGAGGAACACTGAACCGAAGGCGCGCTAATCACGGTCGGAGGTCGGCTTCACGCCCCCATCTCCGCCATCAAAGTTAAGCTTCCCGAAAGCGGTCGTTCCCTGTGGCTTGATTAAAGATCCATGAGGACAGAGAGTGCCACTTTCAAGTCCGAGCAACTGAAGATAAAGCACTCAACCACACAGGACAAGGTTGGAAGTCCCTTCTTACCAAGTTCATCTTCAAGTTACTTCGAACGTGGACAGATTGCTGCGCTTTGATGATGCTTTCGACATTGGACTTGCGAGGTGGGGTACGAATGGCTATCGATTGGATACGCGAAAAGCATAGTAGATTTATCAAAATCTGCGGGATAACGACCGTTGAAGACGCTGCGGTGTGCGCAGATCTCGACGTGGACGCGATCGGTATTCTATTGGAGAGGCCGGGAAAATCGCCGAAAGCTGGTTCAGCGCGATTACCTGTTGAACTGGCCGCTGCTATCTCAAGTTCAATTCGTGGAAAGTGTCAGGTCTTCACCTTGATCCACACTGAACGTCCGGACCTGCTTGATAACTATGCTCGCATAATTCAGCCTGATGTGATGCAAATGTGTCTCGATATCTCGTCTCCTACCCTTATGCAGTTTCGAGAAAAATGGCCGGAAATCGGTATTATGCACTCCCTAAGGGTGGCGCCAGAAACAACTACGACCGAACTGAAATCGAGAATCGATCAGCTTATCTCGGATAAAATTTTGGACGGTGTGATCCTCGACTCAGCAAAAGGAGGCAGCGGGCAAGCCCACGATTGGACCGTGTCAGCCCAGATTGTAGAGGCGTTTCCAGAGCTTCCCATGCTACTTGCGGGGGACTAAACGTGGACAACGTCGCCCGCGCACTAGAGGTAGTGAAGTGCACCGGCGTAGATGTAATGACTTCCGTGAACTCGCAAAACGGTCCGCGTAAGGACAAAGACAGGATTGCGCGACTAGTGTCCGCAGTAATGGAGGAAGGCCATTGATGTTTGTTCAATTCTTGGACCCATTCTTGCAGTCACTCGGGCAAGAGATTTTAGCTGCAATCGAAGAACGCCGTGCTCACTGGAACATTAATCCAGACGAATTTTATACAAATCTCGATGCTTGGTTCTCAAACTTCAACGAACGGGACAAAAGTTTAGCGCTAAAAATTCTCTTGAATATCCAATATTTTAATGAACGAGATTTTGAGGCGAAGATGCGGCATACGTGGCTTGGTGTAGAGCGCTATCTCGCCGAGACCAATACGCCAAAATCCAGAGTAATATTGGTTGTATCTGATGAAAGAGGGGATAGTGCTGATCGGCATGCCTACATAGCCTCGAAAGCACTTGGCTTACCAAAAACACAAATAAAGAGTGTTGCCACTCTCGATAGATTTGAGAAAAGCAAAACTGTTTTGGTGTTTCTAAACGATACGCATGGGACGGGAACGCAGTTCATAAGAGAATTTCATGAAGCCATGGACTTTGAGCATTTCCAAAGCGTGTTCATACTCGGAGCAGTCTTCTCAAAAAGGCCCTCCGTAGGTTTAGAACTGAAATGCGAGGTGTGATCATCCCTAATGCCAGCCCCTCGAAATCCGCAGACTTAATCCTTAGTGGTGAGGAGTGGGAACGAGTCAAACGACTAGGCAGTCAAGTTTACCCCAAGTATCCGGTTGGCTTTGGAGATGCCGCGCTCTTGGTCGCATACCATTTTCAGTGCCCAAACAATACCCTACCCCTCATTTGGGCCGACGGCGAAAACAATAAAACAGGTGGATCCTGCTATCCTTGGAAACCTCTTTTTCCATACCGGCCAAAGCCAAAAGGACCGACAGCGAAGAGTACGCGTAAAAAGACGGAAACTCTGGGCGCCCTCGATTTTTCCAAACTTTCATTAGAGTTAAGCGACAAAGAAAAATCAGAAGTGGAAGCTCATGCGGTCGAACTCATTTCCTCGCAGGTCGGTAAAAGACTGAACATCATAAACTGGTTGAATAACTTCAAGACTGAAGAAAAGGAATTAGCCCTTAAGCTTCTTGGTCGTCACAAGCACTGCGACTTACCGACAACCAGGCGCTTTATTCATGAGTTAGGTCATCGCGTTTCTGCGGAATTGGCGCCTTTCGGAAGTGATATGGGAGATGTGCTGCTCGTCACTACCGGTAGCGAACAAGAATCGACTTATCATTACGTTTTCGAATTTATGCGCGAATGGCATTTAGAGTTCAGGCAAGTAGTTGACATAGAGCAATTAAACGCGACTAGCGCTCTGGATCGACATTTAGTCTTCTTCTATCATACTCGCCCGCCGGGTCGGGAGTTTTTTGAGGCGAAAGAGGCTCTTGGTGGCAAGGCCTACTTTGACCTGGTGGAAGAAGCAAAACCAATTTCAACCTTACTCTGCTCTTTTGCTGAGGCTCCCGGGTTTAAAATGATTTTTGACCAACAGAGTACTGAAGATACTTTAGTTACGAGGGTCTCCATACCTGAGCCTTCGCGTTCGATCAATTTGAATTTGGGGGAAGATTTTGAAGGCTATTCACAATTGATTTCCGACATTTTCGGGAGCCAGTTTCGATATCCTCCGGCAGAGCATCTTTTGGTGTCATACTACTTCAAAACTCCCGAAATCACGTCGCCATTCATATGGTACGCAGGGGAGGCCGGAGGCGGACGAGCCTGGGTGCCATTGTTCTCTGCCTGAGGCAATAAAGTTCTCATCGATCGATGAGCGGACGTAGAAGACGCGTAAACTATGCGACCCGGTCTGCGCCGTGTTGTTGGCACGTCGTCGCGGCGGGACGCGCCTCCTTTAATGTCGATCATCGGCATGGGCGAAATAAAGCAGCTTCTGCAGAGCAAGGTTGGTGATCTTTATCCCGAGCCGATCCGCCTCATCGAGCAGGAGGTTCGCAACAGCCCTCGGGTCGTATTCGCCACTCATTGTGTCATGCTCTTCTTCCGGATAGTTTTTGTTGTTGGTGGCACCTTGCACGAAACTCGACTGATTTGGCAATCACCCGATGCCCCTCCAGACCGAAGGATAGGGCTTGGCGCTTCTTGGAGCCATGCCAGATTTGTTACAACACGCCTTTGTCCGGAGATTCCCGCATGCCGCTGATCAGAGATGCGAAGACGCTTTCCAACAAGTCTATCAGCTCGATGCGAATAGCGATGGGCACGTTCAACAGTTACGACGACGAAGGCCGCGTCTGCTCGGTGCTCCTCCATCTACAGCACGCGTGCGAGATGCTCCTCAAGGCCGTCCTTGTTCAGAATAAGGTGAAGGTTTTCGATGACAAAAGTGGGAAGAGTATCGGCTTCGACCGCGCTCTTCACCTGTGCAGGCAGAATCATGGGCTCACCGAAGCCGAGGCCGGAACCATGCGCATGATTGATGCACTACGCGATGCCGAACAGCACTGGTTCACAATAGTCGAGGAAGATCTCCTGTACCTGCACACGCGGGCGCTGATCACGGTATTCGATGCCTACCTCAAACGGGCACTTGACCTTGACCTTGGTCTGCCGCCTGAAAAGTGATCCTTTTTGAAGTATGGCTTATGAGCCGAAGAAGGACATTGAAATGGCAGCGAAAAGACACAAGGCAGAAGAGATCGTCACGAAGCTTCGTCAGGTTGACGTGCTGAATGCGCAGGGCAAATCGATTGCGGAGGCGATCCGGTCGATAGGTGTGACGGAAGTAACCTATTACCGTTGGCGAGCCGAATATGGCGGTCTGCAGGGTGACCAGGTGAAGCGCCTGAAAGAGCTGGGGACCGAGAATGCCCGGCTCCGGCGGGCAGTTTCCGATCTGACCTTGGACAAGATGATCCTTGCGGAGGCTGCCAGGGGAAACTTCTAAGCCCCGCCCGCCGCCGTGCCTGTGTGGACCATGTCACGAGGAGCTGGGCGTGTCCGAACGACGGGCATGCCGGGTTCTCGGCCAGCATCGTTCTACGCAGCGCAAAATCGCAAAGACACCGGCTGACGAGGCGGCATTGACCGCCGACATCACGGCACTCGCTCTCCAGTATGGCCGCTATGGCTATCGTCGCATCACGGCGATGCTGCACCAGGCGGGCTGGATCGTGAACGTCAAACGGGTCGAGCGGATATGGCGACGGGAGGGGCTGAAGGTACCCTACAAGCAACCCAAGCGCGGTCGGCTCTGGCTGAACGAAAGCTCATGTATCCGGCTTTGGCCGGAGTACCCCAATCATGTCTGGTCCTACGATTTTGTCGAAGACCGGACCCACAACGGCAGAAAGCTACGCATGTTCGCGACAAACGCTTTGCGTTTGCGCTGATGTGATCGACGAGTTCACACGGGAATGCATCGCTATCAGGGTCGAGAGAAAGCTGAAGGCTGTCGACGTCATCGATGTGCTCTCCGACCTCTTCATCCTGCGCGGCGTCCCGGCACATATTCGTTCTGACAACGGTCCCGAATTCATTGCCAAGGCTTTGAGGGAATGGATTGCGCTGGTCGGTGCCAAGACGGCCTACATCATGCCGGGCAGCCCGTGGGAGAACGGTTATTGCAGAAAGCTTCAACTCGAAGCTCAGGGACGAACTGCTCAACGGAGAAATTTTCTACACGCTCAAGGAGGCAAAGATCATCATCGAGAGTTGGCGGCAGCACTACAACACCGTGCGTCCGCACTCATCACTGAACTACAAGCCACCAGCACCCGAAGCCACCGTGTGGCCGCGTCAGAACGGACCGGCATCAACCCCGGCGGTAGCGGCCAGACCCAGAATGCACTAACATTAAACCAGGATCACCCGATGGGGGCAGGCCAGTGACTGAGGCCGTCAATCTGCATCGACCAGCCGCTCGCACGATCACGGAGTTCTTTGGCCCGATGGTCCGCCATCTTCGCCGTAACGTCGACGCTCCCGCCTATGCCGAGACGATCGAGCTGTTTCAGAACCTGGTAGAACGCAATGTGCCGGTCGGCCCGGGTGACAGGTTTGTTCTTCCCGTCGACCGTCGACAGCTGCACTCGGTACGTTCCGCGGCCATCGAATATTCCCTGGATAAGCAGCGAGTCCGGAAACTACTTGAGGAACGCGGGATTACATCGCACTCGAAGCTTTCGGACAGACGCGTCTGTTTCGCGGTCGAGGACGGGGAGAATATCCTCGGGGCCGCGACGGAGAACATGACGACAATTGAAGCCGCAGTAGCCCTCGGCACCACCGACAACCGTGTGCATGACATCATTGCGCGTGGCCTACTTAAGGTTTCTGAGCGCGGGGTAGAAGCCAACCGGCCATATTATCGGGTCGGAAAGGCCGATCTCGACGACTTTCGCAGTCGTCTGTTCAGCCGTCGGTAGCGGGCCAAGGTCATGATCTGGTACCGCTCAGTGCCGCGTGCCGACGACGGAGTCTCACTCTGACCGATATTGTCGAAATGCTCCTCGACGGCAAATTGACCCGAGTCGCCCGAGCCGACGATAAGATGATGTTGGGAAGCCTTCTAGTCGATCTTGGCGAACTTCCTGTTTCGACCGACGGTAATCACGGTCGAGACGATCACGGTAACGAGGGCGTCTATTTCAACATGAACGAGGTCAAGAACGCATTGGCGACCACTGACGCGACCGTGTCCGCGCTGGTGAAGAACCGAGTCCTACCTGTCGAAGTCAGGACTAATCCGAGAACACGCAGGTCCCAGCCATTCGTACACCGGGACAGCATCAAGGCCTTCCTCAACAACCACAGGTCCCTCCACAAGATCGCGAGCGGATGGCGCCGCAACATCGCCTACATGAGGGATGAACTCGAACGTAACGGGATGGAACCGATTTTCGAAACCTCGGGGAAAATCGCGCGATACTACCGAAAGGAAGACCTCGCCAAGGCGCGCTTGCTGCCCCCGAACGCTTAGGTTTGTCTCCACGAGAGTAATGCTAAGGCCACGATTGCAGGGCCTTTTTGTGACTCCGGTGGCCGCGGAGACACATCTACGAGGTCGAGAGAGACGCAACAAGGGTTGTCATCAGCTAAAAGTACGCAGAATCAATGACCTACCATGTGATTGAAGACAATCCAAAAAGGTTCTGACAGGCAGCCAACCGACAATTTATCGGTCGTGTGGTGCGGTTTGAATGCAGCATTGGCTCACTTGATCAAGGTGCTCCATATTTGGTGGTGTTGTGGTCACCTGTGGCAGCGGAGCCCGTCATCGGCGATGGGATGAGGCAATATTCCGTCGGCCGGCAATGTCGTGTTTATCGCTGAAGTGATAGTTGATCGTGTAATATTTTCTTTTAAAAACAATGAATTGAATAGGTGACTGCACTGCAGGAAAGCGGTCCGCACAGGGCAGCTGCAATCGGCCACTACGAGCCGGCGCCTGCTTAAGCGCCGATTGAATTACACCTGCCTCATTCATGCCGCATTCACATTCGTGGGGCTCTAAAGCCCGCAGCCGCTTGGGCTTTATGGAGTAGAAAATGCAGAGAATGAAGATCGCCGTTGCTGCCGCAGCGGTGTTGTTGACGGCCAGTGTCTCGCATGCGGAGGACCTCGTCTTCACGTTGAAGAATGGCACGAATTCGGTACTCAACAATTTCCACGCTTCGCCGGTTGGCGTCGACAAATGGGAAGACGATATCTTTGGCCGTCAGGCACTCGGCCCAGATGAGGCCATGGAAATCACCATCGTGGACGGACGGGATGTCTGCAAATACGACATGCGTTTTGAATTCCAAGGCGATGATCTCGACGTCACGACCGATACGCAGGATCTGTGCGAATTGGGCGAGTACACGATCGAAGAATAAGCGGCCTTTTCCATCTGCCCCCGTCATCTTCCTTGGTGGCGGGGTATCCGTTTTTTTCAAGACGGCGTCAGCCGCCCACGATGATAGAAGTCCGCCGATAATCCCCATGTCGCGTTCTTGTGACCGTTTGCGTGCATTCGCAGGATGTCAGTTGACCTGAACGGGTGTAGAACAGTGGTCTGGGTGGCGCGCAGAAGCGGACCTTCCGTATTTTGCGGCCCCAGATATCGAATGCTGCGACCCGAAGGTGACGTCATGAGCGAAACCGAGACCCAGGCTTTATTCTCACTGCTGCGCCAATCCCTGCATGACTATCCGCAAGCGGTCGATGCGATCCAGCGCGTTGTGGCAGACGGTCCTGACAGGCATCTTTGCCGGATTAACGTGCTGGCGTTTGCCACGCGCCACCAACTGGACGAGGAGCGCACGATCGCGACCTTCCTCCACGCCGCACAGATCGGCATGTTCGATATGTCCTGGAACGTGCTCTGTCCCGGTTGCGGCGGCGTGCTGGATTCCAACGCAACACTGAAGACGATGCAGAAGGACTGCTATGTCTGCGCACTGTGCGCCAACAATTATTCCGGCAACGCTCGACGAGATGGTCGAGGTCACCTTCACGGTCAGCCCGCGAGTCCGCAAGATCGCCGCGCACAATCCGCACGAACTGCCGATGGCCGAATATTTCCGGCAGATTTATTGGGGGTCGGGTGTAGACCTGCCGGAGGAGAATTTCGAGGCGCTGGTCGAAGGTTTCGTGCTTGAAGATGTCGAACTTGCGCCAGGGGAGAAGGCCGTCCTGTCGCTGCAATTGCCGTCGGAATTCATTATCGTGTTCGAACCGGTGACCCACAATGCGCAATTCCTCGACATCAAGGGCGAGGCAACCCGCGAACGGCAGAACTTGAATCTGGTGTTCGACAAGGATCATACGCAAAATCAGGTCATCGAAATGCATCCGGGACCGCTACGCATTGCGCTCGAAAACAGGACCGATACCAGGGTTCTGCCGACCGTCTGCATCGCCGGCGATGTGCTGCACGGATTGCTTGGCAATCGAAGACCGTTCCTGACGGCCAAAAGGCTGCTCACCAACCAGACTTTTCACGATCTCTACCGGACGGATACGCTCGATGTCGACCAGCGGCTGAAGATCACCAGCCTGACCTTCCTGTTCACCGATCTGCGTGCATCGACGGAACTCTACGAACGCGTTGGCGATCTGGTCGCGTTCGATCTGGTGCGGGCGCATTTCCAGGTGCTGCATGAGATCGTCGCCGCCGAGACCGGTGCTGTGGTCAAGACGATCGGCGATGCCGTCATGGCAACGTTTCCAACGCCGGACCGGGCCGTTGCCGCCGCGTTGAGAATGCGCGATGCCATGCAGGCGCTGAATCAAAAGAGCGAGCGGGAGGACCTGATCCTCAAGATCGGCGTGCATACGGGACCTTGCATCGCGGTGACGATGAACGAGCGGCAGGACTATTTCGGCCAGACGGTCAATATAGCCTCTCGCGTTCAGGGGCTCAGTGACCTCGCAGGCGATCTTCGTCACCGGCGAGGTTGTCGGCGATGCCAAGGCGGCGGACCTGCTGTTTGCCAAGAACCTGAAACCGGTCTCCCACAATGCCGCGCTGCGGCATCACGCGAGAGATCCCCGTCTACGCCATCCCGTAAGGTGGGTTAGCCCCGGCTTGCCCAGAGCGCGCCGCGTTCGAAGATCGTCTTCATCTGCGGTGCCTCGAACTCATCGGCCGTATGGCCAAGCGCGTGTAGAACACGCGGCCCTTGCCGTAGTGGCGCTTCCAGACGACGGGCATCACGACGCCTTCGATCGACGCGAAATGTTCGCCGGTAAAGGTGGTGGTTGCCAGCACCTCATTGCTCGGATCGACATGCATGTAATATTGCTCTGAGCGGTAGGAAAAGCCCTGGATGCCAGCGACGATCGGATCGTCCGATCGTGTGATGTCGATACGGTAGTCGATGATGTTGCCGGGGTGGGAGACCCATTGGCCGCCGGTCATGAACTGATATTCCGGCTCGTTGCGAAAGCTGTCGCCCATCGTGCCGTGAAAACCGGCAAGGCCGGTGCCGCCGCGGACGGCAGAAACGAGGTTTTCCAGTTCCGGCTTCTCAATCGTCGACATGGTGATGACGGGAACGATCAGATCCAGCGCTGCGATCTGCGGATCGGCGAGAACCGCCGTACCTTGTTCCAGCCGCACGTCGAAACCATGGCTTGTCAGGATGTCCTTGACGACATTGGCGCTGCGGGCCGGCGTGTGGCCTTCCCAGCCGCCCCAGAAGATCAGTGCTGTCTTGCTCATAAGTATGTCCTATTCCAGAATGCCGAACGGCAGGTGGCTTCGCATCGGCGCCGGCCGTGCGCAGCCGTGTTTCAGGTTGATCCGCTGTCCCGTTTCCGCCGAACGGATGATTGATTCCATAATCTCAAGCACGTGCAGCGACAGGGCGAGATTGGCGCGGTGTTCGCGGCCGGAGACGATCGCCTGCGCCATGTCGGCAAGGCCGAGGATTCTGGTAGTTACCGTCGCCATAGGAGTGAACCTGTTCGGCCACCGCCCAGTCACCCTTGCGAACACTCATTTTGATCTCTCCCTGGAACTGGTTGGGATCGGACACGAGCATCGAGCCGGTCGTGCCGTAGAGTTCGATATGATTGTGCTCGTGTTTCCAGACATCGAAACTGGTGGTGATCGAGATTGTCGCGCCGTTTTCGAAATCGAGCAGTCCGGAAATATGCGTCGGCACCTCGACGGCGACCGTCTGGCCTTCGCGCGGTCCGGAGCCGATCGTGCGGGTGGCATAGGACGACTTCGCCTGGCCGGTTACCGATTTCACCGGCCCGAGCAGATTGACGAGGCAGGTCAGGTAATAAGGCCCCATGTCGAGCATCGGCCCACCGCCGGGCTTGTAGTAGAAGTCCGGGTTCGGATGCCAGAGTTCGTGACCGGGCACCTGCATGAAGGCGGATCCGGCAATGATCGAACCGATAACATCCTCGTCGATCAGCCGCCGGGCGGTCTGATGCGAACCGCCGAGGAAGGTATCCGGCGCGCAGCCGACGCGAACATCTTTTCCCGGGCTGCGGCAACCAGCCGCTCGGCATCGGCAAGGGTCGTGGCCAGGGGCTTTTCCGAATAGACATGCTTGCCATGCGCCACCGCCTGAAGTCCGACCGGCACATGATACTGCGGCGTCGTCAGGTTGAGGACGATTTCGACCCGCGGATGGGCAAGTAGCCCGTCGATGCTCATCGCGGTGACGCCGTAGGCGGCTGCTTTTGCCTGGGCCGCCGTGCTGTTGATGTCGGCAACGCCGATAATATCAAGCACTGGAAAGGTCGGTGCCGCCTTGAGGTAGGCGTCCGAAATGTTGCCGCAGCCGACAATGCCTATACCGATCTGCCGCATGGTCTCCTCCCCAGGATGCGGCGCCATTGTTGACGTGATAGACGGCGTTTGTCACCCCCTTCCAGCCGGTGAGCAGTATCCTTGAGGATCGATGCTTCCATGTTTCGGCGGAGCCACATAGCTATGCTGGCGCTCATCCACCTCGGCGTGGAAACCCGATTCTGTGTGATTTTGGTGACGGGCGGCCAGCATGTTGTGGGTGGGCGGCGGCGGTGGTGAGGCTGCCTTCGAAATGTCCTAATAACAAGTGAACAGTTGAGCGTCTGTCATCTGCAACCGATCCACGCATTGCTTCGCGTTCATTGCGCCAGCGCGGATCGGTGCAGAAACACCTGATGACTTTCGATGAATATATCGACTGAACGGTTGCGTGCCCTGTACCGACCCCGGTTTGAGAAGGAAAGAATGATGAAGAAAACCCTAGCTTTGGCGCTGACCACGGCAACCCTGGCTCTGACTGGCGGAATTGCCGCCCAGGCTGCCGATCTGGCAAATGGAGCGCCGGCTCCCAGCTATGAAGAGAGCGATGTGCGCGGCGGCGTGAAGATCGGTTACCTCGAATGCAATGTCGGCGGTGGTGCCGGTTACGTCCTGGGTTCGGCCAAGGAAATCGATTGCACGTTCCATTCCTCGGTCGGTGCTGAACGCACGGACCACTATACCGGCGCTGTCAGGAAGATGGGCGTCGACCTGGGCTTCACGACGCGCAGCAAGCTCGTCTGGGCGGTTCTGGCCCCGACAGCGGGTTACCATCAGGGTTCACTCAGCGGTCTCTACCAGGGTGCCAGTGCTGAAGCGACGGTTGGAGCGGGCATCGGCGCCAATATCCTGGTCGGCGGCACCTCCGGCTCTATCCATCTGCAGACGATCAGCGTGACGGGCCAGCTCGGTCTCAACCTTGCTGCCGGTGGCACGTCGGTGACGTTGACAGCCGTCAACTAAGTCGTCCCCTTCTCCCTCCGTCGCTGCGGAGGGGGAAGCTCGAAGCGGGCTTGCGCAAACAAGCCCCATCAGTTCAATCCGCCAGTTCTGGATTGTCCGTGCGAAGGCTTTTTGGCCGGAGTAAGCGGATTGCTTTGCCCGCCGGGTTGCTCTGGAGTTGCAGCACGCGCGTGAAGAAGCGATTTCCGGACGCCACCCTGCCGATATTCACGACGGCCGCATTGCCCAATTCCTGCTCCATGAAGGTCAGGACTTGCTGGTAGGCATCGCGATCCAGGGTGTCGAGCGCCTCGTCTATGATAACCCAGTTCGGTTTGTGCAGTCCGAGCCGCGCAATGGCCAAAAGCCTGATCTCGACTTCGTTGAGCTTCAGTTTCGTTCGCATGTCCTGATCGAAGCTGTTTTGCAACTTGCTGAGCCCAACCTTGGACAACACCGACACCATATCGGCTTTTTGAAACTGCTTGGATTTTCAGGGTAGCTGAGGACCTCTTCCAGCGTGCCGGGCGGGAAATACGGTGTTCGCGGCACAAAGGCGATGTCGTCGCCGTCGGGTAGCGCGATGCGTCCGTGTCCCCAGGGCCAAAGGCCAGCAAGTGACCGGAAGAACGGCGCCTTTTCAACATCCGAGTCACTAGTGACGAGAACGCGGTCGCCGGGCCGGATTTCGACATGCTGATCTGCAAGCTTGATGCAGCCGGACGGCAGGGCAATTTCCAGCTGGTCGATGGTCAGTTGGTGGCCATCTGACTTGGCAAATTCGATGCGCTTGTCGTTTTCGTGCCGTTCGTCGGTCATCAGGATTGCAGACCGGAAGGCGGCGACGCGAAGCAATGTCGCCCGCCAGTCGGCGATGCTGTCGATATTATCGACAAACCAGCGCAGCGATGCATTTACCTGATTGAACGCCAACAGCGGCCATCATCAGGCCGCCGAAACTGAGATTGCCGTTGAAATAGACTGGGGCTGCGATGACGATGGGTGCGACGACCGTAAGCCAGCCATAGCCGGATGTGACCCATGTCAGCCGTGTCAGGGCCATCATCAGCTTGTTGCTGATTTCCAGAACCGAGGCGAGATCGCTGGAGACGGCGCTTTTCATTGCCTTCGCCGGAAGACAGCGAAACCGCTTCTATATGTTCGTTGACCCGCATCAGCGAGAAGCGCAAGGCGGCTTCCCTGCGCATAATGTTCGCCATTGATCTTGACGAGGGGACGGCCGACGAGCCAACTCAGGGCCGCAGCTATTCCGGCGTAAAGGAAGGCTGCCCAGACCATGTAGCCGGGAATGTTGAGATCGTAGCCGCCGACATGAAAGATGAAACCAGACGAGAGTGACCACAGGACGCCGACAAAACTGGCGAGCAGAATACCCGACTGGAATAGTCCGATCGTGAGGCCGGCGGTCAGGTCGGCGAGATGGCGGGCATCTTCGTGCACGCGCTGGTCGGGATTGATGCCGATGGAACCGGCATTGGCAAGGCGAAAGGCCCGCGCGGGCTTCATCCACTCGCCGATGAGATCGAGCGTCAGGCCTTCTCTCAGCTTGATCCGGATCCACTGGTTGAGCCAGGTCTGCAGCACATTGAGGATCAACAGCGTGCCGGCAATCTGGCCAAAGGTGATGAATTGCATCAGAAACGCGGAGAGATCGCGGCGCTCGAGCGTATCGTAGAAGGGCTTATACCATCGGTTCAGCAGGATCTGCCCGAACGCTGTCGCCAATATGACAGCGACGATCCCGATTGCGAGCCATATGATGGTTTTGCGGACAGGCGAGGCGACAAAGGCTCGTTGCATCATGCGGAGCTGATCGAAAAAAGGCTGATCGTCGTCGGTTTCTACACGCTGGTTAGTCTTACTGTTCATGTCATGCGGCATCGGCGCGAATCTCTCCACCACGGTCTTCACCTCCGAAATATAGCGCGTCCCAAGCGCTCCCCCTAAGAAAGATTAGCAGGGGAGCATGGAGCGAGGCAGTTCATCGGCTCGTTTGCCGGCTATCATCGCAGATTGGCGGGGAGATGACTGTTCACGTTTCATGAAGCTTACCGTGCACAAAGGCCTTGGCTTCGGCAATGGCAGCCGGGAGCGAGCCTCCAAACGCCAGGTGGGCGGCAACCGCGCTGGCGAGCATGCAGCCGGTGCCGCGCATCGTCGCGGCAAGGCGAGGGGATGCAAAGGATTGATCGGCATAGTCAGCCCGAAAGAGGATATCGATGGCTTCCACGCCGTCAGCGTGCCCGCCCTTGACCAGAACCGCCCTTGCCCCCGCCGTCAAAAGGCTCCGGGCTTGATCGGTCACGCTATCGGGTGACGTGGCAGCCGCAGATGCGGCCAGCACCGAAAGCTCCGGCAGGTTGGGCGTGACGAGCGTGCACGCCGGGAAAAGATCGCGTGATGCGGCCGTCGCACCGGGTGTCAGCAGCGTGCCGCCAGACGTCGAGACCAGAACCGGATCGAGAACCACAGGAATGTCGGGGTAGTCCGCAAGCACCGCCGCGACGGCGGCAATCGTCCCTGCCGTCGCCAGCATGCCGATCTTGATCGCGGCGACGGGGTTGGCTGATAATGCTGCTCGCATTTGCTGCGCCACGCGATCCGGTGCCATGGTATCGACATGCTCGACACCATGATGCGTCTGGACGGTGACGGCGGTGATTGCCACCGAAGCCTTCACGCCAAAAGCGGCCAGCGTCTCGATATCGCGAACGATCCCGGCGCCGCCGGAGGAATCTGAACCTGCGACGACAAGCACGTGCGGCATGTGGTTCATCTTGCTGTGCTCATCGAAAACGCGCCGTGTGTTCGATCCACTCACGGGCACGCCCCTCTGGATCGGCATTGAGGGTGATGTCGGTAACAACGGCGGCGCTGTCGGCACTATGGGCAAAGACGCTGTCTATCCGGTCGGTATTGATGCCGCCGATTGCCACGAGCGGCAGCGATCCGATCCACGTCTTCCAGTCGCGCAGCTTTTCCAGCCCTTGCGGCGCCCATTTCATCTTCTTCAGGATCGTCGGCCAGACCGGTCCGAGCGCCACATAATTCGGTTCTGCCTTAAGCGCCGTCTCCAGCTCCGCCTCGTCATGGGTCGAAAGCCCGAGTTTGAGCCCGGCGGTGCGAAGGGCGGCAATATCGGCAGTGGCTAGATCTTCCTGGCCAAGATGGACAAAATCGCAACCTTCCTCGATCGCCATGCGCCAGTAGTCGTTGATGATCAGCTGGCAGCCATACGTCGCGCAGATCGTTTTCGCGCGGCGAATGGCCGCTCGCAACTCGGCATCGGTGCCGTCCTTCATCCGCAACTGCACCAGCTTGACGCCAAGCGGCACGAGACGCTCGATCCACTCGGCGCTATCGACGATCAGGTAGAAGGGATCGAGCTTCATGAAAATACCGCCTTGCCGATGACCGGGGTGGACGCAACCGCCATGTCGCGCGGCTCCAGCATTCCCGCATGAAACGCCATGCGTCCCGCCTCGATGGCGCCGGTAAAGGCCGCAGCCATCGCGGCCGGATCGGCCGCGCCTGCAACCGCTGTATTGAGCAGAACGGCGTCGAAGCCGAGCTCCATGACGGTGGCGGCATGCGAGGGGCGGCCGATCCCGGCATCGACGATCAGCGGCACATCGGGAAAACTTGCCCGCATGCTGCGCAACGCCGGCAGGTTCACCGGCCCCATGGCCGAGCCGATCGGTGCGCACCAGGGCATCAGCACCTCGCAGCCCGCTTCCAGCAATTTCTCCGCCACAACGAGATCGTCGGTGGTGTAGGGAAAGACCTTGAACCCCTCGGCGCTTAGAATGCGCGCCCCTTCGACCAGCGCAAAGACGTCGGGCTGCAGGGGTGTCGTGGTTGCCGATCACCTCGAGCTTGATCCAGTCGGTGGCAAAGACTTCGCGCGCCATTTTCGCCGTCAGCACCGCTTCCGAGACGGTGTGGCAGCCGGCAGTGTTGGGCAAAACCCGGACGCCGAGCGTGCGGATCAGCTCGAAAAGGCGCCGCCGGTGCGGCTGCCCGCGGTTTCCCGACGCAGCGAGACGGTGACGATATCGGTTTTCGAGGCACGGACCGCATCGGCAAGGATGGCCGGCGAGGGATAGCGCGCCGTGCCGAGCAGCAGGCGCGAAGAAACGGCGGTTCCGTAGAGCTTAAGCATCATCAGCCTCCCTGCATCGGCGACAGGATCTCGACGCGGTCGCGATCGGACAGAACGAAACCGGGTCTTTCCTCGCGGTGCACCAGTTCGCCATTGACGGCCGTCGCCAGCCAGTCGCCTTCATACTCAAGAAAAGTCAGAAGGTCGGAGAGGACGGAAATATCGGTTTGGTGATCTTCGCCATTGATCGTCAGTTTCATCGGTCTGCTCCGATCTGAAGGGGATTGATGTGTGGTTGTTCAGACAGCGGGACGCTTTGGGAAAAGCGAGTGGATCGTTGTCGGGATTTCGCTGTGTGTGAAGTGCTCATACGGGCCGCGACGTCCATCGCGATCGCTGGCGCGAGCAGAAAGCCGTGCCGATAGAACCCGTTGACCCGGGTGGTCTCGCCGTCGCTTTCGAAGCGCGGCAGGTTGTCGCGAAAAGCAGGGCGAACCCCGGCCCCGGTTTCGACCACGCGCTTCGCCGAAGGCCGGATGAAGCGCATAGGCAGCGTTCAGAAGCTCCATCAGCGAACGGGCACTGATCGGTCCGCTATCGTCGCTTTCGATCATCGTCGCGCCGACCATGAAGCGGCCGTTGCCGCGCGGGACAATGTAAAGTGGGATGCGCGGATGCAGCAGGCGGACGGGACGGGACAATGTCACCTCCGGTGTCTCCAGCATCAGCATTTCACCCCGCACGCCGCGCAGATCCGCCGTTTGGCCGATCGCGCTTGCGCCTGTGCAATCGACAAAATGGTCGAACCCGGCTCCCGGAAAATCCGGGGCAGCGCCGAAATGGAAGGCCACCCCCATCGCCGCCAGTTTGTCGAAAAGGCCGCTTATCGCGCGCCTCGGATCGAGATGTGCTTCGTTGCGAAAGAACAGCGCCTTGCGGAACCGACCGTCGAGGTCCGGCTCCAAGCCTCCGATCTCCTCACCGTCCAGCCAGTCGAACGCGGATGTACGGGCTGCGAAACGGGTGAGCTCGGCAGTATCGCGTGGCGGCGCGACGACCAATGTGCCCTTGCGGACGACAAGGCCGGGCAGGGCGGCGTCCCACCAATCTGCTGATTTTCGCCCCAGCGACACCACAGCTTCAGGCGCGCTTTCACGCTCGCACCACGGCGCCAGCATGCCACCGGCAAACCAGGAGGCACCGCCGCCGGGTTGTGTAGCAACCTCGGCAACCGTGACCTCCATGCCTTTGACCGCAAGCTCATGGGCAACCGTGAGGCCGGCAACGCCGGCCCCCTGATCAGGACACGCATGGTCACTCTCCGGCTGGCGTAACCGTTCCATCCGGGCCAAGCGGCATATAGAGCGCGCCACCCGCCTGGAATTTCGCGGCCATCGCCTCCAGGCCCTCTTTCTGGGCTTCGGCCCGGATGTCGTGCGAAATCTTCATCGAGCAGAATTTCGGACCGCACATCGAGCAGAAATGCGCCACCTTGTGGGCCTCCTTCGGCAAAGTCTCGTCATGGAACGAGCGCGCGGTTTCCGGATCGAGCGACAGGTTGAACTGGTCCTCCCAGCGGAACTCGAAGCGTGCCCGCGACAGCGTCGTCGTCGCACAACTGGGCGGCCGGATGCCCTTTGGCCAGATCGGCGGCGTGGGCAGCGATCTTGTAGGTGATGACGCCGACCTTGACGTCGTTGCGATCGGGCAGGCCGAGATGCTCTTTCGGCGTGACGTAGCAGAGCATCGCCGTGCCGAACCAGCCGATCATCGCAGCGCCGATGCCCGACGTGATGTGATCATAGCCGGGGGCGATATCGGTCGTCAGCGGCCCCAGCGTATAGAAGGGCGCCTCGCCGCAGACTTCCAGCTGCTTGTCCATGTTTTCCTTGATCTTGTGCATCGGCACATGGCCGGGGCCTTCGATCATCACCTGGCAATCCTTGGCCCAGGCGATCTGGGTGAGTTCGCCCAGCGTCTCCAGTTCGGCGAACTGCGCGGCGTCATTGGCATCGGCGATCGAGCCGGGACGCAGGCCGTCGCCGAGCGAGAACGTCACGTCATAGGCCCGGGCGATATCGCAGATCTCGTCGAAATGCTCGTAGAGAAAGCTCTCCTTGTGGTGATGAAGACACCACTTGGCCATGATCGAGCCGCCGCGCGAGACGATTCCTGGTGACACGATTGACGGTGAGCGGGATATAGGCAAGCCGCACGCCGGCATGGATGGTGAAATAATCGACGCCCTGTTCGGCCTGCTCGATCAGCGTATCGCGATAGACCTCCCAGTTCAGATCCTCGGCAATGCCATTGACCTTTTCCAGCGCCTGATAGAGCGGCACGGTGCCGATCGGAACCGGCGCGTTGCGGATGATCCACTCGCGGATATTGTGGATATTGCGGCCGGTCGACAGGTCCATGACGGTATCGGCGCCCCAGCGCGTCGCCCAGACCATCTTCTCGACTTCCTCTGCCATCGACGAGGTGACGGCGGAATTGCCGATATTGGCGTTGATCTTCACCAGAAAGTTCCGGCCGATGATCATCGGCTCGGATTCCGGGGTGGTTGATATTGGCGGGAATGACGGCTCGTCCGCGGGCAATCTCCTGGCGGACGAATTCCGGCGTCACGTGATCAGGGAATGCTGGCGCCGAAATTCTCGCCGTCGCGCACCAAGGCACCGTTCGGCGGCTTGCGGCCGAGGTTTTCACGGATGGCGATATATTCCATTTCCGGCGTGATGATACCGGCACGGGCATAGGCGATCTGGGTCACCGCCTTGCCATTCTTCGCTCTCAAAGGCTGATTGCGATGGGGGAATTCCGGCGTCAGCCGTTCACCGGTGGCAAAGCCGTTGTCTTCAGGTTTGACGTGCCGGCCGTCATAGGCCTCGACATCGCCGCGTGCAGTGACCCAGGCCTGGCGCTGGCGGGGCAGGCCGGCATCGATCGACACGAGATGGGCTGGATCCGTATAGGGGCCGGAGGGGTCGTAGACGGAGACGGGCGGCTCGCCCGATGTCGGATGCACGGAAATTTCGCGCATCGGCACGCGGATATCCGGGTAGAGTTCGCCCGGAATATGCACCTTGCAGGAGGCCGGCAACGGGCCGGTGGTAACGGTTGGGGTGAGGTTCTTTGCGGCAATAGTCATGGTTGAGGCTCCAAAGTTGGAGACCCAGTCATCAGAGCCGGAATGATGAAAAGACGCTGACAGGAATCCGCACGCGGAGTCCGAGTCGCTACAGCGCTTGCACCGTCCCTACGCCAGTATGAACTGGATCAGGTTCAACGGGTCACTGCGCTGCTTGAGGGTGGCAAAGCCACCGATCACGCCAGCAGAATCTCAGCCCCTTGTCGGGACCCCCCTGGTGAATGCGCTAATCTAGGCACAGTTTTGGACGGAGCGTCAAGAGCCGTTCGGCGCGACACGGTCCGCTCGACACTCGCGGCCTGTCTGAAGTCTGTGAAGATATCCAATGATTCCAATCGCGCCCTCGACAGCGCCGCCACGGCAAATTATCTATAAAACATGACCTCAGCGAGCGAAGACACGATTGCCAGCCGCATCAGCCGCATCCTTGCCGACAGGATCGTGACCGGACAATTGGACCCGGGCACGAAGCTGCGCCAGGACCATATTGCCGAGGAGTTTGGAACCAGCCACGTGCCCGTGCGCGAAGCCTTCCGCCGGCTGGAGGCGCAGGGTCTAGCAGTCAGCGAACCGCGCCGTGGCGTGCGGGTCGCCTCCTTCGATCTGAAGGAAGTGCGCGAAGTGGCACAGATGCGCGCGGCGCTTGAGGTTCTCGCCCTTCGGCATGCGGCGCCGCATCTGACACCCGCCATCCTGGATCAGGCCGAAGAGGCCACGGTTGCAGGCGACAATTCCCGTGATGTCCGTTCCTGGGAAGAAGCCAACCGCCGCTTTCACACGCTGATTCTGACGCCCTGCGGTATGCCGCGCTTGCTGGCTGCCATCAGCGATCTGCATGCGGCCAGCGCCCGTTTTCTGTTCGCCAGCTGGCGATCCGAATGGGAAGTACGCACCGATCATGATCACCGCGCCATCCTGACATTTCTGCGCCAGGGCAATATCGAGAACGCCGCTGCCGTTCTTGAACGTCACGTGCAATGGATCGGCCAAAAGCCCGTCCGCAACGCGTCCGGCGCAACGCGCGACGCCTTCGCCATCGTCGGCTGACGATTTTTTCACATCTTCTTTTTTCCTGATTTTGCCTGCTTCCGGCGCGTGCTGCGGCATCGTGACAACGCGCAATACGTGAATTTATCCGCTTTGCATCAAAAAGCGGTTGCGGTTTCATGACCTTCGATAAATTATAGATAATTATTATTTTTAATCTATCAGATGGGGTGCTGGATGCTGAGAGACGAAAACAATGCTGATTTCTCAGTTAAAAAGGGCGTTATGGGCGGAAGTTCTCATGGCGAAGCCGCTGAGACAGCGCACTTCTCCCTCGAAGACGCAAAAATTATCTATAATTCTCCATTCAACGATCTGCTCTTCCAGGCACAATCGGTTCACAGAGAAAACTTCGACCCCAATGCCGTGCAGATCAGCCGGCTTCTGTCGATCAAGACAGGTGGATGCGCCGAGGATTGCGGCTATTGCAGCCAGTCGGCGCGTTCTCCGACCGGCCTCAAGGCTTCCAGGCTGATGATGGTCGAAACGGTGCTCACTGAGGCGCGCAAGGCCAAGGCCGAAGGTGCCAGCCACTATTGCATGGGCGCCGCCTGGCGCAGCCCCAAGGACCGCGACATGGAAACGCTGGTGGACATGGTGGCAGGCGTCAAGGCGCTCGGGCTGGAAACCTGCATGACGCTCGGCATGCTGTCGCCGGAACAGGCGGGAACGTTGGCCGGGGCCGGGCTGGATTATTACAATCACAACATCGATACTTCGGAAGAATTCTATCCGCAGATCATCACCACGCGCACCTTTGCCGACCGGCTGGAAACGCTCGCCAATGTCCGCGATGCCGGCATGAAGGTCTGCGCCGGCGGTATCCTTGGCATGGGCGAAACGACGGATGACCGTATCTCCATGCTGGTGACGCTCGCCAATTTGCCGGAGCCGCCGGAAAGCGTACCGATCAACATGCTGATCCCGATCCCCGGATCGCGGCTTGCCAATGCCGAACCGATCGATCCGATCGAATTCGTCAGGACCATCGCGCTCGCCCGCATTCTGATGCCACGCTCGCATGTCCGCCTTTCGGCCGGGCGCACGCAGATGAGCGACGAAATGCAGGCGCTCTGTTTCTTCGCCGGCGCCAACTCGATCTTTGCCGGTGACACGCTGCTAACCGCCGATAATCCAGGCGAGGATCACGACGCCGCCCTGTTCCGCCGCCTTGGTCTGAAGCCGATGGAACTGGGGCCGGTCGAATGATGACTCAGGCTCTTGCCCGCTACGAAACCACGCTGGCAGGGCTGGAGCGCAAGGGCAGGCGGCGCACATTGGTGGCACAGTCCGGTGCCGATTTCAACTCGAACGACTATCTGGCCTTCGCCGGATCGGCGCGGTTGGCGTCGGCGATTGCATCTGCCCTTCAGCGTGGCGTGCCGGCCGGAGCCGGTGGTTCCCGGTTGTTGCGCGGCAACCATCCGGAACACGAGGCGCTGGAGGCGGAAGCGGCCACTTTTTTCGGAGCCGAGCGCGTGCTCTATTTTGGCAGCGGCTATGCCGCCAACACAGCGCTTTTCTCGACCCTGCCGCAGCGGGGCGATCTCGTCGTCTATGACGCTCTGGTGCATGCCAGCGCGCATGATGGCATTCAGGCGGGCAAGGCGCAGGCTGTCGCCGCGGTCCACAACAACGTCGATCTTTCGCGCAGGCGATCGAACACTGGCGTGCCGAGGGCGGAACCGGCCATCCCTGGATTGCCGTGGAAAGCCTCTATTCCATGGATGGTGATCGCGCGCCGCTGGCAGAACTTGCTGCCCTTGCCCAAAAGTATGGCGGTTTCCTGGTGATCGACGAAGCCCACGCGACGGGCGTCTTCGGTTCTGATGGCCGCGGTTTTGCGGCTGATCTCGAAAATCGTGAAAACGTCATCGTGCTGCATACCTGCGGCAAGGCGCTTGGCGTCTCTGGCGCGCTGCTTGGCGCAAGCGCTGTGTTTTGCGATTACCTCGTCAACCGGGCGCGTGGTTTCATCTATTCAACCGCGCCATCGCCACTGATGGCGGCAGCCGTTCGCGAATCCTTGTGCATGCTGGTGGACGAACCGCATCGCAGTGCCGATTTCGATGCATTGCGCAGCTTCGCCAATGCCGAACTGGTCGCCAAGCTTGGCATCGCAGGCAGCGGATCACAGATCCTGCCAGTACTGATCGGCGATAACGGCCGGGCGGTGCGGATTGCCGCGCGCATGCGGGCGGAAGGTTTTGACATCCGCGCCATCCGTCCGCCGACGGTGCCGGAAGGCACCGCAAGGCTGCGGATCGCCATTACGCTGAATGTCGACAGGGCAATGATAAGCCGTATGTTCACCCGGCTGGCAGCCATAATGGCAGAGGAAAAACCATGATGCGTTTCGTGGTGACAGGCACCGATACCGGCATCGGCAAGACGATCTTTTCAGCCGCACTGGCGGCGGCGCTTGGCGGTTCCTACTGGAAGCCGGTGCAATCGGGACTGGAGGAGGAAACCGATAGCCAGATCGTCCACCGGCTCGGCCGCCTGCCGCCGAACCGTATTCTGTCGGAAGCCTACCGGTTGCGGACACCGGTCTCGCCGCATCTCGCCGCCCGGCTCGACCACGTTGCGATCGAACCGGAACAGTTGACGCCGCCGGTGACGGAGACACCTCTGGTCATCGAGGGTGCCGGCGGGTTGCTGGTGCCGCTCACCGAAACGGAGGTCTTTGCCGATGTTTTTGCGCGCTGGCAAATCCCCGTAATCCTCTGCGCCCGCACCGGGCTTGGCACCATCAATCACACATTGCTGTCGCTCAGCGCTGCGCCAGCGCGCCATTCCAGTCTTCGGCGTCGCCTTCATTGGCGATGAGCAGGTCGAAACCCAGCGGATCATCGCCGCGATGGGGCAGGTGTCGGTCCTCGGCCGCTTGCCGCGGCTCGATCCGTTGACGCCCGAGAGCCTCGGTCAGGCCTTCCAGGAAAACTTCTCTCTTTCCTCGCTCACCGGGAGGACGCCATGAACTCACCCGTCTGGCACCCCTTCACCCAGCATGCACTCAGAACCGGCGATGCGGCGCATCGTAGAGACTGACGGCGCCTGCCTGATCGATGACAGTGGTTCACGCATTCTCGATGCCATCTCCTCCTGGTGGGTGATCACGCATGGCCACCGGCATCCGGCAATCATGGCGGCCATGCAGGCCGCGTGCGAACGCTACGACCAGATCATTTTCGCCGAATACACCCATGAACCGGCGGAAGAATTGGCACGCGGCCTGTTGCGGATCGCTCCCCCGGGGCTTGCGCATGTGTTTTACTCCGACAGCGGATCGACCTGTGTTGAGGTCGCTCTGAAAATGGCCCTCGGCTTCTTCCACAATTTAGGTAGGCCGCGCCGCCGCATCTGCGTTCTGGAGCACGGTTATCACGGCGACACGATCGGCACGATGTCGGCAGGCGAACGCGGTGTCTTCAACGCAGCCTATGAGCCGATGCTGTTCGCTGTCGATCGCCTGCCGCTTCCGAAGGCCGGCCAAGAGCAGGATACGCTGGATGCCTTCGAACGGTTCTGCGCGGCGGGAGATGTCGCGGCCTTGCTCATTGAGCCGCTCATTCTCGGGGCAGGCGGAATGCTGACCTATTCCGCATCGGTCCTGACCGAGTTGAAGCGGATTGCTGAACGGCATGGTACCCTGCTGATCGCCGATGAAGTGATGACCGGTTGGGGCCGGACCGGAAGTATCTTTGCCTGCGAACAGGCAGGCGTGGCGCCTGATATCCTCTGCACGTCCAAGGGTTTGACCGGTGGATCTCTGCCGTTGGCCGCCACCCTCTGCACGGCCGAAATCTTCGACGCACATCTATCGACGGACCGCCGGAAGACATTTTTTCACTCCAGCTCCTATACCGCCAATCCGATTGCCTGCGCCGCCGCAGTCGCCAATCTGGCTGTGTGGGAAAACGAACCGGTGCGCGAGCGCATCCGGTCGCTGGAAGGTATGCAAGCGGAGAGGCTGGTTCGCTTTGACGCCGATCGGCGCTTCGCCAACGTCCGCCAGATCGGCACGATCACCGCGCTCGATCTCACGGTCCCGGCCGGAGGATATCTTTCTGAGGTTGGCCCGAAGCTCAGGGCCTTCTTTCGCGAACGCAAACTGCTGATCCGGCCGCTCGGCAACGTGATCTATCTGATGCCGCCCTATTGCGTCACCGCCGCTGACCTCGACTGGACCTATGATGCAATCGAGGAGGCGGCGGCATGGTTTGCGGCGGGGCGCCTGTGAGATCGACCCGCTCATCCCGCCTTGCCGGCTTCGGTCATAGCGTTCCGGGCCGCTGTGTCGAAAACGCCGAAATCGAGGGCAAGCTCGGCCTTGAGCCGGGCTGGATCGAACGCCGGACCGGGATCAGGACACGCTATTGGGCCGAGCCCGGCGACACACTGTCCGGGCTTGCGGCCAGGGCAGGCGAGGCGGCAATAGAGGACGCCGGTATCGAGCGGCAGGACATCGTGCTGACGCTGCTTGCCACCTCGACGCCCGATCACCTTTTGCCGCCGTCGGCACCGCTGCTGGCCCATCGACTCGGGTTAGCTACGTCCGGTGCCATCGATCTGGCCGGGGCGTGTTCCGGCTTTCTTTATGCGCTGACGCTGGCCGATGGGTTCGTCCGCGCGCAAGGCCGGCCGGTTCTAGTGGTTGCCGCCAACATTTTGAGCCGCCGGATCAACCCGGCTGAGCGGGCAAGCTCTGTCCTGTTCGCCGATGCGGCCGGTGCGGTCGTCCTGATGCCCTCACAGGATACGGAAGCAGGATTGCTGGGCGTCGATCTTGCCGCAGACGGAAGCCGCTATGACCTGATCTCGATCCCGGCCGGCGGCAGCAATCGTCCCTTTGCTGAGGGCATGGCGGCGCAGGATTGCCTGATGACCATGCGCGACGGCCGGGAAATGTTCACGCAGGCGGTCAGGATGATGAGCGATTGCGGGCGCCGGGCGATGGAACATGCAGGGCTCAGCGCGGCGGATATTCACCGGTTCATTCCGCATCAGGCCAATGCCCGTATCTTCGATGCTGTCTGCGGCGATCTCGGCATCGCCCCGGAACGAACCGTCCGCACGATCACCGATTACGGAAACTCGTCTGCTGCCACCATCCCGCTTTCCCTGTCGCTTGCCCATCAGGCCGCTCCCTTCAAGCCGGGAGAAAAATTGCTGCTGACCGCTGCGGGTGCGGGGTTGACCGGCGGTGCTTGTGCCGTTGGAATGTAAGTAATTTCTTACGATAGTCTTCGTCACGGTAACAAGGTCACGCAGGAAACGGGTGGCGACCCGGAGCCCGGAAACGTCATTCAAGAAGCATCCGCCATCGCCACAATGGAGCTTTGCCATGAATGAGCATTCGACAACCCAGCCGGTTTCCGGGCCAGCTTCCGCTGAGGCGCGTATCGCGCAATACGACTGGAGCGCTCTCTCGGAAGAACTCAGTGGCTTCGGCTGCGCAGTCATCGACAAGCTGCTATCGCCTGAGGAATGCCGGCAGATTGCCGGGCTCTACCAAGAGGAAAAACACTTCCGCAGCCACATCCACATGGCTCGCCATGGTTTCGGCAAGGGCGAATACCGCTATTTCAAATATCCACTGCCGGACCTCATCAGGGGCTTTGCGCACCGCGCTCTATCCAAAGCTTGCAGGTGTCGCCAACGCGTGGAACGAGCGCATGGGCATGGACGAACGCTATCCGGGCGAGCATCCGGCGTTCCTCAAACAGTGCCACGATAGCGGCCAGACCCGGCCGACGCCGCTTTTACTGCAATATGTCCCGGGTGACTTCAATTGCCTGCATCAGGATCTCTACGGCGACCTCGCATTCCCCATTCAGGTAGCGATCCTTCTTTCGGAACCTGATGAGGATTTTACCGGCGGCGAATTCGTCCTGACGGAACAACGCCCGCGCATGCAGAGCCGGGCGGAAGTCGTGCCATTGCGCCAGGGGACGCCGTTGCATTCGCGGTCCACAATCGACCGGTTCAGGGAAGCCGAGGCAATAATTACCGGGTTAATCTGCGCCACGGCGTCAGTCGTATTCGTTCCGGCATGCGCCACACGGTCGGCATTATTTTTCACGACGCCAGATAAAGCTGCGATGTGCCGCAAAACTGGGAAAAGCGGCGGCTCCTGTCAGATTTAACAGACGGGCATCGGTTGCGCGGCTCCGTCATCTTTGGTAAATTTTGTCTAAAGATTGATGGAGCGATCAACTATGTCGAGCGTCACGCATCGTTTCGAAAATTACATGAAAAACGGCATGGGCGGCTGGGCGCAGTCGCAACCCGTTGCCGTCCGGGCGCTGCTTTTTCTACCCTGCCTTCTGGAATACCTGATTGTCTACGTCTTCTGTGCTGTCGCGATTGCCGCGGTGGTTTTTTTGATGGCTCTTGTGGCGATCTTCGGGCTTGATGCGGAGCGTCAGCCCGGCCTGCGCTGAGGACAACTCTCAGCGCGGCCTTAAAGGGCTGTTCGATATAATAGCTCTCATAGTTCTTGCGATATTTTTCCGCCGCGCCGAAGTCGCTGTACTTTCCAAGTTCGTCCATATCCGTCTTGTTGAGCATGACGCCGAGGATCTTGGCGTTGAATTGCGGGGTCGGAATGCAGCACGTCCCGGACCAGGCGGGCAGGGGTCTTGCCCCATTCGATTACCATCAGGAAGCCGTCGGCAAAAGGCGAAAACGCCTTGGCGTCGATGACGGGAGCCAGCGGGGCGAGATCGACGATGACATAGTCGAAGCTCTTGCGGGCGTTGGCAATCAGCATTTCCATGCCCGGCGAGGCAAGCAGTTCGTTGGTATGGTAGAGATGTTCGCGCGGCGCGATCGGCAAGATTGCGAGCCGGGTCTGCGGATCGACCCTCAGCCCCGCCGTCCATTCCTCCTCGCCCAGAACGGCTTCCACCAATCCTGTTTTCGGTGCGGGAGAAATCATCCTGCTGATCGCCGGGTTGCGGATATCGGCGTCGATCAGCAGGGTTCGTTTGCCGCTGGCAGCAAGCAGCCCGGCAAAATTCGCGGCAATGGTCGATTTACCTTCGCCTGGCAGCGCCGAGACGACACCGATCACCCTGTTGGGGCGTCCCTGCAGGATGACGTCGCTGGCAAGCTTGGCGTTGCGCAGCGTTTCGGCAAAGGCCGATCGCGGCGCATCGACGGCAATTCTTGTCATGCGCGTCAGCGGTATGTCGGCATCCGTCGGCGTGTCGGTCCTGTCCGGCTCCGATTTGGAAAGGCGTTCACGCGTCTTGCTCCACATGCTGACGGTCTTCTTGCCGATCAGCGGGAGATAGCCCAGAGATTTGTGTCCGAGTACCGCGCGGACGTCCTCCTCAAGGCGGAAGAAGCGCTCATGAAACTCCTGAAGGCCGGCGATGACGGCGCCCAGCATGAAACCCAGCACGATGGAGAGAGCAAGCACCATCGTCCTCTTGGGGCTGGATGGCGCGAAGGGAACGCCGGCATCCGAAATGATCCGTGCCTTTGCAATCAGGGAATGACCGTTGCTGGGCTGCTTCCTCGTAGCGGCCGAGATAGGATTCGTAGAGCGTCTTCAATGCCGTGGCCCGTTGTTCCAGTTCTCGCAGCTGGACCAGCGACCGGTTGGCCTCCGAGTTGCTGCCCACCACACCTTCGATGCTCTTGCGCAACGATGCCTCTCGGGACTTGGCGACTTCGAATTCGTTGCGATAACTGCCGGTAATCTGTTGCAGTTCCCGGAAGATCCGGCCGGCAAGTTCAGTCTTTTCCGTACGCAGGCTGACGGCCTGGGGGTGATCGGCACTGAAATTCTGGGTAACGGCCTGCTCGCGCTTGCTGACAGCCAAATAGCGCGTCCGCAGATCCTGAATGACCGAATTGTCGGTCTGGTTCGAGGAGATCGTCGCGTTGTTCACGGCGTTTTCGGCGCCCTGGTCGATGATCGATTTGAACTGGTTGTAGCGGGCGGAAGCGCTGGCGCTGTCTGCCTGCGCGACGATCAGCTGGCTGTTGAGATCGGACAGCTGCTGTTCCGACATCAGTTCGCCGCGCGTAGATGTCAGACCGTTTTCCGCCTTGAACTTTTCTGCGTCAAGAGATGCTGCCTGCGCGCTGGCGAAGGTCGGTCAGACGTTCCTGCAGCCAGACCGAAGCACGCTCGGTGGCATCGAAATTCGCATTCAGCTGGTCGGTCAGATAGGCATTGGCATAGGCGCGGGTAATGGTTGCGGCAAGTTTCGGATCTGTCGATTTGTAGGACAGCGCCACAACCGAGCTCCGCGCCACGCGCTCCACAGTCAGGGCCTGCTGGATGTAGGCCGCCGCCGTTTCCCGCTTGCCGTTGCGGGCTGCCGCTTCGAAATCTCCGGCTGCGAACCGAAGATGCCGGTGACGGATTTGACGGCCGATTTCACCATCGACATCAGTGATTGCGGTGGATTGAGAACCGTCTCGTTCTCCCCGAGGTTTTCCGCGTCGGTGACGCGCAGCGCCAGTTCTCCGGATTTCAGGATTTCGACAGCGCTGGAAAGCTGCGTGTCGGCCAGCTGGGCGTTCTGGGGCGACGGGGTTTCTTCGGCATATTTGGACAGATTGTCGTCGAGCAGGATCCGCGTTTGCGACGTGTAGACCGGTGTCGCAAACAGCAGATAGACGGAACCCAGGACGAAACACGCAATGACGCAGGCGGCCACGACCCTTGAACGGCGAAACGCGATCGCGGTCAGCCGGTTCAGATCGATGAACGTGTCGGACTCATCGCTCTTCAGCGATGGGACGGTGTTCAACGGAAGAGGTCTTTGATTCATGGGCCGTCTGGTCTCCGGGTGTTTTTGCGTGGTCGGTTCTCACCCCAAAACGCGGCAGGGGTGAGACCAGATTTTTCGGCAGCGCCAAGCTGCCGAAAAATCAGCATTTTCAGGCGGCCTGTATGGCCTGTTCATGTGACAGAACCATTTCGCGAACGGATTCGAACACGAGATTTCCGATGTCTGCACGCGAAAGCGCAAAGGCGACATTGGCCTCGATGAAGCCCTGCTTGGAGCCGCAATCGAAGGTCCGGCCTTCATACGGATGGGCATGGAACGACTGTTCTGACGACAGACGCAGCATGCCGTCGGTCAGCTGGATTTCGTTGCCGGCACCACGCTGCTGATGCGCGAGAATGGAGAATATCTCAGGCTGAAGGATGTAGCGGCCATTGAGGTAATAGGTGGACGGCGCCTCGGCAACGGGTGGCTTTTCGACCATCTGCGTCACTTCAAAACCATGCCGGGTTTTTTCGCCCATACCGACGATGCCGTATTTCGAAGTGTCCTCGAGGGCGCACTGTTCGACCGCGACGACATTGCCACCGACGTCATTGTAGAGATCCATCAGGCCGGCCATGCAGCCGCGCGCCATAGGAGATCATATCGGGAAGAAGAAGCGCGAAGGGCTCGTCGCCGATCAGGTCGTGGGCACACCAGACCGCGTGGCCGAGGCCAAGCGGCGCCTGCTGGCGGGTGAAACTGACGGAGCCAGCTGTCGGAAGCATGCGCGCCAGTTCGGAAAGCTGGGCATCCTTGCCCGATCGCTTCAAGGACGAGATCAACTCCGGCACGTCGTCAAAATGGTCTTCAATGGCCTGCTTGTTGCGGCCGGTCACGAACACGATGTGCTCTATGCCAGCCTGCATCGCTTCCTCGACGGCGTATTGCACGACGGGGCGGTCGACGATAGTCAGCATTTCCTTCGGCATCGCCTTGGTTGCAGGCAGAAATCGTGTGCCATTTCCGGCAACGGGGATGACGGCTTTGCAGAACGGATCTGATAGGAGCCATAGAACTATCCTTTGTTTTTGTGCGGGCGGTTGCCCGGGGTGGTTCTACTCATCGTTTTCGGCGGGGGACCGAAAGGGCGAATTGCAGTGAACGGCGCCATCAGGCGCCGCAGTCTGACGGCAATGGGCATCCGCAGATGCCGAACCGCCGCCGGATTTCTCCACGCGGTCTTGACCGCGCCGGAAAGGGAACGTGCCTTGATCTGATCGACAAGGATGATGAACGAGCGCGCATCCTCAATGCTGCGGTGGCGTCGTGCCTGGGCCGCCATCGAGTCCGCGTCCAGCCGGTGGTTTTGCAAAAATTCGGCATCGGCGGCGAGCATTGCGTCGACCTGATGCAGTTTCAGCACCCGGGAAATCGATCCGCTGCGGATGTAATAAGTATAGCCGGCGAAAGGCTCAACGGCGCAGCGGCCGCCCTTTGCAAGCGCCGATGCCAAAAGCAGATAATCCTCGCCGATCGGCAGGCTCTCGTCGAAACGCAAGCCGTGCTCTTCAATAAACCGGCGCTCGAAGATCGGCTTCATATAGCCGTAATTGTGTTCGGACTGAAACAGAACGTTCGAGCCGATGAAAGCCGAAAGCGTCAGCGTCTCGAGTGTTGCCAAATGAGCATCGTCGAACATCCGTTTGATCTGGCCGTCCAGCGGAACGACATCGACATTATCGACGACGATCTCAGCCTTGGCGGCACTGGCCCGTGCGATCATCCGTGCGGTGCGCTCCGGTGAAACCGCATCGTCGGAATCGAGAATGACGAGCCAGTCCCCACGCGCGGCGGCAAGGCCTGCATTGCAGGGCGCCACCGGGACCGCGATTCTTTTCAAGGCGGATCAGCCGGACGCGCGGATCGGTATAGGCATCGACGATTTCGGCGGTGTCATCCGGGGAACAATCGTCGATGACGATGACCTCTACGCTGACGCCGGTCTGGGCGAGCGCGCTGTCGATGGCGCGTTCGATCGTCTCCTGAGCCTTGAAGGCGGCGACGATGAATGTGGCTTGGGGACGATGCTGTTCCATCAGGACGACCTCGCCTCAGCTGCCCCGTACTGCTCGATTTCCCTGACGCCAAGAAGCCCGACCACGACACCGGCATGCATCGACGACCGCAGGAAGTACCGGTTGCGGCGAACGGGCGCGAAGGACAGGAGGCTACCGGCCAGCGCGCAGAACCCGGTCTTGGCAGCAGCCAGCGCAAGCTGGGGGATTTTGCTCGACGCACCTGTCCCGGCATCGATCAGCCGGCCGTGGGTCTGGCCGAAGCGGAACTTTCGCTTGGCGAGCCAGGAGAAGGCGGCACGTTTGGCCGGCACAGGTTCCTGAACCCAGGCCGCCGGGGCATAGGCTATTTTGCCGCCCATCCGGTGCATATGGGTAAAGAACTCCGTGTCCTCACCGCCGCTGCGGCCGAGCGCCAGATTGAAGCGGCGTCCGGCAAGCGAAGGTGCTGCAAGGCACAGAAGGACATTGCAGGTGTAACCGGTGATAATCCGGTCGCCGACCCAGACGGGGAATGTCGAATGAAAGTCGCCTCGTTGCATCCAGCCTGGCGCGTCCGTGCCGTAGGTGGCCTTCACCGGGCCGAGCACCGCATCTGCTCCGGTTGCTTGCGCCGTCTCGACCAGCCGGACGATCCAGTCTTGGCTGGCGGTCTCGTCATCATCGATGAACGCCAGGAAATCGCCCGTGGCATTGTCGAGGCAGGCATTGCGGGCAATCGAGATGTTGGAGGACGGGCAATGGACGTAGGCGATCTCGTGCCGGACAGCGGCGCGCAAGGCGTCCACTCGTTCCCTGGCACTTGGTGTGTCGTCATTGTCAGCGACGATGATCCGGATCTGCGCACCATCGGGCACGGCAATGCCGCCCAGCGAGCGCAGCGTCTGTTCGAGCTCCGGGCGCCGATAGGTGCAGACGCCGATGTCGATGCGGGTGAGGTCCATGCCTGTTTTCATCAGGCGATCCGGCGGTTGCGGAAGTCGAGTAGCTCGCGCCAGAAGCCGGCCGACCATGCAAAATGCATCACCATGGCGGAAACAGCGGCCAACGGCCCATATGGGTTCTTTTGGCCCAGCGCCATCCATACGCCGTAGCCAAGGCACGCCACCGCCCAGAGGCCAAAGGGAATAACGGCAGCCCAGTTGATGATCGCAAGCAAGGCACCGATGGCGACCGGAACGACGGCAAGCGGCAACATCTGGCGGATGCTCGGCATGGCGCGATGCTTGAGGAAGTTTTTGGCCCGGCCGCGGCCATAGCCGAAATACTGGCGAAAAAGCGCCCGTGCTGTGCTGCGCGGATAATAGATCATGCTGGTCTTGTCGGTCATCCAGATCCGATAGCCCGCCTTGTTGAGGCGGTAGTCGAATTCGGCGTCCTCATTGTGGCTGAACATCTCGTCATAACCGCCAACAGCCTGAAATGCGGAAATCCGCATCAGCGCATGGTGGCCGTGATCGGCCCAGTGGCCGACGGCACCCTTGCGATGCTTGGAGCCGCCATTGCCGAGCTTGGAATTCTGCGCATAGGCAGTCGCCTTCTGGAAGGTGCCGAAGCCGACGGTCTGCATCGCCACAACAACGGAATCCGCACCAGTCGCAATGGCGTCCTCCATCAGGCGCTGGCAATAGTCGTCCGGATATTCGCCATGCGCATCGATGCGGATCATGTACTCGTAATCCGCACCGAGCGCCCCTGACCGCGAGATTGATGGCCGCACTCTGGATCTTCTTGGGATTGTCGAGCAGCCGGACTTTCGGATTGACGGTGGCGATCCGCTGAACAATCTCAAGCGTACCGTCAGGTGCTGCCACCATCGACCACGACGAGATCGGCGCCGAGATCCACATGGCGCCGCCAAGTTTGATGATCAGCGCTTCGATATATTTGGCCTCGTTGAGGCAGGGAATAACGATCAGGCTGCGGCCATGCTTCAAATCATCAGCGCTCATAGCAGTCCACCCTTGTTGCTGTGTGTTTGGGAGAGCTCATGTATCGATGCCGTCTGTGGGTCGTTGGCGCGAAGCCCCAGAGCCGGTTGACCAGTCGCTGGCAATCGGCTCGGTCGAAGATCCAGGTCGGCGATCCCGTCGCTGCGACCTTGCCGAATTCCGCGAGATAGCGCTCCGGCGTCATGTCGGCAAAAAGAGTGGCAAGCGCCGAGCTGTCGGCGCGATCGAGAACGAGGCCGATGTGCTTGGCGCTGATAAAACGCGCCGTTTCCGTGCCGCGCATGGCAATCGGGACAGCGTTGTAGCGGCATCCCTCGTAAAGCCGGTTCGGCAGGAGCCAGCTCGAGTTCAAGCCTTCCTCGAAAAAGTCGATGCCCCAGGAAAACTGGACTTCGTCGTAAATCCAGGCAAGGTCCTCGGGGTTCTTGTAGGCGCCGTGAAAACGCATGTACGGCTCCTTCTCGACGAAGCCGTTGAAATCGTCGAATTCCGTATAGGCAGGACGCCCGCGCATCACGACTTCGAATTTTCCATTCATGGCGCGCGTAAACTCGGCAAGCAGTTTCAGCGACTTCCGGCATCGCAAGGCGCCGAACCAGCCGATCTTCCAGGGCTCGCCGGGCTGCGGTGGGCGGGGGCGGGCGGTTTGCATTTCTGCGTCGTCTGCGAGCTCGATCACCTGATTTTCCAGAAGCAGCGTCAGCGCTTTCAGGCGGGAAATTGGCCTGAAATAATTCTCGATAAAGGCCGGCGAACTGGTGACCAGAAGGCTGACATTGCGCCCGAGGTAATGTTCGGCAGCGCGCAAAGCACGGCCGGCAAAGTCGTTGCGCAACAGAAGGCGATGGATGTCGAGGCATTCGTAGACGATCGGCACATCGCCACCGAAAACCGCATTCGCCCTGTTGGCAAGCGCCAGCATTTCGAGGTTTCGGGCGATGATGACGCCGGGTTTTCCAACGCCGCGAAGCTTGCCGCCCAGCGTCATCGCCGCCTTGCCGACGGCAGCAATTCTCTGGCCGAACCGGCCGTCCTTGGTGACACCAAGCTCGATGTGGCCATCAACCACAGGCGTGTCTGCACCGCGCCGGAAGCCCGCTAACGTTACATTCGCGCCACCCGCTTCGAGCATCAGGGTTCTTCGCCTGATCGCCGGGTCCGCCACATCATGGGCCAGGTACAATACGTCCAGCATGAAAACTTCCCGTTTCCCGCTCAGCTATTGCCAAGCGTATTTCAGTTTTTTTTGCATCGCAACATGTTTGTTGCGAGTGCAGAATGGCCCTCAGTCGAGCGTGCAGGTAATGGAGTTCAGGGAACTGGCATTTTTCGCCAGGCGCGGTGAAGGCGACGCGGTCGATCTGCATTTTTGCCGGCCCCTGATAATCGAACTTGCCCATCCAGCTGCTGAGCGTATCGGTGCCCCAGAGACTGAAGAAGATTTTTTGGTCGTTGGACGGGATTTTCGACGGATCGGTCACGTCCTGGATGAGGGTGCCGTTGAGGTAGTAGCGCAGCCTGTCCTTTTCCCAGACGAAGGCATAGTCGTTAAAACCGGCATTGGCACCGCCTTCGACATCGACAAGCTTCTCGTTGCCGCCCTTGGCCGAAATGTACTGGTTGACCTGAACCTTGCCGGAATCCTTTCCCAGCACCTCGAAATCGATCTCGTCATGCGGTTGCTTGTCGGTCGGGCCGATGTAGGTAAAGAAGGCGGAGTTCAATCCGGAGCCATCCGCCGTCTTGATACGCGCCTCATAGGTGCCGTAGCCAAAGCGTTTGCGGGTCTGGATCTCGCCGCAGGCGTAGTCACGCTTGCCGACCTTGCGCTGCTCGAAGGTGAGTTCAAGAACGCCATTTTCAACGGCAACCTGGTCTTTCGACCAGGTGCAGTTCTGATGCGCGCCGTTGTCCCAGCCGTCCGAAATGTACCAGATCTTCCTGTCGATCGTGTCGAAACTCTCGACGAAGGAGGTGCCTGCGTTTGCACCTTGGGCAAATGCGGATGCCGGAATGGCGGCGGAAACCGCCGAAAGGACGAGAAGCATTTTTGAGATTGGTTGGGTCATCGTGTTGCTTTTTCCTCTGGGGAATAGGTGTCGGACCAGCCCTTCTGGTTTGTCCCGTTTTCCGGCATGCCCTTTGGCGCCGAATTGGAACGGCCCCGCGCGGCTGCCGGTCAAAACGGCGTGCAGCTTGGGTGCCAGACGCTTCGCGGCATTGTGCGAAACGACCAAAATGAGAAGGGCGAGAATAGGCGTCGAGAAGTAGAAGAGGGGATAGAGGCCGGGATGCGCGGCGCGGTTCCAGATCATCCAGAACGCGATGAGCAAAGGATAGTGGGCGCAGAATACCCAGAAGCTGAGACCCTCCGAGCGAGAAAGCCGTTGCCCCAGGCGTGAGCGAATGAGGATCGCCGAGATCGCCCAGGAGCCGATGATGCCGCAGATCGCCGTCAGGCTGCGCAACATGTCCACCCAGACAGGATAGTCTGGCCCGGTCCAATACAATGCAGTTGCTAGCATCACGGCCACCGCCAGAAACAGCGCGGATATCACAACTGCATGCCGATCGAGCGCCCGGATATCGATCTGATGAAGGCTGACATAGATGCCGAAGCTGAAGCCGAACAGGATCGATTTCTTCAGGAAAATGCCACTCGGGACCGGCAACACGGCATAGGCGAAGAAGATCGCCAGGATTGTCAGCGGATAGCGTTTGATCAGGATGCCGAGAACCGGCGCAAGCAGGATGCACAAAAGCAAATCCCGGAGGAAATAGAGCGGAACATTGATCGGCAAGCCCTCGATCGCAAAGGCAAGTGTCGTCAGTTCGCGTGGGCTCGCGTTGATCGCGTCGGGGAGATATCCGAAACCGACACCATTTTTTTGCGCCAGCAGAACTAGCGCAAGAAAGGCAAGATTCCAGATCAGGAACGGCAGCAGAACCGTGCGTGCCTTGGAAAAAGTCGTCTTGCCATAGTCGAAAAGCATCAAGCCCCCGGCGAAACATGAGGTAGCCGGAAATCGCGCTCAGGCACGGCACGCCAACCCTAAAAGGCTGTCGCCGAGAAAGACCCGGACCCAGTCAATGAAGCCATTGGCACCGAGAAACGGGCTGGTCTGCGGATCAAAGGGGACGTGTACAAAGACAATTCCCGAGATGAGCAAGATGCGCATCAGATTGATCCACGATGATATATTCGCGTCGATAACCAAGACGACATCCCCTGTTGGGCCACTCCCCCCGAAGCGGCGTTTCAACCAGAGCAGACTTGAACCTGCATCTCGAAGATAGGGCAGGGAACCTCAAAAAATATGGCACTGCAGCAGAAAAAATCACTTCGATGCTGCAATGCACGCGGTTTTTGTGAGGAAAAATTGGTCGTGAAAAATGCCGGGGCTTTGCCTGGAAACACGAAAAAATGCGTGGGGATAGGGCGTTGCAGAATATCAGAATATGATCATGTAAGCGCTTTCGCAGAGGTTGCCGGGGCGTAAAAATTAGTTTCGGAAACGCGCAATTCCACACGTCAAGGTTTGTAAAATGCTCTGCATGCCGGCGTGCCTGTTTCGAAATAAGGCGCCATTGCAATCACTCCGGCAAGTTTCGCGGCGCTTCACGCCGCAGTGTTTTGCCCCTTGCCTTTAGCCCGCCTGTTTTTGACGAGCTGATAGATTTTCGTCAGAAGTGCGCGTCTGACAGAAGCACGAACACGGCATAAATCAGGCCGCCGATCGCAGCGCCGACGATGATCTGCAGGATGGGGTTTGGCACCAGAGAACCGAAAGTCTCAAGCAGATACCGAACCGCAAGCGCCATCACCAGGGCCATCAGCATAGGGCGGCTGCTGATATACAGCCCCTTGAAGAACGGCGTTCCATCCGCGGTAAAGACTGCCCAGGAATAGCCGATCAGCGTTACGGCGTTAACGATGCAGAGCCAGATCATCGCGTCGATCAGCGTACCCGTGCTTGCGCCATAGGTAACGGCGGCGCAGGTTACGATCGCGCGAATGATGGCCGACCAGAATAGCGCCCTGCCATGTCCGACGCCCTTGAGATAGGGAATGAAGGTGCTGCAGGGGGTGAGGATGCCCTTGGACAGCGCCAGCAACCCCAGAACCGGCCACGCGTAGGCCCATTGTGGGCCGAACAGCACGCGCATGGCCGGCTCTGCCAGCGCCCAGAGGCCGAACATCATCGGCGCCAGAAGCACCGTGGTCACTTGCGTTGAGAACATCAGCGCCTGCGAACGGCGTTCCTTGTCGTCCATCATCCCGCTGAAGGCCGGGAAAAGCACGCCCATGACGGCGGAAAGCACGACCTGGTTTGGAATGCTGGCAAACCGGTTGGCGGCGGAGTACGCACCGGCATCGGCAAGGCCGAGATAGCGCGATATGATCACCATCGGCGACTGGAAAGTGATGAAGTTGGCGACTTCCGAGCCCATCATTCCCAGGCTGAATCGGCTCAATCCGAGAACCTGTCTGGGGCGGAAGACGAAGCGCGGCATGTAATGCGATACGGCATAGAGACCGCACAGCCGCACCAGCGCCGAGACGAAGAGCTGCGCCATCAGCGCCCAGACCCCCATCCGAAAATCGCCAGGACGACGGCAACGATGGCGCCGAGCGATTCGGGAAATCATGCTCCAGACGGCGTCCTTGCTGAAATTCATCCGCCTTGCTAGCAGCGAGTAGGCAACGTCGCCGCCGAGTTGGAGGGGAATGAGAAAGCTCATGACTTTCAAAAGGTACGCTGCCTCTGGAGCGCCGAGAAGCGTGGCAAAGAAGTCCGCCCAGATGAAAAGACCAAGGGCCATCAGGCAGGAAATCGCCAGGTTAGCCCAGAAGACGGAGTGGACCGTTTCCATCTCTTCCTCGCGCTGGATCACCAGTGCCGAGGTCAATCCGGCTCCGCCGATCATGGCCAGAAATTGCACAACGGTGAGCGCTACGGCGACGGCGCCGAACTCCTCCGGGCTGAGGATACGGGCCAAAATCGGCACCGTGACAAACTTAAGCCCGAATGTACTTGTCTTGGATAAAATGCTCCAACCGACATTGCTCGTAACGGATTTGACGTTAACTGTAGGGGGCATGGCGTAAATCCTGTGTAGCGATGGGGAGGATCAAGGACAGGGGAGAGGCGCAGGAGGCGCAGCCTGAGGGAGGAGACCAGAAACATCTTCTAGACAAACCACAAGGACGAAAAGATGGCGAAATTTACGGTTATCATTCCTTACTACCAGAAACAGGCTGGAATTCTGCGGCGGGCGCTGGAGTCCGTTTTCAGCGCAGACATACCAGAATTTCGATATCATCATCGTCGATGATCAATCTCCTTTCCCGATTGAAGGCGACCTCGATAGCCTGCCGGAGGAACAGCGGACGCGCATCAGCGTGATCAAACAGCCGAACGCCGGGCCGGGCGGAGCGCGTAATACGGGCCTTAACAACGTCACGGCGCAAACCGATTTTGTCGCATTCCTCGATTCCGACGATCTCTGGACGCCGGATCATCTCCAGAACGTGGGGAAACGATGACCCGCTTCGGGGCCGATTGCTATTGGGCGTCGATCACTGGCGGTGACGCCTTCTATTACCATTACGACATGGCCGAACTGGAAAAGACGGAGAAGGTCACACGGCTTTCCGAAAGCCCGCTGGTTCTTGAAATTCCGGAATTCCCCAAGGTCATGCTCCGGGATTGGAGCTTCCTGCACCTGTCCTGCATGGTCATCGGGCAAAGGCTGTTCGAGACGATCCGCTTCGAAGCGGAGCTTCGTCTGGCGGCGGAAGACGTTCTGTTCTTCTGCGATTGTGCCATTGCAGCCAAACGGGTCATCCTCTGCAACGAGCCAGGCGCGGTGCGGGGAGAGGGAGTCAATATTTTCCACAGTATCGATAACGATTCTCCGCAGTTCCTGTCGCAGCAGTTCAACACCTGGGTAGCACTCGACACATTGGAAGGACGATTTCCGCGTAGGACACCGGAGGCTGCTTCCATCCACTCCTATAAGCGCACGGCGCGGAAACAGGCTCTCTGGAGCCAGGCTCGTTTGGTCAAGCGACGCAAGATGCCGCAGTTCAATCTCCTTGCACGGTGGGTCTGGCGCGACCCCAGGCTGTTGCAAAGTGCGCTTCAGCTTGCCGTCGGCAAATTATCACGTTAACCTTCGCAGGTGCAGCATTTTTTGCTGCGCACAACGGAAGCACACGACAGCTCAGGCATGTCGTGGCTTTTCAAGTTCCTTGGCAATGCAGACGGAGATGGTCATGGACCCCTATTACTGGGAATCGCAGCACGGAAATTTTGGCGACGACCTCAATCTGTGGCTATGGGATTTCTTGATCCCGGGCTTTCGTGATGTTCACGCCGAAACCCTTCTCGTCGGCGTCGGTACGGTTCTCAACCGGGTGCTTCTACCGGAAGGCAGGCACAAACTGGTGCTCGGCAGCGGCTTCGGCTACGGCACCCTTCCGGATATGAGCAACAAAAGCGAATGGGACATCCGCTGCGTTCGCGGTCCCCTGACCGCGCAGAAGGTCGGCATTGATCCAAAACTCGGCATCATCGACCCGGCCGTCATGGTTGCCGAGATGCCGGAATTCAAAAACCTGCCGAAGAAGCACAAGAAGAGCTTCGTTCCCCATTGGGAATCGGCTGCTGCCGGCATTTGGCCGGTCATTTGCAGGAGCCGTCGGCCTGCATTACATCGATCCACGCGGCGACGCCAAGGAGGTCATTCGAGAGATTGCCCAATCGGAATTGATCGTCGTGGAATCGATGCACGGCGCCATTCTCGCCGACGCGTTCCGCGTGCCGTGGGTGGCGGTCACGACCTCAAGCAGCATCAACAGTTTCAAATGGAGCGACTGGGCCCAGACCGTCGGGGTGACCTATCGTCCCCGTCACGTTCCGGTATCAACCCGGGCCGAAGCGATCGCCAAGGGCGCGTTTCTGGGGTATGGGCTTCGACAGCAAGCAGCCGGCTTTGGAGGATCCGAACGCACGGCAGATCGATGACGGCGCGATGGTTGCCCTTCGCGACCCCAAGCAGACCTCGCTGCGCGTTGCTGCCAAGCAGTTGCTCGCCGCGCCATCGGCCCTGTCTCTGTGGCAGGCGGCACGCGCTACGCCGCAACTCAGCGCAGATCACGTTCTGGCTGAGCGAAAAGAACGTTTTCTCAGGGGTTATCGAGAGCGTACGCCGCGACTACTTCTAAGCCGCGCTCATCACTTGCTTGCCGTCAACCTCGCCTCAACGGGCGGTTGACGGCGGCTGAAGGAGATAACGCAAGCCCCCGGATCCGCCCAGAGCCACCGGTGCCGCGTCGGGCTGCCGGCGAAAACGCTCCGTCTTGTCGAGGAAAATCCCGTAGGCGATCGCCGGAATGGCGGCTGGATTGCCGAGTGCATGAATCAGCGCGGCCTTCGAGCCGGACTGCCGCTTGATATCGAGGAATTCCCTGAGTTCGTATCGCCCGCGAATGTGGTGTTCATGCCGGGCGATCAGACCCCTCGCCTGGGGCGACAGATCCGTCTGGGCAAGAATTGCCTTGTCGGCCTCATAGAGCCGCTTCAGGTCGATCGTGCGGTGACTGCTGCTGAGTGAATCGCCACGAACGACGGCGCCATAGCCGCAACTGTGGATGATCTTGTAGCGCGCACCTTTGGTCAGCGCGGTGCGTAGAGGTCGTAATCCTCGCCGAGCCGCAGGCTTTCCTGGTAGCGAAGCTGGTGAGCATCCAGAAAATCGCGCCGCATCAGGGGTTTGAGAAACCCGATCTCTCCACGCCGGACGCCGCGCTTGGAGATGTTACCCTCGATGAATTCGCCGAGGTCGAGAATACGGGGTGCTGCCGGGAAACTCTCAAGCGCAAGATGCGCGTCCTCAGCCTTCTCCTCGTCGACAAAGGCGATGTTGTCGGCGATGAAATCCCAGCCCGTCTGCGACAGAAGGTTGTTCAGCCGTCCAGGAAAGAAGAAATCATCGGCATCGAGGATCGCCAGCACCGGCGCTTTCGATATCGAAATGGCATGGTTGCGGGCGGCCGCCGGCCCCCTGTTGACCTCGAACCGGGCAATTGTCAGCCGTCCGGTGCCATCATCAGCCTTTTGGGAGACGTCGCCGGTGCCGTCACTCGATCCGTCATCGACGACGACGACCTCGGCAGTTTCAGGCTCTCTCAGTGCCGAGATGATGGCCCGCCCAATCGTTTCGGCCGCGTTCTTCGTGGCGATGATGACGCAGACGTCTGCATTCGGTTTCATGATCGCATTCCTTCATCGCTGTCGCGCCGAACCTAGGTTGGCTTTGGACGTGCGGCAAGGCGCGATATTGCACATGCGAAGAGTTTACGATGTCAAGAGTGGGGATAAAGGGCGGCTGGGATCAACCAAAGGCCAGAAGGGAGTGGTGCTCAGACGCTCATTCAGGAATTAAAATGGCCGGGATTGTTCGGCACATGAATTGTTTTCGGTTCCTTGTCGTCGGCGGCCGATGCGGACACTGGCGACTGGCCTTGCGATGCGCTCCGGCGGTTCCGGCCTTCCTTTGCCACCAAAACCAGCACCGCAATGAAATATCCGGCTTGCACCAACACCGCGCAGACCAACGTCTGCCAAGCTGTCGTCCACGCAGAGCCGGTCAGGATGAAGGTTACGATGGCAAAAACGCTCAGTGCTCCGATCATGCTGACGAAAACACGCGGTGCAAACATCAGACCCTCCTCAATATTATGTCTTGATCTGCAGACATCATTGAAAAATCCACCTTATCCTCTTAGGCAATTATTAACATATCGAACATGCATTGCGGTTTCAATCGTGGGGAAGCACTCTGTTCATTACATCTGCGTCATTACCGGATGAATTCTTAGCCTGCATTTAAAATCATCTATCGATTGCGCAACACCGGTAATATTTTTGCTGGAGTGCAGCGCCAATTTGGACTGTAGGCACCGGATTTCGATGCGAGAATAGGTGCGAACAGGATTCGGCCACATTTTGAGGTACGTCACCACGCGATATGCAATTTATGAGTTTATTTGGCGCCCCTTCTATCCTCCGGTCGTGAAGAAGGTTCGTTTGGCAATCAACTTTTGTTACAAAGTTAGAAATTTTGAATATAGGAAAGTGCAGTGCAAAAATAATGCTGCACTGCAATATTTTTGCCGGAGAGAAAACAATATACGTATTTTCCTTGATAAATAAGAGTTCTTAAATATTAAATTCAGAATTCTTATGTGTAGATATGGATTAAATGCCGAGAACAACTTCTGATTTTTAACAAAAGTTTTGAGTATATCGGGTTTGCATTTCACGGGATTGTCCATCAGTGATCGTCGCATGCATTCGCAAATGTGGCCAGACATTTGATCTTGGCCGCAGTTGCCCTGAACAACCGCATCGGGCCGAAAGCCGCCTTTAAAAATCAAAATCTCCCTCTACACTCTCAGATGCAATTGAACCCACGTGCCCTCAGGGGACCCGACCAATCGCCAACCCGAATGGAGTTTCTCCCATGAAGTCCACGACTCGATCGGCAAGCTCGCCGTATTTTACGACCATCGAAGCCGGGGAACACCGGCCGATAGGGGGAATAGCAAAAAGGGGTTTCGATATCTTCGCCGCGTCATTGGCGCTCATCTTCTTCAGCCCGCTCTTTCTGTTGCTTATGGCGCTGGTGAAGTTTTCCGATGGCGGCAAGGTGTTTTACGGACATCGTCGCGTCGGCCATAATGGCCGCTTCTTTCATTGCCTCAAATTCCGGACGATGGCGCCGGACGCCGACAAGATTTTGCAGGACCACCTGCAGAAAAATCCGAAGGCATACGAGGAATGGCAGGCGACCCGCAAGCTTCAGGACGATCCGCGCGTCACTGCCGTCGGCAACGTCCTGCGCAAACTGAGCCTCGATGAATTGCCGCAACTCCTCAACATCATCCGCGGCGAAATGAGTGTCGTTGGTCCACGTCCCGTCGTGGAAGACGAGCTCGAACTCTATGAACATTCCGCTGTCTTCTATCTCAAGTCGCGCCCCGGCCTGACTGGACTTTGGCAGGTCAGTGGACGCAACGACGTGTCTTATGCCGCGCGTATCGCCTTCGATACGCATTATGTGACCAACTGGTCGCTACTCAACGATGTCGTCATCGTTGCCAAGACAATTCCTGCTGTCTGCCTATCCCGGGGCAGTTACTGATCACAGTCACCAGCGTGAATATGCCGCTTCCGTCGTAACGCCGGGATCGGCTTTGTTGTTAAGTGAGGAATTTTTATGAAAAGAAGTCTTTGCAAAGGACTTCCAGCCCTCGGACGCAAAGTCCGGGGTGCTGCGTCTTTCCGCGCTCGCCATCGCAATCAGCGTTTCGGGTATCCATTCGGCGTTTGCCGGCGACTACACGCTCGGCGCCATGGACAAGCTGAGAATACGCGTCGCGGAGTGGCAGACGGCGGAAGGAACCGTCCGTGACTGGTCTGCCATCAGTGGCGACTACATGGTCGGCGCTTCCGGTGACATTTCCCTACCTTTCCTCGGCACCGTGCCGGCTTCCCGGCAAGACCACGGCGGAGATCGCCGACGAAGTGGGTCTGCAGCTGCAGAAGCTGTTCGGCTTGCCGGATCGCCCATCCGCCTCCGTCGAGCTTGCGCAATACAGGCCGATCTACCTCGCCGGCGAAGTTCAGACGCCGGGCGAATATCCGTTTGCACCTGACATGACGGTTCTCAAGGCTGTCAGCCTTGGCGGCGGCCTGCGTCGCGCCGAAAACGGTCAACGGTTTGCGCGTGATTTCATCAACGCGCAGGGTGAGTCGTCCGTACGGACCAGCGAAAGGAACCGGCTTCTCGTCCGGCGCGACGGCTGCAGGCCGAGATTGCCGAGAAGAATGACTTTCCTCTCCCTGCAGAGTTGAAAGGCGTGGCAGATGCCGCTGATCTTCTCGAAAGCGAGAAGGCGCTGATGGTGTCGCGTGACAAGCGGCTCAAGCTCCAGCTCACTGCATTGGCCGAACTTAAATCGCTTCTGCAGAGCGAAATCGATGCGCTCGGCAAGAAATCGGTCACGCAGACCCGGCAGCTGGAGCTTGTGGTTGAAGATAAGGGGCGCGTCGATGTGCTGGCGGAAAAGGCCTGGCCCTCAGTGCCCGAAAGCTTGCCGTCGAGCAGCGGATCGCTGATCTTCAAGCCGCCTTGCTCGATATCGATACCGCTTCGCTGAAGGCCAAACAGGCTGTCAGCGAGGCGAGCCAGGACGAAACCAACCTGCGCAATGACTGGGATGCACAACTCGCCCAGGAACTGCAGAATACCGAAGCCGAGCTGGACACGCTGTCCCTGAAGCTGATCACCAGCCGCGACCTGATGACGGAAGCGCTGGTTCAGTCCGCCGATGCATCCCAGACTCCGTCGCCAGGCAAAGCCGTCGATATCAACTATTCCATTATTCGCCAGAAAGATGGAAAGTCTGCGACGATCGCGGCGAACGAAGGAACACCCGTGCAACCCGGCGATGTCGTGAAGGTCGAACCCACGCTCAACACACAATGAGGTGGTGCGGATGAAGATCGCCAAGGCCAGTCTGGTGACGCCGGGCGAAAACCTCGTCTATGGGGTTTTCGCCCTCATGGTATCCTATTTCGTCTTCGCCTATTCCGGACGTTTCGGCCAGGTTTCGATCCTGCTGTATTATGCCGTCTGGCTGCCTCTGGTGCTGATCGATTACCGTCGGGTGCTGGGAAACTACGGAAAATATATCTGGATCTTCGCCTTTACGGTCTTTGCCTGCCTCTCGGTATTCTGGTCGGCATCCCCCGGAACCACCACGAGAGCTGGCTTACAGTATCTTTCCCATGTCATCTGCGCGCTGATTGCCATGCGGGTGCTGGACATCAAAACGCTGACGCTTGGATCGGTTGCAGGCGCCGGCCTGGTGCTGCTCTATTCTCTGCTGTTCGGTGTCTATCACTTTGACCCGCTGGATGGGACCGTCAGCTTCGTCGGTGCCTTTGCCTCCAAGAACCAGCTTGGTTTCTACGCATCGCTTGCCGTCGTCTTTAGTTTCGCAGCCGTTGTCATGCTTGGTCAGCGCGGGCTCTGGCTTGCCGTTTGCGGCGTGGTGGGTGTTATCGCCGCTTATTGCCTGCATGCTTCCCAGTCTGCGACGTCGGTTCTGACCACCGTCGCTGTCCTCGGCATCACCATCGGCATGCGGATGTTTTCGCTGCTTCCGCCGAAAAGCCGCAAGCTGTTGTTCATCGCCGCCGCCGTCTTCGGTGTCATAACCGTGATCAGCGCCGTCTATGGCGGTGCGATCGACAGTGTCCTCGGCGTTTTCGGCAAGGATTCGACCCTGACCGGGCGTACCTATCTCTGGCAGCAGGGCATCGAAGCCGCGATGGCATCGCCGGTGATCGGCGTCGGTTATCAGGCCTATTGGGTGCAGGGGTTCTCGGAGCCGGAGCGGCTGTGGGAAGAGTTCTTCATCGGCTCACGCAGCGGTTTTCATTTCCACAATACGTTCATCGAAGCAATGGTGGAGACTGGCGGGATCGGCCTCTTTCTCCTGACCGGTCTTCTGCTCGCCTGCCTGTTCGGTCATCTGAAACGGGTGCTGAGCGAGAGTGAAAGCTCCGAACCGCTGGTGCTGTTCAGGTATTTCCGCCTTGCTGTTCGTTCGCGCCTTTGCCGAAATCGACGTGATATTTCCCTATCAGATCGGCTCGTTTCTGCTCTACGTCGCCGTCGGTAAGCTGACCATGCCGATTTCGCAAAGGGTTACGCCTCACGCGTTGAGGATCAAGGACGACACTCTACGGTCGATGATAAATCCGCTTGGCGCAGGGCCAGCCTACCCACACAGATAGGCCGCGCGTGTTGCCTGTCAAAAGGCAAAGACGTCGATAGGCTCACTGAGGCCCCTCAACCGGTGGGAGCCGACATTTTCCAGCTTCGTTTCGCATCCGGCCATTTCCACGAATGCGCGTGAAAGCAGGACCGGCCGCTTGATCTCCTTGGTCAGACTTTCGAGCCGCGAGGCGACGTTTACGGTCGGGCCGATGACGGTGAAGTCAAGGCGGCTGCGGGAGCCTATATTACCGTACATGACGTCGCCGACATGGACGCCGATACCATAGCCGAGGGGTGCATGGCCGGTTTTCAGGTTTTCCTCGTTCAGCGCAGTCATGGCGGTCTGCGCCTCGCGTATGGCGCTGAGTAGGTCCTGACAGGCATTGTCCTTGGTCAGTGGGAAGATCGCCAGAAGTCCGTCGCCCATGAATTTCAGGATTTCGCCGCCATGTCTTTCGATCGGTTCGGCCATCGCATCGAAATAGCCGTTCAGCAGCTCGATGACGTCGTCGTCGCGGCCACATGTCGGAAATGCCGGTAAAGTCGCGCAGGTCGCAGATGAGGATGGCAGCGCCCACCGTGACGCCACTGCCGCGTGTCGTGGCGCCGGCGAGAATCTGTTCGCTGGCATGCGGCCCGACATAGGTTTCGAGCAGCGTCCGGGCGAGACGGTTCTTCAGGCGGATTTCGCTGACCAGCGCGAAGGCCGGGAGAAGATCGGCCAGCGCCGCGATATCGTCATCGTTGAAGCCGCCGGGCCTGTCGCTCGAAAAGGTGATGATGTGGTGCTTGCCCAGCGTGTGCTTCAGCGGCCAGGCGATGTAGTCGGTATGCCCTTCTGCGCGCAGTTCGTCATAGAGCGGATAGGGCGGGGCGTCTCCGGAGGAGGGTTCGAGATGTTGCCGGACCACACCCGCACCGCTGTTGAGTTCGTATATCGGGCTGCTGCGATACTGGGCGGTATCTTCGACGCCATACCCGAATGTCTGGATATCGGCTTCCTTCATGCCTTTCAGCCACAGGATCCAGCGCCCGAGCCATTGCGGGTGCTGGATGCGGAAGTGCAGCGTACCGCGAGAAACCGGTATGCCCGCCCGATTGAGCCGGTCGCACATCTCGACGAAGATATTGTCGATGAAACGCTCGTCGCTCGTCTCGGTCATCAACCATTCGATGATGCCGCTGCTGTCGCTTGGCGGCGCGTTAGCGCTCTCGCTGTGCAGGCTGGAAGTGGCGCTGGATGGAATTTGCATGAATACACCCCGTCATGGCCTTCGGCGCTCTGAACCGTACACTTAGGCACGGCGGGACGCGAATACCAGTGCGGGAATTTGCCTATTGTGCCCGAGATAAACGGCACCATCGCAGGTGGGGTGCGGCAGGTGGGGGCGCCTTCAAAAAAACGGCCGCCAGATACAATCATGGCGCCGGCCCGGGTGGGGCGACGCCATGATTACTCGTGTCGAAAGATTTGCCAGAGCTTATGCAGCAGCCGAAACGCTGCCGGCGGCCGGAACTTCGGCAATCGTCTTCAGAATTTGGGAAGCAATCTGGTAGGGGCAGCCCTGCGAGTTCGGGCGGCGGTCTTCCAGATAGCCCTTGTAGCCATTATTGACGAAGGAATGCGGAACGCGGATCGATGCGCCACGGTCAGCAACGCCGTAGGAGAACTTGTTCCACGGTGCCGTTTCGTGCTTGCCGGTCAGGCGCTTGTCGTTGTCCGGGCCGTAGACGGCGATGTGGTCCAGCAGGTTCTTTTCGAATGCTGCCATCAGCGCCTCGAAATATTCCTTGCCGCCGACTTCGCGCATGTACTTGGTCGAGAAGTTGGCATGCATGCCCGAACCATTCCAGTCGGTGTCGCCGAGCGGCTTGCAATGGAATTCGATGTCGATACCGTATTTTTCCGTCAGGCGCTGCAGCAGGTAGCGGGCCATCCAGATTTCGTCGGCGGCGCGCTTCGAGCCCTTGCCGAAAATCTGGAATTCCCACTGGCCCTTGGCCACTTCGGCATTGATGCCTTCATGGTTGATGCCGGCGGCGAGGCAGAGGTCGAGATGCTCTTCGACGATCGTGCGGGCGATATCGCCGACGCTCGAATAGCCGACGCCGGTGTAATACGGACCCTGCGGAGCCGGGTAGCCGGTTTCCGGGAAGCCGAGCGGGCGGCCGTTCTTGTAGAAGAAATATTCCTGCTCGAAGCCGAACCATGTGCCTTCGTCGTCGAGGATGGTGGCGCGGCTGTTGGATGCATGAGGAGTGACGCCATCCGGCATCATCACTTCGCACATGACGAGTGCGCCGTTGGTGCGGGCCGGATCCGGGTAGATCGCAACCGGCTTTAGCACGCAGTCCGAGCTGCGGCCTTCAGCCTGCATCGTCGAGGAGCCGTCGAACCCCCAGAGCGGCAGCTGCTCGAGCGCCGGAAATGCGTCAAATTCCTTGACCTGTGTCTTACCGCGAAGGTTCGGGGACCGGGGTATATCCGTCGAGCCAGATATACTCGAGCTTAAATTTCGTCATTTCTAACCTCTCATGGGTTGATGATGCACAGCACCCGGATCGTTTCAGTCATGCTGCGCCGCCAACGGCTGACGTCCTATATGCACGGTGCGTGCCAGTTTGATCTGGAGGCTGCTTCTCATGTCGATTTTGTCCAGAAAGCTGGATGAGAGGGGCGGCGGCGGATTATCAATCCGTGATTCAAGGGAAAAGTTGAAGTCACTGGCAAAATTGATCTTTTAGGCGCTCATTTCGATCTCTTGCCGACCTTTCACCGTCGGTTTTGGGCGGAGATGGCAGGTTTTGTCCAAAAATTACGCAGAACTTGCGACAATTTGACTTGAGTGCACACGCACAAAATTTATCTCAAAAATCCCATGAAAAATGGATCGCCTAAAAAATAGCCTATTTTTTAGGCGGATTGATTTTTTTTAATCAATCCGCACAAATCCCACGCAAGTCTGCTATAGTCGCCGCAAGCGGCCCCGCCAAAGGTCTGCGAGAACAGGAAAAGGCACTATGGCAATAATGGTTCCGGCCGATACGGCCAAGATCTATGAATTCCCCGCCGGTGGGCGGAAGTTGGGTGGTCGTCGCTTCGAACAGTCGGCCACGGTCGCAGATTTTCGACCGAAACAGGTTCTGACTGTCGATTATGGCAGCTGGTACCACGACGAGGCCGTCCACGAGGAACAGAAGCCGAAGACCTGATTGTGCCGTCAGGTACAGAATTCCTGTCGTCGCACTTGTTGCAGGGAGCAGTTGCGCGATGAGCGCCGAGTTTGCGCGTTGAAACAATTTCCGCGCTGATCCCTATAAGCGACTGAGCTGCATTCTCTTTAGAATATTGCGATCCTGCATGAGCTTTGCATTCGGAATGAATGCCGCTGACGCTTGTGGTGGCAGTCTCAGGGCGATCGGTTTCGATCGCACCAGCTACGGGTTCATGGTTAATAAATCACGATTCTGATCAGGACGGATGTGACAATATTTTAACGTTTATGGCACAAATTTAAGAGGAATTTCTATTCCGGTGGGTCAAAATCCCTTTTGATCCATTGTGCGATAGGAGATTTGGCGCAATCGGCAACAGGGGTTGCCGCGCGGGCGAATACACTGCAGGCCGGGAGCCATCGTGGTCTCGCGTCTCCCTGCGGAGCAAAGGATGCTCGGCATGACGGACCACATCATGAAGACGCTCTTGAATATTATGGCGGCGCTTTTGCTCGGCTCCGCCATGGTCCTGTTTATCGTTCTATAGAAGCAGCGACAAACCGGCGCCGCCGGTTCAAGGATAAAGATAGTGCGCGTCCCACTCATCACGCGGGATTAGATCGCCGATCTTGTAGTTGAACGACAGAACCTCGATATGGTCCGGTCCGGTGCTGCATTTGAATTTCAGCTTGTACCATTCGCCCTTGCTGCGGAACACCGCGCCCGGCGCCCGTATATTGTCCGCATCGACGATCGGGTCGGCGAACGTATAGGCAATCACTTTGTCGGGCTTGAACGATGTCTGGTCTGCACTGATCTTCCACATAGCTTCCGTGTCGCATCGCTGTTCCAGGCGGGTCTGCGGATCGAGCTTTTCAATTGCCTGATCAGCGACTGGTCCATGGCTGCCGCAGGCGCCGCAATGGCAACTGTCAGCAAGAGCGGGCAAACAAGCCTGTTCATTGTGCACTCAACTCCTTCGTCTCGCCGGAAAACGGGACCGGCAAACAGCGACATCGGGGCGATGGAATGCCGATTCCAAGCGTTAACTTCAAGGAAACATTTGTGTTCATTCGAAGGCAGCTTGCCTAAATCTCGCAGACGTCGATCCACTCCGCTGAAGCGAGATCGGCCATCCTGTTGGGGTTGATCCGCACTGCCGCATGCGGCGCGCCGGCCGCGGGAACGACCTCATCGAAAGCCTTGAGCGAGATGTCGCAATAGACCTTGTGCGGTCTGGCAAGGCCGAATGGGCAGACGCCGCCGACGGATGGCCGGTTTCCTCCTCGACTTCGTCGAACCCGAGCATGCGGGCCTTGGTCGAAAACCGGGCCTTGTATTTCTTGTTGTCCAGGCGGGCATCGCCGCGTGTGACGAGCAGGATCACCTCGTCGGCGACACGCAGGGCAAGCGTCTTGGCGATCTGAGCCGGTTCGACGCCGTGTCCCTCTGCCGCAAGCGCCACAGTGGCGGTACTTTGCGGGAGTTCGATGACGGCGATATCAGGGGCGTATTCGGCAAAGAAGGTCTTGACGGAAGAAAGGCTCATCGGGTGCACATGACTTTTCTGATCGGCATCACGCCTGTTTGGCCTGACGGCCGGCAATTCTGGCGATCTTTTCAGTCGTCGTTCGACGCGTCAAGATTTTCCGGGCGCGTGCCTTCTTGATCGTGCGGCAAGTAGCCGTGGTTGGTGAACCAGTTGATCAGGATCGCAGCAATCGCCTGGTCGCGCGTGTGCATTCCGGGATGATCGGTAATGAAGGATTGAATCGCTTGTTCGATCCGGGGATCGTAGAGGTCTGACATGATGTCTCCAGAAAGCAGATTGTAGATGTGCCGGTCTGCACGGTGGCAAACCGGCACCATGTAAAAAGCATCAAGCTTGCTTGATGATGCGGATCAGCACGAGAAGGATAACGGCGCCGATCGTCGAATGAATAATGGCGGCGATAATGCCGCTGCCGATGCTGACGCCAAGATAGGGAAACAATACGCCGGCGATGAACGCGCCGATAATACCAATGACCATATTCCCGATCAGGCCGAAGCCGAAACCTGAAACGATCAAGCCTGCCAGCCAGCCAGCAATGGCGCCGACAATAAGAAAGACAACAATGCTCTCGATACCCATGGATGGTTCCTTTCCGTTGTATCCGCAACAAGCAAGATAGAGCGAAAAGTGTTTTGCGTTAGAGGGGAAATGTGATTCCAAGCGCTTTTTTGCCGTGAAAAGCTGCAAGCGAGCAACGAAGGGAGCATCTCAGCGTAAAAAGCATGAAAAGCCTGCCCTGAAACAGAAAAAGGCCCGGGGTGCCGGGCCTTTCTGAACAATCGATAGTCCTCAGACGATGCCGCCACCACCGCTCTTTGACGCAGGCCGTTCGCCCGCAACCTTCGCGCAGTAACCGCTGGCGCGATAGGCCGCGACCGGTGCGATGGCACCGCCGGCCTCGAAGCGCGCCATGGCCAGGATCGGCTCGACATGGGTCCGGAACGCGGCCTTCAGTGTTTCGGTCGCCATCAGAGCGTCGTTGCCATCCTGATAGCCTTCAAGCGCCTTGCGATCGACCAGCAGCGCCTGCGCATAGGCGCGGCTGACTTCGGTCGCGGAGTTCATCAGGCTTTCGATCGGGTCGGTGACGTTGTGGCTCTGGTCGAGCATGTGCATCGGCGCAAAACCGTCTGCTTGCCGTGTTTCCGCATCCACCAGTTCGTTGAAGACGAGGAAAAGGCGGTAAGGGTCGATCGAGCCCGTATCCAGATCGTCGTCGCCATATTTCGAGATCGTTGAAATGGAAACCGCCAAGCTTTTTGAACTGGATCAGGCGGGCGACGATCATCTCGATATTGACGTTCGGCGCATGGTGACCGAGATCGACCAGGCAATGGGCCTTGGGGCCGAGCTCCTGGGCGATCAGATAGTTGGTGCCCCAGTCCTGCACAACGGTCGAATAGAAGGCTGGTTCGAACATCTTGTGCTCGGAGAAGATCTTCCAGTCATCCGGCAGGCCCTTGTAGATCGCCTTCATCGCCTCGAGGTAACGCTCGAAGCTTTTGGTGAAATTGCTCTGGCCGGGAAAATTGGAGCCGTCGCCGATCCAGACGGTCAGCGCTTTGGAACCGAGCGCCTTGCCGATAGCGATACATTCGAGATTGTGATCGACCGCCTGCTGGCGCGTTGCTGCGTTCGCATGGGAAAGCGAGCCGAACTTGTAGGAATGCGCCTGGTCGGGTGCGTCCGAGAAGGTATTGGAGTTCATCGCGTCGAAGCCGAGGCCAAGCGCGTTGCCCTTCTCTTTGAGTTCCGTGAGGTCATCGACCTTGTCCCACGGGATGTGCAGCGAGACGGTTGGCGTCGCCCTGGTCAGCTGCTGGATGACCGAGCAATCCTCGATCTTGTCGAAGATGTTGCGCGGTTCGCCTGCGCCGGGGAAGCGGGCGAACCGGGTGCCGCCGGTGCCGACGCCCCAGGACGGGACGGCAACTCCGTAAGTCGATACTTTCGCTTTGGTGGCGCCGATATCGATGCCCCGGCGCGCCAGTTGCGTGCCGAGATAGTCGTAATCCGCCTTCAGATCGGCAATGCGGGCGGCATTGTCGGCGTCGATGACGTCCTTGTTGATCATCAGTGTCATGTCGCTCTCCGGATCAGCGCGTGAACGACTGGGCGTTGCCCGCGTCGACATTGATGATGTTGCCGGTCGATTTGGCCGACATGTCGGAGGCGAGGAAGTAGATCGCCTCGGCAATGTCTTCCGGGAAGACGCTGAGCTTCAGCATCGAGCGTTCGCGATACATCGCTTCCAGCCCTTCCATATCCGTCTTGTAGACAGCGGCACGCTGTTCCTTCCACTCGCCGCTCCAGATTTTTGAGCCGCGCAAAACGGCATCCGGATTGACGACATTGACACGGATCCGGGCGGATGCCCCCTTCGAGCGCCAAGCACCGGGCAAGGTGGATTTCGGCGGCCTTGGCGGTGCAATAGGCGGATGCGCCCGGTGAAGCGGCAAGGCCGTTCTTGGAGGCGACGAAGACGACGTTGCCGCCGGCCTTCTGATTGCGGAAGATGCGGAAGGCTTCGCGTGACACCAGGAAATATCCGGTCGCGAGAATATCCATGTTCTTGTTCCACAGCGCCAGCGTCGTGTCTTCGATCGGCGCGGAGGAGGCGAGACCGGCATTGGAAACCAGAATATCGAGACCGCCGAATTCGAGCAGCGCATCGGCAAAGCTCGTCTGCACGGCTGTCTCGTCCGTGACGTTCATATTGACGGCGCGGACGAAATCCTTGCCATAGCGGCCACTCAGTTCGCTCAATGCCGAAGCAAGTGCCGCCTCATCGATATCGGCGAGCACGACGCAGGCGCCTTCCCTGCATCAGGCGGTTGGCCGTCGCCTTGCCGATACCGCCGGCGCCGCCGGTGACCAGCGCGATCTTGCCGGCGAGCATCTTCGGCTTCGGCATGCGCTGGAGCTTTGCTTCCTCAAGCAGCCAGTATTCGATATCGAAGGCTTCCTGTTCCGGCAGGCCGACATAGGTCGAGACGCCGGAGGCGCCGCGCATGACATTGATGGCGTTTACGTAGAATTCGCCTGAAATGCGGGCCGTTGCCTTGTCCTTGGCAAAGGTGATCATGCCGACGCCGGGAATGAGATAGACCACCGCGTTGGGGTCGCGCATCGCCGGGCTGTTGTCGCGCTTGCAGCGCTCGTAATAAGCGGCGTAACCGGCGCGGTATTCGGCAATCGCGGCCTCAAGGCCAGCCAGCGTCTTGTCTATGTCCGGATTGGCCGGATCGAAATCGATCACCAGCGGGCAGATCTTGGTACGCAGGAAATGGTCGGGGCAGGAGGTGCCGAGCGCTGCCAGCGGCGCAAGGTTCTTCGAGGTGACGAAATCGAGCACGGGCTGGCTGTCGTCAAAATGGCCGAGCTTACGCTCGTCGGCGCTGATCATGCCGCGAATGACCGGCATCAGTTTCTGCGCAACCGCGCGGCGCTGTTCCGCCGGAAGCACAGGCTTGACCGCGCCACCGAAGGCCGGGGTCGTGTTGGTCGTCTCGAACCAGGCAATCGCCTTGTTGATGATCTCGATCGTGGTCTCGTAGGCTTCCTTGGCGGTGTCGCCCCAGGTAAACAGGCCGTGGCTCTCGAGGATCAGCCCGCGTGCGTTCGGGTTTTCAGCGCAGAATTTCGAAAGCCATAGGCCAAGCTCAAAACCGGGACGCTTCCAGGGCAGCCAGCCGATATCGGTGCCGAAAATCTGTTGGGTCAGTTCGCGGCTGTTTTTCGACGCGGCAATCGCGATGATCGCATCCGGATGCATGTGATCGACATGCTTCTTCGGCACATAGGCGTGCAGCGGGGTATCGATCGACGCGGCGCGCGGGTTGAGGTTGAAGGTGCAATGCGGCAGGTAGCCGACCATTTCGTCTTCATGTTCGAGGCCGCGATAGAGGCCCTTCAGGGCTTCGAGCTTCTCCATATAGAGTGTCGAAAAGCCGTCCATCTTGATCGTGCCGACATCGCCGCCGGAACCCTTGACCCAGAGCACTTCGACCGTGCCGCCGCCGAGCGGGTCTTTTCCATGACCTTGGCGGAGGTATTCCCACCGCCGTAATTGGTGATGCGCTTGTCGGAACCGAGCAGGTTTGAGCGGTAGAGAAGCCGCTCAGCTTCGCTCATCGCGGCTGCCTTGGCGTCGTCCCAGAGATTGGCAAGGCGCGAGCCTTGTTGCTTGTCGAGCATCGATCATTCCTCCCGGTCAATTCTGCGCCGGCCCGGTAGATTTTGCGGGGCAAAGAGCGCATTCGTTGCGATCAGATCACACAAAGATCCGCCGCATGTCAATCAGAAACGATCAAAAACAGTCATACTGCACTGCACAATGAAAAAATATGATTGTTTGTGATTGACAATGCGCGGTCGTGATGGAAGCATAGACATTATTGGAGGAGCCTAATGCACGAGAAAGAGCGACACAGGATCATTCTGTCAGCTGTCCAGGACAAGCCGGTCATTACCGTGCCTGAACTGGTCGATCTGACAGATAGTTCCGAAGCGACAATCCGCAGGGATATCGCGGCGCTGCACGTGCAGAAGCGGCTCCGCCGGGTGCGTGGCGGCGCGGAAGCAATCAATCCTCCACAGTTTGTCGGCCTTGCCGGCCGTCCCTTCAGCGTCAATGAAGGCCTGCATGCCCGCCAGAAGCAGGCAATTGCCAAGGAGGCCGTTGCGCTCTGTCAGGACGGCGAACCGATCATCATCAATGGCGGCACGACGACCTTCCAGATGGTGCACTTTCTGGCCAATCGCCGGATGCAGGTCTTCACCAACTCCTTTCCGATCGCCGAACATCTGCTCAAGCATTCGAAGAACACGGTGATGCTGTCGGGCGGCACCATCTACCGCGAGCAGAACATTATTCTCAGCCCCTTCGACAATGACGTGACGCGCAATTTCTATGCGCCGCATGTTCATGGGCGCGCAGGGGCTTGGGCCGCTGGGTTTGATGGAGGGTGATCCTCTGCTCATTCAGGCCGAGCAGAAACTGATCGACCAAGCCGACGAACTGGTCGTGCTGATCGACTCGTCGAAATTTCACAAGCGTTCCAGCCTCATTCTGTGCGGGCTGAAGCGCATCACCACGGTGATCACGGATTCAGGCATCGAGGACCGTCACGTCCAGATGCTCGAAGATGCAGGCGTCGGATTGATAATCGCCAATACGCGGTCGGGCATCGTTGAGGAGAATGCTTCGTCGTCGGCCTGAAGCCGGCGGGAAGCGGGGAGTGGGAACCGCCTGAGACGTCACGGTCGATGGCAGAATTTGAAAGCACAAAGCCGGATGAAGGCGGTCATTGTGACTGCATGCGGCTTTAACGGGAGGAGAACGTCATGAAGATTTTGAAGGCATTGATGGTCACGACGGCGGTGTCGCTGGCACTGATGGCAAACGCCGCGCATGCGGAAAACAAGAAGATCGCGCTCGTCGTCAAGGCGCTCGGCATCGGCTTCTTCGAAGCCGCCAACAAGGGCGCGCAGGAAGCCGCCAAGGAACTCGGCGATGTCGAGGTGATCTACACCGGCCCGACGACGACGACGGCCGAAGGCCAGATCGAGGTTATCAACTCGCTGATCGCCCAGAAGGTCGATGCCATCGCCGTTTCCGCCAATGACACCGACGCGCTGGTTCCGGCCCTGAAGAAGGCCATGGAGCGCGGCATCAAGGTCATTTCCTGGGATTCCGGCGTTGCCAAGGATGGCCGCTCGATGCACCTGAACCCGTCGTCCAGCCCGCTGATCGGCAACATGATCATCAAGCTCGCCGCCGACCAGCTGCCTGATGGCGGCGACGTCGTGGTTCTCTCGGCAACGGCAACCTCGACCAACCAGAACACCTGGATCGAGGAAATGAAGAAGGTTCAGGGTAACTACAAGGGCATCAACGTCGTTGCCACCGTCTACGGTGACGACCTTGCCGACAAGTCCTATCATGAAACGCAGGGCCTGATCCAGTCCTACCCGAACCTGAAGGCGATCATCGCACCGACCTCCGTCGGCATCGTCGCTGCAGCCCAGGCCGTCGAAGACGCCGGCAAGGTCGGCCAGATCAACGTCACCGGTCTCGGCCTTCCCTCGGAAATGGCTGGCCACGTCAAGGCCGGTTCGTCCAAGTCCTTCGCCATCTGGAACCCGATCGACCTCGGCTATTCCGCCACCATGATCGCCTATGACCTGATCGGCGGCGCGGAAGCAAAGCCGGGCGCCGAACTGAAGATGGGCCGCATGGGCACCGTCAAGCTCGACGACAACAACGAAGGCGCGATGGCCGACCCGTTCGTCTACGACGCCAAAAACGTTGAAGAGTTCGCCAAGATCTTCTGATCCGGCGTGCGCAGTTTAACCCTCCCCCTTGTGGGGAGGGTTGGAGCGAAGCGGAGGGGAGGGGTTCTTCCTTTTGGAAGGAGGTCCCCTCCCCAACCCTCCCCACAAGGGGAGGGAGTGATCGCGTCTGCCGCGACGTTTCCTCATACTCATTCAAACTCAACACCACCGGTGGATTGCCTCTTGCTGCAGGAAACGACCACATCGCGGATGAAACCCGCCGTTGCTCTTGAGGGCATATCCAAGTCCTTTCCGGGCGTAAAAGCGCTGTCCGGCGTCTCGCTCGCTTTGTATCCCGGTTCCGTCACGGCGCTGATCGGTGAAAACGGTGCCGGCAAATCGACGCTCGTCAAGATTCTCACCGGCATCTACCAGCCGGACGGCGGCACGATCCGGGTCGATGGAGCCGAAACCCACTTCCCGACAGCCATGGCCGCCGCGCATGCCGGTGTCACCGCGATCCATCAGGAAACTGTGCTGTTCGACGAACTGTCAGTCGCCGAAAACATCTTTCTCGGCCATGCCCCGCGCGGCCGCTTCGGCCTGATCGACTGGAACAAGCTCAACACCAACGCCCGCGAACTGCTGCGCCGCGTCGGGGCGGAAATCGACCCGACCATCCGGCTGCGCGATCTCGGCATTGCCAACAAGCATATGGTGGCGATTGCCCGCGCCCTGTCGATCGATGCCAGTGTCGTCATCATGGACGAGCCGACGGCCGCTTTATCGCACAAGGAAATCCACGAACTCTACGAACTGATCGATCGGTTGAAAGCGGACGGCAAGGCGATCCTGTTCATCAGCCACAAGTTCGATGAAATCTTCCGCATCGCCGATCGCTACACCGTGTTTCATGATGGCGGCATGGTCGGTGAGGGGCTGATTGCCGATGTGACGCAGGATCAGCTGGTCAAGATGATGGTCGGCCGTGATGTCGGCCAGGTTTTCCCGAAGGTTGATGTCGCGATCGGCGAACCGGTCCTGACGGTTTCCGGGCTATCGCCATCCGACCGAATTTGAGGATATCAATTTCGAGCTTCGCCGCGGTGAAATCCTTGGTTTTTATGGCCTGATCGGCGCCGGCCGCTCCGAATTCATGCAGTCGCTGATTGGCATCACCCGGCCGTCTGCCGGTGCGGTCAGGCTGAACGGCGACGTACTCGTCATCCGCTCTCCGGCCGAAGCGATCGAGGCGGGTATCGTCTATGTGCCGGAAGAACGCGGCCGCCAGGGCGCGATCATCGGCCTGCCGATTTTCCAGAACGTCACGTTACCGTCGCTGCAGAAAACCTCGCGCGCCGGTTTCCTGAAGCTTGCCAATGAATTTGCCTTGGCGCGAATATACGCAGCGCCTCGATCTGCGCGCCGCCTCGCTTGATCAGGACGTTGGCACGCTTTCAGGCGGCAACCAGCAGAAGGTGGTGATTGCCAAATGGCTGGCGACCCAGCCGAAGGTGATCATTCTCGATGAACCGACCAAGGGCATCGACATCGGCTCCAAGGCTGCGGTGCATGCCTTCATGAGCGAACTGGCAGGGCAGGGATTGAGCGTCATCATGGTCTCCTCGGAAATCCCCGAAATCATGGGCATGGCCGATCGGGTCATCGTCATGCGTGAAGGTCGCATCGCCGGACGTTTCAGAACGCGCCGAGCTGACGGCCGAAAAGCTGGTCCGGGGCAGCCGCCGGCATAGGGGAGGCCGCGTAATGGCAAAGCTGCTCAAGAACCGCGAAATCCTTTTGGTCATCGCCATCGTCGCGCTGGTCTTCCTGATCGCGCTGCGCTTCCCCGGTTTCGTAGCACCCGCCAATCTGGCGCGCGTCTATAATGACACCTCGATCCTGATCATCCTGGCGCTTGGCCAGATGGCCGTCATTCTGACGCGCTGCATCGATCTGTCGATGGCCGCCAATCTGGCGCTCAGCGGTATGGTCGCGGCGATGATCAACGCGGCCTTTCCGGGCATACCGATCCCGTTGGTCATTCTGGTGGTGGTCGCGCTTGGCGCGTTGCTCGGTTCGATCAACGGCCTGCTCGTCTGGAAGCTCGATATCCCGCCGATCGTCGTGACGCTCGGTACGCTGACCATTTATCGCGGCACCATCTTTCTGCTGAGCAAGGGTGCCTGGATCAATGCCCACCAGATGAGCGACGCCTTCAAGGCATTGCCGCGTGCCTCGCTGATCGGTTTTCCCGTCCTGTCATGGCTCTCGGTCCTCGCGATTGCCGCCGTCTACCTGCTGATGACGCGCACACCGGTCGGTCGCGCCTTCTTCGCCGTCGGCGGCAATCCGCATGCGGCCGTCTATACCGGCATCGATGTCGGCCGCACACGCTTCTTCGCCTATTGCCTGTCCGGCGGTCTCGCTGGTCTCGCCGGTTATCTCTGGGTGTCGCGTTATGCGGTCGCCTATGTCGATATCGCCGCCGGTTTTGAGCTCGATATCATCGCGGCCTGCGTCATCGGCGGCATCTCGATTGCCGGTGGAATCGGCTCGGTCGGCGGTGCCGTGCTCGGCAGCCTGTTCCTGGGCGTCATCAAGAATGCGCTGCCGGTCATCAATATCTCGCCCTTCGCGCAGCTGGCGATTTCCGGAACGGTGATCATCATCGCTGTTGCCGTCAACGCCCGCACTGAAAAGCGCAAGGGCCGTGTCATTTTGAAGAAAGCGGAGGCGGTGTGATGGCGGAAGCGCATCTTTCACCAAGGATCATTCCGGACCGTCTGCAGAGCCGCGGCAACCGCGCGCTGAAGAGCTGGGAGAGCCTGCTTCTGGTCGTGGCGATCCTGATCTTTGCCATCAACTCGTTTGCCTCGCCCTATTTCCTCGATCCGTGGAACCTGTCCGACGCGACATTCAATTTCACCGAAAAGGCGCTGATTGCCTTTGCCATGGCGCTGGTCATTATTTCCGGCGAGATCGACCTGTCCGTCGCCTCAATTATCGCCCTGTCCTCGACGGCCATGGGGCTTGCCGTGACGATGGGTGCCGATACACCGATGCTGGTCGTCGTCGGCCTCGGCACCGGTCTGCTCTGCGGCGCGGTCAATGGCCTGCTGATCACCGGCCTCGGCCTGCCATCGATCGTTGTCACCATCGGCACGATGAGCCTGTTTCATGCGGCCTGTCCTTCATTATATTGGGAGACCAGGCCTATACCGGATATCCGGCCAGCTTCGCCTATTTCGGCCAGGGTTATGTCTGGTGGGTTTTCTCGTTCGAATTCGCGCTGTTCGTGCTGTTCGCCATTGTCTACAGCGTGCTGCTGCACAAGACCAATTTCGGCCGTGCCGTCTATGCCATCGGCAACAACCAGACGGTGGCGCTGTTTTCCGGCGTCCGCGTCGGCCGCGTCAAGTTCATCCTGTTCCTGCTCACGGGCCTGATGGCTGGTATTGCTTCCATCTGCCTGACCTCGCGCCTCGGCTCGACGCGGCCCTCGATTGCGCTGGGTGTCGAGCTGGAGGTGGTCACCATGGTCGTGCTCGGCGGTGTCAGCATCCTCGGCGGTTCAGGCACCATTCCGGGCGTCGTGCTCGCAGCCTTCATCATGGGCATGGTCACCTTCGGTTTCGGTCTCCTCAATGTTCCCGGCATCGTCATGTCGATCTTCATCGGCGTGCTGTTGATTTCCGTCATCGCATTGCCGATCCTGTGGTCCCGCGCCCGACGTCGCGCGGCTCATTGAGGACGACATGGAAAAATACGCTTTTCGCATGCGGCTCAATCCCGGCATGACCGAAGAATACAAGGCCCGTCACGATGCGATCTGGCCGGAACTGTCGGCGCTTCTGACGGACGCCGGTGTTTCGGATTACTCGATCCATCTCGACGAGGAGACCAACCTGCTGTTCGGAGTGCTCTGGCGGCGGGATGATCACACCATGGCCGACCTGCCCAATCATCCGGTAATGCAGAAATGGTGGGCCTATATGGCCGATATCATGGAGGTGAAGGCGGATAACGAGCCCGTCGCCGTCCCACTCGTTACCGTCTTTCATATGAAGTAATGCCATGAAAACCATCGCAGTCATCGATATCGGCAAGACGAATGCCAAGGTCGCTTTGGTCGATCTCGACCGGTTCGAGGAAACCGCGGTGCGCAAGACGGCCAATGGCGTCGTGACCGAAGGCCTGTACCCGCATTTCGACGTCGAGCGCCTGTGGCGTTTCATCACCGAAAGCTTGGCAACGCTGAATGCCCAGACACCGGTCGATGCGATCTCCGTGACCACCCATGGGGCAACCGCGGTTCTGCTCGACAAGAACGGGGATCTCGCCCTGCCGCTGCTCGACTATGAATTCACCGGCCCCGATACGCTCGCCGAAGATTATGAAAAGGTTCGCCCGCCCTTTGCCGAAACCGGCGCTGCTCGGCTGCCGATGGGGCTGAACATTGGCGCCCAGATCTACTGGCAGGAACAGACGTATCCCGACCGTTTTGCCGATGTCGCCAGTATCCTGACCTATGCGCAATACTGGTCCTACCGGCTGACCGGCGTTCTCTCCACTGAGCTGACCTCGCTCGGCTGCCACACCGACCTGTGGAACCCCTACAAAGGCGACTTCTCGACCATGGTCGATGCCCGCGGCTGGCGGCCGCTGTTTGCGCCGGTGCGGCGCGCGAGCGATGTTCTGGGTGGACTGACCCAGCAGGCGGCGAAGGGCACCGGATTGCCTGTCGGCTTGCCGGTCTATTGCAGGCATCCACGATTCCAATTCCTCGCTGCTACCGCATGTGCTGACGCGGGCAGCACCGTTCTCCGTGGTGTCCACGGGAACCTGGGTGGTGATGATGGCGATGGGCGCAAGGAAGGTGGCGCTGGATGAAGCACGCGACACACTGATCAACGTCAATGCGCTCGGCGATCCCGTGCCGTCTGCGCGGTTCATGGGTGGACGCGCCTTCTCGACGCTCATCCCCGATCCGGCTGTGACGGTTTCTGAGGACGTCGAGGCGCAGGTCACCGCCGCTCGATGGATGCTTCTGCCATCGGTGCCGGAGGGCTCGGGGCCGTTCCCGCATGCCAAGGCACGCTGGACCTGCGACGAGGCGTCCTTGACCGGCCCGCAGCGGCTTGCCGTTGTTTCGTTCTATCTGGCGATGATGACGGCCAGTTCGCTGGACCTGATCGGTGCGCAGGGCGAAGTCGTCGTCGAGGGACCGTTCGCGGTCAATCCAACCTATCTGCGGATGCTCAAAGCCGCCACCGGCCGGCCGGTGCTGATCGGCAGCCAGAGCGCCACCGGCACCAGCCTCGGCGCGGCATGCCTTGCCGATGGCAATAGGGCGCAGGCGCATACGGTGGAGTTCGAGGGGGCCGTTCCTGAAGCTTATGCCGGCTACGCGGCAAGCTGGACCAAGCTCGTCCGGGCTTTATAGACGGCTGCCGCCGGAGCACATGGGTATGAGTTCGCCTGTTTCCGGTCAGCTTATGCTGATGCTGCCTGATCTGCGTTGAAGATCGCTGACAACAGCCCTGGAAACCGTGCTTCCAGGTCATCCCGCCGTAACGACATATAGATGACCCGGCCCTCCGGCCGCTGCTGGATCACGCCGGCCTCGCGCAGCACGCGCCAGTGATGCGTCATGGTCGATTTCGAAACATCGGTCACGAAGTCGCTGCAGATACATTCGCCGATTGCGATCTGTTTCACCGCCGCAAGCCGGATCGGATTGCCCAGAGCCAAAAGGACATCGGGCAGGCGAAGGTCTTCACGCGTGGGATGATGGTCGTTCATCATGAGAAGATAATAAACCGTACGCGTACAGTCAAACTTTTTGATCGTCTTTGCGTTGACAATTGTACGATTCTATCCGTACTATCAAATCATCAAAGCTGCGCAGCCTTGCTCCCACAACGAAGAGATTTCAATCATGTCACCATCCCCCCAAACGGCGGTCGACGCCGGCTGGGCTGGACATTGTTCCTGCTCGCCTTCGCCCAACTGGTCATCGCCGTCGACTATAACATCGTGTTCGTTGCGCTGCCGGACATCGGCGCGCAACTGGGCTTTTCCCGGCAGACCCTGCAATGGGTTGTCAGCGCCTATGGTGTCGCCTTCGGCGGCTTCCTGCTTCTGGGCGGCCGTGCCGCCGATCTTCTCGGCCGCCGCCGGATCTTTATCTTCGCTCTGGCGCTTTACGGGGGCCTCGTCGCTGGTCGGCGGTCTGGCCACCAGCCCGAGCGCCATCATCATCGCCCGAGCCATCCAGGGTGTCGGCGGCGCCCTGCTGTTTCCGGCGACGCTGTCGCTGGTCACCACGTTGTTTGCCGAAGGCCGCGAGCGCAAACCGCGCTTTGGCCGTCTGGGGCGGTGCCGGTGCCTCGGGGCTGACCGTCGGCGCTCTGCTCGGCGGTATTCTTACCAGCGCCTATGGCTGGCCTGCCGTGTTCTTCGTCAACGTGCCGCTTGTTGCCATCATCATCGCCGGCGCTCTGATCGTCATGCCGCGCGATGTCAACCAAGGCTCGCATCGCAGCTTCGACTTACCCGGCGCGCTGACGGCGACGATCGGTATTACTTTGCTGGTCTATGTGCTGGTGCAGGGACCGGGATCCGGCTGGGCGTCACCCTCCATCTTGGTGGCACTGGTTGCCGGTCTGGTTCTGCTTGCTGCCTTCTTCGTCATCGAAGCCCGTAGCGACGACCCTCTGATGCCGCTGCGCCTGTTCTCCAACCGCTATGCGCTGGCGGGCATGCTGTTGACGCTGTTCTTCGGCGCCACGCTGGGGGCTTTGCCCTATTTCGAAACCGTACTCTTCCAGGGCATGCTGGGTTTCGATGCGCTGTGGACCGGGCTGGCGTTCCTCGTTCCGGCCATTGCCATCTTCGTCGGCACGCAACTGGGTGAGCGTATGGCAACCGGCTCGGGCGTCCGCGCCAGCCTGGTGATCGGCCAGGTTCTCAGCGTCGCCGGCATGGTTGCGTTCGCATACGGGATTTCGCCGGAATGGGGTTATGCCGGGTTGGTTCCGGGCATGGCCGTGCTCGGCGTCGGCCAGGGCATGGTGTGGACCGCCATGTGGATCGTGTCGGCGACCGGGGTTGCCCAGGAAGAGCAAGGCGTGGCGTCGGGCATGGCCTCCACCAGCCTGCAGGTTGGGCTGGCCGTCGGTCTCGCCATCCTGGTCGCCGTCGCCAATGGCGTTGGGGGATCAGTCGGTCAGACGGCCGCTGTTGGTCTTGTCGAAGGCACGCGGTTTGCCGTCTATCTGGCCGCTGTGGGGACTGTTTTGGGACTGATCGTTGCCCTCACGCTGCCACGTCAAGCCGAGATTGCGGCAGATGTACAATACGCTCCAGCCGAATGAACTTGCAGGCCCGCCCTTCAGGGCGGGTCTTACCGGCTGTTCCGGTATGCGATCAAGAGCGGTGAGAAAAAACGAGGAAAACTGGCGGGCTGTGACCTTCAACGGCACGTGGTGCGTCTTGTGTCTAATGACACGCCGCAATGCATCGCCTCCTGCAAGGCACATATGCTTCCGTGCTGAAGTGCGGTTGAACTATTTCCTAGAAAATCCGGGCATTCGACGACTTACGATCATCCTCGATATTGAGGAGGATGGAGACCGCTGCCAGTGTAAGGGTGGCGATAAGCGTAGCGCTTAGTCCCAGAACAATCATTGCCCGTTCCTTTTACGTCATCATCATGATGCCGCTTCACTTTGTCCGGTTATGCTTGCGCATGGCTTGCGCCGGTCAGAATAGGCAGTAGTTAATGGCGGGGTCCCTCAAGATCAACTCCCAAGTTTTACCATTGAAAACCTGTTGTTTCTCCAGCGTGCACAAACCCCCGATTCACAGGCGGTTGCGCCGGGTGAGGGCAATATACGGCTAATTTTAGTGAAAGAAGATACGGACGATCAACCGTTAACCTTCAAGCAAGGAATTAACCATAAACATGGTCGTACACGTCGGAGTGGGAAATCTACTTCCCGGCAAGGCATGACGCCGCACCGACGAACCGGTTCTGATCCGGTATGCACTTTCACCGGATATCTCTTGGGAACGAAGCGGCCGATCGCCGTGGCCAGCCGGCATCTCAGCCGTCTCCACATGGCGTCCTGCAAGACGGCACGCTTGGGCATCGCTTCTTTGAAACATCCGTTGGATGGATGCGTCGCGCTGTTCCAAGGCATGCGACCAAGCAGCAAGAGTTTGATTTTCTACAGAATACCTCTGAGAGCCACACGGTTTCCAGAGATGACATACCGGACCGGGGAAAAGCGTGAGGCAGGAAACATCGCCAGATCAGACCAGGAAAGCTCAGGCAGGCAGCCTGCTCGAGCGCTTGCGTTTTGCTGGGCTTGATGAAGACCAGACCGACGTCCTGCGCAAGCATCGCCAGTCGCTTGGAGCAGAAGTCGAACTTGCATTGCGTGATCTTTTCCAGCGCCTCCAGACCTTTCCGGATGCCGCGCGCCATTTCACCAGCGACCGCCAGATCGACCGGCTGCATGACCTCCAGTCCTCGCATTGGAGCGTGCTGACCGACGCCCGCTTCGACAGCCTCTATGCCGAGCGTCAAGGTTCTTTCGGATACCGAAAGCAAGATGGGGCTCGATCCGCGCTGGCAGATCGCCGGCCACGCCGTGGTGCTCGAACGCCTGATCTGCTCGATGATCGAGCAATTCTGGCCGAAATCGATGCTGTCCCTCGGAAAAGCGAACAGGAAGGAGCTGGCCGATCTCGTCGCTGCTCTGGTTCGCACCGCTTTCGTCGATACCGAAATTTCCGTTTCCCTGCGCTTCAATGAGCAGCGCCATAGCCACCAGCGCCAGCTCGCCGAGCAGCGCAAGGCCGGTGAAGCCGAAGCGTTGGCTTTGTTTGGCGACATCACCCAGGCCCTTGGCCGCGGCGATCTCTCCGTTCGCACGCCCAGCGACGTGCCCGTGGCTTATCAGCCGCTGGCGCAGGAGCTGAATGGCGCGCTCGATGCCATGCAGAACGAATTCATCGGTCTTGCCGATCGCACTGTTACGATGGAAACATCGTCACGTGATCTTGCGGGCCGGACTGGGCAAATTGCTCAGAGCGCCCAGGAGCAGTCCGAGGCCCTCGGTGAAACCGTCAGGTCGCTCGGCGCCATCGTCGATCGCGTCAAGCACAATGCTGGCCAGACGCGGGCTGCTGAAAAGAGCGTCGCGGTGACCCGCCAGTCCGCTGAACATAGCGGCGAGATTGCCGGACAGGCGATTTCCGCCATGGCCGACATTGAAGCTTCGGCCGAAAAGATCGGCCAGATCATCGGTGTCATCGATGAGATCGCTTTCCAGACCAATCTCTTGGCGCTGAATGCCGGTATCGAGGCGGCGCGCGCCGGCGAAAGCGGCCGCGGCTTTGCCGTCGTCGCCCAGGAGGTTCGCGCTGGCGCAACGCTCTGGCGATGCGGCCCGCGAGATCAAGCAGCTGGTATCGAGCACGAAGTCCCAGGTCGAGGCAGGCGTCGAACGCGTCGGCCGCACGCAGGACGCCATCAGCAGTATCGTCGAGCAGGTGCGCGGCATCAACGATGCGATTGCCGGCATTGCCGAAGAAACGGCTGAACAGGTCACCGGCCTCCAGGCAGCAACATCCGATCTCGGCCGCATCGGCGCCGAAATCGGCGCGACCTCACATCAGGCGGCGGGTGCCAAGGAAACCTGCGACGACCTGCACACCGTCATTCTTGAGCTCGGCCAGACGATCCGCCAGTTCCATGTCCAGCGGCAGGCGCCGAAGACGGCGTTCGCGCCGTCCTATTCGACCCCGGCCGTTGTTGCGCCAGTCGGGCGAGCGGGTGAAACCATGGGCGAGAGCAGTGACGGCGTCGATGACAGCTACGGCCTGCAGGGTCGTCTTGCGGGGTGGGGGCGCTGATGCAGAGCCGTCACAAACACACATTGCCAAGATCGGCGATCTTCGAGGCGCAGCATGTCCGCTCACATGGGCGTGCCGAAAACCAGTTGAACCATCCCTGTAAATTACTCCCAGCCAGACAAGGAAAGTAGAGATGGCAGCCAAGAAAGCCGCTCGGAAAAGTTTGAGCCTCGCACCGGTCCTCGACCTCAACGAGGCCAACGCGCTGCACGGTAAGCTGATGGCTCTGCGCGGCAACCCGCTCGCGATCGACGCATCTGCGGTCGAGCGCGTCGGTGCCCTGTGCGTCCAGGTCCTGATGGCCGGAGCAAAAAGCTGGGAAGAGGATAATCAGTCTTTCACCTTCGCCAAGGTGTCGGACGCATTTACGAAAACGACACAGCTCATCGGGGTCAATATCGACCACCTGATGGCAAAGGAGATTTGAGACATGAAAAAGAAAGTTCTTACGGTCGATGATTCCAGAACCATCCGGAACATGCTTCTCGTCACGCTGAACAATGCCGGTTTCAGAAACGATCCAGGCGGAAGACGGTATCGAGGGGCTCAAAGTTCTCGAGGATGCCAATCCGGACGTCATCGTCACCGACATCAACATGCCCCGTCTCGATGGTTTCGGCTTCATCGAAGGTGTCCGCAAGAACGAAAAGTTCCGGGCTATCCCGATCCTCGTGTTGACGACGGAAAGCGACGCGGAAAGAAGAACCGCGCCCGCCAGGCAGGCGCGACCGGCTGGATCGTCAAGCCGTTCGATCCGACAAAACTGATCGATGCCATCGAGCGCGTAACCGCCTAAGCCAGGATTCCTCCCCATGGATATGAACGAAATCAAAGAGATTTTCTTCCAGGAATGCGAGGAGCAGCTCGCCGAACTGGAATCCGGTCTCCTGAGGCTCAATGACGGCGACCGCGATCCGGAAACGGTGAATGCGGTTTTCCGTGCGGTCCACTCGATCAAGGGTGGTGCCGGAGCGTTCGGGCTGGATGATCTTGTCTCTTTCGCACACGTGTTTGAGACCACGCTTGATTGCGTTCGTTCCAACAAGCTGGAACCGACCCAGGAAGTCCTGAAGGTGATGCTGAAATCGGCCGACGTGCTGGCCGACCTGACCAATGTCGCGCGACGGCGGCAGTGTCGATCAGGCCCGCTCGGTGCAACTGATCCGCGAACTCGAGGCGCTCGCCAAGGGCGAAGCGCCACCTGCCGCCTCCGCTGCGGAACCGGCCGCACCCAAGGCCGCCGCGGCAAAGCCGGCTGCCGTTGCCAAGGCCGTGCCGGTCGAACCGGTTGTCAATGAACATGGCTTTGCGCCTGTCGCTTTCTCCTTCGATGATTTCGGTGGCGATGAGGATGAAACGTCAAGCGATCTTCCCGCTTACGACATCGTCTTCAAGCCGAAGTCGGAACTCTACACCAAGGGCAATGAGGCTACGCTGCTCCTGCGCGACCTCTCGCGCCTCGGTGAGATGAGCATCCATTGCAACATGGACAGCCTGCCGCCGCTCGACCAGATGGACCCGGAAGCAGCCTATTTCTCCTGGAAAGTGTCGATCAAGACCAACAGGGGCGAAGATGCCGTGCGCTCGGTCTTCGAATTCGCCGAGTGGGACTGCGATCTTGAAGTCACGGCCTTGGAAACCGGCGAAACTCCGGAAGCCAACGGCGGCGACCTGCCGATGCAGCCGGTGCCGTTCGATCTCTCCGCGCTCGACGGTGAACTCGATGCGCCTCTCGGCGTTGTCGAAGAGGAAGAACAGATCGCCGCCGCGCGGGAAGCCGTCGCTGCTGCCGAAACCGCATCCAATGTCGTCCAGATGGCCGGCACTGCGTCACGCGGTGCCGCCAGTGACAAGGGTGCAGCCGCGGCTGCTGCCCAGAACAATGCCCAGCAGGCTTCGTCTGCCGCTGCCCCGACGATCCGTGTCGATCTCGATCGTGTCGACCGGCTGATCAACCTCGTCGGCGAACTGGTCATCAACCAGGCGATGCTGTCGCAGAGCGTCATCGAGAATGACTCGAACGGCATCTCCTCGATCAATATGGGTCTCGAAGAGCTGCAGCAGCTGACCCGCGAGATCCAGGACTCGGTCATGGCCATCCGCGCGCAGCCGGTGAAGCCGGTTTTCCAGCGCATGGCCCGGACCGTTCACTGAAATCGCCGATATTACCGGCAAGTCGGTTCGCCTCGTCACCGAGGGTGAAAACACCGAAGTCGACAAGACGGTCATCGACAAGCTCGCTGAGCCTTTGACCCACATGATCCGCAACGCGGTCGATCACGGTCTCGAAATGCCGGAAAAGCGACTTGCCGCCGGCAAGAACGCCGAAGGCACCGTCAAGCTCACCGCCAAGCATCGCTCGGGCCGCATCGTCATCGAACTCTCCGACGACGGCGCCGGCATCAACCGCGAGAAGGTGCGGCAGAAGGCGATCGACAACGACCTGATCGCGGCGGACGCCAACCTTTCCGACGAGGAAATCGACAACCTCATCTTCCACGCCGGTTTCTCCACCGCCGACAAGGTCTCCGACCTTTCCGGCCGCGGCGTCGGTATGGACGTGGTCAAGCGCTCCATTCAGGCGCTCGGCGGCCGCATCAACATCTCGTCGAAGCCCGGCCACGGCTCCGTCTTCACCATGAGCCTGCCGCTGACGCTGGCCGTTCTCGACGGCATGGTCGTCACGGTTGCCGGCCAGACGCTGGTCGTGCCGCTGACGGCAATCGTTGAAACCCTGCAGCCGGATGCCGCCGCAATCCATTCCTTCGGTGCAACGCAGCGGCTGATCTCGATCCGCAACTCGTTCTGCCCGCTGGTCGATGTCGGCCGTATTCTGAACTTCCGTGCAACCCAGGCCAATCCGGTCGAAGGCGTCGCCCTGCTGGTGGAATCCGAAGGCGGCGGCCAGCGCGCCCTGATGGTCGATGCCATTCAGGGCCAGCGTCAGGTCGTCATCAAGAGCCTTGAGGCCAACTACACGCACGTGCCCGGCATCGCCGCCGCCACCATTCTCGGTGACGGCCGTGTCGCTCTCATTCTGGACGTCGATGCCGTCGTTTCGGCATCGCGCGGCCAGTCCCTGCAACTCAGATCATCGCTAGCTGCCGCAGGGTAGGACTTATGACGTATCTGGCAAAAAATCTGGCGAATGGCGGACGTGAACTGATCGCGTTCCGCGTTGGAAATCAGGAATTCTGCGTCAACGTCATGTCCGTGCGGGAAATCCACGGCTGGACACCGGCGACGCCGATGCCACATGCGCCGCAATATGTCCTTGGCGTGATTAACCTGCGCGGCGCAGTGTTGCCGATTATCGACCTGTCTGCCCGTCTCGGAATGAAGCCGGCCGAGCCGACAGTGCGCCATGTCATCATCGTGACGCAGGTCAAGAACAGGGTCGTCGGCCTCCTCGTCGAGGCGGTCTCCGACATATTGACGATCAAGGACGAGGATATCCAGCCGACGCCGGATATGACGTCCGAGTTCGAGCGGACATTTGCCCGCGGCATTCTGGCGATCGAAGGCAGAATGATCTGCCTGATCGAACTGGAAGCCGTGTTTCCTCATACTGAAAGTGAAGCTGCATGAGCATGCCAGCCGCCTTTGACAGCAAGCTATCCCCGGACGAGTGCCTGGCGAGCGGAGAATATCCGCTGACCCGCCGCGACCTCGTGGAGATCGCTGCCATGATTTATGCCGATGCCGGCATCTATCTCAATGAATCAGAAGGCTTCGCTCGTTTACTCGCGGCTTTCCAAGCATATCCGCAATATCGGCCTGAAGGGTTTTCATGAATATTGCCAGCTGGTCTCGTCGCCCGCCGGTGCCGCCGAACGTCGCGACATGCTTTCGCACCTGACGACGAATTTCACTCGCTTCTTCCGTGAGAACCATCATTTCGAACATCTGAAATCCGACGTTCTGCCGGAGCTTATTGCTCATGCGAAGAATGGCGGCCGGGTGCGTATCTGGTCAGCGGCCTGCTCGGACGGGCAGGAGCCCTATTCGATTGCCTTGACGGTTCTGTCGATGCTGCCAAATGCGGCAGACTACGATTTCCGCATTCTCGCGACCGACATCGACCCCAAGATTTTGGCCCTGGCCCGGGCCGGCGCCTATGACGCGACTGCGCTGGAAACCGTCAGCCCGGCCATGCGCAAGCAATGGTTCACGGAAACCTCAGTCAACGGCCGCCAGAAATGGCGGGTGGATGACCGGGTGAAGAAGCTGATCACTTTCAACGAACTGAACCTGATGGCGCAGTGGCCGTTCAAGGGCCAGTTCGACATAATCTTCTGCCGCAACGTCGTCATCTATTTCGACGAGCCGACCCAGATGAAAATCTGGTCGCGGTTTGCCGGCATGCTGAACCCCAAGGGACATCTCTATATCGGCCATTCCGAGCGTGTGTCCGGAGATGCAGAAGTCGGTCTACGACAATATCGGCATCACCACCTATCGCTACACCGGCAAACCGCATGGAGGCCGCTCATGAGTGCTGCGCGCGTTCTTGTCGTTGACGATTCAGCCACCATGCGCGGGCTGATCACGGCTATTTTGAGCAGCGATCCCGAAGTCCAGGTCATCGGCCAGGCAGCAGATGCCATGCAGGCGCGCCAGGCGATCAAGGATCTCGATCCCGACGTTATCACGCTCGACATCGAGATGCCCAACATGAACGGGCTGGAGTTCCTCGAAAAGATCATGCGCCTGCGCCCGATGCCGGTGATCATGGTCTCGACGCTGACGCACAAGGGCGCCGAAGCGTCGCTGGCAGCCCTGGAAATCGGCGCCTTCGATTGTGTCGGTAAGCCTTTGCCCGGCGATCCACATCCTTTCCACGATCTCGCCGACAAGGTGAAGGCTGCGGCGCGTTCTGCAGCGCAAGTTCATCATTTCCGGCAACAAGGTGGCGGCTCCGAGCGCCGCCAACGCCAATGCTGCCTCCGACTACCGGGCAGGCCGGAAGATCGTCGCGATCGGATCGTCAACAGGCGGTGTCGAAGCTCTGATCGCGGTTCTGCAGAAATTCCCGGCCAATTGCCCGCCGACGGTGATCACGCAGCATATGCCGCACACGTTCACCAAGAGCTTTGCCGAGCGCCTCAACCGCCTTTGCGCGCCAACCGTCGTGGAAGCCACGGACGGTGCGCGGCTTGAGATCGGCAAGGTCTATCTGGCTCCGGGCGGCGAACGCCACCTGCAGGTCGTCAACCCAACATCACCCAGCTGCCGTCTGCTGGACCGCGAACTGGTCAACGGGCATCGCCCGTCCGTGGATGTGCTGTTCGATTCCGTCGTGGAACTCGCAGGCCGCAATGCTGTCGGTGTGATCCTGACCGGGATGGGCCGCGATGGAGCATCCGGTCTTTTGAAAATGCGCCACGCAGGTGCCCGCACATTCGGTCAGAATGAAAAAACCTGCGTCGTATATGGAATGCCGAGGGTTGCCTACGAACTAGGCGCCGTCGAAACACAACTACCCCTCGGCTCAATCGGGGAAGAAGTCCTGAAAAGCACCGCCGCCCGAAGAGAAGGAAGCGAATAAATGTCCCTAGCGGAAAAAATCAAAGTTCTGATCGTCGATGATCAGGTCACTAGTCGCCTGTTGCTGGGCGATGCCCTGCAACAGCTCGGTTTCAAGCAGATCACGGTCGCTGGCGATGGCGAGCAGGGTGCGAAGATTATGGCAGCACAGCCGCACCATCTGGTGATTTCCGATTTCAACATGCCGAAGATGGATGGCCTTGGCCTGCTTGCAGCCGTGCGCAACAATCCTGCCACGAAGAAGGCTGCCTTCATCATGTTGACGGCCCAGGGCGACCGCGCACTGGTCACCAAGGCGGCGGCACTTGGAGCCAACAACGTGCTGGCCAAGCCTTTCACCATCGAAAAGATGAAAGCTGCGATCGAAGCCGTATTTGGGGCATTAAAATGATCACTGAGGCTGCGACCAAGCGTGTGCATGTCATTCAGGGCGAATGGAAGGTGGTCAACGATCCGGACGTCGTACTCTCGACCATCCTCGGCTCCTGCGTGGCAGCATGCATGCGTGATCCGGTCGCGGGTGTCGGTGGCATGAACCATTTCCTTCTGCCGGGTTCGGCGGATGCAATTTCGTCAGGCGGCGATGCAACACGCTACGGCGTGCATCTGATGGAATTGCTGATCAATGGGCTGCTGAAGAAGGGTGCCCGCCGTGAGCGGCTTGAGGCGAAGATCTTTGGTGGTGCTAAGACGATCGCGCGCTTCTCCAATGTCGGCGAGCAGAATGCGCTGTTTGCGCGCCAGTTCCTGATGGACGAGGGGATTCAGGTGGTCGGCGAAAGCACCGGTGGCGATCATGGCCGTAAGCTCGAATACTGGCCGCTGAGCGGCCGTGCCCGGCAATATGCGCTGACGGGCGTGGAAGCGCAGAAGGCCGTTGCTCAGGAACAACGTCCAAGGCCGGTGCCGAAGCCGGTTGATAATGCGATAGAGTTTTTCTAGCGCTTGGGTGGCGTTCCGGGTTCAAGCCCGGGACGTGCTTTGGCAAAGTGTTTAGCGTAGCCGTTCGGCGGGGGTGTTCCCGGACGGCATTTGTTGCCAGCGTGAGGGCGTGTAATGCTGACTGAAATGAAGAGCCATATGCCTCACGTCGATGAGGCGCTCCCGGATGTGATGATGCGCATCGTCTCGGAGCTTTATGATGTCGCCTATCTCATCGAGCGTATCGAACCGATGCTCAGCGATATTCATGGCGAGGCGGTCCTGGAATCGGCGGATCGGATAAAGGTCCTGCAGGGCATCGATCTTGCCGTGCAGAAGACGCGGGGCTCGCGGAGTTCATCGATACCGTCACCGCGGCCATTCCGCAGTCCTGGCTTGTCGACGTGACGACGGCGCTCAATCTCGTCAAGCTTGCCGACATGCAGAAATCGCTCGGAAACGGCATGCTGCGTCACGGCCACTCCCAGCCGTTGACCGAGGCCGCCGGGGATTTCGAGGCTTTTTAGCCGATAGCAAAGTCTGCTTGAGCATTTGGCCGCCGCCTCGACAATCGTCTTGAGGCGGCGGTTTTGTTTTCGAACCTCGTTTAGCCGTGGAAGTTTTGCACTGCAGCCAAAAGCGGGCTTCCAAGACAAGTTCATGCAAGTTTCGTTTTCTAGTGTGCCAATCGGGACTGGTAGATTTGCGCGTGATTTGACGAAGCCACATGCGCGCAATCAACCCAGCAACCCGAATGTTTGGATCTGCGCATGTTCACTCCCCAGGCGATGTTGTCTGAACGGAACATGTGCCACTGGGTGCGGAAACAGAATGAATCTGTTGGATCAACTTTCGACGGTCACGAAAAACCTGGCCAGTCTCGGGCAGGGTAAGCTCATCGCGCTGATTTCAGCCGGAGTTATCGCAGTCGGTATCGTTCTCGCTGCCGGGCTTTACGTCAACAAACCCTCGTATGAAACCCTCTATGTCGGTTTGGAGAGCAACGACCTCAACCAGGTCAGCGTTGCCCTTGCCGAAGCCAACATGAATTTTGAAGTCGGTTCCGATGGAGCGAGCATTCAGGTGCCGGTCGGTATGACGGGCAAGGCCCGGCTGTATCTGGCCGAGCGCGGCCTGCCCAACAGCGCCAATGCCGGCTACGAACTCTTCGACAATGTCGGCTCGCTGGGCCTCACCTCCTTCATGCAGGAAGTCACCCGCGTCCGCGCACTCGAAGGCGAGATCGCCCGCACCATCCAGCAGATTTCGGGAATTGCCGCCGCCCCGCGTCCACATCGTCATGGCCGACCGCGGTAGCTTCCGAAAGGCCGAACAGAACCCGACGGCTTCCGTCATGATCCGTGCCAGTGCCAATATCGGCCGCAATGCTGCAGCGTCGATCCGCCATCTGGTGGCGTCGTCGGTTCCGGGCCTCGGCATTGACGACGTGACCATCCTTGATTCAACCGGCCAGCTCCTGGCGTCCGGTGACGACCCTGCCAACAGCGCGATGAACCAGTCGCTTGGCATTATCCAGAACGTCCAGAAGGAAATCGAAAACAATATCGATAAGGCTCTGACGCCTTTCCTCGGAATGGACAATTTTCGCGCCAGCGTCACCGCCAAGTTGAACACCGATACCCAGCAGATCCAGGAAACGGTCTTCGATCCGGAATCACGGGTCGAGCGCTCGACAAGGGTGACCAAGGAAGAGCAGAAATCCAGCCAGCAGCAGCCCGACAACGCGGCGACCGTTCAGCAGAACGTTCCGCAGGCGGCTCCGACAGGCGGCGCTACCGGACCTCAGTCGAACGACCAGACCGAGAAGAAGGAAGAGCAGACCAACTACGAAATCAACTCGAAGACAGTCGCGACCGTCAAGAGCAGCTACACGCTGGAAAAGCTCTCCGTCGCCGTCGTCGTCAATCGTGGCCGGGTTGCGGCCATGGTCGGCGAAGGCGCGGATCAGGCAAAGATCGACGCCTATATCCAGGACATGCAGAAGATTGTTGCCTCGGCGGTTGGTCTGGACCCGGCGCGGGTGATATGATCACGCTGACGGCCATGGATTTCGTCAACACGCAGCTGCTTGACGAGGCGGTCGCCGGTCCGGGGATCATGGAGACGTTGACCCGCAATCTGGGCGGTATCATCAATGCGCTTGCCTTCGTGGCGGTGGCTTTCGTGGTCGTCTGGATGGGAATGCGCCCTCTGGCTCGCTCGATGGGCCTGGGTGGCCCGGGGGTAGCGCTCAACGATAACGAGCCGGTCGGCCTGGAATTGCCCGACTTCTCGCCCGCCGCGAACGGTGGCGCCGGCGGTGCGCTTATGGAGGGCTTCGGTTCCGACTTCGGCTTCGACAGCACCGACGACCTGCTCAGCCTGGGTGACGACAGCGAAGGCGGCTTCAATCGCCGCGTCAAGGAAGGCCCGGAGCGCAGGCTTGCCCGCATGGTCGAAATCAGCGAAGAGCGTGCCGCCAAGATCCTGCGCAAATGGGTCGCAGAGAAAGCGGCCTGACAACAGACACTTTATCCTGTCTCAACCAGGTTCTCTCAAAAAACCCGCCCCTGCAGGCGGGTTTTTATTTGCACAGGATAATGGGTTACTCAACCTAAGGCGCTTGCTTTCCGTGAGAGCCTTACCCTGCGCGTGCACTTAAATTCATGCTGGGAAGCTGGACATCCATCTCGGGCCGGCAACAGGACTCTACCTCCCGCAAAACTAGACTCGCCGTATCTTTCTGTATTGCCGTGCCGCCAACGCATGGCTGCAAGAATCGGATGATGCCCGATTGATGTAACGGGGTGTTCCGAGATTCGTTATATTTAACAAATCGTTAATTTTTCTCCGGGGAAAAGCGGTTTTGCCTGCCGCTCTGGGTGGGGCAAGGAAGGTATTGATTCCGAGTGTCAGTATTAATTCAGTTTTATTAGACTATTTATGAGTGATTTATTCAATGTATTGCTTGGATTTTCACTTGGTAGCCGAATTTAAACCGCAGGCGCCAATGATGTAATTTCGCAACATCGCCTGAAACAAATAAAAAAATCAAAACTTGACAATTGCCAGTGATTCAAAAGATTCCTGATTTGTTTCGAAAATTTCATGCCTCGATAAAGGCGAAACGCCATTTTGCTGGCGAGGCCTAGAGTTTGTCCGGCAGCGACGTTGAAAAAAAATAAACGATTACAATTGACTAAAGCGACACTTTTTGGCATCTAATGCTCTTTCGATTTTCAGCCCCATTTGAGCGCAATCGATTCATGGTTTCTCCAAAAAGTAAATCCCGATAAGGGGGCAGTAGTTTTTCGCAGGGGGCGATGTACATTTTATGTAGTGATTCGCGTACTGATTCGCGTGTGTCGAAGAATGCGGAACGCTTCGATACAGTTGCCGGCGGCGGGTGAAAACGCTTGATTGAGCACGGACGGATCCATCACGGGGGTAATGTCATGGATGCTCTACAGACAGAGGTTGCGACGTGGCCGTTGCCGGGTTCGGTTGCGCGCGGTGTTGGGCGGGTTTCTTCCAAGGAGCAGCTCATTCGCAGGCTTGGCGAATTCGCCGAACGCGGCAATCTGAACAGGGGGCTTGCGGCCCTGACCGACTATGTGGGGGCTACCCACTATCTCCTGGCGCGCTATGATTTGTCCCAGGATGAGGGGCTTGATTTCGTCGTATGTTCGGACTGGCCGTTCGACGTCGTCAAGCGGCTCGGAAAGGTGATGTCACAGCTCCACTCCAAGACCAATGAGATGGAGAAATGCCTTTCGGTGATGCAGCCGGTGTTCATGAGCCTGCCCGACGACATCGACATCAGCCGTGGCATCAGCCGCGAATATTGCGCCATAACCTTCAATGTCGGGCGCGCCCGGTTGTCGCTGATGCTGCTCTTCCCGCAGGACGTGATCCTCTCGCAGGAGAGCCTCAGGGACGTCGGTCTGCTGACCGGCTATTTTGCCAGCTTTACCACCGAACGCGGGGTTCGCACCGACCGTGATTTTGAGCTGACGGAACGCGAACTCGAATGCCTCTTCTGGATCGCCGAGGGCAAGACCAGCGACGAGATCGCGGTCATCCTCGGTATCTCACGCAACACGATCAACAATTACATCACCAGCGTAATGCGCAAGACGGCAACGAAGACCCGTTCCGAGGCCATTGCCTATGCTGTTCGCAACAACCTCGTTTAAGGAGACCGGCCATGACCTATTTCCTTCCGAATGCGCGCACGGGTGATGATGGCAAGGCCGGGCGACAGCAGGCGCGGGCATCCCGGGCGGCAACGCTTGTCGCGCGCCTGCAGATGATGCAGAAACAGATCAACGCCAAGAATTTTACCGTTCTTCGCTTGAATGGAAACGGCCTGCCGGCGTCACACCAAACTGAATTGCGTCCTCGACAACTGGGGTGTTGGCGCCGAGATCATGGCGCACGAACTGGTGTCGGCCTATGGCGAGGCGATGCTGGCGCATCTCGATGCGTCGCTGCTGCCGATCATGTGGAACGGCATGGGGGAGCATCAGGCAGCGGAGACGCCGGATTTCAGCGCTTCACTCAACGCTTTGCGGCCCGCATCCTTCCCTATTCCGGGATTGCCCTACCGGTCAGGCTTGGCGCGCAGGGCAATGGCTATGTCGTCTTCATGGGGAGCTATATCGACCTGTCGAGCGAGGTGATCATCGATCTGCACGGCCGTAGCTGCCAGATCATGACCGATCTTCTGGCGGCCGACGAACGGCGCATGCTTCCGTCCGAATCGCTGAGTGATCGCGAAATCGGCTGCCTGCAAATGGCCGGTGACGGCTACATCAGCGAAGAGATCGCCGAGAAGATGGGATTGTCGGTGCATACGGTCAACGCATATCTCGGGGCCGCGACCACCAAGCTGGATTCAGGTCAACAGAATCCAGGCGATCGCTAAGGCCATTCGTCTCGGTTATATCAGCTGATTGAGATTTTTAGGCCGTCATGGCCTGTATCCGGAACTCAACTCGCAAGAGCGGTTGGATAGGATTTGACGAATTTAGCCGCGTTCAGGCTCTGGGCGAGGAACGCCGTATTTTCGTCCGGATCGCTGGACGGGCTTTGAAATGCGATATGGTTGATCTCGAGGCCGGCTGAATTCTTGCCGAGCGCCAGCTGGGCGTAGATGGTGACGCCATCCGGCTTCAATTCGAGATCGAGTGTAATTTCCGGCTCGGTATCCCAATCCAGCGTGTAGTTGCCGCCGATGCCGAAGTTCACCGTGCCGGGCAGAAAATAGAGTTCGGCGGCGGATGAAACCAGATCAGCCAGGCTGCCATGCGATTCAAAGCGAAGCAGCGCGATAAAGTCGGCCGCATCAATCAGGCGCAATTCCGTCGCAACAGGGCGAATCGCGTCGGCTACTATTTTTCGCGTTGTTCCGAATATTCGCATTTCTTCATTGGGATCACGTCATCCGTTTCGGCTGCGTTGCATAGATCCGGTGAATCAGTTCGGCGACTGCCTTGTAGAAAACCGGTGGAATCACACTATCCACCGAGACTTGCGCAAACATTGAGCGTGCGAGAGGCGGGTCCTCAAAAACCGGGATGCCATTTTGCTCGGCGATCTCGCAGATCTTCAGCGACGACGAGATCCTGGCCCTTGGCAACCACCACCGGCGCATCGCCTTCTTCATGAACGTAACGCAGCGCAACGGCATAGTGCGTCGGGTTTGCGATGACGAGCGTGGCGCGGGGAACCGAGGTGATCATGCGCCGGCGGGCCCTGTCGCGGGCAATCGAGCGAAGCCGCGCACGGATGATCAGGGTCGCCCTGCGACTGTTTCAGCTCTTCCTTGACTTCCTGCTTGGTCATCCTGAGTTCTGTGTACCAGTGATGCCGCGTCCAGAAGAAGTCGGCGATGGCGATGACCGCTGTCGAGATCAGGATGACGATCATGATCTGATGGAAGTCGTTCGACATGGTCGTAAAGATCGTCAAGGGATCCGAAAACATCAGAATCGAGCGTGGAGTAATAGTCGTTCCAGAGCACGAGCACGATGATGAGCGAAACGATTGCCACTTTGGCGAAGGCCTTGGCGAATTCGACAAGACCCTGAATGCCGTAAATGCGCTTGAAGCCGCCGACTGGCGAAATCCGGTTCATCTTCGGTGCGACGCGGTCGAGCACCGGGCTCAGGCAGGTTCTGCAGAATGGACGAACCGATCCCGAATACGATCAAAAGCACGAAAAAGGAATGAGCAGCGTGCCGGCTTTCGAGAACAGATGCGAGACCAGCGCAACCACATCCGTCGATGTGTTGATGCGCCAGGCCTCCGGCTGCTCGAAAATATCCTTCAGCGATTCAGCCACCGTGGCGAAGCCCTGCGGCAGGAAAAAAACGACAAAGATGTAGATGGCGACGACTGAGGCGAACATGGTGACTTCGCGCGAGAAGGGCGTGTTGCCCTTCTCGATGGCGTCAGTCATTTTTTCTCGGTCGGAGATTCTGTTTTACTGTCTTTGTCCTGATCGTCCGACATCGGATGAAGACCTCTTGCACCTGGCGGCAGCAGTGATTGCTGTCAAACCTGTTGTGGGCCGGGGCAAGGGGGCATGCAAGGAAGATATGCGCGGGGAAACCAACGCTTCACAGAAAGTAGAAGTCCGCGGGCAAGCGCCCAGCAAAAAGCCCTTCAACCGGGATCGTTTGAAGGGCTTTGCGTATCTGTTGAGCAGCGGAGCGGCAGAGGCACCCGATCAGGCTGCCACGGCTTCCTTTTCCTTCAGTTCGATCTGGCCGCTTGCAGCTAGGCGAATGGCCTCCTGCGTGATCGAGCGGCGGGCAATGGCAATGTCGCGTGGATTGATGCCGACGTCGCCGGCCGCCAGATCCGATCCGATCATGCAGCGCTGACGCGCGCCGATCGAGGCGAGCACCGATTCGCGTAGTTCCATGCTGGAGCCGCGCAGTGCCATGGTGATGATATCGCCCGAAACGTCGTTGAACAGCTGCACACGGCTGCGCTGCGGCATGTAGAGAACGTCGTCGAAGAGGAAGATCTTCGGGCGGACCTTCTTGACCGATTCGGTGCTGATCGATTCCAGCGAGGCGAGCAGTGTATCGACCTGGGTCTTTTCCAGCTCGTTCATGACCTCGGCAATCTTGATCGATCCGATCGAGTTCTTTTCGGCGTCCATCTCGCGCATCATCTCGACCACGCGGGCCTCGATGATCTGCGCGGCCTTCGGGCTGACGCTCTTCATGTTGACGGCACGGTTGATGATGTCGGCACGGATGCTTTCCGGCAGCTGCAGCAGGACCTTTGCGCCGAAAGTCGATGGCATCATCGACAGGACATAGGCGATTGTCTGCGCATGTTCCTTGCCCAGGCTCTGGGCGACGAAAGCCGGGTCGGAATCCTGCAGGCGGTCCCAGATATTGGCCTCATAGGCGGCGAAGGCCGTGCGGCGGCCGAGCAGGCCGTCGACTTCGTCTGGTGTCAGGCCCTCTTCCAGAATGCCTTCTATGGCCTTGGCATTGTCCATCAGGCCGGCACCTTCGGTGAACAGGTCCTCGAACTCGTTCACCAGGATTTCGAGTTCATGCGGGGGATGGACCTGAGCGACTGCGCTGAAGCAATAATGCCCTGCAATTCGCTCTGCGTGAAGAATTTCAACAGCTTGCCGGCAATGGGCTTGCCCATTGCAAGGAGAACTGCGGCGGCCTTGTCCATCTGGGTGAGTGGTCTGGTCAGTGCCGAAGCTTCAAAATTGTCGAAATCCATCATGGATTGATCCTCATGACCCTAACCGGGTTCAAACTTTACTGGTACCCTTGATTTCGATGAGTTTTACACCGAAACGCGTTTCATCTTCGTCGAGAACGGTGATTTCGCCGCGGCCGATAACCCGGCCGTTGACGACGATTTCAACCGGTTCGCCGATCCTGCAGTCAAGCGCGATCGTCGCACCTTCCGTCAGGTTCATCAGGCCGGAGACCTGCATGCGGCTGGTGCCGAGAACGATCTGGACGTCGATCGGAATGTCCATGATCAGGTCGAGATTGGCCGTCATGCTGCTGCCGGGTTCGCCGGCGGGCTGATCCTCGAAAGTGTTGCCACCGAATGCTTTTTCGCCGAACGAACCGGCGTCGAAGGCTGACGAAGCCGAACCCTGTTCCAGATCGGCAAAACTGCTGCCAGCCTCGAAATCGCCGCCGAAGCTGCTGAGATCATTTTCAGCTGCGAATGTGCTGGCGAAATCCGATGTCTCGCCGGTGGCTGGTGCAGCGGCGAAATCCATGCCGAAATCGTTTTCCAGCCCGGTCCCGGTGGCATCGCTTTGCAGGACGCCACGCAGATCGTCGATGGCCTGATCGAGCTCGGCATCGCCGCCGCTCAGGATCGCCTGGTCTTCTATTGGTGCTTTCTTCGGTGCCATGTGCAAACTATTCCAGTTGAAACTTGCCCCAACCATGTTGCCGGGTAAGGCAGAGGGTTTTTAACTCATCAGGTGGTGGAGAATGTCGCTCTCCGAACCGTGGGTGTCCTTGATCCGCACCGTGTATTTCTGCACCGGATCGGCCGAATTCGCAGATGTAAAGGTCGCGGCCGTTGGCGTTGATCTCGACACGCACGTCCTTGGCATCCTGGAAGGGGATAACGTCACCAGGCTGAAGGCGGCTGATGGTGTCCAGCGTCAGGCTCTGCAGCTTGATGCGCGCTTCGAGGCTCACCGTGGAACGGCGGACCTGCTGTTCGAGCTGTTCGCCCCATGCGCCCTTGGCCTTGCGGCCCTGGCCGATGCCTTTTGGGAAAATGACCGCCGTTTTCAGCAGGGTCTGCTGCGGCACGATGATCGAGAAGGTCGAAAGAACGGGGCCGAGGCCCATCGTCACGTTGATGCAGGCGGCGTAGACATCGGCGACTTCCGGATCGGCAGCCGGCCGCTGGCTGGCATTATAGGGACGTCCGACGACCGGTTCGGAAACTTCCGGCAACGCTGACCGCCGACTTCAGCACATCGGCGACCTTTTCGAAAATCATCGTCGCAACATCGAGTTCGATGTTCGACAGTGACCGGGGCTTGGGCTCTTCGATGGCATCCGCCGGCGCGCCGAGAAGGATTTCCATCAGCGTGATGATCACCGGGCTGTCGCAGCTGATGACGAAATCGGAGCACCAGTTGCGTAGCGCCGTGTCGGAGAGCGCAACGCCATTGCCGAGATTGGCTATTAGTTCGCTCTTCAGGCCCGTGTCGAAGCCCGCATAACCGATCTCTATGGCAAGGCCGGTTTCGTTCTGGAAAATGTCCGGCAGGAACTCGGCAAAGACATGCCCGATCTCGCCGCACAGCTTGCCGATCGTCTTCGTATCGCCGAGCGCGCCGGTCATCCGGGCGAGAAGCTTGCGATCGAAGGTGTACACGTTGTTCTTGGTTGCTGAGGTCATCGGATCAGGCCGCCTTGCTTTCGCCACCGCCACCGGGGTTCATCATTTCCTGCTCGACCGCGTCGATCGAAGGACGCTCGTAAGCCGAGATGGTCTTGCGGCCATATTCGAGAGCAACCTGGGGAACCGAACCGTTCATGTAGGCAAGCAATGTCTGCTTGACGATGATGTAGAGGCAGTTCTGCTTGTCGTGGACGGCCTTGATGTTCGCGATGACGGGGCTGGCGATACAGTAGGACAGGAAGATGCCGAGCATGGTGCCGACGAGGGCCGCCGCGATCTTGCCGCCCAGCACTTCCGGTGCTTCGGAAATAGCACCCATGGCCTTGATGACACCGAGAACGGCGGCGACGATACCGATAGCCGGGAAGGCGTCGCTCATTGTCGTCAGCGCGTGATAGGGCTTCATCTTGTCGTGGGTGATGGTGTTGATTTCCTCGTCCATCAGCGCCTCGATCTCGTGCGAGCGGGCATTGCCGATGATGATAAGGCGGACATAGTCACAGATGAACGCCGTCAGCTCCTTGTTCTTCAGCACGGTCGGAGCCGACTGGAAGATCGAGGATTCATCCGGGTTGTCGATGTGGCTTTCGATCTCGTTGCGCGACTTCGTGCGCAGGTCGCGCATCAGGCTGTAGAGAACGCCCAGCGTGTCGAGATAATTGCGTTCCTTCGGAACCTTGTGGGTGAAGGCCTCGCCGAGCGCCTTGCCGGTATCCTTCAGCACCTTCATCGAATTGGCCATGATATAGCCGCCGATACCGGCACCGCCGATGATGACGAGCTCGAAAGGCTGATTCAGGACCTCCATATGGCCGCCCATGGCAATGAAGCCGCCAAGAATACAGCCCATTGTCAAAAGGAGCCCGATGATGATGTTCATTTCGATACCTGCCGCAATGGTGGATTTTCGACAGTATCGTTAGGCCGCCAGCCTTGCGTGAGGCTGGCTGTCGGCCACATTTGCAGGCCTTGCGGGGAAACAGGTTCGCGCAAGCAACAGCCGTCAGGTTTCCGTTCAATCGGCGCGTGATGCGTCATTTCTAATGGATGAACGGGGAAACGTCGTGACGACGACTTACACCAGCTACCAGATGATAGCAGGCAACCTCACCAAATCGCTGGAGCGGGTTTCCGAGCAGCCGGATGTGGCGCGCGAGACCGAATATTATCTGGCCAATATCGGCAACATCAAAACGATCGACGATTTCTTCGCCGATACACGTCTTTATAATTACGCCATCAAGGCTCACGGCCTTGAAGACATGGGCTACGCCAAGGCGTTCATGCGCAAGGTGCTGACCGAAGGCATCGACACCGATGACAGCTTCGCCAAGCAGCTGACCGACAGCCGTTATTCGGATCTGGTGGAATCGCTGAATTTTGCCCGCACCGGCACAGCTGCAACATCCTTCGACAAGGCCCAGAAGGGCGTCGCCGATAAATATATGCGCCAGACGCTGGAGCAGACGGCAGGCGAAGAAAACGCCGGCGTCCGACTGGCGCTCTATTTCGAGCGCACGGCACCGTCGATCACCAGTGCCTTCTGGATTGCTGGCCGATGATGCCCTGGCACAGGTCACCCGCACCTTGCTGCAAATGCCGGACGAGTTTGCCGCTGCCGATATCGACAAGCAGGCCGCCGCGATCGAAAAGGCAATCGACATCAAGGATTTCAAGGATCCGGGCCAAGCTGTCGAAACTGCTCGAACGCTTCACCGCTCTTTGGGAACTCAACAATTCTTCGGATCCCTACGACCCGCTCGCAGTCTTCGGCTCATCCAGCGGTTATGGCATTTCCTCCGATCTCCTCCTTTCCATCAATACGCTGAAACTTGGGGGACGCTGAAATGCAGACCGGTCTCTATGTTGCTGTCTCCTCGCAGATGGCGCTTGAAAAACGCATGAACACGCTGGCCGACAACGTCGCCAATTCCAGTACTGTCGGCTTCCGCTCGACGGAAGTGAAATTCAACCAGGTGCTTGGTGACACGCGGCCCACGAAGGTATCGTTCGTTTCCGAGGGCAAGGAATTCCTCAATACCAACAATGGCGGTCTGAGCCAGACGGGCAACCAGCTGGATTTCGCCATCAAGGGCGATGCCTGGTTTCAGATCGATACGCCCGGAGGCCCGGCCCTGACGCGACGGCCGCTTTACCATGACCGAAACGGGTGACCTGGTCACTCTGCGGGGATATCCGGTGCTCGACGCAGGCGGTGCTCCAATCCAGCTCAGTTCGCAAGCCAGCGAAATCAAGGTGAGCGCCGACGGCGCCATCCAGCAGGATGGAACGCAGGTTGCCGCGCTCGGGCTTTACGAAGCCAATTTCAACAGCGGCTTTTCCCTTCTATGACAACAGCGCCATTATCCCCGCCAGGGATCCGGAACCGGTCGTCGATCGTTTCGATGTCGGCGTGATGCAGGGCTATGTCGAGGAATCCAACGTCAATCCGGTTCAGGAAATGTCGCAGCTGATCATGGTGTCGCGCCCTTTGAAAACATTTCGGCTCTGATGCGTGACAGCGAAACGTCGATGAGCGAAGCGATCAAGACGCTCGGCGGCAGCAAGTAGCACCTTTGATTCTCGACAGGACTGAAGCCACGCTTGGGCGCACTTTGCGGTAGCGCGGGCACACGGCAGGAACCGGAATGCAGAACGACAAAATCCAGATCACCAATTCGTCGACGTCGCTCACAGCGCTTGCCGGTCTTGTCAGGGCGCTATTCCAATCCGGAATTCTCGATTGCACCCGGAGGTCACGTCCAGTCGATCTCGGCGGGATACTATACCGTCACCGGTCTTTCCCGGCATGTCCGCCTCGGGGACTTCGTGGCCCACAAGAGTTCAACCGGCGTTCACCTCGGCGAAGTCGTCAAGGTCGAACAGGAAACGGTGGTTGTTTGCCCGATCGAGCCGGGCGATCCGATCGGCATCCATGACACGGTAATCCGCAAGGGCGCCTTCCGCATCGCGCCGACGGAAAGCTGGTGTGGCCGCACGATCAATTCGCTGGGCGAACCCATCGACGGGCGCGGGCCGCTGCTGCAGGGCGATATCCGCCGACCGATCTCCAATACGGCGCCGCCATCGATGACGCGCAAGCGGGTCGAACACGGTTTTCGCACCGGTGTGCGGGCGATCGACATCTTCTCTCCGCTTTGCCTTGGCCAGCGCCTCGGCGTCTTTGCCGGCTCCGGCGTCGGCAAGTCGACCCTGCTGTCTATGCTCGCCCGGGCCGATGCCTTCGACAAAGTGGTCATCGCGCTGGTCGGCGAACGTGGCCGTGAAGTGCGCGAATTCATCGAGGATACGCTTGGCGAAAACCTGTCCAAGTCGGTTGCGGTGGTGGCTACCAGCGATGAAAGCCCGATGCTGCGCAAGATGGCGCCGCTGACGGCCGTGACGATTGCCGAGCACTATCGCGACCAGGGCAACAACGTCCTTCTGATCGTCGACAGCGTCACCCGTTTTGCCCATGCCATCCGTGAAGTTGCCACCGCTTCGGGCGAGCCACCGATCGCCCGCGGCTATCCAGCCTCCGTCTTTACCGAACTGCCACGGCTGCTGGAACGCGCAGGCCCTGGTGCCGAAGGTGCAGGAACGATCACCGCAATCATCTCGATTCTCGTCGATGGCGACAATCACAACGATCCGATCGCCGACTCGACTCGCGGTATTCTCGACGGCCATATCGTCATGGACCGCAGCCTTGCCGAGGAAGGCCGCTATCCACCGGTCAACCCGCTGGCCTCGGTTTCACGTCTGGCGCGCAAGGCCTGGACACCGGATCAGGAAAAGCTTGTCGGACGCCTGAAGTCGCTGATCCACCGCTTCCGAGGAAACCCGCGATCTCAGGCTGATCGGCGGTTACCGGCCGGGCAGCGATCCGGATCTGGACATGGCGATCAAGCAGGTCCCCGTCATCTATGACATTTTGAAACAGACACCCGGCGAGCGGCCGGCCTTCGACGCGTTCACCGACCTTGCAAATGCGCTGAAGGCGGCAGCGAACGTCGGCCAGGCCGGGACTATGCGGAGGGGATAAGGCATGACTGATTACGACGCCGATGAAATCGTGCCGCAGCGCAAGCGTGGCGAACGCACGCCGCTGATTGACAAGGCGCTGGGTGCGACGGGCGTTGCGCTCGCCGCCGCTGCCACATTCTTTCCCTGGTATGCCTTCCTGCATCAGGATAAATTCTCGATGCCAACCCTTTGGCAGGGTAACACGCGCGACGTGCCGGGCCGCGAAGGCCCTGGCGGCTCCGCATCTCCAACGGCTATGATGGAGCGCGACGCAGCAACGCAGGAAGCCATCGACCAGCTGACCACGGCTACGGTTCCGAATGCGAGCGAGGCCAAGAAACCCGGCGTAGAGGAAGACCTGGAACAGCCATTCCCCTCTGCCTCCGGCTTCAAGCTGATGCATGTCGCCAACGGCCGTGCGCTGATCGAAGACAGCAGCGGCATGTATATTGTCCGTATCGGCTCCACACTTCCCGATAACAGCCGCCTCGCCACACTGGAACAGCGGACGGGCGCTGGGTGATGATCACCTCCAAGGGCGACATCTACCAGGCCGACTGACTCGCTGATCCCTAATCATCGAAAATGACCCGTTGGCCCCGTTCCCATGACCGGGTAGGGGCAACAATCTTCTGCGTAGCGCTTTCCGTCCCGGATTTGCGGCCGTACCGGCCAGCGCATTGCCAAAATACATCACTACGCAGTGCCAGCGTTTGCCGTATTTCCAATACGCGATCGACTTCAGTCCCACGCAAGATTGCCTGCCTAGGTTCTCCAGCAACAAGCATGGAGTCGCATGATGCAACCTATACAGCTTTTCGATCTCGCGTCCCGGCAGGCGCAATGGCTGGCAGTCCGCCAGAACGTCGTCGCCGGTAACATCGCCAACGCCAACACGCCGCATTATGCAGCCAAGGACGTCAAGCCGTTCGAAAGCGTGATGCAGCAAACCGGCTTCCAGATGGCCTCCACCAACCCAGCGCACTTTACCGATGGCAGCAGCGCCGCGCAGGTAACGGAAACCAGCATGCTTGACGATGTCGAGGTTCAGCAGTCGGGCAACAGCGTCCGGCTGGAGAAGGAATTGATGAAGACCGGTGAAATCAAGCGCGACTATGAGCTCAATGCCGGGCTCGTAAAGGCGTTTCACCGGATGATGCTCATGACGGTACGGAAATAACGGCCATGGATCCTCTGGTTTCAGCTCTCAAGGTTTCGGCCTCCGGTCTCGAAGGGAATCGACGCGCCTGCGCATCGTTTCGGAAAATATTGCCAACGCGCTCTGAGCAGCGATGCGCCGGGCACGGACCCCTATCGCCGCAAGACGGTCAGTTTCCTGCAGCGGAAATAGACCGCGCCAGCGGCGCATCCACGGTCGAAGTTCAGCGCCTCGGAACAGACGATTCCGACTTCTCCGTCGAATTCGATCCGGGCAACCCTGCGGCCGACGACAAGGGCATGGTCAAGATGCCGAACGTCAACGTGCTGATCGAAATGGCCGACATGCGGGAAGCAAACCGTTCCTACGAAGCCAATCTCCAGACCACGAAGCAGGCACGTGACCTGATCTCCGCAACAATCGACCTTCTGAGGGCTTCTGCAATAATGATCGACGCAATCAAAACCATCAGCGCGGCAATTTCGACCGTCAAGGACGTGACCTCCACGTCGAGTGCCTCGTCCGCCCAGAGCATTCTCGGTGGTGCGGCCACAGCGGGGAAGTCGCAGAGCTTTGCCGAAGTCATGGGCAACATGGCGACCGAGATGACCAACGGCCTGAGGCAGTCGGAAGTCAACTCGATCCAGGGCATCCGTGGCGAAGCCAATACCCGCTGAAGTCATCGACTCTGTCATGAATGCCGAGCAGTCGTTGCAAACCGCCATCGCCATCCGGGACAAGGTCGTCAGTGCCTATCTCGAAATCGCACGCATGCCGATCTAAAGGACAAAAATAATGAAGGCTCTCTCGATCGCCGCGACAGGCATGAACGCCCAGCAGCTGAATCTGGAAGTGATCGCGAACAATATCACGAACATCAACACCACCGGCTACAAGCGTGCGCGGGCGGAGTTCTCCGACCTTCTCTACCAGACCGAGCGCGCCCAGGGCGTGCCGAACCGTGCCAACCAGGCGATCGTTCCGGAAGGTGCCATCATCGGTCTCGGCGTTCAGACCTCCGCCGTTCTGCAACCTGCATCTGCAGGGCAGTCTGATCAGCACGGGCAACAATCTGGACATGGCGCTGGTTGGGCGCGGCTGGTTCCAGATCGAAACGCCCGATGGCGAGACCGCCTATACCCGCGCCGGTGCCTTCAACACCAATGCCGACGGCCAGCTCGTGACCATCGACGGTTACACGGTCATTCCGGGAAATCACCGTGCCGCAAAACGCCAGCGAGATCACGGTCAGCGCGTCAGGGCGAAGTCTCGGTCCGTGTCGGCAACGACACCATTCCGACCGTCCTTGGACAGCTGACAATTGCGAATTTCGTCAACGAGGCAGGTCTTGAGCCGCAGGGTGACAACCTTTTCAAGGAGACGCCCGCTTCCGGCGACGCCGTGATCAGGACGCCTGCTGATCCGGGCTACGCGCAGATCAAGCAGAAATACCTTGAAGCGTCGAACGTCGATCCGGTCAAGGAAATCACCGACCTGATCTCCGCCCAGCGCGCCTATGAAATGAACTCCAAGATCATCCAGGCCGCCGACGAAATGGCTGCGACGGTCAGCAAGAACCTGAGATAACAGAGGGAATGGCAAACATGACGTTTCGCCGGACTGCCAAAGCATCGAGATTGACAGCTGCCACCACCCGCGGAGGTTTTCTTCTGCAGGCGCTGGCCGTCACTGGGGCCATGTGCGCCGGGCTGATGTCCCCACAGCTTGCTCTTGCCGAAAAGCGCATGGCGGTCATTCCGACGGAGACGATCTATCCGGGCGAGATCATCGATGTTCATCGCCTGGAAGAGGTTGAGGTAACCAATCCTGCTCTGACCGGTGACTATGCGGTCTCGACAAAACAGGTGACCGGCAAAGTGACCAGCCGCACCCTGCTTCAGGGACGCGTCATTCTGGTTTCGGCCTTGCGCGAGCCCTATGCGGTCGAGCGCGGCAAGGCGGTCCGGATCGTCTTTACCAATGGACCACTCACGATCACCGCCGGCGGCGCACCGCTGGAGAACGCCGCGGTCGGCGACCTGATCCGGGTGCGCAACACCGATTCCGGCATCATCGTCTCCGGAACGGTGATGGACGACGGTACAATTCACGTGGTGGCAAAATGATCTTTCGTTTCGGCAAATGGTGCCTGGCAATCGCAGCCGTTCTTTCAATGACGATCGCGCCGGCGCACGCTGCATCGCGCATCAAGGACATCGCCTCGCTGCAGGCGGGCCGCGAAAACCAGCTGATCGGTTATGGTCTGGTGGTCGGGCTTCAGGGAACCGGCGACAGCCTGCGCTCCGCACCGTTTACCGCAAATCCTTGCGCGCCATGCTGCAGAATCTCGGCATTTCGACGCAGGACAACGAATCTCGCTCGAAGAATATCGCAGCAGTTCTGGTCACGGCCAATCTGCCGCCCTTCGCCAGTCCCGGCAGCCGCATCGACGTGACGGTCGGATCGCTTGGCGATTCAACCTCGCTACGTGGCGGCACGCTGGTCATGACCTCGCTTTCGGGCGCCGACGGGCAGATCCATGCGGTCGCGCAGGGTTCAGGTCGTCGTCACCGGCTTCAGCGCCCAGGGTGATGCGGCGTCAGTGACGCAAGGGATCACCACGTCCGGCCGCGTTCCGAACGGTGCCATCATCGAGCGTGAATTGCCGGCCAAGTTCAAGGACGGGTTCAATCTCGTTCTCCAGTTGCGAAATCCTGACTTTTCCACCGCCGTCGGCATGGCCTCGGCCATCAACCGTTACGGCAAGACCCAGTTCGGCGGCAGCATAGCCGAAGCGCAGGATTCCCAGGCGGTTGTCATCGACAAGCCGAAAATGGCCGATCTTTCGCGCCTGATGGCCGATATCGAAAATCTCGTCGTCGAGACCGACGTGCCGGCGCGTGGTCATCAACGAGCGAACGGGCACGATTGTTATCGGACAGGATGTGCGGATCAATGAGGTCGCTGTCAGCTACGGAACATTGACGGTTCAGGTGACTGAAACGCCAACCGTCAAACCAGCCCGAACCGTTCTCGCGCGGTCGCACCGAGATCGAGCCGAACACAACCATCCAGGCGTCCGAGGATGGCGGAACCGTTGCGATCCTCAATGGTTCCAACCTGCGTTCGCTCGTGTCTGGCCTCAATAGTATCGGGGTGAAACCGGACGGCATCATTTCCATTCTCCAGGGCATCAAGACAGCCGGGGCCCTCCAGGCGGAGCTCGTCTTGCAATGATGGCACATCGTCTTCCCAGCGCTTCGACCGGTCTGCGCCGCCGTCTGATGATGATCGCCGCCGGCTGCACCATGCTGGCCATACCCGGCGCCTTCGCGCAGGAGGTCGCTGCACCGGCTGTGGGCATCCCGGCCAATGGCGATGAGATTCAGCAGTTCTGCACCAATATTGCCGATGCCGCGCGACCAGCGTTATCTGTTGCAGAAGAAAGACCTTGAGAAGCTGCAGGCCGATGTTGATGAGCGCATCGCGACGCTCGAGAAGCGGCGCGGCGAATACGAGGATTGGCTGAAGCGCCGCAACGACTTTCTCAAGCAGGCCCAGATCGGCCTGGTGGGAATCTACAAGACGATGAAGGCGGATGCGGCGGCCGGCAAGCTGGAGCTTGTCAATCCCGGCGTCGCCGCGGCGATCCTTATGCAGCTGCCGCCGCGCCAGTCGGCCTTGATCCTAAGCGAAATGAGCAATGAGAAGGCGGCGGTCGTCACCAACGTCATCTCCAGCGCCACAGACCCGGACACATCGAAGGAACCGTCATGAGATATCCGATTTCGGTTCTTCTCGCCGCCAGCCTGCTGTCGGGATGCCAGAACCAGACGTTCAACGAAATCGGCAGGGCTCCGGCCATGAGCCCGATCGGCAGCGGGCTGCAATATGCGCAGACGCCGCAGATGGCGATGTATCCGAAGGAGCCGCGCCAGGTCATGAACGGTTACTCGCTCTGGAGCGACAATCAGTCGGCCCTGTTCAAGGATGCCCGAGCGCTCAAGGTTGGCGATATCCTGACCGTCGATATCCGTATTGACGACAAGGCTTCGTTCGACAACAAGACGGATCGCAGCCGCACCAATGACAGCGGTTTCAACATCGGTGCCAATGGCCAATCCGAGATCGAGCGACTTCGGCTGGAAGGGCGGGCTTGACTACGGCTCGAACACCAAGTCCAAGGGCGAGGGCACGACGGAACGCTCCGAAAAGCTCGTTCTGCTCGTCGCGGCCGTCGTCACCGGCGTGCTCGAAAACGGCAACCTCTTGATCAGCGGTTCCCAGGAAGTCCGGGTCAACCACGAAATCCGCATTCTCAATGTCGCCGGTATCGTGCGGCCCTACGACGTCGATGCGAAGAACATGATTTCCTACGAGAAGATCGCCGAGGCGCGCATCTCCTACGGCGGCCGCGGCCGCCTGACCGAAGTCCAGCAGCCGCCATGGGGCCAGCAGGTCATGGACATCGTTTCGCCGATCTGACGGCCCGAAAAGTGCTGCACGAGCGGCCAACTCTTGATGGATTTTGAAGATGGAAGAAGCCGATCTCGCCATTGCCGGCCCGAAGAAGTCATCGTCGGTCGTCCTGATCGTAGCGCTCGCGGTCCTGACCCTGGTCGCGGGCGGCGGCGGCTGGCTGATCGGAGGCGTGCTCGCGCCCAAACCGCTTAGCACCGAGGAAGCCAAGATCGTCGAGGAGGCGAAGGCCGCGGTTGCGTTGAAAAAGGCCGGTCAGCAGAAGCCTGAAGGGGAGGCCGGGAAGAAGGACGAAGGATTGCCGAAAATTGCGACCGAGGCCAACGGCGTCGTCCAGCTTGATGCGATCACCACCAACCTTGCCTATCCCACCGAAAACTGGATCCGGCTTGAAGTTGCTCTGCTTTTCAAGGGCGCGCCAGATGTAGCGATGGCCGAGCAGATCCATCAGGACATTGCCGCCTATCTCAAAACAGTGTCATTGCAGCAGATCCAGGGACCACGCGGATTCCAGTATCTCAAGGATGACATCGAGGAACGGGTTGACCTGCGCTCCGAAGGGCGCGTAACCAATGTCATCTTCAGGACATTTGTTATTCAATGATCCGCTCATGATCCGGACTATCGCATTCATAGCCGCCATGTTGGCGATGTCGGGTATCGTGGGAGCACAAGGCTTTCCCTGCCGATATCCTCAACACGCCTATCGACGGCTCGGTCGCGTCCTGGATCATCCGTACATTCGGCCTGTTGACCGTCCTTTCGGTCGCGCCGGGCATCCTCATCATGGTGACGAGCTTTCCCCGCTTCGTCATCGCGTTCATGATCCTGCGTACCGGCATGGGGCTCGCCACGACACCCTCCAACATGATCATGGTCAGCCTTGCGCTGTTCATGACCTTCTATGTCATGGCGCCGACCTTCGACCGGGCCTGGCAGAACGGCGTCAATCCGCTCTTGCAGAACCAGATCAATGAAACGGAGGCGATGGTGCGTATCTCTGAACCGTTCCGGGAATTCATGCTCGCCAATACCCGCGACAAGGATCTGCAGCTGTTCATCGATATCGCCCAGGAGAAGGGGCAGACCGTCGTCTCCGGCGACAGGGTTGACCTGCGCGCCGTTGTGCCGGCCTTCATGATTTCGGAAATCAGGCGAGGGTTCGAGATCGGCTTCCTGATCATGCTGCCGTTCCTGGTGATCGACCTGATCGTCGCCACCATCACCATGGCGATGGGCATGATGATGCTGCCACCCACATCCATTTCGCTACCCTTCAAGATCCTCTTCTTCGTCCTCATCGACGGATGGAACCTGCTGGTCGGCAGCCTGGTGCGATCTTTCAACTGATCCCGCCGTCGTGGTTAACGGTTCGTCTCTTTTTCGAGATGAACGCATCTCGTGAAAAATCATCAAGTAGTTGAATTATATATGTAATTTTTGAGAGTTAGCGATCTTGGTCGCGTGTCTCGGCAGCCGATGCCGTGCGCAGATTCATGCGGCATTTAAACATATGGCAACATTTCCCTGCGACATTACCCTCACATAACGGATTTGGATTTCCTGACCAACAGGAGCCGAGTGGCATGATGCCGAGCCGTTATCACCGGTAAGTATTTTTAGTCCGGTATGTCCCCAATCTTGTATTTTGTATCTAGAGGGACAACCCCAATGACAAGCATCCTGACAAACTCTTCTGCAATGGCAGCACTTTCGACGCTGCGCTCCATCAGCTCGGACATGGAAACGACCCAGGGTCGTATTTCTTCCGGCCTGAAGGTTGGCTCCGCTGCCGACAACTCCGCTTACTGGTCGATCACTACGACCATGAAGTCGGACAACAAGGCTCTTTCCACGGTTCAGGACGCACTCGGTCTCGGCGCTGCCAAGACGGACACAGCCTATACCGGTTTGAACGCAGCTATCGACGTCATCTCCGAAATCAAGGCCAAGCTGGTTGCTGCCCGCGAACCGGGTGTTGACAAGCTGAAGATCAACAAGGAACTGACGGAACTCAAGAACCAGCTGTCCTCGACCGCTGAGTCTGCTTCCTTCTCAGGCGAAAACTGGCTCTACAACGACACGACTGTTGCCGTCGGTACCAAGGAAATGGTCGGCTCGTTCACCCTGTAACGCTGCCGGCAACGTTTCGGTCGGCGTTCTGAAATTCGATGCATCGACATCGGTTCTGATCGACACCGATAACGCTACCCCGCGGCTTGCTGACCAAGGCCTATGACGCTGACGCCGAGCTGGCAACGCCGACCGGTACAGCCCAGAACTTCTTCCTGATCGACGCCGGTTCCACCACCACTGCGGCCGGCACGGAAGTCAAGTTGACTGCGGCGACCACCGACGCTGAAGTCGAAGCCATGATCCGCGTCGTCGACGCGATCCTGAGCGATGCCACGGACGCCGCTGCAAACCTCGGTGCGACCAATCTGCGCATCAGCATGCAGGACGACTTCATGGCCGACCTGATGGACGTGATCGACAAGGGTGTCGGCCGCCTCGTCGACGCCGACATGAACGAAGAGTCGACCCGCCTCAAGGCTCTGCAGACGCAGCAGCAGCTCGGCATTCAGGCTCTCTCGATCGCCAACTCGGACTCGCAGAACGTCCTGTCGCTGTTCCGTTAATCAAAAAACGGCGCGGGCAGGTCATCCCCCCAAACGACCGGTTCCGTTGCCTATCGAAAACCGCATCTCGCAAGAGATGCGGTTTTTTCTTTGTCTTTGAAAAAATTTCCGGCCTTTAGGTTTTCCTTAACCATGTTGGTGTTTTCTATGGTCATCGAAACAGCGGGTTAACCAAGAAAATTAACGCTTGACAGGCATGAAGCTGGCTGCTGTTTCCCGGTACCGACCGGAATGTCCCTTCCATTTCACCTGTTCAAAAGGGGCAGTATTACCATGACAAGCATTCTCACCAATTCGGCTGCAATGGCAGCACTCTCGACACTGCGCTCCATCAATTCCGGCATGGAAACGACCCAGGGTCGAGTCTCCTCCGGCCTGCGCGTCGAAACCGCCGCCGACAATGCCGCCTACTGGTCGATCGCTACGACCATGAAGTCGGACAACAAGGCACTCTCCACGGTTCAGGACGCACTCGGTCTCGGCGCTGCCAAGACGGACACAGCCTATACCGGTCTTGATAACGCCATCGACGTCATCTCCGAAATCAAGGCCAAGCTGGTTGCTGCCCGCGAACCGGGTGTTGACAAGCTGAAGATCAACAAGGAACTGACGGAACTCAAGAACCAGCTGTCCTCGACCGCACAGTCTGCTTCCTTCTCAGGCGAAAATTGGCTCTACAACGACTCGACCGTCGCCATCGGCACCAAGGAAATGGTCGGCTCGTTCACGCGTAACGCTGCCGGCAACGTTTCGGTCGGCGTTCTGAAATTCGATGCATCGACATCGGTTCTGATCGACACCGATAACGCTACCCGCGGCTTGCTGACCAAGGCCTATGACGCTGACGCCGAGCTGGCAACGCCGACCGGTACAGCCCAGAACTTCTTCCTGATCGACGCCGGTTCGACCACCACTGCGGCCGGCACGGAAGTCAAGTTGACTGCGGCGACCACCGACGCTGAAGTCGAAGCCATGATCCGCGTCGTCGACGCGATCCTGGGCGATGCCACGGATGCCGCTGCAAACCTCGGTGCGACCAATCTGCGCATCGACATGCAGGACGACTTCATGGCCGACCTGATGGACGTGATCGACAAGGGTGTCGGCCGTCTCGTCGACGCCGACATGAACGAAGAGTCGACCCGCCTCAAGGCTCTGCAGACGCAGCAGCAGCTCGGCATCCAGTCGCTCTCGATCGCCAACTCCAACTCGGAAACGATCCTCTCGCTCTTCCGTTAATCGGAACAGGCAAGACGATAGCGCCGGCGGGCAGATTTCATTATCGATCCGCCGGAAATTTCAAAAGCCGCGTCCCACGAGGGGCGCGGCTTTTCTGTATTTTGCGCTGCGACCGCCGCTACCGTTAAGGATTCAGCAATTGAGATTTATTTTCATTCATTTTGATTACTGACTTGCTAACGCGCTTAATGATTTGTTAACCATATGATTGTTAAGTGTTCGTTAAGAGCGATAGGCTGTCCTTGGGCTAAACATAGGGCAGTTTGCATGACGCTGGTCCCGTCGCTACCGGTTATCGATCCGGAATGTTCCGTTTAATTTTGAACTGGGGCAATGACCATGACCAGCATTTTGACCAATTCCGCCACGATGGCGGCTCTCCAGACATTGCGTTCGATCAATTCGAACATGGAAGAAGTGCAGAACCGCATTTCGTCCGGCTACCGCGTCGAAACTGCAGCCGATAACGCCGCATACTGGTCGATCGCGACCACCATGCGTTCGGACAACGCTGCCCTGTCTACCGTTCAGGACGCGCTTGGGCTCGGCGCCGCGAAGGTCGACACATCCTATGCCGGCATGAGTTCCGCCATCGATGTCGTATCCGAGATCAAGGCCAAGCTGGTCGCAGCGCGCGAACCGGGCGTGGACAAGACGAAGATCAACAAGGAACTGACCGAGCTCAAGAACCAGTTGGCCTCGGCAGCCGAGTCCGCTTCCTTTTCGGGTGAAAACTGGCTGTACAATGACAGCACCACACCGGCCGGCACGAAGTCCATCGTGGCTTCCTTCAACCGGTCCACGAATGGCTCGGTGTCGGTCTCGACCCTGGACTACAATACGGCTGCTTCGATCCTGATCGATACCAAGGACGCGTCGCTCGGTCAGTTGACCAAGGGCGTTACTGTTACCCAGCCGAATGGCGCGACGACTACGACTGCAACCTATCACCTGATCGCGGCCACCGGCGGCACGGCACCCGCAGGCTCGGATCTCGTCGAGCTCACTGTCCAGCACAAGCTATGATGATATCGAGGGCATGATCAGAGCCGTCGATGCCATCTTGAGCGGCCTGACGGATTCCGCTTCGACGCTGGGCGCGATCACCAGCCGCATCGACATGCAGGAAAACTTTGTTGCCAACCTGATGGATGTGATCGACAAGGGTGTCGGCCGTCTGGTGGACGCTGACATGAATGAGGAATCGACTCGGCTGAAGGCGCTACAGACGCAACAGCAGCTCGGCATCCAGGCGCTTTCGATCGCCAATACCAATTCCGAAAACATCCTGCGCCTGTTCCAGCAGTAGCGCGGACACGCCGGACCGGCGGGCAAGAATCCGGTCCCGGCATCTTTGTCGCCGCCTCGCTTACGTCGAGGCCGCGAACACGTCTTCCGCCAGGCCGCCGGTCATCGGCAGGTGGAAACGGTTGGACCGCGCTCATTGCCCAAGCGCGGTCCAACACCTCATCGCAGGTCTCGTCGACAAGAGCTTTCTCAGCGAGACCGAATATATCCCTGACCTACATTTTCGCACAAGTTTGACCGGATAGTCTCCAACCGCAGCCATCTTCGTCCGGGTTGCCAGCCGACATGATTGTTGTGCTGCCGTTGTATGCTGCCTGCGTTGCCGGTTCCTCCGGCGGCAGGCTGGTACGGATTGAAAAATGTTCGGGCCGTGCAGCACCTCCCGCTCCGCAGGGTCCTGAGGGAGACATTCCGGAAGTGTCACAGTCTTATGTTTTTAGGCTCGTTAGCCCAATGTCGCCCGCAATCGAACGGCCGGCCGACCTGGCCGTGACCATGGCCCGTCCCATGGGAGGCGGCCGATGAGTGCGTCCATCTCCCGCTACCTCAAGGATTTCAGTGCCCCGAAGGTCGATCTGTCCCTGGTGCCGCCACGGTATTTTCCGGATCCGGACGACGACCTTCCGGCCAACGGTGCTTTCGCCATGAAGCCGCAGGTCCAACCGCAGATCGATATTGACGCTGAGCGCCGCGAAGCGTTCCTGCAAGGACGCCGGGAAGCGGAGAGCGAGCAGATTGCCCTGCACGAAACGGAAGTCGCGGCGTTGAATGCGCGCCATGCAAGTGAGCTTGAGGCCATGCGCGTCCGTTGCGAAAACGAAATCGCCGCGATGATCTATGATCGCTTTTCCGACATGGGCTCGCAGCTCGTTACCATGCTTTCCGACCAGACGGCACGAGTGCTGGCGCCTGTCATGGACGACGTGTTGCTGCAGAAATCCATCGTTGATCTCGCCCGGATGATCACGCTGTCGATCGGGGCAGGCGAGGGCGTCAAGATCGTCGTGAAGGGGCCTGCAGTGCTGTTCGAGGCGCTGAAGCAGCATCTCAATGATGAAACACTGATTTTCCGCCACCAGGAATCCGCCGATATCGACCTCTCTGTCGAGTTCGGTGATTCCATTCTGGTAACGCGCATGGCCGCTTGGGCCGATACCGTAGGCAAGGTGCTGGCATGAGCGAGAACGAAGGCCATCACCACGGCAAGAACGAAATCATCATCATCAAACGCCATGGCGGCGGCCATGACGGTCATCACGGTGGTGCGTGGAAGATCGCCTATGCCGACTTCATGACGGCGATGATGGCCTTCTTTCTCGTCATGTGGTTGATCAACGCAGCCAATCCACAGACGAAGGCAGCGCTCGCTTCCTATTTCAACCCTGTGCAGCTGACCGATGCCAAGCCATCCGAAAAGGGCGTCAAGCAGCCGGCCAAGGATGCCAAGGGTGAAGAAGATCAGATGAAGTCGAAGGTCGACGGCACCGAGACGAAGACCGGCGGATCGGCCAAGAACGGCGACGACATGACGGCGACGTCCGGTGAGGAAACCCAGTATTCCGACGCCGATTTCTTCGAGAATCCCTATTCGGTCATGTCCGAAATCGTCAACGAAGTCGGCCGGAATGCGAATATCAGCGCCAAGGGCGACGGCGGCGCTTCGACGTCAGGACCTGCGACCGGCGCAGAAGGCGGCGAAGCTTACCGCGACCCGTTCGATCCGGATTTCTGGACGAAGCAGGTCGAGCTGCAGAATGCGGAAAAGGGTGGCGACAGTCTTCAAGCCAAGGCTGGCGACGGTCCAGCAGACGCTTCCAAGGAAAAGGTCGTGGCTTCCGCAGATCAGTCCGAAGCAGCAAAGAAGGATGTGTCCGACAAGACTGCAATTGACACGCCTGCAGCCGCTGAGAACACCACGCAGACGAAGGCCGACGAAAATGCCGCCAAGGCCCTAAAGGCTGAGATCGAGAAGGAAATCGGTGGTTCCATGGGTAAACTCGCCGAGGGACTGCTGGTAACGCCAACGGAAGGTGGGCTGCTGGTGACAATTAGCGAGCAGGCGGATACGCCGATGTTCGGGCTCGGCTCAGCCGTGCCTGAAAAGGACATGGTCATTGCCATGGAAAAAATCGGCAAGCTTCTTTCTGCCCGCAGCGGTGCCATCGCCATTCGCGGCCATACCGACGGGCGGCCGTTCAAGAGGGGCGCCTATGACAATTGGCGGCTGTCGTCCGACCGTGCCCAGAGCGCCTATTACATGCTCATTCGCGGCGGCCTTGCCGAGAACCGTGTCAGCCAGATCAGCGGCTTTGCCGACAAGCGTCTGCAGGTTCCGAAAGACCCGCTGGCGCCGGCCAACCGCCGGATCGAAATCCTGTTGCAGACGAACCAGGGTTGACGGCGATGTTGAAGGCGATCCGCACCCTCCTTCTCTGTGCATGTGCCATCGGGGCAGCCCCGATCATGGCGGCGCACGCGCAAGGTTCGGAGGACCTGCCGCCCTACAAGATGCTACGCTCGCTGCAGGCTATCCAGGACGCTATCGTACTCGGGGATCATTCCGCAGCGGAAATGCAGCGCTTTATGCTGGCGGCGATCGATAAGCGTCTGCAGGGAGTCCGATTCCACGGTCTTCGATGATCCGCGCAATGTCGATGCTGCGTTCATCTATGCGATGAGCGGCGGCAATCCGGAAACCTTGTCCTATCTCGCCAACCATGACATCGAGGGTAATTTCGATACCCGTGTCGTCGATGCGTTGAGCCATTACTTGGCCGGCAAGGGCGGGCTGATGGTCGAAAACCTGGCCAAGGCCATTCCGGAATACCGGAATTCGCGGGTTGGACCCTATCTCTATCTGGTTCTCGGCAATGCGACCGCACAGCAGAGCCCGGCCAGGTCGCTGCAGTACTACGACTGGGCGCGTCTGACGGCACCGGGCACCAATATCGAGGAAGCCGCCTTGCAGGCGCTCGATCGCGCTGGCGACCCGCGGCGCCATGCCGGACAAGGGGTTCTCTTACTCGCTTTCCTATGCCAGGCGGTTCCTGACGTCTCCTTATGCCAGCCAGTTTGCCGACGTCTTCGTCGAACTGGCGGTCGCCACATGGCGCGCAGACGGAAACCAAGATCCAGGAGATTCTTGGCTTCATGGACAAGCCACGGCAGCGAGGTCTATTTGCGCATAGCGCGTCGTGCTGCGATCGGCGGCATGCAGGAACTCGCATCGCTCCGCCTCGTCGCGTGCCCAGGATCTTTCGGATGTCGCCGATGCAGGCCCGAAGGCCTTGGCAAGTCTCTATTCCGGTCTCGTCGGCATTCCTTCCAAGGGCATTCTCGAAGCGGTCAAGGAGATCAGTGCCATTCCCGAAGCGGAGCTATCGCCTAGGGATCGCGCATTGCGGCAGGCTGCAACCGTTATCGCGCAGGAAGTGCTGCGGGCGCCCGATCCCGAAAGCCTGACACAAGCATCTGTTTCTAATGTCAAATCCGATATTACCATGGAAGAGAGCGGGGTAGCCACCGGCAGCGGCGACAGCCCGTTTGCGAAACCGGCGTCGGAGGCGGCTTTGAAAGCGGCCCAACCGGATGCGGTGCCGCAAGTGGCTTCGTCAGAACAGAGCCCGGCGGATCCGGTTCTCGACGTGTTTTTGAGCACGGGCCGCTCGAAACTCGACGAGATCGATTCTCTCCTGAAGGGGGAAGACGAACAATGACATTTGTTGACGATAACCTGCTCGGAACAAGTCCTGTAAGATCAGGTAAGCCCGGTTCCAAATCGGCTGGCAAGTCTCATGATCTGGACGCTGCCCATCAGCGATCGGCATTCGAAAATGCCTTCGCCGACGCCGGCAAGAAAAGCAGCCGGTCGTCTCGATCGGCGCAAAGCCGGGCGCAGACAACAATGTTGCGACAAGCCTCAAACCGGCCGATGCCAAGTCTTCTGCGATCAAGTCCGACGTGCTGGCGGTTGAGGTCGATGAGAACGACCTGTCGCTCATGCAAAACCTTCCAACGGAAGACGATGGCTTCATGAACCCCTCCCTCGGTGCTTCCACGAGCGCAGAACCGCACGCGACGGGTAAGACCATATCGCCACAGGGTTCTCCGGTCGCCGAAAAGGGCGATCAGCCACAAAAATTTTCACTGACGCAGACCGATAGCAAAAGCAGCCTATTGCCCTCCATCAGTCTCGTCGGCGTTGGCGAGGGCGCAACCATCGATGCGGGCAAAACAGTGGATGCACCTATCGGTGACAAGATTGCCGGGCTTTTGAAGGGTGACAAGGCAAGTCTGACCACGCATAGCGAAAAAGCCGGCAAGTTAGGCGATGCGCCAGTGTCGAACCCAGCGGATGATGCGGATGCGGCCGCCGATGCCGCGACGGCGGATGTCAGCCAGCTGCTCACTCTTTTGGATGCAACACAGAAACCGGTTGCTGCAAGCCAGACCGCGCGGGCTGAGCCCACTCCGGCGATGTCGGAGTTTCAGGCACTGGCCGAACGTGCAGGCAAGGCCAAGCCGGCTGCGAAGGAGACTGTGAAGGCCGAGGCACCCACGTGTCGCGTGACGCAAACGCGGTCAAGAATGCGACCCAGGCAGGTTCCGATCAGGTCTTCCGCTTCGCGCGCCGACGGCAAGGGGCAGGCGGTTTCGATGAGCTTGACCTCGGATGGGGACAAGACGGTTGCCAAGAATGAGGCCTCTCCAGCCTCAGCCAAGGCCGAAACCGTCACAGTGTTGGAAGCGCTGCCGCTATCTCGGCCTTGCGCCGGCCAGCAACGCCGCGGCCGTGACAAGCCAGATCGCCAGCAATCCGGAATGGGCGCGTGCCCTTCAGCCCAGCGCCGGCGCGCCGGCGCCATTGACGCAGGCCTCGACCGGCAAAGTTCTCAATACGTTGGAAGATCCAGATGCATCCGATCGATCTCGGCATGGTCACGGCGACGCTCAGGCTCAAGGACGATGAGCTGCATGTCGAGATCAAGGTGGAGACGGGCGATGCCTTCCGGCAGCTGAGCGACGATCAGAGCGCCATGGTCAAGGCTCTGCGCGCGCAAGGCTTTGCCGTCGATCAGGTCAATATTGTCTTCAACGCTTCGGATACGTCCGGAAGCAACAATGCGCAGCAGCAGGCACAGCCTCAAACTGGTCAGCAAGGTCGCGAGACGGCCGGAGATGGCGCCAAGGGGCAGCGCAATGACAATGGCGGCCAGGAGCAGGGTCGCGAAAGGTGGACGGGCAATGACGGTACGAGCGATACGTCTTCTGGGGCTGAGCTTAACCGCACTGGTGACGTCTACATGTAGTGCATTGGCAAGCCCCGGCGTGTGCGAAAACGAGATCACGGCGGCGGCTGCGAAGTATCAGATTCCGGCGGGCATTCTCTATTCCGTCGGTCTGACGGAAACCGGCCGGAAGGGATCGTTGCAGCCGTTTGCCATGAACATCGAGGGCAAGGCCTATTTTGAAAACAGTGCCGGGGAGGTGCTGCAGCGTTTCGCCAGGCATGGGCGCAGGGTGCAAAACTGATCGATCTCGGTTGCATGCAGATCAACTACTATTTCCATGGCGAGAATTTTTCCTCACCCAACGAGATGCTCGACCCAACGAAAGAATGTCGAATATGCAGCTCGCTTCCTGTCAAACCTTCACGCCCGGCATGAGACCTGGACAATGGCTGTCGCCCGCTATCATGCGGGACCAAACAACGACCCGGCGCAGAAGAAATATGTTTGCCGGGTGATCGCCAATCTGGTGGCGACGGGTTACGGAAAGTGGACGCCAAACGCGTCGAATTTCTGTCAATAATTCAACTTTAAAGTGAATTACAAAAGGCTTTAATCCGTCTCGAACGAATGCGGCAACATTGCGTTAGAAAAATGACCTCAAGCGCTTTCTTAACATCACGTTAACGTTTCCACATGAATTTTAGTGCCATTGTCGGACGCGCCTACTATATATAGATCAAATCGGTACAGAAATCTTAATCTAGTATTAATTTCAGCCAGTAACTTCCCATAGTTGTTCATGAATCCGCCGATCCGTATCTCTTAACCATAGAGGCACCATACTGATTCGGAGGCGGACGAATGATCGTAGTGGTTGATGAGCGTGAGCTCGTGAAAGACGGATATACTTCACTGTTCGGACGGGAGGGTGTGCCCTCCCAGGGGTTCGATCCAAGCGAGTTCGGCGATTGGGTTTCAAAGGCGGCCGATAGCGATATCGACGCTGTCGAGGCGTTCCTGATCGGCCAGGGCGAAAAGGCCATGAGCCTTCCCCGTGCTATCCGGGACCGGTCAACGGCGCCGGTGATCGCCATCAGCGACAGCCCTTCATTGGAAACGACACTGGCGTTCTTCGACTGCGGCGTCGATGACGTGGTGCGCAAGCCGGTTCATCCCGCATGAAATTCTGGCGCGGGCGGCAGCGATCCGTCGCCGTCTGAAGGCCCTGGTGAATTTCACCGACATCGGCCCGATCCGGGTCTTTTCGGACGGCCGGGATCCGGAAGTCCAGGGCGAGGTTTTCGCCTTGCCGCGCCGCGAGCGCCGCATTCTCGAATACCTGGTCTCCAATCGTGGGCGTCGCGTTTCCAAGTCCCAGATTTTCAATGCCATTTACGGCATTTTCGATGAGGACGTCGAAGAGAACGTCGTCGAAAGCCATATCAGTAAGCTGCGCAAGAAGCTGCGCAAACGGTTGGGTTTTGACCCGATCGATTCCAAGCGGTTCCTTGGCTACTGCATCGACTGGAGCTGATCCATGACGGGTGTCTGATGTGCGGCATCCGGCACCCCAAGACAGGTTCACGCAAGGCCCACCCCATAGTCTCGCCATAACGACGAAAACGAGGATCGGACATGAGTCTTTACGGAATGATGAGAACCGGTGGTTCCGGCATGAATGCTCAGGCAAACCGCTTGGGTACGGTCGCTGAAAACATCGCCAACGCCAACACCACCGGCTACAAGCGGGCCTCGACGGAATTCTCCTCGCTGATCCTGCCGACGAGCAACGGCTCGTACAATTCCGGCGGTGTCGAAACCAAGGTGCGCTACAGCATTTCGGAGCAAGGCCCGACGACCTACACGACATCCGGCACCGACATGGCCATCAACGGCGGCGGCTTTTCATCGTCGCCGGCGCCAATGGCTCCAACTACCTCACTCGCGCTGGTGCCTTCACGCCAAACGGCGACGGAGACCTGGTGAATTCCGCCGGCTATACGCTGATGGGCTACGAATATCAGGAAGGCGTCGATCCAACGGTCGTCGTCAACGGCTTTGATGGCCTGACCAAAGTCAACCTTTCGTCCGACGGCCTGGTTGCCGAGGGCTCGACTAAGGGCGCCATGGGCGCGACCCTCAACTCGGGTGATGCTGTCGGTAAGGAATCCTCGACGTCGCTCAGCGTTTTCGACAGCCAGGGCAATTCGCGTCTTCTCGACTTCGTCTACAAGAAGACCGGCCCAAATGCCTGGACGGTCGAAGTTCGTGATCGTGCCACCTACGTCGCACCGGCCACCGGTGTCTTGGCTACCAAGACACTCGCCTTCGATGCTGATGGCAAAATGACGACAACCCCTACGACGCTCACGACGACCGCGATGCCTAACCTTCCCGGCACCGGAGCGACCCTCGCTGCCCTGACGATCGATCTCGCCAAGACCCAACAGCTCGGCCATGAGTTCAGTGCGGATGGTGGTACCATCGACGGTAACAAGCCGAGCAAGGTTGCCGGCTATCAGATCGACAAAGAGGGCATCGTCTACGTCAAGTACGAAAACGGCAAGCTCGATCCACGATACCAGTGGCGCTTGCGAACGTACAGAGCCCGGATAACCTCATTCCCCAGTCCGGCAATGTCTATTCGCAAGGTGTGGATTCGGGCGTCATCGTCACAGGTTTTGCCGGTTCCGGCGATTTCGGCAGCATCCAGTCAGGCGCTCTTGAGGGCTCCAATGTCGATATCGCCAACGAACTGACTTCGATGATTGAATCCCAGCGTAGCTACACGGCAAACTCGAAGGTCTTCCAGACAGGCGCCGACCTGCTGGACGTTCTTGTGAACCTGAAGCGATAATTGAAAAGGTACGGTCTGCGTCATGTCGTTGTCATCAGCCATCAACACTGCACAGACGATATTCAACAACACTGCTGCCCAAACGGCGCTCGTGTCGAAGAATATCCAGAATGTGAGCAATGCGGATTATTCACGCCGCATGGCAATGCTGGGCACAAGTGGCAACGGCGCGCAGATCGTCTCCATTCAGCGTGCCCAGAACGACGCGCTGATGAAGCAGCATTCCATCAGCATTTCGCAAGCATCGGCCCAGGACGCTCTTCTAACCGGCTTGGAAGCTGTGAAAGCAGCGCTCGGCGGCAATGGTTATGAAACCTCGCCGTCGAACTATCTCAAATCGTTCCACGACAGCCTGCAGACCTACGCGTCGACACCCGGCAATACGTCCATCGCTGCGACAACCGTGTCGAGCGCGTCGGACCTTGCCAAGTCGCTGAACAAGACGTCTGCCTCCGTCCAGGACGTTCGCTACAGATGCCGACAAGGAAATTGACGCTTCGGTTCAAAAGCTGAACGGACTGCTGGCCGAATTCGAGAAGGCCAATAATGCAGTGCAAGGCGCAACGGCCAGTGGTTCGGATGCGAGCGATGCACTCGACCAGCGCGACAAGCTGCTTCGCCAGATTTCCGAGATCGTCGGCATTTCGACGGTCACACGCGCCAACAACGATACTGTCATCTACACATCCGATGGTACGGTTCTGTTCGAAAACAGCCCGCGCGCGGTGACGTTTCAGCCGACGCCCGGTTTCAGCGCAGCAACCACCGGCAACGCCATCTATGTCGATGGCGTGCCGCTCAAGGCCGGCAAGGGTGCCGATACGACCGCCGAGGGCAAGCTTTCCAGCCTGCTCCAGCTGCGAGACGAGACCGCGCCAAAATTTCAGTCGCAACTCGATGAAATCGCACGTGGCCTGGTGACGCTCTTTCAGGAGAATACGACGCCCGCTACGACGGCACTGCCCGGTCTCTTCACTTGGGCGGGTGGCACCGTTCCGGTCGCTGGCGTGACGGTTCCCGGCATGGCGGCATCGCTGACGATCAATCCGCTGGCCACAACCACTCCGACTCTCATCCGAGACGGTGGTTTCAATGGTCCCGGGTACAAGTCGAATACGACAGGAAACTCTGGCTACACCGCCCTTCTCGACGGTTTCGTGACGTCGCTCGGCGTGGACATGGCCTTCGATCCGGCGACAGGCCTCGACGGCACGAGTAGCATCCTGGATTTCTCGGCGTCCTCGATCGGCTGGCTGGAAGAACTGCGCAGCAACGCATCCACCGCGAACGACAACAAAACGGCTCTGCTGTCGCGCACCCAGGACGCATTGAGCAACGTTACGGGCGTCAGCCTTGACGAGGAATTGTCGCAACTGCTCGACCTCGAGCAGTCTTACAAGGCATCGGCAAAATTGGTCAGTACGGTGGACGCCATGATGACGTCCCTTCTGCAAGCTGTAGGATAAAATCATGAAAACGTCTTTCGTTTCCAATCTGGCCGTTCAAAACGCCATGCGCCTGACCATCCAACGGGGTCAGGTGGAAATGATGAAGCTGAACGATGAGGTATCGACCGGGGTTCATGCAGACTACGGCCTGGCGCTCGGGGCCGCCACGTCCAAATCCGTCAACATTTCGTCCCAGCTTGACCGCTTGGCAACGCTGAAGAGCACCAATTCCATCGTTACCCAGAGGCTTGCCGGGTCTCAGGAAGCCTTGAAGACGATGCAGGATGCGGCCCAGAAGTCGCTGTCGTCGCTGATGGCTTTTCGGGACAACAGCACCGCGGACCTTCTGAAAATCGCGCAGGGCCAGAACGCCGCGGCGATGACGACGTTCACCTCGGCCGCCAACACATCGCTGAATGGGGAGTACCTGTTCTCGGGCATAAATACCGATGTCCAGCCCTTTACGGAATACACGCCGACATCCGCCGCCAAGGCATCTTACGATGCCGCCCTGTCGTCGTTTATCGTGGCGCAACCGGTGCAGGTGCCGCCGCTGACCTCGGTCAGCCAGTTCACCAAGGCGCAGATGACCGACTTCATCGACAACACGCTGGCGCCGATGTACGCTGATCCCGCTGTGGCCGGGTCCACATGGACGGACTGGTCCAGCGCCTCCAGCCAGAACATGACGAGCCGCATCAGCGCCAACGAGGTCATTCAGAGCTCGGCCAACGTCAACGCCGAGGGCGCACGGAAGTTTGCCCTGGCAAGCCTGATTTCCTCGGAACTTCTCAGCGTCGGTTTGAGCGACGAGGTTCGTGGCGTGGTGACCGATAGGGCTGTAGCCTACATGGGCGAGGCCGTTACAGGCCTGATCAGCATGCAAAGCAATCTCGGCCTGTCGCAAGAGCGCGTCAAGAAAGCCAATACCTCGATCGAGGCGCAGACCAAGATCATCAAGGCAAATCAGCTGGATCTTGAAGGCATTGATACTTTCATGGCCTCGACCATGCTGAAGACTTTGCAGACCCAGCTCGAGACCTCCTACACGCTGACCTCGTGGCTTCAGCAGTTGAGTTTGATTAATTTCCTCTGATGCGGTGAGGACCAGGACAAACATGAAGGATGTCTGAATGTATCAGTTTTCATACGCCGAGATCATGGAGGACGGCGTTGCCGACTCCAAGGACCGCGAACGGCAGGTGCTCGATCGCTCGGATTGCGCTGCTCGCAGCCGCAAAGCGACAGAACGGCTACTCGAGGGAGGCCATTGAGGCGATCTATTACACAAGGCGGGTCTGGATCCGGGTTCATCGAGGATCTTCGCTTCGGACAATCAGCTGAACGACGAACTGCGCGCCAATCTTATTTCCATAGCCATCTGGATTCTCGGTGAGACAGAGAAGATCTGCAAACGCGAATCCTCGAATTTTCAGGGCATAATCGATATCACAACCATCATCAGGGATGGACTCAAATGAAAAGCACACTGCGTATTTCGCTGAAGTCTGGCGAACGGATTTTTGTCAACGGGGCGGTGCTGCGTGTCGACCGAAAGGTGGCCGTCGAATTCCTGAATGATGTGACCTTCCTGCTTGAGAACCATGTTCTGCAGCCGGAAGATGCAACAACCCCGCTGAAACAGCTCTATTTCATCGCTCAGATGATCCTGATCAACCCGGAAGGCGCCGAGCAGTCGACGAACATGTTCCGCAAGTCGGTCGTCATGCTTTTGAATTGCTTCAAGAACGAAGAGATCGTCTCCGAGCTCAAGAAGATCGACGGCATGGTGACGCAAGGTCGCGCCTTCGACGCTTTGAAGGCTATCCGCAGTCTCTACGCTGTTGAAGACAAGATCCTGAACAACCAGGAAATCACCCCTGCAACGATCGAACAGATTCTGCAAGGAGATCGCACCATGGCGGTAAGCGGCGTCAATTCAGCCAGCAATTACGTCCCTTCGGCGTCCGGCTCGGAATCAGGTGCCGACAAGGCATCGGCAAACCTGAACTATGACAGCTTCCTGAAGCTGCTGGTCGCCCAGATGAAGAACCAGGACCCGACCGAGCCGATGGATTCGACCCAGCAGATCGCCCAGCTGGCGACCTTCTCGCAGGTCGAGCAGACGATCAAGACCAATACCAATCTGGAAAGCCTGCTGCAGCGCACCTCGCTGAGTGAAGCCAATGCCGTGATCGGCAAGACGGTGACCAGTGCCGACGGCAAGACAACTGGTGTCGTCAAGGAAGTGAAGCTATACTCGGATGGAATCATCGCGGTGCTTGATAGCGGCAAGGAACTTGTCGTGGGCCCGGGTGTCACCATAAAGTGATAGCCAATGAATGAGGCGGATGCCCTCGATATCGTGCAGGCGGCGATCTGGACTGTGGTCGTCGCCTCCGGGCCTGCCGTTGTTGCCGCCATGGTGGTCGGGGGTCGTCATTGCCTTCATCCAGGCGCTGACCCAGGTTCAGGAAATGACCCTGACCTTCGTACCGAAAATCCTTGCCGTGCTTGTTACCATCGCGCTTTCCGCCTCTTTCGTCGGTGCGCAGATCTCCATTTTCACCGACGTCGTCTTTTCCCGTATTCAAACCGGTTTCTGACGTCGAAGCCTGTTGCCCTGGGCGCGTGACAAACTTGGGAGCGTTGCAAATAGCACGCTCCTTTTGTTTTTTCCAACATCGGTGCCACCCTCGCGCAAGTTTGGTGCGTTAGGCCTGCTGCTTAGTTTGGGCAGCAGGTATGAATGCTGTCCGCCTCTCATGACGAGACGGAATTTCCGATGGCACAACCTCCTGCTCTGATCATCCCGAAAGTCGCGCCCAAGGGCCGCGATATTGGCTTTGCCCTCGGTATCGTAGCGATCCTGTCGATCCTCTTTCTACCGATACCGCCGTTTCTGATCGACATCGGGTTGGCCTTCTCCATTGCGTTCTCCGTGCTCATCCTGATGGTTTCCCTGTGGATTCAGAAGCCGCTGGATTTCTCGTCCTTTCCCGTCATCCTGTTGATCTCGACCATGACGCGCCTGGCGCTCAACATCGCGACGACGACGCGTTATTCTTTCGCATGGACATGAAGGGCATGATGCGGCCGGCGGGGTCATTGCCGGTTTTGCCGAACTCGTCATGGGTGGCGATTTCGTGATCGGTTTGATCGTCTTCCTGATCCTGATCACCGTGAACTTCATCGTCATCACCAAGGGCGCGACGCGTATCGCCGAAGTTGGCGCGCCTTCACTCTCGACGCCATCCCCGGCAAGCAGATGTCGATCGACGCCGACCTTTCGGCCGGCCTGATCGACGAGAAGGAAGCGCAACGGCGCCGGCGCGAGCTGGAGGAGGAAAGCTCGTTCTTCGGCTCGATGGACGGTGCCTCGAAATTCGTGCGCGGCGATGCGATCGCCGGCTTGCTGATCACCGCAATCAACGTCTTTGGCGGCATCATCATCGGTTATGTCCGCCACGATATGTCGATCGGCGAAGCGGCCGATGTCTTCGTCAAGCTGTCTGTCGGCGATGGTCTCGTTTCCCAGATTCCGGCACTGATCGTATCGCTCGCAGCCGGCCTGCTCGTATCAGCGCGGCGGCACATCAGGTTCCACCGATCAGGCGGTCATCAACCAGCTCGGTGGTTATCCGCGCGCTGATGGTGGCGTCCGGCTTGATCGTCATGTTGGCGTTCATGCCAGGTCTCCCTTTCATTCCGTTCGCTGTCCTCGGCAGGGGCATGGCGTTCCTCTCGTGGGTGATCCCCGCCAGCTCGGAGGCGGCCAACAAGCTGAAGCGTGAGCAGGATCAGCAGACGGCGCAGCATAAGACGGAGAGCGAAAAGGACTCGGTCAAATCGGTTCTCAAGACGGCGGAAATTGAACTGTTGCTCGGCAAGCAGGTGTCGACGCGTCTCCTCGGCGCATCAGGAACTTGCCTTCCGTGTTGGCAAGATGCGCCGCAAGTTCGCCGGCCAGTACGGTCTCATCGTTCCGGAGATCAAGGTGTCGGACGATATCGGCATTCCCGACAAGGCCTACCATATCCGCATTCACGGTACGACGATCGCATCGAACACCGTACAGGTCGGCGAAGTCATCGTCGTCACCGGCGGCGGCCGCAAACCGAGTGTTCCCGGCGACGATATCCGCGAACCTGCGTTCGGTATGCCGGCCGTATCGATCCTCGAGACCTTTACCGAGGATTTGAAGCGCGAAGGTTTCCACCCGATCGACAACGTCTCTGTGGTGCTGACGCATCTGTCCGAAGTCATCCGCAACAACCTGCCGCAGCTTCTGTCCTACAAGGACGTCAAGATCCTGATCGAGCGGCTGGACCCGGAATATCGCAAGCTCGCCGACGAAATCTGCACCTCGCACATGTCCTATTCCGGGCTGCAGGCGGTGCTGAAGCTGCTTTTGGCCGAGCGTGTGTCGATCCGCAACCTGCACCTGATCCTCGAAGCGGTCGCCGAACTCGCGCCGCATGTGAGGAAGACCGAGCAGATCGTCGAGCATGTCCGCGTGCGTATGTCACAGCAGCTCTGCGGCGATCTCGCCGACAACGGCACGCTGCGCGTTCTGCGTCTCGGCAGCAAATGGGATATGGTCTTCCACCAGGCGCTGAAGCGACGCCAAGGGCGATATTGTCAGAATTCGACATTGACCCGCGTCATCTGGAGGAGTTCAGCGAGCAGGCGACCAAGGTTATCCGTGAATATCTCGACCGCGGCATGCCGTTCGTACTGGTAAGTTCGCCCGAATCCCGTTCTTATGTGCGCATGATCATCGAGCGTCTTTTGCAACATTGCCGGTTCTCTCGCATGTCGAGCTCGCCAAGGGCCTCGAGATAAAGATCATTGGCTCGATTTCATGATCACCGACCCTGAAGGTACAGTGCTGGCGCTTTTCGCCGCATTCTGCCGGATCGGCGCCTGCATCATGGTCATGCCCGGATTTTCCACGGCACGCGTCTCGGTCCAGATCCGCATCTTCGTCGCACTTGCGATCTCGATGGCGATCCTGCCGATCATGTGGAACGAGATCATCCGCAGATTTCCGGCAAGGGGCACACCTATATCTACATCGTCGCCACCGAAACCGTCATCGGCGGCGTCATCGGCCTGATCGCGCGTACTATGTGCTTGGGCTGCAATTCACCGGCACGGTGATCACGATGATGATCGGCTTCAATGCCCCGCCAGCCAACGATGTTCTGGAAGACACCGCCGAGAACCAGCTGACCAACCTGATCAGCTTTGCCGGTCTGATGGTCCTCTTCATGCTGGATTTCCACCATGTCATCCTGTCGAGCATCGTCGATTCCTACAAGGTGATGCCGCTGGGCGTCGGCTTCGATCCGCAGGGCGTGCTGATCACACTCACCAATGCGCTCGAAACCACGTTCTACATCATGCTGCGGCTGGCGAGCCCCTTCATCATCTACGGCCTGCTGTTCAACGTCGCGATCGGCATGGTCAACAAGCTGGCGCCGCAAATGCCGCTCTACTTCATCTCGCTGCCCTATCTGATCATGGGCGGCATGTTCCTGCTCTATCTCGGCATTGCCGCGATGCTGAAACTGTTCGCCGATGGCTTCGGCCCGGTGATGCAGGCGGGTTAGCCAGATGAAGAGCCGGTCCGAAAAACTCAAGCGCCTCGTTGCCGTCCAGCGGCATCTGGAACAGATGGCGGAAAACGAGCTGGCGGAAACCGCCCGGCAGCGCCGCGATCTCGCCGAAACCATTGATGTGGTCGTCGATGCCATGGGGTCGGCAAGTCCGTTGCACGCGATGTTTTCCGGACACTATTCCTCCCAGCTCGGCCGTCTTGCCATGAAGGACCAGATGCTTCTGGATATTCAGCTGGGGCACGAGGCCCGTGTTCTCAAGGAACGGGCAAAAGCCGATAGGCTCGAGGAAAACATGAAGGACGCGCGTCCTGGAAGATCGGACCGAGGCGGACGACGCCATATGCGATCTTGTCGATCAGCATGTGATGAGCGGTTCACCAGCTTCCGGTAAGGTTGGCAGGTCATAGTGCGGCTTCAGGAGCGGTCGCATATTTCGACCGAACCACTCGCTAAAATGCTGAATTTGTGGAGTTATCGCCGACGCTGATACATGCGTCTGCCCGGACTCCGTGACCGAGAGGACACCGCATGGCCATTTCTCCTCCAAGCGACCTGGTGATGGATGTCGTGCGTGCCGCCGATCCGGCCGAAGTACAGGAGGCGCAGGCGCGACTGAAGGCCAATCGCGCCGCCTTTCAGGCCACGAGCCTTGCCGAAAACGGTAACGGTTTCGCCAATACGGTCGCCGTTCTCAATCAGGACAGCCCGACCAACAGTCTTGGCGACATCACCAATCGGGCCGAGGCCAAGAAGATTCCCGAAAGCTACCGCAAGTTCGAAGCCATGGTGCTGCAGAACTTCGTGAAATCGATGCTGCCTTCCGAAAGCGAAGAGGTTTACGGCAAGGGCACATCGGGCGACATGTGGAAGAGCATGATGGCCGAGCAGATCGGCAACGTCATGGCGCAGGGCGATGGCATCGGCATCGCCGAGCGCATGGTAACCGACCGGATCGTCGGATCGGACGGCACCAACCGGGTCAATGCATCGCTCGACGGCAACGACAACAATGTCGCTCTGAGCATGGTGCAGGAATACGAACGCAAGGCGGTCGCCAATTTCATGGGAACACAAGACAATAACGAACAAGCCTGAGGCTATCCCGGCGTACCAGCCGGGGTGACCTGACATAGAAGTTTCGCGCATGGCACGCCAAGGGCTCAGGTCCGCGTGCCGCCAGCGCCAACGGGAGCCAAATAATGGAAGTTGCAGCATCGAGTGACGTGCGTATCCAGAATGTGCTGGGACGTCTCGAAATGATCCTCGACAACGAGAATACCCGGATCGGCGTTGATCCGAGCTTCGACCTGAAGACGTCGAATGCCCGCAAGAGCCGCTGCCTCTATGAATTGACGATGCTCCATCGCGACGCCTCGCCAGACCAGATTTCCTCGTCCTTCGTGTCGCAGACACGGCACATCAAGACCAAGCTGATGACCAATTCGCAGAAGGTCAACGCGATATGGAAGCCTGCCGTTCGGTGGTCGATCTGTTGAAGGCTGCCGTTCAGGACGCGGACGCGGATGGCATCTATTCCGAGCAGCAGTTCCGCTACAGGCGATTTCTGATGCTGAAGCTTGTTTTCACCGGTGTCTGGATTTGCGCCGTATCGCTCTGATCCGTCTATTTTTCGATCCAGCATGCATCGGCGCCGGTGGAAACGGGATGCGGAGGCTGAACGCCGCGCATTGCAGGAATATGTGCCGGGCGAGCTGATCACCGTGCCGGTGATCACCGATGGCGCGGTGCAGGGCTACTTCCTCACCAAGCTTTCATTCTCGGTCGACAAGGCCAAGGCCAAGAACATGGACGTGCCGTTCAAGCAATCGGTGACGAACGCCTTGTTTGACATTCTCGTCGGCCAGAAGCTGATCAACGTCGCCGATACCAGCAATTTCGACCTTGCAAGCTTCAAGACGATCGTCAAGGACCAGCTCAACAAGCAGCTCCGGACGAGGTCATTTTCCAGGTTCTGGTCGAACAGCTTGAATATCTGTCGAAGGCTGACGTTGCCAGAGTTGCCAACGCGGCGAATGAAAAACAGCGCAGGCCTGTGCCTATCGTCGACAAGAATGGCAGAAGTCGCCCACGACGAGATGCCGGAAAGTGAAAAGCGCGCCGCTGCCGGCCATTGAGCGGACGCATAGGTGCGGCTCAGTTTTTTTCCGGGTTGCGATACTGCTCGTTGACGAAGCCGAACTCCATCAAAAGACGCCCGCACGCCACATAAAAATGGTAGAGCCCTGCCGATGGCAGGCCGCTTGATCGCCATAGCGAAATACCATGAAACGGCGAGGCAGCCAAAAGGGCCAGGGATCCGGCAATCGTTCTGATCCTTCCGGCAAAGCCGGGGCTGCGCGATGTTCGAGCAACGCCGAAATCGCCCCGTTTCTCAGGCTGCGTGCCCTGATCCACGACAGTTCCGTTCGTCGCGCCGGAATGGTTTCGGCCACCCAGGCCTCCGCTGCCCAGGCGAATGTAAAACCGTTCTCTTTGCAACGGCGATAGAAGTCGCTGTCGCCGCCGCCGATGAAGTTGAACAGCGGATCAAGGAATGGTCTCGGCATGGCGTCGAGCACATGGCGCGTGATCAGGACATTGCCCGAGGAGTACAGAATCGGGACCGGGCCTGTCGTCTCATAGTGGGGCATGAAGACCGGATGCCTCTTACGCTCATTACGGGTCTTATCCTCGAAATCAGGAAGCTGCGGCCCGCCAACAAGATCTGCGCGTCTGCCTGTGTACCGAAACGAGACTGTCGAGCCAGTCGGGTGCTGCAAGCTCATCGTCATCGATCACGGCGATGGCATGCAGATTGGGGTAGGTGGCAAGCGCCACACTCCAGCCGGCATTGTAGGCATGGCAATTGCCGCGCTGATGCGCGATCACCACGAGCGCGTTGATCCGATGGTCGGCAAAGAACATTTTCGCCGCGTTTGCACCTTCCATCCCCTCCGCGTCATTCTCCATCACCACGATCGCGAAAGGGCAGCCGGGGGCCTGGGAAATAACGGTTCTCAAGGTCTTGAGAAGATGTTCAGGGCGCCGGAACGTCGGCAGCGTAACGACGAGTTCAATGCTCTCATTGCTATCGACCGCCGTCCGGTAAAACTCAGTAGCATCCTGGGCAGGCGGGGTCATGGCGGTACCTATTGAAGGCGAAGATCTGGCAAGCACTAAAGCAAATCTTCCTAAACAGATGCTAAACTTCCGAATTCGCTTTCGAATGAATGGTTTAAAGCTCGTTTCACGCAGTGTTGCTACAGTCTGGGCAGTTGTTCTCAAGTCTCGTGTGACAGCATGCATTTGGTCTTCGTTTCCTCGCTGGTGCCGGTGGAGAACCCTTCATCGGGGTTCGACATTGCCAACCGCGCCGTCCTCGACGGTCTTCGCGCCCTCGGCCACCGGGTGAGCGTGATCGGGTATCTGCAGCCTGGGCAGGCTGCAGCTGCGGGGAGGCATGCATCTGCTGGGCGAGCTGGAAGTCACCAATGCGAAGGTCGGCGCTGTCACCAAGCTGCGCTGGCTGGCAAAAGCCTGTCTCCATCGCACGACCCTGTCGTCGGCGAAGATGCTTGAGGTTAGCGGTAAACATATCGAGACGTTGCTGCGGCGTTTGCAGCCGTTCGATGGCATCGTTCTCAACTCCGTGCAATTGCCAGGCGCCTTTGCCGCTGCCTTCCAGAAACACAAGACCATTTACGTCGCTCACAATGTCGAAGCGAGTTCGGCGCGTGAAAGTGCGGCCACAGCGTCCAGAGCGTTGGAGCGATGGCTGTTCAGCCGTGAAGCGCGTTATCTCGAACAGATCGAATGGAAATTGACGCAGGCGGCTTTGGCGATCTGGACCTTTGCGGAGGCGGATCGTTTCGGTTTCGGCCAAGCGGCCTCCAGCCGCGCAACCGTCCTGCCGCTGGTGACGCGCTGGGACCAGCCGGAAAGCCATGCCGATAAGTCGCCGGAATATGATCTGGCGCTGATCGGGACGTGGAGCTGGCAGCCGAACCGGATCGGCCTTGATTGGTTCCTCTCCGAGGTCGTGCCGTTTCTGCCGGCCGATATGTCGATCGGCATTGCCGGTCAGCTGCCGGATGCGCCGGCGATTTCCCATCCTGGAATACGCTTGCTCGGACGCGTGCCCGACGCGCGTGCCTTTGTCGAATCCGGTGCGGTTCTGCCGCTGATCAGCCGCGGCGGCACGGGCGTGCAGTTGAAGACGGTCGAGACCTTCGAACTCGGCATGCCCTGCGTTGCGACAAGCGCATCTTTGCGCGGCATCGAGGCGCTTCCCGATAATTGCGCGGTGAGCGACGATCCCGTCAGAATTTGCCTACCTGTTGATCGAGAAGGTCAGCGCAGGTGCAGGCAGGGCAACCGCCAGCGCCTGTCTGGTTCGGTTTTTCATCAGGCACAGAAAACCAGGTTGCTGGAGATGATGGACGAGGGTCTATCCCGGTTCGGCAAGCCCGGAGTTTCACTTGGTCGGGCTTTCCCTAGAGACGAAGCCCGGCAATCGACAACCAAAGCTGTCAGCGCGCCTTACGGCCTTGCCGTGCATAAGGGGGTACAATCCCGATGAATGTTTTTCCGGGTACATCGATCATTGCCTCGCAGCGCATGATCCTCGATATGCCGGTGTGTGATTTCGGCTGGGCGGATGCCTTCGCTTTCGCCGATGAAATCGCTTCGTTGCCGATCGGGCAGACGGTCATATCCTTCCTCAACGCGCACAATGCCAATCTGATGATGCATGACCCGGAATACCGGGCGGTGTTGAGCCGTCATATCGTCCTGCCCGATGGGCATGGCGTCGATCTCGCATCGGTGCTGTTTCACGGAAAGACCTTTCCGGCCAACCTCAACGGCACGGATTTCGTCCCGGCGCTGATGACATACATGACGACGCCGAGGCGTATCGCCATGGTTGGCGCACGTCCGGATGTGCTCAAGCGCTGCCGAAAATTTCCAGAAACACGCGCCATGGCACGAGTTCATCGCCGTTTCCGACGGCTTTTTCGACCCGGCGCAATCCGACGAGGTCATGGCCAAGGTTCGCTCCGTTAAGCCGGATATCCTGTTGATTGCGATGGGCAGTCCGAAGCAGGAAAAATGGATCGACCGCCATGTAGGCCCGGGCCATGCCCGGCTGGTGATCAGCGTCGGCGCGCTCTTCGACTTCATGGCCGAGGAAGTTCCGCGCGTCCCCCACCGTCCGGCGGCTGCGCCTGGAATGGCTGCACAGGCTGGTCCATGAGCCACGCCGGCTATGGCGCCGTTATCTCATCGGAAACCCGTTGTTCATATATTATATTCTCCGCCATAAGCTGAATGGGCGTGAGACGCCGCCGCAAATCGGCCGGCACCGCGCCGGGTCGCGATCGTTCTGACGGAAACCATCATGCGCACTGCTGTCGTTACGGCCTCCTACGCCAATGATTTCGAGCGCTGCCGGCTGCTGTGCGAGAGCATGGATATGCGGTTGAAGGGCGATTGGGTCCATTATCTGCTCGTAGCACCGTTCGATGTCGCCTATTCCGGCAACTGGAAGGCTCGCGCCGTCAGGTCATCAGCGAGAGCGATCTTCTGCCGTGGTGGCTGCGCGCCGTTCCCGACCCGCTCTCGGCCGGGCGGCGCAAGCTCTGGGTTAGCCCCTACAGCATGCCCCTGCGCAGGCTGGCATGTGCAGCAACTGCGCCGGCTGGCGCTGTCCCGGCACATCGAAGAGGCGACCATGTTCGCCGTCGATTCCGACGTGGTGCTGTTGCGTGATTTCGATCCGGCTGACCTCTGGCAAGGAGATCGCCTGACGCTCTATCGCAAGGATGGCGCGATCGGCGAGCGCATGCGCTCCAACCATCTCGAGTGGCTTGCCCATTCCGACCAGCTCCTGGGGATCGGCCCCTTCAGCCTGCCTGCCAATGACTACATCAATACGCTGATTGCCTGGCGTACCGACACCTGCCGGGCTCTACTTGATCATATCGAAGGCCTTCATGGCCGGAACTGGATCCACGCTGTCATTCGCTCGCGCCAGTTTTCAGAATGCCTGATCTATGGCCGCTTTGTCGATGAGGTTCTGATGGGGCAGGGGCATGTCGCGTCGCCCGAAGGGCTTTGCCACGTACTCTGGTTCGACGACAGCTACGCTCGCGATATTAGCGGTCTCAGGCACTTCATACGGGAGATGGCGCCGCATCAGATCGGGATCGGCGTCCAGTCCTTCGTCGGCCACGATCTCGCCGACATCCGTAACGTCGTTCTCGAACGCGCCGCCTGATCCTGTCAGATGACCCGGCCGGTTTCGTGGCGCAAGGCTGAATAGGTGAGGGTAAACGATGCGGCATAGAGTGCCAGATAGACACCATTGAGCAGCGGCGCCCAATAGGCGACATCGGTGCTGGTTATGAAGACCACGGCAAGCAAGGCGACCTTGATGACCCCGGCAATCACCAGATTGACCATCCGCCGCACCGTGCGGCCGGTCGCATAGAGCAATTCGGAGTGATATTCGACAAGGTTGCGGAAGGACGGCACCAGCAGGACCGCCATGAGGTAGGGCGCGGCCTGCGCGACGTTGTTTCCCAGTCCGCGTGGGAAAATCCACAGATAGACCGCCATGGCGGCGATTGCCAGGAAGGATATGGCTGCCACCAATGTCTCGATCGTCAGCCGGGTGCGCCAGGACGAGATCGTTCCGGGCGTACGCATGATCTTCTGTACCAGCAGCGTGTTGAACGAACGCACCGGCAGCGCCGTCAGATCGGCAAGCCGCATGATGATCGCATAGATGCCCGAAACCTCCGGTCCACCGATCGCCAGAACAGCGATCTTGTCAATTCAGACTGGATGTAGAACAGCACCTCGGCACCCACGACCGAAACCGAATCCGCCCAGCGGCAGAATGTACAGCGCAGGGGCGCCAACGAAACCGTACTTTCGGAAAGAACCAAACGATCGCGATCACGAGAGCGAGCAGGTTGGCACCCAGATAAAATAGCGACCATGTCCCCAGCGAGGCCGACTGTGACAGTGAAAAGACCAGTGCGGCGGCGGTGCGGATGCCCGTGCCGATCACCACCAGAAGGGCAGCGCGGCCAAATCGACCCAGGCCGTTGAGAACGATGACGACGACCTCAAGTCCACGCCAGCACAGGATTTCCGCAGCCATCAAGGCTAGGAAAACCAGGAGAGCGATATCGCGTGCGAAAACGGCGTAGTAAGCGGCAAGGCAAAGGATCGCGATCAAGGGCAATGACAACAGCGCGCCAACAGCGAAACCTGCACTATAGGTGCCCACCAGCAATGGTTTGACGGTTGCCACCCGGTAGAGCGGCGACATGAAGCCGAAGGCAAGCACACGTGAGATCATGATGCCGGCGGCCGATGCCGTGGCAAACAGGCCGAACTCGGCAATCGAGAGCCCGTTGGCTATACAGATGAAATAGACCAGCGACAGCACAAGCCTACCCGCAGACCCGCTCGTCATCGAGATATAGGCGTGAATGACGCTGCTGTGGCGTGTGTAGAGGGTCTTGGCGAAATCGATCACGAGCAGGGGTCCGGATGTGCTGTCCCGTTTCTAGCCGGTAAAGCTTAATGAGCGGTTTGATATCGCCGATTCAGGGCATTTCGGGCTCGTAAATCGCCGCCTGTTAACGGTTTGTTTTCCACAAAAACTTAAGCTTCGTTCACAATTCGTCACTTTGCCCAGTCGCGGGCGTTTGCAGGCATCGATGTTCGATCCGGAAGACAACAAAAGGACTGTGGTGCGTCGCTCCCCGGTCGGCCTTGGGTCGAAGGAGGGTGGCGCATCGCCGCGTTCCCCGCGCGACGACGCGTGCAGGAGCGCCGGTTGCGCGCACCGCCAGCGAGTTGCTGGATCGTCTGGGCAGTCCCGCCATCAAGCCGAAAATATCTGGCAATGAACAGCAGCCCGCCAAAGCGGCGGCGAAAAGGCCGCCGGGCGCTTTTCCGGCTGGTTCAAGAGTGAAAAAACAACGTCGATAGGGGGCAGCCCACCTCAAGCCAAGGCTGCCATCGCTTCGCCTGTCGTCAATCCGGAAGCCTTTTATGGAGAACAGCAGGATCGGCCGCTGATCGACATAACCACGATTATGACGTCCGTCTGGCAGCTTCGAAAAACGATCGTGGTGCTGACGGTCGCCGGTGCCATCGGTGGCGTGTTGCTCGCCATATCGACCCCCAGCGTCTACGTTTCCCAAAGCAAGCTCTATGTCGATCCGCGCGAAGTCCGATTGACGGATTCCGATCTTTCCAAGGAAAGCCTGGCAACCGAAGCGATCCTGGCGCTGGTCGATAGCCAGCTCGAAGTGCTGCGCTCGCGGACCGTTCTGGAAAAGGTCGCCATCGATCTGGGGCTCGACCACGATCCCGAATTCGGTGGTGTCTCCAGCGGCAAAGGCGGAATTGCCGATGGCATCGATGTCATCCACGATATCGTTGCCCCCGGCAAGGCGCAGCCGGCACCGGCATCCGGGGTCAATCCGCGTACGTTGGAAAAATTGAGCGATGCAGTCACCGTGTCAGCTGATCCGAAAACCTTCATCGTAACCATCGAGGTCAAGAGCCGCGACCCGGCCAAATCGGCACTGATTACCAATCGCCTCGTCGCGACATTTCTCAACGAGGAACAAGCCGCCCAATCCGGCTTCTTCCAGCGGACGACCAAGGCACTCGATAGCCGGCTGACCGACCTGCGCAAGGAGTTGGATACGGCTGAAAACGCGGTTGAAAAATTCAAGGCCGACCACGACATTGTCGGCGCTGCCGGCGAGCTGATCTTCGACAAGCAATTGCTGGCCCTCAACGATCAGGTTGGCGCCGTGCGCAATCGCATCGCCGATGCAAGGGCGAAAGCCGATCTTGCCACAAAGATCCGATTGAACGACGTCCTCAGCGGCGCATTTCCCGAAGAGGTCAGTTCGGTGACGCTTCAGGAACTGCGCAAGCAGTATTCCGAGGCGCAGTTGTTGGCGCGCTGGATGCGAGCCTCGGCCCGCGTCACCCACAACGGCTGGCCGCCGTCCAATCGCTTGAGGTTGCGCGCTCGGAGATCGGCAATGAGCTTCGGCGCATCGAGGCGACGGCGCAGACTGAACTGGACCGGGCCATCCGGACGGAAAAGATCTTGTCCAGCAACTGGCGGTCCAAAAGGCGCAGCAGATGAATTCATCCACCGGCTTCATCGAGTTGCGAGAACTGGAGCGCAAGGCCAATGCGACGCGGATGATCTATGAATCCTTCCTAAAGCGGGCGAGCGAAACCGGCCAGGAGGAGAAGCTGACCTCGAAGAACATCCGGGTGATCGCCTCGGCGCAACCGCCGCTTCAGCCCACCGGGCCGTCGCGTAAGCTGATTGCAATCGGTGGCTTGATTGCAGGCTTCATGGCCGGGGTCGGATTGGGCATTGCGTTCGGCGTTTACCGAAGCATGAGGGACTTGCTGCAGCGGTCGAGCCGGCCGGTTGCCGTGGTTCCACAGCGTGATCCAACCGAAGAGGACGATCACCATCCCGATGGCCCGGGAACGCCACGGCATATCGACGATCCATTGCCTGCACCTGTGGAGTATAGGACGCGGATGCCATCGGCGCATCACGCCGCGGCATCCGCCGCAGCGCTCTCTGCCTTTCCCCAGCGCGGCGATGCTGCACCGGCAAGCCTGCGAGACTATCTTCGCGAGATGCGGGACAATGATGATGACAACGGTGATATCGTTGAGGTGCAGGAAAATCTTCGTGCCCTGCGCTCGCGTGTCGAACACTATGCGAAACTGCGGGCCGGCGGTCGGCGTTGAGGGCATTCCCTCCATCGGCCCCGAATTGCTCTTGCCGAGCAAACCCGCCCGGTCGTTTCCTCAACAATGATAGAAAATGAGACAACCGCGGCGTTCGTGTGCCGGTGCTGCCGGATCGGCCTTGAATTTATTCGATCTGGACAGCATAGGACGCATTGAGGCCACCGATATTTTTTGCTGAAACTAGAGTGAAACAGAACAAACGATAATCTGGGAGAACACCGTGACGACCGTGATTGATGGCAAGCAAGTTGCAGCGTCGGTGATCGATGCAGTGAAAACCGCGTCGCAGGCGCTGAAGGATCAGGCCGGTGTCAAGACCGGTCTCGCCGTCGTCATCGTCGGAAACGACCCGGCGAGCCACGCCTATGTATCGTCCAAGAGCAAGATGGCCAAGGAATGCGGCTTCACTTCTGTTCAGCACACGCTGCCGGAGGAAACGACGCAGGAGGAGCTGGCGGCCCTGGTGCAGAGCCTCAACAAGGATGAAAGTCTGCACGGCATTCTCGTGCAGCTGCCGCTGCCGAAGCATTTCAATTCGGAGGCGATCATCCAGTCGATCCTGCCGGAAAAGGACGTCGATGGCCTGCATGTCGTCAATGCCGGCAAGCTGGCAACCGGCGATCTTGATGGTGGCCTGGTTTCCTGCACGCCGGCCGGCGCCATGGTCTTCGTCAAGCGTACCCACGGCGAAGACCTTTCCGGTCTGAATGCCGTCGTCATCGGCCGCTCCAACCTGTTCGGCAAGCCGATGGCGCAGCTGCTGCTGGCAGCCAATGCGACGGTGACCATCGCCCATTCGCGCACCAAGGACTTGGCCGCCGTTTGCCGCAACGCCGATATTCTGGTTGCCGCCGTCGGCCGCCCGGAAATGGTCAAAGCTGATTGGGTCAAGCCCGGTGCGACCGTGATCGATGTCGGCATCAACCGCATTGCCGCGCCTGAAAAGGGCGAGGGCAAGTCCCGCCTGGTCGGCGATGTCGCCTTTAATGAATGCGCCGAGGTGGCCGCCGTGATCACGCCGGTGCCCGGCGGTGTCGGCCCGATGACCATCGCCATGCTGATGGCCAACACGGTCATCGCCGCCTATCGCAGGGCCGGCAAGACCGCGCCGAAGTTCTGATCGAGGCGCGTTGGGGGCCGCGGCCTCAAGATTTCGGAGCAGGGCCTGTGGAGGCCCTGACGATCAGTTCCGTTCTCCACAGTTCCTGTTCCGGGTATTCGCCGGTCTTGAGGATGCGCGAAATCAGCCGGGTGGCGATCCGCGCACCGGCGGCGCGCAGGGAAGAGCGCGTTGTTGTCAGGGGAACACTGAAGTTTTCAGGCTTCAGCATCGGTAGAACGTCGTCATGGGCAATCACTGAAATATCGCTGCCGATCTGCAATCCTGCCCTGTTGATGGCTCTGACCGCGCCAAGGGCGATCACGGTACTGGAACAAAGGACTGCGGTCGGGGGCTCCTCCTGTTCCAGAAAATGCTGCATGGCGCGGTGGCCGTATTCATCGGTCATCACCGAGTTTTGAACCAGACCTTCATCAAGGCGCAGGCCGTTCTCTTCAAGCGCCCGCATTCCCTTCATGCGGCGTATGGAAAAGGTGAGGTTTCCCGGCCCGTTGATCAGCGCGATCCGCTTGTGCCCCAACTGGATGAGCAGGCGCGTTGCATCATAAAAGGCGCCGGTGTTGTCGATATCCAGAAACGGATAGTCGGCCGGTTGGCCGATGGCCCGGCCGTGCACGACGAACGGGATCGACAGCGATTTCAGCATGGAGATGCGCGGATCGTTGGCGCGCACATAGGCAAGGAACAGTGCATCGACATTGCCGCTGGCTGCCAGCCGCTTGAAGGTTGTTTCCTCGTCGTCGGGTGCGCTCGGATTGATGACGAAATGAAAATCATGCCGGACGGATTCTTCGCCAAGCCCCGCCAGGAATTCGCCGAAATGCACGTCGGAATCGATCCCCTGAGCGATCGGCATGACAAGCCCGATCGATCCGGCCCGGCCGGTTGCCAGCCTTTGGGCCGCACGGTTTGGCCGGTAACCGGTCTCTGCGTACTGCGCTCAAGACCCGTTGGCGTGTTTCGGCGTTGACTTCCGGATAGCCGTTGAGCGCCCGGCTGACCGTCGTTTGCGACAGGCCCAGCATCTCTGCCAACTGCTTCAAATTCACGTTCATGACGAGCGCGCCCTCCCAAAGCGCTTTTATTTTTATTCGATATTTGCTTTTCATCCTCAGCGCGACGGATTTTGTAGCACCGGTGTCGATCAGCAACCAGAAAAATTCACTTCATTGCGCTGCAAACATTCGCTGCGGTGCATGATTTAGAGCTTTCTTCGCCGTTTACGGGAAAACTCTTGACTTCCTACCTGTCGAAATGATTTGTTAGCAAACTCAAAGCGCTTTGAATTTTGGCGGCGCTGCGGTGTTCGCCCGGCATCAATGGGTCGGGTCTTTCTTGGGAGGAAATGACGTGAAGAGAACATTCTTGATGGGAGTGGCGGCGCTTGCGCTTGTGGCCAGCGCCACGCATGCAGCCGAGCTGAAATTCAAGCCGGGCGAAGATTCCAAATTCAACTGGGCGAGCTTCGAAGAGTTCAAGAAGGGGCATGACCTCAAGGGTCAGACGCTGACCATCTTCGGACCCTGGCGCGGCGAAGACGAAGCCCTGGCGCAGTCCATGCTCGACTATTTCCACGATGCGACCGGCGTCGACGTGAAATATTCCTCGTCCGAAAATTACGAACAGCAGATCGTCATCGACACCCAGGCCGGCAGTCCTCCGGACGTTGCCATCCTGCCGCAGCCGGGCCTGATCGCCGACCTGGCGTCGAAGGGCTATCTCACGCCGCTCGGCGAAGAAACCCAGAAATGGCTTCTCGAAAACTATGCCGCTGGCCAATCCTGGGTCGATCTCTCGACCTATGCCGGCAAGGATGGCACCAAGGCCCTTTACGCATTCCCCTACAAGATCGACGTGAAGTCGCTGGTCTGGTACGTGCCGGAAAATTTCGAGGATTCGGGCTATGAGGTTCCGAAGACCATGGAAGAACTGAAGGCGCTGACCGAGAAGATCGTTGCCGATGGCGGTACGCCGTGGTGCATCGGTCTCGGCTCCGGTGGTGCGACCGGCTGGCCGGCAACCGACTGGGTCGAAGACATGATGCTGCGCACGCAGCCGGCCGATACCTACGATAAATGGGTCACCAACGCGATCCCGTTCAACGATCCGGCTGTCGTTGGCGCTGTCGATGAATTCGGCTGGTTCGCCAAGAACGACAAGAACGTCGATGGCGGTGCCGCAGCCGTTGCATCCGCCGACTTCCGCGATAGCCCGAAGGGCCTGTTCGCCTCGCCGCCGAAGTGCTACCTGCACCATCAGGCGTCGTTCATCCCGTCCTTCTTCCCGGAAGGCACAAAGGTCGGCGAAGACGCGGACTTCTTCTACATGCCGCCTTATGCCAGCAAGCCCGACCTCGGCAATCCTGTTCTCGGTGCCGGCACCCTTGCCATGATCACCAAGGACACACCGGCGGCTCGCGCCTTCATCGAGTTCCTGGAAACCCCCGATCGCACACGAAGTCTGGATGGCGCAGACAAGCTTCCTGACGCCGCTGAAGAGCGCCAACAAGGATGTCTATGCCAACGGCCCGATGAAGAAGCAGGGCGAAATCCTGCTCAACGCAACGACCTTCCGCTTCGACGGTTCCGACCTGATGCCGGGCAAGATCGGTGCGGGTGCGTTCTGGACGGGCATGGTCGATTATGTCGGCGGCAAGTCGGCGCAGGATGTTGCTGACGGCATCCAGAAGGCTTGGGACTCGATCAAGTAAGAACGATAAGGGGAGACGATTACCCCTTCGGTGATGCTTGGCACCTCCCTCTCAAGGGGAGGTGCTCTAAAGCCCAATTGGTGTTTGACCAAGGCTTCGAAGTGCAAAGAACGATTTCCCCTTGAGGGGAAATGTCACGAAGTGACAGGGGGGCGAACTCTCCCCAACCAATTTTCCTGGGGAGGAAGTTGCCATGCAGCAATTGTTATTCGCCATCGCCACGATGGCCGCCGGGGTTCTTGCCTGCGCGGCCTACTTCTTCGGTACCAACTGGATTCTCGACAAGCTCTTTCCGTCGAAGGGCCTCACCGGTCCGCTTGCCTCACGCAACCTGCGCATCACCAATGCCATTAGACCCTGGCTCTTCCTCGGTCCCGCGCTCTTCTCGCTGACCATCTATCTGATTTATCCCGTCATCGCTTCCGTCTGGCTCAGCCTGCATGACAGGGCCGGCGAGAATTTTGTCGGCTTGAACAATTTCATCTGGATGTTCAACGACGGCGAATTCCGCCAGTCGATCTACAATAACTTCCTCTGGCTGCTGGTCGTTCCCGCCGCCGCCACGTTTTCGGTCTCATCATCGCAGCGCTGACCGATCGCATCTGGTGGGGCAATATCGCCAAGACGCTGATCTTCATGCCGATGGCGATCTCGTTCGTCGGCGCCTCGGTCATCTGGAAGTTCATCTACGACTACCGCGCCGAAGGCACCGAGCAGATCGGCCTGTTGAACGCCATCGTCGTCTATTTCGGCGGCTCGCCGGAAGCCTGGGTGACGTTGCCGTTCTGGAACAATTTCTTCCTGATGGTCATCCTGATCTGGATCCAGACCGGCTTTGCCATGGTCATCCTGTCAGCCGCCCTGCGCGGCATTCCGGAAGAAACGATCGAGGCCGCGGTCATCGACGGCGCCAACGGTTTCCAGATCTTCTTCAAGATCATGATCCCGCAGATGTGGGGCACGATCGCCGTCGTCTGGACTACCATCACAATCCTGGTGCTCAAGGTCTTCGACATCGTGCTCGCCATGACCAACGGTCAGTGGCAAAGCCAGGTCCTTGCCAATCTGATGTTCGACTGGATGTTCCGCGGTGGCGGTGACTTTGGGCGTGGCGCGGCGATTGCCGTCATCATCATGGTGCTGGTGATCCCGATCATGGTCTGGAACATCCGCAACGCTGCCAAGGAAATGGAGGGCCACTGAGATGATTGCTTCTTCCCGCTCGCCACTCGTCTGGGCCGTCCACATTTCCGTTATTCTGCTTGTCGTCCTCTGGACTCTGCCGACCGCAGGCCTGCTGATCTCGTCGCTGCGCGACAAGGGATCAGCTCGCCGTGTCCGGCTGGTGGACAGCTCTTTCCACGTCGTCGCAGAACCTGACCGGCCGTGCAGCCTTGCCGGAAACACAGGTCGAACGCGACGGAAAGTTCGTCATCGCCGGCAACCTGCTGGAGGGCGGCAATTCAAAGGTGTCGGCCTTCGGCTTTCGGCCGCTGCAACCAACCGCATTTCCAGTCGGCACGCCCGCCGATATCGGCGACGGCCAGACACTGACCGTCAAGGACGACGGCAGTTACGAAATCGTCTCGCCGACCCGCATGGAAGGCACGCGCGGCCAGCGCATCTTCTATACCGCCGCCATTCCGCCGCGCTTCACCTTCGACAATTACCGCGAAGTCATGCGGGCGGCCGGCATCAGTGCTTCCTTCATCAACTCGTTGACCGTCGCCATCCCGGCAACGATCATCCCGATCCTCGTGGCTGCCTTTGCGGCTTATGCGCTGGCGTGGATGAAGTTTCCCGGCCGGGCCATCCTGATCGCGGTCGTCGTCGGCCTGCTCGTTGTGCCGCTGCAGATGTCGCTGATCCCGCTTTTGAAGCTCTATAACGGCGTCGGCGCCTTTCTCGGTGTTCCCGCCAAGACCTATGTCGGCATCTGGCTGGCGCATATGGGTTTCGGCCTGCCGCTGGCGATCTATTTGCTGCGCAATTACATGGCCGGTCTGCCGCGCGAAATCATGGAATCGGCACGCGTCGATGGTGCCAGCGATTTCGATATCTTCATCAAGATCATCCTGCCGCTATCCTTCCCGGCACTTGCCTCCTTCTCGATCTTCCAGTTCCTGTGGACCTGGAACGACCTCCTGGTCGCCATGGTCTTCCTTGGAACCGGCAACAACGAGTTGGTCCTGACCGGACGTCTCGTCAATCTGCTCGGGTCGCGTGGCGGCAACTGGGAAATTCTGACGGCTTCGGCCTTCGTCACCATCATCGTTCCCCTGATCGTCTTCTTCACCCTGCAGCGCTACCTCGTGCGTGGCCTGCTGGCGGGATCAGGTCAAGGGGGGCTGAGATTTCTTCACAGGGACTTCTACAGAAATGAATATGAGCATGACCCAGGCAAGTGGTTCCATTTTGCAGGCCGATCGGGACTGGTGGCGTGGCGCGGTGATCTACCAGATCTATCCGCGTTCCTACCAGGACTCCAATGGCGACGGCATCGGCGACCTGAAGGGCATCACCGCCCGGCTGCCGCATGTCGCCTCGCTCGGTGTCGATGCGATCTGGATCTCGCCGTTCTTCACCTCCCCGATGAAGGATTTCGGCTATGACGTCTCGAACTATACCGATGTCGATCCGATCTTCGGCCTGCTTGCCGATTTCGACGCTGATCGCCGAGGCCCACCGCCTCGGCATCCGCGTGATGATCGATCTGGTGCTGTCGCATACATCGGACCAGCACCCTTGGTTCGTCGAGAGCCGCTCCAGCCGCTTCAATCCAAAGGCGGACTGGTACGTCTGGGCCGATTCCAAGCCGGACGGCACGCCGCCCAACAACTGGCTATCGATCTTCGGCGGCTCGGCCTGGGCCTGGGATCCGACGCGCCTGCAATATTACATGCACAACTTCCTGACCTCGCAGCCGGACCTGAACCTGCACAACCTGGAAGTCCAGGATGCGTTGCTGGCCGTCGAACGCTTCTGGCTGGAACGTGGCGTCGATGGTTTCCGGCTGGATACGATCAACTTCTACTTCCACGATCTGGAACTGCGCGACAACCCCGCGCTGGCGCCGGAACGCCGCAATGCCAATACGGCGCCTGCAGGTCAACCCGTACAATTATCAGGAACATCTCTACGACAAGAACCGCCCGGAAAATCTCAGAATTCCTCAAGCGCTTCCCGCGCCGTGATGGACGAATTCCCGGCAATCGCCGCTGTCGGCGAAGTTGGCGACAGCCAGATCGGTCTTGAGATCGCCGGGCAGTACACATCCGGCAATGACAAGATGCACATGTGCTACGCCTTTGAATTCCTGGCACCCGATCCTTTGACACCGGCAGGCGTCGCGCAGGTGCTGCATGATTTTGCCCGCGCAGCACCCGAAGGCTGGGCCTGCTGGGCGTTTTCCAACCATGACGTCGTGCGCCATGTCAGCCGCTGGGGCCTTGGCATCGCCGATCACGAGGCGCATGCGAAGTTCCTCATGAGCCTTTTGATGACGTTGCGCGGCTCCGTCTGCATCTACCAGGGCGAAGAGCTTGGCCTGACCGAAGCCGATCTCGCCTTCGAGGGATCTGCAGGATCCCTACGGCATCCAGTTCTGGCCGGATTTCAAGGGCCGCGACGGGTGCCGCACCCCGATGGTCTGGGACAAGAACGCCGTCAACGGCGGCTTCGGCGATGGCAAGCCCTGGCTACCGGTGCCGAAAGAACATCTCGGCCGCGCCGTTTCCGAACAGCAGGCGGACCCGAATTCGGTGCTCAACCATTACCGGCGGTTTCTCGCATTCCGCAAGCAGCACCCGGCTTTTGCCAAGGGCGAGATCGAGTTTCGAGCCTATCCGGCGCCGTTGCTCGGGTTTGAGCGCAAGTTCGGCAACGAGACGATCCTGTGTCTGTTCAACATGAGCGCCGAGCCCGTCACCACCAGCCAGCCGGTTGAAAAACTCGACGTGCTCAGAAGGCCACGGCTTCGGATCGGCATTGACCAGCGACAGTATCACGCTACCGGCCTGGAGCGGCTTTTTCGCCCGGATGGACTAACCAGATCGAGCCGGTTCGCACAAATGAGCCGGCCAAAAACGAGAGAATGAAGGGGAGGATGACATGGCAGGTTTGCAACTGAAGAATATCCGCAAGTCCTATGGCGCGGTGGATGTCATCCATGGCATCGATCTGGATATCAAGCAGGGCGAGTTCGTCGTCTTCGTCGGACCGTCCGGCTGCGGAAAGTCGACGCTGTTGCGGATGATCGCCGGCCTTGAGGAAATCTCCGGCGGCGAAATGTATATCGCCGAGCGGCTGGTCAACGAGGTGCCGCCGTCGCAGCGCGGCATCGCCATGGTCTTCCAGTCCTATGCGCTTTATCCACACATGACTGTCTATGACAACATGGCCTTCGGCATGCGCATCGCCAAGGAATCGAAGGAAGAGATCGACCGCCGTGTCCGCTCGGCCGCCGATATCCTGCAGCTGACAAAATATCTCGACCGTCTGCCCAAGGCGCTTTCCGGCGGCCAGCGCCAGCGTGTCGCCATCGGCCGCGCCATCTGCCGCGATCCGAAGGTCTTCCTGTTCGACGAACCGCTGTCGAACCTCGACGCTGCGCTCCGTGTGGCCACGCGCATCGAGATCGCCAAGCTGAACGAATCCATGCCGGATACGACGATGATCTACGTCACCCACGACCAGGTCGAGGCGATGACGCTTGCCGACCGCATCGTCGTGCTATCGGCCGGTCATATAGAGCAGGTAGGCCCGCCGCTGGAACTCTATGAGCGCCCCGCAAACCTCTTCGTCGCCCGGTTCATCGGCTCGCCGGCGATGAACATCATTCCGGCCAAGATCGTCGGCACGGGTGCCGAGACCACAGTCGAACTGCCGGGTGGCAAGAAGGACGTCCTCGACATTCCGACAGCGGCGTCCGAAAACGGCAAGGCGGCAAGTTTCGGCGTGCGGCCGGAAGACTTGAGGGTTTCGATCAGCGACAGCTTCCTGTTCGAAGGCACGGTGGCAATCATCGAGGCACTGGGCGAAGTGACGCTGCTCTATATCGAAGGACTGGTTGCCAACGAACCGATCATCGCCAAGGTGCCGGGTATCCTCGACATCAAGCGCGGCGAGAAGGTGCGCTTCACCGCCGACAAGGCAAAGCTGCATCTGTTCGATGCAAACGGGAAAAGCTACCGTACGTAGAATCAGGCAGAATTTTCAAAACCCGCCTAGGCTGTATTTCCGGGCGGGTTTTTTTGTGTTTGTTGTGCCAGAATCAGCCGCTGAATTACGCTCTGTTAAATCTCCGCCGCTAATGTTTCAAACAACAGAGGCGATGGAGCAGGCAGATGCGGGGACAGGCATCCGATAAACCGACATATCTCAGCAAGGAAGAGTCCTTCATGTACGACCGGGAAGCCAATTTCCCCGATGGAGGATACCCGCAATGATGCCCGCATCGAGTACACCGAAAACGGCATGCTCAATCTCACCTCGCGCCGCTGCGAACTCTTGAAAATATCGAAAAGCAGCGCCGTTCTCGGCATCGCCACGCAGTTCAAGCTGCCGCAGAATTTTTATCTCGATGTCCCCAGCGCCCGCATCGGTATGGTTGGCTGCATCGTCAAGCGCGTGCATGCCAACAACATCATTGAAGCGCGCTTCCTGCGCCTGATGTCCGAGCGCGACCTCAACCGCATCTTCGTCTATTCGACGCACCCCAATCATCGCAACCGCGTTCTCGATATCTACAGCTGATCTGTGATCGCCTTACCGTTGGGATCGCGTCCGGCATTTCTCTTCCTTTGCGGGGAACATGCCGGCGATCCCGTGTGGACTGCGCTTGACTTCGCCGGCAGGAGGCGGATTGATAGAGGCTGAGCGACTGAAGCGAGACAATGACCGATGAAACGACCCTATCGCCTTTCCTGTCATTGCGGCGATATCTGCTTTGAAATCGATGAGGAGATTTCCGAGCTGGTCGAATGCAACTGCTCGACATGCCGCCGTTCGGGCTTCCTGCATTGGAAGGTTCCGGCGAACAGGATAACGCTGGTCAGCGAAAAGCGCCGCATCTCCACCTATGTCTGGCGCAGCGTCACCGAAGGCCATCATTTTTGTCCGACATGCGGCGTTGCGCTGATGCGTAGCGGCTATCCCGGTGAGCGGGTGTCGGTCAATGCCCGGTGCATCGAGGACATCGATATCTTCGAGCTGAACATCGAACGCTATGACGGCCGCAGTGACATGCATCCGGGACCGTTGCCGTAAGCCATCCGAGAGAAGAAAGCCCTCGCTCGGCCGTCGAGGGCTTCTGTTTTCAGTGAAAGAAAACACTGGCGCCGTGATCGGCGGAGCCTGTTGCCGCGCGGAACGGGGCAAACAGTTCGCGGCCCATGCCGAATTCGTTGTCCGATGGATCCGCTTCGGCCGGAGCCCGGCCGGCCAGTTCAGCAGCATCGACCAGTACCTGGATCGTGCCATGGATGGCATCCAGCCGGATGATGTCGCCTTCACGGATCTTGGAGATCGGCCCACCATCCTTGGCTTCCGGTGTCATGTGGATCGCCGACGGCACCTTGCCGGAGGCGCCGGACATGCGGCCATCGGTGACCAGGGCAACCGTCTGGCCGCGATCCTGCAGGATGCCGAGCACGGTGGTCAGCTTGTGCAGTTCCGGCATGCCATTGGCTTTCGGGCCCTGGAAGCGGACGACGGCGACGAAATCACCCTCGAGCTTACCGTCCTTGAACGCGGCCTGCAGCTCCGACTGATCATGGAAGATCTTGGCCGGCGCCTCGATGACGTGGCGCTCCGGCTTGACGGCCGAAATCTTGATGACGGCCTTGCCGAGATTGCCGGTCAGCATCTTCAGGCCACCGGAATGCTGGAAGGGATGTTCGACGGTCGAAAGCACCTTCGGATCGTGGCTGTGTTCCGGCGCGGGTTCTGCGGGCGACCGTGCCGTTCGCACCCAGCTTGACGTCGATGGCGTAGGCATCGAGCCCCTGGCCGAAGACAGTGCGCACATCGTCATGCAGCAGGCCATGCTTCAGAAGCTGGCTGATCAGGTAACCCATGCCGCCGGCAGCATGGAAATGGTTCACGTCGGCAAGACCGTTCGGATAGACGCGGGCAAGCAGCGGGATGATGTCGGAGAGCTCTGAAATATCCTGCCAGGTCAGCGCGATGCCGGCCGAGCGGGCCATGGCGACCAGATGCATCGTGTGGTTGGTCGAGCCGCCGGTCGCATGCAGGCCGACGACGCCGTTGACGATCGAGCGCTCGTCGATCATTTCGCCGGCCGGGGTATATTCATTGCCGAGCGCGGTGATCGCCAGCGCTCGCTTGGTCGCTTCCCTGGTCAGCGCGTCGCGCAGCGGCGTGCCCGGATTGATGAAGGAAGCGCCGGGCAGGTGGAAGCCCATGATCTCCATCAGCATCTGGTTGGAATTGGCCGTGCCGTAGAAGGTACAGGTGCCGGGGCCGTGATAGGACTTCGATTCCGCTTCCAGCAACTCGTCCCGGCCAACCTTGCCTTCGGCAAACAGCTGGCGCACGCGCGACTTTTCATCATTCGGCAGGCCTGTGGTCATCGGGCCGGCCGGGATGAACACGGCTGGCAGATGGCCGAAGGTCATGGCGGCAATCATCAGGCCGGGAACGATCTTGTCGCAGACGCCGAGGTAAACGGTGCTGTCGAACATGTTGTGCGACAGGCCGACGCCGGCGGCCATGGCGATCAGGTCACGGGAAAACAGCGAAAGCTCCATGCCTGGCTGTCCCTGGGTGACACCATCGCACATGGCCGGCACGCCGCCCGCCACCTGCGCCACGCCGCCGACGTCATGGGCAGCCTGGCGGATCAGTGCCGGGTAGTTTTCGAATGGTTGATGCGCCGACAGCATGTCGTTGTAGGAGGTGATGATACCGAGGTTCAGCACCTCGTCGCCGGAGAGGGCGAGCTTCTCCGAGGGGGAACAGACGGCGAAGCCATGGGCAAGGTTGCCGCAGCCGAGGACCGAACGGGTGACGCGCTTGGATGCAGCCGAGCGAACGCGGGCAAGATAAGACTCGCGATAGGGCTTCGAACGTTCAACGATGCGGGCGGTGATCGTGGCAATACGGCTGTCGGCGGACATGGCAATCCTGTTCCGGAGTGTTCGGCACTCCTGTGGTCTGCATGGTTTCGGTTATCCGGGTCTTGGGTCCCCGGATTTCGGGCTTAAGGTGCCCAGTAGATCTGAAGCGGGGAGGCAGCCCGGCGCAATATTGCCCGGATTGGCATCTCCGCCTCGTCACCGGGCGCTTCAGCCTTGGCAAGAACGTCCTTCTTGGCCGCTCCCTCGATATGGAGCACCAGAAGTCTGGCATCCTGAAGGCTGGAGAATGTAAATGTCAGGCGCGGCTCGCCCGCTCCTTCGGCTTCCATCGTCATCACGCCGCGCGGCGTGGCCGGGGTCAAGCGCCTCTGCAAGGCGCGAACCGCCCGGAAAGAACGAGGCCGTATGTCCATCGCCGCCCATGCCAAGGATGACCACATCGAAGGGACAGCCGATGCCGGCGGTCTGCTTGGTGGCGGCCGCCGCTGCTTCTTCCGCCGTTGCCGCCGGATAATAGAGTGGCTCAAGCCTTGCCGTTGTGGCGGCATTGATCAGCAGGTTGTCGCGAACGAGCTTCTCGTTCGAGCGGTCACTGTCCGGCTCCACGAAGCGTTCATCGACCAGCGTCACGATAACTTTCGGCCAGTCGATCGCCTTGCCGGACAGCGCCTTGAAGAAAGCTTTCGGCGTCGAACCGCCGGAGACCGCGATGCAGGCTTCCCCGCGATCCGCAACGGCGGCGGACAATGCCGCGGCCACGGCTTCGGCAAGGCCATCTGCCAGTGCCGCACCATTGTCGAATACATGCATCGCAGCCGTCATGGCTTTCGTCCTCAGATCACTTCATGCCATGTGCGGCCGTCACGCTCGATGAGCGCGATAGCCTGGCTCGGTCCCCAGGTGCCGGCCGTATAGGACTGGACCTGCTGGTTGACTGTTTCCCAGGATTTCAGGATCGGATCGACCCAGCGCCAAGCCGCTTCGACTTCGTCGCGGCGCATGAACAGCGTCTGGTTGTTGCGCACCACATCGAGCAGCAGGCGCTCATAGGCGTCGGCGCTGCGGGCATTGAAGGCTTCGGCGAAGGTCATGTCGAGCGAAACATTGCGCAAGCGCATACCGCCCGGGCCGGGGTCCTTGATCATCAGCGACTGCTTGACGCCTTCGTCCGGCTGCAGGCGGATGATCAACTGGTTGGCGGCGATGCGGCCGGCGGCTTCGTCGAAGATAGAATGCGGGATCGGCTTGAAGCTGATGACGATTTCCGACATGCGGCCGGCCATGCGTTTGCCGGTGCGGATGTAGAAGGGTACGCCGGCCCAGCGCCAGTTGTTGATCTCAGCCTTGATGGCGACGAAGGTTTCCGTGTTGGAGACGCCGCCTTCGAGTTCTTCAAGGTAACCCTTGACTGCACCACCGGCAGAAGCCCCGGCCTTGTACTGGCCGCGCACCGTCATTTTCTCGACATTGCCCGGATTGATCGGCTTCAGCGCGCAGCACTTTCAGCTTTTCATCGCGCACGGCTTCCGCGTTCATCGACGGCGGCACTTCCATGGCGACAAGGCAGAGAAGCTGGAGGATATGGTTCTGCACCATGTCGCAGCAGCGCACCGGCCTTGTCGTAGTAGCCTGCACGGCTTTCCAGCCCGACCGACTCGGCAACGGTGATCTGGATATGGTCGATGTAGGAGGAGTTCCACAGCGGTTCGTACAGCGTGTTGGCAAAGCGCAGCGCCATCAGGTTCTGCACGGTTTCCTTGCCGAGATAATGGTCAATGCGGAAGATCTGTTCTTCCTTGAACACCCTGCCGATCGTGTCATTGAGTTCGAGCGCCGACGCAAGATCGCGGCCGATCGGCTTTTCGACGACAATGCGCGTCGTCTTGGTGATCAGCTTGTGATCGTGGATCTTTTCCGAGATATCGCCGAAAATCGCAGGTGCTACAGCGAGATAAAAGGCGCGGACGCGGTCCTTGCCTTCGTCCAGCAGGGTCTTCAGCTGATCCCAGCCGCCGTCCGATTTGGCATCGACCGGCACGTAGAAAAGACGGTCGGTAAAGGTCTTCACCTGAGCGTCGTCATACTCGCCTGCCTTCAGGTGCTCCTTGAGGGCATCGGTGGCGAATTTGCAGGTACTCTTCGTGGCTGAGCACGCTGCGCTGACGCGCCGATAATGCGGGGTCGGGTCGCTCAGTTGGCCGTCCAGCTGACGATGATAGAGGGCGGGAAGCAACTTGCGCTCGGCAAGGTCGCCGGTGCCTCCGAAAACCACATAGTCAAAGGGTTCCACAGGAATGATCTGGCTGCTCATGAGAAATCTCGATCTCGTTCTGGTCTGAGGAGTGTATAATCTAATCGATTTAAAAGCGCTAGGGTGCGACGCAACAAAATGCGTTTCATCTGCTTTTCAAAGCATGCTTTCAGAATTTGTCGCGCAAGGCATACCAGCTGAGTGCGACGAACAAAAGCACGGAGCGAAAGCGCGTGCCGCCCGGAAATGCCGGAATGTTCAGCTCCCGGAACAGGTCGAGGTCCGACCGGTTGCCGGTGACCATATCGGCATAGAGCTTGCCACAATAGTTTGACAGCATGACGCCATGACCGGAATAGCCGCCGATCGAGGTGACGCCGGGCATGACTTCTGCACGAACGGCTGGCGCGGCAGCGTGATGCCGACCGAGCCACCCCAGGCATGGGTCATCTCGATATTTTCCAGCGACGGATAAATCTCGGTGATTTGCCGGCGGATATGGTCGGAAATGTCGCGCGGATTGTCCGCCGTGTAGGCCTCGCGGCCACCGAACAGCAATCGGCCGTCCTTCGATTTGCGGAAATAGCGCACGACGAAGCGCAAATCGGCAACAGCCTCGCCGCCCGGCAGCACATCGGGAAAATCGCTGAGCACCTTGGTAGCGCCGATGAACGAGCGGATCGGCATGACATGCCTTGCCGTCACTGGTTCGAGATTGCCGATATAGCCGTTGCAGGCAATCAGCGCGTCCGGCGCGGATGGTGCCCTTGTCCGTCTCGATCGTCACCCGGCCGCCGGCCTGGTTGATCTTCAGCGCCTTGGTCTGCTCATGCAGCGAAGCCCCGGCCAAAGCGGCCTGCTTCGCCAGCCCGACAAGAAGCTTCATCGGCTGGATATGGCCGGTGCCGGTATCGCGGATGCCGAACAGGTAGCGTTCGGAACCCAGCCGCGCGACGGTTTCGTCACGATCCATGAAGCTCTGGTCGAGATAGCCGTAACGCGATGCGGCGATCTCGACACTGTCGCGATACTCTTTTTCGAGGCGAGGCTTGTGGCAGACGTTCATCTGCCCCTCGACATATTCGATGTCGATGCCATGCACGGATGCAAACTCGAGAAGATGTTTCTTCGCATCCTCGGCGAGATCGAACAGTGCCTTCGAACGTTCGAAGCCGAGCGATCCTTCCATCTCTTCGGGAGACCAGCGCTGGCCGGTGCCGAGTTGTCCGCCATTGCGGCCCGACGCGCCGTCGCCGAAGCGGCAGGCATCGATCAGCGTGACGCGGACACCCTTGAGGGCGAGATTGAAGGCTGCCTGCAGGCCGGTGAAACCGCCGCCGACAATGGCGACATCGGTTTCGACCGAGCCGGCGAGGGCCGGATATTCCGGCCGCTCGGCAACGTTGGACTCATACCAGGAAATACCTGGGGAGATCGGGCTTTGCCATGGCATGGCGGAACCTTTCGGATCAGACGTTGAGAAGCAGGTATTCGCGTTCCCAGGGGCTGATCACCTGCATGAAGGTTTCGAATTCACCACGCTTCACGCCGGCATAGATGGCAATAAACTCGGGGCTGAAGACCTCGGCAAAGGCAGGTTCAGCCTCGAGCAGGGAAACGGCTTCGAGCAGGCCGCGCGGCAGGTCGATCGTCCCGCCATTGACGTTGTCATCGGACGGTGCCGAAGGTTCCAACGCTTCCACAATGCCGAGGTAGCCGCAGCCAAGCGATGCGGCGAGCGCCAGATATGGATTGGCATCGGAACTGGGCAGCCGGTTTTCCACGCGCCGGGCAACCGGTTCTGGAAACCGGTACGCGGAAGGCCGTGGTGCGGTTGTCATAGCCCCAGGCATTGTTGACCGGCGCCGACATGTCGGGTGTCAGGCGGCGATAGGAGTTCACGTAAGGCGCCATCATCGACAGCGTCTTGGGGACATATTTCTGCATGCCGCCGATGAAGGAGAAGAATTCCTTCGACGCCGTGCCGTCGGCATTGGAAAACAGGTTGCGCCCGGTATTCACCTCGATGACGGACTGGTGGATGTGCATGGCAGACCCTGCCTGGCCCTGCATCGGCTTGGCCATGAAGGTGGCGTAGATGCCATGCTTCAGGGCGGCCTCGTGGATCGTCCGCTTGAACATGAAGACCTGGTCGGCAAGCTCGATCGGATCGCCGTGGCGCAGGTTGATTTCCAGCTGCGCCGGGCCTTCCTCGTGGATCAGCGTGTCGATCTCGAGACCCTGCTTTTCGGAGAAATGGTAGATGTCGTCGATCAGTTCGTCGAATTCGTTGACGCCGGCGATCGAGTAACCCTGCCCACCCTGGATGGCGCGCCCGGAGCGGCCCTTCGGCGGGTGCAGCGGATAGTCCGGATCCTCGTTCTTGGCGACCAGATAGAATTCGATTTCGGGCGCGACGACGGGCTTCCAGCCCTTCTGGTGGTAGAGGTCGAGTACGTGCTTCAGGACGTTGCGCGGCGTGTAGGGAACCTTTTCGCCCTGGGAACCGGCAATGTCGCAGATCACCTGCGCCGTCGGGTCGGTTTCCCATGGCACGACCGAGAGGGTCGAAAGATCAGGAACGAGCTTGATGTCGCTATCGCGGCTGTCATAGTGGAAGTTGCCCGTTTCTTCGGGATATTCACCGGAAATCGTGTGGCGGTAGATCGCCGAGGGCAGGGCAAGCGAGGTATTGGACGTGAATTTCGAGGACGGCATCATCTTGCCGCGCGGAACGCCGGCAATATCAGGCGTGATGCATTCGATATCTTCGATGCCGCGGATTTTCAGCCAGTCGGCGGCTTCCTTCCAGGTCTTTACGCCTCGTGGCGCTTGCAATGCGGCGGGTATTTTCGAGCTCTTGATCGTCCTTGCAGTTGGTTGGGCAGCGTTTCTTCTGACGGGCATAAATCACCGGTTTTGGGTTCGGATTGGCCATCATAGCCACAGTTTGGCAATTGGCTAGGGTGAAAACCGGGACTTTCCGGCCCGTACAGGCTGTATTTGCACTCTTCACGGCAAAGGAGCGGTTGACTTTGATGCCGCCGCCTTCGAAAGGAAGTTGAAACGGGACCGGGTATTTTGGCTGAAAAATTCGACGTGGTGATAATCGGCGCAGGCGCCGCCGGCATGATGGCGGCGATCGAGGCCGGCAAGCGCGGCCGCCGCGTCGTCGTGCTCGATCATGCCAAGGCGCCGGGCGAGAAGATCCGGATTTCCGGCGGCGGGCGCTGCAATTTCACCAATATCCATGCGAGCCCGAAGAACTTCCTCTCGACCAATCCGCATTTCTGCAAGTCGGCCATGGCGCGCTATACGCCGCATGACTTCATCGCACTGGTCGATCGCCACCGCATCGCCTGGCACGAAAAGACGCTTGGCCAGTTGTTTTGCGACGACAGCGCCAAGGACATCATCCGCATGCTTTTGACGGAGATGAAGGACGCCCGCGCCGTGCTGCGGCTTGGCGCGCAGATTCAGTCCGTCGAAAGTACGGCTTCCAGTTTTCGCGTAGCCACCGCCGATGGGGCGATTGACTGTTCGTCACTGATCGTTGCGAGCGGTGGCAAGTCGATCCCGAAAATGGGCGCGACCGGTCTTGCCTATAAAATTGCCGAGCAGTTCGGTCTGCCGCTGATCGAGACCCGGCCGGCGCTGGTGCCGCTGACGCTCGATCCGGCCCAGCTCGAGAGCCTGAGTATGCTTGCCGGCGTCGCTGTTGATGCGCAGGCCCGCTGCGGCAAGACGATGTTCGAGGAAGCGGTGCTGGTCACCCACCGCGGCTTGAGCGGCCCGGCCATCCTGCAGATATCCTCCTACTGGCGCGAAGGCGGCGATATCCGCCTCAACCTTCTGCCGCATGTCGATATCGCCGCTCTGTTGAAGACGGCGCGCAAGGAAAATGGCCGCCAGGCCCTGCAGACGGCGCTTTCCGAACCTCTGCCGAAAAGGCTGGCGCAATTCTTTGCCGAGACGGCAGGGCTGAGCAACAGGCCGCTTGCCGATCTCTCCGATAAGGCCATCGATGCCTTCTGCCTCGGTATCAAGGACTGGGCCATTACACCGGCCGGCTCGGAAGGCTACCGCACTGCCGAGGTGACGCTTGGCGGTGTCGACACAAGGGCGCTCGATTCCCGCACCATGCAGGCGCGCGATATACCTGGCCTCTATTTCATCGGTGAATGCGTCGATGTCACCGGCTGGCTTGGCGGCTATAATTTCCAATGGGCATGGGCATCGGGCTTTTCGGCGGGGCAGGCGGCATAACGGCACAAAACTCTGGCGGCTTCAGCGATTGTTAAGACATCTCATGGAACCTGTTTCATCTGCCGGCACAACGGTTTCGTAAGACTGAAAAGATGCGCTTTTCGAGAAATGTATCAAAAAAGTGACATTTTTCCGCTTTCGTGAGCAGTTGCAACATCAAGTGGCTGGCGGTCCCGTTCATCCGGGTCTATTGTTGCTTAGGTCGAAAGGAAATGATGCCATGAATCAGTCACGCAGTCGTTCCACAGCCCGCGCAATCGCAATTGCGAAAGCCGACGAAAGTGCGGCGCGCAAAGCTTTGCTGACCCGCGTTTCAGTGATCGCCGTTTTCGCCCTTGCGGCACTGGTGGCCCTGCCGTCTTTCTGGTCGTTCTAAACAATTCGATCCCGCTTCAGCTGGGATAGGCAGCGGCGTTGTGCGCCTATGCTTTACGGCATGGGCTCGTGAAATTTCACACGGCCGCCGGATTTGCCGATATGCGGTAGAATCCATCTGAAACGATTTAGATCGCATTTATTCAAATATTAATCGTTGCCGTTGAAGAATGTTTCTCAACGGAGTCTGCCGTGATTTTGCCTCGGTGAAGAGGTGGGTCATGCAATGAATGCCTGGCAGGCTGGCGGCGATGCGCCGTATGATTTTTCAGTTAAATCACCAGCTTGTTGGCGCACCGGGGAAGCCTGTCACGGCTTGAGGAGGGCGGACGCAGGCTGCGAGCCAAGGTGCGTTCATGTTCATCGACAAGATTCTTGCCCGCTTCAAAATCCAGACCAAGGTGCTGTTGTTCATTCTGCCGTTCGTCGTCAGCATCTGTGCTGTCGGTATCACCGGGCTCTATGCGTCTGGATTGCTGCAGGGACGGATGGAGATTTCGAATAGCGTTCTCCAGTCGCTGAGCGGCTTCAAGGATGTCTATGCGGGCATGAATGCCTTCCTTCAGAACACGTCGGAGGAAACCCGCCAGGCCGTGGTTGAAAAACTGCAGGGCCAGCAATCGGTGCTGTCGGATACGCTGGCGCAAGTCAATGACGAAGAGGGGCGCCGGCAGCTGCAGGAAGCAGTCGAGGGCAGCACCAAGATCGGTGACCGTGTCGGCCAACTCTGGACACTGTACGAAGAAGAGGTGGCGCTGCGCAAATCCATCGCCAACAGCCTCGGCAGCCTGCTCGGCGAGCAGATGAAGGTGCTTGAGGAAGCGACCAAGATGGAACGCGTCGTCCGGAAGGACGAGGAAGCGGCAAAATCCATTCTGCGCGAAGCCGACCGCCTGACGTCCTCGAGCGATACGCTGGTTGCCTTCATGTCAGCCTTTGCCAAGGCGGCGACGCCCGAAGAAAAGATCAAGCTGGCCAGCTCATCCTATGGCGAGCTGACCAAGGTTCAGCGCAAGATCGCCTCCGGCCTGCCTGCAAACCAGAAGGCTGTTGCCGAGACGTTCAAGAAGACCGTCGCCGAGATGAAGGCATTGGTCGATACCGGTGATCTCAGTGAAGAAAACGCAACGGCTGTTGGTCGTCTGGTCGCTCGTTTCCGCCAGAACAGCATCCAGCTGCAGACCGCGGCCACCGTGAAGATGCGTGATGCTACTGCCACTTTCGGCAAGCTCGACGCGCCGCTGGTCAAGGCCGCCACCGTGCTCACCGATACCCGCAAGCTGGTCAACTCGGTCTATTCCATCCGCATCGCGGCTGCCAGTTTCCTGGAGAAATCCGACGAGGAGGGCCGCAAGCGGCTGGCCCGCGAATTCTCCATCATGGGTCAGGATGTGCAGAGCCTGGCGCAGACCGCCGGTGACCTGAAATTCTTCACCGATCTCGTTGGTTCGCTGAAGCCGATCATCGAGAAGATGGATCAGGACAGCACGGCCCTCGTAGTGACCAGCCAGAAGCGCGAGGCGGAATTCACCGCGGCAGCAGCTGAAATCGATAATATCTGGGGTCAGCTGACGGCGTTTGCCGAAGGCCAGAAGACCACGGCATCCGTCGAGCGTGACAAGGCCAACCAGGTCTCCGTTTTTGCGACGGTTGTGGGCATCCTGATCGCTTCTCGCCGGCGGCGCGCTGGTGCTGACACTGAAAGGCCCGATCGGTCAGATCACGGCCGCGATGCGCCGTCTGGCCGACGGTGCGCTCGATACCTCGATCGATGGCGGCGCCCGCCGCGACGAGATCGGCGATATGGCTAGGGCACTCGGCATCTTCAAGGAAAATGCCCTCTCCAAGGTGCGCATTGAGGCCGAAAGCGAAGAACAGCGCGCCCAGGCCGACGCCGAGCGCATGCGCAACGACACGGAAAAGCGCGCCCTCGACAGCCAGATCGATTTCGCTGTCAGCCAGCTCGCCGCCGGTCTCGGCCGTCTCGCACAGGGCGACCTGTCCCAGCAGATCGAGACGCCGTTTACCGGCCGTCTTGAGCAGTTGCGCATGGACTTCAACGGTTCGCTGATCCGCCTGCAGGACACGCTCTTGCAGATCCGCAACAACGCCCTGTCGATCCAGCGCAGCGGCAACGACATGCACGCATCGGCGGATCTGCTGTCGAAGCGCACCGAGGCACAGGCCGCGTCACTGGAAGAAACGGCCGCCGCCGTCGATGAGATCACCGGTCACCGTCCGCTCGTCGGCCGAGCGGGCGCATGAGGCGAATGTCGCCGTCACCCATACCAAGAAGAGCGCCGACAGTTCGGCCGTTGTCGTCAGCAACGCCATTGCCGCCATGGGCCGCATCGAAGATGCTTCACGCCAAATCGAACAGATCATCGACGTCATCGACGAGATCGCCTTCCAGACCAACCTTCTGGCGCTCAATGCCGGTATCGAGGCGGCGCGTGCGGGGGATGCGGGCAAGGGGTTTGCTGTCGTTGCACAGGAGGTTCATGAGCTTGCCCAGCGCTCGGCTGGAGCCGCCCGCGAGATCAAGGGCTTGATCAACAAGTCCGCCAACGAGGTGAATTCCGGGTCGCAACTGGTCCAGGAGACCGGCGCCGTTTTGGCTTCGATCAGCCAGCAGATCGTCTCGGTCAGCAGCCATGTCGAAATGATCGCCACCGCCAGCCGCGACCAGGCCGCCGCCCTGCACGAGGTCAATGGTTCCGTCAACCAGATGGACCAGATGACCCAGCAGAACGCCACCATGGTGGACCAGGCGACCACCGCCAGTCATGAACTCGCCAATCAGGCCGATACGCTGATGATGCTGGTCGAGCAGTTCCGGCTGGAGCCGGTCAGCGCCGGGCGGAAGGTCGGTCGCGCGGCCTGATTGCATATTGATAAAGTCACGATGCCCGGCCTCTGCGCCGGGCATTTTAGTTTGGAGAGAGGCTCGCCAAATCCCCGCAAATCCCGGAATTGCGGGGATTTATCACTGTTTTTTAAAGTTTCCAATTTAAGAGTATTGTAAATTTCTCCCACCTGAAGGCCATTCGATGCTCCGGTTTTTCAAGTCCTCAGTCGTATCCCAACTGGTTGCCATCACGCTGGGACTGATCTTCCTTAGTACCACGACGATCGCCGGTGTCATGCACTACAATTTGCGCAGCTACGTGATGACGGATGCGACCATGGACGCCCACGACGCGAGCCGTGCGATGGCTGTGCTCTACGGGCTGAAGGTGCCGGAGGCAAAGATCGAGTTGAAGGACGGAACGCTGGCTGGCGTGACCGAAGACAAGATGGCGATGCTGCCGGACCACGATCTTGTCGATCGTACCGCCCAGACCATCGGCGGCGTGGCCACGGTCTTTGAAAAACAGGGCAGCGACTACGTGCGGGTTTCAACCAACGTCAAGAAGGAAAATGGCGAACGCGCCGTCGGTACGAAGCTTGCCGCCGATCATCCCGCACAGGCATTTCTTGGCCGGGGGAAGCCTATTACGGTCCGGCGGTTCTGTTCGGACGCGACTATATCACCGGATATTTTCCGGTGAAGAACGCTGCCGGTGCCAATGTCGGCATGTTGTTCATCGGTATTCCGACAGAAGTCTATTTTAGCAAGATCAATTATCTCCAGTATCTGATCCTTGCGATCGGCACTGGCGTGATGATCGTCGTCGGCATGCTCGCCTACGTGGCGATCCGCGCATCCATCCGGCCGCTTGGCATACTCACGGGGTCGGTCGAGACTATCTCTTCGGGCAATCTGGATGTCTCCGTTCCCTACCTCGAAAATAGGAACGAGTTTGGCGGCATTGCCCGCGCACTCGCCGTATTCCACGAAAATGCGCTGTCGAAGCGACAGATGGAAATCGAAAGTGAAAGCCGTCGACTTGAAACCGACGAGGAGCGTTCGCGCCGGGATCTGGAAAAGCGACATGGACCGCGAGATCGATTTTGCCGTGAACGCCATCGCGGCCGGCCTTGGCCGTCTATCGCAGGGAGACCTGACGCAGAATATCGACACGCCGTTCACCGGCCGTCTCGAACAGTTGCGCACCGACTTCAACGGTTCTGTCACCCGCCTGCAGGAAACGCTTTCCCATATCCGCGACAATGCCCAGGCGATCCAGCGCAACGGCGGTCGCATGCTGTCGTCTGCTGATGCGCTTTCAAAACGCACCGAAGCGCAGGCGGCCTCTCTGGAGGAAACGGCAGCTGCCGTCGAGGAAATCACGGTTACCGTCAAGTCCTCGTCCGGACTGGCACAGGAAACCAACCGCGCTGTGGCCGAAACCAAGAAGAGCGCCGACAGCTCGGCAAGCGTCGTCTCGAGCGCCATCGCCGCGATGGGCCGGATCGAGGATGCCTCGCACCAGATTGAACAGATCATCGAGGTCATCGATGATATCGCCTTCCAGACCAACCTTCTGGCGCTGAACGCCGGTATCGAGGCAGCGCGTGCAGGTGATGCCGGCAAGGGCTTTGCCGTCGTCGCCCAGGAAGTGCGGGAACTGGCGCAGCGTTCCGCCAATGCCGCCAAGGAGATCAAGGCACTGATCGACAAGTCGACCAATGAGGTCAGCACCGGCTCTGCACTGGTGCAGGAGACGGGTGCCGTGCTCGCCTCGATCAGCAAGCAGATTGTCGCCATCAGCCAGCATGTCGAGATGATCGCCGTCGCCAGCAGGGACCAGTCTTCCGCCCTGCAGGAGGTCAACGGATCGGTCAACCAGATGGACCAGATGACCCAGCAGAATGCCTCCATGGTTGCCGACACGACAAATGCCAGCCGCGAACTGGCAAGCGAGGCGGATATGCTCATGACTCTGGTCGAACAGTTCCGCCTGGAGCGGGAGAATGCCAAGCGCCAAATCAGTCGCGCCGCCTGACCCGCTGATAACAGACAACAAAGCAGGAGCCGGCGACCACCAAAGCGATGGTCGCCGGTCCTTTTGTCTTCACGATCTATTGCATCCAGTGCAGGCGAAGCCGTTGCACGACCGCTGAAAGCCTGTTCGACATGCGGCTCCGGTTGCGCAGCTTTTCAAATTCGTGCGGCTTGCGCGTCTTTCGACAGCATGTCCGCCAACAAAACTATTCCCATCATCTCTGGCATCGCAGGTCTCCTTCGGCAACAGAAAGTCGTTGCCGGATTGGATGTCCCGCAGCTGGCTTCCTTCAATCTCGGATGGAGAGGCGGTCTGGCCGCGCTCCGTTTACGCCCCGAACTTATGTTTCAAAAATCGGTTTATAAACGAAAAAAAACGGAGTATGTTTTTCAATTATGAAAGACATTGCCTGGGATGCCTATCAGATATTTCTTGTGGTCGCGCGCCATGGCGGGTTGACGGGTGCGGCTCAGGCCAGCGGTCTGAGCCCGGCCACGGTCGGTCGCCGCGTGCTTGATCTTGAGCAGGGGATCGGCCGGCAGCTGTTTTTGCGCAGCCAGGCCGGCTACCGGTTGACGGCCGATGGGCAGGCTCTTTTCGAGCAATTGCAGGCCATGGACGCTGTCGTCCGCAAGGTCGACGGCTGGCGGCAGGAGGCGCATGGCTCATCGGTGGTGCGGCTGATGGCCGGCACCTGGGGAACTTGGCTGATCTGCGAGAACATTCAGGCGATCCGCAGCGACCGGGACGGTTTCCGGCTCGATATGTCCGTTTCGGAGCGTCGGGCAACGCTTGCACATCGCGAGCACGATGTTGGAATCCGCGGGTCCTGCCGGACGAACCAAATCTTGCTCGCCGGCCAGCGGGCGAAGTGGCCTATGCCGCTTATCGCCAGCGCAATGCGCCGGATGGTTTGGCCGCGTCCTGGTTGGCCGTCTCCGAGGAGGATGCGATCTCGCCCTACCTGCGCTGGCCACATGAGAATGCCGGTGCTGCGATCGCCGTCATCGTCAGCCGGCCGCGTTCGCTGCTCGATCTGGTCCGCTCTGGCGCCGGCCAAGCGGTGCTGCCCTGTTTCGCCGGCGATCTCGATCCGGGACTGGAGCGGGCAGGCGACGAGCTGAAATCTCTGCGCCACACCCAGTGGATCGTCACCAACAGTGAGGATCGGCACCGCCGCGACATCCGCACGGTCAGCGACCGGCTATACCGGCTGTTGAAAAGCCACGCGGACCTCATCGCTGGAAAGCGCCCGAGCCGAAGCTTTTAGCCAATCCTGCGCGTCACGCATAAGGTCTTGCGAAGTCACGTTTTGTGCCGGCTCCTGCAGGGTGCCCTGGATTTCATCCCTGGGGCTCTTGTCTGCATAGACTTTGCATAGATAAAAAACCGGCGGATTTTCGTCCGCCGGTTTCAGGGTTGCGAGTGCTCTTCCCTTCAGCCGCGGCCCTGCGTGACGATGACGGGGATCAGAAGATCGCCCCAGTTTCCTTCGCCACCATGGTGACGGGCGGAACGGACGAGTTCGACGGAGACGCCGGCATCCACGGCCTTCATGACGGCCTGGTTGAGCCTATGCAGGTCGTTGGCGACCATGCGGATCATTGCCTGTTGTTCCGGTGTCATGGCCGAGGATTGTTCCTCTGCCCGTTCCTTGACGTGCGTCTTGATGGTGGTCTGGACTGTCATGGCATTTCTCCTCTTGTACGGGGTTCTTGAAGGGACGTTCCGGCTTTCCCTCCCCACCTTTCAGAAAGGCGGGGAGGGGAATTGCTTACTCCGCCGCCGGGCGGAACTGTTCGTGTTCGGTCGATTCATGCATGGCGGTGGTCGAGGACTTGCCGCCGGTGATCGCCATCGAGACGGCGTCGAAATAGCCGGTGCCGACTTCGCGCTGGTGCTTGGTCGTGGTATAGCCGTTGATCTCGGCGGCGAATTCCGCCTCCTGCAGCTCGGAATAAGCCGCCATCTGCCGGTCCTTGTAGCCGCGCGCCAGTTCGAACATGCCGAAGTTCAGCTGATGGAAGCCGGCAAGCGTGATGAACTGGAACTTGTAGCCCATGGCACCCAGCTCGCGCTGGAACTTGGCGATCGTCGCGTCGTCGAGGTTTTTCTTCCAGTTGAACGACGGTGAGCAATTATAGGCGAGCTTCTTGCCCGGATGCACCTTGTGGACAGCCTCGGCAAACTTGCGGGCCTGTTCGAGATCCGGCTTGCCGGTTTCCATCCAGATCAGGTCGCAATGCGGCGCATAGGCAATGGCGCGGGCGATGCAAGGTTCGATGCCGTTCTTGACCTGGTAGAAGCCTTCGGTGGTGCGTCCGGCATCGTAATCGACGAAGGGCTGGTCGCGCTCGTCGATATCGGAGGTCAAGAGCTTGGCGGCTTCCGCATCCGTGCGGGCGATAACCAGTGTCGGTGTACCCATGACGTCGGCGGCCAGGCGGGCGGCATTGAGGTTGCGAATATGGGCAGCCGTCGGGATCAGAACCTTGCCGCCGAGATGGCCGCATTTCTTTTCCGACGCCAGCTGGTCTTCATAGTGGACGCCTGCAGCGCCCGCCTCGATAAAGGCCTTCATGATCTCGAAGGCATTGAGCGGTCCACCGAAGCCGGCCTCGGCATCGGCGACGATCGGCGCGAACCAGGTGTCAACGGAGAGGCCCTTGCCTTCTGCGGTCTCGATCTGGTCGGCACGCTGCAAGGTCCTGTTGATGCGCTTGGCCAGTTCCGGTGCCGCATTGGCCGGATACAGCGACTGGTCCGGATACATCGACGACGCGGTATTGCTGTCGGCGGCAACCTGCCAGCCGGAAAGGTAGATCGCCTTCAAACCGGCGCGGACCTGCTGCATCGCCTGGTTGCCGGTCATCGCACCCAGTGCATTGACGAAATCTTCCTCATGGATCAACTGCCACAGCCGGTTGGCGCCCATCTCGGCCAGCGTATGCCGGATCTGGACGGAGCCGCGCAGCCGCTTGACGTCCTCGGCGGTATAGGGACGATCAAGGCCATCGAAACGGCCCTGTGGTGCGCCGGGAACGAGATTGTAAAAATCAGTCATAAACATCCTCCTGCAGTTTTCGAAACGGTATTCGACTTTGGTTTAACACCGTTCATTCGCCGAATTTGATGTGACCAGTTTTACAGTGCGGCGCACAATATCGCCAGAACAAAAGGATTATCACTTCTTTTAAAAGGGTTATCATGTCTTGTCTTTTACAAAGCGCTTCTGTAATTTTGTAAATTATGTAAATTTGTGGCTCCCAGTGAAAATTGTAAAAGGCATGACAAATGGCTGAGAACAAGATTTTTGCCGGTGCCCGCGTGCAGCGCATCCGCAATGGGTTGTCGCTGACGCAGACGGCGATGGCCGAGGCGCTTGGCATCTCCCCGTCCTATCTCAACCTGATCGAGCGCAATCAGCGGCCGTTGACGGTGCAGCTGCTGTTGAAACTCTCCTCGGTCTACAAGGTCGATCTCGACGAACTGCAGGGCGAGGCGACCGGCAGTGTCACGCAATTGCGCGAATTGTTTGCCGATCCGCTGCTCTCAGGCGAACTGCCGGGCGATCAGGAGCTGATCGAGGTGGCCGAGGCAGCACCCAATGCCGCGATGGGCATACTCAAGCTCTACCGCGCCTATCGCGAACAATCCCTGCGGCTGAAGGACCTGAGCGCGCTCCTGTCCGATCAGGGCCATATGGCGGCACTTTCCGATGCGCGCCTCCCCGATGGACGAGGTGCGCGACATCTTCGAGAACCGGACGCATTATTTCGCCGGGATCGACGAAGCCGCCGAAGCCTTCCATGCGCAGCTTTCGCCGGGCGACGATCTTTCAGGCGCATTGAAAGGCTGGCTGCGCAAGGAGCATGGACTGACGGTCAGGACACTGCCCGTGCATGTCATGCCGGACCTGCGCCGCCGCTTCGACCGCCATTCGATGCGGCTATTTCTGTCGGAACGGCTATCGGCGCAGGATCAGTTGCGGGAAATCGCCATGGAGGCGGCGCAGATCGCTTTTCCACAAGCCATCGCCGCCGATCTCCAGCAGCTGGCATTTTCGACCGGGGAGGCGCGCCGCATTGGCCGTTTCCGAGCTGGCGCGGTATGCCGCGCATGCGATCATGATGCCCTATGCCGCGTTTCTCGCCGCAGCGCAGCGGGCGAAATACGATATCGACGTTCTGGGTGCCCGCTTCCAGGTTTCCTTCGAGCAGGCAGCAAGCCGGCTGGTGACGCTGCAGCGCCCCGGTGCTGCCGGGTTACCGTTCTTCTTGATGGAGATTGATCATGCCGGCAACCGGTTGCGCAAGGCCGGCGCGTCAGGCTTTCCGCAGGCGCGCTTCGGCGGCAACTGTCCCAAGCTCAATGTCCACGTGGCATTTGCTCAAACCGGACAGGTCCTGGCTGATCGGGTGGAGATTTTCGGAGGCGGCGAGTTCGTCACAATCGCCCGGACGATCGATGGGCCGCGGGCGAATTTCCAGGAGCGCGTTCGCCGCACTGCGATTCTGATCGGCTATGACGCAGCCCAGGCGGCGGAAACCGTTTATGGCGGCGCGCCGCTTGCGACTGTCGCCGGTGGCACGGCCTGCCGCCTCTGCGAGCGGCAGGGCTGTCTCGCCCGTGCCGAACCGCCGGTCACCCGGCCGCTTGGGCTGGACGAAATGGTGACCGGCCTGAGCGCTTTCGATTTTCAGTAGCTGCCCATTCAGTAGCTGACAGGATGGTGGGCGGGCAGCAGCGGCGCATTCGGCGCAAAGCATTCTGCCGGCAGGCCCGTCGTATAGCCGCGGGTGATGTGCGCCCGGCTGGCATAGGCGGGGTTCTTCATCAGCACCGCATGCAGTTCCGGCAGGTTGTAATAGGGCACGCCGGGATAAAGATGATGTTCCAGGTGGTAGTTGATGTTGTGGGGCGCAAAGAACAGTTTTTCCCAGAGATAGGGATAGACCGTGCGCGAGCTGCCGAGTTCGTCGGAATAGTCCATGCTGCCGAAATGCTCGGCAACGCTGCGGACATAGAGAAACAGGCAGAAGAAGGTGAAGAACGGCACCAGCCAGTAAAGGACGAAATCCGTCCAGAGCCCGAAGACCGTGAAGATAACGGCGGCGGCAATATAGAAGCTGATGCGCAGCAGCTTGTAGCTGCGGGTCGAGCGGTCATGCTTGGCGATGCGTTTGGCCATATGCAGGATATCGCGAACCGAATTGATCGCGACGAGATAGCCGAGCAGCTGCACCACGCCGCGCCAGACTTTCTGCGGGAAGGTGAATTGCGTCATGCCGAGTTTCGAAACCCAGTCCGGGTCGTCCTCGGTATTGGTGTGCTGGTGATGGGCAAGATGGTTCATGCGGTAGCCGTCAACGGTCGCCATGATCGGCCATGCGAGCAGAAGGTCGCTCATCCAGTCGCTCACCCGGCGGTTCTTGATGATGCGGTAATGGGCGGCCTCATGCATCAGGCAGCCGAAGGCGTGCATCCGTCCGGCGATAACAAGCACGGCGGCAAGATAGGCGAGTGGATGTTGCATATATTTACTGAAGGCGATGGCGCCGGCGATCAACGCCCAGTCGAAACCGATGGCAAGAAGTGTCCTGTGGGATTGCAGCACCGACAGCCGCTTCAATTCGCGTGGATCGATCCGCTGCGACTTCACACTCATGATGGTCAACTCCGAACGCATAACCGTTGGGGTGCAAAATCGCATTCCGGACATGGTTAAGCAATCGTAAACGCGTCCGCTCTGGATCGATTTGAGCTTATGGTTAATCCGTGCACAACTTTGAGAATGGTCGCTGACACTCGGCCATGTCGCACTGAAAAGATTCGGCTTTTGCCAATGACCACTAAAACTTGAGATGCCGCTGAATGGTTCGGGCAGGGCCAGTAAAAGCGCTTGTGGTTGTTGAAAAACATGCCTAACTTCCAAACGCGCATACGGAGGGGCAGACAGGCAGGCGACGGCGGCGTGCCTGGACTGGCCCGATAAAATCAAGGGGAATTCCATGTCATGCATGATTGCCACCGCCTTTGCCGCGTTGATCCTTGCCGGATCCGCAACGATTGCCACCGCGCAGGAGCGCGTGGTCAATGTCTACAACTGGTCCGATTATATTGATGCCAGCATCCTTGAAGACTTCACCAAGGAAACCGGTATCAAGGTCGTCTACGACGTCTTCGACAGCAACGAGATACTCGAAACCAAGCTGCTTGCAGGCGGCACCGGCTACGACGTTGTCGTACCGACGGCCAGCTTCCTGCAGCGCCAGATCGCAGCCGGCGTGTTCCAGAAGCTCGACAAGTCGAAGCTGCCGAACCTCACCAACATGTGGGACGTGATTTCCGAACGCATCCAGAAATACGACCCCGGCAACGAATACGCCGTTGATTACATGTGGGGCACGACCGGCATCGGCTACAATGTCGAGAAGGTAAAGCAGATCCTGGGTACTGACGAAGCGCCGACTTGGGATGTGATCTTCAAGCCCGAGGTTGCCGCCAAGTTCAAGGACTGTGGCATCCACATCCTCGATTCCGCCTCCGACGTCCTGCCCTCGGCGCTTGCCTATCTTGGCCTCGATCCGGATAGCCGCGCCCCGGATGACCTGCAGAAGGCGGAGGAGCTTCTGACGTCTATCCGTCCCTACGTTCGCAAGTTCCACTCGTCGGAATATATCAACGCGCTCGCCAATGGAGATATCTGCCTTGCTGTCGGTTATTCGGGCGACGTCTTCCAGGCGCGCGACCGTGCTGCCGAAGCCAAGGCCGGCGTGACGGTCAACTATGTCATCCCGCCGACCGGCGCGCAGATGTGGTTTGACGTCATGGCCATCCCGGCCGATGCGCCGCATGTTGGCGAAGCCCATGAATTCCTGAACTACATGATGAAGCCGGAGGTCGTCGCCAAGGCGTCGAACGTGGTGTTCTACGCCAACGGCAATAAGGCCTCGCAGCAGTTCATCGACAAGGAAGTGCTCGACGACACTGCGATCTACCCGACACCGGAGGTGCTGGCAAAACTCTTCACTGTCACGCCATATGACGCCAAATCGCAGCGCGTGGTGACGCGGCTGTGGACCACGGTGGTCACCGGCCAGTAAGTCGAAAGAATTGCCCGGATCCTTGAAAATCCGGGCAATTTTCTTTGCGGCGCCGGGGATTGAAGAGGCGGCCGTTTGTGCATGTCATTCGGGGATAGATGATGAAGTCACTTGGCAGTATCCGGCGTTCCTTTGCCCCATGGGCAGACCCCAAATCCGTACCGTTCATCGCCGTCAAGAACGTTACCAAGAAGTTCGGTGATTTCGTCGCGGTCGATGACCTGTCGCTGAATATTTATCCCCAGCAATTCTTCGCGCTGCTCGGCGCTTCGGGCTGCGGCAAGTCAACGCTGCTGCGCATGCTGGCCGGTTTCCGAACAGCCGACCTCAGGCGAAATCATCCTTGACGGACAAAGCCTTGCCGGCATCCCGCCCTATAAGCGGCCGGTCAACATGATGTTCCAGTCCTATGCGCTGTTTCCGCATATGACCGTCGAAAACAATATCGCCTTCGGTCTCAAGCAGGACGGCATGCCGAAGGCCGACATTGCCCAACGCGTCGATCAGATGCTGAAGCTCGTCAAGCTCGACAAGTTCGGCAAGCGCAAGCCGCATCAATTGTCGGGCGGCCAGCGCCAGCGCGTGGCGCTCGCCCGTTCGCTTGCCAAGCGGCCGAAGGTGCTTCTGCTCGATGAGCCGCTCGGCGCACTCGACAAGAAGCTGCGGGAGGAAACCCAGTTCGAACTGATGGACCTGCAGCAGGAACTCGGCCTCACCTTCGTCGTCGTCACCCACGACCAGGAGGAGGCGATGACCATGGCCGATCGCATCGCCGTCATGGCGCATGGCAAGGTCGTTCAGGTAGCCACCCCACCGGAAATCTACGAGGCGCCGAACTCGCGGTTCGTAGCCGATTTCATCGGCGACGTGAATATTTTCGATGGCACCGTTTCTGCCGGTGGCAATGGGACCGTCGAGATCGCAACGCAAACAGGCTTTACCGTCCGCGTCGCCTCAACCGAACCACCAGCTGTCGGCGCGAAGGCCGGGTTTGCCGTCCGCCCGGAAAAGATCCGCGTCGGCCGTGACCGGCCCGCCTGCGCACCGCTCAATGCCGCGCAGGGCGAGATCTGGGATATCGGTTATCTCGGCGACATGACGATTTTCCACGTCAAGCTGAAGGATGGCAAGGTCATCAAGGCGTCGTCCCTGAACGCGGTGCGCGCTGTCGAGGACCCGCTCGGTTACGACCAGGAAGTCTGGATTTCCTTCGATGAAAATGCCGGCGTCGTGCTGAAGGATTGAAGCCATGGCAAAATTCGGATCGGCAATCTTCAACCGGCTGGTGATCATCATCCCCTATGCCTGGCTGACGATCTTCTTCCTCGCACCCTTCTTTATCGTCCTCAGAATATCGCTGTCGGAAACCGCCATCGCGATGCCGCCTTATCTGCCCTCCTTCAATCTGGCGGACGGCATTTCGGGGATACTGGACAAGATCAGCCAGTTTTCGTTTGCCAACTACGTCTTCCTCGCTGGTGACGCCCTTTACACCAATGCCTATATTTCCAGCCTGAAGATCGCCGTCATCTCGACCATCGTTACGCTGATGATCGCCTATCCGGTTGCCTACGGCATGGCAAAGGCGCCGAACACCATCCGCCCGACGCTGCTGATGCTGGTCATCCTGCCGTTCTGGACAAGCTTCCTGATCCGCGTCTATGCCTGGATCGCCATCCTGAAGCCGGAGGGACTTCTCAACCAGTTGCTACTGACAATCGGTGTAATCGATCAGCCGCTGATCATTCTCAACACCAATTGGGCGATCTATATCGGCATCGTCTATTCCTACCTGCCGTTCATGATCCTGCCGATCTATTCGTCGCTTGAAAAGATGGATCACAGCCTGACAGAGGCAGCACAGGACCTCGGCTGCACGCCGATCCGGGCCTTCTGGCGTGTGACGTTTCCGCTGTCCATGCCCGGCGTGATCGCCGGCTGCATGCTGGTCTTCATCCCGGCCGTCGGCGAATTCGTCATTCCGATCTGCTTGGCGGGTCGGAGACATTGATGATCGGCAAGACGCTCTGGAACGAGTTCAACGCCAACCGCGATTGGCCGGTTTCCGCGGCGGTTGCGACCATCCTGCTGCTCATCCTCGTGGTGCCGATCATGTTCTTCCAGCATGCGCAGGCCAAAGCCGACGGCGAGGGGAGATAGTCATGGTCAAATGGTCCCGCTTCAACATCGCCTCGATCGTCTTCGGTTTTGCCTTCCTCTATTTGCCGATCGTGCTGCTGGTTATCTTCTCGTTCAACGAATCCAAGCTGGTCACCGTCTGGGCGGGTTTCTCGACCAAGTGGTATGTTCAGCTCTTTCATAACCAGGCGCTGCTCGATGCGGCCTGGGTAACGGTTCGCGTCGGCCTGATCTCGGCGACGGTGGCCACCGTGCTCGGTACACTCGCAGCGCTAGCCATGACACGCTACACGCGCTTTCGCGGCCGCATGCTGTTTTCCGGCATGATCTACGCGCCGCTGGTCATGCCGGAGGTGATCACCGGCCTGTCGATGTTGCTTTTGTTCGTTGCCATCGGCTTCGATCGCGGCTTCTGGACCCTGACGCTCGCCCACATCACCTTTACCATGTGCTTCGTCGCCGTCGTTGTGCAGTCCCGGCTCCTCAGCTTCGACCGGTCGATCGAAGAGGCTGCGATGGATCTTGGCGCCACGCCGGTCGCCACCTTCCTGCAGGTGACTTTGCCGGTGATTGCGCCCGCCGTCTTTCGGGCTGGGTTCTCGCCTTCACCCTGTCGCTGGACGATCTGGTAATTTCCAATTTTACCTCCGGCCCCGGTGCCACCACGCTGCCCATGCGGATTTACAGTCAGGTGCGGTTGGGCGTGACGCCGGAAATCAACGCGGTCTGTACCATCCTGATCGGCATCGTCGCCATGGGCGTTCTGATTGCGTCGGTAGTTTCCCGCCGACGGGAAATCCAGCGTCAAGGATGAGCAGGCAGCGTTCGCGCACTGATATGAACGGGGCAGAGCGGGTGAGTGCGTCAGTCGCGCTCCTGTTCCCTTTCGCGCGGCGGCAGGAAAACATAGGTCAGTAGCCAGATCGGTAGCACGATCATCGAGCCGAGCAGGATGTTGGGCAGCGCCCAGTTGCTGAAGCGCAACAGATGAAGCCAAAGCACATCCGGTGTCAGCCCGGCCTGCTCAAGGATCTGCTCGGAAGAGATGTTGAAAATCGAAAGCCCGGCGCCCGTCAGCAGCGATGCCAACGCAATCTTGAGCAGGGCAACAAGGAAACGCAGCACGGACACATCTCCTGTGGGCTGATTCGGCTGCTTATCTTAGAATGCCCTGTGACAAAGTCGATCTTGCCCATTCATGGCTGTATGGCGCGCGGGCAGAGGGGAAATGACCGGGTTCGGCCAGGAGCCGTCGGCAAAGAAGCGAACGGCAGGCGTTGCAGGATCGTCCAGCCGGATGGCGCCGGCAAGCGCCAGTTTCCCGTTCCTGAAGGGAACGGTGCCGGCAAGAGACAAGGTTCTTCCTTCGCCCTGGATGTTCGCCGTGGTTAGCTCGACAGCGCCTTTGCGCAAGGTTGCAGCGATCTCCGCCCTCGTAAAAGCGAGACGAACCGTTGGTCGCATGGCTGACGTTGAAGACATGGCCCTGCGCGGCGAGCCGCTCGAATTCCGGCAAGTCGAAATTCGCCACGGTGCCATTGTTCGCCGAATAGCGAAACTCTCCGGAAGCTCCGGCCGCCGTCATTTGCGACAATGGTTCGGCGGTCGACAGGTCGACGCTCAGCACGCCCCGGCCAAGCGGTAACGGCCCTGTCAGACCGAGACTGGCCGCAACGGGCGCGAGATCGGCATTCTTGAGCGCGAGTTGCAATTGCCCACCTTCGGCGCTGTCATTGGCAAGAGCGATGCGGCCGCTGATTGAGCCACCGGCAAAGGTACCGTCACCGATATCGACGGATGCGCGGCCATTTTCCACCATGACACCGGCGGCAAGATCCGTCAGGGCGACCGAGCCATAACTTGCCTCCTGTGCAGACAGGCGAAGATCGAGGCTGAACTGGTTGAGGAGCGCCCTATCCAGCCGGCTCGCAGAGGCCGGATTGCGGGCCGTGCGCTGAAGAGACTAGCGACGCCAGGTCCAGCCGGTCGAAGGCGAGCGTGCCGTCGATGCGCGGACCGCGTGCCCGACCCCAGGCGACGCCGAGAACGCCTGTCGCATTGGCATCATCCAGAGACAGCGAAAGATTGTCCATCTTCAACGCCTGCGCCGACATGGTCACACTCGTGTCGATGGCGACGGCACCAGTCGATGCCAGTGGTAGCGGATCACCTTTATACCAGGCTTGCAGGGCGCTGAACGATTTTGCCTTGAGCTGAAGCTGGCCGGAGGCGAAGGGATGGCTCGAAACGTTGCCATTGCCGTCGAAGCTGAAATTCAGCGGCATGGAATTGAACGATGTCTGGATGGTGCTGTTCTGGCCCGACAGCAGCATCAAAGGTTCGTCGCAAGTAAAGGACCATTGAACTGTTTCGCCGTTCATCAAGGCTGAAAGGTTTGCGCTCAACCGGGCGGTTGGCGTTGGCCATTGCACAGAGCCAGAGATGGCGCTGACGCGATGGGTGCTTGTGGTTATGCGGTCGGTCAATTCGAGTGTGCCGTTGTCGATCTCGATATCGCCGATCGGCGTATTGCGCACGGTGGCTGTCGCATCGGCCGAAGCATCGGCAATCGCATCGGCCATCCAGCCGACACGCCGCCAGTTGAAGGTTCCGTCCAGTCTGCGCTCCACCTTGAAAACCGGATTGACCAGATGGAAGTCATAGAAGACCGGCGTGCCACGCAACGCTGCGAGAACATCGAAGCCGGCTGCAATCGCGTCAGCCTTCGCCAAGAGTTCCGGTACAGCCGCATCTCCGCCTTCGAAGGTGACTGAGCGCAGGGTCAGGACCGGGTGTGGCCAGAAGCTGATCTGCGGATCGCCGACAATACTTGCTCTCGCGCCCGTCCAAGAAGACAGCACGTTCTCCATGTTCGTCTTGACGCTGGCCGTCGAGACGAACAGCGGCAAAGCTGATTTTGAACAGAGCAGTGAGGACGACCGCGCCGACCATAAGCCATGCGACGGTACGCGACAGAAAAAATGCCTGCCATCCGATTTTTCTGCTGGCGATGGTGAAGAATTGCCTCATGGCCGTCCGGCGCACTTTCAATCGGTTTGAACGGCCTCTGGATAGGCTTTCGCCACTCAGAAATCAAACGGTTGACACGGGAAATGTCGCAACTGCCACAGCCATCATTTGTACGGCCTGTTTATCTTGCGTCGCAGCATGATATAGAGGCTGGCTTGGGAAGCGGAGGAAAAAATGCAGTCAGATCGGCCCCTTTGGATACCGTCGGTAGAATTCATCGAACAGACGCCGATGAAGGCGTTCATCGACTGGTGCGGACAGCGCTTTTCGAAGACTTTTACGGACTATGATGCGTTCCATGACTGGTCGATTACCGAGCGCGCCGATTTCTGGACAGGGGTCTGGGATCATTGCGGCGTCATCGGCGATCGGGGCGAATGCGCTCTGATCCACGGCGATGTGATGCTGGACGCGCGTTCTTTCCGACGCGACGCTCAATTTCGCCGAAAATCTCCTCCGGTATACCGGTAGCGGCGACGCTTTGGTATTTCAGGGGCGAGGATAAGGTCCAGTCGCGCATGTCCTGGGACGAACTGCGGGCTTTGGTGTCCAGGCTGCAGCAGGCCTTGAAAGCGCAGGGCATCGGTAAGGGCGACCGCGTTGCCGCGATGATGCCGAACATGCCGGAGACCATTGCCCTGATGCTGGCTACCGCCTCGATCGGCGCCATCTGGTCCTCCTGTTCTCCGGATTTTGGCGAACAAGGCGTGCTCGACCGCTTCGGCCAGATCGAGCCGAAGCTGTTCGTCGCCTGCGACGGTTACTGGTATGCCGGCAAGCGCCAGGATGTTGGCGCCAAAGTGCAAGCTGTCGCAAAGAAACTCGGTGTCCCGGTCCTGATCATTCCCTATGCCGGCGATGCGGAAGCACTCTCGGCAGCGCTGGAGAACGGCAGGACGCTGGCCGATTTCATCAAGCCCTTCGCTGCGAAGACGCTTGAGTTCGTGGCGCTGCCGTTCGCGCATCCGCTCTACATTCTCTTCTCATCCGGCACCACCGGCGTTCCGAAATGCATCGTTCATTCGGCCGGCGGCACACTGTTGCAGCACCTGAAAGAGCATCGCTTCCATTGCGGGCTGAGGGAGGGCGAAAAGCTCTTCTATTTCACCACCTGCGGCTGGATGATGTGGAACTGGCTTGTCTCCGGCTTGGCCGTTGGTGCGACGCTCTGCCTCTTCGACGGTTCGCCGTTCCATCCCGATGGCAACGTGCTGTTCGACTATGCCCGCGACGAGCAGTTCGCCATCTTCGGCACCTCGGCAAAATACATCGACGCCGTGCGCAAGGGCGGCTTCACGCCGGTCTCCACGCACGACTTGTCGTCGCTGCGGCTGTTGACCTCGACCGGGTCGCCCCTGTCTCCAGAAGGCTTTTCCTTCGTCTATGAGGGCATCAAGCCGGACGTCCAGCTGGCTTCGATTTCGGGGCGGAACGGACATCGTCTCCTGCTTCGTGCTCGGCAATCCGCTGAAGCCCGTCTGGCGCGGTGAAATCCAGGGGCCAGGGCTTGGCCTTGCCATGGATGTCTGGAACGACGAAGGCCAGCCGGTGCGCCAGGAAAAGGGCGAACTTGTCTGCACCAAAGCGTTTCCCTCCATGCCGGTGATGTTTTGGAACGATCCGGAAGGCGCCAAGTACAAGGCGGCCTATTTCGAGCGCTTCGACAATATCTGGTGTCACGGCGATTTTGCCGAATGGACCGAGCATGGTGGCATCGTCATTCACGGCCGCTCGGACGCGACGCTCAACCCGGGCGGCGTGCGCATCGGCACGGCCGAAATCTACAATCAGGTCGAGCAGATGGACGAGGTCGCCGAGGCCATCTGCATCGGCCAGGACTGGGATGACGATGTTCGCGTTGTCCTGTTCGTGCGGCTGGCCGCAGGGATCGCGCTGACGGATGATCTGGTGAAGGCGATCAAGACCAGGATCCGCACCGGTGCGTCACCGCGCCACGTGCCGGCCAAGATCATCGCCGTCACCGATATTCCATGAACAAAATCCGGCAAGATCGTCGAGCTTGCGGTGCGCGAAGTCGTGCATGGCCGGCCGGTCAAGAACAAGGAGGCGCTCGCCAATCCGGAAGCGCTCGATCTCTACGCCAATCTCGCCGAGCTTGGAAACTGACCGCGTCCTGTTAACGATTTGGAGCTTGCCGAATTAACCAAAGCTTAGGTCTTACGTGCCGATGGTTAAAATTCGCGGGTTTCGTGGAAAGGTTTTGTTTACGAATGGCAGCGCATGGTGATCTCAACTTGAGGCCACCCGATGTGAGGGTGGCTTTGGCAGAGATGCCTACGCAGACATGATGTCATTACCTCTCGAGCACCTGTTTTAGCATTCAACTTATCGAGGCAGCTTTTAGCTGCCTCTTTTTTGCCCGCTATTTCGACCGCGTGGGATGCCGTGTCACGGGCGATCTTTGAGGGTTTTTTGCAAAGCGTCCTGTACCAGCCGGGTCACCTCGGCATGGATATCTGCGCGCGACCGGCTGCCGCCATCCGAGCAGATCGGATCGACTTCTCCGAGCGCTTTTAACAGTTCCGCACCACCTTGCTTGCATTCCGGTAGGAAGCTGAAATGAACGGCATCGGCTACGGTGGCATAGGAGCCGTGTGGCGACAGGGCCGCCAGCCGGTCGGCGATCACTGCCGTGGGGATCGTTTCGCCCCTGCCGAGATTGATGAAACTCATCGGGATCGCGATCTTTTGCAGGCTTTCTGGCTCAAAGGCCTGGGCGAGGCCCGGATCGACAAGAACGGCGGATTGAATGCGGCGATCGAGGTTCGATTGTTCGAAGCGGGTCTTGTCGACGGTACGCAGATCGACTTTATCGACCTTCACCGGTTCGTCGTTGACATAGGCTTGACCGCCTGCATACCAGGCGCAGTCCCATTTCGTGTAGGTGTCGCAGTAGCGCGCATAGGCATCGAGATTGGCCTGGGCACCGACGATCTCCATGGCGGCGGCACCTCCAAGCGAGAAGCCGATGACCCCGATGCGGCCAGCGTCGATGGCCCTGCTCCAGCTCGGGTCAGTCGTGAGCGCGTTGATCACCGCAGACAAATCCTGCGTACGCTCCCATAGCTTCGGCGTGTCGGCCGGCGTCGAGTCGCCGCTGGTCGTGCCGGGATGGTTGGGACCGGCAACGACAAATCCGGCCTTCGCCAGTTCCCTGGCAAGCCAGGTCATGCCTTGAACGCGGCCGCCCGAACCGTGTGACATCACCACCAGCGGAAAGGCTCCTTTGACGATGGGTGCGTTCATAAAGGCCGGTGCGCCCTTGAAGACCTTGTTGTCACCAACAAGAACCGGCTCGCCACCGGCTTCGGCGGGATACCATACCGTGACAGCAAGATCGCGCCCGCGTTCAGGGCGCGGCCACTGTGATTTCACGCATACCAACCTCGGTTGCATGGCAGGGAACAGCGAACGTGATGGGAAGGACGACGGAACAAATAATGTGAAAAAGGTTCATGAGGATCTCACTTGGTTTCGAAGAACCTGCAAATGATCGCAGTTGCATGGCCTCGCCGCTTCCTCGATCACGATTCAGGTCGTCCCGAATCGCGATATGGGCCACCATTGGTCAGTTGATTGCCACTCAAAGGACTTGCCTTGATTTTCCTGCCGCTGCCGTTTGTCGTCGCATTGCTGCTTCTGATCCTGCTCGCCTCAATGCTGCGCGGTGCAGAGCCCTCGAAAGGCAACCGGCCGTTCCTTACCCTGATTGGTATGTGTGCCCTGCAATCGCTTGTCGTCGGTTTGCGCTGGGGCTACGGCATTGAGGAACTGCGATACGTTCTACCCGTTTTCGCAAGCTGCCTGCCGCCACTGGTATGGGCAAGCTTTTGTGGCCTGATCCATCAGGAAGGAGTCGGTAGAATCAGCTGGCTTCACGCCGCCCCGCCACTCGCCATCCTCACGCTGTTGCTGCTGGCTCCCACATTGATCGATGTCGCCTTGTTCGTGCTGTTCGTCGGATACGCGCTGGCGCTGCTGGATCCGGCCCGCAGCGGGACCGATGCATTGGACGAGGCACGTCTTGAAGGGGCCTTTGCGGCGCATCGAGCCCTGTTTCTCGCCGCCGCATCCCTTTGCCTGTCGGCTCTGTTCGACCTCGCCGTTCTGCTGGATTTCGAGTGGGGCAAAGGAAAGAACGCAGCTTTGATCATCAGCAATGCAAATTTGCTCGGGCTGTTTCTATTGGGTGTGACCGCCCTCGTTGCCGCGCGAGCGGGCAGGCACTGCGCTTGTTTCGAACAACGATCTGCTCCCAGCGCAGTCGGCGCAAGATCGCGAGGTCCTCGAGCGGATCGATCGTCTGCTGGCCGATCAGAAACTGTCGCGCGACGAAAAACCTGACATTATCGCGGCTGGCGCGGCGTGCAGGCGTACCGGCCCGGCAGATATCCGGCGCCGTCAATCGGCTCGCCGGCAAGAACGTCTCGCAGTACATCAACGAGTTTCGAATTGCCGAAGCCTGCCGGCTGCTTCATGAGACCGACATGTCCGTGACCTCAGTCATGTTCGAATGCGGCTTTCAAACCAAATCGAACTTCAACCGCGAGTTCCGGCGGGTGACCTCCCTCAGCCCGGCCTCCTGGCGAGAGCAAAACCGCGTACCTTGACGCTTCGCCATCAGCCGACGGCTAGTTGGCCAGCACACGCTGCGACGGGAAGGATATTTCCACCAGAGTGCCTTCGTTCGGTGCCGAGTTGATCGAGAAATGAGCCCGGTTTGCTTCCGCCATCGCCTTGGTCAACGGCAGGCCAAGGCCGGTACCATCGCCGCGCTTGCGTGCGCCGGTCGTTACCTGACGGAACGGTTTCATCGCCTGCTCCAGCTCGGTCCGCGTCATGCCGACGCCGGTGTCGTGGATGCGCAGGATGACGCTGCCATTGGCCTCATAGGCGGTCGAAACGACGATCTGGCCGCCGGATGGCGTGAAGCGGATGGCGTTGGACAGGATGTTGAGCGCGATCTGCTTGATCGAGCGGTTGTCGGCAACCACGTTCGGCACCGAGCCGGACAGCGACGTGCGGATGATCACCCGCTGGCTGTTGGCCTGCGGCTGCACCAGCGAGACAGCCTCCGACACGGCATCGTTGATCTCGACGGCGGTGAACTCGAGGTCCATCTCGCCGGCTTCGATCTTCGAAATATCGAGGAGGTCGTTGACGATATCGAGCACATGGCGCCCGGAACGGCCGATATCGCCGGCATATTCGACATAGCGCGGATTGCCGATCGGCCTGAAATGCTCGCTCGCCATCATGTCGGAGAAGCCGATGATCGCATTGAGCGGCGTGCGGATTTCATGGCTGACGCGGGCGAGGAAATCGCTCTTGTGGGCATTCGCCGTTTCGGCGGCCCGCTTGGCGTTGCGCAGTTCCTCTTCCGTCCGCTTCCACTGGGTAATGTCGCGGATGACGGCGCAGAAGCCGTTGGAGGAGGATAGGCGGCCCATGGTCATGAACAGCGGAATGAAGCCGCCGGAGGCCTCGCGGCCGATCACTTCGCGGCCATCGTTGAGCACGCTGGCAACCCCGTGGCCTGAAAGCCCGGCGAGATAGTCGAGAACCGCCTTCTGGCTCTCATGGGCAAACAGCATGGCGAACGGCTTGCCGCGGATTTCACCATCATCATAGTTGAACAGGGCGCTGGCCGAGCGGTTGACCGAGCGGATCTCGCCCTCGGCGCCAACGACAACGACGCCGTCCGTTGCCGTCTCAAGAATGGAATGGAGTTCTTCCGCCTCCATGCGCAGCGCCTGGAGTTCCTGCGCCTCCGGGATCTCTTCAACAGTTTCGGGCGGGACATCTTCTTCTGCGAGAGGCGCCGGCGCTGTCTGCGTTGCCGAAAGTGCCATCATCAGCGCGTTCTTGTCTTCCCAGCGGATCGACTGGAGCCGCGCCGATACCGGCACCAGCTGGCCGTCGTTACGGATCACCATCATCGCGCCATCCGGCAAGTCGAGCAGGCCATCCTCGTCGCCGGCGAAAAGGGCGTCTATCCCGCCTTCCTCGCGCAGTTCGTCCAGATCGGCATAGCCGGTGAGCGCCAGAAATTCGTAATTGGCATGAAACAGATCGTCGCCGCTATGGACCAGAAGAGCGAGCGGAAGATTGTCAAGGATTTCCGGCGTCAGGCTGCTGCTGCCGCTGGTGCGTGCAGGCACGATCGGGAGAGGGGCCTCAGGCAGCGCGTTTTCGGCGACCGGTTTTGCTCCATCATCGATGCCGGCACGATCATCCTCGTCGATCGCCTCGGTTTTCGGTGCGGCATCGGCCTGGAGCGGATTGCCCGCTGCGGGTTCGTTCGTGACAGGCACATCCTCATTCGGGCGCTTGCCAAAATTCTCGCCGAGTTGACGGGCGATCTCATGAAACGCTGCCTGTTCGCTGCGGCTCAGGGGCTCGGTGCCCGGTGGACGGTGATTGTCGAGCTGCACGACCTTGTCCGATGTGCGGCGCCCCGGGGTCTGGACCAGTTTCAGCGCCGGACGCTCGCCGCGGAAAGGGTCTTCCGGTTGTTCGTCAGCTACCGGCAGGTCGTCGCCGTGGGCGGCGACCAGGTCACCGTCATCGTCTTCCGTCAACTCGGATAAAAACTCCGCCGCGTCCTCGTGGTTGCGCGAATGTTCAGGTGTCTTCGGCTGTCGCAGGGCCTTCTGGGATCGCGTCGTTCGGTGCTGCTTCGTCCGCCGCCGCTTCATGATCGGCGGGCAGGAGATCTGCCGCTACGCCGTCCGTTCCGTCGGTAAACTCTTCGGCAGTCGCTGCTGGCGCGCCAAAAGTCAGGCCCATGGCCTGTTTGTCATTGATCGTATCGGCCACGCGCACGATGCCGAAGCCGCGAAAACCGTCGAATTCGCGGTTGCGCGAATAGGTCGGAAGGGCTGCAAGATCGACTGGGACCTGCAGGCTTGTGCCTTCGACGGGCCAGTAGATGGTCTTGCCCGACCATGTGTCGCGCCGCTTCAGCAATTCGCTGATGGTGTTGCCGGGGTCGAGGTGATAGCGGCCGGCAAGTTCGGTAAAGCTTCGCCCGGCAACATCGGCGGAGGCGGGGCCGACAGCGGTTGCGAATTCCTCGGAAATTTCGCTGAACCTGCCGTCCGCGTCGATCTTCCAGACGAAGCGGATTGCCCGGCTGTTGGGGTTGAAGATGAAACCCTGCACCACGTCCGCTGTGTCGTTTTTTTCCTCAGGCGCGTCTTCCTGCGTGATATCATCCGCCTCCGCAGTGGCGGTGTCCTCGGTATCCGTCATGGCGCTGGCCGAAGCATCATCATTCGAAGCAAAATCAGGATCGGGCGAAGGAGGTTCGTTCCTTCCACCCCGGTTTCGAAAGTGGCCGCCGGCGTTTCGAAATCCGGCTGGTCCGAAACTGTTTCGCTTATCGTGGTCTCAGCAAGGCCGTCGGCGGTCGAGCCGTCTGGAACCGGGTGGTCCGCATCTGCGATCAGAGCCTCGCCGGCAAGGTGGTCGTCGATGTCAGTGGTGTCCGCAATGGCCTGTTCGGCGTGCAGCGTTGGCTCCACGATGTCGGCATCGGTTTCTTCGGGCGTTTCGACAGCGTCGGCGGAAGTTGGTTCAGTGTCCGCTGATAAAATAGGTGCAACCTCTTCATCGGTTACGGCGCTGACTTCAAGCACGGGGAGATCGTCTGCAATCGGCTCGGCAGCGTTCGCCTCTATCTGGTCAGGCGGATCTACGAAGCCGTCGCTTTCCGACGCGATTTCTTCGATCTGTTTGATCTCGTCGATGACATCATCCGGCACGGTTGCTTGCGAGGGAAGCAGCGCGGCCGCGCTTGATGAAGCGGGCTCTTCCGCGATGGAAGTAGCGCTTGTTACCTCGGTCTCGTGGAAGTCCGTGTCCGGATCGAGATTGCCGAGGATGGTTTCCACAGCGAAAAGCAGGTGCAGGGCAGGGTCTTCCGACAGCTTGCCGATCGCGGCCGGTAGCTTGCCTTTGCCGGTCGGGATCGGCCGCTTGAGCAGCCAGTCGCGGTCGCGCAAGAAACGGCGCTGACCAGCGAGCGGCAGTTTTGTGGCGTCATCGCAAGCGCATCAAAGCCGGGGGAGGCGGCGAGGACCGCGCCGTCACCGTCAAGCACAGCCATATGCGTATCCGGGTCGTCGAAGCCGGAAATCATCCGCTGCTGCGGATCTTTAAGGACAAGCGGCTTGCCGGTGCGGGGGGCAGCAAACAGGATTGCCGTTTCGCCCGGACGAACGGTGATCATCTCGACGGATGCGTTGACCGACACGCGCTGGAAACCCGACGCGATGCGCATCAGGAAAGCCCGGCGGTCACCGCTGCGCGCCAGTTGCCGGGCGGCGGCCTCCATCTGCCGATAGGCAGCCTCGTTGCGGTTGGCACCGCTATCGATGAAATCATAGATCGACGGCAGGCCGAAGAGGAGCGCCCCTTCGCCATTCGACCAGAGCACCTGGCTCATGTCCGGAGAAAACAGCGCGGCTGCATCGCCTTTGACAAAATGCTCCCGCACCCGTTCATGAACGGCGATGTCGATAAAGGGGTACAGTTTTGCGGGCATCGGCTGACCTGGTTTGCACAACCGTCACATGGACGGGATTGTTAACAGTCTATTAATAGACGCCGGGACGCCGGGGGGTCCAGCTTGCTCACCATGACGCACAGGCCTTTCGCGGCGCAAGGTTAATGCAGGTGATTTTAATGAATGCTGCATTGCACAAATATATTGCAATGCACAACCAAATCGCCTATATAGACATCATCACAGAGTGGGTGCCTCATGAGAGGGCCTGAAACCAAGGAGCGCAGATCATGGCTACCAAGAAAACCGACGACGTCTTTTCGCTTGCCTCGTTCGACCCGGCAAAGGTCACCGAAACGTTCCACGATTTCGCGGAAAAGGGTGCCGCCCAGTCCAAGGAAGCCTATTCCAAGATGAAGACCGCCGCCGAAGACGCAACGAAGACCGTTGAAGCGACCATCGAGAGCGCGCAGTCCGGTACCGTTGAACTCGGCCTCAAGGCGATCGACGCCCTGCGCACCAATGCCGAGAATTCGCTGTCGCACATGGAAGCCCTGATGGGCGTCAAGTCCGTCTCCGAACTTTTTGAACTGCAGACCGCCTTCATCCGCAAGCAGGCCGAGCTTGCCATGGAACAGGCAAAGTCGATGCAGGAAGCCACCCGCAAGATTGCTGAAACCGTGACGAAGCCTGGCAAGGATGCCGCTGAAAAGGCCATCTCCGGCTTCAAGAAGAACTGATTTCTGCAGGCGCAGGCATTGCCGGCGCAGCATGACAAAAGGAACCGGGTGATTGTTTACCCGGTTTTTTCACATCTACGGGCAAGTTATGGCTTGCAAAAAATCCGGACTGCCCGTATTTGACCCGGAAAGCGCAGCGCGACTTCGTTTCGTCAGCTTTGTTTTGTGCGGTTGTAGCTCAGTTGGTTAGAGCGCAGGTTTGTGGCACCTGAGGTCGGAGGTTCGAGACCCCCCAACCGTACCATTCTTCCCACAGTCAAATGTTTGATTTCATCCGCTTTATGCCGGCGCCTTTGCCAAGTAGGGCACGGCCCGCCGCAAAGTTGCACAAACGCCGCTGTAGCTCGCCGCGCCTTTTCGGAATTTTAACACGAGGAGTTGGAAAAACTGCAATTCCGGCTTCGGTTTCAAAAAGCAGTTTAGTGCTCCGTGGCGCCGCAACTTTTTCCAGCGCCTTACCAACACTCGACATACCCCGTCAGTGACATTCTGAAATTTCTCTTCAGACACGACACCTCCAGATAGATCTCCCTCAGAGCGCGGCTTTTCAGTCATGAGGGAACACTGTGACGGGCAACCCCCCTCAGCGACGAGCTTTTCAGCGTCTGAGAAATAGCGATCAGCGTCTGGATGATAAATTACCCTATCAATTGCTGAGAGAATATCTTCCGAGGTGATAACGAGGACACCGAGTTTCTCCGCTTGTTCCAAGTCAGCGACCACCTCGGTTCGGGTCTTGGTGGTTACCAAAACCGGCATAACTTTGGCGTAGGTGTTATTGCTCCGCCGAAGCCGCTGTTGCACCAAGGCCGTTCGGCTCAACAACAAGGGTAACTTGTTTTCGGTTTTGAGGAGGCCGGTGGTGCACTCGACAACCGCATAGTGCCCATTGGGCGTAACGGCAACCAAGTCGACCGCATCGGAGGTTTTTCCTGTTCCACCGATCTGGGCACACGAGAAGCCCATCATCCACAACAACCAAGCCACCCCGAACTCGAGGTCTCGTGAATTGTTTGGAGGCTTTTCCTCCAGATGGAGATAGCTTCGCAGTATTTGCAGTGAATCATCGAACGCCTTGTAAACGGCCATTCGCGGGTTCTGAACATTGTTTGGATCTTGCAGCCAGCCTTGATGATGCGCCACACCATCATACAGTGCGTAGCAGTGCACAACAGAGGCCGGCAAAACGGAAATTTTTGCCACTCCCCTCTGAAGTTCTCCGGTTCCAGTAGTTTGCCAGGCTATATTGCCGTGCTGAAGCTGACCTCGCTCGACAACATTGCCGGCGTTTAATTCTCTGTATCCAATTTGGACACGCTCTCTCGGCAGACCCGCTGCAACCATAATCCCGATATTGCATTGCTGATCATCCATCGTTGATGACAGATCAACAGCAACCATATTGGTTGAAATTGCCTCGAATACCGTTGTGTTGTTGAAAATCGACCCCAGGCGGCATTCCTGTTGAAGCTCGAGTAAGCTGTCGTAAGGCTCACTCAGTCCCTTTAGTTCCCAATCCAGTGCCGGCAAATCGAGCCGCCGTTTATCCCCGCTGGTGATCGTCAGGACTGCGTATCGCGAGTATTGGGATATGCCCTCTGGATGATGCTCAGTGAAAGAAAATTCACTGCTGGTGGGAACTTTGCTGAACTTCAAAATTCCGTGGGGGGTTTTGAGTTCTCCACGCACGACCATCTGTATCAAATCATCTGCGGTACATCCCATTTCGTGCAAAGAATACCAGCCTGCTTGCACTCTGTCTGAAACAATTCGCTTAGGTCCGAGCGGTCGACTGGAATCAATGAAAAGTCGGCCTCAGAATCACGCGTGTTCATGCCCGGACGATACTGCCAAATAGTAAAATGCGATGTCATCGAGGTGCGTCGCGTAGGAAGATACGGCCCGCATAAAGTCAGAAACTGGCTCAGGCCTATTCATGCGAAGTTCCTCCAAAGATGATCAACTCGGCTGCATGGGTACCTTTTCTGCCCTCTACTGAATAGGTCAAGTTGACCTTCTCTCGCTGAAATGCCGAAACCGTTTGGTGGATAAGTGGGGCGTCATTAATGGACATGATGAAGCGCGCCTTCAAACGTGAAAGCCGCTTTGCCATTATTTCAAACTGACCCTGCGAAAACAACGCCTTCCCATATTCATCCTCGTTCCCAAAATATGGCGGGTCTAGATAGAAGAGTGTCTCAGGCCGGTCGTAGCGATCGATAAATGCCAGCCAGTCCGGGTTCTCAATGACCACGCCCGCCAAGCGCTCATGCACGTCCTCAAGGAGCGGGGCGAGTCGGGTTTTGTCTGCCCCCTAAAAGGCTCCCGCGTCAGCCCCCTCATATCTTGGCGCATGCCGTAAACTCCGTGTTAACCTCGTCCTGTGTCCTTTCCGGCCAGCCTTCCGTAAATTAGGATTCTGTTGACCCTTCGCCGCTTAGGTTCCGGCTGTTCGATGTAGAACCGGCACGCATGATGCGCCGCTGAAGATGACGATGGGGTTGGTGGCACATGACGTGCGGAAAATATCTGGCTATTCCGGCCGGGGCAGTCGGCTTGTCTCTTATTTTGCTGCCGATGAGTCTTCAGGCGCAGCTTATGCTCAGCTTTGCTGTTCTGGGCATCATGTTCATCGGCATGACGCGTCCCGACAACAGCACGTTTCGCGTTATCACGCTCGTTTTCGCCGGCATCATTGCGTTGCGTTATGGTTTCTGGCGCACCACCGAGACGCTGCCAGATATCACCGAGCCGCTGAACTTCATTCCCGGTTTCCTGCTCTATCTCGCCGAAATGTATTGCCTGGCGATGCTGGCGATCAGCTTCTTCATGGTCATCGACCCGATCAAGCGGAAGACGCCGGACATGGGTGCTGCCGCCGATCTGCCGACGGTCGACGTGTTCATTCCGAGCTACAACGAGGATGCCGAGCTTCTGGCGGTGACGCTGGCTGCCGCCAAGTCGATGGCCTATCCGAAGGACAAGCTGAACATCTACCTGCTCGATGACGGCGGCACGGATGCCAAGCGCAACCACAAGAACCCGCATGTCTCGGTCGCCGCCATCCGCCGTCATGAGCAGCTGAAGGCGCTGTGCGCTGCGATGGGCGTGCATTACCATGCCCGCAAGCAGAACGACCACGCCAAGGCCGGCAATCTCAACGAAGGCCTGAAGGTTTCCAAGGGCGAACTGGTCGTCGTGTTCGATGCCGACCATGCGCCGGTGCGCGACTTCCTGCGCGACGGTCAGCTTCTTTAAGGACGACGAAAAGCTTTTCCTCGTCCAGACGCCGCATTATTTCCTCAATCCGGACCCGCTGGAAAAGAACCTCCAGACCTTTGCCCGCATGCCGTCGGAAAACGAGATGTTCTATTCGATCCTGCAACGCGGGCTCGACAAGTGGAACGCATCGTTCTTCTGCGGCTCGGCCGCAGTGCTGCGCCGCTCGGCGCTGATGACCACAGATGGTTTCTCCGGCCAGTCGATCACCGAGGATTGCGAAACGGCACTTTCGCTGCATTGCCAGGGCTGGCATTCGGTCTACGTCGACAAGCCGCTGATTGCGGGCCTGCAGCCGGAAACCTTCGTCTCCTTCATCGGCCAGCGCGCCCGCTGGTGCCAGGGCATGCTGCAGATCCTCATCCTCAAGCGGCCGTTTTTGGCCAAGGGTCTCTCGATCCCGCAGCGCATCTGCTATGCCGGCATCAACATGTTCTGGCTGTTTCCGCTGTCGCGGCTGGCCTTCATGTTCTCGCCGCTGCTCTACATCTTCTTCTCGCTGGAGATCTACAAGGCCAACATCCTCGAGTTCGCCTCCTACGCGGTGACCTATCTGATCAGCTCTTTCGCCATGCAGAGCTATCTCTATGGCCGCGTTCGCTGGCCATGGATTTCCGAGCTTTATGAGTATGTCCAGGCCGTCTTCCTGTTCGGCAGCATCGTCAGCGTCGTGCGCAACCCGCGCAAGCCGACCTTCAACGTCACGGCCAAGGGCCAGACGCTGGACAAGAGCAAGCTGTCGCCGCTGGCAACGCCGTACTTTGCCATCTTCTTCCTGCTGCTCGCTGCTGCGCTCTATTCCGGGTATCGCGTGCTGACAGAGCCGGTCGCCAGCGAGCTGCTGCTGATCGTCGCGATGTGGAACCTGATCAATCTCGGCCTTGCCGGTGCAGCCTTGGGCGCCATCGCTGAGCGCCGCGAACTGCGCCGCAACCAGCGCCTGCCGGTCAAGCGCCACGCCCTGATGCATATCGCTGACATCATCCATCATGTCATCGTTCAGGATGCCTCCAGCGGTGGCGTCTCGATCGAATTCGTCGACAAGGAACCGAAGCTGGATCTCGTCAACCCGACGACGGCCAAGGTCGAAGTGCGGCGCGGCGGCCAGACGATCAGCTTCAACGTCGTCTATCGTTCGCGGCGCGTGCTCGATCACGCGACGATCTGCGGCTTTGCCTATTCCGAGCGCACGCCGGAAACGGTGATGGCGATTGCCGAATTGATGTATTCCGACCAGTCGGTATTGCAGGAGCGCCTGGAACGTCGCCAGACCCGCAAGAACTTCTTCTGGGGCACGAGCCGGTTTGCGCTCTGGAGCCTGACGGGATCGCTGCGCGCCATCCGCTACAGCGCCGGCCTGATCCACGCGAAAGTGTCGTCCAGTCCTTCGAGGATGCGCCGATGGTGCTCAACGACAACAAGATCGTCCAGGTGCCTTTGCCTGTCAAAACAGCCGAACATGCCCCGGTTCTCAAAGGAGAGCAGCTCTATGGCTAAACCTTTTCGTAGCACGGCAGCCGGCCTGTCGCTGGTCCTCGTCATGGCGCAGACGCTGCCGCTGTCGGCCCAGAGCCTGCTGGATGCCGCCCCGTCGGCTGCCCGCACGCTGCCGGGCGACAGCGAGAGCATCCTGTCGACCCGTCCACTACGGGCGGAAGTCGTCGCTGCCAAGGTCAGCGGGCTGGTGCCGTTCGAACAGGCGCTGCCGGCCTATCATCTGTCCGGCGAAGATGCGGTGATACGGCTGAGCTTCAATTTGGCCGCCGATCAGGCCGCAAGCGGCGGACAGCTGGCGCTTGCCTATCGCAATGCCGTTTCCGTCCTGCCGGATACATCCGTCATGGATGTCGAGGTCAACGGCAAACCGGCAGGCACATTCCGGATCGCCTCGCCGAACGGCTTCAAGAGCGAAGCGCTGCCGATCGGTGCCGACTTTCTGAAACCGGGCCGCAACCAGGTTGTTCTGCGGGCACGCCAGTTCCACCGGGTCGATTGCTCGCTTGAGGCGACCTACGAGCTGTGGAGCGAGCTTGATCCTTCGGCAAGCGGTTTTGCAGCCACCAGGCATCACGGCTTCCAGTCCTTTGATGATCTGCTGACCGTTGCCCGTAGCGAGGCCAATGTTACCGATATCCGGCTGATCCTGCCGCAGGCGGCAACTGCCGAAATGCTGAATGACGCGGCGCCGGTTCTGCAGACGCTGGCGCTGTTTCTCAACAGGGATGATCTCGCAGGTAACCGTTGGCGAAAAGCCTGGCACCGGTCCGGGTATCGATCTCTATGTCTCGACGGACAAGACCCGGGCGCAGGCGCGCAATGCTGATGGTCAGGCGGCGCCTTATGGCCTTTCTGTGCGCAATGCCGGGACCGATGGCCGCGCCGTTGTCAGCCTGCGGGGGTGCCACGCGGGCCGATATCAGCAGCCAGTTGCTTCAAGCGATCCAGGGGCCGCTGAAGGAAAGTCTCGATAGTGGTATCTTTTCCAGCCGGTCGGGAACCATCGTTGCCGAGGCTTCGACCACCTATACGCTGGCCGACACCGGATATGAGACCCGGGTCTTTTCCGGCCGCCTGTCGCGGACGGGGATCAACATGGTCATGCCGGCGGATTTCTACCCGGCCGACTACGCGACGATCGGCCTGAAGCTGAGCGCCGCCACGTCTCCGGGCCTGAAGCGGACGGCGCAGTTTCTGGTGCGGGTCAACGACCGCGTCGTCACCAGCTACCCCTTCCGCAATACGGCCGGCGAACAGTTTGACGGCAAGCTGATCGAACTACCGCTGCGGGCGTTCCGTCCGGGCAATAACAAGGTCGAGCTTCTGGCCGAATTGCCGGTCGATGCGGACGAGACCTGTGCGCCGGAAGCCCGCGACGATGCCACGCCACGGTTCATCCTCCTGCAGGACACCAAGATCGAGATCCCGGCGCTCGCCCGGATCGGCCGTCTTCCGGATATCGGAGCCTTGGCCGGAACCGCCTATCCCTATGCCGATGGCAGGCCGTTCGATATCTTTGTCGAACGCCCGGATGCGCAGTCTGCCGGTGCTGCCCTGACCATGCTGTCGCGCCTGGCGCTTGCGGCCCGCAATCCGCTGAATGCCGATATTCGCCTCGGTGCCGCCAGTCCGTCCGGAGACCGCAACGCGCTGGTGATCACAACGCAAAATGCCTTTGCCGATCTCGGCACAGCCGGCAAGGGCGGCTTTCCCACGGATGCATTACAGCCGATGGCAGCATCCCTTGCCGACGTTGATCCTATCAGGACGGCGACCATTGGCGGCGGTGTTTTCGCGTCCAGCCCGGTGCCAGACAATGACGGCGATCTGACCGCGCTGCTGGATGCGTTCCGCAAGTCGACCACGCGGCCGCAGGATACACTGTCCTTCACATCGAAACTGCAGGACTGGTTCTCGGGGGCGGGCGCGTTTTCGGCAAATGGCTGAGCTACCAGGACGACACCGGTTCCACGGCAAAGCTCAAGCCAGGGGCACTCGCTGCTGACCTTGACGCAGACCCCGTCGCCATCCGGCGATGCGGTCTGGACCGTGGTCCATGCGGGGTCGCCTGCCGATATCGCGCTTGGTGTTCGCCGGCTTGTCGAGCCTGCGGTCTGGCAGGGTCTGAACGGTGGTTCGGCTGAGATCGAAACGGCGAGCCTTGCAGTCAACATGGTGCCGGCCGGATCGCATTTCATTTCCGGGATGACCGATCAGAGCCCCAGCAATATCCGCCGCCTGGCGGCCGCCTGGTTCTCGGACAATTTCCAGTTCTACGTTCTGCTCATCGTCAGTTTGATGGGCGTCTTCGCTGTGTGGCTCGGTCTGGCCATTCCGCGCAAGGGTGTGAGGTCGGATCAATGATCGTCATCAAGAAACATTGGGTCGCCCTTCTGGCCGCCTCGAGCCTGCTCCTGCCGGCAACGGCTTTTTCCGAGGATTCAGGCAAAGCTGCTGACACAGGCGGCCGGTTCCTTCCGCATTCTCGATGAGGCGATGACATCGGCTGCTAGCGGACAGTTCGACCCCGCGGCCACAGCCGGCAGTGTGCAATCTGCAAAGACAGCGCCGGCGGCGGCGAACCAGCCCGATGACGTCGAAATGGCGGCGCTCTATTATTACGCCGAACAGAAGCAGGATGGACGCGTCGCCGCCGAGGCTGCACGCTTGCGGCTGAAATTCCTGCAATTCGAGATGCCGCAGGACGTGTACCTGCCGCAATCGGCGCGCGGCGTCGACGAGACGATGCTTTGGCAGCTTTACGACCGAAGCGATTTTACCGGCATTGATGCCGAGATCATCCGCCGCAAGACCGAGACACCGGACTGGGTACCGACAGCCGATTTCACGGAAAAATTGGCGCGCCGCAAACAGCGTGTGCTGATGATGGAAGCGGCGAAGGACAACAACTGGACGGATGTCATCCAGGCCGGCGGCAGTATGGATCCTGCGACGGAAACCGAAGTGGACCTGCTTTGGGCGTTGATCGATGCCTATGCGCAGACCGGCATGAAACAGCCGCTCGCGGATATCTATCGCGGCATCCTGTTGCGTGAAGGCGACAAGCGTCTGCCCGACGCCGTCTTGGTGACGACGCTGCAGAAGGCCATCCACGATTTCCCGGCGACCGAAGTCCAGGCCGTGATGCAGAAGCTTGCCGTGACACCGGCGATGCAGGCGGGCCTAAAGCCGGTTGCCTTTGATCTGATGCGCAAGACGATCGCCGATTTCAACGCCGATGAAAAACAGACGGTGCCCCTGTCCGATGATCAGCTTGAACCGCTTAAGGCAACAAACCCTCCGAAGAGCGAGGATATGGCCTTGCTCGGCTGGTATTATCTAAAGATCAAGCAGCCCGCCGTCAGTGCTCAGTGGTTCGGCAAGGCGCTGGCGATCCAGGCCGATGCTGCCAATGCCAAGGGGCTTTATCTGAGCCTCGCCGCACAGAACCTCGAGGAGGAAGCCTACAAGGTGGCGACCACCTATCTGCAGGATCTGTCCGGTGATGCGGAATTCCTGATGAACGCGCTATCGCTGCGCTTTGCCAAGCCCGATATGGCGGTGATCGACGAAAAGATCGTTGCGTCCTATTCGACGACGATCCTGCAGACCTTGAATGCCGATCACGCCGAAATTCTTGCCTGGTATGCCTATAATTCCAAGCAGTATGAGGCGTCATCCGCCTGGTTCCAGAAGGCGGTCGACTGGAGGATGGCACCGGCGCGTGTCAAGGGGCTGGCGCTCTCCTACTTGCGCCTGTCGCAGAAGCAGGAATTCGCCGCATTGCAGGAAAAATATGGTTCGGCCTATCCGGATATCTGGGACGAGATTCGCGTGGCATCGCCGCCGAAGGGAAGGGCGGCTGCTGCTGCGGTCATTAAACCGCGCGGGATCATTCAGGCCAATTATTTCCGCAATTTCCAGGCCAAGCGTTATGCCGCCTGCATCAACGATCTGGCCGACCTGCGCAGCCGGGGACAGCTGACGCCGGATGCGGCCCAGATCGGCGGCTGGTGCTATCTCGGTCTTGGCCGTCTTGCAGAGGCGCGCGAGCCTTCGCCGAAGGCCTCGCAGCCGGCGGGCAGGTGCGGGCAGATGCCGCCTATGGCACTGCGCTCACACTTTTGCGCGGACGCCTGACCGATGACGCAGAGGCAATCATCCGGGCCTATCCGCTCAGCGCCGAACGCGACCGGGAAATCCGGGTGGAAATCTATTTCCAGCGCCCCGGGCAAGCTTCGATCGCAAGCAGTATCAAAAGACGCTCGATGCGTTGAATGCACGCGCAAGCCTGGTGGCGGAGCCTGCCGATCTCAGCCAGCTGCGCGGCTGGGCCTATTACCATCTCGGAAACAAGCAGGTTGCCAAGCAGGTGTTCCAGCGCCTCAACGATCATCTGTCGAATGCAGATGTACGGCGCGGCCTTGTCGCCACGAGCCAGACGGATACACGCCGATGAAAAGAGTTTTCTCCGCAATCGCCCTGGCCTCGATGCTTGCCTCCTGCACGTCGGTGATCGATGACCCTTTCCTGCGGACAGGTGCTGTCGAGGGCAATTGGCCGTCGCTCGCAACCACGGTTTCTCCCGAATACACGGTCGCAGCCCTTCCCGGGCTTCCGGCCACGACGGTACGGCAGACGGGAGCCAAGGGGAAAATTGAGCAGACGATCGTCTACGCCAACGCGACGGACCTAGCAGGCGAGAACATGCTGAGCGTAACGATCGATCCGTCCGCAAAGATCACGCGCAGCAACGGCGCACCGTCGCGGTCGCGGGTCGAGGCTGAGATGCGCTCGACCTTGGGCGGCGTGAAGATGCGGATCAGTCCGGTGATTGCCGATAACGCCTATGGCGTCTTCGGCTACGCGACCGGCAGCGTCGGCAAGGGCGGTAGCTGCGTCTACGCATGGCAATTCGCCAAGAACATCAGGCCCTATGATGGCGCGCAGTTCGCCGCGACGGGCGGTGCGGCCCAGATCCGGCTGCGCTACTGCAGTCCGTCGATCGTGGCCGATCGCATCGTCGCACTGATGCAGGGGCTGCGCCTCAATCCGGCCTCATCGCAGAGTTTTCAGCCGCTGGGCTATGTTGTAGACCCGGGTGCGTTTGCGCCGGCTCCTCTGGCCGTACCTTTCGCGGAGCAGGAGCTGCGGTCTGCCGCAACAGACACAGCCGTTGCTGCACCCGTACGCCGGGTTAGGCGGATGGCGGTCGTTGAAGAGACATCGGAGGACGTGGCGAAGATCGACGCGACCGGGAAGGCTGAAAAACGATCGTCAACGCCGTCAAGGTGCCGATGCCGGGAGAGGCAGCTGCCATGGCTGCGGCGGAGCCGGCGGTTGTTCAACCGGACGCCTCGAAGGCCGTGATGAAGCCATCCTTCGTTCCGCTACCGTCAACCGTTGCATCGGTGGCTCAATAGGCATCTCAGATGAAAATGCCGTGCTCGTCGGTCACCAGCTCCTGAAGGAAATCGACGACGGTGCGGACGCGAACGAGCTCGCGGGCGCTTTCGTGATAGGTGGTCCAGTAGGCCCGCCGGATCGTCGTTTCCGGCAGGATGCGGATCAGTTCGGGATATTGCCGGGCGATGTAATTGTGCAGAATACCGATCCCGGCGCTTGAACGTACCGCCTCGGTCTGGCCTGTGGCGCTCGAAATCTCGAAGGAGGCGTCCCAGCTGCGCATCACCTCGCCGGTAAAATTCAGCGATGCAGTGAAGATCAGGTCTTCGACATAGCCGATCCGGCGGTGGCTCTTCAGGTCCTCCACGGTATCCGGCGACCCATAGGACGACAGATAGTCCTGCGAGGCATAGAGCCCGAGTGTGTAGTCAGTCAGTTTCGATGAGATCAGCCGCCCTTGTTCCGGACGCTCCAGCGTGATGGCGATGTCGGCCTCGCGCTGCGACAGCGAAAAGGAACGGGGAACCGGCACCAGCTGGATGCGCAGTTCCGGAAACCGGGCGGTCAGCTTGCCGAGGCGCAGGGCAAGGAACGAAACACCAAACCCATCCGGCGCGCCGACCCGCACGGTGCCGGCAACCGCAGTGTCGATCCGGCCTATCTGCGCCTGCGCGGCCAGCATTTCGGTCTCCATGCGCTCGGCCGCATGCAGGAAGATTTCTCCCTCGGCCGTCAGGTCGCAGCCGTTGGTCCGGCGGATCAAAAGCCGCGTCTTCAACGACTCTTCAAGCGCCGTCACGCGCCGGCTCAAGGTCGCATGGTTGACGCCCAGCCGCTTGGAGGCCGACAGGATCTGGCCGCCATGAGCGACCGCCAGGAACATGCGGACGTCATCCCAGCTCATCGGACGTCATTCCTGGAGAGGGGATTTTTCCACGTTGCGATGCTCATCACCCGCTTCACCTCAATGATACCACGAGAAGACGATCAGACGTCCGCCTGAGTCGCTTATCCATTCCGAGATCGAAAGCCAGAATTTTTCAGGGTAGTCTTCGAGACGAAAAAGATGTTCCTTGGCGATGTGAGGCTGCGCCCAGTTCCAGTATGCAAAGCACTCCGATGGCGGAACCCAAACGAGAAACCCGCTCGTGTTGTATTCCACTATCTGATGAATTCCTTCGCGGAAGAGTTCCTTCACACCCTCAATTTCGAGATCACGCACAAATTTTCCGATCGACTCTGGTCGACCGTTGTTCATCCTGATTTCTGCGTCCTTCTGCCGCGGCACGAAATCGTAATACATATCCAGATCTCACTTGCTTTGCATCATGACCGGATCAACATCCACCAGCCTGAGCGCCTTGACCATGTTGGCCGCGCCCTCCTTGTATCTCAGGAAATGCGGCGTTCTGAGATGCGCCTCGTAGGCTTGCCGGTCGGCATAGACTTCCATGATGTGAATCTGTTCCGGCCGCTCCCGCTCGGCCACGGCATGCAACATTAGCACGCCCGGTTCGGTCGCGATGGATGCTTGGATCTCCTCCGCCAAGAGTGCGCGATATTCCGCAAGCCGAGTAGCGTCGATCTCCAGCTCAGCTATTCGAATGATCTTTTCACCTTGCGCGTCCATGATCTGTTTCCCCATAATCCTATACGACGTCAATTTTTGCACAACGGTTGCTGAATATCGCGCGTTGATTTGTGCATATTGTAGTGCGACACTCCCGCCATAATCAAGATCAGGAGGATCACCCATGTACGAGATTGGTCATTTCATTGGCGGCAAGCGCGTTGCTGGCACCAGCGGCCGCACAAGCAATGTCTTCAATCCGGCAACCGGCGAAGTTCAGGCCACCGTGGCGCTGGCCAGCGAAGCAGAAATGGATGCAGCGGTCCAGAATGCCAAGGCTGCACAGCCGAAATGGGCCGCCACCAATCCGCAGCGCCGCGCCCACGTCTTCATGAAGTTCGTCCAGCTCCTGAACGACAACATGGACGAGCTGGCTGAAATGCTGTCGCGCGAACATGGCAAGACCATCGAAGATGCCAAGGGCGACGTCATCCGCGGCCTTGAAGTCTGCGAATTCGTCATCGGCATTCCGCATCTTTCCAAGAGCGAATTCACCGAAGGTGCCGGCCCGAACATCGACATGTATTCGATCCGCCAGGCCGTCGGCATCGGTGCCGGCATCACGCCGTTCAATTTCCCGGGGATGATCCCGATGTGGATGTTTGCGCCGGCGATTGCCTGCGGCAACGTTCATCCTCAAGCCTTCGGAGCGCGATCCGTCCGTGCCGATGCGCCTGGCCGAACTGATGATCGAAGCCGGTCTGCCGGCTGGCATCCTCAACGTCGTCAACGGTGACAAGGGCGCGGTCGATGCGATCCTGACTCATCCGGATATCTCGGCCGTCTCCTTCGTCGGCTCGACGCCGATTGCCCGTTACGTCTATGGCACGGCTGCGATGAACGGCAAGCGCGCCCAGTGCTTCGGCGGCGCCAAGAACCACATGATCATCATGCCGGATGCAGATCTCGACCAGGCCGCCAACGCCCTGATGGGCGCCGGCTACAGGCTCGGCCGGCGAACGTTGCATGGCGATCTCGGTTGCCGTTCCGGTCGGCAAGGAAACCGCCGACCGCCTCATCGCAAAGCTGACCCCGATGGTCGAAAGCCTGCGCATCGGTCCTTACACCGATGAGAAGGCCGATATGGGTCCGGTCGTCACCAAGGAAGCCAAGGAGCGTATTCTCGGCTTGATTAACAAGGGTGTCGAAGAGGGCGCCAATCTCGTCGTCGACGGCCGCGATTTCAAGCTTCAGGGCTATGAAAACGGCAACTTCGTGGGCGGCTGCCTGTTCGACAACGTCACGCCGGACATGGAGATCTACAAGCAGGAGATCTTCGGGCCGGTTCTCTCGGTGGTTCGTGCCAAGAACTATGAGGAAGCCCTCGACCTGCCGATGAAGCATGAATATGGCAACGGCGTCGTGATCTATACCCGCGACGGCGATGCGGCCATGACTTCGCTTCGCGCATCAACATCGGCATGGTCGGCGTCAATGTCCCGATCCCGGTTCCGCTGGCCTACCATTCCTTCGGCGGCTGGAAGTCCTCGTCCTTCGGCGATCTCAACCAGCACGGCACGGACTCGATCAAGTTCTGGACCAAGACCAAGACGATCACCTCGCGCTGGCCGTCCGGTATCAAGGACGGTGCCGAGTTCTCCATCCCGACGATGAAGTAACGCTGAGAGTTAGCGCATCCTCCCCAATTGGGCCTCCTCATGGAGGCCCTTTTTGTTGTCGTCGTCCACGTGCGGTTGACCTGCAGTGGTGACCGTTTAAGAGTTCATGGCGGCGGCCGAATATCGGGGGATAGTCGGCCGTTTCCTGTCCGACATCGAACGACACGCAAGAGGGACGATCATGAGCATAAACGAAGCGGCACCATTGCCGGCCGCATCGCAGGATTTTCACCGGCTGTCGTTTACAGGAAATGCGGCGGAGTATTTCAGGCATCTGGATCGTCAATATTCTCCTGACCATCATCACGCTCGGCATTTATTCGGCCTGGGCGAAGGTGCGCCACAACCGCTATTTCTACGGCAACACGGTGTTGCTGGGCCGCGCCTTCGAATATCACGCCAAGGGCAAGCAGATATTCATCGGCCGGCTGATCGTTTTTGGCTACATCATCGCCTACAATATCGTGCTGACGGTGGTCCCGATTGCCGGTATTGCGCTGGGTTTGATTGTTCTGTTCTTCTTTCCCTGGCTGATCATGCGCGGCCTGCGGTTCAGCGCTCGTGTTACCAGCTACCGCAACGTCCGCTTCGATTTTGTCGGCAAGATGGGCGGCGCCTTCGTTGCCTTCATGGCTGGTCCAGTCATGGCCGTCCTGTCGCTCGGCATCCTCGCGCCGCTCGCCAGCCGCTGGATGTACCGCTATCTCGGCAACAATCTGCGCTACGGCGGCCGGTCGTTTGCAACGGATCCAAAGCTCGGGCCGATCTACCAGACCTGGTTCTTCTCGGCGTTGATCATTGTCCTCGGTTTGCTGGTCATCGCGGTCGCAGCGCTTGCCAACCTGTCCCTGATCATCGCTTTGATCAATAACCCCGATGCGCTGCCGCCCGAGTTCCAGGCATCGATGTTTGTTCTGGGCGTCGTGGCCTATCTGGCGGTATTGTTGTCCTTCGGCATCGCGGCGCTGTTCTATCGTGCTGGGGTGCGTAACATCGCCTGGTCGGCGACACGTTTCGATGGCAAGCATGAGCTTAAAAGCGATCTGTCGCGTTCCGCTATGTCTGGATTGCCGTGTCGAACGTGATCGTCACCGTTCTGACCCTCGGCCTGATGCGCCCCTGGGCAGCAGTTCGCATTGCGCGTTACGTCAACGAGCATACGGCGATCAGATCCGACGGAGACGTCGGCGAAATCCTGGCAACGGTCGAGCAGGAAGGATCGCGGTCGGGGCGGAATTCATGGAGTTTGAGGGCTTTGACTTTGGCTTCTGATGAAAAGCCGGCCTGCCGTGGCGATTGGCATCCGCGTGGTTCCAGCCGCTCGGTGCCATCGCGCCTGATCGAGAGGGACGGGCAGGTTCGCGCTATCGCTGATGATGGCGCGGAACTCGCGTCCGCTGCTTTTTCAAAACTCGACATTTCGGCACGGGTCGGCTCGATTCCACGCCGTATCGAGTTCCCCGACGGCTCGCTGTTCGAAACCACGGATAACGGCGCGATCGACGAACTCCAGTTGGCGAACGGGCGCAAGCGGGCAGGGTTCGTTCACGGCCTCGAGCGGTTTCACCCGCGTCTTTTGATCTTTGTCGCTGCCGTGTTCCTGCTGTCCGGTCTGGTCTACCGCTTTGCCCTGCCGGTGCTGGTGGAAGTCGCCGTTGCCGTGACGCCGCCGGTGGTGCCGCGCCTGATGTCCGTGAGCACGCTGGAAACGCTGGATCGTACCGTTCTCAGCGAAACCAAGCTGGACGAGGCGAAGCGGCGGGCGATTTCGGACGGTTTTGCCCGCATCGCTGTTAATTCTAACCGTGGTCCGTCTGCCTATACGCTGAACTTCCGCGAGGGCAGGGCGATCGGCCCGAATGCGTTTGCGCTACCGGACGGCACGCTGATCATCACCGATGAATTGGTCGACTTGGCAGACGGCGATACCGAGATGCTGGTTGGTGTGCTCGCGCATGAGATCGGTCATGTCGAACTGGAACACAGCCTGCGCCAGATTTATCATGCGGCCGGCATGGCCGGCCTGATCATGCTGATCGCCGGCGATGTCGGCGATAGCGTCGAGGATCTGCTTGTCCAGGGCGGCGGCCTTCTGGCGCTCTCCTATTCCAGAGGTGCGGAAGCGGCTGCCGACCGGCATTCGGTCGAATTGATGCAAAAGGCCGGCTACGATCCCACCGCCATCGCGCTTCTTCGAGATCATCGAGAAAAAGCTCGGCGACACATCCGATACGAACATTTTGTCGACGCATCCAGGCACGCCCGACCGCAGGAAGGCGATTCGTGAATACGAGGCGGAGTTGCGGGAGAAGCGGGCCGGAATTTAGATTGCAGGGCGGCGGCCTATTCAAACTTGATGTGCAACATCAACTTTTCCCGTTTGGAGGGTGGACAGCGTACCAGAAGCTGATCATGATCACTTCCAGAAGATTTTCTGCTTTTTGGAATTGTTCCAAACTAGCATCCGTCCTATATGAAGAGGCAGAGTGTGACATAGCTGGTAGAATCGGCGCATTCTTACGAATTCTTGAGTGCTACCATAGGCTCATAGGTTCATCAGAACCGAGGGGCGCCGAAATATCGAAGCCTGGAGTAAATGATGCGTCTGACGAAGCAAACGAACTACGCAGTCCGCATGCTCATGTATTGCGCTGCCAATGACGGCCATCTCAGCCGCATTCCGGAAATTGCCAGGGCCTACGGCGTGTCCGAGCTTTTCCTTTTCAAGATCCTTCAGCCGCTCAACAAGGCCGGTCTCGTCGAGACGGTGCGTGGCCGCAATGGCGGCGTGCGCCTGCCGAAGCCGGCGGCTGATATCAGCCTCTTCGATATCGTCAAGGTCACCGAAGACAGCTTCGCCATGGCGGAATGTTTCGAGGCCGGCGAGATCGATTGTCCGTTGGTTGACAGCTGCGGCCTGAATTCGGCTTTGCGCAAGGCGCTCAATGCGTTTTTCGAAGTCCTGCAGCAATATTCGATTGACGACCTGGTGAAGGCCCGGCCGCAGATCAACTTCCTGCTCGGCCTCGACCAGATCACCCATCCGAAGACGGCGGCTTGACGCAACCTCTGATCCAACAAAAAGCCCGGTTCGCCCGGGCTTTTTGTTGGCTATGATCTCGTTACATATTCCCGCAGGATGAATTCGATCGCGGTCGGATCGAGCTCTGCCTTGTCGATGCGGAAATCAGCGCCGTATTCCTCGAACTTCTGGAAGTAAGGGTCGGCGAGCGACGAGGAGATTACTCCGATCGGGCCGATGTAACCCTGCTGGCGCAGCGCCGGCACCGTCTCGCGAAAATCGCATTGCTGCAGCCGGTTGTCCATCAACACCATCGAAACTGGCGTGCCTGTTTGAATAAAGTCGAATGCCGCGTCGATCGTCTGGCAATAATGCAGATGAACTTCCACGCTCATGACCTTTTTCATCAAACCGCGCATGATCAGGTCTTCGGCCGGATCATCGTCAACAAGCAGGATATGGATAGGGTGTGTCATCTGGCAGTTTCGCTTGGTGAATGGCTGATAATACGGCTGCGGGTATGCATTATACGGACGCATGTCGCCGTCATTGAATGATCTGTTCCCGGATCGCTTTCGCCACCATCTGGGTTCTGTTGACGACATCGAGCTTCTTGAGGATCGTCGCCGTATGCGAGTTGACCGTGTGTTCCGAGACGGAGACGATCAGAGCGATTTCGCTTGCAGTCTTGCCATGGGAGATCCAGCGCAGGATTTCTGTTTCTCGCGGCGTCAGGCCAAGGCCCGCCTTGTTGGACAAAACCAGCCGGTAAAAGTAATCGAAGGCGCAAACGGCGTCGTAACACAGTGCGAAATGCGCCTGCCGTTCCATGTCCTCGGCGTCGCCGAGAAACAGCACAGCATAACGCGCACCGTTAACGCCGGTGACTGGAACGCACATCAGCATGTCGAAGCCGAGCTGGCCGAGAAGATCGCCGCCATGGCCGGGATGGGGGTCTTCAGCTTTCCAGATGGACGGGATGGATGATGTGTGAAGACTTTTGAAAACGGCGGAATCACCGAAGCGGTGGCGCTTGTCGTATTCGTTGGCAAGCCCGGAAGGGAGATCGTGAAGAGCCAGCCGGTTGGTCAGCGTGCAGGCGTCACCCTCGTTCCCGAGTTGTAGGACACCGAAATGGTCGAAACCATAGCGGAGCGCCATTGTATGAAAAATTCGAAAGAAATCGACCCGATTGAGAGCTTTCTCCAAATCGCTGTCATGATGGTATCGCCGGTGGTTTTTTAAATCGGTCGTCACGTCGTGGCCGTCCCCCACGTATTCCACGACCACCATTTTAACGTGCGGTTCTCGATAAGCAACCGCATCGCATTGGAAAAGGAGAGTTGTCGGCAGTTTTGACAGCAGGAACTGGCCCGCAAGGCTGTGGCGAGAGGGAGGACTGAATATGGTCGCTTTCATCTAATCCCCGCCTGGCAGACAAAAGCTGAACAGTCCTCCCCGCCCCGCCCCGCGCTTATGCCATGGCAGGTCTGGTGGCGCTATCCGTGCAATTTGGGATTGACTTTAACGGTAAAACGAAATCGATTCGATTTGTGATGCTGGTGGCAAAAAGAAAGTCGTGTATAGGCCCCCATTTGTCGCATCTGGAAGGATTTTCCAATTGGACAAATTTTTTGGGTCGCTTATTGCATTGCCCGATCAAATGTCGTTCCATCCGGCCTTGACCGGAAACAACGGCTTCTGCGTCAGAAAAATACGAGAACAAGAACAAAGCTGGGAAGCAAACTCATGAAAAAGCTCTCTACTCTCCTTGCTGCAACCGCAATCGCCACTTTGATGGCCGGTTCTGCATGGTCGAAGACGTTGGTTTATTGCTCTGAAGCCTCGCCGGAAGGGTTCGATCCGGGCCTCTACACCGGTGGCCAGACATTCGACGCATCGTCGCGTACAGGTTTACAATCGTCTGGTTGAATTCAAGCATGGCGGCACGGAAATCGAGCCTGGCCTCGCTGAAAGCTATGAAGTGTCGGCTGACGGCACGGAATACACCTTCAAGCTGCGTCCGGGCGTCAAGTTCCAGACCACCGAATTCTTCACGCCGACCCGCGAGATTCAACGCTGACGACGTGATCTTCTCGTTTGAGCGCCAGTACAAGGCTGACAATCCCTGGAACAAGTATGTTGCCGGCGCGTCCTGGGAATATTTCGCAGGCATGGGCTTCCCGGACCTGATCCAGTCGATCACCAAGGTTGATGACCTGACCGTCAAGTTCAAGCTGAAGCAGGCTGAAGCACCGTTCATCGCCAACCTCGGCATGGACTTTGCTTCGATCATGTCGAAGGAATATGCCGACAAGCTCGCTGCCGACGGCAAGATGGAACTGCTGAACCAGCAGCCGCTCGGCACTGGTCCGTTTACCTTCGTTGCCTACCAGACGGACGCTGCGATCCGCTACAAGGCCAACCCGGATTACTGGGCCGGCAAGGAAAAGATCGACGATCTCGTCTTCGCCATCACGACCGATGCCGCAATCCGCGCGAGAAGCTGAAGGCCGGCGAATGCCATATCATGGCGTATCCGAACGCAGCTGACGTTGCCGAGCTGAAGAAGGACGAGAACCTGACGATTCTCGAGCAGGAAGGCCTCAACGTTTCCTATCTCGCCTACAACACGCTGGTTGCTCCGTTCGACAAGCCTGAAGTGCGCAAGGCGCTCAACATGGCCGTCAACAAGCAGGCCATCGTCGATGCCGTGTTCCAGGGTGCCGCAACGGTTGCCAAGAACCCGATCCCGCCGACAATGTGGTCCTACAACAATGCCGTTGAAGACGACAAGTTCGACCCGGAAGCCGCCAAGAAGATGCTCGCTGACGCTGGCGTCAAGGATCTCAAGATGAAGATCTGGGCAATGCCGGTAGCACGTCCGTACATGCTGAATGCACGCCGTGCAGCTGAACTGATGCAGTCCGACCTGGCCGCTATCGGCGTTACCGTCGAAATCGTCTCCTACGAATGGGCCGAATACCTGAAGCTCTCGTCTGCCAAGGACCACGACGGTGCGGCCATCCTCGGCTGGACCGGTGACAATGGCGATCCGGACAACTTCCTTGACACCCTGCTTGGTTGCGACGCCGTCGGCGGTAACAATCGTGCTCAGTGGTGCAACAAGGAGTTCGATGACCTGATGACGAAGGCAAAGGCAACCGCCGATGTCGCAGAGCGCACGAAGTACTATGAAGAGGCCCAGGTCATCTTCAAGAAGGAAGCTCCGTGGAACACGCTTGACCATTCGCTCGTCTTTGTTCCAATGAACAAGAAAGTGAGCGGTTTCGTCATGGATCCGCTCGGCATTCACCGCTTCAACGGCGTTGATATTGCTGAGTAATCCTTCCACTTGATCTATGCCAGCCGCAACCGCGGTGGCAGTTTCCAGCGGCTCGAATTCCTCGGGCCGCCGGTTTTACAATCGGACTAGACGCCATGTTGCGCTTTATTTTCGGACGGCTGGCCGTCCTGATCCCCACCTTCATCGGGGTTTCCATCATCGCCTTCTCGTTCATCCGCCTGTTGCCCGGTGATCCGGTCATGCTGATGTCCGGCGAGCGTGTGATGTCTCCCGAACGTCATGCCCAGCTGATGGCTGACCTTGGCCTCGATAGGCCGGTCTACATCCAGTATTTCGACTATCTCGTGAACCTGCTTCACGGTGATTTCGGAAGCTCGATCGTTACGAAGCGAGCCGTTCTTGACGATTTCCTGCAATTGTTTCCGGCAACCATCGAGCTATCGCTCTGCGCCATCATCCTGGCCGTCGCCCTTGGTGTTCCGGCCGGTGTCCTGGCTGCTGTCAAGCGCGGCACCTGGCTTGACCAGTCGCTGATGGGAACCGCGCTGATCGGCTATTCGATGCCGATCTTCTGGTGGGGCCTGCTGCTCGTCATCTTCTTCTCTGGCTATCTCGGCTGGACGCCCGTCTCGGGCCGTATCTCGCTGATGTATTTCTTCCCGCAGGTCACCGGCTTCATGCTGATCGACAGTTTGATCTCGGGGCAGGCAGGCGCGTTCAAGTCGGCGGTCACCTATCTGATCCTGCCGACCATCGTGCTGGCGACGGTCCCTCTGGCGGTGATTGCCCGCCAGACGCGCTCGGCCATGCTGGAAGTGCTCGGCGAGGACTATGTCCGCACCGCCCGCTCGAAAGGCCTGTCGCCGTTCCGCGTCATCGGCGTGCATGCGCTGCGCAACGCGCTGATCCCAGTCGTCACCACGATCGGCCTGCAGGTCGGTGTGCTGCTCGCCGGTGCGATCCTGACCGAAACGATCTTCTCCTGGCCAGGTATTGGCAAGTGGATGGTCGATTCCGTGTTCAAGCGTGACTATCAAGTCGTGCAAGGTGGACTGATGCTGATTGCCGCCGTGATCATGGTCATCAACCTCATCGTTGATGTGCTCTACGGCTTCATCAACCCGCGTATCCGGCATTAGGAGGGTCTGATGGCTGTCGCTGAAATCAAAACTACCACGCCACCGACCGGCTTTGCCGAGTTCTGGTTCTATTTCTCCCGCAACAAGGGCGCTGTGATCGGTCTTGCGATCTTCCTGATCATCCTGGTGCTGGCCATCTTTGCACCGATCGTGACGCCGCATAGCCCAAGCATCCAGAATCGTGACGTGCTTCTCCTGCCGCCGGCCTTGGCGACTGGTGGGCAATGGACTTACCTCCTCGGAACCGACGCCGTCGGTCGCGATATTCTGTCCCGCCTGATCTATGGTGCACGGTTCTCGCTGTTCATCGGTCTGGTCGTCGTGACGATCTCGGTCATTTCCGGCGTGCTCGTCGGCCTGATCGCCGGCTATTTCCGCGGCCGCACCGATACGATCATCATGCGCGTCATGGATATCATCCTGGCTTTTCCGTCGCTGCTTCTGGCCCTGGTGCTGGTGGCGGTACTCGGACCGGGATTGGTCAACGCAATGATCGCGATCTCGCTCGTCAACCTGCCGCATTTCGTGCGCCTGACGCGGGCGGCCGTCATGTCCGAGCGGACCAAGGACTATGTCATCGCCTCCAGGGTTGCAGGTGCCGGCACAATGCGCCTGATGTTCCTGACCATCCTGCCCAATTGCCTCGCACCTCTGATCGTCCAGGCGACGCTCGCCTTCTCGGCGGCGATCCTCGATGCGGCCGCTCTCGGCTTCCTCGGCATGGGCGCCCAGCCGCCGACGCCGGAATGGGGCACGATGCTGGCCGAAGCACGCGAGTTCATCCAGCGTGCCTGGTGGGTCGTGACCTTCCCCGGCCTTGCCATTCTCATCACCGTCCTTGCCATCAACCTGATGGGCGACGGCCTGCGCGATGCGCTTGATCCCAAGTTGAAGAGGTCATGATGTCGCTTTTCGAAATCGAAAATCTCGTCGTCGAATTCCAGACGGCTGCCGGTCCTTTCCGTGCTGTCGATGGCGTATCGATGAAAGTCAACGCCGGCGAAGTGCTGGCGATCGTCGGCGAATCGGGTTCCGGCAAGTCGGTCTCGATGCTGGCCGCCATGGGCCTCTTGCCCTGGACGGCCAAGGTCACCGCCGACAAGCTGCAGTTCAACGGCATCGATCTGCTCGGCCTGTCGCCGTCCGATCGGCGCAAGATCGTCGGCAAGGATATTGCCATGATCTTCCAGGAGCCGGTCGCCAGCCTCAATCCCTGCTTCACGGTTGGCTTCCAGATCGAGGAAGTGCTGCGCATTCATCTCGGCCTCGACAAGAAGGCCCGCCGCGCGCGATCGAGCTGTTTGACCTTGTCGGCATTCCCAATCCCGCCGAGCGGTTGAGCCATTTCCCGCACCAGATGTCGGGCGGCCAGTGCCAGCGTGTGATGATCGCGATTGCGCTCTCCTGCAATCCGAAACTCCTGATCGCCGATGAGCCGACCACGGCACTCGACGTCACCATCCAGAAGCAGATCCTCGATCTCTTGATGCGGCTGCAGGCCGAGCATGGCATGGGCCTGATCATCATCACCCACAATATGGGTGTGGTGGCGGAAACGGCAGACCGCGTCATCGTCCAGTACAAGGGCCGCAAGATCGAGGAGGCCGATGTTCTGTCGCTGTTCGAAGCCCCGAAGAGCGAATACACCCGTGCGCTTCTCTCGGCCCTGCCGGACAATGCCACCGGCGATCGCCTTCCGACGATCGCAGAATTCCTCAGCGACGACCAGATCTTTGCAGGAGCTGTTCGATGACCCATGTTCTCGAAGCCAGAAACCTCGTCCGTGACTATCATATCCCGGGCAGCCTTCTCAAAAAGGGCAAGACCGTTCATGCCGTCAAGGGCGTGAGCTTTTCGGTCGATCAGGGCAAGACGCTGGCCATCGTCGGCGAAAGCGGCTGCGGAAAATCGACGCTCGCCCGCATCGTCACCATGATCGATCCGGCAACCTCCGGCGACATGCTGATCGACGGCGTGAAGGTTGATATCGCCAAGGAGAGGCTGACGCCTGAAATGCGCCAGAAGGTGCAGATCGTTTTCCAGAACCCTTATGGCACGCTGAACCCGCGCAAGAAGATCGGCGAAATCCTCACCGAGCCGCTGATCATCAACACCAAGATGAAAGCCGACGACCGTCGCGACAAGGCCATGGCCATGCTGAAGAAGGTCGGGCTCGAGGAAAAGCACTACGGCCGCTATCCGCACATGTTCTCCGGCGGCCAGCGCCAGCGTGTGGCGATTGCCCGCGCGCTGATGCTCAACCCCCGGCTTCTGGTGCTGGACGAGCCGGTTTCGGCGCTTGACCTTTCAGTGCAGGCACAGGTTCTCAATCTGCTCGCCGACCTTCAGGACGAATTCCAGCTGACCTACGTCTTCATCAGCCACGACCTTTCGGTGGTGCGCTACATCGCCGACGATGTGATGGTGATGTATTACGGTGAGGCCGTCGAATACGGCAGCCGTGAAGAGGTCTTTGCCGATCCCAAGCACAACTACACCAAGACGCTGTTTGCCGCGACGCCACGCGCCGATGTCGACAGCATCAAGGCACGGCTTGCCCGGAAAAACGCGGCTTGAACGGAGCGATAGGTGCGGCAATCGCGTGATGACGGTTCCACTGACCGGCAATCTGCGATAAAGCGCCTGCGTCAACTCAATTCACATGCGGCCCGCCGCATTTTACGAGGAATATGAAGATGGAAATCAAACGCTTCGAAACCGGTCCGCGCATGAGCCAGGCCGTTGTGCACAATGGTACCGTCTATCTCGCTGGCCAGGTTGGCGAAGCTGGCTCCGACGTTGCAGAGCAGACCAAGCAGGCCCTCGCTTCGGTCGATCGTCTGCTGGCGCAGGCTGGCACGGACAAGTCCCGCATCCTCTCGGCAACCATCTGGCTGGCCGACATGGTCGACTTCCCGAAGATGAACGCCGTGTGGGATGCCTGGGCATCGCAGGGCAACACGCCGGCCCGCGCGACCGGCGAAGCCAAGCTCGCAACCCCGGAATATCTCGTCGAAGTCATCGTCATCGCCGCTCTCTAAGAGCTGCCATTGATTGAGAAAAGCCGGCGTCTGTTAAAGGGCGCCGGCTTTTTCTATGTCGGATCGTCAGTTTCCAATGTGCGCAGTGCCTTGCCGCTGCCGCCGACTTCGCCGGAAGGATGGTCGTTCGGCGGGAACCCTCCGCCCATCGGGGCCACGAGATAGATTGGCTTTCCCAGAACGACAAGTGCAATTTTCCGCATGCCAGTCTCCATTGCATTGCACTCGATACACCGCACTCAGCGATGGACCACTCACCAATTGGATCACTGAGATCTGCGCCAAAATGTTTCGCGATGTTCAGCGCAAGGATATGGAACAATTCGGGCCTCGCCGCGTTAGGTTGTGCGTTCTTATGGAATGCTCTCCAACGTAGAGGGAATGTGCCATGCTGTACTGGTTACCAAGGGTTTGCCTGTTCCTGCTCGTCGGCGCGGTTGTGGGCCTGGGCGTTCTCCCCACGACGTCGGAAGACATCGCCCATACATTGATCGTGGTGATTGTGGGCCTTGGCCTGTTCTCCCTGACGCTCCATGTTTTCCCGCCGGAACGATACTGAGGCGCGCTGCAAAAAGCGCGACAAAACAGTTTTATTTTCCCGCGAACGATGTACGTTCGCAGCGTGAGCTGCTCACAAAAATTGCACTTCGAAATCATTTCCGCATCCGTTGCCGTGCATGAGGCGGCTCAGGCGAGAGGAATGCTTGGCCGCTATGCGTGGGGTTAAGGAATGGTAACCGGAAGACCGGTGTTTTCCCTGAGCCTGTACCGCTCTTGCTGATCGTGGGGGCTATTTTGCTCCTCGCTCTTGTCCTCGTCTCGCTCCGTTTCGCCAATCAAACCCGACAGAATTCCCAGGACGCGCTGGAAGCCGCAGGTTTGAACAATCGGGCATTGCTGCTTTTCAGTCTGATGCAGGACGCGGAAACCAGCCAGCGTGGATATCTGATCACCGGCGAAGAAAAATACCTGGCACCCCTCAAACGTGCCGAAGCACTCGTCAACCTCCAGTTCACCAGTATCACCGGCGACATGATGAAGCTGGGCATCAGTGAGGTTACCATCGATCGGTTGAAGCGCCTGGTGGACGATAAGCTCGCCGAAATGCGCAGCACAATCGCCTTGAAAGCGGCGGGCAGGGATGCAGACGCCATCGCAGTCGTTAGCAGCGACACGGGCAAGCTGGCGATGGATGAAATTCGTCAGATCATGACCAGGATCGATGCCGTCACGCGCAGTATCGGCTTCCAGAAGGGCACGTCTCTCGACAATGCGACGCGGTGGTTGTTGATCTCGATCACCGGCGGCGCGGTACTGCTGGTCATCCTTGTCGGCGGCGCGGTCCATCTCGCTGTCGCCCACGCCCGACAGTTGGAGAAAGCACGCAATGAGCTTGCCGAACACAATGAAATGCTTGAGGTCAGGATTAGTCAGCGCACACAGTTCCTGGAGCGTGCCAATCGTGAATTGCAAAGCTACTCCTACATTGTCGGCCATGACCTGCAGGCGCCGCTGGTCAATATCATGGGTTTCACGTCCGAGTTCGAGCGGGCGGCGGAGATCTTTGCCGACTATATGAAGAAACCGCCGGCGGCCAGCGACGACTCACCGAGAAAGCTGCGCTCGAGGCGGTTGATGTCGATATTCCCGAAGCGCTGGGTTTCATCCGCTCTTCCATGCGGCGCATGGATGATCTGATCAATGAGATATTGAGGCTCGCGCGCGCCGGAAGCCGCCAGCTGACCGGGGAACCTCTCGACCTTGCGACGTTGCTCTCGGAAACTGTCGCCAACCTACAGCACAGGCTTGACGAAAGCGGCGCAAGTGTTTTGCTATCGTGGAGCCTGCCGCAAGTCGTCTCGGATCGGCTTGCCCTGCAACAGATTTTCGGCAACCTTTTGGACAATGCGGTAAAATATGCCGATCCATCGCGAAAGGCGATTATCCGTGTGTCTGGAACCGTCATCGACGGTAACGCGACAATCGAGGTTACAGATAATGGCAGAGGTATTGCCGAGCGGGATCTCGAGCGGGTTTTCGAACTTTTCCGGCGTTCCGGACCGCAGGATCGGTCGGGCGAAGGAATAGGCCTTGCATGCATGCGCGGCGCTGGTTCGCCGTTTGGGAGGAGACGTCGCCGTGCGATCGGTGCTGGGGCAGGGAACGACCTTCATCGTGACCTTTGCGGCCGATATTCGATCGACAAAAGACAGGAGGGAGAAATGAACAACGGATTGCAACCGGTCGCCATCATCATGATCGAGGATGATCAGGGGCATGCCCGCCTGATCGAAAAGAACATTCGTCGCGCGGGCGTCACCAATGAAATCATCCCCTTCGGGACGGGCTTGGCGGCGCTCTCCTATCTTCTCGGCGCGGACGGCAGCGGAAAGGTCCATGCGGGCGTACCACTCCTCGTTCTCCTCGATCTCAACCTTCCGGACATGACCGGCATGGATATCCTCGCCCGGGTGCGCGAAAGCGAGCATCTCAAGCGGATCATGGTGATCGTCTTGACCACGACGGACGATCCGGGTGGAAATCCATCGCTGCTATGATCTCGGCGCCAACGTCTATGTCGCCAAGCCGATGGAATACGAAAAATTCGTCAACGCCATCCAGCAGCTCGGCCTGTTCCTGTCCGTCGTGACCGTGCCGGAGGTATCCTGATGGATCGGGATATGCCCGTCAATCATCGTGAGACCACGATACTTTATATCGATGATGACGAGGCGCTCAGGGGTTCTCTTGCGCAAAAACCTCGCTGACAGGGTTTTAGGGTCGTCAACGCCATCGACCGGAAATCCGGCTTGTCCCGGCTGGCAGCCGGTGGGATCGATGTGATCGCCCTTGATCACTACCTGCTGGGCGAAACCGGACTGGATATTCTTCCTGCCATCGCCGAGATGCCGGACCATCCCCCTGTCGTCTATGTTACGGGCTCGGGCGACGCCAGCATCGCGGTCCAAGCGTTGAAGCGCGGTGCTGACGATTATGTGACGAAAAGCGTCTCCACCGATTTTGTCGATCTGCTCATTGCCGCCCTGAAACAAGCGCTGGAGCGGGCACGGCTTCGACGCGAAGCAATGGCGGCGCAGGAGGCGATGCGCCAGGCGCGGGATCGCGCCGAACTGTTGGTTGCGCGAGGTCAATCACAGGGTCGCCACCAGCCTCAGCCTTGTGGCCTCGCTGGTGCGCATGCAGACCTCACTGATCACCGATCCGGTGGCAGTCGGAGCATTGCAGGAAACCCAGATGCGTATCCACGCCATCGGCAACGTGCATCGTCATCTATACGCCAACAATCAGGTCGGTATGGTGGATCTCGATGGCTACCTGAAAAGCCTGCTCGACGAATTGCAATCCTCAATGCGCGACGAGGCGAGGCCGCACTGACATCGTGCTTGTGGCGGACGCGCTGCAACTGACGACCGACAAGGTGATATCCTTGGGGTTGGTGGTCAGCGAACTAGTGACTAACGCATTCAAATACGCTTACCCTCAGGGAGGAACAGGCGAAATCCGTGTCAGGCTGTCACGCCGGGACGGCGAGACTATCGAGCTTCTTGTAGAGGATGACGGTGCGGGGTTTGATCCGGATGCCCCTGTAAAGGGAACCGGGCTCGGCACGAAAATCCTCAACGCCATGGCCGCGACCATGGGTGGTGATCTCACCTACGACCGCAGTTCCGCGGCCGGTACACGCGCGGATGACCTTCCCGATCTAGCTTCGGCCCCGATCTAGCTTCGGCGGCGTGATCGAAATGCGGCGTTGGTCTCGGAAAGCCGCGGATGAGCATTGTTCCTCATTCGGTACGCCTGCACCACCGGAACTTTTTCATAAGCAAAGCGTTAATAGCCGCTACACACCGGTGCTGTCTCTGCTCCAGTGTTTTCCGCACATTGATTTTATTCGTCCGTCCGGCAGCCTGCGCGCCGTGGCAGGGGCACATGGAGAGCCGGAAAATGGGTGCTGCCTTGACGGGGAGTGAAGCTTTCAGCAAGCGCAAGCTGGCGGAACTGGAGGCACAGGTTGTTGCGGCGGATATTCCGGAAACATCGCCAAAAACCGGGCTCGATCTGGTGGTCGCCTGGAGCATTGTCGGTACGTTCATCATCTTTGCCTCCGCAGTGATTTACATGATGGAAGCGATCCTGATGCCGGTCACCCTCGCCATCGTCATCGGCATGGTGCTGGGTCTAGCTGCGGATCGGCTGGCACAGTTCGGATTGCCGCCGGCGCTCGGTGGCTTGCTGCTGGCGGTGATCTTTGTCGTTGGGCTGTTCTTCCTGATCAATGCTCTGATCGAGCCACTGACATCGCTTGCTGGTCAGGCTCCAGGTATCCTCGAGCGGGCGATCGAGCGTGTCCTCCCGTATATACAACGGTTCGAATGGGCCAAGGTGGCGATAGCCGGAACGGACGAAAAGCCGTGACCGATGTTGCCATCCAGAACGCCGGCACCATGCTCGGGCTGGTCGCCGCAGGTGTCACGCCGGCATTCATCCAGACGCTGATCTTCATGGCAGCGCTCGGCCTGTTCCTTGTGGGCCGCGGGCATTTGCGCAAGACCATCATCCTTGCGTTTGCCACGCGCGATCGCCGGCTTGCCGCGATCCGGATCATGAATGCCACGGAAAATGCGGTTGGGTTCTATTTTTCGACCGCGAGCCTGATCTACCTGGTCCTTGGCACGGTCACCGCAGCGATCGCCTTCGCCGGCGGCCTGACGATGGCGCCGCTCTGGGGACTGTTCGCCTTCGTTTCCAGCTTCATTCCCTATCTCGGCGTCACGGCCATGACCGTGGCGCTTCTCTGCGCCGGCTTGATGACCCACGATGCTCTGTTGCTGGCGCTCGCACCTGCGGCCGCCTTCTTTATCCTGCATCTGGTGATGGAAAACCTGGTCACACCTGCCATTCTCGGCCACCGGCTGGAAATCAATCCGTTTCTGATCTTCCTGGCGATCATCTTCTGGACCTGGATGTGGGGTGCCGTCGGCGATGCTGGCCCTGCCGCTATCGCTGATCGCCATGACCATCTTTAACGAGGTCCGCACCCAGCCGCCGGAACGACAATTGCCGGGTTGATCAGACGGGTCAAACAGCCACGGGACCACTCCGGGACGCGGCAGCAGAAAGCAAAAATGTATGCCCCCAATGCTCGATTCCTTCGATACGGCGCAGGCTGACCTCCATGGCGGCCGCGCCCCCTGGGGAAGGGTTTCCGCCCGCCCCGCAATTTCTCCCTCTCGCAAAGCATCAAGACGGATGTGCTCGTCGTTGGCGGCGGCATCACCGGATCGCTTGCCGCGCAGCATCTGGCGGCGCGCGGGGTGGATGTGACGGTTGTTGACCGCGAACAGCCGGGTCTTGGCAGTACGGCTGCCAGCACGGCGATGCTGCAGTGGGAAATCGATTGCACGCTTGGGGAACTGACCGAAATTTATGGTTTTGACCGCGCCGCCCAGCTTTACCGCCGCAGCGTCGCTGCGGTGCAGGGGCTTGCCGGATTGGTGGAGGGACTGGGCTTCGATTGCGCCTTCCGGCCACGTTCAACCCTCTATATTTCGGCCGGAGAGGCTGGCCCGTCAGCTTTGCGCGACGAGCATCTGCTGCGCGGGCGCTGGCTTGCCCGGTCTGTTGCTTGAGCATGCAGACCTTTTGTCCCTGCTTCGGTATCAACCGCGCAGCGGCCATTCTCTCACCGGGCTCTGCCGATGCTGACCCGCTTCTCCTTTCTTGGGGACTTTTGCGCGATGCGCAGGCGCGTGGGGCACGGCTGATCGATGCGATGGTGACGGCGTATCATGATGCGCCGGGAGCGGTGACTGTCGAGACTGATGGTCCGTTCGTGATCGAGGCGAGGCACGTCATCCTGGCGACGGGTTATGTCATGCCGGATTTCGTCCGCAGCGAGATCCATCGAACGGCGTCGAGCTGGGCGATAGCAACCATTCCGCAAGCGCCTGGCACGCTCTGGCCCGGTGGCGAACTGATCTGGGAGGCTTCGGAAACCTACAATTATGTCCGCACTACGGCGGATGGACGCATCATTATCGGCGGCGAGGACGACGACACGGTTGACCCGGCGGTCCACGACGAAAAGATGCCGGCAAAGTCGGCGAAGCTGGCCGACAGTCTCACTAAGCTCTGGCCTGCAGCCAATCCCGCCACCGAGTTCTCCTGGTCCGGCGCGTTTGGCGAAACAGATGACGGCCTGCCGCTGATCGGCGCAGTCCCGGGCATGCCGCGCATCCTCGCAGCCTATGGTTATGGCGGTAACGGCATTACTTTCAGCTTCATGGCATCGTGGATTCTGGCCGAACTTTGCGCTGGTCATCACGAAGGCTGGTTCGACGCATTTGCAATCGACCGGCCTTCGCCGAGGCTCTAGCGTTCAACCTTTGTAGGCGCGGGCGTTCTCGTCGAAGAACAGAGCCTGGCTGATCAGTGCCTTGACCATTTCCGGATTGAACGGCTTCGTCACCAGGAAGGCCGGCTCAGGCTTGGTCCCCGTCAGAAGGCGTTCCGGGAAGGCGGTGATGAAAATCACCGGGATCGTCGCTTTTCAGGATCTCGTTGACCGCATCGATCCCCGAACTGCCGTCGGCAAGCTGGATATCGGCGAGGATCATCTTCGGTGCCGTCTTGTCAAACAGCGTGATGGCCTCGCCGTAGGTTCTCGCCACGCCTGCCACCTTGTGGCCGAGGCTGGTCACCATATCCTCGATATCCATGGCGATCAGCGGCTCGTCTTCGATGATCAGGATTTCGGTGGCAACCTGCCGGGAAATATCCTCGGAAGCTTCATGTAGCAGCAGCGGCCGCTTCGGGTCTCGGAGACACCGAGGATTTCGGCCGTTTCGGCCTGCGTAAAGCCTTCCACGGAGACCAGAAGGAAGGCCTTGCGGGCTGCTGGTGGGATGATCGAGAGGTTGGCGGCGGCCCTGGTTTCCCAGCCGAACGGCGAAGCCGTTACCCGGTAGGTCGATGCTGAGCGTGTCGAACAGCGTCGAGAACAGTTTGAAAATGTTCACGCGGTCGTTAGGCCCTTGCGGAAAGATCGTGATGTCGGCGATCAGTGCCTCGAGAACGGCGGCGACATAGGCATCGCCGGATGCTTGCGATCCTGTGACCGCGCGAGAGAAACGTCGCAGATAAGGAAGATGGGCTGCGATCCGCATGGAAAGTGACATTTATGACTTCCTTCAGTATGATGGCGCTGAAATTTGCCAACGCCCGACGCTATATTGAGTCGAAACATGGCATTGGTTTGAACATGTTTTATAGTTTATGGGAAGTTTCCCTGCAGGACCAATTGGCGACCGGCGGAAACCAAACCCCTAGAAATTTGGGATATCGCAACGTTTTCGCTGTATCAGTAGGACGCGTGCAAGCGTCGCAGTCTGGCAATCGCCGTTGCAGGTGAGGAGTGAAGCTGTTGATGAGTGACATCCCGGAAAATCAGCGGCGTGCCGATATGGCCGGCAGGGCAGGCACCCGCACCAGCGACCCTAACACCCAGATCGCTTCCAAACTGAAAGCCCTGTATAGCGCAATCGAGCAGGAACCCATTCCGGATACGTTTCTCGATCTTCTCGAAAAACTCGACCGGGCCGAACAGCTTGGTAAGCCGCAAAGCTGACATCGTCACGCTATCCTGATTTCCATCCATTCACATCACCAATTGTCTAAACACGAAAAAAACGGGCCGAGGCCCGTTTTCCTGTTCTGGACGGGTGTTTGCCGCTCGATCAGCAAGAAGCTTCTGTAACGGCGGCCATAGCGGTCGCGATAGATGCAGCGGCCCGGCTCGCTGGCGTTGCCGATCAGGGCACCGGCCACGCCGCCAACGGCAGCACCCACTGCAGCGCCGCGTACATTGCCAGTCGCCACGCCGCCGATGATGGCACCGGACGCAGCGCCGATGCCGGCGCCCTTTTCCGTTTGCGTGCAAGCGGCGAGCGGAAGGATGAGGACGGCTGCGAGGAGGATGTTCTTCATGACTGGTTCCTTTTCAATGGCAGGTTTGAGGGCAATCTAGGGCGGCCGATCAGATGCGGCCCATCAAGACGAGGATAAGGAGGATGATGACGACCAGCCCGAGGCCACCTGATGGTCCATAGCCCCAATTGCGGCTGTGGCCCCAACTCGGCAACGCACCGATGAGCAAGAGCACCAAGACAATCAGGAGAATTGTACCGAGCATGTTATTTCCTCTTCGGGTTCCGGCCCGTGTGGGTCACGGGGTCTGCTGCAGTAACGTCGCTCACGCGATTTTGTTCCAGCGTGGCTCACCTAGAGCCCAAGCGGCATGGCATTCCCGAAAGACTGCGTGCGGGACTCTTTTGTAAGAATACCCTTACGGTTTGCGGTCAGCGGCCCAAAGAGAAGGAAGGTCGCGATCAACTGATCGACCTTTTCATGAGCCTCCGCCATCGGCAGATGGCCGACCTTATCGAGGATAACGGTATGGGCGCGCGGCAGCCTTCCGGACAGGCGGATCTGGTGCAGCGGCGGGACGATAGCATCGCGACCGCCAATGATGTTGAGAACCGGCACGTCGATCAAGGGGAGTTCGTTGATGACGGATGTTCGCGACATCCAGGACACGAAGGCGGCGATTTCAGCCGCCTGCGATTTCAACAGGTGCTCGCGGACCTGCTCCATCGCCGCAATGGTTTCCTCGGTTTCCCAGCCGACGGACTTGTCGAACACGCATTCGAGCGATCCCCAGCGAAACGCTTCGCGTGTTGCGATCCACCGGGTGAAGAGCCGGACGAAGAGATGTCGGCCAAGCAGAGGAAGACGCAGGATGCGCGATGCCAGCCGCTCCTGTCCTTCAAAACGGCCGCAGGCAAAAGCCCCCATCAGAATGACATTGCTGACGAGGTCCGGCCGATGCCGGGCAAGCAGAAGCGAGACGAAGCCGCCTGTCGAATGGCCAATCAAGGTCACCGGCTCGCCATCGAAATCGCGCTCGATCGCCTCGGCATAGGCATCGACGATGGCTGCGGTGGTCAGACCTTCGGAAAGATCGTCGAGTCTCCAGGGACTATGGCCGGGCAGGGGATAGGCGGCGGCGCGACCTTCCCGAATGATACTCGGGGCAAAGCAACTCCAGAATGCCGGCGACATGACCATGCCATGGATCAGCACGGTTTTCATTCCGGAATCCTGGGAGAGCCAATGGGGACTAGGGGCAGACAACATTGCTGGCATTCCTTTCAATGCATCAGCAAATGCCTTGGGAGCTTTGGTTGTCTGGGGCAGGCGCGACCGTTGCAGCCGCGGGTATCCGGGTTCACCAATTCACGCCAGGCATTTCTTGACGCCTGGGCAAAACGCTACTGGGTGAAAAATGTTCCCGGCAATATTTGCGGAACTTCTCCGCCGTTATCTCCGTTCTCTTGGCACCTCATTCATTGTGCAGGGAGCACGACGATGGAACATATCGCAGCGATCATGATGCTTGTCGGGTGTACCCAGGGCAATGTCGAATGCAAGGAATTGCCGGCACCCGCCGTCGGGTTTGAAACCGCCGAAGAATGCCACGCGTGTTGCAGCCGGCGCTCGATGACGCCCGCAGCAGATACAAGATTGTCTACGGCAAGTGCGCTGCGATCGATCCGGCCCTCTACATCGAAGACGCGACAATCACCTGGGACATCACGCCCGCTGACGAACTTGATGTCCAGGTGACATTTGATGAGCCGGCAACGCCGGTGCTGGTTGCAGCCAAGCGCGATCGGCAGAACGTGCTCAGCAATTGAGCGCCCTCTAAAGGACGCTTTAGAGGCCTGGATTTCGTTCGCTGCCAACTGAAACTCAACCAAAGGAGACCGTCATGAATTGGGATATGATCGAAGGCAAATGGAACGAATATCGCGGCAAGGCCCAGGCACAATGGGGCAAGCTGACGGATGACGACCTCGACGTGATCAATGGCCGCCGCAAGGAGCTGGCCGGCCGGATTCAGGTTCGCTACGGCGTCGAGAAAGAGGAAGCCGAGCGGCAGATCGACGAATGGTCGCGCCATTAATTACGATACTTCGTGACGACGAAACGGCACTCGGACACATCATGCGGGTGCCGTTTTTGCGTCAGGCACCGGCGGTGTGCAGCTAAAAAATGCGGAACAAAATCCGCGTCGTTCCGTTCTCCAAGGCAATCACAGCCGGCGGAACACCGGCTTTTCGGCCGAAATAGGCTTTCTCCCAGACTTGCATGAAGGAGTACAATCATGATCCGCACTCTCTTGGCGACGACCGCGCTTGCCGCGCTCCTGACCACCGGCGCGCTGACCAATGGTGCACTGGCGCAGGATGCCGCGACCGAGGCTGATCCTGCCAAAGCCGCGAGCACCACAACGTCTCAGGCGACCAAGCAAGGCCCTGCAGGATACTTTTCAGCCGCGCCAGAGCAGGTCCTGGCGAGCTCGGTTCTCGGAAAGACGGTTTACACTGGGTCCGACGAACAGGGCGAGGCGATCGGTGATGTCAACGATGTCGTCATCAACGTCGATGGCGGCGCCGAAGCATTGGTGATTGGCGTCGGTGGCTTCCTCGGCATTGGCGAAAAGGATGTGGCGATCAATTTCGAGCGCGTGTCCTGGTCGGACAGGGACGGTCAGCGCATCATCGTCGTTTCACGACGAAGGAAGAGCTGCAGGCAGCGCCCGAATTCGAGCGCACGGCCATCATGGATGGCGTTGCTGCAACCGTGCCCGAGGATAAAAGCGCTGGAGCCCCGGCCCCCGTCATCACGGACGAGGCAGCGGAAGCGAACCCGCCTGCCATCGGCACCACGCCTGAAATGACGGACCCGGATCTCAATCCGCCGGTCGACCCGGCCACCACTGCCGCGACACCGGCTGACGAAATGAAACTGGTCGATCCGGCGCTGATCAGCGCCGACAAGCTCATCGGTACCGAGGTCAAGGTTGCCGACGATACCAAGGTCGGCGAAATCGGTGACGTTCTTCTCGACAAGAGCGGCAAGGTCGAGGCCTATGTCATCGATGTCGGCGGTTTTCTCGGTATCGGGCAGAAGCCGGTTGCGATGAGTGCCGAGAGCGTTCAGGTGATGGCGGATGCCAAGGGGACGATGACCATCTATTCGCCGTTCACCAAGGCGCAGATGGAAACCCAGGCCGCCTATGACGAAGAGGCCTACAAAGCCAACCCACGCGGTATCGTTCTGGCGGCTCCGGCAAACTGATACACGCCCCAAAAAACCGGCGTCAAAAGGCGCCGGTTTTTTGTTGTCTTGAAGGGAGCGTCCGACTTGCGAGCCGGCACAAAAAAGCGGCCAGTGGCCGCCGTCTTTTTGTCCGAGACTGGTCAAATTCTTAGCGCTTAACACTACCGCTCGAAGCGTTTTCCGCGGCTTCAAGGTCGGCGAGAAGATCCGATAGCGCACCGTCTGTCTTCGGAGGGGTTCCCGTGGAGTACAGGTCGCGCAAGGTCGTGCCGATATGCAGATTTCGATCACGGTTCTTGTTCGGCAGACGGACCGAGGCCGTTGCGGATTTCCAGATGTTCGTTGTCGATACGGTCATTTTATTATCTCGCATGAGGTATATGCCTTCACAACGTTCCCTGCCTTGTTAAGGTTCCGAGAAATGCATGGCCAAACCGTGTCAAATCGGGGCAATCCTTCGACCCATAGTTAATGATTAGTTTCGGGCGCGAGGCCTGGCATCATGCATTCTTTCTTCGGAACAAAGTTTCCCGTCCTGCGTTTATTCAGCAAGGTTTAAACAAAGGAGAATTCCCGATGCTGTACTACGCTCTTGTCTTCCTCGTTGTTGCCATTATCGCCGGTGTTCTCGGTTTTGGCGGTATTGCCAGCGCTTCCGCAGGTATTGCACAGATTCTGTTCTTCCTGTTCCTCGCCTTTCTGGTCATCTCGCTGGTGGCTGGCCTGATGCGCAGAACCTGATCCCATCTCAGGTGATGCGTGAAAGAAGGGAGCGATGCGAAAGCATCGCCCCCTTTGTCGTTTGTGGTCGAATTGTCCCGCCCTCGCAGCCCGCTTCTACCTTGCCGAAGGCCATAGGCTTGGCTATTCATGACCGGACTATCTCGCAACCGCACATCCCGGAGCCGGGCGAAACATGAAGTCCCTGGAACTCATCGTTGAAAGGATCATCCTGTCGGAGCCGCTGGCTCCTGGTGGTCTTCTATCTGGGACTGGTCGTGGCGCTTGCGCTCTATGCGGTGTCCTTCGTCTACAAGTTCTACAAGATCGCCATCATGGTCTTTACCTATGACGAATCGGACATGATCCTTGCCATGCCCGGACTGATCGATGCAGCACTTGTCGCCAGCCTTATCGTCATGGTGATGATCTCCGGCTACGAAAATTTCGTCAGCCGTTTCGACGAAGGCGATGGCGAAGTGTCGTTCCTTGGCAAGCTTGATTCCGGCAGCCTGAAGATCAAGGTGGCATCGTCGATCGTGGCGATCTCATCCATCCATCTGCTGCAGATTTTCCTGAATGCGCAGAGCTACACCAGCGAGCAGTTGATGTGGGCAACAATCATCCATATCGCTTTCGTGGTTTCCGCGCTGATGCTCGGCCTGCTTGAGCAGATCATGACCAGACTGAAGAAATAAGCAAAAGACAGAACGGGGTAGAGGGCATGAAGACAGACGTTGTTGTTTTGGGCGCGGGCATCGTCGGCCTGTCGACGGCCATCCATCTCGCGCGACGGGGCAAGTCCGTGGTGCTGCTCGACCGCCGCGGTGCCGGCGAGGAGACCTCCTATGGCAATGCCGGCCTGATCCAGCGCGAAGGTGTCTTTCCCTATGGCTTCCCGCATGATTTCGGCGCGCTGTTCCGTTATGCGTTGAACAACACGATCGACGCGCATTACCATTTCCGCGCATTGCCCGGTCTCGTGCCGTTCCTCATCCGCTATTGGTGGAATTCGGGCTTTACCCAGCACCAGAACATCGCCTCGATGTATGCGCCGCTGATCGAGGAATTCGATCGCCGAACATGCCGACCTGATCAATGCGTCCGGCGCCGGCGATCTCATCCGCAAGGACGGCTGGATGAAGGTTTTCCGCACCGAGGGTGCGCGTGACGCGGCCTACAAGGAGGCGGAAAAGCTCTCCTCGACGTTTGGCGTCAACCACCAGAAACTGTCCAGCAGCGAACTGAAGGTAATGGAGCCGTCGATCCGGGCGGACCTGACCGGCGGCCTGCGCTGGACCGACCCTTGGTCGATCCACGATCCGCACAGCCTCAACAAGGCCTATCTGATTTATTTCCAATCGCTCGGTGGTCGCCTGGTCTCAGGCGACGCGGCGACGCTTGAGCATATTCTTGAAGGTGCGGGCTGGCGCGTTGCAACGCCGGAAGGTCCGCTGGAGGCCAAGGAAGTGGTCGTGGCGCTCGGCCCCTGGGCCGATACCGTGACGAAGAAACTCGGCTACCGTTTCCCGCTGGCGGTAAAGCGCGGCTATCACATGCATTATGGCATGGAGGAGGGCGCACAGCTGAACAACTGGGTGCTCGATGCCGAAAAGGGCTATTTCCTGGCGCCTATGCTGCGCGGCATCCGGCTCACCACCGGCGCGGAATTTGCCAATCGCGATGCGCCGAAGACGCCGGTCCAGCTGACGCGGGCCGAGCGCGTCGCCCGCGAATTCTTCCCGCTTGCCGAGCGCCGCGATGAGGAGCCCTGGATGGGCGCACGCCCCTGCACGCCGGACATGATGCCGATCATCGGCAAGGCACCGCGTCACGAGGGCTTGTGGTTTGCCTTTGGCCACGCCCATCACGGGATGACCCTTGGCCCGGTCACAGGCCGCGCGCTTGCCGAAAAAAATGACCGGCGAAAAGACCGTGATCGATATCAAGCCGTTCCGGCCTGACCGGTTTCTAGCCTGATCAAGACAGGGTGCGACGCGGCGGGAGGCAACTCCCGGCGCCGGATCCATCCGCCGCTTTTTCCCAATTAATTTTCTCAAGGCTGGAACAAACGTCAAAGTCGGCCGTTAAAGCGGTTGGCTGAAGGCGAGGGCTCGGTCGGCTGTGCCATGCGCAGCGAAAGGAAATGACTGCCGTGAGAAGCGGTAGCGGGAGCGGTATTTCATGCAGAAACAGGTGATAGAGTTCAACGGCGAAGCCGTGGGCGCTTTGATGCGCGAGGATAACGGGTTTCGTTTCATCGCGGTCAAGTATGGCGTCTGGAGCCTCGACGGCCGTCTGTTTTCAAATTCATCCGAAGCTAAGCGCGCCGTAAAGGTCCTCCTGTCGAAACCGGCAGGGCGGTCGATGCCGCCGGCCAGCTTCTGGGTGCCCGGTGAAGGGGACCCTTCGAGTAGCCAGTTCCGTTGGAACGCTGTTTCCTCGGTACCTTTGCCGCACTAGGAGAGCCGCGCATGAGGCGGTTCAATGCCGATCAGGGATCGGTGTAGCCTGAAGCGCGGATGTCAAGTTGATGGGTGGATGGATCGGTCTTGAACAGTAGGGCGCCTGTCGCGGCCGATAGGGCCGGGACGTAGTCGAAGGTTATTTCCTGTGTCTCGATCACTGAATCCCCGTCCATCACGTCACCTTTGACCGGGACGGCGGCGGCGGTTCTTGTGCCTTTGTTCTCAACGGTGAACGAGACTTCATAGCCACCCCCTGGAGCCGGTTGCTGGCGAATGATCCGCACGGACAGTTCCGGCGCGCCGCCGGAGGAGACGACGGCATGGTAGCTGATCCAGCCGATCATCGCCGCGACCAGAAGCGTGCAAATCGCGCCGGTCAGCCATTCGATCCAATGCGCGCCGCGACTGACCGTGCGGCTGTTTGGTTTGACCGGTGTGGCGTCAGCCATGATGTTTCCTCACAGGATGAGCCGCGCAGGCAGGCGCCGATTGCGCCGGGAAAGGCAAGAACGATCATCGCCATTATGGCTGGAGTGAAGGAAGCCCCGTCCAGCCTCTCAAAACTCCAAAGTGAGTAAAGGCTGATGACCAAGGCGATCACATAGCCGGGCAGAGTGAAACGGACGAGGGCATGCCACCACGGCGTATTACTGGACAATTCGTGGCCACCCTTGAAAGAGACGGCATAGACGAAGGCGTGCATGAGGGTGATGGAAATCAGGATTGTCGCCAGGGCGTGCCATGGTGTCATCTTGTACGAGATCAGGATCATCTCCTCCGTCGGCGCCATGTTCAGATTGAGGAACAGCGCCCCCACGGCCATCATGAAAAGCTCGCTGCCATAGCCGGCCTTCGGATCGTCATCGGCGTCGTCCTTGCCGCTGCCGAACTGGCTGCGCCCAAGCAGTGCGCCGATACTGGCGGGAATGGCCTGAACCGCGATCTTGCCGGTAATCTCCTGGGCCGGCATATCGCCCATCAGCAGTTTGAACAAAGACAGGATGACGGCACTTGTGACGATGCCGATACCATAGGCGATCATCGCGTCGCGGCCGGCGACTTTCCAGGAAAACGTCTCTTCGAACCCGATGCGATGGGAAATGCCGATCAACAGGGGAAGTGCGAGCAACAACAGGAGCACCAACCGCCATCGGTCCATGGTAACGCCGAACGCCCACATTTCCATAGTCATTAGCATCGGCAGTGCAAACAGCAGCGCGCCACCCACGCCACGGCCTATGCCGACCAGAAATTTGGCGGGCGTGGCCGTGTCTTTGGACCGGCCGGAATTATCCCTGCTGCCGGCCGGGCCAGCGCCCGCATTCTGCATGAAATCCCCCTCTTGCCATTTGAGCGAAAACCACCTGACCGTAATCCTTGCCGGCAATCCTCGCCTATTCCGTCCGGTCAATCGTCCCAATCTACCGGAATGCCACCATCCACGCCGCTTGTTTCAAGGTCATTGCGGATGCTCACCACGCCGGGAACGGCATAGACCAACACTTCGATCTTGCGCCGCTCGTGCGTGGTATCGACAGCCCCTGTCAGCCAGACCGCTCCACGTCGGGCCTTGATATCAACACTCGACGTGTCGATGTCGCTGTCTTCAAGCGTATTGGCGATCACCTCTTCAAGCGCGTCGTCATTCACATCGGCTTCGGTTTCGTCGCCAAACGGGTCGGGGCCGTTTTGGCTCTCGATCGTGGTTTCGTTGCTGCGCTGGAAACCCGGATTTCCCGCCTCGTCAAAATTTCCCCGCCCTGTCCGTAGGAGCCGTTGCCAACCTTGGTTTCAGATCCGGGCGTGGCGTCGGCATAGGGCCAGCCCTCATCCACATCGCGTTCCTCGTAATCGTGTAATCTTCTTCACGCCCCGTGGTTTTCGGTGTCTTGCCGGTCATCGCCATGCCCTCATTCTGATGGAATCGAGGGGAAACGGATGACGTGACATTTTGTTCAATCGAAAGAAGACGTTCCAGAACATTTTTGCGCGGGCGTGTGGATAGGAAAATGGCGGAGCCGCCGAAGCAGTTCCGCCATTTGCATTGTGCGCTGATCGCAGGTTAGTTCTGCGGGGCAGTGCCGGTTGCCGGCGTCTGCGTGTCGGTACCGGTTGCCGGGGTCTGGGTATCCGGGGTCGCAGGCGTTACGTTCGGCGTCGTTGTGGTGTCCGGCGTGGCGTTGGTGTCCGGAGTTGCCGTGCCCGGCGTCGCGCTGTTATCGACCGGCGGGGTTGCAGTATCGGCCGGCGGCGTGGTCGTCTGTTCTGTCGCCGGGGGCTGCGTTGCCGCATCATTGGCCTGATCGGTCGACATTTCTGCCGGCAGCCAAACGAGGAGCGCCAGAACCAGACCTGCAAGCAGGATGATCAGCACCGGCCACTTCGAGCGTGGCGAGCGGGGTTCGAGCTCTTCCGGCCGACGTTGATTGGCCAACGGATCGTTCACCGGCGTTCCTGTCACCGGATCGATACGCGGGCCTGCCTGTTCGGCCGGCCATGCCGCAGGATTCACGTTACGGTTTTCACTGGGGTCAAAACGTTGATTCATGGCGGTCATATCCTTTCGAGAAATGGTGCCTGTGCCAGCAAACGTTGAAGGCAACTGCCCGCTAAACGTCGCCGCAGGGCGAATGTTCCTCGAAAAGGCGTCTCCGATGCAAAATGCCGCCAAATTACCGAAAAATGGGTGCTTTTTCACCGAAATCGGACCAAAACCACAGATCGCGGTGGATGTCAGCTTGACGGTAGTTCGGCAATTTCCCCGAATTGCACCAGCAAGCGCGGGCTGGTCATGTCGCCACTCTCTTCATCGACCTCGACGGCATAAGCAGCAACGCCAATGAAACGGTCGGCCATGGCCGCGGCAATCTTCTGGGCGCTCGCAGCGTTGGAGGCCTGGCGCATCTCTCCCGGTGCCAAGCCGCCGCGTCTTGCGATAGGGGATAACGATGAATTTCTCGGCCATGCATGGCCCTTTCACGGTTCGTCGCCGGCAATTGTGGTCGTTTCGATGGGATGCAGAGCGATAGACGCAACGGATGGGCGCACTGCAATGCCGGGGTGCGAGCTGTATCATTGATCGTTGCAGGCTGTACCGACAATCCTGACCGAGTACGCACAAAAATGCCGGCGGCTCTTTCAGTCTGCGTGGTCCGCTTGTGCCCGTGTTGAAAAAGGCTGCGATCGAACCGGCAGAGCGGGGACGTCAAAATGATCCGGCGGCAGCTTGGCTTTCGCACGCTCCGCCATCGTCTCATACCCGTTTTCCAGGTGGCGGCAGAACCGCTCGGCATCAAACAGGGGGCCAGAAACCTGTTGCGTGAAATGGTCTGCTTCAATTGCGCGACGTCTTCGGGATTTTGCGACAGGGCAACGGCGCGTTCCACGAAGGCGTCGGGCGTGGCCGCCACCAGATGCTGAAGGCCAATCGCCGTCAGCAGGCTCTCGGAAACCCATGAAGCGAAATTACTTCCCCTCAACGAAACCACGGGCAGGCCCGCCCATAGTTTGTCCGATGTGGTCGTATGACCGTTATAGGGAAAGGTATCGAGCCCGATATCGGCTGCCTGCAACCGGGCGATATGGGCATCATAGCCTGTCGAGGGGGCGAAGATGATCCTCTCGGCACCGACCCCGCGCCTGTCGAAGGCGGCGAGAAAATTGCTGCGGGCGAGGTCGCCATCGATCATCACCCAGAGAACCGAGTGGCTGGAACGGCGCAGGATCTCCCGCCCAGCGATCAACGACCGTAAGCGATATCTTGCGGGCAGCATTGAAGGCGGCGAAGACGAAGCGATCCGAAGGCAAGCCGAGCGATAGCCGGCTGGCGGCTGGCGGCAGGACGCGGTGGATGGGGTCGTTGGGCTGGTAGCTTTCCGGCAGCCGGCAGAATTTCTCATGGTAGCTCTGCCTGGAGCTGTTCGGCAGCACGATCCGGTCGCCGATGACATAGTCGCAATCGATGTTCACGGCACTGCCGGGAAAGCCGAGCCAGGCGACCTGAACAGGCGCCACCATCTGGTTGAGGATGTTGGAACGGGATCCGCCGGTATGGCCCTTGAGGTCAACGAGGATGTCGATATCCTGCTGGCGGATGATATCGGCCGCTTCTGCATCGGTCTTGCCGTGCAAGGGAACGATCCGGCCCCATTTTGACCGGGTACCATCGGTCGCCGTCTGGTGCGGCGAGGTATAGCAGTAGAGGGTAACGTCGAAGCGCCTCGGGTCATGGGCCTCCAGCACGCTTTGCAATAGCCGCATGGTGGCATGCTCGCTCCAGAAATCGCTGGAAAGATAACCGATGCGAATCCGGTCGCCCCAGCGATGCTGCCGCACCCGTCTCTGTCTGCTGGTGGCCGGCGAGGCAACGGAAGTCAGGCCGGGATTGTTCGTCGCAAGCCGGTTGAGCCGCTCGTCGCCGCAGCGCAACAGGTTCGAATACGCCGTTTCGCCTTCGAACGTAGAAAGGTCGCCAGCCGCCAGTTGATCGGCATTGGCCTGCTCGAGCTTTTCGATCGCCTCGAAATCGCAGAAATCGCGCGCAACCGACATGAATTTGAATTGCGTATAGGGATCGTCGGGAAAAAGTGCCGCAAGCTTTTGAAACACGGTCAACGTCAACGGATTGCGTTCGCTCTCGCCAAGGATTTCCCCGGCAAGTTTCAGATGATCGGCATCATCGCTGTTTGCCAGGTCGTGTTTGACGAGATCGACGAGGGTCGTATCGCCGGTTCGGCGAAACGATTGCGCCAGAACATAGGCCAGGGTCGCATCCCCCGGCATGCTGTCCAGCAGTTTGATGCCGATCAGCTGCGTGCGGTCATCGTCGCCGGCCTGGAAATAAAGTGCCGTGGCGCGGCTGAGCAGTGTGTCGGCATCGCGTCCGGCATATGGCGCGGCCTGCTCGAAGGCTTGTGCTGCCTCGGCCGGCAGGCCGAGTTTTTCGAGAGCGCCGCCGAGAAGCACAAGAGGGGCGGCATCCGTCGTCGTACCGAGCAGGGGACTGAGAAGCGCTAGGGCTTCCAGATAGTCAGCCTGTTCAAATGCGACTCTCGCCGCGGCAAGTCCTTGTCCGTCCATATCCGCTATTCCAGGAGACTCAATCGGAGAAAGCGGCAAAATAGCGCCCATTGCTTGTGCGGGGCGGATCAACCGGCAGTCTGAACTCAGCCCAAAAAAAGGTTGAGGTTCGATCTGCAATATAAATATTCAATGGCTCGACGTCATATGCCCGGCGCGGGCCGATGGAAATGGACGGCCACGTTCGTTCGTGGCAGCGAGAGAGACGTCAATCTGCCCGCCCGGCCCTATTCTAAATCTAATAGCAGCCGCGTCCGGTCCTTGCGGACGACAGGCCTTTCGCAGATTTCTCCGGCAATTGAAACCCCGTTTTTCGCGGGGGGCTGATGCCGCATCTTATTGCGTGACACCGGTATATGGCGAAATTTGTCGAAGCCTGGTTGTTTTCGCCTGGGCAACACACCCCGAAAAAGAGAACACAGATCGAGATATTCTTCAAAAAACCGATACAGAAAATGACCTTTGGGAGGTTAGCTTCACGCAATAGGGCACTGTCACAATGGCCTTCGTTCGCGACTGTGATTCGCGGATGGCAGGGACAATGGTGCCTGGAGTTTTTGAAAGTTTATTGGGAAACGGGGGAATGCGGAATCGAAAAATACCAGGTTTGGTTGCAGCGCTGGCGTCGTTGCTGGCTGCCGGCTCTGTTTCCAGCGTTTACGCAGCCGAAGGCGGCGCCGGATTCTACCTGTTGGGCAGCAAGGGGCCGGCCGCGGCGATCCTGCCGCCACCGGGCGTGTTCTTCCAGAATGATGTCTATTATTATCAGGGAGACCTGGGTGGGGATCGCCAGCTGCCTTTGGGCGGCAAGCTTGTCGGCGCCGTCGATGCAAGCGTCGTTGTCGAATTGCCGACGTTCATCTGGGTGACGCCATGGGATCCGGCCGGCGGCAATTTTGCCTTGACCACGACGCTGCCGATCGGCTGGAAAGACGTGGCTGCCAAGGAGGATCTGGCTTCGCCGCTCGGCCCGGTCTCGCGTTCCGTGTCAGACGATGTTTTCACTGTCGGCGACCCCATTGTCAGCGGCCTCGTCGGCTGGCATTCAGGCGACTTTCATTGGCAGACCGGCGTCTTGGTCAACGTTCCCATTGGCGATTATCAGAAGGGCGCTTTGGCCAACATTGCCTTCAATCACTGGGGCTCGGATGTGTTTGCGGCCGGAACCTGGTTTAACCCCGAGACCGGCATCGATATTTCCGGCACGGTCGGCATCGCCTTCAACGTGGAAAACCCGGCGACCGACTACAGGACGGGTAACGAGTTCCATTTCGAGTGGGCTGTCTCGAAGCATTTTACCGAACAGTTTTCCGCCGGCATCGTCGGCTATCATTACAGCCAGTTGACCGGGGATAGCGGCTCGGGCGCAAAACTCGGCGATTTCAAGGGCAGGGTGACAGCGCTTGGCGCGCAGATCGGCTATAATTTCAAGGTCGGCGAGCAGGCCTTCGCCACCAGCCTCAAGGTTTTTCAGGAATTCGACGCCAAGAACCGCGCCGAAGGAACAGCCGTGTTTGCAACCGTCTCGGTTCCGATCTCCATAACGCCGCCGGCTCCATAAGCAGCCGTTTCACTTTGGACCTGCAGTGGTTTCGGCCATTGCCCTATACATTCAATGACATGCTGTTGAAAACGGTGAAGGCCGGCTTCGGCGAGATAAACGGGGAATTTGCGACATGACGATTCACAGAATCTTCGCCGCCGGCGGATCGGTTGCGGCCTTTGTCATGGCAGCAACAGGCACTGTCCACGCTGAGGATGCTGATCTCGCCAAGCAGTTGAGCAACCCCGTCGCATCTGATCAGCGTGCCGTTCCAGTTCAACTATGACAGCGGCTATGGCCCGCAGGATGGCAACCGTCAGGTTCTCAACATCCAGCCAGTGGTGCCGATCAGCCTGAACGCCGACTGGAATGTCATTTCGCGCACGATCATGCCGGTGATCTGGCAAGACGATATTGCCGGCCCCTCGGGCAGCCAGTTCGGTTTCGGCGATATCACCCAGAGCTTCTTCTTCTCGCCCTCCAAACCGACCGAAAGCGGCATCATCTGGGGATTGGGTCCGGTCTTTCTGATCCCGACGGGCACCAATGACCTTTTTGGCTCTGAGAGGTGGGGTGCCGGTCCGACGGTCGTCCTCCTGAAGCAGGAAGGCCCTTGGACCTATGGCGCCCTTGCCAATCACATCTGGTCGTTCGCCGGAGACAACGGCAGACCGGATATCAGCAACACTTTTCTCCAGCCGTTCGTTTCCTACACCACTCCCGATGCCTGGACCATCAGCCTGAACACTGAAAGCACCTAGGACTGGAAGAACAAGGAATGGTCCGTGCCGATCAATTTCCAGGTTTCCAAGCTGGTGAAGTTCGGTGAACAGCCGGTCAGCCTCAGCGCCGGCGCCCGCTACTGGGCAACCGCCCCTGAAAACGGCCCCGAAGGCTGGCGCGCGTGGGAATGACATTCCTCTTCCCGAAGTAAGCCGTCACATCAGGCGCCAGTGAACAGGAAGCGCCGCCTTTAAGGCGACGTAGCCGCAGACTGCATGCGGCGGAAACATGACTTCATCGGAAGAAATATGGCTGGGGAACCTGGATTCGAACCAGGACTAACGGAGTCAGAGTCCGTGGGTCTACCGTTAACCTATTCCCCAAAACTGCGTGGGCGATGTTTGTGCCCAGCCGGTGAGGCGGGCTTATAAACAAAAGATCGGGGGATGCAATAGATTTTGGTGAAAAATCCGTCATGCCGGATAAAATCTGTGAACGACGGTTGGTGACAGGTCGCCAACAGGGCTGCCGAAACGCTGTGCAAAAAGAATTTGGCGAATTGGGGCGGCGCTGGTAAAGTCGGCCCAACGAAAATCAAGAGAGCGCCTTGAGCGGCTATCGTTCCGCGCGGCGCAATGGACAGACACGTGAGAGACCCCGACAACGGCGAACAGCCGTCCGTTTCCAGGGCGTCGGCAGCAGACCGCGACGATGGGCAGTCAGTACCTCGTTCCGGCAAAGGCAAGCGCAGGCGGGGAAAACCGTCCCGTGCAGCCTCTGCGAATGCCAGTTCCTCCGTTGGTAACGGAGAAACACGGCGTCCCGAAGTGACAGATGCCACCGGAGAACCGGTGCGCAAACGCAAGCGCAGGCGCCGTTCCAAATCCGGTCAGGCACAGCCGTCAGCGACGGCAGGTGTAAGCGCCGACGCCGCTGGTGCGAAGCCGGTTGCTGCTCCAGGTGCCGACAATTCCAGCCGCAAACGCAGCAAGAAGAGTAGGCAGCGCCGCAGCTTGCAGGGACGTCCGCTGGCGACCAGCGAAAAGCCGCGTCCCGCCGGCGATGCCGCACGGCAGCAGGCGCCGCAGTCGGCTGCTGCCAACTCCCGGGCTGAAGAGCGGCCATCGTCTGGCTTTAGTGGTTCCGGCAACCATGGGCATGAGCGTCGAAGCAGCGGGCAAGCGTTTTCATATGGGTCTGATTCGGGTTCGCCGCTCTATGCGGCACTCGACCTCGGCACCAACAATTGCCGTCTGCTGATTGCCCAGCCGACCCGTCCCGGCCAGTTCCGTGTGGTCGATGCCTTTTCGCGCATTGTCCGGCTCGGCGAGGGGCTAGGTGCCTCCGGCCGCCTGTCGCAGGATGCGATGGACCGCTCGATCGAGGCCCTGAAAGTCTGCGCCGCCAAGCTGAAGACGCGATATCCGTAAGACCCGGCTGATCGCCACCGAAGCGACCCGTGCCGCCGAAAATGGTGAGGTGTTCCTCGAACGGGTACTTGCGGAAACCGGGCTGGAGCTGGAGATCATCACACGTGAAACCGAGGCGCGGCTTGCCGTCTCCGGCTGCTCGTCGCTGGTCGGCCGCGAGACCAAATCGGTGGTGCTGTTCGATATCGGCGGCGGCTCATCCGAGATCGCCGTCATCAAGATCGGCGAGAACCGGTCGAGCAGGCTGGCCAATCACATCACCCACTGGACATCGCTGCCGGTCGGCGTGGTGACGCTGTCGGAACGCCATGGCGGCCAGGACGTCTCGCCGGCGAGTTTCGAGGCGATGGTTGTCGAGGTTCAGGGCATGCTGTCCACTTCGATTGCCCGGCCATCCACACGCTTGACAATCCCGGCGACGAGAACGGCTTTCATCTGATCGGCACCTCCGGCACGGTGACGACGCTGGCGGGCGTCCATCTCGACCTGCCGCGTTACGACCGCCGCAAGGTCGATGGTCTCTGGCTGTCGGATGACGAGGTCTCGGCGATGCAGGCGCGCCTGCTGTCGTGGGATTTCACTGCCCGCGCCGCCAACCCCTGCATCGGGCCGGACCGGGCCGATCTGGTTTTGGCCGGCTGCGCCATTCTCGAAGCCATTCGCCGCCGCTGGCCATCGGAGCGCATGCGCGTTGCCGATCGCGGTCTGCGCGAGGGGCTTTTGACAGACATGATGGCCGATGACGGTGTGTGGCGGCGCGGCCGCGCCTGCAGACCGATGCGCGGCTTTGCACCGCACGGCTCCCACGAAGGAAACGCACAATGACCAAACCCCCGATCGGCGGAAACCGCACCGGGCGCAAGCTTGGCCAGAAAGTCAAGAAGGGCAAGCTGAAGGCGTCGTCGCGGCGCTGGATCGAGCGGCATATCAACGATCCCTATGTGCAGCGCGCGCAGCTCGAAGGCTATCGCGCCCGCGCGGCGTTCAAGCTTCTGGAGATCGACGAGAAGCACAAGATCCTCTCCGGCGCCAAGCGCATCATCGATCTCGGTGCTGCCCCGGGCAGCTGGTCGCAGATCGCCGCCAAGGTGACGAACTCGACCGATAGCGATCCGAAGGTGGTGGCGATCGATTTTCTCGAGCTCGATCCGCTGGCCGGCGTCCATATCCTGCAGCTGGACTTCCTCGACCCCACGGCGCCGGAAAAGCTGATGACAGCGCTCGGCGGCACGCCTGATCTGGTGCTCTCCGACATGGCCGCTCCGACAACCGGCCATCGCCAGACCGACCACATCCGCACCATGCATCTCTGCGAAGTCGCGGCCTACTTCGCCATCGACGTTCTCGGCGAAGGTGGGCATTTCCTCGCCAAGACCTTTCAGGGCGGTGCAGAGCGGGAATTGCTGACGCTGTTGAAGCAGAATTTCAAGCAGGTCATCCATGTGAAGCCGGCGGCTTCGCGGGCCGAATCGGTCGAGATGTTCCTGCTCGCCAAAGGGTTCAAGGGCCGCAAGCCCGGTGCCCGCTCGCTCTATGATAGTGAGACCGAAATCGACGAGCGCGAAGTGGTGGACGAGCGGGATCAGGTCGAGGCCGACTAACCCATGCTTCTCTATGTCACCATCGGCACCAATGATCTTGATCGGGCGCGGCTGTTTTATGACGCAGCGCTCGCTCCGCTCGGCCTGAAGCGCCGCAAACAGGATGACGTCGAGATCGGTTACGGGGCGGAGAGCGATACGCGCTGCCGCCTGTGGGTCGTCACACCCCACAACCGGAAGGCTGCGACGATCGGCAACGGTTCGATGGTCGCGCTTGAAGCGGAAAGCCGCGCCGCGGTTGACGCATTCTATACGGCAGCACTTGCCCATGGCGGCACCGACGAGGGCGAACCGGGGCTCAGGCCATTTCATGCGCATTTCTATGCGGCCTATGTCCACGATCCCGATGGCAACAAGCTTTCGGCGGTCTGCGAGCAGCCGGAGTAGTCAGCCACTCTGCTATTTGACCGCAATGGTCTCCGCCTCTGGGTCAGCCGGCATCCGGTGACCGGAGACAGATGCGCCGGCCGTTTTCGACATGCGGATCAGCGGTATGATCGCCGACAGGGTGATCGCCGAGATCAGCATGAAGGCCAACTGGAAATCCCCCAGCTCCAGCTTCGATCCGGTCAGCGTCGTCTCTATTTCCAGGATAGCACCGGCGACGGCAACGCCGAGCGCCAGGCTCATCTGTTGCAGCACGGCCGTCATCGAGGTGGCCTTGCTTGCCATCAGATCCGGAATGTCCGCGAAAGCCAGTGCATTGACGCTGGTGAAGAAGAACGAGCGGGCAAAACCGGCCAGCAGCAGGATGAACATCATCACGGCATAGGGTGTTGCCGGGGTGAACAGTCCGTTGACGAAAGTCAGGATCGTGCCGGTGATGCAAGCAAAGATCAGCGTCGTGCGGAAACCGGCAAAGATCAGCACGCGCTTGGCGAAGAATTTTGTCGTCAGCGCACCGACGGCGCCGACGAAGGTGATCATGCCGGATTGGAACGGCGTCAGGCCGAAGCCGACCTGCAGCATCAGCGGCATCAGGAAGGGTACGGCGCCGATCGAGATGCGAAACAGCGTGCCGCCGATGGCTGCGGCCCGAAACGCGCTGTCCTTGAACAGGTTGAGATCGAGCAGCGGGGCGGGGTGGCGCCGTGCATGGCGGACATAAAGAAAACCGCAGATGATGCCGATGATGACGGCCGCAGCGCCGATCTGTGGCGGTAGCGCCGGCAGGCTCATCACCGACAGCCCGAACATCGTGCCCGAGGCTGCTATGGCGCTCAGGAAAAAGCCCTTGATATCGATCGGCGGCGGCGCGTCGCCCTTGATCTCCGGCAGGTAGATGCCCGACAGGATATAGCCGAGAATGCCGACCGGTACGTTGATCAGAAAAATCCAGTGCCAGGAGAAATAGGTGGTGATGAAGCCGCCGAGCGGCGGGCCTGCGAGTGGTCCGACGAGGGCAGGGATGGTGAGCAGCGCCATGGCGCCGACAAGTTCGCTGCGCTGCGTCGAGCGCACCAGGACGAGGCGTGCCACCGGCGTCATCATTGCGCCGCCCATGCCCTGCAGGAAGCGCGAGACGACGAAGGCGAGCACACTGTCGGCCAAGGCGCAGAAGATCGACCCCATGATGAACACGAGAATGGCGGCGCGGAAGATGCGCTTCGCGCCGAACCTGTCGGCCATCCAGCCGCTCAAAGGGATGAAGATCGCCAGCGACACCATGTAGGAAGTGAGCGCTAACTTCAGCGTGATCGGCCCGACGCCGAGATCATGGGCGATTGCCGGTAGCGATGTCGCAATGACGGTGGAGTCCATCTGCTCCATGAACAGAGCGACGGCGAGGATCATCGGTACGATGCGATTCATGCGAAGCGGCCTTGCGCGGAAGTGTGTAGCGAACGCAACATAGAACTTCTGAGGCAAAAGTCGTGTTGCTTCGCTCGACTTACAATCACTTCCGAGTGAGGCTGGCAGCCTCGTCTGTCAAGACCTTCGCGGGCGCCCGACATCGCGCCAGCGGTCATCCCGTGCCGTGCAAACAGGCCCGGGCGATGACTCCGCCCGACCCGCGAACTCGATCATCGCCCAAAATCAGCCTGCGGAGCATGCGCCACACAGACAGGATGCTCTAGCAATTATAGACACCGGCGGCACAACGCCGAGTCGTCCGTCGCGCGACGCCGGCAACGCTGACCGGGGTGAGCGGTCGACCAACTCTCGCAACGGCGTCCGAGGCGAAGATGGGGATCGATACCGTTGGCGCGTCCTTCGCCAGATCGCCAATGCCAAATAGAGCTGCCCAAACCAGACATATGATTGCTGCGCGTTTACGGAAGGTCATTTTTTATCTCCAGTCATGAAGTTTTCCGGCAGATCGCTAAGGTTACGCTTGAGTTCGTTCACATCGATCTTTTCGGCATTGGTCGCGTTCTTGAAGCCGAAATCGCCCTGCATCACCGCGTCCCCGGACTTCCAGTCCCTTATCTGGACGCTGTATTCCGGCGCCCCCATGACCTGACTGGAGGTAATGACCACGCGGCAGGGGTAAGGTTGTGCACCCTGGGCGACCCAGATCTGAAATCCACATCATCCTTGCGGAAGGCGAGAGAATCACACTCGGTGCCATTGATGACGCCGCTTCCCAGATCCTTCAGAATCGTAGACACCCTGCATCAGTTCGTCATAGGCATTGGTCATCAGCAGGTCGGCGGCCGGCAAAGGCAGTCCGTACTTGTCCTTCAACTCATCAATCAGCTGGTCGACGGTGCCGGGAATTTCGACCTGCGTGTATTTGTTGAGGTTCTTTCCCAGAAGCGTGAGCGTTTTTCCGTCGAACAGGGCCTCGGTGTCGACAAAGCCGCCGGACCGAGTCGTGTGTACTTTGTCCGGCCGGCTCAGGATCACGGTCCCCGAGCTTGCCAGCCCGAGTTTTTGATCCGTGTTGGTGACAATCTGGAGATTGGCATCATAGGCGAACGACAGCGTCTTCTGGGCCGCCAGATAATCGGACATGGCCTTCAGCAGCTTCGTGGCTTCGGCCGAAGCGGTGAACCGCACGAGCTCGACACGACGATTGAGAGCCCGTCCTTGCCGGGTGCCATTGCTGGTGATCGGCCTGTTCGACCCGGCTCCGCCCGCCAGCAACCGGCCAGCATCGATCCCGCGTTCAACGAGAGCCGCCTTGATGGTCTCGGCGCGTTCGAAGGAGAGACGGTCATTGGTTTCCGGGGCGCCGCTCAGATCAGGTATGACCGATAATTCTCAAGCCCCATTCAGGGAAGTTCTTCAGCGCCGCCGCGATGTCATCGAGAAGCGGGTTGGAGCCTGGTCTCAAGGTTGACATGGCAACGCCGAAGCGCAGGCCGCGCACGTCGTACTGTTCCCGGGTCTGCAACGCCTGCTGCATCGCTTCCCGGCTGTACTGCGGCGCCGGGTCACCCATGCTCTGGGCCAAGGACGGGGTGTTTGCGGTTGCTGCAATCGCAAGCGCGACGAGTATGTATCGGCCAAAGCCGCCACATCTCGAAGTGCGGGTGTCGATTTTTCGCCGTGCCGCAATATATTCCTTGTATTCGTGTGTCTTGATGAACGTGCTCAACATTGTATAATCCTTCTGTTTTCTTGAGGATTAGATTACAAAGCACTGGTTGTTTGGGGGTGTCCGGTAGTTAGGCGGGTTTGTTTATTGGAGAGTGTAGCATACTTGCCGCGGACCAGGTACGCAAAATTCAATGTCGGCGGTCGGCCGGCTATGCGCCGGACCAGATCAGCGTCGTCGTCATCACCCATATGCACGGCGACCATATCGGCGGACTGATGGAGTGCGGTGCGCCGGCCTTCAAGAATGCCCGCTACGTCGCCGGCCAGGCCGAGTTCGATTTCTGGAAGGACCAAGCCCGCGTTGGAACGCCGGCCGAGGGTGGACACAAGGGCATTATGAAGAACGCCGTGCCGCTGGCCGACAAGATGATTTTCATCGGCGACGGCGCCGAGGTCGTTCCGGGGATCATCAGCATGGCTGCCTTTGGCCATTCTCCGGGACACATGGTCTTCAAGATCGGATCGGAAGGCAAAGGGCTGGTGCTGACCGCCGATACCGCCAATCATTTCGTCCTGTCGCTGCAGCGGCCGGATTGGGAAGTGAGATCCGACATGGCCAAGGCTGCGGCGTCAGCAAAAAAGGTGTTCGACATGGTCGCCACCGACCGGCTGCCCTTCGTCGGCTACCACATGCCGTTCCCTGCCGTCGGCTTCATCGAGAAGCAGGATCAGGGTTATCGATTCGTGCCGGAAACCTACCAGTTCGAAATCTGATATCGCACGTGCGAAAAGAATCTTGGCTGGCCCGGCACTCTTGTCGGGCTTTGCACTTTCCAACCCGTCATATCCGTGTTACCAGCCCTCGCCAACTTCCAAGAAACTCTCGCCCGCTTGAGCGCGGCGAGTCTTCCGCCTCACTGTTGTCAAACGGTGCGGGGAGAACACCTTTTACTGAAGGGATTTGGCCATGGCGCGCATCATCGAAACGGCAACCGGTTTGGAGGCTCTGACCTTCGACGACGTTCTCCTGCAACCCGGACATTCCGAAGTCATGCCGGGGCAGACGAATATCGCCACCCGCATCGCCCAGGATATCGACCTGAACCTGCCGATCCTCTCCTCGGCGATGGATACGGTCACGGAAGGCCGCTTGGCAATCGCCATGGCACAGGCCGGCGGCATCGGCGTCATCCACCGCAATCTCACCCCGATCGAACAGGCCGAGCAGGTCCGCCAGGTCAAGAAGTTCGAAAGCGGCATGGTCGTCAACCCGGTGACCATCGGCCCTGATGCCACACTGGCCGACGCCCTGGCGCTGATGAAGATGTATTCGATCTCCGGCATTCCGGTCGTAGAGAACGCAACCGGCACAGTTCCCGGCCGCCTCGTCGGTATCCTGACCAACCACGACGTGCGCTTCGCATCTGATCCGGGCCAGAAGATCTATGAGCTGATGACCCACGACAACCTGATTACGGTCACCGAGAATGTCGATCAGAAAGAGGCCAAGCGCCTGCTGCATTCCCATCGCATCGAAAAGCTTCTGGTCATCGATGGCGATGGCCGTTGCGTCGGTCTGATCACCGTCAAGGACATCGAGAAGTCGCAGCTCAACCCGAATGCCTCCAAGGATGCGCAGGGTCGTCTGCGTGCAGCTGCCGCCATCAGTGTTGGCGATGATGGTATCGAGCGGGCAGAACGCCTGATCGACGCCGGTGTCGACCTGATCGTCGTCGATACGGCCCATGGCCATTCGCAGCGCGTTCTCGACGCGGTGACCAAGGTCAAGACCATGTCGAACTCGGTTCGCGTCATGGCTGGCAACGTCGCCACTGCCGGCGGCACCAAGGCGCTGATCGATGCCGGCGCGGATGCCGTCAAGGTCGGTATCGGTCCGGGCTCGATCTGCACCACCCGTATCGTCGCTGGCGTCGGCGTGCCGCAGCTTGCAGCCATCATGGCAGCGGTCGAGGCAGCCCAGGCGGCCAATATCCCGGTGATCGCCGATGGCGGCATCAAGTTCTCGGGCGATCTGGCGAAGGCGATCGCCGCCGGCGCTTCCGCCTGCATGATCGGCTCGCTGCTGGCCGGCACCGACGAAAGCCCGGGCGAAGTGTTCCTCTACCAGGGCCGCTCGTTCAAGGCCTATCGCGGCATGGGTTCCGTCGGCGCCATGGCGCGCGGCTCGGCAGATCGTTATTTCCAGGCGGAAGTACGCGACACGCTGAAGCTGGTGCCCGAAGGCATCGAAGGCCAGGTTCCGTACAAGGGCCCGGTCTCAGGCGTCCTGCATCAGCTGGCCGGTGGCCTCAAGGCGTCGATGGGTTATGTCGGCGGCGCGACCATCAAGGACTTCCAGGAGCGCGCCACCTTCGTGCGCATCTCCGGCGCTGGCCTGCGCGAAAGCCACGCCCATGACGTGACGATCACCCGCGAAAGCCCGAACTATCCGGGCGCAATGTAAGCTGCGGCAAAAAAATCGAACGGAAAAGAAGCGGCGGAGATGTCTTCGCCGCTTTTCTTTGGCCTCAGGCTTCCAGCGACCGCTGAAGCGCTGCGCTGCCGTAGCGGTGTCCCTTGACCTCGTATCCAACCACAGGAATGAGCGGCGCGAACATCAGGATGACGAGGCAGGTGGTCATGCTGACGCCTGCAGCGGCGCACAGGACCGCGAGGATCACCACTGCCGTCATGCCGGCCATCAGCCCGAGATAGAAAATCTCCAGCTTGCGCAGCAGATAGACATACAGCACGAAGATCAATGTGACATAGACGAAGACCGGCACGGCAACGGTCAGGACGGTTGCAACGGCGCCGATATGCGCTTTGTGCTCGATGTAGTAGGCCGCGACATGCAGACCCGCGCCGGTCCCGGCGATCGCCGCGAAGATCAACATATGGCCATAGCCCCACACGAAGGACCGGCCACGGAATACATGGAGGATCCGGGCGGACGGCAGCAGGAAATAGAGCCACCACATGCCGAAGGTAAGGCCGGTGCCGGCAATGCAGACGAGGATGGCGTCGAGGTTCCAGCCCTGTTCGCCTGTGATCGCCGAGATCGATGCGACCGTTCCAACGACGCCTTCGCCGAGTGTGATGATCGCCAAGAGGCCGTAGCGCTCGGCGATATGATGCGCATGCCAGGGGGTACCGCCAGCTCTACGTTCGGCGACGACAGGCCCCAGCATTTCAATGAGGGTGAGCAAGACGACGCAGAGGAAGGTCGGCAGTAGTGGTATGTCGATGAAGATCAGGGCGACCCAACCGATCTGGGCGATGGAAATCGACGTCACATAAGACAGGCAGGCCGCGCGCCGATCCGGATTTTGCCTTGCTGCGCGCAACCACTGGAAGATCATTGCGACGCGCATGACGACATAGCCGAGCACCATGATGCCGTTGTCGACATGGGCGCCGTGATCGATCGATTCTGAACATCTGCGGCAGGCCGAGCGCAAGGATCAGCACGCCCACCATCTGCACCATGGTGGTCAGCCGATGGATCCAGTCGTCGGTGTCGAAGGCGGATGCGAACCAGGAAAAATTCACCCAGGCCCAGCAGACGGCGAACATCGCAAAACCAAAGCCCATCAGTCCAGCGGCGTAATGGCCTTCCGCAAGCAGATGGGCAAGCTGTGATGCGGCAAGGCCAAAGGCGATGACGAAGGTGAGGTCGAACAGCAGCTCCAGCGGCGTCGCCACCCGGTGGTGTTCGTGCGGATCACGTCCGCTCATCGCCGCGGCATGGTGGGTCGGCAGCGGGGCGGCGGCAGCATGCTGTTCTGACATATGCTTCTTTTCTCGTGACGGCTGCGGGATGCACTGCCATCGAACATCCACCATTCATAAAACAGGTGTCAAGCACGGACGTTGCCCACGGGGCGGTGACCCTGTTCTGGATTTTGCGCCGGCTCGCTATACATACGGCGGTTCAGAATCGACGGAGTGATCATGCCCACATCGACTGCAATCTTCTGGCCGGTCATCGCGCAGGTTGCGCTTATTCATGTCGTCTATTTTCTGATGCTGAAGCGCCGATATCGGGCCGTGCGCGCCGGTCTTGCCAAGCCGCAAGACTACTGGGTTCCGGCGATCGAGCCGGAGCCCAGCGCGACTGTTGCCCGCAGCCTGATCAACCAGTTCGAATTGCCTGTGCTGTTCTTTCTCGTCTGCGTCCTGTTCTATGTGACGGCGGGCGTCAATCATGCCGTGGTTGCCGTTGCCTGGTTGTTTGTGCTGAGCCGTTTTGCGCATGCTTATGTTCATGTGACCTCGAACCGGTTGAGGGTGCGCCAACGTCTGTTCGTGATCGGATTCGTCGTTAATTCCGTTCTCTGGGGGCTTTTCGCCGTTCACATTGCCGGCATCTAAGCGCCTGCGCTGTCATATTCTGTTGCATTGCGTGCATCCGGAAGCTGAACTATCATCCGGTTCTAGCAGCATGAAAGTTATGCTGTTCGCACGTCTAACCAATTGAATACGATGGAATATCGTCCCTCTAGGCGTCTTTTGCCTTACCAAAATGTAATCTGCCCGCATGGAACCAGATTGCCGTCCGGCTAATTGTCATCTCGCACTTGCAGCATTTGAAGGGAAGCATCCGGTGAGCAGCATACCGACAGAGAAAACCGTGCTGGTATTTCAGGGCGGCGGTGCTCTCGGCGCCTATCAGGCCGGCGCCTACGAAGCGCTGCACGAGGCCGGCATCAGGCCGGATTGGCTTGCCGGAATTTCCATCGGCGCGATCAATTCGGCGATCATCGCCGGCAGCCCGGTTAACCGGCGCGTCGACAATCTGCGCACGTTCTGGCATCGGGTTTCCTCCGGGCTGCCCGGACATTTCCTGGGAAATGGCGACGTGATGCGAAAATGGTTCAACGAGATCCTCCGCCTTCTTGGGTTCGCTGACCGGTGTCCCCGGCTTCTTCAAACCACGCGCTCTCAAACCCTGGAACATTCCGGGCGATCCGATGGCAGCGATAAGCCTCTATGATACCGCGCCGCTGCAGGAGACGCTCGCCGATCTCGTCGATTTCGACCTGATCAATTCCGGAGCCATTCGCCTCAGTTTAGGCGCTGTCGATGTGGTCAGCGGCAACTTCAACTATTTCGACAACAACCACTGCGACTTTTCAGCCAAGCATGTGGCCGCGTCCGGCGCTCTGCCGCCCGGCTTCGCGCCGATCGAGATCGATGGGCGCTACTATTGGGATGGCGGCATCGTTTCCAATACGCCCCTGCAGCGCATTCTCGGTGGCCCGGAGTTGGAAAGCGATCTCTGTATCTTCCAGATCGACCTGTTCAGCGCAAAGGGGCAACTGCCGAAGGACCTTTTCGATGTTCAGGCGCGTGAAAAGGAAATCCGTTTCTCCAGCCGCACGCGCTTGAACACGGACCAGTTCCGCAAGCTGCAGACCATTCGCATGGCGGCCAGCCGGCTGATGGCGAAACTGCCGGACGAACTGAAGGATGATCCGGACGCGCGGCTTCTCGAAAAGATCGGCAATGATTGCGCGGTTACCATGGTGCATCTGATCTATCGCCATGCTGATTACGAAAGCCAATCCAAGGACTACGAGTTCTCCCGCCTTTCCGTGGAGGAGCACTGGAAGGCCGGGCACGACGATGTGGTCAGGACACTCAATCATCCAGATTGGCAGAACCGCACCCGTCCTACCAACGGGATTCGCGTCTTCGATCTTTGCGAAAAACATGGAGTCGAGAAAAAATCATGAAAATCGAAGATGTCGTTCGCAATGCTTTCGCCATGCCGCTGACGAGTCCGTCCTATCCGCCGGGGCCGTACCGGTTCGTCAATCGCGAATATATGATCATCACCTACCGTACCGATCCGGAAGCCTTGCGCCGGGTGGTGCCAGGAACCGCTGAAATTCGATGAGCCGTTGGTGAAATACGAGTTCATCCGTATGCCGGATTCCACCGGCTTCGGCGATTACACTGAGTCAGGTCAGGTCATCCCGGTCACCTATGAAGGCGTGTATGGCGGTTATGTGCATTCGATGTACCTGAACGATGATGCGCCGATCGCCGGCGGCCGCGAAATCTGGGGCTTTCCGAAGAAGCTGGCCGAGCCCTCGCTTGCATCGGTCAAGGACGCGCTGGTCGGCACGCTCGATTATGGTGGCCAGCGAGTCGCAACCACGACGATGGGCTTCAAGCATCGCACGCTCGACACGGCGAAAGTCCTCGAAAGCCTGAAACAGCCGAATTTCATGCTGAAGATCATTCCGCATGTCGATTGCACGCCGCGCATCTGCGAACTGGTGCGTTATTATCTCGAAGACCTGACGGTGAAGGGTGCCTGGGAAGGGCCTGGCGCGCTTGCGCTGTTTCCACATGCGCTGGCCCCGGTCGCGGACCTGCCGGTATTGGAAGTCAAATCCGCCGTCCATATCCTCTCCGACCTGACGCTGGGCCTCGGCGAAGTGGTCCATGATTATCTTGCAAAATAGGGAGTTAAAACCATGAAACTCAAGGACAAGGTCTGCATCGTCACCGGCTCGGCCAGCGGCATCGGCCTGGCGATCGCCAAGAAATACGTGTCGGAAGGCGCGAAAGTGGTGATCGCCGATCTGAAGCTCGAAGCGGCGGAAGCGACGGCCAAGGACCTGACGGCGATGGGGCCGGGCGAGGCGATCGGCCTTGCCATGGACGTCACCAGCGAAGATGCGGTCAATACGGGTGTTGCTGCGGTCGTGGCAAAGTGGGGCAGGGTGGATGTGCTCGTCTCCAATGCCGGCATCCAGATCGTCAACAAGATCGAGGACTATGCCTTTTCCGATTGGAAGAAGATGCTGTCGATCCATCTCGACGGCGCGTTCCTCACCACCAAGGCCTGCATTCCACATATGAAGGCGCAGAAGGGTGGAGCGATCATCTATATGGGTTCGGTCCATTCGCACGAGGCCTCGCCGCTGAAATCGGCCTATGTCACCGCCAAGCACGGGCTGCTTGGCCTTGCCCGGGTCGTCGCCAAGGAAGGTGGGCCGGACGGTGTGCGCGCCAACGTCATCTGCCCCGGCTTCGTCAAGACGCCGCTGGTTGAAAAGCAGATCCCGGAGCAGGCCAAGGCGCTCGGCATTTCCGAAGAGGAAGTCGTCAAGAAGATGATGCTCGGTGGTACCGTCGATACCGAATTTACTACTGTCGATGATGTCGCCGAGGTGGCGCTGCTGTTTGCCGGCTTTGAGACCAATGCGCTGACCGGCCAGTCGCTCGTCGTCAGCCACGGCTGGTACATGCAATAAACGACAGGCGTGATCCGGACGTGTGCTTCACGGCCGGATCACGTTTGCGTCAACTTAACGGTGTTGTCGTTGTCTAACGCGGCAAGCGCCGTAATTCTGTTTCCTCGTTCGGTCATGATGAAGACGTGCCGTGATCGAAATGTCATCACAGCGCCGGCCTGTCCTTGGGACACGACGGCGCAGGCAACAGGAGGAAAGCATGGAACAGCCGCAGATCACCCAGGCGATGATCAACGCCTATGACGAGTACACTCATTTGAGCCTCGACCGGCGCGCCTTCATGCGCAAGCTGACAGCGCTGACCGGATCGGCGGCAACGGCCGCAGCGATCGCTCCGCTGCTGGCCGCCAATAGCGCTCAGGCCGAAATGATCCCGGAGGCGGACCCGCGCGTGAAGGCCGAGGACATCACCTATCCCGGTGCCGGCGGCGACATGAAGGGCTATCTGGTACGCCCGGCCGACGCATCCGGCAAACTGCCCGCCGTCATCGTCATCCACGAAAACCGCGGCCTCAATCCGCATATCCGCGACGTCGCCCGCCGTATGGCGCTGGAGGGTTTTGTGGCACTCGCGCCCGATTTCCTCTCCCCCGCCGGTGGTACGCCTGCCGACGAGGACAAGGCGCGCGAAATGATCGGCGCACTCGACGCCAAGCAGACGGTCGATAATGGCGTGGCGACCGTGACCTTCCTCGGGGGCAATGACGCCACCACCGGCAAGGCCGGTGCAATCGGCTTCTGCTGGGGTGGCGGCATGGTCAATAAGCTGGCCGTTGCCTCGCCCGACCTGAAAGCCGGTGTCGCCTACTATGGCGCCCAGCCGCCGGCCGATGACGTGCCGAAGATCAAGGCGGCACTGCTCCTGCAATATGCCGGCCTCGACGACCGCATCAATGCCGGTATCGACGCCTACAAGAAGGCCCTGACAGACGCCGGCAAGGACTTCACCATCCACATCTACGACGGCGTCAACCATGCCTTCAACAATGACACCTCGGCTGCCCGCTACGACAAGGCAGCCGCCGATCTCGCCTGGGGCCGCGCGGTGGAGTTCCTGAAGGCAAAGGTCGTCTGATCTATTGAAGCAGGCGCTTGGCGGCCTCCGAAATCAGGCTGGCCAGGGCGTGTTGATCGTTCTGGCGGCCGCTGCGGGTGCGCCAGACGAGGCCGATCTTGCGCGACGGCTGCGGCTCGGCGAAGGGAACGATCCGCATGCGGTTGCGGGGTCTTTTCGTCGTTGACGGCGATCTCCGGGATCAGCGTGATGCCCATGCCGTGGCTAACCATCTGTAACAGGGTGGCCATCGAGGTTGCCCCATAATTGGCGACGCGCCGGCCTGAATGGATGCCGCAGACCGCCAGCGCGTGGTCGCGCAGGCAATGGCCTTCCTCGAGCAGCAGCAGCCGCTCGACATCGACCTTATCCTCGGTCATCGGCGACATCAGGATGGTATTTTCATCCTCCGTGCTGGCAATCAGGAACCGGTCCTCAAACAGCATCGAGCTTGACAGGCTCTCCTCATCGATCGGAAGCGCAACGATGACACTGTCGAGCCGGCCGTGGCGCAACTCGTCGAGGCAGGGACCGGTCAGAAGTTCCTTCAGCTCGATCTGCAGGTTGGGATAACGCTCGCGAACGAGCGGAATGAGCACAGGCACGAGATAGGGGGCGACGGTCGGGATGATGCCCAGCCGATGCTTGCCTTCCAGCACGCCGGTCACCTGCCGCGCCTGCTGATAAAGCTGGTCGATATTGCCAAGAATCTTGCGCACTTCCGGCAAAAGCGCCTCGCCCTCGCGCGTCAGCAGCGTCAGGCCCTTGCCGCGCTCCACCAGCTTGACGCTGAGTTCGCGTTCCATTTCAGCGATCTGTGCCGACAGTGCAGGCTGGCTGACGTTGACCATCTGGGCTGCTCTGCCGAAGTGCCGGGCACTGGCGAGCGCATCGAAATAGCGCATCTGACGTATGGTGATCATGATAAGTTTATCCTATCGATAATCCAACTAAATACAATTGGAAATTATGAAGTAGATGGAGGATGTTGCGGCGGAACCAACGCTATTGCAGATCAAACAGGAGGCAGAAATGGACGCCAAAGTCGAGAAAACGGGCAAGTGTCCGGTCATGCACGGGTCGCTCACCAGCAACTCGGGCGAGGGGACTTCGAACCGGGAATGGTGGCCGAACCAGCTCAACCTCAAGATCCTCCACCAGAATTCAGGCGCTCTCCGACCCGATGGGCACCGGCTTCAACTATGCTGAGGAGTTCAAGAAGCTCGACCTCGCCGAGGTCAAGAAGGATATCGTCGCGCTGTTGACGGATTCCAAGGCGTGGTGGCCCGCCGACTTCGGCCACTACGGTCCGTTCATGATCCGCATGGCCTGGCACAGCGCCGGCACCTACCGTACCGGCGATGGCCGTGGCGGTGCCTCTTCCGGCACCCAGCGCTTTGCGCCGCTCAACAGCTGGCCGGACAACGTCAACCTCGACAAGGCCCGCCGCCTTCTCTGGCCGATCAAGCAGAAATACGGCAACAAGCTCTCCTGGGCCGATCTTCTGATCCTGACCGGCAACTGCGCCTGGAATCGATGGGCTTCAAGACCTTCGGTTTTGCCGGTGGCCGTGCCGACGTCTGGGAGCCTGAAGAGGATATCTACTGGGGTGCGGAACGCACCTGGCTCGACGACAAGCGCTACAGCGGCGACCGTGATCTCGAAAATCCGCTCGCTGCCGTGCAGATGGGTCTGATCTACGTGAACCCGGAAGGCCCGAACGGCAATCCGGATCCGCTGGCCTCGGCCCGAGACATCCGCGAAACCTTCGCCCGCATGGCCATGAACGACGAGGAAACCGTCGCGCTGATCGCCGGTGGCCACACCTTCGGCAAAACCCATGGTGCAGGCGATGCGGCCCATGTCGGCCCGGAGCCGGAAGCGGCCGGCATTGAGGAACAGGGCCTGGGTTGGGCAAGCAGCTACGGCAGCGGCCGGGGTGGCGACACGATCTCCAGCGGCCTCGAAGTCACCTGGACCTCGACGCCGACGAAGTGGAGCAACAATTTCTTCTGGAACCTGTTCGGCTACGAATGGGAACTGACGAAGAGCCCGGCCGGTGCGCATCAGTGGACACCGAAGCACGGCATGGGTGCCGGTTCAGTGCCGGATGCCCATGACGCGTCGAAGCGCCATGCGCCTTCCATGCTCACCAGCGACCTCGCGCTCCGCGTCGATCCGGCCTATGAGCAGATCTCGCGCCGCTTCTACGAGAACCCGGATCAGTTCGCCGATGCCTTTGCGCGCCCTGGTTCAAGCTGACCCACCGCGACATGGGTCCGAAGGTGCGCTATCTCGGTCCGGAAGTGCCGAGCGAAGACCTGATCTGGCAGGATCCGGTTCCGCCCATCAGCCATGTGCTGATCGATGCCGCCGATATCGCCGGCCTGAAGGAAAAGATCCTTGCCTCCGGCCTGTCGGTCCCGCAACTCGTTTCGACCGCTTGGGCGTCGGCCTCGACGTTCCCGCGGTTCTGACAAGCGCGGTGGTGCCAACGGTGCGCGCATCCGCCTTGCTCCGCAGCGGAATTGGGAAGTCAACCAGCCGGATCAGCTGGACACAGTTCTGTCGGTGCTGGAAGGCATCCAGTCCGCCATCAACGACGTCCAGTCCGGTGGCAAGAAGGTTTCGATCGCCGACCTGATCGTTCTGGGCGGTGTCGTTGCCGTCGAAAAGGCGGCAAAGGATGCCGGCCATGACATTTCGGTTCCCTTCACGCCCGGTCGTACCGATGCGTTGCAGGAGCAGACCGATGTCGAATCCTTCTCTGTGCTTGAGCCGGTTTCGGAAGGTTTTCGCAATTATCAGAAGACCAGATTTACGGTATCGGCCGAGGAGCTGCTGATCGACAAGGCGCAGCTCCTGACGTTGACCGCTCCGGAAATGACGGTGCTTGTCGGCGGCCTTCGTGCGCTGAACGCCAATCACGGCCAGTCCCAGCATGGCGTCTTCACCCAGCGTTCCGAAACCCTCACCAACGACTTCTTCGTCAACCTGCTCGACATGGGCACGGTGTGGAAGGCGGTCTCGGAGGACAAGGAAGTCTTCGAGGGTCGCGATCGCGCGACCGGCGAGCTGAAATGGACCGCCACCCGCGTCGATCTCGTCTTCGGTTCGAATTCGCAGCTGCGCGCTCTGGCTGAAGTCTATGGCCAGGACGATGCACAGGAGAAATTCGTCCGTGACTTCGTCGCTGCGTGGAACAAGGTGATGAACGCGGACCGGTTCGACCTCGTCTGATCCGGCTCCAGCGATCGCTTGCCGAACGGGCGACGGCCTAACTGTCGGGATTTGATGACCGGGCTCTGAAAAGAGCCCGGTTTTTGTATTGAACGGCCCGGAAAAGGCGCTTTGTCGTTAACCAAACCTTTATTGGCGCTGATTTCACCAAAAATGGTCCATTTCGGCCTCTTGGGCATATATTCAAAATGGCGTATAAAAGTAGGGCAGAACTTTTGGGGGCTGCGTATTGACCAAATTATATTGCAGTCGACTTTTGCGGCCGCGTTTCATGGCCGGGTATCAATTTTGCAGATACAAAAGGCCGCGCCTCCGAAAGGAGCACGGCCTTTTTGCTTATCCCTTGATGAGGCGCTTACCAGCCAGGCAGCATATGGCTCTGGCGCAGCCGCGGATAGCGCGGAAAATTCTTCATGTCGCCGTCGAGATCATCGGTGCTTGTCGTCGGCGTGATGTTGTCGAGGCAGGCCGTGATATGATTGGTGATCGCGTTCGACAGCGAAGGCGAAAGGCCCGGCCGCTTCATGATGCCGATCTGGACGGGAGCCAGCGCCGGGAAGCCATCGGCCTGGGTCAGAACCTTCATGCCGGTGCGCAGGGCGGATTCCGGCAGGACCGAAACCGCCATGCCAGCGAGCACCGCTGCCGCAACAACGGTCGAGGACCAGCTGGTAAACAGGATATTGTATTCCTTGCCGGTGGCATCGAGCGCCGAGCAGGCGGCCTGGCGCCACGCACAGTCACGTTTGCCAACGGCGAGCGGTACCGGCGCATTTTCCGGCAGCGGATGGTTGATCGAGCTGACCCAGCAGAGCGGCTCGGTCCGCACGACATCGGAGGCGCGGGCGCGCGGATTGTGCGTCACCAGCGCGATGTCGAGTTCGCCCCTGGCCATCTTCTCGGCAAGATCGACCGAGGGCTCGCAGACGATGTTGAGCTCGACATTCGGGTGGGTCTTGGCAGAAGCGAACGATGATTTCCGGCATATAGCGGTCGGCATAGTCGTCGGGCGTGCCGATCCGCAGCGTGCCCTCCAGCCTGTTGTCGTCGAACGAGGCGATCGCCTCGTTGTTGAGCCGGATCATCCGCCGGGCGAAATTGAGCAGCCGGTCGCCTTCCGTCGTCAGCCGGTTGCCACGGCCGTCCTTGGCAAAGAGCTGCTTGCCAATGCGCTCCTCCAGCCGGCGCATCTGCATGGAGACGGCCGACTGGGTCTTGAAAACGCGATCCGCAGCCTTGGTGAAGCTGCCGGTATCGGCGATGGCAACGAAGGTTTGCAGTTGGTCGATATCGAGCGGTGCGGACATGGTCCTGGTCCTCAAAAAAGAGCACTCATAAAATTGTTTGATGAATACCATTAGAAACATTCGTTGGACTGATCAATAAGGATTTGCGAATTTGGGCTTGCAAATCGCATCAAAGACCGCCGGTTCGTTCCCAAGCCGAACCGAATTACCTTCATAGTTTCGACCCGCCCCCCTGCGCCGACCTCCCTGCAGGGGGAGGGTCGCTTCGTGCCGAAAGAGGAGTAGTACCATGCGCACGACCGATCACACCCTCGATATCACCCTTACCGGGAAGCTGTCCACGACATCCCGCCAGACGGGACTGACGGGCGTGCTGAAATCGGTTTGGCGCCTGCTGCGAAACCGAAATGCGATCGGCAGCCTGCATGATCTCGATGACCATCAGCTGCTCGACATGGGGCTCTGCCGTCACGAGGTTCATGAAGCCATGACGTCCTCGTTCTTCGAGGATCCGGGCCGGCATCTGACCCAGGCGTCCCGCAATCGGGCGAACACGTTCTACCGGAATGCGCGCCTCGACTGAGGCGTGCGTCCGCTGCGCCGGCTCCGGACCAAGTGGTCACGGACGGCATAGCAGTTCTCAAGTTTTGTTGCGTGCCTCAGACGTTGAAAAACGTTCCGCGCAACAGGGACGCGCAGCCGCCTCTGCGCGTTACCGTTCCCCGCAGGGTTAGAGCCAATTGCCCTGCTGCTTGCCCGGTGCGTGGTCCCCAAGACCAGCGCCGGGCTTTTTCTTTTGGGGTGTATGGCGAGGGACGCTGAGGGTTTGGTGAAAGTCTCAGACGCGTAGAGTTCCTTCTTTCGAGGTGGGCGGGGTGGCATATGTAGGCGTCGGAGGTGCCCTATTGCACAGGATCAAGAAACTGATAATTCTGACGCATGGAAGCTCTATTCGGCCGAGCAATTGAGTTTCTAAAAGCAAGTCCCTGGCAGACCGGTGCGATTGCGTTTGCGTGTGGTTTGCTACTCTTTCTCAGCAGTATTGAGATCACACCAAATCTGAACTCGCCGCTGAAACTGACGATATGGGCAGTGTTGCTGTTTAGCGCTTCCCTAACACTGGCGGCCCTGGCGGAGTCTTTGAAGGATTTAGCTGTCCAGGCACTCACCAAAAGAAGAGTGCGACAGCAGATAAAACTGTCTCAGGAAGCATTCAGACAGTACGTCCCCTTCCTTTCAGACAAGGAGCGCCAGATTTTCGGCTATCTGCTGGAGAAACGTGTCAAGACATTCACTGGCGATCACGACGGAGGTTATGCCGGAACGCTAATAGCCCGCGGGTTCATTCGCTACGCCGGTGTGAGAGGCCAAACCTTTGATCAGGATAAGTGCCCACTCATGGTTCCAGACTATGTCTGGGAAGTGCTCGAAGAAATGAGAGCAGACTTTCCTTATCGACCGGAAAACGTGCGTGGCGGGGAAATGCATCCATGGCGCATTAGTTGGATGGCGAGATAGAGCGTACCCCATGAGCAAATATTGCTGGGACTGTGGTGGTGCAACAAATTGGAGTATGCGTTTGACGGACCAGCCCAAGCCAGTAATGCGCGATCGTCGCGAGATAGCTGAAGTCGTATATCGCGACCTCAAGGAAAGCCAGCGTGCGACATTTGAAGTGTCGGCCGGATGGGGGCGATGGTTGTTGGGCAGCCTGTTCCTTATTCACGGAGGGGCGCTCTTTGGCCTATTTGGCTTCCTTAGTCAGTTAGCAAGCAATCCGGCCGCACTTGGTCAATATGCGGCGAGCGTGTGGTGGTTCGTTGCGGGCCTCATCCTCGCGCTCTTTTCTGGCCTAATGGCCTGGATGAACTGGTCGTTACATTCGGATAATTATGATGGGTGGGCCAATCATCAGATGCTATGGGACCCAGATGCATGGGTGGGAGAAACCAGGCACACATACTGGATAGATGTCACTAACTATGCGGCGCTTGCATTAGGCCTTTGTTCAGCGGCCTGCATAATAGCGGGCGCCTACTCAGTTCTGTATGGAAATTGGATTCCGGCAGTATTTCGCAGCCTAGCCTAATGCTGCCGCACGACCGCACGTGCCGGAAAGCGCGTGCGTCACCGCCATTTGCGGCACCACTATTTTTGATACAACACACTGCGGAACACCCTGCCCGATCCGAGGTCGATAGCTACAATAATGCTAGCCATCCAATCTTCCGGACCGAGAATGAATCTCATCAACGCTGGGAACACCCCGCATCAAACCGACGTATTCTTTCGATACGTCTCGAACAGCCCGTCGATGCTCTTCTGGTATTCCTTCTGCGCCTCAAGCCCGCTGTCGAACATGCTGTTGAACATCTCGGTGAAGGGCGCCATCGGATTGCTGTCGGCAGGTTTTTTCCGGCTCCAGCGCGGCCGCTGTCTGCGGTTTTCCGCTCATCATGTCCTGAAAAGCCTTCATGAACGGATTTGCGGCAAACATGTCGGGGGCGGATTGCTGTTTTTCTTCCGGCTTGCCCATGTTGAAGAAGCCCTGCATCGCCTGCGTGAAGGGATTGTCGAACGGGTTGGGAGCGGGCTGCGGCTTCTTGGCAAAGCCGGATGCTTCGAGCCACGGCTTCATCATCGCTTCCATCGGCGTATTGGCAAACGGGTTCTGCATTCCGCTCATCTGCCCCGAGGCCTGCTTGAACAGGCCGCCCATAATCGCGCTCGCCACAACCGGCAGCATCTGCTTGTAGATTTCCTGGCCGATGCCGGTCATCTGGGCCGCTTGTCCGGAGACCGCTTGCAGCATGTCCTTGGAGCCGAAAAGCTGATCGAGAATAGTGTTGCCGTCAGCCACCCCCTGCGGCGTGAAAGCCTTGCTCAAGTCCTCGAAAATACTGGGCGTAGTTGCCGCTCGACATCGCTGTGAGGAAAGTGCTGAAATCATAGGGATTGGCGGTGTTGCGCTTGAGCGCGGTGGAAAAGGCCGGCATCAGGGCGGCGGTTGCCTTGGCCATCTGTTCCTGGGCAAGGCCGAACTGCTTGGCCATCACGTCCATGGCCTTGCCGTTCTGCGCCTGCATCATCATGTCAAAAAGCGGGATCATTTTCTGTCCTCTCCAGCAGGCAGCGCAACGCATGTGTCTGCACTATAACGGGAAAAAACCACGAGAACACCGCTTTTTGTTAGCCGGGACAATGCGGCATGAAGCCTTGCCGATATGGGCAGAGTTTCTCTCTCCACAAGGTCCGGGTGTTCGCCTATCCTCCTTCTGTCTTAGCCACGAACGGAACCCGCATGAAGCGCCCCATCATCGACATCATCCCCGAAAACGCCAGTCTGCAGGACGCCGCGACGATCCTTAACGTGCTGGATCAACATGCGTCGCTCCACATTGGTACTGTCGAGGAAAAGACGGATTTCGCCATTTTCCTGCGCGATCCCGATACGCAGGCGGTGGTGGGCGGCCTTTACGGGATGGACGGCTTCGGCTGGGCCTTCGTCAAATATCTGGCGGTGCCCGACGAATATCGCGGCCAGGGCCTCGGTTCGCGCCTGCTTGCCGAGGCGGAAACGATTGCGCGGGCACGCGGCTATATCGGTGTCTGGCTGGACACGTTCGAGTTCCAGGCGCGGCCGTTCTATGAAAAGCTCGGCTACACTGTGTTCGGCGAGCTTGAAGGCGCACCGAACGCTATTCCCCGATATTTCCTCAAGAAGCGGTTTTAGCGACTAGTACTGGTAGTCGGTAAACACCGGCTCGACTGACCCGTTCCAGCGCCCGTTGTACAGCGCCAGCAGGTCCTCGGCGAGTGTCGCCTTTTGGCAAGCACTTCATCGAGGCGGGGCAAGGAAGATGCTCTCGTCGACCTCGTCGCCGTTCAGCCGGTTGCGGTTCTTCAGCCCAAGGCGCGAAATCGCCAGCACTTCGCGGGCAATGTCGAACAAGGGCGCACCGCGATGCGTGGCCGAAAGGCCCTGCACTGGCACGGCATTGCGCATGGCAAGCGTGTCTTCGTAGGTCCAGTCGCGGGTCAGGTCTTCGGCCGCATCAAGGGCTGCACCGTCATAGAGCAGTCCGACCCAGAAGGCCGGCAGCGCGCAGATACGGCGCCACGGGCCGCCATCGGCGCCGCGCATTTCCAGGAACCGCTTGAGGCGTACATCCGGAAACAGCGTCGACAGATGGTTGGTCCAGTCGCCCATGTTGGGCTCCCAGTCGGCAAGCTCGCCCTTCAGCGCGCCGTTCATGAACTGGCGGAAGGTGACATGCGTACAGTCATGATATTTGCCGTCGCGCACGACGAAATACATCGGCACGTCGAGCGCCCATTTGACGTAATCCTCGAAACCGAAATCGGCATTGAAGACGGCAGGCAGCACGCCGGCGCGCTGGTTGTCGGTGTCGCGCCAGATATCGCCGCGCCAGGAGAGCAGGCCGTTCGGCTTGCCGTCTGTAAACGGCGAGCTTGCAAACAGCGCCGTCGACAGCGGCTGCAGCTTCAGCGACACCTGCATCTTGCGGCGCATGTCTTCTTCAGAGGAGAAATCGAGGTTCACCTGGATCGTGCAGGTGCGGTACATCATGTCGAGCCCCTGGGTGCCGACCTTCGGCATGTAGCGGCTCATGATGTCATGTAGGGGATTTCGGCATGCGCGGCGTTTCCGCCAGCGTCCATTTCGGGCTGCCGCCGATGCCGAGGAAGCGGATGCCGAGGGGCTCGGCGATCTCGCGCAGGACTGCCAGATGACGGTTCGATTCCTTGCAGGTCTGGTGCAGGTTTTCGAGCGGCGCGCCGGAAAGCTCGAACTGGCCGCCGGGTTCCAGCGAGATCGCACCCTGGCCGGATTGCTCGGCAAGGCCGATGATGTTGCCGGCGTCGATGATCGGCTCCCAGCCGGACTTTTCCGCCATGCCGTTGAGAAGCGCCGAGATGCTGGCTTCACCGAAATAGGGAACCGGGCTGTTGTCGGCCTTGAAGAAGGCAAACTTCTCGTGCTCGGTTCCGATGCGGAATTTATCTTCCGGCTTGTTGCCCTGCGCCAGATATTCGGTCAGGTCTGCAAGCGAGGTAACCGGCGTTTGGTCGGTGGTGTCTCTGGCCATGGGCGTCTTCTTTTGAACGGGCGGGACCTGCCGGACGGCAGACATCAGGAGGGTGATTGAACCGCTTTCAAGTGTGGTGCAAGTGAAATTCTTTCAAGGGCGGTTCAAATTTTCAACACCTCGAAATGACTTGAATTCCTCACTTCTTACTGCCAGTCGCCAATCGCTGCCTGGATCACAGCCATCGCCGCCACCGCCGCCGTATCGGCCCGTAAAATCCGTGGTCCAAGCGGGATGGCGGTGACGAAATCGAGACTGCGCAGCAGTGACCGTTCGTTATCCGAAAAACCACCCTCGGGGCCGATCAGCAGCGCCAATTTGCGTTCTTTCACCGCCGCCAGAACCGGTAGCGGATTTTGCCCGGCATCGCCCTCGTCGCAAAAGATGATCCGGCGGTCTTTTGGCCAGCCGCTGAGAATGTCCTCCAGCCTGCGCGGCTCGGCGACGTCGGGAATACCGAGAACGCCACATTGCTCGGCGGCTTCGATGACATTGGCGCGTACGCGGTCGAGATTGCTGATCTTGCCCTGCACATGCTGGGTCATCACCGGCTGCAAAAGGCCGGCGCCCATCTCCACGGCCTTTTGCACGAGATAATCGAGCCTGCCGACCTTCAGCGGGGCAAACAGGTAGTGCAGATCGCAGGGCGCCGGCTGCGGCCGGGCCAGTTCGGTGGCGGTCAGGAAAAGCCGCTTCTTCGTCGGGAACGAAAGCTCCGCCTGCCATTCACCGTCCTTGCCGTTGAAGACGAGCACGGCGTCGCCCGCCTCGAAGCGCAACACATTGACGAGATAGTTGAACTGCTCCCGCGAGACTTCGTAGATCGTCCCCTTTGCAAGCGGCACGTCGATGAAAAGCCGCTGCATGCGGAAGTTGGCGCGCATAGATCAGTCCTTAGATGAAGAGTATTGCGAAAACCATGTAGACCGCCGCCGAAAGCAGCGCGGAAACGGGGACGGTGATCACCCAGGCGCTGACGATCGTCAGGAAGTGCGAACGCCGCACCAACCGGCGGCGATGCCATTCCTCGGGACTATGTTCGACACGGCGCTCGAAGTCCAGATGTCCGGTTTTCTGGCGGACATATTCCAGCCGCCGCTTGGAGTTGCGCGTGTACCATTCATGAAAGAAGCCGATGCCGAAGACAGCGCCGACGGCGGTGTGCGTCGTCGAAACGGGCAGGCCGAGCGATGTCGCAAGGATGACGGTGATCGCTGTGGCCAGCGCCACGCAATAGGCGCGCATCGGATTGAGCTTGGTAATCTCCTCACCGACGACCCGGATGAGTTTCGGGCCGAACAGCAACAGGCCGCAGGAAATCCCGAAAGCGCCGATCAGCATGACCCAGAGCGGTACATGGGTGGTCTTCACGATGGCGAGGCCATTGACGTTGGCAACGATCGCCGAAAGCGGCCCGACGGCATTGGAGACGTCGTTGGCGCCATGCGCAAACGAGAGAAGCGCAGCCGACAGGATCAGCGGCATCTGGAACAGCTTACGCAGCGACTGGTTGCGGTTGTCGAGGCCCTGGGCCTGTCTGGCGATCCAGGGCCTACTCGAAATCACGGTTACGCCCGCGACAGCAAGGCCGGTCAGAATGCCGGTGGTCAGCGAGACGTCCACCACCTTTTCAAGACCGATAACGGCGAAATATGTGGCGAACGAACCCGTCATCACGGCAATCAGAATAGGGGTCCAGAAGATGGCTGCGTCAATCTTGTCTTCACGGTAGATGATGAAAGTCTTGATGAAGGCGAGAAGCAGGGCGGCGATGCCGCCGCCAAGGATCGGCGAGATCATCCAGCTGGCCGTGATTCCGGCCAGCGACGTCCAATGAACGGTGGAAAACCCGGCTGCGGCGACGCCTGCACCGAGAATGCCCCCGACGACCGAATGGGTAGTCGAAATCGGCGCTCCCGACCATGTGGCGATATTGATCCACACCGCGGCCGAAACCAGCGCCGCCATCATCACCCAGACAAAGACCTCGCCGGATGGCATCTGTGCCGCATCGACAATCCCTGCCTCGATGGTCGAGACGACGCGCCCCGCCGGCGAACACGGCGCCGGCGACCTCGAAGATAGCAGCGATGACCAGCGCTGTCGTCATGGTGATCGCCTTCGATCCCACCGCGGCGCCGACATTGTTGGTCACGTCATTGGCGCCGATGTTCATCGCCATATATCCGGCGACCGCGGCGGCGGCGAGAATGATCAGATATTTGGGTTCTTCGGAAACATAGGCGGCAGCGAAAATCACGCTGACCAGCATGAACAGAAGCCCGAGACCGACGCCTGCCCATGGCCGCAGGACATGGTGCGTCGCTTCCTCTGTGAGGGTGACTTTGTCCAGGTACTTGTCGAGGGTCGGCTTTTCGAGGCTCGGGCGCGGTTTTGTCACCGTCTGTTCTCCAGTTCAGGTGGCCTGCCCGGAACAGGCAGGCACCAGTCAGCGCAGCAGGGTCGGAATGCCTCGCGTCGCTTTTTGTCAGGCACGTTCGGACGGTTATTCTGCCGCGGCTTTCTGGGCCGGGTTCATAGTGGCCAGCAGGCGCTCTTCGAAGCTCAGGATTACGTCCTTGAGCATCGGTTCAGCGACACGGTCGGCGCCTTCCTGAAAGCTCACCCATTCCATTTTCCGGCTGCCTTTTTCCGGAAAGTTCTTCAGCATGTCCAGCACAACGATCGGGTAGACCTGAACCATGCACTGAACCTTGAGGCCCTGATCCATGCCCTTGTCATACATGTAGAAGCCGATCCGCTCTGAGCCGGTCTCGCCTTTGACGCCAGCCTCTTCATAAGCCTCGCGTTCGGCAGCTTCATGACACATCTTGCCTTCCATCGGCCATCCCTTGGGAATCACCCAGCGGCCGGTGTCGTGGCTGGTGATCAAAAGCATTTCGGGCGCCGCGCTCTTCTTCTTGAACCGGTAGCACAGCGCAGCACACTGCATTCGCACCGGACGGCGGAACATCAGGCGTACATCAGTGACAATGCGATTCAGAATATTCAACGTCAGGGCATCCTTTCAAAAAAACGAATCAATTTGGTCTGCAATATCGTTTCAATATGCTCGCTTTAAACGGCCTGTAAACGCGCAGATTTGGTGAGACACATATAGTTATCATGGCGCGCCCAATGAAGGGGGCGGTAATGCGAAAGACGGGCAATTTAGTGAGATTGCGCCACCGAAATGTGTCGGTTGCGACCTTATAGAGCATGTTTGCAGCATTGGCGAGATACGCACAGAAATTTGCGCAGTGCGTGTCTTTTGTGTTGCTTATATATTGATCAGGCCCCGGCCTGCCGGTCGCGTGCTGCATTCTCAATTGCGAAATCCGTGCCCATTCGCCGGAACGCTCGGCATCCCGTGTGGCTGTGATGATGAAGTCGATATGGGCTTGCGCTGCCTCGCGCGCCTGCACCGGATTGCCGGCCATGATCGCCTCGTAGATCGCCTCGTGCTGGGCAAGCAGCATGTCGCCGGCGCCTGGGGCTGCGAACAACACCTCGCGGCTGAAGAAGATACCGCCGCTCAAAAGCCGGTAGCAGGCGCGCAATGTGTGCAGGAGGATAATGTTATGGGCGCATTCGCCGATGGCGCTGTGCAGTTCGACATCGGTCTTCAGCCCACCCTCGGCCGAGCCGGAGAGATGCGCCGCTCGCATTTCTTCCATGATGCGGGTCAGCATGTCGTGTCGAAGCGGGTGGCGCGGCGTGCGGCCAAGTCCGCCGTCATGCCCTCCAATTCGCGGCGATATTCGAGATAATCCTGTGTCGCCTTCTGGTGGCGCGAGATCAGGTCGATCACCGGTTTGGAAAGATCCGGCCGATGACATCGGCAACGAACGTGCCGCCACCGTGATGGCTGACCAGCAGGCCGCGCGCCTCCAGCTCCTTCAGCGCCTCACGCAGGATCGGCCGCGAAACGTCGAAACGGCGCGATAGGTCCCGCTCGCTCGGCAGCCGCTCGTTGTCGCGCAGCACGCCTTCGAGGATCAGGAGTTCGATCTGCTGGATGATTTCGCCGGAGGTCCGGCTGTGCGGGATGCGGGCAAAGGCATCGATGGTGTCGTCTGTCACGGCAGCTCTCCTTGGCGCCAACTTAGTCACCTGCTCGAAAGTGGTCAATTTCTTTAGCCACTTGCCAAAGTCAAGCCGAAACACAACAAACGCGGGCCTGCGTCAATGCGTCCTTTCCCTTTTGCTCATCCTGTTGATAAGACGGTTCTGATTGACGCGTGAGAGGGGAAAACGCTTCATGGCCAAACGCAGTTTTGCATTTCCATCGGCTCCGGCCCGCGCGCAGGCGCTGGGCGAAATCCATGCGCGTCCATATGCGCTGGTGACGTCGCCGCGCGTGATTTTTCAACTCGCCTTCATGACGGATGGCGGTGCTGCCGTCGATCATGCCGTCTTGTCCGAATTGTCGCGCGCCCGGGGCGTGTCGCCGCCCAGCCGCGAGGCCAGCCATCACGCGCTGTCCTGGGGGCAGGGCACATTACGCTGGGAAAGACACACCGAATTCTCGACCTATTTCTGGGATGGCGTCATTCCCGATCAGTTCGGCGGCGAGGTCACCACCCATCCCTTCGGCGACGGCTTTTCGCCGCCGGGGAACGCTGATCTCCGGCATCAGGCTGGAAATCCGCCCGGATTTGGAGGAAACCCGCGCCGCGATGAGTGCGTTCTGATCCGACTAGCCTCTGTTACAGCGACATTAAGAACGGCCAGTCGGTGGTGCTCACCGATTTCCGCCAGAACGGCGACGGGCTCACTCAGATCCTCGTTATCGACAAGGGGATGACGGAGGCCGGAACGGGTGCGCTGGTCCAGCGGCTGCTCGATATCGAAACCTATCGCACGCTGGCGATGCTCGGCCTGCCACTTGCACAATCGCTGTCGCCGGATATCCGCCGGATTGAGGACGGGCTGACCGGCGTCACCCAGCGGATGCGCACCAGCGCCCGCGAAAAGGCCGATGAGATGCTGGCCGAGATCACGCTTCTGGCCGCCGAACTCGAAGCGGGGGCGGCCCTCAGCCTCTACCGTTTCGGCGCCAGCCGCGCCTATTACGGCATCGTTCAGGAGCGCATCCGCTCGCTGATCGAAACCGGCGTGCCGGGCTATGAAACGCTCGGCACCTTCCTGGAGCGGCGCCTGGCGCCGGCGATGCGCACCTGCCAGTCGGTGGAGGAGCGCCAGGCCAACCTGTCGCGCAAGCTCACCCGCGCCACGGCGCTGCTCAGAAGCTGGGTCGATGTCGAACTTGAGCGGCAAAACAGCGTGCTGCTCAATTCGATGGACCGCCGCGCCAAGCTGCAGCTGCGCCTGCAGCAGACCGTTGAAGGCCTCTCGGTCGCCGCGATCTCCTATTATGTCGTCGGCCTGTTCGGTTATCTTGCCAAGGCACTGGAAAGCGAAGGTCTGCCGGTCAAATCGAGCGTGCTCACCGGTCTCTTCGTGCCGGTCGCAGTGCTGGCCATGTGGCTGGTGGTGCGGCGCATCCGCAAGCATCATGCAGACGAGGACCGCGAAAGCCTTTAAGTCTTGCCGGATATTCGAAACGAATCGACCTGTGCAAGACCATGGCAAAAGTTGCAAAAGCGGCGAAGAAAGCAAAACTCGACCGGGACGGCCTGACCACTCTCGGTCTGGAGCGGCTGATCGAGATCGCGCTGGATGAGGCAGCCCTCAACACATCCTTCAAGAAACGGCTGAATGCCGCGCTCGCCGGGATCAGCGGTGCGGCTGGCGTCGCCAAGCTGATCGACAGCCGCCTGACGGCGCTCGAAAAATCCAGCACGCGCATCCGCTGGCAGAAGGAACGTGCCTTTGGCAACGACCTCGACAGCATTTCGGCCAGCATCGTCAAGGAATTCGGCGCCGTCGATCCGGGCATGGCGCTGGAACGGCTGATCCGCTTCGTCTTCGGCTACGAAGGGATCTCCCGAGCGTGTCAACGATTCCAGCGGCCGCATCGCCGGCATCTATGTCCAGGCCTGCGAGGCCGCCGGCCGTCTGGCGCCGCTCGTACCGGTCGACCAGCAGGCGCGCATCCCGGCTCTAATCTCGCCCGGCCTTCAGGGCATGGACTATCACGGCATCAGGACATTGCTCGCGGTCCGGATCGCAACTGCACTATCGCCGGATGTGCTGAAAGCCTGGGACGAAACGTTGGTTGCGGCGATGAAGATACCGGCTGGCACCACCCTTCTGCCGGCCATCGTCTACGTGCGCCGCGCCATTGCCGATGCCCGCGGTGATCTCGACGCTTATGTGGCGATCGAGGAAAGTCTGCCGGAGCCGTTGCGCGAACCGGTCGCCGTTGCCGAACGGTTATACACCGCCGGCCGTTTCTCCGAAGCGCTGATCTGGGTGCGTAAGCCCCGCAGGTCGCGGATCGGCTTTGCCCGCCGTGCCGAGGTGCTCAGCGGCGATGTAAAGCCGTTGCCGGACAAGGACCGGCTCGAGGCCGCCATCCTCGATGGTTTAAAAGACCGCCCAGCTTCGCAGGCCGTTCGCTGGAAGATTTTCGAGCAGGGGCTCGATGCCGGGGTGCTGCGGGAATATATAGCCAAGGCCGGCGATTTCGAGGAATTCGAGGCGCTGGACAAGGCCTTCGCCTTCGTCGAGCACCACCGCGAACCGCATGCAGCGTTGCGCTTCTATCTCGCCTGGCCAAGGCTCGATCTCGCGGCGCGTTATGTCGTCGCCCGCTGGGGTGTCTGGGAAGGCGAATTCTACGAGTTTCTGCTGCCGGCCGCCGAGGCTTTCGAGACTGATTATCCGGCGGCGGCAACCGCGCTCTACCGCGCCCTGCTCGACCGTATCATCAGCCGCGGCCTGTCAGAAGCCTACGGATACGGCGCCGATTATCTTGCAAGGCTTTCAGCGCTGGCAAAGCGTCCCGGCGGCAATGACGGCTTGATGCCGCATGCCGACTACGTGGCTGATTTGCGCAGGCAGCATATCCGCCGTCACGGTTTCTGGGACCGCATCCCGCCGGAAGCCTACCGCTCCCAATAGGGCTCCGGTCCATAGAGGCCGGCGAGGTAATCGATGAACAGCCGTACCTTGGCCGGCAGGAACTGGCGACTGGGATAAAGCGCCGAAACGAACAGGTTGCGGGGAGCCTTCCCAGGCGGGCAGGACCTGCACCAGCTTTCCCCGATTTCAGGTCGCTGCCGACATCCCAGGTCGAGCGCAGCGCAATTCCAGCGCCGGACAGCACGGCTTCGCGCACCACTTCCGAGGAATTGGTGATCAGCCGGCCCTGCGGTCTGTAGCTCATCGAGTCCGCCTCGCTTTCCAGCTTCCAGGTGTCGTGATTGTGCTGGCGAAGGCAGATATGATCGCCGAGGTCATCGATGGTTTCCGGCATCCCGTAGCGCGAGATATAGGCCGGCGAGGCGCAGAGGATACGCCGCACCGGCACCAGCTTGCGCGCCACCAGTGTCGAATCGCTGAGTTCGCCGATGCGGATGGCAAGGTCGAAACTCTCGGCGACGATATCGGTGAATTCGTCCGAAAGCACGATGTTGAGCACGAGATCAGGATGCGCCTCGATGAAGCGGGCGAGATGCGGCGCCACATGCATGCGGCCGAAGGAGGTGGGGGCGGTGATGCGCAACGTACCCTGCGGCTGGCCGGACCGGCCGGAGGCAAAGGCTTCGGCTTCTTCTATACCGGCCATGATCCCGAGCACGCGGTCGTAGAATCCCTGGCCTGCTTCGGTCAGCGATATCTGCCGCGTGGTGCGCTGGAAGAGCCGCGTGCCGAGCCGGCCTTCCAGCCGTTTGATGCGTTTGGAAATAACAGCTGGGGAAAACCCCAGTGCCCGCCCCGCCGCCGACATACTGCCGGTCGATACGACACGCGTGAACACCTCAAGATCGCCCAGATTTGTCATCAATCTTGACCATTGTTTCGAAAACAGAAAAACTGATTAGCATTCGCTGCGCCATGGTGAAAGTGGTAAAGAAAAAATACCAATCACGCCGCAGTACGAATACGCCGGGAGGCTGATATGCCGGAGACGATTGCCTTTCTGGAGCCGAAACCATCCGTGCTCGCGCCGCCATCAGATCGTCGAGGATCTGGCCGATATCCTGCCGGCAGGCTGTCTGATCAGTGAAAAACGCGGACTGGTGCCGTTCGAAACGGACGCCTTCATTGCCTATCGTCAGGTGCCTTTGGCCGTCGCTTTGCCGGAAAGCACGGCGCAGGTGGCCGCCGTCTTGAAATATTGCAGCCGCTACGGCATTCCCGTCGTACCGCGCGGGGCGGGCACCTCGCTGTCGGGGGCGCCATTCCGCAATCCGATGCGGTGGTGATCGGTCTGTCGAAGATGTCGCGCATCCTCGATATCGATTTTGCCAACCGCACCGCGACGGTGCAGGCGGGCGTCACCAATCTCAACATTTCCGAAGCGGTCTCCGCCGACGGCTTCTTCTATGCGCCGGACCCAAGCTCGCAGCTTGCCTGCACCATCGGCGGCAATATCGGCATGAATTCCGGCGGCGCCCATTGCCTGAAATACGGCGTGACCACCAACAACCTTTTGGGCGTCAAGATGGTGCTGTTCGATGGTACCGTGATCGAACTGGGTGGCAAAGCGCTGGATGCGCCCGGCTATGACCTGCTCGGCCTCGTCTGCGGCTCGGAAGGCCAGCTCGGCATCGTCACCGAGGCAACGGTGCGGCTGCTTGCCAAGCCGGAGGGAACCCGGCCGGTGCTGTTCGGCTTCATGTCGTCGGAAGAGGCGGGGGCTTGCGTTGCGGAAGTCATCGGTTCCGGGATCATCCCGGTCGCCATCGAATTCATGGACAAGCCGGCCATCGGCATCTGCGAGGCGTTTGCGCAGGCCGGGTATCCGATGGATGTCGAGGCGCTTCTGATCGTCGAGGTCGAGGGATCGGAAGCCGAGATGGAAGCGATGCTCGCCAGCATCATCGAGATTGCTCGCCGCCATGGCGTCGCGACCATCCGCGAAAGCCAATCGGCGACGGAGGCCGCCCTGATCTGGAAAGGCCGCAAATCTGCCTTCGGTGCCACCGGCCGCATTGCCGATTATATCTGCATGGATGGCACGGTGCCGCTCAGCCAGCTTTCTTACGTCCTGAAGAAGACCAGCGAGATCATCGACGGCTACGGCCTGCGCGTCGCCAACGTCTTCCACGCCGGTGACGGCAACATGCACCCGCTGATCCTCTACAATATCAACGATCCGGAAGACGCGGCGCGCCGAAGCGGCGGGCAATGATATTCTGAGGCTCTGCGTCGATGCCGGTGGTTGCCTGACCGGTGAACATGGCGTCGGCATCGAGAAGCGACCTGATGCTGCACCAGTTCGATCAGGTCGACCTGAACCAGCAGATGGCCGCGCGCCGCCTTCGATCCGCAATGGATCATGAACCCCTCAAAAGTCTTTCCGCTGGAAGGACGCCCGGCCGCATGAGCATGGACTTCGAACCGACATCAGAAATGGAAGCCGCCGATATCATCCGGCAGGCGGCGGCACAGGGAACGCCGCTGGCGATAACCGGTGGCGGCACGCGTTCGGGCTTTGGGAACCGGGTCCAGGCGCAGCAGGTGCTCTCGGCGCGAAATCTGTCCGGCATCGTCAGCTACAATCCGGCCGAGATGACGATGAGCGCCAAGGCTGGAACGCCGATGGCTGAGATCGAGGCGGCACTTCTCGACAATCGCCAGATGCTTGCGTTCGAGCCGATGGATCATCGTGGTATCATGGGTACCAACGGCGATCCGACCATCGGCGGCGTCTTTGCCGCCAATGTCTCCGGCCCGCGCCGCATCACAGCCGGTGCCGCGCGCGATCATCTGCTTGGCATCCGTTTCGTCAACGGATCGGGCGAGGCGATCAAATCCGGCGGCCGGGTGATGAAAAACGTCACCGGGCTCGATCTGGTCAAGCTGCTCTGCGGATCGCACGGCACGCTGGGGCTTCTGACCGAAGTGACGTTCAAGGTCCTGCCTTTGCCGCCTGCCGCCGCCACGATCGTGGCGTTCGGCCTCGACGACGCCCAGGCCGCCGCCGCCATGGCGCATGCGCTATCCATGCCTGTCGAAGTGTCGGGTGCCGCCCATCTGACGGAAAGCGTGCGCTACCGTTTCATCGGCAGCAGCCATCCGGAGGGCGCGGCCACGGTCCTGCGCCTCGAGGGACTGCCGGCCTCGGTGACTGTCCGGGCCGAAAAACTCAAAGCCGCCTTCGCCCAAGTCGCGCCCAGGACGGTGCTTGACCAGGAGGTGACGGAAAAGCTCTGGCGGGATATCCGTGATGTTAAACCCTATGCGGATGGTACGCAAAAACCGCTCTGGCGGGTCTCCGTCGCGCCAACCGCCGGCCATCAGCTGGTTGCAGCCTTGCGGTTGCAAACTGGCGTTGACGCCTTCTACGACTGGCAGGGCGGCCTCGTCTGGCTGCGCATGGAGGCCGAGGCTGATGCGGACCTGCTGCGCCGCTTTATCAAGGGCATCGGTGGCGGCCATGCAACGCTGGTCCGTGCCTCGGACGCCGTGCGCGAAGTGACGCCGGCTTTCGAACCGGAGCCGCCTGCCGTGGCGGCGTTGTCGGCGCGGCTGAAGGAAAAATTCGATCCCAAGGGGATATTCAATCCGGGGAAGATGGGGTGATGGAGATGATGAGTATGCGGCCTCTCTGCCACTGCGTAACATCGGAGCGTGGCGCCTGATGCAGACCAACTTCACCCCCGCCCAGCTCGCCGATCCGCATGTTGCCGAATCCGAGGGGATCCTGCGCAAATGCGTGCATTGCGGCTTCTGCACAGCCACCTGTCCCACCTATGTGACGCTCGGCAACGAGCTCGACAGTCCGCGCGGGCGGATTTATCTGATCAAGGACATGCTGGAAAATGGCCGTGCGGCCGATGAGGAAGTGGTCACCCATATCGACCGCTGCCTGTCCTGCCTTGCCTGCATGACCACCTGTCCGTCCGGCGTCAACTACATGCACCTGGTCGATCATGCCCGTGTCCATATCGAGCAGACCTACAAGCGTCCCTTGAAGGACCGGCTGGTGCGCAGCGTGCTGGCGGCGGTTCTACCCTATCCCGGGCGGTTGCGGCTGGCCTTGAAGGCGGCCCGGCTCGGCCGGCCGTTTGCGGCGGCTGTGAAGCGGGTGCCGTTCCTGAAGACTTTCGGTGTCATGCTCGATCTGGCACCAGCGGAAATCGCCTCACCATCTACAGCATCCGTGCCCGGCATTCGTGCTGCCCAAACGGAGAAGCGTGGCCGTGTCGCCATTCTCACCGGCTGCGCCCAGCCGGTGCTGAAACCCGGGATCAACGAGGCGACCATCCGGCTGTTGACGCGGCTTGGCGTCGAGGTCGTGGTGCCGGAAGGCGAGGGCTGTTGCGGGGGCGCTGGTCCACCATATGGGCCGCGAGGAGCAGGCGCTTGCCGCTGCCCGCCGCAATGTCGATGTCTGGGTGAAGGTTGCAGACACGGGGGCCTCGATGCCATCATCATCACCGCCTCGGGCTGCGGCACCACCATCAAGGACTATGGCCATATGCTGAGGCTCGATCCGGCCTATGCGGAAAAGGCCGCGCGTCTCGGTCCTGGCCAAGGACATTACCGAATACCTGTCGACGCTCGACCTGCCGCATCAGGAACCGAAAAACCTGATCGTCGCCTACCATTCCGCCTGCTCGATGCAGCACGGCCAGAAGATCACCATGGCGCCGAAACTGTTGTTGCGGAATGCCGGCTTCACCGTCCGCGATCCGGCCGAGGGCCATCTCTGTTGTGGCTCGGCCGGCACCTACAACATCCTGCAGCCGGAGATTTCGGCAACGCTCAAGGCGCGCAAGGTGAAGAATATTGAGGCAACCAAAGCCGACATCATCGCCACCGGCAATATCGGCTGCATCACCCAAATCGCCACCGGCACGGCCATGCCGATCCTGCACACGGTCGAATTGCTGGACTGGGCCTATGGCGGTGAAGAGCCGGCTTCGCTCGGCTTGGCTGAGGCGAAGGTTGCCGCCGAATAAACTGAAAACCGGACATGAAAAGACCCGCGCACCTGTGATGCGCGGGTCTTTTCAATATTAGCTCCGATGGACTCAGCCGCCGAAAATCGTCCTCAGGATATCGACGCCACGGTCGTCATAGGAGACATCGCCCTGCTTGTTGCCGGGGCCGATGACGATGACCTTGGTGCCTATGTCGGCGCGTTTGTAGAGGTGTTCCACGTCCTTGTTCATCATGCGGATGCAGCCGGACGACATGTTGAGGCCGATCGTCCAGGGCTGGTTGGTACCGTGGATTCGGAAGCCGGGAATCGTTGCCGCCCTTGTAGAGATAGAGCGCGCGGGCGCCGAGCGGGTTGTCGATGCCGCCTTCCTGATAGGCCGGCAGGATATGGCCCTTCTTGCGCTCGCGGGCGATCATTTCCTTCGGCGGCGTCCAGCCCGGCCATTCGGCCTTGCGCTGGACCTTGACGACGCCCGACCAGCCAAAGCCTTCGCGGCCGACGCCGATGCCGTAGCGGGTCGCCCGGTTCGGACCTTCGATATAATAGAGATACTTGTTGTTGGTATCGACGATGATGGTGCCTGGCGCCTCGTCCGTGCTCAGCCGCACCTTGGTCCGCCAGAACTTTTGGGCCGGCTTCTTTTCCATCGCCACCAGCGTGACGTCGGAACTTGGCTTTGCGCCTGCCGGTTCGCCCGGCATGAAGGCCAATGCGCCTCGACGCGCCAAGCACGACAGCGGCCGCAAATCCGGCCGCGGCCAACGATTTCAACGCATATCTCATCAAAATGGATTCCCTCTCCAGCCCTAAGCTGCGAAACGCTATTCAATATCGTGTTTTACGCAAGTCTAACGGGTCTTGGATAGAGAAAATGTGATCGACATGGCTGTATCGCTGGAACCGCTGTTGCCGAAAGGCCACGTTGTGGCCCTCCGGCGGGTAAGCGGCGGGTTAAATCACCACAACCTTGGTGCCGACTTTCACGCGTTCGTAGAGATCGGTCACGTCCTCGTTGCGCATGCGGATGCAGCCTGACGAAACGGCATAACCGATCGTCCAGGGCGCATTGGTGCCATGGATGCGGTAAAGCGTCGAGCCGAGATACATGGCGCGGGCACCGAGCGGATTTTCCGGGCCGCCGCTCATGCTGGTGGGCAGATAGTGACCCTTGGCCGCCTCGCGGGCGCGCATTTCCGATGGCGGCGTCCAGACCGGCCATTCCGCCTTGCGCGTCACCCTGTGGGCGCCTGCCCATTCGAAACCCGGCTTGCCGACACCGACGCCGTAGCGCCGTGCCTCGCCGTTGCCGGTGACCAGATAGAGGAAACGGCTGTTGGTATCGATGACGATCGTGCCCGCCTTTTCCTTGCCGTCATAGGCAACGGTCTGCGGCAGGAATTGCGGGTCCATCTGGCGCACGGGCCGCTGGGCGCGCGTCATTGCCACCGGCTGTGCGACACCCGCGCCGGAACGCTGGACGCGCTTCTGGAACAGATACTGTTTTCGGGTGGCGCCCTGCTGCTGGACCGCGATAGGTCGCTGCTGGCGATAGACGACGCGGTCCGGACGTCCGCCGAGCTGGGTCACCCAGGGGGCGGTCAGGTCAGGGCTGACAATGACCGGAGGGCGGTTCTGGTACCGGTCCTGCGCCTCCGCAAAACTGGAAAGCGCAACGAACAGGGATGTGGCAAGGATCAGGGTTTTCTTCATCATCGGACGGACTCACTACCTTTCGCCGGGATATCTCATAGCTTCGCCGTCCGTGGTTAGGCGGATGACGAGCGGATCGAACGCCAAAAAAACATTGGCGGAATGGAAAGATCGTGGCACCCGGCAGCAACCGAATGGTAAATGCCCGTTCATTAAAAGCCGTTCGTCGGAATAAAGCTCTGGGTAGGGTTATCGGCCGCTTTAAGACTATGGTTGGCAATTGGTAAAACGAAAGAACGTGGGGAGAAGCGCGTGACTGCAAAGGGCATCATCATCGGAGAGGACGGCAAGGATCGCTGCGCCTGGCATGCCAATCTGGCGGATTACCAGCGTTACCACGATGAAGAATGGGGCAAGCCGATGGCCGATGATATCCGGCTGTTCGAGAAGATCTGCCTCGAAGGCTTTCAGTCCGGCCTCTCCTGGCTGACCATCCTGCGCAAGCGCGACGCCTTTCGCGCGGCCTTTGCCGGCTTCGACTTCGACGTGGTGGCAACGTTTGGCGACGACGATATCGCCCGCTGTCTTGCCGACGCCGGTATCGTGCGTCATCGCGGCAAGATCGTCTCGACCATCAACAATGCCAAGCGGGCGCAGGAACTGAAAGCCGAATTCGGCTCGCTGGCGCGTTATTTCTGGAGCCATGAGCCGGGCGGCAATGAACGGCCGAAGATCGTCACCTGGGAGGCGATCACCGCCAATCCGACCACGCCGACCTCGACGCTGATATCCAAGGATCTGAAAAAGCGCGGCTGGACCTTTGTCGGCCCGACCACGATCTATGCCTTTATGCAGGCGATGGGGCTGGTCAATGACCACATAGAAGGCTGCTACTGCCGCAGCCGGATCGAAGACCTGCGCAGCGCTTCGTGCGGCCCTAGACATTCCGTCCTGGTCCGAACGGAAGTATCCTAAAACAGATCGTCGGGCATGCCATGCAGGCGAGTCGTCGGCCGGTTGTTCTGGTAGAGCAGCCCGATGGCGAAGATCACCAGCATGGCGCCGATTACCAGCCACTCCCTGTTGCCGGACATGGCCATGCCGGGGATGATGTTGGAGCCTTGCAGCATCCACAGGCCGCCGAGCAAAATGATGACGATGCCTGCGATATTCTTGAATACCTTCATGACGTCCTCCCACGCACTGAGCGAAATTATGTGCCCAAGGCCGCTTTCGGTCAACATCAGTCAAAAGGACGGTCTGTAGGTGCCGGGGCCCCCGGCACCGCCTTCATATGCTGAAAGGGATCAGCCGCCGTTTTTGGCGAGCCAATCGGTCATCGTCTTGATCTCGGCTTCCTGGGCGGAGATGATCCCCTCGGCCAGTTTGCGAAGCCCGGCATCCTTGCCGTATTCAAGTTCGATCTTCGCCATGTCGATCGCGCCCTGGTGATGGGCGATCATGCCGCGCACGAAATCGACATCGGCATTACCGGTAAAGGTGATGTCCATGCCTCCGTGCATCCTGGCGTTGGCTTCAGTGAAGGCCTTACTGGAGGCGCTTGTGTCACCCTTTGGCTGCGCCATGCCTTCCATGGTCATGCCCCCGTGGTTCATCTTGCTGTGATCCGTCTCCTGGGCAGCCAGTGTCGCTGCCAGGGGAGTGGTGAAGGCGATGGCCAGCAGTGTCGCAGCCGTGATCGTTCTTAGAAACATCGTGTGCTCTCTTTCGTTTCTATCGTCGCAATCTGCAGGCGTCGCGCCCGCGTTCAGGAAAACGAGAGAAAGGTCTTGGGAGGCGGGAAGCGGGGCTTGAGGATCGTCGCCAGCATCGGTTTTTGCAATGCGGGACGAACAGTGCCTGCGGGAAGCTCGATCCGGTCGATGCCGTGAGCAACGAGGACGACAGCAAAACAGGCGGCACAGAGCAGCGGATGCACTGTCTTCGGCTGTTGATCGCAGGCCCGTGCCGCCTTGCAACCATCGTGATCAGCAGGAATGGTCGCCGCGTGGTGGGCCGTTGCCACGCCGGCATGATGCGAAATTGCGCCGCCACTCAGATCCTGCACCTGGGCAAGCGCTGCCGTCCAGCCGCTGATCAGGGCGCAAAAAGGGCAAGCGTGAGGATGACGATACGCATGGGGTAAAGATAGGGGCTGCCGGCGGTAAAGAAAAGACGGGCTTGATTGCATTTTTCCGAGCAGTGAGGGACAGGTGTCCTGTGGCCGTCGTTTCAATTTTCTGCTTGGGAAAAGGCAAAGACGCCCTGCATCCGGCCGGCCGCCGCCGCCATCGATCGTTGACGTGCCGATGCAACAGAGCCGTCCGGCAGAACCATCCTCATGCGTGATCATCTTGCAATAATAAAAGGACGATGCGGCGGATGTCGCCTCCTCCAGGATGTTCAGCACGATCTTGCGATGGCCATCCTCGTATTCCCGGATGATATCGAGCAGGCCGCAGGTGCTTTGCTCCAGTGCGTGAACGCGCCGTGCCGTTTCACCGATCGCGAAGATGCCCGTGGACAGATCGCAGTGCCAGCCTTCGATGACGTAGCCCTGCTCGACCAGTTCGGCTACCCATTCTTCGTGGGCGCGCGTCTTGGGGCAGAATTGTCCCGAAGCCGGGTTTCACGAATCTGAGCATGCTGTTTCGCTTTCGATGTCCGCTCGCGCCGCGGTATTTTTCAAGTCTGAGACACTTTTGCCTGCTGGTCCCTCGTCACGCTGAAAAAGCGCTTTACCAGCATCCAGAAAAGCGTTGATCTGATCTTTCACCGCGGCGTTGCAGTCAGCAGAAAATAGTTCCCAAGATTTTGAAAATAGTCGACAACTACCATTTTCGAAACGGCAGCAATTGATCATTGACTCTCCCTCTAGTGCATTCAATTTCAGCAATGCAACCAATGATTTCATGAAAGGCCGGTTCGAATGTTTTTGACCCAGAGCGAACTCATCCGGCAATTGCGAGGCTATAGGCTAAAGGCCGGACTGACGCAGGGGGACATCGCCTGGAAACTGGGCTTTTCGCTGCCAACCGTTTCCCGCTGGGAACGCGGCATCTGCACGCCTGACCTGCGCGCCACCGGTGCCATCGTCGATTTCCTGCGCCGTGCTGACGCACATACGGAGAAGGCCCTGTTGCGGTCGATCCTGTCGGCCAGGGACAGCCGCAATCTCTGGGAAGGGGAGGATATCCGCTACCTCGCCGGCTCGCGGCAGGAATTCATCGATACGCCGCTGATGCGGGCGATGGTCGGCAAAAGCATTCGCCGCTACATGACCGGGCTCTATCACGATTTCATCGAGGATCAGGCAATCGTTGCGAGCCTGAAAGTCGGCGAACTGGCCAGCATCGATTTCTACGGCGGTGCGGCCATGTCGGTCACCAGCATTCCCGATGGGTTTGTGCAGTTCAAGCGGATGAGCTTCCAGTCGGAAGTGAGAGGCGTCATCCGCGGCGACACCCATTCGATCCTGATTCCTGCGGCCGAAGCACCGACGATGGAGGGCGCGATCGTTCACACCTGGGACACGCTGTTGCGACCGCTTTAGACCCGTGCAGGCGGCGCAAAGGCTTGCCGCCTTGGCCTTGATCGGATAGGGAAAGCGCCAATTCCCATGACGGATCGGGCGTGACCGATCGACGCTGAAAGTGCTGCTGCCATGAACGACAAAAAGAAGAAGCCACAGAAGCTGAAAGCCCGCCTGCCGCGTGGTTTCGTCGATCGCTCCGCTGCCGACATCCGCGCCGTCGATGAGATGACCGCAAAGATCCGTGAAGTCTACGAGCGCTACGGCTTCGATCCCGTCGAAACACCGCTGTTCGAATATACCGATGCGCTCGGCAAGTTCCTGCCGGACAGCGATCGCCCCAACGAAGGTGTCTTCTCGCTGCAGGACGATGACGAGCAGTGGATGAGCGCGCGCTACGATCTCACCGCGCCGCTCGCCCGCCATGTGGCGGAAAATTTCAACGACATCCAGCTACCCTACCGCACCTACCGCGCCGGTTATGTCTTCCGCAACGAGAAGCCAGGCCCCGGCCGCTTCCGCCAGTTCATGCAGTTCGACGCCGACACGGTGGGCGCTGCCGGCGTCCAGGCGGATGCCGAAATGTGCATGATGATGGCCGACACGATGGAAGCGCTTGGGATTGCACGCGGGGACTATGTGATCCGGGTGAACAACCGCAAGGTTCTCGATGGCGTGCTCGAGGCGATTGGGCTCGGTGGCGATGAGAATGCCAATGCGCGGCTGAATGTGCTCAGGGCGATCGACAAGCTGGACAAGTTTGGTCCGGAAGGCGTGCAGCTGTTGCTTGGTCCAGGGGCGCAAGGATGAGAGCGGCGATTTTACCAAGGGGGTCGGATTGAACCCCAACGCTGTCGGTATGCTAATGCACTTCATTGAGCGTTCCAACTCGTCCGCCGCCCAGATGCGGCGGCGGCGGCAGTCGGAAACTTATTCGATAATGCAATTGATCAGGGTTATTTTCTTCTCAAGGAAGACGGTACCTCTTTCTACGATTCTCAACTTTGCATCGATGGCCACAACGAGCTTGAAGGAATTCGGTCTCTGGTCCGTGCTGGCGGCTATGGAATGGATCGAGATCATCATCGACCCCTCGGTTGTCCGCGGCCTCGAATACTACACCGGCCCGGTTTTCGAAGCCGAACTCCAGTTCGCCGTCACCAACGAGAAGGGCGAAAAGGTCGTTTTCGGCTCGGTCGGTGGCGGTGGCCGTTACGATGGCCTCGTCTCGCGCTTCATGGGCCAGCCGGTTCCGGCAACGGGCTTCTCCATCGGTGTCTCGCGCCTGATGACGGCGCTGAAGAACCTCGGCAAGCTCGGCATGGAAGAGGTGATCGCGCCGGTCGTCGTCTGCGTCATGGACCGCGACACCGAAAGCCTCGGCAAGTATCAGCAATTCACCCAAGCGCTCCCGCCACGCCGGTATCCGCGCTGAAATGTACCAGGGCAACAAGAAGAATTTTGGCGACCAGCTGAAATATGCCGACCGCCGCGGCTCGCCGCTCGCCATCATCCAGGGTGGTGACGAGCGCGCGCAAGGTCTCGTGCAGATCAAGGACCTGATCGAGGGCAAGCGCCTGTCGGACGAGATCGAGGACAACGTGGCCTGGCGCGAAGCCCGTGTGGCGCAGGTCTCGGTGCCTGAGGCCGATCTCGTTGCCAAGGTGCGCGAAATGCTGGCGGAGCAGGCGGAAGACCGTCAGCGCGCCTCCAGCCAAGGCTGAGAGATGGCGCTGCTGGGCCTCGATCATGTCCAACTTGCCATGCCGGCAGGCGGCGAAGATCAGGCCCGGGCGTTCTATTCCGGCCTGCTCGGCATCCCTGAACGGGAAAAACCGGCCAATCTGGCCAGGCGCGGCGGCTGCTGGTTCGAGGCGGGTGCGCTGAAAGTGCATCTCGGCGTCGAGGCGGATTTTCGCCCGGCGCTCAAGGCCCATCCGGCTTTTCTGGTCGATGACGTCGCGGCTTTGGCGAAAAACCTGAAGGCCGCTGGCTGCCGGTTGTTGAAGATGAGCCGCTTCAGGGATATGAGCGGGTCTATGTCCATGATCCGTTCGGCAACCGCATCGAGCTGATCCAACCTTTGGTGCCTTGAAGGATAACTGCCGGTTCATGCCCCTGATCAACCTTCCAGCCTTTGCCGCTGATCTGCTGGCCGATTTCGAGCGGTTGGGAACGCTGCGCGTCGATACGCCGGTGATCCAGCCGGCCGAGCCGTTCCTCGACATGGCCGGCGAGGACCTGCGCCGCCGTATCTTCATGACCGAGAGCGAGACGGGCAAGAGCCTGTGCCTGCGCCCGGAATTCACCATTCCCGTCTGCCTGCGCCACATCGAAACCGCCACCGGCACGCCGCAGCGCTATTCCTATCTCGGCGAAAATCTTCCCGCCAGCGGCGGGAGGGGGCGAACGAGTTCTATCAGGCCGGCATCGAGGACCTCGGAGAAACCGATGTAGCGAGCGCCGACGCCCGCGCCATAAGCGATGCCATCGCGATCCTGACCGCGCGCCTGCCGGGCAAAAAGCTCGACGTGACGCTCGGTGATCAATCGGTGTTCGAAGCTGTGGTCGCCGCCTGCGGTCTGCCCGCCGGCTGGCAAAAGCGGCTGATCCACGCCTTCGGCAATTCCGCCCAGATCGACACCCTGTTGACCCGGCTGTCGAGCCCGCAGCCGGTGGCGGGCCTGAGCGCCGAGATCGAGGCGCTGCTTTCCTCCGGCGATGATGCCACGTTGATTGCCCATCTCGACGAGACGATGGAGGCGACCGGCTATTCCACCAATGCCAGCCGCAGCCCGAAGGAAATCGCTGCACGGCTGAAGGAAAAGCGGGCGCTCGAAAAGACCGCGCTCGATGGCCGCACGCTTGCCGTTCTGCGCGAATTCCTGTCGTTGAACATGCCGTTTGCCGACGCGCCGGCAGCGCTGTTCCAGTTTGCTGAAAAATCCGGACTGACGCTCGATGGTGCCTTGTCGCGGTTTGATGCGCGTGTAGCAGCCCTCGGCAATGCCGGCGTTGACGCCAAGGCGCTCACCTACCGCGCCGCCTTCGGCCGCCCCCTCGATTATTATACCGGCATGGTCTTCGAGATCGTCATTGAAGGTTCTTCCGCCGTTCTGGCCGGCGGTGGCCGCTTCGACCGGCTGATGACGCTGCTGGGCGCAAAGGAGCGCATTCCGGCCGTCGGCTTCGCGCTCTGGCTCGACCGGATGGAGCAGGCACTGGCCAAGCCAAAAGGGGAGGCGGCCCAATGACCATCACCATTGCACTGCCCTCCAAAGGCCGGATGAAGGACGATGCCTCCGCCGTTTTCGAGAAGGCGGGGATGAAGATCGTTGCCGTCGGTAACGAGCGCTCCTATCGCGGCCGTGTCGAAGGCCTTGATGATGTCGAGATCGCCTTCCTTTCGGCGTCGGAAATTTCCCGTGAGATCGGCAGTGGCTCGATCGATTTCGGCGTCACCGGCGAAGACCTGATCCGCGAGGGGCTGTCGGAAGCCGATGCCCGCGTCGAATTCTGTGCCCGGCTCGGCTTCGGCCATGCAGACGTCGTTGTCGCCGTCCCGGAAATCTGGCTCGATGTGGATACGATGGCCGACCTCGGCGATGTCGCCGCCGATTTTCGTGCCCGTCATGGCCGCAGGCTGGCGATCGCCACCAAATACTGGCGCCTGACCCAGCAGTTCTTCTCATCCCAGCACGGCATCCAGCTCTACCGCATCGTCGAAAGCTTAGGGGCCACCGAAGGCGCCCCGGCCTCCGGTTCGGCCGATATCATCGTCGATATCACCTCTACCGGTTCGACGCTCAAGGCCAACCACCTGAAGATCCTGTCGGATGGCATCATGCTGCGGTCGCAGGCCTGCCTGGTGCGGGCGCGAAAGGCTGAGCATGCGGACGATCCGGTGGTGGCGAGCATCATTGATGCCGTAAATGGTGCCCTGGCATAAGGATTCTGAATCGGAGGCATACGGAAGGACCTGCTGTAAAAACCGTAGGCAAAATAGCACTCGACCGTCTAACATTTTGGACACGACTGTCTTATATTCAAACTCCCACCTCAAGGAGTTCCTTATGGCCGATCTCAGTTCCTTTCCGATCACCGCCCGCTGGCCTGCTAAAAATCCGGATATCATCCAGCTCTACTCATTGCCGACGCCGAATGGCGTGAAGGTCTCCATCGCGCTCGAGGAACTCGGTCTGCCGTATGAGCCGCACCTGATTTCCTTCGGCACCAACGATCAGAAGTCGCCGGAATTCGTTTCGCTCAATCCCAATGGTCGCATTCCGGCACTCATCGATCCCAACGGCCCGGACGGCAAGCCGATCGGTCTGTTCGAGTCCGGCGCCATCCTCGTCTATCTCGCCGAAAAGACCGGCAAGCTCATTCCGGCCGATGCCGCCGGACGTTACGAAACGCTCGCATGGGTTATGTTCCAGATGGGCGGCGTCGGGCCGATGTTCGGTCAGTTCGGGCATTTCTTCAAGTTCGCCGCCGACAAGGTCGCCAACAATTCCTATCCGATGGAACGCTACCGTGACGAAGCCAAGCGGCTTCTAGGCGTACTGGAAGGCCGCCTTGAAGGTCGTGAATGGCTGATGGGCGATCAATATACCATCGCCGATATCGCCACCTATCCGTGGATCGAGGGCGCCCGCAAATTCTATGGCGGTGCCGATGTGCTGGAATATGCCAACTTCCCGAATGTCATGGCCTGGGTCGATCGTGGCCTTGCCCGTCCGGCTGCACAGAAGGGCATGGAGATCCCCAAGCGCGATTGATCGCGCCGTCTCACATAGTCCGCCTGAGTTGACGGCACTCGGGCGGACAGGCTACGTCTGAGGAAAAGAAGCTTTCTCAGCGGGTGGAACAAACGTGGCAGGTAGACTTGTTGTTGTGGGCGGCGGTCAGGCCGCTTTTGCTTTGGTGGCCAAGCTTCGGGCCTTGAAGGATGAGCGCCCGATCACGATGATCGCGTCGGAAGCGAGCCACCCCTATCAGCGGCCGCCTCTTTCGAAGAAATACCTGCTGCGTGAAATGGATCTCGACCGCCTGCTGTACCGGCCGGAAAGCTGGTACGCCGAACACGATATCGATATCCGCCTCTCCACTGCCGTCACTGCGATTGATCGTGCGGCAAAGTCTGTCACCCTCAGTGACGGCTCGAAGCTCGGATATGATATGCTCGCACTTGCCACCGGCTCGACGCCGCGAAAGCTGCCGGCCAGTGTTGGCGGTGATCTCGACGGCGTTTTCGTTGTCCGTGATTTTACCGATGCCGACGGCCTTGCCGAGGAAATGAAACCCGGCAAACATGCGCTGATCGTCGGTGGCGGCTATATCGGTCTGGAAGCAGCGGCCGTGGCGCGCTCGAGCGGGCTTGACGTGACGGTCATCGAAATGGCCGACCGTATCCTGCAGCGCGTCGCCTCGGTTGCGACCTCCTATCTCGTCAAGGACATTCATACATCGCGCGGCGTCGATATCCGCGAGGGCACCGGCCTTGTCCGGCTGGTCGGCACCGATGGCCGGGTGACATCCGCGGAACTGACCGATGGTTCCATCATTCCCGTCGATCTGGTGATCGTCGGTATCGGCGTGACGGCCAACGATGCGCTGGCTCATGACGCCGGTATCGAAGTGGCCAACGGTATCGTTGTCGATCAGTTTGGCCGGACCTCTGACCCAGCCATCCATGCGATGGGCGACTGCGCCGCGCTGCCGTGGAAAGACATGCGCATCCGGCTGGAATCGGTCCAGAATGCTGTTGACCAGGCCGAAGCAGTAGCGGCGCTGCTGGCCGGCGGCGAGGCGCCCTATGATCCAAAGCCCTGGTTCTGGTCGGATCAGTATGACGTCAAGCTGCAGATTGCCGGCTTTGGCCTCGGTCACGACGAGACGGTGGTGCGCAAGGGACAGCGCGAAGGCAGTGTCTCGGTCTGGTATTTCACGGGCGGCAAGCTGATCGCCGTCGACGCGCTCAATGATGCCAAGGCCTATGTCACCGGCAAGAAGCTGCTCGATCTCGGCCTGACGCCCGACCGTGCCATGCTGGAAAACCCTGAGGTCGATTTGAAGACGCTTCTGCCGTAGCCGCCGAGCGCTAGTTTCCGACTATTGATGGTGGGTGAAAACGCGTCCCCGTGCTTCCAGCTGGAAGCGAGGGAAGAAGAAAACGCCCAGGATCGAGCCCGAATAGCGCTGTTCCAGCCCCGTGGATCCGCCGATGCAGAAAACCGGCTGTTTCTGGCCGGAGGGCAGGATGATCGTCGTCGAGAAACAGAAGGACGAGGAGGTCGTTGCCGCCTGCTCGAAAAGGGCCAGCACGTGATTGCGGTCGGTGCTGTCGTAGCAGCGGACCAGATTGAGCAATCCGCATTCGGCCTGATTGAGGCCGTGCATGGCAGCCGCACTTTCGCCCAGACGAAACAGGCCGTTCGACAGGTCGCCCGACCAGCCTTCGGAAAAACAGAATTGATCGAGCATCTCCAGCCCGCTTTCGCCATGGGCAAAAGAATCAGCGCCGGGGGCTGTGAAAGGCCTGTTCTTGCAATTTTAAACAAGGCGGACCCCGGTATATTCACAAAATCCGAAATTCATTCGTCTGTTCCCGTAAGTGTTCACAAGAAACAATTTCTATTTCACAGCAGGACTGGACGACGCGGCAAGTATATGACGAGGCGTGGTTCGCTGCAAAAGATAGAAAGCTCAATTTTCGGGTCTTGGGCGCGTATGTCCGCAAGACGAAACAAATTGTATGCGAGGAAAATCTATAGGCTTTGCGATCTGGAATCAAAAGATGTTGGGTAAACGGTTAATACCGAAGACTTGAACCGTCTTATTATCAATTCGTCCGTTTTTTTGATCCCTGTGAATCTGTGGTTCACTTGGAGCGCTGTTATAATTGCTTTTTCTCTGGCTTCAATGGTCTTTTGAGAAATATTTTGTGACCTGAGATAAATATTCCCGATTGCAGCGGTTTGCCATGGGTACAATCAGAGCATGATCCGGAAAGTCCGGGCAATGCGCCTGCCGGTTTTTCGTGGAGCAGTTCGCCGGCCCGTTGATCGAGAACAAAAAGGGCAGACCTTGCGGCCTGCCCCTTCCCAATCCGGAAACCCGGAAAGCTTTATGGTCGTCATTCGTAATAAGGCAAAGGCCTTATTACATCATGCCGCCCATGCCGCCCATACCGCCCATGTCAGGCATGCCGCCGGCAGCTTCCTTCTTCGGAAGTTCGGCGATCATGGCTTCCGTGGTGATCAGCAGCGAAGCAACCGAAGCTGCGTTCTGCAGAGCCGTGCGGACAACCTTGACCGGATCGACGATACCCATGGCGATCATGTCGCCGAATTCGCCGGTCTGGGCGTTGTAGCCGTAGTTGTCGGTGTTGCTTTCGAGGATCTTGCCGACGATGATCGAGCCTTCGTCGCCTGCGTTTTCAGCGATCTGGCGAACCAGCGACTGAAGTGCCTTGCGAATGATGCTGATACCGGCGGTCTGGTCGTCGTTTGCACCCTTGAGGTCGAGAACGATCGAAGCACGCAGCAGAGCCGTACCACCACCAGGAACGATACCTTCCTGAACGGCAGCGCGTTGCGTTGAGCGCGTCGTCGATACGGTCCTTCTTTTCCTTCACTTCGATTTCAGTCGCACCGCCAACGCGGATGACGGCAACGCCACCAGCGAGCTTGGCAAGACGTTCCTGCAGCTTCTCGCGGTCGTAATCCGAAGTGGTTTCTTCGATCTGGCCCTTGATCTGGGCAACGCGGCCTTCGATTTCAGCCTTCTTGCCGGAACCGTCGACGATCGTCGTGTTTTCCTTGGAGATCGAAACCTTCTTCGCACGGCCGAGCATTTCCGAGCGTGACGTTTTCCAGCTTGATGCCGATGTCTTCGGAGATAACCTGGCCACCGGTCAGGATCGCGATGTCTTCGAGCATGGCCTTGCGGCGATCGCCGAAGCCCGGAGCCTTGACGGCAGCAATCTTCAGGCCGCCACGCAGCTTGTTGACAACCAGCGTTGCAAGAGCTTCGCCTTCGACGTCTTCAGAGATGATGAGGAGCGGCTTGCCGGTCTGAACGACAGCTTCGAGAACCGGAAGCATCGCCTGCAGGTTGGAGAGCTTCTTCTCATGGAGAAGGATGTAAGCGTCTTCCAGTTCGGCAACCATCTTTTCAGGGTTGGTCACGAAGTAGGGCGAGAGGTAACCGCGGTCGAACTGCATGCCTTCGACGACTTCGAGTTCGGTTTCGGCAGTCTTGGCTTCTTCAACCGTGATGACGCCTTCATTGCCGACCTTCTGCATCGCTTCAGCGATGTACTGGCCGATTTCCTTTTCGCCGTTGGCGGAGATCGTGCCGACCTGGGCCACTTCTTCCGAAGTGTTGATCTTCTTGGCCTTGGCAACGAGGTCCTTGACGATGGCTGCGACTGCAAGGTCGATGCCGCGCTTCAGGTCCATCGGGTTCATGCCGGCAGCAACTGCCTTACCGCCTTCGCGAACGATGGCCTGGGCCAGAACGGTCGCAGTGGTCGTGCCGTCGCCGGCGATGTCGTTGGTCTTCGAAGCAACTTCGCGGACCATCTGGGCGCCCATGTTTTCGAACTTGTCTTCAAGTTCGATTTCCTTGGCGACGGAAACGCCGTCCTTGGTGATGCGCGGTGCGCCGAAGGACTTGTCGATGATGACGTTGCGGCCCTTAGGACCCAGCGTTACCTTCACTGCGTCTGCGAGGATATCGACGCCGCGCAGCATCTTTTCGCGCGGTACGGCCGAATTTAATTTCTTTGGCTGCCATTTTAAAAACTCCCGGGCTGATGCCCAATTGGTTTTCTGGAATTGAGGATGAAGATCAGCGGCTCAGATCAGCCGATGACGCCCATGATGTCGGCTTCCTTCATGATCAGAAGGTCTTCGCCGTTGAGCTTGACTTCGGTGCCCGACCACTTGCCGAACAGGATGCGGTCGCCAGCCTTGACGTCGAGCGCGATGAGCGTGCCCTTGTCGTCACGGATGCCGGTGCCGACAGCGACGATTTCGCCTTCCTGCGGCTTTTCCTTGGCGGTATCCGGAATGATGATGCCGCCCTTGGTCTTTGCTTCAGACTCGACGCGACGTACAACGACGCGATCATGCAGCGGGCGGAAATTGGTGCTTGTCATTGTCTAATCCCTCGATCAAATGACTTCACGGATCGTCTTTGCGACCCGATGGATGGATGTTAGCACTCCTATTGCTTGAGTGCTAGCGACCCCGAGATAAGGTTGGCCGTCGAATGAGTCAAGAATGGGTCGGCAAGATTCTTTTGCGGCGAAAATGATTGACTTGGTTCCGGCTTTTTTGTCTAATTTGCGGATGGGGTCTGCGAATGCCCCACGAGGCGTCATGCCATCACTTCGCGTCCAATCCACGAAAAGGACGTAAACCATGGCCTCGTATAACGCTATTTCCACAGAAAAGCTTGTCCGCCTGATCGGTACCCCCAAGGGTCCGGTCGTTATCGATGTGCGCGACGATGAAGATTTCGCCGCTCAACCGCTTCTCCTTCCCACATCTTTCCGGCGTCCTTACGCCGATGTGCAGCAATGGGCGGCGGCCTACCGCGGCCAGTGGGTCGTCGTGGTTTGCCAGAAGGGCAAGAAGCTCTCCGAAGGTGTTGCCGCCTGGCTGCGCAATACCGGCGCTGAGGCAGAGAGCTTGGAAGGCGGGTTCGAAGCCTGGCAAGCCGCCAGCTTACCCGTCGTTCCTGTCGCTGCCCTGCCGGGTGAAGACGCCAATGGCGGTACGGTCTGGGTCACACGCTCTCGCCCCAAGATCGACCGCATTGCCTGCCCCTGGCTGATCCGCCGCTTCGTTGATCCGGCCGCGACATTTCTCTTCGTCGCGGCCCCGGAAGTCGAAGCCGTCGCAGATCGTTTCGGCGCGACGCCGTTCGATGTGGAGAATGTCTTCTGGAGCCATAGGGGCGAGGACTGCACCTTCGACACGATGGTCAAGGAATTCGGTCTCTCGTTTCCGGCACTTCAACATCTCGCCCTGATTGTGCGTGCCGCCGATACTGACCGGCTCGATCTGGTTCCCGAAGCCGCCGGCTTGCTCGCAGCCTCGCTTGGCCTCTCGCGGATGTTTGCCGACGATCTGGAGCAGCTGGAAGCGGGCATGACGCTCTACGACGCCTTCTATCGCTGGGCGCGCGACGCCACACAGGAAAAACACGAATGGGTGCAGCACGTCGCGAAGAAGGCCAAAGACAATGAATGAGGCCGTGCAGATAGAGGCTCCGCCGCCGCATCCGACATTCGCCGAGACCACCAAAGTCTGGGCGAAGATCGGCCTCTTGAGCTTCGGCGGCCCGGCGGGACAGATCGCTCTGATGCACAAGGAACTGGTGGAAGAACGCCGCTGGATCTCCGAAAGCCGGTTTCTGCATGCCTTGAATTTCTGCATGCTCCTGCCAGGACCGGAGGCGCAGCAGCTTGCCACCTATGTCGGCTGGCTGCTGCATGGGACACGTGGCGGCATCGTCGCGGGGTGCTGTTCGTGTTGCCGGGCTTCTTCGTGATCCTTGGCCTGTCCTCGGCCTACGCCCTGTTCCAGCAAACCGACTGGTTGACGAGCCTGTTCTTCGGGCTCAAGGCGGCGGTGCTGGCCATCGTCATCGAGGCGGTCATCCGCGTTGGCCGCCGGGCGCTGAAAACCCAGTTTGCGCTCATCGTCGCAGCGCTCGCCTTCGCCGCGCTGTTCTTTTTCGATCTGCCGTTTCCGCTCGTCGTGCTGGCGGCCGGCATCGCCGGATACATCGCTACGCGTCTGCAGCCGGCAACCAGCGAAAAGCTATTGCCGCGGCGGCGAAACAGGCGCTGGCCGACCGGCCGTCCGTCATCGACAGCAGCTTTCCGGACGTCGCCTCAAGCTGGAGCCGGACGTTCCGGGTTCTCGCTACATGGTTGATTCTCTGGATCGCACCATTCGTTGTCATCGGCGGAATACTCGGCTTCGACAACGTCTACACGGCCATCGGTCTCTTCTTTTCGAAAATGGCTGTGGTGACCTTCGGTGGCGCCTATGCCGTTCTGGCCTATGTCGCCCAGCAGGCGGTCGAGAGCTATCAGTGGCTCAAACCCGGTGAAATGCTGGACGGTCTGGCGTTGGCCGAAACCACGCCGGGACCGCTGGTGCTGGTGCTTTCCTTCGTCGGGTTCATGGCAGCCTTTCGCGCACCGCTCGGGCTTGATCCGCTTGTGTCCGGCCTGCTCGGGGCGACGCTTGCGACCTGGGTCACCTTCGTACCGTGTTTTCTCTGGATATTTCTCGGCGCGCCCTATGTCGAGACCCTGCGCAACAACCGGGCACTGTCGGGCGCTCTGGCAGCGATCTCTGCGGCGGTTACCGGCGTCATCCTCAATCTCGCCGTCTGGTTCGGGCTGCACGTTCTTTTCGCCGAGGTAAACCGGTACGCGGCGGGGCCGATCTCCATGCCGCTGCCGGTCTGGCAGACCTTCCAGCTGCCTGCATTCTTTCTGGCGCTTCTGGCCGCCTTGCTGCTGTTTCTGCTTCAAGCGCGGTATCGTGACGACGCTTGCCATCTGCGCAGCTGCTGGCTGGCTGATCCGCGGCTTTTAGCGTTTCCGCCGAATTCTGCGCCTGAATCCTTGGGATTCGGGCGCCATTTTCCCGATGAAGACTTGTGTTTTCGCCGCCTGCCTGCGATGTCACCCCGACCAATTTTTCTGCGGGAAGCCAGCATGGCCGTTCGGATCAACAGTTTTCGCGACATCGCCAGCCGCTATGATGTCGTTCTGTGCGATGTCTGGGGCGTGCTGCACAACGGTGTCGAGGCTTTCAAAGGCGCCTGCGACGCCTTGACCGAGGCCCGCGCCAAAGGCCTGACCGTCGTTCTCATCACCAATTCGCCCCGTCCGCATCCTGGTGTCATCGTCCAGATTCGCGGCCTAGGCGTACCCGATAGCGCCTATGACCGAATCGTCACCTCCGGCGACGTCACCCGGGCGCTGATTTCTGCCGGCCCGAAGAAGATCTATTTCATCGGTGCCGATAAGGATCTGCCGCTGCTCGAAGGTCTCGGCGTCAGCATGGTCTCCTCCGAAGAGGCCGAAATCATCGTCTGCGCCGGCTTTTTCGACGATGAATCGGAAACGCCGGACGACTATCGCGCAACGCTGTCCGTTCTGGCCAAGCGTAAGGTGCCCTTCATCTGCGCCAATCCGGATCTGGTGGTCGAGCGTGGCCACAAGCTCATTCCCTGCGCTGGCGCCATCGCCAAGGTCTACGAGGAGCTCGGCGGCGAAACCCGGATTTCCGGCAAGCCCTATGTGCCGATGTACCGTGCATCGCTCTCGGAAGCTAAAGCCTTGCGCCACGGGCTCGACCTGTCGCGGGTGATCGCTATCGGCGACGGCATGCCGACGGACGTCAAGGGCGCACAGGATTTCGGCCTCGATGTCCTTTATATCAGCGCCGGCATCCACGCAGCCGAATACATGGCAGCCGAGAAAACCGATGAAACCAAGCTGGCGGCATTCCTGAAAAACGAGGGTGCCACCCCGAAATGGTGGATGCCGAGACTGGCTTGAGTGCCGGACCGATCGACCTGCACCCGAAATGACTGGCGTAACGGACATGACAGTTTTTCATCGCAACGAGACCCACGAACCTTTGCCGCAAGCCCTGCGCGGCAGGGGTTATTGCCATCGGCAATTTCGATGGTGTGCATCGCGGCCATCAATCGGTGCTCAACCGGGCGCTGGAAGAAGCACAAGCGCGCGGCGTTCCGGCCTTGGTGCTGACCTTCGAGCCGCACCCGCGCAGCGTCTTTAGGCCCGACCAGCCGGTTTTCCGCCTGACGCCGGCGCCGCTGAAGGCCCGCATCCTGGAAGGCATGGGCTTTTCCGCCGTCATCGAATATCCGTTCGACCGCACGTTTTCGCAGCTGTCCGCCTCCGATTTCATCCGCTCCGTGCTGATGGACTGGCTGCATGCGAGCCATGTCGTGACCGGCTTCGATTTCCATTTCGGCAAGGGCAGGGAAGGCGGCCCGGCCTTCCTGATGGCCGCCGGCGGTGAAAACGGCTTTGGCGTGACGCTGGTCGATGCTTTTCGCGACGAGAACGCCTCGGTGATCTCCTCCAGTCATATTCGTGGGCTTTTGGGCGAGGGCGATGTTTCGCAGGCAGCCGGAATGCTCGGTTATCGCTACACGGTGGAAGCCGAAGTGATCGGCGGCAAGAAGCTTGGCCGCACGCTGGGGTATCCGACCGCCAACATGCAGCTTCCGCCGGAGGTCGAACTCAGGAACGGCATTTACGCCGTGCGCTTCCGCCGCGCCGACGGCAGCCTTCATGATGGTGTCGCCAGCTTCGGCAAGCGTCCGACGGTCGATAGCGACGGTATAGCCCTGCTCGAAACCTTCGTCTTCGACTTCTCCGGCGATCTCTACGGCGAAGTCTGTTCCGTCTCTTTCTTCGGCCATCTGCGTGACGAGCTGAAATTCGATGGTCTCGATCCGCTGGTGGTACAGATGAAGCAGGACGATGCGGAAGCGCGCGATTGCTATCCGGCGTCAAGCCGCTCAGTATGATCGACAGCAAAATCGCATTCAGTCTGGATGCAAACCCCTAAAGGATGATCCCGATGGCCACCACGCCACGCCGGCCCGTCAGCGCCATGGATGCCGCCGAAGCTCTGTTCAAGCCGGTCAAGAAGGCACCGCCGCCGGCGGTCGAAAAACGCGCTTTGCCGGAAACCAAGGAACTCGTGTCGATCAAGCTCGACAGCGCGGTCCTGCACTATTTCCAGGATGACGGCCCCGGCTGGCAGGGACCGCATCAACGATGCGCTCCGCGCCGTGATGCTGGCAAACCCCAAGGACTGAGTTTGGTTCGGCGCGATGGGAAAATAGCCGGCCGCGGCACCTGCACAATCCTGCCATGCACACCGCAAGCCTCTTCCTTTTCGCGCAAAAACCGCTTAAACAACCGGCCACCATGACCCGATATCGTCGATTGATACGTGATCAGCGAATTATTGGCCCGGCCTTCCCAGCGCTTTGATAGCCGCCGGAAGGTCCGGTTTTCGGCGTTCGACCCGAACGCCACCGTTATCCCCTTATGATATCCCGTTCGCACGCGCGGCGACACGCGCCCAGATATGATTGCTGAAACCATGACCGATACTGCTGAAAAGCTCGACTATTCCAAGACCCTCTATCTGCCGGAAACCGAATTTCCGATGCGTGCCGGCCTGCCGCAGAAGGAGCCGGAAACCGTTGCCCGCTGGCAGCAGATGGGCCTTTACAAGAAGCTGCGTGCTTCCGCCGCCGGCCGCGAAAAGTTCGTGCTGCATGATGGCCCGCCCTATGCCAACGGCAATATCCACATCGGCCATGCGCTGAACAAGATCCTGAAGGACATCATCACCCGCTCGTTCCAGATGCGCGGCTATGACTCGAACTATGTTCCGGGCTGGGATTGCCACGGCCTGCCGATCGAATGGAAGATCGAGGAAGCCTATCGCGCCAAGGGCAAGAACAAGGACGAGGTCCCGGTCAACGAATTCCGCCAGGAATGCCGCGACTTTGCCGCGAACTGGATCAAGATCCAGTCGGCCGAGTTCAAGCGCCTCGGCATCGAGGGCGATTTCGACAATCCCTATACGACGATGGCCTTCCACGCGGAAGCTCGCATCGCCGGCGAACTGTTGAAGATCGCCAAGTCTGGCCAGCTCTACCGCGGCTCCAAGCCGATCATGTGGTCGGTTGTCGAGCGCACGGCGCTGGCGGAAGCCGAGGTCGAATATGCCGATGTCGAGAGCGATGCGATCTGGGTGAAGTTTCCGGTTGTTGAAGCCCGTTTGGCACAAAGCCCCAATACGAGCTATGGCTCGATGGACGATGCTTTCCGTGCGGCAGAAGATATGCGTGCTGCACTTGAGAGTGCTTCCGTCGTCATCTGGACGACGACACCTTGGACGATCCCTGGTAACCGAGCTATCGCGTATTCGCCTCGGATCGAGTACGGCCTGTTTGAAGTAACGGCAGCTGAGAATGAATTCGGCCCGCGTCCCGGCGAAAGGCTGATCTTTGCGGATCGGCTTGCTGAAGAATCTTTCGCGAAGGCGAAATTGCAGTACAAGCGTTTGGGTGGTGTTCCTCCTGGGGTTTTGTCTGCAATCACTTGCGCTCATCCGCTGGCCACCCTCGGCTACGACTTCAAGGTCCCGCTGCTCGCCGGCGACCATGTCACCGACGATACCGGTACGGGCTTTGTGCACACGGCTCCCGGCCATGGCGCTGATGACTTTGAAATCTGGATGGACAACGCCCGGGCTCTCGAGGCACGCGGCATCTCGTCGAAGATCCCGTTCACCGTCGATGATGCCGGTTTCTATACCGCCGACGCGCCCGGCTTCGGCCCGGATCGCGAAGGCGGTGCTGCCCGCGTCATGGATGACAACGGCAAGAAGGGCAATGCCAACGAGTTCGTCATGAAGGCGCTGATCGAGGCGAAGAATCTTTTCGCCCGCGGACGTCTGAAGCACAGCTATCCGCATTCCTGGCGCTCGAAGAAGCCGATCATCTTCCGCAACACGCCGCAATGGTTCGTCTATATGGACAAGGACCTTGCCGACGGAACGACGCTGCGCTCGCGGGCGCTGTCGGCCATCGACAACACCCGCTTCGTGCCGGCAGCCGGCCAGAACCGCCTGCGCGCCATGATCGAGAATCGTCCGGACTGGGTCCTGTCGCGCCAGCGCCTGGGGCGTGCCGATCGCCGTCTTCGCCGACGAACAGGGTGAGGTCCTAGTCGATGAAGCCGTCAACGCCCGCATCATCGAAGCCTTCGAGGCCGAAGGCGCGGATGCCTGGTTCGCCGAAGGTGCCAAGGACCGGTTCCTCGGCAAGGATCATGACCATGCCAAGTGGGTGCAGGTCATGGACATCCTTGACGTCTGGTTTGACTCGGGCTGCACACACACCTTCACGCTGGAAGATCGCCCGGACCTGAAATGGCCGGCCGACGTCTATCTCGAAGGCTCCGACCAGCATCGCGGCTGGTTCCATTCGTCGCTGCTTGAAAGCTGCGCGACGCGCGGCCGCGCGCCTTACAACGCTGTCGTTACCCACGGGTTTACGATGGACGAGAAGGGCGAGAAGCAGTCGAAGTCCAAGGGCAACGTCGTTGCCCCGCAGGACGTGATGAAGGAATCGGGCGCCGATATCCTGCGCCTCTGGGTCGCCACAACCGATTATTGGGAAGACCAGCGCCTCGGCAAGGCGATCATCCAGACCAATATCGACAGCTACCGCAAGCTGCGCAACACCATCCGCTGGATGCTCGGCACGCTGGCGCATGACAAGGGCGAAGACATCGCCTTCAATGACATGCCTGAACTCGAGCGCCTGATGCTGCATCGCCTGTCGGAACTCGACCAGCTCGTGCGCGAAGGCTACGACGCTTCGATTTCAAGCGCATCGCCCGTGCCCTGATCGACTTCTCCAACATCGAGCTGTCGGCCTTCTATTTCGATATCCGCAAGGACGCGCTCTATTGCGATGCGCCGTCGAGCCCACGCCGCCGCGCCAGCCTCGCGGTCATCCGCAAGCTGTTCGATTGCCTCGTCACCTGGCTTGCCCCGGTTCTGCCGTTCACGGCGGAAGAGGCCTGGTTGTCGCGTGATCCGTCGGCGGTTTCCGTGCATCTGGAGCAGTTCCCACTGGTGCCTTCCGAATGGCGCGACGAGGCTCTGGCCGAGAAGTGGAAGAAGATCCACGACGTCCGCCGTGCCGTCACCGGTGCGCTGGAAGTCGAGCGTCGTGACAAGCGGATTGGCTCTTCGCTGGAAGCGGCCCCGGTTGTGCACATCAACGATGCTGACCTGCTGCAGGCGCTGGATGGGCAGGATTTTGCAGAAATCTGCATCACGTCCGGTGTAACCATCGTCGCAGGCATGGGGCCAGTGGGCGCCTTCTCCTTGGGCGATCTGGTGACAGTCGGTGTCGAACCGACGCTGGCCGAAGGCGTCAAATGCGCCCGGTCCTGGCGCATCACGGCTGATGTCGGCTCCGATGCAGCGTTCCCCGACGTGTCGGCTCGCGATGCGCTGGCGCTGCGCGAGTTGGGATACGCTTCTTAAGGGATTGTTTACCGGGTGAATTGCGTATTTGCGGCTCATCCGGTAAACCTGCCTGAAAATCGGCGGATTTATCCGTCATGGGCGCAGCAATGCCGCTCAAATATCGATCGTGCCGGCACCGCTGGAAGGGTTTTCATGGGAATGACGCGAGAGTTTCGACTGTATGCCGGCCTGTTCGGTATTGTAACCGGCAGCTTCGTCCTGACCGGCTGCATCGGCGGCCCGACTTACGGTACGGACAAGACGGCCGGAGAACATCTGGTCGATGACCTCGGCAGTGCGGTCAGTATCGCGCCGTCCAATCCCAACAATGTCAAGTATCAGCCGCGTCCCGGTCTGGTGCTGCCGCCGTCGAGCGAGACGGCGCAGTTGGTTCAGCCGCAGCAGAACCTGGCCACCAAGGACAATCCGCAGTGGATCGAATCGCCGGAAGACACGCGCCAGCGTCTGCGCGAGGAAGCCGACGCCAATGCCGACAATCCCAATTATGTTTCGCCGCTGGCCAAATCCAGCGCCAATGGCCGCAAGCTGACGACGGCCGAGCAGACCCAGGCCTATCGCGACGCCCGCAAGATCCAGATGGGCGCCTATGCCGACAAGCGCCGGTTCCTCAGCGACCCGCCGCTCGAATATCGCAAGCTGCCGGAAGAGGCGACTGCCGATCTCGGCGAGCCGGAGCAGGTCAAGGAGCGCCGCCGCAAGAAGGAAGCTGCGATCAAGGGCAGCGGCAAGAAATGGTACCAGATTTACTGATGCTCGATGTTTGAGATACGCAAGGCTACCCCAAAGGACGCGGAAACCATCCTACGCTTCATCACCGAACTGGCCATCTACGAGAAGGCCGGTCACGAGGTTGAGGCGACCGTTCAGTCGGTCACTGAATCCCTGTTCGGTCCGAATTCCGTTTCGCACGCGGCGATCTGCGAGCGCGATGGCACGCCCATCGGGTTTGCCGTCTGGTTCTTCAGCTATTCCACATGGCTGGCGCGCAACGGCCTTTATCTCGAAGACCTCTATATCACGCCGGATCAACGGGGATCGGGCGCCGGACGTTCGGTGCTGCGGTATCTGGCGCGGATCGCGCTTGAGAAGGGATGCGGACGCTTCGAGTGGAGCGTGCTCGACTGGAACGAGCCGGCAATCAAGGCCTATGAAGCAATTGGCGCCGAGCCTCTGTCGGAATGGACGCGTTACCGTCTGTCCGGTGCAGCGCTTGAAAGCTTTGCCGCCGGGTAAGACTTTCGGCTCCGGCGCTCAGCGTCTCCCGGCAAAGAATTCCTTGAGGATGTCTGCGGCGCTCTGCCCGGAAAGGCCGGAATAGACGTCGGGCGCGTGATGGCAGGTCGGCTGACTGAAGAAGCGGACGCCGTTGTCGACGCCGCCGCCTTTGGGGTCTTCAGCGCCATAGTAAAGCCGGCGCAGACGGGCAAACGAGATGGCGGCCGCACACATGGTGCAGGGTTCCAGCGTCACGTAGAGATCGGCGCCATTCAGCCGCTCAGCACCGATGGCGCTTGCTGCGGCGCGGATCACTTCGATTTCGGCATGCGCGGTCACATCGTTAAGCTCGCGCGTGCGGTTTCCGGCGCTGGCGACGATCTCGCCATTGACGACAAGCACGGCGCCCACCGGCACTTCGCCGCGGGCCGCCGCCATTCTGGCTTCTTCCAAGGCCAAATCCATAAACCGGCTCGTTTCAGCCATCGTTGAGACCCGTGATAATTTCTCTTAACCCAAGGGCTGTGACCTGATAGGACAGCCCAAAAGGCAGGCAACACAAATGACATTCAAAGACAAGCCCCAGCGGCCTGGCAGGCAAACCCGCACGGTCCGACAAGAAGCCCTATACCGGCGCGCGCAAGTCCGCTGCCGATCATTCGGCTGTTGATAGCACCGACGCCGAGAAGCCGCGCAAGCCACGGCCGACCACGACGGAAACCGTCGGCGCCGATGTGCCGCAGCGCATTTCCAAGATCATGGCGCGCGCAGGCGTTGCCTCGCGCCGCGATATCGAGCGCATGATCATGGAAGGCCGCGTTTCTCTGAACGGCAAGCTGCTCGACAGCCCGGTCGTCAATGCGACGCTCGCCGATCACATCGAAGTGGACGGTCAGCCGATCCGCGGCATCGAACGCACCCGCCTCTGGCTCTATCACAAGCCGTCCGGCCTGGTGACCACCAATTCCGATCCGGAAGGCCGCCCGACCGTTTTCGACAACCTGCCGGAAGATCCGCCGCGCGTCCTGTCGATCGGCCGCCTCGATATCAATACCGAGGGCCTGTTGCTTCTGACCAATGACGGCGGTCTGGCCCGCGTCCTCGAGCTGCCCGCTACCGGCTGGCTGCGCCGCTACCGCGTCCGTGCCCACGGTACCATCGACCAGGCAGCCCTCGACAAGCTGAAGGACGGCATCGCCGTCGACGGCGTGCTCTATGGCGCCATCGATGCGACGCTCGACAAGGTCCAGGGTTCCAACGTCTGGATCACCATGGGTCTGCGCGAAGGCAAGAACCGCGAAATCAAGAACGTCATGGGCGCGCTCGGTCTCGATGTGAACCGGCTGATCCGCATTTCCTACGGCCCGTTCCAGCTCGGCGAACTGCCGGAAGGCCAGGCCCAGGAAATCCGTGGCCGCACGTTGCGCGACCAGCTCGGCCCGCGCCTGATCGAGGATGCCAAGGCGAATTTTGATGCACCGATCTTCGATGCCGCAGCCGCCGAAGACGAAAAGCCGCAGAAGAACGAATGGGCAGCCGGCAAGCCGGAAGCCCGCGAGAGCGCGGTGCGTTCAAGGAAAAGGCCGGCGACAAGCGCAGAGCGTGCTCTGTCGCGCCTGGATACGACAAGGCGCGATGATCGTGGTGGCGCCCGCCCCGACCGCAATGACCGTGGCGGCCGCGATGCGCCCGAGGCGAAATTTGATGGCCCCAAGCGCGAACCGGGTTTCCGGGCCCGCAAGGCCAATGTCTGGATGGCGCCCGGCGCCCGGCCTCTGCCGGAAAAGAAGCCCAAGGATGCTCAAGGTGCCGACGTTGCTGAAAAGCCCGTGCGCCGCAGGCGGCCGGAAGAGCAGCGCCGGCGGTCAAGCGATATGGTAAGACCAAGGATGGTCTGGCGACGAAATCCAACCGGAAGTTCGATCCGGACCGCAAGAAGGCAAGCGTCTACGACCGTCCCGACCGCGGCCCGCGCGTGATCGTCACGCGTGACGCAGACGACAATGACTGGATCCGCGCAACCGACGAGCCAAGCCGCGACGAAGGCCGTGGTGGTGACCGCAAGCGGTCGGGTGGCGACGATCGCGGTGGCCGCAGCTTCGGCGATCGTGCTCCGCGTGGTGATCGTCCCCAAGGCGACCGCCCGCCACGCCGCGACGGTGACAAGCCGTTCGGTGATCGCAAGCCGCGTGCCGAAGGCGCCCGCTCGTTCTCCGACCGGCCCAGAAGCGACCGGCCTGCCGGTGATCGCCCGCAAGGCGACCGTCCCCGCAAGCCCTTTGGCGAAAAGTCGTTCTCGCGTGAGGATGGCGACCGCAAGCCGCGGGATTTTGGTGATCGTCCGCCGCGTGGAGATCGTCCCCAGGGTGATCGCCCTCCGCGCCGCGATGGTGACCGTCCGTTCGGTGGTAAGCCCTCGGGCGACCGACCAGCCGGCGGAAAATCGTTCGGCGGCAAGCCGGGTGGCGCAAAGCCGTTTGGTGCGAAGACCGGTGGGCCGCGCAAGCCCGGCGGTGGTGGTGGCAAGCCTTCGGGCGGACGCCCAGCCGGTGGCGGCAAGCCACGCGGACGCGGGAACTAAGCGCCGGTGCGGATCGTCGGTGGCGAGTTCCGCGGGCGCGGGCTCTGCAGCGCCCAGGTCCAACGACATCCGGCCGACCACGGACCGGACGCGCGAAAGCCTGTTCAACATCCTCAGCCATTCCTATCCGGAAGTGCTTGAGGGCGCGCGAGTCCTCGATCTCTTTGCCGGCACTGGCGCGGTGGGGCTTGAAGCCCTGTCGCGTGGCTGCCGCCAGGCCCTGTTCGTTGAAATGGGCACTGAGGGCAGGGGCCTCTTGCGTACCAATATCGAAGCGTTCGGCCTGACCGGCCGGGCGCGTGTCTTCCACCGCGATGCGACCGATCTCGGTCCAGCCGGCACGGTCGAGCCGTTCGATTTCCTGTTTGCCGATCCGCCCTATGCCCAGGGCCTTGGTGAAAAAGCGCTGGCGTCAGCGGCTAGAGGCGGCTGGCTTGTCCCCGGCGCGCTTGCCATTCTCGAAGAGCGGGCTGATGTTTCGCCGGTCCTGCAGGATGGCTTCCGAGCTGATCGACGACCGGCTGTTCGGCGATACCAAGATGCATTTCTACCGTTACCGCGCCGTGTGATACCGGAAAGACGCTGAGCATGACGCAAGGCCTCGAAACATCGAAAAAATCAGCGGATCCGACCGTCGCCATCGCTTTTGGCGGCGGCGGCGCGGGGCTTGCCCATATTCATGTCATTGAAACGCTGGATGAACTGGGCATTCGCCCGGTTGCCATCGCGGGCTCCTCCATCGGCGCGATCATGGGTGCAGGTATGTCGGCGGGCCTGAGCGGCGCCGATATCCGCGAGCACACGCTGGCAACCGTCGGCCGGCGCAAGGAGATCGTCAACCGGCTCTGGAGCCTGCGGCCGTCGAGTTTTGCGCAGGCCGTGACCGGCGGCTTTCGCGTCGGCCAGTTCAATATCGAGCGCATCCTGCCCGTCTTCCTGCCGGATGCAATTCCGAAGGATTTCGCTGGATCTGCGCATTCCATTGAAAGTCATGACAACGGACTATTACGGGCAGACCGAGCGCGTTTGCGAGAGCGGCGACCTGCATCAGGCACTGGCCGCCTCGTCGGCACTTCCGGCCGTCTTCATGCCGGTGCGCATCGATGGCCGCGTGATGATCGACGGCGGCATCTACAATCCGGTTCCGTTCGATCATTTGACCGGGTTGGCCGATATCGTCATCGGTGTTGACGTGGTCGGCGGACCCGACGGCGACGGCGAAACCATGCCGAGCCGGATCGACAGCCTGTTCGGGGCAAGCCAGCTGATGATGCAGTCTATCATCGCGATGAAGATGAAGGCGCATCCGCCGGATATCCTGTTGCGTCCCGAGGTCAGCCGTTTCCGGGTGATGGATTTTCTAAGAGCACAGGAAGTGCTGACCGCGACCGCCGGGGTCAAGGATCAGCTGAAGGCAGCGCTCGATGCCGCCTTCAGCGCGAAAGCACGGGGCTGAGACCGATCAGTCGGCTCCGGCGAGCACGTCGCTCGCTGGCTTGGCTTTATTGGCCGTCGGCGCTGGCAGGATATCGTCGTCCGCAGCCAGCGACGGTGCCGTCTCCGCCGCGGCTTGATCAGCGGTTCCGGCTTGACCGGTTCGAAATGCAGCATGTCGCGGCCGGCGCTGATGCCTTCCGCTTCCTGCACCACCAGCCGGGCCTCGTCGCGCCGGCGAATATCGTTCATGATTTCCTCTGCCTCGTTGTCGGCAATCCCGAGGCCCTCCAGTGTCTTGCGCCCGAACACAAGTCCGGATCTGAATGTCTCGCGCAGTTCGTAATCGACGCCGCGCGACCGCAGCGACAGAGTGTGCAGCCGGTCATACGCACGGGCATAAATCCGGGCATTCGGATATTCCGCCTGCACCATGTCGACGATCCGGTCGGTGATTTCTTGTTTCTGCGTACAGATGGCGACGATCTTGGCGCGCTCGATGCCGGCGGCGCGCAGCACGTCCAGCCGCGTGCCATCGCCGAAATAGATGCGGAACCCGAAGGTCGCCGCCTGCCGGACACGGGCGGCGGAATGATCGATGATCGTCACTTCGCGGCCACCAGCAAGCAGGATCTGCGAGGCGATCTGGCCGAAGCGGGAAAAGCCGATCATCAGCACATCGGCGCCGGCGCCGTCGAAATCTTCGTCCATTTCGTCACCCGGCTCGTCTTGCTCGTACATCAGCAAGCCGGCCATGGCGGAGGCGGCAGGCGTCAGCGCCATCGACAGGGTGACGATGACGATGAGCAGCGACGCCCAGCCCGCGGAGAAAACGCCGGCGGCTGAGGCTGCGGTGAAAAGCACAAAGCCGAATTCTCCACCTTGCGGCAGGAGCAGCCCGATGCGCACTGCGTCATTGTGCGGCGAGCCCGTGAGGCGGCACAGGGTGTAGATGACCACGGCCTTGATCAGCAACAGCGCCGGCACGGCGACAAGGATGATATGCCAGTTTTCGAGGATGACCTCGATATCCAGCGACAGCCCGACGGCCATGAAGAACAAAGCGAGCAGCAATCCGCGGAAAGGCTCGATATCGGCCTCCAGTTCGTGTCGGTAGGAGGATTCGGCTAGAAGCACGCCGGCAAGGAACGCGCCCATGGCCATGGACAGACCGGCAAGCTGCATCATGGTGGCGGCACCAAGAACGATCAGCAGTGCTGCGGCGATCATGACCTCCCTTGCGCCGGTGCGGGCAATGATCTGGAACAGGGGATTGAGTAGGTAGCGGCCGGCGATGACCATGATCAGGATCGCGCCAATGGCCACGGCGAAATCCTGCAGCGGTGGGCTTGTATCCTCGGGCGCCTGCAGGGCCAAGAGTGGGATCAGCGCCAGAAGCGGCACGATGGCGAGGTCCTGCAGCAGCAGCACCGAAAATGCGCGCTGGCCGTAACGTGTGTTGGTATCGCCGTTTTCGTCGAGAATCTGCAGGGCAAAGGCCGTCGATGACAGTGCCAACCCGAAACCGGTGATGACGCTGCCGCTCCAGTCGAGCAGGCCGGCCCAGAAAACGATAGCGGAGATCGTAGCGCCGGTCACAAGCACCTGCGCTGTGCCAAGCCCGAAGATGTCGCGCCGCATCTGCCAGAGACGGGACGGCTTCAGCTCCAGTCCGATGATGAAGAGCAGGAACACGACGCCGAGTTCGGCAAAGCCGAGAATCTGTTCGCCATCGCTGATCTGATGCAGGAGCGGGCCGATGATGACGCCGGCCGCCAGATAGCCGAGAACCGTGCCGAGCCCGAGCTTCTTGAAGATCGGTGCTGCGATGACGGCGCCGCCGAGCAAGAGCAGGGCCTGTGAGGTGAGGACGGGTGTCGTCGACATACGTGTTCTTTCCTGGCGCGCAGCCGCTTGCTTCCGCTCTGGCGTGTCTGGTTGGGCATGAGTTTGCCCGAAAATTGGCATTTGGTCGGGGGCGGCGATCAAGAATCAGGATATGCCCTTGATGCCCGTCCCACTGCACAATAAATGGAGCGGGAATGAAAGGCTAAATCATGTCCGATATTATCGATTCCGACGTTCTCCAGACAAGGGCGGCCGCGCTCATCGATCTGGCGCTGAAAGCGGGTGCCGACCAGGCCGATGCCGTGGTGGTCCGGGGACGCTCCCGTTCCGTCTCCGTGCGCCTCGGCAAGGTCAGAAGGCACTGACGCCTCGGAAAGCGATGATTTTTCTCTGCGGGTTTTTGTCGGCCGACGTGTCGCCAGCGTTTCGGCCAATCCGGGCTTTGATCTTAAAGTTCTGGCCGAGCGTGCGGTGGCGATGGCCAAGGCCTCTCCCCGAGGATCCGTATGCAAGCCTTGCCGACAGCGAGCGCCTGGCGCGGTCCTATCCCGATCTCGAGCTTTACGATCCGACCGAGGTTTCAACGGAATCCTTGACCGACGCGGCGCTTGAAGCCGAAGAGGCAGCCCTTGCCGTCAGCGGCGTCACCAATTCCGAGCGGCGCCGGTACATCCGCCGGCATGGGCGGCATGGTGCTTGTTACCTCGCACGGGTTTTCCGGCGCCTATATGGTCACCCGGTTTGGCCGTTCCGTCAGCGCCATTGCCGGTGACGGCACCAAGATGGAACGCGACTATGATTTCGACAGCCGCCTCTATTTCGCCGACCTGAAATCCTCAGCCGAGATCGGCCGCACCGCAGGCGAAAAGGCCGTGTCCCCGGTCGGCCCGCGCCAGGTGCCGACCCAGAAGAATGTCACTGTCGTTTTCGATCCGCGCATGTCATGCGCGGTTTTGTGGGGCATATCGCCGGTGCGATCAACGGTGCCTCGGTCGCTCGCAAGACGAGTTTCCTGCGTGACATGATGGGAAAACCGGTGATGAAGGCCGGTATGATCGTCACCGATGATCCGCTGGTGGTGCGCGGCTCTTCCTCGCGCCCGTTCGATGGCGAAGGTGTCACCGGGCAGAAATTATCGATGATCGAGGACGGTGTGCTGCAGCAGTGGTTCCTGTCCACATCGACCGGCCGTGAACTGGGCCTGGAAACCAATGGACGCGGCGTGCGTAGCGGTCCGGCAGTTTCGCCTTCGGCGACAAACTTTGCGCTGGAACCCGGCGACATCTCCCGCGAGGAATTGATCCGCAGTGTCGGAACCGGTTTCTACGTGACCGAATTGATCGGCCAGGGCGTCAATATGCTGACCGGCGAATATAGCCGCGGGGCTTCGGGCTTCTGGATCGAGAACGGCGAGTTGACCTTCCCGGTCTCGGAGGTCACGATTGCCTCGAACCTCAAGCAGATGTTCTTTGCCATAACGCTTGCCGACGATATCGACCGCAAGTTCGGTGTTGCGGCTCCGACCCTTGCCATCGAGGGCATGACGCTCGTGGGTAAATGACCCGCCTTGCACAGAAAACGTCGACGCGGCTGACGATGCCGCAGGGAATTGGAAAGACTGACATGAATGCCGTTCGCCCATCGCCGGAGCAATGGTCCAGCGATCTGGAACTGATCACCATGGCGGCAAAGGCTGCGGGTGAAAAGGCGCTCTCCTATTTTCGCAAGGATCCGGACGTCCAATGGAAGAACGGCGGCCGTTCGCCGGTCAGCGAAGCGGATTTTGCCGCCAACGATATCCTCAAGGAAAAGCTGCTCGCAGCCCGGCCGAATTACGGCTGGCTGTCGGAGGAAACCGACGATGACGAGGCGAGACTCGGCTGCGATACCGTCTTCGTCGTCGATCCGATCGACGGAACCCGCGCCTTCATCGCCGGCAAGGACGTTTGGTGTGTCAGCGTCGCCGTCGTGCATCTCGGCAGCCCTGTCGCTGGAGTCTTGTTTGCTCCGGCGCTTGCCGAACTGTTTCAGGCGACATTGACGGGAGAAGCGTTGAAGAACGGCGAGCCGATCACCGTCAAACCGATGGGCGCGGAGGTTTTGCGCATCGCGCTTGCCGAAGAAACGGTCGGATTACTGGAGACTGGCTACCGTTCAGAGCGTGTCGCGCATCCCACATGTGCCGTCGCTCGCCTACCGGATTGCGATGATCGCCGACGGCCGGATCGACGGCACCATCGTCAAGAAAAACTCGCACGATTGGGACCTGGCGGCGGCCGATCTGATCCTCGAGCGGGCCGGCGGCGCGCTTTTCAACCTCGATGGACAACCGCTTTCCTACAATCGCCCCAATGTTCGCCATACGGTTCTGTGTGCGGCTGCAAAGCCTGCATTACCGGCGTTGATTGCAGCATCGCAAGGGCTGGAGGGCCATTGACCTTTCCGGCTGAATGCCGCAAACCACAAGCAAAATACGGCAAGAAAATTGGAAGGTCTGATGGCTCAGAATTCGGAAGTAAAACAGCGGCTGCATCTGGTGTTCGGCGGCGAATTGACAACGCTGACCGGTGTCGAGTTCCGCGATCTGGGGAAACTCGATGTCGTCGGCATCTTCCCTGACTACGACAGTGCGCTGACGGCCTGGAAATCCAAGGCGCAACTGACCGTCGACAATGCGCACATGCGCTATTTCATCGTACACATGCACCGGTTGCTGGATCCGAACAGGCTTGATGCCAAGGCGTTTTGGACAGGCAAGCTGTGCGGCTGAACAGGCTGCCGCCGCAAACGCGCCCGGCCTTCGGGCTGGTCGTTGCACGGGGAGTTTTGTCCTCATGACCCGCATGCTCGCCCGGCTGGCCTTGTCCAGCTACCGCTGGATCGGCACGGCGGTCTATCCGCTGGTCTGGGGTTATCTTGCCGCCCGCGCCGCCAAGGGCAAGGAAGACAGTGCCCGCCGCCAGGAGCGCTATGGTCATGCCAGTGCGCCACGGCCGCAAGGGCCACTGGTCTGGTTTCATGCCGCAAGCGTCAGGCGAGACCATGGCCGTGATCCCGCTGATCAATGAAGTTTCGCGCCGTGGCATCGCTGTCGTTCTGACAACCGGAACGACGACTTCGGCGGGCCTTGCCGCCAAGCGGCTCGGCTCCAATATCGTCCATCAATATGTGCCGCTCGATTTCAAGCCGGCCGTTAGCCGTTTCCTCGATTACTGGGAACCGGATTTGGCGATCATCGTGGAATCGGAGATCTGGCCGATGACGATGATGGAACTCAGGCGTCGCCATATTCCGCAGGTGCTGGTCAACGGCCGCTTGTCGGACCGCACCTTCGGCCGCTGGAAGAAACGCCTCTGGCTCGCCGACGCGCTGTTTGAAAACCTGGCGCTGGTCATCGCCCAGTCCGAAACCGACGCAGACCGCTTCCGCACCCTCGGTGCGCTGCCGGTCATGGTATCCGGCAATCTGAAGGTCGATACCGACGCGCCGCCGCATGACGGGCATGCGCTCAAGCATTATCGCCAGCAAATCCGCGATCGCAAGACCTGGGCTGCCATCTCGACCTTCGAGGGCGAGGAAAATGCCGCCGGCATCGTCCACCGCGCCCTGAAGGAGCGAACTGGCCTCTTGACCATCATCGTGCCGCGCCATCCCGAGCGCTGCGATGCGATCGAGGCGATGCTGACCTCCAAAGGGCTGACGGTTGCAAGGCGCACCCGCAACGATCCGATCACGCCGGAAACCGATATCTTCCTCGGCGACACGATCGGCGAGATGGGGCTTTACCTGCGCTTGACCGAAGTGGCCTTCGTCGGCCGCTCGCTGTTTGCCGAGGGTGGGCAGAACCCCGCTGGAACCGGCCATGCTCGGCTGCGCCATCCTGTCGGGCGGCAACGTCCAGAATTTCCACGACACTTATCAGATGCTCGCCAAGAACGGCAGCGCCAAGATCATCCACGATGTCAGAAATGCTCGCCAAGGGTGTGAATTATCTGCTCGTCAACGACGAGGTTCGTCGCAAGATGATCGATGCCGGGCTTGAAACCGTGCATGAAATGCGCGGTGCATTGTCGGCGACGATCAGGGGGCTGGAGCCCTATATTAACCCGCTGACGGTGAAGGCGCGGCTGCAGCCACGCAGCGAAAACTGACAGTTTCTTCCGGTGGGATGCTGATGACGACCGACAAGACCATTTCCGGCATCCTCTTCGACAAGGACGGGACGCTGCTCGACTATGTGAAGAGCTGGGTTCCGGTGAACTATGAAGTCGCCAGCATTGCCGCCAATGGCGATGCCGCGCTTGCAAGACGCCTGCTCGCTGCGGGTGGTATGGATCCCGACACTGGCCATGTTCTACCGGACAGTCTTCTGGCTGCCGGCAACACCGTCGAGATCGCCACCGGCATGGTTGCCGCCGGTGCGCCCTATACGGTCGAGGCGCTGACGGTGAAGCTCGACGGGCTGTTTTCCAATTCGGCCGAATATGCCGTGCCCGTCACCGATCTCGCGACGTTCTTTGCGGACCTGCATGCCAAAGGGTATCGCCTCGGCGTTGCCTCCAGCGACAACGAGCGCTCGATCCACGAAAACCGCCAAACGCTTCGGTTTCGACGGCTACCTGCACTATGTTGCCGGCTACGATAGCGGCTTCGGCACCAAGCCACAGCCCGGCATGGTCCATGGTTTCTGCGCCGCGACCGGGCTTGAACCCCATCAGGTCGCCGTCGTCGGCGACAACAATCATGACCTGCATATGGGCCGCAACGCCGGCGTCGGCCTGACGGTGGCCGTGCTCACCGGCACCGGCTCGCCGCAGTCGCTCGCAGCGGCCTCCGACCATTGCCTCAACGATATCACCGAACTCGAGACAGTATTGCGCTAGCCGCTGGCCGTCTGTCCATCTACCGGAACAACTGCATCAGCAGCGACGGCGCGTTGTTGGCGATATTGAGCGCCTGAACGGCCAGCTGGACCTGTGCCTGGACGGCTTTGAGCTTGGTAGAGGCGTCGTTCATGTCGGCGTCCACAAGGCGGCCGATACCCTTCTGGATCGTTGTTGTCAGGGTCCGGTTGAAGTCTGTCTGCATGTCGATGCGCATGCTGAGCGATCCAAGCGTCGCGCCCCGGTCAGTCAGCGTATTGTGGATATCGTCATAGCGTTTCAGAAGAAGATCGGTCGCGTAGCCCACCAGATTGTCCGGCACTTCGCCCATATGCGAGGCACTGTACATGTCGTCGGTCTGGGCGCCGTTGGCAAAGCCGATCTGGGTGCGCCCGTTGAACGCCGGTAGCCATGCCGTGGTTTTTGCAGGGTCTTCATGGGCCACCCCGCCGGTCATTCCGTCCGCTTGCGGGGTATCGACCAGCCCGTTCTGCGCGGAGATGCTGCCGTCGTCGTTCTTGTAGTTGGCCGGGCCGAAGACATTGAGGTTGCTGTCGCCATAGATGTTGATGATCCCGACCTTACCCTTGGTGTAGCTCGCAACGATGCCGCCAAAGACGATATTGGCGTCCGGGGCATTCATCTCGATGTAACTCAGCGTCTTGCCATTGCCGTCGACGTAGCTCTTTTCGGTGTAGTTCAGTGCCCCCGGCGCCAGCAGATTGCGGCCGTTGAAGGAGGAGGACTGCGTGGTCGAGAGAAACTGCTTTTCCAGTTCGTAGATCTCAGCACTGACCTTGTAGCGGTCCACCCCGGGCTCCTTCACCGCCATGATCTTGGACTTGATTTCGGAGGTGATGGTGATCAGGTCTTCCATCCCCTGATAGGACACATCAACGAGGGCTGCGCCCAGTTCAAGGGCATCGACAACAGTGCTCGTCGCCTTGGTGGTGTTGCGCATATCGGTTGCAATCGACCAATAGGCGGCATTGTCGGCGGCTTCCGATATCCGCATGCCGGTGGTGATGACATTCTGCATCTTGGCGTGGGTGCTGTCATTATGGCGCAAAATCGCCAAAGCGGCAGTGGCCGCCGAATTGAAACTTATATTCATTTTAAGGTCCGCTACGAAAAACAGGAAAACGGAAGGGCACCATTCTGGTTAACCGAGAGTGCCGCAGACTGGTTAATACTCGGTATATCGCATGGGTTGCAGTCAGCGTCGGGACGATGTTTGGCGGTCGCGTGTGAACGGCCGGCTGAGCCGGTCGATGCGTGCACGGCTTGCAATTCCCGGCAATCTGCCGTTTTGTGTCGTGGATAGAGACGGTTTTTTCTGTTGAAAAAAATGTTTTGAATAGGACAAGAATTTTGCCGCGCAGAACATTGCGAAAACCGGGAAAAACCGGCCGGCGCGGGGAGGCCTGGAAGGACTGATGGTTTCTGATGCACCACCGTTCTGGTGGACCAAAGCGGATTGGCGCGCCTACGGCCTCTGGCCCTTCTCCTGGATTTACGGACGCATTTCCGGTTCGCGCATGGACCATGCGCGTCGTGCGTCGGTACCTGTCCCCGTCATCTGCGTTGGCAATTTCACCGTCGGCGGGGCCGGCAAGACACCGACCGCCATCGCGCTTGCGCAGGCTGCCCTGCCGGCGCGGGCTGAAGCCCGGCTTTCTCAGCCGCGGTTATGGCGGCTCGCTCGATGTGACCACCGTCGTCGATCCCGCCCACCACCGTGCCCGCGATGTCGGCGACGAACCGCTGCTTCTGGCCCGCGAAGGTCTGGCCGTCGTCTGCCGCAAGCGTGTCGACGGCGCTCGCCGGCTGGTGGCCGAAGGCGCCGACATCATCATCATGGATGACGGTTTCCAGAGCGCCAGGCTGACATTCGATTTTTCCCTGCTGGTGATCGACAGCCGCCGCGGCATTGGCAACGGTTTCCTGATCCCGGCCGGTCCGGTGCGCGCACCGATCCGCCAGCAGATACGTCACGCCTCGGCTTTGTTGAAGATCGGCAATGGTGACCGTGCCGATGCCCTGATCCGCCGCTCGGCGCGCGCCGGCAAGCAGATGCATGCCGCCAACGTCGAACATCTCGACGATGGCGGGTTGAAGGATGTCCCGGTGCTGGCCTGGGTCGGCATCGCCGATCCGGAAAAGTTCTTCCGCACGGTACGCGAGACAGGGGCCGTCATCGCCGAAACCCGCAGCTTTCCGGACCATCACCATTTTTCCGAGGACGAGATCAGCGATCTGCTCGATCACGCGGCCGCCCATGGCTACCAGCTGGTGACCACCGCCAAGGACATGGTCCGGCTTGAACCCGAGCATGGCCGTGCCGGAGAACTGATGGCAAAGAGCAAGGTGATCGAGGTGGAGGTCCGCTTCGACGATCCCGGCTCGCCGGGCAAGATCATCGACGCGGCGATCAAGGCGGCGCAGATCCGTAACCTGCGCAAGTCACAGGTTTAGCGCCGCAGTCGAAACCGGCTGGAGGCTAGTTCTTCTGGTTTGGCAGGATACCGGCGCGCTTGTCGGCCTGATAGGAGGCTTCCGCGTCGGTATAGGGTTCCTGCCGTCGCAACGCTCCAGTAGCGTAGTTCATCGACGGGGATGATCGCGCCGGTCATCGCACAGATGACATACGATCCAGGCAGCACGATCTGGAAGTCGCCGTCGAGATAGCGGATCTTGGCTTCCCGATTGTTGTTGCCCTCAAATCTATTCATTGTCCTTCGACCCCGCATCAATGTTCGCCCGCTCCTGGGAAGCACAGTCTCGACAAGCATCCGGTTGGACGCGATCAGGCAACGTGCATCCCGGCGTCATCTGTTTGCGATCATGCTCTACCGCATAATTCCTTAAATCAGGAATCGATTTAAGGAATTATGCGGTAGATAAAAGTGCTACAGCGGCCGGATTTCCAGCGCAATTGACTGTACTGTTGCTCAGCTACGTCCGAACAGTCGCTCGATATCGGACAGTTTCAGCTCGATATAGGTCGGCCGTCCGTGGTTGCACTGGCCGGAGCCGGGCGTTGCCTCCATCTGTCGCAGCAGCGCTTCATTTCCTCGGGCCGCAGCCGCCGGCCGGAACGCACTGAGCCATGGCAGGCCATGGTCGCGGCGAGATAATCGAGCCGGCTGGCAAGGCCGTTGGCGGTATCCCATTCGGCCAGCTCGTCAGCCAATTGCCGCACCAGTCCGACGGCATCCATCTCGCCGAGCATCGAGGGTGTTTCGCGAATGGCGATGGCGCCGGGGCCGAAGCGCTCGATGCCGAGACCCAGCCGTGAGAATTCAGCCGAATGGCCGATCAGCCGGTCGCAATCGTCTTCCGGCAGATCGACGATCTCGGGAATGAGCAGGGCTTGGGCCGGGATCGGCCGCGAATTCAGGCCCTTGCGCAATTCCTCGAACACCAGCCGTTCATGGGCGGCATGCTGGTCGACGATGACCAGGCCGTCCTCCGTCTGGGCAACGATATAGTTTTCATGCAGCTGCGCGGGCAGCGCCAAGCGGGTGCGATCTGTCCGGCTGTGGTGCCACTGCAAGTTCGGGCTCGGCCATCGGCGCGCGGGCCGATGGGGTTGCCATTTCGGCAAAGGCTGCCTGCGGCCGTTCCGCCAAACCATTCGGCATCGAGCCAAAATCCATCGGCCGGTAAGGGGAGGCGGCGGCGGTCCAGTTGACGTTCGATCGCTGTGGCTCTGGCCTGAAAGCCCGCATCAGGCCGCTGGCGCCCGTCGTCGAGGCCCGGTCACCGTCCTGCGCCAGCGCCTGGCGGATCGCGCCGATGATCAGCCCCCGCACCATGCCGGGGTCGCGGAAGCGGACGTCGGACTTTGCCGGATGCACGTTGACATCGACCACATCCGGATCGACCGTCAGCGACAACACGGCGACCGGATAGCGTCCCTGCGGAATGGTCTCGGCATAGGCGGCGCGCAGCGCCGACCAGATCAGCTTGTCTTGTACAGGGCGGCCGTTGACAAAGGCATATTGCTGCAGCGAGTTGCCGCGGTTGAAGGTCGGAACCCCGGCAAAACCGGTCAGCCGCGCCCCCTCGCGCTCGGCATCGATCTCGATCGCATTGTCGTGGAAATCCCGGCCCAGAACCTGGGCGATGCGGGCCAGCCGGTCGTCGCCGGTCGAGGCGAATTCCAGCGTCGTGCGGTCGGAACCAGAAAGCACGAAGCGGACGCCTGGAAAGGCGATCGCCATGCGGCGCACGACATCGGAGATCGCCGACGCCTCGGCCCGTTCCGTCTTCATGAAATTGAGCCGCGCCGGCGTGGCAAAGAACAGGTCGCGCACCTCGACCACGGTGCCCTGATTGACGGCAGCCGGTTTCACCGGCTGCAGCTTACCGCCAAAAACCGCAATCTCGGCACCATGGCTGGCGCCGGCCGGCCGGCTGGTGATCGTCAGCCGCGCGACCGAGGCCGATCGAGGGCAGGGCCTCGCCGCGGAACCCGAGCGTGCGGATATCCAACAAGTTGTCGTCGAGTTTCGAGGTGCAGTGGCGGCGCACTGCAAGTTCCAGATCGTCCGGTCCCATGCCGGAGCCGTTATCGGTCACCCGCAGCAAGGTCTTGCCGCCGCCCGCTGTGGCGATCTCGATGCGGGTTGCCCCGGCATCGAGTGCATTCTCGATCAACTCCTTGGCCGCACTGGCAGGCCGTTCGATGACCTCGCCGGCGGCGATCTGGTTGATGAGGGTTTCTGAGAGCTGTTTGATGGCCATGGGCTATTGTCCGGGATCTGCAGTCGTATGAAAAGTACGGCGGAGGATCTATCCCCGGCTGTATCAAGGTGTAGGTCAATGACAAATTCGCCCGGGTTTAATCAGGCCTTAATACAAAGCTGCGACGTTCGGCAACAACCTGAATGAACACAGGTTTTGTCATTTGGAGCCCGAGGCGCAGCTGCCCGCCCGGGATTTGAACCCCAGATACGGCCTTATTGGTGGGTCCGTCAGCATGTCCCCGGAAAAAGAAGCCGCCAAGGTTATATGAGGGCTATGCAATGAATGATGTAGCGTCTTTCGGCGCGAACATCCAGAAAACCGTGCTTGAGGCGACGTCTGACGCGCTCGGCTTGGCCATTCTTGTCTGCGACAAGAATGATGAGATTGTTTTTGCCAGCCGTCCCATTCTCCAGTTCTATCCTATTCCGGCTCATTTTCTGGAGGCCGGCACCCGGCTGAAGGATTTTCTGGGCGCTATCTTCGATTCCGGCGTTCGCAGCGGCACTGCGCCTGAAACCAGCCGTCGTCACTCCAATCGCGACGAATGGATTTCCGAACATCTTTCGCATCACTGGCGCGAGCGTTTCGACATCGTCGAGGCGTATTGGCCGCCACCGCTGGATCAATGTGCGCAAGCGGCGGCTGTCGAGCGGTCTCGGTATCGTCGCGATCAGCGACGTCTCCGAGCAGAAGAAGCGGAAGAACAGATGCAGCTCGACCTTGAGCGCGTCGAACTCACCGAGGGTATCCTCGACTGCCTGCCCAACCCGATCTGCGTCAAGGATAGAAGCCTCAGCTATATCGCCGTCAACAAGGCGTTCTGCGCCCTGCACGGCATGACTGCGGAGGCCATTCTCGGCCGGTCCGTGTGGGATCTGCTGGAGCCTGATCTCGCTGAAAAATTTGAACGGTCCGACCGCGCAACGCTGGAAACCGGCGAGGTCCATAGCGTGCCGGAGCAGATCGTTCAGGCCGATGGAGAGGATCTCTGGGTCGTCACCCGCAAGTTCCGTATCGGTGACCCCGGCAAATATCTGCTGGTCACCTGCATGAACGACGTGACCGATCTCGTCGTCGGTTATAGCGGGCTGGAGGACGCCACGTCCGGCCGGTCGCCGCTGCAAATCAAGGACTACAGCGCCTTCGTTCCGGCGCAGAACTGCTACGATCCCTTCCGCTCGATCGATATGCAGCATCTGGTAGAAGCCGGCGCGATCATCGACCCCGACATGAGGGGCAGGCAGAAAATCCTCTTGATGACGACCGCTGCGGCTCTTGAAGTCAACCTGGTACCACAGCTGCGCCGCTGGGGCTTTGATGCCTGCGCGGTCAGGAACACCACCGAGCTTGCGGCATTCAAGGATGCCTGTACGGCGCGCGGTGTCGAAATCGATGCATTTCTGATCGATGGCATGATGGCGGATGCGCTGGCGACGGTCGCTAGCTGGACGATATCTCCGTCGCTGGTTATCGCCAGGGATTGGAAAGCCGTCGAACTGCGAGCCAGCGTTCTTGCCCTGTGCGAAAACGGCATCGGCGAGCTGCCTTCGGCAGAAGTCGATGGGCCGGCGGATTGGGAGATCATCGTGCCGGACATCAGCCCGACTGGCAGGCCCATGCCGGAAGTCGAAGTCGTGGTGGCCGAAGACAACGAAATCAACCAGTTCGTCTTTGCCCAGATTCTCGAAGGGATAGGCATATCCTATCGCATCGCCGCCAATGGCGAGGAGGCGGTCAAGCTTTGGCAGCAACATCGGCCGAACCTTGTGCTGATGGACGTCTCGATGCCCGTGATGAACGGTTTTGATGCGACGCGCAATCCGCGCTCTCGAAAAAAACGCAAGCTTCCAGACGCCCATCATCGCTGTCACGGCGCAGGCCCTCGATATCGATATCGAGGAAAGCAAGTTGGCTGGAATGGACGATTACATCACCAAGCCGATCAGTCCGGACATGATCGAGGCCGTCTATCGCAAGTTCGTCAATGCCAAAGCCGAACGCATGGCGGGCTAACGCCCGATCTGTTGGTCTGGTCCAGAAGCAGTCCGGGAAAGGCAAGCAAGAGCACAGGTTTGAACCGTATTGATGTCAACTCCCTAGAATTGGGGAGGAGGACGCGGAAAGAGAGGAAGAGGTGCTTTCGAAATCTTAACCCTCCATGCCCATCGTCTGTTCCTGACACTGCCTTGAAGCCAATCCTGGGAATGCGTTTATGAATTCTGCTGAAACACCGTCTCAGCACATCAGCCGGAATGATTTGCATGCAATGGCCTATACCGATCCGCTGACCGGGCTGGGTAATTCCTACAGACTGCGTGACAAGGTGCGCGGAAATCGCCGCCGATCGCGCCAGCGATCCTGCGCCATTCACGATCGGCCTCGCCAATCTCGACGGGTTCAAGCCGATCAACGATCTCTTCGGCCCCAATGCCGGCGATGAAATCCTCTGCCAGGTGGCCAACCGCCTGCTGGCCTGCGTACCGGATGGCGCAACCGTGATCCCGCGCCGGCGGCGACGAGTTCGCCTTCGTTTTGCCGCTGGTGTTCGAGGCGGAAGGCCGCCGAAAAGATCGGCCATATGCTGAAAGAGGTGCTGTCGGCTCCCTTCGATCTCGGCGAGCGGAATGTGCGCCTTTCGGCATCCTTCGGGTTTGCCGTCTATCCGTTTGCCGGCGAGGAATTCGAGGATCTTTTGAAAAGCGCCGATACGGCGCTCTACCGTTCCAAGCGTCGCAGGCGCGGCCAGATCACCGTCTATTCCCAGGAAATCGCCCAGGAGATGAAGCGCGACGCAGCTCGAGCAGGCGTTGCGCAATGCCATCATCGCCGACGAGGTCGATGTGCATTTCCAGCCGATCGTCAATCTGAAGACGGATATGGTGGTTGGTTTCGAAGCTCTCGCCCGCTGGTGCGATCCGGATCTCGGTTATGTCTCGCCGGCCGTTTTCGTGCCGCTCGCAGAAGAACGCGGCTTCATCGATTCTCTCTCTGAAACGCTGCTGCGCAAGGCTGCCGAGACCGCGCTGCTCTGGCCGAAGGAGCTGTTTTTATCCTTCAACCTGTCATCGGCGCAGCTGATGGACCCGATGACCAGCACCAACGTTCTGTCGATCATTCAGCGCGCCGGGCTCGATCCGCGTCGGCTGGAACTCGAAATTACCGAGACCGCGGTCATGACCGATGCGGACGTGGCCCAGAAGATCGTTACCGAACTTCGGGCGGCCGGCGTGCGTATCTCGCTCGATGATTTCGGCACAGGACAATCGAGCCTCGGCCGTCTCCGGGATTTTTCGTTCGACAAGGTCAAGGTCGACCGGGCCTTCGTCTCGCGCATTTCGGCCGACCGGGCGTCCGAGCACATCGTCAAGGCGATCATCGCCATGTGCGATGGCTTGAACCTTGAAGTCGTCGCCGAAGGGATCGAGGATTTCTCAGAGGCGCTGAAGCTGAAAGGCCTCGGCTGCGGCATGGGGCAGGGCTACTTCTACGGCAAGCCAGCGGACTCCGTCACGACACTGCGCTATCTCGCCGAGAAATATCAGGAAGCCGGCCCGGCACTCTCCGTCGCGGTCTAACCCTCCGCTTAGCCCTCCCGTTCGCGGCGCCCTTCTTCCAGCAGCCAATCACGCACCCGGCAGGCCTGCTGATTGAGTTCGCGCGACCGCGGCCAGACGACGTAGAACGCCAGATCCGTCTTCAGCACATGATTGCCGACCGGGACGAGCGCGCCCGAGCGGACCTGCCGTTCGATCAGATGGTTCCAGCCAAGCGCGATACCTTCGCCGGCGAGCACAGCCTGGATGACCAGGACATAGTCGTTCAACGTCAGCCGCCGCGCTTTGGTCGGATAGGAAACGCCGGCGCTGGCAAACCATTCCTGCCAGCTATAGGCCTGCCTGACCGGCTCCTCCAGATGGATCAACGGGTGCTTCAGGAGATCGGCAGGGCGCTGTGGCATGCCGTTGGCTTCGACGAAGGCGGGCGACGCGACCGCGCTGATGACCTCTGGTGCCAAAAGTGCTGTATGGTAGCGCGGCCAGTGGAGCGGATCGCCGCCGCCGCGGACGGCGAGCGGGATCGGCTCTTCTTCCAGGTCGAGATCGCGTACGCTGGTCTGGATGCGCAGGTCGATCTCGGGCAGGTCTTCGCGCAGTTTCGTCAGCCGCGGCAACATCCACATCGAGGCAAAGGCGGTCGAGGCTGCGAGCGTCACATTCGTCTCGCGGCGCTTGGCGCGGATTTCCTCGGCTGATTTCTGGATACGCGACAGGCCGAGCGATACATCGGCATGGAATTTCTCGCCTGCTTCGGTCAATTGCACGGCGCGATGGACGCGGTGAAACAGCGGCACGCCGAGCTGTTCCTCCAGCCCGCGAATGGCATAGGAGACGGCGGCCTGCGTCATCGTCAGTTCATTGGCGGCACGGGTGAAATTCTGATGTCGACCAGCGGCCTCAAAGACGATCAGGCTGGACGCGGAGGGTAGCAGGCGGCGCAAGGTTTCCATAAATCCAGCTTATATCATGTCTCCAATTTTTCCAGCGTTACAGGGGCCTTTTTCGCAGTTAGCCTCGACTGAGAAAAGGGGAGGAAGCATATGGAAACGCTCGTGGCTATCGACGCAGAACCGGCAAGACGCTCACGCTCCGCTCGTCCGGCTCGGCGTGACAACGGGGCAAAGATAGCGGGTGTTCCCTATATCGCCCGCAACATTCCGACATACGATATCCTAAGCGAGGAAAACCTTCAGAAGATCGAACGCGTCGCCGACCGTATCCTGTCTGAAGTAGGCATTGAGTTCCGCGACGACCCGGTATGCCTTGACTATTGGAAGCGGGCAGGGGCGAAGGTTGATGGCGTGCTGGTGCGGTTCGAGCCGGGCATGCTCAACGAGATTGTTTCGAGCGCTCCGGCCCAGTTCACCCAGCATGCGCGCAATCCCGCCCATAATGTCGAGATCGGCGGCAGGAACGTCGTCTTTTCCCCTGCCTATGGTTCCCCTTTCGTCATGGACCTCGACAAGGGCCGCCGCTACGGCACGCTGGAGGATTTCCGCAACTTCACCAAGCTCGCCCAGTCGAGCCCGTGGCTGCACCATTCCGGTGGTACGATCTGCGAGCCGGTCGACGTGCCGGTCAACAAGCGCCATCTCGACATGGTCTATAGCCATATCAAATATTCCGATCGCGCCTTCATGGGCTCGATTACCGCTGAGGATCGGGCGGAAGATTCCATCGACATGGCCCGCCTCGTCTTCGGCCGGGATTTCGTCGACCGAAACTGCGTCATCCTTGGCAATGTCAACGTCAACTCGCCGCTCGTCTGGGACGGCACGATGACGAAGTCGCTGCGTGCCTATGCCCGCGCCAACCAGGCGGCGGTCATCGTGCCGTTCATCCTCGGCGGTGCGATGGGACCCGTCACCAATGCCGGCGCCATTGCCCAGTCCTACGCCGAGACACTGGCCGGTTGTGCGCTGACGCAGCTGGAGCGCAAGGGCGCACCGGTGATCTTCGGCAATTTCCTGTCCTCGATGTCGCTGCGCTCGGGCTCGCCGACCTTCGGTACGCCGGAACCGGCCATCGGCTCGATGGTCATCGGTCAGCTGGCCCGGCGGCTGAAACTGCCGCTGCGCTGCGCCGGCAATTTCTCCAATTCGAAATTGCCGGATGGGCAGGCGATGCAGGAGGGCGTCATGTCGATGCTGTCGGCCGTGCATTGCGGCGCCAATTTCATCCTGCATTCCGCTGGCTTCCTCGATGGGCTGCTGGCCATGTCCTACGAGAAATTCGTGATGGATACCGATTTTTGCGGCGCGCTGCATTCCTATCTCGCAGGCGTCGTGGTGGACGACAACACGCTGGCCATGGACGCCTTCTTGCAGGTCGGCCCCGGCAGCCACTTTCTCGGCTGCGACCACACGATGCGCAACTACCAGACAGCGTTCTGGGATTCGGCCCTCTCCGACAACGAGCCCTTCGAGAAGTGGAGCGAGGAGGGCGGCTCGACCGACATGGCGGCGCGCGCCAACAAACGCTGGAAAAGACGCTGGCCGAATACGAAGCGCCGCCGCTGGATGTGGCAATCGAAGAGGCGTTGTCGGACTATATGACGCGACGCAAAGCCGGGATGGCTGACGCTTGGTACTAGCGGCTCCCGGCTTTGCAAAGCGGTTAGAGGATGGAACTCGAGTTGTTGACCAGAATGTTGAATTCGCCGCCGGGCCGTTCCGGCATCGGGTCGAAGACCAGTTCTTCCGGCAAACGCGTCAACTGGAGCGTATCGCCATTTTCCTCGATGAACGTATCGAAATGCGTGAAATTGGCGGTTCGCAGGTCAAGGACGGGTTCGTCGCTGAGTGCCAGCATTTCCTTGAAACCGGAAATCGAGCCGGTTCCGGCAAGATGAGTGGAAGCACGCCGAAAGAGTTTGGGCATGATGACGTGCCTGTCGGTCAGGGCGCCCATATCAGGGAACATCGAAGCCGGTATTCGTCACGTCGACCGCATGAATGCCAACGCTGCGCAGCGCCTGCACGACCGTCGCAGTCAGATGACTTCGCAGGTCGGCAAACAGCGTCCAGTAATAGGTCGGATAGGCCAGCCCCCGGCTCAGCAGCATGAGGTTTGCGCTCGGATCGAGCATGGCCGGTTCGACAAAAGCTCGCCGCCGCTCGCTATCGGCGGTTCGCCGGGAAAGGCAAAGGCAATGACGCGCCCGTATTTATCGCTCGACCTGGCAATGATGTAGCCTTGGGCGCCATCTTCCCGCCAAAACGACGTTGGATTGTCCAGCATCCCAGACGACGTTGCGGATTCCAAGGAAGCCAAGCAATTCTTCATGAGCGCGAAGAGCGAGTTCCAGCGGCTGATGCCGGCGCTCATAATGTGTTTCGAGGGCATCGATCCCCTCAAGGCGAATGCTGGCATGGTCTCGCCGATTCACCTCGGCAGGAACGCCGTCCAAATGATTGAGATCGGACAGATTGTCCGGACCGAAGCGGATCGTGTCTCCGTCGGGAGAATAATTAACGCAGAAGAAACGGCCGGCAATCACGCGAAAAGGCATTGTCAAACCTCCGGGATATTTGGGTGTGGTATCAGTATAAAACAATCAATGGTGGCGTAAAGATGAATTCTAAAGACCCTTTGTTACAACCGTATCAGTTAAAGCATCTGACGCTGAAAAACCGGATCATGTCGACCTCGCATGAACCTGCCTATTCCGAAGACGGTATGCCGAAGGATCGCTACCGGCTCTATCATGTCGAAAAGGCCAAGGGCGGCATTGCGCTGACCATGACGGCGGGCTCGGCGATCGTGTCTGAGGATTCGCCCCCTGCTTTCGGCAATCTCCATGCCTATTCCGACGAGATCGTGCCGTGGCTGAAGAAGATCACTGAGGACTGTCATGAGCATGGCGCTGCCGTGATGATCCAGCTCACCCATCTCGGCCGCCGCACCGGCTGGAACAAGGGCGACTGGCTGCCGGTGCTTAGTGCTTCTCCCGTTCGAGAAGCCGCGCACCGCGCCTTTCCCAAGGAAATCGAGGACTGGGACATCGAGCGTATCATCGGCGACTATGCAGAGTGCTGCACAGCGGATGCAGGCCGCTGGTCTCGACGGCATCGAATTCGAAGCCTATGGCCATCTGATGGACGGCTTCTGGTCACCGGCGACCAATCATCGCGACGATGAGTATGGAGGCTCGCTGGACAACCGCATGCGCTTCTCGAACATGGTTCTGGACGCCGTGCGCAAGGCCGTCGGGCCGGATTTCATCGTCGGCATCCGCATGGTGGCCGACGAGCAATGGGACATCGGCCTTTCGAAGGAGGAGGGCGTCGAAAATCGCCAAGCGGCTGGCCGGGTCGGGCAAGGTCGATTTCCTCAACATCATCCGTGGCCATATCGATCACGACGCACATCTGACCAATGTCATCCCGATCCAGGGCATGGCCTCGTCGCCGCATCTCGATTTCGCCGGCGAGGTGCGCGCCACGACGAAATTCCCGGTCTTTCACGCCGCCCGTATCGCTGATGTCGCGACGGCACGCCACGCGATTGCCGAGGGAAAGCTCGACATGGTCGGCATGACCCGCGCCCATATCGCCGATCCGCATATCGTCAAGAAGATCATCGAGGGCCACGAAAACCAGATCCGCCCCTGCGTCGGCGCCACCTACTGTCTCGACCGCATTTATGAAGGCGGCGGTGCGCTCTGTATTCACAATGCGGCGACGGGCCGCGAGGCGACCATTCCGCATGTGATTTCGAAGACAACCGGACCAATGCGAAAGGTGGTCGTCGTCGGCGCCGGGCCGGCGGGGTTGGAGGTGGCCCGCGTATTGGCGGAACGCGGCCATTCCGTCGAGGTGCTGGAGGCGACCGGTGAGGCGGGCGGACAAATCCTGCTCGCAGCCCGCAATCCGCGCCGCAAGGAAATGATCGGCATTGTCGACTGGCGCCTGTCCGAACTGGAGCGGCTCGGCGTCCCCATCCGCTACAACGTCTTTGCCGAGGCGGGCGACATTCTCGAGCGAAAGCCCGATCTGGTCGTCATCGCCACCGGCGGCATCGCGCAGAATCCGGTGCTGGAAGCGGGCGACGATCTGGTGGTTTCCAGCTGGGACATCATCGCCGGGGTCATCAAGCCCGAAGGTCCTGTCCTGCTTTACGACGACAATGGCGCTCATACCGGAATGACGGCAGCGGAGATGATTGCGGCGACGGGCGCGGAGTTGGAGATCGTCTCGCCGGAACGCATGTTCGCACCGGAAATCGGCGGTATGAACCATGTGCCCTATGCCAAGGCTTTTGCGGAAAAGAATGTTCGCGTAACGATCAACACAAGGCTGAAATCGGTACGCCGCGAGGGCAACCAACTGGTGGCGGTGTTGGGCTCCGACTATTCGGCAAATGCCTCGGTCGAACGGCGGGTCGCTCAGGTCGTCGTCGAGCACGGAACCCTGCCGATGGCAGACCTTTATCTGGAGCTGAAACCGCTATCGCACAATCTCGGCGCCGTGGACTACAAGGCGCTGATTCGCCAGGAAAATCCGATCAAGATGCGAAATCCGGACGGGGAGTTCGACCTGTTCCCGCATCGGCGACGCCGTCGCCAGCCGCAATATCCATGCGGGGATTTATGATGCCCTGCGGTACGGGGTGTTATTCTAGACGAGAGACAGCGCCACCTTGAGGTGGCGCCGTTGTAGATGATAAAACCGTCAATCGGTTACTGGTTGGCGCAAGCCTATTCAGCCGGCTTCACTTCGGTTGCCGGAGCCGTGGACGACGTGGTTGTCGTGTCGACCGGGGCATTGGCATTCTGCTCGGCAACCTGCTGCGACTTGGTCTTGAATTCCGGCGCAGCGTTCAGCGTATCGGCAGTTTCAGCCGTGGTCAGCTTCAGGTCGTCCGAATTCGGAACCTCGGCAACGCTGATCGTATCGAGCGGAACGGCAACGTTCTTTTCGCCGATCCCGAGGAAACCACCAACGCCGATCACGGCTGCTTCAACCGAGCCGTCCTTGGTGAAGATCACGTCATTGATCTCGCCGATGCTTTCGTCCGAAGCATTGTAGACGGACTGGCCGATATAGGTGCTGGCAGCAATCTGATCAGCGCCCTGTTCAGGTCAGGTAACCGGAGCCGGCAGGTGCCACTTCCGCTGCCTGATCCATCGGCTTCTTCATGGCGTCAGCCGGCTGCTCGCCGGTCATCGGCGTTTCCATGGTCTGCGGCTGAGCCGAAGGCTGGGTGGTGTCCTGTGCGAAGCCGAGCGGTGCAAATACGGTTACGCCTGCAAAAAGTGCACCTGCGGCGACGGAAGCTACGAGTTTCTTGGTCATTTTAAACCTACCTTTTCGTTCTCTTTGTCGATCAAAGCGCAGGGGTTCAAATCCTTGCCGCCGCACCGGTGATGTAGACAAAACGTCGAAGGCCGGGAGTGGTTCCGTAAAAAGATGTGCAATTGGGGAGGGAGCTTTTCGTTTTATAAGCATGAGACGAAAGCTGGCTGCAGGCAAAAGCGGAAGGGGAATTGGGCGATGCGTTTGAACCAGGTGACAGTGACGATGCCGGATCTCGATGAGGGTTGGCACTTTTATCAATCGCTTGGGCTGATGCCGATCGTCGATGCACGGCCGCATTATGTACGCTTTGCCTGCCCGGACAGTGACAGCACGTTTTCCCTGCACCAGGGCGCAAACGCCGGCAGCGGAACGACTGTCTATTTTGAGTGCGACGATCTGGACGAAACGGTGCGTCGTCTAGTGCAATCCGGCATCACGTTCTCTAGCCCACCGGAAGACAAGAGCTGGCTTTGGCGGGAGGCTGAGCTGTTCGATCCCGGCGGCAACCGGATATTACTATACTTCGCCGGCTCGAACAGAAAAGATCCGCCCTGGCGAATAGCCCATGAGTGATGCCGCGCCAACTTGCTGGGCTGATAAGGCGCTGAATGAAGAAACCGGGCTTGAACCCGGCTTCTTCATTCGTCTGTCGATTCTGATCAGTGGCTTTCGCGAGCCTCGCCCAACCTTCAGAGTTTGTAGGCTGGTTCAGAAACGGCCCTTGACGGTGACGCCGAGTTCGAACGTCTTGCCTGCATTCGGATCGGCTTTGCGGGCTGCGTCATCCATGTCCTGCCAGGCGGATGTCACCAGCAGACGGTCTGCCTTGGCGCCGATGAAGGCGGGGCAGCTCGATTGGATGGCGGGCACTGTATGGCGGGCAACCCGCGAGCCGTCCGGCGTGTAGACATCGATAGCCCCCTGGCCCCAGCGCGCATTCCAGATCAGGCCATCGGCGTCGCAGACCGAACCATCGACATCGCCGGGATTGCCGCTCTGGTCGCTGAACACGGTGGCATCTCCGGTCGACAGGCCTGTGGCTGGATCGAGATCGACCCGCATGATGCGATTGATGGCGGAATCGACGAAATAGCCGATGCTGCCATCGGGCGAAAAGCAGATGCCGTTGGGAATGCTGATGCCACCGTAGAGCCGTGTCACCACACCCTTGGCAACATGGTAGATGGCACCGGCTTCCTTTTCGGCCTTGCGGCCCATGGTGCTGACCCACAGGCTACCGGACGGATGCATGCGGCCGTCGTTGGAGCGATTGCCCGGATTGCTTTCCAGTGCTGCATAGGCCGTCAGTTCACCGGTTTTCGTATCGTGGATGAACAGGCCGCGATCCGGCGCGATCAACTGCCGCAGAGGATCGATGACCGCCAGCACACTGCCCATGAAGGGCAGGGCATGCAGGGTTTTCCGGCCGCTTTCCAGGTGCAGCTCGTGCAGCTCGCGGCCCTTGATGTTGAACCACCAGGCGGTGCCGGTGGCCGGATCGAAGGTCGGGCCTTCACCGAGCTCGAGGGGCAGGTCGCTGAGAACCCTGCCGGAAAAGGGTATTGTCTCGCTCATGCTCATGCCCCGTACACCGCATCATAGGCCTTGATGGTCACCCTTGCCCGCTCAGCGACTTCGGCAGCACTCATGCCGGCCTTGTACAGGCTGGAGCCGAGGCCGAAGCTCTTGATGCCGATCTTGGCGTAATCGCCGAAATTGGTGTCGGAAACGCCGCCGACGGCTGCGATTTCCAGGTCTGGCGGCAGGACAGTGCGGATCGCCGCGATGCCGGCCGGGCCAAGCACGCTGGCGGGAAAGAATTTGAGACCGGTTGCGCCGGCATGGGCGGCAGCCAGCGCTTCGGTCGGGGGTGAGTACGCCGGGCATGGTGACCATGCCGCGGGCTGCCACGAGCGCGATCACGTCGGTTTCGACATTCGGGCTCACCATCAGCTTGCCGCCAACCCCGTCGAGCTTTTCCACCTGTTCGGTGGTCAAAACCGTGCCGGCGCCGATCAGGCAATCCGCGGGCGCCATCTTCACGGCGATCTCGATCGAGGCGGAACGGATCCGGCGAGTTCAGCGGGATTTCGATGGCGGTAAAACCGGCTTCGATCAGCGTGCCGACCACACCCTGCGTTTCCTCAGGCTTCAGGCCGCGCAGAATGGCAATCAGCGGATATTTCATCGGCGGAAAAGGGATGCGGTTCATGACGGTTCTTTCTTCGAAAGGGCTGGATGGCTTCAGGCTGGCCAGATGGCGTTGGCAGCGGCCGCGAGGCCATGGAGAACGGCCTCATCGGCGTCGATGGCGACGGGGGTGAGGTTCAGCGCCGACAACGCGGATTGATACAGCGCAGCAAGTCCGCCGGAGGCAACCAGGCAGACGCCGCTTCCGGGCTTGGCGGTGGCGAGCGCGCCGGCGATTTCCAGGCCGATCAAGGTGCCGGACAAGCGGGCCTTCGCGTCGAGTGCCGACAGCCCATGCAGCAATTGGCCGCTGCAGAACCGTAAAGACCAGATTGGTTGCCAGAGCCGGGTTTTTGGCAGCCTTGGCAACCCGCGCCGAGAAAGGCCGGGTCATCATTGGCAAAGGAACCGGCGTCAACGATGGCGTGGCTGAGTATCGAATGCTTGGCGATGACGTCGAACAGCTCGCCGGTCATGAAGGTCGAGAAACCGTCGACGATGCCACCGGTGACTCGCACCCATTTGCTGTGCGTGCCGGGCATGCAGACGAGATGACTGCCATTGCCCAGTTGCGATATCGCGCCGAGCAACTGGGTTTCCTCGCCGCGGATCACATCGGGAGCTTCTTCGCTGCGCTGGGCAAGACCGGGCAGAATGCGGATATCCCGGTTGCTGTCGGGCACAGTGACGGCCGCCTTGACGATGGCGCTCAGTGGTGCCGGTGTGTCGAGATAACCTGCCTCTACCCAGCCCTGGCGGGCACCGGCCATGCCGCAGACGATCACCGGCAGGTGTGGCGGGGCGGAAACCGCGGCGAGATGGGATTCCAGAATGCCGGAAAAACCAGATTTGGCTGCCGTCGTCATGCCTTCGCCGCTGCGGCGTTCAGCAAGCACCGCGCCGCTCTCGCTGATGATCCATAGCCGGAAACTCGAGGTTCCCCAATCCACCGCCGCATAGGATGCTGCCGTCATTAAAATACGCCTCCGTCGATGATCATGGCCTGGGCTGTCATCCGCGCCGAACAGTCGGAAGCGAGGTAGAGGCAGGGGCCTACCATATCCTCTGCAACGAGCATGTGCTTCAGGCACTGTTTTTCCAGCATGCCGGCAATCGCGGCATCGTTTATCCAGAGTTTCTTCTGACGCTCGGTCACCACCATACCCGGCAGCACCGCATTGACGCGGATATTGTCCGGTCCGAGTTTTCCGGCGAGCGATTTGGTCAGGCCGACAATACCGGCCTTGGCCGTCGCGTAAGCCGGGATTTCACCCATATTGAGCATGAAGGCGATCGACGAAAAGTTGACGATCGAGCCGCCTCCGGCCCGCCGCATATGGGGGACCGCAGCCTGGCTCACGAAGAACAGATGCCTGAGGTTGACAGCCTGGCTTTCGTCCCAGCTTACTTCCGTCACCTCTTCCAGCGGCTGCCTGTCGTCGCGCGCGGCATTGTTGATGAGGGCGCTGAGCGATCCGATCGTCTCTGCTGCCTGATCGACAACGGGTTTTACAGCCTGCACGTCACGCAGATCGGCCGGAATGAAAATCGGGGGTGCTCGACCAAAGGTGTGAGATGCGCCACCAGCGCCCGGCTGTCCGTTTCGGCGATGTCTATGAAGGCGACGCGCGCGCCCTGCCGCGCAAAGCCTTCGACCAAAGCGGCGCCGATGCCTGAGCCGCCGCCGGTGATCAGGACGCCACGCCCCTTGAGGTCGTGAAATTGCGCGGCTGGCAAGGCCATGATGTTTCGCTCTCCCGGGATGTAAAAAGCCAACAAACCAACTTGCTTTTACATCGATTGCGTTCCATTATTTGGAACTGACTCTTATTATTTGGAATTATCAGCGCCGCTGATACTGGCTTGTCAAGGCCAAAGCCGCGGCGAAAACCGAAACGGATGGACCAATGGAACGGGACGAACTGGCTGTTTCTTCTCCTGCTGAACCACAGAATAGCGGTACCGGCACGCTCGGCAAGGTTCTTTCCGTTCTGGAGATCGTCGCCACCGCCGAACGGCCGCTGCGATTCAGCGATATCCTTGTGTTGTCCGGCCAGCCGCGTGGCACGCTGCATCGCCAGCTCTCCCATCTGCTGGAGGAGGGGCTGCTGACGCAGGGGCGCGATCTCTGCTACGAGCCCGGCCTGCGTCTGCTGAAATTCGCCTACCGTGCGTGGTCCAAGAACCAGTTCCGCGCCGTTGCCGCGCCGCATCTGCGCCGGTTGCACGAAGAAACCGGCGAGACGATTCACTTGGGTGTACTGCGCGGCACCGAGATCATCTATGTCGACAAGGTGGAAAGCCGTCAGACGGTGCGGATGGAATCGCAGATCGGCAATGCCTCTCCGGTCTATTGCACCGGCCTTGGGAAAGCGGCGCTGTCGGTGCTGCCGTCGGCCCGGCTCTGCCGACACGCTCGGTAAACTGACATTCCATCGTTTCACAGCCAATACACATCTTTCCGTGGCCTCTTTGAAGCGTGATCTGGACGAGGCTCGATTGCAGGGTTATGCCTTTGATCGTGAAGAACATGAAACGGAAATCCGCTGTGTTGCCGCTCCGATCCATGATGCCGGGTTCGATCTTGTCGCCGGTATCTCGGTCACGGGGCCGGCTTATCGGGTGACGATGGAGCAGCTGGAAAGCTGGGCGCGCCCGGTTCGTCAGGCGGCGCTGGCCATCAGCGAAGACGTGGAAATCCGTCTTGGCCCAGGGCGTTAGACTTTCGTGATGCCTTTACGGTTAATTAGGTGAATCGACTGGACGTCGGGAAAACGGGGCTGTAGCTTTAATATATCAGATTCTGTGCCTGCCGACGTTCAGAACTCCCGCCTTGAAGACGGGGATTCCGGGATCTAACCGGGACGAAAGCCTGGGGGCGGCGGCGGAACGGTTTTCGTGACGCCGAATCCATTGGGTGCGAGCCTGGAAGAGGTAGAGAATGGTGGATTTCAGCGGACATCTATCACCCATAACGGTTTCCGCCGATCAGCGTGGCGCCGAAGCGATGACGCGGGAAGCGGATGTCCGTCAGGCTTTGGAGAAAGTTTCGCACACCTATGGATTCACCGGTTTCCTGGTGATGGTCGTGCCGGCCAAGACCTGTTGCAGCCTTGCGGATACAGTCGTCATGACGAATTGGCCAAAGGATTTCCTGGTCAACTACGATGCGGCCAACATGATGGCAGGCAGCCCGGTCATTGCGCGTCTGCGCAGAAGCACCATTCCCTTCACCTATGACACGACCCTTGATTCTCACAGGCGCTCGGACGGCAAGGGAAATCAGGTGCTGAGCCTGTTCAGAACGAGGCAACCTGAGGCGCGGTGTCTATATCCCGGTCCATGACGTACACGGTACGCCTGGTGCAATCGGTTTCGGCGGCAATCATGAGACGGTTAATTCCGTCGAATTGAAGGAATTGACCTACAAGGCCGGATACCTGTTTGGCCGGCTGAGCGAAATCAGGGAGATGCGCTCTCCTGTGCCCGCAGTGCTGTCGCGGCGCGAAATCGAATGCCTGCACTGGGCGGCGGCCGGCAAGACAACCACGGAAATGGCGAAAATCCTGGATCTCTCGGAATACACCGTCAATCACTATCTCAGTCATGCCACCCGCAAACTGGATTCTGTCAATCGCGTCCAGACCGTGGCAAAAGCGATACGTGCCGGATTGATCAATTGAGAAATGTTTATGAATGCAAGCAGGAAACCGGCATGATGAGTAGGGTGAAATATCGGCGACGCTTGACGGCGCTTGGCCAGGCAACGCACTCAGATGTGCGGTGGAGTTTGTGAATGCGCGATACGTTGATGGCAGAGCCGATTGAAAAAGAGCAGTCGCGCGGCGGGGATTTCGCCTCAGAAATTGCAGCACTGGAAACCCAGTTCGATGCGATTCGTTACATGAAGAAGGTCACCCTGGCCTTTGGTTTCAAGACGTTCCTTGTCTGCATGGTTCCATCTTTCGATGCAGAAAAGCTGTCCAGCGCCTCGATCCTGTCCAATATGCCGGCGGATCTGGTCAATACATATGACAGTATCTCGCTCTTGAAGCATTCGACCGGCATTCGCCGCCTGAGGGAAACCACGACGCCGTTCCAGTTGACGCTTGAGGACTGGGAAAAGGAGAGCGGTCGTCCGCCCCAGGCGAACGACTATATCGCCATGTTGCGCGAGCACGGGATTTTTCAGGCCAATTATTTCCCGGTTCACGACGCCGATGGCAGCCGGGCAACCGTCATCTGGATGGGAAAACGCACCGATCTGCCAATGTCCGCGATGATGGAACTACAGATGATCGCCATTCATGTGTACAATCGCCTGACCGAAATCGGCTCGTTCTGGAAGGGTGCCCCAGTCGCCCTGTCGGAGCGTGAAATCCAATGTCTCAACTGGACCGCCGCCGGCAAGACGAGTTCGGAGATCGCCGGCATCCTCGGTCTGTCCGAGCACACGGTCAATCATTACCTCAACCATGTCAGCAAGAAGCTGGATGCGGTCAACCGCACGCAGGCTGTCGTCAAGGCCATGAAGAAGGGGTATATCAGCTAAGCTTTACGGATCGCTCAACAATCAGGAACGAAGCAGGCGCCACGATTATCCTTGGCATTTTAGACGAACATTAAGATTTGCAGTGCACTTTACTATCGGTGAAATGATTTCACTGGGAGGGTGCTTGAACAATCCCTGTCTTCGATGATCATCGGGACGGGAGTGTGAAACGCTTTGAAGTCTGCGCGCATCGTTCGTCTGAAATGACGCGCCATGCAGATGCACGAATTGTATCCTCCGCACCTTTTCCAGAAATGATATTCATGTGACGCCGCAACTCTGAGGCATTCGCCCCGTGCCGTCGCGCTTGCGAGGATACGAGATGCTGTTCAAGACTGCGACCTCCCGTAATATATTCTCCGTCGTGGCTACCGGGCTCTTCGCCACCGTGGTTACCGCCGGCACACTGTTCTGGATCTCCTATTCCGAAGTCAAACGCCGCAGCGTCGATGAAATGAACGCCGCCGCCGCGCTGACGGCCGCCGATCTGAAATCGCAGCTGACCCAAGGCCTCCAGCTCGTCGCCACCTTCCAGAGCGTTTTTCGGCGCTCGAAACATCTGGAGCCGCAACCCGAACCTCCGCTGATGCCATGATGCGAAAAGCGCTTGAGGACAGTCCCTTCGCGTCGGCGTTTGGAGCGGCTGGGAGCCGAATGCTTTCGATGGCAAGGATGCGGACTATGTCAACAAGCCCGGACATGATGCAACGGGCCGCTATGTCCCTTACTGGGTGCGTGCGGGTGGCAAGATCGATGTGACGCCGCTCACCGATTACGACAAGCCTGGCCCAGGCGATTACTACCAGTTGCCTTTCAAGGCGCAGAAAATGGTGGTGATCGAACCCTATAAATATATGGTCGACGGCAAGGACGTGATGATGACCACGCTGGTCGGCCCCGTCACCGTCGATGGCAAGCCGCTCGGCGTCACCGGCATCGACATTGCGCTGGACAGCCTGACCTCGAAACTTGCCGAAATGAAACCGCTTGGCGACGGCAATGTCGCTGGTTTCCCAGGGCGGAAATTTCCTCAGTCATGTCGATGCCGCCAATCTCGGCAAAGGCTTCAAGGACAGCAGTGTCGACGCTGGCGCCTGGCAGCAGATGATCGACAACCCCGGCAAGCCCGTCGAGACGGCCGGCGTGGACGGAACGGAGTTCCTTTCGGTCGCTGTTCCGGTTCAGCTTCTTCCCGATACCTCGTGGTATGCGATCGTCTCCGTCCCGAAGGCGACCGTGTTTGCCTACCTGACGCATATGGCCTGGATTTCAGTTGTCATCATCGGCGTCGCCTCGGTACTGCTCGTGCTGCTTGGCGTGATGATCTCCAACCGCTTCCCGCCGCCGCCTTGAAGCCATCGTGAATGCGACGGGAGAAATCGCCCGGGGCAATACCGGCATTGTCATTGCCGACGCGGAGCGCAACGACGAAATCGGCGACATGGCCCGCTCGCTCGCCATTCTGCGGGATGCATCGATTGCCAAGCAGCGTCTTGAGGCCGAAGCTGCAGAGACCCGTACGCTCAGCGAAGAAGAACGCCAGCGTCGTGCAGCCGAGACGCAGGAAAACGAGCGCCAGATGCGCTTTGCCGTCACCGAACTTGGCACCGGCCTGCAGCGTCTGGCCGATGGCGACGTGACGTTCCGCCTGATGACGCCGTTCATCGGTTCGCTTGATGCCCTGCGCGAAGACTTCAATAGTTCGATGAGCACCCTGCAGCAGACCCTGCAATCGGTCGGCAACAATGCGCTTGGCATTCAGGCCGGCTCGGCCGAAATCCGCTCCTCGGCCGACGATCTTGCCCGGCGTACCGAACAGCAGGCTGCTTCCGTCGAGGAAACGGCTGCGGCGCTGGACGAGATCACCGCCTCAGTGCGCGACTCGACGGTGCGGGCCGAAGAGGCCGGCCAGCTGGTTGCGAAGGCCAAATCCGGTGCGCAGACATCAAGTGCCGTGGTCAAGAGCGCCATCGATGCCGTCGGCCAGATCGAAACCTCGTCGCAGGAAATCTCAAGCATCATCGGCGTCATCGATGAAATCGCCTTCCAGACCAATCTTCTGGCGCTCAACGCCGGTGTCGAAGCCGCGCGAGCCGGTGATGCCGGCAAGGGGTTTGCCGTTGTTGCTCAGGAAGTGCGCGAACTGGCGCAACGCTCAGCCAATGCTGCCAAGGAAATCAAGGCGCTGATTTCGAAATCCGGCCAGCAGGTCAAGACCGGTGTCGAACTGGTCGGTCAGGCCGGCAAGGCGCTCGAAGTGATTGTCCACGAGGTCGATGAAATCAACCTGCGTGTCTCCTCTATCGTCGAGGCGGCCCGTGAACAGTCGATCGGGCTCAACGATATCAACCGCGCTGTCAACGTCATGGATCAGGGCACGCAGCAGAATGCCGCCATGGTCGAGGAATCGACCGCCGCCAGCCACACGCTTGCCGCCGAGGCCTCGGCACTGACGGCGCTGCTGTCGAACTTCAGGCTCGGAGAAGCGTCGCAGGCACACCGCTCCTCCGTGGACGCCGGCACGCATCGCCCGTCTGCCGCGCCCATGCGCAGTGCCTCCTTGTCGAAGCCCGGTATCCGGTCTGCGTCCGTCACCACACCGGCCGTCCAATCGCCGGCACGGTCGCTGGGGCAAAAACTTGCCGGTGCCTTTCAGGCGAATGGCGGGGCCGCCGCCGCGGCGCCTGCGAACGACGGCTGGGACGAATTCTGAGCCAAAGCAAGGGCGCTGCCTGTCGGCGCCCTTGTCGCAAAATCCGGCAATGCCGAAAACCGGATGACGCAACTGCACAATTAGTAATCGGATTTCATGCTGCATCGCACTGCCGCCGATCGTCAAACAGCTGTATTCAGCTGCTTTTTCAAACTGGCACGCTTCCTGCTTTGTAAATGGCATGTCCAGAGGGGACTATAATAAAACGGCGCCCAAGAAGGTCATGACAGACAAGGCCGCTTTCAGCCAAAGGTGATCCCGGATGTACGGACACCATCAGGCAGAGAGCGGCCTTTCCTTTTGCGCCGGTTTTTCTGCGCGGCCGCATTGGCGAAACACTCCGGCTCGATTATCTAGTGTATGTCGCCCAAAATCGCGCAGCGGTTCTGGGGCAACGACATGCATCAAAACAAAACTTAAAGCGCGGCGACAACCCGTTTTGACACGCTTTAAGTCAGGGCAATGTGCATCGAACGAGACAGCAGGGCAAACCAGCCGCGCTGGCGGCAGGAGTGAATGACATGACCGACGTGACCAAGGAACAGGTTCTCGATAAGCTCAGAGGCATTCGCGGACCGGATATGGACGGCAATATCGTCGATTTGGGTCTGGTCTCCGATGTCTTCATTTCCGATTCCAAGGTCTATTTCTCGATCACGGTGCCGGCTGAGCGGGCTCACGAACTCGATCCCCTGCGGGCTGCGGCCGAACGGGTGGTCAAGGATATTCCCGGCGTCAAGGGCGCCATGGTGGCGCTGACGGCCGACAAGAAGGGAACCTCGTCTTCGGCGCCGGTCCAGCGGCCCGCCGCCGCACCATCCCAGACTGGCCATTCGCATGCCGGGCATTCCCACGCCGGCCACAGTCATGCGCCCGCTGCCGCCGCGCCGCGGACACCCACCGCTGCGGCGAAAGCCGGTATTCCGGGTGTCCGGTGCGATCATTGCGGTTGCCTCCGGCAAGGGCGGCGTCGGCAAGTCGACCACCTCGGTCAATCTTGCTTTGGCGCTGAAGGCCAACGGTCTGCGCGTCGGCATTCTCGACGCCGATATCTACGGCCCGTCAATGCCGCGGCTCCTGAAAATCTCCGGTCGCCCGCAGCAGATCGAGGGCCGGATGATCCGGCCGATGGAAAATTACGGCATCAAGGTCATGTCGATGGGCTTCCTCGTCGACGAGGAAGTCGCGATGATCTGGCGCGGCCCGATGATCCAGTCGGCGCTCCTGCAGATGCTGCGCGAGGTCGCGTGGGGCGATCTCGACGTGCTGGTGGTCGACATGCCGCCGGGTACCGGCGATGCGCAGCTGACCATGGCCCAGCAGGTGCCGCTGGCCGGAGCCGTCATCGTCTCGACGCCGCAGGACCTGGCGCTGATTGATGCCCGCAAGGGGCTTGCCATGTTCCGCAAGGTCGAGGTGCCGGTGCTCGGTATCGTCGAGAATATGAGCTATTTCATCGCACCCGATACCGGCGCCCGCCATGATATCTTCGGTCATGGCGGCGCCCGCAAGGAGGCCGAGCGCATCGGCGTGCCGTTCCTGGGTGAAGTGCCGCTGACCATGGGCATCCGCGAGACGTCTGACGCGGGAACGCCGGTCGTCGCGTCGGAGCCGGACAGCGAGATCGCCAGAGTCTATCGCGACATCGCCCGGAAGGTCTGGGAACAGGTCAGCGCCCATCAGAGCGACAAGGCACGGACCATGCCGAACATCGTGTTCGAATAGGGGGCCGGGAAACGGATTGTCACTTTGCCGGCTGCCGCATGAAAACGCATCCCGCGCATGCGGACTGTTGACATTCTGTTGCCTCGCGTCGTTAAGTCTTTAGGCGACAATGTGGCGCTTCGCCAATTTCCGCATTGATTTTGAGCGTGCCTTGTTCCATATGCCTCCCCGCATCCGCAAGGCTGCACCAGCGGTGCTGCCCTCCGTCGGGCTCCGCATGACCGTGATGACCGTTTGAGGGTTTGTCGTAAACGACGAGAGTTTCCATATGGATCTGCCGCGCGCAGCTTTGATTTCATTCCGCCGGTTTTTTCCGGTTCGCCCTAGCCTGGCTCCCGGTGTCGCATCTCGTCATGATGGTGCTATGGTCGCCCATGCGCGTGCCGACGACGACCATGCAAGGGCCGCGGAATGATTACTGCCTATCACGATAATGGAGAAGCCGTCGTCATCAGCGCGGTGACGCCGCCTGCGTCCCTGCCCTCCGATGTCGTCTGGATCGACATGCTGCGCCCCGACAAGGCGGAAGATCTACTGGTCGAAGGTTTCCTTGGCATCGAAGTGCCGACACGGGAAGATCTGAAGGATATCGAGACCGTCGAGCCGCCTCTACACGGCCAAGGACGCCGTGTTCATGACCGCCTCACTCGTCTGCAAGGCCGAAAGCGGACATCCGGAACTGGCGGACGTTGCCTTCGTTTTGGCGCGCGGCATGCTGATCACTATCCGCTATGATGAGCCCAAGGCCTTCGATCTCTTCACGGCCGCAATGCATCGTATTCCCGGCGGTTGTTCCACCGGAACGGTTCTGGTGACGCGGCTTTTCAGAAACGATCGTCGATCGCACCGCGGAAATCCTTGAGATTGCGGTTGCCCGGATCGACGGATTGTCGACGCAGGTGTTCGGCGATCGGCCCGTCGGCAAGCGCCGCCCGCCGCATTATCTCGAAGCCAAGCTGATGGATGTGGCATCGCACCACCGGCTGGTAGCCAAGACACGCGACAGTCTTGCCTCGCTCTCCCGCGTCCTGACTTTTCTCTATACGGTTCCCTCCGTGCAGGAAAACAGGGAATCCAAGGAGCTGTGCCGGACGATTTCAAGCGATATCCAGTCGCTGTCGGAGCACGCCTCGTTCATTTCCGGCAACATCACCTTTCTGCTGGATGCGTCGCTCGGGCTGATCAACGTCGAGCAGAACGCCATCATCAAGATTTTCTCGATCGCGGCCGTCGTCTTTCTGCCGCCGACCCTGGTCGCCTCGCTTTACGGCATGAATTTCGATTTCATGCCCGAACTGAAATGGGCCTTCGGTTATCCCATGGCGATCGTTGCCATGGTGATTTCCGCAATCGTCCCCTACTATTTCTTTCGCTGGAAAGGCTGGCTCTGAGAGCCGGAAATATTCAGATGTCCCAATCGGTAGCTACCCCCGGAACACGCGACAAAGAATTGCGCAAGTTTCTGCTTCTTGTGCTCGGCTCGGTCGGCGTCGTCTACGGCGATATCGGTACAAGCCCGCTCTATGCGTTTCGTGAGGCACTGCGCCCGGTCGCTGCCGACGGTGTCACTCGGTTCGAAGTCATCGGCCTGATCTCGCTGATGATCTGGACGTTGACGATCATCGTAACCCTGAAATACGTGCTGTTCCTGCTGCGCGCCGACAACCACGGCGAAGGTGGAACGCTGTCGCTTCTGGCCCTTCTGATGAAGGCAGGCAGTGGGCATGCGTCCCGCCTTTTCTTTATGGGGATCGCCGGTGCCGCTCTTTTCATCGGCGATGCGATGATCACGCCGGCCCTTTCGGTCCTGTCCGCCGTGGAAGGCTTGAAACTGGTCACACCGGCGCTCTCCGAATATGTCGTGCCGATTTCGGTGGTCATCATGCTGTTGCTTTTCGCAGTCCAGTCGAAGGGTACAGCCGCGGTTTCGAATTTCTTTGGACCGATTACCGTCGTCTGGTTCCTCGTCATGGGAGCGGCTGGCATCGATCATATCCGTGACGACTTCGGTATCCTCTCGGCCTTCAATCCCTGGTACGCTGTCCATTTCCTGTTCAATGCCGGTTACGTCGGCATCGTGGTTCTCGGGGCTGTGTTCCTGACTGTCACGGGTGCAGAGGCGCTCTACGCCGACCTTGGACATTTCGGCCGCAAGCCGATCCAATGGGCCTGGTTCTGCCTTGTCTTTCCGGCGCTGGCGCTCAACTATCTGGGGCAGGGCGCGCTCGTTCTGAAGCATCCGGAAGCCATGTCCGATCCGTTCTTCCTAATGTTCCCGGAATGGGCGCTGCTGCCGGCCGTCATTCTCGCCACCGCGGCGACGATCATTGCCAGCCAGGCGGTGATCACCGGTGCATTCTCGCTGACGCGCCAGGCGATCCATCTCGGCTTCCTGCCGCGCATGGCGATCTTCCATACATCCGAGACCCAGACCGGCCAGATCTATCTTCCCAACGTCAACACGCTGCTGTTGTTCGGCGTCATCACATTGGTCTTCGTGTTCGGTTCGTCGGAATCGCTGGCTACCGCCTATGGTATTTCCGTCACTGGTGCGATGGTCGTCACGACCCTGCTTGCCTTCGAATTCGTTCGCCTGCGCTGGCGGTGGCCGGTCTATGCGGCCTGCCTCGTTTTGCTGCCGCTGCTGGCGCTCGAGTTGGTTTTCCTGGGTGCCAATCTTTTGAAGATTCACGACGGCGGTTACGTTCCGGTGATGATCGCGGTCACTTTCGTGGTCGTCATGTGGACATGGAAGCGCGGCACCAAGATTTTGCACGACAAGACAAGGCACACGGATATTCCGCTCGCCTCCTTCGTGAAGTCGATCGAGCGCAAGAGCGAGCACGCGCCGGTCTCCGTGCCGGGTACCGCCATCTTCCTGACCAGCGATCCGGAATCGACGCCAGCGGCCTTGCTGCACAACATCAAGCACAATCACGTCCTGCATGCGCAGAACTTCATCCTGACGATCCGCACGCTGAACACGCCTGTTGTGCCAAAGGACCAACGTGTGAGCGCCAGCAGCATGTCCGAACGCTTCAGCCTGCTTGAAATGCGCTTCGGCTATATGGAGACCCAGAATGTCTCGCAGGCGCTTGGCCTGTTCCGCAAGACCGGGCTGAAGTTCGATATCATGTCGACCTCGTTCTATCTGGGACGGCGCAAGCTGGTTCCCGATGCGCAGTCGGGCATGCCGCACTGGCAGGACAGGCTGTTCATCGGCCTTGCCAATGCCGCCATTGACCCGTCCGACTATTTCCGCCTGCCGACCAACCGCGTGGTGGAACTGGGTTCGCACGTCATCATCTGATCGCAAGCAGAATTCCGAAACGCCTCCTGTGCCTTGATGCCGGGAGGCGTTTTGCATTGTAGTCCCCATTCCAGGCAACCGTTATTAACCAACCATCAAGGTTAATGCTTCATTGTCATGACAGTTGAAGCGGTAAACGCGCGATTGAGCGCGCCGCTTGTCCGATTCACTTCCCGCAGGGAAAAGACGGTCCGGGTGTTCTTGCCGGATGGAGACCCGCGTCTGTCAGTGCGTGGAGTACGGTTGGTGCGGAAGAGTAAAGTGTTGCGTCTCACGTCCGGTTTGCCGTCTACGCGCTGGGACCGCCCCCTGATGCTTGGCATCGGTCTCTTCGTCGGCTTTCCCTCGGTATCAGCCCATTCCGATCTCGCGACCTTCCTCTCCGGTATCAACCGCGGCGGCGAACGCTGGCGCATGCACATGACCCGCTCCCCCGGCTGGCTCGCTGCACGAGGTCGAGATGGTCTTCAATGATCCCGTCGTCACCGGTGCGATCGGCGATGGGGCAGGGATCGACATGCCGGGCGGCGGCAAGGTGTCACTGACGGCCGAACAGAAACAGGCCGATCCGCGCACGGACGAAGACCGGGTCAACCGCAAGGACAAGAAGGGCCGCATCATTGCCGTGGCGCCGGTAACGCCGCCGAAGGATTTTACCGCCGGCTCAATCCTGCAGCGCACCAGTTCGCTGACCGACCCGCTGTTTGATGCCGAGGAGCGGATGGTGTTTTCCAAGCCTGATATCAAGGGCAAGGAAATCAAGATCGCCGCGGCTTTCTACAAGAAGAAGGCACTGAAGGCCGATCCAGCCATGTCGCCGATGCTGGCAAGCCTGGTGACGAACCAGGCGGCCGATGTTCTGGCGACCGCCTATGCGCCGGCCGAGCCGGATTATGCCCGCCAATCGCCGTTCGATCTGATCCTGCGGGAAGACAAGGCCGGCGGCCGGTTCATTCCGGAAATCTCGCCGGAAGACCACGCCTGGGCCGCCAACCCGCTGCCGGCAGGCGTCTTTCCTGAGGCCGAGCAGAAATGCCTGACATCAGGCATCTATTTCGAAGCGCGGCGAATCGATGAAGGGCCAGGCGGCCGTTGCCCAGGTCATTCTCAACCGGGTCCGCAACCCCGCCTATCCGTCGACAATCTGCGATGTCGTCTACCAGAACAAGGGGTGGTACAACCGTTGCCAGTTCTCGTTTGCCTGCGACCGTATTCCCGACATCGTCTGGTCGCGCTCCGCCTGGCTGACGGCCAAGGAAATTGCCCTTGCGGTTACGGCGGGCAAGATCTGGTTTCCCGAGGTCGGTTCGGCGACGCATTATCACGCGACCTACGTGAAGCCCGATTGGGGTCCGACGATGAAGCGGGTCTCCAAGATCGGCAAGCACATCTTCTACCGCACCTATGGCGGCGGATGGAGCTGATAGCCTGGCAATTGGCAGCGGCCGGGCGGACTCATTTCTGTCACGGTCCGGTAAAGCCTCAGGTGATTCCCGCAGAATCCGGCTAAGCCTCCGTTTTGATCGGGTAAGGCAATGTTTTTATTAAATAATATTGTGCCCTAACAAGGGCGGTAGGTGCCTTGACTATGCAGGCACCTAAAACTATGTTGCGGCCGACTTCAGAACGGGCCGAGCGGGTGGCTTCAAATCCGGCCTTTGTGTGACCAAGCTCATGGTTTATCACCGTGACAGGCAGCAAAAGGAAGGACGCCACATGACGGATAACCGGAAAGAGGGTCTGGAAGATCGGCTGAAACGCCTCGGTTCCGAGTTGTCTGAAAAGCGCAAGGAAGATCCGAAATACGCTGCGGATGAAGCGCTGCAGAACCTGCAAGGGCTATCAGGTCGCTATAAAGCTTTCGAGCGAATTTGTGGCGGCGATCATTGTCGGTGCACTTCTGGGCTATCTTTTGGACCATTTTGCGGGTACAGGGCCGTGGGGGATGATTGTGCTTCTCCTGCTTGGTTTTTGTGCCGGTGTGCTGAACGTCCTGCGTTCGGCGGGCATGGTGGCAGCGCCTCACCCGGCGGATCAGCTGGGCAAGGGCATCAAGAACAAGAGTGACGACGCGTAAACGCGCTGTTGTCGCAGGTTGAAATATCCGCCCCTTGGCGGTTAGTAACGAGGAAGAGCGGCTGTGGCAGGCGATAAGGTAGATCCGGTACACCAGTTTGTGGTCAACAAGATCATTCCGATCGAAATTGGCGGTATTGATTTCTCTTTCACCAATGCATCGCTGTTTATGGTTGCGACCCTCGTGGTAGCGACCTGCTTCCTCTACTTCACGACGTCGACGCGCAGCCTGGTTCCGGGCCGCATGCAGTCCGTCTCCGAGATTTCCTATGAATTCATCGCCTCGATGCTGCGCGAAGGCGCCGGCTCGCATGGCATGAAATTCTTCCCGATGGTGTTCTCGCTGTTCATGTTCATCCTGACAGCAAACATGCTCGGCATGGTTCCTTACTTTTTCACCGTCACCAGCCAGATCGTCGTGACTTTTGCGCTTGCGCTCTTCGTCATCGGCACTGTTTTGTTCTACGGTTTCTATAAGCACGGCCTTGGCTTCCTCAATGTGTTCGTGCCCTCTGGCGTACCCGGTATCCTCCTGCCTTTGGTTATTGCAATCGAAGTGATCTCCTTCCTGTCCCGTCCGATCAGCCTTTCGGTTCGTCTCTTCGCGAACATGCTGGCCGGCCATATCACGCTGAAAGTGTTCGCAGGCTTCGTCGCCTCGCTCGGAACCCTCGGCGCGCTTGGCATCGGTGGTGCGATCCTTCCGCTCATCATGACCGTGGCCCTCACGGGTCTCAATTCCTCGTGTCCTTCCTCCAGGCCTATGTCTTTGCGGTGCTGACTTGCATGTACCTCAACGACGCAGTGCATCCGGGCGGACACTAAGGAATAAAGTCGTGGGCCTGGCCGGTTTCGATCGGCCAAGGCACCAAAGTTAGCCGCAACAACCATTTCAAGGAGAAAATCATGGAAGCGGAAGCAGCAAAGTACATCGGTGCAGGTCTCGCTTGCCTCGGTATGGCCGGCACGGCTCTCGGCCTCGGCAACATTTTCGGTAGCTACCTGTCGGGCGCCCTGCGCAACCCGTCGGCAGCAGACAGCCAGTTCGGCCGTCTCGTATTCGGCTTCGCCGTTACGGAAGCTCTGGGCATCTTCTCGCTGCTCGTAGCACTGCTTCTCCTTTTCGCCGTCTAATACCGGCTTGAAGGCAGGGCCGCGGTTTTAGGCCGCGGCCCGCATCTTTTCTGAATGCACCTGGAGGTGAGCATGTTTGTGACCGCGGCATACGCCCAGTCAACCACCACCGAAGGCGCAGAGACCCACGACGCCGCTGCCGGCGAGGTCCACACCGAAACCGGTGTAGCCCATGAAGGCGGACATGGCTCGGGAGTGTTCCCGCCCTTCGATACTTCGACATTTGCATCGCAGCTTCTCTGGCTTGCGATTACCTTCGGTCTTTTCTACCTTCTGATGTCGAAGGTCGTCATGCCGCGCATCGGTGGCATTCTCGAAACGCGTAACGACACGATCGCACGCGACCTCGATGATGCGTCCCGTTCGAAGGCAGAGGCGGATGCTGCCATTGCTGCCTATGAGCAGGAACTGACGGCTGCCAAGGCCAAGGGCAACGCGATCGCATCGACTGCGCGCGAAGCTGCAAAGGCAAAGGCAACTGCCGACCGCACTGCGGTCGAAGTCAGCCTGAACAACAAGATTTCCGCTGCCGAAGCCCGTATCGCCGATATCAAGACGAAGGCACTGGCCGACGTTGGCGCGATCGCCGAGGAAACTGCGACCGCCGTTGTCGAGCAGTTGATCGGTGGCAAGGTATCGAAGGCCGAGATCGCATCCGCGGTCAAAGCATCGGCGAAGTAAGGAGAGCAACATGGATTTGACCTCACTGGCCACATTCTGGGCCACAGTCGGCTTGGTGCTTTTCCTCGCTCTCGTCGTGTACCTCAAGGTTCCCGGCATGCTGGCCAAGTCGCTCGACGCGCGCCGACCGCATCACCAATGAACTCGCCGAAGCCAAGCGCCTGCGCGCTGAAGCGCAAGCGCTGCTCGTTGAATACCAGGGCAAGCGCAAGGAAGCCGAAGCGGAGGCCGCCAACATCGTTGCCGCTGCCGAACGTGAAGCTGAAATGCTGACTGCGGAAGCCAAGCAGAAGACCGACGAATTCGTCGCCCGCCGCACGGCTCTGTCGGAACAGAAGATCAAGCAGGCAGAAACCGACGCCATCAATTCGGTTCCGCGCGATCGCCGTCGATATCGCCATTGCCGCCGCCGAGAGCGTCATCACGGCAAAGTCGGATGGCGCCACGCAGGCAACCCTGTTCGCCAAGGCGATCAGTGATGTGAAGACCCGTCTTAACTGATTGGTCGGCTCATAAAGGAATGAAAAAGGCTGGCTTGCGCCGGCCTTTTTGTGTCTGTCAGCGGGAATGTGATCGTCTGCGTATGGCAGTAAGATCGAGCGATCAATCGTCGCCATAACTATTCCGAGCCGAAGTTCCTTCCGGCCGGGTGGCTCCAACTTAAAGATATACCGCTTAGTTGTCCGTGCTCGCCGTCGGCGCCATCGTCATGCAGGCCTGCTCGAACTCCTGCATCGTCTCCGCGCTGTTGTCTTCGGGCAGAACTGCGTCGGTTGCCATATTCGCTGTGTCATCCGGGGCTTCATCGTCATAGACGAACGACTGGATGTAGTACGCAAGTCCGCCCTTCCAGACCTTGCGTCCGTCGATATCCTTGCAGCTATACGCCGTTTGCAGGTCCGATTGCAGGGCATCCGCCGTCGGTCCCATGGCGGGGGAAATGTCGGCCGCTGCCGTGGCAGCTACAAAAATCAGCCCAAAAAGCACGGTTCGAACCTTTCATGGGAATCGTGGGTGCATATCGTTCTTGGTTCTATAACCCGTCCGCTCCGCGGTTTGTTACCCAGGGCACGCCGCACACAAGAAAAAGAACGGCTGTGTCTTTGCCGTCAACGTCAGTATCTTCAACGCAGGGCACGCGCTGTTGTTCCCAGATGACGCAGGACAGCAGGCAATTATTCCTCCGCCGCTTCCAGCCCATCCTGCCGCAATGGCCTAAAACTCATCCGGTGCAGTGGGCAGGGGCCGTGGTCGCCAATGGCATTGCGATGGCGCTGCGTGGCATATCCGGCATGGGTGGCAAAACCATAGGCCGGGAAAACCAGGTCAGCACGGGCCATCATCCGGTCGCGGGCCACCTTGGCAATGATCGAGGCTGCCGCGATCGACAAGGACCGCGCATCGCCCTTGACGACGGCCTTGCCCATGCAGGCCAGGCCAGGCGGTATGTCGCGGCCATCGGCGAGCACCAGCGCCGGCGCCAGGGAAAGGCCGTGGACCGCCCGGCGCATAGCATCGAGGCTTGCCTTGCGGATATCCGTATTGTCGATCCTGCCTGCCCCTGACGAGGCGATGGAGACGATGGAGGAACACAGGATGATCTCGAACAGTTCCTCGCGGCGGGAGATCGACAACTGTTTGCTGTCGTTCAGGCCTTCCGGAATATTGTCCGGATCGAGGATGACGGCGGCGGCAACCACCGGGCCTGCCAACGGGCCGCGCCCGGCTTCATCAGGTGCCTGCGACAGGCCAAAGACCATCGCGGCGGCCGGCCAATTCGAAACTGAAATCGGGGCCTTCGATCGTCTCGAAAAGAAAGGGGGAATCAGGGCGGTGTGCGTCGTGACATGCGGCGAAACTCGCACACAAGCCCGATTCCCTGCAAGTCCTTCGGCAATGAGGCGGTTGCCGGAGGATGACCGATCCTGCCTCGGGGCAAGAAACAGCATCAGTATTCCAGTCTCCGGAAGGTGGTTCCGGAGGAAATGTCCTGTCTCCGACTAAAGCAGTGACAGTTGCACGCCGGTGCCCAGCGGCGGTACGAAAAGATCGCAGTTCAGCGGGCGCTTGCCGACATTCAGCTCTAGCCGCTTGGCGGCCAGATCGGAACCGCCGGCCGATCTGCCAGGCATAGGGACCGGCGCCCTTCATACGCTTGCCGAATTCGGCATCGTAATCCTTGCCGCCCCGCATCGAACGCACCAGCGACATGACGTGGCGATAGCGATCCGGGTAGTTTCTGAGCAGCCAGTCACGGAACAGCGGGCTCACCTCCAGCGGCAGGCGCAGCAGCACATAACTTGCGTTTGTCGCACCGGCGGCCTTGCCGGCGTCCAGCACCCGCTCGATCTCGTGGTCGTTGAGGGCCGGAATGACTGGCGCCATCATCACCGTTGAGGGATGCCGGCTTCGGACAACGCCTTGATGGCCTCAAGCCGCTTGGATGGCGTCGAAGCCCTCGGCTCCATCAACCGGGCAAGCTTGCGGTCGAGCGTCGTTACTGACAGCCCGACCCTTGCCAGTCCCTTTGCTGCCATCGGCGCGAGAATATCGATATCGCGCATGACCATCGCCGATTTGGTGACGATCATCACCGGGTGATCGGCCGCCTTCAGCACTTCGAGGATCTGGCGCATGATCAGCCATTCCTTCTCGATCGGCTGGTAGGGGTCGGTATTGGTGCCAATGGCGATCGGGCGAACTTTGTAACCGGGCTTCGCCAGTTCCCGCTCCAGAAGCTTGGCTGCATCCGGCTTGGCAAACAGCCTTGCTTCGAAATCGAGCCCCGGCGACAGGCCCATATAGGCGTGGGTAGGGCGGGCAAAACAATAGATGCAGCCGTGCTCGCATCCCCGGTAGGGATTGACCGAGCGGTCGAACGGGAGATCGGGCGAATCGTTGCGGCTGATGATCGAGCGCGGCTTTCGATCTGAACCTCGGTCTTGAAGGCCGGCAGCTCCTCGAGCGAATTCCAGCCGTCGTCTTCCAGTTCTGCGCGACATGGGTTCGAAACCGGCCGGAGGTGTTGATGGCAGCTCCCCTGCCGCGCCGCCGGTCGATCTCGATCCGCAGCCCGGAACCGGCGATCATCGCTTCGGCCATATCTGCCGGGTTGGCGGGCGCCAAGGCACCCTGCCTGATCTGAGACAGCTCGTTCATGGGTTTCTCCGGGGAATGTCCTTGCGGACTTTTCCGATATCCTCTGATTATTTTCCTATCGTGAAAATGAGAACAATGCAAGAACAAAAATGTGAAACTGGCTTTCGATCATGTTCAGCGACGGGTCATTCATGATTCTGCCGCCTGCGCATTCATCATGAATCAAAAGTTAATTGCCCGGAAACCAAGGGCTTGTGGAAATTCTGTGTGCGATGCGGTATGGACGGCAATGCTGACGATCATCACCGAAACCCGCAATAATGAGGCTGAATTGGCGCAGACGCTGTCGGCGCTGGTGGCGGGTGCCGTGGAAGGTTTGGTGAGCGACGTGATCATTCTGGATCATGGCTCTCGGGATGGCTCTGAGTCGCGTGGCAGACGTAGCCGGCGCCCGTTTTTGCACGAACTGGGATATGACCGACATCGTCCGGTCCGCGCGCGGCGATTGGCTGCTTTTGCTCGAAGCAGGCGCCAGGCCGGCGGGACGATGGATCGACGACGTGGCGGAATATATGTCGCTGAACAAGATGCCGGCGCGCTTTCGCCGTCTCGGCAGTATCGTCGGCCGTTCCTGCAGCGCGTGGTCAAGCGGACAGCGCCGCTCGAATTGGGATTACTGCTGTCGAAGCAACAGGCTGCGTCGATCGCCAAGACATCGATGCAGCTCTGCGACTTTGCCAATGGCAGGGCCGTGCGTAAGCTTGGAAGCGAACTTGTGCCAGCATGGGTGGCCATTGCCAATCGTCCTGATGCGGAAAGCCGCTAGCGGCGTCTCATCGTAAAAAGAGCAGGCCCTTTCGAACCTGCCCTGTCTTCATTGAAAAATAGACCGTTAAAATGGCTTGCCGCGTGATCCCAGCCGGCGCGTCGTATCGCTTGGCGTGGCGTTTTCAGGGAGTGAAAGCCGCCACGTTCATGCTGTCTGTCGTGATCTGGATGGGGAAACCGGACGCGTCGTCGATAGATAAGCTTGCCATTGCGTCCTCCTCATGCCGTCTTTCGATGAGGACAGTTTTACAAGGCTGCGTCGTGGCGCGCTGTTACGTATGGAACAGGAAGGATTGGGTTTCTCAGAACCTGAGAAGTCAGCCGCGTTTCAGGTGTTTGTCCAGCCTTGGCATGATCTCGACGAAATTGCAGGGCATGTGGCGATAATCGAGTTGTTGCTTGAGAATGCCGTCCCAAGCGTCCTTGCAGGCGCCAGGTGATCCCGGCAGCACGAAGATGAAGGTGGCGTTGGCGACGCCGCCGGTGGCACGTGACTGGATCGTCGATGTGCCGATCTTGTCATAGGAAATCCGGTGGAAGACCTCGGAAAAGCCGTCCATGCGCTTTTCGAATAATGGCTCCAGCGCTTCGGGCGTCACGTCGCGTCCGGTAAAGCCCGTGCCGCCGGTGGTGATCACTACGTCGATGGTTTCAGTCAGTGTCCAGGCTTTCACCTGTGCCGCAATTCTCTGCTTGTCATCCGGCACGATAGCGCGGGCCTCAAGCCTGTGGCCGGCATCGGTGATGCGGGCAGCAAGCGTGTCGCCGGAACGGTCGTCGGCCAAAGTGCGTATCGGAAACCGTTAGAACAGCGATGCCGACCGGAACGAAGGGTCTTGTCTCCTTAGTCTCGGTCATTGCTTTCTTCCTCTCCATGGACGCTGTTGCAGGCCAGAACGTACCAGTTCGGATGCTGCCTTGAAAGAACAGCCGCCGCCTCGTTGCGGGCTTCGGTGCTCGCATAGAGGCCAAAGCAGGATGCGCCCGAGCCGGACATCCGCACAAACGAAGCGCCCGTCAGGTCAAGCGCCTCGGAGACCGCAGCGATGTCCGGCTCCAGATCACGGGCAGGCGGCTCCAGATCGTTGCGCAGGGCTTTCAGTACATCGATCCAGCCGTCGCGCGACTGTCGGCCCTGCAGCATGAGAAGCGGCGGCTTGGTCTTGTCCGTCAGCCGCTTGAAAATCACCGGTGTCGAGACCGCCTTCAGCGGGTTGACGATCAGCATGGGAAAGGACGGAAAATCCGTCACCGGCTCTATATCCTCGCCGATGCCGCGCGCGACCAGCGGCTGACCTTCGAGGCACATCGGCACATCGGCGCCCAGTTTGAGCGCGATCTGTAGCAGGTCGTTGCGATCGATGGAAACCTTCCAGAGATCCTGCAGCCCGAGAAGTGTCGCTGCCGCATCGGCAGAGCCGCCGCCGATGCCGGAGGCGACTGGCAGGTTCTTTTCGAGATGGAGATGAACCGGTCCCGCCTCGATGCCTTTTCGCCCAGATGGTCGCGCAACAGGTCACGCGCCTTGAGCACCAGATTGCCGTCTGTGCCTGCGCCGGTCGCCGGAAGATCGGCGGAAAAAGGTCCTGAGAGAGTGAAGCGGTCCTTGTCGGAAAGGGAAAAGCCGATGCGGTCTCCCGCATCGGCAAAGGTTACGAGGCTTTCCAGCAGATGATACCCATCGGCCCGCTGGCCGACGACATGCAAAGCCAGATTGATTTTCGCCGGCGCAATTCGCGTCAGCGTGAAATCGTCAAGTCCGTCCTGATCTGCCATTGTTCGGCGGGATCAGGATTTCTTGCCGCTGGCAACGTCCGGTGCCACTTCTTTCGGCTGGGTTTCGCCTGCTTCCGCAGCAGCCGGAACCTTGGCTTCGATCGGTGGCAGGCCGCTTTCGATCTTTGCCTTGATCTTCAGGATCTCCGCTTCCTCGGGCTTCAGCGCCAGCGTCTGGTTCCACTGGAACACCGCTTCAAGCTTGCGCCCAACGCGCCAGTAGGCGTCACCGAGGTGATCGTTGATGGTTGCATCGCCGGCCATCAGTTCGACAGCACGCTCAAGTTCAACGACAGCATCGTCGAAGCGGTTCATGCGGAAATAGGCCCAGCCGAGCGAATCGACGATGTAGCCGTCGTCCGGCTTCAGATCGACCGCCTTGCGGATCATACCGAGGCCTTCTTCGAGATTGATGTTCATGTCGACCCAGGAATAGCCGAGATAGTTCAGCACCTGCGGCTGGTCGGGGTTGAGGTTCAGCGCCTTCTTGAAGCTCGGCTCGGCCTTGTCCCACATTTTCTGCCGCTCATAGGCGATGCCGCGCTGGAAGAAGATCGTCCAGTCGCTACGCTGCGGAACCGGACCGATCGCCTCGACGGCGCGGTCGTAGACCAGCCCCATTTCCTTGTAGTCCTTGGCGTCCGACAGCACGCTGCCATAGGCGAGGTAGCTGCGCACATCCTTCGGATCGAGATCGATCAGTTCCTTCAGATGCTTCTTGGCCTCGTCCACCTTGCCGATCGAGGCAAGGCTGAGGCCGAGCTGCATTTCCGACAGGCGCCGCATCGGCGAGTTTTCCGGTACGCTCTTGTAGAGCGCGATGGCCCGCTCCGGGCTTTTTCAGGTTTTCCAAGCGATACCGCCGAGCATGACGAGGATATCGGCGCTTTCCGATCCAGCGCCCGGGCGGTCTGCAGGTAGAGCGAGACGATGTCTTCCCGCGCCGTCGCGGTTCAGCGCCGCGCCAATCGAGAAGAGCACGGCGGCTGCACCTTGCGTGGCACTGCGGACCTGCTGTTCCTGCGGCTTGCCTTGTTCGATGCTGGTGCGCAACGCCTTCAGCGGCGCATAATTGCTGATAAAGCCTTCGCCGACGGAGACGGCATCGAGCGCCTTCTGCTTGTTGCCGTCGCTGGGCCTCAAGCTTCGCCAGCGACGACCGCGCGCATGAAGGTGTCGGGGGCAGCACTGCCGCCTTCCCGGTCGAGAACGGCATCGTTCAGCTTGGAGCGGGCCGTGGACTTGTCGCCGGCGGCCAGCGCAATGGCGCCCTGATGGTACGACTTGAAGATGCGGAACCATTCCGGCCCGTCCATCGCCTCGATCTCGGCAATCGCGTCCTTCGGCTTGCCTTCGCCGGCCTTCGCCCAGCCGAGCAAGAGGCCATTCATCAGCCGGTCGAGATCGTTCGGGCCTTCGTAGTTCAGGATTTTTGCGCGTGGCGGTATTCCCGCTTGCGGATCGCTTCGACGGCACGGGTGATCGTGGTGATGCGCTCGACGGAGCTATCGGACTTCAATTCTTCGGCAATCTTGACGCCGCTGTCGAAGTCGCCGTTCATCAGCGAGGTGATCATCAACCGCTGCTTGACATCGACATTGTCAGGCTCGAATTCCAGCGCCGTGCGGTAGAGCTTGGTCGCCGTATCGAGATCGTGATCGACATCGGCAGTGCGGGCAGCGAGAAACGCGCCCGAGAAACTGTTGACCGAATTCAGGTCGAAAGGCTTGCTTTCCTCCACCGCAGGCTTGGCTTCCTCGGCAAAGCTCGGGGCCGCGCCGGAAAAGGGACGCCAAGGCCAGGAAGGCAGCACCGCTGAGCAGGCGAAGAAGGTGTTTTTGCCGCATGACAAGCCTTTCGTTACAGGGCGGCACCCCTTGGCGCCGTCGCCGGATCTGCGTGGAATCAGTCCCAAATCAATAACGTATAACCCGGCAAACCGGAATCCGGTTTGAGCGCAAGGCAAGACGCAATTCGACATCCCACCGTCAACTTCCGCTCACTCGATCGTGAGCGATGCTCGACGGCAGCCGGAGCATGAACGGATAGAATGGCTTTTTTGGCGCAGTGCGGCAAGAAATTCCTCAAGTGTACACCTGATCCTTGCAATGGCCGGTCAGCTGACCCGGTCGATGCAGAAATCGATGACTTCGAGAAGGGCATCCTTCCAGGGGGATTCCGGCAGCGGCGCCAGCGCATCGCGGGCAATCGTGCCGTAATGCTGGGCCTGGGCAATGGTATCCGTCAGTCCGCCGTAGCGGGTGATCAGGCCCAGTGCCTTTTCCAGGTTCTGGTCGCTACTCTCACCGCCTTCTGATCGCCTCGCGCCAGAAGCTGCGCTCCTCGGCCGTGCCAGCGGGATAGGACAGGATGACGGGCAGGGGTGATCTTGCCTTCTGCGGAAATCGTCGCCGGTATTCTTGCCGAGATCGGCGGCCTTGCCGCCATAGTCGAGCACGTCGTCGACCAGCTGGAAGGCAAGGCCGAGATTCATGCCGTAGGATTTCAGCGCGTTGCGGCTGGCCTTGTCGGTCTTGGCGACGATCGGGCCAACTTCGGCCGCGGCAGCAAACAAAGCTGCCGTCTTGGCGCGAATGACCGAGAGATAGTCGTCTTCGGTCGTTTCCATGTTCTTGGCGACGGACAGCTGTAGCACTTCGCCTTCGGCAATCACCGACGCAGCCGTCGACAGCACATCCAGCGCATCCAGCGAACCGACATCGACCATCATGCGAAATGCCTGGCCGAGCAGGAAGTCACCGACGAGAACACTGGCCTGGTTGCCCCAGATCATCCGCGCCGTCGACTTGCCGCGCCGCAGATCGCTCTCGTCGACCACGTCGTCATGCAAAAGGGTGGCCGTGTGCATGAACTCGACCGCGGTCGCAAGCTTGATATGCGCGTCGCCGGTAAAGCCGAACATCGATGCGGATGCCAGCGTCAGCATCGGGCGCAGACGCTTGCCGCCGGATGAAATCAGGTGGTTGGCCACTTCCGGAATCATCTGGACGTCGGAGCCGGCCTTGGACAGGATCAGCTGGTTGACGCGCTCCATGTCCGCCTTCGTCAGGTCGACGAGCGGCTTCACAGATGCCTGTTTGTTTTTGCTGTCTTCCAGCGGTATCACTACGCCCAACACAAGGGACTCCTGTTCAAATTCCAGTTCGGACAATAGAAAGGGGGCTTGTGGCGGCAAGAGGCGAATTGTCCCGCTTGCTCAAATAAGGCAGGAAAAAGAACCGGAATGAAGGAATTGATCCGCACCAACGATGCCGTCGTGCTCTCCTTTGCCGAAAGTCTGATGAAGGATGCCGGCATTGGCTGCTTCATCGCCGATCAGGGCATGAGCATCCTTGAGGGTTCGCTCGGCCTGTTGCCGCGCCGTTTTCTGGTCGACGAGGACGACGCTGAGGAGGCAAGGCAGGTTCTTATCGATGCCGGGCTAGAGGCGGAATTGCGCGACGCATGACGACTGCGGCCACCAGAAACTATCGACAGTTTTCATCGCGGCCAATTCCAGGTGGTCCAGCCCTTGGGGCAGGGGCACCGGTCCGGCATGGACGCGATGCTGCTTGCCTCGCTGGTCGCCGCGTCGAAGCCGTGCCGTGTTGCCGATCTCGGCGCCGGTGCCGGTGCTGCCGGCATGGCCGTTGCCTCACGGCTGGAGACTGCCGAGATTGTGCTGGTGGAGCGTTCGCCCTTGATGGCGCAGTTTGCCAGGCGAAGCTTGGCTCTTGAGCAAAACGCTCGCCTGGGCAGCCGGATATCCGTTCTCGAAGCGGACGTTTCGCTAACGGGCCGGGCAAGGGTCGCGGCCGGTCTTGCCGACGACAGTTTCGATCACGTCATCATGAACCCGCCCTTCAACGACGCGTCGGACCGCAAGACACCGGATGCCTTGAAGGCTGAGGCGCATGCGATGACCGACGGCCTGTTCGATACCTGGCTTCGAACGGCGGGAGCGATTGCAAAACCCGGCGGGCAGCTGTCGCTGATCGCCCGGCCGGAATCGATCGGCGAAATCCTTTCTGCCTGCGGCCGCCGTTTCGGTGGGGGTCGAGATCACCCCGTTGCATCCGCGTGCCGGCGAAAATGCTGTGCGTATCCTGGTGACGGCGATCAAGCAGAGCCGGGCGCGGCTGACGATGCGGGCACCGCTGATCATGCATGAGGAAGAGACACATAAGTTCGCCGCTTTTGTCGACGATCTGAACAACGGCCGGGTTGCCTACAACCGCCGCCGATGATTTTCGTGACAGTGCCATTGTGTTTGCAGGCGCCAATGCATACATGCCACGCACAATGATTGAATGAATGCAGGGAGTTCAGATGGCCGGACTGTTGGGGAAGCTGTTGCCGAAGCGTTTTCGCAAGGATGGCGTGACGATCCCGGTTGTCCGGCTGCATGGTGCGATCATGGCCGGTGGCGGCCAGTTCCGCCCGGCGCTCAATCTGGCGACGATTGCGCCGGTGCTCGAAAAAGCCTTCTCGATGAAGGGGGCACCGGCCGTTGCCATTTCGATCAATTCGCCAGGCGGTTCTCCCGTCCAGTCACGGCTGATCTACCAGCGTATCCGCGATCTGGCGGAGGAAAAGAAGAAGCGCGTCATCATCTTCGTCGAGGATGTGGCGGCTTCCGGCGGCTACATGATCGCACTGGCCGGTGACGAGATCATTGCCGACCCGACCTCCATCGTCGGCTCCATCGGCGTCGTGTCCGGCGGCTTCGGCTTTCCCGAGATGCTGAAGAAGATCGGCGTCGAGCGGCGTTTATACGGCGGGTTCCAACAAGGTGATGCTCGATCCCTTCCAGCCGGAAAAGGAAAACGATATCGAGTTCCTCAAGGGCCTGCAGCTCGAGATTCACGATGTCTTCATCGGCATGGTCAAGGCGCAGCGCGGCCATCTGCTGGCCGATACGCCCGACATTTTCTCCGGCCTGTTCTGGACCGGCACGCGCGGCCAGGAACTGGGGCTGGTCGACAGCCTCGGCGACATGCGCGGCGAGTTGAAAAAGCGCTTTGGCGCAAAGACCCAGCTGCAACTGGTTTCCGCGTCACGCGGCCTGTTCGGCCGCCGCCAGCCCGGCGCCTCGCTGGCAACCGGAATGGCCGAGGCGCTTCACGGCGTCAGCCGTTTCCGGACTTGCCGAAGTGGCGGAGGAAAGAGCATTATGGGGCCGCTTCGGGCTTTGACAGTTTAACTGAAACGGGAGGGAGGACGCATGCCGCAATTGATTCTACTGCTGCTGTTTGCAGCCATCGCCTGGATCGGCTACCGCAAGTTCGTGGCCGACGCGGAAAAACTCAGCCGCCGCCAACAGGAAGCCCGCCGCCAGCAGGAAACCGGCACGCAGGGCACGCTGGTCAAGGATCCGGTGACGGGGGAGTATCGGCTGAAGAAGCCGGAGTGATGGCGCAAACTTCAGGCGACCCCATCGCCCCTTGACCCTCTGCGCCCATCATGGCACCAGACAGCCAGATTTATTCAACCTGGACTGATGCCATGACCACCGCCGCTCTCCCGGACCATATGAACCCCAAGCGCTCCTTTCAGGCGCTGATCCTGACGCTGCACAACTACTGGGCGGACAAGGGATGCGCGGTTCTGCAGCCCTATGACATGGAAGTTGGCGCCGGCACGTTTCATCCGGCAACGACATTGCGTGCGCTTGGCCCGAAACCCTGGCGGGCTGCCTACGTGCAACCGTCGCGCCGTCCGTCCGATGGGCGTTACGGCGAAAACCCTAACCGGTTGCAGCATTATTACCAGTACCAGGTGATCCTGAAGCCCAATCCGCCGAACCTGCAGGAGCTTTACCTCGGCTCGCTGGCGGCCATCGGCCTCGATCCGTTGCTGCACGATATCCGTTTTGTCGAGGACGATTGGGCAAGCCCAACGCTGGGCGCCTGGGGTCTCGGCTGGGAATGCTGGTGTGACGGCATGGAAGTCTCGCAGTTCACCTATTTTCAGCAGGTCTGCGGCATCGAATGCTCGCCGGTTTCCGGTGAGCTGACCTACGGTCTCGAACGCCTCGCCATGTATGTCCAGGGCGTCGACAATGTCTATGACCTGAATTTCAACGGCCGCGAGGGCGACGAGAAAATTAGCTATGGCGACGTCTTCCTGCAGGCAGAGCAGGAATATTCACGGCACAATTTCGAATATGCCAATACGGCGATGCTGCAACAGCATTTCGTCGATGCCGAAAAGGAATGCCTGGCGCTGCTGGCTGCCGGTGCGCCCGATACCGGCGCCAACGCGATCCTGCACAAATGCGTCTTCCCGGCCTATGACCAGTGCATCAAGGCCAGCCACGTCTTCAACCTGCTCGACGCGCGGCGTGATTTCCGTGACCGAGCGCCAGAGCTACATCTTGCGCGTTCGCACGCTGGCGACGGCTTGCGGCGAAGCCTTCCTGCTGACGGATGCGGGTGGTATCAATCTGACAAAAGATGCTGCCTGAGCGTTAAACCGAGCACCAGACCCACCCAAGCCATCGTGTAAAACCGGTCGCGACCGGGTGCGGTCTGCGAACGCGGCCCCGTTGATGCCTGCTATCGTTGATCTGTAGTGAATTCGCAATCTATGAGGTTTTTTATGGGGACTATCGTTATAAGAGCATAATCAATTGCTTGAGCACACCGGTTGTTCAGTAAGCGTTTAAGGAGTTTGTTCTAGGATTTGTCCAAGTGATTGAGTTCAGGACGCATGATGGACGACGAGGATACTCTCCCCCGGAAGTTTTGGCTTCGATGTTGATGCGAATGTTCGAGTTCGCGCCGATTGCGATGGCGATTACGACCAGCGATACGAAGACGTCGAGCTATGCCAAGGTCAATGACGCCTATCTGAAGTTGACGGGCCTGAAATGGGAAAGTATCCGCGGCAAGAAGCTGACGTCGGATGGTGCCGCGATCGATAATCCGGCCCACGACCGCCGCCACCGTCTGCTGGCGGAAGTGGGCTCCTATGAGCTGGAAGAAGTCGATCTCGTCTATGCCGACGGCACTGATCATACCGACGCTGATCTCGGCGCAGAGAACCGTGGTCGATGGTGTCTCCTTCGATGTCGAGGTTATCGTCGACGTATCGGCGCGTGTCAGGCAGCAGCGAGAAATCGAGAACGCCTTGCGGGCATCGGCACGGACCGACGCCCTGTCGGGCCTGCCGAACCGGGCCTGTTTCGACGAGGTCGTCGTCAGAATCGGTCGCGCGCAGCATGTTGAACGACCGCAAGCTCGCGCTGGCATTCATCGACCTCAACGGTTTCAAGGCGGTCAACGATACCTTGGGGCATGCCGCCGGCGACGAGGTTTTGAGAACCATCGCCAGCCGCCTGCGCGAAAGCTTTCGCGCCACCGATTTCATTGCCAGAATTGGCGGCGATGAATTCGTCGTCCTGCTCGATATCGATCTGAAACTGGCGGCAGACGTGCAGCAGAATGTCCAGGATGCGATGGAGCGCGTTTTCAAACCGATCGCCATAGAGGGAAAGGTGACCTATACCGGCGCGGCCGTTGGCGTCACTTTCCTGCAGCCGGACGACACCGTTGCATCCTTCATCCGCCGGGCCGACGAGTACATGTATATCGCCAAGGCGAGCGAACAGCGCGTCGTGGTCGTCTGTTTCGGGCAGATTCTGGAGACAGCCGCATCGCCGGGAGACTCGGTCGAATGGGGTAGGCTGGGCCGCTCCTGAAAGAGCTTGGCTGCTCCATGCGCAAAAATTTTCTTTTCGAAGAAAACCGCCGAAACTGCCATTGACCTAAACTATAGTTGAGGTCCTAGAACTGCATCTGTCGGGCCGCGTTGGGCGGCCGTACAGAAAAAGAGATGCAGATGAATATTCAGCCGTCAGGCAGCAAACCGCTTTACCGTATCAACAAATTCTCGGTTCCGGCAGAAAGCCGTGACGTTTCTCGATTTGATGGCAAAGACCCACGCGGTTCTGCGCCAGCAGGAGGGTGTCGTCGCCGACCGCATTCTCGAGCAGCAATCCGGACCGGGCGTCTTCAATTTCGTCGCAATGATCGAGTTTGTTGGACCTGAAGTGATCGACAGCATCGTCGCCGCCGTGGCGGCATTCGACCAGCAAGCCGGTATCGACCGTCAGCAGGCAATGGCCGCCCTCAATATCAAGACCGATATGGGGCTCTATCACAACCTGGACATTTGACAGCTGGCGGTGACCGGCGCCGGTCAGCAAGGGGCGGCTCAGCTGGTATACATCATGGTTTCCGATCCCGCTATCATGCTGGATATGGACAGCCGCTTTAAATCACGTCGATCGTTTCGACGCCAACCTGCCAGACCGGCTTCACGGTCGGAAACGAGCCGGTCGAAAGCTGGCCGGCATAGGTCTGCAATGCGCGGCGAACGCCTGCGGGCTTTTCAACGGTGCCAACGCTCACATAAGCAAAAAACAAGGCCGAGAAGGCGATGACGTTGATGAGGACTGCGAGCGTTTTCATGGGTCCGGTACTTTGCAGGTTCGGCGTTGATCTGATGCCCCACTATCGATCAAGCGCCGCCATCGCGCGGTTCCCGGTGGAACAGGGTGTTGCGTCTGAAACGGGAAAAGTGGCGGGGTGAAGCGGGCGGTTGAAATTTGTCTTTCAACGGCGGCGTTCGATCCATAAGCTGCGGAAAACGTATGTTTCGGGAAGGAACCCCTGATGATTGGTCTCGCTATTGCCGCGGTCGTGATCCTCTACCTGATTTTCATTTATAACGGCCTGGTCAAGGCACGGCAGGTGAAGGAGGAGGCATGGTCCGGTATCGACGTGCAGCTGAAGCGCCGTGCCGACCTGATCCCCAATCTGATCGAGACCGTCAAAGGCTATGCCGCCCATGAAAAGGGCACTCTGGAAGAAGTTGTAGCCCTTCGAAACAAGGCGCAGGCGTTGCCAGCAAGCGACGTCGCGGGACGTGCTGCGGCGGAAGGCATGTTGAGCCAGGCCCTCGGCAAGCTGTTTGCGCTGGCGGAAGCGTATCCGGATCTCAAGGCCAACCAGAATTTCTCCGAGTTGCAGCAATCGCTGGAGGAGATCGAGAGCGAAGTGCAGATGGCCCGCCGTTATTACAATGGTGCTGCCCACGACCTCAACGTCAAGGTCGAAAGCTTCCCGTCCAATTTCATTGCCGGCCCCTTCGGTTTTGCCAAGGCGGCCTTTTTGAGATCACCAACGAGGCCGACCGCGCCGTGCCGGTGGTGAAGTTTTGATCTAGCCGGAAAAGCCATTCCGTCGTAGACGGCTGTCAACAATCGATAGAGCACGCACAGCCACGGACAGGCGGTGCTGAAGGCATGAAGAGACGAGAGCATGAACGCCGCAGACCAGAAACTGACCATCCTTCCGCCCGGCCATCCGCTTGAAGGCCGCGTCAGTCCGCCCGGTTCGAAATCGATCACCAACCGGGCGTTGCTTCTGGCCGGACTTGCCAAGGGTACCAGCCTGCTGACCGGCGCTTTGAAGAGCGACGACACCCGCTATATGGCCGATGCCCTGCGCGCCATGGGCGTGGACATTTCCGAGCCGGACGATACGACATTCATCGTCACCGGCGCCGGCAAGCTTCTGCCGCCTGAAAAGCCTCTGTTTCTCGGTAATGCCGGTACCGCGACCCGCTTTCTGACGGCCGCAGCAGGCCTTGTCGATGGCACGGTCGTGGTCGACGGCGATCAGCATATGCGCAAGCGGCCGATCGCGCCGCTGGTCACTGCGCTGCGCTCGCTTGGCGTGACGGTGGAAGCCGAAACCGGATGCCCGCCGGTGACGGTCGCCGGCACAGGCGATTTCGCCAGGGATCACGTCACCATCGATGCCGGTCTTTCCAGCCAGTATGTGTCCGCCCTGCTGATGGCCGCCGCCGGCGCTTCCCGCCCGATCAATATCGAGCTTGCCGGCGAAGAGATCGAGGCGCGGCTATATCGATCTTACGGTTGCTGCGATGCGCGCCTTTGGCGCCGAGGTGACGCAGGTCAGCCCGTCGATCTGGCAGGTGGCTCCCACCGGCTATCACGCCACCGATTATCTGATCGAGCCTGACGCCTCCGCTGCAACCTATCTCTGGGCGGCGGAAGTGCTGACCGGCGGCCGGATCGATCTCGGCGTTGCGGCGGCTTCGTTCTCACAGCCGGATGCGAAAGCCTATGAGGTGATCGCGACGTTCCCGCATATGCCTGCCGTTATCGATGGCTCGCAGATGCAGGATGCCATTCCGACGCTTGCCGTGCTTGCTGCCTTCAACCAGACGCCGGTGCGCTTCGTCAGGATCGAGAACCTGCGCGTCAAGGAATGCGACCGCGTGCGGGCGCTCTCGACTGGCCTGTCGAACATCCGTCCCGGTCTGGGTATCGAGGAGGGCGACGATCTGCTCGTCGCCTCCGATCCGACGCTTGCCGGCCAGACGCTGCCGGCTGACATTGATACCTTTGCCGATCACCGCATCGCCATGAGCTTTGCGCTGGCAGGTCTGAAGATCAATGGCATCACCATTCTCGACCCCGGCTGCGTCGCCAAGACCTATCCGCGCTATTGGGACGAGCTTACCTCGCTTGGCGTCGGGCTTGAGGGCGACCGGCCTTAACCGAGCGGACAAATACGGCGGATGGGCCGGAGAGGGATCGATCGCATGAAACGTGTCTTTGCGGCGCTAGGATGGTTCTCTCTCTTCCTCACCCTCCTGTTCTCCTCGGCAGGGCTTGCACGGGCCGAGGAAGTCTTTACCGCCTATCGCTCAGTCATCGACGTCGCCAAGAGTGGCGTGCTCAGCGTCACCGAAACGATTACCGCCAATGTCGAGGGGAACCGCATCAAGCGCGGCATCTACCGCGATTTTCCGTTGACCTTTACCGATGCCAGCGGCCGTCTCGTCAAGGTCGATTTCAAGTTGATCTCCGTCGAGCGGGACGGTGCCGAGGAGCCATATCGCACCGAAAGCATCAGCGGTGGCATCCGCATCTATACCGGCGACAAGGATGTGTTCTTGGCCGACGGCGAACATACCTTCCAGTTTACCTACGAGACCGCCCGCCAGATCCGCTTCTTTCCCGACCACGATGAACTCTACTGGAACGTGACCGGCAACCAATGGGCGTTTCCGATCGAGGAAGCGTCTGCAACGGTAGCCTTGCCCGCGGGCGTGAAGGCCGAGGCGCTGGATGTCTTTACCGGCGGCCAGGGGGCGACCGACAAGAATGCCCGCGCGCTCGAGGATGGCGATCGGCTGGTGTTTACCACGACGCGCCGCCTTGAGGCCAACGAAGGGCTGACCATCGCCGTCAAGATGCCGAAGGGCAGCATCGATCCGCCCTCGGTATCGCAGGAGAGGGTCTGGTGGTTCTACGATCACCTGCCGCCGATCCTGGCCATAACCGGCTTCGTGGTCGCAGCACTTTATTATTCGCGCATGTGGCTGAAGGTCGGCCGCGATCCGGCCCGCGGCGTCATCGTGCCGCGCTGGGACGCGCCGGACGGGATATCCCCGGCGCTGGTCAACTATATCGATAACAAGGGGTTTTCCGGCCAGGGCTGGACGGCGCTCTCAGCCGCTGCCCTCAATCTCGCGGTAGAAGGCTACGTCGTCCTGAAGGACTTCAAGAATTCGCTGGTGATCACCCGCACGGAAAAGCCAAAGCCGCGGTCGCTGCCGACCGGCGAGGCGACGGTGCTGGCGGTGGTGCAGCGCAATGGCGGTGAACTGACGATCGACAAGGATAATGGCCCGGCGGTGCAGAAGGCCGGAGCCGATTTCCGCAATGCCATGGAAAAGGAACACCGCAACAAATACTACCATGCCAACACCGTCTATGTGGTCGGCGGTATCGCTCTCTCGGTGCTGTTCCTGCTTGCCATTTTCATCTTCGGCCTTCTCGACGGCGCAACGGTGGCGCTGGTGCTCGTGCCGGTATTCGCCTCCGTGGTCATCTCGGTGTTTGCGCTCGCAATCGGCAAGGCGTTCAATAAACGGGGCAGCCTGTTTGCGCGTATCGGCTTGCTGATCGTCGCCGCCCTTCTTAGTTTTTTGTCGTCGCGTCCGCGCTGAGCGTTTTGGCGGTGGTCATCAGCATGGCGTTGACGGCGCATCAGGTGCCGCTGCTGGTCGGCGTCGGCGGCATCGTGCTGGTCAACATGCTGTTCTTCCATCTGATGGGCGCACCGACGCCGATCGGCTCGAAGATGATGGATGGCATCGATGGCCTGCGGCAATATCTGACCTTGGCGGAGAAAGAGCGGATGAACATGGCCGGCGCACCGGACATGTCGCCGCAGCATTTCGAAAAACTTCTGCCCTATGCCGTGGCGCTCGGCGTCGAAAAGCCCTGGTCGGAAACCTTCGACCGCTGGCTTCTGGCCGCAGCCGCCGGTGCTGCCGCCTACCAGCCGGCCTGGTACAACGGCAATGCCTTTGCCGCCGGTTCCTTCGGGGATCGCATGGGCGGTTTCGCAGGCTCGATGGCCAGCACCATGACGTCATCGCTGCCCCCGCCACCCAGCTCCTCATCCTCCGGCTTTTCCAGCGGCGGCGGCTTTTCCGGCGGCGGTGGTGGTGGTGGTGGTGGAGGTGGAGGTGGAGGCGGGTGGTAGTATTTACCCGCCTAAGTCAAAGTGATTGTATCATGTGGTGATACTTGACGTGGCCAGTTCGATGTATCAATATATGATACAGTTCTGGAGATGAGTGGTGATCCGTTCCTTCAAGGGCAAGCTGTCTCCGTCCGTGGCCGACGGCAGTGTGAAAAAGGGGTTTCCGGTCGATCTCATTCGCCGGGCTCAGCAATTGTTGGTCCTGTTGAACGCAGCGGCCGACGTGAAGGACTTGCGCTCGCCGCCGGGCAATCGGCTGGAGAAGTTGTCGGGGAGACCGGGAGGGCCAATACTCGATCCGCGTCAACCAGCAATGGCGCATCTGTTTTGTGTGGTCGAACGGCGGCGCGGATGACGTGGAAATCGTCGATTATCATTGAGAGTAGGATTTTCAGATGAATGATATCGGCCTTCCGGCCATCCATCCAGGCGAAATTCTGAAGGATCTTTATCTTGATCCACTGGACATGAGCGCCGGGACACTGGCCAAGAAGCTGAATGTTCCAAGGACCCGTATTGAACGCATCGTCACGGGCAAGACTGGTATGACCTCCGATACCGCGCTGCGTCTTGCTAGATTCTTCGATACCACGCCCGAACTCTGGATGAATCTGCAAGTAAGTTACGACCTGAAGATCGAGGCGGAACGCAAACGCGCCGAGATTGAACGCATTCCTGTCCGCGATGCCGCCTGAGCGCTGACTTTTCCGCCATTGAATGGATGACTTTTGCCACCGGGCTTGCTAAATCCCCCGCAGTCAATCGATCCCTTAGAAAAGCATCCATTCCATGCCCGATCTTCTGCTTGAACTCCGCTCCGAGGAAATCCCGGCCCGTATGCAGCGCAAGGCTGCCGGTGATCTGAAGAAGCTGTTGACCGACGCGCTGGTCGAGGCAGGGCTGACCTATGAGGGGGCGAGGGAATACTGGACGCCGCGCCGACTGACGCTGGATATTCGCGGGCTGAATACCCGCTCCGCCGATGTCCGCGAAGACCGCAAGGGGCCGCGCACCGATGCCAACGAAAAGGCGATCGAAGGCTTTTTGCGCGGTGCAGGTCTCACCTCGATCGATCAGGCGCATGTCCATAGCGATCCGAAGAAGGGCGATTTCTACGTCGCCCATATCGTCAAGCCCGGCCGTCCGGCCGAAGAGATCATTGCCGAGGTGATGCCGGGCATCATCCGCAATTTTCCGTGGGGCAACCCGATGCGCTCAGGCGCAGCGTCGGCCAAGCCCGGCTCGCTGCGCTGGGTGCGGCCGCTGCAGTCGATCGTCTGCCTGTTCGGCCCGGAACACGAGGAAACCCACGTCATTCCGTTTACGGTCGGCGACATCACCGCGTCGAATATAACCTACGGCCACCGCTTCCATGCGCCGGAAGCCATTACCGTGCGCCGCTTTGCCGATTACATCGAGAAGTTGGAAAAGGCCAAGGTCATCCTCGATGCCGAGCGCCGCAAGCAGATCATCGCCGCCGACGCCGCCAACATCGCCTTTGCCAGCGGCCTTGAACTGGTCGAGGACGAGGCGCTGCTCGAAGAAGTCTCCGGCCTCGTCGAATGGCCGCAGGTGCTGATGGGTGCCTTCGAGGAAGACTATCTGGCGATCCCGTCGGAAATCATCCGGCTCACGATCAAGACCAACCAGAAATGTTTCGTCACCCGCCGGCCGGGCGAGGAAACCCTGTCGAACAAGTTCATCCTCGTCGCCAATATCGAGGCGAAGGACGGCGGCAGGGAAATCATCCACGGCAACGGCAAGGTCGTGCGCGCCCGTCTTTCCGACGCCAAGCACTTCTGGACCCGTGACCAGGGCAACCTGCCGGACCTCGAAACGCTCGAAGCCTCTGCTGCAAAATTCGATCTCGACCTGAAAAAGCCGCTCGACCAGCGCATGGCCAAGCTCGACGCGCTGAACGTCACATTCCATGCCAAGCTCGGCACGCAGGGAGATCGCGTAGCTCGCATCCGCGCTGGCCGCCGAACTGGCCAAGGTGACCGGGGCAGACCCGAAGCTGGTTGATCGTGCAGTTGTACTGGCAAAAGCGGACCTGCGCACCGAAGCCGTCGGTGAATTCCCTGAACTCCAGGGCATCATGGGCCGCAAATATGCAGTCCTGCAGGGCGAGGACGCCTCCGTCGCCGCCGCAATCGAGGATCACTGGAAGCCGCAAGGCCCGTCCGACCGTCTGCCCGCTGATGCCGTTGGTTTAACGGTTGCGCTCGCCGACAAGCTGGACACGCTGGTTGGCTTCTGGGCCATCGATGAGAAGCCGACGGGCTCGAAGGATCCCTATGCGCTGCGCCGCGCGGCATTGGGCGTCGTTCGGATTCTGCTGGAGCGGAAGGTTCGCCTGCCTCTTAAAGCTGCGATTGAGCGGGCTGTGAGGACTTTTGCGATCAAGCAAATGCATTCGGTCGGTGATATCAAGCTTTTCGAAGGAGATCCTTCACAGCAACGGGAATACCTTGAGTTTATTGGTGTGCACTTCACCAGATCATTTGATGCCTCAACGGGCGTCACTCATGGCGTTGCTGGGCATCCCTCGTTCTTTAACTTTATTTGGTTTAGCCCTAATTTGTTTAATGAGGTTTCGGGGCGTTACCCAATTTGGGCCGGAGAATATACGCCCGCTGATGGTCCGGCCGACCTCATCTCCTTCTTCCACGACCGCCTGAAGGTCTACCTGCGTGATCTCGGCGCCCGCCACGACCTGATCGATGCCGTTCTGACACCGGACGCCGACGATCTGCTGATGGTCGCCCGCCGTGTCGAGGCGCTGACGGCCTTCGTCACCTCGGAAGAAGGTCTCAACCTGCTCGCCGGCACCAAGCGCGCCACGCAGCTTCTGGCAGCCGAGGAAAAGAAGGGCACGCAGGTCGCAGCCAATGTCGATCCCGCACTCCTGAAGCTCGATGCCGAAAAGGCGCTCTATGCTTCCGTGACGCAAGCCTCGACCGAAGCAAGCGCTGCCATCGCCAGCGAAGACTTCCGCTCCGCCATGGAAGCCTTGTCGAAGCTGCGCGGCCCGGTCGATCAGTTCTTTACCGACGTTCTCGTCAACGACGAAGACCCGGCCATCCGCGCCAACCGTCTCGCGCTGCTCGGCCTGATCCGCGCAGCAACGGGAACGGTTGCGGATTTCTCTAAGATTTCGGGCTGAGAGGGAGCCGATGGGGGCAAAAATCCTCGTCAGCGCCTGTCTCATGGGCCATGCCGTCCGGTATGACGGGCAGGCAAAGCCGCTTGTGCATCCGGCGCTCGATCGCTGGCGCGAGGAGGGGCGGCTGGTGACGATCTGTCCGGAAATGTCGGCCGGCATGCCGGTGCCGCGCCTGCCGGCGGAGATCGCTGCGGGGAAGGCGGGCACCGATGTCCTGTCCGGCGCCGCACGCGTGCTGGAAAGCCAGGGCGGCGATGTAACGGATGCATTCCGTCAGGCAGCAGAGAACGCGCTTGCGCTGGCACGCGAAAGCGGCTGCGCCTATGCGCTGTTGATCGATGGCAGCCCGTCCTGCGGTTCCGGCTTCATCTATGACGGCAGTTTCACCGGCCGCCATCTGTCGGGCGAGGGCGTCACGACCGCTCTGCTCCGGGCAAACGGCATCCGGTCTTTTCCGATAAAGAGATCGAAATGCTGGCTGCGTTGATCGACGCGCAGTGATGGCCGGGCGCGGCGTTTCAGGACAAGCCGTTATAGTGCGCAGCGAGAAGAGCGACGCCGAGAAAGCCCGCCCAGGCGATCACTAAAACCGCAAGCGAGATGGCGGCAGACGTGATGATCGATCGTCCGAGTTGTCTCCGGAAGAAGAAATTCGAACCGAGCAGCCACATCTGGGCAAGCATGAAGATCCCGAGATAGACAGGATTTTTGGTGTGCTGAAACAGAACGAATGTCGAGGACGTCGCCAGAGTGAAGGGCGCGCAGATATAGCATTGCGGGGTTGAAGGGGATCTGCAGTGATTTCCGGGTCACCTGTCCGGGCGTGGCGAGATCGTAGATCAGGGCGGCGACGATCGGGAAGATCGAGTAGATCAGCATCCGGAAGAACAGCAGGTTGACCCACGACGCAGTGATGTATTGTCCGGCCTGCGTACTGTTCATCGCAGCCAGCTCTTCCTTGTGGACCGGGGCGATATAGGCGGCGATTACGATCGACAGAAACAGGAAGATGGCCGGTTTCATTCCGCTTTCGAACGAAACCGCCTCGTCGCGCGCGGTCTCATGCCGGGCATACTCCATCATCGAGTTGGGCTGGAAGATGACCCGAAACAGCGTGTAGGGATAGAAGATCAACCACATCAAAAGCTCGAAAATGAACTTCTCGATGGACTTCGCTATGTTGAAGACGTCCATGATACCCTTGATCGCTCGCGTGGCTGCCGAGTGCCTCTCGCTGGTTGTGCGACCAAACTGGATTACGTCGGAGGCAGCCGATGTCAGGGGTGGACGTGCGTGACCAGAGCTGTGGCCCAACACAAAATTGCGCCCCTGCTTCTCTCAGGGGCGCAATCTTTCGCCTGGAGGGCGAATGCCCGATCAGCCTTCTATGTGCGGCTGGCTAGGGCAGGGACAGGGAAGTTCGAGATCATTTTAGCCGAAGTTGGAAGTTTTCGAGATCAACTTCTTGTGAATGGGTGTCTTGCGGCGTTACCGCGGCGAGATCGGCCATCGATGCCGTCGTCACAGCGGCTGTTTTTGCTGCGTTATCGATGATGTTCAGGGTCGCGGTCGCCTGTGCTTCAACCGGCAACGCATCGCCTGTCGTTGCCGTTGCAAGCTGCTGTACAGCCGGCATGGTTGCCTGCGCGGCGGCCTTGATATCTGCCTCGGACGCCTTGCTGACGAACACGACCGGCGAGCCGCCGAGCCAGGCTTCGGTGCGCACCAGCTTCATCTCGCCGTCGATTTCCTTCAGCTCCACCCGGTCAGTCCCCGGCGCGACGTCCGGCACGATGTAGCCGGTCTTCTTCTTGACGACCAACGGTGGACACTGGCCACAGGAAAGCTGCGAGATGCTGCTGTTGACTTTCTCGCCGGAAATCATGTTTTCGAGCGAAGACGCGCCGGCCGTGCTGGCCGCAACCAGGCTTGCGAGTGTGAGCAAAAGGGCGCGCATCGGCATTCTCCTCTGAAATCGTCAGAGGAAAATATCCGTTCTCCGTTACGTTCCCGTCAGGAGAATTGGTAAAAATTGAATGAGTTTTCCGATTGACCAGCCGCGACCCGTCAGGCCTTTTCGCGCTCGACCGCCTGCCAGCCGATATCGCGGCGGCAGAAGCCGTTGTCCCATTCCACCTGGTCAAGCGCTGTATAGGCACTGTCTTTGGCGGCGCTGACGGTGCTGCCCATCGCCGTCACATTGAGCACGCGGCCGCCGGTCGCAACCAGTTGCCCGTCCTTCAAGGCTGTTCCGGCATGAAACACCTTGGCATTAGTGCCTGCCTCTGGAAGCCTGGCGATAGGGGTGTTCTTCTCGTATGCACCCGGATAGCCCTTCGAGGCCATCACCACGGTGAGCGCCGCCTCGTCGCGCCACTCGGCGCTGATGGAGGCGAGCGTCCCGGTGGCTGCGGCATAGAGGAGCGGCAGCAGATCGCTCTTCAGCCGCATCATCAGTACCTGGCATTCCGGATCGCCGAAACGGACATTGTATTCGATCAGCTCCGGCCCCTTGGCCGTGATCATCAGCCCGGCAAACAGCACGCCGGTGAAAGGATGGCCGCTATCGGCCATGCCGGCAATCGTCGGCTCGATGATGTCGCGCATGGTGCGCTCGACCATGTCGGGCGTCATCACCGGGGCAGGGGAATAGGCACCCATGCCGCCGGTGTTCGGCCCGGTGTCACCATCGCCGACACGCTTGTGATCCTGCGCCGAAGCCAGGGCCAGCGCAGTCTTGCCGTCGCAGAGGCAGAAGAAGCTTGCCTCTTCGCCATCGAGATAGGCCTCGACCACCACTTCGGCACCGGCCGCGCCAAACGTGCCGGAAAAACAGCTGTCGACGGCATCCAGCGCTTCGTCGAGCGTCATGGCGACTGTCACACCCTTACCGGCGGCAAGGCCGTCGGCCTTGATGACGATCGGTGCGCCCTGTTGGCGGATATAGGCCTTGGCCGGCTCGGCTGACGTGAAGCGCTGATAGGCGCCGGTCGGGATATCGTACTTGGCGCAGATGTCCTTGGTGAAACCCTTGGAGCCTTCAAGCTGCGCTGCGGCGGCAGACGGTCCGAAAACCGCAATGCCACCATTGCGCAACGTGTCGGCGAGACCAGCGACCAGCGGCGCTTCCGGGCCGACAACGACGAAGTCGATCGCCTCCTTGCGGCAGAAGGCAAGAACAGCAGCATTGTCCGCCGTATCGATATCGACAATGATTGCCTCTTCGGCGATGCCGGGATTGCCGGGGGCGGCATAGAGCGCCGTCAGGCGCGGCGATTGCGCCAGTTTCCATGCCAGCGCATGTTCACGCCCACCCGACCCGATCAACAGAACTTTCATCGCCTACTCCCGCAATCCGCAGTGTTGAGGTGCGGTTAAGGCGAGGGCGGTCCAAGGTCAAGGAGAAATCGGTACAATGCCCGCCATACAGGCGCTTCAGGATAGGCTCGACGCTCCGGAATGGCGACTGTGGTCGTTGAACGGCAAATGGCCGTCTGCAGGGCCGGCAATTCTCGCCGCCTGTTTCAATGCCCAGATGGCCAGTTCGGGGAGCATCAGCGGCTTGCTAATGAGGTAACCCTGGAAATGGTCGCAGCCAGCCGCCGTCAGCATCACGAGCTTCTCGTGTGTATCCACCCCTTCGCCAACCACCGTCATGTTCTGCGCGTGGCAAAGAGCGATCATCGCCTTCAGAGCCGGCAAGGATTCCTCGTTGGCAAGGTTTTGCACCAGTGCCCGATCGAGCTTGATGGTGTCGGCGGTATATTCGATGATCTGCTGCACCGAGGTATAACCAGCGCCGAAATCGTCGATGGAGATACGGAAACCCCGTTCTCGCAGGGTCTCGATATTCCGGTGCAGCTGGTCGCCAAGCTTGACGGCATAGGTTTCCGTCAGTTCGATCTCGATGGTCCGCAGATCGAGCCCGTGCCGTGCCAGGCAGTCGAGAAAATAATCGCTGATCGATTTGGAGTGCAGTTCAGCCGACGAGATGTTGATCGCAAGCACGGTTTCCGGTCCAAACAGCTGCTTCAACCGGTGGTGTTCCGACATCGCCCGGTTGATCACCCACCAGTCGATCTTGGTAAACAGGCCGGTGCTTTCGGCAATCGGCACGAATTCGTCGGGCGTGATATTGCCAAGCGTCGGTGAGAACCAGCGCAACAGGGCTTCGCAGCCAATCACCTTGCCGCCGGTATCAACGATCGGCATGTAGACGAGGTGAAACTGCTCGTCGGGATCGACCAGCCGCAGTTCCTCCTGAATATGACGGATGCGGTCGCGCTTGTCCTGCAGCGCCCGCGAGAAGCGCGAAGAGCGGTTCTTGCCGTTGGTCTTTGCCTGGTACATCGCCGCATCGGCATTGGAGATCAGTTCGGCAAGGTTGGTGGCATCCGTCGGGCAGATGGCGACGCCGATGCTGGCAGTGACCGGATAATACTTGCCGCGCACTTCAAGACCGTTGGAAAACAGCGCAAGGATCGCCGCGCACATTTCCCCGGATCGTGCCGTCACGCGGCGTCGATTGCACGAGAACCGCGAACTCGTCACCGGACAGGCGGGCGAAGATAGCCGGCACCATCTGCCTTCGTGCAACGATTGCGCTGATTGTAGCCTCGATCCGCAGCGCCAGCGTCTTCAAAAGGTCGTCGCCGACCTCATGGCCATATTTGTCGTTGACGAACTTGAAGTGGTCGATGTCGATGAACAGAAGGCTGCAATGGCCGCCCTGCGTCGTAACCGTGTCGACGACATCGGCGGCGAGCATGTTGAAATGGGCTCGATTGCTAATGCCGGTCAGCGTATCGGTCCAGGACGCCTGCTGCACCAGGTTCAATGCACGCTGCGATTGGTCGTGCAATTGCTTGATATTGCCAGTCAACCGGCCGATCTCCCCTTCGGCGCCGGTTTCCTTGATGCCTTCGTTCTCGCCGCTCATCACCGCCGTCACCTGCCGGTCGAGGACCGAGATCGGATTGGTGATGAACCGGCGGATCAGTGCGATCATCAGGCCGACGGAGACAAAGCTCATGACCAGCGCCAAAACCCAGGAGCAGTTTCAACTGCCCCATATTGCTGGATCCGTGGGATGGCGGGACGGTCAGCGTTGCAAACAGGGAAGGCGCCATTCGAACTGATGCGGAAAGGGTGCCGGGTGGCTGCGGCACGGTTTCAGAACGTGATCTCGGTTTCATACTCGCTCTGCAGCGTGCGCTGCATGCTCAGGAACTGTGTCGGCTCAATCGCCACTTGCACCAGAAGCGCATCGGCTTTTGCACTCGGCAGCGGGCGGCTGAAGGTGACGGGGTCGATGAATTCCGAATAGACGATCAGCTGGCGTGCCTCCGCATCGTGCAGAAAACTCCAATCCCGCAACTGGCTGCCGCCGACAAGGCGGCCAGCCAGCGCAAATTGCGGCGCACCGATCTCGGCGAACGGATCATCGCTGTTCTCGAAGTAATAACCCGGTGTCAGGTCGGGATTGAGGATGGCGAAGGAGATGAACTTCTTCGGATCGTCGGACAGCGAGCGGACGCTCTGTTGCAGCCGCAGCCCCAGCGCGTTGTTGCGATAGGCTTCATCCGGCTCAGATACGAACAGGCGGACCGCGTTGCCCTCCAGGATCGAGTAGAGAAAGCTTCGGCTCTGGCTGACCTCATTGCGAAACAGCGCGGCCATATGGTCGAGCTGTTGCGAAAGGCGCGTCCGCTCCAGAGCCAGAACGGAACGCCCCTGCACAAAATAGACCGAGAGCGCGGCAAGCAGGTAGCCTGCCAGGACAACAGGAAAAATCAGGAAGAACGCGCGTTTGCCAAGTGTCACTGGAAGTTTGCCATCGAGCTGATGATGCGGCGGCGCGTCTGGATCGATTGGATCGACAATTCCTTCTGGTACTGGCTCTTGGCCAGAATGTCGGCAGGGCGGATATATTTCTTGGTTGGATCGCATCTCTGCAGGGATCAGTTCGAGCGCCTTTCCGCTGGCGGTAGGCATCGTCAGTGCCTCGGCGTTATCTGCAGCACTTTGCGGCGAGCCGATGAAGTCAACCAGCTGCAATGCGAGCGCCTTGCGGGGCGAGGCGGCGGTGACCGCCATGCAGTCGAGCCAGGAGAGGGTGCCTTCCTTCGGTACCGCGTAGCGCCAGACGCCGGACGTGCCGGCCTTGTCATTGAGCACGTGCTGATCGCCGCTATAGGCCAAAGCCATGTAGATGTTCTTGCCGTGATCAGGGTTCTGGATCGAAGTGATCACATAATCATAGGTGAGAACGAAGGGGGCCTGCTTCTTCATGACCTCAAAGGCGGCTTTCAGCGTCTCGTTGTCATTGGCATTGATCGATTTTCCCAGCATGGCCAGCGGCGCAACGAAGGCCTCGTTGTGATCGTCATACATGGCGATATGTTTTTTCAGGGCCGGATCCGGTGACATCAGGTCGTTCCAGGACGTGGGCGTGGTCTTCACCATATCGGAGCGGTAGACGATGCCCATCGTGCCCCAGAGATAGGGCATGGCATAGCCGGCACAACGGGACGTCCACTCGGGCTTATAGTCTTTCATCGATGCGACGTTCTTGTCCGACAGCGGCTCCAGCACGCCGCGCTTGCCAAACAGGCCGGCTCCGTTTTCGCCGATGACGGCAATGTCGATATTGCTGCCGGGATCCGAAAGCACCTCGTCGCGTGCATCGCCGCTGTCGTAATAGACCTGGTGCACGGCAACGCCGGTCTTTTCGGTCCACCGATCGAGGATCTTCTGGTCGATATAGGATTCCCAGATCAACAGGTTCAGCGTTTCCACGTGTGCAGGCGCAGCAGCGAACGACGCAGCAAGCGCAGCAGAAACGGCAACAAACGTTTTGCGCATTGAAATGACCCCGATAGTCCCCAGGGCGAACCTTAGCGCGCAATGCTTGATGAATACTTACAATGGGATGCGCTGGGTTGCATTTAGGTTGAAATATCAAGGCACATCGCGCAATGCCTGCATCGAAGATTTGGTGCGACATCACGGCAGTCCGCCGCATCTCGAAATGCGGGACATTTGATGTCAATCATGGGCGTGTTTCAGGAGGAACGTCCGTGAGTTATCTGCTTTTCAAATCTCTGCATATTGCCGCCGTCATCACCTGGATGGGTGGCATGGTCCTGTCGTCGGCCGCGATGCTGTGGCTGTGTTCCGCTAAACGGCCGCGTATCGAGCGTGAAACGGAGATTGTCGCAGCCTTCAAGCGTTGGGATAGCCGCGTGACCTCGCCGGCTATGGGGCTTGCCTGGGTCTTCGGCATCGTTATCGCGGTTCAGGGCGACTGGTTCAGCCAGCCCTGGCTGCATGCCAAGTTGGCTTTCGTCATTGCCTTGTCGGCGCTGCATGGAAACCTGTCGGCGGGCCTGCGCCGCTTGCAGGCCGATCCGGCCCACGAGCCGCCCGGATACTTGAAGTATTCCGGGCTTTTCACGCTCGCGGTGATGTTGGTAATCGTGTTTTTGGTCGTCCTCAAACCGTTCTGATCTTACCGGTGGCTGGGCAGCTTCGGCAGGAAGATCGTCAGCAGGCCGAGCAGCGGCATGTACGAGCAGAGCGTATAGACGAACTCGATACCGTTGCGGTCTGCAAAGACGCCGAGAACCGCAGCGCCGATGCCGCCGAAGCCGAAGGCAAAGCCGAAGAACATGCCGGCGATCAGGCCGACCCGGCCGGGCACCAGTTCCTGGGCAAAGACCACGATGGCCGAGAATGCCGAGGAGAAGATGAAGCCGATGATGATGACCAGCGCCGCGGTCCAGAACAGGTTGGCGTAGGGGAGAAGCAGCGCGAAGGGAATGACGCCGAGGATCGAGAACCAGATGACGAACCGTGCGCCAAAACGGTCACCGATCGGCCCGCCGAAGATCACGCCTGCAGCCGACGCGCCAAGGAACAGAAACAGCAGCATCTGCGCCTCCTGCACGCCGACGCCGAACTTCTCGATGGTGAAGAAGGTGAAATAGCTGGAGAGGCTGGAGAGATAGGCATTCTTCGTCGCCGTCAGGATGACGAGAACGATCAGTGTCCAGATGACCTGATTGCGCGGCAAGGGCAGGGTGCGGCTGACAGGCTTGCGGCCGGCCGAACTGCGGCGGTGGCGGGTGTACCAGACGCTGACCCAGGACAGAACCATGAAACCGGTCAGCGCGATGACCGAAAACCAGCTGAGGCTGCCCTGGCCCTGCGGAATGACGATGAATGCGGCCAGCAACGGCCCGATTGCCGTGCCGGTATTGCCGCCGACCTGGAACAGCGACTGGGCAAGGCCATGGCGTCCGCCAGAGGCAAGCCGTGCGACACGCGATGCTTCGGGATGGAAGATCGCCGAGCCGATGCCGATCAGGCATGCGCCAATGACCAGGACATAGAAATGGTGGGCATTGGCAAGGGTGATCAACCCTGCGCAGGTCGACAGCATCGCAGCCGGCAGCGAGAACGGCATCGGCCAGCGGTCAGTGACGACGCCAACGGCGGGCTGCAGCAGCGATGCGGTCACCTGGAAGGCGAAGGTCAGAAGGCCGATCTGCACGAAATCGAGCGCATAGTTTTCCTTCAGCAGCGGATAGAGCGAGGTCAGCAGCGATTGCATGATATCGTTCAGCATGTGGCAGAAGCTGACGGCCACGATGACGGAGACCGCAGTCTTTTCCGGGCTGATGCCTGTATCTGATGAGATGCTCGCCATGCTGTCTTCCTCGCTCGACGGGTATTGAGTCTAAGAATATCCGCTGTCTCTACCTCGCTTGAGTCTGGCCTGCTTTTGTGCTCTGGTCGCATTATTTCGAGAGTGGGCCAAATGCGGACAATCGATCTCACCGGACAGAACAGCCAGGGCGATAACGAGCATTCCGCCAGCCTTTCCTGGATCGAAAGCGCCGAGGAACCCGTCCTGGCACTTGGGCGCGTCTATCCCGCCGGCTTTCGGGGGCAGCCGCATAGCCACACCAAGACGCAACTCTGGTGCGCCCGCCAGGGTGTGGTGCTGGTCAGCACCGCCGGCGGTCGTTGGATGATACCGCCCGGTCATGGACTGCTTATTCCGGCGGGTCTCGAACATTTCAGCGAGATGATCAGCGAAGTGCACATGCATTCCATCTACGTCGATCCGTCGGTCATAGGCGCGCACGGTCCGCGGGTGCTCGAAGTCACGGCGCTTGCTGGTAGTCTCATCGAGGAACTGGTGCAATCCGACGAAAAACCGCTGACTCCACGTCGCAAGCGGCTGATCATGGAACTTCTGCTGGACGAAATCGGTCAGTTGCCCGAGCGACCGCTCGGACTGCCGTTTCCGGGCGATGCGCGGCTTGGCCGTCTCTGCCGGCATTTCCTGAAATCGCCCGACGCAAATGCGGGGATCGACGACTGGGCGCGCGATCTCGGCATGAGCCGCCGTTCCTTTACCCGGCTGTTCCGTGCCGAGACCGGTGTCAGTTTCGTTACCTGGCGCCAGCAAGCCTGCATCTTTGCGTCGCTGCCGCGTTTGGCCGAGGGTGAGCCGATCACCAATGTTGCGCTCGATGCCGGTTATGAAAACATCGCCGCCTTCACCACGATGTTCCGGCGGATGCTGGGGAGTTCACCCAGCACCTATCTGAAATCGTGGTCGGCCTGATATCCGGTTTCGCACGATTCCCAGTGAAATCGCGTTCCAGATCTGCTGCAGTCTGTGACGCAACTCCGGATTTTTCTGGCAGAATCGTCTCGTATGGATTTGTCTAAGCCGTTGTAAATATTTTCTATTCCATTGAGGTGATTGCCGCTTATGGAAAAGAAGGACCGAAGTTTTCTGGTTAACGAGATGGTAGGAGCCGAAGCCTATAAGGCCCGGAACGAACCGTTTTTGTGTCTGGAGTTCCGACGTGTTCAGCCGATCCTTGTTTGCCCTTTCTGCAGGGCTGTTTTTCGCCGCTTCTATGTCCGCCCAAGCTCAGGAGCGCCAGCATTTCTGGTCCGGAGACTGGTACCTGAAAGTCGGCGCGACCGGCTTTATCGGTCCGAAATATGATGGCGCCTCTGATCGCCTGTTTCAGGCCGCGCCGCTGATCTCGCTCGGCCGGGCCGGCAGCACGGTGCGGTTTTCGTCACGCAACGACAATCCGGCTTTCGCCTTCGTCGACAAGGGCGCGTTTCGCGCCGGTGTCGTCGGTAAGCTGATCTTCGATCGCGACGAGGATACCTCGTCCGATCTCAAGGGTCTCGATCCCGTCCGCTTCGGCGGTGAACTCGGTGGCTTTGCCGAGGTCTATCCGACCGACTGGCTGCGTATCCGCGCGGAACTGCGTCAGGGCATCCGCAGCCATCACGGTCTCGTCGCAGATGTCGCTGCGGATGGTTTCGTCGATGTCAGCAGCAATGTCCGCGTCTCCGCCGGCCCGCGTCTGTCGGCTGCCACGAGCGACTATTTCGTTGCCTATTACGGCGTCAGTTCATCGGAAGCGGCAAAGTCCGGCTATTCGAAATATACCCCGTCAGGCGGCCTGAATTCCATCGGAGCAGGCGCCGCCATCACCTGGCAGGCGACCGAAAAACTCGAAACCAGCGCGTTTGCCGAATACAAGCGGCTGATGGGGCCGGCGGCGGATCTGAGCATCGTCAATGAAGGCGGCAGCCGCAACCAGTTCCAGTTCGGCCTTTCTGCCACCTATCGTTTCGATTTCACGCTGGAATGAGCGCCGGCTTTGCCGTGCGGCGGTCTGTCGGCTTGACCGGAGGCTGCTTGCGCTGCAAACAAACGGCATGAACACACGTCCAGCCGATTCCGGGCGCGTCCACGATGCGCCCTCCAACAACTGGGTTTACCGCGTCCTGCCAAGGCCGCTCTGGCCCTATGCGCAGCTTGCCCGCTGGGACAGGCCGATCGGCTGGCAGTTGCTGATGTGGCCGTGCTTCTGGTCTGCGGCGCTGGCAGCCAATGCGGCGGCCTCGCTCGGCACCTTTTCGCTCGGCCGCTTCGTCTGGCACCTAATCCTGTTTTTCATCGGCGCTGTCGCCATGCGCGGTGCCGGCTGCACCTATAACGATATCGTCGATCACGACATCGATATGGAAGTGGCGCGCACGCGCTCGCGGCCGCTGCCGTCCGGGCGCGTCACGCGGTTGCAGGCCAAGATCTTCATGGTGTTGCAGGCGCTTGCCGGTCTGATTGTGCTGTTGCAGTTCAACGGTTTTTCCATTTTCCTCGGCGTCTTCTCGCTGGTCTTCGTCGCCATCTATCCGTTTGCCAAGCGGTTTACCGATTGGCCGCAATTCTTCCTCGGCCTTGCCTTTTCCTGGGGCGCGATCATGGGCTGGTCGGCGGAGTTCGGAACGATTGGGCTGGCTTCGGTCGTGCTTTATGCCGCTGCCATCGCCTGGACGGTCGGCTACGATACGATCTATGCCTATCAGGACAAGGAGGATGACGAGCTGATCGGCGTGCGCTCGACGGCGCGGCGGTTCGGCGAGCACCCACGTCCATGGCTGTTCGGCCTCTATGGGCTTACGGTACTTCTGCTATTCGCATCATTTGCTACCGCTGGTGCAGGGCTGCTTGCCTATGTCGGCCTGCTGATTGCAGCTGTCATGCTGTTTTACCAGATCCTCGTGCTTGATATTCACGACGCGGTTCAGTGCCTGGCCCTGTTCAAGTTCAATCACAGGGTGGGGCTGATCATCTTTGGCGGCCTTTGCGCTGCGCTGCTGGTCCGGATTGCATAAAAAAGCCCTCCGGATGGCCGGAGGGCAGGGTCCACCGCAGTAAAACCGTCACCGCGCCGCGCTTTGGAGCGCAAGGGCGCCGGGCTGTTGACTGGTTACGCCCAGCTCAGTTTTTCGTCGCGGTTCTTCCTCGTCCTGGCAAAGCGGGTGGAAAAGGCGGCAACCGCCACGAAGATGAATGTGCGCATGATCTGTCTCCTTCTCGTGCCGGCAATGTGCTATCTGCCTGTGGCATCAAAAAGGCGCTTCCAAGGTATTCCAAAGGCTCAATAAAGGTCTGAAAACAAGAACAAAAAACCGGCCGCAGGGGCAGCCGGTCTTTTGCACTGGAGGAACGCTTGGAGATTGTGTCGAAAATCAGTTCCGGGCGATGATTTCGCGGCCGTCGATCTTCATGTGGACACCCAGGCTGCCGGTCGTACGGCGCATCAGGAAGCGCGGGCGGCGGTCGTTGAACAACGAGTGGCGGCGGCGCGGCTTGATATCGTGGGTACGGACTTCGCCGAGATGATCTTCCAGCGGGCGGGCGACGCCGTCGGCTTCGACCATCAGCATCGGGATCCGGTAGGCTTCCGACCAGGTGCGCCAGTCGGCGGCAATGTCAGAGAGATCGTGGGCGACCAGAAGCGGGATGCAGAGATCCGGATCGTCATGATGCAGTTCCAGCGTCACGGTCACTTCTCCGTCTCCATGGTCTATGGCGCGGGCTGCGACACCCTTGAAAGCGCGTGCCGGCAGCGCGATCGACAGCGGTAGGCCGCTGGATGGCAGAACCTTGCGCAGCACCGCTCCGCGCTCGTCCAAGCTTATGGTGACATTGCTGGACTGTCCGTGCAAGGTATAGCTTGCCTGCTGGGGGAAGCGTTTGGGATCCAGTCGCAGCGTGGTTTCAACCCAAGCCGGTTGGGAAAGTGTCTTCAGCATTTCAATCGCCCTTGTTTTCCTTGAGAGCCGGTTCCCGGTCTTCTCGTCGGGACTTTTCGTCCTCTGTGAGCCAAGGATAGGCGGGGCGCGTTTGAGACCACTTAAAAATCGCAGTTAAAAAACTTTGCATTTCCTGATGGTTAGCAAAGACCAACGCAGCAGGGTTTCTCAAATCTGAAGAAATTTGGCAGCATTTTGCCGACCCCTCGATCCCGCGCCGCCGGGTTGAGGAAAAGCCACGCACAAGGAAGACCAGCGATTGTACCGCTGATTATGGCCGCACTGCGCGGCATTGCGTCCATCCGGACGCCTTAGCGTCGGGTAATTTCAGGCGATCGGCAGAGCGGCAATGGTTTCCACATACATCGACTACAACCTCCTCACGCGCGACATGAAGACGAGCCTTCAGCGCACGTCGCAGCAGACGCTGGTTGCCCGCGAGAGCGAATATTACAAGGAAAACATCGGTAACATCACGTCGATCGACGAGTTCCTCGATGACTACCGGCTCTATTCCTATGCCATGAAGGCGCATGGCCTGGAAGACATGACTTACGCCAAGGCCTTCATGCGTAAGGTCATGGAAAGCGACCTCAGCGACGACAGCAGCTACGCCAATATGCTGACCGACGAACGCTACCGCGAATTCGCGATGGCGTTCAGTTTTTCGCAGTCGACCGAGGTGGTCCAGAGTGATGCACAGGAAGACGCGTTGATCGGTCTCTATAACCAGACCATCTCCAACATCGATTCAAAAATGGGCGAGGAGACGCGCTACTACGACACAATGATGGACACGATTACCAACGTGGATCAACTCCTGCAAAACGACAGGTTACGATCCTATACGTTTCGGGTTTTCGGCGTTGACGAGAAATATTACAATTACGAACAGGTGCGCGGCGCGCTGGTCAGCGATCTCGATGATCCGAACAGCTACTTCAATACGCAATTTGCACCGGCTCTGGCGGACGCCCAGGCAACCAACGCTTCATCCACACAGGCGCTCTCCGCCCTCTCGAGCCGAGTCCAGTCCCAGACGCGCATTACGAAGATCGACGCCTTGTTGGCGGATGCCAGTACACCGGATGAAGACAAAGTGACGTTGCAGGCCGAAAAGACCACCCTGCAGACAAACATCGCCACGATCGACGCCGCTTTTCCGGAAATGACCAGCAATATAGACGCCTATGCCGGCGTCCAGGCTGAAATCACCGATCTCAAGACACAGATGGCCCAGCCCGATCTCACCGATGCGGAGCGGGCCGCGCTTCAGGCGCAGATCGACCAGCGTCAGGCTTCGCTCGCGACAATGAAAGGCGTGAGCTTCTACGCCACCGATTTGCAGGCCAAGCAGACGGAGAGTTCCGCGACGATCGCGCGGATTGCCGTCTTCCAGGATCTGGCCCTGATGTACGATTTCGCGGCGGATGGCTCCGTGCCCGCCGGTGGAACGGCACAGGCGGCAGACAGCCGAAAGGCAACCAAGGAAGTTTATTCCTACAAGGCTCCGCGCGACGACATCGGTCGCCCTGCTGCACAAAGATTATTATGAGGATACGATCGGGACCATCACCACGGTTGCGCAGATCAAAGGTGACAGCCGGCTCTATTCCTACATCCTCACTGCATTCGGCTTGCCGTCCGGCACAACGGTGACGACGCTCGAAAGCATTCTGACAAGCGATCCAAACGACCCGACGAGCTTCGTGAACACCAAGGGTGGCGAATACAACGCGGCCTACAAGGCGTTGAGAGCCGCCTTCAATTTCCAGACGGACGGTACGCTGGCGGCTGGTGATACAGCGAAACCGCAGCGCAGACCAAGTTGACTTCCGACAACTACATGGTGCGCTACAACGATGCCGACGAAGCTGCCGACGAAAGCCTGATTGCTTCCTTCAAGACGCTGATGAGCGTGGTCTCGAATGTCGATGATCTGCTCGGCGATATCAAGATCATGAAACTGGCGCTCACCGCTGTCGGCCTCGAAAACGAGGACGACACCGCGCGCAAGCTGAAGAAGGTGTTGACGAGCGATCTCACCGATCCGAAGAGCTATGTCTATACATTGAAGGATGATCGCTACCTTCAATTGGCAAAGGCCTTCAACTTCAACGCAGATGGATCGGCAGGCGTTCCGATGCTGGCGCAAGCCGAGTCGGAAATTCTCAACACCGCAAAATCCTATGTCATCGAAAAGAGCCGTTTCGCCACGGAGGATGAAAAGACCAAGGCGACTGCGGAGGCGAAATATTACAGCGGTGAAGTCGGGAAGATCAAAACGCTCGACGAACTTCTGTCCAACCGGCGTATGGTCGACTTCATCCTTGTCGCGGCCGGACTGGATCCGGAAGAGGTGACAACCGACTATGTCCGCCAGATGTTCAGAATCCGATTTCAACGACCCGAACAGCTTCATCAACAAAGAGCCGAACACGACGATCTACAAGGAGCTCGTTTCCTCCTACAATTTCGACAGTGAGGGCAATCTGGCCCGCCCGGAACTTGGTATACAGACCAAGCGCGGCCTGCTGGAGACCGAGGATCTTTATCTCAACCAGACCCTCGAGCAACAGAGAGGCGAAGACAATGCCGGTGTTCGCCTAGCGCTCTATTTCCGCCGTCAGGCAACAGGCGTCAATACCGCCTACGATCTTCTGGCCGACAGCGCCTTGCTTCAGGTCATCCAGACGACGTTCAGCATCCCCGAGGCAATGTCGAGCGCCGATGTCGACATACAATACGCCTATATCAACCGTGTGCTGGATGTGCAGGATCTCCAGGATCCGGAAAAGCTGGAAAAACTGCTTCTGCGCTTCACCGCTCTTTATGATGTCGAGAACAATGTCGATATTTCCGGGGCCGAGCTGATCCTCTCCGGCGGCGGTGGCGGGATCAGCGCCGACACGTTGTTCAGTCTTTCGCAGCTGCGCCTTGGCGGCTTCTGACGATAATTTGGTCAGGCCTTGAGCACCTTGTCGGGGTTCATGATCCCGGCAGGGTCGAAGGCGTGCTTGATCTCGCTGCATCAGGTCGATCTCGATCGGCGAGCGCACTTCGGCAAGTTCGTCGCGCTTCAACTGACCGATGCCGTGTTCCGCCGAAATCGAGCCGTTGTAGCGCAAAACGATGCCGTGGACGATCGCGTTCATCTCGCGCCAGCGGCCGATGAACTGATCCTTGTCGGCACCGATCGGCTGGGAGATATTGTAGTGAATGTTGCCGTCGCCCATGTGCCCGAACGAGCAGATGCGTGCACCGGGGATGGCCTTCATCACCGCAGCGTCGGCCTCCGCCATGAACGCCGGAATGCTTGAGACGGGCACGGACACATCATGCTTGATCGACCCGCCCTCCGGCTTCTGCGCCGGTGACATGCTTTCGCGCATGTGCCAGAGGCTCTTGCGCTGCGCTTCGCTCGCCGCCACGACGGCGTTTTCGACGAGCCCGCTGGAAATCTCCGTTTCGAGCAGTGCCTGCATCATCCGCTCGGCGCTTTCAGCCGAATCCGAGGTCGAGATGTCGATCAGCGCGTACCAGGCATGAACCGTCTCCATCGGATCGCGCACACCGGGAATGTGCTTTGCCGTGAACTCGACACCCAGACGCGGCATCAGTTCGGAAACCCGTCAGCGCCGGGCCGCAGAGGCTGGCCGCCTTGTCGAACAGCGCCAGCGCATCTTCAACGCTTTTCAGCCCGGCAAAAGCGACCTGATGGCCGCGCGGTTGCGGAAACAGTTTTAGCACCGCGCCGGTGATGATGCCGAGCGTGCCCTCGGCGCCGATGAACAGGTCGCGCAGGTCGTAGCCGGTATTGTCCTTCTTCAGCCGCCGCAGCCCGTCCCAGATTTCACCGGTCGGCAACACGACTTCGAGGCCGAGGCAGAGCTGCCGCATATTGCCATAGGCCAGAACGGCGGTCCCGCCGGCATTGGTGGAGAGATTGCCGCCGATCCGGCAGGAGCCTTCCGAGCCGAGCGACAACGGAAACAGCCGGTCATGCGCTTCCGCCGCCTTCTGGATATCGGCAAGAATACAGCCAGCGTCCGCGACGATGACATTACCGACCGGATCGATATCGTGGATACGGTTCAGCCGCTCAAGCGACAGGACGATATCATCAGCCCCGGCGCGCGGAATTTGGCCGGCAACATGGCCGGTATTACCGCCCTGCGGCACGATCGTGACACCGGTTTCCGTTGCAAGCTTGAGGATCTGCGCGACCTCCGCGACGCTGCCGGGTTTGAGCACCAGTGGTGCGTTGCCTTTATAAAGCCCACGCGATCTGACGAGATAGGGTGCGATGTCTGACTGATCGGTCAGCGCATCGCGCTCGCCGACAATGGCGGCGAAGCGGGCGATGAGATCGGAGGAGGGGCGGGTGTTGCTCATGAGCGAATACATACGCAACCGCAAGTGACGCGCAAGACCCGTATTCAGGGTTTTGAGATGATGGACCGTTTCCTCTGGTCTCCTGAAAGCAGTTGGGCTTATCGTCGTTGCAGGCGGTTACATATAATCGCGTAGATCGCTCCAAACGCTGAACCCGCAATAAGGCCGAAGGCCATCCAGATGCCGCTAAAACCTGGGGTAAAGTATTCGTCCATTATGTCGGCGATCAGCAATATTAGACCAGAACCGAGCGCACCTGCGGCAGCATATGCCAGTATGTTGCCGTCAATACGACCATGGACATGACGAAACAAACGGTAGGAGCCAGATGTTATCGCCGCCACTCCGAACACGGAAAAAAGAGCCATATACATGATCAGATTATCCTCCATTGGTTCAAATGACCTGCCGGAAAACCACCGTAGAAGGTTGACGGGAATTATGAACACGAGCGGGGAAATTAGGCACAGACATACCAAGACAAGTGTTTCTGTAATCTTATTCATAAGTATCCGGCTTGAATGATGCCGCCCAATTGGAATGGTCGAAGAAGCAGCGCGTGCGTGCAATATTACGCCCATACGTTAACAGCCCGTCACTCGGCAGAGTGAGGCGGTGCGTTCAAGCCTTTCTATTCACATTCTTGGCGCCGCCGCCCGTTCGATCCGGTCGATGATTGCTTCGCCTAATCCATCCTGTGGAATGGGGCCGAAGGCAATGGTTTTGGCGCCGGAAGCATCGGCCTGTTTCATGTAGGCAAACAGATTGGCGGCGGCTTCAGCGCAGATCGGCGGAAGGACTGAGATCGAGGACGACCACGGCGGTTTCCTCGCCGGCCAAGGGTTTGCCGCCGAAACGGATCAGGGCTTCGCCGGCTTTGACATCCGTCGCGTTCAGCCGCACCGCAGCTCCCGGCGCATAATGGGAAGCGAGCATGCCCGGCGCCTCGATTGCCGCTCCCGCCGTTTCCCGGTCTTGCGACCGCCTTGCCTGTCAGCGCCTCGATATCCACGACATCCAGGCCGCCTGGACGCAGCAGCCGGATTTCATCGCCGTTCACTTTGATGATGGTCGATTCAAGCCCGATTTCGGCTGGTCCCGCATCGAGGATCAACGCCAGTTTACCACCGAGATCGGCTTCGACATGCGCCGCGCTGGTCGGGCTGATCTTGCCGGACGTGTTGGCGCTCAGCGCTGCCAGCGGCTTGCCATAACGCTTTATAACCTGCCGCGAAAAACCTTCCGGCATGCGGATGCCAAGCGTGTCGAGACCGGCAGATGCAAGCGGGTGCACGTCGCTTCCGGGCTTCAACGGCAGGATCAGCGTCAATGGCCCCGGCCAGAAGGCCTCGGCCAGTTGCCGCGACAGGGGATCGAAGGTGACATGCGCCTCGGCCATGGCAAAATCGGCGACATGGCAGATCAGCGGATTGAAGCGCGGACGGCCCTTCATTTCATAGATGCGGCTGATCGCGTCCGGATTGGTGGCGTCGGCTGCCAATCCATAGACGGTCTCCGTCGGGATCGCCACCGGCAGGCCTTCACCGAGCGTTTCGCAGGCGATCGCCAAGGCTCGGTCCGGCTCGGTCCGTGTGTCTATGATCAGCGCCATCAAGCTTCCAAACGTCAATGCGCCCTCTCAAAAGGCAGGCAGGCGCTCCGGCGTTTCCTTTACAGGGCTAGGCAGGACGTTGCCAAGCGCATTCGAAGGAGCATTCGAAGGCCGGCGTCAATTGTGCCTATTCGTTACAGCCGGGGTTAAGGTTTCTTAAAATGCGACAGTTCCGGTTAGCGGCGATGAAAGTTGCGCATGCTACTTGTCCGATCCTGCACACAGCCGGAGCCCTCATGGCCAACAAGAAATCCATGCCGAACGACCTTGCCCTGCGCATCGCCACCGCCATGCACCAGATGGGTATCGATGCCATCCCCAGGAATTACGAACTCGTCTACGAAGCCTATGCCGGTGCCAACCTGGACCTGGTGCGCGATTTCATCGCGCTTGGCAAATACAAGTCGCAATCGGCGCTCGACGAACTTGGCCGCAAGTATCTGCCGCATCATCATGAAGCCAGTGTGCTGGCACGATCGACGACGATCGTTCGCGACGAGATGAGCAATTTCATGAACCTTTTGTCGCGTGAAAAGACTCGCTCGATGATTACGGACGTCTGATCAGTGAGGCGACAAAAGCACTGGTGGTTTCCGACGACGCGAACCAGGCAGCGCTGCAAAACTCCATTCAGGCGTTGAAACGCGCCACCGAGCGACAAGTCTCGCAAAATGCCGAACTGGAGCAGAGCGTCACTGCGCAGTCCACCGTCATCGCCGGTGTGCAGAAAGAGCTTGCCGATTTCGAAGCAAGGAAATTTTCCGATACAGTGACGGGGCTTGCCAATCGCCGTGCCTTCAACAAGGCTCTGGCCAAGGTCTATGCCGATCCTGATCTGCCGCTTGCCTGTGGCATCGCCATTGCCGAGCCGGATACCAGCCGGCGCCTGTCGGGAGAACAGGCCGCCGCTTTGGTTGAGCCGCTGGCTCGTCATATCGGCGGCATTATCCAGCAAGCCTTTCCCGCAAGCGAACTGGTCGCTCGTTTCGACGGCACCCGCTTCGGTTTTCTGGTCAGCGCGGGCGAGGAGCGGGAAGTTGTGCGGCTTGTGGCTCTTCTGCGTTCGGCTTTGCGCGGCACGCATTTCAAGCATCCAAAGACCGGGCGTGATCTCGGCTGTGTGACGCTTTCGGTGGGCATCTGCATGTCGGATGATGCCGGCAATGCCTTTGATCTTGTCAGTACGGCGGAAAAGGCTCTTGCCAAGGCGCAGGGCAAGGGCGGAGACCAGACGATTGTTCACGGGGCAGAAAACGAGCAGCCGTCGGGGCGTGACTGGCTGATCTACAAACAGTGATCAGAGGCTGCCGATGATCTTGCGAAGCTCTGCGTTGCGGGCGCCGAGCAGAAGCACGTTTTTCAGCGCTTCCTTGGGGTCGCGGGTGCGAAACAAAAGGCCGTTGTCATGCACTGCGCGATTGACGGTCAGTTTGCCCGCCTCGGCATCCATCTCCGTCGCCACCGCGAAATACATCCGCGAATAGCCCAGCTTGATCTTCTCGAAAAAGTGCTGGTCGTCGCCGATGTCGGAAAAGAAGTTGGCAATGTAGAACGACCAGCGGACATCCTCGAACTTGGCAAATTTCGTTCGCGCCGCCGTCACATGGCAATAGCCGAGATGCGGGCTATCGGCGAGCGTGCGGTGGAAAAGCAGTTTGGGGAAACGGATCGAACGATGGAAACCGTTGATCCGGTCATGCGTGACGGTGCCGGCCGCCTCGAGTTTTTTGCCGGTACGGGCAGCGACTTCCTGATGGGTCAGATAGCGCTTTTCAGCCGCGCTCCATTCCGGCTGGTGCCGGTTGATCCGCCCGGTTCGCAGGAATTCCGTATAGATCGCCGCCTTCGGCAATGGAGCCGGTTTCTTGACCGCAGCGGCATCGAAATATCTCAAGTTTGACATCGACCTGTACCAGAATGCGACGGAGTGCGGAGAAGGCATGCCGGGGCGTAAGCGCTTATGAGATGAAGCTACATTGTTATGGTTAATGCAGTCTTGCCAGACACGGCCTTTTGCGTTGGAACGAGGCCGGCGAATACTTTTGTGCAAGCCGCCACGAAATGTCGCAAAGAGGCAGCGCTTGCAGGCGCTTGCCGAAGTGTTGGGTGGAAAATAGGCCTTTTGCTGCAATTTCAGCAGATCGCATTGTTTATGCTTATAAAATAGACAGGTAGACCACGGTCCTGCGCAATATTTTCCGTGTCGTCATTCTGGAATCGGATGTCGTTAATCGGCAGCTGTTTGGCCGTGACACAAGGTTAGATGGAGACACTCAAGGTGCCGCCTTTATAGGGAGGGCGGAGAATTGGGAAGCCGGTCGAAATCCGGCGCTGCCCCCTGCAACGGTGGTGGAGCGAAACCTCGGCAAAAGGCCACTGGAGAAATCCGGGAAGGCGCCGGGATCGTCCGCAAGGACAGCTCTAGAGCCCGGAAACCAGCCTTGTAGCGACATTGATATCTGGGTTGCGGCGGGCAGCCGGAAGGAGAACCACTATATCCACGCGCTCTCCCGGCGCGTCGGCGGTTCCTTTCCTGCCTGCTGCAACTTTCAAAAAGTTGGCGAGCACAAGGAAATGACCATGGATCTCCCGCAGTGAAGTCCTCCGCAAATTGCAAAATCGTCGCGACACGCACAGTCTCGAACAGGCCTTCTACACTGATCCCGATCTCTACAGGCTCGATATGGAGCAGATCTGGTACAAGGACTGGCTGTTCATCGGTCATGACTGCGAAATCCCGAAATCCGGCAACTATTTCACCGTCCAGGTGGGCGAGTACCCGGTCGTCGTCGTCCGCGACCGGACCGGCACTGTCCGGGCGCTGCACAATTCGTGCCGCCATCGCGGATCGCGTGTCTGTGCCGGGGCGAAAGGCTCGTCCGCCAAGCTTGTCTGTCCCTATCACCAGTGGACCTACGAGCTTGACGGCAAGCTTTTGTTTGCCCGCCAGATGGGCGAGGATTTCGACAAGAACCAGCATGGTTTGAAGCCGATCCATTGCGAAACCATCGGCGGCTACATCTTCATCTGCCTTGCCGAAGAAGCGATGGATTTCCAGCCGGTGCGCGACATGGTCTCGTCCTATCTGACGCCGCACAATCTCAAGGACACCAAGGTCGCGTTTGAAAGCACGATCATCGAGAAGGGCAACTGGAAGCTCGTCTGGGAAAATAACCGCGAATGCTACCATTGCGCCGCCAACCATCCCGAACTCTGCCGCACCTATCCGGAAGCCCCGACGGCAACCGGCGTGCAGGGCGCCAAGGACGATCCGATCATCGCCGAACATTGGGCAAAGTGCGAAGCGTCTGGCCTGCCGAGCGAATTCAAGATCGATCACAGCGGCCAGTTCCGCGTTGCCCGCATGCCGCTGATCGAGGGCGCTGAAAGCTACACCATGTCCGGCAAACGCGCCGTCAAGCGTCAGTTGTCCGACGATGTCAGCCAGAGCAACATCGGCACGCTGCTTCTATTCCACTATCCGTCAACCTGGAACCATGTGCTGGCCGACCACGCCATCACCTTCCGCGTGCTGCCGCTTGGGCCTGAACTCACCCAGGTCACCACCAAATGGCTGGTGCATAAGGACGCCGTCGAAGGCGTCGATTACAATCTGGAAGAGCTGACGCATGTCTGGACCGAGACCAACGACCAGGATCGCCAGATCGTCGAGGAAAATGCCTTCGGCATCCGCTCGCCCGCCTATCAGCCCGGCCCCTATTCGCCGGAACACGAGGGCGGCGTGATGCAGTTCGTCGAGTGGTACACCAATTTCATGCAGGAGCGCCTGAAGGGCAGTACGGCATCGCCGTCTCTGGTTCGGGTCGCTTGAGCATGACCATTGCAACCATCCCGACATCCTTTCAGCATCTCGACGAACTGAAACCCTGGAACGACCGGCAGCACCTGCTGGAATGCATTTCCGTCACCGTCGAGGCGCCGGATGTGATGACCTTCGCCTTCAGGTCCGACAAGCCCGGCTGGTTCCGCTACTTGCCGGGCCAGTTCGTGACGCTCAGAATTGCCGGTGACGCCGGACGAGCCGGTGATGCGCACCTACACGCTGTCATCGAGCCCGTCGCGACCATTCTCAGTAGCGGTCACCGTCAAGGCGCAGAAGGATAGTATCGGCACCCGTTGGATGTTCGATCACCTGAAGCCCGGCATGACACTGAGGGCTTTTGGCGCGCTCGGGGATTTTACCTTCGTGCGTTATCCCGGCGAAAAATACCTGTTCATTTCGGCCGGTTCCGGTGTCACGCCGATGATGTCGATGACGCGCTGGATGGCGGACTGCACGCCGCAGAGCAACGTTGCTTTCATTTCCTGCGCCCGCCAGCCGGAAGATCTATTGTTTCGCGGCGAACTCGAGGTCCTTTCGGCACACATGCCGAATATGTCGCTCGGCTTCATCGTCGAGGGGCACCAGCCGCGTGACAGCTGGCATGGCCTGCGCGGTCGCGTCGATGGCACCAAACTTGCGCTTCTGGCGCCCGATTTCCTGGAACGGACGGTCTTCTGTTGCGGTCCGGAACCGTTCATGCGCGGTGTCCGCGAGACGCTGAAATCAGCCGGCTTCGACATGGTGCGGTATCATGAGGAAAGCTTCCAGCCGGCCAATGCCCCGGACCCGGCGGAACTTGCCATCCGCGCCGGCGTCACGGCTGCTGTCGATCCGGCCTCCGTTTCCAACGTCACCTTCACCATGGCCGGCAAACAGGCGAAGTGTCAGCCCGGCCAGACCATCCTGCAGACGGCGCGCTCGGCGGGCGTGCGCATCGGCGCCGCCTGCGAAGGCGGTCTTTGCGGCACCTGCCGGGTGATGAAGATTTCCGGTGAAGTCGAGATGAACCACAATGGCGGCATCCTCGACGACGAGATCGACGAAGGCTACATCCTTGCCTGCTGTTCGCGGCCGATCGGCGACGTGCAGATCGAGGCGTGATGTCGCGTTTGCCAGGCGGCCGTAGGCCGCCTGGCAATTTCTGCCCGCAGCGGCACCAAAAGGCGGCCTTTCGAATGATGTCACCATCATAGGGTGTCTAGCGTTGGCAAGCTTCGCGTAAGTTGCGCGCTCTAGTCTCGAGAGGCAATCGATACGGGGCGTGAAACATGCGAACCAAAGATCCGACCTACGAGCTTCTCCAGGCCTCAAGGATGAGCGCCGAGCGCAGCGACAAAAAGATGCTTGTGTTCCTCATCGAGATGGCGCTCCTGGAGGCAGAATTGTCCATGTCGGGCACCCCGAACATCAAACGCTCCCATCCTGTGCATATCCCACAAATACCCCGATCCGGAACGGCGCGCTTCGATCTCAGGGGCGTCTGAGCCATCGCATCACTCGTGGCTTGGCGGAAACTCCGCGCGTGTCATGTCCGCACCGATGACGCCACCGCTAGGATTGGGGCCTGATCGGGTTTGCGATTGCCTTCGACCGGCATGATGCGAACACGTCGAGGTTCGGATTATAAACCTTGGTGACCACATCCATCATGCCAAGCACGGTATGAAACAGATTGTCGTGCGAGGTCGGGGCGTCGGCATAGGTCTGCAGGCAGCTCCGGTCCAGACCCGTCAACTGCGCATACTGGTCGGAGAACCAGGCGATGAAGGGGACGTGGGTCTGTTCTGCGGGGGCGAACATGTAGGGCGCGCCATGCAGGAACAATCCGTTCTCGCCCAGCGATTCGCCGTGATCAGACATGTAGATCATCGCGCCATCGACCGTGTCCTGATGTTTCTTCAGAAGCTTGATCACTTCAGACAGATTGTGGTCGGTGTAGAGGATGGTGTTGTCATAGGCATTGACGATCTCGTCACGAGAGCAGTCGGAGAGCTGCGCAGTGCGGCAGTCGGGCTTGAAGCGGCGGAACTCTTCCGGATAGCGCAGGTAATAGGCTGGGCCGTGACTGCCGATCTGATGTAGCACGATGACGGTATTCTTGGTGATTCCGGCCAGCTTTTCATCAAGTTGTGTGAGGAAGATATCGTCCAGACATTCGCCATCCTTGCAGAGCTTGCTGTTTTTCTGCTTGGTCAGGCTGGCAAAGCTGATGAGATCGGCGATCCCCTTGCTGCCGGTATTGTTATCCCACCAATAGCCATCAACTCCTGCGCGGCGCAGAACATCCATCAATGTGTCGGTGGAACGGGCCTTGCGGTCGGAATAGTTTTTCCTGCCATAGACAGAAAACATGCAGGGCAATGACACGGTCGTCGCTGTTCCGCAGCTGGTCGTCCTGGTGAAGTTCGTCACGCCAAGCGTTTTCAGTTCCGGATTGGTTTCCCTGTCGTAGCCGTTCAGGGAAAAATTCATGGCGCGGGCGGTTTCGCCGGCAACGATGATGGTGACGACCGGTTTTTTCTGCCTGTGCGTAGATCGGGCCAAGCTTGGCATCTGTGCCGAGTGGCGCCCGGACGATGCCGATCTCGCGATAGGCGCTGACGCCCAGGCCGATTGCCGAGGTGATGGCCGCAAACGGCGTCAACTTGGCCACCATGTCGCGATGTTCGCGGATATTCGAAGAGATCCCCGAATAGTTCGAGACAATAAGCCCGATGCTCAGGCACAGGCAGAGCGAAATGACCGCGAGATTCACAAAGAATTTGCCGATGAACGGACGGTGCCTGATCCGGGTCAGGCAGACCAGCACCGATGGCAGGATTCCGTAGATCAGGACATGAAGCACAAAGGTTGTCGTCACCAGATGGCCGGCCTCCTGCGGCGTCGTGACCACGGCGTTGCGGATCATTTCCTTGTCGATCACCACACCGAAAAAATCCGTGTAGTAGGAGGAAATCGCCCCGGCGATGAGGAGAAAGATCAGAAACGGCTTGATCAGGTATTTGACGGAAAACAGGATCGTCCCCACGAAAACCAAAAGGGTCATGGCGGCGACAAACGTATAGAAGCCCAGGTGAAAGCCGCCGAAGACATAGAAGGCTTGGTTCCAGAACGTGAGGTTCAGCAGGCACAGGATGTAAGCGGCAACCAGAAGACTGAGGGGGATGCTTCCCATAGTGGGCCGTTTGATAGAGCGAAAGAAACAAGGCAGGCTCCGGCGACAGAGGCGGGGATTGTGGCAATCCTCTCCTCCTGAGCCTCGCGGCTGACATAAGCCTGAACGTTCGGGGCTTTGGCGGAGAAAGTCGGCGCCGTGCGCAAAAGCTGTGATTTGATGGGATCAAGGCGCGGAAAGAGCTGAAGCCGGTGCCGGTTCAGCGACACGAAAAGAACGTCTCAGAACAGAAAATCACCGGCGTCCAGCGCGGCCATCTTCACGTTTTTCAAGAGGATGCTGTCGCCGTTCAGTCCGTCGATGAAGACGTCGTTACCGATCTGGCTCATGTGATGCTGTTTGAGGTCGGTGAAGCTGGTGATGCTCGCAAGGCCGGTCAGGTCGAGAATGTCGTGGCCTGAACCCGTTGCGGCGAAATCGATGATCGTGTCCTTGCCATCCTTGGTGGCGAAGACGAACTGGTCGGCACCAGTGCCACCGGTCAGGATATCGGCGCCGCCATGACCCCAGATCATGTCATTGCCGGCTTTGCCGTCGATGACGTTCTTGCCGCTGTTGCCGTGCAACTGGTTGGCCAGCGCATTGCCGGTGCCGGTGATGGCCGCCGTGCCGTTCAGTGTCAGATTCTCGAAATAGTCGCCCAGCGTGAAGGAAACCGTCGTCTTGACGAGATCGGTGCCGCCGCCGGAGGCTTCCGACAGTTTGATCGTCGCGTCGCTGACCACATAGACGTCGTTGCCACTGCCGCCATAGATCGTACCGTTGACCTTGCCGCCCGTGCCGTCGAAATAGTCGTTGCCATTGCCGAGCTGGATCGTGCCGGTGATCGTGCCGCTGTTGAAGAGCGGATCGGCACTGTTGCCGCCGAGAAACGCGGTGCCGGCCGATTTGATCAGGCCGCTATTGTGCAGGCTCGCCTTGCTCGCAGCCGAAAAGTCGATCGTTGCCAGGGAAGCGAGCGTACCGGGTGACGGTGCCGTAGTTGGTCATCGTCTCGCCGACCCCCGCTACTTTGATACCGCCGCCCGCCGTGATCGTCTTGTTGTTGGTGATGATCACATTGTCGGCCGATACGGCGATCGCATAGCCGGAAGCCTTGATCAGGCCGCTATTGGTGATCTTTCCATCGTCGCCGGTGAGCGTGATCGCGTTCTTGAGCGCCGTGATCGTGCCGCTATTGGTGACGATTGCCACTGCCCCCATTGCCAGGATGGCGCCACCGTTGGTCGAGATGACGGCCCCGTCATTGGTGATTTTTGCATTGGCGCCGGATGACGCGATGGTCGTGCCGTAGGCGGTCGCGGTGCCGTGATTGGTCAATATCGCGGCCTTGCCGCTGGAAACGATTGCCGAGGCCTTGTCCGAGCGCAGTTCGCCATTGTTGGTCAGAAGCACCGAAGCGCCGCTCAGCTGCATCGCGTGCAACGCCGCATGGGTGGTGCCGTGATTGGTGACGACGGCATTGCTGCCGGAAGATGCCACGCCAATGCCGGCAGAGGATCTGATCAGGCCGGTATTGACGAGATGGGTTGCCGTCCCGGCAGCGGTAATCGTGGTAAGCCGCGCCCCGACGGTACCGTGGTTGGTCAGCTCCAGGCTGCCGCTGTCGATCTTGAGGCCGTAGTCCTTGCCGGAGACTTTTCCGGATTTGCTGACGACGAATTCGCTCTTGCTGTCGGCTACAGCGGTCGTGCCGAATTGGAAGGCGTAGCCCGACGCCGAAAGCACCGTACCGTTGATGTAGAAATCGCGCGCCGTTGCCGTGCCCGTGGCCAGAATGGTGGTCGCAGTTGTGCTGAGCGTGATCCCCTTGTTCAGGATAAACACGCTGTCAGTTTCCAGTACCGACACCGGCGTGGTGCGATTGCTGCCGATCACGATCCGTTTGATCATCTGCCCATCATGTGCAGTGTCATTGCCTTGGTTTCACATTCTCATACGGCAAAGGGGTAAACAGGGTTACCCCGGACACGGCATTTCGGCGCTTATGGTAAATTCGCGGCGACATCGCAATGGCGATTTCTAGCGAAGGCCTAGAGCAAAGGACGCTTTGGCGACTGATCCCGTCACGATCATATCCATGTCCATGCCGGCGCCCGAGAAAGACTCCGCTTTGCCCGAGGCGATCAGCAGCGGCTTGTCCAGAGGTTTTTCCGGCAGGAGTTCGCCTTTGGCCCAGACGGCTTTGAGCGCCTTGGCATTCGTCGCTGCGACATTGACGTCGATATCGGTGAGCGTTCCGGCAACGCGATAGGGACAACGCCGCTTGCCGCAGTTGGAGGCGGCGGAGAATTGCCAGAGCGCGTAGGCGTCCCAGTTGCCCATCGGAAAGACATTGCGGATGCCCGGCTTGTAGCGGGCATACCAGAGCGGCAGGCGTGAGAGGATCGGGAAGCGGTCACGGTTGGCGGCGATATGTTTGGCAGTCACGTGATTGGTGTAGAGCATCGGGTATCGGCCGGTGCGGGTCTTGATATGGCCAACGAATACGGCCGCGTCTTCCAGCGACATGTATTTCCCGGGGTCTATGCCCTCAAGGTCGATCACCATCAGTTCGTCATCGCGCGGCTCTGCATAATCGAGGAAATGGTTGGCCTGGTCTACAGGGTTGCCTGGTCGGGCGAGGTGGTAGGCACCCCAGAGCAGTCCGCTCGCGCGGGGCGATGAGGCGCCGTGTCTGGTAGAGTTCGCGGCTGACGGCATATTTGCGCCACATCGTCTTGCAGTGGGCGACCGTGTCGCCGGCATGATCACCGGTGCAGGCAAAGCTTTCCGGCAGGCCGTCCGACGCCTTGGAGATGAAGCCGGCGATGCGCTTGTCCTTGAGCATCGCGTCCCAGTCGATGATATTGAGTTCATAGGCATCGATGACGAGCGCGTGAGACGCCGACTTCCATGGCATCAGATCGCGGGCCGATGTCTCGTTCGAAATCAAGGCGCCGCCGGAAAACAGCCCAGCGCCGAGGAGAGCGGCGAGGCGGAAAAACTTGCCCAATCCTGTGCCTTGGCGCTTTTCCATCGTATGAGGGTGCGGAAAGATAGTTAACCGAGCATTAACACGTCTGGCGCGAATACTTCGAACGTGTTTAGTTGTGGTGGGCCGTGGAACAAAAATAGCCGCAAATCGTTCTATCGCCAAGACAATATTGTCCGATAGCAATTGAAATGGAGGAGCCCCGAATGGGTGTTTTCAAAATGAGGATGGCATCGCTGGCATTGTCGGCCGTGTTGCTGGCAACGTCATTTGCCCCGTCACATGCCTTCACCCAGATGCCGGTGCCGGTCCAGGCTGACCGTACCGATGCGGAAGCTGTGCAATATAACCGCCATGGCGACCGGCGTTATAATAACAGGCCCCGGTACAACAACAGACGTGCCTATAATAACAACAGGCATGGCTATTACCGCCGTGGCGGCTATTCCTATTACAATGGCCATCGTGGTTATAACTACTACCGTCCGGGCTATCATGAATATAATGGGATTTGGTTCCCCCTCGGTGCATTTGCCGCCGGTGCCATTATCGGCGGTGCGATCGCCCAGCCCCCGGCCCAGTATGGCGGCAGCCACACTCAATGGTGCTACAATCGCTATCGCAGTTACCGCGCCTACGACAACACCTATCAGCCTAACAACGGCCCGCGCAGGCAGTGCAATTCGCCCTACTGATGCGTTGATTTGATCAGCACAGACTAAGGCCGGGGACTTTGTCTCCGGCCATTTTTGTGTGCGTTAGAGAATTCCGATCCGCTTGAGGATCGTCCAGGCCAGTCCCATCGACAACAGGATGAACATCCCGGCGATCAATGTGCCCTGCGTGCCCTCGGCAAAGGGGAGGTTGCTGGTATTCATGCCAAAAAAGCCGGTGACCAGCGTCGGCGGCAAAAGGAAGGCCGTCATCAGCGACAGGATGTAGAGGTGCCGGTTGGTCTCTGACGAGAGCTTGCTGTCGATCTCTTCATGCAGCAAGCGGGAGCGCTCCTGCAGCGCGAAGACATCGCGGTCCACCGCTTCCAGCCTGTCCGACAGCCGTTCCGCAACGTCGATGAACCCTTCCGGCACCTCGTCTTCTTCCGATGTGCCAGCGCGCCGCAGCAACGCGAGCAAAGTCCGCAGGTGCCGGTGCAGACGCACGGCGGTTCGCCTGAGTGGCGCCAGGCGCGGCTGGTGGTTGTGCCCCGCCTCGCCATAGACGTCGTCCTCGATGACGTTGAGCTCTTCGGTCAGCTCCAGCACGAGGCTGATCAGCGTGCGCTGGAATTCGACCACCATCATTTCGAACAGATCGATCGGTCGGGCACAGCGGGCGGCCTTCTCAACGGCCGCCTTGACCCGGTCGATGCTACGCAGCGGGTGCAGCCGCGTGGTGATGATAATCTTTTCGGTGACGGCGAAATGCAGCCAGCCGATGGTTTTCGTTTCGGCATCGAAGGTACGCTCGAAATCCACCAGCGTGCCGTAGACCATGTCGTCGGATATGGTCACCGCTGCCTGCGTATCGTGGCTGGTCAGGGTCGATAGCGCGCTCGGCGGCAGAGTGGTGATGCGTTCGATCAGGCCGGGCGTGCGCGCGTCGCTCAGTGCCAAGTGCAGCCAGACCCAGCCTTCGCCTTCCATCAGCGCGTCGATGGACGAGATCGGCTGCAATCCGCACACAGCGGCTTTCGCCGGGCAGGAAGCGATAGGCCCAGACGAGTCCGGGTATTTCAGACGAGATCAGATTCATGCGGCATTGTCCCGGGAGGAAGCCAGGCTTCGCTGTATTCGCGTTTCATGACAGTTTTGCTACAGCCCGTCTACCGATCGTTAGCGCGTAGATGGACAATCGATTATTGACGTTTACGTAAAAATCAATAATTTCTCGGATCAACGACGATGCCATTGCTGGACTGCCATGCAGCAATGTTATCGTGTGATTGTGGGAGGAGACCAATATGTACAAGGCGCCGGTTGACGAAATTCTGTTCACGCTGAAGCATGTGGCTGGGCTCGGCGAAGATCTGGCCGCAGGTATTTTCGGTGATCTTGACGAGGGACTGGTCGATGCGATCGTTGGTGAAGCCGGCCGCTTCGCCACCGACGAGGTTGCACCGCTGGCCGATATCGGCGACCGGCAGGGATCGAAGCTCATCGATGGCAAGGTGCAGGTGCCGGAAGGCTGGGCCGACCTCTATCGCAACTGGGCGGCCGGCGGCTGGAACAGCCTGACGGCGCCGGAAGAATTCGGCGGCCAGGCGCTGCCGCACATGCTGCATATTGCTGCCATGGAGTTCTGGAATGCCGGCTCGATGGCCTTTGCGCTGGCGCCGATGCTGACCATGGGCGCCGTCGATGCGCTCGAAAAGCATGGGTCCGCAGCACTCAAATCGACCTACCTTGCCAGGATGATCTCGGGCGAATGGACCGGGACGATGAACCTGACCGAACCGCATGCCGGCTCCGATCTCGGCGTGTTGAAAACCCGCGCCGAACGCCGCGATGACGGCACCTACCGGATTTTTGGCCAAAAAATCTTCATCACCTGGGGCGACCATGAGGTCACCGATAATATCGTTCATCTGGTGCTGGCGCGGATCGCCGGAGCTCCGGAGGGAACGCGCGGCATCTCGCTGTTCCTGGTGCCGAAATTCCTCGTCAAGGAGGATGGGTCGCTCGGCGCCCGCAACGATCTGTTCTGCCACTCGCTGGAACACAAGCTCGGCATCCATGCCTCGCCGACCTGCACCATGGTCTATGGCGACGGCCGGTTTGGCGATGAGAAGGGCGCTGTCGGCTATCTCGTCGGCGAGGAGAACAAGGGCCTCAACTGCATGTTCACGATGATGAACAATGCCCGCCTTGCCGTCGGCATACAGGGTGTGGCGATGGCGGAAGCAGCGACCCAGCATGCGCTGAATTATGCGCGCGAACGCACGCAGGGCAAGGCGCCCGGCTGGAAGGGCACGGGCATGAGCCCGATCATCGAGCATCCGGATATAGCCCGCACGCTTTTAACCATGAAGGCCCTGACGCAGGGCGCACGCGCCATCAGCTGACATGTGCCCGTGCGGTCGATCGGGCACATGTGTCGGAAGGCGAGGAGGCCCGTCACTGGCAGGAGCGCTCCAGCCTGCTGACGCCGATCGCCAAATCCTTCGGCACTGATGTCGGTGTCGATGCGGCTTCGATGGGCATCCAGGTCCATGGTGGCATGGGCTTCATCGAGGAAACCGGTGCCGCGCGCTATCTGCGTGATGCCCGGATCGCGCCGATCTATGAAGGCACCAACGGCATCCAGGCGATCGACCTCGTTACCCGCAAGCTGCCTCTGTCCGAGGGCGGGCATGTGCGTAGCTTCATCGCTGAGTTAAAGGCGATTGCGCAGGAGGTGGGATCATCCAACCTCGCCGATTTCGGCGAAACCGGCAGCCGTCTCGACGATGCGATTGCTGATCTGGAAGAGACGACCGAGTGGCTGTTGGCGCGCCTCGTCGAAGGAAAATCTGCCGAAGCACTGGCCGGTGCCACGGCCTATCAGCGGCTGTTCGGCCTGACGCTGACCGGTGTCTATCTCGCCAAGGGCGGGTTGGCGGAGGCGGGCGATGGCGGCCGTGATGTCCGCATCGCGCTCTGCCGTTTCGCGGCCGAAAACCTGTTGTCCGAAACGGCGGCGCTGAAAAACAGCATCGTCACAGGTGCTGCAAGCCTTGCCAGCGCCCGTATCGCACTTGCCTGATCGATAAGGCCTGAAGGAGATGACCATGACCGATGATGTTCTGATCGAGCGGCCCGAAGCCTATCCGGGTGTTCAGGTCATCCGCTTCAACCGGCCGGCCAAGAAAAATGCCATCACCCGGGCGATGTACGCCAAGATGGCCAATGCGCTCACCGTCGCCGGAACCGACGACGCCATCCGCGTCACGGCCTTTCTCGGCACCGAAGGCTGCTTTTCGGCCGGCAACGATATGGCCGATTTCATGGCCTTTGCCATGGGCGGATCGATGGGGCAGGAGGTCATCGAGTTTCTGAAGGCGCTCGCCAGTGCGGCCAAGCCGATTGTTTCCGGCGTCGACGGTCTGGCGATCGGCATCGGCACGACCATCCATCTGCATTGCGACCTGACGATCGCCTCAGACCGTTCGACCTTCAAGACGCCCTTCGTCGATCTGGCGCTGGTGCCGGAAGCGGCCTCCAGCCTGATCGTGCCGCGCATCGCCGGTCATCAGCGGGCCTTTGCGCTTCTGGCTGCCGGTGAGCCGTTCACCGCCGCAGAGGCGCAAGAGGCCGGGCTGATCTGGAAGATCGCCGGTACCGATGCGATCGAGGAAGAGGTGCTGGCGCTTGCCGCAAATCTGGCGAAAAAAGCCGCCGGAAGCGCTGCGCATCGCCCGCGACCTTATTCGCGGCGACCGTTCCGACGTTCTGGCCCGCATCGACGAGGAGGCAAAACACTTTGCTGCACAGTTGAAAAGCGCCGAAGCGCGCTGCTTTCGAGGCGTTCATGCGCCGCTGATTGCAGCCCTGCGACAGGCCGGGAGTTTTGTCGCAGGGCCGCCTTGCCGGATGAAGGGGGCTGCCCCATATTGAAACTTGTAGCGTGGAGGAATTTCGGCATTGGGGGCATGCCGGTTAGCCAAGGATCTGTCCATGCGGTCTCGTTTCAAGTTTTCCCTGTCCGATATGCTGAGGCAGCACCGGCGCTGGGAAAAGACCTTCACCAAAGCCGTGAAGGCAACGCGCAAGGCGCTTGTTTCCGTATCATCCACCAAGCCACCGGCAGCAACACCAGCCGCCAAGCCGCGTTCAGCCACAAGGCTGGAAGAGGTCACGGCATTCGGCAGCAATCCCGGCCATCTGCGGATGTTTCGCTATGTCCCTGCGGACTTGCCGAAAAAGTCGCCTCTCGTCATTGTCCTGCATGGCTGCCACCAGAGTGCCGAAGCCTATGACAAGGGCAGCGGCTGGTCGACGTTGGCCCGGGAGCGCGGCTTTGCCGTCGTCTATGCCGAGCAGAAGCGCTCCAACAACGCCAATCTCTGTTTCAACTGGTTCCGCCCGAGCAACGTCACGCGTGACCGCGGCGAGGTGATGTCGATCCGCCAGATGGTCGCCAAGATGGCAACGGGCAATGCTATCGACCGCAAGCGTGTTTTCGTGACTGGACTGTCCGCCGGCGGCGCGATGGCCTCGGCAATGCTGGCGGCCTATCCCGATATTTTCCGTGGCGGCGGCATTATCGCCGGATTGCCCTATGGCGCAGCGCGTGACGTGCACCGGGCACTGGCGGCGATGAAGTCCGCACCGGAACGCTTATCGCAGGAATGGGGTGATCTGGTGCGCTCCGCCTCGCCGGTGACGCGCGATTTTCCCACGGTTTCGATCTGGCATGGCACCAGGGATCATACGGTCTCATTGTCCAATGCAGATGCGCTGCTGCAGCAATGGCTTGATGTGCACGGTCTTGAGGGCGATGCCTATGCGCAAAACGAAGTCGATGGCCATCTCCATCGTGTCTGGAAAGATGCCGAGGGCCGGATCGCGGTCGAACTCTATCTGATCGACGGCATGGGCCATGGCACGCCGCTGAAGCCGAGGCCGGCGTCGCGAACCGGGGCGGATACGCCCGGCCCCTACATGCTCGATGCCGGGATTTCGTCGTCCATGCATCTGGCGACCGTCTGGGGTCTGAAGAAACCGCAGCTGTTTTCCGGCCTGAAACAGGCGGCCGAATAGCCGGAAAGCCCTTAAAATCCTCACTTTTCGAGTCATGAAATTTTAACACTGCCTTAAGTACGTGCCGATATGGTTCGGCTCATTACAGGCCGGGATGTCCGGTTCCTGACGGGCCGCATGACGCGCGCCGTCTCCGCCCGCCGTGGCATGTCATCCCATTTTCGCATTCTGGAACAGGCCTTGCGTCCTTGGCGCCGGTCGCCGATCCCGTATGCGGACCAGATCGAGCCTCCGCCCGGCGCAAATGCGGGCCGCAATAGGGAAACCTGACTTGTCCAAAAGATCGAACCTGATGACGCGCATCCTTGTTGCCGCGTCCTTCGTCGTCGTCGCCGCCTTTGCCGGCTTTTCCGTCTACATCGACAGCCTCCAGCATGATGTGACGACCCGCGCCGTCGAGGAGAACATTTCTTCCTCCGGCAAGCAGGCCGCCCAGAGCGTCGCCAACTGGCTGAACGGCCGCGTCACGCTGACGGCGATGGTTGCCGATGCAGCAGGCGGTGTCGCCGATCAGGCCGGGCTCGAAGCCACGCTCAACAACGATATTCTCGTCAAGGAATTCATCAGCACCTATGTCGGCGACGAAACCGGAAAGTTCACCACCTGGCCGATCATGCCTATGCCGGAGGGGTACGATCCACGCAAACGCCCGTGGTACCAGGACGCCGTCAAGGCCGACGGAAGCGTGCTGACCGACCCCTATATCGATGCGTCCAGCGGCGACCTGATCATCAGCGCTGCGGCGGTGGTGAAGAAGGACGGCAAGTTGGCCGGTGTTGCCGGCAGCGATTTCTCGCTGAAAACACTGGTATCGATGGTCAAGGCCATCGATGTCGGCGGCGAAGGCTTTGCCTTCCTCGTCAATAAGTCGGGCCAGATCCTTGTTCATCCGGATGCCAAGCTGGTGACCAAGACGCTCGCCGATGCTTTCCCGGCCTCGACGCCGTCGATCGGTTCGTCGATCATGCAGACCGAGCTTAACGGCAAGCCGATGCTGGTCAGCTTCGTGCCGGTTGCTGGCCTGCCGACGGTTGAATGGTATGTCGGTTTCGCTGTTGATTCCGACGTCGCCTATTCCGCTATCGGCCAGTTCCGGATTGCCGCCACCATCGCCACCCTTCTGGCGGTCGGTGTGATGATCGCCTTCCTCGCTACCTTGCTCAGCCGCCTCGTCATCCGTCCTGTCACCGACATGACCGGTGCCATGGAGCGCCTGGCTGCCGGTGACCTCAAGGCCGAAATTCCCGGCCAGGAGCGCCGCGACCAGATCGGCTCGATGGCCGCCGCCGTCGCCGTGTTCCGCACCAATGCCATCGAACGTGCGCGTCTTGAAGGCGAAGCCGAGACCGGCCGTTCGCTGTCCGAGCAGGAGCGCCGCGAGCGCGAAGCCTCGAAGGCCAAGGAAACCGCCGATATCCAGCAGGCTGTCGAAGCGCTGGCGACCGGTCTTGGCCGTCTTGCCGACGGCGATCTCGGCTACCGCATCTCGGTTCCGTTCGTGACGCATCTGGACCGCCTGCGTGCCGACTTCAACAACTCGGTGAGCAAGCTGCATCAGGCGCTGCAGGCCGTTGGAACCAATGCCCGCGCCATCGATGCTGGTGCCAGCGAAATCCGCCATGCCGCCGACGATCTTGCCCGCCGCACCGAGCAGCAGGCAGCCTCGGTGGAAGAAACGGCCGCGGCACTCGAGCAGATCACCACGACTGTCAAGGATAGCGCCCGCCGCGCCGAAGAGGTCGGTCAGCTGGTCGCCCGCACCCGCGCCGGTGCCGAAAAGTCCGGCGAAGTCGTCCGCAACGCCGTCAACGCCATGCAGGGTATCGAAAAGTCCTCCGGCGAGATTTCCAACATCATTGGCGTCATCGATGACATCGCCTTCCAGACCAACCTCCTGGCGCTGAACGCTGGCGTCGAGGCAGCCCGTGCAGGCGATGCCGGCAAGGGTTTTGCCGTCGTTGCCCAGGAAGTGCGCGAGCTTGCCCAGCGCTCAGCTAATGCCGCCAAGGAAATCAAGGCTCTGATCACCACGTCTGGTCAACAGGTCCGCGCCGGCGTGACGCTCGTCGGTGAAACCGGCCAGTCGCTGCAGGCGATCGTCGCCGAAGTCCAGGAGATCAACGGGCATATCAGGGGCGATCGTCACCGCCACGCGCGAACAGTCGGTTGGACTGCAGGAGATCAACACCGCCGTCAACACCATGGACCAGGGCACCCAGCAGAACGCCGCCATGGTCGAAGAGCAGACCGCTGCCAGCCATGGCCTTGCCTCGGAAGCGGCGGCACTCAACGACCTGCTTGCCCAGTTCAACATCGGTGACAACCAGTCTTCGGCCCCAGCCGCAAGGCATCCGACTTACGCCCGCCGCGCCGCCTGATAAACTCGGCCTCGCCTTCAAAACACCCGCGCCGGAGCTTCGGCGCGGGTGTTTTCGTTTGTTCGCTCCCATCCCTGTTCGGCATTGCATATAGTTTAATATCAAACTATATAGTTCTGCATTAAACCAATGGAGGTTGGCATGGCAGTGACACGGCGGGGATTTATCAGCATAGCGGGGGGCGGTGTGGTGCTGGCGGGGGCCGGTGGCGGTCTTTGGGCTTCCACCCACGACCCTGTGTCGGCAAGGCAACCGTGGCAGGATGCGGGCCGCGGTGAGAGCGACCTTCGGCGTAGGCTATTGTCCTTCGCCATACTGGCGCCCAACCCGCATAACCGGCAGCCTTGGCTTGCCGATCTGTCCACCGAAAATGAAATCACGCTCTATTGCGAGAGCGCCCGCCGCCTGCCGCAGACCGATCCCTACGATCGCCAGATCACCATCGGCCTTGGCTGCTTTCTCGAACTTCTGGCACAGGCTGCCGCCGAGGAAGGGTATCATGCGGATACAGCGCTGTTTCCGGAAGGAGAGCCACAACCACGGCTGGATGCCCGTCCTGTGGCACATGTCCGGCTCATTCGGGATACGACGGTCAAAGCCGATCCGCTTTTCGCGCATGCCCTGTCGCGTCGCTCGAACAAGGAGCCGTATGATCTCACCCGGCCGGTTGAAACGAACAAGCTCGGCGATATTGCTGCCGTGGCCCGCCAGTCGGTCATTGCCCATACCAATGATCCCGCCCGCGTCAACGCGCTGCGCAGCCTCGCGTGGCAGGCCTATTTCACCGAGATCACCACACCGCATACGCTGAAGGAGAGCATCGACCTGATCCGTATCGGCCGTGCGGAGATTGAGGCCAATCCGGATGGTATCGATCTGTCCGGCCCGTTTGTTGAAGGGTTGTCGATGGCCGGCCTGCTGTCGCGCCAGGACATGCTCGACCAGACGTCGACAACATTCCGGGAGCAGATTCCCGATCCTGAAAGAACCGGTCGATACGGCCATGGCCTTCCTTTGGCTGAAGACCGCCAGAAACAGCCGCGCAGACCAGATCGCCACCGGTCGTGATTACATCCGCCTCAATCTGGCCGCGACGGCGGCGGGTTTGTCCATACACCCGCTCAGCCAGGCGCTGCAGGAGTTCGTCGAAATGCGCCCGCACTTTCTTGCAATGCGTGCGGCGCTTGTGGTTGAGGAAAGCGAGACGCTTCAAATGTTCGTCCGTCTCGGCTACGGTCCGGTCATCGAGGGCGCACCCCGCTGGCCCGTACATACCCGGATCAGGAGCGCATGACGGCCAACGAAAACGATCTGCAAACGCTGTTCCGGTTCTTCAACGAAATCGGCATTGTCAGCGCAATTGTCAGCCAATGCGTTCGAGAAGGTCATGCCTGAGGGCATGACCTTGCCGCAATTCGTCGTGCTCAATCATCTGGTCCGGTTGGGGGATGGGCGCACGCCGCTGTCGATCGCTCAGGCGATTCAAGTGACCAAGGGCGCGATGACCAATACGCTCGGCCATCTCGAGGGCAAGCAGCTCATCACCATCGTCCCCGATCCCCATGACGGCCGCTCGAAGCGGGTTTCACTGACACAGGAGGGCAGGGTCGCCCGCGATGCGGCAATCGAGGCCCTCGGCCCGGAGTTGCGCGGCATCGCCAGCGAAATAGCAATGCCGGGGATCATAAAAGCACTTCCAGCCGTTGAAAGCCTGCGCAAGGTGCTGGACACCAGGCGCAATCCGAAGGCCTGAATCCTCCGGATCAGCCCGTTGCCACATTTACTTTTCCAGCGTTGCCACGACTTCCACATGCGACGACCAGAGGAACTGGTCGATCGGCGTGACGGAGGTAATCCGGTAGCCCGCGTCGACGAGGATGCGCAGGTCGCGCACCAGCGTCACCGGATTACAGGAGACAGCGACGATCTTCTTGGCGCCGGAACGGGCCATTTCCTTGGTCTGGACTTCGGCACCGGCGCGCGGCGGATCAAAGACGATGGCATCGTAGACCTTCAGTTCCGAGGCCATCATCGGCCGGCGGAAGAGATCGCGTTTCTCGACGGTCACCGGCTTCAGCCCTTGCGTGTTACGCGCAGCAAAATCCAGTGCCTTCAGCGGCTTGTCTTCGCTTTCGACGGCATGCACACGCGCCTTGCGGGCGATGCGCAGCGAGAATGTGCCAGAGCCCGCAAAGAGGTCGATGACGCGTTTGGCTTTGCCGAGGTGCGCCATCACCAGTTCCGCCATTGCCTCTTCGGCCGGCTTTGTCGCCTGCGTGAAGCTGCCCGGCGGCGGCGAAACGGAAACACCGCCGAAATCGATCACCGGTTTGATCGGCTCGACCAGGATTTCGCCATTGAGGCTCAGGCGGGCAACGGCCTTTTGGCCGAGCACGGTTTCCACCGCCATGCGCCGCTGCCGGTCGTCCATAGACTTGATGCCGTCGAAGGCAAGGTCGAGGCCGGACAAAGTCTCCAACACAGTGATGCGGAACGGTTCGGCGTTGACGGCCATTGCGTTGGCCACCGTCCGGATGGTTGCAAGCCGCGACACTATGCCGGGGCTTGCGATGGGACATTCAGATATCGCCACGATATGATGGGTCTCGGGCTGGTTATAGCCGAGCAGCAACTCTTTTCGGTGCGCCGTGCCGTAAACACCGTGCGCCGCCGTTCGCCGGGATGCGCAAGCACCAAGGGGGCTACTTCGGCATCCAGCGCCTTCGATTTCAGTGCATCCACGACAAGCTGCCGTTTGAAGCTCTGATAGAGGCTGTCGCTGGCATGTTGCAGGCTGCAGCCGCCGCAGGTGCCGTTCTCGCCATCCGGTCCGAAATGCCGGCATTTCGGCTCGACCCGCTCGGGCGATACCTCGGTCATCGACATGACCGTGCCCTTGTCCTTGTTGACTGCCAGTGCCACGGTTTCGCCGGGCAGGGTGAAGGGCACATAGACCGGACCATACGGACCGCGGGTGATGCCGTCGCCGGATTGGCCGATCTTCTCGATGGTCAGCGTCTCGGTGCTCATGCGTCGTCGTCCAGCGGGGCTTCTTCATCCGAGGCGTCGTCCAGCGGCTTGTGGCCGGCCAGCAGATATTCCTCGTTGCCGTCACCGCCTGAGATCGGCGAGGGGATGAGACCAAGGCTCGTCCACCCCATGTCCTCGATGAGCCAGCGTTCCAGTTCGGCCGCGACAGCAGGCGCGCTTGAAGGGTCCTTGAGCAGGCCTGCCTTGCTGATTGCCTCGCGGCCGGCTTCGAATTGCGGCTTGACGAGCAGGATGCAATGGGCGCCGGGTTCGGCCAGATCGAGCGCCGGCGGCAGGGCCAGTTTCAGCGAGATGAACGAGACGTCGGAAACGACGAAGGAAATCTCGCGGCCTTCCAGATGATCCTCGTCCAGCACGCGGGCATTCAGGCCCTCGATATTGGTGACGCGCGGATCGGCCTCAAGGCGTGGATGGAACTGACCATGGCCAACATCGACGGAAATGACGTGGGTGGCACCCGCATGCAACAGGACTTCGGTAAAGCCGCCGGTCGAGGCGCCGATGTCGAGACATTCCAGCCCTTCGGGCGACAGTTTGAAATGCTCAAGACCCGCCTTCAGTTTCAGCGCCGCGCGAAACGTATGGCTGGACCGGATCGTCGATGGCGATGGTCACATCCTCGGGAAAGGTGGAGCTCGCCTTGGTGACGACGCGGCCGTTGACGGTGACGGTACCGCGCTGGATCGCATCGTGGGCGCGTGAGCGGCTGGCGACAAGCCCCAGGTTCAAAAGCAGCTGGTCGAGGCGGACGGAGGTTTTTGGTTCGTTTGACATGGGTTCTCATGGCGTGTCGGGGCCCGGCTTGCAAGCACTTTGCCAGTTTTTCGCCAAATAATGCGCCCGCCTGCGGCTGTTCGCGGCTGATTGGAGCGGTGCAGAAAATTCTCTGGGATCCCGTTGCGCCACGTTTGCTGACGAGCGTGTGTTGCTTGCTTGCTTGTGTGATGCCTGCAAACTGTTGCCGCCATGCAGAGGCAGACTTTGGTCACGGCGTAGAAAATACAACTCCATCTCAAAAAGGTGTATCATGAGCTTGTGAAACGGCATGGTTGAAAAAGATGTTTTCAGTCTGCGTGTAACGTGTTTATTTGCTAATTTAATAAAATGGTAATGTTAACAGTGGGATGCTGGATCAGTACGAAGCCTCATCCCAAACGCAGGGTTTACAGATGTCCATCAGATTCAAGCTCATTGCTAGCATCACCTTCGTGGCGATTTTGCTGTTGATCACCAGCGGAGTTGCATTCGTTGCTTTGCAATCCATCTCTGAACGGACCCGCACGATCGTCATCGACCGGGTTGAGCCCATGGCCCAACTGAAGGTTGTCGTGGATATGTATGCCGTCAATATTGTCGACACGGCCCACAAGATCAGGAGTGGTGCGGTTGATTGGGCGAGTGGCGAGAAGGCTCTGCGTGTCGCTGTAGAAGCCATTGATCGTTCTTGGTCGATTTATTCGGCAACCGCGATGACCGATGAAGAACAAAAACTGGCCGACAGCTTCAAGCTTCTTCGCAGCAATTCCCAAAATGCGATCAATGCGCTGATCGATATCGTTTCATGAAAGGATCAACCGTCGCTTGACCAGTTTGTCGCTGATCGGCTTTATCCGACCATTGATCCGCTTGCCACTCCGATCAGCGATCTCGTCTCCTTGCAACTCCGGGTCGCTCAGGAAGAATTCGTCGCTGCCAACACCTTAAAATCCACGATCGTCCTGTGGATGAGTGTCATTGCCGCAGCCTCTGTCATCGTGGTCGGGTTTTCGATCTGGATGGTGATCAGCGGCGTGACGGCACCTCTTAAACGAATGCAGGAGGCCATGCGCCGCCTGGTTTCAGGCGATACAGAGACCGCTGTCCCCTATGCGGGCCGGCGTGACGAGATCGGGGAAATGGCCGGTTCCGTGGAAATTTTCCGCCAGGCTGCCATTACCAACAAGGCGCTGGAGAATGAAGCGCTGGCGAACCGCGCCGAGGCCGAAGCGGACCGCGTCCGGCTGACGGAGGAGGCCGAAGCCGCCGCCCAGGCGCGCCTGCAGCAGGCAACGTCAGGTCTTGCCACAGGCCTGCGGCGGCTTGCCGCCGGCGACCTGTCTTTCCAGCTCAACGATGCCTTCGCCCCCGGATTTCGAGGCGCTGCGTCACGACTTGAATGGCGCCGTCAAGCAATTGGGCGATACGCTGACGGCCGTCACCCAGTCGGCCGGAGCAATCGATGACGGCACCCGCGAGATCAGCCAGAGCTCGGACGATCTTTCCCGCCGTACCGAACAGCAGGCAGCGTCGCTGGAAGAAACCGCCGCAGCGCTCGACCAGATCACCGTCAATGTTTCCAACTCTTCCAAACGCGCCGACGAAGCCCGCACTGTCGCGGTGCAGGCCAATGCCAGCGCTGCCCAATCAGGCGCCGTCGTTGCCAACGCGGTGGAGGCAATGCGCCGTATCGAGGAATCGGCAAGCCAGATCTCCAACATCATTGGCGTCATCGATGAGATCGCCTTCCAGACCAATCTTCTGGCATTGAATGCCGGGGTCGAGGCTGCCCGCGCCGGCGATGCCGGCAAGGGTTTTGCCGTCGTCGCCCAGGAAGTGCGCGAACTGGCGCAACGCTCTGCGAAGGCTGCCAAGGAGATCAAGGAGTTGATCCGCAACTCCAGCGTCGAGGTCGAAGGCGGCGTCAAGCTGGTTCGCGAAACCGGCGATGCCCTGAAAACCATCGAGACCTATGTCGTGACCATCAACCAGCACATGGACGCGATCGCCACCTCGGCCCGCGAACAGTCGGTCGGCCTTGCCGAGGTCAATACTGCCGTCAACCAGATGGACCAGGTCACCCAGCAGAACGCCGCCATGGTCGAGGAAACCAATGCAGCGAGCGCGACGCTGGCCAACGAGGCCAGCCGCCTGCGCGAACTGATCGCCCAGTTTCAGCTTGACAGCGGCAGAGGATCGTCCGGGTTGGCATCCTACAGTTCGCGCCGCGCCGCCTGAGACTGGCGCATATCCGAGATGAAGCAAACCCCGGCGATAAGATCGCCGGGGTTTTTGCTTCCCGCAGTCCATTTTCGGCCTGATCCTACGTTCAGGCTTGGCGGCGCCCTGTCTACCATGACAGCATGGGCATCATATCGGGAGAAAATCGATGTTCCTGCGGTCCTGTCTTTTCGCTGTTACCCTGCTGCCGGGGGCGGCCCTTGCCAATGATACGATGGCCGATCTGAAGACTGGCGGGCTGAGCTATGTGCAAACCCTCGATATCGAGATGGTCAAGGAGGACCTGTTCATTTCGCGCGAGGAGATCCGGGTCGACTACATCTTCCGCAACACAACCGAAAAGCCGGTCTCCGGCATCGTTGCCTTCCCTATGCCTGACATTACCGGCAGTCCGGAAGGCAATATTGCCATGGACGACATGCAGGCCGACAATTTCCTCGGGTTTTCGGTGACCCAGGACGGTGAGCCGATCAAGGTCCAGTTGCAGCAGCGCGCCATCGCCAACAGTCTTGATGTGACCGATGATCTCGTCGCCCAGGATGTGCCGCTGTTGCCATTTGCCGATGCAACGGCCGACGCCCTGGCCAAGCTGGATGCCGGCGTGGCGGAGGATTTCAAGGAGCGCGGCGTCCTTTTCAACAACAGCTATGACGACGGCAGCGGCATGAAGGATCATCTCACGCCGCTCTGGACCCTGCGATCGGCCTATTGGTGGAAGGCAAGCTTTCCGCCCGGCCGCGATATCCATGTTTCTCATCGCTACAAGCCGAGCGTCGGCGGAACCGTGGCGGTGACGCTGCTGGAAGACGGCAAGCCAAAGGGCGAGCGGTTTAAGGATTACAAGGCGCGCTATTGCATCGATGACAGTTTCGTCAAGGCAGCCCAGAAACTGCCGCTGCCGAGCGACGACGGCAGCACGCTCTACACCGAAGCCTGGATTTCCTACATCCTGACGACCGGCAACAACTGGGGCGGGCCGATCAAATCCTTCACGCTGACGGTCGATAAAGGTGATCCGCGCAATCTGATCAGCTTCTGCGGTACGGGTGTCACTAAAACCGGACCGACCATACTCCAGATGAAAGCCGAGGATTTTTATCCGGAAAGGATCTGGAGATCCTGATCTTGCAGCGGGCACAGGACGAATAGGTGGCGGCGTGTCGCGCCAAAATGATAAATCGCTAAAATTGTATCAGTGGCGTCGGGTCGGAGAGTAACGATTTTACGCTACGAATGGATCTTCTTAGCGCCTGCCGGCATGGCGGCAACTTTGGGGATCAGGAATGAGCGGCGAGCGGGAGAACAGAATAGACCTTCTGCGAGGCCCGTCGCTTTTGCTTATTTTTATCGGTCACGCGGAGTTCACCTTTTCTCTGACGTTCCAGCAGTCGCGCGGTTTTTGCGACGCGTCCGAAATCTTTGTGCTTCTGGCCGGCATGTCCTGTGCTCTCGCCTATTACCGCCCGGACGCAGGTCTGCTTTTGGAGCGGCCGTGGAAGCGGGCTTTCCGCCTTTATCTCGTCCATCTGCTGCTATTTGCGATCATGCTGGCGATATCGGCGCTTATCATCGGGGCTTTTGACCAGACGACATGGGCTGGCGACATGACAGATTTCTGGCAGGATCCGTTTCACCATGGTCTTCAGGCCCTGTCGCTGAGCTACATGCCGGGCAATCTCGACATTTTGCCGATGTATGTCGTCCTGCTGCTGCTGGCGCCCTTTGCCTTTCTGCTGCATGACTGGTCGAGGACTGCCTTGCTGGGCCTTTCCTGTCTTGTCTGGTTCGTTGCAGGCCTCGGCCATATCAATCTCCCAAACGCAGCCCTTGAAGGACATACCTGGTATTTTGATCCCTTGTCGTGGCAGTTCATCTTCGTGATCGGGATATATCTCGGCGTGCGGATGAAACGCGGCCAGTCCGTTTTGCCTTATAACGGGCCGGTCTTCGTAGCCGCCGCGCTCTTTGCGGTCGCCGCCATTCCCCTCAATCTGGTTTTTCACTTCGGGGTCGTGGATTCGCCCTTTGGCGACCTTCATCATCAGTTGGTTTCCAAGACCAATGGCGGCCCGTTGCGGATCATCAATGTTTTGGCGATCCTCTATCTCGCCTGGAATATTCCCGCAGTGAAAGCCGCCGCCGATCACCCGGCCATGCGGCTCATCTGCGTGGCGGGGCGGCATAGCCTGCCGATCTTCTCCGCCGGAATCCTGCTGTCCTTCGCCGCCGCGGTGTTGATGAGGCTCATCCCGGACATGCCGCTTGCGGCTCAGCTTCTGCTACTTGCCGGCGGCTGTGCGCTGCAGCTGGCGATTGGCTGGGTGCTTGAGGGTCGAAGGACCGCACGTGCGGGGGCGGCGGCGTACGGCTTGCGCCGCACCGCCTGAGAACAGCGCCTGTCAGTGATACGGAAAACCTGGTGATCAACGGTCACCGGTAACCACGCCGCGACCGACCTATCGCGGTGAGGTAAGGGTGTCCCAGGCGGCCATTGCCGCATCCGCGGTGCTTTGGAGCGAAGCTAGAGTTGCGCCGTCGCGTGCGGTAATCGACATGCCATGTTGGACTGTCGCGTAAAAATCGGCGATTTGCTGACAGTCGACTGAGGGCGGAATTTCGCCGTCCCGCACGCCTTGTTCCAGCCGCTCGCGCAGCAGGCTGGAATTTTCCAACCTGCTGTCCCGCAGCAGTTCGCAGGCCGGAATGGCCTCCGTGTCGCCGTTCAGGACACCAAGCGCAATCATGCAGCCGCGTGGCCTATCGGGATGCGCATAGGCTATTGCAGTCTCCGCCAGGAAATCGGCAAAGGCTTGCCGTGCCGTCGCGGCCTTTGGCAGGGCGTCCCATATCTCCATCCCAATCTCGGCCTTGTAGGTCTTGAGAGCCGCCGCGAACAACTCGGCCTTGTTGCCGAAGGCCGCGTAGAGGCTCGGCGCACCGATCTGCATCGCTGCGGTCAAATCGGCCATGGATGTCGCCTCGTAGCCTTTTTCCCAAAATACCAGCATCGCCCGCCTTAACGCGGCGTCACTATCGAAGGCGCGGGGACGGCCTCTTTGAGACATCGGAATTCCTTTCTATATCGTTCGATACATAAATCAATTGACGGCCGGAGGCAATCCTGACAGCATATATGTATCGATCACTACAAAAAGGAAATGCCGTGTCTCGCCTGAACAACAAAGTTGCTTTCATCACCGGCGGCAGCCGGGGTATCGGGGCTGCCATTGCGCTTGCGCTCGCCAAGGAAGGTGCCGATGTCGCCATCACCTATGCCAGCGCTCCGGGGAAGGCCGAGGAGGTCGTCGATGTCATCCGGAAACTGGGTCGCAGGGCGTTTGCCATCAAAGCGGACAATTTTGATGCGGCAGCCGTCGAAGCGGCAGTGACCGAGGCTCACGCCAGACTTGGCAGCCTCGATATTCTCGTCAACAGTGCTGGCGTCTTTTCGGTCGATACGATCGATACCGCCACGCTTGAGGAATTCGATCGGGTCATGGCCATCCACGTCCGCGCCAGCTTCGTCGCTTCCAAGGCGGCAGCGGCCGTGATGGGATCAGGTGGCCGCATCATCTTCATCGGCAGCAATCTAGGTGAACAGGTGCCATTCCCGGGCCTCAGCATCTATTCGGCGAGCAAGTTTGCCTTGGTCGGCCTGACCAAGGCGCTGGCCCGCGATCTGGGGCCACGGGAGATCACGGTGAACATCGTCCAGCCCGGCTCGACCGACACCGACATGAACCCGGCTGATGGCGATCATGCCGAGGCGCAGCGCGCCCTGATGGCCATCCCCCGTTTCGGCAGGGCGCAAGACATCGCTGGGCTGGTAACGTTTCTGGCGGGAGAGGAAAGCCGTTTCATCACCGGCTCAAGCCTCACCATCGATGGCGGCGCCAATATCTGATCGCTACAGACGAGAAATGCCGACTCACGCGGCCCGCGCAGAGTTGGCGCAATGATATCAGTGACACCGGCGGGCCGGTGTCACATCCATCAAAAACTCCGTCGATGACAGTAGAGCAATGCCGGCGCCTCAGCCGGCGACGCTTGAGTCGATCTGCTGCTTCTGGCCGAGTGTCTTGAACACCGTCGAAACGATGCCAGCGCGGTCGAGGCCCGCCTTGGCATACATGGCTTCGGGCTTGGCCTGTTCCATCCAGATATCCGGCAGAACCAGCGGCCGGATTTTCAGGCCGTTGTCGAGCAGGCCTTCATGGGCGAGGAACTGCAGCACATGAGTGCCGAAGCCGCCGACAGCGCCTTCCTCGATGGTGATCAGCACCTCATGATGCTTGGCCAATTGGCGGATCAGGTCGTGGTCGAGCGGCTTGGCAAAGCGGGCGTCGACAACCGTTGTCGAAAGCCCGGCCGCATCGAGGTCTTCAGCGGCCAGCAGGCAATCTGCGAGACGCGTACCGAAAGACAGCAGCGCCACCTTCGAGCCCTGCTTCATCACCCGGCCCTTGCCGATTTCGAGAATCTGGCCGCGCTCCGGCATCTCGACACCGACACCTTCGCCGCGCGGATAACGGAACGAGATCGGACCTTCATCATAGGCGGCGGCGGTGCGCACCATATGCTTGAGTTCCGCCTCGTCGGCGGCCGCCATGACGACGAAGCCGGGCAGGGTGGCAAGATAGGTCGTGTCGAACGAACCGGCATGGGTCGGGCCATCGGCGCCGACAAAACCGGCGCGGTCGATCGGGAAGCGCACCGGCAATCCCTGGATCGCCACGTCATGTACCACCTGGTCATAGCCGCGTTGCAGGAAGGTCGAATAGAGCGCGCAGAACGGCTTGTAGCCTTCAGACGCCAGACCGGCGGCAAAGGTCACCGCATGCTGTTCGGCAATGCCGACATCGAAGCAGCGCGACGGGTGGGCCAGCGCGAACTTGTCGAGGCCGGTGCCCGACGGCATGGCTGCGGTGACGGCAACGATCTTGTCGTCATAGCCGCCTTCCTGCGTCAGCGCCTCGGCAAAGACGGACGTATAGGCCGGTGCATTCGGCTTGGCTTTCGCCTGCGCGCCGGTAATGACGTCGAACGTGTTGACGCCGTGATACTTGTCGGCAGCAGCCTCCGCCGGCGGATAGCCCTTGCCCTTCTGCGTCACCACATGGATCAGCACCGGGCCCTTGGAATTGTCGCGTACATTGCGCAGCACCGGCAGAAGATGCTCGAAGGAATGGCCGTCGATCGGGCCGATATGGTAAAAACCCATCTCCTCGAACAGCGTGCCGCCGGTGACATAACCGCGCGCATGTTCGACGGCGCGGGTAATCGCACGGTCGACTGTCTTGCCGAGATAGGCCGTCAGTTTCTTGCCGAGATCGCGGAAGCCCATATAGGTGCGGCCGGAGGCAAGGCGGGCCAGATAGGCACTCATGGCGCCGGTCGGCGGTGCGATCGACATGTCGTTGTCATTGAGGATAACGATCAGCCGCGCATCGAGCGCGCCGGCATTGTTCAGCGCCTCATAGGCCATGCCGGCCGACATCGCACCATCGCCGATGACGGAAATGACATTGCGATGTTCGCCGGAAAGATCGGCCGCCACTGCCATGCCGAGACCGGCGGAAATCGAGGTCGAGGAATGGGCTGCGCCAAAAGGGTCGTATTCGCTCTCGGCGCGGCGGGTGAATCCGGACAGGCCGTTTTCCTGGCGCAGCGTACGAATACGGTCGCGGCGGCCGGTCAGGATCTTGTGCGGATAACATTGATGGCCAACATCAAAGATCAGCCGGTCATGCGGGGTGTTGAAGACCTTGTGAATGGCGATGGTCAGTTCCACCACGCCGAGACCAGCCCCCAGATGGCCGCCGGTGCGCGACACAGCATCGATCATTTCGGTGCGCAGTTCGGCTGCCAGCTGCGGCAGGTCCTTGTCGTCAATCTTCTTCAGATCCTCAGGAAAGGTCACCTGATCAAGAAGAGGGGTCGCCGGCATAGGGTTGACTGGCAGTTGTGTCACGCTGAAGGCCTTCGTTCTCGCGTCTTAGGAAAACCGCGATTTCAAGTGTGGGTGTCCGCTGGGAACCGCGTCTTTAAACAGTTTCGTTATGGATTGCAAAAACGGGTTTTCTTGCGGCGCAAACAAACAGTTTAACGAAGATTACCGTTCCGGCAAAGGGATAAACTCTTCCTCATCCCCCGGTACAATATCGAAAGCGGCCCGTGCGCCATTCCTCCTTGGCCTGATCGATCCGCTCCTTGGACGAGGACACGAAATTCCACCAGATATGCCGAGCAGAGCCAAGGGCGGCCCCGCCGAACAGCATGACATGACAGCCTACTGGTCCGGCAGTGACGGTGATCGATCGCCCGCCCGGAAAACCAGCAGTTGATTGTCGGCAAAATGATCGCCGGCGATGATCGCCTCGCCTTCGAGGATATAGAGCGCCCGCTCTTCCCACTCGGCTGCAAAGGGTGCGCTCTTGCCCGGTTCGATCCGAAGATCGACATAGATCGTATCGGAAAACACTGAAACCGGCGATTTCATGCCTTCGAACTGGCCGATGACGACGCGGCCTTCCAGGCCATCCATGTTAAAGGAGGGCAGGTCGCGCTTTTCAGTATGGGCAAAGATCGGGGCGATCTCCTCATATTGATCGGGCAGGGCGAGCCAAGTCTGCAGGCCGGAGATCGATTGCGGTTTGCCGCGCAGGTTTTCCGGCGACCGTTCCGAATGCACGATGCCGCGTCCCGCCGTCATCAGGTTGAGGTCGCCGGGCGAGATGACCATCTCGGTGCCAAGACTGTCGCGATGCTTGATCTCACCGTCGAACAGGTAGGTGACGGTCGAAAGCCCGATATGCGGATGAGGCCGCACATCCAGCGCCTGTCCGGCCTTGAGCAAAGCAGGCCCCATCCGGTCAAAGAAGATGAACGGCCCGACCAGCCGCCGCTTTGCTGTCGGCAGTGCCCGGCGCACCTGCAGATTGCCGATATCGCTGGTGCGCGGAATGATCAGATGCTCAATCGCATCGCACGCCGGCGCATCGCCTGCCTCGGGGTCTGGTCCGGGAAAGAAGCTCATGGGGGCATCCTCTCTAATGGCAGTATTAGTGAAACTCAGGATTGGTGAAACGATTGTCCGAAAGCCGGTTCGTTGTCCTGCATCGCAGGGATCATCGACCCGCCATAGCATCATGGTCAACGATTGTTTGCCGAAATCAGCCGGCGATTTGGTCCGGTGATTTGGCAGCCACCGAAAATGGCGCAAAATCCGTGATATTGTTGGTAATCACGGTCAGGTCATGCGCCTTTGCGGTTCCTGCGATCATGGCGTCGGCTGCGCCTGGGTTGTGACCTTTCGACACCGCGGTAGCCTCCAGTTCACCCGAGATTCTGGCAATGGCAGCATCGAGCGACAGGATATTTGCAGCATAGACGGTGGTGAGTCCCGTCAGCCAGATTCCGAGAGCCGCTGCTTTTGATGAGGCGCCCCGATATCCCAGCATCCTGATGCCCTTCTCAATCTCATGGATGGTGATGGTTGACAGGTAGATGCTGTTCGACCTCTCCTGCTCATCCATCCACGCTGCGAAAGCATGCGACGGCTCCATCCTCGACGGCGCAAACATCGAGATTGCGTTCGTATCGATGAGGAACCCGCTCACAGATCCACGTCTCTCGATGACGCCGGATTACGAGCGAAAACATCGTCGTCGGGATCAAGATCGGCGGGAAACGTCTTCAGATAGTGCACAAGACTCGGGCGTTCGGGTTCAAGCGCTTTCCTTGCTGCTTCCGCGGCGCCGACGCTGACCATCACCGCAGCGGCGCGGCCATGGCGGGTAATTGTCACGAACTCGCCAGATGCAGCCTTATCAATGACATGAGAAAACGACGCCTTCGCGTCTTTCAGGCTGATCGTCGCCATCAAAGTTCCTCTAAAAGGTCACATATGACCTTTTTAGACTTTCATGACGTGAAAATCAAGATCAGCCTTCCCCGCTCATTCCCCGTCGAGCGGTTCCACGCCCTGCGGCTTGCCGGCCCGGTCGAGCCTGATCTTCTCGATGCGGTTTTCGGCGGCACCGAGCAGCGCTTCGCAATGTTTCTTCAGCGCTTCACCGCGCTCGTAGATCTCGATGGATTTATCGAGCGCCACGTCGCCGCGCTCCAGCGCCGAAACGATGGCTTCCGAGTTCCTCGACGGCTTTTTCGAAGGAGAGGGCGGATACGTCGATCTGCGGGGCGCCCGTTTGCGGGGTGGTGGTCATGGTCATCCTCTCATCAGGCGGTAGATGTGGGTTCCGGCCGATTCGGCCAGCCCTTGAAGATCGTAGCCGCCTTCGAGCAGGCTGACGATACGGTTGTTGGCGGTCTTGCCGGCGACATCGAGCAGCCGTCCGGTCGCCCAGTCGAAATCTTCGGCGACCAGATTGATCTGCGCCAAGGGATCGCGGTGATGGGCGTCGAAGCCGGCGGAGATCAGGATGAAATCCGGGCGGAAGTCGTCGAGCGCGGTCAGGATGCGAGACTTGAAGGCTTCGCGAAAGTGGTCGCTGCCGGTATCCGGCGAAAGCGGCGCGTTGACGATATTGCCCGCGCCTGTCTCTGTCTTGGCGCCGGTGCCGGGATAGAGCGGCATCTGGTGCGTCGAGCAGAACAGCACCGACGGATCGTCCCAGAAGATGTCCTGTGTGCCGTTGCCGTGGTGCACGTCCCAGTCGACGATGGCGACGCGTTCGACGCCGTATCTCTGCTGGGCATGGCGGGCGGCAATGGCAATATTGTTGAAGAAGCAGAAGCCCATCGCCTTGTTCTTTTCGGCGTGGTGGCCGGGCGGGCGCGAGGCGACGAAGGCATTGTCGGCCTGGCCGGAAAATACCGCGTCGACGGCCGCAACTGCGCCGCCGATTCCGGTCAAGGCGGCCTGCAGGCTGGCGGGGCTGGCATAGGTGTCGGCCTCAAGCGCCTCGATGCCTTCCTCGGGAATGCCCGACATAACGGTGCGCAAATGCTGTTCCGGATGCGCAAGCAGCACCAGATCCTCATTGCCCTGCGGCGCTTCAAACCGCGATAACGGCGAAAACCGCTCATGCTCCAGTGCAAGGTTGAGCGCCTTCAGCCGGTCGGGCCGCTCCGGATGGCCTTCCGGAACCTTGTGCTCCAGAAAGATAGGGTTTTCGAACAGGATCGTGGTCATGGCGGGAACCTATGGCTTCGGGGGTTCGAGGTCCATGCTTTAGGTAGGGCGTTTGCGGTGTTTTCAACAGTGCGGGTCGATCAACACCTTGCCGCGGCGGTCCGGGGCGTTCTGGTGAGCCAAGGCCTCACTGAGTCGGGACAGCGGATAGGTGGCGGCGATGTGGCTCGCAAAAGTGCCGTCGCGAAGGCCATCAAAGCATTGCAGCAAATGCGCCCGAAAGCGCCTGTCTTCCTGTGGAATGAACGAAGGAGCGCAGCCAGAGAAAGGCAAAGCGCACATCCGGCCGTGCCGAAAGGGCATCCTGGGCAATCGGTATGCCGCTGAGGGCTCCATATTGCAGAAACACGCCGCCAGCCGACAGATTGTACCGGAGCAGGGCGCCGCCAGTATCGCCTCCGACGGCATCGACCACCGCGTCGAAAACGGTATCCCTGCCGATGGGCTGCTGCCCGGTCACAACCGTCTGAAGACCCGGCAATGCCGGCAGGCGGGCAGCCGTGCTTTCGCTGCGAACGATGGCCGTGACATAGGCACCTTCGGCCGATAGCGTCATCAGCAGCATCCGGCCGACCGCGGAGCCGGCTGCCGTAACCCCGATTCTGCGACCAGCAAGCCCGGAGGAGACCTTCAACGCCGCGATCAGCCGCAACGTCGTCATGGGATTGATATAGGCGGTCGCGGCCTGCTCGGTCGAAAGATCGGCGGGTACGGCAAAGCACCATTCTGCAGGGCGCTGTAGGTAGGCCTGCCAGAGGCCGCCTGCCCCGAGCGGCAGCACGCGGTCACCGGGTTTGAAATTGGTCACATCAGCGCCAATGCGGCTGACGGTGCCGACGCCCTCGAAACCGGGCACGAAAGGCAGGACGGTGCGATTGCGGTAGGCGCCCGTGACCGGGATCAGGTTGGAAGGATTGATCGCCGCCCGTTCGACGGCGATCTCGACCATGTCCGGTTCAAGCGCCGGGCGGGGCAGGCTGGCAAGCCGGATCACATCCTCCGGCCTGCCATAATCCGCCACAAGGGCTGCTAGATGATCCGCCACCGGCGCTTAGGCGCGTGCGTGTAGCAGCGGATAGCCAGCGAGAACGGCGCGGGCTGCGAGCGTTGCAATCACGGCCTTGACGATATCGCCCGGAATGAAGGCGAGCGAGCCCATCGCGACGGCTGACAGCGGTGTACCGGTGACTGCGGTCACCCATGGCATGCCGATGGCATAGAGGACGCCGATGCCGCCAACGACGGAGGCGATGAAGAACCAGGTAAACTGCTTGATCTCGCTCTGGCCTTCCTTGACCAGCCGCTCGGCGATCAAGCCGGTGACGAAGGTGGCGACGATCCAGCCGAGCACGAAGCCGCCGGTCGGCCCCTGGATGATGGCAAGCCCGCCACGGCCGCCGGCGAGAACCGGAAGCCCGATCGCGACCAGCAGCACCAAGAGCACATAGGCGAGCGCGCCGCGCTTGGCGCCGATGATGCAGCCCGCCAGCATCACTCCCATCGACTGGGCGGTGATCGGCACCGGAATGAAGCCCAGCGTCACCGGCGGGATGAGGCCGAGAACCACGATGATCGCGGTGAAGAGGGCAATGAGAACGAGGTCTCTGGTGGTCATGGCAGGTCCTTTGTCTATCGGTGTTGTCGCATGCATTTGGCCAAGGCCGGAAAGAAATTTGAAGGTGAGCAATCGCTGCGTTGTCAGCGATGTTTCTCCCGTGGTCGCCTGAAACCGCGGGCGTCAATGGCCATGGCGATGGTGTCGGCGTCCTTCAGCGTCAGGATGATCAACGGCGCAAGGATCGTCAACGGCCGCACCTTCAGCCCGCGCGCCCGGTGCCCTTCGCGGATCGACTGGTAACGGTTGAAGATATCCGGCACGAAGCGCAGCACCAGCCCGAAGGCGAGCCCGACATCGGCGGCCCGCACCAGGCCGAGGCGATCGAGCGGCTGCAAAAGCCGGGTGATCTCGTCGATGAAGGCGCTGGTCGCCGTCGTCGCCGTCACCGCGCCGGCAAACAGCACGATCGCCATCAGCCGGAAGAAGCTCTCAGCTGCCTCGCGCATCGAGGTGAGATAGGCCGTGGCGATCAAGAGGATCAGGATTGTGAAAAGGATCGGTTTTAGACGGGATATGGCCTCATGAAACGCAAGGCCCGTGGTGAAATAGATCAGGGCGGTGATGACGAAGGCCGGGATGAGAATGAACAGGGAAGAAACCGCATAAAGCGCAAGCCCGCAGACCAGCAGGATGGCGAGCTTTGCCCGCACCGACATCCGGTGCAGCGGCGTTGTGCCCTCGACATTCAGCCCGTTCAGCATCCGGCCACCTCATGATAGGTGCGGATGCTCTCACTCACCGGCCCGTCGGCAACAAGCCGCCCCTCGTGGAACAGAAGCACGCGGTCGAACTGTTCGATCAGCGGCAGGTCGTGGCTGATGACGATTGTATGCTCGTCGAGCCCGGCAATAGTCCGTTCCACCAGAAGGCGGTTTTTCAGGTCGAGCTGGTTGGTCGGTTCGTCGAGAATGAGGATGCCGGGGCCGGTGACCAGCACGCTGGCAATGGCGACAAGCTGCGTCTCGCCGCCCGAAAGTTCATGCACCCGCCGCCTGGCCAGATGCGCGATGCCGAACCGTTCGAGCACGGCGGCGGTCCGGCGCTCGATCTCGTCCGCCTTCATTCCGCGGTTCTTCAGCCCGAAGGCGATATCCTCATGCACGATCGGCATGATGATCTGGTGCTGCGGGTTCTGGAAGATGAAACCGGCCGCAGCCAGCGTCGCGCTGGCGTCCTGCACTGTATCGAGACCGTTGACCGTTACCTGGCCGGTTGTCGGCTTGACCAGTCCGTTGATCAGCCGCGCGAACGTGGTCTTGCCGGAGCCGTTCAGCCCGATAATGCCGATACGCCGTTCGATCAGCGACAGCGTCAGCGGCTGAAGAACCGCGCGCTCGCCATATGTCACTGATGCGCCGGAAAAGCGTATGTCCAATCCGCGTCCCCCGCGTTCGAATGTCGGGGCTCTATAGGACGATTTCCTGATGGATGGAAATAGGCTCCGGTTTTGACTTGAACAAAGTGTGAACATTTGCCTAGATTGTCAGATGGCGATTCTCGTTTCCAACCGCGATGCCCGGCGCATCTTCCTGAACAAGCAGGGCCTGACCGCAGCCCCCAACCGGGCGCTCGGCAAGCAGGGGCTGCTCGATCTCATTCATGAGATCGGCTTCGTCCAGGTGGATAGCATCTCGACCGTTGAGCGCGCCCATCACCAGATCCTGTTTTCGCGCAACCAGACCTACAAGCGCGAGCACCTGACCGAGCTTCTGGAAAAGGACGGTGCGCTGTTCGAGCACTGGACGCACGATGCCTCGATCCTGCCTTCGGAGTTTTTCCGCTACTGGAAGCACCGCTTCGCCCGGCGCGAGCCGGTTCTGAGGGAGCGCTGGTTGAAATGGCACGGCGAAGGGTTCGACAGCACCTTCGAAGAGACTTTTCAGCGCATCGCCCAGGGTGGCGCCGCAATGTCGCGGGACCTGAAGGTCGCCGATCACAAATCGGGCGGCTGGTGGAACTGGCATCCCAACAAGACGGCGCTCGAATATTACTGGCAGACCGGCAAGCTCGCCATTGCCGGCCGCCAGAATTTCCAAAAATCTACGATCTCGCCAGAACGCGTCATTCCCGGCCATCACTACGAACCGGAGGTCAGTCACGACGCCTTTCTCGACTGGGCATGCCGCGCAGCGCTCGAACGGCTCGGCTTTGCCACCCACGGCGAAATCGCCGCGTTCTTCGACCTGATCTCGCCGGACGAGGCCAAGGCTTGGGTTGCGGAACATCGCGACGAACTGACCGAGGTGATGATCGAGGCCGCCGACGGCGAAAAACCGCGCCTCTCCTATGCCTTCACCGGTTTCCCCGAAAACCTCGGTGACCTCGCCGAGCCCCCGCCCGCATGCGCGTGCTCAGCCCTTTCGATCCGCTGATCCGCAACCGCAATCGCACCGAGCGCCTGTTCGGCTTCTATTACCGCATCGAGGTTTTCGTCCCCGAGCCGAAACGCGAATATGGCTATTACGTCTTCCCGCTACTCGAAGGCGACCGCATCGTCGGCCGCATCGACATGAAGGCCGACCGCAAGGCCGGCACGCTTGATGTCAAACGGCTCTGGTGGGAAAAGGGTTTGCGCTCCTCCGCAGGACGTATGGAGCGGCTGGAAGCGGAACTGGCGCGGTTGGCAAAATTCACGGGCGTTGAGCGCGTGGTGTTTCTCGATGGGTGGAACGGTTAGGGCAGCGTATGCAGTTTCGACCGAAGTTGGCCGCACGTATAAGGCTGAAATATTCAGCATTGATGTGAAAAAAACACGATTTCTAGTGTGAAGTGTTGTTTTATTACTTGGTAAGTTCGGCGAATTTTTCTATGAGTATAATATTATTTGGACACTACTCAGTATCTATCTACATTTAACAGCGGAGGTTTTATGGGAAGTACTTTCGATCTTTCAGATTGGGCAATCATTTTTGCAACCTTGATGGGGCCGGTCCTAGCCGTGCAAGCGCAAAAATGGGTGGAAGCTTCTCGAGAGCGAAAGACCCGGCGGGTAACAATATTTCGCGTGTTGATGGCCACTCGTGCTGCTTCGTTATCGACCGCCCATGTAGAGGCCCTGAATGCTATACCAATTGAATTTTATGGATGGAGGCCAGCGTTCAAAGACGTCGTATTAGCGTGGCGTAATCTTCTGGATCATTTGAGCAATGATGCGATGGAAATGAGCCTCTGGAACCAAAAAAGACAGGACTTTTTTATTGAATTGCTTTGGCGGCTTGCTACCGCGCTCGGATATAGATTCACAAAACTGGAATTACAACGTGAAGTCTATTCGCCACGCGGCCATGCCACTTTGGAAGCTGAGCAGGATGTAATTCGTAAGGGTATGTTCCGCATCTTTAACGGAGAGGCAGCTTTCCCCCTTGATATCAAATCTATTGCTTCGGATCAGGCTACGCTTGAACAGCAACAGAGATTGCACGTCCTTTTAGAACAATGGTTGACAGGAAATCTCACCGTGAAGGTAGACATGGAGCGAGGTGGGGACGAACCCGCATCTAAGGGGTAGGCCTCTACGACTGCCCTACGCGGGAGCATCAGAAAATTGCAAAGAAGCCACCGGTAATGTTTCTTATCGGTGGCTTCTGAATATTCACACGGGTGTCTGACGATCAAATGATCTCGGTTGCCGCGATCTCGATGCCGAAACCTTCCAGCCCGACATAGTGGCGTTCGCGCGAGGAGAGCAGCCGGATCGAGGTGATGCCGAGGTCCTTCAGAATCTGCGCGCCGAGGCCGATTTCCAGCCATTCGCTTTCGCGCGCCTGTGCCTCGCTGTGATCTTCGCGCTCGTGTTTACCGGCACGTGCGGTTGTCGAAACGCCGACGCCGACCGAGCCTTCGCGGAGGTAAACGATGACGCCGCGGCCCTGCTCGGACATGCGCTTCATGATCGGATCGAGCTGGCAATCCCGGCCGAAGACGTCGGCGGCGACATTCTCCAGATGCAGGCGCACGGGAATATCGACGCCGTCGCGGATGTCGCCGAAGGTCACGGCGAGATGCTGCATCGGGTCCCAAGGCAGGGAATAGGCATGCGCCTTGGCCTTGCCATAGGGGGTGTCGACGTCGAACGTCGCCTCGAGATTGATCAGCGTTTCCTTGCGCTGGCGGTAGGCGATCAGATCGGCGACGGAAACCTGCTTGAGGCCGTGTTTTTCGGCAAATTCAGTAACCTGCGGCCCCCGGGTGACCGTACCGTCATCGTTGACCAGTTCGCAGATGACGCCGATCGGAGGCAGGCTGGCAAGGCGGCAGAGATCGACGGCGGCTTCTGTATGGCCGGACCGCATCAAGACGCCGCCCTCGCGGGCGACCAGCGGGAAAATATGGCCGGGGGGTGAAGTCGGCGGCGCCGACATTGGGATTGGCAAGGTTGCAGAACCGTCAATGTCCGGTCTTCGGCGGAAATGCCGGTCGTCGTGCCGTGCTTGAAATCCACCGTCACGGTAAAGGCCGTCGTATGGGCTGAATCGTTCTCTGCCACCATGGCGTTGAGGTTGAGGCGCTTGGCCTCTTCCCTTGGCATGGGCGTGCAGACGATACCGGAGGTGTGGCGGACGATGAAGGCCATCTTTTCCGGCGTGCAGTGGACGGCTGCGACGATCAGGTCGCCTTCGTTTTCGCGGCCATCGTCATCGGTCACGACGACGATCTCGCCGGCCTCGAAGGCCCGGATGGCATCGGCAACGCGCTTCTGGTCAAAGGGCATGGGGTTCTTCCTTGGATGTTACTTCAACCGGCCGGTCTGGCCACGGTCGCGCAGGTAGTGATCGGCAATGGTGCAGGCAAGCATGGCCTCGCCGATCGGCACGGCGCGGATGCCGACGCAGGGGTCATGGCGGCCCTTGGTGCGGATATCGACATTGTTGCCGTCACTGTCGATCGACTGGCGCTCGGTGAGGATCGAGGAGGTCGGCTTGATGGCGAAACGGGCGATCACCGGCTGGCCGGTGGAGATGCCGCCGAGAATGCCGCCGGCATGGTTCGACAGGAAGATCGGCTTGCCGTCATTGCCCATGCGCATTTCGTCGGCATTTTCCTCGCCGGTGATTTCGGCGGCACCAAAACCGTTGCCGATCTCCACGCCCTTGACGGCGTTGATCGACATCAGGTTTGAGGCGATATCCTGATCGAGCTTGGCATAGATCGGCGCGCCGATGCCGGCGGGGACACCCTCGGCAATGACTTCGACGACGGCGCCGACCGAGGAGCCCGACTTGCGGATACCGTCGAGATAGTCTTCCCAGACGGGAACGATGGCCGGATCGGGCGCGAAGAACGGGTTGTTGCCGACTTCGTTCCAGTCCCAGTTGTCGCGATTGATCTTGTGCTTGCCGATCTGCACCAGCGCGCCGCGCACGGTAAGTCCCGGCACGACCTTGCGGGCAAGGCCGCCGGCAGCGACACGGGCCGCAGTTTCGCGGGCCGACGAACGGCCGCCGCCGCGATAGTCGCGAATGCCGTATTTGACATCATAGGTATAGTCGGCATGACCCGGTCGGTAGCTCTTGGAAATCTCGGAATAATCCTTGGAGCGCTGGTCGGTGTTCTCGATCATCATCGAGACCGGCGTGCCGGTGGTGATCATCGTCTCGCCGTCCGCATCCAGCATGACGCCGGAGAGGATTTTCACCAGATCATCCTCGCGGCGCTGGGTGACGAAACGCGACTGGCCGGGCTTGCGCTTGTCGAGCCAGGCCTGCAGCTCGGGCAGGGTGAAACGGATGCCGGGAGGGCAGCCGTCGATGACGCAGCCGAGCGCCGGCCCGTGGCTTTCGCCCCAGGTGGTGACGCGGAAAAGATGACCAAAAGTATTGTGCGACATGGATCAGGCAACCGGATATGAGGCCAAGCGCATCCGGGCGAGCCGCTGCGCCATTCAGTAGGCGCAGACTAATAGTGGAAAACGCCGGAAAGGGAAAACCTTTCTGGCGAAATATGATGATTGCCGCGTGAACAGTCTGTCTCGCCGCGAGGGTCAATCAGGATGCCAGCTGCAACGCTTCCTTGTTGGCGAATGCCACGAACTTGTCGAAGCACAAGGGCTTGGCAAAAGCATAGCCCTGCAGCAGATCGCAGCCGAGCAGGCCGAGCATTTCTGCATGCGCCATGGTTTCGACGCCCTCAGCGACCGTTTCGATGCCGAGCGACCGGCCGATTTCGATGATCGAGCGGATCAGCGCCTGCTCGTTGCGGGAGTTGAGGATGGGTGCCACCAGCTGCCGGTCGATCTTCAGCCGCTTCGGCTTGATCTTCAACAGGCTGACGATCGAGGTATGGCCGGTGCCGAAATCGTCGATCTCGATATCGATGCCGAGCTTCTTGATGCCCTCGATATTGGCGGTGACGATATCGTCGCTCTCGTCGAGGAAGATCGATCCGACCAGTTCGAACGACAGCTGGCCGGGCTTGAACGACAGGCCCTGCAGCGAGTTCAAGAGCAGGTCGTCGCTCAGCCGCTTGGCGGAGACGTTGACGGAAATCTTCGGCACGTCGATGCCCAGCGCTGCCCAGCGCATCGCATCGATCAGCGAACGGTCGAGCACGATACGGTCGATCGTCGCCACCACATCCAGTTCCTCGGCGATATGCAGGAACTTGTCGGGCGTCAGCACACCTTCGCGCGGATGGTTCCAGCGCACCAGGGCCTCGACGCCGGAGAGGCGCAGGGTGCCGGCGTCGAATTGCGGCTGATACCAGGCAACGAACTGGTTCTGTTCTATGCCTTCGAGAATTTCATCGGCAATGCGCTTGGTCGTGATGATCTCGGCCTGCAGCGCCTCGGTGAAGAATTCGTGCCGGTTGCAGGCCGCTTTCCTTGGCCCGGTAGAGCGCGATATCGGCATTGACCAGAAGCTGCCGCTCGTCGATTGCCATGTCGCCGGCACAGGCGATGCCGATGCTGACCCCGAACCGGCACGGAAAGCCGTTGTAATCGACCGGCTGGCGCATCTCAGCGATAATGCGTTCGGAAAGGCCGGAAAGAAAAACCTTGCTCGGCGGATTGGCGACCAAAACGACGAACTCGTCGCCACCGATGCGCGCCACCATATCGCCGGCACGGACACTGGAGCGCAGGATTTTCGAGGCATGCACCAGCATCGCGTCGCCGGCCGCATGGCCGAGCGTGTCGTTGATCTGCTTGAAGCGGTCGAGATCGATATGCAGGATGGCGATGTTCTGCAGGCCGTCCATGCGGGCATTCGACAGCGCTTCCAGTTCCTTGTCCAGCATGCGGCGATTGCCAAGGCCGGTCAGCGGATCATGCAGCGCATTGTGCTCGATGCGGTCCTTGGCGTCGGCCAGTTCGTCGTTCTTGGCCTCTGCCATCGCCTTTGCAGTGCGCAGCTGCTCCGTCAACAGTACGTCGTCGCTGATATCGAAGGCGATCCCGACCAGCTTTCGGCCGCCGCCGGGCGTCTCGTGGATCTTGCCGACGGAGCGGACATGCCGGATCGTTCCGTCCGGCAGTACGACCCGCGATGCCTGAACGTAGGGCACGCCGTCCGAAATGGTGCGGCCAACGCTGGCCAGCGTGTCTTCCCGGTCATCCGGATGGATCGCGTTGATCCAGGTGTCATGCGTCGTTATGCCATCGACATAGATCAGGCCGTAGAGCTGATGCATGCGCTCGTCCCAATAGGTGACGCCGGCGACGAGATCTGCCTCCCACATGCCGCATTTGTAGGAATCAAGCGCCAGATCGAGGCGTCTGGTGATGGCCTCCAGCTGCTGCTCCCGTTCCGACAGACCGGTGAGGGCATCCTCAAGTTCGGCGTTCTTCTGGTCAGCAACGGCTTTGGCCGTTCGCCAACTGCGCCGTCATCATAACGTCGTCGGTAACGTCCCAGCTGATACCGGTGATCTTGGCCTTGCCATCGGCGCCCACATGGGTTGATCCGGCATTGCGGACGTGGCGGACGCTGTCGTCGGACATGACGACGCGATACTGCGAGCGGTATTCCAGGTCTTCGTCCAGTGCCTTGAACAATGTCAACGATGCCGCACCGATATCGTCATGATGCACTGTGCTGCGCCATTCAGCGTAGCTCGGAACCCCGCCGCCCGGCGGCAGACCGTGCAGATGGTACATGCGCTCGTCCCAGGAGCGTTCCTGCGTATCGAGGTCGATTTCCCAGATACCGATTTTCGAGGATTCGAGCGCTAGGTTGAGCCGGTGCGAGACGGTTAGCAGTTCCCGCTCGCGTGAGCGAAGCGTTGCGATATTACGTTGGCGTTCGTTGACGAGCCCGCCGGTGAGGAAAATCGGAATGATGATGATCGCCGCGGCGACCAAGATGGTGATTTCGAGCCATGTGCTGTTGGCCGGTTCCTGCGCCCAGCCGTCAGCAGGGATCGCCGCCAGTTCCCAGGTCCCGCCCGGCAAATGCAACTGGCGGATGACAGGGGATTTTTCAAATAGATCGGTATCGCCGAAGAATGCATCCTGGACGCTTGTTTTCACCGAGATATCGCGGATCGCCAACTGGATGTTGGTGTGCCGGTGGCCGCCGTCGACCTCGTCGTGATGCTTGCCGTCGTCGATGAGACCCGCGTTGGCGTAAATCTCCCGCTCATCGATGACACCCTCCATGAAGCCCCAAAAGACCAGGCTGTTGTCGATCCTGGTGAAGACAGGAGAAAACAGGTTGAAGCCGGTCCGGCCGCTCGGCAGCCTGACCGGGCCGGCCAGAATGGGTTTGGCCTTCGATTCGGCACGATCGATGGCGACCCTTGAGGAGCGGAACTTCTTGAAGTCGGTGCCGATCATCCGCTCGTTCCCCTTGAGTGGGAAAGTCATGCGGATGACGGCATTGGGTGCTGCGCTGACGCGCACCATCTGTGGATTCTGAATCAACAGCTTGGTGGCCAGCTGGTCGAAAAGCGATTGCGCTATATTCGGATCGACGGAGAAATTGTTGGCAAAGCCGCGCAGCGCCGTGATGTTGTTGTTGATCTCGCTCTGCAGGCGGGTGGAGACGAGATTGAGCTCGTTCTGAACGTTGCTCTTCAGCTCGTTGCGGAAGTTTTCGCGGTTCTGCTGCTCGAAGAAATAGCCGCCGGTAAAGACGACGGCAGCTGCGATGAAAGCGGGAAAAAGCGACGGTTTCGCCAGCCTGGCGAGCGCCCAGGCGCGATGACGGATTGTAGCGCTTTTAGTCAACGGCCATGCACCCCATATTCCCCGGCCTCACGGTAGACACGGAGTCTTAAGATTGGCTTTAAAGGCTGTTCCTGCTAAGAAATCCGCGCTTCGGCGATGAGGTGGTGTACGTCAATCAGGATTTGGCTAAGCTTGGGGCTTCCAAATCGGGTAAAATCTTAAATGACATGTCAGCGGGCGATTTTTGCCACAATCAGGGGTCAAACAGTGGGCACAACAAAATTGAATGAATCACTGAAGAGGGCAAGACAGATGCGTTTCATCGTTGCTACATTGATGGCCGCAGCCGGTTTCTTTTCGCCGCTGACCGCCTTCGCTGAAAGTGCCGATGTCGAAGCCGTGATCACCGGCGTCGATACCGACAAGCTGAGCCTGTCGCTGGACGACGGCAAGAACTACCAGGCTCCCGAAGAGTTCAATTTCGACGGCCTGAAAGAGGGCGTCAAGGTTCTGGTCTTCTACACCGAGGTCGATGGCAAACGCGTCATCAACGACCTGGAGATCATGCAGTAACACTGTATTCGTGGCGCCAGACTGGGTGCCGCGTCATTTTGGTGGTGGGCTGGTTTAAGAGACCAGCCGCCTGCACCGCTTTCGGTAAAAGCGGAGGGCTCAGAGCCAGCCGATCGTTCCGTTCTCGATTTTTAAAATTCTATCCTGTGGAATGGCCCCAAGGGCTGCCTCTTCAGCGTCCATGGCGCCGCACAGCTTGAACAGCGTGCGGATAACGCCGCCATGGCTGACGCAGACGGTCGGACCGGAAACACTTGAAAGCCAGGCCCCGACGCGCCAGGAGAGGATTTCGTAGCTTTCGGCATCCGGACCCGGTGGGATGAAGTCCCATTTTGACAGCTCGCGTTCTGCCACCCGCTCGGGCATTTCCCGCTCGAGCTCGGCCATCGTGTAGCCTTCCCAATCGCCGAAGGAAACTTCCTTGAGCCTGTCGTCCATCCGGTAGCCGGAGCGGGCAAGCCCCATGGCTTCGCGAATGAGTTCCATGGTCTCGCGGGTGCGATGAAGCGGGCTGGCGACGAAATCGAATTTTTCCGCGTCACGTCCAAGAAGAGCTAGAAGCGCGTGGCCATTGCCGCTTGCCTGCCGCCGGCCGGTATCGTTGAGCGGAATGTCCTTTTGCCCCTGCATGCGGATTTGCGCATTCCAGTCGGTCTGGCCGTGGCGGATCATGTAGATGGTCACGGAGAAACTCCGGGCAGGGGGCCTGAAGGCCAGACGCAAGGAGCCGGGGCACCCGTTTTGTTCGAGAGCCCCGGGGGGTACTTTCGTGTCGTGTCAGTCCTTGATGACGGCGATATCCGGCGCATCAACGGCCTTCATGCCGACGACATGGTAGCCGCTGTCGGCATGGTGGATTTCGCCGGTGACCGAGCGCGACAGGTCCGACAGCATGTAGAGGCCGACATCTCCGACTTCCTCGATGGTAACGGTGCGGCGCAGCGGCGCATTGTATTCGTTCCACTTGAGGATATAGCGGAAGTCGCCAATGCCGGACGCGGCAAGCGTCTTGATCGGGCCGGCGGAGATCGCGTTGACGCGGATGTTCTTCGGGCCAAGATCGACGGCGAGATACTTGACGCTGGCTTCGAGTGCCGCCTTGGCAACGCCCATGACATTGTAGTTCGGCATTACCTTTTCGGCGCCGTAATAGGTCATGGTCAGCATCGAGCCGCCATCGGTCATCAGTTTCTCCGCCCGCCGTGCGACGGCGGTGAAGGAATAGACCGAGATGTTCATCGTCAGAGCGAAGTTCGCAGCCGATGTATCGACGTAGCGGCCGGTCAGTTCGTCCTTGTCGGAAAAGCCGATGGCGTGGACCAGGAAGTCGATCTTGCCCCAGGTTTTCTCCAGGTTTTCGAAGACCGCGTCGATGGTGGATTCATCGCTGACGTCGCAATGGCCGGCCATGACTGCACCGAGTTCTTCGGCCAGCGGTTCGACCCGCTTCTTCAGGGCGTCGCCCTGATAGGTGAATGCCAGTTCGCCGCCCTGCGCGTGAATTGCCTTGGCAATGCCCCATGCGATCGACCGGTTGTTTGCGACACCCATGATAAGGCCGCGTTTCCCCTTCATCAGACCGGATGTTTGCGACATGATGTTATGCCCCCAATACTGCCTATGCGTTCGTCAGTCAGGCATCTGCCGACTGGAAATTCGCATATGTTGAACTTGCCGGAACCTTCGCGCCCCTTGCGGTCGCGTCGGCTCTGAATTTTTCGAGCATTGGCTATGACATAGCCGTCCCGGTGGTTCAAGCGCGCCCGAGATCAGGAACTGTTAGTCCCCGTAATATTGGGTCAGCAGCCAAGGCGACTGCAGCCATCCACGGTGTTTGTCGCAAAACCTTTAAAGAAACAGGCCGTTGCGCAGGCTGCGCATCAGGTCGGTGACCTTTTCATCCGGCTTTTCCCACAACATCAGCCGCAGTTCCACCAATAGATCGCCGCGTTTGTTCTCGGCCGTTGGCAAACCATGGCCCTCGATCCGGATCACATGGTCGGAACCGGACCAGGCCGGAACGGTGACATTGACGCGGCCGGTTAGCGTTTCCACCGTCGTTTCGCATCCCAGGACCGCATCCTGGATATTGACGGCCAGGGTGGTCCGCAGATCGGTTCCGTCGGTGCGGAAACGGCCGTCCTGATCGACGCGCACGGCAACGACGACATCGCCGCGCAGCATGCCGTTCAGGCGGTAGCCCATCTCCTTGAGGCGAACGATGCTGCCGTCGGTCGTGCCGGCGGGCAGGGCCACCTTCAATGTCTGGCCATCAGGCAGCGTTGCCGTTGCCTTCTCGCGACGGAAAACATCCTCGATAGAAACCGTGACGTCGCAGAAAATATCCGGCACCTTTTCTGGCGCGGGCTTGCTTGCGGCTCCACGAATACGCCGGACGATGGCGGAGACAAGTTCTGCTGCCGGGGCCGCTGCAGCTGGAAAGCCGCCGAATACGGGTGTCTTGTCAGCCGTCTCGGCCTTCGGTTCCGATTTGGTTTCCGGTTCCCGCCGCCGCCTCGGCTTTAGGGTCTGTTCCTGGTTCGGGCCGTGGCTCCGGTCTCGGCTCTGCCCTTGCCTGCGGTGCCGCTGTTGCCGGCTTGCGCTCTTGTGGCCGGGCGTTCGTTGCCTTTGCCCGGTCATCGGTACCGAAGATGCGCGAAATCATATCCTCAGCGGTTTCTGGATCGACTGTTTCTTCTTCAGTGCCCCGTGCCTTGCGCTTCATCTCTTCCATGCGGCGCAGTTCCGCCTCGCGGCGGGCATAGTCGTAGCGATTGCGCAGCTTCGGATCCTTCAGCACCTCGTAGGCTCGCCCGGCCTCGGCAAAACGCTGGGTGGCCAGCGGGTCGTCCTTGTTCTGGTCGGGATGCACGGCTTTCGCCACGGACCGCCAGGCGGCCTTGATCTCGTCCGGTCCGGCATTGCGTCTGACGCCGAGCACTGAATAGGGATCACGCATGCATGTCACCGCTCTTGAGGACTGAGGCACCGCATCCAGCGGTTCGTTTCAGCCTTGTTGAAACAACGGGGAAACCGTGCCGCAAGGCCCGTTCCCGATGGTTGCGATGATGAGAAGCCGCTACTTAAATAACGGTTAGCCGCGCGCCTGGAATGGCGTTTCGAGAGGGTAACACATTGAGTTTGTTGAAGCGTGGTTAACGGCCGGTAGCAAACTGTACCGATGCTGCCTTCAGCTGCGCTGGCCGAAACTGGTCAGATACCATTCGCCATTTCCAAGCAGGCAGGTATTGCCGTCAAACTTGGCGATGCCCTGATAGGAATGACGCGTGGTCGTGAACCGGCGGCAGGTGGTGCCGTTCACCTTTTCCTCCGAAATGCTGCTGATCACGCCGGCACTGCCGGAAGTGGAATTCGCCCAGGGAATGGGATTTCCGCCAACCGTACTGATGTCGGCCGAAGAGACTGCATTGCGAACGGTGATAGCGTCGGAATTGTCCTCGTCATTGCGGACTAAGGGAACGGAACTTGTCACGACGGTCCTGTCGACGTCGGGTGATCCGGCAAAATCGAGACCGCCAAGGCATCCCGAAAGGCTGGTCGCGGTCAGGCACGCTGCGGCGATCCCCGTCAATCGGGATAAAACCTTTGTGTCCTCGATCCACTTTGCTATGTCTTGCAACGGCATACCTGTCAGACTGGAAAGAGCGGCTTCAAGGTCCGGAGACGCAACGTGCAAGCTCTGACATTTATTGTTCGGCGGGCGGAAACTGCGTCCGCGCCACACATTACGGCATTGGATGGCAATATGAGTGAGACTGGGTTAACAACTGGTGACTTCACGCAAGAGAATGAGCCCTTTTCCCTTTTTGGCACGTGGCTGAAAGAGGCGCAGGCCGCAGAGATCAACGATCCCAATGCCTTGGCACTGGCGACGGTGGATGCCGATGGCCTGCCGGATGTGCGCATGGTGCTGTTGAAGGACTTCGATGAGCGCGGTTTCGTCTTCTACACCAATTTCGAGAGCAAGAAGGGCGAGGAAATTCTCGGCAGCATGAAGGCTGCGATGTGCTTTCACTGGAAGACGCTGCGCCGGCAGGTGCAGGGTGCGCGGCCCGGTGGAGATCGTCAGCAATGAAGAGGCTGACGAATATTACAAGACGCGGGCGCGCGGCAGCCGCATCGGCGCCTGGGCGTCAAAACAGTCGCGGCCACTGGAAAGCCGGTTCGCGCTGGAGAAGGCCGTTGCCGAATACACACTCAAATATGCCATCGGCGAGATTCCGCGTCCCGCTCACTGGTCCGGCTTTCGCATCAAGCCGACTTCGATCGAGTTCTGGAAGGACGGAGCCTTCCGCCTGCACGACCGGATCGAATTTCGCCGCGATGAGGCTGAAGGCGATTGGACCAAGGTGCGGATGTATCCCTGATAAAGGCGCGGTTTAGCGGGCGCCCATCAGCCTGAAGGCAATGCCGGAGGCAAGGGCCGTGACATGTCCGGCTTTCTGGAAATGGCCGTTGAGCGAGATGCGGGGCAGGGCCGCTAGGTTGACTGTATCCGACAGCGTTCCCGGTTGGGTCGTGACGGTGGTGCTGAATCCGAGATCATTGGCGAGCCGATGATCTCAGCGCCGAGACGGCCGAAGCAAAGCCATAGGGATAGGCAAGCGATTTCGGCCGGTAGCCGGTGATCTGCTCCACCCTGCGAGCCGAAAGGTCCATTTCCGCCCGCGCCGTCTCGTCGTTCAGGCGCCCGACGGCGCGATGGCTGATCGTGTGCGCCCCGAGGCTGGCGAGCGGATTTTCAACCAGCGTTTTGAGGCCTGCCTCGTCCAGTGTCAGCGCGGCGGTGATGCCGATGGCATCGATGCCGAGTGCTTGCGCTGTGTGGTTCAGGCGGTTGATGGCCGTGGATTCGTCTATGGAATGAAGGAGGGCGGCAAAACGGTCAAAGGCTGCCTGTTTCTGCTGGAGGTTGCCAAGCGCGACGGTTTCATCGCCATTGCCGAAGTCGAAGGTCAGGTTCGACTGCCGCTCCAGGAGGTCGGCGAGTGTTTCCCACCAAAGCGTATGGGTTCGGTCGATAAAGCCGCCGGCAACAAAGACCGTGAAGGGCACGTTGTGCCTGGAGAAAACCTGCGCGGCATGTTCGAGATTGTTGCGGTAGCCGTCATCCAGCGTGAAAACCGCAACGGGCTGAGGGTCGTTCGAGGCGAGATGGGCGGGCAAGGCATCGAGTGTGATGAACCTGTACCCGTCGCCTTCAACGCTATGATCGCCGTATCCAGAAATTCCGGGGTGATCTCCAGATGCGCATTGGGATCGAAGGCGCGCGGTTGTTTCAGGGCGGACGTGATGCAGTGTGAAGATTGCGCCACGCCCGCGTGCCTGGCGCATCAGCCCACCGGCATGCAACAGCCGTGCGACCTTCAACCCACCGGTAATCGCGGCGCGTTTGGCGACCTGTCGCAGCATGTTTGTCAAAAGCGTCCCCAAATAGGCCGGGCAAGACCGGCAGCCTGTAGATGTGGCCGGACTGTAGCGGTGGTGGCGTTAACACCGGCTGAATCCGCGCGTGTCCGACCTCAACTAAGACGGGAAAAGGCGGCCCGTCGCCGGACCGCCTTTTGTCATTGGTATTTGATTGCCGGTCGGGGAGGATCCCCCCACCTCGTCACGCGGGCGACGGCCGCTCACAGCTTCGACGCCGGCGAGGAAGTTGCCTATGAGCGGGGACAGCACACCGAACAGTGCAGCGGCGACGCTGGTTTTGCACCGCTACCGCAGCTTCGGTCGTTACTGCCTTGGCATCATCGATATCAGGCCTGCGTGCCGCCGACGGTCATATCGTTCATGCGCAGATGCGGCTGGCCGACGCCGACGGGCACCCATTGGCCGCCCTTGCCGCAATTGCCCATGCCGGTATCGAGCTTCATGTCGTTGCCGATCATGGTGATCCGCTGCATGGCGTCGGGACCGTTGCCGATCAGCATCGCGCCCTTCACCGGCGCGCCGATCTTGCCGTTGTCGATCAGGTAGGCTTCGGTGCAGCCGAAGACGAACTTGCCCGAGGTGATATCGACCTGGCCGCCACCGAAGGAGACGGCATAGATGCCCTTCTTCACCGAAGCGATGATCTCTTCCGGGCTTTTGTCGCCGCCGAGCATATAGGTGTTGGTCATGCGCGGCATCGGCACATGCGCATAGGATTCGCGCCGCCCGTTGCCGGTCGCCTTCATGCCCATCAGCCGGGCATTCTGCCGGTCCTGCATGTAGCCGACCAGCTTGCCGTCATCGATCAGGACGTTGTAGCCGGACGGCGTACCCTCGTCATCGATGGTGAGCGAGCCGCGGCGACTTTCGATCGTGCCGTCATCGACGACGGTGACGCCCTTGGCAGCAACCGTCTGGCCCATCAGGCCGGCAAAGGCGGAGGTCTTCTTGCGATTGAAATCGCCTTCGAGACCATGACCGACGGCTTCATGCAACATCACGCCCGGCCAGCCGGACGAGAGAACCACATCCATCGTGCCTGCGGGGGCATCGATGGCGTCAAGGTTGACCAGTGCCTGGCGCAGGGCTTCGTCGGCGCCGTGTTGCCAGTTATCGGCAGCGACAGAAATCGCCAAAGCCGCGGCGGCCGCCGACGCCGTAGGAGCCGGCTTCCTGCCGGTCGCCTTCGCCAACGACGACGGAAATGTTGAGGCGGGTCATGGGGCGGATGTCGTGCATGCGTTCGCCATCGGCACGCAGGATATCGACCACCTGCCAGCTGGCGGCAATCGAGGCCGTCACCTGCCGGATCTTCGGGTCCTTGGCGCGCAGATAGGCGTCGATTTCCTGCAAGAGCGAAACCTTGGCCTCGAAGCTGGGTTCGCCGATCGGGTTCTCGTCGCCATAGAGTTTCTTGTTGGTGCGTTGCGGGGCGGCGGCATAGGTGCCGGAATAGCCGCGCGTGACGGCGCCGACCGCATCGGCCGCCCGCTTCAGGGCGGCAAGCGAAAGATCGCCTGCATGGGCGTAACCGACCGCTTCGCCGGCAACGGCACGCAGGCCAAAACCCTGGTCGGTATTGAAGCTTCCGCCCTTCAGGCGGCCGTTGTCGAACGACAATGATTCCGACTGGCTGTGTTCGATGAACAGTTCACCGTCATCGGCGCCCGACAACGTCTGCGCCAGAACCTCACGGATGGCAGCCTCGTCGCTGTCGAACAGTTTGATGAGATCGGTGTTCATGGGCGAGGCTCCTGCGGTTGAGATAGGAGGCTTATGTAGAGGCTCGCAGGGGAGGCGGCAAGCGGGGAGGGATCAACTGTCTGTTGGCTTCTCCGCATCCGCTGCAAAGTAACGTTTGGTCTCCGTCAGGATCTCGTCGGAGAGCTGCGGATCGTCGACGGTACGGGCCATGACGAGCGCCCCGACAAGGCTGGAAAGGTCGGCAATCGCCTTGCGGCGGTCGCTTTTTCCATCTGCCGCAGCCTGCAAGGCTTCGATCTGGGCAATCTGGGCACGGACGTAGTCGCTGACCGTGCCCCGCTGCCCCTCCGGCAGGCGGGCGAGTTCCGGGCCAAGTGCGGCGATGGTGCAACCGTTTCCGGCGATGTCGCGATGCTCTGCCGAAAGGTAGCTGGCGGCCAAATCTCCGATGGTTTTGACATCGGCGAACGCTTGCAGCGCCGCGTCCATGGCATGGCTCGCCGCCTCGGCGGTCAGGTCGTTCTTCGATTTGAAGTGGCCGTAGAAGCCGCCATGGGTCAGCCCGGCCCCTTTCATGACGGCATCGACACCGACGGCATGGATGCCGTTTTCATGAAACAGCCGGGCTGCCGTGTCGAGAATGCGCTGCCTGTTTTCCTTCGCCTGTTCGCGTGTCGGTCTCATGATGCGGGGTCCTTTCGAAAAAGCTTGACAAATTATATGACGATCGTAATTTAAATGCAAATGACGATCGTCATATAAATTTATTGAGCCATAAAGGATCAGGCCATGAGCATGCGTTACAGAATATTCGGCCGTACCGGTCTTCGCGTTTCAAGCTTCGCGCTTGGCACAGGCAATTTTGGCACGGGCTGGGGCTACGGTTCCGAGCGCGACCAGGCCAAGGGTGTTTTCGATGCCTACCGGAATGTCGGCGGCAACTTCATTGATACCGCCGACCAGTATCAGTTCGGCCAGTCGGAAACGATGGTCGGCGAGTTCATCGCCAGCGACCGCGACGACATCGTCGTTGCCACGAAGTTCTCGCTCGGCGACAGTATCGGCAGCGGGCTGCAGCGCACCGGCAACAGCCGCAAGGCCATGGTCCAGTCTGTCGAAGCCAGCCTCAAGCGCCTGAACACGGATCGCATCGATCTTCTCTGGGTCCATATGCCGGATGGCGTAACGCCGATCGACGAAATCGCCCGTGGCCTCGACGATCTCGTCCGTTCTGGCAAGATCCTCTATTCGGGCCTGTCAGACTTTCCGGCCTGGCGCGTGGCAACGGCGGCAACGATTGCCGATCTGCGCGGCTGGGCGCCGATCTCGGCGCTGCAGATCGAATACAGCCTTGTCGAGGCGTACCGTCGAGCGCGAGTTGCTGCCGATGGCGTCTGCCTTTGGTCTCGGCACGGTCAGCTGGTCGCCGCTTGGTGGCGGATTGCTGACCGGCAAATATCGCAAGGGTGAGACGGGCAGGCAGCAGGGGCTCGGCGTCGTCATTCACGGGGAAAGCGATGCCCGCAAGACCGCGACAGTCGATACGGTGCTGGCAATTGCCGAGGAAACCGGCATTTCCGCCGGGCAGGTCGCCCTTGCCTGGGTTCTGCAGAAGGGAACGCTGCCGATCCTCGGTCCGCGCACGCTGGAACAGTTCGCAGACAATATCGCCAGCCTGGACGTCAAGCTGACGGACGAACAGATTGCCCGGCTTGATACGGCAAGCGCCATATCGCTCGGCTTCCCCTACGATATCGTCGCCGGCAGCGACGGCAGGCTTTCCGGCGGCAAGGCCGACCTGATCGACCGTCCTGCCTTTGCCGTCCGTTGATATCCGCAGGATGTCTGAAAATGCAAAAGCGCGCCCTTTGGCGCGCTTTTCAAATGGTGGCGATGTCTATTCTGTCTTACGGCAGTGCGTCGTAACCTTCGCCAAAGCCCTTCAGGTCGACTGGAATGCCGATGCCTTCTTCAGGTGACTGGAAGACGATGAACGTCGCTTGCGCGCCGGACCGGAAGGTCTTCAGCAGCTCTTCTTCCAGGACCACTTCGGCATAGCAGCCGTCGGAGAAGCAGCGGACGAAATAGGCGCGGCCGATATCCTTGCCGTCGACATTCAGGCCAAGGCCGTTCGGCAGAAGCACGCCGAGCGGGGCCAGCACGCGCAGGATTTTCGCCTTGCGGTCAGCTGTTTTCAGGACGACGACCGAGAGGCCGACTTCTGGCCGGTCTTCCGCAATCACGTTTTGCATCAGCGCGCATTGCTCGGCCGTTGCCCCTGCCGGCTGGTCGCAGACGATCGACCATGCACCATGGTTCGACTTGACCGTGCCGGGTGTGCCTGGCTGTTGCGCTCCGGGTTGCTGGGCCGCCGCCGTATGGGAAAGAAGGGCGGCAGCTAGTCCGAACACCGCAATCGGCAGCCGGGAAAGGAGGGGCAGGCCCATGTAAACCTCAAACTTAAGAATCAGTCTGGCTATTCTTGAAGCGCGTAGCCGCAAATGAAAAGCCCCGGCGCGGTACATTCCAGCCCGGTGTGGCGGAAATGGGGCTCCCGGGCGGGGCTAAAACAGCAACTTTGCCCCAAACGGCGCTGTAGGACGCCGCCAATGCAGTGCCGATTGCTCTTTATATATGGTATAGGGGCAGGAGATTGGGGTGAAATACCCGATGCCATCCGTGCTGCCTTTCGCCGCTGCCGGTATCCGGAGGGTACGCATGGCTTTAACAGTTTGTGTGAAAAGCGTCGTTTGCGCAAAATGCCGCATGGGCTTGAATGGACAGATGTTGCGGCGTTCATCAAACTGTGGTTTGAAGCGCTTCAGTATGGCTAAGGATTCTGCGTTACGGTTTGATCCTGATCAAGCGCCCAGGGAGACACTATAGTGAAAAACAAGGCTTTTGCAGTTTTGGCATCGACTGCCTGTCTGCTCTTTGCTTCGAATGCTTTGGCTGACAAGCCGGTCGCATGGCAGACCAACTTTCAGACCGCAGCAACCGGGATCATGGAAGAAATTACATGGTTCGAGCATTACACGCTCTGGTTCATCATTCCGATCACGCTTTTTGTCCTGGCGCTGCTGATCTGGATCGTGTTCCGTTTCCACGGAAAGCAAGAACCCGGTCCCGTCCAAGACCAGCCACAACACGGCAATCGAGATCGTCTGGACGCTTGGTCCGGTGATCGTCCTCCTGTTCCTGGCGATCCCGTCCTTCCAGCTTTTGACCGCGCAGCTGACGCCGCCGGAAAATCCGGACCTGACGCTGAAGGCGACCGGCAACCAGTGGTACTGGTCCTATGAATACGAAGTCGGCGAAACGCCGCTCTCCTTCGATAGCCTGATGATGAAGGAAGAAGACCGCGCATCGCTCGGCAAGGAAGACAAGCACGAATATCCGCGTCTTCTCGCTGTCGACAACGAAGTCGTCGTTCCCATCGGCAAGACCGTCCGCGTTCTCGTGACTGCAGCCGACGTCATCCATGCGTTCGCCATGCCAGCCTTCGGCGTTAAGATCGATGCCGTTCCGGGCCGCCTCAATGAAACCTGGTTCAAGGCTGAGCGCGAAGGCCTCTACTACGGCCAGTGTTCCGAGCTCTGCGGCAAGGACCATGCCTATATGCCGATCGCCATCCGGGTCGTCAGCGAAGACAAGTACAAGACTTGGCTTGCTGCCGCCGCCACCAATGTAGGTGATGCGAACAAGGCACTCATGGCTTCCATCGACGGCGCGGCAAAGACCGTAGACGTCGCTGCAAACGCCGCACAGTAATTCGCCCGAAAAGTATTTCGAAGGGGGACAGGCCCATGGCCGGAACAACCACTACCCACGATCACCTTCATGATCACGCGCATGACCATGCGCACGATGACCATGATCACGCCCACAAGCCGCTGACCTTCTTTCAGCGCTGGTTCCTCTCGACCAACCATAAGGACATCGGCACGCTGTACCTGATCTTCGCGATTTTCATGGGTATCATCGGCGGCACGTTGTCGGTCTTCATGCGCGCCGAGCTGCAGGAGCCGGGTATCCAGATCTTCCACGGTCTCGCCCAGATGGTCTACGGCTTCGAAGGCGATGCTGCCATCGACGGCGGCAAGCACATGTTCAACGTCTTCACGACCGCGCACGCGCTCATCATGATCTTCTTCATGGTCATGCCGGCGCTGATCGGCGGCTTTGCCAATTGGATGGTGCCGATCATGATCGGTGCGCCGGACATGGCGTTCCCGCGCATGAACAACATCTCGTTCTGGCTGATCATTCCGGCCTTCCTGCTCGTCCTTCTGTCGATGTTCGTCGAAGGCCCGGCCGGTGGTTATGGCTCCGGGGGTGGCTGGACCATCTATCCGCCTCTATCGACATCGGGTACGCCCGGGCCTTCCATGGATCTCGTGATCCTCGGCCTGCATATCGCCGGTGCCTCGTCGATCCTCGGTGCGATCAATTTCATCACCACGATCCTTAACATGCGCGCTCCGGGCATGACGCTGCACAAGATGCCGCTGTTTGCCTGGTCCGTGCTGATCACTGCCTTCCTGCTGCTTCTCTCGTTGCCGGTTCTGGCAGGCGGCATCACCATGCTGCTCACCGACCGCAACTTCGGCACGTCCTTCTTCGCGCCTGAAGGCGGCGGCGACCCGATCCTGTTCCAGCACCTGTTCTGGTTCTTCGGTCACCCGGAAGTGTACATCCTGATCCTGCCCGGTTTCGGTATTGTCAGCCACATCGTCTCGACCTTCTCGAAGAAGCCGATCTTCGGCTACCTCGGCATGGCCTACGCCATGGTCGCCATCGGCGCCGTCGGCTTCATCGTCTGGGCGCACCACATGTACACCGTCGGCATGTCGCTCGACACGCAGCGTTACTTCGTCTTCGCGACGATGGTCATCGCTGTTCCGACCGGCGTGAAGATCTTCTCCTGGATTGCGACGATGTGGGGCGGTTCGATCCGCTTCACCACGCCGATGGTCTGGGCAATCGGCTTCATCTTCCTGTTCACCGTCGGCGGCGTCACGGGCGTTCAGCTCGCCAATGCCGGTCTCGACCGTTCGCTGCACGACACCTACTACGTGGTTGCTCACTTCCACTACGTTCTGTCGCTCGGCGCCGTGTTCGCGATCTTCGCCGGCTGGTACTACTGGTTCCCGAAGATGACCGGCTACATGTACTCGGAATTTCTCGGCAAGCTGCACTTCTGGGTGATGTTCGTCGGCGTGAACCTGGTGTTCTTCCCGCAGCATTTTCTCGGCCTCGCCGGCATGCCGCGCCGCTACATCGACTATCCAGATGCCTATGCAGGCTGGAACGCAGTATCGTCCTACGGTTCGTACATTTCGGCCTTCGGCGTGCTGATCTTCCTGTTCTGTGTCTTCGAAGCCTTCGCCAAGAAGCGCGTTGCGGGTGACAACCCATGGGGCGAGGGTGCAAACACCCTGGAATGGCAGCTGACATCGCCGCCGCCGTTCCACCAGTGGGAACAGCTGCCGCGCATCAAGTAAGCGCCGCATTCGATCCGAAGCCGCCGGAAACGGCAGCTTCGTTCAACGCCGGGAATGCCCGGCAACACGGCGCCATGGATGCGCCGGACAAATCCAAGGACTGGACATGCGGGTTATCGACAATCACGAAGCAAGCGGCACGGAAGGCGGCGTTCGCCTCTCTGAAGCCTCTGCGCGCATTATTTCGAGCTGCTGAAGCCGCGCGTTATGTCGCTGGTGGTGTTCACAGGCCTGGCCGGCATGGTCCTGGCGCCGGGGCACATCAATCCTTTCATCGGGTTCATTGCGATACTCTGTATCGCCGTGGGTGCTGGAGCTTCCGGTGCCCTCAACATGTGGTACGACGCGGATATCGACGCGATCATGACCCACACGGCAAAGCGGCCGATCCCGGCTGGCAAGATCACTGCGCAGGAAGCGCTGTCATTCGGCCTGACGCTGTCTGCTTTTTCCGTCTGCATCCTCGGCATCATCGTCAACTGGCTGTCGGCCGGTCTGCTCGCCTTCACGATTTTCTTCTACGTGGTGATCTACACGATGTGGCTGAAGCGCTCGACGCCGCAGAACATCGTCATCGGCGGCGCCGCCGGCGCCTTCCCGCCGATGATCGGCTGGGCTTGCGTCACCAACGGCATCGCCATCGAGAGCATCGTGCTCTTCCTCATCACCTTCCTGTGGACGCCGGCCCATTTCTGGGCGCTGGCTCTGTTCAAGATGCGCGATTACGCCGCCGTCGGTGTGCCGATGCTGCCGAATGTCTCAGGCGAGGCGACCACCAAGACGCAGATCGTCATCTATGCTGTCCTGACCGCGATCATCGGCGTCGTGCCGACCATTCTCGGCTTTTCGAGCATCGGTTATGGCGCTTTTGCTGCCGCGCTTGGCCTCGGTTTCATCTGGTATTCGATCGGCGTGCACCGCATGCCGGAGGGGGACGAGAAGATGGTGCCGGCCAAGAAGCTCTTTGCATTTTCGATCCTCTATCTCTTCGCGATCTTCTCCGCGCTGATGGTCGATCATCTGATTGCCACGCTGTGGCTTACTGCCGGAAAGGTTGCCTGATGGAACTCGTGACACTCACGGACGCCCAGAAGAAGTCGCGCCGCGGCCGCAACATCGCGCTTGGCGTCGTACTCTTCGGCCTCGTCGCCATTTTCTATGTCGTGACGCTGATCAAGTTCAGCAACGGCATGGTTCAGTAGGAAACGATCATGGCACCGATCAAAACGCCAGAGCAGAAGAAGGAACGGGCAAACGGCGTCATCGTTGCGTCCTGCCTCGCCTTCGTTGTCGGCATGACCGGCATGGCCTATGCCGCCGTGCCGCTCTACGACATGTTCTGCCGGGTGACCGGCTATAACAGCACGACCAAGCGCGTCGAGCAGGCCTCCGACGTCATTCTCGACAAGAAGATCAAGGTGACGTTCGATGCGAACACCGCATCCGACCTGCCCTGGGACTTCAAGCCGGTGCAGCGCGAGATCACGCTGAAGATCGGCGAAACGGTGCAGGTCGAGTTTGAAGCAACCAACGTGGCGAAAAAGCCAACGACCGGGCAGGCGGTGTTCAACGTGACGCCAATGGCCGCCGGCGCCTATTTCAACAAGGTTGAATGCTTCTGCTTTACCGAGACGACACTGCAGCCGGGCGAAAACATGAAGATGCCGGTGGTGTTCTTCGTCGATCCAGAAATCGTCACGGCGGTTGAGACCAAGGGGATCAACACGCTGACGCTTTCCTACACGTTCTACGCCCGCCAGCCGTCCAAGCCGATCGCGGCGCTGACGGTAAAGCCTGCCGAGACTGACAACAAACTTTGACAGATCACCGTTTTCGGCTAAGCCGGAAATGACGACACGAGAAAGACTTATCGGGGATAGTCCACATGGCCGATGCGCACCAGAAAAACCACGACTACCACATCATCGACCCGAGCCCTTGGCCGCTGATCGCCTCGATCGGCGCCTTCGTCATGGCCTTCGGCGGCGTCGGCTATATGCGATACCTGTCGGGCGGCTCGCTGCACCTGTTCGGTCTCGACTGGGCGCATCCGTGGTTCTTCTTCATCGGTCTCGCCGTCGTTCTCTATACGATGTTCGGCTGGTGGTCGGATACGATCAAGGAAGCGCATGAGGGCCATCACACCCGCGTCGTGTCGCTGCACCTGCGTTACGGCATGATCATGTTCATCGCTTCGGAAGTGATGTTCTTCGTTGCCTGGTTCTGGGCCTATTTTGACGCCAGCCTATTTCCCGGCGAAGCCATCCAGGCAACCCGCTCGGCCTTTACCGGTGGTGTCTGGCCGCCGAAGGGCATCGAGGTTCTCGATCCCTGGCACCTGCCGCTCTATAACACTGTCATCCTGCTGCTCTCCGGCACGACGGTGACCTGGGCACATCACGCGCTGCTGCATGGCGATCGCAAGGGCCTGATCAACGGCCTGACGCTGACCGTTCTGCTCGGCATCCTGTTCTCCTACGTCCAGGGTTACGAATACGCCCACGCACCGTTCGCCTTCAAGGATTCGATCTACGGCGCGACCTTCTTCATGGCGACCGGTTTCCACGGGTTCCACGTTCTGGTCGGCACGATCTTCCTCGCCATCTGCCTGCTGCGCGCGGTCAAGGGTGACTTCACGCCGAAGCAGCATTTCGGCTTCGAAGCCGCTGCTTGGTACTGGCACTTCGTCGACGTGGTCTGGCTGTTCCTGTTCTTCTCGATCTACATCTGGGGCGGCTGGGGCGCACCGGTCGCTCACGGCTGATCGGACGACGATTTGGAATATTGCAAGAAGGCGGGTGCTGTGGCATCCGCCTTTTTCTTTGCAATGGTACTTTTCCGGCACAACCGTAAGAGCTGAAAGGTCGCGGCGGCCGATATATCGCTCGCACGACGAATGCGTTATGGGACGTAGAGCGCAAACAAGGACAAGACGATGCACGAAGACAGCGCACATTTCCCGCCGGTCGATCCGGTCAAGGCCGGAATCAGGGGGCTTTGCCCATGATGCGGCCAGGGTAAGCTGTTCGATGGATTCCTGAAGATGAAGCCGGCCTGCGCCAGTTGCGGCCTCGATTACGCCTTTGCCGACGCCGGCGACGGGCCGGTGGTCTTCGTCATCCTGATCGTCGGCTTCATCGTCGTCGGTGCAGCGCTGTGGATGGAGGTCAATATCAATCCTCCGCTCTGGGTGCATTTCCTGTTGTGGATACCACTCGCCACCGTCTTCAGCCTGGTTCTCATGCGTATGCTCAAGGGCATACTGATCACCTTGCAATTCCGCAACAATGCACGCCAGGGCGAGATCGATCGTGGCTGATACCGTGTCGGACAAGAAGGGCGGCGGCCTGATCGGCCGCGTCGTTGGCATCGTGCTGGTTCTGGTCGCGCTGGCGATCCTCTTGGCACTCGGCACATGGCAGATGGAGCGGCTGGCCTGGAAAGAAGGGCTTCTGGCGTCGATCGCAGAACGCCGTGCCGCGCCTCCGGCCGATCTGGCGGTGATCGAGGCTTTGGCCAAGGCCGGCGAGGATGTCGATTATCGCACCGTGCGCGTCACCGGCACCTATATCAACAGCAAGGAACGGCATTTCTTCGCCACCTATGAAGGCCGCACAGGCTATTACGTCTACACGCCGCTGCAGCTAACCGATGGCCAGATCGTTCTGGTCAATCGCGGCTTCGTCTCCTTCGAGCGCAAGGAGCCGGAAATGCGCAAGCAGGGCCAGCTGACCGGCGAGCAGACCGTCACCGGCCTTTCCCTGCGCCAAGCTGACGGAGAAGCCGTCTTGGGCCGTGCCCGACAATGATGTCGCCAAGAACATCTTCTACTGGAAGGATCTCGACGTCATGGCATCGAGCGTCGATCTCGATCCGGCTAAGGTCGTGCCTTTCTTCATCGATGCCGACGCTACACCGCATGAGGGTGGCATGCCGATCGGCGGCGTCACGCAGTTCGACCTGCCCAACAGCCATCTGCAATATGCGATGACCTGGTATGGGCTGGCTGCGGCACTGGTCGTCATCAGCGGCATTTTCATCTTCCGGCGGAAGACATAAGGTCAGCGCGGTATCGTCGCCGGAGAGAATCGAATGGCCATTCTTGCAAATATCCTGCTCGCCCTGACGGCGCTGATGCATGTCGGTTTTCTCGTGCTCGAAATGTTTCTCTGGACCGGTCCGCAGGGGCGGAAAGTCTTCCGGATGACGGCGGAGCAGGCCGAGGCGACCAAGGTTCTCGCGGCCAATCAGGGGCTCTATAACGGCTTTCTCGCCGCCGGACTTCTCTGGTCGCTGATCGCATCGCTGCCGGAATTTGCCGTACAGCTGAAGCTGTTCTTCCTTGTGTGCGTGATCGTTGCCGCTATATATGGCGCATGGTCGGTCAAGCCGCGCATCCTGCTTTTACAGGGCGGCCCGGCAATTCTCGGCCTTGTGTTCACCTTACTGGCATTCTGATCAATGGCGACTTCTCTTTCAGCAAAGACACCGATCACCCTGCGCCTCTGCGGCCCGCGCGGCTTCTGCGCCGGTGTCGATCAGGCGATCCAGATCGTCGTTCTGGCGCTGAAGGAATATGGCGCGCCGGTCTATGTCCGCCACGAGATCGTCCATAATCGCTACGTCGTCGAGGGGCTTGAAGCCAAGGGCGCAATCTTTGTCGAGGAACTCGACGAGATTCCCACCGGAGCATCGCAAGCAACCGGTGGTGTTTTCCGCCCATGGCGTGCCGAAATCCGTTCCGGCCGATGCCACGGAGCGTAATCTTTTCTATCTCGACGCCACGTGCCCGCTGGTTTCCAAGGTCCACAAGCAGGCCATGCGCCACCAGAAGCTTGGCCGCCATGTCGTGCTGATCGGCCATGCCGGGCATCCGGAAGTGATCGGAACGATGGGGCAGCTGCCCGAAGGTGCCGTGTCGCTGGTCGAGACGGTCGAGGATGCCGAAACCTATATGCCGCCGGATGCCGACAATCTCGGTTTCGTCACCCAGACAACGCTCTCGGTCGATGACACCGCCGGCGTCATCAAGCGGCTGCACGAACGCTTCCCCAATCTGACGGCACCTGCCGCCGATTCGATCTGCTACGCGACGACGAACCGCCAGGAGGCCGTCAAACAGGCGGCTCCCGGCTGCGATCATTTCATCATCGTCGGCGCTCCGAATTCGTCGAATTCAAGCGCCTGGTCGAGGTCGCGCTGCAGGCCGGTGCGAAAAAATCGATTCTTGTCCAGCGCGTCGGAAATCGACTGGGATGATTTTGCCGATATCTCTACAGTCGGCCTGTCGGCGGGTGCGTCGGCGCCGGAAGTCATCGTCAACGAGATCATCGAGGCTTTTCGCGAGCGTTACGATGCCGCGGTGGAGCTTGCCGATACGGTCGAGGAAACCGAAAATTTCCTCGTCAACCGCGAGCTTCGCCACGTGCCGCTGACGACGCAGGACATGGCGTTCGTCAGCGGCGACTGAGACGCGCTCCGCCTTCCAGTTTCCCCGCGCTCGCCAGGGTGCAGTAGAATAACAATTCCCGAAGAGAGTGGAACGACAGTGGCAGTTTACACCGACATCACGGAAGACGATCTCACCCGTTTTCTGACCGCCTACGACGTCGGCACACTGACGTCCTACAAGGGCATCGCCGAAGGCGTTGAAAACACCAATTTCCTGCTGCACACCACCAAGGGTTCCTACATCCTAACGCTCTATGAAAAGCGGGTGGATCAGAACGACCTGCCGTTCTTTCTTGGCTTGATGCACCATCTCGCCGACAAGGGGCTTTCCTGCCCGCTGCCTTTGCCACGTGCCGATGGCGAACTGCTCGGCCACCTGTCCGGCCGTCCGGCTGCCGTCATCTCGTTCCTGGAAGGCATGTGGCTGCGCAAGCCCGATGCCAACCACTGCCGCGAAGTCGGCAAGGCGCTGGCAGCCATGCATGTGGCCGGCGAGGGTTTCGAGATCCGCCGCCCCAATGCGCTGTCGGTCAACGGCTGGCGGCCGCTCTGGAACAATTCGAGCGACCGCGCCGACGAGGTACAACCGGGACTGAAGACCGAGATCGCCGATGAACTGGATTTCCTCGAAGCCAATTGGCCAAAGGACCTGCCGGAAGGCGTCATCCATGCCGATCTCTTCCCCGACAACGTCTTTTCCTCGGTGACGGGCTTTCCGGCCTGATCGACTTCTATTTCGCCTGCAACGACCTGCTCGCCTATGACGTCTCTGTCTGCCTGAATGCCTGGTGCTTCGAAAAGGACGGCGCCTTCAACATCACCAAGGGCATGGCGTTGCTCTCAGGGCTATCAGAGCGTCCGGCCACTGACGTCAGCCGAGATCGCAGCCTTGCCGCTGCTTGCCCGCGGCTCCGCCCTGCGGTTCTTCCTGACGCGGCTCTACGACTGGCTGATGACGCCGGCCGGTGCCCTGGTGGTGAAGAAAGACCCGCTCGAATACCTGAAGAAGCTGCAATTCCACCGCTCCGTCGCAACTGCTGCCGAATACGGCCTGACCCAAGAGACAATGCCCGCATGAAACATGTCGATATCTTCACCGATGGCGCCTGCTCCGGAAATCCGGGGCCGGGCGGCTGGGGCGCCGTGCTGCGCTATGGCGAGACCGAGAAGGACCTGTGCGGCGGCGAAGCGGAAACCACCAACAACCGCATGGAACTGCTGGCGGCAATCACCGCGCTTACCAGCCTGAAGACGCAGTGCGAGGTCGATCTCTATACCGATTCTGAAATACGTCATGGACGGCATCGGCAAGTGGATCCACGGCTGGAAGAAGAACGGCTGGAAGACCGCCGACAAGAAGCCGGTGAAGAACGGCGAACTCTGGCAGGCGCTCGATGCCGCCAACCAGAGCCACAAGGTCACCTGGCACTGGGTCAAGGGCCATGCCGGCCACCCGGAAAATGAACGCGCCGACGAACTGGCCCTGCAAGGGTATGGAGCCGTTCAAGAAGAAGCGGTAGAGCACCGGGCAAGCAGGGCACCGCTCGGGTGGAGGTCGGGAAATATCCCGTCCACCCAAAAAGGCGCTCTGTAACCGTAACGTACTTCATTCCAGAGTGGAAATCCGGCAGGTTCCGCGGCGGTCAGCCGCGTTACCGCGCGGGTCGGATTTCAGTGTTTTGGGATGGAGACGGTGATGATCAGGATCGTTCGGACGCTTGCGTTTGCATTGCTTTTCTCAGCAGCCGGGGTGCCATCCTGGGCGCTGCAGCCCACCAAATACGCCGCCAAGGTGCCGTCCAGCATCCAGACCCCCGATACGGTCGAAACGCGGATCGGTACGCTCAAGTTCTTCGATGGGCTTCCCAACGAGGACACGGTTCAGAAGGTCTATGACAATATCGATTTTGCGCGCGGCGTCAGAAACGTTCCTGACCGGCATGCCGGCTGCGTCGGTTTACGCCCTGTGCAAGGGCTTCGAGGACGCCGGGGTTGAAAAGAACAAGGGAATTGCCATCACGGAAGACCTGATGGATGCGCGGTCCCTGTTTCTCACGCCGAACTCGACGACGGTCTATGTCTTCTTCTGCCTCGATCTCAAGGACGGGCCGATGGTCACGCAAGTGCCACCGGGCGTGCTTGGGCCAGTGGACGATGCCTACTTCCGTTATGTAACGGATGTCGGTCTGATCGGACCGGACAGAGGCAAGGGCGGCAAATACCTCTTCGTGCCGCCGGGCTATAGCGGCGAGGTTCCCGCGGACGGCTATTTTGTCACCAAAACGCCGACCAATACCAATCTTGTCCTCTACCGTGCCTTTGTGAAGGATGGCGATATCGCGGCGGCGGTCAAGAACGTCAGGGACCATGCCCGCATCTATCCGCTTTCGTCGGCGGCCACGCCACCCGATACGACCTTCGTCAACACGTCGGGCAAGCAGTTCAATACGATCCATGCCGGTGATTTTCATTTCTATGAAGAACTGAACGCTGTCATCCAGTCCGAGCCCGCGGATGCGTTTGACCCGGAAGCGGTCGGCCTCTTTGCGTCGATCGGAATCAAGAAAGGCCAGCCCTTTGCGCCGGACGAACGGATGAAATCCATCCTTGTGGACGCCGTTGCTGTCGGCAATGCAACAGCGCGATCGATGCTGTTTGCTCCGCGCGACAAGCGAGCCAAGTTCTACCCCGACCGGCAGTGGAACAACGGCTTTATCGGCAACAGCTATCAGTTCCTGAATAACGGCGAACGCATGTTGGATGCGCGCACGATGTTCCATTATGCGGCGACCGGCATCACGCCGGCGATGGCGGATGCCAAGCCCGGAACCGGATCGGCCTATGCGTTTGCGGCGCGTGACAAGACAGGGGCTTATCTCGACGGCGGCAAGACCTACAAAATTACCTTGCCTGCGCCCATCCCTGTCGGTCAGTTCTGGTCGTTTACGGTCTACGACAACCAGACGCGCTCAATGCTTGAAACCGACCAGAAGCTTGCCGGCCTCGACAGCAACCAGCCCGGCATCAAGAAGAATGCCGATGGCTCCGTCACGGTCTGGTTCTCTCCAAAGGCGCCGGCTGGAGAGGAAGCCAACTGGATCCAGACCATGCCCGGCAAGGGCTGGAATTCGCTGCTGCGGCTCTACGCGCCGCTAGAGCCATGGTTCGACAAGACTTGGAAGCCGGGCGATTTTGAGCTGGTCGAATAAAGGTTCGACACGATCAAAAACCTGTAGAGCCTAGCGTCCGTCGGTGAACTCAACCAGATCCCACAGGTTTCCGTAGAGGTCCTCGAACACGGCGACGATGCCGTAGGGGGCCTCTTTCGGCTCGTGGATAAAGCGGATGCCGGTCTCGACCATCTTCGCATGATCCCGCCAGAAATCGTCGGTCTGCAGGAACAGGGAAGACGCGGCCGCCGGCCTGGTTACCGATGAAGCTTTCCTGATGCTCCGAGGAAGCCTGTGCCAGAAGCAGAGAGGCGCTGCCGTCGCCGGGTGGCCTGACGACGACCCAGCGCTTGTTCTGCTCCGGCTGGTAGCTGTCCTCGACCAGTACGAAGCCGAGCTTGGTGACGTAGAAATCGATCGCTTCGTCATAGTCGCGAACGACGAGGGCGATCAGGGCAAGACTTTGGTTCATGGGGCCTCTGCGGATTATTTGACTGTGCAAACGCCATTGGCGCCGCCCTTGCCGGTATAGGAAACGGCAGGGGACCCATCGGGATTGATGCTGAGCGAGATGGTGACGCCACTGCCCTTGGCTTCGTAAAAGTTCTCGTTGATGTAGATCGGTCCGCCCTGATCAGCGTGAACCTCGATCTTGCCGGGGCAGGTGGCATTGACCATCGGGATCTTGGCCGCGGCCTGTCCGGCGATCGTCACAGCCGCACAAGCAGCAGCAATACGCAGAAACGTCTTCATCGTGATCTCCAGAACGCTTGCTCGAAGGCAGAAAATGGAACCGCGGGGCACGCTGGTCGCAGCCTGACAGGATGTCCGTTCAAGTCAAGGACATGGTGGTTCGATCTGAACACTTAGCTCTTGATCTAAGTGTTCAGGAGTGATACTTAGCCTTATGGCTCAGTATTCGGAACAGCTCAACGGCGTCTTCCAGGCGCTTGCCGACCCCACCCGCCGTGCCGTGCTGGCGCGACTGGGGCATGGGCCGGCCAGCATCAGCGACCTCGCCAAACCTTTCGACATGGCCCTGCCGTCATTCATGAAGCACATTCATCTCCTCGAAGGCAGCGGCCTGATCCAGACCCGCAAGCAAGGCCGGGTCAGGACCTGCGTCATCGAGAAAAAGCAGTTCGCCGCCGTCGAAACGTGGCTGTCGGCGCAGCGGGCGCTATGGGAAGGCCGCACCGACAGGCTGGAGCAATTCGTCACCAAGGCTCAGGCAAAAGGAGATTGAAATGAGCATACCTCTCAATCCGGAACTCGACCTGACGATTTCGCGCGTCATCAAGGCGCCACGATCGCTGATCTGGAATGCCTGGACCGACCCGCGAAGCTTCGAGCAATGGTGGATACCGGAACCGGCCAGATGCAAAGTCGTCACAATGGACCTGCGTCCGGGCGGGGCTTTCATCACGCAGATGAGTGAAAACGGCGGCGAATTCCAGCCGCATCTGAGCGCCTGTTTCCTCGCCGTCGAGGAGGGCGAAAAGATCGTCTTCACCAATGCGCTGCTTGGCGGATGGCGGCCGGCCGAGCAGCCGTTCATGACGGCCATCATCACGCTGCGCGATCATCCGCAGGGCACTGACTACGCCGCCCATGTTATGCACAAGAGCAATGCCGACCGGAACATGCATGAGGAACTGGGCTTTTCGACGGCTGGGGCACGGTGATCGGGCAGCTTGCAAAGCTGGTCGAACAGCGCGTGCAATAGGGGCGGCCTGTCATGCGCAAGATTGTTCTTCAGATGATGACGACCCTCAACGGTCGTCTTGATGACCCGATGGCCTGGCTCAAGGGCGTCGGGGACGACCAGTATCGCGCCATCGACAGCCTCTACGGGACCTATGACACCGTGCTGGTTGGACGAGCGACCTATGAAGAAATGGCCGCCTATTGGCCGGGCGCCCTGTCCGAGCATGTTGGTACCGAGACCAATCGCACGATGGCGCGCCGGATGCGGGATTACAAAAAACTGGTCTTTTCAAGAACCGGCACGCATCCGCTGACCAAATGGGACAACACGGAGCAGGTCGTCGTTGGCAGCGATGGTGAATTGGCGGCGTATCTCGTGAGCCTGAAGGCGCAACGGGGCGGCGACATCCACCTGTCCGGTGGTGCGAGCTTTGCACGATCGGTCATCGCGCTAGGGCTGGTCGATGCGTTTTATTTCTTCGTCTACCCTATCGTCTCGCCGGGGATCGCGTGGTTCTCGGTATTGCCGGAGACGAGCGATTTTCAGCTGATCAGCGCCGATGCCTATGAGAACGGCGTCGTCGGGCTTCACTATCTGCCGGCCGAGCGCGCGGCGAGGACAGCACCGGAGAGCTTTTCGGATCTGTTGACGTAGTTGCGGGTTGAGACTGCCCACCGTCATCCTCGCCCTTGGGGCAGGGATCCAGCGAGCAGACGTCCGTCGACCAAAGATTCTGCCAGCTCAAAGACTTGAGCTGGCAGAATCTCGGAATAAGTCCGGAATGACGGCGGATGGGGATGCCTCTCGCACAGATTACCAACCTTGCCCGCATGCCTTCGCGCATGCAGGCTCCAGGATGGATATCCCGTTTATCCCGCAGCAGCAGCGGCGACGGCCGGTTCCTGAACGCGGCCGCCGAGCGAAAAGGCAAGGATCGCCGATAGCAACAACAATCCGCCAACGATGAACATCGGCAGCTCGTAGACGCCGGTCAGATCCTTGACCAGACCGGTGATATAGGGAGCCGCAAAGCCCACGATATTGCCGATCGTGTTGATCAGGGCGATGCCGGCGGCGGCGGCCGGGCCGGTCAGGAAGCGCGAGGGGATCGCCCAGAAGTTCGGAAGCGCTGCGAAGATCGAGCAGGCCGTGATGGTGATGACCAGAATGGTCGCTTCCGGCGAGCCCATGTAGAGCGCGATCGGAATGCTGATCGCGCCGGTCAATGCCGGGACGCCGATATGCCACGCCTTGACGCCACGCTTGGAGGCATCGCGGCTCCAGAAGAACAGTGCCACTGCCGCCGGAAGATACGGAATGGCGGTGATCAGGCCCTTGTCGAACACGTCGAACTTGGTGCCGAATTTAGCCTCGAAACCGGCAATGATTGTCGGCAGGAAGAAGGCCAGTGCGTAGAGACCGTAGATCAAGCCGAAATAGATCACCGAAAGCAGCCAGACGCGCCCATCGGTAAAGGCAAGGCGGGTCATGCGGCCGTGGGCGGCGGTCTTGGCCTTGTCCTCGCTGGCGAGTTCCCTGTTCAGCCAGTTCTTCTCGTCCTGCGTCAGCCACGTGGCGTCATCCGGCCGGTCGGCGAGATAGAACCAGGCGATGATGCCGACGACAATGGCGGGAATGGCGACGCCGAAGAACATGATCCGCCAGCCCTCAAGCCCGAATGCACCATGCGCCTGGATCAGCATGGCCGCGAGCAGTGCGCCGATGACGGTTGTCAGCGGCTGGGCCAGATAGAACAGCGCTAGAATCTTGTTGCGATGGCGGGCAGGCACCCACATGCTGAGAAACAGGATCGCGCCGGGGAAAAGCCGGCTTCTGCAACGCCGAGTAGGAAGCGCAGGACATAGAGTTCCGTGGCGCTGCTGACCCAGGTGAACAGAAGCGCGACGATACCCCAGGTGACCATGATGCGGGCAAGCCAGCGCCGGGCGCCATATTTGTGAAGCGCAAGGTTGCTCGGGATTTCGAGCACGATGTAGCCGAAGAAGAAGATGCCGGCGGCAAAGCCGAACTGGGCGGCCGTCAGCGCCAGGTCCTGCGTCATCCCGTTCGGGCCGGCAAACGAGATCGCCGTGCGATCGAGGAAGTTGATGAAGAACATCAGCGCGATGAACGGCACCAGCCGCATCGACACCTTGGCGATGGCCGATCGTTCGACCTGTGACATTTCGGGGGTCTTGGAATGCATGAAAGCTCCTCCCTTGGTTGCAAGGATTCTCCGGCAGCACCGTGTTTCAGCGCCGATGACAGAGTGGAAACTCCATTTTCCCTTCCACGACTCGTCTCGATACGCATGCGCCTTCAAATTGCCGCAAGTCCTAAAGGAATGTATAGGTCTGCGGCAATCGATTTAATCTCGCCGTGATGTGAGAAAAAATCACATGTATCCGGAGGTCGCCCGTGAGCAAGACGATGCCATCATTGAACGCCCTCAAAGCTTTCGAGGCCACCGCGCGGCATCGGTCGATGACGCTCGCTGCCGATGAGCTGTTCGTCACCCACGGCGCCGTCAGCCGGCATATCAAGGCATTGGAGGAAACGCTCGGCGTTCTTCTGGTCAACCGGAAGGCACGCTCGACGGAGCCGACCCAGGAGGGCGCGTTTGGCCGAGGGGCTGGCAAGCGCCTTCACCCTGATCCAGGCAAGTGTCGAGCGTGTGCGGCCGGGGCCGCTGACGCTGTCCTGCTCGTCCTCGATCATGATGGGCTGGATCATTCCGCGCATCGGTCAGTTCCACGAGCTTCACCCGCAGATCGAACTGCAGTTCAACATGAACTACGACCGGATCGACTTCATGCGCGACAAGATCGGGATGGCGATCCGCTCCAGCGTGATCGAGCCGCCGGAGGATGCGGTGATACGGGAATTGGGCGGCGAGGCGATCGGACCGGTGTGCTCGCCGGAATATCTGGCGCAGGTACAGCTTTCGCAACCAAAGGATCCGGAGGCGGCCCTGCTTCTGTCCACCCGCACCCGGCCGCAGGCCTGGTATGACTGGCAGGTTGTGGCGGGTGAGACCGATCTGGTGCTTGAGCCGCGATCGAGCTTCGATCATTTCTATCTGCTGATCCACGCTGCCGCCTGCGGGCTGGGCGTTGCGACGGTGCCGCAGATGCTGGTGCTGGACCAGCTTGCCTCAGGACGGCTCGTGGCGCCTTTCGGCTTCCGGCCTGGCCCCCGCCGCCTGGTGCTGTGGATCGCCCCGCATCTGGCAGGGAGGCCGGACGCGCTGGCTCTGGAACGCTGGCTGATGCAGGAAATGCGCGCCCGGCCGGACAACTGAACGGCCGGGCTACGCCTGTTCAGGGTTAGATCTGTTCGAGCATCGCGGCGGCAGCGGAGACTGTCGCCTGGCCCGGGCTTTCCTCGACGTTCAGCGTCTTCACCACGCCGTCTTCGACCAACATCGAATAACGCTTGGAGCGCAGGCCGAGCGTGCCGGCGGAGAGGTCGATGTCCATGCCGAGCGCCTTGGTGAAGGCGGCGTTCCAGTCGGACAGGAAGTGGATTTTACCCATGCCGCCGGATGCGGTCGCCCAGGCGCCCATCACATGCAGGTCGTTGACGGCGACAACGGCGATGTCGTCGATACCGCGCGCAAGGATCGCATCGCAGTTTTCCAGGTAACCCGGCAGATGGTTGAGCGAGCAGGTCGGCGTGAAGGCACCTGGAACGGCGAACAGCACGACCTTCTTGCCGGCAAACAGCTGGTCGGTGGTGATTTCGACCGGGCCATCTGCGGTCTTTTCCTTGAAGGTGGCGGCAGGCAGCTTGTCTCCGACGGAAATGGTCACGGTCTCACTCCTTGAGGTCTTTTCGGGAAGGTCGGAGCGCTATAGCTCCGTTGGGGTCGGATGGGAATATAGATTTGGCTCAGTCAAAGGCAAGCGGGGTTTGCATGCTCCGGTCGCCGGCCCGGGCGACCAGCAGCACCGAGCCGCTCTTCAGCGCCGCCCCTTTTGCGGGAACGCGCACCAGGATCTCCGCCGTCATCTCACCGCCTGCGCTGGTGACATTTTCCGGCTTGCCGAAACTGTAGCCGGGCGGGCCGGCAAGGAACAGTTCGGCAGGCGTCGCCGCTGGCGTCATCAGCGATACACGCAGGCGTTTTTCAGCAGTATCGAAGGAGGCAGCCATCACTTCGAACGTGTCGGAAGGTTCCATCGGCAGCGCCGCAACGGCATCGTCGATCCGGGCGCGGTCGAGCGGATTTTCCGCAAGGCCCTCCGGCAGGGACAAGTTGAAATCGGCCTGAACCGGAATGCAGATGTTCTTGCAGATTCCCAGAAAAACCGAGGCTCTCAGGGGTGAGATCGCCGGTCTTCGCGCTTTAATGAAAGCGGGAAGGCCACCGAGTGGTCGTAACCGGTATAGCTTGCAACGCCGTCGTGAAAGGCTTTCGGTGCTGGAAAGCGCAGCCCGGAAAAGGAGATTCCGTCCTGTGGATCGATGGTGACCTGCGGCGGGATGCCGCTGGCACCCGGTTCGAGCCAGTAGGTTTTCCAGCCGGGCTTCAGCCGGATGTCGAGAATGGCAGGGATGGTCCCGTCTGGCCTTGGCTTGTCGGCAACGATGCGGACAGCGCCGCCTTCCGACTTCACCCATTCGCTCTGGGCGGCGTTTGCAGCAGGGGCGATAAAAAAAACCGCCGTAAGGCTTGCCAGCGCCGCCAAATGAGTCGCATTCTCTAGGAGACGATGATGTTTCATGATGCTGAGGCTTATCGGTTTTGGGGCATGGTTGAAAGATGTCTGCTTTCACCTCGCGATCATTTTCTCTTGATGGAGACGCGTCTCAGGGCCGATGAAAATCTTCAAAACAAAAGACCAGGGTGGAAACGCTTTTCATTTGAACCTGAGTTGATAGGCTAAGACCATGATGGCGACGTTCCAGAAAAAACGCGAGCGCGGCGTGTTGGACGGTCAGTTCCTGATCGCCATGCCCGGCATGTTCGACACCAATTTCGCCCGCACGGTCATCTTTGTCTGCGCTCATTCAGATGACGGCGCCATGGGCTTTGTGCTCAACCGGCCGCAACAACTGACGTTTTCGGATGTTCTTCTTCACCTGCATATCATCGATCAGCAGCAGGCAATCAGGCTGCCCGGCGTTACCCGCAACTTCCAGATCCAGACCGGGGGACCGGTCGAGACAGGGCGCGGCTTCGTCCTTCATTCGGACGATTATCTGAGCGAATCCAGCATCCCCGTTAGTGACGACATCTGCCTGACGGCAACGCTCTGACATCGTTCAGGCGATCTCATGCGGCGAGGGACCTGCCAAAGCGATGATGATGCTTGGCTATGCCGGCTGGGGTGCGGGCCAGCTCGAAAACGAGATTGCCAACAACGGCTGGCTCAATTGCCCGGCGAGCGAGGAGTTGATCTTCGACCGCGACCTCGGCGACAAATACGATCGGGCGCTGGCGTTGATGGGGGTCGCCCCCGCCATGCTGTCGGTCGATGCCGGGCACGCATAAGCAAATGTGTTTTCCGTCTTTCTGGTGATGCGCCGGAACAATTTGATCCGCTCCCCGTTTTCCAGTGGCAAGGGCAGGACGCTCTGTTCCTGTCCTTAACCTCTCAAGGAGACCGATTATGGGTAGCACTTCCGACAAGATTTCCGGCGCCGCCAATCAGGCTGCAGGCAAGGTCAAGCAGGCTGCCGGCAAGGCAACCGGAAATGACAGGTTGCAGGCCGAAGGCAAGGGCCAGGAAATCAGGGGAAAGGTTCAGACGGCCACTGGTAAAGCCAAGGATGCCGTCAAGGGTGCCGTTGATCGCATGTAATCCGGTTTGCCGCCGGTCATCTCACCAAGAGTTACCGGCGGCTCTAAAGTGCGCGAATCGACTGTCCTGACGGGTTCAACTGGATGGAAGATTATCAGCGCCGATGCCCGCTGAGCCTTGTGCCCGGCGGGCATTTCTCTGGGAATGAGACAATCGATTGTCGCGGCTCGCTGTGTTGACACCTCTTACATCGAGAAATATCGGGCGGGCCATGAAACTTTATGAATGCGGCAATTGCGGAAATCCCGTTCACTTCGACAACCGTGTCTGCATCAATTGCGGGTCGCAACTGGGTTTCCTGCCGGAAGCCATGTCGATGCAGGCCTTGACGCCGGCAGGCGATGACCTGTGGCAGGCATCCTCGCGCCAAGAGGCGGATGTCCGCTTCTGCGCCAACGCTGCGCATGACATCTGCAACTGGCTGATCTCGACCAATGACCACCACATCTATTGCCAGGCCTGCCGTTACAACCGCATCGTTCCGGTGACCGACAATCCGGAAGGGCTGGCGCGTTGGCAGAAAATCGGCCAGGCACAACGTCATCTGTTCTATTCGCTGTTGCGCTGGAACCTGCCGCGCCCCGGCCGTGACGTCGATCCGCAGGGCGGGGCTCGTCTTCGATTTCCTCGCCGACGAGGTCGATGCCAACGGTTATCTGGTCCCGGCCATGACCGGTCATGAGGATGGGCTCATCAGCCTGCGGGCGGCCGGAAGCCAATGATGCAACGCGCGAAAGTGTGCGGGTCTCGATGAACGAGCCCTACCGGACCCTGCTCGGCCATTTCCGCCACGAGATCGGCCATTTCTACTGGGCTCAGCTTGTCCGACGACGACCAGACGCTCGCCGAGGCGCGGGCACTGTTCGGCGACGAACGGGAGGATTATGCCGAGGCGCTGAAACGCAATTACGAACAGGGGCCACCGGCGGACTGGCAGGCACGCTTCATCAGCACCTATGCCAGCGCCCATCCGGCCGAGGATTTCGCCGAGTGCTGGGCGCATTTCCTCCATATCGTCGACACGCTGGAAACCGCCCGCTCGTTCGGACTTTCGACCGAGCCGCGCCGCCACGAGGATATGGCGGCAGAAGTCGATTTCGATCCCTATCGCGCGCCCGGCGCGCAGATGCTGGTCGATGCCTGGGTGCCACTTAGCGTGGCGCTGAACAGCATCCAGCGTAGCATGGGCCAGCCCGACAGCTACCCCTTCGTCCTCTCGCCGCCGGTGGTACAGAAGCTCGATTTCATCAACCGGCTGATCAGGCGGGCGGGGGCTGCGTATGGGCAGTAGGGGTCGTCGCTAGCGAGCAGATATTGGTTATTTTTAGAAGAAGCCTAAAAACCGATTGATGCAAATTCCGCCGCTTGAGGCGCTGTCCGCAGCTGCTGTGCGCCAGGAGCGGACGTTGAACAATGGGTGACGATGACTTTCAGCCGGATACTTCAACCATCGTGGCGGGAAGCTCCGCTATCGTCTGGCGCTGCTGTTGGTATAGCGGCAGCTTCCGGCATTAAAAACCCCGGCTGGTGAGGCCGGGTTCTCGACGTAACCGGGATTTCATCCCGCTAGTGCGTGGTGCTGTTGATGAGTGCGTCGATGAGTTTGATCTGCGAGCGATTGCCGCGCTTATACTCGTTGATCAAAATCTTTGCTTCTGCAGTCGCGTCCTTGCGCAGAATGCGATGCTGAGTACACCAAGCGTCAAGAACCGTCTGGAGCAAATCGAGGTCTTTTGGGGGTATTGCGATATCGGATATATGCATCATTTTCCTCCCAAGGATTGACATCTTTGTTTATGAGAAGCCGCCTCCTCATGACCTCCCGCACATGCATCCTTAGCCTAAAGTAGTAGGGGCGCAAGATGAAAATGTGACCGTGTACGTGAGGTACGTACCCGTATTCGAGAGTTCGGAAGCGATGCATATTTTAAATGCAGCGCTGGGAAACGGTAACTCCGTTCGTGGTCCGATTTTGGCCGAAGGGGATGTTGGCTCCAAAGCGCCACAAGCGGTCATTCCCCAAAAAAAGCTGAGTACATCGCCATTCAAATTATTCATGAAAGCATTTTGGGTACGCAATGGATTCCCTCTCTATTGGGAACTAGCATCGGTCGCTCAACGACGCTGGCTTTATTCTGAACGGTATTTTTGATGCCTCTTCTCGACGTGAACGCAATTCACCCAATCACCCTGCCCGACGGAACGCTTTATCACGATACCGTCTATCTGAAGAACGTTATCAGCCATCCGCGCATGGAGATCGGCGAATACAGCTACTTCACTCACTCTGGGAAGCCAGAAGATACTGCCGAGATACTCGCACCCTATCTGGGGCATAGCGTCCGTGAGCGTTTGGTAATCGGCAAGTTTGTCCAGATCGCCTGGGAAGCTATTTTATCACAAGTTCAGCCAATCATCCGATGACAGGTTTCACAACATATCCATTTCGCATCTTCAAGCCTGAAACCTTCGGCTACAAAGACCTACCGGTGAAGGATACTGTCGTTGGGCACGACGTATGGATCGGCCATGACACAACGATCATGCCGGGTGTGCAAATCGGTGCGGGCGCGATCGTGGCTGCTGCGTCGGTCGTTGCTCAGAAACGTTCCACCTTACGCAGTGGTTGGAGGAAACCCGGCCACGGTCATTCGGATGCGCTATCCCACAGAGATCATCAGCGAGCTTCTCGATCTTGCTTGGTGGGATTGGCCCGTTGAAAAAATCGAAGCGAATTTGGCCTTCCTTGAAAACGCTGACCTTGCTGCTCTCAAGATGGTCTGAGAGCCAGGTAATTCACGCCCGAAGCCGTCAGGTCACGGCCTCATAGGGTCACGACCCCCTCAATGCACGTGGCGACATTTCCGCCCACCCAAATATCATCGGCTTCCCGCCGGACATGTATTCGCCCTGACCGGCCCAAGGCAGTGCCTTGCGCGGCGATGTATGAGGACGGCGCTTTATTGCTGGATATAAGCCATTTGGCTAAGCCTGCATTTAGGCTTCCGGTCACGGGGTCTTCGAAACCAGCGGCGGTGAAAGCGCGGACCTCGAAGTCAACGTTCTCGATGTCTCCTGAACAGGGAGCTACAACGCCCACCCTCAGTCCTGAAATGGCCCGGAAATCCGGGCGCACGTTAAGAACATCATCTCTGCTTCTCAGGAGCAAGGCCATCCAGCCGGGGCCGTTGTCCACCCAACTCGCAGCAACCACCATCTCAGGTGAAAGCTTCAGTCCGTCCATAATCCGCTTCAGTATTTCATTATCAATGGGCCCAGTTTTAATTAGGTCAGGAGCCAGAAAAGAAAGAGTATCGCCGTCTCTCCTGATCCGGATCAAACCCACATCGCATTGCTGAATGACTTCGGCCCGCCCTGGCTTTCCACCCAGACTTAGCCAGACATGACAACTTCCTAAAGTCGGGTGTCCTGCAAAGGGCAGTTCTTGCTGTGGCGTAAAAATCCGGACGCGATAGTCGGCGTCCGGGACCGTCGGCTTGAGGAGGAATGTCGTCTCGCTAAGATTGGTCCAGTTCGCAAGCTTGGCCATCGTTGCGGTATCAAGATCATCCGCATCCATCACAACAGCAAGCGGATTTCCACCCATCCTTTGCGATGAAAAAACATCAACCTGTTGAAACTTTAGCATTTTGATTTTGGCGATCAATATCGTGTCCCGCGTTTGCGCGTTTGGCAGCAACCAAACACTCTGGTTGCAATTTGGCTGCCAATGTGCGTCACGTAGGTTGCTGTTATTCAAGCGAAATGTGCGCTTCCGGCCGAAAGCGGCGATTACGGCCTTGCCCGCTCACGAAGCCGAGTATTTCACCGTCACGCCGCGCTGCCGAAAGTAGGCCTGCATCAGCTTCCTGCCAGAACGGTTGTTCTGCACGAGCCTGGCCGGGTCGAATACAGCCTCTTTCAAACCCGCCCGCGTCAACGCTGCCTTGAGATTAGCGATATGCACATCGATGTCGGCATTGTCCGCCTGGAGCGATTCATAAATGCGGTTTGTTGCATCTGCTACGGTCGGTTCGCTCACTATTGCACTCCTGTTGTTGTTTGGCTGGCGCTTACCATATTTTCCGGCTTGACCCTATCGCGGTGAAAAATGCCCAAGTCAACGGGTGACGGTGGATTGAACATTGCGTCTGCTTTCGAATATGCGGCACCGGAGCAGACGAGCGGGAACCGGCCCCATGCGGTCGCGATGCCACGGCAGCTTCAGCGCCAATTGCCGACGTTCGATTCCCGCTGACCCATGTCGCACACACACACACACACACACACCGAGAACCTCAAGCTAGGCGCTAAGCTTAAGTTGTGCGATATTCAAGTCGGGGATCGAACTCGTCTATCGCAGGCATTTGCAAGGCAACCTACAGACCGGCAAACACAGCAGCCCCTGACGCTGATCCCATCTGCACTAGCAGGCGCATATCGCCCCCTCAGGGCGTGCAATACATAGCTGCAAACAACTTTCAGCCTACCGCATTTACACGCACCGTAGCACCGTTCAGACCGGTGCCTTAACGGGCGCGCAAAACTTAGGAGGAGGAGTAATCATGAGCTATACAAAAAACCTCTGTTTCGGACTGCTGGCTTCGGCATTTGCTGTCACGTTAAGTGCACCGGCAATCGCTCAGGACCAAACACCGAAGCCAAACATCGTTGTCATCATGGGGGACGACATTGGCATCTGGAATATAGGGGCCTACAATCGCGGTATGATGGCGGGCCGCACGCCAAATCTCGACAAGCTTGCGGCCGACGGCATGCTCTTCACGGACTACTACGCCGAGGCGAGCTGCACCGCCGGCCGCGCGAACTTCATTACCGGCGAACTTCCGGTCCGTACGGGGCATGACAACGGTCGGTCAGGCCGGATCACCCATTGGGTTGCCCGCAGCCGCTCCCACGCTTGCAACCGTACTGAAGGACATGGGCTACGCCACAGGTCAGTTTGGAAAGAACCATCTTGGCGACCTGAACGAGTTCCTGCCGACCGTTCACGGTTTCGATGAGTTCTTCGGTTATCTCTACCACCTTGACGCTATGGAAGACCCCTCTCATCCCGGTTATCCGCAGGACCAGCTGAACGTCGTAGGGCCACGCAACATGGTCCATTCCTGGGCGACAGAGGTGGATGATCCCACAGTGATGCCGCGCTGGGGCAAGGTGGGCAAACAACGGATCGAGGATGCTGGCACGCTCTATCCTGAGCGCATGAAGACCGTGGACGATGAAATCCAGTCCCTTTCCTTCAAGTTCATCGAGAAGGCCAAGGCGGACGGAAAGCCGTTCTTCCTATGGCTCAACCCGACCCGCATGCACATCGTAACGCATCTCTCGGACAAGTATGAAAATATGCGCAACTCGGAGAATGGATGGACCATTCACGAGGCTGGTATGGCGCAACTTGACGACATCGTCGGCGCTACCATGCAAAAGCTCAAGGATATGGGCGTAGACGACAACACCATCGTCATGTTCACCACCGACAACGGAACCGAGAACTTTACTTGGCCTGATGGCGGGCAGACGCCGTTCTATGGCGGCAAGGGCACGACCTTTGAGGGCGGCTTCCGCGCACCGGCGATGATCCGCTGGCCTGGACATGTCCCGGCCGGCTCAGTCGGTAATGGCTTGATTTCCGGCCTCGACTGGTTCCCGACTTTCACCGCGGCTGCTGGCAATGCCAATATTGCCGTGGAACTGAAGGCCGGGAAGGAAATGAACGGGCAGAAGTACAAAGTGCACCTCGACGGCTATGACCAAACCAGCATGATCACCGGGTCAGGTCCTTCGAACCGCCATGAAATCTGGTATTTCGCCGAAAGTACTCTCAGTGCCGCCCGCGTCGAAGACTACAAATATACCTTCAAGGAACAGCCCGGCGGCTGGCTTGGTGACACAGTGACACTGGGTGCGCCAACCATTGTCAATCTACGTCTGGATCCGTTCGAGCGGACAGCGTTTTACAAGGGAAACACCGGCTCCCTCGAATATTTCGAATGGTATAAGTTCGAGTTCTGGCGCTTCGTTCTCGTTCAGCAGCGGGTAGAGCAATTGGCGAAATCCGCCATCGAATTCCCACCCCTGCAGACTGGAGCGAGCTTCGGGCTGAGTGCAGTCAAGGCACAGATTGCCGAGGCCATGAAGAAACAAGGCCAATAGGTCGCGTTTCGTTTTCGACGGGCGGCTCGCGAGGGCCGCCCTTTGCACCGCACTCCATGTCCGCTACGGGCCTGAAAGCGGACGCCCGTCGAACTAGCTACACGATATAAAAAAATCGCCTCGCGCCTTACGCCCGCTTCATCAGCGGAAATCGTTCCTTCAGCAGCCGCTGGATCGATTCCGAGCCGATCGGTGGGCCGAAGAGGAAGCTTTGGCCGAAATCGCAGCCCATCTGCGATAGCTGGATAGCGTCTTCCTCGGACTCGATGCCTTCGGCAACCACCTGCATCTCGAGGTCACGCGCCATGGTGATGACAGAACGCAAAAGGATCGAGCGCTTGTCGCTAGGGTCCCTGACCAGCGACTTGTCGATCTTGATCGTGTCGAAGGGAAAGCGGGTGAGATAGGCGAGCGACGAATGGCCGGTGCCGAAATCGTCGAGCGCCAGTTTCAGGCCCGCATCCTTCAATTTCTCAAGAACCAGGCGTGCCTGCTCCGGGTTTTCCATGACAACGGATTCGGTCAGTTCCACCTTTACCTTGTGCGGGTCGCAGTGGTTCTTGTTCAACACCGCCCGGATATCGTCATAGAGGTCGTTGTTGAGCAGCTGCGCGCTCGACAGGTTGACGGAAACGAAGATCGGCAGGTCGCCGGTCTGGATCTGCCATTCGGTCAGGTCGCTCGTCGCCCTTTCGAAGGCGAACATGCCGAGCTGGTTGATGAGATCGGAGGCTTCGGCGATCGGGATGAACTCCGACGGCGAGATGCTGCCGCGCTTGGGATGCTCCCAACGCATCAGCGCCTCGAACCCGGCGATCTCGGCATCCACCAGACGCACGATCGGCTGGTAGACGAGGCTCAGCTCCTTGCGTTCGATGGCGCGGCGCAGATCGGTTTCAAGCTGCAGGCGGTCAGTGCCGGATGCGCGGAAAGCCGGGCGGAAAGGTTCGACGCGATTGCCGCCGGCCTTCTTGGCGCGGAACATTGCAAGCTCGGCATCATCGAGCAGCCCGGCGGCATTTTCCTGCTGGTCGACCCAGGAAACGAGGCCGATCGACGCTGTCAGGTTGATTTCCTTGTTGCCGAAATTGAGCGGAACCATGATCGCCTTGGAGACGGCATCAGCAAAATCGGCGACCTTGGCCGTATCGCGCTCCGACATCAGGATCAGGCCGAACTCGTCGCCGCCGAGACGCGCCAGCGTGTCCTGCAGCTTCACGAGCCGTCGCAGACGGCGGGTGAGAGCGATCAGGATGTTGTCGCCGGCAGCGATGCCCAGCATGTCGTTGACCTGCTTGTAACGGTCAATATCGATGGTGATGACGGTTGGGCGCACGGCGCTCGATCCCGGTGCCAGCGACAGGATGGACTGCAACCGGTCGAGGAAAATCTGCCGGTTCGGCAATCCGGTCAGGTTGTCGTTCAGCGCATTGTGCAGCAGGCGGTCGATGGAGTTCTTCTGCTCGGTAATATCGACGATGGTGCCGACGCAGCGGATGATCTCGCCGTTGGCGCCGAGCACCGGGCGGGCGCGGATCGACAGCCAGTGGTAATGGCCGTCTTCGGCACGGACGCGGAATTCGTGGTTCAGCCGGCCCTTGCGATGTTCCAGAAGCACGTCCAGGGTCGCGCGAAACCGGTCGCGGTCGTCAGGATGCAGGCGCGGCAGCCAGTTGCGGGCAGCGCCATGCATGGTGCCGGGCGAAAGGCCGAGCTGGGCGGAGATATCCGGGATGGTGACGACACGGTCGCGCGCCACGTCCCAGTCCCAGACGGTGTCTCCGGAGCCGGTCAGCGCCAGCGACTGGCGTTCGAGATCGGAAAACAGCCCCTGGCTATAGGCGCCGCCGGCAAAGGCGTGCTGCATCACCGTGAAGCCGATCAGAAGCACGATCAGAACGAGGCCGCCACCGAGTGCCGGCTGGACGATGTCGTTGGCGAGTTGGCCGGTGACGGTCAGCCATGCCCCGAACAGCCAGACGAGGATCAACAGCCAGGCGGGCACCAGCAGGATGGCGCGGTCGTAGCGGTTGAAGCCAAGATAGGCGATCAGCACGATACCGGCCGTGCCGGTCAGCGCGAAGGAGAGGCGGGCGATACCCGACGCGATGGCCGGATCATAGATGGCAACGCCAAACAGAAGGCCGAGGCCGAGAATCCAGGCGAGCGTCGCATAGCTCAGATGCTGGTGCCAGCGGTTGAGATTGAGGTAGGTGAACAGGAAGATCACCAGGCCCGCGGCGAGGAACACTTCGGTGCCCGCCCGCCATATGCGCTCATCGCCGGCGGTGATCGAGATCAGCTTCGACAGGAAGCCGAAATCGACGCAGATATAGGCAAGCACCGCCCAGGCAAGCGCCGCCGTCGCCGGCAGCATCGAGGTTCCCTTGACGACGAACAGGATGGTCAGGAACACCGCCAGCAGGCCGGCGATACCGAGCACGATGCCGCGATAAAGTGTGAAAGCGTTAACCGTGTCCTTGTAGGCGTCGGGCTGCCAGAGATAGATCTGCGGCAGGTCGGGGCCAGCAAGTTCCACGACGAAGGTGATGACCGAGCCGGGGTTGAGCGTGATGCGGAACACGTCCGCCTCGTCGCTCGGCTGGCGGTCAAGCGCAAAGCCTTCGCTCGGCGTGATCGACAGGATGCGCTGCGAGCCCAAGTCCGGCCAGAATAGTTTTGAATTCACCAGCCTGAAATGCGGAGCGACGATGACGCGCTCGAGCTGCTCTTCCGGAAACGTTGGCAAGGGCAAACACCGCCCAGTCGCCCTGGTGATTATCAGCGCTGGAGCGGACTTCGATGCGCCGGACGATGCCGTCGGTGCCGGGTGCTGTCGAAACCTGGAAGGCTTCGCCGCGACCGGTATAGATTTCCGTCGTCGCCGTCAGGTCGAGCGCGGTGTCCTCGCGTGAAATCTTGACCGGTTCCGTGGCAAGCGCCGCGCCACTACCGATCAGGCAGAACGCGATCATCATGGCGGTGAAGAGCGCCAAGAGCCTTCGTGCTGACGGGGGAAGTGGCAGGCGGGTCAAAAACATCAATCACTCGAATTCTTATGTTGCATGCTGTCCTGCGAGAGGAGGGAGAACATCAGGTGATCCCGCCATTGCCCATTGATTTTCAGGTATTCCCGCAAGTAGCCTTCGCTGAAACCCGGCCTTTTCAAGGAGCCGGATGCTTCTGTGGTTCTCGGGAATACAGGCTGCTTCGATACGGTGCAACTGAAGGCTCGAAAAGATGTAGGGAATAGCCAGTTTGACGGCATCAGCCATATGCCCCTTGCCAGCAAATCTCTCGCCCATCCAGTAGCCGATCATGCAGCATTGGGCGGCACCCCGGCGGATATAGCCGATGGTCAGGCCACCGATCAGCTGGTCGTCGGGCCGCGAAATGATGAACAGCGGCACCGCTTGGCCGGAAGCGAATTCCTGTTCATTGCGGATGACGCGGGTGCGAAAGGCACTCTCGGTCATCTCGTCTGCCCGCCATGTCGGCTCCCAGGGCTCCAGAAACGCACGGCTTTCGCTGCGTAGTTGATACCATTGCCGATAGTCGGAGGTCTTGGGCAGCCTTAGCAAATGCGTCGCATTGGCAATCTCGACCGGATCCGGCTGCCGTGACAGAAACCGAAAGACCGATCGCGTCATATAAGCCTCCGCAGCGCGTGGGTGTTGCCGAGATGCGAGAGTGCCGGGCGCTCGAGGAACGCCCGGAGGTCGCCCTTCAATATAAGAATTAACCGTTGGCAGCGCGAGCCCGGACGGTCTTGCTGGAAAGCGCACCGAGAATATCGTCCATCGGCGCCAGTTTCTCCACCGGGCCGATCGCCGAGAGTGTCGGAGTCGTGTCGAAGAACAACCGGCCGGCAAGATCCGTGAGGCGCTCGACGGTGATGCCGGACAGGCGTTCCATCAGTTCCTCGTTGGGGATCGGGCGGCCGTAGAGCATCATCTGGCGGGCAATCTGGCCGGCGCGGGCCGCCGGGCTTTCCTGTCCCATCAGAAGCTGGGCGCGGATCCGCGCGGGCGCGGTCGATTTCCTGCTGCTCGATGTTCATCGACGACTTGCGCAGTTCGTCGATGATGACGGGCATTAGTTCCGGCAGGTTTTCGCCGCCGGTTGCCGCGTGAACGCCGAAGATGCCGGTATCGGAAAAGCCCCAATGGAAGGCATAGACCGAATAGCACAGACCGCGATGCTCGCGCACTTCCTGGAACAGGCGGGATGACATGCCGCCGCCGAGAATATTGGCAAGAATCTGCGAACAGTAGAAATCGCGGGCGTGGTAGGCCTTGCCCTCGAAGCCGAGCAGCACCTGCGCGTCCATCAGGTCGCGGCTTTCCTTCGTCGCCGCCGGTATAATGGGCGACATCGGCGACCGGGGATGCGGCCGGCTTTTGCGGCAGGCTGGAGAACCGGTCTTCAACCTGTCGCACAAAACTATCATGATCGACAGCACCGGCACCGACAACGAACATGCGGTCGGTGGTGTAGTTGCAGTCGAGATAGGTGCGGATTTGCTGTGGCGTGAAGGAAAGAACCGTGTCCGGCGTGCCGAGGATCGGGCGACCGATCGTCTGGTTGGCAAAGGCTGTTTCGGCGAATTTGTCGAAGACGACATCGTCGGGCGTGTCGTTGGCGGCGCCGATTTCCTGCAGGATGACCTGCTTTTCCCGCTGCAGTTCGTCTTCCTCGAAGGACGATTCCGTCAGGATATCGGCAAGAATGTCGACCGCAAGCGGAACATCGTCCTGTAGGATGCGGGCGTAGTAAGAAGTTGTTTCCGTTGATGTCGCGGCGTTGACTTCGCCGCCGACATTTTCGATCTGTTCGGCGATCTCACGGGCTGTTCGCCGTGCGGTGCCTTTGAACGCCATATGTTCCAGCAGATGGGCAATTCCGTGCTCGTCCGTGGTTTCATCGCGTGAACCGGATTTGATCCAGACCCCGAGTGCGACGCTTTCAAGATGCGGCATGTTCTCGGTGACGACCGTCAACCCGGATTGGAGCCGGGTGCACTCAACTTTCATCATACGTCTTTCTGCGTCCTTATTTCCGGATGCGGGCACGCGTCGATAAAGGTTTCGACGGCTTTCAGCTCGGCGTCAAGAATGTCAGAAACGCTCCTCCCTGACCATCAGATTAGCAAGCCACGTTGGAAGCGCCGGGTCAATACCACTGGCCGATTTTACTGCGGCCGGGAATTTCGCCGGATGCGCGGTGGCAAGCGTCACCATCGGCACGCTTGAGGTTTCATGCTTGCCGGCAACGAAGACGCCGATCGCCGCATGCGGGTCGAGGCAGGTAGCCGGTGGTCTCCAGCGTCTTGGCGATAGTCTTTGCCACATCCTTCTCGGTTGCGCAGGCCCTGCCCGGAACACCTTGCGGATGGACTTGAGCGCATCTTCCTCGATTTCGAAGGAACCGGATTGCTTCAGGTTGGCCATGGCGCCGCGCACCTTGGAGGCATCGCGGTCATAGGCCTCGAACAGCAGCCGTTCAAAGTTCGAGGAGATCCGGATGTCCATCGATGGCGAGGTGGTCGCCTTGACGTCGCGCATCTCATAGCGGCCGGTCTGCAGCGTGCGGGCGAGAATGTCGTTCTCGTTGGTGGCAACGATCAGCTTGTCGATCGGCAGGCCCATCTGCTTCGCCACATATCCGGCAAAGATATCGCCGAAATTGCCTGTCGGGACCGTGAAGGAGATCTTCCGGTCTGGGCCGCCGAGCGCCAGCGCCGTCGTGAAATAATAGACGATCTGGGCCATGATGCGCGCCCAGTTGATCGAATTGACGCCGGACAGCGCCACGCTGTCGCGAAAGGCGACGTCGTTGAACATCTCTTTGACGAGGTTCTGGCAATCGTCGAAATTGCCGTTGATCGCCAGCGCATGGACATTGCTCGCCGTCGACGTGGTCATCTGGCGCTGCTGCACCGGCGAGACCTTGCCATGCGGGAAGAGGATGAAGATGTCGGTGCGGTCACGCCCGGCAAAGGCATCGATCGCAGCACCGCCGGTATCGCCCGAAGTGGCGCCGACGATGGTGGCGCGCTCGTTGCGTTCTGTCAGCACATAATCCATCAGCCGCCCGAGCAGCTGCATGGCGACGTCCTTGAAAGCGAGCGTCGAGCCGTGGAAAAGCTCCATGATGAAGGCGTTCGGGCCTGTCTGGACGATGGGGGCGATGGCCGGATGGCGGAAGGTGGCATAGGCTTCGTCGATCATCGCGCGGAACTTGTCGTCCGGGATTTCGCCGTTGATGAAGGGGGTGAGAACCGTAAACGCGATCTCCTGATAGGATTTTCCGCGCATCGCCCGGATTTCCTTCTTGGAGAAGCTCGGCCATTTCGCCGGGACGTAAAGGCCGCCGTCGCGGCCGAGACCTGCCAGAAGCGCATCGCAAAAACCCAGCGAAGGGGCTTCGCCCCGCGTCGAGATATACTTCACCGTGACCATCCTTCGTCGTCTGTTTGCTGCCGCGGACGATGCGGCGGGAATTGAGCGGCACCCTACAGCGCCGCGTCATTTCATGACGCGCAAAGGTCGCTGTAGCACTTTAGTAGTCGAACCGGGTGGCAACCGCGGTTCTTTTGCGTCAACCCTTGGCAAAGCTGACGGAAATATCGGGTTTTCGTCCGTTGCCGGCCAATTCAGCGCGTCCTGAAAAATTGGCGTTCAGGCGTCAGACTCCAATCGATTTTTCAATGCGTCGCTGCTATAGACCATCGCCAAGGGTCTTGAAAGGCTCAAGTTGCAGGGGCGGAAAACCGAAAAATACCTTATTTTGCGGTCAGTCACGCTCTGCAGCATCAAATTGTGCAAGGCAGAGGGTCAAGTCAGGTGTTTGGTAAAATCTCCAGCCGTCTTCTCGGAATTTCACTTCTCGTGGTCATCGCAGGCTGCAACAAAACGGACACAGGCGGCGCGATCGACGCAGGCGGCAGTGCGGCAGCGCCGACGCCGGCCGTCATCCAGGGGACTTGCCCGCAGGTCTATCTGCTCGATGGGACCGCCACCTACCGCACCTATGCCAAGGGCGCCAAGGATGATCCGACCAAGATCGTCTACCAGGCGTCACTGGCCGACACGACCCGCCAATGCGTCCAGAACGAGAGCCAGCTGGTGATGACCGTTGTCGTCCAGGGCCGTGTCGTTGCCGGCCCAGCCGGTGGCGCCGGGAACCGTCAACCTGCCGATCCGCGTCGCTGCGACCGACGGCAAGAACACGCTCTATTCGGAACTGACCCAGTACCCGGTCGACGTTCAGGGTGGTTCCGCCCAGTTCATCTTCACCAAGGCCGATATCGCGCTGCCCGGCGGCGCTGGCGACTTCGCCAAGATCTATGTCGGCTTCGATGAAGGTCCGGCTGCAGGCAAGAAGAAGAAATAAGCAGGAATTTTCGCTGCTGAATTCAAAAAAACGGCGCGAGGCAATCGCGCCGTTTTTCATTGGTACTGTTGCTTGCTTCATGCGCTCCAAAGGAGGCAGCGTAGAGGCGCCCTTTGCGCTCGCAAGTTACGTCCTAGGCGCGCTCAAAGATGGTCCCACCGGCGCTGGTGTTTCCGCAGGCGGCCTCCCGGCTGCTTCCAAACGCATATTTCCTGCATGTTTTCAGCAGCGGGCGTTCCACAAAAAGATAAAGAATACAGCCGCTGGCGACCGTGGCGATAAAGGCAAGAGAATAGAGAGCCGACGGGCTTACAGGGATGTATACCGACAGCTTGATCAAAATCTTGGCAAACAGGCCAAGAAAGGCGAGGTGGGTGAGATAGATCGTGTAGGAGGCGTCTCCGATCAAATTCAAAAGACGGAACCGCGAGGCCGGAAAGCCGTCTCTCTCAATGGCGGCCGCGCCTGCAATCAGCAGGCCGAATGAGACAGCGTAGATAATCTGGATATGTTCATAGGAAAGGCCATGCTTTTCCTGAACGAAGGTTATGATGAAAACCCCCAGTCCCAGTGGAAAGGCAAGTTTGAGAACGGCGTTGGTCACACTTTTCCAAGCATAGAAGGCTGCCATTCCGACCAGGAAATTGAAGTTCAGCGGTGAAAAATAGGTCGTCAGCGATGATCTCGAGCCTTCGTTCGGGTACTGGAATACGATGCCGCCAGCGATCATCCACGCGACCAAAACCAGAATGCCGAATCTCCGATTGAGGACGAGAGTGGCAAAGACGAGGTAAAAGGCCAGTTCATGGACAAGGGTCCATGCGGGGGTAATGGGCAGTTCTGAAATTGTCGAGGCGGATCAGGAAGATCGTCGAGACCCAATTGGCGAAAGTTTGAGGGAAGACCGCAGCACTGCCAAACCCAAGTCCCACCAGCGTGCAGAAAATCGCGGTGTACAGCCAATAGATCGGGAAAAGGCGGATGAAACGCTTCAACAGGTAATCAGTAACGCGCTGCGGCTGGTCGATGTCGCTGTGATGCGCAAGGACGATGATGAAGCCGGAGAGAACGAAGAAAAAGTCCACCCCCAGATTGCCGCGGCTGGTAAAGTCGAGAAAGACTGCAGTGTCGAGATAGCGTGGCTGGCTGAGCAACAGGGAAAGATGAAAGGCAACGACTGCCATTGCTGCCAAGCCGCGCCCTTGCTGCAACGACATCAGCTGTTTTGGTTCATTCACGCCAGACGCCTCCCCTGAGTGTGAAGTCTTTCCGCAATGCGGATGCAGTAGGTCCGTTCCCCTCCATTACACGAGGGGTTTTGGAGGAGGTTGTCCTACAGTGCCGCGCCTTTCAGATGTGTAAAGGGCGCGGCAATACTTTGATCTGCAGTGAAATTTAGTGAATTGCCGCCAATTCAGAATTGCGCTGTAGTTTGTGGGCAGTCAGGAAAACAAGAATCTTGGAGCTGCGGTGGTTCTGTAATCTTTTACGCCGTCAGCGTTTCCGACCATTCCGACAGCGCCGCAATAACGCCCGGCAAGGCGCTCATGCGCGAGATCACCGTTTCGGCACCGGCTTCGGTCAACTTGTCGGCATGCGAGGGATAGCTGTGCGATGCGCCGGTGAAGCCGACGACGCGCATGCCGGCGGCGATGGCGCCATGGATGCCGTGAACGGGAATCCTCGATCACCAGAACGCGTGACGGATTGACGCCGAACTGTTTTGCGCCGTGTAGGAAGATGTCCGGTTTCGGCTTGACTTTGTCTTCGCCGAGATCGCGGGCGGAATAGATATGCTTGCCGAAATGGTCCTTGATGCCGACCTTGGCCAGCATCGATGCAAGCCGCGCCGATGTCGAGTTCGAGCAGATGCAATGCGGCAGCTTGAGCTGCGCCAGCACCGGCTTGACGCCGTCGATGATGTTGAGGTCTTCGGCCAGGCGCTTGTCGAGGATGGTTTCGGACTTGGTCAGTATCGAGGCCGAAAACGGGATGTCGGCTTCCTTCTCGATGGCGAGCAGCGTGTTGTGCCAGGTCATGCCGGCAAAGCGCTCCGCCATTTCCTCGGTGCTGATCGGATAACCGGCCTCGGTCAGAAGCTCGGCTTCGACTTCACTGGCGATGATTTCCAGATCGACGAGAACGCCGTCGCAGTCGAAGATGATGAGATCAATGCTGGTCATGCCGGGGGGATCCTTGGGGGAGATGGGGCCATGTACACGATGCCGCCGAAAAGCTCAACCGCGCGAAGGGGAAGCTGCCATGCGAGGAAAGCCAGCGCCGCTTGGGTTGCCGACACGCGATCCCAGTCATTGGCTGGCCGGACGTGGAAATAGGCACCACACCTCGTCTCAAAGCAGTTCATGAGGGATCGGGTATAAGTTCAGTCCTCCGTCCGTCGAGTATTTCCTCCGCGGTGAGGCGTCCGATTAGCGGTGCCAGAATGACGCCGGGATGGCCCGCCACGATATAGAGACCGTCCACTTGCGGTAAAAAGCCAAGGCGCGGCATGCCGTCTGTGAAGATCGGTCGGTCGCCGACATCAGCGCTTGCAAGCACAATGTCATCGGGCAAATCCAACTCGTCCATCATCACCGCCAATGTCCGCTCACCAATCGCCTGGGGGTTGTTCTCCGCGCCGTTTTCGACATAGGATTTTGCGACGAGAAGCGTGTTGTCGCTGGCCTGGCGAACTTCCAGGCGCGGTCCGCGCAGGATACGGCTGACGACAGGCATGCTATAGGCATAGCGAAGGAGCAACGCTGGCGAGGTCTCAATGCCGGTGTCAATACCGAGCTCGCCCGCAAGCACTTTGATGGCGCTTCCAGCAGCCATCACGATGACGTCGGCCTTGAGGGTGTCATCCGAAACCCGGATGCCGGTTACCCGACCGTTTGCGGTCTCGATGGCGGCGACCTTTTCGCCAAACCGGGTCGAGGCCCCCGCGGCAAGAGCGGCGGCGACATAGGTTCCAGCCAGCCGTGCCGGGTCGAGGGCGAGATCATTGCGTGAGAAGACCGCACATTCCGGCACCCGGCGCAGACGCGGCTCCCATTCGGCAATGACACTCCGTTTCAACAACTCGACGTCCTCACCGGCGCGCTGATGGAGGTCGGCCAGTTGCTCGGTCTCTTGTGGTGTCGCTCTCCATATGAGCGAACCAGGGCGGGCATCGAACAGGGCTTCCGGCAGGGCAGCTTTCAGACGCTGATACTCGGCAACGGCCTCGCGCCAAAGCGCGTAGCTGGCATGGCCGGGTGTACCATTGATGACGTTGACCCAACCAAAGGCGCGACCGGTGACGCCACAACCCGGTTTCGGGTCCATCATCGAGCAGCAAGACATCTGCGCCGCGGGTAGCAAGGTTATAGGTGATGGCCGAACCAAGTATACCGGAACCGATGACGGCGATACGTGGTTGGTTCAATCTCATGGAACGGCCTCAAAGTCAGCGGAAGTGGTCGCGTGGTCGGTAGGCATCGTGTACGACGATGACATGACAACGAGCCCGAAAATGATGCAAAACCGTTGGTACGCACCATTGTCTGTTGCGCGAAGTCACCGAATTGGGCGGCCTCACGTTATGCTCGGGCCAAAAGTTGCCTCAACTCACATCCGTCCTATAGTGTCGCATCATCCCACCATCGCCAAGGCTCCGATGACCGTCCACCTGCGCCCGCATCACCTTCTCTGCATGCTGACCTTCGTCGGCAAAGGCTATACGGTCGCTTTCACCGAAAACTATATCCGCATCGCCACCCGCCTTTCTGAGGGTGAGGACATTCTGGTGGTCGAAGGGCCGGACGATGTCTGCGCGCCGATGCTCGGAGAGGCCGACAATCACTGTCTATGCGACAGCGTGACGGATCGGGATAAGAAGGCGACGGAGGCGGTTGAGGCTTTGCTGGGCATGTCTGCCGGTCCGGGCGCGCAGATTGTTCCGGATGCGGATTTTCTGCGGCGGATGCGCGAAGCGTTTGGCGATGGCACGATCCGCGACGCCTGCCAGCGCTGCGAGTGGTCGCCGCTCTGCACCGGCATTGCCGCTTCAGGCTTCGACGGTGTGCTTGTGGTGCCACTCGGTGTCAGCCAAGGCATGGTGCAGGCTGGAAGCGAGCGGCAATGAGTGCTGCCGTATCCGGCAACGAAGAAGCCATGCGCCGACATCCCGAACTCACAGCTGCCTAGCGTATGGCCTCCACCGGGGAGGCATCCCCCACACCGCAAGCTCGGCCAGAGCGAGTGCGCTGATGCCTGCGAGAAAGAAGCCGGCCGACAGGGTGAGCGTGGTGCCGTCATAAAAGGCGCCCAATCCGATGGCGAACAGGGTGGCGATAAGGCTCGATCCGGAAGCGATCAACGATGCCCCCAGCCCCGCAACCTGTCCAAGCGAGCGCATGGCCATGGCGTTCAGGTTGCCGAAGAGTACCCCGATCGCAAAGAACGCCGAGAAGGCGAGCAGCATCAGGACCGATAGTGGCGGCCGTCCGTCCCAAAAGCCCGATGCAGCCAGCATCGCGAGACCCGCCGCCGCCAACCCGACAAAGCCGTAGCGCGCCATTGAATCGGCGCCAAAGCGTTGCACGAGCTTGGCGTTGAGGAACGAGGCGAGCCCGATCCCCGTGGCCAGCACCGCAAAATAGAACGGGAAAGTGTCCGCGATCCCATAGACATCAAAGAACAGGTCTGCCGCCGTGCTGAGGTAGACGAGCTGCGCGCCGAATACGAGGCCGGTCGCCACGATCAGCAGCGTGACGCGCCGGTTCGACAGGATGCGCCGCCCGTTCAACACGAGAAGCTTGGGGCGAAACGGGAATCCGCCTTTCGGGCGGCAATGTTTCCTGCTGCCGCATGACCAGCCACAGGCCGAGAAGGCCTGCCACACCGAGATAGAAGCCGAAGACGCTGCGCCAACCTCCGACGGCGATGATGCCCTGCGCCAACGCGGGCGCCAGCATCGGCACCAGAATGAACAGTGTGAACATGAACGACATCACGCGGGCCATCGCATCGCCCTCGAACTGGTCGCGGATCATGGCCCGTGTGGCGATCTTCGGGCCGGAGACGCCGATCCCCTGAATAAATCGGCCGAGGATCACCATCTCAAGCGACCCGGCCGCCATGGCGATCACTGTTCCCAGCGCATAGACGCAAAGGCCGAGAACCAGCGCCCTCTTCCGTCCCATAGCGTCGGATAGCGGCCCCAGCAGCAGCTCGCCGACCGCCATGCCCAAAATGAAAAGCGATATGATGTGCTGGGTGGAAAGCGGCGGCGCAACGCCGACATCCGCCCCGATCTGCCGCAACCCCGGCAACAGCGCATCGATGCTGATGGAGGTTAGCGAGGTCAAAAGGCATAAAGCGCGATGCGCTCATGGAAACTGGTAGGAACTGTCATCGGCCGCATTCAAGGGAGGAAGGTTGAGCCGAGCTATAGCAGCCTTCCGGCAAAATCCCATGCCCGCCGTTTCCGGCTCAAGCGTCGACGGTCTGCTCGTGGCGGCGCTCGATCGCTGATGGCGCGGGCAGGGGGAAGAGGTTTGCGAATTCCTTCTCGCCGGTGCCGGTGAAGCGGACGGCGCGGCTGTCCGGCTCGCGCTTGGCCCAACCCTTGTCGAGAAACAGCGTCAGCAAGGCCTGTCCGAGCGAGCCGGCAAGATGCGAGCGGCGCTCGCTCCAGTCAAGGCAGGTACGACACACCGGCCGGCGCGATCGCGTCAGGGCCGGAAGGTCGATGCCGAGAGCCGTCATCTTGCCGGCACCCGATGCCGTCAGTTGCAGCTTGTCACCGGCACCGGAGATGACTTCTTCGGCAATGAGACTATCGAGCATGCGCACGCCATAATCGCCCGCCAAGTGATTGTAGCAGACGCGGGCCTTGCGCAGCGCCGGGTCCTTGGGGCCGGTGCGGTGGCGGGTAAAACCGCGATAGGCGGCAAAGCCCATCAGGCCCTCGATCATCAGGCCCACGTCGTCGTCGGCAAGGGTGAAATAGCGATGGCGGCCCTGCTTGCGCTGGGTGATCAGGCCGCCGGCCTCCAGCTTCGACAGGTGGGAACTCGCCGTCTGCAGCGTGATCCCCGCCGTTCCGGCAAGCTCCGTCGCCGTCAACGCCTTGCCGCTGGTCAGCGCGGTCAGCATGTTGGCGCGGGCGGGATCGCCGATCAGCGATCCGATGAGAGCTATATCTGGGCCTTCCTTCATACCCGGATGTTAACCGCGCCACCCGACCTCGGCAAGGCCTCACACTTCGATCGCGATCGAAGCATTAAGGGGCTGCAAACTGGCACAAAGGGACATCCGCAAACGAAGGAGAGCCCCATGATCACCTGTTTCATCCGCTATGAAATCGATCCGTTCAAGCGCGAGGAATTTGCCACCTACGCCCGCAACTGGGGGCAGGCGATCCCGCGCAACGGCGCCGACCTGATCGGCTATTTCGCTCCTCACGAGGGCTCGGCCACGACGGCGTACGCCGCCTATCATATCGAGAGCCTGGCTGCCTACGAAGCCTATCGCGCACGGCTTGCCGCCGATCCGCTCGGGATCGAAAACTACCAGTTCGCCAGGAAAGAACGGTTCATCCTCAAGGAAGACCGGATTTTCCTTAAGAACGTCTCGGGGCCGCATGCAAAAGGAGTATCGTTTTGATCGCCGTCATTTTCGAGGTGACGCCGGCCGACGACCGGCGCAGCGCCTATCTCGACCTGGCCGCACAATTGCACATGCGCCTCAATGAGATCGACGGCTTCCTGTCGATCGAGCGCTTCGAAAGCCTGAAGATGCCGGGCAAGATCCTGTCTCTGTCGTTCTGGCGCGACGAGACGGCGATCGCCGTCTGGCGCAACGGCCCGGAACATAGGGCGGCCCAGCATGCCGGGCGCAACGGCACCTTCGCCGACTACCGCCTGCGCATCGCCAGCGTCATCCGTGACTACGGCATGACCGAGCGCGACGAGGCGCCGGCCGATAGCCGGGCCTTTCACGCGGCAAGCGAACAGAGGCAATAAGCGCCGTCAAAAAAGCGCCCCCGTTAAGCATGACGGGAGCGCCGCATATCGGTGCTTTCCAGCATCCTCCTGTATCATTTCACAAATTTCGCAGCCGCCTTCAGCATTTGGTAACCAAGTTCGGTAACCATAAGGGCAATCAGTTCCGAGTAAGCGTAGGTGCGAGTGTCCATGTCATCAGTTGTTTCGTTGGCCGAAATCTCCCGCGGCGTCAGCCCTTCCGGCTGGCTCGATTCCATCATCAAGGGCGATTGCGTTGCAGCGCTCGAAGCGCTTCCCGATAACTCCGTCGATGTCGTCTTTGCGGACCCGCCGTACAACCTCCAGCTCGGTGGTTCGCTGCATCGGCCCGACCAGTCGCTGGTCGATGCGGTCGATGACGAATGGGACCAGTTCGTTTCCTTCGAGGCCTACGATGCCTTTACCCGCGCCTGGCTGCTCGCCTGCCGCCGCGTCCTGAAGCCGACCGGCACGCTTTGGGTCATCGGTTCCTACCACAACATCTTTCGCGTTGGCGCGACCCTGCAGGACCTGAACTTCTGGATCCTCAACGACATCATCTGGCGCAAGACCAACCCGATGCCGAACTTCAAGGGCCGCCGGTTCCAGAACGCCCACGAGACGCTGATCTGGGCAAGCCCCAGCGCCAAGGGCAAGGGCTATACGTTCAACTACGATGCCCTGAAGGCGTCGAACGACGACGTGCAGATGCGCTCCGACTGGCTGTTTCCGATCTGCTCGGGCGGTGAACGCCTGAAGGGCGACGACGGCAAGAAGGTGCATCCGACCCAGAAGCCGGAAGCTCTTTTGGCCCGTATCCTGATGGCCTCGACCAAGCCGGGTGACGTGGTGCTCGATCCGTTCTTCGGCTCCGGCACGACCGGTGCCGTTGCCAAGCGCCTCGGCCGCCATTTCGTCGGTATCGAGCGCGAACAGGCCTATATCGATGCCGCGGCCGAACGCATCGCCGCCGTGGAACCGCTCGGAAAAGCCACCCTGTCAGTCATGACCGGCAAGAAGGCCGAACCGCGCGTCGCCTTCAATACACTGGTCGAGAGCGGCCTTATCAAGCCCGGTACGGTTCTAACGGACGAGAGGCGCCGCTACAGCGCCATTGTGCGCGCCGACGGAACAGTCGCAAGCGGCGGCGACGCCGGCTCGATCCACCGCCTCGGTGCCAAGGTGCAGGGGCTGGATGCCTGCAACGGCTGGACCTTCTGGCATTACGACGACGGTGCGTCGCTCCGCCCGATCGATGATCTGCGCGCCGTCATTCGCAGTGACATGGCCAAGATCAACTGATCAGCCGCACGACCGATGAACGCCAAACGCCGCGCTCCCCAAGGGGATGCGCGGCGTTTGCATGTCAAAGTCAGTGAGGTTTGGCGCGTAAAATGCAGCCGCCTTAGGATTTGCCCGCCGGCTCCATCAGAATATCGAAACAGTGGGCGCAATAGCCGAACTGATAGCCGGTGGTTTGCCACGGCTCGACCGGTTCTTCGCAGCAGATGCAGTGAATGACCCAACGGGCAGGGCATTCCGCGTTGAGTTCCCGCCCCCGGGCTCCATCCAAAAATTCTTTCGAAATCTCGGTAGTCTCGTTCATATGGTCTGCCTTTCCTGTCTGCGGACGGGAACGAGTTCCTGAAAAAACAAGTTTCGGAATGTGACGAATTTTTCAGCATCTGCGGAGATCGGACGGTGGCTGGTTCGGTCGAGAATCATCGCGTGCAGGGCATTCAAAAGCTTTGTGCCCCGCTTGATCGCCGGATGCAAGAACGACGGTTGCATAGGCATGGAGATAATCGCCGTTCTTGCATCCTGTCCTCAAGATAGCGGGTTTCCATCGTGTGTTTGCCGATGTCATCCGGCCTTCGAAATCAGACCCGGCGCACCGCCTTTTAGAACAATTTAACCATCCCGCCTGTAATCTGGCCAGCAAGCAGGACGACCGTGTGATCAACCACGCGAGGCGCGCGGGACAATCCGTAGATTGCTTGACGGGCGGTGAAAGCCGCCCGGTTCAGAGATAGTTTTCGTCCGGTTTCGTACCTTCAGTCCCGGAGGAAGACTTAAACGCCCAGGATCGGCAATGATCCTGGGCGTTTCTGTTTGTCCGTATGCGATCAAAAGAAAGGAGCCCCGCCGGGGCGGGACTCCTCTTTGCGGTTGGTAAATTCCGTAGGCTTATAGAAAGAAGTCGTCGGCATACATCCTGGTGACGCCGTTCATCTTGATCTGGAAATCGGCAAGGCCGTCACCGTTTACATCGCCCGAGACCACGCCGTTTTTGAACTGCAATTGACCTGCGCTGCCGGTGAAAGACCCACCACCGATAAATTTGAAAGCCTGGTTGCCGCCGAGCGAGGAGTTCGCATCGATCGACCGCAGGTCCACCACGTCCAATTCCGAGCGGTGGAAATCACTGATGATATCGCGTCTGCTACCGACGACCGAGTCACTGACATAGTTGAAGTCGAAGATGTCGGCACCTGTACCGCCACTGAGGAAATCGAAGCCGGAACCGCCAACGAGATAATCAACGCCGGAACCGCCCAGCAGGTCGTCATCGCCCGAGCCGCCCACCAGATCGTCGTCGCCGTTGCCGCCATAGAGGTCGTCATTGCCAGCGCCGCCATAAATGTCGTCGTTGCCGCCGAGGCCGTAGACGATGTCGTTGCCGCCAAGGCCCTGCAGGATATTGCGGCCCTCGCTGCCGGTAATGTTGTCGTGGCCCTTGTCGGTGCCGATGGCATTTTCGATGCTGATCAGGGTTTCCTTGTGACCGCTCGTGGTGGAAGCCCACTGCTTGCCGAGATTGATATCGACGCCCTTGCCACGCTGCGAGGCGTAGTCGTCCTGCAATTGGTAGCTGATCGTGTCGGTACCGGTGCCGCCGTTGAAATAGTTGTCGGCTCCCCACGACAGGAAGGTATCGGTGCCGGCATCGCCGTAATAGTCGCTGCGCTCGCTATCGACCTCGAAGCGGTCGTTGCCATTGCCTCCGCGGACGAGGTCATAGTCGTTGCTGTCGCCTGCACGGATATCGGCGATGTACAAATCGTTGCCGTCACCGAGGAAAATATCGTTGCCACCTTCGAAATAGTTAACGACCGTGTCATTGCCTGTCCCGGCGCTGACATAGTTGTCGCCGCCATAACTGCTGGTCACGTTCAGGTAGATAGAGTCGTTGCCGCCATAGCCGTAGATTTCCACGGCGCGTGCTGTAATCGCTCTGGACAATGCGATTGTTGCTATTGGTGCCATCAATAATAAGTCTTGCCATGGAAATGCGGCCTTTCCGGTGAGTTGCTATTCTGAATTTCGAGGCCGATCATGCCGTCGAGAAGGTGAATGACAGCTGAACCAATTGCGGCGTTTTGAAGGTTTCAAAAAAGCTAATATTCTCAGAAATCAGTGACCTCGACGCTGACGATTTTACCCTGATCATTGAAGGTGACGGTTTCTTCTCCCCGACGGACAAGAGGCTCACCGGTTGAGGAACTCGTGGCGCTGAGGCTCCAGACGGCTCGGGCTGCGAGCAGGGAGACGGGTTCGATCAGGCTGTTTTCCGCCACCTGGTCGGGATATTCGGCAAAGTAGCGCCGGAACGCCGCCATGATATCGGTCCGGCCCTTGAGCCCGCCGACCTTGCCGGAGGAATAGGTCGCATCATCGGCGAAGAAATCTTCGATGGTGGAAAAATCAAGCGCGTCGATTGCTGCATGAAAACGTTCGGTGGCGGCAGCGGGATCGAAGGGAATGATGCTCATCGTCATACTGTCAGCCCATAAGCGAGAAGGTCGGATTGAAGCGTCTGAGGATCGGTAAAGTGCACGGCATGCCAGCCGGCGGCGCGGGCGCCCTCGACATTGGGCATGCTGTCGTCGATGAACAGCGTTGCCGCCGGATCAAGGCCGAACGTCTTTGTATGCGTCTGATAGATCGCCACGTCCGGCTTGATCAGCCGGATATCGCCTGAAACGGTCACGCCGCGCGGCAGTGTCAGGAAGGGAAATAGCTTTTGCGCTTCCTTGAATGTGTCGGAGGCAAAGTTGGTCAGCATGGTGACGTCATAGCCCTTGGCGATCAGGCTTTCCATGATCGAAACGCATTCGACATAGGCATGCGGCACCATCTCGTGCCAGTATTTGCGGAAGGCGCGGATGCTCTCCGCGTGTGCCGGATGTTCGGAGATTAACAGCTCCTCCGCCTCTCGCCAGTCGCGGCCGCGATCCTGCTCGATGTTCCAGTCATGGGTGCAGACATTGGCGAAGAACCATTTGCGCTCGGCATCATCAGGAATGATTCATGCGAGAACGGAATAAGCGGATCGTAGTGAATCAGCACCTTGCCGATGTCGAAGACGATGTGGCGGATTTCGACGCTGCTCATCAGCTATTCCTCAGTTTTTCGGGCTGTCCAGGCCGCCTTTGAAAGCGTGCGGTATAGCCTGGGCGATTGCTTTTTTCATGACGGTCGGCAGGGCCTGGGCCTCGAGTGAGGCCAGCGGTTCCCACCAGCCGTTTCCTGTTTTGTTCACGTTGGCGACCTTGGCCCGATAGATCGACAAGCGCAACTCAAAATGCGTAAAAACATGTGTGATTGTTCCGCAGGGTTCCCACGGTGCGGCAAAAGGTTGGGCGGAAATCGTGTTGTCGCCGTCGATGCGCGAGGTCCAGGGTGTTCCCGGAACTTCCGTCATGCCGCCGAGCAGCCCGGTCTCGCCGCGTTTCTGCAGATAGACGGCGCCATCGATGCCGCTGGCGACAAACGCAGCACCGACACGCAGCGGCTTGTCCTTCTTCGGTGCCTTGCGTGGAAAGGTCTCCGGGTCGGCCGTCTTCAAGGCCAGACAGTCGCCGTTCAGCGGACAGAGCGCGCAGGCCGGCCGTTTCGGCGTACAGATCGTTGCACCGAGATCCATCATCCCCTGCGCGAAATCGCCCGGCCGGTCCGCCGGCGTCATCTCGGCCACCAGCGCCCGCATCTGCGGCTTGGCCGCAGGCAGCGGCGTCTCGATCGCGTGCAGCCGCGAAATCACCCGCTCGACATTGCCATCGAGAACGGCACTTTGCCTGTTGAAGGCGATGGCGGAGACGGCGGCGGCTGTATAGTCGCCAATGCCCGGCAGCGCCTTCAATCCATCTTCGGTATCGGGAAATACGCCGGAATGCTCGCGCGCCACGGCCTCGGCGCATTTCTTCAGGTTGCGCGCCCGGGCGTAGTAGCCAAGGCCGGCCCAGGCCTTCATCACTTCCTCGGTATCGGCCGACGCGAGGTCCGTCACTTTCGGCCAGAGCGCCAGGAACTTGTGGAAATATGGTTTGACCGCCTGCACGGTGGTCTGTTGCAGCATCACTTCCGATAGCCAGACGTGATAGGGATCGGCGACCACGCCATCGCGCGCCATCGGCGGCGAGATGCGCCAGGGCAGGTCGCGATGATGCCGGTCATACCAGGAAAGAAGCCGTTTGGCCGCATCGGCCGATTTCATTGTCTGCTGCATCATTTGCCGGAAAGTTGGTTGGGGGGCATACCAAGGATCGAGCCGATCCTATTGGTCTCTATCGTCGATCCTTGGTATAAATACTTGGCGGAGTGTTCGCCATCCTTCAAGGCGGATCTGGAACCTGAAAGATATCTGTTGAAACAACCTTATACCCGCAAGGGCGGCCGTCAGATCAGTGAGATCGCCAATGGCATGATCGATCCGGTGCTTGCCAAGCGCGCCGGCATCAACACGCTGTTGCTCGGTTCCTGGGATGAGATCGCCGGCGAGGACTTTGCCGATTGCACCCGGCCGGAAAAGATCGCCTGGCCGCGCCGCGCCTCGGAGATGACAGGCGAGGGCGGCTATCAGCCGGGTGTGCTGACAATCGCCTGCGAAGGTGCGCGCGCCCTGTTTCTGACCCATGCGCAGGGCGAGCTGATCCAGCGGATCAACGGCTTCTTCGGCTTTCCGGCAATCAACCAGATGCGCATCGTGCAGAAACCGGTGGCAGCCCCGCCAAAGCCCTATCGCAAGCCCAGACCCCTGACCGGTGAACGAGCCCGGCATCTGGAAACGCTGGTCGATGGTATCGAGAGCGAGGCCCTGAAGGCAGCGCTGACGCGGCTTGGCACTGCAGTGCTTGCGCCGCAAAAAAAATGAGTGCCACCATCAGCCGGTCACAATTGTTTGAACGTTGGTGAGCAACAGCCCCTTGTCGCCCCGTACAAGGCAAGTTATCGAATTTTCGACCGATTTCGTTCATCCCCTTACACAGGTGAAACCATGTCCCTTTCTGAACTGAGCCCTTTCAAGCGCCTCCTGAGCGGCGTCGCCGTGGCCGCCATCGCTGTGACGCTCGCCGCCTGCAGCGACGAGAAGAAGGATGCGGCCGCAAACACACCTGCAGCGGAAAGCACCGACACGGCCGCCAAGACCGAAGTCAAGCCCGCCGACGGCGGCTCGATGATGTCGTCCACGTCAGCGATGAAGCCGGTGGATGGCACGACGACATCCTCCACCATGTCGTCTGCTGCAACGCCTGCGACGGCCGGAGCCAATCAGACGCAGATGGCGCAGGCCGCAGCCCCCGCAGCCAAGGTCGAACTGCCGCAGTCGGAAGGCGAAGTCGATATTGCCAAGCTGATGGCACCGGGTCCGCTGCCGGAAATGGCGATCGGCAAGGCCGACGCCAAGGTGACGATCGTCGAATACATGTCGATGACCTGCCCGCATTGTGCCCGTTTCCACAACGAAACCTTCGATGCCATCAAGACCAAGTATGTCGATAGCGGCCAGGTCCGTTTCGTGGTGCGCGAGTTCCCGTTCGATCCGCGCGCGGCTGCCGCCTTCATGCTGGCGCGCTGCGCCCCGGAAGGTCAGTATTTCCCGATGGTTTCGATGCTGTTCAAGCAGCAGGAAACCTGGGCCGCCGCGCCAAATGGCCGCGATGCGCTGCTGCAGATGTCGAAACTCGCCGGTTTTACACAGGAGAGCTTCGAGGCCTGCTTGACGAACCAGAAACTTCTGGATGATGTGCAGGCAACGATGCAGAAGGGCGACAAGGATTTCGGCGTCAAGGCCACCCCTACCTTCTTCTTCAATGGCAAGAAGTATTCCGGAGAAATGTCGGTTGACACCATGTCGGCCCTTATCGACTCAATGCTCTGATCCCCAGCGTTTTGACAAAACGACCGGCGGGCGCCTCAGTGCGCCCGTTTTTTATTGCCTGTCCCTTCGTCGGGGCGTGAACGCATGAAGTTCACCAAACTCCGCCTTCTCGGCTTCAAGTCCTTCGTCGAGCCTTCCGAATTTGTCATCGAGCGCGGGCTGACCGGTGTTGTCGGGCCGAACGGCTGCGGCAAGTCGAACCTGGTCGAAGCGCTGCGCTGGGTGATGGGGGAGAATTCCTACAAGAACATGCGCGCGTCCGGCATGGACGACGTGATCTTTTCAGGCTCCGGCAATCGTCCCGCCCGCAACACCGCCGAGGTCGGCCTCTATCTCGACAATTCCGATCGCACGGCGCCCGCTGCCTTCAACGACAGCGACGAGATCCAGGTGACACGGCGGATCGAGGCGGGAGAACGGCTCGGTCTACCGCATCAACGGCAAGGAAGCCCGCGCCAAGGACGTGCAGCTGTTGTTTGCCGATGCCTCGACCGGCGCGCGTTCGCCGTCGATGGTTGGCCAGGGGCGGATCGGCGAGCTGATCGCTGCCAAGCCGCAGGCAAGACGCCAGTTGCTCGAAGAAGCTGCCGGTATTTCCGGGCTGCATTCGCGCCGCCACGAGGCGGAGCTGCGCCTGAAGGGTGCCGAGACCAATCTCGAGCGGCTGGAGGATGTGACCTCGCAGCTCGAAAGCCAGATCGAAAGCCTGAAGCGCCAGTCGCGCCAGGCCAATCGCTTCAAGATGCTGTCGGCCGACATCCGCCGTCATGAGGCGATGCTTCTGCATATCCGCTGGGTGCAGGCCAAGGAAGCCGAGGGCGAGGCCGACAGCCACCTGAACCAGGCGACATCGCTGGTGGCCGAAAAGGCGCAAGCCCAGATGGAGGCCGCCAAGGCACAAGCCATTGCCAGCCTGAAGCTACCGGAACTGCGCGAAGCAGAGGCGCGGGCAGCCGCCGCCCTGCAGCGCCTGCAGATTGCCAAGTCGCAGCTGGAGGAAGACGCCGGCCGCATCCTGCGCCGCCGCGATGAGTTGCAGCGGCGCTTGGCGCAGCTGGGCGAGGATATCGTTCGCGAAGAGCGTTTGGTCGCGGACAATGCCGGCATTCTTGCCCGTCTGGACGAGGGAAGAGAGCGAGCTCGCCGACATGCTGGCCGAAGCCGGCGAACGCGCCGAGGAAGCTCATGGAGCGGCTTGCCGAGGCAAGCGACAGATTGTCTGAAAGCGAACGGCAGCTCGGCCTGTTGACCGCCGAGAAAGCTGAAGCCCAGGCATCGCGCAACCAGCTCGAAAAGACCATTCGCGATCTGACCGAACGGCAGGCGCGTCTTGCCCGCCAGCTGTCCGACCAGAACCGCGACCTCGACGAACTCGACCGGCAGATTTCGACGCTGCCGGATCCTGCGGAAAAGCAGGAGGAGGTCGAGGCCGCCGAATCTGCCCTTGAACAGGCGGAAAATGCCGTCGCGGATATCGAAGAGGCGCTGGCCGCCGCCCGTCAGGCGGAAGTCGCCGCCCGTCCGTCCGTCGATGCTGCCCGTTCGCAGGTTAATGGCATCGAGACCGAAGCCCGGACCATCCGGCGCATGCTGGATGCATCGGCCGTGCAGGGCGCTGCCCCGCCTGTGGTCGATGATATGAAGGTCGATCGCGGTTTCGAGACCGCCTTGGGCGCCGCGCTGGGCGAAGATCTGGAATCGCCGCTCGATCCCGGTGCGCCCGCCCATTGGCGCGCGCCCGGCGATGGTTCTGATGATCCGCAATTGCCTGACGGCGCCATATCGCTGACGCAACACGTGCGTGCCCTGCAAACGCTGGATCGCGGCCTGCGCCAGATCGGCATTGTCGAAAATGATGCCACGGCGGAGCGCCTGCTGCCGCTGTTGAAGGCCGGACAGCGACTGGTGACGCGCGACGGTGCCGTCTGGCGCTGGGACGGCCATGTCACGGGTGCTGATGCTCCCAGTGCCGCCGCCCTTCGTCTGGCACAGAAGAATAGGCTTGCCGAACTCGAAGGTGAGCTCACGGACGCCCGCGATCAGCTGGCAGCGGGCGAAGCCGAGCTTGCTGCCGCTGCGGCCCGTATCCGCGCCGAGGACGAGCGGCTGCGCCTGTCGCGCGAGACCCAGCGCATGGTGGTGCGCAAGCTTGCCGAAGCCCGCGATGGGCTGGCGGCGGCCGAGCGTGCGTCCGGCGATCTCGTCCGCCGCCGCGCCGTCCTTGCCGAAACCAGCAGCCAGCTATCGCTGCAGATCGAGGAAATCGGCGAACAGATGGAAGGCGCCCGCGAAGCGCTGGAGGATGCCCCCGACGTTGCCGGGTTGGAACTGAAGCTCAACAGCCAGATGACCACGGTTGCGACCGACCGGGCGCTGGTGGCCGAAGCCCGCGCCATCAATGACGGCCTTGCCCGCGAAAACGAAGCCCGCGAACGCCGCATCCGCGCCATCGCGGCCGAGCGACAGACGTGGAACACGCGCGGCCAGCGCACAGGAGCATATCGAGACCCTGCGCGAACGTGAAAGCGAGGCACGCGAGGAAGTCGAGGAGCTGCTCGAAGCCCCCGACGAATTCGACGAGAAGCGCCGGGCGCTGATGAACGAACTGTCTAAGGCCGAAGAGGCCCGCCGCCAGGCAGCCGATGTGCTGGCTGTGGCCGAAACGCGCCAGCGGACGCCGACCGGATCGCCGTCACCGCGCTGTCGGAGCTGGCAGAGACGCGGGAGAAGCGCGGCCGGGCCGAGGAACGGCTGGTATCCGCCCGCGAAAAGCGGATCGAGGTCGAGGCTCGGATCCGCGAGGCGCTGAATTGCGCGCCGCATGAGGTGATGCGGCTCACCGGCCTTGCCGTCGATGCCGAACTGCCGGATATCCGCCAGATCGAGCGCGAACTCGACCGCCTGAAGATCGAGCGCGAGCGGCTGGGCGCCGTCAACCTGCGCGCCGAGGAAGAGCAGAAGGAGCTGTCCGACAAGCTCGATGCCATGCTGAAGGAGCGCGAGGACGTCATCGACGCGATCCGCAAGCTGCGCTCGGCGATCCAGAACCTCAACCGCGAAGGCCGCGAACGCCTGCTGGCCGCATTCGACATCGTCAACGTGCAGTTCCAGCGCCTCTTCACCCACCTGTTCGGTGGTGGCACGGCCGAGCTGCAGCTGATCGAGAGCGACGACCCGCTCGATGCCGGTCTCGAAATCCTCGCCCGCCCGCCGGGCAAGAAGCCGCAAACGATGACGCTGCTGTCGGGCGGCGAGCAGGCGCTGACGGCGATGGCGCTGATCTTTGCGGTGTTCCTCACCAATCCGGCGCCGATCTGCGTACTCGACGAAGTCGACGCGCCGCTCGACGACCACAATGTCGAGCGCTACTGCAACCTGATGGACGAAATGGCCGCCTCGACCGAGACCCGCTTCGTCATCATCACCCACAATCCGATCACCATGGCCCGCATGAACCGCCTGTTCGGCGTCACCATGGCCGAGCAGGGCGTCTCCCAGCTCGTCTCCGTCGACCTGCAGACCGCCGAGCAGCTGCGCTGAAGCAGTCTAAGGGTTTCGGTAAGGGAATCTTTCATATCTCGGCGCACACTTTCGCCGACAGCCTTTGAAAGGCGACGTCGGGTCGCCGGAGGGTATGAAACTTGGCGGATTTCACGGGCGCAGATGCATTGATGCTGCTGGGGGCCGTTCCCGTGGCGTCCCTGTGCGTGAATGCGGGCGGGATCATCGTCTTTGCCAATGAAACGGTGAGGGCGATGTCCGGCGCAGGCTCTGCTCTTGCGCGGACGCCGGTGTCTCGTCTTCTGCCGGAATGGCACACTGTCTCGAACGCCTCCGCCAAATCCTTCCGCCGCGAGACTTTGCTGCTGCGTGGCGATGGCAGCGTCATTCCCGTCGAACTCTCGTTGGTGCGGTTTGGCGATGCTTTGACGGGTGTTGTCATCCGCGATCTCATCGATGAACGGTCGCTGGAATCGATGCGGCTTGAGCTTGAACGGCAGAGCGACGAGGCGTTGCTGGAAGCGAGAGCCGCACATCAGCGTCTCGGATTCTTCATCGACATGCTGCCGCAAGCCGCCTGCGTCTTCGATGCGGAGGATCGCTACATTCTCTGGAACGAGAAATATGCGGCGCTCTATCCGGAAATCGCCGATCATCTGCGCCCAGGCATTCCCTTCCGGGAGATACTGGAGATCAGCCTGGCCAGTGGAGATATGCCCGAATTGGTCACGGATCCGGACCACTGGATCGAGGAGCGGATGAAACGGCACAGGCTTCCGGTTTCGCAGGAGGAGCAGATGCTGCGGGACGGACGCTGGCTTCGCCACGACGATCGCCGCACGCCGGACGGCAGTGCCATCGGTATGCGCATCGATATCACCGATCTCAAGCGCCGCGAAGAATCGTTCCGGCTTCTGTTCGACGCCAATCCGATGCCGATGATGGTCTGCGATGCTGTGACCTTGGATATCCTTGCGGCGAACAACGCGGCAGTGACGCTCTATGGTTTTGCGCCAGAGGCGATGCGGCAAAAACGCGTTACTGATTTTCATGCACCGGGCGAGAGCGAGCGGCTCGGCACGACATTGCGAGGGCTTGAGGGAGATTGCGAGGCGCGGACCGTCTGGCACCAGAAAGCGGCAGATGGCGCGGAACACCATGTGCTGATCTACGTGCGTATCATCCACGAGGGGCCATCGCGGCGGCTGCTTCTGACGATCGCCGATGTCAGTGACCGCATCCGCGCCGAGGCGCATGCCACCCATCTGGCTCATCACGATCCGCTGACGGGTCTGCCGAACCGCATGCAGTTTCGCCAGAAGCTCGAGATCCGCATTGGTGAGGGCAGCGCGTGACGGGGAAGAATTGGCGGTGCACTACCTTGACCTCGACGGCTTTAAGCCGGTCAACGACACTTTTGGTCATGCCGCCGGCGACATGCTGCTGAAACAGGTTGCCGAGCGGTTGAAATCCGTTCTGCTGAATGGCGATCTTGTGGCAAGGCTCGGTGGCGATGAATTCGCCATTCTGCAGCATGCGTCCACCGCAAGGGTGGCCGACATCGCCGACCGTTGCATTCTGGCTTTAGGAAAACCCTTCGGCATCGCAAACCGCCAGATCGGCATCAGCGTCAGCATCGGCATCGCAGTGGCACCCGAGAATGGCTTTGATCCCGACGAGCTGATGAGCGCCGCCGATACCGCCCTCTATCAGGCGAAGGCCTCCGGCAAGAGCACCTGGCGCCGCAGCCGCACCGCCGCTTGAGCCGGCCTTCATCTTTTATGACAGGTTTCGTCACTATTTTGCTGCAACGCAGCAAAATTCCGCCACCGATGCATTTTAATGCCGAAAAGGATACTGTAGCGTTCGGTGGGAGCCGTTTGGGTGGAGAATGAGCATGACAAAGTGGGTTTATACCTTTGGCGGGGAGAAGCCGAGGGAAATGCGGGTGATCGTGATCTTCTTGGCGGCAAGGGGGCCAACCTGGCGGAGATGTGCAATCTCGGCCTGCCGGTCCCGCCCGGCCTGACGATTATCACCGAGGCCTGCGGCCGCTACTATGCCGATGGCCGCAGCATTCCCGAGGATTTGAAGGCACAGGTATCGGCCGGCATCGAGAAAATGCAGTCGATCACCGGCCGTATCTTTGGCGACACGCAGCGTCCTCTGCTCCTGTCCGTCCGCTCCGGCGCCCGCGCCTCGATGCCGGGGATGATGGATACTGTGCTCAATCTCGGTCTCAACGACAGCACCGTTCAGGCGCTCGGTCATGATGCGGGCGATGCGCGATTTGCCTGGGATAGCTACCGCCGCTTCATCCAGATGTATGCCGATGTCGTGATGGGCCTCGACCATGAGGTTTTCGAGGAAATCCTCGAAGACGAAAAGGGCCGTCTCGGTCATGAGCAGGATACCGAGATTTCCGCCGTCGAATGGCAGCATATCATCTCGCTCTACAAGCGGGTGATCGAGGAAGAATTCGGAGAAGCCTTCCCGCAGGATCCGGAAGTCCAGCTCTGGGGGGCGATCGGTGCCGTCTTTGCCAGCTGGATGAATCCGCGCGCCATCACCTATCGCCATCTGCACAATATTCCCGCAGCCTGGGGCACTGCCGTCAACGTGCAGGCCATGGTGTTCGGCAATCTCGGCAATACGTCCGCCACCGGTGTTGCCTTCACCCGCAATCCCTCGACCGGCGAGAACGAGCTCTACGGCGAATTCCTCGTCAATGCACAGGGCGAGGATGTCGTTGCCGGCATCCGCACGCCGCAGAACATCACGGAGGCCGCCCGCATCGCCTCCGGTTCCGACAAGCCGTCGCTGGAAAAGCTGATGCCGGAGGCCTTCGAGGAATTCCAGGCGATCTGCAATCGGCTGGAAGGCCATTACCGCGACATGCAGGACCTCGAATTTACCATCGAGCGTGGAAAACTCTGGATGCTGCAGACCCGGTCCGGCAAGCGTACAGCCAAGGCGGCGCTCAGAATCGCTGTCGACATGGCCGAGGCCCGCACGATCACCAAAGACCAGGCCGTCAGCCGCATCGATCCGGCCTCGCTCGACCAGCTGCTGCACCCGACCATCGACCCGCGCGCCCGCCGCGACATTATCGGCTCCGGCCTGCCGGCCTCTCCGGGGGCTGCCACGGGCGAAATCGTCTTTACCTCGGAAGAGGCCGTACTGGCCGAAAAGGAAGGCCGCAAGGTCATTCTGGTGCGTGTCGAAACCAGCCCGGAAGACATTCACGGCATGCATGCGGCCGAAGGCATTCTGACGTGCCGCGGCAGCATGACCAGCCATGCGGCTGTGGTCGCTCGTGGCATGGGCATTCCCTGCGTCTCCGGCGCCGGCAATCTGCGCGTCGATACCCGCAACGAACTTTTGATTGCCGCCGGTATGACGCTGACCAAGGGCGAGGTGATCACCATCGACGGCTCGTCCGGCCAAGTGCTGAAGGGCGAAATTCCGATGCTGCAGCCGGAACTGTCCGGCGACTTCGGCAAGATCATGGCCTGGGCCGATGCCAGCCGCCGCATGACGGTACGCACCAACGCCGAGACCCCGGCCGATGCGCGGGCAGCCCGCTCCTTCGGCGCTGAAGGGATCGGCCTCTGCCGCACCGAGCATATGTTCTTCGAGGGCGAGCGCATCAATGTCATGCGCGAAATGATCCTTGCGGCCGATGAGGCCGGGCGGCGGGTGTCGCTCGCCAAGCTTTTGCCGATGCAGCGCTCGGACTTCACCGAACTGTTCTCGATCATGCACGGCCTGCCGGTGACCATCCGCCTGCTCGATCCGCCGCTGCACGAATTCCTGCCGAAGACCGATGAGGAGATCGACGATGTTGCAGCGGTTCTCGGCATGAAGCCGGCGGAACTGCGCCAGCGTGTCGATGAACTGCACGAGTTCAACCCAATGCTCGGCCATCGCGGCTGCCGGCTGGCGATTTCCCATCCGGAGATCGCCGAGATGCAGGCCCGAGCCATATTCGAGGCGGCGGTCGAGGCCGCCCGCGAAACCGGCGCGCCGGTCGTGCCGGAAATCATGGTGCCGCTGGTCGGGCTCAAATCCGAGCTGGATTACGTCAAGGCCTGCATCGATGCGGTGGCGAAGGAGGTCATCGGCGAATCCGGCATCGAGATCGAATATCTCGTCGGGACGATGATCGAACTGCCGCGCGCCGCCCTTCGCGCCCATGTCATTGCCGAAAGCGCCGATTTCTTCTCCTTCGGCACCAACGACCTGACGCAGACCACCTTCGGCATTTCCCGCGACGACGCCGCCCAGTTCCTCAATACCTATATCCAGAAGGGCATCGTCGAGAAGGATCCGTCTCGTCTCGCTCGATTTCGATGGTGTCGGCGAACTGATTCAGATCGCCGCCGAACGCGGCCGCCGCACCAAGAACGGCTTGAAGCTCGGCATTTGCGGCGAACATGGCGGCGACCCGGCCTCCATCCGCTTCTGCGAGGAAACCGGCCTCGACTACGTCTCCTGCTCCCCCTTCCGCGTGCCGATCGCAAGGCTGGCGGCCGCCCAGGCGGCCATCAACGGCAAGGGGTGAGGGTGGCTCACTGGTCCGGCAAAGAACAGCGCTTTGCCGGACGAATTTGTTTCCCTATTTGTCGATGAAATCCCGCACAGCCTTGTTGTACCCTTCCGGGTCCTGCAGCATGGCGAAATGGCTGGCATCCTTGAGGATGATCAGTTCAGCGCCGGGGATGGTCTTTGCCAGATAATCGGTATGCTCGCGGCTGATCGCCTCGTCGTGGTCGCCGACAACGATGGCCGTTGGCGTGGTGATCGTCTTCAGGTCATCGTCGCTCCAGTTGGGCTGGCTTGCCCACATGCCGCTGATCTGGGTGACGAAGGCGTCGTATTCGGTCGGTGTCGGCGAAATCTTCTTGTAAACCTCGCCGGCCTTTTCGATGTAGGCGGCGAAGGTCTTGTTTTCCATCACGGTCGGGATCAACCCGTCGATCTTTGAATTGGCCGCGTGGGCAAACAGTCTGGTCAGGCGCTCCGGGTGATGGATGGCGATGTCGAGGCCGATGATGCCGCCGTCGCTCCAGCCGACAATTGCCGTCTTGTCGATCTTCAGGTAGTCGAGCAGCGCTAGGTAATCCGCCGACATCAGATCGTAGCTATAGGCATCGGCATTGCGGGTCGTGCGTCCATGGCCACGGCTTTCGGCAACGATGACGGTGTGATCCCTGGAGAGATCGGCCACTTGCGCTCCCCAGACATCGGCATAGCCGAGGCCGCCATGGATCAGGAGAACCGGCGGGCCGGAGCCGTAGACGGCGTAATACATGTTGATGCCGTTGACCGGTGCCGTGCCGGTTTTATCGGCCTTCGGCATTGGCGCAGGGTCAGGCAGTTCCTGCCATCGCTCGGCAGGCCAAGGCCGGTACGGCGGAAAGAAGGAAGAGGGCGCAAAGTATTTTCAGCATGGCTTTCATGAAAAAAATCTCCCGGTCGTTGTCGCACCCATCATAGGCGGCAATCGCCTTTGCCAAAGCAAAAGCCTGCGCCATTTGGCGCCGAATCAGGAATTTTCTTGCGAGGCGCTACGCCGTTACCGGACGATGACAGGCCGGTTCCAGCCCCAGAGCATCGGGTCGCTGTCATATCTCAGCGAGCGTGACTCGGCGCGGCGATCGAGATCGATACGCTGCAGGCAAGTGGCGAGGGCATCGGTATTGCGGCGAAAACCATAGGACAGGCAGGTTTTCTCGTCAGCGGAACGGCGCTCTTGCGGTGTCATGGTGGTACAACCGCCAAGGATTGCGCCAAGGGCGACAAGCGACAGGAGCTTCCGGATAGGCATGCTGAGACCTTGAAACGATTGCAGATTTCAATCTATCTATCAGATACGCTGCAACACATCCACAAAGGCTTCGGCGAAATTCTTCAAGCCTTCCGTGGTCTCGTCGGGCGTCTCGATGCGGATCGTGTTGCCGCCGGCTGCCAGGCAGGCAAAGATCGTTGCCATCGCCGTGCTGCCGTCCGTGGGAATGCGCAGAACCGCAATACGATCGCAATCAGCGACAAGACCGGATGCCGGCAGTTCGAACAGGAGTGCGCCGTCGATGGCGGCGGCGGCCGAGCGGACATGGGCGGCAAAGCCGTCCGGGCCGGTCGTGAAGCCGTCGAGCGACAGTTCGAGTTCGAGGAGTTCCATGGTCAGGCCGGTATCGGACGCCGGCACCAGCGTTTGCGTCGCCGCTTCCGGCGCGTTCATTTCGGATGATAGCATGCTCACTCTCCTTTCAAGCCACAGGAAAGACACGCCTTTCCTGTGCACCTTCAAATACTGGTGTGTGTGCAAACCGGTCCAACACCGCATGAACCGGGAAACACGGCTGATCCCCGTCGTTAAGACATGATCAAGGAGAATGGCGAATTTGCGGCATGTTAGCAATCGAAGATATTCTCCGCCTTGTCCGGCCGTATCCACGGGCTCCATCGTGATCTCGGCGAAAATCACTTCACAGCTTTCGCCATCATGCTCTAAACAGGAGATATGGTTGCCGTGTCCGGGCCAAGGGAATGATTCTGCCAGATGATGATCAAGTACGAGCGCCCCACATCTGTTGCCGCCCGCTGGGCGCGCCGGATCGCCCGCTTTGCCTTCGGTCTGTTTATCGGCGCGCTGCTGGCGCATCGTATCGGCCCGCTGGTCACGCCGCATTTCGTAGCGCTGGTTGTCCTCTCGGCAGGCCTGGCGGTTCTTGCGGTGGTGCTTGCGATCGTCGGTTTCGTCCGGTTCTGGCAGGTTGCAGCCGTTGGCGGCATTGCCTCGTTCGTGGCGCTTGTCTACGCGGTGGTACCCATCGCTGCCGCCGGCTTTGCGCTCAGCGAATATTTCTCCAAGCCGGCGATCTACGATGTCAGCACCGACACGGTAACGCCGCCGCCCTGGATCAAGCAGCCGGATGCGCAGCAGGGTTGGCTGAAGCGATCATCCGAGGTGACACCGGCGGACCGGGAAGCGCAGATCGTCGCCTATCCGGGGCTGACCGGCCGCCGTTACGATGGCGCGCTCGACCGCGTGTTTCAGGGTGTGAAGATCGTCGCGGAAAACACCGGCATCAGCATCGGTGCGCAGGAAGGTGTCGAGAATGCCGAGGCCGATCTTGAAGATATGGCCGTCAAGCCCGCGGATGCTGCCCCGGCCGATAGCGACCCCGATGACGTGCCGATCCCGCTGTCACGCCCCGAGATCGTCCCCGGCGAAATGTCGCCGGGCCGACGCTCCTCCGATATCCTGCTTCAAGGCGAATGGCGCACGCTGATCGTGGGCTTTCGCTTTGATGTGCTGATCAGGCTTAGGGAAGAAGCCGAAACGACTTTCGTCGATATGCGTGTGGCTTCCCGCTACGGCGGACATGACCTCGGTCTGGGAGAAGCCTTCGCCAATCAATTCCTGCATGCACTTGATGCCGAATTGCTGGGGATCGCCGGGGATTGATCCTGTGCCGTCAGCCAGATGTCCCGGCAAAGCAGTCGGTGATCCATGTGGCTAAGGCTGAGGCCTCCGGCGACAACTGGTCGAAGTCGCGCGCCACCAGAAAATAGGCTCCATGGGGAATCGATAGATCGAACGGCTGGATGATGCGGCCGGCATCGAGGTCGTCGCGGGTCAGCGCCGTATCGACAAGCGCCACCCCATGGCCGCGCAACGCTGCCTGCAGCGTCAGCGATCCATCGGCAAAAATCGGCCCCCGCATCACCGCTGCCCCCGGTGCCAGGCCGGCGGCGGCAAACCAGCGTGCCCAGACATCGCGGGTTTCCTCATGTAGAAGCGTATACGCCAGAAGGTCGGCCGGCGTGTTGAAGGCGGTCCCGTCCTTGGCCATCTCCGGCGACACCGCCGGCACCATGGTGATATCACAGAGGTGGCGGGCCTGCGTGCGCGGCCAGGCGCTCACCGTTGTGCTATAGCGGATAGCAAGCTCTGCCGTATCGCTGCGAAACTCGACCAGCCTCGATTCAGATCTGACGGAAACGTCGATCTGAGGATACAAAGTGCGAAAATCCGCCAGATGCGGCACCAGCCAGCAGCCGGCGAAACAGGGCTCGGCATTGACCGTCAGCAGCGTCACCGGCTTGGTAGCCCGCAATTCCTCAAGCCGGGCATCGATCGTGTCGAAGGCGCTGGCCAGGGTTTCGAGAAGCCGCGCCCCTTCGGCACTCAGACGCACCTTGCGGTGATGTCGGGTAAACAGCGCCGTTCCCAGCAGCGCTTCCAGTTCGCGCACCTGCCGGCTGATGGCGGCTTGCGAGACGAACAGTTCTTCCGCCGCCAGCGTAAAGCTCTCCAGCCTTCCCGCCGCCTCGAAACTGCGCAGGGCGGTCAGGGGTAAACGTCCGCGCTTCATTGCATAACCTCAAGTCATTCGAAGGCGACAATAAGCTCGTTTGTCGTCAACCGGCAAGCGGGATCACACTCAGGCATCGGTGAATTTGAATAGGACGAAGACGATGAATGCGATCCTGAGACTTTGGATGGACGCCATCCTGCTCGTAACCTTCCAGTACGGCATCCGGCGCAGCACACGGCTTGACAGGCAGCGCTGAACGGTTTAGCCGGTTACGGGACGAAGCCAGCCGGTGTAGCGAACAATCAGGCCAGTCAGCGGACTGGTGATCTCGACGTGAAAGCGGAAGGTGCCGTCCCGTTCCTCCTCGAAGGTCTCGCCGCCGGGGGCGAGGAACAGCGGCAGCGGCAGGTCGAAAAAACGCCAGCCGCGGATCTCCAGCCGCAAGCGGCCGTGGTCGGGCACCAGCGCGATCAGCACGCGGAACGGCCCGAAATCCTCGGCCAGCAGGCAGGCATCGCGGCCGGTGGCGGCGGACTGCACGCTACGGAAGGATTTGGTTCCGAACGTGCGGATCCAGGTTTCGCGACCATCGGCGCAGTCGAAGCGGACGCGAACGGGAGCATCGGGATTGTCGGCAGGAAAACCGATGACGGCGGCGGTGAGCCGAGCCAGCAATCCGGTGCCGCGCTCGACTTTGGCACGGCCGTCGACTGTTCGGGAGACGGTGCTGTCGTGCATGGCGGCCACGCTCGGCGGCAGGTTTGCCCATGCGCTTCCCAGCATACGCCGGTAGAGCGACGTGTTCACCTCAGATAGGCTGTCGTCGCGGATGCCGGAGCGGATGGCGAAACGGGAAAAAAGCGGCTCGAAATCGGCGAGCGTCAGTTCACCTGCTATCGGGCGGGCTCCGGGCTCCGGCTTCCGTCCCGAAAGCCAGCCGCGAATGATCGCCTCCGCTGCCATCGCCGGAATGAAGGGACCATCATCGCCTTCGGCGACCAGATGCCAGGATTTGGCAAGCGGCCCGCCGTCGGCGGCTTGACCGGTCAAAGCCACGAACATGCCGCCGCGATGTTCGCCGAAGGCGAAGCGCTGCGATGCCTTATGAAACATCGAAGCGAACGGTGAAAGGGAAGGGAGCAGCCGCAGCCGCACCAGCCAGCCGCAGAGGCCCAGCAGTCGTTGCAAGATCTGCGGCTCTGTTCCGGCGCCGGTAAAGGTGAATTTCAGGCAGGGCAGGGAGCGCGGCAAGAGCGCAAGATCCGGTGCATCGGCAAGAACGAACCGGCGGCTGTTCAGCGGAATGCCGCCCGGCGGCGCGATCGTGCGGCGGATGCCGTCCATCAATCCGTAGCCTGTCGCCGGTTTACCGCCTCGAATGAGCGCCACCGGCTTGCCGGCATAGCTCGACACCGCCTTGACCACATTGAGGCCCATGCGGGCCTTGGGCGAAGGGGCGATGCCGGCTGTCATCGTCTCGATATTGGCAAAATCCGGTTTCAACGCGTCGATGGCCGCAAAGGAGAGGGCGGGAAAGCTGCTGCAGCCTGAGAGAGTGAAGACGCCGTTTTCCCTGGCTGCCTGATCGAGGTCGGAAATGCCGACCACGAAGGCCGTCGCATCGGCAAGGTCGAGATAGCAGATGCCGCGCACGATACAGGTTTTGACCAGATGGTAGGGAGCGGGACCGGCATCCTGAAACGGTCCGGAGGCATCGACGACGAGATCGGGTTTCAATGTGGAAAGAATGGCATCCGCATCGCCATCGCGATCCATTGCAACAGGCTCGAGCACGGCGTTGGCGGTCACGCTTTCCACAAAGGCCCGCGCCTTATCGAGCGACCGCCCGGCGACCAGCAGCGTCAGCCGCGGTTCCGTCGGCCAGCAGCCGCACCAGCCTGCCGCCGAATGTGCCGTAGCCACCGAGGATGAGGACACGCAGCCGCTCGCTGCTCATGTAAGGAACCGGGCGCGATGCTCCGGGGTCGGCACGAAGCAGGTGTTGCGCCGGCCGGCGATCCGGTAGCGGTTGCGTGCCACGAGTTCGTAGAGCGGATCGCGGATGCTTCTCGGGAGCACACGGAAGACGCCCGCAAGCTTCCATGGAAAGCCAAGCCCGGCCGCCATGCGCAGGGAGCCTTCGGATTTCCGATAGGCGATGCCATCCTCGATCAGGATATTGGTCTCGTAGTTGCGGCTATCGAGGCCATAGTGACGGTAGAGCGCTTCGCCGAGCGGCGATTGAGCGGTGATGAAGCGGTAACGGCCCTGCCGGTCGTGACGCAGGACGAAATTCACCCAGCCGGAACAGAAGATGCATTCCCCATCGAAGACGATGACCGGATGATCGTCGGCAAAGGCGGGAACTGCCGGATCGTTGCGATAGCTGTAGGCCGGCCGTTGATGCATCAGCTGGCGCCGCCAGGCGTTAGGCGAAAGGCGCCGATGAGCGAAGGCGCGCCATCGGTCTCGACCTGGCCGCGCTCGATCAGGTCCTCCAGATGGGCAAACACCGAAAGCGCCGCCGCGCCATGCAGCCGCGGATCGGTGGTGGCGTAGATCACCTTGACCATCTCGGCAATATGGCTGTCACCGGCCCGGACCCGCTCCAGAACGGCGCGCTCGCGCATCCGCCGGTGGGCGCGCAGCCCGCGCAGGAACGCCGCCGGCTCCTTCACCGGGCCGCCATGGCCGGGCAGGTAGAGCCGGTCGTCGCGGCCAAGCAGCTTTTCCAGCGAGGCCATGTAATCGGTCATCGATCCATCCGGCGGCGCGACGATCGAGGTCGCCCAGGCCATGACATGATCGGCGGAAAAGACGATGCCGGTCTCTTGAGGGCTACCCAACGCGAAGGCCGCATGGTTGGCGGTGTGGCCGGGTGTCAGAAGCGTGGTCAGCGACCAGCCGTCACCCTCGATGATGTCGCCATCGGCAAGCGCGATATCCGGCACGAAATCCATGTCCGAGCTTTCGGCGAATGGATTGATTTCGCCTGCATGCAGCAGCCGGGCGGCCCGGTGCGGCCCCTCGGCCACGACAAGCGCACCGGTTTCCGCCTTCAGTCGCCGGGCCAGCGGCGAGTGGTCGCGATGGGTGTGGCTGACGGCGATATGGGTGACCTCGCGGCCTTTCAGCGCCGCCATCAGCGCCTGAAAATGCGCCTCGTCCTCCGGCCCCGGATCGATCACCGCGACAGATGTGCCGCCGACGATATAGCTGTTGGTGCCATGGAAGGTGAAGGGGCCGGGATTGTTGACGGTGATGCGCTGCACCCCGTCCGCCACCGTCACCGCCTCGCCATGGGCGGGCTTGAAGTCGAGGTCGAAATCGGGACCGTCCATGCGCCGTCTCTTCACTTGTACTCGACTTCGATGAACGACATGAACTCCTTGCCGGCATTGACGACGTTGTGCTCGACGCCGGCCTCGCGCCGGTAGGCCTGCCCCTTGGCAATATCCACCCGCCGCTCGCCGCCCGGCTCCTCCAGCAGGAACCGGCAATCGGTCATCGGGATGACCACATAGCCCATACCATGCACATGATGCCCGGTATCGGCCCCCGGCTCGAAATCCCAGCGGGTAATCCTGACCACGTCGTCATCGAGAAGAACGGTCGGCTTGGCAGGCGGGCGGGCACGAAAATGCTCATGGAGGTCTCCGGGTTTGTGACCCGACCCTAGCCTAGAAAATTGATGACAGAAACGCATTTCGGGCCGCAGACTTGCGTCTTTTGAGCGCTGGTGTCGTAAGGCGGTGTCGCCACGCCATTGCCCCTCACCCTAGCCCTCTCCCCCGCAAGCGGGGAGAGGGGACGACAGAGCGTGCCCTAACCCTCTCCCCGCAAGCGGGGAGAGGGGACGACAGAGCGTGCCGCATATCCCTTCTCCCCGCTTGCGGGGAGAAGGTGGCCAGCAGGCCGGATGAGGGGCGGCTACGCACGGCGCCCCCGCCCGCAGCCCTCCCAACATCACCCCTTGAAAAATCCGCGCAAAACCCAAACTTAAACATTGTCGCATGCGTTCGGCTTTGCTAAACCGGCACTCGATTTGGCAGGGCAATATGTTCGCGCCAAACGGTGGGGCGTAGCCAAGCGGTAAGGCACTGGTTTTTGGTACCGGCACCCCTGGTTCGATCCAGGCGCCCCAGCCATCTTATTTTTTTGCTGCCGGATCGGCTTGTTTTCGACAGAATTTTAGAAAAATGTTGTTCTGTCACCCAAGACGTCCATCAATATTTTGGCGGGTAATGCTGCAGAAAACCTCGTTTTTCCACCCTCAGACTCGCTTTCAAGCCATCTCATAGTCATGCCGATACAACTGCCGTCGCGATTCAACACAGGACCGCCACTGCTTCCTGGACTGACAAGATCCGAGATCAGGATGGCTGGGCATTTTTCTAAAAACAATTCGGCAAATCCATTGATCTCACCGCGGTGTCCCGTCAATAAAGGAAATGCTCCCACGACGTGCGGAAATCCTAGCGTGTAAACTTCATCGAATACCGTTGCCGTACTGCCAAGACGGAATACCGTACCTTGGACTGGTTGCCTTAGCTCCATAAGTGCTATGTCATATTCTGACGAGATGTGGGCGGTTTTAACCGAAAGTTCAGCACCGCCCTCCGTCGAAACACGGATATCAGTTATCCCGTCGTCAGGATCCACGTTATGTCGGCATGTTATCAAAACCTGATCTGGTCGGTTTATCAATTGAACTATAAAACCGCTACCTCGTCTTTCATCACCGTTCTTTAAAACGTCAATAGCGGCTACTGCACCTTTATAACGATCTAACAACCCGGAAGGCGGCAAAAATAAATTATGAAATGTGTCATCATGTATGTGTTTTAATAGAAGCGCTGGATTGACAGCCTGATCGGCAAATGCGCCAGGCAGGTGACCCGTGATTTTATGGAAAATGCGTCTTTTACATAGTTTATTCCAGACAAACTCAATAGGTGCGGGGCGATAACCCTCTCCGCCGCACATTAAGGCTTCGAACATCTCATGTGAGAAGTAATTTGCCTTGAATAGATCTATTTTTTTATCTACGTCATGAGCGCCTTTAAAAGGCAGACCAAGCCTTATCAGCCGTTCAGCCTCTTCGCGGTCATTCAAAAAAATTCGTAATCTCTTTTCGGCCAAATGAATCGCCGCAATTGTCTCAGCCTGAAGATGCTCTGGCTTAAGCATCGACTGCAAAATTGAGAGTTCAGCACTACCGTTTAAATCGCAATTCAAATTGTGTTCCTAAGCGGCGTGACGCAGCGAATAAGGCCGCATCGCATCATGCAGTTTCCCGTACCTTTTTCAAAGCTGTCTTCGCCTCTTCTTTTAACAAAACAAAACCCTCCGATCCTTGCCAGCGGGCTCTTCGCTTTCCATCAGGTTCAAACTTGCCAACGCCGGTTGCAACTGCCACGTTGGACAGGCTTAATTCACACTGACAGGAGGGGGAGCTCATGGCTCACAAGTTTGAAATCTACAAGGACAAGGCTGGCGAATTTCGCGTTCGCTTCAAATACAACAATGAAGTGATGTTTGCGACGGAAGGGTATTCCTCGAAGTCGAGCGCGCAGAATGCCATCGAGTCCATCAAGAAAAATGGCCCCGGTGCGCCGGTCGAGGACAATAGCTCAACCTGAGCATACTCCAAAGACAAGACCCGCCGATCTCCACCGGCGGGTCCATTCACATCAGCACATTCTGCGCCAAAAAACCTTACTTCGTCTTGTCGCCGGCCAAAAACTCGTCGCACCAACTCGGGCCGCTTGAGGTCTTGCGGTCGCCAAGCACCTGGACCGAGCGGATGACGTAGTCGGAGGAGACGTTCAGCTGGACGGAGCAGGAGAGGAATTCGGTGCGGGCAGAGGCGATCCTCTTGCCCTTCTTGCCGTTTTCGCCTTCCGCATACTGCGCCGGGATCGTCCGCTTCTTGTAGCCGCCCTTCCAGGAATAGACCGTCATGTCACCGCTCGGAAACGTCCGACTGCGGCGGGCCGAAGGCTGCAAAGAAGACGCCGGCGGGCTGTCCCTTCCAGCGGGCCTCGACGGCATTGCAGGGCCGGGCCTACGGTGGTGCAGCCGGCAAGCGCCAGCGCGAGGGCGGCGACGGTCATCAAGCGGAAATTCATCTGGTCAGGTCCCTTTGGCTTTCGTTCTGAAACATCGGTCGCCCCGGCGGCGCAAGATGCTGCTGGCCAAGGCTTTTCAACCCTGCCTCTAGCGCTAAACCGATTGAAAGAAAATCGGTTGAATGACTTATATGCGCGGCCCAACGCATAAATTTGCAAGCGTTGCCGAAAGGCCCCAGAGCCGAGGCTTTGCGGGTGCTATGCCCGGCACTTTCACCCGTCCAGCCCGGCCGCGCAGCGCGGCTTATCCCGTTGTTTTCAGCCGGCTTGGAGATTTTTCCAATTTGCGCCTTGTGGAAAGGAAAATGCTGTTCTATAGAGGCGCCGCTGGTCACGGAGTGTAGCGCAGCCTGGTAGCGCACGTCGTTCGGGGACGACGGGGTCGGAGGTTCAGATCCTCTCACTCCGACCAGCTTATCAAGCCCTTTGAGGCTTCCCGGTTTTCCATATTCCCATGCAATTTCAGAACGTTTGCTAGATCGATGGCTGATCGCACCGGTTATAGGCCTGGATTTCCCTGACATCGCACTTGGCTATCGAAAGATGCCCTCTCCGGTCTGAGCGCCGATCGGACAGACCGGCAGCCGGCCGTGAGTGCGCAAAATGGTGGTCTTGCGCCGCCGTCTTCCTTGACCCAAAAACGAAATGTGAATTACAACGGCTGGCATCTGCAGCGTCGCAGGTCCCCGTCATTTTCCGCGTCCGCCGGTCCCCGGCGGTCACCCGGCCCATCAGCAGGAATCGCCGCCCATGTTCGATATTCTCTGGCGTAGCGTGGTCATCGGCGCAGGCGGCACCGTGCTGATGGATCTGTGGGCTTTCCTGCTGTTCCTGGTGGCCGGCCAGAGCAAGCCGAACTGGGCGCCGGTCGGGCGCTGGTTCTGGCATTTGCGCACCGGAAAAGTCTTTCACGACGATATCGGCAAGGCCGAGCCCTATGCGCATGAGCAGGCGCTCGGCTGGATCAGCCACTATGCTGTCGGCATTGCCTACGGCATCCTGCTGGTCGCCATAACCGGGCCTGCATGGCTTGCCGCTCCGACCTTCCTGCCTGCCTGGATCGTCGGCATCGTCACCATCGGCGCCGGCTGGTTCCTGCTACAGCCGGGCCTCGGCATCGGCTGGGCAGCCTCGAAGCTGCCGAATGCCAACAAGGTACGTTTCCTCAATTTCGTCTCGCACACCGTCTTTGCCGCCGGCATGTACGGCACGGCGCTGCTCATCCGCTAAAGCCGGTTCTTGCCGGGGCGAGTACCGTGCTATGGCTATCGGCCAACGCCGTTTAAGGACATGTTTTGAAAAGATTGACGACCTGATCGCTTCCGTGACCAGCATCCACGACCGCTACAAGGCCGGCCGCATGGAGCGCGAAACCGTGCGCGAATGGGTGCTCGGCCTTGGCGGTTATCCGCCTCCGTATGCCGAACCGTTGCATGAAGCCGCCGTGTGGTTTCGCCCCCTGCGCGACATGGAGTTGGATGCACTGAAGGCAGCCGACCTGGAGCGGTTGAAGGCTATCGTTGAGGCTGATGGGGCTTGATCACCGCGGATCCAGCGCGGTTCAACGGCCGCTGAGGCCGCGAGGCCGTCGACACTTCTGATGTCTTGAGAGAAATGGTCGCAAGCGCTGCCGCCGACCTTTGCCGGCGGCAGCGCTTGCGAGACATTTCAGATGTCGACGGCAGCATCCTTGAAGATTTGCGACGCTTCGCCGGAGGTCATGCGGAGCAGGTCGGTTTCGTCGCGGCGGCGGGAGAACAGCTCGGTTGCCATCAGCTGGTCGGCCAGGTCCGCCGGCAGCGAAAGGATCACGCGGGTCTCGTCTGAACGAAGGTCGGTCAGCGACGAGCGCTTGGCCGTGATCATGCCGCCGGCCACCGTATTGTTGCTGTCCGGATCGATCAGGATGAAGGCGCCGGTGTTACGGTTCTGCTCATAGGCGTCAAAAACCGCATTCTCGTCGAAGGAAAGATGGACCTTGCCGATGCCGTTCATGGGCAGGACGCCCGTCCTCTGGTTCCAGCTGCTGGTCTTCAGGTCGAGCTGGCTGAACAGGTTGGCGGTGACGCGCTGGCGGCGCGAGCCGCTCTTCAGCCAGTAGCGCCGGCCCGGCTGAATGCCTTCCGACTGCAGGGCAACGAGCTGGGCATCGAAATCGAGGCCGACCTGCGGCTGACTGTCGATCGAGACGATCATGTCGCCGCAGGGAAACGTCGACCTGGCGGTCGAGCACCAGCGTGATCGCATCGCCTGCAACGGCTGCGTTACGCACGAGATCGAAGGTGATGATCTTGGTGACGTTGGCAACCATGCCGGATGGCAGGATGACAACACTGTCGCCGGGCTTGACGGAGCCACCGGCAACCGTGCCCTGATAGCCGCGAAAACTTTCACCGGGGCGCGAGACGCGTTGGACGGGCAGGCGGAAGCCGACAGTCTGTGAGGAGCGGACCGTTGCCAGTTCCAGCACCTCGACCAGCGTCTGGCCGTCATACCAGGGCATCGAGGCTTTGCCGTCATAGACGACATTTTCGCCCTTCAGCGCCGACATCGGGATGGCCGTGATCTGGCGGACACCGAGCGACAAGGCAAGCTCGCGGAATTCGTGGGTGATCTGGTCGAAACGCGCCCGGTCATAACCGACGAGATCGAACTTGTTGACGGCCAGAACGAACTGCTTAATGCCCATCAGCGAAGCGATCGTCGCATGGCGGCGGGTCTGCTCGAGCAGGCCGGTGCGGGCATCGACGAGCAGCACGGCGAGATCGGCGGTCGAGGCGCCGGTTGCCATGTTGCGGGTATACTGCTCATGGCCGGGGGTGTCGGCGACGATGAAGGAGCGCTTGTCGGTGGCGAAATAGCGATAGGCGACATCGATGGTGATGCCCTGCTCACGTTCGGCCTGCAAACCGTCGAGCAGCAGCGCGAAATCGGGCAGGCCGAGATCGTTCTGCTTGCCGCTGTCACGGCGCAGCGTCGCTGCCTGGTCTTCCTTGACAGCCTTGGTATCCCAGAGCAGACGGCCGATCAGGGTGGACTTGCCGTCATCGACGCTGCCGCAGGTGATGAGGCGCAGCGGGCGTGTGTCGCGCGGCAGGCGCGCCGGCTCAATCGCCGGAAAAGCGGTGATCGTGCCGGTGGTTGCCTCAGCGAGGGCGGCCTGTGCGATTGCGGAACCGGTCATCAGAAATATCCTTCACGCTTCTTCTTTTCCATCGAGCCGGATTGATCGCGGTCGATGGCACGGCCCTGCCGTTCGGAAACCGTGGCGATTTCCAGTTCGGCAATGACCTCTTCGAGGTTTGTGGCCTGGGAGGGAATGGCGCCCGTCAGCGGGAAGTCGCCGAGGGTGCGGAAACGGATCGAGCCGTGCTGGACGGTTTCGCCGGGCAGCAGTTCCAGCCATGGATCTTCAGCAAGGATCATCATGCCATCGCGCTCCACATAAGGGCGCTCCTTGGCGTAGTAGAGCGGCACCAGCGGGATGTCTTCCACCTGGATGTAGCGCCAGATGTCGACCTCGGTCCAGTTCGACAGCGGGAAGGCGCGCACGCTTTCGCCCTTGCGGATCATGCCGTTATAGATGTTCCAGAGTTCAGGCCTCTGGGCGCGGGATCCCAGCGATGCTCGGGCGTACGGAACGAGTAGATGCGTTCCTTGGCGCGGCTGGCCTCCTCGTCGCGGCGGGCGCCGCCGAAAGCGGCATCGAAGCCGTGGGCATCCAGCGCCTGGCGCAGGCCCTCGGTCTTCATGATATCGGTAAACAGCGCCGAGCCATGCGTGAACGGCGTGACGTTTTCAGCCGCACCGCGCGGATTGATGTGCTCGATGAAGTCGAGATCGTATTTCTTCACGGTCTCGTTGCGGAACGCGATCATCTCGGAAAACTTCCAGCCGGTGTTCACGTGCAGCAGCGGAAAGGGCACGCGGCCGGGATAGAACGCTTTTCGCGCCAGGTGCAGCAGGACGGACGAATCCTTGCCGACGGAGTAGAGCATTACCGGCTTGTCGAATTCGGCGGCCACTTCGCGGAAGATATGGATCGCTTCGTTCTCGAGCGCCTTCAGATGCGGATCGAGCGGTGTCTTGGCAGTCTGCGGATTGTGCAGTTCCGTTTCCGGAAGGGTACTGGGCATTTCAAGTCTCCGGGAGTGTCTGTGGCGCGAGCCTGCGCGGGATTATCGCGCAATGCTGCTAGTAAGGGGGCTGCTCGAGATCGATGAGGTTTGCGGGATAGCCGATGCTGCGGTTTCTGCGACATGGAGGCCGCATTCGCGCTTCTCGTCATTTTCCCACCACCAGCGGCCGGCGCGCTCGGGCTCGCCCGGCTTGATGGCGCGGGTGCAGGGCTCGCAGCCGATCGACGGATAACCACGGGCATGCAGCGGATTGACCGGGATCGCTTCCCGCCGCCACATGGGCACGGATCTTTTCGATGTCCCAGTCAGCCAGCGGATTGATCTTGATCAGGCCACGGTCGAGGTCGGCTTCGGCAAACGGCGTGTCGGCACGATTGCCCGACTGGCCGCGTCTGAGGCCGGTGATCCAGAAGGATGCCCCTTCGAGTGCGCGGGCAAGAGGCTTCACCTTGCGTGCCCCGCAACAGGCATGCCGGGCTTCGACGCTGTCGTAAAAGCCGTTCATGCCGTATTTGGCGGCGTAGGCATCGATATCGTCCTGCTCGGGATAGAAACGCTTGATCAGCAAGCCGTATGTTTCCTCGGTCTTGTCGATCAGCGCGACGGTCTCGTTGAAGAGGCGGCCGGTTTCCGAGCGTCGAGACTTCGATACCGTGCCTGCCGGTGCCGATGGCAGCGGTAATCACCTGGTCCTCGATGCCGAGGCTGGTGGTGAAGACTGATTTGCCTTCGAGCGAAGCGATCAGTTCCAGCCGGCCGGAAAGATCAAGGCTTTCCAGTTGGCTGTTGAGCGCTGCGGCGCGGGTTTCAAGCGATGCGGATGTCATGGGAGGATATCCTGTTCTGTTGTGAGGGAATATCGCAGCCCTATGTGACAAAAGACAGAAAAACGGATTTCTAAACTCGGCGGATCAGAGCAAATATCTCTCCGAAGCGGAAAATTCTAAGAAAACCTAGTAATTTGATAGATTATTCTCGCTTTGCAGTTAACCGGAGGCGCCGAAACAAGGGGCGGTGAAACCGCGTCATGTTCGTTTACCGGGAACCTCGTCCGTTCAAGAATCGGTGATTCCCCTTTTCCTTTCCATCTGTCGCTCCAGTTTTGCCTGATCACCTGCCGCAACGAAGGAGACACGAGATGGCTGGAGCATTCCCCACACGCTTTTTGCCGGCAGCCTCATCGGGCTGATGTTTGTCGCAAGCGCCTATGCACATCATGGCTGGTCCTGGGCCGAGGCCGATCAGATTGAGCTTTCCGGAACGATCCGCGAGATTTCAATGGCGCCGCCACATCCGACACTCAATGTTGAAACCGAGACGGATGGCGTCTGGCTGATCGAACTGGGCAATCCCCGGCAGACGGAACGGTCAGGCTTCGTTCAAGGATCGGCTAAGGCGGGCGATCCGGTTGTCGTTCTCGGCAATCGCTCGCTCGACCCTGAGGAGAAAAGACTGAAGGCCGTCAGGATCACCGTCGCAGGCAAGGTCTATGACATCTATCCGGAGCGCATACGGACGAATTGATGAGCGGACCGGATTTGCTGGCGTGGATCGCGGCATGGCCGGTTGCCGTGGCGCTACGCGGCTCGGCGACGCTCTATCTCTTCGTCAATGCCGCGCACATCCTGTCGATCGGGCTTCTGGTCGGCGCCATTGTACCGCTTGACCTGAGATTGCTGGGATTTTTCGGGAATGTGCCGGTCAGCATGGTCGGCCCATTCCTCGCGCGCATGGCGGCGACAGGTCTTCTTCTGGCGATCGTCACCGGCATCTGCCTTTTCAGCGTGCGTCCGGTTGCTTATGCGACGAACATCGCTTTCCTGACGAAGATTGCACTTGTCTGTTTCTGGCATCGCCAACGCGCTTTTGCTGCATCTTCATCCGCATTGGAGCGCGGCAATCGTGGGTAGGCCTCTTTCCATCCGCGTTCGTCTCGCCGCGTTTGTATCGCTGGCTGTTTGGATCGGCGCGGTTCTGGCGGGCAGGTGGATTGGCTTTTTGTGAGGGGATGCCCGCCACCGCCCCTCATTCGTTTCTAGCCGGATATCCAGACGGCTATGTCAGGGCGCGGCCGCGGACGAACTGGAGTGTCGCCTCGGCAACGCGTTGGCCAAGGTGGCGTGCAGTCGCAAGGTCCGATTCGGGTGGCGCAAGCTCAGGGCCTTCGTCGACGTTTGATTGCGCGCCGGCGCCCAGCCAGAAGCCCAATCGATTGAGATCGTTTGCCGACCCCTTGGAGGAGTGGTTCGCGGGCGGCAAATCAAGGTTGATCCAGTGCATGCCGTGCTGGGCGGCAAAGAGGGCTATCTGCATCAGCGTCGCCAGCTTGTCTCCGGAAGACGTACCCGAATTGGTGAAGCCGGCCGCGATCTTGTCCTTCCAGCCGTAGCCCTTGCCCATCACGGCGTTGGAACTGGCCTCCTGGAAAGCCTTGAACGCGGCAGACGCGCCGGCGACATAGGTCGGTGCACCGAAGATGATTGCTTCGGCAGCGGCCAGATCGCTCCAGCGGGCCGATGCCTCCTCGACGGTCAGGAGCAGGCTTTCAGCGCCGCTTACCTGCTCAATGCCCGTTTTGACGGCGGCAGCCTGCCGGGCAGTGTGGCCGTAGCCGCTGTGATAGACGATGGCGACGCGAACTTTCGACATGGGATGATATCCTTTGATCCTGTCTTGTGGGGTAAACGGCATGGGGCGTCGTCGCGGCCCGAAGGGCGCGCATCGACAGGGCGTTGGTCGATCAGGACCAACGCCGCAGATGGTGATCGATGAATGGCTTGCCGGGTCCGTTCAGACGGCGGCGATGTATCGCTCAGTGAAGAGCGTCGAGATGCCCGAGCTTCTCAGGATTGCGCGTGACATAGATCGCTGAGATCCTGCCGTCCCTGATATCGAGCGCGGTGGTCTGCAGTCTGGCGCCCTCTTCGATGGTGATGAAGCCGGGCAGGCCGTTGATGACCTCATAGCCGACGAGCTTCGACATCGTCTTCGCAAAGATCAGTCCGAGCGATGCGAAGAGCTTGACGACATTGTCGACCCCGGCAATCGGCCGCCTTGGTGCAACTGTCTTGCCGCCGCCATCCGCAAGGACGATAGCATCCGTGGCAAGCAGCGATCGCAACTGCTGTACGTTGCCGCTACGGGATGCCGCAAAGAAGGCGGAAGCGATCTCGAGACCCTGTTCCGGGGGGATGTCAGAACCGGCGGCGCGCGTTGCGGACATTGACCCGGGCGCGGCTGGCAAGCTGGCGGCAGGTCGCCGGTTTGCAGCCGATCGTCTCGGCGATTTCGTCGAAACTCACGCCGAAGACATCGTGCAGCAGAAAGGCGGCCCGTTCGAGCGGCGACAGACGTTCCAGCGCCATCATCAGCGGCAGGGTGATATCGTCTATCTCGTCGCTCTCCTCGACGACCGGTTCGGGGCAGCCAGGGTCCGATATAGGTCTCGCGCCGGCGCCGTGCCGATTTCAGTTGGTCGAGGCAGAGCCGCGTGACCACACGGCGCAGGAACGCGGCCGGCTCCCGCACGGCTTCGCGATCGGTGTTAAGCCAGCGCAGGAAGGTTTCCTGAACCACATCCTCGGCTTCCACGATCGATCCCAGCATCCGATAGGCGATACGGCACAACCGTGGACGCAACGAGATCTAAGGTTGCCATGACCTCCTGATCGGTCATCACACCACCCTTCTCAAAACCGGGCAATGATTGCACCGGCGTAGCGGCCGCGGCAAGCGGGCTTGGTCTCCATCTCATATTCGTCTCCTTCATGCGGGGCATTCAAGAAGACAAGACGAGATGACATGGCGATGTGTGACATGCCCGCCGAATATTTGTAGTTGGCGCGATCGCAGGCTGGGACGTCTCCGCTGCCGCGAATGGTTGGCTGCCGGCAAAGCCTACCGGTCGCTCGTCTCCCAACGCGGATTGATCCACGGTTCCTGATTGGAACGGGGCAGGGGCTGCTTGCCGAGAATATGATCGGCTGCCTTTTCGCCGGTCATGATCGAGGGGCCATTGAGATTGCCGTAGGTGACATGCGGGAAGATCGATGAATCCGCCACGCGCAGCCCGTCGACGCCGATGACGCGGGTTTCCGGATCGACCACCGCCATCGGATCGTTCTTGTCGCCCATCCGGCAGGTGCCGCAGGGGTGATAGGCGCTTTCCAGATGTTCGCGCAGGAAAGCGTCGATCTGCTCGTCGGTCTCAACCTTTTCGCCCGGCTGGATTTCCGGACCACGATACTGGTCGAACGCCTGCTGGCGGAAGATTTCTGCGGGTGAGGCGGACGCAGTGGCGGAACTTCTCCCAGTCTTCCGGATGGCTCATATAGTTGAAGCGGATGACCGGATCGGCCATGGGGTCGGCGGAGCGCAGGGTAACGTTGCCGCGCGATTTCGACAGGTTGTAGCCGACATGGGCCTGGAAGCCGTGCGTGTTCGCCGCTGCCTTGCCGTCATAGCTGATCGCCACCGGCAGAAAGTGATACTGGATGTCCGGTTGCTTGACGCCCGGCGCCGAGCGCAGGAAGGCGCAGGCCTCAGAACTGGTTGGAGATGCCGAGACCCTGCTTGAGGAACAGCCACTGCGCGCCGGCAACGCCCTGCCAGAACCATGGCAGCCAGGAATAGAGCGAGACAGGCTTGGTGGAGACCTGCTGGAAATAGAACTCCATGTGGTCCTGCAGGTTGGCGCCGACGCCCGGCCGGTCGACCTTCACCTCGATGCCCATCTGCTGGAGATGCTGCCCCGGACCGATACCGGAGAGCATCAGCAGTTTCAGGTGAGTTGAAGGACGAGGCCGAGACGATCACCTCGCGGTTCGCCTTCACCACCTCGATCTTGCCATTGCGCTCAATCTCGACGCCGGTGGCGCGGCCATTTTCGATAACGATCTTGCGGGCAAAGCAGCGCACGAGTTCGACATTTGGCCGTTTCAGGGCCGGTCTCAAATAAGCGTTGGCCGTTGACCAGCGTCGCCCATTGTATACCGTCTGCTCCATGTGGCCGAAGCCTTCCTGCTTGGAGCCGTTATAATCGTCGGTGAGCTCGAAGCCGGCCTGTTTGCCCGCCTCGATAAAGGCATGGAACAGCGGGTTCTTGACCGGGCCGCGCTTGACGTGCAGGGGGCCATCAGTCCCGCGCCAGCCTGCCTCGCCGCCGAGCGAATTTTCCTGACGCTTGAAATAGGGCAGCACGTCGGCATAGGCCCACCCTTGCGCACCAAGCTCTTCCCAGCGGTTGAAGTCTTCGGCATGGCCGCGCACATAAACAAGCCCGTTGATCGACGATGAGCCGCCGATCACCTTGCCGCGCGGCGCGGTAATGCGGCGGTTGTTGAGGTTCGGTTCGGGGCTCGGAAAGATAGCCCCAGTTGTAGCGGCTCATGCTCATCGGCCAGGCAAGTGCCGCCGGCATCTGGATGAACGGCCCGAAATCGCTGCCGCCGAATTCCAGCACCAGCACCGTATTCTTGCTGTCCTCGGACAGGCGGTATGCGAGTGCGGAGCCTGCGGAGCCCGAACCGATGATGACGAAATCTGCGCTTTGCATGGTGGTCGTTCTTTCCTGCTCTCGCATCCGCTGGCTGGTATTGGTGTCTGCTTAACTCTCCTCCCGTCATCCTCGCCCTTGTGGCGGGATCCAGCAGCACCACGCCTGCGGGTGCGGGGACTCTTTTCACGCAGCGGACGCTGTGTGGCTGGATTCCTGTGACAAGCACAGGAATGACGGAGAAACTTTGTGCCCCCTCAAAGGGGACGCTTCCTCAATACGGCGACTGCACCGGTCCCATCGCCACATAGATGCTCTTCAGCTCCGTGTAGTGATTGAGCGCGGCCAGCGAATTCTCCCGCCCGAAACCGGATTGCTTGGAGCCGCCGAACGGTACTTCGACGGGCGCCAGGTTATAGGTGTTGATCCACAGCGTGCCGGCTTCCAGCCGGTCGACAACGCGGTGTGCGCGGGTGAGGTCGGCGGTGAAGACCCCGGCCGACAGACCGAACTCGGTGCCATTGGCGCGTGCGATCACCTCGTCCTCATTGTCGAAATCAAGCACGCACATCACCGGCCCGAAGATTTCTTCGCGGGCGATGGTCATCTCGTCGGTGACATCGGCAAACACCGTCGGCTGGATATAGGTGCCTTCAGCCGAGACGTCGTTCAGGGATGCCGCCGCCGGTTAGCAGTGTTGCACCTTCTGCCTTGCCCTTCTCGATATAGGCAAACACCTTGTCGAGCTGGGCGCGACACCATCGGTCCGAGCTGGGTTTCCTCAACCATCGGATCGCCGATGATGATCTTTTCGGTGCGCTCCTTGAGGCGCGACAGGAATCTGTCCTTGATACCCCTCTGAACGAAGACGCGGGTACCGTTCAGAGCAGACCTGGCCGGTCGAATAGAAGTTACCGAGCATGGCGCCGCCGATGGCGCTTTCGAGATCGGCGTCGTCAAAGACGATCAGCGGCGACTTGCCGCCAAGTTCCATGGTGACGTGCTTGAGGTTTGAAGCCGCAGCCCCCGCCACCTTGCGGCCGGTCTCGACCGAGCCGGTGAGCGACACCTTGGCGACATCCTTGTGGTTGACCAAGAGCGGCCCGGTGGAACGGTCGCCCTGGATGACATTGTAGAGACCTTTCGGCAGGCCGGCCTCAAACAGGATTTCGGCAATCTTCAGCGCGCCGAGCGGGGTGTTTTCGGACGGCTTGAACACCATGGCATTGCCGGCGATCAAGGCCGGTGCGCCCTTCCAGCAGGCGATCTGCTGCGGATAGTTCCAGGCGCCGATGCCGACGCAGACGCCGAGCGGCACGCGTTTGGTAAAGGCAAAATCGCCGCCGAGCGGGATATAGTCGCCGTTCAGCGCCGCCGCCACGACACCACCGAAGAATTCGAACGCGTCAGCCCCAGAGGTCGGGTCGGCGACGATGGTTTCCTGGATCGGCTTGCCGGTGTCGAGCGTTTCCAGTTCCGACAGTTCGCGGTTGCGCTCGCGCATGATGTCGGCGGCGCGCTTCAGGATGCGGCCGCGCGCCGTCGGGCTCATCGCGGCCCATTCGCCTTGCGCGCCTTTGCGGCTGCGATCGCCTTGTCGACGATGGCGGGGGTGGCGGCATGCAGCCGCGCGATCACTTCGCCGGTCGCCGGATAAATGCTTTCAGAAGGCGGCGCCGTCGATATCCTCGACATATTCGCCGTCGATGAAATGGGAGGCTGGTGGCTGGGCTTTCATCTTATTCCCCTCATGGAAAGCGTTTGGATTCTTCGAGATTGTCGAGATTCATATGGTTGCGCATGTAGCGCTCGGATGCCTTTGCAGCGGCTGGTGGTCCCATGGGTAATAGGCGCCGTTCCTCAGTGCCTCATAGACCACCCAGCGCCGCGCCTGGCTTTCGCGCACGGCGGAATCGAAGGCCTCCATGTCCCAGCGGCTGTCGCGCATTGCCTGGAAAGCGCGCAGCGTCGGCGCGTGCGCAGCAACCGTAGCGAGATTGATCAGCTCCAGCGGGTCAGCCTCGAGATCGTACAGCTGCTCCGGATCGAGCGCGCAATAAACATATTTCCACTTGCCTTCGCGGATGCCAACCAGCGGCGCGTATGAACCTTCGGCGGCATATTCCATCAGCACCGGCGCGATGCGGTCCTCGCCATTGATGACCGGCACCAGGCTTTCGCCGTCGGTCCAGGGCATGATCTCGTCCATCGAAATCCCGGCGAGATCGCAGAGCGTCGGCGTGAGATCAAGGTTGGATGTCGGCGCCAGATGCAGGCCGGGGGTGATGCCGGGACCGGCGACCATTAGCGGCACGCGGGCAGACCCCTCGAAGAAGTTCATCTTGAACCAGAGGCCGCGCTCACCGAGCATGTCGCCATGATCCGAGCAGAACAGGATCAGCGTGTCGTCGAGCATGCGGGTGCGGGTCAGCGTATCGACGAGTTCGCCGACCTTTTCGTCGAGATAGGAAATATTGGCGAAATAGGCCTGCCGCGAGCGGCGGATATTGTCTTCGGTGATGGCGAAATTCTGGTAGTCGCAGGCATGCATCAGGCGCTGCGAATGCGGGTCCTGTTCCTCAAGCGCGATGTCGCCAACCTCTGGCAGAAGCTGGTCGCAGTCGTTGTAGAGATCCCAGAATTTGCAGGCGCGCCACATAGGGGTCGTGCGGGTGGGTAAAGGAGACGGTCAGCGCCCAGGGGCGGCGGGCCTCGTCGCCGTGTTCACGCGACAGCTGATAGAGCTTCTGGTTGGCGAGGAAGGCGACTTCGTCGTCATATTCCATCTGGTTGGTGATCTCGGCAATGCCGGCGCCGGTGACGGAGCCGAGATTGTGATACCACCAGTCGATCCGCTCGCCCGGCTTGCGGTAATCCGGCGTCCAGCCGAAATCGGCCGGATAGATATCCGTCGTCAGCCGCTCCTCGAAGCCATGCAACTGGTCGGGTCCGACGAAATGCATCTTGCCCGATAGCGCGGTGTAATAGCCGGCGCGGCGCAGATGGTGGGCGTAGGTCGGGATCGACGAGGCATATTCGGCGGCATTGTCATAGACCTGCGTGCGGCTCGGCAATTGCCCTGCCATCAGCGAGGCGCGGGCAGGGGCGCAGAGCGGCGAGGAGGTATAGTTGTTGCGGAAGCGTGCCGAGCGCTTGGCCAGCGTCTTCATATGAGGGGCTGCTAAAAACTCCGCTGGGCCATCCGGAAAGAATTTTCCGTTCAGCTGGTCGACCATGATGATCAGAATGTTCGGCCGTCCCGTGGTCATGCGGCTTCTTCCTGTGGCTGGCGGGCATTGAGGTTGAGCGTGATATAGTTGTCGGTCAGCGCGATCGAGGCTTCCGCTGTCACCGGCGAGGAACCGAGCGCCCGTCGAATATAAAGCCCGTCGATCATTGCCGCCGTGCCTTCTGCGATGCGCTGCGCATCATCTGCGACACACAGAGCCTTGAGATTGGTGACGAGATTGGAATGCAGCCGGCGGGCATAGATGACCAGGAACCGGCGCGTTTCTTCGGAGCGCTGCGCCTCTGAATAGAAGGCCAGCCAGGCGGCAATGGTTTCCAGGGCGAACTGGTCGGCCTGAAAGCTGACCCGCACGATTGCCGACAGCCGCTCGCGTGGCGATGCAGCGGCGCTTAGCGCCTTCACCGTATCGTCACGCAACTGCTTCAAAAGGGAGCGAACCGTCTCGACCAGCAACTGTTCCTTGCTGCCAAAATAGTGATGTGCCAGTGCCGCCGAAACCCCGGCCTGCCGCGCGATGTCGGACATGGTGACCGACAGCGTGCCCTGGTCGCCGATCACATGCAGCGCTGCATCCACAAGCGCCTTGCGGCGCACCGGTTCCATTCCGACTTTCGGCATCGCTATTCCCTTTATTGCAGCCAGTGTATTTTTGATTGATCCATCAATCAATAAAAAACGATCGCTATAACGAAGGATTTTCTTGCCATTGAAACGGGTCCCGGTTTCAACTGGCAGCGGCTGTGTTGCGCGGCAGAACAAGAGGATCGCGCCTATGAAATATCTGTCCTCCTCCTGGCAGGCATGGGCGCTTCTGTCTGCGGCCTTTGCTGCTCTCACCGCCATCTTCGCCAAGATCGGCATCGAGAACGTCAATTCCGATTTTGCCACCTTCATCCGCACGATCGTTATTCTCATTGCTATCGGCCTGATGCTGTTCTTCACTGGTAACTGGCAGGCGCCGGCATCAGTATCGGGCAAAAGTTGGCTGTTTCTGGTTTTGTCGGGGCTTGCAACCGGGGCGTCGTGGCTCTGCTATTTCCGGGCGCTGAAAATCGGAAACGCGGCTCAGGTTGCGCCCGTCGATAAGCTAAGTGTCGTTCTCGTCGCCATTTTCGCCGTACTTTTTCTGGGTGAAAGGCTGTCGTTGGCCCATTGGCTCGGCGTTTGCATGGTCGGCTGCGGCGCGGTGCTTCTGGCGCTGAAGATCTAGAGCGGATTTGCAACCGGGTATCGGATGTTAAAAAGTTGTTATTCTATCTAGGATTACATTGACATCGGTATGTTGAATTGAGGGTTGCATTATGATTCAGAACTCCGACATCGCTCTCAGGCCACCGCTTGGCGAAAAATGGGGATGGTTCGTCGCCCTTGGTGTGGCGCTGATCATGGGCGGCGGTATCGCCTTCGGCAACGTCATGGCCGCAACGGTGGCCTCCGTCTATTATGTCGGCATGCTCATGCTGATCGGTGGCATACTGCATCTGGCGCAGGCTTTTCGCGTGAAGAAATGGGAAAGCGTGTTCTACTGGATCCTCAGTGGCGCCTGCTACACCGTTGCCGGCGTCTTTGCCTTCCTTAATCCGATGCTCGCTTCGGCCGCTCTGACATTGCTGATGGCTGTCGCCCTGATCGTCGCGGGCGCTCTTCGGATCTGGACCGGATTTCGGCTGCGACCACTCGAGGGGTGGGGATGGATCGCGCTTGGCGGTGTGGTCACGCTCATCGCGGGCTTGATCATCGCCGCCGGATGGCCGGTCAACAGCCTGTGGATTCTCGGCCTGTTCCTGGCGATCGATCTGGTCATGCAGGGCCTCGCGCTCATCGCCTTCGGGGTACTCGCCAAAGGGTAGCAACGGGTTGCAGGGCCATGCCTGCGTTGTGCCGCTAACTTGCGACAGTCATTGAACTTTCATCAAACTGTCATGTTGGGGAAACGGAAAATTCAGGCCTGCGGAACGATCTTGCGCGTGATCTCATATCCGCCTCCGGAGTTCCCGCATGTCCGCCGTTCCCGCTGAAATGCTGTCCCTGCGCCGCTTCGGTGACGACCAGATCGTCATACTGGCGAAACTCGCGATCGAAAACGCCTTCCAGCCGATCGCCGAAATCGCCACAGGGGCCGTGTTCGGCTACGAAACGTTGATGCGGGGTTTTGAGCGGCTGGGTTTCAAATCGCCGATCGAACTGCTCGACAAGGCCGAGGAGGCGGGGCAGCTCTTGGCGCTGGAGCATATGATCAACACCCGCGCCTTTGCCGGCTTTGCCAGCCTGCCGGATTTTGCCTCGCGCACCCTGTTCGTCAATTTCGACAGCCGTCTGATCGGGCTGGAAGGCGATCTCGTCGAGCGGCTCGGCAATCACCTGAAACGCGCCAATATTCCGCCATCGTCGATCTGCTTTGAACTGTCCGAGCGTTTCGACAGCGGCAAGATGCCGGATTTTTCCAATCTGGTGAAAAGGCTGCGGCTGGCCGGATTCAAGCTGGCGATCGATGATTTCGGCGTCGGCTTCAACGGCCTGAAACTGCTCTGCGACCAGCCGGTGGATTATCTGAAGATCGACCGGCATTTCATCTCCGGCATTGAATCGAGCCCCCGCAAGCGTCATATGGTCCGCCACACGGTCAACACCGCTCATGTGCTCGGCACAAGGGTGATTGCCGAAGGCGTGGAGACCGAAGCCGAATTTGCCACCTGCCGCGATCTCGGCTGTGATCTCGTCCAGGGCTATTTCGTCGCCCGCCCGACCGTGCATTTCGCCGATCTGCAGCCGGCCTACTCGCATCTGGAACAGACCGCCGGCGCACGGCGCCAGTCGACCTCGCTCGACAGTATCCTGATCCGCAAGCAGGTCGAGCAGGTGCCGGCACTGCGCGAGAACGACGATCTGGATTCGGTGTTCGAACTGTTCCGCCGCTCGCCGCAGCGCAGCTTCTTCCCGGTGCTGAACGCAAATGGCGAGCCGCGCGGCGTGCTGCACGAGTATCACGTCAAGGAGATGATCTATCATCCCTTTGGTCGCGATCTCCTGAAAAACCATCTCTATCAGCGCCATATCTCGCATTTCGTCAGCCCGGCGCCGATCGCCGATCTGGAGACCCCGGCCGACGAGATGCTGAAGATTTTTGCCGGCATGGACGGCAGTGACTGCGTGATCCTGACGGAAAACATGCGCTATGCCGGCATCCTGTCTGCCTCGTCGCTGTTGAAGATCATCAGCGAAAAGCAGCTGAAGACGGCACAGGAACAGAACCCGCTGACAGGCCTGCCGGGCAACCGCGCCATCCGCGATTATGTGCAGGGCGCCGTACTCGATGCCGACGAGGCGCGCTACTTCTGCTATTGCGACTTCGACAGTTTCAAACCGTTCAACGATCACTACGGCTTCCAGAAGGGCGATCTGGCCATCTCGCTGTTTGCCGCCCTGATGCGCCGCCATTTCATCGGCGAGGAAAAGTTTCTCGGCCATGTCGGCGGCGACGATTTCTTCATCGGCGTCAGCGGCTGGACGCGCGAGGAAGTGGCGACGGTTCTTTCCCCGCGTTCTCTCGGAATTCCGCAGCGACGTCCGCCAGCTCTATTCAGCCGATCACCAGCAGGCAGGTTACATGACCGGCCATGGCCGCAGCGGCGAGACCACCATCTTCCCGCTGATGCGCTGCTCGATCGCGGTGCTCATCCTGCCGGAAGGGTTTGTCTTCTCCGACGCCCAGGCCGTCAGCGCCCGCATCGCCGAAATCAAGAGCCGCGCCAAGGAAAGCGATGACGGCATGGTCTTCGATACCTTTGGCGACGCGCAGGTCTGATCCCATGCTTCATCGACCGTCTTGAAACGAAAACGGGCTGAAACCCATCATGGGTTCCAGCCCGTTTCTGCATGATCCCGAAGCGTCTTACCGCGGTCGGGTACGCTCATGCGGACGGTGTCAGTGTGTCAGTGGCGTAACCGCCGTAGCCTCATGTTCTTGCGCCGCGCCATGCTGGAGAGCCGCAGCCGGGTCCCGGCTTAGAGTGGGAGGCTATGATGGTTTTTGGGCAGTTTCAAATTAAAGAAACTTAATGTTTGCAGGCCTCTCAATGGTACATTTTTGTCATGATGCGGCGCAGCATGTCTGAGGTGCGGGCAAAACACCGCTTTGTCGTTTTCACCTGGCGCGCTAGATAACCGATCAGTACCCATCGAGGAGAAAGCCGTGACCCTGCCGAGCGAAATGACCTATGTCGATCTTCCGTCCCCCGGCGGCCCGGAAAAGATGGTTCTGGCTCGCGGGCCGCTGCCTGTGCTGAAACCCGGTGACATTCTGATCCGTCTCGAAGCAGCAGGCGTCAACCGCCCCGATGTGCTGCAGCGGCTCGGCAACTATCCGCCACCGCCGGGCGCAAGCCCGATCCTCGGGCTGGAAGTGGCCGGTGAAGTTGTAGCCATGGGCGAGGGGGCCGAAGGGTTCATCGTCGGCGACAAGGTCTGCGGCCTCGCCAATGGCGGCGGTTATGCCGAGTTCTGCGCACTGCCGGCAACGCAGGCGATGCCCTGGCCGAAAGGCTATGATGCGGCACGCGCGGCGGCCCTGCCGGAAACCTTCTTCACCGTCTGGGCCAATGTCTTTCAGATGGCCGATCTGGTCGAAGGCGAAAAGATCCTCATCCATGGCGGCTCCAGCGGCATCGGCACCACCGCCATCCAGTTGGCCCGCGCTTTCGGCGCTGAGGTGTTCGTCACCGCCGGCAGCAAGGACAAGTGCGACGCCTGCGTTTCGCTGGGCGCCAAGCGGGCGATCAACTATCGCGAGGAGGATTTCAAATCGGTGATCCTTGAGGAAACCGGCGGACGCGGCGTCGATGTCATTCTCGACATGGTCGGCGCTCCCTATTTCGACCGCAACATCAGCTGCCTTGCCAAGGATGGCCGCTTGTCGATCATCGCCTTCCTCGGCGGCGCCACCGTCGAAAACGCCAACATCGCTGCCATTCTCGGCAAGCGCCTGCACATCATGGGGTCCGCCATGCGGCCGCGCACCGCTGTCGAAAAGGAATCGATCCACGACGATCTGGAAGATAATGTCTGGCCACTTTTGGAGGATGGCGATATCGCGCCGGTGATGCATGCGGTCGTGCCGTTTACGGAGGTCGTAGAAGCGCACCGGTTGATGGAAGCCGGCGATCACATCGGCAAGATCGTCATGACATTCTAAAGTCTAAACCGCGCACTCTTGCAATCGGCAAGAATCAGATTACCTTTACTTCATCTTCAATTGAACGAAAGGAAGGTGATCCAGTGTCTAATGAGATTTCGAACCTCGTAACGGGCATGGGAGTTGTAGTGATCGGAACGAGGCAGCCCTCGATCTGAACCCGCCTTCCTGTGGGTCGTGTCTTTGAGAAGATACGGTCCGGGCCTCTTACCTGGCCAAAAACTCATGGAGGGCCGCCTTGTGCGGCCCTTTTGTTTGTCTTCTACGCCCCGAACCGCCCGAGTGCCGGTATCTTCACCGCCGGGCGCATCACGTCAAATCCCGCCACCAACCCCATGAAATGTACCTCCAGACCGCTGCGGATGCCGGCCGAAATGCCGAAGAGCCCGTAGAGCGTTGCGTGCATATCCATCCCGTCGGCATCGACTGAAAACAGCTTGCCCTCGGGCAGATAGTCGCGGCCGACCGCATCAGACGGCAAAACCGCGCCGAGTTCAGGCACAGAGCGAAGCACATGGGCGACGAAGGTGTTGGAGTTCGGCCCCGGCCAAATCCGGTAGCTGCCGGGCTTGGAATAGGGGTAGGACTGGATCGCCTGTTCTATCTTCGGGATGAGCTCGGCCGCTTCGTCACCCTTGACACTGACGACGAGGTTCGGTGTGTTCGAATACCAGCGCGCATCGGCCGGATAACCGTTGCGGCGGATCAGCGAGCCCCAGCCGACTTTATCATAGCGGTTGTAGGTCATATCGCCCTGTCCCTTGGTGACGATCCAGGAATGGCTGGCGACCGCACCCTTCATGCCGCCCGTGGTGGCGGAAAAAATATAGATCGCCGCATCCTGATCGTCGCTTGGCTTCGGCAGGATATGGGCCGACGACCAGTCCGCCTCCCGCCAGCTTCCCGGCCTGTCCTTGACATACCACCAGCCGGCCGAAGCCAGCGCGGGCAGCAGGTAGACGAATAGGATGGCAAGAAACAGCCTTTGAACAAATTTCATGGATGGGTCCGGGTTTTGTGTTTCTGTGTCTTGGTCTAAAGACAGGGGAGAAGTTGGATTTTTGAGGGCACAACCATGTCGAACCCGGTTCTTGTTGAAGTCACGCGCGGTAATCTGGTCGAAAGCCGCCATCGCGGCATGGTCATCGTTGTCGATGGCGATGGGAACACCGTGTTTTCGCTCGGCGATACCGATGCTGGCGTCTTCCCGCGCTCGGCCTGCAAGGCCATGCAGGCGCTGCCGCTGATGGAGACCGGTGCCGCCGATGCCTACGGTTTCGACAAGCGGGCTTTGGCGCTTTCCTGCTCCTCGCATAATGGGGAGCCGGAACATGTAGCTCTGGCTGCCGAGATGCTGGCGGCAGCGGGCAGGGATCTCTCGACGCTCGAATGTGGTTCCCATTGGTCGATCAATCAGGACACCATCGTCAACCAGGCGCGCTTGCTGGAGCACCCGACGGCGCTGCACAACAATTGCTCCGGCAAACATGCCGGCTTCATCTGCGCCTGCTGCCATAGCGGTGAGGAGCCGGCGGGCTATGTCACTTACGATCACCCGCTGCAGCGCGAAATCCGCGGCGTCATGGAAAGCCTGACCGGTGCGGTTCTTGGCCACGACAATTGCGGCACCGACGGCTGCTCGATCCCGACCTACGCCGTGCCCTTGAAGGGGCTTGCGCACGGCTTTGCCAAAATGGCGACCGGAAACGGCCTGGAACCGCTGCGTGCCAAAGCCTCGAAGCGTTTGATTGAGGCCTGCATGGCCGAGCCCTTCTATGTCGCTGGCAGCAAGCGCGCCTGCACACGGCTGATGCAGACGGCACCCGGCCGTATCTTTGCCAAGACCGGTGCCGAAGGCGTGTTCTGCGCTGCCATCCCGGAAAGGGCATCGCGATTGCGCTCAAATGCGAGGACGGTGCCACCCGCGCTGCCGAAGCCATGGTCGCCGCCACGCTCGCCCGTTTCTTCACCGACGAGCCGGAACTGCACCAAAACCTGATGGCGCAGGCCAGCCATTCGATGAGAAACTGGAACGGCATCCACGTCGGCGACGTCCGGGTCACCGGCGCTTTCGCCTGATCCTCACGCCTCGATGATCCGCACGGCTTTCTGCCGGTAGGGCGCACTGGTCTCCGGCGCCATGCTGGCGGGAATGATCAGGCCTGCTATCTCCTCGATGCCGGCAATGTGGTGCGGCGAGACGGCGCCGAATTTTTCCTCGGTCAGCAGTGTCACCGTTTCTGCTGAGCGTGCCGCGATGGCGCGCTTGATGGCGGCTTCCTCATAGTCTCCGGTTGAAAGCCCGTGCGTCGGATGGATGGCTGTGGCGCCGAGGAAGAAGATGTCGGGTCGCAGCATGCCGATGGCAGCAAGGGCCGCGGCCCCGGTCGAGACCATCGAATGCTTGTAGAGCCTGCCGCCGATCAAGATGACCTCGGCGCGGTGTTTTTCCAAAAGTGCTGCAATCACCGGGCTGTGGGTGGCAATCGTCAGCGCCATGTCGCGGGGCAAGGCGCGCACCAGTTCGGCATTGGTGGTGCCGCCGTCGATGAAGATCAGTTGTCCCGCGCGCACCAGCTCCGCTGCCTTGCGCCCCAGCCGTTTCTTGACGTCGGTGGACATCGTCTGGCGGCTCTCCAGGTCCGGAAGCGGCGGCGTCACCGGCAGCGCGCCGCCATGCACCCGCTTCAACAGCCCGGCCGCCGCCATATCGCGCAGATCCCGCCGGATCGTGTCTTCCGACAGGTCGAATTCCCTCGCCAGCTCACCGGCGACGATCTGTCCGTCGTTTGCCAGTCGCGCCGAGATCAGTGCTCGCCGTTGCGAAGTCAGCATTTCAGTCTCCAAATCGCATCTTGACTCTGCACGATATTGCATGATTTATCGTGAGATATCCAGATTAATCTGGAATTATCGTGCAAATTATGGAGAAAATCATGCTGATTTTGATTGCTGGGCCCTACAGATCCGGCACCGGCGACGACCCCGAGAAGATGGCTTCAAACCTCAAGCGTCTGGAAGCGCCGTCGCATGCGCTGTTTCAGGCAGGGCATGTGCCGATGATCGGCGAGTGGGTGGCGCTGCCGATCTGGCATGCGGCGGGCGGGCGTGAGGTGGGTGACGACCTCTACGAGCAGATTTTCCACCCCGTCGCCGGGCGGTTCCTGCAGCTTTGCGAGGCTGTTCTGCGTCTGCCAGGCGAGAGCAAGGGTGCCGACAATGACGTGCGGATTGCCCGCAGCGCGGCATTCCAGTCTATTTCCGGCTGGAAGATGTGCCGGGTTGTGCCGTGATAACACCGGCATGATCGTGGGCAAATGACTGGCAAACATTCAGCGCGGTTGATATGTTCCGCGCCGGAACATGCCGGTTTGTCGCCGGAAAATGGATGGAGAGCTTGTATGTTGAAGCTTTATTTTTCGCCTGGAAGTTGCTCGCAGGCGTCTCATATCGCCCTTGAGGACGCTGGCGCGGCTTATGAGGCAGAACGCATCGATTTCGGCAAGCAACTGCAGCGTTCGCCCGATTTTCTGCGCGTCAACCCGAAAGGCCGCGTTCCGGCGCTGGTCACGAATCGAGGCGTTATCACCGAATCTCCCGCCATCCTTGCCTATATCGGCCAGAGTTTTCCGGATACGCCGATCGCCGTCCCGGAGGATCCATTCGAGTTCGCGCGCATCCAGTCCTTCAACGCCTATCTCTGCTCGACCGTGCATGTCGCCCATGCGCACAAGCGCCGTGGCAGCCGTTGGGCGGATGATCCGGCAGTGATCGAGGCTATGACGCTGAAGGTGGCCAGCAATATGAGCGACTGTTTCGACCTGATCGAAACCACCATGTTTTCCGGTCCCTGGGTCATGGGGGAGACTTACTCGATCGCCGATCCCTACCTCTTCACCTTCACCGGCTGGCTGGAAGGCGATGGTGTCGATCCCAAGCGTTTTCCGAAAGTCTACGAACACAGCCAGCGCATGGCCGAGCGTCCGGCAGTGAAAAGGTCCTGTCCGTCGCTGCCGGCTAAACTTGAAGTGTCCCGGTTGCTACAGAAACTGGCGGCAAGGCGCTTCGGCGCCTTCTGCCGCCAGGCGGCGATCAGCCTTTGTGTCAGGTCCTGATCGTTGACGACGTCAAGACGGACCAGCATGGCCGGCCAGCCCTTGTAATGGTCGGTCTCGAAATAAAGCTCAGGCGCCAGTTCGATCAGCATGTCTTTCTCTTCGAGCGCACACATGACGACGAGGACACCCGCCTCCTTCATGCGCACGAAACTCTTGCCCCGGACTTCCAGCGCAGGGGTTCCGTAGGAGGTGCCACGCGTCACCTCCGGAAGGCCCGCGGTTTCGGCGAGCCGCGTTACCCGCTCGAAATCCGTTTCAAGATTGCCTGTCATCGTCTTACCCGCTGATCGTGGCTAGTTTCCGATGAAATGGAACCCGGTTCAAGTACCCCGTAAGGCAGCTGTCAGGCCCGGCAGGCCTCGCCGGGCTGCTTTGGTGCCAAGCGAGTGGTCTTGCCGGGGAAGGGCAGGTCGCCCAGTTCGCGTGTATCCATTCGGGCGATGTCCGGATGGCGGAGCAGATCGTAGGACCAGCTTGCGTCGGTGTCGTCATCTGCGGGAGCGGGAAGCAGCTGGTCGAGTATGGAGAAAATCTTCAACATGGCATCACCATCCTTCTTCGATAAGGACATGATCCTCCTTGTCATCAGCAATTTCAATTGAGATTGCCGGGAGTTTGATATAGAAAAACTATATGAAAGACCTCAATGCCGTTCACCTTAATGGATTGCGGGCAGCCGAAGTTGCCGGCCGCCTTGGATCGCTGCAGGCTGCGGCGGAGGAACTTGGCGTGACCATCGGCGCCGTCAGTCAGCAGATCATCAAGACGGAGAAGCAGCTAGGCCGCGTCCTCTTCCGAACGTAGGCCGCGCGGCCTGCTGGCGACCCCGTTCGGTGCGAACTTTCTAAAGCACCTGACAGCCGGTTTCGAAACGCTGGATCAGGCAGTCGCCTCGGCAAAGAGGCGGGACGAGACGATCCTGACGATCTCGGTCGCCCCGGTATTTGCGGCACGTTGGCTGGTGCATCGGCTGGATCGGTTTACCGAAAAGCATCCCGATATCCGTCTGCGCATCGATGCGACGACGGCGCTGGTCAATCTGGAAAGTGCAGGTGTCGATATCGGCATCCGCGTCGGCTCCGGCAACTGGCCAGACGTCAGGGCCGAGCTTCTGTTGGCGCAGGAGGTCTTTCCCGTCTGCTCTCCGGCCATTGCAGAAAAACTGAAGGAGCCGGCGGACATCCTGAAAATCCCCGCCATTATCGACGGCCATTCCACCCTCAGTTGGGAGATGTGGCTGCGCGAGGTCGGCCTGTCAGGAGAACACATGGTGACGCGGCATATCTTCAACGATGCTTCGCTGTGTCTCGATGCGGCGATTGCCGGGCAGGGTGTGATGCTCGCATGGCAGACGCTGGCCGCTTACTCGTTGATCGAGAAGCGACTGGTGATGCCTTTCCCGGTCCGGGCGACAACGGGGTTCAGCGCATTATTTCGTCACGCCCCCTCGCGCCGCGAAACCAAGACGGTCACTGCCTTCAAGCAATGGGTGCGTGACGAAATTGCCGAGAGCATGCGGCGTCTCGATTTCGAATAGGTGTCAGGCTGCCTGCGCTTCCTTGCGCCGCCCGGCCATCATCGCCTCAAAGCCCGGCCGTGCATGGCAGCGGCCAAGCCACGCCGTGACGGCCGGATGCCTGTCGAACAGGTGCGTCTCGCTCATCGCGTAGCGCAGCACTTCCGCCAGGTTGAGATCGGCGACGGTGAAGCGGCCGCCGACCACATAATCGCGTGTCTGCAGGTGCTGTTCGAGCCGCGCCAACGGACGCTCCAGCCCCCTCACGCAGGCTTCGATCAATGCCTTGCCTTCAGGCGTATTCTCCTGCGCATTGTCGTAGGTCAGCACGATTTTCACCGTATGCGGCTCGACTTCGGTTGCTACCCACAAAGTCCAGGCGGTCATCTCGCCCTCTTCGCGCACATCGGCGCCGGCAAGCGGACCGCCGTGCTTGCGGGCGAGATAGAGATTGTTGGCGAGCGATTCCGCCAGAACCAGTCCGTCATCATCGATCGCCGGGATCAGCCCCATCGGATTGACGGCCAGAAAGGCCGGCGACTTGGTGTTGATCTGCGCGTCCGCGGCAAGCGGATCGGCGAGCAGCCTTGCCTGGATCACCGGCACGGATTGAAAGGGAATGCCAAGTTCTTCGGCCATCCAGTAGTTGCGCGACGCGCGTGAGCAGTAAACACCGTAGATCGTCAACATGTCTGTCTCCTCAGTTGAATTTTCGCCGCAAACTAGGCCAAGCGCGCCGGGGCTTGAAGCGCATGGCGGTGATATCAGACATGAAATCTTTTGATGTGACGGCGCTCAGGCTAGCCGATTGCCGGATAGGGTGAGGTGGGCGTAGGCCTCGCTTCCATGCATGAGAAGATCGCCTGTCGCCTTGTCGTTCCAGCGGTAGCCGATGACTGCGCCGTCCTTGACGTCTTGAAACAGGTTGTTGGTGATAACAGCCGTGCCGGCCCCTTCGACCACGGTGACGGCACAGCCGGAGCCGGCGCTGCGCACCAGATTGCCGGTTGCAACGATGCCGCGCATATAGGGTCCCCAGCCGAGCATCAGCCCCCATTTCGGTGCGTTTTCGATGACGTTGCCGGAAATCACCGTGTCCGCCTCCGCCGCAATGCCGAAGCCGAAACCGGCGCCGTCATGTACATAGGGGCCATCGAGATGCAGGTTGCGGACGATGTTGTCGCTGACGGTTGCCAGCCTGCCGCCCTCGTCGAAATTGACGATGAGAATGCCGTTGGCAGCGCCATCGACCAGGTTGCCGGAGACGATTGCGCCCTGAAACCCGAACTCGGAATAGATGGCCGTTTCTGCCGGAACGCAGGCACTGGTTGCTGGAAATCTGCACATTGGTGGCTGCATTGGCGCGGATGGCGGAAAAAGCAGTCGGAAATGTGATTGTCCGTCACCATGACATTCCAGGCGCGAAAAATATTGATGCCATTGCCGTTTTCACCGGTACCGCCATCCGTTGCCGCGATCCGGAACACCCGGTTGCTGCTCACCATCGTGTTGTCTTCGCCCGCCTCCCAGCGATGCACGAGAATGCCGCCATTGCCGCAGTCGAACACGGTGTTGGCGGTAATGGTCAGCCTGTTGCTCTCCACCGCGTAAATGCCGGAAAAAGCGGCCTGCGAAATGCTGTTGTCGATGATCCGGCCGCCACAACGCTCGGCATGGATGCCGTGTTTCGATGCACCGGCGATCGTGCAGTTTTCGATGGTGAGATCGGCGACACCGCGCAGATGGAGAAGCCCGCCGGCATCCGCGCCGAGCGATCTGCCGCCGCCATCCAAAACGAGGTCTGACAAGGTCAGCTTGCCGAGCCCTTCGCCGGTGAGAAAGTGGCCGCCGCCTGTATGGATCAGCCGCGTGCGGCCGGGAACGCCGCTGACCCAGAGCGTGTCGGGCAGGGTAATGCTGGAGAGGTGGTAGTCGCCGGCCGGCAGGAAGACCGGCATGCCCTTTTCCGCTGCCGCCTTGAAAAGCCGGTTGATGGCCTTGCTCTGATCGTCGCCTCTATCTGGGCCAACATCATAGCCCACGATATCGATCGTGCCGCGCAATCCGTCCTGTCCGGGCGCCGTTTTTGCCGCCGCTGATACGCGGGTAGTTACCGTGCAGAGGCCCATGGCGGCGATGTGAGACAGAAGCAGGCGGCGGTTCAGCATGGCATATCCTTTCGATAGGACAAGCATAGACCATGCCAGTGCACGATGTACCAAAGCGACACGAAAAGACGGCGGCTTGACGCGATCCTGGGTTGATTGGTGTGCCAATTCTGTACGGCATGTGTTTATCTTGCCGTGCTGCCTTTAGGGAAGAATAACTTATCGCTGATAGAAATCGGCTTGGGGAACAAGGAAGAGACGGCTCGAACGGTGCATCCGTCCTTGGAGGCTTGCTTGACGAAGAATTTCAACCGTTATCGACGGGATAGCGGAGCGAGAATTGCCAGCAACGATGACACGCAGCGATTGATCGCGGCAAGCCAGAGGCTTGCGGCGGAGGTCTCGCTTGCATGTTCGCGCCTGAACCCGACATCGCCGATCGCCACTACTGGCTCGAGACGATGGTAAACCACATCCCCGACTACATCTATGCCAAGGATCTCGAAGGCCGCTTTCTCATCGCCAATCATGCGACGGTTACCGAGAACGGTTTTCATGAAGCTCATGAGATCGTCGGCAAGACCGACTACGATATCCATACGCCTGATAATGCCCGTCATTTCGCGCAGGCGGAGCGCCGGGTTATCGAAACCGGCGAGCCGATGTTCGGTATCGAGGAGTTGAATGCGGTCACCAAGGATGAACGCTGGCTGATGACGTCGAAGGTGCCTCTGCGCGACAAGCAGGGGAAAACCATCGGCATTGTCGGCATCTCACGCGATATCACCGATCGCAAGCGGGCGGAGCGCCTTCTCGTCGGACAGGCCCGCCTGCTGGAACTGATTGCCACGAGCACGCCGCTCTCCGACTTCTTCAACGAACTGATCCTGATGATCGAGGCGCACATGCCTGGAATCATCGGCTCGATCCTGCTCCTGTCACCCGACCAGAGGCATCTTTGGACGGGGGCCGCACCAGGGCTCGACGACGCCTATTGCGCGGCGATCCACGGCATCGCCATCGGACCGAAGGTCAGGGTCCTGCGGCACGGCAGCCTTTCGTGGCGAGCCGGTCTTCGTCTCCGACATCCAGTCCGATCCGCTCTGGGAGGACTATGCCGACATGGTCAGACCACTCGGATACCGGTCTTGCTGGTCGATGCCGATCCTCTCCTATCAGGGGCAGGTGCTCGGCACGTTCGCCCTTTATTCGCGCGAGCCCGGCACTCCCTCTGCCGAGCAGATCGACCTCATTTCGATGGCGGCACACCTCGCAGGCATTGCTATCGAGCGGCGTCAATCGGAAGAGCGCATCCAGTTCATGGCGCATCACGACGCCCTGACAGGTCTGCCGAACCGTGTCCTGTTCGACGAGCGCGTCGCCTCAGCCCTGCAGCAGGCCCGCATGACCGGCCATTGGGTGGCGCTGGCCTTTCTGGATCTCGACAATTTCAAGCTGATCAATGACACACTCGGCCATCATGCCGGCGATGAACTTCTGCGTGTTGTTGCCGGCCGGATGCTGGCTTGCGTGCGTAAGTCGGACATGATCGTCAGGGTCGGGGGTGATGAATTCATCATTCTTCTCAACAGCCTGCCGCCCGAAAGCAGCGTCATGCTGGCCCGGTTGGAGGCGATCCGCGCGGCGATCGGTGCGCCGGTGGTGCTGGCCGGGCGCAGCATTCAGGTCAGTTGTTCGATGGGCGTGGTCTGTTATCCTGATCACGGCGAGACCACGACCGAGCTGTTGGCCAATGCCGATTCGGCCATGTACCGGGCCAAAGAGGTCGGCCGCAACAATCTGCAGGTGTTCGATGCCCAGATGGCGGCCAAGGCGCATGAGAAATTGCGGCGTCACGAGGAACTGCGCGATGCAGTCGCCAGCGGCGAATTCGTGCTGCACTATCAGCCGCAGATGAACCTGAAGACGGGCAGGATTTTTGCCGCGGAATCACTGCTGCGCTGGCAGCATCGGGAGCGCGGCTTGATTTCGCCGGGCGAGTTCATTCCGCTGGCGGAGGAAACCGGCCTGATCGTGCCGATCGGCGATTGGGTGCTGAACGAGGCCTGCCGCCAGAACAAGGCCTGGCAGGATGCCGGCCTGCCGCCGATCGTCGTCAGCGTCAATGTCTCCGCCCGTCAGTTCAAGGAACGCAACTGGGTGTCACGGGTCGCGGCGGCACTGGAGGAAAGCGGGCTGGAAGCCTGTTATCTCGAGCTGGAGCTGACCGAAAGCCTGATCATGCAGGATGTCACCTCAGCTGTCGCGACCATGCACGAGCTGGAGGCGCTCGGCGTCCATCTTGCCATCGATGATTTTGGCACCGGCTATTCCAGCCTCAGCGCGCTGAAGAGCTTTCCGGTGCGCCGCCTGAAGATCGATCGTTCCTTCCTTGTCCAGGATATTCCAGGCGATGCCGATGACCAGGCGATCACCGGCGCAATCATCTCGCTGGCGCAGAAGCTGCAGATGCATGTCATTGCCGAAGGAGTGGAAACGCAGGAGCAGGTGGATTTTCTGCGGGCCAGCGGCTGCGACGATATCCAGGGCTATTTCTTCAGCCGGCCAGTCGGTCCGGCGGCCTTCGTTTCCTTGCTGTTGCAGTAAAGTGTGGCCGGTTCCTGTGCTGTTTTTGCATCGCCAGGACTGTCTCCTTGCAGCCGCGAAGGCGCTTGATAGGCGCAAGCCCCGTTCCAGCCGCAATTGCCATACTTGTGACTGGGACCGGTCCTCGTTGCCGGGTATAATTCTGCGTGGCTTTTTTTGGGCTGCGTGCTCGCCAATCCGCGTCAACGGAATATATAGAGTTCAATGACCCTCTCAAAACCTCTTTCCCGCCGGCAGTTCCTCAATATGTCGGGGCTCGCAGTCGCGTCAGCCGGCCTTGCAGGATGCGCGTCCTCGATGAACACGGATCGTTTCCGCGCAGAGACTGCGCCTTATTTTCGTAACCCCGCGCTTGAAGGCCGCTTTGCCGATCCCCGTTACGGCGCCGAGCTCGAAGGCCCGGTCGGAAACGGCATGGAGCCGAGTGGCCTGCCACCTCAATCGGCCTATTATGCCGAGATGTACGGCTCCAAGTTCGACGAGGGTTTCAATATACCGGCGGTGCCCTACGAGCAGATCGATGCGCGGTTCTATCGCCAGCAGGTCGACAACACGTTCGGTGAGAAGCCGGGCACTATCATCGTCGATACCGGCGAGCGGTTCCTCTATCTTATCCTCTCCAACGGTTCGGCAATGCGCTATGGCGTCGGCATCGGCCGCGAAGGGTTTGCGTGGTCGGGCAGGGGCGTCATCCAGTGGAAGCAGAAATGGCCGCGCTGGAAGCCGCCGAACGAGATGGTCGCGCGCCAGCCGCATCTGGAAAAATACTCGATCGCCAACGGTGGCATGCCGCCGGGTCTCGACAATCCGCTCGGCGCGCGATGTACATCTTCCAGAATGGCGAGGACACACTTTACCGCCTGCACGGTTCGCCGGAATGGCAATCGATCGGCAAGGCCGTGTCGTCGGGCTGTGTGCGACTGATCAACCAGGATGTCATCGATCTCTACGGTCGCGTCAGCAACGGCGCCGCAGGTTCTGGTAATCTGAAAAAGGCTGGCGCATCAATCGCGGTGCACAAGCTCGCTATTGACTGCGCTGATCGGTCGCCTGGTCATTTGTCGTTCTCGTCATCACCGACGAGGATGCTGACCATCCGGTGAGTGCCCGATCGTCCTGCGAGCATACTCCTGGCACAACGATATCGCCTCCCGGCTCAGCGCATCGATTGCATGTTGGAGGGGCGCGCCTCGTTTTAGGCGATCCGATCAGGCCTGCTGATTGTCGTCGAGGTGGCTGTTGAGCTCATGAAGCGCCGAGCGCAGGGCCGCGGCTTCCGCCATGCTGCATCCCGTCGCCTTGCCGATCTCCATCAGGATGCCGAATGCGTCTGTTTTCAGCTCCACGCCTTTCGGCGTCAGCGTGACGATCACCTGGCGTTCATCGCTTTTATCGTGGATGCGGCTGACGAAGCCGGCGGCTTCCAGCCGCTTGAGCAAAGGCGAAAGCGTACCGGAATCCAGCCCAAGCTCCTCGCCTATTCCCTTCACCGTCATCCTGTCCTTCTGCCAGAGCGCCAGAAGCACCAGATATTGCGGATAGGTGAGGCCGAATTTATCGAGCAGCGGCTTGTAAGTGCGGTTGAAGGCATGTGCCACCGAGTAGACGGCAAAGCAAAGCTGCTGGCCGAGCGCCAGGGCGTCGCCATCTTTGCTGTCGTCCTTACGCGTCATTATCCTTGCTCATACTTGCTATTCTTGCAGTTTCAGGGGCATTTTGCAATTTGCAAAATTATATTGTGTCCAATTAAGTTTTGCGCTATTAGAAATTCCGGACAAGCACATTGCCCCCCGCAATCAATCGCCAGAAACCAAGGAGACAGACAATGCCCATTCTTTACACAACCAAGGCATCCGCAACCGGTGGCCGCGCCAGCCGCCGTCAGTGAAAACGGCGTTCTCGATGTGACGCTGACGGTTCCGAAGGAACTCGGTGGCGATGGTGCGACCGGCACCAATCCCGAACAGCTGTTTGCAGCCGGCTATTCCGCTTGCTTCCTCGGTGCGCTGAAGTTCGTCGCCGGCAAGGAAAAGGTGAAGATTCCGGATGACGCGACTGTCACCGCAACAGTCGGTATCGGTCCGCGTGAAGATGGCACCGGTTTCTACATCAACCCGTCGATCTCGGTGAACCTGCCGGGCGTTGATCGCGAAGTCGGCGAAAAGCTCGTCGCCGCCGCCCATATTGTCTGCCCCTACAGCCACGCGCTGCGCACCTCTACGGAAATCTCGGCAACGCTCGCCTGAGGAAAAAACTATATTTTGGAAGGGACCCCGGCGGAGCGATTTGCCGGGGTTTCTTTTTGGTGGGAAAGGTCGCAGATGGGGGCAGGATTCCCCAGGTGCGTTCTCTTGTTCCCTTGGAACAAACATAAGCCGTGCGATGTGCGACCCGCCGGTCGCCAGCGAAAGGCATAAATTATAATAAAGATACAATGGGATATACGTTCATGGCGCGTCACGAAAGAGCGCATGACGCTGTATCGTTATAGGATGGTGGCCCTTTCTGAAGGGCCGCCACACCCTTCTTAACCAAATATCAATACTTGTTCCCGTCGGGGGTTGGTTTCAATCATTCCGCTTGATAAGCCTTGCAACCAGAAGCAGCGCCGGAATTGAATCGGAGTGTGCATGTGAGCGTGAACGAGGCGAGAGAATGGCGACCTATACCCACTATTGGCCGGGCAAAAAATACCTTCCGAATGAAGGGAAAAATCCAAATTTCGCAGAGTATCTCGACTCACAATGGGGGAATTCCGAACTTTCCATGAGCCCGAGCGATGTCACGTTCGCGCATTGGGACGGCATGGTCCTGAAATTTCTAGGCGAGAATCTTGAGTATGAGGGAAATGCGCTGATTGGCAGCGGCGGTATGCTGACCGGCGTCGAGTTGCACGATGAGAACGGTACCCTTTATCAAAAGATCGATCCGACCGCCGACAACGTCACTTTAGCGGACTTCACCGTCGTTATGGAGGCGAGCAATAGCTGGTCCGACATCTATCAGTGGCTTTTTCGGGCAACGACACCATTACGGGAACCATCGTTGACGATGTTTTTCTAGGTGAGGGCGGCAACGATACGCTGATTGGCGGCGGCTCACAACGTGGTGATTTCTTCCAGGGTGGAGCCGGCATCGACACTTATGTCACCAGTTCTGGCGAAACGAACACGCTAAGCTTTAGCGATGCATACGGCGATCGATCCGCTCGTCGTGGGGCAACGATCGATGCCAATCTCGGCACGGCCACCGACCCATGGGCCAATGCGGAAACCTTCGTCGGAATGACGACTTTCCACGGCAGTCAATTTGGCGACACCCTGTTTGGATCGGACACCGATGAGACATTCAGAGGCCTTGGTGGCCACGATGTAATCGATGGTCGCGCCGGCTTCGACTGGATCGAATACCAGAGCGACGCCTCCCTAAACGGCGGGCGTGGTGTCACCGTCAATCTCACGACAGGCTATGCCATAGACGGTTTCGGGCATAGTGACACGCTAAAGGGTATCGAAGGTGTGCACGGTACCGATTCCAGCGATACATTGATCGGCAATAGTGACGCCAACACGCTTATTGGACAGAGCGGCGATGACGTTATCGATGGTGGCGCCGGAGCCGACCTCCTGTCGGGCGGCACAGGCAACGACACCTATGTGGTCGATAACGCAGGCGACATCCTGCAGGAGAAGGGCGACGAGTGGGACATCGATGTGGTCAAGTCCTCGGTGAGCTTCAGTCTCGCCAATAAGGCCCAGGTGTTCGGTGTTATCGAGAACCTTACGCTCACCGGCAATGCTGCCATCAATGGCACGGGCAATGCGGGCAACAACGTGTTGAGGGGAAACAACGGCGCCAACGTGTTGAGTGGCGGGGCGGGCAATGACATCTACGTCGTCGGCGCCGGAGACAAGGTCAATGAAGCCGGCTCGTCCGGGACGGATCTGGTTATATCCTCTGTCAGCTTCAGCCTCGCCAATACGGCGCAGGCGGTCGGCGGTGTCGAGAACCTGACGTTGTCAGGCACCGCTGCCATCAATGCCACGGGCAATGCGGGCAATAATGTATTGACAGGAAACAGCGCCGCCAACGTGCTGAGCGGTGGCGCGGGCAACGACACCTATATCGTCGGAGCCAAAGACAAGGTTGACGAGACCGGCGCTTCCGGGACGGACTTGGTGAAATCCTCGGTCAACTTCAGCCTCAGCAACAAGGTGCAGTCGCTCGGCGACGTCGAAAACCTGATGCTGACGGGTTCCGCTGCCATCAGCGCAACCGGCAACGCTCTGAACAACGTGCTGACTGGTAACGAAGGCGCCAACACGCTCTGCGGCCTCGCGGGCAACGATACCTATGTCGTCGGAGACGGGGACTTCGTCGATGAATCGGTTTCCGGGTCGGCCGGCACGGATGTGGTCAGGTCCTCCGTCAACTTCGATCTTTCCAACACAGCGCAGGCGGCCGGTAGCATCGAAAACCTAGTGTTGACCGGTTGGTACGCGTATTTCGCCACCGGCAACAAAGGCAACAACGTGCTGATTGGTAACGACAACCAAAACGTGCTGAACGGCGGGGCGGGCAATGACACTCTGAAGGGCGGTGCCGGCGGGGACATCTTCAAGTTCAATACTGCGCTCAGCGCCACGACAAATGTCGATAAGATCACCGATTTCAGAACTCACGGGATGGACGAGTTTGATGCGGATACCATCTGGCTGGAGAACAGCGTTTTCACGGCATTGAAGAAGATTGGCGTGCTGGCATCGGGCGCCTTTTACAAGAGCGCCAGCGGTCTCGCCCACGATGCCGACGACCGTGTGATCTATGAGACGGATACGGGCAAGTTGTTTTACGACTCCAACGGCAATGCGGCCGGAGGCGCGGTGCATTTTGCCACGCTCTCGACCAACCTGGCGCTGACCAACGCAGACTTCTTCATCATCTAGGTGTTTAGTCCCGGCATTTGATGGTGCATTATTCGACCAGAAATGGAGGGATGCGCTATGGGTCAGATTTTACACGGGAGCGCCCGCACGACAGAGGCAGTCCGTCGAGCGATACAACATAGTCAAGAGAGCTTGAGGGTTCTGGCGAAGCGCTATGGGATCAACCAGAAGACTGTAGCGAAGTGGAAGCGACGCACAGCGGTGAGGGACCTACCAACCGGTCCGAAAGACGTGCGCTCGACGACGCTTTCAATCGAAGAAGAGGCGATTATCATTGCCTTCCGCAGACACACCCTATTGCCGCTCGATGACTGCCTCTATGCTCTGCAGGCGACGATCCCGCATCTGACGCGCTCGTCCCTGCATCGCTGCCTACAACGGCATGAGATCAGCCGATTGCCAGAAGTGACGGGCGACAAGGAACCCAAAAGGAAGTTCAAGACCTACCCGATCGGTTACTTCCACATCGATATTGCTGAAGTGCGTACAGCGGAAGGCAAACTCTATCTTTATGTGGCAATCGACCGGACCAGCAAGTTCGCCTTCGTCCAATTGGTCACCAAAACAGGCAGGACATCAGCGTCCGCCTTTCTGGTCGCGCTGATCGCGGCCGTGCCCTACAAAATCCATACCGTCCTGACGGATAATGGCATCCAGTTCACCTTCCCACCGCGTTATGCCGATGGCCCCACGGCCACCTACATGACGCACATGTTCGATATGCGTTGTCGTGAGAACGGAATCGAGCACAGGCTCACCAAAATCAAACATCCCTGGACCAACGGCCAGGTCAGGCGGATGAACCGAACGATCAAGGAAGCGACTGTCAAACGTTACCATTACGACAGCCATGCCCAGCTAACCGCGCACCTCCACGACTTTATCGACGCCTACAATTACGGCCGCCGACTGAAGACACTGCGAGGGCTCACTCCGTACGAATACATCTGCAAAATCTGGGCAAGCGAGCCAGAAATGTTTACACTTGATCCGCACCATCAAATGCCGGGACTAAACACCTAGGGAACTGCGATACGCTTGCCGAACGCACCATCGTGGCCGTTTCCTTGAGTTTCATCTGGGGCCGGCGCAACAAACAAAAACGGCGGCCACATCTTGGGCCGCCGTTTTTTGTTTCAGGTGTGTGTTGCTGTTACCGCTTCAGGCTTCCGAGAATCCCGCACCAAAGCCCGGCCAAGCGAGGAGGCGACCGTGCGGGCGACGGATTTCATCGCGGCTTCGGCCACGCTTTCGCGCTGATAGCCGGAGCGGGGTTTTGGCTTGGGCTGCGCCGGTGCCGTGGCATCGTCGTCGCCGAAGCCGGGCAGGGTCCAGCGGCTGCCGCCGGGAGCTGCCGGCGGCGGGGCCTCCGAGGTCTCGCGGCTTTCCTCCGCCTGCTGCGTCGCCTTGGCGGCGCGCTGGGCTAAGAGCTCATAGGCGGATTCCCGGTCGACATCCTTGTCATACTGGCCAGCCACCGGGCTGATACCCATGACGTTGGCGCGCTCAGTCTCGGTCAGCGGACCGGGGCGGCTCGCCGGCGGGCGGATCAGCGTGCGCTCGACCATCGAGGGCGAACCCTTGCCTTCGAGCGTCGAGACCAACGCCTCGCCGGTGCCCAGATTGGTGATCACTGTGGCGCAGTCGAAATCCGGGTTCGGGCGGAAGGTGTCGGCGGCGGTCTTCACCGCCTTCTGCTCGCGCGGCGTATAGGCGCGTAGCGCATGCTGGACACGGTTGCCGAGCTGTGCGAGCACCGTTTCCGGCACGTCGAGCGGGTTCTGCGTGACGAAATAGATGCCGACGCCCTTGGAACGGATCAGGCGGACGACCTGCTCGATACGTTCGAGCAGAACCTTCGGTGCATCGTTGAACAGCAGGTGCGCCTCGTCGAAGAAGAACACCAGCTTCGGCTTGTCGGGGGTCGCCGATCTCGGGCAGCTCCTCGAACAGCTCCGACATCAGCCAGAGCAGGAAGGTGCCGTAGAGGCGCGGGTTCATCATCAGCTTGTCGGCGGCGAGCACCGAGATGGCGCCGCGGCCATCGCGGGGTGGTGCGCATGATGTCGGACACCTTGAGCGCCGGTTCGCCGAAGAAGTTCTTGGCACCCTGCTGCTCGAGGATTAGCAGTTCGCGCTGGATGGAGCCGACCGAAGCCTTGGAGATCAGCCCGTATTTGCCCGAAAGGGCCGAAGCATTTTCGGCCATGTAGTTGAGCATCGCCTGGAAATCCTTGAGATCCAGGAGTGGCAGCCCGCCCTCGTCGGCGATCTTGAAGGCGATGTTGATGACGCCTTCCTGGGCATCGGTGGCGCTCATCAGCCGGGAGAGCAACAGCGGCCCCATTTCCGACATGGTGGTGCGCACGCGGTGGCCCTTTTCTCCGTAGAGATCCCAGAAGATCACCGGGAACTCCTGAAAGGCGAAATCGGTGAAACCGATCTGCTCGGCCCGTTTCGTCACCCAGTCCTTCGGCTCGCCAATGGCGCCGATACCGGACAGATCGCCCTTCACGTCGGCACAGAAGACGGGCACGCCGGCATTGGAGAAGCTTTCCGCCATGATCTGCAGGGTGATCGTCTTACCGGTGCCGGTTGCGCCGGTGACAAGACCGTGGCGGTTGCCGAATTTGAAATCCAGATATTCGCCCTTGTTGATCGTGTCGTCCGGTTTCCGGCTGGTGCCGATATAGAGCTTCCCGTCCTCAAGCATGTGGGCCTTGTCTCCGTTTCGCCAATGAAAGTCAGCGGTTCGCCAGCCTTCATCACATTGTTTTCTCAACACTGTTATAGGAGGACTGCTGGCCACCGGCAACAGAAGGATTGGCATGCAAAGCGGCTTCCACGTGCCGGATGGCCGCATTGTAATTGCCATCAAGGCATGAAACGATGTTGCCGTGCTCGCGCTGTGGATACCCGATCCGAACGGTGCTTGAGTTTCAATCCGAGATAATTTACCTTGACGTCAACGTCAATTAAACGAGGAGAATCACCCATGAACGAACTGGTCAACCGCGTTGCAGGAAAATGTTGGCATCGACCCGGCAATGGCGGAAAAGGCCATCGGCATGATGCTCGGCTTCCTGCAGCGCGAAGCCGCTGACGGTCCGGTTGCCAAGATGATCGAAGCCATTCCCGGCGCTGACGAAATGGTCGCCAAGTTCAACGGCGAAGGCACGGGCGGCGGTGGCCTGCTGGGTGGCTTGCTCAAGGCTGTTGGAGCCGGCGGCGGTGTCATGGCGCTCGGCCAGCAACTGATGTCGGAAGGTCTCGGCATGGGCGAAAATCACCGCGCTCGCCAAGGAAACCATCGGCTACGCCAAAGAAAAGGCCGGCGCGGAAGTCGTCGACGAAGTCGTCGCCTCGGTTCCGGGCCTCAGCCAGTTCGTCTGATATCCTGAAGCCGTAATGGACGATCTGTCCGAAAACGATCTGGCCGCGCATCTGAGGAAACTGGAGGAACGTCTCCACGATCCGAAGGTGCGCGGTTCTGCATTTTTGACCAGCGAATTGCTGGATGAGGATTTCATCGAATTCGGCAGTTCCGGACAGACCTATGGCCGCGCCGAGACCATCGCCGCGCTGGTGGCTGAGGCGGGGCAGGCCAGACCGCCGGTGCGCCCGGAAAATTATCGGTTGAAACGGTTGTCGGAGACCGTCGCGCTGCTCACCTATGAAACGGCCGGTGAACACCGGCACATTCTGCGATCATCGATCTGGCGTCGTACGAACGGCCATTGGCGCATGGTCTTTCACCAGGGAACACCGATGAAAGGGTGAGCCGGCGAGGTTCAGGCCGCTTTCGGCCCCTTGGTGAACGACATGAACAGCGTAAAAACCACCAGGATCAGGCCGACGCTGATCGGCGCTGCCGCTGCGCCGAACAGGTCCATGATCGATCCCGTCGCGCCTGAACCCATGCCGCTGCCGACGGCGTAGGCAAGGGCGAAGGCAGCGCTGCCTGCGACCAGCATTCCACCGCGATATTGTTCCCCCAGCATGGTCAGCGCGCAGGTATAGAGCGAAAAGCTCGCCGCACCGATCAGCGCAAAATCGACAAGAATGGCAATCGGCGACGTCAGAAATGGAATGATCAGGAAGGCTATGGCCCCGATCCCGCCCATGGCGATCGCCACGCGCCGGCGCGGCAGCCGGTCGAGCAGCACGCCGATGAACGGTTGCGCCAATGCGGTCGGCAAAGCCAGAACCGTGACGCTCAGCGCCGCGAAAGCCTGCGAATGACCGGTCTTGACGAAATAGACCGGCATGACCGAAATCGCCACGATATCCGCAAAGCCGAACGCCAGCACCATGGCGATCAGCAGTGGCGCCTTGCGGAAGAAAACGAAGACATCCCGCGTGGAGGACGCTTCCGGCGTCGTGCGGGTCGAGAGTGTCAACAAAGCGGTAGCAAAGGCGACGAGCGCCACATAGACGGCGGTCAGCGCAAAGCCGAAGCCGCTTTCGGTGCCCATCAGCGGAATGACCAGAGGACCGGCAGGCAAAGCCGCCGCAAATGCCGGCGCCATAAAGGCCTGAAACGCGGCCGCGGAGCCGGTCGGGGCAGGCGGAATTCATCCAGGCCTCGCTCAGCATGAAAATCAGGCTGGCGAAGAACCCCAGAAGAAACCGGGCGAGAAACCACACCGGCAAGGAAGCCGTCGCCGCAAAAGTCGCAAGGCAGAGCGAGCAGCCGGCAAGGCTGATGATGATCAGCTTGTCGGTGCGCAGCCGTGCAGTCAACTGGCCGATCATCAACGTCGAAGCGGCCAGGCCGAGCGCGAAACCGACCGCATTGAAGCCGATGATCGCCGGCGTCACGCCGCGGCTCTCCAGCGTCAGCGAGATCAGCGGATAGGTGATCCCCTGCGCCACCGAAAAGGCAGATGCGCCGAGAATGACGGCAACGATCGCGGCCCAATCGGGCATGAAGTCGGCGGTTAAGTGTGGTGACTGCATGGAAAACCTCGCGACCGTTCTGAACTTGCGGCCAGCCCTCTCTTATCCGAACATGTGTCGCGGCGAAATGCCAAGGCAGTCTTATTGTAGGGAATCTTAGAAATCGCTTATTTATACTTCTGCGCGTCTGAACTCACCCAAAAATAGTTTCCCCGGACAAGTGAATCGCCAAGACATTCTAATTGCGGTGGTTAAGCTGCGGCGCGACACGCAGATATCTCCATTTTTTCATTCTTTTCATTCCAGCGATCGGGAATTGCACGATGACGTCTAGTATTTTCAATGTGGATTCAGTCGGTACGGGATTTCGGGCTTCGCTCGTCACGAGCGAAATCGCCTATGTCCGTGCTGGCGTCCTGGTCGGATCGACCGACAGCGCGGCGATCAACGGTATCGGTAGCGGTATCAATGTGAATGTTCAGGGCACGCTCGTCGGCCGGACCATCGGAATTTCCTTCAGTGCAGCTGCAAACCACGCCAACACTATCCTTGTCGGCAAGGACGGTGACGTCAGCGGCTTTGCGACCGGGATTTCCATGGCAAGCTACAGTGGAAGTATCGACAATCGCGGTTCGATCTGGAGTGCCGGCAACGGCATCGAGATCGCCGCCAAGGCGCCGGCGGGCATCTTCGGCACGAGCGAGATCAGCAATAGCGGCACGATCGAGGGAATACAGCCATCGTCAACAAGGGCACGGACGCTCTCTATCTCGTCAACAGCGGCACGATCGAGGGGCGCGATCACGCTTTCTCGTCACAAAGCACGGCTGCCGACACCATCATCAACGATGGAGTGGTGTTGGGCGATATCGCCCTCGGCAAAGACAGCGACCACTATGACGGCGCTTATGGCACCATTGATGGCTCGGTGTCCGGCGGCGACGGGCAGGACTACATGATCGGCGGCAAGGGCGCCGAGAACTTCATCGGTGGCGCCGATGCCGACGACCTGGACGGAGGGGCCGGCAATGACATCCTCACTGGCGACGGCGGCACGGACCGGCTGACGGGCGGCGCGGGTGACGATGAAATCTATGGCGGCGCGGATTCCGACACGCTCGATGGCGGCACGGGGGCGGATTTTCTCTCCGGTGGTGCCGGCGGCGATCTTTATCTGGTCGATAATGCCAGGGACAGCGTCATTGAATCCAAGGGCGGCGGCAGCGACGTGGTTTTGACGCTGGTCAGCTTCGCGCTGGAGGCGAACCAGGAAATCGAGGAGATGGTCTTTGCCAATCTGTCGAACACCGTCAAGGCGGTGACGCTGACCGGCAACGCGTTCGGACAGTCGATCATCGGCGGTACCGGCAACGATGTGCTGAATGGCGGCGGTGGCAAGGATACGCTGACCGGGCAGATCGGCAACGATACCTATGTGATCGATGGCGGCGACACGATCGTCGAAGTGGCCGGGGAGGGTACCGATCTGGTGAAATCCACATTGGGCTACACGCTGGTCGCCAATGTCGAAAACCTGGCACTGATGGGCGCGGCGGATATCAACGGCACGGGTAACATCTTCAACAACGGCATTACCGGGAATAGCGGCAAGAACGTCCTTTCCGGTTTGGCTGGAAACGACACGCTGAATGGCGGCCTCGGTCTCGACAGGCTGGTGGGCGGGTTAGGCAAGGACAGCTTTGTTTTCGATACCAAACTTGGCAACACCAATGTCGATACGATCAGCGATTTCAACGTCGCTGACGATACGATCCGCCTGGAAAATGCGATCTTCACAGCGCTGACCAAGCCGGGCGCGCTCGCCGCCGCTGCCTTTGCCGGCAATCTGACGGGCTTAGCAGGCGACGCGACAGACCGGATCATTTATGAAAAGGACACCGGCAAGCTGTTCTATGACGCGGATGGCAACGGATCGGCGGCGGGCATTCAGTTTGCGCTTCTGTCCAAGAACCTCGCCCTGACGCAGGCGGATTTCTTTATCGTCTGAGACACATACATGGATGTCAGAAGCCGCCGGTGTCACCGGCGGCTTTGCTATCTCGGAGCGACTTGATCAGTCCGCCCGGTCCCAATCCGGCGCCAGTCCGCCGGGGCTGACGATGCGGCCGTTCGGGCGGGCGAGCTTGTGGATTGCGGCCATCTCGTCACTGGAGAGGTCGAAATCGAAGATGTCGAAATTCTCCGGCAGCCGGCTTTCCGTTGCCGTTTTCGACAGGGTGATCACGTCCTTCTGCTGGATCAACCAGCGCAGCACCACCTGAGCGGCGGTCTTGCCGTGTCTGGAAGCGATATCCTTCAGCAGCGGCTCATTCGGCACCTTGCCATCGGCCATCGCATAATAGGCCGTGATCGACATGCTCTTGGCGCGGGCGGCCTCCAGAACTTTTGTTTGATCGAGATAGGGGTGGTATTCGATCTGGTTTGTGGCGAGCGGGGCTTCGCTGAGCTCCACCGATTGCGCCATCAGCGCCGTGTTGAAGTTGCTGACGCCGATATTCTTCACCTTGCCGGCCTTCTTCACTTCGTTGAGCGCACCGATCTGCTCGGCCAGCGGCACGCCGCTGCTCGGCCAGTGCAGAAGCAAGAGATCGACATAATCGGTGCGCAGCTTCTTCAGGCTTTCATCGACCGAGGCTAGGAAATCGGCGTGCTTGTAATGGTCGACCCAGACCTTGGTGGTGAGGAAGATATCGCCGCGGGCAACGCCGGATGCCTGGATGGCTTCGCCGACCTCTGCCTCGTTGCGATAGATTTGCGCCGTATCGATATGACGGAAACCGAGCTTGATCGCCTGCGGCACGATGCGCAGCACGTCCGAGCCGGGCATGCGAAAAGTGCCGAAGCCGAGAACGGGGATGTTGGCGCCATTGGCGCTGACTGTCTGCATGGAAATGTCCTTTCAGGGAGGAGACCCGGCGAAGGGCCGGGTCTGGAATGATGTCCTATAGATGTGGCGCCCGGGTTCCGGGTCAAGCGGCCTGGGCGATCGGCTCCGGCTTGCGGTCGAGCATGCCGCTGATGACGGTGAGCACCAGGGCGCCTGCGACCAGGATCGCACCGACCCATGGCGTTGCCTGCAGTCCGAGCGGCGAGGCGACCACCAGACCGCCGATCCAGGCACCGGCAGCAATGCCGAGGTTGAAGGCGGCGATGTTGAGTGCCGAGGCGACATCGACGGCGCCGGGACGATGCTGCTTGGCCAGCTGCACGACATAGAGCTGCAGGCCGGGCACGCTGGCAAAGGACAGGAAGCCGAGCGCTGCAAGCGTGATCAGGGCAGGCACCGCCGAGACCGACGTGAAGGTGAAGATCACCAGCACAGCGGCCTGCGCGGCAAACAGCCAGACCAGCGCCTTGACCGGATTGCGGTCGGCGATACGGCCGCCGATGATGTTGCCGGCGGCGATCGCCAGGCCATAGAGCACCAGAACGAGGCTGACGGAGGAGGCGGCAAAGCCGGTGACTTCCTGCAGCATCGGCGCAAGGAAGGTGAAGGTGACGAACGTGCCGCCATAACCGAGCGCTGTCATGCCGAAGACCAGAAGCAGGCGGCCCGAGCCGAGCACGCGGACCTGGTCGAGAATGCTGGCCGGTGCCGCCTTGGAGAGTGTGGAGGGCAACAGAAAAGCGATTGCGGCAAGCGCAATGACGCCAAGGCCTGCAACAGCCCAGAAGGTGGCGCGCCAGCCAAAAGTCTGGCCGATGAAGGTGCCGAGCGGTACGCCGGTGACGATGGCGACGGTCAGACCCATGAACATCAGCGCGATAGCTGAGGCACGGCGGTTTTCCGGCACGAGATCGGCGGCAATGGTGGCGCCGACGGAGAAGAACACGCCATGCGCAAAGGCCGAAAGCACGCGGGCGACCAGCAGCGTCTCGTAGGATGGGCTGAGCGCCGCCATGGCATTACCGGCGATGAACAGCGCCATCAGGCCGAGAAGCAGCGGCTTGCGCTCGATACGGCCGGTGAGCGCGGTGAGGATCGGCGCGCCAAAAGTGACGCCGAGCGCATAGATCGAGACAATCAGGCCGGCCAGCGGCAAAGTGATGCCGAGATCGGTGGCAACGGTCGGCAACAGGCCAACGATGACGAATTCCGTGGTTCCGATCGCATAGGCCGCGATCGTCAGTGCGAAGAGGGCAAGAGGCATGGGAGCACCTTTATCGCCGGTGGGAGGCCGGACGTGTTGGTGGCGGCAGGCAGGATATCCGGGCCGTCATGGGTTTCGTTGAGCGGAATATGGGCCAAAGACACTTGCGCGATAATCCATAGGAATAGATAAATGCCTGTGAATTGAATTCACAGGAGGCGGTCTCATGGACAATCGCGCAGGCGAGATGGAGGTGTTCGTCACGGCGGCCGAGGCCAAGAGCTTTTCCGCGGCCGGTCGGCGGCTGAAGCTGTCGCCATCGGCGGTCAGCAAACTGGTGACTCGTATCGAGGACCGGCTGGGCACCCGCCTTCTGGTGCGCACCACCCGGTCGTTGCTGCTAACGCCGGAGGGCGAGATCCCATCTCGCCCGGGCGCAGCGCATCCTGGCGGAAATTGCCGAAACCGAGCAAATCGTTGCCGGCGGCGGCCTGGCAACGCCGCGCGGACTTCTGCGGGTGAATGCAACCGTCGGCTTCGGCGAGCGCTACATCATACCGCTCGCCGGCGAGTTCCTGGCGCTGTATCCGGAGGTGCGGCTTGAACTGTCCCTGACGGACGGCGTCATCGACCTGATCGAGGAGCGTACCGATATCGCCATCCGCGTCGGGCCGATGCGGGATTCAAGCCTGAAGGCGCGAAAGCTGCTCGATAGTTACCGCATCACGGTGGCGACACCGGACTATCTGGCACGGCGTGGCATGCCGCAACAGCCAGATGATCTTGCAGTGCATAACTGCATCACCTTCACCTTTGGCCGAAACCCGGGCGAATGGATGTTTCACGATCCGGCGACCAACGCTCTCCATACGCGCCCGGCACCCGGCAATGTGCAGGCCTCCAGTGGCTCGATCGCCCGCAACCTGTGCCTGACGGGGCTCGGCATTGCGCGCATCGGCAAATTCGATGTCGATCCGGATATCGACAGCGGCAGGCTGGTCGAAGTACTCAAGGATTACAATCCGCATGAACCGGAGCAGGTTCACGCGGTCTTTGCCGGCCACGAACACCTCGCAGCCCGCATCCGGGCGTTCATCGATTTCCTGGCCGCAAAGATGGATTAATAGGCGGGTGTAGTTGCAGCCGATTGGTCTAGCCTGCGTTTGGGCGGAACCAGCACGAGGAGAAAACGATGAGAGGGTTGATCCTGAAGATGTCCATGTCGCTCGACGGATTTGTCGCCGGGCCTGCGGGCGAAGTCGAATGGATGTTCAGCGGCGACCAGGAGGCTATTGCCTGGTCTGTGGAAACCGTGTCGAACGCCAGCCTGCACATCATGGGCAGCCGCACCTTTCGGGACATGGCCGGCTTTTGGCCGACCTCCACCGGGGTATTCGCGCCGCCGATGAATCGGATACCCAAGGCCGTCTTCTCAAAACAAGGGCCAGCAGTCCTGAAGACGGTTGGAACGACCAAGGGGAGGCCAGCGCTGGAAACACGCAATCCGGACAGCTACAGCCCGGCGCGGAAAGCTGGGGTGAGGCCTATGTGGCCAGCGGCGATCTGGCTGACGAAATCGCCGGGTTGAAGACCCACGACGGCAAACCGATTATCGCCCACGGCGGCGGCGCATTCCCGCGCAGTCTCATCGCCCAGGGGCTGGTCGATCAATACGCCCTGCTGGTGCTCCGGTCGTCCTCGGAAAGGGCGTGCCGATCTTCTCTGACGTCGCCCCGCCAAGGCGCCTCAAACTGATCAGCGCAACAGCCTTTCCGGGAGGCGCGGTGGCGCAGATTTATCGGCCAGCGTAATCACGTCCGAGAATGTGTGCGTTCGGCAGGTGGCCGAACCGGATTGCTTGTGCGAACTCCAAACGCTGTAAAGCCAAACGGAACCACAGGGAAAATGCAGGTATCGGGTGGCGGCCGAACCGCTTGACTGGTGAGTTCGCTCTGGCAGTTTGGGCAAGCAGGCCCCACATGCTTTCCTTTGACCCTGTCCTGCCGAGACGAGATACCGATGCCTAAGCCAAGAACAATGTCCCTGACGCCTGATCTGGTGGCGCTCTGCCATCGCGATTTGGCCGACCAAGGCCCGGACGGACGATGGACCGCAATCAGCGATGAACAGTACAGGGAACTTGCGGCAGCGCTTGAGCGGGGAGCCACGGGGAGCCGCTTTGGGTGTTTGCCTATGGCTCGCTGATCTGGAAGCCGGAATTCGAGGCGATCGACCGGCAGCGGGCGACGGCATTCGGCTGGCACCGCTCCTTCTGCCTGCATATCAACCGCTGGCGCGGATCGCATGATCAGCCCGGATTGATGATGGCGCTCGAGCGCGGCGGCCGGTGCGATGGCGTCATCTACCGGCTGCCGGACGACAATCGTGCCGCGCAGATCGAACGTATGCTGCGTCGTGAAGTCAGTGCCTTCTGAAAATATCGATGTCGTCCGGTGGCTGCCGGTCAAGTCCGAGAGCGGCCCTTGCCGGGCTCTGGGGTTCTGGGTAGGGGCGACCGGTGAACGGATCCGGTCCAGGCAGCCTCTGGATCAGGTCGCAATCACCCTGGCGCGGGCCTGCGGCCACCTCGGTTCCTGCGCCGAATATCTCTACAACACGGTCTCCCATCTGGAGGATTTCGGCATTCACGACCGCAATCTCTGGCGCCTGCAACACCTCGTCGCCGAGGAAATCAGGTCCATTCATCACCAGACTTTGGGGCCGCAGGCCCGCTGAGAGGAGAGACCCGTCATGGCCAAGGATCAACCCGAGCTGCCGACACTGGCTTTCGCAGATGCCGCCGAATGGGAGAGCTGGCTCGCCAGCCAGCCTCTGTCGGCAAACGGGCTGTGGGTGAAATTTGCCAAGAAGGCATCAGGCGTGCCGACGGTCTCCAAACCGGATGCGATCGATGCAGCCCTTTGCCATGGCTGGATCGACGGCCAACTCAAACCTTTCGACGAGAATTACTGGCTGATCCGGTTCACGCCACGGCGGCCGAAAAGCAAGTGGTCGGCGGTCAATTGCAAACGGGTGGAAGCGCTGATCGTGGCGGGCCGCATGCGTCCGGCCGGCCTTGTGGAAATCGAACGGGCCAAGGCGGATGGGCGGTGGGAGGTTGCTTATCAATCCCAAAGCACCATCACCGTGCCGGCCGACCTGCAGCAAGCTCTCGACGGCAACGAATCTGCAAAATTCCTGTTCAACACACTGGACAGCGCCAACCGCTACGCCGTTCTTTATCGCGTCCACACCGCGACGAAACCGGAAACACGCGAACGCATGATCGAGAGGCTGGTCGCCATGCTTGCCCGTGGCGAAACCATACATCCGCGCCGCGGCAAGCCCTAGGCTTGGCCGTCTCAGTGTTCGGCGCGCTGCGTCCCATGTGCCCGCACGATTGCATCCGCCTCCTTGCCGTAGAGTTCTTCGAAATGGTCGAAGGTCTTGGAGAAATAGCCGATGCCTTGGGTGGCAGAGCGCAGCGCCCGGGCCAGATCGTCAAGCGCCCCGCCCGGAACAAGGGCGCGAAAAAATATCCCAGCCCTTGGCTGTTTCATCCCAGTCGAAGCCGAGCACCTGGCCCTTCAGCGACGAGACGATCTGCACCAGATTGCCGGAATAGACCGAAGGAATGTGGATCTCGCTGCGGAAAACCGGCTGCATCAAGACAGCCGCTCCCTCCGACAGCGCCTGCCGCACGCCCATTTTCGAGGCCGAGCGGAACGCATGTTCGGAACTGTCGACGGCATGGTGCTGGCCGTCGGTTAGCGTCACGGCCACATCGATGACGGCAAAGCCAAGCGGGCCTTTCTCCATCGCCTCGCGTGCTCCGGCCTCCACGGCTGGGATATAGTTGCGGGGAACGACACCGCCCTTGACGGTTTCACCGAAGGAAAAACCCTGGCCACGGCCGTTGGGATGGATGGTCAGTTTTACATCCGCAAACTGCCCGGCTCCGCCGGTCTGCTTGCGGTGCCGGTAGTGGACCTCGGCCGGCTTTGAGATCGTTTCGCGGTAGACGGGCGTTGGCGTGCGGTCGGTCGCCGTCACGTGAAAGACATCGGAAAGCGTGCGCAACAGATCGCGCAGATGCACCGGCCCCTGGGCGCAGACCATCTGGGCACCGGTTCCTTCCTCCTGCAGGATTTTGAGACTGCGATCCGTCTCGGACAGCTTGGCCAGCGTTTCGGAGAGCTTGTTTTCGTCGCGCTCGCTGCCCGGCACCAGGATCCTTTCCAGCATCGGCGTCGGTGCTTCAGTCCATTCCGGCGGTGCGGTCGCCGCGTCGGTCGTCAGAAGCGCCGGCACAGACAGGTGGTCGGATTTGACAGTGGCGAAGAGATCGCCGGATACCGGGATAAACGCCGCATTGCCCTTGCCGTTTGCCGGATCCTGCACGGCGCCCAGTCCGGAGCCGCCCAGCGCAGCTCCTTGTTTCAGCCCATCACCAAGCGCCCGGACCAGCACAGTCTTGCCGATGTTCTGCCGATGGTAGGCGTGAAAGCTGACGGCCTTGAGTTTTACCTTGTCGACATTGCCAGCCTCTGCAAGACGTTCTCGTAGCGCATCCACGGGCGGCGCCTCATGACGCAGCGCCTTCATCAGCCGCATCATGCCGTTGCCATGGCTGGCCGACCCGATCAGCACCGGAATGATCCTGTTTTCCCGAAGCACCCGTGTCGAGATCGCATAGAGCGCGTCGCTCGGCGGTTCGCGGTCTTCGATCAGTTCTTCCAGCAGCCAGTCGTCGAATTCGGACAGATGTTCCAAAAGTTCGGTGCGGGCCTCGTGCTCCCGCTCGGAGGTCCTTTCGGGAATGGCGATCAGCGCCGAGGTCTGGCCTTCGCGGTAGCGCCAGGCCCGTTCGGAAATCAGGTCGCAGCTGCCGACGATCCGGTCGCCCTCGCGGATCGGGATCCGGCGCAGCAACAGCGTGTGACTGGCGTAATCCTGAAGGGCTGCGATCACGTCTCTAAGCCTGCCCCTCGGCTCGTCCATCCGGTTGACGAAGAGGATGCAGGGCGTTCCCGATGCTTCGATCATCCTGAGATAGGGGGCGGCGAGTACGGCCTCTTCCGGCGCTGGCGAAACACAGAGAATGCAGGCATCGCTGGCCAGCAGCGCATGCTGCGCATGGGCAAGCGCCTCGTTCAGCCCCGGCGTATCCAGCGCACCAGGCTTCGTTGCCAAAAGTGAATTCGGTGAGGTTCACTCCGTAGGGAGAAATGGATTTTCTCGGTGTCCCCTCCAGCGAGCCGAGCTTTTCCACGATTGTCGATTTTCCGGTCTGCGACGGTCCAAGTACAGTAAAGCAGCGCATGGGCGGTCCTCCAACTGCCATAAGCTCAATTCTCTGTTGTCACAGGATGCCCTGAACCGGCGCGGTGCGCTAGAGGGCTGTTTTTCTTGTTGGACTGCAATTTGTGCCGAACGCGTCATCGTGCCGCGCAAGTCGATCGGGAATCGGGTAGGCAGAGTGTGATACGGGTTGAAAACCGATGGCGGCGCGAACTCGCGATGAGGTGGACGGTGCGGTTCCTGACCAACAGGCGACCGGCCCCATCCTGTAGGAGTGACGGCATAGGATGACGCATTCCCGGATGGGCAAGCGCCAGAGACGACATTGCCGCCATGCCGGACGTATCAGCATAGCCGTCACCGCGGCAGCGCTGTTGCTTCCGAATATCGGCCTTGCCGAAGACCCGATGCTGTTGATCGATCAGGATGGTTTCCTGCTGCGAGCGCATTTGCAGGTCGGCATCAATGCCGTGGCCGAGCAGAACCTGTTCTGGAACTATGCCGATATCTTCGCCCCCCGATGCGGATTTGGTCAGGGCACCCGCATCGAGCTTGCCAATGGCGTTCCCAATCCGGTCGCCGGCGTCACCAAAAAACACCTCACCGACGACGTCTACCTCGAATGCAATCGCGTCGTGAATGCCAATACCTACCTCACCGCCTGGTTCAGCGTGTCGTTTCCGGGCGCGGGGCTGGATTCGATGGTTGGTAAAAAGGCACCGAACTGGAAGGGAGGCTTCATCAATGTGGTCGTCAATTTTTAAGATCAGCACCGCAATCGCGCTTGCCACCCTGTCGATGCCGGTCTCTAGCTATGCACAGGGAGCAGCGATGACGGCAGAACAGTCCGATCCGAAGTCACTTGGCTGGATGCTCGGCGCGCCGCCACCAGCCGACAAGATCATCCGTTTTTCCGATCCCGACTATTTCAGCTTCCCCAAGATGCGCTGGACCGTCTGCCATTTTCGCCAGCTGATGCCGACCGTCGGCGTCAGCCTGCGGCCTTGGTGCGCCGAAGCCTTTGGCGCGCGAGATCGACGCCGCCGATTGACGGATTGACCTTCACGCCGACGGGCGCAGCGGCGCCGATGACATGGGCGCAGTCACTGTCTGCGAACTACACCGATGGCATCGTCGTTCTTCACAAGGGCAAGGTCGTCTACGAGCGCTATTCCGGCTGCCTTGATGAGGCCGACCAGCATGGGGCGATGTCGGTGACGAAATCGCTGACCGGACTGATGGGCGAAATGCTGGTGGCCGTGGCAAGCTCGATGAAACGGCAAAGGTCGCGACGATCGTGCCGGAACTGTCGGCCAGCGCGTTTGGCGATGCAACGGTACGCCAGGTGCTCGATATGACCACCGGACTGCGCTACAGCGAGGATTACGCCGATCCCGGTGCCGATGTCGGACCTATTCTGCCGCCGGAAATCCCCTGCCGAAACCGGCCGACTACAAAGGGCCGAAGAGCTATTTCGAGTATCTGCAGACCGTTGCCAAACAGGGCGAACACGGCGTTGCCTTCGGCTACAAGACGATCAACACCGATGCGCTGGGCTGGATCATTGCGCGCGTCAGCGGCAGTCGGTCGCCGATCTCCTGTCGGAGCGCATCTGGAGCCGGATGGGCGCCGAGCAGGATGCCTATTACACCGTCGCGATCGGCACGCCCTTTGCCGGCGGTGGATTGAACGCGGGCTTGCGCGACGTGGCCCGGATCGGCCAGCTTCTGCTTGACGACGGTGTGATCAACGGCGAACGGCTGGTGCCGGAAGCGGCGATCAAGAGCATTCGCGGTGGTGGCGACAAGGCGGTATTCGAGAAGGCGGGCTATGCCAATCTTCCGGGCTGGAGCTATCGCGGCATGTGGTGGGTGCCGCACAACGCGCATGGTCATAGCCCGCTTCTCCTCGCACCCGACAGCCGGCAATGCCGCCAACGACCCGACGACGCTGCCGGCCTTCGAGGCGGTTGCCGAACATCTGATGAAAAAGCCGTAGGGTACCGGTGGGCGGTCGATAGCTAACGCTTGACCGCCACCACGAACAGGCGCGGGAATTTCAGCATAACGCGCCCTGTCCGCAAGCGGCGGATAAGCCTCATGGATGCGCCGGAGGTAAGCCGCCAGATAGGCCTCTCGCGCATCAGCCGGCAGTGCATCGAGATAAGGACGAAGGCCGGTGCCCTTGACCCATTCGACGATGGCTTCGGCATTTGCCAGCCGGTGATAGTAGATCGTGTGCCAGACATCGATCTTGATGCATTTCGCTTCCAGCCGGTCGAGATAGACGGACGGTGCGGGCAGGGCGGCGCGGCGCTGACCGCCATTTGGAAAATATTGGGAGAAACGTGGGTCTTCCGCCAGTTCCCGCATCGAGGCATGCGACGGCTCGTCAAGATTGTCCGGCATCTGCACGGCAATCGTACCGCCGGGGATCAGCTCGCCCATCAGTCGCTCGATCGTGGCCAGGTGATCCGGCAACCATTGAAACACGGCATTGGCAAAAAACAGCACGGCCGGCTTCGGCGGCGTCCATTGCGTCAGGTCGCCCTTTTCGAACCGCGTATGCGTCATGCGCTTGCAGGGCCGCAAGGAGCATGTTTTCGTCGCTGTCGACGCCGGTCAGCATATAGGCGGGGAACCGGTCGTGGATCAGCTCCGTCGAGATTGCCGGGTCCACAACCGAGATCGTAGAGCGCGCCATCCGGCAGATTGGGGATCTGGTCGAGCAGGTCGCAGGCCGGCCGTGTGCGCTCGTCCTCGAATTTCATATATTGTTCGGCAGACCAAGACATTGGATGTCCTTCAGGTGTTGGAGCAGTTCCAGCAAAAGTGCGGAGCGGTTTTGCGTCCGGAAATGCGTAAAAACAAAAATACCCTAGAGGCTTTCCAGCGACGGCAGGATCAGCGACGGACCGAAATCAGCATATTCGTCGGGCATGTTGGCCCGGTTGATCCAGACGGTGCGGAAGCCGAATTTGGTGGCGCCGGCAATGTCCCACCGATTGGACGACTGGAAGGAGACGGCGTCGGGATAGAGCCGGTAGGTGGTCGTCACCATATCGTAGACCGCAGGCGCGGTCTTGAAGGCTTTGATCGTCTCGACCGAAAAGATATCGTCGATGATCAGATCGAGCCCGGCCTTTTTCACCGCTGATTGCAGCATCTGCGGCGTGCCGTTCGACAGGATGGCGATGCGGGCGCCACGATCCTTCAGGTGCTTGAGCACGCTGGGGACTTCCGGATAGCAGTCGAGATGCCAGTAGGCGTCCAGCAGGGCTGCCTTGAGCTTTTGTCGGCGGAGGGAAACCGCGCAAAGGCGTAATCCAGCGATTGCTCGGTCAGCGCCCAGAAATCGGTATAGGCGCCCATCAGCGTCCGGATCCAGGAATATTCGAGCTGCTTTGCCCGCCAGAGATCGGAAAAGGCCTGGCCGTCAGGCCCCATCGCGCCCGCATGCCTGCGCACGGCCGCGTGCACGTCGAACAGCGTGCCATAGGCATCGAACACATAGGCCGCATGAGACATCGAACTCTCCCGTCATTCCCTTGGCACCGCTCTCCTTCAATACACCAGATAGAAGTGGCAGTGCCTTGATTGATCGCGTTATTCCGCCGCTCGCCAGTTCCGAGGTGAGGGCATCCTGCGATTGCCGCTTGAATACGGTTCTCTACCGGGATCATGTCAAAGATTTGTGCGCCGCACAATGTTTCTCGGCGCAATCCGCATCAACTCTTCGCTGGTTTCCAGACCTTGGCGGGAAAACGCAGCGCCTGCTTGGCCAGGCGCCCCTTGAGACTGAGTGCGCTGTCGCAGAGCCCGGTCACATGCCGGTTCGGTTTGGCTTCCGGCCTGAGCCCATGCAGCGCCGCCGCGGCATCCTCAGGTTCCATATAGCGGGCGAGGACGCCGAGCGTCAGCGCCGTCCGAGCGGCCGATGCCGCGCAGGCAGTGGATCAACACATGCGCGTCCTGCGGCAGGCCGTCGACAAAAGCAAAAGCCTGCTCGATATGGGAGAGCTTCGCCGCATCCGCTTCGTCCGGATCGGTGACATCGCCAAACAGCAATTCCAGATGCCGATCCGCCGGTAGCTCGATCATTGACAGAAGTTTTGTCCCCGGCGCCCGGATCGAAATCAGATGGCTTGGCGCCCAGACGGCTTGTTGTGCCGCGCTTCGGTCTGCGAGGCGACGATGAGCCGGATCGGCCAGCCATTCGGATGCCTCGCATTGGTGTCAAGCAAGGGCGCATAGAGCTCATCCGCCTGCTTCTCCTGCCTTTCCGCCGCCAGTGCCATGGATCGCCTCGTGATTCCGTTGCCGTGAGGCGGGAAAATATCAGCGACAGCGGGGTCTGGGGAAGAGGTTTTTGCAGAGGGATATCTGGATTGCACCGAGAGTTGTCGTGAGGCCCCTGTTCGCCTCCCGGCAATTTGGCAATGACGCCCCTTATTTCTTCTTCTTGGCCGCGGCTTTCTTCACCGGCTTTTCTTCGGCAGGTTCCTGGGCAAGCCGCAGCGCTTTCAGCATTGCCGTCTTCTTGTTTCGCGCCACCAGTTCGGCGTTAATGATGTGCAAAGCCGCTGCGGACGTTTCGTCCGGGCTTCGCCATGCGTTGGCTTGGCGGCAGTCTTGGTGTCATTTTTGCTGGTCAATCGGTGCACTCACTTTGCAAGTCTGAACGGGCTATCCCGAGGGCAGGTGGCGGGAGATTACTCTCCCGTTGCGCTAGAAGACAGCGAGATATTTCAGAAGCGAAATAATGCCGATGATGATCACGATGATCCGGACAATCTGCTTGGCACGGCCATCGATCGGCAGGCGCACAACGAGATACAGAACAAGTACGATGACGAGAAACGTGATCAGAATACTGATCAGCATGGATGATGCCATTTATTTCACTCCTGAAAGAACGCCGCTTTGACGCGGCAAGACGTGAAATAGGGCGCTCATGGCTTAAGGGAAGCTGCCGGCGGCATAATATAATCGTCAGATGATATACCGCAGCTTGGCGGCGGCTCTCTGGTTGCGGGGCAAAATACCGTGTCTGCGGAACGCGTCCCCGCAGACACAAAGGGCAGATCTTTTCTCAGAACCGCGTGATGACGCTGATACCCAGATCTTGCGCCGTGTCCATCGTCATCAGTGCCGGCACCCCTTCCTCCAGGCTGATATGGCGACCGATCAGCTTTTGCGGGTTGAGCTTGCCGGTCTCCAGCATCGCCATCATCGCTTCGTAGCGCCAGGCCTGCATGCCGTGGCTGCCGTATATTTCCAGCTCGTGGCCGATCACCTGAGACATCGGGATCCGCGGACTGGCATGTTCGCCGAGCATCAGCCCGATCTGAACATGGCGGCCGCGGCGGCGGAGATTCTTGATCGAATTGAAGCAGGTAACGGGCGAGCCGAGTGCGTCGATCGAGACATGCGCACCGCCCTTGGTGATGTCACGCACGGCTTCCGCCACATCGCCGGTGACGCTGCCATCGATGGTAGCGACGGCGCCGATCTCGCGGGCGAAGGAGAGTTTTGTCTCGGAGATGTCGATGGCGATGACATTGGCGCCGAGCGCCGTGGCGATCATGATCGCCGAGATGCCGACGCCGCCGCAGCCATGCACCGCCACCCATTCGCCGCCACGCACCCGGCCTTGGTCGACAATGGCCCGAAACGAGGTGGCAAACCGGCAGCCGAGGCTGGCGGCCGTGGCATAGTCGAGATTTTCGGGCAGATGGACGAGGTTCTGGTCGGCGAAATCGATGCCGACATATTCGGCAAACGAGCCCCAATGGGTAAAGCCCGGCTGGAACTGGTTGGCGCAGACCTGCTGATTACCCGAATGGCACTCGCCGCAACGGCCGCAGCCGGAGACGAAGGGCACGGTCACCCGGTCGCCGACTTTGTAGCGCAGCACGCCCTTGCCGGTGGCGGCGACAGTGCCCGCCAGTTCGTGGCCGGGCACATGCGGCAGATTGATATCGGGATCGTGACCCATCCAGCCATGCCAGTCACTGCGGCAGAGCCCGGTCGCCTCGACCTTGATGACGACGCCGTCCGCGCTCGGTGTCGGGTCCGGCAGCACGCGGATGTCTGGCGTCTTGCCGAAGGCGTCGTAATACATGGCTTTCATCGAACGGGTCCTTTTGCTTCTGCCGGCAGACTATGCGAGCGCCATCACGCGATCCAGATTGGACGGCATGACTTTTTGATGTACCTATTTACCCCACTTCTCGATTTTCCGGTTATGCCGGATCAAACACAGACAAACAGGAGACCGTCATGGCCGTCGATACATCCCCGCGCAGCACCACCTGGACCTATGTCAATGGCGAGTGGGTCTCCGGTAACCCGCCGCTGATCGGCCCGACCTCGCATGCCATGTGGCTCGGTTCGACCGTGTTTGACGGCGCCCGCTGGTTTGACGGCATCGCGCCTGATCTCGACCTGCATTGCCAGCGCGTCAACCGCTCGGCTTTGGCGCTCGGCCTGAAGCCGGTGGTGACTGCAGAGGATATCGAGGCGCTGGCCTGGGAAGGTGTCAAGAAATTCGACGGCCAGACCGCCATCTACATCAAGCCGATGTACTGGGGCGAACATGGCATGCCCGGCAGCGTCGTTGCCGTCGATCCCGATCTGACCCGGTTTGCGCTCTGCCTGTTCGAAGCGTCGATGGGCGAAGGCCCTGGCGGCCAGTCGCTGACCATCTCGCCCTTCCGCCGCCCGACAATCGAATGCATGCCGACCGACGCCAAGGCCGGCTGCCTCTATCCCAACAATGGCCGCATCCTGATCGAGGCCCGCAAGCGCGGCTTCTCCAATGCGCTGGTGCGCGACATGCTCGGCAATATCGCCGAAACCGGCTCGTCGAACGTCTTTATGGTCAAGGACGGGGTCGTCTTCACGCCCGCCTCCAACAAGACCTTCCTTGCCGGCATCACCCGCTTGCGCGTCATCGGCCTGTTGCGCGACGCCGGTTTCGACGTGGTCGAGACGACGCTGACGCTGTCCGATTTCGAAACCGCCGACGAGATTTTCACCTCCGGCAACTATTCCAAGGTCGTCCCCGTCACCAAACTCGAAGACCGCGACCTCCAGCCCGGCCCGATCGCCGTCAAGGCGAAAGACCTCTACATGGATTGGGCGCATTCGTCGGCGTCGGATTTGTAAGGACCCTGCTGATCGGCCATCCGCCCGAAAGGCGGATGGTTCTTTCTGTGTGGTGAGATGGGGCTGCTAATGGTCCAATGCGGTCAACCGACCAGCTCTTCCTAGCCGGCCTTTCAGTATCGTACCGCAGCAAACGCTTGTCCTCCCGTGGCGCATCATGTCATGAGGACGCCTTTCTCCGGAGACTGGCACATGACCGAGAACATATTGGCTGGATGGCCATGGAAAAAATTGGCGTTTGTTGCGTCCCTTTTCCTGTGGGCACCGGCACATGCGACGCCTGTGCTGGTCGTTGATGCCGACAGTCAGCAGGTACTGTATCAGGAGGATGCCGGAGTGCCCTGGTATCCGGCCTCGACAACCAAGCTGATGACGGCGTTCGTCGTGTTTGAAGCCCTGCGCTCCGGCGAGGTGAGCCTGACGACGCCAGTCACCATGACCCGCAACGCAACGAAACAGGCCTTTCTCAGATCCGGCCTTACCTTCGGGCGGACGATGACGCTCGAAGACGCTTTTTGCCATGATCGCCGCATCGGCAAATGATGTCGCCGTCGCTCTGGCGGAAGCGGTGGCTCCCGACGAAACGTCTTTCGTGCGGAAAATGAATGAAGCGGCAACCCGTCTTGGGATGACGGGCACGCATTTTTCCAATCCAAACGGCCTGTTTAACCGGGAAAACTATACGACCGCGCGACCTTGCGATCCTTGGGATGGAAGTCGATCGCCTGTTTCCCGAATACCGCCGCTTCTTCCTGGCGTCGGCCGTCACGATCGACGGCAAGGAGATCAAGTCCAACAATCTGCTGCTGACCCGCTTCAGTGGCACGATCGGCATGAAAACCGGTTTTCTATGCGCCTCTGGACGAAACATCGTTGGGCTGGCCACACGCAATGGAAAACGTCATGGTGGTTATTTTGGGCGCGACGACAGAACGGGAACGTAATGAGCGATCGGCGCAATATCTGACACAGGCCTTTGATGGCCGCCTGACGTCCCGTGCAGGGCTCGTCAATAATCTGCAAAACCGGACCGATGTTGCGCCGCAGGATATGCGTTCTCCTGTGTACCGACCGGAGCGCGGCCTACGAAGCCAGCCGAAACGCACTGTATCCGATGGGCCTGCCGGGCAATGAGAGCTATTTACGCGACCAGATCCCCGGGCAGGTCCATGCGATCAGTACACGGGCAAACGAAAACCTGTCGGATGTACCAATCCCCGTTCGACGCCCTTCAGAACTGCAGCAACAAAGCGATTCTGCCGGCTGAGGCCGATGGATGCAATCGGTGTCAAACGCGCATCGGCTTTTCCGAAGAGTTTCCGCTCCGCACGCTGAATACGCAAATGGCGGGTTGAGATGACGCCCGGCAATGGCTATCTGGTGCAAACCCCAAGCGAACTTCCGCGAACAACAAGGCGTATCTCGGCATGACCCCAGAATTTCTCGTCACCCATTCCGGTGGCTTCCATGCTGATGAGCTGTTGTCGAGCGTCATCCTTACCCGGCTCTTCCCGCAGGCACGCATCGTCCGCAGCCGGGCGCCGGAATGGATCACGCCCGCCGAGGACCGGATCATCTATGATGTCGGCGGCGCTTATGACGCCGACGCGCAGATCTTCGATCACCATCAGCGCGGCGCGCCGCTGCGTGAAGACGGCCAGCCCTACAGTTCGTTCGGATTGATCTGGAAGCATTTTGGCCGTGATTATCTCGCCGCTTTCGGTGTGCCGGAAGCGCATGTCGAAGTCGTGCATGCCTCTTTCGACGCGGGCTTCGTGCTGCCAATCGATCTGGTCGACAATGGTGCGCTCAGCCCGTCGGTTGCCGGTGTTCTGGGCGGGCTCAGCCTGCCGGTTCTCTTGGAAACCCTGAAACCGGTGTTCGATGACACCGATCCCGAAGCCGACGATCGCGCTTTCCATTCTGCCCTAGCCATTGCCCGCAGCTTCGTCGAAGCCCGGATTGAAAAGAGCGCTGCCAAATTGCGCGCTGAGGCTCTGGTGCACCAGGCCATCGTCGATGCCGGTGAGGGGCGTATTCTGGAATTGCCGATGGGCATGCCGTTCCGTCCCGCCATCGTCAAGGCAGGCGCCGATCATCTGCTGTTCGTCGTCCACCCGCGCGACAAGGATTGGTGCCTGACCACCATCCGCCGCGCCGACGAAGGGTTTGAGGTGCGGGCCGATTTGCCGGCAGCCTGGGCTGGCCTGACCAATGGCGATCTGGAAGCGGCATGCGGGGTGAAGGGCGCAAGCTTCTGCCACAACGGCCGCTTCGTCGCCGCCGCCAGGACGCGTGAAGCAGCGCTCGCCATGGCCGAGTTGGCGGTAAGGGAAGCTATCGCCACAGGTCTGGGACAGGTGGAAGCAGCGGAGTAAGGCAAGCGGGCGACACCGGGACATCGGCCAAGGTCCGCGTCCCGGTTACTTCGTCTTCGCCTTCGCCACCGGCGTCGCGCCATCCGTCGTCAGCGCAAACGCCGTCATTTCCTCGGGCGTCAGGTAATACAGCCGGTCCGGCGGTGTCTCCATCGCGTGCAGCCAGACACCGGATTTGATGCCCATTTCTTCCAGATGACGGCTGACATCGGCCGTTGTCCTTTGTGCCTCTGACATCGCCTGTTCGGCGGAGAGTTTTTCCTTCGAGCCGTTGAAGATCCGGTGGACGCCGATGACGGCGCCTTTTTCGGCCTCGCGGATGATGCCGCCTGCCATCACGATCGGGCAGGAGGAGGCGCAGAGCGCACCGCTGGCCACCTTTGTGCCAAGCTTCTTCTCGCGGATCAGTTTTGACATCGCCAGCGCATCGCCAACGGCCCCGCCGGGGAGTTGAGCAGCACGGTCTTCACATATTCGCCGCGCGCCTCGATTTCGGTGGCAAAACGCCCGGCCGCCCCCTGCTCGATCGGACCTTCGGCCGACAGGATGCCGCCGGGCTTGAGTTCGGAAACGGATCGGCTGTTTCAGCGTATCCCGGATCTGCGGTGATCTCGGAAGGGGCATTTTGCGGCTCGCCTTCGGTCAGCGCCGGCGGCAGGATCGGCACCGCTTGCAGCTGCATCGGGGTCGAAACCCGGAATGTCGCGGCTGGTAGCGCTTAGCTCATTCCAGTCGATGATGACGAAGACGACAGCCGTGGCCAGCAATGCCTGAAAGGCATGGCGCATCAACGTGCCGTCGTCGGCCGCCAGCAGGTAGGTTTTCAGCCGTTGCCCGAACCCTTGCAGCCGCGCTCATGATCATTTGCGGGGACCCTTTCCGGAAAGATCGAGGCTGGTGATGTTGGATTGCTCTTTTGCTTCCGCTTCGTTGATCGCCGCCTGGATATCGAAGCCGCTGCGCTGCAAGGCCTTCTGTACCTCCAATGCTTCAAGCAGTTCGGCGGCGGTGATCCGCTCGGCAAAGGGCAGGCTCTGTTCTTGCCGGCGCAGCGCCGCATGGGCGATCGATAGCATGAAGACCAACACGGCGGGCAGAAGATCGATGGCGATGGCACCGGCCCAGCTGGGGATGAAATCCGACGCATAGCGCAGGACGGCGGCGGCCGAGGAGAGCGGCACGAAACAGCGTTCGCCGACGGGCTCGCGGGTGAGGATCCGGTCGGCAGCTTCCGAGAGAACCTTGGATTGCGCGGCCACCGAGGTGCGGATCGTTTCCATTACCTGATCCTGCCGGTTGGCCAGATCGGCCTCCAGCCCGCTGGCGACCGGGGCGATGAAGCCGAGCGACAAGTCTTCCGCCGCCCTCTTGACGGAGGCCGCGATCGACGTCTGCTCCAGTGCCGTGATGGTACCGGTCAGCGCCACGGCTTCGGCGGCAAACTGGTCGGCGCGCGGGTCGATCGCACCCGGCGCGGAAACCAGCGTACGCATGGTGGCGAGATGGGCGCGGCCTTCGTCGAACAGCGTGGTGACGCGTTCGCGCGAGGCGGTAATCCCGGTTTCCAGTTCGTTCAGCTGTGCCGCCATCTGCCCGAGCAATTGCACGACGCTGCCGGCTCCCGTCGTGCCCGTCAGCGCGCCGCTTTCGCGCTCCTGGTCGGACAAGCGCTGGAAGCGTTCGGAGGCGCGCTGGATATCCGGCAGCAGGCTCTGTGCGGCAAGGGCATTCTGGTGGGCGCGGTCGAGATCGGCGGTGTAATCCTCCACCGTCTCGGCCAGGTGCTGTTCGAGCGCTGCCGAGCCCGCAAGGGCAGCGGCATTCAGCCAGCTTGCCATGGCGATGATCATCAGGCAGCCGAGCGCCATGATGCCGAGCATCGCAGGTGCAGGCAGCAGCGCCGATGATGTGCGGATAGAACCGTGCCATATAGGTCCAGAAGGCATAGATGGCGACGGAAACAGCGCTGGAATAAATCAGCGCTGCAAAGAACACCGCGGTCGCCGACCCATCGAGGATCGAGCGAACACCGAGATAGGTATAGACGCCCGACGCCAGCGCCAGAGTGGCGAGCGCAAAGCGCGTCATGGTCTCGACGGCTTCGATGCCGTCCTGCAAGCGGTGCGATGCGCCAAGTGCCATGGTGTTCCTCCGGGTGGGTGGCTTAACAAACCCTTAAAATACCGGCGAAATCAAGGCTGCTCGCGCCCTGTCGGGTCTCATGTTCCTGGCATGCCGTTTGCGAGCGAAATGGCGCCCGTGTCAGGCTGGCGTGATCACGACAGAGGTCGCAGACCGGACATTCGGGCCATGGTGCACAGCCTCGATATTGTTGCCGTCGGGATCGATGAGGAAGGCGGCGTAATAGCCGGGATGGTAGCTGCGCTCGCCAGGTTTGCCATTGTCGGTGCCACCATTGGCAAGGCCCGCCGCATGGAAGGCATGGACTTCCTCGCGTGTCTTTGCCTGAAAGGCCAGATGCACGCGGCTGACATAGTCGTCCGCCACATCGACATAGAGTTCATCCGCTGCAAAGGCCGCGTCGCTCTCATGCTCGATGTTGACGCCGACTCGTTGCCAGCACTGCCCGGTAGAAGGTTTTTGCCGTCGCAAGGTCTTTGACGCGCAGATGCACGTGATCGATCAACCGGCCACGATGAAACTCCATTGCCGCTCTCCCTTGATGTGGATGCGTCATCAACGCCGCACAGAGCGTGAGGTTCCAGGCATGAGGGAGGTGGCCTGGCCAGATTGCCGCGCCGAATGCGTCCGGCGTAGCAAGGCCGTTTCAGCGTCTCAGGCTGGCAGGGCGCCAGAGTCCGAGCGGCGGTGCATGATCCAGGCCTGAAGACAGATGCCGAGAATGAAAATCACGGCCCAGATGGCGGTGACCGTCTGGACCGGTGGCGGATCCGGGCCGTTGCCGATGGGGCTTGATGGCGGCAGGCGCGACAGGGTTTCGTTGATGCCGGGGATCATCAGCAAGAAGAAGGTGAACGACATCGACAGCGCCTGCAGGTAGCGGTTGAGGCGGCCGAACCAGCCCAGCTGCCCGATGACGATGGAAAAGATCACGGCGAGCATGGCGATGATGCCGATCGCATGGCCGGCGTTGAAGCCGCCGGTGCTCGACAGGCCGAAGGAGGTGATCGCCGACAGGAACAGCGTGATGATGTAGATCCGGCCGGAATTGGATTTCGGAACGATGGCGGCATATTTCGAAAAGGAATAGAGCCCCACGACAATGGGCATGACGCTGATGATGGTATGGACGATGCCGAGCGTGGACAATGGATTGGCCATGGAAAATCCCCTGAATGATGACAATCAATGCGCAGAAAAATCAGCCGGTTCGCCGTCAGTTGTCGCCGGGCAGACATGTGCTTGGCGGCTGCGGACTTATGGGATTTTGATATGTTCGTGCAGCCAGCGCAATCGAAATCCTATGCCGGTTCGCCTTAAAAGGGAACGCACCGGAAGCCATCGCCCGTCAGGGGGTGGACCGGCATGTGCAACCAAAAAGGGATTTCGTTCAATGCTGTATGGTCGTGGATTCTATTCGCAGGCCGTCCTGTCACGTCAGCTTCCAGGGCGAGGCGACACCGGTACCACGCATCTCCCGGCGACGACCGTTCGGGAAGACGTTGCCATGCTGTTGCGGCTCGGCGCCGTGGTGCTGCTTGCCGTCAGCGCGGCTGCAGCCGTCATCGGCTTCGCACAGTAGGCGTTTGACGGACAGGCGCGGCGCATCAGCCTGCCAACTGTCACTGGATTGAAGACAGCATATCGAGCGCTGCCTTCACTCTCTGCCGGTTGGCCTGCGACAGAGGCAGGATCGGTTGCGGCGGGTCGAAGGGGCTGAGCTCCAGCAGATTGGCGATCGCGTGAACGACGCGGTAGCTGCTCAATTCTGCGAAACAGCGTCCAGAGCGGTTCGAACAGCGCGTTGATGCGCTCGACCTCGGCGCGGTCACCGGCCTGCGCTGCCCGCATCAGCTTGACGGAGGGTTCCGGCAGAATGCCGGCGACAACGCTGTACCAGGCGACGCCGCCTGCAAGGATGGCGTCGGCGACCAGCCAGTCGCCGCTATAGCCGACGGCAAAACCGGCGGGAACGGCTGACAGTGTTTCCTGATGGGCTGCCGCGATGTCGGCGGCAGGCAAAGCCGGGTTTTTGACCGCGGCGATGGAGGGGATGGCCGAAAGGCGCGAAAGCAGCGCCTGGCTGATGGAAAAATGCGTCATACCCGGGTTGTTGTAGATGCAGAGCGGCAGCGCGGTGGCTGCGGCGACCGCGGAGAAATGCTCGAAGACTTCATCGTCGCCAAGCGGCGTATAGGACACCGGCGCCAAGAGAAGCCCCTGCGCTCCGGCATCCCGCGCGTCCTTTGCAAGCGCAATCAGATCGTCGGTGCGCAGCGCCCCGACGCCGACGATCAGTGGCGTGCGGCCGGACAGGCAATCGGCGGCAGCGTCCATCGCACGCCGTTTCTCCGCCCGGCTGAGATACATATAGGAGCCGGTGCTTCCCAAAAGCCCGATGGGATCGGCGCCCGCCGCGTCGATACGCTTGAGCAGGCCGCAGAGCGCATCGATATCGATGCGGCCAGCCGAGTCGCAAGGGGTGATCGGGAAGGCGGACAGGCCATGAAACAGCATATCGGGTCTCTGCGCTGGAGGAGTTGATCCTCCAGCTTTGACTGTGCGGCCCTGAGAGGTCAATGCCGCGATTGTCCCGGTGTCATTTTGCCGGCGCGGCGAGCATCTCGTCGGTCAGTTCGCCGCCCAGTTCCACGGCCTTGGTCTGCTTGTTGTAGACGCAGATCTGGCTGATCTTGCCATCGGCGCCCTTCGGCTTGCCGCTGACCAGCGCCAGCCCGAAACTTTCCGAACCGAACGGGTCGACGACGGCCGCTGGTGCGTCGATCGATCCGGCCGCAGCCTCGATGCATTTTGCCGCAACGTCGGTGCGCATGGCTTCCCAGGCGTCATCCGAGGATGCGAAGGCGGCAACCGGCATCAGCGTTGCGGCGAAAAGGGCGATCAGGGCAGAGCGGTTGTGAAAAGACATCGAATTTCCTTGGGTTATTGGCAGGCGATAGGGTGCGACCCTGTCGAAGGATCATTTCCATTCTGTGCCCAATTCATCACCGTGGAACATTCCGGCTCGAGAAGTATTTTCCATGCCTGTAGCGAAATTTGGCATGGCGGCGGTTGCCTGTTGCGGCGGTGGTCCCTATGTTCCGCCTCACAGATTTCTTTCATGAATTCCAACCCGGCTTTCATGGACCCCGCCAACAAGAGGAGATACCACCATGGCTTTCGAGATTGCCGAACCTGCCTTACGACTACGATGCACTGGCGCCCTATATGTCGCGCGAAACGCTCGAGTATCACCACGACAAGCATCACCTCGCTTACGTGACCAACGGCAACAAGCTGGCTGAAGAAGCCGGCCTCTCGGCCCTGTCGCTCGAAGAAGTTGTCAAGAAGTCCTACGGCACCAACCAGCCGCTGTTCAACAATGCCGGCCAGCACTACAACCACCTTCACTTCTGGAAGTGGATGAAAAGGGCGGCGGCGGCACGCAGTTGCCGGCCAAGCTCGATGCAGCCATCAAGTCCGATCTCGGCGGCTACGACAAGTTCCGCGCCGATTTCATCGCTGCCGGCACCGGCCAGTTCGGCTCGGGCTGGGCCTGGCTCTCCGTCAAGGGCGGCAAGCTTGAAATCTCCAAGACCCCGAACGGCGAAAACCCGCTGGTCCACGGCGCATCGCCGATCCTCGGCGTCGATGTCTGGGAGCATTCCTACTACATCGACTACCGCAATGCCCGTCCGAAGTACCTCGAAGCCTTCGTCGACAGCCTGGTCAACTGGGATTACGTGCTCGAGCTTTACGAAGCCGCGGCGTAAGTTTTTTGTTAGAGCGAATATGAAACCCGGCAGCGATGCCGGGTTTTTTCGTGGGAATATTTTGCTTTCGTCAGCGGCGGCGCGCTGCAATGCCACTGGCAAACACGGTCAACAGGTCTCTGCCATGCGGCCAGTTGCCGAGCCCGCTCTGTCCGTTGACGTGCCCAACTGCGCCGATCTCGACAAGGCCGCTGCCCCAGGCTTGCGCCCGTCCTCTCTGATAGCCGATCGTACCAAAAGGATCATCGCTGCTGGCGACGATCAACGATGGCATGCGCAGTCTTCCGGCTGGTGGATTGGCAAATTCGCGTGCCTCTTCCGGAAAAGCCTGGGAGAGGGGATCTGGAACGGCGACCAGATACGCTCCGGCAATAGGCAGGGTCGAGACGTGCTGCCAATGGGCGACAAGAAGGCAGGCGAGGCTGTGGGCCACCAGCAGGGGCGGGCTCGGCGAAAGGCCAACCTCGCGCTCCAATGCTGCGGTCCAGTCTTCGAGGTTCGGCCGGTCCCAGTCCGATGGCTGGAAGCGCCGCATCTGCGGATCTGTTTTCTCCCAATGGGTTTGCCAATGGCTTTCGCCCGATCCCCCGATCCCTGGCAAAATGATGATGTCTGTCATGGTCTCTCCTGAAAGTATCGTGAACCCAACAAAAATGGTGGACATGGCGCCGGTTTGGAATGAGAGTTCATCGGAAAATGCCGGGCATTGCCGATGGATTTAAGGTGAGACATGGGAATGGCAGACATGGATCGACCTATGCTCGACCCGACCGATATTGCGATTATCGAGGTGATGCAGGAAAACGGCCGCATCGCGATTTCAGAGCTGGGGCGCCGGGTTGGGCTCTCCCAGCCGGCGACATCGGAGCGCGTCAAACGGCTGGAGGAGAAAGGCATCATCTCCGGCTATGGCGCGCGCATCGATGCAGCAGTCATCGGCCTGGGAATGATAGCGGTCATCCGCCTGCGCACGACGCATGACCATATCCGCGCCTGCCTCAAACTGTTTTCCGAAATGCCGCATGTGATGGAGGTTTTGCGCCTGACCGGCGAGGATTGTTTTCTCGTAAAGGTGCTGGTTCCGACACCGGGAGAACTGGAGACGATCGTCGATACGATTGCCCGATACGGAGCGGTGACCACATCGCTGGTATTACGCAGTGAGCCGCCCAAAGCCATCGGCCGTGCCCTGCTGCAAAGGCTGTGAGCCATGCTGCGGATTTTGGGTGGAGGCGCGTCCGCGTCACCGCTCCGTCACAGAGCTGATCTAAGCAGCGCGCATGACCGATATATCCTCCCCCATCCTGCGCTTCGGCATCGTCGCCGATCCGCAATATGCCGATATCGCGCCGCACGCGGCGCTCAACCGGCACTATGCCCGCAGCCCCGCCAAGCTCACTGAGGCCATCGCCGTGTTCAACGCGACGGAACTCGATTTCGTCATGACGCTCGGCGATATCATCGACCGCGACTGGAACAGTTTCGACGATATTCTGCCGATCTATGAGACGCTGAGGCACAAGGCCCTGTTCCTGCTCGGCAATCATGATTTCGCGGTTGCACTGGAGCATCGGGCCGCTATCGCCGGACGGCTCGGCATGCCCGGCCGTTACTATGATTTCGCCATCGGCACCTGGCGCTTCGTCGTGCTGGATGGCAGCGATGTCAGCACCTTTTCCGCTCCGCCGGATGATCCGCGCACGGCGCTGGCAACAGAGCGGCTAAGCGCACTTGTCGCCGAAGGTGCCATCAACGCGCAGACCTGGAACGGCTCGCTGAGCGAGGAACAATTCCAGTGGCTGACCGATGTCATGGAAAAGGCGCAGGCCGATGGCGAGGCCGTTCTCGTTCTCGGCCACTACCCGGTCTTCCCGGCCAATAGTCACAACATGTGGGACAGCGCGCGGATCGTCGATCTGCTCACCGGTTTTCCCTGCTTCCGCGGCTATTTCTGCGGCCACAATCACGAAGGCAATTTCGGCGAAGTCGACGGGAGTCCGTTCGTGACGTTCAAGGGCATGGTCGATACCGAGAACCAAAACACCTTCGCGATCGTCGCGGTCTTTGACGACCGGATCGAGATCGAAGGGTTTGGGCGCGAAGTGAGCCGGGTGCTGCGGACCGGGGCTTAGGCGCGGCTCCGCCAATCTCCGCCGGATCTGACTAAATTTTGTGGCGCATGCGCCGTTTTGCCAAGTCGCGTTTAGCAAAGATTGAAACCTGCCAAGGAGGCTGCCGTGGCGACGACCTTTGACCTATCCGACCTGTCCGAACAGGAACTGACCGCCCTTATCGACGAGGCAACGGCCCTTCGCCAGACGCGGCGCGACAACCACGAGCATGAACGCGCGACGGCGGCCGATGGCTCGAAGGGGCAGGATGTCGAGGATCCGAATCACGGGGTGATCACCGCTCCGACGCCGCGCTCAGTCAAGGAAGAGGGACCGGCACACGGCGCGACGAAATAACATCGTTCCTTAGCCAATCGAGGGGAGGAGCGGACCGGATTCAGCATTGGTTCGCCACCCCTGATCCACAAATCCCGCAAGCCATCGCCTTCACCCCGGAAATACCCGTCCGTCTCCTCGCAATTCTCCACCCGGTCGGCGCGGAAATTGCGGATGGCCTGGCGCAGTTCGCACCAGGCGACGACGACGGCGGTGGCGGAATAGTAGATCAGAGCCAAGGGCCTGATAGTGCGTTCGCTGGCGCGGCCGAATTCGTCGCGATAGTCGAGCATCAGCTTCTGTTCGTCTCGGATCGCCCGGCGCACCAGGGCAAGATCAAGCCCGGACGGCGGCGGCGCGATCGTGCCCCAGGCATGCAGCGCCTTGGAGTGCAAGATTTGGCGCAGCGGCACCGGTATCGCGCCGGCGATCTTCTGGTTAACGCGCCGGGCCGCCTCCTTCAGTTCCTCGTCGCCGGTGCGCTCAAGCAGCGCCAGGGCCAGCACGATCGCCTCCGTTTCCTCGATGGAAAACATCAGCGGCGGCAGGTCGAAGCCGGGCCGCATGATGTAGCCGATGCCGCGCCCGCCCTCGATCGGCACCCGCATTGCCTGAAGTGCGGCGATATCCCGGTAGATCGAGCGCACGGTCACTTCCAGATTTTTGGCGATCTGCGCCGCCGTGACCGGTCGGGTCGCAAGCCTCAGGATCTGGATGATCTCGAACAGTCGCGACGCCTTGCGCATGGGCCACCTTTTCGTCATCAGGCAAAACGCTCCTGACAGAACCCTGTCAGTTGGGTGGGACTATAACATGTCATCAAGTACTTGAAAAACAAGCACCGTACCAAATGCGCTCATCTTCTTGAAAGACGGACAACTGACATGACCTATGCAGAAAACCTCTGGCTGTTCTTCACCCTTCTCTTCGGCATCATCATCGTGCCCGGCATGGATATGGTCTTTGTGATGGCCAATGCGCTGACCGGCGGCCGGGCGTCGGGATTGACGGCGACGGCCGGCATCATGGCGGGCGGCGTTTTCCACACGCTCTATGCGGCGCTCGGCGTCGGCTTCCTGCTGCATCTGGTGCCGGAACTCTTCAACGTGCTGCTGTTGCTCGGGGCTGGCTACATCGCCTGGATCGGCCTGTCGCTTGCCCGAAGCAGCATCGCCATCGCCTCGGTCGAACTAGGCGCCCGGCTGTCGCTCTGGACGAGCTTTCGCCGCGGTGCCTTGACCAGCATCCTCAATCCCAAGGCCTATCTGTTCATGCTCGCGGTCTACCCGCAGTTCCTGAAACCCCAGTTCGGGTCGCTCTGGTCGCAGGCACTGATCATGGCGATCATGATCTCGCTGACCCAGCTTGCCGTCTATGGCAGCCTGGCGCTTGCCGCCGGCCGTAGCCGCGATGTCATCGTTTCAAGCCCGCGTGCCACGGCAATCATCGGCAAGACGGCCGGCGTGGTGCTGATCGCAGTGGCAGCGCTGACCGCGTGGCAAGGTTGGGTATCGGTGGCTTCATAGGGTTTAATATGAGTAAAATACTCCTGTTAATTCAAGCTGTTGCGATAACACGAGATAAACTTGATCTCAAAAAAATGTTACTTCCTTCGTGATTGCAACATGCAATCATGCCGGCGCATCGACAGGAAAGCCGCATCAAAGCCCGCTGTGGCTTCGTCGTACCGGGAGAATTTCATGAAGCTGAGAGCCGTGATTATTGCCATTGCCATCGCCAGCAGCGGAATGACTGCAGTGATGGCGGCCGGAGAGCCGCAGGAGGTCCGCCAGGGGCTGATGAAGGGTGTCGGCCAATCGGTGGGCGCGCTTGCTGCCATCGCCAAGGGTGAAAAACCCTATGACGCCGCCGTCGTCACCGCGTCGCTGGAAACGATCAGCAAAAACGTCAAAGCCTTCCCCGATCAGTTCCCGGCAGGCTCGGAAACCGGAATGGAATCGGAAGCGAGCCCGAAGATCCGGGAGAACGTCGACGACTTCAAGGCGAAGGCCGCCAAGCTTGGCACGGATGTCGATGCGACGCTCGCCCAGCTTCCGGCAGACCAGGCCGGCGTTGGCGCAGCCCTCGGCGTCATCGGCAAGAATTGCGGCACCTGTCACGAGACCTACCGCCTCAAGAAATGAGATGGCGGGTCTTGTCCCCCAGAATGGAATTCTTTGGCGCGCCGGGCTTGAGCTTGGCGCGCCAAAGATGTTTTTCGGATGAGCCGAGAGGATAGGGCTTATGGGCGCGGGGTTCGAAGGCTGGTAACGGCGGTGGTCTTGGTCGGCGTGGTGGCCGGTGGCGCCGCTTGGTTCCTGACCAGGCCCGAGCCATGGCCCGCGTCGCATTGGGATGGGCTCGGCGAGCCGGATCTCGCCAATGGCGAGCAGGTGTTCTGGGCGGGCGGCTGCACCAGTTGTCACGCGGCACCCAAATCCGAAGGCGATGCCAAGCTGGTTCTGGCCGGGGGATTGCCGCTGAAAAGCCCGTTCGGCACGTTCCATGTGCCCAATATCTCTCCGGACAGAAACAGCCGGCATCGGCAGCTGGACACTTGCCGAATTCGGCAACGCGATGACGCGCGGCGTCGGCAAACAGGGCGAACATCTCTATCCGTCGTTTCCCTATGGCTCCTATGCCCGGATGACGCAGAAGGATGTCAACGACCTCTGGGGTTTCCTGAGAACCCTGCCGAAGAGCGCCAATGTCGCGCCGCCGCATGATCTGCCATTCCCGTTCAACATCCGCCTGACGCTCGGCGGTTGGAAGCTCCTGTTCTTCACCGACAAGCCGCGCGTCACGGTCGATACGGCCAATCCGAAAATCGCCCGCGGCCAGTATCTCGTCGAAGGCCCCGGCCATTGCGGCGAGTGCCACACGCCGCGCAATGCGCTCGGCGGTTTCCGAGACAGCGCAGTGGCTGGCGGGCGCGCCCAATCCGGAAGGCGAGGGCCGCATTCCCAACATCACGCCGGGCTCGAAAAGTATCGGCTCATGGAGCGAGAGCGATATGGTCAACTACCTCGAAACCGGCTTCACGCCTGAATTCGATTCCGCCGGCGGCTCGATGGTCGAGGTGCAGAAGAACATGGCAAAGCTGCCAGCATCGGACCGGGAGGCGATTGCAGGCGTATTTAAAGGCGGTGCCGGCGATTAAATAGGGTGGTTGGAGCGACAAGAAGTGTTTATGGCCATGGGCGCGTTCTTTCGAACGCGCCCATGGCCATAATGCTGCTGCCTTAAAAATCGCCCGCCTCAGGCGAGCGTCTGCAGATAGCGCATGCCGGTCACCGGACCGGGCGTAAAATTTTCCGATTCATAGAAGCGGTGTGCCTGGAAATTGCCGGTGGCGGCGCTGACGGACATGTAGGTGGCGCCGGCCATACGGGCCTGTTCGCGGGCCTTGGCGACGAGATGGCGGCCAATACCGGTGCCGCGATGGGCGGAGCGGACATAGAGATGATGCAGTTCCATGCCGCGCGCACCCTGCTGGGCGCGGTAGAGCGGCACGAGGATGGCGTAACCGATCAGCTCGCCTGCGGCCTCGGCCACAAGTGCTGTGATCCAGGGCATGCGGCCGAACAGGTCGCGCTCGAGATTTTCCGGGGTCACGGCGGCGGCATCGCCATGATGGGCGGCAAGCTCGGTGATCAATTCACGCAACTCGGCCAAGTCACGTTGCTTGGCAGTGCGGATGGTGACCATCGGCGCGCGTGGCGAGAGGAAGAGGGGATGTCGGGGTGGCAGTCTGCAGCATTTCATGGCTCCTTATGGCTTTCCCGCCATCAGGTGCCGTCCAAAAACAAAAGCCGCCTGATGGCGGCTTGTTTGAACGAAATCAGACAGCCGCACCTATGGGAGCAGCGTAAAATACCAACGGGCGATGTTCGCGGTTCTGATCATGGCGGGCAATGTCGCCTTTTCCGGAGAAATGTCAACGGGAATTCTTGGATGCGTTAATTTTTGCGGCCGAAACAAGATTCCGGACCGCCATGTTTCCGGCCAAGACCGGCCACATTCACTGCCTACCCATTGTCTCCAGCGCACAACATATGGTTGATGGATGGCTAATATTAGCTATTGCGATCAAGGCGTTGGTGCCGCCACACAATCATCCACGGAGAACCCATCGCATGTCGTTCACGTTCAATCGCCGCTCCTTCATCATCGGCTCCGGCCTGCTCCTGCCCAGCATCGGCCTAGCTCCGAAAATGGTCTTTGCCGCAGGCAAGGAGATTGAAAAGCAGCTGGCTGCGCTGGAAAAACAAACCGGCGGCCGGCTTGGCGTCTATGTCCTCGATACAAAGACCAAGGCGTCCTTCGCCCACCGGCCGGACGAGCGCTTTGCCATGTGTTCGACCTTCAAGGCGCTGGCCGCGGCCTTCGCACTGGCGCGGGTCGATAAAGGCGAGGAAAAGCTGGACCGGCGGATTTCGATTTCGAAGAAACACCTTCTGTCCTATTCGCCGGTCGTCGAAAAGCATGTCGGCGGCGGCATGACGGTGGGCGAACTCTGCGATGCCACGGTCCGCTACAGCGACAATGCTGCAGGCAACCTGCTTCTGGCGAGCTTTGGTGGTCCGAAGGGACTGACGGATTGGCTGCGCTCGATCGGCGACAGCACGACCCGCCTCGACCGCGTAGAGCCGGACCTCAACGAGGCAAAGATCGGTGATCCCACGCGATACGACGACGCCGAAGGCAATGACGGAGACGCTCGGCAAGCTGCTGCTTGAGGATGTGCTGTCGCCATCGTCGCGCGATCAGTTCGCCGCCTGGCTCGTTGCCAATACCACCGGCGACCGGCGTCTGAGGGCAGGGCTTCCGAAGGGCTGGACCATCGGTGAAAAGACCGGCACCAGCGGCCGCGGCGAGGCCGGCGATATCGGCTTCATGCGCCCGGCCGAGGGCCATACGATCCTGGCGTCGGTCTATATCGCCGAGGGCAAGAAGCCGACCAAGGAGCTTGAGCCGGTGTTTGGCGAAGTGGGCAAGCTGATCGCCGCAATGGTGGCGTGAGTTCAGGCGGCCGCGGTTTTTAAGCCGCGGCATGGCGCTGCGAAACAGTCGACGTCGCTGGCCGTGATGGCAGACGTCCTGTCGAAGTCGCGCGCGGTCCCGCAACGGCATTACAGCCTTTTCATAGCTCGACAAATATACTATACCCCCTATATTATAAGGAGGCAAAATGTCCCATACCGTTCGTGAGAAAACAAAATTGCTGGCGCGGGTGCGCCCGCCTGAAGGGGCAGCTTGAGGCTGTCGAGCGGGCGCTGGAGGTGGAAACGCCTTGTGGCGATATCCTGCAGCTTCTTTCATCCATTCGCGGCGCCCTAAACGGGCTGACAGGCGAGGTCATGGAAGATCATCTGCGGGAGCACGTGCTTATGGCCGAAAACGATGCGGACCGCTTGAGGGCCGTCGACGAATTGTCCGCAGTGCTGCGGACCTATGTGCGTTGACACACTGACCTTGAAGGGAATGGCTCCATGCCGACAGAACATCTGGCTCACGAACATGTCTTCCTCGGCGCCGACCATCAGCGCAACGAGCGCCGCGTCTGGCTGGTCATTGCGCTTACCGCAACGATGATGGTGGCCGAGATTGCCGCCGGTAGCATCTATGGCTCCATGGCCTTGGTCGCCGATGGCTGGCACATGTCCACCCATGCCGGCGCCATGCTGATCACGGCGCTTGCCTATCTCTATGCACGGCACCAGGCGCGCAATCCGCGTTTCACCTTCGGCACCGGCAAGCTCGGCGATCTCGCCGGTTTCGCCAGCGCTATCGTTCTCGCCCTGATCGCGCTGCTGATCGGCTGGGAAAGCCTGTTGAGGCTCGCCAATCCCGTCCAGATCAGCTTTTCGCAGGCGATTGCCGTGGCGGTCGCCGGCCTTGCCGTCAACCTCGTCTCCGCCTTCCTGCTCAAGGATGATCACCAGCATCTTGGTCATTCGCATGGCGGTCACTCCCATGGGGCTCATTCGCATGCTGCGCATTCACATGGCGCAAAGGCCCAGCCTGCCGGCGGACACCATCATCACGATCATGACGGCCAAAGCCACGAGGCTCACGGTCACGAGGGGCACAGCCATCACGGCCATCCTGCACCAACGGCCGGCATCGACAACAATCTGCGTTCCGCCTATCTGCATGTGATGGCCGATGCGCTGACCTCGGTGCTGGCCATTCTCGCTCTTCTGGCCGGCAGCATCTACGGCTGGCTCTGGCTCGATCCGGCCATGGGTATTGTCGGCGCATTGGTCATCGCCCGCTGGTCCTATGGCCTCATCCGCCAGACCGGCCTGATCCTCATCGACGCGACCGATGCGGTCGCCGACCTGCAGTCGGAAATCCGCCAGCGGATCGAAACGCCGCAGGAGACAATCACCGACCTGCACGTCTGGCAGGTCGGCCCGGGACACAATGCGGCCATCGTCGCCATTGCCACCGCCAATCCGCACCCGCCGGCCTTCTATAAGGAAAAGCTCGCCAAGCTCTCCGGATTGTCGCATCTGACCGTCGAGGTGACGCCGGTCGCGGCATAGGCTGGTATTCTGATTGAACCGGCCGAACTCAGTGTCTCAGCTCCTCGATGACAGACTCCGTTTCCGCTGCTCGACCATCATTCTCCGTCATCCTCGCCCTTCTGGCGGGGATCCAGCCACTGCGCGTCGGCGCGGTGAAAGGACTGCTCGACGTCGGACGAAGGAGTCTTTCGCCCAAGGACTTGGGCGGCTGGATTTCTGTGGCAAGAACAGGAATGGCGGAGAAATTTGAACGGCCACCTCTGATCGTTGAACCTCATCTCGCCTTGCCGTCTCGATCACACACAACAAAAAAACCGGCAAGTCACCCCGCCGGCTTCTCCAGTTTTATCGCCGCTACTTCCGTTATTTCGCCAGCGTGTACGCGATCACGTAATCGCCGGGCTTGGTGCCGACCGAGCCGTGGCCGCCGGCGACGATCAGCACGTACTGGGTGCCGTCGTCGGTGGCATAGCTCATCGGTGTCGACTGGCCGCCGGCCGGAAGGCGGCCTTCCCAGAGAACCTTGCCGGAGGTCAGGTCATAGGCGCGGATATAGTTGTCGACCGCGGCGCCGAGGAAGGCGACGCCGCCCTTGGTGATCATCGGTCCGGCGATGCCGGGCACGCCGACCTTGAAGGGCAAGGGAAGCGGCGTCATGTCACGCACGGTGCCGTTCCTGTGCTTGTAGGCGATCTGGCCGGTCTTCAGGTCCGCGCCGGCAACATAGCCCCATGGCGGCGCCTGGCAGGGAATGCCGAGCGGTCCGAGGAACGGCCCCATGAAGACGCCATAGGGGGCGCCGTCATTGCAGGTTGAGGCCCTGTTCGGAACCTTTCTGGTCCTGTTCCTTGGGCGGGATCTGGTCGCGGGGCACCAGCCGTGAGGTGAAGGCGAGATAGGTCGGCATGCCGAACATCACCTGCCGTTCCGGATCAACCGCGACGGACCCCCAGTTGAAGGTACCGAAATTGCCGGGATAGATCAGGCTGCCTTCCAGCGACGGCGGTGTATAGCGGCCTTCGTATTTCAGCCGCTTGAAGTCGATCCTGCAGGCGAGCTGATCGAACATCGTCACGCCCCACATGTCCTTGTCCGTCAGGGGTGGCGGCGAAAAGGTGAGGTCGGAGATCGGCTGGGTCGGCGCAGTGAAATCTTCCTGCAATGGCGCCGTTCGGCGCCGGGATTTCCTTGACCGGGATGATCGGCTCGCCGGTGCGCCGGTCAAGCACGTAGAGATCGCCCTGCTTGGTCGGGCCGACGAGGGCTGGAACCGGCTGGCCGTCCTTGCCGGTGATGTCGAGCAGCACCGGCTGGGCAGGGAACGTCCATATCCCAGAGATCGTGATGCACGGTCTGGCGCACCCAGCGGACGGCGCCCGTGGTGATGTCCAGCGCCACGATCGACGAGGAATATTTCTCGACATGCTCGCTTCTGTTCATGCCGAGCTGGTCGGGCACCTGGTTGCCGAGCGGGATATAGACGTGGTTCAACTTGTCGTCATAGCTGAAAACCGACCAGCTGTTGGGCGAGTTGGTCACATAAGTCTGGCCTTCCGGCAGCGGCGTCGTCACGTCCGGATTGCCGCCATCCCAGTTCCAGATCAGCGCGCCGGTATCGACGTCGAAGGCGCGGATGACGCCGGACTGTTCCTCAGTCGAGTAGTTATCGTTGACGGCACCGCCGATGATGATCTTGCCAGCGGTGATGACCGGCGGCGAGGTCGAGTAATAGTAACCGGCCGGATTGTATTTCATGCCCGTTTCAAGATGCAGCGTGCCCTTGTCGGCAAAGCTTTCGCAGACCTGGCCATTGGCGGCATCAAGCGCGATCAGCCGCGCATCGGCGGTCGGCAGATAGACGCGTTCGGCGCAGGGGCTGCCGGCGACGGCTGCGGGATCGGCATAGTAGGTAACACCGCGGCAGGTCTGGTGCTGCCGGTCCGGGTTCATGCCGGAATTGGCGTCGAATTTCCATTTTTCCTTGCCGGTCGCCGCATCGAGAGCGATGGCAAGGTTATGCGGTGTACACATGTAGAGCGTGTCGTGGATTTTCAGCGGCGTTACCTGATAGGTGGTCTCGCCGACATCGTCCGGCCGCTTGACGTCGCCGGTCTGATATTGCCAGGCGACCTCCAGCGTTCCGACATTCTCGGTGGTGATCTGCGCCAGCGGCGAATAGCGTTGGCCATAGGGCGTGCGGCCGTACTGATGCCATTCGCCGTCGGGCACATTGCCGCCGAGATCGACGGCCGTTGTCGCGATGCCAACCGGCAGTTCACCGGCAAGATCGAGCGGGTCCTGCGTCATCGAATAGCCGGCAACAACAATCGAAGCGAGAACGGCCAGTCCCAGCGGCAGGGCGCTTGCGGCATAGACCTCGCCGGTCGGGCTGCTGAAGCCGAGACCGCGGCGGATGGAAGGTAGAAGCAGCCAGTGGCCAAGCAGGATGATGACGCCGCCGCGCGGCCCGAGTTGCCACCAGTCGAAACCGACTTCCCATATGGCCCAGGCAAGCGTGCCGATGATCAGCAGCGCATAGACGGTCAGCGCAGCACCGCGCCGAGCAAACAAGAGAAAGGCGGTGATGAGAAAGCCGAGGCCGGCAATGGCATAATACCAGCTGCCGCCGAGCACGATGAGCCAGAGCCCGCCGCCGCCGAGCGCCAGCCCGATCAGTGCGAAGACGAGGGCCGTCAAGAAAATCAGCATGAATATCTCCCGTTGTGGAAGGTCGCGTCAGTGCGGGCAGGTCCGTCTCCGGCGGTGCGGCACATGAGTCCAAAGCCTCAGGGAAAGGCATTGCGGTTTGCTGGCTAGTCATCGCGCCGCTGCGGTGTGACCTTCAATCGGGTGCGCGGCCGGAAAGGGATTCAATCCTTGCGCGCATCCTCCAACATAACGCGATGCCAATGCCTTTCAATGGCCACATTTCGGCACAGGCATCAAAATTCGGCATGGCAGGCGGGCGTTTAGCACACAGCATCCCGGCCGGTTTGCGAAAGAATTTCGGCCGCGCGGCGAAATAGGCTAGGTCAACGGCAACGTGAATCAAAACGAGGTTAGAGATGAAGAGGTTGCTGACGGTTCTGCTGGTCGCGGTCGTGGCTGTCGTCGGGCTGATCGGCGGGCGCTGGCTGCTCTATGTGACCAATACCAGCGACCCGCTTGACAGAAGTCGGCATCGAACTGAACAGCCGGATGCCGGACCCCTTGCGCAAATGGGGCTGTGCGCAGTTGAAAACCAATTTCGAAAACCGCCTGCCGCCTTATGGTTGCGCGGGCAACCGGCGGGACTGGCTGGGAATAGCAACCTCTTACGTCCCGCAAAAGGTCTTCAACACTTCCTCTGAAGGGACTGGCGGCGCGGCATAGGCTGCGAAGGACGGCTGGTCTTTATAGGGTTTCGCCAAAACGTCGTTCAGTGCCTCGAACAACGAGAAATCGCCGTCGTCCTCGGCCGCGCGGATCGCCTGTTCGATGCGGTGGTTGCGCGGAATGAAGGCCGGATTGACGGTGCGCATCGCAACGGCCGTCTGCGCGTCCGGCAGCGGTTCGCGGCCGGTTCGTTCGCGCCACGCCGAAAGCCAGGCGTCGATATCGGCAGTGTTGCCGAACAGTTCGCGCAGCGGCCCGTCCTTGGCGCTGCCTTCGGCCGCATCGCAAAGCCGGCGGAATGTCAGAGTGAAATCGGCCCCGTTGCGGTGCATGGCGCTCAACAGCCCCTGAACCAGATCAAGGTCGCCGTCTTCCTCGGTCTGAAGGCCGATCTTCGCCTTCATGCCGGCAAGCCAGTGGTTCTGGAATCGCGCCCCGTAGCCGCCAATCGCGTCATTGGCGAGATTGACGGCCTCGGACGCTTCCGGATCGATGAGCGGCAGCAGCGTTTCGGCGAGCCGCGCCATGTTCCACTGGCCGATCGCCGGCTGGCTGGCATAGGCATAGCGCCCACCCCGGTCGATCGAGGAAAACACCTTGGCCGGATCATAGGCGTCGAGAAAGGCGCAGGGGCCGAAATCGATGGTTTCGCCGGAGACCGCGCAATTGTCGGTGTTCATCACGCCATGGATGAAGCCGACGCAGAGCCAGCGGGCAATCAGCGATGCCTGCCGTTCGATCACGGCGTCGAGCAGCGCCAGATAGGGGCGCCCATGGCCTTTGATCTCAGGGTAATGCCGGTCGATGACATGATCCGCCAGCACTTTCAGGCCCTCGGTATCGCCGCGCGCTGCTAGAAACTGGAACGTGCCGACGCGGATATGGCTTGCCGCCACACGCGTGATGACGCCGCCGGGCAAAACCCGCTCGCGATAAACCGGTTCGCCAGTGACGACTGCAGCCAAGGCCCGCGTTGTCGGAATGCCCAGCGCAAACATCGCCTCGCTGACGATATATTCACGCAAGACCGGCCCGAGCGCCGCGCGCCCGTCGCCACGCCGCGAATAGGGCGTCTTGCCGGCACCCTTCAGCTGGATATCGCGGCGCTTGCCGTCGGTGTCGATGACTTCGCCCAAAAGGATCGCCCGTCCATCACCGAGCAATGGCACGAACTGGCCGAACTGATGCCCTGCGTAGGCCATGCCGAGTGGCTCCGCACCCTCAGGGATCACATTCCCGGAAAAAATCGCCGCGCCATCGCGCTCCAGAGCATCGGCGTCCAGCCCAAGCTCCTGCGCCAGCGGTCGGTTGAACTTGATCAGCCAGGGCTCGGAAACCGGCGTCGGGTTGGCGGCGGCGTGAAAATGCGGCGGCAAGCGGGCGTAGCTGTTGTCGAAAGGGATCGGGGAGGCTGCAGTTCGTGCTGCCGGCGATGCAAAAAGATTGTCCATGCCTTCCAGTTTCCCCCGGGAACAACGCCCGGTCAATCGCAGCAGATGCACATCGTCTTGAAGGCCAGGTCTCGGCCGGACGCGCAGCAGCTCAAACGCATCATCGGCCGTCAAGGTCGATAGACCGACGGTCGATGATGGATATCGTGATCGGATCGGCTTATTGCAAGCTTGCGCGGTCACTCGCGTGGATATCGCGGCGCGGATAGTCGTCGTTGTAGAGCGAAAGACCTATGTCGCGCATCAGGTAGTCGTCGAAGCCTTCCAGTTCGACCGGATCGATCTCTTCGAAGACCTGCTGCTTTGGGCCAAGCCACCGGTCCAGCAGATGCAGCAGTCCTCTGCGCTCACGGGTGCGGATCGTCGTCATGGTGATATCCTCCTGTTGGTATTCTTGTCATGCGCTCAGTTTTTCCTCCGGAACGCAGGCTTCGCAGATTGCGGCCACATGCCGGTGGTCGGTGCCGCAGCAACCGCCGAGAACCCGGAGCTGCGGCATCCGGCGCGTCAGCTGACGGTAGCGCCAGCCAAGATCGGCGGGATCGCCCGCATCCAGCGTCTCGCTCTCGTCGAGCTCCTGATGGCTCATCTTTGAGGCATTGGCGCGGATGCCTCCCAGTCGTTTCAGCCACGCCTCGTTGCCCGAAACCACCGTGTCGAAATGGCTCGGATGGGCGCAGTTGATCATGTAGTAGAGCGGATAGGAGCCGGTCGCGGCATCGACCGCCTCGATTGCCTCCTTCAGTGTCCGCCCGGTGACGAGATTGCCGTCGACCTCCACCGTAAACGAGATCACGCAGGGCATTTTTACGCGCTTTGCGGCGCGCGATGCCGATTGCCTCATCGATGCTGGTGAGCGTCAGCGCAGTCACCATGTCAGCGTCGGAACCGGCGAATGTCTCGATCTGCGTTGCGTGATAGGCCTCTGCCTCGTCGGCATTCATATTGCCGGCCTTGTAGCCGTCGCCGCGCGGCCCGATTGCGCCGTTGATGACGATCGGTGCGCCGGGGCGTTCACGTTCGGCGCGAAGCTCGCTCAGAAGCTCGACCGCATCTTCATTGGCAGCCTTGAGAACCTCGGCGCTGTAGCCGAGCTTGTCGCCCCAGTCTGCATTGGCCCGCCAGGTTGCCGTGTCGAGCACGAAGCCGGATCGCCCTCCTGGCGAGATTGCGAGGTAGCGGGCATAGTAGTCCTTCAGTTTCTGCCGTCCATCTCGGTCGGCCAGGAGGACGAAAGCGGCGAAATGCGGGAGCTCTGCGCCCTCATGGAAGATCAGCGTCGTTTCCATGCCGCCGTCGGCCAGGAATATTCCGCCCTTCAGGTGCGGCAGGTCATGTCTGTATTTGCTCATGGTCTCCACCCTCTATTCACCTTTCGCGTCGCCCGTGAAAAGGCGCTGCGAGGCCGGGGTGTTTGTGCCTTTTTATCTCATGCTAAAATAGAGAGTTTGCAGGTATACTATTGGGCGATTGCCTGGAAATATTTGTAAAACCAATGTGTTATCGACGATATTAAAGATCGTTGAACGCAATCTTTCAGTCCATTTTCTTTGAAAACCCTACCGGCGGTACAGGAGCGGGGGCATGCGCAAGGGCGAGGAGACGAGGACCCGCATTCTCGATGTGGCGGAAGCCGCGGTGCTGCAGAAAGGTTTTGGCGGCACCTCGATCGAGGAGCTGATCGCCGAGACCGGTATCACCAAGAGCGGTTTCTTCTATCATTTCCACGACAAGAACGAACTCGCCAAGGCATTGCTCAACCGCTATATCGAAAATGACGAGCGGATTTACGACGAGATTTTCAGCCGCGCGGGATCTGGTGGACGACCCGCTGCAATCGTTCCTGCTCGGCCTCAAGCTTCTCTCCGAACTGCTTTCCGATCTGCCGAACGGTCATCCGGGCTGCCTGGTGGCGACCATCTGCTATTACGAGCGGCTTTTCGACCGCGAGATCCAGGAAACCAACCGTCAGGCCGCATTGGCATGGCGGCGACGCTTTCGCGGCATGTTCGAAGAGATCATGGCCGTCTATACGCTGCGCGAACCGTTCGACGTGGACCAGCTCGCCGACATGGTTTCGACGGTGATCGAGGGCGGCATCGTGTTGTCGAAGGCGTTGAAGGAGCCGCAAAGCCTGCCAGAGCAGATACTGGTGTTTCGCAATTTCGTGAAAATGCTTTTTCAGCCGGTGCAGCACGCCTGAAAGCTTTAGTTGCCTGCTTTTTCCATCTCCGCTGCAAGCTCCGCCAGCTTGCGCACCGTGTTTAGGTTGCGCGATGTCGCCTGTTTCAGCGCCGGCAGTTTCAGTTTCGAGCGGCCGGAGCCGTTCGGATAGTGCACGTAGATTTCGTGTCCTGCCACATGCACCTCTTCGCCATCCGGTGCCACCAGTTTGTCCAGCGCATCGTCAGGTGCTTTTTCCGGTAGGAAGCTGACCATCAGGTAGTTCGGCTTGGCATCCGCAAAGGGATTGTTCTGCGCGATTGCTTCCAGTTGCGTGCGGCTGCGCATCATCACCCCCGGAGCCTTGCTCATCATCTTGGTGAGCGCTCATCCAGAACCTTGCCGGCATCTTCTGCTGATAGATCGGAGCGGAACAGTACGTTGCCGCTCTGGATATAGGTTTGCGCATCCGCAGAAACCGGCAGTCTCGCAGAGCAACTTGAGGTCACTCATGGAGAGCTTGCCGGTCCCGCCGACATTGACGGCGCGAAGCAGGGCGATATGGACGGCCATGCGATTTTTTTCCGTTGTCATGCCGGGTGCAGATTACGGCCAAGAGCTGGCTTTGCCAAGGAAACGGGCGGCAATAAAACCGGGCGGCCGATGGTCTGCGGATCAGATCGTTGCGTTGGAGGCAGCCTCGGCCTGCGCCGCGCCGCCATCCTCCGGAATTGCCAGCTGACGCTTGATCGCTTCCTTGATTTCCGCCTCTATTGCTGCGCGGGCGTCCGCGTCCATGGCTGCGAGGTCCGCTTCCGTCATGTCCTTGTCGGCAAGAATCTGTGCCCGGATCTTTTCGGCAAGCGACATTTTCGACCAGTCCATGAACTCATCGGCCGGACTGTCCTTCGGCGCTTCGGTCAAGGCGCCGGTTTCGCCTTCCAGCTTGTCGGCCATCGATAGCCAGAGCGCCGAAGACAGAGAAGAAGAGGGTGTGGAGGAGCCGATCGAAACGGTCGGCGCCTGCGTGCGCTCGCCGCCACCGCCGTCGATATTGAGCGCAAGGCCAGAAGAGGCTGCACCTGCTGCCTGGCTGCCGTTTTGCGAGCGATAATAGTTGCTGATGCTGTCACCGATCTTCATGGCGGTTCTCCCTGCGAAGTCGCGGGGGAAATTAGGTGTTGTGCCGTGTGCGAGGCTTGCAACTCTCATAACCGGCGGCGCCAGCCGGGTCCTGAAATCGTTCCAAGCGAATTGCCAACACGCCAAGCTCGCCTTACTTTACCGATCGAGGTTGGAGACCGACCATGAACGAGATACTGAAAATATCACTGCCGTCCGAGATGGTGGACGCCATCGAGAGCCGCGTGAAAGCAGGCGACTATGCCTCTCCCAGCGACGTGCTGCAGGAGGCTGTGGAATTGTTGCTTCAACGTGAAAGCGACGATGAGCTCAGACTGACATCGATCCGGTCGAGAATTGCCGATTCGTTGGGCGATGGCTCCCCTGATATCAGCATGGACGAGATGGATGATTGGCTGGAGAAGCTGGCCGAAGAAAATCGCCATTGATGACGCCGCACAAGGTGGTTTTCAGAAAGGCTGCTCAGGCGGATTTGCGCGCGATCTTTTTGTATGTCCTGGAAAAAAGCGGCAGTAGCGAAACCACGATGAACTACGTACAGCGCATTCAAAGGAAATGCGGAGAGATCGGTTTTGCGCCCCTTGCCCATGTGGAGCGTCCCGATATCTGGCCGGGGCTGCGGATGGCTGTCTTCGAGCGTCGTATCGTTATTCTATACGTCGTCCAAAACGAGACCATCCGCATCACGAATATTCTGTCGGGGAGCCGGGACTACGAGGCCCTGATTCGAACTACGAGATCTTCCCCGCCACCTTGATCGCAAACGCATATTCGAACGCGATTTCCTCCAGCCGCTGGAAGCGCCTGGACGCACCGCCGTGGCCGGCGTCCATGTTGGTCTTCATCAGGATCGGCTCTGAGCCGGTGGTCTTTTCGCGCAGCTTGGCGACCCATTTGGCCGGTTCCCAATAGGTGACGCGCGGGTCGGTCAGGCCGCCGAGCGCCAGGATCGCCGGGTAGGGCTTTTCCGAGACGTTGTCGTAAGGGGAGTAGGCTGCCATGCGCTCGTAGGCTTCCTTCGAGTCAATCAGGTTGCCCCATTCCGGCCATTCCGGTGGCGTCAGCGGCAGCGTGTCGTCGAGCATGGTGTTCAAGACATCGACGAAGGGCACGGCGGCGATGACGCCCTTGAACTTCTGTGGTGCCATATTGGCGATCGCCCCCATCAGCATGCCGCCGGCCGAACCGCCCTCGGCGACGATGTTGGCGTAGGAGGTGAACTTCTGTTGATTCAGATAGTCGGCTGCCGCGATGAAGTCCTTGAACGTATTGGCCTTCTTCTCCATCCTGCCATCTTCGTACCATTGGAAGCCCTTGTCCTTGCCGCCGCGGATATGGGCGATGGCATAGACGAAGCCGCGGTCGGCCAATGACAGGCAATTGGTGTTGAACGAGGCCGGAATGGCGATGCCATAGGCGCCGTAGCCATAGAGCAGGCAGGGGGCAGAGCCGTCGAGCGGGGTGTCCTTGCGATAGAGCAGGGTGACCGGCACCTCGGCGCCATCCCAGGCGGGAGCCATGACGCGGCGGGTGACGTAGTCGTCGGGATTGTGGCCGGACGGCACTTCCTGCGTCTTCAGGAGCGTGCGCTCGCGCGTCGTCATGTTGTAGTCGTAGAGCTGGCTTGGCGTCGTCATCGAAGAATAGGAGAAGCGGATGACGTCGGTATCGTATTCGCCGGCACCGGAAAGCCCGAGTGAATAGGCTTCTTCGGCAAAAGCAATCGCGTGTTCCTCGCCGCTCTTTCGGTCGCGGATCTTGATCTGTGGCAGGCCGTTTTCCCGCTCCAGCCAGACGAGATGGCGGGCAAAGGCCATGTGGCTGATGATCAGCCGGCCCGGCGTGTGCGGCACCACGTCGGTCCAGTTTTCTCGACTCGGTTTGTCAACCGGCGTCTGCATGATCTTGAAATCCTTGGCGCCGTCGGCGTTGGTTAGGATGTAGAAGAGATCACCGCCTTCGGTCAGCGAATATTCCAGTCCGGTTTCACGCGCGGCCACCAATTGCGGCTTGCCGGTGAGATCGGAGGTCGGCAGAAGCCAGTATTCGCTGGTCTCGTGGTCATGGATGTCGATGTAAATGAAGTCGTCAAGCATCGAGCCGCCGACGCCCATGAAGAAGCCCGGATCCTCTTCCTCGTAGACCAGCCGGTCATCTGCCTGTGGCGTGCCGATGATGTGATGAAAAATCTTCGACGGCCGATGGTTGTCGTCGAGCACGGTGTAGAAGAAGCTCTTGCCATCCGGCGCCCAGGCGCCGCCGCCGCCGGTGTTCTCGATGACGTCGGCCATGTCCTCGCCGGTGGCGAGATCGCGGACGCGCAGCGTGTAATATTCCGAACCCTTGTCGTCATAGCTCCACAGGCCACGGCTGTGATCGGTCGAGTGATCGACGCCGCCGAGCCGGAAATAGGCTTTGCCTTCGGCTTCCTTGTCGCCGTCGAGAAGCAGCGTGCGCTCGCTGCCATCACGGAGTGTGCGGAAAAAGCGCGGCTGCTCGCCCCCGTCACGTAGAAAGTACCGTAGGCGAACGGGCCGTCCTTGACCGGAACGGAGCTGTCATCCTCCTTGATGCGGCCTTTCATTTCGGCAAACAGCGTCTTTTGCAGCGCCCCAGTATCGGCCATCGCCGCCTTCATATAGACGTTCTCGGCATCCAGATGCTTGCGGATTTCCGGGTCGAGGATCGACGGATCCTTGAACATCGCCTGCCAGTTGTCGGCGCGCAGCCAGGCATAGTCGTCCGTCCGTGTGATGCCGTGACGGGTGTCCGTCACAGGCTTCTTCGGAGCAATAGGAGCGGGCGGCAGGTTCTTGAAAATGGACAAGGATGTCTCCGGGAAAATGCGAGGAATGTCCAACGGAGATAGAGACAGGACGCCGAAGGTTCAAGCTGAAACTCGCTTTGGCCGCTATGACGAGACGGCGTCTTGAAGCGGTGTCCCGTTTGATTGCCCCCGCCTCGATTTCTTGGATGCCAGCTTTAACCGGACGTTAGCGCAATTCCCTCACATTGCGCCACAACGCGCGATGTCCCTTCTCCTGCAGCGTTTTGCCAGAGGCATCATGCCTCGATCTCCCATTTTTCGTTCAGCGCGCGGGCCATCTGCCCAGCCGGAGTGCAGCCATGAATTTTCGCAATCTCTCCATCCTCCAGAAGATCAGTCTTGTCGTTTTCGTCATGGGGCTGTCTTGCTTGGTCATTGCGTCCGTCGGCGCCAAGGGCATCATGGCGCTCCGAAGAGGCCATCGTGTCGGTCGGTGCGAGGGAGGAGGTCGCCCGCGAGGCCATGGACCTGCGTGTCGATATCATCGCCATCAGCCGGATGACCTACCAGCTGGCCGCGCAGCCGGAAAAGGCAGCGGATTTCCGCGCCGAGGCCGAGAAGCGCTCCACGGAAATGCTCGCACGTCTGCCAAAGATCGAAGCGGCCGCTGACGAGACGGAACTGAAGCAGCTGCAGGCCATCCGCACGACGCTCGAAACCTATTTCGGCGAAATCCGCGCCATGGTCGGTATTGCCGAAGCAAACCCGCAGGATGTGGCCGCCATCAAGGCCGGTCTCGACAAGGCGCTCGATGCGCAAAAGACCGTGACCAGCACCGTCAAGGTCTACAGCACCTATTCGGGTGAGGAACTTGCCGCAGCCCGCGCCGATGCGCTTCAGTCCTCGTCGGTCGCTCGCTATCGCCGTCTTCGCTGCTGCCGGCTGCATCGTCGTTGGCGCCGTCGTCAGCTTGCTGGTCGCCCGTCGCGGCATTTCCACTCCGGTTCGCGATCTGACTGCCGCGATGAGCCGCCTTGCCGAAGGCAATCTCGATAGCACCGGCACAGACGCCACCCGCAAGGACGAGATCGGCGAAATGGCCCGCGCCGTCGAAGTCTTCCGCCGCAACGCTTTGGCGATGCGCGATATGAAGGCGCAGGAAGCAGCCCTTCACGCGCTGAGCAGCGATCTGCAGTCGAGCATCAGCGCCGTCGTCGCGGCAGCCGTTGCCGGCGACTTCACCGGCCGTATTGGCAAGGACTACCAGAACGACGACCTCAACCGGTTCGCCGGCAGCGTCAACGAACTGGTCGGCAGCATCGATCTTGCCGTCACCGAAGTGCGCCGCGTCATCGCAGCCCTCGCCGATGCCGATCTGTCGGAAAGCATGGAAGGACAGTTCCAGGGCGCATTCGCCGAACTGCAGCAGAACGTCAACGCGACGATGGTGACGTTGCGCTCGACCATGCAGAATGTCCGCGGTGCCGCCGGCACCATCAAGGACAGCTCGGCAGAACTCAGCTCCGCCGCCAACGACCTGTCGAAGCGTACCGAGCAGCAGGCGGCAGCGCTTGAGGAAACCGCAGCGGCGCTTGACGAGATCACCGCCACCGTCCGCACCTCGTCGTCGCGCGCCAACGAGGCCCGCGACATGGTCCGCGAAACCAAGGAAAGTGCCGGCAAGTCGGGGGAGATCGTCCGCAACGCCGTCAGCGCCATGAGCCGGATCGAAGGTTCCTCCAGCCGGATCAGCCAGATCATCGGCGTCATCGACGAGATCGCCTTCCAGACCAACCTCTTGGCGCTGAATGCCGGTGTTGAGGCGGCGCGGGCAGGGGACGCTGGCCGTGGCTTTGCTGTCGTTGCCCAGGAAGTCCGCGAACTGGCGCAGCGCTCAGCCAATGCCGCCAAGGAGATCAAGACGCTGATCAGTGCGTCTGCCTCCGAGGTCGAGGGTGGCGTCTCGCTGGTGCGCGCGACCGGCGATGCGCTGGTCGAAATCGAGCGGCTTGTCCTGCGCGTCAACGATCACGTCGAAAGCATCGCCACCGCCGCGCGCGAGCAGGCAACGGCGCTTGCCGAGATCAATACCTCGGTCAACCACATGGACCAGATGACCCAGAAGAATGCCGCCATGGTCGAGGAGACCACGGCCGCCAGCGAAACGCTCGCCGACGAAAGCCGCCAGCTGCAAACCCTGCTTGCCCGTTTCAAGCTGGAGGAAGCAAGCCGTTCGCATCAGATGCAGCCATCGCAGCAGCGCACCCGCTACGCGGCCTGAGCGACCGGCCGGCAAGACAGCAAGGCGCAAGACGGCAAGGGGAGGGCAGCGATGTCCTCCCTTTTATATTAGTGAGTTCTAAGTGTGGACGGAACTGCTTCCGGGCCGTAGAATGAAACCTTGCAATCGATGCAGGGCTCGGGGGCGGGAGCGCGCAGATGCCTATTTTCATGGACCGGCATGTACTGACGGGAACCACGGCAGCAGATGTTGCCGAGGCACATAGCAAGGATCTTGAGATTCAGGATCAGTACGGCGTCAAGTTCCTGACCTACTGGTTCGACCAGCGGCGTGGGACCGCATTTTGCCTGATGGACGCGCCGGACGCCGAAACGGCCCAATGCGTTCACCGCGAGGCGCACGGCTTTGTCGCCGGCGAGGTCGTCGAGGTTGCCCTGTCGGCGGTCGAGGCATTTCTTGGCCGAATATACGACCCCGAGCCAGCGCCGGGACAATCCTCGGCCGAAATGGATTCCGGCCACCGAGCTATCCTGTTCACCGACATCGTCGGCTCGACCGCGATGACGTCGCGTCTCGGCGACCGCATGGCGACTGAACTGGTCAGGGCGCATGACGCCGTGGTGCATAGATGTCTGGAGCAATTTTCCGGCCGCGAGGTGAAGCACACCGGCGACGGCGTCATGGCGACATTCGCCTCGATAGCGGCAGCCGTCGATTGCGCAAGGGCGATCCAGCAGGAGTTTGAACGGTACAATCTCGGCAATGCCGAGCCCCTTCATATCCGTATCGGGCTGGATTGCGGCGAGCCTGTGGAGGACAGCAACGATCTGTTCAGGTTCCACCGTGCAACTGGCAGCCCGCCTGTGCAATGCAGCCTCCAGCGATCAGATCTTGGTGTCGGAGAACATCTTTCGGGAGTACAGCGCGGCCGACCTCTTCACGCAGGCAAAGCGCCGGCGGCTGAAAGGGTTTTCAAAGCCTATCCTGGCCTTCCGATGTGAATGGGCTGGCGCCGGCGCGTAATGCCGCAAGCGGATTATGCGCCAAGGCCGATGCCGGGCTGCTCGTTTGTGAGCAGTCGTTAACGCCGCACAGCGGTGAGAAATCGCCAGATCTCTCTGCAATCCGCCACCATCGTCCAGTTTTCCGCATAGTCCCTGTCGAGTTGCAGGCGCCGTAAATAATGGGCGTCCGTGCCGCTGCTCAACCGGTAGCCGATCAGGCCCAGGCGCGTTTTGATGTAATACGAAGTATTGGACCCGTATCGCTCGATCTCGCTCATCGTCAACGGTGAGGGTCCGACGATACTCATGTCGCCGCGTAGCACGTTGAAGATCTGCGGCAGTCCGTCCAGACCCATTTGTTGAAGAACGGCCCCCAGGGGTGGGGGCGGGATGTCCGACTGACGCCTGCCCGTCCAGGCCGTCTCCGGTGTCATCGTCAGATATTGAGCGAAATCCTGCACTCCCGCGGGAGAAGAGGTTCTGAACTTCAAGCAGATCAGGGAGACGCCGTCATATCCGATCTCGGTATGGCCGCAAAATACCGATCCTGTGGTTGATAACTTCACCAGCGCTGCGATCATCAGAATAATTGGAAAGAATATCAGTATGACAGAAAGAGAAATAAAGACATCGGTGAGCCGTTTCGTGAAGCCTCCAGTTGGTCTATACTGAAGATTGACAATATGTATAAGGGATTTTTTACCGTTTCTTGCTGCGGATGATATCATGTCGAGCTCGAAATATTTTGATTTTTCACAAGGCCGGCTTTGCAGTCCAAGGTAAAATGCTCGGAAGGCAAGGTGCGAACCAACAAAAACGAAGGCCCCCCTATGCGGCCAGGTCTGCGCTAGGGACGTTTTTTACCGAAGTAACATCCGTCATCACCTTCCTGTTCATGACAAAGAAGGCAAGGTTGGCAGGGCTGCGCAGGATAAAGGCCGGATAGTGCGATACCAGTTTCGTGAAGACCTTGGGGTCCGGAAGGAACCTTTTCGCCACTCCGCGCAGGATCGCATAGAGATAGGCGCCCTCATACAGTCTCTGCCTGAAGGCGATCGTTTCAACGTCCATGGAATAGATGCGGTCGTTGTTGCGCATGTAATTGTACTGGATGGCAAGGCAGCCCTGGATGCTGATCGATTTCGGGCTTTCCCAGGAAACATTCGACCAGTAAAGGTTAAGGCCTTCGCCACAGCTTACATTCACCCGAACGTCCACCGCCGTCGCATTGTCAATCGACAGCTCGATCCAGAAGATGTGGTCTTCTCCGGCGCTTCTTAAGGAAGCGTTGAAGCGGAGATCCGGGTTTTTACGGAAATTGTAGACGACCGTCGATGTCTGTGGTGGGCATTCGCGTATCATTGTCCGCGTGAGTTCACCGGCACGAAACACCTTGACCATCTGCGAATGTCCCGTCCCACGGTTTTGGCTGAGGGCATGCCATGTTTCGGGCAGGCAACGGAAATAATCGCCGTAATGTTTGCTCCTCACGTGATTGCAGAAGAAAAAATCGCTTTTCCGCAGAGCCGACAAGGCCCTTTGGATGTGCAGGGGATTCCATATGTCGTCGGAGTCCAGGAACGAGACCAAATCGATCTCCTCGCCTGCAAGACTGTTCAAGCCGGTGTTTCGCGCTCCGGCAGGGCCGGAATTGACCTGCGTGATGACGTTCAGCGAATGGCTGCACGTGAATGAGAACCCTTCGAGCTCCTTGCTGGCAGAGTGCGGTGAAGCGTCATCGACGATAACGACCTTCAGCGTAACGCCGGCAGGCAGTTGCTGCATCTCAACAGACTCGAGCGCCCTGCGCAAAATTCCGTCTTCTGCCTGATAGAAAGGTATTATGACAGCGATATTGGTCGTCATTTTAAACCTCGTACTATATTTACTATTAGATCTTCTACTCGGAGTTGTTTTGCATTATTTTTAATATTGTTCTGTGTATTTAATCGGCATAAACAAAAATATTGTGCTATTGCCTAATTTTCAATCAAGAATGGCGTCAATTTTGTGACAGAATGATGAAATTTTGTCTTGGTAATCAATTTGTAACGCAGTTTTAATCTTGTTATTCTTTGGATACACCAGTTATTGTGGATGAGCAATAGTAGTTGACGCCAATGAACGCGCGTTCCCTTCACCTTTATTGGGGTAAAAAATCAGCGCAGGCCAAGGGAGCGGCGTTTTAGGGGTAAGACACGCCCTTGCCGCTGCCCTGCAATATGGAATGGCCCTGTGCGGTGACTGGTGGTTCTCCGTATTTAACTGCGTGTCGCAGCAACACGTTAAACGCTGGCAGAATGCCAGATGTCGATTTTCCGTCTGGACAACAGGTGTGTAACTTTATAACTTCTGCATTGTAATGTTATTACATAAATAATTTGCAGGAGAAACTATGCCGATCCATCTTGGCAAACCGATGCGGGCCGCCGCTGTTCTGGCGCTGACGGCGCTGCCTCCCCTTCCAGCCTTGGCCGATGACCATAAAGAAACATGGCGCCTGTTCGTCGCCGATCATACCCAGCCGGTGGTGCGGGCGCTGGATGCGGCAAGCGGCAGCGAGCTTGGCCGCTTCGACCTTGGCGGCTATGCGGCACTGTCGTTAAGTGACAGCGGCAAGACCGTCTTTGCCGTGCAGGGTGACAAGGACAGGGTGCAGGTGATCTCGACGGGCGTTGCGCTTTCGGATCATGGCGAGCATCGCGACATCGAGATTTCCGACCCGAAGCTGCTTGGCGGTATCATCACCGGAAAGAAGCCGGGCCATGTGGTGACCCATGGTGACGACGTGGCGGTTTTCTACGATCGCGGCAGCAAGACCGATCTGTTTGAGGAAAGCGCACTGCTCGAAGGCAAGGGGCAAGCGGCAAGCATCGATACCACCGCGCCGCATCATGGCGTGGCGGTGCCTGTGGGGCAACATATTCTGGTTTCCGTGCCCAACACGCAGGTTGAGGTAAAGCCGGATGAGCTGCCGCCACGGCTCGGGCTGCGTGTTGTCGACCGGTCCGGCAAGCAGCTCGGCAGAAGTCGCCACCTGCACCGGCCTGCATGGCGAAGCGACGTCGGCGCGCCTGGTGGCCTTCGGATGCGCGGAAGGCGTACTCGTTGCCCGACCGGGCGGTATCGATGGTCCGAAGCTGGAGATGGTCGCCTATGGCAGCGATCTGCCGGAGGGCAAGGTTTCGACCCTGCTCGGCGGCCGGTCGATGCAGTTCTTTCTCGGCAATTACGGCGAGGACAAGGTGGTGCTGATCGACCCGGACAGTGCGACGCCTTACCGCCTTGTCGACCTGCCGACCCGCCGCGTCGATTTCATCCTTGACCCGGCCAATGTCCGCAACGCCTATATCCTGACAGAGGATGGAAAACTGCATGTTCTGGATGTCGTCAGCGGTGAGATCGTCCGGTCGGCTGGCGTCACCGAGCCCTATAGCAAGGATGGCCATTGGCGCGATCCACGTCCGCGGCTTGCGGTTGCCGGCGATCGCATCGCCATCACCGATCCCCGCCACAGCCTGGTGCGGATGATCAACAGCGACAGCTTGCAGGAAACGGCGACCATTCCGGTCGAGGGAATGCCCTACGCGATCGTCGCGGTTGGCGGTTCCGGTGCCACGCATTGATAGTCGATCTGCCGCCCATATCTCGTTGGAGGTGCGGGCGGCAATTTTAATGCTCGTTATCCGCCGCAGCGGCCGGCAAAGGTCGTCTGGTCGAGCACACCGCCATTGACGGTGAGGACCGAGCCGGGGCCTTGGGTCAGCGAGCCGCCGAGGCTGCCGTCCCAGGACGGGTCGACCTTGCAATCGCGCAGGGGTGCCGGTGACAGTGACGCCGCCTTTGATATCCAGCGATGGACCCATGAAGTAGAGCCCGGCCGTACCGGCCTTGTCGATCGTGACATTGTCGAAGGTAATGTCGCTGACCGGCCCACCGAGGAAGTCCCAGTCGCTGCCGTAGATGAAGGCGCCGTATGTTCCGGCATTGGTGATCGAAACGTTTTTGAAGTTGATGCCGGATACCGGGTTGAGGAAGATACCGGCATTGCGCGTGCCGTCGATCGTCAGGCCGTCGACATTGACGTCGGTGGTCACAGCACCCTCCGGCATGCTGCTGGATGTCACCAGCATCAAACCGTTGATGCCGCCCTTCAGCACCATGTCGGTGATTGTTACGTCGCGCGTACCCTGCAGCACGACGAAATCCATGTCGCGGCCCTGCATCGAGTTGTCGATCGTCACCTTGTTGAGATTGACGTCGTTTGCCGCGACGAGCAGCAATCCTTCGCGACGGGAGCGCGAGATCGTCACGTTGTCCAGCGTGATGTTGCTGGCGGCGTCGTTGATAACAGGCGGCCAGTCGCTTTCGTCGATGGTGCTACCGGCGAATAGACCGTAGGTCACGTTGTCGATATCGATATCGGTATCGCGGATCGTCAGGTTCTTGGTTCCGTGCGCGCTGATGGCGGCATAGGGCGCCCGGTTCGGATCGAACACCGAGAATTCGCATTCCGTGCTGCTTTCGCAGATATAGAGATCGTGGATGCTCGAATTCTGGATTATTGCGCCATCCACGCGGTCAAAGCGGATGCCGTCATGGCTATAATAGTCAATTTTAAGCGGCGCGTTGGTGCAATCCGTCGCAGGGACCTGTTGAAAACTCAGCGATGGTCACCGCCGGGCAATGGTTCCGGCGGCAAGATCGGACGTCAGCCGATCAGTTTCAGGCCGATGCCCCAGGGGTCGATCAAAGAGACGGTATCGCCGTTTCGCGTCACCGGAATCTCCAGTTCGTCGAGCTTGGTAACTGCGTTCTGCAGCTTGGCCGGATCGTTGAAATGCACCGTGTAGTCCGACAGGCCGGTCATGTTGGCCTGGCGTTTTGGCGCGCCCCGTGAATTCCAGATATTGGCGCCGACATGGTGATGATATTTGCCTGAGGCAAAAAGCTGGCGCCGGGATAAGTGGCCATCAGGTCGAGCCCGAGCACATCGCCGAAGAAGGCGTTGGCTTCAGGAATGTCGGAAACCTGCAGATGGATATGGCCGATGGCGGTACCATTCGCCATGCCGTCCCATGTGTCCTTCGGGGCTTCGTCATAGAGCGCCTGCAGGTCGAGCGGCAGCGTCGCCATCTTCACCATGCCGTCCTGCAGATAGTTCCACTCGTCGCGCGGCCGGTCGCGATAGACCTCGATGCCGTTGCCCTCCGGATCGCCGAGATAAATCGCTTCCTGAAACCAGATGATCGGACGCACCCTGCAGCGGCACGTTGTTATGGGCGATATGCGCGAGCCAGCGGCCAAGCTCGGTGCGGTCGGGCACGAGGAAGGCGGTGTGGAACAGGCCCGGCGCATTCTGTGGCGCTGTTTCGGCATTGCCCTGCGTCGTCAGCGTCAAAAGCGGGCGGCCGTTAACGCCGAGCGTCTCGCCGCTCGCTGTCTTCTCGATCGGCTTCAAGCCCATGATCGTCTGGTACCAGGACGAGACCATCGGCAGGTCGCGCACCACCAGATGCGAGTGATCGACAAAGGCGGGCATACGGACGGCGTGATCTGCGGTTTCAACGGTCATGGGCGTGCTTCCTGCCTTGGCTGTGGTGACGGTGCCTCCGGTGACCAATGCTGTTGCCGAAAACTTCATGAACGTGCGTCTGTCGAAGCTGGCCATTGGTGCGGTCCCGTCTGATTGTGCTGCCAAACTATATGACATGCGGCGTTCACGGAAGGTGCTGACTTGAGGATGTACTGTTCTCGACCTGTTGACAATCGCCTGCGACCGCATGTCCGGTTGTGACTTTTTCCCTGGCACACCTATATTGAATCTATCCGCGCAACACGGGCGGCGGATGGTCCGAAAACCCGTCGATACGCCCTGTGCTCGCCGCGCGCGAACCCGAGGAGACAGTCATGTATTCGAGAATTATCGTTCCGATTGCCATGGACCAGCTGGAGCACGGCGAAAAGGTCCTGGAGCGCGCCAAGTCGCTGCTCGACGAGGGCGGCGAGATCATCCTGCTCAACGTTGTCGAGGATCTGAACGCCTATGCCCAGGGCTACATGATCGTCGACTTCCCGCTGGAAATGATGGAAGCCTCGCGCGGTCAGGCCAGGAAGACACTGACCGGGCTCATGGACAAGCATGGCATCAAGGGCCACGTCGAAATCCGCATCGGCGGTGCCGCCAGCGTCATCAACAGCTTTGCCGAGGAGGCGGAGGGCGATCTGGTAATCATTGCCTCGCACCGGCCCGGGTTGATCGACTATTTCATCGGCTCGACTGCCAGCCGCGTCGCCAGCCATTGCAAATGTGCGGTTCTGATCGACCGCTGAAGGCTCGGAGCTGGCGGTGGCCGAAGGCCGGTTCGAGCTTTCGGCCATCCGCACTTATCGCCGCCAACGGCAGCTGCTGGCGCTGGCCCGGCGTTTGTGACGGTTAGAATCGGGCCCGGTCGCCTCTCTGTTACCGTAACGTACTTCCGCAGTCCGTCCGTATCTGCTCCGGTTGTCTCCTCTATTTCGAAAGGAGTGACCGATGTTGAGAGTAGGTTTGAATGCGGCGACCGCGCTGGCTTTGCTTTTGGCGGCATCTCCATTGGCAAGCGCTGCGGAGACACTTGCCGATGCGCCCTACACCAAGGGCTATCTTTCGCAGGATGATGTGGCCAAGCTTGGCGAGGAACTCGCCTTCCAGCGCGCCGTCCAGACCTATCTCTGGGCGCTGCCGGCGCTCAACATGTACGGCATGAAGGAAGGGTCGGAGGCGAAGTTCGGCAAGGGCTACAACGTGCTGCCGATCTTCAAGAAACGGCTGAATGCGAAGACACTGATCACGACACCGAATTCCGACGTCATCTACGGGCTTGGCTATCTCGACCTCAAGGAAGATGGCCCGATGGTCATCGAGGTGCCGCCGGGTCTGCAGGGCATCATCGACGATTTCTTCCAGCGGCCAATCCCCTCCGAAGGCGAGATCGATGGCCGCAAATGGGCGGGTGATGTCGGCCTTCCGGGGCCGGACAAGGGCAAGGGCGGCAAATACCTGATCCTTCCGCCGGACTATCAGGGTGACATCCCCGAGGGGTACTTCATCTATCGCTCCGGCACCTACGGCGTCTTCGTGTTCTGGCGCGGATTTTTCAAGGATCCAAAGCAGCTCGAAGAGCCTGTCAAGGTGATGGAACTGACGAAGATCTATCCGCTCGGCAAGCAGGAATCAGCCCGCAAGATGGAGTTCCCTGATGCCTCAGGCGTGCCCGTCAACATGCTCTATCCGCAGGATGGAACGGCATTCGACATGCTGTCGCGCTTCATCGAGCATGAATATGTCGATCCGAAAGATTTCGAGATGCGCGGTATGGCCGCCAGCCTCGGCCTGATCAAGGGCCAGCCCTTCAAGCCGGACGAGAGAGTGAAGGTGATGCTCGACAGGGCGGCCAAGACGGCATCGCGCGTCAGCCACGCCTTTGCCTACGGCCCGTCCTCGCTGAAGTACTATCCCGACCGCCAGTGGCTCAATCCGTTCGCGACCAATGCCGAATTTGCCGGCGATAGCTATAACCAGCTCGATGCCCGTTCCAGCTTCTTCACCTATGCCTATTCCACCAGCCCTGGCATGGCTGTGAACATGGAGAATGTCGGCGCAGAAATATCCGAATGCCTTCAAGGACGCCGATGGCGATTATCTCTCCGGCGACCGGAACTACAAGCTGACGCTTCCGAAGGATATTCCCGCAGCGATCTTCTGGTCGGTGACGGTCTACGACCCGATCACGGGCTCCGGTCTCGACAACGGTCAGGCGTTTCCATCGCTGAACACGATGGACAAGCCGAGGCAGAATGCGGACGGGACCACGGATATCTATTACGGCCCGACATCTCCGGGTGAGGGTAAGAACTGGATTGCCACCATTCCGGGGAAGGGGTTTTTCACGATCCTGAGACTGTACGGGCCGAAGACAGCGTTTTTCGATCAGAGCTGGAAACCGGGAGATCTCGAGAAGATCAAGTAGGCGATTACGCGGCTGTCCTGCCTCCAGACTTCGTGTTCCTACCAGTCTTGGTATCCCCGGACTTAGCCCAGTAGCGGATTGTTACTGTAACGTACTTGTTCGTTTCGGGTAATCATGGCCAGGTTGCAACGTCAGCAATACATCTCAAGTCCACTCAACAGTTCAACGTTCGATGGAAGGTACATGGCATGGCCTACGACGACAGCAAGAAACCGGCATCCAGCGATGTCAGCAATGTAACCCGGCGCAATCTGCTTATCGGAACAACGGCCCTCGCTGCCGGTGTCGTCACGGCAGCCAACGTCGTCAGCACGACAGCGGCACAGGCGCAGGCCGCCGCCCCCTCCGGCAAGGTGCCGAATGTCCTGGTGATCTTCGGCGACGATATCGGCATTCCGCAGATCAGCGCCTATACGATGGGTCTCATGGGCTATCGTACACCCAATATCGACCGCATCGCGGCCGAAGGTGCGATCTTCACCGACAGCTACGGCCAGCAGAGCTGCACGGCCGGCCGCGCGTCCTTCATTCTCGGCCAGGAGCCGTTCCGCACCGGGCTTCTGACGATCGGCATGCCGGGCGACCCGCATGGCATTCAGGAGTGAATGCCGACCATCGCCGACGTGATGAAGTCGAAGGGCTATGCCACCGGTCAGTTCGGCAAGAACCACCTTGGCGACCGCGATGAACATCTGCCGACCAATCACGGCTTCGACGAGTTCTTCGGCAACCTCTACCATCTGAACGCCGAGGAAGAGCCGGAAGGCTATTTCTACCCGAAAGACGCTGAATTCCGCAAACAATACGGCCCCGCGCGGCGTCATCAAGTCCAGTGCAGATGGCAAGATCAGAAGATACCGGTGCGCTCAATACCAAGCGCATGGAAACGATCGACGAGGAATTCCTGGCCGCGGCCAAGGACTTCATAGACCGGCAGGCCAAAGCCGACAAACCGTTCTTCTGCTGGTTCAACTCGACCCGCATGCACGTCTTTACGCATCTGAAGAAGGACTCTGTCGGCAAGACCGGCAAGGGCATTCATGCCGACGGCATGCTTGAGCATGACGGCCATGTCGGCCAGCTTCTCGATCAGCTCGACGCTCTCGGCATCACCGAAAACACGATCGTTGTCTACACGACTGACAACGGCGCGGAAATCGCCCTGTGGCCGGATGGCGCCATGACGATGTTCCATGGCGAGAAAGGCACCACTTGGGAAGGCGGCTTCCGCATCCCGATGATGGTCCGCTGGCCGGGCGTCGTGAAGCCCGGCACCCAGATCAATGAACCCGTCACGTTGATGGATTGGCTGCCGACCTTTGCTACCGCCGCCGGAATTCCTGATATCAAGGAAGAGATGAAGACCGGCTATCAGGCCGGGACCAAGACTTTCAAGGTCCATCTCGACGGCTTTGACCTCACCAGCCTGCTGAAGGGCGAGGCGAAGGCACCGCCGCGTGAATCGGTATACTATTTCGACCAGGGCGGAAACTTGAATGCTATCCGCTGGAATGACTGGAAGCTGAGCTTTGCAACGAACAACGGCAATATCGCCACCGGTACACGCGAGGCGTCGGCCTGGGCGCTTATCGCCAATCTGCGTATGGACCCCTATGAAAAGGGTTTGGAAGAAGGCGGCAGTGCCGTCGATTTCCTTGCACGAAACATGTGGCTGCTGGTTCCGATCCAAGGCAAGATCAAGGAGTTCTTCCAGGACTTCGATCAATACCCGTTCCAGTCGGGCAGCACACTGAATGCCAGCGGCATCAATTATGGCTGGCTGCAACAGCAGGCTGCCATGAAGCGGCTCGGCGAGTTGGAGAAGCTGGCGCCGCGTTGAGATAGCGACACATCAAACACCTGACCGCTCGCGCCGTTTCCCGGCGCGAGCGGTCAATTTGTCGGGTTTTCAGCCCGTCGAGCAGCTGTCAGCACAGCTTGCCGACACTCAATATTCCTGCGCCGTCAGGGCGGAACAGGATTTCGTTGATATCGACATCCTCCGGCTGGCTCATGGCAAAGGCCACGGCCCGGGCAAAGGAGTTTGCCGGGATGGCGACGCGCTCGTAGAGGGCTCGGACGTTCTTCGCCACATCCTCTTCGGTGACGCTGCCCGGCAGTTCTGTATTGACGGCTCCCGGGGAAATCACGGTTGTGCGGATGTTGTAGGGCTTGACCTCCTGGCGCAGCCCTCCGGAGATCACCCGCACGCCATGCTTGGTGGCGGCATAGACGGCGCCGCCCGGATTGACCTTGTGGCTGGCAACCGAGGAGACGTTGATGATGTGGCTGCTCTTCTGTTCTTTCATGTAGGGCCGCACCGCGCCGATGCCGTAGAGCACACCCTTGAGATTGACGTCGATCGTCCGGTCCCAGTCTTCGACCTTGCAGCGCTCCAGCGGCGAATGCGGCATCAGCCCAGCATTGTTGATAATCACATCGACCCGGCCATGCAGCCTTGCCGCATGTTCGACCAACCGCTTCACCTCATCGAACTTCGTCACGTCGGTTTGAACAGCGGCATCGCGGCCGAGCCCGCATTCCGCGGCGAGCGCCTCCAGTCTATCCAGCCGCCGCGCTCCCAGAACCGGCTTCGCGCCGCCCGCAGAAAGCAGCCGGACGGCCGCCTCGCCGAGGCCGCTGCTGGCGCCGGTGATGACGACGACCTTGCCTTCGATACCTTCAGCCATGATAGCATCCTTTCCCGGTTAGCGGTTGATCCGCGCCTGCAGATGGGCCGGATAACGGTCGCCCTGAACGGTGATCATCGAGACGGCAGCCTCGATGGACGCGAGGTCTTCGGCCGTCAGGGTGACAGCGGCAGCGCCGATATTTTCCTCAAGCCGGTTGAGCTTGGTGGTGCCGGGGATCGGCACGATCCAGGGCTTTGCGCAAGCAGCCAGGCGAGCGCGATCTGCGCCGGGGTCGCCTTCTTAGCCGCCGCGATCTCGCCAAGCAGATCGACCAGCGCCTGGTTGGCCTCACGCGCCTCGGTGGAAAACCGCGGCACGATGTTGCGAAAATCCGTGGCATCGAAGGTGGTCTGCGCGTTGATGGCACCGGTCAGAAACCCCTTGCCGAGCGGGCTGAAGGGCACGAAACCGATGCCCAGTTCCTCCAGTACCGGCAGGATGTCGCCCTCCGGCTCGCGCCACCACAGCGAATACTCGCTCTGTAGCGCGGCCACCGGCTGGATTGCATGGGCGCGGCGGATGGTCTGCGGACCGGCCTCAGGAAAGTCCGAAATGCTTGACCTTGCCTTCCGCAATCAGATCCTTGACCGTTCCGGCCACGTCTTCGATCGGCACATCGGGATCGACACGGTGCTGGTAGAACAGGTCGATGACATCGGTGTTCAACCGCTTCAGGGCAGCGTCTGCGACGTCGTGGATATGCTGCGGCCGGCTGTTCATGCCGCTCTGCCCGCCTTCGGCATTGAACTCGAAACCGAATTTCGTCGCGATGACGACCTCGTCTCGGAACGGCGCCAACGCCTCGCCAAGTAGTTCCTCGTTCTTGTAGGGGCCATAGGCCTCGGCGCTGTCGAAGAAGGTGACACCGCGCTCGAAGGCGGTGCGGATCAGCGTGATCGCCTGCTGCTTTTCGGTGGCCGGGCCATAGCCATAGCTCAGGCCCATGCAGCCGAGACCGATGGCCGAGACTTCGAGGCCGCTTGTTCCAAGTGTGCGTTTCTGCATCGTGATTACTCCTGGTTATGCCTGATATTGTTCGTCGGTGACGTGTTCCATCCAGTCGACGACCTCGCCATCCAGCGCTTCCACGATGGCGACATGGGTCATGGCAGTGGTGGGGGAAGCCCCGTGCCAGTGCTTTTCGCCCGGTTCGAACCAGATGACGTCGCCCGGCCGGATGTCCTCGACCGGACCGCCTTCGCTGCTGGGCGCGGCCAAAGCCGGAGACGACCAGAAGCGTCTGGCCGAGCGGATGGGTGTGCCAGGCTGTTCAGGCGCCCGGTTCAGAACGTGACGGTGGAGCCACTGACGCGCGCCGGCTCGGTTCCCTTGAACCGGCCGTCGATACGCACGGTGCCGGTGAATGACTCCTCCGGTCCCTTGAGCGAGGGGATGGAACCGTTTCTGGTGATGTTCATGGGATTGTCCTTTCCAAGCGGGCCAGCCGATCTGAGGCCAGTGATGATCCTGTATTTAGCGCGTGCGATTGCCCTCGATTAGGTGCTAGAACGCGCTAAGCCTCATGAGGAGAATTCATGAATGCCGCGCCAACCCATCAACGATCTCGCCGCCTTCATCGCCGTCGCGCGAACAGAGTTTCACCAAGGCGGCCGCCAGGCTCGGCGTTTCGCAGTCAGCGCTCAGCCACACGATCACCGGGCTTGAAAAGCGGCTCGGCCTGCGTCTGCTCAGCCGCAACACCCGCAGCGTCTCGCCGACACCGGCTGGCGCTCGGCTGCTGGATACCGCCGGCCCGCGCATGGACGAGATCAAGCGCGCTGGCCGCGCTCAGCGAGTTTCGCGACAGGCCGGCCGGTACCATCCGCATCACGGCAGGCGAGCACGCGGCCGAGGTGGTGCTCTGGCCGGCGCTTGCAAAATTGCTGCCGGATTATCCCGATATCAATGCGGAGGTCATCGTCGATTATGGCCTGACCGATATCGTCGCCGAGCGCTATGACGCGGGTGTCCGGCTTGGCGAGCAGGTGGCAAAGGACATGATCGCGGTCCGGATCGGGCCGGACATGCGCATGGCCGTCGTCGGCTCTCCCCGCTATTTCGAGCGCCACCCGAAGCCGCTGACGCCGCATGATCTGACCGAGCATTCCTGCATCAACATGCGCCTGCCGACCTATGGCGGCATCTATGTCTGGGAATTCGAAAAGGACGGGCACGAGTTGCGCGTACGGGTCGAGGGGCAGCTGGTCTTCAACAATATTGCGCTTCGGGTGAGCGCGGCGCTCGAGGGGCTAGGGCTAACCTATCTGTCGGAAGATGTGGTCAAGCCGTACATTGCCGACGGCCGGCTGATCCACGTTCTGCGCGACTGGTGCCTGCCGTTTTCCGGCTATCACCTCTATTACCCCAGCCGCAAACAACCGTCCGCCGCCTTTGCCCTGCTGGTGAACGCTCTTCGTTATCGCCCGTGACGGTTTCATCGGGCGGCAGTATCCTGCACCGAGTTGATGCCGGGCAAGATCGCAGGTGAAGGTCAAATATGCTTCTGGCTCCAGCCGAGATGTCCAGCTGTTGCAATTGTTGATCTTTCCGGCCCTGTTTCAGCCCTTAACCCTGTGTCAGATTGTTGCTGCCCGGAGGCTTGCCGGACGTCCCTGTTGACGGCAGACTGCAATTGCAGGTTTGGGGCTGCAGGGGCTGCATCCCGAAAGGGCCGGACCGAAATGAAATGTTGAGAGGCTGCCGTGGAGATCAAGGGCATCAAGTGGAACTACGATCGCTCTGAGCTGATCGCCGATGGCGTCGTTCACGGTGTCGGGCTTGCCTTTGCGCTGATCGGTGTCACGGCGATGATCTTCTATGCCAGCGTCTGGAGCACGTCGGGGCAACTGGTCGCCGCCTGGATGCACGGTGCCGGGCTGGTGGCAACGCTGTCGATTTCCTTCCTCTACAATCTCTATCCGGTATCGCAGACCAAATGGTTCCTGCGCCGCTTTGACCATTCGTCGATCTTCATCCTGATCGCTGCCACCTATACGCCGTTCCTGCAACGCGGCTGGGACGATCCCTACCTGTTCGGCATGCTGATCGGCATCTGGTCGATCGCCATCGTCGGTGTCCTGATCAAATGCGTCTTTCCCGGCCGGTTCGACCGGGTGGCGATCCTGCTTTATCTCGCCATGGGCTGGAGCAGCGTCTTTGCCGCCGGGCCACTTCTGTCGCAACTGACGGAAACGACGATGATCCTCATCCTGATCGGCGGCATCATTTATTCCTGCGGGGGTTATTTTCCACGTCTGGGAAAAGCTGCGCTTCCAGAATGCCATCTGGCACGGCTTCGTCGTCACCGCCGCCGGGGTGCATTATTCCGCCGTTCTCACCTGCATCAGCAGCGCTTCGACCTGATCCATGTTGCGGGTGAATGCCGGCTTTGCCGTTCGCGGCCGGGTCAACCTGCGTTCCGGTGCAGCGCCCGGTGCGGTATCTGGTGCCTGGTTGCATCCCGTTGCAGGGCGCGCAGAGACCGAACCATGCGGCTGACGAGCCTGTCGTAGGCCTTGAGCGCTGCACGCGGATATTTCAGTTGGAAATAGGCCAAGCCTCCGTCGCAGAGCATGACGGCGCGCACATAGAGAATACTGGCGGCGCGTGAACCGGAGTAACTTGCCCAGCCCGGTGTCACCTTCTCATAGGTTATCTCCCAGCCGTCCTGTTTGTCCCAGGCGATGCGTTGATGCGCATCGGCCGAAAGCCCGCCGTCCTCGGCAAATGCGCCGAAGAGCAAAAGCCTGGCACGGCCGTCTTGCGACTGGAACGTTGCCCCATCGCCATTGTCGCTTTCCTGCGTGAGTATGAAACCGGGCAGTACCTCGGCGCTGTAGCCGAAGCGCGGGTTGGAATAGCTGGTCCAGCCATCCGCGGCCACTGCTGGACAGACTGTGCAAAGGTCGGCAATCAGCAGCAGTGCGTATCTCAAGACTGTTTCCTCATATGCAGCAAAGGCGCTGCAGGTTTCCCCATCGGAAGTAATCGCTGCCGTGATTTGGTAGCGGCGTATGCAGGGGCTTTGCGGACGCTCAGTCATTTTGAACCGCGCGACACCTTAAACGGCTGCCAAGTCACTCCTGCTCAAACGCCAGCGCGACACCGTTCATGCTGTAGCGCAGGCCGGTCAGGTGGGGGACCGTCGGGAAAGACATGGCCGAGATGCGCGTCACAATCGGCGCAGCGGATTTCCGTGCAGTTCAGGCCATAGGAGGCATCGGGATGCTGGGTTACCGCATCATCGGTAATCGGCGCTGAAAAGCTCGGCCATCCCGTTCCCAGGAATCGAATTTTGCCTGCGAGCGATAAAGCGGCCGGTTGCAGCAGATGCAGTGATAGGTGCCTTGCCTGCCCAGTTCGAAGTCCGGGCTTGAGAAAGCCCGCTCGGTGCCCTGCTGGCGGGTGATGCGGTATTGGTCAGGGTCAGCAGTGCCCGCCATTCCTCGTCGGTCTTCATCACTTTCATGGTGCTGGTGTCGCGCATCGATCTCTCCCTGATCTCATCGCAAAGATAGGCGCCTCTTCGGTTCCGGCAACAGTGACTGACCTCTGACAAGCAAAATTACAGAAACGCTATTGCGCCTGGTGTTTTACGGTAGGGGCGGGCTGCCGGGCTTGTATATCCGTCGAAAACCTTGAGTTTGCCAACCGCTTGGCTTATCCCCAATCTGTCCGTCGCGGCATTCGTCGCTGGTATCCTGCTATTCGCCACCACAACCCTGCCACCACAACCCTGCCACCACAACCCTGAAAGGAACCCGCTGACCCATGAATGTCGCAGACCTGACATTTCTGGCCCTCTGCCTTCCCTTCCTGGGCGCTCGCCGCGCCGGTGCTGACACGGGTTCTCGGCCATAACGCAGCCTGGGTTCTGGCGCTCATTCCCGCCTTTGTCTTCCTGCATTTTTTCGGTTTCTCGGCCGAAATCGCCAGCGGCGAGATCGTGACCGGCGGTTACCTCTGGGTGCCGTCCTTCAATGTCAAATTTTCCTGGCTGATCGATGGCCTGTCGCTGACTTTCCTGCTGCTGATCTCAGGGCATCGGCGCGTTGATCGTGCTCTATTCCGGCGGTTATCTCAAAGGCCATCCGCACCAGGGGCGTTTCTTCTCGTTCCTGCTGATGTTCATGGGCTCGATGATGGGACTGGTGGCGTCCGACAGCTTTCTGATGCTGTTCGTCTTCTGGGAACTGACCTCGATCACCTCGTTCCTGTTGATCGGCTTCGATCATCACCGCGAAGCCGCTCGCCGTGCGGCATTCCAGGCGCTGGTCGTCACCGGCGGGGGCGGGCTGTTCCTGCTCGCCGGCCTGATCGTGCTGTGGAATATTTCCGGCGTCACCCAGTTCTCGGCTCTGATGTCGCTCGGTCCGGTGGTCAAGGGGAGCCCGCTCTATTTGGCAGCCCTGGTGCTGGTGCTCGGCGGCGCCTTTACCAAGTCGGCGCAGTTTCCGTTCCATTTCTGGCTGCCGAACGCCATGGAAGCGCCGACGCCGGTTTCCGCCTACCTGCATTCGGCCACCATGGTGAAAGCTGGGGTCTATTTGTTGATGCGGCTCAACCCCGTGCTCGGCGGCACGCCGGAATGGCAGCTCATCCTGCCGGTGTTCGGCGCTGCAACACTCGTCATCGGCGCGCTTCTGGCGGTGCGCCAGACCGATCTCAAGCTGATGCTTGCCTATACGACGATGTCGTCGCTCGGCCTTCTGGTGCTTCTGACAGGTTTTGGCGCCCCCTATGCCATCGAGGCGGCGGTGCTCTATCTTGTCGCCCATTCGCTGTTCAAGGGCGCGCTGTTCATGGTGGCCGGGATCATCGACCATGAGACCGGAACGCGCGACGTCACCCGGCTCGGTGGATTGCGCTCGGCCATGCCGCTGACTTTTGCGATTGCGATGGCCGCCGCCATTTCGATGGGCGGGCTGCCGCCCTTCTTCGGCTTCCTGACCAAAGAAGAGGTCTATGCCGCTTTCTCGACCTTTGAACTGCGCTCGATCAGCTTTGGCATGTTCGTGGTTGTCGGCAATGCGCTGATGTTCGCGGTGGCTTTTGCCGTGGCGCTGAAGCCGTTTATCGGGCAGCCGGTGGCAACGCCGAAGCACGCCCATGAGGCGCCGGTTCTGCTCTGGCTCGGGCCTGCCGTACTGGCGCTGGCCGGGCTTGTGGCAGCCGTCTTGTCGGGCACCGTCCACAGCCTGATTTCCTCGCCCATGGCATCGGCCATCGCCGGGCAGCCGCGAACCGTTGAGATATCGCTTGTCCCGCATGTCGGCGTGCCGCTTGCGCTGTCGGTGTTGACCGTCCTCCTCGGCGCCGGCCTCTATCTCGGCCTTGCCCGTCTTCGGGATGCGGTTGCCGCAGCACTCGTTGCCATCGGTTGGGGGCCGGATCGCGGCTTCGATCAAGTGATACGCGGTCTGCTGCGCTTGTCCTTTGCCGTCACCCGACGGCTGCAGAACGGCAGGCTGGACAGCTACATGACCGCGACCTTCCTGATGGTCGCCGTGGTCCTGCTGCTGCCGCCTTTGCTGTTCGGCGAAATGGCCCGGCCGCCGATCTTCCCGTCCGACATTCCGCTGCATGAGCTGGCCATCATGGCAATTGCCGTAATTGGGCTTGTCGCCGTGCTGATGGCAAAGGACCGGCTGACGGCGATCGTCTCGCTCGGCATTCAGGGATTTTCGGTCGCGGTGATCTTCCTGCTCTATGGCGCGCCGGATCTCGCCTTCACCCAGTTCATGATCGAAACGCTGGCCGTGGTGATCCTGGCGCTGGTGATGACGCGGCTCAAGCTCTCGCAATCGGACCATCGGCCAATGCGCCAGACGCTGCCGGATGCGGCGATTGCCGTTGCCTGCAGGCTCGGCGCCGCGCTCCTGTTGATGAAGGTGACCGAAGGACCGTTCAACACGGCGCTGACGGATTTCTTCAACCAATATTCGAAAACCATCGCCCATGGCAGCAATGTGGTGAACGTCATCATCGTCGATTTCCGCGGCACGGATACGCTCGGCGAGATCGCCGTGGTGATGATCGCCGGTCTGGCTGTGCTGTCGCTCATCCGTCTGCGGGCAGGCTCGATGCGCAGCATTGCCGACAATGACCCGGATGCAGAGGAGGGCGGCCGATGAGATCCGTAATTTTTCCGCGCCGCCGCCCCGCTGATCGTCGGGATCATGGTGCTGTTTTCGATCTTCGTGCTGCTGCGCGGCCATAACGAGCCGGGCGGCGGGTTCATCGGCGGGCTGATCGCCGTTGCCGCGCTGGCGATCTACGGCATCGCCTTCGGCGTCGGAAACCGTGCGGCGGGCGATTGTCTTTCATCCGCTGACGATTGCCGGAGCAGGGCTGCTTCTGGCGACGCTCTCAGGGCTCTTGTCGATGGTTTTCCATGTGCCCTTCATGACCGGGCTCTGGGTCTATCCGATCATTCTCGGCGAAGAGGTTCCGCTGTCGAGCGTCATGACCTTCGATATCGGCGTCTATCTGGTCGTTGTCGGCGCGGTCACCTCCATCGCCTTGTCACTCGAGGAAAGGGGAGAGGATTGATGGAACCCGTTTTCGCTGTCCTGACCGGCATTTTCCTGGTGGTTGCCATCTACATGCTGTTGTCGAAATCGATCATCCGCATGCTGCTCGGCGTCGCTGTTCTCGGCAATGCGGTCAACCTGTTGATCTTCACCAGCGGCCGCATCATGCGCGAGGTGCCACCGGTGATCAGGGGCTGGCCTCGACGTTCCGGCCGGACCGACGGCCAATCCGCTGCCCCAGGCGCTGATCCTGACGGCCATCGTCATTTCATTCTCGTTCTTCGCCTTCCTTTTGGTGCTCGCCTGGCGCGCCTATAGCGAGTTGAAGGTAGACAATACCGACATGATGCGCGTGGCAGAACCGGACGATGCCGTGTTGCCGCCGCTTGGATACTGACTGGACCCATGGCCGTTTCTTCATCCCCCATCGATCTTTCAGCAGCCCTGGTTCTTCAACCGGTGGCGGCGCTTGACTGGCTGGTGATCCTGCCGGTCGTCTGGTGCATGGGCATTGGCGCGGTGCTTTTGATGATCCGGCACAAGGGTTGGCTGCAGCCGCTGATCGCCGTGGCCGCCCTATTCGTTCTCGTTCTGATCGATACAGCACTGCTCTGGCACGTGGCCGGCAGCGGGCCGGTGACGATGGTGATGGGGCGCTGGCTGCCGCCGTTCGGCATCGCATTCACGGTCGATCTGACCGGCGCGCTGTTTGCGCTGGCAGCGGCGGTGGTGGCCTTCGTCGGTGCCGTCGCGGCAATCGACGACATCAATGCCAGTGGCCGGCGCTACGGCTTCTATCCGTTCCTGATGCTGTTGATGACCGGCGTCAGCGGCGCCTTCCTGACGGGAGACGTCTTCAATCTCTATGTCTGGTTCGAGGTTTTGCTGATCTCGTCCTTCGGCCTTATTGTGCTCGGCTCCGAACGCGAGCAGATCGACGGGGCGGTCAAATACAGTTTCCTCAACCTCGTCGCCACGACGCTGTTTTTGATCACCACCGGTTACCTCTACGGCATTTTCGGCACGCTCAACATGGCCGACATTGCGCAGAAGGCGCCGGGGCTGCAGATGACGGCGCCTCTGGTAACGCTGACCGCGCTCTACATTCTTGCCTTCATGATGAAGTCTGCTGCGTTTCCGGTGAATTTCTGGCTGCCCGCCTCCTATCACACGCCGCGCATCGTCGTGTCGGCGCTGTTTGCCGGCCTGCTCACCAAGGTCGGGATCCATGCCCTGATCCGCATCAGCGTCATGCTGTTTCCGGCCGAGCGCGAGCAGTTGAGCGCGGTCCTCACGCTGGTCGCCGTTCTGACCATGCTGACCGGCGCGCTCGGCGCGCTGGCGCAGACCGACGCGCGCCGCCTGCTCGGTTACCTCGTCATCTCCGGCATCGGTGCCATGCTCGCCGGCATCGCGCTTGGCGGGCCTGACGCGATCGGCGGGGTAATCTTCTATGCCCTGCATTCGATGCTGGTCATGACGGCGCTCTATCTGGCGGCCGGCCTTGCCGCCCGTGTTGGCGGCGGATTTTCGCTCGAGAGTCTCAGCGGGCTCTACCAGACGCAGCCGCTGTTTGCCGCACTGTCGCTGATGCTGTTCTTCTCGGTCTCCGGCCTGCCACCGTTTTCCGGTTTCTGGCCAAAGGTGATGTTGGTGAGGGCCGCCCTCGACGGCAGTTCCTGGTGGCTGGCGGCGGCGCTGCTCATCACCGGCTTCCTGACCATGATTGCCACCGGCCGGGTGTTCCTGCTTGCCTACTGGCGGCCGGCGCGGGAGGATAGGGCGTCTAAGATGGAAGCCTTGCCGATGACGGCGCTACTGCCGCTTATGGTGTTGACCGTGCTTAGCGTTCTGATCGGCCTGTTTCCCGAAACCCTGCTCGGCCTGGCCCAGAATGCTGCTGCGACGCTCAACGAGCCGTCGGCCTACATCAAGTCCGTCTTTCCGGTGGGGAGCGCGCCATGACGTTCATTATCCTCAATCTGATCCTGACGCTGGTCTGGGCGCTGGTCTCCGGCAGTTTCAGCGCGCACAACCTGGTGCTCGGCTTTGCCGTCGGCGCCCTGTCGATGTGGCTGGTGCGGGAACATTTTCCGGCCGTTCTCCACCGGGTCAATCCATTGAAACTGCTGCTGCTTGGGGTGCTGTTCTTCAAGGAGCTTTGGCTTTCGGCGTTCAAGGTGGCGATCATCGTGCTGCGTCCCAACATGCGGCTGCGGCCGGGCATCTTCGCTTTTCCGCTGACGCTGACGCGCGATTTCGAGATCACGCTTCTGGCCAACCTGATCACGCTGACGCCTGGTACGCTGTCGGTCGACGTGTCGGAGGACCGCAAGATGCTCTATGTCCACGCGCTGGATTGCCATGACCCGTCGGCCGAGCGGCGGGCGATTTCCAACGGCTTCGAACGCCCGGATCCGGGAGGCTTTCCCGCTATGAACGCGTCTTCGATCCTTACTTTCTCGACGTCCTTCGCACTCGTTACCCTGTCGCTCGGCCTGCTTTTGACGGTGCTGCGGATCCTGCGCGGGCCAAGCCTGCCGGACCGGGTGCTTGGCCTCGACATGCTGGTGGCGATTGCCATCGGCTTTATCGCCGTCATCGCGATCCGCAGCGGCTTCAATCTCTACATCGATATCGCCATCGCGCTCAGCCTTGTCGGCTTCCTGGCAACGGTTGCCTTTGCCCGTTTCATTCTCGCGCGGTCTTTCGCCGGAGACGGAGAAGGGGCAGGAGACGTTGCCAAAGCCGAAGCGCGACAAGCCTGCGCGCCGCAGACACAAGGGAGCCCGGTAATGGACACCGCCGATATCGATATGGTCACGGCGATCGCCATCAGCGTGCTTCTGGTGACAGGGTCGCTCTTCACCGTATTGGCAGCACTGGGATTGCTGCGCTTTCCCGATCTCTACACCCGCATGCACGCGGCCTCGAAGGCCGGCACGATCGGCTCCGGCCTGCTTCTCCTGGCAGCAGGGATCCATGCGTTCGATGTTGCCATTCTGCTGAGGGCGTTTGCTGGTTTTGCCTTCTTCGTTCTGACCGCGCCGATCTCCGCCCATCTGCTCGCCAAGGCGGCGCATCAGGCTGGGTACAGGTTGACCAACCTGTCGGTTACCGATCAGTTGCCGCAATCAAAGCAGAAATCCTCGGTCATCTAGGCTTCGACGCCTTTATTCGAACGTATTCTGCCGCAAAACAAAGCGCCCGTTCGGGTCGAATGACGTCAGCCATCTTTCTTTCCGATGGGATAGCCTATTTCATTCAACAGGATGTGTACCATCAAAGCTTGATCTGCCTGTTTTAGAAAACAGTGTTGAAGGGGGAAAGTAGACTGTTGCTGACTTTCAACCATGCATAGCGTTGATCGTTGTATGTATCGTAATGTTTCCCGCGTCGTGGCGATTCGTCACATTCTCCAAGATCAATAGGCTAAATTTCGCACAATTTATTATTGGACTTTTGGCCGATCAATGTTAATCGAGTAAAGGCAAAGTGTCCATTTCCATATTACTTCGGTAAGAAATTCCAGCTTGGGTTGTGAGTGTTGATTGTTGCTTTGAGGCGCCTGCTTGTCCGGGAGCTTTGGTAACTGATTCCAATCCTTGAGAATTGGGAGTATTATGAGGTTTGTCGCGGTTTTCTGTTGTGGCTAAGGGCGAGGTTCGTCCAGTTTGGCGGCAAACGGCGATTTTATGGGCACTTTCTCAGTACGGTTTGGTTGTGTTGCGATAAACCCGTCGCGGCACATTTGCAGAAATTCCGATAGGAGAAAGAAAGAATGACGGATTCACCGCTTGGCTCGGGCCACGATCTTCTGGTTGAACTCACCGCAGAGATCGTTGCTGCCTATGTCAGCAATCATGTCGTACCGGTCGCCGAACTCTCGACGCTGATCGGCGACGTGCATGCCGCCTTGAACAATACCGGCAGCCCGGTTCCGGTCACAGTCGTGGTCGAGAAGCCGAAGCCGGCCGTATCCGTACGCAAGTCGGTTCAGGATGACCAGATCACCTGTTTGGAATGCGGCGGCACTTTCAAGTCGCTGAAGCGCCACCTGATGACACATCACAGCCTGTCGCCGGAAGATTACCGCGAGAAATGGGACCTGCCGTCCGACTATCCGATGGTTGCTCCGGCCTATGCCGAAGCGTTCGCGCCTTGCCAAGGAAATGGGCCTCGGCCAGCGCCGCAAGCGCCGCGCCAAGTAAGGCTTCGGCTGGTTTTCAGCAATGAAACAACCAAGCCGGTCTGGCATCGCTAGGCCGGCTTTTTCGTGGCTGCCAGCTGGATTTTGAATAGGTAGGATTTTGGAATGAGGAAAATATACCTATTTATTTCATGAAAAAGCGTAAAAGCGACGGAAAAACAACGGATGCTTGCGCGGGTGATCTTCCATTCATCCCCGTTGTCGCACTAAGGTGTATGAATTAATTCCTATCTCAAGGAGTGAACCATGCCCATCGCCAAAGCCTTTCATCGTCTGTCTCCGAAAAGATTGCCCCCGCCGATGATTGTCCGGCATGCGGCACACAGCCCATCGGCTATCCTACCTCCCGCCTGCAGAAACCGTCGTCGAGCCGTGGGGACCTGTGCTGCCGGTTGCCGCCCATCTGCGCTGCCGGGTGGTGCGCCAGGTGACGGCCGAGATGGTGATGCTGGTGGGGGAGCGGGTGCCGCTCAGGCGCGACCGCCGCCGCACCAGCTGCCATGTCCGGCAGATCTCCATGTATGTCTGCCATGTCGTTCTGCAGATCTCGCTGACCGATATCGGCTATTCCTTCGGCCGTGACCGCACGACCGTCAGCCATGCCTGCAATGTGGTCGAGGATCGCCGTGACGATCCGGCCTTCGATGATTTCGTCGCTTCTCTGGAACGTGTCGTCACCTCTGTCTTCGGGACACCGGGAGGACGTACACATGCGTGACGCGGCGAGCGAACAACCGTCCGTCGCCACTGACAAGGATATCCTGCGCCTTGTCCGCTATGTTGCAACCCATGTCCCGGTGCAGATGGAGCGGGCGGCGGCGAATGTGACGTTTCAGGCCGGCGGTGACCGGCCGGCGCGTCATTTCCCGCAAAGTGCGCTCGACCGGGCCTGCTCGCTTGGTCTCACAGTCGTTGATGGAGGTGTTGTCCGGGCAACAGCGCAAGCATCAGCATTCCTGCGTCGGGCGCTTCTCGCGCCGGAAGAGGCGTTTCAGGATCAGCACCGCGTCATCGAAGCCCGGACCGTTTCCGGTGGAGGGCGCGCGCCAGACCGTCCGCGTCAACCAGCTGGAATCGCCGCTTGGCGCGGTCGCCCGGCTGAAGGAAAAATCAGGCCAGGCCTTTCTGCCGCCCGAGGCGATTGCGGCCGGTGAACGGCTGTCTGCCGATTTCACCCGTGCACAATTGCAGCCACGCCTGACCATGGCCTACGAGCCGCGATTGTCGGCGAAGACCAAGGGCAAGGCAGGCGGCACCGCCGATCTTTGCGACACGGCTCTTGCCGCGCGGATGCGGGTGGGCAGGGCGATGGAGGCGATCGGGCCGGAACTCTGTGGCGTGGCGCTTGACGTCTGCTGCTTCCAGAAGGGGCTTGAACTCGTCGAGCGCGAGCGGCAATGGCCAGCGCGCTCGGCCAAGCTGATGCTGCGCACCGCCCTGATGGCGCTTGCGCGTCATTACGCACCGTCAGCATCTGTCGGCCGGCGAAACCATTCCTGGGCAGCGGATGGCTACCGGCCGGAGGCGGGCGATCTTGTCGTGGTCAGGCCGCAAGCGCCCGGACAGCCTCGTCCTTGATGCGCTTGATCATCGAGCGCAGGCCGTTGGCGCGCTGCGCTGTCAGGTATTCGATCAGGCCCATGCGGTCGAACAGGTCCAGCGCGTCGGTCTTGATGATATCCGAGGCCGGTTTTCCGGAAAAGATCGACAGCACGATGGCAACCAGGCCACGCACGATATGGGCATCCGATTCGCCCTCGAAGGTGAGGATCGGGTCGCTGTCGGCATTACTGGCATGGGTGACCAGCCAGACCTGGCTGGCGCAGCCCTGCACCTTGCTTTCTGATGTCCGCTTTTCTTCCGGCATCTCCGGCAGCTTGCGGCCGAGCTCGATGACATAGCTCATCCGGTCCTGCCAATCGTCCAGATAGGCGCAATTGTCGATGATCTCGGCAAGTGGCGTGATCGGCGATGTGTTCATCTGGTCCATGTCGTTCATATAGGTGATGGATAGCGAATTGAGAACTGCAAAATGAAAAAACCGTGAGGGATGGGCGTTCCTCACGGCGGCCGTAGATCGGCAGTTCAGGCAGTCTGAAGAAATCTTGGGAACGGCCGGCGCTGTTACCGCACAGCCTTCGGCTCGATGCGCTTTTCCGGGACGGGGATTCTGTTGAAGACAGGCTCTACCTGTGCCGTAATCTGCTCGGCAGTCGCGACATCGGCCGGGACGTCGACAGCAGGCTGTTTGGCTGTAGCAACCGTGCCAGTGGTCACGGCATCGCTCGGTTCGGCAAATTGCTGGTCGAGAAAGAGATAGGCGATCTTGGCGCCTTCACGGGCCCGGTGGCCGAGTGCCACGAAAGTCTCCGCACCTTTGATGCAGACATCCGGTTTTTCGACGCAAATGGCACTGATGTAGCCGAAGGCTTCGGTCGCGGCCGACACCGTGTCGCCGACGTCGACTTTCGGGCCGTTTTCCAGCGTCGAGGTGCTGGCCGGATCGAGAAACGGCAAAAGCACCAGCACCAGCGAAAACCAGAATGTTCCCTTGATCAGAAACCACATTGTCTTGCTCATCCTTTGGTAAGGCACTCAAACCTGCGCCCGGTCTTAGCCGGACTAGCTCCCTTGGCACCTGTCATCACACCTTAGGCGGGGATTCGGAACATGCCTTTGCCAAAACCGGTGGCATTTGCACCGTCTTTTCGTAAAATTGGAACTATCGGCATTTGAATGGCATTTATCGCGCATTTTAACGGTCGCCGTTAAGGTTCAAGGCAGCAGGTGCCCGGCCAAGGCTTGAAACGCGGGATTCGCGGCTGGGTAGTGTTGCCACACAGGTTAATGCGGAGGCGAAAACCGCCTGAAATCCGGCGCTTACACCCCATTAACCACAAAAGACAAAGCCCCGGCGTTTTGTCCCGGAATGGGATTTTCAGGGCCTTTCAGCGGGATTTGTCGCAATTTCATTTATCCTTTCATTAAGCCGCCAGTGCGAAATTCGGATGTGCAAAGTGATCGTCCAAAGGGACCGTTTCCGGTCGTGGACGAAAGCTTGCCTATAAAGGACGGAACCATGACGGGGTCCGGAAAAGAACGAGCGTACAGGGTTAAACGTTGAGAGTATTGCGTAACATTGCTGGCAGGATGGCGTCGCGCGTCGATGACGCTGCGCGCCTTTGGTTGCCCCTGCCAGGTGGCGGGGAGCCGGAGGCAAGCCGCGAGTTCGCCGTCATCCGGGCTGTCGCCGCCACTGCTCTCGTTGCATTCCCCGACGGTTCCTCTCGCCCTTTCCGTCGCCTTGCCGGTTTCGCTGGCGCTGCCGGTTGGTGCTGCCCTGGTCGGCGCCGCCGCGCTGATCGCGGCAGTCGGCGGTATCGCCTATCAGCGCAACCGAAAGTTGGTTCATCCCATCGCGCAAATCCGGGAAACATCTGTCGACAATGGCACGCGCCACTATGATTGTTTTGCCGGTCTGGTGACCATCCATGACATCCGGGGCTCGGTCACGGCCATTCATGGCAGGGATGCGGAATCATACCTCGCCTGGATGCGCAATCCCGGCGGCCGGGGCTTTATCGAACAGATCCACGTTTCCGATCGCATCCTCTTTCTCCAGGCCATCGACACGCTGCGCCAGGGCAATCGCCAGGCAACCATCGACATCCGGCTGGAACACCCCAACGTCTTTGCCGGCGGCGAGCAGTTCGTCCACATGCGCTGCGAGATGACGGCTCTTGGCGAGGCAGAGGGCGAGTTTGCCATTCTCGTCCAGTCGCGCGACGTCTCGGAAGAGGCGCGGCTGCGCGCCGAGGCGATCTATAAAACCAGGCTCGCAGAATCCGCCAACGATGCCAAGACCCGGTTTCTGGCCGCCGTCAGCCACGAGCTGCGCACGCCGCTCAATGCCATTCTCGGCTTTTCCGACATTCTCTCCGGCGAATATTTCGGCAAGCTCGAAAACGACCGCCAGCGCGAATATGTCTCGCTGATCAATCAGTCGGGCGCCCATCTGCTGTCCGTCGTCAACACCATGCTCGACATGAGCAAGATCGAGGCCGGCCGCTACGAGCTGATCCCGGAACCGTTCAGGGTCGCCGATGTCGTCAACGCCTGCGAGGCGATGCTTGGCCTGCAGGCGCGCGAAAAGGGCGTTCAGCTGACCAGCCGGATCATGCGCAATGTCGCAGAGGTCAACGCCGACCAGCGCGCAATCCAGCAGATCCTGATCAATCTGGTCGGCAATGCGATCAAGTTCACCGATCGCGGCGGTATCGTCACCATCGATGCCGAAGTGGCCGGTAGCAATCTCAATCTGATCGTCAGCGATACCGGTATTGGTATTGCCGAGAACAAGCTTTCGACGCTCGGCCAGCCCTTCGTGCAGATCCAGAACGACTATACCCGCAAATACGAGGGTACCGGCCTCGGCCTGTCTCTGGTCAAGGGCCTGGTGGCGCTGCATGGCGGGCAATTCGATATCCGCAGCCGTCCCGGCGAGGGCACGGTGATCACGGTGACGATCGCGCTCGACGGCTCCGGTATAGTCGGCATCGACGAGCAAGAACCTGTGGAACAGACAATGGTGGAGTTTCCGCCGCGCCTGAAGGAGCGTACGCGGAAGAAGACGAGTCAGGCCCATCCGGAAACGAGCCCGGGGGATGCCGACGGAATGAACGGGGGCGCTGGTCATGACGGCTCGCAAGCGAAAACAGCCTGAGAAGAAAAGAAAGCGCAGCGCGGCCTCAGGTCTTGTGACCGCTGGCCTGGCGATGCGCGGACTGACCTTCGCCGGCCGCCTGGCGTCGCGCAACCCGCGCGCCTTCGGCGGCTCGCTGGCCTTTGCCGTCGCCTTCAGCTTCGTTGCCGCCAATGCCATGTGGTATCAGCCGGGCGCGCATCCTTCGCCGTTCCTGCGCACGCGCCTGCCGTTTACCGATCCGCAGTCTGCCAAGATCGGCGCCGAGGACGATAGTCTTTCGCCGCGCAAGGTGACAACGTTCGTCATCCAGCGTGAGGATGAAGAGCAGCAGACCGCCAGCATCGAACAGCCCAAACCGGAGCCGGAAGCCGTTTCACAGGTCGCCCAGCCCCAACCTGTGGCGACCCCCGCGACCGACGCCGCGCTGGTAGCGAGCATCCAGAAGGAACTGGCGCGCCGCGGCCTCTACGACGGTCCTGCCGACGGCAAGACCGGCCCGAAAACATCGGCGGCGATCCTGCATTTTGAAAAGCGGGCGGGCCGTCCGGAAACGGGATCGGCGAGCGATACGCTGCTGGCGGCACTTCAGACAGCAGACGGCCAGGACAACAACACACCGCAAAACCGGGGCAAGGCGCATGCCGCCGCAAAACCCGCCCAGCGACCCTATGAAAACGTCAAGGGCGGCAAGGGCGAGCTCGACCCGGTGGCAGCTGCGATCCGCAATGCCGAGATCGATCCGCAATATATCCCGAAAGTCGATATTCCCGCCTCCAGCGAACTGGTGATGAATATCCAGAAGGGCCTGAGCAATCTTGCCTATAGCGACGTGTCGGTCGATGGCGTGGCAGGTGAGCAGACACGCTCGGCCATCCGCCATTTCGAAAAGCACTACCGCCTGCCAGAAACCGGCCAGCCGAGCGACAAGGTGCTGAAAAAGATGAAGGAAATCGGCGCTCTCTGAGTTTTGCGAGACGTCATTTTCGTGGAAATTTTCTGCTGTAACCGAAGGGCGGAGCGCGCCGGACAAGGAGCCGCAGATTTGCGCTCCGACCCGCGCCGGTGTATCAGCCATCCATGCGCCTGAAATCCGATATTTTCGTTTCCGCCCTTGTTCGCCGGGTTTTTGGGCTTGGCGGCTATGCGGCCGTGCTGCGCAAGGGGGCGGGCGAGGCTGGCGCCATCTTCATCCGGCAGCGGTCGCGTCTGGGCGCCGAAACGCTGTATGCGCCGGCACCGCAAAGTTTCTTCGATGATCCGGCTCCGGGCCGGCTGTTCAGATCCGGCTGGACGCCGTGGAGGCCGAGGCGGTCGATCAGGCGATTGCCCGCGAAATCCGTTTCGATCCGGATTGCTGGGTGGTGGAGATCGAGGTGGATGCGCGCGGCGATCTGTTCGACGTCGCGGCCGAAGAACGCAGCTAAACGTGTGAAAATTCAGCGTCCGCGACCAAAAGTCCGCTTTTGCTGCAGGTCCGCCGCAATGCGGGCGGGGCCTTTCGAGCCGTCGTCTGGCGTGGATCCGCTCCCCGGTCGGGAGACAGGTAGCCTTGATGCTCCGGTGTGCGGAGGGCGTCGCTCTGGTCGGCTTGCAGCCAGGCTTGAACGCGCACGCGGCTGGATTCCGGGGCCAGGGGAGGCAAGCAGCGCCTCGCCACGTGTAGTCCCGCCGAGGCGTTCGTCGAGGTCCGGATACAAGGCCGAGAGCACAAAAAGGCTATCATCGGTGTGCATGTCCAGCGCGATCAACGCGGTGGCAAGTTGCTGGCCGGAAATGTCGAGCAGAATCCGCTCGCCAAGATCGGGGCTGGAAGACAGGGCCGCCGAAAGGCTGGCGGCGAAAAGATTGGCCTCGCCCGACCGGGCAAAGCGAACGAGCAATGCCTCATGCAAGGGGTTCAAAGGCTCGATGACCGGCAGGGCCGGTGCAGCCTGTCGGGCGACGCGGGCAAGCGACTTGAGATCGTCGCGCAGTTTTTCCTCGCGCAACAGCTTTGCCGTCGTCATGTCCTGTGCCGAAGTGTCCGGCTGGCGCTGCTCCGCCTCAGGGGCAGCCCGTGCGGCGGGAGAAGCCTGTACGGGTGGTGCGGCCGTCTTTGCCGGTGCGGCGGCGGTCTGACGGCGCTCGACAAGGGCATCGACCACATGAACCGAAAGATTGTCGCGGCGGGCAATCGCAGTGGCGTGCGCCTGCCCCTGACTGCGAATGACCTGCAGCAGCGTTGCATCGTCGATCGAGGCAGAGCGCGTGAGGAAAATCGCGGCGATGGAAATCGGCGCATTGCCGATCTGCAGCGCCACGGATGGCGGCACATACGGGCACTGGGAAAGAGCGGCGGCGGCCTGGCGGCGGGCTTCGTCGCTGGAGGCGGAAAATAGCGGGTCGAACAGTTCGGAGAATTGCTTGAGATCGGTCCGGCGGGGATGGCGCAGACCCTCGAAACCGGTCACGGTCGCCATCAGGACCACGTCCTTCAACCGCCCTGTCTGCGGTCTTTCCAACTCACGAAACCGGTCCGCCACGGATACACCCACTCATACGCACAACATCATTGTCCCGATTTCGGACAGGCAGCGTTGCCGCTTGTGCGAAAGGGTGGCGAAATTTCAGACACGGCCGGAGGGAGCAGCTTCGAACGCCGCGGGCGCTACCAGTATCATCGACGCTAAGGCGCTGAAAACATTGGCGCCGACGAAGGCTATGTCGACCCTGCCGATCATGGCTGAATGATGATGTCAGAATAGAGGGACGTGGTTAACATTCCGTTTACCGGATGAGAAACGGGCTACCGCCTTGGGAAAGAAGGGCCTTTTGCGTGGGCTCTTCCCAGGTCGGCCAGCGGATCGCCCTCGTCGATGAGTGTGGCTGCGGAACTGTTGGTGATGTCTACGAGTTGATGATCCGCAACATCTGCAATCGCAATCACGGCCTCTTCGCGGCTCCAGCCAGCGAGATGGGTTTTCTCTGCTAACAGGGACGATCGTGGGATAAACGCTCCAGGCACACTGCCTGCGGCGGTGTTCGCCGACCCAATGCTGTAGAGGACGCAGAAACATGTGTTCTTCCATCAAGGAAGGGCAGCCCAGGCACGATGATTTTGTTCCGTTAAGTCGACTGTGCGTGTTTGGTTATGCGAAAACGGGCGGCATTGCCGCCCGTTTTCCAGTACGTAACGTTTCGTCTAGTTGCAGTTTACGTCGCTTGGGGGCGGCAATCGCCTCCGCCCTGTGGGCCGCCGATCTTGCGCCCGTTGACCTCGCCGTTGCGGTACACGTCGTCACCGCCCCGACTGCGTTCCTGCCGATTGTTGCGGGGACGCTCGACTTGTTGCTCGCTGTTGCGATTGCGGCGTTCGATACGTTCGCGATCGCGTTCACGGCGGTTGCTCTGATCGTTCTCGAATTGCCGGGCGTTGTCGTCACGCCGCCGCTCGATGCGTTCCCGGTCACGGTCACGACGCGGGCGTTCGACGATGATGCCATCTTCATTGTTGTAGCGCGGGCGCTCATAGGTGTTGTAGTCGCGTCGTGGTCGGCGATTCGGGATCATAGCGATCCCTGTCGCGGTCGCGCCGGTAGTAGTCCCGCTCTCTATAGAAGTCGCGGTTGCGATAGTTGCGGGTCCCAGTAGTTTCCGAGTTCGAACGTCACCAGAGGAATGCCGAGCGAGTCATAATAATCCGGTTCAACGTAAACGCGGCGTTGCTGATACTCTGCCTGGACGTAACGGCCTGCCACCCAGCCTCTACCATTGTAGAAGGACACGTCACACCAGGGAACGTCGGCAAGGCAGCCATGAATCTCAACCGGCGTTCCAACGGGAATAACCGTTACTGCCGGATAACGTGTGCTGGGGCCTGAGCGCATATTGACATTGGCTGTTGCAAAGCCTTCGGCCGCCTGGGCAGCGACCGGCAACAGAAATGCCGCCGCCGCGGCTATGGCCATCAGCGTTGATTTCAATGAAGGTCGTCGCAGTTTCGTCATCAGCTCTCCATCCTTATCGGTCCGGCGTGGCATCGCGGTTGCGCCCGCACGATTTCCCGCAAACACCGTTGTTTTTGTGTCTTTTTTGAGGTGGTTGGCGCGTCCTGTTTTTTTGTTCCGTGCAAATTAACGCCCAGACTGCCGGTTTCGTTCCGGGGACGCGCGGCAAGGTCAGGGGTAGGGGAGCGGATGCTAAACCGCAGGTGAAATGGGCCGGAAGGAACCGCGGTTTTGCTGCAGTCTGCAGGGAACCAAATCCGGACTTGTGCGTTGAGGCAACATTGCAAAAGGAGCCCTGACCATGGTCGAAAAGAAATTCGCAGCTGTGCCGAACGACGCTGATATAGCCGAGATAGAAGCGAGCACGGCAAAAGCCGATCTCGAAAATCAGCTTACGGAGCTGCGTGCCGAAATTGCCCGTCTTACCGACTCTGTTTCCGCCATCGGCAGCAGTGCCAAGGCTGTCGCGGCTTCGGAGGTCGAAGTGCTGACGGAACGGCTGCGTGACCGCATTCACGAAGAACCCGTTTCGACGCTGCTCGCGATTGCCGGCGTCTCCTTCGTGATCGGCCTGCTGGCGCGGCGCTAGGGCCAGCGTGTTCCTTGCGAAACTTTCAGGCGTGAAAGCTCGTCTATAGTGGTTCTTGCAAGGCGAGAGGGGTGTCCGGCGCCATGGCGCCGGACACGTCAGTTTGAGGGTCGAATTCGCACTTTTCGTTTGAATTGAGGTTTTGACCGTTAAGGAGCTATTAACTATCGTGTGGCTCAATCTGACGGCAGGTGGTGTCACTGGATATCATCGGCATTCTCGCAATGGCATAAAGTCCGGAATTTCCGGAAGAAGGAGCAACGAGAAAGGCGCAGATGCCCGAAGCCTCACGGTAAACGGACCGCGCCAGCCCGGAAAACGGGCAGGGTGAAATCAGTACGGTAGTTCATCCGTCTCAACCATTTTTTTTGGAGACGAGCATGGCAGACGTTATCAGACTGGAGGACCGCGTTGTGCGGCCACCGCCAAAACCGTCCATGGGTCCCATTGCCCCGAGCAATGCAGTGATCCTGTTGTTCACCGGCATCCGCTACGAGCGGCTGGATGGACACCCGGGCGATAACCCCGCAAAACCGGCTCCCGGCAGGGCAAAGAAGCACTGAGCTTGTCTGTGGGCGGCGCTTGTTCAACAGAGCTCCAATGCGTCAGGTTTTTGCCTGAGCAACGGACGCCAATACGGCGCATCGTGACCAATTCCTTCCATTGAAGATTTTAAATCGTAGGTCGTGCGGGTTCGACATTTCGGCTTGCTATCGCCGGAAAGGCTCGCAGCTGGATTCGGTCAGGAAGTTGCGCACGGTTTCTTCGTAGCTATCCGTCGGTGCCAATGCGCGCAGGACCGCATAGCCTTCCTCATTCGGCATCTCCACCATGATCGACTGGGCCAGACTTGCAGGTGGCGTCTTTCTGAGATCGACGAGCTGGATTGGCGTGGCCATGACCAGATCGAGATTGCCGTTGACCGCCGTATGGTCGTTCATGCTGAAAATCTCGTTGGAATTGGCGTCGTATATGGCCAGTGACCAGAACGGTATGGCGCCCTTAGCAACGAAGCGAGCAGGACCGCCATCGACGGAGAAGCCGCAGACGGCAACCCGCAGGAACGGATCGTCATTGGCAAGTCCTGTCGAACCTGGCTCGCTGGTGAGCGGGAAGAAGCTGTCCATCTCGTAGAGGCCGAGAACCCGGCTATAGGCATCCTTGCCGGTAAATTGCAGGCAAAGCCAGAATGATGACGATGTGCAGCAAGGCTGCACCGACCAGACCGACAAGGATGGAAAAAAATGCGCTACGCATCAGGGGGCACCCTGTCTTGACGATCTTCGGCATCGTCAGGTCGATAAGACCGGAGGAGCCGGCAGTCGGGGTGTCGAGCAGGGTGAGCACCAACTTGAAGGCGCCGACGCGGCGCGTCGCCAGCCAGTTGTCCGGCTGGGCAACCGGCGAGACATGGATGACGAAGGAACTGTCCGGTTGGCGCAATACCGTCCAGGCATTGGTTGCCGCCGGCAGTTCCGGATCGGTCTTCATCGGCTGGTCGTTGGCATTGGTCGCATACAGCGTCCAGAACCGGGCAGGCGGGGTGATGCCGGCGATATCATAGGTGCAGCCGGAGGACAGCTTTTCCCCAGTGCTGTCCATGGCGGCGGTGAATTGCAGTCCTTCCGCCCCGCCATAGAGCAGCTTTCCGGCGCGCCCGGTGCGCCTTGGCATAGGGATCAGTGTTTTCCGTCTGTGCCTCAGGAAAGGCCACCCACGGGCCGAGCGCAATCGCTCCGAAACCGACCGTGGCCTTCAGGGCAGACACGCTCGAAACGATGCCGACGCCGAAGGCGACGGACAGGGCAAGGGCGACGAGGAGGGGGATGCGGAACACCTAACAGCCTTATTCAATTGCGTCAGAGGGTTAGGGTTAGCACTGATTTTCCCTGGGGAAAATCGTGTTGAGAAGGGGTGTTCAATTCCAGTCTTTCATCATCGTGTCGATGACCGATTTGAACCAGTCCTGAAAATCATCATACTCGCCAGCATTTTCATATCCGTTGTCCGCAAAGTCATTGATAACGACGATGCGCCCCGGCTTTCCTTCTTCCCAGCAGGCTATGTCGTCGCAGTCGCCACGCTTGGCGAAAATCACCAAATTGCGGCTCGGATAACGTTGCTTCAGGCCTTGCGAATAGCGAAAAATAGAGGCGGGATCTGTATTGATTGACCAAAAATCGAAATCAGTGGTGCCGAGTTCGATCAATCAGACCATAACCGCTGGGGAAACTGATCCAAGGGTAGTAGTGCTTGATGCGCTCAAGAAATTTTATGTGTTCCTCTTCTGCTCGCCGCGCAGCAAGCTGATCGTATCTTTCAACCAAACGCCAGCCCCCCGTCCCCATCACCGCCTGCCATCCCGACCTCCCTTGACGATAGTGCCGGTCGGTTGCGGATCGATTTCGGCGACCTTGCCGGGGATCCCGGCCGGAACTTTCAGGGCTGGGGCGGTGTTGAATTTTTCGCCGATCGATTTCAGCATCCGGGTGACTTCGGAGGAGAGCGAACGGGGACGAACGAGCGGCGGCAGGGCGTTTTCGTCGGCCGGTTTGGCGGCAGCGACTTCGGCCGCATTCTTTTCGCATCCGGCCCCGGAAGCGGGTTTTCGATGCCGGGGATGGCTCGGTGTTCGATGCCCTGTTCGGCATAGTCCATCAACCGCTTGAAGGTCATGGCCGGTAGCGAGCCGCCGGTCATGTTGTTGGTCGAGGTATAGTCGTCGTTTCCAAACCAGACGGCGGTGGTGTAATCGCCGGTAAAGCCGACGAACCAGGCATCGCGATAGGCCTGCGTCGTGCCGGTCTTGCCGCCGGCGACGATGCCGTTGTCGAGCGCTGCCTTGCGCGCCGTGCCGATGATCGGGATTTGCGTCAGCATATAGTTCATCGAGGCATTGGCCTGTTCGCTGATCACCCGCTTGGCGGCAGGTTCGTCGTGGCCGAAGTCGTAGAGGATGTCGCCGTCATAGTTGAGGATTTGGCTGATGCCGTGGCGGCGCGCTTGCAGGCCACCGGCGGGAAAGACCGCATAGGCGGTCGCCTGATCAAGCACGGTGACTTCCGATGTGCCGAGCGGCATGGTCTTGTCGGTACGGATCGGCGTCTCCACGCCCATCTTTTTCGCCGTTGCGGCGATGATCTCGGTGCCGAGTTCGTCCTTGGCAAGGCGCACCGGCACCGTGTTGATCGACTTGGCAATGGCGGTCAGCATGGTGACGCGGCCGGAATAGCTGCCCTTGGAGTAATTCTGCGGCGACCAGCCGCGCCAGGTGATCGGCGCATCGCTGATGGTCGGATCGGGCTTGAAACCTTTCTCCATCGCCGCCGTATAGGTGTAGACCTTGAAGGAGGAGCCCGGCTGGCGCAGTGCCTTGGTGGCGCGGTTGAACTGGCTTTCGCCATAGTCCCGGCCGCCGACCATGGCGCGCACCGGGCCACCATTCTCGATCATCACCATGGCGCCCTGCTTGACCTTGTAGCTCTCGCCATATTGCCGAAGGCTGGATTCGACGGCTTCTTCCGCTGCCTGCTGCAAGCCCATGTCGATGGTGGTGCGAACGACGAGCGAATGCTGGGCAAAGGGCGTGGCGATGCGCTTGGTCTCGTCGAAGGCCCAGTCGAGGAAGAAATCCGGTGCTGTGACTTCGGCGCGGTCGATGACCTTTGCCGGAGTGAGGCGCGCGGCAATCACCTGGCCCTCGGTCATCAGCCCGCCCTGGACGAGGTTGGTCAAAACCTCGTTGGCGCGGGCGCGGGCGGCCGGCAGGTTGACATGCGGCGCATAGCGCGCAGGCGCCTTGAACAGGCCGGCCAGCATGGCGCTTTCAGCCAGATTGATATCGGTGATGTTCTTGCCGAAATAGAACTGCGACGCCGCTGCCGCCCCGAACGTGCCGCCGCCCATATAGGCGCGGTCGAGATAGAGGCGCAGGATTTCCTTCTTCGACAGGTTGGATTCGAGCCAGACGGCGAGGAAGGCCTCCTTGATCTTGCGCTCGATGGTGCGCTCGTTCGACAGGAACAGATTTTTCGCCAGCTGCTGGGTCAGCGTCGAGCCGCCCTGAACGACGCCGCCGGCGCGTGCATTGATGGTCATGGCGCGGGCTAGGCCGAGGAAATCGATGCCGTAATGATCGAAGAAGCGGCGGTCTTCGGTGGCGAGAACGGCCTTGACCAGCGTGTCCGGCAATTCGTCGATCGGCACAGAATCCTCGTGGATAATGCCGCGATGGCCGATCTCGTTGCCATAGCGATCAAGGAACGTGACGGCGAAATCGCCCTGCGCCCGCCAGTTGCCCTTGGTTTCCTCAAAGGCGGGAAGGGCAAGCGCCAGCATCAGCACGGAACCGGCCGTTCCCCAGGTCATGCATTCGCCCAGCACCTCGAACAGCGCCTTCTTCCAGCCACGCACGGAGAAGCGGCGGAAGAAGATGGTGATGTCTTCCCACCAGACGCCGAGGCGGAAACCGGCATTCCAGACGGTCAGATCGATCCATGAATCGATGCGCAGCAGGATATGGCGCTTCCTCGGCCGGTCGTCCTTCGGAGCGCCGCTTTCCTGGTTCGGGCTGTCGTCTTGGCTTGGATCCTGCAACGCGGTCGCATCCTGATGGCTTCAAGTTCTACAGCGCCGTGCGTCATATGACGCACTAAGGTTCGCTGTAGCGTTTTATACGTGCTGCATAATCCCTAAACCGATTTCGGTTTAGGGATTATGCAGGGCCGATATTTGCATGGGCCGGGTTTCTATTCTACGTCGATATCGGTAATGAGCCTTAAAAATCCGGCAATCTTTTGTAAAATTGTCGCTGAAATCCAACGGATGGAAGAATAAAGCGCATGGGCGAACAGCCCTTCTGGAAGACGAAAACACTGGCCGAGATGAGCAATGTCGAGTGGGAAAGCCTCTGCGACGGCTGCGGGCTCTGTTGTCTCAACAAGCTGGAAGACTGGGATACGGGCGAGATCGCCTGGACCAGTGTCGGCTGCACGCTGCTCGACGGTCAGAGCTGCCGGTGCAAGGACTATCCCAACCGGCAGGCGACCGTGCCGGACTGTATCCAGCTGACGCCGGAAGAGGTGGAGACGCTGACCTGGCTTCCGCCGACCTGCGGCTACCGGCTGGTACACGACGGCCATGACCTCTATTGGTGGCACCCGCTGATATCAGGCGACCCGGAAACGGTGCATCAGGCAGGTATTTCGGTGCGCGGACGCACTGTGTCGGAAGACGGCATCGATGTCGAGGATCTGGAAGACTATCTGGTGACCTGGCCGCTGACGGTGGGTGGGCGCGGCGAGCGGTAAGCCCCTATTCCGCAGGAAGCTCCGATTTCAAGAGATCTTTGGGTGCGACGTTGCGCCAGGCGGTTTCCATAACATGGCCGATAATGTCCTCTTCGGCATCGGCAAAATAGATCGAGGTCCAGCCCTTCAGGCCCCAGCCGCCGGGAACGGCGGCGCAGACACCGGGTTCTGTTTCGAGAAACAGCTTCTGCTGGTCGGGGGTGAACTTGACGACGGCGCGGCCGGCTTCCGGCAGGGACATGAAGATACGGTTGCCAACGCGAAAGTCGCGTTTTCCGAAATGGGCGCTTTCAACCGCGCCGGGCAGGCCCAAAGCCCGCTTTTCCAGGTCCTCGGTTCTCATGGCGGAAGTGTAACACGCAACCCGGATAGCGCAAATTTAAGAAAATAATCCTAATAGGAAAATAATCCTTGACGGCGTGACGGTCGTTTGATAGGGTTATGGCACAGTCGGAAAAGTGGGCGAAGCGGTTTGCTCCCTCACCGTTTCAGCGGTGCGACCTGCTTTCCATGGCGGTCGCCCCACCCCGGAGCTTCGCTCCGACCCTCCCCCTCAAGGGGGAGGTGAGTTTCAAGGACATTGTGATGACGTCTGATCTGGATTTCGATCCGGAGCTGTTTGGCCTATGGCCGAAGGCGCCGGTCTATGACGGCCGGTTGCGGCACGAGGCGGATGCAGGACTTGAGGATGTCGCCCGCCGGGTGATGCTTGAAACCAAGGCGGAAGTCGTGTCTCCGCTGGATGACCTGCAGGACATGCTGAACGGCATGACGAAGGAATTGCGCGAGCAGATGCAGCAGTTCCAGCGGCTGCGGCGCTTGGCCGATGACAAGGCGGAGGCGGCCGGCGAGGAGATCGACCGCAAGCTGATCCAGGCCGACGCCAAGGCGAGCATCGAGGCGATGTCGGTGATCGTGCGGACGCTGGAAAAGATCGACAGCCTGCAAAGGACGATTGCCCATGACCGGCAGGTGGCAGCAGATACCGTGTTCGACGAGGCAAGCTACAACGCATTCGTTGCAGAAATCGATCAGCGCGTTGAACGACGCGCAAAGGAACTCTGTGCCAAATATATCGCGGATGCCGGGGCCGGCGGTCCTCATCTTGACGGGGCCGGATCCGGTAACGATAAGCCCGCAGCCCCGCGCGGATCGCCTGAAGGCGAAGGCCGAGTTTCGTCATCTCGAAAAGAGGATGCGCAAGCATAAGCTCCTCATGGAGCGCGTGAACCTTCTGCGAGCGAAGGCCGTAAGCGATACGCGCCTTTTAATAGATGAGATGGACGGTGCAGCAATCTGCACTCAGCTGCAGGCCTCGTCGCAAGTAAAAGAAGCCGACACGATGCACCTACCCAAGACGAACAAATGCCTGATGTCGATTTGAATACGGATGCTGCCGGAGTGGAAATATCGGCTGAAGCTTCTGAAATACGAGGGCAAGGCCTTCAGTCGCGTGGCGGCATCAATAGTTCGTCTGGGGTGACTTCCAGAGCGGCAGATGCAGACCTTCTTGAGCGGTTTCGCAATCTCGTTGCGTACGTCCGGGACTGGTCGCAAACGGGACGGGATGACCAAAAACCGCCCGAGGGCGACTGGCGGGTCTGGCTTTTGATGGGCGGGCGCGGGTCAGGCAAGACGCGGGCGGGCGCCGAATGGGTGCAGGCCCTCGCGACCGGCAAGGCGGCGCGGCCGGGTTCGCGGATCGCGCTGGTGGCCGAGACGCTGGGGGATGCGCGCGAAGTGATGATCGACGGCGTTTCCGGCATCTGCCGGATTGCGCAAAGCAATCGGCCGGATTTCGAGGCGTCGCGGCGCCGGCTGGTATGGCCGAACGGCACAATTGCGCAGATTTTTTCCTCGGAAGACCCGGAAAGCCTGCGCGGGCCGCAATTCGATTACGCCTGGTGCGACGAGCTTGGCAAATGGAAACACGGGCAGGAGACATGGGACATGCTGCAGTTTACCCTCCGGCTGGGCGATGATCCGCGCGCACTGGTGACGACGACGCCAAGGCCGGTGCCGGTTCTAAAGGCACTGATGGCCGATCCCGGCACTGTGACGTGCCGGATCAGGACCGGCGACAATGCAGCGAACCTGGCACCGGGATTTCTCTCTGCCATGGCAGGGCGCTACGGTGGCACGCGGTTGGGACGGCAGGAACTCGACGGCGAGATGATCGAGGATCGCGAGGATGCGCTCTGGTCGCGCGCCGGGATCGAGGCGCTGAAATTGCGTGATACCGGGCCGCTTGGCCGTATCGTCGTGGCGGTCGATCCGCCGGCCGGCATGGGGCAGGGATCGTGTTGCGGCATCATCGTGGCAGGACTGGACCGAGCCGGGCGTGGCGTGGTGCTGGCAGACTGTTCGGTCGAGGGCGCAAGCCCGGCCGGATGGGCGGGGGCGGTGGTTCGTGCCTACAGGCGTTTCGATGCCGACCGGATCGTTGCCGAGGTCAACCAGGGCGGCGACATGGTGTCCGCGGTGCTGCGCGGCATTGATGCGAAACTGCCGGTGACATCAGTCAGGGCATCGCGCAGGGAAATGGCTGCGGGCGGAGCCGGTGGCGGCGCTCTATGAACAGGGCCGGGTCGTTCATGCCGGATCGTTTCCGGCGCTGGAGGACCAGATGTGCGATTTCGGGCCGGACGGTTTGTCGTCCGGGCGTTCGCCGGACCGGCTGGACGCACTGGTCTGGGCGCTGACGGCACTGATGCTGGACAGCGGCGGCGAGCCGCGGGTCAGGGGATTTGAAGGGATCGATGCTACGAGTATCGGGCGATCACCCCACCCCGGAACTTTGCTCCGACCCTCCCCCGCGAGGGAGGGTGTCTGGCGGCAGAGTTGCGGAATTATTTACCGGTCGTTGTGGAAGACGGCTTTGGCGTCGTCGATGCGGTTTCATGGATCCGGCGCCATTCATTTTCGAGGCGTTCGAACTGGGCCTGGGAGATTTGCTGGGCCGGCATGGGCGATCCTTTCATTGATTTCTGCAACGACCGACAACGCGGACGGGGCTGGAAGGTTCCGCACCGATTGACGCTGGCGATAGAAGAATCCGGAGAGGTGATTAGCGCTTGTCGTCTTCGGTCGCAGGGGATTTTGGCGCGGAGGTGGCGTTTGCACGCATCTGCTGCCAGGCATTTTCAAACCGGTCGAGGATATGCTGCGGTACTGTCGGGCGGGTGGTGTCCGCCTGTATCTTGCTCTGCGCGTTCATTCGATCCTCCTCGATCAAGGCAACATCATATTGCTGGATTCCAGATTTCATATCTTAAAGCCAAAGTAAATCAGGGCATTAAATAATTTAAACGATTTAAATTGGTTAAATCGATTTAGAGTCACGACATTTTTCAAGTCTTGTGACCGGAAGCGGAGGATGCATGACGTTTGCGCGAAAAACCTTTTTCGATGCGGTGCGTGTTTCCCTGTTCGACGGTGTCTTGAAAAAACACCAGGTGGCGGGACTGACGGCGATTCTCGATCATGGCAGCGATGTTGGCGAGACCGATGACCGCTGGCTCGCCTATATGCTGGCGACCGCGCATCACGAAACCGGCCGGACGATGCAGCCAGTGCGCGAAACCTTTGCCACAAGCGACAGCCAAGCGATTGCCCTTCTCGACAGCGCTTTTGACAACGGCAGGCTGTCCTCTGTGTCGGTGCCGTACTGGCGGCGGGATGCCGAGGGCAAGACCTGGCTGGGGCGCGGGCTGGTGCAGCTGACGCACAGGGCCAATTATGAAAAGATGGCGCTGATAACCGGGATCGACCTGATTTCCCATCCGGAGCAGGCGATGGAAATGACCATTGCGGTCGACATCCTGTTTGTTGGCATGCAGGCCGGCGCGTTTACCGGCCGCAGGCTAGGGCAGTATTTCTCTGGAGATAGAACGGACTGGATCGGCGCGCGGCGGATTATCAACGGCCGCGACAGGGCGGAGCTGGTGGCAGGCTACGGCAGGCGATATCTCGCGGCGATCCGGCTCGCCGGGACGGCATAAACGGTATCGGCTTTCATTCGGTTCAGGCCGCGCTGACGCGGCATTCAAGGATAACGACATCATGAAAAATCCATTCCGTCTGCCGTGGCGCCGCCCGGTGGAGAGCGAGCTCTTGCGCGAAACCAAGGCCACGTCCGGCTTCATCGCGATCGCGCAGGAGGGGCGCGCGACTGGACCGGGCGATCCTATTCGGCGCTTGCCCGCGAAGGTTTCATGCGCAACCCGGTGGCACACCGGGCGGTGCGGCTGATTTCGGAGGCTGCGGCAAACGTGCCGCTGCTCGCCTATGAGGGGGTGGAGGAGCGGGAGCGAGCATCCGGTTCTGGCACTTTTGGCACGACCGAACGGGCGGATGGGGGGACATGATTTCCTGGAGACGCTCTATGGTCATCTGCTGCTGTCCGGCAATGCCTATGTCGATGCGGCCGAGATCGGCGGTGCGGTGCGCGAACTGCACCTGCTGCGTCCGGACCGGGTGCGTATCCTCGAAGGACGCGACGGCTGGCCGGAGGCCTATGAATACCGGGTAGGCAACCTGGTGCGGCGGATTTCGGCCGGCGAAGACGGGCTTCTGCATCTGAGATTGTTTCATCCGCTCGACGATCATCTTGGCTTTCCGCCGTTGGCGGCGGCACAGATGGCGCTCGATCTCTCCAATGCGGCGGCGACCTGGAACAAGGCGCTGCTCGACAATTCGGCCCGGCCTTCAGGTGCTTTGGTCTACCAGCCGAAGGAGGGCGGCAATCTGTCGGCCGACCAGTATGACCGGTTGAAGAACGAGTTGGACGAGGGCTATTCCGGCCCGATCCGTGCCGGGCGGCCGCTGCTGCTGGAAGGCGGGCTCGACTGGAAGGTGATGGGGCTTTCGCCGAAGGATATGGATTTCGTCGAGGCAAAGAATGGCGCGGCGCGACATTGCGCTTGCCTTCGGTGTGCCGCCGATGCTGCTCGGCATTCCCGGCGACAATACCTATGCCAATTATCAGGAGGCCAACCGGGCGCTCTACCGGCTCACTATCCTGCCGATGATTTTTCGCACGGCTGCGGCGCTGTCGGGCTGGTTCTCCGGGCAGTCGGGTGAGCCGTTGAAACTGGTGCCGGATCTCGACCAGGTGACCGGGCTGACCGGCGAACGCAGCGAGGTCTGGGCGCGGATGAAGGACGCGGATTTTTTGAGCGACGAGGAGAAGCGGCAGGCGGTCGGGTATTGGGGGGCGGCTGGTGTGATGGTTCGGGGGTGTCTTTGCCGAGCAAATACAGGCTCTTCACGGGCTTTCCGGAATCTATTTCCCGCTTCATTGAATCAATCTGGGAGCGGCCTGATTCGATCATCGAAGATCGCCGGCCAAGGGATTCAAAAGAATCAGGAATTTCTGCAGATGACGCTACGTCATGCTGTGCATGACCCGGCGGAAGTTGGCTGCGGCCGCGTGAGGACGATGCAATTCCGATAATAGCATCAAGGACTTAACAAATGGCTGATTTTGGCAATGACCCGGGCCTTTGGGCTGCCAAGGGGATCGGCGCTGCGGCCGGGGCTGCGGTGTCGCTGATCTACATGCTGCCGAAGGGCAAGCGTGAGGCTGCCTCGCGCTTTTTCACCGGCCTTTCCTGCGGGCTGATTTTCGGCGGCCCGGCGGGGCTCTGGATTGTCACCAAACTCGATATCGCCGGCAGTCTTTCAGGCGCCGAGGTGATGTTGACAGGCTCGGCCGCCGCCAGTCTTTCGGCCTGGTGGGCGCTGGGCGCGGTGGTGCGCATGGCGGAGCGATATGGACGCGGCAGTAGCGAGTAGCCAATAGGCAGTCGTCAAGGCCTCTACTGGCTATTGGCCATTGCTTACCCCTTTCAAATTTGGAGAGACCCATGACGACCGACAGGCTGCCTGTCTGGCGAACGCAGAAGTTTGCCAATCTGACGCTTTCCGGGTTGACCGGGGAGGGACGGTTTTCCGGCTATGCCAGCATTTTTGGCGAGGTCGATCTCGGCAAGGACGCGATTGCGCCGGGCGCCTTTCAACAGTCGCTGGCGCGGCGTGGCGCGTCCGGTGTGCGCATGCTGTTCCAGCACGATCCCGGTGAACCCTTGGGCACCTGGAAGACCATCCGCGAGGATGCGCGCGGGGCTCTATGTCGAGGGGCTTCTGTCGCCGGGCGTTGCCCGCGCGCAGGAGGTGCACATGCTGATGAAGGCCGGCGCGCTCGACGGACTGTCGATCGGTTTCCAGACCGTCAAGGCCAGGACCGATGGCAAGACCGGCGTGCGCCGCATCCTCGAAGCCGATCTCTGGGAAATCTCGATCGTCACCTTCCCGATGCTGCCATCGGCGCGGGTTTCGAACGTCAAGAATGCGCGGTTCTTTCGCGACAAGGAAACGGAGCTCGTGCGCACGATGCGGCGGGCGGCCCGGATGATGAAGCTCTCTGACAGAAGGACACATCGATGAACGAGACGAGCAATATGGCGCCGCAGAGCAAGGTCGCCCCTGAAATCAAGACGGCGCCGGAGACGATGACGGCCGCCTTCGAGGATTTCATGGGTGCCTTCGAGGCATTCAAGGAAACCAATGACCGGCGGCTGGGCGAACTGGAAAGCAAGCTGACCGCCGATGTCGTCACCCGTGACAAGATGGACCGCATTTCGCGCAGCATGGACGAGCAGAAGCGCGTCATCGACCAGCTGGCGCTGAAGAAGGCGCGGCCGGCGCTGGGTCGCAGCGGCGAGACCAGCCTGGAGACGATGGAGCACAAGGCGGCGTTCGAAAGCTATATCCGCCGGGGCGACGAGGCAGGCGCTGCGCGAGCTGGAGGCCAAGGCGTTTTCGATCGGCTCGGCCAGCGACGGCGGTTATCTGGTGCCGAACGAGACCGACACGGAGATTGGCCGCCGACTTTCGGTGGTTTCGCCAATCCGCTCCATGGCGACGGTCAGGCAAGTGTCGGGGGCGGTGCTGAAGAAGCCGTTTGCGCTTTCCGGCATGGCGACCGGCTGGGTGGCGGAGACGGCGGCGCGGCCGCAGACGGCGACGCCACAGCTGGCCGAACTCTCCTTCCCGACCATGGAACTCTATGCCATGCCGGCGGCGACTGCAGCCCTTCTCGACGATGCGGCCGTCGATATCGAGAACTGGATCGCCTCCGAAGTCGACATCGCCTTTGGCGAGCAGGAGGGCACGGCCTTTGTTTCCGGTGACGGCACCAACAAGCCGAAGGGGTTCCTGAGCTATACCAATGTGGCGGAGGCGAGCTGGAGCTGGGGCAATATCGGCTATGTCGCCACGGGAGCCGCCGGCGCCTTCAAGGCGAGCGGACCGTCCGACACGCTGATCGACACGATCTATGCGCTGAAGGCCGGGCACCGGCAGAACGCCGCCTTCGTGATGAACCGCAGGACGCAGGCCGAGATCCGCAAGTTCAAGGATGCCGATGGCAACTACCTCTGGCGCCCGCCGGCGGTGGCTGGCCAGCAGGCTTCGCTGATGGGCTTTTCGATCGCCGAGGCCGAGGACATGCCGGATATCGGCGCCAACAGCACCGCCATCGCGTTCGGCAATTTTGCCGCCGGCTATCTGGTCGTCGATCGCACCGGGGTGCGCGTGTTGCGCGATCCCTACTCGGCCAAGCCCTATGTGCTGTTCTACACCACCAAGCGGGTCGGTGGTGGAGTGCAAAATTTCGAGGCTATCAAGCTCATTAAATTCGCGGCATCTTGACTAAGTGTAAGGCTGCCCTTTCTGAAAGGGTGGCAACCATTCGCGCCGCGGTCTTCCCTGCCGCAGTGCGCGAGGGTGGACGCAGCTCCCCTCCCGCTGCGTCCACCCATTCCATCGCCCGCTGTATTACCCATTGGAGACATCCATGACCATCACCGAACTGGCGCCGCCGCTCATGAGCCGCTGACGCTTGCCGAGACGAAGGCGCATCTGCGCGTCGAAACAAGCGCCGACGATGCGCTGATTACCGGGCTGATCCGCACCGTGCGCGAACATCTGGAACGGCAGACCGGGCTGGTGCTGCTGACGCGAACCTTCCGGCTCTATCTCGACGACTGGCCGCAGGCGCGGGTGATTCAGATTGGCAGGGGGCCGGTGCAAACGATTGAAGCGGTTACGGTTTATGAGGCGGATGGGATGCCTTTTGCCGTCGATGCCGCCGGTTTCGTGCTGGACGGCCAGGCGCGGCCGGCGCGGCTGATCCTGCCGCGGCAACCTGCGGCAGGGCAGGCGATCAACGGCATCGAGATCGATTTTTCAGCCGGTTTCAGGATGACCGGTGCGGATGTGCCGGACACGCTGAAACGGGCGATGCTGTTGCATGTAGCGCTGCTCTACGAGTTTCGCGGCGCGGTCTCGCCGGACAGCCAGCCGGCGGCGGTGCCTGCCGGCTACGACCGGCTGATCGCACTCTTTTGCCGGCGGGGGCTTTAACTATGCGGCCCCTCATACTGGACCCCGGTCAGATGTCAGCGCGGCTGGATCTGGAAATGCGCGACGATGTGGGCGACAGCCAGGGCGGTATCGTGCCGGGTTTTGCGCCGGTCACATCGCTCTGGGCGCGGATCGAACCTGTCTCTGTCAACGAGGAGGAGCAGGCGGATGAGACGGTGTTCACCGTGACGCACCGCATCTGGATCCGGTTTCATGAGGATGTGCAGGCCGGTATGCGATTTCGCAAGGGAATGCGGGTTTTTACGGTCCGGACGTTTCATGATCCGGATGAGACGCGGCGTTATCTGGTTTGCCATTGCACGGAGGATGGGCGATGAGCGCTGCAGGGGCCTTGCAGAAAGCGATTTTCGTGGCGCTTACCGGTGATGCGGCGCTCACGGCGTTGATCGGGGCCGACGGGGTTCACGATCACCCGCAGGCGCGGTCCCATTGGCCATGCATTTTCGTTGCCGGGATCGAGAGCCGGGATGCATCGACGGCGAGCGAGGCGGGGAAGAGCATCTGGTCACGCTTGAAGTGCGCACAGGAGAAGGGGGCAACCGTGCGGCGGAAGAGATTGCCGCGCGGGTACAGGTCCTGCTGGATGATGCGCATCTGGTCTTGGACGGGTTTGCGCTGATCAGCATTTTCCATCGGCGTACCAAAACTGGCCGTGATGCCAAGGCCAAGGGGCATCTGGCGGAAATGGTGTTTCAGGGTAGTGACGGAGTGACGTCTCGCTCACTCGAAATGTGAATTCATCGGCGCCCCCAGCGGGCGCTTTTTCGTTTCCCAGAAGGATGAAAACATGGTGGCGCAGAAGGGGAAGGATCTTCTCTTGAAGATCGATAATGGCGGCAGTTACGTGACGGTGGCGGGGCTGCGCTCGAAACGGCTGGCGTTCAACGCCGAGACGGTGGATGCGACGGATGCGGAATCGGCAGGGCGGTGGCAGGAGCTTCTGGGCGGCGCGGGCGTGCAGCGCGCCTCCGTATCGGGTGCCGGTATCTTTAAGGATCAAAGCTCGGATGCGCTTGTGCGCGCGGCTTTCTTCAACGGCTCGATCCTCGACTGGCAGATCGTCATTCCCGATTTCGGCGCACTGTCCGGGCCGTTTCAGGTGACGGCGCTGGAATATTCGGGCCAGTACAATGGCGAGATCCTGTTTGAAACGGCGCTGGAATCGGCCGGTGCTCTGACCTTTGCGGCGCTGTGATGATCGGGCGGAGCACCGGGATAGCAGGCCGGGCGAACCGGCATCGCGGCGAGGTCGAGGCTGTGATCGGCGGCGAGCGGCGTATTCTCTGCCTGACGCTCGGTGGCCTCGCCGAACTGGAGACCGCTTTTGCGGCTGACAATCTCATGGAGCTTGCCGCGCGATTTTCCGCCGGGCGGCTGAAGGCGGAGGACATGATCCGCATTCTCAGTGCCGGCCTGCGCGGCGGCGGCAATCTGGTCTCCGACGAGGATGTTGCCGTGATGAGCATTGACGGCGGCATTGCCGGGCTGGCGCGGCTGACCAGCGAACTGCTGGCGGCGACCTTCGGCGGCGCGGAGGACAGCGCAAACCCTTGAGAGCCGCAGCAGGCAAGGCGGATGGTCTGTCGCCCCCATTTCCATGGGGGCCGGTGATCCATGCCGGGCTTTGCCTGCTGCGGCTTCCAGCACAGGATTTCTGGTCGATGACGCCGCGCGAAATACAGGCGGCGCTCGGCGGATTGCGGCCTGCCGCTGCGGTTCCTGCTCGCTCTGGGGTGGAGATGTTGATGGCGGCGTTTCCGGACTGAGGCGGCGGGTATTCTTTTTACGGAGGCAATGATGGAACGTGACGAGATCGGGTTTTCGGCAGCAGCCGATGAGGCGGATGCCTTGAAGGATGTGCTCGACGACTTGGAGCAGCGCTCGCGATCGTTCGGCTCGGCGCTGACCAGGGGCTTTGGCCTCGGCGACGCGCGGCGGCAAGGGATTGGAGGATGTGCTGCGCGGCGCCGGATTGCGGCTGACGGAGATTGCGCTTTCGGCGGGGTTGAAACCGCTCCGAGGGGCTGCTCGGATCGGCGATCTCCGGGCTTGCCGGGAGCCTCACTGGGGCGACGGCTTTTGCCGATGGCGGCGTGGCGGGCAGGGTTACGCCTTTTGCCGCCGGAGGTGTTATTTCGACGCCGACCTATTTTCCGATGGACGGGCAGATGGGGCTGATGGGCGAGGCTGGATCGGAGGCGATATTGCCGCTGAAGCGCGGTTCCGATGGGTCGCTCGGCGTGGCGTCTCCCGGTGGTGGCGCCACGATGAATGTGGTCTTCAACGTGACGGCGTCGGATGCGCAGAGTTTTCGAAAGTCGGAAGGGCAGATTGCGGCGATGTTGACGCGCACGGTGGGGCGTGGGCGGCGGGGGCTTTGACGGTGGAAAAGCTTTTCCGTCGCCATCCCCATCACCCTCGTATCGTCAGAACATATCCGTCGATGTAATGCTTACACAGAGTTGCTGGGACATAGAACCGCTTTTGCACTCACGCATCGTCGATAGTGTAACGGATCAACCGTTCACACACGACCTCGCCCACGTCATCTGGGGCGTCAAGATCATCGAGAAAAATCACGGGCGATGAAGCCTTCAAGGAAATAAGCGTAAGGCTTCCCAGAGACAAAAATCGGACCATTTGTGTCGGGAGACTCACTAGAAAGGAACGCCTCGGCCTCACTGGTCCACGGCTCGACCACATAGATGGTTTGGTCGTCCGACCACTCGCGCCACGACCTGAGCAACTCTCGCAGGTTCATGCCACCTCCACTTATCAGCACCACGTTCTACCTTGGACACATTACCAAAGCCAGAGGATACCTACCCCACCACCCCAAACGAATGTGAGGGCGGTTGGTTTGGGGCAGATAGCAGCGAGGGGCGCGGCATGACTTCAGTTGGCACGCAACTCTTGGTCTATCGTGGCGGCAATGAAAGCTTGCCGTGCTTGCTCCGGCGTCATCTTCCGTTCCATTGCCAGACGACAGCAGCGTGCGGCGTTCGCGCAGATGTTGCTGTTAGGGCTGACCATGTGCCGGCTCAAAATCTCAAAGCCCTGGAGCGGACCGCATATCTTCTTCTCGATGCCGCCGCGAAGCTTGACTATCACCGGTTCCCACTGAATTTCGGTGGGATTGCAGATTTCAATCGGGTGCATGTTGCTTCTCCCGTAGTCGTTCGTGCGCGAAACGAAGGACGACGGTTTTTGTTCCTGCCGTGCTAGTCCGTCACCCGTGACGTAGAATATTTTCCAGCGCGATCGGGCGCGTGGACAGCTCTGCCTCGTCCGTTACTCCGCTTTGGAACAGATTTAAGAGTTGGCTCGCGACCATCTGCCCCTCAATGCTATCGGGACGAATGTTCAGCTCCACGCAACGCGCATCGATCGCGCGGCTCAATTTCTCCATTTCTTCCGAATCGAGAAAGTCGAACATGTTCTCGCTCCCCAGCAAAACCACATCACCGGTACAATATCAGGGGTGTTTTTCGGCTTTGCAAGAGGTGGCAATTGTGGACGCCACACCCATCATCCTTGGATCGTGCGACGACACCGCTACCCGCGCCCTCATCGAAGGAACGGGGACGATCAAGGTCGCTGACTCTCAATAGGCTGAGAGTTGGACGAGGGAGGTCGCGACTTGTTCGCTCGCTTTGCCTTCGGAGCGAAGGTCGTTGACGGGCGAGGCGCGCGACACATGCCGCCGCCCATGCAGCAGTCCTTGAAGACACCCTGCCAACCGATTCAACACACAACGGAAAACATCATGCCAACAGGATTTCACGAGGTCCGGTTTCCCTTGCGCCTGGCGCTCGGGACGAGCGGCGGGCCGGTCAGGCGGACGGATATTGTCAGTCTTTCGAGACGGGCGGGAAAACCGCAATCGCCGCTGGCGCGATGCGCGCCGGCAGTATGATGCTGGATCGGGGATCAAGTCGATCAGCGATCTCTATGCGGTGCTGGAATTTTTCGAGGCGCGGGCGGGGCAGCTTTACGGGTTCCGCTTTCGTGATCCCGTCGATTTCAAATCCTGTGCGCCAGGTGGGGTGATCACCGCCACGGATCAGGTGATCGGCACCGGCGATGGCGTAACGGCCGTGTTCGAGTTGGTGAAGACCTATGGTGATGCCGGTGGGGCGAGCGTGCGCGATATTGCCAAGCCGGTTGCCGGTACCGTGGTGATTTCGGCCGGCGGCGTGGCTGTGGCACCGGCCGAATATACGCTGGATGCGGCGAGTGGGCGGCTGGCCTTCATTCCATCGAAAATTCCGGCAAGCGGCGTGGTGGTGAGGGCGGGCTTCAGAATTCGACGTGCCGGTACGCTTCGATACCGACCGGATCGACGTCGATCTGGGGCAGTTTCAGGCGGGGCGCATTCCGTCCATTCCTCTGGTGGAGATCAAGCCATGAGAACGCTTCCCTCAGCCCTTGCCGCGCATCTGGCCGGTGACGCGACGACGATGTGCCATTGCTGGCGGGTGACGCGGCGCGATGGGGTGGTGCTCGGCTTTACCGAGCATGATCACGATCTCAGCTTCGGCGGCACCGATTTTTGGGCGGCCAGCGGTTTTCAGGCGACTGACAGCGAGGCGGAGAGCGGGCTTTCCGTCGAGGCGGGCGAGGTTGCCGGCGGGTTTTCGAACGCCGCGATCAGCGAGGCAGATGTGATTGCCGGGCGCTATGACGGCGCCAAGGTCGAGGTGTTCCAGGTGAACTGGCAGGCTCCGGACGAGCGCATTCTGCTGCGCGTGCAGGAGATCGGCGATGTCGTGCGCGCAGGCGGCGCCTTTCGCGCCGAGTTGCGGCGGCTGACGCATCGGCTGGATCAGGCGCAGGGGCGGATTTATGGACGGCGGTGCGATGCGGTGCTGGGCGACGGACGATGCGGGGTGGATCTGAGCAGTCCGGCCTATCGGGGCAGTGGCACGATCGCGGCTGTTCTGGGCGAGACGCAGATACGGGTGTCGAGGCTCGATGCGGCAGCGGCGGGATTCTACCGGTATGGTGTGCTCCGGTTTGCCGATGGGGCGAACGCAGGGCACAGCTCCGACATCGAGGATCACCGCAAGGACGGCGATGACGTCACGCTTTCCCTTTGGCTGCCGCCGCCTTTGCCATTTGCGGTGGGGGATGCATTCACGGTGACGGTGGGGTGTGACAAGAGCTTTGGCACCTGCGGCGAGAAATTTGCAAACCGGCTGAATTTTCAGGGGTTTCCGCATATGCCAGGAACGGATTTTGCCTTCGGTTATGCCGATGGCGATGCGGTTCATGACGGGCGGGCGCTCTATGAGTGAGGTTGCCCCCGAAGGATCACCCCACCCCGGCACGTTGCGCCGACCCTCCCCCTCAAGGGGAGGGTGAAGAGGCCGCATTCGCACAGCGGATCGTTTCTGGTCGCCCGGAGTTGGATCAGGGACGCCGTACCGGCATCAGGCGAGCCTGAAGGGCGTCGGCTGCGATTGTCTCGGACTGGTGCGGGGCGTGTGGCGCGAAATCCATGGTTCTGAGCCGGAATTGCCGCCGGCCTATCAGCCGGATTGGGCGGAACGCAGCCACGAGGACCGGTTGCGGGAGGCGGCACGCCGGTATTTTGGGGCTGAGGTGGCTGGCACCGATATGCGGCCGGGCGATCTGCTGTTGTTTTGCTGGCGACCGGATCTGCCGGCCAAACATGCCGGAATTCTCAGCACCCCGGATCGGTTCATTCATGCCTACGAGCAGGCGGCGGTGATCGAGTCGACGCTCGTGCCGTCCTGGCGGCGGCGCATCGCCGGGGTCTTTCGTTTTCCCGAAAAGGTCTGACAGTCATGGCAACCATTCTTCTGCAGGCAGCAGGCGCGGCCCTTGGCAGCGTATTCGGTCCTGTTGGGGCAGCGCTTGGCCGGGCGGCAGGCGCGCTGGCAGGGATCGGTGATCGACCGATCGATCATCAACGGCATGACAACAGTTTCAGGGTGCCCGGCTGGGCGATGCACGCATCCCCGGTGCCGAGGACGGGACAGCGATCACGCGCGCCTATGGCACTGTGCGGATCGGCGGCACGCTGATCTGGGCGACGCGGTTCGAGGAGGAGGTGCGCGTCGAGCGGCAGGGCGGTAAGGCAGAGTGGGCCGCGGGTCGAGACCTTTCGCTATTACGCCAATTTCGCTGGGGATGCGAGGGCGAGATTGCCTGCGTGCGGCGGGTCTGGGCGGATGGGCGGGAACTGGACCTGACCGGGATCGAGATGCGGCTTTATCGCGGGACAGGCGATCAGTTGCCGGACCCGTTGATCGAGGCCAAGCAAGGGGTGGGGAAAGCGCCAGCCTACCGCGGACTTGCCTATGCGGTGTTCGAGCGGTTTCCGCTGGATGGTTATGGCAATCGTATCCCGGTGATCCAGTTCGAGGTCCTGCGGCCGGTCGGCGCGCTGGAAAAGGCCATCCGGGCGGTGACGATCATTCCGGGCTCCAGCGAGCATGGCTATGACCCTGCGGTGGTCAGCGAGAGGACGGGTGCGGGGGCGAGCCGTCTGATCAATCGCAACGTCTTTCATGCCAGTACCGACTGGCAGGCCTCGATCGACGAGTTGCAGGCGCTTTGCCCGAACCTTGAGCGCGTGGCGCTGGTGGTGTCATGGTTCGGAACGGATTTGCAGGGCTGGTGATTGCAGGATCGTGCCCGGGGTGGAGACCGTGGCGCGCGATGGCGAAAGCCGGGCCTGGTCCGTCTCGGGGATTGCGCGCGGCAGTGCCCGGCTCATCAGCCACAATGGCGGCGGCCCGGCCTATGGCGGCACGCCGAGTGACGCGAGCGTGGCGGCGGCGATCGCTGACCTCAAGGCGCGCGGGTTAAAAGTTTATCTCTATCCCTTTGTGATGATGGATATTCCGGCCGACAATGCGCTGCCCAATCCCTATGGCGGGACAGGGCAGCCGGCCTATCCCTGGCGCGGGCGGATTACCGCCTATCCGGCGCCGGGCCTGTTGGGGAGTGCCGATAAAACCATTTCGGCGCGGATGCAGGTGGACGCGTTTTGCGGCGCGGCGGAGGTCAGTGATTTTGCAGGTGTCGGGCCTGTCGGTCGTGTCGACCGGAGCGGACGAAGGGTATCGCCGGCTGGTGCTTCACTATGCGCTGCTGGCACAGGCAGCGAGTGGGGTCGATGGGTTCATCATTGGTTCCGAGTTGCGCGGGCTGACGCAATTGCGCGACAGGGCAGGCGCATTTCCGTTCGTCGAGCAGCTAATCGGGCTGGCTGTCGATGTGCGGGCCATCACCGGAGCGGGCACCAAGCTGACCTACGCCGCCGACTGGAGCGAATACTTTGGCTACCATCCGGCGGATGGATCCGGCGAGGTTCATTACAATCTCGATCCGCTCTGGGCCTCGGCTGCAATCGATGCCGTCGGGATCGACAACTATATGCCGCTTTCCGACTGGCGCGACGGCGATCTTTCCAAGGGCAATCCGGATGGCTTTCGGCTGGCGGATGATGCCGATGCGATGGGGGTGATGATCGCGTCCGGCGAGGGCTATGACTGGTACTACGCCAGTGAGGTCGCCCGCCGCGACCGTATCCGTACGCCGATCACCGATGGCCTGGCGGCAAAGCCCTGGGTGTATCGCTACAAGGATATTGCCAGCTGGTGGGGGCAGACGCATCGCAACAGGATCGGCGGTGTCAGAGCAGGCGGTGCCGACGGCCTGGGTTGCAGGCGCCAAGCCCGTATGGTTTACCGAGCTGGGATGCCCGGCGATCGACAAAGGGGCGAACCAGCCGAATGTTTTTACCGATCCGAAATCGTCGGAGACGGCGGTTCCGTATTTTTCAAGCGGTGCGCGCTGCGATGCCATGCAGCGGCGGTTTCTGGAGGCGCAGCACCGATTCTGGCAAGGGCCGGATGCGCCCGCATGCCTTGATCCCGGCCATATGTTTGTTTGGACCTGGGATGCCCGGCCGGCGCCGGCTTTTCCGGAGAATACGGCACTTTGGTCGGATGGCGGCAACTGGCAGACAGGGCATTGGCTGAACGGACGGCTGGGTACCTCGACGGCTGCCGATGTGATCGCGGCGGTGCTTGTCGATCACGGTTTTGAGCACGGCGATGCCAACTGTGTCAGCGGCGATCTCGGTGGTTATGTGCAATCGGAACAGGCGTCGGCGCGCGACATGCCTCGAGCCGCTGATGGCGGCGTTGCAGATCGATGCCGTCGAAGACGGGGGACGCTGCGGTTCCGGTCGCGGATGAAACAGGCAGCGCAGCCGAAGGTCGTTTCAGTACTGGCCGATCTCGATGAACAGCCGCTGTTTGCCGAGACGCGCGGCCATGACAGCGATTTCGGCAGCGAGGCCATCCTCGATCGTTTCGATCCGGAAAATGCCTATGAGCGGACGACGGCGCGGTCACGCCGGGTATCGCCGGCCAATGACCGGGTGCTACGGCTTTCGCTGCCGGGTGTAATGCATGACAGTGCGGCAGCAAGCGCCGTCGAGGATGCGCTTCAGGATCATCAGGTCTCGCGCAGGAGCGTTCGTTTTTCGCTGTCACCGGCGGAGCTTGCAATAGAGCCCGGTGATGTCGTTGCCTTCGATGAGGGGCCGGCTGGCAATTTCATTATCAGCCGGATCGAGGACGGGGCAGTGCGCTCGGTCGAAGCGCGGGCGTTTGTGCCATCAAGCGGTGGCGGTCCTGTCCGGCCATCGCGGCCAGTCGATCCGCCGCGTACCCCGTCGGACGGATTTTCACCGGTCGTGCATCTGATGGACCTGCCGCAATACGACGCGGGCGATGCCAGCACTTTCGCGCGTGGTGCTGTCTTTGCCCGGCCGTGGCGCGCGGTGACGCTCTCGTCATCGGCGACGACGGAAGGCTATCAGGCGCGGGCACGGTTCGATCAGCCGGCCCAGACGGGTGTCCTGGTGGAAGCGCTCACTGCGGGGGTCACCGGCAGGTTTGATGCCGCGTTGCCGTTGACGCTCGATCTGTATTTCGGCGGGCTTTCTTCGGCGGATCGCCTCTCCGTCCTCAACGGACAGAACCGCGTGGCGATCCTGGCTGCGAATGGTGCCTGGGAAATCATCGGGTTCCAGAGGGCGGAGGAAGTTGCTGCTGGGCGCTGGCGGCTTACAAAACTTTTGCGTGGGCTGCACGGGAGCACGGATGCGATGATGGCAGGGGCGGCTTCGGGCGCTTCGGTGGTGGTGCTTAACGTCGCCGTTAAGCCGCTGGGGCTGAGCGCGGATGAGACCGGGCGCATGATCAACTGGATCGTGGAACGAGGCGGACAGGCAGCACCTGTCATCGGCCCCTTTGCTTTTGCCGGTGGCTTGAGGGCGGAAAGACCGGTTGCACCGGTGCATCTGCGCGCTCGGCGCATCGAAAGCGGCGATATCCGCATGACCTGGATCCGTTGCGCCCGCCGCGATGCCGACCATTGGCTTGACGGCGATATCGCGCTGGATGAACCCCAGGAAAGGTATCGCATCGACATACTCGATGGGGCGGCAGTGAAGCGTTCCTTCGATGTATCTGAACCGGCATTGCACTATGCGGCTGGCTTCGAGATCGAAGATTTCAGCGCACCGCAGGCGGTCTTGTCGATTCGCGTAACGCAAAGAGGTCAGAAGGTTGCCTTCGGAGTGCCGGCACAGGCGCTGCTCACTCTGTAAAACTCAGGCTCTCCATTTACACCAAATCAAGCGAACCGAACGAGGAGCATCAAATGAACGATATGAAGATCTGGTACATGTCGAAGACAGTCTGGGGTGGCGCGGTTGCAATCCTGGCATCCTGCGCCAATCCCCTCGGACTGGAGATCGCGTCTGAGGACGAAACAGGGCTTGTCGATGGTCTGACGGCGCTGGCAGCGGCTGTGGGCAGGGCTGGTCGCGATCTGGGGCCGGATTTCGGCCCGAGCGCGATTGCAGTAGACGCTGCTCAAGTTTGCGCAAAACATGGTGTTATCAGGACATTCATTTGCCATTCAGACTGTATCGTCTATTAAATTTGCAAGGATGCTTCCCAAGTCGCCAATAATGTTTTCAAGCCGAAAGTGCGTTCATGTCCTCACCCTTGATCATAGCAACGCTTGCAGCGGGCCTTTCCGGATTCTGCACCGCCGGTGATTGATGTGCCATCGATGGTTGTTACCGTGGACGGCGATTGTGGCCAGGCTGCGGCCGAGGTCGTTGCCAAGACCGGCGGCGAACTCCTGTCTGCTCAGCCGACGGGCGATGGCAAATGTGTCGTCACCGTGCTGATTCCCGGCAATGGCGGCCGTCCGAAAAGGTGACGATGCGGGTGCCGATGTAGCCACAGGATGCTTGCCTTCAAAACATTCTCGAAACGGATGAAATAAGGTAAGCAGTAAGTCTCGTGTTGCAACGCGACGGCAAATCTTTGGGAGATGCTGGCGCGCAAGGGAAGAAAGTCTGTTCATGCGCATTCTGGTGGTCGAAGACGACGTCAACCTCAACCGTCAATTGACGGACACCCTGAAGGAAGCCGGATATGTCGTCGACCAGGCCTTCGACGGCGAGGAAGGCCATTATCTCGGCGAGGGGGAACCCTATGATGCCGTCATCCTCGATATCGGCCTGCCGGAAATGGACGGTATTACCGTGCTGGAAAAATGGCGCGGTGCCGGAAAGGTCATGCCGGTCCTCATTCTCACGGCACGCGACCGCTGGAGCGACAAGGTCGCCGGCATCGATGCCGGCGCCGACGATTATGTCACCAAGCCGTTCCATGTCGAGGAAGTGCTGGCCCGTATCCGCGCTGATCCGGCGTGCTGCCGGACATGCAAGCTCCGAAATCGTTTGCGGGCCGGTACGGTTGGATACCAAGGGATCCAGGCGCTGGTCAACGGCGTTGCGCTGAAGCTGACATCGCACGAGTTCCGGCTTCTCTCTTATCTCATGCATCATATGGGGCAGGTGGTTTCGCGCACGGAACTGGTCGAGCACATGTACGATCAGGACTTCGACCGCGATTCCAACACGATCGAGGTTTTCGTCGGCCGGCTTCGCAAGAAGATCGGCAACGAGCTGATCGAAACCGTGCGCGGCCTTGGCTATCGCATGCAGGCGCCCGGCATGGCCAACAAGGAAGTGAAATCCTGAGCGGGATCGCCATGATCTACAGGAAAGACCGGACGCTTTCCCTTGCAGGGACACGGTCCGGCCGTGTTGTCCTGCCAGCCTATACGGCCACACCCATGATGCTGCGCCCGCAATCTCTCACAGCGCGTTCTGCTGGTTTCCACCATCTGGGCGGTGGCGGCGCTGGTGGTGATCGGCGTGGTGATCTCGGCGCTCTACCGGCAGGGTTCGGAGCGTGGCTTTCAGGATCTTTTGCGCGCAACTTTACAACGTCATCAATTCGATCGTCGTCAACGACAAGTCGGTGCTGGCCGGAAGCCCGCAGCTGGGTGATCTGCGCTTTTCTCAGCCGCAGACGGGCTGGTACTGGATCGTCGAGCCGATCGGCGAGTTCAACACGCCGCCACTGATTTCGACCTCACTTGGTTCAGGAAAGCTGCCGATCGCCAGCGTCGATGAAGTACCCTTCGATATTCGCTACGAGCGTTTCTATACCACCGTCGATTCCTTCAACAATGAGGTCGAGGTGGCGGAGACCGAAGTCGTTCTGGATATCCAGGGGCATACGGCCCGTTTCCAGGTTGCAGGCAATCGTGACGTGCTGGAAGCCGATATCGATGACTTCAATCGCAATCTCTACCTGGCGCTGGCTATCTTCGGTTTTGGTGGCCTCAGTATGAATGCGCTGGCCATTCTCTTCGGGCTGAGGCCGCTCGACCAAGCACGCCGTTCGCTGGAAAAGATCCGGGGCGGAGAAAGCGAGCGGCTGGACGGCGAATTCCCCACGAAATCCAGCCGTTGGCCAGCAGAAGTCAATGCTCTGATCGACAGCAACCGGCGCATCATCGAACGTGCCCGCATGCAGGTTGGCAACCTTGCCCATTCGCTGAAGACGCCGCTTGCCGTGTTGATCAACGAAGCGCGGGTGCTTGAGCCGCCGCACGGCGATCTCGTCAAGGCGCAGGCAGATGCGATGCAGATGCAGGTACAATCCTACCTGAACCGGGCACGGATCGCCGCGCAGCAGCGGGAATCAGTTCTGGCGCGTACCGAGGTGGAACCCGTCCTTGAACGGCTGGTGCGTGTCATGCGCCGGCTGCATCCGGAAAAGACCTTTCTGCTGACGGTCTCGCTGCCCGGTCTGATCCTCGCGATGGAACAGCAGGATGTCGAGGAAACGGTGGGCAACCTCCTGGACAATGCGGCGCGCTATGCGAGCGATCAGGTTCACGTTACAGCACAGATCGCGCCAGAGGGCGTGCAGGGCAAAGATCCGGGGAGGCGCAACTGGATCGCCATAGAGGTTGATGATGACGGTCCCGGTCTGGAGCCGGAGCAAATCGGCATTGCCATCAAACGCGGCAAAAGGCTGGACGAAAAGCAAGCCGGGCACCGGCCTGGGATTATCGATCGTCAGTGAGATTGCCGGCGAATATCAGGGCACTCTCGGGTTGTCTCAGGGGCAGAGCGCGGCGGGCTGAAGGCGCAGATCGTGCTACCGGCTGTGTCATGACGGGACGTGTCTTTGGCCGCCGCGTGACTTTTTTGACAGGATTGCAGGGCAAAATTCCACGATGCAGCAGCTTTAATCGCTGCGATATTGCCTGCCCAAGCGGGGAATGTAAAAAGATAGTGAGCCATGAATCGGCCTGAAGCCGAGCCATGATCTGCCGATGCACCGGAAACCGCGAGAGCTGTCCGACACAATGAAGAATCAGGCCCGTTTCCCGACCATCCTTTCCGCTTCGCCGGCCGCGTGCCTGATCGCCTCGTCGTTGCTGATCGCCGGCTGCAGGCGCAAGCGCGCAGATGCCGGTAAAATGGGTTCTGGCATCACCTCGAACACATCGGCGTCCTATATCGCAGCCCTTGGCGGCGGCGTGATTGGGCGTCAAGCCGGGCTATCCATCAGCAGGGCCGACCGCCAGCGCGCACTCGAGGCCGAATATCGGGCGCTGGAAGGATCCCGCGGCGGACAGCCCGTGGTCTGGCAGGGGTCGGGTGTCAGCGGCTCCGTCGTTGCGGCGGCACCTTATCAGGTCGGCTCGCAGAACTGCCGCCAATACAGCCATACCGTGACGGTCAAGGGGCAGGACAGTGTCGCCCGAGGCGCCGCTTGCCGGAACGCCGACGGCACGTGGGCGCCACTGGGCTGACCTCCGCATTCAACAGTTGCGGCGAAACGCCTCAAATTTCCGTCATTTCCGGTTTTCCGATTGGAATGGCGTGCTCCGCATAGTAATTGAGCGCACATGCTGTTCTGGATCCTAGTTGCCACCCTGACGGCGGCCGTTGCCGCAGTTCTGTTGCTTCCGCTGCTGCGCGCCGCCGTCAGCGCCGAGGCCCCCCAATCCCATGATGTCGAGGTCTATCGCGATCAGCTGGAAGAGCTGAAGCGTGACGAGAAAAACGGCCTGATTTCCGGCGACGACGCGAATTTTGCGCGCTGAAGTAGTCCGCCGCCTTCTGGCCGCGACCGATGCGGTGAAGGCTGCCACGTCTGTTCAGCCGGTGAAGCGCAGCAACCGGCTGGCGCAACTCGCCGTTATCCTCATCCTGCCTGCCGTTGGGCTCTGTCTTTACTTGCGGACCGGCAATCCGGATGTGCCGGATGCGCCGCTGGCCGCCCGCCTGGCAAATCCCGGCGACGATATGAACATCCTGATCGCACGCGCCGAACAGCAGTTGGTCGCCAACCCTGAGGACGGTGCCGGATGGGATGTGCTGGCGCCGATCTATTACCGCAGCGGCAGGGTCGAGGAGGCCGCGGTGGCATTCCGCAACGCGCTGCGCATACTCAGGACGACCCCTGTGCGGCTGGGCGGTTATGCCGAGAGCCTGATCGCGCTTTCCGGCGGGCTGGTGACGAACGAGGCACGGGACGCGTTGCAGAAACTGCTGGCGATCGAACCCCGGCGATCCGCGTGCGCAGTTCTATCTGGCGCTTGCCCTGAAGCAGGAAGGCAAGGTGCCGGAAGCACTTGCCGCATTCGAGCAGATTGTCCGCACATCACCGGCCGGCGCCCCTTGGCTGCCGCTGGTCAACGAGCATATAGCCGGCCTCAAGGGGGACACCCCCGGCGGCGGCTGAGCAGGCAGGAACACCGCTGGGCAATCCGACCGGTGAAGATATCGCGGCAGCCCAGGACATGAGCGCCGGTGATCGCACGGCAATGATCGAGGGCATGGTCGGCAGTCTCGCTGAAAAGCTGAAGACGGAGCCGAAGAATTTCGAGGGTTGGATGCGGATCATCCGCTCCTATTCCGTACTCGGCCAGAAGGATAAGGCAACCGACGCCCTGAAACAGGGGCTTGCCGTTTTCCCCGGCCGATGGCAGTGAGGGCAAGCAATTGCTGGCGCTGGCAGGCGAGCTTGGGCTGAAGACCGACGGAGGCGTGGAATGACCCGCAAACAGAAGCGCCTTGTGATCATTGGCGGCGGTGTCGGCTTCATCGTTGCGGCCGTGCTTTTGGTCATGGTCGCGTTCAGCCAGGCAATTGCCTATTTCTACGTCCCCGGCGACCTCGCCAAGGCTGATCTTGCTCCGGGCACGCGCATCCGGCTCGGCGGCCTGGTTGAGAATGGTTCGCTCAAGCGAGGCGAGGGCATGACGATCACATTCAGCGTCACCGACACGCTGGACAAGGTCCCCGTGACCTATACCGGAATTTTGCCGGACCTGTTCCACGAAGGGCAGGGCGTTGTTGCAGAAGGCAGTTTCAAGGAGGGAAGCCCGGTTTTCGTTGCCGATACCGTGCTTGCCAAGCATGATGAAACCTACATGCCCAAGGACGTGGCGGACCGGCTGAAGGCGCAAGGCGTCAATCTCGGCGGCAAGGAAAATATCCAATGATCATCGAGCTTGGTCACTATGCGCTGGTTCTGGCGCTCGCCACATCGCTGCTGCAGGCGGTGTTGCCGATTATCGGTGCGTTGCAGAAACGACCAGGCGCTGATGGAGATCGGTACCGTGGCGGCCAAGGCCACGTTCCTGCTGATGGCCTTGTCGTTCGGCGTTCTCACCTACGCCCATGTGACATCCGATTTCTCTGTCCAGAACGTCTGGGAGAATTCGCATTCGCAGATTCCGCTGATCTACAAGTTTTCCGGCGTTTGGGGAAACCATGAAGGTTCGATGCTGCTGTGGGTGCTGATCCTGACCTTTTTCTCGGCGCTGGTTGCGGTGTTTGGCGACAATCTGCCCGAGACGCTGAAAGCCAATGTTCTGGCCGTCCAGGCTTGGATCGCGGCATCGTTCTCGCTGTTTATCCTTCTGACCTCCAATCCTTTCAACCGGTTGCTGGACGCGCCGGGCGAGGGGCGGGACCTCAACCCGGTGCTGCAGGATATTGGGCTCGCCATCCATCCGCCGCTGCTCTACCTCGGTTATGTCGGTTTTTCCGTCTGCTTCTCCTTTGCCATCGCCGCGCTGATCGAAGGCCGCATCGATGCGGCTTGGGCCCGGTGGGTGCGGCCGTGGACGCTGGCTGCCTGGACCTGTCTGACCGCCGGCATCTCGATGGGTTCCTATTGGGCCTATTATGAACTCGGCTGGGGCGGCTGGTGGTTCTGGGATCCGGTCGAGAATGCGTCGTTCATTCCATGGCTTGCCGGCACTGCGCTGTTGCATTCGGCGCTGGTGATGGAAAAGCGCGAGGCGCTGAAGATCTGGACGGTGCTCCTGGCGATCATGACATTCTCGATGTCGCTGCTCGGCACCTTCCTCGTCCGCTCCGGTGTGCTAACCTCGGTTCACGCCTTTGCCACCGACCCGACGCGCGGCGTCTTCATCCTGATCATCCTCATCCTCTTCATCGGCGGCGCTCTGTCGCTGTTTGCCTTTCGCGCCGCGCACCTGAAAGCCGGCGGGCTGTTTGCGCTGATTTCGCGCGAGGGCGCGTTGGTCCTCAACAATCTGATCCTGACGACGGCCGCAGCGACCGTGCTGATCGGTACGCTTTATCCGCTGGCGCTCAGAAGCGGTGACCGGAGCGAAAATCTCTGTCGGTCCGCCCTTCTTCAACATGACCTTTGGACTGCTGATGCTGCCGCTGATGCTGGCCGTGCCCTTCGGCCCATTGCTTGCCTGGAAGCGCGGCGATCTGCTCGGCGCGGGACAACGGCTGTTCGCCGCGGTGGCATTCGGTCTGATTGTCGGAAGTGTCATCTACTATGCGCAAAACGGCGGCCCGATCATGGCGCTGTTCGGTATCGCGCTTGGGGTCTACATGATCGCCGGTTCGCTGACGGAGCTTTTCCTGCGCTCCGGGATCAGGCAAGGTGACGGGTTCTGTTGCGCTGCGCCGACTGTCCGGCCTGCCACGTTCGGTTTTCGGAACGGCGTTGGCCCATATCGGGCTTGGCGTGACGCTGATAGGCATTGTCGCGGTCACCGCGTTCGAGACCGAGCATATCGTCGAGATGAAACCGGGTATGACCACGGATGCGGGCGGTTATACGCTGCGTTTCGATGGTCTGCGCAAAGGTAACGGGCCAAACTATAGCGAAGAATCCGGCCATTTCACCATCAGCCAAGCCGGCATCGCGGTGGCTGAAGTCTGGTCGTCAAAGCGGTTCTATACCGCACGGCAGATGCCAACCACCGAGGCGGGTATCCGCACGTTCGGTTTGAGTCAGCTCTATGTTTCGCTCGGAGATGATATGAAAGACAGTGGCGTCGTCGTCAGGATCCGGTGGAAGCCGATGATCCTCTGCATCTGGCTCGGGACGGTGTTCATGATGGCTGGCGGTGCGGTTTCGCTGAGCGACAGACGCCTCAGGGTCAGCGCGCCGGCCCGGGCGAAGAAGCAGAAGAAACCGGTTCTGGAGCCCGCGCAATGATCCGCCGGTTGCTCGTCATCGCCTTCCTCGTGATATCGGCGTGGCCGGCTTTTGCCGTCAATCCCGACGAGGTGCTGGCCGATCCGGCGCTGGAAGCACGGGCACGCGGGCTATCCGCGCAATTGCGCTGCATGGTCTGCCAGAACCAGTCGATCGACGATTCGAATGCCGAGCTTGCCAAGGATCTGCGCCTCTTGGTGCGCGAGCGGATCAGCAACGGCGATAGCGACGAAGCAGTCATTGCCTATGTCGTTTCGCGTTATGGCGAATTCGTTCTGCTCAATCCCCGCTTCGAGACAAAGACGCTCATCCTGTGGGGCGCGCCGGTGATGCTACTTCTTGCCGGTGCCGCAGCAATGTTTGTTGCTATCAGGCGCAGGACTGGCAAGGTGACGGGAACGGCACTGTCTGCGGACGAGCAGGCGCGGCTGGACGCTGTTTTGAAGGATTGATTTCCTTGCTGCTTCCGGCAGGAAGGGCGCTCATTCAGTTGTCGGTGCTTTTTTCAGCGTATCCCCCGGTAGAGCCCCCGGTTTATTTCTCCAACATTACCAAAAGTTCATTTTCCGGACACAAGTCAGTAAGGTGCGTTCGACTATTCCTTTCTCATCGGCTGTTCCTCCAGTCAGCCAAACGTACACGAAGAGAAAAGGCAAATCGGATGTTCAAGACAAACGCACTGCGGCCCTCCCTCAAGACCGTTTTGAAAACCTCGACCGTTGCCGGCTTGGCGGCCGTCATGCTGTCGACCGGCATCCCCGCTGCCGTTACCCAGTCCTTTGCCGCCGCCGTCAAGATCGAAGCGCCGCAGGTTCCGAGTTTTGCCAACGTCGTCGATGCAGTTTCGCCGGCGGTGGTATCCGTGCGCGTGCAGTCGCGTGCCAATCCGGTTTCCGATGATGCCAGCGGCAGGCAACGGCTTCAGCTTCGATTTCGGCGGTCGTGGGTTGGACGAACTTCCCGACGATCACCCGTTGAAGCGTTTCTTCAAGGAATTCGGCGGCCCGAACGGCGACAAGCGCGCCGAGCGTGACCATGGACCGCGCGACGGCAAGCCGGGCCGCCTGCGCCCGACATCGCAGGGTTCGGGCTTCTTCATCTCTGAAGACGGCTATCTCGTTACCAACAATCACGTCGTTTCGGACGGCTCCGCCTTTACCGTCATTCTCAATGACGGCACGGAACTGGATGCCAAGCTGATCGGCAAGGACAGCCGCACCGATCTCGCCGTGCTGAAGGTCGATGACAAGCGCACGTTCGCCTATGTCAGCTTTGCCGACGACAGCAAGGTCCGCGTCGGTGATTGGGTCGTTGCTGTCGGCAATCCCTTCGGTCTCGGTGGCACGGTGACCGCCGGCATCATCTCGGCGCGTGGCCGCGATATCGGCTCCGGTCCTTATGATGACTATCTGCAGGTTGACGCTGCGGTGAACCGCGGTAACTCCGGTGGTCCGACCTTCAACCTCAACGGTGAAGTGGTCGGCATCAACACCACGATCTTCTCGCCATCGGGCGGTAACGTTGGTATTGCGTTCGCCATTCCCGCTTCCGTCGCCAAGGATGTCGTCACCGACCTGATGAAGGATGGTGAAGTGTCCACGGCTGGCTTGGCGTGCAGATCCAACCGGTTGACAAGGATGTGGCTGAATCGCTCGGTCTGGCCGAGGCGAGCGGCGCGCTTGTCATCGAGCCGCAGGCGGGTTCTCCCGGCGAGAAGGCGGGTATCAAGAAGGGTGACGTGATCACTGCCGTTAATGGCGACACGATCAAGGGTCCGCGTGAGCTGGCTCGCAAGATTGCCCTGATGCGTCCGGGCACCAGCGTCGATGTTGCTTTGTGGCGCGATGGCAAGGCGGAAAGCGTCAAGCTCGAAGTCGGAACCTTGCCTGCCGATACCAAGGACGCCTCTGCCGGTGCCGAGCAGCAGCAGGAAGAGCAGCAGCCGTCGAGCGAAAAGGCATTGGCGGATCTCGGCGTTACCGTGACGCCTTCCGAGGACGGCAAGGGCGTGACGATCTCTTCAGGTGGATCGGACTCCGACGCCAGCGATCGTGGCCTGAAGGAAGGCCAGAAGATCGTTTCCGTCAACAACCAGGAGGTCAAGTCGGCTGACGACATCCTCAAGGTCATCGAGGCCGCCAAGAAGGACGGGCGCACAAAGGCGCTGTTCCAGATTGAAGCCGACAACGCCAGCCGCTTCGTGGCACTGCCGATCAGCCAGGGCTGACGCGGTTCCACTGAACAACCGGGCGCCGCGGACCTTCCCCAGGGTTTCGCGGCGTCTGGCGTTTCAAGGCACGGCTTACCTGCACAACCGGGCAGGCAGGCGATTTCCCAAAGGCAAACCGGTTGTGGAAGATACGGGTCAGGTACTATGGTCACGCGCATGAAGATTCTGATTATCGAAGATGACCTTGAGGCTGCTGCCTATCTGGCCAAGGCGTTTCATGAGGCTGGTATCGTCTCCGATCATGCCAGTGACGGCGAGAGCGGCTTGTTCATGGCGAGCGAAAACAGCTACGACGTGCTTGTCATCGACCGCATGCTGCCGCGCCGCGACGGGCTGTCGGTGATCTCCGAACTGCGCCGCAAGGGCGTCCACACCCCGGTTCTTATCCTGTCGGCACTCGGTCAGGTCGATGACCGTGTCACGGGATTACGCGCCGGCGGCGACGATTACCTGCCCAAACCCTACGCCTTCAACGAGCTTTTGGCCCGCGTCGAAGTGCTTGGCCGCCGTAAAGGGGCTCCCGAGCAGGACATGGTCTATCGTGTCGGCGATCTGGAGCTGGACCGGCTGTCGCATACGGTGCGCCGGCAGGGCCGCGAGCTTCTGCTGCAGCCACGCGAGTTCCGGCTGCTTGAATATCTGATGAAGAATGCGGGGCAGGTGGTGACGCGCACCATGCTTCTGGAAAATGTCTGGGACTATCATTTTGATCCCCAGACCAATGTCATCGACGTGCACGTGTCGCGGCTACATGCCAAGATCGAAAAGGATTTCGATCAGCCGTTGCTGCGCACCGTGCGCGGTGCCGGCTACATGATCAAGGAAGACGGACGCACAGACGCATGAGCAGGTTGCGTGTCCTCTTCCGCACCACCGCCGTTCGCCTGTCGGCGCTCTATCTCCTGCTCTTTTCGCTGTGTGCTGCTTTTCTGGTTTTTTACGTTACAGGCATGTCGCAACGCCTGCTTGAGCAACAGACGAAAGATGCGGTTGCGGCGGAAGTCTCCCAGATAGAGCAGATCTACAGCCGTGGAGGCGTCAATGGGCTTCTGCGGACGCTTGAGCGCCGTGCGCGCCAGCCGGGCGCCAATCTTTACGTGATCGCCGGACCGACCGGCGAGATACTGGCAGGCAATGTCGCCTCGCTGCAGCCTGGCCTCCTGGACAAGGAGGGATGGACAGGCGAAGCATTCCGCTATCAGCGCTATACCGACGAAAGCCGCAAGGAAAGCCATGTGGCATTGGCGCATGTGCTGGTGCTCGACAATGGCCTGCGCATTCTGGTTGGCCGCGACTTGCAGGAACCCGAGAAATTTCGGGTACTCGTGCGGCAGGCCCTTGTGGTCGCACTCGGCATCATGGGCATTGGAGCGCTGATCATCTGGTTCGCGATCGGCCGCAATGCGTTGAAGCGGATCGACCGCATGTCGGACGCAAGCACGCGGATCATGGCGGGGGATCTCTCCCAGCGGTTGCCGATGAGCGGATCCGGTGACGAATTCGACCGGCTGTCGGAATCGCTCAATGCCATGCTCGGACGGATCGAAAAGCTGAACGAGGGGCTGCGGCAGGTCTCAGACAACATCGCCCACGACTTGAAAACCCCGTTGACGCGCCTGCGCAACAAGGCAGAGGCGGCATTGGCGCACAAGGCGACCAATTCTGGCTATCGCGCCTCGCTGGAAGAGATCATCGGCGAATCCGACCAGTTGATCCGGACTTTCAATGCGCTGCTGATGATCTCCCGTGTCGAAGCCGGAGCCGCGGCCGCGGAGATGAGCGATGTCAATCTTTCGCAGAGCGTCGCAGACTGCGTTGAACTGTACGAGCCGGTGGCTGACGAACAGGCGTTGAAGCTTGAAGCCGACGTGCCTGCCGATATTCATGTTTCCGGCAATCGGGAATTGATCGGGCAGGCACTCGGCAATCTGATCGACAATGCCATCAAATACTCCGATGGCGGCGCAGATCCTTCGATCAAGGTTAACCTCGCCAGGCGGGATGGGGCGATCGTGTTGTCCGTGGCGGATCATGGGCCTGGTGTGCCCGCCAATAAGCGGGAGGACGTGGTGGAGCGTTTCTGTGCGGCTGGACGAAAGCCGCAGCAAGCCGGGAACAGGGCTGGGCCTATCGCTGGTCGAGGCGGTGATGGAGATGCATCAAGGGTCTCTCGAACTGAGTGATACAGTTCCAGACGTTGAAAACAATCGTGGTTTGACCGCCAGCATGGTTTTCCCATCGCGCTCTGCCTGATAGGCATAGGGCAGCCGAAATCAGGGAGCGGCTGGGAGAGACCAACATGCAAACGGATACGCGGCGGTTATCGGATATCGGCATATGCGCTGCAGGCCGATGAGGCAGACGGATGCCAAGTCCGTCCTCTCCAGTCTCAAGGATATGGCGAAGAGCCATTCGGCCATTACCGATCTGTTGGCTTCCGAAACGTCGCTTAAGGATTTTGTCGTCGCGGCATTGTCGCTCTCGCCTTATCTGAGGGACACGGCTGTTTCCTGTCCGCAGGTTCTCGTACAGGCTCTAGCCGGGCCTCTGACCCCCTATCTGGATGCCTGCGTCCAGAGAGCCCGGGACGCTTGGAAAAGCGCAGACGCCTACAAACCGCTGGCCGATGCCGAGATCATGACGCGACTGCGGCAGGCCAAGCGTGATATCGCTTTTGCAATCGCGCTTGCCGACCTGTCACGTCTTTTCGATGCGCGTGAGACGACGCGGTGGCTGAGCGATTTCGCCGGTGCGGTGGTGTCCGCCGCCATCGATCATCTGCTTTTGAGTGCACATGACGCAGGCAAGCTGAATGTCGTCGATGTGGCACATCCGAGCGAGCAGTCAGGTGTCGTTGTTCTCGGCATGGGCAAGCTGGGCGCCTTCGAGCTGAATTACTCCTCGGATATCGATCTTGTGGTGTTTTATGAGCCGCATGCACCGCTGATCACCGTCGCGGATGACGCGCCGGGAGACGTTTGCCCGGTTGCTGCGCCGGCTGATCCGCATCCTGCAGGAGCGCACCGGCGACGGTTATGTCTTCCGTACCGACCTGCGTCTTCGGCCCGACCCCGGCGCGACGCCGCTTGCCATTCCGGTCGAGGCGGCGATGCTCTACTACGAAAGCCGCGGCCAGAACTGGGAAAGGGCGGCGTTCATCAAGGCGTCCGGTTGCGGGGGATCTGAAAGCCGGCGAGGCTTTCCTGCGAGAACTCACCCCATTCATGTTCCGCAAATACCTCGATTATGCAGCGATTGCCGACATTCATTCGATCAAGCGGCAGATCCATGCCCACAAGGGACATGGCGAGATCATGGTCAAAGGCCACAATATCAAGCTTGGCCGTGGTGGAATCCGGGAAATCGAATTCTTCGTGCAGACACAGCAGTTGATCGCCGGCGGGCGGATGCAGGAACTGCGATTGCGCGCCACCGAGCCCATGCTGCACGGTTTGGCGCGTGCAAACTGGATCGATACGACAACCGCCGAGGAACTGATTTCCGCCTACTGGTTCCTGCGCGATGTCGAGCACCGGGTGCAGATGGTGCGCGATGAGCAGACGCATGTTCTGCCGACCACCGACGCTGAACTGAAACGCATCGCCTACATGATGGGCTTTGCCGACGTCCCCGCGTTTTCCTCCGAATTGTCGCGCGTACTCAAGACGGTGGAACGGCGTTATGCCCAGCTGTTCGAGCAGGAGGCGAAGCTCTCGACCGAGACCGGTAACCTGGTCTTCACCGGTCAGCGAGATGATCCCGACACGCTGGAGACTTTGAAGAAACTGGGGTTCGACCGGCCGCAGGATATTTCCGCGCACCATCCGGACCTGGCACTACGGCCGGTACCGGGCCACACAGTCGGTCGAAGCACGCGAGCGGCTGACGGAGTTGACACCGGAACTCTTACGGGTTTTCGGCCAGAACAAGCGAGCCGACGAAGCCCTGTTGCGCTTTGATCAATTTATCGCAGGTCTACCGTCCGGCATCCAGCTGTTTTCGCTGCTCGGCAACAATCCCGGTCTTCTCTCGTTGATTGTCAACATCATGTCATCCGCTCCCCGGCTGGCCGATATCATTGCCAGCAAGCCTCATGTCTTCGATGGCATGCTCGATCCTCGGTTGCTCGTGGAACTCCCGACAAGAGAATATCTGGCAGAGCGGATCAAAGGCTTTCTGGCCACGGCTCGGCACTATGAAGACATTCTCGACCGGCTGCGGATCACCGCATCCGAGCAGCGGTTTCTGATCGGGATCAGGCTGTTGACCGGCGTCATCACCGGCGTGCAGGCGGGGCACGCATTTACCGATCTGGCCGACCTGATCATCACCGCCGCGCTGGACGCGGTGCTGCACGAGATGGAGACCGCGCATGGGAAATTCCCGGGCGGGCGAGTGGCCGTCATCGGCATGGGTAAACTGGGCAGCCACGAGCTGACAGCCGGCTCCGATGTCGATATCATCCTGCTTTACGACTACGATGAGACCGCAGGGGAATCGGTTGGGGCCAAGCCGCTCGATTCCGTCCGCTATTTCACTCGCATCACGCAGAGGCTCATTGCAGCACTTTCGGCGCCAACCGGCGAAGGCGTGCTCTATGAGGTCGATATGCGGCTTCGCCCCTCCGGCAACAAGGGACCTGTCGCCACCCGGATCAATGCCTTTGCAAAGTACCAGCGCGAGGAAGCCTGGACGTGGGAGCACATGGCGTTGACACGTGCTCGTGCGTTGTGCGGGGCGGAAAGCCTGATCGCTGAGATCGACACCATCTTCAGCGAAGTCCTTGGTCAGGCCCACGATATTGCGAAGGTGACAGCCGATGTCGCGGAGATGCGGGGGCTGATCGACAAGGAAAAGCCGCCGAGCGATGTCTGGGATTTCAAGCTCATCCCTGGCGGGCTGGTCGATATCGAGTTCATTGCACAATATCTTGCCCTGATCGCACCGGCGCGTGGTGTAGTCGCTCCACCGAGCGGCACATCTACGGCCGATGTCTTGCGGCTGCTTGGACCGGCTTTGATCGCCCCGGCAGACCTCGATACCGTGCAGGAGGCACTGACGCTGTTCACCGACCTTTCGCAGATCGTGCGATTGTGCATCGAGGGAGATCTGGAGCTGAAGGATGCGCCGGCCGGATTGATCGAGCTTCTGTGCCGGGCCGGGGATGCGCCGGACAGCAAAGTGCTGGAGGCCGATATCCGGCGCCTGTCGAAAGCCGTGCGCCGGATATTTCAAGCGACCGTCAAGCCCTGAGATGCGCTAGGCATAGGCCAGATTGGCCTTGGCCTCCGATGTGGCGCGTGGCGCCGTATCGGGTATGCGCAGGGAAATGATCGTGCCGACGTTTTCCTGGGAATAGATCTTCATCGCGCCGCCATGCAGGTTGGTCAGCGACCGGGAGATGGCAAGGCCAAGGCCGGAACCGCCCTTGCTCTTGGCATACTGGCTCTGCACCTGCTCGAAAGGCTGGCCGATCTTCTGCAGCGCGAGGCGCGGGATGCCGATGCCTGTGTCGGCGATAGTCAGAGTTACCGCGCCGGCGACCTTGCGGGCACGCAACGATATCCTGCCGCCTTCATTGGTGAATTTAACCGCGTTTGACAGAAGGTTGAGCAGGACCTGCTTCATGGCGCGGCGATCGGCAGTGATCGTCAGGCCGGAGGAGATCTGCTGGTCGACGCAGATGTTCTTCTGCTGGGCAGGTATGGTGGTGAAACGCAGGGTTTCTTCGATCAGCGGTGCGAGATCGATCGTTTCCCGGTTGAGTTTCATCTGGCCGGCCTCGATCTTCGACATGTCGAGGATGTCGTTGATGACGTTCAGCAGATGTTTGCCGCTGTCGTGGATGTCGTGGGAGTACTCGTCGTATTTCTCCGAGCCGAGCGGACCGAACATCTGGTTCTGCAGGATTTCCGAAAAACCGAGAATGGCGTTCAGCGGGGTCCGCAACTCGTGCGACATGTTGGCGAGGAACTCGGATTTCGCCCGGTTGGCCGCTTCCGCGCGTTCCTTTTCCGCTTGATAATTGGAGTTGGCGACGGAGAGTTCGGCCTTTTGGCGTTCCAGAGTGATGCGCGAGGTCGAGAGGTCGCCGATGGTCGCCATCAGGCGGCGCTCGGATTCACGCAGGCGTACCTGGTGCCGCTTCAATAGCGTGATGTCGGTGCCAACGGAAACCAGGCCGCCGTCGCGTGTTCGCCGGTCATTGATCTGCAGCCAGCGTTGATCGGAGAGCTGTACCTCTGACGTCTGCGACTGATTGGACCGGTCGGGGTCGGCGATGCGCCGCTCGATGATCGGGCGGGCGGCCGCGGCATTGACCACGGAGCGTTCCGTGCCGGCAACCAGAACCCGGTCGGGCAGCTTGTAGGCCTGCTGATAGTGGGTGTTGCACATCACCAGACGGTCGTTCTTGTCCCAGAGCACGAAGGCTTCGGAGGTACATTCGATCGCATCGGCCAGCCGCTGGTCGGCTTCGGCGTAACGCTGCGCAAGGCGGTGCTGCTCGGTGACATCCATGGCGATGCCGATCAGGTGCACGCGGCCGGAGGCGGTGCGGATAACCTGCGCACGTGCCCTCATCCAGACATAGTGGCCGTCGGCATGGCGCATCCGGAAAATCTGGTCGATCTGGCGGGCATCGCCTTTGGCGATGGTGCGGGCGACCTTGTAGATGCTGCCGTCATCCGGGTGCATCAGCCGTGCAGCGTCACCGAACGACAGCACATTGCTCTGGGGCGGCATGCCGAGCATCTCGTACATCGAACGCGACCAGAAAAGCCGGCGGTTCGGCATATCGAAATCCCAAAGGCCGCAGCGGCCGCGCGACAAGGCGGTTTCGACCCGCAGGTTGGATTCACTTGAAAATCTGATCGGCATCGCGGGCGCGTTTGGCCTGGATGTAATAGGCATAGAGCACCACAAGCAGGATGGCCGAGATGCCGGCGAACAGGGTGACATTCAGCGACACCTCGTCGCGCCACAGTTTCTCGATGCGCGCCAGGGGCGTTGCGACAAGCAGCGTTCCTGCGCCGCCCGGAACTTGCATCAACGCGACGATGTGCTCGGCACCGCCGATGAAGGTCTTCATCACCGTCGAACGTTCGCCGAAGTACTGGAAAGCGGCGACTTCCGGCGCCACGGCGTTGAGCGTACGCCCCGTATAGACAGCTCCTTCTGGAGAACTGGCGAAAATCCGACCGTCGTTGCGCACGGTCAGTACGAAGGCATCGGCTTCCAGCATGTCGGGGAGAGGGCGGCGTTCAGCCGCTGTTCAACATCCCATTTCTGCGCTTTGTCGAATAGGGCGACGCCGTTGTCCTGAAGGGCAGCACTGGCGGTGGCCGCAGCAAGAACGGTGACCTGCCGCGAGCTTGCCTCCATACGCGCATATTCGACCATGATGCCGTTGATGCGGGAAATGGCAACGACGAGAAGAAATGCGGTAATCAGGATCAGGAATCGAGCGCTTGAGCAACGGCTCGGCACCCGCGAGGCGGCGCACTGCCGGCTCGGTAAAAATCCGTGCGTGCTGGATAACGTCCCGTTCCAGCCGCGAAAAGCCTGGAAACCTGGGACGCAACCGCTCACCGGCTGCGCGTCCCCGCTGCGCTTCCGCCATCTTCGTCAAATCTGTAAATCCTCATGTGATTCGAAGCGCCGCTCGCTCGAACCTGACCCAATGAATCAATTGTGATTCGCCTTGTCCAGAGGGAAATGTAAAACTTTGTTAACCATTTATCGTCATGGGGAAATTGCACTATTGGCGCGGTTGCTCCAGCAGAAATGAAAAACCCCGCAGTTGCGGGGTTTTTCATTCGTTTCCGGTTGATATTTCCTAACCCTTGAGCATGCGTTCGACGATGTCGCTGACATCGGCTGACAGTTTCGCCGCCGCCGCGATTTCGCGCAGAGCGTTGCGGGCGTGCTCTGCGCGCCGATCTTCCAGCGACCGCCATGACCGCATCGAGGTGAGGATGCGCGCAGCAAGCTGCGGATTGCGCGGATCGATGTCGAGAATCTGGCGGGCCAGGGAAGCGATAACCTTCGCCGTCGGCACGGTTGAAGCCGGTTGGATTGGAGAAGGCGAACGTGCCGACGAGCGCGCACCCGGTTCGGGTTGGAGCCGTTAAACAGCGGATCGGCCATCAGTGCCGTGACGCGGGCAAGCGTTGCAGCGCCTGGGATGGTTGCCTGGATGGTGAACCACTTGTCGATCACCAGGGCATTGCCGGCAAAGCGCGTCTTGAACGCGGCAAGGGCATCCGCCGCTTCGGTGGAGTCCGGGAACCGGTGCGCGAGGATCGTCAGGGCCTGGCTGAGGTCCGTCATGTTATTGGCGGACTTGAACGCATCCACCGCCCGGGTCGGCTCGTTTTCGGCATAGACGAGATAGGAAAGCGCGGTGTTGCGCAGCGCCCGGCGTCCGGCGCTTGCCGCGTCGGGGCTGAACGGACCGCTGACGACCATCTCATCGGCGAGCTTGGCGAAAATATCGCGTTCGGCCTTGGCTATCGCCGCCATGATCTGCTGCCGTCCGGCGTGGATCGCATCCGGATCGTTGTTTCCACCAATTTCGCGGGGCAATGTCGGCTTCGCTTGGAAGTGCCAGCGCCTGGGCGCGGAAGGCGGGCTCAAGATCGCTGTCGGCGGCCGCTGCAAGCAGGGCGTCGATCAAGGCGGCATCGCACTGCACAGGCTTGCCTGCCTTGGCGCTGGCCGCAGCTGCGACAAGATTGGGGAGCGCGAGATCGTTCAACGCCTGCCAACGGGCGAAGAGATCGCTCTCATGCTTGGCGATGTGAGCACGGTCGGTGGATGTCTGCTCGAAATGCAGGTTGATCGGCGTCGAGAAACCGCGGTTCAACGACAGGACCGGGCGCGAGACTATGCCGCCCAGGACGACTGTTTGTTTCCGCTCGACGAGATGCAGCACGTCGCCGGTCATTTCCGGCGCCGGTGACGGAGGTAACCGTCGCTTCCGAACCATCCTCCAGCAAAAGTCCGATGCGCAGCGGAATATACATCGGCTCCTTGGTGCTCTGGCCGGGCGTCGGCGGCACCATCTGCTCAAGCGATAGCGTCAATGTCTGTTTGGCTGCGTCATAGGTCGTCGAAGCACTGACCAGCGGCGTACCCGCTTGGTGGTACCAGAGCGAAAACTGGGTGAGGTCGCGCTTGCTCACTTCGGCGAAGCAGGCGACGAAATCCTCGATCGTCACGGCCTGTCCGTCATGACGGGCGAAATAGAGATCCATGCCCTGCTTGAAGAGATCAGCGCCAAGCAGCGTTGCGATCATCCGCGTGACTTCGGAGCCCTTTTCATAGACAGTCGTCGTGTAGAAGTTGTTGATCTCGCGGAATTTTGTCGGGCGGACCGGATGCGCGAGCGGGACCGGCATCCTCCGGAAATTGCTCGGCTTTCAGATGCCGGACTTCGGCGATACGCTTGACGGTGCGCGAGCGCTGATCGGCCGAAAACTCGTGGTCGCGGTAAACCGTCAGGCCTTCCTTCAGGCAAAGCTGGAACCAGTCGCGGCAGGTGATGCGGTTGCCGGTCCAGTTGTGGAAATACTCATGCGCGATGATCGCCTCGATATTGGCATAGTCGGCATCGGTCGCGGTTTCCGGATCGGCGAGAACGTATTTGTCGTTGAAGACGTTCAGCCCCTTGTTCTCCATGGCACCCATGTTGAAGTCGGAAACGGCAACGATCATGAAGATGTCGAGATCGTATTCGCGGCCGAACCGTTCCTCGTCCCACTTCATCGAGCGCTTCAGCGCATCCATCGCATAGGACGCGCGGCTCTTTGCCGTGCTCGACATAGATTTTTAGCGCGACTTCACGGCCGGACATCGTCGTGAACGTATCCTCAACGATGCCGAGATCACCGGCGACGAGGGCAAAAAGATAGCTCGGTTTCGGATGCGGATCGAACCAAGCAGCAAAATGCCGGCCGTCGCCCATACCGGCGCCGCCGAGATAGTTGCCGTTGGAGAGCAGCAGCGGTGCGGTCGCCTTGTCGGCGATGATGTTGACCGTGTAGACGGCAAGCACGTCCGGACGGTCCGGGAAATAGGTGATGCGGCGGAAGCCCTCGGCCTCGCACTGCGTGCAATAGACATTGCTGGTGCGATAAAGGCCCATCAGTGTGGTATTGGCCTCGGGGTTCAGCTCCGTGGTGATCGTCACTTCGAAGGGTGCTGTTACCGGCAGATTGCGGATCGTCAGCGTGTGTTCCGTAGCATCGTAGTTCGCAGCAGTGATCTCTTCTTGGTCGAGCAGCAGGCTGGTCATCTTCAATTCGTCGCCATCGAGGACGAGCGGCGCATCCGCGCTTACCCCTTCGCGACGATGGAAGATCAGCCGGGCTTCGACCTTGGTTTCTGTGGGATCGAGTTCGAAGGTTAGGTCCACCCTCTCGAGGACGAAATCCGTCGGCCGGTAGTCTTCCAGATGAATGATCTCGCCCGTATCTGTCCGCATTGTTTGTCCCTCTTGCATCGGTCGCCGCGTTAGGACGCCCGGGTGAGGCTTTATCTTGGTGAAGAGGCTGCGCAGGGAAAATGCGAAGCTTCCGGTGTGATGGCAAGACGGTTCTTTTCATTGGACCTCGCCGTGTTCCGGCTGCCCTGATCTGTCCCGTTCCTGTGTCTGCCCGTGAGACTTACGAAATTCGCCCTAACAATATTTAAACCAGTCGCGTATTTTTGGTACAGCTTATGCAATTTTCCGGCTTGTCATCTGTCCCGCTGCTGAAAGTGGAGCATGTGGTTAAGCATGTCTTCCAGATATCGCCGGCTCAGCCTAGGGTATCGCTGCTGTCGCATCAAATATTTCCCCCATCCATCACGAAAATTGATCCCTCTTTCGAAGATCGCGCTAAGGTGACGCGGTCTTGGCGACGGATTCTCCGATCGCATCTTCCTTGCAGCCCGTCGTTTTCCCCGATTTCCGGCCCGCTGCCGTCAATCCGTTGAGTAACGATCGCATGGATGCCGAATATTCCCAGCCAATGAAGGGTATTTCCCTCAAGGTTCTTTCTGTTGTGATCTTCGTGTGTATGGCGACCTTGATCAAAGCAGCGGGCACCGAGATCGCCACGGGCCAGATCACCTTCTATCGCTCTGCCTTCGCGATGGTGCCGATCCTTGGTTATCTCGCCTTCAAGGGGCATTTGCGCACCGCCTTCCACACCAAGGATATTTTCGGCCATCTGGCGCGCGGGTTCATCGGCATCCTGGCCATGAGCTTCGGATTTTATGGTCTGGTGCATCTGCCGCTGCCGGAAGCGATCGCGATCGGTTACGCCATGCCGTTGCTCGCAGTCGTCTTCGCGGCTGTCTTTCTCAAGGAGACGGTCCGGGTCTATCGCTGGTCGGCCGTGCTGATAGGACTTGTTGGCGTCATGATCATCACTTGGCCGCGCCTGACGCTGATGCGCGATGGCGGCTTCGGTTCGCAGGAGGCGCTCGGCGCCCTGGCTGTGCTGTTGTCCGCGGCACTTGGCGCCATCGCCATGGTGCTGGTCAGAAAGCTCGTTGCCAAAGAGCGCACACACACCATCGTGCTCTATTTCTCGCTGTCTGCCTCCTGCTTTTCGCTGCTGACGCTGCCCTTCGGCTGGGAGCCGTTGTCTTTGAACGTCTTTCTGCTTCTGATGGCGGCGGGCTTTTGCGGCGGTATTGCCCAGATCCTTCTGACACAGAGCTACCGTTATGCCGATATGTCGACGATTGCACCGTTCGAATACACCTCGATCCTGCTCAGGTTGCTGATCGGCTATTTCCTGTTCGACGAGGTGCCGACGGGCATCATGCTGATCGGCACGGCGATCGTCGTCGGCGCCGGCATCTTCATCATCTTTCGCGAACATCAGCTCGGTCTCGAGCGCAGAGGTGCGCGCAAGCACGTCACGCCGCAAGGGTAGCCGGCGGCTCGGCGTTCGGCTCAGGATGATTGAGCTGGAGCGGTGTCGTCCTCGATCAGATCGGAGGCGCGCACCGCCTGGTTCATGGCGTTGACAGCCTCTGTCCCCGGCGTCGGCACGGTATTGGCCTGGAAGTCGGTCTTGGCAACAAGCCCGTCAGTATGGCCGCGCTGGGCGATGCGCCAGGCGGCATAGGCGGCGTAAAGCGCGAAATAGATAGCCAGTAGCACGAACAGCGACGGGGGACCGAACCGGTCCATCACCGGGCCGACCATCAGCGGCCCGGAGATCGTCCCGATGCCATAGGTGATCATCATGCCGGAGGAAACCTCGACATATTCGTTGGGCCGGGCAAGGTCGTTGGCGTGGGCGACGTTCAGCGCGTATATCGGAAACAGAACCGAACCGACGAAGGCAGCGATCACGTAGAGCACCAGCGGACTGGAGCCGACCAAGGCGACCATCGCAAGGCAGGAGATGACGCCGACGATGCCACAGCCGACCATGACGATGCGCCGGTCCATCCGGTCGGATGCGCGGCCGATGGGGATTTGTGAGATGGCGCTGCCGGCGAGCAGGGCGGCAAGCAGCGTCGCGCCCTCGGCGGTGGAAAGGCCGATCTTCTGGGTAAAAACACCGCCTAGATTGAGCCAGGCGCCGGACATAGCGCCGGCGAGAAAGGCGCCGACGACGGCAACCGGCGAGCGGCGGAACAGCCCCGGCACGTCGAAATTCGCCTGGGCCGGCGGGGCGGGCATTGCCGAGGAGGACAGCGCAGTCGGCAGCAGCGCCAGTGAGAACAGCACGCCGCAGAGGATGAACAGCGACAGAATTGGTCGGATCGCCGAGCGGCACCAGATACTGGCCGCCGATCGTGCCGACCATGGTGGTGATCAGGTAGACCGAGAACAGCATGCCACGGTTTTCGTTGGTCACTCTTTCGTTGAGCCAGCTCTCGATGACCAGGTAGCTGCCCGAAATCGCAAACCCGGAAATGGCACGAAAGAAAATCCATGCCCGCCGGTCGACCACCAGCCCGCACATCAGGATGGCAATGCTGAGCAGGGTGATCAAAGCGGCAAACACCCGCACATGGCCGACGCGCAGGACGAATTTTGGGGTGATAATGCAGGAGATCGTAAAGCCCAGCGTATAGCCGGTGGCGATCAGCGAAATGGTCAGCGTCGACCAGCCCTCGGCAACCGAGCGCACCGGCAGCACATAGCTCGCCAGCCCGAAGCCGATCATCATTAGAAGCGTCGAGAGGATCAGGCTGAACACGGATCTGAGGCTGGCCAGCATAAAGGCTCCCGGAGCGGATCCGCCGGTTGCCTGTGACGCACAAGCCTCAGGAGAACGCTGAAAATGTTGGAGCGGATTGCGCGCTTGAAAACCGGTGCCCGACACGCCGCCGTTGGAATCAAAGAACGAGTGTCGCTCTATCCAGTTTTGCTGACGCTGTCGATTGCGACAAGGCTTGGCGCAGAAGAGGGATATGGCCGCAGTGCGGCCAGACGTTGCCGGTTTACTTCGGCAGGCCGATTTACTTCGGCAGGAAGGCGCTGACCGCATGACGGTCGGCATTGGCAGCCGGGCTTTCCTTGCTCAGGCGGCTGTATTCGCCGGAGGCGCGGACGGCAGTGCCGATATCGGCAAGCAGGACCCGGAGCGAGCGGATGGGTGCTGTCATGATCGGATTCCTTTGGTCTAAATATCTGTTATCCAAGCGGAGGCACGCGCAGTTGCGCAGGCCTGAAAATCAACGCTGGACGAATTCCGAAAAAATCTGGGCCGGGCGTGTCTTATGGCCGTAGCCTGCGGCGGTCATCTGTTCGTTCGCAGCCGAGCCGAAGCTGTTGAACGGCGTGCGCAGGGCAGAGCCGGCGTGGCGGAGCGTCTCAAAGCTCGAATGCAGAGGGCGAAAACGGGTCGTCATGGTTCAATTCCTTATTCCAGTCCTCCCGTCGTTTTATATTGCACTGCAGCATCGATTCCGCAACGGACGCGATCGCGTTGCTGGTATGCGCAATCCGCATGGCTTTCTTCATCGGTTGTTCACAATTCAGGCAGGCGCCGGGTTCAGACGCTCTTAACCACGAATCCGGGCGCGAAAGGCCAAGAGATCCCTGCCAGGCAAGGCGCTTGCTGGCCGGGGCTGAGGCGAGGTCCTGCGGATGCAGGGTGGCAAGCGCCGGGATGCTCCTGCCGCCAACCTGGATGTCGCGCCATTCGCCGCGCATATGATGGATCATTTCATTGCCGCCGAAGAAGAAACGGGCAGCAAAATTGCCGAGGATCAGCAGGTGGCGCGGTTCTGCCAGCGCGATCTGGCGTTCGATGAACGGACGGCAGATATCGGTTTCGCGCGGCGAGGGCGGGCGGTTTCCCGGCGGCCGCCAGGGGATGACATTGGTCAGAAGCACGGATGTCCGGTCAAGCCCGATGGCAGCCAGCATGCGTTCCAGCATCTGGCCCTGCTTGCCCGAAAACGGAACGCCTTCGCGGTCGTCGTCACCGTTCGGCACAGGGCCGATGACGAGAATGCCGGAGGACGGATTGCCGTCGGCAAACACCATGTTGCGGGCGCTGTTCCGCAGATTGCAACCGGAAAAGGCCTCCATGGCGCTCTTGAGTTCGTCAAAGGACCGGGCGGATTCTGCCGCGAACCGGGCTTCGGCGATCGCCTGCTCGTCGGGAATGGCCATTTGCGGCGTGGCGACAGGGGCCGCCGGCGCCTTGCCGGTGCCTCGATTGCTGTTTTCACGCGCAACCGGCGCATTGGACGCATCGTTGCGCTCGGAGACTTGCGCCCGCTGCATGGCTTGCGATGCACCATTGCCGCGTGCCGCCTTCGCCTCGGCAAACTCCGCGAAGCGATCGACAGGCTCGTCTTCCAGCAGCCATTCTACCCCTGATTCCGCATGAAAATGCAGAAGGGCGGCAAGTTCGGCCGGGCTCATGGTGTCGCTGGAGATCATGGTCTGCTTGTACAGAAGCGCAGGCGAGCAGGGAAGCCTCTTCCGCTCACGCCGCCATCGCTGTCCAGCGTTCGATGTCGTCTCGCTCGCCGATCAGCGCCAGTCCATGGGCGATCGAGAGAAGTTCGCCGCCGCTTTCGATGCGGTCGCTCGCAAAACGGTCTTCGAAGATGCGGCGGATGGCCGGCACGAACGAGGTGCCGCCAGTTAAGAACACCTTGTCGATGCCGTCTGGCGGCGTGTTGGTGGTGACAAGGACTTCGTCCAGCGCTTCCTCGATGCGGGCGAGATCCGGTGCGATCCAGCTTTCGAAATCGCTGCGGCGCACCGTCTGGCGGCTCTTTTCGCCCAGCGGCTTGAAGAAGAATTCGGTCTCTTCCTCATGCGACAGCCGCATCTTGGTGGCCGAGATCGCCTGATAGAGCGGATAGCCCTCGTCGTGATCGACGAGATCGACGAATGCTTCGAGCTTTTCCGGCTCGACGGCGGAGCGCACCAATTGCTTCAGGTCGGTAAAATCCTTCAGCGTCTTGAAGATCGACAGCTGGTTCCAGCGGCCGAAATTGGCATAGTAGCTGGAGGGCACGTCGAGCAGCTTGTCGAAGCTCTTGAATTGGCTGCCCTTGCCGATCAGCGGCGAAACCACCGTGTCGATGATGCGGAAATCGAAATGATCGCCGGCGACGCCGACGCCGGAATGGCCGACCGGAACCGCGGTCAGCTTGCCGGCATGGCTTTCGAAACGGATGATCGAATAGTCGGTGGTGCCGCCGCCGAAATCGGCAACCAGCACGGTCGCGTCCTTCTTCAGGTTCTGGGCAAAGTAGAAGGCCGCCGCCACCGGCTCGTAGACATAGTGGACTTCCGGAAAATCGAACGACGACAGCGCCCGGTCGTAACGCTCCAGCGCCAGGCTCTCGTCCGGGCTCGAGCCGGCAAAGCGCACCGGGCGGCCGACGACGATGCGCTTGTAGTCCTGTTGCCAGCCATCGCCGGCATAGTCGGCAATGCGGGTGAGGAAGGCGCGCATCAGGTCTTCAAAACTGTTGCGCCGGGCAAAGATCAGCGTGCCCTGAAATAGAGGGCTGGCGGCAAAGGTCTTGATCGACTGCAGGAAGCGCGCCTCGCCGGGATTGTCGATGAACTGCTGGATCGCCGCCTGCCCCGCCTCGATGGTCACGGCGGCAGCACCGAGCTTCGCATGCTTCATGAAGGAGAGCGCCGTGCGCATCAGATCAGGTGGTGCCGGCCGTGCTGGAAAAGCTCAGCGATTGCGTCGTGTCGCCTTGCGAGGCGGCGAGCACCGAATTGGTCGTGCCGAAATCGAAGCCGAGTGCCTTGGCCATGGAAGTCTCCGTCTTGGATGTCCGCCGGAAGGCGGCAGAAGTCGTCTCGCCAGCGCGCAGCGCCTCAGGAATGCCTTGCGGCAGCCGGTATGCGGTTGATGGCGGAGGGCTTGGTTTATTTGGAGGGCGCGTATTCGCACGGGTCGAAGGCCAAAGCAAGGCAGGATCGGGGAGATGATGCTACAGTATATTTCGAATTTTGACGTTTACGTGCACGTCATATATTTGTATCCTGCCGCATGACCTCATGCGCAAATGCGCTTGGCTGCCGTCGCAGACTGGCTCGACAAGTCCGGCTGTATTTGCCATGACGGAGGTCAAGAATTGGGAACAAAACCGCGCAAAATAGCCGGGCGAGACTGGAGATGACGAGATGACCGACGGACAAGAACTTCCCGAGCGCGAAAAGCATGGAATTCGACGTGGTGATCGTCGGCGCGGGGCCTGCCGGTCTGGCCGCCGCCATCCGTCTGAAGCAGGTCAATCCGGAGTTGTCGGTCGTCGTTCTGGAAAAGGGCGCCGAAGTCGGCGCGCATATCCTGTCGGGCGCGGTCGTCGATCCGATCGGCATCGACCGGCTCCTGCCGGGCTGGCGCGAGGAGGAGGGGCATCCCTTCAAGACCGAAGTCAAGGACGATCAGTTCCTGCTGCTCGGCCCCGCCGGTTCGATCCGCCTGCCGAACTTTTTAATGCCGCCGCTGATGAACAATCACGGCAATTATATCGTCTCGCTCGGTCTGGTCTGTCGGTGGCTGGCCGAAAAGGCCGAAGCGCTCGGTGTCGAGATCTATCCGGGTTTTGCCGTGACCGAAGTGCTCTACAATGATCAAGGCGCCGTCATCGGCGTTGCCACCGGCGACATGGGCGTCGAGAAGAACGGCGAGCCGGGTCCGAACTTTGCCCGTGGCATGGAGCTTCTGGGCAAGTACACGCTGATCGGCGAGGGCGTGCGCGGTTCGCTCGCCAAGCAGTTGATTTCCAAGTTCGATCTGCAGAAGGATCGCGAGCCGCAAAAGTTCGGCATCGGCATCAAGGAACTCTGGCAGGTGAAGCCGGAGAACCACAAGCAGGGTCTCGTCCAGCATTCGTTCGGCTGGCCGCTCGGCATGAAGACCGGCGGCGGTTCGTTCCTCTATCACCTGGAAGACAATCTGGTTGCCGTCGGCTTCGTCGTGCATCTCAACTACAAGAACCCCTATCTCTATCCGTTCGAGGAATTCCAGCGCTTCAAGACGCATCCGGCCATCCGCGGAACCTTCGAAGGCGGCAAGCGGCTGACCTATGGCGCCCGTGCCATCACCGAGGGCGGCTACCAGTCGGTGCCGAAGCTGACCTTCCCGGGCGGTGCGCTGATCGGCTGTTCGGCCGGCTTCGTCAACGTGCCGCGCATCAAGGGCAGCCATAACGCCGTGCTGTCGGGCATTCTCGCCGCCGAAAAGCTGTCGGATGCGATCGCGGGCGGTCGAGCCAATGACGAAGTCATCGAGATCGAGAACGGCTGGCGCGACAGCGCCATCGGCCAGGACCTGAAGCGGGTGCGCAACGTCAAGCCGCTGTGGTCGAAGCTCGGCACGGCTGCCGGCGTCGCGCTCGGCGGTCTCGACATGTGGACCAACACGCTGTTCGGCTTCTCCTTCTTCGGCACGCTGAAACACGGCAAGACCGATGCGCAGTCGCTCGAACCCGCGTCCATGCACAAGCCGATCGCCTATCCGAAGCCGGATGGCGTCCTGACCTTCGACCGTCTCTCCTCGGTGTTCCTGTCGAACACCAATCACGAGGAAAACGAGCCTGTGCATCTGAAGGTCAAGGACATGGCCCTGCAGAAGTCGTCCGAACACGACATCTATGCCGGCCCCTCGACCCGCTACTGTCCGGCCGGCGTCTACGAATGGGTGGAAAAGGACGGCGAGGACGTCTTCGTCATCAACGCCCAGAACTGCGTCCACTGCAAGACCTGCGACATCAAGGATCCCAACCAGAACATCAACTGGGTGCCGCCGCAGGGCGGCGAAGGACCGGTCTATCCGAACATGTAAGATCGTCCGCTGCGGCTTCATTTGCCGCTGATGCGCGACTGATGGTATGAATTCATCCGGTTCCGTGGGGATCGGGTGTTTCGTGGCATTTGTTTGATGGGCGATTGGCGGCGATGGCGGAGACATCGGTTACCTTCGGACCGTTTCAGTTCTTTCCGGATAGCGCGCTGTTGCAGCGCGGCGGCGAAGCCATTGCGCTCGGTCACCGGGGCGCGGTCCTGCTGCATGCCCTGCTCGAGGCTGATGGCAAGGCGGTGAGCAAATCGGTTCTGATGGAGAGGGGCTGGCCGGCGACGATCGTCGAAGAGGGCAATCTTCCGGTTCAGATTGCCGCGTTGCGCAAGCTGCTCGGTGCAAGGCCAGATGGCACGGACTGGATATCGACGGTTCCCCGCGTCGGGTATCGCTTGCTAACGGAGACGACTGAGGTGCTGGCCATGCCGGAGATCGTCCCGGATCCGCCGGCTGTCGCGGTCATGCCATTCGATAATCTGGGCAATGGCGGAGCCGACGGCTATTTCGCAGATGGCATTACGACGGACATCATCGCCGCGTTGATGCGTTTCAAATCCTTCAAAGTCGTGTCGCGAAACTGCTCCTTCGCCTACAGGGGGCGGACCGTCGACACCCGGCAGGTCGCGCGAGAGCTCGGCGTTCAATATGTGCTGGAGGGCAGCATCCGGCGTCAGGGCAAGCGGCTGCGGATCACGGTCCAGCTGGTCGACGGGGCCAGCGCAATGCATCTGTGGGCGGATGGTTTCGATGGGGACCTGGATGATGTGTTCGATTTTCAGGATCGCATTACCGAACGGGTCGCCAGCCTTGTTGAACCGGCAATCGAGACTGCCGAAATAGAGCGATCACGACGGCAGCGGGCGGGGAGTTTCGCCCTGTACGACGTCTACCTCCAGTCCATGGCCTGCCTGAATGAAGAAACCCCGGACGGAAACGCGCGTGCCTATGCGCTGCTGACCGAGGCGCTGGCCATCGAGCCGGATAATGCAATGGTTCTCAGGCATGCCGCCTGGGCGCTTGAGCATCGCTACACTATGGGTTGGCCAGCGATCGGCCCCGACGACAAGGAAAAATGCGTCGAATATGCGCGCCGCGGCTTGCAGCATGCGGCGGGAAATGCGCGTGTCATGTCCCATTGTGGCATGGCCCTTCTGCAGACGGGTAAAGACTACGATGCCGGTATGGCCGTCCTTCTCGCGGCCGCCACGGCCAATCCCAATGATCTCTTCGTCATCGCCAACGCTGCAGTCGGCACGTTGCATTGCAGGGCCGATCGACCAGGCGCTCGAACTTCTCCATCGTGGCCTGCGGTTGGGGCCAAACGATCCTGATTCACGTTTCTTTCTATGCGCGATCGCCATGGCGGAAATCATTCTCGGCAACTACGAGGATGCGTTGGATTGGGCCGCGCAGTCCCTGGCTCTCAATGCGCATTTTGATCCGACCTACTGGATGCTCATTGCCGCGAATGCCTATCTTGGCCGCATGGATGAGGCACATGCCCATCTTGAAAAGCTGATGGCGATTTCTCCCGAAGTTTCCCTTTCACGCATCCGCAGGGGACGGCCGGCAAAAGATGAAAGCCGGATCGGGCCGATACTGGAAGGGTTGCGGCGCGCCGGGTTGAGGCTGGAATAGGCTTTAGAAACGGCCGTGCGGATTTTAGATGATTTAATCTCCCGCTAAAGGATTTAATCGCCGATATGGCCGATCGTCGACCTTGCAAACCGGATGGGCCGGGGGGACGACGATGCTGGGGCCATTGACGATCGTTTCCGCTCGATCAGGGCAAGCTCTACGGCAAATCCATGAAGCCGGAGCAGGCGCTCTGGTGGCAATCCACAGCGTCGATTGATCCCGAGACGGCCACGGACGAGGGCGCGTCTGAGAACGAAATATCGCGCACAGGTTTTTGGGCGGTCATGTGGCCTCGGTTGATCCGTTTTCGCGTCGGTTTCATTGCCATTCCGGGGTGCGGCTTAACCGGGCATTAACCATGTTTTCCCTAGTTTCAGGTTGTATCAACCGAGATCTTAAGGGAACTCCCGATGTCGATCTCCCGCCGTGGCCTGCTTCTCGGGTTTTCCGCTCTTCTTGCTGGCTGTGCCACCAACGGACCGAACCATGCAGCCAACTATGCTGCTCTGCCGGATGAAAAGTTTCCGATGCCGGCCATGCCGCTCGAAAAAGTCAAGCCGGAACTGCGCCGCCAGCAGGTGGCCTATTCGACGACGCATGATACGGGCACGATCGTCGTCGATACCCCAGCGCGGCGGCTGTACTATATTCTCGGTGACGGGCAGGCGATGCGCTACGGCATCGGCGTCGGCCGCAACGGCTATGCGCTGGCCGGTTCCGCCTATATCGGCCGCAAGGCCGAATGGCCGACATGGACGCCGACCGACAACATGATCCGCCGCGATCCGGCCAAGAACCGCAAATATGCCGGCAGTGTTCCCGGCGGGCCGAACAACCCGCTCGGCGCCCGCGCCATCTATCTCTATCAGGGCGGCAACGACACGATGTTCCGTATCCATGGCACGACGCAGCCCTGGTCGATCGGCCAGGCGATGTCGAGCGGATGCGTGCGCATGCTCAACCACGATGTCGTCGATCTCTATGAGCGCGCAACCGTCGGCGGCCGGGTTATCGTCCTGCAGGCCTGAGACATTCGCCGCGCAAAAAAAACGGCCCGGAGAACCGGGCCGTAGCACTTCGGCTGATGTTGTAATCGTGATCAGCGTTTGGCCGAGAAAAGCCCGGTAGAGAGCGCGACGCCAAGACCGGTGATGACGGCCGCGCTGATCTCGAACAGGCCGATCTCTTCACCCAGCAACATCCCGCCACCCAGCGTCGCCAGTACCGGCGTGATTGCCGTGAAGGCGGCGGCCTGCGTGCCGCCCAGCGCCCGCACGGCCGTTCCATAGGCCACCATCGCCGTCAGCCCCGAGAGCACGCCCTGGCTCAGCACCTGCAGGGCGATCTCGTTGGTGGGCGTGATACCCAGCGACGTTCCGTAGATCAGGGCAAGGCCGATATGGATCAGGAACGACCAGAGCGCGATGACGGCGCCGGCCTCGACGGCTGTCAGTCCCGAGCGCTTGAAAGCGTGGGTATAGCTGGCCCAGAGCAAGGCTGCGGACGGGAGCAGCACAAAACTCGTCCACGGAATACCAGCACTCGACAGGCTGCTGACGAGCAGGATGCCGACACCGACAAGGATGGCAGCAAGACCGAGCCAGCGGCTGGCATCCGGCCGTTCCTTGAAGATGAAAACCCCGATCAAGGCGGCCGCGAGCGGCATCAATCCACCCAACAGCGTGCCGACCGAGGCGGCGGGCGTTGCGTGAATGGCGAAGGTGGTCAGCTGGAAGAACAGCGCACCGGAGCCGGCAACCATCAGGGCGAGGAGATGCAAAGGAACGCCTTTCGGCAAAAGCCCCATCCGCCACCAGACGGGCGCGAGCACGATGGCCGGAACGCCGTAGCGGATGAGGCCGATATCGATCGTTCCAAGTGGCGTCGCGGCGCTGTGCCGGGTGGCAAGAATCCAGCTTGCCCAGATCAGCACGGTGACGGTGCCGCCGATATAGCCGGCGACGGTCGATGTCGAATGGCTGCGGGCAAAGGTGAGCGTATTCATGGAACCAACCTTTCTTTCGAGACGGTCTTCGTCTGAAGGAAAAGGTAGTACCAAAGGGCGAGGCATGTCCTTGCTATCCATGCTTCGAAATTCGTGCTATCAGCAATGATCTGCCAATATTGATGATAATAGTTTATGAATATGCCAAATCTTGATAAATTCGATATTGCCATCCTCCGCCTCCTCCAGGAGGACGCGCGGGTGACGAACGTGGAGATCGCCGAGCGGGTCAACCTGTCCCCGTCGCCTTGCCTCAGGCGCATTCGCAATCTGGAAAAATCCGGCGTGTTGCGCGGCTATCGCGCCGACATCGACCGCAAGCAGGTCGGGCTGGGGCTGACCGTCTTCGTCGAGATCAAGGTCGGGCGTCATAGCCAGGAAAATGCGCTGTCACAGCAGGAGGCTTTGCTTGCCATCCCGGAAGTCGTTTCGTGTTTCCTGATCTCCGGCAGCGCCGATTTTCTGGCCGAGGTCGTGGTTGCGGATCTTGCTGCCTACGAGACGCTGCTGACCGAAACGCTGCTGGCTCTACCGGGTGTCGCCGATATCCGTTCCAACTTCGCCATCCGGACGATCAAGACGGGCGGCGCGCTGAAGCTGCCGGAGCCGCGTTGATAAAACACCCGCCGGAACTGTCCGGCGGGTGTTCTGCCCTGGTCGTTTCGGCAATGCTACGCGTCTATTGCCGCAAAGCCCGAGAGTGGAAGGGGTTCGTGTCTGGGCGCGGATTTCCAGGCGACGACCATCAGTGCGCCGATGACCGTGATGTGCTCCATGACGACATAGAATTCGAGCGTCTTCATCGGCTCCTGCATGGTCCAGAAAGTATGTGCGATCGGAATTGTCAGCGCGGTGAACACGGCAAGCGCCCCGGCGCCGAGCCAGGTCCAGCGGTTGGCGATGATCAGCGCCGAGCCGCCAAGCTGGGTGACGATGACAGCGATGTTGACAAGCGGTGCCGGCTCGAGGCCGAACAATGACATCTCGGCGACGCCGGCATTGAAATCGATCAGCTTGGCAAGGCCGCTTGCCCAAAACATGTAGGTCAGGATGGTCCGCGCCAAATAGCCGAACGCGCGGGAACTGATGAGGGAATCAATAAAGTAAGACATTTTCTCTCCAGATACAGGTGATGAAACGAGCCCCTGGATCCGCCGGTCCCGTTTGGACGTCGGGATCGGTTCCGGGGGGCAGCGCGGCATCACCGGTTTGGGAGATTGTTCGGTGTGCCGCGCCGTCTTCTGTTTATGGCCAGCGGAGAGAATGAGACGTTCCCGCAGGAACTGCAGTAAAGCCGGATTTTGGCGATGGGATGCGCGTCAGAAACCAGCGAGCACCAGCTTGCCCTTGGTCCGGCCGGTTTCGATCAGGGCATGCGCCTTTTTCATGTTTTCGGCGTTGATCAGCCCCAGCGTTTCCGTCAGCGTCGAACGGATCTTGCCGCTATCGACCAGCCGGGCGATCTCGGTGAGAATCTTGTGCTGCTCTTCCATGTCTTTGGTCTTGAACAGCGAGCGGGTAAACATCAACTCCCAGTGGATCAGAAACCGCCTTGCGCTTGAACGGCATGACGTCCAGCACTTTCGGATCGTCGATCAGCCCGAAGCGGCCCTGTGGCGCGATCAGCTGGATGATATCTTCCAGGTGATCGGCGGTATTGGTGGTCGAAAAGACAAAGGCGGGTGCGCCAAGCGCCAGCTGGTCGATCTGCTGCGCCAGCGGCTTGGAATGGTCGAGTACGTGATGGGCGCCGAGATCGTAGGCCCATTTCTGCGTTTCCGGGCGGGATGCGGTGGCGATCACGGTGAGGTTGGTCAGTGCACGTGCCAGCTGGATAGCAATCGAGCCAACGCCGCCGGCACCGCCGATGATCAGGATCGCGTTGGCCGCCCCGGGAACCGGATCGTTGACCTTCAGCCGGTCGAACAGCGCTTCCCAGGCGGTGAGCGAGGTCAGCGGCAGGGCGGCCGCAGCCGGGAAATCCAGCGTTTCCGGCTTCTTGCCGACGATACGCTCGTCGACCAGATGGAATTCGGAGTTTGCTCCCGGCCGGTCGATGGCGCCGGCATAGAACACGGAATCACCCGGCTGGAACAGCTTGACGCCGGGGCCGACCGCCTTGACGATGCCCGCCGCATCCCAGCCGAGAACTTTCAGCTGATCCGGCTCCGGCTTGGCGTTGGCGCGCACCTTGACGTCAACCGGATTGACCGAGATCGCCTTGACCTCGACCAGGATATCGCGGCCTTCCGGTGTCGGTACCGGCAGTTCCACATCGATCAGAGAGGTCTCGGCAGAAATGGCCTGGGGGATTTTATAGGCGATCGCGCGCATGGCTGGCTCCTTCGGGTTTGTCTGGAAGCTAGATGCGCATTATGGTTCAGAAGCGCAAGAATGCACAACAAGTGTATATAGTACCCAAAAGGATACCGTGATGCCGCGTGTTCGCCACAAGCTGCTGACCTGTTCCCCCGGCTGTCCGGTCGAGGGCGTGCTTCATCTGATCGATGGAAAATGGAAGGGCGTCATCCTCTATCACCTGCTGGATGGCACCATGCGCTTCAACGAAATCCGCCGCCGCCTGACGAGTGTGACCCAGCGCATGCTGACCAAGCAGCTGCGTGAACTGGAAGCCGACGGCCTTGTCGAACGCACCGTTTTTGCCGTCGTACCGCCAAGGGTGGACTATTGCCTGACCCCGCGCGGCCGCAGCCTTGAGCCTGTGATCATGGCGATGAAGCACTGGGGCGACGAACACATCATGCTGCAGGCTACTCAGTAGCAGACGCACCGCGGCAGATTTCGTCTGTGCGATATTAAAGATTCGTCATTTCTCTGACCGCTAGCTGAAAAAGGACCCGTGCCGCGCCATATGTAGCCCGACGAGCTGCAAGGAGCACGAATGAAAATCAAGGCCATATTCAATCGCGACGGGGGAACATTCCGCACAACCGATATGGACGCCTACAGCAAAAAGGCCGAAGAAGTCTTTCGCGCAGCCGGGCATGACATCGAAATTACCGTTGCTTCCGGCGATGGCATGGCTGACATCCTCGAAAAAACATCCCGCCACGACGACCTGGATGCCATGCTGGCCGGTGGCGGTGACGGCACGATCTCGGCGGCCGCGGCGGTTGCCTGGAAGAACGGCATGCCGCTCGGTGTGGTTCCAGCCGGAACGATGAACCTGTTTGCCCGGGCGCTGAAACTGCCGCTCGATATCTGGAAAGTGCTGGATGTGCTTGCCGATGGCAGGATTACCGATGCCGATATCGGCAGTGCCGATGGCCGCGCCTTCGTCCATCAGTTTTCCATGGGGCTGCATGCCCGCATGGTGCGCTATCGCGAATCCTACAGCTTTGCCTCAAGACTCGGAAAAATCCGCGCCAGCACGCGCGGCCCTTGGTGTGATGTTCAATCCGCCGGAGTTTGAGATCGAGTTCGAGGTCGACGGCGTTCGCGAAACGCGCAAGGTCTCGGCCATCTCCGTGTCCAACAATCATTTCGGGTCGAATGCGCTGATGTATGCCGATGATCTCACCGGCGGGCATTTGGGATTCTACACCGCTCCCCCGTTGAAGCCACCTGGCGTCGCAAAGCTGACCTTCGATATCCTGCGCGGGAAATTCCACGAGAGCCCGCTGATCACCGAAATGAGCGTCACCACCGTCAACCTGCATTTCCCCAAGGCGCGTCGCAACACCAACTGCGTCATCGACGGCGAATTGCTGCCGATTGGCCGCGATGTCGCTCTGCGCGTTCATCCGGGCGAGTTGAAACTGCTCGTCGGAAAATGACCGGGATTTAACTCGGGGTTATGGCTTTTGCTGTGTCAGCCAGAAATAGCCGAAGCCGTAGCGATCATTTCCTTTGCCGAGATGATAGAGCGGTGCGCTATAGAGTGGCACGATATCGCCGTTCGCCACGCCACCTTCAATGAGCTTCTCTCTGAGGCCGTCGGGAAGGACCGGTTCCGGTTCTCCCTTGCCGCGCCAGATCACCAGGACCGGCCCGGTCGATCGCCAGTCAGCGGTTAGCGGCACTGGCGGGTTGTAAGCGGTGATGATGGTGGCCTGTGGCAGTTGCAAGCGCACGCTGCCGGCAAGGTTGGTGTCGTCGCCAATCACCAGGGCAGGCTGGATAGTGTGGTTTTTCGTAATCTCGCGGATGAATGTGTCATAGGGAACATTGAGCTTGTTGTAGGAGCCCAGCATCGGCGAAGTCAGAACCCGCGCCGAAACGCCGATGAGCACGCCGAAGATCATGATGAAAAGCGGAATGGCGAAGCGCTTGAGCTTTCCCGTCGTTTCGATGCCGGCCGCATCGATCTTCAGGCAGAGATAAAGCGGCAATAGCACGACGAACAGGGCCAGCCATTTTTCGCGGATATGGGTAGCGCCAAGGCCGAGGACGATCAGCAGAACGGCAACAAGGCAGAGACCGATCATCCGCCCCGTTATCCGGGTCCATTGGCTCTCGGCGCGATAGATGCGCTTGATATCGAAGGGAAAGACCACGGCAAAGAAGACGAGCGGCAGAATGCTGGCGCCAAAGATCGCCGAGATCAGCGAAACGGTTCCCGTGAACGCCTGGGTCAGGCGTCCGCCTGACAGACCTTCTTTCATCTCGTTGAGGGTGCCGGCCGAGGCGGATGTCAGGTTGTTGAAAATCCAGTAGGCGTGCGGCAGGACGATAACAAAGGCAACGGCAAAGGATGCGATTATTCTCCAGTCGAAGATGCGTTGACGCAAATCCCGCTCCGGAAGAATGGCAAGGACCGCAGCCACCGGCACCAGCGCAAAATTATATTTCGAAATCAAACCGATACCGACCGCAATCCCGGTCAGCAGATAGGAAAACAGGCTCGGGCTGCGCAACGTTCTGAAGAGGCCGTAAAGAAACAGTGATACGGCAAACAACGCGGCGACGGTGTGCGAAAGGTCCCGCTGAGCCAGCAGAAAAACCGGCGGCAGGGTCAGCACGCCGAGCATGGCCATGGCTGCCAGTGCCCGGTCCTGGATGAGGACGCGGGCGGCAAGGCCATAAAACAGGCAACAGAGAAAAAGCAGCAAATGCTTGACGACGGTCAGCGCCGATCAGCGAAACGCCGAATGTCTCCACCACGGCATATTGCAGCCAGTTGTAGAAGGGAGGCTGCGGACCGTAGCCGAGGGCAAGGAACTGCGAAACGAAGGCCTGCTCACCCTCATCGATTTCGAGCGCCGGAGAGATGAAGACACGGATGGCCACGCAGAGAAAAAAATAGGCGGCGACGGCAAAAATCATCGCATCGGCACGGCGGGAATCAGTGCGAAACATCAGTTCTGTCCTGCTCGAAGACCTTGCGCACGATATAGGGCGGCGTGTCGTTTTCACCGGTGTAGAGCCGCGCCATCATCTCGGCGAGAATCCCGGTGGTGATCAACTGGACCGAGGACAGGAACAGCATGACGCCGACGATCAACATCGGCCTTGTGCCGATATCGTTGCCGAACACGAATTTGTCGACGAACAGGTAGAACAGGATCAGCGCACTGAGGCCGCCGGCGGAAAGGCCGATCGAACCGAAGAAATGCCCCGGCCGCGCCTTGTAGCGCATGAAGAACAGCACCGAGAGCAGGTCGAGGATCACCCGGAAGGTGCGCGAAATCCCGTATTTCGAGGTTCCGTGCTGGCGGGCGTGATGGGTGACCGGCATTTCGCCGATACGGCTGCTCGGCACGACGCCGGCGACCCAGGCCGGAATGAAGCGGTGCATCTCGCCCATCAACTTGACCTGCTTGATGATCGAGGCTTGGTAGATCTTCAGGCTGCAGCCATAGTCGTGCAGTTTGACACCGGTGATCTTGCCGATCAGGTAATTAGCGCACCAGGAGGGGATCTTGCGCAGGAACAGACCATCCTGACGGTTCTTTCGCCAGCCGACGAGGAGGTCGAGTTCGCGCTCTTCGATCGCCTTGACCATCGCCGGAATATCGCGCGGATCGTTCTGCAGGTCGCCATCGAGCGTGGCGATCAACCTGCCGGAGGCGAGGTCGATGCCGGCCTGCATGGCGGCGGTCTGGCCGAAATTGCGCTGCAGTTCGACGATCTTTAGCCGCAGACCGCTACCCAGTTCCTTGCGGGCGCTGACGAGAGTGCCGTCGGTGCTTCCGTCATTGACGAGAATGAGTTCCCAGGGCTTGTCGAAATCAGCCATGGCTTCCCGGATGCGGGCGACCAGTGGGCCGACGCTTTCTTCTTCATTGTAGATCGGCACGACGACGGACAGCTCGACCGGCTGGGTGATGTCGGTCTCTGCCCGGTTTGCTTCCAATATGGGATCCAAAATCAAAGCCTTTTTAAAAAAAACGCTGCAGGTTCTATCGCCTGGGTTATCGTGATAACCAGCCTTGCCATAACACCGGACAGGAAAGTAGCAAATATATGAATGCAGGAGAGGATGCCAGCCGGGGCTCATGGCTTGTCCGCAACCGGATTACCGTTGTCTCCCTTGCCACTGTTATCGCCTATGCCGCTTTCATCCAGTGGATCCGGGGTTGGCCGATTCTTTTGCGGCAATGGGCGGGGATCGGCCTCGTTCCGGTTTTGTCGGCGCTCATGCTTCTGGTCGGCACCTATTTCATCCGGTGCTACCGGATATACGACTATTTCCCAGAACGAAACCCGGGGCCGTTTCCTGACGCTGCTGCGCGTGACGCAGGTTCACAATCTACTCAATATCATGCTGCCCTTCCGGGCCGGTGAAACCAGCTTTCCGATCCTGATGCGCTCGGAATTCGCCGTTCCCCTGGCGCGCAGCACCTCGGCGCTGCTGCTGATGCGGCTTCTCGATCTGCATGCTTTGTTTGCAGCCGCGGGCGTCGGTCTCGTCATTGGCCGTGACAACCAGCCGCTCGGCTGGTTGCTGTGGGGGCTTTTTCTCGTGTCGCCGCTGGCGCTGTTCCTGTTGAAAGGTCATGCACTTGCGGTTCTGCAGCGCCGCCTGCCGGAAAAGCTCGGCAAGCTTTTGGTCGAGATCGAAGCCGGGTTGCCGGTCAATGCGCTGGCCTTTGTACGGGCGTGGCTGATGACCGTTCTCAACTGGTCGACGAAGGTCGCCGTGCTCGCCTGGATGCTGGCCACGATGGGCGTCCTGCCGCTTGCCGCCTGTTTCGGCGGTGCGCTTGGCGGCGAGCTGTCGTCGGTTCTGCCGGTACATGCCCCGGCCGGTGTCGGCACCTATCCGGCCGGCATCACGGCAGGCGCCATATCCTTCGGCGCGCCGGCCAAGGGGGCTGCCTTGGACGTGTTGGCCGGCGCTAGCGTCAACGCCCACCTGATGATCCTCGTGTCGGCGGTTGCCGGCACGCTGTTGTCGATTGTGCTCTCACCGCGCCGCTGAGGCCTACTGGAAAGCGGTTTCGAAGAAGCTGCGCAGCTTGCGTGAATGCAGCTTTTCCGGTGGCATCGCCGCCAGTTTTTGCAGTGCCAGAATACCGATCTGCAAATGCTGGCTGACTTGCGTTTTGTAGAAGGCCGTCGCCATGCCCGGTAGCTTCAGTTCCCCATGCAGCGGCTTGTCGGAGACGCAGAGCAGGGTGCCGTAGGGCACGCGGAAGCGGAAGCCGTTGGCGGCGATGGTTGCCGATTCCATGTCGAGCGCGATGGCCCGCGACTGCGACAGCCGTTTGACCGGGCCGCGCTGGTCGCGCAGTTCCCAGTTTCGATTATCGATGGTGGCAACGGTGCCAGTGCGCATGATCCGCTTGAGGTCATAGCCCTCATAGCCGGTTACTTCTGCAACTGCGTCCTGCATGGCCACCTGAACTTCGGCCAGCGCCGGGATCGGGATCCACACCGGCAGGTCGTCGTCCAGCACGTGGTCTTCGCGGACATAGGCGTGGGCCAGTACATAATCGCCGAGCGTCTGGCTGTTGCGCAGGCCCGCGCAATGGCCAAGCATCAGCCAGGCATGCGGGCGCAGCACGGCGATATGGTCGGTGATCGTCTTGGCATTGGAAGGCCCGACGCCGATATTGACGACGGTAATGCCGCCATGGCCCTTCTTCTTCAGGTGATAGGCCGGCATCTGCGGCAAGCGGGCGAGCGTCAGGTCGGAATCCGGCTTGTCCGACCCGGGTTGCGTGACGATGTTTCCGGGCTCGACGAAGGCGGTGTAGCCGTTGCCACCATCGACCATCTGCTGGCGCGCCCAAGTGCAGAATTCGTCGACATAGAACTGGTAATTGGTGAACAGCACGAAATTCTGGAAATGCGTCGCGCTGGTCGCCGTATAGTGGCTGAGCCGCGCCAGCGAATAGTCGATCCGCTGGGCGGTGAAGGGTGCAAGCGGCGAGGGCTCGCCCGGGCCTGGTTCATAGGAACCGTTGGCGATCTCGTCGTCGGTGGTCGTCAGGTCGGGCGTGTCGAACAGGTCGCGCAGTGGAATATCGATATTCTCGGCCATTGCGGCTTCGACATAGGCGCCTTCGCCAAACGCGAAATGCAGCGGGACCGGCGTTGTCGATTCGGATACCGTGACGCCGACGCCATGGCTGCGAATCAGCAGCCCAAGCTGCTCCTTCAGGTAATGCCGGAACAGTTTTGGCCGGGTGACCGTGGTTGTGTAGACGCCGGGCGCGCTGACATAGCCGTAGGACAGGCGCGAATCGACATGGCTGAAGCTGCTGGTCTCGATGCTGACCTGAGGATAGCAGGCGCGGTAGCGGACACCGGCGTTCCGGTCCGGCCAAGCTCGGTGAACGCATCGACCAGGAATTTCGTATTGCGCTCGTATAGCGCGGAGAGTGCATCCACCGCCGCGACGGGATCATCGAACGTCTGCGGTTCAAAGCGTCCGGCGTGGCGACGGAAAGGGCGGAAAGGGAAGAGATTCGTTTGCTCATGCAGCATTATAGGATGGCGTTTTTTACAAGCAAACGACAAGATTGGGTTGCGCCCGCGCCATCTGGAAAAAGCTGCTCACCGCGGTCCGGCAAGGATGATGACCGAGCCGGCAAGGGCGAGCGCGACGCCGGTTGCATCCCAGCGATCGGGGCGAACCCCCTCGATAATCCACAGCCACGCGAGCGATGCGGCGATATAGATGCCGCCATAGGCCGCATAGGCACGCCCGGCAGCGGCCGTATCGATGAGGGTGAGGAGCCAGGCGAAGAGCGCGAGGCTCGCCATACCGGGAATCAGCCACCAGATCGGCTTGTCGAGCTTCAGCCACGCCCAGAAGGCAAAGCAGCCGGCGATTTCCGCAAGTGCGGCAAGGGCATAGATGGCGAATGCGGAGATGGGCATGGGTTCCTTCCTAGGGTGTCCATAGGAAGGCAGCGGAGTTAAATGTGCAAGGGCACGAAGTCTTCAGTTCGGTTGGTTGGTTCAGCTCATCGACTGGCGCTGCAGCGTCACGAACAGAACAAGGCCGGCTCCCTGCTTGCCGATGCCAAGGCCGGAGGCCTTGCTGTAGGCAACTGCGCCCATCGGAGCCATCAAAAGGGCTGCGAGCGTCAGCATGCGCAGGGCGATGGTTGCGGAATGGGCGAGGGAGAACATAATTTTACCCTTAGAGTTTGGCTTGTTCGCAGAACTTCGTGGTGTGCACCGTGCAGTCGGCAATCGAGCCTGCATAGTTATGGCGGCGGCGCTGGCTGTCGGCGCTGACAGCGGCTGCAAGCGTCAATGCGAAGACGACCATGAGCATGCTGATGATGGTGAGGCGGCGGGCGAGAATGTCCATGGCTTTGTCCGTTTGATCTGGTGTGTCGATCGGGGTTCAACTCGATGATGACCTTTTCGCACATGCAAACTGAACTCTTCCTGAGACCTCGGTTCATCTCCCGTTCATCTTCGCGGCTTTCGGATTGGTGAAAGTATTCCCCCAAGATTTCTCAATCCAAACACGCCCGAAACGCTGAGCGTACGCACAGCGCTACTGAAGGGTTTTTAAATGGGGGAAGGGAAGCCCGCGGACCGCTGAAACGCTTGTCCGAAGACGGGAAGTCCCGAAAGGTCTCGTTCATTCAGGCGAGGCCTGGAACGTAGCGCAGGCTGAATGTTTGGAACGGTATCCGGCGGACATGCCCGCCGGATACCGGTTTGATTACATCCGTGTCCAGGTTTGCGATTTGCAGAGAATCTTCAGGACGCAGCCCTGCATCTTCAGCGAGCTGCCGCTGATCGATGCGTTGCCGCTATAGGTCTTGTCATTGGCCGGGTCGGTGATCTCGCCGGAGTAGCTGTCGCCGCTGCCGGCAAGGTTGCCGATGCGCTTGCCGGTATGTTTTCCCGTCTTCAGCGTAATGCAATAGCTGCTGCCGCAGGACGCGATGGCGGCGGTCTCGCCGCTTGCGGTCTTCCAGTTGCCGACGATCGGTTCAGCGGCGAAGCCGGAAGCTGCCGTTGCCATCGTCATGGCTGCAGCGAGTATCAATGTACAGAATCATCATGTGCCTCCCGTAGAATTCGCCGAACACCGCTGGTTCAGGCGAAACGTTGCCAGAGCAGGTCTCCTCACCGCTCAATAGCGGGAAAATAGCTTACGCGGACGTAAACGTAAATATGTGTCCGGCCGGTTTTGCGGTGAAAATTCCCTGCAAAATACGGCTTGTCGGGCCGTCTCTTTCCGCAGGACGGAATAGGCGACCGTTTTGCGTGGTTAGCGATTGGTTGAAATCGGCGCCTGAATTTTCCGTAAAGATTGAGGCAAAAGCCAACGTTTCAAGGCTGTCTGATGTTTAACAAAAAACCAAGTTTACCAATCGTTTGAACTTTGTTTGTCTCACATTAATCATGCATTTTAAGCGTGTATTGAAACCACTGCTGCATATTCGGATCCATAAGACGAGCAGGGAAAAACACCCCGCCGACACCCTTCAAGAGGCCAAAGCCGCACAAGACGGCAGCCCCTTCAAGGAGCCTCAAAAAGGCAGATAAAACAGGGACTACGGACGTAATCAACCAGGTAAACAGGGACAGAGACAATGGCACGCTTTGACATTCAAAATGCTTCGGATGCCACGATGGGTGGCGAAAACCGTCGCGGACGTCTTTTGCGAAATGGGCTTGATGTATGCAACCGGACGTGGTTGCGATGTCGATCTCGTCGCCGCGCACAAATGGCTGAACATCGCCGCAATCAAAGGCTCGGATCGCGCAGCAGCACTGCGCGCCGACCTAGCGATGACCATGAGCAAGACCGACCTCGCCACGGCCCTGCGCGCCGCCCGCGAATGGATGACAGTGCATTGATATATGATCGCATCGACGACAGGCAGTAGAACCCGAGACCTCCGACGATGGGGCGCGGTTTTTACTGCCTGCCGAGCGATTCCAGTACTTTCGGCAAGGCTTCCTCTAAAAGCGCTATTTCCACCTCCGGTCCGGTGCTGATCCGGATGCAGCGGTTCAAGGGCGCAACACCCGGCATGCGGATGAAGATGCCGTAATCGGCCATCAGCCGGTCGACGATCGCCCGCGCAAAGACGGCGTCAGCACCGCAATCAATCGTCACGAAATTCGTTGCCGAGGGCAGGGGCTTCAGTCCGTTGCTAACAGCGATTTCGGCGATCCTGTCATGCGACGCGGCAATCCTTTCAAGAACCTCAGCCAGATAATCCTTGTCCGCCAGTGCTGCGACAGCCGCTGCGGTGCCGATCCTGTTCATGCCGAAATGGTTGCGGATCTTGTCGAAGGCCTGCGCGGTTCCCGGCGTGCTAATGACATAGCCGACACGGGCGCCCGCCAGGCCATAGGCCTTAGAAAAAGTACGTGTCCGGATCACGTTCGGCATGTCGATCAGCGATTGGATGGAGGGAATGGTGCCTGCGGGGGCGGTCTCGCCGTAGGCCTCGTCGAGGATGAGAAGGCATGTTTCAGGCAATGCCCGCGCAAATGCGACGACGTTGTCTGCATCCCACCAACTGCCCATTGGATTGTCGGGATTGGCGAAATAGACGAGCGGCGCATTTTCACGCCTGACGGCTGCGAGCAGTCCTTCGAGATCCTCGCGGTCGTTGACATAAGGTGTCGTCACCAGCCGGCCGCCATAGCCCGCAACATGAAAGTTGAACGTCGGATAGCCGCCAAGCGAGGTGACGACCGGCATACCGGGTTCGATCACCATGCGTACGATCTGCCCGAGCAAGCCGTCGATGCCTTCACCAATGGCGATGTTTTCCGCCTTGGTGCCAAGATGGTTGGCAAGCGCTTTCTTCAGCTCGAAATTTTCCGGATCATTATATTGCCAGACCCCTGCCGCTGCCGCCGTCATTGCCGACAGAACCGATGGCGCTGGGCCAAAGCCGCTCTCGTTGGCACCGATCTGCGCCGCGATCGGGCGGTCGCGTTGGCGCTCGATCGCTTCCGGCCCGACAAAGGGAATGGTGGAGGGAAGCGAGGCGACGAGCGGGGTGAATCTGGAGAATGCGGACATGCGGATGATCGAGCCTGACAATGGATGAAATCGCGGTGGAGACTAGCGATGTTTCCGCGCCATGGAAATAAGATCCCTGCATGAAACGCGGCCTTCACACCAAACCGTCGTCAAACTGCGTCAGGGAATCAATGCTTTTTAAGCTCGCCGCCGGTGAAAAACTCGTAGCGGACGATCTGATGCAGGAATTCCTCATCGATCGGCTTGATGAAATGCACCTGGATGCGGTTGTCGCGCCGGTAAACTTCAGCGCAGCCGATTCGCTTCTTCGTACCGACGATGGTCAGGTAATAGTGTTCAGGGAAGGCCGATTGTCGTGTTGGCGACGAAGCTGGCGCCACCGCGTGAAATCTCGGTCATCTTGCAGGTTCGGGTCGAGACGCCGCCAAGTGCCGGCCTGACGGCCATCAACGTGCCGGCCTGTCCGATCTTGAAACGTTCAAAACGCTGCTCGTACAGTTTGGAACTGACCACGGAATACATCGTCGAGTTCTGCATCGTCACTCCCTCGATGGCGATGAGGCCTGGAAGATGAATTCCCATCTGCCGCATCGTTTGCGTTCATCGCCCTTGCCCTCCTCATGATGGCAGAGTGCGATTGGTGCAGGATCGGTCAGGGATATTGCAATCCTTTGAAAACATTCCTTAAAAATTTAATGAGGGTGTAAATTGACGCACTCTACCTGTCGCGGCCTACTGAATCAGGACGTTGCATTGGCAAAATAGCGGCAGGCCAGCAGACCGCAACTTGCGGAAAGCGAAGTGACAAAGGTGCCCCAGGCCATGTCGACCATGCTGACAATCGGTGGCCAGCCCTTCAGTGTCGCCAGATTGGTAATGTCGTAGGTGCCGTAAGCGGCAAGGCCGAGAACCGCGCCGTATCCCAGCGCGGTGAGGAGAGAGCCAGCCTTGACCCCAGGCATGACGGCCAGCAGAACGATGGCCATCGCAAAAAACACGTAGAAGATCGAGGCGATGGCGAAATTTGGCGACGGCAGCATGAGCTCACCGAGCTGGTCGCGGTAAAACGTCCGCGCCACCAGCCCGAGCCAGATGGCATCGGCGATCAAAAGGGAGGCAAAGGTTCCAGCGTAGGCGATCAGAACAGTTTTCATGATGATTGGCCCTCTTTCGCCCTTGCTACGCCAGACAGCCCTGTCTGGATTGCTATCCAGCGAAAACAGGAGAAGCCTCTTGCGCTGACGCGGGCCTTCAGATCAGCCCGCTGGTAAAATCCATGCGGATCAGGCGGCTTAGGAATTCCGGCGCCAGCTGCATGTTGAAACGCACTCCGAGTTCGGTTCTGTGGCGGTGGACCTGCAGAACAACCAATCTCCTCCTGGAAGCCGTCGATCTGCAGGAAGAAATGCTTCGGCAGCATGATGTTGGCGTTGAAATCCACCATGGCGCCGCCGACCGAAATATGGCGCAGGAGGCACTGATATTTCGTCTTCGTCTTCAAATGCTGCCCGACCACGAGGATGCGGCAGGGGCGCTCTATATAATAGTGCTTGTAGCTGGTGGTCAGTTGACCCGGCTTTGCCTCGGCGAGATGCATCACCATCGACATGGGAAACTCCGGAAAATCTGCGGCGGCGCGCCGTTTTGCTGAATGCTGCAATTTTTGATCATGCGCGCCTCACGTTTCGCTGCGCCGCATGTCGCTATGGTAGCAGTTTCCAACGGCATCCTTGCACTGAGCTTGCGGTCCCAGTGGCCGTGTCTTCACCCTTGCTTAAAAAGCCTGAAGGCGGACATTGAAACCCGCCTGGCCATACGTAATACTTTCATGCAAAGCGAGCTGGCGACGAAAATGCCAGGCGAAACAGGGATCATGTTTGCGCGGTTCGGGACGGTATATTGCGCCCCAGCAGACTGTGCGAGCGAGGAGGGAAAATCATGTTCAAGCGTCATTTCCATGGCTGGCTGCCGATCTTCGTTCTGGCGCTGTCGATTGTCGCGTTTCAGGCCGGTTCTGCCGCAGCGGCAAAACGCGTCGCGCTGTTGATCGGCAACGAGAAATACGAGGCGACATCGCAGCTGAACAACCCGGCCAACGATGTCGAGCTGATGAAGGCCTCGTTTGAGGATGCCGGTTTCGACACGGTGATGGCCGTCCACGATCTCGATCGCGCCTCGATGGTCCGCGTGTTGCGCGATTTCGAGGACACGGCCATCGGAGCGGATGTCGCCATCATCTATTATTCCGGCCATGGCATGGAGATGAACGGCCAGAATTTTCTGCTGCCGGTCGATGTCAACCTGAAGACCGACAAGGACGTGGAAGACGAAGCGATCCCGCTTGACCGCGTGCAGCGCTCGCTTGAAGGTGCAACGCGGCTGAAACTGGTTATCCTTGATGCCTGCCGCAACAACCCCTTCGAGCAGTCGATGACCCGGTCGATCTCCACCCGCGCCGTCAGCCGCGGCCTGGCGCGGGTCGAGCCCGAATCGGCCGACCTCTTGGTTGCCTTTGCCTCGAAGGCCGGCACGGTTGCGATGGACGGGGAGGGCAAGAACAGCCCGTTTGCCACCGCTCTGTCGAAATACCTGACCGAACCGGGCGTCGATGTGCGCATCGCGCTCGGCAAGGTCCGCGATGAAGTAGTGACAACGACCAATCGCGAGCAGGAGCCGTTCGTCTACGGTTCGCTCGGCGGCGCGCAGATTTTCCTCAATATCAAGGAAGTGAACATCAACATCACCAATAACGGCAACACGCAGGAGGTCTCGCCAAACGGCCAGTCCGCCGCTGCTGCCGACTGGCAGAATATCCACGATCTCGCCGACAAGGATCTGATCGAGGTGTTTCTCACCAAGCATGGCTCCGACCCGGTCTACAAGATGCTGGCCGAAAAGAAGTTGAAGCTTTTGGAGGAGGCGGCCCAGACAACGGTTACGCCGGACGAAATCGCTTGGGATGCTCTCAAGCAATCAACCGATGGTGCGGCGCTGACGCGCTTCGTCGAGCGTTACCCCGACAGCAAGCACAGGGCGGAAGCGGAAACCCAGATCGCAGCGCTCGAGCCGAAGAAAGGGCTGAATATCTCGCAGACGGGCAAGGACACGCAGGCTTCGCGCGATTGTTATCTGCTGGCCGGCGAGCCGCAATCCATGCCGGGCTTTCTCGGCGTCAACTTCCTGAAGATCGATTCGGCGCGTGCGCTCACAGCCTGCGCCCAGGCAGTCAACGAAAATCCAGACGACATGATGCTCGTCAATATGCTCGGCCGTGCGCAGGATGCCGGCCGGAACTATGTCGAGGCGCGCCGCAATTATCAAAAGGCAGCCGACGGCGGCAACATGTACGGACTGACAAATCTTGCCTGGTTCTCGATCTACGGTACCGATGGCCCTGTCGATGTCGACAAGGGCAAGGAAATGTTCGAGCACGCCGCCAACAACGGCAATTCCTACGCCCAGGCATCTCTCGGCTGGCTCTATCGCGAGGGGTACGGCGGTGTGCCGCAGGATTTCGTGGAATCGCTGAAGTGGTACCAACTCTCGGCCAACCAGGGCTACGCCAATGCGATGGCGACACTTGGCTGGTTCTACCGCGAGGGCAACGGCATTCCCAAGGATTTCGACCAGTCGCTCTCCTGGTACCAGAAGGCGGCCGAAGGCGGCGATGCCAATGCAATGTCCTCGCTCGGCTGGGCCTATCAGAACGGCCTCGGCACGGCGCAGGACTACACCCAGGCAAAGGCCTGGTATGAAAAGGCCGCCAATGTCGGTGACGCCTATTCGATGGCGCTGCTTGGCTGGTTCTATGATGATGGCAAGGCCGTGCCGCAGGACTATGCGCAGGCACGCAACTGGTATGAAATGGCCTCCAATGCGGGCAGCGCCTATGCCATGGGCAATCTCAGCCGCCTCTACGACTGGGGGCTTGGCACCAGGGCGGATCCGAAAGAGGCAGTGCGCTGGGCAGCGGCAAGCGTCGAGGGCGGCGATCCGGCCAAGCTTCAGGAGTTGAAGACATCTCCGGACAATTTCACGCCCGCCTTCCGCAAGGAAATCCAGGCACTGCTTCGCGATCGTGGCTATTACAGCGGCCCGCTTGACGGCGATTTCGGCGCCGCCACGCAGAATGCGATCGATCGCCTGGCGAAAAAGAGCTGATTTCTTATAGTCTGACGAAAAACATCAAAGGCCGGACCAGTGAAAACTGGCCCGGCCTTTTCAATGCAAAGATGGCGATCTCGTCTATCGCTTGTTTTCAAGCGACTTGAGCGCCAATTGCCCAGCAGCAACGGCCTCGATCTGGCTGGCGAATTGGCCATGGGCGGGATAAACGACGGATCCACGCTTGAGAACGAACGCCCACCGTCCATTGCGAAGTTTTTCGATCGTCACCTGTGCTGCCGGTTTGCTGTCGTTGCTCATTGTGTGTTTCCAAACCTGTTGTTGTCCGCGCCTCCGCAAGGCGGAATGACATTATTAAGGACAAGCACTAGCCCAACTCCGCGTTGACGGGCAATCGACAACCGATGCTATTGCTTGGTTCGCATTCAGAAAGAGCAGGTCGGGGTCGGCTTTTTCTCCCGGTGCTCAGGTGGCCTTGGGCATAAAACCTGGCATAAAAAAGGAGCGCTATGGCGTCCAGGCATGTCCAAAGCACTATAAGGTAAGCCTGATTGCTGCCGGGTACGCCACGACGAGGGGCGTGGAAAATCAACTTTGTCGCGGGAAACCGCAAAAACCCCTTGCAATGAAAGGCTCCTGACTCTAGTCAGGCGCTAACGGAGAGGTGGCCGAGTGGTCGAAGGCGCTCCCCTGCTAAGGGAGTATACCCGGAAGGGTATCGTGGGTTCGAGATCCCATCTTCTCCGCCATAATTCCAAAAAGCCATTGGAAACGCTCTCTGTATCGAGCTTAGAGGATTTGTAACCGTCGCTTTGGTACTCAAAGTACGGGACTGATGGTCCTGAAGATGTCCTCCCCTCAAGAACACCCGCTTTCAATATTCAAGTCGTTTGCGATGTGTTACAAAAATTACAAAGATCAATATTCTGGGCTTTCAGTCGTATGCTTTGGGAGGGGATATGACGTGGCGGGTAGACGGGCAGCGCGTGGCCGTTTTCCCGGCATCACGCGACAAATGGTGCGAAATTTTCAATCGTGATCCATCGGCAACGGCGTTCCAGTCTGCGGACTGGATGTTGGCCGCAGCGGCGGATGGCCATTATGTTGATGCCAGTCGGCTATATGAGACGCCGGACGGGAAGGCTCTCTTGCCGCTCGCAGAGGCAAACAGACTTGGGTGCAAGGTATCCGTCGCTTCGATGCCCCATGGTTTGGGCGCGGCAGGTTTGATTTCGGACATGCCGCTTACAACGTCCCTCGTCCGTTCCATCATCGAGGATCTCATGCGGCTTCCGCATTTGCGGGTTGCGATCAGGCCGAACGCTTTGCCGGCCCTGGTCTGGGAGACTGCCATTCCACCAACGTGGGAAAAAGTGAAGCGGCGAACGCACATAATCGATCTGCGAGAGGGATACGAGGCGTGGTGGGCTGATAGTCTGAGCCGACCCAAGAAAGGCAAGATCAGAAAAGCGATCCACGAGGGCGTCTTGGTGGAGCATGGCAATTCGGAGGAGTTCGTCCGCCGCTACTACGACCTTTACATGCGCTGGACCGAGAACAGGGCGGTCAAGCGGCGGTTGCCGGCGGTTCTTGCAAATTGGCTAGCAGCCCGCCGTGAACCCCTGTGGAAGTTCCGCGAAACGGCGCAAAAGCTCGGGGACGACCTGCGCATCTACGTCGCCTCCTATCAGGGGCAGGACGCTGCCGCAGCCGTTTTTCTCGGAGCGGGGCGCGGGGCCGTCTACTGGCGCAGTGCAAGCGATACTCGCATCGCACTGCCATGCAACGACCTCCTTCAGAGCGAAATGATCAAGCATGCGTGCATGTTGGGATGCACCCACTATCATATGGGCGAGTCGGGTGGCGTCGCTTCGCTCGAGGAATTCAAGGAGAGCCTTGGGGCAATCGCACACGACTATGCGGAATATGTCTATGGGCGCGTGCGATGGCCGTGGAGCAGGGCTAACCTGTCGCAGTAATGGTTGGTGCCGGCTGTTTGGATTGGGGGAGCGGGCAACTATCCATCATTGACGTCTACCTTCGTCTTCGTTCAGAAGTTCGGGCGGCTCACTCGGCGATATCAGCCTGTGGGGACTTCCAATTGCGGTTTTGACCAAAATGTCGCCGCTGCGTTTGCAACATCCCAAGACGCGCGAGACTTTCTCACCTATTGGCGAGGTTTTCCCACCCATTGGATGGTGTGCTGACCTTCAACCGTCCATTTCGCTCAGAGCGGAAGGTGGCGCGACCCGCCGCCGAAACGGTCAAACGATGGCAGCCCAGTTAAATCTGAAACATTTTCGCATTTGCAGAGGCTCGGCGAAAAGGCGTCAACGGTGCGCTCTTATAGATGTTCGTTCGGATTGTATCGCCGTTCATCGGGCTACTACGGCGCTGACATGCATCCGCGGACAATCGATCGCGCGGTCTGACATTGCAATGCAACGGTTTACCACAGCTCAGGCTGTTCTGTGTCCGGCGCGGCATTCCGGTTCCATCCGCTCGATTTCAGTGGGTACATCGGAAATGCCGCAATGTCGCTGGCGTTCGGCACGCGGCCAAAAGCCGGAAGCGCGACGGTTGGGTGCGCGGTTTGACGTTTCGTCAGTGCGTGCGCCCGAATCGATCGGGAGACATATTGGGACGATGATTCTGCAGAATCTCCCTGTTCATTCCTTCATCTGGTCTGTTGATTCCGGTTTCGGACTGCGCCCTGTCGTCCTCGCACACCTGGGCACTCGGCCTGCACGGCACAGCGAATCCGCTTGCGCAGCGCCGTTTCGCCCCATTTTTGCCCCGTTATGACACGGACGGTGCGTTGAGATGATCCGCTAAACCCTGATGAATAAAGGGTTTTCTTAATGCCTTGTTAATAACTTCCGGCCGCTTGGGGCGATTTTGTGTCGTTTCAGCAACAGCGCAGGGGGAAGGGGGCGCCAAACAGAGCGAACTGGCAAGTTGGTGATTGCGCCCACGGTCCCGTCTTGTATTTTCAACTCCGGAAGCAAGGGCGGTTGATCGTCCGACTTCTTAAATGTTGGGGATGGGGCAGGGAATACTGTCCTTCAGTATAATACCCAGACCTGTTTGAAACTTTTGACTGGAGGTCAGAAATGAACATTAAGAGCCTTCTTCTCGGCTCCGCTGCAGCTCTCGCAGCAGTATCCGGCGCCCAGGCAGCTGACGCAATCGTTGCTGCTGAGCCGGAACCAATGGAATACGTTCGCGTTTGCGACGCTTTCGGCACTGGCTACTTCTACATCCCGGGCACGGAAACCTGCCTGAAGATCGGCGGCTACGTCCGTTTCCAGACCAACTTCGGTCGTGACCGTTCGGGCACTTCTGACTGGGATACATTCACCCGCGGTCAGCTGCAGTTCGACGCCAAGAACGACACAGAACTTGGCACGCTCGAAAGCGTTATCGTTCTGCAGACCAACGCTGACCAGGCTGGCAACAGCGGTTCGACCTTCCTTGATACGGCATCGTTCGCGATTGCTGGCTTTAAGTTCGGTTACTACTACAGCTGGTGGGATGATGGCATCGCTGGCGAAACCGATGTTCTTCAGACCAACTCCCTGTTCAACTCGATCTCGTACACCTATGACGGCGGCGCATTCAAGGCTGGCGTTTCGGTTGACGAACTCGAAGGCATCACCGGCGGCAGCGGTCGCGACTTCCTCGATGGCGACGGTCAGCTGATTCCTGGTGGCCCAGGCCCGATGGATCGGCCGAACGACTTCGCAAAGAAGGATAACGGCGTTGGCGTTGCTGCCATGTTGTCCGGCTCGGTCGGTGGCGTAACAGCTACTTTGATCGGTGGCTACGATACCGAGCGTGAAGATGGTGCGATCCGCGCTATCCTGTCTGCAGAACTCGGCGCTGGCACTTTCGCCCTGGCCGGCGTCTGGGCATCTGACCCGAACGCTTACTACAACGATCCGAATGGACCGTTGCAGCATCGTACGAATTCAAGGCAACCGACAAGCTGACCATCACTCCGGCAGCTCAGTACTTCGGCGACTACGGCTTCTACAACGGTGTTGACGCTTGGCGTGTTGGCCTGACGGCTGGCTACCAGATCACGGACGGCCTCAAGGCTCTTGCTACTGTTCAGTACCAGGACGTCGACGATGGCGACTTCCGCCGCAATGGCGTAATTGTCAGCTCGGTTGGCGGCGACGAAACCACTGGTTTCCTCCGCCTGCAGCGCGACTTCTAATCTCTGGCTTCATGTCAGTGATGGAAAGCCCGGTCGAAAGACCGGGCTTTTTCCGTTTTGAAGCTTTTTCAGCGCCGTCCGGCCGTGCAAACGGCACTCCTATGAAATCCTGTCGATGAATGCCATGATCTCGGCAAGCAGATCAGCGCGATGCAGCAGTGGCGCATGTCCTTGGCCCATGGCGGTCACGGATTTCATGCCCGGATGCCGTTGTGCCATTTCCGCAAAGGTCGCCTGCGAGAGAATGGTGGAGTTTTCACCCCGGATTGCCATCAAAGGCATTGGCTGAAAACCGGCGTAGAGTGCCCAGAGATCCGGTACCGGTGTGTTTGCTTCGAGGCTTCTCAGCGGCTCGATCAGGGCCGGATCGAAATCGGCGATGATCATGCCGTCCTTTTCCCGGAAGATCGCCTGCGCCATATCTCTCCAGTCGACGTCATCGAGTATCAGGGAAAGCCGTGCCATGCACCGTTTTCAGGTTTTCGGTCGCCTCTTCCCAGGAAAGCATCGCCTGTTGCGTCCCCAGGTAGTGCCGGATCTGCAGCAGGCCATCGATTTCAATCACCGGCCCGATGTCGTTGAGCACCACGGCGCCAAGCAGCGCCGGGTGCATGGCGGCGAGGAGATGCAGGATCAGGCCACCGCGTGACGTGCCGATGAAGATTGCCCGCGCAATATCGAGAGCGGCACAGGCCGTCAGAACGTCTTCAGCCTCGATCGCCAGCTGATACCGGCTTTTGTCGGCGTCCCAGTCGGAAAGCCCACGCCCCCGATAGTCGAGCGCGACGACGCGGCGCGGTTTCTCGGGATGGGCGGCGAGCCTTGTTGCCAGAAGATGAAAGTCACGGCTGTTGCGGCTGAGGCCGGGCAGGCAGACGATCGGGAGCGATGCCTCCGTTCTCGGGTCATCGCGGCCATAGTCACGGGCATAAAGCTGCAATCCGTCCTTGGCTAGGAACCGGCGTTCCTGAAAGCTGGTGTTGATGAGGTTCGTCACGGTGTCTCCCTTGGCTGGATGCTGGAGAACCATAGCGAATCATGACGATGCCGAAAGAGGGGGTGGGCTTTATGCCGTCTGGCAATCGAGACTTTGCTGCTGCAGGCCTGCGAAAGCGCAGGCGTCAACGGCCCACACGAAGATCCTGGACGATGTCGGCCGTCTGCCCGAGCCGGGACTTGTAGACCTGGTAGTTCTCCATCACCCGCTGCACATAGTTGCGGGTTTCGGCAAAGGGAATGCGCTCGATCCAGTCGACGACATCGTCGATCGACTTGCCGCGCGAATCTCCGTAGCGGTTGATCCAGTCCGGCACGCGGCGAGGGCCGGCATTGTAGGCGATGAAGGTGAGGATGTAGGACCCGCCGAAATCATCGATCTGTTCGCCAAGGTAATGTGCGCCGAGCGTGGCATTGTAGGCGGTATCCGTCGTCAGCCGTTCCTGGGAATAGGCAAGGCCATGCCGCCCGGCCACGCCCTTGGCTGTGCCTGGAAGGATCTGCAACAGGCCGCGCGCATTGGCCGGCGAGATTGCGGCCGGGTTGAAGGCGCTTTCCTGGCGGGCAATCGCATAGGCCAATGCCTTGCCGGCGCCGCTGATATTGGCGTTCGCCGGAATGACGCCGATCGGGAAGGCGAGGGCGGCGACATCAATGCCACGGCCGAAGGCAATCTTGCCGATCTGCAGCGACAACTGGTGTCCTCTGGTCTTTTCGGCGCGCGGAAAGCATGGCAAGTTCCCCGGGACTTGTCAGCGCCTCGGCCAGCGAACGGTACAGGCTTTCGGCGCGCCATCCATGTCCAGCCTCTTCCAGTCGGGCAATGGCACGAACCGCCTCGCGACCTTCAAACCGCGCGCGGTCGTCGGCCGTCGGCGAGGGATAGGCGACATTCACTCCGGTGCGGCCAAGCCGGGCGGCCGCAAGCTGTCCATAGAATGTCCCGGGAAAGGTTGCAGCCTTGGTAAAATATTCACTGGCCTTTCCAGGAGCGCCAGCCTCGGCGGCGCGACCCATCCAGTACCAGGCCCGAGACACCGAGATCGGCCTGTTGGAAGCTTTCAGAATCCGCTGAAAGTGTTGAGCGGCGATCGCTCGGATCTTCAAGCCCGCGCAAGGCATACCAGCCGGCATGGAATTCCGCATCGACGATATCGGCTGGATCGCTGGCCACATTGTTGGCGGCGATCGCATAGGCCGTCTTGAAATTTCCCTTGTCCAGCAGTCCCCGGCTGATGATCCGCTGCTCGACCCACCACTCTCCGGGGTTGACCAGTGCATCCTTGTCTTTCGAGAGGTTTATCAGCAGCTTGGCTGCTTCCTCGTATTTTTCCTGCTTGCGCAGATATTCGATGCGGATGAACAGATAGGCCGGCTCCTTCGACCAGGAGGGATCGACGGCGGCGATGAGGGCTGCCGCATTGCTGGCTTTCTTGGCAACGGCCATCCAGGCGCGATAAAGCGACTGTGCCTTGCCGAGATCGCTGAAGCGGGCAGCCTGATCGAGGCGGCCACGATAGAGCAGCATTTCCATCCGCCGCTTGTGATCGTTCGTCGTCAGAAGGCCTGGAAACTCCTCCAAGATCCTGGCCTCTGTCGACGTGTCGAGCGGTCCTTCAACCAGAGGCCACGCAGCAGGTTGGTAGCCGAACTCTTGTCGCCATTGGCCTGAAAAGCGCGAGCAAGAATGATGGTACCATCAGGCGTTTCCGGCCGTGTCGTTCCGAAGGCAGAGAGCACGTCGGCGGCGGCCGGGTTCTCATGATATAGCGCGCTCTGAGTTGGCGCGCAACGCGCCAAGCCCCGGCCAGCCCTTCAATTCCTGCTGTGCGGCGGCAATGTCATAGGACGGCACGCCCTTCTGCCCGGAAACGGCGATGGCCCAGGTGAGAATATGGCGGTCGAGTGTCCCTTCGGCCATGGTGTTGCGTGCCAGGATTGCCTTGGCGGCGTCCTTGTTGGACAACGCATCCAGTCCGGACTTCAGGGCGGACATGACCGGCACGCTTGCAGTGACCGGCATGCTCGCCGTGGCGGAGATGATAGAACCGGTGACTTCAGGGGAGGGAACTCGTCCGGATTTCACCAATATCTGCGGCTTTGACTTCGGCAGCGGAACTTTTGGCTCTTGTGCGGAAACGGCAAATGTCGAGAAAGGATCGCCGATGCGCCCAGCATCGCAATCATGTGGCGAAACATATGCCCTCGCATCCAGAACCCCACGCTTCCCCAGCGACTGTCTCTCATTTGGCGATGCAATTGTTACCGAAAGGTTACCCGTTTCCATTCAATCCCATAAATATCGGCGCGTCGTTGCCGGCGGCCGGCTTTGCCCTGAAATGCATAGAACTGCCGTTGATACCGGCGCAATAGACGGGAACCGGCAACGAATGGCGCGATAGAGTGCTTGCCGCAGGCACCTCACATGATTATGGTGCGCCAGTTTTCTAACCATGAAATGCGGCTAAAGCGTGGGTTGGTTTCAAGCTCCCGGGCCGTCAGGAGTCGTGCATGTTCAAGGGATCCATTCCTGCACTCGTCACCCCGTTCACCGCTTCCGGCGCCGTGGATACGGATAGTTTTGCCGCGCATGTCGAATGGCAGATCAGCGAAGGCAGCCACGGTCTGGTGCCGGTCGGCACCACCGGTGAATCGCCCACCCTGTCGCATGCCGAGCACAAACGCGTCGTCGAACTGTGTATCGAGACCGCGGCAAAGCGTGTACCGGTGATCGCAGGGGCTGGCTCCAACAACACGACCGAAGCAATCGAACTGGCCCAGCACGCTGAAAAGGCGGGTGCCGATGCGGTTCTGGTTGTCACGCCCTATTACAACAAGCCGACCCAGAAGGGCCTGTTTGCGCACTACGCAGCAATTGCGCAGAGTGTGAAACTGCCGATCGTCATCTATAACATTCCCGGTCGCTCGGTCGTGGATATGAGCGTCGAGACGATGGCCGCCCTGCACAAGGCCTATCCGTCGATCATCGGCGTCAAGGATGCGACCGGCAAGATCGAGCGCGTTTCCGAGCAGCGCATGGCCTGCGGCGCGGGCTTCGTCCAGCTTTCTGGCGAGGACGCGACGGCGCTCGGCTTCAACGCCCATGGTGGCGTTGGCTGCATCTCGGTCACGGCCAATGTGGCGCCGCGCCTCTGCGCCGAATTCCAGGAAGCGACGCTTGCCGGCGATTATGCCAAGGCGCTCGATTATCAGGACAAGCTGATGCCGCTGCACAAGGCGATCTTCATGGAGCCGGGCCTCTGTGGTGCCAAATACGCGCTCAACCGCCTGCGCCAGATGAACCGCGCCGTAACGTTCGCCGCTGCTGTCGACATTGGAACCAGCAACCGAGGCCGCCATTGACGCTGCGCTGCGTCATGCGGGGCTGATGAACTGATGGCACCCAAAGGCAGCCAGCGTGTGGTCAAGAAGATTGTCGCGGAGAACCGGAAGGCCCGCTACAATTACGAGATCATGGATACCTACGAGGCCGGTCTGGTTCTGACCGGCACCGAGGTCAAGTCGCTGCGTGAAGGCAAGGCCAATATCGCCGAATCCTATGCCACCGACGAGGGCGGCGAGATGTGGCTGATCAATTCCTACCTGCCGGAATATCTGCAAGCCAACCGCTTCAACCACGAGCCGCGCCGCCGCCGCAAGCTCCTGCTGTCGAAACGTGAGGCTCACCGGCTGCAAAGCGCGATCAACCGCGACGGCATGACGCTCATCCCGCTCAAAATCTATTTCAACGATCAGGGCAGGGCAAAACTTGAACTGGCGCTGGGCAAGGGCAAGAAGCTGCACGACAAGCGTGAAAGCGAAAAGGAACGCGACTGGAACCGGCAGAAGAGCCGGTTGCTGAAGGACCGTTAAATCGCTGAACGATAATCGGATTGAAAAAGGACCGGCTGAATCAGCCGGTCCTTTTCGTTTCAGTCGTGAAATTCGTCGTTGACCGGCTCGGTCACCCGGACCGGGCGTTCCGAGGGGTCGCGGCCGACCTCGGCCTTCAAGCTGACCAGCTCGATGAAGTGGTCGGCCTGCCGGCGCAGGTCGTCGGCAATCATCGGTGGCTGGGTCGACATGGTCGAGACGACAGAGACCTTACGTCCCTTGCGCTGCAGCGCCTCCACCAGCGTGGTAAAATCGCCATCGCCGGAAAAGATCACCAGGTGATCCACCGTTTCGGGACTGTTCCATCGCATCGATGGCCAGTTCTATGTCCATATTGCCCTTGATCTTCCGGCGCCCGAGCGGATCGGTAAATTCCTTGGCCGGCTTTGTCACAACCTTGTAACCGTTATAGTCTAGCCAATCGATCAGAGGGCGGATCGATGAATATTCCTGGTCCTCAATCAGCGCCGTGTAATAATAGGCCCGGAGCAGGTAGCCGCGCTTCTGGAAGGCCTTGAGAAGCTTGCGATAATCAATGTCGAAACCAAGGCTTTTCGACGCGGCGTAGAGGTTGGCCCCATCGATGAAGAGCGCGATTTTTTTCGCGTGGGTCGAACATCGTATTTCCTTTTTGTTGTCTCAATGTTTTTTATTTTCAACCTTGGCAGTAAAAACGTCCCCGACGGCAGAACAATTTGAATACATTAAGATTTCATCATATTCCAGCTTTCTAAGCCAGCATCCGCTTTAGTCTAAGAAAATTCCGCTTGGAATAGCTATTTCTCGCAGTTTTTTGCTAAGAATGAGAAATATCTCGCTTTGTTTAGTTTTTTTTCGTAAGCCTGAGGCGCTGCCTCTCGGTGCGCACGGTTTCTCCCCCCAAAGCCTCAGGATTTGACAGTATTCAATCATCATTTATGCGGATGTCAAAGCCAATCGATTTGTAGCGATGACGGACGTTGATTTTTGTTTTGTGCTGCCGCGGCGTTGCGATTACCCGGATATCTTTTTCCGCAATGCAGGAAAAACTTGAATTTATGTGGTTTTGATTGTATCGGGCAGGTTAATTCCTGAAATCGGAGTTGCGCATACCGTCAAGCCGACGGCTGGACGGGTTCCGGTGTTGTTAATCAGCGCAGCAACGGGAGCGTCTCACGGCATCCCGATCGAAGCTGCGCTCTTGAGATCCAAAGGACAGGCAATGGCCCGCGTCACCGTTGAAGATTGCATCGACAAAGTCGATAACCGTTTCGAGCTTGTGCTTCTTGCAAGCCACCGTGCCCGTCTGATCTCGCAGGGCGCTGCGATCACAATCGATCGCGATAACGACAAGAACCCGGTCGTGGCCCTGCGCGAAATCGCCGACGAAACGCTGTCGCCGGGCGACCTCAAGGAAGACCTGATCCACTCGCTGCAGAAGCATGTCGAAGTCGATGAGCCCGAGCCCGATCCGGCATCGATGATCAGCGGTGATGCTGCCTCCGTCTTTGCCGATCAGTCGGGCGAAGACGACGATCAGCCGGAAGTGGTGACGTTCGACCGCATGTCGGAAGAAGAACTGCTGGCTGGTATCGAAGGCCTGGTTCCGCCGGAAAAAAGCGACGACTATTGAGTTAATGCCGTGTCCGGTATCACGCCGGGCGCGACGCTCTGACGCAATGCCGCGTTTTCGTTCAGAAATCGCGTGAAACCGGTATTTGCAAAGCAGTGCGCCACTCCTATGATTGGCGCACTTTTTGTTTTCCGATCCCTCCTGGAGCCCCTCGCGGATGATGCGCCAATACGAGCTCGTTGAGCGCGTTCAAAAATACAAACCCGATGTAAACGAAGCGCTTCTCAACAAGGCCTATGTTTACGCCATGCAGAAACATGGCCAGCAGAAGCGAGCGAGCGGCGATCCCTATATCTCCCATCCTCTGGAAGTTGCTGCGATCCTCACCGAGATGCATCTCGATGAATCAACCATTGCGGTCGCCCTTTTGCACGACACGATCGAGGACACCACGGCGACCCGCGCCGAGATCGACGACCTTTTGGCGAGGACATCGGCGCCCTGGTCGAAGGCCTGACCAAGATCAAGAAGCTCGATCTTGTGACGAAGAAGGCCAAGCAGGCCGAAAATCTGCGCAAGCTGCTGCTGGCCATTTCCGACGATGTGCGTGTTCTCCTCGTCAAGCTTGCCGACCGGCTGCACAATATGCGCACGCTCGATCATATGTCGGCGGAAAAGCGTGCCCGGATTTCCGAGGAGACGATGGATATCTATGCGCCGCTTGCCGGCCGCATGGGTATGCAGGACATGCGCGAGGAGCTGGAAAACCTCTCCTTCCGCCATATCAATCCGGAAGCCTTCGAAACGGTCACCCGGCGTCTTGAGGAGCTTTCGACCCGTAATGAAGGCCTGATCAAGAAGATTGAAGACGAGCTGGGCGAACTGCTTCAGGCAAGGGGCCTGACGGGCACGCTGGTCAAGGGACGGCAGAAGAAACCCTATTCGGTCTTCAAGAAGATGCAGTCGAAGTCCCTGTCGTTCGAGCAGCTCTCTGATGTCTGGGGTTTTCGCATAATCGTTGCCGATATTCCGGATTGCTACCGCGCGCTTGGGATCGTCCATACCCGCTGGCGCGTGGTCCCCGGCCGGTTCAAGGATTACATCTCGACACCGAAGCAGAACGACTACCAGTCGATCCACACGACGATCGTCGGTCCGTCGCGCCAGCGTATCGAGCTGCAGATCCGCACCCGCCTGATGCACGAGATTGCCGAATACGGTATTGCCGCCCACACGCTCTACAAGGATAGCGCCGAGCCGGTTGGCGAGGTCAAGCTGTCGCCGAAGTCGAATGCGTATTCCTGGCTGCGCCGGACGATCGAGTCGCTTGCCGAAGGTGACAATCCGGAAGAGTTCCTTGAGCATACCAAGCTCGAACTGTTCCAGGACCAGGTCTTCTGCTTCACGCCGAAGGGCCAGCTCATTGCGCTGCCGCGCGGTGCGACACCGATCGACTTTGCCTATGCCGTGCATACCAATATCGGCGACACCTGCGTCGGTGCCAAGATCAACGGCCGCATCATGCCACTGGTCACACGGCTGAACAACGGCGATGAGGTCGAGATCGTCCGCTCCGGCATCCAGGTGCCGCCGCCCGCCTGGGAAGAGATCGTCGTTACCGGCAAGGCCCGCGCTGCCATCCGCCGGGCCACCCGGGCTGCCGTCAGAAAGCAATATTCCGGTCTTGGCTACCGCATCCTTGAGCGCACGTTCGAGCGGGCCGGAAAGTCGTTTACCCGCGAGGCGATGAAGCCGGTTCTGCACCGGCTCGGCCATAAGGAAATTGAAGACGCGATCGCTGCCGTCGGCCGCGGCGAACTGTCGTCGCTCGATGTGCTGCGCGCCGTCTTTCCCGATCATCAGGACAGGCGCGTCACGGTCAAGCCGAACACCGACGAGGGCTGGTTCAACATGCGCAGCGCCGCCGGCATGGTCTTCAAGCTGCCGGGCCGCCCAAAGGACATGTTCGACGTTCTGGAAGGTGAGGGGCCTGAGGCGCTGCCGATCCGCGGCCTGTCCGGCAATGCCGAGGTCCATTTCAGCGCGTCCGGCGCCGTGCCGGGCGACCGGATCGTCGGCATCATGGAAAAGGACAAGGGGATCACCATCTATCCGATCCAGTCGCCGAGCCTGCAGAAGTTCGACGAGGAATCCGAGCGCTGGATCGATGTGCGCTGGGATCTGGACAGGGCCAACAATACCCGCTTCATGGCGCGCATTCAGATCAACGCGCTTAACGAACCGGGAACGCTGGCCGAGATCGCCCAGTCTATCGCCACCAGCGATATCAATATCCGCACCTTGTCTATGGGGCAGGTGGCCGCCGATTTCAGCGAATTCCAGCTGGATCCGGAGGTTTGGGATGCACGCCAGCTTAATCACCTGATCACCCAGATCAGGGATTTGCCGAGCGTCTCGACGGTGAAGCGCGTCTTCGAGTGATGCCGTCGTTGCGGCACCACGTTCTACTCTGCGCATAAGCCGGCGCCTTCTCGCGCCTCCTCAAACACCGGTTGTTCGATCCTGAGCTTCGTGGGAGACTGCCGCTCTCTGATGGAGGATGCGATGCGGACAATGCTGCAGGCACTGGCTTTCGGATGTATCCTGGCATTGCCCACGGGCTTTGCCGCAGCGGCCGACGCCGATCTCCAGCTGTTCGGACGGGATGTCGGCAAGGAAAAGGCCTATGCCTGCTACGCCCGGAAATATACCAAGACACACCTCGCCAGCCACCCCGATCAGAATGTCCGCGATATGATGGTCTTCGTTGATAGTCATGAGGACGAGGAGGGGGCAGGGCGTCAGTATATTCTGGGCATGTCCGTCAATTTCCGCCAGCTGAAACGACCCTACAGCGCCTATGGCGGGTGTTCGGCCGGCGCCGAGGGTCAACAGGCCCTGCATTGCGGCATCGATTGCGACGGCGGCACCATCGGCGTGCGGATCAAGGATCGCAATTCCATCCTGCTCGATATTCCCAACGGTGCGCAGGTGAGCGACGACGGCAATGAAGAGGAGCCGAACGAGTTGCCCGACGGCGCCAAGTTCGGATCCGACGACAAGATCTTCCGTCTCGACCGGACGAACCTTTCCGCCTGCCTGCCGCTGGCGACGGATGAGGAAACCAAGGCTGCCCTGGTAGCTGCGCATTAGAGGTGGGACCATGACGATCAATCGCCGCTCAGTGTTTAAGCGGGCTGTCACGGCCTCGCTGGCAGCGCTTTTTGCCGGACGGAACGTGTCCGCCGCCACGTCAAGCCGAGCGGACAGGCAGAAGGTGGTCTATCATCTGGCCGATACCGAAAAGGTGATGTTTGTGCTGGGCAATATCCGCAACCATATAGATGGCATGGGCGGGCCGCAGGCCGTCGATATCGTGCTTGTCGTGCATGGCCCGGCCTTGGTGCTGTTTCACAGCCAAAAGGCCAATTCCAAGCTGAGCGCGCAAGTGGCGCGGATCAGCGGCGAGGGCGTCCAAATGGCTGCCTGCGGCAACACCATGGCGGCGCAGAAGGTCGAAGTCGCCGACCTGGTTCCGGGCTTCGTTCGTGCCGACGAGGGCGGTGTTGTTCGCATCGCGCGGCTGCAGACGGAAGGCTATGCCTATATTCGGCCATGATTGGCTGCCGTTCCGCATAGCCCGGCGGCAATTGCACTCTGATTGTGCATTATATGGGGCGGAAAGGTGCAGGCCATGCATCGTGCGCATGGCTGCCGCCTCTTTGTAGCTCTGGTGAACAGAGGCCACGTCCACTATCTTCAGCGTCGGGAGGTAAACGAAAGAAGGTTTACCATGTTTAAGCAACTGAAGAAAATCACCAACGCCCTGCGCGTACCGTCTGTCGAAGACCGTGAACTGAACTATCTCAATGGTTCGCTCGACCGGATCGACCTGGAATACCGCCAGCGTCAGATCGACCGCGGCCTGTTCCGTAACTCGTTCTAAGCCACCTTGCTGTCCGGCTGCCTGTCTCGACGGGCTGCCGGGACCTGTGTGCATAACGCATATCGGGTGTGTGCGCTGCGCACGATGCGCAGCTTGTCGAATGGCTGCCGATCCGTACCTGCTACAAGGCCTGCGCGCTTCCCAGGTTGGAAATGCTGATTTTCGCGCTGGCGCCATTGAACAGCCATATCCCCATCGTCTATCAGGGCACTATGTTGTTCAGACGCAAGAAGCCGGCGACTTGGTCAGGGAAAGCTCCGTGAGTTCCTGTGGCCGCGAAAGGGTTTTTCGCGCGGACTTCGTTATCTGTCCATGCGCGTGCTCAGGCTGTCGTCCTCGCCACATTCGATAGCGGTCGGCGTTGCTGCTGGTGCCGCTTCTTCGGCAACCCCGTTTGTCGGTTTTCGCATTCTCATAGCGCTGGCTCTCGCCTATCTGTTGTCAGGCAATCTGATCGCGGCCGGCATATCGACGGCGCTTGCCAATCCCCTGACCATCCCGTTCATTCTTGCTGCGACTTACGAGCTTGGCCTGATCATGCTTGGGAGTGAGGGGAACGGCGCAATGGCCGGTCAGGATATTCTTCACCTTTTGGGGCTTCTCGAATTCTCTCATCTTTGGGGGCCTGTTCTGAAGCCGATGCTGGTCGGCTCGGTGCCGCTTGCCGCCGCCAGCGCTGTCGTCTTCTATGTGGCGGCCTTCTATGCCGCCCGGCTGTTCCAGTCCCGCCGTCAAAGCAAGCTGCGGGCGCGGGCGGTTGCATGGACGGATGATCTTTGATTTCTGACGAATTTTTAACTTGGCAGAGGGCGGACCGTTTGCTCTTGTTGCACTCTCACTAAGGTATTTTCATTTCGATGATTATCGGCATCGGCAGTGACCTGATCGACATCCGGCGTATCATGAACTCGCTTGACCGTTTTGGCGAGCGTTTCAGCCAGCGCTGTTTCACCGACATCGAGATCCGCAAGTCGGAAGGGCGCAAGAACCGCGCCGAATCCTATGCCAAACGGTTTGCAGCCAAGGAAGCCTGTTCCAAGGCGCTTGGCACCGGATTGGCGCAGGGGGTCTTCTGGAAAGACATGGGCGTCGTCAATCTGCCGGGCGGCAAGCCGACCATGCAGCTGACCGGAGGGGCCGCCGAACGGCTTGCCGAAATGCTGCCGGCCGGCCATCGTGGCGTCATTCATCTGACCATCACCGACGATTTCCCCCTGGCGCAGGCCTTCGTCATAATCGAAGCTCTGCCCGTTGCTCAAGATTGAGGAAGCGTTTAGAGCATGTCCGGATGAAATGGACCGTATAATCGGGCTCAAGTTCATTTGAAAGGACGGCGCCGTGCACGATAAGCGTCAGGCAGCCTCCAATTGGATGACCCGGCAGGATACGGAACCCAAGCAATATACCCGCCCGGCTTTGCAGTGCGTGCGGGAACAGATCAAGGAACAAGTGCGTGGCAGAAAATATCGAAAAGAAGCAGGGTGGCGGCCTTTGGGAGAACGTCAAGGTCATCATTCAAGCGCTTCTGCTGGCCGTGGTGATCCGCACGGTGTTTTTCCAGCCCTTCACCATCCCGTCCGGCTCGATGATGCCGACGCTGCTGGTCGGCGACTATATCTTCGTCAACAAGTTCGCCTATGGCTATTCAGAAATACTCCCTGCCGTTCTCGCCCGATCTGTTTGAAGGCCGCATCTTCGCCAGTGAACCCAAGCGTGGTGATGTCGTGGTGTTCCGCTTCCCGCCGAACCCGGACATCGATTACATTAAGCGCTTGATCGGCCTGCCGGGCGACAAGGTCCAGGTTCGCGACAGCGTTCTCTATGTTAATGACAAGGCTGTCGAACGCGTGCCGGATGGTGCTTTCCGCGCCGACGACCAGTATGATACCGGCGCTGATGTGCCGGTTTTCCGTGAGACCTTGGACAACGGCGTCAACTTTGACACGCTTGACCAGTTTCCGGATTCACGCGGCGACAACACCCGCGAGTTCATCGTTCCCGAAGGCCATTACTTCATGATGGGCGACAACCGCGACAACTCGGCCGACAGCCGTTTCGACGTCGGCTTCGTGCCGGCGCAGAACCTTATCGGCCGTGCCTCGATGATCTTCTTCTCGCTCGGGAACGACACCTCGTTCCGTGAAATCTGGAAATGGCCGACGAACCTGCGTTATGACCGTCTTTTCAAGGGCGTCGAATGAGCAAGGGCCGTTCGCTGAACACGGAGGACCGGCAGCGGCTGGAAGTCGCTATCGGCTACAGCTTTGTCCAGAAGGAACGGCTCGACCGGGCGCTGACCCATGCCAGCGCCCGCAACGCCAAGGGTTCCAACTATGAGCGGCTGGAGTTTCTGGGCGATCGTGTGCTCGGGCTCTGCGTCGCCGAACTTCTGTTCGACACCTTCAAGGATGCCGACGAGGGCGAGCTTTCGGTTCGGCTGAACCAGCTCGTCAGCGCCGACAGCTGCGCGCTCGTCGCCGACATGCTGTCGCTGCATCTCTTCATCCGCACCGGTGCGGACGTCAAAAAGCTCACCGGAAAATCGATGCTCAATGTCCGCGCTGATGTGGTAGAGTCGCTGATCGCGGCGATCTATCTCGATGGCGGGCTGGAGGCAGCGCGCGGCTTTATCCAGCGCCACTGGTCCTCGCGAGCAAGCCGGGTCGATGGCGCGCGGCGCGATGCCAAGACCGAGTTGCAGGAATGGGCTCATGCCAAGTTCGGCGTGACGCCAAGCTACCGTATCGACGACCGCTCCGGCCCGGATCACGATCCGCGCTTCACGGTAACGGTTGAAATACCGGGCATAGGGCCGGAAACGGGCATCGACCGGTCCAAGCGCGCCGCCGAACAGGTGGCCGCCACGAAGATTCTGGAGCGCGAAGGCGTCTGGAAGAAAGCGACGACGGCCTGATCTGTCCGGAGGTACGGTTCCTCCCGAAAGATCAGGCAATCCTTTGACAGACAATGCGATTTTGCGCGCCTCAGCGGCGCCCGGTCGCCCAATCGGAAATTACGGACATCATGAGCGAAACAGAACCAACCGCAGTAGAAACCGAAAAAGGCCCAACCCGATCCGGTTTCGTCGCCTTGATCGGCGCCACCAATGCCGGCAAATCGACGCTGGTCAACAAGCTGGTCGGCGCCAAGGTGTCGATCGTCAGCCATAAGGTGCAGACGACGCGCGCCATCGTGCGCGGTATCGCCATCCACAAAAATGCCCAGATCGTCTTCATGGACACGCCCGGCATCTTCAAGCCGCGCCGCCGTCTCGACCGCGCCATGGTGACGACCGCCTGGGGCGGCGCCAAGGACGCCGATGCGATCATGATGCTGATCGACAGCGAACGCGGCCTGAAGGGCGATGCGGAAACCATTCTTGAGGGCTTGAAGCACGTCGAACAGCCGAAGATGCTGGTTCTCAACAAGATCGATCAGGTCGAGCGCGAAGATTTGCTGAAGCTTGCGACCGCCGCCAACAGAATATGTCGATTTCGAACGCACCTTCATGATCTCGGCGCTCAACGGCTCCGGCTGTGACGACGTGCTCGACTATCTCGCCATGAAGCTGCCGGAAGGTCCCTGGTACTATCCGGAGGACCAGATTTCCGATCTGCCGATGCGCCAGCTCGCCGCCGAAATCACCCGCGAAAAGCTGTTCCTGCGCCTGCATCAGGAACTGCCCTATTCGTCGCATGTCGAGACGGAAAAGTGGGAAGAGCGCAAGGACGGCTCGGTGCGCATCGAGCAGGTGATCTATGTCGAGCGCGACAGCCAGAAGAAGATTGCGCTTGGCAAGAACGGCGACGCCATCAAGGCGATCTCCATGGCCTCGCGCAAGGAGCTCTCCGAAATCCTTGAACAGCCGGTTCACCTGTTCCTGTTCGTCAAAGTCCGCGAAAACTGGGGCGACGACCCCGAGCGTTTCCACGAGATGGGCCTGGAATTCCCGAAGTAATTTTGACCCTGACGAGTCCCGCTGGCCTCTGTGTCAGTGGGACTTGGATTGCCTTGGTCAGCGACCGATCGCCGTGAATGCCACGATGGCGCCGACTCCCAGAACAACAACGGACGCTAACGCGAGCCCGGCGCCGCCCTGTTCGATGAGTACAGCGAACGCAAAGGGCGCCGCCGCCGAGACCGCCAGCCGTACGGCGGCCAGTCTTCCCAACATTTCACCATAGCCCGAAGCGCCGAACAGAAACAGCGGCAGCGACCCCTGCACGATGCTGGCAAGGCCCGAGCCGAGGCCGACAAGCAGGGCAAACAGGATCGCTCCCGCAATCCGGTCACCGGTAACGATCAGCACCGAAGCGCCGCAGATGATGAAAACCGCCGAAAGAATGGCGAGCACCAGTGGCGAAATATTCCGTCCCAGAAGCATGTTTGTGAAACGGCTGAGCACCTGCGCTGGACCGAAAAGTGTCCCCACGAGAGCCGCGCTTGCGCCAAGCCCGACCGCCCCCGAGCAGGGGCACCATATGAAACAACAATGCTGCGAGCGAATCCTTGCAGGGCAAATCCTGTGGCCGTCAGCAGGAAGGTGCGGTGCCGAAGTTCCACGATCACGATACCGTCTGCTGCGCCGGTATCGGCAGGCTGATTTGCCGGTTCGGCATTGGCAGCCTGTCGCGCAAGCCACGTGATCCAGAGGTGCACCGGCAGGCAGACGGCCAAATTGAGAGCTGCGAAGATGACGTAGACCGCGCGCCAGGAGAGATGCTGATGCAGCTCGACCGTGACCGGCCAGAAGATGGTCGAGGCGAAGCCAGCAATCAGTGTTAGATGCGTGATGCTGCGCTGCGCGTTGCCGGGGATGATCTGCACCAGCGTTGCGAAGGCGGCGTTGTAGAGCACCAGCGCCGAGACGACTTCGATTGCGACAATGCCGGCGATATACGCCGCCGCATTGAAAGCGGAAGCGCAGATGATCAGGATGACGGCGGCGGCAGCAGAACCGATCGCCATGATCCGGCCTGCGCCATAACGGTCCATCCACCGCCCAACGTGTGGCGCGACGAGGCCGCCCGCCAAAAGGGAAGCCGAGAAGATGCCGAAGACGACCTCCACCGGCCAGCCGAAGTCTGCCGCCATGTCCGGCGCCAGAATGCTGAAGCTGTAGTAGAGCGTTCCATAGCCGATGATCTGGGTCAGCCCGAGGCCGCAAACCAGAAGCAGGCGGCTGCGCGCGGAGGGCATGGTCATATGCTCTTCAAACTAACGCGTTGCTCCAGTTTTGCCGCCTCTTCCTTGCGCTCGCTATAGCGGTCGGTGAGGGTGCTGGAGACATCGCGCGTTAACAGCGTGAATTTTACCAGTTCTTCCGTCACATCGACCACGCGATCATAATAGGAGGACGGTTTCATGCGACCATCCGTGTCGAATTCCTGATAAGCCTTGGCAACGGAAGATTGGTTGGGAATGGTGATCATCCGCATCCAGCGGCCGAGAATGCGCATCTGGTTGAGCGCGTTGAAGCTCTGGGAACCGCCCGAGACCTGCATGATCGCCAGTGTCCGGCCCTGCGTCGGCCGTACAGACCCGACCGACAACGGGATCCAGTCGATCTGCGCCTTCATGATGCCGCTCATGGCGCCGTGCCGCTCCGGGCTTACCCAGACCTGGCCTTCGGACCACAAAGACAGTTCCCGCAATTCCTGCACCTTCGGATGGCTGGCCGGGGCCGCGTCCGGCAAGGGCAAGCCATCCGGATTGAAGAATTTCACTTCCGCACCGAAATGGGTCAGCAAACGGCCTGCCTCCTCGGCTAAAAGGCGGCTGTAGGAGACCGTCCGAAGCGAGCCGTAGAGTATCAGAATGCGTGGTGGGTGGCTGGAGATCGGCACGCGAAACGCGTCCATATTAGGCTGCCGCAGATGGTTGAGGTTGGCTGCGGGCAAATCAGACAAGACGCTTGCCCTCGGCATCGAGCACCTGTTCGCCGTCTTCCTTTGCAAACGCGCCTTTATGTGTTTCCGGCAGGATATCGAGCACGGCCTCGGACGGCCGGCACAGTCGTGTGCCGGTGGGCGTGATGACGAAAGGTCTATTGATGAGGATGGGATGCGTCAGCATGGCTTCGAGAAGCTGGTCGTCGCTGAGCGCCGGATCGGCAAGCCCGAGCGCGTCGAAGGGTGTGCCTTTTCGCGGATCGCTTCATGAACACTAAGACCTGCATTGGCGATCATCGCCATCAGCACATCCCGGCTCGGCGGGCTTTGCAGATATTCGATTACCGTCGGCTCAATTCCGGCGTTGCGGATCATCGCCAGCGTGTTACGGGACGTGCCGCAGTCGGGGTTATGATAGATGGTGACGGTCATGATTGGCCTCAGGGCAGATCTAGGTGTTGGCGGAGGGCTGCCGCAGCAGCCAGCTCATCAGGGCAAGCGCGAAACTGCGCCCAGAAGTTCAGCGATGACGAAACCCGGCAGATCGAACGGACGGATTCCGGAGAAGGTGTTGGTCAGTGACCGCGCCAGCGCCACGGCGGGGTTGGCAAACGACGTTGACGCGGTGAACCAGTAGGCGGCGGTGATATAGAGCCCGACCAGCCAGGGGATGGCCTTCTGCTCGAAGCGGATGCCGGCAAGGATCACAGCGACGAGGCCGAAGGTTGCGACCCACTCGGAAAACCATTGCGCACCACCCGTTCGAGCCTTCAGTGAAGCCTCAATCACAGGCAGATCGGAACATCAGATGTGCTGCCACCGTGCCGACAAGGCCGCCGGAAACCTGTGCCACGACATAAAATCCGAGATCGCGGGGGGACAGATCGCGCCTCAGCGCGAAAACCAGCGACACGGCCGGATTGAAATGCGCGCCTGAGATCGGTCCGAAAATGGTGATCAACGCCACCAATATGGCCCCGGTCGCCAGCGTGTTACCGAGCAGCGCCAGCGCGGTATCGTCCGTCAGCGTATCGGCCATGATGCCGGAACCGACCACGGTCGCGACCAGCAGGCAGGTCCCAAGCGCCTCGGCGACGAGACGGCGTTGCAGATCGAATGCCGGCATCACCCGGCCTTTGCTGGGTTGATCGACGCGTCGTCCATGGCGCCGATCTGGCGCAGGTGTGTTTCCATTGCCAGTTTGTCGATCGAGCTATGCGGCAGGGCAAGAAAGGCCGTGATGCGGTTTTTCAGGAACCGCGCGGCCTGCGAGAAGGCCCGCTCTTTCTCAAACTCGGTGCCTTCGACGGCCGCCGGATCTTCCGACGCCCCAATGGGCCGTCATTGGATGGCCGATCCAGACGGGGCAGGCTTCACCGGCCGCATTGTCGCAAACCGTGAAGATGAAATCCATCTGCGGCGCGTCTTCACCGGCAAAGACGTCCCAGCTCTTGGAGCTGAATCCGGTCGCCGGATAGCCGAGCGCCGCCAGTTCTCTCAGTGCGAGGGGATGAACGGTGCCTTTAGGGTAGCTGCCCGCCGAATAGGCCTTGAAAAGACCCTTTCCTTCAGCGTTGAGGATGGCTTCGGCGAGAATGGAGCGGGCGGAGTTTCCGGTGCAGAGAAAGAGCACGTTGTAGATGCGGTCAGGCATTGGCTTTTTCCTTTGGAGGGCAGCAGGGAACGAGGTCTGCAATAAGCGGCGCGCAAAGATCCGGGGTGGCCGGCACAGCAGTCTTTCAGCAGGAATACGACCACGGTCCGGAGGCTATCGAGGCTGGCGCGGTAGACGATGGAGCGGCTTTGCCGCTCGGCCGTGATCAAGTCCGCTCGCTGCAGCGTCGCCAGATGCGTCGACATGGTGTTGTGCGGAATGCCGAGCAGCCGGGCGATTTCCCCGGCGGGCAATCCATCTGGTTCATGGGTAACGAGCAGCCGGAAGGCGTCCAGACGCGTGGTCTGGGCGAGAGCTGCAAAGGCATTGACGGTGCGTATACTGTCCATGTGTCGAGACTTATCGACATAAAAATGCATCGTCAAGATCGATTCACCTCTCCCGTGCTGGATGACGTCAATCGTCGAACAGTCTGTCGAGGACCTGCTACCTTGCCGTTTTCGTGCGGGCATGAGATTCCGGAGCAAAATGACGGCTTGGCTGTTCCGAGCCTGCACGAGGATAGTGACGATGCCGCAGCTGGTCGATGGGAAATGGGAAACCGGCGATGTCGCCGCCAGCGAAATGAAGAACGGCGCCTTTCATCGCGAGCCGACCAGCTTTCGCAACTGGATCACCCCCGATGGCGAGCCGGGACCGGATGGCCAGCCATCTCTGCCCGCCGAGGTCGGCCGCTATCAGCTGTTCGTCGCCTTTATCTGCCCATGGGCCTCGCGCACGCTGATGATGCGCACTCTGAAAGGCCTGCAGGACATCATTTCTGTCTCGATCTCCGAGCCGGAGCTCGGCGAAAACGGCTGGACCTATACTGAGCCGCAGGACGCCGGCCCGCGTATCGGCAAAATCCGCTACCAGCATGAACTCTATACGGCATCCGATCCACACTATACCGGCAAGGTTTCCGTCCCCGTGCTGTGGGACCGCAAGGAAGGCCGCATCGTCAACAACGAGTCCGCCGATATCATCCGTATCCTCAACACAGCCTTCAATCACCTGACCGGCGATACCCGGGATTTCTATCCGCAAAGCCTGCGCCCGGACATCGATCGCTGGAATGCGCCGATCTACGAGCGGGTCAACAATGGGGTCTACCGGGCAGGCTTTGCCAAGACGCAAGGCGCTTACGAGGAAGCCGTGACCAGCCTGTTCGACATGCTGGATACGCTGGAGGCGCACCTTTCCGCCAACCGCTACATCGCAGGGACCTATTTCACCGAAGCCGATATCCGCCTGTTCGTGACACTGATCCGCTTCGACGCCGCCTATCACGGCGCCTTCAAATGCAATCTGCGGCGCTTGGAGGACTATCCGAACCTGTCGAACTACCTGCGTGAAATCTATCAATGGCCGGGTATCCACGACACGGCACGGATCGATCATATCAAGCGCGGCTATTACTCCATCGCCCATATCAACCCGACCAGGATCGTGCCGCTCGGTCCGCTGCAGGATCTGGATCGCCCGCATGATCGCGCGCGCTGGCAGGGCAGGGCGTTGCCATTGTCTGATCGCGTATTTGCTAAGTAAATAAATCCCTGAGGCACCGTGCAGCCATTGCGCAAAGCGAAAACAGCACTATTTTAACGGGTGTTCTGATGGATAGAGCCCCATGACCAGGGGCGCCCAGACGATCTGTCCGGCAGCCGGGTGGCAAGCGGTCAATGACCACGCCGCAGTTCCGGCCAACCCATGGACGACGCCACGGCGCTCCAGCTGCGGTTCCCGCTCGTTTCCGAGCGTCCGGCAAAGTAAAAGCCGGCGGCACGTGACCATCCACCAGAATGCTCTGCATCTGTGGTCGAGGTCCGGAATGAACACGACATTTCTGAAAATTTTCCGCCGGTTGGTTCAAAAGGCAATCTGACACTCATCCTCTCGTCGGGAGAACGGGCCATTCTCGGCGACGGGTCCGGCGTGCCGGTCACCGTGCGGACGCTGGACGAGGAAGCCGAAAAGGCGATCCTTCGCGATCCGGGCCTCCGGTTCGGGGAAATGTATGTCGAGGGACGCATAGTCATCGACGAGGGCAACATTTTCGACCTGATATCGATGGTGAAGGCCAACGGTCTGGAAAACGCGGCAACCATCAGCAATACGGCGACGGCATTCCTGCATGTGGCCGAGCAGCAGATCAAAAGCCGCCTGCCGGTCAATCGCAACAAGCACAATGTCGCCCATCACTATGATCTCGATGGAAAACTATTCGATCTGTTCCTCGATCGGGGACTGGCAATATTCCTGCGCCTATTTCGATCCGCCCGGCATCAGCCTCGACGAGGCGCAGACGGCAAAGAAACGCCATATCGCCGCCAAGCTGCTGCTCGAACCGGGCCAGACGGTGCTGGAGGTCGGCTCGGGCTGGGGCGGCATGGGGATGTACCTGGCTGAATCCTCCGGCGTCGATGTTACCGGCATTACGCTCAGCGAAGAGCAGCTGAAAGTGTCGCGCCCGGGCTGAAAAGCGCGGTCTTGGCGATCGCGTCCGGTTCGAGCTGCAGGATTACCGCACGATGGTCGATCGCCGGTTCGATCGTATCGTCTCGGTCGGCATGTTCGAACATGTCGGCATGGCGAATTATGGCAATTTTTTCAGCAAGATGGCAGGCCTGCTGGCGCCGAAGGGCGTGATGGTGCTGCATTCGATCGGCCAGGCGGAAAAGCCCTGGGCGACCAATCCCTGGATCGAGAAGTATATTTTTCCCGGCGGCTATATGCCGGCGCTGTCTGAGGTGGTTCCGGCAATCGAGAAGTCGCAGCTGGTGATCCGCGATATCGAGATCCTGCCGATGCACTATGCCCACACGCTGCGAGCCTGGCGCGAACGGTTCACGGCCCGCAAGGACGAGGCGATCCGGCTCTATGACGAGCGTTTCTTCCGCATGTGGGAGTTCTATCTGGCTTCGTCGGAAACGGCCTTCCTCTACGACAATCTGTCGATCTTCCAGATCCAGCTGTCGCACGAACTGAGCGCGGTGCCTTTCACACGCAACTATATCGGCGAGCGGGAAGCGACGTTGCGGGAATTCGAAAAGACCCGGGCGCCGCTGGAATCGGTGGAGTTCTAGGCAACCGGCCGGCGTGACACCGGCATCCATCTGTGGACGCTCCGGAGTGAGGGGGCGCCTTCACTTGGCCTTGATGGCATGTGCATCTATGGTCCCTGCCAAATCACCGCAAACCACGGAATGCCATGTCCCTGCCATCAAAATCCATCGCCGTCCTCATCGCCCAGGAAATCAAGGCCACGCCAGCCCAGGCGATTGCAGCCATCGAGCTTCTGGACGAAGGTGCGACCGTTCCCTTCATCGCCCGCTACCGCAAGGAAGTGACCGGCGGGCTGGACGACACGCAGCTGCGCAACCTCGCCGAACGGCTGGTTTACCTGCGCGAGCTTGAAGCCCGGCGGATTTCCATTCTCGACTCGATCCGAAGCCAGGACAAGCTGACGGCGGAACTCGAAGCCAAGATCGCCAGCGTCACCACCAAGGCGGAACTGGAAGACATCTATCTGCCCTATAAGCCGAAGCGTCGCACCAAGGCCGAGATTGCCCGCGAACGTGGCCTCGCTCCGCTCGCCGAAGCGATCCTTGCCGACCGCACCATTGCACCTGCAGACCGCGCCGGCGCCTATATCACCGCCGACGTGCCGGATGTGAAAACCGCGCTCGATGGCGCCCGTGACATCATCGCCGAAGGCATCAGCGAAAATGCCGACCTGCTTGGCCGCTTGCGCGCCCATATGCGCCAGGTCGCTCTTCTCCGGTCCAAGGTCGTTGACGGCAAGCAGGAATCCGGCACCAAGTTTTCGGACTATTTCGATCATTCGGAAAAGTGGGCAACCGCTGCCGGACACCGGGCGCTTGCCATGCTGCGCGGCTGGAACGAGGAATTTCTCTCCGTCGATATCGTCGTCGATCTCGACGATATATCGCCGGTCAAGCCGGTCGAGCGCACCATAGCCGCCGCCTACAGGGTCGGCGGCACATTGCCGGGCGACAAGTGGCTGATGGAGATGATTGGCTGGACCTGGCGGGGTCAAGCTCTCCATGTCGCTATCGCTCGACCTGATGCGCGAATTGCGCGAACGGGCCGAGGAAGAGGCGATCCACGTGTTCGCCCGCAATCTCAAGGATCTGTTGCTCGCGGCCCCCGCCGGTTCGCGCGCCACGATGGGTCTGGATCCAGGCATCCGCACCGGCGTCAAGGTGGCAATCGTTGATGGCACGGGCAAGCTGCTGGAGACCACCACCGTCTATCCGTTCCCGCCGAAGAACGACATTCGCGGCACGCAGGCCGAACTCGCAAGCCTCGCGCGCAAGCACAAGATCGAGCTGATTGCTATCGGCAACGGCACCGGCAGCCGCGAGACAGAGCGTCTTGTCGCCGACATGCTGACCCAACTGCCGGCAGGTCCGAAGCCGACCAAGGTCATCGTCTCGGAAGCCGGCGCGTCGGTCTATTCCGCCTCGCAGGCCGCAGCGGATGAATTCCCCGGCCTCGACGTGTCGCTGCGTGGCGCCGTCTCCATCGCGCGTCGCCTGCAGGATCCGCTTGCCGAACTGGTGAAGATCGAGCCGAAATCGATCGGCGTCGGTCAGTATCAGCATGATGTCGATCAAGGCCGCCTCAACCGCTCGCTCGAAGCCGTCGTCGAAGATGCGGTGAATGCGGTCGGCGTCGATCTGAACACCGCTTCGGCCCCGCTGCTTGCCCGCGTCTCGGGTCTCGGAAAATCCTCCGCCGAAGCCATCGTTGCCCATCGCGATGCGACCGGCGCCTTTACCAGCCGCAAGGAGCTGATGAAAGTGCCGCGCCTTGGCGCCCGCACCTTCGAACAATGCGCCGGCTTCCTGCGCATCCGTGATGGCAAGGAGCCGCTGGATGCCTCCTCGGTGCATCCGGAAGCCTATGGCGTTGCCAAGAAGATCGTCGCCGCCTGCGGCCGCGATTTGCGCGCCATCATGGGCGATAGCGCCGCGCTGAAGCAGCTTGACCCGAAAACCTTCGTCGATGAGCGCTTCGGCCTGCCGACGGTCAAGGACATCTTCGCCGAACTCGAAAAGCCGGGCCGCGACCCGCGCCCGAGCTTCAAGACGGCGACCTTTGCCGATGGCGTTGATGACATCAAGGACCTGAAGCCGGGCATGCTGCTGGAAGGCACCGTCACCAACGTCGCCGCCTTCGGCGCCTTCGTCGATATCGGCGTGCATCAGGACGGGCTCGTCCACGTCTCCCAGCTCGCCGATCGGTTCGTCAAGGATCCGCATGAAGTGGTCAAGGCCGGCGACGTCGTCCAGGTCCGCGTCACTGAGGTCGATATCCCCCGCAAGCGCATCGCGCTCACCATGCGCAAGGACGGTGCCGCAGAGTCAGGCGGCCGTGAGATGAAGAACGATCCGAAGGCCGCCGCACAGGCGCGCCAGACCTTGTCTCGTGTCCAGCAGCAAAAGCCGCAGGCACCGTCGCAAGGCGCCTTTGGCGCAGCGCTCGCCGAGGCGATGAAGCGGAAGTAAAACGCAGGGCACGGAAAAAACCGGTTGCCGGGACCTTCGGCAATCGGGTTCCGTCCTGATTGTCTTCGCCTGCCGCCAGGGGTAAAACTCAAGACATGCAATGGAGCGATCAGGCCATCATCATCGGCGTCAAGCGTCACGGGGAAACCTCCGTCGTCGCCGAGGTGATGACGCGTGCGCGGCCGCCATCTCGGGCTTGTGCGCGGCGGCCGGTCGCGGACGATGCAGCCGGTGCTGCAGCCCGGCAACGAGGTCGAGGTCACCTGGCGGGCGCGGCTCGATGAACATCTCGGCGAATTCAAGATGGAGCCGGTGCGCCTTCGGGCAGCACGGTTGATGGAAGCGGCAACCTCGGTCTATGGCGTCCAGGCCATGGGGGCGCTTCTGAGACTTTTGCCCGAGCGCGATCCGCACCCGCACCTCTATGAAGCGCTCGATATTATCCTGGAAAACCTTCACGACCCCGCCGACGCCGGGGAGTTGTTCGTCCGCTTCGAGATCGCCGTTCTGAACGATCTCGGTTTCGGCCTCGACCTTGCGGAATGTGCACGGACCGGCACGCGCGACGATCTGGTCTACGTCTCGCCGAAATCCGGCCGTGCCGTCAGCCGTACCGCAGGTGCGCCCTATGCCGACAAGATGCTCGCTCTGCCCGGTTTTCTGGCCGACGGCGGTGCTGCCGACTATGACAGCCTTGCCGCCGCATTCCGCATGACGGCCTTCTTCCTCCACCGCCATGTCTACGAGCCGCGCGGCATCGGCCTTTCAACTGCCCGCGACGGCTTCGTCCAGGCCGCACTCAAGGCCCTGAAACCGCAAGGCGCCATAGTCTCCCCATAAGGATCCCCGAACGAATGACCGTCGAACTCTACCCTGGAATGACCGTGTCCGGCATCGGCACGGTGCCGCTTGAGGCTGTCGCGCGATGGTGGACTGAAGGCGATGCTCGATCTCCTGGCGGGCGTCCATCCGGCGCCGCCGATGGCTGCTACGCTCAAATTCGGATTGATCGAAGTCGAAGAGGGCAGGGTGGTCTTCACCGGCCTGCCCTCCGCCGAGCATCTTAATCCCCTCGGCACCGTGCATGGCGGCTGGGCGGCGACGATCATGGATTCAGCACTTGGCTGCGCCGTCATGACCACGCTGAAACCGGGCGAGGCCTATACGACCGTCGAGTTCAAGGTCAATCTGGTCCGCCCGCTACTGCCCGGCATGGGCGAGGTGTTCTGCGAAGGCAAGATCGTCCATCGCGGCCGGACGCTGGCAACTTCGGAAGCCTGGCTGAAGGACAAGAACGGCAAGCTGCTCGCCCACGGCACAGAGACCTGTGCGATCTTCCCCGATCGAGAACCTGATGCGGTGACAGTGCCGCCGGCCTCCGACGATCTTCAGACCTGATCGAACAGCGCGAAGTCGATCTGGCTGAGATAGTCGGGATCGGCGATCGCGGCGACTTCCGCGATCCGGCCACCGCTGATCGTCAGGCGCAGAATGACCCGCAGCTGGCCTCCCACCTCGACGATCAGCCCGAAACCATCGTCCACAAAGGCCGGTTTTGCGCCGAGAGCGCGTCCCTTGAACGTATTGGCGACGGCCGTCGCGCCACGGATTTCCGCGAGCGATCCGAGTTTCACGGCTGCGGCGTCCGCGCGGAACACCACGCCCGGATCGAGCACCGCAAGCAGCGCCTCGAAATCGCCACGCTGCGACGCCGCCAGAAAAGCTTCGACGATCCTGCGTTGGTCGCTCCGGTCGGCGTTGGCGGCCGTCTTTGCCCCCTGAACACGGCGGCGGGCGCGGCTTGCCAGCTGCCGGGCGGCCTCCGGGGACCGGTCGACGATCGGCGCGATCTCGTCGAACGGCACGGCAAACATGTCGTGCAGCACGAAGGCAAGGCGTTCGGCCGGTGTGAGCGTTTCGAGGACTACGAACAGGGCGGCACCGACCGAATCCGCAAGCAGCGCCTCCCACTCGGCATTGTCGCCCGACGTTGCCGGCTCCGGGATATGCGGGCCGTAAGGTTCCTCGCGTCGTGATTTGCGAGCCCGCAGCATGTCGAGGCAGATGCGGGCTACGACAGTCGTCAGCCAGCCGCTGAGGTTGCCGATCTCAGTGGTGCCCGAGCGGCCAAGGCGCAACCATGCCTCCTGCACCGCGTCTTCCGCCTCCGCGCTTGAGCCGAGTATGCGGTAGGCGGCCGCCTTCAGCCGGCCGCGATCCGCCTCAGATCTGTCTGCCAGAATTTTTTTCTCGTCCATCCGTCACATTCCTCCTGAGCGCTTCGTCATGCCTTTGACGAACGAGATTCAAGGCGATGTGACAGACAATTGCCAGGAAACAAAAAGCGTCAAGAGCAACCCCGGATGCCGATATGCGGCGAACCTAAAGATGAGGACACATCCGATGCAGCCGAGAATGAACAACCCCGCCGTCATGATCCCTGAAGCCATGCAGGCGCTGATGGCGCTTGCGACCGTCACGCGCAAGGGTGGTGTGCCCGATTTGACGCTCGAATTGGTCAATCTGCGTGCCAGCCAGATCAATGGCTGCAGCGTCTGCGTCGATGCGCATCCGCGCCTTGCCAAGAAGGCGGGTGAGACCGATGAACGTCTTTTTGCCGTGGCTGCCTGGCGCGACACGCCCTATTTTACCGATGCCGAACGGGCAGCCCTTGCGCTGACCGAGGCATTGACGCGGATCAGCGACCGCGCCGATCCGGTACCGGACGCTATCTGGAAGGAGGCGACCCGCCACTACGACGAAACGGCGCTCGCCACGCTCATACTGGCGATCGCCAACATCAACGTCTGGAACCGGCTCAATGCGGCGACCAAGCAGGTGGCCGGCGTCTGGAAGCCCTGAGCACCAGTCCAAACGAAAAATGGCGCCGCGAATGCAGCGCCATTTTTTATTTCGAGGGAAAGCGTCAACCGATCTTGCCGCCACCCTGCTTGGTGATCGTCAGCACGGCAGGACGCACCGGCATGTCGTCCTTGAAGTCCGGCCAGCGTGTCGCCGGAGCCTCAAAGGTGGCAAGGCCTGCGTCGCCCGGATGCTGGACGGCGACGAAGAAGGTGTCGGACGTCGGGTTGAAGCTCGGTCCGCACATTTCGGCGCCGACCGGTACGCGGAAGAACAGCTTCGACGTGCCGCGGGCGTCGCCCTCGGTGTCGACGGCCCAGATGCCGTCGGTACGGCCGGTAGCCTTTTCGTTGTTGCCGTCGGTGGAGACCCAGAGGCGGCCGTCGGTGTCGATGGCGCAGTTGTCCGGCATGCCGAACCAGCCGTTCTTCGTCGTTGCCGTCGAGAAGGAGGCGCCGACTTCAGCCACGGAAGGATCGCCGCATTTCAGGAGAACGTCCACAACGTCGACTTCGTCGAGGCAAAGTCGCCGTCAGTCTCGCTGATTTCGATGATGTGACCGAAGGCATTCTCGGCGCGGGGTTGGCGGCGTCGAGTTGGTCGGCCGTGCGGTTGGTGTTGTTGGTCAGCATCACATAGACCTTGCCGGTCTTCGGGTTCGGCTGGATATCCTCCGGCCGGTCCATCTTGGTGGCGCCGAGTGCGTCGGCGGCAAGGCGCGTGTTGATCAGGACGTCGGCCTGCGATGCAAAGCCGTTTGCTTCCGTCAGCGGGCCTTGGCCGTGGGTGAGCGGCATCCATTCGACGGTACCGTCGGCGTCGAATTTCGCCACATAGAGCGTCCCGTCGTCGAGAATGTCCATGTTGGCGGCGCGGTCGTTCGGATTGAAGGTGGCCTTGGTTACGAACTTGTAGACATAGTCGAAGCGCGAATCATCGCCCGAATAGACAACGACGCGGCCGTCTTTGTTGACGATCGATCCGCAGCCCTCGTGCTTGTAGCGACCAATTGCCGTGCGCTTCTTCGGCACCGAATTGGGATCCATCACGTCGACTTCGACGATCCAGCCAAAACGGTTCGCTTCGGTCGGCTCCTTGGAAACGTCGAAACGGTCATAGAATTTCGACCATTGATACTCGCCGCCCGGCGCGCCCAGGCGCTTCAGCTGGGCAAATTCCGGATGGGTTTCAGCGATCTCGCCGCCGAAATAGCCATTGAAATTCTCTTCCGACATCAGATATGTGCCCCAGGCAGTGACGCCGCCGGCACAGTTGTTGATGGTGCCGAAAACCTGTTTGCCGGTTGGGTCGGACGGAGTCTTGACGCGCTCATGACCGGCCACCGGACCGGAAAGCTGCATCTCGGTCTTGGCGGTGACGCGACGATTGTACTTGCCGTCGAGCACCGGCTGCCACTTGCCGTCGACCTTGCTGATTTCGACGATCGTGCCGCCATGCGCGGCCATCTCGATATCGACCAACTCCTTGGTGTATTCGCCGAGCTGGACCTTTTCGACTTCCTTGCCGTTCTTCGTTTCCTTCACGATGGACGTGAACTTCGGGAACATGATTTCGGCATTGGTGTATTCGTGATTGACGACGAGCAGGCCGTGATCCGGATTGCCGTCCAGCGGGATGAAGCCGATATAGTCGTTGTTGTAGCCGAACAGCTTTTCCTGCGACGCGGCCGTCTGGTTCAGCGGGTCGAAGTCCGGGCTGTCGGCAAACAGCTTGTCGCCCCAGCGCAGCAGGATATTGGCGTCATAGCCTTCAGCGACGTGATGGGTCTCGTCGACGCCGGCCTCGATCTCCTTGAAGTCGAAGCTGGACATGCCGTTGGCGCGCGATCGTCTGCGGTCAGGATTGCCAGCGGGCTGACGGTCGTGGAGATCGCCGCGACGGCGAGCGAACCGGCCATGAACGACCGGCGCGAGAAGCGATGGTTGATGATGTCGCCCATGGTCGGATTGGTGGAACAGTTCTGACTGACGTCTTCAGAGCTTCGCGCCGGTCGGTCAGGTTCTCGATTTCTGGGTTGGTCGTCGGGTCAGCAAGATGATCCATGGTCATTCTCCTCTTGGTCCGGCTCCTCTTGGTCCGGAAACTGCGCTAAAGCGCATAGACGCATCCATACCTGCCGCATAATGACAGGTTCGCGACAATCCGGTGAAGATATTGCCGCCCTGAAACGTCTTCGATTTGGCCTTCGGTTGAAAAGCTGTATGGTTTGAACGATTGCGCCGGTACCGGCGCCGGGGAGAAAACATGATCGAAGTCATTGCTTTCGTTGCTTTTGGCATAGCGCTCGCCGCTCTTCTCAACGGACGCAAGACAACAGAGAGGCTGGATACCGAGATCGCTGCGCTGAAGGACGAGATGAAGCGGGTCGGTGAGTTGCGTGCCGCTCCCGTCGCGACCGAAGCCGTGGAGGCTCCCGCCGAGGTGGAGGCTGCCGACAGTGCGCCTCAGCCGGTCGATCCCGCTCCGCTGGAAACCCCACGCGCAGCTCAAATCCGCAAGGGCGATGCGATCTTCGGTGGTCCGCCGCCCAGCCAGGATGCCGTCGAAAGGCCTCGCGTGGCGAACCGGTGGCCGCCCGCTCGAGTGCAGCGAGCACCATAGATGCCGTCGCTCCCCGCCAGAAGGAAAGCCTCGAAAGCCGCCTTGGCGCGCTGGGCCGTCTGGGTCGGCGGCATCGCGTTGGCGCTCGGCGGCATCTTCATGGTCAAGTATTCGATCGATGCCGGTTTGCTGAGCCCGGCCGTACGCCTGTTCATGGCGGCGGTCTTCGGTCTGGTGCTGATGGCCATCGGCGAGTTCGTCCGCCGCCGCGCCGTGCCGCTGGTCGCCGATGCGTTCCAGAACGCCATGATTCCCGGCATCCTGACGGCTGCGGGTGCTGTCACGCTGTTCGGCGTCTGCTATGCGGCCCACGGCATCTATGGTTTCATAGGGCCGGTGACGGCTTTCGCGCTCCTGGCATTGGTATCGCTTGCCACCGTCGGCCTGTCGCTTTTGCACGGGCAGGCTCTGGCGGGGCTCGGCCTGCTCGCCTCTCTGATCACCCCGGCGCTGGTGTCGTCTGAAAGCCCCAGCCCCTGGAGTCTGTTCGGCTTTCTCGGTGTCGCCTGGATCGCCACCCTTCTGGCCGCGCGCTTCCGCCGCTGGACCATTGTGCCCTCGGCCGCCAATATCGGCCTTTGCCTCTGGGCACTTGCCTATATCGCCTCGGCAACGCCATTCGAAACGCGGCCGGTGACCCTGATCATGCTGGTGATGATCGCCGGTGTCGCCTTCATCTGGCCCGGCAAGTTGGCGGGCACTATCGATGGCGAACCGGCGGAGACGGATCAGCCGCTCGCGGCAGCGCGCACGTCGTGGGAGCGCACCATGACGCCGCCCTTCGTGGCGATCACGGTAACAGCGGGCATTTCCGCTCTTCTGACGGCGCTGGCGATGATCAGCCCGCTCGCCACCGCGTCCGGCTATCCCGTTATCGAATTCAGCCTTGTCGTTGCGGCACTGGCCGCCCTTGGCGCATCGCGCTTCTATGCCGTCTACCCGGCCATCCTGTCGGCACTCGTCGCCATCGTCGGCGTCTGGAGTATGACGGCGCTGAGCGGCCTACTGACATTCATTGATCCGACCATCCCCGGTCATATCGTCACGTTTGCCGTTTCCGGTCACACCGCGGTGCTGGCCAGCATGGGTCTGTCCTGTGTCTTCATCGCTCTGGGTGCTTTCGCCATTCATCTGCATGGCAGAGATCGGCCGCCGCTGGCAACGATCTGGGCAGCCATCACGGCGGTTGTCCCGATCGCGCTGATCGGCATGTCGCTGCTGATGATCGGCAACCTGACATTCGATCTGCCGCATGGATTGTTTGCGCTGGCCGCAGGTCTGGTCCTTCTCGGTCTTGCCGAATGGTTTTCATGCAGCAGAACGCCCGATGACGGGCTTGATCTGCCGCGGACCTTGCTGATTGCCGGTTCTCTCGGCCTTGTCGTCATCGCGTGCATGCATTGACGGACGGTTTGGCGACCACGATCCTGATTGCGCTGGTTGGCGCCGCCTATGTCGCGGCAACACGGCTGCGCCCGTGGCCGGCGCTGCCGTGGATGATGGTCGGTGCCGCCGTCGTCATTCTGGCACGCATCGCCTGGGAGCCGACCATCGTCGGCGCGCTCCACCTTGGCAAAACACCTGTCTTCAACGCGCTTCTGGCCGGCTATGGCATTCCGGCGCTGCTGCTCGTTCTCTCGGCATTCGAACTCCGCCGCTGGCCGGACCCGCGGGTGCGCAACCTGCTGCAGGCGCTCGCCAGCCTGTTCGTGCTGTTGACGGTCGCCATTATCGTCCGCCACGCCATGAACGGTGGCGTGCTCGATAGCGCGGTGCCGACTCTCGGCGAACAGTCGATTTATACGCTGCTTGCCATCGGTGGCTCCGCCATCATGATGACGCTCGATCGGAAATCGCCAAGCCCGGTCTTCCGCTATGGCAGCATGGTGATCGGCATCCTGTCGATGCTCTCGATCCTCGGTGCGCATCTGATCGGGCTCAACCCGTATTTCAGCGGCGAACTGCTCGGCTCGATCCCGTTCTTCGATCTTCTCCTGATCGGGTATCTGCTACCGGGCTTCGGCTATGCGGGCCTCGCCTGGTACGCCCGCGGCAAGCGGCCGATGCCCTATGTGACGGCGCTTGCGGTCACCGACGCGGTTCTCGTCTTTGCCTGGGCAACGCTGTCGGTGCGCCGGTTCTGGCAAGGCCAGAATGTCGCCGACTGGAAGGGGTTCCTCGAGGGCGAGACCTACACCTATTCCGTCGTCTGGCTGCTGCTCGGCGTGCTGTTGCTGGTGCTCGGCTCCCGCTTCAATGCCAAGAGCATCCGCATTGCCTCGGCGGTGCTTGTGTTCGTTGCGGTGCTGAAGGTGTTCCTGATCGACATGGCCAATCTGCAGGGCTTCCTGCGTGCCCTGTCCTTCATCGGTCTTGGCGCCGTGCTGATCGGCATCGGGCTGTTCTACCAGAAGATCCTGTCGGGCAAGGCGGGCGCCGGGCCGCAACAGGAAACGCCGGTGGACATCGAAGCGGAACCGGGTCAAACAGCCTGAGCGTTTCGATTCCCTCTGCACCCCTTAGGATGGATGCCGCATGAGCCACAGTGCCTCGCTCGCCGCCGCTTTCGCGCCTCACCAGGCCCTTGCAGAACAATTGCTGCCTCATGCCGTCTCCGGCAATGACGGTTCGCATGATGCCGCCCATCTGATCCGGGTCTGGAAGAATGCGGTGCGCATCCATGGCTCGGAGGGCGGCGATCTGCGCATCATCGCGGCTGCCGTGCTGCTGCATGATTGCGTCTCGGTTGAAAAGAATGCGCCCGATCGGTCCCAGGCATCGCGGCTTGCTGCAGAAAAGGCCTTCGAGGTGCTCGATGGGCTGGGCTGGCGGACGATGGAAATTACCGCCGTCGCCCATGCGATCGTCACTCACAGCTTTTCTGCCAATATCCCGTCGGAAAGCCTTGAGGCGAAAATCCTGCAGGATGCGGACCGGCTGGATGCGATCGGCATGATCGGTGCTGCCCGCTGCTTCTACATTGCCGGGCGGATGGGCAGCGGGCTCTACGACCCGCTGGACCCGCTGGCGGAAGACCGTCCGCTGGATGACAAGGCCTTTGCCATTGACCATTTCGAGACAAAACTGTTCAAACTGACGGATGGTTTCCAGACGGCGGCGGGCCGCGCGCTTGCCCGGCAGCGGCAGGAACGGCTACGTGCCGTGCTCGGCATGCTGCTTGAGGAAATCTAGCCAAACCAAAGCCTTGCAGTGATCTCCGGAATCAATCTGCAATGCGCTTGAATCACAATCTGAACGCCTGGGAGTGACGACATGAAGGTGACCGGTCTCAATATCCACCCGCTGAAAAGCGGCCGCGCCATCGCCCAGACCTCGGTTTCGATCCAGCATGACGGGCTGGCCGGCGACCGCCGTTTCATGGTTGTCGATCCCGATGGAAAATTCATCACCCAGCGGAATTGCAGGTGCTGGCGCAGGTCGAAGCCACCCATGTGACCGGCGGCGTGCATCTGAAAATGGGCACCCGCACAGCAACCGTATCCTTCGATCCTGCCCGGCGGCTCGATGTCCGTGTCTGGGATAGCAACGTCAACGCGGCTGTCTCCGAAGATCGCACCAATGCAACGCTTTCCGACTGGTTCGGCCGTCCGGTCAAGCTGGTGCATATGGATGACCGGGCGACGCGCGTGGTTGGCGAGGAGTGGGCAGGCGAGGCGGCGCCGGTTGGCTTCGCGGATGGTTTTCCGGTGCTGATCACCACCACCTCGTCGCTGGCCGACCTCAACGTCTCGCTGATCGCCAAAGGGCAGGAGCCGGTCGGCATTGACCGTTTCCGCACCAATATCCTGATCGACAATGACGAGCCCTGGGAAGAAGACCTGTGGGAAAGCGTCGAGATCGGCGGCATCACCTTCGACCTCGTCAAGCCCTGCGCCCGTTGTATCATGACGACGCAGGACCAGATCACCGGCGAACGCATCGGCGGCAACCCGATCCAGGGGCTGGCCGAAAAGCGCATGTCGGCCGACCGCCGCGTTCCGGGCGTCCTGTTCGGCTGGAACGCCGTACCGCGCAGTGAAGGCACCATCAATCTCGGCGACGAGATGCGGATCGTCACGGCGCGGCAAGACCGCTGGCCGATGAAGATCAGGGCGTAACCCCGGTCAGCCTGAAGAATATGGTCAGCGCTGCAAGGCGGCGTCGATCGCGTCCATCATCGACGAGGACAATGGTCCTTTCTCCAGCGCGCCGGCATTTTCCTCGACCTGTTTGACCGTACGAAAACCGGGGATCGGCAGCGTGTTCGGTGAGCGCGCCCAGAGCCAGGCCAATGCCCCCTGCGTCAATGTCCGTCCACCGGACTGCAAGAGGTCGTGGATCGTATCGAGCCGTCGCGAAAATTCCAGGGCGACCACGCCGTCGCGAAAATATTGCAGCCAGTCGAGATCGGCGCTGCGCACGTCGTTTGCCGCCAGCCTGTCGCCCGGCTTGAATTTTCCGGAGAGCAGCCCCATCGCCAGCGGGCCGCGGTTGATCGAGATGAGATCCGTCTGTTCCACAAGTGCGATCATTTGATCTGCCGGTTCCAGCACGTTCATCGTGTGCTGCACCGAAACGAAGCCGTCGCGCCCGGCAAAGCGCGCCGCCCGCTCCGGCCAGTCTGTGCTCCAGCCATAGGCGGCGATCTTGCCCTCGGCCCGCAAAGCATCGAGCGTATCGAAGACCGCATCGGCCTCGGCCGGATCGAATTCGTTGAGATGGAATTGCAAGAGGTCGATCCGCTCGCGCTTCAGCCGCTTCAGCGACGTTTCCAGCGAAGCCCGGATGAAATCCGGCGTGGCGAAGGCGCCGGTCGCCTGTTTTGTTGCGGGGTCGGTGGCAAAACCGAATTTGGTGGCGATGACGATATCGGGATAGGAGGCAAGTGCTTCGCCCAGTACCTCTTCGGAATGGCCAGCGCCATAGTTGGATGCCGTATCGAAGAAGCGGATGCCGAGTTCGATGGCGCGGTGGATCGCCCGGATCGATTCTGCATCGTCGACCTCGCCCCAGCCGAGCGGCACGTCGCCGGCATAGAAGGGGCCGCCGATTGCCCAGCAACCCATGCCGAGACGCGGGATGCTGCGTCCGTCCCAGAGTGTGATGCCGGTTGGTTTTGTCCTGTCGAGCATGATGGCCTCCGCGTGATATCTGTCTCGACGCTACCAGCCGCTCAGCCGCCGCCATACAGGCAGTGTTGCAGGGTATTTTTCACCAGCGAAAAACACCCTGCATCGAAGTCGCTATTTCCAGCTTTTCAGGCCGAGCAGTTTTTCGCCGAGATCGCTCAGTGTCGTGGTCTTGGCATTCTGCTTTTCCCATTCGCGCGGGTCGCCGGGAAACGCATCGCGGCGGGATGGTCGAGGTCGCGCCAGAGCCGGATACGTTCCTGCCTTTCCGCCGCGTTGCTGTCTTCGGTCGGATGCATCGAGATATATTGCGCCATCCGCACCCGGTCGCCGGAATGGTTCGGCCGAACCCCATGGGCCAGTAGCGAATTGAAGATCAGGAGATCGCCGGGCTCCATCTCGATATTGATGACATCAAGCCCGGTCGTATCCGGATGCATCGGATCGCGGTCGGCGGGTTGCGTTTCCACCCATTGCTGATGATGCTCGAACAGCCAGGGAATGCACTGGAAGCCGCCGACATCACCATCCTGCTTCTTGAGGCTCAGCACGCCCTGCACGCCGACCGGCAGCGGCTCGATCGAGGTGTCGACGTCCCAATGGATGAAGCCATTGGGGTTGCCCTTGACCCGCTTCGGCGGATTGAGGTTTGCCCGGTCGATCGTCACCCAGAGATCCTCGCGGTCCCAGATATCGACAAAGGCGCCATAGACACGCGGCTCCTGGCGATTGTCCCAGAGAAACTGATGATTGTAGATCTCCAGCATGCCGGTGTTGTTGAGTTCCTTCATCTTGTGCTCGTGGCGCTGCAGGCGCATACCAGGTTTCCGGATTGACCGGGTCTTTTTCGTCGAACTGCCAGAGCAGATCGACGAGCCGCTGGACATTGGCCATCGGCACGGCCTGGCGCACGATGACATAGCCGCGGCTGATCCAGTGCTGCCAATCTGCCTCCGACAGCACCCGCAGCGGCAATGTCTTCTGGATATCCTTCAGCTGTGTTTCGACCGCGCTGCTGGTCGGATGGCTGTCTTTCTTGGCTGCGGTCTGCATGGCGGCTTCCTCTATGCATGATGTGTTTCGATGAGGAGAGGATAGCCGCCACACCCAGGCGATGTTGCACCAATGGCGCAAATTTTGATACTATTCTGGCGTTGTGATTGAGGTTGATGCATGAATGAAGCCACATCTCGAACGTTTGCGTCCTTCCGCCGATTCATCCTGGTCGATGCTCAACCACCGGCTGGACGATGGCATTCCGTTTCAATGGCATCATCATCCCGAGCTGGAACTGACCCTGACGCTCAACTCGCGCGGCGAGCGCTTCATCGGCGATCATATCGGAACCTATGACGACGGCGATCTCGTCCTGGTCGGCTCCAACCTGCCGCATACCTGGTGTTCCGCCGAAAAGATCGATGCGGACCGGCCGCATGTCGCGCTGGTCCTGTGGTTTCGCCCGGAATGGGTGGAGGCGCTGGACGCGACCTTCACCGAACTTGCCGCTGCCCGCGCCATGCTGTTGGGCGCGTCCGGGGCTCAAGTTCTCGCCGCCCTTTGCCGCTGAGGCCCGGCCGCTGATCGAGGCAGCATTTACGGAACAGCCGGAAGACCGGTTGCTCAGCGCCATCCGTATCCTGACACTGCTTGCCCGCGATACCGAGGCAAAGCCCTTGTCGAGCACGCTGGCGGTGCCGACGGCAGGGCAGGGCGACCGCGCCCGTCTCGACCGGGTGCTCGACCATATCCACCTGAACTATGCGGAAAATCTGCCGGTCGACGTGCTGGCCGGCATTGCTGCCCTCAGTCCCTCCGGCCTTCACCGCCTGTTCGGGCGCCATTTACAGACGACGATATCGGACTATGTGATGCGCCTGCGGATCGGCGAGGCCTGCGCGCTGCTGTCTGCAACCGACCGGCCGATTGCCCATATTGCTGGGGAGGTCGGTTACGTGTCGCTTGCCAATTTTAACCGTCAGTTCAAGGCGTTAAAGATGCGCACACCGCGGGATTATCGCAAAAGTTTCCGTGTGCGCCGCTGAACCATCATGCTCATCCATCAAAATGGCTGATCACAACGTCATTTTAATTCGCTTTTTTAGCAGGATGTCACCGGGTAGATTGTGGCTCCAATCATACGGAGTCGCCTCATGTCCGCCGTTTCCACCGCTTCCGCCACGCGGACCGCCAGTCCCGGTCTGCCCTGGGCGATTATCATTGCCGGCTCCTTCATCGCCGTTCTGACCTTCGGGCCGCGCTCGGCCATGGGTTTCTTCCAGTTGCCGATGCTGGCTGATACCGGATGGGATCGCACCACCTTCGGGCTCGCCATGGCCTTCCAGAATCTCGCCTGGGGCATCAGCCAGCCGTTCTTCGGGGCGATTGCCGATAAATACGGCTCCTGGCGGGTGCTGGCCTTTTCCGGCCTGATCTATGCCGGTGGCCTGATCATCATGGCCTTTGCCGATGCGCCGATCTGGCTGCATATCGGCGGCGGCGTCATGGTCGGGCTTGGGGTCGGCTCCGGCTCCTTCGGTATTCTGCTGTCGGCCTTCGCCCGCAATGTCACGCCCGAGCAGCGCTCGATGGCCTTCGGCATCTGCACGGCAGCCGGTTCGGCCGGCATGTTCCTGTTTGCGCCGCTGAGCCAGGGCCTGATTTCGGCCTTCGGCTGGTCGGACAGTCTGCTCTATATGAGCGCGCTGATGCTGCTCGTGCCGCTGTTTGCCATCCCGCTGCGCGGCAATTCGTCATCCGGCACCCAGAAGGAAGCGCAATACAAGCAGTCGATCGGCGAGGCGCTGAAGGAAGCGCTCGGCCACAAGAGCTACCTGCTCCTGGTCACCGGCTTCTTCGTCTGCGGCTATCAGGTAGCGTTCATCACCGCGCATTTCCCGGCCTATATCGGCGATATCGGCATCGATGCGCGCTATGCGGTGATCGCGCCTGCCCTGATCGGCTTCTTCAACATCATCGGCTCGCTGGCTGCCGGTTTCATCGGCCAGCGCTACTCAAGCCCTATTTCCTCTCGTGGATCTATATTGGCCGCTCCATCGTCGTCGCCGCCTTCCTGCTGCTGCCGCAGTCGCCGACATCGGTGATCATCTTTGCTGCCGTCATGGGCCTGCTCTGGCTATCGACCGTGCCGCCGACCAACGGACTTGTCGCCATCATGTTTGGCACGCGCCATCTCGGCCTGCTCGGCGGTATCGTCTTCCTGTCGCACCAGATCGGCTCGTTCCTCGGCGTCTGGATGGGCGGTTATCTCTATGACCGTTTCGGCTCCTATGATCCGGTCTGGTGGCTGGGCGTGGTACTCGGCATCTTTGCCGCCATCGTCCATTGGCCGATCGAGGAAAAGGCCGTGGCCCGTCCGGCCATGGCCTGACGGCCCCACAAATTCTTGCCCTCCCGCAGAAATAGCGGGAGGACATTCTTGAAAATTGTCACAAAACTTTCTAAATCTCATCCACCGGCACTGCCGGTTTTGTTTTGATCCTATTATGCTCAATTTGAGCAAAACAGGTCTGCCGCCGGAGGGGCGGCAAGAGGAGCAGTTCGATGACCATTGCACAGAACCAGGCAGCTCTTGGAAGTTCGAGCGCGGTAAAGACCGCGGCCGAGCGTTTCAGGCATTCTCGAACGGCCGGACCTGACGTTCACGCCGGAGATCGCCCACGAGACGGCGCATCTCTACGAGCGGGTCAAACAGTTCGTCCCTGCCTTCGAATGGCCTGTCTATGCGCCTTATGTGCATGCGATCAACCGGCTGAAGAAGGAGCGCGGTGCCGTCATCCTCGCCCATAATTATCAGACGCCGGATATCTTCCATTGCGTTGCCGACATCGTCGGCGACAGTCTGCAGCTGGCGCGCGACGCCACCAAGGTCGATGCCGAGATCATCATCCAGTGCGGCGTGCATTTCATGGCCGAGACTTCCAAGCTTCTCAATCCCGAAAAGACCGTGCTGATCCCGGATGGCAAGGCGGGTTGTTCGCTGTCGGAATCGATCACCGGCGCCGATGTGCGGCTGTTGAAGCAGCGTTATCCCGGCGTGCCGGTGGTGACCTATGTCAACACCTCGGCCGATGTGAAGGCGGAGACCGATATCTGCTGCACCTCGTCCAATGTGCTGGCCGTCATCGAGAGCCTCGAGAGCGACACGGTGCTCTGCATTCCCGACGAATATCTGGCGATGAATGTCGCCAAGCAGACGAAAAAGAAGATCCTCACCTGGAAGGGCCATTGCGAGGTGCATGAGCGCTTCACGGCGGCCGAACTGCTGGCCTACAAGGAAGCCGATCCGACCATCGAGATCATCGGCCATCCGAATGCCACCCGGACGTCATCGCCGTCTGCGATTTCGCCAGTTCCACCGCGGGCATGATCAATTACGTCAAGGACAAGCGCCTGCCGCGGTCCTGCTCGTCACCGAATGCTCGATGGCCTCCAACATTCAGGCCGAGATCACCGGCGTTGATTTCATCAAGCCGTGCAATCTCTGTCCGCACATGAAGCGCATCACGCTGCCGAAGATCCTCGACAGCCTGCTGTTCATGACGGAGGAAGTTCTGGTCGATCCGGCGATTGCCGATCGTGCAAGGCTTGCCGTCGAGCGGATGGTGAATTTGAAGCAGTAAGGGCAAGGGGCCGGGCAGGGTTTCTCAGCAGACAGAAACCCGTCTCGCCCCTGATGGCCACCTCCCAAGGGGGAGGGAGAGCCGCGCCGGAGGAGGAAGAGCATGCTGACCGATCATTTCCGTCCACAGTCCTTCAACGGCATTGACGATATCGTCATCGTCGGGGGGCGGGCTTGCCGGGCTTTTCTGCGCGCTGAAGCTCAGCCCGCGTCCCGTCACGGTGCTCGCTGCAGCCCCCATCGGTCATGGTGCCTCGTCCGCCTGGGCACAGGGCGGTATCGCCGCTGCCATGGGCCTTGGCGATACTATCGACAAACACGTCGCCGACACGCTGATTGCCGGTGCCGGTATCGTCGATGAAAAGATGACGCGGATGATGGTCGCCGAGGGCCCGGCTCGCATCCATGATCTGCTTGGCTATGGCGTTCCGTTTGATCGTGACCTCGAGGGCAAGCTGCTGCTATCGCGTGAAGCCGCCCATTCCGAGCGCCGTATCGTCCGCGTCAAGGGCGACATGGCCGGCAAGGCGATCATGGAAGCGCTGATCGCGGCTGTGCGCAACACGCCGTCGATCCGCGTGCTGGAAGGCTATGTCGTCGAGGAACTGGTGCGCCAGGGCCGGTTCATTTCCGGCGTGATTGCCCGCCCGGATGCTGGTCAGTCGAAGAAGCGCGTGTCGTTTCCGGCCCGTGCCGTCGTGCTCTGCTCGGGCGGCGTCGGCCATCTCTTCTCGGTCACCACCAATCCGACCGAAGCCTGCGGCCAGGGCGTCGGCATGGCTGCCCGCGCCGGTGCGATCATCGCCGATCCGGAATTCATCCAGTTCCACCCGACGGCGATCAATATCGGCCGCGATCCCGCACCCTTGGCAACCGAAGCCCTGCGCGGCGATGGCGCCTACCTGATCAATTCGGCGGGCAAACGTTTCATGCTGGATATCCATCCGGACGGCGAGCTTGCACCCCGCGATATCGTCTCGCGTGGTGTCTTTGCCGAGGTTCAGGCCGGGCGTGGCGCCTTTCTCGATTGCACAAAGGCGGTCGGCGCGCATTTCCCCGAGGCTTTCCCGACTGTCTACGCCTCCTGCCTGTCGGCCGGCATCGATCCCGTCACGCAGCCGATCCCGGTCGTTCCGGCGGTGCATTATCACATGGGCGGCGTCTTGACCGATGCCGAAGGCCGCACCTCGATCGATGGTCTCTGGGCTGCGGGCGAGGTGACCTCGACCGGCGTCCACGGTGCCAATCGGCTCGCTTCCAATTCACTGCTCGAAGCCGTGGTCTTTGCCGCCCGTATTGCCGAAAACATCAAGGGCATGTTGCCGGAAGCGAAGATTACTGATTGGGGCGCCAATGCCGGCGAGAACGACGATCCGGTGACGCTGGAGGACAGCCCGCCGCTGACGGCGCTGCGCCATATCATGAGCGATCATGTCGGCGTTATTCGCAGCCGAGACGCTGACGCGCGCCATCCGGGCGATCGCCAATCTGGAACGGCAGAACACCCGGCTGCGCTTCAGCAACATCGTCACCACGGCCAAACTGATCGCCACCGGCGCCTATCTGCGCGCCGAAAGCCGCGGCGGCCATTACCGCTCCGATTGCCCGGATCCGCACCCGGAATGGAAACACCGGACATTCCTGACGCTCGCTGAAGCCGACCGGGTCGTTGCGGACGTGACGGAAACGGAAGTCGTTTAAGAGTTCTCTTCTCCCCAACGGGGAGAAGGTGGCGCAAAGCGCCGGATGAGGGGGAGACACAAACTCGGAATTTGCCGTGCCGCCCCCTCATCGCCTCGCAGTCGCTCGGCACTTCTCCCCGCTGGGGAGAAGAGGAATGTTCGAAACCGAAAGAGTTTTGCAATGACACCAACTGCCCTTCGCCCCGAACTGCCCGCCCTGATGGTCGAAGATCAGGTCCGTGCCGCGCTTCTCGAAGACCTCGGCCGCGCCGGTGATATCACCACCTATGCGACGATTGCTCCTGACCGCACGGCAACAGCGGACATGAATGCCCGCGAAAACGGTATCGTTGCCGGCATGGAGCTCGCCCGCACTGCCTTTCGCCTGATCGATCCGGCCATCCGCTTCGATGCACTGGTGACGGACGGAGACCGGATTACGCCCGGCACGGTGCTGGCCCGCATTTCCGGCCCGGCCCGTGGCCTCCTGTCGGCTGAGCGTGTGGCGCTGAATTTTCTCATGCATCTCTGCGGTGTCGCCACCTACACGTCGAAATTCGCAGCCGAGATCGCCCATACCGGCGCAAAAGTCTGCTGCACGCGAAAAACCATTCCCGGCCTGCGGGCGCTGGAAAAATACGCGGTGCGCCTCGGCGGTGGCTCCAACCATCGTTACGGCCTCGACGATGCGATCCTGATCAAGGACAACCATATCGCCGTCTCCGGCGGCGTCGCGTCCGCCGTCCTTGCTGCGCGCGCCTATTGCGGCCATCTCGTCAAGATTGAAGTCGAGGTCGATGGGCTGGACCAGATGCGCCACGCCCTGACCGCTAGCCCGGACGTCATCCTGCTCGACAATATGGGGTCGGATTTGTTGCGCGAAGCCGTCGCGATCAACGCCGCCCATTGGCAGGTTTCGGGTGACAGCTACGCCGCCGATCCGCGCCGAACCAAGCTGGAGGCCTCCGGCAATGTCGATTTCCAGACCATCCGCGCCATCGCGGAAACCGGCATCGACTATATCTCGACCTCGAAGATCACCATGGCGGCGCCGACGCTGGACATTGGGCTGGATGTGGTCATCGGCTAAGACCATGTCGCGTCAGACATCAACGGCAGCGTGACGCCGCTTCCATTCGTTGGCGACGTCACCCATCGTCTTTTCAGAACCGTCCTTGATCCAGGCCATGAAGGCCCGGTCGAATGCAAAGCCATCGCCGCATTCCGCCGTCAGGAAGCGGCGGACGTTCTGGGTATTGCGGTAGGTTGGCGTGATTGGGGTGTCGCGGTCGATCGGATCGGCGTGCCAGTCGAAGCTCGTCATCCGTCGTCTCCTATCGCTGCAACACGAAGGGGCAGACCAGCCGTGAACCGATGGTCAGCGTCTTGCCGCAGTCAGTGCGGCAGGTCTTGAACGGCCCATTGACGTCCTCGCTGCTGAGATTGCATTGGGTGATTGCCGGTTGATCGGTGGCGTCATTGCCGCCGAAATAGTCGGGAATGGCAGGCTTATCCTCCGGCGTTGCCAGAATGGTACCGGCGAGGAAAACAGCAATCATCTTCATCGCATTGTCTTTCTTGCACTCCGGCCCTGTGAATTGCCGAAGGGAACCTTTACCAACACCATTCGGTTGACGCAAATAAGCCCGGTTTCGAAAAGGCTGGATTGAAGAAGGACTATTCGTGTCGGCAGATTTCTGGATGTTCGTTGTCATCGGCTTTTTCGCGCAATTGGTCGACGGCGCGCTCGGCATGGCCTTCGGCCTGCTGTCCACCACCAGCCTGCTCGCAGTCGGCGTGCCGCCGGCAACGGCAAGTGCCATGACCCATATCGCCGAGATTTTCACCACTGCCGCCTCCGGCGCGTCCCACACTTATCATCGGAATATCGACTGGCGTCTCGTGGCGCGGCTGGCGCCGGCTGGCATGATCGGCGGGGCGCTGGGCGCTTATGGCGTCTCCAATGTCGATGGAGAGACGATCGAGCCCTTCGTCTCGGCCTATCTGATGTTGGTGGGGGTCTACATCCTGTTCAAGGCCTTTAGTCCGCTCTGGCTGCGCGAGGTGAGGGATTGGGCGGTACCTTTCATCGGTCTCGGTGGCGGCGCGCTCGACGCGGCCGGCGGCGGTGGCTGGGGACCGATCGTCACGACGTCGCTGATCGGCCGGGGCCATGAGCCGAAAAAGGTCATCGGTTCCACCAGTCTGACGGAGTTCCTCGTGACGCTGACGATCTCGGCGACCTTTGTCCTGACGCTCGGTTGGTCGGATCCGGGGGCTGCGGTTGGGCTGATCCTTGGCGGCGTGCTCGCTGCCCCCGCCGGTGCATTGCTGGTCAAACGCCTGCCGGTGTGCCCGTTGATGGTCGCTGTCTCCCTGGTGATCATCGCGACCTCGGCAATCCGCATTTTCTGATCCGTTCCGCATCGGAGATTTGGTCCGCTGGCGCTTCTATTTCGGAACCGCATGCCCGATGATGCGTTGCATCGAGGGAACATCGTCAACCGAAGGAACATCCGATGAAACGCCTGATCGCCACCCTTGCTCTGGTGCTGGCAACGGCAACCGCCGTTTCTGCCCAGTCGTCGTCACAAACGGCCGTTGCCAATTTCATCGGCAAGGATGGCAAGGAAACCGGTCGGGCTGTGTTGACGCAGGGCAAGAGCGGCGTGCTGATCGAGGTGGAGGTGACGAACCTGCCGCCCGGCAAATGGGTGGCCTTCCATGTCCATGAAACTGGCCAATGCGATGCCGCACACAACCACGAATCCGCCGGTAAACATTTCAATCCCGGCAATACCGAACATGGCTTTCTCGCTGCCAACGGTCCGCATGCCGGCGATATGCCCAATCAATATGTCGGCGCCGATGGGGTCATGCGGGCTCAGGTGTTCAACAGCATGGTGGCTCTCGACAATGCTGAGAACGGTATTCGCGGCCGGGCGTTGATGGTTCACGCCAAATCCGACGACAACCGAAGCCAGCCCTCGGGCGATGCCGGCGACAGGCTGGCCTGCGCCGTGATCGAATAGCGCAACCAAGCGGCTCGGCAGCGTCTATCGTCCGCCGACCTTGAGGCCTGGTGCCGGCCGCTCGTCGAGGATCTGGCGGCGGAAGCGGAAGAGGGCGGCAGGCCTGCCGCCGGTCGCAGCCGTCAGCATGCCGGTCGGTTCGACAAGCTCGGCACCTTCGACAAGACGACGGAAATTCTGCTTGTGCAGATGGCGGCCGGAAATGGCCTCGACCGTTGCCTGCAGGTCCGTCAGTGTGAATTCCGGCGGCATCAGCTCAAAGATCACCGGCCGGTATTTGATCTTGCCGCGCAGCCGCGCAACGGCAGTGGCAACGATGCGGCGATGGTCGTGCCGCATGGTCAGGCCAACCGGTGGCGCGTCTGTGGCGGCAGCGCGGCCGTCAATCACCGCTTCGCCGACAAGGCCTGCCTCATAGAGAAGCTCGTAGCGCTCCAGCACACGCTCCTCGTCCCAGGGGAAATCGTCGAGGCCGAAGGCAAGACGCGTGCGGGTGCGCCGCTGCGGCAGGCCCATGCGCTCGTCCTGATGGCCGCCCTTTTCCCATTGGCGCAGCGCTGGAAGAATAAGCTGGTCGATCAGCGCCGGCCGGCCTTGGCGCCAGTCTTCCCAGGGCAGGTAGCTGTACCAGTCGCGCCAGTGGGCGCCGGCCTCCGCCAGCCGTGCATTGTTTTCGGCATCCGTGCGCGTCAGCGCCAGATAGCCGACCGACACCATATGCGTGCTGATTTCCCCGGCCGAGCGGTGGCGGCCCTGGTCGCCGAATGTATAGAGCTGTTCGATATAGCCGAGATCAAGCGCCGTCTGCTGTTCGACGCTGGTCCTGAGGCTGGTTTCAGAACGTCCGGTGCCGGGCGGGATCGAACGGGCCGAAGGGCAGGCCGTCACGGTTGTCACCCTGCTCGTCGCTGACCGCGAGAATGCGCGGCGAACGGCTGGTCACCGCGACGATCGCGGCGTTGAGGCCAATTTCGACGGTGACGGTCCTGTCAGCCGGCATGGGCGGCAGGCTCCGGCAGTGGGGAGAAGACGAAGGGCACGTTTCCATCCGTATCGGCGCCGCGGCCGATCGCCTTGATCGCCGCGACCAACCGGCCGTTGCAAGGACAGCAACCGGTCGCCGATCTCGATCAACCGGGAATTCGGGGGTGACATAGGCGGAGGCGGTGCGCAGCCGCAGCGCAAGCTCGGTCTCGTCCTGATCCGGCTCCACAGCGAGGGCTGCGATGACGGCAGCGGCAGGCGAGCGCGAAATACCCATCCAGCAATGGACGAGCAGCGGTGCCGACCGGTCCCATTGCCGCGCAAATTCGATGATCTGCAGCACGTGCTCTTCGCCGGGCGCCACCAGCGCCGCATTTCCGGCAAAAGTGATATCGTTCATTCCGAGCAGCAGATGCCGGTCGGCCGCGATCACCGCCGGGCGATGGAATGCCTGCTCCTTCGCCATCAGGCTGATCATTTCGCAGGCGCGGTGGCGCACGGCCATTTCGGCGATGCGCGACAAGGGCGAGACGACGATCACCGGCATCTCAGGACACCGCCCGCACGGCCGAGCGTTCCGCTTCGATGGCGGCAAACCGTTCGGCAAACAGTTTTTGCGCCTCAATGGCCGGCAGCGGATCGATCAGGATCATGTCGCGGGTAATGCCGCGCGGCTGGCCGAAGAATTTGCGGGCTTCCGCCAGCGAAAACCCGGCAAGCACCGTCGCCTCGAAATAGGCGGCGATCTGGTCGGCCTTCTTGATCCGGGTCTTCAGCTCGGCCGGTGCCGTGGACGGAAGCCCGAAACGCAGATGGATGGCGCCTTCCAGCCGTTTCTCGACCACCTTGTAGCCACCTCCGACCACCGCCTTGAACGGCGAGATCATGTCGCCAATCACGTATTCCGGCGCATCGTGCAGCAGCGCCATCTGGCACTCCTCGGCCGTGCAACTGAACTGCCGGCGAAAGATTTCCTCGACAACCAGGCTGTGCTGGGCGACGGAAAAGGCATGGTCACCCTCAGTCTGGCCGTTCCAGCGGGCAACGCGGGCAAGTCCGTGGGCGATATCGGACAGTTCGACATCGAGCGGCGACGGATCGAGCAGGTCGAGCCGTCGTCCGGACAACATGCGTTGCCAGGCACGGGTCGACATCAGGCGCTTGCCTCGTCTGCTTCAGCCGGGAATTCCAGGCCGCTCCAGCCGGGCAGGGTGAGCGTTACGGTGACATCGCCGGCAAGGATCGGCTCACCAGCTGCGATGGCTTCGCCAGTCTTGTCGATCTGCACGATCGCCAGCCCGGAGGAGCCGATAACGCTGCCGAGCGTACCGATCGGGCGGCTCTTGACAGTCAACGGCGTTCCGGTTTCCGGCAATGCGGTCTCTGCAGCGACAATCACGACGCGCCGCCGCGCAGTGCCGCGATGCTGCATGCGCGACACGACTTCCTGGCCGACATAGCAGCCCTTCTTGAAGGACAGCGCGCCGTTCTTGTCCATCAGGACATCATGCGGAAACGCATCCTGCAGAGCATAATCGGAGCCCGAGACGGCGATGCCATTCAAGATGCGCAGACGATCATAATCATCGGTCCCGGCCGTTTCGCCCTCTGCACCATAGGCGCGGTAAACGGCCTGTCCTGCCTTGACAAAACGCGCATCACGATAGGTGCCAGGCGCCGCATCGAAGCCGATGGTCACCGGGGCTGGATTGGTCAGCGACAGCGAAATCGGTGCGCGCAGCTTGTACATGGTCAACCGCTTCAAAAGCGCTTCGGCCTGGCCGGTATCGGTTTCGAGGCGGATTGAGGTGCCGTCGTGGGTGACCATGAAATCAAACAGGATCTTGCCCTGTGGTGTCAAAAGCGCACCGGGCTTGGCTTCGCCGTCTTCGAGAAGATCGAGATCGGTGGTGATCAGCGCCTGCAGAAACTCCTGCGCGTCCTGTCCCGACACGGTAATCATGGCACGATCTTGAAGGGTGACGGGCTGCATGGCGTTTGTCCTGTTTATCAAGTCAAACAGGTAGGATTTCACACGCGTTGCGGCAAGCGGTTTGCGCTGCCAGTCAGTCGCCAGCCACGAAAAATTTCCACTGACCATCGGGCGTGATGCCGACGCGGTAGAAATTGTAGTTTCCACCTTCTTCCATCTCGGCGAAATCGCCGGCGGTGATCAGCCGGAAGAGATCGACTTTTTCCGGGGGTGTCAGCGTCGATAGCGGCTTCTCGGTAAAGTAGGGCCAGACATAGGCTTCGTCGGGCGTACCCTTTTCCGTCAGCACAAAGCCGGTCGACAGGACGTCGAGCAGGATCGCCAGGATCTCGATGCCTTGCGGATCGCCGGAAAGGCCCTTCAGCGTCTCGATGGGATCGGCGTCGTTTTCACCGACCTGTGTCTGCGTCGGACCCTTGCCGAGCAGGGCGCGTAAGCGTTCGATATCGCCGGAGGCGGCAGCCTCGACGATCAGTTCGCGCATCCGGGCGACCGGTTCAGGGATTTTCGAAACGTCCGACAGGACTTCGACGGGCTCGGCCGGTGCCTTGTCTTCCGCCGAATCATCCTTGGTATCACGGGCCGGCTTGTTGACCAGCGGATCCGGCATCAGGATCTGCATCGGTCTTTCATCACCTGGTTCGTCCTCTTCGGGAACGTCCTTGGCCTGACTGTCCTGGCTGGTTTCGCCCGGGATCTGCTTCAGTTCGCTGAGTGCGAGGGCGGGATGAGACAGAAGGACAGACGAGGCGAGCAGGCTGGCGAGCAGCAACGCGGAAAGGCGAACCGCACGCATCCGGCATGCTGATATCTGACGTTCCATGATGGCCTCAGAAACTACTGCAGGGTGCGTTCCGGCGAGAATTCACCAGCCAGCATACGCTCATGAAGCGAATTCAACATGGCCTCGGCCCCGTCTTCGCCATGAAGGCGGATCGTCTCGCGCATGGCAAGAGCAATGGCAGCGTCAGCAATGATTTCAGGCTCGATGCCATCGGCCATTCCATCCGCCCAGGCCTCATTCTGGTGTTCCAGAGCTGCCTGCATCTTCTCATGAACAATCATGTCGTCGATGTCATTCAGACTGGGTTCCATCATTCGTTCCATGCCGTTTCACGCTCTTTACTTGGCACCTGACTCAGGGCGATGCCACTTCTTACCACTCTCTTAACGACCTTAGCAGCCTTTTCCCAAAACGACACGGGCTCCTGAAGAAAGAGGTTAATTTATCGTTAATTTCCAAAGCGGGCGGTTATTTCTGAAGCAAGTGTTGCTCCTTCGGCACGGTATCGCTCGTCGGCAACTACTGCCGGGGGCGTGCAGGCCGTGTAGACGGAGGCAAATGTACAGTAGCCGCGGTTGAAGGCGGCGGTCATGCAGAGCGCCTGTCGACTTCGCCCTTGGCTTCCTTGTCGAGCAAATCCTGCATCGATTGCCGCCACGAATCGGCGGCCGCATCCTTGCAGAGCGTGCGTAAATAATGAACGGAACCAAGGATTTCCGACAGACGGAGCAGACGTGCGTCATAAGGCGCAGGTTTCTCGGCAGCGACAGGGGCGATGACGGGCGGCGTAACACCTTGCGCCTGCGCACCGAGCGGCAGGCCAACGAATGCCAGCAAAAATACGATCGTGTGGCCAGAAAGCAGATCATCGCCCTTTCAAGCCCCGAATCATGCCGGCGGGCAAGCGGATTTTGGCAAACGCCGTCATCGCTGCCGCAGCGCCTCGAGTTTTTCCACGCATTCCCGCACGCTTTCGGGGATAGGGAGGTCGAAAATTTCATCGGCCGTATACCAGCCGATACCGGCCGCATCGTCACCGGCGACGGCAACAAGATCCGGATCGGCCTCGACCTTGAAGACCGAAAGAAAGAAATGCCGGGCACCGGCTCCGTCCGATTCGCGCGGCGGCAGGTCATAGGTCTCAAACAGCAGCGGATTGCGCGGCAGGATGCCGGTCTCCTCATGAAACTCGCGTACCGCCGTTTCCGCCGGCGTTTCTCCAGCCTCTGCACGGCCGCCCGGAAAGGCATACATATCAGCCGATGGCGGGTTGGCGCGGCGCACAAGCAGATACCGCCCGTTCCGTTCGAGAATGGCGGACGAGGCAAGTTGGGGGGTAGATGTCATGTCGATGGAACCGGAAAAGCATTGAAAATCTTGACCCACCTTAGGCGAAGTGCGATTTGAAAGCCATGTGCGGACGATTTTCGCTGACGGCGACACCGAAGGAACTGGCGGATATTTTCGGTCTTCTGGAAACGGAGGATTTTCCGGCGCGCTTCAATATTGCCCCCGACGCAGCCGATCATCATCGTCATGTCCGGCGAGGGCCAGCGGCCGGGCAGCAATCTGCCGGACCGCCGGGCGCTGCTGGTGCGGTGGGGGTTGACGCCGTCCTGGGTCAAGGATCCACGGGATTTTCCGCTGCTGATCAATGCGCGCCGAGACGGCAGCAGAAAAGCCTCGTTCAAGGCGGCGATGCGCCACCGGCGCGTTCTGATCCCGGCGTCCGGTTTCTACGAATGGCATCGGCCGTCGAAGGAAAGTGGCGAGGCGCCACAAGCCTACTGGATCAAGCCCAGAAACGGCGGCATCGTTGCCTTTGCCGGGCTGATGGAGACCTGGTCTTCCGCGGATGGCTCGGAGGTCGATACGGCGGCGATCCTGACGACCCATGCCAATGCGAGGATTGGCGATGTCCATGACCGCATGCCGGTAGTGATCAATCCGGAGGATTTTGCCCGCTGGCTTGATTGCAGGACACAGGAACCGCGTGACGTTGCTGATCTGCTGGCACCGGTCGATGACGACTATTTTGACGTCATCGCCGTATCGGACCGGGTGAACAAGGTGGCCAATACCGGCGCTGATCTTCAGGCGCCGGTCCACGCTGTTATACGGCCTGCTGCAAAGCCCAAGGAGCCGCCCGCAAATCCGCAGTTGTCGCTGTTCTGAGCGATCAGGCCGGCTGCTTGGGCCAATTGGGCTTTTTGACCGGCTTCGGCTTGATCTGCAGTGCGGCGGCTAGCACGGCCTTCAGGCCAAGCGGGCGATATTGCTCGACGAGATTGGCCGCCGCTCGTGGGCTGTCCTTGTCGGTCTTTTTAGCAGGCATTTCAAATTCTCCTCAGATGCTTTCCCTAGCTGGAAGCGCTTCGTCCGGTGTGTTTTCCACCAAAACGGCGTTCCTTATTGTGCCGAAGGAAACAGGCTTTAATGTGCAAGTGCTCAAAGCCCTGTGTCCCCGGACATCCGGCGTCTCCAGATAAGCGCAATCATGACAAAACAATGACGAATAATCCAGTATTTCAACATAAGATGCTGGAGCGCGGCTGACCTCTTGACCGGAGCGGATCGAAGCGCGATAAAGCAGCCCATGAAAACGGTTATCTGCATCACCTGCCGGATTATTATTCGCTAGCCTCAACGCTGGCCTGGCCGTTTTCGTCTCCCAAAAATCAAGATGACAACGTGAAGGTCCAGCCGGGCGCCTGTGTGATTCGGACATATGCGGAATGGGAGATTGAAATGGGCGGACGGCCGACACTGAAAATGTACAACACGCTGACGCGGGAGAAGGCGGTCTTTAAGCCAATCGATCCCGACAATGTTCGCATGTATGTCTGCGGGTCCGACGGTCTACGATTTCGCCCATATCGGCAATGCCCGCCTGGTCATCGTCTTCGACGTGCTCTACCGGCTGCTCCGTCACGTCTATGGCGAAAGCCATGTGACCTACGCACAACATCACCGACGTCGACGACAAGATCAACGCGGGCTCTGCGTGATTTTCCGAACCTGCCGTTGAATGACGCCATTCGCGCCGTGACGGAAAAGACCGAGACGCAGTTTCTTGAGGATGCCAGGGCGCTCGGTTCGCTTGAGCCAGACGTGCAGCCGCGCGCCACCGACAACATTGCCCAGATGATCGAGATCATCGAGACGCTGATTGCTAAGGGCCATGCCTATGCCGCGGAAGGCGAGGTGCTGTTCGACACCCGGTCGATGGCAGACTATGGGCAGTTGTCGAAGCGCAATCTCGACGAACAGCAGGCCGGTGCCCGTGTTGCGGTCGATGCACACAAGAAAAACCCAGGCGATTTCGTGCTCTGGAAGCTGTCGTCCGATGAAGAGCCGGGCTGGGAAAGCCCGTGGGGCAGGGGCCGTCCCGGCTGGCATATCGAATGCTCGGCGATGAGCCAGCGCTATCTTGGCGAGACCTTCGATATTCATGGCGGTGGATTGGACCTTATCTTCCCGCACCATGAAAACGAGATCGCCCAGTCGCGCTGCGCCCACGGCACGGATGTGATGGCGAATGTCTGGATGCATAACGGCTTCCTGCAGGTCGAAGGCCGCAAGATGTCGAAATCCGAAGGCAATTTCGTCACCATCTACGAATTGCTGCACACCGAGACCTTCGGCGGCCGCAAGTGGCCGGGCGAGGTTCTGCGTCTGGCCATGCTGATGACGCATTACCGCGAGCCGATCGATTTCTCGATGAAGCGGCTCGAGGAAGCGGAACGCCTGCTGGCCAAGTGGCCGGTCGGAAAGCCCGGCGATGCCGCTCCTGATGCATCCGTGCTCAATGCCTTGGCCGATGATCTGAACACGGTCGCGGCGGTGCAGGCCCTGCACGCCTTGGCCTCTGCCGCCAACGCCGATCCGGCCGCGCTGCCGGTTTTTGCTGCCAGTGCGGCATTGCTCGGTGTTCTGCCTAAGGAGGCGGAGGTTGACGGTGCGGTTGCATCGGCGGTGGACGCGCTGGTGGCGATGCGGCTTGAAATGCTGAAGGCGAAGAACTTTGCCGAGGCCGACAAGATCCACGATGATCTCGCCGCCAAGGGCATCCAGCTGAAGGACGGCAAGGATGCGGCGACCGGCGAGCGGGTCACGACGTGGGATGTCAAGCGGTAGACGAGATCGTAACCAGGGAGGAAGGCATGATCGATCATACGGGAATAGCCGTTTCGGACTTCGAACAGTCGCAGGGCTTTCTACGATGCGGTCATGGCGCCTCTGGGGGCTGTCTGCCACGCACCGGATTGATTGAAGAGCTAACGCCACCTGTGAGGAGCTGGCCATGAACAGGAACGATATCTCCAGATATTCAGGCGGTTGCCAGTGTGGCGCCGTTCGCTTTCGTGTCGAGGGCGAGCTTGGGGACGCTTCCGTCTGCCATTGCCGGATGTGCCAGAAGGCGTTCGGCAATTTCTATGCACCGCTGGTCTCCGTCCGTCAGGCAAAACTCGCCTGGACGCGGGGTGAGCCGAAATATTTCCAGTCCTCCAATTTCGTCAAGCGCGGCTTCTGCGGCGATTGCGGCACGCCGCTTTGCTACGAGGCGCCGGATGGCGTCGGTCTGGCAATCGCCGCTTTCGACAAACCGGAAGGCATAGCCCCGAAAATCCAGTGGGGCATCGAGGCCAAGCTACCCTATGTTGATCATGTGCCGGAACTGCCGGGCGAGGACACCATGGCCGATCAGGATGCCGTGTCCTTCCTGGCTCACTTGGTCTCCTACCAGCACCCGGATCACGATACGGCCGAATGGCCGCCGAAGGAGCGCGGATGAGCATCAGCCGAATCTATACCGGCGGCTGCCAGTGCGGCGCGGGTGCGCTACCGGGCGGAGGGAACGCTCGGCGATCCGCATTTGTGTCATTGCCGCATGTGCCAGAAGGCGTCCGGCAATTATTTCATGCCGCTCGCCAATGCGCCGCGCAAGGTTCAGTATTACCCGTGGCGCCCCCGGCTGGTTTCTGCTCGTCGCATCTGGTGCGGCGCGGCTTCTGTTTCCTCTGCGGCACGCCGCTGTTTTACGATATGCCTGAGGCCGATTTCATCAATATCGTGCTGGGTTCGCCTCGACGATCCCTATGATGTGCGGCCGCTGACCCAATCCGGCGTCGAGATCGCGCATGCCGTGGTTTTCGCATCTGCCGGGATTGCCCGGCACGGAGACCGACGACGGCAGCGAGCCGATCACTGAGCGGCATATTGCCATTCTGGAATCGAACCGCCAGCATCCAGACTACGATACAGAACATTGGCCACCGGAGGAGTGACATGACCAACACCAATCGAACCGGAGGCTGCCAGTGCGGCGCCGTTCGCTTCAAGATCCATGGCGCGCTCGGCCGCCCGTCGATTTGCCATTGCCGCATGTGCCAGAAGGCGTTCGGCGGTTTCTTCGGTCCGCTCGTCACCGTCAAGGGCGAGACCGAATGGACGCGGGGCGAACCCAGCTATTTCCAGTCCTCCGTCAACATTTCTCGTGGCTTCTGTGCTGCCTGCGGTACGCCTTTGACCTACAAGCATCCGGGCGGGCTTGAAATCGCCATCGGCGCCTTCTGACGACCGCAGCGATCTTGCACCGCAGATCCAGGTGAATTTTGCTGCGCGCAATGCCTGGGTGACGACGATCTTCGACCAGCCGGTGCATGAGGATCCCAATTTCTACATGCAGCAGGAGCAGATCATCTCGTTCCAGCATCCCGACCACGATACCGAGGTCTGGCCGCAATTTCCGCACACCTCCTGACCGGCAGCTTTAAATCATCCTGGAAAGCAGACAGCATGACTGAAATTCTTCGCACACTCTATCCTGAAATCGAGGCTTATGCCTCCGGCCATCTCGACGTTGGCGACGGCCACACAATCTACTGGGAAAAATCCGGCACGCCCGGCGCAAAGCCGGCCGTCTTCCTGCATGGCGGTCCCGGCGGCACGATCTCTGCGAACCATCGCCGCCTGTTCGATCCGAAGCTCTATGACGTGACGCTGTTCGACCAGCGCGGCTGCGGCAAGTCAACGCCGCATGCGGAACTCGAAGCCAACACCACCTGGCATCTGGTCGCCGATATCGAGCGGCTGCGCGAGATGGCCGGCGTCGAGCAATGGCTGGTGTTCGGCGGCTCCTGGGGCTCGACATTGGCGCTCGCCTATGCGGAAAAGCATCCGGAGCGTGTGTCCGAACTCGTCGTGCGCAGCATCTACACGCTGACCAAGGCCGAGCTCGACTGGTACTATCAGTTCGGCGTCTCGGAAATGTTTCCCGACAAGTGGGAACGCTTCATCTCACCGATCCCGGAAAACGAACGCCACGAAATGATGCTCGCCTATCACCGGCGGCTGACCAGCGACGACCGCGCGACCCGCATTGCTGCCGCGAAAAGCTGGAGCATCTGGGAAGGTGAGACCATCACGCTGTTGCCGGAACCGGCGACCTCGACGCCGTTCGAGCAGGAAGAATACGCCCACGCCTTTGCCCGCATCGAAAATCATTTCTTCGTCAATGCCGGCTGGCTGGAGGAGGGGCAGCTTATGCGCGACGCCCACAAGCTCCACGGCATCCCGGGCGTTATCGTCCACGGCCGCTACGACATGCCATGCCCGGCAAAATACGCCTGGGCGCTGCACAAGGCCTGGCTGGAAGCGGAGTTTCATCTGATCGAAGGGGCGGGGCACGCCTACTCCGAACCCGGCATTCTCGACAGGCTGATCCGGTCGACGGACCGGTTTGCAGGTAAAGAGTAAGAATAAAGCGGCCTCATCCGGCCTGTCGGCAACCTTCTCCCCGCAAAGGGGAGAAGGGATAAGCGGCGGCCTCCGTCTTTCCCTCGCCCGTTTGCGGGAATAGGGGCAAGTGGCTGTTTCAATAGAGTATTCCGTTCCTTTGGAGGGAACATTGATGGCACGCGAACGCATCCACCTCTTCGACACCACGCTCAGGGACGGCCAGCAGACGCCGGGCATCGATTTTTCCGTCGAGGACAAGATCGCCATTGCGACGATGCTGGATGATTTCGGCATGGATTACGTCGAAGGCGGCTATCCCGGCGCCAATCCGACCGATACCGAATTCTTCAGCAGGAAGCGCACCAAGAACGCCCGCTTCGTTGCCTTCGGCATGACCAAGCGCGCCGGCGTTTCGACGTCCAACGATCCGGGGCTGACGAGTCTGCTACAGGCGGAAAGCGACGCGATCTGTCTTGTCGCCAAGAGCTGGGACTATCATGTCCAGCGTCGCCCTTGGCTGTACCAACGAAGAAAATCTCAGAATCGATCCAGTCCTCGGTCGAGGCCGTCGTTGCCTCCGGCAAGGAAGCGATGATCGACTGCGAGCATTTCTTCGACGGCTACAAGGCCAACCCGGCCTATGCGCTGGCCTGCGCCAAAACCGCCTATGATGCCGGTGCCCGCTGGGTCGTGCTCTGCGATACCAATGGCGGCACCCAGCCGCCGGAAATCCACGATATCGTTACGGCCGTCATTGCCCACGGCGTGCCTGGCGCCAATCTCGGCATCCATGCCCACAATGACACGGGGCAGGCGGTCGCCAATTCGCTGGCCGCTGTCGAGGCCGGCGTGCGCCGATCCAGGGCACGCTGAACGGTATCGGCGAACGCTGCGGCAATGCCAATCTGGTGACGCTAATCCCGACGCTGGCGCTGAAGGAGGCCTATACCAGCCGTTTCGAGACGGCGATCGATGCCGACCGGCTGCAGGAACTCACCCAGCTTTCCCATTCGTTCGACGAGCTTCTCAACCGCTCGCCGGATCACCAGATGCCCTATGTCGGCGCCTCCGCCTTTGCCACCAAGGCCGGCATCCATGCCTCGGCGCTGCTGAAGGACCCGCGCACCTACGAGCATGTGACGCCCGAAAGCGTCGGCAACCTGCGCAAGGTCATGGTGTCGGACCAGGGCGGCAAGGCCAATTTCATCAACGCGCTGAAGCGCCGCGGCATCATCGTCTCCAAGGACGATCCGAAGCTCGACCAGCTGATTTCCATCGTCAAGGAAAACGAGGCGACCGGCTATGCCTATGAAGGCGCCGACGCCAGCTTCGCCATCCTCGCCCAGCGCATCCTCGGCTCGGTCCCCGACTTCTTCCACGTCGAAAGCTTTCGGGTCATGGTCGAGCGCCGCTTCGATGCCAACGGCAACCTGAAGACGGTCTCGGAGGCGGTGGTAAAAGTCTCGGTCGACGGCGAAGCCACCATGTCAGTCGCCGAAGGCCACGGCCCCCGTTAACGCGCTCGATCTGGCGTTGCGCAAGGATCTCGGCAAATACCAGTCGGAAATCGAGGATCTCGAACTGGTGGACTACAAGGTCCGTATCCTCAACGGCGGCACCGAAGCCATCACCCGCGTCCTCATCGAATCCGTCGACGGCACCGGCGCCCGCTGGTGGACGGTCGGGGTCTCCGACAACATCATCGACGCCTCCTTCCAGGCGCTGATGGATCTGATCGTGTTCAAGCTGTTGAAGAACCGCGATCAGGCGGGACTGGCTGCGGCGGAGTAAGGAGTTGACCCGCTGCAACACCCACGATCACCTACGGCATTAGCGCAGAATGGCGAGGTACTACGGCACTGATCTCGTCCGGGAATGACGAGTGTTCATTGTCTCGGAGCGAGGCCATCAAGCAGGAAATCGAGGCCTTTCCTGAAAGCGCCGTCCCAATCGTTATCCAACAGCAGACGAGAGCGTTCCGATTGTCGGGTAGTGTTCGCTGAGACGTGTAAGGCGCTGCTGCGCGGCGGCCCTGTCGTCGTCCGAGAGGTCGAAGCTCGCCCGGGTGATGGTCGCGCCCATCACATAGTTCCAGAGTGACCATATCGTGACGTTCAAATCTGCGTCTGCCACACCGGCTCCGGATAAGGTGTTGCTCAGCAGTTCCAGCCGACTGAGGATGTTCGGGCCGAGCGCCCGGCGCGGTAACAGCGATGCCGACCAAGGATGGCGCAGCATACTGGCTCGCCAGTCTTCGAGCATATGAACGACTTCCGCGCGCCAGTCTCGAGGCTCAACCATTTTCGGCGGTCCGCGATATTCGAGCACCGAGTCGAGCGCCAGATCGAAGACCTCCTCTTTGTTGTCGACGTGCCAATACAGGCTCATCGCGCCCGAGCCGAGGCGATCCGCGAGCCGGCGCATCTTCAATCCGTCGACCCCCTCGGCGTCGAGCAGTTCGACAGCGGTTGCTACGATCCGTTCCAGCGAGAGAGCTGGTTCACTGCGCGGCTCCTGTACGGACTGGAGTGACGCACCTGTTCGTTGAGACCGTTTGCTCTGCGCGCCGCTACGTTTGGCTGCCATCCGTCTTCCTTGCTGATTAGAACGTCGATTTAAGCCGACATTGCACGAATGTCGATTCTGACGATTGACTCATGACGTACGATGCGATTTAATCGTACGTCATTACGAGTCAATCGCTCAGGGCGATGGGTTAAACTTCAATCCTGCAGGCTGCGAGGGTACGTTGCTCGCTGTCCTCAGAGCCAAGAGAAAATCATGCTACGCGACATCAAGCATCTGCTTATCGGAGGGCTAATCATCATGACCATGGGCGTTCCCACGGCGGCGACAGCGAATGATCTCAAGCTGACTATCGTCAATCCGCAAAACCTCTACGACCCGACGCCGAACGGCTACAGCGCGGCGGTGATCGTGCCCCGCGAAGCCCGGGTGGCCTATATCTCCGGACAGGGCGGCCAGGACAGCACGGGAGCCTTGTCGCCCGACTTCGCTGTCCAGGTTAAGCAGGCCTACGCAAATTTGCGCACCGCCCTCGATGCGCTCGGTGCACGGCCGGATCAGGTTGCCAAGCTCACGGTCTTCGTGGTCGATCACGATATGTCCAAGCTTGAGGTGTTGACCAGGAACGTCAAGGAAATGTTCGGTGGGGCATTGCCGGCGCAGACTCTGATACCCGTCCCCAAGCTTGCAATTGACCCCATGCTCTTCGAGGTCGAAGCCGTCGTCATGCTGGAATAGAGGCGGCGACGGATCAGGCACGATTGGCAACTGTGAGAACGGATATCGATGGGTGCATATGACGTCGTCGGGCCAACATGCACGCAATGTCCGCTCGTGGCGCCAAACCTCCATACAGTCATTGCGGCCTGATAACCGGATGAGATGCGATTTGGAATCCGTGGCTAAACGATCACCTCACAACACCAGCCTGAACTTCGCAAACCCATCCGCGCCATCACCCGCATCCTCGATCTTCACGCCCTTGACGTCGGCGATCAACCCGCGTGCCTTCGGTCCGCTCTCGAAAATCGCCGTCGCGCCCTCGACTGGCGCAAAACTCCAGTTGCCGTCGGCGGACGGGTTGATCGTGCCTTCGGCGATGATGTAGCGGACGATGACGTCGCGGTTGGTGTCGGGGAGCGGCGAAGACCACCTTGTCGCTGGCGATCTCTGGGAATTTTCCACCGCCGCCGGCGCGATAATTGTTGGAGGCGACGACGAATTTCTGCGCCGGATCGATCGGCTTGCCCTCGAAGGCGAGGTTCTGGATGCGGTTTGAGTCCGGGTTCACAGCCTTGCCGTCGCCGTCATATTTGGCCGGTTGTGACAGGTCGATCTGGTAGCTGACGCCGTCGATGATGTCGAAATTATAGGAAGGGAATGTGGTGTTGAGGAGCGCCACGTCCTTGGCGCCGGGTGCGAGGGTGTTGAACATGCCGGCCGACATTTCCAGCCAGTTCTTTACCTGTGCGCCAGTGATGACGACGGCTTGCACTGTGTTCGGATAGAGATAGAGATCGGCGACGTTCTTGATGGCGATATCGCCGGTGGGCACGTCGGTATAATAATCAGCACCACCGCGTCCGCCCGCCTTGAAGGGAGCTGCCGCCGAAAGAACCGGAAGGTCCTTGTACTCAGTATCCTTCAGCATGTCCTTGATATACCAGGTTTGGGCGTTGGAGACGATCTGCACCGACGGGTCGTCGGCCACCAGCGCGAAATAGGAATAGAGCGGCGCCGAGGTCTTGCCGACCGGCGTGCGGACATAGGCGAGCGTCGCCTCATGCTCGGCACTGGCAGCCGCAATGACATCGGCGCGATCCGGCACGTCGGCAACCACCTTCTTGTCCTCGCGGTGATAGATCGGCCGTGCCTCGGTGGTGAAATCGACGATCTTCCAGCTGTTGCCGTCCTTTTCCAGCAGAAGGTCGATCAGGCCGAGATGCGAGCCCCAGAAACCGCCCATCACGGCCGGCTTGCCGAGCAGCGTGCCCTTGACCGGATCGACGCCCTCGATGCCGTCAAAGTTCTTGGGGCCGGGGAAGACAAGATGCTGGTGGCCAGTAAACACGGCATCGATGCCCTCGACGCCGGCGAGATAGAGCGAGGCATTCTCCATCCGGTCGCTCTGGCCTGAGCCATCGATGCCGGAATGGGAAAGCGCGATGATAAGATCGGCGCCTTGCTCTTTCATCACTGGCACCCAGGCCTTGGCGGCCTCGACGATATCGCGGGTCTGCGCCTTGCCTTCGAGGTTCTTGATGTCCCAGAGCATGATCTGCGGCGGTACAGAAGCCGATGATGCCGATCTTCAGCGCGCTTGCCGCCCCTGAACCGTCGGTAATGGTCTTCTCGACGATGGTGTAGGGCTTGAAGAACAACGTCGTCGTCCTTCGGATTGGAGGCGAGCTGCCCCTTGGTCAGGTTGGCGCAGACATAAGGGAAATTGGCGCCGCCCAAAACCTTAAACATATAGTCGAGGCCATAGTTGAACTCGTGGTTGCCGAGTGTGCCAGCCTCGTAGCCGAGCACGTTCATCGCCTTGATGACCGGGTGGACGTCGCCTTCCTTCATGCCGTGCTGGTAGGCCATGTAGTCGCCCATCGGGTTGCCCTGCAGGAAATCGCCATTGTCGACGAGGAAGGAATTGCCGGCCTCGGCGCGGATGGCGTCGATGATCGAGGCAGTGCGGGCAAGGCCCAGCGTGTCGTTCGGCTTGTCGCCGTAATAGTCGTAGGGGAAGACGTGGACGTGGATGTCGGTGGTTTCCATGATGCGCAGATGCGCCTGATTGGCGGCAGCGCGCTGCGAAGGGGTGCAGAAGAACGAGGGCGGAGGTGGCTGCGGCACCGCTCAAAAGCGGCGGGGGTTATCGGGTGGAGCGCGAGGATGGATGACATCATAAAGTCCTTATCTCTGACCGGTCATTGCCTGCAAGGAACCTAGGCCGGCAAACCGCGGAATGCACCCCGTAAAATATCGCGTATTTTCGCAGGCGCAGTGACATCACTGTGAGATTTACTGTCAGCAAGGTTCACGGAAATGAATTGGTTGATCAATGGCCTTTGGAGTAGGACGGGCAGAAACGACGAAGAGCTGCCACAAGGCAAGCTGCAACGGGATGAAACGCCATGTCTGACGCGAAACAAACACCAGCGGTTCAAAACGGCGATTCCCCGCGCGGCTTCGCCTTCGCGCTGACGGCTTATCTGCTCTGGGGCTTCCTGCCGTTCTTCATGAAGGCCGTCGCGCATATCCCGGCTTTCGAGGTCGTGGCGCACCGGATCGTCTGGTCAGTGCCGCTGGCCGGTGCCGTTCTGATCCTGCTTGGGCGCATGGACGACGTAAAGGTAGCGCTACGCTCGCCGCGCATGCTCAAGATGGCGATGCTGACGGCGATCCTGATCACCATCAACTGGGGCATCTATGTCTGGGCGATCAGGGGCGGGGCGGGCGCTCGAAACGGCGCTCGGTTATTATATCAATCCGCTGTTCTCGATCTTCCTCGGTGCTGTTCTCCTGAAGGAAAAGCTCAATCCGGCGCAGATCGTGGCGATCGTTCTCGCCGCCATCGCTGTCGTCGTGCTCGCCTTCGATGCGGGCGGCTTGCCTTGGGTTTCCATCGGCCTGGCGCTATCCTGGGGGCTCTATGCCTTTTTCCGCAAGACCCTTCCCATTGGTCCCAATCAGGGCTTCTTCCTCGAGGTCTTGCTGCTGAGCATTCCAGCCCTCGGCTACATCGCCTATCTGGAAGTCTCGGGCCAGGGACATTTCATCGATACCGGCTGGGTCGATGTTGCATGGCTGATGGCCTGCGGCGTCGTCACCACGATCCCGTTGATGATCTATGCCAATGGCGCCAAGTTGCTCCGGCTCTCGACGATCGGCATCATGCAGTACATTGCCCCGACGATGATCTTCATCATTGCAGTCTTCGTCTTCCACGAGCCCTTCGGCACGTCGAAGCTGATTGCCTTCATCCTGATCTGGGCAGCGTTGGCGGTCTATTCGACATCGATGATCATGGAAAGCCGCGCCCGCCGGGCGGCTGTGCCAAATCCGGCCGAGTAATCGGCCGGCCTGGCTCGCAGTCTTCAGAGCTTGGCGATGATCCCGTCGTCGCCATCGCGGTCGATCTGGCTTGCCCAGTGCTCAAGCAGCGCCGGGACGACCTCTTCGGCCGCGTCGATGACCAGCGGCTGGACAAGATGGGCGGTATGGATGAAGCCACTGTCGGCCATGTGCTGGATCAGCTTCATCAGCGGATCCCAGAAACCGTTGATATTGACGAGCACGATCGGCTTGCGATGACGGCCAAGCTGCGCCCAGGTCATGACCTCGACGATTTCTTCCGAGCGTGCCGATGCCGCCCGGTAGCGTCACGAAGGCATCCGAACGCTCGAACATCTTGTGCTTGCGGTCATGCATATCAGGCGTGACGATCAGTTCGCTGAGCTGCCCCAGCGAATGACGGGTGGCCTCCATATCCATCAGGAATTCTGGTATAATGCCGGTCACACGTCCGCCATGCGAAAGAACGCCGCTTGCAACGGCGCCCATGATGCCTTTGGTGCCGCCGCCATAGACGAGGCGAAGATGATTTTCGGCAATGGATTTGCCGAGAATCCGGCCGGCGTCCATGAAGGATTGGTCGCGGCCGGGCTGTGAGCCGCAGTAGACGCAAACGGATCGGATCGGGATATTTTTGTCGTTCATAGTCCAAAGAGACATTGCGAGGCAGCACGCGTCAAGAAAAATGACGGGAAACAGGGCTTTCAACACATCTGAACATGCGGTGATGCTTGTGGAAAACCTCGGGAATCGCTAGCAATTTTTAAGCATGAGCTGACGTTATATGAAGGCTGATTCCGTTCAGCGAAAACCGGCGGGAAAGCAACGGGCATGAAGGCTTGGAGAAGCTGTCCTTCGGCGCCCATGTCGGGCGCAGACGGTTCCAGGCCATTTGGAGATTTGCATGATGAAGAACAAGGCCGGCTGGGTAGCCCTTATCGTCCTGGCAATTGCGTCACTGCTGATGATTTTCTTTGTCATGCCCAATATCAACGGCGACAAGGACAAGGTTGCGGCGGAAGCGACGGCCGACGGTGCAGCGAAACTGGCTGAGGTAAAACCTGCCGACACCAAGGGCGCGCGTCCGACGCCGGAGAGCGAAACGGCCAATGCCACGGCAACCGAGGCCAAGCCTGCCGATCCTGCGGCCGCATGGACAGTGCCCGGCTTCGACGTGCTGCGGGTCGAGCCGGATGGCTCGACGGTGATCGCCGGACGGGCACAGCCCAACACCAAGCTTGAGATCGTCAATGGTGAGACTGTCATCGGAACCGCGGAGGTCGGTGCGACCGGCGATTTTGCGGCGATTTTCGACAAACCGCTTCCGGCTGGCGACTATCAGCTGACGTTGCGCAGTGTCGGTGGAGACGGCGTGACCAAGTCCTCGGAAGAAGTCGCGACTGTTTCGATCCCGAAAGACAAGACAGGCGAATTACTCGCCATGGTGTCGAAGCCCGGTGAGGCAAGCCGCATCATTACCAAGCCGGTGGCAGACTCTACGGCCGCTGCTTCGGGTGAGGTGGCGAAAGCTGAGCCCGCGACTGATGTCGCCAAGCCCGCCGATACGGCCGTTTCGACGCAAACCCCGGCAACAGGCGATGCGGCTGCAGCTACGGCAACCGACGACAAGGCGATCGTTGCCGTTTCCGCGGTCGAGATCGAAGGCAAGAAGATCTTCGTTGCCGGCAATGCCAAGGCCGGTGCGCTGGTACGCATCTATGCCGATGACGTGCTGGTCGGAGAAACCAAGACCGACGAGCAGGGCCGCTTCGTCGTCGATGGCGCAATCGAGCTGCCTGTCGGCAATCACACGATCCGGGCCGACATGATGGGCGCCGACGGCAGCAAGGTCGAACTGCGTGCCGCTGTGCCGTTCGATCGCCCGATAGGCGATCAGGTGGCCGCCGTTGCGCAAGGCAACGCACAGGGTTCCGTGGTGCCATTTGAAGGCGGCAGCTTCGATGGCCTGCGGCTGGAGGCAACCAAGGCACTCGGCCTGCTGAAGGGCCTGTTTGCCGGCGGCAAGGTGCCGACGGCGGAGGAACTGGCCGCAGCACGGTCGTCCACCGAGATCGCGCTGAAGTCGCTTGCCGATTTCAAGGTTGCCGATACGCTCGACGCGAGCGTCAAGGAAACAGCTGCCAAGACGGCCAAGGCTGCGACGGAAGCACTTGCCATGCTGAAGGCGCTTCCCAAGGACGCGGCCAGCGTGTCGGCTTCGCTCGGCAAGATCGAGACTGCGGTCGGTTCGGCGCTGATGCCGCGCACCGACGGCACGGGTAACGATGCTGTTGCAGGGAGGCACCACGACGCCGGCGGCAGCTCAGGACAGTGCCGCGGCCGCAAGCGCGACACCGGCTGCGGGCGGCGATACTGCAAAGCCTGCGGAAACGGCGCAGAAGCCTGCCGTAGAGTCAGGTACTGCCGCTACGGCGACGGAACAGGCGGCAGCCGAACCGGAAACCGTTCAGCAGGCCCCCTGCAACAGAGCAAGACGTCGGTCATCATCCGCCGCGGTGATACGCTCTGGCAGATTTCGCGCCGCGTCTACGGTGCGGGCGTACGCTACACGACGATATATCTTGCCAATGAGGACCAGATCACCAATCCGGACCGGATCCTGCCGGGTCAGATCTTTGGCGTGCCGGACACGGCAATGTCAGGAATCAGATCATGAGAAATGCATCGCAAGCATGTGAAGCATCTGCCCTGATGGTTTTTACGCGCCGCTCCATTGCAGCGCGCCATGATGAGACCTATCTGAAACACAAAGCGGCGCCTTGAGAAAGGCGCCGCTTTTGATTGAATATTGCGTCTGCGCGCCACCTCATCGATGTCCTTCATCGTCGTGACATCCAGGGCGCGCAATGACTGCCGTCTGTGATAGGCGGTTGGGGAAAAGGCGGGACAAAACGTGGCAGCGCAAAAGAAGACGGTATCGGCGGATGCGGGCAATCCGCTGCAGACGATCATCAATCTCTGGCCCTATATGTGGCCGAGCGACCGTGCTGACCTGAAGATGCGCGTCGTCTGGGCGACGGTCATCCTGCTGATCGCCAAGGTCGTTCTGCTGCTCGTGCCCTATTTCTTCAAATGGGCGACCGATGCGCTGAACGGCAAGACCGATCTCGTCGGCGTTCTGCCCGTCGCGTTTACCGGCGCCGTTATGCTGGTGCTGGCCTATAATCTGGCCCGGCTGCTGCAGGCGGGGCTCAACCAGCTGCGCGACGCGCTGTTTGCCAGCGTCGGCCAGCATGCGGTACGGCAACTTGCCTATCGCACCTTCGTCCATATGCACCAGCTGTCGCTGCGCTTCCATTTGGAACGGCGCACCGGTGGCCTGTCGCGCATCATCGAGCGTGGCACCAAGGGCATCGAAACGATCGTCCGCTTCACCATCCTCAACACCGTGCCGACCCTCATCGAGTTCCTGATGACGGCGATCATCTTTTGGTGGGGCTACGGTTTCAGTTATCTGCTGATCACCGCCGTGACGGTCGTCATCTATATCTGGTTCACCATCAAGGCGAGCGACTGGCGCATTGGCATCCGTCGCGCCATGAACGACAGCGACACCGACGCCAACACCAAGGCGATCGATTCGCTGCTTAATTTCGAGACGGTCAAATATTTCGGCAATGAGGAGATGGAAGCGAAACGCTTCGACCAGTCGATGGAGCGCTACGAGCGCTCTGCGACCCAGGTCTGGACTTCGCTCGGCTGGCTGAACTTTGGCCAGGCTTTGATTTTCAGCGCGGGTACGGCGATCATGATGGTGATGTCGGCGCTTGCCGTCCAGCGCGGCGAACAGTCACTCGGAGATTTTGTCTTCATCAACGCAATGCTCATCCAGCTTGCCATCCCGCTGAATTTCATCGGCTTCGTCTACCGCGAAATCCGCCAGGGCCTGACCGATATCGAGCAGATGTTTGACTTGCTCGAAGTCGAGGCCGAAGTCATCGACAACCCGGATGCGACGGAATTGGTAATCGACAAGGGCGCCATTGCGTTCAAGGACGTGCATTTTGCCTATGATCCCGCTCGCCCGATCCTCAAGGGCATCTCCTTCGAAGTGCCGGCCGGTAAGACCGTCGCAGTCGTGGGGCCGTCCGGTGCCGGCAAATCGACCCTGTCGCGGCTGCTCTACCGGTTCTACGATGTCCAGGATGGCGCCATCACCATCGATGGCCAGGATGTGCGCGACGTGAGGCAGAAAAGCCTGCGCGCCGTCATCGGCATGGTGCCGCAGGATACCGTGCTGTTTAACGATACCATCGCCTATAACATCCGCTATGGCCGCACCTCCGCCACGCAGGCCGAGGTCGAGACCGCAGCCGACATCGCCCAGATCGGCGGCTTCATCAAGAGCCTGCCGGAAGGCTATGGTGCGATGGTCGGTGAACGCGGCCTGAAGCTTTCGGGCGGTGAAAAGCAACGCGTCGCCATTGCGCGCACGGTCCTGAAAAGCCCACCGATCCTGATCCTTGACGAGGCGACCTCGGCGCTCGATACCCGCACGGAACAGGAAATCCAGGCAGCGCTCGATATCGTGTCGCGCAACCGCACGACGCTGGTCATTGCCCACCGCCTGTCGACCGTCATCCATGCCGACGAAATCATTGTGTTGAAGGACGGTGGTATCGCCGAACGCGGCACCCATGGGGAACTGATCGATCGCGACGGCCTTTATGCCTCGATGTGGAACCGCCAGCGCGAAGCGACACAGGCCGAGGAGACCTTGAAGAAGGTTCGCGAGAGCGACGATCTGGGCGTGGTGGTGCGCGGTCCTGTGGCAGTCTGAATGGGAGGCAGTGTAGTGGGGTGCGAATAGCCAAGACCAAAGATCACGATGCTCCCGGCCGACGGTCTATCGCCTAATACCTGACACCGCATTGCTCGGCCCGCCGTTTCGCGGTAGGTGCTGGGGCCAAGAAAATCTGGAGACATGAGTTCATGAGCTTGATCAATACAGTGCGCAACACGCTGGTTCCGGTGCATAAGGAAGGTTATCCCTTCATCGCCGGTTTCTTCGTCGTTTCGCTGGTTCTCGGCTTCTTGTGGGAGCCGCTGATGTGGATCGGCTTCATCCTGACTGCCTGGTGCGCCTATTTCTTCCACGATCCCGAACGCATGACGCCGCTCGATGATGACCTCGTCATCAGCCCGGCCGATGGCCGTGTCTCGTCGATTGCGATGATGACGCCGCCGGAGGAGCTTGGGCTTGGAACGGTGCCGATGCTGCGCATCACCGTGTTCATGAATGTGTTCAATTGCCATGTGAACCGCGCGCCCGTGCGGGGACAATCCGCCGGATCGCCTACCGTGCCGGCAAATTCGTCAATGCCGAACTGGACAAGGCAAGCCACGAGAACGAGCGCAACGGCCTGGTCATCAGAAACCACCCATGGCGAAATCGGCGTCGTCCAGATCGCCGGTCTCGTAGCCCGCCGTATCGTCTGCTGGTCGGCCCCCAATGATACGCTGCAGGCCGGCGAACGTTTTGGCCTCATTCGTTTCGGTTCCCGTCTTGATGTCTTCCTGCCGGAGGGCGCCGAGCCGCGCGTCAGCCTCGGCCAGACGGCGATCGCCGGCGAAACCGTTCTCGCCGAATTCGGCTCCGCCAAAGGCCCTGTCATCAGCCGCCGCGGTTGATGACATCAGAAAAACAGGAAGAGGAGCACGCCATGGAAACGCCCTTTCCGTCCTTTGAACCGAACGGCCCGAACGATGAGGCGCGCGGACCGCGCCTGCGGGAAATCCCGCTTCGGCTCATCGTGCCCAATCTGATCACCGTACTTGCCATTTGCGCCGGCCTTTCCGGCGTGCGGCTTGCCTTCGAAAACCGCTTCGAGCTGGCCGTTGCCATGGTGTTGGTGGCTGCCTTCCTCGATGGCATCGACGGCCGCGTCGCCCGTTTGATGAAGGCCACGTCGAAATTCGGCGCCCAGATGGATTCGCTTGCCGACATTGTCAATTTCGGTGTGGCGCCAGCGCTCGTCCTCTATGCGTTCGTGCTTGATCAGGCCCGCTCGTTGGGCTGGATTGCAGCGCTGATCTATGTCATCGCCGCCGGCCTGCGTCTTGCCCGCTTCAACGTCATGGCAGAGCGTGAGGTGAAGGCCACCTGGCAGTCGGAATATTTCGTCGGCGTACCGGCACCGGCTGGCGCCATGCTGGTGCTGCTGCCGATGTATCTCGGTCTTCTCGGTCTGGTGCCGGATCGCACCATCGGCATCATTTCTGCCGGTTACACCGTTCTGATCGCCTTCCTTCTGGTCAGCCGCCTGCCGGTCTGGTCCGGCAAGTCGGAAAACCGCGTGCGCCGCGATCTCGTCCTGCCGATCATCCTCTTTGTCGTCCTCTATGTCGCGACGCTGATGAGCTTCACCTGGGAGACGATGGTGATCACGGCGGTCGGCTATCTCGCCAGCCTGCCGTTCGGTGCCCGCAAGTGGAAGAAGAAATACGGCAGCTGGCCGTTGCATCCCGATCACCTGGCGCCGGTCGAAGACGGATTGCCGGACGACAAGAAGTAGCTCGCCTGTCAGGCCTCTGACATTTGGGTTTAACGAGGGTTGTTTTGAGCGTGGTTTGCGGCGACTTGTTCTGCTGTTGATTTGAGCAGGTCAGGATCAACTCTCATGGCCCGCAATGTGCGGACAGCAACGCCATGGCGCATGCCGGCGACGACAGCAATGATGTGCGCGCCCAGCAGAGGGGCGTGTTCATGCCGATTGGCTGCCAGGACCTGCAGCACCTCCTGGCCGGAAGCTGAAGCGTTGTAAAATTGCTGTTTGGCGGCGCGCGGTTGTGTCGATGCTGTCGGCCCATGCTGCGTCGGGGGCAAGGCCGATCGGACGGAGTGCTTCAGCGTATTGCTGTTTTATCGCCGGCTCGATGGCGGTCCGGTGTGCTCCGACCAGATCGAAGACCCGTTGTGCCGTCCCGTCGGGAAGGTCGAAAGCAGCGAGGAGGAAATGCTCCGCGCCGGGCTCGCTCTGCTGATCGTCAAGAGCATGCTTTTCAGCGTGGAGGCAAAGGGCGCTGATAGTCTTCATGTCAGTAAGGCGTGCTTTTATGCGTCTGAACATTCACGACTCCTTACGGGTATCATCGTTCAGGACCAGGCCTGAGAGGCGCTTGTGCGCAGCCTGTTTGGATATGCCAAGGGCCTGGGCTATTCTTGACCAGGACCAGCCTTGGTCAATTGCAGCCCTGACGGCTTGCCGTTCCAGGGTGTCCGCCATACGACGCAGGGCCACCACGGCGGCCAGCGCATCGTCGGGGTCCTTCGAAAAGGTGCTAGGATCAAGCATGCGTCAACAATAGTTGACGCATGCGGATTGTCAACCATTGTTGACGAGTTAGGTTGCGATTTTTAAGTTGTGTCGCGGGATGCGGCCCGACCGATGGCAATGATCAATCCGGCAGGCGGTAATCGACGATGCGGTTTTCGCGGACGATGAACAGCTTGCCGGTTTCCGTCTGATCCGGACCGGCCAGCGGCAGGAGCTTTGCGGCGACTTCGGACGGGTGCAGTACGGTCGACGGGTCTTCGCCCGGAATGGCCTGGGCACGCATGGCGGTGCGGGTGGCGCCGGGATCGACCGAGAGGATGCGCAGCGGCAGGCGCTGCGTCTCGCCGGCCCAGGTGCGCGCCAAGGCCTCGACGGCTGCCTTGGAGGCGGAGTAGGGACCCCAGAAGGGCTTGCACTTGTGAGCAGCGCTCGAGGACAGGATCAGCGCGCGGCCGGCATCGGATTGCTGCAGCAGCGGATCGACGGACCGGATCAGACGCCAGGTGGCCGTAACGTTGACGGTCATCACCTTCTCGAACACCTTGGCCTCGACATGGCCGACTGGCGAGATGACGCCGAGAACGCCGGCATTGGCGACGAGAATGTCGAGCTTGCCCCAGCGCTCGTGGATGGCGCCGCCGAGCTTGTCGATGGCGGCCATGTCGGCGAGATCGAAGGGAACCAGCGTCGCAGGAAGTCCGCCCGCCGCCTTGATCGCATCGTCAAGGTCTTCCAGCCCGCCGACCGTGCGGGCGCAGGCGATGACCTGTGCGCCGGCCTTGGCCAGTTCAAGCGCTGTGAAATAGCCGATGCCGCGCGATGCGCCGGTGACCAGTGCTATGCGGCCGGTGAGATCGATCATGTCTGCTAGCTCCGAATTTCTTAAGGCAGGATTTGCTGCCACACGTTCAGGCGAATGCGCAAGACACGCAGCAAAACTATGAACAGGCGAGGGGTGTTTCCTTGAGTCGTTTCCGGCCCAAGGAAAGAGTTCAGCCCTTGCTGGCGAGCATCGACAGCTTGGGGCTCGAATTGTCGCCGTTCTTGTCGAGAAGGCGCGTCGGATAGTCGCCGGTGAAATAATGGTCGGTGAACTGCGGCCGGGCATTGTTTCGGCTTTCGCCGCCGACGGCGCAGGTACAATCCGTCGATCGACAGGAACTCCAGCGAGTCCGCGCCGATGAATTTGCACATGGAGGCAAGGTCGGCATGCTGGTTCGCCAGAAGCTTGTCGGCGTCCGGCGTGTCGATGCCGTAGAAATCGGGATGATAGATCATCGGGCTGGCAACGCGGATATGCACTTCGGTCGCACCGGCTTCATGAATCATCTGGACGATCTTGAGCGAGGTGGTGCCGCGCACGATCGGATCATCGACCAGTACGACGCTTACCTTCGATCATCGCCCGGTTGGCCGAATGTTTCAGCTTGACGCCAAAGGCACGGATCGACTGTGTCGGCTCGATGAAGGTGCGGCCGACGTAATGGTTGCGGATGATGCCGTATTCGAACGGAATGCCGCTTTGCTGCGCATAGCCAAGCGCTGCAGGCGTGCCGCCATCCGGCACGGGAACGACAACGTCGGCCTCGACCGGCGATTCCTTGGCAAGGTTGATGCCCATGTTCTTGCGTGCCACGTAGACGCTGCGGCCGCCGACGACGGAATCGGGGCGGGCGAAATAGACATATTCGAACAGGCAGAGCCGTTCCGGCTGCGGATTGACCGGCTTGCGCGCATCGATCTGGATCGAACCATCGGCCTGGATTTCGCAGATGATCACTTCACCGTTTTCGACGTCGCGAATGTATTTCGCGCCGATAATGTCGAGCGCGCAGGTTTCCGAGCAGAAGATCGGCTTGCCGTCGAGTTCACCCATCACCAGCGGCCGGATGCCGGTGGGGTCACGGGCGGCGATCAGCTTGGTGCGGGTCATGGCCAGCATCGAATAACCGCCTTCCATCTGCCGGATGGCGTCGATAAAGCGGTCGGCTGTCGAGGTATGGCGCGAGCGGGCGATAAGGTGGAGGACGACTTCGGTATCCGATGTCGACTGACAGATGGCGCCGGTAGCGATGATCTGGCGGCGCAGCGTCAGACCGTTGGTAAAATTGCCGTTATGGGCGATGGCGATGCCACCGACTTCGAGTTCGGCAAACAGCGGCTGGACGTTGCGCAGGGCCACTTCGCCTGTTGTCGAGTAGCGCGTATGGCCGATCGAAATGGTGCCGGGCAGCTTTGCAAGGATGGCAGGGTCGGTATAGTGGTCGCCGACGAGGCCCATGCGCTTTTCGGTATGGAACTGCTTGCCGTCGAAGGTGACGATACCAGCCGCTTCCTGGCCGCGATGCTGCAGGGCGTGCAGCCCGAGCGCCGTCAGGGTCGCCGCATCCGGATGTCCCAGGATACCGAAGACACCGCATTCCTCGTGCAGCGTATCGCCATCGATTTCGTCGTTGATCTCTGCTGCTCGCAAATGGGTCATCGCTGTTGGCCTTTGGTTGAACGGCTGGAACGCTTTCGCATATTGTATCAGGTCTCTACAGCGCCGCGCGCCATTCATGACGCCAAAGGTCGCTGTAGCACTTTTAATTTACTGCATAATTCTCAAATCGATTTCGATTTAAGAATTATGCAGTAGGCCTTCAAGTCGAAAAGACCTGAAGGTTTCACATGTCATCATTGCAAAAATGGACAGAGCCCGCCAAAGCGGGCTCTCATTCTATCACGCGGCCTTAGCCGTTGGTCGCTGCACCATTGGTGGCAGGCGTTTCTTCAGCTGGCGGCTGGGTGGTGGTAGCGCCGGTGCCTTCGGGCTCGCCTTCGCCGGTCGTATCCTTGCCGCGCAGGCGGTCGAGGATGGTGGCATCGGCATTTTCAGGCAAAAGCGCGATCAGCTTGCCGCCGAGATTGTCGAGCAGCGGCTTGGATTTCGCCGTGGTCACCCAGACTGGCTGCTGCTGCGGTGCCACCAGCCAGTTGAAGAACAGCATGGCGACGACGACGAGCAGGACGCCGCGCTGCGCCGAACAGGAAACCCAGCGTCCGATCAAGCGCGCCAATACGGCTGTCGATGATGAAATCGGCGATCCGCATTGTGATGAAGGAGATCACGATCAGGGCGATGAGGAACACCACGCCGGCCGAGCCGATCATCGCGACAGTATCGCTGCTGGTATAGTTCTTCGCATAGGGCAGCAGAAAAGGGTAGAGGAAGTAGGCGGCAGCGGCAGCGCCGATCCAGCTTGCGACCGACAGGACTTCCCGGGAAAAGCCGCGAACCATGGCCAGAATGGCTGAGAACAGCGCGACGCCGAGAACGATACCGTCGAGAATTGTAATGGGCATATTGTCCTACTCCGAAACCGCCTTATGGCGACCCCACGCTGATTTTCCGCAGACCATATATGATGACGCTTGAAGCGTCTTTCGATGGTCGATGGTTGAACACTGTTTTCACAGGAATTCGCCGTTTTTATCCGGCGGTTCCTTCAATCATCGTTGTCCGCCTGCTTCAAGGCTCCCTTCGAGCCGGCAATACGCGCCACCAGATCCGGCAGGCTTTCCATCTCCGCCCAGCTCATGCCGTTGCCCTTGGGCAGGTCGGCGGAGGCAGCAGGCAGGACGGCCTGTGAAAAGCCGAGTTTTTCGGCTTCTTTAAGGCGCTGGGCGGTATGCGCAACCGGCCGGATGGCCCCGGACAGACTGACTTCGCCGAAATAGACGCAATCGGAGGGAAGGGCAAGACCGGCAAGCGAGGAAACCAACGCGGAAGCGACCGCAAGATCGGCTGCAGGCTCCGAAATCCAGTATCCGCCAGCAATATTGAGGTAAACGTCGTGCTGGCCGAGCCTCACCCCGCAATGCGCCTCGAGCACGGCAAGGATCATCGACAGTCGGGCCGAGTCCCATCCGACGACGGCGCGGCGTGGGGTGCCGAGCGATGTCGGCGCAACGAGGGCCTGAACCTCGACCAGCACGGGGCGTGTCCCCTCCATGCCGGCAAAGACCGCGGCCCCCGGCGATTTCGAATTGCGCTCGCCGAGAAACAGTTCCGACGGGTTGGTGACTTCGCGAAGTCCCTTGTCGGACATTTCAGAACACGCCGATCTCGTCGGTCGGGCCGAAGCGGTTCTTGACGGTGCGCAGGATGCGGTAGTGATGACCGCGATCCCCTTCGAAATAGAGCACCGCGTCGACCATATGCTCGACGACGCGCGGCCCGGCGATCTGGCCGTCCTTGGTGACGTGGCCGACGAGAACGATGGCAGCGCCCGTCTGCTTGGCAAAGCGGATCATCGCCTGCACGCCGGTACGCACCTGCGTCACCGTGCCGGGCGCCGGATCGGCGGTGTCGCTCCATAGCGTCTGGATCAGATCGATGATGGCGAGATCCGGCCGCTTGCCTTCGCCGAGGGTCGCCAAGATGTCCTCGACATTGGTTTCGGCGGCCAGCAGTACCTCGGTATCGGCAGCACCCAGCCGCTGCGCACGCAACCGCACCTGCGCCACGGCCTCTTCGCCCGAGACATAGATGATCCGGTGACCCTGCCGCGACAGGGCAGCGGCTGCCTGCATCAGCACCGTCGACTTGCCGATGCCGGGATCGCCGCCGATCAGCACCGCCGAACCGCGTACGAACCCGCCGCCGGTTGCCCGGTCAAGTTCAGGAAATGCCCGTCATGATGCGCGGCGCATCCTCGATTTCGCCCGACAGCTTCGTCAACGCCACGGGTCGGCCCTTCTTCGGCGTCCGGCCGGGGCCGCCGCCAATGCCGCCCATCGGGTCTTCTTCGACGATCGTGTTCCACTGGTTGCAGCCTTCGCATTTTCCCACCCACCGGGCGTGAACGGTACCGCAGTTCTGGCAGATGAATTGTGTCCGGGCTTTCGCCATCAAATTTCGCTTTCGGGGAAGTCTTCAGATGTGATGTCCTGGCGGCCGTGGAGGATGCGGACATGGGAGACGCGAGGTTGGAGTAGAAGCAGACCAGACCGTTGCAAATAGTAGCGATCTCCTTTTGTTCTAGTTTAGGGCATCGTTTTCCCGATTCCAAGCCCACAATCCCGAAAAGCTATTCGGCCTCGATATAGGCCCGCTCGTAGCGCTGCCCAAGGCTGGTCAGCATTTCGTAGCCGATTGTCCCGCCTGCACGGGCAACGTCGTCGATGGCGACATTGTTGCCGAACAGTTCGATATAGTCGCCGGGGCGAACGGCGTTATCGGCGAAGTCGGTGATGTCAGACAGGCTGAGATCCATGGTGACGCGACCGAGATGCGGCACCTTCTGTCCATGCAGGAAGCCGTAGGCGCCTGATGGTGTTGCCTGGCGAAGGGTGACGCCGCCACCCGAGACCGAGCGGTGATAGCCGTCGGCATAACCAATGGCGACGATCGCAACGCGGCTGTCGCGGGCAAATTGGGCCGAGCCGCCATAGCTTGCCGTGTCGCCGGTTCTGACGCTGCGGATCTGCAGGATGCGTGCCTCGGCCGTTACCACCGGTGTCATCGGATTGGCCAAACCGTTGACAGCTTCGCCGCCATAGGTGGCAATGCCTGGCCGGGTCATGTCGAAATGGAAATCGGACCCGAGATGGATGCCGGCAGAATTGGCAAGACTTGATTCGATACCTTCGAAAGCAGTCGTAACTGCCCGGAATGATTCAAGCTGCCGACGGTTCAGCGGATGCGCCTGATCGTCGGCACAGGCGAGATGGCTCATCACCAGAATGGGCGAGAAGCTGGCAGGACGGGCAGGATCACCGGCAAGTGCCAGCGCTTCGTCGAGCGTCAGCCCCAGGCGGTTCATGCCGGTATCGACATGCAGGACGCATGGATGGTCGCCGCGCTCCGACAGCGCCGACATGAAGAACGCCAACTGCTCCTCGGAATTGATGATCGGCACAAGGTCGTTGTCGAAGAACAGGTGCTCGTTACCAGGCCACATGCCGGCGAGGATGTGGATACGTCCCTCCGGCACGATCGGGCGAAGCACCACGCCTTCCTCGACACTGGCGACGAAGAAATCCCGCGCACCGGTCCGGTACAGCGTTTCCAGCGGCGGGCTCGATCCCCACGCCATAGGCATTCGCCTTCAAGACCGCCGCCGCTCAGGGGTTGCCGGACAGCTTGTCCATAAGGCGCCAGTTGTCGGCGAGCGCACCGAGATCGATGGTCAGACGGTTGGACGCAGCCTCAAAGGCAGGATCGGCGAAAGGGGAGTGTGCAATATGGCCATGTCGAGAGAGATACAGCCAAGCGGCGGCGGCTGCAATCGCCGTTGGTCAGTCGATCGGCGAGTGCTTTCGACAGATATCGAGCGGTGGCGGCAGGCGCGAGATCCCTGTCGCCAAGCCGATTACATCAACGCTGAAGCAAGCAGCGGCTCAACTTCCATAAAACCTTCGTAGATCATCTTCAGCGCGACGAAGAGAATGATGGCAAGGCCGAGATAGGAGACCCAGGGGAACCTGTGGAGCAGCTTGGCGATGAACGATGCGGCGATGCCCATCAGCGCGACCGATACTGCGAGGCCTATGACGAGGATATTCGGATGTTCGCGCGCCGCACCGGCAACCGCCAGAACGTTGTCAAGCGACATGGAGACGTCGGCGATGACGATCTGGATTGCAGCCTGCTTCAGCGTCTTGCGCGGCGCGCCGTTGCCGACGGTGCCGCTCTTGTCCATATCTTCGCCGGTCAGCGTTTCCAGGCCCTCGTTTTCTTCCTTCGCAGAAGTCCGCAATTCGCGCCACATCTTCCAGCAGACCCACAGGAGCAGGATGCCGCCGACGAGCAGAAGGCCGAGGATCTGCAGCAATTGGGTGGCGAGAAGGGCAAAGATGATGCGCAGAACGGTGGCAGCGGCGATGCCGATCAGGATCGCCTTGCCGCGCTGTTCCTTGGGAAGACCGGCTGCCGCAAGGCCGATGACAATGGCGTTGTCGCCTGCGAGAACGAGATCGATCGCAAGCACCTGCAGCAGCGCGATAAAAGCTTCCATGAACAGATTTCCCCAGACTGAAGATATCGATCGCAGCAGATATGCGGCGATGTTTCACTAATTTTCTTTTCGCTTATCGGCAAGTCCGGCGATTTGCAACACGGCCGGTGACCGTTGCTTGGTTCGGCCGCATTTTTTGCCGGTCAGTGTTCCTCGTATTGCGTGAATGACGGATCGGCCAGGTCGGTGAACCGGGGTGAACTCCGACTGGAAGGCGAGCTTGACCGTGCCGGTCGGCCCGTGGCGCTGCTTGGCGATGATCACGTCCGCCGTGCCCTTGACCGATCTGAACTTCTGCTTCCACTCTTCGTATTTCGGGTCGAACTCGTCGCGCGGCTCCATGTTCTTCACGTAGTATTCCTCACGGAACACGAACAGCACGACGTCGGCGTCCTGCTCGATCGAGCCGGATTCACGAAGGTCGGAGAGCTGCGGGCGCTTGTCTTCGCGGCTTTCCACCTGACGCGAAAGCTGCGAGAGCGCGATGATCGGCACGTTCAGTTCCTTGCCGAGCGCCTTCAAACCCGTGGTGATCTGGGTGATTTCCTGCACGCGGTTGTCGCTCGATTTTCCAGAGCCGGTCATCAGCTGAATATAGTCCACCACCAGGCAATCGAGGCCGCGCTGGCGCTTCAGACGGCGGGCACGGGCCGACAGTTGGGCAATCGAGATGCCACCGGTCTGGTCGATATAGAGCGGCGTCTTCTGCATCGTCTGGGAAAAGCCGACCAGCTTCTCGAACTCGGCTTCGGAAATGTCGCCGCGCCGGATCTTGGACGAGGACACGTCGGTCTGCTCGGAGATGATACGTGTGGCCAGCTGCTCGGAGGACATTTCCAGCGAGTAGAAACCGACGACGCCACCATTCCTGGCCTTGAACGATCCGTCGGCCTGAACCTCCGGTTCATAGGCATGCGCAACGTTCCAGGCGATGTTGGTGGCAAGCGAAGTCTTGCCCATGCCCGGGCGTCCGGCCAGCACGATCAAGTCGGAGCGCTGCAAGCCGCCCATACGGGCATCGAGCGACTGGATGCCGCTGGAGATGCCGGACAGATGGCCGTCGCGCTCGAAGGCCTGTCCGGCCATGTCGATCGCCAGTGCCACCGCATCGTTGAAGGCTTGGAAGCCGCCGTCGTAACGGCCGGTTTCGGCCAGTTCGAACAGGCGCCGTTCCGCGTCCTCGATCTGGCTCTGCGGCGGCATGTCGAGCGGTGCGTCATAGGCGATGTTGACCATGTCCTCGCCGATAGTGATCAGCGAGCGGCGCAGCGCCAGGTCGTAGATGGCCCGGCCATAGTCTTCCGCGTTGATGATGGAGACGGCTTCCGAGGCAAGGCGAGCAAGATACTGTGCCACCGTCATGTCGCCGACCTTTTCGTCGGCCTTCAGGAAGGTCTTGATGGTCACCGGATTGGCGGTTTTGCCCATGCGGATGATGTCGCCGGCGACTTCGAAAATCTTGCAGGTGCAAGGGTTCGTTGAGGTGGACGGGCTTCAGGAAGTCCGAGACGCGATAGAAGGCATCATTGTTGACGAGAATGGCGCCCAGCAGCGCCTGTTCCGCCTCAAGGTTGTTCGGCGCCTCGCGGTACTGTGCTTCGGCCTGATCCTTGGCGATGGGTGCAAGTCTGCGCGCGATCTCGTTCATGGCGTCCCGTTCTGTCTGTCGTTCTTAGGTGTGGCACCGGTGTGCGGGTCTTGGAGCCAAGCGTCAATGACCTGCCTGCAACAGTCGCTGCCGCATTGGATACGGTGGCAAGCCGTCACCGTTGTTCACAGGGGCTTATGGTCGAACTCGAAAAATCTGTCGATAGCGCTATTTCCTATTGACCGGGTTTCACCCGAATCGGTGTCCGGCAATGGATTGTCGCATTCTAACCCGGTTGGCCGTGGTTCACACAGTTTTTAGCCTGCGCAGGATCAACAGCTTGAAAGATGGGCTCCATTCAACTAAATAGGAATAAAATAAGTAGTACACTACTAATATGAAAAAGGTACGAAATGCTCAATTCTGCTGTCAACCGTGAACTGTTCGATGCGCTGGCTTCAGTGAACCGCAAGCTGCGAGCGCTGTTTGACGCGGGGTGAAGGAGCAGGGGGCTGACGCTGTCGCGTGCGAGAGCCCTGTTCGCGCTGTCGAAGCGTGACGGCCTCAACCAGCGCGAACTGGCCGATGAACTCGGCATCGAGACGCCGACGATCGTGCGGCTGCTGGACGGGATGGAGAAGCAGGGTTTTATCGAACGGCGGGTCGAGGCAAGCGACAGGCGCGCCAAGCAGATCCACATGACCGTCCGTGGCCGTGACATCGCCGGCGAAATCGACAAGCTTGCCTGCGAAATCCGCGAACAGGTGCTGGGCGGCGTCGACGCCACGGACAAGGCGACGGCCTTGCAGGTCGTTAGCCTGATGGCGGGCAATCTTGTCGCCATTGGCAGGGATTAAGGGGGCGATGAACACGGCGACCCAGCGCATCGCAAACGACGATGACATCAGACGCGAAACGCCGGTTGCTGATCCAGCGCCGCTACCGGTTCAGCCGCCGCCTGTCCCCATGAGCCCTGGCAGGGCGGCCATCTACATGGTGTCTTCGGTTCTCTTGTTCCTGACCCAAGGACTGGGCATGAACCTGCTCAATGCCAATATCTACCAGCTTCAGGGTTCACTCTCGGCAACGACATCGGAGATCGCTTGGCTCTCAGCCGCCTACATGGCGCCCTATGCCTCGATGTCGATTGCCCTGTTCAAGATCTGCGCCCAGTACGGTCTGCGGCGGTTTGCCGAACTCAGTATCATCTGCTTCGTTTTCGCCTCCGTCCTCAATCTGTTCGTCTCCGACCTGCATTCGGCAACCGTCGTCCGATTCCTCAGCGGCATGGCCGCTGCTCCCCTCTCGACGCTCGGCTTCCTCTACATGCTCGAAGCGTTCCCGCCGGCCCGCAAGCTGTCGGTGGGCCTGAGCCTTGCCTTGATGAACACGACACTCGCAGCACCGATTGCCCGCATCATCTCACCGCCGCTGATGGAACTGGGCGGCTGGCATGCGCTCTACACATTCGAGATGGGGCTGGCGCTGATGGCGCTGCCGGTTGTCTATCTTCTGCCGCTGACGGCCCCGCCACGTGCAAATGTCATCCAGAAGATGGATATTCTGAGCTACCTGCTGCTCGCCGTCGGTTTCGGCTGCCTGGCTGTCTTCCTGACGCTGGGGCGGCTCTACTGGTGGTTCGAGGCGCCGTGGCTCGGGCTGTTTCTGGCCGGATCCATCACCGCATTGACCTTGATGGTCGCTCTTGAGCTGCCCCGTAGACTACCGCTGATTGACCTGCGCTGGGTCTTCTCGAAAGAGAATGTGCATATGGCCGGCATCCTGCTGCTTTTCCGCGTGGTGAGTTCCGAGCAGACAACGACGGCGGCAAATTTCTACATGCAGCTTGGCCTGCTCAACGACCAGACGCAGACCATGTATGCGATCATCCTTTTGGCTTCCATCGCGGGCGGCCTTGTCTGCACGGTTCTGATGCTGACGCGTTATGTCGAAACCGCGCATGTGCTGGCGCTGGTGCTGATCGCCACCGGTGCCTTTCTCGACAGCCAGTCGACCAGCCTGACGCGGCCGGAACAGATGTATCTCAGCCAGGCAATGGTGGCGGCCGGTGCCGCAATGTTCCTGCCGCCGGTGATGTCGAAGGGGTTTGCGACGGCAATGGCCAAGGGCATGCCCTTCATCGTCAATTTCCTGGTGATCTTTCTGTTCACCCAGAGCATCAGCGCGCTTTTGGCGCAGGCGGCACTCGGCTCATTCGTGACGATCCGCGAGAAATTCCATTCGAATGTGCTGGTCAGAACACATCCTGCTCACCAATCCCTTCGTCGCCCAGCGGGTGTCGCAACTCTCTACATCCTATGGCAAGGTCATCACCGACAAGTCGCTGCTGAATGCGGAGGGCCTGCAATTGCTCGGCCAGCAGGTGACGCGCGAAAGCCAATATCCTTGCCTATAACGACGCCTTCCTCGTCATCTCCATCGCCTCTGCCATCAGCCTTGTCCTGTTGCTCGGACATCTCGCCTGGCAGCGGCTCATTCCACACAAGGTCGCCGCACCCGCGGTTGCCGCCCAGTCCTGATATGTTCAGAGTTCATCCATGCTGAAGACACTTCGTTCCCCGCGACCATCCTGACGCTGCTGGCAGGCCTTGCCGGCGTGCTTCTGGTTCTCTACGCGTGGCGCCTCCCGCCGTTTTCAACGACCGTCGAGATGACCGACAACGCCTATGTCCGCGGCTATGTGACGATCGTCAGTCCGCAGCTGTCCGGTTATGTCACCGCAGTGCCGGTCAAGGATTATGAAGCGGTGAGGGCCGGGCAGGTTCTCCTGAAAATCGATGACCGGATCTATGGCCAGAAACTGGCGCAGGCCAAGGGTACGCTGGATACGCAGAAGGCGTCGCTGTCCAACTCCTATCAGCAGGAGCTTTCCGCAAAGGCGAGCATCGCCGCCAGCGAAGCCCAGCGCGACAGTGCTGTCGCCACGCTGACACGCGCCCAGCAAGCGTGGGACCGCATCCGGCCATTGGCTGAAAAGGCATCGCGACATCGGTCGATCTCGATACCGCCCGGGCGACCCTTGAGCAGGGACGGGCAGGCGTCGATCAGGCGACGGCTGCGATCGAGGTGTCGCGCCAGAACCTCGCCACCACCATCGGTTCGCGGGCCGGTCTGGAGGCAGCCGTCCGCAGTGCCGAAGCAGCAGTGCAACTGGCACAGATCGATCTCGACAATACCACCATTACCGCACCACAGGATGGTACGCTCAGGCGAAGTCGGTGCGCGGCTTGGCCAATATGTGACGGCAGGCACTCAACTGATGGCCATCGTGCCGAAGGATGTCTGGATCATCGCCAATTTCAAGGAAACCCAGCTCGACGGCATGAAGATTGGCCAGCCGGTGTTTTTTTCGGTCGATGCACTCAACAAGGCGCAGTTGAACGGCCATGTCGAACGGTTCTCACCGGCCGCCGGCTCCGAGTTCAGTGTCATCCGGGCCGACAACGCCACCGGCAATTTCACCAAGGTTGCCCAGCGCGTCGGTGTCCGCGTCTCGATCGATCCCGGCCAGGCGCTGGCAGAGGCGCTGGCACCGGGCATGTCCGTCGAGGTGCGCATAGACAAGGCAGCAGAGCCGCAGGCGGCGAAGTAGCAGTCAGACAGAGTTTGAAATGCGAAAGGCCCGCGATATCAATCGTGGGCCTTTCGTTTTGCCGGTCAGGCAAGCCGGGCGCCATAGGGCGCCCGTTGCGATGACGATTACTCGTCGTCGCCGCCTTCGAATTCTGCTTCCGGGTTGAAGAAGTCTTCCGGCTTCAGGGCATCTTCGTCAACGCCGTAGATTGCGTCGGCCGATGTCAGGCTTTCGCCCTTCTGCTGGCGTTCTGCTTCTTCAGCCGAACGGGCAACGTTCATCTGAACCTTGATTTCGACTTCGGCATGAAGGTGCAGGACAACGTCATGCAGGCCGATGGTCTTGATCGGGTTGTTGAGGTCGACCTGGTTGCGGCCGATGTTGAAGCCTTCGGCGCCGAGCACTTCAACGATATCGCGGGCAGCGACCGAACCGTAGAGTTGACCGGTTTCGCCGGCCGAACGGACGACGATGAAGGACTTGCCGCCGAGGGTTTCGGCAACGGCCTGTGCTTCGGACTTGCGCTCGAGGTTACGAGCTTCGAGCGTCGAACGCTCGGCTTCGAAACGCTTCTTGTTGGCTTCGTTGGCGCGCAGCGCCTTGCCGAGCGGCAGGAGGTAGTTACGAGCAAAGCCGTCGCGAACCTTGACGGTTTCGCCCATCTGGCCGAGCTTGGCAACGTTCGAGAAGAATGACTTGCATGATAGTGTCCTTTCGTGTGTCTGTTCAGAGGTCTTTTGTTTCAGTCTCAGTGGTTTTCCCCGCCGGCGACAGCGCGATGGCGCGCCGCGTGTCCATCAGACCCGACAGGAGAAAGAAGAATGCCGGGATCGTGAAGATCAGGACCGACAGATAGCCAAGCCACAGCACCGGAAGCCGCCAGGACTTGCCGCGTGTGCGGAAATGGAAGACGGCGAAGCCGGCCAGCAGGAAGCCGGCGCCGAACGTGCCGCAAACAAGAGCGCCGACGATCGCCGGAACACCGCCCATGAAGGCAAGCAGCAGGCCGCCGAGAAACGCGAAGATCGAGAAGCGGTGCATGCGCAGGGTCGACGGCATGTCTTCGCGCGGGGCGCAGGCTCTTGCCGGATGTCTGGACGATGCGGGTGGCAATGTAATAGGCGGCAAACAGCATCAGTACCCAGATGGCGCCTTGCACCATCGGCAGGGCGACGCCAAAGATCGACTTGATCTGGGCGATCGACGCGGCATCCGGATTGTAACCGGGTTCCTGCGCCTTCAGCGCTTCCATGACGATGTCGATCATCCGGTCCGACATGGTGCCGTCATAGCCGATGATGACGCCGACGATGATCATGCCGAGGGTGACGAGCACGGCGAGATGGGTGAGGATGTCCGACAGCGGATACCAGGCAAGCGCACCATCGGGGACCGCCGAGTTCGGACGCCGGCCGGGCCAGATTGGCAAGGTGGCTGAGCCATGCGGCGGGGATCAGCGTGATGACCGCGATCAGAAGGGCAAAATAGGGGCAGACGAGCACCGTGCCCGTCAGGCCGGCGACGACGACGGCGGCAATCGCTGCGGCATTGCCCCAGCCAAGGCCGGCAATCAGGATCGGCAGCGCAGAGGCGGCATAGAGCACGATCGCCAACGACGACTGCGTGTTCGCGCCAAGCGAAAGCAAGGCAGCGGTCACGCCGGCAAAAGCGCCGGTCATCAGCGATGTTGTGTTCAATGTCTTCACGTGTCGCTGTCCTGCTATCAAGCAGTTAGAGGCGTTTCTTCAAATAAAGAACGAAGCCCCAACATGGGTTTTAGCGCTGAATGCGCCGGTGTTTCCGATCCGCGCCCAACGCGGAAGGGAGAAGGTGAGGCGATGCCATCGGCGGTTCGCCTCACCTTGAGTCAGCTTCCGTCGAGTCAGAGACCCAACGGAGAGTCATGCATTAGGACATGACGTAAGGCAGGAGGCCGAGGAAGCGGGCGCGCTTGATGGCCTGGGCCAGTTCGCGCTGCTTCTTCTGGGAGACTGCCGTGATACGCGAAGGAACGATCTTGCCGCGCTCGGAAATGTAGCGCTGCAGGAGACGGATGTCCTTGTAGTCGATCTTCGGAGCGTTGGCGCCGGAGAAGGGGCAGGTCTTGCGACGGCGATGGAACGGGCGGCGTGCGGGAGCGGACAGTGTATCAGCCATAATCTTCTCTCCTTATGCCCGGTCTTCGCGCGGACGGCGCGACGGTCTTCACGATCACCACGGTCCGGACGCGGACCACGGTCGCCGAAGCCACCACGGTCAGGACGGTCGCCGTCCGCAGCGGACGGTCGTCGCGGTCGCGCTTCTGCATCATGGCGGACGGGCCGTCTTCATGCTTTTCAACAGCGATGGTCATGTAACGAAGGATGTCTTCGTTGATGCGCATCTGGCGCTCGATCTCGTGAACGGCCGGTGCCGGAGCATCGATGTCCATCAGAACGTAGTGAGCCTTGCGGTTCTTGTTGATGCGGTACGTCAGGGACTTGAGGCCCCAGTTTTCGACGCGCCCGACTTTTCCGCCGTTAGCTTCCAGTACACCCTTGTACTGTTCGACGAGAGCGTCGACCTGCTGTGCGGAAATATCCTGCCGGGCAAGGAATACATGTTCATAAAGAGCCATGAGGCTTTGCCTTTCTTGCGTTAATCGTCACCCGGAAATCGGCGGCTAAGCCTCAACGACTGTTCAAGTGGCTGCGAGCAGCCGGCAAGAAAGTGTTGTTTCGAGACGGTCGAGAGCGGAGACACGGGAGGCTGGACCCCTTTAGGTCCTGACAGGTCTCTTAGGGGAAACCGGCCCTCCGTTCAGCCACCAGCCAAAAGACCGGGTGTTGCAGAACAGCGCGCTTATACGCATTTTCGGGCAGGAAGCAAGGGGCGAGGGGAATTTTGGCGTCTCACCGACGAGCTCCTTCAAATGGAAGACCGCGAACTGCCATTTGATTTTGCGCGCTACACCCACATATGTGCCGATCCTGTGTGTGCCGTGCAGGCATCTCCATAGCAGTCTAAGCTGCGGAGGAAGAAGGCCTTTCCCCGAACCTGGCGTCTGCTCCGGCGCAAGACCGACGCCCTTGCCTGCGCAATTCTTGTTCCTCCAGTCTATTTGTGATAGCTTATATGCAGTTCAGCTCCTGCGAGATCAAAGCGGGACCGGTGGGTGTTTGATGAATTTCCTGAGCATTTCCGTTCTTGGAGCCATGTTCTGGGCTTCGGTCGCTTTGGCCGGCCCTTTGCATGATGCGTCCAAAAATGGAGATGTCGCGGGTGCAAAAAGTTGTTGGATCAAGGCGCCGACGTAGCGGAGCCCGATAGTGCGGGAGACCCGGTCCTCGTCGTCGCATCGCTTGCCGGACATGCCGACATCGTCGCCGTTTTATTGGAACGGGGCGCCGATATCGAGGTTCGCAACAAAGGTGGGCTGACCGCCCTGCATGCTGCGGCCTATGGTGGAAACCTCGACGTCGTGAAGCTCCTTGTCGCCAACGGCGCGGCGGTTGACGACAGCAAGAATTTCTACCGGATGACGCCGCTCCACGCGGCAGCTGAGGAGGGCCATGCCGATGTGGTCGCCTTTCTCTTGGCCAACAAGGCGGATATCGAAGCAAAGGAAAGAAACGGTTACACGCCTTTGACCCAGGCGGGGTGGCGCGAGCATTGGGGTGCAGCGGAACTGCTTTTAAAGGCCGGTGCAGCCTGTCAGGACGCCGCGATCGTCGGCCCTTGGCTCTATGCCGAGTGCACGAAACGAAAATGATATTTCGTTTCGACCGGTGGGCGGGCAGGAAAAACGGAGGATGGCATGACTGATTTGAACAGAAACAGCAGGTCCCGGATCGTTGCGATTGCCGGGGCGGCGGTGATCTTGTTCGCGGTCACCCAGCCGGTCAGGGCAGAAGATTTTGTCAATACCGGCTATTTCGGCGACGTCGCGATCAAGGGTTACGACCCGGTCGCTTATTTCACCCAGAACGAGGCTGTCAGAAGGATGCGAAATATTCCCATCACTGGCTGGGCGCGACCTGGCATTTTGCGAGCGCCGAAAATCGCGATCTTTTCATCAAGGAACCGGCCAAATATGCGCCGCAGTATGGCGGGTATTGCGCTGACGGAGTGTCTTTGGGAACCGTCACGACCAATATCGATCCGAAAGCCTGGCGGATCATAGAGGGCAAGCTCTATATCAATTATGATCCGGGCGCTGCGGACGGCTTTGCAAAGAATCCGACCAAAGTCGTCAATTCGCAGAAGCATTGGACCGAGGTCCAGCATACCCTTGTTTCTGAAAAACTGCAGGCGGATTGGCGGCAGAATACCGCCAGGTGACCACCGCCAAGTGATCCGGCCGCGGTCCGGTCCTTGGTTCTATGCAGGGGCGAGCGAAAAGAACTTCAGGGCCTGCGGCGTGACATGAATGTATTGCGCCGCAGGGTTTTGTTTGGTCGTGTTGCGGTAAACGTACCCGCAGACCATGCGATCGAGGAACGAGCCGCCGAAGGTTTCGCAGAGGCGGTCGTCTTGTATTTCCACCACCCCGGTAATGTTCGTATTGGCGCTGCGATAGGCGGTGTTTCCGGTCTTGTCGAAATGCTGGATGAAATCGGTGCCGTTCCTGTGCTTGCCGATCCATGTTTTATCGGTGACGAGATTGCGCAGGTCGGCGCCTGCGACCCGATCAGCCGCTTTCCCTTCAAAGCCGAACGGCCATTCAGGAATGCCGGCTGAACGCAGGCTCGTCAGATGATACTGGCGGTCATCCTCGCGCCAGTAGTCATAGAGATAGCTGTAGTAGGTAAGATTGGTATCCGGAAACAGCTTCAGCAGTTTGGCCGCTTCCTGCGTGCCGCGCAGCCGATCGCCCTTGGTCATATAGGCTGCCGCAAGATATTCGCGCACCGGTTCGGCGTTCGGCAGAGCTTCGCGCGCCGCTTCCATCAGCGGGATAGCCCGTTCGTTGTCGCGCGCCGTATAAAAGACGATACCGGCCAGCAACTGGAAGCTTGGCGGGGGCGAAGGGTCAAGCCGCAGAGCTTTCTCCATTTCGACGATCGCTTCGTCATGCCTTCCGGTATGCGCCAGTATGAGCGCCATGTTCCCAAATGCTTCCGCATCGTTTGGCTGAGCGGCAACTGCCCTGTGCGCCAGATCCATCGCCTCCGCATCGCGGCCGTCGACCAGTTGCAGGAGTGCAAGGACAGTGCGTGCCCGCGGTTGTCAGGATCCAGTTTCAGGGCTTGCCCTGCAGCGTCATATGCGATCTTGCGAGCCACTGCTGCCGACCAAAGAAAGGTGTAGTCGTTACGCCAAACATCGACGGCGACACGGGCTATTCCTGCGTGGGCATTGGCAAAACCCGGATCAAGGTCGATTGCCTTCTGGTAAAAGGACAGTGTCTGGCGGTAGGTCTCGACATCGCTGTAGGTGACGCCCTCCTGCTCGGCTCTCAGATAGTAGTCATAGGCCTCCAGATTGTTGGTGGGGATCCGGGCCAACTGGTCTCGCTCACCCTCGCTCAGCTTGACGGCGAGGGCAGAAATGATCTTGCCGATGACATCGTCCTGAACTGCGAAGAGGTCGGCATACTGGCGGTCGTAGCGCTCGGCCCAGAGGGAGAGGCCGGTCACCGCGTCAATCAGCTTGACATTGATCCGCAGCCTTGACCCTGCCTGTTGCAAACTGCCCTCGAGAACATAGTGCACGCCGAGTTCCGCAGCCACGTCCTGAATCTTGCCGGATGTACCCCCTATGGCGAAAACCGAATGACGAGCGATCACGAACAGACCGGAGACCTTCGATAGTTCAGTGATGAGATCGTCTGTCAAACCTTCAGCAAGGTGATCATGCTCTTTGTCGCCGCTGACATTGATGAAGGGCAGCACTGCGACCGATGGCTTGTCCGGCAGCGGGTAAACCAGACGTTCCGCGGCCGGCGACGTTTGAAGAAACGTCCAAGGTTGCCACCAGAACGCGGCACCCGCCAGCAGAAGGGCAACGATCGCCGCTGCCGCGGCTGGAACCCGCCATGAGCGCCGACTTTTTCGTGCGCCAATCGTCTTGCTCGCCGCCACCGGGTCAAGCACGATACGGTATATCCGTATCGGCTCGCCTATGCTTTTGACCTTCTTTTCTCCGAGCGAGACATAGCCGATTGAAACCTTCGTTTTCACCTGATCATAAGCCGTCCCGGAAATGGCGATGCCGCCGGGTTCGGCCAGCGCCTGTATCCGGTCCGCAATGTTGACGCTGTCTCCGTGGATGTCTTCACCCTCGACGATGATGTCACCGAGATTGACGCCGATCCGGAAATCGAGCCGCTGTTCGGGTGGCGCGGCGGCGTTCTGCTTCGCTTTCTGCTGCTGCACGTCTATCGCACAGCGCAAGGCATCGACGACGCTGTGGAACTCGACCAACAGGCCGTCGCCCATGGTCTTGACCAGCCGGCCGCTGTGTTCGGCGATCCCCGGTTCGAAGATATCCTTCATATCGGCCTGGAAACGAACGCGCGTACCTTCCTCGTCGATCTGGCTCAAGCGACCGTAACCAACGACATCGGCGATCAGGATTGCTGCGAGATGACGCTCCATGGTCGGGCTTTCTCGGCGTGCTCTGGACCATACTCTACAGTAGGTCTACCGCCGATGCCATCGCGGCTGTCCGAATCCAATAGTCGCAACTTCGGCGCAAAGCGATCCTCAACCCGAACCCGCAATCTCCCTCAAATCGGTGCCGGATACATCTTGTGCAGCCGTCCAATCCCCCCTCAGTACGTCGGCCGGCAACTTCACGTCCTTTGCCCCGATGTTCGTCTTCAACTGCACCATGCTCGTCGCCCCGATGATCACCGAGGTCATGAAAGGCCGGGTCAGGCTGAAGGCAAGCTGCATCTGGGCGAGATCGAGGTTATGGCTTTTGGCGAGCTCGGCGTAGGCGGCAACGGCGGGCTCCTGGTATTCAGTATAGCGGCCGCCGAGGTCACCGTTGATGGAGAGACGGGAACCTTGCGGGCGGGCGCCGTTCAGGTATTTGCCGGACAGAAGGCCGGCAGCCAGCGGCGAATAGGCAAGCAGGCCGACATTCTCGTGGTGGCTTAATTCGGCAAGGTCGAGGTCGAAGGCGCGGTAGAGGAAGTTGTATTCGTTCTGCAGCGAAGCGATGCGGGTAGGCCGTGTTTTTCGGCCAGTGACAGCATCTTCATCGTGCCCCAGGCGGTATCGTTCGACAGGCCGACGGCGCGGACCTTGCCTTCCTTGACAAAGGCGCCGAGCGTTTCCGAGGATGGCGTGCAGATCTTCGAGTGTCGCCGGCGTGTCTTGATGCGAGGGATCGTAGGTCCAGGCCTGGCGGAAATGATAGTGGCCGCGGTTGGGCCAGTGCATCTGGTAGAGATCCACATAGTCGGTCTGCAGGCGCTTCAGGCTGATTTCGAGCGCTTCGCGCATGGTCTTTGGGCTGGCCGGGGTGCCGTTTCGGATATACGGACGGCCGGGGCCGGCGACCTTGGTGGCGACGACCACATCGCTCCGCCTGCCGCTCTTCTTCAGCCAGGTGCCGATATAGTCCTCGGTCAGGCCCATGGTTTCGGGCCCGGCCGGCGTGACGGGATAGAGTTCGGCGGTGTCGAAGAAGTTGACGCCTTCGCCAACGGCGTAATCCATCTGCTCATGCGCCTCGGCTTCGCTGTTCTGCGTGCCCCAGGTCATGGTGCCCAGGCAGATTTCCGAAACCTTGATGCCGGTACGGCCGAGTGTCTTGTATTTCATGGTGCTCAACGTGCCTCGATCTTTGTTCGGCGGCGAATGTAGAGGCTGTTTGCTGCGGTGCAAGGGAAAAGCGGAGACCGTGCACAGACGCGGCTTTGGGCCTCAAAAGCTTGACTCAGGCACCAGGAATGTGAATGGAGAGGAAAAAGCCCGTGCCTGCCTTATGTTTGCCGGTAATGGGTTGGAATGAAACGGCGCGGCGCAAGCGCGCAGGACGAGGAAAAACCTCATGGCAATCGCATTCACATTTCCAGGACAGGGCAGCCAGGCGCTCGGCATGGGCAAGGATCTGGCCGAGGCCTTTCCGGAGGCCGCCGCCGTTTTCGCCGAAGTCGATGAGGCGCTCGGCGAAAAGCTCTCCGACATCATGTGGAACGGCCCCGAAGAAACGCTGACCCTGACGGCCAACGCCCAGCCGGCACTGATGGCCGTATCGATCGCTGCACTGAGGGTACTCGAAGCCAAGGGGCTCGACCTGAAATCCAAGGTCGCCTATGTCGCCGGCCACTCGCTCGGCGAATATTCGGCACTCTGCGCCGCTGGCACGTTTTCGCTCGCCGATACAGGCGCGGCTGTTGCGCATTCGCGGCAACGCCATGCAGGCGGCGGTTCCGGTCGGCAAGGGCGCGATGGCGGCGATCATCGGGCTCGAGCATTCGGATGTCGATGCCGTCTGCAAGGAAGCTCAAACACTTGGCGCCTGCCAGATCGCCAATGACAATGGCGGCGGCCAGCTGGTGATCTCAGGTGAAAAGGCGGCTGTGGAAAAGGCGGCCGCTTTGGCAACGGAGAGGGGCGCCAAGCGCGCCATCCTTTTGCCGGTTTCGGCACCTTTCCATTCGACACTGATGGGTCCGGCGGCAGACGCCATGCGCGAAGCCCTTTCGACTGTTGCCAAGAACAATCCGGTCGTGCCGCTGATCGCCAATGTGCGCGTGCCCCGGTCACGGACGCAGGCGAGATTGCCGATCTGCTGGTCGAACAGGTTACCGGCCAGGTCCGCTGGCGCGAGACCGTCGAGTGGTTCGCTGCGAACGATGTGACGACGCTGTACGAGATCGGCTCCGGCAAGGTGCTAACCGGTCTTGCGCGCCGCATCGACAAATCCGTGACCGGCATTGCCGTCAATTCCCCCGCCGACATCGACGCGGCGCTTCAAACTCTGCTCGGCTAAGCCGAAACCCATAAGGACCAAGAGCATGTTCGATCTGTCTGGCCGCAAGGCCCTCGTCACCGGCGCATCCGGCGGCATCGGCGAAGAGATTGCCCGTATCCTGCACGCACAGGGCGCCATTGTCGGCCTGCACGGCACCCGCGTCGAAAAGCTGGAAGAGCTGGCCAATTCGCTCGGCGAACGCGTCCACCTGTTTCCGGCCAACCTGGCTGACCGTGACGCCGTCAAGGCGCTCGGCGAAAAGGCGGAAGCCGAACTCGGCGGCGTCGACATCCTCGTCAATAATGCCGGGATCACCAAGGACGGCCTGTTCGTGCGCATGAGCGACGAGGACTGGGACGCCGTTATCGAAGTCAACCTGACCTCGGTCTTCCGGCTGACCCGCGAACTGACGCATCCGATGATGCGCCGCCGCCATGGCCGCATCATCAACATCACCTCGATCGTCGGCGTCACCGGCAATCCGGGCCAGGCCAACTACTGCGCCGCCAAGGCCGGCATGATCGGCTTTTCCAAGTCGCTTGCCCAGGAGATTGCCACCCGAAACGTGACGGTGAACTGCGTCGCTCCCGGTTTCATCGAAAGCGCCATGACCGGCAAGCTCAACGACAAGCAGAAGGACGCCATCATGGGCGCCATCCCGATGAAGCGGATGGGAACCGGCGGTGAAGTCGCTTCTGCAGTTGCTTATCTGGCTTCCAACGAAGCCGGTTACGTCACCGGACAGACCATCCACGTCAACGGTGGCATGGCGATGATCTAAAGGCCGCCAAAGGCCTGTGCCGCCGCGTTTCCGGATCAATCGGAGACGTGGGGGCGAAATACTGGGAATTGCATGTTGACCAAGTCAGCCCCGGCCATTTTCGGACTTTGCGACAGACATAAACCGTGTTAAGCGGGCCATGACTGTGCGCAGTCGATCGGAAGATATGAGGTATACGCTAGCTTCGGCAGGCGTGGTTTGCCCTCTTCCGATTGAAGGAATTGCCGGGCGGATCGTCTTGATCTACCAGGCGTTAATAGGGTACCGATGTCAGCACGGCATCGTTGAGAAAAACAAAGGTCGAGGAATCCGACATGAGCGACGTAGCAGAACGCGTAAAGAAAATTGTTATTGATCATCTTGGCGTCGATGCCGAAAAGGTTTCGGAAGGCGCAAGCTTTATCGACGATCTGGGCGCTGACTCGCTCGACACCGTCGAACTGGTCATGGCATTCGAAGAAGAGTTCGGCGTCGAAATTCCCGACGATGCAGCCGATCCGATCCTGACGGTCGGCGACGCCGTCAAGTTCATCGAAAAGGCACAGGCCTAATCAGGCCGTGTTCGGGCGGGCCGCTTTGCGGCCCGCCTTTCGTCCCTCTAAGGGACTGGCTCACCATTTCGGGAGCGAAAAGCGTGGTCAAGGAAAGCCAAACGGCTTCCGTACCTGAGATCACGCAGTACAGCATCACGGAAAAGGATGTACGGATCCGGTTTTTGCGTAAGGGTCCGGTCCGGTTCTGGAACGAACAGGCAGGATGGATCACGGGCATGAGACGTGTCGTTATCACCGGTACCGGCATGGTATCTCCCTTGGGCTGCGGGACCGAGATATCCTGGTCGTGGCTCATCGCCGGCGACAATGCCGCCCGCAAAGTCACTGAATTCGAAGTCGAAGACCTGCCTGCAAAGATTGCCTGCCGCCTGCCGTTCGGCGATGGCACCAATGGTACCTTCAATCCTGACAACTGGATGGAATTGAAGGAGCAGCGCAAGGTCGATGCGTTCATCATCTATGCGATGGCCGCCGCCGATATGGCGCTTGCCGACGCGGACTGGCATCCGAAGACCGACGAAGACCAGATCGCCACCGGCGTAATGATCGGCTCGGGCATCGGCGGTCTCGAAGGCATCGTCGAAGGCGGCATCACGCTGCGCGACAGAGGCCCACGCCGGGTTTCTCCTTTCTTCATTCCGGGCCGCCTGATCAACCTTGCCTCCGGTCAGGTATCGATCCGCCACAAGCTGCGCGGCCCCAATCATTCCGTCGTCACGGCCTGTTCGACCGGCGCCCACGCGATCGGCGACGCGGCGCGTTTCATCGCCATGGGCGATGCCGATGTGATGGTGGCCGGCGGTACGGAATCACCGATTTCGCGCATCGCACTGGCCGGCTTTGCCGCCTGCAAGGCGTTGTCGACGCAACACAATGATGACCCGACCAAGGCATCACGCCCTTACGACAAGGATCGTGACGGCTTCGTCATGGGCGAGGGCGCCGGTATTGTGGTGCTGGAAGAACTTGAACATGCCAAGGCGCGCGGCGCCAAGATCTATGCCGAAGTCGTCGGCTACGGTCTGTCCGGCGACGCCTACCACATTACCGCTCCGGCGGAAGACGGTGACGGCGCCTATCGCTGCATGCAGATGGCGCTGAAGCGTGCCGGCCTGTCGGCCTCCGATGTCGATTATGTCAACGCCCATGGCACATCGACCATGGCTGACACGATCGAGCTTGGCGCCGATCGAGCGCGTCATGGGCGATCATGCAGGCAAGGTTTCGATGTCCTCGACCAAGTCGGCGATCGGTCACCTGCTCGGGGCCGCGGGCGCCGTCGAAGCGATTTTCTGCGCGCTGGCGATCCGCGACAATGTCGCGCCGCCGACGCTCAATCTCGACAATCCCTCGGTCGAGACCAAGATCGACCTGGTGCCGCATGTGGCACGCAAGCGCGAGATCAACGTTGCTCTGTCGAATTCGTTCGGCTTCGGCGGCACCAACGCCTCGCTGGTTCTGCGCCGTTACGCCTGATCCCGACCAGAACGGACCGGCCGGATGGCGGTCCGTTCCCGCCGCCGCCATTGACTGGTGTGCTCCATAGACACGATAATTGCTTTCGCTATCGTGCTTTTGCCGCATTGCTCAGTTCAAACATGCGATGCGGCTGATTGTGACAAGGGCCTCATGAAATCAGAGCATGGTCTTGTGATCATGCTGACACAAGTCCTAAGCAATACGGTCGCTACAATCGTGATGAGATGATTCTCATTCCTGTTTCTCTTCTGGAGTTCGCATCAGGGATGGAGACGTGCACAATGCGAACTCCAGAATCAGGACTCCAGTGAACGACGTAAACGACAACAGCGCAGCGCCTTTCGGCCGCAACGAGGCCGGCAATAACGGTCCGATCATCCCGAAATCGGCGAGCGAAGCTCTTCGTCCGGAAAAAGTGCCGCAGCCGCCGAAGCGGTCGCGCAAGGCCAAGAGCCAGGTCGTTATCTTCCTGAACTTCCTGATGACCGTCGTCGTCTGTTTGACGATCGCAGCAGCCGGCACAGTTTATTATGCGATGTCCGCCTATGAGGACAAAGGTCCGTTAACGGCCAATACCAATTTCATCGTGCGCAGCGGCGCCGGCATCCAGGAAATTGCCGGCAGCCTTGAGCGCAACAATATCGTTTCCGACGGCCGCGTTTTCCGTTTCATGTCCGAAGCCTATCTCGAAGAAAATGATACACTGAAGGCCGGCGAGTACGAGATCAAGGCCGGCTCCTCGATGCAGGAGATCATGCAACTGCTGAAGTCGGGTAAGTCCATCCTCTATTCGGTTTCACTTCCAGAAGGCCTGACGGTCAAGCAGATGTTCGGCAGGCTGAGCAACGACCCCGTGCTGGAAGGTGACCTTCCGGCGCAGATGCCGGCAGAGGGCACATTGCGCCCGGACACCTACAAGTTCTCACGCGGCACAAAGCGCGGAAATCGTGGCGCAGATGGCGGCGGCGCAGAAGGCGCTTGTCGATCGATCTGGGACAAGCGCGATCCGGACCTGCCGATTGGGAGCCGCGATGAATTCGTCACTTTGGCCTCGATCGTCGAGAAGGAGACGGGGATTGCTGACGAACGCTCGCGGGTCGCTTCCGTTTTCATCAATCGCCTTGAAAAGGGCATGCGGCTGCAATCCGACCCGACGATCATCTACGGAATTTTCGGCGGCGACGGAAAACCGGCCGACCGGCCGATCCTGAAGTCGGACCTCGACAAGGAAACGCCCTACAACACCTATGTGATCAAGGGCCTGCCGCCGACACCGATCGCCAATCCGGGCCGGGCAGCGCTCGAAGCGGTTTCCAATCCGTCGCGCACGTCGGACCTCTATTTCGTTGCTGATGGCACTGGCGGACACGTGTTTGCCGCCACGCTCGACGAGCATAACAACAACGTCCGCCGCTGGCGCAAGATCGAGGCCGAAAGGCCGCCGCCGCGAAAGCGGCAGAGCCGGCGCCCGCCCAGGAATAATCGGGCTCCTATTCGCTATCAGGCTTGTGGATGACACGGCTCCGGTACGCTTGACCCTTGCGGTTGGCCGTGCCGGAGCCGTACACATTCAAGCATCAATTCAAAGTTCCGCAGCCTCCTTCGCCTGTTTTTCGCGCGGACGCTGCCGGGGCCGGAGGACAGAACGATGCCGCTGCAATCCATGACAGGATTTTCCCGCCGAGAGGGTACCTGCGGGCGCTATCGCTGGGCGTGGGAATTGCGCTCAGTCAACGGCAAGGGACTCGATCTGCGGCTTCGACTACCGACCGGCACGGAGCATCTGGAGACCGAGGTGCGCAGGCTGACCGGCGCGTGCTTTTCGCGCGGCAACATGCAAATCAACCTGAACGTCAGTGCCAGCGAGGCGGGCGTCGAAACCGTGATCAACCAGAATGCATTGGCTGCCGTCTTATCGTTGCGCGAGCAGTTGCGCGACGTCATCGATCCGTCGCCGCTTCGTCTCGATACGCTTCTTTCGATCCGCGGCATCGTCGATTTTCGCGAACCGGAGGAACAGGAGGGGGAGCGCGCTGCGCGCGACGCCGACATCCTCGTGGGCCTGCGGCTGGCGCTTGCCGATATCACAGCGATGCGGGAAGGCGAAGGCGTGGCGCTCTACCGGGGTTCTGCTGGAGCAGATCGACAGGATAGAGATGCTGGCAGGCGAGATCGAGGCAGATCAGGTCGCGCGGCGTGGCCGTGATCACTGCCCGCCTTGCCAGCCAGATCGCGTTGGTGATGGATGGCGGCTCGAAGGTCGATCCGGACCGTCTCTATGCCGAGGTGGCGTTGCTGGCGGCCAAGGCCGATATCCGCGAGGAAATCGATCGGTTGCGCACCCATGTCACGGCTGCCCGCGAACTTTTGAAAAAGGCGGACCGGTCGGCCGCAAACTCGATTTCCTTTCCCAGGAATTTAACCGCGAATCAAATACCATCTGTTCCAAGTCGAACGCCGCCACGGTCACTGCCGCCGGCATCGAACTGAAGGTCGTCATCGACCAGTTCCGTGAACAGGTCCAAAATCTGGAGTGACCATGAGCCCCGCGAGCCAAACCTCTTCCAAAGCCATTCAGCGCCGCGGCCTCATGCTGGTGATTTCGTCGCCATCAGGCGCCGGAAAGTCGACGATTGCGCGCAACCTGCTCGAATCCGACCCGCATATGAGCATCTCGGTCAGCGTCACGACCCGCAAGCGCCGTCCGAGCGAGATTGAGGGACGGCACTATTTCTTCAAGTCCATCCGTGAATTCGAAGGGTTGCGCCAGACCGACGCACTTCTGGAATGGGCGGAGGTGCACGGCAATTTCTACGGCACGCCGCGCGACGCCGTCGAAAGCGGCCATGTCGGAAGGACAGGACATGCTGTTCGACATCGACTGGCAGGGCGCCCAGCAGCTGCAGGAAAAGATGGGCGGCGATGTCGTCTCGATCTTCATCCTGCCGCCGACCATGGCCGAACTGCAGTCGCGCCTGCATCGCCGCGCCGAGGACACCGAAGAGGTCATCGCCACGCGGCTGGCCAATTCGCGCTCAGAGATCGAGCACTGGCTGGAATATGACTATATCGTCGTCAACGAGGACCTCGACAGCGCCTTTGCCTCCGTCCAGGCGATCGTCGAGGCTGAACGCCTGCGCCGCGACAGGCGCCCCGGCCTGTTCTGAATTCGTCAACGGGCTTTTGACGGAAACGCCGAAGCTCTGATCCGGCGTACAGTTTTGCAACTCCTGTGCAATCCGATCAATATTATGGAAATGACCTGTCCGACGACGACTGCTCGCTGCAGGCCTACACAAATTGCGATGCTTCGCTGTTTGCGAAATTGACCTTCACGGTGAAATTGAGCGACCTGACCGCTGCCAAGGCAGAGTGACGCCAGCATCCGCTTGATGTGGCCCACACTGTTCTACAGGCAGTTGGCAATCCGGCAGAATTCTTCCACGGACAGGGTTTCGGCGCGGCGCTGCGGATCAATCTCGGCTTTGGCGAGCAACGTTTCGCCGCCGATCGATTTTACGCTCTGGCGCAGCATCTTGCGGCGCTGGCCGAAGGCGGCCATCGTCACTTTTTCAAGAGCCGCAGCCGAGCAGGGGATCGGGTTTTCGATCGGTTCCAGATGAACCACGGATGATGTGACCTTCGGCGGTGGTGAGAAGGCCTGGGGCGGCACGTCGAAGGCCATGCGCGCATTCGTGCGCCAGCCGCAGAGCACGCCGAGGCGGCCGTAATGGTCGTCATCGGGCTTCGCAACGATCCTGAGCCCAACCTCGCGCTGGAACATCAGCGTCATCGACTGGTAGAACGGCGGCCATGCCTTCGGCAGCAACCAGTTGACCAAAAGCTGCGTGCCGACATTGTAGGGCAGGTTGGCGATGATCTTGACAGGGCCTTCGGTGACAAGGTTCTCAAACGGCGTCTTCAGCGCATCCCCTTCGATTACCTCGAGACGGCCGGGATAGAAATCGGCGATTTCGGCAAGGGCGGGCAGGCAGCGGGAATCGCGCTCGATCGCAATGACCTTCTTGGCGCCAAGCGATAGGATGGCGCAGGTCAGGCCGCCCGGTCCGGGGCCGACCTCGATGACGGTGACATCCTCCAGCGGACCGGCCGTGCGGGCGATCTTCTGGGTGAGGTTGAGGTCGAGCAGAAAGTTCTGGCCGAGCGCCTTCTTGGCGTCGAGCCCATGGCGGGAAATCACATCGCGCAGCGGCGGCAGGCCGTCGATTGCCGCCATCAGTTTTTCCCTCGCGCGGCATTGTCGGCCAATTGCTCTGCCAATCTGAGTGCAGCCAGCAGGCTGTCTGCTCGGGCTACGCCCTTGCCGGCAAGGCTGAACGCCGTGCCGTGATCTGGCGACGTGCGAATGAACGGCAGGCCGAGCGTGACGTTGACGCTGTCGTCGAAGCCGAGCGCCTTGGCGGGGATCAGCGCCTGATCGTGATACATGCAGATCGCCACATCATAGGTGGCGCGGGCGCGATCGTGGAACATCGTGTCGGCGGGCAGGGGGCCGGTGATATCGACACCTTCGGCTTTCAATTGCTCGACGACCGGACGGATGATCGCGTCGTCTTCCAGACCCAGAGCACCGTTTTCGCCTGCATGCGGGTTGAGGCCGGCAACGGCGACGCGGGGTGAGGCAAGGCCGAAGCGCGCTCTGAGATCGCGCACGGTGGTGACACAGGTCCGGTAGATCAGGTCGGCGGTCAGCTGGGCCGGCACATCCTTCAGCGGGATATGGATCGTTACCGGGACGGCCATTAATTTTGGTCCGGCGAGCATCATGACAGGTAGCAGCTCATCGCCGGTCAGGCGCTCGCCAAGATCGGCGAGAAACTCGGTATGACCGGGAAACTTGAAACCGGCGTCATAGAGCACTGACTTTGCGATCGGATTGGTGACGATGGCAGAGGTGGATCCCTCCAGCGTCAGCCTGACGGCGGTTTCGATGGCGCCGGTGATTGCACCCGCATTGGCGGAGTTCGGCAGGCCCGGCGTGACGGCTGCCATACAGGCGACCGGCAGCACGGGTAGCGCATCCTTGAAGGTGGTGATGGCGCCGGCGCAATCCGTTTCGCGGATCGCAACGGTGTGTCCGAGAGCACGTGCCCTGGCGTCAAGCGCTGCGGGATCGCCGATGAAGACAAACGGTGGCGTCTGCCAGGCGTGCCTGTTGATCCAGGCATCAAGGCTGATATCGAGGCCAATCCCTGCCGGATCGCCCATGGTCAGGGCGAGCGGCCTGTCGCGTGTCGGGCTCATGATACGGCTGTTACTTTTCGATGATCTGCGCACGCTTGCGCAGTTCCTCGATATAACGCTTGCTGTTAGGCTCTTCGCCGTCAGTCTTTTTGCCGAGGTCCTCGGCACGGAAAACGATCTCAGCGGCCAGATCGTCGGAAACCTCGCGCTTCTTGCAGATGGCGAGATATTCGACGCCCCGTTCGGTCACGCGGGTTCCGGTCGTGGTACTGTCGCCGGCCTTTTCGATCAACGGCTTCCAGTCGGCCGGAAGTTCCTGCGCCATCATGCGGCCGAGATTGCAGAATCGATACGTCGCGCATCGTGGCGGCAAAGACCTTGGCCTGCTCGCAGCCCGGATATTTGGAGCGCGAGGCATTGGCTTCGGCCTGGCGCTTGCCGATGATGGAATTGCGCTTGGAGGCGGGCACGACGAAGATCACCTGCTGCAGGAAATATTCCGTCGTCACCGGCTTGGTGCCGCCGTTTTCCTGCATGCGCCGGACGAGGTCTTCGTTCGACAAGCGTCCGCCACCGCCACCGCCAAAGCGGGCATTGACGACCCGTGGCCAGCTCATGGCTACGGCGACATAATTTCTGAAGTGATCGATGCCGACGCCTGCCTGGTCGAGGACCTGCGAGAGCTGTTGAACGGTCAGCTTGTTGCCGGCCGCGAAGCGCCCGACGGCGCCTTCGACTTCCGAGGTGCTGACTGAGGCTCCGACACGCAGGACTTCCTCGCGCTTGAGGGTTTCATCGATCATTTGCTGGCGAGCGGCCCCAGCACCGCCGCCCTGCTTCTGCAGGCGCATGAAGGCAGTGCGTTTGGCAATGTCGCCGGATGTAATGGGCGAACCGTTGACGACTGCAACAACCTTGCTCGCGGCGTATGTGGCCGGTGCGGAGGAAAGTGCTAGGCCGCAGGCAAGGATCATTGCCGAAACCGTGCGCGTGATCGAAAGCTTCCCGCCCATTCTTTGTCCTTTTCATTTTCCACCGAACGTGACGTGTCCGGGGCCATGGTCTTCATGCCAAGCGCCATCATCCTGCGCATTTCTGTGCAAGGATGCATAATACATGCGGCCGAACAATGACAAGACCTGCCGGTCGCCGCAAAAACTGCGCTTCGGCCGTCAATCGCCTGCGGCAATGTTTCTGAGGCACGACCGCCGCAGAGGAGAAGAGAGCGTCGTCGAGACGCCGCGTCTCAGTTCAAGCCGTCGAAAATCCGTGTCGCCAATGTCGATATCGCCGAGTGTGCGAAAGCTGATGCGTGCGCCGATCGACCAGTCGTTCGCGATGGATTGATCGGTGTCGCGCTCCTCCTTGTAGACGAGCGAGAAGATCGTATCCCGGTCGTCATAGGTGATGCCGACGCCATTTCGGGTGATCACATTGCTGTTCAGATCGTAGGTGACCGATCCGAACACTGACCAGTAATCGGCGAATTTGTAGGCCGCCGCCGTCTGGATTTCATCCTGGTCGCTGGTCGAGCCGTAAAGCGGCTGCGCCTGAATACTGGTATAGGTCACGGCCGTCTGCCAAAGGATGCCTTGATAGCCGAGCGTCGCATCGGCGCGGCGCATGTCTAGGTCGCGCTCATCGAAACGGCTGCTGAAACTTGCCGTGATGCCGGAGGGGGCGTCGATACCGACCATGGTCACATAGTCGGAGCGGTCACTTTCGAGGCCGGAATTGGATCCGGCCTTGACTAGGTCGTCGGTCGCAAACGAATTCAGACCGCCAAGATGGAACGATTGGCCGGCAATTGCGCGCAGCGCGTAGCCGTTGCCGAGGGCTCCGGTATAGCGGACGCCGAGATTGGCTCATGCGTACCGCCTTCGATGCGGTCATAGCCCGAGAACTTGTCGCGGTCGAACAGCGATGTCGCGTCGAAGACAAAGCTCTGCGCATCCTCGTTCGGCAGGCCACCGGCATATTCTTCGTCGGGCCGGGCAAAGATCTGGGCGATCGGCTCGATGATATGGCTGCTGTAGTCGGTCGTCAAAAGGATGGGGTAGCGCGTCGATACCGGCTGTCAGCATGCGTCGCGTGGCTGCGTCGTCGCCGTTGAAGTCACCGGTATAGTCGATGCCCGGATTGGCCATTGACGATCCGATCAGATCACCGCGGGCAGCAAGGATCGGTGTCAGCGACAGGCCGCCTGGAACGATGAAGTTGCGTTTCCATTCAACATCAGCGGTCAAGCGGTGATATGTGCCCTCAAGGCCTGGAAAGCGATCGACAATGCCCGGTATTTCCAGTTCGTCCTCGCGGTTGCGATTGACGTTGGTCAGGTTGATATCGGTTGTCAACTCGCCGCCGAGCACGGGCTCCGGATGCGTATAGGAATAGTCGAGAACCTGGGCCACGGCCTGCTTGTTTTCGGCAATGCTGTCCGATCCGCATCCTGGATGTCGAAATAGAAGGCGCGGGCGTCGAAGTAATTGCGCTTGCCGAGGCCGGTCAGGTAAACTTGGTTCGTCAAGGTCGTGCCGTCAAACGTTGAAAGCTCGTAGGTCTTGGCGAAGTTGTTATCGCTTTGAACGAGCACATCCCAGCCGAAGGTCCAGCGTGGGTTGATGTCGAACTTGGCCTTGGAGCCAATCATGCCGCGGGTGGTTTCCTGGGCATCGACGGTGTTACCGGTGAAACTGCTGCGGTTCAGCTGGCTGATACCGGCCATGCTGAGAATATGTTCGCCATTTTCGAAGCGCTGACGAAATTCGCCCTGGAGCAGGAAACCCTGGCGGGTCAGGCCTGTCGCCGTCACGGTCGCATCCATATAGGGCGAGATCGCCCAGTAATAGGGAACGCTGACGCCGGCACCGAGCTTCTGGGTGTAGCTGAATTTCGGAACCAGGAAGCCGCTCTTGCGCTTGATCGTCTGGTCCGGAACTTCGAGTACCGGCAGGTAGAGGATCGGTTTTCCGAACAGTTCGAACTTGGCATTTTCCATGCGGATCGTATGGGTCTTGCCGTTCTGGACGATGCGCTGCGCCTTGACGTGCCAAAGCGACTTGTGATCGGGATTGGTCGCACACGGGGTACAGGCCGTATAGACGGCATTGTTGAGGATCATCTCCTCACCGTTGCGCCGCTCGCCGGTGACTGCGGCCAGCTTCGTCAGGTCGGTGGTTTCGACACGCAACCGCTCGATGAAGCCGTTGCCGAAATCATCGGTCACGTCCATCTGATCGGCATATACCCTGTTGCCGCCGGGTTCGATCAGCTCGATTTCGCCAGTCGCAATGATACGCCCGGTTTTCTGGCTGTATTCGACCTGCTGGGCGACCATCTGATAGCCGCCATAATTGATCTGCACGGCACCGCGGACGATGACGCGCTCAGCATCCTGATTATAGACGAGCTCGTTGGCCGACAGAAGCATCTTGGCGTCTTCGGGCATTTTGGGATTGAACGAATCGATATTAGTGTCTTGTGCCCATGCGGGTGCGATCGGCGGCAGCGCCTGGGCGCAACACCGGAAAGCAGAATGGCCGCCAGCAGCCTGATATGTTTGCGGTTGCGCGCCGCCACTAGCCATCCTCCTCATGCAATAGAATCGTCGAGCCCAGCGCCATCGCTACAACAACTGGCAACCAGGCTGCAACGAACGGAGGCACTATGCCGCTGCTCCCGAATGCTTTGACAAGCACGGTGACGACATAAAGCACGAAGCCCGACAGGATTCCACCGAGAATTACCGGTCTCGATTGGTTAAACCGGCTAAATTTTAACGAGACGCTTGCAGCGATCAAAGTCATTGCCACCAGGAGCAGTGGAAGCGCTAGCATGGAGTGGAATTGGGTTTCCATGCCATAGGTCGGGAAGCCGAAGGACTTCGCCACTTCGATTTTGCGTCTCAGGTCGAAAAATTGAATAGAATCAGCCTTCGTCAACGTTTCCTGAACGAATTCCGGCTTGAGATGCGTCGGTAGCTGTACCGTTGCGAGGCGGCGCGGCAACTCACCATTGCAGGGTTTCCGTCACGTCGTTAAGCAGCCAGTAACCATCTTCCAGTTTTGCCGACGCGGCATCCTGTCTCGAAACGATCGTACCGAGGCGGATCGAAATGGAGCACGGTGACATTGACCAGTGTCTTGCCTTCGTCCTGAACGGACCGGGCACCAATGATCGTATCGTCTTTTCCGTAGATCCGACGCAGCCAGGGGATGGAGATCGCTGAAGTGGCTGAGGACGAGCTGCCCCATTCAGCCTCAAGCGCTTCTGCCTGTTTCGTACCCCAGGCAGCAATCGGATTGAGCGCAATCACCGTTGCAACGCCGAACAGGAACGCGCCGATGACGAAGGGCTGCAGGAACTGCCAGGCGGAAATTCCCGCAGCCCGCGTCACCACCAGTTCATAGCGGCGATTGAGCGAAATCAGCGCGGCCATGCCGGCAAACAGCGCGACGAATGGCACCGTCTGCTGCAGGATCATCGGGATGCGGAACGTCGTCATCAACAGCGCGCCGGTGACCGAATAGCGCGGCAGTTGCGACATCCGGTTCGAGAGTTCGCTGAAATCGATGATGAAGATCAACGCGAAGATACCCACGAGGAACCAAAATGTGGTGATCGCGTATCGCTTGAAGAAATAACCACCGAGCGTCGTGAAGATCATGGAGCCTGATTCCCGTCAGATGCCGGGTTGGCCTTGGTCAGGCGCAGGCGAACCAGAATCTCGTTGACCTTCTGCTCCAGCGTGAGCGGAATTTCAAGCCGCCTGTTGCCCATCAGCTGGCGTATCGCCACATAGCCGGTGCCAAGCGGGATCAAATACATGATCGGGATGAAGAAACGCGATTCCTCAGCGCTGTTTGCTGCATAGAAGGTCGTCCAGCGGATGAACAGGCAGGTCAAAAGTGCCGTGATCATCGGATGTACGCGGGGCTTCCCAGTGCGAGCGCGCATCACTGCTAAAGACCAGCGCGATCAGGGCAAACAGCAGCGGATATGTCCATTCGGTGAAACGGCGATGCAGTTCTGCCGAGAAGGTTTCCGGATTTTTCTCGTAGACCGGGTCCTTCGGATCAGGGATTGATCAGGAAGGGCAGGTCACGATCCTTGGCACGGATCGTCGCCTGTCCGGCCATTTTGGTCATGTCGGTCAGGTCGAAGGCGTAGCTGTCGAATTTGATGATCGACACGTTGCCATCCGGCAGCTTGCGATGCACCTCGCCGTCCTTCATCACCAGCGCCGAACCGCTGTCATCGACAGCGCCCTCGCGGGCGTAATAGACGAGCTCATAGGCAGGATCACGCGGATCGGCAACGAAGATTCCATGCAGGACGCCGCCGTTTCGCCGTGAGGCGACCTGGACATAGAGGCCATCGGCGATCTTGCGGAAGGTATTTTCCTGAACGACCGAGGACAAAAGGTCGGCATGGGCGGTGGCGATCATCTTGCGCACGGCCATGCGCGAATAGGGTTCGACGAAATTATCGACGGTGAACGACACCACGCTGAGCGCAAGACCGAGATAGATCACCGGGCGGATGATGGTCATGCGCGAGCTGCCGGCGGCATTCAGAACCGTCAGCTCCTGAATCGGCATTCATCGCCGTCAGCGTCTGTGCCACGCCGATGACCAGCGCGAACGGAAGAATGAGCGGAATGATTGATGGCAGGATGAGCGTCGCAAGGCGCATGAAGGCCAGTGTCGACTGGCCGCTATCGGTCACCAGATTGACGCTGGTCAATGCCTGCGTCGTCCAGACAATGGCCATCAGCGGCAGAAGCGTGGCAAAGAACATGCCCGTTGCCCGCTTCAGGATATAGCGCTCGATCAACTTCATGCGGGGGCCTGGCCCATCTTCCTGCCGTTTGTTCGGTTCGGCATCGCCAGTCTGGAGGTGGGCGAGCCGGATGTCCCTATCGCGCTGAATGAACCGGTTTGCAAGTTTTCCACGATATCCAAATTGTAAAAGAGCAGGGCTAAGGGTCGGCAAAGAATGATAGTTAACAGCATGTAAACATAAGGATGCGGCTTGCCAAGGTCATCAAAACCAACAACGGTGCATGAACCTGTTTCCGGGCTTGCGGTTGATGGCGAATGTTTGCCACTGTAACCGCCATGTAACATGCCGGCATCTGCGCAAGGCCATTCTCTGGAGTCTCTTCATGTCATTGAAATTCGAAATCGGTTTCAGCAAGTCGGCGCGCCTGTCGGGCGGCCTGGCGATCTTGCTCAAGACTCTTGACGGAAAAGAGGCGGCCGGCGCTGCGGAAGCCGATCCAGATGCAATTATTGCCAAGGCTGCGCGAATCGCCAAGTTCAAGGCGAAGTCGCTGCGCGCCCTCGACATCGTTGCGCCGCAGGGCGCACCCGTCGATCGCATCCTGGTGCTCGGTATCGGCGATGGCGTCGATCTGACGGCGCACGATTGGCTGAAGGCAGGCGGTGCTGCGGCATCAAAAATCCGTGGCGCCGAAAAAGTTGTGATTTTCCTCGATGCGCCCGGCATCGAGGTTTCCAGGCAAGGCGGCGGCCGATTTTGCCCTCGGCATGGAAATGAACGCCTATAGTTTCGACACCTACAAGACGACCAAGAAGGACGACGACGACCAGAAGGGGCCACCGAAGCCGGTCAAGGTAACCATCGTCACCGGCGCCGTCATCGCCGCCAAGAAGGCGGCGGTCAATTCGCAGGCGATCGCCGAAGGTGTCTTCATTGCCCGCGATCTCGTCAACGAGCCGGCCAATATTCTCGGTCCGGTCGAATTCGCGGCCAAGGCGAAGGAGCTGGAAAAGCTTGGCGTCGAAGTCGAAATCCTCACCGAACGGGAAATGAAGAAGCTCGGCATGGGCGCGCTGCTTGGCGTGGCACAAGGCTCGGTGCGGCCGCCGCGGCTGGCGATCATGCAATGGAAGGGCGGCAAGCCGAAGGACCGGCCCGTTGCTTTTGTCGGCAAGGGCGTGGTGTTCGACAGCGGCGGTATCTCGATCAAGCCGGGGGCCGGCATGGAGGAGATGAAGGGCGATATGGGCGGTGCAGCGGCCGTCACCGGCCTGATGCACGTTCTGGCAACCCGCAAGGCCAAGGCGAATGTCGTCGGGATCATCGGGCTTGTGGAAAACATGCCTGACGGTAACGCCCAGCGTCCCGGCGATATCGTCACCTCTATGTCCGGCCAGACCATCGAGATCATCAACACCGATGCCGAAGGCCGGCTCGTGCTCTGCGATGCGCTCTGGTATTGCAACGACCGTTTCAAGCCGCAGTTCATGATCAACCTGGCGACGCTCACCGGCGCCGTCATGGTGGCGCTCGGCAGTCATCACGCAGGCCTGTTCACCAATGACGACAAGCTTGCCGGACAATTGACGGCAGCCGGGCTGACGACGCAGGAGCGCCTGTGGCGCCTGCCGCTCGGCAAGGAATATGACAAGATGATCGACAGCAAGTTTGCCGACATGAAGAACACCGGCGGCCGCTACGCCGGCTCGATCACCGCGGCGCAGTTCCTCAAGCGCTTCGTCAAGGATACGCCCTGGGCGCATCTCGACATCGCCGGCACCGCGATGGGCTCGCCCACCGACGAGGTCAATCAGTCCTGGGGCTCGGGTTTTGGCGTGCGTCTGCTGGATGAATTGATCCGCGCCAATTACGAGAGCTGATCTGAACCGTGACGGAAATCCTGTTCTACCACCTGACCGAGATCCAAGCTCGAAGACGCGCTGCCGCCGCTGCTCGACCGCTGCGTCGAGCGCGGCTGGCGCGTCGTTGTGCAGACGACGGGCGACGAGCGCCGCGACATGCTCGACACGCATCTGTGGACCTACCGCGACGACAGCTTCCTGCCGCACGGCACGGATGTGGCCGAGTTCGCCGGCGACCAGCCGATCCTGTTGACGGCCGGCGCGGACAACGGCAACGCCGCCACCGTCCGCTTCCTGATCGACGGCGCCGAACCGCCGCCTGTCGCCAGCTACGAGCGGGTGGTGTTCATGTTCGACGGCTACGATCAGGCGCAGCTGGAAGGCGCGCGGACGCACTGGAAGACGCTGAAGGGCGAGGGGCATGCACTGACGTACTGGCAGCAGAATCAGGATGGGCGGTGGGTGAAGAAGGTCTGATGCCTTCACGCATCAATCGAAAAGGCAAGGATCGCGCCGTTAGCCCTTGGCTTGAATGTGGAAGACGTTTCAGGAAGCGATCACGAAATTCGAAGTTATGCGACCACCGTTTGTGACATCACGTCGGCTTTGCGCCATTCGCGGACGCGTGCGTCTGACGGAAGCATCCGTCCTCAAAGACAGAATTAGGCACTGCCGGCCTCAGGGTCGATGTAAAACAGCATTGCTCCCCGCCAGCAGAACCGATATCAGCGGTAAAGGCCTGGATTGATCAAAGCGTTATGGACGCAAGGCCAGCGCCATATGCAAAGATCGACCGAGGAACGATGGCCCGCAAGAACAGAGACGAAGTGGCTTCATGGGACGTGGAGCCAGTGCCAGTACTGTGCCCGATGTGCGAGCGCGTGATCCCGGATGATCAGAAAGACGCCCACCATCTCGTCCCGAAGAGCAAGGGTGGCAAGAAAACGGTTTGCCTGCACCGTGTTTGCCACGACCAGATACATGCGATTTTCACAGATTCCCAACTCATGAAGAAGTTCTTCACGATCGAGGCCCTCCTTGAGGACCCTGCCGTGCAGAAATTCGTGGCATGGGTAAAAAGCAAGCATCCGGGTTTTTCCGACTCGGCGAAGGAATCGCGGCAAGCGTCCGGTTCGCGCCGAGGGCGCAAACAGTAACAGCGCGAAAACCTCCGCATGGGGCGGGGTGACAGCGTCGAGGGCAGTTTGGCTACTCCGCGCCCAATAGGAGACATACGCTTTTTATGGCTATGTGCCTTGATCTTCTCGTTTCATGGCAGCCAACTAGGAGGCCTCTCCCAATCCTCGTGCAGCAGTACGCGATCGCCGTATAGCCGTACGATTGCAGGGACAGACAACGTTAGCTCAAACCAGAAGCAATCGGGTGGATACGGGCTAAGCCCGGTAAAGCCGGACAGCCTTATGACCCCATTCCTCTGTTCTTTAAGCATAATGTCCCAAGTATCAGATCGGTTTTCATAGGAGACGTTAAAGCGGCCCTGATTCCTATCATCGAGCGATGCACTGTAGCTCTTGTCCTTGCCGATGAACCTTATCACCCTGCATCCGAAGGTGGCGACTTCATCATCCCCAATTCTATCCCAATCCATGTACTGCCCGACTACCTGTTAGTCGTCCCCCTCATTGAAAAGTCCGTCGATGTCTTGAGGCTTCATCTGTCGTGGTTCTCGTTCGACGTATTTAATTCATCGATCACCGGTGCCAACTTCGCAAGCCTTCATGGGCCGACGAAAGTCTCGCCGCCGTGGCATAGTGTGTTGACGTAGCCTTAGCCAAAGTCGGCCGTCCAGCTCGTCTCAGGCCGGTCATTGCATTCAGATGCGGCTTTGAATGGCCCCAATATCCGCGTCGTCGTCACCGCTATAGACATCGAGATCGAGTTCAAGCCCACGGACGCTGATGGCACTCAAGGTTTGGGGAGAGACACCCATACCCTCGTTAGAGCCTTTTAGGAAAAGTCCAACAAAGATCCGTCCTCGGTAGCGGTCCGCAAAATCCTTCCAGACGCCGAAATCATCGCTGAGGCCAGAGAATAGTGCACGCACTTGTTGATCAACATCCCCAGGCTGGGCATCCTCCGTCTTGAGGAGCCAGATACCGGTGTGCGAAATGCGTTCTTTACCTGCGGGCGTATGCAAGGCCTCCCCCTTGCTCGCTCCTTTCGTCGGCTTACCAAGCCAGCGAGAAATTTCGTGTGGATCAAGATCGTCACCGGAGAAACTTAGGCTAGCGACACTTCTGAATCTCGGCCATGCTTTGACTTCCCCAAACGGCTCTTCTCTCAATGGACTCAATCCAAGCAGGTCGCTAGTGGAGCGTCATTGCAGGCGTCCATTAAGACTCCAATATCGACATCACCTACAGAATTTCGATCAAGGTGTCAGCTGCACACCGCTTACCCATCCCCGTGCGTACCGGTCATACCCATCAATTACCCGTTTGCGACCGCTTTGGGCCTAATAGCTGACATCAGTCTCAAGGGACCGTGTTCTCACTTTCAGCTTATAAGCCGTTCACCCCGGCGAGGAAATCTTTGTATGAAGACCACTGCGGCTCGTAGGAGTGCAGAAATATCGATGGGGTAGGCAGGGCTCGTTGCCAGCCTTTGGTTAAGCTGAGCTATCCAGCTATCAAAATCCTTAACATACCAGTGCCACTCCTTTCGGTTGTTTCCGGTAACCACGAGCATTTGGCGGCCGATTTCGTTCGCATCCAATGGGATAAGAGCATCTTCCAATGCGATTTGCGCACTGTTAGCATCCGCATCTGGCATTCCATTCAAATCACTTTCATAGCGCCAAAGAATAATCACCCGGTTCGGTAGATCGGCTTCATGCACCCCGGCGGGCACAGCTTTCAAGCTTCGAAAAATGAGCGCGTTCCCATCTTCCTGGCCGGTAGCCGTGAAGTAGGTGTCTTCTGCGTTCGCAGTCATTGGCACAACCCACGCCATAATTACGGAAAAAAACTTCGTGAAGAGACTCATGCGCAATTCCCGAGGCCAACAAAGTGAGCTGTTTGTTATATTTGGCAACTAAATATGGCAAGAACATATAGGGCCCAACAACGGTCGCCAGCAGCTCGTCCGCTCTGCGCCCAATTGCAGGTCATGTCGCGGCTAAGTTATCCAACAGCACCATGATAAAGATAAGCGTTCCAAGGGCACACCAACTATGGCTGATACCGAGTTCATTTTTTTTCATGATCGCATGCACAGCTTCTTCGAGGAAAAATTATCAGATTGCGTTATCGCCAAAGACGACGAACTGCCTATCTCAGGCCCACCGGATAGCCAGTTACTTGAACAAATGAGCCTTCGGTCGCAGCAGCTTTTTGTCAAGCACGCCTCTTTTGCAACCGATAACTTCAAATTCAAACTGCACCGACATGCTGATGGTACAGGAATTTTTGTGGTCGATCAGTTCGCCGGTTCTGGTCACTTAAAAATAATGACGCTCCCACTACGCGACGCGACAAGCTCAGTCTTTCGAATGACTATCGCCTATCAAAGCTTCTTTGTGTCTGGCGACGCGCACATTTCACCCTCATCCGAACTCAAAAGGTTCTATTCCTCAGTGATCAGCGCAGCCAAGAAAAGAACCCAAAGGTTTGAATTGTGGCAGGGTCGAAGCATGTGGTTCCAGAGTGGGCTTCTAAAATCCTATCCAGAGATTCTGGAGACAGTGAGAGCTTCATTTCACCGTTCATGAGGCGATGATTGTTCGTCCGCTTTGGGCCTAAAAGCGGACGCCGTGCCGTTGTCGCCAATGGGCATCCGACGACAACTGAGGATGCTTGATGCAGATATTTCCGGTAGGTAAAACCGCTCGCAATGCCTGTGTTGCCGGCGGTTCGACGTCAAAATGTGCTTTGGTTCCACATTCGGTTAAAGGCCGTGGATCGCTCCACGGCCTTTTGATTTTTTAGGCAGACAGAAGCGCTCAATCGAAAAACGCATCCACGAACTTGCGCCGTCCGAGCATGAAGGCGTCACGACATGCCGCAGCGGTGCCAGATCGACATCGGATGTCTTCGCGTTGATGATTTCGGCGAAGGGGGCGTAGAGGGCCGGGTATTCCTGTTCCGGTTCGTCATGCACCAGTTTGCCGTCGATCGACAGCTTGGCGCCGCCTTCGGAGAGAACCATCATGCCGGCATCGGTTTCGGCGACGATGTCCCAGCTCTGGTGGCCGGTCTGGCGCCAGTCGAACTCGGCCGAGACGGGCAGGTTGCTGGCGTCGCTGAAGACGATCGAGGCGGCGATCGGAGCGTCGCGGTTTTCCGGGAATTCGAGCGTTGCCGAGGTGATGAACAGTGGGTTCGGCAGGATATGGGTGACGATCGACAGGGCGTTGATGCCGGGATCGAACACTCCGAGGCCGCCGGCGGCCCGCATCCAGTCCTGGTTCGGATGCCAGTGGCGCACGTCTTCCTTCCAGATCACCTTGACGTCGTTGATCCTGGTCGAGGCTAGGGAAGGATTTCGCGGCTTCGACCGCGGGTGCGTAACGCGAGTGCCAGCTGGCAAACAGCGAAAGACCCTTCGGATCGGCCAGCGCCTGAAGGTCGGCGACTTCGCTCAGCGTCGCGCCCGGCGGCTTTTCGAGGAACACGTGCTTGCCGGCCTCCAGCGCCGTGCGGGCAGCCGCATAGCGGAACTGCGGCGGCATGCAGAGAGAGACGGCATCAATGGCCGGCACCGCTTCCGAGCATCGCTTCGATCGACTTGAAATTGTCGATGCCGTCGACGACGCCATGACGGCTGGCGGCGGCGATCAGATTGTAGTCGCTGTTCTTCGCGATGGAGGGAAGATGCTGGTCGCGGACGATCTTGCCGACGCCGACGATCGAGATATGGATGGGGCTCATGGTGCTTCGCTCGATTTGTATGACTTTTACGGTGGGCTTTTGTAGCAGAAAGACAATCCCGGGCAAGCGGCTGTCGCTGCCTGTAAACGATGACCTGACGACAATCGTTGCTGCGGGTGGTGGACAATAGCCAAGCTGCGCTATTTGGGTAGTCTGCAATGTCAAAGGAGTGTCCATGCCCCCGATCATCCGAAAAGCCAGCCGTGCCGATCTCGATGTCCTGATCGACTGGGCGGCCAGAGAGGGCTGGAATCCCGGTCTCGACGATGCCCCGGCGTTTTGGGCGGCCGATCCCGACGGCTACTGGATTGCCGAGGACGCTGGCACCGTGGCGGCGGCGCTGTCGCTGGTGCGCTATGACGATCACTATGCCTTTCTGGGGTTCTACATGGCGCATCCGGATTTTCGCGGGCAGGGGATCGGCCTTGCGCTTTGGCAAAGGGCGCTGGCCGAATCGGGAGGCCGGACGATCGGGCTCGATGGCGTGGTGGCCCAGCAGGACAATTACCATAAATCTGGCTTCGTCTATGCCCATGCCAATTTCCGTTATGGCGGCGAGATCCAGTGCACCGAACCGCCCGGCACGGAGCTGGTTTCGGTCTCTCCGGTGCTTGTGCCGATGCTGGCCGATTATGATGCGCGGTTCAATCCGGCGCGGCGGGACGCATTCCTGCGCGAATGGCTGAAGGCAACGGACACGCGCGAAAGCTTCGCCCTGCTGCGCAATTCCGAGGTCGTTGGTTACGGTACCATCCGCGCCTGCCGCGAGGGCCACAAGATTGGGCCGCTGTTTGCCGACAGCGAAACAAACGCCGATCTGATTTTCCGCAAACTGGTGACGAGTGTTGGCGGCCGCCAGGTCTATCTCGATATCCCAGAGCCCAACGCCGCAGCGCGTGCGCTTTGTGATCGCTACAATCTGAAACCGGTTTTCAGAAACGGCGCGGATGTATCGCGGTCCGGTGCCGGAGCTGCCGCTCGGACAGATTTACGGGATTACCACATTCGAACTGGGATAGGGCGCGGTGTCAGCGCCAAAAGGGCAGATTGCGATGGCCGCCGAAGATGACGATGCTAACGAAGACGGCGATGACCAGAAGTACGACGAGAACCCAGAACAGGCGGCTTGATGCCTGAGCCTCTTCGACGAAAACCGGCTCCTTGTTGCGCAGCGCATTCATCGCGTGCCTGGGATCGCCCCATTTGACGCGCCGGAACCGGAAAACATTTTGGGTTTCGTGTTTCATGAAGGCAAAGTTAAAGCCTCCATTTGAACGGTGGCTTAAAGGTTTTGGTAAAATTTTAGCATTTGCTTGTGGATAAGCTTTCGCCCGCTACCTGCAGCGATTGGCTATCGCTTCCGTGCAATAGCCTCGCGTAGAGCCATGAAGACGCGGTCGTCCTGGGACTGCGAGACATTGAACCGCAAAAAACTCGTTGCCGATTGCGACAGGCTGAAGACATTGCCTGGGGCAAGGACGATATTGTCTGCCAGCGCCTCCCGGGCAATATCCGCCGAATCAAGACCATCCGGCAACCGGCTCCATAAGAACATGCCAGCCTGCGGCTCGATCCACGGGACGATGCCGAGGTTTTTCAGCCGGCCGCTCACGTCGGCCATGGCGCGGGAGAGACGTACACGCAGCCCGTCCATATGCTTGCGGTAGCTGCCGTCACGCAGCACGTTTAGCACCAGTTCGGCGGAGAGGGGACCGCCGCCAAATGTGGTGGCGATCTTCAGGTCAATCAGTCCCTCGATCCAGTCCGGGCGGGTGGCAATGAAGCCGCAGCGCGCCGAAGCTGACAGGGTCTTGGAAAAGCTGCCGATATGGATGACGCGATCCAGTCCGTCGAAGGCGGCGAGCCTCGGCGCGGGCGCATGCTCGAAATCGGCGAAGATATCGTCCTCGATGATGGTGAGCCCGGCCTGTTCGGCAAGTTTCAGCACACGGTGCGCCGTCACCGGCGACAGCGTCGCCCCGGTCGGGTTGTGGATGGCTGAATTGGTGATGTAGAGCCGCGGCTTGTGCTCCTGCAGCGCCTTCGCGAACTGCTCGATATCCGGGCCGATGGGCGTATAGGCAACGCTGACGATGTTGGCGCGGTGGGCGCGCAGCAGCGCATGGAAATTGAAATAGCAGGGGTCGTCCACCATGACAGTGTCGCCTGGCTCGAGCAGGAACCGGCACATGAAATCCAGCGCCTGGGTTCCCGATTCCGTCAGGATGATCTGGTCGGGCGATGCATCAATGCCGTGATCGCCCATTCTGCGCGCGATCAGCTGGCGCAGCGGTGGCAGGCCGAGCGGGCTGCCATAGGCCGCCAGCGACGGACCATCGGCACGCGACAAGGTCCGCAAGGCGCGGCGCACGCCGTCGTCCGGCAACCACGAGGGCGGCAGCCAGCCGCATCCCGGCTTGAGATCATCGCCGGCCGCGTCCAATGATTGTCATGAAACCCAGAAGGGATCGACCGCCCGGTCCAGTTTCGGCCCGATTTCCGACAGGGATAGCGGCGCCGCCTGGCTCGCCACGTAGAACCCGGAACCGGGACGCGGCTGGATCACGCCTTCGGCGGCAAGACGGTCATAGGCTTCGACCACGGTAGATGTGGATACCTGCAAGGTCCGTGCAAACGCCCGGATAGACGGCAGCTTGTCGCCGGGCGTCAGGCTGCGGCCGGCAACGCGCTGCCTTATCGCGGCGATGACCGCGGCAATCCGGGTGCCGTTCTTCATGTCGTCGAGCATCTGTACGTGATCCGATACCATAACAGTTTTGCCAAACTGTATATGACTGTTGCTGGCATTGCCAGCCGCGGCCGCGATAAGGGCGAAACGAAGGAGTGTGACATGGACCGGACGGCGAGTGGATTTATCAATGGATTGATCGGCGTGGTGATCTTCAGCGGCTCGCTGCCGGCGACGCGTGGCGGTGATGCAGCTGGACCCGGTGTTCCTGACGGTGGCGCGCGGCGATTGCCGGCCTTTTGGCGCTCTGCCTGCTTCTCGTCTTCCGGCAGAAGCGGCCGTCGCGCGGCGATATCGTCTCGCTGGTGGTGGTTGCCCTCAGGGGTGGTCGTTGGTTTTCCGCTTTTGACGGCGCTGGCGCTCCAGCACGTCACCTCGGCCCATTCCATCGTTTTCGTCGGCCTGCTTCCACTCGCGACGGCGATCTTCGGCGTGTTACGCGGCGGCGAGCGGCCGAAGCCGGCATTCTGGATATTTTCCACGCTTGGCAGTGCGCTGGTCGCCGGTTTTGCACTTATGCAGGGCGGAACGGCTTCACCCACCGGTAATGGGTTGATGCTTGCCGCCATCACCGTCTGCGGGGCTCAGTTATGCCGAAGGGGCAAGGCTGTCGCGCACGCTCGGCGGCTGGCAGGTGATCTGCTGGGCGCTGGTCCTGTCGCTGCCGGTAATGATCGCGCTGTCGATTGCCTTCATGCCGGAAACGTTCTCCAACGTTGCGCTGCCTGCGTGGCTGAGCCTTGCCTATGTGTCGCTGTTCAGCATGCTGATCGGTTTCATCTTCTGGTATCGTGGCCTCGTGCAGGGCGGCATCGCCGCCGTCGGCCAGCTGCAATTGCTGCAGCCGTTCTTTGGTCTGGCGCTGGCGGCAACCTTGTTGCATGAACCGGTGAGCTGGATGATGCTGGTGGTCACCGTCGCCGTCATTCTGTGCGTCGCCGGTGCGCGAAAATTCGCCCGGTAGAGTAAGGTGGCTTTGCCTGTGGCTGATTGAGTTCGCTCAAGAGAGCTGTTTACACTTCGGTCTTCATCGAAGCATTCCGGCGTCAAGGTCGATATAGCAGAGGGGAATTTGCCAATCCCTCCGATGCGAGACGAATATGACACCGAACAATGTCGATTTGAAAAGAGAACTGGCGCTGCTACTTGCGCTCGCAACACTCTGGGGCGCTTCCTACACATTCATCAAGATCGGCGTGGAGACAATTCCCGCCGATCTCGCTGATTGCCACCCGCACCTTGATCGCCGGCCTGCTTTTGCTGGCGGTCCTGCGCTTTCAGGGGACTTTCCCTGCCCAAGGACAGGGCGACATGGGGCAGGTTCCTGTTTCAGGCCTGCCTCAATAGCGCAATCCCCTTCACGCTGATTGCCTGGGCGGAAAAAACCGTCGATGCCGGTCTCGCCGCCATCCTGAATTCGACGACGCCGATCTTCGCCTTTCTGCTGACCGCCCTTCTGACGCGCCATGAACCGGTCACCGGCCGCAAGCTGTTCAGGCGTTATCGCCGGCATCGTGGGGATTACCCTTGTCGTTGGTCTGGAAGCGTTGAACGGTGCCGGTGACCAACTGCCGGCCCAGCTTGCCATCGTCGCCGCGACGATATGCTATGCAGGGGGCGGCCATCTTCGGCCGCGGTTTCAAGTCGCTCGATCCGATGATGCCGGCTGCCGGCTCACTGATCTGCGGTGCTGTCATCCTGATGCCGCTCAGCCTGGCGATCGACCGGCCTTGGACATTGGCGCCGTCTATGGCCTCAATTCTCGCCTTGCTGTGCCTCTCTGTCTTTTCGACGGCGCTCGCCTTCGTCATCTATTTCCGGCTGGTACACACGCTGGGCTCCGTCGGAACGACGGCGCAGGCCTATCTGCGCGTTCCCATTGGCGTGGCGATCGGTATCCTCTTCCTGGGAGAGAGCATCAGCAGCACCGCACTGGTCGGACTTGCCTGCGTCATCACCGGCGTCGCGGCGATGACCATCCCGAACTGCAAGCGGGCGCCGGCTGTGTAAAGGCGAGAACGTCGGATGAAAGAAAACGGCGAGATCAACCCGCCATTTGGGCTGCTGCCAAGCGCAGTGGATGTTGTTTTTGGTAGGGGCTATCCATCCACCGTCATCCTCGCCCTGGTGGCGGGGATCCAGTGACCCGACGTCCGTTGGGTCAAAAGACTCTTACAGCTCAAGGACTTGAGCTGGCTGGATCCCGGAACAGGTCCGGGATGACGGAGAATGGGGAGGTCTCTCGCACAGATTATCGGCACTCTCGACAACCGTCGATATGACGGTTGTCCGCAGTCAGAACGGCAAGATCAGCTTGCCATCGCCTCTTCATACTGGCTGGAAAGTTCCATCCAGTGCTCCTCGGCCTTGGCAAGCTTGGCGACGACTTCGGCGCGTTCCTTGACCTTGGCTGCGGCCTTTTCCGGGAACTTGTCGTAGAGGTCTTGGTCTTCAAGATCCTTGTCGAGGACTTGAATCTGTTTGTTCAGTTTTGCCGTCAAGGATTCGACATCGTTGATCTTTTCTTCAACGGCGCGAAGGTGGCGCGCTTGTCGGCATTGGCCTTGCGCTGCTCGGCCTTGCTCAGCTGCTCCTCGCCGCCGTTGCCCTTGCCCTTACCGCCCTTGCCCTTCGAGCTCTGGACGATGGTTGAGCGGTAGTCCTCGAGGTCGCCGTCATAGTTGGAGACGGTGCCGTCCTTGACCAACCACAGCCGGTCGGCGGTCGCCTCGATCAGGTGGCGATCGTGCGAGATCAGGATGACGGCGCCGGTATATTCGTTCAGCGCCTGGATCAGCGCATTGCGGCTGTCGATATCCAGATGGTTGGTCGGTTCGTCGAGGATGAGCAGGTTCGGCGCGTCGAAGGCGGCGAGGCCCATCAGCAGGCGAGCCTTTTCACCACCGGAGAGGTCCTTGGCCGGCGTGCTCATCTTGGCGGTCGCTAGGCCCATCTGGGCCACGCGGGCGCGCACCTTGCCTTCCGTCGCTCCCGGCATGCGCTGGCGCACATGCTCGACGGCATCGTGTTCAGGGATCAGGTCGTCCAGCTGGTGCTGGGCGAAGAAACCGATCTTCAGGCCCGGCGCCACCTGCACCGAACCGCCGGTGGCGGGCAGCCTGCCGGAGATCAGCTTGGCGAAGGTCGATTTACCGTTGCCGTTCCGAGCCGAGCAGGGCGATACGGTCGTCGGTATCGATGCGCAGCGACAGATGCTGCAGGATCGGCTTGCCCGGCGTATAGCCGACGGTGCCGTTTTCCAGCGCGATGATCGGCGAGGCGGCTTCCTTCTCCGGATCGGGGAATTTGAAGCCCTGGACGTGATCCTCGATGACGGCCGACACCGTGCCCATGCGCTCCAGCGCCTTGACGCGCGACTGCGCCTGGCGGGCTTTGGAAGCCTTGGCCTTGAAGCGATCGATGAAGGCCTGCAGATGCTTGCGCGCCGCATCGTTCTTGACCTTGGCCTTGGTCTGCAATTCCATCGCCTCGGCGCTGGCGCTCGAACTGGTCGTAGGAGCCGCGGTAGAAGGTCAGCTTCTGCTGGTCGAGATGGATGATGGCGTTGACGGCGGTGTTCAGGAGGTCGCGGTCATGGCTGATGATGATGACCGTGTGCGGATATTTGCTGATGTAATCCTCAAGCCACAGCGTGCCTTCCAGGTCGAGATAGTTGGTCGGCTCGTCGAGGAGCAGAAGATCCGGCTCGGAAAACAGCACGGCCGCCAGCGCGACACGCATGCGCCAGCCGCCGGAAAAGGACGAGGCCGGGCGCAACTGCGCAGCGGCATCGAAGCCGAGGCCGGCCAGGATGCTGGCGGCGCGCGACTCGGCCGAATGAGCCTGGATATCGGCGAGCCGCATATGGATATCGGCGATGCGGTGCGGGTCGGTCGCGGTCTCAGCTTCGGCGAGCAGCGCCTCGCGCTCCTTGTCGGCTTTCAGCACGATCTCGAGCAGCGGCTCCTCGGTGCCGGGAGCTTCCTGCGCCACCTGGCCGATACGGGCATTCTTCGGGATCGAGACCGAACCGGTCTCGGCCTCCATGTCGCCGGTGATGATTTTGAACAGGGTCGACTTGCCGGCACCATTCTTGCCGACGAGGCCTGCTTTGATGCCGGCCGGCAGCGCAACGCTGGCCTGGTCGATGAGAAGGCGTCCGACAATGCGGGCCGAAAGATTATTGAGCGTGATCATGGCCGCGTTTTGGCCGAACTCAGCCCAGAAGGCAAGGCTTTGCCGCAGCGCAACAGGGTCAGGCGGCGTGCGGAGAGTAGGTTTTTTCGTGCGGCCGCCGATTGCGGCGGAAAACACCAATGTGCCCGGCTTACCGCCGCTGCGAACCGCCCGCAAAGCAAGCTCGGCCTGGGTGAACAGATCGACGCCGCCGGATGCGGTAAATGCCATGGCGATGCCGGTCGAGAGCGACAGCGTCTGTGTCGTGAACGCCCGGTTCGGCAGGGCGACCTGCACGCCTTCGACCGAGGCGCAGATCCGCTGCGCAATCGCTTCGGCATTGTCGGCCGAGACGTCGTGGAAGACGAAGGCGAATTCATCGGTACCGATGCGAGCGACGAAATCGTTCTTCTTGACGGATTTGCGGAATTCCGGCGCCAGCTTCTTCAGCGCTTTCTCGACCGTCGTTGCGCCATGACGCTCGCCCATGTCGCGCAGGCCCTCGACAGTGACAAGCGCCAGCGCTGCCGGGCCGACAGCCTTGCCGTCGTCATATAGCGCCGTGAGCTTGGCCGAAAAGGCGATGCGGTTCGGCAGGCCGGTGACGGGATCTCGGGTGGCGGCCTTGCGCATCGTCTCGATATCGCTGCCGATGCCGCCGAGCTGCGTCACGGTCTCGTTCATCGCCGTGGCAAAGCCTTTTCCTCGCGCTCGAACACGGCGACCGCATCGCGCAGGCGCGCGGCATCATCGGCAAAATCGGACATGCCGGCGACCGGATCGGTTTCCAGCCGGGTGATGAAGCTGCGCAGCATCGCGGCAAAGACTTCCTTCTTGGCGATGCTGTCCTTCAACGCATGGCTGACGGCAGAGATCGAGCGGGCGGTATCGGCGCGGATCGTGTCGGCCGCGATCGCAGCAAAGCCGGAGAGGTGATATTTGACGCCGATCTGCTCGATCTGGTTCTGCATCGGATGGGCGCCAAGCGCCGCAACCTCGCGTGTCAGCTGTAGATTGCTGCCGGACAGCGCCTCGTAGAACAGTTCGTAATTGCGCGGAAAAGCGGCAACGCCAAGCTTGGCCATGGTCTGGGCGACCTTGAGCAGGATCGCGGCATTCTGTACCTGATTGGCGTCGTGCTGGGTTGTTTCCGTCATTCCGCATCCCTCACAAAACCGCTTGAAGCGCGGTGGTTGCAAGACACAGCTGATAACGCATCGGGATTAAAAGACTGTCAAAGGCGCGAGTTCCAGGGGGTACAACTTGGCAGACCGCGACGAGCGCGGCTGGTTATTTCGCCGGGCAGGGCCATTTCGCCTGCATGGCCAGCTGGACCAGCATGTCGGCACTGCGGCCGTGTTCCTTCGGATTGGCAGCGACGAAGGCGCAGACGATATTCACTTGCTGTTCGAGCGTTATGGTATCGGGGTCGCAGACATTGGCCCTGATCTTCTCCGTCACCGGAACTTTGCTTTCCGGCCGGTTGTTCTCCGTGTCGACGACATCCGACATTTCCGCGTGATGCAGGTCGCGCGACCAGCGGTCGAGCACGCCGGCGACATAGCCGACGACCACCGGATGTTTCTGCTGGCAGAAGGTGTTGAGGTCGTCCGCATCCATGAGCTGCGCCTGGCTGGGGGATGCGATCATCGCACCGGCTGTCATGGCGAACATCAGTTTGTTCATGCGACTTCTCCATCAGGGGATAAGGCATGGGGGAGCTTACAGGAGGAAGGCCGATGCGATCAACGGATTGTCCCTCGTCGCTTGCGATCGGGGATCAAACGGTTACCGTTGTCCGCCGCAGGCCGCGCCCTATGTCCTCTATTATCTGGCGGGGAAAGATCATGCTTAGAAACGGCCCGGTGGGCGGTAGCGGTGAACAGGCTCGCACCAACGTCGAACACGGTATGTATCATGCCGGTTAAACGTTCGAACTGGATCCGCACGGAAGAACCCGATCAGACCAGCGCCAGCTTTCCCGAGCTGTTCTTCGATCTCGTCTTCGTCTTTGCGCTCGTCCAGTTGTCGCATACGCTCGCCTCCGGATTTCGGACCAACCGCGGCGTTCGAATCTGCGCTGCTGGTTCTGGCGATCTGGTGGGTGTGGATCAACACGACCTGGGTGACCAACCTGCTTCACACCGGCAAGGAAGCCGTCCGGCTGATGCTGTTCTGCCTGATGTTCGGCGGTGTACTTCTGGCGCTGGCCCTGCCTGAGGCTTTTGGCGAGCATGGGCTGATGTTTGCGCTGATCTACTGCGCCATGCAGGTCGGCCGTTCGCTGTTCACGCTCTATGCCTATCGCGGCGTCGACGATGCATCCTTCACCACATTCGTGCGGATTACCCTCTGGTCGCTTGCCTCCGCCGTCTTCTGGCTGGTCGGCGCGATGATGGAGTTGGAGGGTCGGATTGCGCTGTGGAGTCTTGCGCTCGCGATCGATTACGCGTCGCCCGCCCTTCGCTACGCCGTGCCGAGCCTTGGAAAAGCGCCGCCGGAAACACTGGATGTCTCGGGCGAGCACATGGCCGAACGCTGCGCCCTGTTCGTCATCATCTGCCTTGGCGAAACCATCCTGACCACCGGCAAAAACGCCGCCGAGCATATGAATTCGAACACGACCTTTGCCGTGTTCTGCAGCGCATTCCTCAGCACCGGCTTCATGTGGTGGATCTATTTTCACCATGGACAGGCGGACGCAGCCGACAAGGCGGAAAACACCTCATGGCCTGAAAGCGTGGCGCACAATCTGTTCACCTACGGCCACCTGCCGATCATTGCCGGCATCATCCTGACGGCGGTCGGCGAGGATTTCAGCCTGTCGCATGCGCAGGAGGACAGTTCGCTGAAAAACGCCCTGGCGATGATCGGTGGCCCGGTCCTGTTTCTCGCCGGCAATATCTGGGTGAAGATGGCGGTGGCCCGGAAAATTCCGGTTTCACATATTGCCGGGCTTGTTCTGCTGACTTGTAACCGCGGTGCTCGTGCCGTTCAGCAGCAATTATGTCATCCAGATCACCGCGACTGCGGTTCTGTTCGTTGTCGCTGTCTGGGAATATCTCGCTTTGCGGCCGGCCTCGGGCGCGGCCGCATAACCGGGGGCGGCGTCAAAACGACGCCGAGACAATCTGCTTTGCGCTGTCGGGCAACATCGAGAACAGGGCGGAAAGATCCCTGCCAGCCATCAGGGCGGCGGCCCGAAACGTTTTCCGGCCAATGGCAGGTGCCGTCGCCATGGATATATCCGACCCAGCGCTGTTCGTCCTGGTTTTCAAAATGCAGAACGGCAAGCTTGCCGGCCTCAAGGGCTTCGATGGGATACCAATCCATTGTGTCGTTTTCCTCCGTTTCAAGATTGAGGCGGACTATGACGCGGCTTGCTTGCTCAAGCCTTGTGACAATTATGTGACGGCGCCGAAGAACCAAATGATTTCCGCCGGTTGAGTCAGTCGGCATAATGCCGGTATTCCGGCGCCCGCAGGAAATAGCTCATGTCCAGCGCAAGGCTCGGTCCGCCCAGCGCCGTCAGCGTCATATGGCACTGGCCACGATGATGGGTCTGGTGGTTGAAGAAATGGGCGAGTGGCGGGGCGAGGCGCTGGGTGACGGGGGTGGGGTTGCTGACAGGCGTATAGGTGAAGCGGCCGGCGAGGGCGTCTTCGGTAAGGCCGGCGATCCAGGTGACGATGCGATTGTCTTCTGCGGTTCGTGCCGCAGACAGGTCTGCGAATGTGTCGAACAGGATGGTGTCGAGCTTTGACGGCGCCTCGCCTGTGCCGGTAAAACGCTTCATCCAGATCCGGTCGGCGGCCAGCACGTGGTTGAGCGTCGCGTGCAGCGAGCCGAAGAAGGCGCCCTTGTTCTCGCGGTATTGCGTCGCTGAGATCGCCAGCCGCTTGATAGACAAGCCGGTTGGCCCAGTGGTTGTAATCGGCAAACATCCTGTAGTGATCGAGCATCGTGGTATCCCTTGAGGTTTTCGCCAGTCTAGCGCGCAATTACATCGCGGTGGGTGATGTGATCCATGAAATTTACTGATTTGATTGTTCGTGACCGCTGGTTTCGAATAAGTCTCCGGCGATACAGCTATGGATGAGGATACGAGATGAACCGCACACTCTATGCGCTCTGCGGCGCCGACAAGAGCCGGCCGTTTTCGCCGCATGTCTGGAAGACAATGCTGTCGCTTGCCCATAAGGGGCTCGACTACGACACCCGGGCGGTCGGGTTTACCCAGATACCGACGATAGAAAACGGCGCGACGACGCTGGTGCCCGTGCTGCGCGACGGCGATCTGCTGGTTCGCGACAGTTTCTGACATCGCCCTTTATCTGGAAGAGACCTATCCGGATCGTCCGTCGCTGTTTGGCGGCGAGGGCGGCCAGGCGATGGCGCGGTTCGTCGAAAGCTGGTCGCAGATGACGCTGCACCCTGCGATCGTGCGCATCGTCCTGATGGATATTCATGACAGCCTCGAACCGGTCGACCAGGCCTATTTCCGCACCTCTCGAGAAGCCCGCTTCGGCACGAGCCTGGAAGCAGTGGTGCAAACCGGGGCAGACGAACTGAAGACCTTTGCCGCCAAGCTGGAGCCGCTGCGCACCACGCTAAAGAAGCAGCCGTTCATCGGTGGCGAAACGCCGCTGTTCGCCGACTATATCGTCTTTGGTCCGCTGCAATGGGCGCGCGTCGTCTCGCCGAAGCGGCTTCTTGAGTCGGGCGATCCTGTTCGCGACTGGTTCGAGCGCTGCCTCGATCTCCATAACGGTGCCGGGCGCTCCGTGACAGCGGCGTGAAACTTCTGCGCTCCCCCTTGTTTTGCACGGAATTGGCGGCTATTGAACCGCAAAATTCATGGAAAAACCCCCGATTTATGTAAGCAAAGGGAATTGAGACAATGGCGATTGAACGCACATTTTCGATGATCAAGCCGGACGCAACCAAGCGTAACCTGACGGGCGCCATCACCATGATGCTCGAAAACGCAGGCCTGCGCGTCGTCCTTCCAAGCGCGTCTGGATGAGCACGCGCGAAGCCGAAGGTTTCTACGCCGTTCACAAGGAACGTCCTTTCTTCGGCGAACTGGTTGAAGGCATGACTTCCGGCCCGACCATCGTCCAGGTTCTGGAAGGCGAAGGCGCCATCCTGAAGAACCGCGAAATCATGGGCGCGACCAACCCGGCCAACGCCGACGAAGGCACGATCCGCAAGACCCACGCTTTGTCGATCGGCGAAAATTCGGTTCACGGTTCGGATGCTCCGGAAACGGCTGCCCAGGAAATCAAGTACTGGTTCTCCGACACCGAAATCGTCAGGCTGAATCAAACTCTGAGGGTTTTGGCCCGAAGGATTTGAAAAGACTCAAAAAAGCCGGAGCGGTAACGCTTCGGCTTTTTGCGTTATGGCGTATCAGGTCGGACAGGTCGCAGTCTGGAAATGCTCCGGCGCTTTCCCGTTCCTGAAGACGTCCGGGTTCTTGTCATAGGCCGGGCCGACCACCAGCGCCTCTGCCGGCATGATGTCCTGGTCGAGATTGGAAGTGACGGTGGTCTTGAGCGTCTGCAGGATGGCGCCGTCTGGGCCTTTGACCTCGATCGTCACCGCATAGGGCTTCTGCTTCTTCACGCAGGTGACGTCGGGGCTCTCGAGCACGACCTTGTCGAGTTTTTGAAACAGCTTGCGGTCGAGCGTCAAAGGTGGGCCGCCCGACGGGTTTTCGAACGTGGCGACAACGGTGCTGCCATCCGGTACCGCCTCGGTCTTGGTCAGCGTGATCATGTAGGTGGCATAGGCGAGGCGGTAGTTGAAAATGAATATCTTGCCGGTGAGTTCGAGCGGGTCCGGACCGGTCTCGCGCTGACAGGCGGAAAGACTCGTAATGGCAGCAAGAAGGGCGGCAGTGAGGCGCTTGCAGGGTCATGCGATCAACTCCTTCTTCTGGCGCCGGTAGTGGCGGTTTGCCTTGGCACGATTGCCGCAGACCGTCATGTCGCACCACGTGCGGCTGCGATTGCGGCTGCGGTCGAGAAACAGCCATTGGCAATTGGGGCAGATTTTCAGCCGCTCCGGTTCGGCGAATGTTGCAAGCATCAGCGCCGAGCGCGCCGTGGCGGCATCGAGCGGTGTACGCTGACTTTTCACCGGATGCCTGCGGATGATGACGGATGCCGTATCGAGCAGATCGGCCAGATCGTCTCCAGTGGAGGCACCCAGCACGCCGGCGCTTGAAAATGCCGGTCGGTTGCCTCGCGCAAGTCCAGAAACGCATCGCGGTTTTCCAGTGCTACCGGTTCCAGCGTCCCGAACAGTTCCTTTTCCGCAGAAAACCGGTTTGCCGCGGCGGCAAAGTCGCTCATGGCGACGGCATCGGCATAGCGGTCGATCCGCCGTGTGGCGTCAAAGCGCAGGATCACCGAATTGGCGACATCGAGGGCAAGCGCGCCACCGGAAAAACGATGCGGGGTCCAGGCAAAAGTCATGTGATATCCTAACTGGTAAAACGTATTTTACCAGTTATACTGAGTTTGTCACCAGCGGACCTGTCATGGCCTATTTTCTGCAGCAACTTGCCAGCGCCCTGCCTATCGCAGCCCTCTATGCGCTGCTCGCCTTCGGCTATTCGATCGCCTTTTCGGTGACCCGGCGGGCCGATCTCACCTATGGTGCGTTGTTCGGGTTTGCGGGTCAGATCTTCCTGCTGTTTTCGGACTTTGCCTGGAACCGCCTGTGGCTGGTCCTGCCGGCAGCCCTTGCCGTGGGCGCGGTGTCGGCGCTGGTCTATACGCTCGGCGCCGGTCTGTTGATCGGCCGTTCAATCATGCACAGGCTGACAGCAACCTCGGCCAACACGGTGGTGGTCGTTTCGCTCGGCATCGCGCTGGTTTTGATGGAGCTGTCGCGGATCGTGGCGGAGACGCGCAGCCTTTGGCTGCCGCCGTTCCTCAATACGCCGGTGACGCTCTGGTCCGATCCGCGGTTTCCGGTAACGCTGACGGTGGTGCAGCTTTTGAACACGGCTCTGATGCTGGCCATGGTCGTGGCAGGGCATCTGTTCCTGGTGCACTCGGCCTGGGGCCGCGCATGGCGTGCCGTGTCCGACGATGCAGGCGCGGCCGCACTTTGCGGTGTGGACGGCAGGCGTGTCTTCATCGCGGCCTATGGATTTTCGGCGTTTCTGGCCGCAATCGTGGAATTCTCGCGACCGCCTATTACGGCACTATGGATTTTGGTGCCGGTGTGGTGTTCGGCGTCAAGGTGCTGTTCATTGCCGCCATCGGTGGCCAGACGGCACCTGTGCTGGCGGCGCTGGGGGCGGCAGCGATGGGACTGAGCGAGACGCTGTGGAGCGCCTATGGGCCGATGCTCTGGCGGGACTTTGCGATCTTCTCGTTCCTGGTGCTGCTCCTGGTGCTGACGCGCAAAGAGCAGTTTCAACCCTGACCGATTGGCCTGATCAATCCTTCGACCAGCGGTCCCGGGCGCTGTCGTCTTCATCCTTGGCACTGACCCAGCCGCCCGCAGTGCCCTCAGTGTTATGTTCCTTCTTCCAGAAGGGTGCTGCGGTTTTCAGGAAATCCATGATGAAACTGGCGCCGTCGAAGGCCGCCTGACGGTGCGGCGAGGCGGTGATGACGAGCACGATGTTTTCGCCGGGCAAGGATCTTGCCGTAGCGATGGATGGTGGTGGTGGCTTGAAGGTCGAAGCGGTCGATAGCTTCGTCGCAGATGCGGGCGATTTCCGCTTCCGCCATGCCGGGATAATGCTCAAGTTCAAGAGCGCTCAACGTGCCTGCTTCATCGCGGCAGAGACCGGAGAAGGTGACGACCGCGCCGATATCGTGGCGGCCGGCCGACAACGCCCGGACTTCGAATGCAAGGTCGAAATCGCCGCGCTGGACGCTTGAACCGTGACAGGCATGTTAGCCACGGTCTCAGCCCCCGGTCATCGGCGGGAAAATAGCGATCTCCCGCGCGCCTGCAATCGTTTCGTGGTGATCGACATGTTCCTGGTTGATGGCGACGCGGATGACATTCTCATGCTCCAGCGCCGTCTCGTATTCCTCGCCGAGCGTCTTCAGATGGGTCAACAGATCGCCGGCCGTGACGACGTGTTCGGGAAGCTCCAGCGTTTCTTCGCCTCTGCCGATCCGTTCGCGCACCCAGGCGAAATAGACGAGGTTGACGCTGCCCATCAGTCGACCATGTGCTTGAGGCCGGCGCGAAAGTAGTCGTAGCCGGTATAGAGCGTGATGGCGGCGGCAAGCCAGAGAAGGCCGATGCCCATTTCGGTCGTGTAGGGAAGCACCTTGTCGCCGGCAGGGCCTGCGAGCAGGAAGGCGATGGCGACCATCTGGATCGTGGTTTTCCACTTGGCGATGCGGGTCACCGGCACGCTGACCTTCAAGGCGGCGAGATATTCGCGCAGGCCGGACACCAGGATTTCGCGGCAGAGAATGATGATCGCAGCCCAGATCGACCAGCCGGCAATCGTGCCGTCAGCGGCAACGAGCAGCAGAACCGAGGCGACCAGCAGTTTATCGGCGATCGGGTCGAGCATACGGCCGATATTGGAGGTCTGCTGCCAGATGCGCGCCAGATAGCCATCGAAGAAGTCGGTGATCGAGGCGACGGCAAAAGCCCCAGCGCCGTCCAGCGGGCGAAATCCGAACTCTGCAGCCTGCCCTCGATGAAGAAACACAGGACGATCAAAGGCACGGCCAGGATACGGGCATAAGTCAGAAGATTGGGAATATTGTAAGCGGCAGGCGTGGTGGACATCGATTCGGGTTCTCTGCGAGTTCTTTGGCAACAGATGAAAGACTTTGTGACAGCGGCGTCAACCGGTCATTAGAGATCGGCTTGAATTATGGCGGAATTCGTCTGAACGCACGGTGAACCGAGATCCTCTTTGAAATTCAGTGCTTGCTACATTGAGCTTGGCAAACCTCTGATATGAAGGCATTGTCGAATAAATGCTCCAGCGCAGAGCAAATGATGTCTGACACCATTACACTGATCGATCGGATCTATGAAGCCGCGGTTATCCCCGAGTTGTGGCCGGATGTCTGCGCCAGCCTGGCTGGGGAGGTGAACGGTTTTTCCGCCTGTATTCTGACCATCGATACCGACCAGACGCTGCGGTGGGTCTGTTCGCCGAATATCGACGAGCAGATGGAACGCTATTCTGCGCAGCGATATGAAGTTGCAAAACCCGAGGCCCGAGCGCTCGATGCTGTTGGCGCCGATGGCTTTTGCCCGGGACATTGATGTGATGACCGCCGACGAGATCGCCACGGATCCCATCTACGACACGTTTCTGCGGCCGCTGGGTCTCGGCTGGAGCATGGGGGCGGTGTTCCCGGAGCCTTCGGGGCACACGCTGATTTTCGATTTCATAGGCCGGAGCAGTGAGGGGCCGTTCTCGACGCAGGCGCTCGATTACGTCAATAGCCTGAAAGGTGATCTTGCCCGTGCTGCGCTGATCTCGTCGCGGATGATCTTCCGGCAGGCGCAGAGTATCACAGCGACGCTATCATTGCTCGGGCTTCCCGCCGCCGTCCTCAGTGACGATAATCGGGTTCTTGCCATGAACGACGACATGGAAGCACTTTCGCCGCGCATCCGTACCGGCGCGGCCAACAGGATTTCGCTCAAAAACCCTGCGGCAAACGGACTGGTTCTGGCGGCGCTGGAGCAGCTGGCTGTCGCTCGGGCATCAAACGTGCAATCCATCCCGCTCGCTGCGGAAGAAGGCTCGGCGGCGCTGATCCTGCATCTGCTTCCTGTTCGAAGGAATGCGCGTGATATTTTCTCCAGGAGCCTTGCCGTGTTGATTGCAACGCCGGTCGGTCTGGCCGGGCCGCCAGACATGCGGGTGCTCAGCGGGCTGTTCGATTTGACACCCGGAGAGGCCCGGGTGGCCCGTGAACTTGCTTCGGGTGCAAGCCCGGAAGCCGTGGCGATCAAACTTGGGCTCAAGCTCGAAACGGTTCGCACCTATCTGAAAAGCATCTTCCTCAAAACCGGAACGCGGCGCCAGGCGGAACTGACCCGCATGCTGTCCGGGCTCGGGCGGCTGGCGGTCTGATGGGGACGCCACAGTCCGGTCATAGGCTTGCTGTTTGATGGGTGCCGATGTGGCGCCACTGCCCATATCGGCCTGCCGTTTCCGATCAAATCCTGCTGGGAGAACGCCCTATGGCACAGGTTCCGACGATCCTTCTCGTTCACGGTTTTTGGGGTGGGGCTGCCCACTGGAGCAAAGTCATCGTGGAACTGGCCCGTCTGGGCCATGGGTCCATCAAAGCTGTCGAACTGCCGCTGACATCCTTGGCCGACGATGCCGAGCGCACCCGCAAGATGATTGCCCAGCAGGAGGGGCCTGTTCTCCTAGTCGGCCATTCCTATGGCGGGGCTGTGATTACCCAGGCGGGCAACCAGCCGAATGTCGCAGGCCTCGTCTATATCGCAGCCTTTGCGCCTGATGCGGGCGAAAGCCCCGGCGGCATCACCGCGAAAAATCCGCCCGCCGCTGCCACAAATCTGGCGCCGGACAGCGACGGTTATCTCTGGGTGAAGCCGGAGAAGTTCCACGAGAGTTTCTGCCAGGATCTCACCGCCGACGAAGGCCTCGTCATGGGCATCACCCAGAAGGCGCCGCTCGCCAGCACCTTCGGCAACGAGATCAGCAACCCGGCATGGAAGAACAAGGACAGCTGGTACCAGATATCCAGTGAGGATCGCATGATCCATCCCGACAACCAGCGCTGGATGTCCGGCCGGCTCGGTGCGAAGAAGGTCATCACGCTGAAGGCGAGCCATGCCTCGCTGGCATCCATGCCCGTCGAGGTCGCAGCCTTGATCGACGAGGCGGCGAAGGACCGGTAGCAAGCCCGTCGCCATCTCGGGTCTGAACGGTTGTCGCGGCGGGCAAGCAGGCTCGCCGCTGCTACTTCGTGCCATCCTCATGGAAATGATCATAGACCAGCCGCGCAACCGCTTCCGAAATGCCTTCGACGGCGATCAGGTCGTTGATCCCGGCGCGGGATACGGCCTTGGCGGTGCCGAAATGGTGGAGCAGCGCGCGCTTGCGTCGGGCCGATACCGCCAATCTCGTCGAGCGGGTTCTTGACCATCTCCTTCTTGCGCCGCGCCCGGTGCGAGCCGATGGCAAACCGGTGGGCCTCGTCGCGCATGCGCTGGATGAAGTAGAGCACGGGATCGCGTGGCGGCAGGGTGAAGCCGTCGCGGCCGCCGCCGGGCGGGAAGAACCGCTCGCGGCCGGCCTCGCGATCGACGCCCTTGGCGACGCCGATGGCGACCACGCAATCCTCGATATCCAGTTCCTTGAGGATGGCCCGCACTGCCGTCATCTGGCCCTGACCGCCGTCGATCAGGATGACATCGGGCCAGGCCGGGAAGGCGGCATCCTCGGTTGTCTCGACGCTGCGGTCGGGCTTTCCCTCTTCCTTCAGCAGGCGTGAAAACCGCCGTGTCATCACTTCCTTCATCATCCCAAAATCGTCGCCAGGGGTGATGTCGGTCGATTTGATGTTGAATTTTCGGTACTGGCCTTTGACGAAACCTTCCGGCCCCGCCACCACCATGCCGCCGACGGCATTGGTGCCCATGATATGGGAGTTATCGTAGATTTCTGATGCGGCGCGGCGTCCGCTCGAGCTTGAACGTCGTGGCAAGCCCTTCGAGCAGGCGCGATTGCGATGCTGTTTCGGCGAGCTTGCGGCCATGCGCCTCGCGGGCATTGGCAACGGCCTGCTCGACCAGATCCTTCTTCTCGCCGCGTGCGGCACCAGAATGGCGACCTTGTAGCCGGATTTTTCGCTGAGCGCTTCACCAAGCAGTTCCTGTTCCTCAACGGTCTCGCAGAGCAAGGGATCTGCCGGGGACAGGGCTTGTCGTCGTAGAACTGGGCAAGGAATGCGCTGAGCACTTCGGCGGAGGTCAGGGTCGGATCGGCCTTGGGGAAATAGGCGCGGTTGCCCCAGTTCTGGCCGGTACGGAAGAAGAACACCTGGATGCAGGAAACACCGCCTTCGTGATGGATGGCGAAGACATCCGCTTCCTCGACGCCGGAGGGATTGATGCCCTGGTGGCTCTGGACATGCGACAGCGCCGCCAGCCGGTCACGGTAAAGTGCGGCACGCTCGAAATCAAGATTTTCAGAGGCTTCGCTCATTGCGGCCGCAATCGTCGCCTTCACCGCCTGGCTCTTGCCGGAGAGGAAATCCTTGGCCTCGGTAACCAGCTCGGCATAGTCGGCGTCGCTGATCTCATGGGTACAAGGGGCGGCGCAACGCTTGATCTGGTGCAGCAGACAGGGGCGGGTGCGGCTTTCAAAGACGCTGTCGGTGCAGGTGCGCAGCAGAAAGGCGCGCTGCAGCGAATTGATGGTGCGGCCGACGGCGCCGGCAGAAGCGAAGGGGCCGAAGAAATCACCCTTGCGGCTGCGGGCGCCGCGATGCTTGTAAAGCGCCGGTGCGCGGGTGTCTCCGGTTACCAGAATATAGGGAAACGACTTGTCGTCGCGCAGAAGCACGTTAAAGCGCGGCCGCAAACGCTTGATCAGGTTGGCTTCGAGCAGCAGCGCCTCGATCTCGGTGCGTGTCGTCACGAATTCCATATTGGCGGTTTCTGCGCACCATCTTGGTCAGACGGTTGGAGTGCAGCCGCCCTTGCGCATAGTTGCTGACGCGCTTCTTCAGGCTCCGCGCCTTGCCGACATAGAGCACGTCGCCCGCCTCGTTGAACATGCGGTAGACGCCGGGGCTGTTGGGCAAAAGCTTGACGAAGGCCTGGATCAGGTCCGCACCGCGCAACCCGTCGGGAATGGCACTGGTTTCTGCCCAATCGACAATCGCCGCCGGCGCGCTCGCATCCGGCGTCTCGATCAGGTCTTCGTCGTCGCTGGCATTTTCGTCGTAGAGAATGCCACCATCATTGGGCACGCGCCCGCTCATTCCACAATCTCCAAAATATCCGGCGTTTCCCAGGCAAGATGCTGGCCGCCGTCAAGTGCGATCATTTGGCCGGTGATCGACGGCGTGTCGAACAGGAACCGGATCGCCCGGCCAATTTCGTCAAGCTGCGGACCACGCTTCAGGATCAGCGCCTCGACCTGGGTGTCGAAATCCCTGGTATTCTGCCGTTCGTTTGGCAGTGTCGGACCTGGCCCGATGCCATTGACGCGGATTGCCGGTGCCAAAGCCTGTGCCATCGTCTTCGTTGCTGTCAGAAGTGCCGACTTCGACAACATATAGGAATAAAATCTCGGATTGGGAGCCCAGACCCGCTGATCGATGATATTGATGACCAGCCCTGAATTTTCCTCCGGCAGTTGCGCGGCAAAATCGTGGGCAAGCAGGGACGGGGCTTTGACGTGAAGGGCGAAATGCCGGTCCCAGACGGTTTCGTCAGAAGTCTTCAAGACTGTCCTTCTTGAACAGCGAGGCATTGTTGACGAGCAGGCCGATCGGCCCGAGCTCCGCAACCGCCTTTTGCATCACCGTCTGCACCGAGGCGGTATCGGCAAGGTCCGCCACAATCGCCGTAGCCTTGCCACCGCGAGTGCAAATATCGGCTGCGAGGGCTTCGGCTTCGCTCGCGGATGTGTTGGCGTGGATGGCGATTGCAAAGCCATGGACAGCAAGGTCCTCGACAATAGCCTTACCTATCCGCCGGGCACCGCCGGTCACCAGAGCAGTTTTCAAAGGAGCCCGCAGCATCCCGTTGTGCGATTCGTATTTTTGCATGCTGCAAGGATATAGGAGGCCGCCTGATATTGCGAAACAGCCCCAGGCATTCGTTTCAGAAAAATTAATGCGAAAGCGCTAAATTGAATTGTTTCGCGTTGTTATAGTATATATTTCGTTAATATTAGTTTGTGGTTAATAAATACCCTGTGACCTCGAAGCAACATCGAATTTTAGCCATGCTTCTGCCTCTAAAATTTCACAATTTGGCTCTTGAGAATCCGCATTTGATTGTCAATTTCTCCATCAACCGGGCGGGGTTAATTAGAAATTTCCCGATGTATCAGTTTGGGACCGCGAGGGTCCGGAGCATCGGTTCGTAAAGGAGACTTTAATGCGTACTCTCATCACCACCCTTATGGCATCCGCCGTATCCCTCATCGCCTTCTCCGCCGTTCAGGCTGCCGACGCGATCGACGAAGTTCCGGCTGCTCCGGCTGCCGAGTACAGCGAACCGGCTGTGAAGAACTGGTCCGGCGCCTATGTCGGTGGTACGGCCAACTGGGCCCATGGCCAGTTCGACGCCAACGGCAATGGCACTGCTGCCGGCTTCGGCGGCGGTCTCTACGGTGGTTACAACATGCAGAGTGGCCAGATCGTTTACGGCGGTGAAGCCGATATCAACTACGGCGACAACGATAGCAGCAATGGCGACGTCGGCTTGAAGCAGCGTGCAAACGGCTCGGTCCCGCGCCCGCGTCGGTGTCGATCTGAACCCGGTTCTGGTTTACGGTACGGCCGGTGTCGCAGCGACCAACGTCAAGGCTGCCCAGAAGGGCACCTCGGACTCCAACACGCTCATCGGCTGGACGGCCGGTGCCGGTGCCGAAACCTTTGTGACCGACAACGTCACGGCACGCGTCGAATACCGCTACTCCGACTACGGTTCGAAGGACTTCAGCCTGGGCGGTGGCAAGGTTTCGTCGGGTTACGACGAACACAGCGTCCGCGTCGGTATGGGCGTCAAGTTCTGATCCATCGGATCGTGAATGATAAAAAGGCCGGAGCGATCCGGCCTTTTTGCGTTTTCTGACATGATCGCCGGCAATCAGACCTTGAACTGCGCGTAGTCCGGGAAGAACTTTTCGAACTTTTGCGGCCAGTTCTTCAATTTCAGGGCGGCCCTTCTGCCATTCGCCGGCGAAACGAAGTTCGATATAGCGCAGCAGGGCCGCGAGCGCGAAGTGACCGGCATGCAGCTTGGCACCGGTCTTCGGCATGTTGGCGTTGAGGAGGTCGAGGCCGCGGCCGGCCTTTTCCCACTGCCGGTCGATCCAGGGCTGGTGGATCTTTCCGGCGGATGGAACCGCTTTTCATAGACGATGGCGAGCAGGCAGTCACAGATGCCGTCGCACAGGGCTTCCAGCAATTCCACGTCGGTACGCTTCTCAGCATTGCGTGGATAGAGCTTGCCCTTGGTCTCGCGGTCGATGAACTGCATGATCACGCGGCTGTCGTAGATCGCCTTTCCCTCGGATGTGACCAGCGTCAGGATCTTGCCAAACGGGTTGCTGGCGATCAGGTCCTGCGGGTTGCCGTTGGTGTCGGTCAAGACGTTCTCGGTCGAAAGACCGGCATAATGCGCCGCCATGCGCACCTTGTTGGAATAGGGTGAGGTGGGGGAATAGAAGATCTTCATGCGAGCTTTCTTTCGCTGGATGGGTGGTTCATTGAAGGTTAGGGCGTCGCCGGAAGGCTGAGGCTTTTCACCTTGCAGCCGCCACGGTCGATCTCGCCGCAGGCGCGGAAGCTGAGATCCTTGTTGAAGCAGATACGGACTTCATCGACGCGGCCTGAGGCGCAGGTGACGGCGAGAGCGTCGGTGCGCAGGCCCGGATTGGCCGATGTCAGCGCCGTCTCGATTTGCGCTGCATTTGTCCGCTGGTCCGATCCGACCGATTGCAAAGCCGGCGGTATCGCCACTTTTCGCGGGCGGCGCGCAGAACCGCAAAATAGTCCTTCTGGCCGAGCCCCGAGCAGGAGCCGTGTTTGCGCCATTCATGGCCGATCAGCCCCATCGAGGGCATGATATCGAACAGGGTTCGCCCCAGCGTTTCCAGCACCCGGTCGGATTCTGCGCGACCGACAGAACTCCGGGTACCCCTGTTCGTTCTGCGGCCAGAGCCCGTGGACGATGAAGCCGTGATTGTTGTCCGGGTCACATTGCATCGAGCGTCCCGACGGATCGTTTTCCAGGCACCAGCTTGGCGACCAGGACAGCGACAGGACGTAGAAATCGAAACCGCTGCCCAGCGGAAGGGTTTGCGTTTTCTGACGTGTGCCCGTGCCAGGCGTGCCGGTGATCGGCGTGTTGGCGGCTGTGGGACTTGTGGCGGATGCGTCTTTTTGCATCCGGGGTCTTCTCCTCGCCGCTGCATGCAGCAAGCGCCAGAAGGCCGGCAAGGGCGATCATGCCGCGGAAACCTGACATCACGCCTGTCACCGCAACGACGCGCACTGGGCACCGTAAACATACCAGGGATCAAGACCGCTCAGGCAGAATTCGATGTTCGAGCCGATCCCGGCAAAGCCGAAGCCACGCTCGATCAGATACCAGAGCGCGTTTCTGGCCATCGGTGGTGATGGCGGTGGCCCGGCAGTATTCGCGCTGGATCGGACGGGTCTCGTCGCGCAGGACGACGCGTTTCTGCCGCATGTCGTGGATTTCAGCGATGGCTATATCCATTTTCAAATAGTCGGCGGCCCGGATGCCGAAATCGGAGGTAATGAAGCCGAGGACTTCGGGGCTACCGCAGGCATCCGTGACGTGCGCCATGCCAGAGTTGAGATGATCGGATGCCTTAACCGGCACCGCACTGCACGCCATCGCGGCCAGGGAGAAAAGAACGGTGCGCGCAAGCATTGCTGTCATGATCCTCTCCTCGGCTACCCGCAGAGTGCGTCTCTTGCGGGCGGACCGTCAAGCCCCGTTTAATCGCGCCCTTTTCAGTCGCGCTCCGGGACTTCCTCGCCGCGCAGCCAGAAAGCACGGGCGGAAGCGTGGCGATCCTGCTTCAGCCGGTCCTTGAGGAATGGTAGCAGGATGTCCAGTTCGCCCTTCAGCGTGAAAGGCGGATTGACGATGATCAGGCCGGAACCCGAGAGCCCGGTCGTATCGCGGTCGCTGCGGACCGAGAGTTCGGCGCAGAGCATTTTGGGGATTTCCAATGCCTGCAGGGCAGCGTGGAATTCGGCGATCGGCGTGCCCTGTTTGAGCGGATACCAGAGGCAGAACGTGCCACCGGAAAAGCGGCGGTATGCCTTGTGCAGGCCATCGGCCAGCCGCTCATATTCGCCCGCAATCTCGAAGGGCGGATCGACCAGCACGATGCCGCGCTTTTCCTTCGGTGGCAGATGGGCACCGAGCGCCAGCCAGCCATCCAGTTCGGTGATGCGGCTCTGGAAATCGCCGTCGAACAGGCGGTGCAACGTCTCGTAGTCGTCGGGATGCAGTTCCATCGCCGACAGCCGGTCCTGCGGCCGCATCAGCATGCGGGTCAGTTTTGGAGACCCGGGATAGAGCGTCAAGCCGCCATCCGGATTGAGGTCGCGCACGGCCGTTAGATAAGGCTCGAGGATCGCCTTTGCCTTGGCCGGAATATCGGTGTCGAGAATGCGGCCGATACCATCGACCCATTCGCCGGTCTTCTGCGCTTCCTCGCTCGAAAGATCATAAAGGCCGATGCCCGCATGGGTGTCGAGCACGCGAAAAGCCTTGTCCTTCTGCGCCATGTAGACGATCAGCCGGGCAAGCACCGCGTGCTTCAGGACATCGGCGAAGTTTCCGGCGTGGTAGATGTGACGGTAATTCATTCGCGTCCCTTACGTCCCGATGAAATATTTGAATGTATGGCCAAGGGGACTGTGAGACCCTTTCACGATGCAATATAGAAAAGCCATGAACGTTGCGACCCCTATAAAACCACAAATGTCGATCGGCCACACTGTCTGTCCGCATGACTGTCCTTCGGCCTGCGCGCTTGAGGTCGATGTGACGCCCGAAGGCCGGATCGGCCGGGTGCGCGGCGCCAGCGCCAACACCTATACCGCCGGCGTCATCTGCGCCAAGGTTGCCCACTATTCCGAGCGCATCTATCATCCCGGCCGCCTGATGGTGCCGCAGCGCCGCAAGGGTGCAAAGGGTGAGGGGAACTGGCAGCAACTGTCCTGGGAAGACGCGCTCGACGAGATCGCCGGCGCCTTCGTCAAGGCCGAGCAGACGCACGGTTCCGAAGCCGTCTGGCCGTATTTCTATGCCGGCACGATGGGACAGGTGCAGCGCGATTCGATCGACCGCCTGCGTCACGCCAAGCGCTATTCCGGCTTCTTCGGCTCGATTTGCACCAACCTTGCCTGGACCGGACTGGCAATGGCGACAGGCGCTGCGCGGCCCCGATCCGCGCGAGATGGCGAAGTCCGATTGCGTCGTCATCTGGGGCACCAATGCCGTCTCGACCCAGGTCAACGTCATGACCCACGCGATCAAGGCCCGCAAGGAACGCGGCGCCAAGATCGTTGTCATCGATATCTATGACAACCCGACGATCAAGCAGGCCGATATGGGGCTGGTGCTGAAGCCCGGTACCGATGCCGCCCTTGCCTGCGCCGTTATGCACATCGCCTTCCGAGATGGCTATGCCGACCGCGCCTATCTGGCAAAATATGCTGATGATCCGGCGGGGCTTGAGAACCATCTGAAGACGCGTACGCCGGAATGGGCCGCCGCCATCACCGGATTGCCGGTGGAGGAGATCGAGGCGTTCGCCAAGCTCGTCGGCACCACCCCAAGAACCTATTTCCGTCTCGGCTACAGCTTTACCCGTCAGCGCAACGGCGCGGTCGCCATCCACGCGGCGGCTTCGGTTCCGACCGTGCTTGGCTCCTGGAAGTACGAGGGCGGCGGTGCGTTCCATTCCAACAACGATATCTTCCGGTTCGACAAGCGCGAGTTGGTCGGTTCCGCGATGCTCGATCCGGATATCCGCATGCTGGATCAGTCGCAGATCGGCCGGGTGCTGACCGGCGACGCCGAGGCGCTGCGCCATCGCGGTCCGGTCACGGCCATGCTCATCCAGAACACCAATCCGGTCAACGTCACGCCGGAGCAGCGGCTGGTGAAACAGGGTTTCCTGCGCGACGACCTGTTCGTTGCCGTGCACGAGCAGTTCATGACAGACACGGCCAAGGTTGCCGACATCGTTTTGCCCGCCACCATGTTCCTTGAGCATGACGACCTCTACCGCGGCGGCGGCCACCAGCATATCCTGCTCGGCCCCAAGGTGGTCGAGCCGCCATCCACCGTGCGCACTAATCTGTTCGTCATCGAGGAGCTGGCAAAGCGTCTCGGTGTTTCGGACAAGCCCGGTTTCGGCCTCAGCAGAGCGCGAGCATATCGACCATATCCTGGTCAATTACGGCATCGGCTACGAAGGGCTGAAACGCGAGAAATGGCTGGATGTCCAGCCGGATTTCGACACGGCGCATTTTGTCGGCGGTTTCGGCCACCCGGATGGAAAATTCCGCTTCAAGGCCGACTGGACCGGCACACCGGCACCGAACCGGCCGCCAAAGGCGCTCGGCGCATTCGGCCCGCATGCACAACTGCCGGAATTTCCCGATCATGTTGACCTGATCGAAGTGGCCGACGAAACCCACCCGTTCCCGGCTGGCCACATCACCGGCGCGGTCGTTCCTGAACTCGACTTTTGCCGAAACGCCGTCTTCCCTGCAGAAGGAAATTCGGCCCGAAGTGATGATCCAGGCGGAGGATGCGGCGGCGCTCAGGAATTGCCGATGGCGACATCGTGCGGATCGGCAACAAGCGCAGCGAAATCCGCCTGCATGCGAAAATCGGCGGCGGCACGCGGCGTGGCGTGGTGATTGCCGAGGGGCTCTGGCCGAACGACGCGCATCTGGACGGCGAGGGCATCAACGTGCTCACCGGCGCCGACGCGGCAGCTCCCTATGGCGGCGCCGCTTTCCACGACAATCACGTATGGCTGCGCAAGGATTGAACGATTAATGACGAAATTTGAAAATGCGAAGGTCGACATCCTCAAGGACGAGACGCTTTCGAAAAACTGGTATCACCTGCGCAACGTCACCTTTAACTATACCGGCTCGAACGATGTCACCAAGACGCTGAAGCGGGAAGTCTATGACCGCGGCAACGGCGCCACCATCCTGCTCTACGATCCCAGGCGCGGCAGCATCATCCTTGTGCGGCAGTTCCGGATCCCGACCTATCTCAACGGCCATTCCGGCTGGCTTCTGGAAACGCCTGCCGGGCTGCTCTGACGGCGATCACCCGGCCGAGGCGATCAAGCGCGAGGTGATGGAGGAGACGGGATATCTGGTGACGGATGTCCAGCCTGTCTTCCAGGCCTTCATGTCGCCGGGTGCGGTAACGGAAACGGTGCACTTCTTTGCCGCGATCATCGACGCAACCGTCCGTGCCGAGGACGGCGGCGGTGCTGCGCATGAGGATGAGGACATCGAGGTACTGGAGGTTCCGCTCGCCGCCGCCATGGCGATGATCGACAGCGGCGAGATTTGCGACGGCAAGACCATCATGCTGTTGCAATGGGCGATGCTGAACCGGGAGAGGTTGGCGCAGGGCTGATTTTCAAAAGGAGCCTTTGATGCCGAGGCTGACCGATGCGGCCATGAACTGCGCGCCGGCAGATTCGGAGAAATCTGCGCTGGCGCCGTTGGCTGTACTGCGAACATTCGTGTCGCCGGTTCCGAATTTGGTCATTTCAACCGCGCCGTTCGCATAAAGTGAAATCTTGTCCGTGAGATTGTACCCAACGGCGATGTTGCCGCCATACATGGCGCCATAGTCAAAGCTGTCAGGTAAAGCGCAGGTTGCGCATCCAGTGGTCGTCAAGTGCTTTGGCCCTGACCAGAACGCCGCCCTCGGCGCCGCCCGACAGCGTCCACGCACCGTAAGTCTGGGTTCCACGAAGGTTGGCATAGAAGGCCGGCATCTTCTGGCGATAGGTGATGCCGCGTTCGCCATCGGCAGAAGTTGCCGCTGAGGTCATGCGGGGATTGAACACGCTGTAGATGTACGAGCCGCCATAGGCCGTCCACTGCACCTCGCTGTAGCGGCCGCCGATGCCGGCGCTGAGAAGGCGGCCGTTGTCGTTGACGAATGTCCGGTTTACTTCGACGCTGCCGCTATAGTAGTGATCCAGCCGGGTGTCCTGGTGGATCGACCGGTGGCTCCAGCCGTTGTCGGACTGGCTGGTATAATTTGGCGCGATCCAGTCATAGTCGGTCATATGGCCATCGCCGTTCATGCCGGTCTTGCCTTCGGCCCTGATCGACCAGTCCGGCAACACCTCGACGCTGAGAGAGCCGCGCAAAAGCGTGACGCCCTTGGATTCCCAATCGAGACGGCTGACTTCCCGGCCATTGCTGAAGACGTTTTCCTCTGCATAGAGATTGGCCAGACCCGCATCGAAGGTCATGGTCACCGGCCCTTCGGTTACCGGGCCGTAAAAATCACCCGCATGGGTGGTTGTCGCACACAGGATCGATACGCCTGCGAAGACGTAGGGGAGAGCGTTCATGACCAATTCCCGGAAGGGCACGAGCATGTGCCGGAGATGAGATATTTCTCTCAATCTCTGCGGGTATGGTAAATTTTCGGTTTATTTCCGGTAATCTGCCAGAGAAAGCACCACTTTAAGGTGTGTTGCTATTGTACTCGGGCGGGGCTGGGAGCCACCCTATTCCATCCGCACCTTGCCGTCGGCGATCAGGCGCAGCGCCTCGGCATAGATACGATGCTCCTCACCCAGTACCCTGGCCGCAAGGGCATCGGCGGTGTCGCCCGGCAATACCTGTACCTTGGCCTGCAGGATGACCGGTCCTTCGTCCATGCCTTCGGTGACGAAATGCACGGTACAGCCGGCCTCGGTCATGCCGGCGTCGATGGCCCGCTGATGGGTGTGGAGACCGGGAAAAAGCGGCAGCAGGGAAGGGTGGATATTGATGATCCGGCCTTCATAGGCGTTGATGAAGGTGGCGCTCAGCAGCCGCATATAGCCGGCCAGGCAGATGATATCGGGCGAAAGTTTTTCCAGCGCCGAAAGGATCGCCGCTTCGTGCGCGTCCTTGCTGTCATAATCCTTGCGGACGAACGACAGGGCGGGGATGCCGAAAGCCGATGCCTTCGCCAGGCCGCCCGCATCTGCCTTGTCGGAGATGACGGCGACGATCTCGGCGGGATAGTCCGTTTCGGCCGTTGCCTTGACCAGCGCCAGCATGTTGGAGCCGCCGCCGGAAATGAAGACCACGACCCGCTTGTGGGCCGCTTTGACCGTATCGTTCATAGAGTGAGCGTGCCCTTATAGAGCGTGCCGGCAGCGCCTTCGCCGCGGGCGACCATGCGGCCGAGCGCAAAGACGGTCTCGCCTTCTGCTGTCAGCACCGACGTGACCTGAGCGGCATCTTCGGCGGCCACGACCACGATCATGCCGACGCCGCAGTTGAACGTGCGCAGCATCTCGTTGGCAGCAACGCCGCCGGTCTTGGCCAGCCAGGAGAACACGGCCGGTGCCTTGATGGCAGCGAGATCGATTTCAGCGGCCAGATGCTTCGGCAGCACCCGCGGAATGTTTTCCGGAAAACCGCCGCCGGTGATGTGAGCGAGCGCCTTGAGCTTGCCGGTCTCGCGGATCGCCTTCAACAGCGGCTTCACGTAGATGCGCGTCGGCGTCATGAGAACGTCAGCTAGTGTTCCTTCGCCGAACGGGGCAGGCGCGTCCCAGGCAAGGCCGGAGAGCGAAACGATCTTGCGCACCAGCGAATAGCCGTTGGAATGCACGCCGGAGGAGGCGAGACCCAGAATGACGTCGCCTTCAGCGATGTCACCGGCCGGCAGCAACTGGCCGCGTTCGGCAGCGCCGACCGCAAAGCCTGCGAGGTCATAGTCGCCGCCGGCATACATGCCGGGCATTTCGGCGGTTTCGCCGCCGATCAGTGCACAGCCTGCCTCGCGGCAACCGGCGGCAATACCGCCGACGATGGCAGCACCCTGGTCGGGATCGAGCTTGCCGGTCGCAAAATAGTCGAGGAAGAAGAGGGGCTCGGCGCCCTGGACGACCAGATCGTTGACGCACATGGCGACGAGATCGATGCCGACCGTGTCGTGCTTGTTGGCGTCGATGGCGATCTTCAGCTTGGTGCCGACGCCGTCATTGGCGGCAACCAGGACCGGATCCTTGAAACCGGCCGCCTTCAGGTCGAACAGGCCGCCAAAACCGCCGATCTCGCCATCGGCGCCGGGGCGCCGCGTCGAGCGCACATGCGGCTTGATCTTTTCCACCAAAAGGTTTCCGGCGTCGATATCCACACCTGCATCGCTGTAGGTCAGACCGTTCTTTCCTGGCTCGCTCATGGCTTGATCTCCGCCGGCTCGTCATATTTGGATTGCGATTGGCATGGTGGTGGCGCAAGTGCAAGCATATTGCCCCGGATACTCCCGCTTTTTTGATGTTTTGCCCGCCATTGTCGGCCCTTTTGTGCCACAGGCTTGACCATGGTCGGTGCCGCATCCTATCTCCAGCACTGGAAGCGGCGCCGGGCAGCGCCTGTGGCAAGACATCGGAACAGCGGCATGGTCAACAAATTGAGCGGCAGCGGGCTGCAGCGCCAGATCATCTTCTGGCTGCTTTTCCTTGCCGCATTCATTGCCTTTCTGATGGTGTTCTCGACCATTCTCCTGCCGTTCATCGCCGGCATGGCGCTGGCCTATTTCCTCGATCCCGTCGCCGACCGGCTGGAAAGAATTGGCCTCAGCCGGCTGATGGCAACGGTCGTGATCTTGGTCGGTTTCATCGTCGTCTTCGCGTTGTCGCTGGTCCTCATCATCCCGATCGTGTTTACCCAGGCATCCGACTTCATCCAGAAAATGCCGGGCTATGTGTCGATGCTCCAGGAGTTCCTGACCAGCCCGGATGCTGCCTGGCTGCCGGACTGGGTTTCCGGGCAGATGGACACGATCAAACAGAATTCCGCCAAGCTGCTCGAGCAGGGCGCGGGCTTCCTCGGCACGCTGTTCCAGCAATTGTGGAATTCGGGCATGGCGCTGCTCGATATCATCTCGCTGTTCGTGGTCACGCCAGTGGTCGCCTTCTATCTGCTGTTGGACTGGGACCGGATGGTCGAAAGGGTCGACAACTGGATCCCGCGCGACCACGTTGCGACCGTCCGTCAGATTTCCACGACATGAACACGACAATCGCCGGATTCGTGCGTGGTCAGGGCTCGCTCTGCATCATTCTCGGCCTGTTCTACGGTATTTCCCTGACCCTGGCCGGCCTGAATTTCGGCCTGCTGATCGGCTTGTTTGCCGGCATGATCAGCTTCATTCCGTATGTCGGCTCGATGGTCGGCCTCGTGCTTGCCGTCGGCGTGGCGCTGGTTCAGTTCTGGCCGGAATACCTGCACATCGGTATGATAGCGGCGATCTTCTTTGCCGGGCAGTTCATGGAGGGTAACATCCTCCAGCCGCGGCTTGTCGGCAAGAGCGTCGGCCTGCATCCGGTCTGGCTGATGTTCGCGCTTCTGGCCTTCGGCGCGCTGTTCGGGTTTGTCGGGCTGCTGGTTGCGGTGCCGTGCGCAGCCGCCATCGGCGTGCTTGTCCGTTTCGGCATCGGCCGTTACCTCGACAGTACACTCTACCACGGCCATCGCCACGTCCTGACGATCGAGCCGGAACACAACAGCCCTGAGTACAAGCTTCCAGAGTAACAGCGTTATGGTCCGCAAGTTCGAACAGTTGCCGCTCGTTTTCGAGCACGAGCCCCAGACGGGTCGTGACGACTTGCTCGTGTCCGAGCGCTTGAAGGCGGCCGTGTCCATCATCGACAGCTGGCCGCGGTGGCCATCGCCCGTGGTGATCCTTGCAGGGCCAGTCGGCTCTGGAAAATCGCACCTTGCGGCGATCTGGCGGGAAAACAGCGCCGCGGCTTCCATTCACCCGACGGCTGGCAGCAACGCGGCCGAGACCGCGGCGGCAGCCCCGGTTCTGTTCGAAGATGCCGATCGCCAGGGCTTCGACGATCGGGCATTGTTTCACGTCATCAACAGCGTGCGGGAAAACGGCACCAGCCTGTTGATCACCAGCCGGCTGTGGCCGATGTCCTGGCCGGTGGAACTGCCAGACCTGCGTTCGCGCCTGAAGGCGGCGACTGTCGTCGAGATCGGCGAGCCGGACGACGAATTGCTGGCACAGGTTCTGGTCAAGCTCCTGGCTGACCGCCAGCTTGCCGTCGATGACCGGCTGATCGGCTATATCGTTGCCCGCATGGAGCGTTCGCTCGAATCCGCCCAGACGATCGTCGAGAGGCTGGACCATCTGGCGCTTGCCCGTGGCACGCGTATCAACCGGGTGTTGGCGCTGGAAGTGCTCAACACCCTTGGAAAGACACGCGAAATCGATTGACTGTCATAGTTAGGTCGTCAAACTGCGCTAGCTGCTTCGAGAAAAGCAAAAGGCGGACCGGGGATATGGACACTGTGACATCTGCAACAACTGCAAACGCGCCGGTGGCTGACGAAATCGACCTGATGAACAGCCCTGAGCGCTTCATCAACCGCGAATTTTCCTGGCTCCAGTTCAATCGCCGCGTCCTTGAGGAAACTCTCAACACGGCCCATCCGCTGCTGGAGCGCGTGCGCTTCCTGTCGATTTCTGCCGCCAATCTCGACGAGTTCTTCATGGTCCGCGTCGCTGGCCTTGAAGGTCAGGTTCGCCAGGGTGTCGTCGTTCGCAGCCCGGACGGCAAGACCCCGGTCGAGCAGCTGCAAGATATCCTGAAGGAAATCGACAATCTGCAGATGGAGCAGCAGGCATCGCTGGCCGTGCTGCAGCAATATCTCGCCAAGGAAGACATTCTGATCGTCCGGCCGATTTCGCTGTCGGCGCAGGATCGTGGATGGCTTGCCACCGAATTCGAGCAGGCGATTTTCCCGGTCTTGACACCGCTATCGATCGACCCCGCCCATCCTTTCCCATTCATCCCGAACCTCGGCTTCACCATGGGCCTGCAGCTCGTCAGCACGCGCGGTCGCGAGCCGATGACGGCGTTGTTGCGCCTGCCTGTGGCGCTTGACCGGTTCATCCGGCTTCCCCGATTCAAAATCGGTGATCCGCTACATTACCCTGGAAGATGCCGTCAGCCTGTTCATCGAGCGGCTGTTCCCGGGCTATGAAGTCAAGGGCTCCGGCACGTTCCGGATCATTCGAGACAGCGATATCGAGGTCGAGGAAGAGGCCGAAGATCTTGTCCGGTTCTATGAGACAGCCCTGAAACGCCGCCGGCGCGGTTCGGGTGATCCGTATCGAGATCGATTCGGAAATGCCGCTGGAATTGCGCCAGTTCGTCGTCGGCGAACTTGGCGTTCCGAAAACCGTGTCGCCGTCCTGCCAGGCCTTCTGGCGCTCAACACGCTCTCCGAGATAACAAAGGCGCCGCGCGAGGATTTGCGCTTCGAGCCGTACAATGCGCGATTTCCCCGAACGCGTCCGCGAACACGCAGGGAGACTGCCTCGCTGCCATCCGCGAAAAGGACATGGTCGTCCACCACCCCTACGAGAGCTTCGACGTGGTGGTCCAGTTTCTGCTCCAGGCTGCGCGCGATCCTGACGTTCTGGCGATAAAGCAGACGCTCTACCGCACCTCGAACGACAGCCCGATCGTTCGCGCCCTGATCGATGCGGCCGAAGCCGGCAAGTCGGTGACGGCGCTTGTCGAATTGAAGGCGCGATTCGATGAAGAAGCCAACATCCGCTGGGCGCGCGATCTGGAACGCGCCGGGGTTCAGGTCGTGTTCGGCTTCATCGAACTCAAGACACATGCAAAAATGTCGATGGTGGTGCGGCGCGAGGAGGGCAAGCTTCGGACCTATTGCCACCTCGGCACCGGCAACTATCATCCGGTCACTGCGAAGATTTACACCGACCTGTCGTTCTTCACCTGCAATCCGAAGATTGCCCACGACATGGCCAATATCTTCAATTTCATCACCGGCTACGGCGAGCCGGAGGCCGGCATGAAGCTGGCGATTTCACCGCATACGCTGCGCCCGCGCATCCTCCAGCACATCGGCGAGGAAATCGCCTATGCCGAGGCTGGGCAGCCTGCCTCGATCTGGATGAAGATGAATTCGCTGGTCGATCCCGAGATCATCGACGCGCTTTATCGCGCCAGCCGCGCCGGCGTCCAGATTGACCTGGTGGTGCGCGGCATCTGCTGCCTGCGGCCGCAGGTTCCGGGCCTGTCGGACAATATCCGCGTCAAGTCCATCGTTGGCCGGTTCCTCGAACATTCACGTATCTTCTGTTTCGGCAACGGCCATGGGCTTCCCTCCGAGCACGCGCTCGTCTATATCGGGTCGGCGGATTTGATGCCGCGCAATCTGGATCGGCGGGTGGAGACCCTTGTGCCTCTCATCAACCGGACTGTGCATGAACAGGTGCTGTCGCAGATCATGCTGGGAAATCTCATCGATAACCAGCAGAGCTACGAGATTCTGGCTGACGGAACGTCACGGCGCATGGAAGTCGCCAAGGACTCCGAGCCGTTCAATGCACAGGTCTATTTCATGACCAATCCTAGCCTGTCCGGGCGGGGCGAGGCCTTGAAATCCAGCACGCCGAAGGTAATTGCCGGCTGGGACAGCGGCCGCAGAAGATAAAACTGGAATTGCATGGTAGAGTCTGAAGCCCAGGGGCGTTTGCCTGGAATTGCCCCGGTCTCCGTCGTTGACATTGGGTCGAACTCGATCTGACTGGTCATCTATGAGGGGCTGAGCCGGTCACCGGCCGTTCTGTTCAATGAAAAAGTTATGTGCGGCCTCGGCAAGGGCATCGACGCGACCGGCCGGATGGACGCCGAAAGCGTCGAGCGGGCGCTGAAGGCGCTGCACCGGTTCCGCGCATTGTCGACGCAGGCACGCGCGTCCACAGTTTTCGTGCTGGCGACAGCCGCCGCGCGGACGCGTCCAACGGCCCGGATTTCATCCGCAGGGCCGAAATCATCCTCGGTCAGAAAGTCCGCGTGCTGACCGGCGAGGAGGAAGCCTATTTCTCCGCGCTGGGCATCATCAGCGGCTATCACGATCCGGATGGCGTCGTCGGTGACCTCGGCGGCGGCTCGCTGGAGCTTGTCGATGTCGCCGGCAGCAAGATCGGCAAGGGGATCACCCTGCCGCTCGGCGGTATCCGTCTGTCGGAACATGCCGAGGGTTCGATCGTCAAGGCGCGCAGCCATGTCCGCCGCTATATGAAGGGCGCGCAGGTCCTGCAGAACGTCAGCGGACGTACCTTTTATGCCGTCGGCGGCACCTGGCGCTCGATCGCCAAGCTGCATATGGAACTGCGCAACTATCCGCTGCACATGATGCAGGGCTATGAAATCTCCTTCGAGGAGGCCATGGCCTTCCTGCCGGAGGTGATCGAGCCCAAGGATCTCAAGTCACCGGCTTACGCGCATATTTCGAAAAGCCGCCGCACACTCCTGCCATTCGGCGCCGTTGCCATGCAGGAAGTCATCGCCCAGATGAAGCCGTCGATGATTTCGTTTTCGGCACTCGGCGTTCTGCGAAGGCTATCTCTATTCGCTGCTGTCAGACACCGTGCGCGCCCATGATCCGTTGCTTGCCGCTGCCCGTGAAATCGCCATCCTGCGCGCCCGCTCGCCCGAACATGCCCGCGAGCTTGCCGACTGGAGCGGCAAGATGGTGCCGCATTTCGGCATCACCGAAACCGAGGAAGAGGGTCGCTACCGCCAGGCAGCCTGCCTGCTTGCCGATATCAGTTGGCGCGCCCATCCGGATTATCGTGGCCTGCAGGCGCTCAACATCATCGCCCACAGCACTTTCTCCGGCATCACCCATGCCGGCCGCGCCTATATTGCCCTTGCGAACTATTATCGTTTCGAGGGGCTGACCGACGACGGTGCCACCGAGCCGCTGGCGGCGATCGCGACCCCGCGGCTGCTGGAACTGGCAAAGCTTCTCGGCGGCCTTTTGCGGGTCGTCTATCTTTTGTCGGCGTCCATGCCTGGCGTCGTGCGCAATCTCGACATTCGCCCGTCGACTGCAGCCGATCTCGATCTCGAATTCGTCGTTCCATCCGCCTATTCGGAATTCGCCGGCGAACGGCTCGACGGTCGCTTGCAGCAGCTTGCCAAGCTGACGGGCAAGCGGATCGCGTTTAAGTTCGAGAGTTAGGGAAGAATTTCGGCTCGCCCGGTAAAGCTGTGAACGGATGGCGTTCAGGAAATGCTGTTTCCGGCGCTGATATAGCCCGTTCCATTTCCGCTCTCACCTTTTAGGAGAAAAAAATGGCTCAGTTGAGTGCAAACGAACAGTTGATGCTTGAACTGGTCAACCGGGCTCGGCTTGATCCGAACGCGGAAGCCAAACGGTTCGGGATCGATCTCAATCAGGGTCTGAGTGCCGGCCAAATCAAGAACACGACCAAGGCTCCGCTGGCCTCAAATGCCTTGCTGACGGACAGTGCGCTTGGCCACAGCCGCTGGATGCTGGACACCGATGTTTTCAGCCATACGGGTGCAGGTGGCTCGACGCCGACGAACCGCATGGTTGCTGCCGGTTATGTCCTGAGCGGCTCCTGGGCAACGGGAGAAAACATTTCCTTTACGGGCACGACGGGGACCATCAATGCGACGAGGCGCATCATTGCCCAGCATAAGGACCTGTTTCTCAGCTCCGGTCACCGCACGAACATTCTGAGCGAGAGCTTCCACGAGATTGGTATCGGCCAGAAAATCGGCGTTTTCACCTCATCCGGCACGAATTACAATAGCTCGATGGTCACGCAGAATTTTGCGAAGACCGGAACTGCGATTTTCCTGACGGGTGTCGCTTACAACGATGCGTCGGGAGATGATTTTTATTCCGTCGGCGAGGGCAGGAGCGGCGTTGCCATCAATGTCAGCGGCACGGCAGGATCGACGCAGGCTGCAGGCGGTTACCAGATCAAGACTTCCGCCGGTATCCGTGATATCACGTTCGGTACCGGATCGACCGCGGTCAAGGTCAAGGCAACCATCCTGTCTGAAAATGCCAAGATCGATCTGGTCGATGGTAAAACGGTTGAGAGCTCTGTTTCTATCGAGCTTGTTTCCGGCGTCACGTCTGCAAAGTTGTTGGGCTTGAATGCGCTAACGCTCAAAGGGGCCGCCGCTGCGGAAACGCTCTACGGAAATGCCGGCGCCAATGCTCTCTTCGGTGGTGGAGGCAATGATACACTCCAGGGCAAGGACGGCAACGACACACTTGTTGGCAGTACAGGCGCCGACAAGCTTGACGGCGGGGCAGGTACGGACGCGGCCTCCTATGCCGGGTCGTCGAAAGGTGTGGTCGCCAATCTCGCGACACCCGGCCAGAACACAAACGACGCCGCAGGGGATAGTTACACGGCCATCGAAGGCTTGGCCGGATCGAGCTACGCCGACAAGCTTTATGGCAACAGCTATGCCAATGGCCTGTTGGGTGGATCCGGAGACGATGTGTTGTCTGCCGGTTCGGGCAATGACAGACTTTACGGCGCGTTGGGCGCCGACGATCTGACGGGTGGCTTGGGTGGAGACGCCTTTATTTTCAAGGCGCTGAGTGATAGCACGGTTGCCAGCACCGGCCGCGATACGATCTTCGATTTTTCAGGCGCCGCTGGTGACAGGATCGATTTCTCGGCTATCGATGCCAGCACCAATAGCACGGGCAATCAGGGTTTCAGCTATATCAGGCACAGCCGCGTTCCACAACACGGCGGGCGAATTGCGCTACGACAAACTGGCCACCGGCACCTACATCTATGGCGATGTGAATGGTGACGGGAAAGCCGACTTCGCCGTCCACCTTGATGATATGGTGACGTTGAGCCAAGGCTATTTCGTGCTCTGATCTGAACGGCCGTAACCCTGAATCGAAAGCCCCGCAATTGGGTTTGCGGGGCTTTCGTCTGTCTGTCGTGATAGGCTTACTTGGCGTTCAGGAATTCGCCGACTTCGAGCAGAACGAACTCGTTGTCGTCGGCCTTGTCGAGCGAACGGCCGGCCGAGAAGGGCAGGTTGTTGTCGTTGCCGACGATGATGTGGGTGTCATCGATGCGATCGACGTTCTCGATGGTGACGAACGGCATGTCGTAAAAGCCTTCGCCGCCGCCCTGGCGCTTCTTGTTGTCCGGATCGGCGATCTTGAGCAGATCGATATAGCCGATCTTGCGCACGGCCTTGCCGGCGTTCTCGTCGGTCATCTCGATCTTGTAGACGCGCTTGACCTTGGAGCCGACGGCAAAGCAATCCGGCTTCGGTTCCTTTGGATTGGCGCATGCCTTGTCGACCGTACCTGCACCATTGTCGCGCTCGATCACCAGCGCCGTCTTGTCATCCAGCATGTTGAAGTCGCCGATGGCCTCGCCGCCTTCGGCAAGCGGATAGAGCCAGCTGCGGCCGGTCCAGGCTTTCGAGGCAACGTCGAGTTCGATGATACGAAGTGCTGGGCGACCTTCCGCCTGCTCGACATTCTCGGCATCGGTCCACAGCGGGCCTTCGAGCAGGCCGTAGAGCTTGCTGCCGTCCTTCGACATGGCAAGACCTTCATAGCCGCCGGAGCGCTTGACGTTGAGCGCTGGCATCGGCTTGGACGGGTCGGCCTGAACAGTGAGCGTCGGGTTGTCGGGCGACATCACCGGCTTGCCGTTGACGGTGGTGGCGATAACGTCGGTCAGCTTGCCGTCGAGATCAAACTTCAGGATGTAGGGGCCGAATTCCTCGCCGACCCAGAAACCGTCGGCAACCGGCTGGATGGATTCGACGTCGAAATCAGCGCCCGTCAGGTAACGCGTGGCAGCGCCTTCCATAACGATCGGGAACGGAGCCTTCTTGTCAGGATCGGACAGGAACAGCGTCTTTACCGCTTCGACCTTGCCGGCATTCCAGTCGATCTTGATGTGGTGCAGCATCAGCATCGTGTCGGACGAGTTCAGCTTGGAGCCGAAGCCATTGTCAGACATGCTCCAGAACGTGCCGTCCGCCATGGTCTTGATGCCGGAAAAACCCTGCATCGGCTGGCCGTCGAACGGCAGCGACAGGCCGGTGAGGCGCACGCCATCCTTGCCGGGAACGATTCCCAGGGCTTCGGTGCGCTTGCGATCCGGGGTGGTGAATTTGCCGGAGGTCTTCAGGTGGTCGGCCGCGTCAGTGGGGGCCGCGATGATCGTGTTGGCCGGCAGGATCGCATGCGCCGCGAGCTTGGCCGGGAAGGCGGTATCTTCGGCAAGGGCGCCGGTTGTCATCAGAAGGCTAAGTGCCACGGAAGCAAAAGAGCGTTTTTCATCATATCCCCATTCGAGCGGTTGGTTGAGACGTTCCGCTTAGCAGGGCATTGATGTCGGCGAATTGACGCCTGGATGAAGCTTTGGTGACGGTGGCGGCATGGGAGGACTATTCGGCGGGAACGCGTAGGTCGAACGCCGGCGTTATCTCGACTTTTTCCTGCTGTTTCAATGCCATGACGCCGAGCGTCTGGCCGCGGCCCTTGACGGCGTGGGTGCCCAGATCCTCGATGGCGATTGTCTTCGGCAGTTTGATGCGCTGCGCAAGTTCGGTGGAGATCAGCACCGTCTTGTTCAGCGTCTTGCAGAGGGATTCCAGCCGCGCGGTGGTGTTCACCGTATCGCCGAAAAGGTGATCTTGTGATGGTCGACGCCGATTTCCGCGGTGATGATGAAGCCGCCGTGAAGCGCCGCGCGCAACCTGGGAACCTGGCCGAAGTTCTTGCGCCAGGTGGCTGCATTCGCGTCGATATCGTCGAGGATATCGAAGACGCAACGAACGCAGCGTGCAAATTTGATACCCCTTTCTAGCCGCCACGTGACGATCGCGGCATCGCCGACATAGTCGTCGATCGCACCCTTATGGCGCCGCACGGGTTCGGCAAAAGCGGCAAACAGGGCTTTCAGATATTCCTGCGCCCGCAGGTCTCCATGCTTTTCCGCAAAGGCTGTCGGATCGGCGAGATCGATGAACAGGAAGACACGCTCCTCCTTCACTGGCCGCCGATAGCGGCTAATCAGCATGCTGGTGAAGACTTCGCGTCCGAGCAGGTCGCGCACGCGCAGGATGAAGACGATCAGGGCGCATACGGCGAGCGCGTAGAGGAAGACGTTGAAGGGCATCACGATGGCCTCGGCCAGCGGCCTTGGCGGGATGAAACCCAGTGACCGCATCAGCAGGGTCGCCAGCGCATACCCAATGCTCATCAGTATCTCGTAGATGACCAGCGCCGCCACGATGAAGGCAAAGGTCGGAAGCCGTTCGATGCGCCGGTAAAGCGGCCGCAACAGGATCTGCCGTTCCGAAGGCGATCATCGGCACGCCCATGAAGGCCGCGAAGACCGCGCCGATGATCACCGGCTCGCCGGGATAGGCCACAAGGCCGTAGAGGACGCCGCTGAGCGCCATGCCGAGCGTGATCATCAGCCAGTTTTCTGTCGGGGATATTTCTCTCATGAATCAGCTCCGCTCCCCGGTGCATGCAGCCATTGTTCGGCTTGAGCAAGGCGGGTCAAGCAATTTTGTGTAACGGTCTGTGACGCTTTATGTCCGGCCGCATAGGCTTGCCCAGCGGCCCGGCGTCATTCCGTGGGTTTTCTTGAAATGCCGGGTGAAATGCGCCTGGTCGGCAAAGCCGGTTTCGAGCGCAATCTCCACGAGGCTTCTGCCGCTGCCGATCATGGCGCGCGCCCGCTCAAGCCTACGCATGACCAGATATCGATGCGGGCTGGTGCCGAGGTTCGAGCGGAAATGCCGGGCAAGCGTGAACCGGTCGAGACCGGTGACCGTTTCGAGTTCATCGGAGTTCACCTGGCGATCGGAATGCGCCTGCAGAAAGTCGCAGGCCCTGCGGATGGCAATCTGGTCGGACCGTTTCATCCGCGCTCTTCCGCTGCCGTCCGAGTGCCGCAGCAGGGCATCGGCAATGCCTGTCAGCACATCGTCCAGCTGCAGGTCGTCGATTGCACCATCCAGGTCGCGCATCACATCCGCCAGATTGGCGGCAAAGGCACGGTCGGCAATGACGGGTGAGGGGACGAAGGGCAGGCCGCGCGGTCTGTCGCCGAGCGCACCGGACAACATTTCCGGCGGCAGATACATCATCCGATAACGCAGGCCTTCGTCGGTTCCAGCACCCCCCGTCGTGCAGTTCGTCGGGATGGAGCACGATGACATTGCCGGGCTGGCTGTAGCGGACTATGCCGCGATAGTGGAAGGCCTGCACGCCCTCAAGCGTCAGGCCGAGCGCATAGGTGTCATGACGATGTAGTTCGAAGACGTCGCCGTGAAAATGCGCCTCGATCCGCTCGATGCCACCCGAGACGGGTGCGACCTTGATGCTGTCGGACATCGCAGATCCGCACGAACGTTCAAGATCGCCACCGCCGGTGCGGGCTATGGAGACCCCGGATGCTTCAAGCGTCCTGTTCCCAAGAGTGGAGTTGGCATTCATGTTCGATACCAAATTTGCAATCGTGCTGCGCGAGGACCTGGCCGTCTGGCAAAAGTTGAACGTCACCGCGTTCCTGACCAGCGGCATCATTGCCGAAAAGCCCGGCATTATCGGTGAAGTCTACCGTGATGCCGATGGCAACGTCTACAATCCCCTAAGCATCCAGCCGGTGATCGTGCTTTCTGCCGACGAAAAGACCATCGGCGCCATTCATCGCCGGGCGCTGGAGCGCGAGGTGAAGACGTCGCTATATGTCGAGGAGATGTTTTCGACCGGCCATGATGCGGCAAACCGCGAGGTGTTCGCCCGGTTCGGTCCGGACGATGCCAGGGTTGTCGGCATTGCGCTTCACGCCGACAAGAAGATCACCGACAAGATCACCAAGGGTGCAAAGATGCACCCCTAGTGGAGTGGCCTTAAAGCTCGACGGCTTCGATCTTGCGGTCGACGAAGCGCAGCCGACTTCGCCGTTGATCAGCTTCAGGGCGGTGTCGCCGAACAGCTCGCGCCGCCAGCCTTTCAAGGCTCCGACATCGGCCTTCGGGCCTTCCGAAGCGATCCGCTCGAGATCTTCGCTGTTTGCGATGATCTTGGCGGCGACGCCCTGCTTTTCCACGATCAGCTTCAACAGCACCTTGAGCATCTCGCCAGCGGCCTGGGCGCCCTCCGGCGCCTGGTTCTGGCGCGGCAGCTTCGGCATGTCCGCCTTCGGCAGTTCGGAGCGCTACGTTGACCGCTTCGAGGATTGCCGTACCGGCAGCAGAACGCTCCCAGCCCTTGGGGATGGTGCGCAGGCGCGAAAGCGCTTCCATGTCCTTCGGCTGCTGCTGAGCGATTTCGTAGAGGCCGTCGTCCTTGAGGATGCGGCCGCGCGGAACGTTGCGGCTGCGCGCCTCGCGTTCACGCCAGGCGGCGACCTTCTGCAGGACGGCGAGTTCGATCGGCTTCTTCAGTCGCATCTTTAGGCGCTGCCAGGCATCATCCGGATGGATATCGTAGGTTTCCTTGGCTTCGAGGATGGCCATTTCCTCGGTCAGCCAGAGCGAGCGGCCTTCGCGCTCAAGCTCGGTCTTCAGATGCAGGTAGACATCGCGCAGATGGGTAACATCGGCCAGCGCATAGTCGAGTTGCTTTTCAGACAGCGGCCGGCGGCTCCAGTCGGTGAAGCGCGACGACTTGTCGATATGGACGTTCTTGATCCGGCTGACGAGCTGGTCATAGGAGACACTGTCGCCGAAGCCGCAGACCATGGCTGCGACCTGCGTATCGAAGATCGGATGTGGGATCAGCTTGCCGAGATTGTAGATGATTTCGATGTCCTGGCGCGCCGCATGGAACACCTTGATCACGTCGGTATTGGCCATCAATTCGAAAAATGGCGCAAGGTCGATATCCTTGGCCATCGGATCGACGATGACGGCAATGTCCGGCCCGGCCATCTGGATCAGGCAGAGCTGCGGCCAGAAGGTCGTCTCATGGAGAAATTCCGTATCGATCGTCAGGTATTCTCCGCTGGCCAGCGTTTCGCAGGCGGCGGCAAGTTCGGCGGTTGTCTCGATCATCAAACTTCAATCACTGTGGCGGAAATGCGGCCGTTAAAACTCACCCGATGTATCTCTTCACGCCGGGTGTCACAATGAAAAAGCTCAAACGACGCGGAAATATCCCGACATTCCCGTCTTCTGGTGCTCGATGATATGGCAATGGAGCAGCCAGTCGCCGGGATTATCCACGACGAGACCGAGTTCCGCCTGTTCGTCCGGCAAGAGAAGGATGGTGTCGGTCGGCGGCGGCAGGATGGTCCGCTTGTTGGAATTGAGGATGCGGAAACTCATGCCGTGAAGGTGGATCGGGTGCGCATGCGGGGGTACGGTTTCTGATCTGCAGCACATAGCTCTTGCCGAGTTTCAGCTCGGAAACCGGCGCGCCTGGATCGGGCGTGTCGCCCTGCCACGGCACCTTGTTGATTGCCCAGAACGTATAACCGATCGTGCCGCAGATGCTGGGAACCGGCGCATGTTCCGCCGTTGCGGTAAAATCGAGCGGAATGCGGATCGCTGTCGACAAATCGGCTTCAGCAATTGGATTGGCCGGCAGCGCCTTCACATCGCGGATATCGCGCTTCAGCGAGGTGCCTGTTGCGCGCAGTGTTGCAACCGTGAAGGGGTTGGAGCCACGAAAATTGCCGAGCTTGACCTCTGTGCCTTCGTCATCCGGCATGCGCACGACGAGTTCGACCCGCTGGCCGGGGCCGAAATCGAGAAGTTCGAGCGGGTAGGGCGCATCGACCGGATTGCCGTCGAGCGCCATCACCAGAGCTGGTGCGCCTTCTGCGGCAAGTGAATAGATGCGCGTCACGTCGGTGGCGGCGATCCGGATGCGGACGAGACCGCCGGCCGGGGCGTCATAGCTTGGCTGCTGCTGCCAGTTGGTGGTGCGCACCGTGCCGTAGGTGCCGCCGCGTGCGGCATCGCGCGGCTTGAACGGCGCGATGAAGGCGCCGCCGGTGCCGAGCCGCCAGTCGCGCAGGTTAAGCACGATCTCGGCGTCGAAGACGGGGTCGGCCGGGTCTTCGACGACGATCACCCCGGTCAGGCCGTGGCCCATCTGGGTCAGCGTGTTGCAATGCGGATGATACCAGAAGGTGCCGGCATCCGGCGGCGTGAAAGCGTAGTCGAACCCGTCGCCGGGATAGACATAGGGCTGGGTCATCTCAGGCACGCCATCCATGGCGTTGACAATGCGCAGGCCATGCCAATGGACCGTCGTCGGCTCGTCCAGCGCATTCATCAACCGGGCTGCAAAGGGCTCGCCCTTCTTCATGCGGATGACCGGCGGCATGCCTGTGGCCGCGGCTTCGCTTGTTCCGTAGGTCATGACTTTCGGGGTAATGCCGTCACTGGCCAGTTTTGCCTCAGGTGAACTGCGCCTTGAGCAGCAGCGGAGCGGGGGCAGCAATGCCGTTTCGCGCCGCAAGCCCGCCGCCGATGGCGAAGGAGGCTGCGGCCGCAGCCGAACCTTTCAGAAGTATGCGGCGGCTGATGATCGGCATGGGGCATAATTCCGGATATTGAGATGGCCCGGTTTAAACTTGATGCCGGTATTCATCAATTGGCATTTGCGCGCATCTTGCCGCGGCCACCGGCCTTATTTCTTATCCTCGGACCTCGCCGCCAGCTTGTTGAAGAAGGAGGAGGTGCGCAGCAGGTTGCGGAACCGCATCGAGCGTTCGCCGGCGGGCACCGCACCGCGGGCCATCATCCGCTGCAGCGTATAGAGCATGAATGCGGCGAGCACGGCGGCAGTATAGATGAACAGCGCCTGCGGCCCGAAAATGTCGAGCATGAACGAGGCAAACAGCGGCCCGATGATGGCGCCGCAGGACCAAAAGAACAGCATGCCGGCCGAGACCAGCGCGTGCTGCCCCTCGGCGGCATGGTCATTGGCATGCGCTGAGCAGAGCGAATAAAGCGGCATGGCAAAGGCGCCGAAGATGAAGATGCCGATGAAGTTCAGCCATTCGTCGCTGCCGGCGAAGAAGGCAAGGTAGAGCCCGGCCAGCAACGAGCCGAAAGTGGCAAACAGGATGATCAATCGCCGGTCCAGCCGGTCGGAATAGAGCCCGAGCGGATATTGCAGCACCACGCCGCCGATGATGCCGACGCTCATGAAGGTGGCAATCGCAGTGATCGACAGGCCGATGCCCTCGGCATAGATCGGGCCGAGCGAGCGGAAGGTGGAGTTGGTCAGCCCGACGACGATGCAGCCGATCGTGGCGAGCGGCGAGATGTTCCACAGCGCCTTGATATCGAACTTGATCGCCTCCGGCGCACCGGGGCTGGAACGGTCGGCAAAGGCGATCGGCACCAGCGACAGGGTCAGCGCCATGGAAACGATGGCAAACAGCTGGAAGCCCTCTATGCCGACGGTCGGGATCAGGTATTGCGCGGCGGTGACCGACCCGAGATCGACAAGACGGTAGATCGACAGCGTGCGGGCGCGGTTGGAATTGGTCACCCGGGCGTTCAGCCAGCTTTCGACGGTGGCAAACAGGCTGGCAAAACAGATGCCCACGATCAGCCGCATCAGGAACCAGAACCACGGATCGATCAGCATTACCATGGCAAGCGAAGCGGCCGACGCAATCGCCGCCATCGCCGAAAACGTCCTGATATGGCCGATCGAGCGCAGGATGCGCGTCACGTAGATGCAGCCGATGGCAAAGCCAATATTATAGCCGGTGCCGACAAGGCCGATCAACGACGTCGAAAATCCCTCCTGCAGCGCGCAGCGAAATATAGGTCCCCTGCAATCCGTTGCCGCCGATCAGGATGCCTGCAGTGATGAGAAGAGGGATAAGCGGACAGATCTGCGACATGGAGGGAAAAATCCGGATTGCGGCGGCGACTCGGGGGAGAAGTGTCGCCTGCAGCCGTTTTTAGCCGTGTATCGGCGCTGAAAACAGCACAAATTCCGGTTTTTCGTCGTTCCTGTCAAAACGCTTCATTGTGCCCGGTACCGGGCGGCTGGCTGCTCACTGCTAGGGCTTCTCCGCGACATAGAGAAATCTGGACAGTCTCGCCGTTGCAGGCCAATTCAGCAGCCGTTGCCAGAAATGTCTGCCTGTTTTCGAACCAGGCGGCACCTTCTTCTTCCAGCAGCGCGTCGCGGCGGTTCTCTCGAGCGACAGAGGCGCATGGCCAGACTTGCGACAGCGTCCGTCGTGTCCTTGCAGCTTCGCAACTCGAAGCCCGCCCCCTCCAGCATACCCTCATTGAAACCCGCCGGAACGAGATGGAATTCCCCCTGGGAGGCCTGGATGTCCAGTTCCTCTTTCGAGATGTCGCCGGTGAGTACGCAAGCGTCTGTCAGGATCAACCGACCACCGGGCACCAGCAGTCTGAACCAATCTGCAAAGACCGTTCGGCGGTCGGTTAGGTGGATGATCGCGTCTATGCAGGAGATGACGTCGAATTCCCCAGGTCCGAAAGGCAGCGGCTGGCTGCAATCGGCGACCATGAATGTGGCCTTGTCGGGCAAGTGTGCGCCCTCGGCAAGGGTTTTGGCCTGTTCGATCGCTGCTTCCTCAATGTCCACGCCGGTTAGCCGACCACCGGTGGCGGCGGCGATCACAATCGAAGGACCGCCGGAACCGCAGGCCACATCGAGCAGCCGACCTTGCGGGCGTTCGTTGACAAGGTTGATGATTTCTTCCTGTTCGCCGAGTGTTCGCCACCCTTGTTGACCGAGATCCTTGCCATAGGCTTCACGCCGGATATCTGCTGCGAGATTGCTCCTGAAACGTGAATATTGGGTGCGGTAGAACTCCTGATTTCGTGTTTGGTGGGGCTGTTGCTTTTCGACGCTCATGGCCGTTATCCTCCCGTCACAATCATACGCCTTGGATTGACAGGGAGGCCACTCCTCCGATGGAGCGACCCGCATCAGGCTGTCTTGCAGCCCGATACCGAAGCCCCGGCCTTGACAAATCGACCCCACCATGCGCTTTTCCGCGATTTTGACGCTGCCGCAGCGCGCTTTGGCGTGGCCGCGCGGCCCCTTGGTTCCAGGATAATATCATGCATCGTTACCGCAGCCACACTTGTGCCGCTCTTAGCAAAGCCGATGTCGGGCAGACCGTCCGCATCTCCGGCTGGGTCCACCGCGTTCGCGATCATGGCGGCCTGCTGTTCATCGATCTTCGCGATCATTACGGCATGACGCAGATCGTCGTCGACCCCGACTCACCGGCCTTCAAGGCGGCCGAGACGGTACGCGGCGAATGGGTCATCCGCATCGACGGCACCGTCAAGGCGCGCTCGGACGACACCGTCAACAAGCAGATGGCGACGGGCGAGATCGAACTCTACGCGCAGGAGATCGAAGTGCTCTCCGCTGCCAAGGAACTGCCGCTGCCGGTCTTTGGTGAACCCGATTATCCGGAAGACATTCGTCTCAAGTACCGCTTCCTCGACCTGCGCCATGAGAAACGCTGCACAAGAACATCGTCAAGCGCAGCCAGATCATTTCCGACATGCGCTCGCGCATGAGCTCGGCCGGCTTTGCCGAATATTCGACGCCGATCCTGACGGCTTCCTCGCCGGAAGGCATCTGACTTCCTCGTGCCGAGCCGTATCCATCCCGGCACCTTCTTCGCTGCCGCAGGCGCCGCAGCAGTACAAGCAGCTGTTGATGGTGGCCGGTTTCGACCGCTATTTCCAGATCGCGCCTTGCTTCCACGACGAAGACCCGCGCGCCGACCGCCTGCCGGGCGAATTCTACCAGCTCGACCTGGAAATGAGCTTCGTCACCCAGGAAGATGTCTGGGACACGATGGCGCCGATCATGACCGGCGTGTTCGAGCAGTTCGCCGAAGGCAAGCCGGTCACCAAGGAATGGCCGCGCATCCCCTACGACCAGGCCATCCGCAAATACAGTTCCGACAAGCCGGACCTGCGCAACCCGATCGAGATGCAGGCCGTCACCGAACATTTCGCCGGCTCCGGCTTCAAGGTGTTTGCCGGCATGATCGAGCGCGATCCGAAGGTTGAGGTCTGGGCGATCCCGGCCAAGACCGGCGGTTCGCGCGCCTTCTGCGACCGTATGAATGCCTGGGCGCAGTCGACCGGTCAGCCGGGCCTCGGCTACATCTTCTGGCGCAAGGAAGAAGACGGCTCGATTGCCGGCTCCGGCCCGCTTGCCAAGAACATCGGCGAGGAGCGCACCGAAGCGCTTCGCACGCAGCTTGGCCTTGACGCAGGCGATGCCTGCTTCTTCGTCGCCGGCGATCCGGCAAAATTCTACAAGTTCGCAGGCGAAGCCCGCACCAAGGCCGGCGAGGACCTGAATCTCATTGACCGCGAGCGCTTCGAGTTGTGCTGGATCATCGACTTCCCGTTCTACGAATGGAGCGAGGAAGACAAGAAGGTCGATTTCGCCCACAACCCGTTCTCGATGCCGCAAGGCGGTCTTGAGGCGCTGCAGACGCAGGACCCTCTGACGATCAAGGCCTATCAGTACGACGCGGTCTGCAACGGCTTCGAAATCGCTTCCGGTTCGATCCGTAACCAGTCGCCGGAACTGATGGTCAAGGCATTCGAGCTGGTCGGTCTCAGCCAGACGGACGTTGAAGAGCGTTTTGGCGGCATGTACCGCGCCTTCCAGTATGGTGCGCCTCCGCACGGCGGCTGCGCCTTCGGCATCGACCGTGTCGTCATGCTGCTGCTCGGTGCCAAGAACCTGCGCGAGATCACGCTGTTCCCGATGAACCAGCAGGCGCAGGACCTCCTGATGAACGCACCGGCGCCGGCCATGCCGAAGCAGCTGCTGGAACTGTCGCTGCGGGTCATTCCGCCGATGAAGAAGGACTGATCGGTCCATTTCTACAGTCAGGGAATGGCGGCCTTTCGCCGCCGTTCCCTTCATGGACGAGTAGACTGCCTCTGTCATGAAACTGTCACAAAACCTTCGTGAACCGTTGAGGTTTTCTTTAAGGCTTTGCAGGACTTATCGGCTCCGGTTTATGTATTTCCGGAGCGCCGCGTGTCCCGACTTTCCCATCTCAAAATCTCCCAGCGGGTGATGCTGTTCGCCCTCGTGGCGCTTGCCGGCATTCTCGTCATCGCCGGTATCTTCCTCTGGCAGCGCCAGATCGAGGCATCCTTTCGGCTTGGCGTCGATCGCCTGACCCGGCATCAGCAAGAAGTTACCCACATGGACGGCGATCTGCGCGATACGCTGCTGTGGGAACAGCAGTTTCTGCTCGCCAAGGACTCTGCAGCCATCGACAAGTTCCAGGTCTCCCACGCAGCCGCCTCTGCTGCGGTGGAAAGCCTGCGGAGCGGCGCTGCACCTGCCTTGGCTGCCGATCTCGATGCCGGGCGGTCTTGAGCTCTATGCCGGCGGTTTTGCGCGTCTGGTGAAAGACAATCAGGATCTCGGCCTTGACCCATCCAGCGGTTTCCGAAGGCGCTATGCGCGGTGCCGTGCATTCGATCGAGGAACAGCTGAAGGCGGTCGACGATGCCAATATCCGCGCCAGCATGCTGATGCTGCGCCGTCACGAAAAGGATTTCATCCTGCGCCGTGATCCCAAGTATATCGAAGGCTACGGTCAGGAAGGCGAGACCTTCACGGCGCTGGTCAAGAAGGCCTTCAAGCCCGGCGTTCAGCGCATGCGGATCATGGATGCGTTTGAAATCTATCGTGACGCTTTCCGTCTCTATGCCGATGCAAGTCTCAAGGAAGCCGAAAGCCGCCGCCTTGTTTCGGAAGCCTACACCGCGCTGGAGCCAGTGACCCAGCGCTTCTCGCCAGTTTCGCAGAGGAAAAGACGATGATCGAGGATGAGAGCGCCGGTGTTGCCGCACGCAACATTTCCTTGGTCATTGGTCTCCTGGCTGCGACCGTGCTTGTGCTGCTCGCCGGTGTCTGGATCATCGGCCGTTCGATTTCCCGCCCGGTAAAGAAGGTGACGGAAGCAATGCGCGATCTGGCCGGTGGCAATACAGATGTCAGCGTGCCGGGCCTGGGCCTGCGCAACGAGTTCGGTTCGATGGCGGAGGCGCTGGAGGTGTTCCGTCAAGCCGCACTGGCAAACCGCCGCCTCGAGGAAGAGGCAGCCGAGGCGCGCATCTTGGCCGAAGAAAAGCGCCGCCAGCTGCAGGAGGAAGCCGAAGCGTCAGCACAGCTGCGTTTGCGCCGGGCAACCGCAGGACTTGCCGGCGGGCTGCAGCGCCTGGCCGGTGGCGATCTCTCCTTTGAACTGAACGAACCCTTCGCCGCCGATTTCGAATCCCTGCGCGAGAACCTCAATAGGACATTGCGGCAGCTGAACGGCGTCATGCTGGATATAGCCCAGTCCAGTACGGCGATTGAAAGTGGCAGCCGCGAGATCAGCGGCAGCGCTGGCGACCTGGCGCGCAGAACCGAACAGCAGGCGGCAGCCCTTGAGCAGACAGCCGCCGCGCTCGACGAGATCACGGCCAATGTCACCAATTCCGCCAGGCGCGCAGGGAGGCGCGTCAGGCAGCCGTCACGGCCAATGAAAGCGCGACACGGACCGAAAATCTGGTGACCCAGGCGATTATCGCCATGGAACGCATCGAGCAATCGTCCGAGCGGATCGCCAGCATTATCGGCGTCATCGATGAAATTGCCTTCCAGACCAACCTTCTGGCGCTCAATGCCGGTATCGAGGCTGCGCGTGCCGGCGATGCGGGCAGGGGCTTCGCCGTCGTTGCCCAGGAGGTACGCGGACTTGCACAACGCTCCGCCGGTGCCGCCGGTGAGATCAAGCAGCTGATCCGCACCTCGGTTGACGAGGTTTTGGAGGGCGCGTTTTGTCCACGATACAGGCACCGCTCTTACCGAGATCGGTGATCACGTCGATACGATGAGCCGGCATGTCGAGGCCATTGCGGTTTCCTCGCGTGAGCAATCCACCGGGCTTGCCGAAATCAATGCGGCGGTCAACCAGATGGATCAGGGGACGCAGCAGAATGCGGCCATGGTCGAGGAAAACAATGCGGCAAGCGTGGTACTTGCCAATGAAGCCGCCCGCCTGCGCGATCTGATCTCGGCATTCCAGCTTACGGAGAAAAGCGCGAATCGGACCATCCCGACCACCATGTCGAAACCTTGCGCGATATCGCCGGGCAGGCGGCCTGATCAATGAACCAGCCCCGGCCATGCAGGATCCGCGGATCGAACGCTCGTTGAGAGAGGCTCTGCCCCACTGAAACTGGATCAGCCCGGCGATGCCGACCGTCGGGTTTTTCGGTTCCGCAATTTGCCTGAAAACCACCCTCAAAGCGGCGATATTCCGCGCGCAATCGGCCTTAATGCACTCTTAACGGTAGTGGCGCCGGCACATTTCCGCCGGTTTCAATGTCTGGGGGTTTGGACATGACCGATATCGATTTACATCCGGATGAGAATTCCGGCGACAAACAATCATCCTCCCAATTCGACGCTGCAGCACGGCCCGGAACGGTTCGCACCGTCCTGTCCTCGCCCGGCGTCAAATTCATCATGATCGGTTTCATCTCGGTGGCGCTGCTGATCCCGACGCTGCTCGTCTGGGGGCTGGTCGAGGAGCGTGGCCGCAGGGCCGAAGAAGTCTCCGCCCGTATCGCCAGGGGATGGGGAGGGCCGCAGGTGCTCAACGGTCCCTATGTTGCCGTGCCCGTCGAGGTCAATCGCAACCAGACGATCGACGGCCGCATCGTCTGGCAGGCTGTGACCGAATGGGCGCTGCTGATGCCGGAAACCTTGAATGTGGATTCAAAGCTTGCCACCGAAGAACGCAAGCTCTCGATCTATACGCTGCCGGTCTACAATGCCAAGGTCGGCATTACCGGCCGGTTTGCCCCCGGCATGATCGACGATCTCCGGCAGATCGACGGCAAGCCCGATCTCGATCGGGCCATGCTGGTCATGAGCATCGCCGATATTACCGGCATCCGCTCCGATGCCGGAGTGCGCATCGATGGTGGGCCGCTCTTGCCGTTCGACCCTGGCATGAAGTCGATCTCGTCGCTGGCGCTTGGTTCGCTGGAGCCTTACGGTGCTCCTGCCAGGCTGGATTCTGGGTGTGAACAGTCCGATCGGCCGTGCGCTTGTTGAAAGCGGGTTCAGCTTTGCGGTCGATCTCTCGCTCAATGGTTCCGGCAGTTTCGCTGTCGCGCCGGCCGGCCAGACGACGCATTTTTCCGCTGAAGCCAACTGGCCGCATCCGGGTTTCGAGGGCCTGTTCCTGCCGGAGGAAAAAGCGATCGACGCCAACGGATTTTCCGCCAAGTGGACGATCCCCTATCTCGCCCGTGGTGTCGATCGTGTCGTCTCAAGCTCCGTGCTGCCGCTGTCGAACAGCCTGATGGCGGTCAACATGGTCGAACCGGTCAAGTTTTACCAGGTCGTCGCCCGGACGCTGAAATATTCGATCGGCTTCTTCTCGGTGGTCTTTCTCGCAGTCTTCATCATCGAGATCAAAAGCGCGAAAAGTTCACTGGATCCAGTATGTGCTGACCGGCCTGGCACTGGTGGTCTTTTATGTCCTGCTCCTGGCGCTCGCCGAACATACCGGTTTCTGAAATCGCCTATGTGCTGGCGTCACTGGCGACCGCAGGACTGATCTCCACCTATGTCGGCTCGGTCACCGGCAGCCTGCGGCGCGGCACGATCCTCGCCTTCGTGCTTACGACCGCCTATGCGGTCATGTACTTGATCCTGCGGGAGGACGAATACGCGCTGCTGGCCGGTGCCCTGATCTCGTTCGTCACCATTGCCGCGACAATGTTCTCGACCCGAAATATCGACTGGTCGGGTGTGGCGAGAAAGTCCGCGTAAGGCATCCGGTTGCCTCACAAAAAGAAGGCCCGGCGCGTAAGCGTCGGGCCTTTTCATGTTCAGCTCTGATCGGTTTTCAGATCAGTCGTTCGTGGTCACCTTGACGCCGAGAACGCCCGGCACCGTGTTCGGAGCGCCCATGGCGGCGCCGATGATCATCGGGAAGGGTACTGGGTTGGCCGGCTCGGCTGAGATCGTCAGGCTCTTGGGCGCATCCAGATAGGTGTTGACGGCGCTCGAGACCTGGTTCTGCAGCTCAGGAACGTTGAGCTGGGCCATCATCAACGGCACCATGCCCTTCAGCGACTGTGCCAGCTGATCGCCGGACACGCCCTGCTGGGAGCCGATATAGTCGAGAACGCGCTTGGTGATCGTCGCATCGTCGAAGCGGACGGAAGCGTTGTTGAAGGTCAGCTGCTGGATCAGGCCCATCATCGAAAGGCCCATGGCCTGATTGGCTTCTTCCTTGTTCGGATTGGCTTCGGCAGCCTTCATGGCCTCCTGCATGGATTTCATGAAGTCCAGCGTGTAGCCGGAGATGTCGAAGGCGAGCGCAAGGCGGCCGACATTGGCGAAATCGAAGGCATATTCCTCAAGCGCGACATTGCCGGTGGCAGTTTCCCAGCTGCCCTTCATCGTCATCTCGCCGGAAAGCGTCTTCAAGCCAAGCTTTTCGATCGCATCCTTCGACTTGGCGTCCTCGACGTCGGAGAGATCGGCCTTGATGCCGGAGAACGTGGCGTCAAAATCAAAACCGGCGTCGCTTTCCTGCTTCGTCAGGTTGGCTTCCGATTCCTCCATCGAAAACACCTGCTTGCCCTTGACGGCGACCGTCACGGGGCCGCTGCCGGCAGATCCGTAAAGGACGATATCGTTAATCGTGCCGCCTGCCGCATTACCGGGAATGCTCAGGCCGCCGATGGTGATGTCCTTGGCTGTAATCGCCGTTTCGTCTTCCTTGACGTCGACATCCGGGAGCGTGACGGTTTCTGCATAATAGCCGCCATTGTCGGTTTCTTCGACGCCTTCCAGCGTCACTTCGCCGATTTTGAAATCCTTGCCGGGGGCGGCCGTCGATTTGACGCTGACGCCGGTCAGCGTCACCGTCGTGCCATCCACCGCAACCTTCTCATAGGCGACGGTTGCGCCGTTGAGTGCATAGGCGGCGTTCAGCTTGGTGACGAGATCCGCGCCGTCGAGCGCGAAGGCCGGACCGGAAAGGCCGATAAAAGCGGCGCTCGCCAGCATCAGACGGAGATTGCGGGTAGGCATCATGGAGTGGTTCCTCGTTGTAAAGGTCTAATTTCGAAGGCATTTCTAATACGGATTAAGGCCGAAATATATTCGAATTGCATTGCCACGTCATGTTTCGTGCCGACATCTTATTTTGGGACAAAAATTGTTCGTGGGGACGCCGTTTCGCACAAAGCATGTGGTCTTCAACCAAGTCAAACGCGAGGCAACCCCGCAATTTGCAGACGTTTCTTACAAAAGAGGCTTGTTGCGGGATAGTCCAGAACACGTTGATTCGGTGATTGCTACAGCTGGCGTCATATTGGATGTCAGAGGGAGGAATTTTCGAGCTGGTGCTCTGACGTCACGCATGTGCGTTGCCACACAGGGTTCTCCACAGCGCAATGCCCTGCAATCCTTGCCGTTCAGAGCCTGTTGGGATAGCAAGAAATCATGGGACAAAGCCTTTTGCCGCCGTCGGGCGGAGACGATCACATTCTGCCGGTTGACCTCAAGGCGGCGTTGGAAGAGCGCTACCTTGCCTATGCGCTGTCGACCATCATGCACCGCGCGCTTCCGGACGTGCGCGACGGGCTGAAGCCGGTCCATCGTCGCATCATCCACGCGATGAGCGAAATGGGGCTGCGCTCCAATTCGTCGTTCAAGAAATGCGCCCGTATCGTCGGCGACGTCATCGGTAAATTCCACCCGCATGGCGACCAGTCGGTCTATGACGCGCTGGTTCGTCTGGCGCAGGATTTCTCCCAGCGTTATCCGATCGTCGATGGCCAGGGCAACTTTGGCAATATCGATGGTGACAGTGCTGCCGCCTATCGGTACACCGAAGCGCATGACCGACGTCGCGAGCCTTTTGCTCGAAGGCATCGATCAGGACGCGGTGGATTTCCGGCCGACCTATAACGAGGAAGACCAGGAACCGGTCGTCATGCCCGGCGCCTTCCCGAATCTTCTGGCGAACGGGGCCTCCGGCATCGCCGTCGGCATGGCGACCTCGATCCCGCCGCATAACGCCCATGAACTTTGCGACGCCGCACTCCACCTGATCAAAAACCCGGGCGCGACCATCGAAGACCTGATGCTCGATCCGAACAATCCGAGGCAGGGGCGGCATCGAAGGTCCCGACCTTCCGACCGGCGGCATCATTATCGACAGCCGAGAAAGCATCATCGAGGCCTACAAGACCGGCCGCGGCGGTTTTCGCGTCCGTGCCAAGTGGGAAGTCGAAGATACCGGCCGCGGCGGCTACCAGATCATCGTCACCGAAATCCCCTTCCAGGTGCAGAAGTCGCGGCTGATCGAAAAGATCGCCGAACTGCTGATCGCCCGCAAGCTGCCGTTGCTCGAAGACGTGCGCGACGAATCGGCCGAGGATGTCCGTCTCGTCCTGGTGCCGAAGAGCCGCTCGGTCGATCCGACGATCCTGATGGAATCGCTGTTCAAGCTGTCGGAACTGGAAAACCGCATCCCACTCAACATGAACGTGCTCTCCATGGGCCGCGTTCCCAAGTTGATGGCGCTGAACGAGGTCCTGCTGGAATGGCTGGACCATCGCCGCGAAGTGCTACAGCGCCGCTCGCGCTTCCGGCTGGCCGCCATCGACCGTCGCCTTGAAATTCTCGGCGGCTACCTGATCGCCTATCTCAACCTCGACGAGGTGATCCGAATCATCCGCGAGGAGGATGAGCCCAAGCCCGCCTTGATGGAGCGTTTCACGCTCACCGACCTGCAGGCCGAATCGATCCTCAACATGCGCCTGCGCTCGTTGCGCAAGCTGGAAGAATTCGAGATCCGCACCGAATTCGACGCTTGTCGAAGGAGAAGGCGGAGATCGAGACTCTATTGGCCTCCGACGAAAAGCAGTGGCAGACCGTTGCCTGGGAAATCGGCGAGGTGAAGAAAAAATTCGCCAAGGCCACCGAGATCGGCCGCCGCCGCACGATGTTCTCCAATGCGCCGGAAGCCGATCTGGAAGCAATCCAGCAGGCGATGATCGAGAAGGAACCGATCACCGTCGTCATCTCGGAGAAGGGCTGGATCCAGCGCTGAAGGGCCACATTTCCGACGTCTCGACACTGCAGTTCAAGGAGGGCGACGGGCTGAAACTGTCGTTCCCGGCCTCGACCACCGACCGCATTCTCGTCGTCACCACCGGCGGCAAGGCCTATACGCTGGGCGGCGACAAGCTGCCGGGCGGACGTGGCCATGGCGAACCGCTGCGCATCATCGTCGACATGGAAAACGACCAGGACGTGCTGACCGCCTTCGTCCACGATCCCGCCCGAAAACTGCTGATCTCGTCGGCTGCCGGCAATGGTTTCGTGGTGCTGGAGGGCGATATGGCCGCCAATACCCGCAAGGGCAAGCAGATCATGAACGTTGCCATGCCGGATGAGGCCAAGCTGGTCATCCCGGTCAAGGGTGATCATGTCGCCATCGTCGGCGAGAACCGCAAGATGCTGGTCTTCCCGCTGGTGCAGATCCCGGAAATGGGCCGCGGCAAGGGTGTTCGCCTGCAACGCTACAAGGACGGCGGCGTTTCGGACATGCGCTGCTTCGCCATCGCCGACGGCCTCACCTGGGCCGACAGCGCCGGCCGCAGCTTCACCAAGAGCAAGGACGAATTGCTGGAATGGATGGGCGACCGCGCAACCGCGGGCAGGGCAGTGCCGAAGGGCTTCCCGAGGAGCGGCAAGTTTACGGGGTGATGGATGTGCGGGTGGTTGGTATTAACCCGCCCGTTTATCTATTCTGAGATGGAACGGTGACGTCTCGCAGGAAGTGGATGGCTCCGTCTTCTTCGATCTCACCAGCAGCGACCGAGAGGACGAAGCTGAAGAGAAGGCTGTCGCTCGTTTCGATTTCGTAACCGTTTTCCATCAGGAAAACAGCCGCCGCAACAATGGCGATACGTTTGTTTCCATCAATAAACGCATGGTTCATCGCAAGACCGAACAGATACGCTGCGGCGAGTTCGATAACATCGTCGCAACCGTAATGGGCCTTGTTGACCGGCCGGGCCAGAGCCGACTCAAGTGCGCCTTCGTCTCTTAAACCGAAAGCGCCGCCAAAGCGCTCGATCTGGATGGCTTGCAATGCCTCAATGAGAGGTCGTTCCAGAAAAACGAAATCACTCATTCGGCCAGCTTTTTCAATGCGACCTTGTATTTGTCCATGAAGCGATTGGCGTGTTCGAGTTGGCGTTGAAACGCTTCATCAAGCGGTTGCATCTGAAAGCCACCATCCTTCGCGGTGAGCTCCATTTGATCACCTGCCTTCAGACCAAACCGTTCAAGCATTTCCTTCGGAATGATGACGCCTTCCGAGTTGCCGATCTTGCGGATAGTGATGTTCATAACAAAGCTCCGACGTTATAATCATGTTATAACATCGGTTTTTCTCCGCAGCAATTGGTAAGAACCTTCACCCCGTAAACGGAAACTCGTTCGATGCGTCCACGGCTGACTTTCTCCGCATCTGCCACACCGAATGCCCGACCAGCGCCAAAATCAGCACCGCGCCGCCGACCAAGGTCTGCGACGTCGGGACTTCCATAAAGACGATCCAGATCCAGATCGGCGCGAGGATGGTTTCGAGCAGGTAGAACATGCCGACTTCAGGCGCCGACAGATAGCGCGGGCCGGTGGCGAGGCAGAAGAAAGCAAGCGGGATCATGATCAGGCCGTCGAACATGATCCAGCCGGGATGGGCGATGGTAAGGCCCTCGGCCGGCGACAGCAGGTAACCGATGATGGCGGGGAAGATCGCGGTTGCCAGCGGCACCAGCCCCATGTCCTTGCCACTGGCGCGGCTGACGGTGATGGCGGAGGCAAGCAGGAGGGCCGAGCTGACCGCCATCGCATCACCGAAGAAATTGCCACTTTTCAACCCGTCCTGAACGATCAGCCCGACTCCGAAGACCATCACCGCCATCGTCACCAGGGTGGCGTTGGATGGGCGCTCCTTGAGAAAGATCCAGGAGAGCATAGCTGCGAACATCGAGGTGAAGGCAACGATGAAGACGACGTTGGCGGTCGCAGTGTTGAAAACAGACAACAGGAAGGTAAAGGAGCCGAGACCGTAGAACAGGCCCGCCAGCAGTCCCGCCTTGCCGGGCACCAGCGCGATCTTGCGACCGAGAAACCTGTTCAGCACCACCCAGGCGATCAGTGCGACGGTGAAGGTACACAGGCTGCGCACGGCCAGCAGCGACCAAACCTCGCCATCGGAGGAGCGGATCAGCGGAATGTCGAAGGAAAGGGCAAGGCCGCCAAGGCCGGTGATGAGAAGTCCGCGGCGGTGGTGGGCGGCATCGATGGCTTCACTCAAGATTTCGTCCTGTCGGGTGGCTGCGCTTTAGCCTGTATAGCGCTCCCAGCCCTGGGCCATAAGGTGCTCCTGCGGCAGAAACTTTGTTTTATAGTCCATCTTGCGCGATCCCTTGACCCAGTAGCCAAGATAGACATGCGGCAAGCCACGTTCCTGCACCTTGCGGATGTGATCGAGGATCATGAACGTGCCGAGCGAACGGTCGGCCAGATCAGGATCGAAATAGGAATAGACCATCGACAGGCCGTCACCCATCTTGTCGGTCAGTGCTGCCGAGATCAGCGGTCCCTTCGCCTTGCCGATGCTGTCGCCTTCGACCTTGAGGCGGTATTCGATGATTTTGGTGTTGACGTGGGTATCCTCGACCATCATCGCATAATCCAGCACCGACATGTCGGACATGCCGCCTTTCTGGTGGCGATGGTCGAGATAGCGGCAGAAACAGGCTGTATTGCTCGCTGGAGGGTTCTGCCGGGTATTCCGTCGAGACCACGTCGCTGTTCAGCGCCAGGATACGCCGCATCGAGCGGGTGGGGGAGAACTCGCCGGCGACGATGCGCACGGACACACAGGCCCGGCAACTCTCGCAGGCCGGCCGGTAGGCGATGTTCTGCGACCGGCGGAAGCCGCCCTGGGTCAGGAGATCGTTGAGTTCAGGCGCCCGCTCGCCCACCATGTGGGTAAAAACCTTCCGCTCCATCTCCTGCGGCAGATATGGGCAGGTTGCCGGCGCGGTCAGGTAGAACTGTGGAGACGGTGCAGTTTGCGTGTTCATATGGTGCGGGGATCGCTCTTCGTGGCCGCTTGTAAAACATTAGCATGGCGCAAGATTACAAAAGGTCAATCATGACTTTTTGAACTGTCGCGTTGCGATGCAGTAAACCTGTGATTTATGTAATCGACTGCATGACAGCGACGGGATGATACAGTCGTCCCGTCGCAACCTGAGCGGAATCAATAGACGTCGTGGCGCACCGTCACCGTACCGATGAGCAGGTCATGCAGCAGACGGCCACGATCGGTGAACAGGCCGACCAGCAGGACAAGCGGCGTCAGCAGCGCGTTGGCGATCCAGAAGATCACCAGATGGACGATGGCCGTCAAAAAATCCATCGGCCGGCCGTCAGTGCGGGCAATCGCCAGCCCCATCATGCTCATGCCTGGCGACGCCTGCTTCAGGCCGCCGACGGTCACGCCGAAATACAGCACGGCGAGACCGGCAAAGAGCACGGGATAAAGGAAAAGCCAAGGCCGAGCGTCAGGATGCCGAGGAAGAACACGACGACCGCAGCGGGTATCCACAAGAGGGCGACGATCGCGTAATCAATCATGAACGCCATGACGCGCCGGCTGAGCACGCCCTGATAGGCCCGCCAGTCATTGCTCGGAATTCTGAGATTTTCGTCCTGCACGCTCATGTCTGTGTCTCCGGTTGTCTCTCAGATATGGGAAGTGGCGGCAAGAATTCAAATCCGTCATAGATGGCAAATCTGTCGTGGAAGATGCTGCGACGACATAGGCTCTGTTTTTTCCGGCGGCAACCCATCTGTCTGGCCAATCTGCGCCGGCGCTTCAGCCTGCGTTCATGTGGATATGCTAGCGCTTAGACAGCACTGCAAATCTGGGAGGCTCGTCTTCCTAAAAGACACTGGTTCCCAGCCGGTTTGTTGAATAGCAGCGATGCATCCGCACTCACCGGTTCCTCCTAATGCCCCTCAGCTTCCATACAGATACCAATACCGGCCGGTTCGGCGGGCTCCGGGGCCGTCTCTGGTTTATGGCGCTGCTGGCCGTTGTCTGCACTTTGCTGCTTGCGACATCGACGATATCGGCTTCAGTCGAAGCTTTCCGCAAGGCCCGGGCGGGCGCGGAAAATATGCGCCAGTTCACGGCGATCTTCGATGCCGCAAACCTCATCTCGGCGGAGAGGGGCCCTGCCAACAGCCTGATGACCGCATTGGAGCCGGACCGGGCTGAGGCACGCCGGAAATGGCGCGATTTCGTCGAGGATACCGAAGCGGCGCTGGATGAGCTTGTGCGACGCGACATACCGGATACGATGATCGATGACGTCCGTGCCCGGCTTGCTGCAGCGCGCGCCCTGATCGCGGCGATCGGACAACAGCAGCGCCACGGCCGTCGCTACGAGGAGATTCATGCGGCAATTGGCGCCATGTTTGTTGCCAGGGATTCCTACCGGGGCGATCATCGAATGGCAGAGCGGAGAAATCCTCAAACAGGATCCGGATCTCGCCGCCATCGTTGTCCAGGGCATCGCGCTCAGCGATCTGCGCGAATATGCCGGGCGGTTGGGCTCCTATTTGATTGCGCCGATGGCGGCGGGGACCGCTGTGACGCCGCAGGATATCGCGGCAAGCAGTGCCGCGCGCGGCAGGCTGCTCGAAGTCTGGGATCTGTTGGGGCTCAGCGGCTCTGCATTGCCGGGATCGACTCCGATCCGGCTGAAGCGTCAGGAGGCGGAAGAAACCTTCATGCGACAGGGCCTGGCGCTGATCGACGAGCAGATGGCGATGGGCAGCAGGACGGGTCACTTCTCCCTTGATGGTGTGAACTTCACACAGCGTTACGTCGCGCTGATGCAGCCGCTCGGTGACATGAGAAATATCTATCTGACCGAAATCGTTGGCCGGTTCGAGACCGGCGAACGGGAAGCGATGTTTGCGCTCTACCGCAACGGACTGACCACGGCCGTGCTTCTGATGCTCGTGCTCGGCCTCGTCGCGGCTGTCCAGATCTATATCCTGCGGCCTTTGTTGAAGGGCGCGCAGGCCGTTATCGCTCTTGCCGACGAGTGTCCCGCCGATCTGGTTTCCGCGCCGGGCGAGGTTCAGGAAATCAGGCGACTCTATGGCGCCATCGGCATTCTGGCGCAGCGGCTCGGCGAACGTGCGCTGCTGACGCGACAGCTCGAAATCCTTGCTGCAACCGACGGCCTGACGGGCCTTTTCAACCGGCGTGCGCTGGAAGACCACGCGGCGACCGTGGAGGTGGACAGGGCGCGATACCTGATCCTGCTGGATATCGATCATTTCAAATCGATCAACGACCGCTACGGTCATCCTTTCGGCGATACCGTCTTGCGCGCCATCGCCGATCTGATGCGACATTCCACCGGACCATCGAGGCACCTGGCCCGCTTCGGTGGCGAAGAGTTCGCGCTTCTGTTGGAAAGCGGTTCGCTGACTGAGGCCGCCTGTGCGGCACGAAAGCTCAGGAAGGTGATCGAAAACTGTCCGCTCAAGGCTCCCGATGGCGGAATGCTGACCGTGACGGCAAGCTTTGGCGTGGCGGGTGGCGCCCATCAGACGTGGAGCGACATTCTCGTCCACGCCGATGCCGCCCTCTACAGGGCCAAGGACGCCGGCCGCAACCGGGTCAGAGTTTTTCGCGCGCCTGCCTGAGAGCGCTCGACGTTTGTGATCTGTTCGGCCGAGCCAGGCGTCACCGTTTGGCCAAGATCCGTGCCACGTCCACGGCTGAAATAGCTGAGGATCCCGTCGCAGCCGGCGCGCTTGAAGGCAAGCAGTGTTTCGAGCATGACGCGTTCGCCGTCGATCCAGCCATTGGCGGCGGCGGCCTTGATCTGTGAATATTCGCCGGAGACCTGATAGGCAAAGACCGGCAGGCCAAAGCTTTCCTTCATCCGCCAGCAGATATCGAGATAGGGCAGGCCGGGCTTGACCATCAGCATGTCGGCACCTTCCTCGACGTCGAGGGCAGCGTCGCGCATCGCCTCTGTGCCGTTTGCAGGGTCGATATAGTAAGTCTTCTTGTCGCCCTTGAGCAGGCCGCTGGTGCCGATCGCTTCACGGTAGGGGCCGTAGAAGGCCGAGGCGAACTTGGTGGCATAGGCCATGATGCCGACATTCTGGTGGCCGGCTGCGTCCAGCGCGTGGCGGATAGCGCCAATGCGGCCGTCCATCATGTCCGAGGGCGCGATGATGTCAGCACCTGCATCGGCCTGCATCACGGCGGCTCTGGCAATCTGCGCTACCGTCTCGTCGTTGACGATCTCGCCGTCGCGCAGGATGCCGTCATGGCCATGGCTGGTGAACGGGTCGAGCGCCACATCGGTAATAACGCCGATATTCGGCACGGCCTTCTTGATGGCCCGCGTCGTCTCGTTGATCAGGTTGTTGGCTGCCAAGCTGTTGGAGCCGGTATCGTCGCGCAGGGAGATATCGACATTCGGGAAGGTCGCAAGGGCAGGGATGCCGAGATCGGCTGCTTGCCTGGCGGCCTCCACTGCCTTGTCGATGCTCATCCGGTTGACGCCGGGCATGGCGTCGATCGGTTCGACGATGCCGGAGCCCGGAACAACGAAGATCGGCCAGATCAGATCGTCGACCGTAAGCCGGTTTTCCTGCACCATCCGGCGCGTCCAGTCGGCCTTGCGGTTACAGGCGCATGCGGCGATGGCCGGTGATGAGGTCAACGGGATTGGTCTTGTCGGTCATGGCAATCGTCTTTCGTCAGCTTCGTCTTATCTCGTCGTGGTTTATCATGGGCGATGATCAAAGGAAAATGGTTGAGATGCGGCGTTTTCACCCTCCCTTGGTCCAGTTACTCTTCCTGTGAGCGGAGCTCCAGAGTGGGCTGCTCTGCAGCATGCTCGAGTGCTCGCGGTGATCACCCGACTCGCGCTTGCGTCGCGATCTCCCTTAAGGGAGCTTGGCCTTCTCAGTGTGATGATCTTGAAGATGTCGATAAATTCGTGCTCGATTACCTAGCCGGGTTTTCAGGGTCAGTTCGGTCGCCTTGCTTGGCCAGCGGAAGGTCAGTTTGGTGGAAAGTTTGAACATCAAGATTTCTGTGAACGCTAGAGAGTTGAGGACTGGGCATCCGGACGGACGTCCCATAATCAGCGATCAGGCGGCAATCAGGTTCCCCAAAGCTATCAGCGGGGGCAAACTCTAAATTGGAGTGACATTCTTGTAGCCATCAGTCAGAAAATAATAGGCTAGAGGTGAGTTTTGAGGAAAGCATGAAAGATAAACAGCCGTCTCCTACCCCGGATGATGTGCGGAAAGGCTTTGAAAGACTCTTTGTTTTTCTTATCGCCTTCGTAGTTGCAGTCACACTGGGGATGCTTGTGCTTTTTATTTTTTTGTCGCTTTGGTGATTCCAATTGCCTGTTACTGGAATGACTGTTCCAGTTTATGAGATCGGATCGGAGCTCACGAAAGTGGGATCGTCTGTCACCCGCGCCTCGGTGTCTTCAACGGGCAGATGATAGACCGTCGGGACGTTTCACACCCGTTCAGCGAGCGGATGCCGGGGCCGCCTCAGCCGTGATGGTCATCACGAAACCGTGATCACCAAGGAACCATTTCGTCGGTATCCGGTTTTGACCTCGTCTTGCGGAGCGCCTGATGCAAATCACCGATGAGCGGTGAAAGGCCTCCGAACCAGAGGAGAAAGACAATGAAAACTATTGTCAAACTTGCCCTTGCGGCTGCCCTTTCTGCGACCGCGCTCAGTGGCTATGCCTATGCGCAGACCACGAACTCGACGACGCCGATGATGGCGGACGACATGATCACGATCGTCAATGTCGGCGAAGAGGGCAATGCCAATACGGACACATCGGCGATCCCCGCCACCTATCGCAACCCGTCACCGGAATCGATCACCAAGGCCCAGGCCGAAATTCAGAACGATCCGGCTCTGCTGGCGACGCTTGTAGCGAAGAACGTGCAGCTCGAAAATGTAATCAGGATCCAGACGGCGGCCAACGGCGGCAAGATCGTCTACACGAAGTAATGCCGATGTTCGAAAAGGGGCTCCCTGTTTGCGGAGCCCTTTTTATGCCGTTTAAAAGGACGCCGGATGCGGTCGCGAGGTCGCCGGAGAGCGGTGCTGGTAAGCGGAAATGGAAACAAATCGACTGGCGCGGAAACCTGCCGCTGCAGATCTGGAAAGGACCTCTCCCTGAGAGGAGAGGCCAAATGTTCAAGTTCCGGCGTGCCCGGGCAGACTGCCAAGCGACCGGGCATTCTGAATGATTTCTCAATCAGCGCTTGCTCACAATTAACTTTGTTATTCCCCCACTCTTTTTCCCGCCTGCTGGCGCACGATATGTCTGTTGGTCAAGGCTCTGGCGCAGCCTGCAGCGCGGATAGGGCGGCCGAGGAGAGGTGAGTGCTCTCGCCGGGGGTGTTGTCTCTTTGGGATGCGACCGGACGAGCATTGCGATCGGGATACAGGGGGAATCATGACTGAGACGCGACGCAAGCTGACGACGATCTTTTGCGCTGACGTGCAGGATTATACCCGTCTGATGGGCGCGGACGAGGAAGGTACGCTGGCCATGCTCAAGCGCTACCGGGATGCCATGTCGCGCCTGATCAGCGCCCATAACGGGCGGGTAATCAACACATGGGGCGACGGCCTGATCGCCGATTTCGCAAGCGTCGTGGAGGCCGTGCGCGCGGCAGTCGACGTGCAGAACGAGCTTGCCGGCATGAATGCAGCGCGCCCGGCCGACGGACGCATGCTGTTTCGCATCGGTATCAATCTCGGCGATGTGATTGTCGATGGGGAGGATATCTATGGCGACGGCGTCAATATTGCCGCCCGGCTACAGGCTTCGGCCGTCGCCGGCGGCATCCTGATCTCGAATACAGTCTATGATCAGGTTCGCAACAAGGTAGCAGTCGGTTTCGATTTCCTTGGGCCATTGGTGGTCAAGAACGTCGCGGATGCCGTACCGATTTATGCCGTGCGTATCGGCGATGACAGCAGCGACGCACCGCAGGCTGCAGCGACTGCAATCCCGCCTGATCAGGCCGGCCCTGCGCAACCTGGATCACGACTGAACGCAAGATCGCGCAAAACATTTGGCATTCTCGTGGTCATTGCCGTCGCCTTGGTCGGTATCAATCTCCTGTCCTGGCGCGGTGTTTTCTGGGTCGCCTGGCCGCTTCTGGGTCTCGCCATACTGTGGGCGACAAGTTGGGTTGGTACGCAAACCCGCATCGACAGGCGCTTGGGAATGCTTGCCGTTGCCGGGCTCAGGGTTTGTCGCGATCAACCTTCTGTCGTGGCAGGGAACATTCTGGGCGATGTGGCCGCTTCTGGGTGTGGCCGTCGCTGGCGGGGTGAGATGGGTCACCCGCGGTCGTTCACGGCCGTGAAGCACGTGCCAGGCAATCGCCGGCTGGCAATGCATCCCTGAGACAAGTATCTTGCCCGCCATGGCCCTTGATTCTGTAAAAATCCCCAAACTGTCGCTGACCGAAACGCTGTTCGGATTGTTCCTGCGGCTGGTGGCCGTGTCGTGTTTCTGGTTCGGCCTGAACTATTGGGCGATGCTGATCGGCTTCTCGTTCGGCGGCGGCGGGCGGTTCGATCTCCTACCGCTGCCGTGGCGGGTGGCGGCGACCGCACTTGCCGTCGTCTATCCCGTGGCGGCGCTCGGATTGTGGCTGCTGGTCTCCTGGGGACCAGTGATCTGGGTAGTGGCCGCGGGGGCAGAAATCGTGATGTTTGCGGTCTATCCGCAGATTTTCGGAGCCAAGCCTTTGATCATCATTCTGCACGCCGCAGTGGCCGTCACCTTCGTGCTTTTCCGGGCTGCGATCTTCTATCAGCGGGCCCGCCAAGCCAAGGCTGCAAGAATTGATTTACCCTGACACAAGGGCTGTGGATAGTAAGGCGCTGTTAAGGCTGGTGTTTAAGTAGAATTTTATACGTATTCGATAGTGTCTACCTCAAGGCGGGAAGAGAAACATACACCGCCAAACAAAACAGTGAGGCAGTCATCATGAACACCAAAATGAAACCGCAGGTCGTTGCCGTCAAAGATCCCCACGAAGATGCGATCCGTTCGCTCTACATGGAATCCCTCCACCTGGTTGAGCGTCTCCACCGTCGTCTGCTCGACGTCGTCAAGGACGAATTCGACCGCTCGGGCCGCTCCGACGTCAACGCCGTCCAGGCACTTCTCCTCTTCAATATCGGCAATTCGGAACTGACGGCCGGCGAACTGCGCTCGCGCGGTTACTATCTCGGCTCCAACGTATCCTACAATGTTAAAAAGCTGGTTGATCTCGGCTTCATCAATCACCAGCGCTCGCGCGTCGATCGCCGCTCGGTCCGCATCAGCCTGACGGACGAGGGCCAGGAGATCGCCGAAACGGTCGCCAAGCTCTATGAACGCCATATCGGCTCGATCCAGAAGGTCGGCGGCATCGGCACCGACGAGTTCGGCCAGATGAACAAGCTCCTGCAGCGCCTCGACCGCTTCTGGAACGACACGATGCTCTACAAGCTCTAAGCGCAAAACCATCGCTCAGAGACTGTGATGATTGCCGACGGGTGCGCAAAGACGCACCCGTTCGCGCGTTTGGCGTCTATTCGACGATCAGCGTGCCATCCGCCCATATTTCCTTGGCATAGTTGGAGGCCCCGCTGCGACGCCAGATGAAGGTGCCTTTGCTGTCCTCATCCTCTTCGGTGTAATAGGCTTGCACCCAGACTTCGTCGCCCTTTTTCAGCATGTCCTCGAATACGGGTTCGGTGGTGCCAGGATCGATCTGCTGAACGACCGTATAAATCGCCGTCGCACCTTCATTTCTGACAAGAATTTTAAACGCCATGGTGTTCTCCCTGTTGCGATGGGTCGGATCAGTGGGTTTCTGCGGGTGAAATCGGGATCGGCGGTGAGACCGAGATGATGCGGGCTTGGGCTTCGACCATCTGGGTGAGCCCGGCCGGGGAGACATCGAGCGCCGGCTCGCTGCCGCCCGCCAGGGAAAACAGCCAGTTGAAATCGAGATTTGATGTGAAGGCCGGGCCGGTCGAATGCAGCAGCGACACATCCGCCCAGAATTCACCGGCACCTGCGCTGCCATTCGCCTCGATATCGAGAAAGAAGCCAGGATTGTCATTGCCGGTGGCAAGCAGACCGAGCATATCGGGGATTTTCGCGGTGAGGGATTTTACCGGGACCGTTTCGCCATTGGAAAACAACAGGGCCGACCGGTAAGCCAGTTGTTTCGACGCCGCTGCCCTTTCGATGAACAGTTCGACGGCGGTTACGAAAGACCCGTCGGCGGATTTTTTCAGGTCGATGGCGATTTCATGCGGATCGGTGCTGTTTTCCGAGAAACGCAGGCGGACCGTCAGCCGGTTGAATTTCTGCAGATGCGCCGGAGGGCCGGCAAAGCGGAAAAATAGCCGCGCTGAAGCCAGCTACCGCTGGGTTTAAAACCGGTGGAAATGAGATCGAAATAGGCTCTCCGATAGGTTTCTGGGAACGCTCGCGTTCGATCCGCACAGGATCGCCGCCGGCGTTTCGAATTCGATGATACGGACGCAGTCCTCCTCTTCGCCTGCGCCGGTCAGTGCCGCCGACGATTTGCCGACAAGCAGCGCCGAGCGGCTGTACTGCTCGACCGGACGGCCGGGCTCTTTCAGGTAGCTGGTGGTCAGCACAGCGAGGTGCCGCTGCACATGCAGCGGGAAGGGTTTTGCAAAGGTCGAGGCGCAGAGCCAGGTCCGCTCCCCGATGCCGCTACGGTCGAAGCTCAGCATCGATGTTTTCGGATCGAGCTTTGCGAGAAGGTCGCGTATCGGTACTTGTGCCGGGGAAGCGCCGGCCACATCTGGCGTGTGGACCGTGTCGAAGTTGCAGGGCGGTGCGCGTCCAGGCAAGAAAGGTCGGTGCGCTGGCCATGGTTGTCCGTGCCTGTGCTCCATCGGCCTTTAGGATGATGGCGGCGGCGCTGGGCGCTGCAGCCGGCTTGGGTGGTCCCCACTGAAATTGCAGATGAGAAGCGGCGCGTTGCTGCGGCCTAGCGCGACATTGCCCCGGTTTTCGGCAGGCAGAACGAAGACCGATGCCGAATAGCGGCCGGGGGCGACCGGCTGGTGCAGAATGGCCAGGCGATCGGCAAACGCCCGGTTCCAGCGGGCGATGGTGACATTGTGTTCGACGGCCCCGGCGATGCCGCCATCGACAGCCGCTTTGCTGGTTTTGATGACAAGCGCGTCGCCATCGGCCTCCAGCATGATCAAGGACTTTTCGATGGTATCGGCGACATAGCTGAGCGGGTTGGCGGGAGCAGACGCGATGTCTAGGTCGATCCACCAGCAGCGCTCGGCATCCAGTCGAGACGGATCGCCGGCACTGCTCTCGATCGTCCAGTTCGGATCGATATAGCGCCGCATCGAGATGCCGAGGAAATGCTCCTCGAGATTCTGGTTGACGCCGCTGAGGCTGAGCGGCGAGAGCGAGAACATCGAATTGGCAAAGGCCGGAGCCGGCGCATTGACTGCGTCGAAGGTCAGTCCCATCGGGCCTTCTGCATTCAGCGCCAGCCCGAGGGCGGTTTTTTCATCGGTCGCATGGTAGCTCAGGCGTGGATCGGGGCCGATTTCCTTGCGTGAATCGAGGATCTCGACGGGCGTATCGTCTTTGGCGAAACCGTAGCCGAAGCCGGTCTTGATCTCGGCGGCAATCCGGTCGGCAAGCCCGCCGCGCGAAAAGGGCGGTTCCTGTAGAATGGCGAGCACTGGTGGTGTGCCCGACAGATGGCCGTCGTCGTGCGGTGTGCTGGTCAGGGGCACGAGGGCGCGCTGCTGCGGCCGGGTCAGAAGCATACGGGAAAGGTCTGCCAGCATGGCGACGCGCAGCGTCCACGCCTCAGCGGGCGATTTCCGGACGGCTCTATCTGTCACCCACGCCTTGACTTCGCGGCTGGCGATGTCCTTCAGGGCGCCGGAATAGCGGGACCGAAGCGTGAAGCGGTGGCGGAAATAGCTCGCCGACGGCGCCTCCCAGAAATGCTGCTCTAGCACTGTTATGGCCGGCAGCGGCAAGAGACGCTGCGTCACTGTCTGGGAATCGATATTGGGGCGGTCGAAAAGGCTTCCTGCTCGAAGCGGGAGAGGGGGTAGTCGGTCTCCTTGCCGCTTTCCTTGACCGGCATTTCCTTGAGCGGCATGGCTGCTTGGGCCGTCGCCAGATGCGCTTTGTGCGAAAGCGCATCGTCGTCGCGGAAATGCAGGGGCGCAATGTGGTTGTAGATCGGCCGGCCGCTTGGGCGCCAGCGCTGGGTCGTCACATCGATTTCGCTGAGCAGCCGCCATTGGCGGGTGCGGCTCTTTCGATCGACGCCAGGCAATTCGGCGCGTGTCTGTAGATCGTGGCGCGCCGCGATCGCTCGATTGGCCGGACGGCCACCATGTCGGCGGCAAGCTGGATCGCTGGCTTGTCCCGTTCCCTGTCCTTGCCGGCATCGATGGCGGGCATGCCATCCAGCATTGTTTCGATCCGGATGGCTGCGGAAGGATAGGCGAAAAATACTTCTTTAGAACCATCGGGCGCGATCCGGCGCGATGCGTGCTGCTTCAAGCCCGGATGGAAAACGGCGGGGTGTTTGCCTGATGGTGCGAAATGCCGGGCGGGTACCAGCGCATCCAGCGACAGCCGCGCAACAGTGCCAGCCGGAATGCTGGCCAGCAGCCTCTTTGCCTGCGACAGCCCTAAGGCGCCGGATGCGATATCAATCGAGAACTGGAATGCGCACTCAATCGGCTTGAACAGTTTGGCATGCAGAGCCTCCGGGCTCCATTGACCCTCGCCATGGGCATTCAGGTCCTCGATGATTTTGGTCATCTTCTGCTTGAAGCCGAATGGCAGGATAAGCGCCTGCGCGGCATGAGAGCCGTCCTCCAGTTGATCAGACACCGCCAGTTCCAGGCGCACGGCTTCGAAGGCTGGGTCGGGCAGGCGGTCGAGCGCGCGGGACAGGCCTTCGTCGGCATCGCGCAGGATATAGGCAGTCAAGAGCGCCCGCCGCAGGTTCTCGGCGGATTTCTCGTCCAACACCGCGTCGCGCAGGTTGGCATTGGCGAACCATCGCTCGAAATCGAGATAACCGACGCGCGGCGTATCCACCAGCATGGTGACGCCGCTACGCAACGGGTCCTTCCACGGCGCCGCATTGGGAGCAAGCAGCAGCAAGGGCGCGCCAACCTCATGTGGTTTGATATCCTCGGTTAGGGCAAAGCTGAAAGAGGCTGCATCGTCGGATTCCACCGACAGCCGTATCCAGCCTGCGGCGATATTTCTTGCCGTGTTCAAGACTGCTTTTGCGGTGGCCTCACCGCAGTCGATGGAGATCTGCCGCTGATGCATCGGTGTGCCGGCTTTCAGCGATTCCAGCCAGAAGGTGATTGTGTCGAGGGCGCTGAAATCGAAATCGTCCGGGAAGGTCAGCGTGGCCTTGGCAATACTGTCGTCATCCGGCCCTGCCGGTGCGGCATCAAAAAGCCGGGCAACGAGCCTTGCCGGCTTGCCGCCGACGACGGTGCCGCTGATCCGGTAGTCTATCGGTCGGTCGATCAATTGCGGGATGACGAGGGTGCCGCCGCCATCGTGGTTGCGAAAAAAGTCGTGGACGCCGGGATTGCCGGTGAAGACGGCGATGACCGTGCGCGGATAATCCTCGGCCAGCGGAACCACGCCGTCGATCGGCACGGCGATGCGGCGCGGCTTGTTGGCGGCGGGCCTTTCGTTGACGGCCATCTGGCCGATCGCGGTGCGGCGCTGATAGGACGTTGTGGTGATTAGCAGCGGGTCCGGCTTGCCGTCCTTGGCCGGGGGCTCGAACCTCGCCTTCGGCATCCAGGGCAGGTCGGCCTGCAGTGCCAACGGTATGGAGCCTGCATTGGTCGTGGTGAAGCTGAAACTTTCAAAGTCCCGGCCATAGGCGAGGCGCAGGACGTACGCAAAGCCGCACGTTTCGGCATCGTGGGCGCCATGATTGTAAAATGACGCAAATGCCTCGGGTGTTGAGACGATCGCTTCCGCCGCCGTGTTGCGGAATGTGGTCGCGGCGAACGGCAGACCCTCGTTACTGGATGAACATCGGACCGCGCCCGTCGCTTGTCGTGGGAAGCATCGGATGAACAGCCGCGGGGACCGTTGGTTCGGGTTCTTCGTGACCGGAAATCGCCTTTGGTGGAACGGGCCAGGTCAGTTCGGCAAGGCTCGCATGCGCCCAGGGATCGGTTCTCGTTTCTGTGTCGATCCGCCGGATCGCGACCGCAATGCCATTGAAATGATTGCAGAACGCATCGATCGTTCCGCCGTCGATATTGGCAGCGATCTGGATCGGCAGCGGGGCCGGTGCGTGATCAGGGATGAAGCGGCTGGAAACGGTAGACAGCTGCGCTATCGGCGCCAGCGATGCCCGGTAGCTTGCTCGGAAAAAGGGCAGAAGCTGGGCTGGCGTCACCGGCGTTATGCGATCGGGCCAAGTGCCGGGAAACGGCACCCTGACAAGGCTATCCGCGATGCCGTGGAAACAGCTGGTGAACGGTTCCGGGACTTTGGGATCTGCTGGCGGTCTGAGCAATCGCTGGGCAAAATAGTCTGCGCCGCTGGTAACGGCGATCAATTGCTGAACTGTGGGAATTCCCGCCTTTTTGTACTGTTCGACAAACCCGAACAGAGCCTTTGTGAATTCGCTTGCCGCATCGCGCCGGACGGCCTCGGCGCCGTTGAAGGGGCCGTCGAGCAGGATGCGATAGAAGCGCCAGGCCTCCGCGAAGGCAGCCGCAACGGCATTCAGCAGTGCCGTGTCACCAGAGCGGCCGACGGCTTCTGCGTAAGCGCCGGCGAAGAGAGCGGGCAACCCGATCGTGGTTTTGCCTCCGTCTTCGGTTTTTTCGGTCGTCTCGAACAACCGGATGATGGCCGTCTCCGCGCCGGCTTCGTCCTGTAATCGGTGTTCGGCATCCGCCAGCGCTAGGCGCAGGATCGCCTGGCCATTGCCATTGACGCTTTGGCGGAGCTTTTCGTCGAAGGACAAGGCCGTTCCGCTGACGAATGAGGCCAGCAGCAGGTTCAGGAGCTGGATTTCAAGCGATGTCTCAGGCCCGGTGGGCTGAAGGCCGTGGACGCGCTTCAGGCTGTCGCAGAACGCGCGGCGCACGCCCGCATCCGCCATGTCGGCCGTCGTGCGCATCAGCGGGTTGTGGAGCGACAGGGTGTTGCGCAGGAGCCCGGTCAGTTTGGCAAGATCAAAGCTGTCTTCTGGTAGTGCGAAGGTTCCGGCGAGATTGTCCTGATAGCGTGCGAACAGGTTCAGGAGAAAAGGGGCGAGAACGTCGCCCATCGTGTTGTTGCCGGATACAGGTTTCATCAGGCCGACAATGACGGTGTCGAGCGCCGCACCCAGGCTGGCTGCGGTTAGCCAAGCGGCGGCTGGGGCAGGGACGTTGAGAAGAGGAGGCTTCCCCTTGTCGCCGTAGTGCCATTGAAACAGGGTCTCGTAGTCCGCATCTTCATCAGATCCCGCACCAGCACCCGGGCCGGCGAGTGCCATTGTCGGGGCCATCAGAGTGGCGGCACGTGCCTCGAACCATTGGGTGAGGCGCCAGAGGCTTTCAGCCTCCGGATCGACTTTGAGGTAGCCATCTGTGGTCAGAAAACCGTTGATGTCCTGTGGCACGGCCGTAAAGGCAGCCGGAGCCTCGAGCACCTGGGTGCGGCAGGCTGTTTTGCCAAGGCCGCCGCCTGCGTCATAGGGGAAATCCCATTGCGCGCCCTGCAGCGTCCCGGCCAGAGTGGGAGGCGGAACGGTTCCGGCGAAAAAGGGTAGAACGACATAGGACCCACCGTCGGCTATCCCCTCAAGCCGCAGGATATGGGTGAGCCAGAGCCTGTGCGCCACCGGTGCGTTCCAGGCATGCGCGGCACGCAGCCGGTAGGTGGCCGGCGCGGTTGTCGCTTCAACCGGTCGGTCTAAGTCGACGGGCATGCCTGCGGCAATGCCGGCATCGGGCGACGTCCAGTAATGGCGGGTTTCCGGCGGTGCCGCCTTGTCGAGCCATGTTGTAATGTCCTCAGCGGAATTCGGCGCTTTGATATCGGATATTTGTCGGGTGATCTTGCCCAAGTAGTTGAGCGAACAGGTCGCCGGCACATCCACGTTTGCCTGATAGAGGTGGAATTGAACCTGTTGAGCGGCTTTGGCGAATTGGCTGAACAGGTCCCTCGCAGCGGTTTCATCCGCGTCGAGTTCATCCTGTTTCTGTTGGGCGGCTTCATCCGTGCCGATGGTGGCGCTACGGGGGATATCAGTAAGGCATTCGAAGCCGAGATTGACGGCGAGGGTTTTCAAGGACGGGTCGGCCGGATGAAACGCGTCCGGCTCGGCGTCGAGGAGGCAATGGATGATGGAGGTCTTCAGCGCCATGACTAGTTGCTCGCCTTCTGAAGTTGTTTGACGGCCTGTTCAGCCTTGCCGATCTTGTCCTTGAGTTTGGCGTCGGTGATCTCGCCGCTGACGCCGCTGCTGACCGAAGTCTCCGACTTGCCGCCGCGCAGCGTGTAATTGACATTGGCGTGCGCGCTGATCGTGAAGAAGCGGGAGATGCGGATGCTCACCGCCAGACTGCCCTGGCCATCAACCTGACCGTTGTCGCGATAGCTCAGGCGCAGCATTAGCGTGATGCCGACCGACACCATGCCGCAGACTTCGACCTGACCGGCAATCACCACCACCACCGCCAGCGACAGCCCGCCGCCGGATTTTCCGATCATCTTGCGATAGGTCATGACGCCAGAGAGCGTGATGAACACCTGGCCGACGAATGGGCCGACCGCGAAGGCAAGCGCCGCGGAGCCGCCGGCCCCCGCCTCGACGCTGACCATCAACTGGCTGTCGAACGGCCGGTATTCCGCGTCGATCTGGATATAACCGGTGCCGCCGATGACGAAGATGGAGAAGATGAACGGCCGCTCGATGGTCGACAGATTGAACCGGTTGGCGAGCATGAAGTCCGGAAAGGCGAGCAGCTTGAAGTGGTTCTCGATGCAAATGTTGGAGACGCCGCTGGTGCCAAAATTGAGCGTTATCGGCGGGATGACGAAATCGTGCTCGACGCCAACAGGGATATTGTCCTGCTTGACGATCTTCAGGCCGCCTGCCTTGTCCGGAAACAGTGTCGACAGAAAATCCTGGATGAACTTGAAGGCGGGGTTGAGCCGGATATTCTTCGGGTCGAATTCGACGTTGAGACCCTTTTCCCGTGTGAAATTCAGGCCGAATTGCTCGAATTTCACCATCGACTGGCCGCCTGCGATGAGATCGATTGTGGTCTCGATACGGCTGAAGCCTGTCTGGGTGACCCTGTCCTCATCCTTCGACGTTTCAAGCCTGACCTGACCGGTCAGGTGCATATCGACGAAATCAACCTGGAAGACGCCGAGAGAGAACAGCGTCCGGCGCCCACGAATCCGGGCGTCGATATCTATCTGAACCCAGGCGCGGGCCTGGGCCTTGTCGAAATCATGACTGACCCGGACACCCTCGCAAAGGCTGGCCGGCATGGGCTGACCCTTGAACAGATGGTCGAGGTTCAGGCCGGCAAAGTTGCCGAGCTTGAGGTCCTTGAGTTGCAGGCGGTCGGTGATCTTGTCGAACGGCATGTCGAGGCCAAGCGCCTTCAACTCATCGCCGAACCGGTTGAACAGGGCGCTGGCCTCGGTCGTGTCCATGATATCGTTGAGCTCGTCGAAACCGGAGCGGATGCGGTCGATATCGGCTTTCAGCGCGGCGATCTCAGGCGCCGAACTGACCGCGGAATAGAGTTTGAGCAGATTGGACGGCAATGCCATAGCGTTGCCATCAATCAGGCGGCTGGCGGCGTCAAACACGCGGTCGCCATACATCCGCGCCGTCTCCACAGAGCGGGACAGATTGTTGTGCAGGCTGCGCAGCGAACAATCGAAGGCGTTGACGGCTGCGACGAGCGATTGCGCCTCCGTCTCCAGCTCGTCCAGCGACTGGGTAATGCGCTGTATGATGGGGGCGTATTGGGCCTGCACGGCCTTTAGCTCGTCGTCGACATACTGACCGAAGCGGTTTGCAATGTTGAAAAGATAATTTCTGGCTTCATCGACGCCTTCAAACACCGCCTTGCAGGCGGCTGTGACCTCCTCGAGAGCGCCCAGCGTGTCGGCGCTGATCGTCCGGATGATCGTCACTGCCGTGGCGCTCAACTCGGTCAGCCGGTCGTGGATCGCCGCCACGGCGTCGGGTATTTTCGCAAAGATCTTCGTCGATTGGGGCAAGCAGGAGCTGCAGCGCTGGCTTGATCGCCTTTTCGCCGACGACCGTTTCGAGAAGCTTTTCCGGGGACAAGGCCTCCTGGGCTGCTTTGAACCCGTTCTCGACATCGGCGATAACAGAAGCCACTCCGGCAAGGGTGTTTTTTAGTTTCTCAACCAGGACTTCAACCGCCAAGTCCAGACGTTCGACGGTTGAGGCGACCAGAAAATCAACCGGTTCAGTGATTTTCAACAGTTTGCCGTCGAGCCATTGCGACACGAGATCGACGGTCTCGGCTATATCGGGCCACAGCGTGGAAAACGCCGCCGCGATCGCGTCGAAACCTTCATCGCCAAAGGCTTTGGCAAGGAGAGCGATCCCGTCGGTCTTGTCCGAAAGCATATCGACGAGAGACGCCGCCTTGGCGGTCAGACCGGCGATTATCGCGCCAAGGTCGCTGAATGTCTCGTCTGTCAGTGCGCCTGCCTTTGTTAGAAGTATGCGCGTTTCCGCAGCCAGTGATTTCGCCTGATTGGCGGCCGTCCGCAGCGTGTCGAGCGCCTCAATGGCATCGTTTCGCAGCTTTGCACTGATGCCCGGCTCGGCATTGATCTGTCCGCTGAGTGTGGTGATGGCGGCAATGGCGGTATCGAGTTGGCCTGTTCCTGAGACAGGCGACAAAGCGTCGACCGCTGCGGTCAGCTGTTCCAGCAGCAGAGACATGCTGTCCTTGACTGTTCCTGCGCCTGCAAGGGTGGTCAGCTCAAAGCCAGTCAGCGATTTTGCCAGGTGACCGCCGATCGCCTGACATGCGCCGGACAGCTCGGCGGCAAAACGCTGGCGGGCTTCGTCTGCGGCCGATGTGATATCGTCGGCGACGTTGCTGATCGAGGTTTGCAAGCCGGAGCAGAACACCCGGTATCGTTCCGCCGACCAGGGCTTTTCACGGTCATAACCGGCCGAAAACTGCTCAAGCCGCTGCCGGGCACGAGCATGGATCGCTTCGATCTCCATGTCCACGCCGGCAAGAATGGATTTGGCCTTTTCCGCGCTTTGTCCTGCATTGCCGACATCCTGAGAGGCTTCGGCGAAAATCGGGCGCAGGTGTTCTACGATAAGACCAGTGAGCCCCTCGATCAGCTGCGTCTTGGTCGTTATGGGTTTATCGTCGATGACAAGCGCCGGCAGATGGCGTTCGATATCCGACACCCAGTCGGAAATGGCGGTGGCGAGCAGCATTTCTTTGCGCTTGATCATCCCGACTGCATCGGATTTCAGTCTGGCGCAATGCTTTTGCCCATCATCCAGGGGTTTGCCGACCAGTGTGAGCTTGGCAAACACTGCTGCGCCATCACCGGCAGCATCGGGGATAGCCTGCTTGAGTTGTGCAACGAGAGCGGCCGATGTCCATTTGTCGTCGAGAGCTTTCAGCGCAGCCTCGACACCTGCCTTGTCCTTCTCCCTCAGCCGGTCGACCAGGTGGCCGATCGCCTTGGAGTATTCGGCGGCGGCTGGAAGGGTGGCTCCTGTTCCATCGGTCTGCCAGTAGGCGAGTGCCTCGATCTTTTCAGCTTGTCCACATCTTCGGGCTTGCCGCGGAGAATGCCAGCGTTTCCCATGATCGCGACCAGGTCCGGCCGCAATGTCTTTTGCTCGTCGGCTGTATGGGCGGCACGCATGAAGCTGACACTGTCGAGGCCGACATAGACCGGCTTTCCAGCCCGGCCGGCATTGATCGTGGTCTTCTGGGCGGCGGGCGCCAGCCGCCAGGTGAAGCGGCGCACGCCAGGCAGGATGCGGCTTACCGCGCGGCGGCGATGGCCGGCGTTGGGGGAAACGTCCGGCTTCCGGTCGGCGCAGGCGGCGATCTCCTTGGCAAGGGGCATGTTGGCATAGTCGATATCGAGATATGGCAGCCAGGCATTGGTGTTACTGGTATTTCCCTTGAAATTGGAGAAGAAGAACAGGTTGTCGGTATCGAGGCATTCCTGACAAACCACGGGATTGTCGCCGTCGCCTTCGGCCGTGCTGACAAAGGCGATGTCCGGCATCGGATAGACCTGCGGGCGCTCGCGGGCACTCAGCATGTTCCACAGCGGGATCTTCCAGCCGAAGTCACCGACCTCGCTGCTCCAGGCACTGTCGACATTGATGATTTTGGAATTGAAGCGCAGCCGTTCCAGGAAGCCGGCGCAGCGTGGCGCTGCTTCCACGAAATCCGGATAGCTGCGCTCGGACTCAAGCAGTTCGATATATTCCCGGACCTTGCGCAGGATCGGCCGGCGCGAGCGGCTGCGCTGCTGGTCCTCTTCGAACCGGGGGCAAACTGTGCGGAGACGTTGACGGTGCGCTCGTAGACGACGACATGTTTGGCGCGGTGCCAGAAGGCACCGATGCGGCCAAGCACTTCGACCTTCTGGCGCTCGACATGGCCGTTGCGCGTTTCGCTGATGATGGTGACGATGCCGCCGAGGAAGGCTGCCGTCTGGGCCGCATCGCCGCCGATGGGCGAGAGTGCGATGGCTTCGATCGTGCCGCCGCTTGATTCCGGCCTTTCCAGCAGGCGATTGAAAAGATTGATGGACTCGACCGGCCATAGGGTTCCGCCGCTCAAGCCCTGCGGATGACTGCGCGGCTTGCTGCGGTCGTTCCTGCTCGTCTCGTCCGAAACTGCTATCATCGGTCTCGATGGGCCAACCTTCGGCCAAAGCCCATGATCGTCCGGCTTTTCGAGTTTCGCCAAAGGCGGCCGATGCAGCGCTGTGCCGCGCAGGGCATAGGTGACGCCGCCGGCAAACCGGGCCGGAGTGAAGTCGATGGTCAGATCCGGATCGCGCGCCCAGATTTCCAGCCGCTCCGGCCGGCGGGCGACGGCACGCGCAAGCGCGTTCCACCGCGCTTTGATGTCTTGGTCGGCATCCGCATCCCGGGCCGGACCTGTCATCCGGCCGGTCAGAGCCTCGATCTCGGCGACCCGTGCCTGGCGGGACGTCGCGTTTTCCTTCGACACATCGATCCCGACCGAAAGCCCATAGAGGAACTCGCCGCGCAGGAAGGCCAGCGCCGCACCCAGGCCATACTCGCCGCGCTGGCGAAAGATGTCGTGGCTGGTGGATTCCGGCATGAAATAGCCGCGCTCGACATCGCTCGGGCGAACCCAGAATTCGGTCGATGGTGTCAGGCGAAACTCCACCGCCCGGCGTTTCAGGCTGGCCTCTGCTCCTTCGACATACGGACGCCAGGCGTCGGATGGGTCCGTTGCATTGGGTTCCTTTAGGTCGTGGATTTCCAGGCGGCGCGGTTTGTCAGCGCTCTCGCCGACCGCCTGCGGTGGCAGGATGTAGTGATAGTGATCGGCGACCTTGCGATACTGCCAGATCCGGTCATCGCCGGAATAATAGGCCACCGATGCCGAGCCGACATCGCCGCGGTCGCTGAGCGGCCGGTGGGTGTAGCGGAAGAGCGAGAAGGGCTCCTGCGACAGCACGACATAGCTTTGTTCGCCCGTTTCTGGCGCGCTTTCATAGATGTCTGCTTCGATCCACCGGTCCTGCGTCGGCGCGACGGTTTCGCGGATGCTCAGCCAGTACCGGTAGCCGGACGCGCTGCCCTCTGTGCCGGTGGTGGCATTGTGCGGGATGAGAAGCGGCGCTACGCGCCCAGAGCGGTCCAGTCATGAAACATCGACGTTGACCGGTGTCACATCGGTGACTGGCAGAACCAGGTGGATCGAGGCGGCTAATCGGCCCGATGTCAGACTGACGGGAGGAGCGCCGTCGCCCATAGCTTGACGTGTACCCGGGCCGCCGGCGCGCAGATAGGTCAGCGTCAATTCATCAGGCCGGGTCGGTAGTGGTCCTTCGACGGGGCTCAGATCGAATTGCAGCGAGGAAAGACGCCCTGACCAGGCAGTGCCGGCCGACAGGGTTTCCACGACATAGGACGCAAAGAAGGGTTCACCGTCGGCGATTTCATTACTTTCGGCCGCCACCCAGCCATCATCGCCGGACAGGATCAGATTGATCTTTGGCGCGGGTTTCTGGTCTTTGAAGAACGTTAGGTTGCTGGCAATCAGCCTGAGCTTGTTGTCGGCAAGTCCCGTCGTGTCGTCCGAGCCCGGAATGAGATCGCCCAACCGGGCAAGCGAGAGCCGCAGGCGGGGCCGGATGAAGGGTGTGTCCGTTGCCCCCTTGCCAGGTGGGCGTCCCCACATAATCAGCCCTGTATCGGCCTGCATTCCCGACCCGTCCTTGATGAAGTGGGCGTCCAGGGAGGGGCTGTTGAGTGCGAACCTGACTGTCTGCTTCCCGTCTGCCTGAAGGTCCGGAAGCACGGAGCGCGGTTGACCCGCCTCGACCGGCTTGAGTGCCTCGCGTGTTTCCCTGAAAGTATGCGCCGCATGGCGCAGCAGGCCGAAGTCGAGATCCGCGCCTTTCGCCGGGCTGCCGCCGAGGTTTTCGCCGGTCGGGACGTCGTTCTTCCAGTGAAAGCTGAGGTCTACCTTCGGCGACCAGCGCTGGGCGTCGGAGTTCCAAATGTCTTGCCCGTGGCCCGGGTCGTGATCGGGTATGTCCCATGTCAGCTTGCAATCGGCATACAGCGCTTCGGCGGTCTTGATCCATCCACCGGTTTCTTTCGAGAGCCACAAGCTAAGGGCATCACCGCTTTTCTTGATATCGTCACCGGAGTTTGGATCGCCATCGCTGGCCGAAACGGCGATGCGATAGATGAAGGCCGGCTTCGTCGCATCCGATCCGTTCTTGGCAAAGCGAAGGCTGAGATCAGCGGTTGTGTCACCGGCCTTCAGGCGCGGCCATTTGGCTGAATCGGAATGGATCGAGAAACCGAAGCGGCCAAGAATGTCCCGCGTGAACGGGCGCGCGGTTTCGGGCCAGAATTTCCTGGCATCGATCTTCTTTGATTTTTGCGTGCCATCGTAGACAGCGAAGCCGCCTTGGGTGGGTCTTCCGCGGGCCGAAAATCCGAACGATCCGAGGGTCGCATCGCTCGGATATTGGACGTCGCTGAAGACGAAGGAGGTTTGCGAAACAGGGGCAGCCGAGGTATCGACGGAATCACCCTCGATCCAGCCGCCGACGAGGGTGGTAAACTGAAGGATCTTGTCGAACGAACCTTTGCCGGGTTCGTAGACCGCGCAGAAAGGAAACGCTCTCGGATCGACCTCGTCGCCGGATAGCAGCGTCGAGCGCCGGGCTGGCAGGGGTAAATGCAGGTTCAGGCAATAACGCGACCCGCCACGCCGGCCGACATCCAGCCCGGAGAAAACCTTGTGGCCCGGTGCATAGGCGCAGGATCGCACTAGCGGCCACCGGAGATCGAGCAGGGCATCCTGGTGGGCATCGGGCGCCCTGTGCTGTTCGATCAGAAATGCGCCACGGAATGCCAGCCAGTCGGTATTGCCGGTGTATTTTCCGGCGTCGATCCAGATGGCATGGTCCTTGTCGCCTTTGAACAGATCAAGGGCTTCTTTGACGGTGAAATCGAAGAGGTTGTGTTGGACGTCCGGAAGGGGGCTCGACGGCGAAAACTGTTCGCGCGGCGTCCATCGCAGCACGGGCCGGAAGGTCGCGGCCGGTCCCTTTTCGAGGTAGTGGATTTCGACAACGCCATCGCGTGTCGGTCGAAGGCTCATCGATATTCAGGTGCGGCGGCCAATGAAAATTGCCGTAGAGTCGAAAAGCCAGAACCATTTTGCATATTCCCCGGAAAGCAAAGGCATGGTGATTTAGGGCTTATTAACTCACATCCGCTTTTCAACGTAAAGTATGCATTGAAAATTTATTTAAACGTAAAAATTGTATTTTGGTGTAGCCGGTTGCGTGCCGGTCTGTCGCTGTTGCGGGGAAGATTCTCTTGATCGCGAGTTATAGGCGCCTGCGGTGTTGCCGAAACCCTGCGCCAATCGGAGCTTGTCGATCTCTGTGGTCTAGGCGGACGACAGGTGACACGAATTGGCCATATTACTATGACAGCGACGAGGCACGAGAATGCGGGTTCTGCGTTGCTTCTGTTGCCAATGTGCGACTGGCCGCAAGTTGCGTTCGTGATCTCATTAATGTGAACTGCGGGCACGGAGCTGCAAGTATAGTTTACGTTTGTTAACCGTATTCATGGTACCGCTGCGTTTTGCGTCGCAGCATTGGATGGTAGGAACTATGACGAAAAAAACCGGAATTGATGCAGTCTCACGCCGCAGCTTCCTTGCATCGGCAGCCGCTTTTGGCGCTGCAACATGGGCTGGCGGCGCTCTGGCGCAGGACGCGCTTGACGAGATCATCAATGCGCCGCGCCGCGGTGCCTGGGACGACCAGTTCGATGCCAAGGCTTCGCGCAGCTCGACCGCCGTCGTGTCCAACACGCCGATCTTCGGTATGAATACACTTGCCAATACCCAGAACGCCGTTGGCCAGTACCAGCAGATCGTTTCGGCCGGCGGCTGGCCTGCAGGTCAATTCGTCGGTTCGCCTGGAAATGGGTGTCTCAGATCCTTCCGTGCAAGCTTTGCGCCAGCGCCTCATCATCGCCGGAGACCTGCCTCAATCCGCCGGTATCTCCAATTCCTTCGACAGTTATGTCGATGGTGCGGTCAAGCGCTTCCAGGCCCGCCATGGCCTGCCTGCCGACGGCGTGCTTGGCGAATATTCGATCAAGGCGATGAACATCGCAGCCGATGTCCGCCTCGGTCAGCTGAACACCAATATTGTGCGTCTGCAGTCGATGTCGGGTGATCTCGGCAATCGCTATGTTTTGGTCAACATTCCGGCAGCCTATATCGAAGCGGTGGAAAATGGACGCGTCGCAACACGCCACACGGCCGTTGTCGGCCGTATCAGCCGCCCGACCCACATCATCAACTCGAAGATTTACGAGGTCATCCTCAATCCCTATTGGACGTCTCCACGCTCGATCGTCGAGAAGGACATCGTTCCTTTGATGCGCAAGGATCCTGAATATCTGAAGAAGAATTCGATCCGCCTCATCGACGGACAGGGCAATGAAGTCGCGCCGGAAACGATCGACTGGAATGCCGAGAAGGCGCCGAACCTGACCTTCCGCCAGGACCCCGGCAAGACCAACGCCATGGCCTCGACGAAGATCAACTTCCACAACCCGAACAACGAATACATGCACGACACGCCGCAGCAGGGCCTGTTCAACAAGCTTGCCCGCTTCGAGAGTTCGGGCTGCGTGCGTGTCCAGAACGTGCGCGATCTGACGAGCTGGCTTCTGCGCGACACGCCCGGCTGGTCGCGCCAGCAGATCGAATCGACGATTCGCGCCGGCCAGAACTCTCCGATCAAGCTGGCGGTCGAAGTTCCGGTCTATTTCAAGTACATCACCGCCTGGGCGGCAACCGACGGCATCGTGCAGTTCCACGACGACATCTACGAGATGGACGGCGAGCAGGAACTGGCGCTGCAGACCACCACCGGCATCGAGCAGGCGGCAGGTTCCGTCGAACGGGACAATCTGCCGCAATAAGCCGATCTGTATTCCTTGAGCCAAGGCCGCGCACCTGTGAAGGAGCGCGGCCTTTGCTTTGGTGGCGGTTGTCGCATTCCCGGCGCGGCAAATGGGGGAAATGGCGCAAATCGCACAGCCCGTATGTGCCCTTGCCATGCGAGGACGGTAAACACCGTGCCACCGCCTCTTAAGGAGCTTTGAGAATGAGCGCTTCCGTCGTCAACCCCGATGTTTTCTTCAGCCGTTCGCTTGCCGACACCGATCCGGATATTTTCGGTGCGATCGAGAAGGAGCTGGGCCGCCAGCGCCATGAGATCGAACTGATCGCCTCCGAGAACATCGTCTCGCGCGCCGTGCTCGAAGCCCAGGGCTCGATCATGACCAACAAGTACGCCGAAGGTTATCCGGGCAAGCGCTATTATGGCGGCTGCCAGTTCGTCGATATCGCCGAGGAACTCGCCATCGAACGCGCCAAGAAGCTGTTCGGCGTCGATTTCGCCAACGTTCAGCCGAACTCCGGTTCGCAGATGAACCAGGCCGTCTTCCTGGCGCTCCTGCAGCCGGGTGACACCTTCATGGGTCTCGATCTGAATTCGGGCGGCCACCTGACGCATGGTTCGCCGGTCAACATGTCCGGCAAATGGTTCAACGTCGTCTCCTACGGTGTGCGCGAAGGCGACAACCTGCTCGACATGGATGCCGTTGCCAGATCGGCCCGCACGCACAAGCCCAAGCTGATCATCGCCGGCGGCACTGCCTATTCCCGTATCTGGGACTGGAAGCGTTTCCACGAGATCGCCGATGAAGTCGGTGCGTACCTCATGGTCGACATGGCTCACATCGCAGGCCTCGTTGCCGGCAACCAGCATCCGTCACCGTTCCCGCATTGCCACGTCGCAACCACGACCACGCACAAGTCGCTGCGCGGCCCACGCGGCGGCATGATCCTCACCAATGACGAGGTACTGGCAAAGAAGTTCAACTCGGCCGTTTTCCCCGGTCTTCAGGGCGGCCCGCTGATGCACGTGATCGCGGCCAAGGCCGTGGCGCTCGGCAGCGCTGCAGCCGGAATTCCAGGATTACGCTGCCCAGATCGTCAAGAACGCCAAGGCGCTGTCGGAAACGCTGGTCGCCGGCGGCCTCGATATCGTCTCGGGCGGTACCGACAACCATCTGATGCTGGTTGACCTTCGCAAGAAGAACGCCACCGGCAAGCGGGCTGAAGCAGCCCTTGGCCGCGCCTACATCACTTGCAACAAGAACGGTATCCCGTTCGACCCGGGAAAAGCCGTTCGTCACCTCCGGCGTTCGTCTGGGTACGCCGGCCGGCACGACGCGCGGCTTCAAGGAAGCGGACTTCCGCGAAATCGGCAACCTGATCGTCGAGGTTCTCGACGGCCTGAAGGTCGCCAATTCCGATGAAGGCAATGCTGCTGTCGAAGCTGGTGTTCGCGAAAAGGTGGTCAAGCTGACCGACCGTTTCCCGATGTACCCTTACCTCTGATCCCATACTTCTTATCAAGGAGCCTTGATGCGCTGCCCCTATTGTGGATCGGAAGACAGCCAGGTGAAGGACAGCCGTCCTGCGGAGGATGGCGCCGCCATCCGCCGCCGGCGCATCTGCCCGGATTGCGGCGGCCGCTTCACGACCTTTGAACGGGTGCAACTCAGGGAACTGATGATCCTGAAGAAGACCGGCCGCAAGGCGCCGTTCGACCGCGACAAGCTGTTGCGGTCGTTCGAGATCGTGCTGCGCAAACGGCCGGTCGATCGTGACCGGATCAGAACGGGCGGTGTCGGGCATCGTCCGGCGTCTCGAAAGCTCCGGCGAAACGGAAATTCCGTCCGAAGAGATCGGTTTGCAGGTTCTCGAGGCCCTCAAGGGTCTCGATGACGTTGCCTTTGTGCGCTACGCGTCGGTCTATCACGATTTCTCCCATGCCGACGATTTCGAGAAGGTGATAGCCGAGATCAGCGCCAAGATCGCGCGTGATCCCGGCGCCTGATCGCCGCTCAAGCTGACGCCGCCGATAGGCGGCGTTTGACGTTTGCAGGATCGGCAACACGGAACACATCGACATGGCAGACAGGACTGAAGACGAACGGTTCATGGTGGAGGCGCTGCGCCTGGCGCATCTGCACCTTGGCGCCACCGATTCCAACCCCTCTGTCGGCTGTGTGATCGTCCGCGACGATGGCAACGGCCCAAGAATCGTCGGCAGCGCCGTGACGGCAGCAGGCGGCAGGCCGCATGCGGAGACGGGCGCTCTGGCCGTTGCCGGTCCGCTTGCGCGCGGCGCCACGGCCTATGTCACGCTTGAACCCTGTTCCCACCACGGAAAGACGCCGCCCTGCGCCGATGCGCTGATTGCGGCCGGCATTGCTCGCGTTGTGATCGCCGTGACCGATCCGGACGAGCGGGTCTCAGGGAGCGGCATGGAAATGCTGCGCGAGGCTGGCATCGAGGTCGTCACCGGCGTGCTGGAAGAAGAGGGTGAGCGCGAGCTGGAGGGGTACCTCATGCGCAAGCGCAACAACCGGCCGTATGTGACTCTCAAACTTGCCGTTTCCGCCGATGGCATGATCGGCATCAAAGGGCAGGGGCAGGTGCGCATCACCGGCGTCCCGGCGCGGGAGTTCGTGCATCGTTTGCAGGCCGAGACCGACGCCATCCTCGTCGGCATCAGGTACGGCGATTGCCGATGACCCGAGCTGACCGTGCGCCTTTCCGACCTGGAGCATCGCTCGCCGCTGCGGATCGTCATCGATGGAGATCTCAATCTGCCGATCGGCTCGAAGCTCGCACAGACCGCGCGGTGTGCCGGTGCTCGTGGTGACGGGGCAGAGTGATGGTTCCGTTGCCTTTTCCGAACGCCAACAGATGTTGGAAGCAACTGGTGTCGAGGTTGTGGTCTGTGATCCGCAGGCACCCGCCGATCTGCTCAACGCTTTGGCGACGCGGGGGATCTCCTCGCTTCTGGTTGAGGGTGGTGCAAGGACAGCGCAGCTGTTTCTCAATGAGGGGCTGGTCGACCGGATTCTTCTGTTCACCGGCCCGATGACCCTTGGCGAGGAGGGGGTACCATCCCCACTTGACCGGAACCTCATTCCAGTGGGTTTCGTCCACACCCGGACGGACACTTTCGGCGATGACCTTCTCGACACCTATGAATATGAAAGAACTTCCTGATGTTCACCGGCATTATCACCGATATCGGCACCGTCAGAAACGATTACGCAGCTTGATGAAGGCATCAAGCTGCGCATTGCCACCGCCTATGATCCCAAGGGCATCGACATCGGTGCCTCGATCGCCTGTTCCGGCGTCTGCCTCACTGTCACGACCCTGCCGGAAGAAGGCGCAAACGGCCGCTGGTTCGAAGTCGAGGCCTGGGAAGAGGCGCTCAGGCTAACGACGATCGCGTCGTGGAGCGCGACCCAGAAGATCAATCTCGAACGATCGCTGAAGATCGGCGACGAGCTCGGTGGTCACCTCGTCTCCGGCCATGTCGACGGCAAGGCGGAGATCCTCTCGGTTGACGCCGAAGGCGAGGCCACACGGTTTCGCCTGCGCGCGCCAGAACATCTGGCGAAGTTCGTGGCACCGAAGGGATCTGTTGCGCTCGACGGTACATCGCTCACGGTCAACGCCGTCAACGGCACGGATTTCGACGTGCTCCTCATTCGCCACTCGCTGGAAGTGACGACCTGGGGCCAGCGTCAGGCCGGCGACTTCGTCAATTTCGAAGTCGACACGATGGCACGCTACGCGGCCCGGCTTGCTGAGTTTCCGGCGCCGAAGGCCGAATAGGGAGCCAGCGTTATCTTGGTGTGATCCGCTCCTGGATGACCGGAAGCGGATCGACACTATCGGTGCTGGCTCGGTGTTTCAGCGCATGTAGATGGTCAGGCTGCCATCGGCGGCCTGTTCTGCGCCGACAATATTGTTCAGTTCGACATTCCGGGCCTTGAGTTTTTCGGCAAACGGCTTGTTGGCCTCGATCGAGGATTGCAAGGCCCTGACCTGTTCAGGGGTTGCCTGATCGATCCAGGTATGGGTTTCGCTCATCTTGTTCAGCGTATCGACATTGATGACGTCGAACTTGGCGCCCTTGAAGTCGCGAACGGTGTGTTCGATCTCTGCCGGCCAGTTCATCGCCGTGCTTTCGGCATAGGATAGGCCGCCGAAGCTGAGCGCGGAGAACGCGGCGATGATGGACATGCGTGCAATGCGGTTCATGGTGATGCTCCTTTGTTGTGCGCGCCGCCGGCACCGTCCTCCTCGGACGGGTTTTAACGGATATTTCCGTCATGCGCGCTTGGCAGCTGCCGACAGGAATTCATGCGCAGAAGATGCCCGCGGTGAACGATGCCGGATTATTTTGATCCATCGGCCGGATGCATTCTGCATCTCCCGAGACTTATGATGTTGGGCTGAAACTAGGCCGAAACAATGGCGTAATACCTTGAAAATAATTACTATTCGTTCATGTTGGATTACGCTTTGGTAATCTCGGTGTCAAAAACCGACAATGCCCGCCGGGCATCGATTTCCAGTTGTCCTGGCGCGGTTTCATTACTCGAACAACGGCCCACTCGTCGATCAGGGTTGCATTTCAGGGCTGGCGGTTCACCGTTCCAGCAAGATCACCTGCGCGCCGTGATACGTCGTTCGCCGCGCCTCCTTGAACTGCAGCTTAGAGGCGACCCTGAGCGAGGCGAGGTTGGATGTGTCGATGATGCAGGTCTTCTTCAGCGACGGAAACTGCTGGTCGCCCCATTTGAGCGCTGCACCGACGGCCTCGGTTGCAAGACCTCGGCCGTGCGAGCGCGGCGACAAGGCCCAGCCGGTTTCCATCGTGCCTTCGAGCGAAGGGGTGATGACGCGGTGGAGATCGTGAAAGCCGGCCTCGCCGATAAACTGGCCGGTCTCGCGGTCCTGCAGGGCGAGGAAACCGAAGCCGAAATAGTGCCACATGCCGACCTGGCGTAGGAAACGCGTCCAAGCCTGTTCGCGCGAAAACGGCACTCCGCCGATGAAGCGCGTCACTTCACTATCGGCAAAGAGGGTACTGTAGGCGGCAAAATCGTCGTGGCGGTAGGGGCGCAGGATCAGGCGTTCTGTTTCGATGGTGGGGACGCTATGCATGAGGCTATTCAGTCCGTTTGAAAATGTGATTCCGCCATTCGATCAGATTCCCGGCTCTCCGTCCCAATAATCGGTTTCACTTTCCTTGCGTCCGATAAATCGGAAGACGGGTTTTCCGCCCGCTGTCGCACGTGACTTGGCGAGGAACTTGCCCAGATCCGGATATTCGACAATTTCGGCTTGTGCATTGGCCGAAATGGAAAGGTATGTCAGCGGCACCGTGCCCGTATTGATCAGATGATGGGCTGTCTCCTGTCCGCCTGCAGGCGCCCCTGAGCACATCGCCGGGCTTGACGGGATAGCGGTCAGGGCCGAAGCGGTATTCGCCTTCTCCGCTCAGAATGACGAACAGTTCTTCCTCGATATGATGATTGTGGAACGGGCAGCCGGATTTTCCGGGGGCACTTCGCCGTAGCCTATGCCGAGGTTCTTGAGGCCAAGATCAGCGCCGAAGGACGCGTCGGGATTCAAAGAACGTGCCTTTCTGCCAGTGCTCCAGATCCAGTTCGGTCGGATTGATGACGGGCTTCTGCATCTTTGTCATGTTTTTCTCCACTTGGACGAAACTTGTACAGAACAGCCATCGGATTGAAAAGACGGCCGCAATTTCGGTGTTTTCGACTGCAATGGTCTGCCATGGCCTTGCCAAATCGGCTTAGGCAGCGAAAATTGCTTGCCAACCGGGCTCCAGCGTGATTTGACCGCCGCCTGCGCTGGAGATGTCCGGCCCCCAATTTCAGACAGGTGACAAATGTCCGATACCGAAAAACCACATATTCTGATTGTGGAAGCGCGTTTCTATGACGATATGGCTGACGCTTTGCTCGATGGCGCCACATCGGCGCTCAAGGATGCCGGGGCGACCTATGACGTCGTGACCGTTCCAGGCGCGCTCGAAATTCCAGCTGCGATCGCCATGGCGCTCGACGGCATCGACAATGGCGGCACCGAGTATGACGGCTTCGTCGCGCTCGGCATGGTCATTCGTGGCGAGACCTACCATTTCGATATCGTCTCGAACGAATCTTCTCGCGCCCTGATGGATCTCGCTGTCAGCGAAAGCCTTGCCATCGGCAACGGTATCCTGACTGTTGAAAACGACGCGCAGGCTTGGGCCCGTGCGAAGAAAAGCGAAGGCGACAAGGGTGGCTTTGCTGCCCGTGCGGCGCTGACCATGATCGATCTCAAGATCAAGCTGGGCGGCGAACAGTGAGCGACACTCCTAGCAACCCCGCCGGCCGGCCAGCCGATCAAGCAGGCAAACCAGCGCGGCGCTGCCCGTCTGGCTGCCGTTCAGGCGCTGTATCAGATGGATGTCGGCGGCACCGGTGTGCTCGAGATTGTCGCCGAATACGAAGCTCATCGGCTCGGCCAGGAAATCGACGGCGATACCTATCTGAAGGCGGATGCCTCGTGGTTTCGCTCCATCGTTGCTGGCGTCGTGCGTGATCAGCGCTTGCTCGACCCGCTGATCGGTACCGCTCTTCAGGATGACTGGGCACTGTCGCGCCTCGATTCGACCGTGCGCGCCATCCTGCGCGCCGGCACGTTCGAGCTGCGCGAACGCAAGGACGTTCCCGTTGCCGTGATCGTCACCGAATATGTCGAGATCGCCAAGGCCTTCTTTGAAGAGGACGAGCCGAAACTCGTCAATGCCGTGCTCGACCGCATCGCCCGCACGATCAGAACCGACGTCAAGAAGTAAGGTCATGTGATGACAGGGCAGGCGGGTGAGGTGCAGGGCATGGATCATGAACTGCACGGTGCCCGCCGTAACGTTTATCTGCTGACCGCGGCTCAGGCCATTCTCGGAACGATCGGCCCGATCGTCTTTTCCGTCGGCGGCGTCGCCGGTTATCAGCTGCTCGGCGACGACAAGTCGCTGGCGACGGCGGCGCTGACGGGCTTCAATGTCGGCGTCGCGCTCGGCGCGGTTTTCGTTGCCGCCATGTCCAGATTACTTGGCCGCAAGGCCGCCTTCATGGTCGGCGCGCTTCTCGGTGCCGGCGGCGGTGTGCTGGCGGCCTATGCTTTGTTCCAAAGCGATTTCTGGCTGTTTGCACTCGGCCTGTGCATATCCGGTGTCTCCGGCGGCTTTACCCAGAAGCTGCGCTTTGCCGCCGCTGATGCATCGCCGGTTTTTTACAAACCGAAAGCCATCTCCTGGATTCTGGCCGGCGGCATGATTTCCGCCGTGCTAGGACCGCAACTGGTCATCCTGACCAAGGATATGCTGGCGCCGGTATTCTTTGCCGGTGCCTTTATCGCGCTTGTTCCCACCTGCCTTGCGGCCATCGCCATCCTGGCGTTCCTCCAGCTGCCGGATCTGCGCCCGGTCGCCGGTGCCGCCCCGGCCGGCCCTGTTCGCCCGCTGAGCCAGATCGTGCTCAACCAGCGCTTCCTCACCGGCATGGTCTGCGGCATCTCCACCTACGCGCTGATGACCTTCATGATGACCGGCGCGCCCATCGCCATGGTCGTCGGCTGCGGTTTTTCGCAGGACATGGCGACGCTCGGCATCCAGTGGCACGTGCTGGCGATGTTCGCGCCGAGTTTCTTTACCGGCATGCTGGTCAGCCGTTATGGTGCAGAACGGGTCGTGGCTGCGGGCCTGGTGATCCTGATGCTCTGCGCGCTGGTGGCCCATGCGGGCATCGCGCTGTGGAATTTCTGGGGTGCGCTCATCCTGCTTGGCGCCGGCTGGAACTTCGGTTTCATCGGTTCGACGGCAATCGTCGTGTCGGAGCTACCGGCCGCAGGAGGCCGACAAGGTGCAGGGTTTTCACGACATCATCCTGTTCACCGCGGTAGCACTCGCATCCTTCGGTTCCGGCAAAGTCCTGACGGCCTATGGCTGGGATATGCTCAGTGCCGCGGTCTGGCCGGTCACGGCGTTTTGCCTCTTGCTGCTGTTTTCGCTGTTTATCGCCGAAAAACGGCGTCCCGCCTGAGATTTGTCTTCAAAAGCGAACTTTCCTCCCGGTAAGCCACCGCCAACATACCGAAAAACGTGGGTTTTTCCGTTTTTCGCGGCTTGACGATACTGATCCGTCCACGCACTCTGCAGCCACGTCTGCTGCCGTCGCTTGAAGAGGAGGCACGGTTCGCAGCGCTTTTTGGGGGCCTGTGGAACGGAGTGAACCTGCAGGTTTAAACGGAGGAAAGAGCGAAATGACCATACTACTGGGCGTTATCGCATGCGGGTTGCTTTCGGTGGTCTATGCCATCTGGGCGACGCAATCGGTGTTGTCAGCCGATCAGGGCAATGCCCGCATGCAAGAGATTGCAGGCTTCATACGCGAGGGGGCGCAGGCCTATCTCACACGTCAATACATGACCATTGCCATGGTCGGCGCCGTCGTTTTCGTCGCTGCATGGGTTCTTCTCTCGGCGACAGCCGCCATCGGCTTCCTGATCGGCGCTGTCCTGTCGGGGGCTGCCGGTTTCATCGGCATGCACGTTTCGGTCCGCGCCAATGTGCGCACGGCTCAGGCGTCCTCCGTCAGTCTTGCGGCAGGCCTGGATATCGCCTTCAAGTCCGGTGCCATCACGGGCATGCTGGTTGCGGGTCTGGCACTGCTCGGCGTCACGATCTACTACCTTATCCTGACGGCCGGCCTTGGCCTGGCCGAAGGCTCGCGTGAGGTGATCGACTCGCTTGTATCGCTCGGCTTCGGCGCTTCGCTCATCTCGATCTTCGCCCGTCTCGGCGGCGGTATCTTCACCAAGGGCGCCGATGTCGGCGGCGATCTGGTCGGCAAGGTGGAAGCCGGTATTCCCGAAGACGATCCACGTAACCCGGCAACCATTGCCGATAACGTCGGCGACAATGTCGGCGACTGCGCCGGCATGGCTGCCGACCTGTTCGAGACCTATGCCGTGTCGATCGTTGCCACCATGGTGCTTGCGGCGATCTTCTTTGCCGGCGGTGCGAACCTTGCGCTGGTCATGTCCTATCCGCTCGCCATCTGCGGCGCCTGCATCATCACCTCGATCATTGGCGCCTTCTTCGTCAAGCTCGGCTCCAACGGCTCGATCATGGGCGCTCTCTATAAGGGGCTGATCGTCACTGGCCTCTTGTCGATCATCGGTCTTGGCGCGGCAACGTCGCTGACCATCGGCTGGGGCTCGATCGGCGTTGTTGACGGCATGGATATCACCGGCACCAACCTGTTCGTCTGCGGTATTCTCGGCCTGGTCGTCACCGCGCTGATCGTGGTGATTACCGAATATTATACCGGCACCAACAAGCGCCCGGTCAATTCCATCGCCCAGGCCTCCATCAGCGGTCACGGCACCAACGTCATCCAGGGCCTTGCTGTGTCGCTGGATCCACCGCACTTCCCGCCATCGTCATCGTCGGCGGTATCATCTCGACCTACCAGCTGGCAGGCCTGTTCGGCACTGGTATCGCCGTCACCGCCATGCTCGGCATTGCCGGCATGATCGTCGCCCTCGATGCCTTCGGCCCGGTCACCGACAATGCCGGCGGCATTGCCGAAATGGCCGGTCTTCCCCCGGAAGTCCGCAAATCGACCGACGCGCTTGATGCGGTCGGCAACACCACCAAGGCTGTCACCAAGGGCTACGCGATCGGTTCAGGCGGGTCTTGGCGCCCTGGTACTGTTCGCGGCCTATTCGAACGACCTGAAATACTTCGTTGCCAACGGCGACAAGTACCCGTACTTCGCCGACGTCGGAGCGATCTCGTTCGATCTCTCCAACCCCTATGTCGTCGCCGGCCTGATCTTCGGCGGTCTCATCCCCTACCTGTTTGGCGGTATCGCCATGACGGCCGTCGGCCGTGCGGCAGGCGCGGTGGTGGAGGAAGTCCGTCGCCAGTTCCAGAAAAGCCGGGCATCATGGCGGGTACGGACCGCCCGGACTATGGCCGTGCCGTCGACATGCTGACCAAGGCGGCAATCCGCGAAATGATCGTACCGTCGCTTCTGCCGGTCTTGGCACCGATCGTCGTCTATTTCGGCGTGCTGCTCATTTCCGGCTCGAAGGCTTCGGCCTTTGCGGCGCTCGGCGCCTCGCTTCTCGGCGTCATCGTCAACGGCATCTTCGTCGCCATCTCGATGACCTCGGGCGGTGGTGCCTGGGACAATGCCAAGAAGAGCTTTGAAGACGGCTTCGTCGACAAGGACGGCACACGCCATATGAAGGGCTCGGATGCGCACAAGGCCTCGGTGACCGGCGATACTGTCGGCGATCCCTACAAAGATACTGCAGGCCCTGCCGTCAACCCGGCGATCAAGATCACCAACATTGTCGCACTGCTGCTTCTGGCAGTGCTTGCAGGATAATGCTTGAGACCAGACCCGCAGCACCGCTTCGGTGTTGCGGGTAAAAGAACGACAGGCAAAGAAAAACCCGCCGGCGCATCGCCGGCGGGTTTTTCATAAACGTGATCGTATGGATCAGTTGTTGTTGTTGCCCAGCACGGACTTCGCCATGCTCTTGCCGATGCCGTTGCCGGAGAGCAGCTGACCGAGGAAGGTCATTTCCTTGCCGCCGGTCGGCGTGGTGCGGGAAATCATGTCGAAGACCTTGCCGTCCTGCAGCGTGTAGTGCGCCAGCTGCGAGACGACGCCTTCCTTGTCGAAATAGACAGCGAGCACGCTCTGGTCGACCAGCTTCGGTTTCATGAAGGCGACGGGACGCTGACGCTTCTGGGAAATGTAGTAGAACACTTCGTTGTCGAACGTTGCCGTTGTCGATGGCGTGCCGAGCGACAGAAGCACCTGCTCGCGGCTGGAGCCGACAGGCGCCAGCGCCAGCGTCTCCTGGTCGACGACATAGCCCTGGTTGAGGGTTTCGCTGGTGTTCAGCATATCGGCTGTCTTGCAGCCGGAAAGGGTGGTTACGCAAATTGCCAATGTAAAAGCGACGTTGTTCAGAAATTTCATGTCTGACCTGAAATACCGTTTCGTCAACGACATCTCCCTCAAGGTAACGCTGGCAGATGCGCCATTGCATTTCGTGCCTGCTTCGGGTAAACCAGCTTCGGCGATCATGCAACAACAGGATGCGCGGGCTAGCGCATTTTGAAGCAGGCAAACTTGGGCTTTATGATGATATTCGGACTGTTCGGCAAAAAAAACAGCAATGCGGCCATCAGTAGCGACCAGTACGCTTTTTTGACTGTCGCCGCTCGCCGTCCATATCTCTATACCGACCTTGACGTGCCGGACACGGTGATGGGCCGTTTCCGAGATGCTTTCCGCCTGTCTGATCCTCTATTTCCGCCGGACACGCAGCGCACAGCGCGCCGGCCAGGAGATTGCTCAGGAGATCATCGACGCGTTCTTCGAGGACGTCGATCATTCGATCCACGAGCTCGGCGTTGGCGATGTCAGCGTGCCCAAGCGCATGAAGAAGCTTGCCTCCATGTTCTACGGACGCTTGGAGAGCTATGCCGCGGCACTGGAACGCCAGGATCGCGATGAACTGGCTGCAGCATTGAAGCGCAATTTCCACCCGCAAACTACCGATGAGTCTGTCTCGATGCATGGGCTTGCCGACTATTTACTGGCTGCGGAAGCGCAGCTTGCGCTTGAGGGCGAGGATGTCGTAGAAACCGGCCGGATCGACCTGCTGCAAACGGCGGCCTGAGCCCGTCTCGCAAGACGCGACGCCAGGGCCGTACCGATGGCCGGCAGCACTATCTTGGGCGGCAACGCCGCCCGAAAGGACCAGACGATGAACCACGACGAAAAGCCTGCGTTTTCCTACCCGGTCAAGGTCGGCAATATTTCCGCCAATGCCGTGACGGTTCGTCTCGAGGCGAATGAGGCCGAACGCAAGGCGTTGCGCGATCTTTGGGATGTGCTGGAGGTGCAATCGCTTACAGCCGAACTGCAGATCGCCCGGTGGAAGAGGGATGGCGTCAAGGTCAAGGGCCGTGTCCAGACCAAGATCGTCCAGGCCTGCGTCGTGACGCTGGAGCCGGTGGAAGCGCAGATCGACGAACCGGTCGAAGCGATCTTCGTGCCGGAAGGCTCGCGGTTGGCGCGGATCGCTGCCAATGACAGCGGCGAGATGATTCTCGACCCGGAGGGGCCTGATCTTCCCGATATGTTTACGGGCGACACGATCGATGTCGGCCTTGCCGTTACTGAACATGCAGCACTCGCCATCGATCCCTATCCACGCAAGCAAGGTGCTAGCTTCGGCGAGCGGATCGAAAGCAGCGAAAAAGAGGATGTCCGTCCAAATCCCTTCGCGGTCCTCAAGGATTGGAAAAAGGACTGAGTCCGCAAAGCCGCAGGGCACAATTCGGTTGTCACGTCAGCGAAAAACGGTATTTTGGCCGAAATCCAGCCCGTTGGGCCGTTTTGCCCCGAAAAACGGGGCCGCAGCGTCTCAAACGTCATGAAAACACGTGTGTCTCCATCGCCATGCTGATTGCGCCGGGACGAAACATGCAGTGTGGCAGGAATAAAGGATAAGGCACGCGTGGTCAGAATTTCTCTTGATGTGATGGGCGGCGACTTCGGTCCGCAGGTCGTCATCCCGGGCGCCGCCAAGGCGCTTGAACGGCATCCCGATATCCGGTTCGCTCTCTATGGGCTTGCAGATCAATGCGTCCCTCTCTTGGAAAAATACCCCAAGTTGAAAGCCAGCAGCACGTTCCATGCGTCCGAACTGGCGATCGCGATGGACGAGAAGCCCAGCCAGGCGCTACGGCGCGGCCGTGGCAAGGCAAGCATGTGGCAGGCGATCGAGGCCGTTAACAAGGGGAGGCCGATGTGATCGTCTCCGCCGGCAATACCAGCGCGCTGATGGCAATGTCGGTGTTCTGTCTGCGAATGATGGCCGAGATTCAACGTCCCGCCATCGCGGCGATCTGGCCGACCTTGAAGGGTGAGAGTATCGTGCTCGACGTCGGCGCGACGATCGGCGCCGATGCGCAGCAACTGATGGACTTCGCACTGATGGGCGGCGCCATGGCGCGCGCGCTGTTCGAGGTCGAGCGCCCGACGCTCGGTCTGCTTAATGTCGGCGTTGAAGAGATCAAGGGCCAGGAACAGGTCAAGGAAGCGGGCAGGTTGCTGCGCGAAGCCGGCATCGACAGCATCGATTATTTCGGTTTCGTCGAGGGTGACGATATCGGCCGGGGGACCGTCGATGTCGTTGTGACGGAAGGGTTTTCCGGCAATATTGCACTCAAGGCGGCCGAAGGTACGGCACGGCAGATCGCCGAATATCTGCGCGTGCAATGTCGCGCACGCTTTTGGCCAAGATCGGCTATATTCTTGCAAAGGGCGCCTTTGACCGGTTGCGCTGAGAAGATGGATCCACGAAAGGTGAACGGCGGCGTCTTCCTCGGCCTTAATGGTGTCGTGATCAAGAGCCATGGAGGAACCGACGCGGAAGGTTTCGCAGCCGCAATCGACGTCGGCTATGACATGGTCCGCAACGGGCTGAAGGCCAAGATCGAAAACGATTTGAAAAAGTACCATGCCTCGCGCCCTTCTGAAAGCGCAGCGACCGGCATGGCAGACGAGGTTTGAAAAGTATGATCCGTTCTGTGGTTCGCGGTTTCGGGGCATCACTTCCGAAACGGGTGATGACCAATCGCGAAATGGAAGACAAGGTCGACACGTCCGACGAGTGGATCGTGCAGCGCACCGGGATTCGCCAGCGTTACATCGCCGGCGAGGGGGAAACCACCGCGTCGCTCGGCGAGGGCGCAGCCCGTGCAGCCCTCGACAATGCGGGCCTGACACCGGCCGACCTCGACGTTATCATCGTTGCGACTTCGACGCCCGACAACACCTTTCCGGCCACTGCCGTCAATATCCAGAACCGGCTTGGCATGCACCATGGTGCCGCCTTCGACCTGCAGGCGGTCTGTTCCGGCTTCATTTTTGCTGTGACCACCGCCGATGCCTATATTCGCGGCGGGTTGGCCAAGCGCGTGCTGGTCATCGGCGCCGAGACGTTCTCCCGCATTCTCGACTGGAACGACCGCACGACATGCGTGCTGTTCAGGTGATGGCGCCGGCGCCCTGATCCTGGAAGCCCAGGAAGGCAGCGGCACTACCGCCGATCGCGGCGTCCTGACCGCACAGCTGCGCTCCGACGGCGCCCACAGGGAAAAGCTCTATGTCGACGGCGGTCCCTCAACCACTGGCACCGTCGGCCATTTGCGCATGGAGGGCCACGAGGTCTTCAAACATGCGGTGGGCATGATTACCGATGTGATCGAGGCCGCGTTCGACGCGACCGGCACGACAGCCGACGATCTTGACTGGCTGGTACCGCACCAGGCCAACCGCCGGATCATCGATGGTTCCGCCAGGAAGCTTGGCATCCCGCTTGAAAAGTCGTGGTGACCGTCGATCTGCACGGCAATACCTCGGCGGCCTCCATTCCGCTGGCGCTCAATGTCGCGGCGTCCGACGGACGCATCAAAAAGGGTGATCTTGTCCTGCTCGAAGCGATGGGCGGCGGCTTCACCTGGGGCTCGGTCCTTCTGCGCTGGTAAAAAAATGTGATATGGTGCAGACGCTTGACCGGAATGGACAAGGGCAATACTCTTTCCGGGCTAATCGATATTTCAAGAAAATCGGTGGGGGAAGATGAGCGGAAAAACGGTGACACGAGCAGACCTGGCCGAATCGGTTTTTCGCAAGGTCGGCCTTTCATGAACGGAATCAGGCTGAACTGGTCGAGACCGTGATTGACGAAATCTGTAATGCCATCGTGCGCGGCGAAAGCGTCAAGCTCTCGTCCTTCATGACCTTCCAGGTGCGCGACAAGAACGAGCGGATCGGCCGCAACCCGAAAACCGGCGAGGAAGTGCCGATTTCTCCCCGCCGTGTCATGACGTTCAAGGCCTCCAACGTGCTGAAACAGCGCGTGCTCAAGGCGCATCTCCAGCGCAAGGCCAAGTTGAAACCGCAATCCCCGGCCTCCTAAATCCGCTTCCCATCATTAAAGTGGTTGAAAACACGTCCATAAGCCGTTGAAATGCGCATGATTCGTGTAATCATTCGCTGTCACGGCGACATCGACCCGCGGATAGTGTCGCGTGGCGCACGCCGCGCATGGTCGAGGCGGAATGGGGGAAGACATGGAAAAGAGCCCGGATGCATTTCGCACCATCAGTGAAGTGGCCGACGATCTCGACCTGCCGCAGCATGTCCTGAGATTCTGGGAAACACGTTTCCTGCAGATCAAGCCGATGAAGCGCGGCGGCGGCCGGCGCTACTATCGGCCGGAAGACGTCGATCTGCTCAAGGGCATTCGCCACCTGCTCTATGACCATGGCTACACGATCAAGGGCGTACAAAAACTCCTGAAGATGAATGGCAACAAGTTCGTCGCAGCGATTGCCAGCGGCGATCTGGCGACCGTCGAGGCTCTGGCAGCCGCCAATATCGAGGAGCAGGTCCAGCCGAAGCTCGGCAATCCCGATGAGGACCAGATCGTCGGCCGCGCCAAGGCGCCGGCCAGCCGCCGGTTCTTCTCCTTCGTCGGCGGCAGTGACGAGACACCTGAAATCTCGATCGGCAAGACATCCGTCGGCAAGGAGGATCGCGCGTGCTGCAGGAGGCACTCTACGATCTCCTGGAATGCAAGCGCCTGCTCGATCAGGTGCGCTGAGACCGGAAGAGGGCGGCCAAACCAGCGTTTGTCGGCCCTGCCGATCAAGGCTTTCGGTCCATCGCTTTCCTCTCGTGCCGTCGGCTCGTTCATGGTACGACCCACGATTGAATTCTGAGCAAGGTGGAAGCAATGGAAAAGCCCTGGACGAAAAGCGTGACGCTCGCTCTGGAAGGGCCGGGCAAATACGTGACGATCTCCAATACCACCGAGGCATCCTGGGCGATGATCGAGGACTGGCCGCTGGACGATGCACCGGCCCTGGACCGGGCGCTCGGTATCTGCGCTGAGGTCGTTGAAGGAAAACGCCCGGCCGAAGACGCGCGAAAAGCGTTTCTGGCGGCTGCAGTCGAAGCGGAGATTGCGGTTCAGGACTGACGGCTTTTGCGCGCTTGGCTTCGATGGAGGTCTTTTGGCCGTCGCACCGGTCCGGTAGACAGGCTCTTGGTGCAGGTGGCCGGCATGTGCATATGTCCGTCGTGCGGTTGAGAAAAGAATGAGATGACCAAGACCCTTCAGGCGAAATTTCACGGTGAGATGCTGGCGCTTTATGATCATTGCGCGCGGATAGGCTTCCGGCCTGTCTTGTTTCGCCGCCTTGTCATCCTGAAGGGCGGGGTCGAGGCAGCCAGGGAGCTGGTGTTCAAGCCCGGCACGACCGGTCTGGAACGCCTGATCGAGGCAAAGAAAACGGAACTCTCGATGGAGGCAGCGATGACGAGGCCGGAGTACCGCGCTCTGTTCTCGCCGCTCGAAATCAAGGAAGCGGCCAAGCGGCTTGAGGGCAGCGCCACGCGCGAACGCTCCCGCGGCCGGCTCACCGCCACAGTCACCAACACGAAACAGGCATGATGACCATGACGAAGAAGCAGAAGCTCGAGCATTCCGATTTTTCCGGCGAATTCACCGAGGACGACATCACAGTGCTCGTCGACATCTTCCGCAAGGAAGGCAGCAGCGATGGCTGGACAATGGAAGTGATCGATCAGGATGAAGGGCTGACGGTCTGGGAAGAACCCTTTGCCACGGACAAGGAGGCCTTCGAGGAGTTTTTGGCCACCGTCGAGCGCGATGGTATCGAGTCTTTTCTGGAGGAGCCGGAGACCGACATTTCGGTTCATTGAAAGTGAGCATCAACAACCCGGTGACGTTATCTGCAGTTTAATGAAGCCGATTTTCCAATCCCAGGCCCACCCTGATGGCCAAATCTGTCACCAGTGTGCGTTAGGTCGGTCGGTAATATATGCCTGGTATTCCCATTTGGTCACGTTGCGCAGGATAAAAAGACCACGGTAAATACCTTTACCGTGGTCTTTGGAACTGTATCAGACGACAATAAGTCGATAAAATTGATTATTTGCACCTAGCTTGGCTAACGCTTCGAACATTAGATCACCAAAATCGTAAGATCCACGCATCCATGCGCTGCTGTTTTCCGCAAAGGCTGCATTGAGCTCATCTTTCGGTATGTCAGTCTTTTCAAGAAATTCAGCATATTTTTCTAGCAACTGATTTATGTCGCCGTGAATGTGCGTAAAGGCAGATTGTTCTAATAACCATTCAAGACGCGCAGTAGGAGTAAGTTGTGTCATTTTCTTCACGTGCTCAGGAGAAACTGTATTTTCCAAAGTAAACACGCCAAGAAGGTAGAGGAGAGCAGAGTAACAGGTAAGCATCCGGCTGTGCTTTAATTTATAGTTTTTGATTTTTCCTTCAATTTTTTTATCCAGTGGATCTCTTTCCGTGCGCGCCTCATAATTTACACAGAATGTTCGCCACAGCCGGAGGATGTCATTCGCCAGGAAAGCGGGCATGAACCTCTCGGCATGGTCACCGTAATCGCGCCAGTAAGCAGCAATCACGTCATCAATAATGTCGCTATACGCATCCACTCCAAGAAGAGGTCTGCTCTCAAGAAATAGTAGTAATCTGCCAGTCAATGTATTATTTGCATCATCGTCTGGTGCGCCGAGAGAATTTGTGAACTGGCGTACCGAGTAGTGGCCTAGGTACTTTCCGTCGGCGTCAAAATCGGGGATATTAAGTTTTCTAATAGCGCTGATCAGGTCTGCCTTCACCAAGATCGCGTCAAGATGACGCAACTGACTGGTAACAACACCATCTTTTTCGCCAATCTTGCTTACAATAAACAAATCAAGATCACTATTTTTCCCAACCTCAAGACGTCCGAACGAACCGGTAGCGTATACACACGCTTTGGTGCCCAATCGAGCATTGGCTTCTGTGAGCTCTTTTTGAAGTTCTTCTATTCTGGCAATTGTCTGATTGCTGCGTTCCTGCAAGGTATTTCAATCTTAAACCTCCCATTCAAAAACATTAGCAAATATTTCTGCCTGCTCGATCGCATCATCGAGCGCGTGATGTGTGTGCGCGTCGGCAGTAATTCGCGCGGTAATCTTGATCGTCCTGAGTGTGATATTGGGACGCCACTTTTGACGGAAACTGCTGTCTTGATATCAAAACACCTTGAATATCCGAACGGTGATCCTTTTCACGAGAATCGCACAAAGTACCAATAAAGCCAGGTCCAGTCGAAACTAAGCGGGTAAGCCACGAAAACAGGATTGGCACCACCAGACACTCGTCTCACCCACTCGTAAGCCTCAAGCATAGCCTGCTCGGGCTCCATTCCGTCGACAAGCAAAGCGTCACGATCGAGGCCATTTATCTCCAAGGCCTCGGTTTGAAATTCCTCCGATATCGGCCTTAGCTCTCGGTAAAAACTGTTTTCATAATTATCCGGACGGGAGAATGTCTTACCATCGTAAGTGCCAGCGAAGACGAGGGCGAAAGACAGTATTGAAAAAGGACCCGGAATGGGGCCATCGGTCTCAATGTCAGCGGAAAAATAGACATCCACGTTTTTCTCCGATTCTTTTTGGGCGAGGGGCGCCTTTGATCCGAGGAAGGCCGAATCCTTTGAAATAGATTTCTCCATGTGCGTTTGCTCCATGGCGACACCCCTTCTTATGTTTAACTCATTCAGAATCGATTTTGAGTGATCCGACATGTGCGAAGCTTTCAACACGTCCAGAGCTCAGGGTGTCCACTGCTAAGCGAACAGGCGAGCTCTGCATCGCAATCCTATGTATGGTTCATGGTCAGCGTGTGTAGGTGCATCGAGCACTCTCCTTGTCTGCGACAGAATAACTCCACACCGCTGAAAGGCGAGGCCTCCAGAGCCACTCCAGCACTCCAGTTAGATTAACAACGTGGAAGTGGTGGGTTGGTCTTCCAGGCCTCACCAGCATTTTTTCTCGCCGTCCTGAGAGATTTAGTCTGGAAGGAGTAGATAGGAGAATCAATTCAAGACTGCTCGTTGGAACATGTCTAGAACAAACTGCCTGTTCGTTCGGACTTTTTCGGGACTCTGTGTTCCCCGCCTAGTACATTGCCGCCTGTTTGTTCCGTTTTCTTCCGGTAGAAAAGAAAACAACAACAGGCCTTTGGCTAGGGATATCAAGAAATTAATGGTCGGAGCGGCGGGATCTGAACCCACGACCCCTTGACCCCCAGTCAAGTGCGCTACCAGGCTGCGCTACGCTCCGAACCGAAAAGAGGCGTATATAATCGGGACTTGGCGCGCAAGCCCTGTTTTTGGAAAAGGTGATAAATCGGCGGAAAAAGCCGGGAGGTTTTTCGCCGCTGCATAAATTGCTGCAAAGCGAGCGACAGCGACCGATTTTCCCGATGCTTAAAGTTTTCGGCAATCCCTTGCCGCGATAATGCGCGGGCGAAGAGAGGGACTTTAGGTGATGGCGAAGACGGCGGTCAGAAAAGGCCAGAAGCGGCGTGCAGGCCGCAAGCAGACAAAGGCAAGCATGTGGCCCTGGTATCTGGCGGGTATCTTGTCGGTGAGCGCCGTCCTCGCCTACGAACATCGCGCTGCAATCATGCCGATGACGACGCCCTTCTATACGGCGTCGATTGCCAAGCCGCGACCGGTGGAGAAGCAGCCCGCCCCGGAAAAGCGCGTCGAGACAAGACAGCCGGTCGCAAGGCCGGCCCTGGCGATGCCCTCTATGCGCCCCGTCGAACAGGCGGCGCTGGAGCCGTTCGCGCGCGCGCCAAGCGGCCGCAAACCGGGGACATTTTATTTCTGCACCGAAACGCTGGAAAACTGCGTCGTCGATGGCGGTACGTTCTGGTATGGGCGCCGCAAGATCCAGATTTCCGGCATCCAGGCGCCAAAAATCAAGCAGGCCAAATGCGATAACGAGCGCAAGCTCGGCTCGCTGGCGAAGAAGCGACTTTGGGAGATACTCAATGTCGGCGATGTTCAGCTGGCTGGTGTTTCCGGTCAGGATGCCCAGGTCATGGTCGGGCAGGGGCGTTCGGTCGGCGACATGCTGGTGTCCGAAGGGCTTGCGCGACGCGCGTCCGCCGGCAAGCAAGGTTGGTGCGCGCAAGGCTGATTGTTACCGCCCCACTGGGCGCCTGACGGCCGCCTGCCATCCTGAATTTGCGTAGGAATAACGTCCGGCCTGCAGGGCACGACGGCAAGCCACTGGGAACGGCTTGCCTCGTCATCTTGCGGCGGTTAGCCGCCGATAGACGGTTTCGGTCTTATCGATCATCTGTCCCATCGAGAAATTTGCCATCCGGTCGAGCGCTGCCTCCTTCAGTTGGCGATGCCGCTGCGGATCCGCACTTTCCACCATGGCGTTGGCGAGTTTGGTGGTGTCGCCGTCATTGGGCACGATCAGGCCGCTTCTGTCCTTGTCGATCGCGGTCGAGGCGCCGCCGACATCGGTGGAGACGATCGGCTTTCCCGATGCCGCTGCCTCCAGCATGACATAGGACATCGCCTCGTAGCGGCTCGGCATGACCAGCACGTCGAAGGCGGGGACGGCCTGCGGGCCGGTGAAGGCGGAGGTCAGGCGAATACGCTTCTGGAGGCCGCTTTCGGCGATGGCCGCGCGAATCTCCGGTTCGAGCTCGCCGGAGCCGACCATGATCAACTCGGCGCGGGGCAAGCGGGTAGCAGCATTGCGAAAGGCTTCGATCAGACGCTCCGGCGCTTTTTGATATGACAGCCGGCCGACAAAACCGAAGACGAATGTATCCGCCGAAATGCCGAAGCTCGCCCGCACCGTGTTTGCCATGTCGAGCGGTGGCGGTGCCACGCCGTTGATGATGACGGACAGTTTACGCGCGGGCATGCCGAGCGACAGGGCATGGGCATATTCGTCGGCGGAGACGCAGATCAGGTGATCGGTGAACAGCTTGGCAAGGATGGTCTCGATGCTGCCGAAAATCAGCCGTCCGATCTTGCCGAGCGTCGGGTCCATGGTGCGGAATGCATGCGGGGTGTAGACGCGCGGCGCGTGGAAACCCGGAAGACGCAGGCGGGTCAACGCGCCTGCCTTCGAGCTGTGACCGTGAACGATGTCGAATGGCGCGCCGCCGTTGATGATGGACCGCAAGGCGCGATGCGCGGCCATGTCGGACAGTCCGGGAGATCGTTTCATGGCGACGGCGTGCACCGCTGGCAGGGCAAGGGATTTCAATTCGCGGACGAAGGCGTCTTCGGCCCGGACAGGCGAATAGACCGCCTCGACATGGTGGCCGCGCTCTTGCAGGCCGTTGCAGAGATCGAGGAAATGGCGGCCTGATCCGCCGCCGCTCGGCTCAAGCACCTGGAGGACGCGCAGACGGCTTTCGGTTTCAGCGATAGAGGGCTCGATGTTCATACTGACTGTCCGCCGCCCGGTCCCCGATATGGAGCCGGTCCACACCCTATGTACAGGGTTGATGTTAACGCAGCGTTGGCGCAGGCGAAACGCGATGCGGATGTGAGGCTAAGGTCTTGCGCCGGTGACGGTATTCCAGGGCGCCGCAGCCCCAGATGACGCCGAGGAGAAGAAAGAAATGCCGCCAGTGGTCGGTGTCGATGACATTGCCGATGGCCGCGTGACCGATCAGGACGATCCAGGCGATCATCAGATAAGGCTGCCACGGGCGGTCGAGCAGCAGGAAACGAAAGCCCATCGTCACCGTCCAGATGATCAGCGTCACATAGGAGACGAAGCCCAGCCAGCCATAGGAGGTCAGCGATTTCAGCCAGATATTGTGCTCGTCCTCGGGAAACATCGTGCTGAACACCATCGGGCCTATGCCGAGCGGTTTTTCCATCGACATCAGGAAGCCGATCTTGTGGCGGTCAGAAACGGCCGAGATGGCCGCCGTCATACTCCTGCACGAGCTGGGTGCGGTTGGAGAACAGGTCGGCGACCTGCAGGATCTGCAGGGCGATCACCAGTGCTGTGACCATCAGCAATGCGCCGCTCAAGGCAAGGACGAGAATTTTCAAGCGGAAAGCGCCGGTCCGCTCCTTCAAAAGCATGACGAGGACGAGCGCGCAGGCGCAGAACAGATAGAGTGCCCAGGCGGCCCGCGAGAAGGATAAAAACAGCCCGAGCGCCATGATCAGGATGGCGATCGCCTTTACCGGTGCTGTGGCGATACGCTCGGTGAGCAGCCGGTACATCAGATAGACCGAAGGAGCGACCAGGAACGGGCCGAAGACGTTGGGGTCCTGGAAGGCGCCCTTGGCGCGGTCGTAGAGCGTAAAATTCGCAGCCCCGGGTATCGCGCCGAAATAGCCGAGGATGCCGAGCAGGGAGGTGATGACGCCGGCGGCGACCCAGGCGTCGAAGATCAGCTTCAGCCGGTCATGTCGGGCTTCGATGATGGCAGCGTAAAAGACAGACGTGAGGCAGAGGAAGCCGGACACAGCCATGTACATCGGCGCCGTGGCAAGATCGCTCATGACCGTCAGCGACAGAATGCCCCCGGTCATGAACAGGATGAGCAGAGCCAGAAGCGGTGCGACGGAGCGCGAGATTTTCAGGCCGAAAAGGAACCATAGTCCTATCAGCGCTGCCATGAAGACTTCGTAGGGAGCCGGCTCGGCAATGACGAAGCCCGACAGGAAGACGCCAAAGGTCACCATTGCCGAGCCGAGGATGGCGACGGCAGCCAGCTGCGGGCGAAACCCCGCGGCAGACGTGGCGGCTGGCGTGCTCAATAGGCATTTTCCGTGTTGAGGAGCCGGATCGGCGTCAGGACCAGGATTTTCAGGTCCAGCCACAGCGACCAGTTTTCGATGTAGTAGAGGTCGAAAGCGGTGCGGAACTTGATCTTTTCGTCATTGTCGATCTCGCCGCGCCAGCCGTTGATTTGTGCCCAGCCGGTGACACCCGGCTTGACGCGGTGGCGGGCAAAATAGCCTTCGACGACGTCGGAATAGGTGCGTTCAGCAGTCTGGGCGAGAACAGCATGCGGACGCGGTCCGACAAGCGACAGCTGGCCTCTCAGCACGTTGAAGATCTGCGGCAGTTCGTCGATCGAAGATTTACGCAGGAAACGTCCGACAGCGGTGACGCGCGGATCGCCCTTGGTGACGGCATTGCGCGCCGTCGGGTCGCTCATGTTGGTGTACATCGAGCGGAACTTGTAGACGTCGATCGTCTCGTTGTTGAAGCCATGGCGCTTCTGTTTGAAGATGATCGGGCCTGGCGAGCTGACCTTCACGGCGATCGCAGCACCGATGAACACCGGCCAGAGCAGGACCAGTGCGACGATGCTGAAGAACACGTCGAAGATGCGCTTGGCCACCGAATCCCAGTCGGCGATCGGCTTGTCGAAGATGTCGAGCATCGGCACCTGGCCGACATGCGAATAGCTGCGCGGGCGGAACCGCAGATTGTTGGCATGGGCCGCAAGACGGATATCGGCAGGCAGAATCCAGAGCTTTTTCAGGAGTTCGAGGATGCGTTTTTCAGCCGACAGCGGCAAGGCGATGATCAGGATGTCGATACGGGTGAGACGGGCGAAATCCACCAGTTCGGCAATGGTGCCGAGCTTCAGGTAGCCGGCGATGATACCGGGCGAGCGGCGCTCGTCACGGTCGTCGAAGATGCCGCAGATGCGGATGTCGTTGTCGGTCTGCTGTTCGAGCGAGCGGATCAGGTCCTTGGCCGGCTGGCCGCCGCCGACGATGACGGCGCGGCGCTCCATGATGCCGTTGCGGGCCCAGCGGCGAATGGAGAACGCGATGAAGGCGCGTTCGGCGATCAGGAAGACGGCGCCGAGCACATACCAGCTGCCAAAGGAGAGCCGCGAGTAGGTCCCGCCGATCTTGAGGAGAAACAGCACCAGCGTGATGGAGGCGAAGGCCAGTGTCCAGCAACCGATCAGCCGAGTTATGGCCCGGGTGGCCGAACGCAGCGTGGGAACCTGATATCCGTCGCAAAGCTGCAGGAACATCACCGTCAGCCCAGAGCCGCCGGCGATGAGCCCGCAATAACCGAGCAATTCGTCGAGAGGCGGTGCGACATAAAGCATATGGATGGCATAGCCGATGGCAAACAGCGCGGTGAATTCGAACAGCCGCATCAGGCCGATGATCATGTTGGGAGAATAGGTATCGGTGCGGAACTGCGATGCAATCTTGCGTGCGAGCGGATTGAGTTCGCGCTTGGGCTCATCGTCGCGCTTCTCGCCGGGCGCAATGGTTCGGATCTCGGAAATCTTCTTGCGCAATGCGTCGGTGTCGAAAGAATCCGGTTTATCGATCTGGTTCATGATATCCGCCCGGGCCGTTGTGTCCCTTCGGGATAGCAGAAAGCCCCTAAGAAACGCTTACGGGTTGCCGGGGGCTGTTTCTCTGCGGGCGGCCGATTCCGGCACAAGCTGATGGTAAAGCCGCATAATGCTGGCGGACATCGTCGAGGTTGCAAAGGCTACCTTGAAGGCATCGGCCTCGGGCATCACCTTTGCGGCCCAGTCCTTTTCCGTCACCGCCGCCGTCATCACGGAGGCAAGCGCGTGCGCGTCGTCGGGCGTGGCAAGAGCAGCACTATCGGTGCCAAGAACTTCCGGAATGCCCCCACCCTTGAGGCAATCACCGGCTTGCGGGCGGCCAAGGCCTCCAGGACGATATAGGGCATGGATTCGGCGCGCAGGGCACGACGACGTTGCGGGCGAAGGCGAAGGCATCACGCGCCTTCATTGCCGGCAGCATTTTGATGCGGCGGCCAAGGCCACGTTCCAGCATCATCTTTTCGTATTCGTCCTTTTGCGGCCCATCGCCGATCATCATGGCCGAGAGGGGCCTGCCGATATTCCGCTCGGTTCTGGCAAAGGCATCGATGAAGAGATCGGGGCCTTTCAGATCGCGCAGCATGCCGATGTAGAGAAAATCCACCGCATCGGGCCTGGCATAGACAGTTTCGAAATCGCGATCGTTAATCCCGTTGTAGATGCGCTCGCTGCGGGTCCGCGGCTTGCCGACCTTGGCCTCGTAGGTCTTGCGCTCGAAATCGCAGACGAAGACGATCGCATCCGTCAGATACTCCTGGAGATGCTCGAGCAGGAACACGATTTTTCCGGACAGCTTCGTTCTGCTGTAGTGCAAACTGCCGCCATGCGGCGAATAAAGGCGGGCAACGCAATACCTGTTCACCCGCAAGGCTGAGCCGATGATCCGGGCCAGGGCGCCGCCTTTGGCGCCGTGACCGTGCAGGATATCCGGCTGCAAACTTCTGATTTCCTTGTAGCTTCTCCACAGGGCAGCGAAATCTGCCGGGCCGATGGACCGACGGATCGGCAGCCGGACGAGACCGAGCGCCAAAAAGGCCTTATCTCGTCGAAAAGCGCATCTTCGTAGCTCCCGCCTGTTGTGCTGTCGCAGACGATGCCGACCTCATGGCCCTGCCGTGAATGCGCTTCCGCCAGATCGCGCACATGGCGGAAAATTCCACCGATGGGCGACCTGAAGCAATGGATGATGCGCAGCGGCTGAGGGTCGGGCATGCCGTCAGAACAGCCGCTCGCGGACATAGATGGTGTCGCCGGCCATGATCGGGTCGGAGATTGACACGCGACCGGTGAGGATGCGGCCGTTGATCTTGCGGGTGACGTCGACATTGGCCTGGTTGGCACGCGGCGAGTAACCACCGGCGACGGCAATGGCGTTCTGAACCGTCATGCCCGGAACGTAGGAATACTGGCCGGCCTGACCGACTTCGCCCATGATGAAGACGGAGCGATAGCGATCGACCTCGATCGTCACGTCCGGATCGCGCAAATATCCTTCGCGCAGCTTGCCGGCGATGGTCTTTTCCATTTCGGGCAGGGTATGTCCGCGCGACGGCACGGCACCGATCAGCGGAAAGGCGACATAGCCTGCCTGATCGACGGTGTAGCTGCCGGTGAGGCCCGCCTGTTCGAAGACGCTGATGCGCAGCCTGTCACCGCTGTCGACGCGATAAGGCTGGATGGTGGCTTCATGGAAGGCCTTGGGCGCCGGCTGATAGCTGCTGCACCCAGAAATTGCAAGGCACAGCGAGAGTAGGGCCAAGGCGGGGCCTGTTTTCATTCGTGCGGATGTCATCGGGCTCTCGTGTTCCAGAAACCATGTCATGGCCTGATGTTATCAATCCGTTAGGGTTAATAGCCGGTAAAGGCCGCGAAGAATTTCACCTACGACGGCCCATTCGCACTCCGGTTCTCGCGCTTTGCGTGAGTTGCACCGCCAAAACCGCATTAACTGTTGCGTTACCATGTTTGTTTACGGTGGCGCAGAGTTGTGAAGGTTCGAGGTAAAACGCATGTCGGGCGTCAACGACAGTCATCAGGATGTAGATATCGATCTCGGCGGGCTTTTCCGCGCCATCTGGCGCCGACGGGGCAGGGTGCTGTTGGCGACCGTTGCATTCAGGCGGCCTCGCCTTTATCGGCGCCAACCTGATGAGCCCGGAGTATCAGGGCGAGGCGCGGCTTCTGATCAGATCGCGCCAGGCCGAATTCAGCGGAACCAACCAGGCGCAGCCGCAGACGGGCGATAGCCCATTCGACGAATCCGGCATTTCCAGCCAGGTGCAGGTGTTGCGCTCGGCCGATCTGATCAAACAGGTTGCCCGCGAAATGAAGCTTTATGAATTGCCGGAATTCGATCCGACCACGAACCCGTCGGCGATCTCCGATGTGCTGGTGATGCTCGGCATCAAGAAGAACCCGCTCGACCTGCCACCGGAAGAACGCGTCCTGAAGGAATTCCAGAAGAAGCTGCAGGTCTATCAGGTGGAGAAATCGCGGGTGATCGCGATGCAGTTCACCTCGGAAGACCCGAAGCTGGCCGCTACGATCCCGAACGCGATGGCCAAGGTCTTCCTGTCGCTGCAAAGCGGCGCAAAGCTCGATTCCAATTCGGAGGCCAGCCGCTGGCTGGAGCCGGAAATCGCCAATCTGCGCGAAAAGGTTCAGCGACGCCGAGGCCAAGGTTGCCGACTATCGTGCATCGTCCGATCTGCTTTTGACCGGCGAAACCGGCGGCACGTTCGTGACCAAGCAGCTGAACGACATTTCGACCGAGCTTGCCCGGGTTCGTGGCGAGCGGGCCAACGCCGAGGCGCGGGCGGAAAACGTACGCACGGCGCTTGCCAGCGGCCGGGCCGTCGATACGCTGAACGATGTCGTTGCCTCTCCGATGATCCAGCGGCTGAAGGAAACCGAATCCAACATCCAGGGGCAGATCGCCGATCTGTCGACCACCCTGCTGGATGGGCATCCCCGCCTGAAGGGATTGAAATCCCAGCTTCAGGGAATCAGGACCCAGATCCTGAGCGAAACCAAGAAGATCCTTGGCAGTCTCGAAAATGAGGCGAATGTCGCGCAATTGCGCGAGCGCCAACTGATAGCCCAACTCAATACGCTGAAGGCGAATTCGGCGAAGGCCGGCGAGGACGAAGTCGGGTTGCGGGCGCTGGAGCGGGAAGCTACGGCACAGCGGCAACTGCTGGAAACCTACCTGGCGCGATACCGTGAGGCGACGTCACGCAGCGGCGAAAATGCAGCCCCCGGCCGATGCTCGAGTCATTTCTCAGGCGGTCGAGCCGACCGAAGTCAGCTTCCCCAAGGTCTTGCCGATTACCATCGTTGCCGCCTTTGCCAGCTTCCTCATCAGCTGCGTCGTGATCATGCTCTCAGAGCTGTTCAGCGGCCGGGCCTTGCAGGCCGGTCGGCCGCCAGGATGAGGCATTTTTTGACGAGGAACCGTTGGAAATTCAGCCGGTGCCGGAGGCAGTGAGCCGTCCGGTGCCCGTGCAGCCAGCGCCGATTGTCACCCGGGAACCCATTCCTGCGGCGGCAGTTGCGCCGGAATCGGAAGAGCCCGATTTTGCGGAGCCGGAAGAGGACGATTTTTCGATCGCTTCGGTTGCCGAGCATCTGAACGCTGACGATGTGCGTGTGGCGATCTCGGTGTCGCCCGCGGGCGACGAAGGCTCGGCGAATGCGGTGGCACTGGCGCGGATGGTTGCCGAGGACGGGCGTAAGATCGTTCTGATCGACCTGACCGGTTCGGCCTGCCCGACACGGCTGATGGCCCAGACGGCCGATCTCGCCGGGATCACCAATCTGCTGGCGGGCGAAGTTCCCTTTACGGAAACGATCCATGCCGACCGGCTGTCGGACGCGCATATCATTCCGCAGGGCGATGCCGATCCGGTGTTGGCGATGCGCGGTATCGAGCGGTTGCAGATGATCATCGATGCACTGTCGAACGCCTATGACACGGTCTTGATCGAATGCGGTCCGGCCGATGTCAATGCGATCCGCAAGGTGACACGTGACCGCGATATGAAGATCATCATTTCGGCGCCGGCTGTCGCCAACGAAGAGATCATCGACCTCATCACCGGTTTCGGCGAGGCGGGCTTTGGCGAGATCGTGCTGATGACGGGAACGGGTTATCCGCAGCCGGGAAATTCCGGCCGCCGGGCGGCTTGATCAACAGCGTCCGTTTCAATCGCCGTCGGTTTCCGGTACGGCTGCGACGGCTGATGTTTGCCGGCGCTGACGAAGCTGCTGCAGGAACGCATAGGCCTTCTTGTTTTTCTTGATGCTGGCTTTCAGCCGAACAGCGGCGCGATGCGCCGATGCCGCCAGCCGTCCGCGCAGCGTCAATGGCAGGACGATGTCACGCTGGATTGTCTCGACCGTGCACCACGAGCGCTTGTAGGCTTGGTCGCCGATGCCGAAATCAAACAGCGTCACGCCTTCGGCGTTGCATTTGCGAATGATCAGGTAAAACAGAAGCTCGCCCGGGCTCGCGTCCCGCGGCAATGTCTTCGTCGATCGATCCGAATTGGCAGATGACGTGATCGCCCTTGCGCGACAGCCCGGCAATGGCAACGATGCGGCCATTTTCCTGCCCGCGCAAACGGATCGCGTGGAGTTCGAGCGGCTGGCCGTCATGGGTCGGTTCCACTGCGGCGAGGGCATGGAAGAATGCTTGCGTTTCCTTGTCCTGGAAAACATTAGGCAGGCCGAGCGCCTTGAAACGGATGGCTTTCTGCTCGAAGAACAGCTCGAGGATTTGTCGACGTTCCTCGCATGTCCTGGCGATAACGTGTTCGTAGCCGCCGAGCGCTTCCAGCCGCTTTTCGGAAACGCGAAATTTTTTTGCGGCGCCGCTTGGCGTTGAGCTGAGCCAGTGTCGCTTCGAAGTTTTCAAGAAGCGGCAGCTGGAAAGACGCATTCTGGTTTCGAACTGCCGGAAGCGAGGCGAGCGGGTGGCGCGTTCCGTGCCAGTCGAACGGCATCTTCTCCAGCGTCACGATATCGGCGACGCGACACAATTTTGCTGAAAGATCGGCAATCAGCGCTGCGGCCAGCTTGGTGCAGGTGACCGGATCGAAATCATCAGCGAAAAGTCCGGTATTAATATTGCTGTGCGGCGAGCCGATGAACCGCGCCGTACGGAAGAACCGGCCGCGAACCAACTCTAGCGGCAGGATGAAGACCGTCTTCTGGCCGATCCTGCCACGCACCAAAAGCAACTGGTTGGCATGGGTCGCGGCCCAGGCGGCGCACCAGTCGAAGCCCTGATGGAGGGATATCGCGGCGGAGGCCTCCAGCGCGCGCCAGTCCGCTTCCAGTGCCTGCATGCTGACATGGACGCTCAGCGTCAGTTCCTGCGCCAGTGCAATATCGCGCACCCGTTCGCGACGGCCATGCCAGACACGGCGGCGAGCCTTGCTAACGGGCATCATGTTGAAGTCCACGTCGGTCATGATCGCTTGCGGTTCCAGGAACGGGATGACGTTTCATCTAAAGCAAGCATGCCCTTATTTTCATTTAAATTGGACGGGCGGCGGAGGGCTTGCCCCGGATTTCATCAAATGCGGTTACCGAATGGATAAAACCAGCAAGCCGCGGCCAACAGGGCAATCAGGCACAACGGGAAACTGGATTTTTGGCATGATCCTTGTTAAATTGGGGAGCTGTTTTCATGGAGAGACCGATGCGCCACTGAACGAGGTTTGGACAATTCGCAGCAATCCCGCGTGTTTCCCGACCGTTCTATGTCACCACGACCGTTGGACATAAAGGTGGAGTATCCGCATGCCTGAACACCAAGACGTGCCGGATTCCGGGTGCCGCCACCCCCGTCGCCGCATTCCCGCGCATTGGCTTTCTCAAGAATATCGTCCGTTCGCCGCTGATCAGTGCCGGCGATTTCAGCTATTATGACGATCCGGCCGGGCCTGAGCATTTCCGAGGCGAAATGCGTCCTCTACCACTATGATTTCATCGGCGACCGGCTTGAGATCGGCCGATACTGCGCGCTGGCCGAAGGCGTGACCTTCATCATGAACGGTGCCAATCATGCAATGCAGGGATTTTCGACCTATCCGTTCGGTATCTTTCCAGGTGCGTGGCGCGACGGTTTCGACCCGGCCGGTTATGCCAGCGGTTACCGTGGAGATACGATAGTCGGAAACGATGTCTGGATCGGCACCAAGGCGACGATCATGCCGGGTGTGACGATCGGCGACGGCGCGATCATTGGGGCGCATACGGTCGTCGCCAAGGATGTGCCGCCCTATAGCGTTGTGGCCGGAAATCCGGGGCGGGTGGTGAAGCGGCGTTTTGGCGACGATATCGTCGAGCGCCTGCTGGCGATCGCCTGGTGGAACTGGCCGGCCGACAAGGTCACGCGGCATATCGCCGCGATCACCGGCGCCGATATCGAGGCGCTCGAAAGGGCGGTCTAGTCCCCGACCCAGCCGCTGGCGAGCGCGTTGGCCCATTCGGTGCGGCCACGTTCACGGGAAAGGTTCGCCATCGCCATGTGATCGTAGGAGATGCGCCGGAAAGTGACGTTCCAGTGGCTGTTCGTTTTTTCCAGGATGGCGTAGGAGGCGTCGGGCGATCCGGTTTCCACCTTGTGGAACACCGGTTCGTCATCGTCATAGCCGGGGCAGCCGACGCTACCGGGATTGACGAGCAGCCGGCCATCGGAAAGCCGCACGGCGCGCGGAATATGGGTGTGGCCACAGAGGATGACAGGGAAATCGATCCCGTCCGCAAAACCTTCGATCCGCTGGCGTCCGGACATATGCACGACGCCATCGGCTGCCAGGTCTTCCAGCCAGTAGGTGAGATCGTCCTTGGGCGTCGCGTGGCAGAGAAAGAGTTCCTGCCGGTGAACAAGCGTTGCGGGCTGGGCGCGGAGCCAGTCGAGATGGTGCGGCTGCAGTTCTGCATGCGCCATACGGTCGGAGAGACCCATCTCAGCCGGTTGAAGGGTGACCAGCCAGCGATCGTGATTGCCCCGGATCGAGGGAAAGTCGCGCGCCATCAGGATGTCGGCCGTGCGGGCCGCATTCATCGGGCCGCTCAGGTGATCGCCGAGATTGACGACATCGTCGATCCCTTGCTCCACGATGTCGGCAAGCACGGCTTCGAGGGCGAGGTCATTGCCGTGGATATCGGCGATTACTGCAATTTTCATGTTGTCGTCTTTCGGTTCAGCGCGGTTTCGCCGGCTTTTCCATCCACTTGATGATCAGCATGGCGGGCAGAATCCACAACAGGCCGGTGAAGAAGAAATAGGCCAGATGAACCCACCACGGCGAGGTGCCGAGGAGGAGCGAGGCAAAGGTGGTGGCCGCCAGCGCATAGACGATGACGAGGATGATGATCAGGACAGTGCCGATCAGTTTTCTCAGGCGTACGGGCATTCAGGTCTTTCCGGTTGGCAGGTTTCGCCGGGTTCTTGGCCGCGACGGCATGCCGCAAAGGGGTAAGCCTTGTTTTGCATGCTGCTCTGGTGCAAATCAACGGCTTTGATGCATGCGCCCCGGGACAAATCGCCTCCAAAAGGCTCGGGCCATGCCTTTCGATGATGGAGACCTTGCATGGCAAGCACGGATTTGGCGACGGAACAGCGTCTTATGCGCGAGATCGACACGGTCAGCCGCAATCGGGCCCAGATCCGTATCTGGCTGGGCGTTGTCGTGCTGGTGCTGTTTGCGCTCGTCCTAGTCGGCGGTGCGACCCGGCTGACGGAGTCCGGCCTGTCGATCACCCAGTGGAAACCGATCCATGGCGTCATCCCGCCGCTGACCGCTGCCGAATGGCAGGAAGAGTTCGAACTCTACAAACAGATTCCGCAATATGAGCAGCTCAACGGCGACATGACCGTGGAAGGCTTCAAGACCATCTTCTGGTGGGAATGGGCGCACCGGCTGCTGGCTCGCTCGATCGGGCTGATCTTCGCGCTGCCGCTGGCTTTCTTCTGGATCCGCGGGCAGATTGAGCCGCGGCTGAAATTGCCGCTGGTCGGTATTCTGGCGCTGGGCGGTTTTCAGGGTTTCATCGGCTGGTGGATGGTGTCGTCCGGTCTTGCCGACCGCACCGAGGTCAGCCAGTACCGGCTGGCCACCCATCTTGTGATCGCCTGTCTGATCTTCATCTCCTGTATCTGGATCGGCAGAGGGCTGGCGCCGCATGCCGACGATCCGGCGCCGACGAGAAGCTCGAAGAAAATGGCTGCGATCATCGCCTGCATGGCCCTGTTCCAGATCTATCTGGGTGCGCTGGTGGCGGGGCTTGATGCGGGCCTCTCCTACAACACCTGGCCGCTGATGGATGGCTCTTTCGTGCCATCGGACCTTTTCATCCAGCAGCCCGCTTGGCTCAATCTGTTCGAAAATCCGAAGTCCGTGCAGTTCGTTCACCGCATCGGCGCCTACGTGCTGTTTGCCTTCGTGCTGATGCACATGATCGCCTCGTTGCGCAACGCGCCGGATACGACGCATGCGCGCCGCTCGGTGCTGCTGTTCGCGTTGGTGACCATCCAGGCGATCATCGGCATCATGACACTGTTGTTGCAGGTGCCAGTTGGCTGGGGTGTGGCGCATCAGGGCGGCGCGCTGATCGTGCTCGGTTTCGCTATCGCCCATTGGCGGGCGTTCATCGGCGAATATCCGCGTCCACTGGAAATCGAAGTGCGGGATTGATCAGCGCAACAGCCCGTCAAGGGCCGGCATGCCGAGAATGGTGGAAGCGCCGATCAGCACGTAGCAAATGATGCGGAATGTCGATGGCTTGGCCAAGCCGAACAGACGCGAGCCGATATAGAGCCCGCCAGCATAGAGCGGCAGGATGACCAGCGTCAGCACAAAGACCTGTTCGACGAACAGGCCGCTGATCAGGTATGTGACGGCCGTCAACGCTGACGAGATGGCGAAATAGAGCATGATGTTGGAGCGGATCACCAGCACGTCGCTGGCACCGCTCAGCCAGTAGGCGACGACGGGCGGGCCGCCCAGCTGCGCCGCGCCGCTGAAAACACCGGCAATGCCGCCGACCCCGGCGGTCAGCGGTGCCCGGGGCTGGCCGTGATAGCGCCAGCCTGAGATCAGAAGGACAAGCAGGACAGCCGAGACGACGGTGATCGCCCAGCGAAGGATCAGGGGATCGGCAAGCGCCAGCGCCGCCGTGCCGAGCGGCACGCCGATCAGGGCACCGGAAGCCATGGTGAACACTTCACGCCGGTTGGCGGCGCGAAAGGCGGCGGGCAGCATGCCGGCGGCGGCGATCGTATCGATCACCAGCAGCACTGGCGAAATGATCTTCGGACCAAGGATCGAGCCGCCGATCGGGATCAGGATGAGGGCCGCGCCAAAGCCGGAAAAGCCACGGGCAAGACCGGCGATGAATGTGCAGGCAAGCAGCACATAGAGCCCATGCTCCGGCAACGCGGTGGCGACCCTTGCAAAAAGGGTCGCGAGGAAGCCGGTATCGCCCATGTCAGTTCAAAGCCTTTCCGCGTGCGGACCGGGGCCCTGGCGCCCCGCACGAATATTTGTTTATGCCGAGAGCATGAGATCCATGTTCTGGACCGCAGCACCGGATGCACCCTTGCCGAGATTGTCGAGCAGGGCAACGAGATTGACCTGTTCTCCACCTTCCGAGCCGAACACGAAGAGCTTCATCGTGTCCTTGCCGGCAAGCTCGACGGCATCGACGCGCGCAAGCTTCGCGCTGACATCCAGCGGCACGACTTCGACGATCAACTGGCCTGCGTAATGGGCAACGAGTGCTGCGTGGATGGTTTCCAGCGTAGCACCTTCCTTCAGCTGATCGAGGAACAGCGGCACCTGGACGATCATGCCCTGCGGAAAGCGGCCGACCGACGGCGAGAAGATCGGCGCGCGGTCGAGCATGCCGTGGGTCTGCATCTCCGGCACATGCTTGTGCTTGAGCGTCAGGCCGTAGAGGAAGTTTGGTGAATCGATATGCTCCGGATTGGCCCGGATCTTCCATCTGCGCGATCATCTGCTTGCCGCCGCCAGTATAGCCGGAGACCGCATTGACCGTGATCGGATAGCTCTCCGGCAGGATACCGGCTTGCCGCAGCGGCCGGATCAGCCCGATGGCGCCCGTCGGGTAGCAGCCGGGATTGGCTACGAGACGGGCATTGCGGATTTTTGCCGCCTGTGCCGCATCCATTTCGGCAAAGCCATAGGCCCAGTCCGGCGCGATGCGATAAGCGGTTGAGGTGTCGATGATCCGCACCTTGTTATTGCCTTCGAGCATCGAGACGGCCTGTTTCGAGGCATCGTCCGGCAGGCAGAGGATGGCGACATCGGCGCTGTTCAAAGATCTTCGCGAATGGCGGCGTTGCGGCGTTCCGCTTCCGGAATGGACAGTAATTCCACATCCGAACGGCCTGCCATGCGGCTGCGGATCTGCAGGCCCGTGGTGCCGTGTTCGCCATCGATGAAGATCTTCGGTTTCATGGTTTTATCCTGTCCTGCCAAGGGATTATCGGGTGTTGCGGAATCACTTTGGCATGCAATTGAATCAGTTTGACAACAGGGCGGGCTCAGTCGCTATCCGCGTCGCTCCGCCAGCTGTTCGGCATGAAGGCCGAGCATATACATCGCGATGGTGGAGCCCGCAATGGCGGTGATATCGGCGTGGTCATAAGCTGGCGCCACTTCCACCACGTCCGCACCCTTGATGACCAGCGCGCCGAGCTTGCGGATCACCGACAGGATTTTTGCTGAGGATGGGCCGCCTGCGACCGGCGTACCGGTACCTGGCGCATAGGCCGGATCAAGGCAGTCGATATCGAAGGTAAGGTAAGTCGGACGGTCGCCGACGTGGTGGAGGATGACATCGGCGATCTCGCCGGCGCTCATCTCCTCGATATCGTAGCCATAGAGAATGCGGATGCCGCAATCGTCGGGCGCGTGGGTGCGGATGCCGAGTTGGATCGAGCTTGCGGTATCGATCAGCCCCTCGCGGGCCGCACGGCCGACGAAGGAGCCATGGTCGATGCGGCCTTTCTCATCAGCCCAGGTATCCTGATGCGCATCGAACTGTACGAGGGAAAGGGGGCCGTGAACCGTGGCATGGGCACGCAGCAGCGGCAGGGTGACGAAATGGTCGCCACCGAGCGTCAATAGGAAGGCACCGCTCTTCAGGATCTTGGCCGCTTCCCGTTCGATGGTTGCAGGCGTCTTGCCGTGATTGCCATAGTCGAGCAGGCAGTCGCCGTAGTCGATCGTCGCCATGTCCGCAAACAGGTCGCGGTCGAACGGATATTGCGGATCATTGTCGAAGATCGCAGAGGCGCGGCGGATGGCCTGCGGCCCGAAGCGGGCGCCGGGACGGTTGGACGTCGCCGCGTCGAACGGGATGCCCCAGACGGCGGCGTCGACGCCCTTCAGGCTCTTGGTGTATTTCCGGCGCATGAAGGAGAGGATGCCGGCATGGGTCGGGTCGGTCGCAGCGCTTTTCAGCGATGTGGCGGTGATCGCGTGGTCTATCGTCTTGTTGGCCATGATCGGTCTCGTCTGTTGCGTGGCCAGACGTTGGACAATCGGCGGCTGGAAGGCAAGACCCCGAAGAGAAGCGCTGCCGGATAATCAGCCGCTTACGACGCCTTGGCTTCGAAGGCCGGGGCAAAATCACCCAACGATTTGGCCTTGTCGATCATGCTGCCGATATCCTGCTCGACGATGGCTTCAAGATCAGTAAAGCTGTCGATGACATAGTAGATCGGCTGGACGATATCGATGCGGTAGGGTGTTCTCAGAACGCTCATCAGGTCGAACGGCCGGAATTCGCAAGCCGTGCCGTCCATCGCGGCTTTGGCTTCGCTGGGCGACGAGACGATGCCTGCGCCGAAGCAGCGACGTCCCTGCGGTGTATTGATCAGGCCGAATTCCACCGTGAACCAGAAGATGCGGAACAGGTGCCAGGAATAGCCTTTGCCCAGACGGACAGCGGCTTCGCCGAACTGGCGGACGAAATTGGCATAGCTTTGGTTGGTAAGCAGCGGGCAGTGGCCGAAGACTTCATGGAACAGGTCGGGCTCTTCAATGTAGTCGATATGCTCGCGGCGGCGCAGGAAGGTGGCAAGCGGGAACTTGCCCTGCGATAACAGTTCATAGAAGCGCGAGGGTGGAATGAGCGCAGGCACACCTTCGACGCCGAGATCCGGTCGTCTCGTGCAGGCGGCGGCCGACGTCGGAAAGCTGCGGCACCTTGTCTGGCTTGAGGCCAAGGGTCTTCACCCCATCCAGATATTCCTGGCAGGCCATGTTGGCGAGCAGCTTCATCTGGCGCTCGTAGAGCTCGCCCCAGATTGCGTCTTCCTCCGCAGTATAGGGGTAGATCCCGTCCGGCCCCGGCAGTTTGGCGGTGTAGGTGCTTTCTTTGGTCATAGTGTCGATCCTCCCGGATGCGTCGTTTCCTGCAATTATGCTCCGGGATCGAAGGAATTTTCTTTCTTTCGTGCTGGATGTCATCATATTATTGGAAGGATTTTTCGAGGATTTTCAAAATTATGAAAGAATCTGGGAGTTTCCATCGCAAGCTTCTACAGCTTGTCCAGGCCGATGGCAGCCTGTCGCTGGCGGAACTGGCCGAGAAGGCCGGCATGTCGCAGAGTTCGGCATGGCGCAAGGTCCAGGAATTGGAAGCAGACGGCGTCATCCGCAAGCGCGTGACGCTGCTCGATCCGGGAAAACTCGATCTGAAACTCTGCGTTATCGCGCATGTGACGCTGGAGGATCACCACGAGGAAGCGGTGGCCTCGTTTGCGGCGGTGGTGCTGGAGCGGCCGGAGATCATGGAGTGTTATGCGCTCTCCGGCGCCTTCGACTACATGCTGAAAATCCGGGCGAGCGACGTGGAAAGCTACGAGGCGTTCATGACGCGCTATCTGATGCGCAATCCGCATGTGCGCACCGTGGTGTCGAGTTTCGTGCTGCGGGAACTGAAGTTCTCGACGGAATTGCCGCTGTAACAACTAAAGAAAAGGCGGGACAAAGCCCGCCTTTTCCAAATCGATAGTCCGGAAACGATTAACGCTTCGAGAACTGGAACGAACGGCGGGCCTTGGCCTTACCGTACTTCTTACGCTCGACGACGCGCGAGTCGCGGGTCAGGAAGCCACCCTTCTTCAGGACCGGACGCAGGCCTGGTTCGAAGTAGGTGAGAGCCTTCGAGATACCGTGACGAACGGCACCGGCCTGGCCGGAAAGACCGCCGCCTGCAACCGTTGCGTCGATGTCGAACTGGCCGTCACGGGCAGCAGCGAAGATCGGCTGGCGCAGGATCATCTGCAGAACCGGACGTGCGAAGTAAGCCGCAAATTCCTTGCCGTTGACAGTGATCTTGCCGGAGCCCGGCTTGACCCAGACGCGGGCAACGGCGTTCTTACGCTTGCCGGTCGCATAGGAGCGGCCCTGGGCGTCGACCTTGCGAACATGAACCGGAGCCGAAGCAGTTGCTTCAGTCGCCGTGCCGAGGTCTTTCAGAGAAGAGAGATCAGCCACGATTAGGCGCTCCTTGTGTTCTTGCTGTTCAGCGCAGCGACGTCGAGCGTCACCGGCTGCTGTGCTTCATGCGGATGATTTGTGCCGGCGTAAACGCGCAGGTTCTTCATCTGGCGACGGCCAAGCGGGCCACGGGGAACCATGCGCTCGACAGCCTTCTCGAGAACGCGCTCCGGGAAGCGGCCTTCGATGATCTGGCGCGCGGTGCGCTCCTTGATGCCGCCCGGGTAACCGGTGTGCCAGTAGTACTTCTTGTCGGTGTACTTCTTGCCGGTCAGGACAGCCTTCTCAGCGTTGATCACGATGACATTGTCACCATCGTCAACGTGGGGCGTGTAGGTGACTTTATTCTTGCCGCGCAGGATGTTGGCGATAATGGAAGCGACGCGACCAACAACGAGGCCTTCGGCGTCGATGAGGATCCACTTCTTCTCCACCTCTGCAGGCTTCTGAACGAAGGTTGACATGTTAAAACTCTTTCGTTTGAACCCGATGCGTTGCCGCCGGGCGTTTCTTGTTGCTTGAATTCGGAAGGCATTGAGCCAGCCAAAAATGAAAGCGGCCCCAAGGGACCACGATCTGGTGCGGCTTATACGCAAAGGATGAAATGCGGTCAAGATTGCCGATTTGGGTCGCTTGAAAAATTATTGTTATAAAACATGCGGTTAAGTATGAGGTATTAAAATACCACAAATTATCTCGGCGGAATCGAATAGGTTGCGGTGGCATGAGCGACCAGTTCATCGCCATCAAGCTCTGAAATCGTGGCATCGAGCACGGCCAGACGCTTGCCGAGTTTCAGGATTCTGCAGGTGCATTGCAGCGGCCCGAGTTTGGGCTTTCTGAGGAAATTGATGTTGAGATTGGTGGTGACCGCCAGGGCCACCGGGCCGATATGGGCAAGCAGCGTGATATAGGCGGTGACATCGGCAAGCGCAAAAGCGTCGGCCCCGAGACCGTGCCGCCGGGGCGCAGATGCTTTTCTCGGGGATCGAGCCGCATCGTCGCAAAGCCCGGCCCCGTCGCTATAATCTCGAAGATCTTGCCATCGGTATGCACCTCGGAAAAATCCGTTTCGAGGAAACGGTTGAGATCGGCGACGGTGAGGATTGGTTCCAGCGGCATGGTTCACTCCCAGGATAGGGCCTTTTAGCGGCGGGCGGACTGTGTGGACAAGCCGGACGAAAGTCCTATCGGTGCCAAGCCACGCTTGAAACGGTGCTTGCAGCAGCGTACCAAACGCTGATCCGGGTAAGCCGTGACGACAGATCAGACGAAGGAGAAGAGAGATGGCGGATATCGTTCCCCTGCACAAGGAAGAACCCCGTGGCCCGCTGCTGCGCGAGGTTTCCGGCAATGTGCTGCGGCTGACGCTGAACAATCCTCCGGCCAACACGCTTTCGATCGCGGTGATGGAGGCTCTCCACGCCGAACTCGACGCCACTGCCCAGTCCAACGATATCCGGGTCGTGATCCTCGCCGCATCCGGCGCGCTGTTCTCCGCGGGTCATGACCTGAAGGAAATGGCGGCGCATCGTGCTGACGACGACCAGGGTAGGGCGTTTTTCGAAAAGTCGCTGCGGCTCTGCGCCGATCTGATGCTGAAGATCAACCAGCTGCCGCAGCCGGTGATCGCCGAAATCGACGGCCTGGCAACAGCGGCTGGTTGCCAGCTGGTCGCAAGCTGCGATCTGGCGATCTGCACCGACAGTTCGACCTTCTGCACACCCGGCGTCAATATCGGCCTGTTCTGCTCGACGCCGATGGTCGCGGTCTCGCGTGCCGCCCATCCCAAGCAGGCAATGGAAATGTTGCTGACGGGTGAAACCATCGACGCCTCGACCGCAAAGGACTTTGGCCTCGTCAACCGCATTGTGCCAAAGCAGTATCTACAGCAGGTGGTCAACAAATACGCCGCGGTCATCGCCTCGAAATCACCGCAGGCACTGCGGATCGGCAAGCGGGCGTTTTATCTGCAGACGGAGATGAGCATCACCGAGGCCTATGATTTCGCCACGGGCGTCATGGTGGACAATATGCTGAAGTCCGACGCGAAGGAGGGGATCGACGCGGTTCTCGGCAAGCGGACGCCGGAATGGAAGAGGGATTGACTGTTACTTGTAGTGATATCGGCACGCGACGATTTCGATTGTTTGCGTCTCAGCGAGGCCAGAGACGCGATAAACGAGGCGATCTTCATCTGTTATGCGCCGAGACCAAAATCCCTGGAATTCACCGCGCAGCGATCTGGGCTTGCCGAGTCCTGAAAACGGCGTGCGTCTGCATTCCTCGATAAGCGTGTTCAATCGCAACAGTATGGTCTTGTCGTTCTCCGCCCAATATCGATAGTGTTTCCAGCCCTTGCTGGTAAACAGAATTTTCATGGCTTGATCAATTGATGCTCGACGGCTTTGCCGGCATCGAGTTCAGCAATAGAACTCTCGCAGCATCTTTGCATTGGCCGGATTGGCCAAAAGATACATCGTTTCCTTCCAGCCCTCAAAGTCGCTGAGCGACATGACGACCATCGGTTCACGGTTCTGGCGTGTCACGATCAGTTCGTCATGATCCTGTTCGACCCGGTCGAAATGCTTTGCCATGTTGGCGCGGAGTTCGGATAGGCTGATGACGTTCATGGCGGATCCTTTGTACGTGATCCTGTACATACGTCATGCCAGTGGATTTTTCAAGCCAGCTTCAGCATCAGCGCCCCGAGCGCGATCAGGCAGGCGGCCGCGATGCGGAAGATGCTGACGCGTTCTTTCAGGAAGACGATCGAGATGATGATGGCAAACAGGATCGATGTCTCGCGCAACGCCGCGACCGTTGCGACCGGGGCCTTCGTCATCGCCCATAACGCCAGGCCATAGGCGCCGATCGAGCCGCCGCCGCCGATCAGTCCGCGCCACCATTGATGGCGGACGTGAAAGAGCACCGGTGCAAAGCCGCGCTTGGCAAAAGCCCATGAAAAAGCAGCACCGGTGGTAGCAGTGCCATCCACAGCGTGTAGGAGATCGGGTTGAGCGCCAGCCGTGCGCCGATCCCGTCGACATAGGTGTAGCAGGCGATGACGACGGCATTGGCGAGCGCCAGCAGGATGGCACGGGTGCCGCCCTTGCGCGCCTCGAAGGCAAGGGTCAGCACGCCGGTCGAGATCGTCAGCACGCCAGCGATCGCGCCATTGGAGAGGTTTTCGCCGATGATCGCGCCGCTTGTGGCAGCAACCAGCAACGGGGCGACGCCGCGCATCAGCGGATAGACGAGGCCGATGTCGCCGGCGCGGTAGGCTGCGCCGACAAGCTGAAAATAGGCAAACTGAAACAGCGCCGAGACCAGAATGAACGGCCTGGCATCCGGATGCGGCAAGGGCATGAAGGGCAGGAAGGGAAGGGCGACGACGGCTGCACCCAGCGCAATCATCGCCGCATCGAGCGACTTTTCCGTTCCCGCCTTGACCAGAGCGTTCCATGTCGCATGCAATAACGCTCCGAACAGAACGAGAGCGATGACGTCGAGAGGCACGGGAAACCTTCAGGAATGCGAGAAGACGGAGGATCGGCTGAGAATACGGCGCGACGGGCAAGTTTTGCGGCGGCAATTCTGGAAAAGCAATCCGATTTTGACGGAAGGCCAGATTTGGTCACGCCGCAGCCGTTATAAGCCGCTGATTTACATACCGGCCCGAACGTGATCGGTTGACACATTCAAAGGCCGTCCCAATTATCGGCACAAAGATTGTAGAGGCCGGAATTCAACTATGAATCATGATGTTTATCCCGACTATTATGTCTCCGACATTCTGCGCTCGACGAAAACCATTGCTCTGGTCGGTGCGTCGCCCAATACCGAACGGCCGAGCTACCGCGTGATGGCGTTCCTGCTGCGCAAGGGCTACGCGGTTTTCCCGGTCAATCCGGGTCAGGCCGGCAAGGAAATCCATGGGCAAAAGGTCTATGCCCGGCTCGCTGATATCCCTGAGCCGATCGACATGGTCGACGTTTTCCGCGCCGCAGATGCGCTGCCGGCGCTGGTCGACGAAATCTTGGCGCTGAAAGTCCGCCCCAAATTCATCTGGACGCAATTGGCTGTTCGCGATGACCAAGCCGCGGCAAAGGCTGAGGAAAACGGCATTCAGGTGGTCATGGATCGCTGCCCTGCGATCGAATATCCACGGCTGGTCGGCTGATTCACTCGATCCCGAAAGGCGGATTTGGAATGCCTTGCTCGCCCGACGTGCAAATCAGGCAAAACAGTCTTTGACCGCAACGTACTGCCTCTGAAATAGTGCGCCGAATTTGATCAAGGGAGGTCACATTGGTGAAGAATAATCCAGGTTTCAATACGCTTGCCATCCACGCGGGTGCAGCGCCCGATCCCACCACAGGTGCGCGCGCAACCCCGATCTACCAGACGACCAGTTTCGTCTTCAACGATACCGATCACGCCGCGTCGCTGTTCGGCCTGCAGGCTTTCGGCAATATCTATACGCGAATCATGAACCCGACCCAGGCGGTGCTTGAAGAACGGGTTGCAGCACTTGAAGGCGGTACCGCGGCGCTTGCCGTCGCCTCCGGCCATGCAGCGCAGCTGCTGGTCTTCCATGCAATCATGAGCCCAGGCGACAATTTCCTCGCGGCCCGGCAACTCTATGGCGGCTCCGTCAACCAGTTCGGCAATGCCTTCAAGTCCTTCGACTGGCGGGTGCGCTGGGTGGATACAGGTGATATCGCCTCGTTCGAAAGCCAGATCGATGACCGCACCAAGGCGATCTTCATCGAGAGCCTGGCCAACCCGGGCGGAACTTTCGTTGATATCGCTGCCATTTCCGCTGTCGCCAAGAAGCATGGCCTTCCGCTGATCGTCGACAACACGATGGCGACGCCGTACCTGATCCAGCCGATCGAGCACGGTGCCGATATCGTCGTGCATTCGCTGACCAAATTCATGGGCGGCCACGGCAATTCGATGGGCGGCGTCATCGTCGATGGCGGCACGTTCGATTGGTCGAAATCCGGCAAGTATCCGATCCTGTCGGAACCACGCCCGGAATATGCCGGTATGGTGCTACATGCGACCTTCGGCAATTTCGCTTTCGCCATCGCCTGCCGGGTGCTTGGACTGCGCGACTTCGGCCCGAGCGATCTCGCCGTTCAACGCCTTCCTGCTTTTGACCGGTATCGAAACGCTGCCACTGCGGATGCAGCGCCATTGCGACAATGCGCTGGCCGTCGCCACATGGCTGAGCACCCATGACAAGGTGGCCTGGGTGAAGTACGCGGGCCTCGAGAGCGACGCCAACCACGGACTTCAGCAGAAATACTCCAAGCGCGGAGCCGGCGCCGTTTTCACATTCGGCCTCAAGGACGGTTACGAGGCCGGAAAGCGCTTTGTCGAAGGCCTGGAAATGGTCTCGCATCTGGCCAACATCGGCGATACGCGCTCGCTGGTCATTCACCCGGCCTCGACCACGCACCGGCAGCTGACGCCTGAACAGCAGACGGCCGCCGGGGCTGGCCCGGAAGTGGTTCGCCTGTCGGTCGGGATCGAGGATGTCGCTGATATCATCGCCGATCTCGAACAGTCGCTGGCAAAAGCCTGATCCATCCAGAGATGGCCGGTTCGCCGGCCATCTTTTTATTGCGGAGCATCCATGACCCACGCACTGACATTCGATCCGACATCACTCGAGCCCGAAGCGGGCGCCCCGGCGCCGGATCGGCTGATTTCAGGTACACCGAAATTCCGCACCTGGAACTTCGAAGAAGCCGACGGCGGCATCTATGCCGGTATCTGGGAGGCGATGCCGGGCAAGTGGCGCATTTCCTATGACGAATGGGAATATTTCCACATCCTGTCTGGGGTCTCGATCGTTACCGAAGACAGCGGTGCCACGACGCATCTGAAGGCCGGTGACAGCATGATCCTCAGACCCGGCTTCAAGGGAACTTGGGAAGTGATTGAAACGACTCGCAAGGACTATGTCATTCGGGTCTAGGCGTAGCGGCGTGGCTTGCCAAAACCTGTCGAAAGGCACAGTCTGGCGTGAGCGCCGCCGCCCGCAAGGTGCCGGCCGCTGGATCGCCGAACAAACCGGGAGGGTCGTATCCGATGCAATCGACCGCTCGCGACCACGCGCTCATATGCCGGGGCTGCTGGGATCAGATGCATATGCCCATCCCCATCAGGGGGCCGCTGGCGGTACCGTTTCGCGTCTGCGGCATCACGCGGAGCAAGATGAACCCGAACATCTGCACGATCTGCGAACGTTCCTTCCGCTACGTCAAGAAGCAACGGCACATTTCCGCCACCGCCACGATCCTGTTTGCCGACATCCGCGGCTATACGCATTTGTCCGAACGGATGGACGCCGTCACCCTAAGCGACATCGTCAGCGCCTTTCAGGATCAGTGTGCAGAAGCCATCTGGGCTCACGACGGGATCGTCAACAAGCAGATGGGCGATGGCCTGATGGCGATCTTCAATTTTCCAATCAAAATCGAGCGACACGCCGACGCCGCGATAGAAGCAGCCATCGACATCCAGCGGCGTTGTGCTTCGGTGCTTGAGGAGATGAAAACGCGCGGCGCAGCACTTCCGATTGAAGCGCTCGGCGTGGGCGTTGGTGTCCACACCGGTCAAGTCGAAATTGGGGAGTTCTCAAGCTTCCGCAGCGACTTCACTGCAATTGGCGGCACGGTAAACCTGACCGCCAGGCTTGAATCCCAGGCGGCGGCAGGCGAGATTCTGGTCTCAGCCGAGGCTGCAGCGGAGGCGCGGGGACTCACTGCCTCCGCTGCTTCGCGGTTGCTCGTGCTCAAAGGTATCGAGCATCCCGTGCTGGCCCATGTTCTGGCCTCGGGTCACTGACCGGCGCGTGGCCGTCCCTCTACCACTCCAGTTCCAGCCGTTCCAATCCGTGGAAATGGTAGCTGTCCTTGATCTGCGGCTCACTTGTCAGCCGCAGGCCGGGGAGCCGCTCGAACAGGATCGGCAGCGACAGTTTCAGTTCCAGTCTTGCAAGTGGCGCGCCGATGCAGAAATGCAGGCCGGCGCCGAATGACACATGCGCGCCTTCGTTCCTGTCGGGACGAAAGGTGAGCGGATCGGAGAATTTTTTCGGATCGACGTTTGCCGCGCCGAGCAGCAAGCCGATCTTGTCGCCTTTCTTCAGGCTGATGCCGTCTTCAAGCTCGATATCGGAAAGGGCGTATCGCTGGAAGATATGCAGCGGCGCAGCGTAGCGCATTGACTCTTCGATGGTCCGTTCGGTGGCAGCGTCGCTGGAAAAAACGTCCTTGGCCGACGTGCCTGTTTCAAGCAGGGTGCGTACGGCGTTGCCGAGTTGATGCACGGTGGCTTCATGTCCGGCATTGAGCAGAAGTACCGCGGTCGAGATCAACTCGTCGTCGGACAGCCGCTCGCCGTCCTTTTCGGTGGTGATCATGTGGGTCAAAAGATCGTCGGCGGGATTCTTGCGCTTCCAGTCGATGATACCCTTCAGGTAGTCTGCGAACTCGGCCGAGGCCTGGTTGGCATCGTGTTCGGTTTCCAGCGATGGATTGAACACATACATCTTCACCATGCGATGCGACCAGTCGAGCAGTTTTGGCGCCATGTCCACCGGCACGCCGAGCATCCGGGCGATCACCGTCACTGGCACGATTTCAGCATAGGCTTTCAAAAGCTCGACATGCCCGTCTTTCTCGAAGCCGTCGATGAGGGAATGGGACAGTGCTGCGATTTCCGGCTTTAGCTGTTCGATCTGGCGCGACACGAAGGCGCGGTTGACCAGCGTGCGCAGCCGCGTATGTGCCGGCGGCTCAAGTTCGAGCAGAGAATAGGCCTCCAGCCGGTCGAAATCCGCCAGGTGCGGCTTGGGTTCCGGCAAGCCCAGTTCTTCGCGGGTTGCCACATGCAGGATCTGGCGGCCGAAGCGGCGGTCGCGCAGCAGGCTGTTTACTTGGTCATAGCCTGCAAAATACCATTGTTGCTGCTCCTCCCAGAAGAACGACGGACATTCCGCATGCAGGTCGGCGTAGGCATCGAGCGGGTTTCTGTAGAAGCCGGGATCGCGGACGTTGATACTGACATGGCGGGTCGAGGGCGTGATGGCGATGGCAGAAGGTGCAGGCATTGGCATTCTCACTGAATGGAACGATAGGTGGAGATTTTCGATTTACGGCGCAGGCGGCGCGACCGACAAGGTATTTGTCATGCTCATGTCAGATATTGCTACTTGGAAAAGCGTCGCAGGATAACGAAAAACACCCAGACGTCTGATACCGTCTTGCCTTGCGGTGCGACATGTCTATGTCATGGGTGATGAACGGCAACGACCAGAGAGAGACTATGGCTTCGTCGCATACCAGCCTGTCAGCGGGCATTCTGGCCGCTATCCGCGGAAAGCGCGTGTCGCTCGCGGGCAGGGATCCGGCAGGCGAACGCGGCGACACGGTGATCGCCTCCTACAACATCCACAAATGCGTCGGCACCGACAAGCGCTTCGACCCCGGCCGCACCACCGACGTGATCAGTGAAATCGGCGCCGATATCATCGCTCTTCAGGAGGCCGATCAGCGTTTTGGCGAGCGGGCGGGCCTGCTCGACCTTGAACGGCTGCATCGTGACTGTCACCTGATCGCGGTGCCGATCGCCGCCTTTTCCGCCAAAGCGCATGGCTGGCATGGCAATGTTCTTCTGTTGCGCGAAGGTGCCGTCGCCAAGGTTCATCAGTTGAAGTTGCCCGGCGTCGAGCCACGCGGCGCGCTGGTCGTCGATCTCGATTTGAAGGCGGGGCCGCTGAGGATCATTGCCGCGCATTTCGGTCTGCTCAGGCATTCGCGTGCCCGCCAGGCGGAAGCAGTCATTGCCGCCATCAGCGAGGCGGAAGAGCGGCCGACCCTTTTGATCGGCGATCTCAACGAGTGGCGGATGGGTCGCCGCTCGGCGCTGAGTTCACTCAGCCCCGTCTTTGATCACGCCGCAACGGCGGTGCCGAGTTTTCCCTCGCGTTTTCCGCTTCTGGCGCTCGACCGGGTGATGGGAAGTCCACACAATCTGGTCACCGCTGTCGAGGTGCATAGTACACCGCTTTCTCGCGTGGCCTCCGATCATCTGCCGATCAAGGCCTATATCGATCTCAAGGCGGCGCTGGGCGACGGACATCCAATCGAAGCGGTTTCAGCCGCTCAACCATGACGGACAGGTCGTCGTAGCATGCGTGCCCATATCGTCGCTCTATCCGCTTCTGTGTTCGGTCTGCTGGCGCTGATTGCTGTCTATGCCTATGGCCGCTTCGGGCGGCGGTTGCAGGGGCCAGCCTCGACGGCCTTGCAACCGCTCGGCGTCCAGACGGAACTCGATCGGCTGGCCGCTCCCCTTCTGGACGAACAAAGGGGGCTCAACGGCATTTCGCTGATCTCCGATAACATGGCTGCCTTTGCACTCAGGGCCGTGTCGGCGCGCAAGGCGGGCCGCAGCCTGGATCTCCAGTATTATTACTGGAAGAACGATCTGACCGGGCGGATGCTGATACGTGAAGTGTTGACGGCCGCCGATCGCGGCGTTCGCGTGCGGCTCCTTCTCGATGACATCAATGCCGGTCTGCACGACCGCATGTGCCTGTCGCTTGATGGCCATCCGAATATCGAAGTTCGGTTGTTCAATCCGAGCCGGGCGCGCACCGATCGCTTCAAGCGCGGCTTCGAGATGATGCTGCGGCCTTTCCGCGCCACACGGCGCATGCACAACAAGCAGTGGATCGCCGATGGCCGTCTGGTGATCGCCGGCGGCCGCAATATCGGCGACGCCTATTTTGATGCGGATGAGCAGTCGAATTTTCGCGATCTCGATGTCTGGATGCTGGGGCCTGTCGCGGAGGAATCTGCGATGATCTTCGATCGCTATTGGAACAGCGCGGTCGTGGTGCCGATCGGCTCGTTGCGCACGCCGCGCGCGCATTATCTGCCGGCTTTCAGGACCAAGATTGAAAAGATCGCGGCGACATCAGGCGGTCGGCATTACCTGGCGCATGTCGACAGGGCGATAAAGGATGGTGGCCTGTTGCCGGTAAAGGCGGCACTACATTGGACGAGCGCTGCCATGCTGGTGTCGGATCCCCCTTGAAAAGGCGTTTCTGCAGAAACGCAACAACTGGGTCATGCGGGAACTGATGCCGACTTTGACGTCGGCACAGCACGGTGTCCGGGTGATTTCCCCTTATTTCATTCCCGGGGCGCAGGGCATTGCCGAAATCGCGCGGCTGGTGCAGCGACACGTCAAGGTCGAGGTGCTGACCAATTCGCTCGCCGCCACCGATGTCGCTGCGGTTCACGGTGCCTATGCCAACTATCGCAAGGCCTTGCTGAGGGGCGGCGCAACCCTGTTCGAATTGAAGGCCACGCATGAATTCGGCGACCCGCAGCGGATGTCGCTGTTCGGCTCGCGCGGTGCCAGCCTGCATACCAAGGCTTTCACGGTCGATGGAAAAACCGGCTTTGTCGGCTCGATGAATTTCGACCCGCGCTCGGCGTCGTTGAATACGGAGATGGGGGTGCTTTTTACGCATCCGGCGCTTGTCAAAGAGGTCGAGGCGATTTTCGATGAGGAAACAAGCCCCGAAAACAGCTTCCGGCTGTCGCTCGACAAGGGACGTCTGCGCTGGCACGACCGGGAGGGTGATGAGGCGCGCGTCCTTCACCGCGAACCCGAGGCCGGTTTCTGGCGCCGCCTGACGGCCGGGATCATCGGCATTCTGCCGATCGAATCGCAACTTTGATCCGCATTTACCGATTTTTCACTCTGAAAGACCGAAAGCCTGTGTGAAAAAGCTTAAAAACCGCTCTTCGCCCTATCGCGCGTTAGTATCCGCTAAAGAACTGGCATGGATGCGCAGGAATGGCGATGTCCCGGCTCTGCGCGGCTATTAACGTTATGCAGAGTTCGCGACTTGAAGTCGGGTACTTGGACACTCTATGTAAGGACAAGAGATATTCCCGATGATTCCCGGTGTGCAAAAGGATTTGCGCGCCAGATAGACAAAGGTTTGACATGAGAAATCCCGTTGATACCGCTATGGCTCTGGTGCCGATGGTCGTTGAACAGACCAATCGCGGCGAGCGCTCCTACGATATCTTTTCGCGTCTTCTGAAAGAGCGCATCATCTTTTGACGGGTCCCGTGGAAGACCAGATGGCAACGCTGATCTGCGCCCAGCTGCTGTTCCTCGAGGCTGAAAACCCGAAGAAGGAAATCGCCCTCTACATCAATTCGCCGGGTGGCGTCGTCACCGCCGGCATGGCGATCTACGATACGATGCAGTTTATCAAGCCCGCTGTTTCGACGCTCTGCATCGGCCAAGCTGCATCCATGGGGTCGCTGCTTCTCGCTGCCGGCCACAAGGACATGCGCTTTGCGACGCCGAACGCCCGTATCATGGTTCACCAGCCGTCCGGCGGCTTCCAGGGGCAGGCATCCGACATCGAACGGCATGCCCGCGATATCCTGAAAATGAAGCGCCGCCTGAACGAAGTCTATGTCAAGCACACGGGCCGGACCTATGAAGAAGTTGAACAGACGCTTGATCGTGACCACTTCATGACTGCGGACGAAGCGCTGAGCTGGGGTGTCGTCGACAAGGTCATCACGTCACGTGAGGCCATGGAATCTGCGCCGGACGCGTGATTTTCAAGCTTTTGTGTGCGGATAGATGCATTTGTGACACATTTGTAACCGTCATAGGGCTTTATCCGCAGGCCAAAGCCGTTAATATCAACCGTTAATGCTATGTAGAAGTTTGAAGTCCTAGCATTCGGTATTCGGTGGGAGATCCGTTGCTGCCGGACATCAAACATGGTTGTTTGAAGCCGGTTCGTACTCCCGAAAGCGCCGTCATTTTGCGCATGAACGCGGAAAATGTGCGGAGCGGGTTGAGTAGTCCGTTTCACCTCGTCTAGGTGTCCGGCGTGCTGGAAGGAAAGTGATATGAGCAAGGTCAGCGGTAGCAACGGCGGTGACTCCAAGAATACCCTATACTGCTCCTTCTGCGGAAAGAGCCAGCACGAGGTCCGCAAGCTGATTGCCGGACCGACAGTGTTCATCTGCGATGAATGCGTCGAACTCTGCATGGACATCATCCGCGAAGAGAACAAGACATCGATGGTCAAGTCCCGCGATGGCGTTCCGACGCCGCAGGAGATCATCAAGGTTCTCGACGAATACGTCATTGGCCAGCAACAGGCCAAGCGCATTCTGTCGGTCGCCGTCCACAATCACTACAAGCGTCTGGCGCATTCAGCGAAGGGAAGCGACATCGAGCTTGCAAAGTCGAACATCATGCTCGTCGGCCCGACTGGTTGCGGCAAGACCTATCTGGCCCAGACGCTGGCGCGCATCATCGATGTGCCGTTCACGATGGCTGATGCCACGACATTGACCGAAGCCGGTTATGTCGGCGAAGACGTCGAGAACATCATCCTGAAGCTGCTGCAGTCGGCCGACTACAATGTTGAGCGGGCACAGCGCGGCATCGTCTATATCGACGAAGTCGACAAGATCTCGCGTAAGTCCGACAATCCGTCGATCACCAGGGACGTTTCGGGCGAGGGCGTGCAGCAGGCGCTTCTGAAGATCATGGAAGGCACGGTCGCATCCGTTCCTCCGCAGGGTGGCCGCAAGCATCCGCAGCAGGAATTCCTGCAGGTTGACACGACCAATATCCTGTTCATCTGCGGTGGCGCCTTTGCCGGCCTCGACAAGATCATCTCGGCACGCGGCGAAAAGACCTCGATAGGCTTCGGCGCTTCGGTGAAATCTCCGGAAGATCGCCGCGTTGGCGAAGTTCTGCGCGAACTGGAGCCGGAAGATCTGGTAAAGTTCGGCCTCATCCCGGAATTCATCGGCCGTCTGCCCGTTCTGGCGACGCTCGAGGATCTCGACGAGCCGGCCCTGATCCAGATTCTGTCGGAGCCGAAGAACGCACTGATCAAGCAGTATCAGCGCCTGTTCGAGATGGAAGACGTGGAACTGACGTTCCACGAGGATGCGCTGCGCGAAATCGCCAAGCGCGCCATCATCCGCAAGACCGGTGCGCGTGGACTGCGTTCGATCATGGAGAAGATCCTGCTCGACACTATGTTCGAACTGCCGACGCTGGAAGGCGTTCGCGAGGTGGTCATATCCGACGAGGTGGTCAAGGGGTCGGCCCGGCCGCTCTACATCTACTCGGAGCGCTCGGAAGAGAAGGCCAACGTTTCCGGCCTGATCGGACCGCAATTTTCTCAAAAGGCCCGCCATGTGCGGGCCTTTTCATGATGCATGTTGGGCGCGTGTCCCGCTTCCTGCCTTCAAGTCAAAGGAGGCGACGTCAAAAGCGCAGTGCAGCCTTGCACTTTTGCATTACATGGAGCAATTGGCAGGCCTTCCCAAGGGGGCTGCGGTAGAACCGTTAATCTGTCGAATCAGCGATTGCTAAAAGCAGTCAACAACGCGATTATGTAACGATTCTGTGTCGGTGTGTCCTGGCACGAAGCGTGTGCGTTAACTCCCGCGGTAAGGTCCGCGACAGTCAGATGCCGTTTACTATCCGACTACGCCGCCTCCCAGGTCGGTAGTCGGCAAAGGGTTGAAAACAGACGTCACACACTCCACCTGACAGTGGAAAGAATGAGGACCGGAAGCGCCCTTGAACGCTTCGGGTAACGGGCCCGAAACGGGACGGAAAGGAAATGACATGACGAGCAAAACGTCTCCGGCAATTGACAGCGCGACCTATCCGGTGCTGCCGCTGCGACATCGTGGTATTCCCGCACATGATCGTGCCGCTGTTTGTTGGCCGTGAAAAGTCGATCCGTGCGCTGGAAGAAGTCATGGGCACCGACAAGCAGATCATGCTTGCAACCCAGATCAACGCGAGTGACGACGATCCGGAACCGGCTTCGATCTACCAGATCGGCACCATAGCCAACGTGCTGCAGTTGCTGAAGCTGCCCGACGGGACCGTCAAGGTCCTGGTCGAAGGCCGCGCGCCGAGATCGACGGCTATACCGGCCGTGAAGAATTTTATGAAGCGATGGCACATCCGCTTTCCGAGCCGGCGGAAGATCCGGTCGAGATTGAAGCGCTGAGCCGTTCCGTGGTCTCGGAATTCGAGAGCTATGTGAAGCTCAACAAGAAGATTTCTCCGGAAGTCGTCGGCGCTGCCAGCCAGATCGAAGACTATTCGAAGCTCGCCGATACGGTTGCTTCGCATCTCTCCATCAAGATCGTCGAAAAGCAGGAAATGCTCGAGACGACCAGCGTCAAGCTGCGCCTTGAAAAGGCGCTCGGCTTCATGGAAGGCGAGATCTCGGTTCTGCAGGTCGAAAAGCGTATCCGTTCGCGCGTCAAGCGCCAGATGGAAAAGACCCAGCGCGAATATTACCTGAACGAACAGATGAAGGCGATCCAGAAGGAACTCGGCGACGGCGAGGAAGGCCGCGACGAGATGGCCGAACTGGAAGACCGCATCACCAAGACCAAGCTCTCCAAGGAAGCCCGTGAAAAGGCCGACGCGGAAGTCAAGAAGCTGCGCCAGATGAGCCCGATGTCGGCGGAAGCCACCGTCGTGCGCAACTACCTGGATTGGCTGCTCGGCATTCCGTGGTCGAAGAAGTCGAAGGTCAAGACCGATCTCAACCACGCCGAACAGGTGCTGGAACTGGATCACTTCGGCCTCGACAAGGTCAAGGAGCGCATTATCGAGTACCTGGCTGTCCAGGCGCGCTCGCAGAAGATCAAGGGTCCGATCCTGTGCCTCGTCGGCCCTCCGGGCGTCGGCAAGACCTCGCTTGCCAAGTCGATCGCCAAGGCGACCGGCCGCGAATATATCCGCATGGCGCTTGGCGGCGTTCGTGACGAAGCCGAAATCCGCGGTCACCGCCGCACTTATATCGGCTCGATGCCCGGCAAGGTCATCCAGTCGATGAAGAAGGCGAAGAAGTCCAACCCGCTCTTCCTGCTCGATGAAATCGACAAGATGGGCCAGGATTTCCGCGGCGATCCGTCGTCAGCTCTCTTGGAGGTGCTGGATCCGGAACAGAACTCGACGTTCATGGACCACTATCTGGAGGTCGAATATGACCTCTCGAACGTGATGTTCATCACCACGGCGAACACGCTAAACATTCCGGCGCCGTTGATGGACCGCATGGAAGTGATCCGCATCGCCGGTTACACGGAAGAGGAAAAGCTGGAAATTGCCAAGCGGCACCTGTTGCCGAAGGCGATTGCCGACCACGCGCTTCAGCCGAAGGAGTTCGCGATCACCGACGGTGCTTTGTCGGCGATCATCCAGACCTACACCCGCGAAGCCGGTGTGCGTAGCCTGGAACGCGAGCTGATGAAGGTTGCCCGCAAGGCCGTCACCGAAATCCTGAAGGGTCGTACCGACAAGGTTGAAGTGACTGCTGAGAACATCAACGACTATCTCGGTGTTCCGCGCTATCGCCACGGCGAAGCCGAACGCACCGATCAGGTGGGCGTTGTCACGGGTCTCGCGTGGACGGAAGTTGGCGGCGAGCTTCTGACCATCGAAGGCGTCATGATGCCCGGCAAGGGCCGCATGACGGTGACCGGCAACCTGCGCGACGTGATGAAGGAATCGATTTCGGCTGCGGCATCCTATGTCCGCTCGCGCACAATCGACTTCGGTATCGAGCCGCCTTTGTTCGACAAGAGCGACATCCATGTGCACGTACCGGAAGGCGCGACACCGAAGGACGGTCCGTCTGCTGGTGTAGCCATGGCAACGGCGATCGTGTCGATCATGACCGGTATTGCCGTCAACAAGGATGTGGCGATGACGGGTGAAATCACCCTGCGCGGCCGTGTCCTGCCGATCGGTGGCCTGAAGGAAAAGCTGCTCGCAGCGGCTTCGCGGCGGCATCAAGAAGGTGCTGATCCCGGAAGAAAACGCCAAGGATCTGGCGGATATTCCGGACAACGTGAAGAACAATATGGAGATCATTCCGGTCTCGCATATTGGCGAGGTTCTGCAGCATGCGTTGCTGCGGGTTCCGGAGGCAATCGAGTGGGATCCGGCCAAGCAGGTCGTGCCGATTGCGGCAGCCGATCCGGCTGATGACGCCGGCGTCGATTGCCCACTAGGCACTTGACTTGAGCTCGAACTGGTGCCTGCCACAGGTTGTGCACTGATTTGGAGCGGAAACAGTGGAAGACCGGCATTTTTGCCGGTCTTTTTTATGTAAAACCCCGCGCAAAGCCTTGCATTCCATGGGATTCGGAGCGATTGGGTTTGCCAAGGCAGGGGTCGCGCGTATGCTGCTCCCGGCTTGAAAATTGAGTCGTTTCGAACCAGTATTGAAAGGGGTGGAAACATGAACAAGAATGAGCTCGTGTCCGCAGTTGCCGAGAAGGCCGGACTCTCGAAGACAGATGCATCTTCTGCAGTTGATGGAATCTTCGACGTTATCCAGGCAGAACTGAAGAACGGCGGCGATGTTCGCCTCGTTGGCTTCGGCAACTTCTCGGTCAGCCGCCGCGAAGCATCGAAGGGCCGCAACCCGTCCACCGGCGCAGAAGTCGATATCCCTGCCCGCAACGTGCCGAAGTTCTCGGCCGGCAAGGGTCTCAAGGACGCCGTGAACTAAGTTTCATGTTTCGTCTGCAGCACCGTGGCAAAGATGCCAACGGTTCGATAGCAGGTTGATTTGAGGCCCGGGTTTTCCCGGGCCTCTTTTCGTTTGCGGTCCTTGTTGGGCTCTGTGCCACTTGGCTTGGCGATCGCTTTCTAATATGCTTTGGCTGTCATGCGGGTGTTACACTGCACGCTCAAAACCCCTCCGTATTCATTGCTCAGGAGGGACATCCCGTGAAGACATTTTCGCTCACCGCGGCACTCGCTGCCGTGCTTGCTGCCTCGACCGCGTCGGCGGTCAGCGCAGAACCCGTATTCAATCGTATTGCCTCTTTTGCCGTTGCCGACAATCTGCCTGAAGGCGTTGACAAGAAATCCGTCACCTCGGCTGAAATCATCGCCGCTAGCGAAGACGGCAACATGCTCGTCTATTCCGACAGCCCGAACAAGGCGATCGGCTTCATCGATATTACCGACGCGAAGGCACCGAAGGCCGGCGGTTCCGTCGCTTTCGACGGTGAGCCGACTTCGGTGACGATCGCAGCCGGCAAGGCGCTTGTCGCGATCAACACGCGCGAAAGCTTCGTCAAGCCGTCGGGCATCCTGGCGCAGGTGGATCTTGCCTCCAAGGCTGTCGACACGACCTGCGACCTCGGCGGCCAGCCGGACTCCATCGCCCTCAACAAGGACAAGACGATTGCCGCGATCGCGATCGAAAACGAGCGCGACGAAGAGGTCAATGACGGCGACATCCCGCAGATGCCTGCTGGCGACCTGGTGATCCTGTCGCTGAAGGATGGCGTGGTCGATTGCGGCTCGATCAAGCACGTCACCCTGACCGGCCTTGCCGACGTTGCCGGTGACGACCCGGAGCCGGAATTCGTCGCCTTCAACGGCCAGGACGAGATCGCACTGACGCTTCAGGAAAACAACTATATCGTCATCATCGACGGCAAGACCGGCACCGTGAAGAGCCACTTCTCCGCTGGTAGCGTCAGCCTCGAAGGCATCGACACCAAGAAGGACGGCGCCCTCAAGTTCACCGGCGAGATGAAGGATGTCGCCCGCGAGCCCGACGCCGTAAAGTGGCTGGACGACAACCGCTTCGTGGTTGCCAATGAAGGCGACTGGAAGGGCGGCGCACGCGGCTTCACGATCTTCGACAAGACCGGCAAGGTTCTTTACGAGAACGGCGCCGGCTTGGAGCGCGAGATCGCCAAGATTGGCCACTACCCGGACAAGCGCAACAAGAAGGGCGTCGAGCCGGAAGGCCTGGAAGCTGCCAAGTTCGGTGACGACAACCTGTTCTTCGTGCTTGCCGAGCGCGCATCGATCGTTGGGGTCTACAAGGACACCGGTGCCGAGCCGCAGCTTCTCCAGCTCCTGCCGTCGGGCGTCGCTCCGGAAGGCGCCGTAGCCATCCCAAGCCGCAACCTGTTCGTGACCGCCAACGAAGCTGACCTCGTTGAAGACGGCGGCGCCCGTTCGCATGTCATGCTCTATGAGCGTGCAGAAGGGGAGGCTGCCTATCCGCAGATCGTCTCCACCGAAAAAGACGGCGAACTGATCGGATTTGGCGCGCTCTCGGGCCTTGCTCCGGTCAAGGACAGGCCGGGCATGCTTTATGCCGTCAACGACTCCTTCTACGCCTTGCAGCCGACGGTCTTCACGATCGACGCAACCGCAAAGCCGGCAAAGATCGTCGACGCGCTGCGCATCACCCGCAATGGCGCTGCCGCGCAGAAGCTCGATAGCGAAGGCCTGACGCCAGACGGCGAGGGCGGCTTCTGGCTCGCCAATGAAGGTGACGCCGACAAGCTTTACAGCCACGCGATCATTCACGTGAACAAGAAGGGCGAGATCGAGAAGGAAATCGCCATCCCCGCGGAGCTGCGTGCCGGCGAGAAGCGTTTCGGCTTTGAAGGTATCACCAGCATTGGCGAGGGCGATGACCAGGTTCTCTGGATGGCCATGCAGCGCGAATGGGGCGATGACGAGAAGGGTTTTGTAAAGCTCGTCTCCTACAAGCCGTCATCCAAGGAATGGGGTGCGGTTCGTTATCCGCTTGAAAAGATCGAAGAAGGCTGGGTTGGTCTTTCCGAAATTACCGTTCATGGCGATCACGCCTATATCATCGAGCGCGACAACCTGATTGGTAACGCTGCCAAGCTGAAGAAGATTTATCGCGTCGCGCTTGCCGATCTGAAGCCGGCCAAACTCGGTGGCGAACTGCCAGTCGTCAAGAAGGAAGAGGTCCGTGATCTCATTCCCGATCTGAAGGCACTCGGCGGCTACGTCATCGACAAGGTTGAAGGCTTCACGGTCGATGCGGCCGGCAACGGCTATGTCGTTACCGACAATGACGGTGTCGACGATTCCTCCGGCGAAACGCTGTTCTTCCCGATCGGTACGATGAACGCGATGTAAGTGCTTCTGTACTGATGAACGGAAAAGGCCGGAACATGATGTCCCGGCCTTTTCTATTTGAACCTGAGGGGAGCGGCGAAGACTGGCGCTATTCGGCCGCCGTTTCGCTGGTGCTTTCGGTTTCCTTGCGTTTGCGGATTTCCTCGGCCTTGACGACCAGCCGGCTGACAATATCGTGCATCTGGTCGAGCTGCTCGTCGTCCAGGGCCGAGAAAATCTCTTCGATCAGCTGCTTGCGCGGATGCTCGGCAGCTTCGAGAACGACGCGGCCGACATCGGTGATCGAGACGATCTTGGCACGGCGGTCTTCCGGATCGGGCTTGCGCACCACCAGCTTGTCTCGCTCCAGTCCGTCGATGGCTTCAGTCACCGTCCGCGGTGCGAAGTTCAGCGCGCCGGCGATATCGGTCGACCGACAAGGGCCAAGCTTGCTCAGGAAAAACAGGAACTTGCTGCGCGCCAGCGACACGCCTTCCTCAGTCATCGATCTCGTTGATGAGGCGGTGAACGCGATGATAGAGCTCAAAGAGCTTGTCGGAGACTTCGAATGTGGATTTCATGTGTTTCATATGGATATTATGAGGTGCCATGTCAAATGACGGTATTGTTGGTATTATAGTCAAGTCTAATCGGCGGCCATTGGCCTTTGGCCCCACATCTCCCCAATAATGTTGCGAAGGTGAAAGCACTGAATAGACATGCGGGCAGGGCGCCCGCGGCATTGACGCAAGGCCAGACGGCGGGCCATGGTCGGCTATGCCGTTTCGTTTCGTCCATACCGCCGACCTTCATCTCGATTCACCCTTGCGTAGTCTTGCGCTGAAAAATCCGGAACTCGCCGAGCTGGTGCGCGGTGCGACCCGGACAGCGCTGGCAAGGATCGTCGATCTGTGCCTGGAGGAGGGCGTCGATGCGCTGCTGATCGCGGGCGACCTCTACGACGGCTCCCAGACCTCGATGAACACGGCGCTCTATCTGTCGAGCGAATTGCGCCGATTGGAAACGGCCGGGATCAGCGTATTCCTGATCCGCGGCAATCACGATCTGCAGTCGGCCATGACGCGCGAACTGACATTCCCAGCCAATGTGCATGTGTTTGCGGGCCGGGCAAAACCGGTGCTTGCCAAAACTCTGGGCGATGGTCGCGGCGTCCATATCCACGGTATCAGCTTTGCCAATCCGCATGCGCCAGACAGCCTGCTGCCATCGTTCCAGCCGCCGATCGCCGATGCCGTCAATATCGGCATGTTGCATACAAGTCTGGCGGGCACACCGGGCCATGATCCCTATGCGCCAACCAGCGTGGCCGAGCTTGCGCGGCATGGGTTTGATTATTGGGCCTTGGGGCATGTACATATGCGGCAGGTTCATTCCGAGGCGCCGCTGATCGTCATGCCCGGCATGCCGCAGGGACGCGACATCAACGAGGCAGGGCCAAAGACGGTAACGCTGGTCACTGTCGGCGATGATGGTGTGCTGGGATACCGGGAGCATCAGATCGGGCAGGCCGTTTTCGAGCGTGTTGCCATCGATCTGACTGGCGCGCAGGACTGGCGCCAGATGCTGGAGAGGGTGGGAGAAACTCTGTCGTCGCTACGAAATCAGGCGGGTGCCGACCATCTCATACTCAGAATCTCGCTGACAGGCACCACGCCGATGGCCTGGAAGCTCCGGCGCGACCCTGATTTCCTGCTGGCCGAAATCACCAATCTCGCCGCCGGCCTCAACGGTTGCTGGGTCGAGAAGATTGATATCGAGTGCCGGGGCACAGAAGCGGGTACGGCCTTGACCGGCCCTGACCCTGTGGAAGAACTGGCCAGCCTTATCCGCACCGATGTGCTGGGTTCCCACGCCTTTCGCCAGGAAGCAGGGGCCGTGCTCGACGAGCTATTGCTGCAGCTGCCGCGCGAACTGCGCGAAAGTCTGGCCGGCGATGAACAGATGGCCGGGCAGTTGGCCGAGGCGATGGCGCTTGCCGGCAGCGATGAGGTCCTCGCCTATCTGCACGGCGGTGATGCGGAGGCGGATCGCTGATGCGCCTCAACCGTCTCGATCTGCTTCGCTATGGAAAATTTACCGGACGCAGCCTGGGTTTTGGCGAGGCCCGCCCCGGGCGTCCGGATTTTCATCTTGTCTACGGCCCGAATGAGGCCGGAAAATCGACGCTGTTTTCGGCTTTCCTCGACCTGCTGTTCGGCATCGAGCGGCTGAGCGGCTACGGCTTCCTGCATCCCTACGCGACGATGCGCGTCGGCGGCGTCATCGAGACCGGTGGTCGGGTGCATTCCGTCTCGCGTGTGAAGCGTAACCAGAACTCCCTTCTGGGGGCCGACGACCAGCCCTTGCCGGACAACCTGTTTTCCGCGGCACTCGGTTCGATCGACCGGGCGACTTACCAGATGATGTTCTCGCTCGATGACGACAGCATCGAAAAGGGTGGCGAAAGCATCCTGAAGAGTGAAGGCGAATTGGGTGCGCTGCTGTTTTCGGCCAGCTCCGGCCTGCCGGACAGCAGCGCCATCCTGTCCGGGTTGAAGGCGCAGGCGGACGCCTTCTACAAACCGCAGGGCCGCAAACATCGGCTGGCGGAGCTGAAGACTGAGCTCGAGGCACTGAAGGACGAAAAGGCCGCCATCGATATCAACGCCCGCAGATTCGCCGGTCTGCGCAAGCTGCGGGATGCCGCTGCCGAGCGGCATGAGGTTACCGTGAAGGCGCGGGCCGAACTGCGTGTCTCTCTCGATCACGCCCGCGACCGCATCGAGGCACTGCCGCTTCTGGCGCGGTTGCGCGGCTTGCGCTCCGAACTTGCCAGCTTTGCCGACCTGCCAGAGCCGCCGGCAGCTTGGCATATCCTTTTGCCGCAATTGCAGCGTGAGGAAACCGAGACCGACGCCCGTCTAGCGCAGCTGGAAGCGGATATCGACCGGAGAACCGCCGAAATCGCCGCCATCGAACGGGATGCCGCCGTGTTGGCGCTTGCCGGCGATATTCGCGATCTGGAGAGTTCGGGGCTGGAAGCCCGCCATCGCACCGCTGCCAGCGATATGCCGAATCGCCTCGATGAGCGTGCCAAGATCATCGCTGACATTGCTGTCCGTGTCGGCCGCCTTGACCGGGCTGATGGGACTGACGCCGCCGTACTCATTCTGCCGGCCGCTATCACTGGCCGCCTCCAGGATCTGGCGCAAAAACATGCCGCTCTGAGCGAGCGGTTGAATGCCGCCCTCAAGGAAAAGACGCTTGCCGAGGCGGAAAACGCGGAGGCTATGAGAGTACAGGCGGCACTTCTCGCTTCCGAAGGTTCCCTGGGTGCCGGCGATCCGGCACCTTTGGCCGATCTGCTGCGAACGTTGCGCCAGAATGATTGCCTGCTGCGTCAGCAAACGGCAAACCGGCAGATTGCAACGCTCGAAGACCTGCTGACCGACAAACTTGCAACACTGTCGCCCGCGGAACTGGATGCGGACACCTTGGCAGCCGTTTCCATCCCCCGATGAAACCGATATCGCCGAATGGACGGCGCGGCGGTCGGCGTTGACGGAACAGCTGAAGCGGCTCGATGACAGGATTGCCGAAGAGACGGCGCTGACGGCTGCGGACGAGGCCAAGCTTCAGGAGCTGACGCGGACGGGGGGCTTTGCCGCCGACGATGCCGCTCTGACGCTGCGCCAGGAGCGCGATCGGGCTTGGCAGGCTCATGCGGGGCAGCTGGACGGTGACAGCGCCCGTGTTTTCGAAACCGTGCTCAGGAAGGACGACGAGGCGACGGCGCTGAGGCTGGCGCGATCGCAGGACCTTGCGCAGGCACGGGGGCTTTCGCTCTCTATCGCCGAGCGTAACGGCAAGCTTTCGGCATTTCGCCAGCAGCATGAGGCAACGCATGCCGCGATTGCGGCACTTCGTTCAGAGATTTCAACCGCCGCCATTGCCTGCGGATTACCCGAGGATACCAAGCTGAACCAGCTGGTGGCGTGGCTTGGGCGACGGCTGGCCGCGCTCGAGATACGCAACCAGCTTCGGGCAGTGCAACAGGATGCGCGGCTTGCGGTGGCGGACGAAAACAAGGCGATGGAACGCCTGACGCAGGCGTTGGAAGGCAGCGGCATGGCAAAGGACATGCCGGCGCGTCTGGAGGACGCTATCGCCTTTGCCGAGCGCATCATTCACGATCTGCAATCAGCGCATCGAACCCATATCACCGCTGCGGAAGCGGTGGAGCGGGTCCAGACGGTCCTGCGCACGCGGACAGCTGCGTGGTCATCGGCCGACACGGAAATGGCCGAATGGGTTGCCCGCTGGCAGGAAGCCGTCGGCGCCACATGGCTCGCTGAAGCTGCGACGCCTTTGTCGCCACAGGAGATTGTGCCTGTTCTGACCATCCTTCAGGATCTGGACAAGCTCATTCAGCGCAAAGCCGACCTCGACCATCAGATCGATGGCATGCGAAAGGACCAGCTGGCTTTTGCAGCCACTGTCCGGACGCTCGCCGAAAGGCTTGCCATTGCGGCCTCGGACGAGCCGGTCACGGTCGCTCAGACGATTCGCGACCGGCTGGCAGTTGCCGAACGGCAGGAGGCGCTGTTCCGACGCCTTTCAGACGAGAATGATGCACGCACGATAGAACGACGCGCCTTGGGCAGATCGCGGGAGCGGCACGACGCGCAGAAGCGCGGTATGCTTGACCTGTTCGAAAGCAGCTCATTGTTGGAGGTTGGAGCCCATCTGGAAACGGTGAAGGCGCGGCAACGCCTGCGGGAGCGGATAGCCGAGGCCGAGGCCGATCTGGCCGCCCGGCTCGGCGTTGGACGTGCCGATGAGGCGGAAATGCTGCTCAGCGCCGTCGATCCGAATGGACTGCGGCTGGAAATGGCGGCCCTGCAGTCCAAGCTTGAACAAGCCGACCGCGACGGCGCTGAATTGCATGCAGAACGGCGCGATGCCGAAAGGCGCTGGCCGCCATCGGTGGCAGTGATGCAGCAGCGCATATCGAGGAAAAGCGCCGCACGGTGCTTGCGGAGATCGAGGAGCGGGCAACCGCTTATCTGCAGGCTGCGCATGGGCATCCTCGCCGGCGAAACGGCGCTTCGGCTCTACCGCGAGCGTCATCGCAGCGCCATGATGCGCCGGGCATCTGCTGCCTTCAGCGTCATTAGCGGCGGTGATTACGAGGGGCTGACGACACAGGCCGAGAAGGGCGAGGAGTTCCTGATCGCCAATGCCGCCGGTGGCGGATCAGAAACTGGCACGCGATCTGTCCAAGGGCACGCGCTTCCAGCTCTATCTTGCCTTGCGCATGGCCGGCTATCACGAGATCGCGGCGACGCGGAATCACTGCCCTTCATCGCCGACGACATCATGGAAACCTTCGACGATGGACGCGCCGAGCACGCCTTTTCCCTGATGGCCGATATGGCCGGGGTCGGCCAGGTGATTTATCTGACCCACCACCAGCATCTCTGCGACATCGCCCGCAAGGCCTGCCCGGACGTGACAATCCATACGCTGTAATCCCTGCAGTAGCGGTGCCGGAGCCCGGTGTTGAAAGCCGCCGTCGATAAGGCAGGGGAGACATCGGACTGGAAAGCGCTATGTTCCATCGTTTAAGTTCGCCCGCCGTACTGGCGGCACATATCAGGGAGCTATCGCCATGGAGATCAAAGCCTGTGGATCACGTCCATCTGTCCGGCCACCGGCAGACTATTTTACCGGCAGCGTTCGTCAGGACCCGATCCACGACGCGCCGGAGCCCGCCCGTATCCGCTGTGTCTCGGTCACCTTCGAGGCGGGCGCCCGCACGGCCTGGCACACCCACCCACTCGGCCAGACGCTGATTGTCACCGCTGGCAGCGGCCTTGCCCAAGCCTGGGGCGAACCGGTTCATGAAATCAGGGAAGGGGATACCGTCTGGTTCCCGCCGGGCAAAAAGCACTGGCACGGCGCCACGGCCACGACCGCGATGACCCATATCGCCATTCAGGAAGCGCTTGACGGCAAGGCGGTCGACTGGATGGAGCTGGTGAGCGACGAACAATATCAGGCGAGATAAGCGTTCGGCGGTTGCTGGCATGGCAGGATGCATGATTCTTGCCGTGTACGCGTTGCAATGAGCAGGTGAACACCGCTATCTGAAGACAAAAGTTTACCGTCTTGGTGGCATTTGCCCACAGACTGCCGCTTTGGGATTTTACCGATGTACAATTTTCATGTTGGACAAAAAGTCGTCTGTATTGACGACAAGTTCAAGAACGTCTCGATCGATCAGGGCATCCGCAAGGGGCAGATCTACACGATCCGCTGGGTCGGCCCCTACAAGCACTATATCGACGGCGAATTCATCGGCGTGAAACTGGCAGAAATCGACCGGGGAAATGACGATGGTCCGGAAGGGTATGGCGCAGCCGATATGCCTTATCGCGCAACGCGCTCGCCCGTTGCTGAAGGACCGGCTATCGGCTCTGAAAAACTTGCTGGCGCCGACGCCGAAGGGCGAAAAACCCTATGCGCCGGAAGCCCCGGAAGAGCCCAAGCGCAAGGCGCCCGTCCGGAAAAAGGAAGAAGTTTAGCCGATACGCATGAAACCCGTCCGCTACCGCGGGCGGGTTCAGTTCAGGTCGATGATCTGCTGCCTGCGCACCAACCGCAATGAGCGGTCAGGCTGGATGATGTAGGTTTCCTCGGCACGCTTGCCGTATTGGTCATCCAACTGATGATGAACGACACTGCCGACGGGGGCCTTGGTCAGCTTGGTTTCCGGTTGGCCACCATAGGTGATGCTGCCGGGGATCGGGCTTATTTCCGGCATTGCGTTACAGGCGGCGAGACTTGCGGCAAGCGTCGCTGCCAGAATTGCTTTCTTCATGTAACATTTCCCCTTCACCGCCCCGATCGCCAGTCCTGGCTCTCTATTCTATGGAGCTGGATCGGCTGGTTTTTTCTCGCTGCAAACAGATGGCAACGCCTTTGCCATATGACAAGAGCCTTCAATGCCGCTGTTTAAGAAAGCGTGCAAAAACACTTAAGATCGAGTTGAGAAGGCAAGATTTAAAAGGGGAAAGAAATGGTGGGCGATGACGGACTCGAACCGCCGACATCCTCGGTGTAAACGAGGCGCTCTACCAACTGAGCTAATCGCCCTTCATGAAGCAGAAGCAGTGTCTGCCGCGTCGGTGGCCGTGATCTATGCGTATCGGCAGAAAACCGCAAGAGCGGAATGGAAGATTTTTTCGATTTTTTTGCAAAGTCCCGGGATCGCTGGCCGCGGCTGATAAATCGGATGTGGAAAACCAGCAGGCCTATGATGAACGGCAAAGGGGAGGGCTGGAGGGGCAGAATATGATGGAAGAGGAAGTGCTTGGTTTGCCGGCTGGAATTTTTCGGGGTGCTTTTTCGGGGCTGTGGAAACAATTCGATGGCTGTCACGGTTTTGTCTCCAAACCTGCTTGACACCCAAAGACGAACCTCGTAGTTAGCCGCTCATCGAAACGGCGTAGCCGCTTGAGCGGATGCAAAAGCATCCGGACGACTTGAAATGAAATGCGCAGGTGTAGCTCAGTTGGTTAGAGTGCCGGCCTGTCACGCCGGAGGTCGCGGGTTCGAGCCCCGTCACTCGCGCCATTTCAAGAATAGCAGTTTCTGCTTATGTCCGGTGATTTTGCAACATAATGCGGGGTGTAGCTCAGTTGGTTAGAGTGCCGGCCTGTCACGCCGGAGGTCGCGGGTTCGAGCCCCGTCACTCGCGCCATTTTCCGCTAAGATTTCAAATGCAAGTGTGATTTGAAAGCCGACGGGACCTTTGGTCCCGGTCGGTTCTTGCCGTCTCAAGCCTGACACGTCAGGCGTGCAGGATCTGCTCGATCAGATAACTCGAGCAGCCGTCCTCATCGCGCAGTTCGCATGCGCCTGTTTCTTCCATCTGGCAGCAAATGAAGCGCACTCTCGCCTCGTCCAGCCCGAAGAGCAAAAAGAGCGTGTCGTGCAGATCCGCCGCCGTCAACAGCCTGGGTTCTCCGCACCGTTCTCCCGAGCGCATCAGGCTGATCCGCACGGTCTGCGGCATGCCGGTGATTCCCTGTCGAGGATACCAGTCGTCTTCCAGAGTATCCGGTGTACTCCGCCATGCCTGCGACCTCATGCCGGCGGGAAGGGGATATCGATGATGCGCAATCTTCTTCACGGTAGACAGACCTTCCTCTGTTCCGTTGCAGGCGCCGGCGAAAACGTGTTGTGGCGGGCGTATATCGAAGTGCCCGGCGTCTGGCCGCGGCGTGCCGGCGGATCGTCTGTGATCAGATGCTGATGGAGCGCGGCTTGACGTAGATATGCGCCTCGATGGCGGCTGCGATCAGATCTTGCCGGACAAGCTCTGGCGGTTGTTTCCCACGAAAAGAATCGAGGCAGGTCATGACAGCCAGCTTGTAGCTGGGACCGCGTTTCTTCGGCCATTTGTTGAGCAGTAGATCGGCGGCTTCCAGCGAGCTGGAGACGGTGACCACGTCTTGGCGGTCATTCAGTTCAAGTGAAACACTCTCATGCCAGGGAATATCATCCATGAGCTCGCCCTCTATTAGAAATACATTACCTAAGTAAGCTTGCGTGAAGGTTGCGTTTATCCTTCAGGGTTGCGAGATCGGCCGAAGACAGCTTTTGGTATTGTGCGATCCGTCGCCGGTTTTTAGGCAAAAGTGGAGCGGCCAGTATCGCTACCCATGCAAAACGCGGATAGGGGCCATGCAGTCTTGCTGCATCTCGCTGTCGTCCTGCGGGCATTCGTCACGCGTTGATCCCGACTGAGCCGCATGCCGATTTCAATCGATTTTAGCAGGCGCGACCATATGTCCCCGACGTTGCCGCGCAAGGGCTTTGCGGCCTGTCTTGCGTGGCCCGGTTAGTGTTTTGCAGGATTTGCGCCTGATTGGCGGAGATGCTAGCTTTTGGCCGGTCTTCATTCCGGCCACACAAGGGGGTGAAAACCGTTCTGAAGGCTTGCACACCGGCGCTGGCTGCGCTAACCACTTTGGCGTTGCAACATATTTTTCGGCCTGTGAGCCTTTGTTTTGCGCTTCTCCAGCGCGCCTCGCAGGCAGGGACGGATACAATGACAGACCTTCTCGGCTCCTACATTCCGATTGCGATTTTCATCGGCATTTCGCTGGTTATCGGCCTGGCGCTGCTGATCGCGCCGTTCTGCCGTCGCCTACAAGGCGCCTGATGACGAAAAGCTTTCGGCCTACGAGTGCGGCTTCAACGCATTCGACGACGCACGCATGAAATTCGACATCCGATTCTACCTCGTGTCGATTCTCTTCATCATCTTCGACCTCGAAGTGGCGTTCCTGTTTCCCTGGGCCGTATCGTTCAAGGACATGGGCTGGTTCGGCTTCTTCTCGATGATGTCGTTCCTCGGTGTGCTGACAATCGGCTTTATCTATGAATGGAAGAAGGGAGCGCTGGAATGGAACTGACATCCAGCACGACGCTCGTTGCGCCAAAGCCGAAGGGGATCGTCGATCCCTCGACCGGCCAGCTGATCGGCAGCAATGACAAATATTTCGGCGAGATCAACAATGAGCTCGCCGACAAGGGGTTTCTGGTCACCTCGACCGACGAACTGATTAACTGGGCTCGTACCGGCTCGCTGATGTGGATGACCTTTGGTCTGGCCTGCTGCGCAGTCGAGATGATGCAGATGTCGATGCCGCGTTACGACGCCGAGCGTTTCGGTTTTGCACCGCGCCTCACCGCGCCAGTCTGACGTGATGATCGTCGCCGGCACGCTGACCAACAAGATGGCTCCGGCTCTGCGCAAGGTCTATGACCAGATGCCTGAGCCGCGCTACGTCATTTCGATGGGGTCCTGCGCCAATGGCGGCGGTTACTATCACTATTCCTATTCGGTGGTGCGCGGCTGTGACCGCGTCGTGCCGGTCGATATCTATGTGCCGGGCTGTCCTCCCACGGCAGAGGCTCTCCTTTACGGGGTGCTCCTGCTGCAGAAGAAGATCCGCCGCACAGGCACGATCGAACGGTAAGGGCAGGGGACTTGAACATGAGTGAAGCCCTGAACGGACTTGCTACGTATATCCATGAAACGCGCGGCGCGTTGATTTCGGATGCTGTCATCAGCTATGGCGAACTGACGCTGACGTCGACAGCAGACACTATTATCGAGCTGCTGACCTTCCTGCGCGACGACCCCCGCTGCGGTTTTGTCAACTTCACGGATATCTGCGGCGTCGACTGGCCGCAGCGTCCCGATCGCTTCGATGTCGTCTATCACATGCTGTCGCCGAAGCAGAACCTGCGCATCCGTTTGAAGGTCGCGACCGGCGAAGATCAGCCGGTGCCGTCGGCCTGCGCCGTCTATCCTGGCGCCGACTGGTTCGAGCGGGAAGCCTACGACATGTATGGCATCCTCTTCACCGGCCATCCGGATCTGCGCCGCATCCTCACTGACTACGGTTTCGAGGGCTACCCGCTGCGCAAGGACTTCCCGACGACCGGTTTTGTCGAGGTCCGTTACAATGACGAAGTCAAGCGTGTCGTCTACGAGCCCGTCGAACTGAAGCAGGAATTCCGAAACTTCGACTTCATGTCGCCCTGGGAAGGAACGGACTACGTTCTGCCCGGCGACGAGAAGGCAAAGCAGTAAGAACAAGGAAGGCCGGCACTTACGCTTATCGTGAAGGTGTTTCGGCTCGGAGCAAGCGGCATGAACGAACATAACGTCCGGAATTTTAACATCAATTTCGGCCCGCAGCATCCGGCGGCGCACGGTGTTCTGCGCCTTGTACTGGAGCTCGACGGCGAAATCGTCGAGCGCGTCGATCCGCATATCGGTCTTCTGCACCGCGGTACCGAAAAGCTGATCGAGACCAAGACCTATCTGCAGGCCGTGCCCTATTTCGACCGGCTCGACTATGTCGCGCCGATGAACCAGGAGCATGCCTATGCGATGGCCGTCGAGAAGCTGACGGCGACCGAGGTGCCGATCCGCGGTCAGCTGATCCGCGTTCTCTATTCGGAAATCGGCCGTATCCTGTCGCATCTTCTGAACGTCACGACGCAGGCCATGGACGTCGGTGCGCTGACGCCGCCACTCTGGGGCTTTGAAGAGCGCGAAAAGCTGATGGTATTCTATGAACGGGCCTGTGGCGCGCGCATGCACTCGGCCTATTTCCGTCCGGGCGGCGTCCACCAGGACCTGCCGCACGAACTGGTCGAAGACATCGGCAAGTGGATCGATCCCTTCCTGAAGACCGTCGACGATATCGACGAATTGCTCACCGGCAACCGCATCTTCAAGCAGCGCAACGTCGATATCGGCGTCGTCACACTGGACGATGCCTGGGCCTGGGGCTTTTCCGGCGTCATGGTGCGCGGTTCAGGTGCTGCCTGGGACCTGCGCAAGTCGCAGCCTTACGAATGCTATGCCGACATGGATTTCGATATCCCGATCGGCAAGAACGGCGACTGCTTTGACCGTTACCTGATCCGCATGATCGAAATGCGTGAATCGGCCAAGATCATGCGCCAGTGCGTCAATCGTCTGCTGGGCGACGCCAAGGTCGGCCCGGTCTCCTCGCTTGACGGCAAGATCGTGCCGCCGAAGCGTGGCGAGATGAAGCGCTCGATGGAAGCCCTGATCCACCATTTCAAGCTCTATACCGAAGGCTATCACGTGCCGGAGGGCGAGGTTTACGCGGCTGTCGAAGCGCCGAAGGGCGAATTCGGCGTCTACCTGATCTCCGACGGCACCAACAAGCCGTATCGCTGCAAGATCACGCGCCGGGGCTACGCCCATCTGCAAGCCATGGACTATATCTGTCGCGGGCATCAGCTGGCGGACGTCTCCGCCATTCTCAGTTCCGCTCGATATCGTGTTCGGCGAGGTTGATCGTTGATGCGCAGGGGTGGCCCTGACATTTTTGGCGTCGATGCTTGCTGCGGCTCCTGCCTTCGCGCAGGAAACCGCACCCAAGTCCGATGAGCCTGCGCAAAGCAGTTCGTCGGGCAGCGGCATGAGCAGGCTGCTGTCCCAGGGCTACGAGATCAGGGCCGCAGTGCCGAATGGCACGCGCTACATCGTATTTTTGCAAAAAGACCAGTCAGCCTATGCCTGCGAATTCGTCACCCTGACGACATCATGGTGCAGTTCGATTAACTGAATAAGGTGCGGGAAGAATGTCCGTTCGTCGACTAGCCGAAGAAAACGTCCAGCCAGCGGCCTTTGCGTTCAGCAAGGAAAATACCGCTTGGGCCAAGGCCACCATCAAGAAATATCCGAAGGGCCGCGAGCAATCTGCGGTCATTCCGCTGTTGATGCGGGCGCAGGAGCAGGATGGCTGGGTCACCAAGGCGGCGATCGAAAGCATCGCCGACATGCTGACCATGCCCTATATCCGCGTGCTCGAAGTCATGACCTTCTATACCCAGTTCCAGCTGAAGCCGGTCGGCACACGCGCCCATGTTCAGGTGTGCGGCACGACCCCATGCATGCTGCGCGGCTCGGAAGACCTGATCAGCCTGTGCAAGAAGCGCATTCATCCCAATCCGCTGACGCCGAATGAAGCCGGGACGTTGTCCTGGGAAGAAGTCGAGTGTCAGGGGACCTGCGTCAACGCACCGATGGTGATGATCTTCAAGGACACCTATGAAGATCTGACCGTTCCGCAGCTGGAATACATCATCGACCGTTTCGACGCAGGAAAGGGCTCCGACGTCAAGCCGGGTCCGCAGATCGACCGTATCTTCTCCGCCCCCGTCGGCGGCCTGACCACGTTGCTGGCCCCGGAAAAGAAGCCGGCAGCACCGCGCGCCAAGAAGGTCAGCGATGACGCCGCCGTCAGCGTGCCGCCGTCGAACGCTGCCCGCCCAAAGACCGATGCCCCGGAAACCGATCCGACCCTGAAGACGCCGGTGACGGCAAAGTCCGAGTCCGCTGCAAACGACAAGGTTTCCGGCGAGACCAAGGCTGAAGGCGGCGCCAAGCCTGCTGCCGCTGCTGCAAAGCCGTCGCTCGAAGACAAGAACCGCCCGGCCGGCATTGCCAAGCCGGATACTCTGGATGACCTGAAGATGATCTCCGGCGTTGGCCCGAAGATCGAGGGCACCCTGCACGAACTCGGCATCTTCACCTTTGCGCAGGTCGCGGGCTGGAAGAAGGCCGAGCGCGAATGGGTGGACGGCTATCTGAATTTCAAAGGCCGCATCGAACGCGACGATTGGGTCAAGCAAGCCAAGGCGCTGGCCAAGGGCAGCGAAGCCGAATACATCAAAGTTTTCGGCAAGAAGCCGCGATAAGTTAGGTGAACCATGCTCGACGATAAAGATCGCATTTTTACCAATATCTACGGCATCCATGACAAGTCGCTCAAGGGCGCCATGAGCCGTGGCCACTGGGATGGCACCAAGCAGATCCTGGAAAAGGGCCGTGACTGGATCATCAACGAGATGAAGGCTTCCGGCCTTCGTGGCCGTGGTGGCGCTGGCTTCCCGACGGGTCTGAAGTGGTCCTTCATGCCGAAGGAAAGCGATGGCCGGCCGCATTATCTCGTCGTCAACGCCGACGAATCCGAGCCCGGTACCTGTAAGGACCGCGACATCATGCGCCACGATCCGCATACGCTGATCGAAGGCTGCGTGATCGCGAGCTTCGCCATGGGTGCGCATGTCGCCTACATTTATGTGCGCGGCGAATATATCCGCGAGCGCAAGCGCTGCAGGCGGCGATCGACGAATGCTATGACGCCGGTCTTCTCGGCATCAACAACAAGCTCGGCTGGGACATGGATATCTACGTCCATCACGGCGCCGGTGCCTATATCTGCGGCGAAGAAACCGCTCTGCTGGAAAGTCTCGAAGGCAAGAAGGGCCAGCCGCGCCTGAAGCCTCCGTTCCCGGCCAATATGGGTCTCTACGGCTGCCCGACGACGGTCAACAACGTCGAGTCGATCGCCGTTGCCCCGACCATCCTGCGCCGTGGTGCCTCCTGGTTCTCGGCCATCGGCCGTCCGAACAATGTCGGCACCAAGCTGTTCATGGTTTCCGGTCACGTCAACAAGCCGTGCACGTTCGAAGACGCGATGGGCACTCCGTTCCGCGAGATGATCGAGCGCCATTGCGGCGGCATCCGTGGCGGTTGGGATAATCTTCTGGCCGTCATCCCCGGCGGCTCGTCCTGTCCGGTGGTCAAGGCCGAGGACATCATCGATGCGCCGATGGATTTCGACGGCATGCGCGACGTCAAGTCGTCGTTCGGTACCGCCGCCATCATCGTCATGGATCGCTCCACCGATATCATCAAGGCCATCTGGCGTCTCGCAGCTTTCTACAAGCACGAGAGCTGCGGACAGTGCACGCCGTGCCGTGAAGGCACCGGCTGGATGATGCGCGTCATGGAACGCATGGTTCAGGGCCGCGCCCAGAAGCGCGAAATCGACATGCTGTTCGATGTCACCAAGCAGGTCGAAGGCCACACCATCTGCGCGCTTGGCGACGCGGCGGCATGGCCGATCCAGGGCCTGATCCGCAACTTCCGTCCGGAGATGGAAGCACGCATCGACGAATACACCCGCAATTCGTCATCGCATGGCGCGGTGCTGGCAGCGGCGGAGTAAGCGATATGGCTAGGCCGGGAAACGAAACGCGGAAGGGGACGCAGGCAGGACCTGCCGGATCCTCGACCGCGTCTCCGGCCGGCAACGACCCGTTCGGCATGGCCGAATGGTTGAAGGATATGCCGAAGGTACCGCTGCATCCGCTGATGCAGCATCCGGCGGCAGCAATGGCAGCAGCAACGGCGATCGGTTTCGGAATGACCAGCCAGATCGCCGGTTTCGTGCTCGGCGCGATGCAGGGATTGGCCGACGCGGCGCAGAAGACTGGCGTTGTGGCGGATGAAAAGCCGGCGGCAAAGACAGTTGAGCCGGTGGAAAAGCTGGTTGCCGCAGCGAAGGCTGCGCCGGCGATCAAGGCACCTGCCAAGGCTTCGAGCAAGGCCCGGCCGGTAGAGGTCAAGCCGACTGCTCCTGAACCGGTTGCAGGTTGTTCCGGCGAAGGCTGCGAAGCCGACACGGCAGAAAGTCGCCCGCGTTGTCGAAACGCAGGCGGACGACCTGAAGCAGATTTCCGGCATTGGGCCGAAGCTGGAGCAGGTTTTGAATGGAATGGGCGTGCGGCGTTATGCCGATGTCGCTTTGTGGAGCGATAAGGACGTGCAGCGCATCGACGACCAGCTGGGTTTTGCCGGTCGCATCATCGCGGGACGGCTGGGTCCGCAGGCAAAGGCCCTGATGAAGGGTTGAGATTGAGTTTCGAGCGGGGCCGGTGGTCTTCGGTCAACAGGTTAGCGTGCCTTTATAATATCTGTTCGCCGCTCTGGCTGGCGAATGAACGACAGGATTGAGTGCGAAGATGGCAAAGCTGAAAGTCGACGGAAAAGAGATCGAGGTCCCGGATCATTTCACGCTGTTGCAGGCGTGCGAAGAGGCCGGCGCCGAGGTTCCGCGCTTCTGTTTCCATGAGCGGCTGTCGGTCGCCGGAAACTGCCGCATGTGTCTGATCGAGGTGAAAGGAGGGCCGCCGAAACCGGCAGCCTCCTGCGCCATGGGCGTGCGCGACCTGCGTCCCGGCCCGAACGGCGAAACGCCAGAAGTCTTCACGACCACGCCGATGGTCAAGAAGGCCCGTGAAGGCGTGATGGAATTCCTCTTGATCAACCATCCGCTCGATTGCCCGATCTGCGACCAGGGTGGCGAATGCGACCTGCAGGACCAGGCGATGGCCTTTGGTGTCGATTCGACCCGCTACAACGAGAACAAGCGAGCCGTCGAAGACAAGTATATCGGCCCGCTGGTCAAGACCGTGATGAACCGCTGCATTCACTGCACGCGCTGCGTCCGCTTCACCACCGAAGTCGCAGGCATTGCCGAACTCGGCCTGATCGGCCGTGGCGAAGATGCCGAAATCACCACCTATCTCGAGCAGGCGATGACGTCGGAGCTTCAGGGCAATGTCGTCGATCTCTGCCCGGTCGGCGCGCTCACCTCCAAGCCTTACGCCTTCAACGCCCGTCCGTGGGAACTCAGGCAAGACCAGAATCGATCGACGTCATGGACGCCGTCGGCTCGGCGATCCGCGTCGACACGCGTGGCCGTGAAGTCATGCGTGTCATGCCGCGGTCAACGAAGAGATCAATGAAGAGTGGATTTCCGACAAGACCCGCTTCATCTGGGATGGCCTGAAGACCCAGCGCCTCGACCGCCCCTATGTGAAGAAGGACGGCCGCCTCCAGCCTGCCAGCTGGAATGAAGCCTTTGCCGCCATCAAGGGGGCGGTTGCCAAGACCAGCGGCGACAGGATCGGCGCAATCGCGGGCGATCTGGCGTCCGTCGAGGAAATGTACGCGCTGAAGGAACTGATCTCCTCGCTCGGCTCGAAGAACATCGACTGCCGCCAGGATGGCGCAGCGCTCGATCCTTCGTTCGGTCGCGCAAGCTATCTGTTCAACCCGACGATCCAGGGTATCGAAAGCGCCGATGCGCTTCTGATCATCGGATCGAACCCGCGCTTTGAAGCTTCCGTTCTCAATGCCCGTATCCGCAAGCGGTTCCGGATGGCCAATTTCCCGATCGCCGTGATCGGCGAGCAGGCCGAGTTGCGCTATTCCTACGACTATCTCGGCGCAGGCGCGGATTCTGCTGGCCGAACTGGTCGGCGGCAAGGGCAAGTTCCTCAGCGTCCTGAAGAAGGCGCAGCGTCCGATGATCATCGTCGGCCAGGGCGCGATCTCCGGCGGCAATGGCGCTTCGGTTCTGGCCGCAGCTGCCAAGCTTGCAGGTGCCGTCGGTGCCGTCACGGCAGACTGGAATGGTTTTGCTGTTCTCCACACTGCAGCCTCGCGCGTCGGTGGTCTCGATCTCGGCTTCGTGCCGGGTGAGGGGGGCAAGACCGCCGCCGAGATGCTCACCGGAACCGACGTCCTGTTCCTGCTCGGTGCCGACGAAATGGATTTCTCCGGCAAGACCGCCGGCTTCACCGTCTATATCGGCTCGCATGGCGACGAGGGTGCACACGGCGCCGACGTCATCCTGCCGGGCGCGACCTATACTGAAAAGTCTGGTATCTGGGTCAACACTGAAGGCCGTGTCCAGATGGGCAACCGTGCCGGTTTCGCACCGGGCGATGCCCGCGAGGACTGGGCAATCATTCGTGCGCTTTCCGACGTGCTCGGCAAGAAGCTGCCGTTTGATTCGCTTGCAGAATTGCGCAGCAAGCTCTACGCGGCACATCCGCATTTCGCCGAGGTCGATCAGATTGCGCCGGGCGCAAGCGGTGAAATTGCCGCACTTGCGCAAAAAGCCGGTGAGATGGCCAAATCGGCGTTTGCGTCTCCGGTCAAAGACTTCTATTTGACGAACCCGATAGCACGCGTCCGCCGTCATGGCCGAATGTTCGGCTTTGGCACGCAACAACTTCAAAGCTGCGGCGGAATGAGCGCGAGGGAATAAGACACAATGGACGCTTTCATTTCGACCTATGTTTGGCCAACGGCCATCATGATCGGCCAGTCGCTGCTGCTTCTGGTCGCGCTTTTGATCTTCATCGCCTACATCCTGCTGGCTGACCGCAAGATCTGGGCAGCTGTGCAGATGCGCCGTGGACCGAATGTGGTAGGCCCGTGGGGACTTTTCCAGTCCTTCGCCGATCTTTTGAAGTTCGTCTTCAAGGAACCGGTCATTCCTGCCGGCTCGAACAAGATCCTGTTCCTGCTGGCGCCGCTGGTGTCTGTGACGCTCGCTTTGGCTGCATGGGCGGTTATTCCGCTCAACGCCAACTGGGTGATGGCCAATATCAATGTCGGCATCCTCTATGTGTTCGCCATCTCCTCGCTTGAGGTTTACGGCGTCATCATCGGCGGCTGGGCATCGAACTCCAAATATCCGTTCCTCTCGGCGCTGCGTTCGGCGGCCCAGATGGTCTCCTACGAAGTCTCCATCGGTTTCGTCATCGTCACCGTGCTGCTCTGCGCCGGTTCGCTCAATCTGACGGATATCGTCGATTCTGCAGCGTGATGGTCTCGGCACGATGATGGGTTTGCCCGGCTCGTTCCTCGACTGGTACTGGCTGCCGCTGTTCCCCGATGTTCATCATCTTCTTCATCTCGGCACTGGCTGAAACCAACCGTCCGCCCTTCGATCTGGTCGAGGCGGAATCGGAACTGGTCGCCGGCTTCATGGTCGAATACGGCTCGACCCCGTACATGATGTTCATGCTCGGCAGAATATGCCGCCATCTGCCTGATGTGCGCGCTGACGACGATCCTCTTCCTCGGCGGCTGGCTGCCTCCGGTCGATGTGTGGTTCCTCAACTGGGTTCCGGGCATCATCTGGTTCATCCTGAAGTCCTCGATGGTGTTCTTCATGTTCGCCATGGTGAAAGCCTTCGTGCCGCGCTATCGCTTTACGACCAACTGATGCGTCTCGGCTGGAAGGTCTTCCTTCCGCTGTCGCTCGCCATGGTCTTCATTGTTGCAGTCGTGTTGAAACTGGTGGTGTGGGCCTGATGTTTACCCCCGTTTCGCAATATCAGCCGGCGCCTCCCAGGCCGGCACGTTTGGAGGTTGATGATGGCAAGTCTGTCGCAAGCCGTCAGTTCGCTGTTCCTCAAGGAATTCGTAGGCGCGTTTTTCCTGTCGATGCGCTATTTCTTCGCGCCGAAGGCAACGCTGAACTACCCGTTTGAAAAGGGCCGATCAGCCCGCGTTTCCGTGGCGAGCATGCGCTGCGCCGTTATCCGAACGGCGAGGAACGCTGTATCGCCTGCAAGCTGTGCGAAGCGATCTGTCCTGCCCAGGCGATCACCATCGAAGCCGGCCCGCGCCGCAACGATGGCACGCGCCGCACGGTCCGTTACGACATCGACATGGTGAAGTGCATCTATTGCGGTTTCTGCCAGGAAGCCTGTCCAGTTGACGCGATCGTCGAAGGCCCGAACTTCGAGTTCGCCACCGAGACGCGCGAAGAGCTCTACTACGACAAGGACCGGCTGCTTTCCAACGGCGACCGTTGGGAGCGCGAAATTGCCCGCAACATCGCAATGGACTCGCCTTACCGCTGAGACTTTGCTTGGGGACTGCGCCTGCCGCTAGAGGCAGGCGTTACACTGATCTTGGGCGTGGCCGGCATGAACCGGTGCGCCAGTGGGAAGGGTGGCTATTGGCCATGCCTGCCCGGGGAAGACGAAAAAGGCACCGATCATGGGTCTGCAGGCTCTTTTTTCTATCTTTTTCATTCGTCGTGGTTTGCGTCGGCGTTCATGGTGATTTCTGCGCGGAACCCCGTTTATTCCGTGCTGTTCCTGATCCTGACGTTCTTCAACGCGGCCGGCCTGTTTCTTCTGACAGGCGCCGAGTTCCTGGCGATGATCCTGCTGGTCGTTTATATCGGCGCGGTTGCGGTTCTCTTCCTCTTCGTGGTGATGATGCTCGATATCGACTTCACGGAACTGAGGGCAGGGGTGCTTGACTATGCGCCAGTTGGCGCGTTGATCGGCCTGGTGCTTGCAGCCGAGCTGATCATCGTCGTTGGCGGCAGCTCGTTCTCGCCTGAGATCGCCAAGTCGATTTCGATGCCGATCCCGGCCATCACCGACCGGACCAACACGGCAGCGCTCGGCGACGTGCTCTACACGCACTACGTCTACTTCTTCCAGATTGCCGGCCTGGTTCTCTTGGTCGCCATGATCGGCGCCATCGTACTGACGCTGCGCCATCGCGAAAACATCAAGCGCCAGGATATTCCCACACAGGTTGCCCGTTCGCCGAAGACCGCTGTTGAAGTGGTCAAGGTGAAGTCGGGGGCAGGGCCTTTAAGACGGACGCGAGGTCAAGGAACACATCATGGAAATCGGTATTTCCCACTATCTGACCGTCAGCGCCATCCTGTTCACGCTGGGCGTCTTCGGCATCTTTCTCAACCGGAAGAACGTCATCATCATCCTGATGTCGGTGGAACTTATCCTGCTGGCGGTGAACATCAACATGGTCGCCTTCTCGTCGTTCCTCAACGACATCACCGGCCAGGTGTTCGCCCTGTTCATTCTGACCGTCGCGGCCGCGGAAGCCGCTATCGGTCTTGCAATTCTCGTCGTCTTCTACCGCAACCGCGGCTCCATCGCCGTGGAAGACGTCAACATGATGAAGGGCTGAGCGGCCAATGAATACGATTATTCAAGCCATCGTCTTCCTGCCGCTGATCGGCTTCCTGATCGTGGGTCTTTTCGGCACCTCGATCGGCGCCAAGGCCTCGGAATACGTCACCACCGGTTTCATGATTATTGTCGCTGTCCTGTCCTGGGTCGTGTTCTTCAACATCGCGCTCGGCGAGACGGAGATGATCAAGGTCACCGTGATGCGCTGGATCCAGTCCGGCAGCTTCGATGCAGAATGGGCCTTCCGGGTCGATACACTGACAGCTGTCATGTTCGTCGTCGTCAACACGGTGTCCTGCCTGGTTCACTTCTACTCGATCGGCTACATGCATCACGATCCGAACCGGCCGCGCTTCTTTGCCTATCTGTCGCTGTTCACCTTCGCCATGCTGACGCTGGTGACGTCGGACAACCTGTTGCAGATGTTCTTCGGCTGGGAAGGCGTCGGTCTGGCATCCTATCTGTTGATCGGCTTCTGGTACAAGAAGCCGTCGGCGAACGCCGCGGCCATCAAGGCCTTCGTCGTCAACCGCGTTGGCGACTTCGGTTTTGCACTCGGCATCTTCGGTGTCTTCGTCCTGTTCGGCTCGATCAGCTTCGAAACGATTTTTGCTGCCGCCGCCAGCTATCTGCCGGCCGAAGGCGCCCATGAGGGTGGCGAAGCTGTCATCAACCTGTTCGGCATGCATCTCGATAAGGCTCACGCAGTCACCGCGATCTGCCTGCTGCTCTTCATGGGAGCGATGGGCAAGTCGGCGCAGTTCCTGCTGCACACCTGGCTGCCGGACGCCATGGAAGGCCCGACCCCTGTGTCGGCGTTGATCCACGCCGCGACCATGGTCACGGCCGGCGTCTTCCTCGTCGCCCGCATGTCGCCGCTGTTCGAACTGTCGCACACGGCTCTGATGGTCGTCACCGTCATCGGCGCGATCACCGCGTTCTTCGCCGCGACCGTCGGTCTCGTCCAGAACGACATCAAGCGCGTCATCGCCTATTCGACCTGTTCGCAGCTCGGCTACATGTTCGTGGCGCTCGGCAGCGGCGCCTATGGCGCCGGCATCTTCCACCTGTTCACGCATGCCTTCTTCAAGGCACTGCTGTTCCTCTGCGCCGGCTCTGTCATTCACGCCGTCGATGGCGAACAGGACATGCGCCACATGGGCGGCCTGCGTCCGCATATCAAATGGACCTTCTGGACGATGATGATCGGCACTCTGGCGATCACCGGCGTCGGCATTCCCTTCTCGGGGATAGGTTTCGCGGGCTTCATCTCCAAGGATATCATCATCGAGGCGGCTTACGCATCGCATTCGCCAGCCTCAGGCTTTGCCTTCACGCTCCTGGTGATTGCCGCCTGCTTCACCAGCTTCTACTCGTGGCGTCTGATTTTCATGACTTTCTACGGCAAGCCACGCGCGAGCCATGAGGTCATGCACCATGTGCATGAATCGCCAATGGTCATGCTGGTGCCGCTGTTCATCCTCGGCATCAGGGCGATTTTCGCTGGCATGGTGTTCGGGGGACACTTCTACGGTCACGAATATGCGGAATTCTGGCAGGGTGCGTTGTTTACCTCGCCGGAAAACGAGTTGCTCGAGCACTTCCATCACGTTCCTGCGCTGGTAGCTCTCAGCCCGTTCATCGCCATGATCCTCGGTTTCGTCACCGCCTGGTACATGTATATCCGCTCGCCAGAGACACCAAAGTACCTGGCCGAGCAGCATCGCGGTCTCTACCAGTTCCTGCTCAACAAGTGGTATTTCGACGAACTCTACGACTTCCTGTTCGTTCGTCCTGCCAAGCGCATCGGCACCTTCCTGTGGAAGGAAGGCGATGGCCGGATCATCGACGGCTACGGCCCGAACAGTATTGCCGCTCGCGTCATGGACGTGACTGACCGCGTCGTACGCCTGCAGACCGGTTACCTCTATCACTACGCCTTCGTGATGCTCATCGGCATCGCGGCGCTCGTTACCTGGATGATGCTCGGGGAGCTCCTTCTGATGACCGATTGGCCCATTCTCTCCGCGGTCACCTTCCTGCCGCTGCTCGGCGTTGTTCTTCTGCTTCTGACGCGTGAAGACAGCGCCTCCGGCCGCCGCAATGTTCTGAACATCTCGCTTCTGACGACGATTGCTACTTTTCTCCTATCCTGCTGGATCTGGTGGAGCTTCGATAATTCGAACCCCGGCTTCCAGATGGTCGAGAAACATGCCTGGCTCGGCACCGGCATTTCCTATCATCTCGGGATCGACGGCATTTCCATGCTGTTCGTCGTGCTGTCGGCCTTCCTCATGCCCTTTTGCATTGTGGCAAGCTGGGTCACGATCGAAAAGCGCCTGAAGGCGTACATGATCGCCTTCCTGCTTTTGGAAGTGTTCATGGTCGGCGTCTTCGTGTCGCTCGATATCGTGCTGTTCTACGTGTTCTTTGAAGCCGGCCTGATCCCGATGTTCATCATCATCGGCGTCTGGGGCGGCAAGGATCGCGTCTATGCCTCCTACAAGTTCTTCCTCTATACGCTGCTCGGCTCGGTGCTGATGCTGCTCGCCATCATGGCGATGTACTGGCAGGCCGGCACGACCGATATCGCCGAGCTGCTCGCCTACCAGTTCCCGCGCCAGATGCAGACATGGCTATGGCTCGCCTTCTTCGCCTCGTTCGCGGTGAAGATGCCGATGTGGCCGGTTCACACCTGGCTTCCCGATGCCCACGTTCAGGCGCCGACGGCCGGTTCCGGTCATCCTGGCTGGTGTCCTCTTGAAGCTCGGCGGCTACGGCTTCCCTGCGCTTCTCGCTGCCGATGTTCCCGTTGGCATCCGAATATTTCGCTCCCTTCGTCTTCACCCTGTCGGTCGTCGCGATCATCTACACCTCGTTGGTGGCGATGATGCAGTCCGACATCAAGAAGCTGATCGCCTATTCGTCGGTCGCCCACATGGGTTACGTGACCATGGGTATCTTTGCTGCCAATACGCAAGGCGTGCAGGGTGCGATCTTCCAGATGCTGTCGCACGGCCTCGTGTCCGGCGCACTCTTCCTCTGTGTCGGCGTGGTTTACGACCGCACCCACACCCGTGAGATCAGCGCCTATGGCGGCCTCGTCAACAACATGCCGAAATATGCGGTCGCCTTCATGGTCTTCACCATGGCGAATGTGGGCTTGCCGGGCACATCGGGCTTCGTCGGTGAAATCACTGTGCTGCTCAGGTACCTTCCGGGCAAATACTTGGGTTGCCTTCTTCGCGACCACCGGCGTTATCCTGTCGGCGTGCTATGCTCTGTGGCTCTACCGCCGGGTGATTTTCGGTACACTCGACAAGGACAGCCTGAAATCGCTGCTGGATCTCTCCGGCCGTGAAAAGGCGCTGCTCTATCCGCTGCTCGTGCTGACCATCTTCTTCGGCGTCTATCCGGCTCCGGTCTTCGGACGCGACGGCAGCCTCGGTGGACGTGCTTATCAACAACTACACTGCGGCCGTGCAGGCAGCGCATGACGTTGCGCTTTCGGCGAAATGACGACAGGACGGGATTGAAATGACTGCTGACACATTCCTCGCTAGCCTGCACCTGTCGACGCCCGAGCTGATCCTTGCGGTTGGCGCCATGGTGTTGTTGATGATCGGCGTCTTCTCCGGCGAGAAATCGTCCGGGTTCGTGACGTGGCTTGCCGTTGGCCTGCTCGCCGTTTCCGGCGCCTGGCTGATCTGGCAGACTGGCGACGGTCAGGCCTATAACGGCGCTTTCCTCTCCGATCCGTTCGGTAAGTTCATGAAGGTGCTGACGCTGTTCGGTTCCATGGTGGCGCTGATCATGTCGGCGGGCGAGGCGCGGTCGACCGGTATCGACCGGTTCGAGTTCCCCGTTCTGATCGTGCTGGCAACGCTCGGCATGCTGCTGATGATTTCGGCCAATGACCTGATCTCGGTCTACCTGGCGCTCGAACTGCAGTCGCTGGCGCTCTACGTCGTTGCCGCGATGAACCGCGACAATCTCCGCTCGACGGAAGCCGGTCTGAAATATTTCGTGCTCGGCGCCCTGTCGTCCGGCATGCTGCTCTATGGCATGTCGCTGGTCTATGGCTTCACCGGCCATACCGGGTTTGAAGGCATCGCCGCTGCCCTGTCGGCGGAAGGCCGTTCGCTCGGCCTGATCTTCGGTCTCGTCTTCATTCTTGCCGGCGTCGCCTTCAAGATCTCGGCGGTTCCGTTCCATATGTGGACACCGGACGTTTACGAAGGCGCCCCGACACCGGTGACCGCCTTCTTCGCCGCCGCTCCAAAGGTTGCGGCGATGGCGATGCTGATCCGGCTCGTGATCACCCCGTTCGAGTCGATCGTCACCGACTGGCAGCAGATCATCGTGTTCATTTCGATTGCCTCGATGCTGCTCGGTTCTTTCGCGGCGATCGGCCAGAAGAACATCAAGCGGCTGATGGCCTATTCGTCGATCGGTCACATGGGTTATGCGCTCGTCGGTCTGGCCAGCGGCTCGATGGCCGGTGTGCGCGGCGTGCTGATTTACATGCTGGTCTATATGGTCATGACGCTCGGCACGTTTGCCTGCATCATGGCGATGAAGCGCAAGGGCGGCAATCACGTCGAAGCGGTTGATGACCTCGCCGGCCTGTCGCAGACCAACCCGTTGATGGCGTCGGTCCTGACCGTGATGATGTTCTCGCTGGCCGGCATCCCGCCGCTGGCAGGCTTCTTCGCCAAGTACTTCGTGTTCATGGCCGCGATCGAGGCGCATCTCTACGCGCTCGCCGTCATCGGTGTTTTGGCGTCCGTCGTCGGTGCCTACTACTATCTGCGTGTCATCAAGCTGATGTGGTTCGATGATCCGAAGGGCGAATTTGCGTCCGTCGGGCGTACTGCGCCTTGTCTACGGCCTCTCCGGTCTGTTCGTTCTGGCCTACGTCCTGATCGGTGGACCGATCGGCACTGCGGCCGAAGTCGCAGCGCGGACATTCTTTTGACAGGACAGAACCGGATCGGCAGGGTCTCGCTCGATGACTTTCGACACACCACGCTTGGCGATGTCGGATCGACGAACACGGAATGCCTGATCCGGGCGCGAGGGTGATCCGGGACTTCACTGGATCACCGCAACGCGGCAGATCTCCGGCCGGGGTCGGCGTGGCCGCAGCTGGGCATCGGAGCCGGGCAATCTCTATGCCTCGCTGCTTCTGATCGATCCGGCTCCGATGGAGAAACTGCAATCGCTGCCGCTCGCGGTTGCCGTTGCAGGTCCACCGGGCGATCCAGGCAGTGATGCCGGCCGGCGCCAATCCGGTCTCGATCAAATGGCCGAACGATATTCTGATTGCAGGCAAGAAGTGCTGCGGTATCCTGCTGGAAGGCGAGGGGCTGCCGGATGGGCATCATGCGCTGGTGATTGGCTGCGGCATCAATGTCGCGCTGGCGCCGGATCATGGGCTCTATCCCGTGACGAGCCTGCAGGCCGAAGGTGCCGCCGTATCGCCGGACGAACTGTTTGCCCATCTGTTTCGCAGCATGGCCGAAGCATTGAACGTCTGGAACCGCGGCGACGGCATAGCAGAGATTATTGCACAATGGCGGTCCGCTGCAGGCGGGATCGGCCAGAAGATTACAGTCAACCTGCCGGATCGCTCGCTTTCCGGTCGGTTCAAGGCATAGATGAAGACGGCCGGCTGATGCTCGATCTCGGAGCAGGCATGGTTCAACGCATCGCCGCGGGCGATGTATTTTTTGGATAGAACCCATTTTGGGTGACATAAGGCGCAATCATTCAATGAGCAAACAAGACGAACTCGTCTTCCTGCCGCTGGGCGGAGTTGGGGAAATCGGCATGAACCTAGCCCTCTACGGCTACAGTTCGCCCGCCCATCGCCAGTGGATCATGGTCGATTGCGGCGTGACCTTCCCGGGCCTCGATCTGCCTGGCGTCGATCTGGTGCTGCCCGATATCCGGTTCCTTGCCGAAGAGCGCAAGAACCTGAAGGGCATCATCATCACCCATGCCCATGAAGACCATTATGGCGCGCTGGCTGATCTGTGGCCAGGCCTCAACGTGCCGGTCTATGCCTCGCCCTTTACCGCTGGCATGCTGGAAGCCAAGCGCTCTTACGAGCGCAGCCGCGCTGAAGTCCCGATCACCATCTTCAAGGAAGGCGACCGCATCAATGTCGGTCCGTTCGAGATCGAAGCCGTCGGCGTCAACCATTCGATCCCCGAGCCGATGTCTCTGGTCATCCGCACGCCGCTCGGCAATATCGTCCATACCGGCGACTGGAAGATCGACCATGCGCCGTCGCTCGGACCATTCACCGACGAGGCGCGTTTCCCGTGCCGTTGGCGACGAGGGCGTTCTGGCGCTGATGTGCGACAGCACCAATGCCATGCGCGATGGCGTCTCGCCTTCGGAAGAGGAGGTCTCCACCAGCCTCACCAAGATCATCGAGGATGCCAAGGGCCGTGTGGCGATCACCACGTTCTCGTCCAATGTCGGCCGCATCCGCTCGATTGCCAAGGCATCGGCTGCTGCCGGTCGCGAAGTGCTGCTGCTCGGCAGTTCGATGAAGCGTGTCTGCGACGTCGCCCGCGATGTCGGTCTGATGGAAGGGCTGAACCCGTTCATCGCCGAAGACGAATTCGGTTATATCCCGCGCGACAAGGTCGTGGTGATCCTGACCGGTAGCCAGGGCAGATCCCGCGCCGCACTCGCCAAGATTTCTCACGACGAGATGCGCAATGTTGCGCTGACGGCCGGCGATACGGTGGTGTTTTCCTCGCGCGCCATTCCCGGCAACGAGAAGGCGATCAACGACATCAAGAACGGGTTGGTCGAGCAGGGCATCCATATCGTCACCGACAGCGAAGCGCTGGTGCACGTCTCCGGCCATCCCCGCCGCAACGAGTTGCAGCAGATGTACCAGTGGACGCGCCCGCAGATGCTGGTGCCTGTGCATGGTGAAGCCGCGCACTTGACGGCGCAGGCCGAACTTGGCTTGCAATCCGGCATCAAGACTGTTCCCCGGGTTCGCAACGGCGACATTCTCCGCCTTGCTCCGGGGCCGGCGACCGTGATTGGCACGGCGCCTCATGGCTTGATCTACAAGGACGGCGGCCTGATCGGTGACTTCGAAGAGATGGGGATCGGCGAGCGCCGCAAGCTGTCCTTTGCCGGTCATGTCGCAGTCAATGTAATTCTCGACGCGCCTACGACTTCGCCGCCGACCCGATCGTCGTTCCGATCGGCTTGCCCGAGTTCGACGACGAGGGCGAGGGACATGAACGATACGCTGTATGACGCGGTCCTCGGTGCCGTTGAAAGCATCCCGCGCGGCAAGCGCAAGGATATCGCCATGGTGACGGAAGCGGTACGCCGGGCCATTCGCGGCACGGCCAATGACGTCTGGGGCAAGAAGCCGGTCGTCACCGTTTTCATCAACAAGCTCTGACAGCCGGGATCAAATCCAATGCTTGGACGTGTCAACCATATCGCTCTTGCCGTTCCGGATCTCGCCGAAGCGGTGGAGCGATATCGGTCGGTGCTCGGCGCCTCGGTAACCGAGCCGGAAGCGTTGCCGGAACACGGCGTCAATGTCGTGTTCGTCACGCTTGCAAATACCAAGGTCGAGCTTCTGGAACCGCTTGGGACGGACTCGCCGATCACGGCTTTCCTTGCGAAGAACCCGGCTGGCGGCATGCATCACATCTGCTACGAGGTCGACGACATCCTGGCCGCCCGCGACGGTCTCATCGCCGCCGGGGGCAGGGTGCTGGGTGACGGCAATCCGAAGACCGGCGCGCATGGCAAACCGGTGTTGTTTCTCCATCCGAAGGATTTCTTCGGCACGCTGATCGAACTCGAGCAGGTGTGACAGAAGACCGCGCGCCGGTATTTATCGGGTGCAGTATTTGTCGGGCAGATGCGGAAGCGCTATAACATCGCTCAAGAGCGCCATGCCAAAAGGCGAGATATCCATCTCCCTTCGTAACGAGAGACCACAATGCCGATCTTTTCCACCTTCGCGATCTATTTCATCATCTGGTGGTTGGCGCTGTTCATCGTCTTGCCGATCGGCTTGCGGACGCAGGCTGAGGAGAACGAGGTTGTGCCAGGCAGCGTCGAAAGTGCGCCTGCGCGCTTTCGTGGACTGCGGGTCTTTTGATGACCTCGGCGCTCGCCGCCGTTATTCACCTTGCCTGGTATATCCTCTCCGTTCGTATGGGCTACGGGCTGGACGCAATCCCGCAGTTTGCACCGAAGTTCTATTGAGGAATGATGGGCCGCAGCTGCGATAGCGACGGCTTATCAGTAGCGTAGCCCGCAATCTGAAAAGCACCGCCACAGAATTGCCACGATTCAGGTTGTGTCCGCTTTTTCTGCAAGTGCCGCAGTATAAAAGTCAAAAAAACAAGGCTAGAAGCCTTGTTCTTTAAAGTATCGCGTGATCCTTATCCGTTACCGGTGGCTGCGTGTAACCGCGCCTAAGATCTTATCCTCCCAAGACTTGACCGCGAAATCGACAAGAATTTAATCTCCCTGCCTCTTTTGTGGGCCAAAACTAGCTCAAACATTATGCGTTGTCATCTGATTTTTTTGCATTTTTGCTACACTCTAGTAAAATTTTTCCGTTGACAACTTCTGTCAAAATCCTGTTACTACCGTGCCTTTTTGCCGCAGGTATTTTCGTTTTTCCTGTCTTGAAATCTTCACCGTCGCAACGTGTGAGACCGTCGAAGATGACGGGTTTTCTTCCTGCCATGAAGCGTCTATGAACGCGTGAGCGCGGTGCATCCTTCTTGTGGAATCAGCTGGCCGGATCGTCGCGGCAACAGTCAAACGGCAGTGTCCGGTTTGCGCGCCAAGCAAGCGTAGACGGCCTGAAAGCTCAACGTTATTTCGCCCGATTCCAAAGATAGTGCGAAATGCTTCTAAGTTCTGGAACCCATTCATGCGTCTGTCCCTTTTTTTCATGCCCATTCTGAAGGAAACCCCGAAGGAAGCGGAAATTGTCTCGCACCGGCTGATGCTGCGTGCCGGCATGGTGCGGCAGCAGTCGGCCGGCATCTATACATGGCTGCCGCTCGGCAAGCGGGTTCTCGACAAGGTTACCAAGATCATCCGGGAAGAACAGAACCGTGCCGGAGCCGTCGAGCTTCTGATGCCGACGCTGCAATCGGCCGAACTCTGGCAGGAAAGCGGTCGCTACGACGCCTATGGTGACGAAATGCTGCGGATCAAGGATCGCAACAAGCGCGACATGCTGTATGGGCCGACCAACGAGGAGATGATCACCGACGTGTTCCGCTCCTACGTCAAGTCCTACAAGGACCTGCCGCTCAATCTCTATCATATTCAGCTGAAGTTTCGTGACGAGCGGCGTCCCCGTTTCGGCACCATGCGTTCGCGCGAATTCCTGATGAAGGACGCCTATTCCTTCGATCTCGACCGCGAAGGTGCGGTGGATTCCTATAACCGCATGTTCGCCGCCTATCTCCGCACCTTCGCGCGTCTCGGCCTGCGCGCCATTCCGATGCGGGCCGATACCGGCCCGATCGGTGGCGATCTCAGCCACGAGTTCATCATCCTTGCCGATACCGGTGAATCGGAAGTCTTCTGCCACAAGCACTTCCTCGATTTCGACATCCCGGCCGACGATACCGATTTCTGGGATGCCGCCGCGATGAAGGCGATCTTCGATAAGTGGACGTCGCTATATGCCGCCACTTCGGAGATGCATGACGAGGCAGCCTTCAACGCCATCGACGACGCTTCGAAGGTTTCGGCCCGCGGCATCGAAGTCGGCCACATCTTCTACTTCGGCACCAAGTATTCCGAAGCCATGGGCGCCAAGGTTCAGGGTCCCGACGGCAAGGAACACACGGTGCACATGGGCTCTTACGGCATCGGCCCGACCCGGCTGGTCCCTGCCATCATCGAAGCCTCGCATGACGAGAACGGCATCATCTGGCCGGCGTCGATCGCGCCGTTCGATGCGGTTGTGATCAACATGAAATCAGGCGACGAAGCCTGCGACGCGGCGTGCGAAACCATCTATGCTGCACTCAACAACGCAGGATTCGATACGCTGTACGACGACAAGGACGACCGCGCCGGCACCAAGTTTGCCACCGCCGACCTGATCGGCGTTCCCGTGCAGATCATTGCCGGTCCGCGCTCGGTGGCGAATGGCGAGGTCGAGCTAAAGGATCGCAAGACCGGCGCCCGCGAAACATTGACGATCGAGGCTGCTATCAACAAGCTGACCGCCTCGAAATAAGGGACCAAGGAATGAGCGCACGACGCTAGAACAGGAAAAGGCAGCGACCGCCCAGGCGCCGTCGAGCCGTCCGTTTTCCACATTCGAGCGCATGGTGGCCTGGCGCTATCTGCGCTCGCGCCGCAAGGAAGCGTTCATTTCGGTGATCGCCGGCTTTTCCTTCATCGGCATCATGCTCGGTGTCGCGACGCTGATCATCGTCATGGCTGTCATGAACGGTTTCCCGCACCGAGTTGATCTCGCGCATTCTCGGCATCAACGGTCATATGATCGTCCAGCCGCTGGATGGGCCGCTGGATAATTATGCCGACCTGGCGACGAAGTTTTCCGGCGTCAAGGGCGTGACCATGGCGATCCCGATGATCGAAGGCCAGACGTTGGCCTCCGGTCCTGGCGGCGCCGGTACGGGTGCGCTGGTCCGCGGCGTGCGGGCCGACGATCTCGTCAAGATGAAGTCGATTTCCGATCATATCCAGTCCGGCGATCTCGTCGGTTATGCCGCTGGAACCGGCGTTGCGATCGGCTCGCGCATGGCGCAGCAGCTGGGCATCACGGCCGGCGGTACGATCACGCTGGTGGCGCCGGAAGGCGACATCACGCCGATGGGGGTCAATCCGCGCGTCAAGTCTTATACCGTCTCGGCGATTTTCGAGATCGGCATGTCTGAGTATGACGCTTCGATCATCTTCATGCCGCTGGAAGAAGCGCAACTCTACTTCAATGCCGAAGGCATTGCCCAGTCGGTCGAACTGTTCGTCACCGACCCGGATCTGGTCGATGACCTGCGCCAGACGATCGAGGACGCGGCCGGCCGCCAGGTCTTGATCAGCGACTGGCGCGACCGCAACAAGACCTTCTTCTCCGCGCTTCAGGTCGAGCGCAACGTCATGTTCATGATCCTGACTCTGATTGTTCTGGTGGCGGCGCTCAACATCGTCTCCGGCCTGATCATGCTGGTGAAGGACAAGGGCAGCGATATCGCCATCCTGCGCACCATGGGCGCCTCATCGGGCGCCATCATGCGGATATTCTTCATGACGGGCGCGGCGATTGGCATTGTTGGTACCCTTGCGGGCGTGCTTCTGGGCGTCATCGTCTGCCTCAATGTCGAATCCATCCGTCAATTCTTTTCCTGGATTTCGGGCACGACGCTGTTCAATCCCGAACTCTATTTCCTAAGCCAGCTTCCGGCCGATATGAACCTCAGCGAGACCACATCGGTCGTCGTCATGGCCATCGGCCTTTCCTTCCTTGCCACGATCTTTCCGGCCTGGCGCGCCTCGCGCCTCGATCCGGTTCAGGCTCTGCGCTACGAATAATTGGGGATTACAGACACGATGAATGCGCGTGGCATTGCAGCTTTCCGGCGTCGAACGTCATTACAGCCAGGGCGAAGAAACTCTGTCGATCCTCAAGGGTGCGGACTTTTCGCTTTACGGCGGCCAGACCGTGGCGCTTGTCGCGCCGTCAGGCACCGGTAAGTCGACGCTGCTGCACTTGGCCGGCCTGCTGGAGCGCCCGGATGCCGGCGAAGTGCTGATCAACGGCCAATCCTGTGGTGCGCTTGGCGACGAGAAGCGCACCGCGATCCGCCGTAACGACATCGGCTTCGTCTACCAGTTCCATCACCTCCTGCCGGAATTCACGGCAATCGAAAACATCATGATGCCGCAGCTGATCGCTGGTCTGAACAAGGCTGAGGCCCGCAGAACGCGCCGCTGCATTGCTGGATTACATGCGCATCGGCCACCGCGCCGAGCATCGTCCATCGGAATTGTCCGGTGGTGAACAGCAGCGCGTTGCGATCGCCAGGGCTGTGGCCAACGCGCCACTGGTGCTTTTGGCCGACGAACCGACCGGCAACCTCGATCCCGAAACGGCAGGCTATGTGTTTGAGGCTCTGGAGGCCCTGGTGCGCCAGTCCGGCCTCGCAGCGATGATCGCCACGCACAATTACGAGCTTGCCTCGCGCATGGACCGCCGCGTCACCATCGAAGACGGCAAGGTCGTCGAGCTTTAGCAGCGTCAGCGTGGATCGTTTGCGGCTGTAAGGTGCTACTCGATACCGCAGACCGCTTGTCCACGATCATCAGACCAATCCTTCAACAGCACGATCTCGCCCTTTGTGGCGACAGGCTTGCCGCTGCTATTTCCCTTGCCGGTCAGCACATTGAAATCGCATTCCGAGGTATTGTCGGGGTCGAGCGTGTCGTAGGATGAATACGTATACCCGGCGACGACGAAATCGAAATTGCGATAGGCGATCGTCAGCTTCTGTTCCCAGCGATCGCGGCCGACGGGATCGTTGTGCGTGGTGATCAGGATCGAGCCGTTCGCAAGGGCGGTGATGGATGGTGCCCGTCCGGCCATGGTCAGGTCTCCCCAGACCTTGTTCGGCACGACAGTCTTCAGCTTCAGCCGGTCGGTATCGCCGTCGTTAAGATAGATGTAGACCGCATGATCATCCTCGCCGCTGCCTTCGGCCGGCGCCACCAGCATGGCAAGATCGGAACTGCCGTCCTTGTCCCAATCGCCGGTCGCAGCGAAGATGATGTGCTCCGGGTCGATGGCTTCGGCAGGTATGCCCCACAGTGGCAGATAGGCCCAGCATTGCCGTCATGACGGCCAGCGACATCTTCATTATCCATCCCCCGATTTGCATTGTGAGGCAGACTAATGCGCTGCCCTGCCAGCGTCCAGATGCCGGATATCTTTGCCGAAAAGGGCTGATGGAAAGTGTTTACCATCTCCATTCCTCACAGGTCGATGATGTGCAGTTGCTGCTTGACGCATGAACATAAATAGAACATTATAAGAACATAACGGAAAAGGGAGCCGACCAATGACTGACTTCATTCGTGATCTCGCCGCTTTGACCTCCATCGCCATGTTCATCGCCAGCTTTTCGATCATCGTTATAGGAATGTAAGAACAGCGCAAGTCGCCAACCATTCCATTCGCCATCGCGCCGAATCGGGAGAGTGCCAGACTGTGGACAAGGTGGACCCGGTTCGAAAATGCTGTTCTGCGTTGGATGAAAACTGGACATCTCCTGAGGGAAACGGGATATCCTGAGACCTTCACGGGAATCGGGGTGTGCCATGGCAGATGCGGTAAACGACAAGCGGCAGGATAGCGCCACCTCTGGCGGTGTATCTCCACAGTTCGTCCATCTTCGGGTCCATTCCGCCTTTTCGCTGCTCGAAGGGGCTTTGCCGATCAAGAAGATCATCGGCAAGGCTGTTGCCGACGGACAGCCGGCAATCGGCATTGCCGATACCAACAACCTGTTTGCCGCGCTCGAATTCTCGCAGAAATGTATGGACGATGGCCTGCAGCCGCTGATCGGCTGCCAGCTGTCGATCGACATGGAGGATGAAGGCGAGGGCGATAAGCGCGGCCATGCCCAGCATCTGGCCAAGCTGCCGGCCATCGTGCTGATCGCGGCGACGGACGAAGGCTATGTCCGCCTCGTCGATATCGTCAGCCGCGCCTATCTGGATGGGGAGGGCAACCAGTCTGTACGCATCGCGCTGTCCTGGCTGCAGGAGGGCGGAGCCAACGGTTTGATCGCACTGACAGGTGCCTCGGGCGGGCCGGTCGACATGGCCTTGAAATCCGGGCATCCTGGATTGGCCGAAGCGCGTCTGAAAACGCTTGCCGCTGTTTTTGGCGACCGTCTCTATGTCGAGCTTCAGCGCCACGGCAAATATGATCGTCGCCACGAGAACCGGGTCGTCGATCTCGCATACAAGCTCGAACTGCCGATCGTGGCAACCAATGAGCCGTTCTTCCCGTCGCCGGCGGAATTCGAGGCGCATGATGCGCTGATGGCTGTTGCGCACAATGCGATGGTCTCGGATGACACACGCTTCCGGTTGACGCCGGATCATTATCTGAAGAGCCGCAAGGACATGGCGGCCTTGTTTGCCGACCTGCCGGAGGCGCTGGAAAACACCATCGAGGTTGCCAGACGTTGTTCCTTTGTCCTGAAGACGCGCGGGCCGATCCTGCCGCGCTTCACCGGCGCATCGGATGATCCGGCAGAAGCCGAGCGCGCCGAAGAACTCGAGCTCCGCCGCCAGGCCATCGAAGGGCTTGAAGACCGGATGCAGAAGCTCGGCCTTTCGCCCGGCTATACCGAAACCGACTATCGCGAGCGGCTCGATTTCGAGCTCTCGGTCATCGAGAAGATGAAGTTTCCGGGCTACTTCCTGATCGTTGCCGACTTCATCAAATGGGCAAAGCTGCAGGATATTCCGGGTTGGCCCGGGCCGTGGTTCGGGTGCTGGCTCGCTGGTCGCCTATGCGCTGACTATCACCGACGTCGATCCCTTGCGCTTCTCGCTGCTGTTCGAACGCTTCCTCAATCCGGACCGCGTCTCGATGCCCGACTTCGACATCGACTTCTGCCAGGATCGGCGCGAAGAGGTGATCCGCTACGTCCAGCGCAAATATGGCCGCGAACAGGTGGCGCAGATCATCACCTTCGGATCGCTGCAGGCGCCGCGCCTTGCGCGACGTCGGTCGCGTGCTCGAAATGCCCTATGGCCAGGTCGACAAGATCTGCAAGCTGGTGCCGAACAATCCTGCCAACCCGACGCCGCTGTCGAAGGCAATTGAGGAGGAGCCGCGTTTTCAGGAAGAGGTCGACAAGGAGCCGGTGATCGGCCGCCTGCTGGATATCGCCCAGAAGATCGAGGGCCTCTACCGCCACGCCTCGACCCACGCCGCCGGTATCGTTATCGGCGACCGGCCGCTGTCGCAGCTGGTGCCGATGTACCGCGATCCGCGCTCCGACATGCCGGTCACCCAGTTCAACATGAAATGGGTCGAACAGGCCGGTCTCGTCAAGTTCGACTTCCTCGGACTGAAGACGCTGACCGTGCTGAAGGTCGCCGTCGATTTCATCAAGAAGCGCAATATCGAGGTCAAGCTCGAGGCCTTGCCGCTGGATGACCAGAAGACCTACGAGATGCTGTCCAAGGGCGACACCGTCGGCGTGTTCCAGGTGGAAAGTGCCGGCATGCGCAAGGCGCTGATCGGCATGCGGCCGGACTGCATCGAGGACATCATCGCGCTGGTGGCGCTCTATCGCCCCGGCCCAATGGAAAACATCCCGGTCTACAACGCCCGCAAACACGGCGAGGAAGAGATCGAATCAATCCATCCGAAGATCGATTACCTGCTGAAGGAAACTCAGGGCGTTATCGTCTATCAGGAGCAGGTGATGCAGATCGCCCAGGTCCTGTCAGGGTTATTCGCTCGGCGAAGCCGACCTTCTGCGCCGCGCCATGGGTAAGAAGATCAAGGAGGAGATGGACAAGCAGCGCGCCCGTTTCGTCACGGGAGCCGTCGACAATGGTGTTTCGAAGCCGCAGTCGGACCTGATCTTCGATCTCTTGGCCAAATTCACCAACTACGGCTTCAACAAGTCGCACGCCGCAGCCTATGCCATCGTTTCCTATCAGACGGCCTATCTGAAGGCGCATTTCCCGGTCGAGTTCCTCGCCGCGTCGATGACGCTCGACATGTCGAACACCGACAAGATCAACGACTTCCGCCAGGACGCCAACCGGCTCGGCATCGAGGTCATTCCGCCATCGGTCCAGACCTCGTTCCGCCGCTTCGAGACCGGTGACAACCGTATCTATTACTCGCTCTCCGCCATCAAGGGCGTCGGTGAAGCGGCTGTCGATCACATTGTTGAGGTGCGCGGTGACGAGCCCTTCGCCAATCTTGAGGATTTCTGCCTCCGGATCGATCCGAAGCTTCTGAACCGGCGGGTGTTCGACAGTCTGATCTGCGCCGGTGCCTTCTGATTGCTTCGGCTATGACCGGGCGGAACTGGTGGGCGGCCTCGACCGCATTCTCGGCTTTGCTCAGATCGCCCAGGCCAACAAGATCAGCGGCCAGAGCGACATGTTCGGCGCGGGCGCTGCAACGGGTCCGGAAAAGATCAACTTGCCGCCATATTCCCCTTGGCTTGCCTCTGAAAAGCTGCACCGCGAGTTCCAGGTCCTGGGCTTCTACCTTTCCGCCCATCCGCTCGATACCTATAACGTGCTGCTCGCCAAGATCCGTGTCCAGACATTTTCGGATTTCGCAGCATCCGTAAAAAGGGAGCGACGGCGGGGCGCTTGGCCGGAACGGTCACCTCCAAGCAGGAGCGCAAGACCCGCACCGGCAACAAGATGGGCATCATCGCCTTTTCCGACTCGACCGGCCAGTTCGAAGCCGTACTGTTTTCAGAAGCGCTCAACCAGTATCGCGACCTTTTGGAGCCCGGCAAATCGCTGGTCATGACGGTACAGGCCGAAGAGCGGCCGGAGGGCATCGGTATGCGCATCCAGACGCTGCAATCGCTGGAAGAGCGGTCACTGCAGATGCAGAAGGCGCTGCGCGTCTATGTCCGTGATAGTGGCCCGTTGCGCTCGGTCGCGACGCATCTGAACACGCGCGGCGATGGCCTCGTGTCGTTCATCGTCATCAAGGACAACGGTCAGCGTGAGATCGAGGTGGAGCTGAACGAGGCGGTATCGCATCTCGCCGGAAATCGCCGCAGCGCTGAGGACAGCGCCGGGCGTGATCGACGTCGAGCTGGTATAGCGACCGGGCTGTTCAGGATTTCGATCGGCTGCGGGTGACCGTCACGAAGTCCGTGCCGGCGCCCGTTTCCTGGCCGACCCCCATATCGGAGATAGTCAGCGACGAGCCTTCGGCCAGCAGCTCTTCGATCCGCTGGCGTGTCTGGTCGGGTACGGTGATACGGCTGAGCGCAAGCTGGGCGGCATTGAAGGCCATCGGGTCTTCCTCGACAGTGATCCCAAGGCGCTTTTTCATCGGCACGGATAGCGTGTTGTCGAGTGTCATGGCGAACCAATCGCCCTTGCCGGTGGTGGCATCGATATCCTGGAATTGGAAGAAATGCGTGCCGAGTGCGATCTCCGGTTTGTCGATCACCACGGTCGTTTCCGAACAGTGGCTCGAAATCGCGGCGAACGAGCAACTGGCCGTTCGGCGGCTTGCCTTTGCCAGCCTTCGCATAGAGCGCTTCGACGAAGGCCGGTGTCATCTGGCCATCGACGGTGATTTTCTCCGCCGTCTGAAAAGCTTTGATGGCGTCGGTGGTCTGCATGCCGGCATATCCGTCGGCAAACCCGGCGGCATAGCCGAGCTCGTTGAGCAGGCTCTGGATATCGATGGTGATTTCACGCGGGCCGCGATGGGTGATCAGCATCCGGATCGGCGGTTGCTTTTCCGTTTCGGCGGGGGCCGGTTTTTCCGGTGGGAGCTCTATCGTGGCGACTTCGACGGACTGGGTGTGAACGTGCGAAACGCTCAGGGCGCAACGTTGCATCAGAAAGCAGTTCAGGCTCTTCCGCCTTGGGCTGGAACAGGAACGGATCGGAGATGGCGACGGGCGTCAGCTGGCGATCGGAGATCAGCACATGCAGACCGCGGCTGGTCATCTTGAACAGCTGTTTGGCAAAGGCATCCGGCATTCGCACGCAACCATGGGAGGCCGGGTAGCTCGGAACGTGATTGGAGGCGTGCAGTGCGATGCCCGACCACGTCAGCCGCTGCATGAACGGCATCGGCGCGTTCTGAATAGATGTTCGACTTGTGAAACCGGCGTTTTTCCAGGATCGAGAAAATGCCTGTTGGTGTCGAATGACCGGCTTTGCCCGTCGAAACATTCGACGTGGCAACGACCGTATTGCCGTCATAGACCACCAGCGATTGCTGGTCCTTGGAAACGACGATCTGCAGGGGAGCGTGCTCACCGGCGGCAAAAGCAACGCTGGCAGACAGGGCAATGGCGAAGCCGAGGCCAAATGTAAAACGCAAAACCATAGGAACATCCGGACGCAAGATACAGAAGATGAGCCTAGCCTGAGAGGTTTAAGGAAACTTTGCGGTCATGTGCGAACACGGGAACGTGAAGCCGGCTACTTTCGCCGGCCCTTGCCGAAGGTATAGCCGGTCTCGACCGTCGCCTTGCCGAATTTGTCACGCAGCGCATTGATTGCGGCTTCCGCCGCCGCGCGCCGCGTTGCCTGCGTATCGACGAGATCGGGCGGATCGGCAAGGTCGGGGTTGGAAAGGTCGGAGACGCCGATGCCGATCAGGCGGAATTTCGTCCCGTCGGTCTCCTTGTCCAAAAGCTGCATGCCGGTGCGGAAGATACGGTCGGCAAGCCGGGTCGGGCTGTCGAGACGGCGGTTGCGCGTCCGGCTCTTGAAATCGGCGGTCTTCAACTTGAGCACGACGGTCTGTCCGGCAATATCAGCCTTGCGCAGCCGGTGCGCCACCTGTTCGCTCAACCGGCGCAGATGCGTCACCAGGTCGTCGTAGTCGCAGAGATCGTCGTTGAATGTCGTCTCCGAGGAAACGCTCTTGGCCTCTCCATCGATATCGACAGTACGCTCGTCCTGGCCGCGCGACAGCCGATAGAGGCGTTGGCCCATCGTGCCATAACGCTTCATCAGGTCGGTTTCATCCATCGTTTGCAGCTGGCCTATTGTGCGGATGCCGTCGCGCTCCAGGGTTGCTGCAAAGGCCTTGCCGACGCCCCAGATCAGGGTCACCGACCTGTCTTTGAGAAAGTCCAGCGCTTCGGCCGCACCGATGACGGAAAAACCACGCGGCTTTTGCAGGTCGGAAGCGACCTTGGCGAGGAATTTGCAATAGGACAAGCCGACCGAAACGGTAATACCGATCTCCTGCTCGACCCGGCGGGCAAATTTGGCCAGCGTCCGGGCAGGGGGATCGTGATGCAGCCGCTCAGTGCCCTTCAGTTCCAGAAACGCCTCGTCAATCGACAGTGGCTGCACCAGCGGTGTCAATTCTTGCATCAGGGTGCGCACCTGGCGCCCGACCCGAACGTATTTCTCCATGTCCGGCTTGATCACAATAGCCTGCGGGCAGGCCTCCAGCGCCTTGAACATCGGCATGGCGGAGCGCACCCCGTGAATGCGGGCGATGTAGCAGGCGGTGGAGACGACGCCGCGCTTGCCGCCGCCGATGATCACCGGCTTGTCGGCAAGGTCCGGATTGTCGCGTTTTTCCACCGAGGCATAGAAGGCGTCGCCAATCGATATGGGCGAGCGTCAGCTGATAGAGTTCGGAATGATAGAGCAGGCGCGGGCTACCTGCAGGCCCGGCAACGGCGAATGCCGGCCGGCTGGCCTGTCAGGCAGTCTCGGCAAAACCCCGGAAATTGCTGCGTGTCTGTTTGCATCGATCAGAACAAAAGTTGAACATTTTCACGATACGCCCTAAACTGACGAGTCTCAAGGCATGGAAAGGCGATCTTGATGACCTTCCCAGGAAAGGTGAGCTTGAGCGATTTTTTTGTCCAGCATGGGTTTGCCGGTCGGCGCTCAGCGCAAAGATGCGCCCGAATGATCGCAGCAACATCCGTCCAGCTGTCAGCCTTGGCGATGCCGTCGCCCGGATCCGGCGCCATGGCGCGGAATTCTGCATTGGCCATCAGGTTGATCAGCAGGCAATCCGGTGCGTGGCTGTGAACGGACTGCAGGTTGCGCAGGATGTCGTCGATGAAGACCAGCGGCACATCCCGGGCATCATGCAGCCGCTTGATGATCGGCCCCTTCGGCTCTTCGCTGGCAAGCAGGGGGTAGCTCAGGCCATGGCGGTCGAGCAGCGACCGGCGCACGCCGGTATAGCGTGGCGGCATGGCGGTGAGGAAGATGATATCCGCATCGGTGGAAAGCCCGGCCAAGGTGTCGACGGCGAGATCGGCCGGCGTCTGCCACTGGTCCTGCAGCCGGAAGAATGTCTCCAGCAACTCGCTTGTCATCGCATTCTCGACAGGAATGCCACTGTCCAGCTCAACGACGTTGCCGTGAAGGCGGAAGGAGCGTGGCAGCAGATCGCGGCCGGACGAGCGCAGGAAGTTGCGGAACGGCGTCAGAAATTCGAGAACGACCTCATCGATATCGCAGACGATCAGCGGCCGGTCCGTGAGCCGAATATGGTTGAGATCGAGTTCATCCGGCACCGTCAAAAATCCCCGGGATTGTCGGGTCCCGACAGCATGGCATGCGCCCGAACCACATCTTCGGGCCGGGTGCCGGTCGCCTCGCAGAAGGCAAGCAGGGTAGGCTCATGGCCCATCAGGAAATCGACGACGCCGGCAAGGAAGCCGGGATCGGCTGCGGCATGGCGCAGAGACGACGGATCCGTGCCGGTCAATGCCAGGAAACGTCCGAGCAGTTCCGGCTCGTTTGCAAGCCAGCCGAGGATGGCAATCGCTGTTTCTTCGGATGGGGTCACGCACATTCGTCCTTATCGCATTCAGGTAATTTTTTTACTGAATATTACCTGTTTTTCAACCAAATCGCTTTAACTTCAGGCTTCCGGACACTGAGCCCAGCCGTGCCGCAACTTATAGCGATGCGACGGGCATGCAAGCCGGAGCCGCAAATCAAGGGACCGAAATGCCCAAACAGGTGATGATTGTTGAAGACAATGAGCTGAATATGAAGCTCTTTCGTGACCTGATCGAGGCATCCGGGTACACGACCATCCAGACCCGCAACGGTATGGAAGCCCTTGATCTTGCTAGAAAACATCGGCCAGACCTGATCTTGATGGACATCCAGCTTCCGGAGGTTTCCGGGCTTGAGGTGACCAAGTGGCTGAAGGAAGACGACGAATTGCATGTCATCCCGGTGATCGCCGTCACGGCGTTCGCGATGAAGGGTGACGAAGAGCGCATCCGGCAGGGGGCTGCAGGGCCTATGTTTCCAAACCCATTTCGGTGCCGAAATTTATTGAGACGATCAAGACTTATTTGGGCGACGCCTGATGCGGCGCCAGGGGCCTCTGACAGGAATGCCCCTGAACGATATTCTTGCGCATGAAGCGAATTTGAAAGTTGAATCAGCTTTCTGTTTCAGGCGCGCATTGGCAGGAAAGATTGCATGACTGCACGGATCCTTGTCGTTGATGATATACCGGCCAACGTCAAGTTGCTCGAAGCACGCCTTGTGGCCGAGTATTTTGACGTCTTGACGGCAGCCGACGGCTATGAGGCTTTGGCAATCTGCGAGAAGCAGCCGGTCGATCTCATCCTGCTCGACATCATGATGCCGGGTATTGACGGGTTCGAGGTATGCGAACGCTTGAAGTCGAACCCGCGCACCGCGCATATTCCCGTCGTCATGGTGACGGCACTCGATCAGCCCTCCGACCGTGTAAGGGGCCTGAAGGCTGGTGCCGACGATTTCCTCACCAAGCCTGTCAACGACCTTCAGCTGATGTCCCGCGTCAAAAGCCTGGTGCGTTTGAAGAATGTCAGCGACGAATTGCGCCTTCAGCGCAGAAACGGCCCACAACGTCGGCCTGCAAGATCTAGCGCCACCGACCGCCCGGACGAGTTCGGCAACGTCCTGCTTGTCGATGGCAGGGGTAGTTCGCAGGAGCGCATCATCCGGGCGCTGAAGCCGGTCGCCGAGGTGACGGCGATGTCTGATCCGCAGGCGGCTTTGTTCGAGGCAGCCGAAAACAGCTTCGATCTGGTCATCGTCAACTCGAATTTCGACGACTACGATCCGTTGAGGCTCTGCTCGCAGCTTCGCTCGCTGGAGCGCACGCGCTATATTCCACTTCTCATCATTGCCGAGCAGGGGCATGATGATATGGTGGTTCGCGCGCTCGATCTCGGCGTGACCGACTATCTGATGCGGCCCGTCGATCCAAACGAACTCGTCGCCCGCAGCCTGACGCAGATCCGCCGCAAGCATTGCAATGACCGGCTGCGCGCCAGCGTCAAGCAGACCATCGAGCTGGCGGTTACCGATGGGCTGACCGGGCTGCACAATCGCCGCTATCTCGACAATCATCTGAAACTGCTGATCGATCGCGCCCTCGCGCGGCCGGCCGCTGTCGATCTGCATCACCGATATCGATCGTTTCAAGAGCGTCAACGATACCTATGGTCATGACGCCGGAGACGAGGTGCTGCGTGATTTTGCTCATCGCGTCCGCTCGACGGTGCGTGGCGCCGACCTTGCCTGCCGGTTTGGCGGCGAGGAGTTTGTCGTCGTGATGCCGGACACACCCGCCGATGCGGCCGCAGCGATTGCCGAGCGCCTGCGCACCATCGTCGAAGACCGGGCTTTTGCCCTGCCGAATTCCGATACGCCTCTGTCGATAACCGCGTCCCTTGGTATCGCTACGCTTAACCCCGAAGGCGATACGCCGGAAGCGTTGTTGAAACGTGCGGATACGGCGCTGTATCAGGCCAAGAACAACGGCCGCAACCAGGTGGTTGCCGCGGCTGCCTGAGCCGCGTCTGGCTCCGATTTCAGCCCTTGGGTGGGTTTTCCACAAGAAAAAGAAACGCCGTTCACGGAGCGCCAAAGTTAATCGGGCGGCGTGCTTGCGGGGGCCAGTATCGTGTGATGGTAGTGAAGGCAAGCGGTGGTCTTTGCCTCACAGATGGAAAAGCATCTGTCGCGCTAATGTTTTTTATAATAATAATAAATTCAAATATTTACATATGATCGACGGCCTAGTGAGGTTCCGCATTGCCATTTGCCAATTTGTGAAACAATAGTACTACTTTACAAAAGGTAACGTTCGGGGATCGGCTTACTGCGGAATTCAGTGCTGGATTGTATATAAGGCAATGGTAAAATTAACCATGCCCGCGTGTTGCCTTGCGCCTTGGTTAAGAATGCATTGATTTTTTTTATTTTCGGTCAATTCTCAAAGGCAAGGGAGAAAGCAACTCCCGTCAAATACCCCATGATGTCAGGTCCGCCGCATCTCCTGGGTCGTGGGGTTTGTCGGCTGATTTGTAACCAATGCGGTTCCTCGTGCCGCGGTTGCGGTCAGTCGACGCCCATTAAAACGCCGTCCCTGTCCTGGGGGCGGCGTTTTTGTTTTGGACCTACTGCCGTGCCGACTTCGCATCGAAGGCCGGCAGACCTCACCGGATATCGCACAAGAAAAAGGCGCCAGGCTTTTCAGCCGGCGCCTTCTTAATTCCACAAGGGGAACCAGATCTTACTTGATCTTGGTTTCCTTGAATTCAACGTGCTTGCGTACGACCGGGTCGTACTTCGTGAAGGACATCTTGTCCGTCTTCGTACAGCTGTTCTTCGAGGTCACGTAGAAAGTACCTGTGTCGGCCGTCGACAGCAGCTTGATCTTGATTTTTGCAGCTTTCGCCATGGTCGTCCTGCCTTTATAAAAAAACAAAGCCGCGGACTTCCAAGGGAAGGGTCCCGGCAAACTTGGGGCGAAACTACAAATCGCGCCCGAAAAGTCAAGTCCGTTTTGGGTTGAAAACGATCCTGACCACGGAAAGTACCACATAAAGCCCGAAGAATCCGGCGATTGCCCAGGCAAAACCGTCATTCCCGGAAATATCCATGGCCGCGCCGATGGCCTGCGGACCGGCCACCGTTCCAACCGCGTAGGAGAAGATGAAGGCCGCATTGGCGGCCGCCAGATCGGCTCCGGTCAGGCGCGAGCCGAGATGGCTGAGGCCTACGGTATAAAGGCCCGAGACGCTTCCGCCCCAGAACAGCAGCACGATTGCCATCAACCACCAGTTCCCTTGCAGCAGAGGCAGGCAGAGGGCGCCGATCAGCCCGACGACGGTCATCAAGGCCAGAAGATTGCGCCGGTCCTTCATGCGATCCGACAGCAAGCCGAGCGGGAATCTGGAAAATCACGTTGCCGATGCCCATCACGGTCAAAAGCAGCGCTGCCTGCGATCTGGTGAAGCCGCTGCGGGTGCCGTAGATCGGAAACAGCGACAGGCCACCCGATCTGACGGCACCAAAAATGAACACGGCGGCGGTGGCGGTCGGCACCAGGAAGACGTAGCGCATGAAATGCAGTTCGGGCTTCTCGTCGAGATCCGGGCTTTCATTGCGGGCAAGGAAGATCAGGTATGGCTGCCAGCAGGATGACGCTGGCGCCGAAGGCAAACGGCAGGATGCCCTCGCTGCCGAGGATGGAGAAGAGCAGGGGGCCGGCCGCGAAGCCGAGCGACAGAACGGTGCCGTAGATGCCGAGAACGAGCCCACGGCGACTTGGCGGTGCCGTGGCGTTGATCCAGAACTCGGAGAGAACGAACAGCACGGTAATGGCGCCGTGAAAGACGACACGCAACGGAAACCACAGCAAGAAGTTTTCGATATAATAGAAGCCGAGCGCGCTGATTGCAGCAAAGACAATGGCCAGCAGCATGGTGTTGGCGACGCCGCATTTGTGGGCGATCTTCGCCGTGACGGTGGCAGCCGCCATCGAGGCAAGACCTGCCATCGCCGAGTTCAGGCCGATCATCGTCGAGGAAATGCCGCGCTTTTCCATGATGATACTGAGCAGCGGCAGGCCAAGCCCGATTGCGATGCCAACGGCCGTAATGGCGGCGATGGCGGCAATCAGCGATGGCCAGTGAATTTCCTCAACCGGCGCAGGCGTGCCGGACGGCGGCTGTGACATGCAGTGAAATTCCTTAAAGGAGGTCGCGGACAAATCGCCCATGACGCGTGTAGTAAAACGGCACCGGCCTCCCAAAGGGTAGAGATGCATCGGATTGAAGGCTTGCCCTCAAATCCGCAAGGATGATCTCGGTAATGTCCGGCAACCGGACGGCCGAGACATCGTTCACGTCAATCCATCTCAAATCTTCGAGCTCCCGGCTGTCGTGGATATCGTCCGGATCGACGCCCGCTTCGTCCGTAAACAGGGCGAAGAAGTGGGTGTCAGAACCGGCGCGGATGTCCCGGCGGCGTAATCGCCCGTGCCATATAGCGCAAGTTTGTCAGATCGGGAAGGAAAGGTAGCAGAGTGTTTCCGCAGTCTCTGCTGCCGACGGAGATGCTCGCCTCTTCGTGCAGCTCACGGATGGCGGCAAGGGCGATGGCGCGCAGCCGGCTTTCGGACGCGCCGTGCTTGTAGCCGGCTTTGAGGCGCTCCAGCACGGCTGGTTGGATGTCGCCGCTGAAGGATATCTGGTGGTCGTCCCGGTCCCTGCGTCCGCCCGGAAAGACGTGCAGGTTCGGCATGAAGACATGCGCCTTGTGTCGCCTGCCGAGAAGAACGCGCACGCAGCCCTGCGAGCGGTCGAGCAGCATGATCGACGCGGCATCGCGAGGCCGCGGCGAGCGGGTTTTGGCAATATCGAGGGAGGGGCTGTTGACCTGCCCGTCACTGCTGGCCGTCACGCAGCCCGATCCGTGACCGGCAGGACGTCGGCCGGTTCGTCATCGTGACCGCCAAAGCCGTGCATCTTCAAGGCCCATTGCAGGCCGACGACACCGCCCTTGACGGGCTGCATCATGGCGAGTGAGCCGATGATGGTGATCGGGACCCAGATCGCCAAGTGGCCCCAGTTCGACATCGGCAGGATCATTTCGGTCGCCATGAAGCCGCCAAGTACGATGTGGCCCATGATGGTCACGACAATATAGGGCGGAAAGTCGTCGGCGCGATGCTGGTCGAGCTGCTCGCCGCAGGACGAGCAGGCATGCACGGTCTTCAGGAAACGGCCGAACAGCTTGCCGCTGCCGCAGGCCGGGCACTTGTTCAAAAGCCCACGCCTGATCGACCGTCCAACCGGACGATCGGTTTCGCTTGTCTGCTCGAAGCGGACGGTGTCCGGAGTGCTGCCAGTTGCCTGCATGTCCATATCCTCAATCTGTGGACGCGAGGCAAAGTCCTCACATCCTCTATCGCTTGCCGCGCGGTGGTCGCGTTCCCGGCATCTTGCGAGCGCCGCTGCGATCCCGGCGGCCGGACTTGTGGAAGGAGCGCGTTGCCGTCGGCATCTTGCGTCCTTCGCTGATCATCTCGAAGCGGAGCGCACCGGCAAGCGGCACGGCTTCCACCAGTTTGACGCGGATCCGATCGCCAAGACGATAACCAAGTCCGGTTTTTCGCCGGAAAGGGCCTGATGGGCCTCGTCATAGATAAAATAATCGCGTCCCAGCGTAGATATAGGCACGAACCCGTCGGCGCCATAGTCCGGAAGGGTGACAAATAGTCCCGCCTTGGTCACACCTGATATGCGTCCGTCGAATTCCTCGTTCACGCGGCCGCTAAGGTGATGGGCGATCAGCCGGTCGACGGTATCGCGCTCGGCGGCCATCGCCCGCCGCTCGAAGGTGGAAATTTCCGCCGCGATATCGTTGAGCGCTGCTTCCTCGGTCGGCGTGATGCCGCCTTCGCCAAGCCCAAGCGTGCCCACCAGCGCACGATGCACGATCAGGTCGGCGTAGCGGCGGATCGGCGAGGTGAAATGCGCATATTTCATCAGGTTGAGGCCGAAATGGCCGATATTTTCCGGGCTATAGATCGCCTGGCTCTGTGAGCGCAACACCATCTCGTTGACCATGGTCTCATTACGGCTGGTCCACGGCCTTCGACAGAATGCCGTTGAAATGGTTGGAACGCAGGTTGCCGCCCTTGACCAGCGACAGGTCGAGCGTTGCCAGAAACTCGCGCAGGGTTTCCTGCTTGGCCAGCGACGGCGCATCGTGGACACGGTAGACCAGCGGCTGGCGCTTGATCTCCAGCGTTTCTGCGGCAGCCACGTTGGCCTGGATCATCATTTCCTCGATCAGCTTGTGGGCGTCGAGACGGTCCGGCACGAAGACCCGGTCGACGGTGCCGTCGGCTTTGAGGACGATCTTGCGTTCGGGCATGTTGAGTTCGAGCGGCTGGCGCCGCTCGCGGCCACGTGTGAGGATCGCATAGGCGTTCCACAGCGGCTTCAGGATCGGCTCCAGAAGCGGTCCGGTCTGATCGTCCGGATTACCGTCGATTGCCGCCTGTGCCTGATTGTAGGAGAGCTTGGCGGCACTCTTCATCATGATGCGATGAAACGTGTGGCCTGCCTTGCGGCCTTCCTTCGAAAACCGCATGCGCACAGCCAGAGCCGGCCGGTCGACGCCCTGTTTCAGCGAGCAGAGTTCGTTGGAAATCCGCTCCGGCAGCATCGGCACGACGCGGTCGGGGAAATAGACGGAGTTGCCGCGCTTGGCTGCTTCCTGGTCGAGCGCCGATTTCGGCCGGACATACCAGGAGACATCGGCGATCGCCACCGTGACGATGACGCCGCCTTCGTTATCGGGCGACGGATCGGGCTCGGCGTGAACGGCGTCGTCATGGTCCTTGGCGTCGGCCGGGTCGATGGTGATCAGCGGCAGCGAGCGCCAGTCCTCGCGATGAGACATGGTGGCGGGACCGGCGGCGTCCGCTTCCTTGATGACACTGTCGGGGAAGATGTAGGGAATGCCATGGGCATGGATGGCGATCATCGAGATCGCCTTTTCGGTGGCGACCGAGCCGATGACATTCTTCACTGCGGCGCGCGGCAGGCCGAAGCGGCCGGAGCGGACGATTTCCACCTCGACCAGATCTCCGTCCTTGGCCGGTCCCTGATGCTCGGCATCGACCTGCATTTCTTCACCGCGCTTCTCGATCGGCATGATCCGGCCGCCACCATCCGGCATTTCCCGGAAGACGCCGAGGGCTGCGTTGTTGTTGCGCTTGCGGTCGAGCACCTTGATGATGCGTGCAGTATAGGCCGGGCCGCCGCGATCCTTGGCCGGGAAGATCTTGGCCAATACCCGGTCGCCAATGCCGCCGACGGGCATCTTGCCCTTGGACTGGCCGACACTTGACTGGCGGATCGACACGGCGGGCGCGACGCCCGCATCATCCGGCCATTCGGCTGGGCGGCCGATCAGTTCGCCATCCTTGTCGCGGGTGGTGATGTCGAGAACGGTGACGGGGGCAGGGCGCCGGGACGTACCAGCGAATTGCGCTTCTTTTCCAGAAGCCCGTCCTGCTCCATTTCGCGCAGCAGCGCCTTCAGCTCGATGCGGGTTTCACCCTTCAGGCCAAAAGCCTTGTAGATTTCGGCTTCGACGCCTTGTCCGGATTTTCCGAGATGAAGCGCATCAGTATGTCCTGCGGCAGTACGGCACCATGAATAATCACGGTGTCGTCTGCCGGCATGATGGCCTTCTTGCCGCCGCGTCCGATCCGGACTGCGGGTTTACCGGGCCGTTCAGGTCGATCGCGTGGAGTTCTGGTCACGGTGTTCAGGCCTTCTTGGCTTTTGCTGCTGTCTTGGGCTTGGCGGCAGCTTTGGGTTTGGCCGCAGCCTTCGGTTTCGCAGCCGCTTTCGGCTTTGCCGATTTCGTTCCTGTCGCGTCGGCCTTCGCCGCAGCCTTCGGCTTGGCGGCCTTGGTCGCCTTACCCTTGGCCGGCTTGATGCCGCCCTTGGCAATGCGCTCGGCGATCAGCATGAGGGCGTCCTCGATCGTCACCGATACGGGATCCTTGCCCTTCGGCAGTGTCGCGTTGACCTTGCCCCAGTTGACATAGGGACCATACTTGCCATCCTTGACGGTAATCGGGCCGCCATCCGGATGGTCGCCGATTTCCTTCAACGGAGCGGCCGACGCGCCGCGTCCGCCTGGTCCCTTCGCCTGCTTGTCGGCAAGAACGGAGACCGCACGGTTGAGGCCGATGGAAAACACGTCCTCGATGCTTTCGACATTGGCATATTTGCCGTCATGCAGGATGAACGGCCCATAGCGGCCAAGGCCGGACGAGATCATCTTGCCGGTTTCCGGGTGTGCGCCGATATCGCGCGGCAGCGACAGGAGGGCAAGCGCCTTCTCATGATCGACGGTCGCCGGCGTCCAGCCCTTGGGCAGGCTCGAGCGCTTGGCTTCCTTGCCATCGCCGCGCTGGACATAGGGTCCGAAACGGCCGGAGCGCAGGGTGATTTCCTCACTCGTATGGGGATCCTTGCCGAGCGCCAGCGGCTCGTTGGAAACGGACGCCTCGCCGCCACCATTGCTGTCGGACGACAGCTGGCGGGTGAAGTTGCACTCCGGATAATTCGAGCAGCCGACGAAGGCGCCGTATTTGCCGAGCTTCAGCGACAGTTTGCCGGTGCCGCAGACCTGGCAGATCCGCGGATCGCTGCCGTCCTCGCGCTTCGGGAAGACCAGCGGCGCCAGCTCTTCGTTTAGCGCGTCGAGCACGTTGGTAACGCGCAGTTCCTTGGTTTCTTCGATCTGGGCGAAGAAGTCCTTCCAGAAATCGCGAAGAACGTCCTTCCAGTTTAGTTCGCCGGCCGAAATCTGGTCGAGCTTTTCTTCCAGCGATGCCGTGAAATCATATTCGACGTACCGCGCAAAGAAGCTTTCGAGGAACGCCGTGACCAGCCGGCCCTTGGCTTCAGGGACCAGCTTGCGTTTGTCGTTGATGATATATTCTCGATCGAGCAGCGTCGTGACGGTCGCCGCGTAGGTGGATGGCCGGCCGATGCCGAGCTCTTCCATCTTCTTGATCAGGGATGCTTCCGAGTAGCGCGGCGGTGGCTCGGTAAAATGCTGGGTCGAATTGATCTTCTGCTTTGCGAGGTTTTCGCGCGCATTGATCTCGGGGAGGCGGCCATCTTCATCATCGCCGTCGCTCTGCTCACCGTCTTCCTTGGCGTCGGTATAGGCGGCGATGAAGCCGTCGAAGCGAATGACCGAGCCGACAGCCCGCAGGCCGGCCTTTTCGCCCTTGTTGTCGGCGGTGATCTCGGCGGTGGTGCGCTCGATTTCGGCCGAGGCCATCTGGCTGGCGATGCCGCGTTTCCAGATCAGATCGTAGAGACGCAGCTGGTCGGCATCGAGAAATTTGCGGACATGATCAGGGAATGCGGGTGAAGTCAGTCGGGCGGATCGCCTCGTGCGCTTCCTGGGCGTTCTTCGCCTTGGTCGAGTAGATGCGGGCCTTGTCCGGGACATAACGGCTGCCGAACTGGTCGCCGATGGCGCTGCGGGCAGCGTCGATCGCTTCGCCTGCCATCTGCACGCCGTCGGTACGCATATAGGTGATGAGACCGACGGTTTCTCCGCCGAGATCAATACCTTCATAGAGCTTCTGCGCGACCTGCATGGTGCGCGACGCCGAAAAGCCGAGCTTGGAAGAGGCGGCCTGCTGCAGCGTCGAGGTCGTGAAGGGCGGCGACGGATTGCGCTTCACCGGCTTGGCTTCGATGCTGTCGACCGTATAGGCGGCACCATCGAGCAAAGCCTTCAGCTTGCCGGCGTCTTCGCCATTGGTCACGCCGCGCGGAGGCAGGCGGTTGCCGCCGGTGGAGACCAGCCGGGCTTCGAATTCGTCGCCACGCGGCGTCTTGAGGAGCGCCGAGAGGTTCCAGTATTCTTCGGAAACGAAGCGTTCGATTTCGGCTTCGCGGTCGCAGACGAGACGCAGCGTGACCGATTGCACGCGGCCGGCCGAACGGGCGCCCGGCAGCTTGCGCCACAGCACCGGCGACAGGTTGAAGCCGACGAGATAGTCGAGCGCCCGGCGCGCCAGATAGGCATCAACCAGCGGCACATCGATGTCGCGCGGATTGGCCATCGCATCTAGCACGGCCTTCTTGGTGATGGCGTTGAAGACGACGCGCTGGACGGGCTTGTCGCCGATCAGCTTCTTCTTCCTGAGCAGATCGAGCACGTGCCAGGAAATCGCTTCTCCCTCACGATCCGGGTCGGTTGCGAGAATGAGGCCGTCGGACGTTTTCAAGGCATCGCCGATGTCTTTCATGCGCTTTGCGGACGCCGTGTCCACTTCCCAGAGCATGGCAAAGTCGTCATCCGGAAGCACCGAGCCGTCCTTGGCCGGCAAATCGTGGACGTGACCGAAGGAGGCGAGAACCTTGTAACCGGGACCCAGATACTTGTTGATGGTCTTCGCCTTTGAAGGCGATTCCACGACGACGACATTCATGGTCATATTCTCAAAGCAACCGTTCAAAGCTGTGCCAGGCCGGGGAGGGGCGGCACATCGGGAAATATTGATGCCCCGACATGGACAGGGATTCGTCTGCGGTCAAGTGCCGGACCTAAAATAAGCCACCACAACGCGATACAACCTATAAGAGATTACGTGTGTATTGCAATTAAAGATAAATGCGTTATCGTCTTTGAAGTGTAGTCCGAACTTGCTGAAAGAGGGCGGAAAGCGATGCTTTCGAGCCCTTGTTTCGAGGTTGCGGCTTAGACGACCGAACGGTGTTGTATGGGGTTCCGCTCGACTATCATGTGCCTGTCTACGGGCGGATTTTGAATACACCACAGGGAAAACCGATGATTCCGAATTCAACCGGGGCCGGCAAGAAAGAAGCACAGGCCCGCGAAAAGGTCGCCTATATCAGGCATATGCTCGGGGAACTTCGCGGCGTCGCCGCCAACGAGGGCGCCGAGATGTTGTGCTACCTGATCGAAATGGCTTTTGTCGAAGCCGGTGACATCCTGTCTGGTAAAAGGCAGCTGTCATTCTCCAATGCTGAGGGAAACAAGACCGCCGGGGTGCCGGTGAAGTCTTCCGGCAAGATCCAGTTCTAGAAGCACAAGATAGACAGCGGAGGCCGAAAGGCCGGTGTGCCGGATGATGTCGTCGATCTCGACGGGCGTCGGGCCGAGCGCATCGGTGATCCGCACCCGATCATTCTCATTCGGTGGTGGTACCATCGGCCTCGCATCATGTTCGCCCGGTTCCTCCGCTTGCGGCGGTGTGAAGAGATCAATGCGGCTGAGCGGTGCCAGGGCCTGCAATATGTCCTGCGCCTCTGTCGTGACGATCGCACCATCCTTCAAAAGCCCGTTGGTGCCGTGACAGCGCGGATCGAGCGGCGAGCCGGGCACTGCAAAGACCAGCCGGCCGAAATCGGCGGCATAGCGCGCCGTGATCAGCGATCCGGATCGGGATGCGGCTTCAACGACGGCAAGCCCGAGGCTGACGCCGGCAATCAGCCGGTTGCGCCGCGGGAAATCACGGGCACGCGGTTCCCAGCCGAACGGCATCTCGCTGATGGCCAGGCCATTACCGTCGGTGATCTCCTCCAGGAGACCGATATTTTCGGGCGGGTAGGGCTGGTCGAGGCCACCTGCGAGCGCAGCAATGGTTCCTGTGTCGAGGCTGGCGCGATGCGCCGCCGTATCGATGCCGCGTGCAAGCCCGGATATAATGGAGTAGCCGGCACGTCCGACGTCGCGGGCGATCATCGCCGCGAATTTCGTGCCGCTGATCGAGGCATTGCGCGAGCCGACGATGCCGAGGGAGGGGACGGTGCCGGTGGCCACATTGCCCTTGGCGGCGAGCAGCGGTGGGGCGCCGTCGATCTGGCGTAGGGCCGGGGGATAATCGGGTTCGCCGACGCCGATAAAGCGTGCACCGAACCGATGGGCGGCAGCCAGTTCCTTTTCTGCTTCAGCCATCGAGGCGACACGGATGGCGCGGGTGGAGCCGCCGCGCCGCGACAGTTCGGGCAGCATTTCAAGCGCAGTTTCGGCCGAGCCGAAATGATTGATGAGATCACGAAAGGTTGCCGGCCCAACATTGTCGCTGCGGATCAGCCTCAGCCAGGCAATCCTTTGTCGTTCCGACAGCGCAATCCCGTTTCGTCCTGCGCTGTCGTTCGACATTCTGCCCTATCCCTTTTCCCCGATCCGGCCTTCCGTGCCGGCCAAAAGCCGCTGGATATTCGCCCGGTGCTTGATCCAGGTGATGATGCTCATCACCACGAACAGCAGGCCGATCTTTCCGTAGCCAGTCGCTAACAATACAACCGGAACGATCAGCGTTGCAACCAGCGCCGAGAGGGAGGAGTAACGGGTGAGTTTGGCCATCGCCAGCCAGATCGCGGCGAACAGGAGAACCATGATCGGCGCCAGTCCCAGCAGCACGCCGATATAGGTGGCGATACCCTTGCCACCCTTGAACCCGAGCCACACGGGATAGAGATGTCCGATGAAGGCCGCGAAACCGGCGGCGATACCAGCCTCTATCCCCCAGCGTGAGGCAATTGCCGCAGCGGCAGTTCCCTTCAGGGCATCAAGCAGCAATGTGGCTGCGGCCAGTTTCTTGTTGCCGGTGCGCAGCACATTGGTCGCGCCGATATTGCCGGAGCCGATTTTGCGCACATCACCCAGCCCGGCCATGCGGGTGAGGATGAGGCCGAAGGGGATCGAGCCGAGCAGATAGCCGAAGATCGCAGCGCCGGCCGTCAGCGCCGGCCCGAGTTGCCAGACAAAAGTTCCACCGGTTCCCCTCCCGTAGTCCGTGTCGCCTAGATGGCGTGGACCAGTTTTCCCGCAACATAGGTTTGAACGGCCCGGCCGGTAAAGCGGGCATTTTCGAATGGCGTGTTTTTCGAGGCGGGACACGATCGAGTCCTTGCCGAAAATCCACGGCTCTTCGAGATCGATCAGCGTGATGTCGGCCTTGGCACCCGGCTTCAGCGTTCCGGCATCGAGCCCGAAGATCCGCGCAGGCCGGGTCGACATGGCATCGATCAGGCGCATCAACGGCACGGTGCCGCTGTGATAGAGGCGCAAGGCGGCCGCAAGCATGGTCTCCAGCCCGATCGCGCCATCGGCGGCATCGGCAAAAGGCAGGCGCTTGGTGTCGACGTCCTGCGGATCGTGTGAGGAGACGATGATATCGATCGTGCCGTTGGCCAGAGCCTCGACCATCGCGACGCGATCGTCTTCGCCACGCAGCGGCGGCGACAGCTTGAAGAAGGTCCGGTATTCGCCGATATCGTTTTCGTTCAAGGTCAGATGATTGATCGAGATGCCGCAGGTGACGTTGGCGCCACGCTTGCGGGCGGTTGCTATGGCTTCAGCCGATTCCGGCAGCGAGATTTTCGCGGCGTGATAGGCACCCTTCGTCAGGCCAGCGATGCGCAGGTCGCGCTCGAGCGGGAATGATTTCGGCTTCGCGCGGCACGCCGGAGAGGCCGAGCCAGCTGGCGAGCAACCCTTCGTTCATAACGCCATCGGCACCGAGATACTTGTCGCGGGTTTCCAGCGAGATCACAGCGCCGAATTCACGGGCATAGGTCATGGCGCGGCGAAGGACGAGCGTGTCGTGCACCGGGCGGCGGCCATTGGTGAAGCAGACGGCACCGGCTTCGCGCAGCAGGCCGAACTCGGTCATCTCTTCGCCATCGAGATGCTTGGTCAGCGCTGCTGCTGGGTAGACATTGATGAGCGCCTTGTCGCGCGCCGTCTTCTGGACGAACTGCACCAGCGCTATGTCGTCGATGACGGGATCGGTATCCGGCATGGTGATGATCGAGGTAACGCCGCCGGCGGCTGCGGCCCGCGATGCAGATTCGATGGTCTCGCGATACTCGCCGCCGGGCTCGCCGACGAAAACGCGGGCATCGACCAGGCCGGGCACGGCGATCAGGCCAGTGCAGTCCTTGATTTCGGCGCCTTTAGGAACGCCCTGTTTCTCGGCCGATTGTCCGGCAGCAACGATGACGCCATTTTCGATGATAATGGTGCCGGTTTCATCGAGGTTGCGCGAGGGGTCGATGATGCGCAGGTTCTTCAGGACAAGCGAGTTGGTCATGTGCGCGGCCCCTGGTTCTGCGAGAGAAGAAGTGTTTCCATCACCGCCATACGAACGGCGACCCCCATCTCGACCTGCTGCTCGATGACGCTTTGCGGTCCGTCGGCGATCTCCGAGGCGATCTCGACGCCGCGGTTCATCGGGCCGGGATGCATGACCAGCGCGTCTTCCTTGGCGGCTTTCAGTTTCTCGGCATCAAGTCCATAATAGCGGAAATATTCGCGCACCGAGGGAACGAAGGAGCCGGCCATGCGCTCGCGCTGCAGGCGCAGCATCATGACGACATCAGCATCCTTCAAGCCTTCTTCCATCGAGTGATAGACCTCGGCGCCCATGTCGGCGATACCGGAGGGCAGCAGGGTTGCAGGAGCAACGACACGGACGCGGGCGCCCATCTGGTTCAACAGCAGGATGTTGGAGCGGGCAACGCGAATGCAGCACGTCGCCGCAGATGGCGACGATGATGCGCGACAGCTTGCCCTTGGCGCGGCGGATGGTCAGCGCGTCGAGCAGCGCCTGCGTCGGATGTTCATGCTGGCCATCACCGGCATTGACGACGGAGCAGGAAACCTTTTGGGCGAGCAGTGCGGCGGCACCGGCCGACGAATGGCGCACCACCAGTACGTCCGGATGCATGGCGTTCAGCGTCATTGCTGTATCGATCAGCGTCTCGCCCTTCTTCACCGACGAATTGCTGACCGACATATTCATCACATCGGCGCCAAGCCGTTTGCCGGCCAGTTCGAAGGAGGATTGTGTCCGGGTCGAAGCTTCGAAGAACAGGTTGATCTGCGTCAGCCCGCGCAACGTCGAGGTCTTCTTTTCTCTCTGGCGGGAAATCTTGACGGCTTCGTCGGCCCGGTCGAGCAGGAGCGTGATGTCCTGTTCGCTCAGGCCCTTGATGCCGAGCAGGTGGCGATGCGGAAAGAAATCCATGGGGAGCCGCCTCATTTGGTGAAGTTGCGTGGGTCTATAATGACTGTATGCCCAACCGGCAAGGCAAAGGCTGCACAAACCCGCCCGATCCCCACGCTTTTGTGGCCATTGCGCACCGTCTGCAAATTGTTGCGGGCAGCCGCATTTATCCCGGCCTGATGCTGTTCCTAAGCATAGGGACTTGGGTTAGAAACGCGACATGACTCTGAACCGCACCGAACAGAAACTAGCCGATCTAAACCAGCCGAAACCCTGGTCAGGGATCAATGCCTTCCGCTCCGACCCGTTATTGGTCGATATCGCCGCACCGATGCCGCGCAGCTTGCGCGACGATTTCGAGACGATCGGCCGCTATGTGACCTCGCCCGAGGCGCAGGATCTGGCGCGCATGGCCAATGAGGGCGTGCCGAAGCTGCGTACTCACGGGCCTCGCGGCGAGCGGCTTGATGTGGTCGAATTCCACCCCGCCTGGCACGCGCTGATGCGCCGCTCGGTGACATCGGGCCTGCATGCCTCGGCCTGGGAAAACATCGCCGACGAGCGCGGCCGCTCCCACAAGGCACGGGCGCTGCGCTTCTATCTGACGGCGCAGCTCGAATGCGGCCATCTTTGCCCGCTGACCATGACCAGCGCCTCCGTGGCTGCGATCTCGGCGTCGCCGGCGGTCCAGAAGGAATGGGCGCCAAAGATCCTGTCGCGGAAATATGATTCGTCTAACCGGCCATGGATGCAGAAAGCCTCCGTCACCATCGGCATGGGCATGACGGAAAAGCAGGGCGGCACGGATGTGCGGGCCAATACCTCGACCGCCGAACGGGTGGGCGAGGGGATCTACCGGGCTGAACGGCCATAAATGGTTCATGTCGGCGCCGATGAGCGATGCCTTCGTGATGCTGGCGCAGACCCGCGACGGGCTCGGCTGCTTTCTCGTTCCGCGTCTTCTGGAGGATGGCTCCGCGAACGGCCTGCGCTTCCAGCGGCTGAAGGACAAGCTCGGCAACCGGTCGAACGCCTCTTCCGAGGTCGAGTTCTCCGATACGTTCGGCTTCGTGCTCGGCACACCCGATGCCGGCATCCGCACCATCCTCGACATGGTGACGCTGACGCGTCTCGATTGCGCACTGGCTTCGGCCGGCATGATGCGTGCGTCGCTGGCCGAAGCCGTGCATCACGTGCGTGGCCGCAAGGTCTCCGGCAAGCCGCTGGTCGCCCAGCCGATGATGACGCGGGTTCTGGCCGATATGGCGCTCGATGTCGCCGCCGCCAGCGCGCTGTCCTTCCGGCTCGCCGAAGCCTTCGACAAGGCGCGTGACAGTGCCGAGGACGCGGCCTATGCGCGGATCATGACACCGGTTGCGAAATACTGGAGCTGCAAGATCGCGCCTGCGCTGATCTATGAGGCGATGGAATGCCTTGGCGGCAGCGGTTATGTCGAGGAGCGTCCGATCGCCCGGCATTATCGCGAGGCCCCGGTCAATGCGATCTGGGAAGGCTCCGGCAATGTCATGGCGCTGGACGTGTTGCGTGTTCTCACCCGCGGCAAGGATCTGTTCGAGCTGCTATTCCAGGTCATTAGCCGCGACCTCGGCCCTTCCGCCAAGAAGACCGTCGATGTGCTGAGAGCCGCAATGTCGCTCTGCGAGCGCGACGAAGGGGCGGCCCGCATGCTGGTCGAGCAGCTGGCTTTGGCTGCTGCCGCTGCCGAACTCTACCGGCTGGGGGCAGGGCGGATTGCTGATGCATTCCTCGAGTCGCGATTGGCTGCCGGCTGGCGCTCGACCTATGGCATGCTCCGATTCGCGCTTCGATTCCGCTTACATCGTCGATCTGCTCTATCCGGCGGCGATGTAGCCGGTCACGGTCAGGACCAGCGGGATGGTGAAGAACGATACGACCGTCTGGACGGTGGCGACGGCGGCATAGAGCGGCGCGTCGCCTCCCATCTGCTTGGCGAGCAGATAGCCATTCATTGCCGTCGGCACGCTGGCGCCAAGCGCGATCACCAGTAGCGCATCGCCGCGGATGCCGAGCAGGGTGGCGGTGCCGACCATGAACACCGGCATGATGATCAGTTTCAGGAAGACCGCGAGCAGGGTGACCAAATTCGGCCGCAGCGCATCCGAGACTTTCAGCCCAGCCCCGACCATGACAAGCCCGAGGCTGAGCGAAGCGCTGGCCAGCATCTCGACGGCGGTCAGGACCGGCCCATAGACCGGCAACTGGAAGAAATTCAGCAGAATTCCCAGCACCGAAGCAACGATCAGTGGGTTGGTGGCAATCTTGAAGACGAAGAACCGCAGCCCCTTCGGCCCACCGTTGAAGCCGATCAAGACACCGATATTGTAGAGATTGATGGGGATGATCACCAAGGTCATCACCAGCGCCGTCAGGCTGAGACCGAGTGGGCCATAGAGCTTCTGGGCGATGGCCAGCGCCATGAAACCGTTCCAGCGCGTTGCCGTCTGGAAGATCGAGGTGAAGGCAGCGGACGAAACATGGCGGGCACGCAGCAGTGGCCAGAGCAGCAGCAATGCGCCGGACATCAGGGTGATGCTGCCGATCGTCGCCAGCGCCGTCGCATCGGTCTTCATGCCGGCGAAATCGGCGGTTGCCAGTGTCGAGAACAAAAGGGCAGGGAACAGGATATAGTAACCGAGTTGCTCCAGTCCTTCCCACAGCGTGTTGTCGACCAGCGGCGAACGCTTCAGCCAGACGCCCAGCGAAACGAGCAGGAAGATCGGCAGGATGCTTTCGAAGATGATCGTCATGGGAAGGAGGGCCTGAAGGAGGGAGGAGCCCATCGATAGACCCTTGTCCACAGCCCGGCAACCGCGCCGCCCGGAAATTAACCTTAACGAATGGTTTACGTTGCGCTGTCAGGGTTAACGGGCAAGAGTGCCGGGCAAGACAATTTTAACGTTTTGCGGAATGGAGCACGTTCGGTGAGAACTGGCTTGGTCATCATCATGACGATGTTTTTTGCGAGCCTTGCGCTCGATCTGGCGGTTCCGGCAGTCATCCTTGTGAGCTTGCTCGCCCTGGATTGGCTTTCGGCACAGGTCAAGCACGGCGCATTCCTTGAGGGGAGAACGGCATGAAGTGGTTCCTGATCCTCTGGGCGTGCCCGGTCATCCTGCTCACCGGCTGGTACGGTCTTTCCTATTACGACATGAGTTTTGGCATCTTCATGCTGACGCGTCAGGCGCATGATTTGGTCTTTGCCATCTACGGCAATGTGCTCAGGTATTCCGCCGGAAACCATTCCGCCGCTGGTCGCCCGCGCCATCGTCTTCGATAGCCTGCTGGTGTTTGCGATCATCGCTTTCCGCAAGCGTCGCGAAATCCGCGCTTGGTATAATAAGCGTTTTCCGGCCGTTCAGGCTTCGGAAGCTGCGGCCGCATCCTTCGCCAAGGATGCCAACCTGTCGAGCGCGCCCTGAAGAATGAAGGAGGCGGCCGCCGAATCGATCCGGTCCGCCCGCTTCTTCCTCGAAACATCCATCTCGATCAGTACCCGCTCGGCCGCCACGGTCGATAGCCGTTCGTCCCAGTAGATGAACGGCAGATCCGTCTTCTGCGCCATGTTGTGCACGAAAGCCCTGGTCGCTTGGGCGCGCGGACCGGCCGAGCCGTCCATGTTGATCGGCAGGCCGATGACGAAGGCGGCGATCCTTTCCTTCTCAGCCATGGCAAGCAACGCTTGCGCGTCCAAGCCGAACTTGACCCGCTTGATCACGTCGCGCGGCGTGGCGAAGCGCCGTCCGAGATCCGACACGGAAATGCCGATCGTCTTGGTGCCGAGATCAAGGCCGGCGATGGCCTGGCTGGGCAGGAGAGTGGATGCGAGGTCTTCGATGTTGAGAACAGCCATGTGATTTGCCGATTCGGTCTTTTAGGATTACTCGGGTGATCCATATCTCTATCCTGCCGCCAAATCATCCCCGCTGTAAATCCCCACTGTCATTCAAGGAGTATTGTCATGAAGATCAAGTGGCTCGGACATTCCGCGTTCCATCTAGAAACCGCCAAGTCGAAAATCCTCATCGATCCGTTCTTCACCGGCAATCCATCCTTCGATGAATCCTTGCGCAAGGATGCAGCCGCCGGGCTCACCCATATTCTCCTCACCCACGGCCATGGCGACCACGTCGGCGATACGATTGCGCTTGCCAAGGAAACCGGCGCGACCGTCGTTGCCAATGCTGATCTCGCCGCATGGCTGGGCTCGAAGGGCGTTCAGGCGCTCGAAATGGGCAATACCGGCGGTACGATCCATCTCGACGGCTTTTCCACCACCTTCGTCAACGCCCTGCATTCCTCGGCGCAGCTGACCGAGGATGGCGTGTCGCATTCGCTCGGCAATGCCAATGGCCTCGTCCTGCATTTCGAGGACGAGCCGACGCTCTATCATATGGGCGATACCGACATCTTCTCCGACATGGCGCTGATCCACGAACTGCACCAGCCGGAAATCGGCCTGGTGCCGATCGGCGACCGGTTCACCATGGGCGGTGCCGTGGCAGCCCTTGCCTGCCAGCGCTTCTTCAAGTTCGCAACGGTTCTTCCCTGCCACTACGGCTCGTTCGGCATCATCGACCAGACGCCAGAGCTGTTCATCGCCGGAATGGAGGGCGCGGCGACCAAGGTGGAAGCGCCCGCAGTCGGCGGTAGCGTGGCTTTCTAACGGCCGCAAATGCTCAAAGACGCACGCAACGCGGCATTCCCCCGTTGCGTGCCTCGGGCTTGGTCATTATAGCGGGTAGGAAATTTCGTACTCGGAGAATATCCATGTCAGTTGATCTCGCCACCGTGAAGCGCGTCGCGCGTCTTGCCCGCATTGCCGTCACCGAAGAGGACGCGCAGCGCATGACCGGCGAACTGAACGGCATCCTCGGCTTTGTCGAGCAGCTTTCCGAAGTCAATGTCGACGGCGTCGAGCCGATGACGTCGGTGACGCCGATGGAAATGAAGAAGCGGGCGGACGTGGTGACCGACGGCGACAAGGCCGACGATATCGTCGCCAATGCGCCGAACGAGGACCGGAATTTCTTCCTCGTCCCGAAAGTGGTCGAATAAATCCTTCGCAGCCGTCGCCCGAACGCACCCGATTTTGAAAGCCTGCCATGACCGACCTGACCCGCCTGACCATCGCTGAAGCGCACGAAGCTCGCCGCCAAGGAATTTTCCGCCGTTGAACTGACGGAAGCCTATATCGGCGCGATCGATGCGGCCAATGGCGCGCTGAATGCCTATATCGTCACCACGCCGGACAAGGCCCGCGACATGGCCAAGGCATCGGACGTCCGCATCGCCGCTGGCAAGGCCGGTGCGCTCGAAGGCATTCCGCTCGGGATCAAGGACCTGTTCGGCACCGAAGGCGTCCATACCCAGGCCTGCAGCAACATTCTCGACGGCTTCAAGCCGCGCTACGAATCCACCGTTACCCAGAACCTCTGGAACGACGGCGCCGTCATGCTCGGCAAGCTCAACATGGACGAGTTCGCCATGGGTTCGTCGAACGAAAGCTCCTATTACGGCCCGGTGAAAAACCCCTGGCGCGCCAAGGGCTCGAACCTCGATCTGGTTCCGGGCGGCTCCTCCGGCGGTTCGGCCGCAGCCGTTGCCGCCTTCCTGTGCGCCGGCGCCACGGCTACCGATACTGGCGGCTCGATCCGCCAGCCGGCCGCCTTTACCGGCACCGTCGGCATCAAGCCGACCTATGGCCGATGCTCGCGTTGGGGCATCGTCGCCTTTGCCTCCTCGCTCGACCAGGCCGGGCCGATCGCTCGCGACGTGCGCGATGCGGCCATCCTGTTGAAGTCGATGGCATCGGTCGATGCCAAGGACACGACCTCGGTCGATCTGCCGGTGCCGGACTATGAGGCATCGCTTGGCCAGTCGCTGAAGGGCATGAAGATCGGTATTCCAAAGGAATACCGCGTCGACGGCATGCCGGAGGAAATCGAAACCCTGTGGCAGCAGGGCATTGCCTGGTTGAGGGACGCCGGTGCCGAGATCGTCGATATCAGCCTGCCGCACACCAAATATGCGCTTCCGGCCTATTACATCGTGGCACCCGCCGAAGCCTCGTCGAACCTTGCCCGTTATGACGGCGTGCGCTACGGCCTGCGCGTCGACGGCAAAGACATTGCCGACATGTACGAAAAGACCCGCGCGGCCGGCTTCGGCACCGAGGTCAAGCGCCGCATCATGATCGGCACCTATGTGCTGTCGGCCGGTTATTACGACGCCTATTACCTGCAGGCGCAGAAGGTCCGCACGCTGATCAAGCGCGATTTCGAACTGGCCTTCCACGCCGGTGTCGATGCGATCCTGACGCCTGCCACCCCGTCCTCCGCCTTCGGTATTGCCGACGAGGATCCGGCATCCGATCCGGTCAAGATGTACCTCAACGACATCTTCACGGTGACGGTCAACATGGCCGGCCTGCCGGGCATTGCCGTTCCCGCCGGTCTCGACCACAAGGGTCTCCCGCTTGGCCTGCAGCTGATCGGCAAGCCGTTCGAGGAGGAAACGCTGTTCAAGACGGCGCATGTCATCGAGCAGGCCGCCGGAAAATTCCAGCCCGCCAAGTGGTGGTAGAAACGGCTTTCCGCCTTCGCGACATGACTGCCTCGGATGCCGGGGCAGTTGCGCGGATCGGATTTGAAGCCTGGAGATCGAACCGCATTCACCAGAGCTGGTTTGAGCCGACTGTCGAAACGCGTCGAAGACGGCTTTCTGACCTTTGCCAGTCGCCCGGACGCTGAAGTCGTCGTCGCTGTTGCAACTGGTGAAATGATCGGCTGGGGCGCCGCAGACAGCCGCGAGCATCCTGGCGACCGCTCACGCGGCTGGGATTACCTCTCGGATCTCTGGATTACCCCGCACTGGCAGGGAAAGGGCGTCGGCTCGGCGCTGATTGGCGAGCTTCTTGCCCGGATGCGCTTTGAAAATCTGGGCGTCACTGAGTATCGAGACTGATGTCTCCAACGAAGCGGCTCTTTCTCTCTACAAAAGACTAGGTTTTACCGAGATCCGGCAAGGCACGGATTTTTCTCCGTCGCTGGGCCTGGATCAGGCCAAGGTACGTCTGGAAAAGTCGCTGCTGTGATGCTCTACTTGTGGCGGAAGGGAACCGCTGCATGATGATCGTCCGCCTTGCGCGAGAAGAGGAAACGCCAGCCCTCGCGGTACTCGGGCTCAACGCCTGGGAAAAGGCCGTTTCCGGCGTTGCCGATGCGACGGCCATGCGCCGTGTGGCGGAATTGTCTTTCCTGTCCTTTCTGAGATCGAAGTGGTTTTCGGTCAGCGTCATCGAAAACAACGGTACGGTTGCCGGCTGGGCGGCACGCGAGGACGATGACGGCACGATCTCCGACCTCTGGATCGAGCCATCGCTGCAGCGAAGCGGCCTCGGCTCATCCCTGCTTGCCGATCTGGAGTACAGGATTTTGCGTGACGGGTTTGAGGCCGCCGTGATCAAGACGCATGCGCAGAATGCTCAGGCCATCGGTTTTTTCCGCAAGCACGGATATTCGATCAGTTCGCTGTCGACGGCGTATGCGCCGAAGCTCGACCGGGATGTCGGATCGGTAGGCATGACGAAGATGTTGGCAGAGCCTGCTGTTCATCAGAACCAGCAGTGGTTCTGAGTATGAAAAACCGGCGAGACCGAATGAACGGTCTCGCCGGCTTTGTCTTTAGCGGTTGTTCAACTGCGAGCGTACGAGAACGAGGCCGCGTTGGGTGATCCGGTACGGTTTGCCGCCCGAGGAGGAGATCGCTTTCTTCCGTTTCAGCTTGCGAAACATGTCAAGGCCGAAGCCGGGATAGAGCCAGCCGTCGTGGGTGAAGCATCGGGCGCTGTCGATGGCCTTGCCGTCGGTGCGGAGGATTTCGATGCGGCCGCCTTGGGCCATGAGATGTAGAATACGCTGTTCGTCGCGTGAAATGTCCATTGATGGTGAGATCCGAAAAGCGTTCGATTGAACGCATGAAAACGGGTCTGCCGTTCTGTCGAACGTCAGGGCTTCGTTTTCCGGCCCATGCCCGCAAAAGATCTTTGCAGGCAGGGCCTTCAGGCAATCTCAGATATCGAGTACATGAAAACTCCATAAGGACGGCCGCTTTTAAGCGGAGGACAGCCGCGCCGTCAAGAATGCGATGCGAACATCAGCGACTGATGCATGCCGAGACCGGCCATGACGCCATCGGCGGAGACAAGTGTGATATTGCCGAAGGCGCGGGCATTATCGCCGGCGGCATAGACCCCGGCGACGCTGGTCGCCTTGACGGCGTCGGTGGTGATAATCTTGCCGGCGGGCGTCTCCTGCAGTGCGCAGCCAAGGCTTTCGGCGATCGTGCCGCGCATATGCAGATCGGCCGCAACGAACAGCGCCTTGACGTCAAAGGTCCGGCCGTTTGTCAGCCGCACCCGCAGCATATCGCAGGTGCCGGTCTCGACCACGCTGACAGCGCCGGGTTGGAGGCTGACATTGCGTCTTTCGAGAAGGGCGAGCGTTGCTTCATCCGGTTCCGGCATCGCGTTGGTGAACAGGGGTGACATCGCCCCAGTCGGCAACGACGGTTGCCTGATGCGCCGACATCGGATGTGTCGCCAGAACACCGATCGGGCCGCCGCCGATTTCATAACCATGGCAATAGGGGCAATGAAGGACTGTCTTGCCCCAGCGCTCGGCAAGACCCTGAATATCGGGCAGGCGATCTTCGATGCCGCTGGCCAGAAGCAGCCGCCTGGCGGCAATCGTTCCATGCCCACTGACGCTGACATGGAAATCATCGATCTTGCCTTCCGCAGCGGCAGCCTTGCCTTCGATGAAGGTCACCGTAGGGTAGGCGGCAAGCTGTGCCCCGCGCATCGGCGAGTATGTCCAGCCCGGATTTTCCATCCAGTGCCAGCACGCCGTGGGAATGCGCGGCAAAGCGATTGCGCGGCGTGCCGCTGTCGATGATGGTCACATGCCGCCGCGGGCGAGAATATAGGCGGCCGACAGTCCGGCAAAGCCGCCGCCGATGATGATTGCATCCTGTTGCATGGTCTTTCCTTTCATAGCTCCGCCCGCCGGAAATTTGGGAGATCCGGGGCGGGGACGTCTGTGTTGGTGTGGATGTCAGCCGGGCTGTTTCAGCGTGGTCCTGTGTTCGGCAAAGCGCCGCTTGAAATCGTCGGCGAGCGTGGCGAGCGTCACTTCGCCGAGACGTGCGATCAGCATTGCTTCGGCATCGCGAAACGCATCGTCCAGCGCGTGGTTGACGGCCTGTTCGACTAGGCAGCCGGGGCTTTCGCTGACATTGCCCATCTGGAACAGCATCGGTTCGCCAAGCGCTGTGTAGATATCGCGCATGGTCACGTCTTCGAGCGGGCGGCCAAGCGTCCAGCCGCCACCGTGACCACGGCCTGAGGTGACGAGGCCGGCCTCGCGCAGTCCGGCCATGGTGCGCCGGACGACGACAGGGGTTTGTCTGGAGGCAGAGGGCAAGCTCGTCCGAGGTCATCGGGCGGCCGCGTTCTGCCATGTGAAGCAGCGCATGCAGCACTGCGGAAAGGCGGCTGTTTCTTTTCATGTAATAATAATAGTTACGAATAGTCGTGCGAGTCAAGCCATGGCAGCCGGTTCAAGGGCGCGGTCGATTATGCGCTGGGTATCAGGAATGGAAAACGTAACCGGCGAGCACCCATGGCAGCGCTAGGAGGCCGACGGAAACGACGGCAGCATGCAGTACGAGGATCGCCGTCAGCCGGGTGCGGAAGGGTTCCTTGCGCGTTTTATGCCGCAACAGCCGTTGAGCGCCAAAGGCACCAAGGCTTCCACCGAAAAATGCCAAGCTTAAAAGATCGTTTTCGGAGACGCGCCACCCTCCACCGCGCGCGGCCGCCTTGTCCCACCAGAAGACGCAGAACGTCACGATGTTCAGGACAAGAAACAGAACGATGAGCGACAGGCAGATGGTCATGTCGGATAGAGTGCCGGAAAAAATTGAACAGATCGCAAACGCCCGGGACTTCGGCATCAAAGCGAGGCGCCGAATGCGACAAGCCTTGCACCCCAAAGCCAATTGTTCTACCCAGAGACACACAAATTCGAGCTTACAGAAGAGCATTCCATGACCCTCGTCGACGTCCGCATCTCCGAACCGAAACGCTATATTCCGGGCGCTACAGGCGACTGGGAAGTCATCATTGGCCTGGAAGTTCATGCCCAGGTGACCAGCAATTCGAAGCTGTTTTCGGGTGCCTCGACGACGTTCGGCAATGCGCCGAACTCCAACGTCTCGCTGGTCGATGCGGCGATGCCCGGCATGCTGCCCGTCATCAACGAGGAATGCGTCAAGCAGGCGGTCCGCACGGGTCTCGGCCTGAAGGCGCAGATCAACAAGCGTTCGATCTTCGACCGCAAGAACTATTTTTATCCGGACCTGCCGCAGGGCTACCAGATTTCCCAGTTCAAGGATCCGATTGTCGGCGAGGGCCAGATCGTCATTTCGGTCGGTCCGGATCGGCAGGGCCAGTTTGAGGATATCGAAATCGGCATCGAACGGCTGCATCTGGAGCAGGATGCCGGCAAGTCGATGCACGACCAGAGCCCGACCATGTCCTATGTCGATTTGAACCGCTCGGGCGTGGCGCTGATGGAAATCGTCTCCAAGCCGGACATGCGCTCGTCCGATGAAGCCAAGGCCTATGTGACCAAGCTGCGTTCGATCGTGCGTTATCTCGGCACCTGCGACGGCAACATGGACGAAGGCTCGTTGCGCGCCGACGTCAACGTCTCCGTGCGCCGCCCGGGCGAGGGTTTTGGCACACGCTGCGAAATCAAGAACGTCAACTCCATCCGCTTCATCGGCCAGGCGATCGAATACGAAGCCCGCCGCCAGATCGGCATCCTCGAAGACGGCGGCTCGATCGATCAGGAAACCCGCCTGTTCGACCCGAACAAGGGCGAGACCCGTTCGATGCGCTCCAAGGAAGATGCGCACGACTATCGCTATTTCCCGGATCCGGACCTGCTGCCGCTCGAATTCGACGATGCCTTCGTCGAAGAACTGAAGGCACACCTGCCGGAATTGCCCGACGACAAGAAGGAACGCTTCGTTCGCGATCTCGGCCTGTCGATCTACGATGCGTCCGTGCTCGTCTCGGAAAAGGCGATAGCCGACTATTTCGAGGCTGTCGCCGCTGGCCGCGACGGCAAGATTGCGGCCAACTGGGTGATCAACGATCTGCTTGGCGCCTTGAACAAAGCCAGCAAAGCCATTGAAGAGACTCCGGTTTCCCCGCCCAGCTGGGCGGCATTCTTGACCTGATCAAGTCGGAAGTCATTTCCGGCAAGCTCGCCAAGGACCTGTTCGAAATCATCTGGACCGAAGGCGGCGACCCGGCCGAGCTGGTCGAAAGCCGCGGCATGAAGCAGGTGACTGATACTGGCGCCATCGAAAAGGCCGTCGATGAGATCATCGCCGCCAACCCGGATCAGGTCGCCAAGGTTCAGGCCAAACCGTCGCTGGCTGGCTGGTTCGTCGGCCAGGTGATGAAATCGACCGGCGGCAAGGCAAACCCGCAGGCCGTGCAGGCTCTGGTCAAGGCCAAGCTCGGCATCGAGGAATAACCGGTGTTCTTCGTCCGCACAGCATCGGAGCGTGATCTTGCCAAAGTGAGTGTGCTTCTCGGCGAGACATGGCATGCGACCTATGATGCCCTCTATGGCGCTGACAAGGTCGCTGGAGTTGACGGCGAAATGGCATTCGGTACCGGCGCTGAAGGCCCGGCTTGCCCGTAAGAATGCCGAATTCGTGGTGGCAGACAATGGCAAGGACATCGGCGGTATGGGCTATGCCGCCATGTCAGAAACCCTCAAGAAGGGCGCCATTCTGCATCAGCTCTATGTGCATCCCAAGTTCCAGCGCCAAGGCATCGGCCGCGACATGTTCGCCGAACTCGAAACCTGCTTTCCCGATGCGGAATTCATGCAGCTCGAGGTCGAGCCGCAGAACCACGCGGCTCTCTCGTTCTATGAAGCGCACGGCTTCGTGAAAATCGGCGAAACCGCCAATTGCGGCGATGGCCAGTCGGGCATTCCCACGATCATTATGGAAAAGCCGCTTGAGAGCTGACATGCGGCTTTTTGCCCGCTCTCTCGCGCAGCCATGGGCTGGAATCACTGGACAACCGATTGCCTGCGCGGCATAAGCGGATAGTATTTTCATAACCGGCGGCCCTGTAGTGGGCGCGGTCAAGGACGGACATCATGAAGTCTCTGCTGCAGATTTTTACCTGGTGGAATGGACAGACGATCGGCACCCGCTTTCACACCTGGCGCTTCGGCAAGAGGGTGGGCGAAGACGCTGCCGGCAATGTCTACTATCAGGGTGGCAAGGACTCTGAGGGGCGCACGCGCCGCTGGGTAATCTATAACGGTTATGCCGACGCATCGGCCATTCCTCCCGGCTGGCACGGCTGGATGCATCACCGCACCGACGTTTCGCCGGCCGATGAAACCTACAAGGCGCGCGAGTGGCAGAAGCCGCACCAGCCTAACGGCACCGGCTCCGCCCAGGCCTACCGGCCGCCGGGTTCGATCAACAGCACCGGCGAGCGTCCGCGCGTCACCGGCGACTATGATGCCTGGACGCCACGCTCCTGAACCGGATTTGCAAACAGTTCTTTGGGATTGTTGATTGCACCGCAGGCACCATGCCGCGGCCACATTTGATGTTTAGCGCCTGATACTCGGCACCTTGGCCGGGAATCAAAGGGGGAGACGGGCGTTAGAATGGTAGTTTCAAGTCAGCGAATTCTAAAGCGCCGGATCTTTGCGGCAGCCTCGCTGTTCACGATTGCCAGCACCGCCGTACTTTCGTTGACGGCGGCCGCCGACGCGGCCCGGATCACAAATCCGGTTGCGGTCTTCTCCGGCATCGACAAAATCACAGGCCGCATCACCACCTTCGACGTCTATATCGGTGAAACCGTCCAGTTCGGCGCTCTACAGGTGACGCCGCGCGTCTGTTACAGCCACGACGATACCGAAGCGCCGAAGACCGACACGTTCGTAGAAGTCGACGAGATCACGCTCGACCGCAAGATCCGCCGCATCTTCACCGGCTGGATGTTCGCCGACAGTCCGGGCCTGAATGCCGTCGAGCACCCGGTCTATGACGTCTGGCTGAACAGCTGCAAGGCAAAGTCCGACCTGCCGCCGCCGGACACTGCTGCCAAGCAGTAACTGATCTTCAGAATTTCAGATGCGGCGTGGCGATGGCGCGCGCCAGCATCTTTTCATAGCGCTTTCAGGCACGTCGATGGCGCCGAAATTTTTCAGATGCTCGGTGGTGAACTGGGTATCGAGCAGGACAAAGCCCTGTTTGCGCAGGCGCTGCACCAGATGGACGAGGCAGATCTTCGAGGCATCCGTCCGGCGCGAAAACATGCTTTCGCCGAAGAAGGCCGAGCCAAGCGAGACGCCGTAGAGGCCGCCGACCAGTTCATCACCCTCCCAGGCTTCTACGCAATGTGCGTGGCCCATGCTGTGTAGCGTCGCATAGAGCGAGCGGATCTTGGCATTGATCCAGGTGGTCGGACGGTCCGGGGCAGGCGCGGCGCATCCCTCCATGACCTGTTCGAAGGCCGTGTCATAACGTATATCGAAAGGCGCACGCCGGATCGTCTTCGCCAGGCTTTTGGAAACGTGGAAATCGTCGAGGCGGGATAATGCCCCGCAATTCAGGCTCGACCCAGAACAGCTCGGGATCGTCAGCGCTGTCGGCCATCGGGAACAGCCCGATGGAATAGGCCCGCAACAGCAAATCCGGTGTAATGTCCGGCTGCCTGCTGCGGGTCCCTTTCATTCAAAACCTCATTCGGCCGTCTTGGCCAGATAGTTTTCCAGCCAATGGATGTCGTAGTCGCCGTTGGCGATGTCCTGATTGTTGATCAGGGAGAAACCATGCTGGAAGCTCTGAAAGCACGGGGTTTCGAAATTCCATGTCACACCCATGTCAGCGCAGCCGAATTTTACCCTAGCAGAAACGCAGACGCGGCGGCAAGTTCTGACCCGTCATCATCTGTGGGGAATAGGTGCGAATATGTGCCAAGAGTAAGAGCAGGTGAAGCATGGCCCAAGCGTTCCTGAACCGTCCTGACCGGCAACTCTAGACCGCGTTCCTTTTTCCGGTTGATGCACCATGAGGCGTAGAAATGTCTGAGGCAATGCAGGCCGGTATATTTCGGTGCCATGATTGCTGCGCCATGCTCATCAACTTTCCCGGTATCGACAGTCACGCCAGCGGCAACCCAAGCCGGATGCAGCCCGCGCACTAGAATGTTGTCCAGTGTCTCAGGCTTGCCCCTGCCGTTCGGGGAAAACGAGGTCGAGCACCTTGACCGGGTTCCCATCGGCGTCACGTTTCCCGGTATCGACCTTGGGGCAGCGCAGGCGCCATTCACCCAAGGTATTGATGAGTTCAGGCGGCACCGGCAAGACGCGCTCACCTGATACGCTCTTTGTATCGCCAATGGTGCAGTAACGGTCGGCACGCTGATGCACTCGGATAGTTTCCTTACTAAAATCCACGTCTTCATGACGCAGACCTCGCAATTCTGATGCGCGAAGGCCGGAAAAGACCGCAGTCATGATGAGGGGTTTCCATCGGTCGCAGAGAACGGCTAACAGAGCTTTGATTTCGTCCGGCGTGGGAATGTCGGTTCCAATCTTCAAACGGCGCTTGGCCGGTGCCTGTGCCTTGCCAGTGCGCTTTCTGCTTCGGCTCAAGTCGCGAACGGCATTAACGGCAACCAGCCCGCTTTCCTGCGCGTCGGACAGCATCACCCCAAGCGTCAACATTGTGCGGCGGATCGTAAAGGTGGATCGTCCGGCGTTGCGCAGTTCGTCTTCAAAGGCACGCAGGCGCGGCACATTCAACGCGTTCAACTTCAGAGCCCCGATAAAGGCCACGATATGGAGTCGCGTTGTGCGCTCGTAATCCTCGATAGACGAACGGCGCAAGTCGGACTGCTTCAGACGCGCTACCCAAGTTTCGGCGGCAACGGTAACGGTGACGGTCTGGCTATCGGCCACATGGGTTCCAGCGCGAACATCAACCGCGGCTTGTTTTTCGAATGCTTCGGCATCCTTCTGGCGCTTGAACGTCTTGAGGTGGCGTTTCCCGGCCGCGTCCTTGTAATCGGCCACAAATACTTTTCGGGCTTTGCCCTTGGCGTCTGTCCATGTGCGTGACCGAACTGACATCCTAGCTAATCCCCTCGGTGACCTGATTAAAATGCAACATGAGCATGGCATAGCTCCGGGCGGATTGTGCTGTCAAGCTTTGCGGCCAAGTTGTCCTGCGGCGGCTTCGCCTTGCCACTGCCCGCGTCCTTTCGGTGCGAGCGAGAGGACGGGCGCATGACTGGCAGGATTAGCAGCACTGAGTATTTTTCGGGATGGATCGGCCGATTTTAACTGCCGGGCGCTTGACTTATTCCCCGTGCGGAGCGATCAACGCCATGGGCGGCGATCTTGTCTTTAATGGCGAGGCGAAAACCCATTTCCGAAAATCTGTGGTCAGGTTTCCTCTCTCGGCAGCGAGCAGGGGCCGGTACCGTTAGGCCTTGGCTTGCGTTCGTCTTTGAACAGACGGACGGGGATTTGCGCTGCCCGCACGTACGGTTAGCGGGTTTTTGGATGGGGATTGGCAGGATAGAGCCGGGATAGAGTCCGCTTTTTTGAGGCCAGATGAGGTCGCAGAAAGAAAGTTTCGGTCTTCTAGGAAAATCGCATTGGAAGGACGACGCCTGAGGGTCATATCGACTGCATAAGGATTGACAACAACGGACACTAACGAACGAAAGGACCGAACAGACATGAACAACCAAGACACTGAGGTACTGATGGGGGCGGACGCAATTGCAACGGCAATGGGAATTCCCCGGCGCAAGGTTTACGCCATGATCCAGAGTCGAACCATTCCGACAATCAAAATCGGTGGGACTGTGGCACTGCGCAAGGCCAAGCTTGCCGAATGGCTTATGGCTTTGGAAGCGGCATGAGTTATGGCCCGTTTTGAATATCAACGCGCAACGTCCGGTGCGGCGCTTGCGTACAGCTTTGAAGAGGAAGAGCCAGGTACCGCGAACGACAACGACAGCGACCATTTGAACCCGCCAAGAGAGGATACGGGAGGCGGACACGATACGGAAGATGAGACGGCCGGGGCTTACACCTTTTCAGAGATTGAGCTTTTAGAGGCCTTCGAATTGGTGCAGGGCGATGTTGGAAACATTGCCTTCGATTGGATCGTGAAGGGCATGATTGAGCGGGGCAAGGCCGGTATCCTTTTCGGGCAAAACCAGTCTTACAAGTCGTTTCTGATAATCACTTTGGCAGTCCACATCATGGCTGGGATGAGGTTTGCAGGGCGGCGCACAAAGGCCAAGGGACAGGCGTTCATTTACGTCCCTTTCGAGGGGAAAAGCTCTGTGAATGTGCGTTTCCGTGAGGCGATGCGGGCGGTAGGGATTAAGCGCGGCGACGGCGTTGCTCTGGAAATGTTCCATGCAAGGCCATTCAATGAGCCGGGCGCATGGGAATTTTTTGAGGCTGGCTTGCGCCGCTACAAGGCTAAACACGGCTCAATCTCTATGGTGGTTGTCGATACGGTCAATCAAGCCCGGTTCTTCGATGGCACGGCGGGAAGCAACGAAAATGACCCTCTAGCATGGGGCGCGCTCTATGCCCGGCTCAAGGCTTTGGCGGTAGAATTGGACCTGACGTGCCTCCTTGTCCATCATGCAGGGAAAAGCTTGGAAAACGGCGGTCGCGGCTCATCTGCGAACACTGATGACGCGGATTTTGCCCTGACTATTTCGACGGAAAAAGACCTTGTGACAGGCGTTTCAGAAAAACCACTTCCTGCACCAAACCAAAATCAAGGATGGCGGCGGCGCAGGGCCGATTTGCTCGATTAGGGCGCATGAGGTTGTTATCGGCCGGGATGGCGATGGGGACGATGAAACGACGCTTTATCTAACGTTGGATGACCGCGACGAATACACGGCACCGGAAGAGGGCAAGAGCAAGGCCCAAACCGAACGGCAACGGAATGAGGGCGAGCAGTGGAAACAGGCGATCATCGGTGCGATGCGCTGGCAACTGGAGCAGCCCAAGATGAAGGCAGAGATTGACGCCGGGCGCGACGTTTGCGTTGGCATGGCGACGATCAATCAGGGCGCTTGCAACGACGTGGACCCCGGCGACCGAAAGTCAAAGGCGACGAAAAAGACGGCGTTTCATCGTGCGGTCAATGACCTGATTAAAGAAGGTGTATTGATAAAAGATACAACCGAAGATAATGCCGTTGTGCTTGGTCCAAGGCGTGAATGGCCGGTAACATAGACGGTAACAAGACGGTAACATGGCGGTAACATTTGTTACGGCCACGGTAACAGACAGGGTAACATTCCCGGTAACATATAGGGGTATAGAGACTTTCTCTATCCCCCGGTTGTTACTGAGGACATGTAAGGCGAGAATATTAGAAGGTAGAAATGAAAGGATAGAAAATTGATCAACGAAACATACAGCAGCGAGTTTAAGACGGGCGTCGTCGCCACGGGATATGACCCGGACACGAATGTCTTTTGTGCAGAGTTTGACGGTCCAGCGGATATGGCCGGATTGACGAATTATGTGGACGCCCGGTATCCGGTCGCGGTGCAAATCCAGACGTTCATCGGCGGCTTGTTCGATACGATCTACGTTAAAGACGGTGCCGGGCAATGGCAGGCGCGGCGATTGAAGCAGGTGGCGGCATGATCGCGCTCGCCAGCCATTCGCCAGAGCTTTCCCCGGTTTCTTATGAACAGGCCGACCGGCGCACGGCAGGGATTTTTCAATCTCATTCGGGCGCAGGGACGGGCACCCTGCTTTTGACCGTGAGCGGTTTGCCTGACATGGGCCAGAGCATTAGGCATGCACTGCGCATCGATCCGGCCGTGTCCTGCGTAGTGGTTGCGCAGTCTGGCGTTCGGGCGATCTATCAAAAGGCGGCGGGGTTCTGGCGGACGTGGGTAATCTAACGCATCGCTAGAGCCGGGCCAGAGCCGGGCAAAGACTGCGATAGGCGGGGTTCCCGGTGGATCGCGCAGGAGAACGGCCAAACGCTCTAGCGGCGTCTGTGGTGCTTAGCATCAAAGCATCGAAACGATCCCCTTTCATCATGAGGGCGGGACGCAAGGCCGGAAGGCCGCAAGCCTGCGAAGCGGGCGCACAACTCAACATCAAAGCTCTAGTGGCGCATTGACTGCGCAGAGCAACCCTATGGGAAGGAAAATGGAAATGAACGAAAATAAACACGTTGAGGCGATCCAAGGAGCATTGCGCGAGGCCGGTTATGCGCCTGCGCCCGATGCCGACGTTAGGGCGTTGAGCGCAGAAATTGACGCGGTTGTAGAGGCGGCAGTGGCCCGGCTGCGGAATAGTCTGATGAAACTCAGGCAGGTGATGGAGCCAGAAGGTAAACCGGTTGGTGAGGCAAAGCCGGAAACCGCAGTCGAGCAGCTAACCCGCCTAACCGCAGGCAAGGTGTAGGAATGAGCGCGGAAACAGACTTTAGGCTCCCAAGGCCGAAACAGGTCACTTCGGTTGCCATGATACACAATGGAAGCCCCCGCAAAATCCGTGCAAGTGCGACCTACAATTCAGGCTCGGCTGCTATCGACTTCTGGCTTGAGGCAGACTGGCAAGGGACTTTGACCTTCAAATACGACGCGGTGGACGTGGATACGCTTCGGTCCATGAGGATGACGGCCCATGCTTTCGCCAGCCATAAGGCAGAAGTCGAGCGTTATCTGCGAGCGGATTATCAACTTAGGTTATGGGCTTGAGCAGCGATAGCTATGGCGCTAACGCGCACTGCCCGCCATTTAGGCGGTTATGGGCTTGAGCAGGGTTTTCATGTACCAGAGGGGCAAGGCAGGCATGGCCCGGCGACGGCAGAGAAATTCCCGGCGACGGGATAGCCAAGTGCAGGCAATGCACTCGCTCTAGGCTGAGATGGTTTAGAATATAACGCGGCCTTACCTGATAAGAAATCAGCAACGGCTATATCCAGATAGACAAAATACATTACCGATATGCGCAATGTGCTTTCGATGGAGAGTACAATGGCGCAAACGTGTGCGGAAATGTTTTTGGCTGTCTATCGCAAACGAAACAAAGGAGAGTAAAAGTGGATCAGGAACAACTGGATATCATGGTAGAGGGAATCGTAACCTTCGTGCCAAGGAAATTGCCCCCCTTATTTCCCGGCTTGATGCAGCGGAGGCGCGGCTCGATGATCGGGACAGTGCGGACCACGCCAAGCGAATGCGGGTAATTTCAGAGATTAAAGCTGAGCGGGCACGCAAAGCCAAGGCGGCAGATGCGCTGGCAGCGGAGACGCGCCGGTCGAACATCCGGCGTGGGATCGTCAGCAACGTCGTGGTGAAATACCGATAATCACCCGCCTGGGCGATTTGCGACAAACTTACATAGCCCATGAGAACGCCCGGTGCGGAGCCGGGCGTCTTGCATCAGATGGCAGCGAAAACGCGCTAGGCGGTCAATGCCATGTTGCGGCGCATCGGTCTGCCGGGGCGCATCAAGGCCGGGGGTGGAAAAGTGTTTAACCTATGCAACCGGGCCGGGTACCGGCAGGGGGTGCCTCTTGCGCATCCCTGCGATTTCAAGTGTTTTGAAATAACCCCTTTGATTTTTAAAATGACTTTAGATTTTTAGCGCCCGGTTTCAACGCTGCAAATAATCAATCGCCCGTGCTGGGCAACACGGCTCTTTACGGGCCTTAAAAATTGGAAGGAGCTTTGAACATGGTCGGTAGACCATGAAAGCCAAAAGAAATAGCCATTGCAGAAGGCCACGACATCATCAACGCCGGGCGATACAAAGAGCGCACGGAGGCGGGCTCCAATATGCCATGCCTTGGCGGCCCGCCCGAATGGATGCAGGATACGGAAGAGTGCATGGCCGAAAGCGCATGGCGGATTTTCCAAGAGGAAGCGCCGTGGCTTAAGAAGTCCCATCGCATGATTGTTGCGTTGGCTTCGCAGTTGCAGGGATGCATGATGGCGGGCAACGGTCTTGACGTGAAGGAAATGACCCTCTTCAAGGGCGTGCTTTCATCGCTCGGCATGACGCCAGCGGACGCGGGCAAGGTCATATTGCCGGAGAAGCCGAAAGAGCCGGAGAAGGGCGATATTTTGGCAGCACGGAAGAGGCGCTGAGGGCGGCTGGAATATCTGGCCTACCTTGGCGGGTCCCGTCCGAAGGGGCGGGCAATCAGCGGGCACTGCCCGCCAACGTTTCCAATTACTAAACGCTGCGACATGCCTGTCGCCGCATAAAATTTGGCGCAAAGCTCGCCATGAGCGCGCTTCCGTTATGACGAAACAGACGAGCGAACCGTGATATGAGACGCCCGCTTTATGCTCTGCGAGCCGGGCTTTGAGCAACTTGTACAGATGTGTACCGGCCCGCAGGAAAGCGAGGGTTGCGAGCGCTCTTATTGCGATTGCCGATACCCTGTAGCGTCGCTCGGGTATCGACAGATCAAATGGATATCATCTACTCCCGCTATGCAGTAATCCCGGCATCTCGCAGGCGTGCCAAGGCTGCGTCGAGAACGACGGCATCAAACCGTTCGCGATGCCGCAGTGCGACCGCCTCGAAGGTTAATTCTGCCATCTTGCGCTCGATGAGCATGGAAAAACCTTCGGATGGTTTTGGACTTAGGATGAGGGCTTTGATTGTCTCCAACTCACCGACCTTGGCAATCTTGGGACGCGTGCGATTCAGTCGTGTGGTTTTTTCCCGTTCCTTGGTGAGGGTATCTTCAAGGGCGTGGATGCTGCGCCATACATCATGTTCCAGCGTCCCCGGCGTGGCTGACGGAAGAGTGTCGAAAAGGCGAAGTTCTGCAGCGTGAGCGACATCTAACTGACCATTCTTGCGAGCGTTCACGGCGATCTGTCGCAGTCGTTTCTGAATCGATGCAATTTTCGATCATTTTCAAGGCGCGGGTTACTGCTTCGTTAGTCATCGGTATATCCTTTTATCAGGCAACGGGGAGGGACTGGAGGAAGGAGCCAAACGCTCTGCTTCTCGCTCGCTGAGATCGGTAGGCAGTTCTATTTTGACTTGGAGGTCTGGCCGGAGGTGGAACGTGTGCTGAAGCATCCCGACATCCGAACTGCCTGGCTCCGGTGCACCATCAGGGTTTTCTAGGTTGCCAAGCGCCGTAGCGATCCGCTCGACGTGTTGAGTTCCAACATTTGCCGACTTGTTGATGAGGTGATGCAGGAAGGTGCCGCTCATGCCGAGTTTTTCGCCGAGCGCAGCGTAAGACATGCCACGCCTTTCCTTTATCGCGACGAGACGCTTGATCGTTTCTTGAGCCAGCGGGCCATTAGGGCTTTGTTGAAATTTGGTAGGATCGAAGTTCATTAATGCGTTCCCCGGCAATTGATTGGATTATGAGAATTTATGAGTTTTATAAAGTTTTGTCAAGTATGGTATATTTATAAAAACTGAACGAGGACATGGTGCGGTTAAGCCGCGTGTTTTGACGGGTAGCACGGCAGTGCGCGGATGCGCGGGAGCCCAGGAAAGCGGAGCACGATGTGGGATTGGGCTTACCTTTTTGGAAGCACCAAACCGGGCCATAGCCTGCGATATTGCATCGCGCTCCGCCCCTTTGACTCAACGCGGGTCAAGGGCTCGCTTTAAGGGCCGGAATGAATGCGCGCCTATCCCATTGCAAAGCGCTCTGTACGACTCTCTATGGCGATATACAGAGATAGGCCGTTTCCGGCCATGGCGGGGCATCCTGGACCCATAGCCAATCCCTTCTCCAATACCCGGTTTCAAAAAATCAAAGACCTCACCCGGCACGTGAGTGAACGTCAGGTCGGGCCGATGTGCCAGCCTTCGATATGCAACTCGGCTCAGTAAATTCGACTCAGCACCGAGGCGAGAGGACTGGGAAGGCCCTTCCATTGAGCAAACCAGACGCCGTTGACTTCCCCCCAATGCTCCAGGTTTTGCGACAGCAATTGATACAAGGTTTTGGTTATTGTTCGTTGTTTCATTATCGCCTTCACTGTCGAGTGCCGCCGATCAGCTGCCGTTACTCCCGCTTCCGTATCCGCCATTTGTATGGAACCGATGTGTCATACCCGGCATTCTCCATAAAACCGGTACATGGGACCCGATGACTGCACCAGCACCAGCCAAGATCACACCACCCCTTGCCGAATATCTAAAGCGGATCGACCAAGCGAAACGGGATTTTGCCAAGGGCGTCTTTCCGGATGATGGTCTGGTCTCACCAGCCAGCAACGGCGGTTTGGGCTTTGAAGTCCGCATATTGGACAAGACCGGCGCGAAAACGGTCGAGTGTCCGACAGCTGCCGATGTGAACATGTGCTTGAATGTCGGCAGAGACCGCGCTTTGAGTGATCGAAACATTGCGAGACAGGTCTCAAACGATTTCTATCAGGCGTACTTTGATGCCATCAATGCCAGACGACCGCTTCAGGTTACGGAAAGGGAAGCGCGGCTTTGTGGTGTCTGTCGGAAACTCGCAAACGCACTATCGTGGTATGATGGCATGAACCGCGAAATGGATGAAGGCGAAACCATATCGAGGATCCGATCTCGGGCAGTCACGCTTTTAGTCGACAGATTGATTCAGCGCCAAATGATCTGTACGCCAAAATGGAAGCGGAAGCCGCTGTCGAACGAAGCTGAAGCCGCTTTTGCGGAAATCACCTTCCGGATCGCCGCTTTGAACGAAACAGGTAAAGCCGCTTGCTTCGTCTGGTCACCCTGTTCACGGCAAATGCCAAGGCAACGATTAAGAACGCGAAAGCGCCGAAAGCAATTGCGCATTCTGCAATGCTCAAACCGCTACCCAAGCGCGCTATGTTTTCCATGTCCTCACTCATGGCATTACCCCCCAAAGGCCATTTTAGGCTCGCTCGGCGTTTCTGTCGAATAGTTACCCGTAAAGGCTGTGAAATTGTCCGCTACCGATCAGCAGCCGGAAGTCTGGCAAATTTCATCAAAAATTTTAGGGCAGGGGCATCCGAGCGCGAGCTATGGCAGCGGTCCGTCTTTGCTGCTGAACATTTTCGCGCTATCCGTTCATTGCAGGGGTTGATCAAAGGGAAGCGCCGCCTAAGTCAGAACGTATCCAATACAAGACGCGGATCGCCGACAAGATCGACAAGGCGGCAAACGAACAGAGCCGATGATATGCCCGATGCCACTGAAGCCATCATTGATTTGTTGAGACGGATCGATCCCGGTGAGAATCCAGTCGGACTTTATCAAATCGGCATTCCCTTGGTCGTGGAATCCAAACACAAGTTCACCGAAGAACAAGTGCTTAACGGTCTTATGAGCCTTCAGTCTCGCAAGCTGATAGAGATTACCGACGAAAACTCATTGAGGCTGTTGAAGCCGTTGCCTGAAGCATCTGATGCGATTGAGGGCAGGGATTGACCTGATGAAACGGAAACCCACTTCGGCGGAACTTCGGCTCTGGATGGCACGTATCCGAACGGAAAGAGCCGCTGGAACGCCCGAAGCCGAGACCAATCAAATCCTAGCGCGGATGATACAAAGCTGGATCGCGGTGAGGGACAACTATGCTGCTGTGACTTCAGCCGCGACTGATGGTCAAGAAGCCAAGCGAGATGCGAATTCGCATTCCAGCTGATGCGACCGCTTTTCGCCTGTGCAACGCGGATTGGTACTCCCATAATCATCGAACTGCGCTAACATTCATCGAAATGAATCGATTGGATGTGAATGAGCTATCTCGGTTCTCTTGCCAGCAGAACATTGGACCTTCTCCACGGAAGAAGCGTCGATCAGTGCGGGGGCAATTTGCTTTCGAACGGATGAGAATGGTGAAATACTCGTTCTGCTGATTACAAGTCGTGGAACAAGGCGTTGGGTCATTCCAAAAGGCACCCTGGAACCCGGCGAAAAGCCTTACAAATGCGCCGAGAGGGAAGCAGGCGAGGAAGCTGGCATATCCGGTAAAGCGGATAAACGTCCGATTGGCTATTTCACATACATCAAAGAGCTTGGAACGCCGCCTTATATTGTCGGTGTTTTTCTTTTGCGGGTAAAATCAATCGCCAAACGTTTCCCTGAAGAAGGTCAGCGCAGATACGTTTGGGTCTCACCGGGTGAGGCAGCCAAAATGGTTCAAGAGCCGGAATTGCAGAGCATATTTCGACGCTTCGCCAATCAGGTCAATCCAACCAAGACGTGACTGCGCGCATCGCCGGTGACCGAACACGCTGCTGGGACGACCCCTGAAGAATCCAATCGGATCATCGCTGAAATGATTGCATCGTGGCAAGCGGTTAAAGACGGCAGTAGATGGTGACCGGCAACCGAAGCGACTGATCCGATTGTCAAAAGATATTCCGCAACCCCCACTTGTCCATAAGCAGCGAATGATCCACACTGGCTGCATTGATAGAGGGGAACCAAATGAATATTATTTTGCTTGCTGCTGTTGTTTCATCGTCGCTTGCTCACCCGGGAACGTTGAACTCGCCCCCGAACGGCGTCGAAGTCGCCATGATGTGTATGAAAACTGGTGAACAGTCGAGCGGCATGAACAAAATCTGCTACTACAATTGTGCCGGTTCGAATGCCGCTATCACTGTCAGTGCGACCGAACTTTGCCCGTTGACGATAAACAACTGATCCCGACCGAGCAAAGGCTAATGAAAAGCATTTTGACATGAGCCTTTCTGTCTTGTTGGAGAATGAGTTTGTCCATGTCGGTTCCTGGCGAACAGTTGATTGTCTTCCTCACAAGGCCGCATGGCTGAAGTACCAGCCGGGGCTTTATGCTTTCGTAGTTGGATCGACCGTGATGTATGTGGGAAGGGCAACCGTTCTTCATCGGCGGCTGCGCAACTACAGCAGAAGAGCCTTTCGGGATGAGAAGCGAGCCTTGCGTAGCGCTCACACGAATATTGCCCTGTCCGTTGCGACGGCGGTCGAAGTGGTCGTCTATGCGAAGATCGCACCGGGCGCGAATGAGGTTTTACTTGACCCTCTCGAAACGGACCTCATCCGTTCGTTTCAACCGGCTTGGAACGGTACGCATGGAATTCGATAGTATCGCTAACGCTTGTCCTTTACCGCTTTCTCAGCAGTGCATTCCGGGGGCGACATTGTACAGTTTCTTCGCAAACTTCCTGAAGCTATTCATACTCTTAGGCAGCTTGTCATTGCTTGCGGTGTGGAATGGCTTGGCGCTGGTTCTCTATGTCTCACCAGCCACGATTGTTGCCTATGTGTGGGAAGACAATAGCACCCGCGCACCTGTCTTTCTGGGGGTACTTTTCGTGACCGGCTTGATTTGGGTGTGTTGGAAGCGGTTCGAAAGTTTCTATGTCGTGCGGGCACTTGGAAACAAAATCATATGGCGAGGCATGGAACGGATGACCGCCATGGTCGATGATCCAAGCTTGATCAACGCAACGAAATGAAAGTGGTACCGAATTGGGAGCGGAAATGCGCAAGGCAAGTCCCGAATTAGAAGCGTTCATTGACGACACCATACGGCGAGGTCAGAAGAAGGGTTATCACCCGACTGTTTTCATCGGCATGCGTAGTGCGCTCACCACAATCCCTGCGATATCGAAACTGGTTCGCAGCGGTGACCTCCAAAGCCGATTCAAGCGGCTTGAGAAGTTGGGTCTGTTGGATTGGACCATTGAGGCGGCTGTGGAGAAGTTCCCTGATGAATTCGACCCCACCGACAGAGCGTGTGCCGCGTTTAGGCTTGAGCAAGCGCGGCCATGATCCTGGAAGCTGAATCCCGCGCCGCTGGCAGGCGAAAGGTTAGCAATTAGGCACCCTTGAGAACGACCGAACACCCGACATCGCGATATCCTCTCCAAGGCTTGCGCTGGTAGATAAGGAGAGCTTCTCATGAAAGTCGTTCGTCACTTATATCTTCATGAATTACCTTTTCAGCGTCACCCGGACTGCTGATTTCATGCAGGAAAATTTGTTTCTCGCCGTCCCACACATCCAGAATGAATGTCATTGCATCGTTGCCTTTCTCCGCGTTCGAAAATCATGGCTACAGCCTGTATATGCGAACGATTACTGCCGCTGCCAAGAGTGCTGCCAGCACTATTGCGAACGATCCTGAAGCCGACATCTCAAATATGCCGATCAGCTTGAATGTTAGTGTTTCGGGGGTTTCCAATGCAGCGGTCCTTTCACCAAAAAAAAAATGGTGTGGTGCTGCTTGCTGCTTCGCAGTGTCAGGCACAATGGTTGCCGTTGCAATCGGTAAATACCGCACTTAACCTGATCAGCGTGGGATAAGTCGATCTTTCCTGCCTACGCAAAACCCGGCACATCCTGCAAATAAGTTGATGCAAAGACACACAGCAGAGTCAGCAGCGCCGTCAAGCCATCCATATTGGGACTTTACCAGTGCGTGACTGCCTCTTGCCTGCGCTTTCGGACCGCATCGGCTTGCTGGGGGGCTGGTCGCGTTCAAGGTGAGGATCACCCTGTATTTGTCGGAAGGTGATATCCCAGTTCCAGGCAAAATTGGTTGAGCAGTTCATAATTGCTATGCCTGATGTTCAGACGGTTCAAATCATCGCCATTTTTCAGGACAAGATAATCGTCGAAGTCTTTCCGCAAAGCGAATTGTTCGCCGCCTTCTGTCCACTCCACCAATAGGTCACCCGGTTCGAGACTCGGGTCTTTGTTTATCTGCATCGGAATCGTAAATTCCTGTCGGCTGGCGTCGGTCATCCATTGCCAAAGTATTTGCAAGCTGATCGGTCGGCGGCTATCAGCTGCATTTATCAGTTCGGGATTGGTAGAGCCGGGGGGATACCAGAGCGTCGTCAGCATCCCTTCACGGACGAGAGCATCGATCAGCGGCTTGAAGTCATTGTCGCCGGTTAGAAGTTCAGCCTGATGCATGTTGTGCCTGAAGGTATGCGTGAGCATGTCGACAGCGATCATTACATCGACCTTCTTCTGCTCTAACCCGCCTTGCCCCCTTTTTCGCTGGTGTGCATCCCCCTCATAGACATGAACACCATCGGTAGCTTTCATGATATCCAATATCTTTCGCTGTGGTTCCGTTCGGCTAAGATAGGTCGCCTCATCCTCGTTCTCAAATACCTTTCGGACTGGCATCGCGTCGTAGTAAAACAGGCGGGTGTAAGGCATTCTCATGCGCTTAAGATCAAACTCGAATTGGGTTCCGTTGAAGAACTGCCGGGAAATTTTGGCAGTGTGCGCGTACAACGAGGCAGCATCCACAAACATATAGATCGTTGGGCTTGAACCAGAAGGTGTAGAATAATAAAGTGGCATGCTCACCTCAAACATCTTTAGCAACGGATTTTCGATTAAATCGCCGTAGAAAGACTAAAAAGCCTAAATCGATTGTCTAGTGAAAATAGTCAGGCGCAAACGGTGATTCACGTTCATATTTTCCCTCAATGAAGATAATTTCATCCAAACTATTAAAACGTTCGTCTATCGTTCGCAGATTGTTTGAATTGATATTAGAGGATACCGTAATTAAAATACTGACTATCCTCAATTTTTAGAGACCTTACATTCCGAATAGTATGGGAACTGGCCGTAGTGCTGTTTAAACCGGGAGGTAACAGAGGGGACGAATTGGCATTCCAGAGACGTAATTGCACGAAGGCACCGGCGGCGCTCACCAAATGTTGGACCCAAGAAAAGTGGCCAACCGGTGGACGAGAACAGGCCCCTACACTACTATATAGTTGTGATTCGAGTTCGAAAAGGTAGCGAACCCTCCCCATGTCAAATTCCGTCGTGGGCACTGATGGGCATAACGCAAAATCTCAGAAAGCTAGTTTTTGGACCTGTTTTTTTGCTGGAGTTGCGGGCAGGACGGCTGCCACACTCATAATTGTTTTGGCGCTATACGTCTTTATCGACATCGATTTTGTTAGCAATGCAAGCTGTGGCAGCAAAGGTACCTTCCACTACTGTTTTTTTGATAATAAGTGGGATTCGGGAGAGTACCTTTCCGCAATAACGACCTTTTATGGGACAATCATCACGATTTTAATCGGCTTCCTAGCCATCCTTGCCACGCTTGCATTTCTGGTAGTCAGAATTTCTGCAGGGCACCACGCACAAGAGGCAATGGAAGGCGAGGTCGAGCGATACTTCGCTTCCAACGCCACCGTCATTTCGATCGAGGGAAAACTAAGTACGCTCGCGGACGCATTGGTTGAGCAGAGGACGAGAGAGCTGGCAGTGCGGCTAGAGACCATCATAACGGTCCTTGAAGAAGACGGATACGACATTCCGGGAACGATTGCGACACAATGAAAAAGCGACCCAACAGACCTATCGACCCCACTGTTTTAGGGACTGTCACGTTCGACAGGGATTTAGATGCGACCGCTCTAGACACGCCAGAACGCATCTTAGAGTATTTCCGGAGAAAGCGCTTCATAACAAATGGGTGCACAAGCATAGAAGCCACGATTAAAGATAACCCAGAGTTAGAGCTAGTGTATGAAGACCTGGGGGAAGCAGACGCCTACATAATGAAGTTGGCTGATGGCCGATTTAGAATCGCTATAAACACCCGGCATCATAAAAACCGCCAGAGATTTTCGATGGCGCATGAATATGCCCATTATCAGCTCCATCGAGAACACATTGGCACCAGGCCAGAAGGCGAAAGAATTCTATTCCGAAACGCAGAGCGGAACTCGATCGAATATCAAGCAAATCGTGTTGCTTCCGAAATTCTAATGCCGGAAGCTGAATTCGTAGATTTCATCAAGCGGTCAAACGGTGATGTTCGCGCCATTGCTACAATCTTTGATGTTTCCCCTGAAGCGGTCAGAGTTAGGGCTTCCCAGCTAGGATGGGCGATGAATTAAATGGCAAACGAGTATTTTTTGCTCTTCAAGACCGCGCAGTCTGAAACGCGCTGTTGGCGAAACTTCGAGCACCCTCACAAACAGGATATAGTTCCTATAATCGAACTCACCCGAGGCCGGAAGAAACCTAAAGCTGGTAAAGGAATTCCGGAGGAACAATGGCCTTCGACGCCAGGAATTTTTGACTACCAAAAAAGTATCGAGATCCGTGTTGAGCGACTTCGCGGATAGTCGTGCTACTATTCTCGACATGACGCGGGAGCCGTCGCTCTCATGTGCAGAGTTTAACGAGTTGACGCTTTCCGTAGGTGGCTATTCTAGGTGGCGGCAGTTTTGTTCTGCAGATGCGTGCTAACGGATTGACTCAGATTATCCCTACCATACTTATAAATCCATCGGATGACGAGACAGTCGACGACTACAAAGACAACGTTCGGAGCCAGCTTAACTCTATCATGACAGAATTTGGTGCAGCGGCATATCGCGCCTCTGTGCTGCATGACACCGACTTTCTTTACGATATCACGCTTCTAGCCTCCGATATAAATCAGCACGTTTCATCTGGCCGTCGTTTTATTCTGGTGATTGATCATGAATTTATTCGCACCGGAACTGGTATTCTACACGCACTTAGGACCAGCCAGATCATCCAACAGGTGAGGTTGCTAACTCCCCAAATCGAAATAGTAGTGCTTTCAACCTCTTTTCCAAGCAATGTTACTGAGTTGGGCGGCGAAGACGTAGGCATCTTTCGAGCTGAAGAGACTTATCTCTACGAAGAGATTATGCGGCAGATAAATGACAACCACGGAATATACTATGGTGACTACGGCTCGATAAATCCTATTCGCAATGATCTGATCTTTGCCCGTGGGGGATGGCGGCCACGCATCGATTTTCCAACGAACGACCGGCGCTTCTTTTATTACCGTGAGAAGAGAGATGGGGCAACCTATGCCAGCCACTACTCATCGGTCGCTGGAAACGTTGTTGCAGATCCAAAGTTTGATGCGTTGTCGGGATCGTGGGGCGTTCAGCAAATTCAAGAGGCAGCGGTTGGTCGCGTTCCATCTAGCTCTCCATCTTTCTGGATTTCTGTTCGCATGGAGGTGTTCCTTCAGAGGCAGGCATCTCGGCGTTTTCTTTGATCTTTGCCTGTAATCGGACTCTCGTCGGGTATTTAGGTTCAACGGCATCCGGTTGGTGCGGCGGCTGGTGATTGATCCATAGACAGCATCGCGAAAAGGCAGGGAAGCGCGGCCACACAGTCGACATTGACAGTCGGCCGTCTGACCCCCAAGTTTTGCGTGAATGTACCACTTTCCAAACGCGTGAACCGTCCTCATGGCTGACGCCATCTGCTCGTGTTCTGCGATATCGGCGAGAATAATGTAGCGCTTGCTTCTCATAGGTCGGGCTCCTCGTCTTATTCTCAGAGAATAGCACGACGCCTAAACCGCCTGCGAGCCGGTCAGTCGAATTTCACCGTCCCCATCGTCATCTCCTGCAAATTCCCGGCAATCACCCTCTCAAGATGACCACCACGCGGGAAGTCGGAGGCCAGGGGGCCGCCTGTCGCCAGACGGTTATGCCGAGCTACCCATGCGCTGGGCCATTTGCGGGGTAGCTATCAAGGGCAATGCCCTGCTCTGGCGTCCCATCTGATGTTGCATCCATGTCGCACGGAAGCGCCGTAAACCCCTGAAAATCCTTGGTAAGCACGGGTAACGAACTGCAACATGAAATCGAGTCATGCAACATGAAAAGGGGACCGGCTCAAACCGATCCCCTTTGAAATCATTAGTCAATTTTCTCTGAAAGATAGTTTTCCAGCCAATGGATGTCGTAGTCGCCGTTGGCGATGTCCTGATTGTTGATCAGGTCCTGGAACAGAGGCAAGGTCGTCTTGATACCGTCGATGACGAATTCATCGAGCACGCGGCGCAGGCGCATCATGCATTCGACGCGGGTGCGTCCATGCACGATCAGCTTGCCGATCAGGCTGTCGTAGTAGGGCGGGATCTTGTAGCCCTGATAGACACCCGAATCGACGCGAACGCCGAGACCGCCGGGCGCATGGAAATGCGTGATCGTGCCGGGGGACGGCACGAAGGTGCGCGGATCCTCGGCATTGATGCGGCATTCGATGGCATGGCCGGAAAAGACGATCTCATCCTGCGTCACCGAGAGACCACCGCCGGAAGCGACGTGGATCTGCTCGTGCACCAGGTCGATGCCGGTAATGGCTTCGGTGATCGGGTGCTCGACCTGCAGGCGGGTGTTCATCTCGATGAAGAAGAACTCGCCGTTTTCGTACAGGAATTCGATCGTGCCAGCGCCGCGGTACTTCAGCTTGCGCATGGCATCGGCGCAGATTTCGCCGATCTTCATCCGCTGCTCGACATTGAGGGCCGGCGAATTGGCTTCTTCCCAGACTTTCTGGTGGCGGCGCTGCAGCGAGCAGTCGCGTTCGCCGAGATGAATAGCATTGCCTTCACCGTCGCCGACGACCTGGACTTCGATATGGCGCGGCTTGCCGAGGTACTTTTCCATGTAGACGGCATCGTTGCCGAAGGCGGCGAGTGCCTCGGAACGGGCAGTGGACACCGCCTCGGAGAGTTCCTCCTCGTTCTTTGCCACCTTCATGCCGCGTCCGCCGCCACCGGCGGTGGCCTTGATCAGAACCGGGAAGCCGATTTCGCGGGCGATTTCCAGCGCATTTTCCGGCTTCACTTCGCCGGCAGAACCCGGAACAACCGGAATGCCGAGCGACTTGGCCGTTTCCTTGGCCGTGATCTTGTCACCCATGATGCGGATGTGATCGGCGGTCGGTCCGATGAAGGTAATGCCATGCGCGTCGAGGATATCGGCGAATTTGGCATTCTCGGACAGAAAGCCGTAGCCCGGATGCACGGCATCGGCGCCGGTGATCTCGCAGGCTGCGACGATCTGGTGGATGTTCAGATAGCTGTCGCGCGAGGGCGGCGGGCCGATGCAGACGCTCTCGTCGGCAAGGCGCACATGCATCGCATTGGCGTCGGCGGTCGAATGGACCGCGACCGTGGCGATGCCGAGTTCCTTGCAGGCGCGCAGCACCCGAAGGGCGATTTCGCCACGATTGGCAATGAGGATCTTTGAAATCATCTGCGCGGCCTATTCGATGATGACAAGCGCTTCGCCGTACTCGACCGGTGCGCCGTCTTCAACGAGGATTTCAGTGACCTTGCCGGAGCGGGGCGCCGGGATCTGGTTCATCGTCTTCATGGCTTCGATGATCAGGATGGTCTGGCCTTCCTTGACGGTGGCACCGACTTCAACGAAGGGACGCGAGCCGGGAGCAGGCGAGAGATAGGCCGTGCCGACCATCGGGGCGGTTAGCGCGTTCTTGGACGTCCGTGCGGTTTCAGCAGCCGAGACAGCAGAAACGCTGGCGGACGCGATCTGGATCGGTGCTGCGGCCGGAACCGGGGCCGACACGTATTGCAGGCGTGCCGGCGCGAAACGCTGGGATACGCAGGTCGTCCTGTTCCACTTCGATTTCGGTGAGATCGGTTTCGTTCAGGATGTTGGCGAGATCGTGGATCAGCGTCTGGTCGATGCCGGGTTTCTTGTCAGCCATGGATATGAGCCTCGTGTTCTTTTTATTTCGTGTGTTGCGTGAGTGTCTTTAGCGCATTGAGCGCAAGAATGTAACTGTCGGCACCGAAGCCGCAGATGACGCCTTTGGCGGCAGGGGCCAGCATCGATTTATGCCGGAATTCCTCGCGGGCGTGAACATTGGAAAGGTGCACTTCAACGACCGGAATGCCGATCGCCTTTGCCGCATCGTGCAATGCGATCGATGTATGGGTGTAGGCGCCGGCATTGATGGCGATGCCCTGGGCCACGCCACCTGCCTCATGGAACCAGTCGACGAGATCGCCTTCATGGTTGCTCTGTCGGCAGATGACCTCGAGCCCGAGCGTCTTGCCATGCGCGATGCACATCGCTTCGATGTCGGCCAGCGTTTGCCCCCCATAGATACCGGGCTCGCGTTTGCCGAGCGCGTTGAGGTTGGGGCCGTTCAGCACGAAAATGGTCGATGGCATAAGGGATCAGGTCCGATAATCGAGCGCTACCTATAGACCGGCGGACTGCCAAGGAAAAGCCCTTTGGCCCCCTCGGCATTTGTCCACAAGCCATAACACGCCGCATTGCCCAAAAAAAACGAGGCTTAGCAGACGGTCTTGCCGCAGGTACGGACGTTGGTGACTTTAGTTTCAATTTCTTCGGCACCGACGGCGCCATAAACGGCTTCCTTGCCGACAACGTAGGACAGCGTGCCGGTGATGCCGAGATCGTTGGCGAGCGTGTAGACTTCCTTGACGGCATCGTCCTGGGTGTTCTCGGCCATCTTCTTGCGCATGTCGGCTTCGGAAACGCCAAGACCGGTGGCAACGGCCATTGCCGTCTCTTCATTGGCACGATCCTCGCCACCGAGCAGGGCGCGATGGAAGTCACCGTACTTTTCCGGCGCGATTGCCCTGAAAGCGGTGCTGACCTTGTGCGCGGCCATCGAATCCGGGCCGAGAATCGGCAGTTCCTTCAGCACGAAACGGACGTTCTTGTCCTTTTCGAGAATGGTTTCCATGTCCGACAGGGCGCGTTTGCAGTAGCCGCAATTATAGTCGTAGAACTCGACGATGGTCACGTCGCCATTCGGATTGCCGAGCGTGATGTCGTAGGGTGACTGGAAAATCGCTTTTTCATTGTCGGTAATGGCGGCCTGCGCTTGCGCCGACTGCTCGTCGGCCTGCTTCTTCTTCAGCGCCTGTTGGGCTTCGAGCAGGATTTCCGGATTGGCGACGAGGTATTCCTTGATGAAATCGCCGATTTCCTGCTTCTGCTTGGCATCCAGCGCGTAGGCTGCCGGAGAGGTAGCAGCACTCGCCGTCAAAAGGATGAGCGAAGCGGCGATGATCTTGCGAGCGTTGAATGCCATGGTGGTCCTCGTTGTCTTTCGTTGCTGCAGTCTGTCGTTCAAGTGCTAAGGCCGCGTCAACAGGCTTGTTTGAAGGACAACAGAATATCGTCGCCGACCATAGGGTGGCGCGGCGCCAAACGAAACCGCAAAATCGGCGGAAATGCGGCGCTCGCGCACTTGTGAAGGCCTTTGCGATCAGGCACATGCCTGTCACGTCAAAAATATCGAGGATGTACCGTTGAAGCCTCTTTCCGTTCGCAGTTCCGTCGAACCGTTCCATGCCATGGACGTTCTGGCCGAAGCCACCAAGCGCCGCGAAGCCGGTTATCCGGTCATTTCCATGGCCGTCGGACAGCCGAGCCAACCTGCACCGAAGGCGGCTCTGGAGGCCGCGCGAGCGGCGCTCGGCCACGGCCGTCTCGGCTATACCGATGCACTCGGTACGTCGTCGTTGAGGATTGCGATCGCCCGGCACTATCGCACCCGCTATGGCGTCGATATCGACCCGCAGCGCGTTGCCGTGACGACGGGATCGTCGGCCGGATTCAATCTGGCTTTCCTGGCCCTGTTCGATCCCGGCGATTGTGTTGCCATCGCCCGCCCCGGTTACCCCGCCTACCGCAACATTCTGGCAGCCCTCGGTCTAACGGTCGTCGAGGTCGAGGCGGATGCCGAAAGCGGCTTTACGCTGACGCCGCAAAGCCTCGAAGCTGCGGCGGCAAAAGCCGGCAAACGGCTGGACGGCGTTCTGCTTGCCAGCCCTGCCAACCCGACGGGTACGGTGACCGGCAGGGCAGGGCTGAAGGCGCTCGCCGATTATTGCCATGACAACGACATCGCCTTCATCTCGGACGAGATTTATCACGGCCTGACATTTGCCGGCGAAGAGACGACGGCGCTTGCCGTTACCGATGAGGCCGTCATCATCAATTCGTTCTCGAAATACTATTGCATGACCGGCTGGCGGATCGGCTGGATGGTCCTGCCCGAATCCCAGGCTCGCGCCTTCGAGCGGATCGCCCAGAGCCTCTACATCTCGCCGCCGGAACTGTCGCAGATCGCCGCTGAAGCAGCGCTGGGCAGCGAGGCCGAGCTCGATATCTACAAGGCATCCTATGCCGCCAACCGCGACCTCCTGTTGAAGCGCCTGCCGGAGATCGGCTTTACCATTGCTTCGCCGATGGACGGCGCCTTCTATGCCTATGCCGATGTCAGCCGCTTCACCAATGACAGCATGGATTTTGCCCGCAAGATGCTGGCAGAAATCAGTGTCATGGCAACGCCGGGTCTCGATTTCGATCCTCTCGAAGGCCATCGCACGATGCGGTTTTCCTATGCGGGGGCGGAGACCGATATGGTCGATGCAATGGATCGCATCGCCCGCTGGCTGGCGTGATCCTCTAACGATTTCAGTTCCTTGCGAGGCTTTCCGGAATCAGTCCGTCACGGCTGTGAATCAGATTGCGAAGGGAAGTGACGGCGTCCTGCGCGTGCCTGATGCGCGCCCGGCGGACGCGCATTCATCCGAAGCTTCCCGTCATCCTCAGCGGCAGACACGAACCTTCTTGATCACGTCGTTGCCGTGATCGTCCGTCTTGCGGACTTGTTTGACGACGCAGACCGGCTCAAACGCGGTGTCGTAGCTCTTGTAATAAAAGTCATTGTAGCGCTGACGGCTCTCACCGTCGGCCTGGGGCATGGCTGCAAGCGAAATCGTGGGCATGGCGACAAGCGCCGCTGCGACAAGGAAACGTCGCATGATTGCCTCCTCCTGTTGGTGCAGGGCGAGCCCATCTCGTCCAGCGGAGCACAATCTGCCGCATTCCTCGTATTTTTTGAAGTTTCTTATGTAACAGGGTGGCGCAACAAAAAACCGGCCAATCGCTTGGCCGGTTTTTCAATTTCTATGCGTCAGACCCGGCTCAGAAGAAGCCGCGCTTCTGCCACCAGCCGCCCTTCTTGGGCTTTGCTGGGTCAGCGTCGCCTTCGTCCTTTTTGACGGTGGACGACTTGACCACCGGCTCGCTGGCGATCGTTTCGATATCGCGGTTGGCGCGCACCGGCTTCGTCTCATCGAGGGCTGCAGCAGCCTTCTCGACGACCGGTTCCTCGGCGACGGCAACCTCTTCGGGCTTAGCCTCGACAGCAGCCTGGGCATCCGCATCGGCGGTCGCGACAGGCGCTTCCTCAGCAACGGCCACGTCGGCTGCGGCAACAGCCTTCTTGCGGCTGCGCTTCGGCTTGGCAGGCTTGGCTTCTGCCTCGGCTGGCGCTCCGGCGACGTCCTCGGCTGTAATGACAGCCTCTGCAACTACAGCAATCGGCGCTTCAGCATTGCTCGGGGAGGCTTCCTCACCGGAGGTTTCTTCACCACCGGTTTCGCCGTCAGCCGCGAGGTTTTCACCCTCTGCCTCATCCGGACGATTGCGGCGGCCACCGCGCTTGCCGCGACGGCGGCGCTTGCGCTTCTGGCGTTCTTCTTCGCTCAGACCTGCGTCCTGTGCATCTTCGCCATTAGCCTGTGCTGCAACGTCGTCGGCTTCGTCCTCGTCGCCATCCTCATCGGATGCATCCTCGGAACGCGCACCGGCTTCAGCACCCTGCTCGCCACCCGGGCGGCCACCACGCCGGCGCCGGCGGCGCTTGCTTGCGGTTACCTTGTTCGTCATTCTGCTCGGCAGGTGCCCGTTCGCTGCGCTCGGCCCCGCTCTGCGCGTTCCGGCTTGGCTTCGACCACGAGTTCTTCGTCGTCCTCGATATCCTCTTCGATAATGATATCGTCGTCTTCATCGATTTCCGGCTCGAACTGGATGATCTGCTCGATCTTCACCGGGTTCTCGACGGCTTCGCAGCGATCGATGGCAAAATGCTGGGCGCCCACATGGGCGTCCGCCTCGATGATGATCTGAACGCCGAAACGCTCTTCATAATCGACGATCGTGCCGCGCTTGTGGTTGAGCAGGTAGAGCGCGATATCCGGCGTCGTGCGCACTGTGATGTTGTGCGTGGTGTTCTTCAGCAGATATTCCTCGACGCCGCGCAGGACATGCAGGGCAACAGAGGACTGCGAACGAACATGGCCCGTGCCGTTGCAGTGCGCGCAGACCTGCATCGTCGATCTGAGAACCGATGCGCGGATACGTTGGCGCGACATTTCGAGAAGGCCGAAATGCGAGATACGGCCGACCTGGATGCGAGCGCGGTCGTTCTTGAGGTGATCCTTCAGGCGCTTTTCAACCGAACGGTTGTTGCGCTTTTCTTCCATGTCGATGAAGTCGACGACCACGAGACCGGCAAGGTCGCGCAGGCGCAGCTGGCGGGCGACTTCTTCGGCGGCTTCGAGGTTGGTCTGGAGGGCCGTGTCTTCGATCGAGTGTTCGCGGGTCGAACGACCCGAGTTGACGTCGATCGCAACAAGCGCTTCGGTCTGGTTGATGATGATGTAGCCGCCGGACTTCAACGTCACCTGCGGCACCAGCATGCGATCGAGCTGGGCTTCGATGCCCGAGCGCGAGAAGATCGGGTGCACGTCGTGTAAGGCTGAACCACCTTGGCGTGGCTCGGCATCAGCATCTTCATGAAGCCCTTGGCTTCCTTGTAGCCTTCCTCGCCGGCAACGATGATCTCGCTGATATCCTTGTTGTAAAGGTCGTGGATCGAGCGCTTGATCAGTGAGCCTTCCTCATAGACGAGGCAGGGGGCGGTCGACGACAAGGTCAACGTGCGAACATTTTCCCACAGGCGCATCAGGTATTCGAAGTCGCGCTTGACTTCGACCTTGGTGCAGTTGGCACCGGCGGTGCGCAGGATGACGCCCATGCCCTGCGGCACGTCGAGCGCGCGGGCAATTTCCTTCAGACGTTTGCGGTCCGGCAGGTTGGTGATCTTGCAGGAAATACCGCCGCCACGCGCCGTGTTCGGCATCAGAACCGAATAGCGGCCGGCAAGCGACAGGTATGTGGTGAGTGCTGCGCCCTTGTTGCCGCGTTCTTCCTTGGCCACCTGCACGAGCAGGATCTGCCGGCGCTTGATGACTTCCTGGATGCGGTACTGCTTGCGCGGGCGGCGGCTGACCTGCCGGTCCGGCACTTCTTCCATCGCGTCTTCGGCGCCGACGGATCTGATGACTTCTTTTTCTTCGTGATGACCATCGTCATCATCGTCGTCATCATTGTTGCGACGACCGCCGCGAGTGTCTTCTGAAATGCTGTCGGTATCGACCATGGCAGCCATTTCGCCGCCGTTGCCTTCTTCGCTATCAGCAGCTTCGGCTTCTGCGGCAGCAGCCTTTTTGGTGCGGCGTGGGCGCTTGGCCTTTGCTTTCGGCTTTTCCTCGGCGGCCGCTCCCACGGCCTCGACTGGCTCGGCAACCGTCTCGATAACCTCGACGACGGTTTCTTCAGGTGATTTCTTCCGTCGTCTCTACCGTTTCCTCTTCGGAATCGGGACCGAGATCCGTGCCTGTCTCGACATGCTCGATGTCATCGTCACGGCGCGCTTCTTCGGCTTCCTGCCGCAAAAGGGCCTGCCGGTCGGCAAGAGGGATCTGGTAATAGTCGGGATGGATTTCGGCGAAGGCCAGGAAGCCGTGGCGGTTGCCGCCGTAGTCGACGAAGGCCGCCTGCAGCGAGGGCTCTACGCGGTCACTTTCATGAGATAGATATTGCCATGCGATTTGCTTCTTGTGTTCGGATTCGAAGTCGAATTCTTCTATGCGGTTTCCGCGTACGACAACGACGCGCGTCTCTTCAGCGTGAGACGCATCGATAAGCATTTTCTCTGCCATGTAAGTGGTGCTCCTCGGCGCACCCTGGAAACGGCAGGAAAATAGCGTCCCGGAGGAGACTTTCCATACAGTTCAGGTTTTTCGCCGGATGTGAATGTTCCTGTATGGTTGGGGAGATCGTCCAACAGCCAGACGGCAGCCGGAACTAGTCTGTTCCGGGGCCTGTTTACTTCTGACCGATACTGCTGGGACAACGTTAATGACCAAACAAGAATGCCAATGTAGTAGGCCCTGAAGGCCCGATGAATGTGCCCGGTCACGGGCCTGCAGTGATCGTCACCATAAACGCTCCGGCCACCGCCGGAATTTCTCGATTCAGCATGCGAAGAAAAAGTGGAGCGACGGCGGATGAAGCGCGACTGCTTGTCCGAGACATGATCTGCGTTGAAGCGGTTTTACCCGTCCCGATCACGCTCTGGCGCCAAGGCTTTAAAAACCCTTTGGCTGCCGGTCGTCGATTCTATCCCGTCAACACTTTCTCCCTGCAAGGCTTTTATGTTTTCTATGTCACAATGGCAAGGGAAAAGCCGAAACAGTCATAATATTGATTGATTCGCTTGTCGGGGTATGTACTGCCGGAGTGCCGGTTTGCCGCCGTTTTGACGTGCTGTAATCGCGTTGGAAGAGGGCAGGTGGCGCTCCTTGAAGATGGAGAAAGCAAGGTTTGGTTAACCATATGGCGTCATGGATGCTACAGGCAGCAACGCGCCAGATGTACGGGCTATGTCCCGAAATGAGATGTCACGACCAGATCGTCGGCGACGCTACCACCGAGGGTCCGGCTGGCGTGTTCAACAAGGAAGAGCGGATTTGATCCTGTCTGCGATAATACGGCGGTGCCTGCTTGGCCTCCTGCTTCTTTCTGCGGCACCGGTAGCCCATGCCGCCGATGCACCGTTGCTCGCTTACGGCGCCCGCATCGCCGGCGATGATGCCCGCACTCGGGTGGTGATCGATTTTGATCGCAAGCCGATATTCTTCGTCCACTATGTCGCCAATCCGCCGCGTGTCATCGTCGACCTGCCGGAAACATCCTTCGGTCTGAAACCCGAGGACCTGCAGGCGCGGGGCCTATTCACCGAAATCCGCTATGGCGCCATGGGGCCGGGCAGCGCGCGTGGTGCTGACGGCAAACAAACCCGTCGCGGTTACTGTTGCCGATGTGAAGGCTGACGAGGAGGGCAAGGGGTTTCGCCTTGTGCTCGATGCGGAGCGGGTGACGGAGGCGCGTTTTTCCAGCCTGATCGAAGAGCAGAAGTGGACCAGCACCGTCACTGCCGCCAAAACCGGCAGGCTGGTCGAGCCGGCGGCGCCCGGAGCCTTCGTCGTCGCCGTCGATGCAGGCCATGGCGGCATCGATACCGGCGCGATCGGCAGCGAGACAAAGATGGAGGAAAAGAGCGTGACGCTCGCCTTCGCCACCCAGCTGGTCGAGACGCTCAACAAGGAAAATGGTGTCAAGGCGTTCCTGACGCGCGATAAGGATGAGTTTTTGTCCTTGCCGGAACGCGTGCAGATCGCACGCCAGCACAGCGCCAACCTGTTCATTTCCATCCATGCCGATACGCTGAAGCAGCGCGATATTCGTGGCGCCACCGTCTACACGATCTCCGACAAGGCATCCGACCATCTGGCAGCCAACCTCGCCGCACGCGAAAACCTGTCGGACGAGATCGCCGGTGTCACTTTCAAGAGTGAACCGGCTGAAGTCGCCGACATTCTGATCGATCTGACACGCCGCGAAACGCAGGCGTTCTCGGTCAATCTGGCACGGTCGGTCGTTTCCTCCTTCGAGGGGCAGATCAACCTGATCAACAATCCCCACCGCCATGCCGGATTCCACGTGCTACAGGCGCCGGATGTGCCGTCGATTCTGCTGGAACTGGGCTTTTTGTCCAACAAGGAGGATGAAAAGCTCCTTGTTGATCCGGTCTGGCGCAGCAAGGTTGCCGATCTGCTGGCCGTTGCCGTGCGCGGCTATCGTGGCGAGGCGGTGGCAAACGGCGGCTGACCACGGTTTGGACGGGGCTTCATCGGTTGCCAATCCACTAATTGGGCTGGCAATAACGTCTCTTGTGATTTGTGTCGCCAGAGTAACAGCGATATCGTTTTCAACGGGATGACCTATGTTTAATCTGCCGCAAGCCCTATTTTGCTCACAATCCGGTCGCTATCCGGAATCTGAATTGCGCGGCGGGTGATCTGAAAGACGATCGCCGGTCGTAAACAACCAGCGTGGGAAGCGCCGCCGGCCAACCGGAATGCGTTTCATTCGTTGTTTAATTCGTCAGCGTGATTGCATTCGGGCAAGGTGCGGGTTAGGCCCACCGGCAACGTGTGCTCCGCATAGATAAACGACAACAGGATACCGGTACCTGGCTGATGATCAGACTGATTGGATACTTCTTCGGCATTGGCGCATTTCTGGTGCTCGGCGTAGCCTGGCTGCTGCCATCTATCTTGGGCACGTGACCAAGGACCTGCCAGATTATGAGGTTCTCAACAGCTACGCGCCGCCGGTAACGACGCGGTCCACGCCGGCAATGGCGCGCTGATGGCCGAATATGCCCGCGAGCGCCGCCTCTACCTGCCGATCCAGGCCATTCCGGATCGCGTCAAGGCGGCTTTATTTCGGCCGAAGACAAGAATTTCTACCAGCATCCGGGCGTCGACATCACCGGCCTTGGCCGCGCCATCTTCGTGAACCTGCAGAATTTCGGCTCCGGCCGCCGTCCGGTCGGCGCCTCGACGATTACCCAGCAGGTTGCCAAGAACTTCCTCCTGTCCGCCGACCAGACGATCGACCGCAAGGTCAAGGAAGCGATCCTGTCATTTCGCATCGAGCAGGCTTACAGCAAGGACCGCATTCTCGAACTGTATCTCAACGAGATTTTCTTCGGGCTGAACTCCTACGGCATCGCTGGCGCAGCACTCACCTATTTTGACAAGTCGGTGACAGAACTGACCATTGCCAGAAACGGCCTATCTGGCCGCATTGCCGAAGGGGCCTTCGAACTATCATCCGTTCCGCCGCGAAAAGGCAGCTCTGGAGCGCCACGATTGGGTCATCGACCGTATGGTCGAGAACAGGGTACGTCACCAAGAGCGACGGTGAGGAAGCCAAGAAGCAGCCGCTCGGCGTCAGCGTTCAGCGCGGCGGCTCGCATCTGTTCGCGTCGGATTATTTCGCCGAGGAAGTGCGCCGCCAGATCATCCAGCGTTACGGCGACAATGCCCTCTATGAGGGCGGCCTGTCCGTTCGCACCTCGCTCGATCCGCGGCTGCAGGTGGAAGCCCGCCGGGTGTTGCAGAATGCACTTGTCTCCTATGACGAGCGCCGGGGATTCCATGGCGCGCTGAAGACGATCGAGATCGGTGGAGATTGGGGTGAGCCGCTCGGCAAAGTCGAAGCGCTCTCCGATGTGCCGGAATGGAAGCTTGCGGTCGTTCTGTCCGTTGACGATCATGGTGCCGAGATCGGTATCCAGCCGGAGAAGGACGGAGCCGGCAAGGTCGGTGCCGATCGCCTGACCGGGCATATCACCGCAAAGAACATGCAATGGGCCTATCGCTCGTCGGTCGGCGATCGCAAGTCCGCGAAATCGCCGGTAGGCGTCGTCGGTCCCGGCGATATCGTCTATGTCGAAGCGACCACGGAAGCCGGCGAGTATCGTCTGCGCCAACCACCGAAAGTGCAGGGTGGCCTTGTCGCCATGGATCCGCATACGGGCCGTGTTCTCGCCATGGCGGGCGGCTTCTCCTACGGTCAGTCGGAATTCAACCGCGCGACGCAGGCGATGCGCCAGCCGGGATCGTCCTTCAAGCCGTTCGTCTATGCGGCGGCGCTCGACAACGGCTATACGCCGGCATCCGTCATTCTCGATGCGCCGTTCGAACTGGTTACCGGCGGCCAGGTCTGGCGCCCGGAGAACTACGGTGGCGGCTCGGCCGGACCTTCGACATTGCGCCTTGGTATCGAAAAGTCACGTAACCTGATGACGGTGCGGCTTGCCAACGACATGGGCATGAACCTCGTTGCCGAATATGCCGAGCGCTTCGGTATCTATGACAAGATGCTGCCGGTTCTGGCCATGTCGCTCGGGTCGGGCGAAACAACGGTGCTGCGGATGGTGTCGGCCTACGCCGTGCTTGCCAATGGCGGCAAACAGATCAAGCCGTCGATGATCGACCGCATCCAGGACCGCTACGGCAAGACGATCTTCCGCCACGAGGAACGCACCTGCGACAATTGCAATGCGACGGATTGGGAAGATCAGGAAGAACCGGTTCTCACCGACAACAGAGAGCAGGTTCTGGACCCGATGACGGCCTATCAGATTACCTCGATGATGGAAGGCGTGGTCACCCGCAGTACGGCCGCCGGCAAGATCAAGCTCGATCGCCCGGTTGCTGGCAAGACCGGAACGACCAATGACGAAAAGGACGCCTGGTTCGTCGGTTATACACCTGACATGGTCGCTGGCCTCTATCTCGGCTTCGACAGCCCGGCGCCGCTCGGTCGCGGCGCAACGGGTGGCGGTCTTGCGGCTCCCGTGTTCAACGATTTCATGCAGGCTGCAACGCAGGGCACGCGCCCGGGCAAATTCGTGGTGCCGGAAGGCATGAGCCTCATCCCTGTTAACCGCAAGACCGGCATGGCGGCAGCGGAAGGCGATCCGGATACGATCATCGAGGCGTTCAAGCCCGGAACCGGTCCGGCAGAAACCTTCTCGGTCATCGGTGGGGCCGATCAGTATATGCCGCCGGAGGAAATCCTGAAGGCATCGCCACAGGCAAACGACGCGATCAACCGCGGTTCCAACGGCCTGTTTTAACCCAACTCACCACCTTTCCAGGCGCCTGCCGGTCTTTACATAAGCGGCAGGCGCCGTTATTCACGGCGCACATTCCATACGAGCGCAAGAAGCGGGACCATGCGGACTGAAATCGAGAACATTGTCGACGAGATCAAGCAGGCCATAAGCCTGCTGAGGAGGCATCTTTGACTGGGATCAGGCGGTAAGACGACTGGACTGGTTGAACAACAAGTCAGAGGACCCGAACCTCTGGAACGATGCGTCGGAAGCGCAGAAGCTGATGCGCGAGCGCCAGCATCTCGACGACGGCATCAGCAGCGTGCGGGCTTTCGAGCAGCAAATGCAGGACGCTATCGACCTTATCGAACTCGGTGAGGAAGAAGGCGATGCCGACATCGTCAAGGAAGCCGAAGACGCTCTGCGCGTGCTGCGCACGGAAGCGGCGCGCCGCCAGGTGGAAGCCATGCTGTCCGGCGAAGCCGACAGCAACGACACCTATCTCGAAGTCCATTCCGGCGCCGGCGGCACCGAGAGCCAGGACTGGGCAGAACATCCTTCTGCGCATGTACACGCGCTGGGCGGAACGCCAAGGCTACAAGGTCGAACTGCTTGAAGTCCATGACGGCGAAGAAGCCGGCATCAAGTCAGCGACGCTGCTGGTCAAGGGCCACAATGCCTATGGCTGGCTGAAGACCGGATCGGGTGTTCACCGCCTGGTGCGAATTTCGCCGTTCGACAGCAACGCCCGCCGTCACACCTCGTTCTCGTCGATCTGGGTTTATCCGGTCATCGACGATCTGATCCAGATCGATATCAACGAGAGCGATTGCCGCATCGATACCTACCGTTCGTCCGGTGCCGGTGGCCAGCACGTCAACACGACCGACTCGGCGGTGCGCATCACGCATATGCCGTCCGGCATCGTGGTGCAGTGCCAGCAGGAACGCTCGCAGCACAAGAACAAGGCCAAGGCCTGGGATATGCTGCGCGCCCGTCTCTACGAAGCGGAACTGAAGAAGCGCGAAGACGCGGCCAACGCCGAAGCAGCATCGAAGAGCGATATTGGCTGGGGACACCAGATTCGTTCCTATGTCATGCAGCCCTACCAACTGGTCAAGGACCTGCGCACCGGCGTGGCAAGCACGGCGCCGGACGATGTTCTCGATGGCGACCTGAATGAGTTCATGGAAGCGGCGCTCGCCCACCGCGTCAACGGCGGCGCCGATGCCGTGGTCGACGATCTGGCGTAAGCCGGGTCTCACACCTTCTGACAATTGCAAAAGCCGGGCGTGTCTATCGCCCGGCTTTTCTTTTGATCGGTGTTGTCGGTCAGTTGGTTTCGCGCTCGACTTTGATGTCGCCGATATCGTCGATCAGCACCGTCCAGGTCTCTGGCTCGCCCGCCGTGGGATCGGTCTTCAGATAAATCGTTGCGAACAGACCGGGCTGGCTTGCAACACCGTCGGATGTTTCCGGCCTGATATCGGTGACATAGGCCTTCATCGCGGAGAACTCCTCGAGTTCAGCCGACGAAACGACTTTCGGACCTGCGGCATCCAGGGCGACCTGCTGCAGGAAGATATGCGCTTCCCCGCGGGCTGGCGCACGGCCACCAGCTTGTAATATCCGCGCTGTGCAGGCGTCGATGACTGCATGGCCGGCTGGTTTTCGGTTGTCTTTGCACTATCGGGATCAAGCACGCTCAGCGGGTCGCCGCTTTCCTCCCAGTATCCGGTACTTGTCACGAAGATGATGTTGGTGGGCATCAGGACCGTGTCATCGGCGAGAACCGGCGAGCCGGCTGCGAATTTCACGGCCAGGCAACAGACTGCCAGGTGCCGGGCCAAACGCAGGATTGTCCGCCTGCAATTGCCAGAGACGGTCGCTCATAAAAGCTTTCCGCCCGCAGGCAAACGCACGCCGGTTGCGCTGTCATATCTTGTCTGGAGCATGGTTTTCGCCCTGGGTACTCTGACTGGAAAAGCCGGATGCTCTGGTGCCTGCATCCCTTGCGGGCACCGAGGCACACCGAATTCTGGCACAAGTTTCAGCCGAAATCGATTCCCGTTGAGGATTTTATCGGAAAGTACACGGTCGGAGACTGGTCTCAATTCGAGAACTGCTCGGCAAGAATGCGGTCCGACCAGGAATAGTCGGGATCCGAAAGGATGTGTGCCGTCGTGTTTTCCGATTCGGCGATCCGCACTTTGACCACTGACTTGACCTCGACATGATCGGCGACCGCGTTGACCGGGCGTTTTTCGGGTTCGAGAATGGCGATATCGACAGTGACCTTGTTGGGCAGCAGCGCGCCGCGCCAGCGTCGTGGCCGGAAGGGGCTGACCGGCGTCAGAGCCAGAAGCGGAGCCTCAAGCGGCAGGATCGGGCCATGGGCGGAGAGATTGTAGGCCGTCGAGCCAGCCGGTGTGGAGAGCAGGACGCCATCGCAGATCAGCTCCTCAAGGCGCACCCGGTCATCGACGACGACTCTCAGCTTGGCTGCCTGATAGGACTGGCGAAACAGATAGACCTCGTTGATCGCAAGCGCCTTGAAGCTGTTTCCATCCGCATCGACGGTCTGCATTTCCAGCGGCCGGAACGTATTCTCGACGGCCTCAGCCAGACGCTTGTGCAGGTCTTCGGTGCTGTAACGGTTCATCAGAAAGCCGATCGAGCCGCGGTTCATGCCATAGACGAGCTTGCCGGAATTCATCGTCCTGTGCAGCGTGTGCAGCATGAAACCATCGCCGCCTAGCGCCACGATCACGTCTGCTTCGGCCGGATCTTCCCTGGCCGTAGAGAGCGATCAATTCTTCCGCCGCCGCCTGTGCTTCGTCGGTGGCTGAAGCGGCAAAGGCGATGGTTTTGAAGGTGCGAGCCATAAAATGCCTGTCTGTTTTATGAAATGGGCCGCCCCATGCGAAAGGCCCCAAATATGGTCCATCTGGAAGTCCGACAGAAGGCGTCGCTGCTCAGAATACAGACGGTATCATGCACAAAAGAACATCGTGGGGAAGGGAAGATTGAGGCTTCATTCCCGCCAATGGTCCGCGACCCACGGCGTGGGAAGGATATATTGGCGCAGGTATCGGAACGGCGCCTTTCCCCTCCGCCGGCTGGGGTCAAACACGCCGAAAATGTGATCGAGAGGTGTCGTTGCGCGCCCCTTCAGACCGAACTGCCCGTCAATCGCATGCTGCGGGAAAAAGTTGCGCAGGAACAGGACAACCCTGGCATCGGAGGGAAGGCGGGGGACCAGGAAATAGTTCAGCGGGATCGGCCAGCGGCAATCCTGTTTGAAATGCAGAACCCAGCGGCGAGGAAAAAATTTGACGCCACCCGGAGCATTGCAGGTGACAAACCGCTGCTCAAATTCATATTTGTCAGCCACACCTTGCGGGTCGGCGCGGAACTTTTCCTGCAGGGGAACAAGCTTGCCGACTGGAAACCGGAACAGCGACGTCTGGCCGAGCCGTTCGAATGGCGTGGTCTGATTCTGGGCAATCATCACGTCATCCGGTCCTCCTGCTTCGAAGAAAGCATCCAGAGAGCCGACGATGACCAGATCGAGGTCGAGGAACAGGACCGGGCCAGCCAGGTTGCCCAGTTTCGGTCCCCACAGGCGCGCCTTGGGCCAGATGCCCTTGGTGTTGACCGGCATCTTTTCGATGTCCAGGGGCGGCAAGTCCTCCAGGTGAATTTCCGGCCGCAAACCATCCCGATTGTCGGTGAAGCAGGTGAAGGTGAAAGGGGGCGTGATGTTGCGTGCCACCATCGCGTAGAGCCGGTTGATGAACGGCGCGCCGTATTTCGTGCCCCAGTTGATGCAAATTATCTGCTTCACGCCGCCGCTTGCAGCCAGAACGTCCGCCGTCATGCTTGTCATTCCTCGTTTCGCGCCGATATAAAGGACTTATCGCGCCGGCGTTCAAGCCCGTTCCAACAACATATCGACTGCATATAGGCCTATGGGGTTCCGATTCTAAGAGCGGGATTCCCAATCTGTTCGCTGCGTCAACTTACGGGGAGAAATCCCCCATAAGTTCACCAAAATGCCGGATAAATGAGGATTTTGCGTGTGGAAAGAATGGTGCCCCCACCAGGACTCGAACCCGGGACCCCCTGATTACAAATCAGGTGCTCTACCAACTGAGCTATAAGGGCAGCACTTGCGGCTGGGAGTTAGCATATTCTGGTCGCGTGTAAAGCAAAAATGCACTCCGGCGTTTGGTTTTTCACATCTGCGCCGGTCGAAGCACACAACGATGGGGGCTTGAGGTGATTATAGGCCGGATTCTGCCCAGCGAATTTTTGACAGGCGGAGGCAGTGAACGGGGGGCGAAGCGCTGCTGCAGCCGCGGCGGGATGAAAAGGTAAGAATCGCCAGCGTCGCGGCGAGCATGCAGACCAGCCAAAGCACGCCAGCGCCCAGCGCCCGTTCGAGAAAAGCGCCGCATATGCCGCCGGACGCCATACCGATCCAGGGAACGATCTGCAGGCCCCAATCGCGCCGTGGCGTACCGACCATCCAACTGCCGATACCTTTGCCGAAGCGCGAGAGGGCGCCGGTGACATAGGTCAGTCCAATCGGCAATCCCTCGATCTGTTCGACGGCGGCATTGACGAGCCCCATGGCCAGCACGATCGCGTAGAACTGCAGCGTTGCAAGTCCCGGATCGGTGATGATGGCGGCAAGCGCAAGCAGGAGGGTCGCCCCTGCGAGGATGCGGAACGCACGCCGGGCTGCATTGTGGGCGATGACGATCCCAAGCGCTTGCCGGCGACGAACATTAAAAGACCACCCAGCAGAACAGCCGCATAGGCCGCCTGTCCATCCGCGAGCGCGACGGCGGCGCGGGTGGTATTGCCGCTCATAAAGGAGACGAAGCTGCCGGCAATCAGCAGACCGGCGGCATCTGTCATGCCGGCGAGAAACGAGATGGCGGCGACGAGGAGGATGCCGATGGTTGTCCGCCGTCTCCGGATGATGCGCCGCCGCTCCCCAGCGTCATGATTCTACCTTGCCTCCGCCAGATATGATTCGGTCGTTTGAAACGCCCGCATCATAAGTCAGGCCAGCGAAGAGGCATCCTTTATTCCGCTGCGTCGAGCATTGCCGGCCTCAGGTCGATTTCCGTGCAACGCGACATTGCGCTCGGCATATTGTCGGCAAGGAAGTCGATCAGCGCAGCGGACCGACGGCAGCATGCCGTGACGCGATGTGAAGACCAGATGGGCGATGGTGGTGTTCGAGCACCAGTCAGGCAGCACCGGCATCAGCACCCCGGTCCTGATACCCCGGCTGCAAAGATGATCCGGTAGAAGCGCAATTCCGACGCCCTCGATGGCGGCCCGCTCGAGAATGCCGAAATCGCCACAGCCGATGACGGGCTGATGCGTGATGTCGCGTTTCGTTCCGTCGGTATGGTTCAGCTGCCAGGTATCGGTCAGATGCTGCTCGTTCATCGACAGCGTCGGCATGGTGCCGAGCGTATCGATCGTCACATTGCCGATCCGCGCCATCAGCGCCGGACTTGCCACGAGAAACTGGCGGGCTTCGCCAAGCTTGCGGACAATAAGATTGTTGTCGGTATCCAGCTGGTCGCGCGCCCGCAGTGCAATATCGATGCGTTCCTCGACAAGGTCGATCCGGCGGTTGGTGGCGGTGATCAGCAGCCGCACGCCCGGATAACGCCGGTGAAAGGCCGGCAGGATATGGCCGAGGATCGGTGCAAAGCCGATCGGGCAGGCGAGCCGGACGGCGCCTGTCGGCTCGCTCTTGGCCGCCGCAACCACCGCTTCGGCGGCCTCGACGCCTGAAAGGATCGTCTCGCAGCGTTCGTAGAAGGCCTGGCCGATCTCGGTGACCCGCAGCTTGCGGGTCGAGCGTTCCAGCAGGCGGACGTCGAGCTGCTGCTCAAGCCGGGCGACGTGCTTGCTAAGCTTGGATTTGGGAATGTTGAGGACACGGGCGGCAGCGGAAAAGCCCTTGTGTTTTACCACGGCGGCAAACAGCGCGAGATCGTTCAGGTCCTGCATGTCACACCTTCATATTCATCGATAACTGACCATCATTGTTTCTATCAGGAAACGGCTTGTCGAAAAGGGGCGGCTTATCGGCCGATTGTTTTAAATTCATATGTGATGCACCCAAACGCCACACAAGCACATGAAGGTGCCCACCATGAACATTCTCCATATCGACTCCGGTATTCTCGGTGATCATTCCGTGTCCCGCCGCCTGACGGCTTCAATTGTCGCGCGGATCAAGGCTGAGCGCCCGAGCGACCACGTCACCTATCGTGATCTGGCCGCAGCACCGCTTGCCCATCTTAACGGCTCGCACCTGATGGCTGCTTCCGCCAATCCGGAAGGTCTGGATGCGACGCTGGTTTCCGAGCTTGATGCCGGCCGCGCCTCGCTCAACGAATTCCTCGCCGCCGATGTCGTCGTCATCGGCGCGCCGATGTACAATTTTGCCATTCCGAGCCAGCTCAAGACCTGGATCGACTGCATTCTCGTTGCCGGAACCACCTTCCGTTACACCGAGGCGGGCGTCGAAGGTCTCGCCAAGGGTAAGAAGGTAATCGTTGCCTCCACGCGCGGCGGCCATTATTCCGGCGCTTCCCCGATCAGTGCCATGGATCACCAAGAGACCTATCTGAGCACCGTGTTCGGTTTCATTGGCATCAGCGATGTGGAATTTGTCCGCGCCGAAGGCCTGGCCATCAGCCCGGACTCGAAAGATGCTGCGATCGCAGAGGCTGAAAAAGCCATTGCCGGCCGTGGTCATTTCGACATCGCCGCCTGATCACTCGACCCGATCTGCGTGAATGAAGAGCCGGGCACCGCTGCCCGGCTTTTTCGTGGTCTGGCGCCGTTGTCGCAACACAGGCTGGACACGCCTGCCGCGAGGGGATAGAGCCCGGATCGCAGGGCTTCGGCCGACAGAATAAAGATTGGAATCGCAAATGACGGATGTCAGGGACAGCAATGGCACAATCCTCGTCGAGGGAGACAACGTCACCCTGATCAAGGATCTCAAGGTCAAGGGTACATCCGAGACCTTGAAGCGCGGAACGATGATCAGGGGTATCCATTTGACCGGCGATCCGGACGAGGTCAGAATGCCGTCATGCCAAGATCAAGGGCCTGGTGCTGCGCACGGAGTTTCTGAAGAAGGCCTGAGTTTCGGTTCGACCTGGCGAAAATCCGGCATCGGCACGCCAGTACGGACAGAGCGCCCGTCGGGACTGGACGCTTGGCGTTTTTGTATTACACTCTGCTTATGAAAAGCGTTCCGGCATTCTTAATGGTCACGCTGGTTTCGGCCTTTACCGGACTATCCCCCGGCGTGTCCTTTGCTGCGCCGCCGGATGCGGCCTGCACCTGCCGAAACCGTGATGGCTCCAAACTCGAACTCGGCCAGACTGTCTGCATCCGGGTGGGCGAGGTGGCTTATCTGGCGCGTTGCGAAATGGAACTCAATGTGACCACTTGGCAAAGCTTCGGGATGGGTGTCCCGAAGCCCGTTTGTCGGTTGCGCTGTTGCCGTTGAGCCGGTAGCCGCCGGTTATGCCTTGGCCAGATGGCCGCGGGCCGCATACATGGCGATCGCGGCTGCATTCGAGACATTCAGCGACTTGATGGCGCCGGGCATGTCGAGGCGGGCAAGTGCATTGACGGTCTGGCGTGTCTTCTGCCGCAACCCTTTTCCCTCAGCGCCGAGGACAAGCGCGATCTTTGCGCCGGACAATGTCTGTTCGAGTGGCGCGGGGCCTTCCAGATCAAGGCCGATCGAAACGAAGCCGAGCTTGTGCAGCTCTTCCAGCGCGTCGGCCAGATTGGTGATCTGGATGTAGGGGATCATTTCCAGTGCGCCGGAGGCCGATTTGGCCATGACGCCCGATCCGGTCGGGCTGTGACGTTGTGTCGTGATCAGCGCGCCGGCATTGAAGGCCACTGCGGAGCGCATGATGGCGCCGACATTGTGCGGATCGGTGACCTGGTCGAGGACGAGAATCAACGGGCTGTCGTTGAGTGCCGAAAGACGGCGCACGGGCAGGGGAACAGTTTCCAGCATCGCGCCCTGATGGATGGCGTCTGGCCCGAGAATCTTGTCGAGATCCTGCGGCGTGACGATCTCCACGGGGAAACCGAGGTCCTCGACGGGACCGGTTTCCAGACGCACCAAAGCATTCTGGGTCACCGAAAGTTTGGTGATCTTGCGCTCGGGATTGTCGAGGGCGGCGCGCACGGTGTGGATGCCGTAGAGCAGCACCTGGTCGGGCGCTAGTTGCGGCGCCTTCCAGTCTGGTGCAGCGCTTCTCTTGCGCTTGTCCTGCACGGGTGTCGGAATTTCGCCGCGTTCGCGTTTGCCATCATGATGCGCGCGGCGAAGAGTGGCGTAATGGGTGTCTTTGGCGTTCTTGTCGCCTGGATTATCTTTGCTCATGCCTGTCTTATACTGACGATGCGGTTCGCGTGGAACCGTTTTTCATGAAATCGGCGGCTGGCAATCTTTATCGCGATTTTCCCAACTTTTTCTGAGGCGCCGTGTTGACAGGATGAAACGGGGCCGTCATATACCCGGCGCAGATTGAGGGAACGACTTGCCCCGGCAAACAATACCTTGATCTGCAAAGCTTGGTCGCTTGATCCCGACAGAATAATGGAGGGATGCCCGAGTGGTTAAAGGGGACGGACTGTAAATCCGTTGGCTCAGCCTACGTTGGTTCAAATCCAACTCCCTCCACCATTCTGTCAGACGGATCTTGACCCGCGGGTATAGCTCAATGGTAGAGCAGCAGCCTTCCAAGCTGAATACGCAGGTTCGATTCCCGCTACCCGCTCCAGTAAAACCTCCGAATGTATCCCGCTTCGTTGCTGTTGCTTTAAGATATTTCCGCAAATCGTTGATTTAAGGCTGTTTCTGCGTTTGGCGGGGCAGGCATTGGAATTGTGTCTTGTCATCCCTACATAGGCATTATCCAGGCCTTAAGGGCCTGAAGGCACGCAAAATAATTAAGTCTTGCGCATTCCGCCTGAAACCCTTAAACGCCTCCCCAAACCGGCGCCGCCGGTATGGTGCATTCTCATTGATCACAGGAAACTTGACCCCATGGCAAAGAGCAAATTTGAGCGCAATAAGCCGCACGTTAACATTGGCACGATCGGCCACGTCGACCATGGCAAGACGTCGCTGACGGCAGCGATCACGAAGTATTTCGGCGAATACAAGGCGTACGACCAGATCGACGCTGCACCGGAAGAAAAGGCCCGCGGCATCACCATTTCGACGGCGCACGTCGAATATGAAACGCCTGCCCGTCACTATGCCCACGTTGACTGCCCCGGCCACGCCGACTACGTCAAGAACATGATCACCGGTGCTGCCCAGATGGACGGCGCGATCCTGGTTTGCTCGGCTGCCGACGGCCCGATGCCGCAGACCCAGCGAGCACATCCTGCTTGCCCGTCAGGTTGGCGTTCCGGCGATCGTCGTGTTCCTCAACAAGGTCGACCAGGTCGACGACGCCGAATTGCTCGAGCTCGTTGAGCTGGAAGTTCGCGAACTGCTGTCGATGTACGACTTCCCGGGCGACGACATTCCGATCATCAAGGGTTCGGCTCTGGCCGCTCTGGAAGATTCCGACAAGAAGATCGGCGAAGACGCGATCCGCGAGCTGATGGCTGCTGTTGACGCCTACATCCCGACGCCTGAGCGTCCGATCAACCTGCCGTTCCTGCTGCCGATCGAAGACGTGTTCTCGATCTCGGGCCGTGGTACGGTTGTGACCGGCCGCGTCGAGCGTGGTATCGTCAAGGTTGGCGAAGAAGTCGAGATCGTCGGCATCCGTCCGACCACCAAGACGACGGTTACCGGCGTTGAAATGTTCCGCAAGCTGCTCGATCAGGGCCAGGCCGGCGACAACATCGGTGCTCTCGTTCGCGGCGTTACCCGCGACGGCGTCGAGCGTGGTCAGATTCTCTGCAAGCCGGGTTCAGTCAAGCCACACAAGAAGTTCATGGCTGAAGCCTACATCCTGACGAAGGAAGAAGGCGGCCGTCATACACCGTTCTTCACCAACTATCGTCCGCAGTTCTACTTCCGTACGACGGACGTGACCGGTATCGTGTCGCTTCCTGAAGGCACGGAAATGGTTATGCCTGGCGACAACGTCACGGTTTCCGTCGAGCTGATCGTTCCGATCGCCATGGAAGAAAAGCTGCGCTTCGCGATCCACGAAGGCGGCCGCACCGTCGGCGCCGGCATCGTAGCCTCCATCGTCGAGTAATCGTCGATAGCACGAACTGATAAGAGCCCCGCCGGCAACGGCGGGGTTTTTTGTTGTCTGGCGATATGTGGGGATCACGGCTGTTTGCTTGCTCGCCAGGAAATCGAGCCCACCATAGGTTCCGTCATCCCTTGGCCCGGAGAAACGCTATTGCGGTGCTCGAAGGGGCAGGGCATACCGGAATAACGAGGCATGCAAGCGCCTGCACAGGCCGCAGCCGAACGGAGGATGTCATGAGCAAGCGTATTTTGTTTACCGGCGGCGCGGGCAAGGCAGGGCGGCACGCCGTGCCCTATCTGGTGGAGGCCGGTTATGAGGTGCACAATGTCGATCTGACGCCGCTGGAAAGCCCCGGCGTCACCAACTTAATCGCCGATATCACCGATAGCGGCCAAATGTTCAACGTCATGTCCATGCATCGGGATTTTCCGGATCTGGAACACGGGCAGGGGCCGCAGCCGTTCGATGCGGTGGTGCATTTCGCCGCCGTGCCACGCATCCTGATCAAGCCGGACAACGAGACGTTCCGTATCAACACGATGGGCACCTACAATGTCATCGAAGCGGCGGTGAAGCTCGGCATCCGCAAGATCATCGTCGCCTCCAGCGAAACCACCTATGGCGTCTGCTTCGCCGAAGGCCATCGCGATTTCCATCAGTTCCCGCTGGACGAGGATTATGATGTCAATCCGATGGATTCGTACGGGCTGTCAAAGGTGGTGAACGAAAAGACGGCTCGCTTTTGCCGAACGGTCCGGGGCCGATATCTATGCGCTGAGAATCGGCAATGTCATCGAGCCGCATGAATATGAACGATTCCCGGCATACTTTGCCAATCCGGAAATCCGCAAGCGCATCGCCTGGAGCTATATCGACGCTCGCGATCTCGGCCAAATCGTCAAGCTCTGCATCGAGAAGGACGGTCTCGGTTTCCAGGTGTTCAACGCAGCCAATGATACCGTGTCGGCCAATACTCCGACGAAGGAACTGGCGGCCCGTTATTTTCCGAATGTGCCGTTTACGCGAGATCGGCGAGTTTGAGGGGCTGCTTTCCAACCGGAAGATCCAAGAAGTGCTTGGCTTCAAGGAAGAACATGACTGGCGCAAATATGTCGATGTCTGAGCCGTCAATGTCAGGCCGGGAAAAAGTACCCCACATACGGATTTCTTTTCATTTTTCTGTCCAAGGCGCTTGTCAATCCCGGCCAAACTGAATAATAACCCGCTGACTTCATGTGGCGCTTCGCTTTCTAGCATTCGGCGCCGCTGGTCTAGGGGTATAGCTCAGTTGGTAGAGCGGCAGTCTCCAAAACCGCAGGTCGTAAGTTCGAGCCTTACTGCCCCTGCCATTCAATTCGGCGCACATCATGCCGCAACGAGCTGGCGCACTATACAGGGAGAAGGCTTGCTTTTTTCCGGCTAATTTCGCAAAAAGACCGTTGACCTCTTGTGATTTATAGAATCGGTCTTTATGTAGGGTTCAAACAGACACGCGGCGCGTGGGGCTGATCGTCAGCTTTACGGGCCGTTAAGGCGTGAGCATTCAATGGCATCCAAAACAAATCCATTTACGTTTCTGCAGCAGGTTCGTGCTGAGACGGCGAAAGTGACATGGCCTTCACGGCGCGAGACGATGATCTCGACGCTGATGGTATTCGTCATGGTCTTCTTTGCGGCTATCTTCTTTTTTGCTGCGGACCAACTGATGGGCTGGCTGATTGGCCTCGTCCTGAATGCTGGCGTTTGAACGGTTAGGGATGAATATGGCAGCGCGTTGGTACATCGTTCACGCCTACTCGAATTTCGAGAAGAAGGTTGCTGAATCGATTGAGGAGAAGGCCAAGCAGAAGGGCCTGAGCCATCTGTTTGAAAAGATTCTCGTTCCGACCGAGAAGGTCGTCGAGGTTCGTCGTGGCCGCAAGGTCGATGCCGAGCGCAAGTTCTTCCCGGGTTACGTGCTTGTGCGCGCCAACCTGACGGATGAGGCCTATCACCTCATCAAGAATACGCCCAAGGTTACGGGTTTCCTCGGTTCCGACAACAAGCCGGTTCCGATCCCTGATTTTGAAGCCGAGCGCATTCTCGGTCAGGTTCAGGATGGTGTTGATCGTCCGAAGCCTTCGATCTCGTTCGAGGTTGGCGAGCAGGTGCGTGTATCCGACGGTCCGTTTGCTTCGTTCAACGGCATCGTGCAGGACGTTGACGAGGAGCGTTCGCGCCTCAAGGTTGAAGTGTCCATCTTCGGCCGCGCAACGCCGGTGGACCTTGAGTACGCTCAGGTCGAGAAAGTCTGATTTCTGAGGGCTGCAGCGCCGAATTCTTTTCGGCTGCACAGCTTTCTTTTGGTTTTGCCGGATCGATGCATTCGGCAAATGCAGGGCAAGCCCGCAAATCGCGTGGAAGGAAGCCGGTCTTAGCCGGATCGGTCAATCCGCACCACGCAACCGCAGCCGCTGTCCTTTTGAAGGGCGGCATGAGAGGCCGGGAAACCGGTTGTAACGTTTCTGGTTCCGGTTCGCATGTGGCGAGCAAGGATACCAGGGGAAACCATAAAGGCAGAGAGAAATGGCTAAGAAAGTTGCAGGCCAGCTCAAGCTTCAGGTCAAGGCAGGATCGGCAAACCCGTCCCCGCCAATCGGCCCGGCGCTTGGTCAGCGTGGCGTAAACATCATGGAATTCTGCAAGGCGTTCAATGCCGCCACGCAGGAAATGGAAAAGGGTATGCCGATCCCGGTCGTCATCACCTACTACCAGGACAAGTCCTTCACCTTCATCATGAAGCAGCCGCCAGTCAGCTACTTCCTGAAGAAGGAAGCGAAGCTGACGTCCGGTTCCAAGACGCCTGGTAAGGGCGCCAAGGCCGGTACCCTCACCAAGGATCAGGTTCGCAAGATCGCTGAAGCCAAGATGAAGGATCTGAACGCGGCTGATATCGAAGGCGCAATGGCAATGGTTGAGGGCTCGGCCCGCTCCATGGGCCTGGAAGTGGCAGGTTGAGACCATGACAAAGATTGCAAAGCGCGTACAGAAGACCCGCAGAAGGCATTGATCCGACGAAGCTCGTTGCTCTGTCGGAAGCCATCACCCTGGTGAAGGCCCGTGCGATCGCCAAGTTCCGACGAAACCATCGAAGTCACGATGAACCTCGGCGTTGATCCGCGTCATGCCGACCAGATGGTCCGTGGCGTCGTCAACCTGCCGAACGGCACTGGCCGTACAGTTCGTGTCGCCGTGTTCGCACGTGGCGCCAAGGCTGATGAAGCCAAGGCTGCCGGCGCAGACATCGTCGGTGCGGAAGACCTGGTCGATATCGTTCAGGGCGGCAAGATCGATTTCGATCGTTGCATCGCCACTCCGGACATGATGCCGCTCGTCGGCCGTCTCGGCAAGGTACTCGGCCCGCGCGGCATGATGCCGAACCCGAAGGTCGGAACCGTCACCATGGACGTCGCCGGTGCTGTCAAGGCATCGAAGGGCGGCGCTGTAGAGTTCCGCGTCGAAAAGGCCGGTATCGTTCACGCCGGCATCGGCAAGGCATCGTTCGATGCTGCTGCTCTTGAAGAAAACATCCGCGCTTTCGCAGATGCGGTCATCAAGGCAAAGCCGGCTGGCGCCAAGGGCAACTACGTCAAGCGCGTCACGATTTCCTCGACCATGGGTCCGGGCGTCAAGATCGACCCGTCGACGGTTAGCGCTTAATCAAGTTTATCCGGACTTTTGTCCGGTCACAGATTTCCGGCTCTTCGGGGCCGGAAATTCCGGGATCAAACCCGGAACTCCTGTCCGAGATTGCAGGTGGTTATCCCTTAATCACTTCAGCCTGCATGAGATGGGTGAGTCCCGAATTTCATTTGACGCACGCAAGTGTGGAGATTCGGGTTCGAACCTCGGCTTGCCTTGTGCCGGACCCGATTAAACGGGAACGCGCAGGGGACAGGATCCTCGAGCGTCGCCTGGGATCACCTTTGATCTCTTGCGGCAAAGGCAAACCGACTGGACTGTGTTTTGCGGTCCAGTCAACTGGAGATAGGCAGTGGAAAGAGCGGAAAAACGCGAATTCGTCACGGAGCTGAACGAGTCCTTCAAGGGCGCCGGTTCGGTTGTCGTGGCCCACTATGCTGGTGTCACAGTCGCACAGATGAACGACTTCCGTTCGAAGATGCGCGCTGCTGGCGGCACCGTCAAAGTCGCGAAGAACCGCCTGGCCAAGATCGCCCTTCAGGGTACGGAAGCCGAAGGGATGTCCAATCTCTTCAAGGGCCAGACGCTGGTAGCATTCAGCGCCGACCCGATCACGGCTCCAAAGGTTCTCATGGACTTCGCCAAGACCAACGACAAGATCGTTGTTCTGGGTGGCGCCATGGGCGCAACCACGCTGTCCGCGGATGCAGTCAAGTCGCTTGCGACCCTGCCGTCGCTGGACGAGCTGCGTGCAAAGCTGCTGGGTATGATTCAGACCCCAGCAACGCGCATCGCATCGGTTGTTGCAGCACCGGCAAGCCAGCTTGCCCGCGTGTTCATGGCCTACGCCAAGAAGGACGAAGAAGCCGCATAAGGCGGTTTTTCGTTGTTATATCAAACCAAGTTCGAACCGAATAAAAGGAACTAAAAAATGGCTGATCTCTCTAAGATCGTTGAAGACCTGTCCTCGTTGACCGTTCTGGAAGCTGCAGAACTGTCGAAGCTTCTTGAAGAAAAGTGGGGCGTTTCCGCTGCTGCTCCGGTAGCTGCTGCTGCTGCTGGCAGTGCTGCTGCTGCTGTTGTTGAAGAAGAAAAGACTGAATTCGACGTCATCCTCGCTGATGCCGGCGCAAACAAGATCAACGTCATCAAGGAAGTCCGCGCGATCACAGGCCTCGGCCTGAAGGAAGCTAAGGACCTCGTTGAAGCCGCTCCGAAGGCTGTCAAGGAAGGCGTTTCCAAGGCTGAAGCTGCTGATCTCAAGAAGAAGCTCGAAGACGCTGGCGCCAAGGTTGACGTCAAGTAATTCTGCTTGTTTTAAAGGGGAGGTGGCCATGAAAATGGCCGCCTCTCTTTGACCGCTTTATGAACGTATTACCCAAAAGCCTATTGAAAACGGCTTTTGGGTAATGGGTTCTTCAAGAGGATAGTCTCGATCCAGGAACAGCACAGCAATCCGCGCTGAGCGTTTTTGGAGGTTGGACGAGATTGAACAACCCATTGATTGACGGGGTCGACTGGCCATCGGTTCCCGTCCGTTGCAGGCCCGGATGCAAAATTTGAAGGAGCGACGATGGCTCAGACCCTTTCTTTCAATGGTCGTAGGCGCGTACGCAAGTTTTTTGGTAAAATTCCCGAAGTCGCAGAAATGCCGAACCTCATCGAGGTTCAGAAGGCATCCTACGACCAGTTCCTCATGGTCGACGAGCCGCAGGGCGGTCGTCCGGATGAGGGTCTTCAGTCTGTTTTCAAGTCGGTTTTCCCCGATCACGGATTTCTCCGGCGCTTCGATGCTCGAATTCGTTTCCTACGAGTTCAGAACAGCCGAAGTTCGACGTTGAAGAATGCCGTCAGCGCGATCTGACCTACGCAGCGCCGCTGAAGGTGACGCTGCGCCTCATCGTGTTCGATATTGACGAGGATACGGGCGCCAAGTCCATCAAGGACATCAAGGAACAGAACGTTTACATGGGCGACATGCCGCTCATGACCAACAACGGTACGTTCATCGTCAACGGTACCGAGCGTGTCATCGTTTCCCAGATGCACCGTTCGCCGGGCGTGTTCTTCGACCACGACAAGGGCAAGAGCCATTCCTCGGGCAAGCTTCTGTTTGCTGCCCGCGTCATTCCGTATCGCGGCTCCTGGCTCGATATCGAATTCGATGCCAAGGACGTTGTGCACGCCCGTATCGACCGCCGCCGCAAGATCCCTGTGACCTCGCTCCTGATGGCGCTCGGCATGGATGGCGAAGAAATCCTCGAGACCTTCTACACCAAGTCGCTCTATCAGCGACGGCAAGGGCTGGCGGATTCCGTTCCAGCCGGAAGTCCTCAAGGGCCAGAAGGCACTTTCCGACCTGATCGACGCCGATACCGGCGAAGTGGTCGTTGAATCCGGTAAGAAGCTGACGCCGCGCCTGTTGAAGACGCTGACGGAAAAGGGCCTGAAGGCCATCAAGGCGACCGACGACGAGCTTTACGGCAACTTCCTTGCCGAAGATCCGGTCAATCCGTCGACGGGTGAAATCTTCCTCGAAGCCGGCGATGAAATCGACGAGAAGACGCTTGGCGTCATTCTGACGGCGGGCTTCGACGAAATCCCGATCCTCGACATCGACCATATCAATGTCGGCGCCTACATCCGCAACACGCTTTCGGTCGACAAGAACGAAAACCGTCAGGATGCGCTGTTCGATATCTACCGCGTCATGCGTCCCGGCGAGCCGCCGACCATGGATTCGGCCGAAGCGATGTTCAACACGCTGTTCTTCGATGCGGAGCGTTACGACCTCTCCGCCGTCGGCCGCGTGAAGATGAACATGCGTCTGGATGTGGATGCTGCCGACACCGTTCGTATCCTGCGCAAGGAAGACATCCTGGCTGTTGTCCGGATGCTCGTGGACCTGCGCGACGGCAAGGGCGAAATCGACGACATCGACAACCTCGGCAACCGCCGCGTCCGTTCCGTCGGCGAACTGATGGAAAATCAGTACCGCCTCGGCCTGCTCCGCATGGAGCGCGCCATCAAGGAACGCATGTCGTCGATCGAAATCGACACCGTCATGCCGCAGGACCTGATCAACGCGAAGCCGGCAGCCGCCGCGGTTCATGCGAATTCTTCGGCTCCTCGCAGCTGTCGCAGTTCATGGACCAGGTGAACCCGCTTTCGGAAATCACCCACAAGCGCCGTCTTTCGGCACTTGGACCGGGTGGTCTGACCCGCGAGCGCGCAGGCTTCGAAGTCCGCGACGTTCACCCGACCCATTACGGCCGTATCTGCCCGATCGAAACGCCGGAAGGCCCGAACATCGGTCTGATCAACTCGCTGGCAACCTTTGCCCGTGTCAACAAGTACGGCTTCATCGAAAGCCCTTACCGCAAGATCATCGACGGTAAGGTGACCAAGGATGTCGTCTACCTGTCGGCGATGGAAGAAGCCAAGTATCACGTGGCCCAGGCCAACTCCGAACTCAACGAGGACCAGTCCTTCGTTGAAGAATTCGTTGTTTGCCGTCACGCTGGCGACGTTATGCTCGCACCGCGCGACATCGTGAACCTGATGGACGTTTCGCCGAAGCAGCTCGTGTCTGTTGCGGCAGCGCTCATCCCGTTCCTGGAAAACGACGACGCCAACCGCGCTCTCATGGGCTCGAACATGCAGCGTCAGGCCGTGCCTCTGCTGCGTGCGGAAGCTCCGTTCGTCGGTACCGGCATGGAACCGATCGTTGCCCGTGACTCCGGCGCTGCTATCGCTGCCCGCCGTGGCGGCGTAGTCGACCAGGTTGACGCGACCCGTATCGTTATCCGCGCGACGGAAGATCTCCAGGCCGGCAAGTCCGGCGTTGATATCTACCGCCTGCAGAAGTTCCAGCGTTCCAACCAGAACACCTGCGTCAACCAGCGTCCGCTGGTCACCGTCGGTGACATCCTGAACAAGGGCGACATCATCGCTGACGGTCCATCGACCGACCTCGGTGACCTGGCTCTCGGCCGCAACGCGCTCGTCGCGTTCATGCCGTGGAACGGCTACAACTACGAGGACTCGATCCTTCTGTCCGAGCGCATCGTTCGCGATGACGTGTTCACGTCCATCCACATCGAAGAATTCGAAGTGATGGCGCGCGACACCAAGCTTGGTCCGGAAGAAATCACCATACGGACATTCCGAACGTTTCGGAAGAAGCACTGAAGAACCTCGACGAAGCCGGTATTGTTTATATCGGTGCGGAAGTGACCCCTGGCGACATTCTCGTCGGCAAGATCACTCCGAAGGGCGAAAGCCCGATGACGCCGGAAGAAAAGCTTCTGCGCGCCATCTTCGGTGAAAAGGCTTCCGACGTCCGCGACACCTCCATGCGCATGCCTCCGGGCACCTTCGGCACTATCGTCGAAGTTCGCGTCTTCAACCGCCATGGCGTGGAAAAGACGAACGTGCGATGGCGATCGAGCGGGAAGAAATCGAACGTCTTGCCAAGGACCGCGACGACGAACAGGCGATCCTCGATCGTAACGTCTATTCGCGTCTTCTCGACATGCTGCGCGGTCAGGTCGCTGTTGCCGGTCCGAAGGGCTTCAAGAAGGGCACCGAACTTTCGAACGCCGTCATCTCCGAATATCCCTGCTCGCAGTGGTGGATGTTTGCGACGGAAGACGAAAAGGCTCAGGGCGAAGTCGAAGCTCTGCGTGGCCAGTACGACGATCCAAGTCGCTTCTCGAGCATCGCTTCATGGACAAGGTCGAAAAGGTTCAGCGCGGCGATGAAATGCCTCCGGGCGTCATGAAGATGGTCAAGGTCTTCGTTGCTGTGAAGCGCAAGATCCAGCCAGGCGACAAGATGGCCGGCCGTCACGGCAACAAGGGTGTGGTTTCCCGCATCGTGCCGATCGAAGACATGCCGTTCCTGGAAGACGGCACGCATGTTGACGTCGTCTTGAACCCGCTCGGCGTTCCCTCGCGCATGAACGTTGGCCAGATCCTTGAAACCCATCTGGGTTGGGCCTGCGCCGGCATGGGCAAGAAGATCGGTGCCATGCTCGATGCCTATAAGGCGGGCGCTGACATTCAGCCGCTGCGCTGATACCATCGACAGTGTCATCGGTTCCGGTCCAAAGGGCGAGCCGATCAAGGACTACGACGACGACTCGATCGTCCGTCTGGCCGAGCAGACCCGCCGCGGCGTGTCGATCGCAACGCCGGTCTTCGACGGTGCTGTCGAAGCCGACGTCAACGAGATGCTGGAACAGGCAGGCCTGAAGGTATCGGGTCAGTCGACGCTGTATGATGGCCGTACCGGCGATCAGTTCGACCGTCAGGTGACGGTCGGCTACATCTACATGCTGAAGCTGAACCACCTTGTCGACGACAAGATCCATGCTCGCTCGATCGGTCCTTACTCGCTCGTCACCCAGCAGCCGCTCGGTGGTAAGGCGCAGTTCGGCGGTCAGCGCTTCGGGGAAATGGAAGTCTGGGCTCTGGAAGCCTACGGCGCCGCCTACACCCTGCAGGAAATGCTGACGGTGAAGTCCGACGACGTGGCCGGCCGTACCAAGGTCTACGAAGCGATCGTCCGTGGCGACGACACCTTCGAGGCTGGTATTCCGGAGAGCTTCAACGTTCTCGTCAAGGAAATGCGGTCGTTGGGTCTCAGCGTCGAACTGGAGAATTCCAAGCTCGACGAACTCAACGCGGCAAACCAGCAGCTGCCGGACGCGGCCGAGTAAAACATCAAGGTGCGTGCCGCTCCCAAGCGGCGCGCACCGTTTCCACCCAATCTCGCATTGGCGAGACAGGGTAGGAAATGCGGCCGCATTTCATGCGGTTTTATCCGTTTCGAGCAGGAAGCCGGCGCCCGGGATTTGCCGCGCTCTCTGCCAAGCTCAGGGCGATAGCCCATAAAGGAGATAGGCATGAACCAAGAGGTCATGAACCTTTTCAATCCGCAGGTGCCTGCGCAGACCTTCGATTCCATCCGGATTTCGATTGCGTCGCCGGAGAAGATTCTCTCCTGGTCCTACGGTGAGATCAAGAAGCCGGAAACCATCAACTACCGTACGTTCAAGCCGGAACGCGACGGTCTGTTCTGCGCGCGCATCTTTGGCCCGATCAAGGACTATGAGTGCCTGTGCGGCAAGTACAAGCGCATGAAGTACAAGGGCATCATCTGCGAAAAGTGCGGCGTCGAAGTGACGTTGTCGCGCGTTCGCCGTGAGCGCATGGGCCATATCGAGCTTGCAGCTCCGGTCGCCCATATCTGGTTCCTGAAGTCCCTGCCGAGCCGCATCGCCACGTTGCTCGACATGACGCTGAAGGATATCGAGCGCGTCCTCTATTTTGAAAACTACATCGTCACCGAGCCGGGCCTGACTTCCCTCAAGGAAAATCAGCTTCTCTCGGAAGAAGAATACATGATTGCCGTCGACGAGTTCGGCGAAGATCAGTTCACGGCGATGATCGGTGCTGAAGCCATCTACGAGATGCTGGCGTCGATGAATCTCGAAAAGATCGCCGGCGATCTGCGCGCGGAAATGGCTGACACCACGTCCGAGTTGAAGCAGAAGAAGCTGATGAAGCGCCTGAAGATCGTCGAGAACTTCATGGAATCCGGCAACCGTCCGGAATGGATGATCATGAAGGTCGTACCCGTGATCCCGCCGGACCTGCGTCCGCTGGTTCCGCTGGACGGCGGCCGTTTCATGACGTCCGACCTGAACGACCTTTATCGCCGCGTTATCAACCGGAACAACCGTCTGAAGCGCCTGATCGAGCTTCGTGCGCCTGGCATCATCATCCGCAACGAAAAGCGCATGCTGCAGGAATCTGTGGATGCGCTGTTCGACAACGGCCGCCGTGGTCGCGTCATCACCGGCGCCAACAAGCGTCCGCTGAAGTCGCTGTCCGACATGCTCAAGGGCAAGCAGGGCCGCTTCCGCCAGAACCTTCTCGGCAAGCGCGTCGACTATTCCGGCCGTTCGGTCATCGTGACCGGTCCGGAACTGAAGCTGCACCAGTGCGGCCTGCCGAAGAAGATGGCGCTCGAACTGTTCAAGCCGTTCATCTATGCCCGCCTCGACGCCAAGGGTTACTCCTCGACCGTCAAGCAGGCCAAGAAGCTGGTTGAAAAGGAAAAGCCGGAAGTCTGGGATATCCTCGACGAGGTCATCCGCGAGCATCCGGTTCTCCTGAACCGTGCGCCGACGCTCCACCGCCTGGGCATCCAGGCCTTCGAACCGACCCTGGTTGAAGGCAAGGCTATCCAGCTGCATCCGCTCGTCTGCACGGCCTTCAACGCCGACTTCGACGGTGACCAGATGGCCGTTCACGTTCCGCTGTCGCTGGAAGCGCAGTTGGAAGCCCGCGTCCTGATGATGTCGACCAACAACATCCTGCACCCGGCAAACGGCGCACCGATCATCGTTCCGTCGCAGGACATGGTTCTCGGCCTCTACTATCTGTCGATCCTGAACCAGAACGAGCCGGGCGAAGGCATGGCCTTCTCCGATCTCGGCGAACTGCATCACGCGCTTGAAACCAAGTCCGTGACGCTGCATGCCAAGATCCGTGGCCGTTTCAAGACGATCGATGCCGAAGGCAAGCCTGTTTCGAAGATCTATGAAACCACGCCCGGCCGTATGCTCATCGGCGAACTTCTGCCGAAGAACGCCAACGTGCCGTTCGACGTCTGCAACCAGGAACTGACCAAGAAGAACATCTCCAAGATGATCGACACGGTCTACCGTCACTGCGGCCAGAAGGACACGGTCATTTTCTGCGACCGCATCATGCAGCTCGGCTTCGCCCATGCCTGCCGCGCCGGCATTTCGTTCGGCAAGGACGACATGGTTATTCCGGATACCAAGGCCAAGATCGTCGGTGACACCGAAAGCCTGGTGAAGGAATACGAACAGCAGTACAATGACGGCCTGATCACCCAGGGCGAAAAGTACAACAAGGTTGTCGACGCCTGGGGCAAGGCGACGGACAAGGTCGCCGAAGACATGATGGCCCGCATTAAGGCTGTCGAATTCGACGATAACGGCCGTCAGAAGCCGATGAACGCCATCTACATGATGTCGCACTCCGGCGCCCGTGGTTCTCCGAACCAGATGCGTCAGCTGGGCGGCATGCGCGGCCTGATGGCCAAGCCGTCGGGTGAAATCATCGAGACGCCGATCATCTCGAACTTCAAGGAAGGCCTGACCGTTAACGAGTACTTCAACTCGACCCACGGTGCCCGTAAGGGTCTCGCAGACACCGCCTTGAAGACCGCAAACTCCGGCTACCTGACACGCCGTCTCGTCGACGTCGCACAGGATTGCATCGTCAACTCGGTGGATTGCGGTACCGAAACTGGCCTCACCATGACCGCCATCGTCGATGCCGGTCAGGTCGTTGCCTCCATCGGTGCCCGCGTTCTCGGCCGTACGGCTCTCGACCATATCGATCACCCGATTACCGGTGATCGTATCGTCGATGCCGGCCGGATGATCCTCGAAGCCGATGTCGTCGAAATCGAGAAGGCTGGCATCCAGTCGATCCGTATTCGCTCGGCACTGACCTGCGAAATCCAGACCGGCGTCTGCGGCGTTTGCTACAGTCGTGACCTTGCCCGCGGTACCCCTGTCAACATGGGTGAAGCGGTCGGTGTTATCGCTGCTCAGTCGATCGGTGAACCGGGCACTCAGCTCACCATGCGTACGTTCCACTTGGGCGGCACGGCAACGGTGGTCGACAGCTCGTTCCTGGAAGCGTCGTACGAAGGTACGATCCAGATCAAGAACCGCAACATGCTGCGCAACTCGGAAAACGTTCTCGTCGCGATGGGCCGTAACATGGCGGTCCAGATCCTCGACGAACGTGGTGTCGAGCGCTCCTCGCAGCGTGTCGCCTACGGTTCGAAGATCTTTGTCGATGATGGTGACAAGGTGAAGCGCGGCCAGCGTCTGGCCGAGTGGGACCCCTACACACGCCCGATGATGACGGAAGTCGAAGGTACAGGTTCATTTCGAAGATATCGTCGACGGTATCTCCGTTCTGGAAGCGACCGACGAAGCAACCGGTATCACCAAGCGTCAGGTTATCGATTGGCGTTCGACGCCGCGCGGTATCGACCTGAAGCCGGCAATCGTCATCAAGGACAAGAACGGCGCAGTCATGAAGCTGTCGCGTGGTGGCGACGCCCGCTTCATGCTTTCGGTCGACGCCATTCTGTCGGTCGAGCCGGGCACCAAGGTCTCCCAGGGTGACGTGCTTGCACGTTCGCCGCTGGAAAGCGCCAAGACGAAGGACATCACCGGTGGTCTGCCGCGCGTTGCCGAACTCTTCGAAGCGCGCCGTCCGAAGGATCACGCGATCATCGCCGAAATCGATGGTACGATCCGCTTCGGCCGCGACTACAAGAACAAGCGCCGCGTGCTGATCGAGCCTGCGGAAGATGGTGTCGAGCCAGTCGAATACCTGATCCCGAAGGGCAAGCCCTTCCATCTTCAGGACGGCGACTATATCGAAAAGGGTGACTACATCCTCGACGGTAACCCGGCACCGCACGACATCCTGGCGATCAAGGGCGTGGAGGCACTTGCTTCCTACCTGGTCAACGAAATCCAGGAAGTCTACCGTCTGCAGGGCGTTGTGATCAACGACAAGCACATCGAGGTGATCGTTCGCCAGATGCTGCAGAAGGTGGAAGTGACCGACGCCGGTGACTCGACCTATATCGTTGGCGACAGCGTTGACCGTATCGAACTGGAAGATGTCAACGATCAGCTGATCGAACAGGGCAAGAAGCCGGCTTACGGCGATCCGGTCCTGCTCGGTATCACCAAGGCATCGCTGCAGACGCCGTCGTTCATCTCGGCCGCTTCCTTCCAGGAAACGACCAAGGTGCTGACGGAAGCTGCGATCGCCGGCAAGACCGACGGCCTGCAGGGTCTGAAGGAAAACGTCATCGTCGGTCGCCTCATCCCGGCCGGTACCGGTGGCACGATGACCCAGATCCGCCGTATGTGCGACCGCGCGGACGAGATGATCCTCGAAGAGCGCCGCAAGGGAACCGGTGCAGACGCCGCAACCCCGATGCTTGCCGACATGGCAGCCAAGGAAGGCGCTGCAGCCGAATAAGGCTGAAAAAGGCGAGGGTGGTTCAGCCACCCCGTCCGAACAAATGAAAAAGCCGCCCGGATCGCTCCGGGCGGCTTTTTGTTTGGACGATTGTCATCAAACTCACACCGAACCTTCGCGCCCGTGTTATCGGCCGGTGGCAGCGTTGCTTTTCGCGATTAAAAACACGGAAACCGACATGAAGACCATTTTGAAACTCGCCGCCGGATTGGCCGCATTTCTCGCCGCGACGTCCGCCTTCGCCCAAAATCCCGCAATCGGCAAAGCAAGCCTTCTCGGCCAGATCGTCCTGCCGACCGGATTGAAGATCGGCGGCGTGGAGTTCGGCGGTATTTCCAGGCTCGACTATGACGCAGCCAGCGACCTGTTCTACGCCATTTCGGATGACCGGTCGCAGAAGGCTCCGGCGCGGTTTTACACCCTGAAGCTGGCGATAGTGGAAAACGGCGTGCAAGGCATCGACATCGTCTCGACCACCCAGCTCTCGGATATGGCCGGCAAACCGTTTGCGGAAAAGGACATCGACCCGGAAGCCATCCGCTACGATGCGGCGAACAAAAAACTCTATTGGTCGAGCGAGGGGGATGCGAAGGGTAGGCCAGCGGTCTATGAGGCCGGCCTCGACGGCAAGGCCGTGCGCAGTTTTGAACTGCCGGACTACTATCTGCCGAATGCCGATGGCTCGCAGGGCGTGCGCAGCAATCTCGCCTTTGAAGGCCTGACCATGTCGGCCGATGGCAAGACGCTGTGGGTTGGAACGGAAAACGCCTTGGCACAGGACGGCGACAAGGCGACGCTGGAGGTCGGGAGCCGCTCCCGCCTGATTGGTTTCGATGTTGCGACGGGCGCCACAGTCAGCGAATTTGCCTATGATACCGGTCCGATCTTCGTAAAGGCGACCAAGGCGCCGTACTACAATGACAACGGGCTTTCGGACATGCTGGCGCTGGACGGCAATTCCGTCTTGACCGTAGAGCGATCTTTCGCGCTCAGGGATCGGCACGGAGATCAATTTCTATATTACGAGTTTTGCTGGCGCGACCGACGTGAAAGGTCTGAATTCACTGAGGAATGTTGAGATCAAGCCGTTGACCAGGCAACATGTTTTGAAGATAGGCGAGGGCGATTTCGGTCTGGATATCGACAATATCGAATCCGTGACCTTCGGACCCGAGATCGGCGGCAAGCGGACACTGGTGATCGCATCCGACAACAATTTCAATCCCGATGGCCAGTTCACGCAATTCGTCGTGTTCACGCTCGATCCGGCGGCGATGTAACACCTCTCAGTGGTGCATGCACATTGAAAAGCCGCCTGGAGCGATCCGGGCGGCTTTTGGCCTATCGTATGTTTACCGGCATTCCCGCCGGACGATAGCCCGACGATGTGCGCGAGCCCTTTCAGCCAAATTTGATGATCGCTACTTCGCCGGTCAGCGCACCCTGATAGGCGGAGGCATGCGGCTCTTCGTCGGGGATGTCGGTAAGCTGTACCGATCTGGTCGAGATCCGCCTCGAGGAAACCTTCCTCGGCCAGCGCGTTCAAGGCTTCACGCACGGCGGTATCGTCATCCGGTGCCCGCAGCATCACGTGGATGTCCACGCCCTCATCATCGCCATCCTGCTCATAGGCTTTGCCGATAATGATGAAGATCATCGGTCCGTCGAGGTTGTTGTCGTTGTCCGGGATGGCAGTCATGGCTATTTCCTCTTTCGAAAGATGTGTGCAATGACTCTACAGTGTATCGTGGCGCAACGTCTTCTTAAAAATAAAGTTCCCAGACGATCGTGACGGGCAGGGCCGATTCTTGATCCTCCCCACCGGATTGTGAAATTGCTTTATGATTCTTTAAGTTGAACGCAGCGCATTGGCGAATCCGGTCTGCCGCGTAGACCTGCTGCCGCGACTATGCCCTCAAAGCCTTGTTTTGCAGGCATGTCAGCCTTGCAGGACCAAGAATAATTGTTAACTCCCCTTGACGCGACACCCCGAAATCAGTACACCCCGCCCCATCGGAGCCTATGTGAGGCTGGCTGGTTCGGAACGTCACGTTCTGGAGTTCGCCTCAAACAAGGTTCAGAAACGCACGCTGAAGACCAAAATGCTGCACGCAAGACGCTGAAAATACTGGTGTCCTCTGCTTTTTGCGGGCCATCTGCCGAAAGGCGGATCGGTCCTCGTTTTGCGCATTTATAGCGTTCGAAACCGCCGGAGACGGCATTGATCCGCCCGCAAGGGTATTGAGACAGAATTTGTAAGGGATGGTTATATGCCTACCGTAAACCAGCTGATCCGCAAGCCGCGTCAGGCACAGGTAAAGCGCAACAAGGTTCCTGCTCTGCAGGAAAACCCACAGAAGCGCGGCGTTTGCACCCGCGTCTACACCACGACCCCGAAGAAGCCGAACTCGGCTCTGCGTAAGGTCGCCAAGATCCGCCTCACCAACGGCTTCTGAAGTCATCGGCTACATTCCTGGCGAAGGTCACAACCTTCAGGAACACTCCGTGGTCATGATCCGCGGCGGCCGTGTAAAGGACTTGCCGGGCGTTCGGTACCACATCATTCGCGGTGTTCTCGATACCCAGGGTGTCAAGAACCGTAAGCAGCGCCGTTCGAAGTATGGTGCAAAGCGTCCGAAGTAATTCGGGTTCCACAATTTAAGGCGCTGCGCGAGGTTCTCCGCGTGTTAAGGCGCCCGTTCAAAGTTGAGAGACAAAAGTATGTCACGTCGTCATAGTGCAGAAAAGCGCGAGATCAATCCGGACCCGAAGTTCGGCGATCTGGTCGTCACCAAGTTCATGAATGCTATCATGCTTCATGGCAAGAAGTCGGTTGCTGAAAGCATCGTTTACGGTGCGTTCGATCTGGTCCAGGGCAAGTTGAAGCAGGAGCCGGTCGTCGTGTTCCATTCGGCCCTCGACAACATCGCTCCGCACGTCGAAGTTCGTTCGCGCCGCGTCGGTGGTGCAACCTACCAGGTTCCTGTCGATGTTCGTCCTGAGCGCCGTCAGGCTCTTGCCATTCGCTGGCTGATCGCTGCTGCCCGCAAGCGCAACGAAACCACCATGATCGATCGCCTTTGCGGCGAACTCATGGATGCTGCGAACAACCGTGGTAGCGCCGTCAAGAAGCGTGAAGACACGCACAAGATGGCCGATGCCAACCGCGCATTCTCGCATTACCGCTGGTAATCGACGAACAATTTTCGAAAGGCAGTCACTATGGCTCATGAATATAAAATCGAAGACTACCGCAATTTTGGTATCATGGCGCATATCGACGCCGGCAAGACCACGACGACTGAGCGGATTCTGTATTACACGGGCAAGTCGCACAAGATCAGCGAAGTCCATGACGGCGCTGCCACCATGGACTGGATGGAGCAGGAGCAGGAACGCGGTATCACCATCACGTCCGCTGCCACCACGACCTACTGGAAGGGTCGCGACGGCAAGATGCGCCGTTTCAACATCATCGACACCCCCGGCCACGTTGACTTCACCATTGAAGTCGAACGTTCGCTGCGTGTTCTCGACGGTGCGATCGCTCTGCTCGATGCCAACGCCGGTGTTGAGCCGCAGACGGAAACCGTCTGGCGTCAGGCTGAAAAGTACCATGTCCCGCGGATGATCTTCTGCAACAAGATGGACAAGACCGGCGCTGATTTCTATCGCTCGGTCGACATGATCAAGTCGCGTCTCGGTGCGATCCCGGTCGTCATGCAGCTGCCGATTGGCGCTGAAACCGAATTCAAGGGCGTGATCGATCTGATCGAGATGAATGCTCTCATCTGGCGCGACGAGTCGCTCGGCGCTCAGTGGGACGTTGTCGAAATCCCGGATGACATGAAGGAAAAGGCGGCCGAGTACCGCGAGCTCCTCATCGAGACCGTTGTCGATATCGACGAAGCGGCCATGGAAAACTACTTGAACGGCGTCATGCCCGACAATGAGCAGATCCGTGCGCTGGTTCGCCGCGGCACCATCGACGTGAAGTTCCACCCGATGTTCTGCGGCACGGCCTTCAAGAACAAGGGCGTACAGCCTCTGCTCGACGCCGTCTGCGATTACCTGCCGTCGCCACTCGACATCCCGTCGATCAAGGGCATCGACGTCAAGACCGAAGCCGAAATCGAACGTCATCCGTCCGATGACGAGCCGCTTTCGATGCTCGCCTTCAAGATCATGAACGACCCCTTCGTCGGTCTCGCTCACCTTCGCCCGCATCTATTCCGGCAAGCTCGAAAAGGGCACGTCGGTCATGAACACGGTCAAGGAAAAGCGCAGGCGCGTCGGCCGTATGCTGCAGATGCATTCCAACTCCCGTGAAGACATCGAAGAAGCCTTTGCTGGCGACATCGTTGCTCTCGCAGGCCTCAAGGAAACCACCACCGGCGACACGCTCTGCGATCCGCTGAAGCAGGTTATCCTCGAGCGCATGGAATTCCCCGAGCCGGTCATCCAGATCGCTATCGAGCCGAAGACCAAGGGCGACCAGGAAAAGATGGGCCTCGCGCTCAACCGCCTGGCTGCTGAAGATCCTTCGTTCCGCGTCAAGACGGATGAAGAATCCGGCCAGACGATCATCGCCGGCATGGGTGAACTTCACCTCGACATCCTCGTCGACCGCATGCGCCGCGAATTCAAGGTTGAAGCCACCGTCGGCGCGCCAGGTTGCTTACCGTGAATCGATCACAAAGCGTCACGAAGAAGACTACACGCACAAGAAGCAGTCCGGTGGTACCGGCCAGTTCGCGCGTCAAGATCATCTTCGAACCGAACGAAGAAGGCGACGACTTCAAGTTCGAATCCAAGATCGTTGGCGGCTCGATCCCGAAGGAATACATCCCCGGCGTCCAGAAGGGCATCGAAAGCGTTCTGTCTTCCGGTCCGCTGGCTGGATTCCCGATGCTCGGCGTCAAGGCAACCCTGATCGACGGCGCATTCCATGACGTCGACTCCTCGGTTCTCGCCTTCGAAATCGCCTCGCGTGCCTGCTTCCGTGAAGCAGCCAAGAAGGCTGGCGCCCAGTTGCTTGAGCCGATGATGAAGGTCGAAGTTGTGACGCCGGAAGATTACGTCGGTGACGTGATCGGCGATCTGAACTCGCGTCGCGGCCAAATCCAGGGCCAGGAATCGCGCGGCATCGCCGTCGTGATCAATGCCAACGTGCCGCTGGCCAACATGTTCAAGTACGTGGACAACCTGCGCTCGATGTCGCAGGGCCGTGCACAGTACACGATGACCTTCGATCACTATGCGCCGGTTCCGTCGAACGTGGCACAGGAAATCCAGGCGAAGTACTCCGGTCAGAAGTGACCGGAGCCTAACGCCAGCTGACAGAAACAAGAGAATTACCCTTCGGGGTTACAAAACGGAGAGCCGGAAATGGCAAAGAGCAAATTTGAGCGCAATAAGCCGCACGTTAACATTGGCACGATCGGCCACGTCGACCATGGCAAGACGTCGCTGACGGCAGCGATCACGAAGTATTTCGGCGAATACAAGGCGTACGACCAGATCGACGCTGCCCCGGAAGAAAAGGCCCGCAGGCATCACCATCTCGACGGCACACGTCGAGTATGAAACGCCTGCCCGTCACTATGCCCACGTTGACTGCCCCGGCCACGCCGACTACGTCAAGAACATGATCACCGGTGCTGCCCAGATGGACGGCGCGATCCTGGTTTGCTCGGCAGCCGACGGCCCGATGCCGCAGACCCGCGAGCACATCCTGCTCGCCCGTCAGGTTGGCGTTCCGGCGATCGTCGTGTTCCTCAACAAGGTCGACCAGGTCGACGACGCCGAACTGCTCGAGCTCGTTGAGCTGGAAGTTCGCGAACTGCTGTCGATGTACGACTTCCCGGGCGACGACATTCCGATCATCAAGGGTTCGGCTCTGGCCGCTCTGGAAGATTCCGACAAGAAGATCGGCGAAGACGCGATCCGCGAGCTGATGGCTGCTGTTGACGCCTACATCCCGACGCCTGAGCGTCCGATCAACCTGCCGTTCCTGCTGCCGATCGAAGACGTGTTCTCGATCTCGGGCCGTGGTACGGTTGTGACCGGCCGCGTCGAGCGTGGTATCGTCAAGGTTGGCGAAGAAGTCGAGATCGTCGGCATCCGTCCGACCACCAAGACGACGGTTACCGGCGTTGAAATGTTCCGCAAGCTGCTCGATCAGGGCCAGGCCGGCGACAACATCGGTGCTCTCGTTCGCGGCGTTACCCACGACGGCGTCGAGCGTGGTCAGATTCTGTGCAAGCCGGGTTCGGTCAAGCCACACAAGAAGTTCATGGCTGAAGCCTACATCCTGACGAAGGAAGAAGGCGGCCGTCATACACCGTTCTTCACCAACTACCGTCCGCAGTTCTACTTCCGCACGACGGACGTGACCGGCATCGTGTCGCTTCCTGAAGGCACGGAAATGGTTATGCCTGGCGACAACGTCACGGTTTCCGTCGAGCTGATCGTTCCGATCGCGATGGAAGAAAAGCTGCGCTTCGCCATCCGCGAAGGCGGCCGCACCGTCGGCGCCGGCATCGTAGCCTCCATCGTCGAGTAATTTACTCGGTTGGGAAGCGGCGCATCATAAGCGCCGCTTCCTTGAATATTTGCTGGTCGAAGCCTGCGCCTAAAGGTGTATGCCTCTCGAATTGACGGAAGCGCAAAAAAAACGTGCTTTCGTGGGCGTTCGGTCATTGTGTCGGACGCCGATTCCTGTATATGTGCGGGTCGAATTGCAGAAACGGACAGAGAGTGATTTGCTCTTTGTGCTCTTTGAAGCATCAGCACCCGGAAACGAATAACGAAACGCCTCACTCTGGGGCTTTCGCTTAACAACAACAAGGATAACTCGAATGAACGGCCAGAATATCCGTATCCGCCTCAAGGCGTTTGATCACCGGATTCTTGATGCCTCCACGCGGGAAATCGTTTCGACGGCCAAGCGCACAGGCGCTTCGGTTCGTGGTCCGGTGCCGCTTCCTACGCGGGATTGAAAAGTTTACTGTCAACCGCTCGCCCCATGTCGACAAGAAGAGCCGTGAACAGTTCGAGATGCGCACCCACAAGCGTCTCCTCGATATCGTCGATCCTACTCCGCAGACCGTTGACGCGCTGATGAAGCTCGACCTCGCTGCCGGTGTAGACGTGGAAATCAAGCTTTAAAAACAAGGAAGGTACGTGGACTTCGGTCCAACGGCTTCCAAAAACGGGCGACCCTTCGATTGGATGATCTGAGGGAGACCTTAAACCAGAGATGCAACGGGGGTTTCTTCGTCGCTAACTCTTAAGAGGAATGAACCAATGCGTTCAGGTGTGATTGCACAGAAGATTGGGATGACCCGCGTCTATAACGACGCTGGTGAGCACATCCCAGTTACAGTATTGCGGATGGAAAACTGCCAGGTAGTTGCCCACCGCACAGAAGACAAGAATGGCTACACCGCAGTTCAGCTCGGTGCGGGCCAGGCTAAAGTCAAGAACACGAGCAAGCCGTTGCGTGGTCAGTTCGCTGCCGCCAACGTAGAGCCGAAGGCCAAGGTCGTTGAGTTCCGCGTTTCGTCGGACAATCTGATCGATGTCGGCGCAGAGCTCACAGCAAACCATTTCGTCGCCGGCCAGCTGGTCGACGTTACCGGTACATCTGCCGGTAAGGGTTTTGCTGGTGCTATGAAGCGCCATAACTTCGGCGGTCTGCGCGCAACGCACGGCGTGTCCGTATCGCACCGTTCGCATGGTTCGACTGGTTCCAACCAGGATCCGGGCCGCGTCTGGAAGGGTAAGCGCATGGCTGGCCACATGGGTCAGACACGCATCACCACCCAGAACCTGGAAGTGGTCTCCACCGATGAAGACCGCGGTCTGATCCTCGTCAAGGGCGCCGTACCCGGCTCCAAGGGCGCATGGATCGTCGTTCGCGACGCCATCAAGTCCGGCACTCCGGCTGACGCTCCGCGTCCTGCCGCTGTGCGCGAGCCAAGTAAGGGGGCCAGATCATGGATCTCAACGTCACCACACTCGAGGGCAAAGAGGCCGGTAAGGTTTCCCTGTCCGACGCGATTTTCGGCCTTGAGCCGCGCGAAGATATCATTGCCCGCGTCGTTCGCTGGCAGCTTGCCAAGAAGCAGCAGGGTACGCACAAGGCAAAGGGTCGTGCAGAAGTCGCACGCACCGGTGCCAAGATGTTCAAGCAGAAGGGTACGGGCCGCGCTCGTCACCATTCGGCTCGCGCTCCGCAGTTCCGCGGCGGTGGTAAGGCTCACGGCCCGGTTGTTCGCAGCCACGCCCATGACCTGCCGAAGAAGGTTCGTGCTCTCGGCCTGCGCCATGCGCTGTCCGCAAAGCTGCGTGCCGAAGAGCTGATCATCGTTGACAACCTGGTTGCTGCTGAAGCCAAGACGAAGGTGCTGACCGGCGCATTCGCAACGCTCGGCCTGACCAACGTGTTGTTCATCGGCGGCGCCGAACTCGACAGCAATTTCAAGCTCGCAGCTCAGAACATCCCGAACGTGGACGTTCTGCCGGTGCAGGGCATCAACGTTTATGACATTCTGCGCCGCGGCAAGCTCGTCCTGTCCAAGGCTGCAGTTGAAGCTCTTGAGGAGCGGTTCAAATGACTAACCTCCGCCACTATGATGTGATCCTCGCTCCGTCGATCACCGAAAAGTCGACGCTGGTTTCTGAACAGAACCAGATCATCTTCAACGTCGCCAAGGATGCGTCGAAGCCTGAAATCAAGGCTGCAATCGAAGCGCTGTTTGGCGTCAAGGTTACGGCCGTGAACACGCTGGTCCGCAAGGGCAAGCTGAAGGCGCTTCCGCGGCTTCGCTGGCCGGCAGAAGGACGTCAAGAAGGCTATCGTCACGCTCGCTGACGGTCAGACCATCGACGTCTCCACCGGACTCTGAGGAATAGAACAATGGCATTGAAAAGTTTCAATCCGACCACCCCGAGCCAGCGCCAGCTGGTCATCGTCGACCGGTCCGGCCTGCACAAGGGCAAGCCGGTCAAGTCGCTGACCGAAGGCCTGTCTTCCAAGGGCGGACGTAACAACACTGGCCGCATCACCGTGCGTTACCAGGGCGGTGGTCACAAGCGGACCTACCGTCTGATCGACTTCAAGCGTCGCAAGTTCGACGTTGAAGGCACGGTTGCACGCCTCGAATACGACCCGAACCGCACGGCGTTCATCGCGCTGATCAACTATGCGGACGGCGAACAGGCTTACATCATCGCTCCGCAGCGTCTCGCTGCCGGCGACAAGGTGATCGCTTCGGAAAAGCAGGTTGACGTGAAGCCAGGCAACACCATGCCGCTTCAGTACATGCCGGTTGGTTCGATCGTTCACAACGTCGAGATGAAGCCGGGCAAGGGCGGTCAGATCGCTCGCTCAGCTGGCGCCTACGTTCAGCTGGTTGGTCGCGACCAGGGCATGGCGATCCTTCGCCTGTCGTCTGGCGAACAGCGCCTGGTGCACGGCTCCTGCCTCGCAACGGTCGGTGCAGTTTCCAACCCCGATCACGGCAACATCAACGACGGCAAGGCCGGTCGTTCGGTTTGGCGTGGCAAGCGTCCGCACGTTCGCGGCGTCGTCATGAACCCTGTTGACCATCCGCACGGCGGTGGTGAAGGCCGCACCTCGGGTGGCCGTCATCCGGTTTCGCCTTGGGGTAAGCCCACCAAGGGCAAGCGTACGCGCTCGAACAAGTCGACCGACAAGTTCATCATGCGCTCGCGTCATCAGCGTAAGAAGTAAGAGAGGAAGTCTCCAATGACTCGTTCAGTATGGAAAGGTCCGTTTGTTGACGGCTATCTTCTCAAGAAGGCTGAGAAGGTTCGTGAAGGCGGCCGCAACGAAGTGATCAAGATGTGGAGCCGTCGCTCCACCATCCTGCCGCAGTTCGTCGGTCTCACGTTCGGCGTCTACAATGGCAGCAAGCATGTTCCGGTCAGTGTCAACGAAGACATGATCGGCCACAAGTTCGGTGAATTCTCTCCGACCCGGACCTATTACGGTCACGGTGCGGACAAGAAGGCAAAGAGGAAGTAATTATGGGCAAGGCAAAAGCCGAACGCCGGCTGAAGGATAACGAGGCGCAGGCAATCGCGCGCACGATCCGCGTCAGCCCCCAGAAGCTCAACCTGGTAGCTGCGATGATCCGCGGCAAGAAGGTCGACCGGGCTCTGGCCGAACTCCGAGTTCTCGCGCAAGCGGATCTCGGACACTGTCAAGAAGACGCTGGAATCTGCGATCGCAAACGCAGAGAACAACCACGATCTCGACGTCGACAGCCTGATCGTTGCCGAAGCTTACGTTGGCAAGTCCATCGTCATGAAGCGTTTCCACGCTCGTGGCCGTGGCCGTGCATCGCGTATCGAAAAGCCTTTCGCGCATCTGACGATCGTTGTTCGCGAAGTCGAAGCTAAAGGGGAGGCCGCATAATGGGTCAGAAGATCAATCCAGTCGGCTTCCGCCTCGGCATCAACCGTACCTGGGATAGCCGCTGGTTCGCGGACAACGCAGAATACGGTCAGCTTCTTCATGAAGACCTGAAGATCCGTGCCTACGTCATGGAAGAGCTGAAGCAGGCCGGTATCGCTAAGGTGGTCATCGAGCGTCCGCACAAGAAGTGCCGCGTCACGATCCACTCGGCTCGCCCGGGCCTGATCATCGGCAAGAAGGGCGCAGACATCGAAAAGCTGCGCAAGAAGATCGGCGAGATGACCAAGTCGGAAACGCACCTCAACATCGTTGAAGTGCGCAAGCCGGAAGTCGACTCGACGCTCGTCGCCCAGTCGATCGCTCAGCAGCTCGAACGCCGCGTGGCTTTCCGCCGTGCGATGAAGCGCGCTGTTCAGTCCGCAATGCGTCTTGGTGCCGAAGGCATCAAGATCACCTGCGGTGGCCGTCTCGGCGGTGCTGAAATCGCTCGTACCGAATGGTACCGTGAAGGCCGCGTGCCGTTGCACACGCTTCGCGCCGACATCGACTACGGTGTGGCTGAAGCCAAGACCGCTTTCGGTATCTGCGGCATCAAGGTCTGGATCTTTAAGGGCGAAATCCTCGAACACGATCCGATGGCTTCCGAGCGTCGTTCGTCCGAGGCAGATGCCCAGGGCCCCAGCAGCAACAACCGTCGTCTGCAAAACGCGTAACAGTCGTTCCTGGCAGCTAATATCGGAGAATTAAAAAAATGTTGCAGCCAAAGCGCACTAAGTACCGCAAGCAGTTCAAGGGACGCATCAAGGGCGTTGCCAAGGGCGGTTCCGACCTTGCTTTCGGTGAATTCGGCCTGAAGTCTCAGGAGCCGAACCGCGTAAACGCACGCGAGATCGAAGCGGCCCGCCGCGCGATCACCCGTCACATGAAACGTGCCGGCCGCGTATGGATCCGAGTATTCCCAGACGTACCGGTCACGGCAAAGCCGACCGAAGTCCGCATGGGTAAAGGTAAGGGTTCGGTCGAATATTGGGCTTGCAAGGTCAAGCCCGGCCGAATGATGTTTGAAATCGACGGCGTCAGCGAAGAACTCGCCCGTGAGGCGCTTCGCCTTGGTGCTGCGAAACTCTCTGTCAAGACGCGCTTCGTACAGCGCATTGCAGAGTAAGGAGTAAAGCCCAATGAAAGCCGAAACCGTCCGCGCGCTCAGCGCCGATCAGCTCAACGAAGAGCTTGCCAAGCTGAAGAAGGAGCAGTTCAATCTGCGCTTCCAGAAGGCCACAGGCCAGCTCGAAAAGTCGTCGCGCATCAATGAAGTCCGTAAGGATATTGCGCGTCAAAACCATTGCCCGCCAGAAGGCGGCAGAAGCCAAGGCTTAAGGATTAAGAATATGCCAAAACGCATTCTGCAGGGCACAGTCGTCAGCGACAAGAACGATAAGACCGTCGTGGTCCGTGTCGAGCGTCGTTTCGCGCACCCGATCTTCCAGAAGACCGTACGCCGGTCCAAGAAGTACAAGGCGCATGACGAGAACAACCAGTACAAGGTCGGCGATCAGGTTTCCATCGAGGAATGCGCGCCGATTTCCAAGGACAAGACCTGGACGGTTGTCTCCGTTCAGGCCTAATTCTTAAGACTTTCGCATCCAGCCCTTGCGTTGGCTGCGAAAATCTGTATGAAGCAGCGCAAGGACGCTCGACTACGAGCGTTCTTTTGCTTTGAGCGCACGGAAGGTCCTGTTTAGGAAACCACCCTGGCAACGATCGATCCCGCGCGAGAACAGAAATTTAGAAGCTGGAACAGGGGGCCCTCAATCTGATGAGGTTGGCCCAACCGGTCCGGTCACAACAAGAAGGCGACCTGACATGATTCAGATGCAAACAAACCTCGACGTGGCGGATAATTCCGGCGCACGTCGTGTCATGTGCATCAAGGTGCTGGGCGGTTCCAAGCGCAAGTACGCTTCGGTCGGCGACATTATCGTCGTTTCGATCAAGGAAGCTATTCCGCGCGGCCGCGTCAAGAAGGGTGATGTGATGAAGGCGGTTGTGGTTCGCACAGCCAAGGACATCCGTCGTCCGGACGGCAGCGTCATCCGGTTCGATAACAACGCAGCTGTTCTTATCGACAACAAGAAAGAGCCGATCGGCACCCGTATCTTCGGACCGGTTCCCGCAGAACTTCGCGCCAAGAACCACATGAAGATCATCTCGCTGGCTCCAGAAGTACTGTAAGGAGCGATTGAGATGCAAAAGATTCGTAAGGGCGACAAGGTCGTCGTATTGACCGGCAAGGACAAGGGTCGTTCTGGGGAAGTTCTCCAGGTCATGCCTAAGGAAGACCGGGCTGTTGTGCGTGGCGTCAACATGGTGAAGCGTCACCAGCGCCAGACCCAGAGCCAGGAAGCCGGCATCATCAACAAAGAAGCGTCGATTCACCTGTCGAACATCGCGATCGCCGACCCCAAGGACGGCAAGCCGACCCGCGTCGGTTTCAAGATCGACGGCGACAAGAAGGTTCGCGTTGCAAAGCGTTCGGGAGTGTCGATCGATGGCTGACACCAAGAAGTATGAGCCCCGTCTGAAGACGGAATATGTTGAGCGTATCAGCAAGGCGATGCAGGAGAAGTTCTCCTACGCAAACGTCATGCAGATCCCGCGCCTCGACAAGATCGTTATCAACATGGGTGTTGGTGAATCGACGGCTGATTCCAAGAAGCCGACGGTTGCTGCAGCAGACCTCGCAGCGATTGCCGGCCAGAAGCCGGTCATCACCAAGGCCCGCACCTCCATCGCCGGCTTCAAGCTGCGCGAAGGCATGCCGATCGGCGCAAAGGTTACCCTGCGCGGCGTCCGCATGTACGAATTCCTGGACCGCCTGATCAACATCGCGCTTCCGCGTTCTGAGATTTCCGCGGCCTGAATCCGAAGAGCTTTGACGGCCGTGGCAACTTCGCCATGGGTGTCAAGGAACACATTGTGTTCCCGGAGATCAACTACGACAAGGTTGATCAGATGTGGGGCATGGACATCATCGTTTGCACGACGGCAACGAACGACGACGAAGCTCGCGCTCTGCTCACAGAGTTCAACTTCCCGTTTCGCCAGTAAGCCGTAACGACAAGCAGAAGGATTAAGTTGAATGGCGAAGACGAGCGCAATTGAAAAGAACAATCGCCGCCGTAAGTCGGTTGCCCAGGATGCGTCCAAGCGCGCAGCCCTGAAGGCAACCATCATGAACCAGGCTCTTCCGATCGAAGAGCGTTTCAAGGCTACTCTGAAGCTGGCCAGCCTCCCGCGTGACGGCTCCAAGACCCGCGTTCGCAACCGTTGCGAAGTAACGGGTCGTCCGCGCGCATATTATCGCAAACTCAAGATGTCGCGTATGTGCGCTTCGTGAACTTGGCAATTTCGGCAAGGTGCCGGGCATTGTTAAGTCGAGCTGGTAAGGAGACGGGTACATGGCAATGACTGATCCGCTGGGCGATATGCTCACACGTATCCGCAACGGTGCTGCCCGCCGCAAGTCGAGCGTTTCCACGCCGGCTTCCAAGCTGCGCGCACGTTCTGGATGTCCTTCAGGCTGAAGGTTACATCCGCGGTTATTCGGAAACCGAATTTGGTAACGGCAAGGCCGAGATCAATATCGAACTGAAATACTACGAAGGTGCGTCGGTGATCCGTGAGATCGGCCGCGTATCGAAGCCGGGCCGCCGAGTTTATGTCTCGGTCAAGTCCATTCCGCAGGTCGCGAACGGTCTCGGTATCACTATCCTTTCGACTCCGAAGGGTGTGATGGCCGATCATCAGGCACGCGAACAGAACGTTGGTGGCGAGGTTCTCTGCTCCGTATTCTAATACGGTAGCAGTGATCTCCATAACGGACAGACAGGTTTGAAATATGTCTCGTATCGGTAAAAGCCCGTTCCGGTTCCTGCAGGTGTCACGGCCACGGTAAGTGGCCAGACGGTGACTGCAAAGGGCCCGAAAGGTGAACTCTTCTTCGTTGCTAACGACGAAGTCGTCGTAAAGCTGGAAGACAACAACGCGGTGTCGGTGACCCCGGTTGACCAGTCCAAAGATGCTCGTTCCAAGTGGGGCATGTCCCGCACGATGATCGAAAACATCTTCAAGGGCGTCAAGGACGGTTACGAGCGCAAGCTCGAAATCAACGGCGTCGGTTACCGCGCGTCGCTTCAGGGCAAGAACCTGCAGCTGGCACTCGGTTTCAGCCACGACGTGGTCTATCAGACTCCTGAAGGCATCTCGATTGCTGTGCCGAAGCCGACGGAAATCGTTGTCACCGGCATCAACAAGCAGCAGGTCGGCCAGGTCGCGGCAGAAATCCGCGAATACCGTGGCCCTGAGCCCTACAAGGGCAAGGGCGTCAAGTATGCTGGCGAGCGGATTGTCCGCAAAGAAGGCAAGAAGAAGTAAGGATCACGCGAAATGGCTACAAGGAAAGATACACTTGTGCGCCGCGCCAGCCGCGTGCGCCGTCAAGTCAAGGCAGTGGCCAATGGCCGTCTGCGCCTGTCCGTTCATCGCTCGTCGAAGAACATCTACGCACAGGTTATCGATGATGTTGCTGGCAAGACCGTTGCGTCTGCCTCGACACTCGACACGGATCCGCGTCCGTCGCTTAAGACGGGTGCTGACACGGCAGCAGCTGCTGCCGTTGGCAAGCTCCTCGCAGAGCGCGCCTCGAAGGCTGGTGTCAAGGACGTTGTCTTTGACCGTGGCGCCTTCATCTATCACGGCCGCGTCAAGGCGCTCGCCGAGGCAGCCCGCGAGGGTGGCCTGAACTTCTAAGATGATATCCGCCCGGGCTTGCCTGGGCGGATCATCGAACCGCTTTTTATAAAGCGCGTCGCTTCCGCTCCCTCGAAGGGGCGGGGCGACTTTTTGTCAATCTGCCGATTGCACCCGGAAAAGAAAAAGGAAAAGGACAATGGCACAAGAAAAAGAGGTTCTCGCGACGATCGCCAGAACATGAGGAGCGCGACAGCGAATTCGTTGACAAGCTCGTAGCAATCAACCGCGTCGCAAAAGTCGTCAAGGGCGGCCGTCGTTTCGGCTTTGCTGCTCTCGTCGTCGTTGGTGACCAGAAGGGCCGCGTTGGCTTCGGTCATGGCAAGGCACGTGAAGTGCCGGAAGCCATCCGCAAGGCCACCGAAGCTGCCAAGCGCGAACTGATCTTCGTTCCCGCTGCGCTCGGGCCGCACACTTCATCACGACGTTCATGGCCGTCACGGCGCAGGCAAGGTTCTGCTGCGTGCCGCCAAGGCCGGTACCGGTATCATCGCCGGTGGCCCGATGCGCGCCGTTTTCGAAACGCTCGGCATGCACGACGTTGTTGCGAAAGTCGACTGGTTCTTCGAACCCGTACAACATGATTTGCGCCACGTTCGACGCCCTGAAGAGCCAGATGCACCCGAAGGATATCGCAGCTCAGCGCGGCATGAAGTATGCCACTCTGCAGAGCCGCCGCGTATCCGCCGGCGTTGCTTCCGAAGAATAAGGGAGCCTGAACAATGGCTAAGAAAGAAGTTGCAAAGAAGACGGTTGCGGTCGAACAGATCGGCAGCCCCATTCGCCGCCCAGCCGTACAGCGCACAACGCTGATCGGTCTCGGTCTCAACAAGATGCACCGGGTCAGCGTTCTGGAAGATACACCTTCCGTTCGCGGCATGATCCGGGCCGTCCAGCACCTCGTTCGCGTCGTCGACGAGAAGTGAGGGGGATACCATCATGAAACTGAATGAAATCAAAGACAACGAAGGTTCGACCAAGAACCGCAAGCGTCTCGGCCGTGGTATCGGCTCCCGGATCCGGCAAGACTGCCGGCCGCGGTGTCAAGGGTCAGAAGGCCCGTTCCGGCGTCGCCATCAACGGCTTCGAAGGCGGCCAGATGCCAATCTACCGCCGTCTGCCGAAGGGCTTCAACAACATCTTCCGTTCGGACTTTGTTGTCGTGTCGCTCGGCCGTATCCAGACCGCAATCGACGCCAAGAAGCTTGATGCTTCCAAGGCCATCGATGCTGCTGCCCTGACGGCTGCCGGCGTTATCCGCCGCGCCAAGGACGGCGTACGCGTTCTGGCCGATGGCGAACTGAAGGCAAAGGTAACGATCGAAGTTGCCGGCGCTTCCAAGCCTGCGATCGAAAAGATCGAAAAGGCTGGCGGTCCGATCAAGCTGCTTTCGGGCGCTGCTGAATAATTAGTTGCTGATGAACCGCCCGGGGTGCTTCACACCGGGCGGTTTTGCTCCCATATGAGAGCCTCACAGATGCGCGGCCGGATCCGTCCGGCGCAGAATATTGATCGGGAACCACGGTGAGGCGCGTGATTGCAGATGCAGTCGTTTCCAAGCCGGTTTTCATAAAAAGAAGATAGCTTTTTCCGGATCTGACCGGGTTTTCCCCGCGGGTTCCGAACTGGCTACGCGGAGAATTGCATGGCTTCTGCAGCGGAACAGCTCGCCTCCAACCTGAATTTTGCGACTTTCGCAAAAGCCGAAGATCTGAAACGCCGCCTGTGGTTCACCCTTGGCGCGCTTCTGGTGTATCGCCTTGGCACCTATATTCCGCTGCCAGGCCTGAACCCGGAAGCTTTTGCGCAGGCGTTTGCCGGGCAGAGCGGGGGTATCCTCGGCCTTTTCAACATGTTTTCGGGCGGCGCCGTCGAGCGCATGGCGATCTTCGCCCTCGGCATCATGCCTTACATTTCCGCCTCCATCATCGTTCAGCTGATGACCTCCGTCGTTCCGTCGCTTGAACAGCTGAAGAAGGAAGGCGAGCAGGGCCGCAAGGTCATCAACCAGTACACCCGCTACGGCACGGTGCTGCTCGGCACGCTGCAGGCCTATGGCATCGCAGTCGGGCTTGAGAGCGGCAACGGCCTCGTCGTCGATGCGGGCTGGTTCTTCCGGATCTCGACCGTCATTTCGCTGCTCGGCGGCACGATGTTCCTGATGTGGCTCGGCGAGCAGATCACCTCGCGCGGCATCGGCAACGGTATCTCGCTGATCATCTTTGCCGGTATCGTCGCGCATCTGCCGACGGCTCTGGCCGGCACGCTCGAACTTGGCCGCACCGGCGCTCTGTCGACGCCGCTGATTCTTGCTATCATCGTCATGGTCGTCGGCGTCATCGCGCTGATCGTCTTCGTTGAACGTGCCCAGCGCCGGCTTCTGATCCAGTATCCTAAGCGACAGGTCGGCAACAAGATGTTCCAGGGCGACACCTCGCATCTGCCGCTGAAGCTCAACACCGCCGGCGTCATTCCCGCAATCTTCGCATCATCGCTGCTGCTGCTGCCTGCAACGCTCGCAGGCTTTGCCAACAGCGCAGCACTGCCGTCCTGGGCAACGACGGTCGTTGCAGCGCTTGGCCACGGTCAGCCGCTCTACATGGTGCTTTACGGCGGCATGATCGCGTTCTTCGCCTTCTTCTACACGGCCATCGTTTTCAACCCGAAGGACACGGCCGACAATCTGAAGAAGCACGGCGGCTTTATCCTCGGTATTCCTGCCCGGGCAGCGCACCGCCGAATACATCGACCACGTGTTGACACGCATCACCGTGCTCGGCGCGATCTACCTGATGTTCGTCTGCATTCTGCCCGAAGTCATGATCGCGCAGACCGGCGTGCCGTTCTACCTTGGTGGTACGTCGCTTTTGATTGTTGTCAGCGTCACCCTTGATACTGTAGCACAGGTGCAGGGTCACCTGATTGCCCAGCAGTATGAGGGGCTGATCAAGAAATCGAAGCTGCGTGGAGGAAAGAGGGGCCGATGAGACTAATATTCTTGGGACCGCCGGGAGCAGGCAAGGGAACACAGGCGAAGCTCCTGACGGAAAAATACGGTATTCCGCAGCTTTCCACAGGCGATATGCTGCGGGCGGCCGTCCAGGCTGAGACGGATGTTGGCAAACGCGCCAAGGCCGTCATGGATGCCGGCCAGCTCGTCTCCGACGAGATTGTCAACGAGATCGTCTCTGACCGGATCGATTCGGCCGACTGTGCGAATGGTTTCATCCTCGATGGCTATCCGCGCACCGTCCCGCAGGCGGTTGCCCTGGGCAAAATGCTTGCGAGCAAGGGGTTGCAGCTCGATTCGGTTATCGAATTGAAAGTGGATGAAGATGCGCTTGTACGGCGCATTGAGAATCGCGTAGCAGAAACCATTGCCGCTGGCGGTAAGGTTCGTTCCGACGATAATCCGGAAGCATTCAAGAAGCGTCTTGTCGAGTATCGCGAGAAGACGGCGCCTCTGTCGCAGCACTATGCTGTAACAGGCGAGTTGAAGACAGTTGATGGAATGGCGCCGGTTGAGACCGTCACCTCCCAGATCAACGCAATTCTGGCATCGGCTTCTGCCGACGCCTAAAAGGCAGTTCTCGAAAAAGGACTGCCGGGGAGTTGACTTTTGCGGTCGATTCCTTCAAAGACCGCGCTAACTCGCAGCATGCTAGGGATCGGCGCGGATTTCAAAGACGAAGTCCGGCGCGATTCTTTTGACGTGTTCCGAACAGAACTTTCACAGTCGGCCTCTCAAAGGGCTGCATAACGAAGCACCTATTGCCGGATGGCAACTGGAAGCAAGGAGAACAGGCGTGGCACGTATCGCTGGCGTCAACATCCCGACGAGCAAGCGCGTAGTAATCGCGCTTCGTTACATTCACGGGATCGGAGCGAAGTTCGCACAGGAAATCGTCGAAAAGGTCGGTATCCCGGCTGAACGTCGTGTGCACCAATTGACGGATGCTGAAGTTCTTCAGATCCGCGAAACTATCGACCGCGATTATCAGGTTGAAGGCGACCTGCGTCATGAGACCTCGATGAACATCAAGCGTCTGATGGATCCGGGCTGCTACCGCGGTCTGCGTCATCGTCGTTCGCTGCCTGTTCGCGGTCAGCGCACGCACACCAATGCTCGTACCCGCAAGGGTCCGGCAAAGGCGATTGCTGGTAAGAAGAAGTAATTTCCCCAGGAAACAGGAAATGCAGAGGCTGGCGCTCGGCGCCGGCCTCTTTGTGGTTTCGGAAGGGCGCGCCTCGCGTCCCTCCGGTGGAGCTGCTGGAACTACGGCAGTGACGATATCGCCGCGCAGATCGGGCTTTTCCGTTCGCGCATGACTTGAAAATTCAGGGCAGGGGTTATCCTCCGCCCGGTGGAGCCGCTGGTACTACGGCGGTGCAGAGATCAACGAAAGGTATACCATGGCCAAGGAAGCCACACGTTCGCCGTCGCGAGCGGAAAAACATTTCTACGGGCGTTGCGCACGTCAACTCGTCGTTCAACAACACGATGATCACCATCACCGACGCACAGGGCAACGCGATTGCCTGGTCTTCGGCTGGTTCGAAGGGCTTCAAGGGCTCGCGTAAGTCGACCCCGTTCGCAGCCCAGATGGCTGCTGAAGACGCGGCCAAGAAGGCCCAGGAACACGGCATGAAGACACTCGAAGTCGAAGTTTGCGGCCCGGGTTCCGGCCGTGAATCAGCTCTGCGTGCGCTTCAGGCTGCTGGCTTCATGATCACTTCGATCCGTGACGTCACGCCGATCCCGCACAATGGTTGCCGCCCGCGCAAGAAGCGCCGCGTTTAAGTTTACGCATTCATCCAGCCGGTGAGGGGGCAACCTCTCCCGGCGCTTCAAGGCTCGGTTGTCACGATTGGATGGTGACAACGAACGGAAGGCAAAACATATGATTCAGAAAAACTGGCAGGAACTGATCAAGCCGAACAAGGTTGAGTTCTCCTCGACCGGCCGCACCAAGGTTAGCCTTGTTGCCGAGCCGCTCGAGCGTGGCTTTGGCCTTACCCTCGGCAACGCGCTTCGCCGCGTTCTTCTGTCGTCGCTTCGTGGCGCTGCTGTGACCGCAGTGCAGATCGACGGCGTCCTGCACGAGTTCTCCTCGATCCCGGGCGTCCGGGAAGACGTGACGGACATCGTGCTCAACATCAAGGAAATCGCCATCAAGATGGATGGCGACGACGCAAAGCGCATGGTCGTGCGCAAGCAGGGTCCGGGCGTTGTAACCGCCGGTGACATCCAGACGGTTGGCGATATCGAAATCCTCAACCCGAACCATGTGATCTGCACCCTCGACGAGGGCGCCGAGATCCGTATGGAGTTCACCGTCAACAACGGCAAGGGCTACGTGCCTGCAGACCGCAACCGTTCGGAAGACGCACCGATCGGCCTCATCCCGGTCGACAGCCTGTATTCGCCGGTCAAGAAAGTGTCCTACAAGGTGGAAAACACCCGCGAAGGTCAGGTTCTCGACTACGACAAGCTGTCGATGCAGATCGAGACCGATGGTTCCGTCACCGGTGAAGATGCAGTCGCTTTCGCGGCCCGCATCCTTCAGGACCAGCTCGGCGTCTTCGTCAACTTCGACGAACCGCAGAAGGAAGCCGAAGAAGAAGCCGTTACCGAGACTGGCGTTCAACCCGGCACTGCTCAAGAAGGTCGACGAACTGGAACTGTCCGTCCGTTCGGCCAACTGCCTGAAGAACGACAACATCGTCTATATCGGCGACCTCATTCAGAAGACCGAAGCCGAAATGCTTCGTACTCCGAACTTTGGCCGCAAGTCGCTGAACGAAATCAAGGAAGTTCTCGCTTCCATGGGCCTGCATCTCGGCATGGAAGTGCCTGCATGGCCGCCCGAGAACATCGAAAGATCTCGCCAAGCGTTACGAAGACCAGTATTAACAATAAAAAGGCAGGTTTTGACTGCCTTTCCCCGTCAAACAGCAGGCAAAAGTCTGCATGTGCCAGGAAACGGCAGGCCCATACTGAAGAGGGAACCTGCATTTAAAGGAGAATAGCAATGCGCCATGGTGTAGCCGGCCGCAAGCTGAATAGAACTGCAAGCCACCGTAAGGCAATGTTTGCCAATATGGCTGCTTCGCTCATCGAACATGAGCAGATCGTCACGACCCTGCCGAAGGCAAAGGAAATCCGTCCGATCGTCGAGAAGCTCGTCACGCTCGGCAAGAAGGGTGACCTTCATGCTCGTCGTCAGGCCATCTCGCAGATCCAGTGACGTTGCTGTCGTCGGCAAGCTGTTCGATGCCATCGCAACACGTTACGCAACCTGCAACGGCGGCTATCTGCGCATCATGAAGGCTGGCTTCCGTCACGGCGACAATGCGGCTCTGGCCGTTATTGAATTCGTCGACCGTGACACCTCGGCCAAGGGCGCCAAGGACATCGCTCGCGTTGCTGCCGAAGCAGAAGCTGCAGACGCCGCTTAAGTTTTCCGTTTGATCGGAAGATAGAGACAGCCGGGCCAAAAGCCCGGCTGTTTTGCGTTTAGATGGACTTTCTTCTGGTTGCGATGCTAGGACCGAAAGGTTGTCTTCGAAAGGAAGTGACCTTGCGTCGTTCTCTCGCGTCGTTTTTGGTTTTCGTCACCGCATATCCGGTTTTTGGGCAAGAACAGGCAGCGGGAAATATCAGGATTAATGATCATCCGTTCCAGTGTGGGGCGATGTTTGCGATTGCGAGTAGATTTTACGAAGAAAGCGGCGAGGAGAGTCAGTTTCGCTTGTATAAAGCCAAATTCGAGAAGCTTGCTTTGAAAGCGGAGGCGGAATTCAAAAAGAGGAATCGAACAAAAGCCGACGCGGAAGCTTACATGCAGGAACACATAGATTTATCTCTTAGCCTCATGGAGCGGAACATCGAGCTCGTTGCAAGATTCACCCATCATTGTAACAGGCTTTTCCCGGATTGAATTTAGCAAGTTATATACATCTTAAAGGCATTCCCTTTTTTGCGGCTGGACAGCGCAACGATTGCGCATTGTGCCGAGTTTCAGGGGGCTGCGGTCTTTGCTTTTTAAGGCTGACATCCTATCTGTCTTACCCCATGACCATTTCGGCAGGATGCCCCGCATGATCCGTTCCCCGCTACCCTTTTCCTGTCCACTTTAGCCGGACTCGCGCTTGTCGCTGGCGTCGCGTATTTCGGCTTTGCCGGTGGCCAACCATCCGACGGTGTGGAAAATATCCACACCAGCGCTGTGGTGGCGCAGGCGGAGACGCCGAAGGTGCTTCCGCAAAGCAAGACGGAGATGCAGCTGTCTTTCGCCCCACTGGTCAAGCAGACGGCCAATGCCGTCGTCAACGTCTACGCCGAAAAGACCGTTCAGGACCGCTCGCCTTTCGCCGACGATCCGTTCTTCGAGCAGTTCTTCGGTCAGCGCATGCCGAACCGGTCGGAAAAGCAGTCGTCGCTCGGCTCCGGCGTCATCGTCGGCAGGAATGGCATCGTGGTCACCAATTATCATGTCATCACCGATGCCGATAACATCAAGATCGCATTGGCCGACGGCCGCGAGTTCGAAACCACAGTTATGCTCAAGGACGAGCGTCTGGATCTCGCCGTGCTGAAGATCAAGTCCGACGGTCCGTTCGAAACCGTGCCGCTTGGTGATTCCGATGCTGTCGAGGTCGGCGATCTTGTGCTGGCGATCGGCAATCCCTTTGGGGTTGGCCAGACCGTCACCAGCGGCATCGTTTCGGCGCTCGCCCGCAATCAGGTGATTTCTGGCGATTTCGGTTTCTTCATCCAGACCGATGCGGCGATCAATCCCGGCAATTCCGGCGGCGGCCTGATCGACATGAACGGCCAGCTGATTGGCATCAATACCGCGATCTTTTCGCGCGGCGGCGGCTCCAACGGTGTCGGTTTTGCCATTCCTGCCAATCTCGTCAAGGTCTTCGTTGCTTCGGCAGAAGGTGGCAATGGCAGCTTTACCCGGCCGTTCATCGGCGCAAGCTTCGAGCCGGTCACCTCGGAAGTGGCTGACGCGCTCGGGCTCGACCGGGGCGCGTGGTGCGCTGGTGAGTTCCGTCATCGAAGGCGGACCGGCGGAGAAGGCGGGTATCAAGCCGGGGCAGGTGATCGTCGCCGTCAACGGCATTCCGGTCGAACATCCGGATGCGCTGGGTTATCGCCTGACCACCGTGGGGATCGGCCATGTCGCCAAGGTTACAGTCAGTGAAAACGGTAAGACCCACGATATCGAGCTTGCGCTTGCAGGAAGCGCCGGAAACATCGCCACGCGACGAGCGGCTGATCGAGGGACGCAATCCCTTCTCGGGTGCCGTAGTCGGCAATCTGTCGCCTCGGCTGGCCGATGAACTGCGGATGCCGGCATCCTCGCAGGGCGTTGTGATCACGCAGATCAATCGTGGATCACCGGCAGCACGGGTCGGTTTCCGGCCGAAAGATATCATCATCGCCGTCAACGGCACGCCGATCGACAAGTCGACGACGCTTGAGACCATCGCCAAGGATGATCCGTCGCTGTGGCGCGTCGAGATCGAGCGCGATGGCCAGCGTATCCGCCAGTTTTTCCGATGATCGCTCTGCCGGTCACAGGTGAACCGAAGGATATCGCCGAGGGCCGCGACTGCGTGGCCCCAGCCGTCATGCGATCGGCCGTTCCAAATGGAGGAGTTGAGTGTGACGCTGTTCGATGAGGCCACGCACAGGCCGCTCGCGGACGCACTTCGTCCCGAAACGCTGGACGAAGTCATCGGCCAAGATCACCTTCTGGGTGAGAATGGGCCGATTGCGCGGATGCTATCCGGTGGCACGGTCGGGTCGTTCATCCTTTGGGGGCCGCCGGGCGTCGGCAAAACCACGATCGCGCGCCTTGTGGCGACCTCGGCGAAAATGGAATTCGTGCAGCTTTCCGCCGTGATGTCCGGCATAGCCGATCTGCGCAAAGTCTTCGACACCGCAAAAAGCAACCGGACCATCGGCCGGCAGACCATACTCTTCGTCGATGAGTTGCACCGTTTTAATCGCAGCACTCAGGACGCACTTCTGCCGCATGTCGAAAACGGTTCTGTCATCCTGATCGGAGCGACGACGGAAAATCCGAGCTTCAGCCTGGTAGCGGCATTGTTGTCGCGACTGAAGGTTTTCACACTCAATCCCTTCGATGCCGCCTCGTCCGAACTGCTCTTGGCGCGGGTGGAGAATTTTGTCGGAAAGCGCTTGCCGCTGACCGAAGACGCCCGCGCCGCCCTGATCAACATGGCCGATGGCGACGGGCGCTATCTGGTGGGCTTGGCCGACGATGTCCTGTCACTTGGCGAGGCCGACGATCTCGATATCGGCCGTCTGTCAAAAGCCCTGCAGAAGCGGATGCCGGTCTACGACAAGGCGCAGGACGGCCACTACAATCTGCTGAGCTGCTTTCACAAAAGCCTGCGAGGCAGCGATGTTGATGCGGCCCTCTATTGGGGGGCAAGAATGGTGGATGCGGGAGAAGACCCGACGACGCTATTTCGCCGTCTCGCCTGCGCGGCCAGCGAAGATGTTGGCATGGCCGATCCCAATGCGATGCCGCAGGTGATTGCCGCTTGGACCGCGTTCGAGCGGATCGGCTGGCCGGAGGGCAGGCTGTTTATCGCCCAGGCGATCGTCTACGTGGCGACCGCGCCAAAATCCAATGCCAGTTACCGCTCGTTCGACGCAGCGCTGGAGATGGCCCGCCAGACCGGCTCCATCCCGCCGCCGAAAAGCATCCTTAATGCGCCGACCAAGCTGATGAAAGACCTCGGTTATCACGCGGGCTACAAATACGACCACGATTACCCGGATGCTTTTTCCGGGCAGAATTTCTTCCCGGAAGAGCTGCGCAGCAAGGATACACGGTTTTACAAGCCCCAGGAGCGCGGCTTTGAACGGGAGACGCTGAAACGCCTGGAGTTCTGGCAGCGCTTGAAGCGGGAGCGCGCAGCAAAGGAATAGACGGGACCGGTTGTTACCAGCCCAGCAATTGCTTGATCACTCTGGCAGCTTGAAAAACGCCTCGAGGCGATAGCCATCGGGATCGACGATAAAGCCCGCATAATAAAACTGGCTGTATTCCGGCCGCAGTCCCGGCAGCCCATTGTCTTCTCCGCCGTTTGAAATGCCGGCTGCGTGGAAGGCATCGACCGCTGTGGCGTCGGGTGCAACGAAGCAGAAATGCAGGCCGGAACTCCGGTCGGCGGGCACCGGGTTCTCGACTTGCGCGATCCACAGGCTGATCCGGTCCAATCCGTAACCAATCGCTGTGTCTGTTTTCGAAAGCCGCTCGTAACCGAGCGGCGTTAGAATCGCGTCATAGAAACGAAGCGATCTATCGAGGTCTTTTACGCCAATCGACACATGGTCAAACATTCGGAATTCTCCCTGTTTTGCCTTCATCTTCCCCGTTCGAAATCATGCGCACAAGCGCAAACCGCATCTGTTCTCAAATTGACGGAGATCGACTTTGAGCCGCCCTGCGGTCGAGTTGCGAATAGCTGCCATGCATGGCAAGCTCTTGTCACCGCCAAATCGGGATGGCATAGAGTGCATATGCAGACGGCTGCACGGGATCAGTGACCATCATCTGACACCCGAACATCCGCGAGGACGGCCTCGCTCCTTTAGACGGAGTAAATCGTGGCCTGGATTATCCTTTTCCTCGCAGGAATTCTCGAAATCGGTTGGGCGATCGGCCTGAAATATACCGAAGGCTTCACCAAGCTTATGCCGACAGTTCTGACCGGCGCCTCCATGGTGGCGAGCGTCGTTCTGCTCGGCGTCGCCATGCATACGTTGCCGCTCGGCACCGCCTATGCGGTCTGGACCGGCATCGGCACCGTCGGCACGGTCATTCTCGGCATTGTTCTGTTTGCCGAACCTTCAACCGCCGTTCGTATCGGCTGTATCGTGCTGATTGTTGCCGGCATCGCCGGGTTGAAGCTTACCGCCTGAAAATCCGGGCGTTGAATGAAAAACACCCTCGTGCAGAACGCTGCGCGGGGGGTGTTTTCGTATCGATTGTTTAGTGCCTGAGAAATCAGCGCAGGGCGTCGAGCGTCGCGGTTGCGGCCTGCATTTCCTGCCAGCGGTTTTCGCGGCGCTGGAAGGCTTCGTCGTCGGTGCCCCAATGCTCGATCTGCCAGTCCTCATCGAGATGGGCGAGCGCCCAGGCCTCGTCCGCGGTCAGCTGCTTTTCGGCAAAGGCGATGGCGATGAGGGCGGAGCCGGTGAGCGTGGTGATCGTGTGCAGGCAGGCAAGGCCAAGAGGCGTAGCATAGGCGCGAAGCGCTTCGGCAACGCCGTTGATGGCAGGCGCGCGGCTGAACTTGATGCACGACACCTTCGGCGAGAATAAACCGTGCCCCCAGTTTCTCCGCCGCCCAGGTGAGGACCGGATCCCAGCGTTCCGACTGCCGGGTCGCCAGACCTTCAGGATCGCCAGCGCGGTAACAGAGAAGATCAGTTCCGGCAAAGTTGAGGATGTCGTCGAAGACGGCGCGGATATCCTTGGAGACGCCATCGATAGCGGTATTGGCTAGCCGGGTGACGGGCATCGTTGCCGGGTCGATATTGTTTTTCTGCGCATCCCATTCCACAGCGAGCAGTTCGGCGACCGCGCGGGGTCGGCACAGTCAGATGCTGCTTTGCCGGCGTGCGGACGGCTCTGCCGTCGAGAAGGATGGTGTGGCCGCCGTCGTCGGCCACGCCAATGCTCACAGTCGTATAAAAACGCTTCGGCAGCGGCTTGTGCATCTGTATCTGCGCGCGGCGTACAGGATCAGGGTCGCTGAGCGCCTCAGTCAGATCGTCGTGAATGTCAGGCATGATATGTCTCCATCCAGTCCAGAATATCATGCGGAGTGCGGGCAATGTAGTCCGCACCCGCCTCGATCAGCTCGGGAACGGACGCATACCCCCAGGCGACGCCGATGGCTGAGGCACCGGCGCTCTTGGCCATCTGCATGTCGTAGATCGCGTCGCCGATGACGACGGTGTCCCTGGCGTCGATACCGGCCTCGCTGCAGCATTCCGTCACCATGGCTGGATGCGGCTTGGACGGGCAGTCGTCGGCGGTACGTGAAACAAAGAAAGTCTTTTCATACCCGTGGCTTGCACAAATCTGATCAAGTCCGCGGCAGGATTTTCCTGTAACGGCCCCCAGAAGAAGCGCATCGCGCGCAGAAAGCGCTGCGATCAGGGGCGCGATACCGGGAAAAAGCGGTTCGCGGAAATCCATTTCGGCACGCACACCGCCATAAAGCTTCTTGTAATGCGCCGTCATCGCCTGGGCACGATCGTCGACATGCGGTTGATGCATCAGCCGGGCGATGGCGATATCGAGCGTCAGACCGATGATGCTCTTGGTGGCGTCAAGTGTGACACGGGGCAGGCCGAAATCCTCGAACGTGCGCGCCATGACTTCGTGGATCAGCCCGGCGCTGTCGACCAGGGTACCGTCACAATCGAAAAGAGCGAGTTTCATCAGTCGTCGGCTTCCTCGGCGCTGGCCATGTCGAAGCCGATCAGGTTCCAGCTCTGGACCATATGTTGCGGCATCGGCGCGGTCACGATCAGGCGCCCGCCGTCCGGATGTGGAACGTCGATGCGCCGGGCATGCAGATGCAGCTTGTTCTGAACGCCGCCGGGAAACGCCCAATTGAATTCGGCACCAAAATATTTCGGATCGCCGATGATCGGGTGGCCGATATGGGCGGCATGGACGCGAGCTGGTGGGTACGACCGGTATAGGGCTCCATTTCCAGCCAGGTCAGGTTCTGGCCGGCCGTCTCGATGATCCGGTAATAGGAAACCGCGTGGTCGGCACCGTCCTCGCCATGCTTGGCAATCCGCATGCGGTCGCCGTCCGGTGTCTGTTCCTTGACCAGCCAGGTCGAGATCTTGTCTTCCTTCTTGCGCGGTACGCCCTTGACCATCGCCCAGTAGGTTTTCTTGGTATCGCGCTCATGGAAGGCAGCCGTCAGCTTCTGGGCCGCACCGCGGGGTGCGGGCGATGACCAGAACGCCGGATGTGTCGCGGTCGAGCCGGTGAACGAGGCGCGGCTTTTCGCCCTTGGGGCTGGTCCAGGCTTCCAGCATGTCATCGATATGGCGGTTGATGCCCGAACCGCCCTGAACGGCAATGCCGGGCGGCTTGTTGAGAACGATCACCTTGGCGTCTTCATGCAGCAGCATGCGCGACAAAAGCTCATGATCGGATGCATGGCGAAGGTCACGGCCCGCGATCGGGCCTGTCCTTGTCTTCGGATCGACCTCCATCGGCGGAATTCGCACGACCTGGCCGGGTTGGACGCGCATATCCGATTTGACGCGGCCGCCATCGACGCGGACCTGGCCGGAGCGCAGCAGCTTTTGCAGCGGACCGAAGCCGAGGCCCGGATAATGGATCTTGAACCAACGATCGAGCCGCATGCCCGCCTCGTCGGATCCGACCTGCTTGTGTTCAATACCCGCCATCTTGTTTCTACCTGCATCCAATTGCCATAGCGCCCCGACAATGGTGCCGACCGGAAATCCGTGCACAAACTGATATGACAGAGCAGGCCGGTCCAAGTGGACGCACGGCGCTCTGAGAGGTCCCTTTAGACCATTGCGCGCATAAGGGCCAGCCCGGCAAACACCGCGAGAGCCGAAAGAAGCACGCTGGAAGCCACATAAATCAGCGCCGTGACCGGTTCGCCGCGTTCAAGCAGCGTGATTGCGTCCAGCGAGAAGGCGGAGAACGTCGTGTAGCCGCCAAGGATACCGGTGATCAAGAACATGCGCATCTCCGCCGACGCCCCAAATTTGCAGGCGATCACCTCGGCAAAAACACCGATCAGGAAGGAGCCGGTGATGTTGACCGCCAGCGTTCCCCACGGAAATGATGGTCCGAAGCTGCGCAGCGTCCACAGGCCAACGAGATAGCGCAGCACGGAACCGAGAGCGCCACCGGCGGCAACGAGAAGGATGTTTGTCATGGCAAATGCCATAGCCGAAACCGGCGCGGTGGAAAAGATAGCCGCCCGTTTTGGTGCACCGAAGGGTGGAGACTGCCATTCGGCGGGGTTGTTGGAAAACCAATTTTTAACACGCAAGTTCTAATATGACGGCTCCTGGCAAGGCTGTTTTCAAGCGGAAGTGCAATGACGAAACTGAAGTTCAGCTTCACCCATTATGACCTCAGGCAGCAGCGCGCCGGCGTGACCATCGAGATCACCCTGTCGGCCGTCGCCAATGTACGGCTGATGACAGACAACAACTTTCAGCTCTACAAGGAAACTATGAAGCACCAGTTCGTTGGCGGCGTTGCGCGCAAGTCGCCGATCCGGCTGGTCATTCCTGCAATCAGGTCACTGGCATGTAGTCGTCGATATGGAAGGCCATCATGGCCAGTGCAGAATCGAGCATCCGCATCGTTGAAACCGCCGCCCGACCGCGCTTCCAGTCCGCATCCTGACCGGTAAAAAACCGCCCGTGCATGAGGGGGCGGTTTTTCAGTTCGTGTGTTTGAAGCTTACGCGAGCCGCTCGGCGTGCCATTTCAGGTGCTCGTCCATGAAGGACGAGATGAAATAGTAGGAATGGTCATAGCGTTCGTGCATGCGCAGCGTCAGGCCGATACCGGTTCCTTTGATGGCGTCCTCGAAAAGCCATGGCCGCAGGCCGGTTTCCAGGAAATTGTCGGCCTTGCCCTGATCGATCAGGAATTCCGGGAAGCGGGCGCCGTCCGTCACCAGCGCACAGGCGTCGTATTGCCGCCAGCCTGCCTTGTCCTCGCCGAGATATTTTTCGAAGGCGCCGACTGACCAGTCCGCTGTCGAGGGTTCTGACGATCGGCGCGAAGGCCGAGCAGCTCTTGAACCGGTCCGGGTTTTCAGCGCGATCGTCATAGCGCCGTGACCGCCCATGGAATGGCCAAAAATACCCTGGCGGGCCATGTCGATGCGAAAGTGCTGGCCGATGAAAGCGGGAAGCTCCTGGGTGATGTAGGTGTACATCTGGTAGTTTTCGGCCCAGGGCGCCTCTGTGGCATCGAGATAGAAACTCGCACCCTTGCCCATCTGCCAGTTGGTCAGCTCGTCCGGAACGTCGCTGCCACGCGGGCTGGTGTCCGGGCAGACGATGATCAGGCCGAGTTCAGCGGCCATCCGGCGGTATTCGCCTTTTCCATCACGTTCGCATGGGTGCAGGTGAGGCCCGAGAGATACCAGACGACCGGGCAGGGCGTCGTGATCGCCTGCGGCGGGATATAGACCGCAAAGGTCATCTCGACCCCGCAGGCCTGTGAACCGTGCGAAAAGACGCCCTGCATGCCGCCAAAGGCGGTGTTCTGGGAAAGGACTTTCAAGCTGTGCTCCCTTGAAGCTGAAAACGACGCTAGGCCAGCGACACCGCCGCGTTGACCGCGGCCGCCACCAGCACCGTGTTGAAGAAGAAGGAGACGATCGCGTGCAAAAGATTGATCTTTCGCATGCCGGTCGAGGTAATCGCAATATCCGAGGTTTGCGCTGTCATGCCTATGACAAAGGCGAAGTAGAGGAAGTCGTAGCCGCCGGGTTCCTTCGTACCTGGAAACTCAAGGCCACGATTGTCTCCGTCGCTCGTCGCCGCCTGCAGGCTCCAGTAGCTATGGGCGTAGTGCATCGCCGCCATCGTATGGATCGTCAGCCAGCCGAGGGTGACGGAGGAGAATGCCAGCACGAGATCCAGCGCTGTTTCCGTGCTGCCGGTATTCAGCGCCATGAACAGCGAGACAAGTGAAATCGTGGCTGTTGCCAGCGTCACGGCAAAGATGATGATTGCCGGTTCGTCAGTGCGGGCAGCATGATGCTTCAGGTATGCGCCGGTCAGCCTGGGAATGCGGCCGGCGATCATCAGCAGATAGACAAGGAAGAAGACCACTGCGGCCAGATTGACCGCCAAGGGCGGCTTGGCAAACAGGCACACGGCAAATGTGATCGTGGCGCAGATACCGCCCGCGTAGAACGGCGTATGGCGGCGATGCGCGATCTTCCTGTCCGAAAAGCTCATGAGGGATCCCGATCCTGCTGTTCTAACGTTGTTTGACACGGCAGCAAAGCCGGTCGAGCGTTTCAAGAAAAGCCGACCGGTCGCGCGGCGAGAAGGCGGCGTTGTAGCCCTTGCTCTCGCCGGTCTCGCGCAAATGGGCGCCCAGATCCCGCATGGCGGTCGCCATGCCGATATTGGCCTTGTCGAAGATGCGGCCCGTCGGTCCGGTTACCTGCGCGCCGGCGGCAACGCAGCGCCCGGCCAAAGGTACATCGGCGGTAATCACAATGTCGCCATCGCCGGCCCGTTCGGCGATCCAGTCGTCGGCGGCGTCGAAACCAGCGGAGACGATGACGTTGCGGACCATTGGGTCACGGGACGGGCGAAGGCCGGAATTGGCGACGAGCACCACGGGCAAGCCATGGCGCTCGGCGACCTTCAGGATTTCCGGCTTGACCGGACATGCATCGGCATCGACGTAGATGGTGCTGGGTTCCCGCTCGGACATGGCTAAACCCGGCTCGCTGCGATTATCGTCGCAGCAGCGAAGCTCTGTCTGATCATTCCAGCCCTCACATCGTCATTTCCTGTACCATTTTTCGGTCGTTGCCTTCGTTGATCCGCCATAGGTCCACACGCCTTCCCAATGTCCGTCCGGCTGCTCGAAATACATTGCCACTCCGAAGTTGTCCTTGGCGACATAGCCCACCGAAAGCGCAATGTCATCCGGTCCCGCTACGCCCATTTCGAAACGCGTATCGCTGACGAACTTCGCGCCGAGGCCAGTACCGATGAAGTTTGACACGCCGATATTCCAAGTGACGCTGTAGGTGGCGCCTGTTCTTTTGACCTCGGCAGTTCCACGATATTCGCTGCCGTCGTCGGGATTGTTTCCGATGACATCGTACAGTCCGACCGGATCGGCCATCGCAGCCATCGGTGTTAGAACCAACAGAGCTGCGGCAGTCAGGCAACGTATCAGCATAACAATCCTCCTTGATATGGATGGCCGCCGCGACCCGAGATGGGCGCGGCGCTGTCAGGATTCTTATGCTTTGATCCGCGGGAAATCGAAGTCGATTTTTGGGGTAATCCTAGTAGATCACCACGCTGCGGATGCTCTCGCCGGCATGCATGAGGTCAAACCCCTTGTTGATGTCTTCGAGCGGCATCGTGTGAGTGATCATGGGATCGATCTGGATCTTGCCTTCCATGTACCATTCGACGATCTTCGGCACGTCGGTACGGCCTTGCCCGCCGCCGAAGGCGGTACCCATCCAGTTGCGGCCGGTGACCAGCTGGAACGGACGGGTGGAGATTTCCTGGCCAGCGCCGGCAACGCCGATGATGACCGACTTGCCCCAGCCGCGATGCGACGATTTGAGCGCCTGGCGCATCACCTTGGTATTCCCGGTGCAGTCGAACGTGTAGTCGGCGCCGCCGATCGTGTCGCCGTTGCGCTTGGTGAGGTTGACCAGGTAGGGAACGATATCGTCGCCGACTTCCTTCGGATTGACGAAATGCGTCATGCCGAACTTTTCGCCCCAGGCCTTGCGGTCATTGTTGATATCGACGCCGATGATCATGTCGGCACCGGCAAGGCGCAGGCCCTGCAAGACGTTGAGGCCGATGCCGCCGAGGCCGAAGACGATCGCCGTTGAGCCGACTTCGACCTTGGCCGTGTTGATGACGGCGCCGATGCCGGTGGTGACGCCGCAGCCGATGTAGCAAATCTTGTCGAAGGGCGCGTCCGGGTTGACCTTGGCGAGCGCGATCTCCGGCAGAACCGTGAAGTTGGCGAAGGTCGAGCAGCCCATATAGTGGAAGATCTTGTCCTTGCCGATGGAAAAGCGGCTCGTGCCGTCCGGCATCAGGCCCTGTCCTTGGGTCGCACGGATCGAGGTGCACAGGTTGGTCTTGCGCGACAGGCAGGAATAACATTCGCGGCATTCCGGCGTGTAGAGCGGAATGACGTGGTCGCCCTTCTTCAGCGACGTGACGCCCGGGCCGACATCCACGACGATGCCGGCACCCTCATGGCCGAGAATGGCCGGAAACAGGCCTTCCGGGTCGGCGCCCGACAGGGTGAACTCGTCGGTGTGGCAGATGCCGGTTGCCTTGACCTCGACCAGCACTTCGCCGGCACGCGGGCCGTCGAGCTGAACGGTCATGATTTCGAGTGGCTTGCCAGCCTGCACGGCAACAGCGGCGCGTACGTCCATAGTTCGTCTCCCTGAAATGAATTCGCGCCACAATCGCAGAGTGGTCGGCGGCGCTCAAGCCGGAATCGGCTCAGAATCGGCGGTGAAATATTACATGTCCTGTAGGACGCGGTTGATCTCCATCTCAAGGGCTGAGATCGCCTTTCCCGTCTGCTCATGCAGTTTCTTCACCTGCGCCAGCTGATCGCGCAACTGTCCAGACGCTGTGCTTGAGAGGTCATCCTTCGGCGCGTCGCCGATGCCGGCAATCAGCCAGGCTGGTGCCACGCCGAGCACGCCTGCGAGCATGAAGAGCCGGTTGGTGCGCGGCTCGGAACGGTCGCGTTCCCAGGCGGCAATCGTATCCGTGCGAACACCGAGCTGGTTAGCCGGATCCTTTGTCGAAAGATTCATCGCATCAGCGCGCACGCCAGATGCGGCCTCCGAGCGTATCATTGTCGGCTGGCTGACGAATCATAGCTAAAACGGTGTCGGTCGATAGACGCATCAGGTCTCTCCTTTGTGCCTTAATGGGCTTGGATGGGTCGAGTTCCGGGGCGGCCGCATGATCGTGGTCGTTGACTTCAAGGGTTGCAATTTATAGGCTCTCCGGCGAGATTGGACACCCTTCCACGCCAAAAAGCAGCCAAAAACGTCTTCTGGCCGTTGCCGGTTTCAGACGACGCCGAGAATGGGACATTCTCCTTGAGCACATCCACGCCGACTGCCGCCACGCCTGCGCATACCGTCATGCAGGGACTTGTGATCATGCTGGTGGCGATGATCATCCTGCCCTGCATGGATGCGATCGCCAAATATATGGCGGTCTATCAAGGCATGTCGCCGGCGCAGGTGACGTTCTACCGGTTCTTCTTCCAGCTGGTGTCGGTTCTGCCGATGCTTTTGTCGACTGGTGGTCTGCGCGCGCTGAAACCAAAGCGTCTTTGGTTCAATCTGCTGCGCGGCGTGCTGCTTGCGGCGGCGGCCTTGCTCTTTTCGTCTCGGTCAAGTACATGCCGCTTGCTGATGTCTTCGCCATCTATTTCGTCGAGCCGTTTATCCTCACCTGCCTTTCTGCACTGGTCTTGCGTGAAAAGGTCGGCTGGCGGCGCTGGCTTGCCATCTTCATCGGCTTCGGCGGGGCAATGATCGTCATCCAGCCGAGCTTCGAGATTTTCGGGCTGAAGTCGTTGCTGCCGGTTTTCTGTGCGTTCCTGTTTGCCTGCTATCTGTTGTTGAACCGGGTTGTCGGCAATGCGGACACGCCTTTGACGATGCAGACCATCGCCGGCATCGGCGGCTCGCTGTTCATGATCGTGGCCATTGCGATCGGCTACAGCACCGGCTCGGAGGATTTCGTGCCGTCGCTGCCGCATTCCACGCTGGGCTGGGTTCTGGTCATCGCCCTCGGCACCATCTCCGGCTATGGCCATCTTCTGGTGGTCAAGGCATTCCAGGCAGCGCCCGTGTCGCTTCTGGCGCCGTTCCATTATCTGGAGATCATCACCGGCACCGCCCTGGGTTTCCTGATCTTTGGCGAGTTCCCAACACTGTCGAAATGGCTGGGCATTGCCATCATTGTCGGCTCCGGCCTGTTCATGATCTGGCGGGAGCGGCGGGCAGGCTTAATGGTAAAAATTGATTGAATCCATCAAGCCTTTGCTAACACTCATTCTTTCCGGATTGGAAACGGCTTGCGCCTAGGCTCGGCTGAGTTTCATGATGGAACGGGAGAGAAACGATGGGTGAACTTCGTCTTTCTTATCCGGCATGTGTGATCGCCGGGAAAATGCGCTTGACGGCCGATGATATCGCCATCTTGCGCGAACATGTCTTCGTTCCAGGGATTACCGCATCGCAGGATGCGGTAATCCTGCTGGCGATCAACAGTTCGTGCAGCGAAAAATGCGCAGAATGGCATCACTACTTCATCGACACCTTGACGGATTTCATTGTCCATACCTGCTATCCGCAAGGCGCCATGGACGAATTGAATGCCGATTGGCTGATCGCAATGATCTCGACACGGGGCGTGGTGAATTCGCGGATCGAACTCGATCTTTTGTTTCATATCATCGACATTTCCAAGCGAATTCCCGACAGCCTGTCCATCTTTGCATTGGAACAGATCCGCATGGCGATGACCGAGGATGTCGGTGCCTGGGCCGGGCTGCAGGGCAACCGGCAGAATGGGCTGCAGAAAGCCGATATCCTTCTGATCGCCAGGGTCATGAGTGCAATTGCGCGCTCGCGGGCGGCCAGTTGACGGCACGCGAACGCCGGATGTTCGATCAGATCGGTATCCTGACCGGGCTGCCCAGCGACCGTATTGCAGTGGCATAGTGTTTTAAAAGCAGGGAGGCCGGCGGATATCGGCCTCCCGCATGATTTGTTCATGCTCTGCAGCTAGCGTTCGGCTGACGATCAATGGGAGAACGCATATGGCGGCGCATTCACCGGCGATCGCGCTTCTTGTCATCAATGTCGGCCTCCTATGGATTCTGTTGGCGGTACCGATCGGGCTGCGCACGGTGCGTGTGCATGGATCGTTCCGTGCAAGCCGGGCCAAGGTCTGGCACGCCGTTTTTCCGCTTGGGACGTCTGCCGACTGGCATCATTCCGTTCTGACCAGCCGCAGTCTGCCGGACACGCCCAACCGGGTGCAGCAGACCTATACCCATCTCGACCGGCACGGCCAGCCGATCGTGCGGTCGCTCGAGATCACCGAAACGCTGCCCGGAACTGAATATGACGCCCGCGTGCTTGATGACAGCGCGCTCGATGCTGTCTTTTGGAAGGATTTTCACGAGCGCCGCCGGCTCGTCGAAGATGGTGAGGTGGTTCACCTGACGATCGAGCAGACGGACCGCTATCGGGGCGTGGCCTTTCTGATCTTCCGCTTTTTCGCTTTGCGGCGTGAGGTAAAAGCATTGCAGCAATGGCTCGAGACCGGGCAGAGCAAGCCGGCCCGCGTCGCATTCGAACATCCGCTTGTCCAATCTGGGTTGGCGCTTTTTTTCGACACTGCTGCTGTGGCCGTTCCTCGGTCTCACCCGCAATGGCCTGTTGCTATCGTCGCTTCTGACGCTGGTCATCGTGCTGCATGAATTGGGGCACCTGGCCGCCTACCGCGCTTCGGTCACAAGACGGTGCGGATGATCTTCGTGCCGTTGCTTGGCGGCGTCGCCATCGGAGGCAGGCCCTACAATTCTCTCTTCGAGGTTGCCACCTGCGCTCTGATGGGCGCCGGCATGTCGGCTTTCCTCATCCCCGTCGCCATTGTTCTGCACGAGGCAACTGGCGGCGAAGTGTCCGCCTTTGTGTCTGGGACCGCGGTTCTGATTTTCCTGTTGATCCTCGGCGCTTTCAACCTGCTCAACCTCCTGCCGATGAACCGGTTTGATGGCGGCCAGGTCTTGCGCCAGGTTTTCCATTCACCCGTCAGCCGAACAGTAGGAAGCTTCCTCATCACCCTGATCATTGCCGGCGTCGGCTGGCGTATCAGGCTTGTCAACCGCGGCCTTGCTGGCGGGGTTGGCCGTATTCGCCTTGCTGAGCATGATGGGAAATGGAGGCGTCAAGCCGCGCCACCGTCTCGACGAGATGACGGGTGGCCAGCGGCTGCTCAGTGGCCTGGGGCTCTATTCCGCTGTCGCCTTGCACGGCTATGCCATCGTCTACGCGACCGACCGGCTGTTTTCCTGATCGGAGGGCAGACAGTCGGCGTCATTGACGGTCGAGCCGAAAACTGCCTCGAAGGCCTGACGAAGCTTGATGTCGACGTCGGTCATCATCACCGGAAGACCGAGATCGACCAGGCTGGTGACGCCATAGCCGCGAATGCCGCAGGGCACGATGCCAGTGAAATGATCGAGATCGGGATCGACGTTCAGCGACATTCCGTGAAAACTCACCCATCGGCGCAGCCGGATGCCGATTGCGGCGATCTTGTCCTCCGCCATCGAGCCATCTGGCAGGCTCGGCCGTTCCGGACGCCGGACCCAGACGCCGACGCGGTCCTCCCGTCGTTCGCCCCTGACATTCATGCTGGCGAGCGTTTCGATCACCAGGCTCTCCAGCGCAGCAACAAAGGCGCGGACGTCCTGCTTGCGACGCTTGAGATCGAGCATGACGTAAACGACCCGCTGCCCGGGGCCATGATAGGTATATTCGCCGCCACGGCCGGTCTGAAACACCGGAAAGCGGCCGGGCATGACGAGATCAGCGGCCTCGGCGCTGGTTCCGGCGGTATAGAGGGGCGGATGCTCGACGAGCCAGACGAGTTCGTCCGCTTCGCCGGCAGCGACTGCTGCGGCCTCGCGCTCCATCGTTTCGATCGCCTCGGCATATTCGACCGGCGAGGGGGCGATTCTCCATCGCACCGGCGGACAGCCGTCCGCCGCGAAGAAGGTTTTCTCTAGATTTTCGCGCTGCATGGCCCGGGCAATCCTGTTGATTTGTTTTCTAAATGGTACGTGGCAAGCCAAGAGTCCAGCATTCTCAGGGGTGCGCGAGGGAGCCTGTTGAAATAGTTGATGTTGTCGTCAACTTTCTGTCATCCTGCCCTTGTGCACCCCAAATGCTTTTGCTACATGCAGCCCCGCCGGAGCAGTTCGGCACCTACCACGATGCGGTCGTGGCGGAATTGGTAGACGCGCAGCGTTGAGGTCGCTGTGGGGCAACCCGTGGAAGTTCGAGTCTTCTCGACCGCACCAACTAAAACCCGCTTCGGCGGGTTTTTTGTTGTCTTATCAATGGATTGGTTTCCGATGTGCTCCACGTCAAGACCAAGCGTGGGACAGCTTCAGTCGACCGAGTGCCGTTTTGCGGGACGACAGAACAACAATTCACTTCGACGGAGAAAGACTCGAGCGGCGCGGGTGGCCGCCCGAGTCTCCGGTCGCACATTTCCACATATGGTGGCAGCGACCAGTCGAGGCTTAGCCTTAGGGGAAGACAAAACCTCCAGCCGGCCGAAGAGGGGCACTTTCGATCGACCTCTTTAATTTAGCACTATCTGATATTAGCGCAATACAAAGGGACTTCGTCACCATGAACGTTCAAGCGGACGACGCTTGCGCGGGTAGTCAAGGCGCTACCATCCGCGTCTTTTACAATCCGCCATTTGCGTTCAGCCTGAAGTCTTCGGCCCTACGTCGTGAAATGATCTTGAGCGAGCGATCGGGCTGTATTTGGTAGGTCTCGCTCCAGTAGTTACCTCGCTGATCGTGGAACGTGTGACTGAACGTGCTGCCGGCTGGCGACTTCGTCAACTTGGTGCGTGGTTGGCCGCTATAGGTAATGCTGCCAGGGATTGGCTCAACCTCTACCGCTGTGCATGAGGCAAGCAGAACCGCTACCACCGCAAACATGCCTCGTTTCATTGTAGGCCTCCTCCTATCGTTCGCTGTTATTTTATACTCCGCTAATTAAATGGCGCCACCATGAAATCGATCGCTGACATCCGGTGACGTATCTGCGCGTCTATCAGCGCCGGCTGTTTCGACGCCGCAATCACGCCGCTTTTCATGCATCAGACAATGGTGAATGGACTTATTTATACGGTGGGTCTAATTTAGTTAGGCTGTTTCCTTGGCCGAAACCGGAACGGCATTTGTAGCGAAAGCGTTTTCGACTTTGCGTATTGAGATGCTTTTCAGAGATCTGTATTTGCGAGGCGATTTGGAGCCCGTCACCCGACCTGGGTGGCGGGCTCTTTCTCGCATTGAGTAATGCTCGGTCTGCAAAGGGAATAGTTGGAGCGTCAGCGTCGTGGTATAGGGCGCAAGCTCTATGCTCTCGTCCTTTTGTGCCTTCTTTTCAAGGATCAGCCGTTTTCCCCTGCTTCGCAAAACGCTTGATCGCCCGTTCGCGCTTCAGGCGGGACAGCCGTTGCAGCCAGAAGATCCCGTCGAGCTGGTCGATCTCGTGCTGCAGGCAAATGGACAGAAGGCCGTCGGCCTCCTCATTCATCACATCACCGCCAATTGTCTGGTAGCGGACGCGAGATCGAACGGGGCCGGACGACATCATCTGTTATCCCCGGCATCGAGACACTACCTTCGGCATGGGAGATTGTTTCAGCCGACGCCCATTCGATTTCGGGGTTGACGTAGAATCTCGGACCGGGAATCCGGGTCAAGTTCGATGACGGTCAGGCTCTGTGAAACGCCGATATGCGGTGCGGTGATGCCTATTCCGGGTGCTGCCCGCATCGTGTCGAGCAGGTCGGCGGCAAGGGCTGCGAGATCTGAGTCAAAGCGTTCGACGCGAAGTGCCGGCTGGTTCAGTCGCGATCCGGAAAGCGCAGGATTGGTTGTATGGACAAGGTTCACCTCCGTGTTTTCCAGCTGCCCCAGAGCTAAACAAATCATATGATTTTGCAACTGCTTGGGCAAAAATGCAGCGGGATCGGGCTGTTGGCGTGTCGGGTGGTGGACCTCTCGGGTTTGTTGGGTTAGCAGAGAGCAGCGGTTTACTTTTTTCAAGGTCGCCGCGACCACCGGTCTATGACATTGCCTTCCTGCTCCCGCCCGGTTTCGCGCCGGCGTATTGGATGGCTGCAATTTGATTGAGGGCGGGCACATGAGCAGTACCGGCGACCAGGACAAAGACCGCAATCCCTTAGAAGCCGATGTCTATGATGGCTCGGATATCTACGGCGAAGACGGGTCTGTGCGTTCCGACTACCTGATGCATGTCGGTGCCGCCATTGCCGACCACGATCTTCTCTATCTGCGCCAGCATGTCAGCGCGGCTCCACGCTTCCGAAATGGGCGACCTGCTGGAAGCGATACAGCCGGATCAGCGACGGGCGCTGGTTTCGCTTCTCGGTGACGATTTCGATCTCTCGGCCCTGACTGAGGTGGATGAAGCGATCCGCCTCGATATCGTCGAACACCTGCCGAACGAGCAGATCGCCGCGGCCATTGGCGAAATGGATTCCGACGACGCGGTCTACATTCTGGAGGACCTCGACCAGGAGGACCAGGAAGAGATCCTCTCAAAGCTGCCGTTTACCGAGCGGGTGCGGCTGAGGCGCTCGCTGGATTATCCCGAAAGCACGGCCGGCCGCCGCATGCAGACGGAATTCGTCGCGGTGCCGCCGTTCTGGACGGTCGGCCAGACCATCGACTATATGCGCGAGGACGAAAACCTTCCCGAGAGTTTTACCCAGATCTTTGTCATCGATCCGACCTTCAAGCTGCTCGGCGCGCTTGATCTCGATCGCGTACTGCGCACCAAGCGCTCGGTCAAGATCGAGACGATCATGCGGGAAACCAACCATCCGGTGCCGGCCGAGATGGACCAGGAAGAAGCGGCCCAACTGTTCGAACAGTATGACCTTCTGTCGGCAGCCGTCGTCGACGAGAACAACCGGCTGGTCGGGGTGTTGACCATCGATGACGTGGTCGACGTCATCCAGGAAGAGGCGGAGGAAGATTTGATGCGCCTCGGCGGTGTCGGCGACGAAGAGCTGTCCGATCTGATCGGTAGCACCTCGCGTTCACGCGTGCCGTGGCTGATGGTCAACCTGTTCACGGCCTTTCTGGCCGCATCGGTGATCGGGTTGTTTGAGGCAACCATCCAGCAGATCGTCGCCCTCGCGGTCTTGATGCCGATCGTTGCCGGCATGGGCGGTAATGCCGGCTCCCAGACGATGACGGTGACCGTGCGTGCGCTTGCCACCCGCGACCTCGATATCCACAATGCCTGGCGCGTCGTCCGCCGTGAAGCCGGTGTCGGTCTGTTGAACGGGATGCTGTTCGGCATATTGATCGGCATCGTTGCCGGGGCCTGGTTCCAGGATTACAATATCGGCGGCATCATTGCGGCTGCGATGCTGATCAACATGATTGCCGCCGCGCTTGCCGGTATCATGATCCCGTTGCTGCTTGACCGTTTTGGGGCCGATCCTGCCGTCTCCTCGGCGGTTTTCGTGACGACCGTCACCGATGTCACCGGCTTTTTCGCCTTTCTGGGGCTCGCAACGTGGTGGTTCCGCGTCAGTTGAGGCTTGCTCGGAAAATTTGACTTTTACGTCAAAGTCAATCAAACTCACTTCTGACATCGCACCGGCCTCGATTCAGGCGAGCGGACCGGCGCGACACTTCAACCGCTACTGTATTTTCCGGCGTCTTGCGCCAGATGTGCTGAACAGCGGTTCCAGGCGAGGCAGGCGTGAACAAGTATTATACCATTACCGAGTTGACACGGGAATTCGGGGTTTCGACCCGGACGCTGCGCTTTTACGAGGACGAAGGACTGATCCATCCGGAGCGGCGCGGCCGCACCCGTCTGTTCCGCTCGGCCGATCGCCGCCTGATCATGGAAATCCTGCGCGGCCGCCGTATCGGCTTCACCATCGCGGAAATCCAGCGAAATCATTCAGGTCTACCGGGATCCGCCGGGTGAGGCGGGACAATTACGCCTGCTGATGAAGCGTGTCGAAGAAAAGCGGACGAGCTCAACCAGAAGCGCAAGGACATCGAGGAAACGCTGGAAGAACTCGGCAATGTCGAGGAGGCCTGCCTGACCCGTCTGGCCGAAATCGGTGTCGGCACCTGATCGGCCGTTTTCAATCTTTCTTGTAAGGCCGATCCAACCTCCGAACCAGTTTCTACGCGTCACAGCACGTTCACGGCTGCATGCCATATCGCCTTCGTCACACAAATCGGAGGCTTGCATGTCAGATCGCCAGAAAACCCGCGCTCGGCCAAATCCACGCCGTGCGTTTTCTTCATCCTACGGTGAAATTCTTGCAGAGGGCGTCAGTCGCCGCACGGTTCTCAAAGGTCTGGTCGGTTCAGCCGCGATTGCCGCGGTCGGCCAAGGCTTTTCCACCCATCCGGTTCAGGCCGCCAGCCAATCCACATTGACATTCAAGGAACTGCAGCGGGTCCGCGATACCGCAGACCATTGGCCGGAGGGGTATGGCCGCCAGATTCTCGTCCGCTGGGGCGATGCGCTGTTCCCCGATAGCCCCACCTTCGACATTGCCAGCCTTGACGGCAAGGCGGCGGAACGCCAGTTCGGCTACAACAACGACTTTACCCAGTTCCTGCCTCTGCCGCAGGGCTCGGCGTCGTCGGATCGTGGGCTGATGGTCGTCAGCCATGAATATGCCTCGCCGTTCCTGATGTTTCCCGGCCTCACCGATGAGGATTACCGCGAAAAGCTGACCGACAACCAGATCCGTGCCCTGATGGGCTGTCTTGGGATAAGTGTCTTTGAGGTGGAAAAGACCGGCAGGGATTGGAAGATCGTTTTCGACAGCAAGCACAATCGCCGTATCCACATGGGCACGCAGATGGGCATTTCCGGCCCGGCTGCCGGTGACGACCGGTTGAAGACCAAGGCCGACCCGACCGGCAAGACGGTGTTCGGCACGATCTCCAACTGTAATGGCGGCATCACGCCCTGGGGCACCATGCTGTCCGGCGAAGAGGGCGCGATGGACGTCTTTGCCGGCGACTACAAGACACTCCCCAATCAGGAACTGGTTGAGCGGCAGGGCTGGGACGAAGACGAGAACGACATCTATTCGGTCAGCCGCGTCGACCCGCGTTTCAAGTTCGAGGAAGAGCCGAACGAATGGATGCGCTTTGACTGGGTAGTCGAGATCGACCCATTCGATCCGGAGGCAAAACCGGTGAAGCGGACGTCGCTTGGCCGCATGACGCATGAGGGCGCGCAGGTGACCGTGGCGCCGGATGGCCGCGTCGTGGTTTTCATGGGCGATGACGATGATTTCGAATATCTCTATCGTTTCGTCACCCACGATCCCTGGAACCCGGCCGACCGGGCAGCCAACAGGGATCTTCTCGACAATGGGACGCTCTCGGTTGCCAAATTCTCAAGCGACGGCACGATGACATGGCTGCCGCTGGTGGCTGGTCAGGGACCGCTGACGGCGGAGGCTGGGTTTGCCACACAGGCTGACGTGGTACTCAACACCCGCGCCGCCGCTGATCTGGTCGGCGCGACGCCGATGGATGCGCCGGAAGGCTTCGTGCCGCATCACGGCACCGGCAAGCTCTACGTTGCGATGACCGAAAACGAGGACCGGCTGGCGGCAGGCAAGGGCGACGAGCGCGAAACCGTCAACATCGCCAATCCGCGGGCCCGAACCCGCATGGCCATCTGCTCGAACTCGTTCCGCCCGGTGCGCCGGAAAAGCCAGACCATGCGGCGGACACGTTCACATGGGATGTCTTCGTGCTCTGTGGCGATCCGGCCAAGCCAGAGGATGAGGCGATGTTCAATCCCGCGACCACGACATGCGGCTGGTTTACCGACCCGGACAATCTCGCCGTCGATCCCGCCGGTCGTCTCTGGGTCACCACCGACGGTCCGCCGCCCGAGGGCATTGCCGATCCGATGTATGTGATGGACACTGAAGGGCCGGGCAGGGCGTTGCCAAAGCTGTTCTATATCGCGCCGGTCGGTTCGGAATGCTGCTCGCCAACGTTCACGCCGGATGGCGCGAGCGTCTTCGTCTCGATCCAACATCCGGGTGAACTGCGGCTGTCCGACAATGAGGATGCAACGACGATGGCGGACGCCGGTACTGCCTGGCCGGACTTTGTCGAGGGCATGCCCGTCCGCCCGTCGCTGATCGTCCTCACCCAGGACGCCAACAATAGTGTCGGCAGCTAGGGTCGGGGATCATTCTGGCTGGTGGATTCAGATCCACCGGCTGGTAGCGGGCAGTAGCGCTCGAATTCGGAAACCAGCAGGACAGCAGGTGCAGTTCCTCGTTGCGGACGGCAAACGGCGTCATGATAGCGACGGCGGCGCTGGCCATGATGATGAACCAGGGATTGAGGGTGATCAGGCCAAGCCCGACCATGACGATGGTATAGCCGAGATAGATCGGATTGCGGGTGAAGCGGAATGGTCCGCAGGTGACAAGATGCGAAGAGCAGCGGTGGGGAAGCACGGCCGTTCGGCGCTCGATCAGTGTCTTCACGGCCCAGATATCGAGAAACACGGCGACGGCGATCAGCACTGAACCGGCAAGCCAAGGTCCCCAGCCGTGGCTGTGGGTGACGGAAATGGGTGCCGCTCGCCCCAGAACCGCAGCGCCGAGCACGGCCGCCACATAGAGGAGCGGTGGCCAGGGATAGGTCAGTGGCTTGGCGCGATAGGCGTTCATATCCTATTCCTTGGGTTGTGACTCCATGGTGCACTGCCCGGCGATTCGCGCAATGCGCTCATCTGTCTTGACGTTGATTTTGCCTTCGTTGAGCGGCTCGAAAAGGTTTTCTTCCATCAGCTTATCCAGCGTGCAGCCGCAGAAGGTTGTGCAGAGCGCGGCGGTTTCCTGCAGGCTGCAGGAGGCGACACAATTGTTTTGATAGGCTTCGACCGGATCGGGCTTGGCCGCCGGGAAACCCAGCGCATAGACATAGACCAGCGCAAACAGCAGCGGCTGATGCACAAGGTAGATGATCAGGCTGTGACGGCCGGCGGCTGTCAGGATCGTTTTCCACCGTGCGCTGCCATCAGTGCGCAGTTTCTCGAACCATCCGAAGCCGAGCGCAATGCGCGCGATGGCGATACCGGCGAGGAACGGTGCCAGCCAGGGAAGCAGCGGCACGTAATCGTTCGAGCGCGGCAGCGTCTCCGATAGCCCGACCCACCAGAACGCCGGCGTGTCGAAAATGGATGAGCGCAGATAGAACGGTGCCACAAAGGCAGCGGCAGCGGCGATAAGTGTCAGGGCTGCGGGCAGGCGCAGGAAGAGGAGGCCGATCAGGCTTGCCGCGGCAATCCGAATGCAGGATGCCGAAGAAGATGAAGCTGTCCGGAAAGGCAAACCAGGTAGCGACGGTGATGACCAGCGCGGCAGCAGCGATCTTGGCAAAGCGGATGGCGAAGGGCCGGGGTCTGAAGACCGGATAATGGCCAAGCACAAGGCCGATGCCCGCCAGAAACAGGAAACTGCTGGCGATCATCCGTGCATAGATCTTGAAGCCACCGGTTCCAACGGTGCCCGGGTCGAGATAGCCGAAATATTCCAGATCCCAGGAGAAGTGATAGGTCGCCATGGCAATCAGGGCGAACCCGCGCAGGGCATCGATCGCCCAGATCCGGTTACGCCGTTCTGCGGCTACCGGTGGTACCGTCCCGTTGTCGGTTTCGGGTGACTGCGTTGGTAATCGACATGGCTCTATCTTTTCCAATGGCGGGATCATAGCGCGGCGAGCTTGCGTCAGGCGCAACGCGTCGCAAGGCTCGTCGCCAAGACTTTCAGGGGTTTGTGTCGTCAAGAAGGGCTTCGCGCTTCCGAATAAAATTGACGGCGGGTCAGCACGAAGATGACGAAGACCGTCAGTGCTATAAAGACATAGGGGCTGATGAACCAGCCGAGATAGCCGATCGACAGGAAGACGCTGCGCAGGCCGGCATTGAAATGCTTGGCCGCGAGGATGTTCATATTGGCCGCTCGTCCGGCGGCGCGTCCGGCTCCGGCGCGATCCTGCAGAATGTCCGACATCATCGGAATGCCCCCGACGAGAATGGAGCAGTAATTGAACAGCCGGTAGGACCAGGCGAACTTGAAGAAGGCATAGGCAAACAGGCAGGCGAGGCCACCGACCTTCAATTCAAACGCTGTGCGCCCGCCATGGAAGACATAGGGCAGGTCGCCCATGATCGCCTGCACCTGGTCGGTCGCGCCCAGAAGCGCAAAGCAGCCGCCGAGCGCAAAGATAGTGGTCGAGGCGAAGAACGCGGTTCCTGCCTGCAGTCCGGCGACGATCTGGGTATCGATCATCTTGAGGTCGCGATTGAGGGAGTTCAACAGCCATCGCCGTCGGTTCTCCATCATCAGGCGCGTCAGGCTGATGCGCTTGAGGTGCACCTTGCCGTCCGTGGCCCAGTTGTAGCCGGTCCACAGCAACGCGAAGACCGCCAGTGCGATATAGTCGGTGAGTGTCATGTCTCGTTTTTGGCATGCTTTGCCGAAATTGCAAGGCATCGTGAAAGTTTACCCAGCCCCTTGAAATCCACGGCCGTGCATGGCGACTTATGGTGCAGGAATCGTGATACAGCCACTCTGCAGCCGTTCGTGTCGCACGCACAGGAGTGGATGTCGGTTGATCGCCTGATGGCGAGCGCAGTATGGCCTAGTTTCGATGCAATGATCGTGGTCCGGCAATCTTGTCCGGTCCTGCAGTCCTGGGGCGGAGTTCGCATGTTTCTTTCGGTTTTTGATGTTTTCAAGATTGGTATCGGCCCTTCCAGCTCGCACACGATGGGACCGATGTCGGCCGCCAACCGCTTTCTCGACCTGATCCTGTCAAGCGACTGGCCGCGCCTGGCCAATGCCGCTGTCGCGTCGATCAAGTCCAGCCTGCATGGTTCGCTGGCCTTTACCGGCATAGGCCACGGAACCGGGAGGGCGGTGATCCTCGGCCTGATGGGCGAGCGTCCGGACCGCGTCGATCCGGACCGGATGGATCCGATCATCGATGAGGTCGAGCGCACCGGCCGCATTACGCCTGCCGGGCATCCGGCTTACGAATTCCAGCCGAAGACCGATCTTGTATTCGACAAGAAGGTGCCGCTGCCCGGTCACGCCAACGGCATGTCCTTTTCCGCCTTCGACAAGGACGGCCGGCTTCTGTTGAAGCGCGTCTACTATTCCATCGGCGGCGGTTTCGTCGTCACCGACACCGAGCTCGAAGCTATGAAGGCCAGCAAGACCAAGCCGGGCGGTGTCAAGGTTCCCTATCCCTTCTCAACGGCCAGGCAGATGCTCGAGATGGCGCAACATTCCGGCCTGTCGATTGCGCAGATGAAGCGGGGAACGAGGAATGTTCGATGTCGACGGAGGAGCTCGATGAGGGCCTCGACCGGATCTGGGCAGCGATGAAGAGCTGCATCGACCGTGGCCTGACCGGATCCGGTATTCTTCCCGGTGGCCTGAAGGTGCGCCGCCGTGCCGGCATGATCCATGACAAGCTGCAGGATGAATGGCGCTCCAACAAGATCAACCCCTTGCTCGCCAACGACTGGCTGAGTGTCTACGCCATGGCGGTGAACGAGGAAAATGCCGCCGGCGGCCGCGTCGTCACCTCGCCGACCAATGGTGCAGCCGGCGTGGTTCCCGCCACCATCCGCTATTACCTGCATTTCCATGAGGATGCCGACCATCACGGCATTCGCGACTATCTCCTGACGGCCGCGGCAATCGGCGGCATCATCAAGTTCAACGCCTCGATCTCCGGTGCCGAAGTCGGCTGTCAGGGCGAGGTCGGTTCGGCGTCTGCAATGGCGGCAGCGGGACTTGCCGCCGTCATGGGCGGAACGCCGGAGCAGATCGAGAATGCCGCTGAAATTGCGTTGGAGCATCATCTCGGCATGACCTGCGATCCGATCGCCGGTCTCGTCCAGGTTCCGTGCATCGAGCGCAACGCGCTGGGTGCGGTCAAGGCGGTCACGGCAGCATCGCTGGCGATCAAAGGCGACGGCCAGCATTTCGTACCGCTCGACGCCTGCATTGAAACGATGCGCCAGACCGGTGTCGATATGCACGACAAATACAAGGAAACCTCGACGGGCGGCCTCGCCGTCAATGTTGTCGAGTGCTGAGACGCACCCACTTGTGGAGCGGTCGAGAACAGGCTTGACCGCGACCGCCCTGCGGGTGTTCAACTCCGGCCATGGCCTTGCATCTCATCAAGCTCTGCGTCGGCGCGGAATCGATTGACGACCTTCGCGAATGGGTGTCGCGCAAGGCGCTGACGGCGGTCGCCGCCGGCCTCGAGCCGCATTCCTATCACACGACGCGCATGGTGCCGAAGCGCACCGACGAGCTCTTGAATGGCGGATCGCTCTATTGGGTGATCAAGGGGCAGGTTCAGGCGCGCCAGCGGCTGACCGGCATCGAAACCTTCACCGACGGCGAGGGCATCGGCCGCTGCAATCTCATCCTTGGTCCGGAAGTGATCGAAACGGCTTTGCAGCCGCGCCGCGCGTTTCAGGGATGGCGTTATCTAAAGGACAATGAAGCGCCGCGCGATCTAGCGGCACTCGGCGCCGGTGCCGCGGAAATGCCGCTGGAACTTCGCCGCGAACTGGCCGAACTCGGCCTTCTGTAAGCATTGAACTACGCCATCAAAAAGCCCGGCACTGCCGGGCTTTTTCGTTGAACGATCAGGCTGTCTAGCGGATCCGCAGCCGGATCGGATAACGCCCGGATGGCGAGGTGACATGCACATGGATTTGTGCATCCGGCTGTGTCGAACGCCATGCCCGCGCCCCCGTGCGTTAGAAGCAACGTCACCAGATCCTTGGTCTTGGACCGTGGGCGGCTGCCGAGTTCGGCGATCCGCATGGCTGCTTCGTGCAAAGGATGCAGGCCAGAACGCGGTGATTTCCGCTTCTTGTCCGGCGCGGGCGTCATGCCCGATCCATTCTCATTCATTCCCATAACTAACCTCGTTACGCAAAACCAAATCCGAGGAGGATCACCGGCAAACACAACACGCCGCTGATCGAAACTTTATGATGTTGTTACTGCAGGCTTGCCCAGCAGGCGAAGCCCTTGCTCTTCAGGCTTTTGCAGGCGGAAACGGCCTTGTCCTGGTTGGAGAAGCCGCCGAAGCGCGCCCGGTAGAGATGACCGTCACCGCTTGCAAAGGCGACAGTGAAGGGGGTAGCGCCACGCAGGGCCTTGCCGCCCTTGTCCTTGGCGTTTTCGAGCAGCGTCATGGCCTGATCCTTGTCCGGCGTCGCACCGATCTGGATGACCCAGCCGGCCGGCGCGTTGTCGGCGACTGCAGCCGCTTTCAGCCGCCGGCTTGGCGACGGAATTGGTGATCTGGTTGTCGACATCGGCAGCCGGGACTGGTGCAGCCTTGGCAAGCTTGCGGCTCTGGGCTTCAAGCGTGTTCGGCATGGCCTTCAGGACCGGATTGGCACTGGCCTTGACCGGCTCGGCATAAGCAACTTCGATGCTCTGGGTGGTTTCGCCGCTGTAACGGAAATCCGGAACCGGGCCGTTGCTCGGAAGGTTGAAGCTGCCACCGGTGGCGGCAACTGCCGTTTCGCCCGGCTGGGCGACAGCCTGCGCCTGCATGGTCGGTGCATCCGCGGTTTCGGCAACGAGATTGCCACCGCCACGGCGCGAAGCGGCCGGCATGTACTTGGCGACGAGGGCGCGCATCTGTGCATCACGGGCGCCACCGGACTTGCCGCCCATGACGACGCCGACAATGCTGCGGCCGTCAGCCTGAGCCGAGGTCACGAGGTTGAAGCCGGCAGCCCGGGTATAGCCGGTCTTGATGCCATCGACACCACGCACATTGCCGAGCAGACGGTTGTGATTGCCGATTGTCTGCTTGCCGAAGCGGAAGCTGCGGGTTGAGAAGTAGGAATAATACTGCGGAAAATGCTGGCGAAGCGCCATGCCGAGCCGTGCCTGATCGCGCGCCGTCGTCATCTGCGCGTCGTTCGGCAGGCCGTTGGCGTTGCGATAGGTGGTGCGGGTCATGCCAAGCGCACGGGCCTTGTTGGTCATGATCCGGGCGAAACGGTCTTCGGAACCGCCGAGCAGTTCGCCGAGCGCTGTTGACGCGTCATTGGCCGAGCGGGTGACGAGAGCAAGGATCGCCTGTTCGACGGTGATCGCATTGCCGTTCCGCACACCGAGTTTCGATGGCGGCTCGGCCGATGCATTCTTGGAAAACCGAACGGGTGTGTTCTTGCTGATCTTGCCGGCTTCGAGCGCCTCGAAGGTCAAATAGAGTGTCATCATCTTCGTCAGCGACGCCGGATAGCGCAAGCTGTCGGCGTCCTCACTATACAGCACCTTGCCGGTCTTCGCATCGACAACGATACCCGCATATTGCGCGGCGGAGGCGACGGGGATCGCCGTAAACGTGGCAGTCAGCGATACCAGCAGCACCTGACAAGCCTTCTTGAAAAATAGCACAGGGGCGTATGGAGCGGAGCCGTTGAATATGGATTTGGACACTACACTACTCTTCATTCTATTCTCACAGATGCCGTCCGGGGTGGCCTCCAGAAACGACTGTTCTCGAAACTCTATCGGGATAGCGTTACCAATCGGTTTATGATGAATGATTGGTTTCTGTAATCCGTCGTGTTCTTTTGCATTTTCGTACAGGTCAGTTGCTTGAGCCGACTTCAGTGGAAGGGGCTCGTGGCTCAAGGCCTGGGTTAGTTCGGGGGTACCAGTTTGTCGTTCAGGAAGGTCGCGACGGCATTGTCGATGGCTTGCCATTGTGGCAGCAATTGGCTGGAAAACCGGTAAAGCACAACAAGATCGCGGCCCGCATGAATATCGCGCTGGCAATCGGCGCTGGTGGACGCGGCGGGTGTTGCAGGCAGGATGCAGCGAACGGCATAGGGCGTGTTGCCGTCACGTTCGGCGGTGAAGAAAACTTCCTGTCCGTAGCCGGAATTATCCTTCATGGCGTGGCGTACCAATCCCGCCGGGCCGGGTAGGGCCTTGCCGGTAAAAAGGTGCTGGTAGATCGGCTCGATCCGTCCCCGACATGTCACGCGACATCGTGCTTTGGGAAATATCGAGAAAAATCAATGATTCCGGATGATTGATGTCGTTGAAGCGCACACGCGTTTCATCAGTATATCCTTGCAGGCTTGGCCAGGTGAGATAGAGATCGGCCCCGCTCGGCAACGCCGGTGATGCGTTGTTGCTCAGAAGCGTATGACGTTGGATGGAAGCCGCAGATGATCCTGTCCAATGAAGATGTCGTTGGTCTCGGTGCTGGTTGTGTGGCCAGCCAGCGCCAGGTTTTCGCCATACCAGCGGCCGGCAAGACTGATCGCTGCGGTCAGCGCCACGAACCCGACGACCACAGCGGTCAATCCGTACAGGAAGCGCGGTGAGATCAGCGGAGCGTGCTCTTCATTGCCTGCAGCTGCGGAAGTGGTTGTCATCGGCGGCGCGCTGCCTTGCTCTCGTTAACAGGTGGTATTGCTGCAGGCGCCTTCCGTCCCGAAATGAAACAACATGGGTGGCATGGAACTTGCTGATCGAAGAGGTGCCTGCAAAGCTGCGTCAACATGGTTAATTTTCGATGAATTTCGCCACATCCTTTCTGTCGCTTGTGACCGGCTTCGGTGTTTCATTCGTCGTGCTCGATGTAAGTCGCATCGCCAGTCGCGGCCGCTGGCCATCGGCTCACGGTGTCGTGGTGGATAATTTCCGTGCCTTCGCCGTCTTTCTGGCGTTGTTCGCCGGGCCGGCTCTGTTCGTTCGGGCCTTGTGGAGAATGCGGATGACGGCCGGCCGACTGCCGTTTGCCGATAGCGTTCTGGGTGTCGTGATCGCTGGCGGTTGGGCGTGCTGTTACGGCCTCGTCGTCATCCAGTGCGCTGCGCTGCTAGGGTTGCCGGTGCGTTAGGCCACGCATTCTGTTGCGCAAACGAAAAGGCCGGTTCCAGGGACAGCGGAACCGGCCAGCAGGGCCTTGGTCTGGGACGGGGGTTGGGGACTGACCGAAGCCCTTTTCATGCGCGACCCAGGCATCCTGGGCCGGGGGGCGTGTATGTCTCGTGGCGAGTGCTACTGAGTGACGCTACCGACAGCCACCGTACGGCCATCCTGCAACTTTACCCAGCGGCCGGAATTCTGTTCCGACTGGCGCTTGAGATAGGTATATTCGGTATCCGACCACAGCAGCACCTTGTTGCGCATGTTGTCGAGGACGAAGTCGCCACGATCCGTCCGTACAGTCAAAACCGCATGGCCTTCGCCATTGGGCTGCAGAACGACAGTGATCAACAGGTTGGAAGGCGAAAAGCCGGCTTGCATCAGGCGATTGCGCTTCAGCAAAACGTAGTCTTCGCAGTCACCCACTTTGTCGGGATAAGCCCAGTGTTCTTCGACACCGTAAATTTCCTTGTCGGTCAGCGGTGTGACCGACTCGTTGACGTCGTAGTTGACCTCGAGAATTGTCTTCCAGCCGTCGCGGGTTAGTTCGACCGGCGCGGAACCGCCTGGATTTGCACGGCATTCCTGCGGCATGCTTCGGCAGAATTCATAGTGGCCGACCGGCGGGTTGGTCGCGCCGCCTGTGATCATGTTGGCTGGAAGGGCAAATGCGGCCTGTGCTGCTACTGCAGAAAGAAACGCGCCAATGAGGCCTGCCTTCAGGAATGTTTTCGTTGTCATGCTTGTCTCCCCGTTCTGGAGTGACCATGACATCGAGTTTTTTATTGCGGCATGAAAATTGGAAGTAAAATAAAGTACAAAAAAGAATGAAATAAGTAGAAAATTTAAACTAGACTTGAATAAATGTTGAATTTGATTTGATTCAAATATGTGTAAATTTTGATCGATTCTTACATTGAGGCAGCGGGTGTTCAGCAATGTGAAACCATCTATCTCTCTGGAAAATAGCCATTTCTAGCGAGCGTATGAGGGACGTTTCAGGGGCGCGGACCTCCCGTTTGAACGTTTCACGAGTGATGACAAGGGAGGGTGGCTGCAGGTCTAGACTTCATTCACCAGAAATTATGCCAGATTTTGCCCGGAAACTCTGGAAAACTGGCGAAAATTATTTTTTATTCTGGCACGGAAAATGATGACCGGATTGCATTTTCGCCAGAATGGCACTGAGCAGTATCGAAATTTGTATCATATTGGGGCGGCAGCGGTGGCAGGCTTGGCGCTACCGTCCAGCGGCGAATGGTTGCCGGGAACCGGATCTGCTTGCGGATTGTTGATCCGGGCCACCGCATTCCACGGTGTCCCGCCTTGCCGCAGACCGAGACGATGGAGGTCGTTGCCATGATCAAAACAGAGCTTGTCGTCATTTATCGCAACTACATCGCCTGTTTGAACAATCAGGACTGGACGAACCTCGGGCAGTTCGTTGACGTGATGCATGCCATAACGGCAAGCGCATCGGGCTATCCGGCTACCGTGCCATGCTGGAAAGTGATTTCCTCGCCATTCCGGACCTCGCGTTCAATGTTCAGCTTTTGACCTGCGATCCACCCTATGTTGCGAGCCGGTTGAGTTTCGACTGCACGCCGAGGGGAGAGTTCCTCGGTCTGCGCATTGACGGCAGGAGAATTTCCTTTGCCGAAAATGTCTTTTATGAATTTCGAAATGGGAAAATAGCGACCGTATGGTCGGTCATCGACAAGGCGGGTATCGAAGCCCAGCTCTGATGGAAACACGGCCGCGACCGCACGCGCCGTCGTTGTTTGGGCTTAGAGCACTTCATCTTTAAACGGAAGGATTCTGTTGGCTCAAAACGGCCGTTCCACACGAAGGATGGCGCGGAGCGATGCCGATCCATCGGGCAAGCCATCCGACACAGTGGACGGCCGTTTTCAGCCAACCCTGAAGGGCCGGAAGGAATTTCGGCCATCACCGGCGGCGGCCGTCTCGACCGCAGCTTCTGCTGCGCTCTTCACCAACCGCCTTGGTCCTGGCCGAAATTCCTTCCGGCAGAATGCTTCCGTTTAAAGATGAAGCGCTCTAAAGAAACTCTCGCAGAGCCTCTCACGATTGGATGCCGAGGAATTCGATGGCGATGCCTTCCTGGAAATGCCGGACGACACGGCCCTTCATGCTGCCGAGCAGGATCGCCGCGCCCAGCGGCAAGCGGGTCTCCATATCGACGGCGGCGCCGGACAGCGACAGGTCGATGATGCGGCAGACATATTTGCTGCCGTCTTCCAGGGTGATTTCCGTACAGGGTCTTGCGCGGCGCGAGGCGGTCGTGCCGCCGGTCTTCCGGCAGGCCGAGTTCGTGCTTGTTGGCAATCCAGGTCAGCTGCGCTGCGAGTTTTTCGCGTTTGCGGTCGGTGGCATTGATCTGGATGACGAAGGCGTTTTCGGCCAGGCGGGAGACGGTTCCTTCGAGGCGGCCGACATGATCGACATAGGCGATGATGCGTTCGCCGGCGCGTGGCCGTGCATCGCAGGTGAACAGCACGTCGCCTGGGGACATGTCGATCGTGGTGCAATCGAATTCATCATGGTTGGCAAGCATGAGGCGCCTGGTCAGGTTCACCGAAACGCGCTGAAAGGCGCCTTCGTTGTGCTGCTTGGGGCCGGCAGTCTGTGCTTGTTGAAACGAATACATGACCACACTTGTGCGTTGTCCATCCAAGCCACAGCTTTACTCTGATCCGGTTAACAGAAGGTTCTTTCATGGGCTTGCGCGCAGGCGTTAATCTTGCCGGCCGCCTTCGAGACACCCGAAGATGAAGGACACGGCGGATCGCTCCGGCTATTCCATGATCGGCAAGGTGTGGCGCGGTCGCGGGCAGGGGCTTTTCCGGCCGGTTCTGCAGAAACAGGTTGGTCTTTTCGACATCGAGCACGCGCATGTCGCCAAGATCGAGATAGTTGACGGGCGTGGCCTCTAGCCAATGTGGCCTGGACAGCGGCGCCAAGGCGCCAATGATCCGGTCCACAACGCCATCCGGCGACCGCAGCGGCAGGAGGATGATTTCCGTGGGGAGACGATCGGCGGTGCCGGCAAGGGATGATGCCGAGAGAACGACCGGCGCTTTCTGCGTCATCACGTCATCGGCGATCCGTGCAAGGCGGCCGGTTTGTTCGGCAAGCCAGAGCCCATCGAATGTCGACCCACGCAGTTCGTGCAAACAGAGCGCAGATGCGCGTGCCGGCAAGCCGGAAGCGGATGTCGCCGCGTGGTGTTTTTTCCAGAATGAAGAGATCCGCCAGAATATTGCGAATATGAGCCGGCTCGATCTGGCTGCGGGACGGCACCTCGCGATGCCCCCGCAACTCGTCCCAATAGGCGTAGATCTCTATGGCGGTCTTGCTGCGCATGCTCTCATTCCGTTTGAAACACATTTGTGCCGCTTTGGCACATCCGGCGGGAAGAACGCGCCCGCAGGGATGACAGAGCGATTTCCGTGCCAGCTCGATATTAAGGTTAATGTTTGGTTTAGATTGAAAGCGCCCGGCTCTGATGGCATGAAAGGACATCACTTCACGAAGGGTTGCCTTCGGCACACAAACTTAAGAGCTCGGGGTTTTGGGGGCTCACCGGCCGTCCAGTTTTTGACTGGACGGCCTTTTTCGTCGGCAAAACTGCCTTGAACTCGCAAATCCTTTTGATTTGATCTCCACCAGCAAGCTGTGCGAACAAAGTGCCGCGCATCTCGCTGCTTTTGACGTGGCCGTGAATCGTATAGAGCGAGGCATGAGGACGCCGCAGCGGATGAGCCGGCAGAAGGAATGTGAGTAGCATGACAGACCAAACCGACGGTGCGACGCCGCCGCAGGGCACTGAGGCAGACAATGCCACGCGGGTCAGCGAGCCGGCGTTCAATCTGCCGTCCGGTCTTGTCGCTATGCTGGCGCTGCTGGTGGTCATCCATGTCGTGCGCACCTATCTGCTGTCGGTCGCCGTTGATAGCGAGGTGATCATGAACTTCGCGTTCTGGCCGGCGAGGTATGATCACCCGCTGGCGGATCAGAATCTTGCCTGGCTCTGGAGCCCTCTGACATATTCCTTGCTGCACGGCTCCTGGGAACATCTGGTTTTCAACGGATTCTGGATGGTGGCGTTCGGCGCCCCGGTTATTCGCAGGATCGGCCCGGCACGCTTCCTGTTTTTCTGGTGCCTTTCGGCCGTGGCCGCGGTCGCGCTGCATGTGTCTTTCCATTGGGGCGAAACGATCTTTGTCGTTGGCGCCTCGGGCGTCGTTGCCGGCCTGATGGGGGCTGCCGCGCGGTTCGTCTTTTCTCCCAGCGGCCGCATCAGTCGCCAGTTCGCCCATCTCAACCGCCGGCTGACCGTCGGCGAGGCGTTGTCAAACCGCTCTGTCGTGATCTTCGCCGGCATCTGGTTCCTGACGAATTTCCTGATCGGTCTCGGCGTCTTTGCCTTTGGCAGGGGCCGGAGGCATTGCCTGGGAAGCGCACATTGGCGGCTTTCTGTTCGGTTTCCTGCTGTTTGGCCTCTTTGATCCCCGTCACTGATTTTCGAAAGCTCGCCACTGACCTTCGAAAGATTGGCGATCTCACCGAGAACGCTTGATTTTCGTTAGGCTGTAGCGCACCATTCCTGTCCGAAGGCAGTAACCGTCAAGGAGTGCGGTTTGCTGCCAATGGGCAAAAATCGCGACAGGAATGACATCTGTCTTGCGGATTGGTCCACAACCGGAATGCGTCTCATGCGCGTTTACGGTTCACCAATATCCCGGTCAGACGCAGGTCGCTGAAACGGGAGGGTTTGAATGTCTGTCAAGGCAATACTCAATGAAAAGGGCCGTCAGGTCGTCACGGTCGATCTGCAGGCAAAGGTCCGGCAGGCGGTCGGCCTGTTGCACGAAAATCGCATCGGTGCCGTCATTATCGTCAAGCCCGGCGATAAGATCGCCGGCATATTGACGGAACGCGACGTGGTGGCCGCAATGGCCAAGTTTGGCTCGGAGTGTCTCGACAAGCCCGTTTCCTCTGTCATGTGGTCGAAAGTTCACTGCTGCACGGAAGAGATGACCATCAACGACATCATGGAAATCATGAACAACATGCGCTCCCGCCATCTTCCGGTCGAAAAGAACGGGCGCCTTGTCGGCATCGTCTCGATCGGCGATGCGGTGCGCCACCATATCAGGGCCATTGAACACGAGGCCGAGCAGATCAAGGCCTATATCGCCGGTTAAGAACGACGACGCACGAAAATGCCGCGCCACCGTTATGGCGGCGCGGCATGATGGTTGGTACCGCGCTTGTCAGCGCACCATGACATCCTGAAGCCGCTGGAGCTCGCTGAGCTTCGACTTGGTTTCGTGATAACCACGGTCGATCGCCTCACCGGCGCGATGAAATTCCGACAGGCCGATATCGTTGAGCTTTGGATGTAGCGCCAGGTCCGGTGGGTCTCCGGCAAGGCGTGCGCGCGAAATGCGATCCTGGATGATGTTGAAGGCCTGGACCATCACACTGGTCATGCCCAACCGTCCGGCCTGACCCTCCGGGTGTTTCGGCATCGGCGGCTGCTCGGCCGTATGGCTTCCCGCATTGTGCTTGATGACGGCTGAACGGCCGTAGAGGTCGTAGTTCAGGTTGACGGCAACGACCAGCTGCTGCTCGTGGGCGCGGCAGACCGATACCGGGACTGGATTGACCAGCGCGCCATCCATCAAGGTGCGGTTGTTGCATTTGACTGGCTCGAAGATGCCCGGCAGCGCATAGGAGGCGCGGATCGCGGTGATCAGCGAACCCTGGCCGATCCAGACTTCGTGGCCGGAATTGACCTCGGTCGCGACGGCGACGAACGTCCGGTCGAGATTTTCGATCGACATATCCTGCAGGTGTTCCTGCATGCGCTTGGTCAGGCGCAGGCCGCCGAACAGTCCACCGCCGCCGATGGCGAAATCAAGCAGGCCGGCGATGCGCCGCATGGTCAGCAGGCGGGCAAAAACCTCCAGTTCGTCGAGCTTTCCGGCAAGATAGCAACCGCCGACCAGCGCCCCGATCGAGGTTCCGGCGATCATGCCGACTTCGATGCCTTCCTCGTCCAGCGCCTTGAGCACGCCGATATGGGCCCAACCGCAGGCAGCGCCGCCGCCAAGGGCAAGGGCGATCTTTGATTTCTGGGGTTTGATCTCGAGGGGAGGAGGGACGCTGAGCGCGTGAGACGGGCCGCCGGGCGCCGATGCATCTGCGGTGATACCGCTACGATTGAATGTCCAGTTCAACATCCGGCACCTCCATGCCGCAGAACACACTGTTACAGGCCGTCACGTCTCGCATTACTGCGTTGCAAGCGCATGCCGTAATAACTCAATCTACATGATCCGTTCCGTGCAGGTGTTCCCCGGCGGAACGCATCCTTGTTGTCGAGATTACGCTCCCAGTCTGGTTGCGAAATCGTGAATCCACGCAAAAACTGAGCCAAAAAGCGTCAGATGATTAATTTTTGCCGTAGATCTCGTCCGGATGGAAATGAATTTCAGGTATCAACAATGTTAAGTGACGTGACGCCGCCCGTGGCATCGACAACACGATAAAAGCATGAACGCCGGCCAGTGTGGCAGGTCGCATCGTGGCCGGCAACACGAACTTTCAGCCACAGTGCATCCTGATCGCAGTCGGTGCGGATTTCTTCCACGCTCTGCAGGTTACCGGACGTCTCGCCCTTTTTCCAGAGGCTCTTGCGCGAGCGGCTGTAATAGTGGGCGATGCCGGTTTCGATGGTCAGCCCCAAGGCCTCGGCGTTCATATGCGCCACCATCAAAAGCGTTCCGTCCCCGGCATCGGTGACGACGGCGGTGATCAGTCCGTTGCTGTCGAAACAGGGGCGTGAAAGCGGAACCGGTCTCCAGTTCCGCCTTGTCGGAGGACGGGCGGTCAAATTCAATTGTCATCGGAAAGGCTCCGGTTGACGGAGCTTACTTGAAGCCCCGCAGCATGGTCATGAAGCGAGCCTGCTCGGCGGGCTCAGTCTTGAAGGCGCCGGTAAAGGTGGTCGTCAATGTCGTGGAGCCCTGCTTCTGGACGCCACGCATCGCCATGCACATATGTTCGGCTTCGATCATGACAGCGACGCCGCGCGGCTGCAGCGTGTCGTCGATCGCCTTGGCGATCTGGGCCGTCATGGTTTCCTGCGTCTGCAGGCGGCGGCCGTAGATATCGACGACGCGGGCGATCTTCGACAGGCCGAGTACCTTGCCATTGGGTAGATAGGCGATATGGGCCTTGCCGATGATCGGGACCATGTGGTGTTCGCAGTGCGAGTAAAACGGGATGTCCTTGACGAGAACGATGTCGTCATAGCCGCCGACTTCCTCGAAGGTGCGGCCAAGCACGTCCTCGGCAGCAAGGTCGTAGCCCGAAAACAGTTCCTTGTAGGATTTGGCGACACGCGCAGGCGTATCGAGAAGCCCCTCACGCGCCGGATCGTCACCGGCCCAGCGCAGCAGAACGCGCACGGCGTCCTCGGCTTCCTTCTGGCTCGGCCGGCCATCAGTGGCGGGCAGGGCAGGAAAATTCTTGACTATGGCGTCCATAATGGCCCCTTGGCGTAACACGTGTTACTTGACGTTTATCTTTTCGGACAACTCGCCACTGGCCATTGACCTGACGTTTTCAGGCCTGGTTTCCGTCGGCGGGCTCCGGGGCTTTCAGATTTGCAGAGGTTAAGGGCTCTGGATCATCCGGCACGGTTTCCCAAACAACAGGCGACTGTTCGCTCTTGCGAACCTGTCGCCCCCACACGACATACCATATAATATGCCGGGATGCATGTGGAAGGGGCGCAGATGGAGACACTGTGTTTTTTCTCAGATACGATAGAAAATCATGCGCCGTTTGCCTGAAAACGCGCAAAAACAAGCGGATCGCGCCGAATGATGGATGAAATCTATAACAGCAGGATTCTTGAGTTCGCCGGCAACATCCCGAAAAGCGGCACGCTTGCCGATCCCGACGCGGAGGCAAGCGCCCATTCCAAGCTGTGCGGCTCGAAGGTTCGGATCGGCCTGAAGATGGACGGCGATACCGTTACCGACTTCGCCCATGAGGTGAAAGCCTGTGCTCTCGGACAAGCGTCGTCCTCGATCATGGCCCGTCACGTCGTCGGTGCGACATCGGCTGAAATCCGCCAGGCGCGTGAAGATATGCTGGCCATGCTGAAGGCGGACGGCGAGGGGCCATCGGGCCGTTTCCTGAGGACATGCGCTTCCTGAAACCGGTAAAAGACTACAAGGCCCGCCACGCCTCAACCATGCTGACCTTCGACGCCGTGGTCGATGCGATCGGCCAGATCGAAGCATCGCGTCTGGTCAAGGCTGTCAGCTAATATGTGCGGCGAACCGGGATGTCAGGGGCATGAACCCGCCAGCACTGTACGGCCCTATTCAGGCCGCAACTATGCTGGACCGTTTCGTAAGACACCGGGGCGGCTGTTCGGCATGGCCTTCATCCGGTTGTATCAACTGACACTGTCCGGCTTCATTGGCAATTCCTGCCGGCATATTCCAACCTGTTCCGAATATGGCTACGAGGCCATCGCCCGCCACGGCCTTTGGCCGGGCGGCTGGATGGTGCTGTTCCGCTTCATGCGCTGCGGTCCCGGTGGAACGAGCGGGCTCGATCCGGTGCCGGAAAAACTTGCACCGTCGAAACACTGGTATACGCCGTGGCGGTACTGGCAGCCGGGTGAGGCGCAGGCATGACAACCTATATTGCCCTTCTTCACAGCATCATCCTCGGTGCCGGACGCCGCGTGGTGATGTCGGATTTGCAGGGCGACGGCTGAGCGCATCGGATGCCGCTCGCCACGAACACTGGTCGCAACCGGAAATCTGGTGTTTGAATCCAATCACGAGACTGTTTGCGCGGTGGAAAAGGCGCTTGAACAGGTCTTTGCCGAGGATTTCGGCAAGCCTGTCGATATCATCGCTCGAACAGCGCAAGACTGGCTTGCGCTCGATGCTGGAAATCCGTTTCGCTCTGCAAGCGATGCTGAAGCGCAAAATATCGTTGTCAGGGTGATGCGGACGCCGCTCTCCGCCGATACTCCCGCCACGCTCCAGCGCCGTTGCGACGGCGGCGAACAGATCCGGCTCGTCAACGGCGATCTCTGGATCCATTTTCCGGGCAAGCCGAGCGAGTCCAAGCTGCTCTCGGCATTGACCACCAAACGCCTCGGCCCCGGCACATTTCGTAACTGGAACACGGTTCGCGGTCTTACGGACATGATCAAAACCTGATCAAGCCTGTTCTTTACTCCGTCACAAAAACGCTCTATCACCCGCGTCAATTTGCCGGCTGTGCCGGTCATCAACACCACCCGCATTCGTTGGCGGGACTGGACAAGGAAGAAAACATGGCTGACGCTGTTTCCCTTACATTTCCCGATGGTTCCGTCCGCGGTTATGCCGCTGGCACGACGGGCCGCGAAGTCGCCGAATCGATCTCCAAGTCGCTGGCAAAGAAGGCCATCGCGATCGCGCTGGATGGCGAGTTGCGCGACCTCTCCGATCCGGTCGTCACCGGCAGGCTCGAGATCGTCACCCGCGAGGACGCCCGCGCATTGGAACTGATCCGCCACGACACGGCCCATGTGATGGCCGAAGCCGTGCAGGAACTGTGGCCGGGGACGCAGGTCACCATCGGCCCGGTGATCGAGAACGGCTTCTATTACGACTTTGCCAAGAATGAACCCTTCACGCCCGACGATCTGCCGAAGATCGAAAAGCGGATGAAGGAGATCATCCAGCGCAACAAGCCCTTCACCAAGGAAATCTGGCCGCGCGACAAGGCCCGTCAGGTCTTTGCCGACAAGGGCGAAGCGTACAAGGTCGAGCTGGTCGATGCCATCGCTGCCGATCAGGACCTGAAGATCTATTACCAGGGCGACTGGTTCGATCTCTGCCGCGGCCCGCACATGGCCTCCACCGGCCAGATCGGCAACGCGTTCAAGCTGATGCGGGTGGCCGGCGCCTATTGGCGTGGCGACAGCAACAACCCGATGCTGACGCGCATCTACGGCACGGCCTGGCGTACGCAGGAAGAACTCGACCAGTATCTGCATATCCTGGCCGAAGCCGAAAAGCGCGACCACCGCCGCCTTGGCCGCGAAATGGACCTGTTCCATTTCCAGGAAGAAGGCCCGGGCGTCGTTTTCTGGCACGGCAAGGGCTGGCGCGTCTTCCAGACGCTGGTCGCCTATATGCGTCGCCGTCTGGCTGGCACCTATCAGGAAGTCAACGCGCCGCAGGTGCTCGACAAGTCGCTGTGGGAAACCTCCGGCCATTGGGGCTGGTATCGCGACAACATGTTCAAGGTGACGGTCGCCGGTGACGAAACCGACGACGAGCGCGTTTTCGCGCTGAAGCCGATGAACTGCCCCGGCCATATCCAGATTTTCAAGCATGGCCTGAAATCCTACCGCGAACTGCCGATCCGGCTTGCCGAGTTCGGCAACGTCCACCGCTACGAACCGTCAGGTGCGCTTCACGGCCTGATGCGCGTGCGGCTTCACGCAGGACGACGCGCATGTGTTCTGTACCGACGAGCAAATGGCGGCCGAGTGCCTGCGCATCAACGACCTGATCCTGTCGGTCTATCAGGACTTCGGGTTCAAGGAAGTCGTCGTCAAGCTGTCGACCCGTCCGGAAAAGCGTGTCGGTGACGATGCGCTCTGGGATCGTGCCGAAAGCGTCATGATGGACGTATTGAAGACGATCGAGGCGCAGTCGGAAGGCCGCATCAAGACCGGTATCCTGCCGGGCGAGGGCGCTTTCTACGGTCCGAAGTTCGAATATACGCTGAAGGATGCCATCGGCCGTGAATGGCAGTGCGGAACGACGCAGGTCGACTTCAACCTGCCGGAACGGTTCGGTGCCTTCTATATCGACAGCAACTCCGAAAAGACACAGCCGGTGATGATCCACCGCGCCATCTGCGGGTCGATGGAGCGCTTCCTTGGCATCCTGATCGAGAACTTTGCCGGCCATTTCCCGCTGTGGCTCTCGCCGCTGCAGGTCGTTGTCGCCACAATCACCTCGGAAGCCGACGACTACGGCCGCGAAGTTGCCGAGCTGCTGCGCGATGCCGGTCTTGAGGTCGAAACCGACTTCCGCAACGAGAAGATCAACTACAAGGTCCACGAGCATTCGGTGACCAAGGTGCCGGTGATCATCGTTTGCGGCATGCGCGAAGCCGAAGAGCGGACCGTCAACATCCGCAGGCTCGGCTCGCAGGCGCAGACACCGATGACGCTCGACGAGGCAATCGCCTCGCTAGTGTCGGAAGCAACGCCGCCGGACGTCAAGCGCAAGGCTGAGCGGCGGAAGAAGGCAACGGCCTAATCATCCGCGAAAGTGTGTATGATTCAGTAAGAAGGTGCGGCAGGGCCACCTTCAGTTTACTGTCAGAAAACTGTAACATTTGCAGACTATCCGGTTTATGCGTGATCGGTGGAATAAATGTCCGCCGCTGGAACGCCAATCCAGCAAAACCGAAATGCCTGTGCTGCGTCCCTTCAGGGCGCACCTTTTCTTGGAACGGGGAACAACGTGCAGTTCAAAGAGCTGTCTTACGCCAACGAAAACGATCGACGGCTGAAACGTTGGTTTATCCGCTCCATGGAAGGACTTGCAGGGCGCAATCGCTATGCCAAGCTCTACAATCAGTGGCGCCATAACATTGTCGGCAAGAGCGACCGGATTTTCGGGGAAATGCTCGATCTGATCAATGTCCGCGTCCAGCTCCAGGGTGAATGGCCGCCGCGCCACCTGCCGGATACGCCCGTTGTGATCGTCGCCAACCATCCGTTCGGCATCGGCGACGGCATTGCCGTCTTGTCGCTGGCGGAGCAACTTGGCCGTCCGTTCCGCGTACTGATCAACAACGAACTGCTGAAGGTGCCGGAAATGGCGCCCTATTCGCTACCGATCTCGTTTGAGGAAACCAAGGAAGCCTTGGCGATCAACATGCAGACGCGCCACGAAGCCGTGCGGCTGCTGAAGGAAGGCGTGACGCTGATCGTCTTCCCGGCCGGTGGGGTCGCGACGGCGAAAAAGGGATTTGGCCGGGCCGAAGACCTTCCGTGGAAGATGTTTCCGGCAAAACTCATCCAGGCCGCCAAGGCAAGCGTCATTCCGATTTACTTCGAAGGCCAGAACGGCCGGTTGTTTCATCTGGCGAGCAAGGTCTCGCTGACCTTGCGCATCTCGCTGCTGATCCGCGAATTCCGCAGGCTTTCCGGAACCACCATATCATCGCGCATCGGCCAATTGATTGCTTGGGAAGAGTTGAGCGCCATTGCGGATCGTAAGGATATCCTGACGCGGATCTATGACGGCGTGTTCAGCATGGCGCCGCCGCGCCGCCGGTTCCTCAGCAGGGCCGCGTCCTGATCCTTCGTCAGTCCTGCGCGTCAGATGCGCCGGATGCGGGCTGTGCGCCCTTGTCATTGAGCAGGACCTCGACATCGGTATTGACGCCCGCCTTGACGGTGAAATCGCGCTGGAAAATCTTCTCGCTGTTGCGGGCGATTGCCGAATAGCCGCCTTCGGCCAGCACCAGCGTCGGGAAGGCGCCGACGCTTTCGCTGACGACGTCGCCGGATGAGGTCAGGATCGACCAGGCCGTATCGGCAATCGCCTCGCCCCCCGGTTCAGACACGAGCTTCAGCGTCAGTTTGGCGGCACGGTGCTGGATCGTCGCTTCCGTCAGCTTGCCGGCTTCCACCTGGATATCGGCGCGAATCACCGCGTTGACGGAGCCATAGTTGGAAACGACATGATAGGTGCCCGTGTTCAAGCGGATCACCGTACTGGGCTTGACGTCGGCGACCACGAGTGCGCGCTCGCCATCTTCCTTCGTGTCTGCCGAAAAAATCGAGAAGCTGAGTTCGCCAGGCGGGATACGCACATCGCTGCCGGATACGGCATTCAACATCACACCGCCGGCATCCAGCACGAGAACCTGTTTTTCCACAAGCCCGGCTTCCGCCACCCGGATCTTTCGCGTTGCCGCAGCGCGCCCGAAGGCGACATTGACGAAATATTCGCCGGGAACGAGCTGGAACGCCGCTGATCCGCCTTCCGATGTCGCCAGCAGCGGCAGTTTGCCGTCGGATCCAGGAATGGGACTGAAGACGCGCCAGGTGAGGCCTTGTTCGACAGCTTTGCCCGTTTCGGTCAGATGCGCTTCCAGCTGAATATCTTTTGCCGTCGGCCCTTCGGTCGCGGCATCCGGGATCACGGGATTGAAGCTGTTGAGCTTCGGCATCTTCTTGGATGGAGCGGATATTGCTGGGAAGGCCTTGAAGGGGTCGGCGAGTTCCTGCGCGCAGGCTGGAGCAGCCGGCAGCTACGACAACAAGCGCTGTGACAACGGCGCGAACGTGACCGGCTTTGATGCGCATGAGGTGGTTGACATCCTGAGTGTGTGGCTCCACTTGAAGCGCCGATATGGCGATTTCGTGGCTGCCCTTGTTGGCGATGACGCGTGATGGCGAACTGCGATGGCAAACTAGTGGAAATGGACGGCGATGAAAACTGAAATCAGCCTGCGCGATTATCTGGCAACCCGCCGCTCTATTCCGGCGTTTCAGATGGGTGGACCGGGACCGGGAACGGCTGAAATCGAGGAGATGCTCAAGCTCGCCTCGCGCGTGCCTGATCACGGCAAGCTCGCCCCATGGCGCTTTATCGTTTATCGTGGTGATGAGCGGGTACGCTTGAGCACGGAGCTCGCGAAGTTGGCGCTTGCCGCCAAGCCCGATCTTTCGGAAGAAATGGTCAAGGTGGAAAATACTCGCCTGACCCGCGCACCTGTCGTCGTCGCCGTCGTCAGCAAGGCGGCGCCGCATTTCAAGGTGCCGGAATGGGAGCAGGTGATGTCCGCCGGTGCCGTCTGCCTCAACCTGCTGATGGCGGCCAACGCGCTCGGCTTTTGCTCCAACTGGCTGACCGAATGGTATGCCTTCGATGAAAAGGCCTATCCGCTCCTCGGCGTTCAGCCCGGCGAAAGGATCGCCGGCTTCATTCATATCGGCACGCCGCAGGTTCCGCCGACGGAACGCCCACGCGACCGGAGCTTGCCGACATCGTCACCTGGGTCGGCGAGGACGCCTGATGTTTTATGCGACCGCGGAAAATGCGCATGGCCTTGCCCATGATCCGTTCAAGGCAATCGTCTCGCCGCGGCCGATCGGCTGGATCGGATCGAGGGCCGCCGATGGCAGCCTCAATCTGGCGCCCTATTCCTTCTTCAATGCGATCAGCGACGTGCCGAAGCTGGTGATGTTCTCCTCGTCCGGTCGCAAGGATTCGGTCCGCAATATTGAGGAAACCCGCGAGTTCACCGCCAATTTCGTCAGCTTCGATATCCGTGAGCCGATGAATATGACCTCCGCCCCGGTTCCGCACGGCGAGAGCGAATTCGCGCTCGCTGGATTGACGCCCGTCGAAGGACAGTTCGTCCAGGCGCCCTTCGTTGCCGAAGCCTATGCGGCACTCGAATGCAAGGTGACGGAAATCTTCCAGCCGAAGGCGCTCGACGGTTCTCTCTCCGAAAACCACGTGGTCATCGGCCAGGTTGTCGGCATTCACATTCGCGAAGAGGCGATCCGTGACGGCCGTTTCGACATGGCCAAGGTCCGGCCGGTTGGCCGGATGGGATACATGGACTATTGCGACGCCGGAGATGTTTTCGAGATGTTCCGGCCGAAGCGTTAGGTCTGGCGTCTTAACCTGCTGCAAGCGCCGCGAGCTGCGCGGCGTTGCGCGCAACCACGCCGGAAAAGCCGTCGGCAAGGGCGATATCGCGCGTGGTTCTCGCAGCGTCAGGGTCCGTCTCCTGCAGCAGTTCATAGCACGGAATACCGGCATCCCCTGCCGTGAGCACGGAAACTGCCCGAGCAAAAGCAGCGGCGCGCCAGCCCTTGAGGCCATCTCGTTGACGACCTGGCTTGCGGTCGCCTTGGTAAAGCTCCCAGTATTGAAAACAATCGCTTTCAGCCGCCGCGAGACATCCCGTAAGGATGATGCCGAGAAAAGAACTCCGCATGTTCTCCGACCTCCGCGAAAACGACAAGCGATCCGGGTTCGATCCCCTGTTCGGCTTCAGCGACCCTCAGCATGACGTCGAAACGCTGAATGTCGGCGACACCGCCGCAGCCGGAAAGCGCGAACCCGGCCGGGCGCAACGCGGTCAGCCGCGTGATCGTATTTTGGCCTGTATCATCGTCCGGCATGCCGACGCGAAGCAATGTCGGGCCTGTCGCTTTGCTACGACGATCGATGACGGATTGCGCGCTATGAAACGCTGCCTCCGTTGCCCAGTCCTGACGGATGTCGACGATGACAGTGGCTGCACCATCAAGTGGTGCAAGTTCCGACGTCGGCACGTCCGGCAGTACGCAAAGCATCAACGGCGTCATTTCAAAGCGGTTAACGGACATGGTGAACCAATCTTAAACCTTTGATCGCTAACGTACGGAACACCATGATGTGGCTGGTTGGTGTGTAGTGAGGCGTCGGTGATCATTCAAGCATTTCTTCGTTGGGTCGAAACCGCAAAGACCGGCGATCGGGTTCGGGGCAGCGCAGGCATTGGGCCGTGCCTATGTCGCGGCAGAAATGAATACGCTCGACGAACATGCCGCCGAAATGGCGATGACCTTTCTTCTCGATGATCCTTCGCCAAAAGTCCGGTTGGCGCTGGCCGAGGCCGTCGCCGATTGTACGCGCATTCCCCGGGCTATCATCCTGTCTCTCGCCGAAGACCAGCCCGAAACCGCCTATGCCGTCATTTCGCGTTCTCCTGTGCTCAACGATATGGACCTTGTCGATCTTGCTGCCAAGGGGACGCCTGAAACCCGTGCGGTCATTGCCGCCCGCCAGGCCATGTCGCGGCCCGTTGCCGCGGCCATCGCTGAAATCGGTGGTGAAGAAGAAGTCCTGATCCTGCTTGAAAACGAGCAGGCGCGGTTCTCCTGCCGGACTTTGAAGCGCTTGAGCGACCGGCTCGGCCATCTCTGGTCGGTTCGCAACAATCTGCTCGAGCGGGACGACCTGCCGGCGGACGCCCGCCACGCGCTGGTCGAGAAGGTTGGAGCTGCTCTTTCCGGGTTTGGTCTCGTGCAGGCCGCGATCGGCGAACGCCGTGTCAGAACGGATCACCCGCGAAGCCTGCGACAAGGCTGCCGTCGGCATGGCAGGCTCTGCGCGGGCTGAGCAGATTCCAGATCTCGTCGAGCATCTTCGGGTGACGGGACGGTTGACGCCGGCTTTCCTTCTGAATGCGTTGTGCTCCGGCAAGATCGATTTTTTCGCAGCCGCCATCGTCAACTTGTCGGCCGTGGCCGACAAGCGGGTTCGCTCGATCCTGTCGGATGGCCGTATCCACGCCATCCGGGCTTTGTTTGAAAGTGCGGGCCTTGGCCGTGACGTCAGCGCGCTCTTTGCCGAGGCCGTGCTGATCTGGCGCAAGGAAAACCGAGTTGGTTCACCGGCCTTAACCGCCACGATTTCCGCCGCCTTGTTGTCGAAACTGCGCGGCAGAAGCCATGCTTCAGAGGCGTCCGGCGGCCTTGCTGATCTCATCGAGAAGCTGACCATTGCCGAGCAGCGGCAGACCGCCCGCGACTATGCGCTGCTTGCTTCGAGGGAAGCTGCCTGATTTTTCAGGAGGGCCGTGTTGAAGTGTCGAGCAGGCGCATCAGGGCGGCCAACCTTTGGTCCAGTTTCTCAAGTCCGTTTGGCGCTTTCTTGATTCCGTCCAGACAGACGTAGAGCAGATCGGCCAACGCTTCGGCGGAGAGGCCGAGCGCGGAGAGCGAAATCTCGTCCTCAGCGATCGCGGTCTTTACTGCATTTTCGATGAGTTCACGCAGGCGAAGCGAGGTTGCCGCATTGATGTCGCCGGCCAGCAGCATGTTCGCCTCGAACAGTTCCAGTCCGTAAGCGCTTGCCTTGGCGGGCGCCATCATCACCATGGTGAAATTCGTCAGCGCGTTTTCCATCCTGAAGATGAAGGGACGATCGGACGAAAAGCTGCTTTCGCCGCATTCAACGCCTCGCCATGATGCCAGTCCATCAGCGACCGGAACAGATCATCCTTGTTTCTGAAATGCAGGTAAAGCGCTGCGCGGACATCATGGCAGCATCGGCAATGTCCTGCATCGACGCCTTCTTGAAGCCGTAGCGGGTAAAAACCTCCGCTGCCGCCGTCATGATATGCTGCTTCTTCTCGTCCATTCTGTTGAATTGACACTTTGGACTAAAAATGTCAAACTGACAAAATAGATCAAAAATGTCAGAATGACAGAGAAGAGGTAGATGATGAACAAGGATGCACGCAAGCTGGTCGTCGTGACTGGAATAGGCGGTTTTCTCGGCCAACATGTCGCTGCACGATTGCTGCAGGCCGGATATGAGGTTCGTGGAACTTTGCGATCGCTAAAAAGGCAAAGTCCATCGAAGCGGCGATCCGGTCCGCGGAAGGTGCCGGTGGTGGAAAGCTCTCCTTCGTTGTCGCGGATCTCCTGTCGGACGAGGGGTGGGATGTGGCATTTTCCGGCGTGACAGATGTGATCCACGCGGCGTCACCTTTCCTTCGAGTATTCCCAAAGATGAAAATGAACTCGTTCTGCCGGCACGCGAGGGAACGCTGCGGGTGCTGAGGGCTGCGAAAGACGCCGGTGTTCGCCGCGTGGTTTTGACATCCTCCATCGCCGCCATCAGTTATGGGCCGGGCAGGGCGCCCTTTTCGGAGGCGGACTGGACCGATGTCGATGGAGTGCTCGCCACGCCCTACTACAAGTCGAAGACGCTGGCCGAGCGCGCCGCCTGGAACTTTGCGCGCAAAATGGCCTTGAACTGGTCGTCGTCAATCCGGGCATGATCCTTGGCCCCATCCTTGGCGCCGAGGCAGGCACCTCGGTTGGTGTAGTGCAAAACCTGATGAAAGGCCGCTATCCTGCCATGCCGAATTTCAGTGTGCCGGTCGTCGATGTGCGCGATGCGGCAGAGGCACATGTTCTTGCCATGACAATGCCGGAGGCGGCCGGCGAGCGTTTCATCATTGCCGGCGAGGCGTTATCGATCAAGGATATCGTCAAGGTCCTGAAGCGGGATTTTCCGGCCTATGGGAGAAAGCTGCCGAAATTCGTTCTGCCCAACTGGCTGGCGGGAATTGCCTCTCGCTTCGATCCCGGTCTGAAACTGATCGCCGGCGAACTGGGCCGCGACGCACGCGTGTCGAACGAAAAGGCAAAGCGTTTGCTGGGCTGGAAACCTCGTTCAGAGGACGAGGCGATCCGTGCCAGTGCGGAGAGCCTGATCGCTGCCGGGTTGGTATAAGATCTACTTCGTAAATTTCCGCGCCACCCAGGAATAGCCGTCCTCGATATAGTGGACGGGCTTGGTCACGGCGTTGCGCAGTGCCGATGCGTCGGGCAGGGCCCCGGTCACCATCGCCAATGTCCGGCGGGGCAGGCTCGGCTGCTTTTGTTCGGCGGTGGGCGGTGCCGGCACTGGGTCCGGTGTAACGGCATGCGCCTGATCGAGCGTGGACTGGTTCCGTCGGCTCGGGGGGCCGGATCCTTGGCATTGGCCATCTTGTCGCCGGATGGTTCGCAGACTGCGACGATCACCGGATAGTTGGCATTGGAGAATTTCGGCAATTGCTTCTGCGATTCCGCATCGCAGACGGCAATCGTCTGCCAGGTGCCGCTCACCGTCGAGACGTAGTGGCATTGGCTGACGCTGTCGTCGCAGCCCAGAATTGTCATGACGATCAGGGCAGGAACCATCGCGGATGTTTCTCCATTTGGACGACATCGCTCCCGGGGTGGAACGATTCTGAGTACACAGAACTAAAAGCTCGTTTGCCCCGAAAGTAAGGCGAAGTGGCAAAAGGTTGGAAACAATTTGTTTCTGCCGGTTGCGCTCGGTGAGAGATGATTGTCGATCATAGCGAGATTTGGCGTCTGTCGTTTTCAGCACTGTGCTTCTAGTGTTGACTGCAGAACGGCATGAATCGACCTGTGAAGGAATAACGCCAAGTGACTCTGACCATTAAAAAGAATCGCCACGGCAGCCGGGCGTGCTCAGCCTGCTCGACCAATCCGATGCCTATGCGCAGTCGCTTTATCCGGCCGAAAGCAATCACCTCGTCGATGTCTCGACGCTGGAAAAACCATCCGTTTCCTTCTTCGTCGCCCGCCATGAAGGAAACATAGTCGGCTGTTGTGCGCTGGTGGATGCAGGCGACGGCAGCGCCGAGATCAAGCGCATGTTCTGTCGATCCGCAGGCGCGTGGCCTGAAGATAGGCCGCAAATTGCTGGAACATCTCGAAGGCCACGGCCGTGATGCAGGGCTGTCGGCGATCCGGCTTGAGACCGGCATCTATCAGCCAGAGGCGATCGGCCTCTACAAGACCGCTGGCTATGTGGAGATCGGGCCGTTCGGCTCCTACCAGCCGGACCCGCTCAGCCTGTTCATGGAAAAGGCAATCGTCTGACGCAGAGTCAATTTACTCTGGGGAAAATCGTTTCCGCTCCGTAAGTTGGAGCGGAAACTTGAATCAATTCAACAGCGCGTTGAATCAGACTGCGAAGCCCTGGCGCTAGATATCCAGGTTGTCCGCAAACACGGCGCGTTCCTGGATGAATCGGAAGCGGGCGTCAGCCTTTGTGCCCATCAAATTGTCGACGGCTTCGCGCGTGCCTTCGAAATCCACCTCATCGATGGCGACCTTCAGCAACGTGCGCTTGGAAGGATCCATGGTGGTTTCCTTCAACTGCGCCGGCATCATTTCGCCAAGACCTTTGAAGCGGCCGATCTCGACCTTGCCGCGGCCGTTGAATTCCGTTTCCATCAGTTCCACCCGATGGGCGTCGTCGCGGGCGTAGAGCGTCTTTGCCCCTTGGGTGATGCGGTAGAGCGGCGGCACCGCCAGATAGAGATGACCGCCGCGACGAGCTCCGGCATTTCCTGATAGAAGAAGGTGATCAGCAGCGAAGCGATATGGGCGCCATCGACGTCGGCATCGGTCATGACGATGACGCGCTCATAGCGCAGGTCTTCCTCGCGGTACTTGCTGCGCGTGCCACAGCCGAGCGCCTGCACGAGGTCGCTGATCTGCTGATTGGCCCCGAGCTTTTCGCGGCCGGCGCTGGCAACGTTGGAGGATCTTGCCGCGCAAGGGCAGGATCGCCTGATTGGAGCGGTTGCGCGCCTGCTTGGCCGAGCCGCCGGCCGAATCCCCTTCGACGATGAACAGTTCGGCGCCCTCGGCCGAATTCTGCGAGCAGTCGGCGAGCTTGCCCGGCAGACGCAGCTTGCGCACCGCCGACTTGCGGGTGACCTCTTTTTCCTTGCGGCGGCGCACGTTCGTCGGCGCGCTCGATCACCCATTCCAGAAGCTTGTGGGCTTCCTGCGGGTTGTCGGCGAGAAAGTGGTCGAAGGGATCGCGCAGGGCATTTTCAACGATGCGCTGTGCTTCGACAGTGGCTAGCTTATCCTTGGTCTGGCCGACGAATTCCGGTTCGCGGATGAACACCGACAGCATGCCGGCGGCCGAGATCATCACGTCCTCGGTGGTAACGATCGCCGCCCGCTTGTTCTGCGTCAGTTCGGCATAGGCCTTGAGGCCCTTGGTCAGGGCGATGCGGGAAACCGGCCTCGTGCGTGCCGCCTTCGGGTGTCGGAATGGTATTGCAATAGGAATGCACGACACTGTCGCCGCCATACCAGGTGACCGCCCATTCCATAGCGCCGTGGCCGCCGGTCTTTTCCGTCTTGCCGGCAAAGATTTCCCGGGTGACGGTGAATTCCTTGCCCATCGTCGCCTGAAGGTAGTCCTTCAGGCCGCCGGGGAAGTGGAACACCGCCTTGTCCGGCGTGTCGGTGCCTTCGACCAGCGAGGGATCGCAGGACCAGCGGATTTCGACACCGCCGAACAGATAGGCCTTGGACCGGGCCATGCGGAACAGCCGGGCCGGTTCCGAACTTTGCGTGCGAGCCAAAGATCTCCGGATCCGGATGAAATTTGACCTTGGTGCCGCGCCGGTTCTGGATATCGCCCAACTCCTCCAGCCCGCCCTGCAGGAATGCCGCGCAAAGCGCTGGCGGTAGAGTTTGCGGTTGCGGGCGACTTCGACCTCCAGAATATCTGAAAGCGCGTTGACGACCGAGACGCCGACGCCGTGAAGGCCGCCTGATGTCTCATAGACCTTGCTGTCGAACTTGCCGCCTGCATGCAGGATGGTCATGATCACTTCGAGCGTCGACTTGCCCGGAAATTTCGGATGGTTCTCGACCGGGATACCACGGCCGTTATCGGTGACGGACAGGCAGCCTTCGGCATCCAGGTGAACGTCGATGAAATTGGCATGTCCAGCGACCGCTTCGTCCATCGAGTTGTCGATGACTTCGGCAAACAGATGATGCAGCGCTTTTTCGTCGGTGCCGCCGATATACATGCCAGGACGGCGGCGCACCGGCTCCAGTCCCTCCAGCACTTCGATGGCTGACGCATTGTAGTCGCCGGTATCTGCCTTCAACGTTGTGGAGGCACCGCTGCGCTGCTCCACCACTGGAACGGCTACAGGCGTGGCAACTACCGGCTTCGGAACGACGGGCTCCGTTGCAGGCTTGGGTACCAGGGGCAATGCTGAAAAGAGATCGTTGCTGTCGGTCATAATCTGTTTTGATGTCTTTCCGTGGTGGCGGCTTTTAGGTCCAGCCCGCGATGCGGACAGAGCCGTCATGAATGTCTGCGCAGATCGCCGGAATTCTGTCAAATTCTTGGCGCTGAGAGCGACCGGGCCCGCCATGTGGCTCAGCCGGCACGCGCCAATACGCCGATCGTGCCTTCAATAGCCCCAACTGTTGCGTTGCAGGAAGGTCTGATGGCAAGGCTTGGACCAAACGAGGAACATTCCGGATGCACCTGTCCACAGCTCATTTGACCTTGCGAGGTCTTTTTGCCTCAGTTGTCATTGTTGCCTTGGCGTTGCCGGCGCAAGCAGCGCCGCTGAAGCCATACAGGGATGAGCTGTTTTCCTATGGTACGGTGCTCGAAACCAAGGATGGCGGTGATTACCGCGTCGTCGACTATCAGAAAATGCTGATCTCCACGGCCGTGACCAGGTTCCCGAGCGCCGGGTAAAACGTGCCTATGTGTCGCTCGGCATCAAGAGCGAGCAGTCCAATGAAACGCTCGACGTCGGCAACAGGCCGCTCGATGTGACGCGGGTCGGTGCCGCGAGCGGTGCGGCATTTTCGGTGATCTTCATCCATGGCCGCGGCGGCGACCGTCAGCTCGGCGCCAACGATTGGTCGTTCGGCGGCAATTTCAACCGGCTGAAGAACCTCGCCGTCGAAAACGGCGGCGTCTATTATGCCCCAAGCGTTCGTTCCTTCGACGATGCAGGCGTCGTCGATATCGCCGGGTTGATCGCCTATGCCCAACAACACTCACCGGGCAAGCCGGTCGTGCTCGCCTGCGCCTCGATGGGCAGTTTCATCTGCTGGGGCCTTACCCGCAATCCGCAAGCAGTTGCAGCTCTCAAGGGTATGATGATCATGGGAGGGCCGACAGATCCGACCTTCAGCAAAAGTGCCGCCTACAAGCAGAAGCTGCCGGTGTTCTTCAGCCATGGCGGCGCTGACAACGTCTATGCCGTGGCCGATCAGATCGCACTCTACCGGTCGTTGAAGGCCGCAAGCTATCCCAGCCGCATCGTCCTGTTCCAGACCGGTTCGCATGGAACCCCTGTCCGCATGACGGACTGGCGTGATGCGCTGAACTGGATCGGGCTTGATTGAAGCTCCGAATATATCCGGGATTCGTTAACCAACGCAGCAGTTCGAAACTCTGAGGCGAGCGTTGTTTGCTATTTCGAAAGTTGATCGTGGGACTGTTCCGGGCATATATTCTCGGGGTTTGATCTTATGGATGCTCGAACAGAAACGCAGCATATTCCGCTGTGCGTCGATCTTGATGGCACGTTGGTTGCCGCCGACACGCTCTGGGAGGGCGTGGCGATCATCCTTTGCGCAATCCGCTGATGGTGTTTGCAGTCCTTTTCTGGATGTCGAAGGGCAAAGCGCGGCTGAAATACGAAGTTGCGGCGCGCTCCCGGACGTCAGGCGGCCGACTGGCCCTATCATGAAGCGGTGCTCAAGCGCCTGACCCGCGAGCGCGAAAGCGGTCGAAAGGTCATTCTTGTTACAGGAGCCGCCGAAAGCGTGGCACTTGGGGTTGCAGCCCATACCGGCGTTTTCTCCTCCGTTCTGCATAGCAGCATGGACATCAACCTCACCAGCCGCCGCAAGCGGGAAAAGTTGATCGAACAGTACGGCGAGGGCGGTTTCGACTATATGGGCAATAGCCGTGATGACGTGCCGGTCTTCGACGCGGCGCACAAGGCGATCGTCGTCGCACCGGACGCAGCGGCAGAAAAATGGCGCCGGGCACACGATGCCGAGCGGCTCGATATCGGCAAGACCAGCCGTGTTGCGGCCTTGAAATCGATCCGTGTGCATCAATGGGCAAAGAACGTGCTCATTGCCGTGCCGATGGTACTCAATCACGACATCCTGCACATGGATGCGGTGATCAACGTCGTCCTCGCATTCTTCGCCTTCAGTTTCCTTGCGTCGGCCGTGTACGTGATCAACGACCTGTCGGACCTGACCAATGATCGGCGCCATCCGACCAAGCGCAACAGACCTTTGGCAAGCGGCCAGATGTCGGTGCCGATGGGGCTGGCGATCGCGCTTTTGCCTGCTGCTCGCGTCACTGTCGCTGACGGCCGCGCTGCCTTCCAACTTTGCGCTCGTGCTGGGCTTTTATGCACTCGCGACCACCGCCTATACTTTCGTACTCAAGCGCAAGCTGCTGGTCGATGTCTTCACGCTGGCCGGGCTGTACACAGTTCGCATTATCGCCAGCGCGGCAGCGACCGGCACGGAACTGTCCTTCTGGCTGCTGTCTTTCTCGATATTCTTTTTCCTCAGCCTGGCGCTGGTCAAGCGCTATGTCGAGCTGGACGAATATGACGGGCGCGATGGCAACCAAGTGCCCAGGCGCGGCTATCTGGCCGTCGATTTCGAAATGGTCAGGGCAGGCCGGTGTCTCGTCCGCCTTTGCCTCGGCGCTGGTTCTGGCGCTCTATATTCACAGCAAGGAAATGCAGGAAATGTACACGCTGGACTGGGCGCTCTGGCCGCTCTGCCCGCTTGTACTCTACATGCTGCTGCGCATCTGGATGCTGGCCCGCCGTGGCATGCTGCATGAGGACCCGGTGGTGTTCATCATGCGCGACTGGCGTAGCCTCGTGACCATGGCGATCGGTGCGGTGTTTGTGCTGACGGGCGCGATGGGATCGCCATGACCGCTAGCGAGTTTGACAGCTGGGGCCGGATCGACCGCCGCCCCCGGCAGTCCGTATCGCCCGATGCCTATGAGAACCTGCGCGAAAACGCGGCGGCTGGTGCATTCCTGCCGTTCGGCAACGGCCGGTCCTATGGCGACAGCTGCCACAATGACCAAGGCAGATTGATCGAGAGCCGAGTGCGCACCCGCATTCTCGGGTTTGATCCTGGTACCGGCATCATCTCCTGCGACGCAGGCGTGACGCTTCGCTCCGTCCTTGAAACGTCGATCCCGCACCGCTTCTTCCTGCCGGTGACGCCAGGAACCGCCTCAGTAACGGTCGCCGGTGCGGTCGCCAACGACGTTCATGGCAAGAACCATCACGCCCGCGGCACCTTCTGGCAAACATGTGCGCAGCCTCACTTTGCTCCGGTCCAATGCCGAATTGCTGACCTGCTCGGCAACCGAAAACCACGACCTGTTCCATGCCACCATCGGCGGCATGGGGCTGACGGGATTGATCCTGTCCGTGGACCTGCAGCTGATAAAGGTGCCGTCCGCTCATATCCAACAGCATGCCATCCGTTTCGACGGACTTGAAGACTATTTCGGCATGGTCGAAACCGTTGACGGTGAGCATGAGTATTCGGTCGCTTGGATCGATCAGTTGGCGACCGGCAAGCGCACGGGCAGGGGCATTCTGCTGGCCGGTGATCATGCCGATGTTTCCTGCGAATTTCCCGACATGCCGCGTGCAAGGAGGTTGTCGGTGCCTTTTGCGCCGCCGTTCAATCTCCTGAACACGCTGACGCTGAAGGTATTCAACGAGCTGTATTTCCGCAAGGAAAAGCCGGGTGAAACGGTCAAGACGGTCAAATGGCCGGGCTATTTCCATCCACTGGACGCCATCGGCAACTGGAACCAGCTGTATGGTCCAAAGGTCTCTACCAGCACCAGAGCGTCTATCCGTCGGCAGTCGCCCCGGAGCTGACGGCACATCTGCTGGAGACCGCCCGCAAGGCAGGTCACGCCTCTTTTCTCACAGTATTGAAGAAATTCGGCGAGCAGATCTCTGGCGGACTTCTATCCTTTCCGAGGCCTGGTTTTACGCTGACTTTGGATTTCGCCAATCAGGGTAACGAGACCCTTAAGCTCCTCAACCGGCTGGACGCCATGGTTGTCGAGGCTGGTGGTGCCATCAATCCCTACAAGGATGCCCGGATGAGCCCGCAAACCTTTGATTCTTCGTTCCCGCAGTGGCGTGCGCTGGAGGCTTTGCGCGATCCGGCGATGGTTTCGAATTTCTGGAAGAGAACGGCCTTGGCTTTGCCGAAATGAGACTGGTTACAATTTGAATTAAATAAATGCGGGAATTTCACGGAATATACGGCTCTTGCGTGTAGTGGTCGGAACGGGAACAGGGAACACCGACATGAAGTATATCGTATTCATTCTCTTCACCGTGCTCACCAATGCGGCGGCACAAGTCATGCTGAAACAGGGCATGCTGTCGCTCGGACCGTTGAGCTTCACGGCTGATACTTTCATTGCCCGTATCTTCCAGGTGATTTTCAACCCCTGGGTCTTCGCCGGACTTGCGACCTTCGTCATTTCGATGGTGTCGCATCTCTATGTCCTGTCGAAGGTGGAACTCTCCTTTGCCTATCCATTTCTGAGCCTTGCCTATGTGGCGGTGGCCGTCTTTGCCTATTTCGTCTTCCGCGAGGATTTGAATGCCTGGCGCCTCGCCGGCATCGGCTTCATCTGCGTCGGAACCATTCTCATCGCCCAGTCAGGCATGTCCTCGCATGAGGATCAGCCGTCGCTTGAAGCCACGGGCGCAAAACCAGCAAAAATCAGGGAGCGCATCATGAAACATATCATTTTTGGCGGTGACGGTTTCGTCGGCCGTCACCTGGCGGAGCGTCTTGTGCAGGACGGCGAGGAAGTCCTCGTCGCCGATATCGCCAAGTCAGACCTTTCGCATTACGCCCGTGCCCGTTTCGTCCATTGCGATGTTACCAATGCGGACGATGTGATGAAGGTTGAGATCGGCCCGGACGACATGGTCTACAACATGGCGGCCAAGATGCTGTCGCCGCTGCAGGTGCGCGCAAAACGCTGGGAGTTCTTCTGGCCGGTCAATTACTATGGTGCCGAGAACATCATGAAGGCGACGACGAAGTCCGGCGCCAACCGGCTGGTGCAGTTCACCACCGACATGATTTACGGCCACACGATCATGTCGCCGCAGACCGAGGCGCATCCGGCCAAGCCTCTTGGCGAATACGGCAAGTCGAAATGGGCAACCGAGCAGCTGGCCGCCGAGTGGCGCAAGCAGGGCATGAACATCTCCATTTTTCGCCCACGCCTGATCATCGGCCCCGGCCGCCTCGGCATTCTGGAAAAGCTGTTCAAGCTGATCGACGCCAATCTTCCGGTTCCGATGATCGGCTCGGGCAAGAACCCGTACCAGTTCATTTCGGTGTTCGATTGCGCAGAAGCTGCGCGCCTTGCCTGGAAGGGTGGCGTGCCGAACGAGGCCTACAATCTTGGCTCCGACAATCCGCCGTCTGTGAAGAAGCTGCTGGGCGACCTGATCGTCCATGCCGGATCGAAGTCGTTCCTGTTGCCGACGCCCGCCTTCGCGGTCAAGGCGACGCTTGCCGCCTTCGATTTTGTCAACATGCCGATCATGGATCCGGAACAATATCTGATCGCCGACGAAATGTGCATTCATGAAACCGGCAAGCTGAAGAGCGAGCTCGGCTGGAAGGCACAGTACAACGACGGCGCCATGTTGATCGCGGCCTATGATGAATACCGCGCCAAGAAGGCCGGCAAAGCTTACGCACACACATCCGCCGTACCGGCCGAATGAACCAGGGGACAACGACAATGCTCGACAAAACACAACGCGTCGCCATTGACGCGCCCGCCCTTGATGCCCCTGTTCTTGGCGGCATCACCAAACCCGATCTGATTACCGTCGAGCAGGCCAAGGCCATGAGCCTTGCCGACATGACGACGCTGTTCAAGGATCACCTGAACCCTGGCCAGCTTCACTTCATGAAGCTGCTCGGCTTCAACAAGGTGAAGGTCGAAAGCGCCGAAGGCATGTATTACACCGACCAGAACGGCCGGAAAATCCTCGATTTCTTCGGCGGTTTCCTGGCTCGCTCGCCTTCGGCCACAATCACCCCCGCATCCTGTCGGCGCGCAAAAAATTCCAGGACGAAAACCGCCACGAGATCGCGATCGCGTTCCTGTCGCAATATGCGGCAGCGCTTGCCAAGAACCTTGCGGCGATCGCACCTGGCGATCTCGACATGGTCTTCCTCGGCTCATCCGGCTCCGGAAGCGATGGAAGCCGCCCTCAAGGTTGCTGAGCGTGCCGCCGGCCCGAAGCGCCCGCGCATCGTCTATGCCGAAAACTCCTTCCACGGAAAGACCAAGGGTGTCCTGTCGATCACTGACGGCCCGCTCTATCGCGGCGAATTCAAGCTGCTCGACAACAACGTCAAGGTTCCGTTCGGCGATATCGATGCCATTCGAAACGCCTTCGAGCGTGACCCGACCATCGGCGTTCTGGTCCTCGAAACCATCCAGGGCGGCGGCGGCATCGTGCAGGCATCGCCGGAGTTCTGGCGCGAGGTTCGCGCGCTCTGCGACAAGTACGGCGTCATCTGGGTCGCCGACGAGGTCCAGTGCGGCATGGGCCGTTCCGGCCGCTTCTTCGCCTTCGAACATGCCGGCGTCGTTCCGGACGTGACGGCGCTCGCCAAGTCGCTCGGTGGCGGCAAGTCCGCCATGGCAGCGATGATCGCCAGACGCGATGTCTACATGAAGGCCTACGGCACGAAGAACACGGCGATGATCCATGCGCATGCGACCTTCGGTGGCATCGGCGAGGCTTGCATCACGGCGATCGAAGGCCTCAACATCATGTATGACGAGGACCTGATCGAGAACGCTGCCGTACAGGGCGAATACCTGCTCGAACGCCTGAATGCTCTGAAGGCGAAATATCCGAAGATCATCAAGGACGTCCGCGGTCAGGGCCTGATGGTCGGCCTGGAATTCCAGGATTTCAGCCAGACCTTGCCGATGGTGCTTCGCCCGGTCGTATCCGTGCTCGATGACAAGCTGAAGGGCTCGCTTTCAGGCTTCATCGGCGCTTTATTGCTGAAGGACTACGACACGCTCGTCGCGTTCACCGAGTATAACCGCAACGTCATCCGGCTCGAGCCGCCGCTGATCTGCGAGCGACAGCATGTCGATCAATTCGTCGATGCGCTCGATGATCTGCTGGGACGCGGCATCATCCGTATCGTCAAGGATTTCATTGGGAGCCAGTTCGGCTAAGGCTTTCGGACGATCTCAAGAGAAAGAGGGCCGCGAACGTTGGCCTTTTCGGCGGTCGCCCCACTTTCGGGCGCCGAGCGATACTATTTCAGCGTGGAAATTTCGACGGTCTATTGCGCCCGTCTTCAGGTGTTTGCGGGAACAGCAGAGCCGTTTCCCCGAAAGCCCTTATGACCAGCCGCCTCGGATCGACCCTTTGGCGTTCGACCAGATATCGCGTTGTAGAGGCAGCGCGGCCACGGCTGAGCTGCAGGTTTGCGTCGTCGCTACCAGTCGCATCCGTATGCCCCCCGATGAGGAAGCGATAGGTTGCGAGGTCGCGCGATTTAAGGGCCTCGCCGACACTGTCGAGCAATCCTTGCGCTTCCGGCGTCAAGATGGCGGACCCGAACTCGAACGTCACGGCGAGATTGACCGTTGCCGTCAGCCTGTCTCCATAGCTGTTGACCTTCTCCGGCCCGTTCGTGGCGACGATTTTCAATCCGCGTATTTTCTCGTTTTGGGCAGTGGCGGGATTTAGCGAGCGTACGAGTTGGTCGGGCGTTGCGGTGGTCAACACGTCCTGGGCGTTCGGCGCTACCGGAAGTAGCGACAACGAGCGTAAAAGATCTGATATATTTATACAGCATCCGATTGCCCGGATCTTTTGAGATACGAAATAAATGAGTAATTTTCGATATCTTTGAAGAATAGGAGCCCATTTAAATGCCGTCAATTCCTAATTGAGGACGTTGTTGATATCATCGCATCATATGCGGAGCCGGCTTGTTTGCTTGTTCCCGAGGAGACAGTTCGGAACGAAACAATACTGTTTCGCCGGGCGGCGGGCAAAAATGTCACCGCACTAGCGCCTTTGTCCGTTCACCGTCATGTCGAACTGCACGACGTTGGAATAGATCGGGATGCCGACAGCCATGTTGTAGCGGCCGCGAAAGATGTCCCCTTCGATATGAAAGCTGATGACGCGCCGGTTCCATTTTGTGAGTTTTGCCGAGAAATGCTCGATTTTCGTCGTGCCCTTTGCCGTTAGATTGCCCTCGATCACGGCGGTGTCGTCGCCGGTCTGGGTGATCTTTGTCGATCGGAACACGATTTTTGGATAGTTGGCCGTATCGAAGACGGCGTTGGACTTCAGAAAATTCTCGATGCGCGGCTCGCCTGTCTGCACGGTGTCGGGAAACAGCGCAAATTCGACAACCGATCGGCGGATGTCCTTGCCGTCCAGCCGGAACGAGCCCGAAAACTTGCCGAATTTTCCGGAGATACCGCCTCCGCCGACCTGGGCGACCGAAAAATTGATCTGCGAGGACCCGTCGATGTCGTATCGCCCCGCCGCGTCGTCAAGTGAGGGCGCGCGTGCCTGCGCGGCTGTCGCAATGAGTGCCAGCGCAACCGTGGCAACGCATTGGCGGTAAAATCGTCTCATCTGTCGGTTCCTTCGAGGGTTTGATGGCCGTTGGACGCCGCGCCGCGCCGGAATATTCCCAGCATCCGCCTCAAAACCTCGTCCTGCCGCCAGAAGTGATGGTACAGCGCCGCGCCGGCGTGAAACGCGACAAGGCCGCCCAGGCCGTAGGCGAGCCAGGAATGCGTGGTCGTCCAGAACGCCTCCGCCGTCGTCGGATTTTTCCATCGGCAGATGCGGGATCAGCAGCCGGTTGAAGAGCAGGGTCGGGATGCCAAGCGTGGAGGTGGAGGCGACCGCCCATCCCGCGAGGGGGACGGCGATCGTCAGGGTCAGCAGAAACAGGTGAGTTGCGGCTGCGCCGCGCTTTTCAAGCATTGAAAGGCCGGCGATGGGAGCCGGATAGATGTTGGCGAGCCACCAGACGAGGCGGATCGAAGCGAGCGCAAGCGCCGTCATGCCGAAGGATTTGTGCCACTGATAGAGCGAGAACTGCATCTCCGGATCGATGTCGGGCCGGGTCATCGCATAGCCGAGCACGATCAGTCCGACGATGAGAACAGCGATGGTCCAGTGCAGGGCGATCGTGCCCCATCCGAAAGCGTCCCGCCTGTTGCGCAGCATGAAAGTCTCTCCGGTAGGTCCTGAACAAATCATTCTCGCTTAGACGCATGTGAACAAGCATTTAGTCCTTCACGGTTTCGCGATGGCAGCTGCCACGGCGCTTTCCTTTGCCCGGCATATTTGCTAGGGCCGTTGCCGGGAAACGACTATTGCCGTGAGGAGATCGCATGACGCCCGAAATACGACCGCTTGTTGCCGGAAACTGGAAGATGAACGGTCTGCGGGCTTCGCTCGACCAGATCAAGGCCATGGCGGAAGGCGTCAAGGGAGATCTGTCCGAAAAGGTCGAGACGCTGATCTGCCCGCCCGCCACGCTGCTTTATGTGGCTACCGCGCTCTGCGATGACAGCCCGCTCCTGATCGGCGCGCAGGATTGCCACGAAAGGTTTCGGGCGCCCATACCGGCGACGTTTCCGCCGAGATGATCGCTGATTGCTTCGGAACGCATGTAATCGTCGGCCATTCCGAACGCCGTACCGACCATGCCGAGACAGATGTTCTTGTAAGAGCAAAGGCCGAAGCTGCTTTCGCCGCCGATCTCGTCGCCATCATCTGCATCAGCGAAACCGGTGGCGAGCGCAAGGCAGGCCAGACGCTCGAAGTCTTGAAGCGTCAGTTGGCCGGCTCTGTTCCCGACAGCGCCACTGCTGAGAATACCGTCATTGCCTATGAGCCGGTCTGGGCGATCGGTACAGGCCTGACGCCGACGGCGAAGGATGTGGAGGAAGCGCATGCTTTCCAGCGCGCGGAGCTCGTTGCGCGGTTCGGTGCAGCTGGAGCGAAGATGCGCATTCTCTACGGCGGTTCGGTCAAGCCAGGCAATGCGAAGGAATTGATGGGTGTTGCCAATGTCGATGGCGCGCTGATCGGCGGTGCGAGCTTGAAAGCCGACGACTTCCTCGCCATCTACCGGGCGTATGAAGAATTGACTGCCTGAACTCGCCGAACGGCGAGGAGGGGCTTTTAATGCGCGGTGGCTTGGTATATGCAGCCGCCAACACTAATCTTTGCAGCGTGGAGCGGACGCTGAAATTTGCCTTCGCAATTTCGTTGCGTCTCCCATGCCGGACGATCACTCGATCGCGTGTCTGCCCTTTGGCTTTCCCAAGCCGGGCGGGGCGTGGTCTAAGGCAGGACTGGACAAAATGCAGACCGTATTGCTTGTCATCTATCTCATGGTTGTGCTGGCGCTGATCGGCGTCGTGCTCATTCAGCGTTCCGAAGGCGGCGGCCTCGGCATCGGCGGCGGTTCGGGCTTCATGTCCGCCCGCGGCACGGCCAATGCGCTGACCCGCACGACGGCTATTCTCGCAGCCCTGTTCTTCGTTCTGGCGCTTGGCATGGGCATTCTCGCCCGCTACCAGCCGAATGCGACCGACGTTCTTGATCGCATCCCCGGCACGACCAACAACGGCAACGGCGTCCTTGATTCGCTCGGCGGCGGCACCACACCGCCTGCAGGCGAAACGCCTGCACAATCCGGCACCAACACGCAGACGCCGGCGACCACCACGACCCCGGCAACCGGGACGCCTGCCACGCAGACTGAAACACCTGCGACGCAGACGCCGGCCACGACCGAAACAAAGCCGGCAACATCCGGTTCGGAAGTCCCAAGCGGCCAGTAAGGTCACGCGCAGATAATCGCCGGCGGAAGCCAGTCTTCCGCCGGTTTTCTTTTGTTTGAATTCTGCCGACTGAACCTTTTGAACGGAAAAATTCTGGAAGATGAATTTTTCGGTGGCGGAATCATTTTGAAACGGTATCCGGTGAAGCCCATGGCGCGATATGTATTCATCACTGGCGGCGTGGTTTCTTCCCTTGGAAAAGGGATCGCCGCAGCTGCTCTCGGAGCGTTGCTGCAGGCCCGGGGTTACCAGGTGCGGCTTCGCAAACTTGACCCCTATCTTAACGTTGATCCGGGCACCATGAGTCCGACACAGCACGGCGAAGTGTTCGTGACCGACGACGGCGCGGAGACGGACCTCGATCTCGGTCACTACGAGCGCTTTACCGGCCGCTCGGCGACCAAGACCGACAACATCACCACCGGCCGCATCTACAAGAACATCATCGACAAGGAACGCCGCGGCGATTACCTCGGCGCCACCGTCCAGGTCATTCCGCACGTCACCAACGAGATCAAGAATTTCGTCACCGAAGGCAATGACGATTTCGACTTCGTCATCTGCGAAATCGGCGGCACCGTCGGCGATATCGAAGCGATGCCGTTCATGGAGGCGATCCGCCAGCTGAAGAACGATCTTCCGCGCGGCACCGCGATCTATCTCCACCTGACGCTGATGCCGTATATCGCTGCGGCAGGCGATTGAAGACCAAGCCGACCCAGCATTCCGTCAAGGAACTGCAGGCGCTCGGTATTCACCCGGATATCCTGCTGGTCCGCGCTGATCGCGAAATCCCGGAAGCCGAACGCCGCAAGCTGTCGCTGTTCTGCAACGTCCGTCCGTCGGCCGTGATCCAGGCGCTGGATGTCGCTTCGATCTACGACGTTCCGATCGCCTACCACAGGGAAGGCCTCGACAACGAGGTCCTGGCCGCCTTCGGTATCGAGCCGGCACCGGCGCCCCGTATCGAAAACTGGCTTGACGTCGCCAACCGCATCCGCACGCCGGAAGGCGAAGTCACTATCGCCATCGTCGGTAAATATACCGGCCTCAAGGATGCCTACAAGTCGCTGATCGAGGCGCTCTATCACGGTGGCATCGCCAACCGGATCAAGGTCAAGCTCGAGTGGATCGAGTCGGAGATATTCGAAAAGGAAGATCCGTCGCCTTATCTCGAAAAGGTCAACGGCATCCTCGTTCCCGGCAGTTTTGGCGAGCGCGGTTCCGAAGGCAAAATCCAGGCGGTGCGGTTTGCCCGTGAACGCAAGGTGCCGTATTTCGGCATCTGTTTCGGCATGCAGATGGCAGTGGTCGAAGCGGCCCGCAATCTCGCCGGTATCGAAAAGGCCTCGTCGACCGAATTCGGCAAGACTGAAGAGCCGGTCGTTGGCCTGATGACTGAATGGGTCAAGGGTAACGCGCTTGAGAAGCGCGCAGCCTCCGGCGATCTCGGCGGCACCATGCGCCTCGGCGCCTACAAAGCGAGCCTGAAGAAGGGCACCAAGATCGCTGATATCTACAGTTCGACCGATATTTCCGAGCGTCACCGCCACCGCTACGAGGTGAATGTCGACTACAAGGAGCGCCTCGAAGCCTGCGGCCTCGATTTCTCCGGTATGTCGCCAGACGGCGTCCTGCCGGAAACGGTCGAATACCCCGATCACCCGTGGTTCATCGGCGTCCAGTACCACCCGGAACTGAAGAGCCGCCCGCTCGACCCGCATCCGCTGTTTGCGAGAGCTTCATCGAAGCTGCTGTTGAACAGAGCCGGTTGGTTTGACGAGACACGGTGATAGCCGCTAACCGGATTACGAGTCACAATACTGAAACCGCTCGCAACAAGCCGTTGTGGGCGGTTTTTTTGTTGGTAAGCTACGTTTTCCTTGCGGAGATTAACTGGCTTCCCGATGGCAGGACTTCAAATGCAATGTCGACGAAGCCCGCCTCCGACAGCCAGTAACGGTATTCGCGTCGAGTATACGACGCGCCTTCCGGGTAAAGGTTCATGAAGGTCAAATCGTAGAAGACGGCCTCCAACGGCGACACTCGGTCATCGTTCAGAATGCCGACGCCGCTGATCAATATTCTTCCGCCTGAATTGAGGCTGGCATAGGTGTTGCGAATGGTTTTGACCGCTTCCTCGCGCGACAGCACCTGGATCACCGCCTTTAGAATGGCGAGGTCGTGGGTGGTGCTCGACGGTGCCTCCACGATATTGCCGACCTCGAATCTCAATCCATCGGCTAATGGCTCTCCTGCCAAAAGTTTCTTTGCAAGCATTATGTTCGCCGGCAATTCGAGGCAGGGTAACCTGAAGCTCCGGTTCGGTCTCACGCAGTCCGATGAGGGAATGGCCCGGCCCGCCGCCGATGTCGATCGTGGAGTGTACACCTTCGAAGTCGATCATCTCCGCCAGCCGACGTCCGAAGGACAATGCACTTGGCGCCGTTCCGCGGAAGAATGCCAGCGATGCGTCAGGATCGGTCGTGGCGAAATCATGTTTTGCGGCAGGACGTGCCTCGCGAATGGATGTGGCGGTCAGCAGGTCGGCACGCCAGAGCTCATCGAGAAGCTGGTGCTCCTCGCCGACATAGCCGGGTTTTCCCTGGACAAGATAAGCCGCCGCCTCCGGGACGTTGCAAAAAACCGTGTCGTGGATTTCCAAGAGACCCACCGAAACCAGCGCGTAAAGCAATCGTTCGAGGCGGCGCGGATCGACGTTCAGAGCGCGGGCCACTTCAGCCCCCGTGAGGGTGGCGTCACCAAGTGCGGTAAACACTCCGAGCATTACGCCTGCATGCATGGCAAATGCCGGAGCGATGGACGCCTGAAGAGATTGGATGAGAGTTGGTTCTGGAATCGCATTCTCCGACGCCATCGCAAATACCCTCGACAGAAGAAAACTCTGACAACTTTATTGTTAGGCAATGGCTCTGTCGAGCAGTTGTTCAGTGCAGAGCGAGACCAATCCTGCCTCGACTGTTGAGCGTTTGTATTTGCGAAAATCGCCCGGAGAGGTCTGACATCTAAGGGCGATTTTGCGACAGGAACCTCATTATTTTCAATCGGTTAGTACTTCTCACGACATTCAGATTGCCGCGGAAAAATCACGCATCGGAAGGGATGCGCGCAATGACCTTGATCTCGAAGTCGAAGCCCACGAGCCAGTTCACACCGATTGCGGTCCAGTTCGGGTAGGGCGGCTTGCTGAAAATCTGTTGCTTGACGGCCATGATGGTTCCGAACTGGTTCTCTGGGTCCGTGTGGAACGTCGTCACATCCACGATGTCGTCGAACGTGCAGCCCGCTGCGTCCAGTGTCAACCTGAGATTTTCGAAGGCCAGTTGGACCTGACGTTCAAAATCAGGTTCAGGCGTTCCATGGGAACGGCTGCCGACCTGCCCGGAAACGAACAGAAGGTCACCGGATCGAATGGCGGCCGAATAGCCGTGCTGCTCGTAAAGAGCGTGCCTGTTCGCGGGAAAGATTGCTTGGCGTTGGGTCATTTTCATCTCTCGCAATTGTGGTGGGCCGTATCTGGTGAGCGGAGCACTATGCTTCACATGTCACCTTGTTTGGTATACGGTTCGTATATGAAATATCAGACATGCGGCTCGCATGTCAAATTGATATACGGTCCGTATATGAGTTTGGAGGCAAGATAGTGAACCGACGGCGCGAGATGATGGAAGAAAACCGCGTCAAGCTGATCGCGGCCGCACGCAGGGCCTTTGCCGAAAAGGGATATTCAGCCGCTTCAATGGACGAGTTGACTGCTGAAGTCGGTCTGACGCGTGGCGCCCTCTATCACAACTTCGGGGATAAACGCGGGCTTCTGGCGGCGGTCGTCGACCAGATCGATTCTGAAATGGCGTCGCGCGCAACAGATCGGGGCAGGGACGGGAGACGATTGGCAGTGTCTGCTGGCGGAAGGTGCGGCCTATATCGAGATGGCGCTTGATCCTGAAGTACAACGCATCGTTTTGCGCGATGGACCTGCCGTGTTGGGTGATCCATCGCAATGGCCGAGCCAAAGCAGTTGTCTGCAGGCGACCAAACGAACAGTGGAACGGCTCATATCACAAGAAATTCTCAAGCCGGTTGACGCAGAAGCCGCCGCCCGGCTTCTCAGTGGCGCAGCGCTCAATGCTGCTCTCTGGATCGCTGCCAGCGACAATCCGGAGGATGTCCTGCCGAAGGCTGTCGAGGCCTTCCACTCCTTGGCCACGGGCTTTCTCATAAGGCCCGCGTAAACGGGTCCCCTGGCTATCTCTCCCGCAAATCCCCGCCTGGAGGTGGCGTGTCGTGGTCATGAAGTCCTGTCACGGAAAGATCCCAAAACGTTGGCGCGAGGCAGGAAACGGCGCGCAGGAAAGCGTCACATAAACTTATTCATTAGAGACGGTTTCCAGGCCTCGGTCCAAATGAATCGATTTTCTAAAACCACGGTTGATACCGCCTGGGGGCGTTTTTGGCTGTCTCCGGCTTCCGATTTTCGCCTTTACATCGCGCCCTTCGGCACTAATTCGCTGAAATGGTTTTCAGGAAAGGCTCGCATCGGTACTTCGTTCGGAGGCCGCTGCGGGCTGAAAGAAGGAACGCGGAATGGCGGACGCTGTCATCACGGAAACGCTCAAGACTTTGCAGGCCGAAGTCCCGGTCAGTGCGACGCTGCATGTTTGGCTGAAGGCGGTGACGCCGGATGCGCCGGGGACGATGGCGTTTGTGCTCGTTGGCGACAAGATCGGTGAGGTCTCGGTCAGCAATGCGGAGGAATATGTCTTCCGTACTTTCGTCGCCACCAGTGGCGGTGCGCTCTCCTGCGTCTACGACATGGCGACCACGGCAGTCTCCGTCGCCTATTTCTTCAACGCGGCCGAGGTGGTGGAAAAGGGCATTACCGTGATGCACACCAGCGCTGCCAATGCGCCCGCGCCCGTGCCGCACGGCTATCATTTTCGCCCGCCCTTCGGCTGGATGAACGATCCCAACGGTTTTGGCCGGTTCGCCGGGCGCCCGCATCTGTTCTACCAGCATTATTCCCACGGTCTTCGCTGGAACACGATGCACTGGGGGCATGCGGTGTCGCAGGACTATATCCACTGGCATCACATGCCGATCTTCCTGTTTCCCTCCGAAGACCTGACGGCCCGGCCGGACCGGCGGGGCGGGGCGTTTTCCGGTTCAGGCGATCCCGGTTGAAAATGAGGGTGGCATCCGCGTCTTCTTCACCGAACAGGTCATCGACCGCACGCCCGAGACCCAGGTGCAACTGACCGCCACCTCACACAACATCATCACGGCCAGTGAGGCGCACGTGATTCTACCCAATCGCCCAGCCGGCCTTGGTCTGACGCTCGATTTTCGCGATCCCTACGTGGTCAAGGGGCCGGACGGGCTTTGGAAAATGGTGCTCGGCAGCCTGAGCCAGCAGGGTGGCGTCATTCTTCTCTACGAGACCGACGATCCCGCGGCCGCCGATGGTTGGCGCTTCGTCGGCACGTTGCTTTTGGAGGAACGGTTCGGCACCGCGGTGGTCGAGTGCCCCTGTCTGTTGCCGCTCGATGGTCCGGCGAACGATCCCGCCACCCGTTGGGGCCTGATCTACGGCCTGATGAACAGCACCCATGCCGATACCGAACGCAAGAACCTGACGCTCGTAGCTGTCGGACATTTCGATGGTGTTCGATTCCTCACCGATTTCGAGCAGGAACTCGATTTCGGAACCGACAATTATGCCTTTCAAGCCTTCGTCGACGAGGGCATGCCGGTTGGTATCGGCTGGCTCGCCAATTGGGCGGATGTCTCTCATACGATCGATTTTCCAACCACGATGACGTTGCCGCGAAACTTGCGTTTTCAGGATGGTGCCATCCTGACGCCACCGGTCGAAGCCGTCGAGAGCCTGCGTAATGGCATCATCGACGACACCAGGCTTGCGGCCGGCGAAACCGTCCGGTTCGAAACCGGAGCGGTGGAGATCCTACTGGATCTGTCGTGGCCCGGCGCTTCCTTGGTCCTGCACTTCGATCACCCGGACGCCGATCTGGCGCTGCAACTCGATGCGGAGGGATTGTCCATTCTCTACGCGCTGCCAGGCGTGGTGACCGTTCCACGCTACATCGCGCGGTGCGCGTCCCGTAAGCCTGCAGGATTTTCCTCGATGCCGGGTCGATCGAGGTCTTTGCCGATCATGGCCGCTGGGCGGGCACCAAGCGCATCGAAGGGTTCGAGCCAGTCCGCTCAGGTGAGACTTGAGGCGGCTGAGGGTTACGTAGCGTCAGGCCGCATTTTCGCGCTGAAACTGTAGGTTTTTCCGCCGGGCATCAACCGAAAACGGGGTAAAAGGGCCGTCCCGATTTATCTAAAAACGTCTTTTTAACGTTTACCGGTTAGTAATCTCTCTGAAAGTGAGAGATCTCAAGCGATGCGTATTGCGTTTATCGTCGCCCTTCTGCTGCTGGCCGGCTGTGCGAGTGCACCCTGGATACCCGAAATGCCTGCGCAATTTTCGAGCAGCGTGACGGCTGGTTCAACAATTGGCAGCGCGTGCCAACCACGCCGAGCGCCAATATGGCGTTCCCGTGCATATCCTGATGGCGACGGTCTACACCGAATCCGGCTTCCGCCCGAATGCCAGGCCGCCTCGCACGAAACTGTTCGGCTTCATCCCCTGGAAACGGCAATCGACGGCCTATGGTTTCTCGCAGGCGCTGAACGGCACATGGTCCGAATACAAGCGGGCGACCGGGAACCTGATGGCGCGGCGGACGAAATTCTCAGATGCGATCCACTTTGTCGCCTGGTACCACAATAAAAACAGCAGGAAAAACGGCATCGCCCGCAACGACGCCTACAATCTCTACCTGGCGTATTATCTGGGAGATGCCGGCTACAGGAAGGGCGGCTGGCGCGGCAATACGCAATTGCAAAAGGCCGCCCAGCGTTCGGCAAACATCGCCAACGCCTATGCCAAGCAACTGCGTTCCTGCGACTGATTCGGGACTCCTCACGCCGAAAAAGTCGGGTCCCAATAGGGCGGGCTGCCGAATGCCCCCCGCAGATGATCGGCCAGCGCTCTTAATTTGACGGATGGCCGCCGCCCGTCCGGATGGGCGATGTGGATATATTCCAGCTCCGGCTGGACACCGATATCGATCGTCTCGAGTTCTCCAGCCGCCACCGCCGCACCGACGATGAACATTGGAATGAGCGCGATGCCGAGGCCCGCAATGGCGGCGTCGCGCAGCATGTCGCCATTGTTGAGGCCAAAGCCCATCTTGCCGCGCACGATGACAGTGCCGCCGATGCTGGGAAAACGCCAGTCGGCAACGCCCCGGTTGGTGTAGAAGATGCCGCGGTGTTGTTCCAGTTCTTCGATGGACCCTGGTTTGCCGCTCTCCTTGAGATAGGCCGGAGAGGCGACGAGCACACGCCGGCTCGGCGCCAGGCGCCAGGCCATCAGCCGCGAATCGACGATCGGGCCGTTGCGCACCACGGCGTCATATCCATCGGCGGCGGCATCGACCCGCCGGTCGTCGAGATCGAGCGTCAGTTGCAGGTTGGGATGTTCGGCGAGGAACGGATAGAGTGCCGGGCCGAGATGCATGCGGCCGAACGTGACGGGTGCTGAGATCCGCAAGGGGCCTGAGATCGTGCCACGTCGCTCAGCCATGTCTGATGTCGCGTCCTCGATCTCCTGGACGATCCGGTTGGCGCGTTCCAGAAAGGCGGTTCCATCCTCGGTCAGGGTGAGCTTACGCGTCGTCCTGTGCAATAGGCCGGCGCCAAGACTGCGCTCCAGTTCGGCAAGCCGCTCGCTGACCACCGATTTCGACAATCGCAGCCGCCGCGCTGCCTCGCTGATCGATCCGCTTTCCGCCACCGCGACGAAACTTGTTATGCCGTCGAGCTTCATCATTGTTCGGTTTTCCCGGATGCGAGTTCCATGATTTGCAGGCTAATCCGAACGCAAAAAGAAAGCCATATTCCCCTCAAGCAAACGGCATGAAGGGACGGCAACACGGCGTCCCACCCGCTCTGCCACAGAGGAAAAGATCATGGAACGCCTGTCCAACAAAGTCGCAATCGTCACCGGTGCCAGCGCCGGCATCGGCCGCGCCACGGCAAAGCTGTTCGCAGCCGAAGGTGCCAAGCTCGTCGTCGGCGCCCGCCGCCACAGCGAGCTTGATGAACTCGTCGCCGAAATCAAGGCTGAGGGCGGCAACGCTGTCGCTCTCGCCGGCGACGTCCGCTCGGAAGACTATGCCAAGGCGCTCGTCGCCCTTGCCGTCGAAACATACGGCCGCCTCGATGTCGCCTTCAACAATGCCGGAACGCTCGGCGAAGCCGGTCCTTCCACCGGTGTCTCCGAACAGGGCTGGAACGATGCGATCGCCATCAACCTCACTGGTTCGTTTCTGGGCGCCAAGCATCAGATCGCCGAGATGGTCAAGCATGGCGCCGGCTCGGTGATCTTCACCTCGACCTTCGTCGGCTACAGCTTTGCATTTCCGGGTGTCGCCGCTTACGCTGCCTCGAAAGCCGGTTTGATCGGCCTGACGCAGGCGTTGGCAGCCGAATTCGGCCAGCAGGGCGTGCGCGTCAATGCCATCCTGCCCGGTGCCGTCGATACGGATATGTATCATGAGATGAACAACACGCCGGAATCGCAGTCCTTCATCACCAACCTGCATGCCCTGAAGCGTGTTGCTGCACCGGAGAAGCTTGCCCGCTCGGTGCTGTATCTCGCTTCCGACGATTCAGCCTTCGTCACTGGTACTGCCTCGCTCGTCGATGGCGGCGCCTCGATCACCCGTACCTGAAACCCATCCGCAGAAGTGCGAACAGAAGGAATTTCACCATGTCACGCTTGCAGAACAAGACAGCGCTGATCACCGGCGGCACCAGCGGCATCGGCCTTGAAACGGCCCGCCAGTTCATCGCCGAGGGCGCCCGTGTCGCGGTTACCGGCACCAACCCGGCAACCATCGAAACGGCCCGCGCCGTACTCGGCGACAAGGCTCTCTTCATACAGGCCAATGCCGGTGACGTTGCCGGACAGAAAGCCGTCGTCGAGGCCGTAAAGGCCGCCTTCGGCCATCTCGACATTCTGTTCGTCAATGCCGGTGCCGCCGATTTCCGGCCGATCGAACAGTTCGATGAAGAGGCTTTCGATCGCTCCGTCGCGATCAATGTCAAAGGCCCGTTCTTCCTGATCCAGGCACTTCTGCCGATCCTGGCCAATCCAGCCTCGATCGTGCTCAACACCTCGATCAACGCCCATATCGGCATGCCGAACACCAGCGTCTATGCACTGACCAAGGCCGCCTTGCTGTCCTTTGCCAAGACATTGTCCGGAGAATTGATTGGCCGCGGCATCCGCGTCAATGCCGTCAGCCCTGGTCCGGTCTCAACCCCCTCTACGGCAAGCTCGGCATGTCGGCCGCGGATACCGATGCCATGGCTGCGGCCAAGATCCCCGCCGGGCGATTTGGCAATGCGAGCGAAATTGCCAAGGCCGTGGTTTTCCTTGCCTCCGACGATCGACCTATACGGTCGGCAGCGAATTGATCATTGATGGCGGCATGAGCAATCTCTGACATGTGATCCGCATGGCCCGGTGTTCGACATCGGGCCATGCGTTTGCCACCCGTAAAAAGTCGGTGTTTCAACATTTCCTTGAAATCGACGGTCAAAACGGGCAAAGCACCAGCCAACGACCAGTTTCAGGGAAATTCATGAGCGCTGCCTCCCGTACACCCCGTCTGCTCGACCATCTGGTCCTGCCGGTCATCGATCTGGCAACGGCCAGGCATCGCTACGAGCAACTCGGATTTACCGTCGTGGCCGATGCGCTTCATCCCTTCGGAACCGAAAACGCCTGCGTCTTCTTTTCAGATAGGACTTATCTTGAGCCTCTGGGTATCGCCGAGCGCGAGGAATGCGAAGCATCGGCACTGGCCGGCAATGTCTTTACTGCCCGCGATCAGGCCTACAGGTTTCGCCGCGGACAGGACGGTTTTTCCGCAATCGTTGTCAGCACGGACGACGCAGCGGCCGACCATGCCCGTTTTCAAGCGAGAGGCATTTCGGCAGGCGAGATGCTGGAGTTTTCGCGACCGATGAAGCTGCCGGATGGCTCCGAGGCTGTCGGCAGCTTTCGCCTGTCCTTCGCCGCCGACCTGCGCGCGCCGGACTTCTTCTTTTTCAGCTGTCAGCGCGTCAAATCGCTGCCATCGGACCGTTCGGTTCTGGAAACCCATGCCAATGGTGTGATGGGCATGGCAGAAATCGTGCTGTCGGAGCCGAACCCGACCGATTTCCAGTATATCCTGCAGGAAGTGGCCGATGAGCGCGAAGTCTCAGCGCATTCCTTCGGCATGGATATCAGAAACGCACAACGGCGTGAAGATTTCGGTGCTCAATCCGGCTGGGATGTCGGGCTTTTTCGACAAGAAGACCACTGGCCATTCGCGTGGCCTGCGCGGCCGGGCAATCGTCTTCAAGGTTGCCGATCTCGCGGTGACCGAGCAGCTTCTCACAGCCAACGCAGTGGTTTTCATCAGAAAAGACAATCGCCTGATTGTTCCGGAAGCACCGGGGCAGGGCGTCATCTTCGCATTCGGAGAATAATCATGCAGACCAATGCAAATGTGGTGGCCGGTAGCGGCGCCAATCAGGTGGTGTTTTCCAATACTCAAAAGCTGTCGCTGATCGCCGGTCCCTGCCAGATGGAAAGCCGTGACCATGCCTTCATGATCGCCGGCAAGATGTCCGAGCTCTGCAAGTCGCTCGGCCTTGGCTATGTCTATAAGTCGTCCTTCGACAAGGCCAACCGTACGTCGATTTCCGGCAAGCAGCAGTATCGGCCTTGAAAAGGCGATGGAAGTCTTTGCCGACCTCAAGAAGGAATATGGATTTCCGGTTATCACCGACGTCCACACGGAAGAACAGTGCGCGCTGGTCGCTCCGACCGTCGACATCCTGCAGATCCCGGCTTTCCTCTGCCGCCAGACGGACCTTCTGGTCGCGGCCGCAAAAACCGGCCGTGTCATCAACGTCAAGAAGGGCCAGTTCCTGGCGCCCTGGGACATGAAGAACGTGCTCGCCAAATTTACCGAAAGCGGCAATCCGAACGTGCTGCTGTGCAGAACGCGGCGCCTCCTTCGGCTACAACACGCTCGTCTCCGACATGCGCTCGCTGCCCATCATGGCCGGTCTCGGTGCACCGGTGATCTTTGACGCCACCCATTCGGTGCAGCAGCCGGGCGGGCAGGGCGCATCGTCGGGCGGTCAACGCGAGTTCGTCGAAACCCTGGCCCCGTGCGGCTGTTGCCGTCGGCGTCGCCGGTGTGTTCATCGAGACGCATGAGGACCCGGACAATTCGCCTTCCGATGGCCCGAATATGGTTTACCTGAAGGACATGCCGCGCCTCTTGGAAACGTTGCTGGCATTCGATGCGGTAGCGAAACGCTGAGCGCTGGCTTTGTGAATTTTTTTTGAAGGCCGGGCGCTGGCTGCGATTGCGCGGCGCCCGCCATTGTAATTTCCGGTCCATGAATTATGACAGGGCCATCCTCCACCACCATGTTTGAAGCAGGGAAGAGATCATGACTGCAATCATCGACATCATCGGCCGAGAAATTCTCGATAGCCGGGGCAACCCGACCGTCGAAGTCGACGTCCATCTCGAAGACGGCAGCTTTGGCCGCGCCGCCGTTCCCTCAGGCGCATCCACCGGCGCACACGAAGCTGTCGAGCTGCGTGATGGCGGCAAGCGCTATCATGGCAAGGGTGTCGAAAAGGCAGTCAGAAGCCGTCAACGGCGAAATCTTCGAAGCGATCGGCGGCATGGATGCCGAAGACCAGCTGCATATCGATGCGACGATGATCGAACTGGACGGCACGGCCAACAAGTCGCGTCTGGGCGCCAATGCCATCCTCGGTGTGTCGCTGGCGGTTGCCCGCGCTGCTGCTGAAGCCTCCAACCTGCCGCTGTTCCGCTATGTCGGCGGCCCGAACGCCCGCCTGCTGCCGGTTCCGATGATGAACATCATCAACGGCGGCGCCCATGCCGACAACCCGATCGACTTCCAGGAATTCATGATCTTGCCAGTTGGCGCCGATAGCCTGCGGGACGCCGTTCGCATGGGTTCGGAAGTCTTCCACGTTCTCAAGAAGGAACTGTCGGCCAAGGGCCACAACACCAATGTCGGCGACGAAGGCGGTTTCGCACCGGGCCTGTCGAGTGCATCGGAAGCCCTCGACTTCATCATGAAGTCGATCGAGAAGGCTGGCTACAAGCCGGGCGAAGACATGTTCCTCGGCCTTGATTGCGCCTCGACCGAATTCTTCAAGGACGGCAAGTACGTCATGGAAGGCGAGGGCCGCACGCTCGAGCCGGGCGCCATGGCAGAATACCTGGCCGAACTGGCTGCCAAGTACCCGATCGCCTCGATCGAAGACGGTATGGCTGAAGACGACTGGGAGGGCTGGAAGACGTTGACCGATCTCGCCGGCAAGAAGTGCCAGCTGGTCGGCGACGACCTGTTCGTCACCAACTCCGCGCGCCTGCGCGACGGCATCAAGATGGGCGTTGCCAACTCGATCCTCGTCAAGGTCAATCAGATCGGTTCGCTGTCGGAAACGCTCGACGCCGTCGAGACTGCGCACAAGGCCGGCTACACCGCCGTCATGTCGCACCGCTCGGGCGAAACCGAGGATCCGACGATCGCCGATCTCGCCGTTGCCACCAATTGCGGACAAATCAAGACCGGCTCGCTGTCGCGCTCCGACCGTCTGGCCAAGTACAACCAGCTGATCCGCATCGAGGAACAGCTCGGCCCTGCAGGCGAAATATGCTGGCCGCCTCGATCCTGCGCGGCTAATCGGTCAAGATTCTGAAAAGATGAACCCGCGTCTGGAAACGGATGCGGGTTTTTTATTGCCCGGCTTTATGGTCAACGGTCGGTTAATCAATGGCTGGTAGCGTGTTTTGGTATTGCGTATCAGGGCATGATCTATGTGGACCAAACACCATAAGAAACGGCAGCTCAGGCGGTTTGTCATGCCGCTGATCACCGTCGCTTTCCTCTCCTATTTCGGCTATCATTCCATCCATGGCGATTATGGATTGAAGGCGACCGAGAAGTTCGACCGGCAGCGCATCGAGCGCCAGGCCCGTCTGGATGAGTTGACGACGCAGCGGAGACGCTGGAAAAGGAAGTCGCGCTGCTCAGTGACGGCTCGCTTGAGCGCGACATGCTCGATGAAAAGGCGCGGTTCGGCCTGAACATGTCTCGCAGCGACGAAATTGTTATTTTTCACTGAGTTGCCGCATTAACCGAAAACAGGTTAATCGAAAATACATTATTCTTATCAATGGCTTGGTAGGAATATAAGCCATGCAAATATGGCATTGCTGTGATCGCATTCTTTCCCTATGGTACCGCAAAAGCCAACCATAGGGAGGATTGAATGGCACCGCGAAAATCCGCGTCCGTTTCCAGTCGCAAGGCAGCTGCAAAGCCAGCTAAAAAGGACTTCACGAACGGTACCATTGCCGAGTTCGATCGCGATACCGATCTGAAGGCCTACCGCGAAATGCTCCTCATCCGCCGTTTCGAGGAAAAGGCCGGCCAGCTCTATGGTATGGGCTTCATCGGCGGTTTCTGTCACCTCTACATTGGCCAGGAAGCTGTCGTCGTCGGCATGCAGATGGCACTGAAGGAAGGCGATCAGGTTATCACTGCCTATCGTGACCACGGCCATATGCTGGCCTGCGGCATGAGTGCGCGGTGTCATGGCTGAGCTGACCGGCCGCCGCAGCGGGCTTTCCCGTGGCAAGGGTGGCTCGATGCACATGTTCTCCAAGGAAAAGAATTTTTACGGCGGCCACGGCATCGTCGGCGCGCAGGTCTCGCTCGGCACCGGCCTGGCGTTTGCCAACCGCTACCGCGGCAATGACAACGTATCGCTTGCCTATTTCGGTGATGGTGCGGCCAACCAGGGCCAGGTCTATGAGAGCTTCAATATGGCTGCTCTGTGGAACCTGCCGGTGATCTACATCGTCGAGAACAACCGCTACGCCATGGGCACTTCGGTGTCAGTGCGCCTCTGCCGGTCATGATTTTTCGCAGCGCGGCGTGGCGCTTGGCATTCCCGGCTTCCAGGTCGACGGTATGGACGTTCGTGCGGTCAAGGCTGCAGGCGATGAGGCTGTCGAGCATTGCCGTGCCGGCAAGGGGCCGATGATCCTCGAAATGCAGACCTACCGCTACCGTGGTCACTCGATGTCCGACCCGGCCAAGTACCGTTCGAAGGATGAAGTGCAGAAGATGCGCTCGGAGAACGACCCGATCGAAAAAGTAAGGGTGCGCCTGCTGGAAAACGGCTGGGCGAGCGAAGACGAGCTGAAGGCAATCGACAAGGATGTCCACGATATCGTCGCCGACAGCGCCGATTTCGCCCAGACCGATCCTGAGCCGGATGTATCCGAGCTCTACACCGACATTCTGCTTTAAGACCGGGACGAGGAAAACATCATGCCTATCGAAATTCTGATGCCCGCTCTGTCCCCAACGATGGAAGAAGGCACGCTCAGCAAATGGCTGAAAAACGAGGGTGACAAGGTCGCCTCCGGCGACGTGATCGCCGAGATCGAAACCGACAAGGCGACCATGGAGGTGGAAGCGGTCGACGAAGGCGTCATCGGCAAGATCCTGATTGCCGCCGGCACCGAAGGCGTCAAGGTCAATACCGCGATCGCAGTTCTGCTGCAGGACGGCGAGAGTGCCGGCGACGTTGCCGCCCCGAAGGCCGCAACACCTGTTGCTGCAGAGCCTGCCAAGACGGAAGCGCCGGCAAAGTCGGAAGCATCGGCACCTGTTCCGGCTCAGCCGAAGGCCGATATTCCTTCCGATCCGGATATTCCGGCCGGCACCGAAATGGTCTCCACCACCGTGCGCGAAGCCCTTCGCGATGCGATGGCCGAAGAAATGCGCCGTAGCGAAGACGTCTTTGTCATGGGCGAGGAAGTCGCCGAATACCAGGGCGCCTACAAGATCACGCAGGGGCTACTGCAGGAATTCGGTCCCCGCCGCGTCGTCGATACGCCGATCACCGAGCATGGCTTTGCCGGTATCGGCGTCGGTGCTGCGATGACGGGTCTGCGTCCTATCGTCGAGTTCATGACCTTCAACTTCGCCATGCAGGCGATCGACCATATCATCAACTCGGCTGCAAAGACCCTGTACATGTCCGGCGGCCAGATGGGCGCTCCGATGGTGTTCCGTGGTCCGTCGGGGGCAGCCGCACGCGTCGGCGCCCAGCACTCGCAGTGCTATGCAGCCTGGTACAGCCATATTCCGGGTCTCAAGGTCATCATGCCGTACACGGCCGCTGACGCCAAGGGCTTGCTCAAGGCTGCGATCCGCGATCCGAACCCCGTCATCTTCCTCGAGAACGAAATCCTCTACGGTCATTCGTTCGACGTGCCGAAGATGGACGATTTCGTCCTGCCGATCGGCAAGGCGCGTATTCACCGGGTCGGCAAGGATGCGACCATCGTTTCCTTCGGCATCGGCATGACCTACGCGGTCAAGGCTGCGGCTGAACTGGAGAAGGAAGGTATCGACGTCGAGATCATCGATCTGCGCACCATCCGTCCGATGGACCTGCCGGCCGTGATCGAATCGGTCAAGAAGACCGGCCGTCTGGTCACCGTCGAGGAAGGCTTCCCGCAGTCCTCCGTCGGCACAGAAATTGCCACCCGCGTGATGCAGCAGGCCTTCGATTATCTCGATGCGCCGATCTTGACGATCGCCGGCAAGGACGTTCCGATGCCTTACGCCGCCAACCTTGAAAAGCTGGCCCTGCCGAATGTCGGCGAAGTCGTCCAGGCGGTGAAGACCGTCTGCTACAAATAAGGGAGGGTGAAGAGATGCCTATCAACATCACCATGCCAGCCCTTTCGCCGACCATGGAAGAGGGCAACCTCGCCAAGTGGCTGGTCAAGGAAGGCGACAAGGTTTCTTCAGGCGACGTTCTCTGCGAGATCGAGACCGACAAGGCGACGATGGAAGTCGAATCCGTCGATGAGGGCACCGTTGCCAAGCTCGTCGTTGCCGCCGGTACCGAAGGCGTCAAGGTCAATGCCCTGATCGCTATTCTTGCTGCCGACGGTGAAGACGTTGCTGCTGCCGCTTCCGGCGGTGGCGCGGCTCCGGCTGCAAAGGCTGAAACGCCGAAGGCGGCCGCGCCTGTCAGCGTTCCGGATGCGGTCGCAACATCTGCGGCTCCGCTGCAGTTCGTCGCCGGCAATCACGCACCGGCATCCGCTTCAGGTGGCGCCCGTGTCTTCTCTTCGCCGCTCGCCCGCCGTTTGGCCAAGGACGCAGGGATCGATATCTCTGCTGTTTCCGGCACCGGCCCGCATGGCCGCGTGATCAAGAAGGATGTGGAAACCGCAGTTGCTGGCGGCGGCGCAAAGGCTGCTCCTGCGGCCGCTGCTCCGGCTCCGCTTGCCAAGGGTCCGTCCGACGAAGCCGTTCTCAAGAACTTCGCCGAAGGCTCCTACGAGCTCGTGCCGCATGATGGCATGCGCAAGGTGATCGCCAAGCGCCTGCAGGAATCCAAGCAGACCATTCCGCACTTCTATGTTTCCGTCGATTGCGAACTGGATGCGCTGCTTGCGCTGCGTGCCCAGCTCAATGCTGCAAGCCCGGAACGGGACGGCAAGCCTGCCTACAAGCTCTCGGTCAATGACATGGTCATCAAGGCGCTTGCCTTGGCCCTGCGTGACGTTCCGGATGCCAACGTGTCCTGGACCGAAACCAACATGGTCAAGCACAAGCACGCCGATGTCGGTGTTGCCGTGTCGATCCCGGGTGGCCTGATCACCCCCGATCGTCCGCAGCGCCGAGCTAAAAGCCTGTCGGCCATCTCCAACGAGATGAAGGACCTCGGCGCCCGCGCCAAGAGCCGCAAGCTGAAGCCCGAGGAATTCCAGGGTGGTACCACGGCCGTGTCGAACATGGGCATGATGGGCGTCAAGAACTTCGCCGCCGTCGTCAATCCTCCGCATGCGACGATCCTAGCGATCGGCGCCGGCGAAGAACGGGTCGTGGTCAAGAAGGGCCAGATGGTCGTTGCCAACGTCATGACCGTGACGCTGTCGACCGATCACCGCGCCGTCGATGGTGCGCTCGGAGCCGAACTGCTCGGCGCCTTCAAGCGCTACATCGAAAACCCGATGGGCATGCTGGTCTGACGGGGAGAGCGTTGCGACAATGTCGTTCATGGTGGAAAGCGCAACTGAAACGAAACTGACGTTGCAGGCGCTTCTGCGCCACAACCGTGATTGCCGTCTTTCCCTTGTTTCTTGCGGCTTCGGCGCAGGGTGAAGAACTGAACACGCAGGTTGCCCAGCGTATCGAACAGATGACGGGCAGGACGCTTTTGTTTCGCAACGACAGCGATCGGATTCCCCAACTCGAATATCTTCGGCCCGACGGCACCGGCGTCGTCTGGTCGGCGGCATTAGGCGACAAGGTCGTGCCGGTCGTCTGGACTGCGAGCAACGGTGATGACGGCGAGGGGGCACTCTGCTTGCTGTTCAAAGGCGCTGATATCGGTACGGCGCAGGACCTCCGGATGTGTGACGGCTTTGACGTTGTCGAGGCCGGCATTCGCGACGCCCGCGATGGCGACCCCTATGGCCTCACCGATGTGACGCGCATGAAGGTGGAGCTGCCGCAGGAAATCGACGGCTTGGCTGATATCGACCGGTTGTTGGGACAGGAATGACACTATGAAAACAGTGCTCTGCTACGGTGACAGTCTGACCTGGGGATATGACGCGGAGACCGGCGGCCGGCATGCGTTGGACGACCGCTGGCCAAGTGTTCTGCAGAATGCGCTGGGCAATGGCGTTCAGGTGATTGCCGAAGGTTTGAACGGTCGCACCACCGGCTATGACGACCATCTGGCTGACTGCGACCGCAACGGCGTCCGTATTTTGCCGACCGTTCTGCAGACCCATGCGCCGATCGATCTGGTGATCCTTCTGCTCGGCGCCAACGATATGAAGCCTTTGGTACACGGAACCGCCTTCGGTGCGGTGAAAGGCATTGAACGGCTGGTGAAACTCGTCTGGCATCACAGCTGGCCGGGCGTGCAGGCCGAGGCTCCGGAAATTCTGATCGTTGCACCGCCGGTGATCTGCGAAACGGCCGAAACGCAAATTTTGCAGCAATGTATGCCGGTGCGATCGACCAGTCGTCGATGCTGGCGTCGCTTTATGCCGATCTTGCCGATGAACTCGGCTGCGGTTTCTTCTGATGCCGGTTCGGTGGCAAGGACCACGCCGCTCGATGGCGTGCATCTGGATACGGAAAATACACGCGCCATCGGACGCGGCCTCGAGCCGATGGTCCGGATGATGCTCGGGCTCTGAATGACTGCGCTGGTACTGCGGAATGCCGAAAGACGGGATGCGGCGGATCTGGCCATTCTGGTCGATATCGCCTCCCATGGTTTCGCGACCTGGCTGTGGCATGGCGCCGTGATGCGGGGAATGAAGGATACCGCCATGGAGCAGGGGCGGTCGCGGTTGCGGATGGACGACGAGCCCGGCGCCTGGAAAGACGCGACGCTGGCCGAATGGGACGGCGAGATTGCAGGCGTGTCGATCGGTTATGATCTGGATGACAGTGTGCGCGATATCGTGGCACCCCATCCGGTGATCAAGCCGCTGCTCGACCTGCAGGTCGAGGTGATCGGCAGCCGGTTCATCGATAGCCTCGGTGTCTACCGGCACCATCGCGGCAAGGGTATCGGGCGGGCGCTGCTTGCCCATGAAGTCGACAAGGCAAACGGCAGGCAGGTCAGCCTGATCACCGAAAGCCACAATGAGACGGCGCTGGCGCTCTATGCTGCCAACGGATTTGCGGAGAAGGCGAGGCTTGAGGCCGTGCCACTCCTTGAAGATAGCAAAAGGCATGAATGGGTCTTGCTGGCCCGGAACATGACCTAAGGAAGAGGCAGGAAACAAGAATGGCAAATTCCTACGACGTCATCGTTATCGGTTCCGGCCCCGGCGGCTATATCGCAGCCATCCGTGCAGCCCAGCTGGGCCTCAAGGTCGCCGTGGTCGAGCGCGAACACCTGGCCGGCATCTGCTCCAACTGGGGCTGCATCCCGACCAAGGCGCTGCTGCCTCCGCCGAGGTGCTGCACCTGGCCGAGCATGCCAAGAATTACGGGCTGACGCTCGAAGGCAAGATTTCACCGGACTTGGCAGCGATCGTCAAGCGTTCGCGCGGCATTGCCGAGCGCATGAACGGCGGCGTCGCCTTCCTGATGAAGAAGAACAAGGTCGACGTGATCTGGGGTGAAGCCAAGCTCACCAAGCCGAACGAGATCGTCGTTGCCAAGACCACAAAGACCATCGTCCAGCCGCAGGGGCCGATCCCGAAGAACACGCTGGGCGAGGGCACCTATACCGCCAAGCACATCATCGTCGCCACCGGCGCCCGTCCGCGCGCCCTGCCAGGCATCGAGCCGGATGGCAAGCTGATCTGGACCTACTTCGAGGCGATGAACCCGGACGCGATGCCGAAATCGCTGCTGGTCATGGGCTCCGGCGCCATCGGCATCGAGTTTGCCTCGTTCTACCGCACCATGGGCGTCGATGTGACCGTCGTCGAATTGCTGCCGCAGGTCATGCCGGTCGAGGATGCGGAAATCTCCGCCTTTGCCAAGAAGCAGTTCGACAAGCAAGGCATGAAGATCATCCTCGATGCCAAGGTGACGAAGGTCGAGAAATCCGCCAATTCCGTGACCGCCCATGTCGAGAAGAAGGACGGCTCGGTCGAGAAGATCACCGCCGACCGACTGATCTCGGCCGTTGGCGTTCAGGGCAATATCGAGAACCTCGGTCTCGAAGCGCTCGGCGTCAAGACTGACCGCGGCTGCATCGTCATCGACGGTTACAGCAAGACCAATGTGGCGGGTGTCTACGCGATTGGCGACGTCGCCGGCCCGCCGATGCTCGCCCACAAGGCCGAGCATGAAGCCGTCATCTGCGTCGAAAAGATCGCCGGCCTGCCGAATGTGCATCCGATGGACAAGCTGAAGATCCCGGGCTGCACCTATTGCAACCCGCAGGTCGCTTCGGTCGGTTTGACGGAAGCCAAGGCCAAGGCCGAAGGCCGCGAAATTCGCGTCGGCCGCTTCCCCTTCGTTGCCAACGGCAAGGCCATTGCGTTGGGCGAAGACCAGGGCCTGGTCAAGACCATCTTCGACAAGAAGACCGGCGAATTGCTCGGCGCGCATCTGGTTGGCGCTGAAGTGACCGAGCTGATTCAGGGCTTTGTGGTCGCCATGAACCTCGAAACGACCGAAGAAGACCTGATGCACACGATCTTCCCGCATCCGACGATTTCGGAAACGCTGAAGGAAAGCGTGCTCGATGCCTATGGGCGTGCACTGAACGCTTGATTGTGTTAGGGCTCGCCTCCATCTGAAAAGGCGGGCCAATCTATCCGGCCCTGACGGGCGCTGTTGCGCTTGAAGCAAAATGGAAGCCATTGATGGTCACGATCCTCGACCGCACCACTCTTGATCCCGATGCACGGCGCATCCGCCATCCGGAAAAGGCCCACAAGCCCGATACGGAGATGCTGCGCAAGCCGGAATGGATCCACGTCCGCGCGCCGACCTCCAAGGGCTACGCCGAAACCAAATCGATCGTGAAGGAGCACAAGCTCGTCACGGTCTGCGAGGAGGCGGGCTGCCCGAATATCGGCGAGTGCTGGGACAAGAAGCACGCGACCTTCATGATCATGGGCGAGATCTGTACCCGCGCCTGCGCCTTCTGCAATGTCTCGACAGGCAAGCCGAACGCGCTGGATATGGCCGAGCCGGAAAACGTTGCCAAGGCCGTCAAGCAGATGGGCCTGTCGCATGTGGTCATCACCTCGGTCGACCACGACGATCTGGCCGATGGCGGCGCCGAGCATTTCGAAAAGGTGATCTGGGCCATTCGCGCCGCATCGCCGTTGACGACCATCGAAATCCTGACGCCCGACTTCCTGAAGAAGCCCGGTGCGCTGGAACGCGTCGTTGCGGCCAAACCCGACGTCTTCAACCATAATATGGAAACCGTGCCGGGAAATTACCTGACGGTACGTCCGGGCGCGCGATACTTCCACTCGATCCGGCTTCTGCAGCGGGTCAAGGAACTCGATCCGACCATGTTCACCAAGTCGGGAATCATGGTTGGCCTGGGCGAAGAGCGCAACGAAGTGCTGCAGTTGATGGACGACCTGCGCACTGCCGATGTCGACTTCATGACCATCGGCCAGTACCTGCAGCCGACCCGCAAGCATCATCAGGTGATGAGCTTCGTCACACCGGAAGAGTTCAAATCCTACGAGACGGTCGCCTATACCAAGGGCTTCCTGATGGTCGCCTCCAGCCCGCTCACCCGCTCGTCGCACCATGCCGGTGACGATTTCGCGCGGCTGAAAGCGAACCCCGAGAAGAAGCTGGCGGCAGCGGCCGGATAATCATCCGAGGATTGCCAATCCGGATTTGAACTCTATGGTGCGCGGCTCACACGCTTGGAGCCGTCATGCCGTCCTATCTTCCGGAAATCGAAGATGCCTTGCCGATCCTGCGGCAGGCGAGCCGTGTCCTGGTGATCGGTTGCTCCGGCAGTGGCAAGAGCACATTGGCGCAAATCCTTTCCGGCATGTTTGTGCTTCCCTATGTCTCCATGGACCGCGACGTCTTCTGGCTGCCCGGCTGGACCCAGCGGCCAAGGGCCGAAGCGCTCTGGATCGTCGAGCGGGCGGTGGCGCAGCCCCAATGGATCATGGATGGGACGAGCCCGGGCACCTTGCCCTTGCGCCTGCCGCGCACCGATATCGTCGTGTGGATGCGGCCGCACTGCCTCGTTTCGCTCTATGGCGTCATCAGCCGCTGGCTGCGATTTCGCGGGAGGACGCGCCCGGAAATGGCCGAAAACTGCCCCGAACGTATGACACACGAATTCCTGTCCTACATCTGGAATTTCGAGAAGACGGAAAGCCCGGAAATCGAGCAAAAGCTGGCCGACTACGGCGGCGACGTGCCGGTACTGATCCTCAGGTCGCATGCGCAGACGCGCAGCCTGCTGGAGAAACTCCGCCGCCATTGAAGCGTCCGGTGGTTCGCTCTATTCTGCCACCGGGCTTGGGGCCGCAAATCCCGGGAGGCAGGCATGGACGTCGGTGTGCTTTTCCAGAAGGCTGCAAAATATGCCGCGGAGTTCCGGCGCTCGGTTGCTGACCGGCCACAACGTCCGGCCCAAGATTACGCTCAGGCCGTCGCCGCTTTTTCCGAGGAGCTGCCGGACCACGGCGCGCCGGCCGATATCGTGCTCGACAGTCTGGTCGCCAAGGCTGAGCCAGGACTGCATATGCCGACGGGGTCGCGATTTTTCGGCTGGGTCATGGGCGGTTCCCATCCCGCCGGTGTTGCCGCCGATTTCCTGACAGGCGCCTGGGGACAGAATGCCGGAAATCATGTGGTGGCGCCATCAGCGGCGGCCGTCGAGGCGATTTCTGCGCGCTGGCTGCTCGAATTGCTCGACCTGCCGCGTGAAAGTTCGGTCGGTTTCGTCACCGGCGCGACGATGGCCAATTTCACCTGTCTTGCCGCGGCGCGAGGCGCGGTCCTGCGCGCTGTCGATTGGGACGCCGATAGCCAAGGCCTGTTCGGGTGCGCCGCAGATCACGGTTGTTATCGGCGATGACGCTCATACCACTGTCTTTTCGGCCTTGCAATTTCTGGGACTTGGCCACGACCGTGTCTTGCGGGTGGTGACGGACGATCAGGGGCGAATGGTACCCGGTGCCTTTGCCGAGGTGTTCAGGTCGATCCACGGCCCATCGATTGCGATCCTGCAGGCCGGGCAGATCAACACAGGCGGCTGCGATGATTTTTCGGCACTTATTCCCATCGCGAAATCGCATGGCGCCTGGGTTCATGTGGATGGCGCTGTCGGCCTCTGGGCGCAGGCATGGCCGGGGAAACGCAGCCTGACGACCGGCGTGGGGCTGGCCGACAGCTGGGCAACCGATGGCCACAAATGGCTGCAGACGCCCTATGATTGCGGTTATGCGATCGTTCGTGAAGAACTGGCGCATCGCCGGGCGATGACGATTGCGGCAAGCTATCTGCCGTTGGCGGCAGAGGGTGAGCGTGACCCATCGCATTATGTTCCCGAGCTGTCACGACGGGCGCGGGGATTTCCAACGTGGTCGATGATCAAGCACCTGGGCCGTGACGGCGTCGCCGCGTTGATCGACCGTAATTGCGACGCGGCAGGGGTTTTTGCCGGAAAGCTGGAGGCTGAACCCGGCATTGAGATTGTCAACAGGGTCGTCCTCAATCAGGTTATTGTCCGCTTCGGCAGCGGCATGAACGCAGACGATGCTGACAACCTGACCAAGCAAACGATCGCTCGCCTGCAACAGGACGGCACGGCATTCGCCGCCGGCGCCTCTGGCGGAACCGGCATGTGATGCGGCTGTCATTCTGCAATTACCAGACGGATGCGGAGCAGGCGGAGATCGCAGCTCGCGCTGTCATCGAAGCCTACCGTTACGTCAGGCTGGAGAACCATGCTGGTTGACGTTGCGTACATCCTATCAAAGCACGCAGGTATCTGCGTTCACGCCATCTTGTTTTTCCGCAAATCATTGAATATCTGAACGCCATGCCACAATTCGAGACCCGCCGGCCCGTCAAGCATACGCCCGACCAGATGTTCGACTTGATCGCCGATGTTGAAAAATACCCGCAATTCCTGCCGCTTTGCGAGGCGCTGACGGTGCGTTCGCGCAAGGAGCGCGAGGGCAAGGAGCTGCTCGTCGTGGATATGACCGTCGGCTACAAGGCGATCCGCGAGACGTTTACGACGCAGGTGCTGCTGAATAAGGCCGAGCGTCTGATCGACGTCAAATATATCGATGGGCCGTTCAAATATCTCGACAACCGCTGGAGTTTTGAGGCGATGGGCGAGGGCGGCTGTTCCGTCAACTTCTTCATCGACTACGAATTCAAGAGCCGCATTCTCGGTGCCCTCATGGGCTCGATGTTCGACAGGGCATTCCGGATGTTTTCCGAAGCCTTCGAGAAACGTGCCGATGCGATATATGCGTCGGTGTAGGCGAGACCTCAGCTTTCCGATGTCTCGTTCAGCATGTCGAGCGCCGTACGCACCGTCGCCATCCTGACTGCATCGCGGCCGATTTCGCCATAGCGCATTTCACGGTGGAGGACGTTGCCGCCCCGGCTGGCGGCCGCCAGATGCACCAGCCCGACCGGCTTCTCTTCCGATCCGCCACCCGGACCGGCAATGCCAGGTGACGGCGACGGCCATATCCGCCTTCGAATGGCTGAGCGCGCCGCGCGCCATTTCAATCGCCGTCTGGCGCGACACGGCGCCGTGAGCATCGAGCGTTGCCGGATCGACGCCGAGCATCTGTATCTTGGCATCGTTGGAATAGGTGACGAAGCCGCGATCAACCACGGAGGAGGAGCCCGGAATTTCCGTGAGAGCACCGGCGATCAGGCCGCCGGTGCAGGATTCGGCCGTGGCGACCATCAGGCCACGTTTCGAAAAGGCAGCGATCAGCTGACCTGCCTTGGTTTCGATATCTTCGGGCCAGCCGCTCATTTGATCTCCCCGCTGTAAACAACCGTCGCCGTGGCGATCGCTGCGATCCCCTCGCGCCGGCCGATGAAACCGATCTTCTCGTTAGTCGTCGCCTTGACCGAGCAGCGATCCAGAGAAATGTCGAGCATAGCCGCGAGGTTTTCGCGCATTGCCAGCCGGTGCGGGCCGATCTTCGGCGCTTCGGCAATCAGCGATACGTCTGCATTCATGATGGTGCCGCCGTTGTCGCGCACGATCTTCGCCGCGTGCTCGAGAAAGATGCGCGAAGCGGCGCCCTTCCACTGCGGATCGGATGGGGGAAATGGTCACCGATATCGCCGGCGCCGCAGGTAGCAAGCAGGGCGTCGGTCAAGGCGTGCAGCGCGACATCGGCGTCGGAATGGCCGAGCAGCTTCTGGTCATGCGGCATGAAGATGCCGCAGAGCGTCACGCCATCGCCATCGATCAGCTGATGGACGTCATAGCCATTGCCGGTGCGGACATCCGGGAGGGCGTTCCGGTTCAGTTTTTCATCGGCCATGGTTATATCCCGTTTGATCGTGAGTTTCACATTGTCCACCGATCCCTCGATCAGCGTCACGGGCATTCCAGCCCATTCGGCGATCGAGGCGTCGTCGGTAAAGTCGGAGCGGCCGGAGGCGGCGGCATTCGTGTGCGCTTGAAGGATCGGCGCGAAGCAAAAACACTGGGGCGTCTGGGCGCCGTAGAGACCGGCCCTCGGCACTGTCTCCAGAACTTTTCCGTCCGTAGACCCGCGCTTCAACGTATCAGCAGCGGCGACCGCTGGCAGCAGCGCATCGGCACCTTGGGTTAGAGTTGTGACGCAGCGGTCGAGCAGGGCGTGGTCGATGAAAGGCCGCACGGCATCATGAATCATCACATGGGTGATGCCGGATTGTTCGAGCGCTCTCAGCCCCGCCAGCACCGAAAGCTGCCGTGTCGGTCCGCCATGGACGAAGGTAATGGGTTCGCCGGAAACAAGGCTGCACGCCTGGGCAAACAGGGCCTCGTCATCGGGATGAATCACGACGACGATCTTCTTTTCCATCGGCCATGTCGCAAAAACGTCAAGCGTATGGGTAATAACCGGTCGTCCGCCGATGGCGCGATATTGCTTCGGTCCGTCGCGCAGGGAGCCGGCGCGTTCCCCTCGGCCCGCAGCGACAATGACGATACCACAGGAAAACTGTTCTTTTGCGTGCATCTTCTATATGGGTTCCTGCAAATCGATCGCCGTCTAGGCCCGATACCGCATATACGGACGGCTCTCCAGTCCTGTTGTCAAAACACCGGGCACATGCCGTTTCGACGCGCGGTGCTTCAATAGCCGTGGTGATTTACCGCGAAGGTTGGGGCTTTACCAGTTGTCCAGGGAATTTTGTCGTGCCGCTCTGAAATCGCTTGGCAAGCCAATCAAGTATGTCTAAAAATAGTGCAGAATAAAGATGTGCCCGAAAGATAATCATTTGCAAATACCGGATTTGTCATCCCCGTTCCGGGTTGGCCAGCTCTCCTTCCGAAACCGCATCGTGCTCGCGCCGATGTCGGGTGTGACGGACTTGCCCTTCCGGCAATTGGCCTGGCGGTTCGGGGCAGGCCTCGTCGTGACCGAGATGGTGGCAAGCCGTGAGCTGGTCGGCAATGCCACTGAGAGCTGGGCGCGGCTGAAAAGCTCCGGCATTGATCCGCATATGGTGCAGCTGGCGGGACGCGAAGCCTATTGGATGGGCGAGGCCGCAAAGATCGCCGCCGACAATGGTGCAGATGTCATCGACATCAACATGGGGTGTCCGGCAAAGAAGGTGACCGGCGGTTATTCGGGCTCTGCCTTGATGCGCGATCCCGATCATGCCCTGTCGCTGATCGAGGCAACGGTCAATGCGGTCGATGTGCCGGTGACGCTGAAAATGCGGCTCGGCTGGGACGAGAATTCCGTCAATGCGCCGCTGATCGCCAAGCGCGCAGAGGACGCTGGCGTCCAGATGATCACTATCCACGGCCGCACGCGCATGCAGTTTTATAATGGCAAGGCCGATTGGGATGCGATCCGCGCCGTTCGCGATGTGATTGCGGTTCCGCTCATTGCCAATGGTGATGTCGCGACGCGGGACGATGCCAACGAGATTCTGCGGCGCTCCGGTGCCGACGCTGTCATGATCAGGCGCTCCGGCCAGGGACGGCCCTGGCATGCCGGCGTTCTGGCCGGCGCGGTCGACCACCCGGACGCTGCGGCGATTGCAGACATTGTGACCGAGCACTACGGCATGATGCTCAGAATTCTACGGCACCGATATCGGTCTTCGTCATGCGAGAAAACATCTCGGTTGGTATCTGGACCGTTTTGCGCCGCAACTCGCGCCTCAGGAGAAAGCCGCAATCATGACGTCCACGGACCCCGCTACCGCCATGAGCAAGGTGGCGGCCGCCATTACAGCCGGATCGAGCCGGGACGAAGAAAAGGATGCGGCATGACCGAGAAAATAGGCGACGAGGAGCGGAAGGCAGTCAATTCGCTGCCGATGGCCGTGCTCAATGCCATCCAGAACCCGGTGATCCTCGTCGATGAGAATGGTCTCGTCGCCTTTGCCAATTGGGAAGCGGAAGCGTTCTTCGGCGCCAGCGCCAATCATCTCGCCCGCCACGATATCAGCGCCTTCATTCCGTTCGGCAGTCCGCTTTTGACCCTGATCGAACAGGTCCGGGAGCGCCGCGCCGCCGTCAACGAGTACCGGGTCGACCTGAGCTCGCCGCGGTTGGGTGCCGACAAGCTCGTTGATCTTTATGTGGCGCCGGTCCTGTCCGAACCTGGCTCTGTCGTGATCGTTTTCCAGGAACGTTCGATGGCTGACAAGATCGACCGGCAGCTGACGCACCGGGCGGCGGCGCGCTCGGTGACCGGTCTTGCCTCGATGCTTGCCCATGAGATCAAGAACCCGCTGTCGGGTATCCGCGGTGCTGCGCAGTTGCTCGAAACATCGGTCAACGATGAAGACCGGGCGCTGACTCGGCTGATCTGCGATGAAACGGACCGCATCGTGTCGCTGGTCGACCGCATGGAAGTGTTTTCGGACGAGCGGCCCGTCGATCGCCATCCGGTCAATATCCACTCGGTGCTCGATCATGTGAAGGCCATCGCCAAGGCCGGTTTTGCCCGGAAAATCCGGATCACCGAGAATTACGACCCGTCCTTGCCACCGGTCTACGCCAATCGCGACCAATTGATTCAGGTCTTCCTCAACCTGATCAAGAACGCTGCGGAAGCGGTTGCCGACAAGCTCGACGGCGAGATCATGCTGACGACGGCTTACCGGCCCGGCATCCGCCTGTCGGTTGCCGGAACGCGGGAAAAGATTTCGTTGCCGCTCGAATTCTGCGTTCACGACAATGGACCGGGCGTGCCCTCCGATCTGGTGCCGCATCTGTTCGATCCGTTCATTACCACCAAGACCAATGGCTCCGGCCTCGGCCTTGCCCTCGTCGCCAAGATTATTGGTGGCCATGGGGGCATAGTTGAGTGCGACAGCCAGTCGAGCCGCACGACATTTCGCGTTCTGATGCCCGCTTCGAAAGGACCGACGGCCGAAGACAGCGAACCACTGACCATCATAAAAGGACAATCCCGATGACTGGCGCCACCATCCTCGTCGCTGACGACGACGCTGCCATCCGTACCGTTCTCAACCAGGCGCTGAGCCGCGCCGGGTACGATGTCCGCATCACCTCGAACGCGGCGACGCTGTGGCGGTGGATTTCGGCAGGCGACGGCGATCTCGTCGTCACCGATGTGGTGATGCCCGACGAAAACGCGTTCGATCTCCTGCCGCGCATCAAGAAGGCGCGGCCAGACCTGCCGGTGCTGGTCATGAGCGCCCAGAATACCTTCATGACAGCGATCAAGGCCTCGGAAAAAGGTGCCTACGACTATCTGCCCAAGCCCTTCGACCTGACGGAACTGATCGCCATCATCGGCCGCGCTCTGGCCGAGCCGAAGCGCAAGCCGGTGAAGCTGGAGGACGATCCGCAGGACGGCATGCCGCTGGTCGGCCGCTCGGCTGCCATGCAGGAAATCTACCGGGTTTTGGCGCGGCTGATGCAGACCGACCTGACGCTGATGATTACCGGCGAATCCGGTACCGGCAAGGAACTGGTCGCCAAGGCGCTGCACGACTACGGCAAGCGCCGCAACGGCCCGTTTGTCGCGATCAACATGGCGGCGATCCCGCGGGACCTGATCGAATCAGAACTGTTCGGCCACGAGAAGGGTGCTTTTACCGGCGCGCAGAACCGCTCGACCGGCCGTTTTGAACAGGCAGAGGGCGGCACGCTGTTCCTCGACGAAATCGGCGACATGCCGATGGATGCCCAGACGCGTCTGCTGCGTGTGCTGCAGCAGGGCGAATATACCACCGTCGGCGGCCGCACGCCGATCCGCTCGGATGTGCGCATTGTTGCCGCCACCAACAAGGATCTGAAACAGTCGATCAATCAGGGCCTATTTCGTGAAGACCTTTACTACCGCCTGAACGTCGTACCGCTGCGGTTGCCGCCGCTGCGTGACCGCGCCGAAGATATCCCCGATCTGGTCCGCCATTTCGTCCAGCAGGCCGAAAAGGAAGGCCTCGATGTCAAGCGCTTCGATCAGGAAGCGCTCGAATTGATGAAGGCACATCCCTGGCCGGGCAACGTCCGCGAACTTGAAAACGTCGTGCGCCGCCTGACGGCGCTGTATCCTCAGGACGTCATTACGCGCGAGATCATCGAAAGCGAATTACGCTCCGACATTCCCGACAGCCCGATTGAAAAGACGTCGGGCCGCTCGGGCTCGATGTCGATTTCGCAGGCCGTCGAAGAAAACATGCGGCAGTATTTTGCCGGCTTCGGCGATGCCCTGCCACCGGCCGGACTGTACGACCGGGTTTTGGCTGAAATGGAATATCCGCTGATCCTGGCAGCCCTGACGGCGACGCGCGGCAACCAGATCAAGGCAGCCGATCTGCTTGGTCTGAACCGGAACACGCTACGCAAGAAAATCCGCGAACTCGGCGTTTCCGTTTACCGTAGCTCACGCAGCGCTTGAGCGCGACCAAATAAGCGTTGCATTTTCGCCACAATATGTTGCTTAGAAAGCACACGGGTAAGGGTGATTCTGTGAGCTTTTCATCCGTTGGATTTGGTTGCCGGCTTGTGAGCCCGCCGGGTCGAGCCGATCCTGTGCGGTCATCGTTTTGGCCACGGAACATAAAAATGCCCGCCACTTTGCTACAGCAAGGTGACGTCGGGCCGGGGATGCATTTCTGATGGCCGAAGGGCTGATTGTGCCACTGGCGAAAGATGACGGTGCCGTGACGGGGCATGACCGGCGCGCATCCTTTGCGTTGCCGGGTCTGTTGTTGGCGACCGGTGCGCTGGTCTGCGCTGATTATATCGCTGCTGGTTCTGCTCGGGCTGACGCCCATCAGGCCGGAAACCAATATCATCATCGGTTCGGCTGCGATCAATGCACTGTTCGTCATCGGGCTGCTGTTTCTGATCGGCCGTGAAATTCTCCGCCTGTTGAAGGCGCGTAACCGCGGCAGGGCTGCCGCTCGGTTGCATGTGCGTATCGTTGCGCTGTTCTCGATCGTCGCGATCACCCCGGCTATTCTGGTGGCGATCTTTGCCAGTATCACGCTCGATGTCGGCCTCGACCGCTGGTTTTCGTTGCGCACACAATCGATCGTCAGTTCCTCGCTCGATGTCGCACAGGCCTATGTGCTGGAAAATGCCAGCTATCTGCAGGGGCAGACGGTCTCCATGGCCAATGACCTGGAGCGCAATCGTCAGCTCTACAGCCTTGACCGCACAGGCTTCATCGAACTGATGACACGGCAGGCCCGCGGACGCGGCATGCTGGGTGCGTTCCTGGTACGGGGCGACGGTACGCCGATCGTTCAGGCCAATATTCCAACGGAGCGCCCGTTGCCGGCCATTCCGAAGGATGCGCTGTTGAGCACCGTGTCCGGGCAGCCGACCCTCATTCCGCCCGGCGTGACCAACCTCGTCGGTGCGATCATTCCGATCGACAATATCGAGGGCGCTTATCTTTACACCGTGCGTAGCGTCGACCCGAAGGTCATGCGCTCGATGCGGCTGATGGAGGAGAACACCGCCGAATACAAGAATCTCGAGGCTGGCCGCACATCGTTGCAGGTGGCGTTCGGGGTGCTTTATCTCGGCTTCGCGCTGATCGTGCTTTTGGCGGCGATCTGGACCGCCATCGTGGTTGCCGACCGGATCGTCCGGCCGATCCGGCTCTTGATCGGCGCGGCCGATAGCGTGGCGAGCGGCAACCTGAATGTCATCGTCCCCGTGCATGCGGTGGATGGCGATGTCGGCAGTCTGTCGCGCACCTTCAACAAGATGATTGCTGAGATCCGCACGCAGCGGGACCAGATTCTTGAGGCCAAGGACGAGATGGATGACCGCAGGCGGTTCATCGAGGCGGTGCTTTCCGGCGTGACTGCGGCCGTGATCGGCGTCGAGGACGACCGGCGCATCACCATCGCCAATCCGTCGTCGGAGCATTTCCTGTCACGCACGACGCTGGAGCTCGTCGGCGAAAAGCTTGCCGATGTGGCGCCGGAAATCGAACAGGTGCTCAATGAAGCCGCCAGCCGCCACCGCAACGACTACCGCAAGCAGATCAACATCATGCGTGGCGGCACGGAGCGGACGCTGAATGTTCAGGTAACACGCGAGGAATCGCACGATGCCAAGGATTCCTATGTCATTACCGTCGACGACATTACTGATCTGGTCATCGCGCAGCGCCTCGACCGCCTGGGCTGACGTCGCCCGCCGCATCGCCCACGAAATCAAGAACCCGCTGACGCCGATCCAGTTGTCGGCCGAGCGCCTGAAGCGCCGCTATGGCAAGCAGATCAACCAAGACGACCGCACGGTCTTCGATCAATGTACCGACACCATTGTCCGCCAGGTCGAGGATATCGGCCGTATGGTCGATGAGTTCTCCGGTTTTGCCCGTATGCCCAAGCCGACCAAGGAAAAGGCTGATCTGCGCAATATCCTGAAGGACGCGATCTTCCTGCGCGAGATGGGCAACACCCATGTGACCTTCATCCGCGACCTCGGCGAGGAGCCGCTCAACGGTACCTTCGATGGTCGCATGCTGGGGCAGGCCTTCGGCAATATCATCAAGAACGCTGTCGAGGCGATCGAGGCTTTGCCGGCCGATGCCGTTCGCGGCGAGCGCCGGGTGATGGTGCGCTCACGGCTGAATGAAACGAGTGGGCCAGTTCGTTGTCGATATCATCGACAACGGCCGGGGGCTGCCGACCGAGAATCGCCATCGCATTCTCGAGCCCTACATGACGATGCGCGAGAAGGGCACCGGCCTTGGCTTGGCGATCGTCAAGAAGATCATCGAGGATCATGGCGGACAATTGGAATTGCATGACGCACCGGCCGATTTCGATCGTGGCCAGGGGGCGATGATTCAGCATCATCTTGCCGCCGGCCGGACAAGGCGGCGGCATTGAAGACAGACAAGACAAGGATACCTCCTATGGCGGCTGACATTCTGGTTGTGGACGACGAAGAAGACATTCGCGAGATCGTCTCCGGCATTCTGTCCGACGAGGGACATGAAACCCGCACGGCATTCGACAGCGACAGCGCGCTTGCTGCCATCAGCGATCGCGTCCCGCGCCTCGTCTTCCTCGATATCTGGATGCAGGGCAGCCGGCTCGATGGCCTGGCATTGCTTGACGAGATCAAGAGCCGTTATCCCGATCTGCCAGTCGTGATGATTTCCGGGCATGGCAATATCGAGACCGCCGTTTCGGGCGATCCGCCGTGGCGCCTATGACTTCATCGAAAAACCCTTCAAGGCCGACCGCTTGATCCTGATTGCCGAGCGGGCGCTGGAAAACTCCAAGTTGAAGAAGGAAGTCACCGAACTGAAGAAACGCTCCGGCGATCCGGTTGAGCTGATCGGAACTTCGGTCGCCGTTTCGCAGTTGCGCCAGACCATCGAGAAGGTTGCTCCGACCAACAGCCGTATCATGATCCACGGTCCATCCGGCTCGGGTAAGGAACTGGTCGCCCGGATGATCCACCGTAAATCCTCGCGGGCAGGCGGTCCCTTCGTGGCGCTGAACGCCGCGGCGATCACGCCGGACCGGATGGAAATGGCGCTGTTCGGAACCGAGGGAACGCCGGGCCAGCCGCGCAAGACCGGCGCGCTTGAGGAGGCGCATGGCGGCATGCTCTATCTCGACGAAGTTGGCGAGATGCCGCGCGAGACGCAGAACAAAATCCTGCGCGTGCTCGTCGACCAGCAGTTCGAACGGGTCGGCGGCTCCAAGCGCGTCAAGGTCGATGTTCGCATCATTTCCTCGACCGCCTACAATCTCGAAAGCCAGATCGCCGAAGGCGCTTCATGAGGATCTCTATCACCGGCTGGCCGTCATTCCAGTCCGCGTGCCGGCGCTGGCGGAAAGGCGCGAGGATATTCCGTTTCTGGTCGATATGTTCATGCGCCAGATCAGTGAGCAGGCGGGTATCCGCACCCGCAAGATCGGCGATGACGCGCTGGCCGTGCTGCAGTCGCATGACTGGCCGGGCAATATCCGGCAATTGCGCAACAATATCGAGCGTCTGATGATTCTTGCCCGCAGCGACGGTCCGGATACCACGATCTCCGCCGACATGCTGCCGAGCGAAGTCGGCGACAGCCTGCCGAAGATATCAGCGCAGGGCGATCATCACATCATGACGCTGCCGCTGCGTGAAGCGCGTGAAATGTTTGAGCGGGATTATCTGATCGCCCAGATCAACCGTTTTGGCGGCAATATTTCCCGCACGGCAGAGTTTGTCGGCATGGAGCGTTCGGCGCTTCACCGCAAGCTGAAGTCGCTCGGCGTCTGAAAACCGATTTTTATATTTCTAAGACAGGTCGTCCATGTCGCGCATTGCCTATGTCAACGGCGCCTACCGGCGTCATACCGAAGCTGCTGTTCATATCGAGGATCGCGGCTTCCAGTTCGCCGATGGCGTCTATGAGGTCTGCGAGATCCGCCATGGCTTCATCGTCGATTTGACGCGGCACCTCGATCGGCTCGACCGGTCAATGAGCGAACTGCGGATGGCATGGCCGATGTCACGGTCTGCACTCGTCCTCGTCATTCGCGAGGTCGCGCGCCGCAACAGGGTGAAGAACGGCCTGTTCTATCTGCAGGTGACGCGCGGTGCTGCGCGCCGGGACCATGTCTTTCCGGCGGCCGATACGCCATCGACCATCGTGGTCACCGCGAAACGAACCGACGCGTCGGTGATTGCCAGGAAGAATGCTCTGGGCATCAGCGCCATCACTGTTCCTGAAAACCGCTGGGATCGTGTCGATATCAAGTCCGTCGGGTTGCTGCCGAATGTGCTGGCTCGGCAGGCCGCCAAGGAGGAGGGCGCCCAGGAGGCGATCTTTGTCGATGCCGACGGTACGGTGAAGGAGGGAGCTGCGACCAATGTCTGGATCGTCGATAAGGACGGCCGGCTGCGGACCCGGCATGCAGAGCATGGTATCCTACGCGGGATCACCCGGACGACCCTGAAGGACGTGACCGCGGCGATCGGTTTGGAGATTGTCGAGCAGGCGTTTTCCATCGAGGACATGCTGGAAGCGCGGAGGTTTTCATCACGGCAGCCACCAGCATCTGCTTTCCGGTTGTTGCTGTTAACGGTAAAACCATCGCCAACGGCCATCCGGGCAGTGTGTCACAGAAAATTCGTGAAGCCTTTTTCGACATTGCGGAAAAGACCGCGATTTGATACCAAATCCGGGGGGACGCTTTAAAGACGAGTTTTTTTCAGCGTTCGGGCTATTCAGATTGTATAATCAACCGGTTAAATCGAACCGGAAAATAAGAAAGAAGCGGCGCTATGGCGGAACGTTCTCAGAACTTGCAAGGATCTTTTCTCAACACCGTCCGCAAGCAGAAGATATCTCTGACGATATTTCTTATCAATGGTGTGAAACTGACGGGCGTTGTCACGTCTTTTGACAATTTCTGTGTGCTTTTGCGGCGTGACGGGCATTCCCAGCTCGTATACAAGCACGCGATCTCGACAATCATGCCGGGCCAGCCGATGCAGATGTTCGAGAGCGAAGAATCCGCATCCTGACGGGATACAAGACACATTACCAAACGTGATACCAAATCGGCGTCGATCATCCCGGAGCTTGAAAAGCTTCGTGATGACATGCGCGCCGTTGTCATCGTCCCAGTCCTGAAAAAGACGGGCAGACAGAACGCCGAGATTATCGCAGCGACTTCGACGCAGCAGCGACGAAAGCCGGCTGGAAGAGACGATCGGGCTTGCGCTCGCTATCGACCTCGAAGTTGTGCACGGCATGATCGTGCCCGTCGCCCAGCCGAAGCCGGGCACATTGCTCGGCAGCGGCAAGATCGAGGAAATCGGCCATCTGCTCAGCGAGCACAATGCTGGTCTTGTCATCATCGACCATCCGCTCACCCCGGTTCAGCAGCGCAATCTTGAAAAGGAATGGAACTGCAAGGTCATCGACCGGACCGGTCTCATTCTCGAAATCTTCGGCCGCCGCGCTTCCACCAAGGAAGGTACGCTGCAGGTCGATCTAGCCCATCTGAATTATCAGAAAGGCCGCCTGGTGCGCAGTTGGACCCACTTGGAACGCCAGCGCGGTGGTGCGGGCTTCATGGGTGGTCCGGGTGAAACCCAGATCGAAGCCGACCGTCGGCTTTTGCAGGAAAAGATCGTCAAGCTCGAGAAGGAGCTGGAGCAGGTGCGCCGCACCCGCCAGCTTCATCGTGCCAAGCGCAAGAAGGTTCCGCACCCGATCGTGGCCCTCGTCGGCTATACCAATGCCGGCAAATCGACGCTGTTCAACCGCATCACCGGTGCCGGCGTTCTCGCCGAAGACATGTTGTTTGCCACGCTCGACCCGACGCTGCGCCGCATGAAGCTGCCGCATGGCCGCATGGTCATGCTGTCCGACACCGTCGGCTTCATCTCCGACCTGCCCACCCATCTGGTCGCCGCCTTCCGTGCGACGCTGGAAGAAGTGCTGGAAGCCGATCTGATCCTGCATGTGCGCGATCTTGCCGATCCCGACAATCAGGTCCAGGCACAGGACGTGCTGCGCATCCTCACCGATCTCGGCATCGACGAGAAGGCCCGTTCGGAACGGATCATCGAGGTCTGGAATAAGGTCGATCTGCTCGATTCCGAAGCCCATGAAAGCCTCGTGCAAAAGGCCACAAACAGCGAAAACACCGTCGCCGTTTCAGCCGTCACGGGCGAGGGTGCCGATCACCTTCTTGACGAGATCAACAAGCGTCTGTCCGGCGTCTTGATGGAATGCAATGTCGTCCTGCCGGCCAGCAAGCTGCAATTGCTGTCGTGGGTTTACGAACACACTATGGTCGATGGCCGCGAAGACATGGAAGACGGTTCCGTCAGTCTGGATCTGCGCATGACGCCAAGCAGATCGGAAGAACTCGAACGGCGTCTCGGCAATGGTCCGAAAGCCGCGGCGCAGGACTGGTAGTTCCTGAAATGAGCATTGACGTAACGGCATGCCGTTAGGTCAATGCATTGCAATATGTCATGTCAGCTGCCGCTCGATTGCCTTGGCTGCCTGCCAGAGCTCTTCCATCCGCTCCAGCGTTGCCGCGTCCAGCGTTTCTCCCGCCGCCTCCAGCTCCGTCTCGATATGCGCAAAGCGGCGGCGGAATTTGGTGTTTGTACCGCGCAGCGCATTTCGGGGATCGGCGCCGACATGGCGGCCGATATTGACGACGGCAAAGATCAGGTCGCCGAGTTCGTCCGCCACCTTTTCCTTGTCGTTCGACGCCAGGGCTTCGCGCAGTTCGGCGATCTCTTCCTCGATCTTGTCGAGGATCGGTTCGGGTGAGGACCAGTCGAAGCCGACCTTGGCTGCCCGCTCCTGTAGCTTCAAGGCTTCGACCAGTGCCGGAAAGCTGCGCTGGACAGAGCCGAGATGCCCCTTGTCGACATCCTCCGGCAGGTCGCGCTTTCTCGCCGCTCACGGCGCTCGGCTTTTTCCGCCTGCTTGATCTCGTCCCACTGCAGTTTCACGGCCTGGGGCGTATCTACGCCTGATCGGGCAAAGACATGCGGATGACGGCGGATCATCTTTCGGGTGATTGCCTCGACCACATCGCCGAAGGCGAAATCGCCGGCTTCCTCGGCCATGCGGGCGTGAAAAACCACCTGCAGCAGCAGATCTCCGAGCTCGTCGCAGAGATCGTCCATATCGCCGCGCTCGATCGCGTCGGGCAACCTCATAGGCTTCCTCAAGCGTATAGGGCTTGATGGTCTCGAAGGTCTGGACGATGTCCCAGGGGCAACCCGTTTCCGGCTGGCGCAGGGCTTCCATGATGTCGAGCAGGCGGGTGATATCCTTGGAGGGCTGCATGGGGCTCAATTCATCGGAATGGCGTTGTCGTCCTTGCCGGACTGGTAGGTATCCGACAGCGACTGATATTTTGCACGAATGCGCTGGTCCTGTGCCCGGAGCGCCGTCTTGTCGGCTTCATCCGATGTCGCCACCAGATCGGCGATCGAGGACGACCGCCAGAAGGCATTGGTCTTGGCATAATCGCCGGGATCGAGCCGGAAAACCTCTTTGAGGATTTTCAGGTCGTGCGGGATCGAGAAAGCATCGCGCGAATCCTCGTGGCTGAAGAAGTAGTAGAAATTGTCGAAACCTGCCCAGGTGATGGCCGAGAGGCACATAGAACAGGGTTCATGGGTGGAGAGGAAGATCAGGTCTTTGGTGTCCGGCTTTTCCGCGCCTCGTAAAAGCGCTTCAGCGTATGCACCTCGCCATGCCACAGCGGATTTTCCGTCTCGTTGTTGGTTTCGGCGATCACCAGAGACAGGTCCGATTTGCGCAGGATGGCCGCTCCGAAAACCTTGTTGCCGGCAGCAACGCCTTTTTCCGTCAAAGGAAGGATGTCCGTTTCGATGACGGTCAGCAGGCGGTCTGCAAGGTCGGAATTCTTCATCGGCGCATGGCTCCGGTCTATGGGAATGACGGCATTTAACGGATATCGGCCGGAATAGGCAATGCCGGATGATCGCTCACGTAGACTGTTGCCGTACCGTCATAGCCGGTGATATTTGCTCAATTTATGCTGAAGTCGAGCAAAAGAATATCCGCCTGCAAAGGCATCGGAATTTCTGTTTCTTCAATTTTCCCGGTATAAAGGGGATATTCCCCAGAACCTGTAACAGGATCAGATTCCCACGTTATGACCGAGCTGCTGACCGTCTTTCCGGCCTTCTTCCGCGTTGCGCAGAAATGCGTGGCGGTTTTTGGCAATGGCGATGAGGCCTTTGCCAAGGTTCGGCTGCTACTGAATACGCAGGCGCGAATCGTTGCCTATGCCGATGAGCCGGACGCCGATTTCGCCGCATTCTTGTCCGCCAATGCCATCGAGCTCGTACAAGAGCCATTCGAAGCTAACCAGGTCGACGGCGCAACGCTGGTGTTTGCCGCAACCGGTAATGCCGCGCAGGACCGTTTGATCGTTGCTGCCGCCCGCGCGCAGAAAATTCCCGCCAATGCGGTCGATCAGCCGGAATTCTGCGATTTCCTGACGCCGGCGCTGGTCAATCGTGCACCGGTTGCCGTTGCCATCGGCACCGAAGGAGCAGGTCCTGTTCTCGCGCAGATGATCCGCGCCCAGATTGATCAGCTTCTTTCCCCCTCGCTTGGCGCGCTTGCTTCGCTGGCGCAGGCCTATCACGATGCAGCCGATCGTGTCTTGCCGCGTGGCGTTTCTCGCCGTGTTTTCTGGCGTCGCTTCTTCTCCGGTCCTGTGGCTGATCAGGTATCGCTCGGAAATATCGCCGAAGCCCGCCGCGAAGCCTCCCGGTTGCTGCAGTCGGTTGATCGCGTTCCCGGTCACGTCTGGCTGGTCGGCGCTGGCCCGGGTGCCGAAGACCTTTTGACCTTGCGTGCCCAGCGGGTGATGATGGAAGCCGATGTGATCGTCTATGATGCGCTGGTGCCGCAAGCAATCGTCGATATGGGTCGCCGCGATGCTGAGCGCCTATCGGTCGGCAAGCGCAAGGGCTGCCATTCGAAATCGCAGGACGAGATCAACCAGCTGCTGGTGCGGCTCGGTCAGGACGGCAAGCGTGTCGTGCGGCTGAAGTCGGGCGATCCGCTGGTCTACGGCCGCGCCGGCGAGGAAATGGCGGCGTTGCGCGAAGCCGGTATCACTTATGAGATCGTGCCCGGCATTACCTCTGCTTTTGCCGCGGCTGCCGATTTCGAACTGCCGCTGACGTTGCGTGGTGTTGCGTCATCGCTGATTTTTACCACTGGCCACGATCTGACTGGCGATGTCCTGCCCGATTGGGCTCGTCTTGCCATTTCCGGCGCCACCATTGCCGTCTATATGGGGCGCACGGTTGCAGCCTCCGTCGCTGCGCGCCTGATCGAGGCCGGTCTGCCGCCGGAAACCACGGTTGCCGTGATCGAAAATGCCAGCCGCGCCGAGCGCAAGCTGCTGCATGGCACGCTGAAGGACTTGCCGGACCTGCAATATCGTGACGAGTTGGACGGTCCTGTGATGGTGATCATCGGTGACGCGGTTGCAGGCGCGAATTTCGAGCGGTCGCAGCCGCTGGTGAAGGGGCAGTCGCTTAAGAATACCGGCGCCAGGACTGTGGCGACGCACAAACAGACTGATGAAGTGAGGAATTGACATGGCCGACAAGGTATTGACCGCAAACCGCCTGTCCGACGGCATTTCCGTCTGGCTCGATGCCTCGGGAAACTGGGTGGAATCGCTGCAGGACGCGTTTGTCGCCCGCCATGCCGAAGCGGTCACCGCTCTTGAAGCAACCGGCAAGGCCGCGTTTGCCGATAACAAGGTGGTTGACGTGAATGTCATTGATATTGAAGAAGTGGCAGGCGTATTGCGGCCCTTGCGTATGCGCGAGCGCGTTCGTGCCGAAGGCCCGACGATCGATTATGCGCCGGGATACAAGGGCCTGACCGGCCCCGTGCACGCGGCTTAAGGAAAAGTAGACCGATGTACCGTTACGACGAATTCGACCATGCCTTTGTTGCCGACCGCGTCAGCAGTTTCAGCGATCAGGTCACGCGCCGCCTCTCTGGCGAGCTTGCCGAAGATGCCTTCAAGCCGCTGCGGCTGATGAACGGCGTCTACCTGCAGCTTCACGCCTATATGCTGCGCGTCGCGATCCCCTATGGTACGCTGGACAGCAACCAGATGCGCATGCTTGCCCATATCGCCCGCAAATACGATCGCGGCTACGGGCATTTCACCACGCGCCAGAACATCCAGTATAACTGGCCGAAACTGTCGGACACGCCGGATATTCTTTCCGACCTAGCCTCCGTCGAGATGCACGCCATCCAGACATCGGGCAACTGTATTCGCAACGTCACCGCCGACCATTTTGCCGGTGCCGCTGCTGATGAAGTTGCCGACCCCTGCGCCCTTACGCCGAAATCCTGCGTCAGTGGTCGTCGGTTCACCCGGAATTCTCCTTCCTGCCGCGCAAGTTCAAGATCGCCGTTACCGGTGCCGAGCGCGACCGCGCGGCCATTCAGGTGCACGACATCGGCCTGCATCTGAAGAAGAACGACAAGGGCGAGATCGGCTTTGCCGTTTATGTCGGCGGCGGGCAGGGGCGTACCCCGATGATCGCCAAGAAAATCCACGATTTTCTGCCGGAAGAGGACCTGTTGTCCTACACGACGGCGATCATGCGCGTGTACAACCTGCACGGCCGCCGCGATAACAAGTACAAGGCCCGCATCAAGATCCTCGTGCACGAAACCGGTGCCGAGGAATTGGCGCGGCAGGTCGACGCGGAATTCGCCGAGCTGAAGAACACCGAGCTGAAATTGCCGGAGGCCGATATCCAGGCCATCACCAGTTATTTCGCGCTGCCGCCGCTGACCGACCGTCCCGAAGGCTGGGCCAATCTGGCAAGCTGGAAGAGGGCCGATCCGGACTTTGCCCGCTGGGTGCAGCAGAACGTCCAGCCGCACAAGCATCCGGATTACGGCATGGTGACGGTGTCGCTGAAGCCGATCGGTGGTATCCCGGGCGACGCCAGTGACAGCCAGATGGATGCGATCGCCGATCTCGCCGAAGAATACGCCTTCGATGAAATCCGCATCAGCCATGAGCAGAACATCATCCTGCCGCATGTGGCACTGGCGGATCTGGAGGCGCTCTATCGTGGCCTGGTCTCGATCGGGCTTGCAACGGCCAATGCCGGCCTGATTACCGATATCATTGCCTGTCCCGGCTTGGACTATTGCGCGCTTGCCAATGCGCGCTCGATCCCACTGGCGCAGGAAATTTCCACCCGCTTCGGCAATCCGGATCGCCAGGCCGAGATCGGCGAGCTGAAGATCAAGATTTCCGGCTGCATCAATGCCTGCGGCCACCACCATGTCGGCCATATCGGCCTTCTGGGCGTGGAAAGAAGGGCGCGGAACTCTACCAGATCACGCTGGGTGGTTCGGGCGACGAGAACACCTCGATCGGCGAAATCATCGGCCGCGGCTTCGAGCCTGAAAAGGTGACGGATGCGATCGAGACGATCGTGAACGTCTATCTCGGGCTTCGCAAAGATGCGTCGGAAATTTTCCTCGACGCCTACCGCCGCGTCGGTCCGCAGCCGTTCAAGGATGCGCTCTATGGCGGTAATGCCCAGGAAGCGGCCTGAGGTTCAAGGACAAGCATATGACACAGATCTGGAAAGAAACCGGTTTCGTGACGGACGACCCCTGGGTTGTCGAAACCGAGGAAACCAAGGCCGGCTCGAACGAGAAAGCCATTCTCGGCATCGATGCTTTTCTTGAAAAGGCATCGTCTGGCGACAGCGGTCTCGGTGTGCTGGTCAACCCCGCCGATGATGTGACGCGGCTGCAGCCGTTTCTGGAGCAGGTGTCGCTGATTGCCGTGGCTTTCCCGGCCTTCAATGATGGCCGGGCCTTCAGCCATGCATCGCTGCTGCGTTCGTCTCGGCTACGGCAAGGAAATCCGTGCTGTCGGTGACGTCTTGATCGACCAGGTGCCGCTGATGCTGCGCTGTGGCATCGATAGTTTTGCCGTCAGCAACGAAACGGCTCTGAAGCGTCTGTCCGAAGGGCGGCTGCCCGGTATCGACAACCACTACCAGCCGACAGCCAAACCGTCGGCGGATGCGAAATCCTACAGCTGGCGCCGGGTTTCCTGAGCCCACGACATACTGAAGCACGCATCAATCTGCAAAAGGCGCTATAATTGGAACGGAATTGCTTCCAAACCAGCGCCTTTTGGAATATCCGCTGATACCTGAAAGAATTGCTCATCATTACAGGACCTGACGCCGAAATGAATGCTCCTGCCAAGATCGAAGAATTTGCCGTAACCGTACCCGCCGGCGTGTTCGCTGAAACGGTGACGAAGGTCACGCATTATACCGACCGGCTGTTCAGCTTCCGCATGACGCGCCCGACCGAATTCCGGTTCCGTTCGGGCGAGTTCGCCATGATTGGCCTGATGGTCGATGGCAAGCCGATCTATCGCGCCTATTCGATCGCCAGCCCGGCCTGGGACGAGGAACTCGAATTCTTCTCGATCAAGGTGCCGGATGGCCCGCTGACCTCGCATCTGCAGAGCATCAAGCCCGGCGATCAGGTGCTGATGCGCAAGAAGCCGACAGGCACGCTGGTGCTCGATGCACTGACGCCCGGCAAGCGCCTCTACATGTTTTCGACCGGCACGGGCATTGCACCGTTTGCAAGCCTGATCCGCGATCCGGAAACCTTTGAGAAGTTCGAGGAAGTCATCCTCACCCACACGACCCGTGACGTTGCCGAACTGAAATACGGCTTCGACCTGATCGAGGAAATCCGCAACCACGAATTCCTCGCCGAACTCGTCGGCGACAAGCTGCGCCACTATGCGACGGTGACCCGCGAGGATTATCCGTTCAAGGGCCGTATCACCAACCTGATGCGCGACGGCAAGATGTTCTCCGACCTTGGCCTTCCGGCCTTCGACCCGGCCGTTGACCGCGGCATGATCTGCGGCTCGACCGAGATGCTGAAGGAAACCAAGGAAATTCTCGAAGCCGCCGGTTTGAACGAGGGCTCCAACAACAAGCCGGGCGAGTTCGTTATAGAACGGGCGTTCGTCGGCTAAATCTCTCTATCGAGATCGGTTACAAAAGGGCGGCTTGCGGGCCGCCCTTTTTGTTTGCACGGAAGTCCGGGTGGGCAGCCGTCAAAGAACGAAATAGCCTTTTTGCATGGAGATGGCGTCGTCGAGATGAAGGATGAAATCGGATTTTCCATCACCGTTCACGTCACCATAGATATAGGTGTCCGAGGCCGTTTGCGTGTATCGGAGTTCGGAGGCCTTGCAGCTGAAACCACTTGAGTTGATGAACGTGAATGGCTGATCGCCGGCAATTTTCGTATTGGCGTCGATGCGGGACAGGTCGATCCTGTCGCCCTGAGCGGCGAGGAAGTCGAAGATACTATCCCGTCCGGCTGGTGCGACTGTGGATTCGCTCGATGCCGAGAAGATGAACCTGTCGGCGCCGGTGCCGCCGCAGAGATCATCCGCGCCGGCGCCTCCGATCAGCAGATCATTTCCGGCCGCTCCGCTGAGTAGATCGTTGCCTGCACCGCCGGACAGTCTATTGCCCCCGGCATTGCCGTAGAGCCTATCGGCGTAGCTCGATCCCGTCAGGCTTTCGATCGACGAATAGATGTCTCCCTTGGCGTCGTTGATGTTCGCCGTGGATGTGGCGAGGTTGGCCACGACGCCCTTCGTGGCGCCTGCATAGCTGGCAATGTCGGTATCTGCGCCACCGTAGAGCCTGTCGGCGCCGACGCCACCGACCAGAGTGTCGTTGCCGGCATCTCCGTTCAGAGTGTCGTTACCGCCATTGCCGTACAGTGTGTTGGCAACCTGGTTGCCAGTGATCTGGTCATTGCCCGCGCCAGCCTTCACGTCCTCGATCAGTGACTTGGTGTTGCCGTGATAGAGCAGCGCATTGAAGATGTTGCCGCGCGCATAACCGTCATTCGGCCCTCCGTTCAGGAAGGACAGCTGGTCGGCACTGAATGTCGAATGTCCGCCCGGGCGAAGATCGATCTTCATCGCGGTCTTGTACGCGGTGAGGTCAAATGTATCGCGGCCGCCACCGTCCCAAAGAGTTGCGAAGATCCGGTTTCCGCCGGGCGCGATCACAACCTCGCCGTCGATGATGGTCTTGCCGCTGGCGGGTGTCCATTTATAGATTGTATTACCGCTCTTGGTGTTGAAATCTGCGCCATACATGTGCTGCAGCGCTGCGATATCCGCCATCATGAAGGTCTGCGGTGCGCCGAATTCTTCATACTGATAGCCATTGGCGTCATCTCCGACGAAGCCGTTATAGGTCATGACGGTATATTCGATGGAATTGTACTGGGCCGGTGTTGCGCCATAAGTATCGGTCTCATGGCCGTGCTTCAGGCCGAGCGCGTGGCCCAGTTCGTGGACGAGGGTGTGCCAGGCGTAGTTGCCGGCAACCGGCTTGAGGTAGTCGTTGATCGTTCCGGCATACTCCCTGCTGAACCAGATATCGCCAGCGGAATCGGTGGAGCCGGGGTAATAGGCATAGGCGGTTGGGCTTGCCTCGTCGGATTGCGCGAAACGCAGGGTCGCGCTGCTTGCGCTGCCGGCTGCAAACGACAGCTTGGTAAACCCTTCGACGGAAAAACCGTCATTGGCGGCGGTTCCAGAGGATTGCTCCATGGCAAACAGGGCTGCATTTTTTTGCGCCGTCGAAACCGCGCTGAAATTGTTGTTCAACTCCGCCGGGTCGGCATAATCATACTGGCTGGTGAGTGTCGGGAATGCGTAGGTGATGCTGTTGCCGTTCCAAGCCTCGCCGGAGATCACGCCATCGATCAGTTGGATGCCTGAGTTGAAAATTGCTTTTGAAGTCTTGTTTATGCCTGTCATCGCTTGACCTTCACGGTGGAGAAATACCCGAATCGTTTGGAAAATGCCGCTTTAGTGAAACGGACAAAACCAGTCTATGTTGCTGATTGCACGAAGATCTTTCTCAAAACTAAAGAGATGTCGATATGCCCGTCGAAATTCGCAGCCAATGGCCGTTCATCGCTCTTTTCTGGACACTATCAGGGCTTTTCTGCGGGGCAGTTCTGGCCGCGCAAGCGCCAAAGGGAACCGGCGGCATCATGACGCCGGCGCCGGATGCCGAGGTTGCGGTGCAGTCCGAATATGACCGTGTCATCCGAAAGGGCACGCGCGAAGCCTATGAGCGCTTCATCCGGCGCCACCCGCAGCATCCGCTTGCGCAAAAGGCACGTGAGGCGCTTGCAGGAGGCGGGCTGTGAGATAACCAAGGATTGATTCTTTGCTCGGCCTGTGCGCAAGCGGATTTTCCCCCGCAAACACAAAAGCTTGGGTACGGCCGAATAAAGCCGGCCGTAAAATCGTCTGCTCTACAATAGCAGTTGACGAAGCTTGAGGGGCTTGCCAGTCTTGCCATCAGGGGCCCCATGACTGCGGGAATAGTGAGGGATATCTTGTGAGCGCAGGGTGCTGTTCTTGTCTGGTCGTTGATGGGATTTGCAGGGGCTCTTGGCTGTCCCCGCGGTCAGTCACACCAATGCGGGGACCACGTTTTCGTTGATGGCGTCCTCCATGGCGTTTACCGGCATGGCGCTCGCGCTGTTCATGGCGACCCGGCCACCGTTCGTCGAGCGTCTGTTTGGCGGGCTTGACCGGATTTACCAGACGCATCGCCGTGTCGGGATAACGGTACTGGTGCTGATTCTCGTGCACTATTTCATAACGCCGGACTTCAAGGGTTTGTCGTTGACTGGGGGATTGAACAAGCTTGCGGCGCAGGCGGGGGAGTATGCATTCTATGCCCTCGTGGTGCTGCTGGTGCTGAGCATCGTCAAGATCATTCCGAAAACGAAGACCGAGATCCCCTATCATTTCTGGCGCCTGACGCATCGCTTCATCGGCTTGCTGTTCATCATGGTCGCCTTCCACCAGACGTTCATCAAGCGGCCCTATGACGGCACCGCTATGCTGGCGACCTACCTCAACATCTTCGCGATGATCGGGACAGCGAGCTACATCTACACCCAGCTCTTCCCATGGCTGCGCACGCGGACCTACGAAGTCTTCGACGTGATACGCCATGAAGGCGCGACGATTGTTTCTGCCCGGCCGACAAGGCGTCCGCTGCGCGCAAAGCCGGGGCAGTTCGGATTTTTCCGGGTCAACAAGCCAGGCCTGCGCGAGCCACACCCCTTTACGATCGCCGGTATGGATGAGAACGGCGCCGTTCGCTTCGCCATCAAGCCGCTGGGGGACTATACGAAGGCGTTGCGCGACGGCATTGCGATCGGCGATCGCCTCAAGCTGGAGGGGGTATGGTCATTTCAACCATCGTCGTGGCGGCAAGAAGCAGATCTGGCTGGCCGGCGGCATTGGTGTCACGCCGTTCCTTGCCATGGCGGGGCGCCTGAAGGGCGATGAAGGCCAGGACATTCATATGGTATATTGCGTGCGCGATCGCAGCGAAGCCATCGGCCTCGAGACGTTCGAGGCGCAGGCAGAAAAACTTTCGAATTTCAGTTTTACTTTGCATGATTCCAAAACCGACGGACGGCTCGACGCGGTGAAGCTCGCGGCATCGAGCGTCGTCGATCCGGCGGAGGCCGACCTCTGGTTCTGTGGGCCGCCGCTCTTACGAAAAGCCATCGAAAAGGGCCTGAAGGACCTCGGCAAGAAACCCAAACGGGTCGAGTTCGAGCAGTTCCAGTTCCGATAGACCCGCGTCGCATATTTTTGTCGTTTGAGAAAGCAAGGAGAGCAGGCCATGCGCATGTTCGATCGACTGTCCGGGAAAATGATCCGCGGCCTGCGCCGTCAGGCCTTGGCAATATCAGCTGCAATGCTGGCTCTGGCCCAGTGTCCCGGCACGGCATTGGCGCGTGACGCTTTCACCGAGGATGCCTATGCGACCTACAAGGCGAACACCGACAACGGCAAATATCTGTTCAACGCCTCCGGCTGCGGCGCCTGCCATGGCTCTGGCAGCAATACCGAAATTCTGTCGGGCGGACTTGAGATGGATACGGCGATCGGCAAGTTCTATGCGCCGAACATCTCGCCCCATGCCAACGGCATTGGTGGCTGGACGAATGCCCAGTTTCTCAATGCGGTAATGCAGGGGATCGACCGGGAGGGCAACAATCTCTATCCCGTCATGCCCTACACGGCCTATGGCGGCATGAAGCCGGAAGATGTGCTCGACATCAAGGCCTATATCGACACGCAGATTGCCTCGGATGCCGTGTCGCAGGAACACGAGATCGCTTTCCCATATAGCCGCCAGACGACGATCACGCTGTGGAAACGCAGCCATTTCACCGTGCCGGACTATCAGTCGCGCGAAGAAACGCAGATGGAGCGCGGGCGTTATCTCGTCGAGAACGTCGGCGGCTGCGGCGATTGCCATACACCGCGCACCACGACCTACGGGCTCGACATGGAAAACGCCTATACGGGCGAAAAGGGGCTGACCGGAGCGGTGGCGCCCGATATTTCCAAGGCGAGAATGGCCGGCCTTGCCTCGTCTGATGTGTTTACCGTTGGTCTGATCGATGAAGGCAAGAAGCTGTCGGGCGCACCGTTGACCGACCCGGTGATGCGCGAGATTGCCCACGGGCTCTCGGCTTTGACGGAGAAGGACCGCACGGCGATCTATGCCTTCCTCTCCGACCACGAGGTCAAGCCACCGGAACCGGTGGCGCAATCGGCAACCGCCGTCTGCAAGGAAAGCACGCCCGCAGCCGATCTTACCGGAGACAATGCCGGTCTGGCCACACAGGCCGATGCTTTCATCGGCAAATATTGCCGCAATTGCCATGGCCCAGGCGAAAGCTCTCAAGGGTCCTATCCGGCCGGCGATCTGAAGACGATCGCTGCCGACGCAGCCTTCGTGGTTCCGGGCGATGCTTCCAAATCCCGCCTTTTTACATCTGTGACCAGCGGGCGCATGCCGCTTGGCAAGCGACCGACCGCCGAGGAGGTCAAAAGCCTCGAGGATTGGATCAACTCCCTCAATCAATCCGACCTGCCGAAGACCGCAGCAAGCAAGCCGGATCGCACGCGTCCGATGCTGTCCTATCGCGACTTCATAGAGGCCGGACTAAAGGACATTTCCAAGGTCAGCGATCTCGACCGCCAATTCATGCGCTATTTCTCCTACCGCAACCAGTACAACGGCATGATGGGCTGCGAGGAGGACAAGACCTTCATGAAGCGCATGGACGTTTTGGCCGGCGGCTTCAAGAAGCTTTTGAACTCTCTATCCTACGGCCCCAAGCTGGTCTTGCCACAGGAGGTCGAGGGTACCAACGGGCTGATGGTCCGGGTCGATCTGCAGGACCTGCAATGGTCAGCGGACGATTACAATTTCCTGATCTCGCAATATTTCTACGGCGTCGATCCCGGCAGTGACGCATCGCTGCTGGCACTGACCAAGGAAACCGACACCGTCCTGCCGATCATGCGCATCGACTGGTTCATGGCCAACGCGGCCAAGCCGAAGATCTACAATCAGCTGATGAAGTTGCCGACGCATATCCACGAACTCGAACAGCGCTTCCAGATCAACGTGGACGAAAACATCCGCCACCGGCAGGTGCTGCGTGCAGGCTTCGCCGATGGTTCGTCTGGTGTTTCCGACCACAACCGTATGCTTGAGCGCCACGAAATGCCGTTTGGCGGCTATTACTGGAAATCCTATGATTTCGGCGGCGATGTTGGCCGCCAGGTGCTCAAGCGCTTTCCGCAAGGGCCGAAGGAACTCGAGCCGTTCGATGGCGGGCTGACTGCCTTCGAACATGACGGCGGCGAAATGATCTTCTCGCTGCCGAACGGGTTGCAGGGCTATTATCTGTCGACAGCGGCAGGCAAGCAGCTGGATGTCGGCCCGACCTCGATCGTCTCCTTCCGCGAGCGGCCGATCGGCAAGGGGGTCGAGATCATCAACGCCCGTTCGTGCTTTGATTGCCACGCCAACGGCATCCTGTCGAAGCGCGACCAGTTGCGCGAGCACATTCAGACATCGACACTGTTCAACAAGGATCAGCAGGCGATCCTGCTCGATATGTATGTGCCGCAGGAAGAGCTTGACGCTGCATACAACAAGGACCGCCAACGCTTCGTCGAAGCCTTGGTCAAGCTCGGCGTCACCGAGCCGACGCCGGATGGAAGCGCGCAGAGCATGCAGGCGCCGGGAAATGCCGAACTCGTCACATACTTCGGCGACAAGTATGAGGATGAGCTCGATTTTGATGCTCTGGCGGCCGAATTCGACATGACGCCGGCCGAGCTTTCCTCGGCAATCAAGCGGGTGGAGGATGTCGATACCCTGCGGCTTGGTATCGATTGGGTGACGACGCTGGAGGCCGGCGGAACCATCCCGCGCGCCGAACTCGAGCAGCAGTTTCCGCTGCTGCTGCATCCGTTGATGCAGTTGAAGCCGCTCGATACGACCACAGTCCGTGTGGCGACGGCCAGCCAGAGTCATGATGTGGCCGGTCAGACGGCGCAGCAGGACTATGTCAAGGCCGAGACGGTCGTCGCGGCGACACCTGCCTATCGTCAGGAACAGCCCGTTGATTACAACAAGCTCGAACTGGCGCTGCATGTCGGGACGACAACCGCGAAGGTCGGCGATCAACTGTCTTTCCAACTGAGTTCCAACAAGGCCTGTGAATTGCAGATCCTCTATGTCGAGGAGACGGGCAATGTCGAGGTCATTCCGGATGCGATGATCGGCAACACGACGCTGCAGGCGGGCGAAAAACGCCAGATCCTGCAACCGGGCACCGGAAACCTGACTTTCGATACCCCAGCCCCTGCCGAAACGATGATCGCTTATTGCCGCGAAGGCGGGCTCGGCGACCAGAAACTCTCGGTCGAGCGGGCACGCCAACTGGTTGCGGAATCGCATTTGCCACCGACGCGCGGGCTAGCGATCAACCTGGCCAAGAAGGCCGAGGGCGACAACAGCGCCAGCGGCCTGCAGGTGGTGACGTTCGAAATCAAGCAATAGGGAAATGTCAGCCGCCGATGGGCGGCCGGCCGTTCGAGCCGTATTTTGGAATGGAATGGGAAGGCAGCGTCATGAAACTGAAGATTTTTGTCGGGGCATCGCTGCTGGCATTTTTCGCTGCGGGTACCGCTTCAGCGGCGTGCGATGCTCTGGCGCAGGTTGCTGAGGCCACCAATGGCGGCAACGAAGCGCTGGCCCGACAGATTGTCGACAGGCCGAAACCGGGTTGCACGTCTGACGACAAGGCGATGATCAACCGCGTGGCGGCGCTCGCATCCTTCAACCGGATCGTCGGTGCGGTCGGGCAGGGGTGCCAATCTGGCGGATTTCGAGCAGGAGCTCGAGACGATCCGCACCAGCAATTCGGCGCCCTGGCAGGTTTTCGACGCGCTCGGCGATATCAACCGCGACCGCCGGGATTATGAGGTGGCCGCGCTACTACCAGCTGGCGCTGGAGGATGCCGCCAACGAGGTGCTGACGCCGGGCTGGATGGCTCCGGATGAGAAGTACATCGTCCGGCTGGATCACATGGCAACCGAGATGCGGCTGGCCGCGCCCAAGCCGGTGAAGCTTGCCATGCGCGGCGCCTGCAAGATCAGCTACCGCGGGGTTTCCCTGAAAAGAAGTCGACGCCCGTGCGCTATGTCTTCGGCACGGCGGAATTTACCCCAGACGGGTTGGTTTCGGCCAAGGACCTGTCGGAATGCCTGAAATCCGTGAAACCGAAAACGATCACCCTGATCGGCCATACAGATCCGGTCGGGACTGCCCAAGCTAACCGGGCGCTTTCTCTGGAACGCGCCGATGCACTGGCCCAGTATCTCGTTGCAGAAGGCTATGCGGGTGAATGGACCACGGTCGGCAAGGGCGAGGACGAGCCGTTCAAGGCGGACGATGTTAGTGCCTATGACGAGGAAACGCTGAACCAGATGAACCGGCGCGTCGAAGTCGATGTGGAGAACTGAATGATGCTGCGTGGTTTGTCTCTTGCCCTTCTCCTCTCCGCAACACCCCTCGGTGCCGCATGGGCCAAGACCTATGCCCTGGTCGTCGGTGTCGATGCCTATCCCTATGAAGTGAGCTTGGATGGAGCCGTCAAGGATGCCAGGGACGTCGAGGGTGCCTTGCAGCGGGCCGGTGTCGATCAGATGGCGATGTTCTTCGATGCCGCTGCCCGCAAGGATGATATCCGCGCAGCCTGGAACGGCTTCGTCGGCAGTGCGGTGAAGGGCGATACGATCATCTTCACCTATGCCGGGCACGGTGCGCAGATGCCGGAGCTTGTTGCCGGCGACGAAGCCGACGGGCTCGACGAGTTTCTGCAGCTGCCAGGTTTCGATCGCAGCCGTGCTGCGGAAACCGATCATGAAATCATCGTCGACAATGAGCTGAATGCCTGGTTTTCCGAAGCCGAGGCCAAGGGCGTGCAGGTTCTTTTCGTCTCGGACAGCTGCCATTCCGGAGGCATGAGCCGATCCTTTTCCGGCAAGACGCGTCTTGCCCAGGCCGTCACGGTAAAACTGCCGCCGCCGTCGGACGAGGCGGTTTCCGGTGCCAGGGTGAAGGAGGCGCAGTTCCGCAACGTGACGGTGCTTGCCGCCTCGCTGGAGAGCCAGCCGTCCCCCGAGGTCATCATCGGCGGTGAAGCGCGCGGCGCCCTGAGCTGGAGCTTTGCCCGGGCGGTGGAGGGATCGGCGGATCGCAATGGCGATGGCCAGATTTCCCGGGTGGAGCTGGAGGATTATGTCTTTGCCAATGTGAAGCACCAATCGGAAGCCTTGCAGGTTCCGAACTTTACGCCGCAACTGCCGCGCTCCGAAGACGAGGTGGTCATGGCGCTGACCCGCACTGCCACTGTGGCGGTCGAGCCTGGAGCGAAGAAGACCTACAAATCTGTCCGCGAAACCGGCTGGGATGGTAAGCTTGCGCTGTCCGTCGAGGCATCAGATGTCCTGCCTGAAAACACCGGCGGAACCGGCGTGCCTTATCGCTGGGATGCTGCCAGCGGCATCTTCTACACGCCGAATGGTGACGTTGCGGGCGAGTATATCGATGCCGGCATGATCCAGTCGGTGGTGAACAAGTTTATCCTGCTCGATTTTCTAAAAGTCATGGCAAGCCAGAACCCGGGCACCGTGTCCTTGACGCCGCAGAAGGATATCTATGCCGGTGGCGACAAGATTTCCTTTGATGCGCCGGCGTCGGGCTACAAGAACATGGTGGTCTTCAATCTCGCCAATACCGGGCAGGTGCAGTTGCTGGATGTTCAGTCCGAGGGCACGGCGAGCGTCGAGTTCAAGCTCAGCAATCTCCAGGTCGTCGAGCCATTCGGAGCAGATCATCTGATCGTCATTTCCACCAATGAACCGATCGATGCCATTGGCGCGGCCTTGGCGAGCAAGAATGTTGACGCAACGACGGTATTGCAGCTTTTGTCCACTCGCATTGACGGGACCGACACGAGCGTTGCGATCCAGCCACTTTACACCCGGGAAAAGCTCTGATGGCTGTATTGCATACCACATTGGGTCTCCTTTCGTGCGCCGCGTTCCTAAGCGCGGCCCCCGCTGCAGGCAAGGGCGGAAGACCGGGCCTTGCTGATCGGCATCGGCACCTATGAAAACCTGCCTGAGGACATGTTCCTGCACGGCCCGAAGAACGACGTGAAGGCCATCCGGCAGCTCTTGACCGAAACATTGTCCTTCAAGCCCGAGGCAATCCGGGTGCTGACCGATGAGAAAGCCACCAGACAGGCGATGTTGTCGTCGATGGACGAATGGCTGGTTGCCGGAACCGTACCGGGCGATCGGGTCTATCTCTATTTCTCGGGCCATGGTCTGCAGGTCAAGGATGCCAGCGGCGATGAGGAAGACGGAATGGACGAGGCCATTTCGACCTATGACATCAAGGCTGACGAGACCGACTGGACGAACGTCATCCTCGATGACGACCTTGAGGCCGTGCTGGAGAAATTGAAGGGCAGAGCGGTGACGCTGGTGATCGATGCATGCCACTCCGGCACGATTTCCCGATCATTGTCGCCGCAGGCGGTGTCGGGGGTGAAAGGTGCGCGCTATCTGCCGCGGCCGTTTGCTCGGACCGCCAAGCAGTCGGCAACCAGAGGCCTTCGGATCGATCTCGGTGTCGTCGACAAGCCGGCAGAGCTGACGGCTGGCGGCCTGACCGCCTGGAGTGCTGCGGCCGCCTATCAGGTGGCCTGGGATGACGTCCGCCTGCCGATCGAGGACCGTCACGGCGTTTTCACATCTGCTTACATAGCCGGCTACACACCTGGGGAATCCGATGCGAACAGCAACGGTCTCGTCAGCAATGCCGAGCTTTTCGAATATGTGACGAAAAAATCGAAGGAATATTGCTCGGCGCTGGAAAATTGCGACAATCTCGATCCCCAGTTGGAAAGCCTGCCGGAAGCGCTCGGCACCAGCGTCGCCACGCCTGAGCCATACAAGGCGGAACAGGCGATGGCGGATCAACCTCAGGACAAGCCGGAGCCGGTTTACCAGAAAACGAAGGTAGAGGCCGGCGTCGCGTCAGCCTATGTCGATGCCGATCCAGTCGTTGCCATCGGTGATATCGTCGGCAAGGTGGATACCGGCGATGTGACGGTCTCGCTCGATAGCGGCCCGATGCTGAAAAATGGTCAGGCCTTCAAGATTTCGGTTACCAGCAAATATGACGGCAATCTCGTCCTTCTGGATGTCAACGGCGAGGGCATCGCGACGCAGATTTTCCCGAACGATATGGCGCAGAAAATCACTCCACTTACGGCAGGCTCGACATTGACCATACCGGACGACTATTACGGCTTCGATTTCGAGGCTGACGGTCAAGGCGAGAACATGCTGGTCGCAATCGTCGTCAGCGATGCGGTGGATCTCAAGGGCGTAGCGCCATCGGCGCAGGGCCTGACTGCGGAACTCGATGCCCGGCAGTCCCTGAGCGAGATCGTTTCCAGGCTTCAGAAGGCCTGGACCGGCGATGCCGAAAACCGCAGCGTGCGCTGGTCGCTGGGAACGCTGAAATACACCATCGAGTAATTGCCGCATCAACAGGTTCCGACAAGCAGAAAGGCCCGCGACGATTGCCCGCGGGCCTTTGCGATTTGATGATAACGCGTTCGGCCTTAGTGCAGGATCTGGCTTAGTGCAGGATCTGGCTGAGGAACAGCTTGGTACGCTCGTGCTGCGGGTTGTCGAAGAACGCAGCCGGCTCGTTCTGCTCGACGATCTGGCCTTGGTCCATGAAGATGACGCGGTTGGCGACCTGGCGGGCAAAGCCCATTTCATGGGTGACGCAGATCATCGTCATGCCTTCTTCGGCAAGACCGACCATGGTGTCGAGCACTTCCTTGATCATTTCCGGGTCGAGCGCCGAGGTCGGCTCATCGAACAGCATGACGCGGGGTTCATGCACAACGAACGGGCAATCGCCACGCGCTGCTGCTGACCGCCGGACAGCTGACCCGGATATTTGTTGGCCTGCTCGGGGATTTTGACGCGCTTGAGGAAATGCATCGCAACTTCTTCCGCTTGCTTCTTCGGCATCTTGCGGACCCAGATCGGCGCCAGTGTGCAGTTTTCCAGGATCGTCAGGTGCGGGAAGAGGTTGAAGTGCTGGAATACCATGCCGACTTCGCGGCGCACTTCGTCGATCTTCTTCAGGTCGTTGGTGAGCTCCGATGCCATCGACGATGATATTGCCCTTCTGGTGTTCCTCCAGACGGTTGATGCAGCGGATCATTGTCGATTTGCCGGAACCGGACGGGCCGGCAACGACGATGCGTTCGCCGCGCATGACCTTCAGGTTGATGTCGCGCAGAACGTGGAAGTCGCCGTACCACTTGTTCATGCCGACGATTTCAACAGCGACGTCCGTGGACGAGACTTCGATTTTCAGCGGTTTGGCTTCAGCTGCCATGAATATTCTCCCTCAATTGTTATCGTTTGTGGCCCTTGTCGAGCTTTCGTTCCATGAACCCTGAATAGCGCGACATGCCGAAGCAGAAAAGCCAGAAAGTGAATCCGGCAAAAACGAGACCCGACAGCGGCGTGACCGGCGATGCCCAGTTGGCGTCCGAGAAGTTCTGGCGAACGATGCCGAGCAGGTCGAACATACCAATGATCGACACCAGCGACGTATCCTTGAACAGGCCGATGAAGGTGTTGACGATACCGGGGATGACCAGCTTCAGCGCCTGCGGCAGGATAATCAGCCGCATCTTCTGCCAGTAGCCGAGACCGAGCGAATCGGCGCCCTCCGCCTGTCCTTTCGGAATCGCCTGCAAGCCGCCGCGCACCACTTCGGCCATGTAGGCGGAAGCGAAGAGCGAAACCCCGATCACTGCTCGCAGAAACTTGTCGACCGTCATGCCCTGTGGCAGGAACAAGGGCAGCATGACGCTGGCCATGAACAGTACCGTGATCAGCGGAATGCCGCGGACGATCTCGATGAAGACGGTGCAGATCAGCCGGATGACCGGCATTGTCGATCGCCGGCCGAGTGCCAGGGCGATGCCAAACGGCAACGACACCGCGATGCCGACGAAGGACAGGATGAGCGTGACCATCAGGCCGCCCCAGAGCGGGGTCTCCACATAGGGAAGGCCCAGAACGCCGCCGATCAGGATGAAGAACGACAGGATCGGCAGGACGCCGAAAAGCAGGATGGCGTTCAGGCCCTTGTACGGAATCTTCGGGATCAGAATGGGCACCAGAAGTGCGACGAACAAGGCGCCGACGAGCATGGGGCGCCAGCGTTCGTCAATCGGATAGCGCCCGAATAGGAATACGTCGAATTTTGAACCGACGAAGGCCCAGCAGGCGCCGCTCCAGCCTTCCGGCTGCGAGCCCCCTTGAGCGACGGTTGCGCAAACGCCGCGTCCACCGCCTGTCCACGAGGCATCTATGAACAGCCATTTGATGGCCGGCGGCAGAAACAACGCGAGGGCAAGCAGGGCGATGATTGTCAGCGCCGTGTCCAGCGGTGTGGCCAGGAGGTTTTTGCGGACCCAGGCGATATAGCCCTTTTCCAGCATCGGCGGTGTTGATTGCTCGAGCATGCTGGTGCGAACGAAGTTGGTCTGATGTGTGTTCATGATCTTATCTCTCCACCAGTGCCATCTTGGCGTTGAACCAGTTCATGAGCAGCGATGTCGACAGGCTGAGCGTCAGATAGACGACGATCCAGATGCTGACGATTTCAACGGCCTGGCCGGTCTGGTTGAGGATGGTACCACCGGTTGATACGAGGTCTGAATAACCGATAGCGATGGCGAGCGACGAGTTCTTCGTCAGGTTGAGATACTGGCTGGTCAGTGGCGGAATGATGATCCGCATGGCCTGCGGCACGACGACCAGACGGGTGGTAAGGCCCGACCGGATGCCGAGCGATGCGCGGCTTCAGATTGGCCATGGCTGACGCCACGAATACCGGCGCGGACGATTTCGGCGATGAACGACGCTGTATAGAAGGACAGAGCCAGAAACAGCGACAGGAACTCCGGGCCGACGACCGATCCGCCCGTCAGGTTGAACTTGCCGGCGACGGGAATGTCGAAGGAGATCGGCATACCGGTCGCAAAATAGGTAAGCAGAGGCAGGCCGATCAACAGGCCAAGCACCGTCCAAAGCACGGGCAGGCGTTTACCTGTCTCCATCTGCTTCTTGTTCGCATACCGGGAAAAGAGAATGCTGCCGATCACCGCGATGACAAAGGCAAAAAGATGAACTGCGAGCCGCTTTCGAAGACCGGCCGCGGGAAAGCGAGACCACGATTGTTGATATACATATCCAGCGGCAACGCTACGGAATCCCGAGGTTGCGGCAGCACGGCGAGAACGCCCGAATACCAGAAGAAGATAACCAGCAGCGGCGGGATGTTGCGGAAGACCTCGACATAAACCATCGATAGCTTGGCGATCAGCCAGTTCTTCGACAGCCGGCCAATACCGACCAGAAAGCCGATGATCGTCGTGGTGATGATACCTGCAACGGCAACGAGGATGGTGTTGAGGAAGCCAACAACAAGCGCGCGGCCGTAGGTCGAATCGCTGGAGTACGCGATCAGCGATTGGCCGACATCAAAGCCAGCGCGGCCATTGAGAAAGCCATAACCGGAGGCAATGTTGGCGCGCTTGAGATTTTCGATCGTGTTCGTGGTCACCCAATAGATGAAAATGACCAGCAACAGCAGTGTCACGGCCTGGTAGATGATACCGCGGACCTTGGGATCGTTTAAAATTGAGCCGGTCGGCTTGTCCTTGCCAGGCAGGAATCGTGGCGTCAATTGTCATTCAGAGCCTCTTCATTCCCCTGTTCGCCCTGTTTCGAGCGATTCTTATTTTTGGGAGGGAAAGCGGCCGGAGCCGCTTTCCCGATTGTCGTATGGTTTTAGCGTACCGGCGGTGCGTACTGGATGCCGCCCTTGCTCCACAGCGCATTCAGGCCGCGTTCGATCTTCAGCGGGCTGCCCGTACCGATGTTGCGGTCGAACACTTCGCCGTAGTTGCCCACGGCCTTGATGATCTTGACGGCCCAATCGTTTTCGAGGCCGAGGTCGGTACCGATCTTGGTGTCCGCCTCAACGCCGAGGAAGCGCTGGATGTCCGGGTTGGTCGACTTCTTCATTTCCTCGACGTTAGCCGAAGTGATGCCGAAGTCTTCGGCGCCGACAAGCGCGTAGTGAACCCAGGTAACGATGTCAAACCATTGATCGTCGCCCTGACGAACGGCCGGTCCAAGCGGTTCCTTGGAAATGATTTCCGGCAGGATGATGTGATCGTCCGGAGCAGCCAGCGTCAGGCGCAGCGAATAAAGGCCTGACTGGTCGGTCGTGTAGACGTCGCAACGGCCGGCGTCATAGGCGGCGTTCACTTCTTCGAGCTTTTCGAACACGACCGGGTTGTACTGCAGGTTATTGGCCTTGAAGTAGTCGGCAAGGTTCAGTTCGGTCGTCGTGCCGGTCTGGACGCAGACGGCAGCACCAGACAGTTCAAGCGCCGACTTCACGTTCAGAGACTTGCGGACCATGAAGCCCTGGCCGTCGTAGTAGTTGACCGGGCGGAAGTTGAAGCCGAGCGCGGTGTCGCGGTTGATCGTCCAGGTCGTGTTACGGGCCAGAACGTCCACTTCGCCGGACTGCAGCGCCGGGAAGCGGTCCTTGGCGGAGGTTGGCGTGTACTTGACCTTGGTCGCGTCACCGAAAATGGCGGCGGCAATCGCCTTGCAATAATCGACGTCGAAGCCGCTCCAGTTGCCGGATGCGTCCGGGGAGGCAAAGCCGGTCAGGCCGGTGTTGACGCCGCATTGAAGGAACCCCTTCGCCTTTACGTCGCCGAGCGTCGTTGCCGATGCGGCCTGGGCGCCAATCCCCATGACGGCAGCGCCGATGAGCGCTGTCAGAATTCTTTTGCCATTTTTAGAACCTTTTTCTGTTGTCTTTGTTCTTATCCCGCACAGCTGCGCTTGGAAGCAGCTACGGCCCCCGCCACCCTCCTGGCGCGAGTACCGTCTATCTCATGCTCAAAACAGCGCAGGGTCAAGACACGTTGCCGATTTTCCGGGCCGCCGCATGAGAATCGTTGATTACGCCGTATGTTTAGGCAGTTTTGGGTCGATCAGTGCATATTTTTGTTCAAAAAACTGCCAGAATTCCCGTTTTTTACATTTCAATCCGGCATGGAAGCGGAAGTGCCTTGACCCATTGGCCCGCCAGTGCGGAAAAGTGCTTGGACATGAAATTTCACAAGCGGACCCTCCCATGAATGACAAGAATGATTTCCTCGCCAGCGCCGGCGTGAACACGCGGCTGTCGCATATCGGCAACTCGCCCTCCGACTTTCATGGTTTCGTCAATCCGCCTGTCGTGCATGCATCTACAGTCCTGTTTCCCAACGCAAAAACGATGGAAAACCGGGCGCAGAAATACACCTATGGTACGCGCGGTACGCCGACTACAGATGCCTTGTGCGAGGCAATCGATGCCCTGGAAGGTTCTGCCGGAACCGTGCTCGTTCCCTCGGGCCTTGCCGCCGTCGCCGTGCCGTTTCTCGCGTTTCTGTCGGCTGGCGATCATGCGCTGATCGTCGATTCGGTCTATTTTCCGACCCGGCATTTTTGCGACACGATGCTGAAGAGGCTGGGCGTGACCATCGAATACTACGACCCGATGGTCGGTGCTGGCATCGAAAGCCTGATCAAGTCGAATACCAAGCTTGTGCATACCGAAGCGCCTGGCTCCAACACATTCGAGATGCAGGATATCAGCGCGATCTCGGCCGTCGCGCATCGCCACGGATGCGTGGTGACGATGGACAATACCTGGGCGACGCCGCTCTATTTCAAGCCGATGGATCACGGTGTCGACATATCGATCCACGCGGCGACCAAATATCCTTCCAGGTCATTCCGATATTCTAATGGGCACGGTCTCTGCCAATGCGGCCCATTGGGAACAATTGCTGGATGCGCATGGGGCTCTTGGCCTTTGCGGTGCGCCCGATGACAGCTACCAGATTTTGCGCGGCCTGCGCACGATGGGCATCCGTCTCGAGCGCCATCAGGAAAGCACGCTCAACATCGCCCGCTGGCTGGAAGAACGCGACGACGTCGCCCGCGTTCTGCACCCGGCCTTGCCGAGCTTTCCCGGCCACGACCTGTGGAAGCGCGATTTTACCGGATCGAGCGGCATCTTCTCGTTCGTCCTCAGGGCCGAAAGCCCGGACCAGTTCAAGCCGAAGGCACATGCCTTCCTCGATGCGCTGTCGATCTTCGGTCTCGGCTGGTCCTGGGGTGGTTTTGAGAGCCTTGCCGTCCATGTCGGTCTTTCCGACCGCAGGATCTGCAAGGCGCCCAGCGAAGGCCCGGTCATCCGGCTGCAGATTGGGCTCGAGGACGTGGCAGACCTGCGCAAGGATATTGAGGCCGGTTTTGCGGCGGCAAAGGCCGTTTAAAACTTCAGTCCTTCGGCTCGTATCCGTAGAGCCAATCGAAATCGGCGGCCAGACTTTCCGGCCGCCGCAGGGATAGGACCAGGTCACGCCCGAGCCGAACGGGGCCGCGGGCGTGATAGGCAAAACGATTGAAGGCACCGCGGGAGCGGACACGCGCCACCCGGCGTTTGCGGTGATCGACAAAGGCGGCAAGCGGCTTTCCGTCGGCCACGAAGGATGCAAGCTCAAACGCATCCTCGATCGCCATCGCAGCACCCTGGGCGGCAAACGGCATCATCGCATGAGCGGCGTCGCCGATCAGAACGACCTCGTCGCCCCGGTTCCAAGCTCCGGCGCTCAGTTCGTAGAGAGGCCAGATCGTCGGCTCTACCGCATGCCGCAGCAGATCGACCATCTGAGGGTGCCATCCGGAAAAGGCTTCAAGCAACCGCTGCCGGCTTGTCTCCGGGGGCAGGGTGCGGTTCGATGAATCTCCGGGATCGGCACCGCTGGTAATCGCCACCACGTTGAAACTGCGCGCGCTGCAGGGGGTAGACGACGAGGTGCGAGCCGTTACCAAGAAATGCAGTGACTTTGGTTGTGCCAAAAAACGCCGGAGCCTCAGCCTCACCGAGCGTAAAGCGCCAGGCGATACTACCGGAAAAGATCGCCTTTCCAGCACCTTCTATCCGCTTTCTGACCTTTGACCAGACGCCATCGGCTCCAACCACAAGGCGCGGTTCGCTGCCAATCATCCCTGCGATGACGTGTTGCGAGGCATCATTGATCTCGGCGCCGAGATGAAGACGGCAGAGCGGATTGGCGGCTACAGCATCAAGCAGTGTCTTCTGGAGATCGGCCCGGTGGAGAACACCATAAGGTGACGCCCAGCGCTCGCGCGCGAATTCGCCGGATGGGACGGAAGCAATTGTGCGCAGCGATGTTCCACTGACGAGATTGATCGCCTGCGGTTCACTCCATACGCTTTCCAGTTGCGGGAGAAGCCCGAGCTTCGTCAGGATGCGCGTTGCATTGGGGGATAGCTGCAGCCCGGCGCCGGCCTCACTGAGAACGGACGTCTGTTCAAATATCTCGGCAGGAATGCCCTTGCGGGCAAAGCTGAGGGCTGCCGTCAGGCCGGCTATGCCGGCGCCGATGATCGCAACGGGCTGGTCCGCGTTCATGCGAGGAGCGTTTGCCGCTCAGGCCGCCTTTGCATTGAACGTGCAGCCGTCCGGTACCGTCTGGTCCGCATGGAGCTTGGCGTTGTAGCGGTAGAGCGTCGAGCAGTAGGAACAGACTTTTTCGTTGTCGTCGCCCATGTCGATATAGATGTGCGGATGATCGAAGGGCGCGGACGCGCCCGTGCACATGAATTCCTTGACGCCGACCTCGATGACCGCGTGGCCGCCATCGTTTTGAAAGTGGGGAATACCGTGCCCGGCCATGTCATGCTCCGTGGTGTAGAAGAATAGTCGAATTTGGCCGCACCATAGAAAGCTTTGCGCCAAAAGTGTAGCTGCAAAGATGCCGCGCCCGTGGGTTTTTTGGCGAGCCGGGGTTTTCCCCACGCTGCCGCTGTCATAGGCTCGCTCAAAACAGGACGCATGCCATGGATCTGAATCCTCCCGCCTTTTCGACCTTTACCCATGATGGCCTCTCGATCGCCTATTTCGACGAGGGCGATCCATCCAGCGATCCAATCTTGCTGATCCATGGATTTGCCTCCAGCGCCAATGTGAACTGGGTCTATCCGGGTTGGCTGAAGACGCTGGGTGATGCCGGATACCGTGTCATTGCGCTGGACAATCGCGGCCATGGCGCCAGCGATAAGCCGCATGATCCGAAGGTCTATCACCCGCCGGCGATGGCCGGCGACGCCGTGGCGCTACTCGATCATCTCGGCATCGCCGAGGCCCATGTGATGGGTTATTCGATGGGCGCTCGCATTTCGACGTTCCTGACGCTGGCGCATCCGAACCGTGTACGGTCTCTCGTTCTTGGCGGACTTGGTATCGGCATGGTGACCGGCGTCGGCGACTGGGATCCGATCGCCGATGCGCTGAACGCACCCTCTCTGGATGTGGTAACCCATGAGCGGGGACGGATGTTCCGGGCCTTCGCCGACCAGACGAAAAGCGACCGCAAGGCGCTGGCCGCGTGTATTTCGACTTCGCGCGACCTGCTGTCTGTTGACGATGTTGGCCGCATCGAAGTGCCGGTTTTGATCGCTGTCGGCACCAAGGACGACATCGCGGGTTCCCCGCAGGAACTCGCCGCACTTATTCCGCATGCCGTGGCGCTGGATATTCCCGGCCGCGACCACATGCTTGCCGTTGGCGACAGGGTCTTCAAGAAGGCCGCGCTTGAGTTTTGGGCCAAGGTCGGGCAAGCCTAGCGCTCAATAATCGTTTTAGGCGTCTATTTCTGAGCGGCCATTTATATCCAATGCGATTTGGCCTATATCTGACGGATAGACGGACTACGAAGGAGAGTGGCGATGGTCGCCAGGACTGACATACGCCCGACCGAAACCGTGAAGATCATGGATCCGATCTGGGATAGTCTGCAGGAAGAGGCGCGGACCGCAGCCCAGCAGGATCCCTTGCTTGCGGCATTCCTCTATTCCACCATCATCAATCAGCGTTCGCTGGAAGACAGCGTCATCTACCGGATCTGCGAGCGGCTCGATCATCCGGATCTTCAAGCCAATCTCCTGCGCCAGACCTTTGCGGAAATGCTCGAGGACTGGCCGGAATGGGGCAGTATCCTGCGTGTCGATATCCAGGCCGTCTACGACCGTGATCCGGCCTGCACGCGGTTTCTGGAGGCAATCCTCTATTTCAAGGGATTTCACGCCATCCAGACTCACCGCCTGGCACATTGGCTGATGAACCGTGGGCGCCGCGATTTTGCGCTCTACCTTCAGAGCCGGTCTTCGTCCGTTTTCCAGACGGACATCAATCCGGCGGCACGTGTTGGCAAGGGGATCTTCCTTGATCACGCGACAGGGCTTGTCGTTGGCGAAACCGCTGTCATCGGCGACAACGTTTCCATCCTGCACGGCGTGACCCTTGGCGGCACCGGCAAGGAGGGCAGCGACCGTCACCCGAAAATCGGCAACAGCGTGTTGATCAGCGCCGGCGCAAAAATCCTCGGCAATATCCACATCGGAAATTGCTCCCGGGTGGCCGCAGGCTCCGTCGTGCTCAAGGAAGTTCCTGCGAAGACGACGGTCGCCGGGGTTCCGGCCCGTGTCGTCAGTGAAGCCGGTTGCTCGGAACCGTCACGCTCCATGGATCAGTTGCTGGTTTCCTTTGAGATCTGAGTCTGCGATTTGCCGGTTGGACGTCCCCCGGGGGTTTACACCGATTGAAGCTCTGTGCGAGAAGCGGCGCAAATCAAACCGTCATGGAGAAAAGACTTGAAGCCCGAAGAAATCAAAAAGCTCGAAGCCTATTTCAAGCGCACCTTCAATCAGGCAATGGTCATCAAGGCGCGCCCGAAGAAGGACGATCCGCCGAGGTTTACCTGGGTGACGAGTTTCTGGGTGTTGTCTTCCGGGACGAGGAAGACGGCGAACTCTCCTACAACTTCTCGATGGCTATCCTCGATATCGACCTGTGAGCACCATCTTCGGTTGAGCGCCTGAATTTGACCCGGCCCCCGACATTCAGGCCGGGCTTTTGATAAAATCATACTTTTTGTTTATTTTTTTGCAAAAAACCGGCCGATTTTGCGATCTTTCATCAAGCTGTTGCAATCAAAGCGTTTTATTGCGTTGCACGTATACATTGACTTTATTGTGCAGTGCACATAAAATGTTATCATTGCGAGCGTCACAAGAGGAGCAGCCTGATGTTCAATTTCGAAGATGCGAATAAGAAGAGCAAGGAATCGGTGGACACGATGTTGAAGAGCTATGCGTCGCTGACGAAGGCTTTCCAGGCAATCGCCACCGAAGCCGCCGACTACTCCAAGAAGGCCTTTGAAGACAGCGTCGCCCACATCGAGAAGATCACCACGGTCAAGAGCGTCGAAGCCGCTTTCGAACTGCAGACGAGCTACGTGAAGACCGCTTACGAAGGCTATGTCGCCGAAGCCACCAAGATCGGCGAAATGTATGCCGACCTCGCCAAGGACGCCTACAAGCCCTACGAAGCACCGGTTGCCAAGGCGACCGCTGCCGTCAAGGCCGCTGCCGCCGCCTAAGGCTGCCCGCCCCACAATTTAAACGCTGAAAAACCGGCTGCGCTTCCCGCAGCCGGTTTTTTGTTGTCTATCTGCGAGATTGGCGATAGGCGGCCTCAAGAAAGTTGGTCAATCTTGTGCCTCACGACGCAAATGTGATTGCAGTGCAGACGAACAGCCTTAAAATCTGAAAAAGAACCACTAGATTATGTGTCACGAACAGGTCATGAATTTCTCCCAAGCATTTGCGGCTGGACAAGGGAATGAAGTAGAATGATCGCCATGCCGGTCCGGATGCAAAAAGACAGCGACGGGGATGGGGGCAATGCCAACCGTGGCACGTCCGTCATCACTCGGACAAAGCCGAAGACCAAGAAGCCGAGCCTGTATCGCGTGCTGCTTCTGAACGACGACTACACGCCGATGGAATTCGTGATCCACATTCTGGAGCGTTTTTTCCAGAAGGACCGCGAAGCGGCAACTCTGATCATGCTGCACGTTCACAATCACGGCGTGGGTGAATGCGGTGTTTTCACCTACGAAGTTGCCGAAACCAAAGTGACGCAGGTGATGGATTTCGCCCACGAGCATCAGCACCCGCTGCAATGCGTCATGGAAAAGAAATGAGGAACTGACGTGCCAACATTTTCAACAAGCCTTGAAAAGGCCCTGCACCAGGCTCTGACGCTGGCCAATGAGCGCCATCACGAATATGCGACCCTGGAGCACCTCCTGTTGGCATTGATCGACGATGCCGATGCGGCGGCTGTCATGGGCGCGTGCAACGTCAATCTCGATAGCCTGCGCAAGACCGTCTCCGATTATGTCGACAACGAACTCGGTAACCTGGTGACGGGATATGACGAGGATTCCAAGCCGACCGCCGGCTTCCAGCGTCATCATCCAGCGCGCAGTCATTCACGTCCAGTCTTCCGGGCGCGAAGAAGTGACGGGCGCCAACGTGCTTGTCGCGATCTTTGCCGAGCGCGAGAGCCATGCGGCCTATTTCCTGCAGGAACAGGAAATGACGCGTTACGACATGAATCAATTTCATCTCGCATGGTATCGGCAAGCGGCCCGGTGCATCCGAGGCGCGCCCGCCGCGTGGCGCCGATGAGCCCGGATCCGAGCAGAAGGCATCGCGCGAGCAGGATGAAAGCAGTCCGAAGAAGCAGCAGGATGCTTTGACTGCCTATTGCGTCAATCTCAACGAGAAGGCCAAGGTCGGCAAGATCGATCCGCTGATCGGCCGCCATGCCGAGGTCAATCGGACGATCCAGATCCTGTGCCGTCGTTCCAAGAACAACCCGCTCTATGTCGGCGACCCCGGCGTCGGCAAGACGGCGATCGCCGAAGGCCTAGCCAAGCGTATCGTCGAAAAGAAGGTTCCCGAAGCGTTGCAGGACGCAACGATCTTCTCGCTCGACATGGGCACGCTGCTTGCCGGCACCCGCTACCGCGGTGACTTCGAAGAACGGCTGAAGCAGGTGGTCAAGGAACTCGAAGAGTATCCGGGCGCCGTGCTGTTCATCGACGAGATCCACACCGTCATCGGTGCCGGTGCGACGTCCGGTGGCGCCATGGATGCGTCAAACCTGTTGAAGCCGGCGCTGTCTTCCGGCGCGATCCGCTGCATTGGTTCGACCACCTACAAGGAATACCGCCAGTTCTTCGAAAGGGACCGCGCACTCGTGCGCCGGTTCCAGAAGATCGACGTCAGCGAACCGACGATCGACGATGCCATCGAGATCATGAAGGGCCTGAAACCCTACTTCGAGGATTATCACAAGCTGAAATACTCGAACGAGGCGATCAAGTCGGCCGTCGAGCTTTCGGCCCGCTACATCAATGACCGCAAGCTGCCGGACAAGGCGATCGACGTGATTGACGAGACCGGTGCGGCCCAGATGTTGCTGCCCGTCAGCAAGCGTCGCAAGCTGATCACCGAAAAGGAAATCGAAGCGACGATCGCAACGATGGCTCGCATTCCGCCGAAATCCGTTTCCAAGGACGACGAGGCCGTTCTCGCCAATCTGGAAAAGGAACTGCGCTCGGTCGTCTACGGTCAGGACCTGGCAATCGAGGCGCTTGCGTCGGCGATCAAGCTGGCACGTGCTGGCCTGCGCAGAACCGAACAAGCCGATCGGCTCCTACGTCTTCTCCGGTCCGACCGGCGTCGGCAAGACCGAAGTTGCTAAGCAGCTGGCAGCGTCGCTTGGTGTGGAGCTCATCCGTTTCGACATGTCGGAATATATGGAGCGCCATACCGTCTCGCGTCTGCTCGGGGCACCTCCCGGCTATGTCGGCTTCGATCAGGGCGGCTTGCTGACCGATGGAATCGACCAGCACCCGCATTCGGTGCTGCTGCTCGACGAAATCGAGAAGGCCCATCCGGATCTGTTCAACATCCTGTTGCAGGTCATGGATCATGGCTCGCTGACCGACCATAACGGCAAGAAGATCGACTTCCGCAACGTCATCCTGATCATGACGACCAATGCCGGTGCTTCGGAGATGGCAAAGGCTGCTTTCGGCTTCGGCTCCTCCAAGCGCGAAGGCGACGATGTCAAAGCGCTGAACCGCCTGTTCACGCCGGAATTCCGCAACCGTCTCGATGCGGTCATTCCGTTCGCCTCGCTGCCGACGCCGGTGATCCATCAGGTGGTGCAGAAGTTCGTCATGCAGCTGGAAACGCAGCTTGCCGAACGCAACGTCACCTTTGATCTGCAGCAGGAGGCAATCGCTTGGCTGGCCGACAAGGGCTACGATGAAAAGATGGGTGCACGGCCGCTGGCACGTGTCATCCAGGAACACATCAAGAAGCCGCTGGCCGACGAAATCCTCTTCGGCAAGCTGAAGAAGGGTGGCGTCGTCAAGGTGACGGTCGGTACCAAGCCCGATGGCACAAAGGGCCTGTTCCTCGACTACGTTCCTGAGACTGCCCGCATCAAGCCCAAGGCAGAAGTCTTGGCGCCCGTGAAAAGGCGTCCAAGGCCGCAAAGCCAAAGGAAATGGAAACCGTTGGCGCCGAACCGGAAAGCCGGCCGAAGCCGAAGAAGGCATCCAAGGCCGCCGCGACGGAAGAACCGACCAATGCCACGGCTGCCGAGCCTCCCCGCAAGGGAAGCACGGTGCCGAAGGTGCCGCGCAAGAAATAGGCGTATCCAGGATAGAGACACAGTGCCGGACGGAATGGTCCGGCACTGTTTTTTGTGACATGAACCGCGGATGTTGTGATGGACGATGGCCAGACGATCGGCTCCGGGCGGGATTGGTTCCTGACCGGCATGAAGGGCATTTTCAGTCTGCCCGCCATCATCCTGATGCTGTCCTTCGTCGGCTTCTGCGCCTTTACCGCCCAGGCCGGTATTCCAGTCGAGCAGGTGGTGTTCATGACGGGTATGGTCTGGGCCCTGCCGGCCAAGGTTATCCTCGTCAGCTCGATTCTCGGCGGCGCCAATCTCGTCACCGCGTTCATCGTGTTACTCTGTCGTCAATCCGGCTGATGCCGATGGTGGCCGCCCTCGTTCCGGAAATCCGCACCGAGAAGACGCCGACTTGGCTATTGCTGGTTCTGTCGCATTTCGTGGCAATCACCGCCTGGGTGTTTGCGATGGAGCAGGTGCAGGCGGTGCCCCGCGAACGGCGAATCGCGTTTTTCGCCGGCTTCGGCATCACGCTCGTGCTTGCCAATATGCTTTTAGTAGCCGTCGTCTATCAATTCGTTGCCGAGTTTCCGCCGATTGTTGCCGGCTGCCTGTTCTTCCTGACGCCGGTTTATTTCCTGGCTTCGATCTGGAGCTCGGCGCGTCATCCGGTGATCTACGTGGCGCTGGCCATCGGACTCATCGCCGGTCCGTTGTTCTACTGGCTTGCACCGGGAATTCGACATTCTGCTGGCAGGTCTTGGCGGTGGGACGCTTGCCTGGGCGGCAGAACGCAGCTGGCGCAAGCGCAAGGAGGCCCGCGCATGACCGTGCTCGAAGGATGGTGGGCCTATGTGTTCATCGCCATTGCCGGATGGCTGGCAACGGATATCTGGCGCTGGCTTGGCGTTCTCGCCGGAAACCGGCTGCGCGAGGATTCCGAAGCGCTGAACTGGGTGAGGGCGGTTGCGACCGCGCTCGTTGCAGCCGTCATTGCCAAGCTCATTCTTTATCCGACTGGAGTTCTCGAACAGTCGCCGCTGTGGCTAAGGTTAGGATCGGTTGCTGCCGGCGCACTGGCCTTCTTTATCGGCCGACAGAAACCAGCAATCAGCATTGCCACGGCCATACTTGTGTTGGCCGTGGGATTGTACGCACTCGGCTTCTGATAACTTCAGCCTTCCAGTGATTCCTTGATTTTCGCGGCGTTCGCGGCAAGAACGGCCCCGTCTTCCATCTTGCCGGAATGCGGCTTCAACGGCACGCCTTCCTTGCGCGGGAATGACGTGGAAATGCAGATGGAAGACCGACTGGCCGGCCGGCGCTTCGTTGAACTGCATGATCATGATGCCGTCTGCGTCGAAGGCATCTTGCGCGGCAATCGCCACTTTCTGGACGATCGCGATCAAGGGGCCAAGCGTCGCCGGGTCAGCGTCCAGAATGTTGCGTGAACCGGCCTTCGGAACCACGAGGACATGGCCCTCCGCCTGTGGCATCACATCCATGAACGCAAGAATGTGGTCATCCTCATAGACCTTGTGGGCAGGAATTTCGCCGCGCAGGATCTTGGCGAAAATATTGTTGCTGTCGTAGGCGGCGCTGGTCATCTGCGTCTCTCCTCAAAAATGCCTGTGTCTTTACTCAGTCGTCTGTCTCTTGCCGCTCGCCTTTGCGGAACGGGCTGTGTTCGGCGAGAATATCGCTCATCTGCTCGACATCCTGCCGCTCGCGTTCGAGATAGTCGGCAACAGCGCCCTTAATCCCGGATGCGCGATGAAATGCGCAGAATGTGTTGTCGCCGGCAGGTAGCCGCGCGCCAGCTTGTGTTCGCCTTGGGCGCCGGCTTCGACGCGCTTCAATCGGTTGGCGATCGCGAAGTCGATGGCCTGATGGTAGCAGACCTCGAAATGCAGGAACGGATGATCCTCGATCGCGCCCCAGTGACGGCCATAGAGTGCGTCACTGCCGATGAAGTTGATGGCGCCGGCTATGTATTTGCCGTTGCGCTTGGCCATGACCAGCAGGATGTCATCGGCCATGCGCTCGCCGATCAGCGAATAGAATTTGCGGGTCAGATAAGGGCGGCCCCATTTGCGGCTGCCTGTGTCCATGTAGAAGGTGAAAAACTGATCCCATACGCTTTCGGTCAGGTCCTTGCCGGTCAGCCAGTCGATGCTGATGCCACCTTCGAGAGCGGCGCGGCGTTCCTTCTTCAACGCCTTGCGCTTGCGCGATGCCAGCGTTTCGAGGAAATCGTTGTGGGATGTGTAGCCGTCATTGAGAAAATGGAACTGCTGGTCGGTCCTGTGCAGGAAGCCGGCATGTTCGAATGTCGGGATTTCGTCTTCCGGCAGGAACGTCACATGGGCGGATGACACCTTGTGACGGCGGGTGAGTTCCTGAAGACCGGCGGCAAGCGAACTGCGAACGACGGTTGTATCGGCTGTCGTGGCAGTCAGCAGCCGCGGTCCGGCGGCCGGCGTAAAGGGAACCGAGCATTGCAGTTTCGGATAATAGCGTCCGCCCGCGCGTTCAAGCGCATCTGCCCAGCCGTGATCAAAGACATATTCGCCCTGGCTGTGGTTTTTCAGGTAGCAGATCAGCCCGCCGGAAAGGCCGCCGTTGCCATCCTCCATCAGAAGATGCTGGCCGAGCCAGCCGCTATCAGCCGTGGCCGAGCCGGATTCCTCAAGGGATGACAGATAGGCGTGCGAAATGAACGGATTGTAGAGACCGCCGGGCTGACCCTTGGCGGCTCCGGACAATCCGTCCCAGCTGTCCTTCGAAATATCCTGAAAGGACGTCTCGACGCGGATTTTGACCTCGCCTGTCATTCTTTACGCGATAAGCCTTTCGTTCGGGTCAAACCCTTCGAATGTCATCTGGTCGGCATGAGCGTAGGTGTGATCGACGCCTGCCTGATCCCGCACGGTCCAAGTCAAAATCGCCCGTCCAAGGGAGCGCTCCTTGGTGATGAACGAGTTTGGCAAATCCCCATAAAAATAGGAAATGAAATCAAGCCCGAGTTGCATCGCTTCTTCGTGGACGAAGAACTGCTCCGGCTGGTTGCCGCCCGCGGTCAGGCCGATCGGGTAGGGCGGGTCCTGGGCCTTGAGATCTTTCAGCAGCCAGTGGTCGAAGCTCATCAGGGCAACAGGACCGTCATAGCTTTCAAGAGCCTCCAGCACGGCGTCGGCAAAACCGTCGTCGTCGCCTTTCCGGCCCTTCAGTTCCAGCACGATCGGCACCCGGCCCTTGACCAGCCTCAAAAGCTGGCCGAGCGTCGGGATCTTGTCGGCGGTGCCGCCGATGGCGATGAGACCCAGTTCGCCGGCGGTCTTTTCACGGATATCGCCCTTGATACCGCAAAGCCGCTGCATGTCGTCATCATGGAAGACAACGGGTACGCTGTCAGCCGTATATTGCAGGTCGCACTCGATGGCGAAACCGTTTTCGGCCGCCCGGGAAAAGGCAGAAAGCGTGTTTTCCCAGATGGTGTGATTCATGTCATGATAGCCGCGATGAGCGACCGGTTGCGCCGTCAGCCAGGACAGGTCTTTCATAGATAACGTTCCGCTCAAGCGATTTCGATCACGGCGTCGATTTCGACGGCGGCATTGAAGGGCAGGGAGGACATGCCGACGGCGGCGCGTGCATGAATGCCGGAGTCACCGAGAACCTTGGCGATCAGGTTCGAAGCGCCGTTCATGACCAGATGTTGTTCAATGAAAGTCGGCTTGGAGGCGATGAAGCCATTGAGCTTGACGATGCGGCGAATGCGGGAGAGGTCGCCGCCCAAGGCTGCCTTTGCCTGGGCGAGAATGTTGATGGCGCAGAGTTCGGCCGCACGCTGGCCGGTGGCGACATCGACACCATCGCCGAGATGCCCGGTGATCGCAACCTTGCCATTTTCCATTGGTAGCTGGCCGGAGATATAAAGGTGCGATCCGCTGATGACGAAGGGGACATAGTTTGCGGCAGGTGCTGCGGCCTGCAGCAGGGTGATTCCCAATTCCTTGATGCGTGCTTCAATCTCTGCGGACATGGATAACTCCGGTCATTGTTGTGTTTTGTCGTCAAATGGCGCATGCACAGCATGTTTCATGAAGTGGTAAAATACCGCATCTTGAACATTGATGCCTCGCTTTTGCCCGATGTGTTCTTATAGCATCGGTGGCGATCCAACAGGAGGAAACGGATGTTTCGTTTAGGCTTTGCCTCTGTCATTCTGGCAGCGGCGTGTTTCTCAGGCGTGACGGTCAGTGGCGTTTCCGCTGCGTCGGCCAACATCCTTGTGCCTCACCGTGCGGTTTATGATCTTGAATTGAAGGATGCCTCGGAACGCTCTGGAATTTCCGGGATGTACGGCCGCATGGTCTATGAATTCAATGGGTCCGCCTGCGAGGGATATACCGTCAGTTTCCCGTTTCGTCACCAAGGTCGATACCGGTGAGGAGGTCAAGCTGACCGACCAGCAGACGACGACCTACGAGGATTTGAAGAACGGAAATTTCCGTTTTTTGACCCGTTCCTTCACCGACGAGAAGCTCGACAAGGAAGTGCGTGGCTCAGCCCATGAAGCCAAGCAGGGGCTGACGGTCGATCTGACTTCGCCAGACAAGCGCAAGGTCGATCTCGCGCAAGGCCTGTTTCCGACTGAACACATGCTGGATGTCATCGACCGGGCAAAGAAGGGCGAGAAGCTGTTTGAATCGCGCATCTTCGATGGCTCCGATGCGGGCGACAAGACGCTGATCACCACCACCATGATCGGCAAGCCGCAGAACGCTGTTGCCGGCGATGCCGACGCCGACAAGGCGGGCGCGATGGCGGCAAAACCCTACTGGCCGGTGACCATCTCCTATTTCAACGACAATGCCACCGGTGACGCTTTGCCGATCTACCGCATGGAGTTCAAACTCTATGAAAACGGCATCACCCACGACCTGACGATGGACTACGGCGATTTCGTCCTTGCCGGCAAGCTTGCCGACCTTGAAGTGTTCAAACAGGAAGAGTGCAAATAGCCGTTCAAAGCCCGCCGACTGTATTTAGTCTGCCTTTGCCCTTGATTTATCGAGCGACAGGGGGTATGGGCACCGCATTCCACACGTAAGGTTTGGGACCGTCCGGGAGAAATCCGGGCAGTTCCACCCGGTGGCGCTTTCGAAGAAAGTGCTGTTTGCCTTGCGGAGGTTCAACCGGAAAAGGAGAAAAGGCATGGCATTGCCTGATTTTAGCATGCGTCAGCTTCTGGAAGCTGGCGTTCACTTCGGTCACCAGACTCATCGCTGGAACCCGAAAATGAAGCCGTACATCTTCGGCGATCGTTCGAACGTTCACATCATCGACCTCGCACAGACCGTTCCGTTGCTGTCGCGCGCTGCAGGTTGTCAGCGACACGGTTGCCAAGGGCGGCCGCGTTCTGTTCGTCGGCACCAAGCGCCAGGCATCCGAAATCATCGCTGACGCTGCCAAGCGTTCGGCCCAGTACTACGTCAATGCTCGCTGGCTCGGCGGCATGATGACCAACTGGAAGACGATTTCGAACTCGATCCAGCGCCTGCGCAAGCTCGACGAAATCCTGAACTCGGAAGCATCCGGCTTCACCAAGAAGGAACGCCTCAACCTCGAGCGCGAACGCGAAAAGCTGAACCGCGCTCTCGGTGGTATCCGTGACATGGGCGGCGTTCCGGACCTGATGTTCATTATCGACACCAACAAGGAATCGATTGCCATCGACGAAGCAAAGCGTCTCGGCATCCCGGTTGTTGCGATCATCGATCTCGAACTGCGATCCGGACCGTATCGACTTCCCGATCCCCGGCAACGACGACGCCTCGCGTGCGATCTCGCTTTACTGCGATCTGATCTCCCGTGCAGCGCTCGACGGCATTGCCCGTCAACAGAGCTCGTCGGGCCGCGATCTCGGCGCTTCCTCCGATCTGCCGCTTGAGCCGGCTCTCGAAGAAGCCGCTGAAGCCTGATAAGGCAGGGCGGCGGTTAACCCCGCCGTTCCTTTAGACACGATCAGGATAAGGCCGTTTACGACTGAAAAAGTGAACGGCCTTGTTCTTTTGCATCGGATCAGCCCAACGCGCTGGTCGCCACGATGCCAATCGCCGGGATGGAACCTTCATCACGGCGTCACATTCAGGGGTCATGCCCTGCCACATCCTCCTGGTATCGCGCCGGCTTTCTGGCTGCGCACCAGCCGAACAAAACGAAGAGGCAAAAAAGATGAGCACTATTACTGCAGCAATGGTGAAGGAACTGCGCGAAAAGACCGGCGCAGGCATGATGGATTGCAAGAAGGCACTCAGCGAAACCAATGGCGACATGGAAGCCGCGATCGACTGGCTGCGCGCCAAGGGCATTGCCAAGGCCGACAAGAAGTCGGGCCGTGCAGCAGCTGAAGGTCTCGTCGGCATCGCCAGCAACGGCGCCAAGGCTGTTGTTATCGAGCTGAACTCGGAAACCGACTTCGTTGCCCGTAACGACGCCTTCCAGGACCTCGTTCGTGGCGTCGCAGCCGTTGCCGTTGGTACCGACGGTTCCGTCGAAGCCATCAGCGCAACGACCTATCCGGCAACCGGCAAGTCGGTTGCTGAAAGCATCACCGACGCGATCGCAACCATCGGCGAGAACATGGCTCTGCGCCGTTCGGCTCTGCTGTCGGTCGAAGACGGCGTTGTTGCTACCTACATCCACAATTCCGTTGCTGACGGCCTCGGCAAGCTCGGCGTTCTCGTCGCGCTGAAGTCGACCGGCGACAAGGATGCCCTGAACGCCATCGGCCGCCAGGTTGCCATGCACATTGCAGCGACCAACCCGCTGGCCATCCGTTCGACGGAAGTTGACGCGGCCGTCGCCGAGCGCGAGCGCAACATCTTCATCGAGCAGGCCCGCAGATCCGGCAAGCCGGAAGCGATCATCGAAAAGATGGTTGATGGCCGCATGCGCAAGTTTTTCGAAGAAGTCGCCCTTCTGTCGCAGGCTTTCGTCATGAACCCAGACCTGACTGTCGAAGCTGCTGTCAAGGAAGCTGAAAAGACTGTTGGCGCCCCGATCGAAGTTGTCGGCATGGCCCGCCTTCTTCTCGGCGAAGGCGTCGAAAAGGAAGAAACCGACTTCGCAGCTGAAGTTGCAGCTGTCGCCAAGGGTTGATTTCTTCATCCTGATTGGGAAAACAAAAGGGCATCGCGTGACAACGCGGTGCCCTTCGTGTATCCGGCATCATCATCACATTGGCGCAGACTCCTTCGGAGATCATCCGGGGTGATATCGGCCGCGCCGGGATGAACAGATCAGTTTTATGCACCATCTCGCATGTGTGCCTTCTTGGACAGGAGTGACGATGTCGGCCGAACCTCTCTACAAACGTGTGCTGCTGAAAGCTTCTGGCGAAGCACTCATGGGCAATCAGGGGTTCGGGATCGATGTCGTGGTCGCCGACCGGATTGCCTCGGACATCGCCGAAGCGCGCCATGGGCGTTGAAGTCGGCGTCGTCGTCGGCAGGTGGAAACATTTTTCGCGGCGTTGCCGTAGCGTCGAAGGGTGGCGACCGGGTCACCGGCGACCACATGGGCATGCTGGCGACCATCATCAACGCTTTGGCGCTGGCGACCTCGCTGCGCAAGCTCGATGTGGATACCGTCGTGCTCTCTGCCATCGCCATGCCGGAAATCTGCGAGAGTTTCTCGCAGCGCGCCACGCTCTTCCATCTGTCCCTCGGCCGTGTGGTGATCTTTGCCGGCGGTACCGGCAATCCGTTCTTCACCACCGATTCGGCAGCCGCCTTGCGCGCCGCCGAGATGGGCGCGGAAGCGATCTTCAAGGGCACGCAGGTCGACGGCATCTATACCGCCGATCCGAAGAAGGACCCGACGGCGACCCGGTTCGACCACCTGACCCACAGCGAAGTGTTGCAAAAGGGTCTGGCCGTGATGGACGTTGCTGCCGTGGCGCTGGCACGTGAAAACAGCATCCCGATCATCGTCTTTTCGATCCACGAGAAGGGCGGGTTCGTGGAAATCTTGACCGGCGGCGGTCGGGCGACCATCGTAACAGACAATTGAACAGTCCAAGGGCGGCTTGCCGCTTCGATAAAACGGGAGTTTGATCCATGAGTGAAGGTATTGACCTGAACGACCTGAAGCGCCGAATGGATGGCGCCATCAACGCATTCAAAAGCGATATCGCATCGCTGCGCACCGGCCGCGCATCGGCCAACGTGCTCGATCCGGTCATGGTCGAGGCCTATGGGTCGCGCGTGCCGCTGAACCAGGTTGCCAATATCACCGTTCCCGAGTCACGCATGCTGGGCGTTACGATCTGGGACAAATCCATGGTCAACGCAGTTGATCGCGCCATCCGCAGATCGAATTTGGGCCTCAATCCGATCGTTGACGGGCAGAATCTGCGCATTCCACTGCCGGAATTGAACGAGGAACGCCGCAAGTCGCTGGTAAAGGTCGCGCATGACTACAGCGAAAAGGCGAAGATCGCCGTGCGCAACGTGCGTCACGACGGCATGGACAGCCTGAAAAAGCCGAAAAAGACGGCGACATCGGCCAGGACGTGAGCCGCAGCCAGTCGGAAAAGGTTCAGAAGATGACTGATGAGATGATTTCCGACATCGACCGCTTGCTCGCCGACAAGGAAAAGGAAATCATGCAGGTCTAGTCTGCCTTTTCCGAGTCTCAGTTTTTCGGACCATCGATGTCAAACCCATTGCCTAGAAATGTTCCCACGCATGTTGCCATCATCATGGATGGAAACGGCCGTTGGGCCAATTCAGCGCGGACTTCCGCGGACCATGGGACATCGCAAGGGTGTGGAAGCGGTGCGCGAGGCGGTCCGCACTGCCGGCGAGGTCGGCATCCGTTACCTGACGCTCTTTGCCTTCTCTTCGGAGAACTGGAGCAGGCCTGAGGCCGAGGTCTCCGATTTGATGGGACTGCTCAAAGCCTTCATCCGGCGTGACCTGGCGGATTTGCACCGCCAGAACGTTCGCATCCGGGTGATCGGCGACAAGAACAATCTCCGCGGCGATATTCTGCCTCTGCTTCTGGAGGCGGAGGATACGACGCGCAACAACACGGGTATTACGCTGGTTATTGCATTCAACTATGGTTCCCACGATGAAATGACCCGCGCCATGCAAGCGCTGGCGGTCGATGTCGCTCAAGGGCGGTTGACGGTCGACCAGATCACGCCGGAGCGCATTGCCAGCAAGCTCGATACGGCAGGCATTCCCGACCCCGATCTTGTTCTGCGCACCAGCGGCGAAGAGCGGTTGTCGAACTTCTTGCTCTGGCAGGCCGCCTATTCCGAATTGTTATTTGTCCCCGAGCTATGGCCGGACTTCAACCGCGAAGTCTTCCTCAATGCTCTGAAAATCTATGCCGGGCGGGAACGCCGATCCGGTGGTCTGTCGCAGCCGACGCTTGCGGTTGGTTCCTGATGCAGAGCGAACTGCGACTGCGCATTATTTCCGGCATCGTACTGGCTGCAGTTACCCTGGGTGCGACCTGGGCCGGCGGAACCGTGTTCGAGCTTCTGTCTGTGGCGATTGCCGTGCTCGTCTATTACGAATGGTCGACGATCACCCGGCTTGCCGAGCGCGATTTCCAGGGCAACGCTTTCGGCTGGCTGGCACAGGCGGTAATCGCCGCTCTCATCCTGTTTGACGGCGCCCATGTCACCCTGCTCGTTCTGGCTGGGTTTGCAGGCAATCGTGGCCCTCTGGGTGTTCTTGCGAGGTGGCAGCTGGTGGCTGCCCGGCGGTATCGTCTATGCCGGCCTGACGGGCATTTCGCTCTCGGCCATTCGTGGCGACGGCGATATCGGCCTGATCGCCATGATCTTCATCTTCGCCGTGGTCTGGGCGACCGACATCCTTGCCTATTTCACCGGAAGGGCGATCGGCGGTCCGAAGCTGGCGCCGCGCATCTCTCCCGGAAAAACCTGGTCCGGTGCGATCGGCGGCACGGTTTGTGGGGTGATCACTTGGGTGTAGCGGTTTTCATGAGCTATTTTCCGCTGAACGATGCGCGCATTCCGCTACTGGCACTGGCGCTCTCCGTATCCAGCCAAATCGGCGACCTGTTCAGAATCCTATATCAAGCGCCGGTTTGGCGTGAAGGATTCGAGCAAGCTTATTCCGGGGCATGGCGGCGTCATGGACCGGGTCGATGGACTTGTTTTTGCCTGTTTTGCCGCGCTTCTGATTGCTTTGGTGCAAGTCGTTTACACCGGCGGACAGAATGTGCCCTTGGGGGCAATCCTGCTGGCGCCGTAAAGGGCGCCGCATACCTGATCCGAGGAACCACATGGCTTACCTGGCCGATATGCTTCACTTCATTCTCGGCTATATCGTGCCGTTTTTGGCAGTTCTGACGCTGATCGTCTTCGTGCATGAGATGGGCCACTACCTGGTTGGCCGCTGGTCCGGTATCCGCATTCTCGCCTTTTCCGTCGGCTTCGGTCCGGAATTGCTCGGCTATACCGACAAACACGGGACGCGTGGAAGGTCTGCGCCGTTCCACTTGGAGGGTACGTCAAATTCTTCGGCGACGAGGATGCTGCGAGTGTTCCCGATTACAGTCGCCTTGAGCAATATTCCGCCGAGGACCGGGATCGTACCTTTCTGGGTGCCAAGCTGTGGAAACGCGCTGCCACCGTCGCTGCCGGACCGATTGCCAATTTCATCCTCGCGATTGCGATCTTCGCCGTGCTTTTTTCTATCTATGGCAAGCCGATCGCCGATCCGGTCGTCGCAGAGGTCAAGGAAAACAGTGCCGCGGCCAAGGCGGGGGTTTTGCCGGGCGACCTGCTCGTGTCGATCGACGGCACGCATGTCTCCACCTTTGACGACGTGCGCCGTTACGTCAGTATCCGTCCGGAAACGCCGATCACCATCCAGATCAAGCGCAAGGGTGAATTGCTGGACCTGCCGATGGTGCCCCAACGCACCGAAATCACCGACCAATTCGGCAACAAGATGGAACTCGGCATCATCGGTATTCTGACGAACCAGGAAACCGGCAATTTCCGGCTGGAGACCTTTGGTCCGATCGAAGCCGTGGGGCAGGGTGCCGTCGAAAGCTGGCATATCGTGACCGGTACATTCAATTATCTGGCAAACCTGGTGACCGGCCGGATGAAGGCCGATCAGTTGGGCGGTCCGATTCGTGTTGCGCAGGCATCCGGCCAGATGGCGACGCTCGGCGTTGCCGCCGTCCTGCAACTTGCAGCGGTTCTGTCAGTTTCCATTGGACTTCTCAATCTAATGCCGGTTCCCGTACTTGATGGGGGGCATCTGATGTTTTATGCGGTGGAGGCTGTTCGTGGAAAGCCGGTAGGACCACGCACGCAGGACGTTGCGTTCCGTATCGGTTTTGCCATGGTTCTGATGCTGATGGTATTTGCCACATGGAACGACATAAGTTCGCTTTTAGGCTAGATATTTGATGCCAGTGGCGATAGTGCAGGTGCAGAAGGGGCGGTCGTCTTTGTTGAAAATTCAACGGGTTGATCGAAAGGAATTGTTTACGATAAAGCAATTCTGTAGTGGCCGTTAGGACACGGTTTCAATTGAAGTAAACAGAAATTAACGAGCTGGCTTGCTTGTATATGAAAAGCGGTTAAAACGGCAGCCGTGACCGAGTCAGTACAGAGTTCGCTGCAGGGCATTGGGAAGAAGGTAAGATTTATGAAAGCTGGTTCAAGATTTTTGAACGCGGTGTCGGCGGTTGCGCTGTCTGCTAGCATGGTCGCAACAGGGTCTGGCATTGTAACGCTTGCAAGTGCAACCGTCGCTGAAGCTGCAACGATTAACCGTGTCGAAGTGCGTGGTGCTACTCGCGTCAGCCCCGAGACGGTCCGTGCAAACATCACGATCGTTCCTGGCAAAAGCTTCAGCAATGGCGATATCGATTCTTCCGTAAAGCGTCTTTATTCCACGGGCTACTTCTCTGATGTCAGCATCAATGTCTCCGGTGGCACGCTGGTCGTCACCGTGAGCGAGAATCAGCTCGTCAACCAGGTCGTTTTCAACGGCAACCGCAAGATCAAGGACGACAAGCTGCAGGCTGTCGTGCGACCCGTTCGCTCGGCCCTTACAGTGAGGCGACTGCCAAATCTGATATTCAGTCAATCAAGGATGCCTATTCCGCTATCGGTCGCGAAGATGTGACTGTGACCACGCAGGTCGTTCCGATCGCGGAAGGTCGCGTCAATCTGGCTTTCGTCATCAATGAAGGCGACCGTACGAAGATTACCAAGATCAATTTTGTTGGCAATAATGCCTATAGCAATGGTCGTCTCGAGGCTGTGATCTCGACGAAGGAATCAGGGATCTTCTCCTTCCTGAACCGCAAGGACGTTTATAACGCCGACAAGCTGCGCGCCGATGAAGAGCTGCTGCGCCAGTTCTACTACAACCGCGGTTATGCCGACTTCCGCGTCGTGTCCTCGGATGCGGTGCTGGATGAAGCCACCAACGAATACACGGTAACGATCACCGTCGAAGAAGGTGAGCGCTACGACTTCGGAACGGTCAATGTCAGAATCGACCGTGGAAGGCGTGAATGCCGAGGAATTGAAGGGTCTCGTGCAGACCTCCGAAGGTTCGATCTACAAGGCAAAAGACGTTCAGGACAGCATTTCCACGATTTCCAAGCGTGTCGCGTCGCAGGGCTATCCGTTCGCTCGCGTGACGCCGCGCGGCAACCACGATTTTGGCAACCGCACGATCGCTGTCGATTATCTCGTCGATCAGGGTGAGCGCGCCTATATCGAGCGCATCGAAATCCGTGGCAACACGCGCACGCGTGACTATGTCATCCGTCGCGAATTCGACATGAGCGAAGGTGATGCGTTCAACCAGGAAATGATCACGACGGCCAAGCGCCGCCTGGACGCCCTTGGTTACTTCTCCGCCGTCAATATCTCGACCCAGCCTGGTAGTGCTTCCGATCGCGTCGTCGTGATCGTCGATGTGCAGGATCAGTCGACCGGTTCGTTCTGGTATTGGTGCCGGCTATTCGGCCGGTAGCGGCGGCGGCTTCCTGCTGGAAGCGTCGATCGAGGAAAAGAACTTCCTCGGCCGTGGTCAGTACATCCGTCTTGCCGCAGGTCGTGGCGAGGATAGCCGTACCTACAACGTTTCGTTCACCGAGCCCTATTTCCTTGGTTATCGTCTCGCTGCCGGTTTCGATATCTTCCAGAACGAGAACGACTATGACGACGACAACTATAGCTACGAGGACAAGGGCTTCAGCCTGCGTGTAACAGCGCCGATCACCGAGCGTGTATCGACGACATTCCGTTACAATTTGACGCAGATGGATTACCACGGTCAGCTTTCAATTGTCGACGCCCTACGATCGTGTAGTCGAGGGGTCGCCGTGGACGCGTTCGTCAATTTCGCAGACGCTGAGCTACAATTCGCTTGACGATTCGACTTTGCCGCATGAGGGTATTCTGGCTTCGGCGACACAAGAATATGCTGGTCTTGGCGGTACGTCTGATTTCTACAAACTGACGGCGAAAGCGAAATGGTACTACACCGTGAATGACGATGCCGACATTATCGCATCGCTTTCCGGGGGAGCGGGCCATGTGTTCAATACAGGCGGCCAGATGGAAGTCTTCGATCAGTTCCAACTGGGTCAGAACGACATTCGCGGGTTTGAGCGCAATGGCATAGGCCCGCGCATGCAGAACGGCGACGCTCTCGGTGGAACGACGTATTTCACAGCGTCTGCCGAAGCAACCTTCCCTCTACCATTTGTTTCCCGGGATGCTGGCTTCCGTGGCGCTATCTTTGCCGATGCCGGAACGCTGTACGGCAATGAGGTCGACTTGACCTACAAGGGTACCACAGACACCACTAAAGGTGGAACAGGAAGTGCTCTGCGTGCATCCGTCGGTCTCGGTCTGATCTGGGCATCGCCTTTTGGTCCACTACGCGTCGACTATGCGTTTCCGATTGCCAAGGAAGACTACGACGAGGTTCAGAACCTCAAGTTCGGTATTTCGTCGTCCTTCTGATCCTTGCAGTCCAGAACTGCCTGCCAAAACTGTTCTGGAGCGTTGGCCATGGAAAATAACTGGTTCTTCCCGCCACATGATGGGATCCGCCTGAGCGATTTGGCGGATCAGATCGGTGCGTCGCTCGAAGACAAATCAGCCGCCGACCGGCTTGTCCGGTCGGTCGCCCTGGTCTATCGGGCGAAAGAGGGCGACATATGTTATATGTTGTCCCGCAAAAGCCACGATGAACTGGAAACCTGTCAGGCGACCGCGATCGTCTGTGACAAGGCCCTTGCGCCTCTCATTCCCGCTCATATTCCCGTTCTTTTGACAGCGCGTGCCCATACGGCCTTCGCCTTGGCGGGGACCTATCTGCACGAGATTGCGATGCGGCCCTCGCGCAATCTCTCGCAAGCCGGCATCTCGCCCGCAGCCGTTATCGATCCACAAGCACGGCTGGAAACCAATGTCGAAGTCGAACCGCTGGCGGTGATTGGTGCAGGTGCAGAGATCGGAGATGGAACGCGTATCGGTGCGGGTGCAATGATCGGTCCGGGCGTGCGCATCGGCCGGGACTGCACGATTGCGGCCGGTGCCAGCATCCTGTGCGCGCTGGTCGGTAATAATGTCATCATCCATCCGGGCGCACGCATCGGGCAGGACGGCTTCGGTTACGCACCAGGCCCCAAGGGCGGGATGATCAAGATCGTCCAGATCGGCCGCGTCATCATCCAGGACAATGTCGAGATCGGCGCCAACACGACCATCGACCGTGGCACGATGGATGATACGGTCATCGGTGAAGGCACGAAGATCGATAATCAGGTTCAGATCGGCCACAATGTCCGCATCGGCCGGCATTGCGGCATTGTCAGCCAGGTCGGTATCGCCGGCAGCACCGTTATTGGCGATGGTGTCATGATCGGCGGAGCCGCGGCTGTAAACGGTCATATCAAGATCGGCGACCGCGTACAGATCGCTGCCATGAGCGGCGTCGCCTCGGATATTCCCGCTGGTGAACGTTACGGCGATACCGGCCCGTCCCATGCGTGACTTCCTGCGTGATATCGTGGAAATAGCAGTGCGGGCACATAACAGGCAGAAGAAATCGGGAGGCAATGATGAGTGAAGCAGGAAAAACCGTTCTCGGTACGGCCGATATTCGGGAAATCTTGAAGCTTCTTCCCCATCGCTATCCGTTCCTGCTGATCGATCGGATCATCGAGATCGACGGCGACAATTCGGCGATCGGCATCAAGAACGTTACGGCCAACGAGCCGCATTTTACCGGACATTTTCCTGAGCAGCCGATCATGCCTGGCGTTCTGCTGGTCGAAGGCATGGCCCAGACGGCCGGCGCGATCTGTGCTCGCAAGACCGGCGACGGCAGCAACCTCGTCTATTTCATGACCATCGACAACGCCCGCTTCCGAAAGCCGGTCGTTCCGGGCGACAGGGTCGAGTTCCATGTCCTCAAGCAAAAACAGCGCGGCAATATCTGGAAATTTCATTGTGATGCAAAAGTTGACGGGCAACTTGTCGTGGAAGCTGATATCGGCGCGATGATTATCAGCAAGGAAGACGCCTGAACATGATTGCCTCCACTGCGAAGATCCATCCGCTCTCGGTTATCGAAGACGGAGCGGTGATCGGCGACAACGTCGTTATCGGACCGTTCTGTCACGTTGGTCCGAAAGTGACGCTCGCAGACAATGTCGAACTGATCAGTCATGTGGTCGTGCTTGGACGCACGACGGTCGGCAAGGGTTCGAAGATGTTCCCCTCAGCCGTGATCGGTGGCGATTCACAGAGCGTGCATCACAGCGCCGTCGATACGACGTTGGTGATCGGTGAAAACTGCACCATCCGCGAAGGCGTGACGATGAACACCGGCACCGTCGAGCATGGCGGCGCGACGATCGTTGGCGACAACAATCTGTTCCTTGCCTATTCCCATGTTGCCCACGATTGCGTGCTCGGCAACAACATCATTCTGTCCAACAATGTCATGCTGGCAGGACATGTCACCGTCGGTGACCGCGCTATTCTCGGCGGTGGCTCCGCAGTTCACCAGTTTACGCGCATCGGGCGCCATGCGTTCGTCGGCGGGCTCTCCGCTGTTGCCTATGACGTCATTCCCTACGGAATGCTCAATGGCAATCCTGGTCTGCTCGGCGGTCTGAACGTTGTCGGCATGAGCCGGTCCGGCATCGAGAAGCCTGTCATCCATGCCGTGCGCCGCGCCTACAAGCAGATTTTCGAAGGCCCGGAATCGATCCGTGCCAATGCCGCTGCAATCCGTGCCGACTATGTCGATTGCCCGCCAGCGCTTGAGATTCTCGATTTCATCGCGGCGGAAAGCGATCGCGCGCTGTCGTCCCCGACACGGGGCAGCAAGGGCTGAGGCAGATGAGCGTGCGCAGCCGGCCAGAGATCAAAAACCGGCTGGCGATCATCGCTGGCAGCGGCTTGCTACCGTTGCATGTCGTGGAAGCTGCGCGGACACACGGCGAAAACCCATTCATCATCGCGCTTGCCAACGAGTCGGATCGAGACTGGTCGCCCTTTGATCATACGACACTCGGGATCGGCAATTTCAAGGCGATCAGCAGCGTGTTTCATGAAGCGGGCATTGGCCGTGTGGTCATGTCGGGTGCCGTGCGCCGCCGTCCGGACTGGCGCGACATCAAGCCGACGCTGAAGAGCCTGGTGAAGGTACCGAGCGTTCTGCGCACGCTTTTGTCCGGTGGCGACGATGCCGTTCTGAAAATGGCGATCGAGCTTATTGAGACCAACGGCGCGCGGGTGATCGGCGTGCAGGACATTGTTCCGGAACTTCTGGCCGAAATCGGCACCCTGGGCAGCCGTACGCCGGGAGCGGAAGATCAGGCGGATATCGAAGCGGCAGAAGCCGCTGCCATCGCGCTTGGCCATCTGGATGTCGGGCAGGGCGCCGTTGCGGTCGGCGGGCGCGTCGTGGCCCTTGAGGGGCCGGAGGGCACAGATGCGATGCTTGACCGTGTGGCGCGGCTGAAGGCCGATGGACGCATTTCCAGCCGTCGCCGGGGCGTGCTCGTCAAGCTCTGCAAGCCGCAGCAGGATTTGCGCGCCGATTTGCCTTCCATCGGGCCATCGACGATCAAGGGCGCGCAGGCAGCCGGACTTGCCGGTATCGCAGTTGAAGCAGGCCGTGCGCTGGTCCTCGATCGGGAAGAGATGATCGCGCTGGCCAACGAGGTTGGCCTCTTCGTCACTGGAGTTGATCGCGCCCTTTTGCGAGGCGGGCAATGAGCGTGAACGGTCTCAAGCTCGCTGTCATCGCCGGGGAGGTTTCCGGTGACCTGCTTGGAGCCGATCTCGTCAAGTCGCTGCGTCCGCTGGTCGCCGGCAATTTCTCTATTGTTGGTGTCGGCGGCGAGGGGCTGGAGGCCGAAGGGCTGAAATCCCTGTTCGACTATTCCGAGCTTTCGATCATGGGGATCTCGCAGGTTCTGGCCAGGTTGCCAAAACTGATCCTGCGCATCCAGCAGACGGCCAACGCGATCGTTGCGGCCAAGCCCGACATTCTCATCATCATCGACAGCCCGGATTTCACCCACCGCGTCGCGTGGATCGTTCTGCAAATCCCTGCCGGATCCGCCGATCGTCAATTATGTCTGCCCGAGCGTTTGGGCATGGAAGCCGGAGCGCGCCGTCAACATGCGCCCTTATGTCGACCATGTTCTTGCCGTTCTTCCTTTTGAGCCGGAGGTCATGCAGCACCTTGGCGGTCCGCCAACGACCTATGTCGGGCATCGGTTGGCAAGCGATGCCAACGTCCTTCCGTGCGGGCGCGCCAGATGGAGAAGGGCCATGGAGACACGGACACCGCCACCTGCCTGTTGCTGCCGGGGTCGCGCGGCAGTGAAATCAGCAGGCTTCTGCCCGCATTTGGCGAGACCGCGGAAGAGTTGCGGGCGCGCCATCCAAAAATGCGATTCCTGCTACCAACTGTGCCAAAGCAGGAAAATCTCGTGCGGCAGATCACGGCGTCCTGGCCCGCCCAGCCGGAAATCACGGTTGGAGCCGTCGCCAAATGGAAGGCTTTTGCCGAGGCAGACGCTGCGGTTGCAGCGTCTGGCACAGTGATCCTCGAACTTGCGCTGGCCGGAATTCCCGTCGTTTCGATCTACAAGGCTGACTGGATCATTCGCCTGATGCACAAGCGCATCAAGATCCGGACAGCCGCCATCCCCAATCTGGTGGCCGACTACGCCATCGTGCCGGAATATCTGAACGAAGCCATTCGCGCTGGCGCTCTTTCGCGCTGGATGGAACGCCTGACCGGCAACACACCGGAGCGCGACGCCATGCTCGCCGGATACAGCACCGTCTGGCAACGCATGGCGACGGAGAAGCCGCCAGGCGAGACAGCCGCCCGCGTCGTCATGGATGTTCTCAATGCAAAAAAGCCCGGCCATTTCTGACCGGGCTTTTCCAATTGGTATTTCCTGAGCTTAGCGCTTGGAAACAGGGACGTAATCGCGTTCCGGTTCGCCGATGTAAAGCTGGCGCGGACGGCCGATGCGCTGTTCCGGATCCTCGATCATTTCGTTCCACTGGGCAATCCAGCCGACCGTACGGGCCAGTGCGAACAGCACCGTGAACATGGTCGTGGGGAAGCCGAGCGCCTTCAGCGTGATGCCGGAGTAGAAGTCGATGTTCGGATAGAGCTTCTTCTCGATAAAGTAGCTGTCCGTCAGCGCGATGCGCTCCAGCTCCATTGCTACTTCAGTAGCGGATCGTCCTTGTGGCCGAGTTCCGCCAGCACTTCATGCGTCGTCTTCTGCATGATCTTGGCGCGCGGGTCGTAGTTCTTGTAGACGCGGTGACCGAAGCCCATCAGGCGGAACGGATCGTTCTTGTCCTTGGCGCGCAACGAATTCCGGAATACGATCGACGGAGCCGATTTCAGCCAGCATATTGAGCGCGGCTTCGTTGGCACCGCCATGGGCCGGACCCCAGAGGCAGGCAATGCCGGCAGCGATACAGGCGAACGGATTGGCGCCCGACGAGCCGGCGAGGCGAACGGTCGATGTCGAGGCGTTCTGCTCGTGATCGGCATGCAGGATGAAGATGCGGTCCATGGCGCGCGACAGCACTGGATTGACCGTGTATTCCTCGCACGGAACGGCAAAGCACATGCGCAGGAAGTTCGACGCGTAGTCGAGATCGTTCTTCGGGTAAACGAAGGGCTGGCCGATATGATACTTGTAGGCCATGGCCGCGAGCGTCGGCATCTTGGCGATCATACGCAGGCTTGCAACCATACGCTGATGCGGATCGGTGATGTCGGTCGAGTCGTGGTAGAAGGCCGAAAGAGCGCCGACGCAGCCGCACATGACGGCCATCGGGTGGGCGTCGCGGCGGAAGCCGGTGAAGAAGCGCGACATCTGCTCGTGCACCATCGTGTGATGCGTGACGCGATAGTCGAAATCCTTTTTCTGTGCTGCCGTCGGCAGTTCGCCGTAAAGCAGCAGGTAGCAGACTTCCAGGAAGTCGCCGTGTTCGGCGAGCTGTTCGATCGGATAACCACGATGCAGGAGGATACCCTGGTCGCCATCGATATAGGTGATCTTGGATTCGCAAGATGCGGTCGACGTGAAGCCGGGATCGTAGGTGAACTGGCCGGTTTGCTTGTAGAGGGTGCCGATATCGACCACATCCGGACCGATCGACCCCCGATCGCACCGGCAATTCCACCGTTTTGTTGTCCACGGTTACGACTGCGCTTTTTCCTGTCATGGGGATCCTCCGTTTGCAGCAAATTGGCACACAATTATGCCGCAGATATTAACGCCGACCATGTGCTATCCGATTTAATCACGGCTGCCAAGTTGAACCAAAGGCAAATTGTGCGATGCAAAAATAGGCATATGGCAACGCAATAATTGCATGTTCGGCCCATATGTCCAACGAGATATTCGCGCTTGGATAGGCCACGCGCCGCCCGTCACGAAACGTGTGCCTATCTTTTGTGCATCAATCTCCTTGGTTGCATTTCATCTCTTCAGGTTGCAGACTGCTCGCGTGGGCGGGACGGGATGGAACGGCATCCATGACAGAGCGGCAAGAGCCAGGATTGGCGGCACGCACGCGGTTTGGCGGCGTGCTTCCCGATGCCTTTCCTGCATTATCGCAAATCCCTGAAACAACCGCAAATCTGCCGCAAAGACGTGCCCGCACGTCCCTTATCTCCGGTCTGAAGTCACTGCGCAGGACGCAATGGACAGTCCGCTGGCGCGCCGGCCTGACGCGCGCATTGGCACAAGAGCGAGCCTACGGTCACGGCTTTCTGTTCGTTCCGGTATTCCTCGGCTTGGGCTCGCTGATCTGGTTTTCGCTGCCGCAAACGCCCGGCCTTCTCAAACTTGCACTGCTGCTTTGCATTTTTGGCATGGCAGCATTCGTCCTCCGGCATTCCGAAAGTGCCTGGCGCCTTGTCATGCTTTTGTCTGCTTTATTCACAGGTGGCATGGTGCTTGCTGCCTGGGAAGCGGCCCGCATGGACACCGTGCTGCTCTGATACGCCAGTAACGACATTGGTGCGTGGCACGGTAACGGCGCGGGAAACAACGGACCGTGGGTATTGGCGATACACCGTTGCAGTCAGCGCAGACTGCGGAGCCGCAATTAAGGCGCCCCCCGGCCAGGGTCACGCTTCTGTCCCGCGGCCGGGAGATGCCTGTCGAAATTGGCGGCGGAATAGAGGGACGGGCGCGATTGTCGCCGCCGTCCGGGGCTGCTCTTCCCGGTCTTAACGATTTCGCCTTCGACAGTTACTTCAAGGGTATTGGCGCCGTCGGCTATTTTTACGGAAAACCACAGGCCATTTCAGGCCTCGATGAAGACAGCAAGAACGTGATCACAACATGGCGCGTGCGCATTGGAGAGGCAATCGCCCGTTGGCGTGAAGCCGTTGGCGCGCGCATTCGCGGCACAATCGGAGGCGATGCCGGGGCAATTGCAGCTGCGTTGGTGACGGCCGAGGAGCGCGCCATCAGCCGGCCGACGATCGAGGCGCTGCGGGAGGCAGGGCTTGCACATGTGCTGGCGATCTCCGGGCTGAACATGGTTCTGGCCGCAGGGACTTTCCTGATCGGTGCACGCACGCTGCTTAGCCTTGTTCCTGGGCTGGCGCACCGTTTTCCGATCAAGAAGCTCGCCGCTGCCGGCGCCCTCATCATGGTATTCGCCTATATCCTCATTTCCGGCGGCGCCGTTTCGGCGGTGCGATCCTGGATCATGATTTCCATCATGCTCGTTGCGGTGTTTTTCGACAGGCCCTCGATCAGCCTGCGTAATGTCGCGCTGTCGGCGTTGATCATCCTGGCCATTACGCCATCCGCCGTGACTGGGCCGGGGTTCCAGATGTCGTTTGCTGCGACCTTGGCCCTGGTCGCAGGCTATGCCCATTGGCGCGAGCGGCCGGGCCGAGAGGCTCTTCCAGTCAGCCATAGGACCGGGCCGCTGAAGGCCGTCGGCGGTTTTTTTGCCGGTCTGCTGCTCAGTTCCTTGATCGGCGGCATGTCGACGATGATCTATTCCGCAGGCCATTTCCACAGGCTGGCCGCCTACGGTTTGATCGGCAATGTGCTGGCGATGCCGATCATCAGCATTTTCGTTATGCCCTTCGCCTTGCTTGCCATGCTGCTGATGCCCTTTGGTCTCGATCGTTACCCATTGCTGATCATGGGGCATGGGCTTGACTGGATGATCTCCATTGCACGGATGGTGTCCTCATGGGATGGCGAGGTAACAACAGGGCGCATACCGGACCATGCCTTCATGCTGATTGCCGCCGGTGGAGTTCTCGCCTGCCTGTTTCGCACATGGCTCGCTGCGTCTGGTCTCGCTGTGATCGCCGCCGGACTTCTGGTGGCATGGACAAGTGCCGTTGCGCGACCGGACATGGTGGTGGCGGAAGACGGACGCCTAGTCGCGATGATCAAGGAGGGGAGGCTGCCAGCAATCGAACCAAGCCGCCCGATTTCGTATTTTCCCAATGGCAGCGCTCTTGCGCTTGCAGGATCATCAAGCGCCGCTGCAACGGCCTGGATCTGATGCTCAAGGATGCCGCAGCCCCAACGTCGGGCGCAGGAGACGCGGCTGGAATACGCAAAATCAAGCCGCCGATCGACAGGGATGCGGCGCGCGCTGTCATCCGCAGGCTTTTGGCGGAGGCGGTGCCCGGCCGTTTTATCTGTGTCCCAAAGCAATGGTGTGCGGCAACGGCGCGGCAAGGCTGGCGTATCGTCACCGTCGAGGATGCGCGGTTTGTCGGCGTTGCCTGCGATGAGGCTGATATCGTCGTGACACCGGTCATGCTGCGGTTTGGCACCTGCCGGTCGAGCGCATTGTTGTTGAGCGGCCAGAGTTTACGCCGCAGCGGCGCAGTCGAGATTTATGGCCTCGATTCCCGCAAAATGGAGAAAGCGGTCGGCCGTGCGGAGATGAGGGTGGTTTTTGCGCAGGAGCAACTGCAACGTCCCTGGGCGAAACACAGGACCTATGATTGGCGGACCGGGCTGTTCGACGCGTGAGGCGGATGAATGACCTGTTAAAAGGCTTCAGGCTTGCTTGCAAGAATTTGAATTCGCGCTGATTGTTTATTCTTGATTAAAACACTCCACAAATCCTTGTCTTTCCGCCATAGTATGTCATATGAAGCCGCGATTGACGCAGGCGCGTTCGGCGCCGGCCGTCAAATGATGTGTTTACGTGTTCCCGCCGTCTTGTCCTCCCAGGGATTGGCGGGCGATGAGACGATGTAAGGATAGGTCATGCCGAACCGTGCAATGCCGAAATGGATGATGCTGGCGGCCGTGCTGCTGGCGTTCTCGAATGCCGGAGTGCTTTACGCGCAGGAAACCCCGGCTGCGGCTGCGGCTGCGAGTGAAACTCAGCAGCGGGTTCAGGTCGCCCTGGAAGCTGGGGCGTTGCCGGTCACCCCGGCAAATGAAGCGACGTCGGCAGCGCCGGTGGCGGATCAGGTCGTACCGGCGAACGAGGCCGCACAGAGCGGCGCACAGGCAACTTCGCCCAATCCGGTCTTGCCGCACGATCTTTCGCCGCTCGGAATGTTCATGGCCGCCGACATGGTCGTCAAAGGCGTCATGACGGCATTGGCTCTTGCGTCTGTTGCGACCTGGGCGATCCTGTTTGCCAAGTCTATCGAGCTTGCCGCCGCCAAGAGCAGCGCCAAGCGCGCGTTCGGGCCTTGTCGGACGCCGTGGTCTTGCGGGACGTTCGCGAAATGCTGACGGCGAAAAGGGACCTGCAGCGCAGATGATCGCAGCCGCCAACGACGAACTGTCAAAATCGGAGGCCGTGCTCGATCTCGTCTCCACGCAAGGGGTCAAGGAGCGCGTCGCATCGCAACTCTCCCGTATTGAGGCAGGTGCCGGCAAGCGGATTGCCAGCGGCATCGGTATTCTCGCGACGATCGGTTCGATCTCGCCTTTCGTCGGTCTGTTCGGCACGGTCTGGGGCATCATGAATTCGTTCATCGGCATCAGCAAGGCGCAGACGACCAATCTTGCGATCGTCGCACCGGGCATTGCCGAAGCACTGCTGGCAACAGCCATCGGCCTTGTCGCAGCTATTCCTGCGGTCGTCATCTATAACTATTTTGCCCGCTCGATCAGCGGCTACCGCCTGATCCTTGCTGATGCCTCGGCTGCGGTCGAACGCCTCGTCAGCCGCGATCTCGATTTCCGCCAGGCGCGCCGTCTGGCGCCGCGCAAGTCCGAAAGCCATGTGCATTCGGAAGCCGGCATCGCGCGGATCGGATAAGACCATGGCCAGCAAAATCAGCGAAGGCGGCGGCGATCTTGAGGAAAACAGCGAGATCAACGTCACACCTTTCATCGACGTTATGCTCGTTCTCTTGATCATCTTCATGGTGGCGGCGCCGCTCGCCACCGTCGATATGAAGGTCGATCTGCCGCAATCGGCAGCAGCCCCGGTGAAGCGCATGACAAGCCCGTTTTCGTGACCCTCAAGGCGGACCTCTCTCTGGCGCTTGGCAACAATGAGATCGATCGCGACGGTTTCGTCGCCGAACTCAACGGCATGACCGAGGGCAAGATGGAGACACGCATCCTTCTGCGCGCCGACAAGGCGGTCGATTACGGCGAGCTGATGACGATCATGAACCTCATCCAAAGGGCAGGCTATACGAAAATCGGATTGGTCGGCCTGGAAGCTGCGCCAGGCCGGCTGAGGCCGGCGGTCAGGTTAGAACTTGTAGCCGATGGCAAGGCCGGCATGGCTGAGGCCGTCGTTCGGCCCATCGCAGAGATTGGCGTGCGACGAATGGTCGGCTGTCGCCAGGATTTGCCAATTGTCCGTCACGCGATAACCGAGCGCGACCTGTTCATGAAAGAGCAGGCGGCAGCCCAGATCTGGTCCCTTGCCGTTGTTGCCATCCAGTTTGCCATTGTGAACGGTCCCGCCAAGTCCAAGTTCGACGAACAAGCGGCTGGTGATATCGGCGGTCCAGCTGAAGCCGCCATAAATCTGATCCACCCCGTCGCCAGTACCGACCGAAGCGCCAAGATAGATCCTTGGCTCCAGGATGGTCTGCTGCCATGTCGTCGCCGTGCCGCTCGACAGCGGATCAAAGAAAATGGTGGCGGACGGAAAGATGCCGGATTCGTGCGAATTGCTGGCGCTGATGGAGGCGCCGGCGCCGAAGCGGAGTTCGTCGAAAATCGTTTCAGCTGCCGCCGCACTGCTCACGCTTGAGACGGAAAGAAACAAACCTGTCGATAGAAAGAGAAACCGGGACGCGGAACAGTGTGGCTGCTTAAAACATCCTGACACTTTCACAATCTCCAGTTCTGGTGATTCATGTAAATGCGGTAAGGCGAGATCTGCCCAAATTTCTTGCCTACGGGAAGGGCGGAATATGTTGACCGGCTTTTGTGAAGCTTGCTTTTTTGCAAGAACTGCATTCCATAGCTTGAAACGGCAGATGCGCGGATTTATGAGCTTGGCCATGCCCGGTTGGCTGAAGCGCCACCGGTTGTTTTATCTGCGCAAGCCAAAAGCGCGCAAACGCCGGAAGACGATCCGGATCACGAGGGCAGGCAAGATGAATTTCGAAGCAGCACGCATCAAGATGGTCGACAACCAAATCCGTACGACGGATGTGACGTCGCACGCCGTTCTCGCGGCATTTCTGTCCGTTCCGAGAGAAGAATTTGTGCCTGCCGCAATGAAGCCGCTTGCCTATATCGACAGCGATATCGAGCTGACGGCAGACGCTACTGGCGCACGGCGTTACCTGATGGAGCCGTCACCGCTGGCAAAGCTTCTTCAGCTGGCTGCCCTTTCCAAGGATGACAAGGTTCTCGAGATCGGCTGCGGCACGGGCTACGCCTCGGCAATCCTGTCGGAACTCGCAGCTTCCGTCGTGGCGCTTGAGAGTGATGCTACCCTTGCGTCGGAAGCATCCGCAACTTTGGGCCGCCTTGGTCACGCGAATATCTCGGTAATCACCGGCGATCTCGAAAAGGGACACGTAGCAGGCGCACCATATGACGTGATCTTCGTTCACGGCGCCGTCGAGACGATACCGGATTCACTTCTGTCGCAGTTGAATGATGGCGGCCGCCTCGTTGCCGTGGTCGGCCTTGGCAATGCGTCGCGAGCCCAGCTCTTCCTTCGTGAAAACGGCAGGACATCGGAGCGCCTCGCGTTCAACACGGCCGTCAAGCCGTTGCCGGGCTTCCGTCTGGCGCGTGAATTTGTATTTTGATGCTCTTCTATTGATTGGTGGGGACGCAACATCTGACTGTGGGCACCTGAATGGCAATACTGCGATTTGCCAGAACGATATCCACGTGCCTTAAAATGCCCGTTTCGAAGAAGGATGCAGGCGTTCCCGCACGGGTTTTCCGGCAAACCGGAGCGTCCACGTTTTTTCGGACTGGTAAGATTTGGTCCCGCCAGCTTTCGTTTTGGAGTTTATTCAGTGTCGATTTTTCGTAAAACGGCTGTGGCGGCCGCCCTTTCTTCCGCCTTGTGGCTTATGCCGCATGCCGTTTCCGCTGAAACCATTTCAGGCGCAATGGCAAAGGCCTACGAGAACAACCCGGAGCTGAATGCCGTGCGCGCCGGGCTTCGAGCCACTGACGAAGGTGTGCCTATCGCCAAGTCCGGTTACCGCCCGCAGGTTTCGGCGAACGTGCAGGGTACCTTGACCTCGTTGGAAATGGAGCGGCGCTTTGGTCTGAAGGACACAGTCGAGGACTTCCACACCGGGGCAGCCAGCATCACCATCACCCAGCAGATTTTTGATGGATTTCAAACACTCAACAATGTCAGAGCCGCCGAGGCGAACGTTTTTTCAAGCCGTGAGACGCTCAAAGCCAATGAGATTTCCATTCTGCTGGCCGCGGCGCAGTCCTATGCCAACATCGCCCGCGATCAACGCATCGTGTCGATCCGCAAGCAGAACCTTGCCTTTCTCAAGGAGCAGTTGAGCGCCGCCAAGTCCCGGTTGGACGTGGGCGAGGGGACACGCACCGACGTCAGTCAGGCCGAGGCGGAATTGGCGGGAGCCCAGGCTATCCTCGTCAATGCCGTGGCACAGCTGAAACAGAGCGAGGCAGTCTACGTCCAGATCGTCGGCGATGCTCCCAAGGGCATCAAGCAGCCAGCGCCGGCGTCGAAGGCGCTACCGAAGAGCCTGGATCAGGCCGTTGCGGCAGGCTTGCGTGACCACCCGTCAATTGCCGCCGCGCAGTATAATGTCGATGCGGCAGGATACAGGGTCAAATCCGCCGAGGGAACAATGTTGCCTGGCGTAGTGGTGCAAGGCGCCGTGACACGCAGTACGGGCGACGCATCAGAGCGCACCGCAAACGGTCTCGACAGCACAAGGGCCACTATAACCGCGCGGCTCGAGGTTCCGCTCTATCAGGGCGGCGCCGAATACGGCCAGATCCGTCAGGCCAAAGAACGTCTCGGGCAGCAGCGCATCCTGGTTGATTCCGCCCGTGCCGAAGTTCAGCAGACGATCATCACGGCCCATGCGCAGCTTGAAGCGGCGCTTGCGACAACCGTTGCCAACAAGTCCCAGGTCAGTGCAGCAAACCAAGCCTTGGCGGGTGTCATCGAAGAGCGCAAGGTTGGTCAGCGCACGACGCTCGACGTGCTCGACGCGCAGCAGAGCGTGCTCGTCGCCGAAGAGAGTCTCGTGACATCGCAGCGTAACGCCGTCGTTGCCAGCTATTCACTGCTGGCGGCAATGGGCCGCCTGACGATCCAGAGCCAGGGCCTGCAGGTGGCCGAATATCGGGCTGAGGAACACTACGAAGCCGTCAAGGACAAATGGTTCGGATTGCGGACCGTCGACGGTCGCTGACCGCCTGCATCTGATGCCACGCTTATGTCGAGTGCCACCCGCCAATACTGTGCGGGCAGCTTTGGACGCCGATAGCCGGCAGGTGACGCAGCCAACAAATCTGTGCAAGATTCCAACTAGATGATTCATGCGGCGTTTTGTTCGTCACCGAACTCGCATACAGTCCGTGCCAATGATTGCGCGGCAATGTTTCCGATCGAGCGCGACCGCAGAAACGGGGATAATGATGGCACAGCCCAATGTAGCGTGAACCTTCGATGGACGAAATTCTTGCGTCCATTCGAAAGATCATCGAAAGCAACGAACCAGGCATTCCCGGCTTTCCCGCCAATGATCTCGGACCGGCGTCGGACGGAGCCTATCGCGGCTATGACGATGACGATGCCGGCGAAGACATTCATCTGACGATCGACGACGAGGTTCTGGCAAAGGAATTCGAAGCCGAGGAACAGAAGCATTTCACGCCTTCGGGGCCCCAGAGCCGGGAACCCCAATTGCAGGAACTTGAGAACGTCAGCGCAAAACCCGCCGTATCGCCGCCGATGTCACTTGCCGATGTGGCAGCCCGCGTTCGCGCTGCCTCCGAGCGGCATTCGGCACCGTCGCGCGAACCGGAAGCCTCGTCCGCCGACACGCGCGTCAAATCCGACAATCCGATGATCACTGCCCGTATGGCGCCATCGTCACCGTCGGTCCCATCGCAAGCCGAAACAAAGCAAGAAGCCGCATCGGTTTCCGTGGTTCAGCCGATTGTTGCTCCTGAAGTGCGAAATGAAACGGTCGAAGCCGTCGCCGTTGCTCTCGAACAGGCGCCTGCACAGCGCCAGCCGCTGTCCATCGTGACTGAAAAGGACGTTGCTGCGCTCGTTTCTGCCTGCCGTCGGCGAACAGGTCGCGCGCTCTTTTGGCGATCTGGCCTTGGCTGTCGATAGCAGTGCGCGGCGGTCTTTTGACGAAATCGCCGAGGATATGCTGCGGCCGATGCTGCAGGAATGGCTGGATGACAATCTGCCGACGCTGGTTGAACGGCTTGTGCGCGAGGAAATCGAGGCGCGTTGCGCGTGGTCCGAGGCGCTAGACCACGCATTTCTCTCTTTCAAAGCCGCCAGCAATCACACTGGCGGCTTTTTTGCTGTTATTGTTGACACCAATGCCCCGTTCCGATTTACAAACCACCGATATCAATCAGCAAGTTTGGCTCCAGAATGCTTGAAAAAACCTATGATTCCGCCGCTGTCGAACCGCGCATCGCCAAAATCTGGGATGACGAGGACGCCTTCCGTGCAGGTGCTGGGGCAAAACCGGGTGCCGAAAGCTTCTGCGTGGTCATTCCGCCCCCGAACGTGACAGGCTCGCTGCATATGGGCCACGCGCTGAACAACACGCTACAGGACATCATGGTCCGCTTCGAGCGTATGCGCGGCAAGGACGTGCTCTGGCAGCCCGGCATGGACCATGCCGGTATCGCCACGCAGATGGTCGTCGAGCGCAAGCTGATGGAACAGCAGTTGCATCGCCGCGAGATGGGCCGTGAGGCGTTCATCGACAAGGTCTGGGAATGGAAGGCCGAGATCCGGCGGGTTGATCTTCAATCAGCTGAAGCGTCTCGGCGCCTCTTGCGACTGGTCGCGTGAGCGATTCACCATGGATGAGGGCTTGTCGAAGGCAGTCCTCGAAGTCTTCGTCTCGCTCTACAAGGACGGCCTGATCTACAAGGACAAGCGGCTGGTCAACTGGGACCCGAAGCTGTTGACCACGATCTCCGACATGGAAGTCGAGCAGGTCGAGGTGAAAGGTAATCTCTGGCATCTGCGCTATCCGCTGGAAGACGGCGTTACCTATCAGCACCCCATTGCTTTCAACGAGGATGGCAAAGCGACCGAATGGGAAACACGCGACTATCTGGTCGTTGCGACGACCCGGCCGGAAACCATGCTAGGCGATACCGGCGTTGCCGTTCACCCTGATGACGAGCGCTACAAGGCAATCGTCGGCAAGCATGTCGTGCTGCCGCTGGTCGGCCGTCTCATTCCGATCGTTGCCGACGAATATCCGGACCCCACGGCCGGAACCGGCGCTGTCAAGATGACGCCTGCGCATGATTTCAACGACTTCGAAGTCGGCAAGCGCCGTCATCTGCGCCAGGTCAACATTCTGACCATCGAGGGCCATCTGACACTTGCCGGCAACGAGGACTTCCTCGAAGGCCTGCCGGCGACCGGCGAGCTGGAGGCACTGGTCTCGGCACTCGACGGCGTCGAGCGGTTTGCCGCGCGCAAGGCGATCGTCACGATGCTTGAGGAGCGTGGCCTGCTCGACAAAGTCGAGCCGCACCAGCACACGGTTCCGCACGGCGATCGCGGTGGCGTGCCGATCGAGCCACGTTTGACCGAGCAATGGTGGGTGGACAACAAGACGCTTGCCAAGCCGGCCATTGCCTCTGTTCGACAGGGCCGCACCCAATTTGTTCCAAAAGCTGGGAAAAGACCTACTTCCAGTGGCTGGAAAACATCGAGCCATGGTGCATTTCCCGCCAACTTTGGTGGGGACACCAGATTCCAGCCTGGTATGGTCCTGATGGTCAGGTTTTCGTGGAGAAGAGCGAGGAAGAAGCGCTGCATGCGGCTATTCAGCATTATCTCTCCCACGAAGGCCCGATGAAGGCCTATGTCGAGGATTTGCTTGAGAACTTTAAGCCGGGCGAGATTCTGACACGCGATGAAGACGTTCTCGACACATGGTTCTCTTCCGCACTTTGGCCGTTCTCGACGCTGGGTTGGCCGGACAAGACCCCAGAATTGGCCAGGTATTATCCGACCAACGTTCTGGTGACCGGGTTTGACATCATTCCGTTCTGGGTTGTTCGGATGATGCAGATGGGATTGCACTTTATGAAGGATGATGCCGGCAATCCGGTAGAGCCCTTCCACACGGTCTATATTCATGCCCTGGTTCGCGACAAGAATGGCGCGAAGATGTCGAAGTCCAAGGGCAACGTCATCGATCCGCTCGACCTGATCGACGAATATGGCGCCGATTCGCTGCAGTTCACGCTGGCGATCATGGCGGCACAGGGACGCGACGTAAAACTCGACCCGGCCCGCATCGCCGGCTACCGCAATTTCGGCACCAAGCTTTGGAACGCTACGCGTTTTGCCGGCATGAACGGCGTCGCCAACGATCCACATTTCGTTCCAGAAACCTGCTCGCTGACCATTAACCGCTGGATCCTGACGGAACTCTCCCGCACGATCCGCGACGTGACCGAGGCGATCGAAGGCTACAGATTCAACGAGGCCGCCGGCAGTCTCTACCGTTTCGTCTGGAATCAGTTCTGCGACTGGTATCTCGAACTGTTGAAGCCGGTGTTCGGCGGTGACGATGAGGCCGGAAAAAGGGAATCGCAGGCCTGCGTCGCCTATGTTCTCGATGAAACCTACAAGCTGCTGCATCCCTTCATGCCGTTCATGACGGAAGAGCTCTGGGCGCAGACTGCGGGCGAGGGCGAGACGCGACAGCCTGCTTTGCCATGCGGATTGGCCGGCTGCCTCCTACGCCGATGATGCCGCCGCTGGTGAGATCAACTGGTTGATCGACCTGGTGTCAGGCATCCGTTCGGTCCGTTCGGAAATGAACGTTCCGCCGGCTGCGATCGCGCCTCTGGTCGTGGTCGAAGCCAGCATGCTGACAAAGGAACGCCTGGAGCGCCATGCCGCGGCTATTCGCCGGTTGGCGCGCGTCGATGCGATCGACCTTGCGGCGGCGGCTCCGAAGGGGAGCGCGCAGATCGTGATCGGCGAGGCGACTGTCTGCCTTCCGCTCGGCAGCCTGATTGATCTGGCAGCCGAAAAGCTGCGGCTGGAAAAGTCAATCGGTAAAGTCGAGCAGGAGCGCGAACGTATCCTCGGCAAGCTTTCGAACGAGAAATTCGTTGCCAATGCCCGTCCCGACGTCGTCGATGCGGAGCGCGAACGTCTGGCCGAACTCGATGGCCAGAAGGCGTCTCTCGGGGGTGGCGCTGGCGAGGGTGGCTGACGCCGGTTGAGGTTGATATTACCGGGTGCAGCGCCGTTAGGGGCGCTCATGTCACTTGTGCTTGTACAGAAATTGATCAAAAGGCGGCTTTGGCCGCCTTTTTCCGTTTTGTTTGATTCTCTTTTTTACGGCCGTGGGCTTTTGACAGGGAAAAATGCGGCAACCTCATCCTTTGATGTCGCTTATTCCGTTGCTGTGACGCCTGGTTTCCAAAAAATGGCATTGTTGTGTCGAAGTGACAGTTGGTGATACTTATGGAAGATTATTCCATGTTTGGCAATCTTGTGAATTGATTATGAAATTATTTACCAGTTTTTCTCAATTTGGTGCGAGTTTAGGTTTTCTTACGTAAATTTTTGGTGAGCTGATGTCACCGGTTGCGAAATCTAGGTGTTTGCCATTCGCCCTTCGCAGTCGATAGTTCTTTTCGAGAGGTTGGCGTTCGCGTCGGCCAATGATCTGTGTTCAGGGGGAGAAACGGATGGTTCACACCAAAATCAAGGCGACGATCACGGCGGCGGTTGCTGTGCTTTTGACCAGCCCGGCCGCAAGTGCCGGCGGTCTTGAGCGGGGCGGCTATAATATCGACCTGCTGTTTGATCCATCGACCTATGCCGCCGAGGCCGCGGCCACCTATGTCAATCCGCAGCGCGAACTCGATAACGTGGTGGATGTTGATCCGTCAAACGGTATTGGTTCGAATGGTGGCGGCGCCGGTCAAACCAACGGCGTTGGCGATACGGAAGGCTATTGGGTGCCGCGGATCGGCGTGAAGGCCGGTTTCGGCGACAGCGTCGATTGCATGGCAGACTATTCGCAGCCTTGGGGTGCGCATACAAAGCCTGGCGCGAACTGGATGGGCGCCAACGACAATATTGAGACAAAGATCGAGAGCGACAACTACGCTGCGACCTGCTCGTACAAGTGGGATGTTGGTAAGGGGCAGTTCCGCATCATCGGCGGTGGCTTCTACCAGGAAGTCGGCGGTTTCAAGGAGCGCCTTGTCACCCCTATTCTCGCTCCGGGGTTTGACGGCGTTGGCCGTCTCGACCTGGATGGTAGCGGCTGGGGCTGGCGCGCTGGTGCAGCGTATGAAATTCCGGAATATGCGTTTCGTGCGAGCCTCGTCTACAATAGCGCCGTGGATCTCGACAATCTGGGCGGAACGGTCGATCTCAGCAATGTCAAGCTTCCTATTCGTAACCCCGTTACCGGCGCACCTGTTATAGATCCCGTCACCGGCAGGCCTGTCACCGTGGATGGTACGAAATACGGCGTATCGAGCTTCGCCTCGATGCCGGATTCGCTTGAACTTAAGGTGCAGAGCGGTATTGCACCCGGTTGGCTCGTCTTCGGATCGGTCAAGTGGACGGACTGGAGTCAATTGCAGGTCATTCAGATTACTCCGAACAGCACCCTCGATCCACGTAACCTTCCAACGAACCTTACTCTTCTCTATCGGGATGGTTGGACCGTTTCGGGTGGCGTCGGTCACAAATTCAACGATCAATGGAGCGGCGCAGGGCAAGTCTGACCTGGGACCGTGGCACCAGTCATGGCTACGGCAATCAGACCGACACTTGGACGCTCGGAACCGGTGTATCCTACTCGCCGACCGAAAATGTTGAACTGAGGCTCGCTGGTGCCGTTGGCCTGCTCACAAGCGGTAGTTCGGTCGGTGAAGACGTGAAGTACGATTTCGGCAATGATATCGTCACCGCCATTTCCACGTCGCTCAAGGTCAAGTTCTGATTGTCTAAAGACAATGTAAAAAGCCCGGTGCTCGCATCGGGCTTTTTTGTATGCGCTCATGGTCGTGAAAAGAAGATCAGTCTTGATTTCAAGCTTCATGCAGCAAGCCTGAGCATTGTCGCAGGACGGTAGAAATTCACGCCGCTTGCCGTGGTCCCATGGTTAAGAATTTCAATGGCACCAACCGAAAGTTTTGTGTTTCTGGCATCACGTTTTGTGACGATTCAGCAACACATTCTTTCTATAGTCAGCGACAGCCTGCTGGCTGGCGATTGCGTCTATTTCCCGCCACAAACTGGGAGCACCGATGGTCTTGACAAACGTGCCGGTAAGTTTTGAGCATGCGGCGTTTGAGGTAAGATGAGCCATCGCGTTTTCGAAAAAAATCCATGTCTCCCGTGATGTTATGTGGCTTCGAAACAGCTTTTCGGGGCTGTTTGGCAGGTTAGACATGTGCGGGGTGGATGGTACCGCCGGGGCAGGCCGCACTCTCGCCGAAAACGCTGGCTACTGTTGGGAAAATGCCGGTGTGAACGGCGCTTTCAGCAGGGCCTCATCTGAAACTTGCATGGACCGGCTCTTGGGTTTGAACGGAAGAAATAGACTATCATGCTGATACGCGGTTACCGGTCGTTGACGTTTCTTGTTCTGAGTGTAGCGCTCGCGCTGTCTGCTGAGCACCGCATGGCTTATGCGTTCGATCCGAATGCCGGTATCACCAAGGAATCGGGACCGTTCGCCCTCTTCAAGTTCGGCTTTTCCGCCTACAAGAATGGTCGCAAGGACGAAGCGGTCGAAGCCTACCGGTATGCGGCTGAAAAGGGCCATACGGGCTCCCGCTGGGCACTCGCCAATATGTACGCCTATGGCGACGGGGTGGCTGAAAACGACCTGGAAGCTTTCAAGATTTATAACGAGATTGCCGAGAAGGGTGTCGAGCCGGGCTCCGAGGATACCGGTTACTTCGTCAATGCGCTGATTTCGTTGGCTGGATATTATCGCCGAGGCATTCCCGACAGCCCTGTCAAAAGCGATCTCGGTCAGGCTCGCCAACTCTATTTTCAAGCCGCTTCCACCTTCGGTGTTCCCGAGGCGCAGTTTCAGCTCATGAAAATGCTTCTTTCCGGCGACGGAGGCAGCGTCAATGTGCAGCAGGCGAAGAAATGGCTCAATCGCGCCCGCAAGAATGGCCATGCCGGCGCCATGGGCGTCTTCGGCAATGTGATCTTCCAGGAAGGCCAGACAGCGCGCGGGCTGGCCTATATGACGGCGGCGCTCGACCAGTGTACGCCGAAGGAAAGGCCCTGGCTGCAATCCCTGCAGGAACAGGCCTTCTCGATCGCTGGTGAAGACGACCGCCGCAAGGCCGTCGCCATGGCACATAACATTCACATCGATAGTGACAGCGACTGATCCGGAAAACGTTTCACGCCGCGAAATCGAATGCCGCCGCCACCGGTACATGATCGGACGGCTTTTCCCAGGCGCGCACGTGCTTCTCGACATCCGTTGAAATCAGTTTGTCGGCTGCTTCCGGCGAAAGCATCAGATGATCGATGCGGATGCCAAAGTTCTTCGGCCAGCAACCGGCTTGATAATCCCAGAACGTATAGAGTGGTGCGGCATCCGTCGTTGAACGGACGGCGTCGGTAAAGCCGAGATTTTCGAGCCGGCGGAATGCCTGGCGCGTGCGTGGCTGATAGAGAGCGTCGTTCTGCCAGACCTTGACGTCCCAGCAATCATGCGGCTCGGCAATGACATTGTAGTCGCCGGCGAGAATCAAAGGCTCTTCCAGAGCGAGCCGGCTTTGTGCAAAGGCGCTGAGGCGTTCCATCCAAGCCAGTTTGTAGGGATATTTTTCCGTTTCGACCGGGTTGCCGTTCGGAAGGTAGATAGAGCAAACGCGAATTACGCCGCCCTTGACGGAAAATACCCCTTCAATGAACCGCGACTGCTCATCCAGATCGTCGCCTGGCAAGCCCCGATTGATTTCGTCCGGCTGCAGTTTCGACAGGATAGCGACGCCGTTGAAGCCTTTCTGTCCATGTGTTTCGACGTGGTAGCCAAGCGCCTCGATCTCGGCGCGTGGAAAGCCCTCATCCATCGTCTTGATTTCCTGGAGGCAGACGATGTCGGGCTGCGATTCCTTCAGCCAGGCAACGAGAACGTCGATGCGGGCCCTGACGCCATTGATGTTCCAGGTAACGATTTTCATGCGATTGACGTCCTCTTGGCTGACGGCGCGAAGGCCTGCTTTCCTTCTAACGCCAGCGGATTTTTTTGACAAACCCGATGCGGACGAAAGACGTGTGGATGGCGGCCGAATTGCTTCCTCATCCCGGCTCGTTATAGTCCGTCGCATGATCGATATGCTGACAACCTACTGGCCGCATATTCTGGCGGCGCTCTCCGTGATCCTGGGCGTGCCGGCGGCCATTCATGCAACGATGACCAAGGACGAGGTGCGCTCGGCACTGGGCTGGGTCGGTGTGATCCTTCTGTCGCCCATCCTCGGTGCGCTGATCTATGCGATTGCCGGTATCAACCGCATTCGCCGTTCATCGATCGGACAACAGCGATCGTTGTTTCGGGAGCGTGGACCGGACGCCATGGGCAAGTTCGATATTTCCAGCACGGTGGTCGCCGAGCGATTCCGGGCAGCGGTTCGGTGCAATGAAGCTGCTCGGGGATCGTGTCAGCCGTCATCGCATGTGCAGGCGGTAACGGCATCACGATGCTGGAAGGCGGCGATGCGGCCTATGCAATGATGCTGCAGCAGATCGTTGACGCAAAACGTTCAATTCTTCTGGAGACTTATATTTTCGATCGCGATCCCATTGGGCTACGCTTCGCCGATGCCCTGATCGCGGCGGTCAAACGGGGTGTCACGGTGCGGGTGCTGATCGATGCTGTTGGCGCACGTTACTCGGTGCCAAGCATCGTCGGTCACCTGGAGGCCGGAGGTGTTACCGTCAAAGTCTTCAATGGCAACATCATCATGGGATTGCGGCTTCCCTATGCCAATCTGCGCACCCACCGGAAGATCCTCGTTGTCGACGGCGCGGTAGCCTTTACCGGCGGCATGAACATACGCTCAGGGTTTTACGGGTGAGTTTGCTGGAGAAGAGCAAGCGCAAGATACGCATTTTCGCGTCTCTGGTCCCGTGGTGGCCGACCTTTTCCAGGTTGCGTCGGAAGACTGGCAGTTTGCAAGCCGGGAAGCGCTGAGTGGCGAGGCGTGGACGATCTCGGTGGCGCCGCCCCTGCAGAAGCCCGCCATGCTGATGCGTGCCGTGCCGTCCGGTCCTGACCGTGCAAACGAGTCCAACCACAAGATGATGATTGGCGCATTTTCCATCGCCAGGCGGAATATCCGTATCATGTCACCGTACTTCCTGCCTGACCGTGAACTGATCAGCGCGCTTGTCACAGCGGCGATGCGCGGCGTCGAGGTGGATATCATCGTGCCTGCCGTCAACAATCTGGTGCTGGTGGATCGGGCAATGACGGCGCAGTTCGACCAGACCTTGAAGGGCGGGTGCCGCATCTGGCGCTCCACCGGGGCCTTCAATCACTCCAAGCTGATGACCGTCGATGACCGCTGGGCCTATGTCGGCTCCTCCAACCTCGATCCGCGCTCGCTGCGGCTCAATTTCGAGATCGATCTGGAGGTGCTGGATGCCGGTTTTGCCAGCGCCGTCGGGCACAGACTACAGGCCGTGTTGAGCAACGCCCAGCCAGTGACACTGGCCGATCTGCGCGCCAAGCCGTTTGCGACGCGTCTGCTCAACAAGATATTCTGGCTGGGGTCGCCCTATCTTTAGGACGAAGTGCTGCCGTCAGACCGAGAAACTCGTACCACAGCCGCAGCTTGCGACGGCATTCGGGTTCTTGATCTGGAACGACTGGCCGAGCAGGTTATCGACGAAGTCGATTTCAGGAGCCGCTCATATAGACCAGCGACAGGCTGTCGATCAGCACCTTCGCATCGCCTTTTTCCAGAATGAGGTCGTCGTCATCGGCATCGCCGACCAGATCGAACTTGTAGGAAAAGCCGGAACATCCGCCGCCTTCGACGGAAACACGCATGGCCTTCTTCTCGGCATCTGATTTCAGGATCACGGCAATGCGTTTTGCCGCCGAGTCCGAGAGAGTTACGGTTTCTGCTGTCATATTACCTCCTGCCGGGGTCAAGAACCGGAGAGATTCGCTGTTCATGTTACCCGTTGTCCAAAGAGTGCCGACGAACGGGAAGGATCGATTGCGCGGCAAATCCTTGTTTTCGTTCAAGGTCACGAGCGATTTCCACTCGGTGCTTTCCTGCAGCGCCCACTATAGGTATGAAGGCTTTAATACCGCGTCAATGGGATGCTGAACGGGAAATGACATTGGACAGACATGCGCTTGGTTTTGGTGCCGGTGAACGCGATTTTCGCCTCAGATCTGTGGGCTAGTCATGGGCGACTCTATCCTGAAACCGGCAGCCCGACACGTTCCGATTTCCAGCGCGACCACGACCGTATCGTCCACACGACAGCCTTCCGCCGGCTGAAGCATAAGACTCAGGTCTTCATCGCTGCTGATGGCGATCATTATCGCACCCGGCTGACACACACGATCGAAGTGGCGCAGATCGCCCCCGTCGCTCGCCCGGGCAATGCGGCTGGACAGAAGATCTCGCTGAAGGGGTCGCCCTGGTTCATGATTTTGGGCATACGCCGTTTGGTCATACCGGCGAGGATGCGCTGCACGAGATGCTCGCACCCTATGGCGGTTTCGATCACAATGCGCAGTCGCTGCGGATCGTGACCAAGCTCGAGCGCCGCTATGCCGAGTTCGATGGCCTCAACCTGACATGGGAGAGCCTGGAGGGGCTGGTCAAGCACAACGGGCCGCTTATGGCTGCGAACGGTGAGGGCACGCGCGGTCCGGTTCCCCAGCCCATTCTCGACTATTGCGCGCTGCACGATCTGGAGCTGGCAAGTTTTGCCAGTCTCGAAGCCCAGGTGGCGGCGATCGCCGACGATATCGCCTACAACACCCATGATATTGATGACGGACTGCGCTCCGGCTATCTCAAGTTCGAGATGCTTGAGGAAATACCGTTTCTTGCCGGATTGATGCGCGAAGTCGGTGACCGCTATCCAGGGCTCAGAAGCCAACCGCTTCACCCATGAAATCATGCGCCGCCAGATCACCGCCATGGTGGAAGATGTGATTACCGTTGCACAGGACAATCTGAAGGATATCCGCCCGGGAAGTGCAGCGGACGTGCGCAATGCGGGCAGGGTGATTGCGACTTTCTCCCCAGCTATGGCTGAGACGGACCGACTGATCAAGAAGATGCTGATGACGCGAATCTACCGCCATCCGGAGGTCATGCGGGTGCGCAAGGACGCGGCCCTGATCGTCACCGATCTCTATAAGGCGTTCATGGCTGATCCGCGTGAGATGCTGAAACATTACTGGATTGACCAAATCCCAGGCATGGCAGAGCCGGCTAAGGCGCGCCACGTGGGTGACTATCTGGCCGGAATGACTGATACCTATGCGATCGCCGTGCACAGGCGCTTGTTTGACCATACCCCTGATTTGCAGTAGTCACCGCGCCGGGTTGGCGGCAGCATCGGGCTTATCGGGCTGTCGTTGATGTGAACGAAATGAACGCGGCGTCGCGCCTTCGGGCCGAGCTGAGCGGATGGGTGTTATGAATCTTTTCACTGACTTCGGATCAAGAATTAAAAACGTGTTGGAAGCACTTGATATCGTGCGTGAAAACCGATCCGAACTGGATTTCAGCCGAGATCAGCGTGGAATCGCCGCGCGATGCCAGTCACGGTGACGTCGCGACCAATGCCGCAATGGTGCTGGCCAAGCCACTTGGCACCAATCCGCGGGCGCTGGCCGATCAGATCGTCGCCAAGCTGAAGGAAGATCCGGAAGTTGCCGGTGTTTCCGTCGCAGGACCCGGCTTCATCAACGTCAAGCTGTCGATTGCCTACTGGCAGAAGCTGTTGACGGTGATGGTCGCCGAAGGCACCGAATACGGCAAGAGCGCAATCGGCGCCGGACGCAAGGTCAATGTTGAATATGTCTCGGCCAATCCGACCGGTCCGATGCATGTGGGCCATTGCCGTGGCGCCGTCGTCGGCGACACGCTTGCCAACCTGCTCGAGTTTGCCGGTTACGAAGTGACCAAGGAATATTACATCAACGATGCCGGCTCGCAGATCGACACGCTCGCCCGGTCAGCCTTCCTGCGGTACCGTGAGGCGCTGGGCGAAAAGATCGGCGAAATCCCGGCGGGCCTCTATCCCGGCGATTATCTTGTTCCTGTCGGTCACTCGCTGGCGGATGAATTCGGCACGAGCCTCAGGATCATGCCGGAAGACAAGTGGATGCCGCTCGTCAAGGAACGCACCATCGCTGCGATGATGGTGATGATCCGCGAGGATCTGGCTGCCCTCAACGTTCATCACGACGTCTTCTTTTCCGAGCGCACGCTGCATGCGGATGGTGCTACGCGCATCCGCAACGCCATCAACGATCTCACCTTCAAAGGACATGTCTACAAGGGCGCTTTGCCGCCGCCGAAGGGGCAGTTGCCGGAAGATTGGGAAGATCGCGAGCAGACCCTGTTCCGCTCGACCGAAGTCGGCGACGATATCGACCGCCCGCTGATCAAGTCGGATGGCTCTTATACTTACTTCGCCGCCGACGTTGCCTATTTCAAGGACAAGTTCGACCGCGGCTTCAACGAGATGATCTATGTGCTCGGCGCCGACCACGGTGGTTACGTCAAGCGGCTGGAAGCTGTGGCGCGCGCCGTCTCCGGCGGTTCGTCGAAGCTGACGGTGTTGCTGTGCCAACTTGTCAAGCTCTATCGCGACGGAGAACCGGTGAAGATGTCCAAGCGGTCCGGCGATTTCGTCACGCTGCGGGATGTCGTCGAGGAAGTCGGCCGCGATTCCGTGCGGTTCATGATGATCTATCGCAAGAGTTCCGAGCCGCTGGACTTCGATTTCGCCAAGGTGACAGAACAGTCGAAGGATAACCCTGTCTTCTACGTGCAATATGCGCATGCGCGCTGCATGTCGGTTTTCCGGCAGGCGGGCGAGGCATTCCCGGACATTGATTTCGCCACCGTCGATCTCGCCGGTGCCATCGAAGGCAATATCTCTGATTCAGAACGAGCTGCAGCTGGTTGCCAAGCTCGCAGAATATCCGCGTGTCATCGAGGCCGCAGCACTGTCGCAGGAGCCTCACAGGATCGCGTTTTACCTCTATGATCTTGCCAGCGCCTTCCATGCGCACTGGAATAAAGGTAAAGATGCTCATGAATTACGTTTTGTTAACGATAAAAATGGAGAATTGACCATTGCCAGACTTGGGCTGGTGCGTGCTGTCGCCTCGGTGTTGAAATCGGGCCTGTCTATTACAGGTACCGCTGCGCCGGATGAGATGCGGTAGTATTGTCACCATTTACCCACAATGCACTGGCAATAACTGGCTAGTAAGTTGTGAGTGGAGCGCATGGCAGACAAACAATTGGCACGAAGCGGGGCTGCGGAATTCGACGTATTGGCGGATGATGATCCATTGGCCGAACTCGCCCGCATCGTCGGTTATGACAATCGTCCCGCGGTCCAGCAGCTGCAGGAACTCGAAAAACATCGCGAAATGGTTCGACAAGAGCCGGTGATGGACACGCCGGTGCTCGATCTCGAAGATGAGCTCCTGCGTGAATTCGATGTTTACGACGCGCCGCAAGTCGGTCCGGTTGTTCCTGTTTCGGAGCCGGTTCGCTTCCGAGGAACCTGTTTCCTCCGTTCCGCTCGACGAAGAATACCATGTCGCTCCAGTAAATCCCCGACGAGCAGCCTGTAGTCGAATATCAGGCTGAAGACGTCGCCGAGCCTACCACCGATGCTGCTACGCCTGCCGCGGAGGGCGAGCCGCGCGCCGTCGAACAGCCTGTTTTCGGGGAGGACAATACTTTCGAGGTCAGCGCCCAGGATCATCCGTTGGAAAAAACCTGGTCGCAGGAACCTGAGACCATTGCCCCGGAAGTCGACAATGGGTGGGCGGTAGAGCAATGGAGCGAGCCGGCTTTTGACGGCGCGGACCTGGAGCGTGAACTCGAACTCTCGATCGGCTATGATGAAGCACAGGTCGAGACGTCGGAGATCCAAGCCCAGCCGGTGCCGCGCTTTGAGCCCGAACCGGATTTTTCCGCAGCAATCGCAGGAGCACCTGAGCCTGAGGGGGCCGTCTCTTCGCCCGTGTTCGAAACCCCGGTTGCACTCGAGCCTGTAGAATATTCCCCATCCGACGTCAGCGCAGCCGGTTGCCGAAATCGCTGAACCAGAAGTTCAGGTCCACGCTGATCTGCCGGAGTTGCAGAATGCGCCGGCACCCGTATCCGGCGACATCGTCATTTCGCCGACGGATGCGCATGGTATCGATGCCCTTCTGGCCGATATCGAGCGCTTTCCAGTACCGCCCAAGGCTGAGCTGAAGGTTGCCTCTCCGGCGGAAACCGCACGCAAGGTCAACTATCCGTTCACGCCGACCTTCAGCCGTGCGACGCCTGTCGCCTCAAATGGCGGGGCTTCTTCTCAGAAAGCGTTTGCCACGCCGCTTGCTGCTGCCGTTGTCGCTGCCCCCGTGACGGCGGCTGTCGCTGAAGCTGCCTATCAACCGGCGGAAGTGCCGACTGAGCCGGTAGTGATCGAAGCCGCTGCCGCCTTGAAGCCTGCAGTCAACAATGACCCGGATTTCGATCTCGACACATTCGAGCTGGATCTCTCCGGTATCGATCTGGATATCGACCCTTCGGAGTTCGAGCCGGCCGCGCAAGAAATCGCCGTTGCGCCAATCGAGCCCGCCATCGCCGAACCGGTCATCGCTGCTGTTGCCGCGCCTGTGCTCGACAGGCCGGACGTCGCCGACGAGGTCAGCGAGGAACCTGAAAGCGTTTTGCCTTTCGACCCGTCGATGATTGCAGAAACGGAAGAAAGCCTGACGACAATCGCCGATCTCAACGTTCCGCAATTGCCTGTTGTTGAGCAGGAACGTCCGGCTGTCCATCATCCGGATTACGACCTCGACATCGATGCTGAAATGGCGCAGCTTTTGGAACGCCGAGCCGCAATGCACACGTCGTTGACCGGGGGCCAGTGACGAGCGCAACATCGGTTCCGTCGCCCAGCCCGCTGACCCTGCCCAGTCTTCCAACGCCCGCGTCGCAGAAGATTTCTATGTGTTCGAAAAAGCCATGGAAGAGGATTTCCGGCTGTCTCTGAGCCAGCAGCAGGACACGGACCCGTCTTCCGATCGCCTTGCCGTCGGTTCAGGTTATGCGGCAAATAATGATTATGAGGACGAGCGTCGCGGTTCAGGGGACGGCGGCGCTTGGCACTGCTTGCCGCGACCGTTGCTGGTCTGGCGATCCTCGGCGGCGTCGGTGTTTATGCCTTCATGGGCGGCACCGGTTCTGCGCTTTCCGGCGGTGAGCCGAAAATCATCCTGGCGGACAAGTCGCCGGTGAAGATGGTGCCGGTGGAGAAGGGCGGCAAGACCGTTCCGAACCAGGACAAGGCCGTTTACGACCGGGTGGCCGGCGCGCAGGACACAACGCCTCAGCAGGGTACGCTGGTTTCCTCCACGGAAGAGCCCGTCGATGTCGTTCAGCGGACGCTGACGCCGGAAAATCTGCCGCTCGAGGGCGCCGGCGACGAACTCCCCGGTGTGACGCCGGTGGATGACGATGGCAGCGCCCGACTTTTGCCGGATGGACAGACGGCGGACAACGATAGCGCCGAGGCGGAACAGTCGCCTGCCGTATCGCCGCGCAAGGTTCGCACGATGATCGTCAAGCCGGATGGTACGCTGGTCGCCCGCGAGGAACCGGTAGCACAGCCTGACGTGAACGTGGCTTCGACAGAGGTCGCGGCAAACACCGGTAACCCGCAGGTCAATGTGGTCAAGACGACGCCTGTGACGCAGACGGCCTCAACGCCGAAGCCGGTGGTCGAGCAACTTGCCGAGCAAGGGCAGAAGAGCGCACTTGCCGAAGCCGCCGATGTGACGGTCGAGGAAACGGCGCCGGTTCGCCCGGTCAAGACCACGGCGGTTGCCGATGATGCGCAGACGCCTCCGGCCGCCGAACAGAAGGTTGTCGATACTTTCAAGACCGACCCGGCCACAGCCCAGCCTGCTGCCGAAGCTAAGCCTGCTGCCGAAGTCAAGCCGATCGAGACGGCCTCGATTGCTCCCGGCACCTACGTGATCCAGATCGCGTCGCTGCCATCCGAAGCCGAAGCACAGAAGTCCTACAAGACGCTCTCCGGCAAGTTCGGTAGTGTCATCGGTGGCAAGGGCGTCGATATCAAGAAGGCGGAAATTGCCGGCAAGGGGACCTATTACCGGGTTCGTATTCCGGCCGGTTCGCGCGAAGCAGCCAATGCGATGTGCGCGCAATACAAGAGCGCCGGCGGCAGCTGCCTTGTGACGCGATAGTCCGGTCCTCACCAACAGACAACCAAAGGCGCGGCGAAATGGTCGCGCCTTTTTCGTTTCTTGGGTGGCGCATGCGGGCTGCAATAGCTGTGAAATGATTGGATGAGGGCTTAAACTGGCATTCGCCTTGCGCGAGGCAGCGACTATGATCGGATCATGACCGAATCAAAAGCATTCATTTCGGGCTGCAAAGGCCTGACCATCACCCCGGACGAAAAGCTTTCTTTGCGGACGAGCGTCCTTGGGGCTTCATTCTGTTCGGACGCAATATTGGCGAAGCCAACCAGATCGCCGATCTGACGGCGTCCTTGCGCGACAGTATCGGCAATCCCGATGCGCCGGTGCTGATCGACCAGGAAGGCGGTCGCGTCCAGCGTATCCGTCCGCCAATCGTTCCGCAGTATCCGAACGGCGCAGCGATCGGCGAAATTTACAGCCGCGATCGTGAGCAGGGTTTGCGGGCGGCATGGCTGATGTCGCGACTGCATGCGTTCGACCTGATGCGGTTCGGCATCACCATCGATTGCCTGCCGGTCCTCGACGTGCCGATCGAAGGCAGCAGCGACGTCATCGGCAATCGCGCCTATGGTTATGATCCGCACGCAGTCGCTGAAATCGGTGCTGCCGCGGCTGCCGGCCTCAAGGCAGGCGGCATGCTGCCGGTCATGAAGCATATGCCGGGTCACGGCAGGGCCTTCGTCGATTCTCACCACAAGCTGCCGGTGGTCGATGTTTCCTTCGACGAATTGGCCACGAGCGACTTCCTGCCCTTCGTGGCGATGAAAGACGAGTTGATGGGCATGTCGGCCCATATCGTTTTCACCGCCATCGATCCGAACAATCCGGCAACGACATCGGCCAAGGTGGTGCGCGACGTCATCCGAGGTCATATCGGTTTTGACGGTTTGCTAATGTCGGACGACGTCTCGATGAATGCCTTGGCTGGCGACATCGAGGCGCGGGCAAGCGGTATTATCGCCGCCGGACTCGATCTGGTGTTGCATTGCCATGGCATCATGGATGAAATGCATCAGGTGGCGCGGGTGGTTCCGGTCATTTCCGGCGATAGACTGCGCCGTGTGAAGGCGGTTGAGGCTGGCTTTACCAAGCCCGACGCTTCGGACGAGACAGCGCTACGGGACGAATTTAACGGCATGCTGGCTATCGTTTAGGAGCCATGAGCTGATTTCAGGGGCAGGGCAATCGTGAGTAACGCCGGCGACATGCAGAAGAAACCGGCGACGAGGGCGCCGATGGACCCGCTGTGGCAGGACGAGCCTTCCGATCGCGGCCTGCATGAGGAGGCGCTTGTCGTTGATATCGCTGGCTTCGAAGGCCCGCTCGATCTTCTGCTGCATCTCGCCCGCAACCAGCGCGTCGATCTCTCCCGCATTTCCGTGCTGGCGCTCGCCGAGCAGTATATCGCCTTCATCGAGCGCGCCCGAAGCATCCGGCTTGAGCTTGCCGCCGACTATCTGGTGATGGCGGCGTGGCTCGCTTTCCTGAAGTCACGGCTGCTCATCCCGCAGCAGGCAAAGGACGAGGGACCGTCCGGCGAAGAGATGGCGTCGGCTCTGGCATTTCGCCTCAAGCGGCTTGAGGCCATGCGCGAAGCCGCGACCCGGCTGATCAACCGCAACCGGCTTGGCCGCGATGTGTTTGCCCGTGGCGCGCCCGAACATATCCCGGTTGAAAAGAAATCGGCTTTCGAGGCGTCGCTCTACGATCTGCTGAATGCCTATGCTTCGCTTCGCCAGCGCGAGGCGGTGATGCAGGTGACCATAGAGAAGCGGCAGGTCTGGTCGCTTGCCGAGGCACGGCTTATTCTTGCCCGGCTGATCGGCGAGATGGTCGACTGGACGGCGCTCGATCATTTCCTGTTGCGCTACATGACGAGCCCGAAGGAGCGCGCAACGGCGATTGCCAGCTCTTTTGCGGCCTCGCTTGAAATGGTGCGCGAAGGGCGTCTCGAGATACGCCAAGATGGCGCCTTTTCGCCGATATACCTGCGTCAGGGACCAGATCCGCTGACCCCGGAGGGACTGGCGGATATGGAGGCGGGGCGTGATTGATCCGCAAGAGCGCCTGCCGGGAATGATCGAAGAGCAGGGCGACGCAGGCATAATGGAAACGTTGCTGGATCCGCGGATCGAACTGGAGGCCGAACGCATCGCCGAGGCGCTCGTCTTTGCATCGGCGCAGCCGGTCTCGGAAGGTTATATCGCCTCCCGCCTGCCCAGGGGCGCCGACGTGCCACGCATCATGACGCGGCTGAAATCCATGTATGCGGAGCGTGGTGTCAATCTCCTGCAGGTCGCCGATCATTGGGCATTCCGCACTGCGGCCGATCTTTCCTTCGTCGTCCAGACCGATGAGAACGAGGTGCGAAAACTATCGCGGGCAGCCCTCGAAGTACTGGCCATCATTGCCTATCATCAGCCGGTGACGCGCGCCGAAATCGAGGATATTCGCGGTGTTCAGACGTCCAAGGGTACGCTGGACGTGCTGATGGAAGCCGGCTGGATCCGCTTTCGCGGCCGCCGACGGACACCCGGAAGGCCGGTGACATTTGGGACGACGCGCGATTTCCTCGATCATTTCGGCCTGGAGGAATTGCGCGATCTGCCCGGTCTCGAGGAATTGAAGGGCGCGGGCCTGCTGTCCGGCCGCATACCCGCCAATTTCCAGATCCCTGTTCCGCTCGGTGACGACGGCTTTGGCGAGGACGAGGATCCGATCACCCAGCTCGACCTCGAAGAGCTTGGCCTTCTCGCGCCAACCGGCGGTGACGGGGAATAGAGTTGCCCTTTCCGCCATTGCCTTCATGGGGTTGGTCACGACCTCGTGAGCACCACGCTAAAATGCGCTGGAAAGTTCGGGTATTCATACCGTTGGCTGTATCTCCGCCGCAGTCTCGGTGTAAGGATTGCACGACGGGCACCTTTCCGCTAACCAGCGAAATAGATTGCTGTTTGAAAAAGATGGTTGAACATCTTAAATCAGGGTTACAGGCTTCAAGGGAGTAAGAATATGGGTTCCTTTAGTATCTGGCATTGGCTGATCGTTCTGGTCGTTGTCCTGCTGCTGTTCGGCCGTGGCAAGATTCCGGAACTGATGGGCGACGTTGCCAAGGGCATTAAGAGCTTCAAGAAGGGTATGACCGACGAGGATACGACGACAGCCGACAAGGGCGTCGACGGCAAGACGGTCGAACACAAATCCGACGAAGTCCGCTGATCATGCATTTTGTCCAGGGCCTGACCCGTCAGGGCAGGCCCTGTCGCCTTCGGCTGTTTGGAGTTCCTGAGAATGCTTGATGTCGGCTGGACCGAGCTTGTCGTTATCGCCATCGTCATGATCATCGTGGTGGGTCCGAAGGATCCGCCGCCGATGCTGCGGACGTTTGGCAAGATGATGACCAAGATGCGCGGCATGGCGAACGATTTTCGTCAGCAGTTCGACGAAGCGCTCAAGGAGGCGGATCTCGATGACGTTCGCAAAACCTTGAGCGAAGCGCAGAAGCTCAATCCGGCGCACAGCATTCGCGAAGCGATGAACCCGCTTCGCCAGATGGGCAACGACATCAAGGCCGATCTGCAGAAGGCGACGACAGTGGATACCAAACCCAAGGAACCGGTCGTGCCGGCTCCGGCGGAAGTGGCCGCAGAAGCAGTTGTTCCGCAGGAGCAGCCTAAAGCCGATGCGGTTGCCGCTGCCGCGATTGCATCCGCCGCAAAGCAGATGGAGCGCGCAGCTGAGGCTGAAAAGCCGAAGGCCAAACGCGCTTCGAAACCGAAGACGGACATGGCGCAAGCCGCAGTCTCTCAACCGGTGAAAGCGCCGGAAAAAGGCAAAGGCCGTTGCGTCCGAGGCTGTGAAGCCGAAGGTCAGCAAGGTTGCTGTCAAGACGACCAGGAAAAAGGTGACGCATGAGCGGCGATATCGACGATAAGCCCCAGCCGCTGATGGCACACCTGATTGAATTGCGCACGCGCCTGATGTGGGCGGTTGGTGCGTTTTTCGTGGCATTCATCGTCTGCTTCTATTTTGCCAAGGGTATCTTCAATATTCTTGTCCAGCCGTTCAAATGGGCGGTGGAATGGGCAGGGCTGAGCCACAAGGCCGTCGAGCTGATCTACACGGCGCCGCAGGAATTTTTCTTCACGCAGGTGAAGGTTGCGATGTTCACCGCCCTGTTGATCGCGTTCCCGATGATCGCTGCGCAGATCTACAAGTTTGTCGCGCCCGGGCTTTACAAGAACGAGCGGGCGGCATTCCTGCCGTTTCTGATCGCCTCGCCCCTGCTTTTCATCCTGGGCGGTTGCCTGGTTTATTTCTTCTTCACACCGATGGTCATGTGGTTCTTCCTGGCCATGCAGCAGGATGGCGGCGAGGGGCAGGTGTCGATCCAGCTTCTGCCCAAGGTGTCAGAATATCTGAGCCTGATCATGTCGCTGATCTTCGCCTTCGGCCTGGTATTCCAGTTGCCGGTGATCACCACACTGCTTGCGCGCGTCGGGTTCGTGACATCACAGGGACTGAAGGACAAGCGGAAATACGCAATCGTCATTGCGTTCATCGCCGCAGCAATCCTGACCCCACCGGATCCGGTTTCCCAGATCGGCCTTGCTCTGCCAGCCATCCTTCTCTACGAGATTTCCATCTACACGGCCCGACTCATCGAGCGGCAGCAGGCGCGCGACGCTGCTGCGCGCGAGGTTGCCGAGGCGAAGGAAAAACGCCGGCTGATACACAAGCTGTACAAGCTGTACCAGCCGATGAGTTCGGGTTTCAGTTTTTTAAAGACCGATCAGGACCTGAACGACCATGCTTGACATCAAATGGATTAGGGACAACGCCGAAGCCCTGGACGCCGCACTCGCAAAGCGCGGCGCCGAGCCCCTGTCGGCTGCACTGATTTCGCTCGATGAAAAGCGCCGCTCCCTCGTCCAGTCGCTGCAGGACATGCAGTCGCGCCGCAATACCGCCTCCAAGGAGATCGGCGCTGCGATGGCGCAGAAGAACAGCGATCTCGCCGAAAAGCTGAAGGCCGAAGTGGCCGAGCTGAAAACCACCATGCCGGCATTGGAAGAGGAAAACCGGCAGACGGACGCCGCCCTCATCGAGGCGCTGTCGAGCATTCCGAATATTCCGCTCGATGACGTTCCGGTCGGAAGCGACGAACACGGCAACGTGGTCAAGCACAGCCACGGCCAGAAGCCGGGCTGGAACCACAAGGCGAAAGAGCATTTCAGAAATCGGCGAAGAACTCGGCTGGCTCGATTTCGAAGGTGCCGCCAAGATTGCTGGTTCGCGCTTCACCATCGTCAAGGGCCAGCTCGCACGGCTTGAGCGGGCGCTCGGTCAATTCATGCTCGATCTGCACACCGGCGAGCACGGCTATCTCGAAGTCCAGCCGCCGTTGATGACCCACGACGAAGCCATGTATGGCACAGGGCAGCTGCCGAAATTCTCCGAGGATCTTTTCAAGACCACGGATGGACGTTGGTTGATCCCGACCGCCGAAGTGCCGCTGACCAACATGGTGCGCGAACAGATCCTCGACGCTGAGGCTCTGCCGTTGCGCTTCACGGCGCTGACGCCCTGCTTCCGCTCGGAGGCCGGTTCTGCTGGCCACGATACCCGCGGCATGCTGCGCCAGCATCAGTTCAACAAGGTTGAGCTCGTGTCGATCACTGACGCGGAAAACTCGATCGATGAACATGAGCGCATGACGGCCTGCGCCGAAGAGGTGCTCAAGCGCCTTGGCCTGCACTACCGTGTGATGACGCTCTGCACCGGCGACATGGGCTTTGGCGCCCGCAAGACCTATGATCTGGAAGTCTGGCTGCCGGGGCAGGATGCCTACCGCGAAATTTCGTCCTGCTCGGTCTGCGGCGATTTCCAGGCGCGGCGGATGAACACCCGCTACCGCGTGAAGGACGACAAGGCCCTGAAATTCGTTCACACGCTGAACGGTTCGGGTACGGCTGTCGGCCGCGCCTTGATCGCCGTCATCGAAAACTATCTGAATGAAGACGGATCGGTAACTATCCCGGACGTATTGTTGCCCTATATGGGCGGCCTCACGAAGATCGAAAAGGCCGGTTGAGCCGCGTCTTGCGGCAGGGGTAGAGATGCGAATTCTGCTGACCAATGACGATGGCATCCATGCCGAAGGTCTTGCCGTGCTCGAACGGATTGCCCGGACGATCTCCGACGACGTCTGGGTGGTGGCGCCGGAAACGGACCAGAGCGGCCTTGCGCATTCTCTGACCCTGTCGGAACCGCTGCGGTTGCGGCAGATTTCGGAAAAGCACTTTGCGCTGCGCGGCACGCCGACCGATTGCGTCATCATGGGTGTGCGCAAGGTCCTGGATATCAAGCCGGACCTCATTCTGTCGGGCGTCAATGTCGGCGCCAACATGGCGGATGACGTCACCTATTCCGGCACCATCGCCGGTGCCATCGAGGGTACGCTACAGGGCATCCGTTCCTTCGCGCTCAGCCAGGCGTATCGCCACACCGACGGCAGTATCGTTCCGTGGGACGTTGTGGAGACGCATGCGCCAAAACTTCTGAAGAAGCTGATGAAGCTCGATCTGCCGGACGGCACGTTCCTCAACCTCAACTTCCCGAATTGTGCGGCCGACGCCGTTACCGGCACCGAAGTGACCTGCCAGGGCAAGCTTGATTTCGGCCTGACGATCGACGAGCGCTCGGACGGCCGCGGCCATCCGTATTTCTGGCTGCGTTTTGGCGAACGCTTCGGCGATTTCCGGGCTGGAACCGACATTCATGCGATCCGTGAACACAAGATATCTGTGACGCCGCTGAAGCTGGACCTGACCGATTATGCCGTGCAGGATCGGGTCGCTGCGCTTCTCGACGGAGACGCCGATTGAGCCCGCGCGTCATCGAGCAAGAAGGGTTTGCAGCTTTGGTGCTGCGCCTGCGGGCCGAAGGGATCTCCAACAATGAGCTGCTCAACGCTGTCGAGCAGACATCGCGGACGATTTTTACCCCGCCCCAGTATCAGGAGAACGCCTATTCCTCACGGCTCGTTCCGCTGGATTGCGGTGCATTCATGGAAGGATTCGATTTCGCCGTCCGGCTGCTCCATAGCCTCAACGTCAAGCCCGGGCAGCGCATCCTCGAGGTCGGAACCGGTAGCGGCTTTACCGCCGGCGTGATGGGACGCATTGCAGAACGTTCTGACCATCGAGCGTTACAAGACACTCGTCACCGGCGCCCAGCGAAACCTGGAAAAGGCCGGCATCCGCAATGTAATCGTCCGCCATGCGGACGGCAGCATCGGTCCGACGGGCGAGGGCACCTTCGACCGCATCCTGGTCACGGCCGCCTTTTCCAGCCTGCCACGGGTTTTCTCCGATCATCTCGTCTCGGGCGGCATTCTCATTGTACCGATCATGATGAGCGAAACCGAGTGCCGCATCGTCCGGTTGACGCGCACAGGCAGCCGGTTCGACCGCGAGGACCTGTTCGAGGCACCCTATCTGCCGATCGTGCCGCAGCTCGCTTCCTTTCTCTAAAACTCCAAGCAATCCGCTGGCAACATCGACGATTTTCGGGCCTGGATCCGGAAAGCCGCGATGTGGGAGTGCTGATTCCGTTACCGGTTGCGGCAATGAAACACTGCTACGAGCATGGGGTTTCGCTTGTTAAGTGATTTATCGCTACGAAAACAAGGTGTTAATTTTTTGTTAATCATGGTCAGTTTGACGCAAGCTTCAGGGCCTAACCGAAACCTGCGCACCAAAGTCATACAAATGAGCTGACCTCTGACCGGAAGCGCATGTGTCAGTTCTATTCCAGGCGTCAAAGCGCAGGAGACGGCAGATGCAGATCGCGAATAGATTGACCTCGGCGGCCGCCGGAGACGGCATGAACAATCTCGCCAGTCGCGCTGCGGTGCAAGGCGTTTCAAGTGGCCGGGAAGATGGAAGCGCTGCAGTTTTGCCAACCGGCGGCTATGATCCGGCCTCACGCGTGTCGCTGTCCGCAGAGGCTCTGCTGTTTCTTGGTCGCACCAAAAAAATTCAGGAAAAATACCCGGCACTGACAAAAGACGAGTGGAGCAACAAACTCTCACCGCAGCTTGCAGCGCGGAATACCAGGCTTTCGGCAAGTTCAGCGAGACGGGCGATCACAAGGCCTACTATCGCGCCTTCATCGAATATTACGACAACCTGCGTCCGGAGGATCAGAACAGTCTTCGCTACTTCGGTACGCGCGACGCGGCTGTCGCCGGCTCGCGCTCGGTGGAGTACAGCAACGAAAGCGGCATAGACGGTGGATCGACATTCCAGACGCTCGTCAGTGTCCTTTTGGATGCCGACAAGGTGCAGTCGGAGTTGACTGGGTCACCGGATTCTGGTGGCATGATCACTGGCGACATGTTCGGCTGGGATACCGGCACAATCAGTTACGAGGATGTCTCGCAGACGCGCAGCCCGGTGTCCGGAATCGAAAAGTTCTACCAGGAAAATTTCTGAACCAACTCGCCGCGTAGAAAACGCAAACTTTTGGCTTTATGCAGTGCCGCCGTGACGTATTGGCCAAGGCGAAAAGCCTTGCCAGTATCGAGGCTGCACCTTTGGGCTGGTGCACTCGTCCGGGCTGTCCTGCCTGAGAAGGGCCGGTGATTTTGGCCCGGCAATGCCATCATGGTTATCAATTCATCAAAAAACATGCGTGCCGATGGCGGTTTTAACTGCGCGGTAACTCTAATGCGCTTTAATCATTTTACACCGAGTTGTGTTCCAAGTGGGTAAAGTGTCATGCGTAATAGAGTTTCGTCGAGTGTGGGAAAGTCCGTTGTTCGCCTGCTTGCGGCGGTTTTGCTAGCAAGCGTTGCGACAGGGTGTAGCTCGGATGCGAGCCGCTTCGGCGGGCTTTTTCGAAGTCCGATAATCTTACGACCAACTCCATCGCCAGCAGCAATGTTCCCATTCCGCGCAGTGATGTGCAGGGCGGCGGCATGGCGATGTCTCCTGCTATGTCTACCGACAACCGTCAGGAAGTTGTCAATCAGCCGTTCCCGGATCCGGTCAATACGGCGTCCGCACCGGTCTCCCGCGCTCGTGAAGCCTCGACGCCGATAAACGTTCAGCGCGTCGCACTTGCAGATCCTGCGGCAAAGGGCCGTGACACATCGCTCGATCAGCCATTCCCGGCTGCCCGCGAAACGGCAAAGGCGCAGGAGCAGAAGCTCAACGCCGATCCGGTCACGACCAGCACGACGTCCAAGGGCGGCTGGTCGACTGCCAATGCACCTGCGGTCCTGCTGCGGCAGGGCGATACGGTTGCAACGCTCTCCAAGCGGTTCGGGGTTCCGGAAAAGGAAATTCTGAAGGCCAACGGTTTGAAGTCCTCGTCCGAGGCGGAGCCCGGTCAGCGCATCCTGATCCCAACCTTCGGTGTTGCGAGCAGCGCAGCCAAGGCATCGGCGTCCGATGCTGCGGCAAGCCTTGATGTCGACAAGCAGAAGAATATCCCGATCCAGCCGGACAGCCGCGACGTGGCAATCCTGCCCGGTCAGTCTCAGTCTCGTGAAAAGGGTGTCAATCGTACCGATATGGCTGCCGGCAAGCAGCCGGTTTCCGGCGACGGCAACGGCCAGGGCGGCACGTACACGGTCAAGGCCGGTGATTCCATCAACCGGATCGCCAAGGCAAATGGCGTGTCGGTCGATGCGCTGCGCAAGGAAAACGGCCTGACAAGTGCTGCAATCCGGATCGGCCAGACACTGAAGATTCCGGGTGGCAATGCCTCGGCTGCAGATCAAGTCGTGACTGCCTCTGTCCCGAAGAAGGCTGATGCGAAGGTTGCCAAGACTGACGGCACGAAGCCGGCCGAATATACGGCGCCGGTCGCCAAGCAGTCAGTGACGGAAGTCGCTTCGAAAGAGGACACGACTGAGGCGTCGCCGAAGGCAACAGGTATCAGCAAGTATCGCTGGCCAGTGCGCAGTGCGGTCATTGCCGGATACGGTGCCAATGTCGAAGGCAACCGCAACGACGGCATCAACATTTCGGTTCCCGAGGGCACACCGATCAAGGCTGCGGAAAACGGTGTGGTCATCTATTCCGGCAGCAGCCTCAAGGAACTCGGCAATGCCGTTCTGGTGCGCCATGACGACGGCACGGTCACGGTCTACGGCAATGCGTCGGAGCTGAAGGTCCAGCGCGGCCAGAAGATCCAGCGCGGCCAAACACTGGCAGCGTCCGGCATGAGCGGCACAGCATCGCAGCCGCAGGTGCACTTCGAAGTGCGCAAGAACGCCAGCGCAGTCAACCCGGCGACATTCCTGGAATAGTCTGGGATAGCCATCGATCAACAAAAGAAAAGCCCCGTTTTGGGGCTTTTCTTTTGTGTTCAGACCAGATCGATCTTCTTCTGAGAACGGCCGGCGAGATCCTGGATGAATTGCCAGGCGACACGGCCAGGCGCGCCGCGTCGTCGTGCTCCATTCCAGCGCGTCGGCGTGAAGCTGTTCGGGATTGGTTTCCAGCCCGAAATGGGCAGCATAACCGTCGATCATCGCCAGATAGTCGTCCTGACTGCATTTGTAAAACCCAAGCCAGAGTCCAAACCGGTCGGATAGCGAAACCTTTTCTTCGACGGCTTCGGATGGATTGATGGCCGTCGATTGTTCATTCTCCATCATGTGCCGTGGCAGCAGGTGGCGGCGATTGGAGGTTGCGTAGAGCAGAACATTCGCGGGCCGGCCCTCGATACCGCCATCGAGTACGGCCTTGAGCGACTTGTACGATGTATCATCGTGATCGAAGGACAGATCGTCGCAAAAGACGATGACCGGCATTGGCGCGGACTTGAGGATTTCCATCAGGGTCGGCAGAGTGGCGATGTCCTCGCGATGCACCTCGACCAGTTTCAGACGAACGCCCGCATCGGCAGCGACGCTGGCGTGAACCGCCTTGACCAGCGAGGACTTTCCCATGCCGCGCGCACCCCAGAGCAGCACGTTGTTTGCCGGGAACCCTTGCGCAAATCTCAGCGTATTGTCGAACAGGATATCGCGGACATGATCGACGCTTTGGATCAGCTTCAGTTCGACGCGGTTCGGCTTGGTGACTGGCTGGAGATGCAGGCGCTGGGGCGACCAGACGAAGCATTCTGCCGCATCCCAGTCGTTGACGGCAGGGGCTGGACCGGCGATCCGCTCGATGGCAGCCGACAGCTTGCGCATTTCGGCGATCAGAAGGTCGATTTTCGTGTCCTGCATGAGAGCTTCCCCGATGATGGCTATGGTTTTGGCTGAGGGGCCGAACTGTCCGGTAGCATGGCTGATCTAACGGTAAAAGGCGTGAAATCCAGTAGAAAGAGCTTCTCCTTGGGCCGATTTCATGTATGAGGCTGGAGGCAGAAGCCGGTTGGTCTGTTGTTGCATTGAAATCAGCCTTTCCTATATTTCCGGCGATCCGAAACGCGGGCATCCGTCCGCCAAACTGCATTCAAGGAGTGATTGATGTTCATTACCGAGGCATTCGCCCAGACGGCACCAGCGCAAGCGCTGGCGGCGCTGATATTCTCATGTCGATCCTGCCGTTCCTGCTGATCTTCGTCGTGATGTACTTCCTGATCATCCGCCCGCAGCGCGCCAACATGAAGCGCCGTGAGGAACTGCTGAAGAACATCCGCCGCGGCGATCAGATCGTCACCGGTGGCGGAATTGTCGGCAAGGTGACGAAGGTCGTTGATGACAGCGAACTTGAAGTCGAAATTGCTGACGGCGTAAAGATTCGTGTGGTACGCAGTGGTGTATCCGAAGTCCGTGTGAAGGGTGAACCTGTCAAGGAGTAAGCCTACAGGGAGGCCGGGCACACTGGTCGCCTTGTAACGTATCTTTGAGAGTTTCATGCCGTATTTTTCCCGTTGGAAAACCATCATCGTCTGGCTCGTCGTGCTGTTCAGCATCCTGGTCGCCGTGCCGAATGCGGTACCGACCGCCGCGCTGGATGGCCTTCCGGACTGGCTTCCCAAGAAGCAGATGATGCTCGGCCTCGATCTTCAGGGCGGATCCCAGATCACGCTGAAGATCGAACGGGAAGATGTCGTCAAGGCCCGTCTCGAGGCTGTTATCAATGATGTCGGCACGCCTGCCTGCGCGGCGGGCATCGGCTATTCCGGCCTGTCGGGAACCGGGCAGGCGATCCAGCTTCGCCTTCGCGATCCGGCCCAGGCCGATGCTGCCAGGACGGCGTTGAAACCTCTGACCGATCTGGTGAAGGCTGCCGGTCTGACAAAGGACGACTTCAGCGAAGTCACTATCAGGGAGCTCTCCCGATGGCGCCTTGTCTATCGATGTCACCAATGATGGCATCAACCACGCGATCTCTACCACACTCCACAGCGCGATCACGATTCTGCACCGGCGCCTGACGGAACTCGGCTCTGTGCAACCGAAGATTCGCAGGCAGGGCGCTGACAGGATCATCGTCCAGATACCTGGGCGCTACGATCCCGAGCAGGTCAAGTATATCCTCGGTCAGGCTGGAAACCTGTCGTTCAGAAGCATCGATATGTCGATGCCTGTTCAGGACGCGGTCAACGGCCAGCCGCCGGCCAATTCGGAAGTTCTCTATTCTGCCGACGACCCGCCAATCGGCTTTCTGCTGCGCCGCCAGCCGATTGTCTCCAACAGCGACTTTGTTGACGCCAAGTCTGCGATCAATGCTCAATCCGGCAATCCCGTCGTCAACCTGAGGCTTGGACCAGAAGGCACGGCCCGGTTAGCGCAGGCAACGGCCGATAGTTCCGGCACGACGCTCGCCATTGTTCTGGATGGGGCGGTAATCGCCACGCCTTTGGTGCGCAAGGCGATCACCGATGGTACCGTCCAGCTGGTTGCGGACATGAGCCCGGAAGGGGCGGATGATCTGGCGCTGTTGTTGCGCGCCGGAGCCTTGTCGACACCGCTCACCGTTGTCGAGGAGCGCTCGATCGGGGCGGGACGCGGCGCCGATTCCATCCACTCGATCATGACGGCCCGGCGCAATCGGCGCTGTCCTCGTCATCGTCTTCATGGTGGGCTTTTATGGGCTATTCGGCGCGATTGCAGAGCCTCGCCGTTGCTCTCAATGTCGTCATGATCATTGCCGTTTTGTCAGCCACGGGCCTGCCTTTGACGCTGCCAGGCATTGCCGGGATCGTGCTGACCATCGGCATGGCCGTCGATCTGAACGTATTGATCTATGAGCGCATCCGCGAAGAAGTGCGGCACGGCCGTTCCGTGCGGGAAGCTATACAATATGGTTTCTCGCGCGCTTCGCCGCCATCGTCGATGCCAACATAACCACCCTGATTGCAGCGATCATTCTGCTTTTCCTCGGAACGGGTTCTGTCCGCAGGCTTTGCCGTGACGCTTGCCATCGGTATCGTCACGACGCTCTTTACCGCCTTTACCCTGACAAGGGTCATGCTTGAAATCTGGGTCGATCGCCGACGGCCACGGCGTTGCCGGATGGCATTCGCACCGGCATATTCGATGGAGCCGCCTTCCGGTTCATGGCAATCCGCAACTATGTCTTCTCGTTGACCGCGCTTTTGTCCGTCGTCAGCATGTTGTTGTTTGGCGCGCTCGGCATCAATCTCGGCATCGACTTTTCCGGCGGCTCCGTCATCGAGCTGAAAGCCCACGAGGGAGATGCCGATATCGAGGACATTCGCGGTCGCCTTTATGAACTCAACATCGGTGACGTGACGGTAAAACCTTTCGGGTCGCCGCAGGATGTCGTGGTGCGGGTGCATTCACTTGAGATGGCGGTGAGAATGCCGAGCAGACATCGGTGATCATGATCCGCGGCGAACTTGAGGATCAATACGAGTTCCGCCGGGTCGAAGTCGTCGGGCCGTCGGTTTCCGGCGATCTGACCACAGCTGCCACCATTGGTGTATTGGCATCGCTTCTGGCGATCTTGATCTATATCTGGGTCCGGTTTGAATGGCAGTTTGCTGCCGGCGCCATCGTTGCCACGCTGCATGACGTGCTTTTGACCGTCGGTCTGTTTGTCGTGACCGGCATGGAGTTTAATTTGACGAGTATCGCAGCGCTTCTGACGATTGTCGGCTATTCGCTGAACGATACCGTGGTTGTCTACGACCGCGTTCATGAAAACCTGAGGCGATATCCGCGCATGCCTTTGCCGATTCTGATCGATACATCGATCAATCAGACCCTGTCGCGGACGGTCCTGACAGGTGCGACGACGATGCTGGCGCTGGCAGCGCTGTGCTTCTTCGGCGGCGAGGCTATCCAGTCCTTTGCGTTCGTCATGCTGTTCGGTGTGGCTGTCGGTACATTCTCGTCGATCTATGTCGCAGGTCCTGTTCTCATCCTGTTCAAGCTGCGGCACGGAACACCGGGCGACGCCGGAAGAAGCGGTGGCATCGGTGTCCAGCCTGCCAGGGGAGTGCAGTAACATGCGCAAGCCCATTGAAATCCGCCAGGCGCATTTTCCGGGCCGGGCGCCAATCGACAGCTATGGCAATGGCGGCTTCCGCTTTGCCGAGATGTCGCATCGCGGCTCATTGCTGATGCTGCCCTCGGGCATCTACGGCTGGGAGATGGTGGAAGGCGATCCCCTGACGGAGGAATATTTCCAGCGCTTCTGGAAGAGGCCGCCGATATCGAGGTTCTGCTGGTAGGAACCGGCAAGGACATCCGGCCGCTGCCCGCCGCGTTGAGGGCGAAATTCAAGGAACACGCCATTTCATCCGACCCGATGAGCACCGGCGCGGCCATTCGAACCTATAATATCATGCTCGCCAGAATCCCGCGCCGTTGCCGCAGCGCTCATTGCCGTCTGAACGATGACCATTCCTGAAAACTCAAGCGCGACCGACAAGCCGGTCTATGATTTCAGCCTGTCCGCCCTGCGCGACAGCGATCGTGATCGCTACCTGGCTTGCCTTCTCTCGCCGCAGGACAAGCGCGGGCCGTTGTCGGCGCTCTATGCCTTCCATGCAGAAATTGCCCGGGTCCGCGATCTGGTGCGCGAACCGCTGCCCGGCGAAATCCGCCTGCAGTGGTGGCGCGATGTCCTTGATGATCCGAGTGGAACGAGCGGCGAGGGCAATCCGCTGGCCGAGGCACTGCTTGCCTGCATCAAGAGCCACGAACTGCCGGTTCCGGTGCTTCAGGACATGATCGATGCCCGCATTTTCGATCTGTATGACGATCCGATGGAAAGCCGAGCTTCGCTCGAAGGTTATGCGGGCGAAACGGCATCGGCGCTCATTCAGCTGTCAAGCCTGATTCTCGACCCCGCACAGGCGCAGAATTCGGCTTCTGCCGCCGGTCATGCCGGCGTTGCCCAGACGATCGCTGGCCTTCTTCTGCTCTTGCCGCTGCATCGTCGGCGGGGCCAGGTTTATTTTCCGGCCGAACTGCTGGCCGCGACCGGGCTTGTCCGCGACAGTTTCCTTTCCGGCGAGAACGAGCAGTCCGTCAGCCTGGCAATTCGCGCGTTTGCTGGTCTTGGCCGCGAGCATCTTGCCAAGGCCCGCGCTGCTGCCAATACTATTTCGTCGGCGAATCGCTATGCGTTCACCGCACTGGCACTGGCGGAACCGGTTTTCGATCGTGCCGAGCGGGTCGGGGCGAAACTCTTCAGAGCATTCGATCGTGCCACCGCAATGGCGCCGGCAATGGTGGATGTGGAAGGCTGCGCGAAAGCAGTAAATGGTAGATTCCTAACCGCCGGATTTTGCAGCAACCAGCCACCTTGGCGGCGGCACATTGGTGCAAGGTTTGCCTTTTACGGTCGTTCACGTGTTATTGTCATGAACTGTGTAAAAGGAGTCGGCGCCATGGGTTGGCCGATTGTCATCATCTGCATCCTGATCGCAGGTATTTTCTACATGCGAATGAAGGCGCGCGCCGACAAGGACAGGCGCGAGCCGGATGCAGGAATAGCCATCCTCGATTTTGGCCGCGCCTTTCCCGAGGAAGCCATCCGGGCTATCCATGCGACGGCGGATGAAAAGGCCTATTTCGTCCGTCTTCACGACGGCAAGGCCGGTTTCATGGCAGCACACGGCACGCATTTCGTCTGCCACCTGATTGAAGCCGGCAAGGTCAATGTCGGGAATGCCGAAAGCGGACGCGGCCTCACGGTGCATTTCACCGATTTTTCGTATCTCGATGGTGTCTACGAGTTCGAAAGCCCGGAAATTGCAGCCGAGGTTTCCCTCTGGCTGCTCAGGGAGTTTCAATCCGCAATCCGAGATCAAGCCCATTCAGGCGGACTGATCCGCCTTCAGCCAGGCAGCACAATCGTCCAGCGCCCGTTGCGCCACGAGCTGCTTCTTCATCACCGTCTTGTCCTTGCCGCGGAAGCGCTTGACGCCGTCGGGCTTGACGATCGCGCCCGGCTCCAGCAGCGGAAACAGGCCAAAATTGATGTTCATCGGCTGAAACGAGCGTTTGCCCGGCTCATCATCCGAAACGATATGGCCACCGGTGATGTGGTTGAGCAGCGAACCGAAGGCCGTGGTTTCGGGGGGCAGTGGCAGCGACTGGCCCTTGCGCTCGGCAGCCGCAAATCTGCCGGCGAGTAGGCCGATGCTGGCGCTTTCGACATAGCCTTCGCAGCCGGTGATCTGGCCGGCGGATCGCAAGCCGGGCCGGGATTTCAGCGTCAGCGATCTGTCGAGCAGCACCGGAGAATTGATGTAGGTGTTGCGATGCAGGCCGCCGAGGCGGGCGAATTCGGCTTTCTCCAGCCCGGGAATCATCCGGATCACTTCCGCCTGCGCGCCATATTTCAGCTTCGTCTGGAAACCCACCATGTTGTAAAGTGTACCAAGCGCATTGTCCTGGCGCAGTTGGACGACGGCATAGGCCTTGACGGTCGGGTTGTGGGCGTTGGTGAGGCCCATCGGTTTCATCGGGCCGTGACGCAGGGTTTCGCGCCCGCGTTCGGCCATGACTTCGATTGGCAGGCAGCCATCGAAATAGGGTGTACCTTCCCACTCCTTGAAGCCGGTCTTGTCGCCGGCAATCAGCGCTCGACGAAGGCATTGTACTGTGCCTCGTCCATTGGGCAGTTGATATAGTCCTTGCCTGTGCCGCCCGGTCCGACCTTGTCATGTAGCGGGACTGGAACCAGCAGATGTCCATATCGATGCTCTCGGTATGGATGATCAGGGGCGATGGCATCGAAAAGGCCAGCGCGTCGGCGCCGGTTTCCGCCTGGATGGCGCTGGCAAGCGATGGCGCCGTCAACGGGCCGGTCGCGATGATGGCGAGATCCCAGTCTTTTGGCGGAAGGCCATCCACTTCTTCGCGCACGACGGTGATCAGCGGATGGCTGTCGATCGCCGCGGTTACCGCGTCCGAAAAGCCATCGCGATCCACCGCGAGCGCACCGCCAGCCGGAACCTGATTCTTGTCGGCACAGGACATGATCAGCGAACCGGCAAGCCGCATCTCGGCATGCAGCACGCCAACGGCATTGCTAGTGGCGTCATCGGAGCGGAAGGAATTTGAACAGACCAGTTCGGCAAGGCCGTCGGTCTTGTGGGCATCCGTGCCGCGCACGCCGCGCATTTCGTGGAGGATCACCGGTATGCCGGCTGAGGCGATCTGCCACGCAGCTTCAGAGCCGGCAAGCCCGCCGCCGATGACGTGGATGGGAGAGTGGGAAGATGTATCTGTCATGTGCCGTTTATTAGAGCAAGGCGGGCAGGAAGGAAACCGGTTCCGTGCGGATGATATCAACGCAAGGTCAGGATCAAAAACGGCACCCATGGTGCCGTTTTTAGTCCCTCGACATTCCGGGTCCGATTAACGGAAGGAACGCGAAGCGATGTTGCGGATGTCGAAGCGGGTGATACCGATGTCCGTCAGGGCATGGTTGGACAGGTTGCCAAGTTCAGCAACGGTACGGCGATAGTTGATCCAGCTTTTTGCGATACGAATCGGGTTCATGATCTTTTCCTTGAGAGATACAAATGAGCAGTGCAGTGATTGCCTGCTTCGTTGGGATCTTTGTACGCCTTTCATGGGAAAAGATGGAGTGCAAAGAAAATGCATCTGCTATGCGTTTGTGCAATGCGATGCTGTTTCGCTGGGCATTTGGCGCGTGTGCCGAAAAAGACGCCATAAGTTAACGGTGGCATCTTTGGAGTTGGATTCAGTTTAACTGTTTGTTTCTTTGGTGTGTTTTTTGTGGCGAAATTGTGTGATGGCGCGGAATACGGGTCGAATTACGCGGCTAGGCGCGGCGGATATACCGTTGCAACGAAAACAGGCAGTCACCTGATGCTGCGCTGCGTCGAAAGCTATGGTTGATCCATGCTGGCGCGAGGCGTGGCCCGCCAAGTGTCAATTGAATCTGCAGGTGAAATCTGGACGAAAAAAACGCCCGCCGGTTTAAGCCGGAGGGCGTTTGGTCGCTGCGATCTGGCCGGAAGAGTCGGCCGGTCGCGAGACTTACTTGACTGCCTGACGGGCAACGTACTGGATGTCGCCACGGCCGATGCCGAGGTCATTCAGTTCGCGGTCGCTCATGCGGCCGAGTTCGTTGCAGGTCTGACGATACTTGCGCCAATTGTTGAACGAGCGAGCGATGTTCATGATGCTGGTCCTTTCTAGGTTTGCCAGCACCGTGCTGGCCCTCATCTGATGGTTGGAATATAAGCCGTCCCGCCCTGAAATTACAGAGACAATGCTGCATCGCACCCATGCGCTTCTTGCAAGTCTCTATGCTCTTGCTGGCCACGATTTGACCAAATTCTATGCGAGTACGTCATCGCTAAAGCATGGGGTGCTGATATTGCGGAGGGTGGCAGAACAAAAAACAACGCCCGTCGGGGGAGGAGGTCCGGCGGGCGTTGCTTGTTCTGATCGACAACTGGGAGGAGGAGCGTTGCCGATCCCATCGGGGCGCGCTGGGAGGAGGAGTGCGCTACCCTGAAGTTGTTCTGAATATAAATCCGTCGAGCGGAAATGGGTAGAGCCAATGGCGAATGGCACCTATTCCGCTACTGCATGGCTGCGCTATTCTTTCGCCATGGAAGTGCTCGAATTTTGATCATCTGACGCAAGTCATCATCCGGAAGGCTGCGGAGATACAATGATTTACTGGGGCTTTGAAATGAATAACGCCCGCTGGGGGAGGAGGTCCAGCGGGCGTCATTTATGGTGATGAGCAACTGGGAGGAGGAGTGTTGCCCATCGGATCGGAGCGGCACTGGGAGGAGGAGTGCGCCACTCCGAATTCTATGAAGCGAACCTTTCGATCCGCTGGCCTTTTCCACTTCTAAGCGGAAGCGGCTGGCCTTGCCGCTGACGGCCCCGATCGCTTGCGCTGATCTCGTCCCGTCTTCTTGAAATCAATATAGGTGACCGGCGATGATTTGTGCAGTGCAATATCATCATGGATGACATGCAAATTCCGCATAAGCCCTGCGATACATCCTATACCTGTCTTCACGTTCCAGATTCGCACGAAACTCTTCATACTCCGTTAACAATGACGCACGTCGTGGATGTCCGCGTGGGACGAACATTCGGCCAACAGCTCATCTAGGAATTGCGAACGCCTATGATATGTGTTGCGCAGCACACGCATGCAAGGAGATCGGTCGATGTACCGGGGACGGATCGAAAAGACTTCAATACCTGGGTGTCCAAGGGCCTGCTCGATACCGGAACGGCAAAAGCCATGCTGGCGGAGTATGATGCCCGCGAGACGGTCTTCAGCGCCGGCCGGGTTCTGCTCGTGCTGGCGGCGGTGCTCTTGTCGGCCGCCATCCTTCTTCTCGTCGCCGCCAACTGGGAAGCCATCCCGCGATTCTGCGCGTCAGCGGCATCGTTGGCCTGATCTGGGCGTTTTATCTGGCCGCCGCCTTTTGCCTAGGCCGCGGCTTCGGGGGGCTGGGCGCAGCGCTGCTTGTTCTGGCGACCATGACCTTTGGCGGCGCCATAGCGCTGGTCGGACAGATGTATCACTTGTCGGGAGATGCCGCCGATGCGCTGCTGGTCTGGTTTGCAGCCTCTTGCGTGGCAGCGATGGCTTTCCGGTCCGCCGCCCTTTCGGTGTTGTGCGGTTTCCTGGCATGGGCGGTTTTCGGTCAGTTGGTGGTCGAGAATGATGCGAGCTTCGAGGGCAATGGCTACGTTTACCTTATACCGTTGCTGATCATCATCATCATCGCCCTGGTGCGCTATACCAGCGCCGGCATTGCCCGGCATCTTGCCTATCTTCTCGCTTTGGTCTGGCTGGGTTGGTTCTATGTCGAACTGTCAGAGGTCTGGCTTGCTGCTCTTCTCTTTGGAGCCGGGATATTGTCGTTTCTGGCCGTCAGCCTGCCGATTTCACCGCTTTACCAATTTGCCCGCGATGCCGGGGCCGCTCCCGGTTTCTACAGTTTCGCACTCGCCGTCATGGGGCTTGCCGCGCTGCATACCGAAGTCGATGGCCTAGGGCAGGAGATCGCCATCGGTGCCACGACCCTGGCGCTTGCCCTCGGGGGAATCGCTATCGCCGGCCGTCTCAATGGTGCGGTGCGGTTTCTCGGCTATGCGGTTTTCGCCGCTGAGACGCTGTATCTGGCCTCCGAAACACTGGGCAGTATTCTCGGGACTTCCGGTTTCTTCCTGATTTCTGGCGTGGTCGTCGCCCTGATTGCCTGGCTGGTCATCCGGCTGGAAAAACGGCTTTCGGCAAAAACCGTTGCGGAGGGAGTATGACATGACCAGCAATCCGTTGATCCGGCCACTGTTCGCCGCTGTTCTCGTCGCCCTCCTGCAGACAGCCTTTCTCGGCTACATGATCGAGAGCCGCGCATCGATCCTGCGCAACGGTGTCGATGTCGTCCTGAAGACCGTGCCGGTCGATCCGCGCGATCTGTTGCGCGGCGACTATGTCATTCTTGCTTACGATATCTCAATCATTCCGGCCGACAAGGTGACAGGCGGCTTTCCCACGGAGGCCACCGATGCACAGATGTCTGTGCGTCTGGAAAAGCAGCCGGACGGCTTTTGGGGCGTTGCGGAAGCGTCGTTTGGCACGCTTGTGCCAAAGGAAGGCAGTGTCATTGCCCGCAGCACACCATTCTATTTCTATTCGGCGCCGGATAGCCCACAGTCTTCGCTGAACATCGATTACGGCATCGAGCGCTATTATGTGCCTGAGGGAGAGGCCAGGGTTCTGGAGGAAGCGCGCAATGCCAGCGCGCTGTCGGTGACCGCGCGGGTTGATGACGACGGCCGGATGCAGATCCGTTTGATCGCTATCGATGGGAAACCGCTCTATGAAGAGCCGCTTTATTGACTGTGAGAGGCGGCACTTGCAGGGCAAGTGACAAGAACACGACAAAAGCCGCATTTTTCCTTTGATCCCTTGGAAACGGGTGATATAGAGACGCCGCGCTCGGGAACGCCCTGAACCCGGTGCAGGTTTGTCTTCGGCGCTATCGCTGAGACTCTTCTGTGCCGATGCGAGCAGGCGCTGCGGTTTTCTGAACGCGGGGTATGGTGAAATTGGTAGACACGCCAGATTTAGGTTCTGGTGCCGCAAGGCGTGGGAGTTCAAGTCTCTCTACCCGCACCAGAATAAAGGGACGTCCAGGGCTTGCCTTGGCGTCGATCGAGAGGACGGCGCCATTTTGCTTGCAAAACGGTGACTGATTTGCGTAAAGCCACTCCCGGCAAATGGATCGGCTCAAGTGCTCGTGTACAAGAACACCGACAGAGCCCTGTCAACGTGAAATGAAGGTTTGAACATGCAGGTTATCGAAACGCTCGCTGAAGGGCTGAAGCGCGAACTCAAGGTCGTTATCCCGGCCAAGGACATGGAAGCTCGTATGAACGAGCGTCTCGCCGAGACCAAGGACAAGGTCCGTATCAACGGTTTCCGTCCGGGCAAGGTGCCTTTCGCACATCTGAAGAAGATGTACGGCAAGTCGATCATGGCTGAGCTCGTCAACGAACTGGTTCGCGAAAAGCCGACCGAAATCCTGTCGGAGCGCGGCGAAAAGTCGGCGACCCAGCCGGAAATCGCGATGACCGAGAACGAAGCCGAAGCGGACAAGATCCTTAGCGCAGAAGCCGATTTCGAATTCACGCTCGCTTACGAAATCATCCCGGCGATCGAACTCAAGGACGTCAGCGGCATCAAGGTGACCCGTGAAGTCGTTGATATCGACGAAGCCGAAGTCACCGAGCAGATCCTCAAGATCGCTGAAAATGCCCGCACCTACGAAACCAAGAAGGGCAAGGCCGCCAACGGCGACCGCGTCACCATCGATTACCTCGGCAAGGTTGACGGTGAAGCCTTCGACGGCGGCAAGGACGAAGACGCTGAGCTGGTTCTCGGCTCCAACCGTTTCATCCCGGGCTTCGAAGAGCAGCTCGTTGGTCTCAAGGCTGGCGACGAAAAGGTCATCACCGTGACTTTCCCGGCTGAATATCCGGCTGCAAACCTTGCCGGCAAGGAAGCTACCTTCGACATCACCGTCAAGGACGTTGCTGCTGCCGCTGAAGTCGAAATCAACGACGACCTCGCCACCAAGCTCGGCCTCGAATCGGCTGACAAGCTGAAGGAAGTCGTTCGCGGCCAGATCGAAAGCCAGTACGGCTCGATGACCCGCCAGAAGGTCAAGCGTCAGATTCTCGACCAGCTGGACGAACTCTACCAGTTCGACACGCCGCAGCGCCTCGTCGACGCCGAGTTCGACAACATCTGGCGCCAGATCAACACCGACCTGGAACAGGCCGGCAAGACCTTCGCCGACGAAGACACGACGGAAGAAGAAGCCCGCGGCGAATACCGCAAGCTGGCTGAACGCCGCGTCCGCCTCGGTCTCGTTCTCTCGGAAATCGGCGAAAAGGCCGGCGTCCAGGTAACCGACGAAGAAATGCAGCGTTCGCTGTTCGAACAGCTGCGCCAGTTCCCCGGCCAGGAAAAGCAGATCATCGATTACTTCCAGAAGACCCCGGGTGCTGCTGCCTCGCTGCGCGCACCGATCTTCGAAGAAAAGGTCGTCGATCACCTGCTCGCCGAAGTGAAGGTCACCGACAAGACTGTCAGCAAGGAAGAGCTGATGGCCGACGACGAGGACGGCACTTCGGAAACGAAGAAGGCTGCTCCGAAGAAGAAGGCTGCTGCCAAGGCCGACGCTGCGGAAGGCGAAGAAGCCGCTGCACCGAAGAAGAAGGCCCCGGCCAAGAAGAAGGCCGCAGACGACAGCGCCGAATAAGTTCGCGCATCGTTGCATGGTTTTGAAGAGGCCGTCCCGCAAGGGACGGCCTCTTTCGTTTTCTGTTTAAACGGCTCGGTTCTTCAACCAGCCCGGACGAGCAAAAGGCCCTCTGCTGATGCAAAAGGCCTTTTGCTAGATTTTGTGAATTGAGCTGCCCGGAAGCTGGTCGGATTTTGTTCGTAATATGCTGATTGCACGAGCGTAAATCGAAGCGGTCAGACCTTTGGCGTGATCTCGCCCATGCGATTGCCGGCGTCGAGGCCGGCGATCTTGTAGGCCTCGGCCAGTGTCGGGTAGTTGAAGGTATTTTCGACGAAAATACTCGACGGTGCCCTTCAGGTTGAGCACCGCCTGGCCGATATGGACGAGCTCGGTGGCGCCTTCGCCGACGATATGGACGCCGAGCAGGCGCCGGGTCTTCAACGAGAAGATCAGCTTCAGCAGACCGGAATCCAGTCCCATGATATGGCCGCGCGAAGTCTCCCCGGAAGCGGGCGATGCCGCATTCATAGGGGATGCCACGTTCCTTGACCTCTTCCTCGGTCAGGCCGCAGGTCGAGATTTCCGGTACGGCGTAGATGCCGTAAGGGAAGAATTTCGGCGGCTCCTTGGCGATTGCGCCGACGGCGACGCGCGCCGCGATGCGGCCCTGTTCCATCGAGGTGGAGGCAAGGCTCGGGGAAGCCGACGACGTCGCCGGCCGCATAGATGTTCGGAACCGATGTCTGGAAGGTCTCGGGATTGACGCTGAGGCGCCCACGGCTGTCGGCTTGAAGACCCGCAGCCTCCAGGTTGAGCGGATCGGTCGCTCCCATGCGGCCAGCAGCAAAAGCACCATTTCGCAGATGATGACACGGCCGCTGTCGAGCTTGATCGAGCACTTTCCGTCCGGCGTCCGCTCCACTTTTCGGCTTTTTGCCCAAGGTGCAGCTTCATATTGCGGTCGCGCAGCTGATAGGTAAAATCCTCGACGATTTCCCTGTCGATGAAGTCGAGCATGGTCGCCTTCGGATCGATCAGGGTAACCTGCGTATCCAGGGCGCTGAAGATCGTTGCATATTCGATGCCGATAACGCCCGCGCCGATCACCGCCATGGAGCGGGGCAAGTCTTCGATTTCAAGCAGTTCATCGCTATCCAGCACCGTCTTTCCGTCGAAGGGAATGTAATCCGGGCGGAAGGGTTTTGTGCCGACCGCAAGCAGGATGCTGGTGGCGGAAACCTGGATGATTTCGCCATCTTCCTTGAGGACCTGCATGGTCTGCGGATCGATGAAGCTCGCCTTACCGCGGATATGCTGGACGTTGCAGGCAAACTGGTGTTCTAGTACCTCGACCTCGTGATCAAGGGTGATCAAGAGGCGTCGGCGAAGGTCTTCGGCGCTGATTTCTTCCTTGACGCGGTAGGCGCGACCATAAAAGCCGCGTTCGCGCCAGCCTGTCAGGTTGAGTGCAGTTTCATGAAGGGTTTTGGAGGGAATGGTGCCGGTGTGAACCGAGACACCGCCGACCCGCTTTCCCTGTTCCACGACAAGAACCTTCTTGCCCAGTTTGGCAGCCTGGATGGCAGCTCTGCGCCCTGCAGGTCCGCTACCAACAACCACGAGATCGTACTGGTTCATGTCAGCGTTTCCGATGATGGAGGGAGAATCGTTGTGCATTGCGGTAAATGTCGCTTGCGACCGTCTATATCGTCAATCTTACAGTTTAATAAAGCCTTATGAGCCGCCCGAGGCTTGCGGATGCTTATTTTACGAAAAGCAATTATATTGAGACAGGTGTAGTCTGCTGCTTGCAGAAAGGGTGTATTCACGACGGTTGCCGAACCGCGCAGCACTGATATTCAGCGGACATATGTCTAACCGGCTGCGCCCGGTTTCTGCAATGGGAGAGGTGCTATGACTTTGCAAGAAACCGAAGGCGGACTGAAAAACGAGGCCGCTCCATCCATGGACAGCAACCAGTCCGAGCCGCCTGTAAAGCCCCGCAGCCGCCCGGGCGTTGTGGCTGCAGCAGTCTATGAGCACGGCCAACGCATCCTCGATATCGAAATCAAAGACGCGCACAAATGGAAGGGCCGTGACAAGGCGGTGGTCTGGATCGGCCTGCATGAACCGGATGAGGCGCTCTTGCGCGAAGTCCAGGCGGAATTCGGTCTGCATGAGCTTGCAATCGAGGACGCGGGCCACGCCCATCAACGCCCCAAGCTGGAGATTTACGGCGACGCCATCTTCGTCGTGGCCCGCACGGCTCACATGATGGGCGCGGAGATCGTTTTTGGTGAAACCCATCTGTTTGTCGGCCGCGGTTATGTCGTCTCGGTACGCCACGGACCATCGACGTCCTACAATCTGGTGAGACAACGCTGCGAGGCTTCGCCAGCGGCGCTGGCGCACGGCGAGAACTACATTCTCTATTCCATCCTCGATTTCATCGTCGACAACTACATGCCGGTCGTCGAGGGCATCCATGCGGAGGTCGAGGAACTGGAGGAGCAGCTGCTGCGCGAGCGGCTGGACAAGAAGGACATCGAAAGGCTCTATTTCCTGCGCCGCAGCCTGCTTCGCCTGCGCAATGCCGTCGTCCCCCTTGTCGATGTCTGCCGGCGGCACGAGCATCTCGATCTCCCCGGCATGGACGCAACGCTGCACGCGCTGTTTCGTGATGTAACCGACCATGTCCGCCGGGTGCAGGAGGACATTGATACCCTGCGCGAAGTGCTTGCCTTTACCTTCGAGGCAAGCCTGATGATCGGTCAGTCGGAGCAGACGGAGATTTCGCGCAAGCTCGCATCGTGGGCCGCCATCCTCGCCGTCCCGACGGCGATTGCCAGAATCTACGGCATGAACTTCGACGATATGCCGGAACTGAAATTCAAATATGGGTATTTTGTCGTTCTGGCACTAATCTTTTCGTCTGCAGCATGCTTTATCGGATGTTCCGGCGGGCCAAGTGGCTCTAGGTCAGATCAATCTTAGCCCCTTCAGGCTGGCATGGCCGTCTTTGCCGATGATGATGTGATCGTGGACCGTGATCCCCATCGGCTTTGCCGTATCGACAATCATCTTGGTCATTTCGATGTCGGCCCGGGAGGGCGTCGGATCACCTGATGGATGATTGTGGACAAGAATGAGGGCCGTTGCGGAGAGTTCCAGGGCGCGCTTGACGACTTCACGCGGATAGACCGGCGTGTGATCCACCGTGCCGGTCTGCTGCACCTCGTCGGCGATCAGCGCGTTGCGCTTGTCGAGGAAGAGAATGCGGAATTGCTCGCGGGTCTCGTGCGCCATCGCCGCATGGCAATAGTCGATCACCGATGACCAGGAGGCAAGCACTTGCTTGCCCTTGAGTTCGCTTTTCAGCGTGCGATGAGCCACGGTCGAAATGAGCTTCAGATCGAGGGCCACGGCCTCGCCGATGCCTTTCACTTCCTGCAGCAAAGCTGGCGAGGCACCAAAGACGCCGGCCAGCGTCCCAAATCGATCGAGCAGCGCCTTGGCGATTGGCTTGGTGTCGCGGCGCGGGATCAGCCGGAAGAGCAGCAGTTCGAGGATTTCGTAATCGGCCAACGCCGTATCGCCGTGGTCCCTGTAGCGTGTCCGCAGGCGGTCCCGATGGCCGTGATAGTGGGCAGCATCGTCCTGTTGTGCTGTTGGTATCGTCAGGGCGGGGCGTTTTGGTTGCTGTTCGGCGAAAAAGCCCCTTTCATCAGCCGGTTGCGAATGATCGCCTTCGGAAGAAAAAGGGGGCTTTGTCATCGCAAACCTTATGCTGGCAAACCTGGGCGGTCGAGGCCGCCAGGCGATAGGGTGAAAATCTCGCAGCCAGTGGCGGTAACGCCCACAGCATGTTCGTATGTGCGCCGACAGCGACCGGTCGCGGGTGACGGCCGTCCAGCCATCGGCCAGTACTTTCACATGCGGGCGACCGAGATTGATCATCGGCTCGATCGTGAAGATCATGCCTTCGCGCATTTCCGGGCCTTCATTTGCGCGGCCATAGTGCAGGATGTTTGGCGCGTCGTGAAATAGCCGGCCAACGCCATGGCCGCAGAAATCGCGCACCACCGAACAGCGCTCCGCTTCGGCAAAGGTCTGGATCGCTTCGCCGATGGCGCCGGTGCGCGCTCCGGGCTTGACGGCGGCGATGCCGCGCATCAGGCATTCATGGGTGACTTCGAGCAGGCGCTGGGCAGCGCGTTGATTTCGCCAACCGGATACATCCGGCTGGAATCGCCGTGCCAGCCGTCGATGATATAGGTGACGTCGATATTGACGATGTCGCCTTCAGCGCAGCGGTTTCTCGTTGGGAATGCCGTGGCAGACGACATGGTTGATCGACGTGCAGGACGACTTGGTATAGCCGCGATAGTTCAGGGTCGCGGGCAGGGCGCCGTGATCCATGCCGAAATCGAGACACGAAACGGTCGATTTCGTCGGTCGTCACGCCCGGTTTGACGCGGCTCGCCAATTCGTCGAGGCAGCGTGCCGTGATCTGGCAGGCTCGCTTGATCCCGACAAAATCCTCAGGCGTATAGAGACGGATTGCGCCGGTGTTCTTGTAGGGCGCTGACGCTGCCTCGATGTAAGTGACCATTACGATACTTTCAGTTGTCTTTCCCAAATGTCATAGATCAGCAAAGGCGGGTTCGTCCATCGGGATCAGGCCGTCAGGCGCAATTTGCTGCGGCGAAACCAAGCATTTGACGGCAAAGGCCTCGACACCGCGCTGTGTTGCGCGCTGAACGCCCTGGCATAGAGCGGGTCGAGATCGCCGCAAATCCTGAACGTCTCGCAGTCGTCCCGCTGGATCAGGTAGATCATGATGCCACGGTGGCCTGCTTCGACCATATCGCCAAGCTCTTCCAGATGTTTTGCGCCTCGTGCCGTCGGGCTGTCAGGGAAATTCCGCCAACCCGGATGTCCGGCTGAAATGGACGTTCTTCACCTCGACATAGGCGCGCCCGAGCTTGGGATCGCTGAGCAGCATATCTATGCGGGAATTGCAGGCCATATTTCTGTTCGCGCTGCAGGACCGGATATTGATGCAGATTGCCCACCTGTCCGGCCTTGATGGCTTCCTCTGCCAGCCTGTTCGGTAGGCCGGTGTTGATGCCGACGACGGTGCCGCCCACCTCGACCATTTCCAGCATATGTTGATGTTTCCGGGTTGGGCTATCGTGTTCGGATATCCAGATGCGTGAACCGGGCGTCGTCAGCCCGCGCATGGAGCCGGTATTGGGGCAAAAGCCGGTGATCGCTTTCCCTGTCTTCCAGCACCGCATCGAAGAGAAATCGCTTATAGCGCTGCACGAGGACAGCGGGCACCAGTGGCCTGTCGAAAAGCATGAGGTGTCCGTTGTCTGGTCAGGCGCGGGCGCGGACATAGGAGCCCGGCGCTTCTTCCGAGCGAGTTGAGGTTTCCGCCCGTCTTGCGCGCCGGGACGCGCTCGCCGTCAAGCGTCTCGATCCAGGTCTGCCAGTGCGGCCACCATGAACCGGGCGTTTCATGGGCTGACTTGACCCAATCGTCAGAAATCGCCCGTGGTCGGACCGCCGGTCCAGAACTGGTACTTGCCCTTGTCCGGCGGATTGACGACGCCGGCGATATGGCCGGAGCCGGACATCACATAGGTCACGTCGCCGCCGAAGAAATGACTGCCGACGAACACCGATTTTGCCGGCGCGATGTGATCTTCCTTGGTGGCGAGATTGTAGATCGGGATTTTGACGTCGCCGAGCGAGATCTTCTTTCCACGAGCACCATCTCGCCTTTGGTCAGGTTGTTCTGCAGATAGCAATTGCGCAGATAGAAGGAGTGGTTGGCCGCGGGCATCCGGGTCAGATCGGAATTCCAGTAAAGCAGGTCGAAGGCGGAGGGCTCCTGACCTTTCAGGTAGTTGTTGACGAAATAGGGCCAGATGAGATCCGACGCGCGAGCATGTTGAAGGCCATCGCCATCTTCGAGCCGTCGAGATAGCCGGTCTCCTTCATCTTCTCTTCCATCTGGGCGATCTGTTCCTCGTCGGCAAAAACCTTGAGGTCGCCGGCATGGGTGAAATCGACCTGTGTGGTGAACAGGGTGGCCGAGCGGATGCGTGTATCGCCTTCCTGCGCTTGCAGGGCCAGCGTGGCGGCAAGCAGCGTTCCGCCAACGCAATAGCCGATCGCGTTGACGTCCTCTTCGTCTGTCGCCAGGCGGACGGTGTCGAGCGCAAAGCCGATGCCCTCGCGGGCATAGGATTCCCAATCCTTGTTAGCGTGCCGCTCGTCAGGATTGACCCAGGAAATGACGAAGACGGTTTGGCCCTGATCCACCGCCCATTTGATGAAGGATTTTTGCGGGTTGAGGTCGAGCACGTAGAATTTGTTGATCCACGGCGGGCAGATCAGAAGCGGCCGTTTCAGCACCGTCTCGGTGGAGGCATCATATTGCAACACCTGGCAGACATCACTTTGGGCGATCACCTTGCCGGGCGTGATCGCAATGTTCTCGCCAACCGCAAACTTGCTGACATCCGTCTGGCGCAGTTTCAGATCGCCCTTGCCGGCAACGATATCCTCGGCCAGCATCTGCATGCCCTTGACGAGGTTGGCTCCGCTGGAGGCCACTGTTTCACGATAGAGTTGCGGGTTGGTGGTGACGAAATTGGCAGGCGACAGGGCGCTGGAAATCTGCCGGACGTAGAAGGCGGCCTTGTGTTTGGTGTGGTCGTCGAGACCTTCGGCGTCACGCACCATCCGGTCGGCCCAGTCGGACGTGATGAAATAGGCTTGGCGCAGGAAATCAAAGAACGGGTTCGCCAACCCAGTCGGCATCCGAAAACCGCTTGTCGTTGCGCGGCACCTCGTCGGGATCGCTGACCGTCTCGCCGCCCATTTTCTGCAGCGTGCGCGTCCACATGGAGAAGAAGCTTCCCATCAGATGGGTCTGGGCTTCGAGTGTACGTCGTGGATCGGAAAGCCAGTATTCGGAGACTTTGGACAGGGTTTTGACCATGTCGACCATCAGGTCGGCAACCATATGGGTCTTTTCGCCGCTTTCGCAGGGGGCAAGCCAAGCTGATGCGGCCTTGCCGAGCTGCTCGACCGTGCAGGGCGAGATTGATCGTAAAGGCTTCCGGGTCCTTGACGATGTAGGGCTCGACGGATTTCGGGTCAGAAACCGGGAAAACCATCCGTGCTGGTGCCGGTCTGGCCCACGGCCTTCCTGTCTTCTGCCACCCAGTTTCCTCCACAGATGTTTGTTTGTTTTGTCTTTTTACATTCTGCCTTAAAATGATTACAAGTGCCAGCGCATGTTGGACTCGGGGCACGTTGGATGTCCATCGGTTTCGGCCAGAGATTCAACGAAAGGGGCCGGGCAAGGGCGATATGACGAAGTCGGGAAAGATAGTAATGACGCGGATGGTGACGGCCTTGGGATTGGCGGGTTTGGTGCTTGCTCTTGCCGCCTGCAGTTCGACGACAGTCGAAGAACAGCCGTCGATCTATTCGGCCACCATGGCCAAGCCGATTCCCGCCGATGTCTATCCGATCATCGAAGGAAAATTGCCGGCAGCAAGTGCCCAGATGAGCAATGAAGAGGCCGCCAGCCAATCAGCACGGCTGACGGCGCTTGGTGCCGCCCGTTCGTCCGGAAAAATCTCAGAAGCGGAATATCAGCGCCGCCTGAAGGAGCTTCAGCTGCTGGCTGCCAATCATGGTACGGATACGCTGAAGCAGATACAGAAATAGCGCTTGCGTTTCGGCTGATTTGGACGCAAAGCGTTTCATGGCCGCGTGGGCCAGATTGCACCGCGCGTCTCCTTGCACGCATGAATCCTGCATGGGGACGGCGCAAGACGAGGTTTAGAGATGGAAGAGTTTCACAAAGTCCGGCGTCTGCCGCCTTACGTTTTCGAACAGGTCAACCGTTTGAAAGCCAGCGCGCGAGCGGGTGGAGCTGATATCATAGACCTCGGCATGGGCAATCCGGACCTGCCGACGCCGCAATCCGTGGTCGACAAGCTGTGCGAGGTCGTTCAGGATCCGTGCACCCACCGCTATTCGTCCTCCAAGGGCATTCCAGGCCTTCGCCGCGCGCAGGCCGCCTATTACGCTCGCCGTTTCGGCGTCAAGCTCAACCCCGATACGCAGGTCGTGGCAACGCTCGGTTCCAAGGAAGGCTTCGCCAATATGGCGCAGGCAATCACCGCCCCCTGGCGACGTGATCCTGTGCCCGAACCCGACCTATCCGATCCATGCCTTCGGCTTCCTGATGACCGGCGGCGTCATCCGCTCGATTTCGGTCGAGCCGGACGACACGTTCTTCCCGCCGCTCGAGCGGGCGATCCGCCATTCGATCCCCAAGCCGATCGCGCTGGTGATCAACTATCCGTCGAACCCGACGGCGCATGTGGCAACACTCGATTTCTACAAGGAAGTCGTCGCCTTCGCCAAGAAGCATGACATCGTCATTCTGTCGGATCTGGCCTATTCGGAAATCTATTTCGATGGCGTTCTGCCGCCGTCCGTTCTCGAAGTGCCGGGCGCCATGGATAACACAGTCGAGTTCACCTCGATGTCGAAGACATTCTCGATGCCGGGCTGGCGCATGGGCTTTGCCGTCGGTAATGAACGCCTGATCGCGGCGCTGACGCGGGTCAAGTCCTACCTCGATTACGGCGCCTTCACGCCGATCCAGGTGGCTGCCACCCATGCGCTGAACGGCGATGGCTCGGACATTGCCGAAGTGCGCAATATCTACAAGCGCCGCCGCGATGTGCTGGTCAGAAAGCTTTGGTAAGGCTGGATGGGACGTACCGCCGCCAGCTGCCACCATGTTTGCCTGGGCAAAGATCCCGGAAAAGTTCCGTCATCTCGGTTCGCTGGAGTTCTCCAAGCTTCTGGTTGAAAAGGCCGATATCGCTGTGGCCCCCGGCATCGGTTTCGGCGAGAGCAGGGCGACGACTATATCCGCATCGCCTGGTCGAGAACGAGCACCGGATTCGTCAGGCCGCCCGCAGCCTCAAGAAGTTTCTTTCGACAGCCGACGATACGTTGCATAACGTCATCTCGCTGAACGCTCACCGCTGAGGCGCCGGATTTTTCCGGTACCCCTCACAATCAGCTCCGCCGTTTCAGGCGGAGCGCTCTCGATATGTTAGGAATAGTGTATGGCAGATGCCCTTAAAATCGGCATTGCGGGCTTGGGAACTGTTGGTGCCTCGCTCGTGCGTATTCTCCAGGAACGCCACGAGGCGCTGGCGACAACATGCGGCCGGGCCATCAGAAATCACCGCCGTGACGGCACGCGACAGGAACCGTGATCGTGGCGTCGATATTTCCGCCATCGAATGGCATGCCGACGCGCTTTCGCTGGCCCAGACTGCCGATATCGACGTCTTCGTCGAATTGATGGGCAGTGCCGGCGAGCCGGCTCTGTCCGCCGTCAAGGCAGCGCTGTCGCGCGGCGTGCACGTGATCACAGCCAACAAGGCGTTGCTTGCCGCCCATGGCATCGCGCTTGCCGGCCTGGCTGAAGAGCATGGCGCGCTGTTGAACTACGAAGCTGCCGTCGCCGGCGGCATCCCGGTGATCAAGGCGCTGAGGGAATCGCTGACGGGCAACACGATTTCGCGCGTCTACGGCATTATGAACGGCACTTGCAATTACATCCTGACCAAGATGGAAAAGGAAGGCCTGTCCTTCGAGGCTTGCCTCAAGGAAGCGCAGCGTCTCAGTTATGCCGAAGCCGATCCGGCTTTCGACATCGAGGGCAACGACACGGCCCACAAGCTGTCGATCCTCACCAGCCTTGCCTTTGGAACGGCGATCGCCGCCGATGACATCTATCTCGAGGGTATCACCAATATTTCGATCGACGATATCCACGCGGCGGCCGATCTCGGCTACCGCATCAAGCTACTCGGCGTTGCCCAGCGCACCGACAGCGGCATCGAGCAGCGCGTGCATCCGACCATGGTGCCGCTCCGATTCGGTGATCGCGCAGGTTGACGGCGTCACCAATGCGGTGGCGATCAGATCCGACATTCTCGGCGAATTGCTCATGGTTGGCCCAGGCGCCGGCGGCAATGCGACGGCGTCCGCGGTGCTTGGCGACATTGCCGATCTCGCCAAGAGCCGCCCGGGCGCCCAACATGTGCCGGCATTTGGCCGTCCGGTCACGGCGCTGCTGCCGTACAAGCAGGCGAAGATCCAGAGCCATGAGGGCGGATACTTCATTCGCTTGAAGGTTCTCGACAAGACCGGCGTCTTTGCAAGCATCGCAACCCGTATGGCGGAAAACCGGATTTCGCTGGAATCCATCGTCCAGCACTCCAAGCAGTATATCGAGACCGACGGACCGCAGACGATCATTCTCGTCACCCACGCGACGACCGAGGATTCGGTGCGCAAGGCCGTGGCCTCGATCAAGGGCGAGGGTTATCTCGTCGGCGAACCGCAGGTTATCCGTATCCGAGCGGCCGAAGGCGGCCTGATCCGAAATCGCAGATGCATTTTTGCAGGCCCCATCCGGTTTAGATCCGGGTGGGGCCGTTTTTGTTGCAGTTTGCGCCGGATGCAAAACCCGCGTACGAACGGTCAAAAGTCATAGGTGTACGATGAGTGATGTGCCAGATCCCGTCCAGAGGGCGTTTCTCAATGTTGAGCGTTCGGTAACCGGTCAGCGCTGGGTGTCGCGGCTGGATCAGGCCGGACAGAACCGCGCGCTCGCTATCAGCCAGGTTCATGGCTTTTCCGACCTGATTGCCCGGGTGCTTGCGGGGCGAGGCGTGACGATGGACGACGCGGTGGCATTCCTCGATCCGACCATCCGCTCGCTGATGCCCGATCCGGATACGCTGACGGATTGCAGCAAGGCCGCCGCCCGCATCGTCGCGGCGGTCAAGGCGTGCGAAAAGGTTGCCATTTTTGGCGATTATGACGTCGATGGCGCTGCCTCTTCGGCGCTGATGTTCCGGTTCCTGCGCCATTTTGGCGTCGATGCGGAAATCTATATTCCCGATCGGATTTTCGAAGGCTACGGCCCTAATCCAGCGGCGATCAATCAGCTGATCGACAATGGCGCTCGATTGATCGTTACCGTCGATTGCGGCTCGACCAGTCACAGATCGCTGGCCGCGGCCGAGGTGCGCGGCATCGATGTCGTTGTGATCGATCACCATCAGGTCGGTGTTGAATTACCGCCCTGCGTGGCGCTGGTCAATCCGAACCGGGAGGACGACCTCTCGGGGCAGGGACATCTCTGCGCGGCCGGTGTCGTCTTCCTCGTTCTGGTCAACGCGGTGCGCCAGCTGCGCGAAAGCGGCGACAAGCGCGTCGCCTCGTTCGATCTGCTTGCCTTGCTTGACATCGTGGCGCTGGCAACCGTCTGCGACGTGGTGCCGCTGAAGGGCCTGAACAGGGCCTATGTGGTCAAGGGGTTGGTTGCCGCCCGGCACATGCAGAACCCGGGTCTTTCGGCGTTGTTTCGCAAGGCCGGTCTCGGCGGCCCGGTAACGCCTTACCATTTCGGCTTTCTGATCGGGCCGCGAATCAATGCCGGCGGACGGATCAGGCGATGCCGCGCTTGGTAGCCGGTTGCTTACGCTAGAGGATGAAAGTGCGGCCGAAGAGATCGCTGCGAAACTCGACGAACTCAATCGCGAGCGGCAGGTCATGGAGGTCGCCATGCTGGCCGAAGCGGAAGCCGAAGCGCTGGCAGAATACGGAACGGGCGGATCGGCCTCGATCATCGTCACGGCGCGTGAAAACTGGCATCCGGGCATCGTCGGCCTTTTGGCTGCGCGCCTGAAGGAAAAATTTCGCCGTCCGGCCTTTGCGATCTCGTTCGATGCCAATGGCAAGGGAACGGGATCGGGTCGCTCGATCAGCGGGTTCGATATCGGCAAGATTGTTCGAGCGGCAGTCGACAACGGCCTGCTGGTCAAGGGCGGCGGTCACGCGATGGCGGCAGGCCTGACGGTCGAGCGCGCCAATCTCGGCAAGCTGCGGCACTTCTTCGACGAAAAGGCGCAGAACATAGTCAAGGATCTCGTCTCGGCCGAAACGCTGAAGATCGACGGCGCTCTGGGGGCTGCCGGCGCAAATCTGGCGCTGATCGATCAACTCGAGCAGGCAGGCCCATATGGGGCAGGGCACCCGCAGCCGATCTTTGCGCTGCCCGCGCACCGCCTGCGCCGATCTGCGCCAGGTCGGTGCCAACCACGTGAAGGTGACGCTGGAAGGCCAGGACGGCTCCAGGATAGATGGAATCGCATTCCGGGCTCTGGAAACACCGCTTGGCGATCTGCTGCTGTCGGAGCGTGGCACGTCGCTGCACGTGGCAGCGTCGATATCGGCCGACATGTGGCAGGGAACGCGCCGCGTGCAATTGCAGGGTGATCGACGCAGCAAAGGCGTTCTGAGCGGCGGTTACCGCCGTTTTCATCTGTGTCGATGTGGGGGAAATCAGAGAACCATGGTACGCCCTAGGGGAGTCGAACCCCTCTTCCCAGAATGAAAATCTGGTGTCCTAACCGATAGACGAAGGGCGCATCAGTGGTGTGGGCGTCTTATAGTCAGACATGCTGAATGCTGCAAGCGCTAAATCGCATTTTTTCAAGGATTTTTCGCAGCAAAATCAGCAGTAAAACAAGGGGAGTTTAAGTGACGTGAAAACGCCGCCCATGCCATATTCTGACGGCCTGGTGGCAGAAATTCTCAGTCAAGGGGAGGTTCACAATGGTACGCCCTAGGGGAGTCGAACCCCTCTTCCCAGAATGAAAATCTGGTGTCCTAACCGATAGACGAAGGGCGCAGCCGTTGTGTGGGCGTCTTATAGTCAGGGCTTTTGAATACCGCAAGCGGCAAATTTCATTTTCCTGTAAAAAGTTCTGATAAAGCGCTGTTTCCCATTTTTGGAAGATTGTTCAATTAAAACAGCTGGTTGCCTTCAGCCCTTGCGGCGGCAGCAGCGCCAATTCCAGTCGTGGGATTCACCCGTATCGATATGGACGGATTCCGTGTGGCAATAGGTTCCGACGCCGCCGCGCCCTGGAATGGTGCGCAGATACTCAGCAAGATCCCATTTGCTGACGCCCGGTACCTGGATGTCGGCGGCCTGGCAGGTGGTGTGAAGCGAGCGCTTTCGTCCGCCGGCGCTGGCATTGTGTTTCAGGTCTCGCAGGCCGGACGTCACCATGATCTTTCGGCCATAATGGTTTTCCACGACCTTCAGGACCTCCAGCAGGTCGGGTTGGAAACAACCCGTTTCCACCTTTTCTGTCTGCAGCCACAGCCCGTTCGGGGCAAGGCGAGCTAGACCGGACAACGACGCCATTTCGACCTCGGCGCTGTCGTCGTCATGCCCCCGGTTGCAGATCGTCGACGGTGGCAAACATCGACGTGGTGCGCACACCGGGAAGGGCTGTGAAACCAAGCGCGGCAATCTGCTGCTGTTTCAGGTTGCTGGCGACGAGTGTCTTTTCGCCGGCGTCTTGGCAAAACGATCATTGTTGAACTGGCCCCGGTTCTTGCGTTTGGCGGCGAACAGGCCCGCAAGCGTCAGGGTTTTTCCCGCTTGGTCCGGTTTGTCGTTGTCGTCTTGCGAGTTTCCGGATCTGGGAATCACTGCCGTCGCTGCTGCTGAGTCCCTCCGCGGACACAGTTTGCGTCGCGGCAGGTTGCTGGGCATCGCCGCTACGCATGCTGTCACCGCTTGAGGGGATCGGCACGGCAACGGGAAGCGGCGTACCGCCTGTGCCCACCACAGCGCTCGCCACCTGTTGGGCGGCCGTAGCGCCATTCGCGTTGCTCGCGCCTTCAAGCGGCAGCGGGATCCGGTTTGCAGCAGGCTGGCCGCTGTTGAAAAGACTGTTTGTCGCTGGATTGACGCCGGTGGCTTGGCCGACCGGCAGCGGCGCATGGCCTGCGGCCGTCGTGGTCCCCTGAACCGGCACCGCGTTTGGCGCCTGAACGGCAAAAATGCTGTTTGAGGTGGCGTTGAGGCCGGTGCTCTGCATCGTCAGCGAGGACGGCTGGCCATTGTTTGGCGCAGGCATCATCGCGTTTGCCTCGGCTCCCGGCTGTTGCTGCCCATTGGCGCCAACGGCAGAAACCTGCTGATCTTCATAGGAACCAGATGCTGCTTGCGCAGCGTCAGCGAGTTCCGGCACTACTTCGTCCGCCACGGACGCCGCTTCAGCCGTTTCTTTTGCAGCCGTGACGCAGCCTGACAGCATCATCGCCGAAACGCTCAGCGCAAGGGCGCAACCAAGACCGCGAATCATCGCCGCTTTCTGCAAAATATGGCGCAACGTTGGATCCCCACTCAATGCGGGCCGGGCGACATTTGCCGTCATGGCCTTTCATAAGACGTCACAAACCGCACGATCAGCGTGGTCCTTTTCAAGGATTGCCACGCCTCCTCCGTTGCGGTTTGACCGGTTCAACCGGGAAGATGGGCTCGCCAGCCGACGCGATGAGCACCTTCTTCCCCTTAACGTTCCGCTCAAACAGTAATGAACGTACCGTTACTTGTAAACCTGCGCTGACGCAGGCGATAATTGCAGCCCAGCCACCACCGGTGCTGGAAGCCGTAATAGATATCGCCCAGCCGCATTGTGCGGAGCTTACCAGGCGCCGATATTGCCCATCGAGACCCAGGGTTCCTGCGACTTGAGATTCTCGCCCTTCTGCAGAATCTCGATGGAAATGCCGTCCGGCGAACGGACGAAGGCCATGTGGCCATCGTGCGGCGGCCGGTTGATGGTGACGCCGTTATCCATCAGGTGCTGGCAGGTCGCATAGATGTCATCGACCTCGTAGGCGAGGTGACCGAAATTGCGGCCGCCGGCATAATCCTCGGTGTCCCAGTTGTAGGTGAGTTCCAGGCAGGGCGACAATTCCGCCTTCGCGTGATCGAGGTCGCCGGCGGCTGCCAGGAAAACCAGGGTAAAACGGCCCTTTTCATTCTCGTAGCGGCGGATTTCCACAAGCCCGAAAAGCTTGCCCCAGAAGTGAAGTGACGCGTCCAGATCTTTGACGCGAACCATGGTGTGCAGATAACGCATTGGAATGTCCTTGTTTTGCGGAATATGGGTTATACTTAGTCGACAGCCAGCCAGAGGCAAGGCTCGAGGGATAGTGTCGATCGACGGCAAATTTCATCCGGGGGCTTGTACATAAGCTGCGGGACGATGTTATTCTGATCGTCAAGAATCAGTTAACCGTAATGATGTGACGCGTAATCGAGGGGCTGGACAGGCAATGGCGGACAGGATTTCAGCGAAGGGCGTCACGCCGGATGACGATTTTGCCAGTGACCCGCTCGATCTGGTTGAAATCACCGGCGTCATCAAATGGTTCGACGTCGCCAAGGGTTTCGGCTTCATCATTCCCGACAACGGCATGCAGGATGTTCTCGTCCACGTCACGTGCTTGCGCCGCGACGGCTACCAGACCGTACTTGAAGGTGCCCGCGTGGTTGCGCTCATTCAAAGGCGCGACCGGGGCTACCAGGCTTTCCGCATTCTCTCCATGGATCAGTCGACGGCGATCCATCCATCGCAGCTGCCGCCGGTCAAGACCCACGTCCAGGTGACGCCGACCAGCGGGCTGGAGCGATGCCTGGTCAAATGGTTCAACCGCACCAAGGGGTTCGGCTTCCTGACGCGTGGCGACGGTACCGAGGATATCTTCATCCATATGGAAACCCTGCGTCGTTTCGGCCTTACCGAGCTGCGCCCGGGGCAGACCGTGCTGGTTCGCTTCGGCGATGGAGACAAGGGGCTGATGGCAGCCGAGATCCATCCCGACGTGCCGGCCCCCTTGGTCGGGCACATTGATGAGCGCGCCTATCCTGCGCCTCGCCGGAAGCGCCCTTGTGGCGCTTTTTTGTGGCTTGCCCCGGTTGTCGCGGTTGCTGATGTCACTTTCGAGACGGAGCCTTTGCAGATCATCGGCACCCGCGGCAAGGTGCACAAATTTACGGTGGAGCTGGCGGTCGACAATGACCAGCGGTCGCAGGGCCTGATGAACCGTCGCCATATGCCACGCGATCGCGGCATGCTGTTTGATTTCGGTGTGACGCGCCAGGTGATGATGTGGATGAAGAATACCTATCTTCCGCTCGACATGCTGTTCATCGCCAAGGACGGCAAGATCGAGACGATTCAGGGAAAATGCCGTTCCGCTGTCCGAAGCCATCATCGATTCGCGCGTTCCCGTCGCTTTCGTTCTCGAACTCAACGGCGGAACCGTCAATCGCCTCGGCATCGCGCCGGGCGATATTGTCGATAGCCGGCGCATCTTCGGTTTTAAACCCTGAGCACCCCGGTCAATCCTCTGGCACGCCTCAATCCTTTGGCACGGCTGTGGAATTGTGTAATTTAGGTGTTGCAGGGGCAGGGGGAAGCGTGTATCTCCCCGCCATCGACGGGTCACGGAGTGTAGCGCAGCCTGGTAGCGCATCTGGTTTGGGACCAGAGGGTCGGGAGTTCAGATCTCTCCACTCCGACCATCGACTTTCCCCTTTTTATCATATCAGTAACGATCGAGGCTCTTGTCTTGCCGGGATACTGTGTTCTTTGGCCGCAGCTTTCTGCAGCGGAACAGGCATAGGCGGCTAAAATTGGCGGATATATCGCTGCAAGGTCATTCCGTTTTAATCCGTTCTGCGCTATGGCAATGCGCAGTGACCGGCAGCTTTCGCGCCGGCAGCATTGAACCATGGTGGAGCCGCTCAAGATATGTCCACGAAAATCTATCGACCCGCAAAAACCGCCATGCAGTCTGGCAAGGCCAAGACGAATTTGTGGGTTCTTGAGTTCGATCAGGAAACGCCGCGCACCATCGACCCGATCATGGGCTATACGAGTTCCGCCGACACGCGCCAGCAGGTCAAGCTGACATTCGAGACAGCCGAGCAGGCTGTGGCCTATGCCGAGCGCAACGGCATCGAATACCGTGTGATCGCGCCCAAGGAATCAACCCGAAAGAGCGTTTCCTACAGCGATAATTTCCGGTTTAGCCGCACGCAGCCCTGGACGCATTGATCCGGAACCTACCGGTTCAAGGAGGCAAAACCTCCTCAAAGCGGCCCCTTAGCTCAGCTGGATAGAGCACCTGCCTTCTAAGCAGGTTGTCGCAGGTTCGAGCCCTGCAGGGGTCGCCAAATCATCTAAACTCCCGGTACTTCGTCATTGGCGACCAGACCACCTTCGCTTTCAAGAACAAAAAGACGGCGTGCCTCCGAGCGCGTGAACTTGAGTTGGACACCCAGTCCCCGTTCACCTTCCGGAATGAAAAGCGCTCCTGCCGCCTCAAGGGCGGTTTGAAGGGTTAGAATGACCTCTTCTGCCGGTGTGTCGAGTTTTCGTTCAGGAAACGGGCGATGGTTTCCTCATCGACGCCAGACAGTGTAGCCAGGAGCTGACGCGATACTTCGACAAGTGCGCGCGCGGCATTGTGAGCCTGTAACCATCCTCGCACTCCTTTTGTGCCAAGGATGCTCGAAGGGTGATCCGAGGTCAACCCGCTGCCATCTTGGCAAAGGCTAAAGCACGAAGAGGCCAATAATCGCGGCAATCAGTACAGGAACGCCGACGAGCCAGATCAGCAATTCCCGCACCATAAAATGGCGGTAATCCGATGTCTCGCGGTGTGTTGGGATGGCAGTCTGAACAGGTGGATTTGCCATGATCGTCTCCGACACTAGAAATACAGCATCCAGATCAGGACGACGACGATGAGGGGGACACCCATGAACCAAAGAAGACCAGCGCGCAGCATTTGAATTTCCTCCGTTGAACCTGCTCTAACGCGCGGTTGCCGGGTTTCGTTCCTTGTCATCTGTCATTGTCGATCGAAGGCGGAAGGATGCGTTCTCGCGTTGATGCGTCATGATCTCAAAGTAGGCCCCTGGAACCATGTTTTGGTCCGCGGTTCAGGCCGCATGGACCAGATTCTTGCAGACATGTTTCCAACAACGCAAATTCCCTATCTGGTGATTGTCGCCCGTTTCTGCGGCGCGATTTTCTTCGGCGGCCTGATCGGTTTCCGAACGCGAGGCACGGGATAAGGCCGCAGGTCTGCGGACGCACATTCTCATCAGCCTGGCATCCGCCGTCTTCGCCATCATCTCAATCGAGAGCGTGCATATGCCGGGTCTCTCCGACGAGCAGGTGCGCATCGATCCGCTGCGGGTGGTCGAGGCTGTTACCGCTGGCGTGGCTTTCCTTGCCGCGGGTACGATCGTTCTGTCGCGCGGCGAGGTGCGGGGGCCTGACGACCGGGGCCGGCATGTGGCTTGCCGGTGCGATCGGCCTTGCCGTCGGCTTCGGTCACTGGCTGATTGCCGCTCTCGCGTGGCTGCCGGACTGACGGTTCTTTTTGCCGTCGGCAAGCTTGAAGTCGCTTTTAGGTCAGAAGCCGATCGCCCAGGAACGAGAGAAGGTCGCGGCGGAAGAAAGCCACAGGACATGAACCGTTGTTCTTGAAAAAAACGGGCCGAAGGCATCACTGCCGTTCGACCCGTCCGGTAAAGGTCGGTAGGGGAATTTCCAGACATCCGCAGGCTAAAGTGCTGCGGACGGGAGGTCTTACATCGGCATCATGCCTGAGTGATGCCAATTCATTTGACATAAAGCGCAGAAAATTTGACATTTTCCGGATGTCTCATCCCCCGAACTCCGATCGCCCACCTCCGAATTCCGACCGCGATGTGAAGGTTGTGATCGTCGTCCTGCCCAGATCATCGATCATGTCGCTGGCCTCGGTGCTGGATCCGATGCGCGCCGCCAACCGAGTGGCCGGTAAAGTTCTTTTCGACTGGAAAATCCTCTCACCCGATGGCGAACCGGTTCTTCTCACCTGCGGCGTCGCGATCGCGGTGGATGGGGCGTTTTCAGCGCGGGTGCAGGGGGATTGCCTGCTGATCATCGGCAGTTTCAATCTGGACCGCCATGCGCAAAAACCGTTCATCGCCAGCCTGCAGGCGGGCGCCCGGCATTTTTCCATCGTCGCCGGCATCGATCCGGATGCTGGCTTCTGGCGCGTTGCAGGGCTCGTCAATGGGCGCACTGCGACGGCGCACTGGGAGGAGCTGGAGGATTTCGCTCTGACTTTCCCGGATGTTTCCGTCAAGGCCGACCGGTTCGTGACCGACGGAAAATTCTGGACCTCCGGCGGCGCGTCGCCGACCTTCGATATGATGCTGCACCTGATCCGGCAGCGCTTTGGCTCATCCGTCGCGCTCGATGTGGCGAGCATCTTTGTCTATGACGAGACACATGCTGCGACGGATGCCCAGCCGCTGGTGTCGCTTGGCCGCATGGAGGCGCTCGATCCGGACCTTGCCCGGGCGATCCGCCTGATGGAGCGGACGCTCGACCGGCCATTGTCGATGTCAGCCCTTGCGCTTCGCGCCGGGCAGTCGCAGCGTCAGCTGGAAATGCGGTTTGCCAGGGCGCTCGGCATCAGCCCCGGAAGCTACTATCTGCGGCTGCGTCTGCAGACAGCACAGCGGCTGGTCAGCGATACGCAACTCAGCATCCGCGAAGTCGCTCTCCGCTGCGGTTTTGATAGCCTGTCGTCCTTCTCGCGCGCATTCAAACGTCAATATCGCGACAGCCCTATGAAGCTGCGCCAAGGTCGCCAGTGACGGGATTTGGGCCTGCGTTCGCCGTCACCGCCTTTCTTGGTCGCCCTGAGAACCGGCGCCAATTTTGGGGGATTGCACAAACAGAAAGGCGACCATCATCATTCCCTCTTGCCGCAACCCTGCGGCAGCCATATCTCTCGCCTGAATGGAGAGAGCAACGACAATGAAAACCCTGATTCTGGCTGCCGCAATCGGCCTTTCAACCCTGATGCTTGCCGGCTGCGTCAGCGAAGGCGTTTCCTACGAAGACGGCGGCTACAATTCGCGCCCCGCAGATTACTCCAGCGCTACAACCGCAATGAGCGCTGGCGCGACCGGACCGATTATTCGGGAGACCGGGAATACCGTCATAGCGATCACGACAATGATGAAGGCCGCACGGATTGGCGCGAGCGGGAAGGTCGAGGGGGTGATGATCGCCGCTGCCGCAACGATCCGCGCTGTGAAGTTCCGGAATACAACCCGGAACGGCCCGGCTATTACCGCCGCGGCTGACAGGCAAAAGGCTGCTGGGACCGGAGCTGTTCCGGCCAAACAGGCCTATGGAAACATGAGCGGCGTCGCCTTACCGGTGACGCTGTTTTGCTTTCAAGGGGTTATAGACGCGACACAAATGGGGCCGATGGTGATCAAGGCATGTACAGCCGGATCTTTCACCAGAAGGCCGGTGGGCGGAAGGCCGGATTTCATTCGCCTGCGGGCTCGATTGACGGCATCGGCGGGCATCAGCCCTAACCGTGCCCATGCGGACGGTTTATGCAATGCGCGGCGCCCGTCGAGGCGCCGCTTGCCGCAAGCCCAAGGAAAACGGCGATTTTCTATCGGCAACGCGCCTCGAAGCGCCGGCCATTGCGATCGCGATAGATGCAATAGCCCTGGCGTTCGTGGGAACGGCCAATAAGGTTGCCCACGATTCCACCCGCCACAGCGCCGATAGCTGCGCCGCCCCAGCTATTGCTGACAACACCGCCGATGATTGCGCCGGAGCCAGCACCGATTGCAGTTCCTCGCTCCGTTGCCGTGCAGGACGATAGGGCAACAACAATTCCAACCACAGCAACAAGTTTCCTCATGGCAATCCCTTTGCTCCAACCTGACAGTTTCACCTGACGGATTCAGCATCCATGCAATGCGTGCAATTGTCCAGTGCAGGCGCAACCCGGGGCGAAGCCTCGTTCGCAGCTTGGCCGAAGCCCGAAAATACCACTCTAAGAGGGTGGGAGCGGCCGCTGCGTCTTCCCGCTACCAAGCGGCAGGGTAAGCCGGTTCTGGACCGTCAATCTGGGTAATCCAGACAACGATCTATCCGAATTCCAATGATTATGGTTTTGATATCATTAATAGTTGTGGTGAGAGCGCAGGGATTCGAACCCTGGACCTACTGATTAAAAGTCAGTTGCTCTACCGGCTGAGCTACGCTCTCCCAGGACCAAGCAGTTGTGCCCGGCGGAAGTGGGCGGACATATGCACAGCGGGCTTGTTTTGGTCAACCCAAAAAAACAGGCAAAAGTGCAAATTCGATGTTTTACAAGGAGATCGCCAAAAGGTGATTGGTTTGACATCGGCTTCAGCGCTAAGACGGCGCGAGCTTGTAGCAGGCTGGAGTTTTGACCGAGTGTCCATCGCTGATATTTCCATCTGGACCGCCGTTCTGGCGGGCGCGCTATCCTTTCTGTCGCCGTGCGTCCTGCCGCTGGTGCCGCCCTATCTCTGTTACATGGCGGGCATATCGGTTGACCAGTTTCGCGGTGGCGAAACGCAGGTGGCCTCGACGGGCACCCGGCGCGCGGTGTTCGGCGCCGCCTTCCTCTTTACCCTCGGCTTTGCCACGGTTTTCGTGGCGCTTGGGGCAGGGGCATCCAGCATTGGCCTGGTGCTGCGCCAGCATATCGACATCCTCTCGCGCATCGGCGGCATCGTCATTATCATCATGGGGCTGCATTTTCTCGGTGTCTTTCGCATCGGCATCCTCAGGCGCGAGGCGCGTTTCCAGGGCGGCGGCAAGCCGGCGACTTTGTCGGGCGCCTACATCATGGGCCTCGCCTTCGCCTTTGGCTGGACGCCCTGCATCGGCCCGGTGCTCGGCACAATCCTTGGTGTTGCCGCCGCCCACGATACGGTGACCGACGGAGCGATGCTTTTGGCAGTCTATTCGCTGGGGCTGGCCATTCCGTTCTGGATTGCCGCCGGTTTCTCCGGTGCTTTCATGAAGTTCCTGTCGCGCTTCCGCCGCCATCTTGGCCTGGTGGAAAAGCTGATGGGCGTGTTCCTGATTCTCGCCGGCCTTGCCTTCGTGTTCGGGTTCATTAGCTCGATGGCGATCTGGTTCCAGGAGACCTTTCCAGTCCTGATGCAAATCGGCTAAGCACGAGCCTTAAACAGAGGTTCGCGGAAAAAAATGGCCGAAATATCCGGTTTGGTACTGCCGTTCTTCGGCCTGATCTTCGTCGGCTACCTGACGGCGAAGTTTGCCCGCAATCCGGCAGGCGAGGGCGCCGGCGATGCCATGGGCTGGCTCAATATCTTCATCATTTACCTGGCGCTGCCGGCCCTGTTCTTCAAGCTGGTCTCAAAGACGCCGATCGAGCAGCTGACCCGATTTGATTTCGTTTTCGCCTCGATTGGTGCCACCTATACCATCTTCGCTGGTTTTTGGCGCAGGCTACCTGATCCGCCACAATTCCCTGGCCGAATCGACGGTGCAGGGGCTGGCCGGCGCCTATGGCAATATCGGCTACATGGGGCCGGGGCTGGCGCTGTTGGCGCTTGGCGAGCCGGCGGCCGTGCCTGTGGCCCTGATCTTCTGCTTCGAGAATGTCCTGCATTTCATGGTGGCGCCGGCGATGATGGCGCTGGCAGGCGGCGAGAAAAGCGCGCCGGGGCGGCTGGCGCTTGGGATCGCCAAAAAAATCCTGCTGCACCCGTTCATTCTGTCGACGATCGCCGGTGTCATCGCCGCCTATTTCTCGTTCCAGCCACCGGTGCCGGTTCAACGGTTGATCGACTATCTGGCGCAGGCCGCAGCACCCTGCGCGCTGTTTGCCATGGGCGTGACGCTGGCCTTGAGGCCGCTGAAACGCATTCCCGCCGAAATCGGCTATATCGTTCCGGCAAAGCTGGTCCTGCACCCGGTGCTGATGTATCTGGTCATGAGCCTCGCCGGCAATTTCCGATCCGGTCTGGGTGCAGACGGCCGTGCTTCTGGCCGCATTGCCGACGGCCACCAATGTCTTCGTCATCGGCCAACAATATGGCGTCTGGCAGGAGCGGGCCTCTGCCACCATCCTGATCACCACCGTTCTATCGGTGGCGACGGTAACGATGCTGCTCTACCTGATCAGTTCAGGCGCTCTTCCGGCTGATTTTTCCCGTAGGGTGCTACGCAGGGATTGCAGGGCGCTGCCGGGATTGATGCCTTCGCGCATCATTAGATTGCGCAGGGGGGCGACGCTCGCCAAGGCCTGAAGGCCTGCGGCGCGCAGCATCTGCACCGGCAGGAAATCCGACAGCAGCGAACGATTGAGCAGATCGACGCTGACGGTGCGGCTGAGAATATCCGCGCGCCGCTTGCAGGTCGTAACGCGCACCGAAATCATCCGGAACGGACGAGGATCCAAGCAGCGAAACGGCAGCCATGATATCGCGCAGGCTCAGGTTGAGCCCTTGCGCGCCGATCGGCGGGAAAGCGTGGGCCGCTTCGCCGATAAGGATTACCCGGCCCTTGCCGAAGGATTTGGCGCTCATGCCGGAAAGCGGAAACGCCTGCGGTGCCACGTCCACCCTAACTTTTCCAAGCATCGACTGCATGCGACGCTCGACGGCAAGGGAAAGGTCGTCGAGGGAAAGTGACCGCATCGCCTCCGTGTCCTCCGGCCTTTGCACCCAGACGAGGCTCGATCGCAGTCCGCCGGGAAGCGGGACCTGCGTGAACGGGCCGTGTGCGGTGTGAAACTCCGTCGACACATTCTGATGGGACACCTGATGGCTGAAATTGAGAACAAGCGCGCTTTGCGGATAGGACCAATTGCGCACCTCGATACCGGCCGCCTCACGCACACCGGATTTCCGCCCATCGGCGCCGATGACAAGGCTGGCGGTGATGCTGCGGCCGTCCTCGAGTTTTAGGATCGCCCGTTCCGTTTCGAATTCGACCTCAGTCAGGCTGGCGACGATGCGGGTCAGCGACGAGCGCTTCTCTGCCTCCTGTTCGAGGAGCGCAAGGAAGGGTGCGTTAGGAATATTGTATCCGAATGCGTCCAGCCCAACTTCGGCCGCATGAAAGGTCACCGTCGGTGCGCGCAGCAGCCGCTTCGTGCCGTCGATGATTCGCATGCTGGACAGGGGAGCTGCCAAGGGGGCGACCGCCTGCCAGAGGCCAAGTTCCCGGACAAGGTCCAGCGACTGATCCATCAGCGCTGTGGTCCGTCCATCGGCACGCCCGGCAGCAGGCGCAATCAGCGCGACGCTACGGCCCTTGTCGGCAAAGGTAAGCGCTGCGAGCGATCCGGCCAGCCCGGCACCGACGACTGCGATTTCAAAGTGCTCCATGGCGTCCGGTTCCCGTGCATGCATCCGTTGAGGTCTCAATCTTAACCGCCGGCGGCTGCGAATGAAATGGGGTGAAATGGCGCAGATGCACGTCGCATCCACAGCTGATTGTTGTGCTTTTGCGACGTCAGATGATTTTTGCTGGCAGCCAAACTCAAACGGTGCATATTACCGCCAACACCGCGCGACAGTGCGGGTGCGGGTGTGTGGGCCGTTGAAGCGGCCGGTTCAGCATGCTTCCAGGGAAAGTGCAGAGTAAGGACAGGGTGCGTCTGCCGATGAAGTTTTTTAACTACAAGCGCGTGCCCTACGCGGAAATTCGCGCATTTTCCGTTCATATCCTCACCGCATCCGGCTCGTTTCTCGCCTTTTTGGGCGTGGTCGCCGCGGCAGAGCACCGATTCGTCGATATGTTCTGGTGGTTGGGCCTGGCCCTCGCCGTCGATGGGATCGACGGCCCGATCGCCCGCAAGGTTCGGGTCAAGGGAAGTATTGCCCAACTGGTCCGGCGATACGCTCGACAACGTCATCGACTACGTTACCTATGTGCTGCTTCCGGCCTTCGCACTCTATCAGAGCGGCATGATCGGCGAACCGTGGTCGTTCTTTGCCGCGGGTGCCATCGTCATGTCGAGCGCGATCTACTATGCCGACATGGGCATGAAGACCGACGAGTATTTCTTTTCCGGCTTTCCGGTCGTCTGGAACATGGTTGTGTTTACGCTGTTCGTCATCGACGCCAGCGAAGTGGCCACGTCGATTGTCGTGTTCGTTTCTGGTTGTTCTGACCTTCATGCCGATCAATTTCTTGCATCCAGTGCGCGTCAAGCGCCTGCGGCCGCTCAATCTGGCCGTCTTTGCCATTTGGTCGGTGCTGAGCGGCTATGCACTGCTCCTGCATTTCCGATACGCCGGCCTGGGTCGTTGCCGGTGTCGTCGGCACGGGCATCTATCTCTATGTCATCGGTTTCGTCTTGCAGATATTTCCCCGTCTTGGACGGGGTTGAGGAGGTTTCATGGCACAGGCCATCATGGTGCGTATGCTTGGCGGACCGGAAGTTCTCAAAATCGAAGGAGTAACGCTCTCCGCTCCAGGACCAGGCGAAGTGCAGATCCGCCAGGTTGCCGTCGGCGTCAACTTCATCGACGTCTACTTCAGGACCGGTCTCTACAAGTCGGCTGAGGGGCTTCCGTTCATTCCGGGCAAGGAAGGCGCCGGCATCGTTACGGCAGTCGGCGACAATGTCAGCACCTTCGCAGTCGGTGACCGCGTGGCCTATGCATCGTCCGACGGCGCCTATGCGAGCGAGCGCAATATCGAGATCTCGCAATTGGTGAAGGTGCCAGACGATATCACCTTGGAAACGGCGGCGGCGATGATGCTGAAAGGCATGACGGCGCAGTATCTGCTCAACCAGACCTTCAAGGTCGGTCCGGAAACCACGCTTCTGTTTCACGCGGCTGCCGGCGGCGTCGGCCTGATCGCGGGCCAGTGGGCCAAGGCGCTCGGCGCGACCGTCATCGGAACGGCAGGATCGCAGGACAAGATCGATCTGGCGCTGGCCCATGGCTACGATCATGTCATCAATTACCGCACGGACAATTTTGTCAGCGCAGTCAAGGAGATCACCAACGGCAAGGGCGTCGATGTGGTCTATGATTCGGTCGGCAAGGACACCTATCCGGCCTCGCTCGACTGCATCAAACCGCGCGGGTCTCTGGGTCAGCTTCGGCAATTCGTCGGGTCCGGTCGAAGGTGTCAATATCGGCATACTGGCACAGAAGGGCTCGCTGTTTGCCACGCGCCCGACCCTGTTCAGCTATGTTTCGACACGGCCGGCACTGGAGGCGTGTGCAAACTCCCTGTTTGATGTTGTGCAAAGCAACAAAGTGCGTATCAATATCAACCAGACCTATGCTCTTGCCGATGCAAGTCAGGCGCATGCGGATCTGGAAGCAAGAAAAACGAGCGGAACAACATTGCTGATTCCTTGAGACAAGCCGGAGAGGCAGCCAGGACAGCTAAGAATTGAGAAAAGAGGGGCGGCGTGTCGGCTGAGGGACAACCCGCCAACAGTCTATTGCTGGCTGTTGGCCAACTGACAAAACTGTTCGGCACATTCGCTGCCTGTGACGGAATCAATCTCGATATCAGGCCCGGCGAAATCCATGCGCTGCTCGGCGAAAACGGCGCCGGCAAATCGACGCTGGTCAAGATGCTGTTCAGCGTTCTCGCGCCCACCAGCGGCCAGATCGTCTGGCAGGGACAGCCGGTCCGCATCACCAGCCCCAGTGCCGCCCGCAAGCTCGGCATCGGCATGGTATTTCAGCATTTTCGCTGTTCGAGGCGCTGACCGTCGCTGAAAACATTGCCCTGTCGATGGACCCTGGCGTGTCGCTGGCAAAGATCGCCAAGGAGGCTTCCGATCTGTCGCATGCCTATGGTCTTCCGCTCGATCCGCATGCGCATGTGGCAGACCTTTCCGTCGGCGAGCGCCAGCGCATCAGAAATCGTCCGTGCACTGCTGCAGAATCCGAAACTGATTATTCTCGACGAGCCGACCTCGGTACTGACACCGCAGGAAGCCGACCGGCTGTTCGAAACATTGAACAAGCTGAAAGCCGAGGGGCGCTCGGTTCTTTATATCAGCCATCGTCTGGAAGAGGTGCAGCGTATCTGCGACCGCGCCACCGTACTGCGTCACGGCAAGGTGACAGGTGCCTGCGATCCGCGCCAGGAAACCCCGTCTTCGCTGGCGCGCATGATGGTCGGCAGCGATGTCGCGCATGTCAGCGCCGAAGGCACGAGTGCCAAGGGCACGGTCAAGCTTGAGGCTCGCCATCTGTCGGCGTCGGCGAGAACCCCTTTGCCGTTTCCCTGAAGAATATCTGTCTCAAGGTCCATGCCGGCGAGGTGCTGGCGATTGCCGGTGTCGCGGGCAACGGGCAGGGCGAGCTGTTCGATGCCTTGTCCGGTGAATATCCGGTCATCAGCGACGATGTCATCCTCATTGCCGACAAGCCGGTCAGTACGCGCGGCATCAATGCCCGCCGGTTGATGGGCGCCGGTTTCGTGCCCGAGGAACGTCATGGACATGCCGCCGTGTCGGCGCTTTCGCTCTCGGACAATCTCATTCTTGCCCGCAGCCAGTCCGACCGCCGCGCCTTTCTCGGCGGTGGCCCTCTCGGGCTGATCCGTCAGGATGCGGTGAAAAAGGCGGCAAAACGTATTTCCACAGCGATGGACGTGCGCAAAAGCGGTGAGAACCCGCCGGCCGGCTCCTTGTCGGGCGGCAATCTGCAGAAATTTATTGTCGGGCGTGAGCTCGACCGCCAACCGATGGTGCTGATCGTCAACCAGCCGACCTGGGGCGTCGATGCCGGGGCCGCCAGCCGCATCCGTCAGGCGCTGGTCGATCTTGCCAAATCAGGCTCCGCGGTTCTCGTCATCAGCCAGGACCTTGACGAAATTTTCGAAGTTGCGACGGAAATCGCTGTAATCAGCGAAGGCAGGCTTTCCGATATCTATCCGGCCTCGGACCTGTCGCGTGAAAAGATTGGGCTGTTGATGGGCGGCATGTATGGCAAGACCGAGACTGCGGAGACGGCGCATGCGCATTGAACTGGAAAGACGTCCAGACGTCTCAAAACTGTTCTCGATCCTGTCGCCGTTCATTGCACTCGGGCTGACGCTGTTCTTCGGCGGGATCATGTTCATGATGCTGGGCAAGGATCCGCTTTCGGCGCTCTACAGCTTCTTCATCGAGCCGTTGACCGAGGTCTGGTCACTGCACGAACTGGCGATCAAGGCGGCCCCCGCTCATCCTTATCGCCGTCGGCCTTTCGGTCTGCTACCGCTCGAACAACTGGAATATCGGCGCCGAAGGCCAGTTCATCATGGGGGCAATCGCCGGCTCGATCCTGCCCGTCGTGTTCTATGAATGGCAATCGCCGCTGGTTCTGCCGCTGATGATGCTGCTCGGCATGCTGGGCGGCGCGCTGTTTGCCGGTATCCCGGCCTTCCTCAAGGCGCATCTGAACACCAACGAAATCCTCACCAGCCTGATGCTGGTCTATGTCATTGCAACTATTCCTCGACTGGCTGGTGCGCGGCCCCTGGCGCAATCCGGGCGGCATGAATTTTCCGGAAACACGGACCTTCGACGCAACCGCCATCCTGCCGGAAATGATCGCCTCAGGACGGGCGCATTGGGGCTTTGGTTTTGCGATCATCGTGGCGATACTCATCTGGTTCATGATGCGTTACACGCTGAAGGGTTTCGAGATTACCGTGCTTGGCCAATCCCAGCGGGCAGGGCGTTTTGCCGGCTTTTCCTCACGCAAGATGATCTGGTTTTCCATGTTGCTCTCTGGCGCTCTCGCCGGTCTTGCCGGCATTGCCGAGGTCAGCAGCGCGATCCAGCAGTTGCGCCCGGTCATTTCTCCCAGCTACGGCTTTACCGCGATCATCGTCGCCTTTCTCGGACGGCTCAATCCGCTCGGGATCGTCATAAGGGGCTTGTACTGGCGCTGACCTATCTCGGCGGCGAGGCGGTGCAGGTTTCCTTGCAGATTTCCGATAAGCCTATCAGGGTTTTTCAAGGGCTTCTGCTGTTCTTCGTCCTCTCCTGCGACACGCTCATCCACTATAAGATAAGGATGATGTGGTACGATTTGAACGACACGACCAGCGAGGGCGCACGCTGATGGGTATCTTCGAAGCGATCCTGCTGACGGTCATCACAGCGGCAACCCCCCTTGTTCTAGCGGCCATCGGCGAACTCGTCACCGAGCGGTCCGGCGTCCTCAATCTCGGCGTCGAGGGCATGATGGTCATGGGTGCTGCCTGCGCCTTCATCGCCACGCAGGTGACCGGCTCTCCCTATATCGGCATCCTGGCCGGCATCGCGGCCGGCGCGTTGTTTTCTCTGCTGTTCGGTTTCCTCACCTTGACGCTCGTTGCCAATCAGGTCGCGACAGGACTGGCCTTGACCATCCTCGGGCTTGGTCTTTCCAGCATGATTGGCGAATCCTATCTCAGGCAATCCGGCATCAAGCTACCGCAGATCGTCTTTCCGGTCCTGTCGGATATTCCGTTCCTCGGCGCTGTTCTGTTCAAGCAGGATCTGATCTTCTATCTCTCGATCGCTCTGGTCGCCGGCGTCAACTGGTTCCTGTTCAAGAGCCGGGCCGGCTTAAAACTGCGCTCCGTCGGCGACAGCCACGCGTCGGCGCATGCGCTCGGCATCAACGTCATTCGCACGCGCTATCTGGCCGTGATGTTCGGCGGTGCCTGCGCCGGGCTGGCAGGGGCACAGTTGTCGCTGGTCTACACGCCGCAATGGGCGGAAAACATGTCGGCAGGGCGTGGCTGGATCGCGCTGGCGCTGGTGGTGTTTGCTTCCTGGCGGCCCTGGCGGATCGTTGCGGGTGGTTATCTGTTCGGCGCCGTATCGATCAGCCAGCTCTATGCGCAGGCCTTCGGCATTGGCATTCCCTCGCAGTTTCTTTCTGCTCTTCCCTATCTGGCGACAATTATCGTACTTATTCTCATCTCGCACAATCGACGCACGACGTTGATCAATACGCCGGCATCGCTCGGCAAGTCCTTTGTGCCGGACAGGTAAACAAGAACAACAACGCAAACCAAAACCTACAGGGGTCAAAATGAAAAAACTTCTTTTCGCACTCGCCACGACGGCAGCGGTCATCGGCTTTTCCGCTGGTGCCTACGCCGCCGACAAGGCAAAGGTCTGCTTCGTCTATGTTGGCTCGAAGACTGACGGCGGCTGGACGCAGGCACACGATATCGGCCGTCTGGAGCTTGAAAAGGCGCTGGGCGACAAGATCGAAACCCAGTTCCTCGAAAACGTTCCGGAAGGTCCGGATGCCGAACGCGCCATCGAGCGCCTGGCGCGGTCCGGCTGCGGACTGATCTACACCACGTCGTTCGGGTTCATGGATCCGACCGTCAAGATTGCGGCAAAGTTCCCCGATGTGAAGTTCGAGCACGCCACCGGCTACAAGACCGCACCGAACCTTGCGACCTATAACAGCCGCTTCTACGAAGGCCGTTACATCCAAGGCCAGATCGCCGCAAAAATCTCGCAGAAGGGCGTTGCCGGCTACATCGCCTCCTTCCCCATCCCGGAAGTGGTGATGGGCATCAATGCCTTCGTAACGGGCGCCCGTTCGATCAATCCTGACTTCAAGATCAAGGTTGTGTGGGCAAACACCTGGTTCGATCCGGGCAAGGAAGCCGATGCTGCCAAGGCGCTGATCGACCAGGGCGTTGACGTCTTGACGCAGCACACCGACACGACGGCACCGATGCAGGTCGCTGCCGAGCGTGGCATCAAGGCTTTCGGTCAGGCATCCGACATGATCAAGGCCGGCCCGGAAACGCAGCTGACCGCAATCGTCGATACCTGGGGCGCCTACTACATCAAACGTACCCAGGCCTTCATCGATGGCAAATGGGAGACGACATCGAGCTGGGACGGCCTGAAGGATGGCATCCTCACGATGGCGCCCTACACCAACATGCCGGATGACGTGAAGGCGATGGCGCAGGAGACGCAGAAGAAGATCGGATCGGGCGAACTGAAGCCCTTCACCGGCCCGCTGAAGAAGCAGGACGGCTCCGAATGGCTGGCCGCAGGCGCATCCTCGGATGACGGCACGCTGCTCGGCATGAACTTCTACGTCGAAGGCGTCGACGACAAGCTGCCGCAATAATTTCGGCATCCATAGTTGCAATCAGGGAGGGTGGCCGCAAGGTCGCCCTTTTTTGATTCCGACCAGGGAAAATTTGCGCAGCAGGCGTGAAAAGCTGTTTACATAAATCATATAGTATGATTTTTTGAGTGCGCTGCTGAGGAGCAGCTTCTTTGGGAGGAAATCATGAAAATCAAGACTGCACTTAGCTGTGCCACGGTTCTGGCTGCCTGCATGTTCGGTTCGGCCTCTGCCGCCGACCTTACGATCGGCTTTTCGCAGATCGGCTCCAGATCTGGATGGCGCGCGCCGAAACCACATTGACCAAGCAGCAGGCCGAAAAGCGCGGCATCGACCTGAAGTTTGCTGATGCTCAGCAGAAACAGGAAAACCAGATCAAGGCGCTGCGTTCCTTTATTGCCCAGGGCGTCGATGCCATTTTGATCGCGCCGGTTGTGGCGACCGGTTGGGACGAAGTCCTGACGGAAGCCAAGGATGCCGAGATCCCGGTCATCCTTCTCGATCGCACTGTGGATTCATCCGACGATCTCTATCTGACGGCCGTTACCTCCGATCTCGTCCACGAAGGCAATGTTGCCGGCAAGTGGCTGGCCGATACGGTCGCTGGAAAGCCCTGCAACATCGTCGAGCTTCAGGGCACCACAGGCTCTTCGCCGGCTATCGATCGTAAGAAGGGTTTTGAGGAAGCGCTGAAAGGCCACGACAACCTGAAGATCGTCCGTAGCCAGACCGGCGACTTCACCCGCACCAAGGGCAAGGAAGTCATGGAAAGCTTCCTCAAGGCGGAAGACGGCGGCAAGAACATCTGCGCGCTCTACGCCCACAATGACGATATGGCCGTCGGCGCCATCCAGGCGATCAAGGAAGCCGGCTTGAAGCCGGGCACGGATATCCTCGTCGTCTCGATCGATGCTGTTCCGGATATCTTCCAGGCGATGGCAGCCGGCGAAGCAAACGCCACTGTCGAGCTGACCCCGAACATGGCCGGTCCGGCCCTCGACGCGCTCGACGTTCCTGAAGGACGGCACTAAGCCTGCCAAGTGGATCCAGACCGAATCGAAGCTCTATACCCAGGCTGACGATCCGCAGAAGGTCTACGAGGAAAAGAAGGGCCTCGGCTACTGATTGATTGCCGGCATCGCACGAAGGTTGATCCTGTTGTCATCGGGCTGCAGGTTTTGACCGGAATGCGATGCCGGCAAATCGCCTTTGCCAAGGGTTCGCCCAAGCATCCATACCCGAACACAGCCATACCTTGCTACTGATGCTGGCATGATCGGCGCAAATCCGTAAGCCACGGCTGACCTCGTTTCCTTGAAGAATCCGGTTTCATGCAGAACAGCTCAAACGATATTCTTGTCGCCTCCGGGATCGTGAAAACCTTTCCGGGCGCGATCGCCCTTAACAAGGTCGACTTCTCGCTGCGGCGCGGCGAAGTGCATGCGCTGCTGGGCGAAAATGGCGCCGGAAAATCGACGTTGATCAAGTGCATAACGGGCGCCTACCGTCGTGACGCCGGTTTGTTGAAGCTCGACGGCGAAGAGATCGACCCGCGCGATACGCTCGACGCCCAGAAGCTCGGCATCGGCACTGTCTACCAGGAAGTCAATCTGCTCGGAAATCTCAGCGTCGCGGAAAACCTCTTTCTCGGACGCCAGCCGCGCCGGTTCGGTCTCATTCAGGCCCGTGAAATGAACAAGCGCGCCCATGCGTTGCTTGCGCAATACAGCATCGACATCAATGTTTCCGCAGCGCTCGAAAGCTATTCCGTCGCCATTCAACAGGTGGTGGCGATCGCCCCGTGCCGTCGATCTTTCCGGCAAGGTGCTGATCCTCGATGAGCCAACCGCCAGCCTCGACGCGCAGGAAGTTGAGATGCTGTTTGGCATTGTCCGCGACTTGCGGGCGAGGGGGCTTGGCATCGTCTTCATCACCCATTTTCTCGAGCAGGTTTATGACCTCTCAGACCGCATTACCGTGCTACGCAACGGTCAGCTGGTCGGCACGCGCGACACCGCCGCTCTGCCACGCCGGGAACTTGTGACGATGATGCTTGGCCACGAGCTTCAGTCCGTCGAAAAGGCAGTCGGTGCCACGCAGACCGCAAGTGGTCCCGTCCACTTCCGGTTTTCAAAATATGGCAAGACGGGCAAGATCAAGCCGTTTGATCTGGACGTCCGCAAGGGCGAGGTCGTCGGCATTGCCGGCCTTCTCGGTTCTGGCCGGACTGAAACCGCGGAATTGATGTTTGGCGTGCACAGGGCCGATAGCGGCAGCGCCGATATCGGTGGCAAGACCGCCAACCTGTCATCGCCACGCGCTGCGATCGCCGAAGGGTTCGGGTTCTGCCCGGAAGATCGCAAGCTTGACGGCATTATCGGCGAATTGTCGGTACGCGAAAACATCGCTCTGGCATTGCAGGCTCGACGCGGCTGGGCAAGGCCGCTGTCGGCATCCGACCAGAACGCCCTGGCCGACCGCTACATCAAGGCGCTGGATATTCGCACCAGCGACCGCGAAAAGCCGATCCGGTTGCTCTCCGGCGGCAACCAGCAAAAGGCCATTCTGGCGCGCTGGCTGGCGACCAATCCGCAGTTTCTCATTCTCGACGAACCGACGCGTGGCATCGATGTCGGTGCCCACGCCGAAATCATCCGGCTGATCGGTGAACTCTGCGCGCAAGGCATGTCGCTGATCGTCATTTCATCCGAACTTGAGGAACTTGTGGCTTACAGTTCGAGAATCATCGTCCTGCGCGACCGGACCCATGTCGCCGAACTGACCGGTAGCGAGATCACCACCGAACATATCGTCAATGCCATTGCTGCGGCAACGACAGCTGGAGGCGCGCAATGATCGACAATGCCAAACGCCTTGGACGGCGCCTGCTTCCAATTTGTCGCGCTGGCGATGATCCTAGTGCTCATCCGGCTGGTCTTTCCGGATTTCTTCTCGATCGAAATCCAGAACGGAAGGCTTTATGGCAGCCTGATCGACATTCTTAATCGCGGTGCGCCCGTCGCCCTTCTTGCGGTCGGCATGACTGTGGTGATCGCCACCAAGGGCATCGATCTTTCTGTCGGCGCGGTCATGGCCATCTGTGGCGCCGTTGCAGCCGCATCCAGCGTGCGGGGCGACCCGCTCGTCGTCACCCTGCTGCTGGCCGTTGGAACGGGCCTGATCTGCAGGTGTCTGGAATGGCTTTCTGGTGTCTGTCCTCAACATTCAGCCGATCATCGCGACGCTTGTGCTGATGGTCGCCGGCCGCGGTATCGCCCAGCTGGTGACTGAGGGCGCGATCCTGACCTTCAACGATCCCGGCCTGATCTTCATCGGTAGCGGCTCTTTCCTTGGCCTGCCCATGCCGGTGGTCATTTGGTTGGTGTTCAGGCATCGCCGTCGCTCTGCTGGTGCGGCGCACCGCGCTCGGCATGCTGATCGAGGCAGTCGGCATCAACCGCCGCGCCAGCACGCTGTCCGGCATTCAGACGCCCTTGCTTTTGATGGCGGCTTACATGCTCTCAGGATTGTGCGCTGCAATCGCCGGATTGATCGTCACCGCCGACATCCGGGGCGCCGATGCCAACAATGCCGGTCTCTGGCTTGAACTCGATGCCATTCTCGCTGTGGTCGTCGGTGGCACGTCGCTGCTCGGCGGACGGTTCAGCATCGTCGCTTCGCTGATCGGTGCGATGATCATTCAGGCGGTCAATACCGGCATCCTGTCGTCAGGCTTTCCGCCGGAATTCAACCTGATCATCAAGGCAGCAATCATCGTCATCATCCTCGTCATCCAGTCGCCGCGCGTGCAGGCCGGGTTGACGTTCCTTGGCCGGAAATCCGTCCGCAGAGAGACCGCAGAGCAGTCCGTCCGATGAACCAGAAATATCTCCCGCTGATCGCCACCATCGTCATCTTCGTCGTTTCCTACATGGCGTGCGCCGCGCAATATCCGAACATCCTGTCGACCCGTGTGATCGGCAACCTGTTGACGGACAACGCCTTTCTCGGCATCGCCGCGGTCGGCATGACGTTCGTTATCCTGTCGGGCGGCATCGACCTGTCGATAGGTTCGGTCATTGCCTTCACCGGCATTTTCCTGGCGGTCCTGCTGGAAAATACAGGCATACATCCCCTGACGGCCTTCGTCCTCGTTCTCGTCATCACCACGCTGTTCGGCGCGATCATGGGCGCGATCATCCACTACCTCGAAATGCCGGCCTTCATCGTGACGCTGGCCGGCATGTTCCTTGCCCGCGGCATGGCCTTCGTGTTGTCGATCGATTCCGTCCCGATCAAGCATCCGTTCTATGCGACGATGAAGACATTTTATTACAAGCTGCCGGGCGGTGGCCGCATCACGCTGATCGGCGGGTTGATGCTTTTGTCTTCGCAGCCGGCATCCTCATTGCCCAACGCACCCGCTTCGGCACCAATGTCTATGCGCTCGGCGGCGGCAGCCCAGACGTCGGCGCTGATGGGCGTTCCGGTCGGGCGCACGACAATTATGATCTATGGACTCTCAGGGTTTTCTGGCCGGGCTTTCGGGAATCGTTTATTCCCTATACACATCAGCAGGTTATTCGCTCGCCACCGTGGGTGTTGAGCTGGATGCGATTGCCGCGGTGGTAATCGGAGGAACGCTTCTTACAGGAGGCGCCGGGTTTGTTGGAGGAACACTCGTCGGCGTCTTGATCCAAGGACTGATCCAGACCTACATCACTTTCGACGGTTCGCTGTCGAGTTGGTGGACGAAAATTCTGATCGGTGCTTTGCTGTTTGCATTCATTTTGATGCAAAAGGCTATCCTGTTTTTATCGCGCCAAAACAAAAGGTATTCCTGAGGGGGGAGTTGGTTGCGTAAAGGTCTGCTCAGAAACCGTCCTGACCGGTGCGCGAACGCGCACGAGCCACGCACAGGTGGTGGATGAACTGGGCAAGGCCATTGTGTCGGGCGATTTCCCCGTGGGCTCCATTCTTCCCGGCGATCCGGAACTGGCGATGCGCTTCAAGGTTTCATGAACGGTTCTGCGCGAGGCGATGAAGACGCTGGCGGCCAAGGGGCTGATCGTGCCGCGCGCCCGGATCGGCACGCGGGTGACGGCCAAGAACCAATGGAACCTGTTCGATAGCGACGTTCTGACCTGGCATTTCTATCGCGGCGTGGATGAGGATTTCCTCTATCATCTCAGCGAAATCCGGCTGGCTTTCGAGCCGCATGCGGCAGCACTCGCAGCCGTCAATGCGACGGAAGCCGAGATCAGCGGCATGATGCGGCTAGCCGTTGCGATGGGCGATCCGGAACATACCGCTGAAACGCTGGCCATGGCCGATTTGCGGTTTCATCTTTCCGTCGTCGAAGCGTCCGGCAATCCCTTCATGCGCACCGTCGGTAGCCTGATCGAAGCAGCGCTCGTCGGGATCTTCAAGCTCAGCTCGCCAGTCTCCGGCCGCGATCTGATCGACGAGGTTGCCCGGACGCATATCCGCATCGTCGAGCAAATCAGCCGGCGTGACGAGGCCGGCGCCCGGGCCGCTATGGAAAATGTCATTCGCGTCGGGCGCGAGCGCGTTCATGAGGCATTGCGCTGAAATTGCCGAAGCAAAAAGCTCCAAGGGCAAGTAAGTTGGCGGCAATGGTAGAGCCGTTACCGATACCGGTTTGATAATACGCGCGCCGGCCTAAAAGAACGGCTATTCGGCAATTGCCGCCTTGCTGCCATTGCGTCTTCCGCCTATTTGATAGGACTGCAACTGACGTGCGTCGCCTCCGATGCGCGTATCTCTATCAACGGTGTCCGAGGGTTATGTCCGAACTGATTGTTATTTTCGTGCTCTTATTGATCAATGCGTTTTTCGCTTTCGGAAATGGCAATTGTGTCGGCAAGTCGGCCCCTGCTGCGGCAGATGGCAAAACAGGGCAATAGCCGCGCCGAACTGGCGCTGCAGCTCGCCGAGGATCCGGGTAAGTTTCTGTCCACGGTTCAGGTCGGCATTACGCTCGTTGGTACGCTTGCCGGTGCCTATGGTGGTGCGACGATCGCCGACAAGCTGGCGCCGACGCTGGATACGATCAGCTGGATCAATCCCTATGGCAGCACAGTCGCCGTCGCGTTGGTCGTCACGCTGATCACCTATCTCTCCGTCGTGATCGGCGAGCTTATTCCCAAGCAGCTGGCATTGAAGAATTCCGAGGGCGTGGCGATGTTCGTCGCCGGCCCGATGTCGTTTCTCTCGCGCCTGGCCGCGCCGATCGTCTATCTGTTCGAGATGTCGGCATCGCTTTTCATGCGGATTTTCGGCATCTCCAGCGATAGTGACCAGGTGACCGAAGAAGAAGTGCAGGCGATCATGGCCGAAGGCGTCGAAAGCGGCGCGATTGAAAAGTCGGAGCACGAAATGCTGCGGCGAATCATCCGGCTTGGCGACCGCAATGTCAAATCGATCATGACCCATCGCACCGAAGTCAGCTTCATCGACGTCAACGACACGCTGGAAACCATCCGCGCCAAGGTCGAGCAATCGGCCCATTCCCGCTATCCGGTGATGGATGCGACCGGCGAGGTACTCGGCGCGGTTCAGGTTAAGGAAATCCTCAACGCACCGATGAAATCCGGATTTCATGTCCGTAATTTCGTCAAGGATATCCATACCTTGCCGGAAACCGCTTCCTGCCTGAAAGCATTGGAAGCCTTCAAGGCATCGCATATCAACATGGCGATGATTGTTGACGAATATGGCAGTATCGAAGGCATCATCACCATCGCCGATATCCTCGAGGCTATCGTCGGTGTCCTGCCGTCGAACTATGACGATATGGAGCATGCGTTGATCCGTCAGCGTGAAGACGGCTCGTATCTGGTCGACGGGCGTACGCCGATCGATGAGATCCATCTGACGATCGGCATCGATGAAATTGATTCGGATGGCAACTACATGAAACCATCTCCGGCTTCCTGGTGCAGCAGTTGCGCAAGAACCCGGAGGAAGGCGACATAACAGAAGCCTATGGGTATCGTTTTGAGGTTATCGACATGGATGGCCGCCGCATCGACAAGATTCTCGTCTCGCGCGCCGCGCACTGAAGCCTGTAGACCCAGCTGAAAAACAAAAAGGCCGGGAATCCCCGACCTTTTGTCAACTTGTCTCGTGTTTGGCCTGCTAGTACATCCGTAGTCAGGTCAACTAAGGTGCATTATTCAGTCGCTTCGGTTAATAAGCGGTTAACGCAACGGCATTGCGGCAGGACGCTGCCAGCCATATCAGTTTTCCTCGATCGAAATGCCGCCTTCGCCGATCTTTACCTCGACGCCATCGGGCTTGGATTCCTTGTCGTAGATATAGATGCCCAATCCGACGACGAGAACGATAAGACCTCCGATAAGCATATAGAGAGCATTTCGATTCAATTTTGTTTCCTTCCACCAACGGCATTTATGCCGAGGGATAGATAGGCGGAAAGTGCTGTTCGGAAAGGGGTGTCCGGCTCGATAGTCAGTGGGCTGGCCAGCGCAGGACCATGATATCGCAGAGCGTTCCCGCCTCCACGGCTGGCGCATGCGGTGGCCGGATGATCAGGCAATCGGACCGTGCAAAGACCTGCATCATCGAGGAATCCTGCCGCGAAAAGGTTTCGGCCTGCAACGATCCATCGCTGCCGCGTGCAAGCCGTGCGCGAACATAGTCCTGCCGTTTATCGTTGGCTGGTAGTGCCGTTAGCGTTTTTGCCTGAGCGCTGCGATCGCGCCGGGGCAGGGAGCCGATATGGCGCAGCAGCGGCTCCAAAAACAGCAGCGCGAGACGAGGCTCGACACCGGGTTTCAGGGTAACCCAAGCACGGTCATGCCCTGAAGCGATCCGACCATCAACGGTTTGCCTGGCCGCATAGCAATCTGCCAGAAATCAAGCACCATGCCGCTTTCGACCAGCGTTGACTGGACAAGATCGTGATCGCCGACAGAGGCGCCGCCAAGTGTCACTAGAACATCCGCGCCAACGGCCTGCGCTTCCGCCACAGCCGCGGCAATGGCCGCCTTGTCGTCGCGCACGATTCCGAGGTCAATGATCTCGGCACCATTGTCACGGGCAATCGCGGCAACGCCATAGGTGTTCGAGGCGATGATCTGGTCGGGACCCGGCACACTGCCGGGCGACAGCAATTCGTCGCCTGTTGCCAGGATCGCCACCTTCGGGCGCATCAGGACCGGAAGTTGCGGGTGGTTCATGCCGGCCGCGACCGTCAACCGCCCGGCGTCGAGCACGTCACCGGCGCGCAGCACGACATCGCCGATGGTAAAATCCTGACCCTTGGGGCGGATATGGCGGCCTTTTCCAGAGCGAACGTGGTGCGGATCCGACCATCCGACAATTTTTTCGTGTCCTCCTGAATGAGGACCGTATCCACGCTGGAAGGAACCGGCGCACCGGTAAAATGCGTACAACCTCACCTGGGCCGACATGGCCGGAGAAACCGCGCCCCGCTGCTGATTCGCCTATAACGACGAGTTCCGTGCCAATTTCGGCAAAATCCTCGTGGTGCCCGGCATAACCATCCATCGCCGAGTTGTCGAACGCGGGGTGCGTAACACGCGCGGCGACATCATTCGCTAGAATGCGGCCCATCGCCTCATGCAGGCCGACCATTTCGGAGCGAGCCGTCGGCACTGACGCTTTCAGTAGCCGGTCGAGCGCGTCTGAAACCGGGAGCAAAGCCATCAGCCCTATCTTTCCTTGCGTTGATAGTCGCCGGAGCGGCCGCCCGATTTCTGGGCAAGCCGGATTCCGCCGATTTCCATCTCCCGGTCGGCTGCCTTGGCCATGTCGTAGATCGTCAGGCAGGCGACGCTGGCAGCCGTGAGCGCTTCCATTTCGACACCGGTGCGGCCTGTGAGCTTTGCCATTGCCTCTACCCGCAGGCCGGGCAGGGTCTCGTCGGCGGAAATCTCCACGGAAACCTTCGACAGCATCAGCGGGTGGCAGAGCGGGATGAGGTTGGCCGTCTGCTTCGCTGCCATGATGCCGGCAAGGCGTGCGGTGGCGAGCACGTCGCCCTTCTTGGCATTGCCTTTGAGAATGAGATCGAGCGTCTCCGGCCGCATCCGCACAAAGCCCTCGGCAATGGCAATGCGCACGGTCTCTGCCTTGTCTCCGACATCGACCATGTTGGCCTGGCCATCGGCGCCGACATGGGTGAGGGACGGCGCGCTCATTATTCGGCAGCCAGGATCGTGGCGGAACCGGTCAGCAAGGTGCGGGTCGCAGCGGTCACATCGTCCTTACGCATCAGGCTTTCGCCGACAAGGAACGTGGAAATGCCGCTCTTTGCCAGCCGCACGCAGTCGTCATGGCTGAAGATGCCGCTTTCCCCGACGAGCAGGCGGTCAGCCGGAACCAGCGGCGCGAGCTTTTCAGAAAGCGCGATATCGACCTCAAAGGTTTTGAGATTGCGGTTGTTGATGCCGAGCAGCGGTGAACTCAGTTTCAGCGCACGTTCCAGTTCTTCCTCGTCATGCACCTCGACCAGAACATCCATGCCGAGCGAAAATGCCTCGTCCTCAAGCCGTTGCGCATCGCCGTCATTCAGCGAGGCCATGATCAACAGAATGCAATCTGCACCCCAGGCGCGGGCCTCATGAACCTGATAGGTCTCGAACATGAAATCCTTGCGCAGGGCCGGAAGCGAACAGGCATTGCGCGCCGCCGTCAGGAATTCCGGCGCACCCTGAAAGCTCGGGCCGTCAGTCAGGACGGACAGGCATGCCGCGCCACCGGTCTCATAGGCCTTTGCCAAAAGCGGCGGCTCGAAATCCGGGCGGATCAATCCCTTCGACGGGCTGGCTTTCTTGATCTCGGCGATCAGGCCGAAGCCGCCTTGCGCCTGCTTGGCTTTCAGCGCAGTCAGAAATCCACGCGGGGCTTCCTGGCCGGCGCTCATGGCTTTGAGATCGGCAAGGCTGACGTTCGCCTTTGCTGCTGCGATTTCCTCGCGCTTGTAGATTTCGATCTTCTGCAGAATATCGGCCATCGTCGTTTCCTTATGCCGCGTTCGAGACGCGGATGAGCCGCTCCAGCGTGGCGTCGGCAGAACCGCTCGTCAGTGACTGGCGGGCAAGGGCCATGCCCTCCCGAAGATCGCCGGCACGCCCCGCGATCACCAGAGAGGCTGCTGCATTGGCCAGCGATATATCGCGATAGGGGGTAGCATCGCCCTGCAGAACGCCCTTCAGCGCAACGGCATTGTGCGCGCCATCGCCGCCCTTGAGGTCGGCGAGCAGAACTGTTTCCAACCCGAAATCGGCGGGTGTCAGTTCAAATGTCCGGATGGCACCGTTTTCAAGCGCGGCGACCTGAGTGACGCCAGTCGTGGTGATTTCGTCCAGTCCTTCGCCATGCACGACCCAGATGCTCTTCGAGCCGAGATCGCGCAGCACCTCGGCGACCGGCACGACCCATTGCGATGCAAAGACGCCGACGAGCTGCTGGGTTACCCCGGCCGGGTTCGATAGAGGGCCGAGCAGATTGAAGATCGTCCGTGTACCAAGCTCGACGCGCGTCGGGCCGACATGGCGCATGGCAGAATGGTGCTGCTGGGCGAACATGAAGCCGAGACCGGCTTCTGAAATGCAGCGCAATGGTATCGGGGCCGATATCGAGTTTGACGCCAAGGCAGGAGAGCGCGTCGGCGGTTCCCGACTTAGAGCTGAGCGCACGATTTCCGTGCTTGGCAACCGGAACACCGGCACCAGCGACAATCAGTGCCGCTAGTGTCGAGATATTGTAAGTTCCAGCACCATCGCCGCCGGTTCCAACAATGTCGATGGCGTCGGCCGGTGCTTCAACTGTCAGCATGCGTGCCCGCATCGCCCCGACGGCACCGACGATTTCATCGACGGTTTCGCCATGCACACGCGCAGCGCCATCAGGAAACCGCCGATCTGCGACGGCGTTGCTTCGCCGGACATGATGATTTCAAAGGCGGCGCGCGCATCCTCGCGGTTGAGCGCTTCGCCCGCTGCGGCCTTGGCGACGAAAGGCTTCAAGTCCGGCATGCTGATCCCTTTACGTTACCGCTGCTGCGACAGAGCGAGCTCTGCGAGCTGCTGGTTGATGGTGACACCGTAGCCCTTCTGCAGCTCGCTGACCATCTGATCGAGAATGTCGTCGCCGCTGGCTTGGGCGATGGCATTGATCTGCCGGTCATCATTGTCGAGCGCATCGCCTGGATTGTCGTTATCGACTTCGGTGACCTTCAGAAGGATCCGGCCTTCGCCACCGATGCCAGCGGCATTGGCAACCAGACCGTTGGCGCCACCAAAGGCTGCGGTCACAGCCTGGGGGCTCAGCGCTGCATCTTCCGCAGACCGGCGAAGTCCCGATTTGGTTTCGACGGCGATACCAAGTTCTGTGGCAATCGCTGCGAGCGTCTCGCCCTTTTCGACCCGGCCCTTCAGCTCAACGGCCTTTGCGGCCAGTTCGTTGCGCTGCTGTTCGGCAGTCCAGTCGGCCACCACTTTTTCGCGGGCTTCGTCCAGTGTGCGGTCGCGTGCCGGCGTCACTTCATCGACGTCGAACCAGACGTAACCGTCACGGCCGAGGTTGACCGGCAAGGTTTCTCCGCCGACTTCAGCCTTGAAGGCTTCCTCAAGCAGGGTCTTAGCTTCGGGGATGCCGACGATTTCCTCGCCATTGGCATCGTTGCCGCGCGCATCGACAGCATTCAGGACAATCAGCTTGAGGTTGGTCTGCTCGGCGGCTTCCTTCATTGGAGCGCCGGAGACGCGGGCATCCTCGAATTTGTCATGGATACCCATGATTTCGTTGCCGGCATTGGCCAGTGCGAGCTCTTTGCGCAGCTCGTCCTTGACCTCGTCATAGGCGCGAACGGTTTCCGGCTTGATGTTAGTGACACGCAGGATGACGGCACCGAAGGCACCGTCGATCACCGGCGTCGTCTGCCCATCCGCCACGACAGCAAAAGCAGCGTCGCCAAGCTTGGCATCCGGCATGCGGTCACGGGTGAAATCACCGAGCAGCACATCGCTGGCAGTCTTGCCGGAGGCGGTGACCAGAGCGTCAAAACTCGTGCCGGTGGAAAGCTTGACTGCTGCAGCGTCAGCCTCCGCACGCGAGGGAAGGAAAGCTGTTCGACGGTACGCGTTTCCGGCGTGCTGAAACTGTTCTTGCGCTTGTCGTAATCGGCCCGCACTTCGTCTTCGGTGACGGAGGCAGGATCGGCGATATCAGTCGGTTCAAGCTTCACATAGCTGATCTTGCGAAATTCCGGCGCGATATTCGGCCTTGTGGGTTTCAAACCAGGGCTTCAGCACCTCATCCGAGGGGGCTTTGATGGGATCCACATTGGCGTTGGAGAGAAGCAGGTACTCGACCGTGCGCGCCTCGTTGCGGTACTGGCGCAAGGCATCGCCCAAAATCTTCGGCGGCGTGTAGCCATCCGAAAGGGCTTCGACGATCTGTGAGCGCACGGCGACCTGGCTGCGGTTATTGATGTAATCCTGCTCGCGCAGCCCGGCATTGCGAAGTACGCTCGAGAAGGTCGACCGGTCGAACTGGCCGTTGACACCTTTGAACGCCGGGTCTTCACTGATCAGCGTTGCGAGCCGGTCCTGCGACAGTCCGAGGTTCATGTTCTCCGACAGCTGGTCGAGCGTCGCACCGGCCACGAGTTGCGAGTAGACCTGCGCTTCGACACCGAAGGCCTTGGCCTGTTCACGGCTCAGCCGCGTACCGAACTGTCGCGAAAGCTGGGCGAGTTGGCGTTCATAGGCAAGGCGGAAATCGCTCGGAGACACCTTGATGTCACCGACCGTCACAACCACGTCTGCCGCTCCCGGCACCAGCGACGTGGATACACCCCAGACACCGAAAGAAAGAACAAGAAGGACCATAAGCCCTTTGACAACCCAAGTCTGGGAGCCTTTTCTCAGGAATTCAAGCATGGGACTGCATACCTCGTCGCAATTTCGTGGCCGCCGGATGGCAACCGGTGTCGTTCCTTAGAGCAATCCGAGGCGGAATTGAAGGGTTCAAACGCGCAAAAAGTTGAGGAAATCAGCGGCACTTCGGTGAAGGGAAGCAGCCACGCAGACATTTGTTACCTATGTTGAGCCAACCGCTTCAAGACCGAAGGCAAGGTTCTCCTGTGCCGTGCCGTTCGAAGACCGGAGCATGTCGGAAATGTTAGCCGGCAATCTAAAAATATCTGTCATTATCGATTGCAGCGCGGGTCATATCACCCTCGAAAATGCTAGCATTGAAGCGCCAAAACATGCCGACTCGCTTTTCGCGTAGCAATCTTGGCAGGAAAGCCGGAGTGCAGACATGGAATCCATCATCGTCATGGTCAATCTGTTCGGAGCGGTCGCATTGCTGCTTTTCGGGTTGTCGCAGGTCAAGGACGGTGCGACTCGCGCTTTCGGCATCAAGCTGCGGACCGGATTGGCGCAGGGCACCAGCGGGCCGGTGCGCTCGTTTCTCGGTGGGTTCGTCGCAACAGTCGCCCTTCAAAGCTCGACCGCCACTGCGCTGATGATTGCGTCTTTCGTCGAAAAGGGGCTGGTTCATGCACGTATGGCGCAAATTGTCTTGCTCGGGGCAAATGTCGGGACAGCCGTTACCGCCTGGATTGTCGCCACTGGCATCGACTGGCTGTCGCCACTGCTCATTCTCGCCGGCGTGATGCTCTACAGGGCAGGGCGGTCAAGTGCGAAGCAGGGCGCGGGCACAGCCCTTGTCGGTATCGGTTTGATGCTGTTGTCGCTGCACCTGCTCGGGCTGGCGACGGAACCGATGCGCCAATCGCCGGCGCTCGCAAGCTTCCTCACCATGCTCGACAGCGCCTGGCCCGTCGCCATGATTTTCGCGGCCGCGCTCGCCTTTGTCTCATCCTCCAGCCTTGCCGTGGTTGTTCTCATCCTGTCGCTCGCAGCCACCGGCATCCTTTCATCCGGTCTGACGATCGCGCTCGTGCTGGGCGCTAATCTGGGTGGTGCCGTCCCGCCGGTCATGGCGACGCTGTCGGCTTCCGCCTCTGCCAAACGGGTAACTGCGGGCAATCTTGTCGTTCGCGCCATCGGCTGTCTGCTTGCACTGTCCGTGGCAGCGCCTGTGGCCGTTTTTCTGCAGACGCTACCGCTTTCGCCGTCAAAACTGCCGGTCGATATCCACCTGATCTTCAACGTTGTGCTTGCCATTGTCGCGTGGCCATTCTCATCGCTGCTCTCCGCCGCCATGCTGCGGCTCATTCCGGATGAGCCAAAGGCCGAGACGGGGCCGCTCTATCTCGACGACCGCGCACTCGCGACGCCCGTCATCGCTCTCTCCGGAGCCACCCGGGAAGTGCTGCGCGTTGGCGACCTGATCGAGAAGATGCTGATCGCGACGATGAATGCATTCAATAGCAACGATCTTGTCCAGCTCCAGGATGTCGGAAAACTGGAAAAACAGGTCGATCTGCTGCAGCAGGAAGTGAAGCTCTATCTGTCGCGGCTTGGGCGAAGTGGTCTCAGCGATGACAATGGGCGCCGCTCCATCGTGATCATCGATTATGCCATCAATCTCGAACATATCGGCGACATCATCGAAAAGAGCCTGACGGATCAGGTCAAAAGAAGATCGACAACGGCCTCAAATTCTCCGAGGACGGGTACCAGGAACTGATAACGCTGTTCAATCTAACCATCGACAATCTGCGCATCGCCCAAACCATTTTCGTCACGCGCACGCCGATCTTGCCCGCCACCTGATGGAGGTGAAAGTCGATGTCCGCCACATGGAGAAACGCTCGTCCGAACGCCATCTTGAGCGCCTGCGCGATGGCCGCACCGATAGCTTGCAGACAAGTTCACTACATCTCGACATTCTGCGCGATCTGAAGCGGATCAATGCGCATATCGTTTCCGTCGCGCATCCGATTCTCGATGAAAGCGGACTGTTGACGGAGAGCCGGCTGCGGATGCCGCACTGAAGCTTAAGGCGCTGTGGCAATCCCGTTGCGGACAAAAGCATCGTAACAAGGGGTCAGCGTGATGCGATGATGGTCGAGGGCAAGCGCCGGCTGGTAGAGGTTGAGAAGCTTCAGCCGCGCAGTGGTCGGCGGGCATGTCGGGTAAAGGGCCAGGTCGACGGCAGCTACAGCCTCGTTGACGCGTTGATCCGGCGGCGGCACCGCGCGGTAGGGATCGGCACCGATGGCGATATATTTCGGCGCACGGCGATCCATCAGCCAGGGAAAGGGATTGGTGAAATCGATCGTCATGATCGTCTCGAACCGTACCTTGTTGGCCGTTTCCGAAGGTCCGAATCGCCGAGACCACTTCATCGGCGTTCTGTAACCACAGCGCCTGAAAATCGAAGTCGCTATAGAGCAGGAATGACGGCAATTCGCCTGCTTCAGCCAATGCGTCGTAGGCCGGGCGGTTAACCACATAGCTTTGCTGCAGGCGCTCCGCCCGCTGACTGAGAATATCGCGGATGCCGACGGCACCCATGCTTTTCAGGTTGCTGTGTTCAAGTGGCCTGTTGTTGATGCTGCCGATCCAGGCACGCGCCGATTTCTGTGCGACCGTGACCACGGGAGGAAGTGCCGCGCAGAGAGCAAGGATGGCAACGACGGCGAAAGCCGTTGACTGGCCCTTGCTGCGATAGCTGTCGACCAGGATGGCAAGCAGCAGCGGCCAGAGAAAGATGAACGCCTGGCTGCCGGTGTTCTGGCTTTCAAACACGAGACCTGCGGTGATGAAAGCCGCCAACCAGAAAAAGGAATAATCTGCAATCTTGCCGAAAGCCGCAAAGCCGGGCTTGGCGATGAAGGCGCGGATTGTCTCACGAAAAACCGGAAGCTCATTGAGAAACACCACGAGACAGAGCAGGCAGCAAGCGAGAACCACGCCGAAATTGATCGATGCGGCCTGCAGCAGGCGGGGTAGCAGGCTGGTATCGTTGATCACGACCAGCGACAGGATGTCGGCTGCATAGGCCGAAACCGCGCCAGATATGGCTTCCAGACATCCGATCGTGGCGAAAAAGAAAGCGCCGCCAACAAGAGCCGCGCGAAGCGGCAGGCGTCCAGCCAGAAAAGCCATCAGGCAAAGGAGGAGACCTGCAACCGCGCCCGTGACCTTGATGAACAAAAGCGCGAGCATGGCGAGCGCCGTCACTGTCGCCAGTGTTTTCCATCCGCACACGAAGATCAGTCCGGCAGCCAGTACATAAAGCAGTTGGCAGACCTGGCGATTGTAGATGCCGAAACCATCGGAGCCTGGATAGGGATAGAATTCGCCCGTGTTGAACGGCAGCAGCGAAAAGAACAGGAACGGCAGGAGCAGGCCATAAGCGATGGCAGTCGAGCGTTTTTGCACGTCCAGGATGACCAGCGCCATCAAAGGCGCTGTCACGGTCATCAGCGACCAGCTGGAGAGAAGCAGAGGATGGCCGTTGGGGAAAAGATAGAGCCATCCCGCAAAGAGATAGTAGCCGAGGCCGCCCACCGGCGCGAAGAAATCGACGGACGGTATCTGGCCATCGAAAATACGGTTTGCTGCGTCGAGGTAGATGTAGTGGTCCCAATACATCGGACCGATCGGCATGGTCACTGTCGCAAACAGTGCCAGCGGCAAACACGCAACGGCCAGCGCCAGGATAATCAGCGGCTGGCGTGCGAGTGTCGCCCCAAGGCCGTTGCGTCTACCGGAAAGCGCTGTATCTGTCGAACCCTGCATTGTCGGTCCCCGGCCATCGCAGCCCATCAAATACGGTCATTCTCCGCTTATGACAGGATCGGGTTTTATCCGGGTTAACATGGCAGGCTCGCGCACGGATTATGTTCCGTGCAATATCTTCCTGCTATGTAGCGGTCAGAATCAGCGCCGGTTTTGGAACCGGTTGCCACCAAAGCGGGAGAACATGAATGAAGCGCACATGCCTGGCGATTGTTTTGGCAGCGGGAGAAAGCACCCGGATGAAGTCATCCATGTCAAAAGTGCTGCACCCGGTAGCCGGTCGGCCGATGATCGCGCATGTTGTGGAAGCGTTGGCAAACGCATCGATTACGTCTGCAGCGCTTGTGCTTGGACGTGATGCCGAGGCGGTTCAATCCGCCGCCGCTCACAAAGATATCGAAATGTCAGCGTTTCTTCAGACCGAACGTCTTGGTACGGGCCATGCTGTCCTAGCGGCGAAGGAGGCCATTGCCAAAGGCTATGACGATATCCTTGTCGTATTCGGCGACACCCCGCTGGTCACCGCGGCGCCGCTTTTGGCCGCGCGGCAGGGGCTCACCGAAGGCAATGATGTGGTGGTGATCGGCTTTGAGACAGCCGATCCGACCGGTTATGGCAGATTGTTGGTCGAAAATAATGAACTTGTGGCCATCCGCGAGCAGAAGGACGCAACCGAAGACGAAAAGAAGATTACCTATTGCAATGGCGGTCTCATGGCGATCAACGGCGCAAAGGCGCTGGAACTGCTCCGCAAGATCGGCAATGCCAATGCCAAGGGCGAATACTACCTGACGGATATTGTCGAGATCGCCCGCGCTGAGGGCGGTAAGGCAATCGCAGTCGAGGCGCCGGAGACGGAGCTGACCGGCTGCAACAACCGCGCCGAACTCGCGATGATCGAGGCGATCTGGCAGAAGCGCCGCCGTCACGAGATGATGGTGTCTGGTGTGTCGATGATTGCACCGGAAACTGTTTTTCTCGCCTTCGATACGCAGATCGCCCAGGATGTGCTGATCGAGCCGAACGTGGTGTTCGGTCCGGGCGTCACCATTGAAAGCGGCGCGGTTATCCATGCCTTTTCCCACCTTGAGGGAGCCCATGTGAGCGCTGGCGCGACCGTCGGCCCCTATGCGCGCCTGCGTCCAGGCGCTAATCTCGGTCCGGACTCCAAGGTCGGCAATTTCTGCGAGGTGAAAAGGCCGAGATCGGCGCCGGCGCCAAGGTCAATCACCTGACTTATATCGGCGATGCGTTCGTCGGAGAGAAAACCAATATCGGCGCAGGCACGATCACCTGCAACTACGACGGCGTCAACAAGCACATCACCCGTATTGGCGCGAACGCCTTCATCGGCTCCAACTCTTCCCTCGTGGCTCCGGTTTCCATCGGTGATGGGGCGCTGGTGGCATCCGGCAGTGTAGTTACGGACGATGTGCCGGCCGATGCGGTGGCTTTCGGGCGCGCGCGACAAGAGGTCAAACTCAGGGCGGGCAAAAATCCTGCGTGAGCGCTATCAGGCCGAAAAGGCTGCCAGAAAGAAGTAGCATCCTGTGATTGCCACGGTTAAAGCCTGAAATCGAAAGTGAGTTTCGGGCAGATTGCGCATTTTGCGAAATCCGATACCAAAGCGACACCTGAAAACGGTTTATTGGTCCTCGCGTCCATATTCGGACGCTGGTTTTGCGAAGAGATTGCGGAGAAGAAATATATGTGCGGCATCGTCGGTATCGTTGGAAATCAGCCTGTCTCCGAGCGTCTTGTCGATGCGCTGAAGCGGCTCGAATATCGCGGTTATGATTCCGCTGGCGTTGCGACGATCCATGACGGTGTTCTCGAACGCCGCCGCGCTGAAGGCAAGCTGGTCAATCTTGAAACCAAGCTGCGCGGCGAGCCGCTGGCCGGCAAAACCGGTATTGCCCATACCCGCTGGGCCACGCATGGCGCACCGACGGAAAACAACGCCCATCCGCATTTCACCGACGGCGTGGCTGTCGTCCACAACGGCATCATCGAGAATTTTTCCGAGCTGAAGGACGAGCTTTCTGCTGGCGGCGCGTCCTTCAAGACGCAGACCGATACCGAAGTCGTTGCGCAATTGCTTGCCAAGCTGATCCGCGACGGCATGAGCCAGAGGGATGCGATGCAGGCGATGCTGCGCCGCGTTACCGGTGCCTATGCGCTGGCCGTCATCTTCCAGGATGCGCCGGACACGATCATGGCCGCCCGCAGCGGTCCGCCGCTTGCCGTTGGTTTCGGCAAAGGCGAGATGTTCCTCGGCTCCGACGCAATCCGCGCTGTCGCCCTTTACCAATGAAATCACCTATCTGATCGACGGCGACTGGGCCGTGCTGACCGCCGACAGCATTGAAATCCTCGATCATGACGGCAAGCCGGTCTCCCGTCCGCGCCAGGTGTCGGTTGCCGCGGCCTATATGGTCGACAAGGGCAATCACCGCCATTTCATGGAAAAGGAAATCTACGAACAGCCGGAAGTGATTTCGCACGCGCTCGGGCATTACGTCGACTTCATCGAGAACAAGGTCAATCCGATCGCTGCGGCGATCGACTTTGCCAAAGTTCCGAGCCTTGCTATTTCCGCGTGCGGCACCGCCTATCTTGCCGGCCTCGTCGGCAAATACTGGTTCGAACGCTACGCCCGCTTGCCGGTCGAAATCGACGTTGCGTCTGAATTCCGTTACCGCGACATCCCGCTCTCGCCGCAATCGGCGGCGCTGTTCATCTCGCAGTCCGGCGAAACCGCCGACACGTTGGCATCGCTGCGCTATTGCAAGGAAAACGGCCTGAAGATCGGTGCCGTCGTCAATGTCAAGGAATCGACGATTGCGCGGGAATCCGATGCGATCTTCCCGATCATGGCTGGTCCAGAAATCGGCGTCGCATCGACCAAGGCCTTCACCTGCCAGCTGTCTGTGCTGGCTGCTCTTGCCATCGGCGCGGGCCGTGCGCGTGGAACGGTGTCGGAGGCCGAGGAAAAGGAACTGGTACGTCACCTTGCCGAGATGCCGCGTATCATGGGCAAGGTGCTCAACAGCATCCAGCCGGCGATCGAAAGCCTGTCGCGAATTGTCGAAATGCAAGGACGTGCTTTATCTGGGGCGTGGCACCAGTTATCCGCTGGCGATGGAAGGCGCGCTGAAGCTCAAGGAAATCTCCTACATCCATGCGGAAGGCTATGCCGCCGGTGAATTGAAGCATGGTCCGATCGCCTTGATCGACGAAAACATGCCGGTCATCGTTATTGCCCCGCATGATCGGTTCTTCGAAAAGACCGTGTCGAACATGCAGGAGGTGGCAGCACGCGGCGGCCGCATCATCTTCATCACCGACGAGAAGGGAGCAGCCGCCTCCAAGCTTGAGACGATGAGCACGATCGTGCTTCCGAATGTTGATGAGATCATCGCGCCGATGATCTTCTCACTGCCGATCCAGCTGCTCGCCTACCACACCGCCGTCTTCATGGGCACGGATGTCGATCAGCCGCGCAATCTGGCAAAATCGGTCACGGTGGAATGATCATCCGGCTTGAAAATCCGGCCGATGTCACGGTGATCCATGCCGTAACCCTGGAAGCCTTCAAGGGCCATCCGTACAGCGATGGGACGGAGCATTTTATCGTTGATCGCTTGCAGGAAGCAGGCGCGCTCAGCCTTTCGCTGGTTGCCGAGATTGACGGCGACGTCGTCGGTCATATCGCCTTTTCTCCGGTCGAACTGTCCGATGGCTCGAAGCAATGGTTCGGGCTTGGTCCCGTGTCGGTTCTGCCGTCACTTCAAGGGCAGGGGATCGGTGGCGCGTTGATCCGCAAAGGACTGGAAATACTGAGAGAGCGGGCCGCAACCGGATGTGTTGTGGTCGGCAATCCCGAGCTTTATCGCAAGTACGGGTTTCAGAATGATGCCGGGATGACCTATGCCGATTGTGCGCCGCAATATTTTTTGACGCAGCCCTTGTCGTCTAACCCGGCGTCCGGCATGGTTACATTTCACCCGGCGTTTTACGCTGGCGTAGACGAATAGACGGAGCGGCATGACTGACAAACCGGCACGTGGGTTTTTCGCCACGCGGTTGAGGAATTATTTCCTGACCGGCCTGATCATCTGTGCGCCGCTCGCCATCACCGCATGGATCACCTGGTCGTTCATTCTCTGGGCAGACAGCTGGGTCAAACCTTATCTGCCGTTCGACTACAATCCCGACAATTTCCTGCCTTATCCGGTGCCCGGCTTTGGCCTCTTGACGGCGCTGATGCTGATCACGTTGGTTGGCTTTTTACCGCCAACCTGATCGGCCGCAGCATTGTCAGCTTTGGTGAATCGCTGCTTGTTCGCACGCCCTTGGTCCGGTCGATCTACAAGGGCCTGAAGCAGATTTTTCAGACGGTGCTGCAGGATCAATCGAACTCGTTCAAGAAGGCGGGGCTGATCGAATATCCAAGCCCGGGCCTCTGGTCGCTGGTGTTCATCGCTACCGACGCCAAGGGCGAGATCGCGGTCAAGTTTACTGAGCGCGGCCTGGACATGGTCGCCGTGTTCCTGCCGCCGACGCCGGTACCAACCGCCGGTTTTCTGATTTTCGTACCACGGGAAAAAATCGTCCCGCTCGACATGAGCCCGGAGGACGCCGCCAAGCTGCTGCTCTCTGGAGGTCTGGTTGCTCCTGACTATCTGCCAAAGGCCTTGCCGGCGCCGCAGGAGACGGTGCCAGCCGCCACCAAACGAGGGAAATTCTTCAGCCGGCTCTGAGAAACCGGATCGCCTCGTCGCGCCGGTGGAGATAGAGCAGCGTCCTCAGCGCCTCGCCGCGTTCCGTAGTCAGGTCAGGATCGCGCTCGATAACGTAAGCGGCATCCTTGCGGGCGATTTCAAGCAGGTCGCCATGCGCCTCCAAGCTGGCGATGCGGAAACCGGGCGTGCCGGACTGCCTTGTGCCGAGTAACTCGCCTTCGCCGCGCAATTTCAGATCCTCTTCGGCGATCAGGAACCCGTCTTCTGTCTCAGCGCAGGATCGACAACCTTGCGCGGCCATTTTCACTGAGTGGACCTTTGTAGAGCAGGATGCAGGTCGATGCCTCGTCACCCCGTCCGACGCGGCCGCGCAACTGATGCAACTGTGCAAGCCCAAACCGTTCGGCATGCTCGATCACCATGATGGTCGCGTCCGGCACATCGACCCCGACCTCGACGACGGTGGTCGCGACCAGAAGGCGAATGTCGCCATTCTTGAACGCAAGCATGACAGCATCTTTTTCCGCGCCGTTCATGCGCCCGTGCACCAGACCAACATTCGGACCGAACTGCTTGTCTAGGCTCTGGAAGCGCTCGTCGACGGACATCAGGTCGGAAGCCTCTGATTCCTCGACCAGCGGGCAAATCCAATAGGCTTTCTTGCCTTCGGCAAGTGCGGTGCGAAGCCGCGCAACGATTTCGCCGGTACGTTCGGTCGATACCGTCACAGTCTGGATCGGTTTGCGTCCGGCCGGTTTTTCGGTGAGTTTCGACACGTCCATGTCGCCGAATGCCGCCAGAACCAGCGTCCGCGGAATGGGCGTCGCGGTCATCACCAGCATATGCGGGGAAATGCCCTTGGCCGTTAGCCGCAGGCGCTGGTGCACGCCGAAACGGTGCTGCTCGTCGACGACGGCCAGCAGAAGATTGTTGTAGACGACGGTATCCTGGAACAACGCATGCGTGCCGATGACGATCTGCGTTTCGCCCGATGCGATGCGTTCGAGGATGGCATCGCGCTCGCGGCCCTTGGTGCGGCCGGTCAGCACATCGATGGTGACGCCGGCAGGCGCTGCCATCTTCGACAGCGTGGCGAAATGCTGCCGGGCGAGAATTTCCGTCGGTGCCATCAGCACAGCCTGGCCGCCTGCCTCGACGGCCGCCAGCATCGACATCAGCGCCACCGCCGTCTTTCCCGAACCGACATCGCCCTGCAGCAGCCGCAGCATGCGCTCGGTACCGGCCATGTCCTTCAGTACCTCGGCGATGGCCACCGTCTGGCTGCCCGTCAGGGAAAATGGCAGCGCGGCAAGGACCGGCTTGCTGAGATTCCCTGTCGCATGCACCGGTATTCCGGCCACCTTTCGCAACCGCTGGCGCACGAGCGAGAGGGAAAGCTGCCCGGCCAGAAACTCGTCATAGGCCAGCCGCCGGCGGGCAGGCGCCTGTGGATCGAGATCGGTTTCGTCGCGCGGATCATGCAGGGCGAGAAAACAGTCGCGTGCGGAGTGAAAGCCCTGCTTCTGCATCAGGGCTTCTTCGATCCATTCGGGAAAGTCCGGAATGCGAGACAGGGCCGCCTCGACCGCCTTGCGCAGGATACGGGCCGAGAGGCCTGCCGTCAGCGGATAGATCGGCTCGACCAGTGGCAGGTTTTCAGCTTCCGTTGCCCGCACCATGTAATCTGGGTGCACCATCGACGGGCGGCCATTGAACCAGTCGACCTTGCCGCTGACCGTCACGGTCTCATCGACCGGTAGCGCCTTTTCCAGCCAGTTTCCCTTGACCCGGAAGAATGTCAGGGCCAGCTCCCCTGTGTCATCATGCAGGAAGACGCGGTAGGGCTGGCTGGTGCGCGACGGTGGCGGCTGGTGCCGGTCGACCCGGCCGGTAATGGTGACGATGACGCCCTGCGGCGCGCGCGATGCCCGGCTGATGGCGTCGGTCGATCAGCGAATGCGGCGCGTGAAAGATGAGGTCGATCACCCGGCAATCGTCGATGCTTTCGCGGCCAAGCAGCCGTGCATAAAGTTCGCCCGCTTTCGGGCCGATTCCTGGGAAGCGAGTTGAGCGGAGCAAAAAGCGGATCGAGAAGGGCAGGGCGCATAACTGGCAGACTGAAACGAGGATTAGGTCTTTGGCAAGGCTGACAATTATCTTTTCAGCGTTTATAGAGCCATAGCGAAACGCCGCCTTCAGTGACGCGGCGACAGGAAGGATTTTTCATGACCGGCATCACACGCACCAGCGCCGATCTCGATCCGCGCCGCAAACGGATTCTTTTCCGCGCCTGGCACCGTGGTGTTCATGAGATGGATCTGGTTTTTGGCCAGTTTGCCGACAATGAGCTTACCGGCCTTGCCGATAGTGATCTCGACGAACTCGAGACCATCATGGCCGAAGAGGACAATGATCTGGTCAAGTGGATCCTCGGGTCGCAGCCGGTGCCCGAGCGGTTTCATGTACACCCTTGTTCGAGCGCATCAACGCGTATCGTCCCGATTTTGATGTGCTGCTTGCCGACAAGGACAAAAACGCCTGATGATTGCCGGTTTCGATCCCAAGAAAGTCGCGCGCTACCCGCGAGCTGACCATCGGCCCGGTTCCCGCCGGTGTCGAGCCGCTGATCCTTGCCGAGCTTGCGCGCGCAACGGACCGGTCGCCTATATTCTCTCGGATGGCCAGCGCATCGCCGATGTCGAGCAGATGCTGGGTTTCGCCGCTCCGGATATTCCGGTGCTGACCCTGCCGGGCTGGGACTGCCTGCCCTATGACCGTGTTTCGCCCAGTGCCGATACCTCGGCGCGGCGTCTGGCAACGCTGAGCGGCCTGATTGCGCACGCGAAAAAGCCGCATCCGGCCATCGTGCTCGTTACCGTCAACGCCGCCCTTCAGAAGATGGCGCCGCAGGATATTATCGAGAACCTTGCCTTTTCGGCGCGCCCGGGTGCGAACATCCGGATGGACGACATTGCGGCCCGCCTTGGGCGCAATGGCTTCGAGCGCGTCGCCACGGTTCGCGAAGTCGGCGAATATGCGGTGCGCGGTGGCATTCTGGATGTCTTCGTTCCCGGCAGTGACGAACCCGTCCGTCTGGATTTCTTCGGCGATACGCTGGAAAGCATCCGCTCGTTCGATCCGGCCAGCCAGCGCACCACCGGACAGGCCCGCTCGCTCGATCTCAACCCGATGAGCGAGGTGTCGCTGACCCCGGAAACGATCAGCCATTTTCGCACGCAATATCTGTCGATGTTTGGCGCGGCGACCCGCGACGACGCGCTTTACCTCGCCGTCTCCGAAGGCCGGCGTTATGCCGGCATGGAGCATTGGCTGCCGCTGTTCTACGACACGCTCGACACCGTGTTCGACTATCTCGCCGGCTTCCATATCGTTACCGACCATGTGGTTCATGAAGCTGCAGCCGAGCGCTCCAAGCTGGTGCAGGACTATTACGAAGCCCGCCAGTCGTCGGCATCGCCCGGCAAGTCGCAGATTTCGCAGGGCACGCCCTACAAGCCAGTGCCGCCGGATATGCTGTATCTCAGCGCCGAAGCGTTCAATGCCGCCCTGGTGTCGCGCAACGCCGTCCGCCTCTCGCCGTTCAGCGAGCATGAGGGCGAAGCGCGGCAGGTGATCTCTGTCGATGCGCGGCTCGGCGTGCGCTGGGCGAAGAACGCGACGGAAACGACCAGCGACGCTGAGCGCGTCAACGTCTTCGATCAGGCCGTCAAATATATCGCCGACCGCCGGGCCAAGGGCGCCAAGGTTCTGATTTCAGCCTGGTCGGAGGGGTCGCTTGATCGCCTTCTACAAGTGCTGGTCGAGCACGGCCTTGCCAATATCAAGCCAATCAAGGCGCTGTCGGAACTCAACAGCCTGAAATCCGGGGAGGCGGCGTCGGCCGTCCTCAGTCTCGAAAGCGGTTTTGAAACCGGTAATCTCGTCGTTATCGGCGAACAGGACATCCTCGGCGACCGCATGGTGCGCCGCTCGAAGCGCCGCAAGCGTGGTGCCGATTTCATCGCCGAAGTGGCTGGCCTCGACGAGGGCAGCATTGTCGTCCACGCCGAACACGGTATCGGTCGTTTCATCGGCCTGCGCACGATCGAGGCTGCCGGCGCTCCGCATGCCTGTCTTGAACTGGTCTATGCCGACGAGGCAAAACTGTTCCTGCCGGTTGAAAACATCGAGCTTCTGTCGCGCTACGGCTCGGAGGGCAGCGATGCCGTTCTTGACAAGCTCGGCGGCGTCGCCTGGCAGGCGCGCAAGGCCAAGTTGAAGAAGCGCCTGCTCGACATGGCTGGCGGCCTGATCCGCATCGCGGCTGAGCGATTGACCCGGCACGCGCCGGTGCTGACCACGCCGGAAGGGCTGTACGACGAATTCGCGGCGCGCTTTCCCTATGACGAAACCGAAGACCAGATGACGTCGATCAGATCCGTTCGCGACGATCTCGGCGCCGGCCGTCCGATGGACCGGCTCGTTTGCGGCGACGTCGGTTTTGGCAAGACCGAAGTGGCGCTGCGCGCCGCCTTCATCGCCGCCATGAACGGTGTCCAGGTGGCAGTCGTCGTGCCGACGACGCTGCTTGCCCGCCAGCATTTCAAGTCTTTCACCGAACGGTTTCGCGGGTTGCCGGTGCGCATTGCCCAGGCGTCGCGTCTTGTCGGCTCCAAGGAACTGGCGCTGACCAAGAAGGAAGTGGCCGAGGGCAAGACCGATATCGTCGTCGGCACGCATGCGCTCCTCGGCGCCTCGATCAACTTTGCCAATCTCGGTCTGTTGATCATCGACGAAGAGCAGCATTTCGGCGTCAAGCACAAGGAGCGGCTGAAGGAGCTGAAATCCGACGTGCACGTGCTGACGCTGTCGGCGACCCCGATTCCTGCGCACGCTGCAACTGGCACTGACCGGCGTTCGCGAACTGTCGCTGATCACCACGGCGCCGGTCGATCGCATGGCGGTGCGCACGTTCATTTCGCCGTTCGATGCGCTGGTGATCCGCGAGACTTTGATGCGCGAGCATTATCGCGGCGGCCAGAGTTTTTACGTCTGTCCGCGCTTGGCCGACCTGTCGGAAATCCACGATTTCCTCAAATCCGACGTGCCGGAACTGAAGGTCGCCGTCGCCCACGGCCAGATGCCGGCGACGGAACTCGAAGACATTATGAACGCCTTCTATGAGGGCCGCTACGATGTTCTCCTGTCGACAACGATCGTCGAATCCGGCCTCGATGTGCCGACGGCCAACACGCTGATCGTCCACCGCGCCGATATGTTCGGCCTGGCGCAGCTCTATCAGCTGCGCGGCCGCGTTGGCCGTTCCAAGGTCCGCGTTTGCGCTGTTCACGCTACCGGTGAACCGGACGCTGACCGGCATGGCCGAACGCCGCCTCAAGGTCTTGCAATCGCTCGATACGCTGGGAGCTGGTTTCCAGCTGGCGAGCCATGACCTCGATATCCGCGGCGCCGGCAACCTGCTTGGCGATGAGCAGTCGGGTCATATCAAGGAAGTCGGTTTCGAGCTTTACCAGCAGATGCTGGAGGAGGCTGTTGCCGAACTCAAGGGCGACGAGGAGATCGCCGACAGCGGCTGGTCGCCGCAGATTTCCGTCGGAACGCCGGTGATGATTCCCGACGATTATGTGCCGGACCTGCATCTGCGTCTTGGCCTTTATCGCCGCCTGGGCGAGATCACCGAGCTGGGCGATATCGACGCTTTTGGCGCCGAATTGATCGACCGTTTCGGGCCGCTGCCGTTGGAAGTCCAGCATCTGTTGAAGATCGTTTATATCAAGTCGCTCTGCCGCACGGCCAATGTCGAGAAGCTCGATGCAGGCCCGAAGGGCGTCGTGGTACAGTTCCGCAACCGCGAATTCCCCAATCCGGGCGCTGGTCGGCTACATTGCCAAGCAGGGCATCATGGCCAAGATCCGCCCGGATCACAGCATCTTCTTCCAGCGCGATTTCCCGACGCCGGAAAAGCGGCTGGCTGGTTCCGCCGTCGTTATGACGCAGCTGGCCGGGCTGGCGAAGAACTGACTCCAAACAAAAAGCCGCGCGGAGTTTCAGCGCGGCTTTTGATATTGCATGTTATTTCCTGGCTCAGTTGATCTGGGACGTATCTTTCATCTTGGCGATATCAGCGCAGGGCTCCGGTCAGGACATCGACCGATTGTGCCCCCATGACGGCATATTTGCTGTCGATGATGAAGCACGGAACGCCGGTAACGCCCATCCCGCGGGCCGTCTCGATTTCGCCGGAAACAGCGTCCTTGTCTGCATCTGAAGCAAGCAGCGCCGCGATGACATTACGATCGAGCCCGGCCTCAGTAGCGATATCCAGAAGAACTACGTGATCGCCGACATTGCGACCCTGTTCGAAATTCGCCTTGAACAGCAGCGAGGCGACCTCGCTCTGGGCGTCCGGCCCTTCGGTCAACGCCCACCGAAGCAGTCGGTGAGCATCAAGCGTGTTGGGGCTGACTTTGACGGCGTCGAAATCGAAGGCGATGCCATCCTGCTCGCCAAGCCCGGTCAACATCTCGTGCGCACGATCGACCGCCGCCTGGCCACCGAGCTTGGCAGCGAGATGGGCCTTGTGATCGACGCCCTCCGGCGGCAGGTCCGGGTTGAGCTGATAGGGGCGCCAGTTGACTGTGACCAGAATGTCGTCGGCGACATTGGCAATCGCCTGATCGAGCCTCGCCTTGCCGAGATAGCACCAGGGGCAGACGACGTCCGAGACGACATCTATATTGACATGGTTCATGGCGCTTGCTCCTCGCGCTGAAAATCGTTGATCAGCGACATAGGCGTCCCGGTTTGCGCTTTCAATGCGTTACCAAAAGTATACCGCCATCAATTCCGCATCACTGCACAGTTTCGTCAAACCATGCCGGCAGCTGATAACCATAGAGCGGCACGATGGTGGGGCGGCCGATATGCTTTTCATGCGCCACCCATTGCGACCCGACGTGATAGAGCGGCACGAGATAGAAATTCGAGATCAGCATTCTATCATGGGCCCGGACGGCGGCCGTGAAGTCTTCGACGCTAACGGCGCGCAGGATGGCGTTGACCAGCGTATCCACGTCCTTGTCGGCAACCCCGGCGAAGTTTTCGCTACCTTGGCGATCGCGCGATTCCGAAGACCAGCGGCCAACCTGCTCGATGCCTGGCGAAAGAGACGAAGGGAAAGACTTGACGATGATATCGTAGTCAAAAGATTGGCTGCGCTGCTGATATTGCGAGTCATCGACGGTTCGTACTGATGCACTGATGCCAAGCGCGGCGAGGGAGCGCTGGTAGGCGAGTGCCATTTTCTCCTGTCCCTCGTTCTGCGTCATGATCTCGAATGTGAGCGGTATGCCCTGCTCGTTGACCATCTTGCCGTCCTTGACCACGTAACCGGCTTCGCGCAGCAGTCACGGCTTCGCGCAGCACATTTCTGTCGCGCCCCTGAAGCGTCTGTAACGGGCAACCGGTAGGTGCCGTCGAGAACGGAAGGGTTGATGCGGTTGCGGATGTCGCCGAGTATCGCCAGTTCACGGTCATCGGCAGCAACGCCGAGATAGGAAAGGGTCGAATTCTGCCAGAAGCTTTGCGTGCGCGTATAGGCGCCGATCAAAGAGGTTCTTGTTCGCCCATTCGAAATCGAACACCAGCGCCAACCCCTGGCGAAGTTTTGGGTTCTCGAACATCGGCCGGCGCGTATTGAAGACGAAGCCGAGCATGCCGGACGGTGTCTTCGGGGTGAATGTTTCCTTGATCACCTTGCCGGATTGAACCGCTGGGAAGTTGTAGCTGCGCGACCATTTCGTCGGGCTGCCTTCCGGATAGATATCGATTTCGCCCTTCTTGAAAGCCTCGAACAGGGAATTGTCTTGCAGGAAATATTCGACGGAAATCTCGTCGTAATTATCGAACCCGACCTTTGTCGGCAGGTCCTTTGCCCAGTAATCCGGGTTGCGCTTGTAGACGATCCGCTCGCCAGGCTTAACCTCGGCAACGCGATACGGTCCCGATCCAAGTGGGGATTTCAGCGATGTCTGGTCGAACGTCGCCACATCGGTCGCGTGTTTCGGCAGGATCGGCGTCATCGCGATCAACAGCGGAAACTCGCGGTCAGCCTGGTCATTGAAGGTGAAGCGGACACTGCGATCGCCGACCTTCTCTATCTTGTCGACCTTTGAAAGCCTGGTGCTGAAGGGGACACGGCCCTTGTCATGAAACAGTTCGAAGGTGAAGATGACGTCTTCGGGCGTCACCGGCTGGCCATCCGCCCATTTGGCCTTCGGATTGAGGTTGAACTGGATGAAGGTGCGGTCGTCATCCCATTCAACGGTCTCGGCCAACAGGCCATAAAGCGAAAAAGCCTCGTCGCGCGAACGCTGCATCAGCGAATCATAGATGAGATTGCCGTATTCCGGATCGAGCATGCCGCGTGCCGTGGTGCGCATGCTCTTCAGGATGAACGGGTTGAGACTGTCGAACGTGCCGACCACGCCATAAGAGACGCGGCCGCCCTTTTTACGTCCGGCTTGACGTAAGGGAAGTTCTTGAAATCCGCGGGCAAAGCGGGTTGGCCGTGCATGGCGATGCCGTGAACCGGCTCGGCCTGTGCAGTCACACCGGTACCAAGCGTGGCCAGCAGCGAAATCAAACCCAAAAACAATGCGCGCAAAGCCCGCCTCCTGCTGTCGTCGTCCCGTGAATCACGGCAAATTATCACGTTGACCAGCATTTCCAACCGGCAGATAGTTTAAAAGCCAATACCGACCCGAGAACCGAGCGCAAAAAAATGACGGAGAGGCTGGATATCCGCGGCGGCTCACTGTAACAGGTGTTCCCGGAGACGAGGGTCATGCAATTGCCTCATTTGCCCAACAGGAGAGCGGGCAGCTGACCATAGATCACGAGCGTCTTTAAGACTGCTCAGACACCGGAATTCAGGAGACGGATATCATTATGATCTTCAAGTCGAACTTCACCAAAAAGGCTGCTTTGTCGGCATTTGCCGGCGCGGTTGCTGTTGCCGCGATGCCGGCCGCGTCTTTTGCGCAGCAGGCCGCCGGCGCCGGTCGTCCGCCGCAGGGCTGGTTCAAGGTCTGCACCAAGCAGGAAGACAACGATGTCTGCATCGTGCAGAACCTGTTGACGGCCAGCAACGGTCAGTTGATCACTGCCGTCGGCTTGATCAGCGTCCAGGGCAAGGTCAACCGCAAGGTTCTGCAGGTCTCGGTCCCGTCGGCGCGGTTGATCCCGCCGGGCATCCAGATGCAGATCGACGGTGGCAAGGGTGCCAAGCTCGACTATGCCATCTGCATGCCGGACAAGTGCGTTGCCGAAGTGCCTTTGAGCGATGCCGTTCTGGCCAATCTGAAGAAGGGCGGCGAAGTGGTCTTCACGTCGGTCAACTTCCAGCGTGCGCCGAACCCGATCAAGATTTCGCTCGGTGGCTTCACCGGCGTCTTCGACGGCGAGCCGATCGAACAGTCCAAGCTCGAAGAGCGTCAGCGCCTGCTGCAGGAAGAAATGCAGAAAAGGCCGAGGACGCCCGCAAGAAGCTTGAAGAAGCTCAGAAGGCCGCCAAGGCGAACTAATTGCCTATCTAATCAAACAAAAAACCCGGACGAATATCGTCCGGGTTTTTTGCGTTTAAGACCCAAGCCATCATCGATGGTTATTCTCAGTGCTGGACAACCGCTTTCGGCTTATACTGACCGCCTGTTTCCGGATCGAAGAAGGCGTTCACCTGCGAGTGACGCACCGGTTTTCCGCTTTCGTCCGACACGAGGTTCTGTTCGGAGACATAGGCAACGTATTCGGTTTCCTCATTCTCGGCGAGCAGATGGTAAAACGGCTGGTCCCTGGTCGGGCGGACTTCAGCAGGGAATTGAATTCCACCATTCTTCGGTGTTGGCATATTCCGGATCGACGTCGAATATTACGCCGCGGAATGGAAACACGCGATGGCGAACAACCTGTCCAATCTGAAATTTTGCGTCTCTTTGTTTCATCATGTTAGGTTCCTTTCGCTGTATTATGTGGTGGTTTTTCCTGAAACATCAATAGTGAAACTCAGGCAGGACATGGGCGCGCGACGTCACGGGCCGACGGAGGCAGCGTCGCCGTACGCCGTTGCTTGCCTCTCCGGGGAAATCGTCGTACCTCACATATGAGGAATTCTTCGGTGGCGGATATGGCATGAGCAATCAGTGGGGCAGGGACCATCAGGTCACGCGCGGGGCGCGGTTCGTCCAGTTTCCTGCTGCCGGCTGTCCTCTGCGTGGCATTGATCGCCGCCGGTGGCTATTTCTGGGTTGCCCGGCAGAATATGCAGGCGGAAATTGCCGCGCTGAAAGCCGATACCGCCTCGCTCACAGCCGAACTGACCAAGGTCACGGCGGAGAAAGACAAGGCGAACAGCGATCTGGTCAACCTGAAAAAGAATTCGGGAAACTGGGCAGAGGAGCTGGAAAAGGACTATGCCGAACTGAAGCTGAATGAGGTTCCGAAGCTCAACCGGCTCCTGGACAAGCGACGACGCAGATATTTTCGCGCTTGAAAAACTGCTTTCGACTGAGAAGACTGCGTCCAAATCGGCTGCGAATGATTTCACCGCAACGATTACCAGACTGAACGAGCAGTTGAGCGCAGCCAAGGCCGAGGCTGCCGATGCCCGTATACAGGCGCAAAATCTTGGTGCCAAAAAGCTTGATTTGAATAAGCAGGTGACCAGCTTGAAAACGGCCCTGGAGCGGGCGATGGCCGATACGGTGGTGGCGCAAAAGCTCTGGAGCAAAAGGCGACCGAAGCCGAGAAGAAGCCGCCGACGTTCAAGTCGGCGCTCGATCTGGCACGTGATGTGCAGATTAAGACGCTGGAACAAAGCCTCGACGAAGAACGCCGGAAAGTGGAGACACTGCAGCAGCAACTTGAGGATCAGGCCGAAGCTGCGGCAAGAACTGTAGTCACTGCGCCATCAGATACATCGGCAGTCGGCAAGCCGGTATCCGAAACCGGCCAGTCTGTCCCGGGCGTCGGATTGGTCCCTCGGGACCGGTATATGGTGAACAATATCATCGGTGCGACGCGGGGGTGGGCTTTCTGGACGACGAGAAGAAGCAGCGTCTGAAAGACCAACTGGCCTCCGGCGCTTGCGTCACCGATGCGCTCGAAAGCGTCTTTGACAAAGTGCCGCTGATCCTGATGCGCAATCTGATGCGCGATTTCAAGAGTGATTGCTGACAACTGGTATCTGCTTGCCTGGCAGGCGCCTTACGTGGAGAAAACATGATGTTCCGACAGGCTTTTTGGGTTGCCACGATCTTCGCGGCGCTTGCGCTGACTCCGGTAACCGCAGCCGAATTCGAAAAGAACATCATGACCGGAGGGCCGCAGGGCACCTACATTCAGATCGGGCGGGATGTCGCGACGCTCGGCAAGGCTTGTGGACTGACACTCAACGTCAAGGAATCCGCAGGATCGCTTGAGAATTTCGTCGGCGTCCGCAACAGCAAAAACACCCAGTTCGGCATCGTGCAGAGCGATGTGCTCGAATATCTGAAAACATTCGAGGCAGATGATCCGGAGGTGCAACAGGCGGTGCGCGGCGTGCGCATCATGTTCCCACTCTACAACGAGGAAATCCATGTTCTTGCACGCGCTGATATCAAGGACATGGAAGGTCTGGCCGGTAAGAAGGTCGCCGTCGGCGTCAAGGACAGTGGCACTTTCCTCACATCCTCGCTGATCCTCGATATTCTGCAGGTGAAGACAGGCGAACGCGTGCCGCTCAATCCCGACGCCGCGTTGCCGAAATTGCTGTCCGGCGAGATCGATGCCTTTTTCTACGTGGCCAGCGCCTGCGGCCTTGTTCAAGAACAACCCGATCGACGGCGTCAAATTCCATCTCGTGCCGATCACCGAAGCACCGCTTCTGGCAACTTACACGCCGTCCCGTATCGATGGCGGAACCTATTCCTTCCAGAAGGAGCCTGTCGATCTGATAGCGGTCAAGGCCGTGATGATGACCTATGACTATGACGTCAAGCGCAATGCCTATCAGCGTGAGAGCTGCAAGGCCGTGTCTGAATTCTCAAGCCTCATTCTCAACGATCTCGACAAGCTGCAGGCAACCGGCCATCCGAAATGGAAGGATGTCGATCTGACGGCGCTGCCGCCCGGCTGGCAGGTCGGCGTCTGTGTCAAGGCCGGCATGGCGCTCGATTACAAGCCCACATGCAAGGCGCCAGTCGCTGCAAGCGAGCAACCGGATGGCAACGAGGAATACCTCAATCTGCTGAAGGAACGGCTGAAGAAGAAATAGAGCAAACCATTCACTTCAAACAAAAGGCCGGCTTTCTCAGCAAAGCCGGCCCTTGTTTTGGACGGACCCGCCGATGACGGGTCCGAAACCGGCTCTTACGCGGGAGTAGTACATGTCGAATTCGACCGGATGCGGGGTCATTTCGTAGCGCATGACCTCAACCATCTTCAGTTCAATATAAGAGTCGATCTGGTCATCGTCGAAGACACTGCCGGCGGTCAGGTACTTGCGGTCCTTGTCGAGGCTTTCCAGTGCTTCACGCAAGGAGCCGCAGACGGTCGGAATCTTCTTCAATTCCTTCGGCGGCAGGTCGTAGAGATCCTTGTCCATGGCCTTGCCGGGATGGATCTTGTTCTTGATACCGTCGAGGCCGGCCATGAGCATCGCGCCGAAGGCGAGATAGGGGTTTGCCAGCGGATCAGGGAAGCGGACTTCGACGCGCTTGGACTTCGGACCCGTGCCGAATGGAATACGGCAGGAAGCGGAGCGGTTACGGGCGGAGTAAGCCAGCAGAACCGGTGCCTCATAACCCGGGACCAGGCGCTTGTAGGAATTTGTCGTCGGGTTGGAGAAAGCGTTGATCGATTTGGCGTGCTTGATGATGCCGCCGATGAAGTAAAGGCAGCTTTCCGACAGGCCGGCATATTCGTCGCCTGCGAAGGTCGGCTTGCTGTCCTTCCAGATCGACATGTGGACGTGCATGCCCGATCCATTGTCGCCGAAAATCGGCTTCGGCATGAAGGTTGCCGTCTTGCCATAGGCATTGGCGACCTGATGCACGACGTATTTATAGATCTGCACCTTGTCGGCATTGCGCACTAGGGTGTCGAACCGGACACCGAGTTCGTGCTGAGCTGCTGCCACTTCGTGGTGCTGCTTTTCGACGGTGACGCCCATTTCGGTCAAAACCGTCAGCATTTCGGAACGCATGTCCTGGCAGCTGTCGATCGGCGGAACCGGGAAATAGCCGCCCTTGACGCGCGGACGGTGGCCCAGGTTGCCGGTCTCGTAGTCGGTGTCGTCGTTCGACGGCAGTTCCGAGGAATCGAGCTTGAAGCCGGTATTGTAAGGATCGGCCTTGTACTTGACGTCGTCGAACACGAAGAATTCCGGTTCCGGACCGACGAAGACAGTGTCACTGATGCCGGACGCCTTGAGATAGGCCTCGGCTTTCTTGGCAATGCCGCGCGGATCGTGGTTATAGGCTTCGCCGGAGACCGGATCGAGGATGTCGCAGACGATAACCATCGTGGACTGCGCAAAGAAAGGATCCATGTGTACGGTTGCCGTATCGGGCATCAGTACCATGTCGGACTCGTTGATGGCCTTCCAGCCGCCGATCGACGAGCCGTCGAACATGACGCCATCGGCGAACATGTCTTCATCGACACAGCCGACGTCCATCGTCAGGTGATGCAGCTTGCCCTTCGGGTCTGTAAAACGCAGGTCAACGAACTTGACGTCGTTATCCTTGATTTGCTTGAGGATATCATTTGCAGTCGTCATTTTTTGAAAGTCCCTCTTTTGAGATGACGAGGTAGGGCCCGAACCGAACGGTCGGGCGGATTAGATGGCGTCGATGCCGGTTTCGCCAGTACGGATGCGAATGACCTCTTCGATATTGGAGACGAAAATCTTTCCGTCGCCGATACGTCCGGTCTGGGCCGCATTCCGTATGGCCTCGATCACGGCCTCCGCGTTTTCGTCAGCCAGCACGACTTCGACTTTCACCTTGGGGAGAAAATCAACAACGTATTCCGCCCCACGATAAAGCTCCGTGTGGCCCTTCTGGCGCCCAAAGCCCTTCGCTTCCGTGACAGTGATACCCTGCAGACCAACTTCCTGAAGGGCTTCCTTCACTTCGTCCAGCTTGAAAGGCTTTATGATCGCTTCGATCTTTTCATGAGAAAATGTCTCTCCGCTTCTCCCGTTATGGCAGGCTTATGCCCGCTCGCCCTCAATATGCATTTTACATGCCAGATATGGCAAATGCGATGCCGTTTTGGATGAAAACACCCGCATCTGCGATGATCATATCTCTTTCTTCGGAATAAACAGCGCCATTTGCCTATTTTTTATGAATTTTTCTGCGTGAGAGGTGGTTGTTCTCAGCGCTGCGCGCTTAATGGTTCGTTAAGCGTCATATTTGAGCGTCAAATATGTGCAAATGCATAAAAAATATACAAAAACCGCCTCTAGTTTGTGCTTGTCGCCGCCGCCGCTAGCGGGCATTTTGTCCCTATGCCAATTCCCCATGACGCCTTGATCATTACCCCTGCTGAAATGTCTGCCATCGATCGCGATGCCGCGCTGTCGGGCATCGACAGTTTTCGGCTGATGACATCCGCCGGCACGGCAGTTGCCGCCGCGGCGCTGCGGCTTCACCCCGGCGCATTGCGGTTTGCAGTTCTATGTGGACACGGCAACAACGGTGGCGATGGCTATGTCGCGGCGACAGCCCTGGACGAAAGTGGCGTAGCGGTCTGCGTCTTTTCCCTCGGAGAACCCGGCCAGCTCAAAGGCGATGCCGCATATGCCTATCAGAGCTGGGCAGGGAGCACTGCTCCGCTGGCGCAATATACGCCGCAGCCCGGAGATATCGTCATCGATGCCCTGTTCGGCGCAGGCCTCGCGCGCCCGGTCACTCCTGCGGTGGTGCTGGCGATGAAGGCCGTTACGCAAGCCGGGTTGCCGGTTATCGTGGTTGACCTGCCGTCCGGTCTTGACGGTCGCACCGGACAGGTGCTGGGCGAAAGTTTTCACGCCAGCCATACCGTCACTTTCATGGCGCGAAAGCCGGGGCATTTGTTGCTGCCGGGCCGCACGCTCTGCGGCAGGCTCGAAGTGTTCGACATCGGCATACCCGAGCGCATCCTGCGCAGCCAAACGAGCGGGCTTTGCGAAAACGGCCCGCATCTCTGGGCCGGGCAGGCGCACGCCCTTGATCCTTCGGCCCATAAATTCAAGCGCGGCCATCTCGCCATCTTCTCAGGCGGGCCACTGGCAACCGGCGCAGCGCGGCTTTCTGCTGCGGCCGGGCTGAAGGCCGGCGCCGGATTAGTGACGCTGGCGTCCACATCCGCAGCGCTCAACGCCAACGCAGCCCATTTGACGGCCGTGATGCTGAAGGAAATCGACGATGCCGGCGCCCTGTTGCGCTGGCTTGCCGATAAACGCGTCAGCGCCTTTGTACTCGGGCCGGGTTTTGGTGATGTGGAGAAGGCGCGGCAATACGCTGTGATGCTCAGTGACAGGGCGCTGGTGCTCGATGCCGACGGGATCACTGCGTTCAAGGATGATCCGGCGCCGCTTTTTGCCGCCTTTGCCGGAGGCGAGACCCGGCTGGTCATGACCCCTCACGAGGGGGAGTTCGCCCGGTTGTTTGCCGATATTGACGCCGACCAAACGCTCTCGAAGGTTGATCGCGCCATCGCGGCGGCGAAACGCAGCCATGCCGTCATTGTCTACAAGGGGGCCGATACGGTCATCGCATCGCCTGATGGCCGCGCCGCCATCAACACCAACGCACCGCCATGGCTGGCGACAGCCGGATCGGGCGATACGCTTGCCGGCATCATCGGTGCCCATCTGGTCCAGGGCATGTCGGCCTTCGAGGCCGCCGCCGCCGGCGTCTGGCGCCATGGCCGGGCAGGCAGCAAGGCGGGCGAGGGCTTGACGGCGGAAGACCTTGCCGCCGCGATCGAGCCGCTGCCAGCCATTGGCTGATCAATCCACCCGCTTTTGCAGCGCCCGCGCGTTTCGGCGCATTCACCTTGCCCTCGGTGATGAAGAAGGCAAACACGTCGCGTGGTTTCTTTTCCGGCTTATGGCCGGGATCGGCATGGGTGAGATCGCCGATATCGCCGCCTGCGGCCCAGGTTTTCAACCGCTCTGCCCAGAGATCGAGGCGTTTTTCATCATAACAGGTCTCGACGTCATCGCTACCGGTCTGAAGGCGCGTAGACGAAATCACCGGTCACATCCAGCGATCATCGGATAGTCGAAATGATCGGCGCAGACGACCGCCACCCTGTGCTTGGCAAGAAGGGCGGTAAATTCCGGTGTGCGGAAGGAATCATGCCGCACTTCAACGACATGCCTCAGCGTCAAGCCGTCCTGTTTCTCAGGCAACAGCGCCAGAAACGCGCCAAAATCATCGGCGTCGAATTTCTTGGTCGGCATGAACTGCCAGAGGATGGGTCCGAGATGCGGCCCGAGTTCCGTCAGCCCCTGGCCAAGGAACTTGCCGATTGATTCACCAGCCTCCGCCAGCACCTTCTTGTTGGTGGCAAAACGGCTGGCCTTCAGCGAGAAGATGAAATCCTCCGGCACTTCCGATGCCCATTTGGCGAACGTCTCCGGCTTTTGCGAGCCGTAATAGGTGCCATTGACCTCGATGGCTTTCAGCTGCTGGCTTGCATATTCCAGCTGCCGCTTCTTCGCCAGCGTCTCCGGATAGAACGTCCCCTCCCAGGGATCGAAGGTCCAGCCGCCAATGCCGCAGCGGATCGTGCCTGGTTTGGTCATGTTTCAACTCCTCCCATTGTCAGGTTAGGCCCATCGTCAGGTCGGTGCGATAAAGGGCTGCGAGATGTCTTGGAAGACCGGGAGGTCTTCCATATGCCGGCAATGCGCCGAGAGCGAAGGATATTCCCCGGGATCGATCGAGCCGGGATGCGCTTCACTCACATGCCGCCAGGCGCATGCGACAGCGATGTCGCTGTGGCCGATCCGCTCGCCGAACCAGGGGCCATCTGAACGTGCCCGGATATGTTCCAGCACCGTCAATGTCGCCTCTATCTGGGATCGAAGCCGCTCCGCCCATGCCTCGGAGATCGGTTGATGCAGCCGGACCTCATAAAACAGGCTGACGCCCTTGTCGGCGAGACCCGTGGCAAGAGCGGCCACCTTGATAGCATGCCGTCGTTGCGGCTCCCCTTGCGGAAAAAGCCGCTGCTCAGGCTCAACGAGACCATCGAGATGGTCCAGGATGGAATGGCTGTCGACGAGGACGTCGCCGTCATCAAGGACGAGAGTTGGAACCCGCATTAACGGATTGAATGCCCGAACGCGCGCTCCGTCGCCGAAAACCGACCACGGACGATGCTCGAAGGGGAGCTCGTAAATCCGCAGCGCGATCCCGATCCGCCGCACGAAAGAAGAATCATACTGGCCGATCAGGATCATCGGCACTATTCCGCTGCAGCCATCTTGCGGATCGGCCGGCGCTCCAGAAGCTCTTTCAGGAAGGCGCCGGTATGGGAACGCTTTTCCTTGACGATGTCTTCCGGCGTTCCCGAAGCGATCACTTCGCCGCCACCGTCGCCACCTTCCGGACCGAAATCGATCACCCAGTCGGCCGTCTTGATGACTTCGAGATTATGTTCGATGACAACGACCGAATTGCCCTGGTTGACCAGCTCGTGCAGCACTTCCAGCAGCTTGGCGACGTCGTGAAAATGCAGGCCGGTGGTCGGTTCGTCGAGAATGTAGAGCGTGCGGCCGGTCGAGCGCTTCGACAGTTCCTTGGCAAGCTTGACGCGCTGCGCCTCGCCGCCCGACAGGGTGTTGGCCTGCTGGCCGACCTTGATATAGCCGAGGCCGACGCCCTGCAGCGCCTGTAGCTTGTCGCGTGCAGGCGGGAACGGCGGCGAAGAACTCGACACCTTCCTCGACGGTCATGTCGAGCACATCGGCGATCGACTTGCCCTTGAAATGCACATCGAGCGTTTCGCGGTTGTAGCGCTTGCCGTGGCAGACGTCGCAGGTGACATAGACATCCGGCAGGAAGTGCATCTCGATCTTGATGACGCCATCGCCCTGGCAGGCCTCGCACCGGCCGCCCTTGACGTTGAAGGAGAAGCGGCCCGGTTGATAGCCGCGCGTCTTCGCTTCCGGCAGGCCGGCGAACCAGTCACGGATCGGCGTGAAGGCGCCGGTATAGGTGGCCGGGTTCCGAGCGCGGCGTGCGGCCGATCGGCGACTGGTCGATGTCGATCACCTTGTCGATATGCTCGAACCCGTCGATGCGGTCGTGTTCGGCCGGATTTTCGCGCGCGCCCATGATGCGCCGCGCCGCCGCCTTGTAGAGCGTTTCGATCAGGAAGGTCGACTTGCCGCCACCCGACACGCCGGTGACGGCCGTGAAAATGCCAAGCGGGATCGACGCCGTGACGTTCTTCAAATTGTTGGCGCGGGCGCCGACGACGGTGATTTCCTTTTTCTTCTTCGGCTTGCGCCGCTCGGCTGGAACCGCAACCGCCATCTCGCCGGAAAGATATTTGCCGGTCAGCGAGTTCAGGTTGGCGAGGACGTCCGCCGGCGTCCCTTGCGCAACCACTTCGCCGCCGTGAATGCCGGCAGCCGGGCCGATATCGACGACATAATCCGCCGTCATGATGGCATCCTCGTCGTGCTCCACGACGATTACGGTGTTGCCGATGTCGCGCAGGTGGCGCAGCGTATCCGAGCAGCCGCGTTGTCGCGCTGGTGCAGGCCGATCGATGGCTCGTCGAGAACGTAGAGCACGCCGGTGAGGCCAGAACCGATCTGTGAGGCCAGCCGGATGCGCTGGCTTTCGCCGCCCGACAGCGTGCCGGAATTGCGTGACAGGCTCAGATATTCAAGCCCGACGTCGTTGAGGAAGCGCAACCGTTCGCGGATCTCCTTGAGGATACGCACCGCGATCTCGTTCTGCTTGGCGTTCATATGGCTCGGCAGGACTTCGAACCAGTCGCGCGCGACGCGGATCGACATCTGCGTGACTTCGCCGATATGCAGCTTGTTGATCTTGACCGCCAGCGCCTCCGGCTTCAGACGAAAACCGGTGCAGGCCGGGCAGGGGGCTGCCGACATGTAGCGTTCGATTTCCTCGCGCGCCCAGGCGCTGTCGGTCTCCTTCCAGCGCCGCTCCAGATTGGGAACGATGCCCTCGAAATTCTTGGTCGTGTTGTAGGAGCGGGCGCCGTCCTCATAGTGAAAACTGATCTTCTCCTCGGTGCCCTGCAGGATGGCGTGCCTGGCCTCGTCGGACAGGTCAGTCCATTTGCTCGACAGCTTGAACCCGAACGCCTTGCCTAGCGCTTCGAGCGTCTGGTTGTAGTAAGGCGACGACGATTTTGCCCAGGGCGCAATGGCACCGTTCTTCAATGTCCGGTCAGGTTCCGGGATGATCAGTGCCTCATCGATCTTCTGTTGGCTGCCGAGACCGTCGCAGGTCGGGCAGGCGCCGAACGGGTTGTTGAAGGAGAACAGCCGCGGTTCGATCTCTGAAATGGTAAAGCCGGACACCGGGCAGGCGAATTTTTCCGAAAACAGCACGCGCTCATGCGTTTCGTTGAGCGATTTGTTGGCCGAACCACCGGCGGCGGTTTCCTCTGGCGGCAGCGGCTTGTCGGCAAATTCGGCAATCGCCAGGCCGTCGGCGAGCGTCAGGCAGGTTTCAAGACTGTCGGCAAGACGTGCGGTCAGGTCCGGGCGCACGACGACACGGTCAACGACGACGTCGATGTCATGCTTGTATTTCTTGTCGAGCGCCGGCGCCTCGGCGATCTCGTAGAACTGCCCGTCGATCTTGACGCGCTGAAAGCCCTTCTTCATCAGCTCGGCGAGCTCTTTCTTATACTCGCCCTTGCGGCCGCGCACGATCGGCGCGAGGATATAAAGACGGGTGCCTTCGCCGAAATCGACGACCCGATCGACCATCTGGCTGACCGTCTGGCTTTCGATCGGCAGGCCGGTGGCCGGGGAATAGGGCACGCCGACGCGGGCAAACAGCAGACGCATATAGTCGTAGATCTCGGTGACCGTACCGACCGTCGAGCGCGGATTGCGCGAGGTGGTCTTTGCTCGATCGAGATCGCCGGGGACAGGCCGTCGATCTGGTCGACATCCGGCTTCTGCATCATCTCGAGAAACTGACGGGCATAGGCCGACAGGCTCTCGACATAGCGCCGCTGTCCCTCGGCATAGATCGTGTCGAAGGCCAGTGACGACTTTCCGGAACCGGACAGGCCGGTCATGACGATCAGCTTGTTGCGCGGCAGATCGAGGTCAATGCCCTTCAGATTGTGCTCACGCACACCGCGGATGGAAATGGTCTCGAGTTTGCTCATCGTGCCCAGCTTTTGATCTGCATTGGAAAGCTCCTATTTAAGTACGGCACAGCGCATGTCGAGGCGCAATCCGAAAAACAGGCCGGCTTCCCGAGTCGGTTGACAGGATATTACGGATTTATTAGAACAAATAAAGAACGTTTTTCGAAAACTGTTGTGGATGACACAATGCAAAGGGGCGTATGCTTAGCCGTCAGCCGCTAAGATGCGTGCTCTGAATTTGGTAGCCGGGCTGAAAGGCCGGGCAGGATAGCGGGAAAAGCAAGATGGCAGGCAGTGTCAACAAGGTGATTTTGATCGGCAACCTCGGGGCAGACCCGGAAATCCGGCGCACGCAGGACGGCAAGCCGATCGCCAACCTGAACATTGCGACGTCGGAAAGCTGGCGTGACCGCAATTCCGGCGAGCGCAAGGAAAAGACCGAATGGCACCGTGTGGTGATCTTCAACGAAGGTCTTTGCAAGGTTGCCGAACAGTATCTGAAGAAGGGCGCGACGGTCTATATAGAAGGCCAATTGCAGACCCGCAAATGGCAGGACAAGGACGGTCAGGACCGCTATTCGACGGAAGTCGTGCTGCAGGGTTTCAATTCGACGTTGACCATGCTGGGCGGTCGCGGTGACGGGCAGGGTGCCAGCGGTGGCCGGGGCGGTTCGGAGTATGGCGGCAACACCGGTGGTGGCGGCTCCAGCAATTACGGTGACGACTACGATCGTCCGTCGTCCGCGCCTTCGGGCCGCTCTGGCGGCGCCGCCAGCAACAGCGGCGGAAACTTTTCACGCGATATGGATGACGACATTCCGTTCTAAGCTGCCTTTGGTTGAAGACGGTAAAGGTGCGATGCGCGCTGAGTGAAAATACTGGGAACTTTTGAAATTTTACGGTTTCTCCGACCATATATATGACGGGCGGAATTACCTAAATGTAAAAAGAAGGCCCCTCCATTTTGAACTGACCCCCGAAAGTTGGACCTCAACCTTCGGGGGTTTTCAATGTCCAAGTACAGCACCACTTTCAAGCAGTCGGTTGTTGAGTGTTACCTGGGTGGCGATCACAGTTACAGAAGTGCTGGTGCGCTCACCGAGTTGGATCAGCGACATGGTGTAGATCCCGAACGAGACCCCGCCGCAGGCGAAAACGAGGGGCCAGATGAGCCATGAATTGAACAGCAATGGCAGCAGCAGGCAGCCGATCAGCGAAGCGAGCGCGCAGAGCAACAGAGTCCGGCTCGAGCCGAACCGTTCGGCCGCCCGCCCGAGCAAGATCTGCAGCACGGCATTGCCGGTGATGAAACAGGTTATGAGCGAAGCGATGCGCGCCTCGGCGCTGCCAAGCGCTGCGCCATAGACCGCGAACAAGGACAGCAGCGTCTGCTCGAAGGCGGCAGCCGTGAAAACCGAAAACAACAGGAGCGGCGCCAGTGCGAAGAAGCCACCGACCAATGTTCCCTCGCCTTCATGCGGCATGTCAGGCAGGCGCGGCACGACCGCAAGCACGATCAGACCGCAGAGAAGGAAGGCCACGATGCCGATCATGAAGGGCGGCCAACCGTACGTGCCAACCAGGCCGAGCGACAGCGGGCCGATGGCGAAGCCACCCGATACGATCGATGAATAGAGGCCCATGATGCGGCCCCCGGCGGGACGCCGGCGTGATCGTGATCAGCCAGGTTTCACTGATCACGTAGAGCGGATTGGCGAAGAAGCCGAGCAGGAAGCGCAGCGGCATCCAGGCCCAGAGCTCCTGCGTCAAGGCAATCGCGATCAGGGCGGTGGCAGCCAGGATCGAACACAGGATCGCAAGCCGCGCGCCGCCCAAGCGCCGCGCCAGCGCTGGAATGAAGGGTGCCGATACGATGAAACCCAGCGGCGTCATCGCCGCCGACAGGCCGATCAGGCCTGATGTCGTTCCCTGACGCTCCAGGATGAGGCTGAGCAGCGGATAGGTCAGCCCCTGCGCCACGGCGAACACCGTGACGGTCGCGATGATGCCCGCCATCGCGGCCCATGGGATACTGTCCTCTCGCGGAGATATCGTGCTTTCGGCGGACATGCGCTTCCCTATGCGTCCCAGAAGCGCTTGGCGATCTCTGCCTCGATCTGCCATCTCGTGAGGCCGATATCGTAGATCAGATGAGGATTGTCCTTCGCTAATTGCTCGAGGTCCCAGCGGAAACTTCTTCGAAGGCGCCAAACCGCGATCATGTGCCTCAAGTTCGCCAGACCGTAGTGCCGATGTGACACTTGCGCAGGCCTCAGGGGCGATCCTGCAGCTGCCGGGCGAGGGGGCGAAACAAGGGGGATGGTATCGTTCATGGCAACCTCCATTTGGTTTGAGGGCTGCGGCCCTCGACCTGAAAGAGGATGAATTCTGCGGGATGCAAACAGCGTCGTACTTAAGCTTCCCTAAATAGTTCCAAAAACTTCCAAACGGGCTATAGATGCGCCGTATGCAGGGATCGCGCTTTGCCTTTGGTCCGTTCGTGCTTGATTCCGGTGCAGGAAACGCTCCTCCGGAACGATGAGCCCGTTGCCGTTGGCTACCGCGGGATAAAGCTGCTTACGGCGCTCGTCGGGCGGCCCGGCGAGATCCTGGGCAAGACCGAGTTGATGGACGCGGCGTGGCCGGGCACGGCCGTCGAGGAAGGCAACCTCACCGTCCAGATCGCGCAGCTCAGGAAGCTGCTGGGTCCGGCCGCTGACGGCGGTGAATGGATCTCCACGGTTCCCGCGTCGGCTACCGCTTTGTGGGGGCGATCGAACAGCTCGGTGGCGCGAAGCGAAAACCTTTGCCGCTGCCCGATAAACCATCGATAGCCGTCCTACCCTTCGTCAACATCAGCAACGATCCCGAGCAGGAATCCTTCGCGGATGGGTTGACCGAAGACCTGATAACCGACCTGTCCAGGATCTCCGGCCTGTTCGTCATCGCCCGCAACTCGGCCTTTGCCTACAAGGGAAAGGCGACGGACGTGCGCAGGATCGCTGAGGACCTTGGCGTGCGTTACCTGCTGGAGGGGAGCGCAAGACGCGCCGCCGGGCGCGTGCGCATCAACGCCCAGCTGGTCGACGCCGTGAGTGGCGATCATCTGTGGGCGGAACGCTTCGATCGCAGCCTGGACGATATCTTTGCCGTTCAGGACGAGGTGACGGCCAAAATCGTGGAGGCACTGCTCGGCCGACTGCGCGACCGCCGCCGCGCAATCGGCCCAAGAATCTCGAGGCTTACGATCTCTGCGTGCGGGCGCGCAGGCTGATGGATGACACGCCGCAGACGGCGCAGGAAGCACATCTGATGCTCACGCGCCGGTTTCCCTCGATCCCGAATACGCCGAGGCCTATCGCTGGCTTGCCATGAACCACTGGATGGGATGGGTCCATTCCGGTGGGCCTACGGAAGCTAGCCGCAGCGTTGCTTTGGAACTGGCTCACAAGGCTGTCTCGCTCGATCCCGATAATGCCGGCTGCCGCTGGATACTGGCCTACCTGCTTGCCTATGAGCGCCACTTCGCCGAGGCGGATGCGGAATTCGCCAAGGCGATCGAGCTCGACCCGAACGAGGCCGATACCTTTGCGGCACTATCCGACATCGCGGTCCTGGCCGGTCGGGTCGAGGAGGCCCTTGAGCACATCGCCAAGGCGTTCCGGCTGAACCCGTTTCCGGCAAGCTGGTACTATCTTGCGCTCGGCCAGGCGCAATATGCAGCCGGGCAATACGAAGCCGCTATCGAGACGCTGCGCCGGGACGAGACCTATCGGACAAGCTCACGCCGTTTCCTGGCGGCAAGCCTTGCACAACTCGGCCGGCGCGACGAGGCGCGCAGAGGCCGAACTGTTCCTCGTCGGCAACCCGCATTTCACAACCCGCCACTGGGCGGCGACGGAGCTGTTCCGTGACGGGGCGACGCTTGCGCATTTCGTCGATGGTTTTCGCAAGGCCGGTCTTCCGGAATGACGTGTGTCAGGCAACATCCGCACAGGGTGGAACGCTGACGCCGCCCCTGCAAGATCAAGATGGTTCCAACAAGCCGAAAAAGCCGATGATGCGTGTTATTTGTACCTGCTCCGCATCAAGAAAGGCTATGTCCAGGCCCTCAGGCAAGGATGATCCATCTGGCATCACGAATTTCCAAGCGAAGCGCATGATGCCGTGATGAACATCCACGTTGCTTGTCCGCAGAATGCGGGCACCGGGATACTTGCTCTGAATTCCTGCGATGTGGGTGAGCAGTTCTTCCGCGCCCATAGCGTGAACAGTTGGATCTGTATACGTCGCACCGTCGTCTCAAGATCGGTAACAGCAACGCCCTCCGCTGCTCGACGTTTTCGGTGGACCACGAAGCACAATATGTATCGATCAGATGCGTCAATGACATGCTATTTCCCTGTCACCAGAAATTGTGAAAGCGCTGCGAAATCATCGTCCAAGTAGCCCGCCGCTATCGCTCGTTTGAAGATCGCATCATAACCATCGACCACAGAGCGGTCGATCTTGCGGGACTGCATCAACTCCCGCAGATGCTGCAATGTTCCATGGTGCACGGAGATCGACGAGAGCGTTTCGTCATCGCTTGCAAATCGGCCAGCGCGCGACGCTTGATTAGGTCCGCCACAAGTCCGTCGACAACAGGCGCAGTTGCGGTCCACTGCCGCGCCAGCTCACCGAGTTCAATTTCTTCGGCCTGACACACGGCGATCGCATGGAGCGTTCCGAACAGGGCGCCCCACATGAGAGCCAGCAATGCGCTATCGAGCGCGTTCGCACGTCCCGGTTCTTCGCCGATGTGCTGGACATTGCCGCCCAAAGCGGAAACACGTCACTGTTCGAATTGAAAGCGTCAACTGTCCCCGAAATCAGGATTGTTCCAGCTTCCGTGCCGATAAAATCCGGCGTGGCCATGATGGCGCCATCAAGGTAGCGCGCCGTGCTCCATGCACCATTCAGCGGCTTCCCGTGCGCCACTTGGTGTTCCCGAAGTCAGTTCCACGATCAGCTTGCCGCGAATAGCTGAAGCAATTGGGTCGCTGCGTAGCAGCGCTTTTGTTGCCGCATAGTCGCTGACATTCACCATGATGATCTCGCCTTCATTGACGGCTTCCAGCACGGAAGGTGCAGCAGCTGCGCCGAGTTTGACCAGTGGATCGGTCTTATGTCTTGTTCTGTTCCAGACCGTCGTCCGATATCCCGACTGAAGCAGGCTACGTACGAGCGCCGACCCCATGCGGCCCGTTCCAATGACCGTGATTGAACGCTCCATTCCAATGCTCCATATAAATCAGGCGGCGCGGCCGCGTTTTGCTGTGATCTTTTTGAGAGGTATGCCAAAACGAGCGGCGCGCAATACGCACTCAGGCGTAAGTGGTCACCAAACGGTAAGGAAAGCGCGATGAACAAGTCCGCGGACAATGGCTTTGCAGCGGCCGTCAAGATGGTCGAAGGAAAGTGGAAAGTAGATATCCTTTGCGAACTCGGAACGGCCTCGCGCAGATTTGGCCGACTGAGACAGGCGCTTCCCGGTGTCAGCGAAAAGATGCTGGCGCAGCAATTGCGTGAGCTAGAGGCTGATGGACTAGTCGACCGAAAGGTCTTTCCGAGGTTCCAGCGAAGGTCGTCTATTCGCTGACAAAACGCGGCGCGGCGCTCAATGCAGCAGCAGGTTCATTATGCATGTGGGGCGAGCAGTTCGGGCTCGCCGGCTGCACTCAGATCGCCAATGGCGCACATCTGGATGTCCGCTAGGGGTCGTTAGCGGACGAATCTCGTTCATCCGTCGTCATTGGCGGATCAATCTCGTCCGCCTCGCGGCTTTCACCTGGTGGATAAATCGGCGACTCACAAAGGCGCTTACGGCGCTCGCCCGCCCGTGCGACCTATTCCTCAAAGCGACCTATCGCGTCACGATCGTGGTCGTAACGTCTCGTGAGCGGAAACGGCGGCAACCAGGCCTCATGACGGACGGTCCAAAGTTCATAGGTTGGCATCAGTTGGTCCGGGGCATCCAGGGATCCCAGGTTCACTTCGATTTCGTCCGCGCTGCGTGCGAAAACCGGGGAGCCGCAGCGGGGGCAGAAAAATCGCCCGGCGTAATCACGTGTTTCGCCAACGATCGTCACCGCATCCTGAGGGAAGATCGTGGAAGCGTGAAAAAGAGCCCCATGATGCTTGCGGCAGTCGAGACAGTGACAAAGGCCGACCCGGTATGGGGTGCCCGACGCCACAATTCGGACGTTGCCGCATAGGCAGCCGCCGGTGATTCGGTCCATGCTGCGTCTCCTCCAAAATCAAGCGAAGCGATCGTACAGTGAAAACGGCCCGGGAAACCGATCTTTTTCGTCAGCAGAACCTGCGTCAACTACGTGTGATCACAGAGCCATGGTCGATTTGACGCCGTCGACTACGAACTGCACCGCCAAGGCCGCGAGAATGACGCCGAGCAGGCGTGTCAGGATTGCGCGGCCGGTGACACCCAGAAACCGATCGATCCGTTCGGCGATGACGAGGGCGGCAAACAGGACGGCAAGACAGAAGGCGATGACGAGGATCAACTGAACCCGGTCGATCGTCGCCGAGAACGAACCGGAAAGCAGGATCGTCGCCGAGATCGCACCGGGGCCGGCAATCAGCGGCAGCGCCAGCGGGAACACTGCGATGTTGTGGATGTGGTCGTGGGTGATCGCGGCCTCGCCGGTCTTTCCTTGCGCTCGTTGCGCTTCTCGAAGATCATTTCGAAGGCGATCCAGAACAGCAGCAGACCACCGGCGATCCGGAAGGCACCGATGGAGATGCCGAGCAGGCCGAGAATGCCGTTACCGAACAGAGCAAAAGCCGACAGGATGAAGAACGCGATCAGCGTCCCGCGGCGGGCCACCAGAAAGCGTTCGTGCCGGCTCATGCCGACCGTGAGGCTGAGGAAGATCGGCGCAAGGCCGGGCGGATCGATGGTGACCAGGATCGTGGTCAGCGCATTGATCAGAAGGTCGATATGAGACATCCCATTCCCCCGCGGCCTTGTTTATGATGACCGTCTGATGAATTGTTAGGCGAGGGTGGTGCCGAATGAAAGGGCTCTCGTTCACTGTTCTGCCGCTTTTGCCTTGCAAATGCCTGCGAGAGCGCCGATGAGCCTAAAAGGCTGTTCAAAACCCAGCCCCGAAATTGGCGCTCGCCAATGCATTCGGCTATAAAAATCTGTCTGATTCTGAACAAAGATCGTGATCAAAATTGACTGAACAAAGCACACCAGGCGGCGGCAAGAATCCACCCGGCATTGAGCCCATTTCCATCATGGAGGAAATGCAGCGCTCGTATCTCGACTACGCCATGAGCGTTATCGTCAGCCGTGCTCTTCCCGACGTCCGCGATGGTCTGAAGCCCGTGCACCGGCGCATCCTGTTCGGGATGAGCGAACTGGGCATCGACTGGAACAAGAAATACGTCAAATGCGCCCACGTCACCGGTGACGTGATGGGTAAATTCCATCCGCACGGCAACTCGGCGATCTATGATGCGCTCGCCCGCATGGCCCAACCGTGGTCGCTGCGTTTGCCGCTGATCGACGGCCAGGGCAATTTCGGCTCGATCGACGGCGACCCGCCGGCGGCTGAACGCTATACCGAGTGCCGTCTGCAGAAGGCAGCCCATGCGCTGCTCGACGACCTCGACAAGGAAACGGTCGACTTTCGCGACAACTATGACGGCACGCTCAGCGAACCTTCCGTTGTTCCGGCGAAATTCCCGAACCTTCTGGTCAACGGCGCAGGCGGCATCGCCGTCGGCATGGCGACCAATATCCCGCCGCACAATCTGATCGAAGTGATCAACGGCTGTATCGCCCTGATCGATGAGCCGGCACTTGAACTGCCGCAGTTGATGGAGATCATTCCGGGTCCGGACTTCCCCGACCGGCGCCTTCATCCTTGGCCGCTCCGGCATCCGTTCGGCCTATGAGACCGGCCGCGGCTCTGATCATCATGCGCGGCCGTGCCACCATCGAACCGATGCGCGGCGACCACGAGCAGATCATCATCACCGAAGTTCCCTTCCAGGTGAACAAGGCGACGATGATCGAAAAATGGCCGAACTGGTCAAGGACAAGCGCATCGAGGGTATTTCCGACCTGCGCGACGAATCCGACCGTCAGGGCTACCGCGTCGTCGTCGAGCTGAAGCGCGACGCCAATGCCGAGGTTATCCTCAATCAGCTCTATCGCTACACACCGCTGCAGACCTCGTTTGGCTGCAACATGGTGGCGCTGAACGGCGGCAAGCCGGAGCAGATGACGCTGCTCGACATGCTGCGCGCATTCGTTTCCTTCCACGAGGAAGTCATCAGCCGCCGTACCAAATACCTGCTGCGCAAGGCGCGTGACCGCGCGCATGTGTTGGTCGGCTTGGCGATTGCCGTCGCCAATATCGACGAGATCATCAAGCTGATCCGCAGCGCCCCGGATCCAGCCACCGCGCGAACAGTTGATGACGCGCCGCTGGCCGGCATCGGATGTCGAAAGCCTGATCCGTCTGATCGACGATCCGCGCCACCGCATCAACGAGGACCTGACCTACAACCTGTCCGAAGAGCAGGCCCGGGCGATCCTTGAGCTGCGTCTTGCTCGTTTGACGGCCCTTGGTCGGGACGAAATCGGCGACGAACTCAACAAGATCGGCGCCGAAATCAGCGATTACCTCGACATCCTGTCGTCGCGTATCCGCATCATGACCATCGTCAAGGACGAGCTCATCGCCGTTCGCGAAGAATTCGGCACCCCGCGCCGCACCGTGATCGTCGAAGGCGGTCCGGACATGGACGATGAGGACCTGATCGCCCAGGAAGACATGGTCATCACCGTGTCCCATCTCGGCTATATCAAGCGTGTGCCGCTGGCGACCTATCGTGCCCAACGTCGTGGCGGCAAGGGCCGCTCCGGCATGGCGACGCGCGACGAGGATTTCGTCACGCGCCTGTTCGTTGCCAATACGCATACGCCGATGCTGTTCTTCTCGTCGCGCGGCATCGTCTACAAGGAAAAGGTCTGGCGCCTGCCAATCGGCACGCCGCAATCGCGCGGCAAGGCCCTGATCAACATGCTGCCGCTGGTGCCTGGCGAACGCATTACAACGATCATGCCGCTGCCCGAGGATGAAACGACGTGGGAAAACCTCGACGTGATGTTCTCGACGACGCGTGGGACGGTCCGCCGCAACAAGCTGTCGGATTTCGTCCAGGTCAATCGCAACGGCAAGATCGCCATGAAGCTCGATGAAGAGGGCGACGAAATCCTCTCCGTCGAAACCTGCACCGAGCATGACGACGTTCTTCTGACGACGGCGCTTGGCCAGTGCATACGATTCTCGGTTGATGACGTCCGGGTCTTTGCCGGCCGTAATTCGATCGGCGTTCGTGGTATCACGCTTGGCGACGGCGACCGGATCATCTCGATGACCATCGTCGGCCATGTCGATGCCGAGCCGTGGGAGCGTGCAGCCTACCTCAAGCGCGCTGCTGCCGAACGGCGTGCGGCAACCGGTGAGGACGAGGAAATCGCGCTGGTCGGTGAAGAAGTCACAGAAGAGGGCGAACTCACCAACGAACGCTATGAAGAACTGAAGGCACGCGAACAGTTCGTACTGACAGTTTCGGTCAAAGGGTTTGGCAAGCGCTCGTCGACCTATGACTTCCACACCTCCGGCCGTGGCGGCAAGGGTATTCGCGCAACTGATACCTCCAAGACCGGCGAAATCGGCGAACTGGTCGCGGCCTTCCCGGTTGAAGACAATGACCAGATCATGCTCGTCTCCGATGGCGGCCAGCTGATCCGCGTTCCGGTCGGTGGCATCCGGCTTGCAAGCCGCGCCACCAAGGGCGTCACCATCTTCTCGACCGCCAAGGATGAAAAGGTCGTGTCCGTCGAGCGCATCAGCGAACCGGAACCGGAAGAGGATGAGGACGGCGCAGACCAGGCGGAGATGCCGGATGACGATGCGCCGGCCATTGAGCCGCCGACTGCAACGGAAGAGTAAAAGCTTCCATCGCATCATCAAAAGCCGGGCGATCGCATCGTCCGGCTTTTTCTTTGTCATTGTATTTGGCCGCGCGAATTAATCCTGTTGCTGTACCGTTAAGGAGATGATTCCCGCCGGGAAGCTGATGCGGGGATGGGGGATATGATGGGGCGTTTAACACGGCGCGTTTTGCTTGCTGGAGCATCCGCAGGTCTTGGCATCTATGCCGGGCGGACGTTGCTGGCGCCGACCAGTGCATCCGGCCCGATATTTCCCGTCGATATCAAGCCTGAAAACGGCGGCATTCTGCTGAATGATGCCAGCGAGCTCTCGCCAACCTCCGTTGCAAAACACATCACCGTCACTGCCGATCCGATGGCCGAGACCATTGATGCAATCCGCACGATGATGGCCGAGGCGCGTGGTGCCGGTCAGTCCTTTGCCGCCAGTGCAGCGCGCCATTCGATGGGCGGTCAGAGCCTCGCAAAGAGCGGCACGGTACTGACTCTGGACCAGCAATGGCTGGAAGCCGATACGGCTGCAAGGACCTACCGCGTCGCTGCCGGTACACGCTGGTCGACGGTCATCGCCAGGCTTGATGCGATCGGCTTTTCGCCGGCTGTAATGCAATCGAACAACGATTTTGGCGTGGCCAGCACCTATTCCGTCAATGCGCATGGCTGGCCGGTCCGCTTCAGTGGCTGCAGCAGCACCGTGCGGTCGGTGAAGATGCTTTTGGCGGACGGCACGTTGATTACCTGCTCGCGCAGCGAAAATGCCGAGACTGTTCCAGCATGCCATGGGTGGCTACGGCCTTTTCGGCGTCATCACCGAGCTTGAACTCGACATGGTGCCCAACAGCCGCCTTGACCCGACATTCGAAACTGTCTCAGGCGCTGATCTCGGCGCAAAATTTGCCCGGATGCTGGATTCCGATCCCTCCATCCTGATGGCCTATGGCCGGCTTGACGTTTCCGCTCGACCGGTTCTTCGAAGATGGCCTGCTGATCTCCTATCGTCCGGCTGTGGATCAATCCGATGTTCCCGCTGCGACGGGTTCCGGTTTCGTCAGCCGCGTATCGCGCGAAATCTTTCGCCGTCAGGTCGGGTCGGACTGGATGAAGCACGCGCTGGTGGACCGAAACGTCGCTTGGTCCGTCGATCGCGGGCGAGGCGACGCGCAACAGCCTGATGAACGAACCCGTTGTCACCCTCGACGATCTCGATCCGCTGCGCACCGACATTCTGCACGAGTATTTTGTCGCGCCATCGCGCTTTGCTGAATTCGTCGCGCTGTGCCGCGACGTCATTCCGGCGTCCTTCCAGCAGTTGTTGAACGTGACCTTGCGTTATGTCGATACCGACCGCGACAGCGTTCTTGCCTATGCCTCCGAGCCACGCATCGCCGCCGTCATGTTGTTTTCTGCAGGAAAAGACCGTGCGCGGCGAAGAAGACATGGCACGTATGACGCGGGAGCTGATCGAGGCGGGTTTTGGCCATCGGCGGCACCTATTATCTGCCCTACCGCCCACATGCCTCGGTCGATCAGCTGGTCCGCGCCTATTCGCGCGCTGCCGCCTTTGCTGACCGCAAGCGTGAAATCGACAAGGGTCTTCTTTTCCGCAATCATTTGTGGGACGCCTATCTGGGCCAGCTATGAAGGGATCGTTCGTGGGGAAATTGCGTGTCATTGCCGTCTGTTACGCCATCGCGCTTCTCAGGGGCTGCATCTCTGAACTACATTCCGGGACTGACCGACGAGCAGGGCAGGGCTTTCGGCATCTTCGCCCTCGATATCTATGATGACAGCCTGCATGTCGCGTCGGCAGCCTGGGCGGCAATCGCGGCATGGATATCGAGCCGCGCGGCAAAGAATTTCCTGCTCTATTTCGGCGTGCTCTATTTTGGCGATGGCCTGCTCGGCCTGATCACCGGTTCTGGCTATCTTGATCTCGGCATCATCAACTACGGTGTGCAGGATCCGCCGTTCAGCTTCAAGATCCTGGCCAATCTGCCGCATCTGGCGCTCGGCGGTTTTGCCGTTCTGTCGATCTTTCTCTTCGGCAAAGAGGCCGCCTGATGCGCGTGGTGTGGAAGCTCCTCAAATGGAGCATCGCAGCGGTTCTTCTGCTCGTCGTTCTTCTGCTAAGCCCGGTCGCCTATGTCGAGACCTTCTGTCACGGCGAGAGCAGGCAGGATCCGTATACGCCGCTGATCAAGGATGCCGCATTCCAGCGACGTGAGGCCAACACGTTTCTCACCTATCCGGAGTGGCACATCGTTTATGCCTATGACGGGTTGGCTGAGACGCTGAAAACCGGCGACGAATATGCTTTCGACTACGTCTCCAGCATCCGCGGTTTCTGGACTTCGGCCTGCGCATTGACGACGGTTGCCGATGCCCATGGCGGCGCAGATCTGGCAACGCGTATGACCATTCACACCATCGGCGTCAGCTTCACCCTCGAAATGGCGTTGAAGGCGGCCTATGAGGAAACGATCGGACGACTGACGGCGACGCTGCGCGGCGAGAAGAAGACGCCGCAGGACCAGGTCGCAGCAGGCATGGCGGTCGAATATGCCGCCTTCCTGCGCCAGACCCCTGGTACATGTACCCCTTCGCCAATCAGGTGCAAAAACTGAAGGACGCGCCGATCACCGACCCGGTACGCGGCTGGGAACGCCGCTTTGGGCTCGGCACGGAATGGCGGGCAAAGACGCTCTATGCAGGGATGATCACCAATGCCGTTGCCGGTACCACGGGTCCCGCCCAGCTTGAAATCCGCAGTGTCATCGCCGGCTTGCCGGCAAATGAACTTTTGACGATTGCCGGCGTTAAGGTGATCAGCGAGAACGGCGCCGATATAGAAATCCAAACACCGCGTTACGATCTTTTCACCCGGATTTTGGTGGAAATTGCTGCAAAGGGCGGCTCGATCCACGAGATCGCCGGTAATGACGACATCATGGTTTCCGTTACGGAAAAAACGGATCAAACGTCGCCGGGATTGCCTGGAACCGAGATCGCGCGCGTCAACAGGGAGGGATTTGATGGTGCGAGAGTGCTGATCGCAGTGAAGGTGGCGGACCTTGCTCCCTTGCTGCGGATCGTGCCGCTTACTGATCCCGGACTGGAACATGTCTTTGATTATTAAACGCGCCCAAAGCCTGGCGAACGGCCTCGTAACAGCCGTGGCGCTCGTTCTCTTCTGGTATATTGCAATGGCGGGACTCTTCAGAGTTTCCGAGCAGGCGCCGGGTGCGCTGGTGTTGTTTCCCGATCATCACCTGTCCGCCGAAAATCTACCGGAAGGCATCTCGATCCTGAAATGGAATGCGCTTTTCGCCATTCTGGTCAGCGATCATCCAGGCTATGTCGGGACGCTATATGCCGCCGGTTTTCCGTTCGTTTTCCCGGCCAGAAATAGCGGCTGTCTAAGCTACCGTACTCTGCGTTAGTCCCGCCTGGACAAAGAAAAACCGGACTGGCAGGGGAACCGTCCGGTTTTTATGTCAGCGGACACTGGAGGTTGCCGCTGGGGAAATCTTTGAGCGCAAATGTTTCAGACGCTGAAACCGCCTGCATCTCGGCTGATCGTCTTCATCACGTTTCTGTCGCGCTGAAGTTCGAAAATTGTTTTTGGCGAAATCGACCAGGAACACGATACTAATCGCTGCCGATACGATCATCATTGTAATGGCCATTTCACACTGCCCTCTACTTTAACAGACGATTGCAGGTTAAGACCGGTCCGTGCGCGCTTCGTTTCGGATTGCGTTTGCCGTTGCAAAAAGCATGACGAAAAACATGGTCATTGAAAGAAGAAGAAGTGCCATAACAATGATCCTTTCAGCCAGATAACGGCTGTGACTGGAAAAAGTTCCGTTCTCTACTTCATGAGATACAAGGTTGTGCTTGAAGCAGCCTTGAACGTACCATTCATATAGCGTTCATGCCCGGCGGCCGCTGTTCCCAAAGGAACAGGTGGAGCGGCAGTGGCGCTCCCTTGCGATTGCCTTCGGTCCGTGACAAAAGGCTTCCAAACGGAAACAGGCGCGATGACCACTGCTTTTTATCCCGGCTCCTTCGACCCCATGACGAATGGCCACCTTGATGTGCTGGTGCAGGCGCTGAATGTCGCGCCGACCGTCATCGTTGCCATCGGCATCCATCCCGGCAAGACGCCGCTGTTTTCCTTCGAAGAACGTGCAGCGCTCATTCGACAGTCTCTCAGCGAATTCCTGCCGGAGAGAGCCGGCGATATCTCCGTGGTCTCCTTCGACAATCTGGTCGTCGACGCCGCGCGAAAACATGGCGCTTCTCTTTTGGTCCGCGGGTTGCGCGACGGCACTGATCTCGACTATGAGATGCAGATGGCGGGCATGAACCGGCAGATGGCGCCGGATATCCAGACCTTGTTTCTGCCGGCCGGAACGGCATCGTGGCCCATTACCGCCACATTGGTTCGCCAGATCGCCGCCATGGGCGGTGATGTCAGCGCCTTCTGTACCCAAGGCCGTTTATCAGGCCTTGAACGCAAAACGCAAATCCTGACGTTTTCATTCATTCCACGGGAGCTACCATGAAAATCCTCCAACTCGCTTTCGCAGGCGCCGTTGTCCTTGCATCCCTGACCAGCAATGCCTTTGCCCAGGCCAAGGAATACATCACCATCACGCTGAAGGACGGCCCGGTCGTCATCGAGCTCCTGCCGGATGTCGCGCCGAAGCATGTTGCGCGCATCAAGGAACTGGTTGAAGCCGGCGAATACAACAAAGTCGCCTTCCACCGCGTCATTCCGGGTTTCATGGCCCAGACCGGCGACGTTCAGTACGGCAATATGGAAAAGGATTTCAAGGCCGAGATGGCCGGCATGGGCGGTTCGTCGAAGCCGGATGTCGAAGCCGAATTCTCGAAAGTTCCCTTCGAGCGTGGAACCGTCGGCATGGCCCGCAGCCAGGATCCGAACTCCGCCAATTCGCAGTTCTTCATCATGTTCGCACCCGGCGACTTCCTGAACGGCCAGTACACGGTCGTCGGACAGGTCGTCGAAGGCATGGACAATGTCGACAAGATCAAGAAGGGCGACGAAGCCAACAACGGCTCCGTCACCGATCCCGACCGGATGATCAGCGTCAAGGTCGGCAAGTAACAACCGTTTCAAACGCCCGTTTTAAACAAGAAGGAGAAGACCATGACCGAGATCAAGGATCCGGAAAACACCATCATCATGGAAACCACCAAGGGGCAGGTCGTCATCCAGCTTCTGCCGGACCTGGCGCCGGGCCACGTTGCCCGCATCAAGGAACTGTGCGCCGAAGGCGCCTATGACGGCGTCGTGTTCCACCGTGTCATCGACGACTTCATGGCGCAGACCGGCGACGTGCAGTTCGGCAAGACCGGCGGCAAGGATTTCAATCCGGCCCGCGCCGGCATGGGCGGCTCTTCCAAGCCGGACCTCAAGGCTGAATTCTCCAACATGAGCCACGTGCGCGGCACGTGCTCGATGGCCCACAGCCAGATGCCGAACTCTGCCAATTCGCAGTTCTTCATCTGCTTTACCGACAGCCCATGGCTGAACAAGCAGTATTCGGTCTGGGGTCAGGTCATCTCCGGCATGGACAATGTCGACAAGATCAAGAAGGGCGAGCCCGTCAAGGATCCTGACAGCATCGTTTCGATGAAACTTGCCGCCAACGCCTAATTCAGGCTATTGCCAAAACCCGTCCCGGATCGCCTCGAAAAGGCGCCGGGGCGGGTTTGCTGTTTAAAGAAGATTTTTCATGCGTGTCGATCTGTTCGATTTCGATCTCCCCTGAAGACAATATTGCGCTGCGGCCCGCAAGCCCGCGCGACAGCGCCCGCCTGCTCGTCGTTCAGCCGGGGGGCAGCGTTGAGTTGACCGATCACAGCGTCATGGACCTGCCGTCGTTCCTGCGCCCCGGCGATGCCCTCGTTTTCAACGACACCAAAGTCATTCCAGCCCAACTGGAAGGATTGCGCAGGCGCGGCGAGGATGTGGTCACCCAGGTGTCGCTGACGCTGCACATGCGCGTTGGCGCCGATCGCTGGAAGGCGTTTGCACGTCCCGCAAAACGCCTCAAGCCGGGTGACAGGATCGAATTCGGCCATGGCTCCAACACCTGCCTTATGGGCGCGCTTGACGCGACCGTGGAGGAGAAGGGCGAGGCGGGCGAGGTGACGCTGCGGTTTGATCTCTCCGGCCCGTTACTGGACGAGGCGATCCTGGCCGTCGGCCATATTCCGCTGCCGCCCTATATCGCTTCCAAGCGCCCCGAGGACGAGCAGGATCGCACCGACTACCAGACAGTTTACGCGCGAACATGGAGCCGTGGCAGCGCCTACAGCCGGCCTGCATTTCACCGACCGCCTGTTCGAGGCCTTGGACGCGCTTGGCATCGAGCGCCATTTCGTCACCTTGCATGTCGGCGCCGGAACCTTCCTGCCGATGAAGGTCGACGATACCGACGATCATGTCATGCACCAGGAGATCGGCCATGTCAGTGCCGAGGTCGCCGAACGGCTGAACGCGGTCAAGACGAGGGGCGGGCGCATCATCTGTGTCGGCACCACCTCGCTGCGGCTGATCGAAAGTGCGGCGGCAGAGAACGGCGACATCCGCCCCTGGTCCGGCCCGACCGGCATCTTCATCACGCCCGGCTACCGGTTCCGCGCCGTCGATATGCTGATGACCAATTTCCACCTGCCGAAATCGACCCTGTTCATGCTCGTCTCGGCCTTCAGTGGCCTCGAGACGATGCGGCGCGCCTATGCGCACGCCATCGATACCGGCTACCGTTTTTATTCCTACGGCGATTCCAGCCTGCTTTTCCGGGATAACCCCAGGATCGAGATAGTATGACCGAGACATTCCAGTTCGACATCAAGGCAACCGACGGCAAGGCGCGTCGCGGCACGGTATCGATGCCGCGCGGAGAGATCTGCACGCCGGCATTCATGCCGGTCGGAACCGTCGGCACGGTCAAGGCGATGTATCTCGATCAGGTCCGCGATCTCGGCGCCGACATCATCCTCGGCAACACCTATCACCTGATGCTGCGCCCCGGCCCGGAGCGCGTGGCGCGTCTTGGCGGCCTGCATGAGCTGATCCGCTGGCCCTATCCGATCCTGACCGACAGCGGCGGCTTCCAGGTCATGTCGCTGGCCGGTCTGCGCAAGCTTGACGAGAAGGGCGTGACGTTCAAGAGCCATGTCGACGGTGCGCTGCATCACATGTCGCCGGAGCGCTCGATCGAGATCCAGGGCATGCTCGACAGCGATATCCAGATGCAGCTCGACGAATGTGTGAGGCTTCCGGCCGAACCTGCTGATATTGAACGCGCAATGGAAATGTCGCTGCGCTGGGCCGACCGCTGCAAGACCGCTTTCGGCGATCAGCCGGGCAAGGCGATGTTCGGCATCGTACAGGGCGGCGACGTGCCGGCGCTGCGTATGCGCTCGGCGCAGGCGCTGTCCGGGCTCAACCTCAAGGGCTACGCGATCGGTGGTCTTGCCGTCGGCGAACCGCAGGCGGTGATGCTCGACATGCTCGATATCACATGCCCCGAACTTCCGGTCGAAAAGCCGCGTTACCTGATGGGCGTCGGCACGCCCGACGATATCCTGAAGTCAGTGGCGCGGGGCATCGACATGTTCGGATTGCGTCATGCCGACCCGCGCCGGCCGTCACGGCCTGGCCTTCACCCGGCGCGGCCGCGTCAACCTGCGCAATGCCCGGCACGCGGAGGATACACGGCCGCTCGACGATCAGTCCTCGTGCCCGGCGTCACGCGATTATTCGCGCGCCTATCTGCACCATCTCGTGCGGGCGGACGAGAGCCTGGGCGGCATGCTGCTGACCTGGAACAACCTTGCCTATTACCAGGACCTGATGGCCGGCATCCGCAAGGCAATCGAGGAAGGCCGCTATGCCGCCTTCATGGAAGAGACGCAGGAAGAATGGGCGCGGGGCGATCTGGCGCCGCTGTAAGCGGCTCCATGAGCGCCTACACGATCAAATCTCGGGGCCGGGGGCCTGCTGCAGCATCTGCACGCCGTTGATCTTGTAGCTGCCGTCCGGCTGCTTGACGAGGAAATACAGCGCCGTCCAGTCCTTGCCGTCAGGGGCCGATATCAGCACTTCCTGCACGACCGTGTCGTCCACGATCTTGCTGCGGCCGAACGCGAAATTGCCCGGACGGTAGACCGGCGTATAGCCGCGCTTGACCATCTCGAAGAAGATGCTCTTGTCGGGAAATTTCTGCCGGATTTGCGGCGAGGCAAACGAATAGGCGGTTTCTGCATCGTCGTTGAGGAAAGCCTCGATCTGATTCTGGATGATCGACTGGGCCATATCGACGGGTTCCGCCGCCAATGCCAGCGGCGCCGTGGACAAGAGAATGGCAATGCATGCGCAGGTTCTGAGTGTCCGGATCATTCCCCGTCTCCTTGCTGGCCATCGGAATAGATATGATACGTGTCCCGAACGGAAATGGTTTCCTCGTAGAAGCGTGATACACACGAATAGATATTATCTAATAAATTCAATTATTTTTGTGCATCTGATAAACTTATAAATAAGAAAATATTCAAGGATGGTGAGCTTCCGCCGTTTATCCAACGACTTTAAATACCCAGCCGGTCCTTCATTCTGCCCCAGATCATCGTGGAATGCACGCCGATCGGCCACAGAGCGTGAAACCGCATTGGCGCGATACCGGTCACGGGAAGGTCGATCGGAACGGAAGACCCGCCGACCAGACGCGAGGGCCAGCTGCTTGCCCATGGCCGTCGCCAGCGCCACGCCACGGCCGTTGCAGCCGAGATAGATCAATGCGTCTTCGGCCGGTTCATGCAGGTGGGGCAGGTGGTCCGGGGTGATCGCCAGCTGCCCGTTCCAGGCATGCGTCCAGCGCGTTCCCTTCAATTCGGGCCGTAGACGCTCTGCATAATGTTTCAGATAGTCCAGCGCGCCCGTCTGGCCAGTCAGCGCCCGCTGCGGTCCGCGTCCACCCATCAGCAGCCGGTTCTCTGCGTCGATGCGATAATAGACAGTGATATGACCGCTTTCGTAGAGTACCGGCCGATCCGGCAGGATATGCGCCACGACATCGACGGGCAGGGGTTGTGTTGCGACGATGGAACTGAAGACTGGAACGAGAGATTTCTTCAGGTCCGGCCATAGCCCATCCGCATAGGCATTTGTAACAACAAGCAATTTTTCCACGACGACGGTGGCCTTGTCCGTGTGCAAAAACCATTGTCCGGATTGCTTTCGAGCCGAGATGACGCGGCTACCGCCATGGATGGACGCACCGGCATTCTGCGCAGCGGCAGCAAGGCCGCGGGCATAATTGAGCGGATGCAGGTCGCCACCGCGCGGATCAAACAGCGCCGCCGGATAGCGGTCCGTGCCCGTTGCCAGCGCCGTCTGCTTCGCGTCGAGCAAACGTGTCGGCATGCCACGCGCCAGGCATTGAGCCGCAGTGGTGCCGACGGCCTTGGCGGTCAGCGCATTGGTCGCGGCCCGCAGCGTGCCGTTTTGCCGCGCATCGCAATCGATGCCTAGCCGGCGAATGAAGTCGAAGGTGAAATCCGGCGCGCCCCAGGCCATGTCGATCAATGCGCTGGCCGAGATCGCCGCCAAACCGGGAAAGCAGTTCATCGGGATTGAACTTGAGCCCGGGATTGATTTGTCCGCCATTGCGCCCGGATGCACCCCAGCCGGCCTCGTTGGCCTCCAGAACGCAGACGTCGACACCCATTTCGGCCAGATGCAGCGCCGCAGACAGACCGGCAAACCCGGCACCGATGATCGCGACTGAAACCGTTTGATCGGCATCAAGCAGCGGCGTCGAAGGCGCCGGATGCGCGGGTATCTGTATAGAGGCTGTTTGGCAACGAGACTGCGGGCATGCGGCGCCTTCATCAGTATGAGAACAGCATTCTGCATGGACGACGGCATTTGGGAAGGGAAGATTGAAGCGATAACTTGCCGTCGGCGGTCATTGCATTTGACGGGATGAAACCTTTGTAAACATTGGCAAGTCGCACTTCATCCTTGAACCCACCCGCCAATGTGGCCTGGCTGACGATCGGCGGTCTCGATGCGATCCATCTCATCGAGGGCGACTTTGGCGCGACGTATCTCACCAAGGACACACATTTTGCGCTCCGCATCGACAGCCTCGATGCCTTCGTCGCCGATATTTCTGCCAAGGGCGTGACGTTTTATGACTGGCCGGGAAATACCGGGCGGATCGGCGTGCGGCGCGACGGGTTCCGGCAGGCCTACGTCCAGGATCCCGACGGATACTGGATCGAGATCAACGATCATACCAGCGCGGTTGCGGGCGGGTGATATCCGGATTTCGCGGACATGGCTTTTCCCTCACGCGGCGGGACGAGGGAGTATGGCGGAGGTTTTCGGGGCGGGGATTGAAAGAGGGGGGCCGAGATCCCCTCACCAACAAAATCTAACACTTAGCTGAACCCAAGATGTTGAAATTGCTTTCTCCCCGCCAGGAGGGAGATGGAATTTCCGCACCGTTTTTACTCTCCTGAAAGATCAGCACAACTTGCTGTCCAATTTATCGGGACAACTGGATGTCGCTCGTTACAACATTTCTGCCCGTTTTCGGATCCTTGTCGATCGTGCGAAGCCTCAAGCCCGTATTGCCAATCCGTTGAAGCGTCATCCGGGCGGCTCGGTCTCCGTTGACCTCCCGGCTCCAGCGGACAGCGAAGTTGATCGAGCTTCCGGTTCTCGAACCGGAGAGGCTGGACGGGCGTCCTGACGGTCCCACATAGGTACCGCTGTATTTCGTGCCGTTGGCCTTGATGTCTGCCGAGACTGCTCGCCGCACCACCACCAATCCCCGGCACTGGCCCGACATTGCAAGTGATGCTCCATTCGATTTGCTGTCGAAGGTGCATGTGACGTCGAACGGTGCTGAACCAATCTTCGTGATTAGAGTGCCTCGTCCTGACCAATGGCCGCCGATCGATTTCAGGAAGGCTGCTTCGTCAGCCAAAGCGGGCAGGGACGAGGCTGCGAACGAGAGTCCAATAGCTGCGAGCAGGGGAATGTTCATCTGGAGCTCTCCGGGCGTCCCTGAGCTGAACCCCGGAACCAATCGCTGGTGAACGTCTCGGGAGCTTTACAGTTCCTTTTTCGGATAGCAAGGACGGCCGCCGCGCAGTCGCCGGTGAGCGGGCGAACTGGGGGCGTGTGCGAAGCCTTAGCGCAGAATATCGCTGCTCAACAATATTCTAATACTCTATATTTCCAGAGAAAGTTGTTTTGGATACGAGAGATTAGGTTGCTCGTTCGCTCCATCCATTAATTTCAACAAGGCCTCTCTTGAGGTTGTTAAACGGAACAACCTGTAGCTTGCAGTCTGCTTGTTCTGCGCGACAAAACTACTAACCACGCTGATTGCAGAATTTACCAATAGCGACGCGTCTTCACCGTTGCCCAAGTTCTTTCCAGCGCGGCGAAGCAATTCACCAATCACAAATAAAACATGGAAGTGACCTTCAATAATCCACGATTCCTCATACGAGTTTTTTGAAATCGAGGATTGCCAGTGTAGGGCTTTCTGGCGCCGCTTCTCGATTTCGCAGTAGGCCTCGTGAGCGGCTATAATGATATCCGGAGTCGTGGCCAATGGATTGAAAGCATCACCATACAAATCGCCAAATATGTCGTTTGAGTTTGTTTTGCTTTTCGTCGGTTCCCGCAAACATAAGCAAGCATCAACTGCCCAACGCGAGCACTATCTAAAACAGTAAACTTTCCTGGCGGGCTTTTTTCGCCACGCTTTCGGCAATAGAAATATCCCCGTGACCTCAAGCACTCCGCAATTTGTAGCTGAAAGGTATCGTGGGCTCTGAGGTCTCTGCCCAATATCCGGCTTTGTGTGTTGCTTGCAAGAGCAATTTTTTCAACAAACTCTGGGCTGCTTGTCTCAATAATTTTAACCTGAATGAACCCACCCTGCAGACTACGAAGAGTTTCTGTGTAGACACTTTGAATGACCGAAGCTGTCTGGCATCCGTTCACTATCTGCGGATTTACCATATGAATTGGGTGAGAACCGTTGGGATTGGAGAGAATCTGTTCGCAAACAATTGTCAATCCGGAATTTAGAAACCAGAAATCTTCAACTGAGTCACTGAGAAGGCTGGCTCTTATTTCATGATTAACTTCGTTCTCAATTCCTAGAAAGTATCGGACGTTTTGCCAAACGAGTCGTTCATCGAAAGATCCGGATTCTCCGCTAAGGAATTTCATGAGTTCAACCAAATTCACTCTAGCGACAATTGCGCTGACGCCCCGTATCTTCAAATGCCGCAGATGTTTCGCCGCACCCCTTCAGCGTTTTCTTAAATCTAGGCTTTGTTGCTTTCACCAATCCGTGTGAAAGTTCAAATAACCCATACTCAAATAAACTTACGTTGTGTCTATTCAGTGATTCAGAAAGTCTCTCCCTTGCATCTTTGGGTAGTGTTGACCTGTTTGAAAATAAATGGACAGCAACCTCGTATGCTTCAGACGAAAATATTTCCCATATCTCGTGCACTTTGGCAGCAAGCATTCCGTTGCATTTTTCTAACATACTATCGTGATGCAAAAGAACATCGTCGATAAAAGAGATTATTTTATCGATCTCTTCTGCCGGGTAAAATTTGTGAGAGTTTTTAAATTCTAAAACGGTTTTGCATGATCCAATATTAATTCTTCGAATATTGTGGTCGATATAAACAATATCAATACCCCGATCCGCACCGCCATCGACAATATGCTCATCAACCTCATGTCGTGAAACACAAAAAATTGTTTCTGTTACCAACTCTGCAAACGCTAAACCGCACGAGACCTCCGAGGTCTCGCGCTCTCTAATGCCAGTTTCCACCACGCCAAAATCTATAATCGTCGCTGGCGTGTGTGGAACTAGGCCGTAGTGACGATTTAACTATTTGAGCCAGATGGCGATGGCTGCGAGTTTGACGACACCCATGAAGTTGGCCAGAAGCTTGTCGTATCGGGTTGCGACGCGTCGGAACTGTTTGAGCTTGTTGAAGAAGCGCTCGATGCGATTGCGCTCCTTGTAGAGTTCGGCGTCGTAGGCACGCTGAACCTTTCGGTTGCGCCTGGGCGGGATGACGAGGCGTGTTCCTGCCTGCGTGATCCTTTCGCACAGATGATCGGCATCATAGCCTTTGTCTGCAAGGGCGGCCACGGCCTCGAAACCGTCGACGAGATCATGGGCAAAGGCGATGTCGTTGCGTTGTCCGGGAGAGCCTATCAATCGGATTGGAAGGCCGAGCGCTTCCGTCGCTGCGTGGATTTTGGTGCTCAATCCACCGCGAGACCGGCCCAGGCCCTGGGCATCCGCCCCCTTTTAGCTTGCGTGCGCCGGCGGCATGCTGATGCGCCCGCACGATGGTACTATCAATCATCAGCCATTCGAGGTCGGCTTCACGCGAAAGAACCGACAGCATCTCGTCAAGAACACCCATCTCGATCCAGCGGTAATAGCGCCGCTTCACCGAGCGATAGTCGCCAAGCCGCTCGGGCAGGTCGCGCCAACGGCCGCCAGAGCGCGCCATCCATAGAAGCGCATCCAGAAATGTTCGATTATCCGTGCGCGGGCCACGCTTGCCTTTGGTGCCGCCCGGCACAAAGCCCTTGATCCGTTCCCATTGATCATCCCGAAGCGTATCGCAATCCATCACCGATCTCCAAAATCAGCTTTGAATCCGATTTGCGCACCTTTGGGAACCCTAAATCCTTAAATCGTCACCACACCCTAGTTTAGGCGCCATTGTGGAGCGACAATCAGTTTGACATGAAACCGATTCCCGATCTCCCAGAACTCAAGGCATTTATGGATCGTTTGCGACAAGCCCGGTGACACAGCGACAGGTCGGTTTGACACAACGTTGAGGCTGACAAAGGCCAGCGGACTACAGCCCCATCAACCCAATTTGTAGATTGCAAAGGCGCAAATCCAAAATTCCTCGAAAGAGGAGAAGCAAATGACCTTTCCGCTCCACCCGAACCTCATCGGGGTTTTATCCGATGTGACCAAAGAACGGCTAAAATCCATCTCGCAAGTTGCCACCGAGCACACCCAGGACCTCGCAAGCGAGCACGCACTGCAATGCCACCTGATCGCCGAGGACCTTGGAAATCCCTCCGAAAGCGAAGCCTCGGCAATGTATCAAGCTTCCTCCATCGCAGTCTCAACGTACTACGACTGGCTGGAGCGCGGACGCTGGTTGACTACACTCGATAATATTGACGACCACGACCTGACAAAGGGCACCCACTACCTGCTGCTGGACGAGTTTCCCGCAATCTCGGTGGGCCCAGGCGAAGACTTATGCCTGGAAGGAGCTTTCGTTTCGGGCCAAGAAAAACCTTCCGGGGGACGAGAGTATGCCGTGACGGTATTGCTGAGCGGCGATCCTGGTCCGCGCGTTGCCGCAATGCGTCTGAAGGAGTTGATGCAGCATCAATCCAATATCGTCATGACGACGTGGGATGCAGACAACCAAAGACCCATAATCGCCTTCTGCGGACGAAGGGAAGTCGCTACCCACCCTGAGACGTTGGCCGGTATCGAGAAAGTCTGGAGCATTCTCGCTCACCGCCTTGGTTATGGAGACTTCACCCCAACGACAACGCAGCTCAAGCTCCGTTAGCGCAGATCAAAAAGCGTCAGAAATTACAAACGCCGCCCGAAAAGCCTTCGGGCGGCGTTTGTGTCATGATAGTGTCGCTATGTCATGCTGCTTGTCGCGCCTCTGTCGCGTCCACTCAAACATCATACCACAGCTCCTAATTTTGATTGATTTCATTCAGTTTTTTATCCATTCGTCCAACAACTCTCCTCCCGTTCCAAGCAATTCATCTCCCAATCCATTCCAGTTTCTCCTTGGTGCCAGATTGAAGGCACAAAACCCCGGCCGAAGCCGGGTCCTTGAATGTACAGCTAGAAGTTATAAATCACTTCGCCGATAAAACGTTGCGCCAACCTCCTCGTCTCTGATGGCAGGGTAGACTCCGCGCTCGGCAAGATCCCGTTTCAATTGGACATTGCTCCGGTTCAAATGCTTAGCAAGGCTGAGGAGCGAGACGTATTTCTGCATAAATTCGCCGACCGCCGAACTGGTAACTCTCCGGTAGGGACGGCTCTTTTCCGAAATACGTTCATTCCGGAAATCGATCCACCCAAGCTCGATTAGCTTTCTCATGACTTTTTGGTCGGTGATCAGATTCTGCGGCGGCCTGGCGCACTGTGAGGCCACCACGTTCCGGCATTCGAGTGAGGCAACAAATTTCCTCGTGATCCAACATCAAACCTTTTAGGCCGGGTTTTGTGGGATCTACGGACACAGATTTCAGCTTCCCACTAAGCAGCAAGTCGAGAACCTCGGAAAACTTGCAACTAGCTCGTTTGATCGCGATGGCTAGGGAAGTCAGTCCGGACGTTGAGTCGAATTCCTCGGTCGCAAAGCCGTTTACCCTGTGGACGAACCTGTCGAGATCAGACGTGCGATATAGCAGATACATGGCGTCGTCGTTCACACCTAACGAGCTGATGACGTGACCATTTTGAACAAGGGTTTGCCATAAAGTTCGACTAGCTCCAATGTAATCGGAGGCGTTGGCGGTGGACAGGTTGCCTCTCAACCGGTCGACGAGCGCCAGCATCTCGTTTGCCGGAAGGACGATCCTTTCGTCGGTAGCGTTTAAACCACCAAACACGTGTTGGGCATTCTTCAGCAGTTTCCGAAGGGTCTTCGGATGGATTTTGAATTCCTGGGCTGCCGAATGGATGGAGTGGTTTCTGCGTTCCTCGACAGGACCAAACATGTGGTCGCCTGGCCCGATAGGCAAGGAATCCAGTGCGACATTATACATGATCCCTCTGATATCGGTGTAAGCCGGATCGCTACTTTCGTAGGCCAGCCGTTCATACAAACGGCCGTATAGAGCTCGACCGCCCGTATGTGTTTTCTTATCCCAGAAGTCGGAGTGCATCGATTTCAGGAAGCTCTCAGAATCCGGGCTGGCCCATACGAACCACATCGAACCCGGCCTGACTGGCGAGCGCTAGGTCGGCTTCTGACACTTCTTCAACCAAGTAGGTCTTTCCGAAAAGAAGGGTGGCGCCAATCCATTCGCAGAAACGGCCGACCGCATAGAGCGGCATCTCGTCAAGCCAGCCGAATTTTTCCCTCCGACCCCATAAGGCATTCGCGAAAAAGCGCTCGAAATCCGTATGCGGCTGCCGCTGGGAGTTGTCGCGACCTGTCATGCCGGCAATTTCTGCGGCCATCATCCGAGCGAAGTCGAATTTTGTTACGTTGCTGCTTCCTTCCGCCGTACACAGCAATCTCTCGTGTTTGGGGCAGGTGCGCAGAAATGTCACGCACCACTCGAGGCGACCATACGCTCGCGTCGCGGGTCTGCCTCTGTGCGATTGACGTCCTCGCGGATGCACTCGGGACAATAGCGCAGGCGGCCACGCACGATCGAACTGCGTGCAAGCCTTTCGCCGTTGATATCGTAGAAGAGGCCATGCTTTGTCAGGCGTCGCCCTGCCACGTCCGCAACTCCAGCCAGTTGCAGAAGTTTTTGGGTCTCCTCGACGTTCCCGTTGACGATCCGGATATGGTTCAGGCCGAGAAACCAACAGCATTCCATCACGCTTGAAATTCCGTTGGCGGCCGCCAAACGTGAACAGAAGCTGGGAACGGTCTCTTGCAGGGTGAAACGGCACGGTTAGGGACAGCTTGTTCATCGTGGCCGTTCTCCTTTTTCAGCGGTTTGATCGTTTCGATATCGTCTTCGGCGTCCCCGCGTTCGTCCCCTGTGTCGCGAAGCTTGGCCGCTCCGACTGGGATCTCTTCCCACTTCTTCATTTCAAAGATGTTGTCGTGAGGCAGGCAGGAGGTGCGATTGACGTAGGCCTGTGCGAAATCTTTGGATCGGACTTCCGATCGGCCGTCCCAAAGCACGACTTCGACCGCGCCCCTGATCAGTTCGATGATGGAACCCGCGTTACCGTCGCACGCACGGATGAGGCGCCGAGCCAGGTCGTCGAGATCAAGGTCGATGATCGAAAGCTCGGCATGGTCGACAATGATCTCGTTGAGCCACAAGACGACGCGTGCCGACTTCTGTGAAGGGATCGGAAACAATTTGATGCGTTTCGATCGATTCCGCATCTGAGTATCCCGTTTGCGGAGCATGTCGAGCGGATCAACTCCGATCAGGATCACGCGGATGGGCCAGTCCTTTGAATCGACCAGTGTAATCAGGTTGTCCGAAAACTCCTGAAGCTCCTGATCGTCATTGATCTTCATCGTCCGCTGCGCCTCGTCGATGACGAGAAAGCGTACCCGATGAGCGCAGATCTGGTTTACCATCTCAGGCCACGCGACCGTCTTCTGAAGATTGCTTCGGACGGGAAGACCGAGCTTTCTCAAGAAGCGGATTGCAAAATTCCGCTGGGTACATGGCGATGCTGCGTCGCCGAAAAGCAAAGGACGCCCTTTTCCTTCGTCGTCCTCGTAAGGAGCGAAAGCCGGGTCCGCTGCCAACGCGTTTTGCACAAGCCGGGACTTTCCAGCATTCGACTCTCCGGTGACGAAGAGAATCCTGTGCTCCTTGTCGCCGGTACGCAGGCTACGTTTCATGGCTTTGATGTGGGCTCTGAGCAGATCGTCGCGGGGCGTCGTGCAGTTCATTGCGCGAATTTGCTCCATCCGCGCGGAGACCCTTTCGTCGTCGGCGTTCATAGTTGCGAACAAGCGTTTGTCGGCTTTACGGCGCCGTTCTACGTTCTCGTCGGTCATGCTGCGTCCAATCGGTCAGTGTTCGTCGAAGTAGCGGGCGGAGTAGATCTGGTCCGAGTTTTCTGAGCCGCCGTTGTCCTCGGCGCCTGCGTCCTCCGTTTGAGCGGGCTCGGACTTGCGTTTTCTGGACTTTTTGGATGGCGCCCCGTATTTTTCGGTGACGGCTTTGGCGGTCTGCATCTTGCCAACATCCAGGTCATCCCCATCCGCGTCGTCCGAAAAGCCGAACACGTCGTCAGAGAAGGGCGTCCCGCTCCAATCTTGTGCACTTACCTCGTGGGTGTACTCGGTCTCCCTGACGATCCGAATCGCTCGTGTAACGCGCTTTTCGAGGCGCTCGAGATGCTCTTCCGTAACAATCGGGGTGGCGACGCTATATTTGAGGCGACCGAGGTCCGCCTGACGATCGATGTATTCGCGTGCAGCATCCACCTGCTCGAGCGTTCGATTAGTGTATTCCGTATCGATGACGCGCAGTTCCTGCAGAAGCGCGGCCGCCTCCCAGTACGAAAGCCCCCTCAACTGCGCCAATCGGCAGGGGACGCGATAGCTCACTTCGCCGTCGAACACGGTGATTTCAGAAACGTCGTGAAGATCCACCCGAATATGAACCTCGACGCCCGTCTTATCTCGCCGCATCTCCTGGATCTTTTCCGACTGGAAGAAGAAGCCGAGGAATTCGATCCCCTCGCGTGTGATCACACGCTTCATATTCACGCCGTAAATTGCTCAGCGTTGCCACGCTGCCGGTGGGGCATGCGGCGGTTGGATGCGAGCACCGATCATCCAGGCTTGATTCGGCGTCATGCCTCCTAATTTACCGGTGTTCGGGGTATTATGGAAAATGTCGACGATGGCCCGCAAGAGTACTTTTTCCAGCACGTCTGGATCGACCGAGGCGCCTTTTTCGGATCACGATCTCCCCGGACAACGACGTTCGAGAAGGTTTGTCCGGAGAAGTGTGAAAGCGTCAGCCCGCCCAGCGTCCCAAAAATTCGCTCCATCGTGCCGCGCAGCCACGCTTGTTTCGACGGCGGTACGAACTTCGCGGCGCCTGCATCGGTTAACGTGGTGATGAGCGCCGTGCTATTGTACCAGGCTGCGGCATCAAGGCGTACGCGCTTCAAGCCGCCACATTGTTTCCAATCCGATTTACAGCCGGCATTGCGCGCGATCTGCGTCTTGTCGCGCGTGATCAACTCGAAGGTTGCGCGTGCGGTGTCGATACTCAGATTTCTGGTGTGAATGCGGAACGAAAGGAAGCTCGTCGTCGAGTGATCCACTGCCGCCGAGAACCAGAAGCGCTCTGCTGCCTCGCGGAACGCCTGTTGTTCTTCCTTCGTGAGCTTGTCAAAGACCTTCGCACACTCCAGCATTGTTACGAGGTTGAGACGGCACTCATCCCCCTCGACCAGATCCATCGGGTGTCCCCGGTCCTTACCAACGACGATGTTGTACCGTGCCATTGCTTTGGCGTCGCCGAGGCGGCCGGCGCACTTGGCGAAATCGGGAAGGGCGTCCAACCGATTGTAAAAGTGCTGCGGCAGCCGACCTTGATCTGTTCTTCCTTGGAACGACTCCTATTGATGCGTCGTTCGACGGCCTTCATGAGCTTGAACAGGTAAGCCGGGCGGGGGCTCGGTCGTAGAAAGGTAACGCCAGACGAAACGGCCCTGAAGATGGAGTTCTTCCGGTGTGAATGTTGCATTTTTGCCGGTGCCACGACGATCCCGCAAAACGCGTCTCCGCCGGCTCGTTGGAGCGCCAGTGACCAGGCGCTGACACTTTCGTAGCTTGGCAACTTGAGGGCCGGCTCCTCGTCCGTCTCGTAGGTCAGCTTCTTGTTTGTTTTGAAGTAGGCCAGGCGACGCATTGCTTGGTAGTCATCCAGATACTCGTCGCGCATCTGCCGAATAATGATGCGGCGCATTTCGTGAGGAATGCGGCCAAGTTCTTCGCGCTTTCGACGAAGCAAAGTGACCCAAAGAAGCTTTACGTCAATCTTGGAGCGCTCTTTTTCTGGAAGATCCTTGCAGGTGCTGGGCTTCGCCCTCACGATTCAGACGTTTGCGATCATAGTGCCCGCGCTCGACCACGAGCTTGTCGATGCGAAGGGCTTCATGGATCTGGGCATTGGTCAGAACCTCCACATTGCCATTGCCATCGATACGTTCAAAGGCTTTGCCGGTTGGAGAATCCAACTTCACCAAAACTTCGACGCCATCATAGGTGATACGGTCAAACGGCCCGATTTCGTAGGGGGTGGCTTGCATGAGCATGTTCATGTTGTTGCTTCTTAGTGTCGGACGATTGGAAGAATGACGGAGGCGTCGGAGAAGCGTCGGAGTGGCTCCTCGATCTGGATGTAGCGGTCGAAGTACAGGCACATGACGGCGTTCCAGACGTTGGCTTCGTCGCCCAGCTTCTCCTGGAGCCTCCAGATTTCGATTGGACCATCCATGCCGAGCAAGGCCTCGAGCACGAGGTGGCAATTCTTCTCGGGCGCAGGGTGCGCGCCTCGTTGATATCCACCGCGTTCCACCCGCGTTCCCGCGTGATTTCCAACTCCGTGCAAACCATGAACTTGTGGGCGTAGCCCGGAGCGTGAGCCGAATTCAGGGATCGGATCTTGGCCATCGTCTGATCGCGCTCCAACTGGTCGGCGGGCTTGACCGCGTAGCCAATCTTGGTGCGCCAGCGGTCGGTCGTGCGGAAATCGAGGGTGTGCTGGTGCTTTCCATCCAGGTCGAAGCACAGCTCCGGAGGCTGGTCCTCGATCAGGACGACCCTCTTGTCGGCCATTAAGATGTTGGCCATCAGATATTCAAGGATGCTCTCGAAGGTCAGCAGCCGATTGCAGGGCGGTGTCTACGACGTGGCCTCGAACCGAAGAGATGGATTTCAACGAGATCTTTCGGCTCGCGGTCGAGGCGTGTGGCGGCTCCCAGGCAACATCCGTCCGATCGCCGGCCTCTTCAAAGGTCAGGCCTGGATCCCCAGGCGGAGTGACGCCAGGAACAATCAAACGACCGGCCGTCGGACGGTCGGGTTGCCTGAACCGAAAGTTTTCAGGCACCCGCGCGGACGGTGCCGCGCTTCTTCTGGGTGAGGTAATCGAGCACGCGACGTTCAAGCATTCCTTACTCCACTGGTACGCAATGAAATGGCCTGGGACTGCGCCTTGGCCGGTCAAAACCGACCGGCCAAGGCGGTTTTCGGTTTGCTAGACTTCGAGTTCGACCGTCTCGAAGAGGCCGAGCACGTCGCCGGTTGTCGCGTCGCGTCTGATGTTGGATGGGTGGTGATGTGCGTTGATTTCGAGCGGCTCGAGGATCACGTGGGTCCACGAGTCGACTTGGGTGGCCTTGCGAAAGAGCCGTCGGGCGCTCGGCGAGATGTCGAGTGCGATAAGTTCCTGTACTTCTGTCGGGGTAGTCATGATGTGCTCCTTTGGGCGCAGTTCTCCTGTCGCCGGTGATGGCCGGTCTTCAGGAATTGACATGGATTAGGGAGAGGCTGCTCGTGACCTGCGAGCAGCCCCTGGAGACCGAGGGCTAGACCTCATTCGCATTGCGCTCGATTTTGCAGCCGAGTACGCGCCCCGTTTGGCCGTCGACAGCGAACAAAACGCGCCCCATACGACGGATGTTCTCCTGTTCGCTCGCAGGCAGGAGCTTCCAGATGCCAGAGGCCCTCAAGCGCTCCTCGACGGTTCCACCGTCGATATATTCAGTGCCGGGAGGGACATTCACCGAAGCGGAAGTCTTGTACAGCGAGTTGCGCTTCGATGCCGCGTCGCGATCTGGCTCGTTTTTCGCGTTCTTCATTCTTTGCTCCTTTCAAGGGCGCAGTTCTCCCGACGCCGGCAAGCTGCCGAACGCTGCAAAGAAGGTCGGGATTGAGTAGGAAGGCTAGTTGGTGGGCGGCCACCGGAACTCCGGGCGAAGGCGCACGCGGCCGCCCGGAAGATTGTCTATCGCAGCGTCAAGAAAGCTGGCGATTTCTGTTCGCTTGGCGGTGCGAGCCCTTTTTCAGCCTAGCTACCGTGGATCGTGGGTCTTTTTGACTGCACGACGAAACGCCGTTTCGGAAGGAATGTGGTCGATGCAGCCAGAAGCGATCGCCGCCCACTGAAGCTTCCTGAAGGAACTGATGACGAGACGGTGGGCTTGCAGTACCGAGATGCTCTTCGACTGCACTGAGAAACATTTCTCGAGCCAGAGCGGCGGTCGCCGCCTCAACACTTCCGTGTGAACTCTGCAGGCGAACACATGCTGCGGCAATCCGACGATATACAGCCTGTTTCCGGCGCTTTGAGCCCGCAATGTCTGCGGTGGTGCGTGCTGAATGCTGGTTCATCACGTATCCTTCCGCGACTGGTTGCTAGACGTGGGCAAGGTTGGACCACGACGGGCCGGCGGTGCCACTCCCGCGGTGCGTCCAGCGCGAGCTCCGCAGATGCGTGCTTCTGTCTTTTCCATCAGCTCGAACAAATCCGGGAAGCGATCGCCGTAGCAGGCGTCGAAGAGGTCGGTCGTCCACTCGTCGATCTCGTGACGACGAAGAGCGGGCAAGCTGCAGCCAGTACGAACACGGGTGCTTTTATCGTCGTCGAAGCGTTTGAATTTGTAACCCATTGGCATCTGTCATCTCCAAAAAGACCTTCCCGCCGTATAGGGACCGCAAAAACGCGTGTCAGGACCTGCCGAGAATGAATTTCTTGCGGGGGATTTCTGAGCGAGGCGAGGGCGATTTCGGTGATCGCCGAGGCCAAGTTGCTCTTCGAAATGTGGGAAACGCTGCCGATGGACGTGCCGAGGGGGCAAGAACATGACGCTTACAGGGCCGGGTGACCTATTCGGAGGCTAGCCATTGCTCTTTTCCCAACATTTTCACGTGCCAGACGATGATTCAGTTACGGTTCTTTTTTGATTATGTCCAGCGTAATGTTTTTGTCGGCCAATATTGACGCCGGGTCGCTAATGTAGAAAATGTCGCATGCGCGTAACACGCATCTCCCGCGTACGAGTGCAGAGGCACGGAATGTACCGTTGTCAACTCTGGATAATATCCTTCGGACTTTGAGTTCCGCATTGTCAACTATTACTATTTTTGTACCTTGCAGGGATTTCAGCCGTACTTTCTCCAGATGATACTGGAGAAAAACGATGGGATATTACCTGGCAAACAGGCTTCTGGAAATTAAGCAACATCTCGGCCCAGTGCTGAAAGAGCTGAAGCTCGCGACGAGGGCTTGCTGCCCACCGGATAGCATTCGGATCGAGTTCGTCTCTCCGCGTGCCCGAGCGCATTTTTCGCCGGTGATGATCTCCTTCGAGGACAAGAAGAAGTCCGGCCTTGCGGAAGCCTCCTGGCAGAAGGCATCTGTTCAAGTAGCAGGCTGGGAATGCCGCCAACTGCGCGACTCGGACTGGGTTTCATGGAAATGGGGCGAAATCTCCTCTCATGAGATCAAGGGTGAGGGTGAACAAATGTTCAGTGGCTGCGGTTTGTCATCGACTATCACGGTGTCGTGCCGAACCTGATCGGCAGCAAGAAATGTATCGCGTTTCCGGCTTTCGCCGATGCCTACAATCAATTTGCAGAATTCGTGAAGATCGACATAACTCAAGACGTGGGTCCGGGATGGACAGGCAGAGAGACCATGCATTTTGTGGATCCGGACGGCCGCCACGTTCAAGTTGAATTCAGTCTAAACAAGATGCAGGCCAGCGTCATCGTTGACGGTGAAGTGCTCGATAGATTTGGCAGCAGCGACGAAGGCGCCGTGGAAAAGTGGGTGACCCGATTGGTCGATCCGGTCTACAGATCGAGGCGCGACCAGGAGGGCTTTACTTTTCGACCTCGCTTCTGAACGTGCTAACGCCTGAACCGAGGAGTGCGGAGGCGTCTGGTTCGTGGTCTACCGATCTTCGACTCGTCGACTAGAGGTTCACGAAGCTGTTCATCCAGCCGCAGGTTCTCTCCAGTCAAGGCGGAACGCAGTGAGAGGGCGACGCCGAAGTCGACGAGGTCATCAACGAGACGCAGATCCATGGATCGTATCGAGCTAATGTTAATCTTGCCCTATTACAGCGTGTTTTCGAATCGATAAGCAACCACTTCGTCAAAGAAATCTAGCTAGCGTATCTCGTTTTATCTACTTGAACTTCTGTTTCCGTTATCTGATCGGGCGTTTTAGATCTCGTGATCGACGGAAGCCATACGTCTGCGATCTGGATAAAGATAAAGATCAGCACTGTCGTAACAGGTCAGGAGGTGCGGACACGCGCCATGGTCGTCCAGTAGAAAACAGGACGCCCAGTCCAGTTCGAGATAACGGTCGACGTCAGGGTCAATTTACTTGCGTGGCTTTAGCCGCGTCAGGGTTGTTTCCTGTGGGGGCGTATCGACGAAGGTTACAGAGACTTATTTCTTCTGCTACCTCTGATTTATATACGGGTTGGGGATCGCGTTTTATGGATGACGTGCATTTTTCGGTTAACACACGACTGACAAGACTGCTGGGTGAAACCTATCGATCGAGCGAAGCAGCCCTGAAGGAACTGGTCGACAACGCATGGGACGCTGACGCCAAAAATGTCTGGATCACATTGCCGACGGCTTTGTCGTCTGATCCGATTATCGTCCACGACGACGGCTCGGGAATGACATCTCTGGAAATGAGGAACGAATACTTGAACATCGCCAGCGATAAGCGGGCACGTACAGGCGAACGGACCCCTCTACTCAAGCGGAAGGTCAAGGGTCGAAAGGGCATCAGGTAAGTTCGCTGGCCTGTCATTGGCAAGCCGGATGGATGTTTCAGCAGTCGCCCGAGGTCGGAAATGCAGCCTGACGATCGACAAGCTCGTCCTGGCCGAGAATGAGAATGACCTGGAATCTGTGCCTCTACCATTCATCGAGGAGGATGCAGGCGAAGCTCATGTAGGCACGACAATCATCCTGTCCGGTCTTGATAGCCGATTGAATTTCCCTACGCCCGATCGTTTTCGAGAAGTCCTCGTGCACGAATACGGCCGGGAGGATGCCTTCAAGGTATTCGTAAATGAGGCGCAGTTGTCGGTCGACGATGTTCCGGGCGTATTAAGGGAAGTCGAGAAGACCCTTACAGAGAGCGGCTCAGTTCGCTTGAGGTTTACGATTGCAGACGGCAGGGAAAGCACCAAAATCACCGGGTATAGTACTGAAGGTGGACGGGAAAGTCGTCGGGGAAGCCGATGATGTTCGGCCTAGATGACGACGAGGAAATTCCCTTCAAGCTGTCGAAACGAGTCTACGGAGAGGTGGAGCTCGAGGGTAGCGACCATTTCGTAACTGCCGATTGGGGCGGGGTGGTCGAGAACAGCAAGGCGTTCCAAGAAATCCAATCCTACGTGAAATCGATCGTCAAAGAAGGGCTTAGGGAGAGTCACTCTCGCGATATGAGTCTTCAGCTAGCTCGATTGAAGAAGCAGTTGGACGCTAGGCTGAAAGACCTCCCAGAACACCGCCGACGCTACGCTGAAGAAGCCCTCCACCGGATCCTGCAGCGATTCTATCAGGGAAAGCGAAGACCGCATTGCGACGATCGCAGACGTCGCGCTCGACGCCATGGAGCATGACGCCTACTGGGCGGTGCTCGAGCGGATAAATGCCACCGACCGCACAGATGTCAGTTCCTTTGCAGCGGCGCTTGAAGATTTTGGTATGGTTGAGCTGTCTGGGATCGCGGCTCAAGCGACCAGACGGATGAGATTTCTGGACTACCTCGAGGAGCTTATCGACAACGAAGCGACCCTCGAAAAGGACGTCCATAAGGCCTTCGAGACGAATTTGTGGCTTCTTGGCCGCCAATACGCACTGATGTCATCGAACATCACACTGAAACGGGTCATCATGAAGTATAGTGATAAGAAATTTACGGGCGAGCGAGCCTCGAAACGGCCTGATCTTCTGTTGTCGCAGGATCTAGCTGACAGCTATCTGCTGATTGAGTTCAAGCGCCCCAACCATCCGATTTCTCAGGGAAGACATCGCTCAAGCCGAGCAATATCGCGATGATTTGTCAGGGACCATCACCTCAAGCAGCCCGTTGAGAATCTTGATGATCGGTAAGGGCTCCGCAGCCTCTATGGACAAGAGATATGGGACTGACATGACGACCGTCAGTTCCTATGCAAGCGTACTCTCGTCCGCTCGCACGGAACTCGACTGGCTGGTTTCATCGCTAACCCGTCAGTAGATCGCCCGTTCGTTGAAGGTTCGGACGGCAAATATGTTAGTAGACCTTCTTGCAGTATGGACGAGCTGTTGATCGACAGGGGCCGGCGCACGCCGCTGCTGTTGGCATCGTGTCAGCTATACCCACACCTATTGCCCAAAGCTGCCATTCCGCTCCCGGGCCCCCAAGTTAGTCATACCAGCCAGGCCAAACTCTAGGAGCGTGTCTGCCTCCTGAGACCCGCTTCACGTTATTGACTCCGATAGCGATGTTCTCTATATGTTCCAAAATGACACACGCACTTCGAATATCCATCATCGATTGACACTGAACGCCGCTCGCGCGGCCGGTCTGTGTGTCTTCTGGGACTGGAGGAGCTCGGAGCCACGTCAATAATGGAAGTCGACGCCGCTGCGTTCATGCTGGCCTGCACATCGACATTCGGACGCTCCGTCGCCATCCTGGAAAGCGCCCTGCTGCTGAGCTTGGCGGCCCATTTTTCGCGCGGAAGGCTTTCCGCTTATTTGGCAACCGCCTCGTTCATCCTTCTTGCAGCAGCCTTCGCGTCAAGCGGTCACGCGGCCAGCGCCGAACCTCGTTGGCTTTCGTCCACGGCGGTCGCCATCCACATTCTCGGCATCTCGTTCTGGCTGGGAGCGCTCGTTCCCCTGTTGGGATTGCTGAAGTCCGGTGACGCCAGTCACGCCGCCTTGCGACGCTTTTCAAGAGCAATCGCATTTGCGATCGCAGCGTTGTTGTTCAGCGGGGCCTATCTGTCGTGGCTTCAGCTTGGAAGTTTTGAGGCGCTGTGGACCACGGAGTATGGCACCATCTACGCAGGCAAGATGGCGCTGGTTCTCACGGCACTCGCACTCGGACTGCTGAACCGCTATGTCTTCACGCCCCGCATCATCTCCGGCGACGAACGGGCCACAGTCCGCATGCGGGTGTCCGTCTTCGCCGAGATGGCTTTGATGGCATTGGTACTGGCGGCTGTTTCGCTGTGGCGGTTTACGCCACCACCCCGTGCGCTGGATCTCGCGGCACCTGTGCAGACGCAGGCTCACGTTCACACAGTCGAGGCCATGGCTGATCTTGAATTCAACACGACCGCTGATCTGCGGATGACCGCAGAACATCTCCTTGTCGGACAGCGAATTCGCCCAACTCGGCGCGCGGGAAGTCACTGTGACCTTTGCGGCAAGCGACGGGCTGGTCGCGCCATTCAAGGTTCGCACCACGCGTTTTTCTGAGAACATGTGGCGCATCGATCAGACACCGATGCCTTGCAACTGTGGCTGGAAGATCACGGTCGAAGCGCTGGTGTCCGACTTCAAGATGCTGGAACTCGAAGGCGACGTGAAGTTGCGGCCCTGACGGTTAAGGTGCAGGTAGCGACAATGCATTTCATGTCGCATAGGCCAGGGCAGCGTAACGAAAGTGAAATAGAGAAATAACTTGAGTATAAAAATGTAGTATTGCCGCCCTTTCCTTAATCGACGCGATTGATACTATGTGCCCCAGGTTGAAGGGGACTGGCATGTCAGATCCGTCTCACAGCAATTTGACCAAGGCGCAGACGCCCTCGCAACGGCGAGCCGAGCTTTTGACGTTCGTTGTCCTGGCATTCGGCATCTGGCCGTTGATCGTGGTCGGCGTCGTCGGTGGTTACGGATTTGCCGTCTGGATGTGGCAGATCGTCTTCGGTCCGCCCGGTCCTCCCGGACATTGAGGCGGGCGATGCGAGCGAGATCCATCTCACGTCGCGATTTGTTCCTTGGCCCCTCAGCCCGGACGACAGGTGGAATCTGTCCGCCGGGCACGTCACCCTCAAGTCTCCATGCCTGTACAGGCTGTGGTCTCTGCGCCGAACATTGCCCCACCGGGATTATCGGCCTGATTGACGGCCTGCCGTCGCTCGATTTCTCATCAGGCGAATGCACGTTCTGCGGCGCATGCAGGATGGCTTGCCCGGAGCCTGTGTTCGAACCGGATCCCGTCATTCGCTTCCCCCACGCCGCTATGATCACCGATGCATGCCTGGCGAGGCGGGATGTTGCATGCCAGTCGTGCGGCGAAAGCTGTCCCAGCCAGGCTATCCGCTTTCGGCCGCGCATCGGCGGCCCGTTTGTTCCGGAACTCGACGAGCAGCTCTGCAGCGGTTGCGGCGCATGCCTGCAGGTTTGTCCAGTCGGAGCGATCGAAACCAAGCCTCGCGACATGGAGCCAGCCGATGTCTGACCCGACGTTTACCTATCACATTTCGAGCGCGGTGATTGCGACGATGCCTGCAAGGACAGAAGGCGTTCTTGCCGAGATTGCCAGGATGGAAAACATCGAAGTCCATGGGCATGCGGGTGGGAAGATTGTCATCGTCATAGAGGGGACGAGCACCGGCATGATGGGAGAATGCCTGACGAGGATATCGCTTCTCGACGGGGTCATCTCCGCGAATATGGTTTTCGAGCATGTCGAAACGGAGGAGGCTCAGACCGATGACCGGAGAACTGACGCGGCGTGATATCCTGAAGGCCCACGCAGCCGGCATTGCCGCCGCCACGGCGGGCATAGCGCGTCCGGCTGCCGCACAGCCCGTGCCGGGAGGGGTTGGGGCGCTGGAGATCAAATGGTCAGCGCCCTGCCGATTTTGCGGAACCGGCTGCGGCGTCATGGTCGGCGTCAAGCAGGGCCAGGTCGTCGCGACGCATGGCGACATGCAGGCCGAGGTAAACCGCAGTCTGAACTGCATCAAGGGCTACTTCCTCTCCAAGATCATGTACGGCGAGGACAGGTTGAAGACACCGCTTCTGCGAAAGAGCGACGGCGTCTATTCCAAGGATGGCGAATTCACGCCCGTAAGCTGGGACGAGGCCTTCGATGTGATGGCCGAACAGTGCAAAAAGGTGCTGAAGGACAAGGGCCCAACGGCTGTCGGTATGTTCGGGTCAGGGACAGTGGACGATCTTCGAAGGCTACGCTGCCACCAAGCTGATGCGCGCTGGGTTTCCGCTCCAACAACCTCGATCCGAACGCCCGTCACTGCATGGCCTCGGCCGCAGTCGCCTTCATGCGCACCTTCGGCATGGACGAGCCGATGGGATGCTATGACGATTTCGAGAACGCGGATGCCTTCGTGCTCTGGGGATCGAACATGGCGGAGATGCATCCGATCCTGTGGACGCGCGTCGCCGACCGCCGCCTCGGCCAGCCCCATGTCCGCGTTGCGGTTCTCTCCACCTTCACCCACCGCAGCATGGATCTTGCCGACATCCCGATCGTCTTCAAACCGGGCACCGATCTCGCGATCCTCAACTACATCGCGAACCACATCATCCAGACCGGACGCGTGAACGAGGCGTTTGTCGAGCAACACACCAAGTTCGCCCCGCGGCGCGACAGACATCGGCTACGGCCTGCGCCCAGACAATCCGGTGGAGGTGAAGGCTGCCAATTCAGGCCGATCCGGGCAAGACGGAACCGATCGATTTCGAGGCCTTCAAGGAATTCGTCGCTGAGTACACTCTGGAAAAGACGGCCGAGATGACCGGTGTCGATCCGGAGTTCCTGGAGCAGTTGGCGGAGCTCTACGCCGACCCCGGCCGCAAGGTCATGTCGCTCTGGACAATGGGATTCAACCAGCATGTCCGTGGGGTCTGGGCCAACCAGATGGTCTACAACCTGCATCTGCTGACGGGCAAGATTTCCGAGCCGGGGAACAGTCCGTTCTCTCTGACGGGCCAGCCTTCGGCCTGCGGCACGGCACGCGAGGTCGGAACCTTCGCCCATCGTCTGCCGGCCGACATGGTCGTGACCAATCCCGAGCATCGCAAGCACGCCGAGGAAATCTGGCGCATCCCGCACGGCATCATTCCAGAGAAGCCCGGCTACCATGCGGTGCAGCAGGATCGCATGCTGAAGGATGGCAAGCTCAATTTCTACTGGGTGCAGGTCAACAACAACGTCCAGGCCGGGCCGAACACCAGCAACGAGACCTACCAGGGTTATCGCAATCCCGAAAACTTCATCGTCGTTTCCGACGCCTATCCGACAATCACGGCGATGAGCGCCGACCTCATCCTCCCGGCCGCCATGTGGGTGGAGAAGGAAGGCGCTTACGGCAACGCCGAACGCAGGACGCATGTCTGGCATCAGCTTGTGCGGGCACCCGGTGAGGCGCGTTCCGATCTCTGGCAGTTGATGGAGTTCTCGAAGCGCTTCACCACCGACGAAGCCTGGCCGCACGAGATACTCGACGCCAATCCTGCCTTTCGCGGCAAGACGCTGTTCGACGTGCTGTTTCGCAATGGCGAAGTCGACCGTTTTCCGCTCAGCGAAATCAATGCCGAATACGACAACAACGAGGCCAAGGCCTTCGGCTTCTATGTCCAGAAAGGCCTGTTCGAGGAGTATGCCTCATTCGGACGCGGACACGGTCACGATCTCGCGCCCTATGATCTCTACCACGAAGTGCGCGGACTGCGCTGGCCCGTGGTGAACGGCCAGGAGACGAGGTGGCGATATCGCGAGGGGTACGACCCCTACGTGAAACCGGGCGAAGGCGTTAAATTCTACGGGCAGCCGGACGGCAAGGCGGTCATCCTGGCGGTGCCTTACGAACCGCCTGCGGAATCACCCGACGAGGAGTTCGATTTCTGGCTGGTGACAGGGCGAGTGCTCGAACACTGGCATTCCGGATCGATGACCATGCGGGTGCCTGAACTCTACAAGGCGTTTCCCGGTGCGCGCTGTTTCATGAATGCCGACGATGCGCGCAAGCGGGGTATAAACCAGGGCGCGGAGGTGCGGATCGTCTCGCGACGCGGCGAGATCCGCTCGCGCATCGACATCCGGGGCAGGAACCGAATGCCTTCGGGCGTGATTTTCGTTCCCTGGTTCGATGCCAGCCAGTTGATCAACAAGGTTACTCTCGACGCCACCGATCCCATCTCCAAACAGACGGATTACAAGAAATGCGCGGTCAAGGTTCTCCCCGTCGCCATTTGAGGCGGCCCGAATGGATGGCAGTAGCTGCAGGCATAGTGATCTTTGTCGCGACCACCGCGGTTGCTCAGGTGGTGACGCAAACGGTTCCGCAACTCGAGGGGCCGACACCATCCATGGAAACGGGCGCTGCTGCTGCGCTGCCGAAATGGGTCGTCGACGATCAACGTAAGATGCGCGCCTATCCCGACCAGCCACCGATCATCCCGCATTCGATCGAAGGCTACGAGCTTTCGGTCAACGCGAACCGTTGTCTTTCTTGCCACAAGCGAGAATTCACCCAGGATTCCGGGCGCGCCCATGATCAGCGTGACACACTACATGACACGGGACGGCCAGATGATCGCCGACGTTTCTCCGAGACGCTACTTCTGCACGGCCTGTCACGTCCCACAAGCGGATACCCAGCCGCTGGTACGCAGCACCTTCAAGGACATGAGCGAATTGGGTTTCAAGCCAGCGGGAAGTGAGTGACGCGATGATCGCATGGATCAGGAAAGCCATTCTTCGGGCATGGCAGATCATGATCACCCCGGCTGGCACGCTTGGCCTTGGCTTCCTGACACTGGGCGGCTTCATTGGCGGCGTCATGTTCTGGGGGTGCGTTCAACACGGCTCTGGAACTGACCAACACCGAAACGTTCTGCACGTCCTGCCACGAGATGCGTAACAACGTGTACGAGGAACTGAGCCGCACCATTCATTTTTCGGATCGTTCGGGCGTGCGTGCAAGCTGTCCCGACTGTCATGTGCCGCACGAGTGGACGGATAAGATCGCCCGCAAGATGCAGGCTTCGAAGGAGGTGTGGGGAAAGATGTTCGGCACGATCAATACGCGGTCGAAGTTCCTTGAGCACCGCCTCGAACTGGCGCAGCATGAATGGGCGCGGCTGAAAGCCAACGATAGCCTGGAATGCCGCAACTGCCATTCTTCGGCCGCGATGGATCTCCAGAAGCAAACGCAACGGGCCGCGGAAATCCACACGCGATATCTCCTCCCCGGAACGGCGACCTGCATCGACTGCCACAAGGGCATTGCGCACGAACTGCCCAGCATGGAGGGCATCGATCCGGGTTGGAAGATGCCGAAGGAGCTTGAAGGAAAGAAGATGGCCGGCAGCACACCCGTCGACGACCTTCGGCGCGCCTTGGCCGAACTGCACGCATTCTGAAGCTCTGCACAGCCCGGCGGAACCTTGGCTTCCACTGGGAAACCACGCTCAGCGGCAACTGGGCGAGGCAGGTCGATCACGCTATGCTCTTATCACGCCCGCGATCAACGTGATCGAGACCAGGGCGAGCCAGCCTGACGCAACCCGCTGGACCAGGTGAAGCCGCCTGCTGCCGCTGTTTCCTGCCTGTGTCAGGCTCCCAGCGCCGCCCCAGATCAAGGCCACCGCCATCACCGTGACGCTGAAGATGGCGAGCTTCGTGGCGAAATCAGAATCGACGGGGGGCGGTAGGAGAACAAGACCGAATACGAGCGCCTTTGGATTCAACATCGTCGTCAGATAGACGTGTTTCGCTGTCACCTCACAGGAGGTGCCATCGTGAGTCTGCTTTTGCCAAAGCCTGACGGCCAGGAACATGACCCATCCTGCGGCGGCGAGTTTGATCACGACCGAGAGGACAGGCCAACGTTCCAGAACTTCCGACCCCAGCCAGGCCAGCGGGACGATGGTGGTAAGATAACCCAGCAGTTCCGCAGGGATCAGCAGTGCGATGCTGCGAAGACCCTTTGCGCTCCCGCGAGGCACATCAACGTGTTTGTGGGGCCAGGCGAGAGCAAAAGTGTGAGAACAGCGAAGAAGAATGCAGCGAAGGTCATGTGAAATCAGCTTTCCAAAAGATGTCCCCTCCACCAACATTTGGATCAATATCCGTCAAGCGCATTGATCCAAATCACTGGACATCCAGGAAAGTGCGGTTCCACGTAAAATGACATTGGCCCGTTCGACGAACGCAAGCTTACGAGACCGCCATAAGGAGCGGATCCGCGCCAACCAATCGGGCATGTCCTCCAGCAAGGAGCAACCATCCGACAATGATCGTGGTGAGAAGAGCCGCAAGGAGGAGGGGGCAGTCAAACCTGATCCTCGCCACGCCGCGGATCGATGCGGCAAACGGAACGATGGAAGTGGTGGCCGTCACCGGTCTCCAATCCATCCCGAACTTCCGGCGCGCTTCTCCAGCATGACGAAACCTCCGATCGAGAACATGGCGAACCCGCCGAATAGAATGACCGACCTGAGGTCGCCATTCAGCACGCAAGATGGCCGAGCGCCCACAAGAGGAATCCCCACAGCACCGGGTGACGCGTCACAGAAACGATCGCCCCTGGCGTTGTCTCGCCTGAACGGAACGAGATGGAATACGGATTCGCGCTCAGGAGCCCCGCCAGAACCAAGAACATACCGAGCGGAGCCACGATCAGTGTGACATGGACCTTCCAGGCGGCTGGTTCCCACAATTCGATGTACTCGACACCAATGGCTGCCTTGAACAGCCAGACGAGTATGATGATCGACACCAGCGAGTAGGTGCATATGTAGGCACGGTGTCCGATCGCACGATGAACCGCGCGAATGGCTGGAAGCGCCGGAACCGAATGCAGGAGGATGAATAGCGTGAACGCCAGCACGAGTTCGGTCACAGGCGGTTCCTCCGTGATGATGGTGTCATTGCTGCGTGAACAGCATTAAGGCGATCACGACCGAGACGGCGACGGCAGCAGCGGCACTGTAGCGCTGAAGAACCCCCATCCTGCACAATGCGACGGCGAATAGCACGATGATCGGTGTTGCGACAACAAGTCCTATCTGGGCGTCGGTCATGCAGGTAGTCCATTTTCAGGGTTGTCGGGCCGGTCCGCGAATGGTTGCGCTGGCAGGGAGGCCGATTTCATTGATGGCGAGAATGGACGCCGCCCAGCAGGGAGCGGCGTCCGATTCCTGAAATCAGGACCGGGGTTCGGCGACGATCTCGAAATAAGGTGCCGGAGTGTCGTAGTCGTCCGACGATTTGCCTGCTGCGGGTATCTGGATCCACCGCTCGACCGCACCATCCGTGCATTCCTGCACCACCGGGACGTAGATCTTGGTGCCGAGGGGAAGCTCCTTCGCGATGGTCGCGCGGAAGATGAATTCGTCGTATTCATCATCGGCCAGGTTGCCACCCGACCAGACGATTTCGCCGACGCCTTCGTTCACTGGCTTGCCATGAAGGTCATAGTTCTTCTCGTATGTTGCCTTGACCTTCTCCGCCGTCCAACCCGCCTTTGGCATGGGTTTCGCAGCCAGGAGCCCCTCCGGCACCTGCACGTGGATCTTCACGGTCGACTTTCCGTCGCAGCCGTGACCCACTCGCAGAATGGCCTTGTAAGCCTTTCCGGAGAGCGCCTGTGACTGTTCGAGCGTGATATGGGCGTCTGCAGCACTGGCCATCATGAGGGCGGCCGTCATAGCGATAAGGGCATGCTTTTTCATGGGAGTCTCCAAAAGGCGTATCGGTTGCGATCTAGCACCGCGGCGGTTTCTTTCTCGAGTGCCGTCCGAAACTTGTGTCCAGGGGTTGAACTCGAGGTCATGTTTAAGTCGTATGGCCGGAGCCCACTTTGACGGCGATCAAATTCGCGGCACAATCTGACCGCCATGTTCCGCATGAAATCCTTCGTGGTTGATCTACATCAACGTCCGGCAGGCCAGCGACGCTATGTTCCAATGAACAATAGCGTGCGGACATCATGGTTATCTGGACTATCTTCGCGGTCATCGCCACCGCCATTGCAGCCTCACTGCTCCATCCACTCACCAGGAGTCGGCACGGGTCCAGCGGAAATCAGACGAGCGCCATTTTGATCTATCGCGATCAATTGGCGGAACTCGATAAGGACGCGCACGGGGCACGTTGCCGCGGCGGAATTCGCGTACGCACGGGCAGAGGCTGCAAGGCGACTCCTCAAGGCCACCGATCAGATTGATCTGCCGATCATCGCCTCTTCGAGCCGCAATAGTCTGCTGAGCATCGCGATCGTCGCGTTTATTCCGCTGTTGAGCATCGGTCTCTATGTAGAGCTGGGTTCGCCGGACCTGCCATCCCGACCGCTCGAAGCTCGTCTTCAGCATCCGGGAGACGACTTGCTTATCCTAGTCGACAGGGCAGAGCGCCATCTTCGCCAACGGCCCGATGATGGCCTGGGCTGGGATGTCCTCGCCCCCATGTACCTTAAAATGGACCGGATCGCCGACGCCGAGATGGCCTATCGAAACGCCATCCGTCTGCTCGGTCCCAGCGCGGTCCGCCTTGATGGCCTGGCCGAAACGCTTATGGCGAGCTCGGGTGGCATTGTTTCCGAAGAGGCGCGAAACACATTGCAGCAGTCCGCGGGCATCGATCCAGGCAATCCCCGCGCACAGTTTTATCTGGCACTCGCAATGGAGCAGGCAGGTCGGCGCTCAGACGCAAAGGTGGCCTTCGAGGCAATCATGAAGGGTTCGCCTGCCGGCGCACCTTGGATGTCGCTCGTAAAACTGCACATCGCCAGGAACAGTGAGACGGCGACGGTCGCAATTCTCCGGACTGAGCCGACGTCGGAACAGGTAGATAGCGCCAACCCCGCCGAACAGGAAGTCATGATCCGCAGCATGGTGGCGAACCTTGAGGCAAAGCTCGCAAAGGATTCGGACAACCTGGATGGTTGGATGCGGCTTGTTCGCTCTTTCGTTGTCCTGAATGACCGAGACCGAGCAGCGGATGCGTTGACGCGAGGCTTGTTCGCTCTTTCCTCATCAAGCGAGCAGGGCAAAGAGCTAATTGCCCAAGCCCGCAAATTGGGCCTGACCACGAAGGATATGGTGGAATGACACGAAAGCAAAAACGGCTGGCCGTGATCGGTGGTGGCGTAAGTTTCATTATTGCCGCCGTGTTGCTGATCATGTTCGCATTCAGCGAGTCCGTCGCCTACTTCTACCTGCCTGCAGACCTTAAAACAGATCCTGTCGCTGCTGGAATACGCATTCGGCTTGGAGGCCTGGTCGGTGAGGAAAGCGTCGTGCGCGGAAACGGAACGACGGTTGAATTCTCCGTGACGGATGGCAGCGGGCAGAATGTGAAGGTGAAATATACGGGCATCCTCCCCGATCTCTTTCGCGAGGGGCAGGGCGTGGTGACCGAAGGTAAATTCGAAGCCGCCAACCGCGTGTTCGTCACTGGACACGGTGCTTGCAAAGCACGACGAGAAATATCTGCCTAGGGATGTGGCTGACAGGCTGAAATCGCAGGGTCTCTGGGAAGAGGTGCAAGTCGAGCGCCCGGAGGTTCGGAAATGATCATTGAGATCGGCCACTACGTCCTCATCCTCGCGCTAGCAACTTCGGTCATTGTGTCAATCGTACCAGTCGTCGGAGCGCGCAGACGTGACCTGTCGCTCATGGACGTCGCCCCCACAGGCTCCGTCGCTCTCTTCGCGTTGGTCGCGTTCTCGTTCGGAGTTCTGGCCTATGCCCACGTCGTATCCGACTTCTCGGTCAGGAATGTCTGGGAGAATTCGCATTCGCTGATGCCTCTCGCCTACAAATACTCGGGTGTCTGGGGAAATCATGAAGGCTCCATGATGCTCTGGCTGCTGATCCTGACGTTATTCAGCGCGCTGGTCGCCCGTGTTCGGACGCAATCTGCCCGATACTTTGAGAGCGAACGTGCTGGCGGTGCAGGCATGGATTTCGTCCGCCTTCATCCTCTTCATCCTGTTGACGTCGAACCCCTTCGTGCGCATCGCCATGCCTCCGGCAGAAGGCCGCGAACTCAACCCCGTGCTCCAGGACGTCGGCCTCACGATCCATCCGCCGCTCCTTTATCTGGGCTATGTCGGCTTTTCAGTCTGCTTCTCGTTTGCCGTGGCAGCCTTGATGGAGGGCCGTATTGATGCTGCCTGGGCACGCTGGGTTCGGCCTTGGACGCTCGCCGCCTGGACATTCCTCACTCTGGGCATCGCGATGGGATCCTACTGGGCCTACTACGAGCTTGGGTGGGGCGGGTGGTGGTTCTGGGATCCGGTCGAGAACGCTTCTTTCATGCCGTGGCTTGCAGGGACGGCACTTCTGCATTCCGCGGTGGTGATGGAGAAACGCGAGGCGCTGAAAATCTGGACCCTGCTGCTGGCGATACTGACCTTTTCACTGTCGTTGCTCGGAACCTTCCTCGTCCGATCCGGTGCGCTTACATCGGTGCATGCCTTCATGAGCGATCCCACACGAGGAATTTTCATCCTTGTCATTCTGCTGGCCTTCGTCGGCGGGGGCGCTTTCGCTGTTTGCTTTCCGCGCACCGATCCTTACCGCCGGCGGTCTTTTTGCGCCGATTTCGAGGGAGGGAGCGCTTGTTGTCAACAATCTCATCCTGACTGTTTCTTGTGGCACCGTATTGACCGGAACGCTCTATCCGCTGGTGCTAGAAAGCTTGACTGGCGACAAGATTTCCGTCAGGGGCACCATTCTTTAACATGACATTCGGCCTGCTTATGGTGCCACTGTTGTTCGCCGTTCCGTTCGGCCCGCTTCTCGCCTGGAAGCGCGGCGACATATATGGCGTCATGCAAAGACTGTATCTGCTCGCGGCGCTCGCCTTGCTCCTGGCATTGGGTATCTTCTATGCCGAGCACGGTGGCCCCGTCCTTTCCATCCTTGGACTGGCTGCTGGATTGTTCCTCATTTTCAGCGCTGTCACGGATCTCTGGTATCGTGCGGCCGTGGGCAAGGTCCCAGCAACTATTGCCTACCGTAGATTGAGAGGGCTGCCGCGATCAGCCTTCGGGACTGCGCTGGCGCATGCGGGATTGGGGGTATCCGTCGTCGGCATCGTTGCTGTTTCCACTTCATGACGGAACGTATGGTCGAGATGAAACCCGGCGCAACGGTCGACGCAGGCGGATACACGATCGAATTCCAAGGCATGAATGACGCCGACGGACCAAACTACAAGGATGACCGCGGAAGCTTCAGAGTTCAGATGGATGGCGCGGAGGTCGCCGAGGTGTGGTCGTCAAAGCGGGTCTATGATGCCCATCAGATGCCGACGACCGAAGCAGGCATGGTCACCTTCGGCCTCAGTCAGCTCTACATATCCTTGGGCGATTTCACCCACGACGGTGCCATCGTCGTCCGGATCTGGTGGAAGCCTTTCATCCTGTGCATCTGGTATGGGGCAGTAGTCATGGCGGCGGGTGGGATTGTATCCCTCAGTGATAGACGCCTGCGCGTCAGCGCGCGACTCGGAAGGCCAGGCCTGCCACAGCGACAACGCCGATCGCAGGTCCTCCTGCATTGCCGTTGCCAGGCGGCGACCCTGAAGCGGCTAAAATCTCTTCCAGGGTTGCGCCAGATCAAGGTCTGGCGGGGTCCTTCGGTTAAGTATCGAAACAGATGGACGTCAACCGATGTCCGGGCGAAGCGCTGGTCAGCGGCCTCTTGCTCGCCCAAAGGAGATATCAAATGCCTGCCAACATTGACGACGATCTGGTCACACGCACAGGATTCGGTTTCCGCGTTCGGCGAGCGACGCCGAATGACGAGGACATCGTTGCCGAGTTTTTCAAGCACGTCACGCCGGAAGACATGCGGTTCCGTTTCCTTTCTAGCATGAAGACGTTGTCCCACGAGCGAATTCTTGAGATGACCCGCTCCGATGATCCGTTCGTCGTGAATTTCCTGGCGTTGGCTTCGGACAAGACCGTGGTGGCGGTCACGACGCTTGCAGGCGAAGATCCCGATCGCGGAGAGGTGGCTGTCACCATCCGTGATGACTACAAACTCCGAGGCATTGGATGGGAGATGCTCGCACACATGTGCCGCTACGCCGAACAGCGTGGTTTCAAGAGCGTCAGATCCTTGGAGAGCCATGAGAACCACGCTGCAATCAACCTTGAGCGGGAAATGAAGTTCAAGGCCTACGACGACGAGGATGATCCCTCCGTCGTCATCCTGAGACGCAATCTAGGCTCAGATCCTCCTTCCGCACCCTCATAAAATGGCATCGATTCCTCCTGTGATCGACATCTTTTGGTTTAGATCCACGGCCTGTCTGGCAACGGCAGGCCGCTTTCATGACATAGAACCTTTGGAAGCGATACTCTCACCCCACAGGAAAAGCCCGCTAGCTTGATCATGATCAAAGACGGGTTTCTCCCATGACTGCAAAGGTGATCTCAAGAACCGGAGATTACTGCCTTGATGATCGCAGCGCACGACCGCCACACACCGAGCCAACAGAAGAACAGTGACGACGTCGGGAACTCCGGCAAGAAACGAGTCGGTTCCCTACTGCGAATTCTTCCGATGCTGCGAAGGCATCGGGCTCTGTCGCTCGGAGCGCTTCTGGCCTTAACATCCGCAGCCGTCATTTCCTTGGCGCTGCCAGTGGCAATCCGACGCATGGTCGACTATGGCTTCAGCCAGTCCGACGCGGCTTTCATGAACCGCTATTTTCTCATGCTTCTTGTGATGGCGCTGGCTTTGGCGCTCGCCAGTGCATTCCGCTACTTCTTCGTGACGACCCTCGGCGAACGGATTGTCGCAGACCTGCGGCAGGATCTCTTCCAGCATATCGTCCGCCTCCCGGCCAGGTTCTTCGATGAAAACCATTCAGGGCGAAATCGTTTCACGGCTCACCTCCGACGCCACCCAGATCAAGTCCGCAGTCACGTTGACGGCGTCAGTGGCCCTTCGGAATTCGCTTCTGTGCGTCGGCGGGCTTGGGATGATGTTCTTCACGAGTCCAAGGCTGTCGCTCATGGCGATGCTGGCGATACCGCTCATCGTTGCATCATTGGTTTTGTTCGGACGATCGGTTCTGCGCAAAATCCAGGGCGGCGCTGGACACGCTCGCCGGAGCATCCGCCCATGCCAGCGAGCTGATTGCAGCCAACCGGACGCTGCAGTCATTCTGCGGGGAAGACGTCGCGTGTCAGAGGTATTCCCTCGAGGTGGAAGCCGCCTATGCAAAGGCGAGGGAGGCGGTGCGTGCCCGAGCCGTGCTGACCGCGATCGCCATCGCCCTCATCTTCGGCAGTGTCGTCGGTGTTCTTTGGATTGGTGCCCGCGGCGTGTTCCGAAGGAACGATGTCTGCTGGCACACTAAGCCAGTTTCTCCTTTATTCGGTCATCGTGGCGGGCTCGCTCGGCTCCTTGTCTGAGGTCTGGGGCGAACTTACGCAGGCGGCTGGATCGGCGGATCGCGTGTTCGAGCTTCTCGATGAAGTCGGCGAGCACGATGGAACACAGCTTGGCGTTCTTAGCCAGCCGACGAGGGGCGAGATCAAGTTCACCGATGTGCATTTCGCGTATCCGGGCGCACCAGACTCTGAAGTCATCAAGGGCTTTTCAATGTCGGTTGCGCCGGGCGAGACCGTCGCATTGGTCGGCGCTTCCGGCTCGGGAAAGAGCACCCTCCTGTCCTTGCTCTTAGGGTTCTACAACTATCAGGCTGGGGGCATATCCATAGACGGCCGGGATCCGAAAACGCTGTCCCGTCGGAGCCTGCGCAGTGAAATCTCGGTCGTTCCCCAGGATGTCACCATCTTCGCGGCTTCGATCTTCGAAAACATAGCCTTCGGACGGCCTGACGCAACGCGCGAGCAGGTGATTGCCGCCGCTCGCAAAGCTCAGGCGGAGGAATTCATCTCGAAGCTCGACCATGGGTACGAAACGGTCGTTGGCGAACGTGGGATCACCCTTTCAGGCGGCCAGAGACAGAGAATTGCGATCGCCCGCGCCTTGCTGAAGGATGCGCCAATCCTGTTGCTGGACGAAGCGACCGCCGCGCTGGACGCCGAGAACGAAGCCTGTGTCCAGGAGGCGCTGGATGGACTCGTCGAGAACCGTTCGACCATCGTCGTCGCTCACCGCCTTGCCACGGTGCTGAAGGCGGATCGGATACTTGTGGTGGAGGACGGAAGGGTCGTGGAGGAGGGCAGCCATGCCGCGCTCACGCGCCAAGGTGGAGCCTATGCACGGCTGGCCAAATTGCAGTTCAAGATTTCCGACAGCGACGACGAGCAAAGGGATGCTGCGTAGTGGTGCTGATGGCCCCCCGAAGCAAATGATGGGAAGCACACGTCGAGATAGGATGCTGCAAGCACTGATCGCCGCCATCGTCGAAGGCGGACTGCTGTTCAACCCCACATGTGCTTGCGTTCGGACAAAGAGCAGATCCCAACAAGACGGCATTCTCCCTTCGAAACGACAGGGGATAATACTGTGTCAATAATGTACGTTGATGAGAGTGCGAGGAAGGAGAAGGGAAGCGACCTCATTCTCTGGGTCCTTGTCTGGAGCGAACTCATGCGACATTCGGTATCCTGCTAAGTGCGTTCTGGATCTTGTCCATGATGCATCCGGAAAGTTTCTCGATAGCCAAGCTGCATCTTTCTACAAGACTGGCCAGCTTCAACACCATCGTGCTGCTGGCCAGCGGCTGGCAGGCCGCCCTGGCCGCGCGTCCCGCTGCAACCATCGTCTCGCAACGGATCAGTCTGCTGCTTGCCGCAGCGTTGGGATTCCTGTTCGCCTTCCTCAAGCTGATGGAATACCGATCCGAACTGAAGTTCGCTGGCGATGACGCGTTTCACTCGTTCTTCGAACTCTATTTCCTGATCACGGGATTCCACCTGGCCCACGTCGTGTTTGTGGCGGCGCTCTTTGTCCTCGTCGCCCGCAAACCCGACCGATCCAACATCGTCATCCTCGCAACCATCTGGCACGTCATCGACCTCATCTGGCTGGTGATGTTTCCGCTTATCTATCTCGGGTGAAACCATGTCTAAAAAGGTAACGCCGGACCTGTTCAGCAGCTCGCACTGGGTACTCATAATGGGCATCCTCGGAGCGATCGTGACATCGCAATGGCACCAGGAGGCTCTTCCCCTGATCGCCTTGATCGTTGTCCTCGTCCTCACGGTTTTGAAGTCCCGCTTGATAATCCTGGGACTTCATGCGCCTCCGCGGCGACCGCCCAGTATTGGCCGCCGCTCTCTTGGCCTGGCCGATGATGTTCACGTTTGCCGTCGCCATAAAGGCTGCCGCTGGCATCTAGGTGACGCGGGCCGGCGCAGCCAAATGGAAATCTCTTTGTCGAAACACAAAGACCGGAAGGGCTGCCTCCTTCATGACGTTCGCAGTCAAAACCGCTCGACGCTTCTTGGTGTCGGCATGGACCGTAGCTCAAGGAACACCGAATGTCTGAATATCTGACAAAAAACGGAGCGCGCAACGTCTTCTACGGCGGGTCGGCGTTCTTCTTCGCGATCTTCATCGGGCTGACCGCGCACAGCCACTACTACATCCGCACCACATCGACGGACGAAAAGACGCTCACCGATTCCGTCGCCCCGCGGGAAGCATGTGTGGGAGCAGAATTCCTGCATAAACTGCCACACCCTGCATGGCGAAGGCGCTTATTTCGCGCCGGAGCTTAGCAACGTCTGGACCCGCTGGGGCGGACAGGAGGATCCGGCGACCGCCCGCGAAACGCTAAAAGGTTGGATGGCCTCGCAGCCGTCCGGCATCGAAGGCCGCCGACAGATGCCGCAGTTCAATCTCACCGAGCAGCAACTGGACGACCTTGGCGATTTCCTGGAATGGGCCAGCAAGATCAAGACCCAGAAGTGGCCGCCGAACGACGCCGGCTGATTTAACGGGAAAGGAAACATCCAAATGAAATATCAAACCCAGAAGGTCGCAATGCTGTACTTCTACGGCGCGCTCGGCCTCTTCCTCGCCCAGGTTCTGTTCGGCGTTTTGGCGGGCACCATCTACGTGCTGCCGAACACTCTTTCCGAACTGCTGCCATTCAACATCGTCCGCATGGTCCATACCAACGCGCTCATCGTCTGGCTGTTGATGGGCTTCATGGGATCGACCTACTATTTGCTTCCGGAGGAGGCCGAAACCGAACTCTTCAGCACCAGGATAGCGGTGATCCAGTTCTGGCTCTTCCTGTCAGCCGCCGCGATCGCAGTGATCGGATACCTCTTTCACATCCACGAAGGGCGCGAGTTTCTCGAACAGCCTTTCTTGATCAAGGTGGGCATCGTCGTCGTCGCGTTGATGTTCCTGTTCAACGTCACCCTGACGACCCTCAAGGGCCGCAAGACAGTCGTCACCAACATCCTCGTCTTCGGCCTTTGGGGCGTGGCGATCTTCTTCCTGTTCGCCTTTTACAATCCGGCGAACCTCGCGCTCGACAAGATGTACTGGTGGTACGTCGTCCATCTCTGGGTCGAAGGTGTCTGGGAACTGATCATGGCATCGGTTCTTGCCTTCCTCATGATCAAGCTCAACGGTATCGATCGCGAGGTCGTGGAGAAATGGCTCTACGTCATCGTCGGCTTGGCATTGTTTTCGGGCATTCTCGGGACGGGGCATCACTTCTACTGGATCGGTGCTCCGGGCTACTGGCAGTGGATCGGTTCCGATCTTCTCGACGCTTGAAGTCGCGCCGTTCGCCACCATGGTTGCGTTCACCTTCGTCATGTCGAAGAGGGCCGGACGCAACCATCCGAACCTGCGCCGCACTGCTGTGGTCGAAGGGATGCTCAGTGATGGCGTTCTTCGGAGCAGGCGTCTGGGGCTTCTTGCATACCCTGTCGTCGGTCAATTACTTCACCCACGGCACCCAGTTGACCGCCGCACATGGGCACCTAGCCTTTTCGGAGCCTATGTGATGTTAAACCTCGCCCTGATGGCCTACGCGGTTCCCGAGCTGCTGGGTCGGGCTCCATACAATCAGAAGCTTTCCATCGCGAGCTTCTGGATCATGTGCACGGCCATGTCGGTCATGACCTTCGCGCTGACGTTCGCCGGAGCCGTGCAGGTCTACTATCAGCGCGTGCTGGGCGACGCCTACATGGACGTTCAGGACCAACTGGCACTGTTCTACTGGATCAGGCTTGGCTCGGGCATCTTCGTTCTGATCGCGGCTCTGATGTTCCTCTGGGCCCTCTTCGTGCCCGGCCGGGCATCAGTCCGGAACCCGTCCGTGGTGGCCCAGGCCGCCGAGTAGAAGATTGCTGCTCCGGTCGGTGCCGGAGCAGCCTCATCCCTGAACTTCGAGGAAGACGTCGATGAACATGCTTTCCACCGCCAGGAACCGTGCCGAAATTTCCATTCCAACCTACATGCCCAATGGCAACGAGTGCCGTTTGTTCCGAAATGGCATGGACCCGCCAGCTTCCACTTCTTCTCAAGGGGCCGACCGGATGCGGGAAGACCCGTTTCGTCAATCACATGGCAGCAAGTCTTGGGCTGCCGCTCTCCACCGTCTCATGCCACGACGACCTTGCGGCCGCCGACCTGACGGGGCGGTATCTGTTGAAGGGCGGCGATACCGTATGGGTGGACGGCCCGCTCACCCGGTCTGTACGCGAGGGCGGCGTCTGCTATCTCGACGAGATCGTTGAGGCCCGCAAGGACGTCGCCGTGGTGCTTCATCCGCTCACCGACGACAGACGGATCCTTCCCCTTGAACGGACGGGGAGACGCTGGTCGCTCCTCCGGCATTCATGCTCGTCGTCTCCTACAACCCTGGCTACCAGAACATCCTAAAGGCTCTCAAGCCATCCACCAAGCAGCGGTTCGTGGCCATCGAATTCGGCTTCCTGCCACGCGATCAGGAGATTGTCATCGTCGCAACGGAAAGCGGTCTGGACGAGGCGCGGGTGGCACCGCTTGTGGATCTTGCGCATAGGCTCAGAGCCCTGAAGGGGCACGACGTCGAAGAGGAAGTATCCACGCGGCTGCTCGTCTACTGCGCGGCACTGATCGACAGCGGTATGCCTGCACGGGAGGCGGTCCTTGCCGCGGTGATCGACCGTTGACGGACGATCCCGACGTCAGGACTGCCCTGATCGAAGTCGCAAAAGCCGTGATTGCGTGAGGTTGTTGTGCTGGATTTCCTGGAACTGGAGGAGACTGTCGGCAAGGCCTGGCACCGCTTGGTCGGAACGACAGCGAGCACGCCGCGTCATCGCGAGCACGCTGTCACGTTCGAAGAACTCAAACCGATACTCGGATCGTGCTTCCGAGGCTTCGGTGGCGGATCCTCCGTCCAGGTATCCCCGGCCCACGCCCGCACGTCTTCCCACCGCCTTCGCCTCAGGCAATTGGTTGGCCTTGGTCAGGAAAGGGTCGCAAGAGCCAGCCGGGACCTGGGTGCGGTCATGCTCCCGCCTATCGTCGATATCTTTCCCGATCGGGCCCTGAACCACGATCTCTACATCTGGCTTTCGGTCATGATGGCGGTGATGCCGTTGGGAAATCCCCGTCACCATGATCCGCTTCGCCGTGACGTCGAAAGCATAGAAGCGGCCAGAAAGACCGTCAGGAAAGTCCTTCACCTTTTTCCCGGTCTTCGAGACCGCTACGGCAAACTCTGCAAGGCGACGCTTGCGTCTCGTACCCGCGGCATTCTGCCTCCGGTCGAGCGTCTGGTGGAGAACCAGATCCTTGGCCTTCTCTCCGAGGGAGCTGGTCGGGCCGACTGCGGTCTCAAGGCCATATTCCCCGCTGTCGCGCCACCCGGCTATCAGCCGATGATGGCCGTGCCGCTCTGGCCGGAGTTCGAAGTCGGGCGCGAAACTCCGTCCTCGTCGAAGGACGAGGAGCCAAGGGGCGACGCCCACCCGGCAACCGGAACGATGAAGCGTTTCAGGGGCGAACGCGATGAGGAGGACGCCGGGCGGAGCGATCGAAGTTCCTTCGTACTGAACCGATCTGAGAAAATCCTCGCCATGGCGGACATGGTCAACGTCGATCGTCCCACCGACGACCAGCAGGATCCTGACGAAAAAGCAGCTAACGACCTCGACGAAGTGAAGCTGGGGCAGAAGAAGGAGCGGCCTTCGGCCAAGTTCCGTTTCGATCTGGGACCTGCCGCCAGAAGCGGTGGACCCGGCGTCGATCACCGCCGCACTGACATATCCGGAGTGGAACTATCGCAAGGGCTGCTACATGCCGGACTATTGCAGCGTGTTTGCCACCGATGCCATGGCGGCTTCTGCCGGGGATTGGCAGACGGAACATACCCGCAGTCTCGTTAGAAAGGTGCGACGGCAGTTCGAAGCCCTCCGTCCCGGCCGTGAAATCCTGAGGTCTCAACTAGACGGCAATGACCTCGATCTCGATGCCGTTGTGCGGATGCGTGCCGATCTGGCAGCAGGCGGGGAGGGAAGCGACAGGATTCATCTACTTAGCCGTCCCCAGGCGAATGATCTTGCGGTGACGATCCTGGTGGATGTTTCGCTTTCTACGGACGCTTGGCTCGACAACCGCCGGGTGCTGGACGTCGAGAAAGAAGCACTGCTTGTCCTTTCGCACGGTCTCTCTGCCTGCGGCACCAATCACTCCATCCTGACGTTCACCTCCCGCCGCCGCTCGTGGGTGCGTATCGAGACCGTCAAGAACTTCGGCGAGCCCATGAACGAGCTAGTGGAAAGCCGCATTGCAGGCCTCAAACCCGGTTACTACACGCGGCTCGGCGCAGCGATACGTCATTCCACCCAGGCGCTTGCCATGCAGCCCAACCGCAAGCGTCTCCTGCTTATTCTCACGGACGGCAAGCCGAACGACGTCGACCACTACGAAGGTCGGTTCGCGTTGGAAGACAGCAGGCATGCGGTCAGTGACGCTCGGAAAGCAGGGGTCAACGTGTTCGCGGTCACCGTCGACAAGGACGCCAGGAGTTACCTGCCCGGCATGTTCGGACGGAACGGATTTGCTCTGGTTGGGAACGTCTCCAAGCTCCCCAGCGCGTTGCCGTCGATCTATCGCGGCCTTACGGGCTAGAGGAAAGTCCGGCACGACGAAGACCCGGCAAGTGGCGGCTTGCCGGGTCTTCGCATGATTGGATAGGAATTGCCACCAATCTTGGTCGCACGAATTTTGCCACGCCCTCATCAATCCAGTATCTGGTTCAATTGGTCCAAATTTTGGGTTGTTCTGTTGAGGTAGCGAAGTGTTCCGTCTCCACTGCCGCGTGGCTGTCTACAAATCAAATTGCGCGTGCCCGAAGATCGTGCGCTATCCCTACGCCGCCTTGCTGAAACCTCGGCCTGCGTTTCCGAAATAGGCGTCGAAAGCCGATGCCACGGCGCGGATCATGAATCGGTTGCGGTCACTTACGCGCAGATGTCCGGCGTCCAGTGTCGCCACCCCGTCGTCAATCAGTTCCCGGAGCTTGGTGTTCCCGCCCCACAGGAGCGCTGGATCGAAACCGTGGGATGCAGCAATGTCATTCAGGTCGACACCGAAATCGCACATCAATCGCTCGATCACATCGGCGCGGAGCCGATCCTCGGACGTGAGGGCATATCCCTTCGTCGTGGCCAGTCCGCCATCCGCAATGCGCCGGGCGTAGAGACCGAGCGGCACCTCGTTCTGGACGTAGCCCTCGGCGAAACGCCCGATCGAGGATGCACCAAAGCCGATCAGGGTCCGGCATTCGTCCGTCGTATAACCTTGGAAGTTCCTGTGGAGGCGACCGTTATCCGACGCCATGGCCAGATCGTCTTCCGGGAGTGCAAAATGATCCAATCCGATGCGCTTGTAGCCAGCACTCACAAGGGCCTCCGCGATTGCTTCTGCCTGCTGGTTCCGTTCGTGCGCGCCTGCGAGAGCATTCTCGTCGATGAGCCTTTGATGCTTCTTGAAGTTGGGGACGTGCGCGTATCCGAATACGGCGAAGCGGTCGGGTCGCATCTTGATGGCCCGCTCCACGGTATCAACACATGATCGGACGTCTTGGAATGGCAGACCGTAGATGAGATCGAAATTGATCGCCTTGATGCCATTCGCCCTCAGCCTGTCGACTGTCCCGGCGGTCGTTTCCTCGGACTGTACCCGGTTGATCGCCTTTTGAACGACCGGATCGAAGCTCTGAACGCCGAGGCTTGCGCGGGTGACGCCCGTCTGACCCAAAACACTCGCCATTTCGTCTGACAAGGTCCTCGGATCGATCTCCACGGAGACGCGTGGCGGGGCCAACGGCGAAGTTTGAGCGAAGGACTCCCATCAGCGCGATGAACTCCTCGGGCTTCACGATGGTCGGTGTGCCGCCGCCGAAATGTATCTCGCCAACATTGAGCCGATCTCGTCGTGCTTCCCCGACCAGTGCTATCTCTCTCTGGAGCACGTCGAGGTAGTCAGTATCGGCTGATCGCGTTCGGTGATCGTGGTGTGACAGCCGCAATACCAGCACATCGAGCGACAGAAGGGGATATGCAGGTAGAGGGACGTGCTCTCACCGGACGGCACTGCGCTTATCCATTTCGCACAATGAGCCGGGCCGATCTCGGGGGAGAAGACGGGCGCTGTCGGATAGCTCGTGTAGCGTGGGAGCCGAGCTTCGCCGTACTTTTCGATCAATGTCCTGGTCATCTGATGCTCCATCCTGTCGATATTTCGTTCTTCAAGCGATAGTCGCGCTGCGGCAGCCTGTCTTTGATCCATCGCAAGTCATCGCTTTGAAAAACATGACAGGATGTTTGCTGAGGAACAAAGTTGGCTGTGGGCCAGCGGCATATCCTTTTTCCAGGGTTCTCGACCGATTGCCCTCGAACCAACTCGAACACGGAAAACCGACATGACCGACTTGCAAGCCCCACCTCTCATCGACGTCCGCACGATTTCTCCGCAGTATCGGCACAGTGCAATCTTCGGTGTCCTGAAGACGCTGGAGCCGGGGAAAGCCATGCACGTGACCAGCGATCACGATCCGAGACCGCTCCATATGCAGATTCAATCCCGGTATCCTGACGATTTCGACTGGGCCTATCTGGAATCCGGTCCTGAGGTCTGGCGCGTCGAAATCAAGCGGCTTGACAGTTCATGTTGCGGCGGCGGCTGCGGCAACTGACCCTATTGAACGAACGGGAGCGGTGTCATGATCGGGGCGGCAATTTCACGTTGGACGATGTCCTACTTCGCCGCGGCGCTGACATCGCTCCTGTCCGCGGTTGTTCTAATGGCCGCGGGATTTGGCTATCCCGCCGCCTCCGTCGAAGACCCGGACACACTCGTCGTCGTCCACTTGCTGGTGATCGGTTGGCTTGGCCTTTTATTCTGCAGCGCTGCTGCTGCAGTTCGTGCCGGTCCTCGTGGCGAAGCCGCTGCGGGCGCCCTGGGTCGCGGCTCCTTCGTTGGCAGCAATTTTGGCTGGACTGTCCTGCCTGCTATCCGGCTTCCTTGGATTGGGAGGCCGGATAGCCGTCGATCCCACGGTGCTCCCCTGCGGAGCCTTGCTGCTTGCGATCGGCTTCGGTGTGTTGATCGTGTCTTTTCTGGCTACGTTCGCTTCGGCGCGTCCCCTGAACGTGCCGGGCAGACTTGTTGTCCTGGGCCTGGGTTCGCTGGCACTGACTGTCGTGCTGGGTTCGGCATTCGCAACGACCCTTTCGGGGTCTCATGATTCCTCCAATCTTCGGCGACCTTCTGGCGATCGGAGTGCCATTCCATGCTGGCTTCGGCCTGTTCGGCTGGATGACGTTGACCGCGATCGGCGTGAGCTACCGCCTTTTCACGATGTTCATGCTTGCTCCCGAAGGCGGCCCTGCAGCAGGTAGACCTGTGCTGTGGCTCGGCATGACGGCATGTCTGCTCCTGGTGAGCGCGTTGGTCCTGAACCTCATGGCTTCCCTGGTATTCGGCTACGTCCTTGCGGTGGCTATTGCGCTGACCCTGACAGTGGTGGCGGTCTACATCCGTGATGTCGCGTTGATCTACCGGGCAAGGCGGCGGAAAGTCTTGGAACTCAACACCACCGCGAGCAGCGTCGCGTTGGGATTTCTTCTTGCAGGCGTTGCAGTTTTGGTCGTCGCATTCCTTTTCAGCGAACCTGCCCGGTTGGTCGCCTCAGCCTTTCACCTCCTGGTTTTCGGCTGGCTGTCGGGACTCGGTCTCGGCCAGCTCTACAAGATCGTGCCGTTCCTGACGTGGCTGGAATGCTACGGTCCCGTCATGGGAAAGCGGCCAGTTCCGCGTTCAGGATCTTGTGAACGAGGTCAGGGCGCCCACCTGGTTCTGGATGTATTTCGTCGCAGGTGGCAGCGGGCGCTGTTTGCCTCGCCCTCGGTCTTGCAAGCCTGTTCAGGGTGGCCTGCGCTTATCAGATGCTGGCGATTGTTGGACTCGTCTTCGAGTACGTCCAGGCTCGTCGGCTTGCGTGCGCCAATCCGGCGCTACGGCTGCCTGCCGGGGCGGTCAGGCCCCATCTCATTATTCCAACATTTCAACGAGGAGACCAGCAATGACACAATTCGCAGAACTCGACGTCCGGCCAATCCTGCGTGACGGTGGTGAACCGTTCCAAGCCATCATGTCCGCAGTGCGTGGTCTGGCACCAGGCGAGGGATTGAAGCTGTTCTGCAACCTTTCGCCCGCAACCGCTTTTCGCGGTGATGGCCGGGCAGGGGTTCGACCACGAAGTCCTCGAGATCGACGGTGGTGATTTCGAAGTGAGGTTCACCCCGAAACAGGAGGCGGTCGTTGTCTCGGAGGGGGCGATTTCACCTGAAGTATGGGCTGATCCGACCGTCGAGCTCGATCTCACAGACCTCCCGCCACCCGAGCCTATGGTTCGGATCCTCGGCGAGATCGAACAGATGGCCGAGGGTCAGGTTCTGTTCGCCCTTCTGGCACGCGAACCGCTCTTCCTCTACCCGGAACTCACGAAACGTGGTCACCAGTGGGCCGGAAACTTCGATGATGAGGGCAGCACATTCCGGATGATGATCCGGGCAGGGGCGGCTCGATGACGGTGAGGGCCGGAGACGCAGTTGAGAACATGGTCCGGGATGCACTCCGGATCGTCATCGATCCCGAAATCGGGCGCAGCGTCGTCGATATCGGCCTCATCTACAATATAGTGGCCCGTGAAGACAGCACCATGGTCATTGACATGACGACCACGACCAAAGGTTGTCCGGCGGCAGAGTACCTTGTCGACGCCGTCAGGGAGTGCGACTCGAGACGTCCGCATCGAAGTCCGTTGAGGTGCGCCTGGTATACGAGCCGCCATGGTCGCCGGATATGATGGTCGACTGACCGGAGGCTGGGGCGGCACGCCACTGTACGACGCCATCCGCCGCCTGTCTCAGGCGGGAGGCAGGTCCACTATGGAATGGGCGGGCAGCTCGCCTCGTTCGGTCTCGTGGCGGCTCGATTAAGATCACACGCCCGGTCGCGTCCCGTTGCGCCATGGCAGGGACCGCATGACGGCATAAGCTGAGAGAGCTAGCCTCACTTGTTAGTCCACTGGCAGCGGAATATGGTGGCGCTTCTGTCAGTTTCAATACTCGAATGGCGGCCCGTTTGGGTGTGGTCGGTCTTATGAGCATCCATGTCGATAGTCGCCCTCCGCACCGCTAATTGTGGGGCTTCGCCGAGCCGATGCCAGTGACCGGGATCCATCGAAGCAGAATGCAGATTGCGGCGGGCTTAGCCATCGCCATCGTCGTCACGTATTTGTCGGTCTGCTACTTTCTCATTCCCGAACTCTGGATTTTCCATGATAGTCGCCGACTGGCAGGATTCAGCAGGATGGTCACGACGACGGAACAGGACATTCCGGGCGATCCCATCAACGTCGGTCTGGTCGGAACAAAGGGAGCAGCTCGTCCGAGCCTTTGCAGCAGCCGACTGGGATCCGGCCGATCAGATCACGTTGCGCTCCTCGGTCGAGATCGGATTGAGCGTCGTGCTCGACCGTCCGGACCTGGACGCCCCGGTCAGCGCGTGGTGTTCGAGGGTCGCAAGCAAGATGTCGCCTTCGAGAAGTCCGTTGGCAGAAGCGCGGACGAGAGACACCATGTTCGCTTCTGGATGACGAACGCTTTCGGAGCCGACGGTCGATCGCTCTGGCTGGGTTCGGCGAGTTTCGACCGTGGCGTCGGCGTCAGCCATGATACGGGCGAAATCACCCATCACATCGGTCCGGACCTCGATGCCGACCGCGATCTTGTCATCGGCGACCTTCAGAAGGCCGGACAGGTTTCAATGACCTATGAGCGCGCGGGTATCAGCGCAACCAAGGTCGGTCGCAATGGTGGTGGCGATCCGTATTTCACGGACGGGAAGGTACTCGTTGGAGTTCTGAAGAGTGGTGCCTCGCAATAGCACAATGACGACTAGCGGTATGGACCAAAGCGTTTCGATCCATACCGACTTGGATGTCGAAACGGTGTTACAGCCATATCAAGCAGATCGCAGATCGGCAGCACGTTGGGAGACGCGAACTTGAAGTCGGGATCAGGGGTTGTCGGCACCATGGGTCTACGCAGTCCTTCTCGCTGCCCAGACGGCTGCGGCCTTCATCCTGTTCTGGATGGTGTTTCCGATTTTCGACAGCCTAGTGACCCACCTTGGGGAGCGACAGAAACTGGACTTCTCCCAGCAGCTCGCCATCGTAGCAAGTGCTGCGCTATTGCACTGCTTCTACTGGACGCGGCTCAAATGGGTGCCCGTCACGCCTCCGTTCCACAGCGTCTTCGTCGCCCGGCGCTCTTCTCGGTAATCTTCTTCCGGCATCTGCCGGGACTGGACGTTTTTCCGCCGCTCGGCCAGGCGGTCGTTAAGCTTCTTTACGTGGCCGGGGTGCTGTTCGGGTTGTTCTGCTACTCGCTTGAATTGGATTGGCTTGGCAAGGCTATCGAGGATCAGTCACCAGAACATAGCGTGTAGCACCCGTCCTGGTCGCTGCGGCAAACATGGGGACGACTTCATGGATGAACTTTCGACTCCGGGACCCGTAGTGGAAGTTGTTCTCAGGACGCTGCTTTTGATCGTTGTTATTTTTGTTCATGGCGCGGGAATAAGGGCAATCAATCAACGCTTAGATAAGGTAATACTTGGCAGGCACCGATGTGGAGCGCAGATTGCACGACAGACTTGAAAGCTGAAACTGTATTTCCTTGAGGAGGAACACAATGCAGGACTTGAGCAGCGGTCGCAGGAAACATGGCGCTTGTGGAAGCGCGCTTGTCATCAGCCTTCTGGTCACGTGTCTCGGCCGACCCGCATGGTCCCAGGAGGCTGTTCACACCGACATTGGCGACATCGATAAAGAAAAGGCCGCGAGGGTTTTTGCCAAACAGCGACCCTACTCTCCCTACGCTGACCGGAACTTCCCGACGCGTCCGTTCTTCGGAGACACGCATCTGCATACTTCGTTTTCGATGGATGCTGGAGCGTTCGGGTGCGCGGATAGGCCCTCGGGACGCCTACCGTTTCGCCAGAGGCGAACAGATCACCGCCTCGTCGGGCCAGCCCGCAAAGCTTTCCCGCCCTCTCGACTTTCTGGTGGTCGCGGATCATTCCGACAATATGGGCTTCTTTCCCGATCTGTATGCTGGCAAGCCCTCATTGCTCGCCGACCCGACTGGCCGCAAATGGTATGACATGATGCAGTCCAGTAACGGCGCGAACGCCGCTATTGAAATCATCGTCGCGTTCTCCCATGGAACGTTCCCGAAAGACCTCATGTATTTTCCGGGAACGGACGCCTATCGAGGCGCGTGGCAGGAAACGATCGCCGCCGCCGAGGAGTATAATGACCCCAACCGCTTCACTGCTTTCATCGGCTATGAATGGACCTCGAACACAGGCGGAAACAACCTCCATCGCAATGTCATCTTCCGACAATGCAGACAAGGCGAGCCAGGTCAGAACCCTTCACCGTCTATCCGCCGTTCGGCAGCGACAACCCCGTCGATCTCTGGAAATGGATGGCGGCCTACGAGCAGAAGACCGGAGGCCGCGTGCTCATGATCGCACACAACGGCAATCTCAGCAACGGCACGATGTTTCCCATCGTCGAGGAGTTCAGCAAGAAGATCGACGCAGACTACGTGCAAACTCGTGCAAAATGGGAACGCCTCTACGAAGCCGCACAAACGAAGGGCGCTGGAGGAATCCCACCCGTTCCTGTCCCCAAACGACGAGTTCGCATGGATTTCGAAACCTGGGACAAGGGTAATCTGGACGGCAGCGTTCCCAAGACAGAAGGAGATGCTCGAGTTCGAATATGTGCGTTCGGCTTACAAAAACGGCCTGAAGCTCGAAAAACAGTTCGGCACCAATCCCTACAAGTTCGGGCTGATCAACAGCAGCGACGCCCATACAGGGCCTGACCGCGATGGAGGAGGACAACTTCTTCGGCAAAACAACACCGCAGGAACCAAGCCCGCATCGCATGACGGCCGCCTTTATCGATAACAAGCAGACGGGCGTCAAAATCATGGACTGGGAGGTCTCGGCTGCGGGGTACGTGGCTGTCTGGGCGCAGGAAAATACCCGCGTCGATCTGGGATGCGATGCAGCGAAAAGAAACCTATGCGACGACCGGGCCTCGAATAGTTGTTCGCTTCTTCGGCGGTTGGGAATTCGAGACCGGTGACGCGCTGAACCGTTTGCCTGCGGATGTCGGCTACGCGAAAGGCGTGCCAATGGGCGGCGACCTCGCCGCTGCCCCCGAAGGCAAGGTCCCGACATTCCTGGTTGCCGCTCTGAAAGACCCGATCGGCGCGAACCTCGACCGCTACCAGATCGTCAAGGGATGGCTGGATAAGGACGGCAACGCGCAGGAAAAGGTCTACGACGTCGCATGGTCAGATGACCGGAAAGCCGGCGCGGACGGCAAGCTGCCTTCCGTCGGCGATACGGTGGACCTGGCGACACGACATGGACGAACTCCACCGGTGACCCGGAACTCATCGCCGTCTGGAAGGACCCGGATTTCGACCCCGCCCAGCGGGCTTTCTATTACGGCCGGGTGATCGAGATACCGACACCGCGGTGGACCGCCTACGACGCCTATCGCTTCGGGGTCAAGCCTCTGCCCGGCACGACGATGACGCTGCAGGAGCGCGCCTTCACGTCGCCGATCTGGTACAACCCTTCATGAAACGTGGAGATCATCCGCGCTCGCCTTGTGGGGCGGCGGTTACATGAGCACGTTTCGCAAAATAGCGACCGAGCCGCTGGTGCAGTTCCTGGTGCTGGGCGTCGCCGTCTTCGGCCTTTATTCCGAGGTGGACAAGTTGCCGCCAGACGCGGGCGCGCGTTATCGAAGTCGGCAAAGGCCAGTTCACCCAGATGTTAGGGACTTTTTCCCGGACCTGGCAGCGCCCGCCCACCGAAGCCGAGCTGCAAGGTCTTATCGATGCCTATGTCAAGGAAGAAGTGTTCTATCGAGAGGGAACGGACATGCGCCTCGACCACGACGACACGGTCATTCGACGGCGCATGCAACAGAAGATGGAGTTCCTGCTCGAGCCAAGCACCGAGGACCTGACGCCGAAGCCTGGTGAACTCGATGCCTATCTAACGGCGCACGCGGACAAGTATCGCATCCCGGCACAACTGGCGTTCCGGCAGGTTTTGTTCAAGAGCGATGTGCCCGGCGACAAGGGCGAAATGGCGGCGACACAGGCCCTCGCCAGCCTCAGGACTGACCCCGCGGCAGATATCTCTGCCATGGGCAGAGCCGACCCTCCCTGCCGGCGCGCGGACCTTACCAATGCCGACATGATCGCCGCCATCTTCGACAGGGGAGGTTGCCAAGGAACTGGCGTCCGCTCCGATTGGGCAATGGTTCGGGCCTGTGCGTTCGGCCTATGGTGTCCACCTGATGTTCGTCGAGGATAAAGTCGCGCCCCGCGCGCCGTCGTTGGACGACGTCAAAGCAGCGGTCAGGTCGGATTGGGAAAGTGCGCGGCGCAGGGATATCGCCGACAGGCGCTATGTGGAGATGAAGAAGCGCTACGAAATCAAGGTTGTCTGGCCGGAAGACCGGCCTGCACCCAAAGAGACTTCAGGCGTCCAATGATCCGCTTTCTGGCCCGAGTTCTTGTATGTTTGCTTCTGGGAGCGCCCGCAGCCATCGCACACAGAGTTGCGCCCGGCCTTTCTCGACATCAGTGAGATCGCACCGAACCAGTATGCGATCACCTGGAAGGTGCCCGCGCGGCGAATACAAAATGGCGCTCTCCGTGCGGCTGCCAGCCACCTGCCAACATGTGACAGAGCCAGTCGGCGGCTATATCGACTCAGCCTATGTCAGCCGCTGGCAGGCAGACTGTGAAGGCGGGATGGCCGGGCAGGTGGTCACCATCGACGGTCTGTCGTCGACCTATACCGATGCGCTTGCGAAGATAACCAACCTTGACGGGACGTCGCAGACCAGCCGCCTCTCACCCTCCGATCCCGATCTGGTCATTGCCATGAACCCGACGGCCTGGAGCACCGCCCAAACCTATTTCTTCCTTGGCGTCCAGCATATCCTGCAAGGAATCGATCACCTGCTTTTCGTCCTTGCTCTGCTGCTCCTGATCCGCAATCCCCGCATGCTGCTCTTGACCATCACCTCGTTCACGGTGGCGCATTCGATAACGCTCGCAATCGCCTCGCTCGACATCGTCTCCGTTCCACAGCCGCCCGTGGAAGCGCTGATCGCATTGAGCATCATGTTCGTCGCTGCCGAGATTATCCGTGGCGGACGCGGCAGGGCCGATCTTTCAAGCCGATATCCCTGGATTATCAGCTTCGTGTTTGGCCTCTTGCATGGGTTGGGCTTTGCAGGTGCGCTTCATGAGATTGGCCTTCCCCAGAAGGACGTGCCGCTGGCGCTCTTCACCTTCAATCTCGGAGTGGAAGCCGGGCAATTGGCCTTCGTCGCAGCAATGCTCGTGGCCCTGGCTGTAGTCAGGCCGTTTCTTTCCCTTCACGTTGGACGCATGCGGTTCTGCAGCGGCTTATCTCATCGGTACGATTTCGGCCTTTTGGTTTGTTGCACGACTGGCCGCTTTCAGTTGATTGCACCCGGTCGGCCGCTCCTCAATGCATGGGAAAGTTCACATCCCATGTACCGCTCGTAGGCAAGTGTGCGGCGATATGTGCTCATGGCGCGCTGTGTCCAATGTGCCCGCTACGGCTGCGTGCCCGAGGTCTTCCGGCGCGCTTACCAACATCGGACCATATTCCATCAGGTACAACGTAAACGCACCGACCCAGCAAACCGCCGAAGCCGCGTAAACCGCCATCGCACCGTCTTCGAAGACGCCCGTCATAGGGCGAACGATGGCGCACGCGAAGATGAATACGTAAGACATGTTCGTCATCCGGCTCGACGTCAAGGCACGCCCCTGTATGACCCCGCGTCGCGTGTCATCACGGCCAGCATCATTCCCGCCACGGTGCCCACGTTCAATACATGCAGTGCGGCGATCTGATCGAACGCTCCGAGCGCTGCGAAACCTAGGCTAGCAAAACCGATCGGTACGAACAGATATCCGACGTGTAGCACGGCGACGAGCATCTCGGGCTTCGTCGTCCAACCCCTCCAGCGTACAGTTCGCGCCAGGTGCATTCCGGTCGCCATGAAGGCCGACAACGCAGTCCAGATTTCATAAGGCGCAAAAACCCACTGGGTCAAGGCTACAATGCCGACAAGGATCGCCGCGGTGTCAAAACGATTATACGAGACAGGGAAGTCAGTGCGCCTGATGCGATTGAGCCAGTTGTGCGTGAAGCTTGGGATCATTCGCCCGCCGACTACCGTCACGAGCACCACATAGGCCGATATCGCCAGACGGACGCCCAGGTCTGCGTGGCCGTCGGCCATGACCTCGTAGTGGAAGTAAAAGTTCGCCAGCGACAACGCGACAAGCCCGCCAACGACCTTCAAGTCTCTCCACTTCTTTCCAGCGATGACTTCGCGGACGCAGATGAATAGAAGTGTCGGCAGAAAAAGGCTGTCGATGAAAACCATGAGCCACGGATCTACGAGGTCCGGTGCCAAGAGCGATGCGACCGCAAAGCCAAAGATGGAACAGCATAGCCAGCGGCCAGCCGGATACAGGTAGGCGGCCCGTCCAGTTGGGGACAGCAGTAAGCAGAAATCCTGCAAGAATGGCCGAGGAGAACCCAAATATCATTTCGTGGGCGTGCCAGGAATGAGCTCCATAGCTTCCGCCGATATCTACGAATCCTGTGACTGTTACGATCCACAACGCCATCGCGACGACGGCCCATGCGGCTCCTCCCAGAAAGAATGGCCGGAAACCGTATGAAAAGAGGACCGGCCCCGTGCGTGACAGGCCTCGTGGAATTCCGTGCGTCCTCGGTGGGGTGGTTTCGGTGACAGACATTGCGGCATCCTCGTTGCACTATGCCGGGACCTTATCGCTTGCTGGCCGTCTTCTCTTTGCGCGAACACAAGCATCATCTGCACATCTTCTCATGAAACCCGAGTTTCATTTGTTTCACATCAAAGAACGCATGCAGAACCGGACGTACAACACTCCCGACAGAGCGAAACATCTCCGCTCTCTTTCAGGAGAAGACCGATGAACAGCCAGTTTCAGATGACAAGACGCTCGATTTTGGCCGGAGCCGCATTTGCCGGAGCCGTCGCTCCGCCTCGTTTCCACGACGGCCGCGCACGCGGAAGAACACGCTGCGCCAGCGAAGATGACGCCCGCGGATCTTTCGGCTCTTCCGCGCACAAAGGTCACGCTTGTGAAGCCGCCCTTCGTGCACGAGCATACTCAGAAGGCGGTCGGCGGACCGAAGGTCGTCGAGTTTACGCTGACGATCAAGGAACAGAAGATGGTTCTTGACGACGCTGGCACCGAGATCAACGCAATGACCTTCGACGGCTCGGTCCCAGGTCCGATGATGGTCGTCCACCAGGATGACTATGTCGAGCTGACCCTGATCAACCTAGATACAAACCAGCTTCAGCATAACATCGACTTCCACGCCGCGACGGGCGCTCTCGGAGGCGGTGCTCTGACCGTCGTCAATCCGGGAGAAAAGACGGTTCTGCGGTTCAGGGCTACCAAGGCGGGCGTGTTCGTCTATCACTGCGCACCTCCAGGAATGGTGCCTTGGCATGTGACGTCGGGCATGAACGGCGCAATCATGGTGCTGCCGCGCGATGGGCTGAAGGACGGGCATGGAAACGAACTCGCCTATGACCGCGTGTACTATGTCGGTGAGCAGGATTTCTACGTACCAAAGGATACGGACGGAAAGTTCAAGAAGTACGAGACCGCTGGCGACGCCTACCCGGACGTCCTGGAAGTCATGCGCACATTGACGCCCAGCCACATTGTCTTCAACGGCGCGGTCGGTGCGCTGACTGGCGACAACGCGCTGAAGGCCGCAGTGGGGGAGAAGGTGCTCATCGTCCACTCGCAGGCGAACACGACACCCGCCCTCATCTAATCGGTGGTCACGGCAATTTCGTCTGGGCGACAGGCAAGTTCCACAACGCGCCTGATGTCGATCAGGAGACATGGTTCATTCCAGGAGGAACTGCAGGTGCAGCGTTCTACACCTTCGAGCAGCCGGGCATCTACGCCTATGTGAACCACAATCTGATCGAAGCCTTCGAACTCAGCGCGGCCGCTCATTTCACCGTGACCGGAGATTGGAACGATGACCTTATGACGTCGGTTGTGGCTCCGGTCGGCATCTGATCCACCGTCGCAAGGCGGGCTCCCGATCGCGGGAGCTCGCATGTTTTGTCGGGGCGATGCGAACTCGCTCCGTAGATGGCATGTCAAATGCCGCAAACCGACAAAGCTATTCGATGTCTATCGCCTCTCGGCGGCATTGGAGTGCGGCCCTGGCCAGGTTGAGACTGCGCGGCCCATGTGGTGCACGCGATGATTTCCTGCTCGCCGCAACGGCACAAAACCTCATTAGCCTATCAAAGCTTAGGCCTTAAAGCCTCCCATCCGCCGCCATGGCAGCATAACGGCCTGTGGGACGCCCCTTTCCCCGAAGGGCGCTGGCAGATTGTCAGCAAGACCTATTTCGACTACCGTTGATTACTGCTTGAGCAGAATCCACGGAGTTCGACAGCCCTGGGCAGGAAAACTTTCGAATTCCCAACGAACGATTGCCTGAGCTCGACCCGACCGCGGCCTCCTTTTCGGCGTCCCTGGAACTCGGACCCGCTTTGCCGATGCAGAATTCGTGAGTGGGGCGCAGAGGTGGAACAGAACTCGGAGGCAGAGGTGGAACAGAACTCGGAGATCGGCCCAGCCAGACCTGACGACTTCCCTGGTATTCGAGCCTTGTGCAACGGCTTCCTCGACTGGTGCCGGTCGCGCTATGGGGAGAACGCTTGGTTCGTCGACCGCTACTACACCCCAGAAGAATGGGCCGCACTCCTGGACAGCCTGCCGAGGATCCACTCGGCCCCAGATGGGGAGATCCTTGTTGCCCGCCTGAACGGAAAGGCGGTCGGCTGTGTGATGATGCAGCGGATCGACGAACACACATGCGAGATGAAGCGCATGTTCATCAGCCCTGAGGGCCGAGGTTTAGGGCTGGGCCGTCGTCTTGCCGAGAACATCGTGCGCGTGGCTGCTGAGCGGGGCTACACCACCATGCGGCTGGATACCGGCCGCAACCACGATGAGGCGCTAAGCCTTTACCGCTCTCTCGGATTCCAGGAGATCGCGCCCTACTACGAAGCACCTCCTGAACTGCGCAACCATCTCATCTTCATGGAAGCCCCTCTGGCGGGGTAGCTTCGACGCCCTCTCGATCAGTCCTTGCCCAGGTGCAGCGGTGGAGCACGGTCGTAGAAACGGTGCCGAGCCTGCTTTATGGTGGACGTCAGGATGAGCTTCGAAGTTTCGAAATCCACGCTGCGCCCTCACGCTGATGGTGAAATCCGTTTGAGAACGGCACTCCCGGATAGACCTTGGATAGTTGCTCGAGCGCGTATTCCGGTTCGGTCATCCCCGCTGTGACGCTCCGATAGATCCGAGCCACCGCTACCATGTCGCAGTACTGCGGCGACAGCCGGAAGCCGCGAATGCCTTGGTGGATCAATTCCGGAATTTCAGATAGCAACGCTTGGCAGGTGTGCGAAACGGTTTGCACCCCATTCAGGGTGAGGAAGGACTGGCCTGCGAGCGTCCGGAGCGAAAGTCCGTCCAGTTCGTCTCCGCAAACGAATTTGCAATTGTCCTTTATGTTACCCTTCGCTCGCGCGTGAGCGCAGCGAGCCGAAATCGCCAGCGGCATGCGGCCGAATGCGAAAATCTCAAAATCGGCGTCGGGAAGGGTGGACAGGATATCGGAAACCGACTTTGAAGGCAGTTCCGGCGGCAGACAGATGCTACTTGCGCCGCGGTCGACCAGCAAGCGTGCGGTCGCGCCGTTGTAGACGTTGACTAGCGGCCCGATCGTGTGTGCCTTTCCCCGCGAGTAGATGAAGTGCGGAAAGGTCGTTCGCCTCGACGATGTACTCGTCCTGTTGCGAGAGGCTCCGGACGAGTTGCGCTTCCCTGTCCAAGGTGACCGACGCCAGACTCGAAAGCACGACCTCCTTGCCCGATGACGTCAGGCGGTCGACTACGTCCGCGACGTAAGGTTCCATGAAATGCATGCGCTTCAGACAAACCGTCTCGCCGATGACCACGCGGTCAACGGGCGCTTCGTCCACGATCCTGAAATAGAAGTCGCGCCATTTCGCTCCCTCCCAGAGGAAGTAGACTGGGCCAAGCGTTAACCTGGAGCTGGCGGGCATGATCATCTCCATTTCTTGTCGAGAGCGCCGGACGTCGTCTTCTGCCCTTCGCTGAGGCCCACGAGAACCTCCAGCAACTTCGGTCGGTCCTCGGCTGTCGCGGTCAATGCCTTCTTCATCGTGGAAACGACCTGAGCGACGTAGGCCTTTCCCGCGTTGACGCCCTTCTATTTTAAGCGCTACCACTCCCGCTTCCCCTGAGGGCGTCGATGTGGCCAAGCACGTCAAGAGAAACGGGGTCTTCGAATGCGTAGGCATCATCTTCATCTATCTTGAAGCGCCCCTTGCACAGCGTCGGATAGCCGGCCGCCTGTCCCGCCTCAAAACGGTTGATCACATAGTCGCCGAGCTCTGAAACCATGGCACCGGCCTCCTGCCGATATTTTACGTGACTGGCTGGAGAGCACACCCCGTTCATGTTCGGGGACTTGCCCGTCACATAGGAGGAAAGCGAGCACCGGCCCTCGGCCATGACGCAAAGCCCGCCGAAAGCGAAGACCTCAAGCTCGCATTTGATCCTTCGCGCCAGTTTCGTGATTTCCGCTATGGTCAGAATCCGGGGAAGCACGACCCGTTTGGCGGCGAACGCTTCGATGAGAAACTCGATCGCGTCGACATTGGACGCACATGCCTGCACGGAAACGTGAAGCCGTTGCTCCGGATACCGCTCAGCAACGTAGGCCATCAAACCCAGGTCCGCCAGGATCAAGGCGTCAGCGCCAAGGCGCACTGCGTCGTCCGCTGCCCGATGCCAAAGTTGTTCGTTGCCGGCCCTCATGAAAGTGTTGAGAGCGACAAACGTCTTCACCCCTTTTGGTTTCGCCATGCGGACAGCCTGTGACAGTTCCTCACGACTGAAATTCAATCCAGGGAAATTGCGGGCGTTTGTTTCGTCACGGAAACCGCAATACACAGCGTCTGCCCCCGCAGACAGTGCCTCCCAAAAGCCGCAGGCGTCCCGGCAGGACAGATCAGTTCCATGCGTGTTTCCCTTTCGAAGGCATGAGATGCATAAGCAATGCCTGTGCGAACGGTCTCACGGGACTTTCCTTGCCGACGACGTCATTCACAAGGTCGATTTCAGCATCGTCCAGCGCATTTCGAAGAGCCAGCACGGCTTCCATGTCGCCCGTGATTGCGATCGCCCTGGAAAAGAAAAGCGCGTCGCCATCGGATTTGCCGCTCAGCAGCCCCAGCAAATCTCCAAGGGAAGCCTCTATCGTCGCATCGGCATTGTACGGCGAGTGCCGCCTGAGGACGGTGACCAATCGAGCGGCGGGTTCCACCAGGAACCTGAGCGGCACGTCCGTCGGCGAAAAGCAGAACCTTGCTCCCCCGTGTTCCCCCAGACGTTCGAACAAATTGGGATGAGTGGCCAATATCCGTGCGAGCATCGCTCGGACTGCGAACTGGATCATTGGCAAGGGAGTGACGATGATGGGAAACTCGAGCGCGGAAAGAATCTTCATTGCGAACCTGACTGTGCGGTGAGATTTCAGGGTAGGGGCGTCGAATGTCCCTGAGTTTGTGCTGGCGCAAAGAAGAAAAGGGTTTTGGACGTCAGATGAATTCATGACATCATTTCCAGCCACCCGTTGCTTCACGTGCCTGCAGTCGTTCCTCGTGGAACTGGAAACACAAGGCGACCTCCGACGCATTTCGCGGCCCGTCTCGCTGGCCCATGAAATGACCGAAATTCATCGAAGGGTCCTGGCTGCCGGCGGACCCGCGCTCGTATTCGAAAACCCTTTGCATGCAGATGGCAGACGCAGCCAGATTCCTGTCGTTGCAAACCTATTCGGGACCCGTCGAAGGATCGAAATGGGGTTTGGTCTCCCTGAAGGAGGAATAGGCGACCTTGCCGCGGGTCTGGCGGAATTAAGAAGTCCCAGCCCGCCCGCATCACTCAGAGAGGCCTTCTCGAAACTACCCCACGTAACGGCCGCGTTGAACATGCGCAGCAAGCATGTCAGTCGACCAGCCGCTCAGCAACAGGTCTTCACGGGGAACGAAATCAACCTTGACATGCTGCCGATACAGACGTGCTGGCCTGGCGAACCAGCGCCGCTCGTTACCTGGCCGATGGTGATCACCGCGTCGCCGGACTTCGGCGATGTCAATGTCGGCATCTACCGCATGCAGAAGCTTGGGCGCGACAGGCTGATCGTCAGGTGGCTGGCGCATCGCGGGGCGCGCAGCACCATCGAATGTGGCAGGCGACGGGCCGTGACATGCCCGTCGCGATCGCGATCGGAGCCGACCCTGCTGCAATACTCGCGTCGGTCATGCCGTTGCCACAGGGGATGAGCGAGCTGGATTTTTCCGGAATGTTGCGCCGCCACCGCCAGCACGTTGGAAGCGCAGTCACCTCTTCGCTCCCTGTTCCCGCGAATGCGGAAATCGTTCTGGAAGGGACCGTCTCCTGCAGCGAAACTGAAATGGAGGGGCCATTTGGCGATCACACGGGTTACTACAACTCGGTCGAACCGTTCCCAGTGGTGACCCTGTCGGCGGTCACGATGCGCAGCAGTCCCTACTACCTTTCGACCTACACTGGCAGGCCACCCGACGAGCCTTCTATTCTCGGTGAGGCGATGACGGAACTGTTCATCCCGATCGTCAAGCGACAGTTTCCGGAAATCGTCGATCTGTTTCTTCCGCCGGAGGCTTGTTCCTACCGTGCGATCGTTGTTTCGATTGACAAGCACTATCCGGGTCAAGCTCAGCGCGTCATGATGGGCTTGTGGTCTTTCCTACCGCAGTTTTCCTACACGAAGCTGATCATCGTCGTGGATCGCGACATCGACGTACGATCGTGGAAGGACGTCATTTGGGCCGTTTCCACCCGTTTCGATGCGAGCCGTGACTTGACGCTGATCGGCAATACTCCGATCGACTACTTGGATTTCGCGTCGCCGAAGCCAGGGCTCGGCGGGAAGCTAGGCCTGGACGCCACGTGGAAAACAGAACCCGAAACCGAACGCACGTGGGGACAGGCACTGTCCATGACCCCGGAAGTCGTCGAACGAGTAAGCGCAATCTGGGAAGAGCTCGGTCTGGAGGCAAGCAATAGAACCGTTTAGCAGAGTAGTCATCGGTGTTTCCGGCGCATCGGGTGCAGTCTTGGCGGTCCGCGTCCTGGAGCTTTTGAGCCAGAGCCCGACGATCGAGACTCATCTCGTCATTTCGAACGCCGCTCGGCAGACGCTAAACCACGAAGTCGGGCCGCTGGCTGTCAGCAGTTTGCTGGAGATGAGCGACTGCAACTATGAGATTGACGCCATCGGGGCTGAGATCGCCAGCGGTTCGTTTCCGGTTTCCGGAATGATCGTCGCTCCGTGCTCCATGCGGACGCTGTCAGCCATCGCCTGCGGGAATACCGACAATCTTCTCACCAGAGCAGCCGACGTGCAGTTGAAGGAGCGAAGGAAGCTCGTGCTTCTCGCTCGCGAGACTCCGCTTCACCTCGGCCACCTCAAAAACATGGTCTCGGTCACTGAGATGGGGGCCATTGTGATGCCTCCAGTTCCGGGCTTTTACCAAAAACCGCAGACCGTTGCGGAGATAGTTCATCATATCGCGGCAAGGGCCATCGATCTGCTACAACTGCCAATTCGTCAGTTTGCGAGGCCCTGGGATGGTAGCGCACCGGAAGAAGGCCGAGCGGGTTCGCCAGAACAGCGCGTTTTCAAGATCGGCGTCTTGACCGTGTCCGACCGAGCGAGCCGAGGCGAATATGAAGACGTCAGCGGGCCATGCATCGAAAAGTGGATACGCGTTGCGGTTGTCTCTGAGTTCGATATCGAGCGGCGCGTGGTATCCGATGGAGTGCACAGCGTTGCCGCCGCACTGGTCGAACTCGCAGACATCCGCGGCTGCGACCTCGTCTTCACCACCGGTGGTACCGGGCCATCGCCAGGTGATTTGATGCGTGAGGCGATGTCCAAAGTTATCGAGAAGGAGCTGCCCGGTTTCGGCGAACATCTGAGGCGGTCTGGTCTGGACCAGACACCTACCTCGATCCTGTCGAGGCAAACGGCCGGCGTCCGTGGTAAGACTTTGATTGTCAATTTGCCTGGCAAGCCGCGCTCGATAGACCTCGGCCTCGCGGCGATCTTCGGCGCGATTCCTTGCTGTCTTGAGCTCATCGGAGCAGGCCGCCTGGAAACCAAGCCCCATATCGCCGAAGCTTATCGCCCGTAGGAGGAAGTCGACGCCCTTCGTCAGGGGTCCTCGACGACATATTCATTCGTGAAAACCCAGGGCCTGGTAGGTGAAAATCCGCAGGACTTTTGTTCTCGCACAAAGAAGACCGATGTTGAGTGGTGCAGGATGCCCCCATCTGGAGGAGCACCATGTCACGCCATTCGTTACTGCTTAACGTTCTTGAATTGATGACGGCGCGTTGGAAGGGGTATCGCGACAGTGTGCAAACACGCCGGGAAATCGACCTGTTAACGCCAGACGAAGTCGATGGATTGGCCTCCGACTGTGGTCTGACGCCGGGACAATTCCTGCAATGCCGTAAGGCGAGGTCCCCATGCCGCCGATGAACTCGGAAGTGTAATGAAGGCGCTTGGCATCGACGTCGAGAAACTTCGATCAAGAGATAGAGCCACATACAACGACATGAGACTAGTTTGCTCCGAATGTCGCCGAAAGCCGATCTGTCGACGAACCCTGAAAAAGGGAACAATCGTAAGCGATCACGCTACCTTTTGTCAGAATTCGGATCTTCTATCTGACGTAAAAACTCTAAGGAAAAATCGCCTCCTACCTGTGTATAGACAAACGGGGATGTCCCATAACCGAATGAAGCAGGTGCGTGGCTCTTGCGCAAAGCAATTTGGAACTGCTTGATGGCGTGGCGATAGACGCATCGTTGCGGCATTATTGAGCAAGCGCCGCGTCGATACTGGATCAGGACGGTCTGCTAGCCGCCAATCGCCGCGTGGGCAGCATTCACCGCATCGTTGACCGTTGCCTTGAAGCGCACCAGTGGGCGACGTACGCCATGGAGGAGCAGGGTGCGGCGGACCGGCGAACGAGCCCCGGCAATATAGATGGCCACCCCTTGGCGCTGGGTCTTGCGCGCAAAGCCCTCGATTGTGGCAGCGGCGGTTGAATCGATGACCGGTACCGCCGAAAAATCCACGACATAGGCTTTTGGATGCTCGGCAATGCGGTCGAGCGCGGCTGCCACACTTGTCGCTGCGCCGAAGAAGAAAGCGCCGGAAATGCGGTATACGATCACGTCGCGGTCGGTGGCCAATGCGGGATCGTAGGGCCCGCGGCCGTTGCCGTTCGCAGGTGTCAGCGCGATCCTCCTCCAGCAAGAGGAACGCGCTTTCGACTTCGACAGCCTGAGCCATGCGATGCAGAAAGAGCAACGCGCTCAGCACGAAACCAATCAGGATGCCTTCGGTCAGATCCCGAAAAATCGTTAGCAGGAAGCTTGTTAGCAGCACCACTGCATCGCCGATTGATGACCGGAGCAGCGTTGAGAAGGCATGCTTTTCCGGCCATATTCCATGCCACGGTCGCCAGCACCCCGGCCAGCGCGGCAAGCGGATGTAGGATGCAAGCGGCGCAGCGAGTAGCATGAACATCAGCAGAAACGCCGAATGCAGCATCCCCGCAATCGGCCCGCGCGCACCGGAACGCACATTTGTTGCTGTGCGGGCGATCGTGCCAGTGACGCAAAATCCGCCAAATAGGGATGATGCAATGTTCGCGACGCCCTGTGCCACCAGTTCACAATTGGACCGGTGACGTCTACCAGTCATGCTCTCGGCGACCACCGCTGAAAGCAGGCTCTCGATGCTGCCGAGCAGCGCAATGACCCGGCTGCGGGCAGGACTGCGACGATTTTTTTCGAACGAGATCGACGGCAGATGCGGGGCGGGAAGCGCGTGCGGAATGCCGCCGAAACGGGTGCCGATCGTTTCAACCGGCAGACCGAGCAGATGCGCGAAGATCGACGCCAGGCTGATCGCGACGAGCAGCCCCGGCCAGTGCAGTCGATGACGCCGAAGGAATATGATGACCGCGATGGTCAATCCGGCGAGCCCCGCCGCTGCTGCGTTGATCGTAGGCAGTGCCTGCCACAACGCCTCAAGCTTCGGCAGCAAAGGGCCGGGTTCCGCGGACGGCAATGTCAGTCCGAGCAGTTCCTTGATCTGGCTTGCAAAGATGATCAGGGCGATGCCCGCGGTGAACCCGACGGTGACAGGATAGGGGATGTATTTGACGAAAGTGCCAAGCCGCAGAAGGCCTGCGATCAGCAGAATCAATCCGGAAAGCAGCGTCGCCAGAATGAGTCCGTCTATTCCATGAACTTGAACGGTCGCAAGTACCAGAACGATGAAGGCACCAGCGGGGCCGCCGATCTGAAATCGACTGCCCCCCAATGCCGATACCAGGAAGCCGCCGACGATTGATGTATAGAGGCCACGATCCGGCGTGACGCCCGAAGCGATGGCGATTGCCATGGACAAGGGAAGCGCCACGACGGCGACGGTCAGACCGGCAACTGCGTCGGCGCGCAGGTCGCTGAGCCGGTATCGTTCACGGAGTACCGTAATCAGCTTTGGCGTAAACAAATCGAGGAAACGCGGTTCAGGCAGGACGCGCCCGATCATGACAATCCTTTCAGTGACCGCAGGTGCCGGCGGACCAGCCAATCTATCGAGTGCCGGCCATTGTGCTGTGGTGGGGGATCAAAAACTGTTCACTGCACGGCCTCCTTGAAACGGACGCCTCGGCCGCCTTTCAGCTGGCGGCATTGTCAGCGATCAGCTCAACGCCGGCCCGATCAAGGGCCTCGATCACTTTGGTCAGCGTGTTGATCACGCCTCGCACTATGCCGTTGCTCGATTCCATACGCTGGATCGTTGGCAGCGAGACGCCGGCGAGATCGGCAAGCTCCCGCTGGTCGATACCGAGAAGGGCGCGAGCGGCTCGCATTTGGGCGGAAGTGATCATGTGCGAATTCAGGCTTTGTAGTGTAATTCTAATATATATGTACTAATGAATGACGTCAAATGCATCAAGACTCTCTTTCTGCCCGGTGGAAACAACGGGCCAGCGGTGAGGATGACAGCATCTCGCGTGCATCTCGGTGCCGCGGTCGCCCCGTTAGGTCAAAACGTGCAGACCCAAATAGATGAGTGCCGCTATTGGAAAGACAATGGCCAATGCCAGGAGGGCATCGTGAGTGATGCTGTCCCACACGCTATTGCGCTTTTTTCGTTGGGCCGCTTCATTTCGTGCCCTCCGGCTTAGATGTCTTAATATACGCCGAACTTCATCAGCACGCATTCGGGAAGGCGCGCCATACTTGTGATCTGGAGATCGACAGTGCAGAGCAAGATTGGTCTGTCCTGAAAGTCGTCCGGGTGTCACTTCGGCACTGCGCTGCCCTCGTACATGAACGTCATCGGCTTCGGCCCTAGCCATCGCCTAACATCCTCCGCAGTGATCGTGATGCACTCGCAATGCTGTTCGTCGTTCAGCCTCCGTTCGGCGATTTTGGCGAACGTCCCCAGGAATTCAAGAAAGCGTTTTGCCGTATCCCGTGGCGGAGAGGCCACGTTTAGCAGCCCCGTCGCGTTACAGTAACCGTATGAGGCGGCTGATGTTTCCGCTTTAGTACGAAATTTCCCGTCTTTTCACGGGGATTGAATTCGACGACATCAATCAAAACGCTGCTCATCGAGAGTCCCGTTGTCTGGATGTGATTGTTTGAACAGCCCGATAGGTGTCGTGCGGCGACGGCGTTCCACCTTCGGACTTGCGAAATGCATGCGACAGGTAGGCTTCAATGACAGCTTGAGATTCACCGCTCATGCCGCCCGCACTTACGAATTCCAGGAGGTCGACCCGTCAGCGTTCTTCAATCTCGCCTATCATCGTCGCCGGCTCGCCCGCTGAGAAAGCCGTCGGATGCGTACCACGACTGTCGGACCAATGTGCGGACAACGCTCTTAAATACTGCGACCCGAGCCTTGCCTGTTCTGCCATGTCCTCGAAAAGCATCGTGGCTTCATCAAGCTCGCCTTGTTCCGGACTTGCCGATAGATCGTCAAGCTCCTGGAGGAGTTCGGATAAGGCAATCACCTTCGTCCGTTGTCTCACCGCCGCGCCGAATAGCTCTCGAACGACCGGTTCTTGCTCATCGACCGCGAGACTTTTCAGCAGGTCACCCACGACGGCGCTGCAGCCGCATTCCCGATCCGCTCGTCTGATCATGGCCTTGATCTCCCGAACCGCGGCGCGGGTACGCCCGTTTACCGGGGAGGATGCATTGACGCACGGAGGATTCATCGAACCGTTCTCCAGGCGTCTCGCGGTCGGGCCAGCACCCTTCAGATCCTCAAGGAGGAAGGAACGAGGCGCGTAGTTGCTTTCAGTTGACGGGGAAGATCATTGAAGCCTCTCTGAGATTGGACGAGGCATTCTAGGACTCTCGGGCCTGAAACTGTTTGAGCTAACGCAAATACGGCATACGTCCTGAAAAGATTTTTACCGCTGCGCCTCGTAGCTGACAGTTTTCGCCCCGACCTCCTTCCAGGAAAAGATTATCCAGAGCGACTTCGTACCATAGCGCTTCCAGTTTGTTGGGCGGTCACGACCAGCGTCTGCGCTCCAGCCCAATCCGCATTCCATTTGTTTCACGTCAAAGAACACAATCCAACGGCGGCTTAAAACACACCCAATGACGTCGGTCGTCGCTCCGGTCGGCATCTGATCCACCGTCGCTTCCCCGATATCGGATCCCGCACCTTTCACCTGTCCAAGGCGGAACCCGCCGGGGAGGCAGCATGTCAACCACCGTCGAGCCTGAAAGCGTATCCTTCCTGTCGGTCGCGACCCCCGCAGCGTTGCTGTTGGCGGCGATGCTGGCCCTTGCATGGCAGACCGACCTCTTCAAGCCAGCGCCAGCCGACGCTCTTCTTTTCGTCCCGGAAACGGTCGCGGTCGAGGCGCGCACCTTCAAATATCAGGCGGACGGAGAGTATTCGAAGGGTGGCTCCATCATCGACCCTCCCATGGTGGAGGCGACCGAAACCAGCCCTTTGACGATCATGAAATACCAGGTGGCCATGTCCGATTTCCTTGGATGTGTTCACGACGGTGTCTGCAGGATGCCGGAGGCGATCGTCACTCCGGAGGCGGACGTTCCCGTCACCGGAGTGAGCTATGACGACGCCCAGGCATATGCCGCATGGCTGTCACGCCGGACCGGACAGGTATGGTCATTGCCGAGCGACCGCCAACTGGCTTTCGCTGCAGGAAAGGACTTTCCGGACGACGCATTGGGCCTGGATCCAGACAATAAGAATCCTGCGCTACGCTGGCTGGCAGATTACAAGCGTGAAGCTGTCGAGAGGAAACTCATGGATCCGACACCGAGGGTGGCTGGAAGCTTCGGCGTGAATGAATTCAGGCGTCGCCGACTTCGCTGGCAACATCTGGGAGTGGACTACGACCTGCGACCGCAAGGTTCGCCTGAATGAAATCGGAACCCTTGTTTCCGAAGATCATGGCTGCAGGATCCATGTCACTGTTGGGAGGCATCGCTCGCCGATGACCTATTTTGTGAGAGACCCGAAAGGCGGCGGCTGTGCAGTCGGGACTCCTCCGTCGGATCTCGGATTCCGGCTGGTCAGGGACGACAGATGGTATGCTGGGATAGCTAGAAGATATTTTCCTAACATGTGAAAAATCTGCAATGCACTTGATCGAACGCAATGCGTCGGCGGCTTTCTCGTCCAGGGTGGTTCGGTGCCATTGGCGAAGGAATGCCCGATGAAAGTCGACAGAAGTCTCGTGAAGTCGTTCCCGTTGTTCGACAAGATGGCGGATACCGACGTCGACAGTCTGTTGGCGCAGGCGACGCCAAGGAGGGTGGCGGCCGGAGACGTGGTCTTCGACCAGGGCGGCGTCGCCACCCACTTTTTCATGCTCCTGCACGGGCGGCTGAAGGTCACGCAGGTCACGCCCGACGGCCAGCAGATCATCGTTCGTGTCGTCAATCCGGGCGACCTCTTCGGTTTCGCCAAGGCTCTGCAACGCCTCGATTATCCCGGCACGGCGCTTGCGGTGTCAGAAAGCATCGCGCTTTGCTGGCCGACGGAACTGTGGCCGCAGTTCATCGACAAGAACCCCCATCTCGCCGTCACGGCGCTGCACACGATCGGCCAGCGCTTGGAGGAGGCGCATGCACGCATACAGGGAGATGTCCACACAGGAGGTGGAACGGCGCGTCGCGCACACCGTGCTCCGACTGGTCGGACAGGCGGGGAAAAAGGAGGCAGCCGGGATCCGCGTCGATTTTCCGATCTCGCGCCAGGACATTGCCGAGATGACTGGCACCACGCTTCACACCGTCTCCCGGATCCTAAGCGCATGGGAGGCGAAGGGGCTCGTCGAAGGCGGGCGGCAGAAACTCCTCGTCTGCAACGTGGCCGCGCTGGCTGCGTTGGCCGACGAGGCGAAGAAGTGAAAATTTCCGTACGGGCGTTTGTCACAGATCAAATTGGCTTCGATCAAACCCGCTATGTTCCTCGTCAACGAAGCCAAACGGGCTTCCGTTTCAAGGAGAGTTGACATGAGCAAGTTCATCAAAACGGTAATCGGATCCGCCATTCTCGCCGCATCCTTCGGCTTTGCCGCCAGCGCTGCGGACTTTGAAGTCCATATGCTGAACAAGGGCAAGGATGGCGCGATGGTATTCGAGCCCGGCGGCATCAAGATCGCCAAAGGCGACAGCGTCACCTTCATTCCCACGGACAAGAGCCATAACGCGGAGACCGTCAAAGACCTGATCCCCGAGGGTGCGACGCCTTTCAAGGGCAAGATGAACGAGGCCATCAAGATCACGTTCGAAGCACCAGGGGCCTATGCGGTGAAATGCGCGCCGCACGTCGGCATGGGCATGATTGGACTCGTCGTCGTCGGTGACGCGCCCGCCAACCTTGATGCCATCAAGACCGCCAAGTTCCCCAAGAAGGCACGTGAACGGCTTGACGCCGACATCGCAGCAGTTGGCCTCTGAGGCGTCAGTTCTTTTGGCAGGTCGGCATCAGAAATCTGCCGACCGCCTAAATTCTAACGTCACGACGTCGGCACCAACGGCTGGCCTTTCTTCGAGAATTTCGGCGATCCGACGAGGTGCAGTGCCAAGGACCAAGGGGCGAGATTCTCGCCCGTCAGGCGCAGTCCCAGTCGCCTGAGGAGAATTTCCGCTAGAAGGCCAAGCGTGGCCTGAAGCGTTGATCGCAGTCAGAGAATGATGGACCGGTTCCGACGCTGATCTCACGTGCGTCCTGAGAAACCACCTCAGTTCCATGCCTGACACTGTCATGCCAACCCATGCGGCACTGCTCGCGACACGCGTGGACACGCTGTCTTCCCCCATGCTAGAACCTGCGTGTCGCACGGTCCGTGTCGGCAGCGATCGAGTGTTCATGGCGTGGGTATAGCCTCAGATGATGCCGAATAGGAACGGTGCCTCCGGGACGAGCATTGCATCGTTGATACTCGATAGGAAAATCTCCCGCGGGCAGGCATACCTGTTCACGGCGCTGGTCATTTGTTTCTCGATCCTCGTCGCCTTCCTTGTCCGCGACGGACTTGCAGGTCGCTCCGTTGTCGATCTTTTCATTCCAGCAGTCCTCGTCGTTTCCGTAGTCGGCGGATTGACGCCAACATTGATCGTCGCCGGCCTTCTGTGCATCGTCGCGGTCGTCATCGAAACGGGGACGAGCGCTCCGTCCGAAACGCCCTGGCTCGAACTCTCACTTTTCATCGTAATTGCCGCAGCCATTGCGTTCATCGGCGAGGTTCTTAGGAGCGCACTCGTTAGTACGAAGGAAGCCGAGATGGCTCTCGAGGCCCACCTCAAGTCCATCCTGGACACCGTCCTCGACGCCACCATCGTCAGCGATCAGGACGGGACGATCGTGTCGTTCAACGCGGCCGCGGTCAGACAGTTCGGCTACAGCGAGGAGGAGGTCATCGGGCAGAACCTCCAGATCCTCATGCCGCAGCCATACCGCAAGGAACATGACGGCTACATAAATCGATACTTGACCACCGGGGAAAAGCGGATCATCGGCGTCGATCGGGTGGTTGTCGGCCAGCGCAAGAACGGCTCCACATTCCCGATGAAGCTTGCAGTCGGAGAGATGCGGTCCGGGGGCAAGACCTTCTTTACAGGCTTTATCCACGATCTCACCGAGCGCGAGGAATCCGCCGCTCGTCTCGAGGAAATCCAGGGAGAGCTGGCCCGGCTGGCACGGCTGAACGAAATGGGAGAGATGGCCTCCACCCTCGCTCATGAGCTTAACCAGCCTCTTTCGGCTATTGCCAACTACGTACACGGCTGTTCGCGTCTTCTTCGGGACATGGACACCGATGTCGCAGTGACGATGCGCGAAGCCCTCGATGAGGCGGGCAGCCAGTCGCTGCGCGCCGGACAGATCATCAAGCACTTGCGCGAATTCGTCACGAAAGGCGAAACTGACAAAACCCCGCAGAACATCCGGCAACTGGTCGAGGAAGCGGGCGCGCTCGCTCTCGTCGGCTCTCACGAGAAGGGTGTGAGGACTGTCTTTGACTATCGCCCAGGCGTGGAGATGGTGATGGTCGACCGTATCCAGATCCAGCAGGTGCTGACCAACCTCATGCGCAACGCCATCGAGGCGATGAAGGACGCTCCCAAAAGGGAGCTGATCGTCCGATCCAACCGGGCGCGCCAGGAGAGGTTACCGTGGTCGTCGAGGACACGGGCTCCGGAATTCCGGAGGAAATCTCGGCGCAGTTGTTCAAACCGTTCACGACGACGAAGCCAGGAGGAATGGGCATAGGGCTGTCGATATCGAAACGGATCGTAGAGGCCCATGGCGGAACGATGACCGTATCGCATACCCCATCCGGAGGTGCAGTTTCCAGTTCACGCTTCCGGCTTATGATGAGAGAGACGACCATGTCGAAGGATGATTTTACGGTCCATATCGTCGATGACGAGGAACCAGTCCGGAAGTCGCTTGCGTTCATGCTGACGATGAACGGCTTTGCCGTGCGGGTGCATGAATCGGCCACCGCGTTTGCGCAGTTCGCACCCGGCGCACGAGACGCCGTTCTGATAACCGACCTTCGCATGCCGGACATGACGGGCGTCGAACTGATCCGAAACCTGTCAATGCTGACGAATAGAATTCCTTCGCTGGTGATCACGGGGCACGGCGATGTTCCGATGGCCGTCGAAGCCATGAAGGCCGGGGCCATCGATTTCATCGAAAAACCGTTCCGAAGACACTGTCATCATCGACGCGATCCGCCGGGCTGCCGACCAGCTTCACGACAAGCGCATCGCAACAGATTCCCTCGAGGACGTCCGCGAGCGTCTTGCGACACTCAGCGAACGTGAGCGGCAGGTCTTGTCGGCGGTTGTCGCGGGATTGCCGAACAAGGCGATCGCATATGACCTCGACATTAGTCCCCGAACGGTCGAGGTCCATCGCTCAAACGTCATGGGCAAGATGAAGGCGAAGAGCCTTCCCGAACTTGTCAGGATGGCGCTTGCCGCCGGATTCGGTCCCGCCTGACGACCTTTCGACGTTTCCCTTGATCTAAAACAAGGCATGGTTCCCTGTTCAGGAGCTATTTGAATGTTTGCGGCGGGCTTCCTCGTCTGCGGGACAGCGGAACATCGACTTGCAGCTATCTCAGACCATTGTCGCGATCGCCACTGATGACGCCTTGTTGCGATCGCTTGCGTTCACGCTTGGCGTCGAGGGCTACATCGTTCGGCCCTACAGCTCATGGGAGGCTGCTCGCGCCCAGATGGAGGCCTCGCTCTGCGTGATCGTCGATGTGGACATTTGCCGCAAGGATGCCGACGCCAAGAGGTCGTTGCTAGACCCTCAAAGCAGGATCGTCCTGCTGTCGGACGGCATGCCTCAGCCGACAGTGTCCGAAACCACTCGGGTCATCACCAAACCGCTCGAAGGGTCCGACATCCTGGAAGGGGTGGATCATTTCCGCCGGGTGCGTACGTAGATTCCCGTAGTGGTACAACCGAATTTCGCTGACAGCTTCTCCCGTCCATAGTTTCCTCGAGATCACGAAGGGGAAAAGACAATGTACGCAGGCACTTATTCGATGGGCGAGCAGGCGACGGCGGCCCATGGCGCATCGGCATTCCCGTATCCTCCGCGTCCCAGCCAGATCACCCTTTTCCAGCCGGATGGCGAAGTTTATGCGCAGGGTGACAGATCAGACGCGATATACCGCGTCGAATTCGGTGCGGTCCGTGTGTACAGATTGCATGCCGACGGTCGCCGGCAGGTCGTCTCCTTCCATCTTGCTGGAGAGACCTTTGGACTAGAGGCTGGCCGCATCCGTAGTTTTTTTCGCCGAGTCCATCGTCCATACTGGACTGTCGAAGGTCGGCAGTATTTCAGGCGAGTCCGCGTCGTCCCAACTCATGGTGCTGGCGCTCGGAAGCATGATACGTGCGCAGGAGCACTTGCTTGTTGTGGGTCGTCAGAGCGCGGTGGAAAAGCTCGCGGCGTTCCTGGTTGACATCGCCGAGCGGCAAGGCGACCTCGAACAGATCGATCTGCCGATGACGCGCGTCGACATCGGCGAATACCTCGGCATGACGATCGAAACAGTCTCCCGGAGCTTCTCCAGGTTGCGCGATGAGGGGATCCTACGGTTGCACAATGCGCGGACAGTGGAGTTCATCAAGCCGGAATGCCTTCGTCGCCTCTGCCGGTAGTCGTATTCGGAGGCTTAATCGGATCGACGACTGCCGATCGTCCCCTGTTTGATCCGTGTCAAAGACCGCAGCCACGTTTTCTGTTCATTGCATGGTGAGCGCAACGTGCGCGTGAAGAGGTGTATGCTGATGGACGATCTCAGTCTGCGGAAACTTGTCTTGGCAACGCTCGAGCGCCTGCCGCTCATCGTTCCCTCCGGTATCGGTGTCGCCGTGCATCAAGGGGTCGTGGTTCTCACTGGCCATGTGACAGACGCCAGCTATAAGGCCGTTATCGAGTTCGCTGTCCTGAACCTTCCTGACGTGAGGGGACTGGCCCAGAAGATCCACGTCTTCGCTGACGTTGATTTCCTCGACTCTGACGAGGAAATCGCCCGGCGACTGATCAGAATGATCGAGTGGAATATGTCAATGCCTGAAAGGGACGTCCGCGTAAGGGTCGAGAACCGTTGGGTCACCTTGACGGGGCACGTCGGGTGCAGAGAGGATTTCGAGAGAGCGGAACAGTTCGTAATGGTCATCCGGGGTTGCGCGGGATTCAACAACCATCTTGTGGTGTCACCCATGGGGCAGGTGGCTGGAGACACGCTCGAAACCGCAGCATGATCACCATGCATTCAGGTTCAAATTCGGCTCGCTGATCGCGGAGGGTCACGATCAGGGTCACGGCATCGGCCAAGAGTAATTACTTACCGGGACGACGGGCAGAAGCCCACTTAAGCCCGATGGCCCACCCGTCAGATGGACGCTGATTCACAGACGCATTTCGAAGGGCGAAATGCGTCGGCTGCTTCCCCATCGGGAGCACCGCGGGAGATAGCATAGTGGCAAGAAATTCTGGCCATTCGTCATTTGCAGACCGGGTGTTGATTTAGCGCAATGCGTGGTTCCCCGGAATCATCAATACTCATGCGACCAAATCGGAGAACACCACTTAGGAAGGAGAAACGTGATGACATTATCAGCCAAGATAATCCACGGCGTCATTGGTTCCGTGCTGCTTGCCGCAAGCGCGATATCCGTAGCCGTTGCACAGACAAGCGATGCGGATCCACATCATCCTGATTCAAAGTCCGCTCAAGTCACTCAGACGCCCGAGACTGACGGTGCGACGGTGCCAGACCAAGGAATGCAATCTGGTCAGCCAGGCATGATGGGCCGAAATATGATGCAGTCCGGAATGATGGGCAGAATGCCTATGGGGGCAATGCGCGGGCAGATGATGAAGTTTATGTTCGCCGTTGCAGATGCCGATGGGGATGACGCTCTCGTTCGAGGAAGTAACCACCGTTCACAAGCGGATCTTCGACAAGGTCGATGGCGACAAGAACGGCAAGGTCACGCAAGAGGAAATGCGATCGTTTATGCGAGAGTAGCGGACCGCCAGGGCGAGGTGCTCCCTTCGGGGCGTGATCCATGGTCGCGACGTTTCCATGATACGGTTAGATCGGTTTGCCTTGACCGCGGAAGAGGGAGTTGCACCGAGTCCTTGTGTTGCTGTGTGGGCAATCCGCCCAGATGGCCGCCGTGCGCTGATATTCGTCGTCTCCGCCTACGAACTTTACCGGAGCTTGCCGGCCGTTCGCATAGCTTGGGCACGGCGCGTGGCTCGTCTTGCGAAAGGTGGCCGCCAATCAGTGTGGAGCGGTGGAGCGGCTACCTAACGCCTAATGCCGGCAAGCGATCCGAACAACAAGGCGCGGCCGACCGGTTCCGCGCCCCAGGACCGCGTGCGAGGAGAGATCAGTTGAGGTGGATTGAACGAATGAATGCCCGCCGATCCGATCCAGATCACTCGTTTCTGATGAGCACCTCTGTCAATAGGCTGGTCCAGGAATCGGAGATAGAAGCAGAATATGCGATCGGATGGGTTCGGATCGTCCTCGCTCTTGTCCTGTTGGCGAGTGGCTTCCTCCTCTGGTCGGGGGCGGCCGGGCTCACTGAGGAACATCGCCCGAACCAAATGCTTACTGCCCTGATCACAGTTGCCGCCCTTCTTGGCCTGGGTATCATCTCATTTTTTCTGGTTGTCCGCCGCTGGTTCAAGCCGTGGATGGCATTCGTCCTTGCTGCCGGTGACGCAACCATTCTCGCTGGCAGCCTTTATTTTGGTCTAAAAGGTACTCAACTCGGCGGCAATTGGATCGCCGCAATGCCAGCCATCTGGGCGGCACCACTTATCCTTGCGGTTGGCACCCTTCGGCATCGTGCCCTCGTTCAAATATGGGCCACAGCGGCAATGATGGTCGCTGTTTTTGGGGTTGCTTTGGCGCTTGGCTTTCACCCAGTCTCGACCGATTTTGGGACCACTGTTTCTTCTTCTGACCTAGAGGCAAGCCTCGGTCGCCTCTTCTCACTGCCGCCGTATCTCATGCGGGCCGTCATGTTGACGTTGATCGGCCTCGTAACGGCACTTGCAATGACGCGTTCTCGGCACCTTCTCATGCGTGCGGTTGGAGAGACTGCCCGGCGCACAAACCTTGCTCGCTTCCTGCCTGCAGAGATCGCACCTTTATTGGAGGAGAATCATGTTGCCGCTTGGCGGCAGGGCCGCCTCCAGCAGGCTACCATCCTGTTTGTCGATATTCGGGGATTCACGGCCTTTGCCGAGAAAATGGATCCAGCGAGGCTATCCGTCTTCATATCCTCCTTCCGCAGACGGGTAACGCGTGCTGTGGAAGCGCATGAAGGTTTGGTGGATAAGTTCGTGGGCGACGGTGCTTTGGTGGTATTCGGCATCCCGGAGCCCCGTGGTGACGATTGCACCCGAGCTTTAGCATGTGCCCATGAGATTCTTGCGCTTGTTGATCAATGGAACATCAAGCGCGGGTTTAATCCTCCTGTCCGGGTGGGGATCGGCATTCACACGGGAGAGGTGTATTGCAGGGCTTGTCGGAGATGACCGACGACTTGAGTTCACGGTACTTGGCGACACTGTCAATGTGGCCGCCAAGATTGAACAGGCTACGAAGCGGTTTAACGCCGCCCTGCTAGCCTCTGAAACCGTGGTGATTGAGACTGGGCAACGGGACATGTGGCAGGAGGTCGGACGCGAGCCGTTGGGTGGGCGTGGCGAACACCTGGCGATCTTCGCTACTCGGGGAGGAAGCTTGGCGGCAGCGGCGCGGTCCGATCCGGCAGTCTTTAATTGCTATTGACTTGCGCCGCGCGCACTCGACGCAATAAGGCGTAAAGGGCACGGCTTCGAGCCGTCGTTCGCCGATTTCGGCCCCGCAAAGGACGCATCGGCCGTAGGTTCCACTTTCTATGCGGTCAAGTGCAGACGAAATCGCCTTCAATTCTTCGCGGCCGTTCCGTTCCATGCCCATGAGAACCTCGTCGTTCTCCGTTTCGGTCGCCCGGTCGGCGCTGTCAGGATCCAGTTGTTTGCTGAGGTCGCTTTCAATCGCAGCCAGCCGCCGCTCAATGCCGCGACGGCGATCTTCGAGATCTCGTTTTATCTCCATAATTTTCATTTTGTTCTCGCTCAATTGCGGTCGGCTTGAAAGCCGGCAACGCCTTCTGCGCCGATGGCTGCGACCTCCATAACGGTTACAGAATACGCAGCTATCGGTCCCGCTCGTTGACCAGGATCAAGAAGCAGGAAACTTTGTCGTGCCATCACACGAGAAAGTCTTGCCCATCATACGCCTGCCGATCGAAAATGTGATTGTCGAACAGAGGAAATTACTCCGCCAGCACCCGTCGCAGCTTACGGATGACCACGCCTCTCGCTTTCTCGTCGGCACTCTTTGCCAACGTATCCTGGATATCAAGGACAGCGATTGTAGGTCGTTATGCCAGTCCATATTGCCTCTAGGCGCTCCTTGCCCACTTGAGAGACGTTGCCATGGCGGACGGCCTGAGGCGTATCGAAGGCATAGTGCTCCACGAAAACCAGGAAATGCTCAAAATGTGCAGGGAATTCGGGTTCGTCGTCGTGCGGAACAAGCAGGTCCCTGCTTGTTCCCAGCGACTCTGGATCCGAAGCACTCTTCCTGATCAATCGCGCCGAAATCCTTGATTAAGATCAACGTGGACGTGGCGGGAAGGCCTATGCTGCGAACTCACAGTTCAACGGTCTCCGAAGGGGAAATTCAATGAGTTACAAAACTATTCTCAGTGTGACTGGAATTCATCAGTCCGATGACGATCTTCGGGCTACGGCCGAGCTATGCGGTTCGGCAAGCGCGATCTCTCCGCCCTGATAGTCGCCTTGTCGGCACCACCGCCGATTGGTGAATATGCGGCCACAGTGTCGGTCAGTTGGCTCGAAGAGCGCAACCGCGAAATTGAGAAACTTGATCAGCGGGCGGTAGATGCCAAGGCCTTGCTTGCCCAAACCGGCATATCTTTCGACGTCGACACGATCTACACGGAGATGGCGTGGTCCGACGATGAGATCGGGGAGCGAGCCTCCTATGCCGATATCGCGGTGCTTGGGCCGGGCCTTAAGCTGGATACGGAACTCCGCGCGCCTATCGACGGCTGCCTTTTCAAGTCCGCGCGGCCTGTCTTCATTGTCCCAAAGCGCGGCACGCCAACGCTTTCTCCCAAGACGATCGTACTTGCCTGGGACTCCCGCGTGGAAGCTGCCAGGGCAGCGCGCGAAGCGGTCGACATGATGAAGCATGCCGAGGTTCATGTGACCCTCGTTGACCCTCAGGCATCCTCCGCGGGAAACGGAGAGGAGCCCGGTGCCGATGTTGCCGCCTATCTTGCGAGGCACGGCATCGCGGTCACGGTCGACCGGCTCGCGAGCGGCGGCCGCCCCGTTGCGGAAGTCCTCAATCAGCATGCGGTTGACGTTTCCGCCGATCTGCTGGTGATGGGCGGCTATAGCCACTCGCGTCTGAGAGAACGCCTTTTCGGCGGCGTCACGAAGGCAATGCTCGAGTCATCGATTGTTCCCGTGCTGATGACCCATTAATGCAGTTTCGCCAAGATGCCGGGCGGTTACCTAACCGGACGGCATCTTGGCGTGCTCCAACTGATTTAGGTCAATCGCCTAATCATCCGCGGCGACTACCTTCCTTCCGGTTACCTCAACCATATCGACTCCGTAAAACAGGTGTGGCGAAGCGCTCACAATCGTTTGCAGTGTCGGCTTCAACGCTCCCGGCTCCCACCAGTTCTTGTGCTGCTCAGGAACCGACCAGGCGTGAACACGCTGGTGATGCCATTGATCAGCGTCGGGGAAACTCCTGATACTCTCCAGAAATGACGACGCTTCTCCAGTCGTGGCCGCTCGTAAACTCGTCGACTTCGACGCAGACGTGCGGATTGTCGCGCCCAGTAGATTTTCTGTCCCGGCATGGAGAAACTATATTGGCAACTGCCGTCGAGGGCATAGTAAATCGGGATGACATAAGGCCGGTCATTCCGGGAGCAGGCCAACCTTCCCAGCCGGCCAGCAGAAATCATGGCGATGCACTCTGGACGAGTCATTTCCTTGAGATCATGGCAGTTTACTCCTTTTCGGCGCTGGGTTTGCAATCAAAATAGTCGCAAGAAAAACCGCATTTCATTTTGATACGGCTCAAAGCCTTCCGGCACCAATCTCCTGAAAATGACAAACGTCGCGCTCTGGTTACTGCGGTCGAAGATCGGTTGATCGTCGCCTGTGTTGCACCCGAAACGCCGGAGAGTTTGCACACCGCCTTTTCGGCCGCAGCGCTTTATAAGTGCCAGTCGACCTGACCCGATAGCGTCACACATCCCTTTGAACTTTTGACATGAATTTTTCCATCCGGAATGGCCGCGTTTGGTTGTCCAGGATTTCCAGCCTCCTCACCGTAGCGCACGCATTGCATTGAGGATGACGGCGAGGTCGATAATCTCCTGCAGCAGTGCGCCCCTGAACCGGAGGGAGGTAACCAAAAGCCGCCAAAAACATCGCGGCCAACGAAAGACCGAGACCGGCAATCACACTTTGCCGCGCGATTGCAAGCGTCTGGTGCGCAATCGTGATCGCCTGCGCGAGAGGCGTAAGCCTGTCGACGAGCAGGACCACACCGGCGGCCTCGGAGGAGGCCGCCGCACTGCGTGCGCCCAGGGCGACACCCACATCCGCAGATGCCAGGGCCGGAGCGTCATTCACGCCATCACCGACCATCATCACAGGACCGGATCGACGAGCGGCTTGAACAGCCTCTACTTTCTGCTCCGGCATAAGATCTGCGAGAACCTGGTCAATTCCCAGTCCGTCGCTGATGACGGACGCAACGTCGAGACGATCCCCCGTGGCAAGAATGATTTCTGAAATCCCGGATTCCCGGAAGCGGGCAATGGCTGCGGACGCGTCGGTTCTGACTTGATCGGCCATGACGATTATCCCAGCAACGATGCCGTCAATTGCTACCGCCACCACCATTTGACCCGGTTTTACATCTGAGCGGAACGATCTCGGCTCGCCTTCGTTGCTGTTGGCGGCAACGTAACCGCTTCCGCCAATGACGACCCTTTTTCCCTCGACGAGGCCTTCCAAGCCTGCGCCGGCATTTTCTCGAACATCAATGGGTGACGAGAGCCGCAGGCCCGCGCTTGCGCGCAGCGGCGACGAGCGCTGCCGCCATCACATGGTTCGACGCCTGGTCAAGCGATGCCGCTAGTCGCAGAAGTTCAGCATCAGTGACCCCGTGCGCCGCACGAATTTCGACGATTTCGGCAGAGCCGAAGGTCAACGTGCCGGTCTTGTCGAGCACAGCCACACGCACACGGCTGAGCGCCTCAAGAACATCGCCTCCTTTTATCAAGACCCCAATTTTTGCAGAACAGGGAGAGACCTGAAACGAGGGCAATCGGTACGGCAAGGATCAGCGGGCAGGGGGTTGCCACAACAAGGACCGCCAATGCACGGCGAGGCTCACCGGACAGAAGCCATGCTGCGACGGACAGCCCAATCGTCAGGAGAAGAAAGACGATGGCATAGCGATCCGCCAGGCGCGTCATCGGCGCCTTGCTTTTCTGTGCAGTCTCCACCAGTCGCACGATGCCCGCATAGGTGCTCTCGGCCGCAGCGCGGAGAACCTGCATGTCAAAGGCGCGACCGAGAGAAGTGCTGCCGCTGAGGACTTCATCCTGGGGCCTGCGTTCGACGGGGAGGGACTCACCGGTCAGGACCGACTGATCCAGCAGGGCGGATCCCGATATGATCGAACCATCGACAGGTATGACCTCACCCTGCCGAATGAGGAGACGATCACCAGGAACGAGGAAGGAGATTGGCACTTCCTCGAGTCGGTCACCGCTGTAGCGTATCGCTCGTTGCAGGACCCGCCCGAGCAAGGCGGTCATTTCCTGCGCTGCGCGGCCGGATGCAAACGCTTCAAGCATTTGTCCGCCGGCGTACATGAGGGCAACGACGTTTGCCGCCAGCATCTCGCCGAATGCCAGAGCCACAGACATGGAGAGAGCGGCAATCAGGTCCAGACCGAATTCGCCGCGAAAAAGGGAGTTGCCAGCGGTCACAAGGAGTACAGCCAATACGGGTACTGTCGCACCTCCCCACAGGAGTCGCGATAACAAGGGCAGGCCCAGCAATTGAAGCGCAAATCCACCAACAAGCCCGATCAGCGCAACCGACACCAGAATCGATTGCATGTGATTTGATAGACTGCTCACGAGGGCGTAACGGTGGAAACCTGGCTGCATCGGTGCCTCAACACGCGGAGCTTTCGGCAAACGGCAAGTTCGAGCGCCGGTTGGCAATACTACTGTTCCTGGTCGGTGCGCAAACGCATTTCAACGATTTGCGCAGAGGCGCGCCGGCGAAGGAACGGCGCGCCAAGTGATCGTCAGAATCTGAATCAGGCCGATTTGATGGCGATTTTCTTTGCCTTTGTTTGAGCTTCTGCCGATTTCGGCAACTTGATCGTCAGCAGCCCCTTCGCAAAGGACGCCTCGATCTTGTTGACGTCGACGACATCGGGGATGGGAAAGCTGCGCTGGAACAAGCCGTAGCTGCGTTCGGAGAGGTGGTAGTCCTTTTCTTTTCCTCCTTTTCCTCGGCCTTTTCGCCTTTGAGCGTCAGAATGCCGCTCGAGACTGTGACCTCGATATTTTTTTCATCCATTCCGGGCAGTTCGGCAGTGATCTCGTAGGCCTTGTCCCAATCGACGACATCGACAGCCCGGATCCAACTGCGGCCGGGTGCCGGCCGAGGTAGTGTCGCCTCTGCGTGAGCGCCACGACAGGGGATGGAAGTCATCGAACAGGCGATCGATATCCTGACGCAGGTTATCCAGTAGACGCCAGGATTGCCCGGTCGCCACCGGTGTCGTAGACTCCGTTTTGACTTGCAATTTTGTAGGCGAATTGATCATGATTTTAACTCCTTCTCAGACTTTGGGTTTCGTTGCGGTTCCGCGTCTGGGATCCGAGCGACGCGTTCAGGTGTCGAGATACGGAAAACGGTCGTTTCGACGCCTTCGATTGCTTGCGGGAAAGGCGCTGGCGCTGCGCGCAAGTAACATGCCACCTCCATCGGCTCGGTGACGACAGTGTCATCCCAACAATGGATCAATGCCTTGATCTGAATCAAAAGGCCTGCCGTCGACGGTCGTATGTTGTCGACGTTCGTTTTCGATGTGAGATCACGATCCGGTTGCGCCCCTGAGCGTCGCGGCTGTCCACGGCAGTCTGATTCGGGAAATTGAAGGGAGGCAGTCAGCATGATGGTTCAGGAGGTGGCGTTTGCCGATTGTATGAAGGTCATGAAGGCGGGTCGGCTGGCCCGGCTTGCGTGCTGCCGTGACGACCGCCCGTACGTGGTGCCCATACACTATGCCGTCGATGGAAACGTGCTCTACAGCTTCACGATGCCAGGTCGCAAACTCGACATGATGCGGGCAAACCCGTTCGTCTGTCTGGAGATCGACCAGTTCGATCATGGTCACGAGTGGACGAGCGTTGTCGTTGAGGGCGTGTTCAGGGAGCTGGAGAACGAAGAAAACCGAAATCAGGAAAGGATCCATGCATGGTCCCTGCTGCAGGTTCACATCGATTGGTGGGAGCCGGGAGCCCTGAAGCCACAGGCGCAGCCGGTTCACTCAAAGTCTCCGCATGTGTTTTTCGCAATCGAGATGTCAGCAATATCAGGGCGGCACGCCGGGAAAAAGCGATAGCTGATCCGACGCTCGTGACTGCTGTGATGACCACGGGCTGGAGATGTCGCGACTGATATTTGGCGTCAACGGCCCATTCCTTGGAACCTGTCACCGGATTGGCGGCAGGTTGAGCTTTCATTCCGAGCCGAGAGGCATCCCTCTGACTGACTTTGCTCCTCCCGATGGCCCTTTGAGCGACGTGGACATCCTGCGCCTGCGGACGATCCGCGACGAATGGTGTGCAACTCGCCGCATTCCTCTCCATGATCTACGCGCGATCCAGGCTTTGTCCGACCTGGTCTCATGGCACAGGTTCGGCATCCACGACCAATTGAAGCTGCGCGAGATGCTGGATGTTGGTTAGGCATTGATCTCGATCAAATCGCCGGAAAAGAATTCCTGACTATATGGCCGTCTCGACCCGTCAGAGGACAACAGGATGTATTTTCGATGAACGATCGACAGGACGTGCACACTTCCGATGTTCCGGTCCTCTGCGTTGCTTGCGAGGCCAGACACCGCGGCGTATGCGGCGCACTCGACGCAGACCAGCTTGTGGCACTCATGAAGACATCTACGAAGAAGCGGTTGGAAACAGGCGCGGAGCTGGTCGGCGACGCCGAGGCCATCGAGGGGTATGCCAACATTCTTTCCGGGGTGGTCAAGCTTATCAAGGGCCTGCCCGACGGCCGCGAACAAATAGTGGGGCTGCAGTTCGCTCCGGACTTCCTGGGGCGGCCTTTCCAGAGCGAGAGCGCCGTTTCCGCGCAAGCCGCCACCAACGTCGTTGTTTGCTCCTTTCCCAAGCGTGCGGTCGAGGCCTTGATCAAGCAGTCCCCACAACTCGAGCACAGCCTGCTGAAGCAAACTTTGCGTGAACTCGATGAAGCGAGGAATTGGATGCTGACGCTTGGAAGGAAAAGTGCGTTGGAGAAAGTCGCGAGCTATCTGCTTCTGATCGCAAACTACATTGATCCGGCCGACCACTCACACGCGGAGGCCGTTGCGTTCGATCTGCCGATGTCGCGATTGGAGATCGCCGACTTTCTCGGCCTCACCATCGAAACTGTCAGCCGTCAGCTCACGAAGCTGCGCATCGACGGTGTCATCCAGGTCAGGCAGAGCCGCCATATCGTTCTTGACAATCCATCTCGTCTCAAAACCTATTCGGGTGGCTGAGAGTGCTTTTCCGAATGATGGGCACAACGTGTTCATTCTCAAACGCCACGTGACGCCGCAGGCTGTAGAAGAAGCCGCGCAGCATGAATCTGAACGTTTCGGCCTGATCGACATAACCACCGTGGCCTATTTTCAACAGAATTCCCGTCAGGTCCGCAGCGAAGCATTCGTCGGAAATATGTTCGCCACGCAGCCTGTCGATAGACATGTTCTGGCCAGTGTCTGCGACCGCCTTTTCATAGGTCGGGAAGATGACGCTTTCCTCGTATTCGTGTGCCAGGCGGAGGATGGGCAGCAGCTTCGCCGCCACTGAAAGGCACGTCAACTCGTCGACATTCGAGGGCAGGCAGTCCGCGATGTTCTCGAGTTCCTCACACAAGGCCACTTTCTTGTCATGGATCAATGTCATCGCCGCGAACGGACCCAGCTTGCCGAGCTCCTCACTTGACAGACAACCGAGTTCACACGACCGCAGATGCGCTGCGCTTTCCTTTTGGCTGATCGACATGTTCGGCTCCTGATCACCTTCGATCACCAAGACTGCTCCATGTCGAATGCGATTTCCTTGACATAGATCAAGGCGTTCAAGATCCGAATGAGGGAAATCTCCAACTATCGAAGAGTCGGGGATTTTTTCATGAGGCACGCAACGTCTATCATCAGTCTGGGAGTCTTCAGCTTCCTGGCAATTCTTGCCGCAGCCTTCGCGCATGACATTGCATTCATGAACCACATGTGGGTCCTGGCCATCGTGTTGGTCATTTCGGTCATGGTGCTCCTGCGCAGGGAGAACTTCCAGCGCGCGGCTACAGTCGATCAGTCCGCCTACATGGACGGGCCCGTGCGCTACGGCGTGATTGCCACCATGTTCTGGGCGGTGGTCGGGTTGCTTGTCGGCGTCGTCGTCGCGCTGCAGCTCACCTATCCCGAGCTCAACATCGAACCGTGGTTCAACTTCGGGCGGATGCGGCCGCTGCACACTTCAGGCGTCATCTTCGCATTCTGCGGCAACGCTTTGATCTGTACATCTTTTTACGTTGTCCAGAGAACGTCAAAGGCCCGCCTTTTCGGCGGTGATCTCGCCTGGTTCGTCTTCTGGGGCTACCAGCTCTTCATCGTCATGGCCGCGACCGGATATCTTCTCGGCATCAGCGAGAGCCGCGAATATGCGGAGCCGGAATGGTACGTCGACCTCTGGCTCACCATAGTCTGGGTCGCTTACCTGATCGTGTTTCTCGGCACCATTATCAAGCGCAAGGAGCCGCACATCTACGTGGCCAACTGGTTCTACCTTGCCTTCATCGTCACGGTCGCGATGCTCCATATCGTCAACAATCTCAGCATGCCGGTGTCGTTCCTCGGTTCGAAGAGCTATTCTGCCTTTTCGGGCGTGCAGGATGCGCTGACGCAATGGTGGTACGGCCACAATGCGGTCGGCTTCTTCCTCACAGCGGGTTTTCTCGGCATGATGTATTATTTCGTGCCCAAGCAGGCCAACCGCCCAGTCTACTCCTACCGCCTTTCGATCATCCACTTCTGGGCACTGATCTTCCTTTATATCTGGGCCGGACCGCACCATCTCCACTTCACCGCGCTGCCCGACTGGGCGCAGACGCTCGGCATGGTATTCTCGATCATGCTGTGGATGCCGTCCTGGGGTGGCATGATCAACGGCCTGATGACCCTGTCAGGCGCATGGGACAAACTTCGCACCGATCCGATCATCCGCATGATGGTGGCGGCCATCGCCTTCTACGGCATGTCGACCTTCGAGGGCCCGATGATGTCGATCAAGACGGTGAACTCGCTGTCGCACTACACGGACTGGACCATCGGCCATGTCCATTCGGGCGCGCTCGGTTGGAACGGTCTGATCGCCTTCGCCGCACTCTACTACATGGTGCCGAAGCTCTGGGCGCTGAGCGCCTGTACTCGATGCGCATGGTGAGTTGGCACTTGTGGCTGGCAACTCTTGGAATCGTCGTCTACGCCGCCGTCATGTGGGTTTCCGGCATCCAGCAGGGCCTGATGTGGCGCGAACACGACGCGCAGGGGTTCCTGGTCTACTCGTTCGTCGAAAGCGTTGCGGCGCTCCATCCCTACTATCTGATCCGCGCGCTGGGCGGTGCCCTCTTCCTGTGCGGGGCACTCTTGATGGCATTCAACATCACCATGACCATCCTTGGATATCAACGCGACGAAGCTCCGATCGGCGGAACGCTTCCTGCCCCCCAGCCTGCCGAATAGGAGCCCGACATGGCCTTAATGGACAAACACGCGATCATCGAGCGGAATGCAACCCTTCTGCTGATCGGTTCGCTTCTCGTGGTCACCATCGGCGGCATCGTCGAGATCGCTCCGCTGTTCTACCTGCAGAACACCATCGAGAAGGTGGAGGGCATGCGTCCCTACACGCCGCTGGAACTCGCGGGCCGCGACATCTACGTGCGGGAAGGCTGCTACGTCTGTCACAGCCAGATGATCCGTCCGTTCCACGACGAGGTCGAGCGCTACGGACATTATTCGCTCGCCGCAGGAATCCATGTACGACCACCCGTTCCAGTGGGGTTCCAAACGCACGGGGCCCGATCTTGCGAGGGTCGGTGAGCGATACTCGAACGAGTGGCACGCCCAGCATCTGGTGGACCCCCAGTCGGTGGTGCCCGGATCCATCATGCCGAGCTACGCCTTCCTGAAATCGACGCCGCTCCAGATCAACGACTTGTCGGCGCATCTGACAGCCAACGCAGCCGTGGGCGTTCCATATTCCAAGGAGATGGTGGCGGCCGCGGTCGAGGATGCGAAGACGCAGTCCACGCCAGATGCGGACACGACGGCGTTCGACGCCCCGCTATCCGAAGGCAAAAAGCGGAGACTTCGACGGTGACCCTCAGGCGCTGACCGAAATGGATGCGCTTGTCGCCTACCTCCAGATGCTCGGCACGCTGGTGGACTTCAAGACCTACGACGAAACCGGTGGCGACCGCTGAGGGGAAAGACAATGGACTATCACACGATGCGAACCTTTGCCGATAGCTGGGGCCTTCTGGCGATGCTGGTATTTTTCATTTCCGCGTCGGCCTTCGTCTTCCGTCCCGGCAGCCGGGACGCGAGCGCCGAAGCCGCACTCATTCCGCTGAAGGATGACCGCGATGAGCGATAAACACGTTGATGAAATATCCGGCGTGCGGACGACCGGACATGAATGGGACGGAATTCGCGAACTGGACAATCCCATGCCGCGCTGGTGGGTCTGGACGTTCTACGCGACGATCGTCTGGGCGCTGTTCTACGCGATAGCCTATCCGGCTTGGCCGCTCCTCACAGGTTCGACGGAAGGCCTACTCGGATACTCGAGCAGGAGCGAGGTCAGGAAGGATCTTGCTGCGGCCGACAACGCGAAAAGTGGATACATGGCCGCGATCAAGGAGAAGTCGATCAATGACATCCTTGCGGACGACGAACTTCGCAGCGTCGCCGTCGCCGCCGGCGGCGCGGCGTTCAAGATGAACTGCGTCCAATGCCATGGTTCGGGCGCGGAAGGCTCCAAGAGCTTTCCAAACCTGAACGACGACGACTGGCTCTGGGGTGGCAGCGCCGACCAGATCCAGCAGACCGTCGCACATGGCATCCGCTTCACCAAGGATGGCGAAACCAGAGATTCCATCATGCCGCCCTTCGCCGACGTTCTCGACGCCGACCAGATCTCCCAGGTGAGCACATTCGTCGCAAGCCTCTCCTCACCGGTGCAGAACGTCTCGCTTGTCGAACCAGGCAAGAACGTCTTCGCAGAGAACTGCGCCGCGTGTCACGGTGACAACGCGAAGGGCAACAGGGAGATGGGTGCGCCAGACCTGACCGACGCCATCTGGCTCTATGGAGCTGGCGAGGATGCCATCGCGATACAGGTCCGCGCTCCACGGGCTGGCGTGATGCCTGCCTGGGACGCGTCTTGGAGAAACAGCAGTCAAGGAGCTCGCCGCCTTCGTCCACTCGCTCGGTGGTGGCGAAAAGTAGATTGCTTGATCTCGATCAAGTTCTGCCTACACCTCGGCTGGCATGATGGATTCGTGCCAGCCATTCTTTCGTGGGGTTGGTGGGTCTGAATGAAAGGTTCGCGGCTCATGCAAAATCAGGATGTGGCAAGGCTGGATGCCGTCGCCACCAACTCGGCCGCCAACCGCCAGCCGCTGTACGCCCGCCGCAAGAAAATCTTCCCGAAGCGGGCGTCCGGATCCTTCCGGCAGTTCAAGTGGATCGTCATGGCGATCACGCTTGGCATCTACTATCTCGTCCCTTGGATCCGCTGGGACCGCGGTCCGTTCGCACCCGACCAGGCGGTTCTCATCGACCTTTCGAGCCGCCGCTTCTATTTCTTCTTCATCGAAATCTGGCCGCAGGAATTCATCTACGTCGCAGGCCTCCTCGTGATGGCGGGTATCGGACTGTTCCTGCTGACGTCGACGGTCGGTCGCGCATGGTGCGGCTATGCCTGCCCGCAGACGGTCTGGGTCGATCTGTTCCTGGTCATCGAACGCTATTTCGAAGGCGACCGCAACGCTCGTATGAAGCTCGATGCTGCGCCTTGGTCCTTCACCAAGCTCCGCATCCGCGTCGTCAAACACGCTGCATGGCTTGTCGTCGCCGTTCTGACAGGGGGCGCTTGGATTTTCTACTTCGCGGATGCCCCGACGCTGGCGAGGGACTTCCTGACGGGGAACGCCGTCCCGACGGCATATGCGACCGTGGCCATCCTGACGTCGACGACATACGTGTTCGGCGGGCTGATGCGCGAGCAGGTCTGCACGTACATGTGCCCCTGGCCGCGGATCCAGGCCGCCATGCTCGACGAAACCTCGCTGACGGTCACCTACAACGACTGGCGCGGCGAGCCGCGCTCGCGTCATGCAAAACGAGCCGCCGCGTCAGGGGCGAGCGTCGGCGATTGCGTCGACTGCAACGCCTGTGTCGCCGTGTGCCCCATGGGCATCGACATTCGAGACGGCCAGCAGCTCAGAATGCATCACCTGTGCACTCTGCATCGACGCCTGCGACGACGTCATGGGGCGGCTCGGCAAGGAGCACGGTCTCATCAGCTATTCGACGCTCAACGACTACAACGCCAACATGGCGGTCGCAACCCGATCTGGAACGTGTGCCGTCACCCCGGAACTCGTCCGTAATCCGGACGGGACATTTTCGGACAAGCTGGCGCATTTCCACATCCGGAAACTGCTGCGTCTCCGCACGTTCATCTATTTCGGAGCGTGGAGCGCGGTCGGCGTGTCGATCGCCTTCGCCCTCGCCACGAGAGACCGCCTCGAACTCAACGTGCTCCACGATCGCAATCCCCAGTTCGTGCTGCTGTCAGACGGAACGGTTCGCAACGGATATACGGTCAAGCTGCTCAACATGGTGCCGCAGCCTCGGACAGTCATGCTCAAGCTCGATGAAGGCTTTGAAGGCGCGTCGATGACCTTGGCGGGCGAGGGGGCGACAAACGTCACCGAGACGGAAGTGACGCTCCAACCGGACAAGCTGAGGACCATCAGGGTGTTCGTGCGGGCTGATCCGAAGATGCTTCCTGGTGGCTCCCGCGCCTTCGCATTCGTCATCACCGATCCATCCACGGGCGAACGGGCTGACTATACCGCAACCTTCAATTCACCGGAGAAACTGAAGTGAAGACGAACAGACGCGCAGCCGAGTTCACCAGGCGGCACATGCTGATGATCATGGTGGCATTCTTCGGCGTCATCATCGCGGTCAACATTGTAATGGCGAGGCTAGCTGGCTCTTCTTTCGGTGGCCTTGTCGTCGAGAACAGCTATGTCGCCAGCCAGAAGTTCAACGGCAGGCTGAAGCAGAGCAGGGAGCAGGTCGCGCTTCAGTGGACAGCGGCCCTCAGCATCATCGACGGCACGATCCGGTATCGTCTGACTGACCGCGATCGCAAGGCAGTGTCCGCCGCTTCAGTCTCTGTCCAGTTCCGGCACCCTTCCTATGAGGCGGCGGACTGGAACGTGAAATTGCAGCCGACGGGCGACGGCACGTTCGAGGCCGTGCAAGCAGCCCGCGACGGCACATGGAATGTACAGATCGACAGCGACGTGGGTCGCGCCACTCCATACAGCGACGTCCGCAGGATCACGATCCGCAATGGAGAATTCCAATGACGTGCTGTGCACCCTCGGCCGAAATGGCGATGGACATTGAATCCTTGAAGGCGGCTGGTCCCTCCGCCGATGAAATCATGTTTGCTGCAAGGAAGCTGGGAGACGGTACCTTCCAGACCGATCTATCCATTCCTTCGATGCACTGTGCGGCGTGCATGTCTACGATCGAGATAGGACTAGCGTCTCTCGAGAACGTGGTCTCGGCACGGGTGAATCTTTCAACGAAAACGGGTGGCGGTCAAATGGAAGGGACCTGATGCGCCACCGATGATCCAACGTTTGGAAACACTGGGGTATCCAACGCATCTGACAGACGATTTCGTATCCGGGAAAGACAAGACCCTTTCCGAGCTATTGCTGGCAGTCGCTATTTCAGGGTTTGCGACGGGCAATATCATGCTGCTCTCAGTATCGGTCTGGTCTGGCGCTGAAGGCGCGACCCGTGATCTTTTCCACTGGGTGTCTGCGCTCATCGCCATCCCTGTCATCGTGTTTGCCGGGCGCATCTATTTCCGCTCGGCATGGAACGCCCTGAGACATGGCCGGATGAACATGGACGTGCCGATCGCCATCGGCGTCTCTCTAGCCTACTCCACCAGCCTGTACGAGACCATTACGCATGGTGAGCACGCCTACTTCGACGCCTCGGTATCGTTGCTCTTCTTCCTGTTGATCGGGCGTACGCTGGACCACGTCATGCGTGACAGGGCGCGAGCCGCGGTGAGCGGGCTTGTCCGCCTGTCACCCCGAGGAGCCGTCCGCGTCACCAAGGACGGTGGCCGTGAGTATCTGCCGATCGGTCAGATCGAGCCAGGCATGGAACTCGTGATCTCGGCGGGCGAAAGAATTCCCGTCAATGCCACGGTGATTGATGGCGTATCGGAACTGGACTGCTCTCTCGCAACAGGTGAGAGCGCGGCGCGAAGCATTTCACCTGGTGCGGAAATCCTGGCGGGGACGCATAATCTATCAGGGCCACTGATTGTCAGAGCCACGGCTGCCGCAAAGGATCCGTTCCTCGCCGAGATGGTCGGCCTCATGGAGGCTGCAGAGCAAGGGCGAGGGATCTACAGGCGTCTGGCTGACAGGGCGTCCGCGATGTACTCACCGGTGGTACACATCACCGCGCTGGCGACCTTTGTCGGCTGGATGATCGCAACGGGCGACTGGCACCACGCCATTACGGTCGCAACCGCCGTCCTCATCATTACCTGTCCATGCGCGCTCGGCCTTGCGGTTCCCATCGTCCAGGTCGTCGCTGCACGCAGGCTTTTCGAGAACGGGATCATGGTGAAGGATGGTGGTGCGCTCGAGCGGCTTGCCGAAATCGACACCGTCGCCTTTGACAAGACAGGCACGTTGACGACCGGGAGCCCTATCCTGCAGTCGGTATCCGATGTGAGTGACGAGGCGTTGGGCATCGCAGTCGCGCTCGCGCGCTCGTCGCTGCATCCTTTTTCCCGTGCCATCTCAAAGGCGCATCCCTCACATTTCAGACGCCGTCCGGCTTGAGGCCGTGAAGGAATACTCCGGGCTTGGCGTCGAGGGTAGGGCGGGAGGGCACACCTGGAGGCTGGGCCGGGCATCCTGGGCAACCCCTCTTAAGCCAAATCGCATGACGGTCGGCACTGTGCTGTCGAAGGATGGCATAATGGTCGTATCATTCGATTTCATAGACGTCCTTAGGAAGGATGCGGGCCATGCCGTCGACCAGTTGCGTCGGGAGGGCATTCGGATGGAAATCCTGTCGGGCGATAAGAACTCGGCAGTGGCGCAGGTCGCGTCTGAGTTGTCCATCCACGGCTTCAGTGCTGGCGTCCTGCCCATCGACAAGGTTAAACGCCTGCAACACCTAAAAGCGACAGGAGCGCACGCGCTTATGGTCGGAGACGGCATCAATGATGCGCCCGCGATGATGGCAGCCCACGTTTCGATGGCTCCTGCCTCGGCTGCCGACATCGGCAGAAGCGCTGCCGACTTCATCTTCCTGCGTGACAGCCTGAATGCGGTCCCGCTCTGTTTGAAGGTCGCGAGGCACGCCGAGAGGCTGGTGAAGCAGAATTTCGCCCTGGCGATCGGCTACAATCTGGTCGCGGTTCCGATCGCAATCATGGGGCACGTCACCCCGCTCATTGCGGCGATCGCGATGTCCGGCTCGTCGTTGCTCGTCATCGGGAACGCGATGAGACTGACTGCGGGCGAGGGATGGCTCCGGCGCGTGGTGCGGTCGGTACAGAGCGGACGCAAACTGGTGGAAGCCTGATGGAAACTCTTCTCTATCTCATGCCGATCGCTTCTGCTGGGAGGGCTTGGCCTCGGTGCATTCGTCTGGGCGCTCCGATCAGGCCAGTACGAGGACATGGACGGAGCAGCGGAGCGTGTGCTCATCGACGACTGATCTTGGCCTTCGCAGTTGAGCAACCGGTCGAGACGATGATGGACGACCTTCAAAGTCATGCCGCCGCTCACCGACGGGTGCCTTATTTTCCCAACCGTTCCGATGTCTAGCCATCTGTTTCAACGCGGCGCTATGTCGATTCCATGAGGGACTCAATCGGTGACGATCCTTGGCTCGTGAGAAGGTCAGACTTGTCTCTGGCCATACCCAAACCGGTGCCTCCACTTTGATGCAGATCAAGGACTGAGATTTGGCAGTGGATAGAATGGCCTCCATAGGCGAGAGGTTCGCCCAGCAGGAGACCCAAGATGCCATATAAAACAATTCTGGCTGTCGTTCGTGTTGATCAGGAAGAACGCGACCTGCACGATGCAATCGAACTCTGCCGCGAGGTCGACGCCCACCTGTCCGTCGTCGTCGTCCAGCTTGCACCGCCGCCGCCGATGGGAGATGCAGGCATTGTCGCAACCGTCTGGCTCGATGAGCGCCAGGACGAACAGAAGAGACTTGAGGCCTATGTCGCAAAGGTGAACGAGATGCTGTCGACGACGGGCATCTCGTATTCCCTGGAAGGAAGATTCACAGAGATCGCGAATGCGGGCGACGAACTCGGTGAGCGGGCCAGGTATTCGGATCTGACCATCATGGGGGCCGGGCTGAAGCTGGATCCCGATCTGAAGTCGAGGGCCATCGATGGCTGCCTGTTCAACTCCGCACGTCCCATCCTGCTCGCACCCAGTCACGGGAGGATGTCGCTGCGGCCCAGGAATGTCATGGTCGCATGGGATTCGAGTCTCGAAGCCGCGCTGGCTGTCCGCGCCGCCCTCGATTTCATTGCTCAGGCCGAGAGCGTTCGGATTGTGCTCGTGGATCCGAAAGCCGACACGAATAAGAATGGACAGGAGCCTGGTGCGGACATCGCCCGTTACCTCGCGGTCATTCAAGGGCGGTCAATGTCGATCAGCTTTCGTCTATGGGACGCCCCATAGCCGAAGCCCTGCAGCAGCATGCGGCGGACATGTCGGCAGATATGATCATCATGGGAGCCTACGGTCATTCAAGGATTCATGAACGGATTTTCGGCGGTGTGACCCGTTCGATGATCGAAGGATCGAAAATTCCGGTTTTCATGGTGCATTGAACACGTTGGTCGGTAACGCGGGCAGATGGGACTGTCAGAGAGTCCCGTCTACGCTTTCTGCAACCGGCAGAGGGCAGGGACCGAGTCTCCGATAGCCAGGTTATAAGACAAAGCGGAGATGTTTCCGGTCATATTAGCTGAAAAGAAGCCGACAGCATATAACGCCCCGGCATTCAGGGCTCCTGCAACGGCGGCTAGATGCGAAGCGAGTTGCCTGTCCGTCCGGTCGTCACGCACCATACCCTGTCTGATAAGAATGCATTCGCCCTCGACGCACCCACGATCAGGGCATTGAACCCTATACTTCGCGTTTTCAATTGATCTGGATCAAACGAATTGATCAGTACGCTGGTAGCTATTCGAAATAGGATGTCCTTGGAGACGATGATGGATTTCGAGAGTTTCTTCAAAGGCGAACTGGACGGCCTGCATCAGGAAGGCCGCTACCGGGTGTTCGCCGATCTGGAGCGCCAGCGCGGACAATTCCCGAAGGCGACCCGCTACAACGCTAGCGGCGAAAAGCAGGACGTCACTGTCTGGTGTTCTAACGACTATCTCGGCATGGGCCAGCATCCCAAGGTCACGGAGGCGATGAAACTCGCCATCGACCAGTGTGGCGCGGGTGCGGGAGGCACCCGGAATATTTCTGGCACCAATCACTACCACGTTCTTCTCGAACGCGAGCTTGCCGACCTGCACGGCAAGGAATCGGCGCTTTTGTTCACCTCCGGCTACGTCTCCAACTGGGCAGCGCTCGGAACGCTCTGTTCGAAGATCCCCGGCGTGATCGTCTTTTCGGACGCCGGCAACCACGCTTCGATGATCGAGGGCATCCGCCACTCCAAATGCGAGCGGGTGATCTTCAAGCACAATTCCGTCTCCGACCTCGAGGCCAAGCTGGCGGCCGCCGACCCGCGCACCCAAAATCATTGCCTTCGAGATCGGTCTACTCGATGGACGGCGATATTTCGCCGATCGGGGAACTCTGCGATCTCGCGGACAAGTACGGCGCAATGACCTATCTCGACGAAGTCCATGCCGTCGGCATGTACGGCCCTGCAGGCAGGCGGCATTGCCGAACGCGAAGGCCTGATGCACCGCTTGACGGTGATCGAAGGCACGCTCGGCAAGGCTTTTGGCGTCATGGGCGGCTATATCGCCGCATCGACGGCGCTGTGCGATTTCATCCGCTCATTCGCTTCGGGCTTCATCTTCACGACCGCGTTGCCGCCGGCGCTTGCTGCCAGTGCTGTCGCTTCGATCCGGCATCTCAAGGAAAGCCAGATCGAACGCTTCGCCCATCAGGAGCGGGTTCGCCGGTTGCGCAATCTGCTCGACAAGAATGGTATTCCGCACCTCGCCAATCCGAGCCATATCGTGCCGGTGATCGTTGGCGATGCGGCCAAGTGCAAGTGGATCTCGGACCTCTTGCTCGACAATTGCGGCATCTATGTCCAGCCGATCAACTATCCGACGGTGCCGAAAAGACCGAGCGCCTGCGCATTACGCCGACGCCGCTGCATTCGGACGGCGATATCGACCACCTGGTCGGCGCACTGCACCAGCTCTGGTCGCGTTGCGCTGGCTGGCACGCCCGTCGCCTAGAATTGAAGCGCGGTCTTTTCTCGACAGAAGACAGGCGGGTACATTCCCCAAGGTGGCCCGACATCAATCACCAGTTCTATCGATAGACGAAGTTGCAAATTCTTGCACAACAACACCAGAAGTGCCATCAGCAACACGGTCGCCGCAGTCGGCGGCTGTGTCTCGTTAGAGATAGAAGCCGAAAAGCTTAAATTCACTATGGACGCCACCGAGGCGCTCAGGCTCCGCGCGGACGGAAAACTGCTTCTGTTGCCCTCGTCCCGCATTGCGGCGACCCGGCCGCCTCTCATCGCGCATCGATCACCGCCTCCACGTCCGAAGCGCCCTCGGAAGTGAGCCGAATCGCTATCGTTGGGCCAAATTAGATTTGGCACACTGACGAATCCTCTCTTAAGGCCGATCACGGAAAATTCCACGTTTGCGCGCCTCGCGTATCCTGACCCTTCCAGTGCGACGGGTACGAGCAAAGGGTGCCTATGCGGTGGACCGTGTGATTGCCACCAACTGCGTGCGCCAGCGTGCCGATCCGCAAGGCGAGCTGTTACCACGTCGTGATCGTCGCCTTCCCTCAGTCCCGAAAAGATTGCCAGCCGGAAAATAGTTGGATTGTTAGGAAGCGTTGAAGATTTATTCATAGGTTGGTAACACCCTCGCAACCATGATTGCAGACGAAACGATATCGACGACCGACGCCCATATACGTGCACCGCTTCTGGCGTGGCTGCGATCGCTGCATCCTGATCATCTGACAGCGAAGATGTTGGAAGAATTCAAGATGCCGCGTCCGTCGGCGCGTATCGACGTCGCTCTCATAAACGGCGAATTGACCGGTTTCGAGATCAAGAGCGACCGCGATACGCTCGATCGCCTTTCCTCGCAGGTGCCGGCGTTCTCTAGGTTCTTCGACCGGGTAAGCCTGGTCACCACGGGAAGACATCTGACGCAGGCGAAAGCTACGATTCCCCACTGGTGGGGTATTGTCATCTACGGCGACGATGGCGGGTTCAAGATTGCTCGGGCGTCGAAGCGCAACCGCAGTATCGATGCAAGGGCATTTCTCTTCGCGCTGTCCAAGAGAGAACTCCTACTGGTCGCGCGGGCAGCGGACATTGTCCTTCCCGCCACCGCCAAGAAGGAGGTCATGGTCGAACTTCTTTGCTCGTCTGTCGGCCGATCGGCCATCTGCAGAATGGCGCGCGAAGCAATCAAACTGCGAACTTCCTGCCTCTAGCTAGAACTCGTACGTGCTGGTCGCGGCGTCGTCGGCAAATCGGATTTGCCGATGGATATGCATGTTGATTTTAGCGCCGTGCCAGTAGCGCGCCGACCCGTAAGGATCGAGATTTCCTTCGGCCGCCGCCTTCACAAGGTCGCTGCCCCAGCAGTCGAGGCCGTCATCGAAATCATCGCTGGACATGATGGCCTCCGAGCCAGCAATCCAGCCCTGGGAGTCTTGGGCGTTCGGATGTCGATAGATGATCCAGCCTTCCGGCATCGCATATGCCACCTGTGCTTTCCATTCTCCCGGCATATAGGTTGACGACTTCTTCAGACGCCGATGCCCGGCATAATCCCCGAACAAGAACGGAAAGCCTGCACTGGCCCCACGCCAAAGTTCTCTTGAGTAAGACTCGTAGAATTTCGCCCCCTGGGGCGGGCTCGTGTACGAATCGTGGAGGCAGAGAGCCGATAGATTGAGAAGCTGCGATGCATCCAGCTCCTCGCGCACGCGAGCAACGGCCTTCTTCGCAAATTCTGCTCGTTCCGCAATCTGCTGTCTTCCCTGACCACAATCGACAATCAGCAACAGTTGATCCGCCGAGTCGAGGAAGGCGATGATCTGGCCGATGGTCGAAAAGATTTCGTCGCTAGTCTCGGGATTCACTCAGATCGCCATTTTCTCGAAGCCCGACTTCCAGAACTGGGCGGCCTGCCGGAGAATGTTCTTCGATTGCGTCGCAGGGTCCGTGAACTGCAGAACCGGTATGGCGGTCGGGAACTTCGAAACGCATTCCCGCCAAGCTGAAAAGCCGTCGGTCGGTGTCAGCAGGGACAGCAACGCGTCGTTATAAGCATCTTGGGAGGCTTGAAGCTTGTTGATCTTGGCTTGATCGGGATTCTGTTTCGCTATGTATGCGGGGGCGCGCGATCCTTTGACAGATCAAGGATGAATGGCCGCGTGCCGAGCAAGCTAATTGCGACCTCTAGTGTTTCGTCGAGAGACGACTCGTTCTTAATCTGACTGAGTTCAACAATCGGAAGCACCGCGTCTTTATCTTCTGCCGATAATTCCGCGGTAACCGATTTGTTCTGGCTCGGAGCATTGAAGGCAGGGATAGTACTGAAACTGGCTGAATTCGATCGTGGTCATGGAACGTCACCTCGCACACGCTGCCTTGGGCTGATCTCTTTTGTTCCCCATAGAACTTCCAGGTGCCGAAAGGCCTGGAATAACTGGTTCAAATTATAACGACTCGGCGAATGGGCTGGACGAATCCAGTAAATCCACCCCGTGTGGGGTCTGGGTGGACGCGACACAGGAGTTTTTTGGTCTGCCCGAGAGGATCGGGCCAACTTCAGATCGTCGAATCCTTCCTCCGAATGAGTAATTTGACCGGCTTGTCCTGCCTGCTCCTTTCAGGCGCCGTAGCGCCTGAAAGGTGTGCTCTGTGCAGTGGGGAGAGGTTTTACTTGGACGAATCCAATCAAAATTCTCCTGTAGGATGTTTCAATGGACGCGACACAGCCATCTATTTCTCTCCTCAGCTGCACCCACTCGTCGCACCGCACGTGTCGCACTTCTCGCAAGTGCCATTCCGCACCATCGTGAAGTTCTGGCATTCCGAGCACATGTTGCCCGTATAGCCCTGTGCGATCGAACGGATGCGGCGTTCGGCTTCCAGCTTCTTGGCGTCCGATTTGGCGGCAGCGGCTTCTGCGGCGGCCTTGTCGGAGAAGAGGGCGGTGATCTCCGGCTCTGCGTCGGCGGCGATCTCTTCGGCCAATTCGACGGCGCGCTCTTCGTAGTCGCGCTTGAAAGCGACGATTTCGGAGGTGGAGATCGAGACGGCCGGTTCCAGCTTGCGGGCGGCACTGCCGGAGAAGGCGGTGACGTTGGCGCCGCCGGATGCCTTGGCGGGGGCGGCGGTTGCAGCACCCTTCGGCTCGCCGGAGGTGCGGTCGATCTGGCCGCCCTGGATCAGCGTCGGCTTATGGCCGCGGGTCCAGCCGGTGGAGACGAGGTTGGTCTTGCCTTCCTGGATACCCTTGCCGAGTGCCGTGTTGGAGAAGTCGGACGTATCGACATGGGCCAAGTCGTGGCGGTTCAGGTAGGAGACGGCGAGTTCGTGGAACACGTAGTCGAGGATCGACGTGGCGTTCTTGATCGCGTCATTGCCCTGCACCATGCCGGCCGGCTCTGAACTTGGTGAAGGTGAAGGCCTCCACATATTCTTCCAGCGGCACGCCGTATTGCAGGCCGAGCGAGATGGCGATGGCGAAGTTGTTCATCATCGCACGGAAGGCAGCACCTTCCTTGTGCATGTCGATGAAGATCTCGCCGATGCGGCCATCGCCGAATTCGCCGGTGCGCAGGTAGACCTTGTGGCCGCCGACGATTGCCTTCTGGGTATAGCCCTGGCGGCGGTTCGGCAGCTTTTCACGCTCGCGGGTGACCCGCCTGATGACGTGTTCGATGATCTTTTCGGTGACAGTGACGGCCTGGGCGGCGGCGGGCGCTGCCAGGAAATCCTCCATCGCATCCTCGTCCTCATCGTCCTCGATTAGCGAGGCGTTGAGCGGCTGGGAGAGCTTCGAGCCATCGCGATAAAGCGCGTTGGCCTTCAGCGCCAGCTTCCAGGACAACATGTAGGCAGCCTTGCAATCCTCGACCGTCGCCTCGTTCGGCATGTTGATGGTCTTGGAGATCGCGCCCGAGATGAACGGCTGGGCAGCCGCCATCATGCGGATATGGCTTTCGACCGAGAGATAACGCTTGCCGATCTTGCCGCAGGGATTGGCGCAATCGAAGACGGGCAGGTGCTCGTTCTTCAGGAACGGCGCGCCTTCCAGCGTCATCGCGCCGCAGACATGCACGTTGGCGGCTTCAATGTCCTTCTTGGAGAAACCGATATGCTCCAAGAGGCTGAAGCTCATGTCGGCGAGCTGCTCGTCGGAAACCTTCAGCGTGTCTTTCAGGAAGTCAACGCCGAGCGTCCACTGGTTGAAGACGAACTTGATGTCGAAGGCCGCCTTGGTGGCGCCGTTGATCGCCTCAATCTTGTCGTCGGAAAAACCCTTGGCCTTCAGCGAGCCGGGGTTGATCGCCGGTGCCTGGTTGATATTGCCATGGCCGACGGCATAGGCCTCGATCTCGGCAATCTGGCTTTCCGAGTAACCAAGCGTGCGCAACAACGCTTCCGGAACGGCGCGGTTGATGATCTTGAAGTAACCGCCACCGGCGAGCTTCTTGAATTTCACCAACGCGAAATCGGGCTCGATGCCGGTGGTGTCGCAATCCATCACCAGGCCGATCGTGCCGGTCGGCGCGATGACCGAGACCTGGGCATTGCGGTAGCCGTGCTTCTCGCCGAGTTCCAGGGCCTTGTCCCAGGCTGCCGTCGCATGGGCGACCAGATCCTGATCCGGGCATTCACCATGGATCAGCGCCACCGGATTAACCGACAGGCTTTCATAGCCCTGCGTTTCGCCATGGGCGGCGCGGCGATGGTTGCGGATGACGCGCAGCATCGATTCGCGGTTCGGTTTAAAGCCCGGGAACGGGCCGAGCTTGGCGGCGATTTCGGCCGATGTCGCATAGGAGACGCCGGTCATGATGGCGGTCAATGCGCCGGCAATGGCGCGGCCTTCGGTGGAATCGTAGGGGATGCCGGAGGACATCAAGAGGCCGCCGATATTGGCGTAGCCGAGACCGAGCGTGCGGTATTCGTAGGAGCGTTCGGCGATTTCCTTCGACGGGAACTGCGCCATCATCACCGAGATTTCGAGAACCAGCGTCCACAGGCGAACGGCGTGCTCTGTAATCAGCGATGTCGATGTTCTTGGTGGCGGCATCCTTGAACTGCAAGAGGTTCAGCGAGGCAAGATTGCAGGCCGTGTCGTCGAGGAACATGTATTCCGAGCACGGGTTGGATGCACGGATGGAGCCGGCGGCCGGCGAGGTGTGCCAGTCGTTCATGGTCGTGTTGAAATGCAGACCCGGATCGGCCGATGCCCAGGCTGCGTGGGAAATCTGTTCCCAGAGGTCGCGGGCCTTCAGCGTCTTCATCACCTTGCCGTCCTTGCGGGCGGTGAGGTTCCAGGTACCATCGGCTTCCACGGCGCGCAAAAAGTCGTCCTTCAGCGAGACGGAGTTGTTGGAGTTCTGGCCCGACACGGTGAGATAGGCTTCCAGAATCCCAGTCGGTGTCATAGGTCTTGAATTCGATATCCTTGTAGCCCTGCTTGGCGAACTGGATGACGCGCTTGACGTAGTTTTCCCGGAACCTGGCTCTGCTTGGCGGCCTTGATCTCGCGCTTCAGGGCAGGGTTCTGCTTGGGGTCGTAGCAGGCATCGTTGTCGGCCGTGCAGTTGACGCACGCCTTCATGATCGCCTTCAGGTGCTTGGCGACAATCTTCGAGCCGGTAACGAGAGCTGCGACCTTCTGCTCTTCCTTGACCTTCCAGTTGATGTAGTCCTCGATATCCGGGTGATCGATATCGACCACGACCATCTTGGCCGCACGGCGGGTGGTGCCGCCCGACTTGATGGCGCCGGCAGCGCGGTCGCCGATCTTCAGGAAGGACATCAAGCCTGACGACTTGCCGCCGCCCGAGAGCTTTTCGCCTTCGCCGCGCAGATAGGAGAAGTTGGAGCCGGTGCCGGAACCGTACTTGAACAGGCGGGCTTCGCGCACCCACAGATCCATGATGCCGCCTTCGTTGACGAGGTCATCACCGACGGACTGGATGAAGCAGGCATGCGGCTGCGGATGCTCGTAGGACGACTTGGACTTCACCAGCTTGCCGGTGAAGGGGTCGACGTAGAAATGGCCCTGGCCGGGGCCGTCAATACCATAGGCCCAGTGCAGGCCGGTATTGAACCACTGCGGGCTATTCGGCGCGACGCGCTGGGTGGCCAGCATGTAGGCAAGCTCGTCGCGGAAGGCGAGGGCGTCGTCTTCAGAGGCGAAATAGTTGCCCTTCCAGCCCCAATAAGTCCATGTGCCGGCCAGGCGATCGAAAACCTGGCGAGCATCAGTTTCCGAACCGTAATGCTGTTCCTTCGGCAAATCCTTCATTGCGGCAAGATCAGCTTCCGAGCGCCACAGCCAGGACGGAACGGAGTTTTCCTCGACCTTCTTCAGGCGCGCGGGAACGCCGGCCTTGCGGAAATATTTCTGGGCCAGAATGTCGGCCGCGACCTGCGAAAACTGCGCCGGGACATCGATGTCCGCCAGACGAAACACGATCGAGCCATCAGGATTCTTGATCTCGCTGATAGCCTTGCGGAACTCAATTTCAGCATAGGCCGATTGGCCTGCCTTGGTGAAACGACGTTCGATCTGCATCTGTCCCTTGTCCTTTGTTTGCCGCATGCCCGAACCTCAAGGCTCAGGGCACAATTGTTCCCGTCCAGCCGCGCGGGAGTTGCGCAGCCAGTTCCGTTTTCCGCTCTGATGGGAAACCCGTCCTGGGAGACCCTGTATCTTGTGCTGATTTTGGCTGCAAACACTAAATATAGTATCAACAACTTACTTACGCCAGCTTTTTGTGACGTATTTGGCGCCTGAGGAAATCACAAAAAATAACCGTCACGACCGGCGGATCATCCACCGGACAGTTTTGAAAACACAGACGATTTCTTCTGAAATGAACCGGCCTCGTTACTTTCCGGTCCCGTCGCCGCCGCAACGTAGAAACCATTAACGGTATTCGACCCGAGTCCGTCAAGGGCTGGTTTGTGTCGTAATTGCGAACACCAGATGTTGTGTGTGTGACCTGTGGAAAACGGGGACAGCGGGCAAATTCAGCAAAATCAGACGCTTCGCCGGGTTACCTCCAGCACCGTCCGCAGCGGCAGGCAATTTTGCGAAATTTTGCGGGTGAGAAACCACACTATATTTACCATGGTGCCCTCCGGTCATAGCCATGGCGAGCGAAATGTGGCGCTCGGTAAAACTGATTCGGAAAGTCTCGCCGCCGGCCTAGAGGGCGTCGAGATTGATGCCGATAGTGATGGCGCCGATCGGCTGACCGGTCTGTGGATCGGACACTGTCAGGCTGGCCTGGGATTGCAACGTCTGTGTGGATTCATCCTTCTCCGCCGCATCGACGAAGAGGGTCGAAGACCCCACGAGATAGGTCTTCTGCCATTTCAGTTCATCGCCCTGCCAATAGTCGGAGCTGACCTCGCTTTCGCCGATGGACAAGCCCTTTGCGTCGATGACGAAGATTTCAGTGATGACGCCGCCGGACGCGACCTGCTTTTCCTTCAGGAATTTCGACAGCGGACTACCAATGACCGTATCGATCAGTGGCCGGACGTTCGCCGAAAACTCCGCGCCAGGTGTCGTCAAGGCCATCGATCGCTGCCTGGCTCAGGTGGGCATGGAGCGCGTTCTGGCTCTTAAGCTCTTCGACGATGATCGGATCCTCGATCCATGCCAAAATGCTAGCCTCGACATATGCCGTGACCGGCGCCACGTGAACATCGCCAGCCATCGCCGAAGAAACCTGCAGCGAACAGAGCGCTGCGCCGATCGCAGCCATGACGAACGTCCTGCGCACCAAAATCCGTCCTCCCCATGCGATCCGTGCAGAAAGGCCTTGGGCATTCCATTCGGATTCTTGAATCCGCCGCGATATCACCGCGGAAGATGGTTCAATCTAGCAGAACAGGCCGTTGTTAAAACAGGAAATATTCAACATGACTTATAAATGAATGGGCTTGCGGCCGTTTCACGAAACCATGTCTCAGCCACGGGAACCTTTGGCGATCGGTTCCTGGTAGGTGAAGCCCATATCCCAGGGGAAATAGATCCAGGTGTCCTGGCTGACCTCGGTGACGAACGTATCGACCTGCGGGCGGCCTTTCGGCTTGGCGTAGACAGCGGCGAAATGTGCCTTCGGCAGCATTGCGCGAACCACCGCCGCGGTCTTGCCGGTGTCGGTCAGATCGTCGATGATCAATACGCCTTGCCCGCCATCGGCCTTCAACTCCTCCGAAATACCCTTGAGCACGTACATCTCACCTTGCGCGTCATAGTCATGGTAGGAGGCAACGCAGACCGTCTCGATCAATCGGATGTTCAACTCGCGACAGACAATCGCCGCCGGAACGAGACCGCCGCGCGTGATACACACGATCGCCTTCCACTCGCCGCCATTATCTGCAAGACGCCATGCGAGCGCACGGGCATCACGGTGAAACTGGTCCCAGGAAACGGGAAATGCTTTATCGGGGAAGTGACATACTCAAGCTCCAGTTGATCGGGGCATCCGGTTTCCGGGAATGGTGCGGACGACGGGGGTCGAACCCTGTACAGATCTCTCCGAGGGATTTTAAGTCCCTTGCGTCTACCAGTTTCGCCACGTCCGCCTGCTTTTCCTTTCAAACACTTGCCTCATTTCGTCAAGCAAATGTTTTGCAGGTTTTCCCTCGTGTTTTGCAAAAGTCGTTCCCGTAGCGTTCTATTCACTTATTCTGTTTACCCTTGAAAGCCCTGATCACCCTGGCCTCATTTTCAACGTGCGGGGTGGACATACGCTCGGATTTATCTCCAAGCGCCACGGCGAACCCGCCGGCATCCGCCCGAAATCAATCCTTGCGCTGGCACGAACAGCGACTCTAGCATGTTGAGAGGACGGCGCCGATGAGCCAGTGCTCATCAGTTAGACCAGGCCCAAATGCGCGAAGATAGGCTAGTCACCTGGAGCGGGGTTGGTGTTTTTCCCAAGGTACGCTTGCCATCTGTTTACCGATCGATACACCGACCAGACAAGAAGCACATAACACCCTGAATTTATTGATTATCGCATCAGGCTTGAACCCGAGACCCACTGATTAAAAGTCGGGTGGCTTCATGTCACGCGGCAGTGGCTAGACTATTTCTCAAAATTTTAAAACATATCAAATAGATACAGAAACAATTGGCGGAAGAGGTGGGATTCGAACCCACGGTACGGTCTCCCACACGCCGGTTTTCAAGACCGGTTCCTTAAACCACTCGGACACTCTTCCATCTATCTGATATTAAAGTGGTTTCTGCTTTAATATCCAAAGTCGAAAAGGCGGGTTGCTACGCACTTTGCAACTATTTCGATTTCTGACTTGCGCTTATAGCTGCTTGCAACGCGGCGTCAACCTGTTCTGCAGCGTCAGCCTGCATTCCTGGCATGACATGCGAGTACAAATCCAATGTGATCCCAATAGTCGAATGCCCGAGCCGCTCGCTCGCCACTTTCGGGTGCACACCGGCTGCCAACATCTGCGTGGCGTGGGTGTGGCGGAGATCATGAAAGCGAATGCGGGGCAGGGATGTCTTCGCCAGAAGCCTCGTCCATTCATGAGTGAGCGACACCGGCTTCAACGGCCGGCTGTCCACTTGAGCGACGACGAACGATCGTCGCCTGGCCGTACACCTATCTTCAATTGTTCTTCAGCCTGCTTCACCCGATGGGCCTTTAGCTCGGCAAGCATCGTCGAGGACAGCGCAACTGTGCGCGACTTGCCCGCTTTCGGCTCTTTGTAGCGCACGCCTTCTTTCGTCTGCTCGGCACTCTCCCGTATTGAAAGCATTCGCCTGCTGTCGCTCAAATCGACGTTGCGCCAGCGCAGGGCCAGTATCTCCCCGCGTCTCAGCCCGCACATGACGGCCAGCAGCATCGGGATATACATACGGCTCGACCTGAACGCCTCGATGAGCAGGGCTGTCTGGTCGGCGTCGTAAGCCAGCATCTTCGTCCGCTCCACCTTGGGCGGCGTTGTGGCGGCGGCGGGGTTCTTTACCAATCTGTCCCATGTCACCGCTTGGCTGAGGGCTTTGACCAACACTCGGCGCATATGATGGACTGTGCGAGGAGCGAGGCCTCTCCCTGCCGTCCTGTGGCCGTCCGTGAGGGCCTGCGCAAAGGCTGTATCGATCCTGTCAGTCTTGAGTTTAGCCAGCGCCACATCGCCAATCAAGGGGCCTAGGTTCTTCTCGCATATCTCGGTATAGCGCTCATGGGTCTTGAGTGTGACCGTGGGCTTGATGAACTTTAGCCACTCGCCCAAGAATTCTGCGACGGTTTGCTTTGTCGGCTCGACATACCCACCGCTTTTGATATCCACGATCAGCCGCGCACATTCGGACTGTGCTTGCCGTTTGGTGCCGGTGAAGGAATGCCACTTCCGCTTCTTCTTGCCGGTCTTTGGATCGATCTCACCAACATCGAGGACGATGGCCCATTTGCCGGGGAGCGTTCGCGTATGTGGCCTCTCATTCGGATTTCCCTTAACCTGTGAAGGGGAGCCCCTCACTTCAGCGCTTTCCGCAAGCCAATCACGCCAGCGCTCTGCAGCTTCAATTTTTCCTTATCCGCCAATTGCATAGCCTCAGGCAAAGGCAATTCAGAACGAATAGGGCTAAGTTCAAGGGCGAGATTGGCCACCATGTTGTGAGCATCTTGGCAGCGCAACACTATGTCAGAGTAAGTATTGGAGAACGCTAGCGCCAATTCATACGCGTACGACTTCAGATTCGTTTTGTTATCTTGATGCTCATCCAAAATAACCGCCCACGCATCGTCTAGTTCGAACACTTTCTCTGTGGCGATGTGTACAGCGTCAGCGATACCGTTGATGTTTGCGCTCGCTCGCACACCCAATTGCACGAGACGGCGAACAGCTTCTGAACGTGACGGAATGCGGTTCGCAAATCTCCAGTCATCAATCGCAGTAAGCTCTTCAGTAGAAATTTTTACGTGAAGCCGTTCTGGCTCCCCATCACCTAACCTTGGCCTCGCCATAACGCCTCCTGTGAGTAAGTGCGATAAGTGCACACAAAATCGTTGCATTCAAGTTAATTTCAGCTATCGTCCTATTGTGCACGATTTGCACATATGGAGATCACTGACATGACACTGGAAGATGCACTCACCCGACCGACTGTTTCGGTTCCTGACGCAGGCCGTTTGTTTTTCGGCATTGGCCATGACGCTGCATATGCCGCGGCTCGTCGTGGCGATTTCAGAAACAATCAAGATGGGCGGAATGATCATGGTGCCGGTGGCGCCATTGGCTGCGAAGCTCGGCCTTCACTTCAAAATCGGAGCGTAAGGCTATGACCCAGAACGCAAAAGGCCCGGCAGAGGCGGCAACCTCTCCGAGCCGTGGTTCCACCAATCTCCAGAAAGATACGGAAATGAACAGGACCGAACATAGCACCGCTGCGGCCGGGAGGCCAGTCCCCTTTCTGCCGACCCATGCGACCGTGAAGGAATTGATGAACGAGATACAGGAGGGAGGCGCTATCACCGTCGATCAGCAGCTTGAAGCTCTCATTGATCTGTTCGCCAAAGCCGCGCGTGCGATCGACCCGTCAATCATTACGGTTTGGGTTGGACGTGGCGGTGAAGGTCTCGACCGACCATGCTTCGTTTCAATGGAGCGTGTTGAACGGGCAACGTCGAGGAGGGCCGTATGAGAAGGCCGGCCATTTATCAGTTCCGCCGGGCCGAGGTAGAGGCCCGCATCGAGGACTTGATTGCCCTCCTCGACATGCTCGACGGCGATCTCGATCTTGAAGATGATGAGCTTGAGGACATCGACGAGCGCGAGCCGCCGCTTGCGCGTGTGGGGGTGCGCCCATGACTTTGCCGCGCGAACTCCCAAAAGACAGCGCTGTCGTGCGGGCCGCTCAATGGCTGGCTGATCAGGACAAGCCGCCGCATCCGGTTGCCGTAGAGCTGCAGAAGCGGTTTGGCCTCGCAGGCGCATGCGTGTGCGAGGCGCACGAACTGGCTGGCCGTATGCGGCTGCTGCGGAGGGCGTTCGGATGACTGTCACCGTCACCAAACATCCGACTGTCGCGGAGCAGGAGCGGGCTTGGTCGGAATACGTCGCTGCCCATGAGCGCGCGAGGAAACATTATCGTTTTCCGACGCTCGGCAGGCAGGTCACGCGTGGCGCCGGTTCCTCAATGTCTTTTCGGACGAGGAACCGCGCATCCAATGAATCAGCACGTCAACCACATCGACCTGACAAAATGCGGGTTCGTCATTGAGCTTGAGCAGGAAGTGCTCGGCGCTGCTGGTCTCAGGGCAACACGCTGTCGTGCGCGGTACTGTTCGCGCCGAACACTTCATCGAACCGCTTCATCGCCGCCTTTTCGAGATGATCAGATCCGCTGCCGATCGCTATAAGTCTTCGCGCCTCGATCTCGTTTTCAAGATGTTTGCCGCCGACGAAGCCAAGGCGTGGTCTGATCAACTGAAAACCCCGCTAAACGCTTATATGGCCGCCCTGGCGTCGAACACCGTTCGTGGGGTCGCCGGACTGAAGGACAGTGTCCCGAACCTTATCCAGCAGTGGGCGAGGATCACGGTCGGCGCGGAAGCCGACAGGATTGCCGTTGCTTCTGCGGATCCTGGTATCGATCCGACCGAACTAATCCGTACAGCGACCCGCTCGCTCGACACGATTGCCACCGGACTCCGAGGCAATGGGCGAGGCAAGACGCGCTTCAGTCTCGCGGAAGCTGCCGACACCGCGCTGGACGAGGTGCAGGAGGCGATGAACAGGGGCAACGGCTTGACTGGCATCACCTGGGGCCTTGCCGACGTCAACGCGGCCACTGGCGGCATACAGCGTGGCGAAATGGTGATCCTCGGTGCCCGCCCGTCAATGGGGAAAACGGCCGTCGGCTTGGGTATCGGCATCAAGGCTGCCAGATCCGGTGCTGGCGTCGGCTTCATTTCTCTGGAAATGGGATCGAACAAGCTGGCGATGCGGGCGCTGACAGATATCGCCTACGACTGGAACCTGCGGGTTCCCTATAGCGACCTCATCACCGGCAGGGTTTCTGCCGAAGGATTTTGAAGGCATTTGCGCCGCCAAGCAGGACCTGAACAGCCTGCCCCTGTGGATCGAAGAACAGTCAGGGCTCTCCATCTCCGACCTTCGTGTGAAGTTCGAGCGCATGCAGGACGTCGCCGAGCGCAGCGGCAAGAAAATCGATCTCCTGATCGTGGATTACCTGGGGCTCATTGCCGCCTCGTCATGGTACGCCGGCAACAGGACGGCAGAGGTGACGGAGATTTCTGCAGGTCTCCGCCAGATCGCGCGTGAGAACAATCTGGCCATGGTGGCGCTGTCGCAGCTCTCCCGCCAGGTGGAGACCCACGAGGACAAGCGGCCGATGCTGTCCGATCTGCGCGATTCAGGCTCGATCGAGCAGGACGCTGATACGGTGATCTTCCTTTACCGGGAGGCCTATTATCTCGGCAAGTCGAAGGGAAAGGACGCGGACGCAGAGGCCGACAGGGTCGATCGTCTAATCGACTGCCAGAACAATCTGGAATTCATCATAGCGAAGCAGCGAAACGGGGAGGTCAAGACGATAGACCTGTTCATCAATATCGCGTGCTCCGCAGTTCGCAACGCGGCGAGGTCCTTCTAATGGCCAAGGATGCGCAGCTCAAGGTCAAGAATTGGGAACAATTCCAGCACTATAAGGATCGCAATCCGCCGTGGATCAAGCTCCATTTTGCGCTCCTGGCCAGCGAAGATTGGGTGACGCTAGACGATGCTAGCAAGCTGCTAGCAGTTGTGTGCATGCTGATTGCCTCCCGGAATAACGGGATGGTTCCGAACAATCCCGCTTACCTGAAACGGGTTGCCTACCTAAATAAGGCTCCAAACCTTAAGCCACTGATTGAATGCGGTTTTCTTGAGGAACCGCTAGCGGTTGATAGCACGTTGCAAGCGGATGATAGCGCACTGCAAGCGGATGCTAGACCAGAGACAGAGACAGATAAGAAAGATACTTTGTCCGAAACAAGTTCGGACCAGAAACCCTCTAAGGCGAAAAACGGAAGAACCGGAAATCGTATTCGCAAGCCTTCGAAGCCTTCTGGGCTGCCTATCCTCGAAGCCCAAACATGTCGAAAGCCGAAGCCTTCACCGAATGGCAGAAGCTCGACGAGGCTGAGCAATCCGCATGCGCGGCAGGCATCCCGGCCTATATCGCCTTCCTCAAGACAAAACCCGATCTGGAAACCATTCACGCCTGCCGCTTCATCAGCAAGCGAAGGTTCAGAAGGCTTTGCCGGCGAGGCGTCAGCTGCGACTGATCGTCAGCGATGACGATTGGAGCAAACGACTTCGCTATGCCCGGCACGAAAGCAAGTGGGCCACCTCGAAATGGGGACCGGCCCCAGGGCGTCCCGACTGCAAAGTCCCCGAACATCTTCTTCAACCGACCGACGGCGCCAATTGGCGTGAAATGGAGCAAGCCGCATGATCGACGGCACCGCATTCCCTTTTCAGCTCAGCGAAGAGGCGATCGGCTGCGGATCGTGGTCTGGTCATGTGATCGTCGTTCCGAACGGTCGAGCCGGATGGAAAGTCTGGATTGACGAAGTGTTCGCAGACGAAGCTACGGCCAATGTCACGGCCGCCCGCTGCATCAACGGCCCCTGTGACATCCTCCCGGCCAAAGAGGTCATCCACTACGCAGGCAAGCCCTGCAGTTTCAATTTTCGTAGGTCGATCCTTGTCGACTGGACGCGCATGGAGAAGGCAGCCTAATGACCGCACAAGAGACCGTAACGACGATTGAAAGCACCAGCGGATATGTCGTCGCTGCACCAGATCGGATGGCAGGCTGGCGGGTTGTGGGTGACCCCTTCTACGGTGACCGTAGGGCAGCAGCAGTCGCGGCGGCGGGCGTGGCAGGTTCCAGAGTGCTGTCAGCGGTCCGGGAGGATCAACAAGTCCAGCGCGGTGGCCGCAAGTTTGTCCGGCGGGCGGTCCTGACGGACTGGGCGCAATGCTCGATGGCGTCCGGCCAGGACAAGGACAAACGCTGGTACGCAGTCCGCGTGACGCCTGGCATGCAGAAGATGGCAAAGCCTATCGCTGGGGAACCTGAGAACCGGCGCGGCGAAACGCTGATAGAGCGCCATCTGCGGGAGGAGGGCGTGGATGTCTACATGCCGGCGTTCTGGAAGGAAATCCGGCAGCACCGTAGCCGCAAGCTGAAACAGCGCCGGTTCCCCGCTCTTGGTCGGCTATGTCTTCATCCGGAGCGATCCGAGAAAAGGGTTCAACGCCATTCGGGAAATTGATGGCGTCAACAGCCTCGTGACAATGCGCGACAGCGACGGCCCTGCAGTGTTTCGAGAGGAGGATCTGACACCGCTGATGGTTGAGATGTTCCGGAAGGATTTGGGCTACAGGCACCAGCGCCTTTCACACATTGAGAACGCCCGGGCAAAGCGCCAACAGGCGCTCCACGCCGATCTCGGTCGATTGCTTCCGAAGGGGCGCAGCCGAACCGTCTCGCTTCGTTTCCACGCCGACAAGTGCATCGAGGCGATGGCTCTGGGAGCCAAGCAGCGGGTGTTGGGGATAATCGCGGCGCTCGACGCCCTGCAGGACGATAGTGTTCTTGATACGTACCGCGAAGCAGTGTAGAAACGTGGCCGGGATGACAGACATAATTGCGCGCCTCAGTCTTCGCGATGAGCCGTTGCCAGTCCCACCGGTCGAAGCAAGTGCTTTCGACGCGACAGGAGAGTTGCATCCTTTTTCAGCTTGTCGGAGTAGAGTAGCCCGTCAATGGGCAAATGCGACCACCCCGTCTACGCGGTAGGATGGTCGCCTTCAATTTGCCTTTACTGAGCTGGTGTCGTGGTCGAAGGCTGCGTTGTTGTCGGTTCAGTTGTTGTCGGAGTCGTAGTTGACGGCTCGGTAGTCGTAGGCTGCGAAGTTGTCGGCTCGGTCGTTGTCGCAGACGGTGTAGTTGTTTCTGTCGTAGTGTCATTGGTCCCTGGCATCAGGAAAACAACCGCAAGGACAATAACCACGACGGCAACGGCAAGGCCAATAAGGGTATTCCGGTTCATGCTGGCTCCTCCTAAAGTGTAGCTTTCACTTAGTGAAATGGAGCGCGGCGGGGAATTTTCAATCCACATGTCGGAGTAGAGCAGCCCGGAAGCTAGTCGGGCTCATAACTCGTCAGTAGCCGGAACTGCCGCCACCGCTATTGCCGCCGCCATAGTCATTACCGCCGTAGGCAGGGGCGATTATCATAACCTGGGTTACTCTGACATGCTGAGACTGCCAGCGCCGAAATCGAAATCGCGATTGCCGCCACTAGATATCTGAACCTCATATCTGTCTCCTCTTAGAGGTGATGGGCCACGCAGAGCTGCTATTTAAGCAGTGTCTACCTCATGTTTGAGGATGGCAAGTCAACCGAATGGTGGGAAATTACTTCGGCTGTCCAAGAGTGGCGCCTAGCCCCGTCACCTTAACTCGTGGCGGGTTTCCTTTTCAGAAGAGCCTGATGCGCGAGACGGAAAGCTGCGTGGGAGGGCCGATTCTCAATATCCGTCATTTTGTCGGCTTCACGAGCGAAATGACACGAGGCTTGGATGGAGCATCCAGCCACTCGATCCATTTGTCTCTTTCCTCGACCGTGTCGAAGAACCGCCAGCGTTTGTACTCGTCGTCGGTGGCCTCCAGCATCTCGCCGATTGACGCTAGTTCCAAGGGTAGCGGCACCTCGTTGCCGTCAAAGCGGATAAAGTAAACCCCCTCCGCAGCGAGGCGAACAACTTGGCCCGTGCCATAGCTTCCATCGGGATCATCGACGGTGAAGTACATGCCAGTCAAAGTGTCAAATACTGCTTTGCTCATAGATTCCGAATGCCAACCATAAAAATGCTCTGCCTCTGAAATACCCTCATGCGCTCGCCAAAGGCAAGACACTCGACTTGCCGTCGCTTTCTCTGCCATGGGGCTCTACCAGACGACGTCACCGCATTTGGAGCAGCTTATCGTTGAGGTGTCCGGTGTATCAGGTAACTTTGGAAGCATAGAAGCCTTTGGATATTCGATCGATCGTGAACCAGGGCTTGTTGGCTGACACCTCATTATCCAGTGTCACCTCGGCTACTCCGCTGGTGCTGCAGCGCAGGCAGGTCAGCTCTAGCCGATAGCTCACACTATCCATTTTGACCTCAAGGTTTGACGGCCCATTCCTGAAGAACGGCCGGCAAGTGAGCGTCACTCAGACACCCGTTAAAGGCAACGGGTATTGTTTCTCTTTGCGCAGCGAGAGGTCCAACATTTGGGGACGACAGCCGATGGCAACTGGATTGCCCACAACTTTGAAGTGATGTAGACGTCCCTTGTTGCTTAAGGGAGTTTTCAATGGGTGTGACAATTAAGGTCGGTGCAAATTACAGCATCGACATGAGTGATTTTGACTACGGTGTTGGGGATGTGGGCGACACGGAGATTATCGGTTTTACGTCCTCCAATATCACCGGATACGTCGGCGGCTACAAGGTCGTTATTTCCGGCGCCGGCTTCACGACCGACAAGTACGGTTATCTGTCGGGTGGCGAGGTTCGTGGCATTCAGGAGACGTACGCAGGGACGAGCGTCTTCTCGATCACGGGCCTCAATCTTTCGGTGAAGAGCATTGCGAAGGTAATCAATACCTACAGCACCGCGGACGATATTGCGCTGGTGAAATCCACCCTGGGAGGCAACGACACCATCGCCGGCAGCAACTACACGGATGTTCTCACCGGCTACAACGGCAACGATTTGCTGAGCGCAGGCAAGGGGAATGACACGCTATCCGGTGGTAATGGCAACGACACGTTGATCGGTGGCCATGGCACTGACAAGTTCTTTGGCGGCCCTGGCAGCGACTCCTTCATCTACAAATCGCTGTCCGAATCGACGCTGGCAAGCTCTGGTCGCGATATCATCTTCGACTTCGAAGGCAGCAACGGTGACAGGATTGATCTGTCGGCGATCGACGCCAATACCAAAGTAGCCGGCAACCAGGTGTTCAACTTTATCGCTACGAAAGCGTTTTCGGGCAAGGCCGGCGAGCTGCGTTACGACAAGAAGACGTCGGATACCTTCATTTATGCTGACGTGAACGGCGACAAAAGGCCGATTTCGCTATCCATCTGGACGACGCTCTTGCGCTCCAAAAGGGCTATTTCGTACTCTGAACTCTGGATCAGTAAAAACGCTCAAAGGCTCGCTTCTGCGGGCCTTTTCATGTCTCGGCTGCGGATACACCTTGCCGCAATGTCTCCACAGTAAAAAGACGGGCTTAACCGCCCGGTTCGCCGATGTCACGGGGAGCTGCCAGCAAGCTCATCGGCAAATAGCTCTTCAAGTTCTTGAATGACGTACACGTTTCTATCGGAAACGAGGCGCCAGTGGTCGACTTTATCATCGGGTCGAATGGGGGTGAAAAACCGCACCATTCGCAGTCCGCTCAGGTAGGCCCCAAGGTGAAGCATTACTTCCTCCTCGTGCAGGCCGCCGTATTTTCTCGAAATCCGGGTCTTCGTAAACTTCTGCACAGTCATATGGAGCCTCTCGCATGCCCGTGCCGGAAAGCCCTGGCACGAGAAGGTCGCTCAGGCGCCGGCCAAAGGCAACGGGTATTCCGCCTCCATTCATCGCGGTATCCGGCCGCCGAACTCGCGGCGACCCAACGTCTGATGTCGTCTCGGGTCTCCATTGGGCACCATTCAGAGTATATTTACCATCTCGTCGCAATCTTAAGTGGGATTTATTGGGGTGGCAGATGAATCAGCTCTGGTTTGGCGACAATTTAACGATCCTGCGAGAAGAAATAGCGACTGAAAGCGTTGATCTCGTCTATCTTGATCCGCCTTTCAACAGTAACGCGAACTACAATGTTCTTTTCCGGACTCCGGCCGCCGAAGCGGCCAGCGCTCAGGTAGAGGCCTTCCGTGACACCTGGACATGGGGGAATGAAGCACAATGGGCGCTCGACGAGATCATGCGCAGGGAGTGGCGCTGTCGCCACTATTATTCACGCCCTACACGCTGCACTCGGCGAGAGTGACATGATGGCTTACTTGGTGATGATGGCCCAAAGGCTACATGAACTACGAAGGGTGCTAAAACCATCTGGTTCATTGCTACTCCATTGCGATCCAACGGCAAGCCACTACTTAAAAATAATCTTGGATGCCATCTTTGGACCGGAGCGCTTTACTAACGAGATAATTTGGCAACGAACCCTGGGTAAGGCATTGATGACGCGCGCCTCCCAAGCAACCATGACGTGATTCTGTGTTATGAGGCCGCCGCAAACAGGAAGTGGAACAGCAGATCTCTTTTCACGCCCTATGATCCGTTAAACGTGCCGAAATCCGTGGCTCAAAAGTATACGTTGGACGATGGCGACGGTCGCCTTTATCAACTCACGAGCCTTATTAATCCCAGTCCCAATCGCCCAAACCTAACTTACGAGTTCATGGGCGTCACTCGCGTTTGGCGGTGGACGCGAGAGCGGATGGAAACAGCTCGGCAATCGGGACTAGTTCACCAAACCGCCCCGGGACGGGTGCCACGTCTTAAGCGCTATTTGACAGAGCAACGCGGAATGCCACTTGGGGACGTCTGGTCAGACATACCTCCTTTGAATTCACAGGCTCGGGAGCGTCTTGGCTATCCGACGCAAAAACCTGTTCGCCTACTTGATCGATTAATCCGCGCAGCTACTGATGAAGGTGACACTGTTCTCGACCCATTTTGCGGGTGTGGAACCACGGTCGCAGCGGCACAATATGCAGGCCGTAAATGGATAGGTATCGATGTGGCCTATCATGCAATCAAGGTGATAGAAGAGCGGCTTCTAGGATTTCCAAACCCTGTCAACTATTCGCTAGGTGGCATTCCTCATGATTTCGCCAGCGCAGCGCGTCTCGCAGAAAAAGACAAGTATCAATTCCAATGGTGGGCTAACTACCTAGTGGGCGTCCAAGCTCTGAAGGAGGTGCGGAGGGGACCGGATAGGGGGATAGACGGCCAGATGTACTTTATGAATGGTCCACGTGGTTGGGGTCGTATTCTGACTTCTGTGAAAGGTGGTCAGCATGTGGGTGCCAAAGATGTGCGAGAATTCAAGGCGGTTATCGATCGCGAGCAAGCGGAAATGGGGCTTTTCATTTGCCTCAACGATGCGACAAGAGAGATGAATTCGGAAGCGGCTTCCTTTGGTTTTGTCGAGACAGCACACGGACACCTTCCCCGGCTGCAAATCGTGACCATTGATAACTGGTTTAGGGGCAAGCGACCAACTTTGCCTTCACTTGGGCACGTGTCTAGAGAATTCTTCGAGCCAGAGAAGCAGCAGAGGCACCGTGTTAAACGGCCTGACCCCAACGCGCCGGAATTTACTTTCAGCTTTCCAGGCGGGAAGCCTGACGAAGGAACGGTTGTTCATTTCAACCCATCCGTGGCGAAACGAGAGCCGGCATAATTCCTAATGGCAGAGTGGCAAGGAAGAACGGCAGCCAGTCAGCGCGGCTATGACCATCAGTGGCAGAAGGCGAGGGCAGCATTCCTTGCCCTGCCGGAGAACCAGTTCTGCGAACGCTGCAAGGCGAAAGGCATCCTGAACGCCGGCCACCTGCGCATGGATGGATCACCACAGACCAACCCAAAGCGCATGCACCTGGTCGTCAACCACCGCATAGCCCACAAGGGCGACAAGCAATTGTTCTGGGATAGGCTCAACTGGGAGGTTGCCTGTCCCGACCATCATGACATCAGGATACAGCAGGAAGAGAGCGGTAAGGTTCGGAGCGGCACCGACATCGACGGCCGACCGCTCGATCCTGCTCATCCATGGAATGCCGGTAGCGTTTAGCCCTTGGTTTTTTGAGGGTCGGCGCCGTACGTGCGCTCTTCCACGATCTGTCCGTCTGCTCGATGGAATACAGCCTGACCAAGCCCGCCCTTCTCTTGAACCGCCTTGCCTAGCTTGCGTGCACGATCTTCGGCTTCCAGCTGCGTATCGTGGCGGGACAGGTCTTTCCCGTCGAGCACAACTTTCCAGCCATTCTTGTCTTTGATGGAATGATAGACGCTGCGTTTAGCCATGATGTCCTCCTGGTGGCTAGAGGGAAGATGGCGTCGCTAATGCGGATGTCCAGAGTGCGAAAGACCTCTGATGATGACTGAGCCGACGCTCGATCAACTGCTGATGGACGGCCTCGTCTATGGTGGTCTCATCTACGGGCAAGGAACGGCGAGGCCGCTCGAGATAGTCAATGGCATCCCAGATCGACGACCGCAGCCAACGGGCAACGTCAGGGCATCCCTCCCTCATCGGCAGGGGTAGGGGGTGCCAAAGTCTGGGAGTGGCCGGGGTCCTGACCGGCTGGGGCAGTCGTTCGCACTGGAAGCAATTCTGGGGAGGGGGATGTCGCCAATTCTGGAGTGAGCTCGCATGGATTTATCAACGATATCAGGGGGCGAAGGGGTTCCCCCGGAGCCGGATTGGGCGTCCATTTACATGGACGAATTCGACATTCTCGAAGCGCATGAACAGTGGACCATTGTTCTGAACGAATTGCGCGACGCTAGTACCCTGGCGGTATCGAACGGCCACTCGATCAAGCGCCTCGTAGAGTTTCGAGTTCAGTATGAGCGGTCATCGAAGCATGTCGCGGAATACGGCCCGGTGCTGAAAGGCAAGCGGGCGAAGGTCGGGCAGTGGGATCCTCATTGGTCGGTGATGCGGCAGGCTGACGAAGCAATCCGCGTGATCGAAGCAGAACTCGGAATAGCGCCGGCCCGACGCGGCAAGGTAACGAAGGTGCAGCGTGGCAAGAAAACCTCCCGCGCGGCGGACAGCTATCTTAAGCCAGTTTCCGGGTGATCCAACCAGCCAGTACGCAAGCGATGTGCTGGCCGGAAAGATCATCGCAGGCGAGCACCACGCCGCGGCGGCAGAGCGGCACCTGAAGGATATCAGGGACGGGCAGAAGCGCGGCCTTCACTGGCGCCCGGATATAGCGGCACGCGCCATCGGCTTTTCGCCGGCGGTGTTGTCGATCACAGCCGGTTCGCATGAGGGCAGGCCGTTCAATCTTCTGCCCTGGCATATGTTCTGCACCGGCAATCTGTTCGGTTGGCGCAAGGACAGCGGCCGGATGCGGTTCAGATCAAGTTGGGTCGAGACCGGCAAGGGGCAGGCGAAAAGCCCTTGGATGGCCGCGATCGGCCTTTACATGGGCGGCTTTTATGGCGTGAAACGCGCCGAGGTCTATTCTATCGGTCAGGACAAGAACACTGCGAACGTCCTGTTTCGCGATGCTGTCGCCATGTGCCAGGCGAACATTCCCGGTGCCGACGAGTTCGAGACCGACACACTGGAATCGCGGGGCGAGGTCATCATCCGCGGCACCGGCGACAATGCCTGGAAGATCGAGTTTCCGGAGACGGGCAGTAAGTTTCAGGCGCTGGCGAACGGCGAAGCGATCAACGGCCCACGACCGATCATGGTGGCGGCCGACGAAATCCACGAATTCAAGACCAACATGTCGATCGAGACTTGGAAGCGCTGGCGAAGGCGAACGCTCAGCGCGATCCGGATCGTGGCGCGGAACACTTTGAAAAGATTGAACGGGTGATGCAGCAGATTATCACCGAGGCCAACATGGAAGGGTGGGGCTCGCTTGAAGTCTTGGATCTCATGGAAAAAATTCTGAAAAAGCTCCAATTGACCTACGCCGCCGAAGACACCCCGCATAGCGCCCTGATCGAGGGCGAGTTGGAACCGTCCGGTGACTTACCGCTGGAAGAATAGACAATCCGTGCATTCACGACAGATCCTCAAGCAGTAGGCGCTTTTCGAGCGGCCTCAAGTCCGTGGTAGCGGTCAATGAGTCGATCCCTTGCGACGGTTGATGTATTCGAGGTTCAATAAGTCCACGAGATCATCAGCGATCTGTATGTCGAGGCCGTCTTGCGGGATGCCGTTCACTTCCACCGTCTGCCCGGTGAAAATGTCATAGACGGCCCAGGAGCCGTCGGCGTCTTTGCGCAGGTCGTAGCGGTTTTGGGCTGCGTTCATGACGACGGATCGTCATAGAGTAGGGCGGCTGAGTCAATCGAGCGCCTTAAGAATTACGCCTCTCGGCTTCCATTACCCTTGAAATAACCAGGGTACTGGACCTCCTCTGGATCTGGCTCGTTCGGCTTTGGCTTGTTCGGGTTCAGCTTGCGTTTTTCGTCGGCCATGCTGCCGTCATCGACGCCGGCCGGTGGTTGCTTATCCTTGGGTCCAGTTACCTCGGCAAGTATTGATTTGGCGTAATCTTCGATGGACATCTCGTTCTCCTTTTCCGTAAAACGATGACCGTGATCGATGGTTCCACTTTCTCACTCGTCGCGGCTTGCCTTTACAAGATGGGGCGGGTCGCACTGTCCTGAATGAGGGACCGCACAAAAAGACCCCGCCGAAGCGAGGTCAATTTTTTCTCGGGGACTTGACCAGGCGCCAATGTGGGGAAGCACAGTAGAGGCGCGGCGCCATGATCAATGTCGAAACGATTTTTTCGAATATTTGTTCCTGCTAAAAAAATATGACCGGGGGTTGTTGGGATGGATCGATCGCTGCCATCAGATGTTCAATAGCCGTTCCTGAATTGTTCGATGTTCTCCCCAGAAATGGTGAAAGCGACTAAAGGTACGTCAGCGCCGCCGCGGGCGACGCCACTTAGTCACACCTTTAGGGGAACATTCTTGCAGATACAGGGTTTCCGGGCGAAGGAGACCGACATGCAAATTTCCCCACCAACGCACGCGCCTGGCGATATGCAGCGAGCTATGGAGTGCGAAGAACTCGTTCACCCGTTGGTGAACTCTGTCGTGGTTGCAGCCGTAGCTTCCGGATGGACGTGCGATGAGGCTTTGATTGCGATTGAGGAGGCCGTGAAGGATATTCGGGCAGCCAAACCCATCACACAATGAGCGTAGGAACCAAATAAAAAGCCGCCATCCGTTTCCAGATGGCGGCGCAATAAGGCTCAAAATACAAATCTGTACAATATGAATGCACTACGCTCTCCTCCAAGAGCACTTGAAATACACTGCAATTCTATGGGTTTTTCAACGTACATTTTTGGGTCTATTGTTCGGATGTATAATATTCCGTGATGTGGATTTGCCGCAAACAGGTGGCGGGGATGGTTCCGCTTTCTCACTCGTCCTTCGCGTCCAGCACAATCTTCAGTGTCCGGATCATGTCGGCGGCCTCTAACATGGCATGACTGATGAGCACATCAGGAGCCGAGGCAATCGAGGCGGCCACAGTCTGAAGATCAATCACCTTGTCCGGTTCCGTCTTTCTCGGTGCTATCCCTACCTGTTGGCGGCCCTCGTGGATCGATGTCACAGCCCGCTCAATCAGCCGGCGCTTCTCAAATGGCGTCAGTTTCCCGACCTCGTTTGCAGCTCGATAGAGTTCAGTGATGAAATCAGTGGTGGTGGACATGCCGGGATGATTTGCCGAAGGCGAGGGGGAGTCAACAGCCTAGAGAAAAGGCCGGGCACTCAGCACCCGACCTATTGCGACATCTCCGAGCGTGATGCTTACTGCAGCACCTGAACCACCGTATATGTTTTCGGATCGACAATTACACGTTGATCATTGACGACCGTGTAAGCGTAACGAGGATCTTCGGCAATCGGCATCAAAACAACTTCGCGCGGAAGTGGTTTGCCGACCACCACTTGCTGCTCAACAACGACCGATTGTGGAACCGGCTGCTCTTGCACATAAGTGACGACCCTCTGCGGCGGTGGGTCAAGGGCGGCACCTGCAACGGCACCGACTACAGCACCAACGCCGGCGCCAACTGGTCCACCCACGATAGCGCCAGTAGCAGGCGCCGCCAACCATGCCAGTAGCAGTCCCGTCTTCAGCCATCGACACCGTAGACATCAACCCCACAGCGACGGTGGATAGGATCAAAATCTTGGCGTTCATAATCTTCTCCTTCGTTTGGTTGGGTTCGGCAGGAGAATGTTTGGGAGCAAATTTGGTTCCGGCTGCGCAGAATAGGCACGGCCGATGCGGGGCTTTGATTCAGTCCCGACCGCAAGGAAAAAGGCCGGGCGAAATTCGCACTGACCTCCCGTCGTCACCTCACGCCGCTGCCAGTACATCCGTGGTCAACAGCGAGGGGACTTTGTAGCGATAATATAGGCTTCGATTGTGATAGTGGCAAGTTTGGCGACAAACTATCGGGATCGCGCTCGGCATCGTGGCACCGCGCTCAGCTGGACGATTGACAAGTCCGGACAGTGAACTGGGTGTCATTCGACCAAGGGCCAGTGAATCCTACCGACCGTCAGGCAATTGGCTTCTCCGCCTTTTTGCCTGTGTCCTTCGTTGGCAGGACGGGGGTCTGGTAGACAGGTGTCTTTGGATTTTTTGGGTCAATTGGTTCAAGCACTATATAGGCGGGATTCGGGAAGTGATCCCAGCTTGACTTGTTATAGGCATCGACACCCATGCCGATCACCCCACCAGCAATCACGTTGCCAGCGAAACCAGCTGCGCCGCCCCCGCTGATCTTGGTGCCGATCTCGATTGATCCAGGCTTGTAACCCTCACGCTCTGCAAAAGCCGTGAGATTATCCCTGCGCTTAACCGGGAACGTGCACGGCGATCGAGGGCAACCAGGCCCAAGTGACGTACGGATACTGGCGTCTTCCGGCAGCGTCCTGATAGTCACGTCCTCCGTCGTACCACGCACAATACTGCCGCACGAAGATAAGAGCGCCGTGGCAACGACCACGCCGGCAAAGTTATAAAATTTCATTGTTTCCCCTAAATGAATAATGGACGTCCCCACGTCCTAAGGGCGCAACGTGACAGCATGCACGCAGGAGTCAATCCACCTCCTGAGGCGAGCGACATAGACTTCTGGCGGTTGTATCCTGTGGATAAGGAGGACAACATCAAAGTTGACTCGCGTTGAATGAGGTTTGCCACTGAGATCACATCAGGAGGCCCCGACATGTCGCTAGCCTATTTCGCACGAAATGCCGCAAATGGAGAACGGTCTCGCCGTCGAATGCAACGACAGGGGGTTACCATGAAGGGGCACAAGCTCTGGACTGACGACGACCGGGAGATTCTCCGAAACAAGGCGCCGGACTATGATGCGCTTCATAAGATGTTCCCGCATCGCACCCGCATAGCGATTGAATCTCAATGCCGGAAAATGGGCTTACAGAAGACAGTTCATATTTGGCGAGGCGCTGAAATCTCCAGACTTCGAAAATTGTATCCAAGAGCCTCCAGAGAGCAGATATGCGCGGAATTTCCGCATTCTACTTGGATAAACATCCGACAAGCGGCTCAATATCACGGATTGCGACGTAATCGGAAGCCGTTCAAACAGACAGGAATTGTTGCCGTCGATATGGTGTTGCAAAAATGCTTTGAGGCAAACATGAGCCTTCCTGATCTCGACAAGGAATGCCGTACGAAGAAGTATTTTCAGCAGCAGAAGTGGAGAGAGAAGCGGCCCAATTATTCCAGGTTCGCGAAAGCAATAGAGATATTGGACGGCGAACTCATGGTGCAATGGCGTGACGCGGGGTAACTCTCTATGGCTGTGTGAAAAGACCGACTGTGGCGTACAACGGCAGGCGCACCTACCATTTCTCAAGCCCATTATTTTCCGGCAACTCCGCAGGATTGGGACTGCCGCAATGGATTTCGATCTGAGACCCGGTGACGCAAATCTTCTGTATTGGGATGCCGGCCTCTTGAAGACCTTTTATTGCTATACGCAGCGCGCTCACTGGTGCGTACGCGTGTCCCACTGTCGTGGGGTGGGTAGGTTGATGTGCTCTTTTCACAGGGAGAAGGGTGACAGCCCGTGGGTGGGTGTCAAGGCCGCGTCAGCTCCCCTCCAGGTCTTCAATCCATTTCGTCAGAGTCAATTTGCGCGCAGCAACAGTCTTGCCGATCTTGAACGACGGCATCACCCTTTGGGCGTTGAAATCATAGACCTTCCGGCGCGTCAGATCGACATATTCCTGCAATAGCCTCGGCGCCTATTAGCAGGTCGCCAACGATGGGTTTGTCATCCATGTTCCTGCTCCGAACGTTTGCGGAACACATTGCTACGATTTTTGCAACGCAACTGCGTAGCACGTTCCGATATGGTTCCGTACAGAAGCGGACGCGGGTAAAGCTAAAGCGTTGATAAGTATGGACAGATCAGGACACGGCAGCATTAAAGCGGATGGTAATATCCGAATTTCAAGACCGGTTCCTTAAACCACTCGGACACTCTTCCTGATGACGGGCGTTGCAGGTGATACCGTTTCGGCGGGTGGTGGTTTCCCAAGTGCGAAGATATGGACATCAGCCTGTCACGGATCGCTTTATAGCTTGCCGATTGGGAACGTCAACCGGTTCCGCAGCATGCCGAAGCTCCTGCGATGCACAACAAGCAGGGAGAACTTTGGAACAAAACACCCGTCTTCCTGTTCTCCTCATTATTCAGCAAATTTGCGGAGATGGCGATGTTCAGAAGACTGCTGATTTTGATCATGCTCGGTTTCGCGGCGGTGTTACCGGCTTATGCAGCCCTTGAGACGCCGGACGGATATATGCCGGAAATGGTGGCCACTCAGCAGGAATCCACCAGCGCCATCTGCGTGCCGCCCGGATCCACAGTATATTCCTGCCTTTATTCATGATGTCGACGGCACCATTGTCGGCATCAGCTATCACATCATCGAATATGTCTGCTAGGAGCGAGCGCCAACACTTGCCATCGGCAAGATAGTCCAGGATTTTCAACGTCTGCGGAACTATCCCCACAATGCTGCGGCCATCGACCGTTAACTATTCATAAACCATAATCCAAATTGTTTCATTCCGGCACGGTTAACCATTCGCAATTTCGCCACGTTGTTGTCATGATTAATCGACTGTTACGTTTCGTGACGCCGGTACTTTCATGGGGGCAAGCGCGAGAGGGTACTGCGTACGGCTTTTACGAATGGCGATGTGGGGCATATGACTTCCAATCTGACTGCGGCTTTTTTCTTCAAGGGATTGCGCGTTGCCGCCATTCCGGTGCTCTGCGTCGGGCTGACCGCATGCGGATCGACGGGGAGCGTCAAGAAGGACAAGACACGCAGCAAGGAGTATTTCGCCGAGTCGATCTATGGCGTGAAAGCCAGCCCGCGCGTTGTGGGGGAGGGTAAAGCCGTCCCCAAGGGTGGCGGCCGCTATCAAGTCGGCAAAGCCTATCAGGTCAAGGGCAAATGGTATCAGCCGAAAGAGGATTTCGGCTACAACAAGACCGGCATGTCGTCGTGGTACGGGTCCGCGTTTCACGGCCGCCTGACGGCGAACGGCGAAGTCTACGACAAGTACCACCTGTCTGCAGCCCATCCGACATTCCCGCTGCCGAGCTATGCTCGCGTCACCAACCTTGAAAACGGCACGTCAGTCGTCGTCCGCGTCAATGATCGTGGTCCCTATGAATATGGCCGCATTATCGACGTCTCGTCCAAGACCGCCGATTTTCTCGATATGAAGCGTAAGGGCAGTGCCCAGGTTCGCGTACAATATATCGGCAAGGCGCCGCTCGAGGGCAACGATATGCCTTACCTGATGGCGTCCTATGTCAAGAAGGGCGATCGTACCCCCGAATGCATTCCCCGAAGGCCAGATCGCCACAGGTGTGATGGTTGCCTCGAACGAACCGTTGCGCAAACAGGTCGGCAACCTCGGCACGCTGACCATCCCGTCCAAAACGAATATGGACATGGGCGTGCCTGTAACGGCCCTTGCCGAAACCGATACACCGCGCGCCTCGTCGGCTGGGCTTGATGCTTTCGCGATGCTGCCGGAAATCGGTCCGATCCCACGGGAGCGCCCGGCCTATATTCCGCTGCCCGATGGCAACATGGCCTATGCGGCAGCGTATGTCGAAGCGCGTCAGCGATCCTGAGACGGCTTTCGATGCCATTCTCGTTGACCAGAACCCGCTGACGTCGAATTCGATTGTCGAATACGCCAAACGCAAGAGTGTCGCGCTAATACCGACCCTTCAGCGATTGATCCCCGGTGGGCCGGCTGCTATTGCCGGAGAAGGCACCGGAGTTTGGAATGCGTATACGACTGGTCTCGGTTTTCATTTCTTTTGTCTTGATTGCCTGCGCCCCCTTGGCGGCGCAGGCGCAGGCCTTCGAAACCAAAGCGAAGCAGGTCTACCTGATCGATGCCGAGACAGGCACGGTTCTTTTCGCCAAGGATGAAAATGCACAGGTGCCGCCGGCATCGCTCGCCAAGCTGATGACCATGGAAGTGGTCTTCGATGCGATCCGTAAGAACGAGCTGACGCTCGATACAGAATTTCCTGTCTCCGAGCACGCATGGCGGACCGGCGGCGCGCCGTCGGGAACATCGACGATGTTCGCCGCCTTGAAATCGCGCATCCGTGTTGTCGATCTCATCCAGGGCGTCACCGTCCAGCTTGCCAACGATGCCTGCATCATTCTAGGCGAGGGCATGACAGGCAGCGAGGAGGCCTTTGCCAAGCGGATGACCGAACGCGCCCGTGAACTTGGGCTTTCGGCCTCCGTCTTTCGCAATGCGACCGGGCTTCCTGATCCCGAAAACAAGACTTCGATGCGTGACCTGGCGCTGCTTGCCCAACATATCCACAGCAGTTATCCCGACTTTTTCAAATATTACGCCCAGACCGAATTCGAATGGAACAAGATCCTGCAGCGCAATCGCACGCCGCTGATATCAGTCAATATTGGTGTTGACGGATTTGCGACCGGATTTGCTGAGGGGTTCGGCTATGGCATGGTCGCGACCATGCAAAAGGACGGACGGCGAGTTTTCCTCGCACTCGGCGGTCTTGCCAGTGACAAGGAGCGCATCGAGGAAACGCGAAAAGTCCTCGATTGGTCGATGGCCGCGTTTGAAAAGAAACGATTGTTCGAGGCTGGCGATACCCTTGGTGAGGCCAGCATCTATGGCGGCGCCGTCTCGCATGTGGCACTGGTTACCCGTGACCCGGTCGATGTTCTCGTGCCCGTGAACAACCCGGATCGGCTCTCGGCCAAGGTGATCTATCGCTGGCCGCTGCTGACGCCGGTCGAGGCGGGCGTGGAGGTGGGCACGCTGAGGATCTGGAACGGCGAGCGGCTGTTGCGCGAGGTTTCGGTTGAAACCGCCGCGGCCGTGGGCGAGGGGACGCTGACGAGCCGTGCCATTGATGCGTTGCAGGAACTGCTGTTCTTCTGGCTTTAGGGAAATGGCGTCGCTAACGGTTTCGCGGGCGAACACAATCAGTTAAACAGATTTGGCAGTGAAACAGATTTGCGCCGCTTGCACGCGACAAAGGTAGTCGTCGCTCGCTGCGGAAAGACGGTCCCACGGAAAGGCGTACGGGAAATAAGAGTGTCAGTCGGAAAAGGCCTGTTTGTTACATTCGAAGGCGGCGAGGGGGCGGGCAAATCCACCCAGGTCCGTCTGCTTGCCGATGCCTTGCGCGAACGCGGCTGCACGGTGCTGACCACGCGCGAACCGGGGCGGTTCGCCGGGCGCCGAGGCCGTGCGGCACGTACTTTTATCCGGCGCGGCCCAGGAATTCGGCGTGCGCATGGAGGCCATCCTGTTTGCCGCGGCCCGCAGCGACCATGTCGAGGAAATCATCCGGCCGGCTCTGCTGAAGGGTTCGGTTGTCATCTGCGACCGTTTCATGGACTCCTCCCGCGTCTATCAGGGCGTCACCGGCAACCTGGAGGTGCCTTTCATCGAAGCGCTGGAGCGAGTCGTGGTCAACGGCGTCATCCCCGACTGCACGATCGTCTTCGACCTGCCCGCCGTGCTCGGTCTGGAACGGGTCCGGCGGCGGGCAAATGCTGCGGAAGCGGCGGCCGGCCAGGAGGTGGAACTCGACCGGTTCGAGAAGGAAGAACTCGAAACCCACGAAAAGCGTCATGAAGCATTTCTGGATATTACTGTACGCGAACCGGGCCGTTGCCATGTGGTCGATGCGGCCGCATCCGCCAGCGACATTGCCGCCCGTGTGCTTGCGATCGTCAGCGCTGCTGCCCAGATCAGGCGGCGGACCGGATAAGGAAGCGGCGCAATGAGCACGGACAGGTTCGACGTTCTGGACGGCGCCATCTCGCCGGCGGAAAACATGCGGCTCTTCGGCCATGCCGACGCCGAGCATTTTCTGGCGCAGAGCTACCGGTCGGGCAAAGGGCATCATGCCATCCTGATCGAAGGACCGGCGGGGATCGGCAAGGCGACGCTTGCCTTCCGCTTTGCCAATCACGTGCTGACACATCCGGACCCCGCGCAGGCGCCTGATGTGCTCGCCGATCCCGATCCGGGCTCGATCGTCAGCCGGCAGATCGCATCGGGTGCCTCGCATAACCTCTTGCACCTGACGCGCCCGGTTGATGAAAAGACCGGCAAGGTCAAAAGCGCCATCACCGTCGATGAAGTGCGCCGCGCCGGAAAATTCTTTTCACAAACATCCGGAACCGGCAATTGGCGGATCGTCATCGTCGATCCGGCCGACGACCTCAATCGCAACGCTGCCAATGCGATCCTGAAAATTCTCGAGGAGCCGCCCAAGCGCTCGCTGTTCCTGGTTTTGACGCATGCGCCGGGCAAGCTCTTGCCGACTATTCGCTCGCGCTGCCTGCCGCTGCAGTTGAAACCGCTGGCGCCCGGGGCGTTGCGGGACGCCATGAACAATCTTGGCCTCGATCTGTCCGGGCCGAACGCGCAAAAGTGCTGGCCTCGGCGCAGGGCAGCGTCTCGGAGGCGCTGAAGCTGATCAACTATGGCGGTCTCGATATCATGATGGCCTTTGAGACCATCCTGAGCGGACAGGAACCAGCCATTCGCAAGGACATGCACAAGCTGGCCGACGTGCTGGCGGGCAAGGACAGCGAAACCATTTTTGATTTCTTCGCGGCGCTGGTCACGTCGCATATCATGAGGCAAGCGAGAGAGGCCGGGCGCAGTGGCGATATCGCTATAGCCGACCACTACGCCCGGCTTTCTGCCGGAATTACCGAGCGCCTCTCCGTCGCGCAGGCCTATAATCTGGATCGTAAGCAGACAATTCTTGCTATTCTCGACGATGTGAAAGCAGCCGCATAAATTCGACTGCGGCCGTCGTGGACTTGCCGATCGGGATGATGTGAAGCGCGCCTTTTCTAGCGTCGCCTGTTTCATCCCGTCATCGGATGCGCTAAGAGCCAGACACCCAAAGATCAGACACAGGCCGAAACCCGATCATGACCGACACGTCTCCATTCTACATCACCACCACGATCTCCTATCCGAACGGCAAGCCGCATATCGGTCATGCCTACGAGTTGATTGCGACCGATGCGATGGCGCGCTACCAGCGGCTGGAAGGGCGCGAGGTTCTGTTTTTGACGGGTACCGACGAACACGGCCAGAAGATGCAGCAGACAGCACGCAAGGAAGGCATCAGCCCACAGGAATTGGCCGACCGCAACTCGGCCGAGTTCCAGAGCATGGCTGTTCTGCTCAACGCCTCCAATGACGACTTCATCCGCACGACCGAACCGCGTCATCACGAAGCGGTCAAGGACATCTGGATCCGCATGGGCGAGGCGGGTGATCTCTACAAGGACAGCTATTCCGGCTGGTACTCGGTGCGCGACGAAGCCTACTATCAGGAAGGCGAAACGGAAGTGCGCGCTGATGGCGTGCGCTACGGGCCGCAGGGCTCGCCGGTCGAATGGGTGGAGGAAGCCAGCTACTTCTTCAGGCTCTCCGCCTACCAGGACAAACTGCTCAAGCACTATGAGGACAATCCGGAGTTCATCGGTCCGGCAGAGCGCCGCAACGAGGTGATTTCCTTCGTGAAATCCGGCCTGCGCGATCTCTCGATGTCGCGCACGACATTCGACTGGGGCATTCCGGTTCCCAACGATCCGAGCCATGTCATGTATGTCTGGGTCGACGCGCTGACCAACTACATCACCGCGACCGGTTATCTCACCGATCCGGAAGGCCCGCGCGCCAAGTTCTGGCCGGCGAACATTCACATGATCGGCAAGGACATCATCCGCTTCCATGCCGTCTACTGGCCAGCCTTCCTGATGTCGGCCGGCCTGCCGCTGCCGAAGAAGGTTTTTGCCCACGGATTCCTGCTCAACAAGGGCGAGAAGATGTCGAAGTCGCTTGGCAACGTCGTCGATCCCGTCAATCTCGTCGCGCATTTCGGCCTTGATCCGATCCGTTATTTCTTCCTGCGCTGAAGTCTCCTTCGGCCAGGACGGCAGCTATAGCGAGGAGGGGATTGCCACCCGCATCAATTCCGACCTCGCCAACGGTATCGGCAACCTCGCCAGCCGTTCACTGTCGATGATCGTCAAGAACTGCGACGGGCAGATCCCGGAATGCGGCGCGCTGACCGATGAAGACACAGCAATGCTGGCAACGGCCGATGCGCTGCATGCCTCGACCCGCGACGACATGAACGCGCTGATGATCCACCGGGCGCTGGCCTCGATCATCGCCGTCGTTTCCGAAGCCGACCGTTATTTTGCGAGCCAGGAACCCTGGGCGCTGAAGAAGACCGATCCCGCGCGCATGGCAACCGTTCTCTACGTCACGGCGGATGTCGTGCGCCAGATCGCCATTCTGCTGCAGCCCTTCATGCCGGGAATCGGCTGGAAAGCTGCTCGACCTCGTGGCCGTGCCTGCGGACAAGCGCGATTTTTCGTCTCTCGGCCAAGCCGGACGCCTGATTGCCGGAACGGCGCTGGAAGCACCCAAGCCGGTTTTCCTGCGCTACGTCCCGCCGGAAGCATAAGGACAGCTCGCGATGCTGATCGATACCCATTGCCATCTGGACTTTCCGGATTTCGACGCCGAGCGACGACGCGATCGTCGAGCGCGCACGTGTGGCCGGCGTCGGCCAGATGATCACCATCTCGACGCGTGAAGAAGTTCGACACGATCCTTGCCATCGCAGAAAACTATGCCAACGTCTTCTGCTCCGTCGGCACTCATCCGCATAATGCCGATGAGGAACTGGATATCGAGACGGACGATCTGGTGCGCCTGTCGGCGCATCCGAAGGTCGTGGCCATTGGTGAAGCCGGGCTCGATTACTTCTACGACAACGCACCGCGTGATGCGCAGGCGATCGGCCTGCACCGCCATATCGCCGCCGCCCGGCAAACCCAGCTGCCGCTGGTCATTCACAGCCGTTCGGCCGATGATGACATGGCCGCGATCCTGACCGAGGAAACAGGGAAGGGGGCCTTCCCTTTCCTTCTCCATTGTTTCTCGTCCGGCCCGGAACTGGCAAAGGTCGGCGTCGACCTTGGCGGCTATATCTCGTTTTCCGGCATCCTGACATTTCCGAAATCGGAGGAGCTGCGCGAGATCGCCAAGACCGTTCCGCACGACCGGATGATCGTCGAAACCGACGCGCCATATCTGGCGCCAAAACCGTTCCGGGGCAAGCGCAACGAACCGGCCTACGTGGCGCACACAGCGCAAGTTCTGGCCGAGACGATCGGCGTGTCGGTGGACGAGATTGCCACGATCACCACCGACAATGCTTTCCGCGTCTTTTCCAAGATGCCGAGATTGTAACATGGCGGTGAGGCGGGTCTTCACCATTCTCGGCTGCGGCTCGTCTCCCGGCGTGCCGCGCATCAATGGCGACTGGGGCGCCTGCGATCCCACCAATCCGAAAAACCGCCGCAGCCGCGCTGCGCTGCTGGTCGAACAAATTGGCCCCGACGGCGGGATAACCACGGTCGTCATCGATACCGGGCCTGACTTTCATGAACAGATGATCGCGGCAAAGGTTCAAAATATCGACGCAGTCCTCTATTCGCATCCCCATGCCGACCATATTCACGGAATCGACGATCTGCGCGGCTATGTTCAATACACCGGCAGACGCGTGCCGATCTGGGCCGATGCGCTGACGATGGAGCGCATCCGCGAGGGATTTCGCTACTGCATGGAGACGCCGGAGGGCAGCGGCTATCCGCCGATCGTTGAGCCCAGGATCATCGATCCGTCAATGGCGCCTGTCGCGATCACCGGCGCCGGCGGCACCATCCTGTTCCAGCCGGTGCTTCAGCACCATGGCAGCATCATGTCGATGGGGTTCCGCATCGGCGGCTTTGCCTATTGCAGCGATGTCAGCGATTTTCCGCAGGATACGATCGGCAAGCTCGCCGGGCTGGACATGCTGGTGATCGACACACTGCAGTACAAGTTCCACCCGAGCCACCTGTCGCTGGAACAATCGCTCGGCTGGATCAAGCGCTTTTCGCCGAAGCGCGCCGTGCTGACCCATATGCACACACCGCTCGACTACGAGACGGTGATGCGCGAGACGGCGGATCACATCCAGCCGGCCTATGACGGCATGCGGCTGGAATTCGACGTCAGCGATGAGGGCGACGCGGTCAGCTAAACGCGATCAGCCGACATCGTTCAGCTGAAATAAGGCTGCAGATTTCCGCGGATGCGATCGAGAACGGTAGCGCCGGAGAGATCGGCAACGAAACGCTTGCCGGTTATTGTCTCAAAGGCTTCGATGTAGACTTTTGACGTCTGCTCGACGAGATCGGCCGGAATTTCCGGGATCAGATCCTTGTAGGGATCGCAGCGTTCCGTCACCCAGGCACGAACAAAATCCTTGTCAAAGCTCTTGGGACGCGCGCCTGAGGCAAAGCTCTGCGCGTAGCTCTCGGCGATCCAGTAGCGGCTGCTGTCCGGCGTATGGATCTCGTCGGCAAGAACGATACGGCCGTCCTTGTCTGTGCCGAATTCATACTTGGTATCGACCAGGATAAGGCCGCGTTCGGCAGCACGCTGCTGGCCGCGGGCAAACAACGCCAGCGCGTAGCGCGAAACGGTTTCCCATTGATCGGCCGTCAAAAGCTTCTGCGACAGGATTTCATCGGCCGAGAGCGGCTCATCATGGCCGCCATCAAAGGCTTTGCTGGTTGGTGTGATGATCGGCTGCGGCAGCTTTTCGTTGTCCTTCAGGCCGTCCGGCAAGTGGATGCCATACATGTCGCGCTCACCATTGCGGTATTTGGTCAGGATCGACGTGCTGGTCGTTCCGGCAAGATAACCGCGCACGACGATCTCGACCGGCAGGATATCCAGCCGTGTGCCGATGACGACATTGGGGTCCGGATAGGACACGACATGGTTCGGGCAGATGTCAGCGGTTTCCTCGAACCAGTACCGGGCCGTCTGGGTCAGCACCTGACCCTTGAATGGGATTGCGGTCAGGATCACATCGAAGGCGCTCAGCCGGTCGGTGGCGATGATGATGCGATTGCCATCCGGCAGGTCGTAATTGTCGCGGACCTTGCCATTATAGCGTCCTGGCAATTCAGGAATGAAAGCATCTGAAAGAATGCGCAAATCGCTCATCGGGTCCGGTCTTTCGCTGACGTTTGAAGCTGGTATCGCTTAAGCCCGGGCGAGGTCCAAGGTCAAGCGCGGATTGGGTCAGCAGGGTTTTCACGGCAATAGGCCCGGCATCAAGACCTCGCGCACGCATTCAACCGGAAATCTCGATCTTGACGACAAAGAGGCGGCACGCTACTGATGAAGTAATTACTTAATTAAAGAGTCGCTTCATTGGCAATAGCAACCCTCGACCTGGTGTTTTCCGCCTTGGCTGACGCGACCCGCCGTGGCATCCTGTCGCGTCTTCGCGAAGGTTCGGCAACGGCGCGGGAATTGGCGGAGCCATTCATGATGAGCTGGTCGGCGGTCTCGCAGCATCTCAAGGTGCTTGAACGCGCCGGCCTTATAAGCCGTACCGCGCGGGCACAGTGGCGCGTGGTCAGCCTCTGCACCCAACCGCTTGACGATGCAGCCCAATGGATCGACGTCCACCGCAAGGATTGGAACGAACGGTTCGATCTGCTTGAGGAGCGCCTCGACACACTTGAGAAGGAGGAGGGCGGTGATTGAATCCGACGCGGAACTCTCGATTATTCGCTTGCTCCGGGCTGAGCGGAAACGGGTGTGGGATCTCTGGACCAATCCCGCAGAATTTCCGCACTGGCACCATCCACGGGGATTCATCACCCCCGATCGAGAGCATTTCTATCGATTTACGGATCGGCGGCACCTACGCCTACACATTGATAAACGTCCGCACAGGCGCGTTTTGCGACCGTCGGGGTCTATCTCGACATCATCCCGCTTGAACGGCTGGTGTTTACCTGGGGCGATCCAGACACCCCGACAGCGAAGGCACCGGTAGCAAGCGTCGATCTGCGCGACAGCCAGGGACAAACCGAAATGACATTTCGCCTGCGGCGCCTGGAAACAATTCCGAGCGATGCCGATGTGCAGACAGGGTGGAGCGAAGCGATCGGCAATCTCGAAACACGAATCTACGCGACGCAATGAGCCGTCAGGCGGCGGCAAAAGAAAGGATGGAGTTCATGTTGCTCAAGGACAAGACAGCTATCATCCATGGCGCCGCCGGGCATCTTGGCCGCAGCATTGCTACCACCTTTGCCCGTGAAGGAGCGAAGCTGTTCCTGGCAGGGCGAACATTCGAACCGGTGCTAACGCTCATGAAATCCCTCGACGCCGATGCCGCACAGGTCGATGCGCTCGATGAAATGTCTGCCGAAGAGCATGCCGAGCGTGTGATTGACTTGGCCGGCCGCATCGATATCGGTGTCAACGCCGTCAGCATTCGCGGCGATTTACAGGGCCAACCGTTGATCGACATGAGCGTGGACGACGTTCTGGCGCCTGCTGAGACCGGCATACGAACGAACTTCGTTACGGCGCGCTGCTGCATGCAGGATGATTCCCAACCGCGCTGGTGTCATCCTGACGCTGTCTTCGACATCTGCGGGCCTTTCCGGTCGGGACCGCGTCTACCACCGGACGGGCGGATTTGAGGTTGGCTGCACTGCAGTCGAGGCTCTCAGCCGATCTCTGGCGGGCGAACTTGGTCCACACGGCATTCGGGTGGTGTGTCTTCGCGCCGACGCTCTGCCGGAAACCTGGCCACAGGACGCGGAACCGGAATGGATCAAGGCACAGCGCTTGGCCGCTTGCCCAGACTGTCGGAAGTCGCCGACGCCGCGGCCTTTGCAGCGTCTGAGCGCGCCGGCGCAATGACCGGCACGATTATCAACCTGACCTGCGGTTCAGTCATGGATGCGAACTGATCATGAGCCTTTCCGTAAGCGCGGTCGATGATATGGGATGTTGTGGCAAAAGACGCTCGGCGTTATCGGGGTGTGGATGTCCAGTATAGGCTGGATCGGCGGGGTATTTATGTTCCATAATCTATCTTATGTGATAGATACATGTAGCCGCAAAGTTAAAGTGTCCTGTATCTGCAAAGTTGGAATGTCAAACTCCCCGCGTTTGATGACGTGGGAGATTGCAGATGGGATTGATAGCGATGAGTGAACGCGATCTGCAGCGGATCGAGGTTTTATCGAAGGTGATCGCCGGCCGGATGACGATGGTGTCGGCGGCGCATGTGCTTGATCTGAGCGAGCGCCAGGTGCGCCGGCTGCTGGATCGGATCAAGACTGGCGGTGCGGCGTCGATCCGGCACAAGGCGATCGGCCGGCCGTCGAACAACCGGATCAGTGACGGTGTCCGGGATTACGCCTTGGCGCTGGTTCGTGAATGTTATGCGGACTTCGGGCCGACGCTGGCAGTCGAGAAGCTTTGCGAGCGCGATGGATTGCGTGTGTCGCGCGAGACGCTGCGCCGCTGGATGTCGGAGGCCGGACTGTGGCTTTCACGCAATCGGCGGCGGACGTTTCATCAGCCGCGGCTGCGTCGCGAGGCCTATGGCGAGCTGGTGCAGATCGACGGGTCGGAACATCGCTGGTCGAACGGGTCAGCCGATTTGCCGTCTTCCTGCGCAACAACGACCGACAATCCAGACCGGTGATGGACGGCCTGATCCAGGTGCTGCAATCCCTGCCCCACCTCGCTCGTCGTTCGATCACCTTCGACCGAGGCACGGAATTCACCGACTGGCCCTACCTGCAGGCAAGCATCGGAACACAGACATGGTTCTGCGATCCGCAATCGCCCTGGCAGAAAGGTACCGTCGAAAACACCAACGGACGGGCCAGGAAATGGCTTTCGAGAGAGGTCAACCCACGACCGCGATCTCACCGAGATCTGCAATCACCTGAACGCAACGCCACGCAAATGCCTCGGCTACAAAACACCGCAGAAGTCTTCCGCCAGAAACTCCTCACGCAAATCAGGCGTACCGGCTAGCCTCCATCAGCCCGCAAGTCGCGGTTCGCCATGAACTCACAGCGCTGCCGGTTCGCTCTATCGGGGTAAAGCCGAGAATATCGGTATAGAAAGCGACGCTGCGATCGAGGTTGCGGACCAGCAGTGCAAAATGGTCGAGACTATAGGTATGCCGCATCGAAAAAATCCTTCCGTCATGTTGGTATCATGGCAAGGCCAGTCCGGAGAGCGGACCGCACCGGGCTTGACGGAGGCCGACGCCCCGTTATCGCATGCCTTCGAGCTTTTTCACCACGCGTTCAGCAATATCGCCGTCCTGTTCGCGGATCGCATCCGTCAGCGCCTGCAGTTTGGCGCGCAGGCCATGCACCTGATCCACCAGCGCCATGATGACGTCGATACCGTCCTGGTTGACGCCCATGTTTTCCGAAAGGTCAAGGATCAGCAGGCCCCGCGCCAGGTCGGCGTCGTGAAACGCCTCGGCCTCTTCGGTCAATTCCGGAATGATCCATTGACGGTCGATCCATATCGTCAGCGTGGAGGAAACGATGCTGAGACGCTCGCAATACTCCAGATGGTCCATGTCAATCTCCCCAGGCTCTGCGAGGACTGTGTGCTTGCCCCGCCACCCAGGAGGTTGCAAAGGCCGTTAATTCCGGATCGGCAGCGTCCGGGAGCATGATCTTGAGGGTTATGTACTGGTCGCCATTGCCGCCACCGCGTTTGGCAACGCCCTTGCCTTTCAGCCGGAGCGTCTTACCGGTGTTGGAATGCGGCGGCAAAGTGAGCATGACGCTGCCGGATACCGTCGGAACATTGACCTTCCCGCCGAGGATCGCCTCGCGCAGCGAGATCGGCATCTCGATCCGGATATCGTCACCATCGCGCGTGAAGACCGGATGGGGGCGAACATGGATTTCTATCAGCGCATCGCCGGCCGGACCGCCGCCGGAACCCGGATCGCCCTTGCCGCGGAGCCGCAGCGTCTGGCCCTGCTGGGTGCCTGGTGGCACCTGCAGGTCGAGCACCGTTCCGTCCGGCAGCGTGATCTTCTCCTTAGAGCCGTTGACTGCGTCGAGGAAATTCACCTCCATGGAGAATTGCAGATCTCTGCCCTTTGCGCGCATTGGCCCCCGGTCCCGCCGTGAAAAGAAGCTGGAAAAAATATCGTCCGTATCGGTGAAATCGGAAAATCCGCTGCTGTTCTGGTAGCGCGCATCGCTGCCCGGGGCGCCGGCATATTCGCGGTAATAGTTTCGCGGGGGCTTGTTCGGTTCCCGCGCCATCGATCTCACCCTTGTCGAAACGGGCACGCTTGTCCTCGTCGCCCAGCACCGAATAGGCCTCGGAGACCGTCTTGAAACGATCCTCGGCACTTTTGTCGCCCGGGTTGAGGTCCGGGTGCAGCTTTTTGCAAGCTTGCGATAAGCACTCTGGATTTCTTTTTGCGTCGCGATCTTCGCCACGCCGAGGGTTTTATAGGGGTCGTTGGCCATTGGGCTCCCGCCGCAGCATTGTCGTGAACGTGAAGATAGGCCATCTGCGTGCGAGAGCAAGCATCTGGAACGCGCCTGATGGCGCTGAAGAGTGGATCGGCCAAACGTAGCAACTTGCCGGGGCGAACCATCACCCAAGCCGGAGCGCCATCCGCTGCGTCAAGGATTGACGAGGCCGGCCCGCAGGCTTACCGCCCCTCGAAAGGGTCCGCCAGTGCAGCATCGGGACGGCTGATCGGATATTGGGTGCCGGAAATGCTCGCTGCCAGTTTCTTTGCACCCTTCGCCTTCAACAGCGCGAAAACTCGGATGCATGCCACCATCGGAATAGGCGCTCAGGGTTGAGCTTACCGGAACGGAACCGGTGATCGCCGTGTCGAGCTTGCGCTCCTCCGCTTGGATCCTGGCCATCGCCTGCGGCTCGAGCTGGTTGATCACCGGCGGGCAGGCAGCCAGCGGATCGGTCGGCTCGCCGCCTTCGAATTCCTTGTTGAAGACATAGCGGCGTTCGCAGACCGAAACCGTCGGCTGCCGGCGCGTCACCTCGAAGGCGTCGTAGCCCTCTTTCATCGTGCGCCAGAACGACATGTTCGGGTCACCACGATGCGTCGCCATGTTCTCCGCCGTCATGCGGAAGGGAAAGGCCTGGACCTGGAACTTGTCCTGGCCGCTGGAAAGCGATTTCTGGACGATCGCGTAGATCTCGCCCACACCCTGGTCCGTCATGGCATAGCAGCCGGACGACGAGCAGGCGCCGTGCACCATCAGCGCCTCGCCGGTATAGCCGAGCGCCGATTCCAGCCGGTTGGGATAGCCGAGATTGAAGGAGACGTAGAATTGCGAGTTCGGGTTCAGCATGCCTGCCGAGACATGATAAAAACCTTCTGGTGCATGACGGTCGCCGACCTTGGTCTTGGGTCCGAGCTCGCCGGACCAGCGGCAGATCGGATAGGTCTTCAACAGCGCGTAGGCACCGGTCTTGTTGACCTTCCAGACTTCCAGCTCGCTTTCCTGCTTGAAGATGCGCACCAGAACCGGGCTTTCTGGCTTCATGCCCTTCTTCGACATTTCCACGACCATCTTGCTCGACAGTTTTGGCGGCGCCTCGGAAAGGTCATCCAGCGCCATGCAGCCCGATAGTGCCGCGCCAAGGGCAAGTGCCACCAGCGACCGCGCCAAAACCTTGCGGGCGCTCAGGATGCGCATCGTGGCGCGGGAAAGGGAATGCAGAGAATTCATGGAAGCGTCTATCGCTGGAAATCGTGCCAAAGTTTTGTCGGGCGTGTCAAATCAGAACATTCGTTCGAAAGATCATCGAAGAATCGGACATAGCAGTTAGCGTCCGGTTAACATGCGCCCTGCAGCTTGCCGGAGGCAGACGCAATCGCGCCTGGCCCGCAAACTTTACTGCCAGACGACGATCTTCGCTTTTGCAGGAACGCGCTGATAGAGATCGATCACGTCCTGGTTCATCAGCCGCACGCAGCCGGACGAGACCGCCTTGCCGATCGATTGCCATTCCGGATTGCCGTGCAACCGGTAGAGCGTATCCTCGCCGTTCTGGAAGATGTAGAGCGCGCGGGCGCCCAGCGGGTTCTTCAGACCCGGCTCCATGCCGCCATTCTCGATCGAATATTTGGCAAGGCTCGGCTGGCGGGCAACCATCTCGTTCGGCGGCTTCCAGCGCGGCCAGACCTGGCGCCAGTGGATGACGCCGTCACCCTGCCAGGCAAACCCCTCGCGGCCGATACCGACACCGTAGCGCATTGCCGTGCCGCCCGGTTCGACGACATAGAGGAACCGCGACGGCGTATCGACGACGACTGTGCCGGGTGCCTCACCTGTCCGATCGGCCACACGCTGGCGGTAGAATTGCGGATCGATCTGCTGGTAGGGAATTGCCGGGATCAGATAGCCGCCGTCCTCGACGGGGCCGTACATCACCTGCAGTTCGGCATCCGATGGCGGACCGATCGGCCGGGTGATCCGCGCCGGTGTCGGCGTTGTGCGGCCGCCCGGCATAGACGTGGAACAGCCGGCAAGCGTGCCGGCTGCGAGAACGCCGAGAAAACTGCGGCGGGAAAAACTGTGATCGGTCGTCATGAGCCCCATCAATTCGCTATTCAGCAATATGTCCCGCCTGTCCGCAAGAAGCAGACGGTATGCTCGCCAATCAAGCATTGCGCCACGCGTCTTCACCCGGAGGAATCGGATCATAGCCTTATGCAGCCAATCGCAGTCGTTTCCAACGGGGCCTTGCGGTTGTGAGGTCAAGTTTCCCGCCCGGTCACCAGATCGTGATGCGCCGTTACGTGAAAGACGCAATTGTCCGTGGGGAGGCGTTTTTATTGGGAAATCAGAAGCAAAACGAGATTGCCTCGCCCAAGAACCGGAAGGCAATCTCGCGCATCTTGCTTATGCGTAAGCGCGTCAGAAATTGCGCTGCAGACGAACGAAGCCCTGTACCTGCTCCTGCGCATTGTCGGCGTCGATGTACTGGACGCTGATCTTGGTCGCGAGATTGGCGACGATCTTGTAGTCGAGCGTCAGACCGGCGCGCCAGGTATCGCCGCCGGTGAAATCACCATTGGCGTCGAGATCGATATTGCTCAGATACTGAACGCCCGGCGTCAACGACAGCTTGTCGTTGACCTTGACGATATACTGCGCGCCAAGGCTCCATTCAGCCTCTTCGAAATAGTAATTGGCGCCGCTTGCCCAGATGCCGTAGACGCCGAGCTGGGTCGATCCGATATCGAGATAGCCGATTGCGCGGACGGCGCCCTCTTCGGTGTCGGTGTCGTAGCTGCCGAGCAGATATCCGCTGATGGCACCCGACTTTCCAAAGATCTGGCCCTCGATGCCGACATTGTTGGGGCCTTCACCGGGCTTGGTGCGGTAGTTTTCTTCAAGTTCGTCCACGGCAACGCCCAAGCTGAAAGTCTTTGTGTCGGCAAACATATAGCGGATCGAATTGTGGACCGTCTGATTGCTGGAGACCACGTCGGTCTCGCCGCTCATGCTGCGATCATTATCCCACCAGCTGTACTGCATGCCGGCGCGCAGGTTGGCGATATCGATATAGGCTTCCTGCAGGAAGGTTGATGAAGCGTCGCTTCTCTCGATATTGCCGCGTAACGTGATGACACCGGCAAGCGCGCCATATTCGGTATCGCTCTTGGTCGAGAACGTCATCTGGGCGCGGTTCCAGAAGGACCAGTCCGAGGTGCCGGCCCGGTTGCGCCCAAACCGTCCCTCAAAGCGAATATAGCCGCCGATAGAAAGACAGGTTTCCATTCCCGGAATGTAGAAGTAGCCATCACCATAGGCATCGCAGACGCGGACATATTCCATCGGTTCCGGCTCAGCGGCAACGATCGCATCCGCGGACTGCGCACCCGAAACCGCACTCAGCATTGTCGTCAGCGTCAGCAGGAAAGTCCTGGTTTCCATCACGATTCCAATTCAGCGTTGAGACATAGCGTTGCCAGCGCCAGCTACGCAAGGTTCAATGACAGACGTTTCTGCCTGTGTGGGTCTCACACAGTGAATACAAACCCGCCTTTACAGTCTTGTGACACTTTAGTGGCCGCTGATGGTCTCTTGAACCAAAGCGGAGTCATCGGCCGAATTTTGACGACGCGGGTGCCCTCTCGCAGCTCGCCGATCGCGAATGGATGCCTATTTGTTACGCCTTTTCCGCGTTTTGTAACCGTTACGTACTTACGTCCGTAATCTATCCGCGCCACTGTAACGTGCCGAAAAAGGCGACGATCCATTCAAGGCGGAAACACAGTCTGCCATCAGATAGGAGAGCGTAATGCTGACCAAATTTTTACCCTGCCAGGAGAGGAGACCGTCATGAGTGGAACCTTCTCCCGACGCATTCTGGCCGCCAGCGCAGCTTTTGCGATGACGCTGACCTCCGTGCCGTTTGCTGCCTCCCCGGTAATGGCGCAGGACACCGCCAAGCCGAACATTCTCGTCATCTTCGGTGACGATATCGGCCAGACCAACATCTCTGCCTATTCAATGGGCGTTATCGGTTACAAGACCCCGAACATCGACCGCATCGCCAAGGAAGGCATGATGTTCACGGATTATTATGCCGAGAACAGCTGCACCGCCGGACGCTCGACCTTCATCACGGGCCAGGTTTGCCTGCGCACGGGTCTTTGCAAGGTTGGTGCCCCTGGCGTTGCCGTTGGACTGCAGGATGGCGACATCACCATCGCCCAGGCGCTGAAGACACTCGGCTACGCGACGGGCCAGTTCGGCAAGAACCACCTTGGCGACAAGGACGAGTATCTGCCGACAAAGCATGGCTTCGATGAATTTTTCGGCAATCTCTATCACCTCAACGCCGAAGAAGAGCCGGAAGCCCCTTATTGGCCGAAGGATGATGCGGAGTTCCTGAAGGCCTATTCGCCGCGTGGCGTCATCAAGGCCTCGGCCGACGGCAAGGTCGAAGATACCGGTCCGCTGACGATAAAGCGCATGGAAACGATCGACGACGAAACGACCGGCGCTGCAATTGACTTCATCGACCGGCAGGCCAAGGCCAAAAAACCTTTCTTCACCTGGATGAACACGACGCGCATGCACGTTTTCACCCATGTACGCGAATCCATGCGTGGCCAGAGCGGCATGCCCGGCAACGAATATGGCGACGGCATGATCGAGCATGACGGCGACGTCGGCAAACTGCTGAACAAGCTTGACGAACTCGGCATCGCCGACAACACCATCGTCGTCTACGCTACGGATAACGGCCCGAACCAGTGGTCTTGGCCCGATGCAGCAACGACGCCGTTCCGCAGCGAGAAAGACACCAATTGGGAAGGCGCGTTTCGCGTTCCGGCAATGGTCCGCTGGCCCGGCCATGTGAAACCGGGGCAGGTCTCCAACGGAATGGTCTCGGGTCTGGACTGGTTCCCAACTCTGCTTGCGGCTGCAGGCGATCCGGATGTGAAGACACGTCTGCTGGATGGCTGGAAGCCCGAGGGCAGCACCACGACCTTCAAGAACCATCTCGATGGCTATAATCAGCTCGACTATATCACGGGAAAATCCGACAAGAGCGCACGCAGCGAGTTCTACTATTTCGACGATGACGGCAATCTCGTGTCCATTCGTTACGACGACTGGAAAGTGGTCTTCCACGAACAACGCATACCCGGTGGATTCCAGGTCTGGCAAGAACCTCTTGTCACCCTTCGTTTGCCGAAGCTCTTCAATCTGCGCATGGACCCCTATGAGCGGGCTGATGTCGTCTCCGACCAGTACAACGATTGGCTGGCTAGGAATGACTACCTCCTCGTCAAGGGACAGCTGAAGAGCGCCGCCTTCCTCGAAACCTTCGTGAAGTACCCGCCCAGTCAGCGGGTCGCCAGCTTCAACATCGAGGGCGTTCACGAGCAAGTGAACAAGGCGATCGATCAGTCGTTCAAGGAACGCGGTATCGAGAAGTGACAATTCCTGATCCGTCCTGAACAGAGATCGAACGAACGGACGCACCCATGATACCGCTGCGTCCGTTCATTGTAAAAATGGAGTCCGGCATGACTGCACGCGACGATATCCTCGCCCTTGGCAAGCGGATTGGCCAATCCATTATCGGGCAGGAACAGATGGTCGAGCGCCTGCTGCTCGGCCTGCTCGCCAACGGCCATCTTCTCGTGGAAGGCCTACCTGGTCTTGCAAAGACAAGAGCAATCAAAAGCCTGGCAAAGAATCTTAATTCGGAACTTTCGCGTTCAGTTCACTCCTGACCTTTTGCCCGCCGACATCACGGGATCGGAAGTCTACTTCAGCGAGGGTGGCAAGGGCGAGTTCAAGTTCCAGCAGGGTCCGATTTTCGCCAACCTGATCCTCGCCGACGAGATCAACCGTGCGCCCGCCAAGGTGCAATCGGCGCTGCTCGAGGCGATGGAAGAGCGGCAGGTCACGGTCGGCGGCAAGAGCTATCCGCTGCCGGAACTGTTCATGGTCATGGCAACCCAGAACCCGATCGAGCAGGAAGGCACCTATCCGCTTCCCGAAGCCCAGCTCGACCGCTTTCTGATGCACATAGAGGTCGGTTATCCCGACGAGGCATCCGAGGCCGCCATCATGCGGCTGGTCCGTGGCGAGGAGAACGCGGCTGAACACGCAAAATCCGCGCCCGTCGAACGGCTCGACCCGCAGGCGGTATTCGACGCCCGCAAGGAGATCGGCGTCGTGACCGTGTCCGATCCGATCGAGAAATACATCGTCGCCCTGGTCTTTGCCACGCGCTATCCCGATCGCTACGACAAGGATCTCGCCAAGCTGCTGCAGGTCGGTGTCAGCCCACGTGGCGGGATCGGGCTCGACAAGGTTTCCCGTTCCTACGCATGGCTGAAGGGCCGCGATTACGTGACGCCAGATGACGTCAAGGCGATTGTCAATGACGTCTTCCGCCATCGGCTGATCCTGTCTTACGACGCCCACGCATCGAACACTTCAGCAGACCAGGTCATCGATCGCATCGTCGAACTCGTCGCGGTTTCGTGAAGGAGGAGAAATGTCGTCACCGGCAGCGCGAAGGTGTCTATGTGACCACGGACCAGCTTGTGGCGCTGGAGGCGCGCGACCTGCGCTTGTCCAGAAATCCCGTAGCCACCAGCAGTTTGCCGGACGGATGCAATCCTCGATGCGCGGACGCGGGCTCACATTCGAGGAACTGCGCGATTATCTGCCCGGCGACGATATCCGCTCCATCGACTGGCGGGTGACTGCGCGCACCAACAAGCCCGTGGTCCGCGTCTACAGCGAAGAGAAAGAACGCCCTGCCCTAGTTGTCGTCGACCAGCGGATCAACATGTTCTTCGGCAGTCGGCGCGCGATGAAATCGGTGACGGCGGCGGAAGCGGCAATGCTCTGCGCCTGGCGTATTCTCGGCTCCGGCGATCGTGTCGGCGGATTTGTCTTCAACGATACCACGATCGACGAGGTGCGGCCGCACAGAAGCCGCGAGGCCGTGATCACCTTTGCCGACAGGATAGCCCGCCAGAACGGCAGTCTCAACGCTGCGTTCAAAGGTACTCCGGCGCCAGCGTCCCTCGATACCGTCTTGCAGCGGGTTTCCGATATCGCCCACCACGATCATCTGGTGCTGGTGATCAGCGACTTCGACGGTCACAGCACCACGACGCGTGAAACTCTGCTGCAGCTTTCTACGCGCAATGATGTGATCTGCATCCTTGTCTACGATCCCTTTCTTCTCGACCTGCCGAAATCTGCAGATATCGTCGTCAGCGGCGGCAGCCTGCAGGCGGAGCTGCCTCTGAAGCAAGCGGATATCCGGCAATCGATCGACAGGTTCGCCCGCGATCGAGGCCGCGAACTGCGTGCTTGGCAGCGCGAACTGGGGCTGTCGATGCTGCCAGTCTCAACGGCCGAGGAGACGGCCCCGCAGCTTCGGCGCCTGCTTAAGCAATCCGCCTGGCGGCAGCGGAGACGCTGATGGAACCGCAACAGCCCGCCCCTGACCCAATCACGGAAGCAGCATTGCGATCGCTCAAGGATATCGCCGTGCCGCCGCCGGTCTCATGGATGCCGCAGACCTGGGGCTGGGCTCTGGCTGCGGTTATCCTTCTAGTGCTGTTGGTCATCCTGTTCCTGATCTGGCTGCGGCGTTACCAGGCCAATGCATACCGGCGCGAAGCACTGCGGCAGCTGACGTTCATCGAGCAACGGATAAATGATCCGATAGCGCGGCCTGATGCCATTCATGAGCTTGCGCTGTTGCTCAAGCAAGTCGCCCTGGCAAGTGGTGGCCGGGCCGAGACTGCCTCTCTTTCTGGCGCTGCCTGGGTCCGGTATATGGAGAATCGAACGGAAAATGGCGTGGGCGATAGCCTTGGGAAAATGCTCGATGATGGCGAATATCGTGGTGCAAACCATGCCGCTGACATGCCTTCAGATGGCGGTGCCAAGCTGATAGCAGACGCTCGCAGATGGATTTAAGATCGCCATGTATCAGTTTGATTTTCCTTGGCTGTTTGCACTTCTCCAAGCGCCCCTACTGGTCTGGTTTCTGTTGCCGGCTCACCGGGAGGCATCGGCTTCGGTGCGCTTGCCGTTCTTCGATCAGGTTGCTCAGGCAGCGGGCATCCGCCCGACTTCCGGAGCCGTTGTCACCTGACGAACCTGGCCGCAATTTCTGTGCGAGGCGGCCGCATGGTGTCTGTTGGTCCTGGCGCTGGCCCGGCCGCAATTCGTCGAGCCGCCGATCGAAAAAATCGAACCCCAGCGCGATCTGATGCTGGCGCTTGATCTTTCCCAGTCGATGGATACGAAGGATTTTCGCGTCCCGGGCAGGTGCCACCGAAGCGCGTCGATGCCGTGCGAAAAGTCGTCGCGGATTTCGTGACGAAACGGCCGGGCGACCGGATTGGCCTGATCGCCTTCGGCGATGCTCCTTATCCGCTTGTGCCGTTCACCATGGATCACTGGACCGTGCAGGCTGTGATCGCTGACACCCTGCCCGGCATTGCCGGACCGCGTACGTCGCTCGGAGATGCGATCGGGCTGGCCATAAAGATGTTCGAGAAAGCGACGGTGCCGGAAAAGGTTCTGATCGTGCTGACCGACGGAAATGATACCGCCAGTAAGATGCCGCCGGCAAAGGCCGCCGGCATTGCCAAACAGAAGGGTGTCGTCATTCATACCGTCGGAATCAGCGATCCCACGGCAACCGGCGAGGACAAGCTCGACACAGCCACCCTGCAGAAGATCGCCGAGGACACGGGTGGCCGGTACTTCTTTGGCGGTGACCAGACGCAGTTGGCTGAAATCTACGACACGCTCGACAAGATCACCCCACAGAACCAGAAGAACCTGTCCTGGAGGCCGCGCATAGACCTGTTCCACTGGCCGCTTGGCGGAGCGATCGGCATCCTCACCCTCTATTATCTTGCGAGCGGAGTTCTAAACGGATTGCGACGGCGGACGGCGACATGATTGAGGACTTCCATTTCCTTCGCCCATGGTGGCTGTTGGCGTTGCTCGCCCCGTTCGCCATTGCGTGGTTAGCATCGCGGTTCACCGATATCCGCCGCCAATGGAGTGGCATCATCGCTCCGCATCTGCTCGACGGACTTGTGGTGGAAGGAGACGGGAAATCCCGCATCCGGCCATGGTGGCTGCTTGTCGGCGTGCTGGCAATCGCGACGATCGCTGCGGCGGGGCCGACATGGCAGCGGGAAGCGCCGCCCTTCGTAGAAGATACCGCTCCCTTGGTCATCGCCATCGACCTATCACTGACGATGGATGCGATCGATATCACCCCGTCACGGCTCGAACGGGCCAAGCTCAAGGTGAAGGATATCGTCGCGCTCAGAGGCGGCGCGCGCACGGCGGTGGTCACCTATGCCGGATCGGCGCATATCGTCCTTCCCCTGACCGAAGATGCATCGCTTATCGCCACCTATGTGGATGCGCTTGCCACCCGCATCATGCCTGTTAAGGGAAAAGACACGGGCAAGGCACTGCAGCTTGCCGAAGACTTGCTCGGAAGGGAAGATTCCACCGGCACCATTTTGTTCGTCACGGATGGCATCGAGCAGAAGGCTTTTGAAGCCTTCAAGCGGAAGAGCAAGGACGGGTTCGTCGTCCTTGGCATCGGGACCGCCGATGGTGGACCGGTCAAAACGGCCGATGGCGGGTTCCTGACGGATTCTGGCGGCGCCCGTGTCTTTTCCAAGCTGGATGTCGAGGCGCTGAAGAACCTGCACGCGCTGACCGGCGCCGACGTCGCAACGCTGACAACCGATGACACCGACGTTCGTTGGGTGGCGCAGCGTATCCGCACCAATTTCGCTGAGAAGACGGCCACGGATGGCGACCGGTGGCGTGACCTCGGCTGGTGGCTGGTCGTCCCGATTACCCTTCTGTTTGCCGTCTCTTTTCGCAAGGGCTGGGTCGTCCGGCTTGCTGTACTGGTGATCATTGCAAATGGTGCGATCGGTCCCGGCAACGCGCAAGCTACCGAACTTGTCGACATGTGGTTGACCGGCGACCAGCAGGGACGCCGCGCCTTCGAACAGGGTGAGTTCGAGAAGGCTGCGTCACATTTTGAAGATCCCATGTGGAAGGGAGTGGCCTACTATCGCGCCGGAAAATTCGCAGATGCGCTGGACGTTCTTTGCCGCTGTCGATACCGCCGAGAGCTGGTACGACCAGGGAAATACTCTGTTGCATCTGATGAAATTCGATGAGGCTGTCGCAGCTTTCCGGAAGGCGCTTACCCTGCGAAAAGACTGGGCCGAAGCGCAGACAAACCTCGCGATCGCTCTGAAGCTACAGAAGGCAATGAAGGATCAGGAGGAGGAACAACAGCAGGACCCGAACCTGCCGCCTGATCAGATACAGTTCGATGACAAGGGCAAACAGGGCAAGGCCGGTCAGATGAGCATCGCCGAGCAGACATCGGAGATGTGGATGAAGAACATCCAGGTCAGTCCGGCCGACCTGATGGCGCGAAAATTTTCGATCGAAGCGGCAGGGAGCAAGCCATGAGACGGTTTCAGATCGCCATTGCTTTCTGGCTTGCTTGCCTATCGTCAGCGCTTGGTGCCGATCCATTTGCGCTGGCAACCATCGACAATCAAGGGACGATCGTTCCCGGGCAGCAGGTGCACTTGACGGTCGACGTCTTCGCGCCAAACTTCTTCACTTCGCCGCCGCAGTTTCCGCTGTTCGATCTGCCGAACACAATTGTCTCGCTGTCGGACGAACGTGCACAGAACCTCACGCAGACCGTCGACGACGTGCAATATTCCGGCATTCGCCGCGCCTATACGATCGTGCCTGAAATGGCGGGAACCTTCACCCTGCCCGAGGTCATCATCAGCTTCGACTATTCCGACGACGGTAAAACCGTGAAAGGCACGGCCCGCGTTCCGGCGACGACCTTCACTGTCGGGAACGTGCCCGGCGGTAACGGGGGAACGCTGCCGTTTGCTGCGCGTGGCGTCGTTCTCACCCAGTCCTTTGATCGCGACCCGGCGAAACTGAAGGCCGGCGAGGCACTGGTGCACGATTACTGCGTTTGGCAAGGATACGCAGGCCATGATGATCCCCGCGTTGGAACTCGGGCAGACGGAGGGATTGAATGCCTATCCCAAGCCGCCGGCGATTGCCGATGATGTGAAAAACGCAGATGGAAACACCGGCAGTTCCCGCACGCAGATTATCACCTATATTGCCAGCGATGCCGGCACATACACGATCCCGGCGATATCCCTTGGCTGGTTCGACCTCGATCTGCATGCGGCGAAAACTGCATCGCTACCGGCAACAGTCCTGACCGTCGCCAATGTTCCCACCCCGACGCAGGCAATCGCGCCAGAGCTTCAGACGCAGGACAGCACCGCCGGCCCGTCGGCTTTGTCGAAGACGACGATCGCGCTTGTGATGGGGGCACTTTGCCTTATCGCCGGCATCTCCTGGCTGGTTCGGCGCTTGATGCCATCGATCAATGCGCGGCTGTCGGCCTGGCGCGATGCGCATCGCAATTCCGAAAAATGCGCTTCAAGGAGCTGGCCGCAGCCATTCGAAAGGATGATACGACAACCATCTATCGGCGGCTGGAGGTGTGGAGCCGGAGTGCTGGGTTCCGGGTCGATCGGCGACTGGGTCTCGGACAGCCATGATATGAATGTCGCGCGCGAAATCGGCACACTGGAGCGTGGACTCTTCGCCGGCGCACGGGACGGCTCTGCCTTCGACAGGGCTGCGCTGCTCCGGGCGATAACGGCTGTGCGGCACATTCACATTCGGCCGCAACGCAGCCGCGACTCATCCCGTTTGCCGCCGCTGAACCCGGCCGGAAGGCCGTTGGGCGTGACGCCGCCGGTCTCTAAGGGCTATACCGGGTAACATCGTTTTTGTTACAGTAACGTACTTCCTGAAGCGATCATCCAATTGCGATATTGCCGAAATTAAAATTCGGAGGCAGCCATGGCTTTGGCATTGGATAGCGCGCAAGACGGATCATTGGCTCCGGGCGATATGGTGTGGATACCGGGCCGCACCTTTATGATGGGGTCTGACAAACACTATCCCGAAGAGGCTCCCTCTCATCCCGTCAAGGTCGATGGCTTCTGGATAGAAGCGACACCTGTAACCAACCGCCAGTTCACGGCATTCGTAAAGGCCACGGGCTATGTGACGTTTGCCGAAAAGGCGCCGGACCCCAAGGATTACCCAGGTGCTCTGCCGGAGATGCTCAGGGCCGGCTCGCTCGTCTTCACGCCACCCAAATCTGTCAGCGGACCGGACATCAGCCAGTGGTGGGTTTTCAAGTTCGGCGCGAACTGGCGCCGCCCTTACGGTGGCTTGAGCGATCTGCGCGGCAAGCTCGATCATCCCGTCGTGCATGTGGCCTTCTGTGATGCCAAGGCTTATGCCGACTGGGCCGGCCTTGATCTTCCGACGGAAGCTGAATGGGAGCTTGCAGGGCGCGGCGGTCTCGACGACACCGAGTTTGCCTGGGGCGATGAGTTGACGCCAGATGGCGTCGCCATGGCGAACACCTGGGCGGGCACGTTCCCCGACCCACAGCACCAAGCCCGCCAGCAAGGACCGGACGACGCCGGTAAAATCCTTCGCACCGAACGGCTACGGCGCCTATGACATGATCGGTAATGTCTGGGAATGGACGACCGACTATTGGTCGACACGCCACCCGGAGCCAGCCGCCAAATCGTGCTGCATTCCGCAGAACCCTCGTGGCGGCGCAGTCGATGCAAGCTACGACCCACAGCAACCGAGCATCCGCATTGCCCGGCGGGTGTTGAAGGGCGGTTCGCATCTCTGCGCGCCGAACTACTGCCGCTGTTACCGTCCTGCCGCGCGCCATGCCGAACCGGAAGACACCTCTACCAGCCACGTCGGTTTCCGCTGCATCAAAAGACCCGTCTGATCAAGGAGAGTTCCATGTCCGTTTTCACTGCGCATTCGCTGGCGCATTCTTTCTTGCGCTGCTTCTGCCGTTTTCAGCATGGGCAGAAGATTTGCCATCGTGGAACGACGGAAAGTCGAAACAGGCGATCATCGATTTTGTAACCAAGGTTACGGACGAGAAAAATGCGGACTTCGTCAAGCCGGAAGACCGCATCGCCGCCTTCGACAATGACGGTACGCTCTGGTCGGAGCAGCCGTTCTATTTCCAGCTCGGATTTGCACTTGACCGCGTCAAGGCGCTGGCGCCGGAACATCCGGAATGGAAGGAAACCGAGCCGTTCAAATCTGTGCTGGCCGGCGACCTCAAGGGGATGGCGGCGAGCGGCGAAAAGGGTCTGGTCGAGCTGATGATGGCCACCCATGCCGGAATGACCACGGCCTCATTCAACACGATCGTCACGGACTGGTTCGCGGCCTCCAAGCACCCGAAAACCGGCAAGCCCTACAATGAAATGACGTTCCTGCCGATGCGCGAATTGCTCGATTATCTGCGAGCCAACGGCTTCAAGACCTTTATCGTCTCCGGCGGCGGCGTCGAATTCATGCGGCCGATCACCGAGCAGGCTTATGGAATCCCGCCCGAACAGGTGGTCGGCAGCACCATCGCCACCGAATATGCGCTGGTTGACGGTGAACCTGTACTCAATCGTCTGCCGAAGATCGACTTCATCGATGATGGCGCCGGAAAACCCGTCGGCATCAACAAGTTCATCGGCCGCCGCCCAATCTTCGTCGCCGGGAATTCCGACGGCGACTATGAAATGTTGCGCTGGGTCACTGGCGGACGACCGAACAGCTTCGGTCTGATCGTCCATCACACCGACGCCGCGGGAATACGCCTACGACCGCGAGTCCCACTTCGGAAAACTCAACAAGGCCATGGATGAGGCGGAACAGCGCAAATGGCTTCTTGTCGATATGAAGAACGACTGGAAGAAGATTTACGCGTTCGAGGCACCGTAAGCATCGGCGCTCGCGCCTTGCTGCGGAATGCCGGAGCCACTATTGTGCCGTTCTTCCGCAGAGGAGCCTCACAATGCCCTTCATCGAAATGCCCGATGCATCCGCGAACGAGCAGACTGCGAAATTGTACGCGCAGGCGGAAGCGAGCTACGGTTACTTGCCGAACATGGTCAAAGCTTTCGGTCACCGGCCGGAAGTGATGGAAAGCTGGAGCGCGCTGCTTTCCATCATCAAGGCCAACATGAACCTGCGCCGCTATGAACTGGTGACGATGGCGGCAGCCAAGGAGATGAAGAGTTCCTATTGCTTGCTCGCCCACGGCTCGGTTCTTTTGCGTGATGTTTTCACCGCGGAAGCGTTACGGCAGGTAGTCGATGATCCCGACGCGGCTGCAATCGACGACGCCGAACGCGCCATCATGCGTTTTGCCGCCAAGGTCGTGCGCGATGCGTCGTCGATCGAGGGCGGTGATGTCGATGAGTTGAGGCGGCACAGCCTTTCCGACGCGGAGATTTTCGATATCGTTACCGCTGCCACCGTGCGCTGCTTCTTTTCCAAGACGCTTGATGCTCTCGGCGTGCAGGCTGACAGCGCTTATGAAAAGCTGGACCCGGACCTGAAGACCGCACTGGTTATTGGCCGCCCGATTGATGGGGCGGCCTGAGTTTGGTCACCTCCGCCGAAAACCCGCCGTCATTCAGGGGCTTTTTGCCTATTGAACCAAACCGACCGTCTCCACGACCATCAGCGTATCGACGAATTCGGTCAGGTCGATGATCTTGCCGTCCTTGAAGGTGAAACGATCCAGGTATTCTGTGTGGATTTCCGGGCCGCCCCTGTAGCGGATCGGCCCTGCCCGATGGGCAAAAACCGTATCCCCATCGACATAAAGACGGGTGGTCTTGATCTGGGACATGTCCCAGTCACCGACCAGTCCACGGATAGCGATATCGACCGCCTCCGGTTCGCAGACCCGCTGTGCCATCGGTGCCAGCTTGCCGCTGCCGACGAGGCAGAAACTGAAGCCGGGTCCGGTATGGGACATCAACGCATCGATGTTGTTGACCGCACGTGCCTCGTAGAGCTTGTTGACGATGCCTTCGAGCGTTTCCCTGTCCGTCATGTGCACCCCTCCCTTTGGTTGAAGGAAGTGTGCCATATTCAAGAAAAGCCGCAAGTGCTTGAGTTGCAGATGCAGCGCCGCTGCTTCCTTAAAATTGTTCTCCTATAAAACCTTTATCTCTTTCCGGTTTTCCCGGAATGGATTTCAAATGGGCGGCAGCTCTAGCATCCAGGCATTCGAAACAGGTCACTGCCCCGATGCCAATGTTACACGTTCACTCTTCTATCCTTTCCGCCCGCACCATTGACGCCCGGTGCTCCTGCGTCAGCCGGCCGGGTACAAGCACTCCCGCAGGCAGCGTCGCGCCCGCGTGACGGCGGTGCTGAACGCTGCGGCGGTCATTCTCTCCCTCGCCGGCATTGCCCTGATCCTGCTCATCGCCTGAGGCATCATGATGAGCCCGACATCTATGCCGCAGGTCGCAACCAAGGCCGCCCGTCCTTTGGAACATATGACAGCAGGAGCAGCGCTCTCCAGCCTGATTACCCGGGTCTGCGCCGCGCGGGTTCTGCGCGAGCACCATATCTGGGAAGCCGTGCGCATCCTGCCTGAGATCGCCGGCCTGCCGGAAGACGTCAAGCAGTTACCCGAGTTTCGCCGCCTGATGGAAAAGGAGGCGTTTACCGCCGCCCTTCGCCTTTTGGCGCAATCCTGCCAGCCGGCGCGTGACATCCGCGAGCTTGATCCGCACGGGGATCATTGGGTTGCCACTCTATCCGTCCGAGGTACCCTTTCTCAGCCGCGGCGGCGCAAGCTGATACGAGCCGAACATCGCGATCCGCCGGCGGCCTTGCTGATCGTTCTTCTGGGCAGTGCCATCCGCAAAGCCAGACCATTTGTGCGTCGAAAACGGGCAAATGCAGGCGTGCAAAAGGAAATTGGAAATGATTGAATTCACACGGCTCGCCTCCATGCCGCAGGAGCAATCTGTGACCTCGTCACCCCCTTCCACGGCGACAAACTTGACGAAACCGCTTTCGCCGACCTCGCCGAATGGCAGATCAACAGCGGCGTCTCGGGTCTGCTCGTTTCCGGGGCCAGCCGGCGAGCCCTGGGCTCTGACCGACGACGAACGGACACGATTGATCAGGCTCGCCGTTGCGGTTGCCGGTAACCGGGTGCCTGTTTTTGCCGGCACGGGCACGAACTGCACCGAGACGACGATTGCGAGGACAGCAGAGGCCAAAAACATGGGGGCCAGTGCTGCCTATGTCGTGACGCCTTACTATAGCAAGCCTGCCCAGGAGGGGCTGTTTCGTCACTACAGAAGCGATCGCTGACCGAGTGGACCTGCCGCTCGTCGTTGGCCTCGCACCGCAGCGAACGGCCACAGACCTGTCTCCCCGAACACTGGAACGTTTGGCGACCTTGCCCTCCGTCGTCGGAATTGCCGATGAAACGGCAGACATCGCGTCTGGTGGCAATGTCCGCTGCCCTGCGTCAACGGTTCGCGCTCTATTCCGGTCATGATCTGACCGCCATGCCCTTCACCCTCACGGGCGGGCGTGGTGTTTTCTCTGCAGCGGCCAATCTGGTGCCGCGATTGACTGTTGCACTGCATCAGGCGCTTGCCACCGGAAACCAGCAATCGGCACAGAGCCTGCAGGAGCGTCTAAGCCCGCTGTTTCAGGCCGTGGAGCGTGAACCGAGCCCTGCAGCAATCAAATACGGTCTCAGTCTGCTGAGAGGCATCAGCGACGATGTCCGCTTGCCGCTGACCCCGATTGTTGCGGAAACCACCGCAGCGATCCGCATGGCCCTGGCTCCGGTGTTGTGCAAACCGGCACCTGCGCGGCGGCAATTCCTATGAGATTTTAACAACAAAGCCGCCGGCCACGCATGGAACGGCAACGGCCGAACACATATTTTCACATGGCAATCAGCGTCTTGCCGATTGCAGGCACTTCAAACGAAAGACCGGACCATGCAGCAGTTCGCCAGACGTCAATCACCAAGCAAGGACGCATTTGCGCCCGCAACGTCGGATCGCAGCAGTCTGTCCGGCGCCATCACCCGCCTCGCCGCCGTTTTCGTCTGTGCCGGTGCCGTTCAGATACTGGCCGGCTGGATTTTGCGCTGAGGCGTGATCGATACCCATCAACAACACGAAGGTTTACAAGGATCATGGGCAGTAAATACCCCATCCAACGCACACTTGCCGCAACACCGCGCTTCACCGTCGGTCGCGATCATCACGGCTGCTGGGTCGTACAAGACAGCCTCGGCCGCGTCGCTGGGCTGTTTGCCAGCGAAGCGGCAGCCCTGCACTTCGCTGATGAAGAAAGCAACCATGATGCCCGAGCGGTCCGCCGCGCGCCTAGCGGAAAATGTGTCGAGCTCGACGGACTGTCGACATCTGGCACTGTGATGGCGCAGGCTTCCCCTCCACGGCGTTACGCCTGACCCCTTGAGGGCGCGCGCTTTCCCCGGCGGTCAGCGCCCTCCTTTTTCCTGCGGAAGATCGATAAGATTTACCTTAAATGCCCACGCGCGATTTCACCACGGTGAAACGGCGGGCGGGTTAAAAAGGGTCGATTGCCACATCCGAAGGAGCGCCCGGCAAGGGCAGATCGTCCATGACCCTGGTCGTTACCATGTCAGCCAACACGGCGGCTTACGCGGCGCAAGCCATCAAGCCGTCAGCACGCGTGAGCGGCGATGGCCCGGCCGACGAGGCGATCACCCTGCTTTCAGCGCCCGAAGGATGATGCAGCAAACACGCATGCCTCAGTCGCTGCCCTTCGCAGCCCGACCGCGCTGTCACTGATGCTGATGAGTTCCAACGGCCGCCTGCCACAAGGCACGCGCGGCGAAGCTGTCCGCCGCTATATGGAGTTCGGCCCGGACGAGCCTTCGGCCGATGAGAGCGACGAGGCGTTGACCCCGGACGACGAAGAAACCGATAGCTAAAACAGCCAAACGGCATGTCGGTCAAACGGTAACGGCGCAGTTTCCTGCGCCGTCCTGCGTCCGGTCAAAATTCGCAGACCTTATTTGTGCTTGTGCGCGCCGCCCGAGGCATTGCCGACGGAAAGCATGTAATCCACCTTGCCCGCCTTCTCGAAGGTCAGCGTCACCGGGACGATGTCGCCTTCGGCAAACGGCTTTCTCACATCCATGAACATCAGATGCAGGCCACCGCTTTGAAGCGTAACGGTTTCGCCGGCCGGAACGGCAATGCCGCTCTCCAGCTTGCGCATCTTCATCACGTCGTTCTGCATGGTCATCTCATGCAGTTCGATACGGCCAGCCGCCGGGCTTTCGACGGACAGCAGCACATCGTCTTCGCCGCCGTCGTTCTTGATGACAGAAGCCGCCGCCGCCAACCTTGGCGCCGGGCAGCATCGCCTTGACCGCACCACCGGAAATCTCCAGCGAACCGGCCTTGACCGGAGCTCCATCCGCATTGCCCATGCCAGCCATCGCCGCCATGTCATGATGATCGTGGCCGCCAGCCTCAGCCGGCATCACAGTCACAGTCGGCGCCGGATGCTCCAGCGCATGGGCATTCTGGCCTTCGGCGGGATCTGGTCCCACACGACCTTGTCGGAGGCGCCGCAGAGCTGCGTGACCGGAAAGGCGATCTGCGTTTCCTTGTCGAAGCCGGAGATTTTGCCGCTGATGACGAAGGTGTCGTAGTAGTCATCGGACAGACTACCGTTCTTCCAGCGGATTTCCAGCGGACCTGACGTCACCGTCTTTCCGTGATTGTCATAGCTCTTCTGGTAGTCGCCCTTAATGATCTCGAGCTCCCAGCCTGCCTTGGGTTGCGGCTTGGCGAAAACGAAGCCTTCCGGCAGCTTGACCTGGACTTCAGTGGTCGCCTTGCCGTCGCAGCCGTGTGGGATTTGCAGCACGGCCTTGAAGCTGCTTTCGGACGCCACTTCATCGGTTTCGAACGAAGCATGCGCATGGGCAGTGGCGGCTGCGCCCAGCGAAAGTGCGAGGGCAAGAAGTGTGGTTCTGGTCTGTGTCATCGATCTGTCTCCGGACCGGGCCTGCCATTCACAGCAGGACGGTCAATGCCGCGTCAGGCGGCTGAATGCTCTGGGTGTTCTTGAAAATCGCCGTCGGCGAAGCCGTCAGAGCCAGACTGGAGGTGCGCGATTGTGGCAGGAGGCGCGGTTGCGAGACCAACAGCGTCTTGAAATCCGGCGGGATCGAGACGAGAAACGCCGAGCGGATGACGAGATAGCCCTCGCCCGCTGGTGCCGGCAAAAGCACGGAGGCTGAAAGCCGGCAATAGTCGCAGACCGGTGCCAGTCCTTCGTGCGAGGAACCGTGTTCCTTGTCGTCGACACCATCCATGCCGAAACAGATATCGCCGATGGTTCCATCCGGCAGCAGATAGTCCGCCGCTATCGACGGGCTGATCTGGCGGGCAAGCGCAGGCTGATGGGCAAAGGACAGGAACAGCAGCGCCAGCGCCGAAAGCACCCGCACCGTCACCCGCATCTGTCGCCCGGCTCTCGCCATTGATGATCTCCGTCTCCGGAATTGCGTTATCCCCTGGGCGGGGAAAAAGCAAAGGCTGATTTTCTCAGTCAGGTCATACGGGTTAAAACAGCCACGACAAAAATCTGTTTGGACGCGACACTTTGCGCTTGCCAAGCAGTCGGCATCGCCGTTATCTGAAATCGATCTTGTTGGGAGAATCCGGTTTCGACCGGTGCCGAAGGAGCAACCGCCCCGGAAACTCTCAGGCCAAAGGACCAGCAAGGTGCCGGTAGGACTCTGGAGAGAAGCATTTCCGCTCGCCGAAGGGATAACAATCTCAGGCAAAGGGACAGAGGGGGCTCGAGGAAACGTCGCACAAAATGCGCCGTGGAGATGAGCCGGCGCGTGGCGCCAGACCTGGAGGCCGGACTTGGACGATCATTCCCCTTTGAAACAGACACCGTTGCATGCGCTGCACGTGTCTCTCGGCGCCCGCATGGTGCCGTTTGCCGGCTACGACATGCCGGTGCAATATCCCGCCGGCGTCATGAAGGAGCATCTGCACACCCGCCTCCGCCGCCGGCCTGTTCGATGTCTCGCATATGGGACAGGTGATCCTGCGGCCGAAATCCGGCCGGATCGAGGATGCCGCGCTGGCGCTCGAGAAGCTGGTACCGGTCGATATTCTCGGCCTTGCCGAAGGACGCCAGCGTTACGCACTTTTCACCAATGAGGAGGGCAATATCCTCGACGATCTGATGGTCGCCAATCGCGGTGACCACCTGTTTCTCGTCGTCAACGCGTCTTGCAAGGACGCCGATTTCGCCCATATGCAAAAGCATCTCGGCGAGACCTGCGAGCTGACGCTGCTCGACGACCGCGCGCTGATCGCCCTGCAGGGGCCGCGCGCCGAATGCGTGCTTGCCGAACTCTGGGCCGATATCGCCACCATGCGCTTCATGGATCTAGCAGAAGCTGCCCTGCATGATGTTCCCTGCATCATTTCGCGCTCGGGCTATACCGGCGAGGATGGCTTTGAAATCTCCATCCCGGCCGCCTCGGCAGAAGACGTGACGCGCCGGATCCTCGAACATCCCGATGTCATGCCGATCGGCCTTGGCGCCCACGATTCGCTGCGTCTCGAGGCCGGCCTGTGTCTCTATGGCAACGATATCGACACCACCACGACCCCGGTCGAAGCAGGCTTGGAATGGGCGATGCAGAAAGCCCGCCGCGCCGGTGGCGTCCGTGAAGGCGGATTTCCGGGTGCCGATGTCATTTTGCGCCAGTTCGCCGATGGTGCAGGGCGTCGCCGCGTTGGCCTGAAGCCAGAAGGCAAGGCCCCGGTTCGCGGCGGTACGCCGTTGTTCGCCGATGCCGAAGGCAAGGTGCCGGTTGGCACCGTCACCTCCGGCGGCTTTGGCCCCAGTGCCGATCATCCCGTCGCCATGGGCTATGTCGATACGGCCCATACCGCCAATGGCACCCAGGTTTTCACGGAAGTGCGCGGCAAATATCTGCCGATCACCGTCTCCGCCCTTCCTTTCGTCACCCCGACATACAAACGCTGATCAGGAGCTGAACCCCATGCTGAAATTTACCGATGAACACGAATGGCTGAAAATCGAGGGTGATGTCGCAACGGTCGGCATTACCGCCCATGCCGCCGAGCAGTTGGGCGACCTCGTCTTCGTGGAACTGCCGGAAGCCGGTACCGTGCTCGACAAGGGCGCAACCGCTGCCACCGTCGGATCCGTCAAGGCAGCCTCCGACGTCTATTGTCCACTTGATGGCGAGATCGTCGAGAGCAACCAAGCCATTGTCGATGATCCGGCTCTGGTCAACAGCGACCCGCAAGGGGCCGGCTGGTTCTTCAAGCTGAAGCTCTCCGACCCGTCGGCCGTCAACGCCCTTCTGGACGAAGCCGCCTACAAGGAGCTGATCGCCTGATGAGCATGCCGAAGGATTTCACCTTTACCGACTACAAGCCGTATGACTTCGCCAATCGGCGGCATATCGGTCCCTCGCCCGATGAAATGACGGCGATGCTCAAGGTCGTCGGCTATCCCAGCCTCGACGCCATGATCGACGACACCGTTCCGCCGTCGATCCGCCAGAAGTCCCCGCTTGCCTGGGGCGCTGCGATGACCGAGCGCGAAGCGCTCGACAAGATGCGCGAAACGGCAAACCTCAACAAGAAGCTCGTTTCGCTGATCGGCCAGGGTTACTACGGAACGATCACACCGCCGGTCATCCAGCGCAATATCCTGGAAAACCCGGCCTGGTACACGGCCTATACGCCCTACCAGCCGGAAATCAGCCAGGGCCGCCTCGAGGCGCTGCTCAACTATCAGACGATGGTTTGCGACCTGACCGGTCTCGACGTTGCCAATGCCTCGCTGCTCGATGAAGCAACCGCCGCCGCCGAAGCCATGGCCATGGCCGAGCGCGTGGCAAAGTCCAAGGCCAAGGCCTTTTCGTCGATGAGGGCTGCCACCCGCAGACCATTGCACTTCTGAAGACGCGAGCCGAGCCGCTCGGCTGGTCGATCATCATCGGCAACCCGTTCACCGATCTTGATCCGGTCGACGTCTTCGGGGCGATCTTCCAGTATCCGGGCACCTATGGCCACGTTCATGATTTCACCGGCCTGATCAGCGCGGCTGCACCAGACGGGTGCAATCGCCACGGTCGCCGCCGATCCGCTGGCGCTGGCACTCCTGAAATCGCCGGGCGAAATGGGCGCCGATATCGCCATCGGCTGCACCCAGCGTTTTGGCGTTCCGGTCGGCTACGGTGGCCCGCATGCGGCTTACATGGCCGTCAAGGACGCCTACAAGCGCTCCATGCCCGGCCGTCTGGTCGGCGTCTCGCAGGATAGCCGCGGAAATCGCGCCTACCGCCTGTCACTGCAAACCCGCGAACAGCATATCCGCCGCGAAAAGGCGACGTCGAACATCTGCACCGCGCAGGTTCTGCTCGCCGTCATGGCCTCGATGTACGCCGTCTTCCATGGTCCCAAGGGCATCAAGGCCATCGCCCAGAGCGTCCACCAGAAGGCCGTTCTTTTGGCTCTTGGCCTTGAAAAACTCGGCTACAAGGTCGAGCCGGACGTGTTCTTTGACACGATCACCGTCGATGTCGGCAAGCTCCAGGGCATCATCCTGAAGACCGCCGTGGCCGAAGAGGTCAACCTTCGCCGCATCGGCACCACCAAGATCGGCATCAGCCTCGACGAGCGCTCGCGGCCGGTGACGCTGGAAGCCGTCTGGCGGGCGTTTGGTGGCGATTTCACGGTCGAGGATTTCGAAGCCGGCTACCGCCTGCCCGAAACCCTTTTGCGCACCAGTGAATATCTGACCCATCCGATCTTCCACATGAACCGCGCGGAAAGCGAGATGACCCGCTATATCCGCCGGCTTTCGGACCGGGACCTGGCGCTTGACCGCTCGATGATCCCGCTCGGCTCCTGCACGATGAAGCTCAACGCCACAGCCGAAATGCTGCCAATCACCTGGCCGGAATTTTCCGAAATCCATCCCTTCGTGCCGGCCGACCAGGCCGAAGGCTATCGCCACATGATTACCGACTTTTCGCAGAAGCTCTGCGAGATAACCGGTTATGACGCGGTCTCCATGCAGCCGAATTCCGGGGCTCAAGGGGAATATGCCGGACTTCTGACGATCCGCGCTTATCATCTCGCCAATGGCGACGACCATCGCGATGTCTGCCTGATCCCGACCTCGGCGCACGGCACTAATCCGGCGTCCGCCCAGATGGCCGGCATGAAGGTTGTCGTCGTCAAGGTCAGCGACAACGGCGATATCGACATGGATGATTTCAGCGCAAAAGCAGAGCAGTATGCGGAAAACCTCTCGTGCTGCATGATCACCTACCCCTCGACACACGGTGTGTTCGAGGAAAATGTCCGCGAAGTCTGCGACATCGTCCACAAACATGGCGGCCAGGTCTATCTTGACGGTGCCAACATGAACGCCATGGTCGGCCTCGCCCGCCCCGGCGACATCGGCTCCGACGTCAGCCATCTCAACCTGCACAAGACCTTCTGCATTCCGCATGGCGGCGGCGGTCCGGGCATGGGACCGATCGGCGTCAAGGCGCATCTCGCCCCTTACCTGCCCGGTCACCCGGAAACCGATGGTGGCGAAGGTGCCGTTTCAGCGGCCCCGTTCGGCTCGGCTTCCATCCTGCCGATCTCCTGGAGCTATTGCCTGATGATGGGCGGCGAAGGGCTGACGCAGGCGACCAAGGTGGCTATCCTGAATGCCAACTATATCGCTGCCCGGCTGAAGGGCGCCTACGATGTGCTTTACAAGTCGGCCAAGGGCCGCGTGGCGCACGAGTGCATCGTCGATACCCGTCCGCTGGTCGAAAGCGCCGGTGTCACCGTCGATGACGTCGCCAAGCGCCTGATCGACTGCGGCTTCCACGCCCCGACCATGAGCTGGCCGGTGGCCGGCACGCTGATGATCGAGCCGACGGAATCGGAAACCAAGGCCGAACTGGACCGTTTCTGCGACGCCATGCTGGCGATCCGCGCCGAAGCGCAGGCGATCGAAGACGGCAAGATGGACCGAACCAACAACCCGCTGAAGAACGCACCGCACACGGTCGAAGACCTCGTCGGCGAATGGGACCGTCCCTATTCGCGCGAGCAGGCCTGCTACCCGCCGGGCGCCTTCCGCGTCGACAAGTACTGGTCGCCGGTCAACCGCGTCGACAACGTCTTCGGCGACCGCAACCTGATCTGCACCTGCCCGCCACTGGAAGACTATGCCGAGGCAGCAGAGTAACGAAAAACGAAAGGGGCGCTCGATGCGCCCCTTTTTCACCCGCGCATAACGAAATATGCGTCAATTGGTTCATCATCGGCCACCAGCGGTTTCCTAACGCAGTTTTCCAAACGCCTCGCGCTTTTCGCCAGGCTGTTCAAGCTTCGGGAGGGTCACCACGAAACGAGCACCGTGGCTGAATGTCGTGTCGAGCTCGATCGACCCGCTGTGGCTCTCGGCGATCCGTTTTGCCAGCGCCAGTCCGATACCGGTGCCCTGGTAGATCGATCTGTCCCGGTGCAGACGCTGGAACACGTCGAAGATTTTTCTGGAAAACCGCGGATCGACGCCGATCCCGTTGTCTTCGAAGTAGATCCGGACTGTATCCACGTTCGTGTCGGCGTAAATCCTGATGACCGGCTTTACATCATCCCTGCGATACTTGATGGCGTTGCCGATCAGGTTTTGGCAAAGGCGCTTGAGCAATTCGGGATCGCCTTTCAGTTGCGGCAGCGCCGAAACGTCGATGCTGGCCTCTGCCTCCCGAATGAAGCTGTCGAGATTGAGAATTGCATCGGAAACCACTTCGGCCATCGAAACGGTCTGCCATGTGCCGATCTCGTCTGCAATCTGCGCGTAGTCGAGAAGGCTATCGATCAGCTGGTCCATCCGCCGCGCACTTTGGCGCAGATGGCTGGCATAGACCGGAAGCTCGTCCAGATTGCCGCTGGCCACGTCCTCGTCGATCATTTCGGAGAACATCGACATGTGGCGCAGTGGCGCTTTCAGGTCATGCGACACCGTTCCCGTAAACTGGTTGAGGGCGTCGTTCTTGCGCTGCAATTCGGCACTCTGCTGGGCGATGCGTTGCTGCTGAAGCTTCAACTGGGTGACGTCACGGCCAACGCTGATGTATTCGACAAGGTTGCTGCCGCTGAAGATTGCCGTGTTCGACCAGAATATCCAGAAGTCGCTGTCGTCGGCCATCTGCCAGTACTGTTCGCGCGCCGCAATCGGTTCCTCGATCGACAGGTTTTTCAGTACACGCGCCAAACGCTCGCGGTCCTTTTCCACAACGAAATCCAGAAGCGATTGTCCAATCAGTTCATCAGCGGTGCAGCCGACGAACTGGGCGTATCGCTCGTTGACAAAGGTATATGTGAGGTCCGTGGAGATACGGCATATGAAGTCGGGAATATTCTGCAGCAGGGTGTAGTAATCCAGCCTCTGTCTGTCGAGCGCGAGCTCCGCTTGCTTCAACGCGGTCACATCGATGCGCAGGCCGACAGTATTGCCGTCCGGGGTTTTCAGATCCTCGACGCGAAGCCAGCTGCCGTCGCCATAGGGAAAGACCTGGGCGTCCCCCTTTGGGTTGCGGAAATCCTGCATGCGGGTCTTCATCCAGGCTTCGGCTTGCGGTGATCCGAACGGGGCCAGCGTATAATGTCCCGCCTCGTAGACGGCGATCATGACCTCCTCGGCGCTCATGCCGACCTGGATTTTCGGGCCTGCTGGACCGCAGATCCGCCGATAGGCGTCGTTGAAGGCGAGAATGCGCTCGTCCTTGTCGAAGATGACAAACCCCTCGGGAATGACCTGAAGCGCGGTATTGAGGATTTCACCGGCTTTCTTGCGCTCACGATCGAGTTCCAGATAATCCGAAATGTCATGAACAATGCCGACGAAACCCGTCTTCTCGCCTGCACCATTGGTCACAGCCGTGACACGTAGCCGGGCGGTGAAGACCGTCTCATCCAGGCGGCGGTAGCGATAGATGCCCTCGGCAAATCGCTTGTCGGCCAGTGCTTTCAAGCTCTGGCGCCGCGCCCGCTCAAAATCCCTGTCGCTGACATACAGAGCCTGTACCGAGCTGCCGACGATGTCCTTAGCCGCGCAACCGAATTGTTTCAGGGTCGCAGCATTGACCGACAGAATGATGTGATCGACGTCGGCGAAAACGACCGGATCGGGAAAATTGTCATACAATGCTTGAGCAAAATCTGCCTGCGCTGCCGTCATCGTCTATTCGGTCACGCTCCGCCCCACACTCAGATGAGCATAAAAACAGAAAAGAGACTGGCGCAAACCAGTCTCTTTGCGAATTCCGGATATAGCGTCGCACCAATGCGACGAGATCTTTAGCTGGCGCGAACGACCGCATCGCCCTTTGCAGCGAGTGCAGCAAGATCGGCAGGCTTCAGCTCGACGGATTCGCCGCAGCCGCAGGCCGATGTCTGGTTGGGATTGTTGAAGGTAAAGCCCGAGCGCAGCGTGGTGACTTCGAAATCCATCCGGGTTCCGAGCAGATAGAGCACGGCTTCAGGTGCGACCCACACCTTGGCGCCCTGGTGTTCGACCAGATCGTCCTTCGGGTTCGGCGTGGTCACCATATCGATGGCATATTCCATGCCGGCGCAGCCGCCCTTCTTGATCCCGACGCGAATGCCCTGGGCCTCGCCACCGGCATTTTCGAGGATCGCCTTGACACGGCCTGCTGCCGCATCGCTCAAACTCATGACTGCAAAGCCCATGGGCCGTTCTCCTTGTAGCAACCAGGTTCAAGGCCTGATGCTTTCCGAGTCCAGAATGTAATGCGCAGCGGTTAAGGGATCAATACGCGATCAGTACCAGCCGACCGCAACCTGCGCCTCTTCCGACATGCGGTCCGGCGTCCACGGCGGGTCGAAGGTCATCGACACCTCGACGCCGGACACACCCTCGACGGCACTGACTGCATTTTCCACCCAGCCCGGCATCTCGCCGGCGACGGGGCAGCCGGGCGCTGTCAGTGTCATGGCGATCTTGACCATGCGGTCGTCTTCGATATCGATCTTGTAAATCAGCCCGAGCTCGAAAATATCGGCAGGGATTTCCGGGTCGTAGACGGTCTTCAGTGCGGAAATGACATCGTCGCTAAGGCGCGCCAATTCGTCCGCCGGAATGGCGGAATGCACGATCCCGTCGCGGACATCGATCTTGTCTTCGGTCGTATCAAGGCTCATCGGCATATGTCCTTACGCAAAGAATTTGCGAGCTTGCTCAAGCGCATCCACCAGCACGTCGACTTCGGTCCGCGTATTATAGAGGCCAAAGGATGCACGGCATGTGGAGGTCACGCCGAAGCGTTTCAAGAGCGGCTGGGCGCAATGCGTACCGGCCCTGACAGCCACCCCTGCCCGATCGATCACCATCGACACGTCATGGGCATGGATTCCTTCGAGTTCAAAAGAGAAGATACCACCTTTGCCAGGTGCCGTCCCGAAGATGCGCAGAGAATTGACGGACGACAGGCGTTGGTGTGCGTAGGCGGCCAGATCTGCTTCATGGGCGGCGATAGCAGCCCGGCCGACATTTTCCATATAGTCCAGCGCATAACCGAGACCGATTGCCTGGACGATCGGCGGCGTGCCGGCTTCGAAACGGTGCGGCGGCTCGTTGTAGGTGATCGCGTCCTCGGTCACCTCGACGATCATCTCGCCGCCGCCCATGAATGGGCGCATTTCCTTCAGCCGGTCCATCTTGCCGTAGAGCACGCCGATACCCGAGGGACCGTAGAGCTTGTGGCCGGTCATCACGTACCAGTCGCAATCGATATCCTGTACATCGACCGGCATGTGGACGGCGGCCTGGCTGCCATCGACCAGCACGGGGATGCCGCGCTCGTGGGCGATCCGGCAGATTTCCTTGACCGGAACGACGGTGCCGAGCGCATTCGACATATGGGTGATGGCGATCAGCCTGGTCTTGTCGGTCAGGCACTTGACGAAATCGTCGATATGGAACGCACCCTGGTCGTCGACCGGCGCCCAGACCAGCTTGGCGCCCTGGCGTTCGCGGATGAAATGCCACGGCACGATATTGGAATGATGCTCCATGATCGAGACGACGATCTCGTCGCCATCGCCGATCTTTGGCATGCCATAACCATAGGCAACCGTGTTGATCGCCTCGGTCGAGGATTTTGTGAAGATGATGTTGTCGACCGAAGGCGCGTTCAGGAACTGGCGCACCTTTTCACGCGCACCTTCGTAGGCGTCGGTCGCGGCATTCGACAGGAAATGCAGGCCACGATGCACATTGGCATATTCGTTGGAATAGGCATGGGAAACGGCATCGATGACCGCCTGCGGCTTCTGCGCCGAGGCGCCGTTGTCGAGATAGACCAGCGGCTTGCCGTAGACGGTCCGCGACAGGATCGGAAAATCCCTGCGGATCGCTTCGACGTCATAGGCAGGCACCGGCACCGTGTGTTCCATGTCAATGATCCAATCAGGCGTGCTTTTCGAGCCAGGCGGCGATGATCGTTTCCAGCGTCTCGATCAGGTCTTCATGCTCGAGTTCCTCGACGATCTCATCGACGAACGTTGACCAGCATGGCGCGCCTTGTTTTCCGGAATGCCGCAGGCGCGCATGTAGTAGAGATGCGTCGGGTTGATGTCGATGACAGTCGCACCATGGCCGCACTGGACGTCGTCGGCGAAGATTTCCAGCTCCGGCTTTGCCGAGAAATCGGCATCGTCGGAGAGCAGCAGCGTGTTACACGCCATCTTCGCGTCGGTCTTCTGCGCATCGGGAGCAACGCGGATCTGGCCCTGGAAGACACCCTTGGCGCGGTCGAACAGGACGTTGCGGATCACTTCCGTCGATGTCGTGTTCGGCACATCATGGCCGAGCGTGAACGTCACATCGGTATGGGTTTCGCCACCGAGCAGGTTGATGCCGCGCAGCTTGAAATCGGCGCCTTCGCCGGTGGTGACGCCATGCACCTCCTGGCGCACCAGCTTGCCGCCGGCATTGATGATGAACAGCCTGAGCTTGGCATTGGTGCCGAGGTCGAAATTGACCTGGGCCAGATGGCTGTCGCTGATACCCTGCTGCTGCAGGATGATCCAGGTGATTTCGGCACCATCGTCCAGGATCAGGTCGCTGACGACGGTGACCAGGCTGGCGGCATCGCTGACCGACAGATGGCGCTCGATGACCGTTGCCTTGGAATTGGCGCCGAAGGTAACCGGAAACCGCGAATGGCTCTGGCCGGCGCTTTGTACCAGCTGGAACTCAAGCGGCTGTTCCAGCTCGGTGCCCTCAGGCACTTCGATCTCGAAACCGTCGCGCACGAAGCTGCCGTTGATCCGTCCGATCACGTCGTCTTGATCGCGTTCGACCAGATCGGCAGCGGCAACGCCATCGATCAGGCTTTCGGCATAGGAGCGAACGTTGATGCCGGCAGGCAGGTTCTTGGTGTCAGCCTTGCCGTTCAGCACAGCAAGAACCGAAGAGCCCGGAACCAGCGGATCAACCCTTTCGGCGAATGCCGTCGGATCGAAAGCCGGAACGGCCCGCAAAAGCGCGCAGGTCCGTATAGTGCCAGGATTTGACACGGCGTGTCGGCAAGCCCTGTTTCCGAAGGTTCGCCACCAGGCTATCGCGCGCCGATAGCACGGCGCCTTCGCCGGGCAGTTCGCCGATCTGGGCGGTATAGGCATCGACGAGGGCCGTTTCGGCGGCTGTCATCGTGATTGCCGTTTGCATGTTCATCCCAGTACTCCTCAAGCCGCCGCGTCGATGATGTCGGCATAGCCATTGGCTTCGAGATCGAGCGCCAGCGACTTGTCGCCGGACTTGATGACCTGGCCCTTGTAGAGAACATGGACGGTGTCCGGGACGATATATTCGAGCAGGCGCTGATAATGGGTGATGACGATCACGGCGCGATCCGGAGAGCGCAGCGCATTGACACCATCTGCAACGATCTTCAGTGCGTCGATATCGAGACCGCTATCGGTTTCGTCGAGAATGCACAGCTTCGGTTCAAGAAGTGCCATTTGCAGGATTTCGGCACGCTTCTTCTCGCCACCGGAGAAACCGACGTTGAGCGGACGCTTCAGCATATCCGGTTGATCTGCAGCTTGGCGGCGGCTTCCTTGACGCGGCGAATGAAGTCCGGCGTCGTCAGCTCGTCCTCGCCGCGGAATTTCCGCTGCTCGTTCAAAGCCACCTTGAGGAACTGCATGGTCGCGACGCCCGGAATTTCGACCGGATACTGGAAGGCAAGGAAAATACCCTTGGCGGCACGCTCGGACGGGTCGAGTTCGAGAATGCTCTCGCCATTGTAAAGGATATCGCCTTCGGTGACTTCGTAATCGCTGCGGCCCGACAGGATATAGGAGAGCGTCGATTTTCCGGAGCCGTTTGGACCCATGATGGCAGCCACTTCGCCAGCCTTCACGGTCAGGTTCAGACCACGGATGATCTCGGTACCGTCTTCGGCGATGCGGGCATGGAGGTTTCTGATTTCAAGCATTGCAGTATCTCTCAATCTTGTCTTTTTCTTCCGGTCAGGAAGCGATCCAAAGTCTCATTCTTGACGTCCGCGCTAAGCCAGAAAATGGCGGCAAGAGCAGCGGCCGATACGATCCCGATAGTCTTCGCAAGCTGCCAATCACTAAGAAGGCCAGCAAGACCGAGGAAACCGCAGATGGAAACGAAAATGGCCAGTGCCATGACTTTCATTCCAGCTGCCATTTCTTTTCGTTCGGTCAAAAGCGTCAGCCCACCGAGCCTTCCAGCGAAATCCCGATCAGCTTCTGCGCTTCCACGGCAAATTCCATCGGCAGTTCCTGGATGACTTCCTTGACGAAGCCGTTGACGATCAGCGCGATGGCAGCCTCGGTCGGAATGCCGCGCTGCAGGCAGTAGAACAGCTGGTCTTCGGAAATCTTCGAGGTCGTCGCTTCATGCTCGAACTGCGCCGTGGAGTTCTTCGCCTCGATGTAAGGCACCGTATGCGCGCCGCACTTGTCACCGATCAGAAGACTGTCGCACTGGGTGAAATTGCGTGCATTCGAAGCCTTGCGATGGGTCGAGACCTGACCACGATAGGTGTTCTGGCTGACGCCGGCAGCGATGCCCTTCGAGACGATGCGGCTCGACGTGTTCTTGCCGAGATGGATCATCTTGGTGCCACTATCGATCTGCTGGTGGCCGTTGGAGACGGCAATCGAGTAGAACTCGCCGCGGCTGTCATCGCCGCGCAGGATGCAGGACGGGTATTTCCAAGTGATCGCCGAGCCGGTCTCGACCTGCGTCCAGGAAATCTTCGAACGGTTGCCGCGGCAATCGCCACGCTTGGTCACGAAGTTATAGATGCCGCCCTTGCCGTTCTTGTCGCCCGGATACCAGTTCTGGACGGTCGAATACTTGATCTCGGCATCGTCGAGCGCAACCAGTTCGACAACAGCGGCATGCAGCTGGTTTTCGTCGCTTTGCGGCGCGGTGCAGCCTTCCAGATAGGAGACGTAGGCGCCCTCTTCCCGCGATAATCAGCGTGCGCTCGAACTGGCCGGTACCCTTCTCGTTGATACGGAAATAGGTCGACAGTTCCATCGGGCAGCGAACGCCCTTCGGGATATAGACGAACGATCCATCGGTGAAGACGGCGGAATTCAGCGTCGCATAATAGTTGTCGGTGGTCGGAACGACGGTGCCGAGATATTTCTTCACGAGATCCGGATGTTCGCGGATGGCTTCCGAGATCGACATGAAGATCACGCCGGCCTTCTTCAGCTCTTCCTTGAACGTCGTCACCACCGAAACGGGAATCGAAGACCGCATCGACAGCGATGCGCGGCGTCTTCACGCCGGCCAGGATCTCCCTGCTCGCGCAAGGGAATACCGAGCTTTTCATAGACCCGCAGCAACTCCGGATCGACATCGTCGATCGAGGTCGGGCCGGGCGTGCTCTTCGGCGCGGCGTAAAAATAGATCTCGTTGAAATCGATCTTCGGATAGTTGACGCGGGCCCAGGTCGGCTCTTCCAGCGTCAGCCAGCGCTGATACGCTTCCAGACGCCACTCGAGCATCCAGTCCGGTTCGTTCTTCTTTGCCGAAATGAAGCGGATGATCTCTTCGGACAGACCCTTGGGCGCCTTGTCCATTTCGATCGTCGTCTCAAACCCGTATTTGTACTGGTCCACATCGATCAGGGCGACCTGATCGATTGTTTCCTGCACAGCAGCCATGTCGTTCTCCAATCTCGCCGGATACAAGGTCCGGCAGCTTGTCAGTCCGATACAATGTTCGTTGTACCGCCTATGTAGTGGGCTTAAGGGGCATTTTCACCCCGTTTGCCAAGCGGAAAATTCAATTTCCGCAATTTAATTCAGAGTCAAGCCGCAGCACCTACAAGCCTGCGCCGCGCCGCGACCTTGGCAAAGACCTCGGCACAGCGACCGATCTCCGTCTCCGTCGTTGACGGCCCGATCGAAATCCGCAGCGCACCATGGCGCGGATCGTGCCCCATCGCCGACAGAACGTAGCTCTGGCCGACCTTGCCGGACGAGCAGGCGGAACCGGCTGAAAGGGCGACCCCTCAAGATCGAAGGCGATCTGCCCCGTCTCGGACTTCAAGCCGGGCAGCGTGAAGAAGCACGTATTGCCGATGCGCTCGCCGCCCTGGCCATGGATGATGACGTCGGGTGCCGCTGCGATAATCGCTGTTTCCAGCCGGTCGCGCAGTGCCGAGACGCCGCTCATCCGCTCGTCCAGATTGTCGACAGCAAACCGGGCTGCAGCGCCAAATCCGGCAATAGCCGCCGGATTTTCCGTTCCGGAGCGATGCCCCTTTTCCTGCCCGCCGCCACGGATCAGCGCCGAAGGCATCAGGATTTCGCCGCGCGCAATGAGAGCGCCAGTGCCTTTCGGGCCGCCGATCTTGTGCGACGAGATGATCAGGAAGTCGGCGCCGAGCGCGTCGATCGACAACGGCAGACGTCCGGCCGCCTGAACCGCATCGACGACCAGAATGCCGCCCACCGCCTTGACCAGGCGGGACACATCGCCGATCGGCTGGACGATGCCGGTTTCGTTATTGACCAGCATCACGGCAACCATCGGCAGGCCGGATTGGCGGTCGTGCGCAGCGAGTGCGGTTTCGAGCGCAACCAGATCGATCATACCGGCCGGCGTCACAGCGATTTCGCTGACATCGGCCTTGGCGAACCGCCCGCCTTCGCGAACGGCAGGATGCTCGATTGCCGAGATATAGAGATGGCCGATGGTCATCGGCGTCTTGCCCATCCGGAAATCCGGCGTCAGCACCCAGTTGGCCGCTTCCGTCGCGCCGCTGGTGAAAGTCACATTGGCAGATGCCGCACCACAAAGGGCCGCGACGTCACGACGGGCATTTTCGATCAACGTGCGGATTCTACGGCCTTCGCCATGCACCGAGGACGGGTTTCCCGGGAGATCGAGCGCGGTCAGGCACGCCTCGCGCGCAGCCGGCAACAGCGGTGCGGTGGCATTCCAGTCCATATAGATGCGCTCTTGTCCCATGTTCCCTTGCCAAAGTACCGGCGGCTGCCATGTAAAGGCATGCGGCTGGTGCATTTTCCTTGAATTTTTCGCTTCGCTTGCCGTAAGAGACAGCACTCGCCACGGAAAGTCCGTGTCAAAGTTTTGAATGGTTCTAAACTAGTTTTAGAAAAGCTGACTGCTTTCGTCAAGACTGCTTCAACTCAGAACCGGTTTTTAGTGCCAGAATCAAGCCCGGAGAGCCAATGCCCGAAATCATCTTCAACGGACCGGCCGGTCGCCTCGAAGGCCGTTACCAGCCGTCCAAGCAGAAGAACGCCCCGATCGCCATCGTCCTGCATCCGCATCCGCAGTTCGGCGGCACGATGAACAACCAGATTGTCTATCAGTTGTTCTACATGTTCCAGAAGCGCGGCTTTACCACGCTGCGGTTCAACTTCCGCTCGATTGGCCGCAGCCAGGGCGAATTCGACCACGGCGCCGGCGAACTGTCGGATGCCGCCTCGGCGCTCGACTGGGTGCAGAGCATGCATCCCGATCTGAAGAGCTGCTGGGTTGCCGGCTATTCCTTCGGCTCCTGGATCGGCATGCAGCTTCTGATGCGCCGCCCGGAAATCGAGGGGTTCATGTCGATCGCACCGCAGCCGAATACCTATGACTTCTCGTTTCTGGCACCCTGCCCCTCGTCCGGCCTGATCATCAACGGCGACCTCGACAAGGTCGCTCCGGAAAAGGACGTCAACAATCTCGTCGACAAGCTGAAGGCTCAAAAGGGCATCCTGATCACCCACAAGACCGTGCCAGGTGCCAACCATTTCTTCAATGGCCAGGTCGATACGCTGATGGCTGAATGCGAGGATTACCTCGACCGGCGACTGAACGGCGAATTGACGCCGGAACCGGCAGCTAAGCGCATCCGCTAACGCGACAGGGGCTGGCCCCCTTACCGACCACGACATGGGCGATCTAGGCATTGCCTGACCCCCAGGATTTTCAAATGGCACTCTGCGTCCTCAATCGTCGCAGAGTGCCATTTTTTTGCTGAGGCCGCGGCATTGCCGATCTGACTGGCAACGCCGCGAACCCGCCGCATTTGACCAGACGTCTCCGTCTTGTTGCCCTCTCCGACTCGCGATATTGATCAGGGCACAGGCTTGGCCCGCGCCTCCTCCCTCCAATCGGGGAAGTATCGTTCATACGGGGTATTTTCTATCATCGAGCCATCTGTTCGAGCGCCGCATAAGGAGGGATTGCGTTTCCTGCTCGCAATGGAGGTTCCGTGATGAGGCTATCTGCCCCGATCTACCAACTGAAACGCCGGGCCAAGCTATTGGCTCGCGATGAAAAAATCGCCCTGCATGCTGCCTTGGATCGCGTCATGCGCAAGAAGGTTTTGTAGGATGGAGCCTGCTTGCTGCACAAGCTGTAAGCAACTCCGGCGAAAGGGACATCCTGTCCCGCCTCTCCGATGGCGACATCGTATTGCTGGGCGCCCGCCCCGGACATGGAAAGACCTTGCTGGGGCTCAAACTCCTGCTCGATGCGGTCCGCAGTGGCAGGAGAGGTGTTTTCTTTACACTGGAATATACTGAGCACGAAACCCGACAGCGCATCCGGTCCATGGAAGGCGAAACACCCGGCCTTGGCAACGTCATGGAGATCGTCACGGATGACAACATCAGCGCCGACTATATCATCCGTCATCTTGCAGGCGCTCCCCGTGGAACGGTCGCCGTCATCGACTATCTGCAAATCCTCGATCAGCGCAGAAACAAGCCGGAACTTTCAGAGCAACTCGACGCTCTTCAAGCTTTCGCAAGAAAGGCCGGGATCATCCTCGCTTTCCTGTCCCAGATCGACCGCTCCTATGATCCTGAAAGCAAACCGCTGCCGGACATGCAGGACATCCGCCTGACCAATCGCTTCGATATGGGTGTCTTCTCCAAGGCCTGTTTCCTGCATGAAGGCAAAGTGCGGTTTCAAGCTATAGCCTGATTTTCTGGTCTGTCGGGGGTGCTCACGCGTCCTGGCAGGCTATTCATCCGGCCCGCTTCCAACAAAACCGATTTCAGGCCTGGGCGTGCCAGTCCTTCGGGCTATTGGTCGTGGCCTGTCCTGCGCGGTTTACCCGATTGCGTCCGCTCTTTTTGGCATCATAGAGGGCAGCGTCGGCGCCCTTGATCGCATCGGCGATCAGATCACCCGGTGCGGCAAGCGCACAAACGCCGAAGCTGGCCGACAGGCGAACGGTGTCTGGCAATCCGGCAATCACAAGCGATGAAAAGGTGTTGCGCAGTCCCTGCGCAAACAGATAGCCCGTTGCCTCGCCGGTAGACGGCAGGAATATGGCAAATTCCTCGCCGCCGAAACGCGCAGATGGCCTCCGGTGGTGAATGCCCTGCAAGCATGTGGCCGAACGACAGGATGACCTGATCGCCGGCGGCATGTCCGTAGGTGTCGTTCACCGACTTGAAGTGATCGAGATCACACACAATCACGCAATGCGGATAGGCGGACATCGGGCGTGCAAGAATCTGGCTCACTCTCGCGTCGAAACCGCGCCGGTTCAAAAGTCCCGACAGAGGATCGATTTCGGAGTTCGCCTTGGCATCATCCATGATTTCGACGACGATGACGGCCAGCAATGTCAGCCCCGTGGAGACGACCAGCACTGCACTGAGGCTCTGGGAGACCAGAGCATAGGTACTGCCGAGATAGGCCTGCGCCGAGTCACCGCCGCTGAATGCCACCGCAAAATAGACCTTGCTGGCAAAATTCCCGGCCGTGAGCAGCAGCAACGCCATCAAAATTCGGTCGGCAGTCTCGCGCCGGCCGGACCGGTAAACCGCGATGGCGCAGATCAGTTCCACAATTGCAAATGGCATTTGATAGCCCAGCGAATGGAAAAATGTCCCCCTCGGCAGATCATAGATCATCAGATTGAGCGTCAGCGAGGCGCCGAAAAGCACCGTCATCGCCAATACGTTCGCCGGAACGCCATAAAGCCGGCCAAGCCCAACGCGTATCATTATAAGCGCGCCGAGCACAGAACTGAACGCCCCAAAACTCGCAAACCGATCGATATCGGCGTAGCGGATGACGACCTCGAATATGGCCGAAAGCGATGCAACGGCGAAAGCGGCGGCAAACCAGCGTCCAGCAGAGGGAATACGGCTGCGTCTGGAGATGACGAGGAAGAACACGCAAAAAAGCTGCGCTATCAGGAAGTTGACCGTCAGAAGGAAAAGCGCGCCGTTCATCTCTACGTCCGTTTCAAGCCCGCACAGGTCGCGCGTTCTCTTCCGCCTTGCCGAAAGGGCATCGCAGATTCGTGTGAATGCTACCCGTGCCGGGCAAAAGAAACGTTAATCAGAGGGCGGTGGTGAAGTGCCCAAGGTCGCGTTGAAAACCCCGCCAGTGACCGGTTCCGCTACGCCCGTCGTGCCAGGAAAAGTCAGCGGCAATCCTTCGAGCGAGCGCACGGCAAGATAGCCCCATGCCTCCGCCTCCATCGCATCGCCATCGAGCCCCGCCGCTTCGGCGGAAACGACCGAGGCCTGACCGGCGGTGGCCATATCAGCGAGGTCGCGCATGATGACCCGGTTCAGCCGGCCACCGCCGCAGATGATGTAGATGCCTGGCCGTTGCGGCAGGTGGTTTGCGGATTTGAGGATGGCGGCGGCCGTGACATAGGCAAGAGTGCGCGCGCCATCTTCGAGGCTTGCATCTGCGCCTGATGGTGGCGAAAAGTCGTTGCGGTCAAGGGAGCGGCGCTTGGCGCTGAAGAAAAACGGGTTTGCCAGATACCGCTCTGCGAGATCGGCAATGACGCGCCCCCTCGCTGGCAATCATGCCACCCTGATCATACAGGAATCCCGGCATGCGCTTCGACCCATTGATCGATCAGCGTATTGCCCGGCCCGCTGTCATAGGCGACGATCTGCCCGTCCGTGCCGACAAATGTCAGATTGGAAATGCCGCCGATATTGACGAACACCACCGGCCGGCCGGAGCGCAACTCTGCAGGCAAGCCGGCGGCAAGCGCGGCATGATAGACCGGGATCAGTGGGGCACCCTGCCCGCCATGCACCATGTCGCTGGCGCGCATGTCGTGAACAACGGCAACGCCGGTTTCGCGCGCCAAAAGCGCACCATCGCCAAGTTGCACGGTCAGGGCTTCGTCCGGACGATGCAATACCGTCTGGCCGTGGAACCCGATCACATCAATATCTGCTGGCTGCAGGTTGTTTTTGTTGAGGAAACTCCGCACCGCCTCGGCATGACGCAACGTCAGCTCGCGCTCGACATCCGCAAGAGCGCCCGGCCGCTCGTCCCGCTGTCGCACCGGCTTCGCATCCTGCAGCGCCTGTTTCAGGCGATCGTGAAACTTTGCTTCATAAGCAATCCCGAGGGCTGCGCCGCGCTCAACCCTGTCGCGGCCATCGGTGCGAAGCAGCGCGATATCGATGCCATCCATGCTGGTGCCGCTCATCAGGCCGATTGCCGTCTTCATTTCCACCATCCCGACCTCTACTCCCCGCAAACATTACCGACGCAGACAGGTGCATTTTTCAGGAAACAGTGCTAAACGCCGCGCAAATATCCAGCAAGCGCTCATTCTTTTACAAACAGCCCATCGAAAGAGACAGGTCATGTCCGAATTCAAGTCCGATTTCCTTCACACACTCCACGAACGCGGCTTCATCCACCAGACATCCGACAATGCTGGACTGGATGCGCTGTTCAACAAGGAAACCGTGACGGCCTATATCGGCTACGATCCGACGGCATCGAGCCTTCATGTCGGCCACCTGACCCAGATCATGCTGCTGCATTGGCTACAGGCCACAGGCCATCGTCCGATCTCGTTGATGGGCGGCGGCACCGGCATGGTCGGCGATCCGTCTTTCAAGGAAGAGGCGCGCAAGCTGATGACGGTCGACATGATCGAGGACAACATCACGTCGCTGAAACATGTCTTCGCCAACTACCTGAACTACAATGATGGTCCGAGCGGTGCACGGATGATCAACAATGCCGAATGGTTGCGGCCGCTCAACTACCTCGAATTCCTGCGTGACGTCGGCCGCCACTTCTCGGTCAACCGGATGCTCGCCTTCGACAGCGTCAAGACCCGGCTGGATCGCGAGCAGTCGCTGTCGTTCCTCGAATTCAACTACATGATCCTGCAGGCCTACGACTTTGTCGAACTGGCCAAGCGTTACGATTGCCGCTTGCAGATGGGCGGTTCCGACCAATGGGGCAATATCATCAACGGTATCGACCTCGGCCACCGCATGGGAACGCCGCAACTCTACGCCCTGACATCGCCGCTTTTGACCACCTCGTCCGGGGCCAAGATGGGCAAATCTGCTTCCGGCGCGGTCTGGCTCAATGCCGACCTCCTGTCGGTCTATGACTTCTGGCAATACTGGCGCAACACCGAGGATGCCGACGTCAGCCGCTTCCTGAAGCTGTTTACGACACTGCCGATGACGGAAATTGCCCGCCTGTCAGCAATCGGTGGCGCGGAACTCAACGAAGTGAAAAGATCCTGGCCACGGAAGTGACTGCGATCCTTCACGGCCGTGCCGCTGCGGAAGAAGCGGCCGAAACCGCTCGCAAGACCTTCGAAGAAGGTGCCCTTGCAGCCAACCTGCCGTCCATCGACGTGCCCACGGCGGAGCTTGAGGGCGGCATCGGTGTTCTCGCGCTGTTCGTGCGTGCCGGTCTCGCCGAATCCAATGGCAAGGTGCGGCAATTCCTCAAGGATGGTGCCGTTCGCCTCAACGATGCTGTAGTCGGCGATGACCGCCAGGTGATCGGCACCGGCGATATCACGGCAGACGGCGTCATCAAGCTGTCGCTCGGCAAGAAGAAGCACATTCTTGTGCGGCCGGCCTGAGCCTTTCACACAAGAGAACGCTTTCAAAACCGGCGGCGATCCCGCCGGTTTTTTATTGAACTCGAAGATGCTGCAGGAACACGCCGGGGGGCGATGATCGACAGCGGGTTGATCGTCAGGTTCGGCTTGGCGAACGGCCCGACCAGCTTGAATGTGATCCCCAAAGTCCGCGGTCCCGGCCGTTGCCGAGAAGAACGCCGATGATCGGCAGCTCGCCGAACAATCGATTGAGGCCATAGGCCGGCATGAAGGTGCCGGTCATGTCCATGTTGCCATTCTTGTCACGCACCGTTCCCTGGAAGGTGGCGCCGACATCGACGCCACGTACGACCCCGCCTTCGATCGCGATCGATCCGTTATCGAGCGCCACATTGGCGGAACCGCGCTCGAAGCGAGCGGAGCTGACGTCGATGTTTTTCTTCACCGCCTGGTTCAGGCTTTTGCCATCGGCGCCGGTCGGCGTCGATACGATCGATTGCAACCTTGCCTCGTTGACCAGGGAGAATTTGCGGATATCGATATTCCCACGCCAGGAACTGCCGCCGCGATCTCGCAGCTTGAGGTTCAGCAGGCCGCCGCGCATGTTGCTGTAGATATTGGCAAACCGGGCCAACGATCCGGCATCGCCACTGGTCAGTTCCAGCGTATTGTCGGCGCCATTCTTGGTCAGTTTGGCAACCACGGCCTGACCACTATCGGTCACCGCCGACAGATTGACGGCATCGATTTGCTTGCCTCTGGCCGCGTAGCTCAGCTTGACGTTGGACAGGGTCTCCGAGTGAAAGCCCGTCACCTGTTGCAGGTTCGCATCGATGGCGATGCGCTTGCCATCGCCTTCAACGTCGCCCGTCGAGTTTCGCATGCTTTCAATGATCGGCCGGATATCAGCGGAACTGCCGTTGACGCTGACCCCAAAACCGCTTTTCTGACGTTTGATATTGACAGCGTAGTTGTCGCCCTTGGACAGCTGGACCGATGAAAACTCGCCCGAATTCAGGCCCGTCTTGTCGAGCGCCAGCGAGCTGCTGGCGCCAAAACCATCACCCGTAAGCTTCAGATCGTCGATATGCGTCATAGCGTCGGAGGTCGATACAGAAAACGTCGCGTTGGCTCCGATCCCCGCGCCTTTCGACCAGCCTATCCAGGGAAGTGAAATCGAAGCATTGCCGAGGTCGGCTAAAACCGTTTGCCGATCAGTGTCGTCGATCTGGATATCCAACGCCACGGGGCCGCTGACGATACCAGCAAGTCCCGGAGCGAGCTTGGCAAGCGTTTGGCCATCCAGCGTTCCGGAAATCTTGCGCGTTCTCTTGACGGCGCTGTCCGCCCCGACAGGTTCGACAAGTGAAATGTCCATCGGTCCGCCATCGATATCGGCTTTAGCCTCCAGCACGGCTTGCCGTGGATCGATCCTCAAGCTCCCCTTGATGTCGGAAATCGCTCGTCCGGCAAAGGGTTTGTTGACGGTGACGCCATTGAGCAGCATCTCTGCCTGCCATTGCGCCGGAGGTGGTTTTTGAGCAGTGACCAGACCGAACCGCGCACCGACCTGCGCCGTCATCTCGCCGGAAAAGTCCTCAGGCTTGAACGGGGTCCGCTGCAGGGCAAGAATGGGCCGGTAGCTCACGAGCTCGGCTATCGCATCCGCCTGGCCGCCGACATCGAGTTTCATTTCGGCAATCAACGGCTTTTCATAGGTATTGGGGATGACGAAATCACCGCCGTTCACCGTGGCAGAGCGCCCCGACGGGAAATACGCAGTTCCGCGTTGGATCTCCACATCCAGGCGCTCGCCCTTCAGCTTGAAAGCGCCGGCTGCATCGCGCAATGGCGGGATGTCACCGGCCAGATTAACCCGGGCATCGGCGATGTTGAATTGAACGCTCAATTCCTCAGCATTCAGGTCGATCGGCCCGACAGTGCGCGTGATGCGCCCCATGGGCAGGAAGACTTCGATCTTGCCGTCCGTCACCGTGCCGCCGAAAATATTGTTGATGACCCAGCGCCGCGCCGTCTTGCCAACCCACCAGGGCCAGAGCTGTTTCACGGCAGCAGACTGGATCTTGCTGGTCAGAAGGGCAAAGCTGATCTGTGGTGAAGTATCTCCGAAGGTCATGGACAGCGAACCCGCAGCCGTACCGAGCCCGCTTGCGACCGTCAGTTCGTCAAACACCAGCTGGTGGCTTTCCGATAGGTAGCGCCCCTGGGCTTTGGCATCGAATATCAGCGGCGCCTCTGATACATCGACCGGCGACGAACTGGCGGCTTGCAGAAGAAGATCGATCGAAAAGCCCTTTTGCCGGCCAGTACCGCCGGATCAAGATCGGCAACCGCACCGGTAAAAGGGAAGGTCGACCGGCCAACATGCACCATCGACGGCAAAATCTCGATCCTGTCGCGGACAAAATCATAGCTGACATTGAGCTCGGAAGATTTGAGCTCCGATGTGAAACCACCTGCGTCGAATGCGCCATCGTTGGAACGACCGTTCAATTGCAGCGTCGGTGGTGTGTTTTCGGCAGCGCGTGTTGCCTTGATGGCCAGATCGGCGCTGCTCTTGATCCCGAATGCAAGTTCCGTCGCGGTATCGTTGCGATACAAAAAGGCAGATAGCGGTAAGCCGACGGCGGCCCCGTTGAGCGTCGTGATACGCCCGTTCTGACGATCGGCGCGAAGATGCAGTTCCGACGATTGTCCATCGATGGAGAAGGCACCGTCAATCTGCATCGAGCCATCGGCTGTGCGCTTGAAATCCAGTGTTTCGACGACGACCGGTACGATCCGCTGGCGAACACCGGCGAAGGACAAGCGTAGGTCCGCGATACGCACGGTCTCGGTGTTGCTACGGCCGATCAACTGCGAGATGCTGTCGATCTGGTTGAAAACGACCTCCAGCCCTCCGGCAACATCGGCGACGCGAATGGCCGTCAGGTCGATCGGCTTGCCCTGGGGCAGCAGTGACGGGTCAAGCGTCGCCCCCTCAGCCTCAAGCCGCAGAAACGGCAATCCGGCCGGTCATCAAGGCCAGCGGATTGAGTTCGATAAAGACGGAATTGGTCGTCACCAACCGCTTGCTGGAGGCATTTTCGATGAGCGTCACGTCCTGCGCCTTGAGCGCCAGCGCGCCATTCGACGTCATGCGCAAGACCGTACTGCCGACCTCGGCATGATATCCGTCGCCAATCGCAGCGTTCAGCGCCGTCTGCGCCCGCGCATTCAGCGGTCCGTCCAGAAACCCGCCTTCAATGGCCGCAAGCACGGCTGCGCCGAAAAGAAAGAAAATCGCGGCAATGACAATCGTTGTTGTAAAGAGGAGATGGGCGATGCCGCGTTTTTGTGGCGCATGAACGATACACGGATCATGCGCCTGCGCCGACGGCAGGGAATGCAGAACGACAATGTCTTCCTTGCGAAACGATACTTTTTCGCCGCGGATTTCATTCATCAGCGCCGGCGGCCTCCGGAAGTGTGAAAAGAATCATGGGTATTTTCCAATCTGCTGCGATTCCATCTCGCGGCATCAGGAGGCTACATGCCCATGATGCCAAACGCACGACGTACGTGGTTGATTTATCTCACGTTATCGCTCGAAGATGCCAACGGCGCACCTAAGCACCTTTTGGCATTTGCGTTCATTGCACAGTAGTTAAAGAACGATCTCGGGGCAAATGATGTCTGCCGTTCAACCCATCTTCCCTGTGCGCAGAAACATCCCTTGGTCCCTGCGGCGCTGGACGGGCCGGGTTCCTGTTGGATATGCCTCATGCGACAAACTTTGCGGCACATGCCCCAGAATAAAGGAATAACCATGGCGAACCTGACCGAAGGCGCAATTGCGCCGGATTTTACCCTGCCTCATGATGGCGGCGGTACCGTTTCGCTGTCACAGTTCAAGGGACAGTCGGTCGTGCTTTTCTTCTACCCGAAGGACGACACCAGCAGCTGCACCACCGAATCGATCGCCTTTACCGGGCTTTTGAGCGCGTTCTCCGAGGCTGGCGCAGTCGTGATCGGTATGTCGCCCGGATTCGGTGAAGAAGCACGACAAGTTTGCCAAGAAATATGATCTTTCTGTCATTCTCGCCTCGGATGAGGATCTGGCTGTCCTGAACAGCTATGGCGTCTGGGTCGAAAAAAGCATGTATGGCCGAAAGTACATGGGGGTCAGAACGGACGACCCTGCTGATTGGTCCTGACGGCGTGATCCACCGCATCTGGCCGAAGGTGAAGGTTGCCGGTCATGCGCAAGAGGTCCTTGCCGCTGCCAAAAGCCTTGCAAATGGAACCATCTAGCGATGACGAGCCTTCCGGCTATTGGCAGTCTTCGTGACGGGGCCGTCCGCGCAATCCGCGCGGCCGATCTGGATATCAAGACGTTGCTTGCCCAGGAAACGGCACGCCGCTGGAGCGAACGGACCCTGTCGTTGCGCTCGCCGCTCGATACGACCGTGCCCGACCGTCCCGGAAGGCCAGAAAAGCCGGAATTGATACCGCCGCGGCAAATGCCAAAGCGGGCATTGACGACCGATAAGGGGCAGATCGCGCTCCTTCACGCCATCGCCCATATCGAACTCAACGCCGTCGATCTGGCGCTCGACATTGTCGCCCGTTTTGCAACGGAGCCCGTTCCGAACTCGTTCTTCGATGGCTGGATGAAGGTAGCTTTCGAGGAGGCCAAGCATTTCCGCATGGTGCGCGATCGCTTGCGCCAGCTTGGTGCTGACTATGGCGACCTGCCCGCCCATGACGGGCTCTGGCAGGCGGCCCATGATACGCGCAACGACCTCACGGCACGGCTGGCGGTGGTGCCATTGATTCTCGAAGCGCGCGGCCTCGACGTGACGCCGGCATTGCAGGCAAAGATGCGTGAGGCCGGCGATCTGGAGAGCGCCGCTGTGCTTGACGTGATCTACGAGGATGAGAAAGGCCATGTCGCGGTCGGCGCCAAATGGTTCCGTTTTCTCTGCGCGCCAGAAGAAAGACCCGGCCGCGGCATTTCAAGCCTTGGTCAGAGCCAATTTTCGCGGTCCGCTAAAGGCTCCATTCAACGATATCGCCCGTGCGGAAGCCGGCCTGACGCCATCTTTCTATCGCTCGATGACTGCCTCTGTGAATACCTGACGGAGACCTGCCGCAACGGCACTGGCAAGGCTTTATTAACCTTAACAGTGTCTAATCAACCCCATCAAGACGGGCAGAATCGCACGCGTTGGGGGTGAGTTGGTGTCTACGGAAAGCCGGGTTTTCGGCAAGCGCGCACAAAAGCACATCATCATTCTGGCCAGCGGCGACAAGGTTCACTACATGACCTTTCAGCCCTGGATGGCAGCGCTGTCGGTTTGTTTTGTTTCCGTTTTTTCAATCGGCTATCTTGCGGCGACCTCCTATCTGGTGCTGCGCGACGATTTGATCGGCGGCACGATGGCCCGCCAGGCCCGCATGCAGCACGAATATGAAGATCGGATCGCCGCATTGCGCGCAGGTCGATCGCGTCACCAGCCGTCAGCTTCTCGATCAGCAGGTGGTCGAAGACAAGGTCGAAAAGCTGCTGCAGCAGCAGATGGCCCTGTCTTCGCGACACGGTCGGCTTGGAACGCTGCTCGACCGCGCCGAAGAATCCGGCATCGCTGAAAAGGATGTTCAGCCGTTCGAGGCAGCACCCTTGGCTTACGAAAAACGCGCCGACGCCAGTGGTGGCCTCAAGGCCATCAGACGGTTGATGGGCATGGGCGATAAGGCACCTCAGCGGAAAATGGCGCTGGCCTATGCACCGCAATCCGCCTCGCGCGGACAGGAAGCCATGTCGGACCGGGCCGACCGGTTGTTTTCGAAGGTGACGCTATCGCTCAAGGATATCGAGCAGGAACAGAAAACCCGTATTGACAGCCTGACGGCAGGTGCGTCGGAAGCCACCGATGCCATCATGACCATTTTGGCGCGCACCGGTGTCAAGGTGACCGCAGATGAGGTGGCGGCGACTGCGCCCGTCACGGGGGATGACGATGCCATTGGCGGCCCGTTCGTCGAGCCGGAAACGACCGAGGCCTTCGATACCTCCTTGATTGAGCTCGACACGGCACTCGCCCGCCTGGAAGGCGTTCGCAGCCAGGCAAAAAAACTGCCGTTCAATAATCCATCACCAGCAAGCGATATAACCAGCACCTTCGGCAATCGCCTTGACCCGTTCCTTGGCAGACTGGCGCTGCACGCAGGCATCGATTTTCGCGCCGCGACTGGAACGCGGATCGTGGCGACAGCCCCTGGAATAGTGATCACTGCCGGCAAGACGGGCGGTTATGGCAACATGGTCGAAATCGACCACGGCAGCAGCGTCACCACCCGCTACGCACACCTTTCGACCATTCTGGTCAATGTCGGCGACAAAATCACCACCGGCGAGGCTATTGGCCGTTCCGGCAGTACAGGCCGTTCCACCGGGCCGCACCTGCATTACGAAGTTCGCCTGAATGGCGAGGCGGTCGATCCGATGCGGTTCCTGACGGCAGGCATCAAGCTCAGCCACTACATCAACTGAACTTGGCGGCCTTGCTGCGGCTCTTGACGCCATAGGATGCGATTTTCCGCTATCCTGTTGTTGGCAGTCCTTTATTGACTCTTTCTCCTTTCAAACCGCCGGTTTTCTTGACTTTGCTTGGCTATGGGACTAAGAGCCCCAGCGACGGCAGTTAAAGCATGCGCCGATTGACCAGTGTTCGACCGAACCGGAACGGAAACAGATTTCCCTTTGACCACTTTTTCAGACCTTGGCCTGAGCCAAAAAGTTCTTACCGCAGTAACAGATGCGGGCTACACCATCCCCACACCGATCCAGGCAGGCGCAATTCCGCCAGCCCTGCAGCGGCGTGATATTCTGGGCATCGCCCAGACGGGCACAGGTAAGACGGCATCCTTCGTGCTGCCGATGCTGACGCTTTTGGAAAAGGGTCGGGCACGCGCCCGTATGCCGCGCACGCTTATTCTTGAGCCAACGCGCGAACTGGCAGCCCAGGTCGCCGAAAACTTTGAAAAATACGGCAAGAACCATAAGCTCAATGTCGCTCTTCTGATTGGTGGTGTGTCCTTCGATGAGCAGGATCGCAAGCTTGAGCGTGGCGCCGATGTGCTGATCTGCACGCCAGGCCGCCTGCTTGACCATTGTGAACGCGGCAAGCTCCTGATGACCGGCGTTGAAATCCTTGTCATCGACGAGGCCGACCGCATGCTCGACATGGGCTTCATTCCCGATATCGAGCGCATTGCCAAGCTGATCCCGTTTACCCGCCAGACCCTGTTCTTCTCGGCCACCATGCCGCCGGAAATCCAGAAGCTGGCTGACCGGTTCTTGCAGAACCCGGAGCGCGTCGAAGTCTCCACGCGCTCTTCGACAGCAACGACCGTGACGCAGCGATTGGTCGCGACTCACAGCAAGGATTACGAGAAGCGTGCCGTGCTGCGCGATCTGATCCAGAAGCAGGATGACCTGAAGAACGCCATCATCTTCTGCAATCGCAAGCTTGATGTTGCCGAACTGTACCGCTCGCTTTCGCGTCACGGTTTCTCAGTGGGCGCTCTGCACGGTGATATGGATCAGAGTTCGCGTACGAAAATGCTTGCGGGCTTCAAGGACAATGCGATCACTCTGCTGGTTGCCTCCGACGTCGCGGCCCGCGGTCTCGACATTCCGGACGTCAGCCACGTGTTCAACTTTGACGTGCCGATCCATGCGGAAGACTATGTCCACCGCATCGGCCGCACCGGCCGTGCCGGTCGTTCGGGCGCCGCGTTCACTCTGGTTTCCAAGCGCGACACGAAATTCGTCGATGCCATCGAAAAGCTGATCGACAAGAAGGTCGAGTGGCTGAACGGCGACCTCTCCCGCCCTGCCCGCTCCCATGGAAAGCCATGAGAGCAGCAAGCCCGAGCGCGGCGGCCGCGACGGCAAGCGCGGTGGCCGGCGCAACGACAGGGATCGTGATCACGCTCCGCGTCCAGTGGCCAGTCACAAATCGGACATCAAATCAGACGATAGTCCGGCAGTCGTAGCAGCCCCCTCGAACCGGTAGTAGCAAAGGCAGAACCTGTGAGAACAGAACGCAAGGCAGAAACGAAACCGCAGAATGCCGGCCGTCACAGCAACCGCCCTGCTCCCCAGCCGTATCCTGCCAATGACGACAACCGCGATCGCCGCAACCGTTATCGCCGCGATCAGGACGATGGCCCGACGCCGGTTGGCTTCGGCGACGATATCCCTGCTTTCATGCTGATTGCCGGCAAGGCCTGAGCCTTCAAGCGATCGCATGGCATATCCAGGCATAGATTTTCCCGGCGTGGGATCAGGGCTTGCCGTCTTCAATGACGGCAAGCTTTTGCTTTGCAAGCGTTTGAAAGCGCCGGAAGCCGGTCACTGGAGCATTGTCGGCGGCAAGGTCGATCATATGGAACCGGCAGCCGAGGCCGCCCGCCGCGAGGCGGAAGAAGAAAGCGGCCTAAAAATCCATTCGGCACGTTTTCTCTGCCTTAGCGAGCAGCGAATCGAGGCAGACCGTCAGCACTGGATTTCCCTGATCTACGTGACCGACGACTTCTCCGGGGAACCACAGCTGATGGAACCGGACAAACTCTCCGAAATCGGCTGGTATCCACTCGACGATCTACCGCAGCCACTGTCGCTGTTTGCGCAGGATGCAGTGAAAGCGCTGCGGGCACAGGCTATTTCTTAGCCCGCAAGGCTGCCTCATAGGCAAGGCGCACCCAGCGCGCCATCTCGTCGGGATCGTCAAAGGCTTCTTCCGGGATAGACCAGTAGGGCATCTTCACCGGTTTTCCCTTGCCGTCGTAACTCCACTGCGAACTGCCGGCGGCCTCGAGATTCCCCGGCACTGTCTGCGTCCGCCTTCAAAAGGATGTCGCCGCTTACCTCCAGCGCCAGAATTCGGCCCTCGAAATAGATGCCCTTGCCGCCAAACATGCGTTTGACCGTTACCGGGCCGAGTGCCGAAAACATCTCCTCGATTGCCGCATTGTCCATTCTCATCAGCCTTTCAATATGCCACCAGCGGCGATGATCGCTTCCGGCGTGTCGAGATCAAGATGTGCAGCCGGACCGATATCGACATCGACCACCGGCAGCCCGCATGTTTCGATGATTTGGCGCGCACCGACATCGCCCTGCAACTGCCGGATAGCTTCGAATGTCGAGCGCGGCAGGATCACCGGATTGCCGCGTTTTCCACCGGACACGGCACGAACGATCGTCAGCCCCTTCTCGGCTTTGAATGCCGAAATCAGCGCGGCAAAGATCTTCGGCCGAGACCCAGGGCATGTCCGCCAGCATCACCAACACCCCGTCGGCATCATTGCCTGCGGCGTTCACCCCGGCAATCAATGACGAAGCCACCCCCGTCGCATAATCGGCGTTTTCAATGGCGACGACATCAAGCCCGGCCAGTGCTGCACGAATTTCCATTTGCCGGTGGCCAGTGACTGCAGAACACGCGTTGAACGCTGGCACCCAGCGCTGTCTGCGCGCTGCGGCGCACGAGTGGCACACCCTCGAATTCCGCTAGCAGTTTGTGCTTCCCTGATTCCATCCGCGAGGCCCTGCCAGCGGCGAGCAGCACGACCGCGACAGAAACATCCTTCAGCTCGGAACCAGCCAAGGCGCGCGGCAAGGGCCGCGTCGGTATCTCCATAAGGAGTCCACCGACACCGAGACCGGTGATATCGTCCACCGTCGGCCATTCGCCGGCTAAAATTCTGTTCAGGACCCAGTCGAAACCGTTCTCCTTGGGGCTGCGAGCGCAGCCCGGCGCTCCGATCACCGGGATATCCCCAACCCTGCCGAGGACGAGCAGATTGCCGGGATCGACCGGCATACCGACATGATAGACGATGCCGCCCGCAAGCCGGATAGCCGCCGGAATGACATCATCGGCGTCGGCAACTGCGGAAGCGCCAAAGACGATGATCATCTCGAACCGCTGCGTGCCCCGGGAAATTTCTGCCGCCACAGCTTCGGCAGTATGCGGCACGTGCTGCTCCTGCACCAACACACTCGATGACAGCCGCAATCGCACTTCAAGGTTTTGGCGCGTCTTATCCATTACGCTGAGTTTCAGCGATGGCAGCAGGGTTGCGATCAGCCCGACACGGCGTGCCGCGAACGGCTTAACGCTGAAGGCATGCTCTGCACGAAGAAGCGCTGCGGCTTCCTCGACATAGCGGCCAGCAACAGCAAGCGGGATGATCTTGATTGTCGCCACCATGTCGCCGGATCGCACCGATATATGATCGGCAAGACAGGCAAGCGTGATGGCCGGATCGATACGGTTGAGCCGGTTGATGACGGAGCGGCTGGCGACGAACAGGCCATCGACGGCAGAGTGAATGTTGACCCGCCCGGTTGCCGCCTGCGAAAACGTCAAGTGATCGCGATCGATCGCCGCTGCAATCCGCGAGGCTGCCTCGTCCTCCAGCAGATCACCGGGCTCCAGGCGGGCGACGATGACTTCGGTGAAGCCCGCCGCTTGCAGCGCGAAAATATCGGATAACGAAAGGAGATGCCCCTTGGGCAGGCGCCCGCCGGGCAGTTTTGCTGCATGGGCGAGAACGGTCCCTTCTGCCTCATCGATGCCGACCGGGCCAAATTTCATTCAGCGTCTCTCTGGCCAGCCGTCACATCGCGCGTGCAGCGTCTGGATAATGTCGGCGAGAATTGCGACGGCAATTTCTGCGGGGCTTGACGCGCGGATGTCGAGACCGATTGGCGCATGGATGCGGGCTATGCCGGTTTCATCCACGCCCAGCTTTGTCAGCCGCTCGACACGGCCGGCATGGGTCTTGCGGCTTCCCAACGCTCCGACATAGAAACAGCCAGCCTCAAGCGCCTTCATCAATGGAAAATCGTCGATCTTCGGATCATGCGTGACAGCCACCAGCGCGGTATAGGCATCCAGCGGTGCGCGCTGGAGCGCATCTTCAGGCCATTCGCCAAGAAGCTTTGTCTCGCCAAACCGTTCCGGTGTCGCAAAGGCGCTGCGCGGATCGATGATCGTCAGGTCGAACCCGGCAATCTGCGCCATACCGGCAAGCGCCTGGGAAATATGAACCGCACCGATGACGACGATCCGGGGTGGCGGCAGATAGACATTGATAAAGGCAGCCTGTCCGTCGATCTCGATAATACCGGATTTGCCCGTGCACAGCGCCAACTCTATGGCTGGCGCAATGGAAGGATCATAAGCCTCTCCCTCCAGGAAAAGTCGAGCCGTTCCGGTGCCGAGTTCGGTGACCGTTACCGTCGCCAGCCGTGCGTCGCGCGCCGTGTTCAGCCTATGCAGATGTTCCAGCAACATCGCTTATCCCAGCCTTTCGACATAGATGCGGATGCGGCCGCCGCACGAGAGGCCGACCCGCCAGGCGGTCTCATCGGCAACGCCGAACTCGAGAATTCGTGCCGTACCAGATGTAATCACCTCGGCTGCCTCGACAATCACCGCGCCTTCAACACAGCCACCGGAAACAGAACCATGAAAATTACCCTGCGAGTCGATGACCAGATGGCTTCCGCCCGGTCTTGGCGCCGAACCCCAGGTCTCGATGACGGTGGCAATGGCAACCCCACGTCCATCGGCATGCCATTCCTCGGCAACCGTTAATGGATCGGGATAAAGAGGTTGGCCCAGCATATGCTCTCCTCCTGTTGCGCTATCGCCGTGGCATGAAGCGGCGGGGATCGGCATCGCGTGATTTTTTGCCTGAAAGTGCCTCGGCCAGATCGGACACGGCTTCAAGATTATGCACAGCGCGGAATTCGTCAACATGCGGCAGCATGGCCCTGACACCGCGGGCACGGGCCTCGAAACCGTCAAAGCGCAGCAGTGGATTGAGCCAGATCAACCGGCGGCAGGAACGGTGCAGCCGGTCCATCTCCGTTTCCAGCTCACCGACATCATCCCGTTCGAGACCGTCGGTGATCAGAAGCACGATGGCGCCCTGCCCCAGCACCCGGCGCGACCAGAGGCGATTGAACTCATGCAGCGTTTCGCCGATCCGCGTGCCACCGGACCAGTCGCTGACGGCGCGGATGCAATCGTCCATCGCCGCATCGGGATCGCGGTTCTTCATCTGCCGGGTCACATTGCTGAGCCGAGTCCCGAACAGGAAGGTGTGAACCCGGCGGCGCTTTTCCGTCAGCACATGTAGAAAATGCAGGAAAATACGGGTGTACTGGCTCATCGAGCCGGAAATATCGGCCAGTACCACCAGCGGCGGATGAAGGGTCTTCGCTTCCTGGAACCGCGGCAGAATGAGATCGCCGCCGGTTTTCATCGCATCGCGCATGGTGGCCCGCGGGTCGATACGGCGCGGCCGGTGCGAGGCGCGAAAACGGCGCGTGCGAACTTCATCCATCGGTAGAACCAGCGCCGACAAAGCCTTCTTCGCCTCGGCAATCTCGCCCGCCGACATCTGGGCGAAATCCGCCCGGCGCAGCAGTTCCCGGCCGGACGCGGTAAAGCGCGCTCGATCTCGATATCCGGTTCGTCGCGCACCGGCCGTTGCGCATCACGATCGGCAAACAGGGCGTCGCTGATGCGGGCCTCACCTGCGCGGCGAGGTGCCTTTTCACGAGAATCGGGCGCCACCGGCGACATCATCGCGATCATCTTGCCGATCAGGTCGCGCGACCGCCAGAATAGCCGGAACGCTTCGTCGAACAGCGCCTGATCCTCGTGACGTTTGACGAAGATCGATTGCAGAGTGGCATAGAATTCGTCGTGGGAACCGATGCCTATCAGCGCGACGGCTTCGATCGCATCAGCAACCGCTCCCGGCCCGATCTTCAAACCCGCCTTGCGCAAGGCGCGGGCGAAAAACACGATATTGTCGGCAAACCGCCCATCGCCCTCAGGCAAGGGTGGTAGAATGGCGCCGTCGCTCGTCCGGGCAGCCGCTACCATGAGATCACCCTGCCGCCAGGAGTTCGGCCTTGACGTCATCGAGGATCTTGCAGGCCGTCTCCACCCCTCGATCCGCGCGATGTCGTCCTGGTATTTCAGCAGTGTGCCGAGCGTATCGGAGATGGTTTCCGGATCGAGTGCTAAACGATCGAGTTCGGTGAGTGCCGTCGCCCAGTCGATGGTTTCCGGCAACACCCGGGTTCTTGAACAGGTCGATCGTTCTCAGCCGCTGGACATAACCGACGATTTCCCACGACAGGCGCTCATTGCAGCCCGGCACCTTGCGGCGGATGATCTCCAGTTCCTGCGCTGCCTTCGGATAATCGACCCAGTGGTAGAGGCAGCGCCGCTTCAAGTGTCGTGCACCTCGCGGGTGCGATTGGTGGTGATGATGACGATCGGCGGCTCCTGCGCCCGGATCGTCCCGAGTTCCGGAATGGTCACCTGGAAATCGGAGAGAACTTCGAGCAGAAACGCCTCGAATGCCTCGTCGGTGCGGTCAAGTTCATCGATCAGGAACACCGGCGCCTTGCCCGCCTCGGCGGAGATCGCCTGCAAGACCGGGCGCCTGATCAGGTATTTCTCCGAAAAAATATTGCTTTCGACCGTCTGGCGATCGGCTGACCCGGCCGCTTCCGACAGCCTGATCTCCAGCATCTGCGCCGGATAGTTCCACTCGTAGACGGCTGAGGAAATGTCGAGGCCTTCATAACACTGCAGCCGGATCAGCGGCCGGTCGAGTGCCTTTGCCAGGACCTTGGCGATTTCGGTCTTGCCGACGCCCGCTTCGCCTTCGAGAAACAAAGGGCGTTTCATTCTCAGCGACAGGAACAGCACGGTCGAAAGCGCAGTGCCAGCAAGATAATCGCCGGATTCCAGCAGCTCCATCGTCTCGGCGATCGAGGCAGGCAATGCGCCATTCGCGTATGTCGTCATCTTTCCTCTGCTCCCTTGGAGGAAATCTATAACGTGCGGTAGTCCCGGTCCAGATAGACAAGTGCCGGTTTCTGTTGGCCGAGTGTCACGGCAACGACCTGGCCGAACAGCACGATATGGGTGGCCACCGTCTTGATATCGATCAGCCGGCAATCGAACGCCGCAACGGCTTCGCCAAGGATCGGCGCGCCGGTCTTAAGCTCTCCCCAGGTGCCATGGGAAAATCGCTCTGACGGATCGACATTGTTCTTGCCCGAAAAGATATGAGCCAGATCCATCTGGTCTGCACCAAGAAGGTTGAGTGCAAAGCTGCCGCTTTCGGCAAAGATATCGTTGCGCGGGGTTGGCGCCGTTGAGGCAGACGAGCAGCGTCGCCGGATCATCGGAGACCGAGCATGCGGCCGTAATCGTCACGCCGCGCCGCACGCCCCCGTGGGCGGCCGTGACAATATGCACATGCCCGGCCAGCCGGCTCATGGCATCACGGTAGGTTAGCGGGTCCAGTTGGGTCTTGTCCAACACGGCAGTCTCCAGATCGATGTACGTTTTTAACACATAGACATTGCAACGAAATATGAAACCCATCGTCTGGTTTTTCTTCGCCATTTACGGCAATTGCCATCCCTCCGGCGCATGTTCCGATCTTTTCCTTTGACCCCTGCGGCCACATCTTTAAAACATGGGCATTCTCAACTGGATAAGCGCATGTTCCGTTTGATTTTTGCCAGCCTTGTTATTGCCGGATCGGTGCAGGCCGCCCCAGCTTTGGCTGCGGGCCTGAAGATCGCCGTCGTTGCGCCGGCGGACGGACCGTTCGCGCTTCTCGGGCAGCAGATGCTGGACGGCGCTCGCTTTCAGGCAGAGGACCGCGGCTCGGAAATCATCGCCATTCCGGAAACCTGCGAGCCGAAGGATGCGGAAAGCCTGACCAAGGCGCTGCTCGCCAGCGGTGCCGAGGCAGCGATCGGCTTCCTGTGTACGGAAAGTCTGGAGGCGACGCTGCCTGCTTTAGCCGAGGCCGGTATTCCGGCCGTGACGCTGAGCGTTCGCTCCGATATCCTGATGGAAGATGCGCTGAAGAAGAAATGGCCCTTCTTCCGGCTGGTGCCGAGTGCCAAGGCCGAAGCGGCCAAGGTGACGGAAATCATTCTGTCGCGCTGGAAGAACGAGCCGCTGGGACTGATCGAGGACGGTACGATCCACGGACGCGAACTGGTGGAAAGCGTCCGCAGCGCGCTGGCCGAAATCGGCCTGACCCCGACCTTCTCCGACACCTATCGCCCGGCCCAGGAACAGCAGGTCAGCCTTGTCCGCCGGCTCGCCAAAAGTGGCGCGACGCATGTGTTCACCGGTGGAGACCGCGCTGATACCGCCATCATTGCGCGCGACGCCGCATCCGAGCAGGTGGCGCTGACACTGATGGGCGGCGAGGCGCTCGACGCGGCAAACCTGCCGATTCCCTTAGCAAATGGCGTTCTGGCCGTGTCCCTGCCCGATTACGCCACCCTGCCGAACGCCAAGGCGACCGTGGATGCCATGACGGCGGCAAAACTGCTTCCCGAGGGCTATGTGCTTCCGGCATTTGCAGCCGTGACGCTGCTGGAGCAGGCAAAGGACCAGGCAAGCAAGGATGGCGGCCCGGTGTTGGGTGCGCTTGCCAAAGGCCCCTACCAGACCGTTCTCGGTCCAGTCCGCTTCAACGCCAATCACGAACTGACCGACAATCCCTATCGCCTGCTACAGTGGCAGAACAACCGGTTCATCGCCGCTCCGGCGGTTTCAGGAAGCCCGTGATGCGCGCCGGTCCGCGCAATGCGATTACCGATGTCGGTGGGCTGAGGGTCGGCAATGCCGAGGACCATCGGCTGAAATCCGGCGTGTCCGTCGTCGTCTGCGATCAACCGGCCATTGCCGCCGTACAGATTCTAGGTGGCGCCCCCGGTACGCGGGAGACCGATCTGCTGGAGCCACACAACACGGTGCAGGCCGTCGATGCCATCGTTCTCTCCGGCGGCTCGGCCTTCGGGCTTGACGCAGCGTCCGGAGCGCAGGCGGCGCTGCGTCAGATGGGGCGTGGCTTTCCGGTCGGCAACCTGCATATCCCGATCGTTCCAGCCGCCATCCTGTTCGACCTGATCAATGGTGGCGACAAGGATTGGGGCCTCTACCCCCCTATCGCGAACTCGGCTATGCAGCCGTACAGGCGGCAGCGCTGGAATTTTCGACAGGCACCGCTGGCGCAGGCACCGGAGCCTTGACGGCCACGTTCAAGGGCGGGCTCGGCACTGCGTCGACGATACTCGACAACGGCATCACCGTCGGCGCTGGTCGCCGTCAATGCGCTGGGATCGCGACCATCGGTGACGGCAGGCACTTCTGGTCGGCACCGTTCGAGGAAGACGCGGAATTCGGCGGCCTCGGCATGCCACATCCATTCCCGAAGGACGCGCGGACCTCAGGATCAAGTTCCGCGGCAGGCAGAGCGAAACAAAAAACACCACGATCGCGATCATAGCCACCGATGCAGTGCTGACCAAGGCCGAGGCGAAACGCCTGGCCATTGCAGCCCACGACGGTTTTTCCTGCGCTCTGGCCGTCGCACACACCGCTCGACGGCGACCTGGTCTTTGCGCTGGCGACAGGAACAAGCGGCAAAACCGTTTCCGTGCAGGATTTCATCGATCTTGGCGCCGCTGCAGCATCCACCATGGCTCAGGCGATTGCGCGAGGCGTGCATGATGCGACCACTGCGGAAAAACGACCTGCTTCCCACGTGGGCGCAACAAGGATAGCCCTTCGCATGCCGATGAAGCGGTAACATCGGTTGTTTGCCATGAAAAGCGATGCTATTGCCCGCAAAACAGTTGGAGCCCCCGATCATGCCCCTGCCTATCCGCATCGCCCCTTCAATTCTCGCCGCCGATTATGCCAACCTGGGACAGGAAGTGCGCGACGTCGTTGCCGCCGGTGCCGACTGGATCCATCTCGACATCATGGACGGCCATTTCGTCCCGAATATTTCTTTCGGCCCCGATGTCATCAAGGCGCTGCGGCCGCATACGCAGGCCTACTTCGATTGCCATCTGATGATCGCGCCGGCCGACCCTTATATCGAAGCCTTCATGAAAGCTGGCTGCGACAGCATTACCGTGCATGCCGAGGCCGGTCCGCATCTCGACCGCTCGGTGCAGGCGATCAAGGCGCTCGGCAAGAAGGCCGGCGTCTCGATCAATCCGGCAACGCCGGAAAGCGTGCTCGACTATCTGCTCGACAAGATCGACCTCATTCTGGTGATGACCGTCAACCCCGGCTTCGGCGGCCAGAAGTTCATTCCCGCCATGGAAGAGAAGATCCGCCGCATCAAGGCCATGATCAGCGACCGACCGATTGACATCCAAGTCGATGGCGGCATCGCGCTGGACACGATCGCACTGCCGGCATCCGCCGGTGCCAATGTCTTCGTCGCCGGCTCGGCGATCTTCAGCGGCGGCCATGTTGACGCTTATCGCAAAACCATCGACACCCTGCGCAGCAACGCTGAAGGAGGCCGCGGGTGAGATTTTCAGGCGAGATCGCGGCTGGGTTGCTTGCTTCGGCGTTTTTTGCTGATGCGGCCTGCGCCGGCGATTTTGCCTCGTTCCAGCCGATCGGCTTTTCGGCGGATGGCAGTGTCTTTGCCTTCGAGGAGTACGGCGTTCAGGATGGCTCCGGCTTTCCCTATTCGAATATCTTTCTCATCGACACCCGCAAGGATACCTTTTTACCCGGCACACCGATCCGGCTGCGCATCGATGAAGAAAACACCAGCCTTGCCAGGGTACGTGCGCAAACCGCCGAAAAAGCTGCTGCGCTCGTCCAGAAGTTCGATCTTCGCGCAAACCCCGGCCTGCTTGCCGCTTTCAATCCGATCACGGAAACGGAGAGTTCCCCCATCGCCTGACCTACCGGCAATATGCCGTCGAACCGCCGGTTGACGGAGATTTCACCCTAACGCTCGAGGAAATCCCGTTAGAACCCTCCACGCAATGCAAGGATGTCACGCCCCAGTCGATCGGGTTTCGCCTCGTCTTTCAAACCGAAGATGGAAAACCGTCGGACCGCGTTCTGCACGCCGACACCAATATTCCCGACAGCCGCAAGTGCCCGATGGGTTACCGTATCGGCGGCGTGATGGCCTATAATCCGGTGGAAGGCGAACCGGTCCATGTGGCCCTCGTCCAAGTGCTGAGCTTCGGTTTCGAAGGCCGCGACGGCCGCTGGATCGCCGTTCCGGTTTCGCCTGCTCCATGACATCACCGGATCGGGCAAAAACGAACAGGACTGTCTGGTTGGCGCTTCGGATGCGCCATTCGCTGCCCACGCTGCGGAAACTCTGTTCGGTGCACCGCTCTGGGGGCTGGTGATGGCGCTGTCGGCACTGATGGCGCTCTATCTGCGCAATGATGCCGAGACATCGCATCTCAACAGCATTCTCCTGCTGTTCTTCTCAGGCGGTCTGGTTTCCTGGCCGTTTGCACTGTTTCTTGGCCGTTTCGGCGCAATCGGCAGAGGCCGAGAGACCCGCTTTGCGGCATTCTTTCTGTGCCTGACCGTCTGCACCATTGCCGCCACGGCCCTCCTTTTGCCCTCGATTACCGCGTTTTCTATGCCCGCTGGCATGCGCCGTTCGGCACCGGCACCTGGGCCTACCAGCTCAGTTTCACCTCAGCGAGCGCTATCTATCAGTTCATCGTCATGGGCATCCGCCTCTATCTGCCGCTTGGATTTGCCGCTCTCGCGCTGACCAGCCTGTGGCTCACCTGCCGGATGCCTGAACAGCAACGTTGAGATTGCCGTCTATCTTTGCTAGAGGCTCAGCCAACTCCCATCGTCACGAAAGCTAAAGCCCATGATCCCCCGTTACTCCCGGCCGGAAATGGTGGCCATCTGGTCGCCGGAAACCAAATTCCGCATCTGGTTCGAAATCGAGGCCTATGCCTGCGATGCACTGGCCGAGCTCGGCGTCATTCCGAAGGAAGCCGCCAGAACGATCTGGGAGAAAGGCGGCTCTGCCACTTTCGACGTCGCGCGCATCGACGAGATCGAAGCCGTCACCAAGCATGACGTCATCGCCTTCCTGACGCATCTGGCCGAATTCATTGGTCCTGACAGCCGTTTCGTCCACCAGGGCATGACTTCGTCCGACGTACTCGACACGACGCTGAACATCCAGCTGGTTCGCGCGGCCGATCTGCTGCTTGCCGATCTGGATCGCGTGCTCAATGCGCTGAAGACCCGTGCCTTCGAACACAAGGATACGGTCCGCATCGGCCGCAGCCACGGCATTCATGCCGAGCCGACCACGATGGGCCTGACTTTTGCCCGTTTCTATGCCGAGATGAACCGCAATCGCGACCGTCTGGTCGCCGCCCGCACGGAAATCGCCACCGGCGCAGTTTCCAGCGCTGTCGGCACCTTTGCCAATATCGACCCGCGTGTCGAGGAACATGTTTGCGAAAAGCTCGGCCTCGTTGCTGAGCCGATCTCCACCCAGGTCATCCCGCGCGACCGCCATGCGATGTTCTTTGCAACGCTCGGCGTCATCGCCTCCTCGATCGAAAACGTCGCCACCGAAATCCGCCACATGCAGCGCACCGAGGTTCTGGAAGCGGAAGAATTCTTCTCGCCGGGCCAGAAGGGCTCGTCGGCAATGCCGCACAAGCGCAATCCGGTCCTGACCGAAAACCTGACCGGTCTTGCCCGTCTGGTGCGTATGTCGGTAGTTCCGGCCATGGAAAACGTCGCTCTCTGGCACGAGCGCGATATCAGCCATTCCAGCGTCGAGCGCACCATCGGCCCGGATACGACGATCACGCTCGACTTCGCCCTCAACCGTCTGGCAGGCGTCATCGAGAAGCTGGTGATCTACCCGGAAAACATGCTGAAGAACATGAACAAGTTCCGCGGTCTGGTGATGAGCCAGCGCGTGCTTCTGGCTCTCACCCAGGCTGGCGTATCGCGTGAAGACAGCTACCGTCTCGTGCAGCGCAATGCCATGAAGGTCTGGGAAAAGGGCGCCGATTTCCTTGAGGAATTGCTGGCCGACGCAGAAGTGCGCGCAGCCCTTCCAGAAGCGGAAATCCGCGAGAAATTCGACCTTGGCTATCACACCAAGCATGTCGATACGATCTTCCGCCGCGTCTTCGGTTGATCGATCCCTGCGGAGAGCCTCGGGCTCTCCGCCTTTTCCCCTAACGTGTTCGATTTCGACCCAGTTCGTTCAAATGTGAGCGAATTTCTCAAGCCTTTTGTCAGTCCTCCATGGCAAACTATGGAGAAATGAAAAAGCAGGAGTTGGGTGGACCATGCCGTACCAGCAGACGATCGAACGCAAGGCCGTACGAACGACAACAAAATTCACCGGTGAAGTGACCTGCAAGGGCGGATCGAGCCGGGGCATCGTCAAAGACCTGTCGGAAGCCGGCATCTGCTTTCAACTCTACTTCGATATCAACGCAACGACCGGTCAGGAAGTCTCGATCAAGAGCGACCAGTTCGGCCATCTCACCGGCATCGTGCAATGGTATCGCGGCGACAAGATCGGTATTCGCCTCGACGCCTCTTCCAATACATCGGCGCAAATCTCGTCCTATTACAAATATTTCCGGTAAGTCGCAGGCCATATGCGAGACATCGGTGCCGCCATGTCCAGGCGGCACTTTCGGTATAGTGATACGCAGAGGTGTTATTTGTCTGCCGGCGCAACAACCAGCTTACGATAGAGGTGCCACGTCGCATGCCCGAGGATCGGCATGATGACGGCGAGACCGACGAAAACCGGTATCGAGCCGATGACCAGACCGGCAGCGACAACCAGTCCCCAGACAGCCACGGGAACAGGATTGGCAAGCGTCCGCGCACCGACGTCTCGACCGCAGCGACGACGCCGACATCCCGATCAAGCAGCAACGGAAACGACACAACCACCGTCGAAAGCACGATAGCGGCAAAGACGAACCCGACTGCATTGCCGATCAGGATCAGGCTCCATCCCTGTTGGGTACCGACGACCTGATTGTAGAGCGCCGACAGTGATGCCGCCGGCACGTCGCCGAACAGTTGCGTATAGAGCGACTGGGCAACCAGCAGCCAGACGACGAACAGGACAAGCAGCATGAAGGCCAGCGCAAGGATCGATGCCAGCGCCGGGGAACGGCGCACGTCGAAAGCATGCCGCCACGATGTATCCATTCCGATTTCCCGGCGCCTGCTGATCTCGTAGAGGCCGATGGCCGCGACCGGCCCAAGCAGTGCGAAACCCGAAGCCAGAGGATAAAGCAGCGGCAGCATGTTGACACCGGAACTCCAGGTGGCGAGGACGACGCCGGCAATCGGGTAGATTAGGCAGAGAAAGACGTAGTGAGACGGCTTTGCGTTAAAATCTTGCCAGCCGAGACGCAGCGCATCGAAGACGTCTGCGACGCCGATCCGGCGTATTTCCGGATGTTCGATCTCGGTGCGGGATCCTGCCATTACATGAAATGTTGTCATGACCAATTCTCCTCCTGGAACACGCGTCGTCACGTCATTCGAGAACAATCAGTATTTCAAGTTTCGAGGGGATTTCTGTATCCTTGACCCGCAATCCCATGCTCTCGATATCGGCGTACTCGCCGCCACGGGGCGTCGTGTTCAGTCGCCCGTGCGTCCAGCATATACCAGATCTGCGCGTCGTACACTTGACTTCCGCTCTCCTCGACCTCAAATCGCCGTTATTATGAAAGCATCCGAAGCAGATATCCTGATCGTACCCGGCTATACCAACTCCGGGCCGGACCATTGGCAGACCCGATGGCAGAACAAACTTGCCTCGGCGCGGCGCGTCGAGCAGGCAGAATGGGCAAAGCCCGTGCGCGAAGATTGGGTCAAGAGGATGATCGACGATATCAATGCGTCGACCAAACCCGTTGTCATCGTTGCACACTCGCTCGGCGTGGCAACGGCGCTTCATGCGCTGCCCCATATCGACAAGAAGATCGCCGGCGCCTTTCTGGTTGCGCCGCCGGAAGTGACCAATCCGAAGATTCGTCCGAAACACCTGATGACGTTCGGCCCCTATCCGCGCGAGCCCTTGCCTTTCCCCAGTCTTGTCGTGGCGAGCCGCAACGACCCGTTCGGCACCTATGAACATGCCGGCGATGTTGCCAATGCCTGGGGCTCACTCCTCGTCGATGCGGGTGAATCCGGACATATCAACAGTGAATCCGGACATGGCCCCTGGCCGGAAGGCACGATGGTCTTTGCCCAGTTTATCAACCGGCTTCAGCCCTGATTTAAGACAGCAAAGAGGATGCTTTAAGGGGCCTACGCATTAATCGGACTTTCATTGTCGTCGGTCATGATTGCTCGAAAACCATTCGGGAACGACCGACGCCGTGACAACCGCCAGCGAAAACAGAGGTCTCCGGCCGCAGCCCTGCAACGACCGGCGCCTTGCCGGACGCCGCGGTTGTTCTTGCTTGCGCACCCCTGGGCTATTGTCTGTTGGAGCAGGATGGCGTTGTTCGCCACGTCAATGCAGCATTCCTAAATGCTCTTGCACTGCCCTCCCAAGTGATCCTCGGCGAAGATATCCTGCGTTTCGTGAACAGCGAAGACACAAGTGTGCTCTGCGCCGCGATGGCGGATATCGAGGCGGACGGAAGCCGACCCAGTCAATGTGAACTACGTCTGACACAACCGGACGGAACAGCCCATTGGGTCATGGCGTCGCTGTCACGCATGACCGGTCCTTCCCCGTGGATTATTCTGCAAATTCAGTCGATCGATGACCTGAAACAGGCGGTAACGTCGCTACAGAAGAGCGAAACCCGCTGGAAATACGCGCTCAAAGCGCCCATCAAGGCGTTTGGGATCATGATTTCAGCGCAAATGATCTTTTTACTCCATCCCCTGGAAAACTCTCCGCGGCATGGCGGCTGATGCGACCGTCGATGGATCTCTCGACATCTGGATCGAGAATGTCCATCCGGCTGACCACGAGCATGTGCTCGAATGTATTCGTCGCCAGGATGAAGGCGAAGTCGAGTTCAACGTCTTCCAGTACCGGGAACGCCATGCGGATGGTCACTGGGTCTGGATCGAAAGCCGGGGGCCTCCATCGAGTGGAGCGCCGAGGGTAAGCCGAGCCGTATCATCGGCACGGATACCGATATCTCCGAGCGAAAAGAAGGCTGAGTCGCAGCTTGAAGAAATATCGCGGCGGTTGAGACTTGCTCTCGACGTATCGAAAGTCGGCGTCTTCGAAGCCAATCTCGACACTGGCACCATCATGCGCGACAAGCAGTTGCTCTCCATCTACGGGCTGGACCCGCAGCAACCGGGCGTCGCCGCCTTTGAAGAAAGGCTGCACCCGGAAGATCGGGATGCAGCACTCGCAAGGGTCGCAGCAGGTGTGGCTTCGACTGTTCCCTTCATGAATGCCTTCCGCATCGTCCGTCCTGATGGTGAAATCCGCCACATCCGCTCCAGTTCCGTTACATTCACGGACAATGAAGGCGCGCACAAGCTCATCGGCGCCAACTGGGATGTGACCGAGGATGTCATCTTGCGCGAGGAGCTGGAAAGGGCACGGCAGCTCGCAGAGGCGCGTAATCTGGAACTCGAAGCGGCCCGGACGCGGATCGAGTACAACGCGCTGCACGACCATTTGACAGGCCTGCCGAACCGGCGGTTCCTCGATCAGCGCCTTGACGAATGGACCGCCGAGACAGTCGCCTATTGCGCCATCCTGCATATCGATCTCGACAGGTTCAAGCAGATCAACGATACACTCGGCCATCAGGCGGGTGATGCCATGCTGGTACATACGGCGCAGGTGCTTTCCTCGATCATTGGAGATCGCGATTTCGTTGCCCGGGTCGGCGGTGACGAATTCCTGGTGCTTTGCGACGCGCATCAGTCGCAGGACGAGGTCATCCTCCTCGCCGACCAGATCATCGAAGCCTTGCGCCAGCCAGTGGCCTATGAAGGGCACTTGTGCCGGTTCGGCGCCAGCGTCGGCATCGCCTGGACCATCGACGGAACCGCCGACGCCAAGCAATCGCTGATGAACGCCGATCTGGCGCTCTATCGCGCCAAAGGTCTTGGCCGAAACCGCTATGAATTCTTCACCAAACAGCTGCAAACGCAAATCCATCATGCCAAGCGCACGGCCGACGAAATCATCAAGGGGCTTGAAGACGGCGAATTCGTTCCCTTCTATCAACCGCAGTTTGACGCACATACGCTCGATATCGCCGGTGTCGAGACGCTCGCCCGCTGGATGCACCCCCAGCATGGGTTGCTGACGCCCGATTATTTTCTGAAGATCGTGGAAGATATAAATGCGCTGACGGCGATCGACCGCTGCATCGCCGAGCAGGCTTTGAGCGATTTCGGCCGTTGGGAGACGCTGGATTTTGGTGTTCCGCGCATCTCCGTTAACGTCTCGTCACCACGACTGCGAGAACCAGGCCTGATCGAAAGTCTCCGGCAGCTGAACATACCGCGTGGAAAGCTGTCGTTCGAACTGCTGGAATCAATCTTCCTCGATGATCTCGACGAAGATTCTTCACAAATCCTCAATGATCTCAGCGCTCTCGGCATCGAAATAGAAATCGACGATTTCGGAACAGGTCATGCCTCGATCGTCGGCCTCATGAAGCTCAATCCGAGCCGCCTTAAAATCGATCGCGCCCTCGTCAAGCCGATTATCGAGGCGGCCGAACAGCGCAAGCTGGTGGGGTCGATCATCGATATCGGCCATTCGCTCAACATCGAAGTCGTGGCCGAGGGTGTGGAGACCATTCAGCACGCGCATATCCTGCGTGATCTGGGCTGCGACACACTCCAAGGTTATGCCTTTGCGCGTCCGATGTCGTCATCGGATTTCGGGCGCTTCGTGAAAGCGGGACAATGGCGGGAGAACTGGAAGACGCAAGGCCAAGGCCCGGCAAGGGTCGTCCCGATCTGCTGAAAGAGCCGCGCCTCTGCGCAAAGCTCGTCCTGAGCATCTCTTCATAAAGCAATCTGATAAATTAAAATCGCCTTCAAGATGCGCTTTATCTTGTTGAATAATACCCGAGTGGGGATACTCAACTATTGATGGTGACAAGGGCTTCTTTTGGCCGTTTGAGCGCCCAATAACGGCCTTACTTATGAACTTTTCTACACTTAAGGAAGTAAAACCTCTTAAGCGAAAATGTTGAGCCTCCGCGTCAGCCTCGTTATCAATCTATCGGCTGTCAGCTCCGATCGAATATTCCATTCGTTCTATCGGTTCAGCCAAACCAGATCGAGATCTGATGAACTCAGCCATTCGAAAATTCATATTCCACGATCTGCAGACGGTCGAAGGGTATATCGATCCGCCGGACGCTCTTGTTTTCCTTTCGCTGCTGCAAGGCCAGAAAGACAGGAACCTTGTCGGCGGCATTGCCGAAATCGGTGTGTTCTATGGCCGCTCCTACTTTCTGTTGAGAAAGATTTGCGGAAGCGACGAGCAGATATTGGCAATCGATCTTTTCGACATCGGTCAGACGACCGAAGGCATGCCCTCTCAATACAGCCGCTTCTTGGAAAACGGGCGCCGGCTTGGCATGCCCGTGGACGAGGAGTTAATTGTCAGAGGCGACAGCACACGACTGGATCCGGCCCAGCTGACAGCGAAGATCGGCAAAATTCGGTTCTTCAGCATAGACGGCGGACATATGCTTCAGCATGTCACTGCCGATAGCAGGCTTGCAATGGAAACCCTTGCAGATCATGGCGTCATCGCATTTGACGATACGTTCAATCCGGCCTGGCCGGAGGTCACCGTAGGCGTAGCCGATTTCCTGCGCAAATCCGGCGGCGCCTTTTCCGCCTTCTGCATGACCAAATACAAAACCTACGTCTGCCGCCGCGAATTCCACGAACTCTACACCGAGCTGATCGCCGAGATCGGCCGATCTGGCCGCCTTCGATCATGTCGAAACGGAGTTTCTGGGCTCAAAAGTTGCCCGTCTTCACAACCCGATCAGCCGCCGGATGGTCTACGAACTGATGATCCGGTCAGGCATGAGCGCTTTTTCCGAGCGCGTTTATCGATAGCTGAATGCGCATGGCCAACCGGCCAATCGATATTGCGAAAGGCATCCGGATGTCGAAACAAAAAAGCCGCCCGTGAACGGGCGGCTCGACAAAAATTGCAATAGCCGAATATCAGCTGTTCTGGATTTGGGTGACGGCTTCAGAGAGGAGCTCAAGCATCTTCAGTCGAATTTCGTCGTCGCTCTGGACGATGCCGGCTGCATCGAAATCTGCGCGATCTTGCGCACGACGTCTTCATGGCCAGCCTCTTCGAAATCGGCAGCGACGACTTCCGTGGCATAGGCGGCCGGGTCGCTCTTGCCGAGAAGTTCGGCTGCCCAGAGGCCGAGCAGCTTGTTGCGGCGCGCCTCCGCCTTGAATCGCAATTCCTCATCAAGCGCAAATTTCGCCTCGAACGCCTTTTCACGATCCTGCATGTTGGTCATCCTTCGATCTCCCTAAAAACCGGAGCTGCGAGCAGCTTTTGCCCATAAACCAAAAGCCTGCCGAAAGTGCAATGCGAAGTTTTCAGCTGCAGCGACTTTCGTGTTACCATCGTGCTAATTCAGGGGATCGGATCAGACGCCGATTGTGAAATGGTTTCATTTCGGTTATGGACCGCCTTAGAAAATACCAAGTGCGCAGCCCAAGAGCGCCGATAAAGATAGAGACATCATTCATGAACCGTCGCCGCCGTATCTACGAGGGCAAGGCCAAGATCCTTTACGAAGGTCCTGAGCCGGGCACTCTGATCCAGTTCTTCAAAGATGATGCTACGGCTTTCAACGCCAAGAAGCACGAGATCATCGACGGCAAAGGCGTGCTCAACAATCGCATCTCGGAATATATCTTTACGCATCTGAACCGGATCGGTATCCCGACCCATTTCATTCGCCGCCTCAACATGCGCGAGCAGCTGATCAAGGAAGTGGAAATCATTCCACTCGAGATCGTCGTGCACAACGTGGCTGCCGGTTCGCTCGCCAAGCGCCTCGGCATCGAGGAAGGCGTGGTCCTGCCGCGCTCGATCATCGAGTTCTACTACAAGGCCGACGCGCTCGACGACCCGATGGTCTCCGAAGAGCATATTACGGCGTTCGGATGGGCAAGCCCGCAGGAACTCGATGACATCATGGCGCTCGCCATCCGTATCAACGACTTCCTGACCGGCCTGTTCCTCGGCGTCGGCATTCAGCTCGTCGATTTCAAGATCGAATGTGGTCGCCTGTTCAGAAGGCGACATGATGCGCATCATCCTGGCCGACGAGATTTCGCCGGACAGCTGCCGTCTGTGGGACGTCGAGACCAAGGAAAAGATGGACAAGGACAGGTTCCGCCGCGACATGGGAGGCCTTGTCGAGGCTTACCAGGAAGTGGCTCGCCGACTTGGCATCATGAACGAGAACGAACCGCCCCGCGGCTCCGGCCCGGTTCTGGTAAAATAAAGCAGGAAAAGACCGACAGTGATCAACGCACGCGTAACAGTGACGCTGAAGAACGGCGTTCTCGACCCCCAGGGCAAGGCAATCGAGGGCGCCCTTGGCGCTCTCGGCTTCGACGGCATCGGCCATGTCCGCCAGGGCAAGGTCTTCGATTTGCAGATCGAGACCGCCGACAAGGCAAAGGCTGAAGCCGAAGTGAAGGCGATGTGCGAGAAACTTCTCGCCAACACGGTTATCGAGAATTACACTATCTCAATCGCCTAAGGGTTGAATGAGGTCGGGCAATGACCGATGTGTCCAATGAACTGATGTACGAGCTGCTCAAGCGTATCCAGAACGATATTTCCGGCCTGAAGGATGGCCAGAAAGATCTGCGGCAGGACATGTTGAGCATGAGAAATCAGTTCCACCTGCTGCAAGGTGACTTCAACAGTATGCGCGGCTCCATCGCCCACATCGAAGATCGCCTCGACCGTATCGAAAACCGCCTCGAATTGCGCGAGCTTGCCGAGGCCCAATCCAGGTTTGAACCGCACCCATGAAATCCGCCGTCGTTCAGCTTCCAGGCCTCAATCGTGACCGCGACATGATCGCAGCGCTGACCAAGATATCCGGCAAGGCGCCGGTCACCATCTGGCAGACCAGAAACGGACATTCCCGATGTCGATCTGATCGTCATCCCCGGCGGTTTCTCCTACGGCGATTACCTGCGCTGCAGCGGATCGCGGCGCGCATGCCGGTGATGCAGGCGATCAAGGCCAAGGCCGAAGCCGGCGTCAAGGTGCTGGGCGTCTGCAACGGCTTCCAGATCCTCGTCGAGGCAGGCCTTCTGCCCGGTGCGCTGATGCGCAACGCCTCGCTGAAGTTCGTCTGCAAGGAAATCAAGCTCGAAGTCGTCAACGCCAACACCGATTTCAGCCGCGCCTACGAACAGGGCCAAATCATCCGCTGCCCCGTTGCCCATCACGACGGCAATTATTTTGCCGACGCGGAAACGCTGCAGGCCGTTGAGGACAACGGCCAGGTGGTTTTCCGCTACGCCGGGGGAACCAACCCGAACGGATCGGTCAACGACATCGCCGGGATCGTCAACGCCAAAGGCAACGTTCTCGGCATGATGCCGCATCCGGAAAACCTGATCGAAGCCGCGCATGGCGGCTCGGACGGACGCGGACTTTTCGCTTCTGCACTCGATGTAATCGCTGCTTAACATTCGACCTGTTAGAAGGCACCCTACAAACCGAATCACAGGGGGCTTTCATGCGCTGCAGCTTTCATCCGTTCCATGGCTACTGTTGGCTCCGTTGCCCTTCTCGGGCTTGTAGCCGGTTGCCAGACGGCAGCTCCGCCGGCGCCGGCTCAGAACACTGCGGCACTGCCAACCATGGAGCGGGTTGCCCTTGGCGCCAATGCCTGCTGGTTCAAATCCGGGGATGCGGCCTTCAAGCCCTATCGCCTCGCCCCAGAGCTGAACTCCTTCTCCGGGCGCCCGCGCATCCTGATCGTCAAAAGGAATTCACCCGAATCACGGCCGCTGGCCGTGGTGCAGGCGGAAGGGCACCCTGCCCGGCTGCAGGCTTTCGGTCCGCTTTTCGGTGAATCTGTAGGCACGAGGATGACCACGGATATCAAGCGCTGGGCTACCGGCGGCACAGGCTGCAACTAAGCGGCAGTGGATACCAGCTGCGAACCGGCCTAACTGCTATTTCTTGCAGCTTTTCTTTTGGGTGTCTTGCTGGACAATCAACCGACGAAATTCGTCATTGATTCAACGCAACCAATGAGGGTGCTTTTACGCATCCAACCCGCGAAACTCGCGTCCATCACTGTCATGAAACTGCATTGCGTGCCGTGCTAGGCGCGGCAATGCATCATTCCGTCACTTCCTCCCATGATTTACCGCATCAAAGGCACATTCATGAGCGCCATGATCTATCATAATGACCGCTGTGGCACGTCGCTTGCGGTTCTCGATATCATCCGCCAAGCCGGCATCGAACCCGTGATCGTCGATTACATGGCGGCACCGCCAAGCCACGAGGAGTTGCTAGCGCTTCTGCTCGCCATGGATATGGCGCCGCGTCAATTACTCCGCACCAAGGAACCCGCCTATCAATCGCTGCACCTCGGCGACGACACCAAGACGGATCGGGAGATCATCGATGCGATGCTTTCCCATCCAGAGCTGATCGAGCGGCCAATCGTCGTGACCGAAAAGGGCGTCAGGCTTTGTCGGCCAAACACCAAAGTACTTGAAATTCTATAAGCACGCGCGAGCTAGAACCTCGTACGATAAATGAGGCTCTAGCTAGTTCCAGAATGGACGCGCCGCTTCCCGGCGCCTTCCGAAGGCGTCACTCCGATGTCGGCAAGCTGCTCGTCCGTCAGCTCGGAAAGAGCGATACGGCTGAGGCGCTTGCCTTCATACGCCAGTACCCATTCCAGGATGCGGCGAAAAACCTGCTTCAGTTCCGTTGAGACACTCCGCCTCGGCCGGATTGCACCTGTCTGAGCGGAACAATTGACATTATCACCTGCGCAAATTGTGCTCATTGCCCTCACCTTAGTCGTTTAAATGGTTACATTTCGATATTGCATTGTCTTAATTGACATGAAAAACGATGCAATGTAGAAATTGTCACCATGACAACATGGATGCCAGATCCCACCCAAGGCCAAGGCCCGCTTTACGCCCGTATCGCCGACCAGATCGAACAGGCGATCGCTGGTGGCGTGCTGACGGCCGGGACAAAATTGCCACCGCAGCGCAATCTTGCTTTCGACATCGGCGTAACAATCGGTACAATCGGCCGCGCCTATCATCTGGTGCGCGAACGTGGGCTCGTCAGTGGCGAAGTAGGGCGCGGCACCTATGTGCTCGACAATGCCGAATTGCGCCCGGCCGAACAGCCTGATCCGATGAGTGCGGCCCTGGCCGGCACGCGAGCGCAGAAAGCGCCGCCCGGAAAGCTTCGGTTCGACAGCACGGCGGCTCCCGACATCGGTCAGGGTGCATCGCTAGAAAAGGTGCTGGGCGAAATCAGCCGCGTCCATCACGCCGATATAGCCAGCTACGCCCACGATTTTCCGGCACATTGGTTTACGGCGGGAAGCCAGTGGCTTGCCAAGGGCGCCTTCCGCCCTCAGCCCGACCGTATCGTCCCGACCCTCGGCGCCCATGCCGGCGCGGTCGCGGTGATCGCTGCCGTGACGGCACCGGGTGACAAGATCGCCTTCGAGAACATTACCTATTCCCAGATCAGCCGCAGTGCTGGACTGATCGGCCGCCGGACGATTCTCTTGCGGACCGATGATTACGGCCTGGATCCTGACGATTTCAGAGCGCGTCTGCGCCCAACAGCACCCGAAACTCGCCTTTCTGATGCCAACAGCGCAAAACCCGACAGTGGTGACATTGTCGCTGGAGCGGCGCCAGGCGATCGCCGACATTGCGCGGCGCTATGGTGTCTGGCTGCTCGAAGACGATCTTTACGGCGCCATGACCGGCGATATGATGCCACTTTTGGCCGAATTGGCACCAGAGCGGACATTCCTGGTCGGCGGCCTGTCGAAATCGGTGGCTGCCGGCGTGCGCGGCGGCTGGGTCGCCTGCCCTCCTCACTTCAGCCAACGCATCCGCATCGCCCACAAGATGGTCAGCGGCGGCATGCCGTTTCTCTTGGCAGAACTCTGCGCCCGGCTGGTCTTGAGCGGCGAGGCCGCGAGCTTGCGGACGCGCTGCATCGACGAAATCCGAGCGCGAGCAGATGGCGCGCGAAATCTTTGCCGGCATCGACTTCAACTCGCACCCGCATGTGCCGTTCCTCTGGCTGAAACTGTCGGAACCCTGGTTCTCTGGAACATTCAAGCATGCGGCATTCGAGGAAGGCGTGCTGGTCGATGACGAAGACGAATTCAAGGCCGGGCGGACGGAGAGCGTTTATCACCGGGTCAGGATCGGCTTCTCGTCGCCCGCCGAGCGCAGCGAAGTCCGACGCGGCTTCCTGACCCTTCGCCGGCTTCTCGACAGCGGCCGCACTGGCTACGACAGCTTCGCCTGAGCGAGCCCTCGCATTATCGGTGAAAAGCACGCGATCTCCTGTGCTTTTCGGGCATTTTCCTGTCGCATCCCGCGGTCGCTTCGGCTAAAGAAACCCCGACGTGATCTCTTTGTTTTGACGTATCCCCGCAAGCTGACGGAAGCCTTGCCGTCCGGGATGCTCCAACGGACCGAATGGACCCCGATGACCATTTCCAATACCCGCCCCATCACCGCCGATCTGATTGCCTCGCATGGCCTGAAGCCGGATGAGTATCAGCGCATTCTGGGCCTGATCGGCCGCGAGCCGACTTTTACGGAACTCGGCATCTTCTCGGCGATGTGGAACGAGCACTGCTCCTACAAGTCCTCGAAGAAATGGCTGCGCACGCTGCCGACCACCGGCCCGCGCGTCATCCAGGGGCCTGGCGAAAATGCCGGCGTCGTTGATATCGATGATGGCGATTGCGTCGTCTTCAAGATGGAAAGCCACAACCACCCGTCCTATATCGAGCCCTATCAAGGTGCTGCCACCGGCGTCGGCGGTATCCTGCGCGACGTCTTCACCATGGGTGCCCGTCCGATTGCGGCAATGAACGCGCTGCGCTTCGGTTCGCCGGATCATCCGAAGACCCGCCACCTCGTCTCCGGCGTCGTTGCCGGCGTCGGCGGCTACGGCAATTCCTTCGGCGTGCCGACGGTCGGTGGCGAAGTCGAGTTCGACGCCCGTTATAACGGCAATATCCTCGTCAACGCCTTTGCCGCCGGTCTTGCCAAATCCGATGCGATCTTTCTCTCGGAAGCCAAGGGGGTCGGCCTGCCGGTTGTCTATCTCGGCATGAAGACCGGCCGTGACGGCGTCGGTGGCGCCACCATGGCATCGGCCGAATTCGACGAGTCGATCGAGGAAAAGCGCCCAACCGTACAGGTCGGCGACCCCTTCACCGAAAAATGCCTGCTCGAAGCCTGCCTCGAGCTGATGAAGACAGGAGCCGTTATCGCCATCCAGGACATGGGCGCTGCCGGTCTCACCTGCTCAGCCGTCGAAATGGGCGCCAAGGGCGGCCTCGGCATCGAATTGGAACTGGACAAGGTGCCTGTGCGTGAAGAGCGCATGACTGCCTATGAAATGATGCTGTCGGAAAGCCAGGAGCGCATGCTCATGGTTCTCGAGCCCGCCAAGGAAGAAGTCGCAAAGGCGATCTTCGTCAAATGGGGCCTGGATTTCGCCATCGTCGGCAAGACCACCGACGACCTGCGCTTCCGCGTCATTCACCAGGGCGAGGAAGTCGCCAACCTGCCGATCAAGGAATTGGGCGACGAAGCACCGGAATACGACCGTCCGTGGACCCCGGCAAAGGTTGCGGCTCCGCTGGCTGCAGACGATATCCTGCAGGCCGACATTGCCGATGCCGTGCTGTCGCTGGTCGGCTCTGCCAACAATTCCTCGCGCCGCTGGGTTTACGAGCAGTATGACACGCTGATCCAGGGCAACTCGCTGCAGTTGCCGGGCGGCGACGCCGGTGTCGTTCGCGTCGAAGGTCATCCGACCAAGGCGCTGGCCTTCTCCTCCGACGTGACCCCGCGTTATGTCGAAGCTGACGCATTCGAAGGCGGCAAGCAAGCCGTGGCCGAATGCTGGCGCAATATCACGGCAACCGGCGCCCTGCCGCTGGCCGCCACCGACAACCTCAACTTCGGCAATCCGGAACGTCCGGAAATCATGAGCCAGCTCGTCCATGCCATCAAGGGCATCGGCGAAGCCTGCCGCGCGCCTCGACTTCCCCGATCGTTTCCGGCAACGTCTCGCTCTACAACGAGACCAACGGCCAGGGCATCCTGCCAACCCCGACCATCGGCGGCGTCGGCCTGCTCGCAGACTGGTCGCAGATGGCGCGTATCCGCTTTGCCGCCGAAGACGAAACGATCCTGCTCGTCGGCGCGCCGGAAGGCCTTGGCACGCATCTCGGCCAGTCGGTCTATCTGCGTGACATCCATGGCCGCACCGATGGCCCTGCCCCGCATGTCGATCTCGCCCATGAGCGCAAGACCGGCGATTTCGTCCGCGACCTGATTACCGACGGTCTGACGACGGCAGTGCACGATTGCTCGTCGGGCGGACTGGCACTGGCCGTTGCCGAAATGGCGATGGCATCGGGCATCGGCGCCAAGGTCTCTGCCGTTGCCGGCCGCGATCCGGTCGCTGTGTTCTTCGGCGAAGACCAGGGACGCTATGTCGTGACCGTCAAGCCGGAACATGCAGCGCTGGTCACTGAGCGTGCAAAGGCTGCCGCCGTGGCAGCCCCTGTCATCGGCAGCACTGGTGGCACGGAAGTTGTGCTGGGTTCGGCCAAGCCGCTTGCAATTCTACAATTGCGTTCAGTACATGAATCATGGTTCCCTGACTTCATGGACGGTGAAACACTGATCGCCGCCGAGTAATTCAGGGAGTACAGACCATGCCGATGGCACCTGGCGATATTGAAGACATGATCAAGTCGGGCATTCCCGGCGCGAAGGTGACAATTGGGACCTCGCCGGCGACGGCGACCATTATGCAGCCGAAGTTGTCGTGGAAGCCTTCCGCGGCAAGAGCCAGGTGCAGCAGCACCAGATGGTCTACAATGCTTTGAAGGGCAATATGGGTGGCGTTCTGCACGCGCTCGCCCTTCAGACATCCGCGCCGGAGTAAAATCCCATGGCCAATCTCGTCAGCGAGTTGGTAAGCGGCGTGGTCGAGAGCGTTCTGGGGGAAATTCTGAAGAAGGCCGGTGGCACGACCGCGACGAAGCGCCAGAAGCGTCAGACGCGCTCTGCCACCACCGGACGCTTCAAAAGGCCCCGGCAGCGAAGGCAAAACCGGCAAAAAGCAGGTGAGCCGCCGCCGGACTGCGGCATCATGCAGCAAGGCCAGCTGAAACGGCGCATCCACCTGTTGCCGTCGTGCAAGCCATCAATTTTTGTTGCACTTAGGTGATGAAAATCACCAGCGTGCATGTTATCTAACAGAGATCGACACCCCCGGCCCTTGAAGGGGAGCAGGAAGGACTACGACATGAGCGGTATCAACGATTTCATCGCCAATGAAGTGAAGAGCAACGATGTCGTTCTTTTCATGAAGGGCACCCCCCAGTTCCCGCAGTGTGGGTTCTCCGGCCAGGTTGTGCAGATGCTGGATTATATCGGCGTCGACTACAAGGGCATCAACGTGCTCGCCGATGCGGACCTCCGCCAGGGCATCAAGGACTATTCCAGCTGGCCGACCGTCCCGCAACTCTACATCAAGGGCGAATTCATCGGCGGTTGCGACATCGTGCGGGAAATGTTTCAGGCCGGTGAACTCCAGTCGCATTTCGAAGAACATGGTATCGCCGTCAAGGGCGCAGCCTGAAATCTAAATTCAGCGACAGTGGCAGCTGAAAAAGGCGGGTCACCGCCTTTTTGATTCTGGAAGATTGTGACTGATAGCTAATATTGCACAGTCTTTATCAGCTGAGACCAATGTTTTCCGCTGTCACAAGCCGGTCGCGATATTGGGAGTATGCACACGCAGTGCAGTTCTGCGCTTTCAATGAGGCCGGATTTTCCTCCTGACCTCCCGTCTATCTCAATTGTCGCCGACTTGGTTTTGCCGGCATTCATCCCAAATCCGGTTGAGCCGGTTGCTGTTTTGAAAGCGCTTCGGAGCCGCGCTTTCAATCAATCGAATGCTGGCTCCCACATTTTCATCTGCGCCTGATCCGTGCCGGCGACGTTACCGTTGACAGTTTCAGACGCCGGCACATCCGCCAGGAATATCCCTATGACCACAACATCCGAAGCGCCGGGTCTACCGGCTTTGTCAAAACCACAATTCGTCGGGTTGATGGCCCTGCTGATGGCGATCAACGCGATTTCTGATCGACATCATGCTGCCGGGCCTGCAGGAAATCGGCGCCAGCCTCGGCGTTGTCGATGAAAACACGCGCCAATATGTCATCACCGCCTATCTGCTGGGCATGGGTTGCGCCCAACTCTTTTCGGCCCGCTGTCGGACCGCTTCGGCCGCAAGCTACCCCTTCTCGGCGGCCTTGGCCTCTATGCGCTTTGCGCGCTCGCGATCGTCTTCGTTCCCTCCTTTACCGGCCTGCTGGCGCTGCGTTTCATCCAGGGCATCGGTGCGGCAGCCACGCGTGTCATCACGATCTCGATTGTCCGTGATGTCTACGGCGGACGGATGATGGCGGAAGTCATGTCGCTGGTGCTGATGGTCTTCATGATCGTGCCGGTCATCGCGCCTAGTGTCGGCCAGCTGATTATGATCTTTGCCGAATGGCACATGATCTTCGTGGTCATCTGCCTGTTTGCAGTCTCGGTTGCCTCGCTGGTCATGCTGCGCCTCCCCGAAACGCTGTCGGCCGAACATCGCCGGCCGTTCACGGTCACGTCCATCCTGGCCGGTTTCCGCATCGTCCTGACGAACCGCGTCTCGCTCTGTTACTCGCTGGCGGCGGCCTTTCTCTTCGGTTCGTTGTTCGGCTTCATCAATTCGGCGCAACAGATCCTGGTCGGCATCTACGGGCTCGGGCACTGGTTTCCGCTGGTCTTCGCCGGCTTTGCGAGCATGATGGCGCTCGCCTCCTTCACCAATTCGCGGCTGGTCAAGCGCTACGGAATGCGTCGCCTATCGCACGGGGCGCTGATCGGCTTCGTCATTTCAAGCCTGATCTGGGTCGCGGCGTCGGTCACCGATATGCTTCCATTCTGGTTGTTCGCCGTGCTCTATGCCTCGGCGATGTTCCAGTTCGGGCTGATTGGCTCCAATTTCAACGCCATGGCGATGGAGCCGCTCGGCCACGTCGCCGGAACCGCATCCTCGGTTCTGGGCTTTACCCAGACGATCGGTGGCGCGACCATCGGCGCGATGATCGGCCAGGAATTCAACGGCACGATCACGCCGCTTGCCATCGGCTTTCTCACCGTTGCCCTCATCGGGCTGGCTTTCGTCCTCACCGCTGAAAAGGGCAAGCTCTTCAGCCCGCACAATCCTGCAGTTTAAATTTCCCTGTCTCCTCCCAAGACATTCATAGGTTCCTACATGTCCGCCACCACAACTGAACACGTCGAAAACATCGGCTCGTCCCGAGTAAGTCTCGGTTTCTTCAGAATTCGTCATCACCATCGCCCTCATGACCGCAAGCGTGGCGATGGCGATCGATATCATGCTGCCGGCGCTGCCAAACATCGGCCATTCGCTCGATGTCCAGAACGCCAACGATACCCAGTGGGTCATCGGCGTATTCATGTTCGGCTTCGGCTGCTCGCAGATCGTTTTCGGCAGCCTTTCGGACGCTTTCGGGCGCCGCCGGGTGCTGCTCTGCGGCCTCGCGTTCTATGCCATCTGCATGTTTGCCGCTGCCCTTTCCGGCAGCTTCGAGATGCTGCTCGTCATGCGCTTCATCCAGGGAATCGGTGCTGCCGCCGTGCGCATCACCACGATGGCGATCGTGCGCGACTGCTTCGGTGGCCGTGAGATGGCGCGCGTGATGTCCTATGTGATGATCGTCTTCATGATCATCCCGATCGTCGCACCGTCCGTCGGCCAGGCGATCATCGTCTATGCCGACTGGCACTGGATCTTCATCCTGCTCGGCATTGCCGGTACGGTCCTGTTTTTCTGGGCGTTAGCCCGCATGCGCGAATCGCTGCCGGTTACGGAGCGCCTGCCGCTATCGGTAGCAGCTGTGCTGTCCGGCTTCGGCACGGTTCTGACCAACCGCATCACCTGCGGCTACATGATCGGCATGACGCTGTTCACCGCCGTTATCTGCGCCTACATCATGAGCGTTCAACAGATGTTCGGCGAGGTCTACGGCCTCGGCGACTGGCTGCCGCTGGCCTTTGCGGCCACGGCCGGCGGCATCGCCGTCGCCAACTTCGCCAACGGCTTCTTCGTCCGCCGCTTCGGCATGCGGCGGATTTCGCATACTTCCATGATCCTGTTCACGCTGCTGTCGATTGTAGGCCTCGGGGTCGCCCTTGCCGGCACGCCGAGCTTCCTGTTCAGTTATGTGTTGTTTTCGATCCTCTTGATGTTCTTTGCCGTCATTGCCACCAACTTCACCGCGATCAGCCTCGAGCCGATGGGACACCTCGCCGGAACGGCAACCGCCATTACCGGTTTCTGTCTCGACAACGGGCGGCGCTCTGCTCGGCGGTCTCGTCGGCCAGATGTTCAATGGCACCGTGCAGCCGCTCTTCGCCGGCTTCGCCGCCTTTGGCGCGCTGACGATCGTTGCCACGCTCTGGGCGGAAAAAGGCAAGCTCTTCACCCATCCGGGCGACGACCACGTCACGCTGGAAGACGCTGGCGGGCATATGTAACCGGCTGTTATCGGACATGAAAAGGCCCGCCCGGAATTCATCGGGCGGGCCTTTTCATGTGCAGAATGGCTTGCGTCAGACGGTAAACACCTCACGGCGCAGCATTTCCCAGCAATCCTTGTCGGAGGCCAAAAGCAGACCGCCATCGACATGATGCGGCAGGTACGGCGAACCATCGAACCGGGCGGCATAGGCCCCTGCTTCCTGCGCAATCAGCGTACCGGCAAGGTGATCCCAAGGCATCAGCTTCTGGTACATCAGGAAGTGAAAGTGACCGCCAGCAAAAGCGCGGTATTCGTGGGCTGCGCAGCGATAGCTGGTAGCGATGCGAACCTTCGCCATGTTGCCCATAACGATGCGGCGGTTTTCCGGCGAATAGAAGCCGGTGGAGGCGCAGCCGACAAGTCCCCCAAGCGGAACGGACGGAACCGTGGAAAGCTGCTCCTGCGAACCATCGGCCTTGCACAGCCAGGCGCCGGAGCCCTTTTCGGCAATGACCCAGTCATTGCCCATCGGATCATAGATCAAGCCAGCAACCGTCTCGCCCTTGGAAACGACAGCGGCCATGACGCCGAACAGCGGCATGCCCGCCGTATAGTTGAACGTGCCATCGATCGGATCGACGACAATGGCGAGATCGGCACCTGCCAGGCTATCCAGCAACGCCGGGTTGGCGGCCACCGATTCTTCGCCGATGAACACTGCGTCCGGCGCGATTTCGGCCATCCGCCCCTTGATCAGACGCTCGGCGGCTTCGTCCGCCTCGGTCACCAGATCGATCGCCTCGGACTTCATCCGCACGTCACCCGCGCCAAGATTGCGGAATTTTGGTAGGATTTCCTTGAAGGCGGCTTCCTGCAGGATATTGGCGATGGCAGCGATATCGATGGCAGACGTCATGCTTTGGGCTCCGCGAACAGGGATTGGAAGTCGAACAGCTTCGGGTCGAGCAGATGCGATGGATTGACGTGGCCGAGTGCCCGCAGCATCGTATCCTTGCAGGCCGGGCATGCGGCGCTCGATATCCGACAGCATCGCCTTCATCGCATTGCGCTCCAGCCCGTCCTGCGAGCCGCAGAGGTCGCAGGGGATGATCGGAAATTCCATGGCTGCGGCAAATTTGGCGAGATCGTCCTCGGCCGCGTAAGCCAGCGGCCGCATCACCATCAGGTCACCGTCGTCGTTCAGGAGCTTGGCCGGCATCGTCGCCAGCCTGCCGCCATGGAAAAAATTCATGAAGAAGGTTTCGAGGATATCCTCACGATGATGGCCAAGCACCAGCGCATCGCAGCCTTCCTCGTGGGCGATCCTGTAAAGATTGCCGCGGCGCAGGCGCGAACAGAGCGCGCAATAGGTGCCGCCGGCCGGGACCTTCTCCTTCACGATCGAATAGGTATCATGATACTCGATCCGGTGCTTGACACCGATCGACGACAGATATTCCGGCAGGATATGTTTTGGAAAATTCGGCTGGCCCTGGTCAAGATTGCAGGCAATGAGTTCGACCGGCAGCAGGCCGCGCCATTGCAGATCCATCAAAAGCGCCAGCAGGCTATAACTGTCCTTGCCGCCGGAAACGCCGATCAGCCAGCGCTTCTGGCCGTTCAGCATGCCAAAGTCCTCGATCGCCTGGCGCACCTGCCGCAGCAACCGCTTGCGCAGCTTGTTGAACGAGACGGAGGTCGGCATTTTTGCAAAGATTGGATGCATCACCTCATCGCCGGTTTGATCCGGGCTGGACGAAAGATCTTCGAGGTCGGCGGCCGACGGCTGAATGGCAATATCCATGACAAAGTCCCGGATGGAAGGCGCAGGGCACGAAGGCGGCGCGCAAAAAGATGCCCTGCACTTGCCCGTCTAAAGCCACAAGATCAAGGAAAATGCGCCGCGCTTGCTGTGAAACTTCCGTAACGCCGGCTCAGGCGCCAAATACCGACCATCCGGTGCGGCTGGCCAGCATTTCGAGCGCCAGCGAACCGAGCAGCGAATTGCCGTTGTGATTGAGCCCCGGCGACCAGACGGCAACCGCTGCCTTGCCCGGTGCCACGCAAAGGATGCCGCCGCCGACGCCGCTCTTGCCGGGCAGACCGACGCGATAGGCGAAATCGCCCGAGCCATCATAGTGGCCGCAGGTCAGCATCAGCGCATTGATGCGCCGCGCCCGCTGTTTCGAGACGACGGAATGTTTGGTCAGCGGGTTGGTGCCAGAGGCCGCGAGAAACAGCCCTGCCTTGGCCAGCTGGACGCAGCTCATCGCCAGCGCATTGATGGAAATAGACGCCGAGCACATGTTCGACCGGATGATCGAGCTTGCCGAAGGAGCGCATGAAATTGGCGAGCGCGAAATTGCAGGTAGCCGGTCGCTGCCTCAGAGCGGGCAACTTCGGGATCAATGACGATATCGTCCTCGTCGGCGAGATAACGCACGAACCGGACAACTTCACCGATTGCCTCTTTCGGCGTATGGCCTGCCAACACCAGATCGGTAATCGCAATCGCACCGGCATTGATGAAGGGATTGCGCGGGATGCCATGCTCGTGCTCGAGCTGGACGATCGAATTGAAGGCCGAACCGGAGGGTTCGCGGCCGACGCGCTTCCAGATGTTTTCGCCGTGCTTGCCGAGCGCCAAAGTCAGCGTGAAAACCTTGGAAATACTCTGGATGGAGAACGGCACTTCAGCATCGCCCGCCACATGCACATCACCGTCGACGGTGACGATCGCCATGCCGAAATGCTTGGGATCGACGCGGGGCGAGCTGCGGAATGTAGTCGGCCACCTTGCCCTCGCCGAGCCGGGGGCTGAGCTCATGATGGATATCATCGACAATCGACTGCAGGTCCAACGGGCCGGGCATCAGTCATTCTCCGCATGAGACTTGGTGGGAATTGGGCAACAAAAAAGCCACCCATCTCTGAGTGGCTTTTCCGAATTTCACAAGGCCGGAGCCCGAAGAAATTATCGCGAATAGAATTCGACGACGAGGTTCGGTTCCATGATGACCGGGTACGGAACGTCGGTCAGGGCCGGAACGCGAGCGAAGGTCGCAACCATCTTGTTGTGATCGACTTCGATATAGTCAGGAACGTCGCGTTCAGCGAGCGAAACGGCTTCGAGAACCGAAACGAGCTGCTTGGACTTTTCGCGAACTTCGATAACGTCGCCAGCCTTGCAGCGGTACGAACCGATGTTGACGCGAACGCCGTTGACCTTGACGTGACCATGGTTGACGAACTGACGGGCAGCAAAGACCGTCGGAACGAACTTGGCGCGGTACACGATCGCGTCGAGGCGCGATTCGAGCAGGCCGATCAGGTTTTCGGAGGTGTCACCCTTGCGACGGTCAGCTTCGGCGAAGATCGCACGGAACTGCTTTTCGCGGATGTCGCCGTAGTAGCCCTTGAGCTTCTGCTTGGCGCGCAGCTGCACACCGAAGTCGGAAAGCTTGGACTTGCGGCGCTGGCCGTGCTGGCCAGGACCGTATTCTGCGGCGGTTCACCGGGGACTTCGGACGGCCCCAGATGTTTTCGCCCATACGGCGGTCAATTTTGTACTTGGACGATTCGCGCTTGCTCATCGTATTTCCCTTCAACTGGTTACACCGGTTTGTTACCAAACCGGATCAAGGAAACACGCCCTCCTCTGAACTTCTTTTGAAAGCTCTGACAGGTTTCTCACATTACGCTAACGGAGAATCCACGGGACATGTTAAATAAAACACCGGGCATTTCGGCCCGACGTTGAGGCGGCTTTAGTCACTTCACCCCTTGTTGTCAAACGATTTTGCGGCTTTCCACGCAAGATCAGATCTTATCACCTGCGGCACGCCGCTCCAGCGAACCCAGCAACTTGCGCAGCAATGCCGCCAGATCCGTTCGCTCCTCAACGCTCAGATCCGTCAGATAGGACGCTTCGCTGGCCATATCGACGCGAAATGCGGCCTCGGCAAGCCGTACCCCTTCGTCCGTCAGACCAGCAACCATGCTGCGCCCGTCCGCTTTTGAGCGCTCGCGCAGAATCAATCCCGACTTCTGCAGCCTGTCCAGCCGATGCGTCAGCCCGCCCGACGAGATCATCAGCGAGGTGTAGAGTTCCGTCGGCGTCAGCCTGTATGGTGGCCCTGACCGCCGCAGCGTCGATATGACATCGAACTCGCCGCGATCGAGACCGAAGGACGCAAATGTCGCCTCGATCGACGGACGCACCAGGTTGGCGATCCGGTAGGCGCGGCCAAGGATGGCCATCGGCACGGTATCAAGGTCCGGCAATTCCTTGCGCCATTGCCCCCGCAGCCTGTCCACATGATCGCTGTCGTCATTAGTCTGCGTCACGGCTCGCCTCCAGTACTGCGAAACTATCTTGACGAGAAGATAGTTTCGCATAATATCTTCCTACGAAGATATATAGCCTTTTGCCCCAATTCAACAGACCGCAAAACGGAGGCCAGCATGTTTCATGTCATTCCCCGCGCCGAGCAGGACCAGCGGCCGAACAGAACCATCCTGTTCGAGGGCGCGCAGTACGGCACGCCGATTTCACTTTTCCTGATCGACAACGAACCCGGCCAGGGGCCGGCGCTGCACACGCATCCCTATAGCGAAACCTGGATCGTCCGGTCCGGTCATGCGCAATTCACCGTCGGGCTCTGAAACGCTCGACGCCAATGTGGGCGATATCATTGTGGTCAATGCGGAAATACCGCACCGTTTCGTCAACACAGGGCCGGACAGGCTCGAACTTACCTGCATTCACGCCTCGGAGCGTCATCCAGACCTGGGTCTGACACCTCGGGCGCACGCCTACGCTGTTATTCAGCCGCACTGCGGCTGCCAGCGTCGTCGTAAAGCAGCATCCGCGGCACCGGGTGCCGTCTCGCAGGCGAGGTCCGGAAATGCGACGATCCGCTTGCCTGAGAGATCGCTGTGGACCACGATCAGGCCCTGCTCCTCGAAATAGCCGAGCAGACGGCGGGCGCGGCGGGCTGAATGCGTGCCATAGGCGCGCGCGATCATCGCATCTGACGGGCATGGCAGATTGCAGAACGGCAGACTGTGCCACCAGCAGGAACACACCCTGCAGATCATCAGTGACATTGCGCGACAGGTTGAGCGCCGACGCCCAGATTTCGGTCGTGGCAGTCTCGGCATCGACGCCAGACCGGGCGACCGCCATCTTGCGGCGGAAAGCACTCAGCGACAGCGGCGCGCCGGGAACGCGGCGGATACGACATCGAACGAGAAAATCCTGGAACAGCTCGGCATCGGCTCGGAACGCCGCATCAGGATGTTCGAGAATCTCCGCAAGCAGGCCGTCGAGCAACGCCTCGCGCTCCTGAACCGGCATTTCCGGCACCGGCGCCTTCGGTTCGGAAAGCCCGATCGGATCCGGACGCGGCCGGGAAAGCTCGGCGAGGATATCGGTAGCCGGGCGTGGCTGGGCACTGGGACGGCGCATGATCGGCCGGATCAGTTCGTTCCGGATCCGGCGTGAAGATCAGGTCTTCGACATCTGCGACCGCTTCCGGCAGCGGCGTCAGTTTCGGGCTGGTGGAGCGCGCAGAGGTTTCGACATGACCGATGGTCACCGGCAGCGGACGCCGCGACAGAGCCGGGCCGAGCGCCACGAACGAGCCGCGCTTCAGGTCGTGGAACATCTCGGCGGTGCGCCGATCCATGCCGAGCAGACTGGCGGCGCGCGCCATGTCGATATCGAGGAACGTCCGGCCCATCAGGAAGTTGGAGGCTTCGGCGGCGACGTTCTTGGCAAGCTTCGCCAGACGCTGCGTGGCAATGACGCCGGCCAGACCGCGTTTACGGCCACGGCACATCAGGTTGGTCATCGCGCCCAGCGAGATTTTTCGTGCTTCTTCGGAGACGTCGCCAGCAACCGACGGCGCAAACATCTGCGCTTCATCGACGACGACCAGCACCGGATACCAATAGTCGCGATCGGCATCGAACATCGCGTTGAGGAAGATGCCGGCGCTGCGCATCTGCTGCTCGATATCCAGGCCCTCCAGCGAAAGAACGCAGGAGACCCGATGCTGACGGATACGGCTGGCGATACCGATCAACTCGGCTTCCGTGCGCTCGCCTTCGATCACCACATGGCCAAATTTGTCGGCGAGCGTAACGAAGTCGCCTTCCGGATCGATGATGCACTGCTGCACCCACGGCGCGGACTGTTCCAGCAAACGGCGCAAAAGATGCGATTTTCCCGAGCCGGAATTACCCTGCACCAAAAGACGCGTCGCCAGAAGCTCCTCGATATCGAGCGGAACGGATGCGCCATCGGACGCCGTCCCCATATCGATGCCGACTTTCATATCCACCTCGTTCAAAATGCCATGCCGGATGCGCTGCCACGAACCCGCAAGCGTTGACCCCTAACACCAAACCGCCTGTCCTGCGCGCCAATCGCACCAAAACCCACAGCTAAGACGGCGGATCTTCAGAAATAAAGCCTGTGCGTGACTGTGCTGTTTTCCAGAACCGGCGAAAACCCAAGGCGCTCGTAGAATTCGAACGCTGGGGGCGGCGCCCGAGTATTCAAAAACCGGAAAAAATCGGCCGCGTCACGAGCAATGAACCGGACCAGCAGGCTGCCGATCCCCTCGCCTCGATGAGCCGGCGCGACATAAAGATGTCGAACCCGGCCGGCAACGGCATTACAGGCGAACGGGTCGACATTGCGGCCGCAAACGCCGGCAAGGTCGCCATCAACAATCGCACCGACAAGGATTTCGCCTGGACGACCAAACCGGTTCAGGCCTGAATCCCAATTTTCCTGCAACCGGGCAAGCATGCGCTGCCCCTCGGCAACGCCTACGTCCCTGCAATGCGTCGAATCCCTCAAAGTCAGTCGTGATCGGCACGATCTGCATCACGTCAGAGGGCCTGCGACACCGTCAGCCCAAATCCCTGCAGCAGTCGGCGCGTGGTAAAGTCCGGGTGCCCGGACGTGAAGATCGCCGGATCGATGCCGTTTAGAGGCTCAAAACCATCCGGTAGCGGCACCAGGCTGCGTGCCCGCCGGGCAATCGCCTCAGCGGGATCGAGCCAGTCCACCGGCCAGGGTGCAAGGCGGCGGAAGACATTGGCCATGAACGGATAATGCGTGCAGGCAAGCACGACGATATCGGTCTTCCGGCCATCCTTCTCGACAAAACACTGCTCGATCTCGGAGAGAATCGCTGTGTCGTCGATCGGCTCGCCACGAATATAGGCTTCGGCCATGCGCGCCAGATTTTCCGAACCAACGAGGCGCACATGGCATTGCGTGGCGAAGGACTGGATGAGATCGTGGGTATAGGCGCGCTTGACGGTGCCAGGCGTCGCCAACACCGAGACGAGGCCCGAGCGCGTCCGTTCCGCCGCCGGCTTGATCGCCGGCACAGTGCCGACGAAGCGCATATCCGGGAAAGCCGCGCGTAGATCGGCGCCGACCAGCGTAAAGGCGGTGTTGCAGGCGATGATGCAGATTTCGGGATCGTGCTCAGCCAACAGTTTGGCAAACAGCGAGATGACACGCTCCTTTAGCGCTTCCTCTTCCCAGCCGCCATAGGGAAAACCGGCATCATCGGCGACATAGATGAAATGTCGCTCCGGCATCAGCACGCGCGCTTCAGCAGCACGGACAGCCCGCCGATGCCGCTGTCGAAAACGAGGATGGGCTTCAGCTCAACTGTCGTCACCGGGTTCGTCAACCTTTTTCGCGCGGAGTTTTCCGGCGCTCCGGCACCACGCGGCGCCTCGCGGGTGAAACGATCGAGCGATGAGATGATGCCGCGCACCAGCCGGATTTCGGATTCGGGTAAAGCCGGGGCGGGTCAGGACTGCGCGCAAATTGTCGACCAATTTCGGCTTTTTGGCGACCGGCCGGAAGTAGCCGCGCGCCTCCAGTGCCTCCTCGACATGATCGAACAACCCCTGCAACTGGTCCTTGGTCGCCGGGTTCTGCGACAGGGCCTGAAAGGAGGTTTCCTCTCGGGATTCCATGGATGTCTTCAGCCACTCGTAGGACATCAGGAGAACCGCCTGCGCCAGGTTCAGCGAAGCAAAGGCCGGGTTGACCGGGAAGGTGACGATCTCGTCGGCGAGCGCCACCTCTTCGTTGGTCAGCCCCGTACGCTCGCGCCCGAACAGGATGCCGGTCGCTTCGCCCATGTTGAAGCGGTTGCGCAGCGTTTCGGCCGCCACCAGTGGCGAGCGCACCGGCTTGTAGCCATAGCGATCGCGCGCGGTCGTCGCATAGACGAAATTCAGGTCGGCGATCGCTTCCGGCACGGTCTCATAGACCTTGGCCGCATCGATGACGTGATCGGCACGGCTTGCCGCGGACCGCGCCTTTTCGCTCGGCCAGCCATCGCGCGGGCTAACCAGCCGCAATTCGGAAAGACCGAAATTGGCCATGGCGCGCGCCACCATGCCGATGTTCTCGCCAAGCTGCGGATGCACCAGAATGATCGCTGGCCCTTCAGTCAGAAGTACGCGCTCGCTGTTCGTTCCTGCCATTCCGGTGCTTTCGTCTCTGTTTTAGCGTTTGGGTTTCGGCGCTTCCTCGCACAGATGCAGGGACTTTGAAAGCCGCGGCCTGCAACGGCCTATTGTGGATTGCTGGCACCCTGGCTGGCAATCGCCTGCAATTCACCCTTGAGCGAGCCCGATTCACCCGTACGGACGATGTCGTCGATGACGGCTTTGCCGCCTTCCTCGATCAGCATGAAATGCAGTTCGCTCGGTTTCCAGTCGGCGGCGCGTTCGCCGAAACAATGGGTATTGTCGAAAGTGACCTTCACGTCGCTTTTGCCATCCGCCTCCGGACCAGCAGTGACGGACAGGTCCTTGATCGTGCAACTGTCCTGACCGCTGACGATGACATCATAATCGAAGGGCGAATCGCCTTCGTCATAGGCAGGAAATTTTGCCGCCTCGTGGTACGCCTTTACGAAATCCTGGCTGTAGATCCGACCAAGACGCGCGTCGGAGAAATAGTCCTCGCCCGGCTGCGCCTCCTCGGCCCAGCCCTGGACGGCTTCCTGCATGATTTCGTTGACGGGAGCTGCCAGGTCGGCCGCCTGCGCCGGGGAAAAGGCCGCGCAGGCAAGAACAACAAGCATGAACCGTTTCATCCATCATCTCCTGATTTCAGATGCGCGACCGGCCCGCCGGTGCCAGGGAATTGCGTCTGCTCATAATCAAATTCGCTTCGACACGCGAGGCCGGAATGATGCGGCTTACGAACCATCTTCAAGGGACCGTCAATGTAGTAACCGGCTAATACCTTGCCAGAGATCCGCCGTGGCATCCTGATCGTGTACGCAACCCGATGGAGGATACGATGGGCGGCAAGAAAATTCTGATGATCTGCGGCGATTTTACCGAGGACTACGAGACGATGGTGCCCTTCCAGGCGCTGCTCGCCGTCGGCCACACCGTTCACGCCGTCTGCCCGGGCAAGGCGGCCGGCGAGCAGATCGCCACGGCCATCCATGATTTCGAGGGTGACCAGACCTACTCGGAAAAACGCGGCCACAACTTTACCCTGAACGCGACATTCGCCGACACCAAGGCCGAGAGCTACGACGCGCTGGTCATTCCCGGTGGCCGGGCGCCGGAATATCTGCGTCTCGACGCCAGCGTCATCGCCATGGTGCGTCACTTCTTCGACGCGGGCAAACCGGTAGCGGCGATCTGCCATGGCGCGCAACTGCTGTCGGCAGCCGGCGTGCTGAAGGGCAGGACATGCTCCGCCTACCCCGCCTGCCGTTTCGACGTCGAGCTTGCAGGCGGCCATTATGCGGAAATCCCGGTCGATCAGGCCGTTACCGACGGCAATCTGGTGTCGGCCCCCGCCTGGCCTGCCCACCCCGCCTGGATCGGTCAGTTCCTCGCGGTGCTCGGTACTGAGATCCGCCACAACGCGCCGTTGACGCGCTCCGCCGCCTAACGGCCGACTTGCCAAACCACACCGAAGGGTGAACACTTCACGCTGGAGTTCCGGGAGGGAATGGATGTGCAGGCTATTCATCGGCGCCGACCCGGCGCTCTGGCAAAGTGTGACCCGCTCGGTGCGGATCGACGGGGTCGCGACAAGCATTCGTCTTGAAAGCTTCTTCTGGTCCATCCTCGATGATATCGGTGACCGCGACGGCATGTCGGTTGGCCGCCTGATCGGCCGGCTCTACGTCGAGTCGCTCGGCGAAGGCCATCCGCCGGAAAATTTCACGTCTTTCCTGCGCGTCTGTTGCGGACGTTACCTGGCGCTGCAAGTCGAAGGCCTCGTGCCGACCGATCGCCACACGTCGATTGCCTCGCTTGATGCTGAAAGCATCCTTGTCCGCGAGGAACAGGGCTATGCAAAGCCCCGCGCTGCGGATTTTCCGCGCGCCGTACGGGGGCCACTGAACGCAGTTTTGCAATCGGCCGCAAACGCACGCGGAATTGCGCGTGTAAACCTTTGCCTGTGGTGAACTGGATGCTATAGGGGCGCAATCCCGTTTCCAACCAACCCCATGCAGAGGTTTGCAACATGACAAAGATCAAGGTCGCCAATCCGGTCGTCGAGCTCGACGGCGATGAAATGACCCGCATCATCTGGCAGTTCATCAAGGAAAAGCTGATCCATCCCTATCTGGATATCGATCTGGAATATTACGACCTCGGCATGGAAAACCACGATGCGACCAACGATCAGGTGACGATCGATTCTGCCAACGCCATCAAGAAGCACGGCGTCGGCGTCAAGTGCGCCACCATCACGCCTGACGAGCAGCGCGTCGAGGAATTCGGCCTGAAGAAGATGTGGAAGTCGCCGAACGGCACGATCCGCAACATTCTCGGCGGCGTCATCTTCCGCGAACCGATCATCTGCAAGAACGTGCCGCGCCTGGTTCCCGGCTGGACCAAGCCGATCATCGTCGGCCGTCACGCTTTTGGCGACCAGTACCGCGCCACCGACTTCAAGTTCCCCGGCAAGGGCAAGCTGACGATGAAGTTCGTCGGCGAGGACGGTACGGAAATCGAACATGAAGTCTATGACGCGCCGGCCGCCGGTGTTGCCATGGGCATGTACAACCTCGACGAATCGATCACCGATTTCGCCCGCGCATCGCTGAACTACGGCCTGCAGCGCGGCGTTCCGGTCTATCTGTCGACCAAGAACACCATCCTCAAGGTCTATGACGGCCGCTTCAAGGATATCTTCCAGCAGGTCTTCGACGCCGAATTTGCCGACAAATTCAAGGAAGCCAAGATCTGGTACGAACACCGCCTGATCGACGACATGGTTGCTTCGGCGCTGAAATGGTCCGGCGGTTATGTCTGGGCCTGCAAGAACTATGACGGCGACGTCCAGTCCGACATCGTGGCTCAAGGGTTCGGCTCGCTCGGCCTGATGACCTCGGTTCTGATGACGCCGGATGGCCAGACGGTCGAAGCCGAAGCCGCCCACGGCACGGTCACCCGTCACTACCGCCAGCACCAGAAGGGCGAGGAAACCCTCGACCAACTCGATCGCCTCGATCTTCGCCTGGACCCGTGGCCTTGCCCACCGCGCCAAGCTGGACAACAACACTGAGCTGGCCAAGTTCGCCGACACGCTGGAAAAGGTCTGCGTCGACACGGTCGAGAGCGGCTTCATGACCAAGGATCTGGCGTTGCTGATCGGCCCCGACCAGCCGTGGCTCTCGACCACCGGCTTCCTCGACAAGATCGACGAGAACCTGAAGAAGGCCATGGCTGCCTGAGCAACGTCATTTTTGTGAAGACAGAAACCCGGCCATCGTGCCGGGTTTTTTTATTGGAACTTTCTGCCGCCCCGCCCGTTCGCGATGTGAGACCCTCGCATGCTCCCTGCATGCTTCACCTCCCAAAAAGATCGTGAACCTCAATAAATGACTGTTTCCACTGAAAAGACCCATTCGCACCTTCCCCGAATTGCCCTCGTTTCAACGCATGGCTACGTCGCCGCGGAACCTCCGCTTGGCGCCGCGGACACGGGCGGTCAGGTCGTCTACGTCATTGAACTCGCCCGCAAGCTGGCGCTTCTAGGCCACCAGGTCGACATCTACACGCGGCGTTTCGAGGATCAGCCGGAATTCGACGAGGTCGATGACCGCGTCCGTGTCATCCGCATTCCCTGCGGCGGCAGTGATTTCATTCCGAAAGAATATCTCTACAAGCACCTGATGGAATGGTGCGAAAACGCCGTTCGTTTCGTTCTGCAAGAACAATTTCACCTACACGCTGATCAATAGCCACTACTGGGATGCCGGAATCGTGGGACAACGCATGTCGGAAGCCCTTGGCGTCACGCATATCCACACGCCGCATTCGCTCGGTCTCTGGAAGAAGCGCCAGATGGAGACGGATTATCCCGACAAGGCGGCAGAGTTCGACAAGGAATTCAATTTCTCCGAGCGCATCAAGCACGAGCTGATCATCTACCGCTCCTGCAGCATGGTGATCGCCCACGACGCCGATTCAGGTGGAAATGCTCGTCGACGACTACAATCTGCCGCGCGACCGGGTGCACATGATCCCGCCGGGTTACGACGACAACCGCTTTTTCCCGGTGTCCAGGGCAACCCACGACATGGCCCGCCAGCGCTTCGGCTTTGAAGGCAAGGTGGTGATGGCGATGGGACGGCTTGCCACCAACAAGGGCTATGACCTTTTGATTGACGGGTTTTCCGTGCTTGTCGAGCGTGAGCCGGAGGCACGGCTTCATCTGGCCGTCGGCGGTGAAAACATGGACCCGCAGGAAGCGGGAATTCTCGCCGAGCTGAAGGAACGCGTCGCCTCGCTGGGGCTCGACGACAAGGTCGTGTTTTCCGGCTTCGTGGCCGACGATGATCTGCCCGATTTCTACCGCGCTGCCGATATATTCGTGCTGTCGAGCCGCTATGAACCCTTCGGCATGACGGCGATCGAAGCCATGGCGAGCGGCACTCCCACCATCATCACCATCCATGGCGGGCTGTTCCGCGCCGTCAGCTATGGCCGGCACGCGCTGTTTGCCGATCCCTTCGACAAATATGATCTCGGCATCACTATGATGAAGCCGTTGAAACACGAACGACTCTATGGCCGCCTGTCACGCATGGGCGCGCACAAGGCCCGAAGCCTGTTCACCTGGACCGGCATTGCCCAGCAATTGATCGGTGTGGTCGAGGGACGGCCGATGCCGCAGGCGATCGATGACAACGAATGGGCGGAACCATGGACGGACGGAGATTGAGGCGCGTCCGGCTGTTCTGCAGCGATATCGACGGTACGCTCGCAGGAAACAGGGAGGCGGAGGCGCGGTTTTGTGAGGCGTGGCAAAGCCTTGCCCCGGACAATCGGCCGCTGCTGGTGCTGAACAGCGGCCGGCTGATCGAGGACCAGAAGGCATTTATCGCCACCACGGCGCTGCCGAGGCCGGATGTATATATCGGCGGCGTCGGCACGATGCTCCAGCACGACAATGAGCCGTCCCATGCCGCTGCCTATTCCCGCTCCATCGGAAAGGGTTTCGACCGGCAGAGAATTGCCAAGGCGCTTGCCGGCATACCGGGTATCGCCGCCCAGCCGGACGTCTATCAGCATGTGCAGAAATCCAGCTGGTATCTGCGCGATGCCGATACGGCGACCTTGGCCGATATCGAGGAGAGGCTGGCAACCGCCGGGATCGCCGCCCATTTTGTCTATTCCAGCAGCCGGGATCTCGACATCCTGCCCGATGGCGTCGACAAGGGCGCCGCCCTCTCCTGGCTGTGCCGTCAGCTCGGCCTGTCGCACGACGATGTCGTGGTCGCCGGCGATACCAACAACGATAGCAGCATGTTCGACCTTCCGGGCGTGCGTGGCATCGTCGTCGGCAATGCCCTGGCAGAACTAAAGGCCATCGCCGAAGACCGGCCAGAGATTTACAGCGCTAGAGGCCTTATCGCCGATGGCGTGCTGGAGGGTTTGGCCCATTGGGGCGTCCTCGAAAGGTGACTCTACGGCCAATTAGCAGAGATTTTCTTAGCCAGCTCATAAAAATAGGATATCCGGCATTGCTTTTGCCATGCCGGATCCTCCTCACCGTCTATTTCAGCGGCAGATAAATGTCAGTCAGCAGCTCCGTTGGAGCGGCCTCAGCGCGGGTTGTTGATATATTCCTCGAACATCGCCGTATCGCGCACTTCACGACCGGACTTCGGCAGCCATTCGCCATAGAGCCATTGATAGGCCTTGTGCATATCGGCATAAGGCCCCTTGTGGCGCAGAACCGCGTATTCGCCGCCATCGAGACGCCGGTGTACCAGCGGCGCTTCCGCCGGGACATGCTCGCCTTCGGTCACGCAGGCAAGCGAGCGCAGTTTGTCCTCCGCCACCAGATCCGGATCATCCAGATAGAGGCCGACCATCTTCATCTCCGGCCTGTAGAGCTGGCGCGCCTGCAGCGTGCCGCCCAGCGTTTCGAAAGCCCGGCCTATTCCCATATAGGAGCCGGTATGGCTGACCCCGACCAGCTCGCGCGGGGAAATTGTCTTCGTCGTAACAGGATACATGTCGCCAAATCCTTTGCCGTTTGTCGATTGAAAGACCGTATGGCTGCCCTCTCTCCGATATCGGGCCGGCGGCATGCCGAACACCGATTTGAAGATCCTGGTGAAGGATTGGAGATTGGGGTAGCCGGTCCGTCTTGCGATTTCCTCGACAGAAAGATTGGTGCGTACCAGATCACCCGCCGCCCGGTGCAGCCTCAGCCGCTTGACGGTCGCCGCCAGCGTCTCGCCGTGCACCGCCCGGTAAATCCGGTGCCAGTGATGCGGCGACAGGCAGGCGATATCGGAGAGCCGATCAAGATCGAGCTCCTCGTCCAGGTGATCGTGGATATAGGCCGATACAGCCGCAGACGCTGCTCGTATACCGCCCAGATGCTGTCTTCCCTCATGTCGTCCTCATGCAAGCCGAACAACCGGACAGAACCACAGCCGGATTTGACAAATCCTGCGGAGTTGGCGCCAGCTGATTTGAACACGGGAAAAAAGAATTGGCCAAAGAAAAACCGGACCTTTCAGCCCGGTTTTCAATGATAAGCCATCAATCGGAAGCGGATTATCCGGCCAGCGCCTGCGCCGACGGCTTCAATCGCCTCTGTGGCTTTCGCACCATCCGGGCCGCCGGCCTGGGCCATGTCGGCACGGCCGCCACCGCCCTTGCCGCCGAGAGCGGCAGAGGCGATACGGACCAGATCGACAGCGCTGAACCGCGACGTCAGGTCGTCAGTCACGGCGACAACGGCGCTCGCCTTGCCATCTTCGGACACGCCAACGAAGGTGACGACGCCGGAGCCAAGGCTCGTCTTGCCGTCATCCGCAAGGCTCTTCAGGTCCTTCGGCTCGACGCCGGTGACCACCTTGCCGAGGAATTTCACGCCGCCAATGTCCTGGACCTGATCGGCAGAACCACCGGCATCGCCGCCGCCGAGCGCCAGCTTCTTCTTGGCCTCGTTCAGTTCGCGCTCCAGCTTGCGGCGCTCGTCCATCAGCGCCTCGACGCGGGTCAATACGTCGGCCGGCTGAACCTTCAGGGTCGTGGCGAGCGTCTTGACCCGCTCGTCCTGCTCGTTGAGATAGGCAAGCGCCGATACGCCGGTCAGCGCTTCAAGGCGGCGAACGCCAGCACCGACGGCGCTTTCGCCGACGATGCGAACCAAACCGATCTCGCCGGTGGCGCCAACATGGGTGCCGCCGCACAGTTCGACGGAGTAGGGACGGTTGGCCTTGGCGCCATGGATGCCCTGCCCCATCGAAACGACGCGCACTTCATCGCCGTATTTTTCGCCGAACAGCGCCATAGCACCCTCGGCAATCGCGTCATCGACACTCATCAGCCGCGTCGTCACCGGGCTGTTCTGCACGATGATCTCATTGGCCATGTCCTCAACGATCTTCAGCTCTTCGGCCGACATGGGCTTGGGGTGCGAAACGTCGAAACGCAGGCGCTCAGGCGCGACCAGCGAGCCCTTCTGCGCCACATGGGTACCGAGCACTTCGCGCAGAGCCTCATGCAAAAGATGGGTCGCCGAGTGATTGGCGCGCAGGCGCGAGCGGCGGGCGTGATCGACGTTGAGCGCCGCAGCGTCTCCGACCTTGACGGTGCCTTCGTCAACGACACAGGAATGGACGAATAGGCCCTCGCCGCGCTTCTGCACGTCGGTCACCGTCAGCTTGGCATGATCGGTCGAGATGATGCCCGTGTCGCCCATCTGGCCGCCGGACTCGCCGTAAAACGGCGTCTGGTTGAGCACCAGCTGCACCGTGTCGCCCTTCGAGGCGGTTTCGATCGCCTTGCCATCGGCAACGATAGCTTGAACCACACCTTCGGCCGTCTCGGTGTCGTAACCGAGGAATTCGGTTGCACCGAGCTTTTCCTTCAGCTCGTACCAGATGGTTTCCGTCGCCTTGTCGCCGGAGCCGGACCAGGACGCGCGGGCCTCGGCCTTCTGCCGCTGCATGGCTGCGGTGAACGCCTCGGTATCGACGCCGATGCCGCGGGCGCGCAAGGCGTCCTGTGTCAGATCGAGCGGGAAACCGAACGTATCGTAAAGCTTGAAGGCGGTGTCGCCGTTCAGCTGGTCGCCCTCGACGAGATCCGTCGTTGCGTCCGACAACAGCCCAAGGCCGCGTTCCAGCGTCTTGCGGAAACGGGTCTCTTCCAGCTTCAGGGTTTCCGAAATCAGCGATTCCGCACGGATGAGCTCCGGATAGGCACGGCCCATCTGGCCGATGAGCGCCGGCAGCAGCCTCCACATCAGCGGGTCACGGGCGCCAAGCAGCTGGGCGTGGCGCATGGCGCGGCGCATGATACGGCGCAGCACATAGCCACGGCCTTCGTTCGACGGCAGAACACCGTCGGCGATCAGAAACGCGGAAGCACGCAGATGGTCGGCGATGACACGGTGGCTGGCACGGCGGTCGCCTTCGGCCTTGACGCCGGTTGCCTCTTCAGAGGCCGCTATCAGCGCGCGGAACAGATCGATATCGTAGTTGTCATGCTTGCCCTGCAGCAAAGCTGCGACGCGCTCGAGGCCCATGCCGGTATCGATCGACGGGCGCGGCAGGTCGACGCGCTCTTCCTTCGTCACCTGCTCGTACTGCATGAAGACGAGGTTCCAGATTTCGATAAACCGGTCGCCGTCTTCATCCTTCGAGCCGGGAGGCCCACCCCAGATGTGATCGCCGTGATCGTAAAAATTTCCGAGCACGGACCGCACGGGCCGGTATCGCCCATGGCCCAGAAGTTGTCGCTCGTCGGGATGCGGATGATCCGGTCGTCGGAAAGGCCGGCGATCTTCTTCCACAGGTCGAAGGCCTCGTCGTCTGTGTGATAGACCGTCACCAGAAGGCGCTTGGCGTCGATACCGAAATCCTTGGTGATCAGGTTCCAGGCAAGCTCGATCGCCCGTTCCTTGAAATAATCGCCGAAGGAAAAATTGCCGAGCATCTCGAAGAACGTGTGGTGACGCGCGGTGTAGCCGACATTGTCGAGGTCGTTGTGCTTGCCGCCGGCGCACGCATTTCTGCGCGGACGCAGCCGTCGAATAGGGACGCTGCTCCAGGCCGGTAAAGACGTTTTTGAACTGCACCATGCCGGCATTGGTGAACATCAGGGTCGGGTCGTTGCGCGGAACCAGCGGGCTCGACGATACAACCTCATGGCCGTTCTTCTTGAAGTAGTCGAGGAACGTCGACCGGATTTCATTCACGCCGCTCATATTGCGCCCTTATCTCTTGCATCGGACCGTCCGCGACCTGCCAGGCCGAACCGCGAACCGGAAAACTTTTGAAAATCGTGGATCACCGGATATCCGCCGATCCTCTCCCGCCCATTTGGAACACAGGCTTTTATCGTCCGGGCCAATCCCTGTCCAGACGGCAAAGAAAACCGGCCGCCCTGGAAGGAGCGGCCGGCAAACATCAGATCGAAAATCAGACGATCTTATGCCAGTGCAGCATCGTCGTCGTCATCCTGGGCTTCCGGGCCACCGTTTTCCAGGAACTTTTCTGCAATCAGGCCGGCATTCTGGCGCAGCGACAGTTCGATTTCCCTGGCCGTATCGGGATTGTCACGCAGGAACGACTTGGCATTCTCGCGGCCCTGGCCGAGGCGCTGGCTATTATAGGAGAACCAGGCACCGGATTTCTCGACAATGCCGGCCTTGACGCCGAGATCGACCAATTCGCCGGTCTTGGACACGCCTTCGCCATACATGATGTCGAATTCGACCTGCTTGAAGGGGGGCGCCATCTTGTTCTTGACGACCTTCACGCGTGTCTGGTTGCCGATCACTTCTTCGCGTTCCTTGACGGCACCGATGCGGCGGATGTCGAGGCGCACGGACGCATAGAATTTCAGGGCGTTGCCGCCTGTCGTTGTTTCTGGCGAACCGAACATGACACCGATCTTCATGCAGATCTGGTTGATGAAGATGACCATGCAGTTCGACTTGGAGATCGAAGCGGTCAGCTTGCGCAACGCCTGGCTCATCAGGCGCGCCTGAAGGCCGGGAAGGCTATCGCCCATTTCGCCTTCGATTTCCGCGCGCGGCACCAGCGCTGCGACCGGATCGATAACGAGAACGTCGATGGCGCCGGAGCGCACCAGCGTATCGGTGATTTCCAGAGCTTGTTCGCCGGTATCCGGCTGCGAGATCAAAAGATTTTCGAGATCGACGCCGAGCTTGCGGGCATAGACCGGATCCAAAGCATGTTCCGCATCGACGAAGGCGCAGATGCCGCCCTTCTTCTGGGCTTCGGCGATCGTCTGCAGCGCCAGTGTCGTCTTGCCCGAGCTTTCCGGTCCATAAATCTCGATGACGCGCCCCTTGGGCAGTCCACCGATGCCGAGCGCGATATCCAGGCTCAACGACCCCGTCGAAACGGTTTCGATTTCGACAATGCTGTCTTTTCCACCGAGCTTCATGATCGATCCCTTGCCGAACGAACGTTCGATCTGGGAGAGTGCCGCTTCAAGTGCCTTGCTTTTATCCACCGATTTGTCCTCTACAAGCCGCAAAGAGTTTTGTGCCATGTGATCCACCTTTAGGTTATGGAAGCTGCTGAGGCAATGAAGCCGCCGATGAAAGCTGTGTACTCTTTTTGTTCTCATTTTGCAAGAACTATCTATGGATTTGAATTATCAACATAAACAGTTGAGTGTTCTTTCCTTGTTCCACGGATTTCACAATTGGTGGAAATGACTGAAACAAAAAGCGGATCATCACAACAGCGCAGCAGAATCGCCCGGGATCGACACACAGGAAAACGCATGACAGGCAGAAAAGTTTCCATCTTTGGCGGTGCGCATATCGATCGCCGGGCACGCATCTTCGGCACCACCGTGCCGGGATCGAGCAATCCTGGCAGCTGGTTCGAAGAGGCCGGCGGCGGCGGGTTCAACGCGGCCCGCAATCTGGCACGGCTGGGGCTTGACGTTCGGATGATCAGCCCGCGCGGCGGCGATGCCGTTGGCGAAACCGTCGCCCAGGCAGCGAGCGAGGCAGGTGTGATCGACTGCCCCTTCATCTTCCTCGACCGCAAGACGCCGAGTTATACGGCGATCCTTGAAAACGACGGGAATCTTGTGATCGCGCTTGCCGACATGGACCTCTACCGGCTGTTTTCACCACGACGACTGCAGCAAAGGGCCATGCGCGACGTCATTTCGCAGAGTGACCTCATCGTCACCGATGCCAACCTGCCTGAGGAGACGCTGGCCGCTCTGGTTGCCCGCGCGCTGGATGAATCAAAGCCGATCGCCGCCATCGCCATTTCTCCGGCAAAAGTCGCGCGTCTTGTAAAATGCCTGTCCGGGCTCAACTTTCTGTTCATGAACGAAGCGGAAGGCGCACTGACAGGCCGCGACAGCGCAGCGGCGGCGGAATGGCCTGTTCTGCTGCAGGCGACCGGTTTGTCCGGCGGCGTCATTACGCGTGGCGGCAAGCCGGCGATTGCATTTCAGCAGGGGCGAACGATTACGGTGGCCCCGCCACAACTCGACGCGCTTGCCGACGTCACGGGGGCTGGCGATTCACTTGCCGCCGGGTTCCTGTCGGCATTTGTAGAGGGCGAACCGCTCGACATATGCCTTCGCTCCGGCGTCGCCGCTGCCGGCATCACCGTCCGTTCGCCGCTTGCCGTATCGGAAAAAATGTCGCGGCAGATGCTCGAAGAAGCAATTCGACTTGTGCCGCCGGCCGAAATCCTGTCATGAACGCGCCTTAAAAAACCAAAAGGATCCAAGGATGACCAAGCCATTCTCCCCCCTTCTGCCGATGGAATATTCCAGCGAAGTTGCGGCTGCCAAGGCGCGCGGCGCCCCGATCGTGGCATTGGAATCCACCATCATCACCCATGGCATGCCCTTCCCCGGCAATCTCAATATGGCCCGCAGCGTGGAGGCGATCATCCGCGAGGAAGGCGCCGTACCGGCAACGATCGCTGTCATCGACGGAGTCCTGCATATTGGGCTGGAAGATGCCCAACTGGAAACACTGGCACAGACTGAAGGCGCGATGAAACTGTCGCGCGCCGATCTCGCTTTTGCGATTGCCGAGCGCCGCACCGGCGCCACCACAGTTGCTGCCACCATGATCGCCGCAGCGCGCCGGCATCCGCGTGTTTGCCACCGGCGGCATCGGCGGCGTGCATCGCAAGGCGGAGGAGAGCTTTGACATCTCCGCCGACCTCGACGAACTGGCGCGCACTGGCGTCATCGTCGTCTGCGCCGGCGCAAAAGCCATTCTCGACATTCCAAAGACCCTGGAAGTTCTGGAAACACGCGGCGTTCCGGTCGTCACCTATGATAGCGACATCTTCCCGGCCTTCTGGTCGCGCTGATAGCGGCCTGAAGAGCCCGTTGATGCTCAATAGCCCTGCCGCGATCGCCAATTTCCAGAAGATGCGCGACCTGCTCGGCGTCGACGGCGGCATGCTGATTGCCAATCCGGTTCCGGAGGCCAGCGAAATCCCGCGTGACGAGATGGAAATCTACATCACCCGGGCGCTCGACAATGCCGAACGCGACGAGATTTCCGGCAAGAAAGTCACGCCCTATCTGCTCGACAGCATCTTTGGCCTGACGGACGGCCGCAGCCTTGAGACCAATATCGCGCTGGTCGAGAACAACGCCCGGCTCGCGGCCGAAATTGCCGTCGCACTGGTCTGAATTCAAAAAACTAAAGTAAAAACGGGGGCTGGCTGCCAGCCCCCTGCAATGTCAGGTCTGGCGCCCTGCTCGCGCCAGCCCATGCTCGATCAACAGGTCGATGATTTCGGCATAGGCAATTCCGCTCGCCGCCAAAGCTTTCGCATACATGCTGATATCAGTGAATCCGGGGATCGTGTTCACCTCGTTGACAACGGCACTCATGTCTGGCCGCACGAAGAAGTCGATACGGGCCATGCCGTCACATCCCAGCGCCCTGAAAGCGCTTTGCGCCATTGATCTGAGCTTTTGCGCAATTTCATCAGGCAGTTGAGCTGGAATGCTGAGAATGGCGCCATCCGGGTCGATATATTTGGCATCATAGCTGTAAAAACCGTGGCTGCCGGCGGGAATGATCTCGCCGGGAAGCGAGGCCACCGATGTGCCATCGGCCTGTTCGAGAATGCTGCATTCGATCTCGCGCCCCTGAATGAACTCCTCGACGAGGATTTTCTGATCGTGGCGGAAGCCTTCCACGAGTGCAGCTCGAAACTCGTCCGCCGTTTGAGCCTTGCTGACGCCAACCGATGAGCCCTGCCGGGCGGGCTTCACGAAAACCGGCAAGCCGAGTGTTGCGGACACATCATCGAAAGAGGGAGTGTCGCCCTGATGAAACGTCAATGAGCGTGCCACCGGCAATCCGGATTCGTTCAGCAAGCGCTTTGCCACATCCTTGTCGATCGCGGTGGCCGAGCCGAGAATTCCGCATCCGGCAAACGGCACCATCGCAACCTCTGCAAGTCCCTGAACCGAGCCATCTTCACCATGCGGCCCATGCAAAACCGGAAACACAATATCGATCGGCGGCAGTTCGCGGATACGCCCGTCTTCCGGAACAATGAGAAGGCGGCCACGGCCGCCAGGCAAAAGGCAGACTTGCGCATTCACTGTGGGTAGCAGGTCGGGCAAGGCTCTATCGAATAGCTCATGGAGGAGCCATTTTCCCTGACGGTCGATCAGAATGGGAACGACATCATATTTTTCTGCGTCAAGCGCCTTGAACACATTGCGCGCGGACAGCACCGAGACATCGTGCTCGGCAGAACGGCCGCCAAAGAGAACTGCAACCCTTAGCTTTGAACTCATTCGAATGCTCGCAAAATCAGAGGATGGGACGTTGCGCCTGGGCTAAAGGCTGGAAGACCTTCAAGCCGTGAGCGCAGCGCGTGACATCCGTAGATGCAATCTCAGAAACAGGCCTTTTAGGACAGCCGAAAGCTGCGGATCCAGACATCCTGCTGATGGTCAGCGATTCCCGATCAGCTGTCGAGCATTTCCCACACAGCAACGGCCAGTTGCTTTAACGAGAAGGGCTTGGGCAGGAAGCCGAATTTCGCGTCGGCCGGCAGGTTTCTGGCAAAAGCGTCCTCGGCATAACCGGAGACGAAGATGAATTTCAGGTCCGGATAGCTCTTGCGAATTTCCTTGAGCAAGGTTGGCCCATCCATTTCCGGCATGACAACGTCGGAAACGACGATATCGACGGCGCCGTTCAGTTCCGCCATGACTTCCAGTGCTTCGACGCCGGAACCGGCCTCGTGCACCGTGTAGCCGCGGGTTTCCAGCATGCGCTTACCGCCGCGGCGCACAGCCTCTTCGTCTTCCACCAGAAGAACGACAGCCGAGTTTCCCGTCAGGTCCGTCGGTTCCGGCTTGGCTGGGGCTTTTGCTGCGAGCGCAGCCGCAGCTTGAGCCTCGCCTGCCTCGCCCGGCAATGGCGCTTCTTCGATGTAGCGCGGCAGGAGGATACGAAACGTCGTTCCCTTGCCGACTTCGGATTCTGGGGTAGATGTAGCCGCCGGACTGCTTGATGATGCCATAGACCATCGACAGCCCGAGCCCGGTGCCCTTGCCGACTTCCTTGGTGGTGAAGAACGGTTCGAAAATCTTGTCGAGAATCTCAGGCGGAATGCCGGTGCCCTGGTCGGAGACCTCGACCATGACATAGTCGTCTTCGGGGAGTTCGCGGCAGTTCAGCGCCGCCACTTCGGATGACGGCAGGTTGCGCGTGCGCAACGTGATGATGCCGCCATTCGGCATGGCGTCGCGGGCGTTGACGGCGAGATTGAGAACGACCTGCTCGAACTGGCCAAGATCGGTGCGTACCGGCCAGAGATCTCGGCCGTAATCGACTTCAAGCTTAACGTTGGTTCCGGTCATGCGGTCAACCAGCATGCGCAGGTCGCCGACGACATCAGTCATCGACAACACGGTTGGGCGCATCGTCTGCTTGCGCGAAAAGGCGAGAAGCTGACGCACGAGCACGGCCGCACGGTTGGCGTTGCGCTTGATCTCCATCAGATCGGCAAAACTCGCATCCGACGGCCGGGCAGACAAAAGCAGGTGGTCGGAGGACAAAAGGATCGCAGTCAGCACGTTGTTGAAGTCGTGGGCGATACCGCCCGCCAGGGTGCCGACCGCATTCATCTTCTGCGTCTGCGCCATCTGGGTTTCGAGCGCTTTCTGCTCGGTGATCTCGACCGATAGACGATCGCCGCCTCTTCCGGCGCCTGATCGCTCTGATCGATGACCGCGTTCACATAGAAGCGGAAATGCCGCGCTTCGTCGGTCGGGTGCAATGAATCGATCGGTGCGATGTCGCCCTGCCGGTCCTTGGCGGCATCCAGCGCATCGCGCAGTCGCGTCCGGTCGGTGTCGTGAACGAAGGCCTCCAGCAGCGCGCCATGCTCCATGTCATCTTGCGAAACGACGGCGGAAAACAATTTGAGGAACGGCGCGTTGGTTCTCAGAATCCGGCCGTCACCATCGACGGAAGCGATCGCCATCGGCGTATTGTTGAAGAAGCGGGTAAAGCGCATCGCGGCGATCGATGCCGACTGGTCGCTTTCGTCGTCGTTGGACCGGGCAAGAACAATCGTGCGGCTTTCGCCGGGGGCACCATCGCGGGCCGAGGAAACCCGGTGCACCATGCGCACGGCAAAACTCTGGCCATTGGCCTTGCGCAGATCGAGATCGAGCGTCTTGGTCTTTTTCAGACCGGGTTCGGCCTGCACCGACTGGACCAGCGCCAACCCCTCGCCTGCCACGAGATCGGCGATCGTCATTGATCCCGGCTGGAACTTGGTCGGATCCAATCCAAGCCAGTCGGCCAGTGTCGCGTTGACATAGAAAATCTCGCCCTTCTTGCCGGCCGAGAAGAAGCCGGCAGGGAGCATGATCGAGATAGTCGATCGCGTTCTGCAATTCCTTGAAGAAGCGCTCCTGATCGTCGCGCTCGGAGGTGATGTCGGAAATCTGCCAGATATAGAGCGGGTTGCGCTCGCCGTCCTCAAGCGGCAGGACACGCGCCTTCAGACGAAACCAGTGTGCGCCGGAGCCGGCCGAGCCGCCACTCAATCGCAGCGGCTTCAAAAGGCGGAATTCCTCATGCCCGGCCTTGCCTTCATGCAGGCCATTGGTCAGCCGGTAGATCGCCTCGGTGGCTTCGCGGTTGCGTGACAGGATGGTTTCCGAGCGACTGGATTTCGGTCGCCTTGGTGGCGCCGGTCAGCGCACCATAGGCAGCGTTGGCATAGATGATCCGGCCCTTGCGGTCAGTCACCAGCGTGCCATCCTGATGGCCGTCGAGGAACGCACAGGGCAAGTTCATCGGGCCACGACTGCAGCATCACTTCAATGAAACCAATGACCGACGAGACCAGGAAGAAAATGCCGACCATGGCCAGCACGCCGAGAATACCGAGCACTATCTGGTTTTCGAGCTGGTTTTTGAAGACGACGAAAGCGACAGCCGAAGCAGTCAGGACAATGGCGAGCAGAATGATCCGCAGCACCGTGCCGGGCCGGGTTCCACGGTCTACAATCGGCATGTGATAGTCACCTGCCTGCCGCAATTTCGTCATAAGGCCCTCGTTTTTCAACCGTGCCATGCGCGCCTGGAATGAACGCGGGGTTTGGTCGCTATGCTGCGCTCAACGGAAGCCGGGGCAGATCTACAACCCGAGCCGGCGGACCGCGAAACACCAAGCAAGAATCATCTTTAACAGCCGCAGGGAAGAGCAGAAAGCATCTGTTTGAGCGCCATTGCTATGAATTCACAGAGAATGTCCCGCAAGGCCTCGCCGATGGTGGAAACAGCGCTAGATTGGCGCTAGGACAATCAGACTTGGACAATATCCATCACGGCTTGTATCAGCCTGAAAAAGCCGTCAAATAGGCACAAGATACGCGTTCACAAAGGAGTACAGCACATGATCGAAGATATCGTTGGCAACAACGGTAGCCGTTTCATCATTGCCGCAGGCGCTGTGGCTCTCGGCTTGCTGGCCCTTGTGGCCGTGCTCTGGTTCATTCTGCAACAGACCGTCCTCGCCCTTCATCCGCGGCGGCAAAAACCGCCAGCCGCGGCTTGCCGTGCTTGATGCGGCAGCGATCGATACGCGCAGACGGCTGGTCCTGGTGCGCCGCGACGATGTCGAGCACCTGATCATGATCGGTGGACCAACGGACGTCGTTATCGAGAGCCGGATTGCATCGCAAAGCCTGCCCGTGCCGCAGGCGACTGTTACAGCCACGATGCCGGAAACCGTTGTCGCGCGTCCAGCCGCCGAACGCCGTGCAGCACCCCAGCCTGAAACGAAGGCAGCACCGGTTTCCGCCATGGGCCAGGTTCTCTATGGCGAAGGCTCCGATGCCTCCACGCCACTGACGCGGGCCGCACAGGTCAGACCGCAGCCGGACGCCATGATCGCCGCGCGCCAGACAGCCCCCGAACGCCAGATTCCGGTCCAGCCGCGTCCTCAGCCCGCCGCCTCTGCGGCAGCACCGTCCGGCTCACTTGAAACGGCAAGATCGCCGGAGGATATATTGGATGCGGCGCGATCGCGCGTTCTCGCAGCCAATCAGCCCGTTGCAGTCCAGCGCCCTGTTCAGGCAGCACCAGTCGCAACTGCCGTGCAAACACCGGCCATAGAGAACCAGAAAGACACCTCTGCCCTTGAATTCGAACGTATTCTCGACGCCCAGATCACCGGCGATCTTGGCAGGCTGACGGCAGACGACGTTCGTGTCGATGGCGACACGCGGACAAATGCCGCCTCGCCTACCCCTGCCGCACGACAGGAGCCAAGACTCGGACAAGCGCAAGGCAACCGCACCGAGCCGACGCTCGAAGACGAGATGAACCGCATGCTGAACGAGATTGCCGTCAACCGGAAAAATTAAGCCGGCCAAAACGGCAGGTTATGTAGAACCAGCTATAGAAACAAAAACGGCGCGATCATCTCGCGCCGTTTTTTATGTTTGAACCTGAAACGATTACTCGTCGTGGTAGACTTTTTCCCGGCGCTCGTGGCGCTCCTGCGCCTCGATCGACAAGGTGGCAATCGGCCTTGCGTCGAGACGCTTCAGGCCGATCGGCTCGCCGGTTTCCTCGCAGTAACCGTACGTCCCCTCGTCAATTCTCTGCAGGGCCGCATCGATCTTGGAGATCAGCTTGCGCTGCCGGTCCCGTGCCCGAAGCTCAATGGCCCGGTCAGTTTCCGACGATGCTCTGTCTGCAAGATCAGGGTGGTTTGCACTTTCCTCGGCGAGGTGCCCGAGCGTTTCGCGCGCCTCACGGAGGATATCATTTTTCCAAGCGTTCAGCTTTGCTCTAAAATATGCACGCTGATTGGTATTCATGAATTCCTCGGTCTCAGACAAGACAAAGGAACTAAGATCGATCTTCTCACTCAACGCGATTCTCCTGAAGAACATCTCATGTGCGGCGGTGTATAGACCCATGCACGCGCCGTTTCAAGTCTTTGAAAAACAGCCCACCGTTTTTTAAGCCTTGCTTACTTGAAAGGCTAACAGGCTAATATTTCATCAAAATTACAGATTTTGGATTTTTCATGAAATTGTCTTGTGGCCAACATCGAGCATCCAATGCCAAAGTTGCAGGTCCGGTATGGCAAAGGGGCTGGCGCGGTTTTTTCGATTTGTCCGCCGCCCAAGAAATAGGCAGATCTTTTTCTCCATCATTTGAGCCAACCGCACCGCGCTCATCCATCGCTTCGTCGTCCTGAAACCAGATCAGCACAATCGTGGGCGCCGTTATGAAAAACAGATCGTGGTGGCTTGATCTTTCAGCAATCCCGGCGGACAAAGCGCATACGGAGCCGAACGATCGACGCCGCTGCCCGGATCGATATGTCATTCCGGCGGCAATGCCATTTCCAGGATATCGCCCCTATGCCCGCTGCGCCTGCTCCGGTTTTTCGCCTTTATCTTCTCCGGCACGCCAAGGCCGCCTGGACACTCCCGGGACAGAAGGATTTCGACCGGACACTGGATGATACGGGCTTTGCCGACGCAGAGATCGTCGCTGATATGGCCGCAGACCAAGGCTTGCGGCCGGACCTCGTACTCTGCTCCACTGCAGTGCGCTGCCGCCAGACGGCAGACGCACTTCGCCGCGCGATGACGGAAGGCCTAGATATCCGCTATGTCGACGAGCTCTATGCCGGCGGGGCGAATGTCTATCGCGATATCATCAGCTGCCAGGACCCTACCCTCTCAGCGCTGATGGTGGTCGGGCACAATCCGGTAATCGAGGAAATCCTGCAGGAAATCCTCGGCGAAGAGGCGGCAATCGAGGCCATCCCGGCCGGCTATCCACCGGGTGCGCTGGCCACGATCGACTTCGCTACACGCCCATCCGACGGCGCTCTGCCACTGGGGACATTGACCGCATGGCTCGATCCAGACAGTCACAACCGGTGAGCACAGACCGCCAACGGCCTGCCACAACCTTTATTCGGCCGCTCCGGCGCACTATATCGCAAACGACATGCATGGCCGAGAAGCCATATCCCACGCGTATCCGAGGCCCGAAATCTTGCCGCCATTCATGACCCGCTTCACCGATGACGCAAGACTTGCGCTCGACACGTTGACCGACCGTGCGTCGGGTTTCGTCAACCCGACCTTGCGCCTCAGTGTCACCGGCCTTTCCTGCGCAGGCAAGACCGTGTTCATCTCATCGCTGGTCCACAATCTCCTGAACGGCGGCCGGCTGCCGGTATTCGAAGCCGTTCGCTCCGGGCAGGTGTCGAAAATCCGGCTGGAGCCACAACCGGATGATGCGGTTCCGCGTTTCCAGTATGAAGACCATATCGCGGCGCTTGTGCGCGACCGGCTTTGGCCGGATTCGACACGGGCGATCTCGCAATTGCGCATCACGCTCGACTATGAAAGCGCCAGTGGCTGGAACCGGATTTTTTCGCCCGGCAGGCTGTCGATCGACATTGTCGATTATCCCGGAGAATGGTTGCTCGACCTGCCGCTGCTCACCCAGGATTTTCGCACCTTCAGCGAGCGCACCGCGGATCGTGCAAAGACCGGCATTCGTGCGGAACTGTCGGCGGACTGGCTGTCGCTGGCCTCATCGCTGGACTTCACCGCGCCGGCCGTCGAGGCGGATGCGCATCGGCTTGCCGAGTCCTTCACCCACTATCTGCAGGCCTGCAAGTCAGACGAACGCTCGCTGTCGACGCTGCCGCCCGGCCGGTTCCTCATGCCCGGCGATCTTGAAGGTTCACCGGCGCTGACCTTCTCGCCACTGCCAACCCTGCCGGAAGGCCGTGCGCCAAAAGGCTCGCTCTGGGCAATGATGGAGCGGCGCTACGAGGCCTACAAGACCTATGTGGTCAAACCGTTCTTCCGCGAGCACTTCGCCCGGCTTGACCGCCAGATCGTGCTGATAGACGCGCTGCAGGCGATCAACCGCGGGCCGGAATCGCTGCTGGATCTGGAGAACGCGCTGGCCGACGTCTTGGCCAGCTTCCAGCCCGGAACCAATTCCTTCCTGTCGTCTTTTCTCACCAAGCGGATCGACAAGGTGTTGATTGCCGCCACCAAGGCCGACCACCTGCACCACGAGAGCCACGATCGGCTTGAGCTGATCACCGAGCGCCTTGTCCGGCGCGCCGTCGAGCGCATCGGCGCGAGTGGGGCAGGCCTTGAGGTCATGGCCATCGCCTCTGTCAGGGCGACCCGCGAAGCGACCGTCGAGCACGATGGCCACACGCTGCCGGTCATCGTCGGAACGCCAATCACAGGCGAGACGATCAACGGCGAGACCTTCGATGGCGAGCGGAAAACAGCTATATTTACCGGTGACTTACCGAAGAATCCTGATGAACTTTTTCAGGATCTTGAATCACGGCCGGAAGAAAGCCTGGTACCCGATCTGAGTTTTGTGCGCTTCAGGCCACCACATATCGAGGAGACCGGCGGCGGCCTGAAACTGTCGGTTCCGCATATCCGGCTCGACCGGGCCATGCAGTTCCTGTTCGGAGACCGGCTGGCATGAGCGACACGCCCAAGATCCTGCAGCGAAAGCCCGCTGTGTTCACGATCGACAACGATCCATCCACCTCTGCCGAAAGACAGGCCCCGGCAAAACGTCCGCCGGCCAGTTTCGCCGACAACATCATCATGACAGCCGATGCCGACGATCCTTTCGCGGCAACCACGAGCGCTCTGCCGGACATGCCCGAAGCCGCGCCGCGCAAACGGCGTTTCTCCTTTGCCAAGCTTGCTGTCGGCGCCCTGAGCGTTCTGGTATCCTTGGCGGTGGGCCTCTGGATCGACAGCCTCGTGCGCGATCTTTTCGCGCGGGCCGACTGGCTCGGCTATGTCGCCATCGCTACCGCTGCGATCGGTCTGATCGCCTTCCTGGTCATCATCGCCCGCGAGCTGTCGGGCCTGATGCGCTTGAATGCCGTCCAGGCCCTGAAACAGGAGGCGATCGACGCCAGTCTGTCACAAACGGCAAAGCCCGCGCGGCAAGTCATGGCCCATCTTGTCCATCTGCTTGCAGCCAAGCCGCAGACGGCGCGCGGACGCCTGCGGCTGAAGGAAACCGAAACAGAGATCATCGACGGCCCTCATCTGCTGGATCTGACCGAGCGCGAACTGCTGACGCCGCTTGATCGGGAAGCCAGGGGCCTGATCCTCAACGCGTCCAAACGCGTTTCGATCGTCACTGCCGTCAGTCCGCGCGCTGGTCGATCTCGGTTACGTGATTTACGAATCGGCGCGACTGATCCGGGCAATGGCCGACCTCTATGGCGGACGGCCGGGCACATTGGGACTGTTGCGGTTGATGCGTGACGTCATTGCGCATCTGGCTGTCACCGGCTCGATTGCAGCCGGCGACAGCCTCATTCAGCAGGTGCTTGGCCATGGCCTGGCCTCGAAACTGTCGGCGAGGCTGGGCGAAGGCGTCATCAACGGCCTGATGACGGCGCGTATCGGCATCGCGGCGATGGACCTGTGCCGGCCGATGCCGTTCCGGGCGCTGAAACGCCCCGGCATCGGCGATTTCATTGGCGACCTGACACCCGGAACATCCAGGGCGAGAACGCCAGAAGGCGACGGCTAGAGCCCTTCAGGGTTGACCGGAAGGGCTCTAGATGCCGGCATACCATTCGTAGCCAAGATCTTCCCAGAAGCCACCCTTGCCGCTGCCGAACGGTGCCAGCGTCGAGACAAGCTCGATGCCCTTGATGTACTTCGCCATTTTGTAGCCGAGTTGCCGTTCGATACGGACCCGAAGCGGTGCACCATTGGCCACCGGCAACGGCTTGTCGTTGTTGCCATAGGCGAGAATCGTCTGCGGATGGCGCGCATCGACGAGGTCGATCGATCTGTAATAGGGCACGGCCCCCTGAAGCCCGAGGTTCATCGTATCGTAGCAGTGGAAGACCACGAAACGCGCCTCCGGCTTCACCTTGGCCTCGTCGAGAATTTGGTGCAGCGGCACGCCGGTCCATTTGGCGATGCAACTCCAGCCCTCGACGCAGTCATGCCGGGTGATCTGTGTCCGCGCCGGCATGTTGCGCAGCTCATCGAGGCTGAAGCTCACCGGCTTTTCCACCAGCCCGCCAACGGCCAGGCGGTAGCTGGCAAACGCCTTATCTTTCAGCGCCACATAATCCGCATCGGTCGGATCAGTCGAGCCGTTCGGCCGTTGACCCTGGCGAATTTCGCTGGCGGCAAACTCCGGCACCAGCGTATCGGCGCCGATCAGTGCGCAGTGGGCGCGGTAGGTCAAGCCGTTTGCCGAGGCGAGAAATTTACGCACAGGGCTTTGTCCCGACAGCAGGCCGTCGAAAGCATCGCAGCCAGAAAGCGGAACGGCGGAGACAGCAACGCCGGCGATGGTCAGGAACCTGCGGCGATTGATGATGAACTGGCTCATGCCGAGTGCTCCCCGTTCTTCTTCTCATCCGTCCGATACCAGCCGGTGATGATCGAGCGCATTTCGTTCAGCGGCCCTGCAGGCAAGAACCATGAAGATGTGGATCAGGAAGAAAGCCACAAGCGCCGCCATACAGAGGAAGTGGATGGTGCGCGCCGTCTGCCGGCCGCCGAAAATATCGAGCAGCCACGGCCAGGCCGCATTCAAGCCCGGAGACATGGTCAGGCCGGTCGCAATGATCAACGGAAAGATGACGAGCAGCACGCCGGCATAGGCCGCCTTCTGCAGGCCGTTGTAACGGCCGTCATGATGGAACCGGAAGCGCAGGTGATCGCCGATGCTGCGCGGCAGAGCCTTGATATCGGCCATGGAGGGAAGGATATCGCGCTTGAGATGCCCGCTGATCAGGCTACCGACGAACCAGACAAGGAAGGCGGCAACGAAGAACCAGGCGAAGAAGAAATGTACGACGTCCCAGTCGCCAGATCCTGGTAGGACGGCAGTGTCGCCCATGCCGGGAAGCCGCGATATGAGGGATTGTCCGCCGGACCACTCATGCCGAACACGCCGGTCGTGTCGAAACTGCGGCCGAGAACCGTGGTATAGCCGCCGACAGTCCCGTCGGCTGCCTGCATTGCACGCATGGAGAGGACACTGTTTTCAAACTCGAATCCGGATTGATGGCCGATATAGAGCTCCGGATGGGCATTGAAAATCTGCAGGCCACTCAAAAGCAGGAAGAACAGCGCAATCGCCCATGTCCAATGCGTGATGCGCGTAGCGATGCGGTGGCGATAGATTACCGTGCTCTCATCGTTCTTTGGCAGCGCATGACTCGATATCATCATTGATGGTCATCTCGGGCCTCCCTATATATGCGCAACTACGTAACAAACCGGGAAGCGGTTTCAAAAGCACATCCGGTCACCGGCGCACACGTCATGGTGATCCGACCGTGAAAGTACTGGATTACCAAGGACTTCAGCGACCGGGAAATCCCCTGATGAAACATTTCGTGAGCGCTTCTCATCGTCATCCAGCGAGACGGGGAAACGCTCCATTAACCATTTAAGTGCAAATGTAGCCTCACATTCCTGACATCGACCATCAAGGATCGTTCATGTTCTCGCGCCCTTCTTTGATCGCTCGCGGCGTTGCCGCAGCCTCACTCGCAGCCCTGACCTGCGCAGCCTCCCCTGGCTTTTTCGGGCGACGACAAGGCGTTTTTCGAACAGGTTTCCGGCCAATGGAAAGGCCCGGGGGAAATCGTCGCCGGAAAATACAAGGGTACGAAATTTACCTGCGATCTGACCGGAGAACCGGCTGAAGGATCTTCCGCTGGCATCAAGCTGGACGGCACCTGCCGCGTTGGCGTGTTCAAGCAGCCGATGTCGGCCTTGATCACACAGAAAGGCAAGACCTACACCGGCAAGTTCCTCGACGGCGCCAACGGCAAAGGCCTCGACATCGTGTCGGGCAACGTCGCCAAGGACAAGGTCGTTGTCGGCATCAATCGCAAGAAGCTCAACGGTGCGATGATCGCCCGCCTGCAGGATCCTTCCACCCTGAACATCACCATCTCGGTCAAGGTCGAGGACACGATGGTTCCGGTGATCGGCGTCAGCCTCAACCGCCAGGTCGACAACATGGCTGTCGGCTCGATCGAGTAGGAATTACCTGCAGGGGTCTTCAAAGAGCCGGCTTGTCCGGCTCTTTTGCGTTCAAGATGAAGGCGTTACCGATATTTGCCGCCACCAGTCGCTTCGCGTGTCGGCAATTTCGATGCCCGAGACATCGGCGTCCGCCAGCCAATCGGCAACCGTGCGGCCAGCGACGTCAAGATCAGGCGCGAAATCCGCCAGTGGTTTCAGGACAAAACCGCGTTCCGTCATCCGCGGATGCGGTATTTCCAGTGTCTGCGAGTGCTGTATGCGGTCGTCATAGGTTAGTACATCGATATCGATCGTGCGTGGCCCCCAGCGTTCCAGCCGCTCCCGTTTCATCTGGCGTTCGATCGACAGACAGGCATCGAGCAGATCGTCCGGGGACAAAGTGGTCCTCACCGCAGCGCAGGCATTGAAGAACCAGGCCTGGTCGATTTTACCCCAGGGCGGCGTGCGATAGAGTTTTGAGACGTGCACCACCGCGCAATCCGCCCGCGTATCCAAAAGGACGAGCGCGCGCCATTGATGCTGCCGGATCGCCGATATTGCCGCCGAGGCCAAGCGTCGCCAGATGCCCATCCATGTCAGGCAAAATGCTCGACCGTCACTTCGACATAGTCGAGCACACCGGGAACAGGTGCATTCGGCTTGCGGATCGATACTTTCGCCCGGCGTATCTGCGGGAAAACCGAACAGAGCGTGGTTGCCACCTCCAGCGCCAAGGCCTCGATCAGGTAACGCCGCCGTCCGGTGATGATCTTCTCGATCTCGGTGAAGGCAATGCCGTAATGCACTGTATCATTGATAGAATCGTCGACCAGAGCCGTCCCCTGCTCGACGTCCAGCTCCGCATCGACGAAGAACCGCTGCCCCAGGAACTCCTCCTCGTCGTGAACGCCGTGGCGCACAAAGAAGGCGCAGTTCTTCAGGGTGATCGTGTAGATCGCTTTCATGGTCGATTTTCCTTCCCAGGCCGTCCCGTCATATTTCTTTTGCGGCCAGCATAGCATCCGCCACCAGAAGCGCATCCCTGTTGATTGCGACATCGTGTACCCGGAAAACCGCAGCACCCGCCATTCTGAGCAACGCCGTCGTTGCGGCCGTGGCGGCGTCCCTCTCCGGCGCCTCACGACCAGTGATGGCGCCGAGAAAGGCCATGATGTCCCGGCCAAAAGCGGCAGCCCGAAACCGGACAACTCGTCAAACCGGGCCATCAGTGCGAGGTTCTCGTCGGCATCCTTGGCAAAACCGAAGCCCGGATCGAGAACGATCCGCTGGCGCTCGACGCCGGCTGCGGCGGCGATCTCCAGAGACCGCTCAAGGAAATGATATTGATCATGCACGACATCGGCGAGCTTTTCACGGTCGCGGCCGGTATGCATGATGCACAGGCCTGCCCCGGTCACCGCCGCGATACTGGCCAGATCAGGCTCGCGCTGCAGCCCGTGCACGTCATTGATGACATGGGCGCCCGCAGCGACTGCGAGGCTTGCGGTCTCGGCCCGGTATGTATCCACCGAAATGATCGCATCGGTCCGGCTGGCGAGCGCTGATATCACCGGAAGCACACGGTCCTGTTCCTGCGCGGCCGTTACTACAGCAGCACCCGGACGGGTCGATTCACTGCCGATATCGAGGATTTCGGCGCCGTTTTCGACACAGCGCAGTGCCTGCGATACCGCAGCTTCCGTTTCAGTGTAGCTGCCGCCGTCTGAAAACGAATCCGGCGTCACGTTGATGATTGCCATCAACACTCCCCTGGGACCAAGCGTCAGCGTCCGGCCGTGAGCCAACGCCCATTCGAAGGGCTGGAAAGGATCGATCATGATGGTTTCACTGCCTTTCTTGCATCTTTGCCGTCAGCCGGCATGCGTTTGACGACACGAGGACGTAAACAGAATCAGGTCACCGCAAATACCCGAAATGCAATGGCTTTTCCGGTTTGCCGGAGGCTGTTGCCTATTTGCTGTTGCGCTCCGGCTGGCTATGCCCCAAGCTCTTAGGAAGTTCAACTGCCGAGACCTGTAAACATATGCCGACTGGCCGCATTTCATTCGCCGCGCTTCTGATAGCAAGTCTCGTGGCAAGCCCCTCTTCGACAGCCTTTGCCGAAACCGTCGTGAACAAGAGCATCACGTATTTCTCGATCGGCGGTCGCACGGCTGAGGATCTGGACAAGGCGCTGTCGGAAAACGGGCCGATGATGAAAAGCAGCGGCTCGCGCCATCCCGGTGCCACCAAGATCAAGTTCGGCGGCACGGTAACTTATGTGAAACACGGCAACCGCTGTGCCGTCGGCAGCAGCGGAAGGTCACGCTCAGCACCCGGCTGATCTTGCCCCGCTGGAAAACCGCAGCAAGGCAAATCGCGACCTCGCCCTCGTCTGGGATACGCTGTCGAGCGACATCAAGCGTCATGAGGAGCGCCATGCCGAAATTGCGCGCAACCATGCGCGCAAGCTGGAAAAGGACTTCCTGTCGCTGAAACCCGAGGCTGATTGCGAGCGCATGCAGGCCCGCGTCGCACGACTGAGCGAAACGGCCATCCAGGACCATGATCGCGATCAGGCCCGTTTCTGACAGGATGGAAGCAGCCAATTTCGACCGCCGGATGATCCGGCTGCTGCAGTATCGGCTTGATACGCTCACCAAGCGCTAAGCACTGCACCTGCCGCAGAATCGTGGCCCCATACAATCCGAGTGGTGAATCACGTGGCCTGCAGCGAGCTTGCGCGTCAACAGTATCTCATTGGTGATTTCTAGCGATACAACAACGCCGAAAGATGATGTACAGTGTAAGCATAGAGTGAAGAACAGGAAATCAAACCAGCTTCATTCCTGCCCGGTTTACTGGGTGCGTGTCCCGACCGGATGCGCCAAACCGGAAGTATTGTTTCGCGCTTGACTGTCTCGTTCCGGATTGATGTTCGACCGGCCAGAGGCGTTGCGTAGGTTGTGTTCTCCTGGCGTATCTTGATGCAGCAGATGTTCCCTCCCTCATCTGCATGCGATGCGCCCTCCTGGCCCCGCCTGTCGATCGCGACGAGCGGGGCTTTTTTTGACAGGAACGGATAGGAGTGGCCTGAACTCAGGCTTGGCGCTCTGGCACATGCACGACGAGCCCGTCCAGGCCGTCGCTCATCTTGATCTGACAGGACAGCCGCGAGGTCGGCTTCACGTCGTAGGCAAAATCGAGCATGTCCTCTTCCATCGCCTCCGGTGCGCCCACCCTCGCCGACCATTCGTCATCCACATAGACATGACAGGTCGCACAGGCGCAGGCACCACCGCATTCGGCTTCGATGCCAGGCACCGAATTGCGCACGGCGTTTTCCATGACGGTCGACCCCGCCTGAACCTCAAAGTCGTGGCGCGTGCCGTCAAAGGCGATGATACTCAGTTTTGGCATTGTTTCTTCCGGATGCTTGGCGTTGTTTCGGCTTGCCGCAAGAACAATAGCGCCGCCCCGAAACAGAGGCGGCGGCGGAACGCGGCGAATTCATCCGATTTCTTCCAACAAATCCCATCGCCAGTCAACTCACGTGGGTTTGGGCTAGGTCCGGCATCACCCGTGACCCTTTGTCGCTGAGGCATTTCACCAGCGGATACCGGTGGAAATTACCGGCAGAGTTTCAGGATAAACAGTTCGGCCTCGAGTACGGCTGCACCGAGCGCGGCAAGATTACCGGCGTCCTGCGGTGCCGCCTCGACAGCCGCTGCGCTCTCGGCCACCCCGAAAGCGCCAACGGCAAGAGCCGCGCCCGCGCAGTCGGTGGGCAGTCGCCAGCCGGACATCGGCGCTATCGGAGGACAGATCCTTCATCAGCTGCCGGGTCTGGCGTGCAAACATTTGCAGCACTTCGATTTCGAGAAGCTTGTCACCCATTGTCTGTGTCATGAGATGAACGAGATCGATGGGCCTCGACTTGGAGGGCAAGCCCCACCCAAATTGTCAGGTGCTTCGAACGCGATCTTGAGAGCCGCCATGTGCCAATGTCCTTAAGTTGTTTTTTTCTGACGCACCGGCTCGCAATCGGTCGTCCCGTTTTTTATCGAGTTCGCTCTCCCGACGCCCCCTGGGCTACCCCGGATTTGTCTGGAAGTGCTTGACCCGTCTGCTTAATATATGGCTTCAAGATGGCGCGGACCGTGTGATCCCATGCCCTGCAAAGCCGGTATTCCAATCATCTCTGGCCCTGATTAAGCCGGAGCAGCGCTGCTATCTGATTAAAACGCGGCGCAATGAGGGCAGCTTTCGCTTGACATGGTTAACGGCCATTAAACCGCCTGATTACAAGGGTTTTTGGCCAAAACACCTCCAATTTTCATTAAGAACTTGTTAGGATTTTAACGAATGCCGGAGGCCCTTAATTGTAAGAAACCGGTGAATGTGTCACTACGGTACGTTGAGGGATATGTTTACGTCTTTGGGCGTAAACGGTCCTGACGGAAAACTGTATTGAATGAAGCACCTACGGGTCTCAATACGTTATCCGTCGGTGCGTGGTTGAAATGGGTGCATGTCAGGGTTCTGCGTAGATGTAATTACGCGTATCCTCATGTCACCGTCCGAGTTTCGGAGGTGTTCCCAATGCAGGCGGTGTTGCGGCGATCCTTCCGAAAGGACAGTTTGGTAACGAGGCGTATCCGCATGGCGACAAATAAAAGCAATGAGTCGATCGACGACAAGGCATTTCAGGCGTTGGAAGACGCTCTGAAAATCGATTTTGACGAGCTTAAGTCTGCCCTCAACGACAAGACTTCCCTGGATCACCCGGAGGAAAAAGTGTCTGAATCGGCCAAACAGGCACCTGCGCCCAGCCAGGCGAAGAACCCGAAAACGCAGCAGGAACAGGCCGCCAAAGCCGCGCTGCTGAAACCCAAAGAACCCTGTCCCCGGAACCTGCCCCCAAGGCCCCCTCATTTGCCCCGGCAAACGACGACGGCCGCAGGACGCCCGCAGCGATCCTGCGATCGCTGGACGTGCCGCTCCAGCCGCTCGGCGATGCGCATTGCCGCCGCCGTCTCGGCCCTGTGGATCATCGGCGGCCTTGGTGTCGCCAACCTTCTCTATGGCCCGGAAATCTGGCAGATCTGCTCGCTTGCCGACCTGTCGGCCATGCCGGGTGCCATCGGCGTCGCGATTTTCATCATCCTGCCCGTAATGCTGTTCTTCTCTTTCGCCATCATGATTTCGCGCGCCCAGGAATTGCGCAGCGCCGCCCGCTCCATGGCCGAAGTCGCCTTGCGCCTCGCAGAGCCGGAAACCGCCGCCTCCGAGCGCATCATGACCGTCGGCCAGGCGGTTCGCCGCGAAGTGTCGGCAATGAACGAAGGCATCGAGCGGACGATCGCGCGTGCCACCGAACTCGAAACGCTGGTTCACTCCGAAGTCAACGCGCTTGAGCGCAGCTATAGCGACAACGAACTGCGTGTCCGCACGCTGGTCCAGGAACTCGGCCTCGAGCGTGAATCCATCGTCGGCCATGCCGAACGCATCCGTTCGTCGATTTCCGGTGCCCATACCCAGCTCAAGGACGAACTGGCGCTTGCCGGCGACGATATTTCCAACCGCATCGCCACCTCAGGCGAAGCGTTTGCCTCGATGATCGAGACCCGCGCCGCCGCCCTGATGGAGCGTTCCAACAGCGCCACCCAGACGATCGACGCCATGCTGTCGACCCGCACCGACGCCCTGCTCTCGGGCCTCACCACCGCCGGCGTTTCGCTCAGCAACGAATTCGATACCCGCCTGGACAATCTGAGCCAGACGCTCGCCAAGCGCGGCCAGCAGCTGCTCGGTCAGTTCGAGACCCGCGCCTCCTCGCTGGATGCCAACACCGAAAAGCTCAACGCAGCACTCAACGAACGCGCCCGCCAGCTCAACGAGACGCTGATCGCCCGCACACGCGATCTCAACGAAAGCCTCAACATTGGCCAGCAGGCCATCACCGGCGGTCTTGATGATATCTTGCACACGCTGAACGCCACGCTGGACGAAAAGGGCGCGAATTTCCGCCAGAGCCTGAAGTCCAGTGCAGACGACATGATCATGGATATCGATCTGCGCACCGGCTTCTTCGATGAAAAGCTGCAGACGACCGTCGGTCATCTGGCAACGGCCTTCGACAGCCGCTTCCACGAATTTGCCACAGCCTTCGACAAGCGCGCCGGCATGCTCGATTCCAAGCTGATGGAAAGCCTCGCCCGCATCAACCAGTCGGTCTCCGGCGGCGCAGACTCCATCGGCGGCATTCTCGACGGCGGTATCGAACGCTTCGAGTCCGCTCTGTCGGATCAGTCGCTGACACTGGCGACGACGCTCGGCACCACGCAGGATTTCATCGAGCAGACCATCAGCGGCAAGACCGCCGAACTCAGCGAAGCGATCGGTAATGCACATGTGCGTATCGACGGCGTTTTGTCGGAACGCTCCGGCACACTGATGGGCGCGCTGACGGCGGCGCAGGACCGGCTCGAAACCGGCTTTGGCCAACGCGCCATCTCGCTTGAGGCAGCCCTCACCGAGAGCCAGCAGCGGCTTGCCGACACGCTTGACGCCCGCACCAGCGCGATTGCTGCAAGCAACCAGCAGCTGGCCGAAAACCTGGATACGCATACGACCGGCTTCATCGACGGCCTGCAGGCGATCCACGGCCGCATTGAGGACACGCTCACCAACCGCGCCGACGAGATCACCACATCGATCGCGGCCAGCCAGCTGCGCCTCGACAATACGCTTTCGGAACGAACCGTCGAACTCTCCAGCCTGCTCGCAGCGAGCTCGGAATCGATCGACAGCGCCTTTGAAGGCACGGCGGAACGGATCGATACGATCCTGTCGCAGCGCACCGGCGCACTTGCCAATGTCCTGAACTCGTCGACAGCGGCGATCGACGGTGCATTTGATGGCACTGCAGAGCGCCTCGACACCATCCTGTCGCAGCGCACCGGCGCACTCGCCAACGTTCTGAACTCGTCCACGACGGCGATCGACAGCGCATTCAGAAGGCACCGCAGAGCGGCTCGACACGATCCTGTCGCACCGTACAGGCGCGCTCGCCAACGTATTGACCTCTTCGGCGGGAGCAATCAGACAGGCTATCGGTGGCACCACCGAGCGCCTGGATAGCGTCATGACCGAACGCAGCCGCGTACTCGGCGACACGCTCACGACGCAGACAGCGGCACTGGATACGCTTCTGTCGGAGCGCTCCGCCGAAATTGCTGGCACCATGTCTGCACGCGCGGCCGAAATGACCGACACGCTCAGCAGCCGCACGGAAGAAATTGCCGACAGCCTGTCCTATCGTGCCAGCGCAATTGCCGAAACGATGGCCGATCGCGTCGGTGACATCGAACAGCAGCTTTCCGGCCGCGTTGCCGAGATCGCCGAAAACCTCTCGGGCCGCGTCAGCGATATCGCCAGTACGATGACCAGCACATCGGCGGAGATTGCCAGCGCCCTCTCCGGCCATGCCTCCGAACTGGCCTTGGCCATGACAGGCAGGGCTTCCGATATCGAACAGACCCTGTCCGGCCATGCCGACCAACTGGCGACATCGCTTGCATCGACGCATGACCAGATCCGGGCAACGCTCGATGACCGGATCAATGCGATCAATGTCGCGGTGGCCCACGGGACCGACCAGCTTTCCGACCTTCTGGGCGAACAATCCATGTCGATTGCCACGACGCTGGCCACTAGCGCCAGCATGTTGGAAATGACGTTGGAAGAGCGCCAGACGGAACTCGGCGGCGCCATTGACAAGAGCGCGCTCGCGCTCGAGCAACGCATGCTTGCCAGCACCAGCCACGTCGCGACCCAGCTCGGCGAAACTGCCGACCAGATCAGCCGCGCTGCCGATACCCTGACGCACCGGATGGACACGTCGCTCTCCAACATCAACAGCAGCGTCGACGAAACCGGTGCGCGCATCGAAAGCAGCCTCGGCGTGCTGGAAGGCCGCATTCACGATAGCGTCGGCGGCGTCAGCGAATTCGTCGACAATGCCGGCCAGAGGATCGCCGATACTCTGTCGACAAAGGTGTTCGAACTGGATCAGGTCAGCGACCGCGCCGCTGCGCGCATCGCCGACAGCCTTGCCGGCCACACCGACGAAATCGACCGTATCGGCGGCGTTGCCGCAGCACGGATCGCCGAAAACGCTGTCTTCCCACACGGCTGAATTCGATCAGATCAGCACGGCCGTGGCCGCCATGATTAGCGACAGCCTGGCTGGCCGGACGGAAGAAATCGACCGCGTCGGCAATGCTGCCGCAGCACGGATCGCCTCCACCCTGTCGGACCATACGGCAGAACTCGACCGCGTCAGCACCGCTGCCGCCGACCGGATCGCCGGCAGCCTGACCGGCCGTACCGAAGAGATCGACCGGATCAGCGGGCAAGCCGCAAGCCGTATCGCCGAAACGCTCACCACCCATACGGCCGAACTCGACCGCGTCACGGCGGCCGCAGCCACGCGGATCGAGGCGAGTATCGAAGGCGGCACGGGACGCATCGAAGAACGCCTCGGCACGATGGACCACGCCCTTTCGATCGGCCTCGACAGGGTCAGCCGCACGATCGAGGGCAAGGCCGCAGGCCTCGTCACCAACCTGCGCGGTGCTGTCGGTGAAGCTGCCCAGGGTATCGATGCGGAAGCACTGCGCTCTGCCGAACTGCTGGCCAAGGCCGGCGACGATTTTGCCCAGGCGATGGCTGCACGGCAGGCCGACTTCCAGTCGGCCGTGGAACAGACGGCAGCGAACGCAGCAATGCGCAGCGCCGAGCTTGCCCGTTCCGTCGGCGAAGCGTCCGATGGCGCAGCCGCCCGGATTGCCCAGACCCAGTCGCGCGTCGCCGAACAGGCATCGTCGCTGAGCCAGAGCCTAACCGACGTCGAAAACGCCCTGGAGGCCCGTGGCAACACGATCCGTACAACCCTCGACGACAGCACCCGCGAGCTCAACTCGATGCTGGCCGGCCGCTCCGCCGAACTGTCGCGCATTATCGACGAGCAGGCCCGCCCGATCATCGATCAGTATGCCGCAACCGGCAAGGAAGCGGCCGACCGGATCAGTGAAGTGGCACAGCAGAGCGCCGAACGCCTGCGCGCCGAAAATGCTACGCTACTCGACAGCCTGACTGCACGTACCGGCGAAACGCTGAACGCGATCTCCAGCCGCGCTGAAGATACGGCCAAGGCGATGAAGATGGTCGAGAACCGTCTGCAGTCGACGGCCATGGGGTTGATCGACCAGCTGTCAGCAAGCAACAGTTCGATTGCCGGCGTCATCGAACAGGCCAGTGCCAATCTCGGTGCCATGGACGAGCAGCTGGAATCGACGACCGCTCGGTTCTCCGAATCCGCGTCCCGTGCGTCCGACATGCTGTCGACCTCGACCCGCCTTCTCGAAGGCAAGGTCGACAAGCTGGCGGATATCTCCGGCTCGACCCTGTCGCAGATCGGCGGCATCGTCGGCCGCTTCGAGGACCATTCCAAGGTGCTCGGCCAGGCATCCGATCTTCTGGCCGCTGCCCAGTCCAATCTGGTCAGCACGCTGGAAGAACGTCAGGATGCCCTGCGCACGCTCTCCATCGGCCTCGTCAGCCGGTCCGAAGAGATCGAAAAGACCATGCACGCCCTCGAAGGCTTCGTCGATGGCGCGTTCCAGCGCGCAGAAGACCGCTCGGCCCAGGTCGCAGGCAATCTGCGCTCCGGTATTCAGTCGTCCTTCAGCGATGTCGGCCGCATTCTGAGCGAAGCCGAACAGCGCGCCGCATCGGCCGCCGAAGCCATGCGCAATGCGGTGGTCAAGGCCGGCGACGAAGCCAGCATGTCGGTGGAATCGGTGTTCGTGCGGGCAGAGGAACGCTCCAACGAAATCGCCAGCAACCTGCGTGCCGGTGTCCAGTCGTCCTTCGCCAATGTCAGCAAGACCCTGTCGGAAGCCGAAGCCCGCGCCGCCTCGGCCAGCGACGCCATGCGCGCTGCCGTCACCAAGGCTGGCGAAGACGCAAGCCTTTCGGTCGAAGGCGCCTTTGTCCGTGCAGAGGAACGCTCGAAGGAAGTCGCTTCCCGCCTGCGCGGCAGCGTCGGCGCCTCCCTGTCGGACATCGATCGCCTGATGACCGAAACGACCAAGAAGTCGGACGGCGCAGCCGAACATATGGGCGAAGCCATCCGCCAGGCTGTAGAAGAGGCCGTCAGCCGCTTCAGCGGCGCCACCGACGAGATCCGCCGCTCGGCTCACGAAATCCGCAAGGAACTCGACATGACCCGCGAGGAATTGAAGCGCGGCGCCTTCGACCTGCCGGAAGAAGCCAAGGAAAACGCCTCGGTCATGCGCCGTGCGGTCGCCGAGCAGATCAAGGCCCTGCAGGAGCTGTCCGACATCATCGGCAAGTCTTCTGGCCAGCTCGAAATCTCTCAGCCGATCGTGCGTCAGCAGAGCGCAGCACAGCAGGCAGTCCAGCAGGCTGTGGCACCCGCCCCGGTCCGCGCGGTCGCCCAGCAGCCAGCCACGGAACAACGTCGCGCAGAGCAGGAACCTGCCCTTCGCGGCAGTCTCGGCATCGAGCTGCCGCGTCCCCTCGCCCAGCAGCCAGCGATCCAGCAGCCGGTTGCCCGCCAGCCCGAGCCGCAGTCAGCAACCCGCCAGCAGCCGGAAGAAGGCAGCGGCTGGATGCGAGATCTGTTGCGCGGTGCCTCGCGTGATGAAGACGCGCCCGTTGCGGACAGCATCGGTCCAGCGCACCGCCGAAACGCAACCTGCTGCGGCAGCCCGCTCCGGTGATACCCGCAACCCGCGCCATGTGATGGAATCGCTGAACTCTCTGTCCGTCGATATCGCCCGCGCCATCGATCACGATGCCTCGGTCGACCTGTGGCGTCGCTACCAGCGCGGCGAGCGCGACGTGTTCACCCGCCGCCTCTATACGCTGAAGGGCCAGCAGACCTTCGACGAGATCAAGCGCAAGTATGATCGCGAGCCGGAATTCCACACCGCCGTCGATCGCTACATCGCCGATTTCGAAAAACTGCTTGGCGACGTTGCTCGCAACGACCGCGACAAGGTCATGACCCAGACCTATCTGACGTCCGATACCGGCAAGGTCTACACGATGCTCGCACATGCGGCTGGACGCTTCAGCTAAGAGCTTTTGACAGCGATCTGAGACATCAAGCCCCGTAGGAAACTGCGGGGCTTTTTTCAGCCAAAGAAAGAGAATGAGGCACAACAGCGAACACGTAATTGCCGTTGATCAATTGGGATAAAAGCTCACGTCAATATTCATCTCTGGTGTGACTACGCGGATCATCGATCAGCTGTTCGCGATAGATATCGCCTTGCCGCGCCTTTGTCCGCCAAGACCGGGCCTTCTGAAGCGGAATATCATAGGCAGGGTCGTTTCCGGTCCAGTGTGGCCACAACCAGACCCGGTTCCGGTGTTTGGGCACATTGCGCCATCCATTCGCCATCCGGGCCAATGATGCCCGCAGGTCCCTTGCCAGCCTTCTGCGCCGGGGTCGCCGCCCCGATCCAGATGCAGTTCAATCCGGCATGGGCGCGAACGCGATCTGGAAATAGGATGGCAGTCCATAGGACGAGAAAATCACGCCATCGACGCCCATCCTCTCGTAGTCACTGAATATCTCTGGAAACTGCGACTCGATGCAGATTGCGCAGCCAAGGCGGAAACCATCGACCTCCACGATAATTGGCGTGGCGCCAGGCGTGTACCAGCCGCCGAGCTCGCTGTTGGACAGAAATCTCTTGTCATATCTCGTTAGCAAGGATCCGGGAATCGGAGATGATATAAAGGCTGTTGTGCGGCGGACGGCCGGCCGGCAGGCGGTGCGCTCCACCAACCACGGCGAAAATGCCAAGCTCGTGGCAAAGGGCTGCGATGGAGCGAAGCTCGGCCTCCTGCGCCGCCCAGCCAAAATCCCAATATTCGGCCGGGCTCCCGATCTGAAGTTTCGCATAACCGGAAAGAGCGCCCTCGCAAAATCCGACAAGCCTTGCCCCTTGCGCCGCCGCGTTGGCGATCATGGCGCGGATAGCGGCCCCGTTTGCGGAAATGTCGGTCGAGACAACAGTCTGTGCCATCGCCAGTTTCATGAGCGCCCTCCCTGCGTACAGATCAAATCATCTCGCCGATGAGCGGTACGGACAACCAGCAGGCACAAAAAGGCGGCCACTTGGGCCGCCTTTGTCGTTTGAAAGCCTGAAGGCCTCAGTGTTCCTTGTTGGCGTAGACCGACTTCTTCGTCAGGTAGATCAGGCCGGTGAAGATCAACAGGAAGATCATGACCATGAAGCCGGTGCGCTTGCGCGCTTCCAGATGCGGCTCGGCGGCCCACATCAGGAATGAGGAGATATCAGCGCGAATACTGCTCGACCGTCTGCGGCGAACCATCGTCATAGGTGACCTGATCGTCGGAGATCGGCTTTGCCATGGCAAGGGCTGCCGCGTTGGCGAAATAGGGGTTGTAGTGCGTGCCCTCGGAAATTTCGACGCCCTTTGGGGCTTCCTGGTAGCCGGTCAGCAGCGCGTGGATGTAATCCGGGCCACCTTCCTGATACTGGGTGAACATGTCGAAGATGAACGTCGGGAAGCCGCGCTCGATACCGCGCGCCTTGGCGATCAGCGAGAAGTCCGGCGGTGCGGCACCATTGTTGGCAGCGGCAGCCGCTTCGGGCATTCGGGAACGGCGACGGGAAATGATCCGAAGGCACGGCCTTGCGGGTATACATCTCGCCTTCGGCGTTCGGGCCATCCTGGACTTCGTAATTGGCCGCGAAGGTTTTCACCTGCGCTTCCGAATAACCGAGGTCTTCCAGTGTACGGAAGGAGACAAGGCTCATCGAGTGGCAGGCGGAACAGACTTCGGTGTAGACCTTCAGACCGCGCTGCAGCTGACCCTTGTCATAGTGACCGAACGGTCCGGCAAAGGACCATTTTTCCTGTTCCGGCTTGTGGATCGGGAAATGTGGCGTACCGCCGGCGGCGTGTTCGCCCTCGGCAGCTACACCTTCGGCTTTGTGTTCGCCGCTCTCCTGGGCGAACACCATTCCTGCGCCGAGACCGGCGACGACTGCGAGCGAAAGAATGCCTGTAACAAGCTTTTTCATTGTTTTGGGTTCCTTGATCTTCGCAGACATCACGCGGCAACAGGCTTTTCGCTGCCCGTTTTTCCAGAACCGATTCGGTAATGGAATTCGGGATGCGCTTCGGCGTTTCGATCAAGCCGAGAACAGGCATGATGACGAGGAAGAAACCGAAGTAGTAGAGAGTGCCGAGCTGAGAATAACCGACGTAGTTACCCTTCAAGTCGCCTGAGAAGAGAAGACCCAACAAGCCGGTGCCTTCCGCCGGGCGCGAGCCCAGCCAGCCGAGCATGATGGCATTGATCACGAAGAGCCAGAAGAACAGCTTGTACCAGGGACGGTAGACGGCGGAGCGAACCTTCGAGGTATCGAGCCAGGGCAGGAAGAACAGGACGATGATCGCACCGAACATCACCAGAACACCGCCGAGCTTGCTATCAATCGGGCCGACATTGAAGGTGATGGCGCGCAGCATGGCATAGAACGGCAGGTAGTACCATTCAGGAACGATGTGAGCCGGGGTCTTCAGCGCATTGGCAGGGATATAGTTGTCGGGGTGGCCGAGGAAGTTCGGCATGTAGAAGACGAACCAGGCGTAAACCAGCAGGAACACCGATACACCGAGCGCGTCCTTGAGGGTAGCGAAGGGGGTAAAGGCAACCGTATCGGTCTTGGTCTTGACTTCAACGCCGGTCGGGTTCGTCTGCCCCACCACGTGCAGCGCCCAGATATGCAGGACAACGACGCCAGCGATCATGAACGGCAACAGGTAATGCAGCGCGAAGAAGCGGTTGAGCGTCGGATTATCGACGGCAAAGCCACCGAGCAGGAACTGCTGGATCCACTCGCCAACCAATGGGAAGGCGGTGAAGAAGCCGGTGATAACCGTAGCACCCCAGAAGGACATCTGACCCCAGGGCAGAACGTAGCCCATGAAGCCGGCAGCCATCATCAGGAGATAGATGACAACGCCGAGGATCCAGAGGATTTCGCGCGGAGCCTTGTAGGAGCCGTAGTAAAGACCGCGGCCGATATGCAGGTAGACGGCGATGAAGAAGAACGACGCACCGTTGGCATGCATGTAGCGCAAGAGCCAGCCCTGGTTGACGTCACGCATGATCTTTTCGACGGAATTGAAAGCAACGGTCGTTTCTGCAGCATAGTGCATGGCCAGAACGACGCCGGTCAGGATCTGGATGATCAGCATGACCGAAAGCATGGCGCCGAAGGTGTAGGCGTAGTTCAGATTGCGCGGAACCGGATAGGAAACGAAGCTGTCATGCACGAGCCGCGGCAGCGGCAGGCGCAGATCCACCCATTTCTCGAGACCGGACGTCGGCATGTAGGTTGAATGATCACCACTCATAATCAGTATTCCCCTCAACCGATCTTGATGACTGTGTCGGTAGCGAACGCAAAAGTCGGTACGGCGAGGTTTTCCGGAGCCGGGCCCTTACGAATACGGCCGGCCGTATCGTAGTGAGAGCCGTGGCACGGACAGAACCAGCCGCCAAAATCGCCAGCCTGGCCAAGCGGAACGCAACCGAGATGCGTGCAGGAGCCGATCATGACGATCCAGTTTTCTTTTTCCTTGCCGGCGGAGCGATCAAGGTCTGTCGCAGTCGCATCAGCAGGAAGATTGGCATTGCGCGCAACCGGATCTTTCAGGTCAGCCAGCGCAACCGCGTTGGCTTCCTCGACTTCCTTGTCGGTGCGGTTGCGGATGAATACCGGCTTGCCGCGCCATTTCACCGTCAGCGACATGCCCGGCTGAAGGCTGGCAACGTCGACTTCGATCGAGGCAAGTGCCAGCGTCGAAGCGTCGGGCCGCATCTGGTCGATGAACGGCCAGGCGACTGCTGCCGCACCGACCGCCCCGGCCATCCCGGTGGTCAAGTACAGGAAATCACGGCGAGTGGGCTCGCCCAGGGTTTCGCTTGCTGTCTCGTGTTCGCTCACGGCTAAACCATCCTCTCACGCAATGTATGCGGAAACCGCACTGTCCCCGGCGTCAATCCGCGCCCCGTGCTGACACTTGAGCGAAAGAACAGCGCCAAATCAATAAGCCGATGCACAAATCGAACAAAACTTTCGTCTTTCCGCCGCATGCATCAAAACCGGGCAGATCCAACACGTACGATAAAACGGCAGATTCCCCGGCAATCCGGCGCGTTCTATGCTTGATCGCTAGTGATGTCTAGCCTTGAGCACAAGAGGTGAGCCACAATGTCGCAGGAAAACCGAAGCCAATGTTCGCAAACCGCTTTTGCCGTCCGGCGCGGGCGAAACAGGGCGTTGCGAGGTCGTTGAGCGGTGGCCTGGTGCGTTACTCGGCCGCAGCCTCGCGGGCCAGAAACCCGCCAGACTGGCGCAGCCAGAGATCGGCGTAGAGGCCACCGGTGGCGATCAGCTGATCATGGGTGCCATCCTCGACGATCCGGCCCTGATCCATGACAATCAGCCGGTCGAGCGCTGCGATGGTGGATAACCGGTGCGCGATCGCCAAAACGGTCTTTCCGTGCATCAGACGGTCGAGATTCGACTGGATGGCGGCCTCGACTTCAGAATCAAGCGCCGACGTCGCCTCGTCGAGCACGAGGATGGGTGCATCCTTCAACATCACCCGCGCGATCGCCACCCGCTGGCGCTGCCCGCCGGAAAGCTTGACGCCGCGCTCGCCAACATGGGCGTCAAAGCCCTTGCGGCCGCGCTGGTCTTGCAGGTTCTCGATGAAATCAAGCGCTTCGGCCTTTCGTGCCGCGTCGCGCAGGCTGTTTTCATCCGCATCCGGGCGACCGAAAAGGATGTTGTCGCGGATCGACCGGTGCAACAGCGAGGTGTCCTGGCTGACCACGCCGATCTGCATGCGCAGCGTCTCCTGCCGGACCGCGGCGATATCCTGCCCGTCGATCAGGATTCGGCCGGATTCCAAATCGTAAAAGCGCAGAAGAAGGTTGACGAGCGTCGTCTTGCCCGCTCCCCGACCGGCCGACGATGCCGACCTTTTCCCCCGGCCTGACGACCAGAGACAGGTCATCGATGACGCCCTGCCTCTTGCCGTAGTGGAAACGGATATTTTCAAAGCGGATCGCCGGGCTGTTGACGACGAGAGCTGGCGCGTCCGGCTGGTCGACGAGCTGCACCGGCTGCGAGATCATCTCGGCCGCATTCTGGATCGTGCCGATATTGCGCATGATGCCGTTGAACTGCACCATCATCCGGCTGAGCAGGAAATTCAGGCGCAAAATCAACGCCATGGTGAACGCGACGGCGCCCGAACTGATCGCGCCGGATAGCCAGAGATCGACGCTCATCGCCGCCATGGTCACGATCATGATGCCCGACAGCAATGCCATCGAGGCACGCACGCCGGTAATGAACCGGGTGAAGCGAATGATCGTACCCTGGAAGATGTCGAAACCCTGCCGCATGTAGCGGTCGTTTTCCTCGTCGCGGGCAAACAGTTTGAGCGTCTGCATATTGCTGTAGGCATCAACCATGCGGCCGCTGAGCATCGAGGACGCTTCGGCCGTCTCCTTCGAATGCTGGCGGATGCGCGGCACGAAATAGCGCGCGAGGAAGGCAAAGCCGATCAGCCAGAGGAAAACGACGACGGCAAGCGACAAATCGAGCTGGCCGACCAGCACCAGCGTCGAAACCGAATAGATCCCGACGAACCAGACGCTTTCCATCAACGAAGTCACGACATCGCCGACCGCCTGCCCGCCCGACCAGACCTTGGTGACGATGCGGCCGGAAAAATCGTTCTGGAAGAAGGACAGCGACTGGCGCGAGACGTGCAGATAGGATTGCCATCGGACCAGATTGTAAAAGCCGGGCGTAATCACCTGCTGATCGACCAGCGACATCAGCAGCGACACGACAGATCGGACGATGCCGATCAGGACGAGCATGCCAAACAGCTCGGCGCCGTGCGCTGCAAGCAGCCCGCTCCAGCCGTCGCTTGGCTTGACTGTGGCGAGAATATCGACGACGCGGCCAACAAACCAGAACAGCGTCGCCTCGATCGCCGCCGTCATGCCGCCGAGAACCAGCATGGCGATGAACGGTGCCTTGGCCTGCCGGATGTAGAACCAGACATAGGGGATCAGCCGCTCAGGCGGCTGCAATCCGTCGCGCCACGAAGGGCTGTATCCAGTTTTCGAAAAGGCAAACAGGGCGCGCAAGAACATATGTCCGATATAGGCAGATTCTGCAGGCGCGACAATCGGCAATCGGCAATCGGCCACGAATGCCGGTGAGTTCGATTACAAATCCGTCATGTTGTTCTCAAGGGAATCTCGTTCTCAGCCATGTTCGTGACCGGAAGACGGATAGAGACAAAAATCGACCTCGTAACCAAGTGTCGAAACCAGTGCCATCGTCGATGGTTTAAGGCGAAGGTTCATGCCCGTTAATGTCGCGGCATCAGAAGTAGACGGCGATCCGGATGCTGTGGCCATGCCCCAGAGCTCGCAATGCCGAAAGCTGGGCGGCATAGGTATCGGCATGCGCCGCCAAGAAGGTGCTTGCGTCCAGTTCGCCAACCGCAAGCTGCGGCGGCTCCGCCAGGAACCCGCCGTTCTTTCCGTATTTGCAGCCCCATCCCGGATTGGCGGCTGCAGAAAGCATCGAAAGCCTCCGTGCGCTCACCCTTGATCAGGATGTCGAATTCAAAACCGATATCACTCACGTTGTCCGTCCCGGGAGAGTATTTGCCAAGCTCGGAGGCGGCCTATTCGGCCGCCTCCTCCTTTTGGTTTGCACTATCGGCATCATCGGCGATGAAGCCGCCGGACTGTCGCGACCAGAGGTCGGCATAAAGGCCGCTGCGGCTGACCAGCTCGGCATGGCTGCCGGTCTCGACAATCTTGCCGGATTCCAGGATGACCAACCGGTCCATCTCCGTGAGCGTCGACAGGCGGTGGGCAATCGCGATCACCGTCTTACCCTTCATCAGGGCAAACAGGTTTTCCTGGATCGTGGCTTCCACTTCCGAATCGAGCGCCGACGTTGCCTCGTCGAGGATCAGGATTGGCGCGTCCTTCAGGAAGACGCGGGCAATCGCGATCCGCTGGCGCTGGCCTCCGGAGAGCTTGACGCCCCGTTCGCCGACCTGCGCATCGAGCCCCCTGCGGCCCTGGTTATCCTCGAGCAACTCGATGAACTCCCAGGCATTGGCGCGCTTGGCGGCGGCGATGATGTCGGCATCGTCGGCTTCAGGATGACCATAGGCGATGTTGTCGCGGATCGAGCGGTGCAGCAGGGACGTATCCTGCGTCACCACGCCGATCTGGGCGCGCAAACTGTCCTGCGTCGCCGCAGAAATGTCCTGCCCGTCGATCCGGATCGTGCCCGATTCGAGATCGTAGAAGCGCAACAGCACGTTCATCAGCGTCGTCTTGCCGGCACCGGAACGTCCGACCAGACCAATCTTCTCGCCCGGCTTGATGGTGAGCGAGAGGTTGTCAATGACGCCCTTGTTCTTGCCGTAGTGGAAGCCGATGTTTTCGAACGCGATGGCACCCTGCGGCGCCTTCAGCACCTTGGCATTGTCATTATCGACGATATCATGGGCCTTGGTCATCATGCTCATGCCGTCATAGACGGTGCCGATGTTTTCAAACAGCGCCGAGACTTCCCACATGATCCACTGCGACATGCCGTTGATGCGCATGGCGAGCGACACGGCAATGGCGATCGAGCCGACCGACATGCCGCTGGTCATCCAGAAATAGATGCCGAGCGCCGAGATCATGAAAAGCGATGCAGTTGTTCGTATAGACGAGCACGTGGAACAACGTCACCTTGCGCATCTGCCGGTGCACGGTCTGCAGGAACGCATCCATGCTTTCCTTGGCATACACCTCCTCGCGGCCGGCATGCGAGAACAGCTTGACGGTGGCGATGTTGGTGTAGCTGTCGACGACGCGGCCGGTCATCATCAGAACGCGCATCCGCCTGATCCTTGGAGATCTTGCGCAGGCGCGGCACGAAATGGGTCACGATGCAGACATAGATGATGATCCAGACGATCAGCGGCGCCAGAAGCCGCCAGTCTGCCGCCGCAACGACGACGAGCATCGAGATGAAATAGGCAACGACGTAGACGAAGACGTCGAGGATCTTCATCACCGTTTCGCGCACGGCAAGCGAGGTCTGCATCACCTTCGTGGCGACGCGGCCGGCAAACTCGTTGGCGAAGAAGGTCATGCCCTGACGCAACAGATAGCGATGCATTTGCCAGCGCGCGATCATCGGATAATTGCCGAGAAGCACCTGGTGCATGATGATCAGATCGATCGCGACGACCGTTGGCAGGCCGATCAGGATCAGCGCGCCCATCCAGATCAGTTTTGTGCCTTCGCTTTGCAGGAAAGTGTCCTGCTTGGCAGACGACAGCCAGTCGACGACATTGCCGAGGAACTGGAACAGCGCCACTTCGCCAATCGCGATCAGCATGGTACAGACCGACATGGTCAACAGCCAGGGTGCTGCCGGCTTAGTATAGTGCCAGCAGAACGCAAACAGACCCTGCAGGCGGAACCTTGGGTTCCTCGACGGGATAGGGATTAAGGCGGGATTCAAACCAGCCGAACATTCTAAGCTCCTTCAGGAATCCAGTGAAGGAAGGCGGGACATCCCGCATTCATCGATCAGACATTAAAAACCGGAAAAACAGCTCAATCTTGCACAGGAGACGTGTTCGTCCGGAAAGCGGGCGGTCGTGCGCAATGGTGCCAAAAAGAAAAAGCGCGAAACCGGTCAGCCCAAGAGGACTGAAGACACAGCCTGGAGGCTGGTGGTCATTCGAATATCCATGCATGCCTCCTGTGGTTCGCGTTGAAGATATTGAAGACATAGATTGATTTGCCGGAATATGCCAGATTGCAACCGCCACTTTTTCATCACTTGCAGCGGCCACCGGTTGCTGTTGCCATTACAGCACAGATTGATTACGGGCATTGATGAACCCCATAAGACTTGTTGATATGTCGCCACATTCACTCCGCATTGCCCTCTACCAGCCCGACATTCCCGGCAATACCGGGACTATACTGCGCCTTGCCGCGTGCCTGGGTCTTGCCGTCGATATCATCGAGCCCGCCGGGTTCGATCTGTCGGACAAGAACCTCAAGCGCGCCGGCATGGATTACATCGCCGCGGTGACGCTCACCCGCCACGTCAACTGGGAGCGTTTCCGAAGAGGTCCCGGCTCGCCGAGGGCCGCCGGCTGGTGCTGGCATCCACCAAGGCTGCTGAACCTTACACGCGCTTCCAGTTTCAGCCGAACGACACCCTGCTTTTCGGCCGCAAAGCGCCGGCGTTCCAGACCACGTCCATGACAAGGCGGATGGGCGCATCATCGTTCCGATGGTCGAGGGACAACGGTCGCTCAACGTCGCCATGTCGGTGGCGATGATCGCCGGAGAGGCGATCCGGCAGATCACCGGCTGAAACCTGCCAGTCTACTTCATGCGGCGACCCCGCTATAGGCGTTTTCAGTCCGGGCAGCCTTCAGCGCCCTCGCCCACCATTTCAACCGCCGCAGCATCACGATCAGCCCGGCCTTGGCTTCTGCCGCCTTGAACGGATTGCCGGCGGCATCGAACTGCGCCCAGACATTGGCAAAACTGACGGTATCGCGGATCGTCACGGTATGAAGCTCGGCAAACACCTGGCGCAATTGCTCGACGGCCCGCAATCCGCCCGAGACGCCGCCATAGGAGATGAAACCAACCGGCTTTGCGTGCCATGGCTCATAGCAGCTGTCGATCAATTCCTTGAGGGGCGCCGGGTAGCCATGATTGTATTCCGGCGTGACGACGATGAAGGCATCGGCTTCGGCAATCTTAGTTTCGAGCGCCGCCGCATTCAGTGCTGTATCCTCGCCTGTTCCCTTCAACTCAAGCGGGTCGATAAGGGTGACGCGGAAGCCGCTTTCAGCCCACAATTCCGTCAAGGCCCAGTTGACGACCGTGTCGCAGAAGCGTCCTTGCCGTGCGCTGCCATAGACGACGGCGATAGTCATTTTCTCATTCATGTCTGCAAAAGCTCCGTTGTCGATACGATGGAGCTCATGGTATAGAACCTCAACTAAAGTTGAGGTCAATAGAGATGCCGGAAAAGAATCGAGACCGATCTGCCACGCCGCGAACTGACGGTCGGAGAGGTTGCCGCGCGCAGCGGCGTCGCAGTCTCGACGCTGCATTTCTACGAGACAAAAGGCCTGATCAAGAGCATGCGCAGCCGCGGCAATCAGCGCCGCTATCCCCGCAGCGTGTTGCGCCGCATCGCCGTCATCAAGATCGCCCAGCGCACTGGAATTCCTCTCGCCGATATCCAGAAGGAGCTTTCCGCTCTGCCAAACGACCGGCAATTACTGGTAAGCGACTGGGCGCATCTGTCGGAACACTGGAAGGCCGATCTGAACGAGCGTATTGCCAAGCTGACGGCACTGCGCGACCAGCTGACGTCCTGCATCGGGTGCGGCTGTCTTTCGATGCGGGACTGTCCCCTGCGCAATCCCTACGACACGCTGTCGGAAAAAGGCTCCGGCGCCTATCTGATCAGAACATGCGGGCGAAGATGCTTGACTAAGCGGCCGTCAGCAGAAAGGGCAATATCGAGACGTCAATCTGCGCTCGGCAGGCGCCGCATTGTGAACTCGATCTGATCACCGTCCAGCTGCCGCCAGCTCTCGACTTCGGTCCAGTACGCCGCCTTTGGCCAGGCATCGAACCATTCCTGCGCCTTCTGGCGCGCATCAGTGCGATCAAGCCGAAATGTCTCGCGCACGAACAGCCCGTCACTTCCCGCGCGGATTGCCGCTGCGATGCCGGGCGATCTGACGTTTCAGGCCGTCTAACGGCGGCCCTGCCGGAAGTCTTGCCATGAGCTCACCTTTCACCAGTCGAGCCTCTTCCATGGAAGATAGGGAGATATTCCCTTTTTTGCGAGTCCCAGATCGATCACGCGCCACCTGCGGCAGACTGACCGCTTGAGGCCTGCGCCGTTGCCAGATGTGGCAAAAATATGAACTGTCAGCCAATATGCAGATCGGCGGGTTTTGCCGCTTGAGGCTCCGCCAAACAGGAACTTTTTCATGGAACGACCCAACCTGCCGCAGGGATTGCCCGCGGATATCGAAGACAAGAAGGCAAAGGCTACCGCCTGGTTTCAATCCCTGCGCGATAGCATCTGCACGGCGTTCGAAACCATCGAGGACGAACTGGCCGGCCCGCTGTCCGACCGCGAACCAGGCCGTTTCGCCGGCAAGGATTGGCTGCGCGACGAAGGGGCCGGCGGTGGCGGCCGCATGTCGATGATGGAAGGCCGTGTCTTTGAAAAGGTCGGCGTCCACACATCGACGGTCTACGGCGAATTCTCGCCGGAATTCCGCAGCCAGATTCCCGGTGCCGAGGAAGACCCGACCTTCTGGGCCTCCGGCATCTCGCTGATCGCCCACCCGGTCAATCCGAACGTGCCCGCCGTTCACATGAACACCCGCATGGTCGTCACCACCAGCAACTGGTTTGGCGGCGGCGCGGACCTCACCCCCGTCCTCGACAGCCGCCGGACACAGACCGATCCGGATACGATGCTGTTTCATCGCGGCATGGAGATCGCCTGCAAGCGCCACGCTGTCGCCGATTACCCGCGTTTCAAGGATTGGTGCGACGAGTACTTCTTTCTGAAACACCGCAACGAGGCGCGCGGCATCGGCGGCATCTTCTTCGACTGGCTGCATTCGGATGACGATAAGGGCGGTTGGGATGCCGACTTCGCCTTCACCCAGGATGTCGGCAAAGCGTTTAGCCTGATCTATCCGAAGATTGTGCGCGCCAATTTCAACAAGCCCTGGACCGAGGAAGACCGCGACGAGCAGCTGGTCCGCCGCGGCCGCTATGTCGAATTTAACCTGCTCTACGATCGCGGCACGATCTTCGGACTGAAAACCGGTGGAAACGTTGATTCGATCCTGTCATCGCTACCGCCGGTGGTCCGCTGGCCCTGAAACCAGATTGCCCGAGCAAAAAAATCCGGCCGCATGAACGGCCGGATTTTTGTTGGCTTGATAGTGCGTGTCAGTCGCAGATTTTGATCTTCTTGATGCGCAGGTTGCCCCACTTGTCCCAGCGCTTCACCTTCTTGATGTAGCAGGACGGCTCGTAGTAACCGCCACCGTAATAGCCGCCGCCATAATAACCGGTATCAAAGAACCCGATCGAGAAACCGCCATGGTGATGACCATGACGACCGTGATGTCCATGACCGCCGGCCTGAGAGGGGGCGGCAAACGAGACGGCGGCAATGACGGCGACGGCAGCGGAAATGATAAACTTGCGCATGATTGTTCTCCTCTGTTGGTTCCTGATGAGTTCGTCTCATCCAGTGACCTAACAATCTCACGCGCCGCTTACATGCGCTGTTTCGAATGGAACAGGCTTGAACAAATGCGCTCCGGCCGCGTTGTTGGCAAAACACCAAACTGGAGAACACAAGCCATGGTTTTCAAGGAACGCAGATTTTATGGGCTGCCGCCGGAAGGTCTTGCCGATCCGGATCACGCGGATCTCGAAACGCGTCGCCAATTGTCTGGCGACGGTAGACGGGCTCGATGCTTCGGATGTTTCGGTCGTCTCGAAGGGAAATACGATCCTGCTGAGCGGCACGGTCGCAACCATCGAAGAGGCCGAGCGGGCGGAAGAGGCAGCAAGGACCATCGAGGGTGTCGCGGAAATCGTCAACCGGATTGCTGTTGCCTGATCAGATCGCCTTCAAGGTCCAGCGGACGATCTCGCCTGCAACCTGTGCAAACGCGCCATCAAGGGCTTCGACGAACGCGGGCGCTCCGGTTCCGCGGACAGGAACGCTGGCGCTAAAAGCTTTCTGCGCACCGACTGTTCCATTGCGGTCATTGAGAATCTTGGCGAAAATCTCCACGACCGCCGTGTCCGCACCCTCCGTCGATATTTCGAACGAGCGGATTTCGGTGATCACCTGATAGTCGATGGCAAGCCCCTCACCCGGCTTGCCGACGCCGCCGATCTTGCCGGTGTTCTCGAAGGCCTGGACGAGCTTTGCCTGAACCATCTTCGGCAGACGGTCGCTCCATTGCGATTTAGCCAGATACTGGATTTCCGAACCTGACAGCCGGATAACGACCTGATCGCTATCGAGCGCCTTCAGCGCAGTCGGCTCTGGAACGAGAATTTGCTTGCTGGTTGACGACGGACCTTCGATGATCGGCGAGGCAGACAGGCTATAGGTGTCATTGCTGGCTTTGCTGGCGCAGGCGGAAAGCGCGGCGATGACAAGGAATGCTGAACAGGCCCGGATCAATCCTGCCTTTCGACCACACGGAACGCCGGAAAAAATCATTGCAAACACTATCCTTAGCCAATCAGCAGCAACTTAGAGGCTGACCCGGTCAAAACAAGCCAAAAAGCAGCCAACCCGGCGCAGACACAGTAAAAATCCGTCAAGGCTTGCAGCCTTGCCACGCAAACGTCACGCATATGGAAGCAATACCCGATTCGTCACCACCAGCAGCGGCAATTCCAACTTCGGATAACCCGCAGCACCTTTGTTTCAGCGGCGCGTGCGTCCGTCATACTGCTTCACCGTTTCACCGCCGAACAGCAGCCGCTGCGGATTCTTGTCGAAGGTCGAAATCGTCGTGTCGAGCGTATTGACGGTGCGACGCGTGTCACTGACCAGAGCCTCGATATCGCGCAGGCCCGAACCGGAGAATCGCTTCAGGTTTTCGGCGATCGGGCCGATTTGCGCATTCAGGTTGTCGGCAATCTTGCGGAAGGATGCGAGCGTCGCGCGAGCGTCGGCCGACAAGGACGGTGCATCGGCGTCGCCGAGGAAACCGTCAAGCTTGACGAGAATGCCATCAACGCGGCTCGATGCAGCATTCAGCTTGTTGGCCATCTGGGTGACGTCGGTGATCGTCTGGTCGATATCGTTCTGACGGCCCTTGATCCGCTCGGCAAACTCCGCGACGGAAGCAACCGCCTTGCGGGCATCTGCGCTTGCCGCCGAGACATCGTTGACGACGCCTGAGACCTTCTGTGTATCGATGGCCGCGATCAACGTATCGACACGATCCAGCGACGCCGTCGCCTTTTCGCCAAAGCGCTCATAGGTTTCGGCCGTCTTCTTGAACGAAGCGATGGTGTCGGCCACGCCCGTCGACGCGGCACTCAGATCATTGCTCATCTTCTCGACATTGCTGACGATGTGGTCGATCTTCTTCGGATCGACCGACTTCACCAGAATATCCGCCGCTGAAAGCGTCAGATCGAGCTTGCCAGCTGCAGCGGTGATCGAGGTCGACAAAGCGCTGACGCTCTTCAGGAATTGATCGATACCCTCGGAATTGTCGGCCAGCGACTTGGTGAAGCGGTCGGCATTGGTAATGGTGCTGGTCAGCGGTCCGCGGACATCCTTGACGAAACCCTGGATATCGCCGATCGCATCATTGGCACGGTCAAGAATCTTGTCGGCCGTTGCCAAAAGGCTGGTGACGCTGGATTGATCGGCCGTCAGCTGCGCCGGCGTTCCGGTCTCCAGCGCCTTGCGCAGGATGTTCTCTTCACCCTTGTTGCCGCCGCTGAGTTCGATATAGGCAGCACCGGTCAAGCCCTGGATGCTCCAGCGTCGCCGTCGTCGATTTCAGCACCGGTGCATCAGCGGATACCTCGGTCACGGCAACGGAATAGCGCGGATCGTTTGAATTGATGGCCAGGCTGCGGACCGAGCCGACGGGAATGCCGTTGAAGCGCACCGGTGAGCCGACGCTTAGGCCGTTGGCCGATCCCGGGATGCTGATCACCAGTTCCGCCATCTCGCCGCTGCGGCCATATTGGGACATCCAGTAGACGAAGCCGAAGGCCATGAAAATGACCATGACGGTAAAAAAACCGACGATGGCGTAGTTGGCTTTTGTTTCCATTGCTACCGGTACCCTTGGGGGACGCCGCCACTGCGGCTCCTTGCTTCAATCAAATCCTTCGTGCAGCGCCTGCGGAACGAAACGCCGTCAGGAAGCTGCCTTTTCGTCTTCATGAACAATCGAACGCGCCCGCTTGCCCTGGAAATAGGACTTCACCCATTCGTCGTCGCAGGCCAGCATGTCCTCGATCGTGCCTTCGACCAGAACCTTCTTCTGCCCGAGCACCTGCAATCCGGTCGCAGACCGAAAACAGACTGTCGAGGTCGTGAGTCACCATATACACGGTCAACCCAAGGGTGTCGCGCAGTTTGGCGATCAGGTTATCGAACTCGGCCGCCCCGATCGGGTCGAGCCCGGAGGTCGGTTCGTCGAGGAAGACAAGGTCCGGATCGAGCGCCAGCGCCCGTGCCAGGGCCGCGCGCTTGATCATGCCGCCGGACAGTTCGGAAGGGAACTTGTCGGCCGCCTCGGGCGCCAAGCCGACCATGTCGATCTTCAATCGCGCCAACTCATCCATCAGGTCCTGCGGCAGGTTGAGATATTCCCGCATCGGCACCTGGATGTTTTCCTTGACCGTCAGCGAGGAAAACAGCGCACCATGCTGGAAGAGCACGCCGAGCCGCATGTCGAGCTCCATGCGCTCTTCTTCGCTGACTGCGTCATATTCAACCCCGAGAATCTTGATCGAGCCGGACCGGCGCGGCAAGAGGCGCAGAACGGTGCGCATCAGCACGGATTTGCCAGTGCCGGATGCGCCGACGAAACCGAGGATTTCGCCGCGATAGATGTTGAGGTTGAGTTTGTCGAGCACGATGTTCGAGCCGAAACCGACCGTCAGGTCCTGCACCGACAGGACGATCTCCGTACCGTTTTCACGGTTCTCGTTCGGCTCTTGCGTGCTTGTGTCTTCCCTCAGATCCACCGGCAAAACCTTCTTCATCAGAAATTGATCGACGCGTAGAAGATCGCAAACAGGCCATCGACGAGAATGACCACGAAGATCGATTTCACCACCGACTGCGTCACATGCTTGCCGAGCGATTCGGCGCTGCCGCCGACCTTCAGGCCTTCGACAGCAGCGACGACACCGATGATCAGTGCCATGAACGGCGCCTTTATCATGCCGGCCAGCACCGACGAAAAAATCGACCGCCTCCTGCAGACGCGCCAGGAAGGTGGCAAAGGTGATGCCGGAATAGCTCCATGTCACCACGGCAGCCCCGGTCAAGGCGGCGAAGTTGGCGATGATCGTCAACAGCGGCAAAGCCACGGTCAACGCCACCAGCCTCGGAAACACCAGAACACCGATCGGGCTCAGCCCCATCACTTTCAGCGCGTCGATTTCCTCGCGCATTTTCATCGAGCCGATTTCGGCGGTGATCGCACTACTGGAACGACCGGCAATCATGATCGCGGTCAGCAGCACACCGATTTCACGCAGTTGCAGGATGCCGACAAGATCGACGACAAAAAGCTCGGCGCCGAAGTAGCGGAGCTGGAACGCTCCCTGCTGGGCGATGATCGCGCCAATCAGGAATGACATCAAGAGGATAATCGGGACCGCCTGGACGCCCATGCGATCGATCTGGTTGACGATTGCTGCCGGAGACAGGCCACTATGACGGCCAAGCTTCAACTGCGCTCCGCGCACCGCCGATCCCAGAATGAACATCGCCGCTACGGTATCTTCCCACGCCGACAGCACCGCCTCGCCGATCGGGGTAAAGAACCGCGTGAAGCGCGAGCTGAATTTCTTCTTCTCGATAGCGGGCTCAGGCAGTTCCTGCGGCAAGGCACCGAGAAGCTCGACATAACGCGGCTTGTCGCTGGTCAGCTTGACGTCGCCGATGCTGTTCATGAAGCGGCGGATGATCCAGGCGCCCGCCGTATCCATGGCAGTCACGTCGCTGAGATCGACTTCACCCGCATCTACACCCTTGGACGCGAGTTCATTCAGCCGGGGGCGTGATCGTGTGGATGGAGACGCTCCGCCAGTCGCCGCTGAAACGGTAGATCCGGGCGCCATCCTTGCCAGCTTCTTCGAGCTGCACGTCGGTGTCGGTTTTCACTTGGGAACGCGTCACGTCTGTTGGGTCTTCCGGAGATGGCTGCATTTGATAAAACGTTAGCGACTCATAGCCGCTAGAACCCCGTCTGTCACCGATTGAAACGTTTCTGTGCCAAACGGTTGCCGGCTGAGATATTGAAGCCACAGGAGAATCCCATGACCCGCCTGATGAAAACCGCCGTCAGAACATTTTCCGATCGCCGGCAGCTTCACGATCTCGCGCGGCAGCAAGACCACGGCCTCCGTCGTTACCTGTCATGTTTCGGATGGCGGGTTTGCCGGCGTCGGCGAATGCGTGCCCTATGCCCGCTACGGTGAAACCATCGACAGCGTGCTGGCAGAGATCGAAACAATCAGGACGCAGATCGAAGCCGGGATCGACAGGCAAATGCTGAGGGAGGCTATGAAAGCGGGCGCCGCTCGAAATGCCGTCGATTGCGCACTCTGGGACCTCGAAGCCAAACAAACCGGCAATCGCTTTCACACTTGCAAGATTGTCCGAACCGGTGGCCCTCACCACCGCCTATACGATCTCGCTTGGTGAGCCGGAGGCGATGGCGGCGCAGACGGCGCAATATGCCCACCGCGCCCTTCTCAAGGTGAAGGTCGGAACGACCGACGACGCCTCGCGCATTCGCGCCGTCCGCGCCACCGCACCTGAAAGCGCCATCATTCTGGACGCCAACGAAGGCTGGACGGATGACAATATCGCCTATCACTTTGCCGTCTGCGCCGAATCAGGCGTCTCGCTGATCGAGCAGCCCCTGCCCGCCGGGCGTGACGACCTGCTCGCATCGGTTCACCGCCCGGTCCCCGTCTGCGCCGATGAAAGCGTGCACAAGACCGAAGATCCGCCAAAGCTTGCGGGACTCTATGACGCCGTCAACATCAAGCTCGACAAGACCGGCGGACTGACCGAGGCCTTGCGGATGCGGGATGCGGCCCGGGCACTGAACTTGCAGATCATGGTCGGCTGCATGGTCGGTACCTCGCTCGGCATGGCGCCGGCGGTACTTCTGGCGCAAGGCGCCGATTTCGTCGATCTCGACGGCCCGCTGTTGCTGGCCCGCGATCGCGAGCCCGGCCTGCGCTACGAAGATTCGCTGGTCTTCCCGCCTCTTCCCGCCCTCTGGGGCTGAAGATACCAGGCGGCAAAGGCGGAACAGCAGCCGACAAAGGCAACGACGGACATCGAATAGAACCCGTGAACGCCGAACCAAGTATAGAAATAGCCTGATGTGAAGGTGAAAACAGCCGAAAACACGCCGGTATAGAAAAAATACAGCCCCTGCGCCGAGGATTCCTGCTCTTCGGGGAACCCGCTGCACCAGGATATTCTGCATGCCCGTATGCATGATCGCATAGGTGAAGGCGTGGAAACACTGCAAGCCGAAATAGCCCCAGAAGCCGAGATCCATCGGAAAGATGATCCAGCGCACGACGGCAAGCACACAGCCTGAAAAGATCATCGTCCACAGGCTGAACCGCCGGATGATCATCTTGGCGCAGAAGAACATCGCCACCTCGGCTGCGACCCCGGCGCTCCACAAAAGACCGATCTCCGTACCGGTAAAGCCGATATGTTGCCAATAGATCGCCGAGAAGGCGAACAGCATCGCATGGCTGCCGTTGACCAGCGTCACGCCGATCAGCAGCAGCTGCAGATCAAGTTTGCGCAACGCCTTTGGTGGCGGCTCCGTCAGCGTCGTCAGGGTCGACGGCCGCCGCGGTTTCCCCGACACGCGGGGCGATAAAGGTCAGAGCGATCATCAGCAGAAAACCGCCGGCCATGGCAGGCAGCACCATCGAGCCGCCGTAAAGGCCGATCATCACGCCGCCCAGCATCGTCGCACCGATGAAGGCCACGGAGCCCCAGACGCGCATGGTCGCATAATCGAAACCCCAGCGCCGCACCCCTGTCAGGGCGATTGCCTCGACGATCGGCACATAGGGCGCATAGACACCGCCCTGGATGGCGTAGATGATCAATACGAACCAGAAACTATGGGATACGAACAGCGCCAGCGCCGTCAGCAATGACAAAACCGCCGACCAGATCAGAACTTCCGCCCGCTCGCCGATCCTGTCAGCCAAAAGCCCGACGAGCGGCGCCGTGATGACGCGCACGAACATCGGCACGGCAAGGATGATGCCGATTTCGAAATCGCTCAGCGACAACGTGCTCAGCCAGACCGGAAAATACGGCATGGCGAAACCATTGACGACGAGGGGGGCGCAGAAGAGCAAGGCGATGCGCGGCACGAAATAGCGCGGCGCTTCCTCGCGAAAGGGAGGCGGAGACGAGGGAATCATGGAAGGACCTGACAGTTGCGTCCATGATTTATCACGCGGCACAAGAACAGCGCCAGCCGCTAGTTTTCCCTACAGTCCTGATCGCTGTAGTTTTATGCGGCCTGTTGCGAAAGAGCCCGCGCCATCATCACTTCGACCTCGGTCGTGTCTTCATGAACAACCGGTGCTCCGCTCAGTTCCCGCCAGGTGATCAGTTCCATCGTGCCGTCATGATGCTCGGCAATCGCCGTACAGCTTTCCACCCAGTCGCCGGTGTTGATGTAGCGGATACCGCCGATATCCTCGATGACAGCGTGATGGATATGGCCGCAGATGACGCCATCGGCTTTTTCCCGCCGCGCCTCGTCGGCGACAACGCGCTGGAATTCGCCGATGAAGTTGACTGCATGTTTGACCTGCAGCTTCGCCCAGGCCGAAAACGACCAGTAGGGCATGCCGAGACGGCGGCGGATGGCCGCCAATCCGATATTGATGACGATCGCCGTGTCGTAAGCCCAGTCGCCGAGATAGGCGAGCAGGCGCGCATTGCGTACCACGACATCGAATTCGTCGCCGTGCAGCACCAGATATTTGCGGCTATCAGCAGCCTCATGCATATGGCGCTGGGCAACCTCGATACCGCCGAAATGCACGCCCGGAAAGTCGCGCATGAACTCGTCGTGATTGCCCGGGATATAGATGATCCGGCTGCCTTTGCGCGCCTTACGCAACAGCTTCTGGACGACATCGTTGCACGATTGCGGCCAGTACCAGCTGCGCTTCAGCCGCCAGCCATCAATGATATCGCCGACCAAGATGATCGTCTCCGCATCGGTGACGCGCAAAAAATCGAGCAGATAATCGGTCTTTGCTGCCTTCGATCCCAGATGAACGTCGGAAATGAACAGGGTCCTGAAACGCCGGGTTTCTTGCTCTTTCTCGGTCATGCTGCCTCGCAACGGTCTATCGTGCCTCTCTTATGAGCCCTCAAAAACAGACTCTTGTTTCAGGAGAATGACAGCCTGTGGAACCAGCCATCGGCCGGGCGAAACACCTGTTCCTGAAAACCGGTGATAAACGCCCGTTTCGAAACTGTACGGAGCCGCTGTTTCATGCAAAAGAGCCGCGACGAATAGGTAGGGATTGAGAATATGAGCACCGGTGACAAAGCCAAGACCCCAGCGGTTCCAGCAAGCGGCGATCTTGATGAGCAGGCATTGTTCTTCCATCGTTATCCGCGGCCCGGCAAGCTCGAAATCCAGCCGACCAAGCCGCTCGGCAACCAGCGCGACCTGGCGCTCGCTTACTCCCCGGGCGTTGCAGCCCCCTGCCTTGCCATCCGCGACGATCCGTCGACCGCCGCCGATTACACCGCGCGCGCCAACCTGGTCGCGGTCGTTTCAGAACGGCACGGCGGTTCTCGGCCTTGGCAATATCGGTCCTCTCGCCTCCAAGCCGGTGATGGAAGGCAAGGCCGTCCTGTTCAAGAAATTTGCCGGCATCGATGTCTTCGATATCGAGATCGATGCACCCGAGATCGACCAGATGGTCAATGTCATCTCGGCGCTGGAGCCGACCTTCGGTGGCATCAACCTGGAAGACATCAAGGCACCGGAATGTTTCGAGGTCGAACGCCGTTTGCGCTGAGAAGATGGATATTCCCGTCTTCCATGACGACCAGCACGGAACCGCGATCATCGTCGCTGCCGCTATCCTCAACGGCCTGGAACTTGCCGGCAAGGACATTGCCAAGGCCAAGATCGTCACCTCAGGTGCGGGTGCCGCGGCCCTCGCCTGCCTCAATTTGCTGGTGACGCTCGGTGCCCAGCGAAAAACATCTGGGTCCACGACCTCGAAGGCCTAGTCTATGTCGGCCGCGAAGTGCTAATGGACGAGTGGAAGTCGATCTATTCGCAGGACAGCACCAACCGCGTTCTCGCCGACAGCATTGCCGGTGCCGACGTCTTCCTCGGTCTTTCGGCTGCTGGTGTCCTGAAGCCGGAACTACTGGTCCAGATGGCGGAAAAGCCGCTGATCATGGCGCTCGCCAACCCCAACCCCGAAATCATGCCGGAAGTGGCGCGTGCCGCCCGCCCGGACGCGATGATCTGCACCGGCCGGTCCGATTTCCCCAATCAGGTCAACAACGTCCTGTGTTTCCCCTATATTTTCCGCGGCGCGCTCGATTGCAGCGCCCGGACGATCAACGAGGAAATGAAGATGGCGGCCGTGCGCGCCATCGCATCCCTTGCCACGCAAGAACCATCGGATGTTGCAGCCCGTGCCTATTCCGGCGAAACGCCGGTCTTCGGCCCGGATTACCTGATCCCCTCGCCGTTCGACCAGCGCTTGATCCTGCGTATCGCGCCAGCCGTTGCCAAGGCTGCCGCCGACAGCGGCGTCGCCAACCGGCCGATCACCGATTTCGACGCCTATCTCGATCAACTCAACCGCTTCGTCTTCCGGTCCGGCTTCATCATGAAGCCGATCTTCGCCGCCGCCAAGAATGCCCAGAAGAACCGGGTGATCTTTGCCGAAGGCGAGGACGAGCGCGTCCTGCGTGCCGCCCAGGTGCTGCTCGAAGACGGTACGGCCCGTCCAATCCTGATCGGCCGTCCGCACATCATCGAGACAAGACTGAAGCGTTATGGCCTGCGCATTCGCCCGGACGTGGACTTCGAAGTGGTCAACCCGGAGGGCGATCCGCGCTTCCACGACTATGTCGATGATTATTTTGCGCTGGTCGGCCGTCTCGGCGTGATCCCGGAAGCGGCCCGCACCATCGTCCGGACCAACCAGACCGTAATCGGCGCACTTGCTGTGCGGCGCGGCGAGGCCGATGCGCTGATCTGCGGTGTCGAAGGCCGCTACAGCGCCCATCTGCGGGCCGTTTCCCAGATCATCGGCAAGCGTGAAGGTGTTTTGGACTATTCCGCACTCAGTCTGCTGATCTCGCAGCGCGGCGCCACCTTCCTCACAGACACCTACGTGACCTTCGACCCGACGGCCGAGGAAATCGCCCAGAAGACGGTGATGGCTGCCCAGGAAATCCGCCGCTTCGGCATCACCCCGCGCGCAGCGCTCGTATCGCATTCCAATTTCGGCTCGCGGATCTGGAAAGCGCCTTCAAGATGCGCAAGGCGATGCAGATCGTCCGGGAACTCGCCCCCGATCTCGAGGCCGACGGCGAAATGCATGGCGATTCCGCCATTTCCGAACTCCTGCGCAAGCGCGTCATGCCCGACAGCACGCTGACCGGCGAAGCCAACCTTCTCGTCTTCCCCAATCTGGATGCCGCCAACATCACGCTTGGTGTCGTCAAGACGATGACCGACAGTTTGCACGTGGGACCGATTCTTCTCGGCACTGCTTTGCCCGCGCATATCCTGTCGCCATCCGTGACCTCATGCGGCGTCGTCAATATGGCGGCACTGGCGGTTGTGGAAGCCTCTGTACCCGGCATAATCAAACGACGATTGAGCCGGTCTAGAGCCAGCTCAATCGAAATATAAAATTGCCCAAAATACAATTTAAAATTGTATAATTTAGGAAATCTTTATTAACCAAAGATTGTACTAGACAAACCTTAAAAACCATTATCATGGTAAATTCCCTTAAATAACAGGGTATTTGCAACATGACTGACCAACAGGCATTTTTTGACCTGCTGGACATTATGGAAAACGAGAAACTCGTTGAAGCAAAACGGTTTTTCGCCCTGATGCGCAGCACTTTCTGTATTGCAAATCTACTTTACGCCGATGTCGATGTTCTAGCGACAGGCTTTGCGATTCACTGGTTACATCATACCTTCAGCGCGTGTGCGGCCAGAACCTATCTCGATGAAGGATTTCGGCGGATCGATCCTATCCTTCGGCTTACCATGGGTGGCATCAGGCCGGTGGACTGGGCGACCGCCCGCCAGCTTCACCCCGAAAGTGAACCGCTCTTTTGCGCCGCCGCGCAATTGGGGCTGGGCATCGACGGTGTGACCTTGCCACTTCCGACACCCACACGCCGCCTGGCCTTTTTGGCGATCCATGCCGATGTCCCGGCAGAACAGTGGCCGGCCTACCGGCGCACCCATCTGCGCGACTTTCAACTGCTGGCCAATCTTTTCCACGCTTCCGTTCTGGAAAACGACAACCGGATTGAACTTTCGGAGCATGGCGCCAAGATGTTGACCCATCGTGAAACAGAAGTGCTCGGCTGGACCGCTGCCGGCAAGAGTTATTGGGAAATCGGTACAATCCTCGGCATCTCCGAGCGCACCGTCCGCTTCTTCATGACCAACGCCCGCCGCAAGCTGAATGTCGTCTCCAACACGCAGGCCGTTGCCCAGGCCGTTCGGCGCGATCTTATCCCGACCTTCTGATTCCCGCCAAAATATCGTCGCCCCCCCGATCTAAGCAGATTCGACAGAGTCGCCGCCGCACTCCCCCGGTGCGTCCAGAAGGACGCACCGGATTCCATCGCATATCCGCGTGCATTAGAAACCTGTCACTACCGACAGTTATGTCCGCTGACGATCCCTGACAGCATTTGCTCCTCGCATACGAACACAGGAGCAAACAATGATCAGAATTTTCAACCGCAACACCGGCAGGCAACATCCAGGCGATATCGATGCCATGTTCCAGCTGCGCAAGCGCGTCTTTCACGACTTGCTGAAATGGGACGTGTCGGTTCGCGGCAACTGGGAGATCGATCACTACGACGACGCCAACCCGCTCTACGTGCTCTCCTATTCGGACCAGACGGGCCGCCTGCGCGGCGCGTTGCGCCTCTTGCCAACACTCGGACCGAACATGCTGGATGACACATTTCCGATCCTGCTCGGCACCAATCCACAGGTGCGAAGCGCGTCTGTCTGGGAATCCAGCCGGTTCTGCATCGATCCGACCATCTCGCAGGATCGCGGCTCAAACCAGGTGACGATCGCGGCGGCCGAGCTGATGTGCGGTGTCGGAGAATTGGGGCTTTCCTCCGGTCTCAGCCACATTGTTACCGTCACCGACGTCTTCCTCGAGCGGATGTTCCGGCGGATGGGATGCCCCGGCGAGCGGATCGGCGAGCCGCAGCGCATCGGCTCGGTCTATGCCGTCGCCGTTGCCTGGGAGGTCACGACCGATCTTCTGGACAGGATGAAGGCCGTCGCCGAAATCGGCGGTTCCGTGCTGGAGCGGCCGATCTCACTTGAGATGGCAAGGGCGGCATAGGTAGTTTCCTTCGTGGGAGAGCCGCCGATTGTGGCTCTCCCGCCTCGCCGGGTTTTATTCTCCCGCGTCGCGTTAACGCTGGTGCACGGACTGCGTTGCGCCACCTTCGAATGACGTTATGATGGTTGGAAAGTCAGAGTGCGCAGGATGTTCCTTCGCACCCGGCGAGGTGCCGGTATGCTCAGGCGAGAGAAACACGTGATCTTCCGTTCAGGTATCCTTCGCGGCGCTGATAGCTCCGCTTCTTCTGGTCATGACGACCACCGCAGAGGCCTCGGCCGTGTGCGAACGGCTGAACGCGCGTCTTGCCAGCTTGCCGAAAATCGTCGCCTCCAACGCCAATCTGCGCGACTATACCGGCGCAATCTCACGCCAGAATCTGGACCTGCGGCAAGCGCGCAGCGATCTTCGGCGGTTGGGATGCAGTTCCGGGCAGCGTCATCATTGTTGACGGGCCGAATGAAGAAGCCTGCGCGAGTCTGGACGCCGAAATCTCGCAGATGGAAATGAACCTTCAAACATTGAAGGCACGCCGTCAGAGTCTCGCGACGGGAAGCGACAGCGATATCAGTCGGCGGCGTATCCGGGCTGCCCTCGACGTCAATCGCTGCTTTGAAGAACAGGATGAAGTTCTCAGGGCCGCTGTCGAGGAACCGGAAACCCATCGCAATATTCTGAGCGACCTGCCGCCGATCAGCGAAGACTATCAGGGCCTGCACAGCAGCGACGCCGATTTCACCACGCCGGATGACGGCTTCGGCCCCGAGCGACGACTATCCCGGCAGCCTGCGGACATTATGCGTGCGCACCTGCGACGGGGCGTTCTTCCCGATCTCGTCGAACGCATCCCCCGCCGATTTTCAGCGCGATGCCGAAGCCTGCCAGCGGCGTTGCCCGGGAGCGGAGACGGCGCTTTACTATCATGCACTGACGACCGAAGAGACCGACCAGATGGTTTCCGCCGCCACCGGCGAGCCATATGCAGACCTACCGTCGGCTTTCGCCTACAAGACCCGCGACCTCAGCCAGCCCGGCCAATGTGGCTGCCGTCCGGCGGGACAAACCGCTATCCAACAGAGCACGCCCGACAACGGCAAGGGTGTCATCGACCTTCGCACCCGCAAGAATACGGACGACACGCAGGCGAAAAATACCGTCGCGGACCGGCCCTACAATCCGCAGGATAACAAGGTACGCGTCGTCGGCCCGAGCTTCCTGCCCTCGCAGGAAACCTCCATCGACCTCAGACATCCGGCCGGCCCGGGATACCAGCAGCAGCAGCAGACCAACTGATTACTCCGCCCGCAGCGTGCCCCAGGCATCCTCAAACACCAGTTCCTCAAGCGGCAACCGCTGGCGCCAGCCTTTGACGGCCAGTTCCGGCTCGGAATAGAGCTTGTCGACATAACCGAGGCACAGCCACGCGATGATCTCGATATGATCGGGAATGCCGAGCACCTGCTTGATATCCCGTTCGTGGAAAATGCTCACCCAGCCAACGCCCACCCCTTCGGCGCGAGCGGCAAGCCACAGGTTCTGGACAGCGCAAACGGTGGAAAAGGCATCCATGCGCGGGATTGTGCGTGCGCCCAAGCACCACCTTGCCAGCACGGGTCGGATCGCAGGTAACGCAAACGCTGACCGGCGCCTTGAGGATACCTTCGAGCTTCAGCGACCGGTATGTGTCCTGCGCTTTACCCTCGAACATCAGCACGGCCTCTTCATTAGCCCGCTGGAAGGCCTCAAACACCCAGGGCACGCCGGTCGGCGTCCCGAACGACGACGAAGTTCCATGGCTGCATGAAGCCAACCGAGGGCGCGCTGTGGGCGGCGGCAAGCAGCCGCCCGATCAGGTCATCTGGAAGGGGTGTTGGAAGAAACTGGTCGCGCACGTCGCGGCGGGTTTCGATGGCGCGGTAGACGGCGGCGCGCTCGTCCGGTGAGAATGCGTCCGCCCTCACAAGGCGGTCTTGCAGTTCAGCTTGCATCGTTTGATCCCCAACAATGCAGAAACCTCCCGCCGTCCGCGCGGGGCTGGTCTATCTTGTCAGGCCGGTCTTCTGACTGCGGATCATCCGGCTTTGCCGCCTTCCCGGATCAGATGAAGATCCAGTGGCAGAATTCTGAAATGATTCAGAAATTCATCAATGCAAAACCGTCCCCGTCACAGCGCTGGGCACGTCCCGGATTTTCACCGGATTCCCGATTCTCCCGTTTTCGCGGGCACCTGAACGAAACGATATGGACATGACGGGCCGCCAAATGCAAGGCAGCCCGCATTATCCTGTCACATGGCAGCGACTGGATGCGGCGAACCGTCATAGGCACCCCAGATCGACTGGTCGAAGCAGATCACCGAGCCGGTCATCAGGCCCGACTCTCCGGACGACAGATAGGCGCAGGCACGCGCCACCTCGGCCGGATCGACCAGACGGCCGAAGGGCTGGCTCGCCGCCGCCTTTTCCAGCCAGTCGCTGGCCGCACCATGATATTCGCGCTGAATGCGGTCCTCGCCCTCCGAGGCCATCCACCCGATGTTGAGGCCATTGACGTGGATCCGGTTGCAGCAGCAGCGCATAAGCAGTGTTCTTGGTCAGCGTTTCCAAAGCACCCTTGGAGGCGCAATAGGCTGCAATGAACGGCTGGCCGGCCTTCGCTGACATCGAGCCGATATTGACGATGGTTCCCTCGATCCTCTCCCGGCGCATGACGTTGATCGCCTCTTGCATCAAGAAGAACGGTGCGCGCACATTGACGGCAAACATCCGGTCGAACAGTTCCGGGCTTGTATCGAGGATCGTGCCGCGATCGGTGATCGCCGCCGCATTCACCAACGCATCGACGCGGCCGAAGGCGCTATCGCAGGCAGCCACCACCTTGCGCGCATCCTCCACCTCCCCGAGATCAGCCTGCACATAGACGACCTTGGTGCCGGTCGCCTTGCCGATTTCGGCTGCCTTGGCCTCGCCCTTGGCCGCATTGCGGCCGCAGATCACGATGCCGGCAGCACCGCGCTCGGCAAACAGCGTCGCAATCGTTGCCCCCAGCCCTTGTGTGCCGCCGGTGACAATCATGATCTTGCCGTCCAGACGGCCATAGTCATTGCTCATTGTATTTCCTCCATTTTCGATATCGCTGATGCCAAAAAACTCCCGCCCGGCATTCGGGCAGGAGTTCAAATTGTAGAATGTGGTTCCGTTAGCTGAGCTTCTTCTCCGACTGCGCCGCAAGCACTGCTGCAAATGCGGCTTCCTCCCAACCGCCCGACAGCGCTTCGTGCATCAACTGCGCCTGCGTCTTCGGCGCAAGCCCGCCGACCGGTGGGTCACGGTCAAGATTGGTCGGGAACGAATAACCTTCGGCGCAGGAAGCGATGGCACAGGCCGCTTCCGCGGAAGACAGCCGACCGTCAGCAAGCATTGCCTTCAGGGCCGGATAGAGCGCGGCGCTCATGCGCTCCCCGATTGACAGTCTCCATCGCCCGGCCGAAGGCGGAGGACACCTGCAAAAGATTTGCCACGCGCTTGATGCCTTCGGAGCGATTGGTACCGGCGGCGTGGAAAAGCGCCGGATTGAAGAACACCAGATCACCCTTTTCCAGGGGCAGTTGTACATGGTGGCGATCGAAGTAATCGTGGAACTCCTGGCGTTTCAGCGCCAGATAGCCCTGAATATAGGTCTGGCTATAGGGCAGGAACAAGGTCGGCCCGCTTTCCAGCGGCATATCACAATGGGCAACGGCGCCCTGCAGCGTCAAGACTGGCGACAACCGATGAACATGGGCTGGAAACTGCTCGATCACCAATGAGGTCTGAAAGCCGAGATGGTAGTCCCGATGTGCAGATTGGGCAGCCCCGCCCGGATTGACCCGGTTCACCTGCGCCGTCATCTGGTAACTCGGCCCAAGCCAGGCTTCGCTGACTAAGGCGATCAGGGCATTGCCATAATAGGCGGCAAAATTCTGCGGGTCGCGCAGGCAGTGCTTTTCCAGCGAATTCCAGATGCGGTCGTTGGCGCCCGGCTTTGCAAAATGGTCGCCGCCGCCGCTATTGGTCCGGTGCTGCTCGTTGATGATATCGTCGAAAATGCCGCTTGCCGCATCGATGACGGCGGTATCCTCAAACGCCCGCTTCAGCACGACGACGCCCGGTCCCGTCGCAAAGGCCTCGCAGATTTCAGCCAGCACCGCCCGGCGCCCTTCGCCGGTCGCCGCCGCCTTCAGCACGCTGGCGCTGTCGTAGATCAGAACGTTCTTCTCGACGGCTGCCGCATGTGGATAGTCGGCAAGCGATGTCGTGCGCTCCACCTCCGCCCGGAAATCCTCGAGATCGCAAGCGGCTTCCGTCAGCCAGACCCGGTCTGCACGCTGCGTCAGGATATTGTCGGTTTTCATCCCATTTCCTCCCACCGGATGTCTTTCGATGACAGCACTATACGCGGCAGGAAAAGCTGATATAGAGCATAAATCCATCAAAAAACCATCAGAACGGAGCCGGGATGGCGCACGAGTTTCTGGTCAAGGACATCGCCTTTCAGGCGGGGCTGAGCGTTGCCACGGTCGACCGCGTCCTCAACGAGCGCCCGGGCGTGCGCAAGCAGACGGAGCTGCGCGTCCGCGCTGCCATCCGCGAGCTGGAAAAACAGCAGGCAGGCGTCGAAATCCAGGGACGCAAGTTCGGTATCGACATCATCATGGAAGCGCCTGATCGGTTCACCGATACCGTGCGCGAAGCCTTCGAGAGCGAGAGCCTGACATTCCTGCCGACGATCTTCCGCTCGCGCTTCCATTTCGCCAAATCGATGCGGCCGCAGGAGCTTGTCCAACTGCTCGACCGCGTGCACCTTCGCGGCACCGACGGCGTCGTCCTGAAAGCGCCGGATGTCCCGGAGATCAGCGCCGCCGTCGCGCGGCTCGAACAATCCGGCATTCCCGTCGTGACGCTGGTGACCGATCTGCCCAATGCGCCGCGTACCGCCTATGCCGGCGCAGACAACAGGGCCGCCGGTGAAACGGCCGCCTACCTCATCGGCGAACGCTTTGCCCGGCCAGCCGGCAACGGTGCTGACAACCCTGTCGAGCAGCCGGTTCCGCGGCGAAGAAGAGCAGGGAAATCGGCTTTCGCCGCACATTACGCGACCGCTATCCGTCGATCGGCATCGTGGAAATCAGCGAGGGCCTTGGCCGCGACGATGCGACAGGGGCACTCGCTGCCGCAGCGCTTTCAAACAATCCGGGCATCAACGCCGTCTATTCGATCGGCGGCGGCAATCGCGCCGTGCTGGCGGCTTTGCTGCGGCGGAGCGAACCTGCGCCGTATTCGTGGCGCACGATCTAGACGCCGGAAATCTCGATCTGCTCCGCACGGGAAAAATCCATTTCGTCCTGCATCATGATCTGAAGGCCGACGTGCGCACCGTCTTCCGGGCAATCATGAGTCGACGTGGCGCTCTGGTCGCACCGGGCGTCGCGCGCCTATCGGCCGTCGAAGTCATCACGCCCTACAACATCCCGCTATCGCTCCGATAAATTACGCAGGCCTGGCCGGCGTGCGTGAGATGGTCAGCGACGACCAGATCATCCGCTGTCTGGACGCGGTTGCAGCCACGATTCTTGGCCAGGTACAGCGCCTGATCAGCCAAGGGGACGATTTCGCGGGCGATTGTCCCATGGTCAGTGCGAACGCCACACCGATGCTGCTGCCGACGCGCAGCAACTGTCCCTCGAATGGCACCGGCACCTGTGCATCGACGATCAGCGCCTGGCAAGCGCCATGACATCCGGGCGTGCAACCGTGTGTTTGAGGATGACGATGAACTCGTCGCCGCCGAGCCGCGCAACAACCCCACGATCTGCAACCCGATCGGCAAAGCGGATGGCCAGCGTCTTCAGCACCGCATCACCGGCCGGATGACCATAGGTGTCATTGACCGCCTTGAACTTGTCGAGATCGAGGCAAAGCAGCGAGAACGGACGCTCGTTGACCTTCGCCAGTGATGCATGGAGAACATCATCAAAACCACTGCGGTTCAAAAGGCCGGTCAGGCGATCGTGCTTGGCCAGATGCCGGTTTTCTGCCTCGCTGCTCTGCAGCGCCGAAAAGACGGCGCCGAACCGGGCGGCGATGAAGGCCATGACCAAGGCCGCCAGCATTGCAATGACGATTACGCTCGGCAGCGTCTCGGAGCGGACAAAACTGCCGGGTGCGCGCGGCGTCCAGGCAGCAACCATGCAGCCGGGCTGGGAGCAATCGCTGACCGCCACGTGAATGGAACCCTCCGGCACTTGGCGCAGTGGGGTAAATCCGAGATTGGACATTCCGAGCCTGTCTTCCATGTCACGGATCATGCGTTCGCTGAAAGGCTTGACAGTGATCATGAACACTGGCTTGCGGCGGCCGGCTGGAATGTCCATCGTCTTGGGAACAACGGCCTGCACCACGACAATGCTCATCTTGCCATCGATCATCCGCAGGTCCGCAGAGTGGATGTTGGGCAGCGGCGCCGCCAGAGCATCCTTGTCCGCCTCGATCGATTGCAGTGCCCAGCCGCCGCCCTTGGCAAGGAGCGCCGTCTCATAAAGATCGTTCGCCTTCTCGATGTGGTCCTCGACCCATTTCAGGGTGCGCCCGCCCACGTCTGCATCCACTTTGCGGCCATTCTCCACGGCCAGCAATGCACGGTCGGAAGCGTCGGCAAAGATCATCCAGGAAAAACCAAAATCCCGCCACAGCCAGTCGGTCAGCTCTTCCTTGACGAAAGCATCGGTGAAGGTCCTGTCTGCGAGTTGCACGAAGCTCTTGTCCCAATAGGACAATTCGGCCTGGTACTGCACGACAGCATCGACCTGGTGCCGCATCTCGCTTTCGACCAGTCTCCCCTCGGCAGGTCAGGCCGAAGCGGTCTGCCTCGGTGACGGAACGGTCGAGCACGAAGGCGAGGCTTGCGACGATCAGCAGCGCGACCAGCGTACAGGCTGCATGAATTCCCAGAACTGCCCTGCCCGTTTTTCGCCCCGTCACAACCACAGCCATGCCCGCCTCGCCGGTCCTGTTCGCCGAAACCTGCCCCCAGGGTTCATGCGTTGATTGAGACGGAGCCTATCAAGGAAAGCGGAAGTTTCGTTTAAACAAGCTGGTTGGAAATCCGTTAATTCCCAGAGGCTGGCTGATAGCGCACGAAAGCGAATTCCTTGCCATCAGGGAGACCAGTTGGGAACGTTGATCGTGCCCTGCCCGCCGAACAAGTCGAACAGCACGCTGGCATTGCCGCCATCCGGATCCATCAGCCGCATCCGCACATCGAGATCACGCGGATGATCAGAAGACGTCGCCGTCATAGGAGATCACCAGCAGGTGCTTGCCGTCGGGCGAAGGATGCGGGAACCAGTCGCCATAGTCGCTGTCGGTGATGCGCGTGACATCCGAACCATCCGGCCGTACACGCCAGATCTGCATCCGGCCGGTGCGGCTGGAGTTGAAATAGATCCATTCGCCATCGGGGCTATAGTCAGGCCCGTCATTGCGTCCCTCGCCGAACGTCAGGCGGGTCTCTTCGCCACCTTCGACCGGGATCGTGTAGATATCGAACACCTGATCACGGATGCCGCAATAGGCAAGCGTCTTTCCGTCCGGCGACCAGCCATGCCAGTAGGAAGGCCGGTTCTGCGTCACCTGTTTCGGCAGACCGCCACCCGCCGGCAGAGTGTGTATCGTCGACGCGCCGAATTCGGTCTTGTCGCTGATGACGATGGTCTTGCCGTCAGGCGAGATGCCATGATCATTGTTACAGGTGCGCGCAAAGCCAGTGTCGATCTGTCAGGGCTCGCCGCCCGAAAGCGGCAGGCGATACAAAAGACCGTCGCCATTGATCACCAGTGACTGCCCATCCGGCGACCAGTTCGGTGCCTCAACCAGCTGTTCCGTCTGCCAGACTACCCGGCTCGTATCGGTTTCAAGCGTATAGATTTCGACCGAGCTGCGCATGTCGTCTCCTTCAGTGTCGAGCCTACCGGTCACGGAACCGGTTGGTGATCGGATAGCGCCGGTCACGGCCAAAGTTCTTCTTGGTGATTTTCACGCCCGGTGCCGACTGGCGGCGCTTGTATTCGGCAATGTAGAGCAGGTGCTCGATCCGGTGCACCGTCGCCTCATCGTGGCCGCGCGCCACGATCTCCTCCGTGCCCATCTCCTTCTCGACCAGGCATTCGAGGATATCGTCGAGCACCGGATAGGGTGGCAGCAGATCCTGGTCCGTCTGGTTTGGACGAAGCTCGGCCGAAGGCGCCTTGTCGATGATGTTCTTCGGGATCACCTCGCCGGATGGTCCGAGCGCGCCCGGTGGCACAGTGGTGTTGCGCCAGCGCGAAAGCCCGTAGACCTGCATCTTGTAGAGGTCCTTGATCGGATTGAAGCCGCCATTCATGTCGCCGTAGAGCGTTGCATAGCCGACCGACATTTCCGACTTGTTGCCGGTGGTCACCACCATCGAGCCGAACTTGTTGGACAGCGCCATCAGGATCGTCCCGCGTCCGGCTCTGCAGGTTTTCCTCGGTAATGCCGGATTCCGTGCCCTCGAACATTTCGGAAAGCGCGCTGAGGAACCCCTGCACCGGCTCCTCGATCGGCACGATGTCGTAGCGGCAACCAAGAGCCTTGGCGCAGTCCTCGGCATCCTTGAACAGATCCGACGAGGTGTAGCGATAGGGCAGCATCACCGTGCGGACGCGCTCTTCGCCCAGCGCATCGACAGCAAGGGCGGCGCAGATCGCCGAATCGATACCGCCGGAAAGGCCGAGCACGACATTCTTGAAGCCATTCTTGTTGACGTAATCACGAAAGCCCAGCATGCAGGCGCGGTAGTCGGCTTCCTCCTGCTGCGGCAGCCACGACATCATGCCCTGCTGACAAACCCATGCTTCGCCGTTCTTGCGCCATTCAGAGACGGAAATGCTCTCTTCGAACTGGCTCATCTGAAAGGCCAGCTGCTTGTCGGCATTGAAGGCAAAGCTGGCGCCGTCGAAGACCAGCTCGTCCTGGCCACCGAGCTGGTTGGCAAAAACCATCGGCAGGCCGGTCTCGATCACCTGGCGGAGCACCACCTGGTGGCGCACATCGATCTTGCCGCGATAATAGGGCGAGCCGTTCGGCACCAGCAGGATCTCGGCGCCGCTTTCGGCCAGCGTCTCGCAGACGCCCATGTCGTTCCAGATTTCCTCGCAGATCGGGATGCCGAGCCGCACGCCGCGAAAATTGACCGGTCCCGGCATCGCGCCTTCAGTGAAAACACGTTTTTCGTCAGAATTCGCCGTAGTTCGGCAGATCGAGGCTTGTCGCGAACGACCAGAACTTGACCACCATCCAGAACAGCAACGGAGTTATGGCGCCCTGCTTCCCCCTGCCGCGGATAACCGACGACGACGCCCGGACCACCATCGGCGGTATCGGCTGCAAGTGCATCGACGGCCTTCTGGCAGGCTTTCAGAAATGCCGGCTTCAGGACCAGATCCTCCGGCGGATAACCGGAAATGAACAGTTCGGTCAGAAGAAGCAGATCGGCGCCGCTGCGCGCCGCATCAGCGCAGGCGTCGCGTGCCTTGGCAAGATTGCCAGTGATATCGCCGACTGTGGGATTGAGCTGGGCAACAGCGATACGGAACGTCGTGGAAATGGTCTTTTGCGCGGTCATGAACAGGCCTGTGCTTGATCTTGCTATCGCGGATGTGAGGCATCCGAGGAGCTGTTTATCGCATTCCGCACCAAAATACCGCGTGCTTGCGACCAAGTCAGAAAAAAATCCACTCTACCCGTGAGATGGGTTTCCCGTTGCGGCTCACAACCCGCCATTCAGGCCATGTCCGATCGGCAACAAGTGCCGAAAAGTCAGTGGAGAACACCACTTGAATTATTCATCCTCCGTTCAAGATGACGTCTGTATGACATTAGAACGACAGTTTTATGAAATTGGAGACGGCCTTGGCCAGTTTTGAATCGGCAGTGATCGCTGCCACCGCTTCCAGGACCTATGGTCCGCAAATCAGTTTCGGCGCCCGCCATGCCAAGGCACTTTCGATTGCACGACATCTCTCGCTGTCCTTGCTTCTGTCTATCATATTGATTTTCTGCGTCGAATGGATTGCCCGTAATTCCGCAACGGAAGCAGCGCTGTTCTTCCTCGACCCGGCACGCCCGGCATGGACGACCGCCGGCGTGTTCTTTCTGCTCTTCCTGGCGCTCGATGCCCTCTTCGCCCACGAGAATTTCAGGGGTCATCCTGATCGCGCCGCTGGCGCTCGTCCCGGCACTTGTCAGCCGCCAGAAGCAGATTTTCCTGTCCGACCCGCTTTACCCCACGGATTTCCTGTTCGGCCGCCAGATCATGGAACTCATGCCCGTTCTGGTACGCGACCGTCCCTGGACGGCTGTCGGTATCGTCGTGGGCATCGTTTTGGCTGTGGCCGCTCTGGCTTGGCTTGTCCGTTTCGCCTGGCGCCGTTTTCCCGCGCTCACCCGGCGCCAGCGCCTGGCGCGGTTTGCCGTCGCCCTGCCGCTGCTCGGCGCTTTCTACCACATGATGGACTACAACAATTTTTCCTGGGTACGTGACCGCCTGCAGGTCATTCCGATCATGTGGGACCAGACGGAAAACTACCGGCATAATGGCTTCACCATGGCATTTGCGCTCAACCTGCCGATGGCGAACGTTACGGCGCCGGCCGGTTACGTGTCTGATGCAATCGACAAGATCCCGACCAAGCCGGTGCCGGCCGGCACGTCCCATCGCGGCAAGCCCGACGTCATCGTGCTGATGAGCGGATCCTTCTGGGATCCGACCCCGCCTGCCCAACGTCAAGCTGTCGCCTGATCCGATGCCGACGATCCGCGAGATGCAGTCAGGCAACGTCTTTTCGCCGGAATTCGGCGGCATGACCGCCAATGTCAGATTCGAGGCCCTCACCGGTTTCTCGAATGCCTTCCTGCCCTATGGCAGCATTCCGTATCAGCAGTATATCCGCAACCCGATCCCGTCGCTGGCCACCTTCTTCCGTGGCGAGGGCTACGTGTCGCGCGCTGTGCACCCCTTCCAGAAATGGTTCTGGAACCGTAGCGCCGTCTACAAGGCGTTCGGCTTCGAGCAGTTCAGGTCGGAGGAGAACCTGCCGGTTATGCAGAAGCGCGGCATCTTCGCCTCGGATGAATCGCTGACCAAGGAGATCATCCGCCAGGCCGACCAGTTGCGCGACCCGTTCTTCTTCTTCACGGTCACCTTGCAGGGCCATGGCCCCTATGAGGCCAACCGCTATGCCAAGAACACCATCAAGGTCGAAGGCAACCTGCCCGCTGTCGACAAGCAGGTTCTTGAAACCTACGCACAGGGCATCAAGGAGGCCGACGACAGCCTGAAGATGCTGATGGACTGGGCCAAGGAGCGCGATCGAGAAACCATCATCGTGCTGTTCGGCGATCACCTGCCGCCGCTCAACACGGTCTATCCGAACACCGGCTTCATGAACGACGTCACCGCCTCGCGCAAAGGCTCGCTCGAGCAGATGAAGGCCCAGCACGAAACGCCGCTGGTCGTCTGGTCGAACAAAACCGGTCCGGTCAAGGATATCGGCACGATCAGCCCGGCCTTCCTGTCCTACCAAATCCTCAAACAGGGCGGCTTCGAACACCCCTACTATACCGGCTTCCTCGGTAATATCTTCGACAAGTATCGCATCATCGATCGCTACATGCTCGTCGACACCGCCGGCAAGGAAACGGCCGCCTGGGGCCGCCAGAAGGCGATCCCGCCGCTCATTCGCGACTATCGCTTCCTGCAGCACGACATGATGTTCGGCCAACGCTACGGCACGGACCGGTTCTTCCAGTCCCATGCGGACCTGTTCGCCGGCGCGATGCAATAAAAGAAGCGGGGATGCCGGAGTTCGGCGTTTCCTGCAAATCCCGGCGTGGGCTAGAACAGGGCGACGTTTTCTGACGGAGCCCGCCCATGTCGCACCTTGACGAGATCTCCCACATCCTTTTCGGCAAACCGAGTAGCGAACTCGGCGCCATCGAGCGCCATGTTCTCCATCGTGCCAAAGAACGCAAGATCGTCTCTGAGGACACCAACGCAGCCTTCGTTGCCGAACAGGGTTTTGGCGACCGAATGGCGGACACCATTGCCCGCATCGGTGGCTCGTGGGGCTTCATCATCGCATTCCTGATCTTCCTCGCCGTCTGGGCCACCGCCAACACGGTTTTGCTGACACGGGATGCGTTCGACCCCTATCCTTTCATCTTCCTCAACCTGCTCTTATCGATGATCGCTGCCCTGCAGGCGCCGATCATCATGATGTCGCAGAACCGGCAGGCGATGAAAGATCGTTTCGATGCTTCGAAAGACTACGAGGTCAATCTCAAATCTGAGGTCGAGCTGATTTCGCTGCATCACAAAATCGATACGGTGCTGTTGCGCGAGATCGCCGAACTGCGCGCCGATGTGGGTCGGTTGCAAGGACAGCTTGCGCAATACAAGGATACCGGGAACTCGCAGACTTGACCTTGCCTGTGCCATTCCGGCTCAGACACTTCGCTCCAAACGCAACCGAACGAATTTGACACAACTAAAAATACGCAAAATACGATATTTGAACGCAGAAATTTAAAAGACGATTTATTAGCGTAGAGGAAAATTAACAAATGAAGCACACGATATAGGTGTAACATGATCGATTTATCGACCATGTGCAAACCTGGGAGTGTGTTATATGTCTCTCATCGCGCGGATGCGCAACAATAAGGAAGGTGCAGCCGCGCTGGAATTTGCGATCATCGCGCCGCTGTTCTTCCTGACCATTTTCACCATGATCGGCTACAGCATCTATCTAAGTGCCAGCCATGCGATCCAGCAGATCGCCGCCGATGCGGCACGAACCGCCGTGGCCGGACTGTCGGAGACCGAACGAAAAAGTCTCGCAAATTCATTTATCCAGTCGTCGACACTGGACTATGCCTTCATCAACAAGACCAAGCTCACGGTCGATGTCGAGGACGACGTCAGCAATCTGAACCAGTTTACCGTCACCATCGTCTATGACTCGAGCGAGTTGCCCATCTGGAAGCTGTTTTCGTTCGCGCTGCCCGATGAAGAAATCAAACGTTACGCAACCATCAGGCTGGGAGGTATTTGATATGGCCCGTGAAGCCCTGAAACATCGTGGTATACTCACCAATACTTCGGGCAATATCAGTATTTCCACGGCCCTTGTTCTGCCCCTCGTCGTGCTGTCACTCGGGCTCGGCATCGATTTCGGATATCTCACGCTGCAGAAGCGGAGATGCAAGGGATCGCCGACCTGACCGCTATCGTCGCGGCCTCCGATCTGCCCAATGTTGAGGATGCAGCGCGCAATCACTTCAAGACCAATGGCCTTCCCCTGGCAGTTGCGACCAAGGCTGGATTGATCGATCCTGATGGAAAGATCATCCAGAAGGATATCCTTGCAATGAAAAATGGGATCGTCACGATCGTCAAGGGACGCTACGTCCCCGACCCGGCGCTCGCAACCGGTCAGCGCTTTATCCCCAACGCGACGCCGGCGGACGCGGCCCAGGTCTCGATCGAGAAGGAAGGCACGCTTCATCTCGCCGCCATGTTCAGCGCACCGCCGACGATGAGCGCCGTTGGCACGGCTGCCAGCACCAAGCTCGCGGCCTTCTCCATCGGTTCACGGCTGGCAAGCCTCAATGGCGGCATCCTCAACCAGCTGCTCGGCCAGATGCTCGGCACGACGATCTCCTTGAAGGTGATGGATTATCAGGCGCTGGTGGATGCGGATATCGACATCCAGCCTTTCCTGAAGAGTGTTTCCACCCGCCTGAACTTGACGGCGGCAAGCTATGACGACGTGCTGAAGGCCAATCTGACCATGCCGCAGCTCCTCGCCTCGATGCAGGCTGTTCACGGTATTTCCAGCACCGCGACGTCTGCCCTCAAAGCACTCGAAACGGCCACCAACCTAAACAAGAAGACCTTTACGCTGTCGCAGATCCTCAACATCGATCCGAAAAAGGGATTGAAAGTCGATGCCGGCTCAAACTGGACGATGAAGGTCAGCGCGCTCGACATCGTTTCGGCCGCAGCAGCTTGCAAACGGTACCAACCAGATATCGCTGGCTGCAGTGGCCGGCCTTCCAGGCATTGCGTCGGCCAGCGTCACGCTTGCCATCGGCGAACCGCCGGTCGAAACACCAGCGCACAAGTTAGGCGCCCCCGGCTCCGCTGTTCGCACCGCACAGACGCGGCTTGCCATCGAAGTCAATATCGATGGGTTGGCGCTGCTTGCCGGTTTGCGGATCAAGCTGCCGATCTACATCGAAGTCGCCCACGCGGAAGGCATGCTCGCCGACATTCGCTGCTATGGTGGCTCAAACACCAATGCCAGCGTTTCCATCGATACCGTTCCGGGCGTCGCGGAGATCGCGATCGGCAAAGTGAACCCCTCCGTTCTGTCGAACTTCAGCGACGAGGCGAGAGTTGAAAAAGCGCGGATCGTGGACTCCTTGCTCGTCAGGATCGACGGCATTGCCCATGTTGAAACAAAGAACATGCTGCCGCAGAGACTGACATTCAGCCCGTCCGAAGTCGCAGCGAACTCCGTCAAAAGCGTTTCGACCAAGGACATCCTGACCTCGACCACGCAGACGCTGCTCAACAACCTGGATGTCGATATCCAGGTGCTGTTCCTCACACTCGGCAGCCCCAAGCTCGTTCAGGCGGCACTCGCCCAGACATTGGGGGCCGTTACACCGGCGATCGACACACTGATCTACAATCTGCTTCTGGCAGTCGGTGTCCGGGTCGGTGAAGCCGATGTTCGCGTGACCGGCGTCAACTGCCTGCAGCCCGTGCTGGTTCAATAAACGTCGCAACCTGCTTTCTCCTCCTTTGACCGGACGGCAGCCTTGCCATCCGGTCTTTTTCGAATAGATTGCAGGCGCGAACCGTTCTGTTATTTGCACCCTTTGCTGAAACAAATGATGGACTTATATCGTTCTGCGAGTGACATACCTCAACAATAGGACCTTGGCCGATTCCCGGCCCGACACAGTGACCCACTGGACTTTCGCCAAAGATATGACCGGTATACAGTCATCCGCGATCGACACCACCGAAGTCAGCTTCTCCACCGAGGTTGACATATTTGTGGCCAATCCTGCTCTCTTTCCGGTCTTGCAGCAGGGCGCACGGCATATGATCGAACTTTACGATCACTTTCCAAGGATTGCCCGACTGGTCGCCGCCCAGCAGAAATGGCTTCTCACTCAAGCGGCCTACGCGCTGCATGTTCAACGCGACCCCGCTGATCCGCTGTCCGGCATTACCGCGTCAAGACTTCTCGACCTCATCGCCAAAACGGGCCTGGCGAGCCGTAACACCGCGACCGCATTTTTGGCCGAGCTGCGAGCCTATAAGCTCGTCCGCGACGTTGCGGGATCGCCCAGCAAACGCAGCCGCCCCCTGGAGCCGACCGAGACCAGCCACGAGGCGATGACCCTGTGGTTCCGCGGCCAGTTGCGCAGTCTCGATCTGCTCGACAATGGCAACCGGGTGGCACGGCTGGAGGCAAATCCGGACATTTTCCGCCGCGCCCAGCCGCTCGCCGCCAAACGGCTGATCTCAGATCCGGCATGGCGCGAACCGCCACTCAGCATCTCCTGCTTCGTCTGGACCGAGTATGGCGGACTGATCCTGGATGACTTCATCAGCGCGGATTGCCAACGTCGGACCGGAGAATGGCTACCACTGGGTCGAGGACCTGCGGTTTGCCGAACTCTCCAACCACTATTCACTCTCGCGCACGCATGTCCGCCGCCTGTTCGCGCGTGCCGAAGCGCTGGGCTCACTCGGCTGGCAGGACCGCAATGGCAGCCGAAACAGGATCTGGGCAACGACATCGTTTGTGGAGGACTACAAGCGCTGGCAGTCCGTCAAGTTCTGCGCCCTCGAGTGGGCCTACGGCGAGGCAGTTAGGTCCATCGACGTGGAGACCGGCGGCTCCGGCCGGAACCCATCAGGAATTTGACTGCGCAAATTGCGGCAAACCATCATTGATCTCGTAGAAATCACCTTTGTCGGCGCAGAAGATGTGGACGCCGAATGCCAGGCCGGACGGTGTATCGAAGACACCGGCCATGATCGATGAATAATCGTCGCTCTCCCTCTTCCAGAACAAGGCCGAGCCGCAGGTCTTGCAAAACCCCCGACGGGCGCCCGGGCTCGAACGATACCAGGTGATATTCTCGGCACCTTCAAGATCAAGATCGCTATCGAGAACATTGGTTGCGGCATAGTAAAGTCCGGTCTGCTTGCGGCATTGGGAACAATGACAGGCGATGACCTCGCGCAACTCGCCGCGTGCGAAAGCGGACCGCGCCGCAGTTGCAGGATCCGGTATGCTCTTTCGCCATGCTCATCCCCTTTGAAAAGGCTTGTTGGCCCGTCACGCAGACATCAAAAAACCGGGCCAGCTTCGTCAGCCGGCCCGGTTCTGTCAAATTCAATGCGCTCAAGCAGCAATCAGCGGCGCTGATCAGCCGTTGACGACCATCCGCTTCTCGTCGCGGCCACCCTTCATGCGCTCGGCGAGCAGGAAGGCGAGCTCGAGCGCCTGGTCGGCGTTGAGACGCGGGTCGCAATGGGTGTGGTAACGATCGGCAAGGTCAGCGCCGGACAGCGCACAGGCGCCGCCGGTGCATTCCGTCACGTCATTGCCCGTCATCTCGATATGGATGCCGCCTGGATGGGTGCCTTCGGCGCGATGGATCTGGAAGAAGCTTTCGACTTCCGACAGTATCCGCTCGAACGGACGGGTCTTGTAGTTGTTGAGCGTGATCGTGTTGCCATGCATCGGATCGCAGGACCAGACGACCTTGCGGCCTTCCTTTTCGACCGCACGGATCAGGCGCGGCAGGTTTTCGGCCACCTTGTCATGGCCAAAGCGGCAGATCAGCGTCAAACGGCCAGCTTCGTTCTGCGGGTTGAGCAGGTCGATCAGCTCGATCAGGCCATCGGCCGTCAAAGACGGACCGCACTTCAGACCGAGCGGATTCTTGATGCCGCGGCAATATTCGATATGTGCGTGATCGGCCTGGCGCGTCCGATCGCCGATCCAGATCATGTGGCCCGACGTCGCGTACCAGTCGCCCGAGGTCGGATCGACGCGGGTCAGCGCCTGCTCATAGCCGAGCAGCAGCGCCTCGTGGCTGGTGAAGAAATCGGTCTCGCGCAGGTTCGGATTGGTTTCCGGCGTGATGCCGATCGCCTTCATGAAATCCATCGTTTCGGAAATCCGGTCGGCGAGCTTGCGGTAGCGCTCGGCCTGCGGGCTTTCCTTGATGAAACCGAGCATCCACTGGTGCACGTTATCGAGATTGGCATAGCCACCCATCGCGAAGGCACGCAATAGGTTCAGCGTCGCAGCCGACTGGCGATAGGCCATGATCTGGCGTTCCGGGTCCGGAATACGAGCCTTTTCGTTGAACTCGATGCCGTTGATGATATCACCGCGATAGCTCGGCAGCTCAATGTCGCCCTGCTTCTCGATGTTGGAGGAGCGCGGCTTGGCGAACTGGCCGGCGATACGGCCGACCTTGACGACCGGCTGCTGTGCACCGAATGTCAGGACGACGGCCATCTGCAGGAACGCGGAAGAAGTCGCGGATGGTATCCGCGCCATGTTCGGCAAAGCTCTCGGCGCAATCGCCGCCCTGCAGAAGGAACCCCTTGCCTTCCGAAACATTGGCAAGCTGGCTCTTCAGACGGCGCGCCTCGCCGGCAAAGACCAGCGGCGGATAGGTCGCGAGCTGCGCTTCTGCGGCTGCGAGCGCTGCCATATCCGGAAAATCCGGCACCTGCTGGATGGGCTTCTGCCGCCAGCTGTTCGGGGTCCAAGTCTGTACCATGTCGATCACCTGTTCTCTTGCGCAAGGTCCGCCGCAGCAGCAGTCGCATCGCCGGATCACGTCCGGGCAATGCCGCCTGAAACCGGTTTTGAACCGCGTATCAACGGCACAATTCCTGAACCGCAGCTTCCCTTGAGGGAAAACAGCGATTTTGCGGATGCGGGCTTATAAACGTTAACATGGGGATTGCAAAGCCATTGTACCAGCAAAGTGTGCTCACTGAAGAGTTCGCGCACACTTTGCCGGCGGGTGTTGCAAGTGGCAGGCTGGCGGTTCAGCCAACCTTCTGCCCGTTCTTCACGCGGTAGGTCGGACTATACATGGTCACCAGTTCCTCGCTCGCCGTCGGATGAACGGCCATGGTCCGGTCGAAATCATCCTTCGTGCAGCCGGCTTTCAGCGTGATGCCGAGCAATTGTGCCATTTCGCCGGCTTCGTGGCCAAGAATATGGGCGCCGACCACCTTGCAGTCAGCCACGTTGACGATCAGCTTCATGATCGTCTTTTCGCTGCGTCCGGACAGCGTCGCCTTCATAGGCCGAAATTCAGCCCGGTAGATTTCCAGATCCTCGAACTTCTTGGCGGCAGCCTCTTCCGACAATCCAACCGTGCCGATTTCCGGCTGTGAGAAAACCGCCGTGGCGATCAGGTCGTGATCCGGGGATGTCAGGTTGCCCTTGTACTCCGTTTCGATAAAGCACATCGCCTCGTGGATGGCGACCGGCGTCAACTGAACGCGGTCGGTCACGTCGCCGAGCGCATAGATCCCGGGTGTGCTGGTGCGCGAAAAGGCATCGATGATGATCGCCCCGCGCTCGTTGACGGCAACGCCGGCTGCCTCAAGGCCAAGCCCCTTGGTGTTCGGAACGCGCCCGAGCGCCAGCATCACCTGATCCACAACCAGTGTGCCGTGCTTCAGCGTTTCGGCGGTCAGCCGACCATCGGTATTCCTGGTGATCGACTGCAGAACGTCTTCACACAGGATGCGGATACCCTTCTGCTCCATTGCGGCATGGAGCCCGCGGCGCATGTCCTGATCGAAGCGCGACAGGATTTCCTTGCCGCGATAAATCAGCGTCGTCTCCACGCCAAGACCATGAAAAATGTTGGCGAATTCGACGGCGATATAGCCGCCACCGGCAATCACGATCGATTTAGGCAGCTCCGGCAGATCGAAGGCTTCGTTCCGAGCTGATGCACAGTTCATGGCCCGGCAGTGCATCATGAGAACTCGGATGACCGCCAACGGCGATGACGATCCGCTCGGCCGTCACCGTCTTGCCGCTGTCAAGCAGCTTGATCGTGTTCGGTCCGGTCAGCTCCGCCCGAGTATGCAGGATTTCCGCCCCGGCATTGGCAAGTCCCTTCTGGTAGAGCCCTTCCAGCCGGGTGATTTCCTTTTCCTTGGCGGCAACCAGCTTCTGCCAGTCGAATGAGCGCTCGCCGACACTCCAGCCAAAGCCTTCGGCATCCTCGAAATGCTCGGAAAACTGCAGAAGCGTAGACATAGAGCTTCTTCGGCACGCAGCCGCGAATGACGCATGTGCCGCCATAGCGGAATTCTTCGGCAATCGCGACCTTCTTACCCATGGCTGCAGCAAGCCGACCGCTGCGCACGCCGCCGGAACCACCACCAATAACGAAGAGGTCATAATCAAAAGAAGCCATGATGAAATACTCCCGGCCGGGTCATATGCGAAGGGAGGCGGGGCGCGAGGTAAGGCTGCGCTCGAGAAGGGCGATACAGCGTCTCACCGGCGATTCCGCCGTGTGATGGTGATATAGGGTTGCAGGATATAAAATGAAAAGCCCGGAATGACCCGGGCTTAAGCAATTCGGCGTGAGGCATGCAACCGGTGAACCGGCAGCCGTTCCTTACTGGGCAGGGCGTCACGGGCGTCGTGCCATCGATCGGCTGCTGACCGGCAGTCAGGGTCGCACCGAGTTCCTTGGTCGCCGCCGCGTTCAGATCGTGGGAAATACCGGCTGCCCAGATGTCTGCCGCCTTGATCATCTCACGCGAGGCAATCGGGCCGTCGTTCAGAAGCTTCTTGCCGGCGTCGGACTGGTAAAATGTGGCGATCGCGTTCAGCTGTTCGACGGTAAAGGTCTTGGCGTAGATCGTTGCCGCTTCGCGCTCGAGATCGGCGCGGCGAGCGGCAAGTTCGAGCGCCTTGCTGTCAACCGTCTTCGAAATCAGGTCCTCATAATTCGGCGAGGACTGGATGAGCGTCGTCTTCAGCCGTTCAGCCAGGTTCGGCAGGATGTTGTCGAAACCGTTTGTGGCGTTGATAGCCGAGATTGCGGCACGTGCTGCTTTGATCTGCTCGTCCGTCACGTCCTGTGCCCGCAGCGTGGGTACCATAACGGCGGAAAGGATGATGGCCGTTGCAGCCATTGTACGGCCGAGACCTGCGAAATTGATCATGTCTGTAACGCTCCTGTCAGTTGACGCCGGGTTCCGCGCGCCTTGCATCTGCGAACCCCTGCATAATCCAATTTTAAAGCTGTCGCCAATACATCGGGCAATCCCGATCGGCGGCGACGCTATAACAATCCAGCGCGACCACTTCGGTCACAACCGGTTAAGCCGTCATCACCCTCGCCCCCGCCGGACCGGCTATGATGGCAAGGGATGCGATGCCGATGAATAGTCCATGTTCGACCACGCCGGGGATGGCGTTCAGTTCGCGTGCAAGCGCATCTGCATCAGGAATGCAGCCAAAAGATGCATCCAGAATCAGATGTCCACCGTCTGTCATGAACGGTCCGTCGCCCGAAAGCGCACGACGATTTCACCGGAAAGCCCATGCCGTGCGGCAAGCTTTTCAACGGCGATCCGCGTCGAGCCGAGCCCAAACGAATTGACTTCGATCGGCAGCTTGAAAGCACCGAGCGTCTCGACGACTTTCGTTTCATCGGCAATCACGATCATCCGGGCCGACGCGCAGGCGACGATCTTTTCACGCAGAAGCGCGCCGCCGCCGCCTTTGATCAGACGCAGCATCGGATCCACTTCATCCGCGCCATCAATGGTCAGATCGAGCTCAGGGAGTTCTTCGAGCGATTTCAGCGGCACGCCGAGTTCCAGGCAAAGCCTCGCCGTACGCTCCGATGTCGGCACGCCCTCGACCCGAAAGCCGGTCGCGACCTTTTCGGCCAGCAGGCGGACGAATTCTTCCCGCCGTCGAGCCGGTACCGATACCAAGCCTCATGCCGTCTTCGACATAGTCGAGCGCTGCCGCCGCAGCCTTGATCTTCATTTGACGGGCGTCCATACGCCGCATTCTCCTCAAATCTCACCGATGGGACCACGGCAAAACGTCGCGCCCCTTCGTTCCGTTGAGACGTTTACACGGCTGCAACGGCAAACAAAAGCCCCAATAGCAGCCAGCGTTGCAAATGCCGGCCTGCGCTGTCGCGCAAAGTTGCAATTGCTTTTTTCTCGGCTTCCCCTACGCGGATGGCAACATTTCATACTGACTTCAAGAGGTTCCAGTGTCCGCATCCGTTGTCGTCTTTGATCTTGATGGAACCCTCGTCGATACCGCGCCCGACCTCGTCGCAAGCCTCAATCATGCAGTCACGCAGGCGGGCCTCGAGCCCGTGACCTATGAGGACCTGACGCATCTCGTCGGACACGGCGCCAAGGCGATGATCGAGCGGACATTCACGCTGCGCAGGCCAGACGCTCAGCAGCGGCGACCTCGACTGGCAGATGAAGGAATTCATCGATTTCTATCATGGATCGATGCCAGGTGATTCCTTCCCCTATCCCGGCGTCATCACCGCCATGGACCGTTTGGCCGCCGCCGGCTATACGCTTGCCGTCTGCACCAACAAGCTGGAAATGCTGGCCAAAAGCCTGCTGGAGGGGCTCGGACTGACATCCCGCTTCGCGGCCATTACCGGCGGCGATACGTTTGTAGTGCGCAAGCCCGACGCCGAACATCTGCTGTCGACCATCCGCCTCGCCGGCGGCTCGCCTGAAAAATCAGTAATGATCGGCGACAGCCTCAACGACATCCTTGTCGCGAGAAACGCCTCTGTCCGCTCGATCGGCGTTCCCTTCGGTTACTCCGATGTGCCGGTCGAAAGCCTACAGCCGGACCTCATCGTCCGTCATTTCGACGAACTGACCCCAGACCTGATTGAGCGATTGATCGCACAGGCATGAAAAAGGCGGCTTGAAGCCGCCTTTTTCATGGATTGATCCGATGGACCGTTTTCAACCTTCGGCCCGGCAGGGCCAGACGTGCCGCTTCGAGCGCGCGGTTCATGTACATGTCGCAGTCATAGACATCGTTGAAATATTCGACCGCGCCGTCCTTGTTCGGCCACGCCGTGAAGTAGGCAACGTAGACCAGAATCCTCTGCGGCACGGTCACGCCCTTGTTGCGGCCACCGGCGATCTGTTTGCCGATATCTTCAACCGTCGTGCCCAGCACCGCAGCAGCCATCCGGCGCGGATCGGCCAGACGCACGCAGCCGTGGCTGAGTGCACGATCGTCCTTCTTGAAAAAGCTCTTCGAGGGCGTATCGTGCATGTAGATGGCATGTGCGTTGGGGAACAGAATCTTCAATTCCTGCCCAGCGCATTGTCGCTGCTCGGCGGCTGGCGAACCACGACACCGGCGGTCCGAGCCATTCCAGTTGACATCGTAGGACGATACCGGACGGCCGCGCAGTTCCACCTGATAGCCAAGGCGATCGAGATAACCGGGGTCGTTGCGCAGCTTCGGCAGCATCTCGTTGATGATGATCGACTGCAGCACGCCCCAATAGGGGTTGAATTCGACCGTCTGGATCTCGTCCTCGAAGAAGAATGTCTGGTGCGCCTTGGAGCCGACGACGACCCGCATCGAGAACTGCTCGGCGCCCTGATCGTGATAGTAGACCTTGTAGGCAGGCTGGTTGATGAAGACATAGCGGCTGCCGAGATCGGCCGGCAACCACCGCGCCTGCTCCATGGCGATCCGCACCTTGTCGATCTTGCTCTCGGTCGTATCGCCCCCCATCAGGAGGCGGATCGACGCCTTGCCGACGATGCCGTCGGGCTTCAGGCCGTTTTCCTTCTGAAAGCCTTCGATCAGCGCCACCAGTTCCGGTGTATAGTCCGGCGTACCCTGATAGGCGGATAGGGTCAGCGCATGGTCGACCTTCAGCGCATCGGAACCCTTGAGGCGGATGGCAGCGACCACATTGGCCAATTCCGGATTGCTGATGCCCGGCTTCAACAGCGTATCCGGCGCGATCACGATCCGTGGAGCGTCGCCGGTTTTTGCCTCAAGTGTTTCCAGCTCCCGCTTCAAGGCGGAAAATTCCGGTCCGGACGGCGTCTGGGAGTTGAGATAGGCGGCAACGTCATGACTTCTGGCGATATTGCCGAGCTTGCCCGTAAGGTTGACGTCCTTGCGCTTGAAATCGTGATAACCGGAAATCCTGTTGGGATCGATGCGACCACGCACGGTGTCGGCGATATAGGTCAGGGTCGCGGCGGACAGCTGGATCTCGAATTCGACCAGCACCTTTTCACGCGCGCCATATCGTTGCAGGTCGAACGTGTCGGACGGCACGTTCACGGCGTAATCCTGCGGGTCAAGACCGACGCTGGCTGCCTGCCCCAGAACCGTGAGCGCTGCCTTGGCAGCCGCGTTCAGGCGCATCGCTGCCGATCCAGACAAATCCGTCGCGGCCGGTGTAAAAAGTCTCGATTGCCTTGGCGACATCCGCCGGCGCGTAGGCCGTGACGTCGGGAAGAAACTGGCGGGCACTAGTGAGCGCCACAGCTGGCGCCGGCGGCAGGACGTCGCTGCGAACGGAACCGGTCACCACCGGATCAACGAGCTTCGCAGTGGCGATACGGCGCAGCGGCTCGGCCTTATAAGTGTAGTATTGCGGCGATGTCACCTTGGGCAAGGGGCGTGCGGCCTGCTTCTGCACGGGCGCTGTCTGGTCGACGCCCGGCAGCGGCTGGAACTCCTCGACCACTGGCTTCTTCTTGCGGAAGAGATCCAGCAGGTTCAGCGCTTCGGCGCTGCACACCGAGAGAGGCGAACGCGCACCCGGTCATCAGTGTCACGATCGCAGCAGTCTTCATCAACTTCATTGGTTCACTCGTCCCCGTATCGCATTGCCGCTACCAGCGGTTCGCGCCTGATGCCCCGTCATGTCACCAGGCTTTCGTACTTATAAGAAAGGATGGTGAATGAAAAGGAAACGCGCGCCCTGGAATGCCTCCGCAGACTGTCACAAATGTGTGAAAACGCCTGCATGAACAAGACGGTTCAGGGCATCCAAAAATTTGAATTCCCTGCATTATTTCTTCATGGCGAAAAAAATCAGCATGCCATGCAGAAACTGCAGGAAAACGCCGGCCAAACTATCCGCCTACTTGTGTCTGAAAAAGCACAGGACGACCGCTGCCCGGACGTGCGAACGGTCATCGCAGCGAGCGACCGCAGGAAACAACGGACGGATGATATTTTAAACGATTGTAGCATGCCGCCCGCCCCTTCAACCTCTTTACAAGCACCGGCCACCTAGGCCAGAGAGAACCGCATCACAGCTTCGGTCCGTCGCAGCGCAGCGGCCACACCCACCTTCCGGTGTCGCACCGCCCGGCCTCAAAACCGCCCGGTCTTGCACCGCACGACGAAAGCAGGGATTACGATGACATCAACGCGCACGGAAACAGATACGTTCGGACCGATCAGAAGTCGCAAGCGACCGCTATTGGGGCGCACAGGCGCAACGCTCGCTCGGCAACTTCAAGATCGGCTGGGAAAAGCAGCCGCTTTCGATCGTGCGTGCGCTGGGGATCGTCAAGCAGGCCGCCGCCCGCGCCAACATGGAGCTGCAGGGCCTCGACCCAACCGTCGGCAAGGCAATCATCGAAGCCGCCCAGGAAGTCATCGACGGCAAGCTCAATGATCATTTTCCGCTCGTCGTCTGGCAGACCGGTTCCGGCACGCAGTCGAACATGAACGCCAACGAAGTCATCTCCAACCGGGCCATCGAAATGCTCGGCGGCGTGATGGGCTCAAAGAAGCCGGTCCATCCGAACGACCATGTCAACATGAGCCAGTCGTCGAACGACACCTATCCGACGGCCATGCATATCGCTTGCGCCGAGCGTGTCGTCCATGACCTCCTGCCGGCGCTGAAGCACCTGCACGCCGCTCTCGTCGACAAGGTGAAGGCCTTCGACCACATCATCAAGATCGGCCGCACGCATACACAGGACGCCACCCCGCTGACGCTCGGCCAGGAATTCTCCGGCTATGCCGCTCAGGTCGCTTCCTCAATCAAGCGTATTGAAATGACGCTGCCCGGCCTGTGCGGACTCGCCCAGGGCGGCACGGCCGTCGGAACCGGCCTCAACGCGCCGATCGGCTTTGCCGAAAGGTCGCCGATGAGATCGCCAAGATTACCAGCATCGCCTTTGTCACGGCTCCCAACAAGTTCGAGGCGCTGGCCGCCCACGATCCGATGGTATTCAGCCACGGCGCCATCAACTCGGCAGCCGCAGCCCTCTTCAAGATCGCCAACGATATCCGTTTCCTCGGCTCCGGCCCGCGCTCGGGCCTTGGCGAACTGTCTTTGCCGGAAAACGAGCCGGGCTCGTCGATCATGCCGGGCAAGGTCAACCCGACCCAGTGCGAAGCGCTGACGCAGGTCTGCGTCCAGGTCTTCGGCAACAACGCGGCGCTGACCTTTGCCGGCAGCCAGGGCCATTTCCGAACTTAACGTCTACAATCCGCTGATGGCCTACAATTTCCTGCAATCAGTGCAGCTGCTGGCCGACGCTGCCGTCTCCTTCACCGACAACTGCGTCGTCGGCATCGAGGCACGCGAAGACAATATCAAGGCAGCACTCGACCGTTCGCTGATGCTGGTTACAGCGCTGGCCCCGAAGATCGGCTATGACAACGCCGCCAAGATCGCGAAGACCATGCACAAGAACGGCACGACCCTGCGCGAAGAAGCTGTCGGCGGCGGTTATGTCACCGATGCCGAATTCGACGCGGTGGTTCGCCCTGAAACGATGATCAGCCCGTCCTGAGCCGACATAAGCGCAATCTCCGGTAGATCACGCGGGCAGCCATCACGGCTGCCCGTTTTTCATTTCCACACAGTAACACGGTATCTTCGTACAATCTTACTGGTCCGTTTTGCCAAACGTTAAGCCTTCCAAAAGCTTTAACCCCTAGAATTAGCGGCCAAGACAACAAAACAGGAGCTTGCCATGCAAGCGGCTTCAGACAAGGCGCAGATACCCGATATCGCAGCGCAGGTGACCTATGCGATGCGGATCATGGGAATCTCGCCTCTACCGCGCAATTACGAGCTCTATTACGAAGCCTATATCGGCTCCAATCCGAAACTGACCAAGGAACTGGCAGCTCTCGGCAGCCACGCGACCCAGGAAGAACTGGACGAGATCGGCGCCCGCTATTTCGCACATTATCATCACGCCGCCGGCATCGATCGAGCCCACACGCACCTGGCCAGCGAACTGGGCGACCTGCTCAAGCTGCTCAGAGACGAACAGTTCGCTCTCGAAAACTACAACAAGCTCTTGGACGAGACCTACCAGAATATCACCGGCAAAAGCAGTTCCAGCGCCGAAATCCTGCGCCAGTGCGTCAGCCTTCTGACGGAGGCGACGGCCGACACGATGAACCAGGGCAAGGAGCGGGCGGAAAACGTTTCGCTGAAGTCCTTCGAAATGGAGGTCATCCGGCAGGAACTCGACGAATACAAGCGCATCGCCAACACGGATTCGCTGACGCGCCTGGCCAACCGGCGGGCATTCGACGAAAAGCTGGCCGCCATCTACAATTCCGAACAGCAGCGCAGCTTCACCGGCCTGCTGATCGCCGACATCGATCACTTCAAGAAGGTCAATGACAGCTTCGGCCATCCGGTCGGTGACAAGATCCTGGCCACTGTCGGCACGGTCATTCGCTCCAACCTGCGCCGCGACGCCTTTGTCGCACGTACCGGTGGCGAGGAGTTTGCCATCATTCTCAGTGACAGCAGCCTTGAAGAGAGCCTGCAGGTGGCGGAGCGCATCCGCAACGCGCTGGCGACCACGCCCTTCAAGAATTCCAAGACCGGCGTCAATTATGGCCCGATCACGCTATCCGTCGGCGTCTGCCAGGCATCGCATGCCGACGACCCGACCGACCTCTACAACAAGGCCGACATCGCGCTCTACTGCGCCAAGAACGCCGGCCGTAACAGGACGATCCTGTTCGAGGAAGGCATGAAGAAGGACACCGGCAAGAACTGGCTGATCTACCGCAAATAGTCAGGCGATCCCATTGTTGGACCGGGGCGCCATGTGGCGCCCTTTGCCGTTTTAGCCCCTCCGGGAAAAAGCCGCATTACCGGCAGGCCGAAACACCCGCCGCTTTGCCGATGGCGATCAGTTCCGGCCGATATTCGAAATGCATGGTGTCGTAGTGATACCAGCGCCCACCCCAGATGAAACCGTGCCGTTCAGAACGCATCAACGATCGCCATCGGGTATCTGTTTCTATACTGCGGCACCCTGCCCGGCTTGCCGCCGGCCCAGACCCAGTAATCCGCGTACTGGGTATTGATATCGATGGCGGCGCCAAAACTGTGGACCGAGATGTTGGGCGCGCCTGAAACCTTGCGCCAGTTGAAGGTCCCGGCCGATGGCGCCAGAAACGTCTTCAAATCCGGCATGGTCTTCAGCTCGTCGCGCACCTTTTCAAGCGCCGCAGCCGCGCCCTGCCGCCTGGTGACGCGTAGCCTTTTGCCGAACCAGTCGACCGGCACCAGCGATGCCTCCACTTCCTTTGCCGATTTGCCGTAGAGCCGCATCATCAGCGCATCGCTGCGAATGCGCCCGGGATCGACATTGACATCGGGCTTGGTCTCGCAGGGACCTGCCGGATAAAGTTGCGACAGGCTGTCCTCGATATCGCCGACTGCCAGTTTCTCCGCGTGGTCCTTGGTCTTGCCGTCATCGACCGGCATCGAACCGCCGTCACGAAAACCAATGGATCCCTTCGGCCTTGACAAGCGTTTCGGGATAGGCCGAGATCAGCATATCCACTTTCTCGGCAAGGGTCAGATCCGCAGCCGCCAATGGAAACGCTGAAGCCAGCATCGCTGTGCACATCAGGCTGGCGAGCCTCCGGTCAATCGACCGTGACATTGATGTAGTCGCCGTCAGCACCCCGGAAAATCTGTACATTGATGACGGAACCGCCCCGCAGCAGCGGGGGCAGCACGGTTCTCGATCGTCCCGTACTCGATCATGCGCTCGGCCTTTTCGCGGTTCTTGGCCGAGGCAAAGAAGCCGTCGCCTTCGTCGCCCGGCTGGCTGACGCCGTAGCGGTGATAGTTTGCCCTATCCTGTCGAATGACCTGCCACGGTTCGGTTAGCGCCTCCCCATTGGAATTGTAGAGGTCTTCTTCGCCAATATAGGCATTGTATTCCTCCACCAGCCTGTCGGCCCTGGCAATCCCCGTCGAAAGCCCGAAGGCGATCGATGCAGTCAGAAGAAAGGCGCTCCGGTATTTCATCTCTGTCCCCCAGCTTGCGGAATCCCGTTCCGCACCCCATCCAGAGGGTGCGCCGCGCACCCTGCTGAAAAAAACGTTTCATTGCCAGGATTTATTCGGCCCCGCGTGGCCTACCACATTGTTTTTGCGGCACGCTCCGGCCATTCACGATCATAGGTCTCCTTGTCGAAATCGGCTTTGGCAGCCTTCAACAGCGTGCCCGGCGTCGGCAGCGAGTTCGGATCGATGAACCGCTCCGGGTTCCACAGCTGCGAGCGGATCAGCGCGCGGGCGCATTGGAAATAGACCTCGCCGATGGTGACGACCATAACACTGCGCGGATGTTTGCCATCGACTTCAAACGACCCCGTCAATTCGGGATCGACGCTGACCACGGCCGTGCCGTTGATCCGCATCGCAGTATTGGAGCCCGGCACTAGAAACATCAGCGCCACACGCGGATCGCGGACGATATTGGCGAGTGAATCGACCCGGTTGTTGCCGCGCCAGTCCGGCATCAGCACGGTTTTCTCGTCGGCGATCCTGACGACGCAGGCGTCATCGCCGCGCGGCGAACAATCCAGCCCCTCCGGCCCGACCGTGGCGAGCGCTGCAAAGGGTGCCGCCTCGATCATGCTGGCATAGTCAGGCGTCAGCCGGTTGGTCACCTTGACCAGCGATGCCTCGCTCGTGCCGCCATAAAGCGCGTTCAGTTCCTCGACCGTGCGAATGATCGTCATGCCGTTCTCCATCGAGCTGCCAAGCCCCCTCCATCAAGTCTTGGCGATCCTTTCGACCGATAGCATGACGCCTTTATGACAGCACGGACGAAAATCGCTCAGGCCGCAGCCCGGCGATCCTGCACATGGATAAAGGCGTTGACCCGTTCGATCACCGGCGGCGCCGAGACGATGCGGCGATGGCCGAGCCCATTGGCCCATTGGAGCTCGACATTCGGTCCTGCCGCCGCATAGCGGCGCGCGTGATCGGCAGAGACCTCCTTGTCGTCTTCCGCATGGATCACCAGTACGGGTGTTGACAGCATGCCGAGAATTCGGGCGGCATCGAACTCTTCAAGCCTGCGGCCGGAGAGGCGAACGACCATGCCTTCCAGCGCCGCCTGGGTTTTTGCAGAAAGTTGAAGAAACTTTCCGAACCCCTTGAAAAGCCAGGTCATCTCGCTTGGAGCGCCGATCAGCACCATTCTCTTGGCAACATGCGAGGGCACGTCGCAGACCAGACCACCGGCCGCACAGGCAAGGCTCGCACCGCCAAAGGAATGACCGACGGCAACATCGAACCCACCGAAATGCCGCCAGGCTGCATCGATCGCACGCACGGCGGCCGGCATCGTCAAGGTCCTCCCCGGCGAAGCGCCATGTCCCGGCCAGTCGAGCGCCACCACCTCGGCACCTCCGGCCGTCAACCCGTCGATCATCGGCGCCAGATAGTTGCTGGACGATCCCCAGCCATGGACCAGAAGAATGCGTTTCGTTGCGCCACCGGCGGGCTGCGATTCGAAGTGTTTCGCCATCACCCAGCCGCCAGCAAAGGACAGCGTCACCGGCCGCGCCCTTGCCATGATGGGCTCTGCTGCCGCGAGCACTGCCTTTCCTTGCGGCTCTTCGGTTTCCACGACGGCGTGATGCTGAACAAGCGAAACGCCAGCTGACCCGCAGTCTCCGTTGAGAATGCCGAAACGCATTTGAGCGCAAGGCGGGTGACCTTGATCGCAAAGGATGCCATAGTGGGATTCCCTTTAAATGTTCAATGATGAACATTATTGTACAACGATGAACAAAAAGCAAGAGACGATCGAACAGCATCATTTTCCCTGGGATCATCCGCGTTTCCGCAGCTGGATCGCCGTTGCCCGCGCCTGCCAGCTGATGCAGCAGACGCTGACGCGCAAGCTCGCCGAGCTCGACATCAAGCCGCCGCACCTCGATATCCTGATCAACCTCTATCGCTTCGAGGGCATCTCGCAGCAGGAACTGGCGCGAAAACTTCTGGTCGGCCGCTCGAACATGAGCATGCTCTTGCCCCAGCTTGAAAAGCGCGGATTGATCGAGAGGCGTGGCGACGAGAAGGACAAGCGCGTGCTTCGGCTGTCGCTGACTGCGATCGGCCGTAAACTGACCGAGCAGGCGATGGAGATACAGACCACTTTGATCGAAAAATCGCTGGACAACGAGCCGATCGAGGAGTGCCTGGTCGTCGCCCAATCCATGGAGCGGCTGATCGCCCGTCTTTTGAAAGAGGAAAGCGATCTCGATTAAGACAAGGGAGGAAGCCTGCTAGCGCGGCTTTTCCGCCTTGTCCCGGCTCATGCCCTTGTCTGCCAAGTCGCGTTCATAGGCGGCAAACAAAGTCTCGCCGTTTTCGCCGAGTTCAGCGCAGATAGTTCCAGGTAAAAATCCCGGTATCGTGAAAATCGTCAAAGCCGATGCGCACGGCGTAGTTTCCGGTCGGCGTCATCGAGATGATCGAGACATTGCGCTTGCCGGGCACGGTCAGGCCCTGCCCCGGTCCATGCCCCTGCACTTCCGCCGACGGCGAGAGAACCCGCAGCATCTCCGCCGACAGGTCGAAGGAGGCGCCATCGTTGAAGGCAACCGTCAGCCGGTGGCGGTCCTTCGAGACGCGCAATTCAGTCGGCCAGATGTCACTCATGATATGCAGTCTCCATTGATCCGTCCGAGCACTAACGCAAATTTCTGCCGAAGGGAATTCGACGCCCGAGCTGTTCGCTTCCCTCCGATCATAAGAAAGTGTTTCGCCGGTTTTCTCACACTTTTACCCGCTTTCCTTTGACGGCGCCCGGTTTGCTCACGACATTGATGCAGCAGGGAGAATTTCGTTGAACAACGTCACCATCGACCAGACCGGCGCGCATCCGCTGGCTGATTCCAAAGCACCGATGATCGACCCCTTCAGGCGGGCCGTGACCTATCTCAGGGTTTCGGTGACGGACCGCTGCGACTTCCGCTGCACCTATTGCATGGCTGAAAACATGACCTTCCTGCCGAAGAAGGACCTGTTGACGCTCGAAGAGCTGAACCGGCTCTGTTCCGCCTTCATCGCCAAGGGCGTGCGTAAGCTGCGGCTAACCGGCGGTGAACCGTTGGTGCGCAAGAACGTCATGTTCCTGGTGCGTGAACTCGGCAAACATGTGCATTCAGGTAGTCTCGACGAATTGACGCTGACCACCAATGGTTCCCAACTGTCGAAGTTCGCAGCTGAACTCGCCGATTGCGGCGTCCGTCGCATCAACGTCTCGCTCGACACGCTCGATCCCGACAAATTCAAGCAGATTACCCGCTGGGGTGAGTTCTCCAAGGTCATGGAAGGCATCGATTCCGCGCAGGCCGCTGGCATCCACGTCAAGATCAACGCCGTCGCGTTGAAGGGCTTCAACGACACGGAAATCCCCGGCATGATGCGCTGGGCGCATGGCCGCGGCATGGACCTGACGCTGATCGAAACCATGCCGATGGGCGAGATCGACGAGGACCGCACCGACCACTACATGCCGCTGTCGGAATTGCGCGACACGCTGGCCGAGCAGTTCAGCTTCACCGACATTGCCTACAAGACCGGCGGCCCGGCCCCGCTATCTCCAGGTCGCAGAAACCGGCGGTAGGCTCGGCCTGATCACGCCGATGACCCATAATTTCTGCGAGAGCTGCAACCGCGTCCGCCTGACCTGCACCGGCACGCTCTACATGTGCCTCGGCCAGAACGATGCCGCCGACCTGCGCACCGCGCTGCGCGCCTCCGATGACGACGCCTATCTGTCCACCGTCATCGACGAGGCGATCACCCACAAGCCCAAGGGCCACAACTTCATCATCGACCGCACCCGCAACAAGCCTGCCGTCGCAAGGCATATGAGCGTCACCGGCGGCTGAACATTCACAGCAGCAAGGGGATTTGTTCAATACAACCCCGATCCTACCTTCGAAATGCGGCCGATCCCGATAATCGGAAAAGCTACCTCGTCTACCCGCCGCGGTGACGGGATGCGGCCGAGGGAACAAACTTTCCCGGATCACGTTCGATTAGAACCGATCAACGCAATCTGCGGAACGCCGTCATGTTCGCTTCTATCGAGGATTTGGTGCGCAGCAGTTTCGATTGTTACCTGACGGCTGACAGGCTTCGTCTGGAAACGCTGCTCGCACAGGATTTTACCTTCACCAGCCCTTACCACGACCATATCGACCGTAAAACCTATTTCGAGCGCTGCTGGCCGGTCGCCGGGACGTTCTGAATCGCTGGACCTGCAGCACCTCGTCGTGTCTGAAAACCGATGTTTCGTGACCTACGATGCGACATGGAAGACCGGCAACCGGGCACGAAACACCGAACTTTTCGGGGCATCCGAAGGTCAAATCCATTCGGTCGAGGTGTTCTTCGGCCTGCCGCCCGGCGACCCTGTCTCGAAACCATCAGGTTGAAACGATCAAAACCCGCGCTCGGCGCGGGTTTTGATCGTCGTTGATGGCAATCCCTTACGCAGCGTAGCTTCTGCCGTATCCCTGCACCCGGCCGCCCGAAATCGTGCGGCCGGTACCGGTCTTGAAGCGCTCGATCTTCTCGTTGAGGATATCGACCTGGTGGCGCAGGCCGTGGATTTCGGCCGTGTTTTCCTCGACCATCGCCGCATTCTGCTGGGTGATCAGCTCAACCTCTCGAACGGCCTGGTTGACCTCGTTGAGGCCGCGATACTGGTCTGCGGCGGCCGATCCGATGTTGCTCACCAGCTGGTGGATGGTCGAGATATGCTCGTTGATGACGGTCAGCGCCTTGCCGGTTTCCTGCACCAGTTCGACACCGCCGCGCACCTGCACGGAACTTTCGGAAATCAGCCCCTTGATCTCGCGGGCGGCACCCGCACAGCGCTGGGCCAGCTCGCGGACTTCCTGGGCGACGACGGCAAATCCACGGCCAGCATCACCGGCACGGGCCGCCTCGACACCAGCGTTCAGTGCCAGCAGGTTGGTCTGGAAGGCAATCTCGTCGATCACGCCGATGATGGTCGAAATCTTGTCGGACGACTTGTTGATCGCCGCCATCGCGTCGATCGCCTTGCCAACGACTTCGCCGGAATGCTTGGCATAGCTGTGGGTCTGATCGACCGACACTGTCGTCTTGCGCGCACTTTCAGCCGTCGAGCGGACGATCTCCGTCAGCTGGCCAAGAGCGCGCGAGCTTTCCTCCAGCGCTGCGGCCTGCTGCTCCGTACGGCGAGCGAGATCATCTGCCGAGGATGCGAGGTTGCCTGTGCCGCTGGTGATTTCGTCGGTAACCGAGCGGACATCGATCAGCGTTGCACGCAGCGCCTCAACAGCATTGTTATAGGTGCGGGCCATGACGATGTAATCTTCGGAAAGATCTTCCGCCATACCCTCTTCCAGATTGCCGTCGGCGAGCTTGGCCAGAACATCCGACAGCGCCGTCAACGCTTCCATCTGTTCGGCTTCGATGCGGGCGCGCTCCTGGCGGCGGCGGGCTTCCTCTTCGGCTGACAATGTACGCGCGGCTTCGGCTTCCTGTCCGAGCCGGACGTTCTCGACTGCGTTGTCGCGGAAGACGGCAACCGAGCGCACCATGTCGCCGATCTCGTCGCCACGGTTGCGGCCTTCGATGGCAACCTCGAGATCGCCATTGGCAAGCCGGGTCATCGTCTCGGTCACGCGTTTCAAGGGACCGCGCAGGGTCTCGATCAGCATCAGGCCGCCGACGATGGAAAGCAGCGTGCCGGCAACCATGGCAATGATCGAGACATCGGCAGAGCGCTGGCTGTCCTTCTTGCCGGCTTCCTGGGCGCTGCTGACGAAATTTTCCAGAGTCTGGCTGGCATCGGCCACCAGCGCGGAGGCTTCGGTCTTGGCCGCCTGCCAGCGCGCCGACATCGATCAACTGGGCCGTGCCTGTATCGATCTGTTCAAGCGATGGTGCCAGCTTGCCGGCGAGATCGCGCAACGCCGCGTTCTTGCCGCCCATTTCAGAAAGTTTCGTCACGCTCTCGCGCACCGCGGCAATATCGGCGATGACGCTATCACGGCTGGCCGTATCCAGTTTGCGATGCAGCTCGCTGATGTGCAGGCGCGTGTCGTCCAGTCCCTTGAAGGTTTCGTTCATCAGGCCGATTAGCGTCTTCAGAGTCGAAATCTCGCTGTCCATGCCGACGAAACGCTTGGCCGCAGTGTCCGAATTGGTGACGGCTTCCTTGGCGAAGTCTGCTTCGTATTTTGAAAACTTGATGAGCGCCGAACCCAGCTGCGTCTTCTTGACGTCATTCGGATCGCTATTGGCCAAAATATCCTGGATCGCCTTGGTATCGGCCTTCACCTCGGCGATCTTCTTCAGCACCTTGTCGGATGCGATCTTCTCGGCCTCGGCGATCTGCTTGAGCAGGTGCGGCATGAGCTTGGTCGCCTGTTCGACCTTGGCATCGGGAGCGATCGCCATGGTCACGGGCAGACGGAACTTCTTGATGCGTTCGGCAAGGCCCTGATAGGCGGCAGCGTCAAACAGCAGTGCCTTGGCAAAGGATTCCTTTTCGCCGGATTCCTTGCGCAGGATGTCGATCTGCTTGAAGGCCGTATTGCCCTGCGCGGTCATGTCGGCAAGCGCGGCGTCGAGCGAAGCAGTGACGCTGTCGCGCTCGGTTTTGATCGACCAGAGCTTGTCCTGCTGTCCGCGCATGGCCTCGCCCAAAGCGACGACCGAGCTGATCTTGGCCTTGTCTTCTTTGGCTGTCAGCAGGCCGTCCAACGTCCGGATACCGCTTTCCTGTTCATCGATCCGGCCGGCAAGCGTCGAGCGCGCCTCTTCGGTGGGATTGTCGACAAAACTCTGCAGCCCGCTGCGCAGCGACTGGAAATCGGAGAGATTGTTGATCGTTTCGCGGGTCACGGTCATATGCCCGTTGAGCGTGCTTGCGGTGAAATAACCGACAAGGCCGATGCCGGCGATCAGGGCCACCAGCGGCACCACGAACAACAAAACCTTGGTGACAATGCGCAGGCGCTGCAAAGAACGATCGATCAGGGACATTCCGAACTCCAGGTGTTGAGCAAATCGGACATTCCCGCCAGACTGCTCTCTGAGAAGAGAACGGACGTACCGGCGTGCAACCATGGCACATGTCCGGAATGTCATCCGGTTGACCTGAACGGAAATACTTGCCGTTACGTCAACCATATTCAGCGTCATGCGAAGGGCAGCGGAATATCGGCACGATAGGCATCGAAACTTAATATTTCGCCAAAAATCCCGTGGTTTAGTCGTGCGCCGTGAAAAACGGAGGCAGCGTAGTTCCCGGCTCTACAACGTTGTTGGAAACGACTATTCTTTCATTTCCGCCATGAATTCAGACAGGCAAGGGATAGGAGTTGCATAAAAGAAATGCCGATGCTTTAGAGATAGGCAGGATCAGCAGCGCAAACCTTCGAGCCCGCCGCATCGCTGATATTTAAAATCAAACGGCGACGAGAACGGACCCTTAAAAAGAATGCAATCCACCGCCAATTTCCGCGGCGCCATGTTCATGTGTCTGGCCATGGCAGGCTTCACCTGCAACGACGCATTGGTCAAATCCGTCACCGGCGTCATGAATGCCGGTCAGATCATGCTGGTGCGCGGCTTTTTCACATCGGTTCTGGTACTGATGATTGCCCGCCACTTCGGGGCGCTGCGTTCGCTTCGCCTGATTCTGAATCCTGTCATCGCGCTTCGCATCGTCGCCGAAGTCTTCGCATCCATCACCTATATCCTGGCACTCGGCCAGATTCCGCTCGCCAACGCCTCGGCCATTTTGCAGGCCTTGCCGCTTGCCGTCACCCTTGGTGCAGCACTCTTCCTGTCGGAGCCGGTCGGCTGGCGGCGCTGGCTGGCGATCCTGGCGGGTTTCCTTGGGGTGCTGATCGTGCTCAGGCCCGGACCGGAGGGCTTTACCGGCGCCGCGCTCAGTGTGCTCGCGTCGGTCGTTTGCGCGGCGATCCGGGATCTCTGCACCCGACGGATCGATCCAACCGTGCCATCCCTCTTCATTTCCGCCATCACTGCAGTGGTCATCACGCTGGTTGGGGCGGCACTTGTCGTGCCGCTTGGCGGTTGGCAACCGATGTCGCTGGTATCCATCAGCCATCTTGGGGCCGCAAGCCTGCTGCTTTTGGTCGGCTACCAGTGTATCGTGCTGGCCATGCGCAACGGCGAAATCGCCATCGTCGCCCCCTTCCGCTATACCAGCCTGATCTGGTCGATCGGCATCGGCATCCTGTTCTTTGCCGAGAAGCCCGACATCTGGATGGTGACGGGTATCGCGATCATCATCGCCTCCGGCCTCTATACCTTCGCACGCGAAAACAAGCGGCGAACAACGGCCGTAGCCCAGCAATCGGAGCCGGGATCGCCGAAATGACCGAATCGAAGAGAAAGGAGATGTGATGAGCACATCGGCAACTCTGTCGGCAAAACTCCCGCGTGGTGTCGTCCTTGCCGGCGGCCGTTCCTTGCGCATGGGCAGCGACAAGGCAGCGGTGATACTTGGCGGAAAACCGCTTGTCCATCATGTCATCGAGCGCCTCGCCCCACAGACGGCCGGCCTCAGCGTCAACAGCAACACGGCCACCGGTTTGGAGTTTGCTCCCGGCGTCCCCGTCTTTGCCGATACCGTGCCAGGCTATGTCGGACCGATGGCAGGGGTGCTTTCGGGGATGCGCAATGCGGCAAGGCACTTGCCCGTGGCAAGCCACATAGCCACCGTTCCGACCGACACGCCGTTCTTTCCAACGGACCTCGTAGCGCGCCTTCAGGCAGCGATCACAGAGCCCGGCCAGATCGCCGTTGCCTATTCGGCTGGCATCATGCACCCGGTCTTCGCCCTCTGGCCGGTCGCCCTTGCCGATGAGCTCGAACACTGGCTGTTGACCGACGACAAGCGCCGGGTGCGCGGCTTCATCGAACGTCATCCGGTGGCGGAGGTCGAATTTCCCATGATCGAAACCGTGGACGGCCCGATCGATCCGTTCTTCAACATCAACACGCCGGCCGATCTCGAAACGGCCGAGCGCTGGCTGCCGCTTATCGAGGGGATTGAAAGATGACACTGCCAGAAACCGTCAGCCCAAAAGTCTTCAGGAATCGCCGGCTGGAAGAATTCCGGCAAGACCGGTCTCGCCGTCCGTCTCGTCACCGAACTGACCCGGCGTGGCTATCGCGTCTCGACGGTCAAGCACGCCCACCATGATTTCGATATCGACAAGGTCGGTGCCGACAGTTTTCGCCACCGCGAGGCGGGTGCCCATGAGGTGACCATCGTCTCAGGTACGCGCTATGCCATCATGCACGAATTGCGCGGCGCACCGGAGCCGAGCTTTCCGGAAATTCTTGCGCGGCTTGCTCCGTGCGATCTCGTATTGATCGAAGGCTACAAGCGCGAGCCGATCCCCAAGATCGAGGCACGGCGGTTGGAGGCACAGAACCGCGAGCCGCTCGCCCCCACCGACCCGCATATCCTGGCGATTGCCGCGGATCATCCGGTCGAGGAGACCGGGCTCGCCCTGTTCGATCTCAACGATACAATCGCCATCGCCGATTTCGTCGAACGCACCACCGGTCTGGCAAAACAGCCGGACTGACCGGGACGATCAGTTGGTGGTTTCGTCGCTACCGTCTTCTGTTGCGTCATTCAGTCGGACGAATGCATAGCCCATAGCCTTCAGGTCAAGGATACCCTTGACGACACCGGCTCCAGCAGCACGAGTCGGCTGGTTGATATGGGCGATGATCACATCACCATCCTTGGCCGTCGCAAACCGTTTTTCCGCAGCACCTGCACCAAGCAGCGAACCGCCATCGCCGTTCACCGAGTAACCGGCAATGCGAAATCCCATCTGCCGGATCCGCCCGATGGACGACAGGCTGTATTTCGCCGTTGCGCCATGAAACCAGTGCGGCTGCAATCCCTGCCCCACGATCGCAGCAGCGCCGCCCGCAACTTCCGTTTCGACAGCCTGTGGGCTTCCGGCCGCCGCAATGCCGTAGATCGACACAGGCCGGTCGACGGCCGGAACATGCATCGCCCCGTGATTCTCGATCTCGAACAGATCCGGGTGCGCCTTGAAGACCGCCATCGCTGCAGCATTGCGCTTCACCCAGCGGGCCGTCACGAAGATGGTCGTGGGAATATGATTGTCGATCAATGTCGACAAAATCCGCTCGTCCGTCTTGCCGCTGCAGGCATCGAAGGTCAGCGCAACGCGCGGCGGTACACCCTTCTCCTGTTCTTCAAGCCGCAACTGCGGCTCCACCAGCCGGGTTGCGGCGAGACAGGCGTTCCCGATGGAAACAGCCATCAAAAGCGACGAGAAGGGTTTTCATCGGAAACTCACAGTACGACCGGCGGCAATGCCGGGAGAAGAGGGAACGCCCACGCAAAACGGCCCGGTGCTCGATGCACCGGGCCGTTCTGCATTGGCATCTCTAATGAGAGGCCGGACTATCGCTAATTCTGGGCCACAGGACGAACCAACGGCGTCACGCGACGGATTGTCACGCGGCGGTTCTGCTGCTCGGCTTCCGGCGTGCGAACTTTGAGGAAGCGCTCGCCATAGCCCTGCGTCACCAGGTTCTCCGCCGGGATGTCATAGACCTCGGTCAGCAGCGAGGCGACCGATTCAGGCGCGTTCGTCCGAAAGCACCAGGTTCGGCTCGTCGCCACCGACCGCATCGGTGTGGCCTTCGATGAAGAAGGTCTCGCCCGGATCCTTTCGATCACCTCGAGCATGGCATCGGCCACCTTGCGCAGGGTTTTCGCCTGCGAAAGCGGGACTTCCGCGCTGCCGGTCGCAAAGGTGATCGTATCGAGATCGATACGGCGCACCTTGTCGCGGATACGGGGCCGAGTTCCGGACTTCGTCGATCGTGTAGGTACGTTCTACCTGCTCCACCGGCGGCTCGGCCAGGAAGTCGTAGTAGTCCCGATCCGGCTCGCTCGACGTATCGATGATGTAATCGCGAACCGGCACGCGCAGGCGCATCGGCGGCAGATCGTCACCGGCATCATAGCTCGGCGGACGTGGACCATCGCCAGCTTCAGGCGCATAGATCATCAGATATTCGCGGCCATCCTGGTCGATGCGCGAACGCTGCACGATGTCGCCATAGCTGTTGTAGATCGTCACGATACGCACGCCGTTCGGCCGCTCGATCGTTTCACGCGACCGGCCGCGCGAGAGTTCTTCATAGTAGGTTTCCTGAGCATTGCGGCGCAGGCGCGGACGATCGTCGCCACGAACGATGATCTGGTCGCCAAAATCGAGAACCGTGCGATTGTCGCGCGTCTCGTCGATTCGCGGCCGGCGACGGTCGGTGCCGGTAAAGGCGTCGATCAGGTCGTTGACACCGAATTCCGGCACGCGATCGACCCGACGGCCCTCTTCCCTGATATTGGCCCCCAGTTCCTCACGCGTCGGACGGCGATCCTTGCGGCGCGACTGGGATTCCTCGTCGCTCTTAGGAACCTCGACGTTCTCCTCCTCGGCGCGCGCCTGTTCACGACGCTTGCGGCGCTTCTCCTGCACCTTCGTCGCCGACATTGTCGGCCTCCTTGTCGCTGTCGAGAACGGCAGCGCCATTATCGACCGGAAGCACGACCGTTTCGTCGCTCTTGGACGGATCGCGGGCGATCTCCTGCTTTTCTTCCTGGCTGCGCGTATCGACGACCTCTGGGATCGGCTTGCGACGATCGGGCCGCTTGCGGCCCTCGGTCGGCTCGCCGTCACCGTCGATCGCCGGACGCAGGTCGTCTTCAATCACCGGTTGCTGGCCCTGTTCCTGCTGTTCGGCCTGGGCACGTGCCTTCTGCTCGGCGCGGATACGGCGGCGTTCCTCGGCAGCCTTCTGCGCGACCTCGTCATCCGTTGAGGGCTGTGCCTCCTCCTGCTGCGGTTGCTCGGCGTCCTGGCGCTTCTTGCGTTCCGCGCGGGCCTTGGCCTTTTCTTCCGCTGCCTTCGCTGCGTCATCATCGCCGGAAGGCTGGGCTTGTTCCTGCTGCTGTTCGGCCTGCTGCTTCTTGCGCTCGGCGCGAGCCCTCGCCTTCTCTTCGGCAGCCCTCGCCGCGTCATCGTCACCGGAAGGCTGGGCCTCTTCCTGTTGCTGCTGCTCGGCTTGCTGGCGCTTCTTGCGCTCGGCACGCGCCTTCAGCTTCTCTTCGGCAGCCTTTGCCGCTTCGTCGTCAGCCGAGGGCTGGGCTTCTTCCTGTTGCTGCTGTTCGGCCTGCTGGCGCTTCTTGCGCTCGGCACGGCTGGGCTGCTCTTCCTGCGCCGGCTGTGCTTCCTGTTGCTGTTCCTGCTGCTGCTCGGCATCCTGCCGCTTCTTGCGGCGCTCGGCGCGGCTCGGCTGCTCTTCCTGAGCCGGCTGAGCTTCCTGCGGCTGTTCCTGCTGCTGCTCGGCATCCTGCCGTTGCTTGCGGCGTTCCGCCCGGCTTGGTTGCTCGTCCTGGGTCGGTTGGGCCTCCTGCTGCTGTTCGGCGTCCTGCCGTTGCTTGCAGGCGCTCGGCGCGGCTTGGCTGCTCTTCCTGGGCTGGCTGCTCCTCGACCTGCTCGGCGCGCTTCTTGCGCTTCTTGATCAATTCTTCCGGTGCCTGCTCGCCGCCGTCCGCCTGCGCGGCGCCATCTTCCTGCGCGACTTCGAACGGCTTCATCAGGCTGTCGGCCAGCGCCGGCTGGATGGCGATCGAAATCGACAGCATGGGAAACGCCACGGTCGCGAAAAGTTTGGATCGGATGCTCATATATGTCTCCTCCTTCAGAGGTCCCGTTTTCGTTGTTTTGAGCCGGAGGGACATTCCTGCCTTCAGTCATTCCCCGCTCTTTGGACAGGCCAAGCGTTGAAAAGAAGGCGAACCGGCTCAAATCAGCCAATGAGGATTAGCGAAACCTGCATTAACTCAGGATGAATGTTGCGTTCATCTTCGCCAGACATAGGCCGGCATCAGCGGACAACCAGTGCAAAGGCATGAAGATGTGCTGACTTTTCATCAAGCCAACGCTGGTTTCCTGTTGATTTTTCCATTTAAAGCGTAGGAGTATCCCGCCAGCCCGATCGCAACGACGGTCGGCGTATCGGCGGCCGCGAAGAACAAGAAACCGGCCGTCTGCCAACAGAGAGGATCACAATGCGTATTTCCAGACGTCTCGCCATGGCCGCTTCTGCAGCCGTTTTCGCGCTGATGGCCGGCACAGCCATGGCCGACGGCGAAAAAATCGTCATCGGCACGGAAGGCGCCTACCCGCCCTTCAACAATCTTGAAGCCGACGGCACGCTGACCGGCTTCGACGTCGACATCGCCAAGGCGCTCTGCGTCGAGATGAAGGCCGAATGCACCTTCGTCACCCAGGATTGGGACGGCATCATCCCGGCCCTGCTCGCCAAGAAGTTCGACGCCATCGTCGCATCGATGTCGATCACGCCCGAGCGCCTGGAAAAGGTAGACTTCACCGACAAATATTACAACACCGGCCCGGCTATCGTCGTTCCGAAAGATCCGCCGATCACCGAAGCGACGGAAGCTGGCCTCGCCGGCAAGTCGCTCGGCGCGCAGTCGTCGACGACTCACTCCAACTATGCCGAAGCCTTCTTCAAGGAATCGGAGTTGAAGCTCTATCCGACCCCGGACGAATACAAGCTTGACGTCGCCAACGGCCGCGTCGATGCCGTCATCGACGACGTCGTCGTTCTGTCTTCCTGGCTGAAGACCGCAGACGGTGCGTGCTGCAAGCTTCTCAAAGCCCTGAACCCTGATCCGGAGATCAACGGCATCGGCGCAGGCATTGCGGTTCGCAAGGGCGATGCCGAACTGAAGGGCAAGTTCGACGCAGCCATCAAGGCCATCCGCGCCAACGGCAAGTACAAGGAAATCAACGACAAGTACTTCGACTTCGACGTTTACGGCGGATAATCTTTACCTGTCTCTAAAATGCGATGGCGGAAGGCTTGCCCTTCCGCCATTTTTACAAGACAACGACAAGAACAATAAGCGCCATAAGGCCGTATAGGGGAAATCAGACGTATGCAGGCTGCTTTTGCTGCCCTCTCTTCCATTGTCTCGTGGTTCGCCAGCATGATCGATCCGATGTGCGGCCCGATCGGCATCTTCCGACTTTTTGCGGCGGACACACTCCTGTCTTGCGGCGACACGGGCTGGGGCGACGAGATCGCCTATGGCTTCATGATCACGGCAAGCCTGGCGCTCTGCACCCTGCCCATCGGGCTTTTCTTCGGCTTCTTCATCGCGCTGGCAAAACAGTCCGAAGAAAAATCGCTGCGCCTCGCGACAAACATCTACACCACGATCTTCCGGGGACTGCCGGAACTTTTGACGCTGTTCATCGTCTATTACGGCCTGCAGATCGTCGCACAACAGGTGATGGCCGGCGTCGGCTATGAAGGCCCGGTGGAAATCAACGCCTTCATCGCCGGCATGATCGCGCTCGGCGTCGTCTTCTCCGCCTATTGTTCGGAAGTCCTGTTGTCCGCCTTCAAGGCCATCCCGCGTGGCCAATACGAGGCCGGCGACGCGCTCGGATTTCACCGTGGCAAGACCATGCGGCTGATCATCCTGCCGCAACTGGTGCGCATCGCGCTGCCGGGCCTTGGCAATCTCTGGATGGCGCTTCTGAAGGATACCGCGCTTGTTTCGGTCATCGGCCTGCCGGACATCCTGCGCCAGACCGGCGTTGCCGCGCGTGACCAAACACGCCTTCGAATTCTTCTCGATCGCCTGCCTGCTGTTCCTGATCCTGGCGATGGCTTCCTCGCTGGTGTTTTCCGCACTCGAACGCTGGACCAAACGTTCGGAGGTCGCCCGATGAGCCACGCCGAAACCATGCTCCCCGCCTTGCCGGCGCCACCGGAGGCCTTGCGGCGCTATACCCTTTCGCGGCTGATCGGTCGTGTTGCGCTCGGAATCTGGCTGGCCGCGTCCGTCGGCATCTTCCTGTTCGTCGTCGAGTCCTGGAGCCTCGAGAAGTTCGCAAAGTACGGTCCAAGCTTTATTTCTGGCCTTGGCGTAACCCTGACGCTCGTCAGTATTTCGATCGTGCTCGGGGCTATTCTTTCCCTGCCGCTCGCCTATGGCCGGATGACGAAAAACAAGGTGGCTTCCTGGATCGCCTATGCCTATGTCTATTTCTTCCGTGGCACACCGCTGATCACCCAGCTCTTCCTCGTCTACTATGGCCTCGGCAGCTTCCGCCCTTACCTGGAAGCAATCGGGCTGTGGTCGTTGTTCAAGGATGCGTGGTTCTGCGCGCTGTTGACCTTCACGCTCAACACCGCTGCCTATCAGGCCGAAATCCTGCGCGGCGCCATACAGAGCGTGCCGCGCGGCCAGCACGAAGGTGCGGCAGCCCTTGGCCTGCCCAAGCGTGTCGCCTTCTTCAAGATCATCCTGCCGCAGGCGATGATCGTGGCCCTTCGCCCCTATGGCAACGAGATTATCCTGATGATCAAGGGCTCCGCCATCGTTGCCATTGTCACCGTGTTCGACCTGATGGGCGAAACGCGCCGTGCCTTCTCATGAACCTATGATTTCCAGATGTATCTCTGGGCAGCCGTGCTCTACCTCGTCATGGTCGAGATGCTGCGCAACCTCTGGGCCTGGATCGAAATGCGCCTCACACGGCATCTGAAACGTTGAACAACAAGCAGGATTAGCAGCACTCGAAAGGAACCGCTGCTAATCTATTGTTTTTTAACATTATTTCCTCACGTCACACGTGAATGTTAATAGTCAATTAACCAATCAGGTGCTTCAATTGCAGGGACCATCATTAGCAAAATGAGGTCCGAAATGACACACGAACTGGAACTGCAGCTCAAGGGTTACGGCCTGACGACGGCCCAGATCCTGTATCGGATGCCCGATCACCCGGCTTTCCTGCAGACCTATATCTGGCAGCACTACGACCTGGCACCAGAGTTTCCGGAAATGAAGAGCTTTCTCAAATTCTGGCAGGAAACGCTGGAAGGCCCCTTACATTCGGTGCGCTACGTCCATCGCAAGCTGATCTCGGCTTCGGACTGGCGCGCTCAAGGGCGAGTTCATCATCAACTGATCTCTCGCCCTGGAGCAAAACAATTTACACCGACCGGGTAATGCCGCCGTCGATGCGGATGTTCTGGCCAGTGATGTAACCGCCGCGGTCGGTCGCCAGAAGCGCCACCAGCTCGGCCACTTCCTCCGACGTGCCATAGCGGCCCATCGGAATGCGCAGGCGCCGTTCCTCGGTCTCAGGCAGGCTGTCGATGAAGCCCGGCAGGACATTGTTCATACGGATATTGTCGGCAGCGTATTTATCGGAAAACAGCTTGGTGAAGGCCGCAAGCCCGGCACGGAAGACACCGGATGTCGGAAACAGCGGGTCGGGCTCGAAGGTCGCGTAGGTCGAGATATTGACGATGCTGCCGGATTTCTGCTCCAGCATGATCGGCGTTACCAGCCGGGTCGGCCGCACGACATTGAGGAAATAGACGTCCATTCCCTTGTGCCAGTCGTCGTCGCTCAGATCGAGAACCGCGGCCCGCGGCCCATGACCGGCGGAATTGACCAACGCATCCACCCGGCCCCACTTGTCGTAGGCCGCATCCACCAGCCGCTTCAGGTCGTCATTCGACTGGTTCGATCCAGTCACGCCGAGGCCGCCAAGCTCCTGCGCCAATGCCTCGCCTTTGCCGGAAGAAGAGAGAATAGCGACGCGGTATCCTTCCGCCGCCAGCCGTCGCGCCGAAACGGCCCCCATGCCGGACCCGCCCGCCGTAATGATTGCAACCTTCTGATCCGTCATCGTCGTCTCCCTCATGTCAATGAAGGCGCGATAAAATCAGCAGACATCCGCAATCACAATCAAGAAATCCTGCACATGCCATCAGCCCACCTGTTTCACCGATCAGACATGCACCTCGCCATGGGCTAGCTCGCCCTCGCCCGGCTCCTTGTGAAGCGACGCATAGGCAATGGCGACATAGAACAGCGCGACGAGACCGATCACCACCCAACCGGACACCGGTCCGAGCGCTGCATTGGAGGCCACGTCGCTCAGGGATCGCACGTGCCGCGTCTCGCTGCCGCCTGCCTGGAGAACCGGCGATGAAATCTTCAGCCCCCAGGCCAGAAGCAGGATGAGGTACATCCAGCAATAGTTGCGCCGCAGCCGGCGGCAGAGCGCCTCATGATAGCTCATCAGAAAGGCCGGACGGCGCAGGCTATCGGCGATGGGTGCTGCCCAATTCGGCTTGAAGGGAGCCTGCGGAGCGAACATCTGGGCAAAATAACCGCGTTCCATCCGGCGAACACGGGCGCGGTAGACATCGAAGAACCGGTACCGTCGCGCCTCTATGAACAACAGCAGCGTGATCAGCAGCATGGCGAAGAGCAGCACGCCGTGATGCGAAGCCGGGGTCGACAGCGAAACCGAAAGCAGAGCCGCAACCACGGTGATCGCCCAGTTCGATGTGCGGTCGATACGATCGCGCCAGCCTGCCATGCGGCCCATTTCACCGCGATAATAATGGACCAGCGCCGTGATCGTCTCCGATGGCGTTGCGGGCAAAGGCGGGCTTTGGGCTTCGTTCTCGTCCTTGAGCAGACCAATCGGACTGAATTCCGCGGCCATGATATTTCCTCCCGAACTTTTGTTGTTTGATGCATCATGCGCCCAATCTCGACCGTGACAAACATTTTCCGAGCGCAAACGCCTGCGAATGCTGGTTTTTGCATTGCCAAATGCCTGCCCGCGCCGTAAAGACGCCGCCATGCAGAAGATCGATGAAGAAGCCCTCGCCGAAGCCTACAACCGCGCCCTTGCCCTGGAGAAATCCGGCGACGTCGAGGCGGCTGTCAAAGCCTATGAAGAAGTTCTGGCGATCGATCCCGACGATCACGGCGGCGCAGCCGTCCGCATCGCCTCGATGGGCCGTGGCGAAACGCCCGACAAGGCGCCGGACGCCTATGTCGCCACCCTCTTCGATCAGCACGCCGATGTGTTCGAGGACGTGCTTGTCGAGCAGCTCGATTACCACGTTCCGATGCTGGTGCGTCAGCGGCTGCAGGCGCTGAAGCTCGGCCCCTTCGCTCGGGTCCTTGATCTCGGCTGCGGCACGGGCCTGACCGGCGGCGCTACATGACATGGCCGACGACATCACCGGCATCGACCTGTCGGAAAACATGGTCGAGATCGCCCATGAAAAGGACGTCTACGAGACGCTCTACGTCGCCGAAGTCGTCGATTTCCTCGAAGACAATGACGACGAGCCCTTCGACCTCATCACCGCGACCGACGTGCTGCCCTATCTCGGCGCGCTCGAAGCCTTGTTCTTCGGCGCGGCCGAAAACATGAATGCCGGCGGACTGTTTATCTTCTCGAGCGAGACCTTGCCCGCCGAAATCTTTGCCGGCCGCTCTTTCATGGTCGGTCCGAACCAGCGTTTCGCCCACGCCGAAACCTATGTCCGCGAACGACTTGATGCGATCGGTTTCGATGTCGTCGAATTGACCGACATCACCGTCCGCAAGGAAGAAGGCGAGCCGATCGCCGGTCATCTGGTGATCGCCAAGCTGCGCTGATAACGGCGTTCACGCGTCGTGGACCTCCGGCAGCTCGTACCAATCGCCCTTGAACTCCGTCAGGATGTTCTTGATGATCTGCTTGCCGGTATCGCCATCGATGACGCCGGCTGAAACCATCAAGAGATCGGTGCCGATATTGTCTTTCAACAGACGGCTGCCGCAGGTCGAACAAAACCCGCGCCGGGCTTTGTCCGAGTAACCGTACCATTGCAACGTACCATCCGCCTCGAACCGCACGTCGTCGCGCAGCGCGCTGATGACCGCCATGTAGTTGCCATGTGCCTTGCGGCAGTCGCCGCAATGGCAGCAAAACACCCCGGCAGATTCCACCGGAATTGAAAATTTGACGCCGCCGCAGCGGCACGAAGCGTTCAGTCGATCGGCCATGGAATACTGTCCTTCGGATGGTGAAAACAGGGATACGACAGCCGATACGCGACTGCCCTAACGAGACATACGGCGCAAAACCCGGGCTTCAAGCATCGCCAGAGAGCAATCCATAACCTCAGCAACAGTTCCGGCTAATTTATTCCAGGAAAATACAATCATGGATTGATTATGCAACCCTTTGGTGCGGGCGATTTATGGACGTTGGCCAATTGGCAACCTTACGTTATCGGCACAACTTAAGGGGGAATATTCATGGAGATTTTTTTAACCTGGCTCACCAGCGCGGGCGGCATTTTCGGCCTGTTGATCACTGCGATAAAGAACGTCCTCGGGCTCGAACCGCTCGCTTTGCTCTTTGCGCTCCTGCCCCCGAGCCTGCTGCTTTACGGCCGGCACGAAGTCAGGCTTCGCCGCTTGCGCTCAATCAAGGATTTTCTGATCTCGTTTGGCACCGATCAGGAAAGAAGCCGCACCGACAATGGCGCTGAGGATATCCCGGATGCGGAAGGAAATGCCGCCACGCCGGGGATCGCCGATCCGGTTCCGCTTCCAGCCGACGCGGCCAAGCCCAGCCCAAACGTCCGGTTGACCAACAATCCCTCCTTCGAGTTCGTGAAATCCAAGTACATCTCGGACCTGCAGGTCCAGGATCCCACAGATGGCAAAACGTTCAACGAGATGAACGATATCGAGCAGATCGACTGGATCATCAAAAGCATCGGACGTTTTGGCTCTAGCAGCGACTGGAAGATCTTCCTGTCCTCGATCGGGTTCATTCTCCTGTGCTATTTCGGTTTTTCGGCTTTATTCGGTATCCTCTCCTGCGGCCTAGGCTCAGACACATGCAACTGCGCGCAGCCGGATGCCGCAGCGGCCTGCCCTGGGACGACCGGCGGCTACGGAAATTGGCAGCAACTGACCGTGATCGGTTTGTTGGCCTTTGCCGGAGCCTTCATCGCGGCGATCCGCAACTTCGTCCGCTCGGTCGCCGTTTTTGATCTGTCACCCTACACATTCCTGCGACATACGGCCGAGATCGTTGCATCGGTGATTTTCACTATCATCCTGTTCGCCGTCTTTCATGATCCGATCAGCCAGATTACCGGCCTAGTGGCCAATATCCTGCCAGCTGCCGCAGAGTCGGTCGCGCCGGCGGGGACACCACCAGCCGCCGCGGCAACCGGTGATCACATTCAAGCCATCTGGTTCGGCCTTGCGCCGCTCCTCGGCCTCTTGCCGCAAAGCGCGACGAAATTCCTGCTGATCAAGTTCCAGAACCTGATCAACTGGATCAAAACCACGGACGACCGGTTCATCAACGTCACCAAGATCGTATCGCTCGATATCGTCGACGGCATCGACTACGAAACCCGGTTCCGCCTGGAGGAATGCGGCATATACGACGTGCAGAATCTCGCCACCTACAATCCGATCATGCTGCATATCGAATCGCCCTACGGCATCTATCAGGTAATCGACTGGGTTGCCCAGGCGCAGCTCTGCCATATCCTCGGCCCGGAAAAATTTCTCATCTTCCGCGAGTTGAACATCCGCACCATTTTCGACCTAGAGCGGGCGATCAACAGCAGATACTCGGTCAAGGCTTTCGACGAGATCTGCGCCGGCGTTCTTTGGCCTCGACAAGCAGCCTGCGCGAGACGGTGCGGATCAGTGCCACCAAACCCATCACCATGGACGCGGACAAGGCGGAAGCCGTCGACGCCGACGCCTATTGCATCTGGGCGCGCAAGAGAATGCAACGTGACGATGATTCCAAGTCAACCGAACATGTGCTGCGATGGATTGCCGACGATCTGCATGTCCGCCGCCTCCGCCGCCTCTGGCTCGACATTTCCGCAAGCCTTGGGCCTCAGGCAGAGAGCCTGCCGGACGGCGTCAATGCGGACGACGTCGTTCCGCCCCCGCCCGTCATTCCGGCCGTGGGCCAGTGAAAGGCAAGATGAAAACGGCGCCTGCAAGCGCCGTTTTCATTATCGGTAACATGCTTCAGCTCGCACGGCCCTTCCAGACAATATCGCTGACCGTCAATTGTTTCCGGAATAATCTGCAGCTGGAAGAACTCGTCGGCCAGCGCCTGCTGGTAGGCGACCGCGTCCGGCCCGAGCGTGGAGACATCCGCCAGGCTAAAACCCTTGCGTGTCAGCACGACCCGCTGAATATCTTCAGGCACGCCGGTAATCTTAGACAGCGCCGCAACGGTGCCATCGAGATCGTTTTGCGCGGCGGCACCCACCTTCGCCAGCTCGTCAAGGATTTCACCCAGCACGTCGCCATGCGCCGCGGTAAAGTCGCCATTGCTGAGGAAGTAGCTCCAGGAGTCGACGATCCCCTCAGCTGTGGTCAGGACGCGTGTAGTCGCTTCCTTCTCGGCGACGGCGAAGTAGGGATCCCAGATCGACCATGCGTCGATCTGGTTGCTGGCAAAAGCTGCGGCTGCGTCCGACGGCGAAAGGTCTGCAGCCTCGATGTCGGCAATGCCGAGACCGGCCTTGCGCAACGCCTTGACGGTAAAATTATGGGCGCTCGATCCGCGCTTGAAGGCGACGCGCTTGCCCTTCAGATCGGCGACCGACTGGATCGGTGAATCCTTGTGCACCAGAATAGCCGAGCCTGCCGAAGATCCTTTGTAGGTGCCGGCATAGAGCAGGTTACCGCCTGCCGCCTGGGCAAACAGCGGCGGCACGTCACCGGTCGGGCCGAAATCGATGGCACCGGCGCCGAGCGCCTCAAGCAGCGGTGGGCCGGACGAAAATTCCGCCCAGGTGATCGAAATGCCGCGATCGGCAAAGCGTTTTTCCAGCGCGCCGGTGCCCTTGGCAAGCGCCAGAACGCCGTTCTTCTGCCAGCCAAGCCGCAATTCCTTCAGCGGTTCGGCCGCCGATGCATGTCGTGTCGCGGGCAGGATCGCCACCGTTGCAGCCGCGCTAAAAAGCGACAATGTCTGTCTGCGGGTAAACATGGATATCACCTCTCGTGTTGTGCTTGCCCGACTGTCCAGCAGGGCCTCAGCAAACAGGATGGATAAATCTATAAATTCTATCGACATTATAATTATCTAAAATAGAGAGATTACGGCAAAATTTACCATGCAAACGTCGGCCTTGGCGGAAAACGGTTTCGAAACCGGTTTTGGCCGGATGCGATCACCACAGGCCTTCCCCGCCCCATCCGCATCGGCTAAGTCTCGACGAAATGGAATTTCAGGAGTTTTCGAATGGCTAAAGTCGCGTTCATTGGTCTTGGCGTCATGGGATATCCGATGGCCGGTCACTTGAAGGTCAAGGGCGGTCACGACCTGACGGTCTATAACCGCACGGCCGCGAAAGCTGAAAAGTGGGCGGCGCAATTTGGCGGACGCGCAGCGGCTACGCCGGCTGAAGCGGCCAATGGTGCCGAATTCGTCTTCTGCTGCGTCGGTAATGACGACGACCTGCGCTCCGTCACAACCGGCAAGGATGGTGCCTTCGAAACCCTGAAAGCCGGCGCTGTTTTCATCGACAACACGACGGCCTCGGCCGAGGTCGCACGCGAACTCGATGCGGCAGCCACAGCCCGCGGCGCCCACTTCATCGACGCCCCGGTCTCCGGCGGCCAGGCCGGTGCAGAAAACGGCGTGCTGACCGTGATGTGCGGCGGCGACCTGGCCGTGTTCGAGCGCGCCAGACCGGTCATCGATGCTTATGCCCGCATGGTCGGCCTGATGGGGCCGGCCGGCTCCGGCCAGCTGACCAAGATGGTCAACCAGATCTGCATCGCCGGTCTCGTCCAGGGGCTCGCTGAAGGCATTCACTTTGGCAAGAAGGCCGGTCTCGATATCGTGAAGGTCATCGAGGTGATTTCCAAGGGCGCCGCCGGGTCCTGGCAGATGGAAAACCGCCACAAGACCATGGACGCCGGAAAATACGATTTCGGCTTCGCCGTCGACTGGATGCGCAAGGACCTCGACATCGTGCTCACCGAAGCCCGCAACAATGGTGCCAAGCTGCCGGTGACGGCTCTCGTCGATCAATTCTATGCCGATGTGCAGGAGATGGGCGGAAAGCGCTGGGATACGTCATCGCTCTTAACGCGGCTCGAAAAATAATGCTCGCGCCGTCCTCGCCCCGCAGATGCCGTCATCGCTCATCTGAAAACGCTGGCGGCTGAGAACAATCTTGCCGGCATGGCACGGTTCGGCATCGAAACGGCGACCGCGCTCGGGATTGCCAACCCGGCGCTCAAACGCGTTGCCCGGCTGATAAAGCGTGATCACGACCGAGCCCTCACCCTATGGGAAAGCAACATCCGCGAAGCCCGGCTACTGGCAGCACTGACCGCCGAGCCGCAAAAGCTGACGCTCGAAACAGCCAGGCAGTGGGCAGGTGATTTCAATTCCTGGGAAATCGTCGACAGCGTTGCCGACCTGTTTGTCGCCGCGCGGCTGGAAGCACTCCTGCTTCCGGAATTCGCCGCCGATAACCGCGAGTTTGTCCGGCGGGCAGGCTTCAGCATGATCGCCGTCAGCGCCGTTCACCTGAAAAAAGAACCGGACGAGACCATCATCGCCTGGCTGCCGCTGATCGAAGCCCATGCAGGCGATGAACGCAATTTCGTGAAAAAGGCTGTGAACTGGGCTCTGCGACAGACAGGTAAGCGCAGCGCCTGCTGCCATGGCCCTGCGCTGTCATTGGCGCAGGCCCTGGCTGTTCGGCAGGATCGCACCGCGCGGTGGATCGGCAAGGACGCTGTCCGCGAACTCACGAGCAGCGCCGTCTTGAAGAGGCTGGGTTTCCAGCCTCAGAGCGAATGAATCAGTCCTCGCTGGACTTCGCCTGATCGATCACCATGTAGTCGAGCGGCAGCTGCGTCGTGTACTTGATCTGCTCCATCGCAAAAACCGAGGAGACATCGCGGATTTCGATCTTGGTGATCAACCGCTTGTAGAACGCGTCATAGGCGGCGATATCCGGCACGACGACGCGCAGCAGATAATCGACATCGCCGCTCATGCGATAGAACTCGACCACTTCCGGAAACTCGGCGACCACCTCGGAAAAACGCTTCAGCCATTCGATCGAATGGGTGTTGGTGCGGATCGAGACGAACACATTCACCTTGGTATTGACCTTGACCGGATCGAGCAGCGCCACGCGGCCGCGGATCACGCCGTCCTCTTCCATCTTCTGGATACGGCGCCAGCAAGGTGTGGTGGACAGACCGACCTTTTTGGCCAGATCGGCAACGGCGAGAGGGAATCCTCCTGCAACAGGCGCAGGATTTTGCAGTCAAGACGATCCATGAAGAGCCTCCTTCGAATATTATTCTCTACATAGCGTGAAATCAGCCAAATGAAAGAAAATTGTTTCAGGAAATCAAATTTGATACACGCTCTCGTAGCACAGGCAGAACATCGTCCGTAAACCATGGATTTTTCTTCAGCCAGCCGGTGTTCCGCCAGCTCGGATGCGGTAGGGCAAGCACCGCGGGGCCATTATTCGTGCCGAGATGCGTGCGCCAGTTGCGCACCGTCTCGGTCATCGTCCATGAACGGCGGTCGCCCAGATGCCAGGCTTGCGCATATTGGCCGATGGCCAGCACGATTTTAATCTGCGGCATGGCGCCGATCACCTCATGTCGCCAGCGCGGCGCGCATTCCCGGCGCGGCGGCAGGTCGCTACCATGCGCGTCATAACCTGGAAAACAGAACCCCATCGGCACGATGGCAAAGAGATCCGGATCGTAAAACTGCGCGCGTCACGCCGAGCCACAGACGAAGCCAGTCACCCGACGTCGTTGAACGGCAGGCCGCTCTCATGGACGCGCAACCCCGGTGCCTGACCGGAAATGAGGATTCGTGCCGTAGATGAAATCACCGCCACCGGGCGTGGTTCGTGCGGCAACCTGTCCTCCGGCCCCCGCGCCGGCGCGTCACGACAGATTCGGCAGGCTTCGATCGCCGCTCGCAAATCTTCCAATTTAGCCGCCTGCCCGTCAGTCATTCCGAACCCGTGATTACAGTCTCGCTCCAGCTGCCGATCCGCGATATCGCCGTACCTAGCCAGCCCTCCGGTATATGGGGTGCTTCATCCATTCCGCCATGGGTCTGGCGCCAGGTGCGCGGCGCATCGAAATCGCCGGCCCAGAGGCCAAGCCGGTGATTCTTGGCAACGCTCTGCTCGGCCTCGTAGTTTCCGAACGCAATCGCATAGCCGGCGCCAACCATCGCCGAGTTAAGCTCGAGTCCATGAGCGGTGCAGACGGCAAGAAGCCGCCGGTACCGATCGCTGCCATCGGCCTCGCACGTGGTTTTCGCATCATCGATCAAGGTCGACAGATAGCCTTTCGCTTCCGTGCCGCAGGGCCAGTCGCGGCCGCCCCGCTGACAGACCTGCCGAAGCTCCGGCGCATCGATGCCGACCAGGCGAATGCGCTTGCCGTCCAACACCAGCGTATCGCCATCGACGACCCGGGGCAGCCCTGACATTGTCTCCTGCGGACCATCGAGCCGCACCACCGCCAGCCCTAGAAACAACAGGATCAACGCTGTCAGGAGGAGGTCACGAATGATCCGTAGCATGCGTTTCATTGCTGCCCTTGCTAGCTGTGCCAGTGGTTCACGGTACGGGATATCCGCCGAAAAAATCAGGAAATCGCAGCAACTTCTTAAGGATTTCCCCTTATAGTTCAACGGATTCCGTTAATGCGTATGAGATCATGAGTAAGGGCGTCAGCACCTCGACCGACAAGATTATCGTCGACAAATCGCGCAGCCACCGCAACACGGCTGTGTCGAAAGCCGTGCGTACGACCCGCGAGCGCCTGCAGGCCGGTCCCTCGAATGCGTCCGGCTTCGACAAGGAGATGCTCGGGCTTCACGTCGATACGATGCTGCAGGGCGCCATCGCCATGCCGCTCTTCATCATTCTGGTCACTGCTGTCGGCGTATACCTGTCGCAAAAAACTAGATCTCGTCGCCTGGGGCGTTACCGCGCTGTGCGTCAATGCCATCGGCATTCTCCTGGCGCGCCGGGCAAAGGCCCTGGACATCCCCACCGACAAGGTGTCCTACTGGCGGCGGCGCTTCCTGCTCGTCCAGATCGTCATCGGCTTTTGCTGGGCGGCCTTCATCCTTCAGGATTGCAACAGTTGCGGCGAAATCGACTTCGGCTTCTACAAGGGTGCCGTGCTGCTGATCGCGCTTGCCGCCACCGCCATGGGCACGTTCCTGCTGCGCAATGCGCTGCTCTTCACCTTCGCCCCGGTGGTTCTCGCGCTGGGCGCCCTGACGGCGAAAACAGGCAGTTCCGGTTATCTCGCCCTGACCGTAGTCCTGTCCGCATCGCTGGTCTTCCTCGTCTTCATGACCAATCGCATGCACCGCGGCAACGTGCATATCCTCTCGGTTCAAGCGGAGAAGGACGATCTGATCGCCGAGCTCGAAGTCGCCAAATCGATGTCCGATGAAGCGCGCCGACGCGCCGAGGAAGCCAACATGGCGAAATCGCGTTTCCTCGCCTCCATGTCACACGAGTTGCGAACACCGCTGAACGCGATCCTTGGCTTCTCCGAAGTCATGTCGACGGAAGTGCTCGGCCCGCTCAACAATCCGATCTACAAGGAGTATACCGGCGACATCCATCGCTCCGGCCAGCACCTGCTCGATTTGATCAACGAAATCCTCGACCTTTCGCGCATCGAGGCCGGCAAGTACGATCTGAACGAAGAAGCCATCCATCTGGTCGAGATCACCGAGGATTGCATCGGCATGGTGCAGCTACGCGCCCGCACCAAGAACATCAGCATCACCGAACAGTTCGAATATGGCATGCCGGCAGCCTGGGTGGACGAAAAGGCGATGCGGCAGGTTATCCTCAACCTGTTGTCGAACGCGGTGAAATTCACGCCCTCTGGCGGCGAGGTTTCGGTCAAGGTCGGCTGGACGGCCGGCGGCGGCCAGTATCTGTCCATCAAGGACAACGGACCGGGCATTCCCGAAGAGGAAATTCCCGTTGTTCTCTCCGCGTTCGGTCAGGGCTCGATCGCCATCAAGAGCGCCGAACAGGGAACCGGGCTCGGGCTGCCCATCGTTCAGGCGATCCTTGCCAAGCACAATGGCGAATTCATCCTGCGCTCGAAATTGCGCGAAGGTACCGAAGCCATCGCCATCCTGCCGGCAAAGCGCGTGCTGCAAAGCATTCCTCCGGTCGAAGACGCCCCTGCCGTCGAGCGCCGCCGAAAGAGCTTTGCTTAACCGACGCTCAGTCGGACAGCACATGCGCCATGCCGTGGACGCTGATCCCCACCAGATCGCCAGGCTCGGGAATATCGGCGCCGACGCATTTGATCGACAGGAAATCCGGCATCGCCCGGTCGCTGCGATCGATCCGCACAAGAACCATGCAGTTGCCGCCGCCAAATTCCACATCATCGACGCGGCCAAACGGGCCTTCGGGCTGGGTGCCGGCCGCAGCCGTTGTCAGCCGGATCTGTTCCGGGCGCAGCATGACGGTCGCCTGCCCCGTCTTGAGACCGGCTTCGACCACCAGAGACCCCAGAGCGCATTGCGCCCGGCCTGAAGCAATGTCGGCATCCAGCAGGATGGCCTCACCCAGGAAGGTCGCCGTTTCCCGATCCCTGGGCTTTCCGTAGAGCGCGCGCGGCCCGAACTGGACCAGCCGGCCTTGCCGGAGCACAGCCACCTGGTCGGCAAAGGACAAAGCCTCCGCCTGATCATGCGTCACGAGGATCGCGGTCGTGCCGGAGGCGCGCAGAACGCGGGCAACACTCCGCCGCAGGGTATCGCGCAGGCCTGTATCCAGTGCCGAAAAAGGCTCGTCGAGAAGCATCAGCCGCGGCTTGAGCGCCAGGGCGCGAGCCAGTGCCACACGCTGCTGCTGGCCACCGGACAGCTGGTGCGGGCGCCGGGTGGCCATGAAACCGTCAAGCTCGACCATCTCCATCAGCGCGGCGATCCGCTGGTCGCGATCGGCAGCGTGCTTGGCCAATCCGAAGCCGATATTGTCGGCGACGGTCAGATGCGGAAATAGCGCGCCATCCTGGGAAACGATACCGATGCCGCGCCGATGGGCTGGAACAACGAGATCATCGCCGGCAAGCGTCTTTCCATCCAGCACCAGGGACCCGCTGTCGGGCGTCTCGAAGCCGGCGATGATGCGCAAAAGCGTCGTCTTGCCCGAACCGGAAGGCCCGACGATCGCCGTGCGCCCGCCCGCCTCGATGCTCATGTCGATGGCGTCGAGCGCCACCGTCGGGCCGTAGGATTTGCTGATGGCATCAAGTGTCAGAAACGTCATTGTCCGGTTGCCCGTCTGGATTGCACGTAAAGAAGAAAGGTGAGCGGCAGCGACAACAGCACCATCATCACCGCATAGGGGGCCGCCGCGACATAGTCGATCTCGCTGGTCAGCGACCAGAATTTCGTCGCCAGCGTTTCGACACCGGTCGGCGACAGCATCAAGGTCGCCGTCAACTCGTTGGTAATGCCGAGCGCCACCAAGGCCGTGCTTGCCGCAATGCCGGGCGCGGCCAGCCGCATCGTCGTCTGGCGCACCGCCTGAAACGGCGTCCGCCCCAGCGCCATTGCAGGCACGCTCAAGTTCGACCGGGGCTTGCGCGATACTGGTACGCAGCCCGACCATCGCCCGCGGCAGGAAAAGCATGACATAGGCAAGGAACAGCGTCGCAAAAGTCTGGTAAAGCGGCAGGATCATCCGCACCGTGATCGTCACCAGCGCCAGAGCCACGACGACGCCAGGCAGCGAGCCGACATAATAGTGGCAGGCTTCGAAAACCCGCTGCAGCCGACCAGGCGCGCGACCGATAGCCAGGCCATCGGTGCGGCCGCAATCGTCGCCAGGACACCGCCGGCGATTGCCAGGACGATCGTCTGGGCAAAGGCACTGCCGACAAGGTCGATCCGCCAGATCTCAAGGCCGCCGATATAGAGCCAGCGCGTCAGGGTGACGAACGGCACGCCGATCGCCAGCGCCGCAGTTGCGGCATTAAGTGCCAGCGCCGGAACCAGCATCCGCCCGAGCCGCCGGCGGTCCGCCGGGCGCGCTGCACCCGAGCCCACCCGGGCATAGCGCTCGCCACCGCGCAAGACCGCTTCGATGACCAAAAGCAGCAGGCAGCACGACACCAGTACGCCGGCCAGCATGTTCGCCGCCGGGCCGTTGAAGGCGGACTGGAACTGATCGACGATCGCCGTCGAAAACGTATCGAACCGGATCATGACATAGAGCCCGTATTCGGCGAGAAGGTGCAAGCCGACCAGCAGCGAACCGCCGCAGATCGCCAACCGCAATTGCGGCAGGACAGCGCGAAAAAACACCTGCCACGGGTTGAGGCCCAGCGAAGCCGCCGCATCCTCGATCGCAGGATCGAGGCGCTGCAACTGTGCCGCCACCGGCAGATACAGAAACGGGAAATAGGCCAGCACCGAAACCAGCACGCCGCCGGTCAGACCGTGCAGACCGGGAACAAGACTGATCCAGGCATAACTATGCACGAAAGCCGGAACGGCAAGCGGCGCCACGGCCAACAAGGACCAGAGGCGGGCGCCGGGCAGATCGGTGCGCTCCGTCAACCATGCAAGTGCAACGGAAAGGGCGATTGTCAGCGGCAGCGTACAGATTTCCAGCAACGCCGTATTGACCAGCAGTTCTCCAACACGGCCGCGGAAAATCAGCTTTGATGCCGTTTCCCAGCCGGTCTGAATGGTTATCCAGGCAATGAATCCAAGCGGCATCAGGCTGACGAGCGAGACGAAAGCGGCAATGACGGTGACCCAGAGATAGGGCACCCGGGAGCGCCCCTTGGCGGCGATAATCAGCCGGCGCAAGGCGGAGGCGGATTCGGCAGGAAACGCGGTGGCGCTCAAAATCTCTGCTTTCAAACCAAAAGAACAATCGCAACCGCCCGGATCGAGCGGCTGCGAATGTCACCGGCAGTCCGAATGACGATACCTAACCGGAGCTTTCCGTTCAGGTTTAGGCTCTGCCTATCACAGCAGACCAGCGTCCGTCATCAGGTCTGTGACTTTTGCGCTGTTGAGTGTGGCTGGATCGACCTTCGGGTACTGCAGGTCGGAGAGTGCCGGCAGTGCCTTGTTCGAGGCTTCGCCATTGCCGACCGCATATTCGAACGAGGTGCCGTCGCGCAGGATGCCCTGCCCGCCCTTGCCCGTCACCCAGGCCAGGAATTTCTGGGCGTTTTCCTTATGCTGGCTGGAAGCAAGCACGCCGCCGCCGGAAATGCTGACGAAGGCGCCCGGATCCTGGTTCTTGAAGAAATGCAGCGCAACGTTGTTGCTGTTTTCGCCGGTCTTCGCCTGATCGCCGAAATAGTAGTAGTGATAGATCACCGCACCTTCGACTTCACCGGCATTGACGGCCTTCATCGCGGTCGAGTTGCCCTTGTAGGCGGTAAAGTTTTCCTTCATCGACTTCAGCCAGGATGCCGTCGCCTCTTCGCCCTTGAGCGACAGCAGCGCGCTGACGATCGCCTGGAAGTCGGCACCGGCCGGCGAAGCGGCCCAACGGCCCTTCCAGCTCGGATCGGCGAGATCCAGCATCGACTTCGGCAGCTTGTCTTCAGTCAGCTTGGTCTTGTCATAGGCAAACACCGTCGAGCGCGCGGCAACGCCGATCCAGTGGCCATTCGACGGGCGGAAGTTTTCAGGTACCTGCGCCAACGTCTCGGCGGCGACCGGCTCGAACAGCCCGGCGCCGTCGACCAGAGACATGGCCGGCGAATTTTCCGTCAGGAACACGTCGGCCGGCGATGCGGCCCCTTCCTGGACGATCTGGTTGGCGAATTCCATGTCGCTGCCCTTGCGCAGCGTCACCTTGATGCCGGTTTCCTTGGTGAAGGCTTCGGCCCAGGCAACGCCAAGACTTTCATGCTGGGCATTATAGACGACGATGCCGATGTCTTCCTGAGCCACGGTCGCGCCAGCACTGGCGAAAAGGCCCGCGAGCGCCAGAGCGCCTGCTGACAAGGAAATTTTCATGGAAACCTCTCCGAGTTTTCTGCGGACCATCCTGTCCGGCGGCCCCGGTATATAATCATGATTTTCGCGTCAACTTTGATTGATGCCGGAACAGCCAGAAGTCGCTCAATTAAATTTGACTAATCAAGATGGAATAAAATCGCAACCTGCCGATTGGCGTCTCAAACGCCGATAAAATGCGAGAAAACCACGACATAGGCGACATAGCCACCATTGGCGAGGATCATGCAGAGGCAGGCGAGCGAGCCCAGATCCTTGGCATTCTTGCCCATTTCGGAAATTTCCGGTGAAACGCGATCGACGATTTCCTCGATCGCAGTGTTCAGCGCCTCAAAGGCAATCATCAGCAAAAACAGCACGAGAGCCACGACATACTGGAAGAAGGATGCGCCGGTGATGGCGAAAGCGATCATCGCAACGGCGAAAGCACCGAGTTCATGACGAAACGCCGCCTCGCCGAGAAGGCGCTTGGCCCCGCCGAACGAATATGTCGCGGCAGCAAAGAAATGCGCAAGCCCCTTCAGCTTTTTACCGGCTTCTCACTGGCCATTCCACGATAGTCCTCATTCAGATACATGTGCTCTCCGCGTTCCATCAAAGACGGACACCTTGAGCATGCGATGCTGACGCCGACCTGAATGTTTGTTTTCCAACGGTAGCGGGTTGTCCTGCGATATCGCCGCATCCCGCATAAGTGAGAAGGCACGCCGTATCAAGCCTCATCATGGCGGCACGATGGCACCAAGGTAGGCAATCAACGATATCAGTGATGTTTTTCGCCGCAAGGGCACGAATCCGCCAGCAGTCGCCGCATCCTGTCGTGGTGCGGCGACTGCAATGCCGCAAGGCCGGTCAGCTCTTGTTGCTGACGCCAGCCTGCGCAAACGTCGCCATGCCGGAATGACAGGCCGCTGCCGCCTTGACGATGCCGGCTGCGAGTGCTGCACCCGTCCCCTCGCCGAGCCGCATGCCGAGCGCCAGAAGCGGCGTCTTGCCGAGCATCTCGATCGCCTTCATATGGCCGGGCTCTGCCGAGACATGGCCGATCAGGCAATGATCGAGCGCTGCCGGATTGGCAGCCTTCAGGATCGCCGCCGCAGTCGTTGCGACATAACCATCGATGATCACCGGGATCTTCTGCATACGCGCCGCCAGGATCGCACCTGCCATCGCGGCAATCTCGCGGCCGCCGAGGCGGCGCAGGACTTCGAATGGATCAGACAGGTGGTCGCCATGCAGCGTCACCGCCTTTTCGACGGCGGCGATCTTGCAGGGCCAGAACCTCGCCCTGCGATCCGGTTCCGGGACCGACCCAATCCTCGGCGGTGCCGCCATAGAGCGCCAGGTTGATCGCGGCCGCGATCGTCGTGTTGCCGATGCCCATTTCGCCGATGCAGAGAAGATCGGTGCCACCAGCAACCGCTTCCATGCCGAACGCCATGGTTGCGGCGCAATCGCGCTCCGACAGGGCTGCTTCCTCGGTGATATCGGCGGTCGGATAGTCCAGCGCCAGATCGAACACCTTCAGCCCAAGATCATGGCTGACGCAGATCTGGTTGATGGCGGCGCCGCCGGCTGCAAAATTCTCGACCATCTGCGCTGTCACCGATGGGGGAAACGGCGTGACGCCCTGTCTGGTGACGCCGTGATTACCGGCAAAGATCGCCACCAGCGGCCGGTTGACGGCAGGCGCCCTGCCCGTCCAGGCGGCAAGCCAGAAAGCGATCTCTTCGAGGCGGCCAAGAGCGCCCGGCGGCTTGGTCAACTGCGCGTCGCGCTCGCGCGCCGCCACCAGCGCCGCACTGTCCGGGCCTGGCAGGTTGCGCAGCAATTCACGGAAATCGTCGAACGGCATGCCGCTGGCACTCATGATGCAAATCCTTGTATCGTCTTGTCGTCAGCGAAGCATGGCTCCGCAAAGGTGCTTCCTCATAAAGTGCTGCGATAAATCCGGCAACGGCATTTGCGCCGGTTCGTGTCGCCGTCGCATGATCGCTGTGAAAACACCGATCTGCTGGAGGCGGATCGGCTTGGGGAAAACACCAGATGTTCGATATCCGCGATTTCATCGATGACGTGGCACGCTCGGTGGCGTTCCTTAGCCGCATTCACATGCCGCAGCGTCATTTCGTCAATTTCGACGGCCGCCTCAGCCGCGCCGTACGAGCCTTTCCGCTCGCCGGGCTGCTGATCGTGCTTCCCGCCGCCGCCATCGTTTCGGTTTTCAGCGCCCTCCAGGTATCGCCACTGTTCACCGCCTTCGTCGCGGTAGCGGTCCAGGCCCTGATCACCGGCGCCCTGCACGAGGACGGCCTCAGCGACACGGCCGACGGCCTTGGCGGCGGCAAGACCAAGGAAAAGGCGCTTGTCATCATGAAGGATAGCCGCATCGGCTCCTATGGCGCCGTCGCCCTCATCCTGTCGTTCGGCCTCAGGGTTTCGGCCCTGGCTGCAGTGCTGCCGCTGGTGTCGCCGCGAGGCGCTGGATTGCTGGTACTTGCCGCAGCAGCCCTCAGCCGCACCGCCATGGTCTGGCACTGGTCGAAACTGCCGCCTGCCCGTCAGGATGGCGTTGCCGCCTCCGCCGGCGAACCGCAGGCCTCGGCGGTCACCTTCGCGTTGATTTTCGGCGTCGTGTCGGCAACACTTTTGCTGCTTGCCTCCGGCGCTTCGCTGCTTGCCGCCATCCTCGCAATCGTCGCCTTTGCCGCCACGGTTCCGGCCTTCAGCGAAATCGTCAACGGCAAGATCGGCGGCCATACCGGCGACACAATCGGTGCCACACAACAATTGACCGAAATCGCCGTTTTCGCCGCCCTTGCGCTGACGATTTGAAACGACGATATAGGTTTGAACCGCTGCTTGTCCGGATTGTCGCGCCTTTATGGAAACACCCTGTATTCTCGTCTGTTCGATCGACATGAAAACCGGATTTTGCTTCGGCTGCGGCCGCACGCGACGAGATCGGCGCCTGGACGCTGTACACGTCGCAGGAACGCCGCGACATCATGGATAGCCTGCCGGCCCGGCTTGAAACCATGGAGCGCAAACCGCGCCGCGAAACACGCCGGACCCGCATGGCCCGCGAAAGGGTGAGCGGCGAATGACCAGGCTGACCATTCTTCTGGGCATCCTTGCCGTTGGCCTCGTCTTTCTTATCCTCAATCATGACGGCGGCCGCACCTTCGGCATCATGAACGATGATTTCGGCCGCCTGGTCACGCTTGGCGCCATCGCCGCGATGTTTGCCACCGGCATCGTCCAAAGCCGCCGCCACATCGGCCAGAGCCTGCGCCAGTTCGGCATCTGGGTTCTGATCATCCTCGTTCTCGTGTCGGGCTATCTCTACCGCAACGACCTTCAGTCCTTCGGCAACCGGCTGGTCGCTGGCCTCATTCCCGGCCGCGCCGCTGTCTTCACCGACAATGAAGGCATTCAGGAAGTCGTGCTGCACAAGGTGCTGAATGGCCATTTCGAAACGCCGGTCACCGTCAACGGCGCCACAGTCCAGATGCTGGTCGACACCGGCGCCAGCCGCATCGCGCTGTCCTACGAGGACGCCGAAACGCTCGGCCTCAATCCCGCCAGCCTTGCCTTTACCCAGACGGTCTCGACAGCCAACGGCGAGAGCCCGCGCAGCGCCTGTGACGCTCGCGCCGAAGTCGCAATCGGTCCGATCGTCCGCAACGACATCAAGGCCATGGTTACCGAGGAAGGCAAGCTCGACCAGAGCCTGCTCGGCATGAGCTTCCTGTCAACACTGGATTTCCTGCAGATGCAGACGGACGAATTGAGATTGCGGGATTAAAAATCATCGGAGGGCGCGCATGAACCGGCTGTTGCAATCGATGCTGATCGTTGCTGCTGCAATACTATCGCCTGTCACCGCATATGCAGAGGATCCAGTCTTCCACGGGCGGTGGCAGCAGGTGGATCTGAATGCCGGCCGATGTGAGACCTGTCTCATCGCCATTGTCAGCCACGGCGATATTCTGACGGTCACGGCAAACAACGGCTGGTCGGCCGTCATCCAGGCCGATCGCCAGGGGCAAGCGCTGCTTGCTGCAGGAACAGGCCAATGGCGAAACACGACATCCGCCGTCTACAGCAACGCCCCCTTCGACCTCGGGTTTGTCCGCAAGGACGAACAGCTCTACATGCTGATGATGGTCAAATCGGATGACGGGACGACCTATGCGATCAAGGCCGTTTTCAGCCGGCCGATGCCCAAAGACAATAAGTGGAGAGGCCTGCCACCAGTGTCGAGAACCAGCTTTTCAAACCTCTCGAACCCCGGCGAACCTCTTTAGAGCACCCGCCTGTCATCCGTGTGTCATATGACAATGATGTTGCTGGATCGCAAAGCCGCGACGGATCTCGTCATGAAGTGGCGGTGCGATCAAGGGACTGTGCATGATCATCGCCTTAACGGCTTCGGCCGCATTCCTCGTCTTCATCAATCTTCTCAGCATCATCATCGCCGGCTGGCGAATGGAGCGAAGCGGGAAGCCGGCTCCGTTGGTCAGGAAACGGCCGCCGGTCTCGATCGTCGTGCCCGCCCGGGGCATCGAACCGTTCACCGCCGAGACGCTTGCGCGCGCCTTCGCGCTCGACTGGCCCGACTACGAGCTGATCTTTTGCGTCGCCAATCCGCGCGATCCGGTTGTTGCCGAGATGCGCAAGACGATGGCCGCAAATCCCGGCATTCCCACGCGCATTCTGACCGGCGACGACCGGATCAGCGCTAATCCGAAGCTCAACAACTGCGTGAAGGGCTGGAAGGCCGCCCGGCACGACTGGGTGATCCTCGCCGATTCCAATGTGCTGATGCCGAAGGACTACGTGGCGCACCTGATGGCGGGCTGGCACAACAACACCGGTCTCGTGTGCTCGACGCCAATCGGCGCGGACCGGAAGGTTTCTGGGCCGAGGTCGAATGCATGTTCCTGAACACGCAGCAGGCCCGCTGGCAATATGCTGGCGAAGCGATCGGTTTTGGATCTGCGCAAGGAAAGAGCATGCTCTGGTTCAAACCGCTGCTTGACGACAATGGCGGCATTGAAGCGCTCGCCGCCGAGATCGCAGAGGACGCCGCCGCAACCAAGCTGGTGAACCGTCTGGGATACAAGGTCCATCTTGTTTCCTCCCCCTTCGACCAGCCGCTCGGCCGCCGCACCTGCCACGACGTATGGTCGCGCCAGGCACGATGGGCACGCCTGCGCCGCGTCACCTTCCCGCTGTTCTTCGCACCGGAAGTTTTGCTGGGCGCCGCGCCGCCGCTCCTCTTTGCGGTCACTGCTGCCGTTCTCGCAGGCGTCAATGTCCCTGTGGCCGCCGCCGCCGTCATCGCTGCAATCTACCTGCCGGAACTGGCACTTGGCCTTTCCAAGGGCTGGCGCGTATCGCTCCTCTCCCTGCCCGCCATCCTCGTACACGATATCATGCTGCCGCTGGTCTGGATCCGAAGCTGGGGCAGCGGCGCCTTCGTCTGGCGCGGCAACGCCATGACGATCGACACGAAGGCGTGCGAACTGGAAGAGGTGACGCAGTAGAACGCCATTGCTGATAGCCAGTAGGCCGTCGGGAATGCTGAAACCAAGGTTTTCCCGCCCTCCCGACTGCCTATTGGTGGCTATTGGCTACGGCCTTGTCCCACCTCACGCCCGCAACCGATACCCCGTGTTGAAAATCCACGTCAGCAAACCCATTAGCATCACCAGGAACACGATGATGATCGCAAAACTGATCACCGGATTGACGTCGGCGATCTCGAAGAAGCTCCAGCGGAAGCCGCTGATCAAATAGAGCACCGGATTGACAAATAGAGCACCGGATTGAAATGGCTGACCGCCTGTCAGAACGGTGGCAGCATGTCGATCGAATAAAAGCTGCTGCCGGAGAAGACCAGCGGCGGGATCACCAGCACCGGGATCAGGTTCAACGGCTCGAAGTCCTTCGCTCAGATGCCGATGATGAAGCCGAACAGGTTGAAGGTGACGGCCGTTAGGATGAAGAACAAAAGCATCACCAAGGGATGGGCGATCGACAGATCGACGAACAGCGATGCCGTCCCCGGATGAATGCCGATCATCATGCCCTTCGCCGCCGCCCCGACATAGCCAAGCACGATTTCCGTCATCGACACCGGCGAGGACCTGGCAAATGCCTGTGATCGCAGCAACGAAATACGACATTCGCGGTATAGCGCTTCAGGGGCCGACGGGGGCAATCCGGTTCGGGTTGCACTTTTATCGTCGGATTGGGACTGCGCATCGGGGGGCAGACGGATTATTGTGCTGGTCGGCGCGAATCAAGGCGAGAACGGTTTACCGCTGGCAGAAATATGGTATCTTGCCCCGCCACGATTTAAGCACACATCCGGCACTGGATGACAAGATGCCCGTGGCCAGCTTGTCGCAGCACTTACTCACCAGTCGAGTTGAAGCGCTGCAAAGTGCGGTGGAGGAGGATGCAATGCATTACAGCGTGCAGTTTTTCACCTGGACCCCGAAGCAGGGCGTCCATCAGGTCGGATCGATGATCGAGATCGATGCAGTCAACCCCAAGCTCGCGGCGGTGTCGCTGCTGGGGCTACGGCTGGACGAGACCGGTGCCGCCAAGAAGCTTGCAGTGCGCGTCTGGACTACACCGGATGACAGCAAGGCTGATTGTGCCTGCTTCTATTATCATTGAGCAATCGCAGCCCCATCTCTGCGCCACGACGAGACGCTTACTGCCGTAGATGCGAATGGCCATCGATCGACGGCCTTACCTCTTTGCGGCTGCGAAATGAGCGTGGCGACACCAATTGCCGACTGAGTCCATCCGACAATTCTTTGGTAGACGCGGATCAGTGCGAGGTGGGACATCCGCTAAAACAAACGCCGATCGTCGTTCTTTCCAGTAGCGTCATTTATCACTGTGGGAAAATTTGGAGGCCTCGCCCGGAATTGAACCGGGGTGCAAGGATTTGCAGTCCTCTGCGTCACCACTCCGCCACGAGGCCTCACGAGTTCTAATAGTCGAACTGTGGCTGCCGTTTAGAATGATCCCAGGGAAATCGCAAGAGGCTATTTCTGAAAAACGTCCTCATTGATTTCTGAAATGATGTTCCAAACCGTTCTTTGTGCCGCCTCGTTCACCTGCATACATGCGCCGTGATCCGCGCTCCGCGCGCCAGACTACCGGGCTACGCAGCCGTTGGACTGACTGGACGACAACGAAATCTCGCAAAGCTCTACAAGAAGGCGTAGCGCATCGTCGGCAGGCAGTCACGTCGACCAGCCAGATCAATGATAGCGGCGGATCAGTCCCACGAGTTTTCCCTGTATCTTGACCCGGTCCGGTCCAAAGATCCGTGTCTCGTAGGCCGGGTTGGCGGCTTCGAGCGCGATCGAGGCGCCCTTGCGACGAAACCGCTTCAGCGTTGCTTCCTCGTCGTCAACGAGGGCGACGACGATTTCGCCAGGGCTGGCGCTGTTCGTATTGCGGATGATGACCGTGTCGCCATCCAGAATGCCTGCCTCGATCATCGAGATCACCGCGAACTTCAAGGGCGTAATGCTCGCCGGCCCCGACCATCTCAACGGGCACGGAAATATCATGCGTGTTGTTCTGGATCGCCGAGATCGGCACACCGGCGGCAATCCGGCCCATGACGGGTATGGAGACACTGTCGTTGTGTGCGAACGGCTTGACGGGCGCAGGCGGTGTCGGCTGCGCGCCAAGGCTGCCCTGGATGACGCTCGGCGAAAAACCACGCTTGGGCTGGAGGCTCATCGAATAGGCTTCCGGCAACTTGATCACTTCAAGCGCCCTCGCCCGATTGGGCAAACGCCGAATGAAGCCTCGCTCCTCAAGCGCTGTGATCAACCGGTGAATGCCGGATTTCGACGCGAGATCAAGCGCATCCTTCATTTCGTCGAACGACGGTGGTACGCCTGATTCCTTCATTCTTTCGTGAATGAACAGAAGCAATTCCTGTTGCTTGCGGGTCAGCATGAACGATCACTCCTGAATCGAGAAACAAATCAAGAACGAACACTATATGTTCCATATGTGTTCCGCAAGTCCCTAAAATTCATCGAGTGTTTTCAACGCAATTGGACATTTCGGCTGTCGGGCAACAGCTGTCGTTGGAGATTTCATCTGCCATTGATCGCTACGCGGCATGCTGGACCCTTTGCGCGGTCAGAGCCGTTCCCGATCATCTCTCAACGGTGCAACGGACGGTATGATCTGGACATCGTCCAAAGAGGCTTTCCTGCCTCTCAAATCCCCCCTAAGGGCGGGAGTTTTTTCGGACATCGAACTGGTCAGTGGCAGGAAAATCGCCTCGCCCGAACCTAGTTGGAAGCCTGCCATTTGCGAGCCCACCAGACGTGAAGCCGCCGCCGCAGGCGCCGCACGAAGGCGAGGTCGTGCGATAGAACGATCAGGCCGAGGGGCACCATCCAGAAACCGAGAACCGGCAGGAAGCCAAGAATACCGCCGAAGATCAACACGCCGCCGATGGTTATGCGCAGGAGACGCGATTGTGGCAGCCGCATGCGCCATGTGCCGATGACAAGCTCATGCGTGCGGGCATCTATGCCGAACTTTTTGGTTTTCCGCGGTTCTGCCATCTCATTCCACCTGTCAAATGTGTGGCGTGTGCTGCCGCCTGCCGTTCCCGGGATTGGGCAGGTCTGATACCTCGGCAAATCCACAATGCACGCACACCCTCACATGGGGAGTTGTCCACAATCAGACAAGATTGTGCATTTTTTTGAAAAATCGCTTGGCAAATCGGAAAAGCATTTGTATTAGCAGCCTCACTTCTGCAGCACACACCGCGCAGATGATCCCTGGTAGCTCAGCGGTAGAGCATTCGACTGTTAATCGACAGGTCGCCGGTTCTGAATCCGGCCCGGGGAGCCAAATTCATAAAGCCTTCGCAGAGATGCGGAGGCTTTTTTGTTTCAGGTTCCGCTGTCCCTTCACAGTGATTGACGCCCCTCGCCCCACCGCCCCCGCTGTTATCATCGAGCGCCAGCGATGCCGCACGTTGCCGCCCGCCCGTGCTCCCATCATTATTTCCATTCACCCTGTCACCGGTGCTGAAAAAACGTTTTGCAATGCCTATTTGGCTCTGGGCGTTAAATCGTCTTCTATCAAGTCAAAGGAGGTGATGCGTGACGATATCAAGACCCAGAATCATTCGGCTTCCTTCGCTTCCTGCCGGGCAGGCATGGGTACCCATGCGCGCCGGCAGAATCGGGTGACGAGGTGTTTCGGCGCAGTGATGGAGCAGCCTATGCCAAGGTTTCCAAAGGCGATGGCGTGGCCCGGCTTGACGATGAGCGCCAGCGCACCGCGTGGCTTGCTCCGTTCGCTCTCGGGTCGCCGACGGTGCTTGACTGGGACACCTGGGACGACGAGGCCTGTCTTGTCACCAGCGCAGTGCCTGGCGTGACGGCCGACCAACTGTCCGCGCCGGACCTGATCCGGGCCTGGCCGTCGATCACCGAACGCGTCAGAGATCTTCATAGCCTGCCCACGGAACGTGCCCTTTTGATCGCGGTTTGCGAACGATGTTTCAACGCGCAACCGATGTCGTCATGCATGACGCGGTCAATCCGGATTTCCTCGATCCCGACGATCAGCACATCCCGCCGCACGTTTTGCTCGATAACTTGCGGACGCAGTTGCCGGCGCGGCTGACGCAGGAGACCGGTGAGCGCACCGTCTGTCATGGTGATGCATGCATGCCGAATTTCCTGATCGATCCAGAGACACTTCGCTGTACGGGCCTGATCGATCTCGGACGACTTGGAACTGCGGATCGCTATGTCGACTTCGCCCTCTTGCTGGGCAACACCCGGGAAACCTGGGCCAGGCCTGAACAGGCGCAGGCCGCCTTTAGCCGTCTCTTCGATATCCACGCGATCGGCAGTCCCGACCGGGAGCGGCTCGAATTCTATCTGCGACTGGACCCGTTGACCTGGGGATAGGGAGCGATCGCAATTGCAGTGCGGTATGGCGATGCACAGGACTTTCTACTGACGGTGGTGTACAGGGAATAAACCATCAGGCCCACGACAGGAGCAGACAATGCCATCGATCGAGTTGCTTATCACCTTCCTCGCCACCACGGCGGTCTTTGCCTATATTCCCGGTCCGGCAATGCTCTATGCAGCGGCCCAGACCATTGCACGCGGCCGCTGGTCCGGCCTGATGGCGGCGCTCGGCATTCATCTGGGCGGCTATGCCCACGTCATTGCCGCAGCCGCCGGTCTGTCGATCCTGTTTCACGCCGTGCCGACACTGTACCTGATCGTGAAATTTGCTGGCGCAGCCTATCTTGTCTGGCTCGGCATTTCGCTGTTCCGTGCCAAAGTCGAGGGCGATGCCACCCTGCCCGGCATCGAGCCGAAATCCGGGCGCCGCGCCTTTTTCGAAAGCGTCACCGTCGAAGTTCTCAATCCCAAGACGGCGATTTTCTTTGTGGCCTTCCTGCCGCAATTCGTCGATGCATCCGCCACGTTTCCGGTCTGGCTACAGCTGGCGATCCTCGGAACGATCGTCAATCTGATGTTTTCGTCGGCCGATATCGTCTGCGTGTTTCTGGCCGGTGCGGTGATTGCAAGGCTGCGTCGCTCCAGCCATGCCCAGCGCCTGATGCAGCGCGCCGGTGGTGCCATGCTTGTTGGACTGGGCGCTCATCTGGCTTTTCAGAAGAGCTGAATCCCTCCGGCCGGCGCCTGCTACGGCAGTCGCGTCCTATGATGAAGCGGCAGCCGAAATTTCCTAAGAGGCATTCCCGCAAAACGATGAAATAAAAAGCTTTCTCCCCGAAACCTTTGATCCGCCGCATCCGTATCTGCGTAGATTATTACGTAGATACGATGCGTGGACGAAAATGAAAAACAACGACGCTTCCCACGAAGGCCCCATCATCGTCTGGTTTCGCAAGGACCTGCGGCTGGACGACAATCATGCGCTTCACGCCGCGGCCCAAACCGGCCGCGATATCATTCCTGTCTATATCCACGAACCTTCGCAGCACGGCAACGGGCCGCTCGGCGCTGCACAGGCCTGGTGGCTGCATCATTCGCTAAAGGGTCTGAAACAGGCGCTCGGCGACCTCGGAAGCCGGCTTATCCTGCGCAGCGGAGAACCGGATGGCGCGCTGACCGGTCTGGTTGCCGAAACGGGCGCATCAGCGGTCTATTGGAACCGCCACTATGACCCGAATGGCATTGCCGTCGACGGCCCCTTGAAAGACAAGTTGGGTGCCGATGGAATAACCGTCAAAAGTTTTGCCGGACAGCTTCTCCACGAACCCACACGGTTAAAGACGGGCTCTGGCACGCCCTACCGTGTCTACACGCCGTTTTGGCGCGCACTGGAGGCATCCGGCGAGCCGGATCCGCCACTCGACCGGCCGAACGCGCTGGTTTCTCCAGCCACCTGGCCCCGTAGCGATGATCTGGTCTCCTGGGCGCTTTTGCCGACCGCTCCGGATTGGGCACAGACGTTTTCCGAAATCTGGACGCCCGGCGAGGCAGCGGCACTCGAAAGGCTGGAAGCATTCGTCGAAGACGATCTTTCCGGTTACAAGACCAGGCGCGATCTGCCGGCCACCACGGATGGCACATCAAGGCTCTCGCCGCATCTGGCCATGGGGGAGATCTCCCCTGCCCACATCTGGCATGCCACCCGCAAACTGAAAAATGTTCCGGCCGACGACGTGATCACCTTTCGCAAGGAACTTGTCTGGCGCGATTTCTCCTACCATCTGCTCTTCCACAACCCGAATTTGCCGACGGAAAATCTCAACCGGAAATATGACGCTTTCGCCTGGACCGGAAGCGACGACAACTTCAAGTGCTGGACGAAGGGCGAAACCGGCTATCCGATCGTTGATGCCGGAATGCGGCAGTTGTGGCGGCACGGCACGATGCACAACCGCGTCCGCATGATCGTCGCATCCTTCCTGATCAAGGACCTTCTGATCGACTGGCGCCGGGGCGAAGCCTGGTTCCGTGATACGCTGGTGGATGCGGATCCCGCCTCCAACGCCGCCAGCTGGCAGTGGGTGGCCGGCAGTGGCGCCGCCTGGGCACTCGATCCCGTCCACGATGTAACGCTCTACGAAAAGGATGATCGCCCCGGCGGCCATACGGCGACGGTCGATATCGACTATGATGGCACGCCGATTTCGGTCGATACCGGTTTCATCGTCTATAACGAGGCCAATTATCCAAACCTAACGGCTCTGTTTGCCGAACTGCACGTCACGACGCACAAGAGCGACATGAGCTTTTCGGTGTCGCTCGATCAGGGACGGCTGGAATGGAGCGGCGACAATCTGGCCACCGTCTTTGCCCAGAAGCGCAATCTCGTCCGGCCTTCCTTCCTGATGATGCTGCGCGAAATCCTGCGGTTCAACCGGATCTGCCTGGAAGATCGCAGCGCTGGCCGGCTTGAGGCCATGTCGATCGGCGATTATCTAAACTGGCGCGGCTTTTCGCCGGGGTTCACCAACAACTACCTGGCGCCGATGGCCGCAGCGATCTGGTCGTCGCCGACTGCCAGAATGCTGGATTTTCCAGCCGAGAATTTCATCCAGTTCTTCGACAATCACCGGCTGATCTATTCCAGGCCGCATCCCTGGCGCACCGTGACCGGTGGTAGCCGCAATTATCTACAAAAGCTTCTGCGCCCACTCGGCGACCGGATCCGGCTCGGCTGCAGGGGTGAAATCGATCCGGCGCGAAGACGGCAGGATCATCGTCGTCGATGCACACGGCGTGACGAAAGTCTTCGACAAGGTGATCATCGCAGCCCACAGCAACCAGGCCCTGGCCATGCTCTGCGATGCGACGCCGCAGGAACGCGCGGTGCTGGCAGCCGTGCCCTATCACGCCAACCGGGTCATCCTGCATCGCGATACCGCATTGATGCCGAAGCGGAAAAAGGTCTGGGCTTCATGGAATTACCTGCGCTCGACCAAACCCTGCGGTTCGCAGGGCGTCGCCGTCAGCTACTGGATGAATCGACTGCAGGGGATCGCACCGGAACACCCGCTCTTCGTGACGCTGAACCCGGAGCGCGAACCGGCGCCCGGTAGCGTGTTTGCGGAATTTTCCTACGATCACCCGCAGTTCGACGCCGGCTCCATGGCCGCGCAGCGCGCTGAAGGCTATCCAGGGCAACAACGATACATTCTTTGCCGGCGCCTGGACCGGATACGGTTTTCATGAAGACGGCCTGGCGTCGGGGCTTGCTGCAGCAGAAGCTCTCGGCGGGATCATCCCCTGGCGCCGGCAAATGTCATCGGTGTTCAAGGAGGCGGCAGAATAGATGCGCGCATCATCCGGATCGGACATGACGAAGAACGGCGCGCCTCCACAGGCGGCGGCTGTGCTTTATGCCGGCCAAGTCATGCATCAGCGGATGAAACCGGTCGGCCACCGGTTCACCTATGACGTATTCTCCCTGATGATCGATCTTGATAGGTTGGACGAGGCGGAGCGGTTAAGTAAGGTTTTCTCGGTCAATCGCCGCAATCTTCTGTCGTTTTACGAGAAGGATCATACGGGTGGTAGTGCGGTGTCGCTACGCAGCTATGTCGATACGCTGCTGCTGGAAACCGGCATGCGGATACGGCCGGCGCGTGTTCTGCTGGTCTGCTATCCGCGCATTCTTGGCCTCGTGTTCAACCCCCTGGCCGTCTACTACGCCTATGGCCAAGACGGCGCGTTGAATGCGATCATTTACGAGGTCCGCAACACGTTCGGCGAACGCCACACCTATGTCTGCCCGATCGAGCCGGACGACGTGTCGGATGCCGGCATCCGCCAGCAATGCGACAAGCTCTTTCACGTCTCGCCATTCATCCCGATGGCGATGCGCTACTGGTTCCGCATGCTGCCGCCGGGGACGAAATCCGCTGGCGCATCCTGGAGACCGAGAAAGACGGCCCGCTACTCTCCGCAACGTTCTCCGGCGTTCAGGTGCCCCTGAATACAGGCAAGATTTTGCGTCTTGTTGCCCGCATTCCGCATCTTACACTCAAGATCGTCGCGGGGATTCACTGGGAGGCATTGAAGCTCTGGATCAAAGGCGTCCACCCCGTTTCACGGCCACAGGCCCCCGAAGCGACGAGTACCTGGAGGGATGGTCGTAGAGTAGCACACGGATTTTCCGATAAATCTCAGGTTGGAGGTCCGGCGGAATGAGGTTATTTTGTGTCGCGAGCAATGATTGCTGAGGATCTGTCGAATGGGTACAGCAGGCACCGGTTATTGTGATCCGAAAGACGGCGAGCGTCTTTCCACCGAGAATTTGTCGTGGATTATCAAAGGTCTACCCGCAAAAGCGCAGATGGTTCTGCGTGGCCTCGTTCACATGCAGGCCGGCTGTCTGAAGATGACATTGCCCGACAACCGCACCGTGGTGGTCAAGGGCAAGGCCCACGGACCCGTTGCCTCCATTACGCTTCATAACTGGAACCTGCTGCAGCGTGCGCTAACGGGTGGCACGATCGCCGTTGCCGAAAGCTATATGGACGGCGATTGGGACAGCCCGGACGTCGGCGCATTCCTGGAACTGTTTCTCGTCAACACCGATGTTGGCCGGAATTATTCCAATGGTGCGCGCGGCGTGCTGCGGCTGGTGGAAAAGTTCCGCCATTGGATGAACGCCAATACGAAATCCGGCTCTAAGAAGAACATTTCCGCCCATTATGATCTCGGCAACGCCTTTTACAAGCAATGGCTCGATCCGACGATGACCTATTCGTCAGCCCTCTATTCGACCGGCGCCAACGATCTGCAATCTGCCCAGCGCGCCAAGTACAAGGCGCTGGCGGAATCGGCGAGTATTACGTCCAGCCACCATGTTCTCGAAATCGGCTGCGGCTGGGGTGGGTTTGCCGAGTATGCAGCACGCGAAATCGGCTGTAAGGTCACCGGTTTGACGATCAGTCGTGAGCAGCTCGCCTTTGCCAATGAGCGGATGAAGAACGCGGGCCTGTCCGACAAGGTCGAGATCAAATTCCAGGATTATCACGACGAAACCGGGCTCTACGACCGGATCGTCTCCATCGAGATGTTCGAGGCCGTCGGCGAAAAATATTGGCCGGCCTATTTTTCCCAATTGCAGCGCTGCCTGAAGCCCGGCGGCAAGGCCGGATTGCAGATCATTACCATCAAGCCGGAAGCCTATCGGGAATACCGCGCCAATCCGGATTTCATCCAGAAATATGTCTTTCCCGGCGGCATGCTGCCCACCCCGCAACATCTGATCGATCTCGGCCGCAAGGTGGGTTTGAAGATCAGCGGCGATTTCCGGCTTCGGGCTCGACTATGCCCGCACCCTCGCCGAATGGCGCGAACGCTTCTGGAGTGTCTGGGACAAGGTCGAGCCGCTCGGTTTCGATACTCGCTTCAAACGCTTGTGGGAATTCTACCTGTTCTATTGCGAAGCCGGTTTCCGTGCCAAGAACATCGACGTCCGACAGATCGTCTATGAATGAGCCCGTAACCAGCGGCACCGTCCAGACGCAGATCATCTGCCGGATGCTGCAAGCCTCCATTCAGCAACAAAGTTGTCGTCGCGGCTTTACCGCCGCTGTCGAGACGCTTATGCAGGCGGCAGCTTTTCAACCATCCCTTTCGAAGGTGACGACGTGCGTCTTGCATGGATTTTTCTGGTGCTCGCCATTGCGACCGAGGTCATCGGCCTGACAGTCATGAAGGCAGCATCATCGGGCGACGGCGTCTGGGGCTATGCCGTCATGTATGTGTCGATCGCCCTCTCCTACGTCTTCCTTGCCAAGGCGGTGAAGAAAATCTCGGTGGGTGTCGCCTATGCCATCTGGGAAGGGTCCGGCATCGCGCTGATCACACTGGTCTCGGTGTTCGTTTTCAATCATGTGCTGAACTATCAGGAGATGATCGGGCTGATGATGGCGGTGGGCGGTATCATCCTCGTCAATGCCGGCGAAGTACACGAAGACGAGGAGGTCGCCGATGACCTCGCCTAACATCTATTTCCTCTTCGCCGTTCTGGCCGGCATCCTGGATGTCGCGGCCAATCTCGCCTCGACCAAGTCCAACGGCTTTGCCCGTCGCGGCTGGGGCATCCTGTCCATTCTACTGGTACTGGCGGCGTTCGCGTTGCTGGTGGAGGCGGTCAGGGGCATGGAACTGGCGATCGCTTATGCCATTCTCGGGGCGACCGGCATTTTCGGCACTGCGATCTCGGCACGCATTCTTTTCGGCCAGAAGTTGAAGCCGATCGGCTGGGTGGGGCTTACTCTTGTCTTCGGCGCAGTGATCGTCCTTCACACCGCCTGAGGATCCCGCTCGAGCACGTCGACGGCATGCCCCTCGGTAACGAGCGGCCGCGTTTTCCAGCCCGTTGCCCTGTTGACCAGCCAGAAATAGACACCGTAGGGCACGAGGTTGAGCACCTTCATCGCGTAGGTGAAGCGCTTTGGAAAAGAGATCTCGAAGCCGCTGGATTTCAGGCCTTGTGCAATGCGATCCGCCGCCACCTCCGCTGACGAGCGCAGGCATGGGAAATTCGTTCTTTTCCGTCGCTGCCGTTTCGACGAAGCCGGGATTGATGATCTGCAGGCGGATACCGGCCTTGTCGAGATCGAATTTCAGGCTTTCAGCCATATTGATCAGCGCTGCCTTGGTGGCCCCATAGGCCGCACTTGTCGGCAGGCCGCCATATCCGGTAACGGAAGAGACGATGGCGATCTGGCCATGCCCCCTCGCCTTCATATGACGCACCGCCGGCAATAGACAGTTGACCGTTCCATGCAGGTTGACTGCAAAAGTCTTTTCGAAATCCTCACGGTGCATATCCTCACCGTGAACAGGAATGTAGACGCCGGCATTGAGAACCGCGAGCACCATCGATCCGTGTTCATATTCGATAGCAGCAAGAATCCGCTCCATGTCCCGCGGGTCAGTGACGTCACCGTCGAGCACGATGATCTTGCCGGGACCGGGGGCTTCATGCTGAAGTTTGACGAGTTTTGCGTGATCGCGCGCCGTCACGACAACGTTGAACCCATCCTTGACCAGCCGCAGCGCCAGGGCACGGCCGATGCCCGAACTCGCCCCCGTGACCCAGGCCAGACCCATCTCGGGACGCGCGACAAAATCGGTCATGGGGGTTTCCTTTCGCTGCTCCATCGCGGACCCCGGAAACCGGGATCACCAAACAATACGCATTGAAATGGAGTTTGTTCCCGCATTCGGGCCATTGTTCGGCAGAACGTCAACCGATCATGTCGCCAAGCAATTGTCTCCACGAACCGGTCAGCTTGACCGGCGCCTGGGAGACGGCAAAGCCGATGCATGGACATTCCGCCTCTGCCACGGGCCGGTGGTCGATGCTTTCGTCCGCCACCGATATGTCACCTTTGGCAAAACGCCCGCGCGTATCGTTGAAGGCACCGTCGAGAACAAGAGAAAGCTCGTAACCTTCATGGGTATGGGCCGGGATCACGCGTCCGGGCTTCAGCCAGAAGAAGCTGACATCGCAGCCATCGATTTTTCCAAGGCTGTATTCCTTGAAACCCGGCAACTTTCGCTTCCACGGGATTTCGTCTGCTTCCAGCCCTGCAAAATCACGGATGGCCTTGGGAAAAAGTGCATTTTCGGGCCGTTTCGCTGCCTTGGCTGGTGCGGCCAGTGGGTCCGCCGTAAATATAGCTTTCAAAGTCGCGTCTCTTGAACTGAGCGCAACAGGCTCCATCTTCTCAAGCATACCGCCCGCCAACGATTCGTAGTCGGTGACCCTTGGTCGGTTGACGGACTGCATTTCCAGATGGGCCTCGACGAGCACGCGCGCAGGCTCCGGCAGGATGCCCGCAGCATAACGTGCCATCAAGGCATCCACCGTGTCGAGCTGAACGTCAGCCATTGATTTTTTAACCTGCCTTGCTGCATCGAGCAGCGGAAATTATCGCCTCACTACGCCAAGGGTCAACAAATGGATCACCCAGGTTTGAACTGCACAGTTCACATGCGGGTAATTTTTGCCCGTGACGGCGTGCAGTTGAAACACTATTTCTTGCTTCACCGCACTTCCCAGACGAAAAGACGACAGGATTCCGGTATGTTGACTGCATATGGCCGCCAAGGCCGCAATAGGTCGCACATGCCCTGTTAAGGCCATCATCAAGTTCAGAAGTCCAGGCGTCCGCCTGACACAGTTACCCGCAGCCAAGAGGTTCGCTTATGTCCGTTCTGCCCTCCGTTCTCGATGCCATCGGCAATACGCCGCTGATCCGCCTCAAGGGCGCATCCGAAGCAACGGGATGCACCATTCTCGGCAAGGCGGAGTTTCTCAATCCCGGCCAGTCGGTCAAGGATCGTGCAGCACTGTCGATCATCCGTCAGGCGGAAAAGTCAGGGCAGTTGAAGCCAGGCGGCGTTATCGTCGAGGGCACGGCCGGTAATACCGGTATCGGCCTCGCTCTGGTTGCGCAGGCGCTCGGCTATCGCACCGTCATAGTTATCCCCGAGACGCAGAGCGAGGAAAAGAAGGATGCCCTGCGCCTTCTGGGCGCCGAACTTATCGAGGTCCCGGCGGTTCCCTACAAGAACCCCAACAATTACGTGAAACTGTCCGGCCGTCTTGCCGCCCAATTGGCAAAGACCGAACCGAATGGCGCGATCTGGGCCAACCAGTTCGACAATGTCGCCAACCGCGATGCCCATGTCGAAACCACCGCCCCGGAAATCTGGCGCGACACCGATGGCAAGGTCGATGGCTTCATCTGCGCCGTCGGTTCCGGCGGCACGCTGGCCGGCGTGGCGCTTGGATTGAAAGCCAAGAACCCCAGTATCAAGATCGGCCTGGCCGATCCGGAAGGGGCAGCCCTCTACAATTTTTATGCCAACGGCGAGTTGAAATCGGCTGGCGGATCGATCACCGAGGGCATCGGCCAGGGGCGCATCACCGCCAATCTCGAAGGCTTCACACCGGATTTCGCCTACCAGATCCCGGATACGGAAGCGGTGCCGCTGGTGTTCGATCTCATTGAAAACGAAGGCATCTGCGTCGGCGGATCGACCGGCATCAACATTGCCGGCGCCATTCGCATGGCAAAAGATCTGGGACCCGGACATACCATCGTGACGATCCTCTGCGACTATGGTAACCGCTATCAGTCGAAACTGTTCAACCCGGCATTTCTGAAGTCCAAGGGCCTTCCTGTTCCGGCCTGGCTGACGCGGAATTCCGGCATAACGGTCCCATACGAACCCGCCGGATAAGCATCTCATGACAACGACTGCCCTTTTTCATGACGATTTCTACCTTTCAACCACGGAGGCGATCGTCACGGGAATACAGGGAAGACGGCGGCATCGAACTCGATCAGACCTGCTTTTACGCGACGTCGGGCGGCCAGCCCGGCGATAACGGCTTTTCGAACGCGCCGACGGCAGCCGGGTGGAGATTGCGACCACGCGCCACGGCGATACCAAGGACATCATCATCCATGTCCCTGCAGCCGATCAACCCACTGTGCTGGTCGGTGAAAAGCTGGTGCTGCATATCGACTGGCCGCGCCGCTACAAGCTGATGCGCATGCATACGGCCTGCCACCTGCTCTCCGTCGTCTGCCAATATCCGATCACCGGTGCAGCCGTTGGCGAGGATGAGAGCCGCGTCGATTTCGATATGAGTGAAACCATCGACAAGGACGCCGTCACCGCCACGATGATGGCGCTGGTCGAGGGCAATCACCCGGTCTATCTGCAGTGGATCACCGACGTGGAACTGGCGGCGAATCCCGATATCGTCAAATCCAAGAATGTCCGTCCGCCGATGGGCCTGGGTCGCGTCAGCCTTGTCTGCATCGGCGAGAACGCGTCAGTCGATAGCCAACCCTGCGGCGGCACGCACGTCTCCGAAACCCAGGAAGTCGGCGCCATTCACATCGCCAAGATCGAAAAGAAGGGCAAGGAAAACCGGCGTTTTCGCATCCGTTTCGCTACGCCGGAAACCGCCTCTGCCCTTTGACCGGAGAACAAGCCCATGCCTGAACAGAAGAGCGCCTTTGTCGTTTCCGCCGATTGGCTTCAACAGCGGATCAACGATCCGTCTGTGAAGATATTGGATGCCTCCTGGTATCTGCCGGCACAGAATCGCGATCCGAAGGCCGAATATGCGGCGGGCCATATTTCCGGCGCCGTCTTTTACGATCAGGACGCCATCGCCGATCTGACGAGCGGCCTGCCCCACACCATCCCCTCGCCCGAATCCTTTGCCGAATCGGTTGGCAAACTCGGGATCAGCGAGAACGATACGATCGTCGTCTATGATGGTCCCGGCATCTTCACGGCGCCGCGGTCTGGTGGCTGCTGCGCACCATGGGCGCACAATCGGTGTTCGTGCTGGATGGTGGCATCGACGGCTGGAAGGCCGAGGGCCGGCCGGTCACCACCGATGTCCCGCAGCCCGCACCGCAAACATTCCATCCACAATTCAATGCCGAAGCCGTGACCTCGTTTGCGCAAATGCGCGAGATCGTTGCTAGCGGCGACCGCCAGATTGCCGACGCGCGCGGTGCTGCGCGCTTTACCGGCGAGGAAGCCGAGCCGAGAGCCGGCATGCGCTCCGGCCATATGCCCGGCGCAAAAAGCCTGCCTTCCGGTGTCTTTTCGGTCGGAGGCAAGTTCAAGTCGCTCGACGCTCTGCGCGAAGCGATCGAGGCCGCGGGCATCGATCTCGACGAGCCGGTCGTCACCACCTGCGGTTCCGGTGTTACCGCGGCGATCATCATGCTTGCCCTGCAATCGCTGGGCCATACCGACAATCGGCTCTATGATGGCTCCTGGTCCGAATGGGGCAGCCGTGCAGACACATCCGTCGTTACCGGGAAAGAATGATCAGAATGGCAAAGGGTACAGTTATGGAGCCGCTGGCAGTTCGCGTCACCGAGTTGGAAATGACGACCCCGCCGAAGCAGAGCCTGCCGGTGCCCGTGAATATCCAGACCGCGATCATGCGCGTGCCGGAAATCCCGCTGCCGTTCTATCGATTCCTCTATTTGCAGGTCGGGCGCCGCTGGAACTGGGTCGACCGGCTGCGTTTGAGCTGACGCGGAACTCACGACAGCGCTGCATGACAAGCGCAATTCCGTGACGGTGCTCTACGTCAACGGTGCTCCAGCCGGTTTTTTCGAGCTTCTGCAGGTAGACGAAGACAATGTCGAGCTGTCGCATTTCGGCATGTTCGAACACGCTCTCGGCCTCAGGCTCGGCAAATGGTTTCTCTTACAGACGCTCTACGCCGCCTGGAATTCCAATCCGAAGACTGTCCGTGTCGCGACAAATACGCTCGACCATCCCCGTGCATTGCAGCTTTACCAGCGCTTCGGATTCTCTCCGGTTTCGACCCATGATGCGACAGTCCTACCTCTCAGCGACGACGAATTTTTGACGCTCGCCCACAGCCTCTGACATTTGGAACGGCAAGAATCGGGTGTCGCAACCCGCCGGTGCATGGCATTTCCTCGGGCATTGAAGCCGGAGGACCCTTGAGATGCCACTGCGTTACACACCGATGCCAAGCGACCTTGCCGCACGCTACCGTCGCCGCGAGCCCGACGCCTACGGCCTGACACCGGAAATCCATGTCTCCGACGGTGACGGCATGCCCTGCCGCCACTGCCTCGCCAATATCAACGCTGGAGATCCTTATCTTATCTTCGCCTACCGCCCCTTCCCGGAACTCCAACCCTATGCCGAGACCGGGCCGATTTTCCTGCATGCGGAAGAATGCCAAGCCTATGCCGGTGGCGCCGCTGTTCCACCGATCCTGACCACAAGCAAGGACTATCTTTTGCGCGGCTACAGCCCCGGCGACCGGATCGTCTACGGCAGCGGTTCCGTCGTTCCGGTGGCCGATATCGGCGCGTGCTACGGAGTTACTGCAACGACCCGAGATCGTATATGTCCACGTGCGCTCGGCCCGTAACAATTGTTATCAATGCCGAGATCGAGCGCGCATGAAAACGGGGCCGGAAAAGACCGGCCCCGCCCTTCGCAGTGTCATCCGTGTAGAATTCAGGCGATCTTCAGCACCGCTTCCGGCGCATGGCTCTCATAGCCGAGTGCGTCCACGACGGCCTTGTTGGTGACGCGGCCTCTGTGAACATTGAGACCGGCGCGCAGATGCCGGTCTTCGGCAATCGCCGTCAGTCCGCGATCGGCAAGCTGCAGGCCGTAGTAGAGCGTTGCATTGTTGAGCGCATGTGCCGAGGTGACAGGAACCGCGCCCGGCATATTGGCGACGCAGTAATGCACGATGCCATCGACTTCATAGGTCGGATCGGAATGTGTCGTTGCATGCGAGGTTTCGAAGCAGCCGCCCTGGTCGATGGCGACATCGACGATGACGGCACCCTTCTTCATGCCGGACAGCATTTCGCGCGTCACCAGTTTCGGAGCGGCAGCACCGGGGATCAGGACCGCGCCGATGACGAGATCGGCCGAGAAGACTTCTTCTTCCAACGCGTCGATGGTTGAAAAGCGGGTGTGGACACGACCGGCAAAGAGGTCGTCGAGTTGGCGAAGGCGTGGGATGGAGCGGTCGAGAATGCTGACATCAGCGCCGAGACCGGCCGCCATGCGCGCGGCATGCAGACCGACGACGCCGCCACCAATGACCGTAACCTTGGCCGGCAGCACGCCAGGCACACCGCCCAGCAGGATGCCGCGGCCGCCATTGGCTTTCTGCAGTGATGTGGCGCCGGCCTGGATCGCCAAACGTCCGGCAACTTCGGACATTGGCGCGAGAAGCGGCAGGCCGCCGCGATCGTCGGTGACCGTTTCATAGGCGATCGCTGTCACGCCGGAGCCAAGCAGCCCCTTGGTCTGCTCCGGATCGGGCGCGAGATGCAGATAGGTGTAGAGGATCTGACCGTCGCGAAGCTGTGCCCACTCGGAGGGCTGCGGCTCCTTGACTTTGACGATCATGTCGGATTTTTCAAACACGTCCTTGGCCGTGGCGACGATTTTCGCGCCGGCGGCTCGATAGCTGTCGTCTTCCGCGCCAATGCCTGCGCCCGCCTTTGTTTCGATGATCACCTCGTGACCATGCGCCACATATTCCCTCACCGATCCGGGCGTCAGACCGACACGATATTCATGGTTTTTGATTTCCTTCGGGCAACCGACACGCATCCTCGCGTTCCTCTCCTATGCGGCTTTCGCCATTGTTGTTTGACCCGCGTAGCGAAACAGAAAGCGCACCGCATGTCCTTGCAAAATGGCAGACGAATATCGTAATATTTCGTAGATTATTGCGTTTACAGAGAAAAATTCGAAGGATACTCGGTTGGCGGCAATGGATGCAATTGATGCTGCGATCTTGAGGATCCTGCAGCAGAACGGCCGGATCGCCAATGCGGAGCTGGCCGAAAGGGTTGGGCTATCGGCCTCCGCCTGCTCGCGCCGGGTCGATATCCTCGAAAAATCCGGCGTCATCAGCGGCTATCACGCGCGCCTGTCGCACAAGGCGCTCGACTACCGCATCATGGTCATCGTCCACATCTCGCTGTCCGGTCAGTTTGCGAAGACTTTGACGGAATTCGAGGCTGCCGTAAAACTCTGCCCGAATGTGCTGGTCTGCTATCTAATGTCGGGAGAATACGATTATATCCTGCGCGTCGCCGCCAAGGACCTTGAGGACTATGAGCGCATCCACCGGGATTGGCTTTCCGCACTGCCCCACGTGGTCAAGATCAATTCAAGCTTCTCGCTGCGCGAAATCATCGATCGGCCGAATGTCGGCGTTTGAGCACTTGTTTTTTCGAGGCGTCAAACGTTGCCGACGACGCAGTTGCGTCCCCGTCGCTTGGCTTCATAAAGACGAGCATCCGCCTTCGACAGCAACTCGCGTGTCGTCGAGCCGTCGATCGGCGTCGATGCGATACCGATGCTGATGGTTACCGCAGAACGATCCGACGTCGTCACGCGCGTGAGCACCCGCTGGCGGAGGTCCTCGGCGCGGACAAAGCGCTGGCATGATCGAGACCGTCGCAGAGAACAACAAACTCTTCTCCCCCATAGCGGAAGAGGTGATCGCTCTGGCGCAGGCTGGACTGTATCGCGTCGGCGATCGATTTCAGCACATGGTCGCCTTCGAGATGGCCAAACCGGTCGTTGACGCTCTTGAAATGATCGGCGTCGATCATGATCAGGCTGACGACGCCGCCTGACGAAAGCGCATTGCGGATCAATCTCGGGGCTTCGAATTCGAAGCGGCTGCGATCGAGCGCACCGGTCAGCATGTCCCTGCCTGACTTCGACAGCAGGTCCTCATAACGCTCCCGGAACGTCAGCGCTTGAAGATATCGCCGATCGGCTGCTGCGAGACGGACAGCACGGAATGGCTGGAAAAGTGCAGGTAAGCGCCCAGCACGATCGAATAGAGGGCGGCAGCCCCCATCTTGGCAATCCAGCCGCCCCAGAAGACTTCGGCCGGTGCGCCGTTCAGCACATGCAGCGCGATATAGAAGCCGGCCTGGTCGAAGGTTAGCACCACCACGCCGCAAATCAGAAAACGCAGGGTCAGCAAACCACGCATCCAGCGGCCGATCCGCTCATAGAGCAGGATGATCAACAGCGAATCGAGATAAAGCAGCAGTGTTCCCCACAGCATCAGCCAGCCCATCTCATCGATGAAAGCGAGATCAGCGCTCCGGTTCGGAACTGCCGAAACGGTTTGATGCATCTGCAGAAGCAGGCTGAGTGCCACAGTCAGGAAATTGCCGGCCAGCAGGCCGTAGATCGGCTGGCGCACCGTTGCCGCGTCCTCCTTCACATAGAGAAGCAGGATCATCATCAGCTTGCCTGCAAACAGCACGGCGGAGCCCGGAGAAATGACGCCGAAGGGTAGCTGCACGTAAAAGACCGCCGCCAGATAGGTCTCGATGAAATGCAGAACGCCAAGTGCTGTGACAAATACGCCAAGACCGAGGCGGTAACGCAGGTGCAGCAACGTGACCATAACTGCGACGTAGACAAGGCCTTCGCAGAGAAAGAGGACTACATTGGTCATCGGCGGACGTTCACTCAGATTTCACTCCATGAATCTATAAGCGGCAAACTTAAAGAAACATCTAGAGATGCTGCCCGTCGATTGTTAAACGCGTTTGAACTGACCGCGCCCCGTCAAGTTTATTGCACGACGAGTTCCAGCTTTTCCCAACAGCGGCATCTCTTCCGACGAAGGCGATTTACAGGAATTTTGAATGTCAGACCTGACGAGAGGCAACGTCGTCGGCAAACAATGACGGGCCGTGCTGATCGATGATCTGATGCGCCTTGCGCAGCGTCGCGTCGATCACGTCCTGTTCCGAACTGAAAACGTCGGCGCGGATGAAGGTGCGGACGCGAGCGACCCCATCAATGTCTTTTTCAATCGAACCAGCCAGCCTGAACTGTGCCCCCTCCCGGATCAGGAGTGGCACGAATCAGGCAGTCGCCATAGGTCTCCGTCTTGCCGGAAGACGCAGCCGTCTCGGTGCTGGAGCCATTGGAAAAGCCGAACAATTTTGACAGAAAAGAAGCCATGCGAAAGACTTACTCATGGCAAACAAGGCTGTCAAAGGCTAAGTTCTGCCCATCGATGATCCGCTCGCAGGTTCGAGGAAAAAATGGAATGACAAGGGCGATGTCTGGGCCATGACATCAGGTTTCACGACCATCGCATCGATTGACGGTATCGAGGCGTGTCTCGCCGCCAGCGAATCGGTCTTCACAGATATCAGGCCGGGATTGGCCAAGCAGGTCGTCTGGGCCGATCCTGCCGCAAAGAGCCGCACAAGGCTTGCCATTGTCTACATCCATGGATTTTCTGCGTCTAAGGGCGAGGTTCGCCCCCTGCCCGATCTCGTGGCGAAGGCGCTAGGTGCCAACCTGTTTTACACCCGCCTTGCCGGACATGGCCGCAACGGCGATGCCATGGTCGAAGCCTCGGCGGCAGACTGGCAGGAGGATATGCGCGAAGCGCTGGATATCGCCGCCCTGCTCGGTGACAGTACGCTGATCATCGCAACCTCGACCGGCGCGACACTCGCCACCTGGGCTCTTTCGCAGCTTGCATTGGCCGCACGCGTCAAAGGCGCCGTTTTTCTTGCTCCAAATTTCCGGATCAAGGGCCGTGGCGCCTTCCTTTTGACGGCGCCGCTTGCCCGTGTGAGCGCGCCCTCCTCCTCCTCGGCCGCAGCCGCTCCTTCGTCCCGATGAACGCCCTTCACGCAGCCTATTGGACCACGGAATATCCAGTCGCTTCGCTTCTGCCGGTGGCATCGCTGGTCGCGCAGGTTCAGGCGCTACCCTTTGAAAGGATAGGAACTCCCGCGCTGTTCATTCAATCTCCGGGGGATCAGGTTGTCGATGCGCAGCAGACTTCTGCCGTCGCCGCACGCTGGGGCGGCCCGGCCAGCACGCTTGATCCGGGAGAAATCAGCGACCCCTATGGCCATGTGGTCGCCGGCGATGCGCTGTCGCCGACGACGACAAGGCGGGTCGCAGAAGAGATCATAAATTGGTTTAGACAAACACGTCAAAACTCAGATTTAAAATAACAAATACTAGATAACGAGATTGGCCAATATCTCGTTATTGGTAATATCCTGGTAGTGCAGACCGGCACCATCAAAGGCTGCCTTCAGCTTCGGAAAATTCTCCGGATGTTTGGTTTCGATACCGATCAGGATCGAGCCGAAGTTACGCGCCGATTTCTTCAGGTATTCAAACCGGGCGATATCGTCCTCCTCGCCGAGCAGACCGAGAAAGTCTTTCAGCGCGCCTGGGCGTTGCGGCATCCGCAGGATAAAGTATTTTTTCAGGCCGGCATGTCGCATGGCCCGCTCTTTGACATCCGGCAAGCGTTCAGAAATCGAAATTGCCGCCCGAGACAACCGCAACGATGGTCTTTCCTTCAAGCGCATCTCGGCCCAGCGTTTCCAGCGCGGTGATAGACAGAGCTCCTGCCGGCTCGAGCACGACGCCCTCGACATTCAGCATGTCCGTGATCGTCACGCAGATGGCATTTTCTGCCAGAAGCAGGACCTGATCGGTGGAAAAATGCTTGAGCGCCTCAAAATTGAGATCGCCGATCCGTCCCACGGCTGCGCCATCAACGAAATTGTCGACCTGGTCGAGCGTGACCACAGACCCTGTCTCCAAGCTGCGGTGCAGGCTCGGCGCACCCTCCGGCTCGCAGAAAATGAAAGCCTCGGGCCGAACAATGCCGTTCAGATAGCCGGTCATGCCGGCGGAAAGCCCACCGCCACCGACGGGCATGATCAGCAGATCCGAACGACGCCTTCCGGCAATTGCTCCATCATCTCGGCCGCCACTGTCGCCTGGCCTTCGATGATATCGGCATGATCGAAAGGCGGCACCATGACGCCATCGATCCGCTCCACATGGTCTCGCGCCGCCTGATAGCACTGGTCGAAGAAATCGCCGACGAGCTTGATGCTGATGAATTCGCCGCCGAACATCCGTGTCTTGTCGATCTTCTGCTGCGGTGTCGTCACCGGCATGAAGACCACGCCCGGCACGCCGAAATGCCGGCAGACGAAGGCAAACCCCTGCGCATGATTGCCAGCCGAGGCGCAGACAAAGGTCTTTCCGGTTCCACCGGCATCAATCACCTTGCGGAAGAAGTTGAAAGCGCCTCTGATCTTGTAGGAACGCACCGGCGAAAGGTCTTCGCGCTTCAGGTAAATCGTCGCCCTGTAACGCGCACTCAGGTGGTCGTTGAGCTGCAGCGGCGTTGCCGGGAACAGCGCGCAAAGCCTCGACGGCGTTATCAACGTCCTGCTTCATGGAATGCGGTCTTTCTTTCAGGTTCCTATTGCCCTGCCTATGCCACAATGCCACCGGCGAAACCACAGTTATTCGCCAATAAGTGGAGTAAAAAGTCATCTTTTGGGCTGATGGACCCGGCTTGACTCCGGCAGGCAAATACCGAACATCCGCTACCGAGGCAGGATCAAGGAGAGACAATGCGCACCGGCAATCGAAGAGGCGGTCTGACGGGCGCGATCAACGCGATCCCGCTCCTGTTGCTGCTGGCGGGGCCTGCCCTCGCCGGGCCGCTCACCGACGCGGCGACGAAAGCCGAGGCGTTGGCAGCCTCCGGCGATACGCTGGGAGCTCATGATGTCATGCGCTCGGCAATCAGCGCGTTTTCGGCGACAATGCCCTTTACCATCGGCAAGGCGGTGTTTGTCGCCACGCCCCCTGCGGGCTATGCGATGTACGACCCGAAACCGGACACTGTTTTCAAGCCCGGTGAAGCGCTCGTCTCCTATGTCGAGCCTGTCGGCCTGACCTGGAAGCCGGCCGCGGTTGCCGGCAAGATGCAGACACATTTTACGGTCGATCTCGATATTCTCAGTGCTTCCGGCGAAACGCTGGCCAACCAGAAGGCTTTTGGCGACTTCACGTTCACCGGTTTCTTACGCAACCAGGAGATCCATGCGACGCTGACAACGGATGTCAGCGGCGCAGCGGCCGGCGATTATGTTCTCCGGTTTCATTTCAACGATCTGAACAGCGGCAAATCCGCCAGCGTCGATCAGAAATTCACGATCGCCGCAGCACCGCCAACGCCGTAGCGGCTCAGCCCTTGTTCTTCGACGCCGCGATTGTGTCGATCATCGCCTTCACATCCGCCTCCGCCGCATCGATCAAGGCCTCGTCGCGGGCGCGGATGACGAGGTCGGTCGAAAACGACGTGCCGTCGAATTTCGGATAGGATCCGATGCTGGTCAGGGGATGCGCCTTCTGCACCTCGCCGAGCGGTCCGCCGATATCGCCTTCTCCGAAAGGGGAGCGCACGGTGCGCGACTTGACGATCGTGCCGCTTTCCAGCTGCGGCAGGAGCGCATCCAGCATGGCCTGGAAAACCTGCGGCACGCCGGCCATCACATGGACATTGCCGATGATGAACCCCGGAGCTGTCGATACCGCATTGGGAATATGCCGCGCCCCGTTCGGCATGCGCGCCATGCGTCGCCGCGCTTCAGGTGAATTCCAGGCCGCGCCGCTCATACATGGCGCCAAGCAGGGTCATGGCATCCGGATCGTGAATGCATTCGACGCCGAACGCCCACGACACCGCGTCGGCGGTAATGTCGTCATGGGTCGGGCCGATGCCGCCCGAGGTGAAGACATAGTCGTACTCGCCCTGCAACCCGTTGAGGGCTGCCACGATGGCCGGCTCGTCGTCGGCGACGATGCGGACTTCCTTCAGGTCGATACCTGCGAGCGTCAAAACATCTGCCAGATGGCCGATATTCTTGTCCTTGGTTCGGCCGGGAGAGCAATTCGTCGCCGATGGCGAGCATGGCGGCGGTGACGATTTTTTCGCTGGTCATCGGAAGGTCCCGTGTAAAACTGAGATCGTTCAGTCAAAAACCTGACTGTCTCTTATTGTCGAACAGTCTGTCGCCCGCTTCGCTTCTGACAATGGGCAGGCAAACTGATAAATCCTATCTCCAGCGGCAATCAAGCGGAATTGCCAGTTCAAAGGAGAATACGATGGCTAAGGTATTGGTGCTTTATTATTCGGCATACGGACATATCGAAACCATGGCTTATGCGGTGGCCGAGGGTGCCAAGTCCACCGGCGCCGAGGTAACCGTCAAGCGTGTACCGGAACTGGTACCTGCAGATGTTGCAAAAGCCTCCTACTTCAAGGTCGATCAGGCCGCAGAAATTGCCACGCCGGACGAACTGGCCAATTACGATGCCATCATCTTCGGCGCCGGCACGTGTTTCAGGCACAGTTGCATCGCAGATGCGCAACTTTATTGACCAGACTGGCGGCCTGTGGATGAAGGGCGCACTTGTCGGCAAGGTCGGCTCGGTGTTTACCTCTTCGGCCACGCAGCACGGCGGTCAGGAATCCACCATTCTCGGTTTCGTCCCGACCCTGATGCACCAAGGCATGGTTGTCGTCGGCCTGCCCTACGCCTTCCAGGGCCAGATGGGTCTTGAGGAAATCAAGGGCGGCTCGCCTTATGGTGCCTCGACGATCACCGGTGGCGATGGCGCCCGCCAACCGTCGGAAATCGAACTGGAAGCTGCGCGCTATCAAGGCGCCCACGTTGCCAAGATCGCGGCCAAGCTGTCCGCCTGAGACGCAACCAGACCAACACAGTGAACGTCAAGGGCGACCGGAAGGTCGCCCTTTTGCGTCCGTGCACGATGGACGGATAAAGGCGGCAAGAACAGAAGGCCGCAGTTTTTCAACTCTTCCACGGGAAAAGTGGAAAAACGCGGGTGTTTCTGTGCTAATTTGCCGTGCCGGGACGCAATGCGGGTTTCAGCGACGGAAACGATTGTTCACATCGGCCGTTCCCGTCCGGTCACGTCGACTCCATGAGATATTGGAATGCGGCGCACTCCAGGGAGCACGAAATGACCAGAGTGGTATATGCAATCGTCGAGCATGACGGCGGATGGGCCTACAAGCTTGCCGATGTGTTTTCAGAATCCTTTCCGAGCCGTGAGATGGCTTTGGCGGCGGCAAAGGCAGCTGCGGCTGAACAGCAGGTCGGCGGCGATGACGAGGAAATCAGCTTTCAGGACCAAAGCGGGCAATGGCATTTTGAACATGCCGACGGCGGCGACCGACCGGAGGCCATTGTCGAGGATCAGTAGATCGGTAAAGCCGCCCCATATCGGCGCAGCGCTTCTGCCATGGTGATGAAGTTAAGCACAATGCCCCTCTCCGGCGCCGAAGAGGGGCTAATTGTTTGGTGCTGAAATTGCCGAGTTCCCCTCCCTCGGCGTTGATACTTAAAGCGCCGTTCGGCCTTCGCATCAATCGAAACCGTTGATTAACCTTCACAGGTAGGGTTAATGGCCGCGCCCGCCGCCAAAAAGCAGCATTCCGGTCAAGGATCGGCCCTCCCTTTCCCAAGGAAAATCAGCCACGCGTCCTGTATTCGGCCACCGCCCGAACAAGCTTGGCCGTTACGCCGCCTTCGCGGTGCTTTCCTTATGCGTTTGTCTGGCCTCAAGAATGGCCATGCAGATCAAATAGCTCAGCATCACATTCTGCTGAGCATCAGCCAGCAATTTTGCAGCCTGCAGAAGGTCCGTGACATGCACTTTGTCTGACATCGGAAGCCTCATCTTTTGAACGATTGCAGTACCCAATAGTAATATTCAATTATTGTAATTCAACTGCAGGTTTTCACTGATCATTATCGTTAGTTGATTTTTTTGAAACACACGCTATGTAGCGCCAGTCTCAGAGGGCTAACCTACGCGGATGCGCCCTTATTCAGAAGGCCTGCCTGCCTGAACCACTCCTCGACACTGGCCTGTACGGCAGCCTTGGCCTCATCCAGCGTTTCGGCCGATTGAAAATCGTATCGGATCGTGCCGTTGCAACCGGAAACCATCCATTTCCAACTTGTCTGGCCATCATGCTGCAACACATAGGCGAGCTGCTGATGGCCGAGCATGCCGGCATAAGAGCGGTTGCGGATTGGTTTCCACGTCAATGGGATTTCTTGCAACACGTCGACCACACCTCAGCGTTCTTCATACAACGCAAATGTAAGGCCGTAGACGGTTTGACATAACCCTGTCGTTTGAGGGGTTTTTGCAAATCGGAGATTGTTGCTTAACGATGACCTGCCACTGAGATGCTTCTCGAAAATGGTATGAAAACTGCGATGCGGTTATGGTCAGGCACCCCAACATCGCATTTAACGCAATTGATGGCAGAACCCTTTTCTCGCTCGCACGATTGAAGAACCATTTCCGTCAGTTCCGCAACCGATATCCCGTCCTGAATATCCACGTCAGCAATCCCATCAGCACCGCCAGAAACACGATGATGATCGTGAAGCTGACCACCGGATTGACGTCGGCGATCTCGAAGAAGCTCCAGCGGAAGCCGCTGATCAGGTACAGCACCGGGTTGAAATGGCTGACCGCCTGCCAGAAGGGTGGCAGCATGTTGACCGAGTAGAAGCTGCCGCCAAGGAAGACCAGCGGCGGGATCACCAGCATCGGGATGAGGTTCAATTGCTCGAAATCCTTGGCCCAGATGCCGATGATGAAGCCGAACAGGCTGAAGGTGATGGCTGTCAGCACGAAGAACAACAGCATCACGAAGGGATGGGCGATCGACAGGTCGACGAACAGCGAGGCTGTTCCCAATATGATGATGCCGATCATCATGCCCTTCGTCGCCGCCGCCCCGACATAGCCGAGCACGATTTCCGTCATCGACACCGGCGAGGACAGAAGCTCGTAGATCGTGCCGGTGAATTTCGGAAAATAGATTCCTGAAGGAACCGTTGCCGATGCACTGCGTCAGAAGCGTCAGCATGATCAGCCCCGGCGTGATGAAGGCGCCATAGGAAATCCCGTCGATTTCCTGGATACGCGATCCGACGGCAGCGCCAAACACGATGAAATAGAGCGAGGTGGAGATAACGGGCGAGACGACGCTCTGTAGCAGCGTGCGCCGTGTGCGCGCCATTTCGAAGAAATAGATCGACTTGATCGCTTCGAAATTCATGCGCGTGCTCCCACCAGTTCGACGAAAATGTCTTCGAGCGAACTCTGCCGCGTCGAGATGTCCTTGAGCCTGATCCCGGCCTCGGCCAGCGCCGTCAGGAGCGTGGTGATGCCGGTGCGCTCACCGGAAGTGTCGTAGTCGTAGATCAGCGAATGACCGTCATCCTCGATCGTCAGATCGTAGGACGAGAGCGTCTCGGGGATGATTGAAATGGGCTCCTGCAGATCGACGCGCAGCTCCTTGCGGCCGAGCTTCTTCATCAGGTTCTTCTTGTCCTCGATCAACAGGATCTTGCCGCCATTGATGACGCCGACGCGATCAGCGATCTCTTCGGCCTCTTCGATGTAGTGGGTCGTCAGAATGATCGTCACGCCGGTTTCCCGTAGCTTCTCGACCACCTGCCACATGTCCTTGCGCAGGTTGACGTCGACGCCCGCCGTCGGCTCTGTCAAGAAAGAGCACGCGCGGCTCGTGACTGAGCGCCTTGGCGATCAGCACCCGCCGCTTCATGCCGCCGGAAAGCTCGCGCAGCATGTTGTCCTTCTTGTCGTAGAGCGACAAGTCCTTCAGCACCTTCTCGATATGAGCGGGGTTCGGCTTCTTGCCATGCAGTCCGCGCGAAAACGACACAGTGTTCCACACCGTCTCGAACTGGTCGGTCGTCAGCTCCTGCGGCACCAGCCCGATGATCGATCAGGTAGCCCGAAAATCCTTGACCACATCATGGCCGCCGACCAGCACCGTTACCGCCTGTCGGATTGACGATACCGCAGATGATCGAGATCAGCGTCGTCTTGCCGGCGCCGTTCGGCCCCAGAAGTGCAAGGATTTCGCCCTCCTCGATATCGAGGCTGACACCCTTGAGCGCCTGAAAGCCGGACGCATAGGTTTTCACGAGATTGGAAACGGAAACGATGGGCGCCATGAAATGTGTTCCGGAAGGACAAGGTGCGGAAAGAGATGCTCTATATGGGATGTTCTTCCGAAAATTTCAGCTGCAAAATCGAGAAAAGACGAAAACAGATCGTCAACGGCAACAAGCATCCTGGCTGTCGCCATGGCAGACACCCACCGAGCCGCTTGGGACTTGGCTACCGGGCCGCCACACCGGCCCCTTTGCGTTTGGCCTGAAGGCGTCCTATTCTAGGACGATGGTAGGCCGCTCGGGGGGGATTGCATGCCGGCCGTGCCTTTCTCAAAGATTCCAGCGCCGCTCAACGCATTGCTAGCGGCGATTGGGCTCGTGGCGGTCGCTGCACTGACAACACCGGACTTGGCCGGAAGAACCAGGCTCGCTCTGGAGTTCCTGCTTGTTGGCATCTGGGCCGTCTATGTCCTGCAACTGATCGAGACGCTGATCGTACAGCGGGTGAGAAACGTTCGCGACCGGATACCCACAATCGCCGTCGATGTACTCGCTGTTTTGGTCCCTCTCACGGCATTCCTGCTCGTAGCTACGCGCGATCAGAGCCTCTACTGTGCCATCTGGCTGCTGAAGCCGCTGCGCGATCTGACCTTCTTCCGGCTGATGGGCAGGGTCTTGACCAACGAGGCGAGTAAGCTGATCGGCGTCACCTCGATCTTCGGCATCATTCTGTTCGGTGCGGCGCTCGCGGCCTACATCCTTGAGCGCGACGTGCAGCCGGACACCTTCGGCAGCATCCCCCAGGCGATGTGGTGGGGGCGTGGTCACGCTGTCGACCACCGGCTATGGCGACGTGACCCCGCAAAGCTTCGCCGGCCGCGTCCTTGCCGGGCTGGTCATGATGTGCGGCATCGGCATCTTTGCGCTCTGGGCCGGAATCCTCGCCACCGGCTTCTACGAAGAAGTCCGGCGCCAGGACTTCGTGCGCACCTGGCAGCTGGTTGCGGCCGTGCCACTGTTCCAGAGGCTCGGCTCGGGCGCCCTCGTCGAGATCGTGCGAGCGCTGAGGCCTCGCGTCATGCCGGCCGGCACCATAATTTGCCGCAAGGGCGAGACCGGCGACCGGATGTTCTTCATCGTCGAGGGCCGCGTCAGCGTCGCCACACCGAACCCGGTGGAACTCGGCTCCGGTAGCTTCTTCGGCGAGATGGCACTGATCAGCGGCGAGCCCCGCTCGGCGACCGTCAGCGCCGCGACAGAAGTCTCGCTTCTGTCGCTCTATTCGGTGGACTTCCAGATGCTCTCCCGCAGCAGCCCGGAGATCGCCGATATCATCCGCAGAACGGCCCTCGAACGGCGTGGCGCCACGCCGGACGCTTGATCTGACACAAGGCCTGAGCATCGACGCCGGCGCATCGCATATCCGCCGCCATGCCCGGATACCGGTGGATTAACGATGGTGAAACCAATATTTACGGCATTCATGACAGCAGGCCGGAAATCCACCGCTGTTGTCATGAAACGGTGACGCTCTTCGATCAGGTTCGCACCCGTGGGATGCACACGACGCTCGTATGATTTGCAAGAACCAGTCAGTAGTCCCCTCGGCAAGGTTCGTTTTAGGCCGGCTTATGCCGGCCATTTTTTTGGGCCTGGTCCTCGTCAGATTTCAACCTTACCCGACGAGCTGCTCCTTGCCGCCAGCCGGTTTGCCGCCCCGCTCTGAGCTTTCAGCTAATCCGCAGCGGGAAGTTTCCACCAGCCTGGGCACGCATCCTCGAAGGAATGCGAGGCCGGACGCAATTCCTCGGCATCCGGCGCGTCAAAGCTGCCGGTGACCAGCGCAATGACCGGTTCTGTCGTCGACCGCGCCCAATGTGCTACCGCATGCCGGGCAGAAAGAGCGGCTGGAATAGTCGGACGATCGATAGAGTGTGGGCATACCGCCCTCACCGGTCCAGTCGATAGCCTCGCGTGGAAACTCCACCCAGCAGAGCGTCGGCGCACCCGAATGCCGCCGGCAGTTTTCGCAGGAACATGTATGCGGATTTTCAGGCGTGCCCCTTGCCCGGAAACGGATGTTCCCGCACAGGCATCCGCCGAGATATGTCCCGGTTTCCATTGCAGAATCCTCCCTTTTTCACAGCAACCAACAATAGCATTATTCAACTATAAATAGCAGTTAATTCGAAGGATAGGCGTAATTTCGTTCATGTCAGCCTTCAGCTCAGTCGCAGTGCCGGTAACCGGACTTGCGCTCTCTGAGATCGAAATGGAAATGATCCTTGTGCTGCGGATCGCTGCCCCGGGCCGAGCACGGTGTTGAAATATTTGCAGCTGTCGCTGCGCACCGCCTTCAACAGTCCCTTTTCACGGAAGGCGAAGAAGCCGGGCTTGCGCACGTCGATTTCCTTGCCGGAATTCAGCACGAACTTGCCGACATCGATGGCGTTGCCGTGGGCATGTTCCGACATCGGATTGCCGCGCTTGGAATTCATCGTCCGGCAGGAATAGCCGCCGAGCGGCTTGATGGTCTTGATGCCGGAGAGGTAGCGGTAGCGGGCCGAGGGCGCGAGCTCGTTCTTCACCCATTTGACAAAGGCTTCCGTCACCTCGCAATTGAGCTTCACCGCCGGCTTGATATCGATGCCGCCAGAGAGTCCGGTGAGTTCGATCGGATAGTCGATACCGCAAGCCTTGCCGTTGGAAATGCGCGGAATATCGGTGAATTCGACCCGCAGCTTCTTCAGCCGCTGGCGGCAGGCCACTTCGGACGCCGGCATCCGCCCGGTGAAATCCGGCTCGGTTTCGGGCACCGACAGCGGATTGCCGGTACGCGGCAGGAGGGCCACCTGCTGCTCTTCCTGGGTCTGTTGCTTGCGCAGCATCACGCGCTGCTGCTGATCGAGAAACTGTGCCTTGCGCGCTTCCTCCGCAGCCTGCTTTTCAGCACTCAGCGGCGGCAGGTCGGGGTCATAGCCCGGGTCGGCTGATGCCACCTGCATGGCCTGTGGCCCGCCAAGCTGCTGCACGCTGTCGCCGCCGATGCCGCCGACCACCGGCTGGCTGGCATTGCCCTCGGCAATCTCATTGCCCCGCCCGTAATCGCGGTTCTGCTCCTCAGCCAGGCCGACAACGGGCGTCGAGCCGGTTTCGACACCCAGCATCGCATCCATGTTGACGCCCTCGCTGGGCACGGCCATCGACTGCGTGCGGGCAACGGCAAGCGGTTGCTGCGCGGGCTCGCTGGCGATCATCGGCAAGCGCTGGCTCGATGCCTGCAGGCGCGGATCAACAGGAACGGCATCGTCGGAATTTTCAGAAAAAATGCTGACCGGCGTATTCGCCGCTGGATACGGATTCTCCCGCGAGCCGCGGGCATGGCGGCTGACCGGTTCGATCGCGCTCACCCGGGCCGAAGAATCGATGCGGCCCGGCGGGGTGAGATCATCCGTCGAACAGGCGGCCAGCGATAGGGACAGCACGAAGACTGCCGCCGGCCGACGGAAAAGGGAAACATACGCCATACTCAATTGCCGCCTCTACCGATGACGATGCATCGAAACGCACCATCGCACCCGCCCGGACCCTGCAAAAACCTGCGGGCCGCCTGTGTCGAAAGGCAGGCGCAGGACGAGAAAGACCGCAACTGAAGAGGATTTTATGCAAACAGGGTAAACGAAGGCTTTCGAAGGCATCACCGGTTATCGGGATTGGCGTCCGCAACGCCGCAAAGCCGATCCCTCAGAGATGCCGGACGGTGAGCTTGCCGCCCCATTTCCCGTCCAGATACTCGCAGACGAGTTCGCGGTGACACTGATGCGGCTGCGCTTCCGAACAGAGCAGGCAGCTACCGGCAAACGAGGAAGGTTCAAGCCGCGTCTCGATCCGCCGCTCCGCCATCAGGTTCATGAACCGGTGACGCAGCGTATTCCAGTCGCCCTTTTCCTTCTTGAACGACGTCAGGATATCCTCCGTCGGTGCCAGCAGCGGCTGATGCACATAGTCGGCGCCGCAAAGTTCCTTCAGGAAATACGGCAAGTCTACGGCCTTGGCGAAGCCGGCAAGCTGCGAGGTATTGTGAAGCCGGATATCGACGACCCGCTTGACGCCGGCCTGCCGGATACGGCCAAAGAAGTCCGCCGCAGTGCTTTGGGTAAACCCGATCGTGGTGACATCGATTGGCATCTACAGCCCCCTCTAGCTACTCCGCCCTGTCGGCTGGGTATCCTCGCTTCCGATCTTACCGCATAGCCAACAGCAGCGCGATGATCAGAAACCTCCGGCTCGGCGACCGCATCGAAGCGGATCACCTCGACGTCCGGCGTCACCAGCATGTAGTCGGCAAAACGCCCGGGCTTCTCATAGTAGGAGGTCCGCGTATCGGTATGGCCACGCGACGTGATCAGATCCGTCAAGCCAAGCTCCGCCAGAGACCCAAACATCCGGCCGTCCGGCAGGACGTTGAAATCGCCGCACACCACCAGACGCTCGCCGCTGCGCCATACCCGCCCGATCAGTTCGACCAGCGCCTGCGTCTGGGCATCACGTGCTGGCGTATCGCCCTTGCCGGCAACATCCCGCAGACCATGCATCTGCGCAATGGTGATCGAAAATCCGTCCTCGTGGTCGAAAAGGCGCAAGCAATGAGCGTTGCGCGCGGGATGCGGCCCCCAGCCATGGGGTGAAAACGCGCCGTGCACAAAATCCTGCGCCTGGGCGATCACCGTCAGCGACTTGCGCACGAAGGTCGCCAGCCCGAACTCGGACGCCACGGCCCTGTCACCATCAAACAGATCCCCCGCGCCGTCGGCGAAGAAACCATCATGCCCAGGCAAGGCCGAACGGATTTCCTCAAACAGATTGGCCCGTTGCGGCAACTCGACACCATGGTCCCGATAGATCAGCCAGTCGGATGGAGCCGCCGGCGTACGTGCCACCTCCTGCAGGCAGATAACATCCGCGTCGGCCTCAACGAGATAGCGCATCAGCGGCGCGTGAATTCCGCCCACCCCAGGCGTTCAAGGAAAGGATGCGCAGCACGATCAACTCCAGTCGTCATCAACGCTGAACGAACCGCTCCAACCGGAGCGGTTCGTTTTGCTGTTGATCTCAATTCAGCGGCAATCATCGTTGCCGACCACGCGAAAACCCTGGGCCTGCGCCGTGCAGGCGTTCGGGAATGTCTGCTCGCGGCGGCCCTGCCAGGCACAAACCGGGGCGAATTCGCGGGGTGCAGGCCTGCGGCCGGCGATCCGGCGGCGGAAGCATGCCGGAATCATCACCAGGCCTGTCGTTTCCGCGGCGGCATTCGCCACGGCCGATCACCCTGAACCCCTGGGCCTCGGCCATGCAGCCATTCGAGAAGGTCTGCTCGCGCCGTCCCTGACGGGCACAGACCGGTGCATATTCGCGGGTGCAGACCTGTGGCCGGTCGCCGCCGAAATCGGGCCGTTCCGGACGGCATTCGCCGCGACCGGTGATGCGGAACCCGTCCGCCCGTGCCTGGCAGGCATTGGCGAAAGTCCGGCGGTTGTTGCCACGCTGAGCGCAGACCGGATCGTATTGCATCGTGCACATTTGCAGGTTCGACGGCTCTGGCCGGGGATATGGCCGTCCGCCGGGCTCATCGACAACGACGGTGCAGGCCGTCAAAGCGCCCAGCGACAGCGCCATCAGCGCGGCAATACGGATCATAACGCGTCGAAACGGCGTCATTCGCAGTCCTCCCCCTGTTAAAGGCCACCGTTTTTACTCGATACAAACGGAGGCTGTAACCCCTTGAATCACGCCACCATTCTGGAGTGAAATCCGGTGAGGTCAAGCGCGTGGCGCAAATATCCAGCAAGGCGCACTCAAACCCTGATATAGCGCCGCTGTTTTTTACAACCGTTCAGACACAAAGAAAAAGCCCGCGTCCTCTTCGAACGCGGGCAATCGGCATTTCCGTCTTTTTGGATTGAATCAGGCAGCCCGGCTGTAGCTGGTCTGCCGGCTATCGGCGGAGAGGCGGAAGGTCTGCAGCAGGCTCTTCAGTTCGCGGCTTTCCTGCGCCAACGTCTGGCTGGCTGCAGTTGTTTCCTCGACCATCGCGGCATTCTGCTGGGTCATCTGGTCCATGCTGTTGACGGCGATATTGACCTCCTGCAAGCCGGTTGCCTGTTCACGCGCCGCTGTCGCGATTGATGCGACATGCTCGTTCACCCGGTTGACGAGGCTTTCGATTTCCGTCAGCGCTTCGCCGGTCGAGCGTACCAGCGTCACGCCAGTCTCCACTTCGGTGGCGGAGTTGCGGATCAGCTCCTTGATCTCCTTGGCGGCACCGGCCGAACGCTGGGCAAGTTCACGCACTTCCTGGGCGACGACGGCAAAGCCGCGTCCGGCTTCCCCTGCCCGCGCTGCCTCGACGCCGGCATTCAGCGCCAGAAGGTTGGTCTGGAAGGCAATCTCGTCGATGACGCTGATGATCTGGCTGATCTTGCTCGACGAGCCTTCGATCCTGCTCATCGCCGCAATAGCATTGCGGACGATATCGCCGGACTTGGCGGCACTGCCCTTGGTCTCGTTGACCATTTCGCGGGCTTCTGCTGCACGCTCGGAGGCGCTCTTGACCGTCGAGGTGATCTCGTCGAGCGCTGCGGCGGTTTCTTCAAGGGCGGCCGCCTGCTGTTCAGGTGCGGCGCGACAGGTTGTTGGCGGCTTCGGAAATATCCCCGGCGCTTTCATAGACCACTTCGGTGGACTGGGCGATCGACTGGATGACGCCACGTAGTGCGGTAACGGCCGTGTTGAAATCGTCGCGCAGCTTGGAATATTCCGGTGCGATCCCTGCGATCTCAGCCGTCAGGTCGCCGCTTGCCAGCTTTTCGAGGCGCACTGCCGACTGTCGTCATGGCATCGGCCTGAGCCTGCGCGTCCGATTGCGCGCGATGTTCGTTGCTGCGCCGCTCGTCGTCGAGCTGGCTTTGCTGCTCGGCTTCGCGCTGCCGCAGACCGATCCGTTCCTTGACGGAATCGCGCAGCACCGCCAGCACGCCGGCCATCTGGCCGATCTCGTCCTTGCAGGTCGGTTTCCTGGGAATGGCTGACGAGACGTCCTCATCGGCGATCGCTCGCATCGAGGTCTTCAATCGCTCAATCGGTCCGACGACGCTGCGAACGATGGAGAAGGCCGCCAGCAGAATGATCAGCGCAGCAAGACCGCAGATCACCGCGACCTGGATCAGGCCCTCGTGGAACATCGTGGCGAGGTCGTCGGCATAGACGCCGGTGCCGACGATCCAGCCCCAGGGCGCAAAACCGGCAACATGCGAATATTTCAGCACCGGCTCCTCGGCACCGGGCTTCGGCCAGTAATAGTCGACAAAGCCCTTGCCTTCGGCCTGAACCTTTTTGGCAAACTCGACGAAGATATGCTTGCCGGTCGGATCCTTGTTCTCCGTCTGGTCGGTGCCGTTCAGCGCCGGCTTGATCGGATGCATGATCATCATGCTCTTCATGTCGGTGATGAAGAAATAGCCGTTGCCCTGGTAGCGCATCGCCTGGATCGCCTCGATGGCGCGCGCCTGCGCATCCTTCAGGCTGAGCGCGCCGGCCTGTTCCTGCTTATGATAGGCATCGAACACGGTAACCGCGTTCTCGTTCATCGCCTCCAGCATGGCCTTGCGCTGGGCCACCAGCTTGTCCTGTTCCTGGAACAGGCCGAGCGTCATAACGGCGGCCATGGTCAAAAGCGCCAGCCCCACCAGCGCATACAGGCGCACGGAAATACGGAAATGTTTCATACGGCCAAATCCCCTCAGATTTTTGTAGCCGCACCATACCGATCGGAATTTTCGAACTTCCTAACAAGGCACCACTAAAATTGATAATTCTGAATTTACCCTTTGTTCATTCCGCTCAGCCCGGGGTGCCGTCCTTGAGGATATTTCCCTGCAAGGGCCTTTTCCGATCCAGCCTCATCGGGTTACATCGAACCAAACGGAGACGACGAAGCATGACGAAACCGAACGGCGACCTCACCTTGCGCACGCTGGCCATGCCGGCCGACGCCAATGCGGCGGGCGACATCTTCGGCGGCTGGGTCATGGCGCAGATGGACCTGTCCTGCGGCATCCGTGCCGCCGAGCGTGCCCGCGGCCGCGTCGTCACCGCCGCAGTCAAGGAAATGGCCTTCGAAATGCCTGTCAAGATCGGCGACACGCTCTGCATCTATACCGATGTCATCAAGGTCGGCCGCACGTCGATGACGCTGAAGGTCGAAGCCTGGGCACAGCGCTACCTCTCCGACCGGATGGACAAGGTCACCGACGCGCTGTTCGTCATGGTGGCGCTGGACGAAAACGGTCACCCTAAGCCGGTGCCGCCAGAGGCATGATAATCATAAAGGCCTGAACCATGGACCAACCCGTCGATCCGCAAATTTTTTTCCATATCCGCGTGATCATGGGCATGGTCATCAGCCTCAGTATGGCACGCCTGCTGACGGGCTTGGCGCTGTTCGTCCAGCATCCCGGCAAGACGAAAATCTACTGGCTGCACCTCGGTTGGGTGCTCTTCCTGTTCCTGTTCCTGATCTATTTCTGGTGGTGGGAATACCAGCTGCATGCCGTGCCGGTGATCGATTTCAGCGTCTATCTCTTCGTTATCTCCTATTGCTGCATCTTCTTCTTTCTCTGCGTGCTTTTGTTCCCCACCTCGATGGAGGACTACAGCGGCTACGAACACTATTTCATGTCGCGCCGCCGCCTGGTTCTTCGGCTTCCTGGCGCTGGCCTATGCCGTCGATCTCGTCGACACCGCGGTGAAGGGCAAGGACTACTTCCTGTCCTATGGTCTCGAATACCCGCTGCGAAACGCAATCTATATTGCTCTCTGCATCGCCGCCGCCTTCACCGCCAACCGCCGTTTTCACGCGTTTTTCCTGATTGCCGGCCTGACCTACCAAATCATCTGGATTTTCCGCGCCTTCGATCTCTTGGATTGATCACCACGAAGAACGCCATGCGGTCGGAATGCCACCAGAGACAGCTTATGGCCCTAAGCAGTCAGTACTGCACAACGCATTCTCGGAACATTAATGAAATGAAATTTACAGGCAGTCCGCCGCCAAGACTTTCGCCGTCTCGGATGCGGGCGTACAATATGCAGAACAAAAGGCACTGACGTTAGCTATCGTCGAGAGGGAACAAAACTGCCCCGTCGTCGGTTGATGAGCATCGACTGCCCCGTCGATGGAAACCCACGCAGTCTAATCGTTGGTGTTGCTTTTGCAAACAACTTTAGAACCGATGGGTGTGTCGGATCGGACTGTTCGGATGGAAGCGCCACCGCTTGAAAGAAAGCTTGCAGCCATTCTCGCCGCCGATGTCGAGGGCTACTCCCGGCTGATGAATGTTGACGAGGAACAGACGCTGGCGACCTTGACGTCGCATCGCACGATCGTCGACGGGCTCATTGAAAAAGCGCATGGGCAGATATTCGGCACCGCAGGCGACAGCGTGCTGGCGGAGTTCCCGTCCATCGTCCATGCCTTCAACTCGGCCGTGGCGATCCAGCAAGCGATGCGGCGCGCCAACCAGGAGCTCCCCGAAGACCGTCGGATGAACTTTCGCATCGGGATAAACGTGGGCGATGTGCTGGTTAAAAACGGTGATATCTTCGGCGATGGTGTCAATATCGCCGCCCGCCTGGAAGGGCTTGCCGATGTCGGGGGCATATGCGTGACGAGAGGGGTGCGAGACCACCTACGCGATCGTGTTGACGCGACGTTCGAGGACCTGGGAGAGCATAGTATTAAGAACATCGCACGCCCGCTCCGGGTGTTCCGTGTCATCTTCGACCCCGAGGCAGAACCCGTCCTCAATATAGTTCCACCCCCGGACGACATGCCCGAGAAGTTCTCTTCCGTGGAGCAATCGGTGGCGCACGACCCCGATAACGACGACGAGGGCCGCCGCGTCGAAGTCGCCTTCTGGGAATCGGTACAGCAAGGTGACGAGCCGGCCGAATACGCTCTCTACTTGGAGCGCTTTCCCAATGGACAATTCGTCAGATTGGCCGCGGCCCGCCTTGAAAATGGTGGACCTGGCGACCACGATCCCGGCGTCGAAGTCGCCTTCTGGGAGACGGTGCGCGATGCAGGCACTCCGGAAATGATCGAAGCCTATTTGGCCAAGTATCCGCAGGGGCAGTTCAGTGACCTCGCCAACATCATGCTGGACGAGCTTCGGGGAAATTGACCCAGGAGAGCGCATCTTCGATCAATTAAACCACGGTGCTTGAGATATCCGTGATAGTATTGCCGTGGATCAGTTTTCTTCCCACATCGAATTCATCCACGTCCATGCGGGAAATGGCCTTCGCACCGCGAGCCTCTGGCCCGAAGGAAACAGCAATGACAGCCGTCATACCTCTCCATCCCGAAGCTTCGCTCAGTCTTGCCTTGGCGGTCATTGCATCCTCAAGCGCCGACCGTGCTTCTCGACGGTAGTCTTTGTGTGATTGCGGCGAGCGACTCGTTCTACCAGGCATTTCTGATCGACTCCAAGACGGCTGCGGCCAAACAGTTCTCGCAGCTCGGCGATGGCGAATGGAACGTCGCGCAGCTATCGGTTTTGCTTGAGGCAACGGCGGCCGGAATGGCGGATGTCCATGGTTACGAGATGGATTTGAAGCGCTCCGGCCAAGACACCCGGCACCTGGTTCTTTCCGCGCAGAAGCTCGATTATGCAGATACATCCAAGGTTCGACTTCTTTTGACGGTCGCCGACGTAACGGATGCGCGGGTAGCCGAGAAGGTGAAAGACGACCTGTTGCGGGACAAGGCGATCCTCCTGCAGGAGGTCCAGCATCAGGTGGCCAACAGCCTGCAGATCATCGCGAGCATCCTTTTGCAGAGCGCCCGGAAGGTTCAGTCCGAAGAGACCCGCACCCATTTGAAGTCCGCGCACAGCCGGGTGATGTCGATCGCCGCCGTTCAGCAGCAGCTCGCGGCATCCAGTGTCGGCGAGGTCGAGCTACGTTGCTATTTCGAGCAGCTTTGCAGAAGCCTCGGAGCCTCCATGATCCACGATCCCGAACAGCTCTCGATCGACGTCGACGTGGACAAGAGCTTTGTCGAAGCGAACATTTCCGTAAGCCTCGGCCTCATCGTCACAGAGCTCGTGATCAATGCGCTCAAGCATGCGTACCCGAACCAGCGTAAAGGCAAAATCACCGTCGATTATCATACCAAAGGAAAAGACTGGACGCTTCAGGTGGCCGACGACGGCATAGGGATGCCGACGAACGCGGATGATGCAAAACCCGGCCTGGGCACAGGTATTGTCGAGGCGCTCAGTAACCAATTGGAAGCCGAGATCACCGTGGTGAACGCGATGCCCGGAACCAACGTTTCCATTACACACCGAGATGAAGCCGTCATAGTCGACACGCCAGAAGCTGCGTGACCTCCAACAACAACTGCTCCCGAGTTACCCGGCATGGTTTGGACATGCGCATGAGGATCAATTACCCCTCTTGGGACTTGTAAGTGTTCCAACCGCCAAAGCAGGCGAGGATTTCCAGAAACTCGATGTCGACAGACCGGGAAAGCGGCCTGAGACCAACAAAAGAATGAACGCGTCATGGACAATCCACGTATCGCGGTTCTTGTCGTTGAAGATGAGGCCATCATCAGAATGAGTATTGTCGAAGAACTGGAAGATGCCGGATTCGAGGTGTTCGAGGCCTCGAACGCGGCGCAAGCGATCGAGGTTCTCATTGCCAACAGCAGGATCGGGGGTTATGTTCACCGACGTCGATATGCCCGGTGGCGTCGATGGCCTGAAACTTGCGGCATCGGTTCGTGACCGATGGCCGCCGATAAAGATCATCGTAACGTCCGGACATCGCAGAATAGATGTCGATGCCCTGCCGGTCGAAGCTCGGTTTATGGTGAAGCCATACGATCCGAATGCGGTCATCCGCTCCATTCGAGAGATGACTTTGAACTGAAATGAACCCAAATCCCTATTTGATCGGGGTTGCGTGACATCGATAGATGCCGTCGCTCTTTGGAGTATCGACGATACCTGTATGAGCCGGAGTCAGGAATTCCAGAACGCGCTTCCCTTCCCAGTATCACCAGCTTAACCACAGCCGATATTAGCACTCAGCCGAACCTTGAAACGACCGCTTGTGGCGCGTTCCGGACAGGGTCCGGGTCGCCTGTCGGCACGAAGCGGACAAGAGGTTGCACTATCGTCCCTGCTGGCGGGGCTCGTCCATTCGGATTCTGGATGTCAAACTACACCGCCTAACCTGCGATTCCCGCGGGAGTTCGTCGTTGCGCCAGGAGTTAGAAAATGTTCTCGGTGGGAAGTCCGAGTGCGAATGAACCCGTATTGCGCCTGAGCTCCGGGCTGCATCGGATGATAGCGCGCCCTGTATGTCACGGAAGCAGCGCTCCAGCCCATTCTCTCGATAGAATGCCGCGCCGCCTGCGACCTCCATTGCAAGCTCCGTCACCTCGATAGCGTGCCGCGCGACCAAGGAACGGCCGATCATAATCTCGTTGACGGTTTCCGCGGACGGTTCGTTTCCGAGCAACCACCTCTAACATCCAGCGATGCGCAATCTGTGCGGTCCTCAGAGACGTTTCCATGCGCCCGACCAATCCGATCACATGATCGCTGTTGGCCTTGCTACGCACCATCTTGACTGCGATGTCGTGGGCGCTCTCGACGACGCCAAGATAGACCACGTAGATCAGAGGAAACGCGATCATGGCGATGACTTGAAAGACTGGGTGCCATTGCCCTGCGCTTCTGGAAAATGCGACACTCGCATCCGGCACGAAGAGGTTTTCGATGATGATATCGTTTGACCCGGTTCCCCTCATTCCAAGTGTTCGCCACGTGTCCTCTATCGAAACCTCTGGCGATGCCATCGGAACGCCGAAATGAATGACGGAGCGCGCGCCGTCCTGTTCTTCATAAACAGCACCGGTCATCAGGATGTTTCCTGCCGCTGCGCGGGAAGTGAAGCGTTTACGCGCGGTGATCCGATATCCCCCATCAACTTTCATGGCCTTGCCCGATCCGCCGATCCAGTCCGATCCGCCGCTCGAGAGCAATATGATTTGCTCCGATGCAACACGTCTTAGGAGCGGCTCCACCGCGGCCACCTTTTGATGCCGCCAGCGCCAGGCGGGGATGGCGACTTGATGGGTATGCATGGAAAAGGCAAGCGCAGTGGACCCACATGCACGAGCAATGGATTTGAGCATCTCAGAAAGTTCGGGCACTTCCGCGCCCAGCCCGCCCAATTCGATTGGAACGCCTGCCCGCACGAGGCCAGATTCCTTTAGCAGCGCGTAATTCTCGCCGACGAAGGTGTCGCTCTCGTCGATCGATGCGGCGCGTTGCGGATGGTGGGCAGGACTGAATTGGTTAGTTCGACGATGGTCCGACCGCCGACAGGGTTCTGTGTTGGTTCTGCAAGCCCGAGCATATCAATGCCTCCTATCTCGTGAGGATTGAAACTCTGCGCTCGTTTCACAATTGCGGCTAGTGCACGAACTGTACTGAACTCCGCTTCAGTATGGATAGGCAAGGAGCGTTTGGCGGATCGGTTGCTTTGCAATATCGTGCCTGATCCAGACCGTTGGAGAGTCCTTATGGTAGAGCGTGACGGCTACGGGCAATTCTGTCCGGTATCAATGGCGTCGGAAATCCTCTGCTCGCGGTGGACGACCTTGGTCGTCCGCGAGTTCCTTTGCGGATCGACCCACTTTAATGAGTTGCGCCGCGGTCTACCAAAAATGTCTCCGGCACTCCTATCAAAACGACTGAAAGAACTGGAACAATCAGGGCGTCATCACGGTGACAAGGAGTGCGAACGGCATGACCGATTACCAACTCACGGCAGCGGGCGAAGAATTGAGACCTCTGATCATAGGTCTCGGAAATTGGGCTCAACGGTGGATGGAATCGTGACTTTCCTTGAAGAATCTCGACCCTTCTCTGCTCATGTGGGACATGCGGCGGAGCCTCGATACAAGCAGGCTTCCACCCCGCCGTTGCACGATACAGTTTTTGTACCCGGAACTTTCGGCCGCGCAAAAGAGCTGGTGGCTTGTGGTCGACAACGGAAAAGTCGATCTCTGTAACTTCGATCCGGGCTATGATGTAGACCTTCTCGTTGAAGGGTCGCTCCGTTCGATGACCGCAATTTGGATGGGCCTCACGACCATACGTCAGGAAACCGATGCAGAAACGCTGAAACTTGAAGGGGACAGGGGTCTCGCCCACGACATGCAGGAATGGCTCGGTCTTAGTGTGTTCGCCAAAACGCCCCGGATGAGGGCTTAAACCATCGAAGGCGAGAGGTGCTGCCGGATACAGCTAAGCACGGCGATGCGCGCAGGCGGCGTGCTAGGCGCTCCGACGGTGTGGTTTACCAACAAAGCCTGAAAAAGCCCAAGATGACATCTGCGAAAGCGGAGCGGAAGCTTGGCTGCGGCTGCTTGCGGCCCATCGTGGTCATGCGTCCGTCGCAAAAATCAGGATTCTTGCGAAATCAGGCCGGCTGGCATCAGGCCATTGAGTAACTGATGGTGGCCAGTGGTATACTAGTTCTGCTTATTGCCTCTTATAAGTGCCATCGAAGGAAGCAGAGTTGCCACACAAGGTGCGGCAGTCCTTGGGCGAGACTTCGATCTGCGAACCGGTCACTTTCATGTCGACTGTGCACTGATCGTCGGTGCCCATTTCCTCTGGCGTGAAAACATGGTGTACGGCAGTCCCTTCAAGCGGAGCACGGAAGGTTACCGAACAAGAATCGTAGGACGGAGCGCCGACATCGGTTGAGATGTTGACGGACAGATTACCGTCAGGGAAACAAGACACCATCAAGGACACCGAGTTGATTGGTGAACTGGCCGGTGAGATGTTGTTGATCATACGAAGAGCTGAGTTCGACATAGCGGGCGCGATAGCTGTCGATCAGGCAGTTCATCACTTTTTCGTCTGAACCCTTGCACTGGTTGCGCTTGGCGAGCCAAGCCCGTTGGCTGGTTTCCAACGCGGCGGCGTCGGCATCTGGGGCCACGCGGACAGCCTTGTAGAGGTCAGCCATCGTTTGATCTATCCACCCCATCCCGGAGTTGCCGCCAGAACAAAGAACTTTTTCGACTTGTGTCTTCGCTTTGGAGCAGTCAAAGCTCGGGTCTTCCTGCGCGGACGCCAGAGAAGATACCGACAATGAGAACAGCGCAAAACCGAACATAAACTTATAATTCATTGTTCCGAATTCCTTCCTGGCAATGGGCTTTAGCAGAAGCTGTGCGCCCTTTTCACAAGCTCTCGATTCTCGCATTTCGCAGAATAGGCAGTTTTACGGCCGCCGCAATCGTCGATTGTGGCGCAAAAGTAACTGCAACAGGCCAGCGTAGCGTGGCCCCTTATTGACCCGAAACGGTCGGACGACCGATGCCGTCGGAGACGGTCCCACCCTGTACTGATCCAAGATGGCTCCGCCTGGGCTGTTGTGTTAATCTGGACATGGGAGGACGGGCATGAGTGAGAGCCGGAAAATAGCCGCGATCCTGGTCTCGGATGTGGTCGGTTACAGCCGGCTTGCCGGTGCCGACGAGGATCGCATCCTGGCGCGGTTGCAGGGCGTTGCGCAGCGATCTGATCGATCCCACGATCGCCGTTCATAATGGTCGGGTAGTCAAGCGCACCGGCGATGGGAGCCTCGTGGAGTTCCGCAGCGTGGTCGACGCCGTGCGCTGCGCCATCGAGGTGCAGAACGCCATGGTCGAGCGCAATACCGGTCTGCCCGCCGACCGCCGCATCGAGTTCCGCGTCGGTATCCATCTGGGCGACGTCGTCGAGGAGAGCGACGGCGACCTGATGGGCGACAGCGTCAATATTGCCGCGCGGCTCGAAGGAATTTGCAGAGCCTGGCAGCATCTGTCTCTCGGAACAGGCCTACTGGCAGGTCAAGGCACGGCTCGATCTCGCGATCAACGACCGCGGCGCCGTCCACCTGAAGAACATCACCGATCCGGTTCATGTCTATTCGCTGCAGGTCGGCGTCCGCTCTCCGGCACAGCCGGCGGTACAGGTGGATCCCGTCAGACGGGAAGAGCCTGCGCCGCGGCTCGCGCTGCCCGACAAACCGTCGATCGCGGTCTTGCCGTTCCAGAACATGAGCGGCGACACCGAACAGGAATATTTCGCCGACGGCATGGTCGAGGACATCATTACCGGGTTGTCGCGGATCAAATGGCTGTTCGTGATCGCGCGCAATTCCAGCTTCGTCTACAAAGGCAAGGCCGTCGATATCCGTCAGGTCGGACGCGAACTCGGTGTGCGCTATGTGCTGGAGGGGGCGTGCGTAAGGCGGGCGATCGATTGCGCATCAGCGCCCAGCTCATCGAAGCCGAGACCGGCGCGCATCTGTGGGCCGACCGGTACGACGGCGCGCTGGAGGATGTTTTCGATCTGCAGGACCAGATCACCGACAAGGTGGTCAGTATCGTCGAGCCGAGCCTGCAACGGTCGGAAATCGAGCGCGCGGCAAAAGCGTCCGGAAAATCTCGACGCCTACGATCTCTATCTGCGCGCCGTCCCGCACATGGCAACAGTGATGCCGGCAGACGCCAGGATAGCAGCGGAGCTGCTGGAGGACGCGCTCAGGCTGGACCCGAACTACGCCGCCGCTCACGCCCGTCTTGCCTGGTGCCATGAGATTTTCTTCTCGCGCGACGGCTTCGGCGCAGCGGACAAAGCCGCCGGGATCGAGCATGCACGTGCAGTGATCACGAGCGGGTACGGATGACGCGACGGCGTTGGCCATAGGCGGATTTGCGATCTTCATGCTGGGCAAGGACCACGAAGCCGGTTTGACCGCGGTCGAACGCGCCCTGTCGCTGAATGCCTCGTGCGCGACGGCGCTCTACTTCGGTTCTGTCATCCACGCCTTTGCCGGCCATGCCGCCGAGGCCAGGTCCAATGCCGATCGCGCACTGCGACTCAGCCCCTTCGATCCAATGGCCTACGGCGCGCATCTGGCCTTGGGAGTAGCGTATCTGCTGGAGACACGCTACGACGAGGCGGCACCGCACTTCGCCAGGGCAGTTCAAGCCAATCCCCGCTTCAGCACGCTTTACTTCTTTGAGGCCGCCTTGCTGGGGCTGGCCGGACGCCAAGAAGAAGCGCGGCCGATCGTGCAGCGACTGCTTGAGCTGGAACCGGGATTTCGGCTCCGTATGATCTTCGAAGTCGGATTGGTGCAGAACCTCGCCGACAGGTTCGCGGAAGGCGCACGCATCGTGGGATTGCCCGAGTAACCCGGCAACGGACCTTTCGCCGGTAGTGCCGCGGCACGCATTTACGCTGCACCTCCCCGAACAAACACATGGCTACGCCGACATATCCGGCCGGAACATCTCCCGCATTCTCCCGAGATAATGCTCCTCCGAGGTCGACCAGCGCAATTGCGCCAGCATCTTGCTATCGGCACCGGCCGGAAAACGGATCGTATCCCCCTCTTCCGTTGCCGCTGCAGAATGCCGCCTCAGCGACCTCGCCTTCTGTGCAATAGGGTGTCGGATAGTTGGCCATGATGCCGAAGTAGGCGTGCGCAAACGCACCGTAATCGTCGGGGATCAGCCCCTGCATGCGCGGCCCGCCATTGGCGGCAAAACCGGTGGTCGGTCCAAGACCCGGCTCCACCAGCCTTGCCTTGATGTTGAACAGTTCCAGCTCGTAAGACAGGGACTCAGTATACCCTTCGACGGCGCATTTGCTGGCAGCATAGATCGCCACCAGCGGCATCACGCCAAGGGTGACACTCGAGGTCACGTTGACGATGGTGCCATGCCCTTGGGCGCATCTGCGGAATGATGGCGCGGCAGGTTGCAAAGACGCCAAATGTATTGGTCCGGAAAATCTCCTGGATCGTGCTGTCCGGAGTGACTTCGACGGCAGACGCCATGCCGATGCCGGCATTGTTGACCAGAACGTCGATTGCGCCGAAGGCCGAAACGCCGTCGGCAATGGCGTTATCGATCGTTTCCACACTGGTCACATCCAGCGGCAGCACCAGCAGGCGATCCGAAACCGTAGCGAATAGGCTGGCGTCCGGCCGCCGCATGGTGGCGACGACGTTCCAGCCGCGCGCCAAAGAGTTCGGCAATCGCCTTGCCATAGCCCGACGACGTGCCGGTGATGAGAATGGTCTTGGTCATTCGTGTCTCCATAAGATGTGTTCTCAGGATAAACAAAACGAACAGACGATCTATAATTATAACTCCGAGTTTCATTACGGATCGTCCAAATGGATCCTTTCAGCGATGTCATAGCCCTGCTCCGCCCGCATGCCGTGTTCTCCAAGCCGATCACCGGCAAGGGCGAATGGGGCGTGCGCTATCCGGCCTATGGCGCGCCGGGTTTTGCGATCGTGCTGACCGGCCAGTGCTGGCTTGCGGTCGAAAAGGATGATCCGGTGCAGCTTTCCCGTGGCGATTTCGTGCTGCTGCCGTCCTCGCCCGCCTTCGAGATGCTGAGCCACCCGGGCGCCAGGTGCATCGCCGGCCAGCCGACCGCCACAGACCTGCGTCATGGCGATCCCGACGGCGAACCGGATTTCCGCATGCTCGGCGGCAGCTTCCGGCTCAATCCGGTCAACGCGCCGCTGCTGGTGTCGCTGCTGCCGAAAATGATCCACGTGCGTGCGGCCGAGGGCAACACCGGGCGCCTCGCCGGTATCATCGATCTGATCATGGAAGAGTGCGCGGCTGAACGGCCGGGGCGGGAGATGATCCTCGAACGGCTGCTCGAAGTCCTGCTGATGGAGTGCCTGCGCCGGCCGGGCGTCGGAACGGCACCGTTGCCTGCCGGCCTTCTCTCAGGCATGCAGGATGCCGCCCTTGCCCGCGTGCTGAGTGCCATGCATGCCGATATCAGCGCCGGCTGGACGGTCGCAGGTCTTGCCAAGCTCGCAGGCATGTCGCGATCTGCCTTTGCTGCCCGCTTCAGTGGCACGATCAGTTGCGCCCCGATGGAATATCTGGTGCGTTGGCGCATGACGCTGGCCAAGGACACGCTTAGCCGGGGCGGCAAGTCGCTTGATCGCCTGGCCGAAGAGATCGGCTACAGAATCCGCCAGCGCCTTCAGCACCGCTTTTCGCCGCCGCGTCGGCTGCGCGCCGGGCGCCTTCGCCCGCTCCCGCATCGATGCCCCGCGAGCCTGAAGGTATCGGCCAATGGAAAAATCCAACCGATTGCCCTCCCGCCACGGAAAAGCGTTTCCCTGCGCGCTCAATCTGCAAAATAAATAAACTCTATAATCCTGATAGATTTAACTAGCATGATCCCAAGCCAAGCGGAGAACCGTCTCCGCCAACCATAAGAGGGATCCGATGCTCACACTGACAAGACGCCTGTTCGGCGCCAGCCTGCTCGCCACCAGCCTGTTTGCCGCCACCAGCCTGTTTGCCGCCTCCGGCCTGTCGGCCGCCGAGCTGACCGAATTCAAGATCGGTTACCAGAAAACCGGCCTGCCGGTCATCGCCCGCCAGCAGCAGATCATCGAGAAGGCACTTGAGCCGACGGGCATCACCGTCTCCTGGGTCGAGTTCACCGCCGGCCCGCCTTTGGTCGAGGCGCTGAATGTCGGCTCGATCAATGTCGGCTGGACCGGCGATGCGCCGCCGATCTTCGGCCAGGCCGCCGGCTCCGCCATCACCTATGTCGCCGCCCTTCCCTCCAACGGCGCCGGTGAAGCCATCTTCGTCAAGCCGGAATCACCGATCCAGTCGCTGGCAGACCTCAAGGGCAAAAAAATCAGCGTCGGCAAAGGCACCAGCGCCCACAATCTCGTCGTTGCGGCCCTCGAAAAAGCCGGCATCGACTTCAAGGACATCACCCCGGTCTATCTGAGCCCCGCCGATGCGGCCGCGGCCTTTGCCAGCGACAAGATCGACGCTTGGGCCGTCTGGGACCCCTTCTTCGCCATAGCCGAAACCCGCTACAAGCCGCGCATCCTCACCACCTCGGCCGAAACCCTGAATGTGAAAACCTATTTCCTCGCCAACCGCGATTTTGCCAAGGAGCATCCGGAGACGATCGGCACCGCCATTTCAGCCCTGAAGGAAGCAGCCGCCTGGGCCGATGCCAACCACGACAAGGTGGCCGAGGCGCTGCATGAAGTCACCGGCGTACCGCTGGAAGCCCAGACGATCGCCGCCAACCGCAGCAAGTTCGGCATCGAGCCGATCACCCCGGAAATCGTCGCCAGCCAGCAGCAGACCGCCGACCGGTTCTTCAAGCTCGGGCTGATCCCCAAGCAGATCACCGTCGCCGATGCTGTCTGGACCGCACCATCAAACTGATTTCCTCCCAGGGAAATGATAGGCGTGCCGGTCGATCCGGGCCGGCACGCGGCACAATGCAGGCGGAACAAGAGAGGGCAGATCATGAAATCCACCGGTCAATCGATCCTGCGAAACGGCGCGGGCTGGCTGCTGCCTGCCCTCATCGTGCTTGCCTGGGAACTCGCCGCCCGCACCGGGCTGATCTCGCCGAATGTCATGGCTGCTCCCTCCGCCGTCGCCGAAGCGTTCTGGCGCTTGGCTCTCTCCGGCGAGCTTGTCCGCAATATCGGCGTCAGCACGGCCCGCGCCCTGTCCGGCTTCATCATCGGCGGCTCGATCGGCCTGATCCTCGGCCTTGCCAATGGTCTCTCCGGCCTGTCGCGCAATCTCACCGATACGACACTGCAGATGGTCCGCAACATCCCGCATCTGGCGCTGATCCCGCTGGTCATCCTCTGGTTCGGCATCGATGAGGAGGCAAAGCTCTTCCTCGTGGCGCTCGGCGTGTTCTTCCCGATCTATGTCAACACGCTGCTCGGCATCCAGAGCGTCGATCCGCAGCTGGTCGAGATGGGCCGGGTCTATGGCATGTCGCGTACCGCCCTGTTCTTCCGGGTCATCCTGCCCGGCGCCCTGCCTGCCATCTTCGTCGGCCTGCGCTATGCGCTGGGCATCATGTGGCTGACGCTGATCGTCGCCGAAACCATCGCCGCTTCCTCCGGCCTCGGCTACATGGCCATGCAGGCCCGCGAGTTCCTGCTGATCGACGTCGTCGTGCTGTCGATCCTGATCTACGCCCTGCTCGGCAAGCTCGCTGACAGCTTTGCCCGCCTGCTCGAACGGCTGACGCTGCAATGGCATCCCGCCTTTCAGACCGCCTGAGCTATTATCGCGAAACGAAACACGGAGTACCGAAAATGTCCGTCATCGCCCTCGATCCCAAAGCCATCCCGGCGCGCAAGAACGTAAAAGAAACAGCGGAAGCCCGAGCCTTGCGCGAAACGCCTCCGGGCCAATGGTTCCCCTATGCCGCACCGCAGACGCGCGAGCGCGACAACCGGGGCATTGCCTTTCCTTCCGCGGCATCAGCCGCAGGTTCAGTCGACAAGACCGTGCTCGACAATATCGATCTCGATGTACCGGCCGGCCAATTCATCGCCGTCATCGGCAAGAGCGGCTGTGGCAAGAGCACATTGCTGCGGCTCCTGACCGGCCTCGACAAGCCGACCTCCGGTACGCTGACCGTCAACAAGGGCGTGGAAGGCGAAAACCGCACCGCGCATCATGTTCCAGGAACCGCGCCTTCTGCCTTGGGCAAAGATCGCCAAAAACGTCGAAGTCGGCCTGACCGGCATCGCCAAGGGCGCGGAAGCCCGCGAAAAATCCCTCGCCATCCTCAATGAAGTCGGTCTTGCCGACCGTGCGGAAGAATGGCCGTCCGTCCTCTCCGGCGGTCAGCGCCAGCGCGTTGCGCTTGCCCGCGCCCTTGTCGCCCATCCCTATATTCTGGCGCTCGACGAACCGCTCGGCGCGCTCGATGCTTTGACCCGCATCGAAATGCAGCAACTGCTCGAAAGCATCTGGCAACAGCAGGCGTTCACCGCCGTGCTGGTCACCCACGATGTCGTGGAGGCCGTGGCTCTGGCCGATCGCGTCATCGTCATCGACCATGGCAAGATCGCGTTGGATCTCGATATCCCGCTCGAACGCCCCCGCCGCCACGGCTCGCCGGAACTCGCACGGCTGGAAGGAAAGATTCTCGATACGCTGTTTGGCGGCGCTGATTGATCCCTACGCTCTGGCTTGGCGCAGGACGGCGGCTATGTGCCGGCTCGCCCATTGAACGGTGACGGAGGCAACGGACGAGACCAGAAACGCGATCTCGGCATTCTCTCTGGGCAGCATCCAGATCAGGCACAGGCAGAAGGCCGCAAACGAGAAGCGCCCCAGCACCATGCCGCGCAGCAGCCGGACGACGAAGTCCGGCCCATAGGCCCGTTGCGATGAAACCGACAGAATCAATCCGAGCAGCGGAAACACGGTCAGCACGCCGCTCCATTGCGCGCCAAGCGAGGCCGACAGCATCGTCACCGCCAGCGTCAGGACGGCCCCGGCCACCATCCGCATGATCAGGTCGGCCCGGGTGATCGAAATCACCTTGCTGGCTGCATTGGTGCGCGGCAGGAATGTCTGTGCCGACACAACGCCGAGCAGCGCCGCGCCGAGCGCAACAGCGGGCGTTCCCGGCAGGCTCGTCAGGCCGATGGCCGCGACGAACCACGCGGCAAGTCCCATCATCGCCGCGATGCAATAGTGATACCACCGGCAGGTCCAGGCATAGGCCAGGTTGAACGCCTCCGAGGCAAAGATCGCCGACAAGGCCGCGGCAGCCGCACCGACGCCAAAGACCGGCCCCTGTTCCAGCACCAGCAGATAGAGAATTGGGCCTGCCACAATCGGCAATCCGGCAAGCCAGCCCGCCACCGCCGGCCCCCAGCGCACGGCCGCCATCGAAACAACAAGCAGAAAGAACGGAACCAAAGTCAGTTTCAGAAGGATCATGCCGGTGCCGTTCATTCCTGTCTGCGATGCCCTGCGTGCCGGGCAAGGCCGGACCTGCGCAATGCCGCTACAACCGGAAAATGTCAATCCGCGAATAACCGCACCCGAAAAGCCGGTTCTGCCATTGCCGGACCCCGGCTCAAGCCCCTAAAGACCCAAACGACGAGGGATTGGTAAGGGGGATTCGATGACCGCTGATATGTTCATGACTGCGGCAAGGCCGCGGCGCCATTTCTGGCGGCGCGCCGTCGTGTTCGTTGTCGATACGGCGGTCTTCTACAGCATCCTGATGGTCCTTGCCCTGCCGCTGCAGGCCGTCACCGGCTGGAACCTCGGTTTCTCCATCGGACAATCGACGACCTGCGAGGTCACAACGGACAGCCCGCTGATCCGTCAGGTCGAAACCGAATGGCCGCTGGCTGCGGGCGAAACCCGGACAAACCAAATCTGCGTCGCCTCCAGCCTCGGCCCTGAGCAGCGCTTCTTCATATCGACGGTCACCAGCCACGAAAGCGGCATCAGAATCCAGCCGTTTTGTCTCCATCGGCATCGACCCGGCCGGAAACGCCATTCCGCTGGATATTTCCGGATCCAGCACGGCGTCAAACATACTACTTCAACTTTTCTTCCTGGCGCTGTTCGTTTTCGCTACCGCCAGAATAACGGCAACCGGCCGACGCACACCCGGCAAGGCCCTGATGTTCCTGCGCATCGCCAATGCAACCGGAACCGCACCCTCGCTCAGGCAATGCCTGATCCGAGAAGTCTGGAAATTCCTGCCAGCCTGTATTCTCGGCATCGCCGTCACCGTCCATGCGAGCCAGAACCTGCCGGGATTGTCGACGCTGGCCTCCGGCCAATTCATCGATGTCATCCATGCCGCCCGCGACATGCAGACGCCCGACTTCAGCCCGCTGTTCGCCGTCGGCCTGACCGCCTGGCTCCTCGCCGCCCTCTGGTGGTTCGGCCCCTTCCTCCTCTGGCGCGGCCAGACCCTCTACGACCGCCTCGCCGGCTGCGTCGTCGTGCGGTCGGACGCAACCGAAGACCAGTCCGCCCCCACCCAGCACTAGGAACTGCAGACTCTATCCCTTGAACACAAAAGCCGCACCGCCGGCGATCATGCAGAAACCGATGGCGTGGTTCCAAGTCAGCGATTCCTTCAGCCAGAACACCGAGAAACCGGCAAAGACCACCAGCGTGATCACCTCCTGCATGGTCTTCAGCTGGGCTGCCGAATAGACCTCGTGGCCGATCCGGTTGGCCGGGACCGCCAGGCAATATTCGAAGAAGGCAATGCCCCAGCTGGCGAAAACAGCCATGTAGAGCGGCGACGAGGTGTATTTCAGGTGACCGTACCAGGCGAAGGTCATGAAGACGTTCGACAGGACGAGCAGTACGATCGGCAGCACGGCCGCCGCATTCAGCGAAAAGGCATTTCGAATCCCTGGGAGACAGATTGGCAGGAGACGCAGCATGTACCGCCAATCCGCCGCCGTTCAAGCCGGATTCCTTGCCGCCGCTCAGAAAATCCACCCGATCATGTGCCAAAACCCTAGTGTCAGAAACTGGCAGTAGCCCACCATCCCGTTGCCTTTTTGTACTCATTGCCCCCTTCACATTTCGCCGGACTCTCTCCATATTCCCCGCATGTCGAAAGCACCGAAAAAACCCACCGGCTTCGAGGAAGCTCCCCAGGCCTCGTTCGAAGGCGCGCCGCTGTCGTCCGGCTCCCTGTCGTCCAACGTTGCCGACTGGGCCGAAGAGCTGCAGCGCATGGCCGAGGCCGAGACGATCGAGACCCGCCACGACGTTGCCTCCAAGGCGGGCAAACACCGCAAGAAGGTCGAGATCGCCGCCCAGAAGGCCAAAAATGACAAGGCCAGCGTCGGTGCGAGCCGCTCAGCCCGTGGTACGTCGATGGGCGGCACGTCCGATCCCAAGGCCCGCGCCGCCGCCGGGCTGAACCCCGTGGCCGGCATGGACACCGCGCTCGAGGATGCGCTCGCCCCTCCGCCGTCACCGCCACCGTCGAAGCCCTATCGGCGCTGATCGAGAGCGGCAACCCGCTGTTCAAGGACGGCAAGCTGTGGACGCCGCACCGGCCGGCCCGCCCGGAAAAATCCGAAGGCGGCATCGCCATCCGCATGCAGTCCGATTTCGAGCCCGCCGGCGACCAGCCGACCGCCATCAAGGACCTCGTCGAGGGCCTGTCGAACGGCGACCGCTCCCAGGTCCTGCTCGGCGTCACCGGCTCGGGCAAAACCTTCACCATGGCCAAGGTGATCGAGGCCACCCAGCGCCCCGCCGTCATCCTGGCGCCGAACAAGACGCTGGCCGCGCAGCTCTATTCCGAGTTCAAGAACTTCTTCCCCGACAACGCGGTGGAATATTTCGTCTCCTATTACGACTATTACCAGCCGGAAGCCTATGTGCCGCGCTCGGATACCTTCATCGAGAAGGAATCGTCGATCAACGAGCAGATCGACCGCATGCGCCACTCCGCCACCCGCTCGCTGATCGAGCGCGACGACGTCATCATCGTCGCCTCGGTTTCCTGCATCTACGGTATCGGCTCGGTCGAAACCTACACCGCCATGACCTTCCAGATGACGGTCGGCGACCGGCTCGACCAGCGCCAGCTGCTCGCCGACCTCGTCGCCCAGCAATACAAGCGCCGCGACATGGATTTTCAGCGCGGCAGTTTCCGGGTCCGGGGCGACACGATCGAAATCTTCCCGGCCCACCTGGAAGACGCAGCCTGGCGCATCTCGATGTTCGGCGACGAGATCGACGCCATCACCGAATTCGATCCCCTGACCGGCCAGAAGACCGACGACCTGAAATCGGTCAAGATCTACGCCAATTCCCACTATGTCACCCCGCGCCCGACGCTCAACCAGGCGATCAAGTCGATCAAGGAGGAGCTGAAGCTCCGCCTCGCCGAGCTGGAAAAGGGCGGCCGCCTGCTCGAAGCCCAGCGGCTGGAGCAGCGCACCCGCTACGATATCGAGATGCTGGAGGCGACCGGCTCCTGCGCCGGCATCGAGAACTATTCGCGCTACCTCACCGGCCGCAGCCCCGGCGAGCCGCCGCCGACTTTGTTCGAATATATCCCCGACAATGCCCTGCTGTTCATCGATGAAAGCCACGTCTCCGTCAGCCAGATCGGCGGCATGTACCGGGGCGACTTCAGGCGCAAGGCGACGCTGGCCGAATACGGCTTTCGCCTGCCGTCCTGCATGGACAACCGCCCGCTGCGCTTCGAGGAATGGGACGCCATGCGCCCCGATACCATCGCCGTCTCGGCAACGCCGGCGGCCTGGGAACTGGAACAGTCCGGCGGCGTTTTTGCCGAACAGGTCATCCGCCCCACCGGCCTGATCGACCCCCCGGTCGAAGTCCGCTCGGCAAAAACCCAGGTCGACGACGTCTTGGGCGAAATCCATGAGACCGCCCAGGCCGGTTACCGCACGCTGGTCACCGTGCTCACCAAGCGCATGGCCGAAGACCTCACCGAATACCTCCACGAACAGGGTGTTCGCGTCCGCTACATGCACTCGGATATCGACACGCTGGAGCGCATCGAGATCATCCGCGACCTGCGTCTCGGCGCCTTCGACGTCCTCGTCGGCATCAACCTCTTGCGCGAAGGCCTCGACATCCCCGAATGCGGCTTCGTCGCCATTCTCGATGCCGACAAGGAAGGTTTTTTGCGCTCGGAAACGTCCCTCGTCCAGACCATCGGACGTGCGGCCCGTAATGTCGACGGCAAGGTCATCCTCTATGCCGACAACATCACCGGCTCGATGAAGCGCGCCATGGAGGAAACCTCGCGCCGCCGCGAAAAGCAGGTGGCCTATAACACGGCCAACGGCATCACCCCGGAATCGGTAAAAGCGCGCATTTCCGACATCCTCGATTCGGTCTACGAAAAGACCATGTCCGCGCCGATATCGGCATCAAGGGCGTCAAGGGCGGCCTCACCGACATGGTCGGCAACAATCTCGCCGCCCATCTCGAAGCGCTCGAAAAACAGATGCGCAACGCCGCCGCCGACCTCGACTTCGAAACCGCCGCCCGCCTGCGCGACGAAATCAAACGCCTCAAGGCCGCCGAACTCGCCGTCATGGACGACCCGATGGCCCGCCAGGAAGCCCGGGCGATGGAAGGTGGTGGAAAGCCAACGGGATCACGGAAAAGGGTGCGGCAAGCGCGGTCGACTCCCTCCCCCTGTGGGGAGGGTTGGGGAGGGGAAAACCCCACCCACCGAATCCGCCACAAACACCCCTCCCGACCCGCAGCCTGTCCTCGGGTTTGCCGAAGGCAAATCCCGGGAGGCCACCCTCCCCACGAGGGGGAGGGAAAGACCCTCTTCGCCAAACCCGATCTCGACGAGATGGGCCACGACATCGCCACGCCTGCGCGCCCGGAGGCTAGCCTCTTCCGCAAGAACAGCCTCGACGAAATGACCGTCGGCCGCACCGAAAAGCCGCTCAACACCCGCGGCAAGCTGCCGGAAAAACCGCTGCTGCAGGGCCAACCGGAAAAACGCCTGCCCGGCGACACCCCCTCTCCGTCATCCTCGGGCCGAGCATCCAGCGCCGACGACGCAAAACCCTTCATCCGCGCCAAATCCGGCGTCGGCTCCTACGAGGACGCCGGCGACCTCAAGCGCCAGAAGAAGACCAAGGGCAAGACCGGCCGCCCGGGCCAATAGGGCTGCCGGCGAAACTGCTTGGCGGAAACAAGCGATGACAGTAGAGTAGCGTCCGGTCCCGCAAACTATCCAGCGTGGAAGGTGAGCCCCGATGCTGAAGCGAGATCCGCGCTTTCCTCAATCGCGAGGTGACGCTGACCAAGGAAAACCCCTTCCGCGTCATTCTCTACACTTTCGCCATTATTGGCTACATATCGACCGTTACCAAGGCCTACGAAGAATCGCAGGAGATGTACATTGCCCTTCTTGTCGCCAGTGTTCTGGTAACGCTGGCAGTGATCTTTTCGTTCGGATCGATTATGTCGGCGACATCCGGCCACCAACCCGGCAGGCCCGCCCAAAGGCCGCTCTGGCGATAGAACCTGCTGACAACGAAAGACCGTACCGGATCACTGTGCCGACGTCGCGGCAGATTGCCGAAGGAGTCATTGAGAAGAGCCAGATCATTTTTGGCAAGGATGCGATCGACCCCGAAGAAGACATGGAGAACTTCCTCAATGACCGTTACAGCCTGATCGCGCTGACAAACCAGGAAAAGAAGATTCACGGCTTCATTGATTTTTATGCGTTCAAGACAGAGCATTACGAGCTCTTCATCAATGGCGAGTTCGATTTTGATGAGCTGCTGCACCAGTCGCTGGCAAACCATCCGGAGGCGCGAAGGGCCAGCGCGATCCATATCTCGACGCTGGTCAATATGAGCTATCTGCTCGATTCCGTGCAACGGCAACGCAGCCGGGAAAACCAGATCATCATCTGGGGTGCCGTCTCCGCCATTCTGGCGTATCAGCAATTCCCGCCCCGGGGGCTCGATATCTTCTCCATCGGCTGGTCGAAGTCCGGCGAAAAGGCCATGCGGATGTTCGGCATGACGCAGGTCGGCACGGTCTTGAAGGGCTCATCGCTCGGAAAGCCGATCTACGGTCGAAGAGGGGTCCAACCCGCCGATATCATCCCGCTGGTGGAGCGCGGCAAGGAAGATTTTTCCGACTGGTGCGACCTCCAGCTGCAGCCGCTGAAAACTACCCCGTAGCGCCGGCGATGCCGGCTGCAAGCCCCTGCACAGCAGCCTCGCCCATGCCCCCAAAAATGCTGCATGGCCAGATCACCCTCCATCGGCTACTCCTCAAGCACAGCCCCGCCGCCAAAGGACCAAGCCCCATGCGCCTGCCCGCCCTCGCCCTCATCCTGTCCGTGATCTCAGCGCTTTCAGCGCCTCCCGCCGCCGCGCAAACCTACGAGAGCCCGGAGGCGCTGCTGCAGGCGCTCTACAGCTACGATACATCGCAGACCGCCGAAAACGCCCCCTCGCTCTATTCCCCGTTCTTCTCCGACCAGCTGAACGCCCGCTTCCAGGAAGATGCCGACAACACGCAGGTCGGCGACAGCGGCAGCATCGATTTCGACCCGGTGATATCAGGCCAGGACGGCGAAGCCACCGACGTCGAAGTCGGCCAGCCGATCGTCATCGACGATACCGCCGAGGTCGAGGTGACCTTCACGAATTTCGAGCCGGTGACGCTCTACTACACCCTGGTCAAGGAACACGGCGGCTGGAAAGTCGACGACATCGCCAACCAGCAGGGGGAATATCCGTGGAGCCTGAGCGCGTTGTTTGATGGGGGGCGGTAGGGTACAGGACCGGTGTCGAGCTTTCTCCACGCTCATCCACAGCCTAATTTGAAAACCTATGCGGATTTCGCCACAGCCCGTAACCCCGCTAGGATGGTGGTTTCGACGATACCGAGAGAGAACCCAGCTTAACTCCTCTCAGCGCCCAAGGGTAGGTTGCCATGGAGTTGCAGGGAACGTCTTTCTATAAGCTCTACTCCACTATAAGTTGGGATGAGAGATTCGTCTCTGTAGAAAACACTCAAATTAATAGCCCCCATAAGTGAGATAAAAGCATGCCTGAAATTCTAGACTGGATTGAATTTGGGAAAATATCAGCAGAGCGCGACGAACTACTTAGCAAGTATTTCTACGATGCCGGTGTACTTAAGAGTGTTCTTAGCTCAAATGTTAGCTTTCTCATACTTGGAAGAAAAGGAGCAGGAAAGACAGCAGTATTCCGTTACTTTTCTGAGAATACGGATAAATTCATCGACAAAAATAGATCTTCTGTAGTCTCTCTGTCTCTTCAGGATTATAGTTGGTCTGCGCATGAAGCCCTAGCAAACCCGACAAAAGCTGTCTCTTTGGCCTATCTTCAATCGTGGAAGTTCGTAATTTATGTGCAAGCCATCACGGCTATTAACAAAAAACTTATTGAGTCTAACCAGAACGTTCCAAAATCCATCAAGAATTGCATTCGACTGATAGAGAAGATATACGGCAGTCCGTACCCAACACTAACACAAGTAATTGGCAACAAAATACTTTCACTTTCTAAATTGAAACTTCCAGGAGCCGGGTTAAATCTTGAGGAAGGGCAAATTGATGAATTGTCGATAGACACCGGGGAAATAGAATTCACAGATCTACAATCTGACAACAATTTGTCTGCGAATCTATCGAGAAACATAGAGTCGATTACACTCATATTTGAAAACAGTTTGAAGAATACCCCTTCACTTCCATCTGTATTCGTATGCTTTGACCGAGTTGACGAAGCGTGGGATGAGGAGTCAATCGATTCATCCAAGCGCTTAATAGCCGGCTTAGTTTCAGCATCGGAAAGTGTGACTGCCAGACTTGCAGGGGTAGTTCGACCAATTGTTTTTCTTAGAGAAGATATATTTGAAGAATTGGCTTTAAACGATAAAAACAAACTAAAATCTGATTGCGGGAAACTGCTAGCCTGGCAGAGAGATTCTCTGTTCAGGGTGATACTTGAGAGAATCAACTATTTCGCAAAGATCGGAAACCAAGACATGGTATCTGATCTTGATGCGTTGTTTGATAAAGAGAAGATGCGCCAAGGCATGGCGCCATCTGATTATCTTCTAAAGCGAACCATGATGAGACCACGTGACCTTATAAAGATCCTTCAATTAGTGCGGGAAGATATGGTCAACCGTAGAGACGATCCATTCGACTCTGAGGACGTTAGCACTATCAAATTGGAATGCTCCTCCATCTACAGTGCAGAGAGTGCATATTCTGAATGGTTAAAAGATGAAATAATCGATGAGTGGCGCACAAACGGCCAGAGATCACCAACTATTTAAGCGCAATTCAAAATATAGGCTCCACGCTACTCACCAAAGTTTCCTTCATGAGTTCTCTAGAAAATCTTGGGATTAAGTTGAACGATGTCCAAGCCGTCGATGTCTTCCGATTTTTATTTGCCAACTCGCTGATTGGATTGAAGGTTGGTAAATCTCAGCAGTGGCGTTTCAAGTGCTTCCAACAAGCGCAAGGTTTCATTGAGGCAGACGAGTACAAAATTCACGACGGCCTCATTCGCGCATTAAATTTGCGAGAACCCCGCACCGCAAGTCAAGAGAACTAAACTGCCTGTCAGAACCACAGAGGGGATGAGAATAGACCGCCAAGACGTTGGCCACACAACCTCACATCCAGAAAATGAAGGTAAACCAATTCCTTATACCAAAGTAAGGTCTTGGATTTTCTGGTGAGGCGCTCGTCTCATCCCCGCCCCCAAAACCCATGCCATACTTCTCCCGTTCCGCCACGGATACACTGCCAGCCGTGGCAGCGAGGCGGGGCCGGCGCCGGGTTTGAGGAAAGGACGGACGTCCTCCTATCCGGGGCGCGTGGAAAATGGTCTCCCTCCGGCGACACGGGGAGAGGCAAGGGTTTTGGCCCTTGTCTCTTGAAGCCCGAAAGAGCGCGCCGGACGTGCCTGTGCGGCATACAGGGTGATTGAGCGGATGGTTTCGCCGGGCTGGTCAAAAGTCCGGCGGCGGCCGGGTGGATCGTTGCCGAGGTTCGGCCGGGGTCCACCGGGTCAGACGAACACCGTCTGTTCTTGCCACCTCAGAGAGACCGGAGTCGCGGGCAAAAACCGCCGAACGGGGCGCTGAGAGGTGTCACTTTTTACTATTTTACGCGGCAGCTTTCAGCGCCCCGTCCCTTCAAACCACGGCGAGATTTTTCGCGCGTGAACGATCGCGCATGCCCCGGAGACAAGCAACGGAGACAAGACATGCCCCTTCCCGTCCAGACCCGGCTGATGGTCCACACCGCCGAGATGCTGGCCCTGCCGCATCTCGTCTGCCGCCGCCGCGACTGCCGCCGCAGGAACGCCTGCCACTGGCATTTCTCGGGCAATGGCGAACCCTGCTGCCTGCGCAACCTGACGGCCGCGCAGCGCAGATCTTCAATGAATTTTACCAACAGGCCCAGATCATCCTCGAACATGGCGGCCATCAGGGCCTGACCTATACCTGGGGCAATGCCGAGCAGCGCGCGTGTTTGACGCCGGTGTCGAAATCGCCCGCACCGCCGTCCCGCCCCACGACAAACGCCGCTTCGACGCCTTCCGCCGCGACCGCGAAAAATCCCCGCCCCCTGCCGCGCCCACCGCAGCGGACGGAATGAACGCGGATGGAAGGACGCACCCTTTTGTCTGTGTGGCATGACAGCTTCCCCACCCTCCGTCATTCCTGTGCCTGTCACAGGAATCCAGCCACGGCGCGTCTGCGCCGTGAAAGGACTCGTCCGATCGAACACTCAAGGAGTCTCACGTGCCGCAGACGCGGCACACTGGTTTCCTGTGACGAGCACAGGAATGACGGGGAGGCCGCTGGCGCGAAACAAAGACCAGCAGGGCGCAGCCAAAGCCCCAACCTGCCCTATTCCGCCGCCTTCACCTCGTCGAGCATTTCCAGCTCATACGAATAGCCTTCCAGTATCGTATAGGCCTGCTCGGTCGCCTCGATCTGCACTTCCGCGCTGCGGATGGCGTCGGCGATCGATTGCGAGCGGGTGCGCAGCATCGAGCCGAGAATGTCGGCGGCGGGGCGGCGGCCGAGACGGTCGAGATGCTGGCGGACGCGGGCGCGGTGGCGCTCCAGTTCGAGAATGTGGAAGCGGCTCTTGACGATATCGTCGGACAGTTTGCGGCGCATGGCGGCGACCGGATCGAAACTGCCGGGCTCGCGCTCGTCGAGGATGAAATCGTTGACCAGCGTTTCGAGCTTCAAGATGCCCTGCAGGTCACGCGGGTCGGCCAGCTGCGGGTCATAGCCGGTATTGTCATAGACCTTGCGGCGCACCGGGTCCTTCAACAGATCGTAGCAGGCCTGCAGCCGCCCGAAAGCCTCGGTATCGCCGCCGCTGTCGGGATGAACAGCCTTGACCACCTTGCGATAGGCCGCCTTGATCGCCAGCTCGTCGGCGCCGCGGTCAATTCCAAGCGTTTCATAGGGGTCGATCACAGAGCCACCTCGCAGTCCAGCATTCGTCATATCACCTCTGACCTAACCGTTCGCCCAGCCCGCATCAACCCCGAAGCGGTAGCGGCGCGGATGCTCCTTAATCGGACATCGCCGGGACCAAATTGTGGTGAGATCGGGACGGGACGCGGTTTTCCCCGGCCCGGACGGCGGGCGCTGCTGCCAGCCCCGCAAAACCGGCGGTTGGTTCATGCTGGTGCATCCGGGGCCGCCTACCGACATAGGGTTGAGTGCAAAGGATTAAACGCTTGCTATTTTCTTTTTTGCTGCAAATATTTCCGCGTTCGGGCGTTTTCTATCCCGGAGACTGGACTGGCTGTATGGTCCCGGAGGTAATCCGGGCGTGTCGATAAAAACGGCACTGTAGACGTTCTTTCCCCGTTATCGTGACTTCACCGACTGGCTTTCCGAAATAAAGACAACACCGGAAAGAAAAACGTCTCCACCCTGGCAGGGGTGAGGACACATCATTAAGGGAAAAAGGACTTCTCCCATGGCCACCAAGGGCACCGTAAAATTCTTCAACCAGGACAAGGGTTTTGGTTTCATCACGCCGGAAGGCGGCGCTAAGGACGTGTTCGTACACATCTCCGCGCTGCAGGCCGCTGGCCTCCAGACCCTGAAGGACGGCCAGCAGGTCACCTTCGACACCGAGCCGGATCGCATGGGCAAGGGCCCGAAGGCTGTCAACATCCAGGCTGACTAAGCCTAGATCTGATTGCTTGCGATGACTGAATTGAACGGCGTCCCTCGGGGGCGCCGTTTTTTTGTGCGGCGATTATCCCCGGAGCGAAAATCCGTGCGATAATTGCTTGGATGAATCTGCACTGCAGGCGTCGCTAGCAAGCCGGAGGTTTTTACTCCGCCGCCTGCTTTGCCTCGGCGGCCGAAAAGATCGCGTCAAAGGCAGCCGCGATCACCTCCGGTCCGGCCCCTGCCCGCGTCGCATCGGCCGACAGGATCTGCCGGAACCGCCGCGCCCCCGGCCAGCCCTGGAACAGCCCGACCATGTGGCGGGTGACATGGATCAGCCTTCCGCCCGAAGCGATATGCCCAGCCGCATAGCCCATCATCGCATCGCACCCCCGGCCCAGAAATCCAGCGACTGCCGGTGGCCATTGGCGGTAAAGGCTTCGCCGCTGAAATCGACAGGCGCGGTCCCAGTCAGCGGATGTGGAAAATACCCGTCCACGCCGGTCAGCATGGCGCTATCATGATAGGGCGCACGCCCGAGCATGACACCATCCAGCACAGCCTCTTGATTGAGCTCCTCAACAGCCCGATTCAAACTGCCAAGACCGCCGTTGATGCCAATGAAAAGGCTGGGATTTTCCGCCTTGAGCCGATGAACCAGCGCATAATCCAGCGGCGGGACATCGCGGTTTTCCTTCGGCGACAGCCCCTGCAGCCAGGCTTTTCGCGCATGCACCCAGACAGCGTCGGTACCGGCTTGCACCACCCGCGACACCAGATCACGCAGCGCGATCTCCGGATCCTGATCATCGACACCGATCCGGCACTTGACCGTCACCGGGATCGACACCGCCGCCTTCATCGCCGCCACGCATTCGGCGACAACAGAAGGTTCGCGCATGAGGCAAGCGCCGAATGTGCCCGACTGCACCCGGTCCGATGGACAGCCGACATTCATATTGATCTCGACGTAGCCGAACTGCTCGGCGATCCGGGCCGCCTCCGCCATCTTGCGCGGATCATTGCCGCCAAGCTGCAACACCACCGGCTGCTCGACCAAATCGAACCTCAGCAATCGCTCCCGGTCCCCGCGCAGGATCGCCTCGGAGACGATCATCTCGGTGTAGAGCAGTGCATGTTTGGAAAGCTGCCGCGCAAGGAAACGGTAGTGTCTGTCCGTCCAGTCGATCATCGGAGCCACGGCGAACACCGGCGCTCCGAAATATGTCGAAGCGGTGCCTCCCGATGCCGAAATCGCTGCATTGCCCATCAAAAAATACTTTCATCCCCGCACGCGTTGCTGGCGGTACAATATGGTGGAGAACACAGGCGCGCAAACGGAGAAGGATTTCTCGCGGCTGAAGCGGCCAGACCAATCGTGGCCTTATACAGCGGAGCGGTTTTGAAAGCGAGATGGAACTTTGGAAGGGTGCTGGGACTATGCTTCAGGAGGGCAATGACGAAATGCCCGGTCGCAACCGGTAGAGGTCAGATGTCCAAAACAGACGAACGACGCCCACCGATGGTCTGGAACAGAGATTCAACAAATAGACGCCGCCGCTGCGATCGATGCGCAGTAAATCTCAAATTACATCTGCCAGACGCATCAATGCGCCTGCAGCTTGGCCTCTTGTGCGGCCGCAATGAACACCTCTCGTGCCTCCTCCGGCGACTTGCGGCCGTCAATGGCAGCGCGGCAGTAGCTTCTGGCGGCGACGTAGCGCGGACCGCGCAGATCGGGCCAGGTATCCATCAGGCAGATGAGGGCGTCGAACGGTCCCAGGACCACCTGGGAACCTTTATGCTCAGATCCCACCTCCACAGGATTGGACCATTTGGCATTTGGCATGAGCGTCTCCTCCGAATGTCTTGCCAGACCACAACGGGATAGTAGCCGATTTGGTTCCCATTGGGCAGAGCGCAAAACGAAAAAAGCCTGCCGCGGGAGGAGGTGCGGCAGGCTTCTGAAAATGACCCACGGTCGGGAGGAGGTGACCGCTGATCGATCGCAGCTTTTCGGGAGGAGGTGAATCACTGCGATAAATATGACTATAATGCTGCGAGGCACAAAATCAATTAAAATCTTATGCAATGCAACAGTCACCAGTAACGTCTTCGTGTTGGCGCAGCAGCCGATGCGCTACCGACGAGATAGCCTGCCACGAAGGCCGCAGCCCCGAAAACCAGCAAGGCGGTGCTGGTCGCTGAAGGATGATCCTGAGCGCTTTGCGCGACAGCATTGGCCTCATCCCGAACATAGCTGGCCGCCTGTTTCGCCTTGGCAGTCACGCCGCTCGTCTCGTCCAGTTCACCGGTAAAGCCGGTTCTGCAAATTCTTGATATTCGCCATCTCGAGCTCCTTGTCTGTTCGTTGGAAAACACCCGAACCGCAGGATTGTTCCCCTTAGCCAGGAAGATGCCCGTGCTCAGGGCGGATGCTCGCAAAATGAACAGTCACGCCTCACCCTGACGGCGACGCACGTCTCATTTCGGCACGAATTAAAGCATCTGCTGAAAAAGGACTGTTGCGATTTCTTCACGTGTGGCATGCTAATAGATGAGGTGCCTCATAAAAACCAATTTCGGAGTAGCTACTGCAATCCAGAAATCAAAAAATAAAGAGACGGGAGAGAACACATGGTAGAGGAAAATCTGTATCGCATCGTCGAAGTCAGCCTGAAGCGCGGCAGTGACCGCCGCGATGTCGGCATCATGACCGTCCGTCAGGCACTCGAACTTCCCGACGTCCCTAGCCTGGAATATACCCATCCGGGCGCAATTCCCGCCGGCAGCCGGTTCCTGACCCGCGATCAGCTTCAGGCCTACGTCTGCAGCTGAAGCCGCTTTCCCCGCCCCGCAAAGGGGTGCTATCGTCAGGCATTCGCAGTCGATGCCTGGATATTGATGACAACCGTAATCCCCCTTCCCGCGCCTGTACTGCTACCTGTGGCGCATTCCGACCAAACCTCTACGGTCCGCCGCGTCTACTGCGTCGGGCCTAACTATGCTGCCCATGCCATCGAGATGGGCCATGATCCGAACCGCGAAACGCCCTTCTTTTTCAGAAAAATCCTGACAACCTCAGGCACGCTGCGGAGTTCCCCTATCCGCCGCTGCCGACCGACGTACACCATGAGGTCGAACTGGTTGTCCCACTGAAACAGGGCGGCGATGCTATTGGCGCCGGGGACGCGCTTGACTGCGTCTATGGCTATGCCGTTGGTATCGACTTCACCCGCCGCGACCTGCAGGCGCAGGCAAAAGCCGCCGGCAAACCCTGGACGGCGGCAAAGGCTTTCGGAAATTCGGCGCCCATTTCGCAGATCTTGCCGGCGCAGGCGATCGAACATCCGGTGGACGGCAATATCTGGCTGAAGATCAATGGTGAAGCGAAACAGCAAGGCGATCTCAACCAGATGATCTGGAAGGTGCCGGAAATCATCGCCGAACTGTCGAAGCTATTCACGCTGGCAGTCGGCGACGTCATCATGAGCGGTACGCCTTCGGGTGTCGGCCCGGTGTTGCGCGGCGACGTGGTGTCCTGCGGTATCGATGGCGTTGCAACGCCGACCGTCACGGTCGTTTGAGGGGAAATAACCATGCCGCTTTATGCTCTTGGCCCGGCACGACCGGCCGTGCCACCGGAAGGCCGTTACTGGATTGCACCCGATGCGCATGTCATTGGAAAAGTCGAACTGGGCGAGGACGTCGGGATCTGGTTCGGCGCGGTGCTGCGCGGCGACAACGAGCCGATCCGCATCGGCGCCCGGACCAATATCCAGGAAGGCGTGGTCATTCATGTCGACCCCGGCCTTCCCGTCACCATCGGCGAAGGCTGTACCATCGGGCACCGTGCCATCGTGCATGGCTGTACGATTGGCGACAATTCGCTTGTCGGTATGGGTGCGACGATCCTGAACGGCGCCGTGATCGGCAACAACTGCCTGGTCGGCGCCAACGCGCTGGTGACGGAAGGCAAGGTCTTCCCCGACAACTCGCTGATCGTCGGTGCCCCGGCAAAGGCCATTCGTCTGCTCGATGAGGCAGCCGTCGCCGGGTTGAAAAAATCGGCTGATGGCTACATCAAAAAATGGCAGCTGTTTGCGACAAGCCTTTCGGTTATCAAATAGAAGCCGTCAAAGCTTCAGCCGCTTCAGCCGCAATGCGTTTGCAACGACGGACACCGACGACAGGCTCATTGCGGCTGCGGCCAGCATTGGCGACAGCAGCGAGCCGGTCAGCGGATAGAGCAGACCGGCTGCAATCGGCACGCCGATGGCATTGTAGCCAAAGGCGAAGAACAGGTTCTGGCGGATGTTCGACAGTGTCGCTTTCGATAAAGCCCGCGCCCGCACGATGCCCGACAGATCACCCTTCAACAGCGTGACGCCGGCGCTTTCCAGCGCGACATCGGCGCCGGTGCCCATGGCGATGCCGACATCGGCCGCTGCGAGCGCCGGAGCGTCATTGATACCGTCACCCGCCATGGCGACGACACGGCCCTCGGCCTTCAGACGTTCGACCAAGGCCTTCTTTGCCTCCGGCAACTGATCCGCAGCGACCTCATCGATCCCGAGTACCTTTGCGACAGCTTGGGCCGTGACGGCATTGTCGCCGGTCGCCATGACGATGCGGATGCCGTCTGCGTGCAGTGCGCGGATCCTTCTGCCGCGTTGATCTTGATTTCATCTGCCAACGCCAGGAGACCGGCAGGCTGACCGTTGACTGCGACGTAAAGCGCCGTGCGGCCATTCTGGCGCAGGCTCTCCGCATGGCCTGCAAAGCTGGTTATGTCGATCGCCGCCTCTGCCATCATCACGGCATTCCCGGCCATCACCATTTCGCCATCCACGCGCCCGGAAACGCCCTTGCCGTTGATCGCCTCGAAATCAGTAACCGTCGTCAGCGACACATCCCGCGCCTTGGCACCCGCAACGATGGCTTCGGCGAGCGGATGTTCCGACGCGCGTTCAAGCGACGCCGCCAGCATCAGCAACCTGTTTTCGGGGAAAGCGGGGTGGACCAGCACATCGGTCAGGCGCGGCTTGCCTCCAGTCAAGGTGCCGGTCTTGTCGACGATCAGCGTATCGACGGCGGCAAGACGCTCAAGCGCTGCGGCCTCGCGAATAAGGACACCGGACTGCGCGCCCCTGCCCGTCGCCGTCATGATCGAGATCGGCGTTGCCAGCCCAAGCGCACAGGGGCAGGCAATGATCAGCACAGAGACAGCCGCCACGAGACCGTAGATGAAGGACGGCTGCGGCCCAAGCAGTATCCAGGCCACGAAGGCCAGCACCGCGATAATGACCACCGCCGGCACGAACCAGCCGGTGACGCGATCGGCAAGCTTCTGGATCGGCGCTCGCGAGCGCTGGGCCGAGGCGACCATCTCGACGATCTGTGAAAGAACGCTGTCGCTACCGACCTTCTGCGCCCGCACGACCAGCGTCCCGTTGCGGTTGACCGTGCCGCCGGTCACTTGCGCTCCTTCGGTCTTCTCCACCGGCAACGGTTCGCCGGTAATCAGGCTTTCATCGACGCTGGATCGCCCCTCGGTGACGATACCATCGACCGGCACGGCCTCGCCCGGCCGAACGCGGACGCGGTCTCCGGAAAGAATATTTTCCAGCGGCGCGTCCTGTTCGGTTCCATCCGGCTGGATGCGGCGGGCGGTCTTCGGTGCAAGGTTCATCAACGCCCGGATCGCATCGCCAGTGCGTTCGCGGGCTCGAAGCTCAAGGATCGGCCGACGAACACCAGTGCGATGATCACCGTCGCAGCCTCGAAATAGACGGAGACATCGCCGTGATGGCCGCCGAACTCCATCGGAAAGAGCCCCGGAAACAGTGTGGCGACAACGCTGTAGAGATAGGCGGCCCCGACGCCGAGCATGATCAGCGTCCACATATTGTAATGGCCGGTGCGCACCGAAACCCAGCCGCGCTCGAAGAAGGGTTTTGCGGCCCAGAGAACTACTGGCGTCGCGAGGATCAGTTCGAGATAGGTCGCCAGCCTTCCGCCAATCCAGTCGCGGATCGGCAGGCCCAGCATCGGCCCCATGGACAGGATGACCAGCGGCACCGCGCAGATCAGGCTCACCCAGAACCGACGGGTGAAATCGACGAGTTCATGGTTCGGCCCTTCCACCGGAGCACCCATGGGCTCCAGAGCCATGCCGCAGATCGGGCATGGGCCTGGCGTATCGCGGACAATTTCAGAATCCATCGGGCAGGTATAGAGCGTCGCCTTGCTGGCGACTTTCGGCTTGTTCTTCGCATGGCCCGACAGGAAGAACCAGGGATCGGCGCCAAAGCGGCCGTGGCAGCGCTGGCTGCAGAAATGATAGGTGGTGCCCTGATAATCCAGGCTCGGCTTGCCGGCGTTGATCTTGACGGTCATGCCGCAGACCGGATCGATCGCCGTGTCGGCCATGTCCTGCTCATGAATGTGAGCATGACTGTGGCTATGGGCCGAGAACAGGAAATCGGTTGCAGACAGTTGATTGTTCACGGTTAAACCTTGAGGGATTGGGATGTTTCACCACCCGCTGGCACAAAGCTGGCCTGGGCGTCGGCCAGACTATTCAACGGTGCAGTTCTGGCAATGGCCGCGAATCTCGATCGTGGTTTTTTCGGTCTTGAAATGCTGCTTGCTGGCGAGAACCGACAAGCGCTCTTCCATGGCCTCATCGTGCATCTCGGTCACCTGGCCGCAATCCTCGCAGATGGCAAAGGCCGTGACGCCGTGATCATGGTGATGGTGATGATCCGGATGGGCACAGGCGACGAATGAATTCATGCTTTCGAGCCGGTGGATCAAGCCGAACTCCAACAGCTTGTCGAGCGCCCGGTAGACCTGCAGCGGCGCGCGAAACCCGTGATCGCGCAGCTTGTCGAGAATGGTATAGGCGCTGAGCGGCCCCTCCGCATGATGGAGCGTGTCGAGGACCAGCGACTGGTTCTTGGTGAGTTGCTGTGTCGCCATCAGTGATGTCCTCCATGCGTCGAATGTATCGCCGTCTCGACCTGCCTGTTGCGACCGAACGGCAGCAGACTGAGCACGAAAAGCCCCATCGCCGCAACCACGATTGACGGCCCGGACGGCGTATCGAAATGCAGAGAACCGAACAGACCGCCGGTGACAGCCAAAGCGCCGATGGCCGAAGCAAGGACCGCCATGATCTCCGGCGAGGTGGCAAAGCGCCGGGCCGTGGCTGCCGGAATGATCAACAGCGAGGTGATCAACAGGATGCCGACGATCTTCATAGCGATGGCGATCACCAGCGCCATTAGCAGCATGAAATAGAGCCGTGCCCGCTCAGGCTGCAAGCCTTCGGCCTCGGCCAGCTCGGGATTGACGGTGGAGGCAAGCAACGGCCGCCAGAGATAGACGATCGCCGCCAGGACCAGGATGCCGCCGCCCCAGACCAGATCGATATCGGCCTCGGAGACGGCGAGGATATCGCCGAACAGAAAGCCGACGAGATCGATCCGCACCCAGGTCATGAACGCGACCATGACGAGGCCGATCGACAGCGCCGAATGCGAGAGGATGCCGAGCAGCGCATCGGTCGACAATGCACCACGCTTCTGCAGCAGCAAGAGAAGAAGCGACACGGCAGCCGCAACGATGAAGACGCTGAGCATCAGGTTGAGATCGAACAGCAGCGACAGCGCCACGCCGAGGAGCGCCGAATGCGCCATCGTATCGCCGAAATAGGCCATGCGCCGCCAGATGACGAAACAACCGAGCGGGCCGACCGTGATGGCAAGGCCGATACCGGCAATGAGCGCGCGGGTGAAGAAATCGTCAAACACGGCGCGTCTCCTTATCGTCATAGCCTTGCAGGCGGCTCTTGTAGCCACAGCCGCAATCCGGCCCATGCACGTGATCATGCGCGGTGCGATCCTCATGCGCATGGTCGCCATGATGGTGGCCGTCGTCGGGATGGCAATGTTCAGGTGATGCTGCCATCCGTATGCAGCACGCGGCCATCCGGCAGATGGGTATGATCGTGATCGTGGCTGTAGACGGCGAGCGATTTTGCAGCGCGGCTGCCGAACAGTTTGAGATATTCCGGGCTTTGGCTGACCATTTGCGGCGTGCCGCGGCAGCAGACATGACCGTTGAGGCAGATCACCGTATCGGTCTCGGCCATCACCACATGCAGATCGTGGGAGATCAACAGGATGCCGCAGCCGGTCCTGTTGCGGATGGTTTTGATCAGGTCGTAAAGCGCGATCTCGCCGGAGAAATCGACACCCTGTACCGGTTCGTCGAGCACCAGCAGATCCGGCTTGCGGGCAATGGCGCGGGCAAGCAGGGCGCGCTGGAACTCGCCGCCCGACAGGTGCTGCACCTCGGCGCGGGCAAGATGGGCGATGCCGGTCGAATGCAGCGCTTCCTCGACCTCACGTCCCTTCAGTGGCCCCGTCAGCGTCATCAGCCGTTCGACGGTCAATGGCAGCGTCCAATCGATCGCCAGCTTCTGTGGCACATAGCCAACCTTCAGGCCCGGCAGCTTCTCGACCCACCCCTCGTCCGGCTTCAAAACGCCGATCGCGGCCTTTGCCGTCGTCGACTTTCCGGAGCCATTCGGACCGATCAGCGTGACAATCTCGCCTCGGCTGATCGAGAACTCGACGCCGCGCACCAGCCAACGGTCATTGCGGCGGATGCCGGCATTGTTGAGCGAGACGAGCGGTGCCTGATCGGACTTATGGAAATTCAGCATCAAAAAAATCCGGATGGGGTGTTGCCAGCCGCTATGCCACACGTTATAGCATAACGCAATTGATGTAATAACATTACATTGATTTACAAGACAGGAGTTCCCGCATGAGCCTGAAAAATTCCCTCCTTTTGACATCCTCCCTGCTTTTCGCCCCCACCATGCTTCTGGCCGCGGGCACCGCCCATGCCGAGGTTCCCAATGTCGTTGTCTCGATCAAGCCGATCCACTCCCTGGTCGCCTCGATCATGCAGGGCATCGGTGAGCCGGCACTGATCGTGGAGGGGGCAGCCTCTCCCCATACTTACAGCATGAAGCCCTCCAACGCTTCGGCTCTGCAAAACGCCAGTATCGTCTTCTGGGTCGGCCACGGGCTGGAAGCCTTTCTCGAAAAGCCGCTGGAATCGCTGGGCGGTGGCGCAAAGATCGTAGAACTCGACGATGCGCCCGGTCTTGAAAAGCTGAAATTCCGCGAAGGCGGCGCCTTTGAGGCCCATGATGATGGCGACGAGCATGAGGCAGGCGCTGAAGGTCATGCCCATGAAGAAGCCGGTCATCACCATGACGAAGGTGAATTCGACATGCATCTCTGGCTCGACCCGGCCAATGCCAAGGCAATGGCGGCCGAGATCGAAAAGACATTGGCCGCTGCCGATCCGGACAATACCGCAGCCTACAAGGCCAATCTCGATGCGCTGAACACCCGGCTCGAGACTCTCGACAAGTCGCTTGCCGAGACCGTCGCGCCGATCAAGGACAAGCCGTTTATCGTCTTTCACGATGCCTACCAGTATTTCGAGCATCGCTACCATGTGAAAGTGGCGGGATCGATCACCGTCAGCCCGGAAACCCTGCCCGGCGCTGCACGGCTGAAGCAGATCCATGAAAAGATCGTCGAGCTCGGCGCAACCTGCGTCTTTGCCGAACCGCAGTTCGAACCGAAGCTGGTCAATGTCGTGCTCGAAGGCACGCCGGCCAAATCCGGCACGCTGGATCCGGAAGCGGCCACGCTTGAAGCCGGTCCCGATCTCTATTTCCAGCTGATGGACGGTATCGGCAAATCGCTGAAGACCTGCCTGTCTTCCGGCAGCTAACGCGTTCCTCCCGAGCGACTGAACGAGGCGGGCCAATGGTCCGCCTTTTTCAGGTCGCTAAATGTAATAGTATAACATTAAGGATAAAAGACATGTCCGACAAACTTCCGGTCACTGTGTTGTCCGGCTTCCTGGGGGCCGGAAAGACCACGGTGCTCAATCACATCCTCAACAATCGCGACGGATTGCAGGGTTGCCGTCATCGTCAATGACATGAGCGAGGTCAACATCGACGCGGCTTTGGTGCGCGAGGGCGGCGCTAACCTGTCGCGGACGGAAGAGCAGTTGGTCGAGATGACCAATGGCTGCATCTGCTGCACGCTGCGCGATGATCTCCTCAACGAAGTCCGCAAGCTCGTGGAACAGGACCGGTTCGACTACCTGCTAATCAGATCGACCGGGATCGCCGAGCCCCTGCCCGTTGCCACCACCTTCGAATTCCACGACGAGGCCGGCAACAGCCTTGCCGATGTCGCGCGGCTCGACACCATGGTCACCGTGGTCGATGCCGTCAGCCTGCTGGGCGATTATTCCTCCGCCGACTTCCTGGCCGACCGCGGCGACACAGCCGGAGAAAATGACACCCGCACGCTGGTCGATCTCCTGGTCGAACAGATCAGAATTTGCCGATGTCGTCATTCTTAACAAGGCGGGAAGTGCGACGCCTGAGCAGCGGGATGCCGCGCGAAAAATCATCGCCGGGCTGAATGCCGATGCGCGGCTGATCGAGACGGATTTCGGCAAAGTCGCTTTGCGCGACGTTCTCGGCACCGGCCTGTTCGACATGCTCAAGGCCGAGCAGCATCCGCTCTGGTACAAGGAGCTGCACGGTTTCAAGGACCATGTGCCGGAAACCGAGGAATACGGCATCCGTTCCTTTGTCTACCGGGCCAAAAGGCCATTCGATCCCGCGGTTTCACGATTTCGTCCACCGGCCATGGCCGGGCGTCGTGCGCGCCAAGGGCTTCTTCTGGCTGGCGACGCGTCCGCACCACGCCGGCGAACTCAGCCAGGCCGGACCGATGGTGCGCACTTCGAAAATGGGGCTGTGGTGGTCGGCGGTTCCGAAAACCCAGTGGCCGGAGGATCCGGGTTTTCTCGCGATGATGAAGCCCTATCTCGATCCCGTCTGGGGCGACCGGCGCCAGGAGATCGTCTTCATCGGTGCCGATCCGATGGATCAAGCGGCGTTGGAGGCGGAACTCGACGAGTGTCTCGTTGATGCCAAGACCTTCACCCCGGACCGCTGGAAGGCCTTGCCGGACCCGTTTACCGAATGGTCCGCACGGGCAAGCTAGACCGTCGAACTGGCGGCTTCTCGGCAGCATCATCCAGAAAAAGGGCGGCTCAGCGCCGCCCTTTTTGGCAGTCCTGCCTTTGGCCTGATCAGCGCGTCGCCATACTGACGATGACGCCGGTCGCGACGCTGATCAACAGGAAGTCGTTGTCGACACGAACCCATTGCTGGCCACGCGGCGGCGCTCGCAGCTTGTAGCGGCGGTAGTCGTTCACGGCGGCGATGCGGCGGCGTTCGGCTGGCGACAGGCGGTGACCGCGCGCCCAGCGCTTCTTAACGACCACATTCTTCTCGACGACCTTGGTATTACCATGCCTGTAAACACGTTTCTCGACATGACGCTCCTTCACCTGAGCGACTTCAGACGGCCGGGCCGGCTGGGCGAAAGCCATCGGTGCCGTGAGGAAGGAGCTTGCGACCAGCGCAATCAACAGACGTTTCATCGGGGTGTCCTTTCGTTTTTGACACCCCGAAACTACGGCCGCAAAGATGAATGGAAACTGAAACTGAAAATTACAAAATTGTAATGATATCAGCTAATTATCAGCATTAACTGACACATTGCCCAAACATACAACCGTCGATTACAGCGCCTCGTAGCTGAAACGGTCGAAATCGGCAACCTGCGCCCGACCCGAGGTGTCGAACGCGAAGACGCCGGCGAACGCGCCGGTGAACGAGCCATGCTCGCCTCGCCCGCCCTCGTCGGACACAACGCCGGCGTCGAGCAACGGTCCGATCTTTCGCCAGGTACGATACCCGTCCGGATGCCAGAAGAACTGCAGATCGTTGCCGCGGGATTTCCATGGCCAGATGCACCCGGCCGAACGGTACCGCAGCGCCGCTTTCGGCGGGAAATGTCATGCGGCTATGCGGAAAATCGCCATCGCAGGAAAAGATCGTCACCACCCGGCCGAGTTGTTCGTGCAGCGTCACCGCGAGCGAATGAAATTTGTGGCGATTGTAGTAATGCGTCAGTCCCGCCGCCTGCTGATAGGTATCCGGCTCGAACTCGACAACCGTTTCCACCCGGAAAGAATGATGCTCCTGGCGCCTTGCCACCAGCGCCTGCTCGAACCAGCTGCCAATGCTTTCACGGCCGAACAGCCGCAGATGTCCCGGCGTCTCCGTCAGCGAAAAAATCCGCTCAGGCACCGGCGTGCGAGCCACTGGAAATCCATCGGCAGCTGCGGACCGTCGAACTCGGTTTCGACACGCGCCGGTTTCTCGATAACGGCGGCGTCTCCCGGTGCAGGCACATCGACAGCAGGCACGACACCGCCTTGTGCGAGATAGAGCCAGCCGTCGTCGCCCCAGACACATTTCTGCAGCGCCGTCTCGCGACCGAGCGTGCAGCGCCGTTGCGGTGCCAAAGGCCGGCCGGTCAGGTGGGTGTGATAGGCTTGGCCATCTGGCGTCTCGACATACTGGCCGTGCCCTGCCCGTTGCAGCACGGCATCGGGATGATCCTTGGACGTCATCAGATACGTCTGTGGATGCATCTCGTAGGGGCCTTCGATCGTCCGGGAACGCGCCATCGTCACCACGTGATCATAGCCCGTGCCGCCCTCGGCGGTCGTCAGATAGTACCAGCCGTTGCGCTTGAAGAGGTGCGGGCCTTCCACCAGCCCTTGCGTACTACCGGCGAAGATATTGCGGATCGGGCCAGTGAGCGACTTCGTCACCGGGTTCCATTCCTGCATCAGAATACCGTCGAAGGCCGGCGATTTGGGCGCCGCCAAAAAACTCTCGGTGCGATGGTTCCACTGCATGTTGAGGAACCATTTGCTGCCATCATCGTCATGAAACAGCGACGGATCGGAAACCCGAGGAGTTGACGTAGGTCGGCTCCGACCATTCGCCCTCGATCGTCGGTGATGTGACGATGTAGTTGTGGGCGTCCTTGAAGTTGCCGTCGAAGCGCTTCACATCGGTGTAGACCAGAAAGAACAGGCCGTCGGCATAGGACAGGCAGGGCGCCCAGACACCGCAGCTGTCGGGATTGCCACGCATGTCGAGCTGGCTTGCCCGCTCCAACGGCCGGCGCACCAGCGTCCAGTTCACCAGATCGCGCGAATGATGGATCTGCACGCCCGGATACCATTCGAAGGTCGAGGTGGCGATGTAATAGTCGTCGCCGACGCGGCAGATCGACGGGTCCGGATTAAAGCCCGGCAAGATGGGATTGCGGATCATCGCGGTCATGACGAACGTACCTCACGGATTCTCGGAACGCCATACGGCCTGAAATGCGGCCAGGTTTCAAGTCCCAATCGCGCCGTTGAGGGCGGCATTCCTCACATTCCAACCGACTCGCTTTTTGCGTCCGTATGGGCGGAATCCGGCCTCCAAGCCATCGCCCCATACCGGAGGTTTCCCACAGGTCCTGCCTAAGCTTTAGGCAAAGCAGATCCGTCCATATGCGACTTTGGTATGACGGTGCCGGACTATACCGGAAAATCGGGGAGCGGACTTGAAACAGGGCTTGAAATCGGCACTGTGGCTGTGCTTGGCAAAAAAATTGACAATCAGCTTAGCGGGGGGGGAATACATATGACCGCACTGCTCGGTATCAGCAGGCTCATCGACCGCACTACGGAAATCATCGGAAAATCAGTCTCGTGGCTGATCCTGGTGGCCGTTCTGGTCAGCGCCGGCAATGCCATTATCCGAAAAATCTTCAACATGTCGTCGAACGCCTGGCTTGAGGCGCAGTGGTACCTGTTTGGTGCCGCCTTCATGCTGGCGGCGGCCTATACGCTGAGCCAGAACGAACATATCCGCATCGACGTGGTCTACGGCAAGTTTTCGCGCCGGACGCAGCACTGGATCGATCTGTTCGGTCACGTCTTCTTCCTGATGCCGTTCGTCCTTTTGATGACCTATTATCTTATCCCCTATGTGCTGATGTCGGTTCGCTCGCAGGAAGGCTCTTCCAGTGCCGGCGGCCTGATCGTCTGGCCTGCCAAGGCGGTTCTGCTGTTCGGCTTCGTCTTGCTGGCGCTGCAGGGCGTCTCCGAGATCATCAAAAGGTCGCCATCATGAACGGACATATGGACGATCCAACCCCATACGTACCCACCCACGCGCCGCTTGACGACGTCGCCACGCCGGAGGCACGCCCATGATGGAATTCATCGCCGTCAATCTCGCGCCGATCATGTTCGTATCATTGATCGTCTTCCTGTTGCTGGGCTACCCCGTCGCCTTTTCGCTCGCCGCCAATGGTCTGCTGTTCTTCATCGTCGGCGTGGAACTCGCGCCCTTGTCTGGTGGCTCCATCAATCTGTCCTGGCCGCTGCTCAATGCGCTGCCTGATCGATTCTGGGGGGTGATGTCGAATGACACTCTGCTCGCCATTCCCTTCTTTACCTTCATGGGGATCGTGCTTGAACGATCGGGCATGGCCGAAGACCTGCTTGACACGATCGGCCAGCTGTTCGGCCCGATCCGCGGCGGTCTTGCCTATGCGGTCATTTTCGTCGGTGCTCTTCTTGCCGCGACGACCGGCGTGGTTGCCGCCTCGGTCATCGCCATGGGCCTGATCTCGCTGCCGATCATGCTACGCTACGGCTATGACCGCCGTGTCGCATCCGGCGTCATTGCCGCGTCCGGCACCCTAGCGCAAATCATTCCGCCATCGCTCGTCCTGATCGTTCTTGCCGACCAGCTCGGCCGCTCCGTTGGCGACATGTATGCCGGCGCCCTGATCCCGGGTCTCGTTCTGACCGGGCTCTACATGCTCTACATCCTGATCATGACCTTCGTCCGGCGCGATTCCATGCCGGCGCTGCCGCTTGAAGCCCGCACGCTGGGCTCCGGCGTTGCCTCGCTGTTGATCGCGCTCGCGGTGGCGGCCGGGATCGCCTATGCGGCCCACGTCTACCTGTCAGCGACGCATGGCGAGAATGCCGACATTCTCGGTGCCACCGTCGGCGTCGGCTTCATCTATATCGTCGCCCTGCTCGACAAGACCTTGAAGGTCAATGCGATGTCCAGGCTTGCCCAGCAGGTCATCATCGTGCTGATCCCGCCGCTGGCACTGATCTTCCTCGTGCTCGGCACGATCTTCCTCGGTATTGCCACGCCGACGGAAGGCGGCGCCATGGGGGCTGTCGGAGCGCTGATCATGGCTGCAGCCAAGGGACGGCTGAGCATGGACGTGATCCGCTCGGCGCTGGCTGCAACGACGCGGCTGTCGGCCTTCGTGCTGTTCATCCTGATCGGCGCGCGGGTATTCTCGCTGACCTTCTACGGCGTCAACGGTCATATCTGGGTCGAGCATCTGCTTGTGGGGATGCCCGGCGGCGAAACGGGATTCCTGATCACCGTCAACCTGCTCGTCTTCTTCCTGGCGTTCTTCCTGGATTTCTTCGAACTGGCCTTCATCATCGTACCTCTGCTCGCACCGGCGGCCAATGCTCTGGGCATCGATCTCATCTGGTTCGGCGTGCTTCTCGGCATCAACATGCAGACGAGTTTCATGCATCCGCCGTTCGGCTTCGCGCTGTTCTATCTGCGCTCGGTCGCGGCCAAGGTGCCCTATCTGGACAGGGTGACGGGTAAGGTGACGCAACCCGTCACCACGGGACAGATTTACTGGGGCGCTGTTCCGTTTGTCGGTATCCAGATCATCATGGTCGGCCTGACCATCGCGTTCCCACAGATGGTCATGCACTATAAGGGCGATGCGGCCGTGGTCGATCCCAACACCATCAAGATCGAAGTCCCCGGTTTTGGAGCCGGTGGCGGCGGTCTGACCTTGCCGGACAATGGCGGCGGGCTTGGCCTTCCGGACGGACTGCAACTGCCGGGCGGCAATCCCCTTGATGGCAGCCAGAAACCCGCCGACCAGAACGGTGGCGCAGGTCAGCAGAAGCCGGCCAACGACCTCAGCGCTCCGCCTTCCTTCAACTGACCATCCGAATGGGCCGGTCTTCGAACCGACCCATCTCCCTTACAAGCAGACAAAGAAAAACCCCGGAGCGATCAACTCCGGGGTTTTTCTCTTTCGTGACGTTATCCGAGCAGGGCTTAGAGCTTGCCGCCGCGCTGCTGGATCATCATGAACGTGTCGTAGTTGTACTCGGCGATCTGGGCATTGAGGTAATACTCGCCGCGGAAGGCCTTGATCGATTCCCAGATCTTCTTGAAGGTCGGGTTCGAGGCTTCCATCTCGGCATAGACCTGGTTGGCCGCATCGAAGCAGGCCGAGAGGATTTCCGGGCTGTAGGGGCTCAGCTTTGCGCCGGCGCCGACGAGACGCTTGATTGCTGAAGGGTTGAGGTAGTCGTACTTCTGCAGCATGTTCGCATCGGTTGCCTGGCAGGCTGTGCGCAGCAGCGACTGGTAGTTTTTCGGCAGGCCGTCGAAAGCCGCCTTGTTGAACATGGCGTGGACCGTCGGGCCACCTTCCCACCAGCCGGGATAGTAGTAGTACGGTGCAACCTTGTAAAAGCCGAGCTTCTCGTCGTCATAGGGACCGACCCATTCGGCAGCGTCGATGGTGCCTTTTCGAGCGACGGATAGATATCGCCACCGGCGATCTGCTGCGGCACGACGCCAAGCTTTTCGACGACCTTGCCGGCGAACCCGCCGATGCGCATCTTCAGGCCCTGCATATCGGCGACGGTCTTGATTTCCTTGCGGAACCAGCCGCCCATCTGAACGCCGGTGTTGCCGCCGGGATAGCCGACCAGACCCTGTGTTGCCAGGAACTCGTTGAACATGTCGATACCGCCACCATGATAGTGCCAGGCGTTCATGCCGCGCGCATTGAGCGCGAAGGGAACGGCAGCACCGAGCGCCCAGACCGGATCTTTGCCCCAGTAATAATAGGAAACCGTATGGCAGGCTTCGACCGTGCCGGCAGCGGCGGCATCAGCAGCCTGGAGACCCGGAACGATTTCACCGGCGGCGAAGACCTGAATCTTAAAATTGCCATCCGTGGCGTCGGACACGTATTTCGACAGCACTTCGGCGCCGCCATAAATCGTGTCGAGCGACTTCGGAAATGACGAAGCCAGGCGCCAGTTGATCTTCGGGCTGCTCTGGGCAATAGCAGGCGCTGCGAGCGTCGTGGCAGCGGCGGCACCGACGCCACCGAGAGCCGCACGCTTGATGAATAGACGGCGATCCATGTTCTCTCCTCTGTTGTCGCGGACAGCCGGCAATTCCGGATCTGTTCCTCCCCGCGGGCGCAAACCGCACCGGCCGATATCGACCGGTCCAAACGGACATGCGCAATCTGAAATCCATGTTCTGCGGGCACACGATTTCGGATGAATCCGCGTGCCTCCGCCCGGCAGATTACACGCTCACCCCCTCATGTCCAGCCGTGCTGGAAAAACGCCATCTTCGACTTTTGTCTAACAACAACTTTCAATGTTTGCAGCGGCTTACGCAAGCTTGATCACGGCCGGATCGCAAGGGCGAAACTTCATGAAGATAAAGCACCAACTCATTGAAAGAGCTAATATACAGGAAATCGGAAACCTCGGATGATTTTGGTCTCATGAAGGCGTGCGTTTCTCCATTCTAGATTTTACGGCAATATTTTTCCAATGCTGCTGGAACATTCACAGACGGGTTCCTCGGCATGCTGTCAGCCCCGCCCTATGCTCCGGCCGAAATCAAATCTCGGGGAGTTCTTCATGAAACGTCTACTGCTCATCAGTGTCGCGCTCGCAGCCTTGACCGCTCCAGCCGCTGCCGCCGACAAGCTGCTCAACGGTCCTACGACATTTCCCCGCGAACTGTTCGAACAGGTCAATGAAGCCTTCGTCGCCGCCCATTCCGGCATCACGGTCGACCAGTCGCATGGCGGCTCATCCAAGCAGGCCCGCGCGATCCTCGAAGGCCTCGAAGCCGATGTGGTTACCTTCAACCAAGTGACCGATATCGACGCTCTGGTGAAGGGCGGGTTCGTTTCTGAAGACTGGAAAGGTGACTTCGCCAACAACGCGTCGCCCTTCTACTCCTTCCCGTCGTTCCTGGTGCGCGAAGGCAATCCGAAGGGCATCAAGGACTGGAGCGATCTGGTTCGCGGCGACGTAAAAGTCATCTTCCCGAACCCGAAGACATCAGGCAATGCCCGCTACACCTATCTCGCCGCGACGGCCTACGCGAAGGAAAAATTCACGAACGACCCGGCCAAGGTCGAGGAATTCGTCAAGAAGATCTTTGACAACGTTCCGGTGTTCGACACCGGCGGACGCGCCGCCACGACCACCTTCGTCGAGCGCGAAACCGGAGACGTGCTGATCACCTTCGAAGCCGAAACCAAGGGCATCGCCAAGGAATTCGGCGAGGACAAGTTCGATATCGTCACCCCGTCGGTCAGCCTTCTTGCCGAGTTTCCGGTCGCGATCGTCGATAAGGTCGTCGACAAGAACGGCACCCGCGATCTGGCAAAATCCTATCTCGACTTCCTCTACACGCCGGAAGGTCAGAAGATTCTGGCCGAGAACGGCAATCGCGTCAACGACGCCGCGGTCGCCGCCGAATTCAAGGACCAGTTCCCCGAGGTTCGCCTGCTCAAGGTCGAAGATGTTTTTGGCGGCTGGGGCAAGATCAAGGAAGAGCAGTTCGCCGAAGGCGCTGCCCTCGATAAAATCTATGGAAATCGTTGATCCCACATCGATAATGTGAAAAACGGAGGCCGCGGCGGACAATCATCCGCCGCGGCCTCCCCATTATTTTTAAACTCGATTTTCAAAGGGCATGTTTTGGCACGGCGCATTCTTCCAGGCTTGCCCCTGACGCTCGGCATCACGCTTGTCTATGTCGCAATCATCGTCGTGCTGCCGCTTGGCGCACTGATTTTCAAGGCGGCAAGCCTTGGGCCGGAGGATTATTGGCGGATCGTCTCGTCCGAGCGCGCCATCGCCAGCTACCGGATCACCATTCTCTGCGCCCTTGCGGCGACGCTGTTTAATTTGGTGTTTGGCCTCGCCCTCGCCTGGGTCATCGTCCGCTACCGGTTCCCCGGCCGCCGTTTCATCGATGCCCTCGTGGACCTGCCCTTCGCTTTGCCGACCGCGGTTGCCGGCATTGCCCTGACGACGCTGTTTGCCTCGAACGGCTGGTTCGGCGCGCCGCTTGCCGCCATCGGCATCAAGGTCGCCTATACGCCGCTCGGCATCATCATCGCCATGGCCTTTACCAGCCTTCCCTTCATCGTCCGCACGGTGCAGCCGGTGCTCGAAGAACTTGATCCAGCGCTGGAGGAAGCGGGCCAGACGCTCGGCGCCAGCGATCTGGAAATCTTCCTGCGGGTGATCCTGCCGCAGCTGGCGCCAGCGCTGCTTGCCGGATTGTCGCTGTCGTTCGCACGCAGCCTCGGCGAATTCGGCGCCATCATCTTCATTGCCGGAAACGAGCCGTTCGAGACGGAAATCACCGCCCTTCTCGCCTTCATCCGGCTGGAAGAATACGACTATCCGGCATCGGCCGCGATCGCCTCGGTGATGCTGCTTGCCGCCTTCACGATGCTTGCCGTCACCAACCTCTTGCAGACCCGCGCCCTGCGCTACACGGTAAAGGGTTGATCATGGCCAAAGCCCAAGCCAGAACCAAGACCAGACGGCCGCCGCGGATCGGCGAGGCGCCCGCGTTCCGCAACACGATGATCGCGATCGTGCTGACACTGGTAGCACTTGTGATCGTCGCACCGCTGGCAGTCATCGGCTACGAAGCCTTTTCCAAGGGCATCGCCTATTTTGGCAAGACCATCGCCAATTCCGATACGCGTCATGCGATCCTGATGACGGCGCTGACGGCGCTGATCGCCGTTCCGATCAACACCGCCTTCGGCGTGGCCGCCGCCTGGGCGATCACCAAATTCGATTTTCCCGGCCGCCGCCTGCTGCTGATCGTCATCGAGATTCCCTTCTCTGTCTCGCCGATCGTTGCCGGTGTCGCCTATCTGTTCGTCTATGGCCTGCAGGGGCTGTTCGGCAAGACGCTGCAATCGGCGGATGTCAAAATTCTTTTCGCCCTGCCCGGCATCGTGCTTGCCAGCATGTTCGTCACGGCCCCCTTCGTTGCCCGCGAACTCATTCCGCTGATGCAGGCGCAGGGCCGCGATCTGGAAGAAGCGGCCACCTCGCTCATGCCAGCGGCTGGCGGACATTCTTCTTCGTCACGCTCCCCAACATCAAATGGGCGCTGCTATATGGCGTCATTCTCTGCAACTCGCGGGTCATGGGTGAGTTCGGCGCGGTCTCCGTGGTCTCAGGCAATATTCGTGGCCAGACCAACACCCTGCCGCTGCATATCGAACTGCTCTATCACGATTACAACGCCGTCGGTGCCTTTGCCGCAGCATCGATCCTTGCGGCACTCGCCGTCGTGACCCTGATTGCCAAGGTGGCGCTTGAGCGCCGCGGTGCTGGCCGCGTTCGCCGGCCCTCGCTTGCCGGCACAGCGCCGAACATTTCGGAGACCACACCGTGAAAATTCGCCTCGACACCGTCGTCAAGACATTCGACACGTTTCGCGCCGTGCATGGCGTCTCGCTGGACATCGAAAGCGGCGAACTGGTGGCGCTGCTCGGCCCTTCCGGCTCCGGCAAGACGACGATCCTGCGCATGGTGGCGGGCCTGGAATTCCCCGACGGCGGCGCCATCTATTTCGGCGACGAGAATGCCACCGATATCGAAGTGCGCCATCGCGGCGTCGGTTTCGTCTTCCAGCACTATGCACTCTTCCCGCATATGACCGTCGATGAAAACATTGCCTTCGGCATGAAGGTCTCGAAGACCAAACGCTCGGCCGCGGAGATTTCCGACCGGGTCGCGCATCTGCTGCGTCTTGTTCAGCTCGAAGGCCTGCAGGATCGGTTCCCGGCCCAGATATCGGGCGGACAGCGGCAGCGCGTGGCGCTTGCTCGCGCACTCGCTGTCGATCCGAAAGTGCTGCTGCTCGACGAACCGTTCGGCGCGCTCGATGCCAATGTCCGGCGCGACCTGCGCCGCTGGCTGCGCAAGATTCACGATGAGTTGGGTATCACCACGCTGTTCGTCACCCATGACCAGGCTGAAGCGCTCGATCTCGCCGATCGCGTTGTCATTCTCGACAAGGGCAAGATCGTTCAGACCGGGACGCCTGAAGAAGTCTGCCGCGCGCCGGCCAGCGTGTTCGTAATGAATTTCCTTGGCGATGCCAATCGCCTGAAAGTGACGGTCTCTGGTGAAAAGGCCCAGATTCAGGACGTCACCTTCGATGTGGCCGGGATCGCCGACGGTGCGGCGGAGCTGTATTTCCGTCCGGCCGATGTCACCTGGCGCGAAGACGGTCATGGCATCCAGGCAACAATCGCCCGTGTCATCGACCGCCCTGATTCCAGGCGGGTGCTCGCACTGACCACCGATGGCCATTCCATCGAGTTCGACGCCGCCCCGGAATTTCCGTTCCGCGCCGATACGCGCGGCTTCGTCGACATCCGCCGCCCACGCGTCTATCCGGCTTGATTTAGCCCTCGAACATGAAAGGCACCGGATCGGATGATCCAGTGCCTTTAAATGGGTGTCTAATCACCGTCAGGTTATGTGGGAATGAGGCGGCACCAAAAACCACCGTCATCCCTGTGCTTGTCACAGGGATCCAGCCAGCCCAAGTCTTTGGGCTAGAAGGTCTTTTGACCCGACGGACGTCAGGTTGCTGTATCCCCGCCACAAGGGCGAGGATGACGGAGAGTGGGTAGCCACTTCGTCAGACAGCCAATGACAATGCCTGCCGAAAGCCAGAAAGGCACCAGTTCTGACGAACTGGTGCCTTTCTGTTTGCCTAGCAGCGCCGACGCTTAATCGCGTTCCGCCGACGAGGCCCAGAGATTGATGTCGGCTTCCTTGGCGTAGACGTCGATCTCGGCCAGTTCTTCCGCCGTGAACGTGTCGTTCTCCAGCGCTGCGACGCAATCGACGATCTGCGACGAACGGCTGGCGCCGATCAGCGCCGAGGTGATGCGGCCGTTTCGCAGGACCCAGGCGATGGCCATCTGCGCCAGCGTCTGGCCACGCTTCTCGGCGATCTCGTTGAGCTTCCTGATATTGTCGAGGATCGACGGGCGGATGAAATCTTTTTAAGGAAGTGGTTCTGGGCTGCGCGGCTGTCGGCCGGAATGCCGCCGAGATATTTGGTCGTCAGCATGCCCTGAGCGAGCGGAGAGAACACGATCGAGCCGATGCCAAGCTCTTCCAGCGTATCGACCAGGCCGTCATCCTCGACCCAGCGGTTGAGCATCGAATAGCTCGGCTGATGGATGATGCAGGGCGTGCCGAGATCCTTCAGGATCGCGGCGGCTTCACGGGTGCGCTGCGAATTGTACGAAGAGATGCCGACATAAAGCGCCCTGCCCGAACGGACGATATGATCGAGCGCGCCGCAGGTTTCTTCCAGCGGCGTCTCGGGATCGAAGCGGTGCGAATAGAAGATATCGACATAGTCGAGACCCATCCGGGCAAGGCTCTGGTCGCAGGACGCGATCACGTACTTGCGGCTGCCCCACTCGCCATACGGACCCGGCCACATGTCATAACCGGCCTTGGACGAGATGATCAGTTCGTCGCGCAGACCGGCAAAATCGGTGCGCATGATTTCGCTGAATGCTGTTTCGGCCGAACCCGGAGGTGGGCCGTAATTGTTGGCAAGGTCAAAATGGGTAATGCCGAGGTCAAACGCCGTGCGGCACATGTCGAGCTTGCGCTCATGCGGCGTGTCATGGCCGAAATTGTGCCACAGGCCGAGCGAGATCGCCGGCAGCTTCAGCCCGGTCTTGCCGCAGCGATTGTATTTCATCGTCTCATAGCGATTGTCCGCCGGTTGCCAGCTCATCGTTTTGTCCTGCCCTGTATTTGAAAACGGAATTCCCGAAGCAGTGACGCTCCGGGAATGATTGGGATAAATCCGGTATATTTTATTGTGATGACGGTGCAAAGCGATACTGCCCTGCACCCCCAGATCCGGCCTAGCGTAGGAGGGCCTTGGCTTCCTCGATGCCGAGCGCTGCCGGCTGGGTGCAGGTCGTTGTCAGCTCGATGAAACGGCCCTCTTCACCCGATTTCAGGATCGACACCATGACATCGACGCCATGCAGCGCGCGCCCAGCGAGCAGCGCGTCGTGGCCATCAAGGATGGCGAGCGCCATGTCGGCAAGACCCGCCGTGCGGTAGTTCGCCATCATGCCCTGCTTGTGTTCCTGATTGGGAACAGAGAACGGATGATTCCATGTCTCCAGTGGCTGGACTTCCTTGTCGCGGCCGCTGGCAGAGACCGTGCCGCCGAAGAAGTTCGGGTCTGGCACGAAGATCGAACCTTCCGTGCCATAGAGCTCCATGTTGGCGTGATTGTGCGACCAGACATCCCAGCTGGCAGACAGCGTGATCGTGGCGCCATTCTGGAATTCGAGCAGCGCATGGACATTGGTCGGGGTCTTGACCGGAATGACCTCGCCGCTGCGGCTCGCTGGTGATCGTGCGGGTCGCGCTGGCCATCGACGTCAGTGCCGCCACCCGCTTGACCGGGCCGATCAGGTTCACGAGGTTGGCGATGTAATAGGGACCGAGATCGAGGATCAGGCCGCCGCCGGGCAGGAAGAAGAAATCCGGGTTCGGATGCCACATTTCCATGCCCGGGCTCATGACGTGGCAGGTGCCGGACGTGACGCGCCCGATCTTGCCCTGGTCGATATAGTCACGCGCCAGCTGGTGGGCACCGCCGAGGAATGTATCCGGGGCGCAGCCGACCTTGAGATTGTTGGCGGTGGCGATGCCGCGCAGCTGCTCGCCCTGCTCCAGCGACAGCACCAGTGGCTTTTCGGAATAAACATGTTTGCCGGCTTCCAGGATCATCTTGGAGACAGGGAAATGCGCATCCGGGATCGTCAGGTTGACGACGATGTCGATATCCGGATTGGCAAGCAGTTCCTCGATCGTCTGTGCCTTGACGTCATACTCCGACGCGCGTTTCGGCGGCGGCCGGGTTGATGTCGGCGCAGGCGATAACCTTGATGCCCTTGAAGAGCGGCGAGAGTTTGAAATAGGTAGTCGAGATGTTGCCGCATCCGATGATGCCGACGCCAAGTTCACGTGTCATGGTGCTGTCTTTCTCTCAGTAGGTCTTGATCGACGCGATCGAGCGCTCGGCCGTCGCCTTGTAATCCTTGGGATTGTCGTGCTCGACGACGTAATATTTGGCAGGCGTCGAGGACAGCGCCTTGAACAGCCTGGCCCATTCGACAGTGCCGTGGCCGACATCGGCCCAGCCGTCCTGATCGGCATTCTCACCGGCAGCCGCGATGTCCTTGACATGGACGGCCGTGATGCGCTTGCCGTATCTCTCGATATAGGCGAACGGATCAGCGCCGCCGCGGATGACCCAGGCGATATCGGCTTCCCAGGACAGGTTGGGACCGCCAGCAAAGATGTGGTCCTGCGGGATCGATCCATCGGGCAGAGCGACGAATTCGAAATCGTGATTGTGCCAGCCGAAATCCAGACCGGCATCACGGAAAGGCTTGCCGGCCTTTTCCAGGCGTTCGCCAAAGGCTATCCAGCCGCTCGCGTCCGTCGGGCGCTGATCGGCAGCGATATACGGGCAATAGATCGACTTGATGCCGAGCGTCTTGGCGATGTGAACGGCGCGCGCCGGGTCGGATCTGAGCAGATCGAGACTGAAATGAGCGGAGGGCATGGTCACGCCGCTCTTGTCCATTTCGGCCTTGAGCGCAGCGAGTGCGGCATCGTCGAGCGCGGCATAAAGCGCACCATAGCCTTCAACCTGCTTATAGCCGGCGGCACCGACGGTCTTCAGGACATCGGAAAGCGGCGGGAAATTGCGGGCGCTGTAAAGCTGGAAGCTGACGGTCTGCATGAGTATTCCTCCTTGGGATCGATTATGGGAGCCAGGTGTCATAGTCCGACACCAGCAGACGGATCGGCTTGGTGTCTTCCTGGATGGTGGAAAAGCGGCCGACGGGCTCATGGAAATAATTATCGGTGAGATCGTCGTTGACGGTGGAAACCTCGCCCATCAGCACATCCGCGCCCTCGGCCCAGAACGCGTGCCAGTTGCCGGGCAGCAGCGTGACGCTTTCGCCGGGCGACAACCGCAGAAGAGCGCCGGCTTTCAGCGTCTGCATGCGGGCGTCGGTCGCAACCATCACGTCCGTGGTCTCATCGACAGCGCCGTCAGGCAGAGAATTGTACATCTGCAACACAAGTGTACCGCCGCCACGATTGATGATGTCCTCGGTCTTGACGGCATGCCGATGCAGCGGATTGACCTGGTCCTTGGCGGTAATCATCAGCTTTTCGGCATAAAGCATGCCGCGGCCATCGGCGAGCGCTGCGGCCGAGCCGTTGCGCAGGGTGAAGAGGACGAGGCCGAACTCGCTGAACCGGCCCTTGCCGTAATCGGTGATATCCCAGCCAAGCCGCGTGTCGCGGATCGGAAGGCGTGTCGGAGGCCACCCGCGCCTGCAACTCCTCAGGCGACCAGTAGGCGAATGGTGGCAGCACGAAGCCATGCTGGCGCATGAAGGCATCGCTCCGCTCGATGACAGCATTGACCTCGCTTCGCAGCATCAGGACCTCCTATCCGTTGCCCTGACAGGACTGCAGGTCGTAGCCGGTGAAGATCGGTGCGGCACCTGCCGGCAGCGGCTCTCTCGGGGTGAACCGGATGACGCGGCTTTCACCGGCTGTCAGATCAAAAGCGTTGTCGGAATAGCGGCCTTCGACATCGGCCTCGATCATCACATGCAAGGCAAGGCCAGTGGCCGAGACGGTGACGCCATAGGAGCCGTCGCCGACCGGGATTGCCGAGATGGACAGGCCGGAGGGTTTCAGATCCAGCGCCTTGTAGGTGCCGTGAACATGATGCCCCTCACCCCGCATGCCGTTCGACGCCTCGAACGACCAGAACAGCAATGCGTCCTTCGGAATATCGGAGGCTGCGATGCTCATCAGCGTATCGGCCCGATCCGGGCTGCAGGTGCCTGCCGCTGCCGTCAAAGGCTGTTTCTCGCCTGAGAGCGTAACCAGGAAAGTCTGTAGCTCGACCGTGACCGGCGCTGCCGTGTCATTGACCATCGAAAAGCTGATGGTCTTGCCGTCATCGGACGGGATGGCGGCAACAGCGACCGGCTGGAAGAACCGGCGGGTCATGTAGTGCATGGCCTTCCAGCTGCCGCCGTAATCGAGGCTGGCCCAGGAGGCGACCGGCCAGGTGTCGTTGAGCTGCCAGTAGAGCGTGCCCATGCAATGCGGTTTCAGCGACCGCCAGAAATCGACGGCGGCGCGGATCGCCAGTCCCTGCTGGATCTGGCTCAAATAGACGAAATTGGAAAAGTCCTTCGGGGAAACGGAAATAGCGGAACATGGTGGCTGCGATGCGCTCGTTGCCGCCGGCATTCTTCTGGTGCGCTTCCATCACCGGCGACGCGACATTCAGATCCTTCTGTTCGGCAAACTGCCGGACGACCGACATCGACGTATAGGACTGAAAGCCGAACTCCGAGCAGAAGCGCGGCCGCACGGTGCGGTAATTGTCGAACGACTTGTTCTCGTGCCAGACCGACCAATAGTGCATGTCGCTGGAGCCATCGGCATGCCAGGCATCGCCGAAATTGAGCGGCCCGACCGACGGGCTCGACGGCCACCAGATCGCCTCCGGCGCTGCCGCCTTGATACCGGACTCGATGACACGATTCAGGCGGTCATAGGACACGAGATAGCGGTCTCGATCCTTGCGGCTTTCCTCGAACCAGGTGAGCGCGCCGACCAGTTCGTTGTCGCCGCACCAGAGCACGATCGAGGGATGCGAGGACAGGCGCTTGACCTGATACTCGACCTCGGCCGCAACATTCTCCAGAAAGTCCGGCGTCGAGGGATAGAGATTGCAGGCAAACATGAAATCCTGCCAGACCATGATCCCGAGCCGGTCGCAGAGATCGTAGAACCAGTCCGGCTCGTAGAAGCCACCGCCCCAGATGCGGATCATGTTCATGTTGGCATCGACCGCCGAGAGTAACAGGTTCTCGACCCCCTCAGGCGTCACGCGCAACCAGCGCATCGGCCGGGATCCAGTTGGCGCCCCGGCAGAAGATCTCGCGGCCGTTGACGCGGAAGGCGAAGCGGCTGCCGGCTGCATCCTTGTCGGTCAGCAGCTCGACGGTGCGAAAACCGATCTGGCGCGTCACCGTTTCGCCTGGCAATGCGACAGTCAGCTGCGACAATACTTGCTCGCCGCTGCCCGCCGGCCACCAGAGTTTGGGATCGTCGATCGTAAAGACATGCGTGATCCGGGTTTCGCCTGTATTGACGGCGCAATCCAGATGCTCGTGCTGCCCATCGAGCGCAAAATCGAGGCCAACGACGCCGGGCTCCTGCGCAAACAGCGTCACCGTGACCTGAAGATCGATCGCACCGCCGACCTGCGGCACCTGCCGTGTCGTCACATGCTCGATACGGGCGGAGGCAAGCTTCTTCAGCGCGATCGTGCCGTAGATGCCGAGTGGCGCGACGGCGATGTTCCAGTCCCAGCCGAAATGGCATTGCAGGCTTGCGCAGCATGTTGCCGTTAGGGATCGGCGAATTGCCGGTCGAATAGGGAATGTAGAACGGTTGTTTGGCCTGCGCTTTTTCGCCCACGACGATCGAGGAGCGGATGACGATCCGTAAACGGTTCTGCCCGGCCTTCAGCACGGATCTGACCTCGGGACGATACCGCCGGAAGGCGTTCTCTGCATGGAGCACGACTTCGTCGTTGAGATAAACCTCGGCTACGGTATCGAGACTCTCGATGTCGAGATACCAGCTGCCAGAAAGCTCTGACGCGTCGATGTCAAAGGTCCGCTCCAGCACCCAATCCTTATGTGCCACCCACTGCACATCGTCCTCGTTGCGGCCGACATAGGGATCAGCGATCACGCCTGCAGCCTGCAGGGCGCTATGAACATCACCAGGAATGGCGATCGTCAGTGCGTGGCTGTTGTCGGACGAGGCAAGCTGCCAGTCGCCGGAAAGATCGAGTGTGACAGGGGTGGAGAAGGCAAGAGCAGACATTGTCGCAATCCATTCGCAGCCAGCCCTGAAGGGACCGGCATCATTCATTCGAGCGTGACGGCCGCACAATCTTTGCGGCCGTCACAATGTTTCAGTTTGATCAGATCCTGTTTTCAGTCACGGCATCGAAGACCGAAGCCATCGACATGTCGAAGCTCAGCTGCAGTGCCCTTCCCGGCGCATAACGCCTCGAACCGGCAATGCGTACCGATATGGTCTGCCCGGCCAACTTCAGCCACAGGAGATTGTCGGCGCCCATCGGCTCTTCGATATCAACGACCGCATCATGAATCTCCTCACCGGGCTCATCGACCTTGACGTGCTCCGGGCGAACCCCAAGAACGACCTTGCGGCCGGCCTCCAGCGGACCACGGGCTGGGTAGGCATCCATTCCGAAATCGACGCCGTTGATCTCGACAACCTTGCGGCCGCCCTTGCCCTTGATCTCGCCGCGGAAGAAATTCATCGACGTGCTGAGCCGATGAAGCCGGCGACGAACAGGTTTTCCGGCATGTTGTAGATTGTCATAGGATCGGCCAATTGCTGGATGACGCCGCTCTTCATGACGGCGATGCGGTCAGCCAGCGTCAAGGCCTCGATCTGGTCATGGGTGACGTAGATCATCGTGTTCTTCAGCGACTGGTGCAGGCGCTTGATTTCGACGCGCAGTTCCGAACGCAGCTTGGCATCGAGGTTGGACAAGGGCTCGTCGAACAGGAACACATCGACATCGCGCACCAGTGCCCGGCCGATCGCCACGCGCTGGCGCTGGCCGCCCGAAAGCTCGGATGGCTTGCGCTTCAACAACGGCTGGATCTGCAGGATTTCGGAGGCACGCGCTACGCGTTTGTCGATTTCCGTCTGCGGCAGCTTGGCGACCTTCAGGCCGAAAGACAAATTGCCCTCTACCGTCATCTGCGGATAGAGCGCGTAGGACTGGAACACCATGCCGATGCCACGATCCTTCGGCTCTTCCCAGGTGACGTTCTTGTCCTTGATGAAGATCTGGCCGTCGGAAACATCGAGAAGCCCGGCGATGCAATTGAGAAGCGTCGACTTCCCGCAGCCGGATGAGCCGAGAAGCACCAGGAATTCGCCGTCCTTGACATCGAGGTTGAGGGTTTCGAGCACGGTAACCGCGCCAAAACTCAAAGACAGATCCCTGACCGATACGCTGTTGCTGTTCATGCAATTACCCTTTCACTGCGCCGGCGGCGATGCCACGGACGAAAAGCCGTCCGGAGACGAAGTAGACGATCAACGGCACGGCACCGGTCAGGATGGTTGCCGCCATGTTGACGTTGTATTCCTTCACGCCCTGGACAGAATTGACGATATTGTTGAGCTGGACAGTCATCGGATAATATTCCGGCCGGGTGAACACGACACCGAACAGGAAGTCATTCCAGATACCGGTGACCTGCAGGATCATCACGACCACGAAGATCGGCAGCGACATCGGCAGCATGATCTTGAAATAGATCGTCCAGAACCCTGCGCCATCGACGCGCCGCCTTGAACAGTTCTTCCGGCAACGAGGTAAAGTAGTTGCGGAACAGCAGTGTCAGGATCGGCATGCCGAAGATCGTGTGCACGATAATCAAGCCGGTCAGCGACCCGTAGAGCCCCATTTCACGCAGCACGATGACGATCGGATAGATCATCACCTGATAGGGAATGAACGCACCGACGATCAGGATGGTGAAGAACAGGTCGGCGCCCTTGAAACGCCAATTGGCCAGCGCATAGCCATTGACCGAGGCGATCGCGATGGAGATGACGGTCGAGGGAATGGTGATCCGCACCGAGTTCCAGAAGCCACGCGAAAGACCGTCGCAGTTGAGCCCGGTGCAGGCGGTTGCCCATGCCTTGACCCAGGGTTCGAAGGTGATTTCGACCGGCGGCGAGAAGATATTGCCGAGCCGGATTTCCGGCATGCCCTTCAGCGAGGTGACGACCATCACGTACAGCGGCAGCAGATAATAGACCGCCGCAAAGATCAGCGCGCCATAGATCATGATGTTGCGCGGCGACAGCATCGGGCGCGGCTTCTTGCCCCTTGGCCCGGCAACAGGCTTGGTTGCAGTGCTAACTTTTGCGGACGGATTGTTGAGAGTTACGACCTCAGCCACGCTTGCGTCCTCCGAATTCCAGATAGGCCCAGGGCACGATAATGATGGCGACCGTGATCAGCATCATGGTCGAGGCGGCAAAGCCCTGTCCGAGGTTCTGTGCCTGGAACATGTAGTCGTAGACATACTTGGCAGGGACTTCCGACGCGATGCCTGGGCCGCCGCTGGTCTGCGCAACGACCAGGTCGTAGACTTTGACGATGCCGCTGGCGATGATCACCAGCGTGGTGATGAACACCGCGCGCATCATCGGGATGATGATGAAAAGATAGGTCTTCCACATCGGAATGCCGTCAACACGCGCAGCCTTCCAGATATCCTCGTCGATACCGCGAAGGCCGGCAAGCATCAGGCACATCACAAGCCCGGTCCCCTGCCACAGAGCGGCGATCAGGATGCCGTAGATGACGATATCGGAATTGTAGAGCGGATCGAACGTGAAGCTGCTCCAGCCGAGCGACCGCACGACGGACTGAATGCCGAACTCAGGGTTCAAGATCCACTGCCAGACAAGTCCGGTGACGATGAAGGACAGCGCAAAAGGATAGAGGAAGATCGTGCGAAACGTATTTTCGAAGCGGATCTTCTGATCCATCAGCGCCGCCAGCAGAAAGCCGATCACAAGGCTGAAGATCAACGAGAACAGGCCATAAACAGCCAGATTCTGGATGGAGATGAGCCAGCGGGGAGCGGCCCATAAACGCTCATACTGATCGAGCCCGACGAAGGACAGGCGCGGCAGGAGCTTGGAATTGGTGAAGGAGTAAAACACCGTCCAGAGTGTGCCGCCGAGAAAGATGACGACAGCAGTGAGTATCATTGGAATTGAGGCAATCTTCGCATTCAGATTGCGCAGCAACTGGTTCAGGCCGGCCGGCGTTCTGCGTGGCCCGTCATAGGTCAACCCTCCCCTGGATCGTTATTCTTGTGAGCAGATGGCCGAGGCCCGGCGGGAGACCGGGTAGACTTCTGACCGGTCCCTGCAAGCGCGGAACCGGTCATCCGTTCAGACTGAGCTTATCAGTCGGCCGAGGCGATGATGTCGGCGAAGCGCTTCTGCGCGTCTTCCGGCGTCATCGAGGAAGCGAAGAACTCGGAGAAGAGGTCTTCTTTCTGCTTCTGACTGTCGGCAGACAGAAGCTGGTCCGTACCCTGGATCACATTGCCCTTCGCAAGGATTTCAAGACCCTTCTTCATGCAGTCGTTGGCAGCGGCAAGATCGACATCGCCGCGAACGGGCAACGAGCCCTTCTTCAGGTTGAAGGCAACCTGCGTCGCTGGGTTGAGAAGCGTCGAGGCGAGCACTTCCTGCGCCTTGGACTTCTCTTCATCCTTCAGAAGCGGGAAGTAGAAAGCGTCGCCGCCGGTCGAGATGATTTCGTTGACGCCGAGACCCGGCAGGCAGGTGTAATCGGTGCCGGCCTTCTGGCCAGCGAGCTGGAACTCGCCCTGCGCCCAGTCACCCATGATCTGGCCGCCGGCCTTGCCAGGTGATAACCAGATTGGTGGCCTGGTTCCAATCCTGCACATTACTGCCCTTGGACATCTTGCGGGCATCGTCGGCCGCCTTGAAGACCTTGGCGATCTCGGGACCTGCGGCGACAGCTTCGTCCTTGTCACCGAACACCTTGTTGAAGGTATCCTTGCCGGCAATTGCCACCATCAGCACGTCGAATGCACCGGCCGACTGCCAGGGCTGACCACCAACGGCGAGCGGAACGATGCCTGCTTTCTCGAGTGCCGGAGCCGAAGCCACGAATTCGTCCCAGTTTTTCGGAACTTCAACGCCGGCCGTCTTGAAGGCCGCATTCGAAAGCCACAGCCACTGCCAGGAATGGATATTGACCGGTGCGCAATAGATCTTGCCGTCGATCGTGCAGCTGTCGAGCAGGCTCGAAGGCTTGACGATGTCCTTCCAGTTTTCCTTCGTGGCGATATCGGTCAGATCGCGCATAAGCCCGGACTGAACCAATTCTTCAGCCTGACGACCGTGATTGAACTGGGTGGCCCCCATCGGGTCTCCGCCGGTGATGCGGCTGACCATGATTGGTCGCGCCGTGCCGCCGGAACCGGCGATCGCGCCATCGACCCATTTGTTACCGGTGGCATCGAATGCCTTGGCAAGCTCCGCGACGGCCGCGGCTTCGCCACCGGACGTCCACCAATGCGTCACTTCCAAATCGGCAGCGTTAGCGATGCCCAATGGAAGCACTACAGTCGCCGCCAATGCAGCAGCCAACAAACGCAATTTCATGAGTTTTCCTCCCTCACTGTAACGTTACCGGAAAAACTTAGTTCAATCGATTAGCAGACGCAACCGTCACAACGCACAATTCCTTATAAAAATCTCGACACAACCTATGAATGTCCGCATTCGCGTCATATTGAGAAAGTCTCATCGTTTTGCTGCAGGCGCAGTTCGATGAAAAAAGTAGTTTAAACGCAGATATTTCGGCAAATATTTGTGTAAATTCATCAAATCTGGCCTGACACGCATTTTGCAGATGCAAAACCCTATTAGTGCAGCGCACGATTCAACTCTACGGAGAGGTATCGCAGAGAACCTTAAAAAACCACTCGACAAATCTACTGTATCGTTACAGATTTTGACTTCAAAGGGAGAGCGGACCGCGGGTGCCCCTAAGTCATGAATCGTATATAAGGCGGGCGAACCTCTGGGGGCTGCTGCAGGCAAACGCTGTCCTTGCGACGTTGCGGCCTGAATATGGGAAGGCGATGGGCGGGGGAATGGACGAGAAACACAAGAGCCGGCAGGCAACACTACCGCCGTCACCGAATGAACGCCCGACCTTGAAGACAATTGCCTTCATGACCGGCCTTGGCATCACCACGGTGTCACGGGCCTTGAAGGACGCGCCCGACATCGGTGCAGAGACCAAGGAGCGCGTAAGGCTGATTGCGGCGCAGGTCGGATACCATCCCAATCGTGCCGGCGTACGTCTGCGCACGGGCAAGACAAATGTCATCAGCCTGATCCTCAGTCTAGAGGAGGAATTTATCGGCCTGACAAGCCCCATGGTCGTCGGCATCTCCGAAATTCTCGCCACCACCCAGTACCACCTGGTCATCACGCCTTACAGTGCTCGCAGCGATCCGCTCGATCCGGTGCGCTACGTTCTGGATACGGGCGCGGCCGACGGCGTCATCATTTCGCGAACCGAGCCGAAGGATCCGCGGGTCGCCCTGATGATGCAGCGCAATTTTCCCTTCGGCACCCATGGCCGTACGGAAATGGGGCTCGTTCACCCCTATCATGACTTCGATAACGAGCGCTTCGCCTACGATGCCGTGCGCATGCTGGTGGAGCGTGGCCGACGCCGGATCATGCTGCTGCATCCACCGCCGTCGCTCAGTTATCACATGCACATGCGGACCGGTTTCGAGCGCGGTCTAAGAGACTTCGGCGCGACTTCGGTTCCGTTCAACACCGTCGACCTCGACAATAGCCTGGCGGATATCCGCGCTGCCTGTGAAGAAGCGATGCGCGGGCCGGACCCCGCCGATGGTGTGATCTCGGGCAGCGGCGGTGGCGCCGTGGCACTCGTGGCCGGCATTGAGGCGGCGGGACTGAAACTCGCACGTGACATCGACATGGTCTCAAAGCAGTCGAACGATTTCCTGCAGTGGCTGAGGCCTGAAGTCATCACGCTGAGGGAAGATTTCAGACTGGCCGGACGCGAATTGGCAAAGGCGGTGATCGCCCGCATCGAGGGCCAGCCTGCAACCGAATTGCAGACCTTGAGTTTCCCAGTTCTTCAGAACTGATCCGTTTCGGAGTTTGATACGGAAATACAGAACGGCCGCTGATCAACAGCGGCCGTTCTCAGTTTTGTCACTTTGCTTATGGGACAATCAGGCGTTCAGGCCACTGCCCCACGGGCCGTGATGGGAATCGGCGCCGTCGGTCCGGTCGAAGCCGTGGGCACCAAAGAAGTCGCGCTGCGCCTGGATGACATTGGCCGTGCCGCGGCCGCGACGGTAGCTGTCAGAAATAGCCGAGTGCCGATGCAAGCGCCGGAACCGGCAGGCCACCGAGGACGGCCGCGGAAACAACCCGGCGAAGCGCGCCATCAGTTTCCTTGACCATGCCGGAGAAGGCCGGTGTGACGATCAGATTGGCGACATTCGGATCCTTGGTGAAGGCCGTGGTGATTTCGTCGAGGAAGGCCGAGCGGATGATGCAGCCGGCACGCCAGATCTTGGCGATCGTCGGCATCGGCAGATCCCAGCCGAACTCGCGCGAGGCTTCCGCCATGACTGCAAAGCCTTGCGCATACGCGCCGATCTTGGCGGCCAGAAGCGCGTTTCGAGATCCCTGAGGAAGGCGGCCTTATCGGCAATCCTGAATTCGCCGACATTCGGCAGGCCGAGCACCTTTTCAGCCGCTTCGCGTTCGCCCTTGACCGACGAGATGCTGCGGGCAGCGACAGCCGCCTCGATGGCGGTCGCCGGGATACCCATGTTCTGAGCCTCGATCACCGACCATTTGCCAGTGCCCTTCTGGCCGGCCTTGTCGAGGATGAGATCGACAATCGGCTTGCCGGTGATCGGGTCGGCAGCCTTCAGCACCTTCTCGGTGATTTCGATCAGGTAGGAATTCAGGCGACCCTTGTTCCATTCGCCAAAAACTTCGCCGATTTCGGTGGCGCTCATCTTCAGGCCATCGCGCAGGATTCCGTAAATTTCGGCAATCATCTGCATGTCGGCATATTCGATGCCGTTGTGGATGGTCTTGACGAAGTGACCCGCGCCGTTCTCGCCAAGCCAGGCAACGCAAGGGTCTTCATTGTATTTCGCAGCAATCGAGGTCAGCACCTTCTCGACGCGCTTCCAGGATTCTTCTTTGCCGCCGACCATGATGGACGGGCCGTGACGCGCTCCCTCTTCGCCACCGGAAACGCCCATGCCGATAAAGGTCAGGCCGCTATCCTTGAGATTGTCGAAGCGGCGCATCGTGTCAGTGAAATTGGCATTGCCGGCATCGATCATGATGTCGTTCTTCTCAAGATAAGGCTTGAGCAGCTCCATCTGCTGGTCGACCGGCTCGCCTGCCTTGATCATGATGATGATCGGCCGTGGCGGACGGATCGCAGCCACGAATTCCTCGATGGTCTCACACGGCACGATCTGGCTCTGCAATGCGCCGGCTTCGGCATAAAACTTCCGCGTCGCTTCAACCGTGCGGTTAAAGACGGCGATCTTGTTGCCCTTTTCGGCAATGTTGAGCGCCAGATTCGATCCCATAACGCCAAGACCGATAAGGCCGATTTCTGCCTGTGCCACGTATGTGCCTCCGTTGGACAGTGAAGTTGCCAATGCCCGGCTGGGCGTGCGCACGGCTTCACCAGATTGAACTTGCAGGGCGATTTTGTTCGGCTGCGGATGCCTGGACACGCCTTGCAGATGCTGAGGGAGTTTTGGCATTCAAATCGATTAACGACAAGTGATTGTTGTCAAAAGTGATACTTTTCCGGTGCGATGGGGTAGGCTTTGGAAGCTTAAGTGCAGCGCTCAGACACCGCGCACAAGTGAGCAGAAACAGGGAGGGCCGCCCTTGGAGACCGGGCAAAAAGAGATGGTTCTGGCCTCATCTGCCGGGAAATATCGCGAGCAGTCGCCGGTCGTGGCACTGGCCGCTCATTTCCGGTGCACATGGACCTATAGCCTGCCGTCAGATTTCGACAAACACGTTGCCGTCGTGCCTGACGGCTGCAGCGATATCGTATGGTCAAGCCAAGGACTTTGCGTCGTCGGCCCCGATAGAACATCAGCCTTTCCGCCCTTGCAGGCAGGCGAAACCGTCATCGGCATCCGCTTTCAGCCTGGAGCTGCCGCCAGATGGCTGAAACTATCCATGGCCGAGATCACGGGGGAAACAGTTGCTCTTTCCTATCTATGGGGAGCCGACGGACAACGGCTACAGAACCGGCTATGCGAAATACCGTCCGCCGCCGGAAAGCTGGCATTGTTGCAAAGCGCTCTACAGCAAAGGGCCGCTGATGTGACACCGCCATGCCTGAACATGCGCCGCGCATTCGAGCATCTGGCAAGACAAAGCAGTGGCGGCGCGCATATGATCGAAAATCTCTCGCGGACGCTTGGCTATGGAGAACGAACGTTCCGTCGGCACTGCCTTGCGCACTTCGGTTATGGACCGAAAACACTGGAGCGGATCTTTGCGATTTCAGCGGCTTCTTGGGTCACTGAGGACTGATCGAGGGGAAGCCCTGTCCATGTTGGCACTCGATGCCGGCTACGCGGATCAGGCCCATATGAGCCGCGAGGCGCAGATGCTGAGCGGCTTTTCCCCCGTCGAGATCAGGCGGCAGTTTACGGCTTGATTGTCCGTTTTGTTCAATCTTTTACTCCGGGATCGGGAATGATCAGCAGGGGTGCGACCGGAGGAATATGGTGTCTGCGATGGAAGCGAGAATCATTCATATCGGTATCGAAAGGAACTGGCGCGATGTGTACCGTTTCGCAGCCAACCCGGAAAATATGCCGTTGTGGGCATCCGGGCTTGGAACCGGATTGGAGCCGGATGGCGAGGACTGGGTTGCGCAGGGTCCACTCGGCAGCGTCCGTGTCCGATTCACGCCACCAAACGAACTTGGCGTGATGGATCACCTTGTGACGATGGAATCGGGCCTTGTGGTGCACAACGCGTGCGCGTTGTTCCAAACGGCGAAGGCGCTGAAGTCATGTTCACATTGTTGAAACTGCCCGGCCTCAGCGAAGAGAAATTCGAGGCCGATGCCCGCTGGGTCCAAAAGGATCTGAACGCATTGAAGCAATTGCTGGAAGCATAAACAAGGAAGACACAGATGGGACAAAAGGCATTGATCGCCAGATCGACAATATCGAGTTCGCGGTCTCCGACATCGGCCGCTCGAAAGCGTTCTACGGCGCAGCGTTCGGCTGGTCATTCACCGAATACGGCCCGGACTATTGTGAATTCAGCGATGGCAGGCTGACCGGTGGATTGACCACCGGAAGCCCCAAGCCCGGTGGCCCGCTGATCATCCTTTATGCCGACGACCTGGCAGCAACGCAGGCGCGGCTCGAAGCGGCCGGTGCCCGCATCGTTGTGGAAACGTTTTCGTTCCCGGGCGGCAGTCGTTTTCACTTCCAGGATCCGGATGGATACGAACTGGCCGTCTGGTCGGACAAATAGCGTCGGACATGGGAACGAGCGAGGGCAAGCCGCCCTCGCCTTTCAGCCTCAGGCCGCAATCGACCGGCGGCGGTCGGCGATTTCCTGCAGCACGAGAATAGCGCCGATGACCTTGCCGGTGCTCGACATGCACGGCGTCATCCGGCAGCGCACGACGATGGTGCGATTCTCGATATCCTTGGAGAAGGTATAATCCACCATTTCGCCTGCAAAACACTTGTCCAGGTTCGGCTTGACCCTCTGCTCAAAGCGCTGGATGCCGACGAACTCGACAATATGACGGCCAACAAGGTCCATCGGACGTTCTTCCAGGCGCGCCGCATTGACAGGGTTTGTGTAGAGATAGCGATAGTCCGGCGTGATCACCGCAATCCGATCCGGCATGCAATCGAGAATTGCCTCGTTGAGGAAGCCCTCATCGGCCCGTCCCTTCAGCGCGGCAAGAGATGGAGCAGGCGGCACCCAATGCTTTCCGACAACCGCATCGCTGCCCGCTGAGAAATATCGGTCGGCCAGACTTTGCAAGGCATCGCGCTGACGCAGCACGCTGGATATATCGTCGGCTTCCTTGCTCAGCAAATCCAAGATGAACTGGAACTGCAGACGCGCATCGGCAACGGTTTCGGCTTTTTCCTCGTAGATTGCTGTTAGAACGGGATCGATCTCGCGATCGAGAATGGAGATCAGCAGATCATCACCGGATTTGACCGCATAATGCAGCTGAGAATATTTGAACCAGAAGAGCTCGATCAGTGCCTTCAATTTCCACCCCACTCCCTCAATTTTCCCGCCTAAAAAACCCCGGAAAATTGAACACAATCAAAATTATAGCGATTGAAAAGCGCCTTTCCATGGACCCGAAGCGCTTGCAATCGCCCTATAGTAATAACAGAAGTTTACACCCAAAGAGGTAGTGTTCAACTCCCGAAAAATCACCTGAAACGTTTCCGGTGAACTTATTTTAGGCATTTAATATAAAATGAACTGAATTGCGCCGCTGCTCCTCCCACAAAGGCTGTTTTTTTGCGACGCTAGGGCACTCATAGAATCTGAGTAGGCACAAAAAAGTGAAGACTCACTCATTCATGTCTACTGGCAAGGACGAACTACCTGATCGTCCGCCCAGACCGATGAACGGCAACAACAACCTCAGTCTTTCAAGTGTTTCTTGATGTTCCAGCGGTCGTGATACCACAGCCACTGCCCCGGATATTCACGCACCCAGCTCTCGACCTTGTCGTTGAGCAATTGTGCAGTCGCATTGACATCGACACCGCCGTCCGGCTTGCGCGGAATCTCGATTGCCGGCTCCAGTTCAAGGCGGAAACGCCCATCCGGCAGCCGGATGGATCGGGCCGGATAAACTTCGCAATTGAACTGCCGCACCAGCTTTGCCAGCAATGGATTGGTGCGCACATCGTGGCCGAAGAATTTCGTCATCAGCCCCTTGCGGAACTTCTGATCAACCAGAACACCGACAGCGCCGCCGGCCTCCAGCTTGCGCGCCAGCGTGAATGACGATCCGGCATGCGAGGGAACGAGGTTGCCCATCCGCTGCTTGCGGAAATCAAACACTTTTTCAGCAACATAGGGATTGTTCGGCGGGCGGAACAGTACCGTTACATCGAGCCCGAAGGCAGCGCTTGCGACCGGCAGGAGCTCAAATTACCGCTATGAGCGGTAAAGACGATGAACGGGCGTGGATTGTCGCGCAGTTCGAGGAACAGAGGGATACCGGAAACCTCGATGCGGCCGGGCTTCGGGTTTGCTGGATCGAAATCAAAAAGTTCGTCCAGAAAAACGTATTCGGCGGCGAGCCGGCCGATGCTACTCCAGCTTTCCAGCGCGATCGCCTCAATCTCCGCTTCGCTCTTCTCCGGAAAAGCGTTGCGAAGATTGGTCATCGTCAACCGGTGACGGTGTTTCAGTTTCGGCCCGAGCCAGCGTGAAGCGCCGGAGAACTCAATGGCACCTCTGGCTGGAAACAGCTTGAGCGTACCCAGCAGCAGAAAAACGAACTGGGCGATCGACCACTGGCGAAACCGCTCCGCCGACAGAACCAATCGTGTAATCAGCATGCGCACGGTGTTCAGTCCATCCGCAGGATGATTTTGCCGAAGACCTGGCGGGTTTCCATCCGCTCCAGCGCCTTGTCGATCTCGCCGAAACCGACTTCCGTATCGATGACCGGATGAACGAGCCCGCGCGCCATCTTCTGCATGGCGTCAGCCATGTTTTCCATCCGGCAACCGAACGAGCCGAACAGCTTCAGCTGCTGCTGGAAGAGCATCATCAGGTTCATTTCGGTGGAGACCCCGGAGGTCGAACCGCAGGTGACCAGGCGTCCACCCCGCTTCAGGACGAACATCGAGGCCGCCCAGGTATCCTTGCCGACATGTTCGAAGACGACATCGACGCCCTTCTTCTTGGTTAGCTTGCGGGTGACGCCCTCGAAACGGTCCTTGCGGTAGTTGATGACGTGATCGGCGCCGAGCGCCTTGGCCTTCTCGATCTTGTCGTCGGAACCGACGGTGGTGATGACCGTGCAGCCGATCTTCTTGGCAAGCTGGATCGCCGCCGAGCCGATACCGGACCCGCCGGCATGGATCAGGATCGTTTCACCAGGCTCAAGCTTGGCATTGTCAAACAGCATGTGCTCGACGGTGCCGAAGGTTACCGGCGCGACAGCTGCGGCCACAGCATCGACGCCCGGAGGTGCAGGTACCAGCAGGCGCGCCGGCAGATTGACCTTCTCTTGCGCAAAACCGTCGAGGTGGAACCCATGGACGCCACCGACATGTTCGCAGAGATTGTCACGGCCTTCGCGGCACGGACGGCAGAGGCCGCAGGTGCGCGCACCATAGATGGAGACAAGCTGACCCGGCAGGACGTTGGATACGCCCGGGCCGATCTGATCGACCACGCCGGACGCTTCAGCACCGATCACCAGCGGCATCTTGCGCTTGGCAAAGGCCATACCACGCCAGCCCCAGACGTCGATATGATTGAGCGCAACGGCCTTGACGCGAAGGGTGACTTCGCCCGGACCCGGCGCTTCCGGCTCAGGAAGATCGGTGATTTCCAGCTTGCGGTCATCGACCAGTTGCAAAGCGCGCATGATATAAGTCCTTAAGCCCGAGGCGTATTTGCCTCGAAAAGATATGATGTCCGATTAGGCCGGTTCGGCCGCCATGACAAGGCTGGCGTTCTGGCCGCCGAAGCCGAAGGAGTTCGACAGGACGGCAGTGACCTGCGCATCCCGCTTCACGTTCGGCACGACATCGAGAACGATGGACGGATCGGGGTTCTGGTAGTTGATCGTCGGTGGCACTGTGCCGGTCAGGATCGTCTGCAGCGAGAACACCGCCTCGACAGCGCCTGCGGCCGTCAAGGTGTGGCCGATCATCGACTTGTTGGATGACACCGGAATGGACGGCAGGGCTTCGCCGAACACCGACAGCATCGCGCCATATTCCATCTTGTCATTCTCAGGCGTCGATGTGCCATGGGCGTTGATATAGCCGATGTCGCCTTCGCTGAGACCGGCATCGGCAAGGGCTGCGCGGATCGTCGCAATCGCCGGGCCGCCGTCTGGCGAAGACCGCGTGCGGTGGAACGAATCAGCCTTTTCGCCACAGCCCTTCAGGATGCCGTAGATTTTGGCGCCACGTGCGACCGCTGCTTCCAGCGATTCCAGCACCAGTGTCGCCGCCCCTTCGGCGATGACGAAACCGTCACGATCCTTGGAGAAGGGTTTTGAGGCCCGCTCAGGCGGGTCGTTCTGGGTCGACAAAGCCGACAGGAGCGCAGAAACGGATCAGCGCTTCAGCGCTGACCGAGACCGTCGGTGGCGACGGTCAGTGCCCGGTCGGTGCGGCCCTGGCGGATCGCTTCGACACCGAGCTGGATGGCGGTCGCACCCGATGCGCAAGCCGTCGAAAGAGTGACCGGCAGTCCGCGCGTTCCGAACCGGTCGGACAGGCGTTCGGAAATGGCGCCGAACAATGCCGCCTCATGGAACACGGGATCGAACGGTCGCGCATGGCGGCAAGGAAACGGTCATAAGCATCGCCCGGCTTCTGCGACGGCGGCGAACGGTCGGCCAATTCAGAAACGGGCGCTCCATTCCGGCTCGATCGGCGGTGCGGCGAGGAACAGCGGGCCGTTGAAATCGCCGGACAGGCCGGCCTGTGCGAGCGCTTCCGCCGTCGTCTCACGCGCGAATGCGTAAGAACGCTCCACGGAGTTTTCGGCTGGAATATCAATGAAATCGACGGTTCCGCTGATTCTGGTCGAGAGGCCTTCGGTCGGGAACCGGGTAATCTTGTGGATGCCGGAAACGCCCGAGGTCAGCGCCTTCCAGTTGTCCTCGACGCCCTGGCCGAGCGAAGTAATGACACCCATGCCGGTGACGGCGATCAGCGGGCGGCCGAGATGATCCTTGTAAGCGCTGGTCATATCTACCGCTCCTTATTCTTCTGCCGAAAGCACGGCGATGCCTTCGCCGCGTGCATGACCGATCGTTGTGACGATGGCCGTCTTTGCAGGCTTTTCCATGGGAGCCTCGCCAGCCGGATCGAATGGCGGCACCTTGGCGCCCGCTCCGAGCGACAAAGCCGCAAAGGCCAGGCCCAGCGGGAACTGTGATTCAAGGGCATGACCGACAAGCCCGCCATAGGCACGCACCGCGGCCTTGGGGAACTGTGCATCGAGAAATGTCTTTTCACGGGCCGCGAGATCCGGAAACCCGGTCGTGCCGGAAAAGACCACGGTCCGCGACGGATCGGCGTCTGCTGCAGGGGCAGTCAGGTATTGCAGGCGCTGCTCAAGGCGATCCCCTTCGCGGCTGCCGCGATCTCCGCCGACGGCATCGATCGTTGCATAGATCCAGGCACCCTGCGCTTCCTGCATGCTCGCGCTGATTCCAGCATCAGGAACGCTCCCACCGAACCGGTGATCATGCCGCCGCCATTTTCAGGTTTGCGCGACCAGATCGGATGATGGTCGCCGAGCGCATGCCCCTGGATCGCTTCGATCAAGAGGATCATGTCGAGACGTTCGGCCGAGAACGCACCGCCGACCAGCGTATGGGTCGACTGCCCGGCCTTGATGCGGGCAAAGGCGGTTTCGATCGCCGAGATGCCGGCGCCCTCTTCGCCCATGAACGTGCGCGAAGAGCCAGTGACCTTGTGGACGATGGAGATATTGCCGGCCATCAGGTTGGAAAGCTGGGCCAAAAATAGCGTCAGGCGCAATTCGGTCGTCAGCTTCTCGTTGAGCAGCTGTTCGCGGTCGTTGCGCTTCAGGGCTTCATCGACGATCAGCGATCGACATTGATATCGCGTTCGCCGCCGCCGGCCGCCACGATCATATCCATGCTGCCGCAAGCGTCCAGATCATCCTTGAAACCGGCATCATCGAGCGCCAGACCGGCACTGAAGACGCCCAGCCGCTGCCAGTTTTCCATCTGCCGCTGGTCGCCACGCTTGGGTATCTGCTGAGACCAGTCGATTTCCGGCAGCGGATGCACCGGATAGGGTGCGAAACGCTCGGTTTCGACACGCACAACCGGAGTTTCTGCAGCCGTCAGAAGCGCCGTATGCACCTCGGTGCCGACGCCCTGGCTGGTGACGATGCCGACACCGGTGATCACAACATCATTGGCGGACTTGCTCATCGTCATTCCCCGTCCTGGCCGAGGCGGCGATCGCAGCCATCAGCCCTACTTCTTCGGCACGCTTCTTGACGATCGGGCCGAGCGGCACCTGATCGAACGGCATGGTGCGCAATTTCAACTGTGCATCGCAGACCTTCTTGCCCTGCGAGGTGATTTTCGCCTTCACGACGGCAAAGCCGGAACCGTCATGTTCGAGGAAGGCCTCGATGTCGAGTATGGCTTCCGGCTCGACAAAGGTGCGCATCTTGGCGCTGTCGACCGACATCAGGAACGGCATGGCAGCGAAATCCGTGGCGGCAAGGACCAGAAAACCACAGGCCTGCGCCATCGTCTCGATCAACAGAACACCGGGAACCAGCGGGTAACCGGGGAAGTGCCCTTCGAAAACAGGGCTTTTGGCCGGAACCACAGACCGCGCCGTCAGTGTCTTGGCGTTGAGATCGACCGTCTCGACCCGATCAATCATCTGAAAATATTCAAGGAGCATCAGGAGCAAATCCAGCTTGGCCCGGAGCATGGCGCTTGAGAGCACCTGACCGGATTTCAAATCCGTGCATGACCCCGCCCGGAACAGGTCCGGTGTCGCGATCATGCGACCGTCAAGTAAAAACGCAAATGCCGCCTGTCAAGCGCGGTCCACGCGACAGGCGGCATTGAAATCACTCATGCACGTGTTCCCCGCGTCAAACGCAGGATACCGTCATCAGCCCTTGGCGGCCTTCAGTTCGTCGATCTTGGCGCAGAGGTTCTTCAGGACGAAATATTCTTCCGTCGAAACCTTGCCTTCGTTGACTTCCTGGGTCCACTGCTCGAGCGGGAATCTTGATGCCGAATTCCTTGTCGATCGCAAAGACGATGTCGAGGAAGTCCAGGCTGTCGATGCCGAGATCGTCGATAGTGTGGCTTTCCGGCGTAATCGTCTCATGATCGATCTCGCTGGTTTCTGCAATGATGTCGGCAACTTTGTCGAATGTAGCTGTCACGCCCATACCTCTTTAGAATACATGTTTTGGCGAACCTATAGGTAAATGCGGCTGAAAAGCCAATGGCCTTGAGCCCAAGAGTTGCATTTAGCAGAACGGTGTTGCCCAAACATCAAGCCAAGCTTGGAATAGCGGCCTTCAAAGACCTGTTGCGGCTGGCAAGCCGGCCGCCAGTGTCGATGGCCAGCCGCACGCGAAGCGGCAGATGCGGCGTTTGCGGCCAGACGGCATGGCAATCGAAAGACAGTCGGTGTTCATTGGCAAACAACCGGACAAGGCTGCCGGAGCGCAGCCTGTCCTGGACGAGCCAGCAGGGCAACCAGACAAGCCCAAGACCCGCGACGCCGGCATCGGCGATCATCTCCAGATCGTCGAAACGCATGCGCGAAGGCGGCAGGATTTCGTCATCCGGACCACCCTCGACTGGAAAAAGCCATGAACGGATACGGCCAGAGCGCGCATAGAGGATCGCATGATGCCCCAGTAGCTCGTCCCTGGTTTCTGGCGTGCCGTGGATGCTCAGGTAATCCGGAGACGCACAGACCGTCATGCGTTGATGCGCCAGCCGGCGCGTCATCAGCCCCGGCCATTCGCCGAGCGGGCCGTTGCGGATGGCAAGATCGAACCCGTCTTCGAGAATATCGACCCGGCTGTCGGTAAAATTCAGATCAAGCTCCAGCTTCGGATGCTCGCCGGCAAGTTTGAGCAGGATAGGCGCGACGCAGCGGCGCCCGAACAGCACCGGCATCGACACCCGAAGCCGCCCCGCCACTTCCTTCCGGCCCGATCCGAGCATGGCCTCTCCTGCCCGCAACTCTTCCAGCGCCCGAAGGCAGCGTTCATAAAAAGCCTGACCATCTTCCGTCAACGTCTGGCTGCGGGTGGTGCGGTGAAACAGCCGGGCACCGAGCCGTTCTTCCAACCGGGCGATGGTCTTGCCAACCGCCGAGCGTGACAAATTCAGCCCGCTGCGCTGCCGCGGAAAAGCTGTCGGCCTCAACCGCCTCGACAAACACGGACACACCATTCAAGCGATCATTCATCTGCTTTTGTAGCCTCATGGGAACCAATCATCGGAAATCATATCGCCACTGGTGAATGAAACGCAATGCTAGCTTCCCGCCATTGCTCGAACCAAACTCAAAGGCAGGAGACGAACCATGACGGAAACAATGAGGCGCTGGTCGATGCCGGCAATCGGCCACGACAATCTCAAACTTGAGACTGTGGCGATCCCTGAGCCCGGACCCGGCGAAATCCGGGTGAAGGTGTCGGCTGTTTCGCTGAACTATCGTGACAAACTGGTGATCGAAACGGGCATGGGACTGACACTCCCCACTCCCTTCGTACCCGCCTCCGACATGGCAGGCGTGATCGATGCGATCGGACCGGGCGCTACCCGTTTCATGCGCGGCGACCGGGTAATGTCCACCTTCAAGCCAGATTGGGTCGACGCTGGTGACAATGGCAACGCCCGCACGCCGGCCTACAAGACCCTTGGCGGCGCCTATCAGGGCGTGTTGGCCGATTATGTCGTCTACCCGGAGGGCTGGTTTGTCGCTTCCCCGCACAGCCTTGACGATGCCGAGGCCAGCACCCTGCCCGTCGCCGGACTGACCGCATGGTTCGCGCTCATTGAGCTCGGCAAGCTCAGGGCCGGATCGACCGTGCTCGTCCAGGGCACCGGCGGCGTCGCCCTGTTCGGACTACAGATCGCCAAGGCCCATGGCGCCAATGTCATCGTCACCTCACGCAGTGACGACAAGCTGGACCGCGCCAAGGCACTTGGTGCCGATCACGGCATAAACAGCAGCAAGGAGGACTGGGTCGAGGCCGTCTACAGGATCACCGGTGACGAAGGCGCTCATCATATCCTGGAAATCGCCGGCGGCCCCAATCTCGGCCAATCAATCCGAGCCGTTGCCGTCCACGGGACAATCTCGGTCATTGGTGTCTTCGAAGGTTTCTGAGGTCGCCGGTCCTGCAGGTCCCCTGCTCCTGAAGTCACCGGTCATTCAAGGAATCAGCGTCGGCCACCGGCGGTCGCTGGAGGATTTCGTTCGTGCGATCGATTCGACCGGGATCAAACCGGTCATCGATGCCCGCTACCCGCTGGAAGACCTCAACGCAGCGCTCGACCATCTCGATCGCGGCGCATTCGGCAAGATCGTCATCGACTTGAACTGACCCCACGGCTTTCGGGCTGGCCTTACCACCAGCCCGAAAGAACAAGCCGCATAGATCAACGTGTTACGACAATCTTGGTGTTCTTCAGACCGTATTGGCTGGCCAGCGAAAAACTCGGCGGCATTTTCCGGATGCAGGCGGATGCAGCCATGCGAGGCCGGACGACCGAGGCGCTTGAGGTCGAAGGTTGCGTGAACGGCGTAGCCTCCGTTGAAGAACACCGCAAAAGGCATCGGCGCGTTGTCATATTTGCGCGAGCGATGGTCCTTCGACAGCCACTTGGCGCTCCAGCTTCCCTGCGGCGTCACATAGCCCTTGCGCGCTGTGGAAACCTTCCAGCGATACCGGACGAAACCATTCTGCGACACAGTCATGGTTTGAGAAGAAAGGCTGATCCTTGCAATAAGATTGGCAGCGAAGGCGGAAGGCGAATGAAATTGCATCAACAGAACAGCCAAAAAGGCAACGAAGAATTTACGCATAAACAATCCTCTCCGAAAATACGCACCTTTTTACTGGTGTCTCAACACGCCACAGACTTTACAGCCTTTGCAATGATAGACGTTTAAGACAATTGGAAAATTCGGTGTTAACGCGCGCCGATGATTTTTTTCGATCGGAGTAACAACTTCAAACTATACTGGTGAAGATGGCCATCAGCACCGCCAAGACTACGAGCGATGCACAGGCGCCGTAAAATATGGAAACACCGGCCTCGACATCTGCCACGGCCGCCATCGAGCGGCCCGCGCCATTGATCATCGGTTCGTTGACCTGCGCACCCGCGTAGATTCTCGGGCCAGCGAGTTGCAGATCGAGCGCGCCTGCCATCGCGGCTTCCGGCCAGCCTGAATTGGGAGAGCGATGCAGTCCATGGTCGCGTAAAGCGACACCGAGGGCATCCAGGGCAGCCCGCCTGCCTTTGCGGATGGCGGCACCTGCGGCGATCAGCAGGATCGACAACCGCGCCGCCGGGATGTTGGCGATATCGTCGAGGCGGGCCGAAGCCCAGCCGAAATGGAGATATTTGGGGCTCTTGTGGCCAATCATCGATCGGCGGTGTTGAGCATCTTGTAGGCCAGCAGCCCCGGCAGTCCGAGCAGCGCATACCAGAAGGCCGGAGCGACGACGCCGTCGGAAAAGTTCTCGGCCAGGCTTTCGATCGCCGCGCGGCAGACGGCAGGTTCGTCCAAGGTCTCCGGATCGCGCCCGACGATCATCGACACTGCCCTGCGCCCGCCCTCCAGCCCGCCAGCCCGAAGGCCAGTGGCCACCCGCGACACGTGGTCGGCGAGACTTTTTTGCGCGAGGAATATCGCGACAACGATTATTTCGAGCAGCCAGCCGAAAATCCCGATCTGCATGAACAACCGGTGCAGCACCCAGCCACAAAGAAGGCTCCACAATAGCAATCCCGCGATGACCAGAACACCGCTGATGCGCAAGGTCTCCTCACCCAGTCGCTTGCGGTTGAATGTCCGGTCGCACCAGCCGATCATTGCACCGAAGAGGACGACCGGATGCGGCAACCGGCGCCACAGCCAATCGGGATCGCCGACGATCCGGTCAAACAGGAGGGCGGCGGTCAGGACAAGCAGAATTCCGGTCGACATCGAAGGGTCCGTTCAGGCGAGGTGCGTGCCGCGCAGGGCATCCGCCAAGCGTGTATCGCCTGCCATATCCGGCGCAAGTCCAATCCGCAGCCAAGAGGGCGCATAACTGAATTTTCGCGTCAGAATCCAAGCGCGGCAAAGGTGTTCGTGCAGCTCTGAAGCTCGTTCATGCTCGATCAGGGTAAAGAGCGGGGTGCCGCCGATGATCTTGAGATGAGCCTGCCGCAAGACCGCTTCTAGACCCCTCTTGCGCGCCATGATCAACGACTGAACCGCCTGCGTATCGCCGCCCATCAGCTTTGTCGCCACCACCAGCGCCGGTCCCGAAACCGCCCAGGGTCCGAGCCATTCCTGAAACACCGAAAGAACAGGTTCCGCTGCAATGACGAAACCAAGCCGCAGTCCCGCCAGGCCGAAGAATTTACCGAAGGAACGGAAGACGATAAGATTGTCGCAACCGGCAGCCTGCGCGGCGACGCTGAGATGCGGCTCGGTATCGCCAAAGGCTTCATCGACAAGCAGCAATCCGCCATGGGCCTTCATGCGCTGCGCCATACCGGCGATATCAACCGGCAGAAATGCACGTCCCGTCGGATTGTTGGGATTGACCAGAACCGCCAACCCATGATCGGGCGTCAGTTGATCGGGTGTAGAAATCTCATCGACAGCGAAGCCTGCATTCACGAAAGCCCGTGCATATTCGCCATAGGTCGGACCGAAAATGGCGATGCGCCGGCCCGGCGCGGCAAGGCGCGGCAGCAGCTGGATGACCGATTGTGTGCCGGGAACAGGAAGCGGCAACCCGTCGCCGCTGCGATAATAGTGGGCAGCCGCGTTTCGTGCGCCGTCCACCAGATGACGATCCGGCAGACGGTGCCAGGCCTGGATCGGAATGTCGGGCAGCGTTACCGGATTGGGGTTGATACCGGTCGAAAGGTCCAGCCAGTCTTCAGGCCTGCCGCCGAATACGGCTCCAGCCTCGGTGATACCGCCGCCATGCACGATTGGCGCACTCATACGGAGCGGGCCATGTCGATAATGTGCATGAAGGAGCCAGCAACCTGTCCGCGCCGCAACCCGGCAGGCCCGAGCGGTGTGCCTGCGGCATCTGCGGTATCGAACAGCCGGTCGGCATCGCCCTCAGACAGGATCGAGGCATAGTGAAATTCATGTGCCATCAGCGGACCATCAAAAAAACGGGCATCGAGCGGAGGTGACCCGCCGGTATCCCAGATGCCGCTTGCGCTCGGCAAAACTGGTGGTGAGCGGCAGGAAACCGAGCATTCCGTAGCGCTTGCCATCGGCTGCGACAAGTCCCTCGCCCAGCACCATGTAGCCGCCGCATTCACCAAAGATGCGCACACCGCGATCCCGCGCGGCTGCCATGCCGGATTTGAACCGGCCGGCATCGGCAAGGGTCCCGGCGTGAAGCTCGGGATAACCGCCCGGCAGATAGACGGCATCCGCATCGTCTGCGGGCGCCTCGTCGGCCAGGGGTGAGAAGAATGTCAGTTCGGCGCCGGCGCTCTGCCAGCCGGACAGCAGATGCTCGTAGCAAAAGGCAAAGGCGATATCGCGGGCGATGGCGATTTTCTGGCCAAACGGTTTCAACGGTGGGACATCGGCCTGTGGACGGGGTACCGGCCTCGACCGGGCCAGAGACAGGAGTGCATCCAGATCGCAACCCAGTTCGATCTGCGCTGCGGCACGCGTAATGAACGTATCCAATTCGCCGTGTTCACCGGCCTGCACGAGGCCAAGATGGCGTTCCGGCAGCTTCAAGGCGTCGCTGTGGCGCAAGACACCAAGCACCGGCATACCGCTTTCGCCCAGTGCATTGCGCAGCATCATTTCATGACGATCGCTGCCGACCTTGTTGAGGATGACGCCACCTACATGAACGTCGTTCCGATGGGACGCATAGCCACGCACAAGAGCGGCAACCGATTGCGACATGCGGCTGCAATCGACCACCAGAACAACCGGCAATCCAAGCATTGCCGCCAGATCAGCAGGCGAGCCGGTGCCATCGATCGCCCCGTCGAAGAGCCCCATCATGGCCTCGATAATCAGCACCTCGCCTTCGGTAACCTGCATGGCTGCATTGGCGCGCAGCAAATCCGGACGCATGGCCCAGGGATCATAGTTGAGGCAGGCCCTGCCGCTTGCGGCCGTGTGAAAGGCCGGATCATATAGTCCGGTCCGGCCTTTCCGGGAGCCACAGCGATACCGCGATTGCGCAAAGCCCGCATCAATCCGAGCGTCACCGTCGTCTTGCCGGAACCGGAGGATGGCGCCGCAATGAGCAGGCCGGTCATGCCGGATCCTTGTAAGCCCGGCTCGACAACGGATCGGATGTCAGAACGCGCCCGTCGAGAGCGCCTAGCCAGTCGAGCGATGCGCGCAGGCGCACCACCTCGCCGACGACGACGATGGCGGGTGGCTCCAGCCCGGACGCCACGACATCGGCTTCGGCCCGTGCAAGGGTCGTTTCCAGCACTGTCTGTTCGGGCGTCGCGGCGTTGCATACGAACGCGACCGGTTCGTCAGCTGAACGGCCGGCAGCCATGAGATTAGCCGCGATCTGGCCAATGTGTTTCATCGCCATATACATCACGATAACCGGCGAGCCCTTGGCGATACCTTCCCAATGGATGCGATCGGGAACGAGACCGGAGGAATCATGCCCGGTCAGAAAGGTCACCGCGTGATTGACCTCGTGATGGGTCACGGGAATGCCGGCATAGGCAAGCCCGCCGATGCCGGCCGTAATGCCCGGCACGATGCGGAACGGGATGCCGTGCTCGACCAGCGTCAGGGCCTCTTCACCGCCCCGCCCAAAGACGAAGGGATCGCCGCCCTTCAGCCGCAGCACGCGCTTGCCTTGGCGCGCCAACTCGACCAGCCGCAGGGAAATGTCGCGCTGTTTCGGCGACGGTTTGCCGCCGCGTTTGCCGGCAAATTCCAGGACGGCGCCGGGCTTTGCCAGGCTCAGGCAATCGGCGTTGACCAGTGCATCATGGACGATGACATCGGCCTGGCGCAGCGTTGGCGGCATGCAGGGTCAGCAAGCCGGGATCGCCGGGACCGGCGCCAACGAGCCAGACCGAACCCGGCGCCAGTTCGGGCAGGCCGGAAAACAAAGCGTCGGTCATGGCGCAGCTCCCGCAATCCCGGACACGCCGCGCCCTGATTCCAGATGTGAAGATGCGGATTCATCTTGCCAGCGTCCGGCGACAACACGCTGACTTGATTCGACAAATACCCCACAGGCAATAGCCGCGGTCGCATGGGCCGACTTGATCTTCGGAACGATCAGCGCGCTTGCCTTGCCCGCCGCTGCGAGTGCCGCCGCTTCCGCCACGCCATGGCAACCGGTCAAGGCAAAGACGATATCCGATGGGTTTTCCAGCCGTGAAGATTGCGCCTCCAGCGTGCCGACATCGAAAACCATGAAGGGAACGGAAAAATGTTTGGCCGCTGCAATCATCGCCGGCTCAGTCGCGCGGCTTTCGAGGGAGGCAATACCGGTAAGCGCGTGGCGGTCGAGTTCGGCGGCGGCCAGCGCCTGCTCGGCGAGCAGGATCACCTCGTCGCTCGGCGTGCCGCGCTCGCAGCCAAGGCCAAGAACGAGCGGCATGCCACCTACCTGATCGTGGGTATCCAGATGTATCACAAAAACGGGCCTCCCGAGCCGCATGATCACTATGCGCCGGGGCCTTCGACAGCCAAAGGCTTCGAAGCGGTCTGGACAGCACCGGATGAAGCCCCCTGACTGGGTCGGCCGCACCGGACGCTCTTTCAGCCCACCGTGATGGGCACCGTCGCACGTCCCTCCTGTTTACCGGAGGCCAACCGGCCGGTCAAACCGGATTGCGCCATTCGCGCCGCAGCCCGCGTCATACAGATGATTACAGCACTTCGGGAGATCATCCGCGCCGATCCGCAGCGTGATCTCACTTAAACCTCATTTGACGCCCACGACAGGCGAAGGTGTCTAAGAAAAGACACATATGCTTCCGGCATTGCATTCCGCCTTGGAATATTTCTGACGATGGCGAGCACACCCGCTCCTTGTCACCGCGATACCAAATCAACATGAGTGACGTCACGAGCCACAGGATTTTGTGCGTTCGGCGCGCGGGCATTTAGCAAAACAGCATCGATCGTTCGCGGCCTGCCGCCGACCCGGTGCAGGAGGACTGCCCATGATGTTTTTCAAGAGAAAACCCGCCCTGATCAAGGTCCTTGCCGCGACGGCGCCTAAACCGGCGCGCACCGCGGCTGAAGTTGTGATCAAGACAATCAAGAAGCCGGATAGCGACGGACAGCTGCGCCGCATGCTTCGCACCGTCGAAGACAACCGCCTCCTGTGAAAAGAGGCGGAGGATTTGACATCGAATACGATACGCATTTCAATAATTTAAGGCATATCTCTTCATGGCATTGACGTTTCCGAACACCAGCCGCAGTTATGACGAAACCGCGAGACGCGTCCGCTTTCTCGGCCATGACGGCATGTTCGAGGTCAAATTCTTCGTTGAAATCGGTGCCCTCCCGAGGATCGTCTCGCGCGCTCCGAGCGAAGCCGACTGCCTTGCGGCCTTCGATGCGGCGCGCAGTTCGGTGAATGACATCGCCCGCAAGGCGTATGCGCGCGACCGTCGCGACAGCTACGTGCTGACCCAGGCTCACTTCAAATAGGGAATAAACCCGGCGCGGTTTCAGAAAGGACTAGCACGGTCCTTTTTGCTTCCTTTGCATTTCCGGCAAACCTCTGACAAACAGTGGTTGAATTCCCATCCGTTCTGGCTGTCTGAGTCTCCCCGTGCACGATCTTGCTCCCCATCTCCTCGCCTTCCTGTTCGCCGCCGCATTTTTAGCCGGTTTCATCGATTCCATCGCCGGTGGCGGCGGCATGATCACCATACCCACGATGCTGATCGCCGGCATTCCGCCGCTCAGAAACGCTCGGCACCAACAAGCTGCAGTCGCTGTTCGGATCAGGCTCCGCCAGCATCGCCTATGCGCAGCGCGGCCATGTGAACATTGTGGAACAATTGCCGATGGCGGCGCTTGCCATGATTGGCGGTGGGCTTGGTGCGGCGCTGGCGACGATCGTTCCCGGAGACGTTCTCAAAGCGGTGCTGCCGTTTTTCCTGATCGCCATCGCTCTCTATTTCGGCCTCAAGCCGAACATCAGCGACGTAGACCAGACGCGCCGGATGACGCCTTTTCTCTTTGGCCTCATCTTCGTTCCGCTGATCGGATTCTACGACGGCGTCTTCGGCCCCGGCACGGGCTCCTTCTTCATGCTGGGTTTCGTCACGCTGGCCGGCTTCGGCGTCTTGAAGGCAACAGCGCACACCAAATTCCTGAATTTCGGCTCGAATATCGGCGGCTTCATCGTCTTTGCATTCTATGGCGTGATTCTGTGGAAGGTCGGCCTGCTGATGGGCGTGGGCCAGTTTGCCGGGGCACAGATCGGCTCCCGTTTCTGCCATGAAGAACGGCGCAAAGATCATCAAGCCACTCTTGGTCATCACCTGCATCGCTGGCGATCAAGCTTCTGGCAGATCCGGGCCATCCGGTCCGGATCTGGATTGGCTGGTAGAAGCAGAGCCGATCAGAACTCGACGCCGACCTGCGCCTTGATGCCGGAGCGGAACGGATGTTTGATCAGTTCCATCTCGGTGACGAGATCGGCTGCTTCGATCAACTCTTCCTTGGCATTGCGGCCGGTCAGCACCACATGGGTCATGTGCGGTTTCTCTTCCTTCAGGAACCGCACCACCTCAGCGACATCGATATAGTCGTAACGCAACGCGATGTTGATTTCGTCGAGCAGAACCATGGAATTGCGCTCGTCTCGGATCAGCTCCTTGGCCTTCTCCCAAGCCTTTTCGGCCATGGCGATGTCAGCGCGAACGGTCCTGCGTTTCCCAGGTAAAGCCTTCACCGAGTGTATAGAACTGGCAGACATCGCCGAAGTGTTTTTCGATCAGATCGCGCTCACCAGTTTCCCAAGCGCCCTTGATGAACTGGACGACGGCTGACGGCATACCATGGGCGATATGGCGGAAGATCATGCCAAAACCGGCCGTCGACTTGCCCTTGCCCTTGCCGGTATTGACGATGATCAATCCCTTCTGGTCGGTCTTCGTCGCCATGATCTTTTCGCGAGCGGTTTTCTTCTTCGCCATCTTCATGGCATGGCGCGCCTCATCGTGGACTGGGCCGGTCTCGGTTGCTTGTACGTCGTCGTCACTCATGGTGTGTCCTCTCCGAATTCGTTTGTTTTCGAACGGCAAACGCCGCTATTCCGCCGCCGTCGACAGTCCCTGCAGTTCGAACCGGGCCGAGTTGGAGCGCGGCGACCAGAGGCCCCGATCGATGGCCTCCATCAGCTTGTCGGTCATTTCTGCGCAGCGCATTCAGGGTTCTTCTCCTCCATGAACCTGCGGACGCGCTCATCCATCACATAGGCCTGGTAGACGGCCTCGAAATGATGGCTGCGCACGGCGCCGGTCGTGGCAGCAAAGGCAAACATGTAATCGACCGTCGCGGCAATCTCGAAGGCGCCCTTGTAGCCATGGCGCATGACGCCATCGATCCATTTCGGATTGACGACGCGGCCGCGCACCACCCGGCCGATCTCTTCCTCCAGCGAACGGATCACCGGCTTTTCCGGGCGGGAGTGGTCGTTGTGATAGATCGTCGGGCGCGTGCCAGCCACCTGCTCGACGGCCAGGCTCATACCGCCCTCGAACTGGTAATAGTCGTCGCTGTCGAGCAGGTCGTGCTCGCGATTGTCCTGGTTCTGGACAACGGCCTCGACGGTCTTCAGCCGCGCTTCAAGGAGCCCGCGCTCGGCCTTGCCGTCTTCGCCGGCACCATAGGCATAGCTTCCCCAGGTGAGATAGGCATCGGCGAGATCGGCGCGGCTCTCCCAACCACTTTCATCCATCAGCGCCTGCAGTCCCGCGCCATAGGCGCCTGGCTTGGCACCGAAAACACGGTAGGACGCACGTCGTGCAGCGTCCTTCGGCGCGATGCCGGCAGCCTCGAGACGGGTCGTCTCCGCCCGCATCCGTGCCGCGATCATATTGTCAGCATCGTCTTCCTCCAGTGCGCCGACGGCCCGGACCGCATTGTCGAACAGGGCGATCTGCTCCGGAAAGGCATCGCGGAAAAAGCCGGAGATGCGCAAGGTGACATCGACGCGCGGACGGCCCAGCATTGCCAGCGGTACGATCTCGTAGCCGGTCACGCGACGCGACATCATATCCCAGACCGGCTTGGTGCCGATCAGCGCCATGGCCTGGGCGATATCATCGCCGCCCGTTCGCATGTTCGACGTGCCCCATGCGGTGAGACCAAAAGAGGTCGGCCAGTCGCCGTGATCCTGCAGATAGCGGCGGATCAACAGCTCCGCCGATTTCTTGCCGAGTTCGAACGCGGCCGGCGTCGGCACGGCCCGGCTGTCCACCGAATAGAAATTGCGCCCCGTCGGTAAGACATCCGGCCGCCCGCGTCGGAGCGCCGGAAGGGCCGGGAGCGACGAAGCGACCATCGAGGCCGGTCATCAGGGCGGCAATCTCCGCCGGACCGGATCGGGTGATCGAGGGCTTGAGGCGAGTTTCGACCTCGTCAAGAACGGCGCGGGTGGCGGTCCAGTCTTGCGGGCACGGTAAGTCGCCGGAAACAAATTTGGCGGCCAGCAACTCGATGCGCTCGACAGTGTCGCCTGCTGTTCGCCAAGGGACGTCGGCGAGGTCAGCAAGAATGGTGGGCTTCGCGCCAAGCCAAGGGTCGGAGAGGGTGCAATCCAGCGGATCGAAGTCCAAGCCCTCGTCCGCCGCTATCGCTCGTTGCAGGCTTTGATCACCGCCCTCGCTCTGCCCGCGCGGCACACGCGCCAAGGCCACTGTCAGATCGGTCAGCAACCGGCCTTCCGGTGCGACGCCAAAAATATGCAGGCCATCGTGGATTTGCAGTTCCTTGAGATCGCAGAGATAGGCATCGAGCTTTTCGAGTGCCTTGTCCTCGGCGTCGGTACGTTCCGATACCGGCATCGTGGTCGAGGCCGATGTCATGGACGAGTTCGAGGATCTGCTTGCTCAGCAACCGCAGACGGCGCGGGTCGCCGCCGGCGGCATCATAATATTCGTCGACCAGTGCCTCGAGGTCCTTCAGCGGGCCGTAGGATTCAGCGCGAGTCAGCGGCGGCGTCAGGTGGTCGATGATGACGGCGCTGGTGCGACGCTTGGCCTGTGTTCCCTCGCCGGGATCGTTGACTATGAACGGATAGAGATGTGGCATCGGGCCAAAGACGGCTTCGGGATAGCAGGTTTCCGACAGCGCCAGCGACTTGCCCGGCAGCCATTCGAGATTGCCGTGCTTGCCCATGTGGATGATGGCATGGGCGCCGTATTCACGGCGCAGGTACGCATAGAAGGCCAGATAGCCATGCGGCGGCACGAGATCCGGCGAATGGTAGGTTTCCTTCGGATCGATATTGTAACCCCGCGCCGGCTGGATGCCGACCAGCGTTTCGCCAAAGCGGGTCAAAGGCAGGGCAAAGCGGCCGTCGCGGAAGAACGGATCGCTCTCCGGATCGCCCCATCGCTCAGAAACCTGATTCTGAATCTGAACCGGAAGAGTTGCGAAGAACCCATTGTATTGACTCAAGGAAAGCGTTTCATGGATTTCGCAATCCGCCCACGCGGAATTGGTCGGGCCGTCCATGAGGTAACGGATCAGCGCATCGCCGCCGTCAGGGATCTCGTCGATCCTGTAGCCGGCAGCGGCCATCGCCTTCATTACCTCGATCGTGCCGGCGGGCGTATCGAGACCGACACCGTTGCCAAGCCGCCCGTCGCGGTTGGGGTAGTTCGCCAGGATGATGGCAATCCGGCGCTCGCTCGGTTTTGCCCGGCGCAATCCTGCCCAGTTGGCCGCCAGCTTGGCGACAAAAGCGACGCGGTCGGCGAGCGGCTCATGGCCGACGATATTTGCTTCCACCGCGTTGTCGTAGACTGCGGCGGCCTTGAACGACACGGCGCGCGACAGGATGCGGCCGTCGACTTCCGGCAGTGCGACATTCATCGCCAGATCGCGCACCATCAGGCCTTGAGCCGAGGCTTCCCACGCTGATCGTGACGAACCGGAAAAGATCACCTGCAGCACCGGCGCATCGGTGACTTCGAGCACCGTCGGCTTGCAGTCCGAGCCCGGCGCGGACACCGCAAACCCGGTGGCGTTCAGCACCACATCCGGCGGCACATCGCCAAAGATGGCCTCTAACGTTCCGATCGACACCGCATCCTTGAGGCTGGACACGAAGACCGGCAAGACCGTCAAACCCTCGCCGGAAAGCGCACGATCAGGGCTTCGACCGGTTTGGTTTCACCGCTTTGGACGAGTGCACAGTAGAAGCAAAGGGCGACGGTTGGCCGGTCCTGTTGGACGCCAAACCCCGCCGCCGCCTTCCACGCCTCAACGCCAATCACACCCGCGCTCGGCCACCAGATGCCGGCTTTGAGCAAGGGAGCGGCCGGCTCGGGCTTTTCCGAACCGTCTATCAGGGCTTCGGCATAGCCCAGCAGCCGCGCCATGTTGTCGGCGCCGCCTTCGGTGAAATAGGCCCACATCCTGTTGCGATCATCGGCGGACACCGTCGAAAACGGTTCGAGCCCCGGATCCGGGCTTGTCGTAACCGGGTAGAGCGGCGATCTGGAATTTGTGGGTGACGGCTGCCGCATGCAGCGCTTCCAGCACATAGTGGAAATAGCTGTCGCCACCGAGCGGCCGCACGATGATCAGCTTGGCGTGGCGCGCGGTGCGCTCGACATAGGTGTCGACCGACATCGGGTGTTTGAGGGTCAAGAGGCTTGCGACCCGCAGGCTCTTCTGGCCGCCGCGTGACCGACGGGCAGCGGCAATCGACGAAAGCTCGGTATCAGCGGCGGACAGGAACAGGATATCGGCCGGCGACTGACCGAGGTCGATCGCCTCCTCGCCATCCGTGATCGTGCCTTTTTGGGCTAGGAGGAGATGCATGCATTTCCTCCCTTGGATGACGCAAAAGTCCCCTCCCCAACCCCTCCCCACAAGCGGGCAGGGGCAAGACTGCCGCACCTTCCCGCCAAGCCGATTCGCCCCGCGTAGAAAGCGAACGCTGGAGGACGCAACCGAGCACGAAAGGCGCGGCAAATACCGTGCAAACCCCTCCCACTTGTGGGGAGAGGTTGGGGAAGAGTTATGGTCTCGCCCGGTCAAAATACCCTCAAACCGCCGCTGCGATGGCAGCGCACACAGCGGCTTCATCCATGTCGTGCAGGCCGATAACGACCAATCGGGTACAGCGCACTTCGCCTGCAGCCCAGGAGCGGTCGAAATACTGGTCGATACGGGCACCGACGCCCTGTATCAGCAGGCGCATCGGCTTGCCGGGAATATCGGCAAAGCCCTTCAGGCGCAGCACGTCGTGCTCGGCGATGATCGGCTTCAGCTTTTCGATGAAGGCGGATGGATCGGCAATCAGGCCGAGTTCGACGACGAAGCTGTCGAACTCGTCATGGCTATGCTCCTCGCCGGCCTCGTGCTCCATCTCGTGATGCGACTTGCGGTTGGCGATGTCGCTTTCAGTGCCGACGCCAAGGCCGAGCAGGACGGCGGCGGAAACCTCGCCATTCTTGGCTTCGATCATCGTCGGCTTGCGGCTGGTACGTGACGCAACCTCGTTGCGGACAAAGGCAAGGCCGGTCAGATCGAGGCAGGTCGGTCTTGTTGAGAATGATCAGGTCGGCAGCGGTCAGCTGGTCTTCGAACAGTTCCTCGATCGGGCTCTCATGATCGAGATTGTCGTCGTTGACGCGCAGCGCATCGACCTTGTCGTGATCGTCGGCAAAGCGGCCGGCAGCGACGGCGGCGCTGTCGACCACGGTGATGACGCCATCGACCGTTACCTGGGTGCGGATATCCGGCCAGTTGAAGGCGGCGATCAGCGGCTGCGGCAACGCCAGGCCAGACGTCTCGATGACGATATGATCCAGGCGATTTTCGCGCTCGAGCAACTTGGTCATCGTCGGGATGAAATCGTCGGCGACGGTGCAGCAGATGCAGCCATTGGTCAGTTCGATGATATCGTCCTCGCTGCAGGCTTCGGCGCCGCAGCCCTTCAACACGTCGCCATCGACGCCGAGATCGCCGAATTCGTTGATGATCAGCGCAATGCGGCGGCCGCCGGCATTCTGCAGGATGTTGCGGATCATCGTCGTCTTGCCGGCGCCGAGGAAACCGGTGATGACGGTTGCAGGGATCTTGCCGTGGGCGGCTTTTGCAGTGGTCATGGATCAACCCTTCATTTTCAGCGGCAATCCAGCCGCGATAAAATAGACGCCTGCGGATATCTCCGCAATGATCTGGTGCAGTCGGCCCGCATGGTCGCGAAAGTCGCGCGCCATCCGATTTTCCGGCACGATGCCCAGCCCGACTTCGTTAGAGACGAAGACCAGCCGGGCCTTGGCCTGCGGCACATAGGCCGCGAGTTTTTCAAATTCGGCCGCGATATCCCGATGCTCCATCATCAGATTGGTGACCCACAGGGTCAGGCAATCGATCAGAATGATGCGATCGGGTGCGTCGAGCGCTTGCAGACAGGCGGCGAGTTCAAGCGGTTCTTCATGGGTCCGCCAATCCGGCCCCGCGGCGATCGCGATGCTCGGTAATCCTTGCCTGCATCTCGCCGTCCCAGGCCCTCCCGGTCGCGACGTAATGCATGCTAAGACCCGACGCCTTGACAAGTTTCTCGGCGAAGGCGGATTTGCCGGAACGGGCGCCACCCAGAACCAGCACGCTGCCTGACTGTAACGATGTCATGAATGGATCCCGGCCTCAGTGCGCGCCGGCAAGGAAGGGAATCCCTACGCCGCGCAAACCGGCAGTCGCGGTAACGCGAGATGAACCGTTCAGGGAACGGGATGATGAAGCCATGACAACCTCCGTGCTGGCATCGGGGAGTATCTCTCCCTGGATCGGGCACTATGCCCTTGAAGGTGGCAGGTCTCCTGGCTCACGGCGCCACGTACCCTCAGGCACGAACGGGTTCGCCTCGCCTTCCCGGAGTTTTGCGCCAGATTGCGTGACCGCAATCGGCGGGCATCACGAAGAGGTGGACGATTCGTAGATTTAGAGGCGTCCGGCCCCGGCTGATCGTAATGCCACTCCAGTGGCTTTTCCGGTTGGGCCGATCCTTGCCGCCGCCGCGAATGCGGGCAGTCCGGAAGCATCGGCTTTCCCGGATGGCGAACCCTGACCGTTCTACAGTCGCGGGGTCGGCTGCGATAAGGACGCCCGGCTTGGGTCCGGCCCGTCGCATTCCCATTTACTCCCAACATGCAACGGCATATCGGGAACCATCCAATGGCTGATGATTAGGCGCACATGTGGATCAAGTCAATTGCGGCGCTATCTCCCCCGCCATGGTTCGAGCCGGCATGGGCGAGCTACCTCTTGATCTCCCATGCCACGCCTTTTAGGACGGCGCAGAGACAGGATGGCCAGGCGATGAAGCTGCAGATGATACCCAAATTCGACCTGCGCCGGCTCGGCTATCTCTCGCTGCTCTTCGACATCGGGCGGATGCGGGCCTTTGCGCGGCGAAGCGAACTGGGGCTGGTGGTGGCCGGCATTGCGGTCGGCATCACGTCGGGCCTTGCCGTGACCGCGATGAGCATCATATCCAGCCGCCTGCACAGCCTGATTTTCGGGATCGCCGATGACGAACGCCTGAGCGCCAGCAATCTTCAGGGCGAAATCTCCGTCCTGATCGCGCCGGTCGCCGGCGGGATCATTCTCGGCCTGGTGATGATCCTTCTGGCTTCCTGGCGCAAGAAGCCGATGGTCGACCCGATCGAGGCGAACGCCTTGCATGGGGGACGGCTGTCGCTGACCGACAGTATCATCGTCGCGGTCCAGAACCTGATCTCCAACGGCTGTGGTGCCTCAGTCGGGCTTGAGGCCGGTTACACGCAGCTCGCGTCCGGCGTTGCCTCCAAGCTCGGCATTTCCCTGCAGCTTCGCCGCTCTGACCTGCGCACCCTGGTCGGCTGTGGCGCTGCCGGTGCCATTGCTGCCGCGTTCAATGCTCCGCTGGCGGGCGCGTTCTATGCGTTCGAGCTGATCATCGGCACCTATACGATCGTGTCACTGACACCCGTTGTCGTTTCGGCCTTGATCGCCAATCTCGTCGCCCGAAGGCTGTATGCCGGCGATTTCACCATCGATGTCGGCCAGTTCGGGGCGGTCGTTCCGGCCGACTACCTACCGGCGCTGCTGCTCGGCTGCTTCTGTGCCGGCACGGGTATCCTTTTGATGAAGGGCGTCTCGCTAATCGAGGGGCTTGCCCGCCGCAGCGGATCCCAGCCCCCATGCGCCCGGCACTCGGCGGCATCGTCGTCGGCCTTCTGGCCCTTATATCGCCGCAGGTACTTTCGGCCGGTCACGGCGCCCTGCATCTCAATCTCGCCAGTTCGCCGGCGATCCCGATGCTGATCGGCCTGTTCCTCATGAAATCGCTCGCATCTGCCGTGTCGATCGGCTCCGGCTTTCGTGGCGGCCTGTCCTTTGCCTCGCTGTTCATGGGTGCGCTGCTCGGCAAGCTGCTTGCCTTTTCCGCACCATACATCTTTGCCCACGCAACGCTGACACCGATCATCTATGCCGTCGTCGGTATGAGCTCGCTGGCGGTCGCCGTCATCGGCGGGCCGTTGACCATGACCTTCCTGGCACTGGAGATCACCGGCGACTTTCCCATTACTGTCCTTGTTCTCGCAGCTGTGATCACTTCGTCGCTCGTCGTGCGAACCACCTTCGGCTACTCGTTCGCCACCTGGCGTTTTCACTTGCGCGGCGAGAGTATCCGTAGCGCCCATGATGTCGGCTGGATCAGGAACCTCACCGTTGGCCGCCTGATGCGCACCGATGTCCGTACGATCGACGCCCAGGCAACGCTGGACGATTTCCGCCGGGACTTTCCTCTCGGATCGACACAAAGGGTCGTCGTCGTCGATGGCGCAAAATATGCCGGCATCATCCAAGTGCCGGAGGTCTATGCCAACCCTATCGAGGAGACGGAGGAGCGACAGGATCTTTCCGGCTTCATCCACCTCGCCCATGACTTCCTGCAGCCGAACATGAATGCCAAGCAGGCAGCCGCCTTGTTCGACACGACGGAAAGCGATGCGCTGGCCGTGGTCAACAACCTCATCGAGCGGCGCGTCGTTGGCCTGCTGACGGAAAGCCATACGCTGCGCCGCTATAGCGAAGAGCTGGACCGTAGGCGCCGCGAGGCGTCGGGAGAGATCCGAAAGGCCAGCCCGGTCAGGACATCAGGCCGTCCAGCCATCGCGGTTCCAGCACCGATTCCAGCTCTGCCGCGACATCATCGAGCGCCCGGTCGACCGATAGCCGGTAGTTTTCGCCACCGCCTTCTATGCCGAAGCTTTTCAAAAGTGCTGCGCGATAAGCGTCGCTGGCAAACAGTCCGTGCAGGTAGGTTCCGCAGACCATGCCATCTGCCGACACCGCCCCATCCGGCCGATCATCGATGATCACGACCGGCCGGGCACAATCGGCGCCTGTGGTGCGGCCGAGGTGAATTTCGTAGCCTTCCAGCGCAACATCGTAGATCGCCGAGCGGGCGCTGCTATTGCGTACCGTCTTTTCCGGCGCCATCTCCGTTTCAACAGCAAGAAGGCCAAGCCCTGGGATCTCCCCCACATTGCCTTCGATGCCATGCGGATCGGTAACCCGGTCCCCGAGCATCTGATAACCGCCGCAAATGCCGATGACACGGCCGCCCCGCCGCACATGGGCTTGCAGATCCCGGTCCCATCCTTGCGTGCGAAAATCGGCGAGGTCGGCAATCGTCGCCTTCGATCCCGGAATGACGATGAGGCCCGCATCCGCGGGGATACGATCACCCGGCCGCACGAAGACGAGATCGACCTCCGGTTCGGCGGCCAGCGGATCGAAATCGTCGAAGTTGGCGATGCGCGACAAAACCGGTACGGCGACCTTCAACGCCCTGCCCGTCCCTCGCGCCAGCTTTTCGAGAACAACGGAATCTTCGGCCGGCAGACGACCGGCACTCTTCAGCCAGGGCACGACGCCGAAGCAGGACCAACCGGTAAAGCCGCCGATCGCTGCAATACCGTCGTCAAACAGCGACACGTCACCGCGAAACTTGTTGATGATATAGCCGTTGATCATGGCGCGGTCTTCGCTGGACAGAATGGTGTGCGTACCGACAAGCGAGGCGATGACGCCACCACGATCGATATCGCCGACCAGCACAACCGGAACATTGGCACGGGTGGCAAATCCCATATTGGCGATATCGCCAGCCCGCAGGTTGATCTCAGCGGGGGATCCCGCCCCTTCGACGACAACCAGATCGACGGCAGACCGGACAGTTTCGAAGCTTTCCATGACGGCGCCCATCAGCTTCGGCTTCAAGGCCTGATAATCGCGCCCTTTCGCCTGCCCCATAACTTTGCCCTGCACGATAATCTGGCTGCCGGTCTCCGACTGGGGCTTGAGCAAAACGGGGTTCATATGGACCGACGATGGAATGCGCGCAGCCATCGATTGCAGCCATTGCGCCCGGCCGATTTCGCCGCCGTCCTCCGAAACCGCGGCGTTGTTTGACATGTTCTGCGGCTTGAACGGCGCGACCTTCAGGCCGCGATTGGCAGCGATACGGCAGAGCCCCGCCACGAGTACCGTTTTTCCGACATCCGAGCCGGTTCCCTGAAGCATGATCGTCTTTGTCATGGCGCCTCATCTAGCATTGCAGCCACCACAAGAAAAGCCTTGTTCCGCCGCATTTCCGCCGTCTTTGCGACTGGCTTTTCACGCGATATTTCAGGTTGCTGCAAGGCTTGTGCAGCCTTGCCGCCACACTATCTGAAAAGCGACATCGCGTGGCAAAAATACTCGTTGTTTTGCGCTAAAACAGGCTTATATCAGCACCATCAAAGCACGGAGCGAAAGACGCTCCACACCCAAGGTCAAACCCAGATGTTGTTCATCTTCAGCAAGCCCAATTTCGTTCAGATCGCCTGGAACTCGAAGGTTCCCGACAGCCAATCGCGTCCGCAACACAGAAATGTCCGCGCCCTTCGGCCCGCTCGGTTTCATCCGCACGCGCAGCGTCGGCTAACAGTCTCTCCCAGACTGCCCTTCAAACCGCGCCTCTTCGGATGGCGCGGTTTTTTTATGCTTGAAACCACCGGCGAAAATCACCTTGTAAACGCGAAAACCGCACCCACTCCTTTCGGAGTCGTGCGGTCTGCCAACGGTACGCATGGCCAATCCGGCGAACTCCCGAAATCGCTCCGGCCGGGACGCAAAACCTGATCCGGCCGGTCGGCCAGGTTTCCCTCGCCGCACGAAAACAATTAGCCTGACAGTGTTACCGGATGGTTAGTGAGAGCTTAACCAAAGGTGAATTCCGCATTTTTTTCACTTTTTTTCACCCCGGATGAAAATCAATTTGAAGACGCATACGGAACACAATTTGTCTGCGATAAAACACGCTTTGGACCCCTTGTGTGAAGCAGTGCTAATTTTACGCCAAAGACCGGCGCATTTGCACAAAAATCTTGCCTGGCTTATTAAGATTCAACAGCTTGCGCGCCTTTTTGGCAGCCCAAGAAAGTTGCAGGAACGGCTTAAAGCGATTCCGGGAGGTTGATTTCTCCTGTGGAATACTTACGCTGCTCACAACGGCAAAAGAGAGATGGCTGGCGACAGAGTTCCGCGGTCAGACAATAAAACTCTAACGCCGCTGCAGCAGGGATGAAAGATCGGCCTTGCCTCAAGAGCCCCCGGCCTGCTTCAACCTGAACAATTGGGTCCCGGGAGATGCAGTATCCCGAACGACCCAAGATTTGTGGCTGCATTAAGACTGGGAGGTCTTAAACATGAAGAAGCTCCTCGCTTCCACCATTCTCGCCGCCGGCGTCTACGCGCTTGCCGGCTCCGCGCAAGCCGCCGAATGCGGCGAAGTCAGCATTGCCGAAATGAACTGGGCATCGGCCGGCGTCGCCGCGCATGTCGACAAGTTCATCCTTGAAAATGGCTATGGTTGCACCGCAACACTGGTGACCGGCGATACCATGCCGACCTTCACGTCAATGAACGAGAAGGGCCAGCCCGACATGGCTCCTGAAATGTGGGTCAACGCCGTGCGCACGCCGCTCGACGCCGCCGTCAAGGAAGGCCGCCTGATCGAAGCCGCAAAAATCCTCAACGAGGGCGGCGTGGAAGGCTGGTGGATTCCGAAATTTCTCGCCGACGCAAACCCTGAGATCAAGACAGTTCAGGACGCCCTGAAGCATCCAGAACTCTTCCCGGCACCGGAAGACGCATCCAAGGCTGCCGTCTACAACTGCCCGTCGGGCTGGAACTGCCAGGTTTCCTCGGCCAACCTCTACAAGGCTCTTGAGGCCGACAAGGCCGGCTTCCAGCTGATCGACACCGGTTCGGCAGCGGGTCTCGACGGCTCCATCTCCAATGCGTTTGCAAAGAAGACCGGCTGGCTCGGCTATTACTGGGCACCGACGGCCATTCTCGGCAAGTACGAGATGACCCGCCTGAGCTTCGGCGTCGATCATGAAAAGGCAGAATGGGATGCGTGCACCGCGGTGCCGGACTGCGCTGCGCCGAAGGTCAACTCCTATCCGACCTCCGACGTCTTCACGGTTGTGACCAAGGCGTTCTCCGAAAGGCCGGCGTCGCCATGGACTATGTCAAGGCCCGCAACTGGGACAATGGCACGGTCAACAAGGTTCTCGCCTGGATGGATGAGAACCAGGGCACCAACGAAGACGCGGCCAAGCACTTCCTGGAAACCTATCCGGACATGTGGACGAAGTGGGTTGCTCCGGACGTCGCCGAGAAGGTCAAGGCTGCCCTCTAACGCTTTGTGAAGAAGGCAGCGGATCATCAGGATCCGCTGCCTTTTCCAGCTGAAGAAAGCCCCGCACAATTCGCAAAGGCCCGTCCAGGTCGCAAACAACAAAGCGGGTATGATTCAAATTTGCGACAGTTCCATTCGCGGACGCTCGGCCTGAACAGCCAGCCTTCGCAACGTCATGTCTGAACATGACATTTCGCAGTGTTCGCGCCTCATGACGCATCAAAAGGTGCCGGGGTCCACAATAGAGACCAGTGAAAAGTCCGTGCGAGAACAGGCAACGACCTGTTTTGTGACGCGGCCGGCCTATAAAATTTCCGGTTCAAAAGGGGAAGAACATGGCATCAGTATGCAGTTTCCTACCGGATCTGCTTTGTAAATTTCCAGCGATCGACGACACGACCATTCGCATGATCCGCAAGAGCGTCGATGAAGGTTTCAAAGCGCTTGTGCGCACCTACACCAATGCCATTGACGTCCTGGTCCAGCCGCTCCAGGTTTTTTTGAACTTCCTCGAAAACCTCTTCGTCAGTTCTCCCTGGATTGTCATCCTCGCAGCGATGGTGGCGATCGTCTACTACGGCAGCCGCGACATGCGGATCACCATCGGTACGATCGTGTCCATGCTGTTGATTGGTCTCGTCGGCCTTTGGAACGACACGATGGTGACCCTGGCTATGGTCACGGTCTGTACGCTGATCGCCATTCTGGTTGGCATACCGATCGGCATCCTGATGGCCCGCTCGGAACGGGCGCAATCGGTCATCAACCCGATCCTGGACGTCATGCAGACGATGCCAAGCTTCGTCTACCTCATTCCGGTGGTGATGATCTTCGGTATCGGCAAGGTTCCCGGCCTGATCGCCGTCGTCATCTACGCCGTGCCGCCGATGATCCGACTGACCAATCTCGGTATCCGGCTTGTGGACAAGGAAGTGCTGGAAGCCGCGGACGCTTTTGGTTCCTCCCAATGGCAGCGTTTGAAGAACGTCCAGATCCCGCTGGCTCTGCCGACCATCATGGCCGGCATCAACCAGACGATCATGATGTCGCTGGCCATGGTCGTGGTCGCATCGATGGTCGGCGTCGGCGGTCTTGGCCTGCAACGTGCTGCAGGCGATCAACAACCAGTTCTTCACCGTCGGCTTCTTCAACGGTTTCGCGCTCGTGGCGATCGCCATCATTTTTGACCGGACCAGCCAGGCCTATGGCAAGCGGCTGCAGAAGCACTCGGAGGTGATCCATGGCTAGTCACGCAATCGAGGTGAAGAACCTCTACAAGATCTTCGGACCACGCGGCCGCGATTTCGTCGACCAGGTCAAGACCGGACTCGGCAAGACTGAACTCAACGAGAAACACGGCCACGTGCTCGGCCTGCAGGACATCAACATCTCCATGCCTGCCGGTGGCGTCATGGTGGTCATGGGTCTGTCCGGCTCAGGCAAGTCGACGCTGATCCGTCATATCAACCGCCTGATCGACCCGACGGCCGGCGAAGTGCTCTATGACGGCGTCGATGTCTGCAAGATGAGCGAAAACGACCTTCGCGAATTCCGCCGCCACAAGACCGCCATGGTCTTCCAGAAGTTCGCACTACTGCCGCACCGCACGATCATCGAAAACACCGTCTACGGCCTGGAAATCCAGGGCGTTCCGGAGGCGGAAAGCCGCAAGCGGGCGCAGGGCTGGATCGAACGCGTTGGCCTCAAGGGCTTTGAGAACCACTACCCGAACCAGCTCTCAGGCGGCATGCAGCAACGCGTGGGCCTTGCTCGGGCGCTGACCAACGATGCCGACATCCTGTTGATGGACGAGGCCTATTCGGCGCTTGATCCGCTGATCCGGGTCGATATGCAGACCGTTCTGCTCGACCTGCAGAAGGAGCTGAAGAAGACCGTGGTGTTCATCACTCACGATCTCGACGAAGCGCTCCGGCTCGGCGACAAGATCGCCATCCTGCGCGACGGCAAGGTGATCCAGCAGGGCACGGGCCAGGACATCGTGCTCAAACCGGCCGACGAGTACATCACAGCGTTCGTCAAGGAAGTGAACCGCGGTCGTGTCATCAATGTCGAAACGATCATGAAACCGCTGTCCGGCAACCCGGAAGGCGTGCCCGTCACGATTGGAACCGTGCTTGAAAGTGCGGCCCGGATGATGACGGTCGCCAACCAGAACGTTGCCCATGTCGTCGATGCCAATGGCAAGCCGGTCGGCTCGATCGATCTCGGCACGATCATTTCTGCCATGGTGACGCCGATCAGCCACCAGCTGCAGGCAGCCTGAAGGCTGCCTGCCTCAGGAGGACAGGGCGGATAAACCGGCCTGTCCCGCCCCCTTGTTGCAGGGCTCGCGCGCCAGCCTGTCCGCAAGCGCCTTCGACAGGCGGACACCGGGCCTTTCAATCGCGAAATGCGCTAGAAGTGCTGTCACCACGACGAGAATGATCATCACCAGGGTCATGATCGTGCCGAAAACTGCACCTCGAACACCGAACCCGAAGAACTCCTGCTGTGCGATTGAGAAAGAGCCGACGAACGGCTGCCCGATCAGCTTTTCGATGACGCTGCCGGCGTTGATCATGCGGGCTTGGACGAAAATGTGCACCACGTAGATTCCGTAGGACAGCGTCCCCAACCACAGGAAAATCCGACGATTGAGAATGCGGCTGAGCGCGCCGCCTTCATAGCTGAACACGCAGATGGCAAGCACAAAGACCCACGGCGCGAGAATGTTCATCGGCCCTTTGCCGGCAAGGGTGACAAACCCAAGAATGGCACCGAGCGCAAGAAACTCGACCAATGTTGCAGCAAGTGATGTGACACGTGGCGCAGGCGCACCCAAATGGCGGGCGACCCACGAGAAACCGTAGAGACAACGCACAAATCCGAGATGCCATGTCGTGTCGATATGGTCCGGCGACCAGGCGTAGATGGCAGCCATCCCGGCCGCAATCACCGGGATGAAGACAATCCAGTGGCGCCGGCCGAGCAACAGGACGGCGAAACCGAACAGAAGATAGCTCCAAACCTCCGCCGAACTGCTCCAGCTGGGGCTGTTCCAGGCCAGGCATACGTCCATACCGATCCCGCTCAGAAGCAGGAGGCTGCTGACCAATTCGGGAAGACTGTTGCCCGCTGAGAACGGTGGCGCGCCCAATACGCAAAAGGTGCACGTCATAGCGCGCACCAACAAATGACGGAGTGACCGTTATGCGATGGTGCGAAATTCTGCGTTAACCGGACCACGGCAGCGGCAGAAATCCGGCAGATAGGTAAACGATTTTTGACAGGCCGGATCGGTACCGGCTTCAACGCTGAACCCGCCGGCGAAGCAATCTTTACCGGCATTTAACCATGTGAAGGCACTGTGCGATGAGGCAGCCCAAGACCGCTCTCAGGCGCACGTTTCGCTGCCGGGCACCGGTGGTGCCAGAGGGTAGATGAGTGGCGACGGTCGCCATCGTCTTTGCCGCCAGTCACGGACAACCGCCTTGCGCAACGCAGACGCCAGAATAATCATACCGCAGCCGGCGCCCGAAGGGGTCTCGACGATGATGCGGGCTGCAACTGACATTGCTGTCGGGCTTCGGCTTATTCATCATGATCTTCACCCTCAATCCCTTCATGGGAGATTTTGCCTCCGAGGGCGAGGCTGGAAGCACGGCGAATGTCGTCAACCAGATCGGCTATCTCGGGCTGGGTGGACTGTTCACTTTTTCATGCTGGCCTCCGTTGCTCCCCGTACATTGTTGCAGCTGATCTCGCCCAGTTGGCTGATCGTTTTTGCCATCGCCTATGTCTCGTGCATGCAGTCCTATGACCCGACCGCCTCGGCGCGCGGCGTGACGCTCAGTCTCGTTGCAATGCTGATCGTTGCCGGCGTGCTGGTCTTGCCGCGCAGCGAAAGGACTTTGTCGAGGCCTGCGCAAACGCGGTGCTGCTATTGCTCGTCATCAATTACGCCGCCCTCGTGCTGCTGCCCGAAAGGGCAATCCATCAGGCTTCCACCTTGGAGTCTTGGCACGCCGGCTATTGGCGCGGCCATCTCTCGCACAAGAACGTGTCGGCGCCGGTTTTTTTCGGTACTCGCCATGTTCGGCATCTACTGCATTCGAGCCGGTGCCTGCATGCGCGGGTGGGCCATCACGCTTCTAGCGGTTATTTTCGTTCTTCATACTGGTTCGAAGACAACGATCGGCTTCCTGCCGCTGGCGATCGGCATCGTCTTTTGCGGCAGTGCCATCCGCAGTTCCAGCGCAATTGTCATCGTACACCTGTGTTTCGCGGCGCTCGTCGCCTGCCTCACCGTCGGGACAATCTACTCCCCCAGCTTCCTTGCAATGACCGCAGCCGTGCTAGATGATCCGACGTTCACGGGCCACGATGCGATCTGGCAGTTTGCATCGGAGAGCATCGCCGCGCATCCCTGGTTCGGCCATGGTTATGCCAGCTTTTGGCAGTCGCCAGTCATTCGCGGCATGGAAGCCAATTTCGAAGCGGATTGGGATGTGCGCGGGATCGTATCGGCTCACAATACTTTCCTCGACGCGCTGCTGACGTTCGGCATTCCCGGCGGCGCTGTGATCGTCCTGCTTCTCTTCGTAAAGCCGCTCATCGACTACATTCGGGCCGCCCGGCGCCGGAAGCCGCAACTTTTCGGAGTTCTGCCTGATGGTCATCGTCTTCATGACCTATAACGGCATGCTTGAGTCCTTCATATTGAATCGCGCCGATCCGCAATGGATGCTTCTGGCGCTGGCGGTTTTTGGGCTCGATATGGCCGCACGCTGCAATCTGCGCCGTAACGCGGATTGAGCCCACCCTTCTCGCCTGTGCACCATTGCAATCATATAAGGATATCTTTATATGATTGCAAAACCCGATAAAATCAGGATCTCCGATGACCGTGCACGCCAATCCACTTTCTGACCTGCTTGCCGAAAAGGGCGTGCTTCTCGCCGATGGAGCGACGGGCACGTCGCTGTTTTCCATGGGCCTGGAGGCTGGCGAAGCGCCGGAGCTCTGGAACGAGGCCAAGCCGGAAAATATCACCAAGCTGCACCAGGACTTCGTCGATGCCGGTGCCGACATCATCCTGACCAACTCGTTCGGTGGCACGCGCCATCGCCTGAAACTGCACCAGGCACAGGACCGCGTTTTCGACCTCAACAAACGCGCCGCTGAAATCGCCCGCGCCGTTGCCGACAAGGCACCGCGCAAGGTGATCACGGCCGGCTCGGTCGGTCCGACCGGCGAGCTGCTGATCCCGCTCGGTGCCATGAGCTATGAGGATGCAGTAGAGGCATTTGTCAGACAGATCGAGGGCCTGAAGGCCGGCGGCGCGGAAGTTGCCTGGATCGAGACGATGTCCGCCCCTGACGAAATCCGCGCAGCGGCTGAAGCCGCGGTCAAGGTCGGGCTGCCTTACGTCTATACCGGCTCGTTCGACACGGCCGGCAAGACGATGATGGGCCTGCATCCGAAGGATATGTTTGCGGTCGCGCAGGACATCGGCGAAGGCCCGGTCGCAACCGGCGCCAATTGCGGCGTCGGCGCTTCCGACATCCTCTCGTCACTGCTCGACATGACGGACGCCAATCCGGCGGCAAACATCATCGTCAAGGGCAATTGCGGCATTCCTGAATTCCGTGGTTCGGAAATCTATTATTCGGGCACCCCACCGCTGATGGCCGACTATGCACGCCTTGCCCGCGATGCCGGAGCTAAAATCATCGGTGGCTGCTGCGGTACGTCCTGCGAACATCTGGCCGCAATGCGGGTAGCGCTCGACACCTATGTGCCGGGCGAACGCCCGACCGTCGAAGCCATCGTCGAACGCATCGGCCCGATGCGCAACAAGACCGCCAATGAAGGCCCGGCCGCACCGGCCCGCGAGCGCGGCAGCCGCCGCCGCGGCTGAGCAGAACCCATTCATCAAGACGGCAGGGCCTGGAGATCAGCAGATTTTCAGGCCCTTCGTGTTCCAGCCCCTGCCTGTTTCAGGCTGCGGCAGCAGCCTGGAAAAAGCGGATGTAACCATCCTTGAGACCAGGCTTGATGCAATCCGTCATCAGCAGTGCAAGATGGAAGATCGCCTGAATATCCCGCTCCTGTTCGATGAGATCGGCGAGATAGACCACCACTTCGTCATAATCTGCAGCATTGGTCCGGACGCTCTGCAGAAATTCCGCCATGGCGAGCCGGCCATTCATCAACAGCACGTCCCCGCATTCCGCTGGAGCCAATCGCAGCGAGCTGCGAAGCGCAAAACGTGAACGTCCAGAAAACGGAAAAGGGCGGCGTATTTTTCACTGTCCGCCGGAAGCCCTGCCTTCTCATAGAGATTGCTGTTAGCAGCCGCGATCCCACTCTCCGTTGCCCAGATGCCAAGATCGTAACGGTAGATCAGCGACGGATCATGGATCATTCTGCCGGCGGTGATCAACGCGAAAGACAGGCTCCAGTCGCAATAACCACCATTGGTCGGATGGGTCTGCGTGAAGAACCGCAACAACGGCATGAAGACGTTGGTGCGATATATGCTGTAAAACATGCTGTTATTGCCCATCACCTTGCGGGCGAATTCCTGTAACCGATCGCCCGGCGACGCCGCATCGATCGAATAGCATTCCGTCTGGCAGACCCCGGCCTCCGCCGTCCAGATCTGCGTTTGCGGTCGAACACCGACCACATCGTCCGGTAACGAGGAAAGATCGACGGGCGTTTCGCCTTCGTTGAAATGGATCTGATCGTCGTCGCCCATCGGCAGCAGGAACGGCGTATCGGCCAATGACAGGGCTTCCATCCAATTGCCGGAGGCGTCTTCGCTCGGCGAAGAATGGTAAAGCAGATTGGATGACCGGCTTTGAAGGTGCGCGCGTTTTTCCGGATCACGGGAATTGTCGGACACAATCAGCCGCGCACCGGTTTTCTCGGCATAGGCCAGCGCGCTCTCGATCGGAACCGCGTGACTTCGCCCACGGCCGGTTGCTAGGCATGCAGATCGAAAGCAGGGTCATACGGGTCACCATTCGAAAAACGCCCGAACGCCAATCCAGCAACATCAGCCGACTATCACGTTCGTACTTTTCCAATAGCATCAACAAGGCTGTGCCAGCCTTGCGCCGAATGCAGCGGAATCCAGTTTTGCCCCAGCCTCGGCCGATAACCTCCCGCCGAATTGACCCATCGTGAAATAAAGAAAGCCCAGAGATGAATGGTACACCCGCCCCGTTTCCCGCCCACGATTCCATTGCTGAAAAGCTGGCAGCGCTTGGCGATAGCGAGCAATCCCACCTGTTGCTGTTGTTGGAAAACGCGGCGCAGGATGAAAACCTGATTGAAGGCCTGTACCGCCAGCTCGACCTTGCCTCCACGGCAAAATTGCTGAACTCCCTCAAGCTCGAAAAGCTCGGCGAATGGCTTGGCTCAAACGCCCCTGCCCGGCTGCAGATCCGGCTGATGGAAGCGGCCAAATCCAGTCAACATGCCGCTTATCAGGCATTCCGAACCGGCCTCGTCCGCTCCGGTGGGCTGGAAAAGGCCTATCCGAAAGCCTGAGTGCGCCGAGCCCTGCCACATCACCGCAAATCACGCCACAACGCCCTGCGTTTCTACTACGCAGAGCGTCGTGGGTAGTGTCTAGAGCTGTTGGTTATTCGGCGCCAAGGCTTTTGGCGAGCCGAACGAGGTTGAGGAATTCCGCCCGGTAGCCATAGGTATCCTCGCCCTTCGCGCCGGACGCCGATCCAGGATCGAACCGTAGGGATAGGCAGACACCGCATCCGTGCCCCGCAGTTTCTGGCCAAAAGCCGCGACCGCAACGGAAAAGCGGATATCCTGCCTCGCCTGTTCCAACGCCGGTACGACATTGGCTTGCGTCACCGGCGTCGTGATCAGTTTGCTCGCATCACTATCCGGCTGCTTGTAACGGATTTTAAGATAGGCCAATTCACCGGATGGTTGGGCGCCGGCCTGCTCTGCCGGTGCTGCACCATAACGCAGGTTGTCGTTGAGAACCGCCGGGCTTCCCTTGGACGTGATCTCGTAGATTGCGGTAACGCGGTGCCTGGAACCGATGTCGCCGGCATCCACCTTGTCATTGTTGAAATCCTCGCGCTTCAATGCTCGGGTCTCGTAGCCGATCAGCCGGTATTCGGCGATTTGCTGTGGATTGAACTCCACCTGGAATTTCACATCCTTGGCAATCCGGGGAAAAGCGACGAGCCCGCCTCCTCGATCAGCGATTTTTGTGCTTCGGCCAGCGTGTCGATATAGGCGGCCGTGCCGTTGCCGTTCTGCGCCAGTGTCTGCATCAATGCGTCGTTGTAATTGCCGCGGCCAAAACCGAGCACGGACAGGAAGATGCCGCTCTTGCGCTTGGCCTCGATCGTCGCCTTCAACTCCTCGTCGCTCGACGGCCCGACATTGAAATCACCATCGGTGGCCAGCATGACCCGGTTGACGCCACCCTTGACGAAGGCCCGCTCAGCCAGATTGTAAGCCGCCTCCAGCCCTTGCGCCCCCGCCGTCGAGCCGCCCGGCTGCAGCGTATCGATCGCAGATAGGATTTTGGCCTTGTCCTTGATGGTTGTCGGCTCCAGCACCGTCCCGGCATTGCCGGCATAAGTGACGATCGAAACGGTATCTTCGGGTTTCAGTTTTTCTACCAGAAGACGGAAGGCGCTTTTCAGGAGCGGCAGCTTGTCCGGCTCGTCCATGGAACCGGAGACATCGATCAGGAACACCAGATTGGCACGCGGCGCGGTTGACGGCGCAACGTCATAGCCCTTGATCCCCACATGCATCAGCCGCGTATTGGCATTCCACGGTGTCGGCACAACGGTGACCGTCGCCTTGAACGGCGCGTCCTTGCTGTCCGGACCCGGCCAGTCATAGGGGAAGTAGTTGATCATCTCCTCGACGCGCACGCTGTCGCGCTCCGGCATCTGCCCGGCCATCAGCGACTTGCGCACGAAGGAATAGGACGCGGTGTCGACATCGGCCGCGAACGTAGAGACCGGATCGGTGGCGACGGATTTGACCGGATTGGTGTCGATTGAGGTGAAGCGGTCGCGACTTTCTTGCGGTTGGGCCATTTGAGGCTCAGAATAAAGCTCCATCACCGGTGCCTCGCCCACAGCGAACGGCACTGGCATGACCTGCCCTTGCGCTTGTCGCGATAGCCCGGCTTCAGCGTCAGCAACGCCACCATCCGCCGGCTCGGAGGATGGGATTGGCGCAGTACGTTTTGCCGCCCCAAAAGATTTTTGACCCGCACCTTGCTGATCCTGTTTATTCAGAAGTGAGGCGGACTCATCGGCAGAAAAATTCGACATTTTTCTCTGAGCAGTCACACTCTGTCTTGGCGAAGGCTTGGGAAGAGCGTCCGCAGAGCTTTGTGCGGCGGCCTCTTCACGAAGTCTCTGGACTTCCATGGCGCTTTTCAATCGTCCGGGGCCTTAAACCCGTCTCCACCTTCCCCGTTGCTTTCTCCCGTCACCACCCCCCTCTGCTCGCCCGTGTCCACCGGCAAGCCCTGTTGCGTCAGTTCCAGCGTGAGAAAAGCGGCGACGGGCACGACCAAGAGCGTGGCGAGTGCCGAACCTGCGAGAAATTTTCTGTTCATGACGGGGCTCCATAGCCTGTTGAATATGGAGCTTTGACGCCGGGTGCCGGCGGTTCCTTGGGGAGCCTCCGAATTATTTTCGTCGAAGGCCTGCATCGCCAGCGACAGCGAGCGACGCGCATCCGGCGAAGGTACCGGCGGGGTCAGGCGGCCAAGTTTGTTCAGATCGTCGTTCATCACATCGTCTCCCTGCCGAGCAGGATTTTCAAACGCTTGCGGGCTTCATGCACATGCCAGGATACCGTGGCCTCCGAACATCCCATGATGTCGGCCGCTGCCACGTGCGACAAACCCTCGCCATAAACAAGCAGAACCGCGTCGCCCTGTTTGTCGGGCAATTGCCGGACGGCATCCCAGAGTGCCTCGGCCTGATCGTTATTGTCGTTCGCCGCGGCACTGGTCGGGTCAGCCAGGAAATTCGCGGCATTACGCCTTTCCGCGCGACTGGCTTCGCTGGTGATCGCGCGCGGCATTCAAGGTGAGCGTGTAAAGCCAGGTGCGAAAGCGGCTAGCTCCCCGAAAGGCCCTGATCGCCTGCCCGAGCTTCAGGCACACCGTTTGGGCGATATCCTCGGCATCACCGACATTGCCGGACCAGCGCCAGGCAACGGCATGGACGAAATCATAATGCCGTTCCACGAGCAGGCCGAAGGCGTTGCGATCACCCTTCTGCGCCCTTTCGATAAGATCCTCGTCCAAATCAACCGCCTGGATTTGCTGCACCTGACACTGAGACGTTCGGCCTTGGCCGATCCTTGGGCCGGATCAGAATTATTTTTACGACCCGGGCATTTTGCGTGTCACGGCGATGATCGGACCCATCGGATGGGTATTATCGTAACGCGCCAGCACCGGCGCGAACAGACTGGAGATCGATCCGTCGAGGAAAAGCGCATTGGTGCAATCGAGCTGATCGCAGAAACAAGGTCGCGAAATCATGGAATCGAACCGGCTCCAGCGAGATCGCAAAGACCGCCATGCCGTTGCGATCGACGCCGACACCATTGCGGATTTGAAGGCTATCACTCTGTGGCAGGAAGGCCGGATGCACAGCGCCATCGATCACCAGCATCGGCCCGGATTGCGTGGCGAAATCCGGCCTGATCGCCGCATCGATATAGGCCTCGGTTTCCAGAACACCGGCGCGGTCGCCCTGCAGGAAGAACACGCCATTGGGTTTTAGGTAAAAATTGCCCCAGCTATGCCCCTGGTCGATCGCCTTGCGCTCGATGCCGTCCGTGACCAGCAGTCCGACCGATGACAGGTCGCGCTCGTACATTCCGCCATTCATGGCGAATTCGAGATGTTCGCCCTCCTGCCGCAACTCGCGCGAAAGCGGCTCAAACCCGCCGAAAGGCCGGCCATCGCGGCCACGATGAAAGATGCGGATGTCGCTGGCGGCAGGATCGAAGCTGCAGACCGCATAACTTTGCGTCAGATGCATTACCTTACGGCAGGCAGCAGCAGCTTCATCAACGGAAAGAATGGAGGCAGTCATGGCCAACCCGATGCTTAAAGAACGAAACATGTCCACCTCATTTCAGACGCGCCCGACCCTGTCGCGCGACGACAGCAAAATGGAGGCAGGAATTTCATAAACTGAGGGCAGCCATATGAAAATGCAGCTGTTCCGCATTGTAGTGATAGTCACTGCCGACCGGACAGGCGTTGCGGGCGAGGCAACCGGTCATCATGCACCCAGCCTGGCCCTCCCTGGTTTTCAGGTGGGCACGGCAGGGCGTGATCTGAAAGCCAGTCGCCAAGATGGCGTTTGCCGGACAGGCTGAAAGGCAGGGCTTGTCGGGACAGCGATCACAGGCATGGCGATGCCCCTCGGGTATCGTCGGCGCAAGTTCGCGCTCGAAACCAAGGGCGCCACGATATCCATGCCAGAGGCCGTATTCCGGATGGACGAGAATGCCAAGCGGCGATGGGCGAAGTCCCTCTGCCCGCATCGCCCATTGCTGGAATGGTTGCCAGGGTGGGTCGGACGGGAAATAGGCTGTGGCGCCAAGATACCGCGCAACAGGCTCGATTACCGTCCTCGACCAGCGATCGAGCGGATTCTCGCCGCCACGATCAGGCAGGCTGTCACGCCAGCGCTGAAACCCCGGCCAGATTGAACCTCCGACATTACCGAGCAAGGCGACGCTTCTTGCCGCCTGTCCGTCCCTCAGAAAGGGCGCCGTTTCGCCATCGGCAAAACTGACCACACCGCGTAAAAAACTCCGTGCGGCGCAAGCGCTGCACGGAGTTCGCTCAAAACATCGTTCGATGCCACGGGACCGGTCATTTCGGTTTCGGCCCCTGCCTGTCATGATGTGGGCGCCAGACTTCCTTCTGAATGAAATCCGCCACTTGCGCCGCTCCGCCTTGCTCCCTGGCTTGTTCGGGCTCTCTTCAAGTGAAGGCGTCGGGCATCGAATCCTTCTTTTGGCGATATAGTCGAGAAGAGCCGCATCGACGGCCGGATCGAGCGGCGGCCGTTCGTAATGTTCCAGCCAGCTGCGGGCGAGCGCATTGGCACGCTGCTCGACGCGCTTCTCACCCTCGATTTCCCACTGCTCGAAGGAATTATTGTCGGCCAGCGCCGAGCGATAGAACGCCGTCTGGAAGTTGGCCTGCGTATGGGCGCAGCCGAGATAATGGCTGCCCGGACCGACTTCGCGGATGGCATCGAGCGCCTGCGCGTTTTCGGAGAGATCGACGCCTTCCGCCATCTTCTGCATCATGCCGAGCTGGTCCTGATCGATCATGAATTTTTCGTAAGAACTGACCAGACCGCCCTCCAACCATCCCGCTGCGTGCAGAACGAAGTTCGTGCCGGCGAGCAGCGTCATGTTCAGCGTGTTGGCCGATCTCGTGCGCTGCCTGAGCGTCGGGAACCTTGGAGCCGCAGAGCGATCCGCCGGTGCGGAACGGCAGGCCGAGGCGGCGGGCAAGCTGGGCGGCACCGTAGGAGACCAGCGACGGCTCCGGTGTACCGAAGGTCGGCGCACCCGACTGCATCGAGATAGAGGCAGCGAACGTGCCGAACAGAACCGGCGCGCCCTTGCAGGATCAACTGCGTGAACGCAGCACCTGCCAGCACTTCCGCAAGAATCTGCGTCAGCGTTCCCGCCACCGTCACCGGGCTCATGGCGCCGGAAAGGATGAACGGCGAGATCACGCAGGCCTGGTTGTGCCGGGCATAGACCTTCAAGGCACCGACCATAGTCTCGTCGAAAACCATCGGCGAGTTGGCATTGATCAGGTTCAGCGTAACGCAGTTGTTTTCGACGAAATCATCGCCGAACACCAGCTTTGCCATGGCGATCGTGTCTTCGGCGCGTTCCGGCGCCGTCACCGATCCCATGAACGGCTTGTCGGAATATTTGATGTGGCTGTAGACCATATCGAGATGGCGCTTGTTGACCGGAATATCGACCGGCTCGCAAACGGTGCCGCCCGAGGAGTGCATCGACGGCGCCATATAGGCGAGTTTTACGAAATTGCGGAAATCCTCGATCGTCGCATAGCGGCGCTTGCCTTCGAGGTCGCGCACGAAGGGAGGTCCGTAAACCGGTGCAAACACCGTCGCCTTGCCGCCGATCTGGACATTGCGCTCGGGATTGCGCGCATGCCAGGTGAAGTTGGAGGGCGCAGTCTTCAGGATCTCGCGGCACAGGCCCTTGGGGAAATGCACGCGCTGTCCCCGCACGTCGGCTCCGGCTTGCTTCCAAAGCGCCAGCGCCTCTTCGTCGTCACGGAACTCGATGCCGATTTCTTCGAGGATCAGGTCGGCATTGGCCTCGATCAGCGCCAGGCCTTCTTCGTCGAGTACTTCGTATTCGCGAATTTTACGGGTGATATAGGGAAGCGAAGGCGGTGCGCCGCCGCCGGTGCGCGAGGCGCGGCGGGCCGCAGCACCCCGGCCCTCGCCGCGTGAACGGCGTCCGCCGGTTTCTTCCGTTTGCTCGGTCACATCTACCATTTCTTTATCCTCTCCCGCGCCACGTCTGCGCACCTGTCGAACCTATGCTACCAAGCCTCTGCATCCGAACGAGTTCTCAATGCGCCACAGGGTGGCGCAACTCGGACACGATCGGGGCTGGCCATGTCGGCAAAGGCTCGGCCCCAGGCTCAGCGCTCGGCATTTCTAAATTGCCGATAACATATTTTCGGGCGGTCAAAGCAGGCAATATATTGTTTTTATTGGGTGCCGCCGGATGCGGGCTCCAGCTATCGTAGTGCCGTCGTTTTTCATCGCATGCGGCGTCAAGCTTTCGAAAAGAGCTTTTGGAAACAACAAAGCTAAGTATAGTGCCTGCGTCGGGGAGGTTTGAGCCTGACAGCGCCAGGAACCGAGGAAAACCATCATGGCAGACGACGAAATCATTCTCGAGGATCTTTCCGACGACGAACTCGTGCAGCAGATGCATGACGACCTCTACGATGGCCTGAAGGAAGAAATCGAGGACGCGACCAATATCCTGCTGAAGCGCGGCTGGGTGCCCTACGATATCCTGACCCAGGCACTGGTCGAAGGCATGCGCATCGTCGGCGTCGATTTCCGCGACGGCATTCTGTTCGTTCCGGAAGTTCTGCTGTCTGCCAACGCCATGAAGGCCGGCATGTTCATCCTGCGTCCCCTGCTCGCCGCCACCGGCGCGCCAAAGCAGGGCAAGATGGTCATCGGCACCGTCAAGGGCGATATCCACGACATCGGAAAGAACCTTGTCGGCATGATGATGGAAGGCGCTGGCTTCGACGTCATCGACCTCGGCATCAACAATCCGGTCGAAAACTACCTCGATGCCATCGAGCGCGAAAAGCCGGATATCCTCGGCATGTCCGCCCTTTTGACCACGACCATGCCCTATATGAAGGTCGTGATCGATACGATGAAGGAAAAGGGCATGCGCGATGACTATGTCATTCTGGTCGGCGGCGCGCCGTTGAATGAGGAATTCGGCAAGGCCGTGGGTGCAGACGCCTATTGCCGCGATGCCGCTGTGGCCGTTGAAACCGCCAAGGAATTCATGAAGCGCAAGCACAATCTTTTGGCCGGCGCCTGATCAAATACGTTTGACCACGCAAAAACCGGCCGCGCGGATGAAAAGCGCGGCCGGTTTTCTTATATGAGGGCCAAGCTTTAGTTGGCAGCGCCCGACGCTATGGCCGGCGTCCTGGGTTGCATCCACCGCATTGGCGGTATCATGGCCCAAGCCGCGGATCGTGTTGCCGCACGAGGCCAGAGTGGTGATGGAAAATAGGACGATGCCGATGGTGGCGATTGTCTTTGCTGTCATGGCTTGGGTTCCCTATGCTTGTGACGGATCAGGTTGACGTGGAAGAAAGATTTTCGGCTATGGAACGCGCGAAAACGGAAAAAGTTCACGTCATTGGTTGTGGCGCGATCGCCCGTGAAATTCTCGCCGTTTGCAGGGCAAACAAGCTTAGTCATATCGACCTTACCTGTCTTCCAGCGATCTGGCACAACACACCCGACAAGATCACGCCCGGCATCAAAACCGCCATAGACAAGGCCCGCGCCGAAGGCTTTGAACGGATCTTCGTCGCCTATGCCGATTGCGGCACCGGGGGGCTACTCGACAAGCTCTGCGAGGAGGAGAAGGTCGAGCGTATCGCCGGACCGCACTGTTTTTCCTTCTTTGCCGGCAATGCCGCTTTCGAGGCTGGCTGGGACGAGGATTTCACGTCTTTCTTCCTGACCGATTTCCTCGCCCGCCAGTTCGAGGCCTTCGTCATCGAACCGCTCGGCCTCGACCGCCATCCGGAATTGCGCGACATGTATTTCGGCCACTACAAGAAACTCGTCTATCTCTCGCAGGTCGAAGACGAAAAGCTGCAGGAAAAAGCCCGCAAAGCCGCTGAAACGCTGGGGCTAACCTACGAGTACCGTTTCACCGGTTACGGCGACCTCACCCCGGCACTTCTGCACGCCTGAACGCCTCGGAAACCATCTGTTAGCCTTGCTCTCAATTATGCGCCAAGCGCCGCATTTGATTTAAGTGCATTGTAACCGCTGCCCGCCACACTCGCCCGAACAAACACAACAAAAGGTGACGGGGATGACGGACATTTTCGCAACGGACCTATCGGCGAGAACGGCAACACACAGCCATCATCCGCAGCAATTGTCCCAGCTCCTGCGCAATCTCTCGCTCAATGCCGGCTCGAAAATCACACTGCGCGACCTCGCTGCCGCCATGGAAGACCGTTCCTTCGGTGCTTTCCTCGTCATCTTCGCCCTTCCCAACCTGATACCGCTACCGCCCGGCGCCACCTTCATCCTCGGCCTGCCGCTCATCTTCATCGCCTGGCAGATGTTCGCCTCCCCGGCGCGCCCGCATCTGGCTGCCGAAACGCATGGGCGACTACGCATTTGACAACGCGACATTCTTCGTCTTCGTCAACCGCGTCTCGCCCTGGCTACAGCGCCCGAAACCCTGATCAAGCCGCGCGGCTGGTTTCTCGGCAGCCGTTTCGCTGAAAGACTGATCGGCCTCTTGGCACTCATTCTCGCGGTGGTGATCTTCCTGCCCATTCCCTTCGGCAACTGGTTGCCTGCCTTTGCGCTTGCCGTCATCGGCTTTGCCCATACGGAGCGGGACGGTCTTGGTCTTATCGCCGGTGCCCTGATCGGCATCGCCTCCCTTGCCGTCGCAGGCACCGTCATCCTTGCCGCCGGCGCCTCCTGACCTTCATCTTTTGAGATAGATCCTCGGAATGACCTCCGCAGCCAACAAACCGATCCTTGTCGTGACCGCCGGTGGACGCAACCCGCAGGTCCTGATCAATGCGCTACGCGCCCGCTTCGCCAACGTTACCGTCCTGCTGGAACAGCCCGAATCCAAATCAGTTTTCCTCAAGCGTCGCATCCGCAAGCTGGGGCTGGTTACGGCGGTCGGCCAGTTTGCCACGATGGTCGCCTCCAAATTCGGCAAGCGGTTTACCGAGAAGCGCGCCACGGAAATCCTTCGCCAACATGACGTTGATGACCACGAAAACCTCGCTGTTCCGGTCATCGCGATAGACTCTATCAACACGCCATCCGCAGTCGAGCATATCCGGGCACTCAATCCGGCGGTCGTATTCCTTGTCAGCTGTCGCATGCTGTCCGCATCGACGCTCGCGGCCCTGCCCTGCCCGGTCATCAACTTCCATGCCGGCATTAATCCGCAGTATCGCGGGCTGATGGGGGATATTGGGCGCGTGGAAAACGACGAGGCTAATTTCGGTGCTACCGTGCACCTGGTCGATGCAGGTGTCGACACTGGCGACATTCTTTATCAATCACGCATGACACCGTCGAAAAGCGACACGATGCACACCTATCCGCTGCTGCAGACGGCAGCCTCCATCGGCATTGCCATGCGCGCCGTCGACGACGCGCTGTCGGGCAATCTCAAGCCCCTGCCGGCAAACGGCAATTCGCGCCAGTGGTATCATCCACCGATCTGGACATGGCTCTGGAATGGCTTCTCATGCGGCATCTGGTAGTTATATCGTCAACATTGAGGACAGGTCGCTTTTGAGCATGACGCGCGTCGTGCCAAGGTGAGCCATGACGCGGCAAGATGCGCATTGTCGGGCAAGAGGAGATTTCGGGCATATGGCAGATCGCATTATCGTTTACTGGCGCGATATTCCGGCGCAGGTCATCATCAAGCAGGGACGCAAGACCGCAAAGCGCGAGCTGACCTTGCGTTTTACCGAAGCGATCGACATGTGCGCCATGCGCACCGGGGCCGCAGATAGCGGCGATTATCTGGCGGAATGGCGCAAGGCCGACCCGACGCCTGTTTCCGGACGACCTGGAAATGGAAGCCGACAAAGCCGCAGCCGAACTGGAAGCAGCTTACGACAAGGAGCGCTTGGTCGCCCTCGTCAAATCCGGTGGCAAAGACAATGGCTGACGCAAAACCCGGCAATGCCGCTCCTGCCAGGAAGGCCGCCACCGGGGCCTATACACCATCCGGTGTCTCACCCAACCGCCGCGCCCGCCGCAGCTATACGATCCGTCTCTGGGCCGTCCGCCATTCGCGCTTCCTCGAATGGTTCTATCACTCGTTTCGCCGATGTCTTCCTGTTGCTTCATCCACTGTGGAAGGCGATAGGCTACAACCGGGTGGAAACGCCGATCACCTTCATTGAACGCAACGTCAAGGGCCTGTTGTTCGACTGTCGCATGTGCGGCCAGTGTGTTTTGTCGTCGACCGGCATGTCCTGCCCGATGAACTGCCCCAAGCAGCTGCGCAACGGCCCCTGCGGCGGCGTGCGTGCCAACGGCAATTGCGAGGTCGAACCGGATATGCCCTGCGTCTGGGTCAAGGCTTGGGAAGGCTCGTGCAACATGGTGAAGGGGGATGCGATCATGAACGTGCAGAACCCCGTCAATCAGTCGCTGCGCAGAAACATCGTCCTGGCTGCGCGTCACCGCGCAGGCCGCCGAAGCCCGCGAAGCCGCTGCCGCCGCAAAGGACGCCTGAGCCATGGCCCATATCGATGAAAACCCGCTCGGCCGTGATCTTCCGCTCGATCCCCTGCCCGGCCATTCCTCGCGCGGCCGCCTGGAGCGCGTTCTGCGCCGCGGCAGAATTCGCCGTCACCGCCGAACTGAACCCGCCCGACAGCGCCAATCCGGAAGATGTCTACGAACGCGCCGCCATTTTCGAGGGCTGGGTTGACGGCATCAATGCAGTCGATGCGTCCGGGGCCAATTGCCATATGTCCTCGGTCGGCATCTGCGCCCTGCTCACCCGCATGGGTTATGCACCGATCATGCAGATCGCCTGCCGCGACAAGAACCGTATCGCCATTCAGGGCGACGTGTTGGGCGCAGCGGCCATGGGTGTGGCCAACATGATGTGCCTGACCGGCGACGGCGTGCAGGCCGGCGATCAGCCAGGTGCCAAACCCGTCTTCGACCTCGACTGCATGTCGCTGCTCGAAACCGTGCGGATCATGCGCGACAACGGCAAGTTCCTCTCCGGCCGCAAGCTGACGACACCGCCGCAGGTCTTTCTCGGCGTGGCAATCAATCCGTTCGCGCCGCCGTATGATTTCCGTCCCTATCGCCTTGGCAAAAAGATCGAGGCCGGCGCCCAGTTCGTCCAGAGCCAGTACTGCTTCGACGTGCCGATGTTCCACGACTACATGAACAAGGTGCGCGACCTCGGTTTCGATGAAAAATGCTTCATCCTCGTCGGCGTCGGGCCTCTGGCCTCTGCCAAGACCGCCAACTGGATCCGCAACAACGTGCCGGGCATCCATATCCCCGATGCGATCATCAAGCGGCTGGAAGGCGCTGAAGACCAGAAGAAGGAAGGCAAGCAGCTCTGCATCGACATCATCAACGAGGTGAAGGAGATCAAGGGCGTTTCCGGCGTGCATGTCATGGCCTACCGGCAGGAAGAATATGTCGCCGAGATCGTCCACGAATCCGGTGTCTTGAAAGGCCGCACCCCCTGGAAGCGCGAGCACAATCTGGGAGACGTCATGGTCGCCCAGCGGCTGGAGGCGCTGAAGGACGGCAAGACGGAAAACCAGCAGGAGATGGCGGACGTTGCCGCGCACCACCCGCATTGACGATGACAGTAACCGAACAGGGCCGGTCACGGTCCGCCTTTGACAAACCATTCGGCGCCGACCAAGCGGAACGCGCTCACCGACCCTAAGGATCAGACATGACCCGCACCATCGTTGCCTCTGCCACCCGCGAGATCATCATCGGCTTCGACCAGCCCTTCTGCGTCATCGGTGAACGCATCAATCCGACCGGCCGCAAGAAGCTCGCCGCCGAGATGATCGTCGGCAATTTCGACACGGTCATCAAGGATGCGCTGGAACAGGTCGCCGCGGGCGCCACCATGCTCGACGTCAACGCCGGCGTCACGTCCGTCAACCCGAACGAGACCGAGCCGGGCCTGCTGGTCCAGACGCTCGAAATCGTCCAGGGCTTGGTCGACGTTCCGCTGTCGATCGACAGCTCGGTGACGGCTGCCATCGAAGCCGCCCTGAAGGTTGCCAAGGGCCGGCCGCTCGTCAACTCCGTCACCGGCGAAGAAGAAAAGCTCAGAAGCCATTCTGCCGCTCTGCAAGAAGTACGACGTTCCGGTGGTCGCCATCTCCAATGACGAGACCGGCATTTCGATGGATCGGACGTTCGTTTCGCAGTTGCGAAGAAAATTGTCGAACGCGCCATGGATTATGGTATCAAGCCGCACGACATCGTGGTCGATCCGCTGGTCATGCCGATCGGTGCTCTTGGTGATGCGGGCCGGCAGGTCTTTGCGCTTCTGCACCGCCTGCGCAACGAACTGAAGGTCAACACCACCTGCGGCCTGTCGAACATCTCGTTCGGCCTACCGCATCGCCACGGCATCAATGCCGGCTTCATCCCCATGGTCATCGGTGCGGGCATGACGTCGGCGATCATGAATCCCTGCCGTCCGCAGGAAATGGAAGCCGTTCTGCGCGGCCAATGTCCTGAACGGGACCGACCAGAATTGCGGTACCTGGATCATGACCTATCGCGATCATAACCCGGCAGCCGGCCATGTGGCCATTGCCGCAACCGCACCGGGCGCCTCAAGTGGCCGCCGTGGCGGGCGCGCTGGACGCGCAAGGGCGGAATAACCGCCAGAAAAGAGAAATGATGTTTTTCAGTGCCGATCTGCTCGACGAGTTCGCCAGCCTGTGGTTTCAAGCCCCGATGGTCATATCCTCGCGCCTGCAGGATTTTGCCCTGTCCGGCGGATCTCCCAGTGGAGCGGCTGAAGTCAGCCGGATGATCACCGAAAAATTGTCGGCAGCTACCGAAAGCGTCATGGCGGTGAGCATGGCCATGACGAACGAAGGCATGATCGCCGCAACGGCCTTGGCGACTGGCACCTGCGCTGGTCTGGCCGGAGCCTCCGACCGCGTTGCGGTGGCAGCGCTGAAACCATACGGCAAGCGTGTACGCGCCAATGCGCGGCGCCTCAGCGAATAGCCAAACTGCATAGGATGAACTGACCGTGTCCGCCCAGGAAAACAAAAACGATCCCCTCGTCCTGTTCATGCCGTCCGGCAAGCGCGGCAGGTTTCCTGTGGGCACGCCAGTGCTCGACGCGGCGCGCTCGCTCGGCGTCTATGTCGAGAGTGTCTGCGGCGGCAGGGCGACCTGCGGGCGCTGTCAGGTTTCGGTGCAGGAAGGCAATTTCGCCAAGCACAAGATCGTTTCGTCGCTCGATCACATCTCCCTCAAGGGACCGAAGGAAGAGCGCTACGAGAGCATTCGCGGCCTGCCGGACGGCCGTCGCCTGTCCTGTTCCTCCCAAATCCTCGGCGACCTCGTCATCGACGTGCCGCAGGACACAGTCATCAATGCGCAGGTCGTGCGCAAGGCTGCCACCGACCGGGTAATCGAGCGCAACGCCGCCATCCAGCTCTGCTATGTCGAGGTCGACGAGCCCGATATGCACAAGCCGCTCGGCGACCTTGACCGGCTGAAGGTCATGCTGGAAAAAGACTGGGGCTGGAAGGATCTCCTGATCGCACCGCACCTGATCCCGCAAATCCAGGGCATTCTGCGCAAGGGCAATTGGGGCGTCACCGCCGCCATCCATCGCGACATGGACAGTTCGCGTCCGTTCATCGTCGGTCTCTGGCCGGGACTGAAGAACGAGGCCTATGGCGTCGCCTGCGACATTGGTTCAACGACCATTGCCATGCATCTGGTCTCACTGTTGTCCGGCCGTATCGTTGCGTCTTCCGGCACGTCGAACCCGCAGATCTGCTTCGGCGAAGACCTGATGAGCCGCGTCTCCTATGTGATGATGAACCCGGACGGCCGCGAGGCGATGACCAAGGCCGTGCGTGAGGCCATCAACGTGCTGATCGGCAAGGTCTGTGCCGAAGGCAGAAGTGGATCGCCACGATATTCTCGACATGGTCTTCGTCGGCAATCCGATTATGCACCACCTGTTCCTCAGGAATCGACCCGACTGAACTCGGCCAGGCGCCATTTGCGCTGGCCGTCTCCGGCGCGCTGCAGTATTGGGCGCATGAGATCGATATCGACGTCAATCGCGGCGCCCGTCTCTATATGCTGCCCTGCATCGCCGGACATGTCGGCGCCGATGCCGCCGGTGCGACGCTGGCGGAAGGTCCGTACCGTCAGGACCGGATGATGCTTTTGGTCGATGTCGGCACCAACGCTGAAATCGTGCTCGGCAACAAGGACCGGGTCGTCGCCGCCTCCTCGCCGACCGGCCCGGCCTTCGAAGGCGCCGAGATTTCGTCGGGACAGCGTGCCGCACCGGGCGCCATCGAGCGCGTGCGCATCGACCCGGAAACGCTGGAGCCGAAATTCCGCGTCATCGGCGTCGAAAAATGGTCGGATGAAGAAGGTTTTGCGGAAGAAGCCGCTGCCGTCGGCGTTACCGGCATCTGCGGCTCGGCAATCATCGAGGTCGTCGTGGAAATGTATCTGAGCGGCATCATCTCCGAAGACGGCGTCGTCGATGGTGGCATGGCGGCCAAGAGCCCGCGCATCCTGCAGAACGGCCGCACCTTCTCCTACCTGCTCCATGATGGCGACCAGCGCATCACGGTGACGCAGAACGATGTACGTGCCATCCAGCTTGCCAAGGCGGCGCTCTATGCCGGCATCAAACTCCTTATGGAGAAGCTCGATATCACGCATGTCGATACGATCCGGTTTGCTGGCGCGTTCGGCTCGTTCATCGATCCGAAATATGCCATGGTCCTCGGCCTCATCCCCCGACTGCGATCTTTCCGAGGTCAAAGCCGTTGGCAACGCGGCCGGTACCGGTGCGCTGATGGCGCTGCTGAACCGTGGCCACCGCCGCGAGATCGAGCAAACTGTTAGCAAAATCGAGAAGATAGAGACGGCACTTGAATCAAAGTTTCAGGAGCATTTCGTTTATGCGATGGCGCTTCCGAACAAGGTCGATACATTCCCGAAGCTCTCGGCGGCGGTAACATTGCCCGAACGGAAAGTCCTCTCCGATGATGGCGGTGAAGGCGGCGGCAGGCGTAGGCGTCGCAGCCGCGAGTAGAACGGGAAGCTACGGGAACCAAATGACCACGGCCGCGTTCCTGCGTCACCGTGGACCAGACATTCTCTCGCCCCCAAAAAACCGACGACGTCGAGGCGGCTAAGCCGCCTGAACTCGTTTATCTGTCCAGTCTGGAAGGTGGTATCAGCCGTAAGCCCGGCAAGCGCGCCTTCCGCTATTATGACGCCGATGGTCAAAGGATCACGGATCGGGACGAACTGGACCGGATCGCAGCGCTTGCCATTCCGCCCGCGTATACCGATGTGCTGATCTCGGCCGATCCGAACTCGCATCTGCAGGCAACCGGCCGCGATGCGCGTGGCCGCAAGCAGTATCGTTACCACCCGGAATGGTCGGCCGAGCGCGGCAAGACCAAGTTCGCGCAATTGCCGGATTTCGCAGCGCGGCTGCCGAAAATTCACGAGAAGGTCGATAATGATCTTCACTTGCGAAAACCCGGCATGGACAAGGCCCTGGCAACGATCGTCTGGCTGCTCGACAATCTCTATGTTCGCGTCGGCAATGCAACCTATGCCGAGGACAACGGCTCCTACGGGCTGACCACATTGAGAAACCGCCACGTCAAGATCGAGGGCTCCAGCGTCCACTTCAACTTCAAGGGCAAATCCGGCAAGGAATGGCGCCTCAGTCATAGCGACCGTCGCATCACCAAGGCGATCCGCATGCTGCAGGAACTACCTGGGCAGCAGCTGTTCCAGTATCTCGATGAAGACGGCCGGCGCCACGCGATCCGCTCACAGGATGTCAATGCCTATATCCACGACGCCTCCGGTGCCGATTTTTCGTCCCGGCAATTCCGCACCTGGGGCGCTACCCGCATGGCAGCAACAGCGCTGTCGGTGATCGAGCCAGGCCCGAGCCAGCGGCAGGTGAAGCGACAAATCAACGATGTGGTCGATGCGGTTGCAGCACGCCTGGTCAACACCCGTGCCGTCTGCCGGTCGTCCTATATTCACCCAAAAGTCTTTGAGGATTTTGAGAGCGGCGCGCTTGCGAACCTTGCGAAGATGCGGCCAAGCCGTAGCGAAACGTTGACGCGCTGGATGGATGAGGACGAAATCCGCGTACAGCGCTGGTTGAAGAAGGGCGACAACTAAGTGCCGCCCCTGGCTATCGATTATTGCAGTCCGACAAACGCGGTGCGCACGTGCTCGGCAACGGCCAGAACCGGCGGTGACGGGTTGTCGACGACCTGCAGGCCGATATTGTAGTGGCCTAGCTCCGGCAGGCCTTCCGCCTCGCCCAACGCCACCAGATCGCCCTGGACAAGATAGCGCAGCAAAGGCGCAATCGCCAGATCGGCCTGAATGGCGGCGCGTTGGCCCGTCGTATGAGCGCTCAGAAACGCCACGCGGAAATTACAGCCGGACCGGGTCAGCTGGTCCACCGCATCGGCGCGCCAGACGCAGCCATCTTCCCACATCGAGATTGGTAGCGGTTCGCGCGTGTGTGCCGTACCGCATTTCATACCGGCCCAGACCAGCTTTTCGGACACGAGGATTTCGCCGCCGCCGGTGTTTTCGCCGGCCATGCTGTTGAAGATGGCGATGTCCATGCGGTGTTCCTCGACACGCTTGCGCATCACGGTGCTGGTGCCGATGGTGACGTCAACCGTGACGTTCGGATAGGATTCGGCAAAGCGCTTCAGCACTTCAGGCAGGATGCGTTCGCCGATATCCTCCGGTGCACCTACGCGCACAACACCGTTCATATCCGGCAGAAGGAAGCGTGACACCGCTTCGTTGTTGAGCGCCAGCATGCGCCGAGCAAATCCGAGCAGAACCTCGCCCTTCGGCGTCAACGACACCGAGCGCGCATCGCGCAGGAAGAGAACGCAGCCGAGCATCTCCTCGAGTTTCTTGATTTGCATCGAGACCGCCGACGGTGTCCGGTAGACCGTTTCAGCGGCTGTGGTGAAATTTCCGGTCTCGGCGATGGCGACGAAGGTCTTCAGGATGTCCAGTTCGAGAAGCGGAAGGACATGACGCAGCATCATGTTCATGGCGGAACCTTTCGGATCAGATTTTCTGAATGACAACATCACTTCATTTCGTTTGATTGAACCTCAAAGGGGCGCGATAGTCAAGTTGCAAACACAGAAGACGTGATGAAAGGAGCTTCCCATGTCCCTGCAACATGACACGACAACGGTTGATACGAACTCCATTCGGCTGCGCGCCGGCGGCTTCACATTCTCCATGCGCCAGATGTTTGCTCCACTCGTCCAGCAACTGAGCGAAGGCCACCACGCCCGCAAGGTCGCCGAAACGCGCAGAGCCACCCGGCGGGAAATCTCGCATCTGCCGGCCAGCCTACAGCAGGATCCGGCTTTTTCCGATGGTACTGTCATAGCACTGGAGCAGCGTTAAGCGAGGACCGCCCGAAACGGCGCTTGGAAACTCCCCCGCAGGTCTCTAAACTACGCCAGTGGCGCATAGCCGCTGCCCGGAAACGAGGGAGGAGCCTTTAATCCGTGAAATACCGACTGTTCGCCGCATTGTGTCTTGCGCCCCTTCTTCTTCTTGCCGTGGTTTTCCAGGGCGGAGCGTGGGCGACGCGCAGCTACATGGACGAGGCGTCGCTTCAGGCGAGTTCGGCTTTGCGCCTGGCGGTATCGGCACTGAGCGGACATCTCAGCCGCTATGAGCCACTGCCCGCCCTGATCGCGGAGCATGACGACATCAAGGAACTCATCACCCATCCGGATGACAAGGCACTGCGCGACGCCGCGAATGTCTATCTCAAGGATATCAACAGGCTGCTAGAATCCTCCGACATCTACGTCATAACCCTCGACGGGAACACCATTGCCGCCAGCAACTACGACCTGCAGACCAGCTTCGTCGGCCAGAATTTCAGTTACCGCCCCTATTTCCAGGATGCCGCCAAGGGCCGGCAATCGTGGTTTTATGCATTGGGCACAACCTCGTTTAAGCGCGGCTATTATTTTGCCTCACCTATTCTCGTCGAAGGCAAGATCAACGGTGTCATCGTCTTCAAGGTAGATATCGATCTGATCGAAACCTCATGGCGCGGCGGCGAGTACAAGATCTTCGTCTCCGATCCCGAAGGCATCGTCTTCATGACCGGCAGCCCGGAATGGCTCTATTCCAGCATCCTGCCGCTCAACAGCGCCCGCCTGCAAAGGACCCAGGCCTCACGGCGCTACGCCGAAGCGGAACTGAAGCCGTTGCCGATCACCCGCAGCATGCTTGACGATCATGAGCTGATGACCACGACCACCGCGGACCGCCGCGAATATCTGGTCCTGTCGCAATATATGCCCGAGGCCGACTGGACCGTGAATGTGCTGATGGACATGGCCTCCGTACGGGCTCAAGCGCGCACCACCATCATTGCCATCGTGCTTTTCCTCTGCCTCACCGGCCTAGCACTCGCCATCGTCATGCAGCGCCGCGCCCGCCTTGCCGAGCGCATGCGCATGCAGGTCGAGGCGCGCAATGAGCTGGAGCACCGTGTCGAGGAACGCACCGCCGACCTCGCGCTGGTCAACCGGCGGATCGAGGAGGAGATCGCCGAACGGCGGCTGACCGAACAGGAACTGCGCAAGACCCAGGCCGACCTGATCCAGGCCGGCAAGCTTGCCGGATTGGGGCAGATGTCTGCCGCCCTCTCCCACGAGCTCAACCAGCCGCTGGCCGCCGCCAAGACCTATGCCGACAGCGCGGCGATGCTGATCGACCTGGAACGCGTGCCGGAGGCCACGACAATGTCCGGCGTATTTCCGGACTGATCGACCGCATGGCCTCGATCAGCCGCCACCTGCGCAATTTCGCCCGCAAGCCGAACGAGAAGCTTAATCCCGTGGCGCTTGATGCCGTCATCGCCGATACCTTGGAGATCGTCTCCGCCCCGTCTCAAGACCGCCGATGCTAACCTTCTGATCGAACTCGGCGGCGATGCCTGGATGGTCAATGCCGGATCGGTGCGTCTGCAGCAGGTGCTTGTCAATATCATCACCAATGCGGCAGATGCCATCGAGGGCCTCGAAGACCGGCGCATCCACGTCTCGGCGGAAAAGCGCGATGACAAGGTTATCCTGACCGTCAGGGATCATGGCCCCGGAGTACCAGCAGCGATCGCCGAACGCATCTTCGATCCTTTCTACACTACCAAGGGTGTCGGCAAGGGGGCTCGGACTTGGCCTGTCGATCTCCTACAACATCGTCAAGGATTTCGGCGGCAGCCTGTCCGTCTCCAACCACCCGGAAGGTGGTGCCGTGTTCCGCATCGAGCTTGAGGCAGCAACCGCCGCCCGGGAGGCCGCCGAGTGAGCGACGCACGGGTGCTGCTGGTCGATGACGAAGAGGAAATGCGCCACTCCACTGCGCAAGCGCTTGGCCTGTTCGGCATGGAGGTTGATACACTCTCCAATGCCGAGGATGTGCTGGAACTGATCGGCTACAGTTTTTCCGGCGTCGTCATCAGCGATATCCGCATGCCCGGCATGGACGGCATGACCCTTTTGCAGCATCCGCGAGGTGGACGCCGAAATTCCGGTCATCCTCGTCACCGGCCATGGTGACGTACAGCTGGCCGTCAAGGCAATGCGCGAAGGTGTCTACGACTTCCTCGAAAAACCGTTTACCGCCCAGCATCTTGCAGCCATTGCCCGGCGCGCACTCGACCGGCGCAGCCTGGTGCTGGAAAACCGACGACTGCGCGCTGTCGCCGGCAAGCGCGACGATATCGAGGCAAGGCTGCCCGGCCGCACGCAGGCAATGGTCGATCTGCGCTACCGGCTGCGCGCCATCGGCGCCACCGACGCAGACACGTTGATCATCGGCGAAACCGGCGTTGGCAAGGAAGTCGTTGCACGCGCCCTGCACGATATCAGCGCCCGCGCCGATCGGCCGCTGATCGCCATCAACTGCGCCGCCCTGCCGGAAAACCTGATCGAGAGCGAGCTGTTCGGCCATGAGGCCGGCGCCTTCCCGGGGGCGCTTAGGCCGCGCTACGGCAAGTTCGAGCATGCCCGTGGCGGCACCATCCTGCTCGACGAAATCGGCTCCCTGCCCTTCGACCTGCAGGCGAAATTCCTCAGGGTCCTGCAGGAGCGGGTGATTACCCGGCTCGGCTCCAACGAGATCGTGCCGCTCGACGTGCGCTTCGTTGCCACCAGCAAGGTCAATCTCGAGGCGGAAGTTGCCGCCGGCCGTTTCCGTGCCGACCTGCTCTACCGGCTGAATGTCGCAACGCTGCATGTGCCATCATTGGCGCAGCGAAAGGCCGATATCCCGCTTCTGTTCCTGCAGCTGGTCAGGGAAGCCGCCGCCCGCTATGTCCGCAATGACATCGATGTGCCGCCGAGCCTGATCACCGAAATCGCCGAGCGATCCTGGCCGGGCAATGTTCGCGAACTGCGCAACGCCGCCGACCGGCTTGTGCTCGGGCTCGATCTGAAGCCGGATGAGGCACAGGCATGGCCAGAGAAACAGCGGCTGGCAGACAAGGTGGCCGCCTATGAACGCGGCATTATCGCCAGCGCGTGACCGCCCATGGGGGGCGCGCTGCGGCCCGTCTATGAGCTCCTGGGAATATCTCGAAAGACACTCTACGAGAAAATGCAGAAATACGGGCTCGACAAAAAAATGCCTGTCGCGGATGACGACTACGCTCTTTGATCGCGAGATGGGTGGAAATCCACCCGCACTTGACGGCGTTTGTTTCCAATCCGACCCATGCTGCGCTGCACTGTTTGCGAAAACTGCCGAATGCTCCCGCTAAACGGTTGCCCCGTGGCCGTTGGGCGCCAAGATGAAGCATCCAGAATCGGCGCGGGGAGGAGCTGCGTCGGCTGGCAACATATTTCATCCGGGAGGACTTCGATGAAAACCCTGACAGCCATTTTTGGTATGACGGCCCTTGCTGCCGTTTCGCTTATTTCCATTTCCGCCAATGCCCAGACCTATCCGGACCGCACGATCACCATGGTCGTTCCCTTCTCGGCCGGCGGACCGACCGATACGGTTGCCCGGCTGGTTGCTGAATCCATGTCGAAGGATCTAGGCCAGCAGATCATCGTCGAGAACGTCGGCGGTGCCGGCGGATCGCTTGGTGCGGGTCGCGTGGCGCAGGCCGATCCGGACGGCTACACGGTTCTCCTGCACCATATCGGCATGGCGACCAGCGCCACGCTTTACCGCAAGCTTGCCTATGACACGCTGAACGCCTTCGAATATGTCGGTCTCGTCACCGACGTACCGATGACCATCGTCGCCCGCAAGGATTTCGAACCGACGGACCTCAAGGGCCTGATCGACTACGTCAAGGCCAACAAAGACAAAGTCACCGTTGCCAATGCCGGCATCGGCGCCGCCTCGCATCTCTGCGGCATGATGTTCATGAGCGCCATCGAAACACCGCTCGTCACCGTTCCCTACAAGGGAACCGGCCCCGGCGATGACCGACCTGCTCGGCGGTCAGGTCGACATCATGTGCGACCAGACCACCAACACCACCAAGCAGATCCTCGGCGGCACGATCAAGGCCTATGCCGTCACCTCACCCGCGCGCTTGCCGGTCCTGCCGGATGTGCCAACAGCTGCCGAAGGCGGTCTGCCTGACTTCCAGGTCGGCATCTGGCACGGCGTCTACGCGCCGAAGGGCACGCCGGCAGAAGCCACCGAACGCCTGTCGAAGGCGCTTCAAGTTGCCCTGAAGGACCCGAACGTCGTCGCCCGCTTCGCCGAACTCGGCACGGTTCCCTCAACTGACGCGGACGCGACGCCTGCCGCCCTGAAGGCCAAGCTCGAAACCGAGATCGCCCGCTGGAAGCCGGTGATCGAAGCGGCCGGCCAGTACGCCGACTGATCACGCCCGCTATGGGTCATACGCCCCTCCGCCTTCCTCTTTTCTGAAAGAGGAAGGCGTTTGCCCAATACCATCTCGACAATGAGACGGCGGGCACAGGAGACTGGGCTGAAATCAAGGAGGCATCATGAAATCCTTATCCTTCGACACCACCAATGCGCTCTGCGGCGCACTCTTCATCGGACTTGGCGGCTTTTTCATCTATCAAAGCCTCGGCCTTGACCTCGGCACGGCATTCAAGATGGGGCCGGGCTATTTCCCGCTGTTTCTTGCCGCCATCCTGACCTTTCTCGGCCTTATCATCATCGTTCAATCGACCCGTGTCGAAGGCGAACCGCTCGGGCCTGTGGCTTGGCGTGGCATGCTGTTCATCCTGCCGGCGCCGATCTTTTCGGGCTGACCGTGCGCGGCCTCGGCTTCGTGCCGTCGCTTTTCTTCACGGCCCTGATCGCCTGCTTTGCCTCGCAGAAGATGAAGCCGCTGACCGCGATCGCGCTCTCGATCGCGCTGACGATCTTTTCGGTCGCTGTGTTCAGCTACGCGCTCGGCCTGCCCTTCCAGCGCTTCGGCCCTTGGGTCAGAATGTAGGACATCACGATGGATCTTTTCAGCAATCTAGCCCTCGGCTTCTCTACGGCCGGCTCGCCCGAAAACCTCCTCTTTTGCCTGATCGGCGTGCTGCTCGGCACATTGATCGGCGTGCTGCCCGGCATCGGCGCTACCGCGACCATCGCCATGCTGCTGCCGATCACCTTCCAGCTGGAGCCCGTCTCCTCGCTGATCATGCTTGCCGGCATCTATTACGGTGCGCAATACGGCGGATCGACCACCGCCATCCTGATCAACATGCCCGGCAGAATCCTCGTCCGCCGTCACCGCCATCGACGGCTACCAGATGGCTCGCAAGGGCCGGGCCGGCGCGGCACTCTCGATTGCCGCTCTCGGATCCTTCTTCGCCGGGACAGTCTCGACGTTCCTGGTGGCGATCTTCGCTCTGCCGCTGACGGCTATTGCTCTGCAGTTCGGTGCGGCGGAATATTTCTCGTTGATGATCGTCGGCCTCGTCTCCTCGATCGCACTTGCCCATGGCTCGATCGTCAAGGCGCTGGCCATGGTGGCGCTCGGTCTTTTGCTCGGGCTGGTCGGCACGGACATCTATACGGGAACACCGCGCTTTACCCTCGGCATCCGCGAATATGCCGATGGCCTGAACTTCGTCGCCGTCGCGGTCGGTGTCTTCGGCGTTGCCGAAATCCTGCGCAATCTCGAGGGAGAAAAGACCCGCACCGTGCTGATGGCCAAGGTCAGCGGACTGTTGCCGACGCGCGACGATTTCAAGCAGATGGTGGCACCGGTGCTGCGCGGCACCGCAATCGGCTCCGCACTTGGCATTCTGCCTGGCGGTGGTGCCATTCTTGCAGCTTTCGCCTCCTATACGGTTGAAAAGCGCATGTCCAAGCATCCGGAGGAGTTCGGCCATGGAGCGATCGCCGGCGTCGCCGGACCTGAGTCGGCCAACAATGCCGGTGCCCAGACATCGTTCATTCCGCTTCTGACACTTGGCATTCCGGCCAATCCGGTGATGGCGCTGATGGTCGGCGCAATGATTATCCAGGGCATCGTGCCCGGCCCGAACGTCGCGGTCGAGCAACCAGCGCTGTTCTGGGGCATCATCGCCTCGATGTGGATCGGCAACCTGATGCTGGTCGTTCTCAACCTGCCGCTGATCGGGCTTTGGGTAAAGCTGCTCACCATCCCCTATTACGTGCTTTTCCCGATCATCATGGCCTTCTGCTCGATCGGGGTCTACAGCGTCAATTCCAACGTCTACGACCTCTACGCCGTCGCATTCTTCGGCCTGGCGGGTTATGCGCTGGTCAAGCTGCGCTGCAGAACCGGCGCCGCTCCTGCTCGGCTTCGTGCTCGGGCCGCTGCTGGAGGAAAACCTGCGGCGGGCGATGATCCTGTCGCGCGGCGATGCAACGACCTTCGTCACCCGGCCGATCAGCGCCATCCTGCTGCTGATCGCCCTTGCCGTGCTGGTCGTCGTCTTCCTGCCCGCCGTCAAGGCCAAGCGCGAAGCAGTGTTCCAGGAAGAGGATTGATCCCACTACACGCCTTTGCGGGGCGATTGTTTCAACATTGCGCCTGCCGGTAATGGAAACCCGGCGGGCGTCCGCATTCTCGGCAGCAGCCCAAAGCGATCCAAATAACAAAGGCCGGTCTTTCGACCAGCCCTCTGGAAATTGTCAATCTGGTTCAATCATCAGCGTCGGTGTTTGTCAGCTACCTGTTCGTTGGCAGAATCAGGCGGCGCTTGCGTCACCTTTTCCCCTTCATTCTTTCTGTTCGCGGCTCCCGTCGATGCCTCTATCATTGCCATGTTGATGATGTAGCTCAACAGGATATTACACTGGCCGTCTGCGAGAAGTTTCGCTGCGCTGAGAAGATCAACGATATGTGACTGCGGTTTCATCGGGCCCTCCACCCTAATTACTGACTTCTCCATGGTGCGCTAATTTAGTCCATTTTTTCAACTGTGGATAATCATCATTGAAAGTTACCAGTTGGGCACAATCCGAAACGGCGAAATTTACGGCAACGGTTACGTAAGTTGACGCTGAAAAAACATGAGTATAACAGTACTGTATTTTAGCGAGATACCCACAAATGAAATCCGGCTCACCTTTCAGCGACGCTCAACTCAAGCTCTGGATGCGGCGAGTTCAAACCGAAATGTCCAAGGGAACGCCGCCGCAGCAAACCCTTGATCTCGTAAAGACCACCATGACAACGCAATCGGCCGGTGAATCTGAACTATTTTCGGCGATCGAGCCCCGCAAAAATTAGCAAAAAAACCTTAAAGAACCGAACGGGGTGGCAAGCCATTCCACGCTTTTTGCAAGGCCGGCAACGTCATTTCGCACGCGCCGATGCATCATGATTATTGATGTAAGAGATCAATTATATTCGCTTGAATGATGAATGGCCCTGCGGCATTACTCTTTCATGGTCGCGACCTTTTGAAACCTCCCAGTCAAAAGGAACCAGAACAATGGCATTCTTCAGTTTAGAACATAGCTCCAAGCCGAGGCATTCGTCCTTTGCTTCGACCCTTTACAGCCTGCGTGCGCGTGCTGTCGCATCGTGGAAGCGTCATCGTGCAGAGCGGGCTCTTGAAGGCCTGTCGTATGACACGTTGAAGGATATCGGCTTCCCATCCGCCGACAGAACCAATGGTGATACATCGCCACGATGACGCGGGTGGCAACGGTCGGTGACGGTCCGCCGTGTCGAAAACCGTCGATGGTGTTTAGCAAAGGGCATTTCGGCCATGATGGCGAAATGCCCTTTTTGCGTGTTGGGAGCGACACCGTTTTCCCCAGTACCAGACCCGGTTTGCATGGCCTATTTCCGACACCTCAGGCCTGCCCTCCAGCACGTCGCAAACCGTCGAGGACACATCCGGATACAGGGCGTAAAAATCCTGCCGCAACCCCGAGAGGCAAGACGTGAATGCGACATTTTTGTCGTTAACAACGAAGTTATTGGCCGTTTTCTGACCATTCTGCCGCTTTCGACGGCAGGTCGCTTGATGGCGCCGGAATTTATTTCTTCCCAGTCGTTGGCGTCCATGTCAATGTCGCATTCAGGAAAGCTCGATGGCGCATTTCCACGTGACAAATGCGACATCCGCGGCGCATGGGACCTTCGATGAACAAGCCACTGACCAAAAAGCGATCTCTCGTCTTCTTCCTGGTGCCTAACTTTTCTATGTTGCCGTTTTCCGCGGCAATCGAAACGCTGCGCATCGCCAACCGTATGCTGGGCTATGAGGCCTATACGTGGCGCCTTTCCTCAACGGATGGCACGCAGGTGCTGTCATCGAGCGGTATCGGCCTGGAGGTCAACACCTCGCTAGCCGACGAACGCAAGTTCCTTGGAGGAGAAAATCGCCCGTCGATGGTTCTCGTCTGTTCCGGCATCTATGTCGAGGATTTTAACAACAAGTCCGTCAATGCCTGGCTGCGCGAAGTCTACAATCGCGGCGTCTCGGTCGGCAGCCTCTGTACGGGCGCCCATGTGCTGGCGTCTGCCGGCCTTTTGACGGGCAAGCGCTGTGCGATCCACTGGGAAAACCTGCCCGGCTTTGCCGAAAGCTTCCCGCAGGTCGATGTCTATGCCGATCTCTATGAGATCGACAGCAACATCTACACCTGCGCCGGCAGCACTGCCTCGCTGGACATGATGCTGAACCTGATCGACCAGGATTTCGGCGAGAACCTTGTCAACCGTGTCTGCGAACAGGCCCTGACGGATCGCGTCCGCGGCCGCATGATCGTCAGCGCCTGCCACTTCGCGCCCGTCTTGGCGTGCAGAATGCCAAGGTCCTGTCGATCATCGAGCTGATGGAAGGCAACCTGTCCGAGCCCCTGTCGCTGCTGGAAATCGCCGACAGTGCCGGCCTGTCGCGCCGCCAGATCGAGCGCCTGTTCCGCCAGGAGATGGGCCGCTCCCCTGCCCGCTATTACCTGGAGATCCGGCTGGACCGCGCCCGGCACCTGCTGGTGCAGTCGGCCATGCCGGTGGTTGAAGTGGCCGTTGCCTGTGGCTTCGTCTCGGCCTCGCACTTTTCGAAGTGTTATCGCGAACTTTACAATCGGTCGCCCCAGCAGGAGCGCGCCGAACGCAAGCTGACGCTGCAGGCAGCGCGGTAAATCATCTCATCCGGCTGAACAGCGGCGGCACAGCGTCAATAGCGCCGCCCTGTTACCTCACGACGCCATGGATTTAAGCAGGGTCAGTTCCGAGACAATACAGTTCCGCCCGTCATATTTCGCCATATAGAGAAACTGATCGGCGGCATTCAGATAGTTTTCGAAGGTTTCCGAGCCCCTCGATCGTTGCGAGACCGATCGACACCGTGACCGACAATTCCTCGTCGTCGGCGGTTATTTTTGCCCCGGCGAGATCGAGCCGCAAGGTTTCCGCAGAACGCGTTGGCGGCAGCCAGCCCGAGCCCGTTGAAAAGCACCCCGAACTCCTCGCCACCAAGACGGGCGAGCAGATGCTCTTCTCCGACCAACGCGCAGGCGCTTTGCAACGGCCTTCAGCACCAGATCGCCAACCTCGTGGCCATAGGTGTCGTTCAGGCGCTTGAAATGATCGATATCGAGGATGGCAATGGACGTCGTTTCTCCCCTTCGCAGGCATTGCTCGACAAGCCGCGGCCCGTGCTGGAAGAAGTAGCGCCTGTTGTAGATATCGGTGAGATAATCGCGCGAGCGATGCCCGTGCAGCGCCTGGATGCGTTTCTGAGTGCTCGCGACCTGAAACACACGACTGTTGAATTCCTCGACGAGGAACGGCTTCTGGATAAACTCCGTGCCGCCGCTTTGCAGGAACCGTGCCGCGTGCTGCCGGTCACCAGTCGCAGACAGCGCAATCACGCTGAGGGAATCCTCGCCGTGGCGCTGGCGGATCTGAGTCAGCAGCGCATAGGCAGACATGTCGGAGAGCTCGACATCGGCTATCACAAGGTCATAGGAACCGCCGGCATCCATCAAATGCAATGCCTCAGCCCCTTGACCGACGTCGGTGACGTGAAACTGCTGCTGCTGGAGAAGGCAAAACAGTGCCGCGCGCGACACAGGATCAGGAATCGACCAGGAGCACATTGGTTCTCGCATTGGTCAGGGCACGATCGACAGCAGAGATCACGTGACTGATGGAATCAGGACGGCTCTTGATGACGCAATCAACCACGTTGCGCGCAAGGATGTCCTCGCGGGTGCTGTTGTTGAACAAGCCGGTGAAGACGATGGCGGCAATATTATGCGAAATCACATAGTCGAGTGCTTCGCAGTTCGGCGCGTCCGGCAGGTTGAGATCAAGCACCGCGACGGAAAATTCGCCGCCGTCCATTTCCACCGCGTTTCGAAGCGCCGCCAGTGAGGCGCAATGGGTGATTTCGACACCATGGGCAGTCTCCAGGCCATGCTTGAGGACTGCCGCAAACATACGCGAATCCTCAACGAGAAGCATTCGTTTGCCCGCATGCTTCTGTATATGGTTTGCCCGCCCCGGCGCTCTGCGAAAGCTCACGTTCCGTTAATCCCATGGTGAGCCGCAGGCGCTTTCCATAATGGACGCTGGCTCTCAGATATTATCTTTATCCGGCTCGTTCCCCTGATCAGATCAGCACACGGCCGTTGTCCCTTCAGCGCATTGAAACGGTTTGCGCTTGCAAATTCGTTAAATCATCACGTCGAATGGTCTCAAACCGGCGCCGGAAACACAAATATGTCACATTTCCGGCCGCCGTTTTGTTTAAGTCGTAGTCTTCAGCGTCGTTTATGCTTTTTGGCGATTTTTGCGCCCAAAGTCTGAATTTTGGTCAGTGTATCGAGGTTCTGGTTCACCCGGCAGTAAAACTCTTCATTGACGAACGGACGCAGCATGAAATCGTTGCCGCCCGCCTTCAGGAAACGCGCCGACAAGAGCCGGTTTGCGGAAGACGAAACACCGATGATGCGCAACTGATGCGGTCCGTAGGCACCGCGAATACAGGCGTGTCAGTTCAGAAGCCATCAATATCGGGCATGTTGTAATCGGTGATCACCAGGCCGATGTCCGGATGTTTCTTCAGTAACTCAAGTGCTGCAGCGCCGCTTTCGGCCGAGCTGGTGCGAAAATTGTAGCGCTTCAACTGTGTCGTCAAAAGCGCGCCGTCGGGCTGTCATCGACGATCAAGACGTGGTGCTTGTGGTTCGTCAGGAAGCGGCAGACGGATTCAGCCAGCATGTCGACAGCAAAGACGCTGTCCTTGATGACATAGTCGACAATATCCTTGGCAAGGATGGTCTCGCGGGTGCTTTCCTGGAAGGTACCGGTGAAGACGATCGTCGGCACGCTCATGTCGATAAGATAGGACAGAGCCTCGCCGTTTTCAGCCCCAGGCAGATTGATGTTGGAAATGGCAAGCGTCGCCGGGAAGGAAGCGTTTTCGACGGAAAACTGAAGGTCGTCATAGTCGCGGCAGACGATCACATCAATGTCGAGAAGCTCCTTCAGTCTCTTGGAGACCATGGCGGAGAAGAGATTCTGAGTCCTCGGCCAGCACGATGCGATGCTGCTGCAAGGATTCACCGGAATAGTACATTCCGGACACGCCAAAAAATGACATTGATTGCCTACCTGAAAAGATTGTCCCCGAGGCCAAGCTACCCAGAAAGGTTTTCGCAGTCGTTAATTGCTTGCTGGAATAGAAACGCGTTTCACGGTAAAAAGACGGATTGAAACCCGCACCCGATACGAAAGCAGCGCAAGCCCATGCTGCGCTGCTTTATGATCGAAGTTACCGGACGCGCGGTTGCTGCGTTTTACTTCACCACAGCCGAGCCGTTGACGATCTCGATTGTTTCGTCGCCCTGCAGACCGATACGGTCGCCACTCGGCGTCGTGATGAAACAGCCGCTGGGGCAGATCGACTCCGTTCCGCCGGCACTGATGGCCACTTCCATGCGGTTTTCGCCCTCGACGACGACAAGAACGGCAGCCTCACCATCCTTGTTGGTCACGGTGGCGGACCACGCCGGAAGAGCTATCGCGACAGTCAGAACACATGCACTTACGAATGTTTTCATCGCCTATCAGCGCTTCAGCGCCGCCCCTTTTGGCATCTCGCAATTCCAGGCGATAGACCTGGACCGAACAAGATGCCTCTTCACCCCGCATCAGACTAACGCACACCGGAGGAATTGCATGAAAATATGATGAGACGGCTGAATAGAGGCTGAATGGTCAGGATAACCGGCGTTCATCTCGTACCGAACCGTCAGCTCTGCAGATGAAGCAGCTCAGCCCTCCCTGCACATGAGAACCGGCCGGCAAATGAACATAAGAAAAACGCACCCGCTCGATTGAGCGGATGCGCGGGTTCTTGTGCAATTGACCTTGAAAATATCAGCTCTTCGGCTTGAGGTTTTCCGAGTCGTAGAGCGGCTTGTAGCCGATACCGGCGACTTCGACCGGATACGTCTCGGCAAAATACTCGACATTCAGCTTGCGACCTTCCTGGCAATAGGCATGCGGAAGGTAGGCAAGCGCAATGTTCTTGCCGATCGTCGGGCCGAAGGCGATGGACGTGGTGTAGGAGCGGCGGCCGAGCGTGTCGATCAGCACCTCGCCGGTCTCCGGATCCATGACCGGAAGCTTGACCCAACCGGATAACGCTTCACACCTTGTTTATCGGTGTTTTCCGTCATGACCAGTGTGCAGAGCATGGCCGGCTGGTGGTCCCGCGCCTTGTACTCCAGGTGCTTTGCCTTGCCGCGGAAATCGGCTTCCTTGACCTTCGGGCGGGCAAGGTCCGCTTCGATGAGGTTGTACTGGGTGAGAAGGTCGGCATTCTGCAGGCGCAGGCTCTTTTCCATGCGGCGCGAGTTGGCATAGGTCTCGACGCCGAAGGCCATGACGCCGGTAGCGCGCAGCGCATCCCAGACGGCGAGGCCATCCTCATACTTCATGTGCAGTTCCCAGCCCTGCTCGCCGACATAGGAGATGCGGAAGGCGGTGACCGGCTTGCCGCCGATTTCGATCGGCTTGATCGCAGCGAAAGCGAAGTTTTCCGGATCGAGCCCGGCTGGATCGGTGACGACGGTTTTTAGCTTCGCGCGGGCATTAGGTCCCCAGATGCCGATGGTGATGAACTTTTCGGTCACATCGGTGATGGTGACATCAAGGCCCCGGTCCTCAGCGACACGGCGCATGTAGTGGAAGTCGCGCGGGCCGGCATCGGCACCGTTGATCAGCCTGCAACGGTCGGCCATGCGGATGACGGTGAAGTCGGCGCGCACCATACCCTCGTCATCGAGGAAGTGGGTGTAGATGCCCTTGCCGATATTGCCGTCGCCGCCGATCTTCGCCGCGCAGAGCCATTCCAGTAGCTCGACATGGTCCGGCCCTTCGATATCCACCATGTGGAAGTGCGAGAGGTTGACGATGCCGCAGTCCTCGCTCATCGCCAGGTGCTCGGCGTTGGAGACGCGCCAGAAGTGACGGCTGTCCCACTCGTTCTCGCGTACCGGAACACGATCGCCGTATTTCTCCAAGAGGTGCTCGTTGGCAGCATAGCCATGCGCACGCTCCCAGCCGCCGAGTTCCATGAAGTAGCCGCCGAGCTCCTTCTCGCGCTCATGGAAGGGGGAGCGCTTGACGCCGCGGCTTGTGGCATAGGGTTCGCGGGTGTGCACGGCAGGGAAATAGATCTTCTGGGCTGCCTCGTAGCAACGGTTCTCGATGAATTCTTCCGTGAGCTGGTGCGGATAGAAGCGCGATAGTCGATGCTGTTATGATCGATCTCGGTGCGGCCGTCCGTCATCCAGTCGGCAATCAGCTTGCCGTAGCCGGGGCCGTCTTTGACCCAGATGGCGACGCAGTACCAGAGCCCGCGCACCTTCTGGCTTTCACCGCAGGAGGGACCGCCGGCGGCGGAGACCTGCAGCAGGCCGTTGAAGGAGTGGCTTTCGTTGTAGCCGAGCTCGCCGAGAATCGGCGTAAGCTCCATTGCCTTTTCGAGCGGCTCGAGGATCTGTTCCATCTCGAGGTCACGCTGTGACGGCGACAGGCGCGCCTCATGCTTTTCGAGAATGTTGCGTGGATGGCAGAGGCGCGGATTTGTGGTCTCGTAATAGCCCCACTCGATCTGGCCGCCTTCGGTGGTCTTCGGGTCGCCGGTGTCGCGCATATAGGCGGAGTTGCCCTGATCGCGCAGAAGCGGGAAGCCGATTTCCTTACCCGTGCCTTCGAACTCGTTATAGGGACCGAAAAGGTCAGCGGATGGTCAACTGGCATGACCGGCAGGTCCTCGCCGACCATTTCGGCGATCAGACGGCCCCAGATACCGGCGCAAACGATGACGTGGTCGGCCATGATCGTGCCGCGATGGGTGACGACGCCCTTGATACGGCCGCCCTCGACGATCAGCGACTGGGCCGGCGTATTGCCGTAAACCTGAAGCTTGCCCGATTTTTCGGCTGCATCGACCAGCTTGCCGGCAACCGTCTGCGAACGCGGGATGACGAGGCCTGCATCGGGATCGAACATGCCGCCCATCACCTGATCTTCCTCGATCAGCGGGAACATCGCCTTGATTTCTGCCGGCGAAACGGAATGGGCACGGGTGCCAAAAGCCTTGGCGGAGGAGAGCTTGCGCTTGATTTCTTCCATCCAGGTGACGTCGCCGGTGCGCGCCACTTCGAGGCCGCCGATACGGGCGTAGTGGCCCATCTTCTCGTAGAAATCGATCGAGTACTGGGTGGTCCAGACCGAGAGATAGTCGTGGCTGGTCGTGTAGCAGAAGTCCGAGGCATGCGCCGTCGAACCGATATCGGTCGGGATGCCCGACTTGTCGATGCCGACAATATCGTCCCAGCCCCGCTCAATGAGGTGGTGTGCGATCGACGCGCCGACAATCCCCCCAACCCGATGATAACGACCTTCGCCTTTTGCGGAAATTCTGCCATTGCCCACGACCCTGATTGAATACTGAAATCGGATTTTAGAGTTTGCGCTGCCGACACTAGAGCCTGTCTACGACATTATCATCGTGCTGCACGACCAGAGGCGCGCAGCCTGCAAATTGGCTGGACCGGCAGCAGCGGGATAAAGACCCTATTCACATTGCATAGACGACAATCGACGACGGGAGCGGCGGCTCAGGTTAACACGGACCGGCTACCGCTCCTGTCGTTTACTCAGCGAGGAATCAGTCTTTGTCGCCGACGGCCTCAACGGTCACCCGCCGCGGACGCCGTTGCGTTCCGCTGCGCCGTACCGTGTCTTCCGGCGGCGCCGGGACTGCGGCTGGACCTGCGGCATCGGCCTGAAGTGTAAGTGCGTCCGTCTCAGGCCCCGGCGGTGGCACGTCCGGCTCCAGCTCTTCCATTGGGAATGGTGCGCCAAGACCATCGTCCTTGAAACGCTCGTAGATCGCCAGGCGCAGATCGTTGCGCACGCCATTGCCGTTGACGATATCGGCCAGATAGACACGCAGTTCAAACGTCATGGTCGCTTCACCAAAGGCTGTGAAGACCGCCTGCGGCTCCGGATTCTTCAACACCAGCGGATGCGCGGCGGCAATTTGCAGCAGCGTATCCATGACTTGGCGCGGCGCGCTGTTGTAACTGACGGTCACCGGAATATCCGACCGGCCAAGTTTATTCTTGTGGGTCCAGTTGCCGACGGAGGCATTGATGAACAGCGAATTCGGCACCATGATCGTCTGGCGCTGGAAGGTCTCGATTTCCGTCGCGCGAACCGAAATGCGCTTAACGAAACCTTCGGTCGTACCGGTCACCACCCAGTCTCCGACCTTGAACGGCCGCTCGACCAGAAGGATGAGTCCGGAGACGAAATTGGAGACGATATTCTGCAGACCAAAACCGACACCGAGGGACAAGGCACCGGCGACGAGCGCAAGGTTCGACAGATCGAAACCTGCCGCTGAAACGCCGATGAGGCCGGCAAGGCCGATCCCAAGATAGCCGACGCCCGTCTTGACGGAATTTCGCACGCCCGTATCGACGCGGCTGCGCGCCATGACATTACCGTCCAGCCAGCGCTGGAACCAGCGCGTGATGACGTAGCCGGCCGCAAACATCAAAATCCCGGCCAGAATGCCGACAATCGAGATCTTGATGCTGCCGATGTTGATGTCGGTGAAAATGCGGTACGCCCACGCCTCGATATCGGCGATCTGGAAACCCCATTGCAGCAGGATCAATGGAATGAAGAACAGGACGACCAGCACGTAGATGCCGAGCCCCACGACCAAACCGGTCTGGTCCAGCGCAACCTGCTCCAGCCCGAAGCGCTTTTCGAGATAGCGGCCAACGACCGTGTCCCCGAGCGCGTTCTGCTTGGCAACAGCCTTGCCGGTCAGGATACCGATATACATCGTCACCAGAATGGCGCCGGTCATGACGATCTGTGTGGCGATGAAGCGGGCAAGACCGACATAGCCGGACAAAGCGGCAATGATCAGTGCCACACCAGTGAAAACGAACAGCAGCGACACTGCCCGGGGCCAAGGCTTGCCCGGACCGTCCAGCGTCTCGCCGGCCGGAACGATCGGCCTGATCAGAGACATCGCCATGAGAATGACGCCGATGATGATCGTGGCGATCAGGCTCTTGACGACGGTCAGGATAACCGGCGAGCCCATGACCTCGCTGATCGTACCAGCCAAATAATCAAGACCATTGACGACCGCCATGGCAAAGATCGACAGCGCCAGCAGACGTGCACCGCGATCGGATACGCGCACCAGCCGCCAGACACTTTGCTTCGGCGCAAGAACAGCATTCGAGAGCGTCAGAAACGAACAGCAGCGCAACACAGATAGCCAACGTGATCGAGATGATCGGCGCGATATCGGGCCGCAAAACCTTGAAAGCCTGAAGGAAAAAATAGCTCGTGACTGCAAAGACCGCCATGGCCGCCGTTGGGATCATCGTTGACCAGAATGCCACCGACAGGCGGGTAATGTAGCCCGGTTCTTCGCTCAGGAACTCGCGATGGATCATCGGGAAAAACAGCTTTCGCGTGCCTGCCAACAGCACGAGTGCCGCACACAGCGAGAAAAACAAAGCCGACAAAAGCGGCAAACGTTTGAAATTCCACGCAAACGTCAGCCAACTACCGACCGTACGCATGAATGCTTGCCGCTCCACTGCAAGGGAGGCCACGGCGTCCATCACCATCGAACCGTTGATGTCAGTGTGTTTCAGAAGCGTGTTGCTGAACAGCGCGCGCGCGTGGCCGTGATGCTGTTGGACAGCTTGGTCGCCTGGATCGACAAATCCTCGGCCGTTCCCGTCAGCGCGTTGATTTCGCCCCGTTCGGCAAGAAGGCGCTTGCGTTCCTGTGTAACGACATCGGCCTCCGGCGGTGCGCCTTCCGCTGGCGGATCTCCGAGCTCAGCCAGGCGCGCCTTGATTTCATTGAGACGCGGTCGGGTGGCGACCGACGTGGCGATGATCTGCTTGGCGCCCGCATCGATTTCGACCTTCAGTTCGGCAAGCCGGCTGTCGTCGTCCTTGGTGTTTTTCACCTGGTCGGTGAGCCTCTCAAGGTTCTTGCGCGCCGCTTCCAATTGCTCAGCGGCCTGCGCCTGCGGGCTCGCCGCTTCCGCAACCGGTTGCGCAGCAGCTTTGACGGCTGGCTGCTGCTGCGCCATGACCGGCGCTGATACAGCAAACATCCACAAAGACAGAAAGGCGGCAAAGAGTTTCGACGTCATCGGCAATCACATATTCCTTTTCCGGCAGACCGCGCTCCAGGACAGAATCAGGGGCGACGCGGACAGCTTGGTGTTTCCATAGGCTGGGCCACACCCAGATGCAAAACCGGATTTCCGGCTTCCTGCCATCCGCGGGTGAGCGGACAGGTCAAAATCTCGACCCGGGTTGAGAGAGGAACGTCACCTCCGCCGCGGTGGAAACGCGCCCCAAAATCGCATTCCGATGCGGGAACCGGCCAAACTGCCGAATGACCTCACAATGGCGGATGGCGAAATCCAGGTAGTTGGCATCGCCCAGATCCGTGAAAAGCGTCACCGATCGCGCCTGATCGACAAGACTCTCGGAATGTTCAGAACGGAAGATAAAGGAAGACGCGCTGATCGACCGAAAGGCCGATATCCGCCCCGGCTTGGAGTGCAGTATCGCCTCGCGCAGGGCAAGACCGTCGGTGGCGAACGCAAGCGGCGTGCCCCGATACATATTGCGTGGCATCTGGTCGAAAAGAATGACAGTGGCAAGCCGGCTTTTCGCCGTGGCGCGCCATTCCGCCGGAACCTGCGCGCCAATTCCAGATGCGTCGCCCGAAAACGTTGTTCGCATCGGCTGTCGAGCTCCGGATGCGACTTGAACCAGTCCTGCGGTTGCAGCTCGTCGAACCAGAACGACAGAACCTCTTCCGGTGTGCATATGCCGGCAGTATCCGCCATATTTCTCTTTCCTCTTCATTTTCAAGCGTCACGACCGGGCGTATGGATCTTGAAAGACGTCGGAAACACCAACCGCATTTCCATGGCAGGAATGCCAGGCAATGACCGGCAAATCGTTGCGTTCATGCGTCCAGAGTGCCTGGAATTCTTATCGCTCGCGCAACAGGCCCGGCAAGGCATTGCCACCCGGTCCGTATTGCCGGCGGCCTGTTTCACATGCAATTTCAGCGTTACCGCGGCGAATAGCACCTTCCCGCGCATTTGCCATGGCATCGATCAGATCGTAGTCGCGATTGGATGCGCCGATTTTCTGGCTGATTGCGATCGTCGTCACCGAAACCGTGTCCATCTCAAGCGCTGCGCAAACACGGGCAAAGGCGACGACATCGGCGATTTTCTCCATGACATCTTCGCGCGCCTGCTGTTGCTGCGAAACTGGCATGGGACGTCGAAATGAGGAGAAGACAGGCAAGGAGTTTCCGTTTCATGACATTCAAGTCCCCGTGAAACCTCCCATATTCATTCTTGCTGATTCGCTGATATTCACAAGAGCCCCATCTGTAGCACCATGAGCCCGAGCAAAGCCGCCGAGCTTGACTGCAGGATTGGCGGACTTGAATCGACAGGCTGGAAAATCCTCGCTGAAACGTTATGTCAAAACAAGGAAGGGATCAGGTGTCCCCGGTTCGGAGTTCGACAATGAAGAAAGTGATCGTTGCGGCCCTTGCCGCCCTGTTTTTGACGTCCTGCGTTGAAGCGCAGTCCTACAGGGGATCCTATCGTGGGCCAGAGCCTATCCCCGGCAGCATTACCTATGGCGGCCAGCCCCGCACCAAGCTCAAAAGGCGCCGATCGGCAGCACTCTGCACAATAATTTCTATGGCCCCTACGGCGAACGCATCGAAGAAACCTATATGGTCATGCCCGACCGGTCGCTCAAGCTGGTCGCGCCCGCCGCGGATTTATCGGTTTTCCGTTCGACGACTAACGTTCCGCCGAGGGATGGGCTATGTTAAGCTATGTCAGCAGCAGGACAGCCTTTTGGTACCGTCGCGTGGCAAACGATTTCGGCATTGCCCCTGACAGGGGCAGGACTTTCTCCGGCTGCCCCGGGAAAGGAAAAGTTCTGCGTTATAATATTCCATCTAATGAATAGAGTATGCCTGCTAACAACGGAGGTAGACATGCGAGCGAAACAACTCACGAGATTCTTTACGGTGGCGCTTCTCGCCTCAAGCATCCAGATCGGTGGACTGGGTCTTGCATTTGCCGACACGACGATTCTCAATGTCTCCTACGATCCGACCCGCGAACTCTACAAGGATTTCAACGCGGCCTTCGCTGAAAAGTGGAAGGCGGATACGGGCGAGACCGTGACGATTCAGGCGTCACATGGGGGATCAGGCAAGCAGGCACGCGCGGTGATCGACGGGCTGGAAGCCGATGTCGTGACGCTAGCGCTTGAAGCCGATATCGACGCGATCGCCAGGGAAACCGGCAAGATCCCGGCGGACTGGAAGACAAAATTCGATAACAACAGCGCTCCCTACACCTCAACCATCGTGTTCCTGGTGCGCAAGGGCAATCCCAAGGGCATCAAGGACTGGGGCGACCTGGTGAAGGACGACATCCAGGTCATCACGCCGAACCCGAAGACCTCGGGTGGCGCCCGCTGGAACTTCCTCGCCGCCTGGGCTTGGGCGCGCCTGCCAATGGCGGCGACGACACCAAGGCGCAGGAATATGTAACGCAGCTTTTCAAGCACGTTCCGGTTCTCGATACAGGTGCACGCGGCTCCACCACGACATTCGTGCAGCGCGGCCTTGGCGACGTGCTGCTCGCCTGGGAAAACGAAGCCTATCTCTCTCTTGAAGAGCTTGGTCCGGACAATTTCGACATCATCACCCCGTCCATCTCCATCAAGGCCGAACCGCCGGTGGCGTTGGTTGACGGCAATGTCGATACCAAGGGCACACGCAAGGTAGCCGAAGCCTATCTGCAGTACCTCTATTCGGATGTCGGCCAGAAGCTGGCTGCCAAACACTACTATCGCCCCTTCAAGCCTGAAGTCGCCGATCCAAATGATATCAAGCGATTTGCCGATGTGAAGCTCGTCACTATTGACGAATTCGGCGGATGGAAGGAAGCTCAGCCAAAATATTTTGGGGATGGTGGGCTATTTGACCAGATCTACAAGCCGGGGCAATAAGACTATATGACCGCACGCACAGCTTCGCTGTGGCAATTCAGACAGCCGAGCGTCATTCCGGGATTCGGATTGGCGCTCGGCGTTACTTTGTCATGGCTCATACTCATCATTCTCATCCCTCTTTCCGGCCTTGCCTGGCGCTCGAGCGCATTGGGCTGGAGCACCTTCTGGACGTTGGCCACGGACCAGCGCACGGTCAACGCCCTTCGCATCAGTTTCCGGGACCGCCTTCCTCGCGGCACTGATAAACGTCGTCTTCGGCGTCATCCTTGCCTGGGTCCTGGTGCGCTACCGCTTTCCGGGCAAGCGCGTCATCGACGCCATGGTCGACCTGCCGTTCGCGCTGCCAACCGCGGTCGCCGGTATCGCGCTGACGACGCTCTATGCGCCGAACGGCTGGATCGGCAGCCTGCTGTCCCCGCTCGGTATCAAGATCGCCTTCACGCCGCTCGGCATTGTCTTTGCGCTGGTCTTCGTCGGCCTGCCGTTCGTCGTCCGAACCGTGCAGCCGATCATGGAGGAAATCGATAAGGAAGTGGAGGAAGCCGCAGCGACGCTGGGGGCCAATCGTTTCCAAACCATCCGCCGCGTGTTGCTGCCGGGACTTGCGCCGGCGGTCCTGACGGGCTTTGCCCTGGCCTTTGCCCGCGGCGTCGGAGAGTATGGTTCCGTCATCTTCATCGCCGGAAACCTTCCCTACGTCTCGGAAATCGCACCCTTGCTGATCGTCATCCGCCTGGAAGAATTCAATTATCCGGCTGCAACCGCAATCGCCGCCGTCATGCTGATCATCTCCTTTGCCATGCTGTTGATCATCAACATGATACAGGCCTGGAGCAGAAAGAGGTACGGCTATGGCGCATGATGGCACAACCTCTGGCACCGGAAACACCGAACTGGTCCGGGTCGCCACCTCCGAAAGCCGATTTGCGCGCTATGGCCTGATCGGCATGGCGCTCTGTTTCGTGGCGCTCTTCCTCGTCCTGCCGCTCGCGGCGGTGTTCACGGAAGCCATGCGCAATGGTCCGGGCGAGTTCTTCACCGTTCTGTCGGACCCAGAAACCTTTGCCGCGATCGAATTGACGCTGCTCGTCGCTGTGATCGCCGTGCCGCTCAATCTGGTTTTTGGCATTGCCGCCGCATGGGCGATCGCCAAATTCGAGTTCAAGGGCAAAGCGTTCCTCACCACCCTGATCGACCTGCCCTTTTCGGTATCGCCGGTCATTTCCGGTCTGGTCTTTGTCCTTTTGTTCGGCTCCCATAGCCTGCTCGGACCATGGCTGCAGCATCACGGCATCCAGATCCTGTTCGCGGTTCCAGGGATCGTGCTGGCGACAGTCTTCGTCACATTCCCCTTCGTTGCCCGCGAACTGATCCCGCTGATGCAGGAACAGGGCACCAGCGACGAGGAAGCGGCACTGTCTTTGGGTGCAAGCGGCTGGCAGACCTTCTGGTATGTCACGCTGCCCAACATCAAATGGGGTCTGCTCTACGGCGTCCTGCTCTGCAACGCCCGCGCCATGGGCGAATTCGGTGCAGTGTCCGTCGTCTCCGGCCACATCCGCGGACTGACGAACACCATGCCGCTGCAGGTGGAAATCCTCTACAATGAATATAATTTCGTTGCCGCCTTCGCCGTCGCAACGCTTCTCGCCCTGCTGGCCCTCGTCACCCTCGTTCTGAAGTCGCTGCTTGAAATGAAGTACAGCGAACAGATCGCCGCCAGCCGCCGGCACTGAAAGGTCAAGTCTACATGGAAGTTCGCGTTCAAAACATACGCAAGGAATTCGGCCGCTTTCCGGCGCTGAACGACGTCTCGCTCGATATCCGTTCGGGCGAACTGATCGCCCTGCTCGGCCCGTCCGGTTCCGGCAAGACGACGTTGCTGCGCCTAATCGCAGGCCTCGAAAGCCCGACCGAGGGCACCGTCTTTTTCGGCAACGAAGATGCCTCGCGCAAGACGGTCCAGCAGCGCAATATCGGTTTCGTGTTCCAGCACTACGCCCTGTTCCGCCACATGACCGTGCTCGACAATGTCTCGTTCGGTCTGACGATCCGCCCGGCCGGGCGCCGGCCGTCCAAGGCCGACATCCGCAAACGCGCTCGAACTGCTCGACCTCGTCCAACTGAGCGGTCTGGAAAAACGCTATCCGGCCCAGCTCTCCGGCGGCCAGCGCCAGCGTGTGGCGCTGGCGCGCGCCATGGCGGTGGAACCGAACGTGCTGCTGCTCGACGAGCCGTTCGGTGCACTCGACGCGCAGGTGCGCAAGGAACTGCGCCGCTGGCTGCGTGAAATCCATGACCGCACCGGGCATACCACCGTCTTCGTGACCCACGACCAGGACGAAGCGCTGGAGCTCGCCGACCGTGTCGTCGTGATGAGCAAGGGCCAGATCGAGCAGATCGGCACGCCGGACGAAATTTATGACACACCGAATTCACCCTTCGTCTTCGGCTTCATCGGCCAGTCGAACATCCTGCCCGTGCGAGTTGAAAACGGCCAGCTCTGGATCGAGGGCCATTCGATCGGCGTCAGCGCACAGGGAGAGGCCGACGGCCCGGCCCAGCTCTATTTCCGCCCGCATGATATTGAGCTGCTCAATGGTAACGGCGGCTGTATCGCCGGCGTTGTCACCGTGACCCGCCGCGTCGCCGGTACCCGCCATGTCGAACTCGATATCAGTGCCGCCAACGGCAAGGTCGAGATCGAATTGCCGCCGGAAAAAGTCACACCCGACCATTCGCGCGTCGCTTTCCGGCCGACACGCTGGAAGCTGTTCCGGGATTAAGGAAAACAAATCTGGCGGGGGTTGCAGCAGTAAAGCCCCGCCAGCGCTAGGCAACGACAACTCTCCGGTACTTTCTAGAGGTACACCTACGGCTCGAGCAGGGTTCTCACGTTGCAGCAACCGCGGTGCTGCTTAAAAGCATCTGTCGGCAACATATGTTCTTGGTTTTTCATTCATTTTCACATGGCAGGCTTGATCCGCGCCGGTAAGCCGTCGCATCCTGCTGATGCATCCAGCCATTTGGATCTCGCCGGGGCCTGCCATGAACTATCGCCGCGAAATCGACGGCCTCAGAACCGTTGCCGTGATTCCTGTTGTGCTGTTTCATGCCGGGTTCCAACAGTTCAGCGGCGGTTTCATCGGTGTCGACATCTTCTTCGTCATCAGTGGATACCTGATCACCTCGATCATCATCTCAAAACGCGACAAAGGCCACTTTTCGCTGCTCAAATTCTACGAGCGCCGGGCCAGACGCATCCTTCCCGTGCTCTTTTTCGTGCTTTTGTGCTGCCTGCCGTTTGCCTGGGCCTGGATGCTGCCCGAGCAGATGGCAAGCTTTGCCCGCAGCATCATCGCCGTCTGCCTGTTTGGCTCCAATTTCCTCTTCTGGCACGAAAGTGGCGGTTACTTCGCAGCCGCATCGGAAGAGCAGCTGCTGCTGCATACCTGGAGCCTCGCAGTCGAGGAACAGTATTACATGCTGTTTCCGCTTTTCGTGATGTTCATGTGGCGGTTCGGCCGGCGGGCGCTGATCGGCGCCATTGCCGCCGTGGCACTCGCCAGCCTGCTGCTTGCCCAATACGGCTCCATGAATTTTGCCACGGCAAACTTCTACCTGCCGAATACGCGCGCCTGGGAATTGCTGGCAGGCTCGCTTTGCGCTTTTCTGCTCACTGGTGGCAAACAATATAGGAGCAACATCCTGTCGCTCGCCGGGTTGGCCATCATCGTGTTCTCAATCTTCGATTATGATCAGACGACGCCCTTCCCATCCCTCTATGCACTCGTGCCGGTTCTGGGCGCCGTACTGATCATCCTCTTCGGATCGACGGGAACGGTGACGGCCCGACTCCTCTCGACGCCTCCTATGGTCGGCATCGGGCTGATCAGCTACAGCCTCTATCTCTGGCACCAGCCGGTCTTTGCCTTTGCGCGTATCCGCAGCTTCACGGAACCGTCGATAGTGCTGATGAGCATCCTGGCCCTTGCCTCCGCCGGACTTGCCTATCTGTCCTGGCGGTTCATCGAGACGCCATTCCGCAAGGGCAGCAAAGCGCAACTCCTGCCGACGCCCGCCCGCATCCTCAGCGCTGGCGGCGTCGCCGCGGTGCTTTTCATCGGCATCGGTTTCTATGGCACGTCAAGCAACGGCCTGCAGTTCCGCCTGCCACAAGCCGCGCTGACAGCGCTTGCGGAACAGCAACATCACGACCCCATCATGGATACCTGCCTGTTCGACAAGGGCGAGGCGTCCCTGCCACATCCCATCAGGGATTGCCTGACACAACACTCAACCGGCAGCAAGACCATCATGATCGGCGATCTGCACGCTGCGGCTCTCGCTGGCGAAGCGCTCCGCAGCTTTGATGCGGCCAATGTCGATCTCTATGTGATGGCCCATTCGGCCTGTGTCGGCTTTTCCGGATTCTATGTGTCCAATCCAGAAATACAAGCTGCGCTGCAACCCGTTCTTCACCGGCATCGAGGACTACATTCGCAAGAGCGGCATGGAGACCATTATCATGGCAAGCCGCTGGAGCCTCTACGTCGACGGCTCGGCATTCGACAATGGTGAAGGCGGCATCAGACCGCTGCAGCCGACCTATGTCGATCTGTTCGACCGGCTCGGCGAGCAGGCCAAGCAGGATGATCCGCAGCGCAAGGCCCGCGTGCTGAAGCAATATGTTGATGATATTCAAGCCTATCTCGATTCAGGCCACAACGTGGTGCTCGTCTACCCGATCCCGGAAGCGGGATGGAACGTTCCGGAACTCGTTGCGAAAAGCGCGATGTCCGGCATCCAGAATCTCGAATTCAGCACCAGCTACAATCGTTACCAGCAACGAAACGCCGTGGTCATCGCAGCCTTTGACGCGATCTCCCATCCCAATCTCTTCCGCGTCCGCCCCGCCGATTCTTTCTGCAACAGCTTCGTCAGGAATCGCTGCATCAACAGCCTGAGTGCCGAAAAGGTATTTTACTTCGACGACGATCACCCGTCCGATTCAGGCGCCCAGTTGGTTATTCCAGCCATATTGAAAGCCGTCGAGACAATCGAGGCGAGAAAGACGGGCGCCGCCCTGGTCAAGCGGTAAGCCACTGGATCTGCAACTCCAGTTTCATCCTGACAACCGGCCTGTGATCGGCATTCAGCACCTCTATTTCCAAGGCTTTGACCGGATCCTCAGGCAATCCGTCGAGTGCCATTTCGGCCAGCACGATCTTTGCCTGGCGGATGGCCACAATCAAATCCGGAAAATCGAAAGCGTCGTCGGCCGGAATTGTGCCGTCATTATCGATTACTTTAAAATAAAACGTGGCCATGACAATTTTCCCTTATGCGGGGAAAAGCATGAAAACGCAGAAGGTTGCCTGGCGAAAAACTTTTCTTGGCGCCGGTACATATGTCTTAGTGAATGGCGCCGGATTCAAATCGCGCTACACTGCAGCCACACTCAGGTCGCGCCTCGAGCGCGGACGGCATAATGCAGAGACTTCTGTCCTCAGAAGGAGGAATTTCAATGGCGTATCTCAGTCCGCAGGTCGATGCTCTTTGTGCAGAGGATATCGATGTGCTGCGCGGCGTTTTCGACCAATTTTGCGAGGCGCATGAAACGACGCGTTCCGACGCTGACATGCAGATTTGTGCGGCCGCCATCGTTCGGCTCTATCAAGCAGGAGAAAGAGATCCTGCCGCGCTGACGAGAGCTTGCGAGGCCGCATGGCGGCAGAATCTAGCAATCGGCGCATGACGTGATTGACGGCTGAAACGAAGGATGGATTTCTATTTCGCTTCTTGCGCCGCGTTTTCGGGCGATACCACCAGGGGATCCGGCGGTACTGTGCTCTTTGCACTTTCGTCCGGCGAGAAATACTGAACGACGAGGATACTGAGGATCGAGCCGACGAGAATGCCGATCACTCCGACCATAAGCATGCGAGAGGTCATGGTTTGGCTCCGCGTCGAAATTCCTTTCACAACCAACCGTCGTAGAACTTGTAGGCAAGACGGGTCGCGTTCGATGCGGCCCGTCTTGCATTTGGCTTACTCATAGACATAAACGATGCGGCGACTCTGCGGATCGACCAACATCGGCCGGTCATTGATGCGAACATAACTGTACTGGTAATTGGGCACCTGGGTGATCACCATGTCGCCCGGTAGCGTCGCTCCGACCACGACCTCGCCATCATAGGGAACTGCGTCAACCGGGGCGCTATCGATGTAGGTCCGGACTTCCGGGGGCGGCACGATCGCACCGCTGCCGTCGACCGTACCGATCAATTCATCGCCTGGTGCCGGTGACGCGGGACCATCGACAACCGTCGTCTGCTCATAGCTGACCACGGGAATGCCGAGGTCGGCGCGGCGTTCCTGCACGATGACAGGTGCGCCATCGTAATCGACAGTCAGTTCCTTGGCGTAAACCCAGCCGCGCATGCCGTTGACGTCGATGCGGCACCAGCTTTCGCCTTCAAGGCAACCGTCAAGGGCAGCAGCGCTACAACGCGTGGCAATACCGACGGACGGATAGTCCGCGCCCGGCCCGGAATAGACCGTCAGGTCCGTTGCCGTTGTTGCCATCATACCGGCCGAAGCGAAGCCGGCTCCCGTCAGAAGCATCGCACCTGCAGCAAGGGCTTTGAGATCCACCGCATGTTCTTCTCCTTGTTGAACTGTGGACACAAAACGCCTGACCTAGCGCAAGGTTCCCCCTGAGGGCTCGTATTACCCGGCCTGCAACTGGCTGAGGCGGCTATAGAGGCCGTTCTTTGTCAGCAGTTCGGAGTGACTGCCATCCTCGACGATTGCCCCTTCATTGACGACAAGGATACGGTCTGCCTGGGTGATCGTCGCCAGACGGTGGGCGATGACCAGCGTCGTTCGCCCCTTCGACAGTTCCGCAAGGGATTGCTGGATGGCGCGCTCGGTTTCGGTGTCGAGCGCCGATGTTGCCTCGTCAAGGATCAGGATCGGTGGGTTCTTCAGGAAGATGCGGGCAATCGCCAGACGCTGCTTCTGACCGCCCGACAATTTCACGCCGCGTTCGCCGACAACTGTGTCGAGACCCTGCGGCAGGTCGGCAATGACGCCTTCAAGCCGCGCCTTGCGGGCCGCCTCGACAATATCCGCTTCACTGGCATCCAGCCGGCCATAGGCGATGTTTTCACGCAGCGAGCCTGCAAACAGGAAGACATCCTGGCTGACGATGCCGATATGATTGCGCAGCGACCGCAGGCTCATGTCACGAATGTCGATATCATCGATGGTGATGGAGCCGCCGGTAACCTCGTAGAAACGCGGCAGGAGCGCGCAGATCGTCGTCTTGCCAGCGCCCGAAGGACCGACGAAGGCCACCGTTTCACCAGCACGGATATCGATACTCAGATCCTTCAGGATCGCCTTCGTGTCCCGATAGCCGAAGCAAGCGTTGTTATAGCGGATATCGCCCTTCAGCCCGGTGACATCACGCGCACCCGCCCTGTCTGCGATATCCGGGCGCGTATCGAGAAAATCGATATAGCGGCGAAAACCGGCAATGCCCTTGGGATAGGTCTCGATGACCGAATTGATCTTGTCGACCGGGCGGAAGAACACGCCGACCAGAAGCAGGAACCCGACAAAACCGCCGGCCGTCAACTCGCCGCTCAGCACGAAGTAGCTGCCGGCAACCAGCACGACCATCTGGACGAGACGCATGGAGAGATAGCTCAGCGTCGTCGACACGGCCATGATCCGGTAGGCATCGAGCTTGGTCTTGCGATAGCGCTGGTTGTCCTTCTCAGAACAGTCCGCGTTCGTGATCCTCATTGGCAAACGCCTGGACCACGCGGATGCCGCCGACATTTTCCTCGATGCGGGCGTTGAAATCGCCGACGCGATTGTAGAGCGCCTGCCAGTTGCGGGTCATCCGTCCGCCATAGCGGGTGGTCAGCCACGCGGTCAGCGGCAGCACGAGCGCGGTGATCAGCGCCAGCTTCGGATTGACCGAGAACATCAGCAGGAAGGCGCCGATCAGCGTCATGATGGCAATGAACACGTCTTCCGGCCCATGATGGGCAACCTCGCCGATCTCCTCCAGATCCTTGGTCAGCCGGGCCACGAGATGGCCGGTCTTCTGGTTATCAAAATAGCCAAAGGACAGTTTCTGCAGGTGGTCAAAGGCCTTGCGCCGCATCTCGGTCTCGATATTGATCCCGAGCATATGGCCCCAATAGGTGACAACAGCCATCAACCCGCCATTGACGAGATAAATCACCATCAACCCTGCCGATGCGGCCACGACATAGCCCCACTGCCCGGTCGGCAACAGCACATCGATGAACAGCTTGACGGCAATGGGGAAACCCAACTCCAGCAACCCGGACGTCACCGCACAGGAAAAATCCAGCAGGAACAGGCGCCGGTGTGGCCGGTAATAGGAAAAGAAACGAGCGACGAGATCGCGCATGATGTCTGATCCTTGGTCGGCGTTCAGCCTGCGAAGCGAACAGCCGGATACGGGAATTGGCGCGGTCGTCTCTTGGAGACAAGCGCCGTTGGTTGATGCCGCCTCTTTTAGTCGGTTCGCCGGGAACAACAAGCTTCCTGGCGAAAACTTGTCTAAAGAATGAAGCTTTAGCCAATCCACTCGCTACGATCAGCGAAATTGCACCATTGCAGCGACCTGGTCATGAAGAACCGGCAGCGTACCGTCCAAAATCAGCATCTGAACGGCGCGGCCGGGCCGGTCCTTCCGCCTGCCCGACGGGGGATTTGGCCGTAACGCGGGATCAGATCGCTTTCGTTGCGGCGAAGCCCTTTTCCAGGTCAGCCTTGAGATCGGCCACATCTTCGAGCCCGATATGAAGACGCAGAACCGGGCCTTCTTTTGGAGCTTGCAGAATTTGCCGCTCGTCCAGGTTGACGTGCAGCGCCAGGCTCGGAAAGCCGCCCCAGGAATAGCCAAGCCCGAAAAGCGAGAGGGCGTCGAGAAATGACTGGGCCTTCCTCTTGAAGTCTTCCGGGCGGCAGGCTGCCAGCACGAAGGAAAAGACGCCGCTTGCGCCTTTGAAGTCGCGTTTCCAGATATCGTGGCCGGGAAAACTCGGGAGAGCCGGATTGAGCACGCGCGCCACGTCGTCTCGCGCTTCCAGCCAATGGGCTATCTCCAGTGCATTGGCCTGGTGACGCTCCAGGCGCACCCCCATGGTGCGAAGACCGCGCAGGACCTGATAGGCATCGTCTGCGGCCCCACAGATACCAAGCGCGCCATTCGCTTGCCTGAGACGTTTCCAGTGTTCAGCATTCGCAGAAACGGTTCCCAGCAGAATATCGGCATGACCCGCCGGATACTTGGTCGAGGCCTGAATGGAGACGTCCACGCCGAAATCGAGTGGTTTGAAAAACAGCGGCGTCGCCTTGGTATTGTCCATCGTCACCACCGCTCCCTGACGGTGTGCGGCGGCAGCGATCGCGGGAATGTCCTGCATCTCGAAGGTATTCGAACCCGGCGCTTCAAGATGCACGAGCCTCGTATTCGGTTTGAGGAGAGCTTCGATCCCGGCTCCGATCGACGGATGATAATATTCGACTTCGACACCGAAACGCCTCAGCATCGTATCGCAGAAATGCCGAACGTTGCCATAGACGGAATCGACGATCAAAGCATGGTCGCCCGGCGCAAGGTAAGCCAGGAACGGGAGAGTAACAGCCGCAAGTCCCGAGGGCACGATGATCGTTCCTGCAGCGCCTTCCAGCTCATTGACAGCCTGACACAGGGCATCGGTCGTCGGCGTGCCCCGCGTTGCATAGGTGTATTTTTGGCTATGCGTTTCCATGGCCTGCGCGTTGGGGAACAGCACGGTCGATGCCCGAACCACCGGCGGATTGATGAAGCCGTGATAATCGAAGGGGTCATGCCCCGCTCTGACCAACTGCGTGTTGGGGCCGATGGTCTTTGGCGTGCGGTCGTTATCGCTCATGGTGTCCTGCATTTCCTTGGCGGTGTTATTCTCTCTCGGTCCGAATGCGTGCGGCGAACCTAAGGCCTGTCGCCGGCAACGTGCCGCTCCAGGAAAGGCAGATTGTCCTGCCCCCAGTAAATCTCGCTATCATAAAGGAATGTCGGGAAACCGAAGACGCCGCTCTTCAGCGCGTGCTCCCGATCCGCCGCCCATTTGGCCCGCACGTCCTCGTCCGCCTGCCGTTTCAGGAGGCCGGCGCCGTCAAATCCCGACGCATTTGCAATCCTTCGCGGACATGCGGCTGACCGATATCCTTTGCCTCGCCCCAGAAAGCCTGCTGCAGGGCACGGGTCAGGCGGATCCAGTCCTTGCCGTCGAGATAGGCAGCGATGATGATCAGCGAAGCGGGTGCCGGATCGCTGAGTTCAGGACGGCTTTCGAGGATCAGTTCCTTGCCCCGCACACGCGCCCAGCCTTCAGATCCCGCATCCAGTAGCTGCGCCGGACTTGCGGGCGATTGCGCGAAAAGATCCCGCCATTCTCTTCAACGACGGTTGTCAGATAAGGTTTGATCTCGACACCGCTCTTCGCCGCAAGTTCAACAAATGCGTCAAAGCCGATATAGGACCACGGCGAGCCGATGGAGAAGAAATACTCAACGATTTTGGTCAATGCCTGTCATTCCTGCGATATCGAGATGGGAAGAGAGTACCAAGGCCTTGATCAAGCCGTTCGCTTTTGCCGGTTTGCGTCGTTGATCCAGCCGAGCCGGCGCGCAACAAGAGTGGCGAAGTCGTGGATGATCTGACGATACTCCGCGTCTTCAAATTCATAGGGAAGTTCCAGCCTAAGTTCGCTGACATGGGGCAGGATCGGGTCAGCAAACAGGCGCTCCAGAATCTCGCCGGACGTGCCAACGATATCCCGGGCATAGAGCGTCCGGCGCTCGCCTTGTGGTGTCAGCGTCCGTTCATTGCGCCCTGCCGCATAGTCGAGATAGCGCTTGCGGGTTTGTACGTCGGCGCTGTCGGTGGGCACGATGACGCGGCCGAGCGCAACACGCCTGCCTGCCCCGCCCGCCTCGCGGTATGCCGTAAGCTGACGCGACTGGGCAACGAAGAAATCATCCGTCTCTTCACCGGTCGTGACATTACCGATCAGAAGGTTGAAGCCGTTCCGCCCTGCCCAACCGGCCGACCGCAGCGAACCGCCGCCGTACCAGATGCGGTCCGTCAGCCCCTTGGCATAAGGCTGAAGCCGTGGCCGCTGCGGTCCGAAGGGCGTCTTGATGAAGGTTGTTTCGTCCCCAATTGGATTGCTCTTCAGATTGCCGACGAAACGCAGAACGCGCTCGTGGGAGAAATCATAATTTTCCCAATCGCCATCAAAGACCAACGGCGCGATCAGATCGGCATGCAGAGGACGGCCGGCGCTCAAACCGACATTCAGCCGTCCACGCGACAGAACATCGACCGTCGAAAGGTCTTCGGCGAGCCTGTAGGGGCTTTCATACCCAATCGGGATAACCGCCGTGCCAAGCTGGATGCGGCTGGTACGCTGGGTTGCCGCCGCCAGAAAGGCCGTCGCCGACGAGATGCCCGGCTCCAGATGCCGCTGGCGGGCCCACGCGCTTTGAAAGCCAAGCTCCTCCCCGTATTCGAGGAGTTTCAGTGTCTTTTCAAATCCGGACAATGGATCGTCAGCGCGATAGTTACCGGGCGTCAGAAAGCCGATATGGTTGATGGCGATGCTGCCCATCGTGTCTTCTTCCTTCAGGATTTGGCGTCAGGATTTCGGCAGGCCGGGCGGGTTGGTTTCCGATTTTGGCAATGCCTCCTCGCTCAGATGCCAATGGTCGAGAATTTTCGCATAGACGCCCTTACCGATCAGTCCGTTGGTGGCAACCGTCAGAGCGTCCGCCAGCCCACTGCCCTTCTTCGTCGTAATCGCTTTACGTCGGAACGATCAGGCCAGCCGGCGCTTAAGGTACCCACCCGTTTGATATTGTGATCGCGCGGCGATATAGACGAGCTGTGCATGCGGCTGGACGATGACTTCGGCCCGGCCCGAAGAGACAGCCAGGAGGCTTGCCGCCTCGTCGTCGTAATATTGCAGTTCCAGCGGCTTTAGACCGGCGGCGATGTTTTCGTCATTCCATCTGAGCAGGATACGCTCCTGATTGGTTCCGGCCCCGACAATAATGCGCAGGCCCGCGGCATCCTTCGGCTCCTTGATCACGCTGATCGGGTTATCCGATTTGACGAAGAAACCGTGCAGTCCCTGACGGTAGGTGGAGAAATCGAACTTTTCCTTGCGCTGTTCGGTAACGCCGACATTCGAGATGACCGCGTCGTACTTGCCGGATACCAGGCCAAGCGGCCAGTCGATCCAGGCGACTGGGACGAGTTCCAGTTCAAGCCCGAGGCTATCGGCAATGGCGGACGCATAATCCGGATCGGCCCCAACCACGGTCTTTGCATCCGTCGCATAGGTGGCGAGCGGCGGCCCGCCCGGGCTGACCGCGACCGTGAACTTGCCAGGCGAGACGAATGTGAAATCCTTCGCGATCGCCGCGATGGCAGCATCATTTTTCTCCGCCCGGATACGGGCCGGTTGTTCAGGGCTGAGATCGAACACCTCCTCCGCTTGAGCTGTCCCGAAGAAGCTCAGCGTCGAAGCAAGCACGGTCATAAGGAAGGTCCGGAAAGCCGGTCTGTCGGTCATTGTCATCGTCTCCATGGGAATATCCGGCCCGGCACCGCAGAACAGCGCCGAGCCGCCTCGTGCCGCTTTACGAACCGCTCTTCGGCAGGCCGGGCGGATTGGTCTGGGCTTTATCGACCGTTTCCGCCTCGACGTTCCAGCGGCTCAGGACTTCGCCATATTTCCCGTTGGCGATCAGATCGTTGATGGCAACGGTGACGGCATCGGCGAGACCGGCACCCTTCCTGGTCGTAACAGCAATATCGGCCGTCAGCGGCCAGCCACGAAAACGATACCGACCAGCTTTGCTTTCCCGTTAAGAGCGGCGGCATAGGCCAGCGGCGAATTCGGGTCGAAGATGACGTCCACGCGGCCGGACTGGAGAGCAAGGTCTTCCGCTGCGCTGTCGTCGTAATACTGGACTTCAATTGGCTTGAGGCCCGCCGCAACATTCTGGCAGGTCCCATTCCAGCAGAATTTTCTCCTGATTGGTCCCGGCGCCAACAGTCACTTTCAGCCCAGCGACGTCCTTCGGCTCCTTGATCGTGGTGATCTTGCTGTCGGATTTTACGTAGAAGCCGAGCACGTCCTTGCGATAGGTCGAAAAATCGAACTTCTCCTTGCGTTCCTCGGTGACCGTAACGTTGCTGATGACCGCGTCATACTTGCCCGAGGACACGCCGAGTGGCCAATCCGCCCAGGCGACGACGACGAGATCAAGTTCCAGGCCAAGGGAATCGGCAATCAGCTGCGCAATGTCCGGGTCGGCGCCGACCACCGTTTTTGCGTCGGTCGCATAGGTCGCGATCGGCGGATCCCACGGATGGATCCCGATCGTCAGCTTGCCCGGCGTGACGAATTTGAAGTCGCTTGAGATCGCCTTGATCGCCGTTTCGTCCTTTTCTGCGCGAACCCGCTTGGAAATATCGGGGCTCAAGTCAAATTTCTCGGCCGCGTAGGCGGAGCCCAACCCAAGGGCCGCGATCGTAACGGCGCCTGCCATCAGAAGTTTAGCACGGTGGAAGAATGTCATGTTTCCCGTCTCCATTTTCATCTTAAGGTTGCGGTTGATGTTAGTCCCATCCCGTCCGCTCAGGCGGCCGGGAATCTGCTAGAGAACTTTTGCGAGGAATTCGCGGGTGCGCGGGTGGTTCGGCTGACTGAAGATACGGGCGGGTGGGCCGACCTCCAGAATGTGGCCGCCTTCCATGAACACGACCGTATCGGCCACTTCCCGGGCAAACCCGACTTCATGGGTGACAATGACCAACGTCGTGCCAGTGCGTGCCAGCTCCTTGATCACATCAAGCACTTCACCGACGAGTTCCGGGTCCAGCGCCGATGTCGGCTCGTCGAACAGCAGCACCTTCGGCTTCAGTGCCAAGGCGCGGGCAATGGCAACGCGCTGCTGCTGGCCGCCGGAGAGCTGGCGCGGATAGGCATCGATCTTGTCCGTCAAGCCGACACGGGCGAGAAGTTCCCGCGCCAGCTCGACGGCCTCGGCACGATCCGTCCCCCGGACCTGCATCGGCGCCTCGATCAGGTTTTCCAGCACGGTCAGATGCGGAAAGAGATTAAAATTCTGGAAGACCATGCCGATATCGGCGCGGCGTCTCAGGATATCCTTTTCCTTCAGTTCGTAGAGCGTTTCACCATTCTGGCGGTAGCCGACCAGATCGCCATCGACGGAGATGAAGCCGCTATCGACGCGCTCGAGATGATTGATGGCGCGCAGCAGTGTCGATTTGCCGGAACCAGACGGGCCAAGAATGGCCGTGACGCTGCCTGCCGGCAGGGTCAGATCGATTGTATCCAGCACTTTCAGGGTACCGAAACTTTTGGAAATGCCGTGGATGCGCACGGAAGCGCCGGCCCGCAACAAGGGTGCGTCACGAAAGCCCGTCTTACGCACGGCTTGGCCGCTTGTTGCGGCCTCCTGTCGCGGCAAAGGCTGGCGAAAGCGGGCGAAGAAGGCCTGGAAAGGCAGCGGAACCGGATTGCGCACGGCACCCTTGGAAAAATAGCGCTCGATATAATGCTGGGCGATCGACAGCACGGTCATGATCACCAGATACCAGGCCGTCGCGACCATCAGCAGCGGGATGACTTCGAGGTTGCGGCGATAAATGACCTGGACCGTGTAGAACAACTCCGGCAGCGCAAGCACGTAGACCATCGACGTGCTTTTCGCCAAGCCGATGATTTCGTTGAAACCGGTGGGCAGGATCGGACGCATGGCCTGCGGCAGGACGATACGGAACACCTGGCGGCGACGTGGCAGACCAAGAGCAGCCGCCGCTTCAAGCTGTCCCTGATCGACGGACAGGATGCCGCCACGGACGATTTCCGAGAAGAAGGCGGACTGGTTCAGCGTCAGGCCGAGGAAGGCGGCGGCAAACGGGGTCAGCAACTGTACCGTCGGATAATCGAGCAGGACCGCATCGGTGAACGGCACGGCAATGCGGATCGTCTCGTAGAGATAGCCGAGATTGTTGAGAACCAGGAGCAGAACGATCAGCGGAATGGAGCGCAGCAGCCAGACATAACCCCATGAGAGGCCGGACAGCAGCGGCGATTTCGACACGCGCGCCAGCGCCAGTGCCGTGCCCAGAACAGAACCTGATACGGTCGCCAGTGCCGTGAGCAGCAGCGTCCTGCCGAGACCCGCAAGAACCGGCTCGGCAAAGAACCATTCGGCAAAGACATTCCAGCCCCAGCGCGGGTTGGTGAAGGTCGAATAGAGCACCGCGGCGATGACGAGGCCGGCGAACACCGTGCCGACCTGGCGGCCGGGATGGCGTGCGGGGATGATCCGGTAGCGCGAATAGTCCTGGCTGTGCTCGGCCGCCCTGCGGCTTGGCTCGATGCCTGCAAAATCTGTCGTGAGCGCCATGTGTGACCCCTTTTAAACGATGAAGTTTCTGATCACTCAGCGCTGTCCGGCCGCGCTGGAATGGCTGTTCTGCAGACGCGCCTCCGGGCAGCCCCACAGTCGCGAGGTGGCCGATCTCTTTTTCAAAAGGCAGCGATTTGTAGATTTCCGGATCGACATCGATGTCGAACAGGGCGGTGTAGCCGTATTTCAGATAGAGGCCGACGGCCTCGGGCTGGCGAAATCCGGTGGTCAAGTAGATACGAGAGTACCCCTGACGAGCCGCCTGCACCTCCAACTCGAGCAGAACCTTGACCGCAAGGCCCTGACGGCGCAGGTCGGACCGTGTCCAGATACGCTTGAACTCTGCGGTGCGCTCGTCATAGAGCTTGAAAGCACCGCCACCGATCGTCTCGCCATTGCGCTGCAAAAGCAGGAAATTCCCGTGCGGCGGCGCGAAGGCTTCTGCCGGATAGCGGTTCATCTCTTCGGCTGCACCCGCCGCTAAAATAGGATCCGTAACGGCTATCGTACTCATAGGTGAGTTCATCGATCAGCGGCTTTGCACGCGGATCGAGAGGCGTGGTGTAGACAAACGTGTCGCTCATTTTCGCCATTCCTGTTGAAGGTGGGCCTGTTGATGTCTTCAGTTGAGAAAAGTTTCCGCCAACCGCACCCAGTAGCGGGCGGCAGGCGCGATGATCGCGTCGTTGAAATCGTAGTGAGCGCTGTGCAGGGGAGCCGTGTCGCCATTGCCGACGAAGAGGTAGCTGCCGGGCTTCGCCTGCAGCATGAAAGCGAAATCCTCGCTCGCCGTGCGCGGTTTGAACCCTTCCTCCACCCTTACCGGGCCAAAAGTGTCAGGCGCGACGCTTCATGCGAAGTCGGTCTCGTCGCGGTGGTTGATCAGCGCCGGGAAGCCCAGCCGGTAGTCCACTTCAGCCACAGCACCAAAACTCTCCGCCTGCGCTCGTGCTAAGGCCGGAATGCGTTCCTGCAACTGTTGGCGGACAGTTTCCGTGAAGGCGCGCATGGTGAGTTTCAACTCGACGCTTTCCGGGATGACGTTGGAGGCCGAGCCTGCGTGGATCGATCCGACCGTCGCGACGGCCATCTCCTGCGGATCGACATTACGCGAAACGACGCTCTGCAGCGCTGTGATGAACGATGCTGACGCCAATACCGGATCGACAGCGCGGTGCGGCTCAGCCCCATGCCCGCCCTTGCCGACGATGCGGATTTTCGCCTGGTCGACGGAGGCCATTGCCGCGCCGGAGACAAAGCCGAACTGCCCCAACGGCACACCCGGCCAATTGTGCAGTCCGAAGATCGCATCGACCGGAAAGCGCTTGAACAGACCATCCGAGATCATCTTGCAGGGCACCGGCGCCGATTTCCTCGGCTGGCTGAAAGATGAGGTGAAGGGTGCCGTTGAACGTTCCGCTTTCGGCAAGATAGCGGGCGGCGGCCAAGAGGATAGAGGTATGACCATCGTGGCCGCAGGCATGCATGACGTCAGGATTGTTGCTGGCATAGGAAAGCCCGGTGGCTTCCTCGATCGGCAGTGCATCCATATCAGCCCGGATACCGATTCGGAGCTCGCCATCGCCGCGCTTCAGCGTTGCCACAACACCCGTTCCGGCGATACCGGTGGTAACCTCATACCCCCAGGAAGAGAGATGAGAGGCAATCAGCTTGCTGGTGCGGCGCTCCTGAAAGGCAAGCTCCGGATACTGGTGCAGATCGTGGCGAAGTGCGACGATTTCGTCGAGATAGGCAGCAATGCCGCGCTCTACGAGATCATTCAGTCGCTGGGGCTGTGCGATGATGTTCATGGCCGTTTCCCGGCGCCTCAGGCGCCGACCGCCTTTCCGCGCTCGGCGTCTTCGGGGGCAGCATAGCGGCTTTGCCTGTATTCCAGCCCAAGATGATCAGCGCAGCGTCTCGCCTTCGAGCACCGGATTGAAATAGCCGAGCTGTTCCAGGATCGGCAGGACATGGGTGGCGAAATCATCGAGCCCTTCGGCAATCACCGGGAACCCGAGAATGAAACCATCGGCTGCTCCCTCCTCCACCCAGCGGATGATTTCGTCTGCGATATGCTCAGCCGTGCCGATGAAGGCCGTCCGCGGCGTTGCTGCATCAAGGGCGATTTCGTGCAGCGTGAGGTTCTTTTCGCGCGCCGTCTTCTTGATGCGATTGGTGGTGGCGCGAAAGCTGTTCTTGCCGATATCGCCGATATCGGGAAAGGCTTCGTCCAGCGGATAGATGCTGAAATCGTGATGATCGAAAAAGCGGCCGAGGTAGAGCAGCGCTTCCTCGATGGTGACGAGATTGCGGATCGTCTGATACTTCTGCTCAGCCTCCTCAGCCGTTGCACCGACCACCGGCCCGATGCCGGGATAGATGCCGACTTCGGCTGCACGGCGGCCTTGCGCAATCGCGCTTTGCTTGACCTGCTTGAAGAAGACCTTCGCATCCTCGATCGGCCCGCCATTGGTGAACACTGCATCGGCATGCTTGCCGGCAAGCTTGATACCGGAATCGGAAGCCCCCGCCTGGAAGACGACCGGCTGACCCTGTTTCGAACGGCCGATGTTCAGCGGGCCTTCGACGCGGAAGAAGCGCCCCTTGTGGCCGAGCGTGTGCAGTTTCACCTTGTCGGCATAGACGCCCGTCTCCCGGTTGCGGACGAAGGCATCGTCATCCCAGGAATCCCACAGCCCCTTGATCACATCGAGATATTCGTCGGCGATCTCGTAACGCAACTCGTGTTCCGGATGCTCGCGGCTGTAGTTGCGGCCCGATCCTTCGAGCGGTGTCGTGACTGCATTCCAACCTGCTCTGCCGCCGCTGATCTGGTCGATCGTGGCAAACTGGCGGGCGGCGGTGAACGGGTCGCTATAGGATGTGGAGACCGTGCCGACGAGGCCGATCTTCGAGGTCGACGCCGCCAGAGCCGAAAGGATCGAAATCGGCTCAAAGCGGTTGAGGAAATGCGGGATCGACTGCGCATTGATGTAGAGCCCATCGGCAACGAACGCGAAGGCGATGCCTGCCGCCTCGGCCCGGCGGGCCGTATTGACGAAGAACTCGAAGTTGACGCTGGCATCGGCGGGACCGCTCGGATGCTTCCAGGCATTCATATGGCCACCGGGACCTTGCAGCATGATGCCGAACGGAATGTGTTTCTGAACCATAGGAGAAATCCTTTTGTCGATATCAGGCGGCGAGTGACAGCCGCTCCTTGACGAGGCGTTCGATGGAGGCGAAGCGCTCGGCAGCAGCAAGGGCCGGCGTCTCGATGATGAACTCGGCGATGCCGTAGCGGCTGTGCAGATCATCGAGTTGGCCGCGAACCTCGGCGGCCGTGCCGTGCAGCACGCTCGGCGCCTTGGATCTCGAGACGTTCGATACCGACGCCGGCTTGCCGTGCGTATTCGGCAGCCTGCTCCTCGGTGCCGACATTGACGCTTCTGCCGTCGGTGAGGAAAACCTTGACGATGCGCAGATCGCCAACGGCCTTGCGCGCAACGGCTGCGTCTTCGGCGGCGTAGGCCGCAAGCGCCATGATCGGGGTCTTGCCCCCACTTGCCCGCGCATAGGCCTCAAAAGTTTTGCGTAGATTTTCCGGATCGCCGTTCAATTGTCCCGCAAACACAAGCCGCCAGCCCTTGGCTGCGGCAAGCTCAGGCACTGTCTACGCTGACACCAAGCAGGAAACGTTCCGGTGCCGCCGGTGGAAACGGGGTGGCATGCGGACCTTCGGAAGCGGGATCGGCAGCAAGGTAGGTATTGATGTCGGACAACTGCCGCGCAAAGTCCGGCTTTGCGGCTGGACCGGCCCCCACCTGAAGGGCGCGGGTGGAGAGCGGAAAGCCGCCCGGCGCCTTGCCGACGCCGAGATCCACACGGCCGGGCGCGAGCGACGCCAGCAGATTGAAGGTCTCGGCAACCTTGTAGGCGCTGTAGTGCTGAAGCATGACGCCGCCGGAGCCAACTCGGATTCTCGCCGTCCTGGCCAAAAGATACGCAATCAGTATCTCCGGTGCTGAACTTGCGAGATTGAGCATGCTATGGTGCTCGGCGACCCAGAAGCGATGGTAGCCAAGCTCTTCCGCCTTTTGAGCGAGCCTGACCGTTGCGCGCAGCGCATCTGCAGCGGTGCTGCCCTCTTCGATAGGACTTTTGTCGAGAAGACTGAGGAGGTAGGGCATGAGCCACCGATCCCTTCGCTAAGTTGCAAAACTTAGTCTATAAAATCAGTAGACAAAATGATTTATAAGGAACGGTGTTCTTTTTGGCGAGAGGTATGGAGAAAAATTCACCTGGCTTGCGAGGCTGTGTTCCGGCCTGCAAATTTGCGCCCTTGGGGCGGCGATTGGAGTGAATTTTGGGTGCCGATTGACATCAAATCCCTCAGATGCGCGTCAGCTAAACCGACAGTAAACTTCTTGCGGATTTGGTACGGAAACAAGCACTCACATGATCAACCAGGCGAGTGCTTCACGGATCAGTTAGTCCTGCTTCGATCCGACGGTCATGAACAAGCCTGGCTCCGCCCCCGGACTTCGGAACGCTGTACACGACGTATGTCGCATTCGGATCGTCACCCATTCCAAGCGAGCCGGCAGGCATCCCTGGAACCGCCAGCCCTGAAAATTATCAAACCAGGCAGCATAGGAGCCAGCCATAATATCCCTCATAAGGCCGGGTTCGCTGATCACGCGCATCACATTCAAGCCATTGATTGGAAAGTAATGCGACCGACGTACCCGGCTTCCTGCAATCCATCACCATTTCTCACTCCGAGTATAGCGCCTGTCGAATCTTCTCCCACGACGATTTGCTCGGCGCGGCCAACAAGTGCCCCTCGGTCGTATTCGGACAATAGATTTCACTGGTCGTGAGCGCCGAATGGCCACCGGCCTCGGCGTGGATGAGTACGCCAGTTGCGTGATCCCAGGGCTTCACGCTCTCGTTGAGGCAAAGCTCATCGCGCCGGTCGCCAGCATCCGATATTCCCAGGCCGAACAGCGCCACGTGGTAGTGCGCAGGAAGCGGAGGACTCGGGGAGCGAACTGCGCCTGCAGGTCCGGTTCGAACATATGCAGCGGAATGAAACCGTGCATCTCGTCGATCGGTGCCGGCGCGGCGACCGCAAGACGCGTCCTCGTGCCGTCCGTCGCCACGTGCCAGGCGCCCTCGCCACGGCGGGCCGCGAGGAAATCTCCCGTCACCGGATAGTGGATGATGCCGGCTACGGTTTCTCCGCCGGCGACGATCGCAAGAATGCTGCCGAACATCGGTACGCCATGGGCAAAATGCCACGTGCCGTCGACCGGATCGATGACCGCGGTAAGCTCGCTATTGGCAAGACGAGTGAGGACCGAGGCATCGTCCGAGGCGGCTTCCTCGCCGACGATCGCAATGCCGGGAAACCGCTCGCCGAGCCGCTGGCCCAGCATGCGTTCGGCAGCGATATCGGCATCGGTAACGATATCATCGGCCGCGGTTTTGGCCCGGATGGCATCGGCGGAGATGGCGCGGAAGCGCGGAAGGATTTCGGCCTGCGCAACGTCCCGCATGTCAGACATCAGGGCTACCAGGAGTTCATCGCTGATCGTTTTCATGTGCGGCGTGCCTCGATGTAAGCCTTCAGCTCCTGCGGACGGTCGGTCTGGAAGACGCTGATGCCAGCATCCATTAACCGACCCCAGATGCTGTCCGGATCGTCCAGCGCCTTGTCGTCGCGCCACTCGCCGCTGCCGACCTGATCGAGCGTGTTGATCCATAATGCTACGTTGGCATCGTGGAAGCGCTGACGGTTACTGGCGATGGTGTCGATGTGGTCGAAACGCATTTCGCACATGAACGGCTTGATTTCGCCAAGTAGCGCCATGGTGTTTTCAAAGTCTTCCGCCGTGAACATCGCCATGGCCATGAACGGCACACCTTCGATGTTCTGGGCGCGAACCCAGTCCAGTTCCTCGTGGGTCATCACCCGGGTCTTCAGGTCGACATAGGAGGCCGCCCCCATCTCGTGGGCGCAGGCGGCAACCTCGGAGAACAGGCCGCGATCCTTGAGATCGAGATCGGCGAAGATGCGGCCGCGGATGACTTCCAGCGCCTGTCTCAGCGTCGGGATGCGCTGGTCGGTCGTAGTGCGATGGTCGCCGCCATCGTCTTCGCGCAGCGCGATCGCCTGCAGTTCCGCTATGGTGAAGGTTTCGGCGTCGCGGTCGATGCCCGCCATACGCAGCAGCGTGTCGTCATGCATGATGAAGAGTTCGCCGTCGGCGCTCTTGCGGATATCGATCTCGACGATATTGGCGCCGACGGCAATGGCGCGCTCAATGGAGGCGAGGCTGTTTTCCGATGCGCCGCGCCATGCGCCACGATGGGCGACGATCGCGCAATCGCGTGCGGGATCGGCGATATAGTCCTTGTAATGGGTCATTTTGGTTTTCCTTGGTGGTGTCAGGCGCGGCGGGCCGCAGAGATAGGATTTGAGAGCCGCTGCCTCGTCGGTCTGAATAACCGAGATGCCTGCGTTGATCAGACGACCCCAGACCAGATCGGGATCGATGAGCGCGGCGGTGTCGGTGAAGCCGGCACAGGAAACACCGTCGAGAGTGTTGACCCAAAGCGCCATGCCGGTCCCCGCAAAACGGCCTCGCAACGCCGCGACCTGCTCCAGATCGTCGAAGTCGATCTCGCAGACGGATGGCGCCAGTATTGACAAGGCTTCAACCTGCATTTCGGCGTCCGGCGCGTCGAGGCGGGTTTTTGCAATGAACAAAACGCCATGCGGCGTGATCGTGTCCTGCACCCACGCCAAGCCTTTCGGGTTTGCCACCGAGGCCCAGACATCCACTTGGGCATCGACGCCCATCGCCTTTGCGCAAGTGATCACTTCGGGAATGACGGCCTGCTGCTTGACGTCGAGATGCAGAAAGATGCGGCCGCGCGTCAGTTCGAACACTTCGGCAAGGCTGGGCAGTTTCTCCTGCGTGAGGCCATTGGCCTTGCCGCCGTCGTGGTTTCGCAGGTTGAGGCTGTACAATTGCTCCGAGCCCAGCACTTCCGGCGGCTGGTCGAGCCCGGTCATGCGCTCCAGCGTGTCGTCATGCAGCAGGAAAAGCCCGCCGTCGGCACTACGCCTGATGTCGATCTCCACCGCGTCGTAACCAGCCGCAATGGCCCTCTCGATGGCCAGAAGACTGTTTTCAGGGGGCGTCCCGCCAGATACACGATGAACGACCACGGCGCACTCGCGTTGGGTCGGTGATAAATTCTCTGTAGTTCACTGGTATTCTTTCACTGGCTGGCGAACGGCCTGGCGCTCGTCGAATGCATTGGCGATCGCCTTGCCTGTCTCGCCATCGAAAAGGTGCAGGCGGGCTCTCGGGAAAGACAGGGATAGCGTCGAGACCGCATCGATTTCGGCACCGAAAGGCGTGGCGATCCGCAATTGCTGGCCGCCGAGACCGGCCTCGATGATTTCGTGGGAGCCGAGGTCTTCACGATAACGGATGCGCGCTATGATTGGACCACCGGTCTTCACGGCAATATCTTCCGGGCGAATACCGAGCTGGAAACGTCCCTTCCGTGCGGAGTCCGCAACCACCTGCCCGTCGGCGGTCCGCAGAGCATTACCGTCGCCGGTGACGTCCAGAATATTCATCGGCGGCGCGCCGATGAACTTTGCGACGAACACGGAAGCGGGACTGTGATAGATCGCCTTCGGCGTATCGAACTGTTCTATGCGACCCTTGTTGAGGATCAGGATGCGGTCGGCCAGCGTCATCGCCTCGACCTGGTCGTGGGTGACAAAGACGCTGGTGGCGCCGATACGGCGATGCAGCTCGGCAAGTTCGATGCGCATGTCGTGGCGCAGCTGGGCGTCGAGATTGGATAGCGGTTCATCGAACAGCAGCACGCCCGGCTCCCGGATGATGGCGCGGCCGATGGCGACGCGCTGCCGCTGGCCGCCGGAAAGCTGGCCCGGCTTGCGGGAGAGGTAATCCGCAAGGCCCAGCATCTTGGCGACGGCTTCAACCCGCGCCGCGCGCTCGATCTTGGAAACGCCGGCGACCTTCAGGCTATAGGCCATGTTTTCTGCAACCGTCATATGCGGATAAAGTGCATAGTTCTGGAACACCATGGCGCAGCCGCGGTGTTTGGGTTCGAGATCCTGCACCTCCCGGCCGCCAATAACGATCTTGCCGCCCGACACCCGTTCGAGGCCGGCGATCATCTGCAGCAGCGTGGATTTGCCACAACCGGACGGGCCGAGGATGACGGTGAATTCGCCGGGCCGGAGCGCCACATCCATCGGCGGAATGACGACGGTCTTGGCGTCATAGGCCTTGGTGACGCCCGTGAGCTTGATTTCGGCAGCAGCGGGGCGAATGGCGGTATCGATGGCGGTCATCGTCATTTCTCCGAGAGAACCAGGCCCTGGACGAGAAAACGCTGCAGAAGGGCGATCATCGTCAGGGGAACGAGGGAGACGAGCACGGCACCGGCCATGATCATCAGGGAAATTCGGCACCTGGCCGTCAGCATCGGGCACGAGCCGGGCAAGACCGACGACGGCGGTCTGCATGTCCGGCGTCGAGGCGCCGACCAGCGGCCACAGATACTGCGTCCAGCCGCTGAGGAAGGTCAGCACGAAGAGCGCGGCGAAGCTGGCGCGCGACAGCGGCAACAAAATATCGATCAGGAAGCGGATCGGCCCTGCCCCATCCATGCGCGCCGCCTTGAACAGATCCTTTGGCAGCGTCAGGAAGAACTGGCGGAATAGGAACGTGCCGGTGCCATGGGCGACCAGCGGCGCCACCAGGCCGAAATGCGTGTCGAGCACACTGACTTCCATATGCACCGGTGCGCCGAAGGCCGATGCGATCAGGGTGTTGAGACCGGTCACGTCAAGCAGCGCGTTGAGCGGTGAGAATATATTGGCGGCCACCTGATAGGTGGTGATGACGCGGATATCGAGCGGCAGCATGATTGTTGCCAGGATGAGCGCGAAGGCGACGCCCGCCCAGCGGATGCGGAAGTAGACAATCGCATAGGCCGACAGGAGCGACAGGATACAGGTGGCGACGGCATTCGAAAAGGCGACAATCAGGCTGTTGATCATCTGGATCGGGATATGCGTCTCGGTAAAGATCTTGCCCATGTTCACAAACAGCTGGTCGCCGGGATACCAGGCGAGACCGTTGCGCAGCATGTCCTCGAAGGATTGCGAGGCCGTGGACAGCGCCAGGTAGAGCGGGCCGACAATGTAGATGATGCCGATCGCCAGGATGGTGCCGGCGACGATGTTGATGGAGCGTGCGTTCTCGATCATGGCTCAGCGCTCGTAGTTGATGCGCCGGCCGATGAAGGCGAACTGGCAGGCAGCGAGGAGGATGACAAAAACCATCAGGATGGCGGTCTGGGTGGAGGCGCCGGAGAGGTCGTATCCACGAAAACCGTCGACATAGATCTTGTAGACGAGCAGCGTCGTCGAGCCGCCGGGCCCGCCGCCGGTGATCGTGTCGATCAGCGCGAAGGCTGACGTGATGCTTTCGGTGAATTCGAGGACCAGCGTCAAAAACAGCTGCGGCATGATCAGCGGCAGTTGCACGTCGAGAATGCGCCGCCAGGGGCCGGCGCCGTCCATGGCGGCTGCCTGGTACATGGTGTGCGGAATGGAACGCAGGCCGGCCAGAAGGATGACGAAATTGAACGGAATGCCGCTCCAGACATGCGCCATGATCAGCGTAATGAAGGCATCCGTGCCATCGATGCCCGGCGCCCAGAGCCCCGGAAACATCTGGTTGAGCGGCGCCAGCAGGCCGACGAATGGATTGAAGATGAAGGCAAAGACGACGCCGATTGACGCGCCGGCAATGCCCTTTGGCCAGACCAGCACGTTGCGCGCCGGCAGCGAAAGGCGGATCTTCCGGTCGGCCGCGATCGCCAGCATCAGCGGCACGACGACGGCAAGCGACGATGCCGTCAGCATGAACACAACGGTGCGCGCGCGGCATTCCAGAATTCCGGATCGGACAGAACGCGTTCAAAATTCTGGAAGCCGACGAATTCCGAGCCGCCGCCGAACGGCTGCTCAAGAAAAACGACCAGTAGAACGCCTGGAAGACCGGCGCGTAAAAGAACAGCACGATCAGAAGCATCAGGGGCGCCACCAGAAGGATCGGCAGCCAGCGATTGCTGAAGAGGGAAGATTCCGAAGACATGGGCTCAGTCCGATAGCGGGAATGGCCAGGGGGCGGCGAACCCACCCCCTGGCCTGGATCATCGAGGATGGATCACGGAAGCGTCTTACCCTTATAGGTCTGCTCGAAGCGGCGCAGCAGCTGGTCACCGCGCTTCTTGGTGTTATCGAGCGCCACCGGCATGGTCTGCTGGCCGGCAAAGGCCTTCTGGGTCTCCTCCATGAAGATCTCGCGGAACTGGACGTAGAAGCCGAGACGGATGCCGCGGGTGTCCGGCGTTGCCGGCTGGTTCATCGATTCGACGCCGATCTTTGCGGTTGCATATTTCGGCGAGTTGGCATCGGCACTCTTGGCGATGGTGTCGAGAACGTCGGTGGTGACGGGAACGTAGCCGGTGGCGGCAGTGAAGAACATCTGCTGTTCAGGACGGCGCAGGAAGTCGAGGAAGGCCTTGGCGGCTTCGATCTCCGGCTTGGCATGCCCCTTCATGACATAAATGGACGCGCCGCCGACAAACGTATTATGGCGCTCGTAATCCTTGTACATCGGGGCCATGTCGACGGTCAGTTCGTACTTGCCGTCAAACGCCTTGGCCGCAGCGGCGTAGGAACCGGAGGACTGTTCCATCATCGCACATTCGCCGGCGTTGAAGGCGGCAGTGTAGTTGCCCGCCTTGGTATCAACAGCGAGGCGCACAAGGCCTTCCTTGCGCCATTCGACCAGGTTGGCGAGGTGCTTGGCGGCAAAGGTGGTGTTGATCACATATTCAGCGTCGAGACCGTCATAGCCATTGTGCTTGGTGGCGATCGGCAGGCCGTGGCGGGCGGAGAACTGCTCAAGCACGCGCCAGGTGTCACCGTCGGTGACGAACGGGCAGGCGTGACCGGCGGCCTTCAGCTTGTGGGCGGCGTCGATGACCTCTTCCCAGGTCTTTGGCGTCACGGTGACGCCGGCTTTCTGAAGTTCGGTCTTGTTAGTGTAAAACAGCAGTGTCGAGGAATTGTAGGGCTGTGCAAACAGCTTGCCGCCGGAAGTTTCATAGTATGCACGGGCGCCGGCAATGTACTGGTCCCACTTGACGTCTGGCATCAGGTCCTGCACTGGCTCCACCGCACCAGACAGCATCAGGTCGAGCGTGCCGGCGTCGAAGAACTGCATCAGCACCGGATGGTTTTTGGCGCGGTAGGCGGCGATCGCCTTCTGCATCGAGACTTCGTAGCTGCCCTGGCCGACGCAGTTGACGTGGTGTTCGCTCTGCGCCGCGTTGAACGCATCACATTGCGCCTTGATGGCTGTTTCCACATTGCCGGTATTTCCATACCAGAATTCGATATTGGTGGCCTGCGCCGCGCTGGCACAGCCGAGGAGTACGACGGAGGCCGCCAAGGTGAACGTTTTCATCATGCCCTCATTGATAATGGAGCCGCCTTCTGGCCGGCCTCGATGAGGGATTACTACGCCTTAAGTGTAACAATTGGATGACAGCTAATTATCTTGAATATTCTGTATTTTGCGGCTATCTCACGTATAAGCGCATGATCCGCGGTCTAGATTACACTTCAGTAGTAAGGTTCTGATTGTTATGGATGCGTATAGTGCAGAGGCTCTGATTCATGAGCGCTTTCGACGCAGTGGAGAGGTTGCAGTTGTTTCCACGAACGAACGAAAGCTTCTGCAGCTGATCTGGCGTAATCCCGGCATCTCGCGTGCGGAGATCACCGGCCATACGGACCTCACGCAGCAGTCGGTTCATCGCATCCTCGATCATCTGGCAGAGCGTGGTGTGATTTCTCTTGGTTCCGCAAAGCCAGGCCTTGGCCGCGGGCAGCCGAGCCCGATGCTACGGTTGAACGGTAGCCACGCGTATGCCTGCGGTATTTCGGTCAATACCGATGTGATTGGCATCTGCATCATGGACTTGGCGGGCCAGATACTCGGTGAGCGTGAAGTACCTCTTCGCGAGCTCACTATGAACCAGGCGCTGCAGCTCGTGAAACAGCAGGTCATCGATCTGCAGAGACAGAATGGCCTAACCGACAAGAGTTTCTTCGGCGTTGGATTTGCGATTGCCGGCTATCATGTCGACGGCACGCGCCACAATGCACCACTACCTCTGCATGAATGGTCCCTGATCGAGCTCGGACCCATCATTTCAGGTCTCTTCGACAGACCCGCCTGGATCATAAACGGCGGAAAGTCCGGCGCGATTGCAGGAATCCATGTTTGGCGCTGGCCGCTTCGTCAGGCATTTCGCCTACCTGAGCTTCAATTACGGATTTGGTGGTGGCGTAATCAGCGACGGTGAGCTCCTACAAGGTGGCAATGGCAATGCGGGCGAGTTTTCCGGCATGTTTGATGATGTGGAAACGGAACGACGCCCAGCCTTGCAGTATTTGATCAATCGCCTGAACCAGAACGGCATCAACGTGCCGTCAATCCACTACATGCGCCGACATTTCGATCGCAACTGGCCGGGCGTTGCCGAGTGGGTGGACGAAATCACGCCCGCCTACAATCGCCTCGTTAATGCGATCCGCGCTACCATCGACCCACAAGCAATCGTCTTTGGCGGACAGATCCCCTCAGATCTTGCCATGCTCATGATCGAGCGGACAAAGATTTTCGATCGGCCCCGATACGGCGTTCAGCGCCCAGGCCCAAAACTCATCGTCTCCGAGATTTCCAGCGATGCCCCAGCCATAGGCGCTGCTGTGATGCCGTTCAGCCGTACATTTTATTAAACCACTCAGCACGCTTCGTTGGTCAGAGGCAAATGCTGGTCAGCTTCCATCGCCTTGAAGGGATCTGAACCAGCGACATCTTACAGATCAGCTAAGCGTTTGATAAACTGAGCTTGTGACAAAAGCAGCTTTTATGAAGTGAGCGTGTAGGCTTGAATTTCTAGTTGGGCAGAGCTCACCAGTAAATTTAAGGAATTGGCATCCATTTTAGCTCAGGAACCGCGCTCAAAACCTTACTGCTTATAATGGTCGAATTCTGTTTGGTTATGCGTGATATCCGCAAGCGGGGCCGCTTTACCCTCGAGCGCGAGGCACGCGCTCGGCCATGCACCTTCATCCGCTCTCAGCACGGTCTGAAGCCAGGCGAGCGTCAGTCGTTTCGTTGCTTCCAGGACGTCAGGCGCTTCGGTCTCGGTTTCCTTTGCATCAAGCCCGGCAATGCCGCCAAGACCGTGCCCAACGCCGTGCATCATCAATATGGCTTCTGCGCCCGGCGAATGGTGAAACGCGTCCGCATGCCATTCTGGGCCACGTGTTGTGAAATGCGGATCGTCCGTATCACCGCAGACGACAAGGCTGCGTGTCGTCAGCGTCGAGAAATCAACGTCGAAGAATGGAAACCGGGCAGCGTTTTCCTCGGTCATGTGCTTTCCGCCACGTCCGGGCGCAGCCAGCAGGATACCTGCCGAGATGCGTGGATCGGAGAAATCCTCACCATTCAGCTGCGCGCCGAGCAGGAGCCCAACGGTGTGCCCGCCGAAAGAATGACCGACGGCGCCGATGCACGAATGATCCATCCGGCCAGCAATGGCGGGCGCCTGGCGTTCTACCTCGGGTAACTGGTTGAGAACCGCCTTCATCTCCTCGACGCGCTCGCGCCAGAAGTACAGCGCGCCGGGCACGTCTGAGGGCAAGCCACCGACGTGGGAACTCGCATGCGTCGGCTGGATTACCGCGAAACCGCGTTCCGCCCAAAACTGGGCCAGTGGGGCGTAACCGTCTTTTGACGGAATATAGTTGGACGGGCCGAACCCATGCGACAGCAGCACGATTGCAAGGTTGCCGCCGGTCGTGGGTGCTGTCAGCCGCAGTTCCAGCGGCTGGCGGCCGACCATCGGCAAACGGATTGGGGTATAGGCCACAGTTAGAGTGGCCTCAGGCGTGGGAATATGTTTGGCGAGATCGATCAGATTGTTCATGGTCGGGTTTCCTTAGGCATTGATGTCCAGGTCGTCGTCTTCAGGCAACCGAGTGGCCTGCCTCGTGGAACCAGGTTTGGGCATCGGCGCCGGCTGGGATTTTCATAGGCGCGTCAAGCTCCGTCACCGCGCGCCAGACTGCCTCTGCGACGTCATCCGGCGTCGTAAATTCAGTGCCGGAGCGCAGTGTTGTCAGGTAGTCGTGGACGAATGCGTTATACGGCTGGGGGATCTCCATCCCCATGCGCGCCACCGCATTTTTGCCGAACCATGTGGCCGGCGCCGAACCCGGGAGAATAAGTTTCGCCCGCACTCGAACAGAGCGGCCTCCAGCGCGAGACTTTCAGGTGAAAGCATTCAGCGCTGCCTTGCTGGCGCTGTAGACGGAGAGCGCGGGCAGCGGCTTGATGGTGACGCTGGAGCTGACGTTGACGATGACGCCTGACCGACGGATACGCATGTGCGGAAGAACGGCTTTGGTCATCGCCATCGCGCCGAACACGTTCGTCTCGAACAGATCGCGGATTTTCAACATCTCCGCGCCTTCAAGTACATTGAGCATGCCGACGCCGGCATTGTTGACCAGAGCATCGATCGGCCCAGCCGCTTCGACCGCCATCGTGATGCTATTCGCGCTGGTCACGTCCAGCGCCAGGATCTTGAGCTTTTCACGATGAGGTATCAGATCGGTCTGCGGAGTGCGATGGTCGCGACCACGTCCCATCCCGCATTCAAAAATGTTTGCGCGATAGCGAGACCGAAACCGGATGAGCAACCGGTGATGAGTATCTTTGGCATGTTTTGTCTCCCGACGATTAACTTGCCAAAAGATGGACCTCACATCTCGGACTCGCTATATTTGATGGTCCGAGATTTTTTAGCATGAGTCCGAAACCATGCCCGATCCAATTGCCGAAGTCGTTTCCCTGCTCAAGCCAAGCCCGTCGATCTCAAAGCTGGTGACGGGCGGCGGTCAGTGGCTCGTCGAGCGCACGGAACTTGGAAGCCCCTTTTACTGCGCCGTGGTCGAAGGCCATTGCCGGATGACGATCACCGGTCGTGAGCCGATGTTGCTGACGGCCGGCGACTTCGTGCTGGTTCCAGAAATCTTCTCATTCACAATGAGCAGCCTGGAACCGCCGCCGCGCGGAGCGCTTGCCCAGCGTCTGGAGACCAGCCCGGGTGTCTTCCGGCTCGGAGACCCCGAAGCGCCCGCCGAAATCAAGGCGATGGTTGGCCATTGTGCCTTTGGCTCTGATGACAAGGCTCTTCTCGTCTCGTTGCTACCGGAGGTCATCCATGTCCAAGGCGAAGAGCGACTGATGATGCTGGTCGGGATGATAAATGACGAAACGAGAGCCGAACGTACCGCGCGTGAGATGGTGCTTCACCGGTTGTTGGAGGTGCTGTTGATCGAAGCTTTGCGATCAACAGCAAGCGCCGCGGCCCCGCCCGGTCTCCTGCGCGGTATGGCCGATCCGCTGCTGGCACCGACCTTGCGCCGGATTCACGCAGATCCAGGTCGCAGCATGACGGTTGAAACACTCGCACGGGATGCCGCCATGTCCCGTTCGACCTTTTTCGATCGTTTCCGAAGGGAGGTCGGCTTGGCCCCGATGGAATACGCGACCGGCTGGCGCATGGCGCTGGCGAAGGAATTCCTTCGCAAGGATGTTGCCACGGCGGAGATTGCGCAACGCGTCGGCTATGGCTCGGCAAGCGCCTTCAGCGTCGCGTTCAGTCGGCATGTGGGAATGCCGCCCGGTGCCTATTCTCGGGTAAACACTGCTGGGGAACGCTAGCGCGATTGCAAAATGTGGAACAGTCGGGCCCTCACCTGCCGATGTAGGCCGCCAGTTCATCGGGCGTTCCGTTGGGAAAAGCCTGCTTTAGAAAATCCAGGAAGGCAGATACGCGCGCTCAGCAGACGCCGCGACGGGTAAAGCGCCCACAACGCGATCTCGGAACCCTGGATATCGCCCCAGTGCAGCAAAGTGCCGTCGGCCAGATCGTGACTCACCAGCGAAATCGGCATACGAGCAGCGCCTACGCCAGTTCGCACGGCATCCCGAACCATGATGAGTGACGACAGGGCGAGGATGGGCTGAATCCCGATCGTCCTAGGCCCTTCGGAGGTCAAGACGTTCCAAGTCTGCCGATTGCCCAGCCCGCGCACCACCCCAGGCGCTGAGAGGTCCGGTGCCGGGTGGGCTAGATCGGGGCTTGCCACCACGACCAGGCGATCATGCAGAAAGGCTCGGCCGACAAGACTTTCGTCTGGGTCCGGATTGACCCGGATGACCAGATCATAGCCTTCCTCGATCATGTCCACGGCTCGGTCCTCCGTGGTGACTTCCAACCGCACGTCCGGATATTTGATTGCGAAACGCGCGGCGATCCTGCCCATGGCGGTCTGCGAAAACAGCAGCGGCGCGCTGATCCGTAACCTGCCGCGCGGCTTGTCCCCGCCCGCCGCGATGGTGGCCGCCGTTTCGTCGAGCTCCGTCAGGAGCGCGGCTGTCCGCTCATGAAGGGCGCGCCCTTCCTCGGTGAGTTTGAGGTTGCGCGAGCCACGTTCAAACAGCCGAAGCTGAAGGGCAGCCTCCAGTTCTGTAACCCGTCGGGACAAGGTCGCTTTGGGACGGCCGGACGCCTGCGACGCTTTGCCGAAACCACCGTGACGCGCGACAAGGTTGAAATCGGCAAGGGCGACGAGATCCATAATCGTTCCACCTGTGAGACGAACTGTCCAATTTAACAGTCTATTGGTTTGACAATGAACCAGCCATATTCCGGGTGTCAAGCAATACCAACCCGGAGAAAATCCCATGACCATTCTCGTTACCGGCGCCACCGGCAATATCGGCGGCCAAGTCATCCAGCACCTCGTCGACCGCGGCGCTGATGTCCGCGCTCTCGTCCGCGACCCCTCCAAGGCCAATTTCCCGGCAGGCGTTGCGGTCGCCAAAGGTGACTTCCTCGACGTCGACTCCCTGCGTACCGCCGTCGACGGTGTGTCGACGCTTTTCCTGCTGAACGCTGTCGCACCAGACGAGTTCACCCAGGCTTTGATCGCCCTCAACGTCGCCCGCTCGGCTGGCATCGAACGGATCGTCTACCTGTCGGTCATTCACCCGGACGTCTACGTGAACGTGCCGCACTTCGCCGGCAAATTCGGCGTCGAGCGGATGATCGAGCAGATGGGCTTTCACACCACCATCCTGCGTCCGGCCTACTTCATCCAGAACGATCTGACGATCAAGGACGTCATCACTGGCTATGGCGTCTACCCGATGCCCGTCGGCGACAAGGGGCTTGCCATGATCGACGTTCGCGATATCGTGGAGATTGCCGCTCTTGAGCTGCTGCGACGCGAACAGGCCGCACAGCCGCTCCCGATCACTCGCATCAATTTGGTCGGTCCAGACACCCTCACAGGAACGGACATCGCCGCCATCTGGTCGGACGTTCTCACCCGCCAGATCAACTATGGCGGTGGCGATACTGCAGCCTTCGAGCAGAACCTCAAGCAATTCATGCCTCCGTGGATGGCTTACGACATGCGCATGATGGGCGAGCGATTTTTGACCGATGGCATGCTGCCCGAGGACAGTGATGTCGAGCACCTGACGACGCTTCTTGGCCGTCCGCTGCGCTCCTATCGCGACTTCGCCTGGAAACGGCTGCCTCGGCCTGAGGCAAGCACCCACAATTTCAAACAAGGACCATCGTCATGATCTATTCGACCGCTACCGTCCCCGTGAACCCGGAAGGCGAAACAAGACTCACCCGGGAGCAGGTTTGGAAGGGCCTGGAACTGAAGGCGCGGATGCGCGCCTGTTTCTCCCACCCGGCCTCTGCACCCGCTGTGATGTCATGGAGGAAAGCGCGACCCACTTCGCGCGTGAAGCTACCATCGCCGGCTCCGACATCAGGGAGATCATAACCCTCGAGCCGCAGAATAAGGTCACCTTCTTCCAGGCAACCGGCCCACGCGAAGGCGCCATTATCAATGAGCTGTTCGAGGACGAAGCCGGCGCACTGCAGCTGAAGTTCTACTGCTACCTCGGCCTGCGCGGCAAGGAACCTGATGGCCCAGAGGAACAGGCCGAGCAGACGCTTTTCGACAGTGACAAGGGCTACAAATCGGCCCTCGTATCGACGCTGAAGCGGACCCGCGAGCTGCTCGCAGAGGGCCGGCTCTGATTACCACCAGCATCAATATCAACACGGCTGCCTCATGAGAGGCGCCCTGCCTTTCAAGAGGACTACGCCAATGACCACGGCCACTACAGAAACAACTCTCGCCGGTGTGTCCGTCAGCGAATGATTTGAGACAGATCGGCTTTGATCATTTGCGTAAGCGAGATCCGTGCATCGGAATTAGGACGCGCCATAGTCCCAAGATCAACATTCATTATGATACTCCTTGAATTGACGAGTTGCTGCCAAATTGGCCGTCACGATGTTCCAACGGCGTTGCGCGATGATGACAATCTGTTTCAACTGACACAGTGCAGACGAAATATTTCTTGTTCTGGAACTGCCAGCGGCGCTTAGCTTGGCTAATTGTTGTCGGTGTTCCGCGTGGCGAATGAGGCCTCGAGGATAACGGCGGCGATCGCGTCGGGCTGGCTGAGAAAAATCATGTAGCCGCCTGAGATTTCGGTCGTCTTGGCGCCGATCCGGAGCGCTGTCTGTCGCAGCAAAACTGGATCGATTGCTTCGTCTCCGTTTGCAACCACGTACCAGGACGGTTTTCGCTTCCATGCCGCGACCTTGATCCTTCCTTCCAGCGACTTCACTGCAACCGACACCTGGGCGTCGAACAGAAATTCGCTTTCAGCGTCACTCGCCTGACCCGCACATGCGGCAGCGAAGGTTTCCCCGTCGCAAAAATGCGAAACCATCCGGCTGGACTTCTGGTTGAAAGCACGCCGGTGGCGGAACCCTGGAATATTGATCAAGTGTTGACTCGCCAGAATCCGGCGCGAAGGCGGCGATGTATACGAGGCAGGCCACCTTCGAATGATTGCCGGCTTCCGTGATGATCGTCCCACCGTACGAATGGCCAACAAGGATCGTCGGGCCGGATTGGCGATCCAAGATTCTTCTCGTGGCCGCTACATCGTCCTCTAGCGACGTCAGGGGATTTTGGACAAGGCTAACACTGTAGCCCTGGATTTTCAGCAAGTCATAGACGCGACGCCATCCCGAACCGTCTGCAAAAGCGCCGTGAACGATCACAACATTGCTAATTTTCCTATCGGCTGCTGCTGGGAGATCGTCCAATAGCGGAACCCGCGAAGCCGGTTTCCTTCTGAAGTCGTGACATTTGAAGACTCGGAGTTGGTTGGAGTGTGCCCTTTGATACGCCGTTTCATTGCTCTTGATTATCCAGCAATGGCCTTCAATGTCTCATCAACGAGTACAATGAGGCGTTATGCTGCGAGATTTGAGTGACACTGTCGCATTTGTGAAGGTTGTAAAAGAAGGGAGCTTCACGGCCGCCGCCAGGTCCCTTGCGGTGCCCAAAACGCGCATAAGCCGCAAGGTGCAGGAACTGGAGGAGCGGCTGGGCGCCAAGCTCCTCAACCGCACAACGCGGACAATGAAGCTGACCGAGGCTGGCACCATCTATTTTCAGCAATGTGAAGCGTTGATGCGGAAAACGCAATCGCCGAACTGCAGCAACACCCCCGTGGATGGCTGAAAATCAGCGCGCCGCACTGGCTGACTACGGGAACGCTGGCACCGGTGCTCACGGAGTTCAAGCGGTTCTACCCGGATATTTACCCGCAGTTGTTTTTGGGAGCCGAAGTGACAGACATCATCGCCAAAGAGGTCGATGTCGCTATTCGCATCTGGAATGGGCCAATGCCGGACTCGTCTTTGTCATCGCGCCGGCTTGGAAGCATGCCGACAGGCCTTTACGCGGCCCCGTCCTATCTCGAGAGTTACGGGGAGCCGACACATCCGTCGCAACTCAAGGACCATGCCTGTTTGGTATCGCAACTTTATATGGGGCGCGACGATCCCGCCTGGCCGCTGTTCAAGGAAGGAGAGCGCAAAGAATATGCGATCCGGCCCGTGGCCGCTGCGACAGATCCAGAAGGTCTGCACGGTTTTCTTCTTGCCGGGCAAGGCATTCAACTCACCAATCACATGCGTGTCAAAGCGGATGTATCGGCTGGCCGGCTAAGGCGGGTGCTGACAGATTGGGTGGGACCAGAGCCGAGCCTTTACGCGGTTCGTACGGGGGGCCGCCTGATGCCCCCTCGCCTTCGTGTGTTTCTCGACTTCCTGCAGCCTCGCATCGATCTGACACGAACGGGCGAAGAAGAGCTCAGGGCGATTATCCCGGGAGCCGATGACGTGCGGTAAATGACGAACAATCATTCCTCTCGATCCGAAAGAACGGGGCCATGGCGCACGTCACCCTGCTTCACTGGTCACAGTTCCGATAACGCCATCCCGAGCGACAACGCTGCCACGCCACTATAGGAACGTTTCTATTCCACATAGTTCTGCCTGACCCACCTGTAGAGCGTACTGTCGCGGGTAACATACCCGATGCCCGGAAAGGGTAGATGTGCGCCGGCAACCAGATATCGCTCGTCGGCCGCCTCTTGAAGAGCGATTTCTCTCGTCTTCACTGCCTCTGCGCCGTCGACATCAAAGGTGACATAGATGTCCGGCTCATCGAACTGAACATAGTCGCCATGGATGATGTCGCCCCAAATGACAAACTTTTCCCCATCTTCATTGCGCACGAATATGGAACTGTGTCCCGGAGTGTGGCCTGCCCGCAGGATTGAACCAAACCCCGGCAACGGCGCTTCGTTGGGACCAAAATGTTTTACGCGTCCTGACTCGATATAGGGCCGAAGCGCTGCTTCTGCTTGCGCGAACTCCCCCTCTTTGCCGGCCACGACATGACCGACGTACAGTTTATCGATCCAGTATGTATATTCGCGGTCCGGCACCATTACATCGGCGTTCGGAAATTGGGCAACGCCATCGACTGTAAGACCACCGGAATGATCCGCGTGAATATGGGTTAATATGACCGCATCGACTTGTTCCGGCGCGTAGCCGGACTTCTTCAGATTAGCGATCAGCTTGCCGGCAGCCGGGCCGAATAACGATCCTGTTCCAGCATCAACGAGAATGAGACGGTTGGAATCGTTCAGGAGATAGGCGTTGATGGAGATATGCGGCTCTCGGCCCAGAAGATTATTGTCCAGGATTTCGTTTAAGTGCGCCTCTGGCGCGTCCTGGTAGATCGTTCCCATGGGCAAGGGCAAGGTTCCATCCGACAATGCGGTGACCTCAAAACTTCCAAAGCGAAAGCGATAATAGCCCGCATTCGCTATCGAGGAGAAGGGTGCTTTGGCAAAGGCAAAAGGTGTTGTCGTCGCTATCAAGCCTGCCGATGCCATCAGTTTGATCATATCTCTACGGGTCGTCATCATTGTCTCTTTTTCCACGATGATTGGATCGTAGCGGGTGGCTCTGGCCCTGATAATCCGGCATCCTTAGGACAGTTTGTCCTGCTGAGCATGACAGTGCGAGGTTTGACCGATCAGGTTAGGACCGAAGCTTCACGATGAGGTGATTTCGTGTGTTACGCGGTCGCCAGCACTAGATGATATTGCCTTTTCCGTCGCGCCCGTTGCCTGCTGATTTTGATGGGAGAAGCTGGTCCTCCTTGTCTGAGAAGAGTCTTAGCGCCGCTGGACGACCGCAAGGCAATTGACATCTCTTAACCGCCTCGGAGCGGACCCTCACCGCGGCCTCGCCACGTGACCATCAGATGCACGCTTGAATCTGGACTGCTTATCTCGTTGAGCGAAGGTGCTTGCCGGATTGTATACGGAAATAGGACAGTCTTGCGCGAACTTGCCGGCTAATGCTCCCAAAAGAGACCAGCTAGGTTTTGATTGTCACGAAACAACAGCGCCTTCCTGACTGCCTCGTTGCGTTGCACTGAAGGAACGCATGCTAGAAAAGGGACCCGCTATGACCTACTTCACCACTACGGACGATACCCGCCTCTTCTATAAGGATTGGGGACAGGCCAGCCGATGGTGTTTGCCCACGGATGGCCTCTGTCATCCGACGCCTGGGACCAACATATACTGTTCTTTGGTCAAAACGGATTCCGCGCAATCGCCCATGATCGCCGCAGTCACGGCCGCTCCGACCAGACCTGGCACGGAAATCACATGGATCAGTATGCCGATGATCTGGCGGAACTGATCGCTTCGCTCGACCTCAAAGAGGCTATCCTGGTCGGCCATTCGACCGGTGGTGGAGAAGTCGCCCGTTACATCGGCCGTCACGGCACCTCACGGGTTGCCAAAGTTGTTCTGGTTGGCGCCGTTCCGCCCCTGATGCTGAAGACGGATGCCAATCCGAACGGAACGCCACTGGCCGCCTTTGACGGAATCCGTGCGCAAACAGCCTAAAACCGGTCGCAGTTTTACTATGACCTGACTATTCCGTTTATGGATTTAATCGCAAAGAGGTGGCGCCCAATGAAGGTTTGCAGGAAAATTTCCGGCGGATAGGCCTGCAGGGTGGCATCAAGGGCCAGTACGACTGCGTCCATGAGTTTTCCGAGGTTGACTACACGGAAGATCCGAGCCGGATCGACCGCCCGACACTGATCATCCATGGCGACGACGACCAGATCGTGCCGATAGAGGCCTCGGCTCACCGCGCGGCCGAGATCGTTTCCGATGCCACCTTGAAAGTCTACGAAGGCGGTTCGTACGGCCTTGCGGAAATCGACGCTGATCGTTTCAATGCCGATGTCCTCGCCTTCATCCAATCGTAAACCCCACCTCCCCGTCACAATCCGAAATCTAAGGAAATGAAATGTCTAAGTTCGCGACTACTCTTGCCCTCGCTGGCGCGCTCCTTTCCGGTACGGCCGCCGCAGCTCAATCCGACAAGCCTACCATCGTGCTCGTCCACGGCGCTTTCGCTGACTCGTCGAGCTGGAACGGCGTCATCAAAATCCTGCAGCAGGACGGGTATTCCGTCGTCGCGGCGGCAAACCCGCTCCGCAGTGTCACCGGCGATGCGGCCCAGGTCTCGGCTGTCGTGTCCAGCATATCGGGACCCGTGGTGCTCGTTGGTCATTCCTACGGCGGCCAGGTGATCTCGACCGCGGCCAATGGCCATGACAACGTTAAGTCGCTTGTCTTTGTTGCTGCCTTCGCGCCAGATGCGGGTGAGGCCGCCATTGAACTGGCAGGAAAATTCCCTGGCGGCACTTTGGGAGGGGCGCTCGCTCCACCCGTCAAGCTTGCGGAAGGTGGGATCGAGCTATCCATCGACCAGACGAAGTTCCACCAGCAGTTCGCCCACGATGTCGCGATCGATCAAGCGGCATTGATGGCGGCCGGACAGCGCCCGATTGCCGAGGCGGCGCTGACTGAAAAATCTGGTAACCCCGCCTGGAAGGCGCTGCCGTCATGGTTCGTGTATGGTGATGGCGATAAGAATATCCCGGCCGAAGCTTTGCGTTTCATGGCCGAGCGGGCAAACTCCAAGCGCACAGTGGTGGTCGAAGGGGCGTCGCACGTCGTCATGGTATCGCAACCACAAGTTGTTTCCAATCTGATCGAGGAAGCGGCCCAATAGAGCCCTAACGTCGGTTTGTTAAGGGGCCGGTTTCCATTGGGACCGGCCACCACAGGAGCTTAGGTTTTTTTTACCATCCAGATGGAGAACGACAAAACAGTCATCTGAACGATAGCAAAGTTGGTCCCGATGGCTGTTTATAGAAGTGACACAGGAGGAAGCAGATCCACCGACATGCAATGCACGCCTTGAACGGAATCGAGACCGAAGGCCCCGCTGTTGCGCGTGAGCGCTGCAGCGGAGCCGAATCACGGTGGATGCTCGCTCAAGGTCCACGAGACTATTCAGCCGCGCCTTTCGCCTTCGCGCGGGAGCTCCCCCAACATCCGCACGTTCCTCAGGAATCGCCCCTCCTCGGTCCGTATCAGGAAGTGAGCATACACGACGCCCTGACGGCGAAAACGGACGCCAAAATCGGCCACATCGGCATTCGTACAACAACTCCCCCTTCCGCAGCCTTATCCAATCGTTATTCTATGCACAGGCAAATGAAATGCGAGGTCCGCCATGACAGAGCAACACAGCGGTCCCACCCGGGAACGGATGACTATCCTTGGCGATCTTGATGCCGCCTCCTTCGTGCCATGGATCCGGCGTCATGCGGCCAAGCTGGGGCTTTCGCAGGCCATATCCCATGCCAGCACCGACAGGATTGAACTGGAAGTCGAAGGACCGGAGGAGCTGATCGATATGATGGAAATGGGGTGTTCGCTGGGGCCAATCGACGTCTGGGTCGAGTCGATCGAGCGCAGGTCGATGGAGCGAGAAACCGCCTGACAGACACGCGAACTTCTGCGGTAGACACAACCTGTGCACTTTATTTGATCATTCTTGCTAATGCAGAAAATTTATGCAAACGTGATAACCGCCGGGTGGAATATCATGCGTCAGACAGCACGAGCACACTTGGCTACTATTTGATTTTGTTCAGAAAGTTCAGTCATGCATTCCGACACGACGGGCTCGTGGACGCCAGTCGCCCTTTCCGCAGATTTGCCGGCGGGAACTGTCATGCCGGCACAGATATCAGCCGGATCAATTGCCCTCTGGCGAACTGATTCAGGACATGCAGCAGCATCGGCCGATCGCTGTCCGCATCGTGGAATGCGTTTGTCTCACGGCTTCGTGCGCGGCGAATCGCTTTCCTGCATCTATCACGGCTGGAGCTATGCACAGACTGGAAACTGTCTTCGCATTCCGGCTCATCCAGGGTTGGTGCCGCCGAAGACGATCCGGGTGGTAACGCATGCGGTCGAGGAATCCGATGGGGTCATCTGGGTCGCTGTGGGGCAGCCGGAGGACGGGCCTCCCCGGCTTGAAGATCTCATTCCGCTGCGCTCCCTGACGGCGCTTGCCGATGTCGCCGCGATCGAGTCCGCAGTCGGCGCGAAGGCGAGCGCGGAAAGTGTCGTCGAGTTCGCCCAGAGCGCCGGGACGATCTGCCTTCTGCTATCAGCCCAGGACGAGGGCAAGACACTGATCCATGTGCTGATCAAGGGCACGGCCGACCCTGCTACTCGCATCGCCGCCTCAAGAGCTGTTGAAAGCCTGCGCCGCAAGGCCGAGGATCTTCAGAAAAAGGGGGTCGCGCAGTGACCATGCAAGCGATGATCGATGAGATGATCGATGAATGGTATCCGGTCGGCCTGCTCAGCCAACTCGATCAGGCAGGACGCAAGACCGCGCTGATGGGCGAGCCGATCGAGGTTGCGTGTGATGAAAATGGCGATGCGAGGGTAACCGGGGAAAACGGCCGCGTCTTGCCGGTACGCGTACGCTATGGCCATGTCTGGTCGTCCCTCGGCACACCCAAGAAAGAGCTTTTCCCGATCCCCGAGGCCGATCAACCCGGCCGCCGCTTGTCGATGTCGGCGTGGTCCGGGTGCGCTGCTCGCCGTTGCGCGCCGTCGAAAACTTCCTCGATATCGCCCACTTCCCCTTCGTGCACACCGATATCCTCGGCGCCGAGCCCCACACTGAAGTCCAGAACTATAAGGTCGAGATTCACGAGGATGTCGATGAAGTCTGGGCGACGCAGGTAAAATTCTATCAGCCGCAGGCAGCGAAGTCCGCAAGTGGCGGTATCACTACGGAATACATGTACCGCGTGCCGGCCCCTACCTGTTCGGTTCTCTACAAGACATGCCCACCGCGCCCAAGCGAATGGGATGTCATCACTCTGTTCGTTCAGCCGCTTGCCGAAGACCTGTGCGACGTCTGGCCGTGGATGGCGCTGTTCGATGACACGACGTCCCTGACCGACCTCATTCATTTCCAGCAGACAATCTTCCTGCAGGACCGGTCGATCCTCGAAAACCAGATCCCGCGCCTTCTGCCGCTCGACCCCGGCATGGAAATCCCGACCCGGGCCGATCTTACTTCGGTCGCCTATCGGCGCTGGCTCAAACGCCACAACTACACCTATGGCGCACAACTGGTGGCCCAATGAAGCTCTACGATTACATTCTCTCCCCCAGCTGCTACAAGGTGCGCCTGATGGCGGCGCTCACCGGCGTGAAGCTTGATATCCGCCCGGTGGATTTCCACCCCGGCGCCGAACACAAGGGCGCTGAACTCCTGGCGCTCAATCCGGCCGGCTCGATCCCAATCCTCGAGGACGGCGATCTGATCCTGACCGAATCCTCGGCCATCCTCGTCTATCTCGCCGCCAAGGCGGCGCCGGAATGGCTTGCCGGCGCAAGCGCTGAGGAAGCCGCGCGTGCAGCAATGGCTGTCCTTTTCCGGCCGGCTGACGGCAAGTCTTGGTGGCGCAAGGCTGACCGAAATGCTGCTGCGGCCGGGTGATATCGGCGCATTGCAGGCTCAAGGGATTTTGGCCCTTCGCGAGCTGGAAGCGGGCCTGGTCGAGCAGAGCCTTCGCGGCATGCGCTTCCTTGCCGCCGACCGGCCGACGGTCGCTGACATTGCCTGCTTCCCATACGTCGCGCTCGCCCCCGACGGTGGTGTGTCGCTCGACCCCTATCCCGCGATCCGGCTCTGGTCGCGGGCGCTGCGTAGTCTTAATCGTTTCATCGAGATGCCCGGCATTCACCGGCTGCATGAACTGAAGCCCGAACCTCATATCGAACCGGGCGAGGCATGACATGACCGGCCATCTTCTGAAGAATTGTGCAGCCGTGATCGTCGATGATGGCAAGGGGCCAGTCGTCCATCGTAATGTCGACCTCTTGACCAACGGTCCGGCTATCCAGGCGATCGGCGCAAATCTCGGGGGAAACGCTGCCCGCGGGAACGACCGTGCAAGACGCCAGTGGCTGGTTCGTCTATCCGGGGCTGGTCAACACCCACCACCACTTCTTCCAGTGCTTCGTGCGTAACCGCGCCGAACTCGACTGGACAAAGCTGTCGGTCCTCGAATGGCTGGACCGCATCTACCCGATCTTCTCGCAGCTGAACGAGGAATGCTTCTATCATTCCTCGTTGACCGCGATGGCCGAGATGATCAAGCACGGCTGCACCACGGCCTTCGACCACCAGTATAATTTCCCCCGTCACGCCGGTAAGCTGCTGATCGACCGCCAGTTTGAAGCCGCCGAACTGCTCGGCATGCGCTTCCATGCGGGCCGCGGTGGCAATACCCTGCCGAAGTCGGAAGGCTCGACCATTCCCCGACGAGATGCTGGAAACAACGGACGAATTCATTGCCGACTGCGCGCGCCTGATCGACACCTATCACGACACCACCCCCTTCAGCATGCGCCAGGTCATAGTCGCGCCGTGTCAGCCGGTAAATTGCTACCGCGAGACCTTCGTGGAATCGGTGGCGCTGGCACGCGATCGAGGCGTGATGATGCACACCCATGTCGGTGAGGGCGAAAGCCCGGTCATTCAAGCCCGCCACGGCATGCGCACTGTCGACTATCTAGAGGAGCTTGGCTTTGCAGGTCCAGATGCCTTCTATGCCCATTGCTGGGAACTGACCCACGACGAGTTGAGGACGATGGCAGCCAGCGGCACCGGCGTCGCGCATTGCCCGGAACCGGTCTATCTGGTCGGTGCCGAAGTCACCGACATCCCGGCAATGTCGGCCTTCGGCCTGCGCGTCGGCCTCGGCTGCGACGGCGCCGCTTCCAATGACAATTCCAACCTGATGCACTGCCTGCACTCGGCCTACATGCTGCAGTGCCTCGTGGCTTCCAGCCGCGCCCATCCCGTACCGCCACCGGTCGATTTCCTCAGCTACGCCACGACCGGCGGCGCGAGCCTGCTCGGCCGGCGCGACATCGGCCGGCTTGCGCCCGGCATGGCCGCCGACCTTTTGCCATCGACACCCGCCGCATGGACTATGTCGGTACACGGCATGATCCGCTGAGCCTGATCCCCCGCGTCGGCATCGGCATGGCGACCGACATGACCATGATCAACGGCCGCATTGTCTGGCAAAAGGGCGAATTCCCTGGGCTCGACGAAGCGAAACTGTTTGCCGATGCCGAGGCGGCACTCGCTACAGTGGAATTCTAAAAAACCAAAAGAGGGAACTGAGACAATGAACAACCTGACCCGCAGAAACCTGATGAAGGCCGCTGCCGCCACCGGCCTTGCCGGTGCATTCGGCAGCCGCCTTGCCTTTGCTGCAGATGAGCCGCTCGGCATCACGCTCGTCGTTCCCTCTCCCGTCGGCGATGTCGGTTGGGGCCATGCTCTTGCCGCTGGCCTCGATCCCATCAGGGCAGCCTATGGCGACAAGGTGAAAGTCACCATTCTCGAAAACATTGCCGAAGGTCCCGATGCCGACCGCATCATGACCAAGACCGTCGCTGACGGAAACAAGTTCCTGATTGCCGGCTCGTTCGGCTATCAGAACGGCGCGCTTCAACTCGCCCGCCGCGATCCGAGCGTCACGGTGCTGCACGCATCGGGCTTCCAGGTCGCGCCGAACTTTTCGCCCTTCGCCGCCAAGTATTTCCAGGGCTCCTATCTGCTTGGCATGGCGGCCGCAGCGCTCAGCAAAACCGGCAAGCTCGGCTCCGTATCCGCCTTCGCAATCCCGGAACTGATCACCACCATCAACGCCTTCACGCTGGGTGCCCAGGCGGTCAAGCCGGATATCGAGGTATCAGTGGTGTGGGTGAATTCCTGGTTCGACCCGGCCAAGGAGCAGGAAGCCGCCAAGGCCCTGATCGCGCAGAAATGCGACGTGATCTTTTCCAATGCGCAGGATACGCCGTCTGTCATCGCCGCCTGCGAGGAGGCTGGCGTCTATTCGTTCAACCTCAACTCGTCGATGAAGAAATACGCGCCGAAAACCTATCTCGGCTGCATTTCGACCGACTGGTCACCATTCTTCAAGGCGTCTGTCGATGCGCATCTCGCGGGCACGTTCAAGGGCGCCAATACCTTCCTCGGCGTCGCCGAAAAGGTTGTCGAAGTGATCGACTGGAGCCCAGACGTCCCAGCCGATGTGATGACCAAGATCAAGGAGATCGAGGCGAAAATCGCCGATGGAAGCTTCTCGCCGTTCACCGGGCCTATCACCAAGGCCGACGGCAGCGAAGGCGTGGCTGCCGGGACGACTATGCCCGATGTTGAGATCGTCGCATTAGATTGGCACGTCAAGGGCGTGACCACGCCGCTGCCGAAATAAGCCATGACCATCCCGCTCCTGTCGCTCCGCGGCATTTCCAAGAGCTGCGGCCAGATCCATGCCAATCAGGCAATCGATCTGGATGTGGCCCCACAGTCGATCCATGCGATCCTCGGAGAAAACGGGGCGGGAAAATCGACGCTGATGAAACTGATCTACGGCGTCGAGCAGCCGGACGACGGGACCGTCATCTGGGAAGGTCGGCCCTTGCACCTTGCCTCTCCTGCGGACGCGAGACGCAAGGGCATCGGCATGGTCTTCCAGCACTTCTCGCTGTTCGAGACTTTGACCGTGGTGGAAAACATTCGGCTGGTCGTGCCTGGGCGAAAAGCCGATCTCAAGGAGCGCATCAAAGCGCTTGGGCGGGAGTTCGGCCTTGACGTCGATCCGCTCGCCCACGTGCATGCACTCTCCGTTGGCGAACGGCAGCGGGTGGAGATCATCCGCTGCCTGATGACCAATCCGAAGCTGCTCATCCTGGACGAACCTACCTCTGTCCTGCCGCCGCAACTGGTAGAAAAGCTCTTCGAGACCTTGCGCCGGCTGCGTGACGGCGGCGTTTCCATCCTCTTCATTTCCCACAAGCTGGAGGAAATCCGGGCGATCTGCGATCGGGCGACCATCCTGCGCGGCGGGCGAGTCACGGGGATGTCGATCCACGCGAGCACGATGCCCATGACCTTGCCCGCATGATGATCGGCCGCGACATGCCGGCACCAATGCCGGCGCTGCCACGGTCCGGCGGCGAAAAACAGCTCGAGATCATCGGCCTCGACCATAAACCCACCGACCCTTTCGGTGTGCCGCTCTCCGGCATCAGCCTTGAGGTGCGGGCAGGCGAAATTCTCGGAATCGCTGGGATTTCCGGCAACGGCCAAAGCGAGCTTGCCGCGCTGATATCCGGCGAGACCTTGCTTGGACGTGAACAGCGCGACCGGATCTATATGATGGGAAGGGACGTCGGCAGGCTCGATGCGGCCGCCCGCAGAAAACTCGGATTCGCTTTCGTGCCGGAGGACCGCCTCGGTCGCGGCGCCGTGCCGGAAATGTCGCTCGTCCTCAACAGCCTGTTGACGGCCCATCCGCTCAAGCTTCTGCGGCACGGTCTGGTCGACAAGGCGCGCGACTGCGTTCACTGAAGATTGCATTCGACAATATGATGTCCGCACACCCGGCCCGGACGCGGAAGCAGGCAGCCTGTCCGGCGGCAATCTGCAGAAGTTCATTGTCGGGCGGGAAATCATGCTATCGCCAAAGCTGCTGTTCGTGGCGCAACCCACCTGGGGCGTCGATATCGGCGCGGCGTCAGCCGTGCGAAGTCGGCTTGTGGCGTTGCGCAATGAAGGCATGGCGATCCTCGTCATATCCGAAGAACTCGAAGAGTTGTTCTGAACTGTGCGATTTCATCCAGGTGCTGCATCACGGGGCGCTCAGTTCGCCGCTCGTTACCCGCGACACCAAGCCCGAGGAAATCGGCAGATACATGATCGGGGCGCAACGGTCGCCCGAGAAGGCCCACGCATGAGTGTCTGGTCCATGGCTTTCCTTCCCAGCCTCGTGCGCCGCGAGCGCGTCACTGGCCGCCACCCTGCTTGCGCCTGTCGTCGCGCTGGCGGTCGCCATCGTCCTCAATCTCGGCCTTTACGTACTGATGGGCCGTAACCCGATCGCCGTCGTCTATGCGATGCTTCTCGAGCCCTTCCTCTCCTGGGCGTCGTTTTCGGAAGTGCTGCTGAAAGCAGGCCCGCTCCTCCTCATGGCACAAGGGCTGGCAATCGGGTTTCGCGCAAAAATCTTTAACATCGGTGCCGAGGGTCAATTCATTCTGGGAGCGATATTCGCCTCCGCCATTCCCGTCTGGTTTCCGCAGGCAACGGGCCAGTGGATATGGCCTGCAATGCTGCTGCTCGGGGCAATCGGCGGAGCGCTTTGGGCCTCGCTCACCGCTTTCTGGCGGGTCCGGCTGAATGCCAATGAGATCCTGGTTTCGCTGATGTTGACCCTTGTGGCCGCACAACTGCTCAACTATCTGCTGCTCGGCCCCTGGAAGGATCCGAACGGCTTCAATTTCCCCCAATCCGTGATGTTCCAGTACGACGCGATGGTGCCGACGCTGATTTCCGGTACGCGCGTCAATGTCTCGCTTCTCATCACCCTCGCTTTGTCGCTGGCCGCTTGGGTGTTCATGCAGAAGAGCTTCTCCGGTTACAAGCTGCAGGTCGGCGGGCTTGCGCCGCGGGCGGCCGGCTATGCCGGCTTCAACGAAAGCTGGGCAATCTGGCTTTCTCTTTTGATCGGTGGCTTTGCCGCAGGTCTTGCCGGGGCGGCCGAGGTCGCCGGACCGCTCGGCCAGCTGCAGCGCTCGATCTCCACCGGCTACGGTTATGCGGCCATTATCGTCGCCTATCTCGGCGGCCTGCACCCGATCGGCATCATCATCTCCGCACTGGTCATGGCCGTCATCTATATCGGCGGCGACAATGCCATGGTCTCGGCGAACCTGCCGATCGCCGCCGTTCGCGTGTTTCAGGGCAGCCTTCTGCTTGCCTATCTCGTCGCTGTTGCCTTCGTGCGTTACCGCCTTGAATGGCCGCAAGCCACTCAAAAGACCGCCCACCGGAGTCCATCATGAACGCCATTGAGTTCATCATTTCCGGCATGCTCGCAGCTGCGACGCCGTTTCTTCTCGCCGCCCTCGGCGAGCTGGTCGTCGAGCGCGCCGGGGTCCTCAACCTCGGGGTCGAGGGGCTGATGGCCTTTGGCGCGGTGCTCGCTTTCATCATCGTCTATCATGGCGGCGGACATTTTTTGGGTTTCGTTGTCGCGGGGCTCGGCAGTGCTGCACTTTCGCTGGTGTTCGCCATTGTCGCGCTCGGATTTCGGGCAAACCAGGTGGCCACGGGTCTGGCGATCGGCATTCTTGGCCAGGGCCTCTCCGCACTTTTCGGGAAGACCTATGAAAGCCTGACGGTCAAGGCGCTGCCGAAGCTTGCCTTTCCTTGGCTGTCCGACATTCCGATCGTCGGCGGACTTTTCATCCAGGATATCGTCGTGTGGATTTCTCTGGTGGCAACGTTCGGAATATGGGCGATGTTCACCTACACCAAGCTCGGCCTCGTCATCCGCGCCGTCGGCGAGAATCCGAAAGCTGCCCACGCCATCGGCTATCCAGTCATCTCTGTTCGCGTGCTGGCCATCGCCTTCGGCGGCGCGATGGCAGGCTTTGCCGGCGCCTATGCTGCGGTGATCTACACCCCGCTTTGGGCCGATGGGATGATTGCCGGTCGCGGCTGGATTGCCATCGCCCTCGTGGTCTTCGGCACATGGCTGACCGGCCGCATCTTCCTCGGCGCCTGCCTCTTCGGTGCCGTGTCCCTAATGGGGCTCGCAGCCCAGGCGACAGGAATGAATGTCCCCCTCGCAGTTGCTGTCGAGCCTGCCCTATCTCGTCACGATCATCGTGCTCGGCATCATCTCGGCAGATCGACGCCTGCTGAAGCTGAACGGCGTCGCCTCGCTCGGCGAACCCTTCGAGCGTTAGCAGCCAGCCTGTTCTTCACCCGAGCCACAAGGCATATGGGGGAGCGCAAATTGAACGCGACCCGCGCCACTGCGCTGTAAACTTATCGGCCGCGGGTCAAAGAAGGGCACGACGTTTGCGGTTCAGGTTACCTGAAGACGGGCGAGCTCGCTCGACATCTGCATCGCGGCCACTCGCAGCTAGCGATTATGGTGAGATGGAATGTCTTGGCGGGAATTTGGGAGAGGTTGGCGATCGGGCCGTGAATGGCGACGAAGCGGTGGCATTGTCGTTCTGACTTGAAGCGCTTCATGATCCTTTCCCGTCTTTGGATCGGCTGATGAGAGTTTTCCGCCCTTTGGGAACGATGCTCGACGGGCATGACCTCCCGCTTCGCCGCACCATAGGACCGGAGCTTGTCGGTCCAAAGAGGACACCTGTCGGCGATCCGAATTCAGGTCTGCCAAAATGGCAGGACAACATCTACATCGCCCTTTCCGGCCTTGGCATCGACCCCTCGACCTACTTCAGGCTTCCCGCCAACCGTATCGTCGAGATCGGAGAGCAGGTGACGATTTGACGGCAACGTCCCAGCGAGGGTACGGGATCCGATGAACACCTGCGATTCTACGTGTTGAAAACGCGTTATTAATTTCAGGCATGCATAATGAGCTTGTGGTCATAAACCAACTGGATCCCCGACGATGTCCTCTGCCCAGCTGGGTTCAGCGCCAGGTCGACACGCTCTCATCCTGCAATAGCCCTTCAAGTAAAGGAAATAGCTTTGAAAAAGACATTCATCATGGCGGCGGCGTTTGCAATGACGCCGTTTTTTGCCGACGCGGCGACGCTCGCTTTTCCGAGCGATGCCCCGATTGCCTCGGTGACCATCCCGGATGAATGGGAGCCAAAGGAAACCATTTCCGGCATCGAAGCGAAATCGCCGGACTCCGGCGATCTACTTCTCCATCGATGTCGCTACGGATAAAGATACCGACAAGGTCATCCAGGAAGCTGTCAAGTTTCTGACCGACAACGGCGTCATCATCGATGACACGACGCAGAAGGATTCTGGCGACGTGCAGATCAACGGTATGAACTTCGGCAGCATCGAGTTCGACGGTCAGGATGCCGATGGTCCGGTGGAGGTCTCCCTGGGTTTCGCGTCGCCTGCGGAAGGCAAGATGCTCGTGGTGACCTACTGGGGCACCAAGGCGACACAGGACGCACACAACAAGGATCTCGGCGAAATCTTGAAGTCGCTCAAGCCGTCGCACTGACCTCGTTTGAGCGTAAGGCGGAGGCCCAGACATTGGACTTCCGCCTTTCAGCTGTCCCATCCCGTAGCGAGTGACCCAAAGGTCTTTCCACACCACTTATCCCAACCGTCAATCAGAACCCTTGAGTCCATTGCCGTCGGCCAATTGACATGATTTTCCACGGCTGATCCTACAGTGTTTGCCAAGCGTAGCAGCAGTGGTCGACGATATCCTCATAGGATTTGAAGACGCGATTGGACAGCCAGTAATCTCTCATGAACTGCCAGATGTTTTCGACGGGGTTCAACTCGGGCGATTTGAGGGGTGTCTAGAACAAATCTTTCACGTTATGATATAACTGTGGCGGCCAGGTTGGAGTGTCCGCTGTGGCGCAAAATGGAAGTGTCACTTTCAGTGCTCTACGGCACGAGGACCAGCCCCGATCTGACCGGCTGGTCCGGGTTGCAAGGACAGATCGGGGCGGGTGGATCACTCGCCCAATGGCTTTTGCTTTGACAATCATGGAAGCGGTTCATTCTGCGGCATTGAGGCGGGAGAGCGCCGCATGTCGTCGGGCGATGACGAGATAGTCGAAACGACCCCAGCGTCTCCGTGATAGCGTCGACGAATGAAGGGAAACTCGCCGTGTCGGAGACATCGAGCGCCAGCATCGACGCCCTGCCACCCAGCGCTTCGATTTCTTGACGCAATGCGTCGGCTTCGGATGCGCCCGTACGGTAGGTGCCGATGATGTGGACTCCGCGTTTGGCAAGGTGAAGCGCCATGTTGCGGCCAAGGCCGCAGGCTTGCGCCGGTGATAAATGCGATAGGGTGGGTCATGACTGCCTTTCTCGGATTGTCACGCCATCGGGCGCTTGATCCAAAATAGCGTAAAGCCTGATCTGGAATACGCCCGATCGGCTCAACGTCTTGCCTGATTGTCTCAACGCCTTTGCTTTTCCGCTTGCCTGTGGCACACTCGATAAATGACTCACGATCTCGCAGCAGCACATGGACATCGTTTTGCGTCATGCCGCGGCGGGCATCACGGAAACACTGATCCCCCGCCTTGATATCTTTGTGGGACAAGGCTCCACTGGCACGGCGCCTTGCCTTTATCGCTCGATGATCTGCTTCGTTTTGCAGGGGTCCAAGCGTGTCGCGATCAACGATACCCTTCTCAGTTACGACAGCGCGCAGTATTTCATCAGCGCTCTGGACCTGCCGCTGATCGGGGAAATTCTCGATGCCGGAGAGGGCCGCCCCTATGTCGCGGTCTCACTCGTCCTGGAGCCGGCACTGTTGGCCGAGTTGGCTGCGACCATGCCCTCGATACGCGAGAGCGACCAGAAAGGTATGGGCGTCGCGGTCAATCCGATGACCACTCCGCTTCGAGATACATTGCTCCGGTTGCTGTCCTTGCTCGATAGCCCAGCGGACATTCCCGTTCTCGGCCCGATGATCGAGCGCGAGCTGCTCTATCGGTTACTACAAGGTCCGCAGGGACGATTGCTGCGTCAGATCGCACGGCCTGAAGGTGCCTTGGAACGTGTCCGGCGCGCCGTCTCGTGGATCAGGGATCATCCCGACGCGCACCTTCGCATCGATGCCCTTTGCGATGCCAGCGGCATGAGCCGCGCAAGCCTGCATCGCCATTTCCTGGCGATAACCGGCTTCAGTCCTCTTCAGTATCAAAAGCATCTCAGATTGCAGGAAGCCCGCCAACTGTTGCTGGCAGGCGGCCATACCGCGTCGGATGCCGCCTTCGCGGTCGGATACGGGAGCGCCTCGCAATTCAGCCGTGAGTATCTTCGGCAATTTGGCGCGCCACCAGCGCGGCATGTCCTGGAAATGCGTCAAGCGATTGAACACCAGACGGTGCCTGCTGCGGCGGGCCAATCTCCAACACCCTAGCCGGCTCCAGCGGATGAAGCTATTGTAGAGCGTTCTGTGCGGCCAATAACCTGCCGGCGCATCCTTCCACTGCAGGCCGTTGCGATCGCGTAGACGATCCCGCTCACCATCCCGCCGGTCATCGATCCGCGGCAACCCGCGCCACAGCGGGAAGAACGGCGATTTGCGCACCACCTAGCGCTCGCTCAAACCGGCGATTTCGATAGGTCCGCCTGAGCGCCTGTCACCATCATGCTTGAAGGGCAGCTTTCAAGAACTTCCACGGATGTTCCGAACGACCGGAATGAGGGCGCAAGGCGGAAATCATTTCCGATGCGGGGCAGGAAGCTGACGGAGGGCTCAAAGCTGAGGCACTTCAAGAGCGTCCACGTCTGGTCTTGTAGCTACTCGACGATCTTCCAATAGGAATCTTTGCGGATCACCTTGCCATTCCGAAACGTGTAAAGATCGCAACCCTGGACTTCCATCTTTGTCCCGTTAACCGACGTACCCATGAGGAACCATCTCGATATCCCAGTTCCGGATGCTTCATCAACGAAGTGTTCAGCATTGTTGTAGGCAACGTCAGGCAGGCCCTGAAAGGACGCCAGAGCCTCTCGCACCTTGGTCTTGCCTTCGAAGCGAGCCCCCCATGGATCGTGTCCGCGTGGCATCTCCAATATGCAGTCTTCAGCGAAGTAGGTCATGATCAGATCGAGATCATGTGCGTTGAAGGCATCGCACAAATCCCTCAGTCGCCGACGCAAGTCCATCACGGTCTCCATCAATAGGGAAAGCGCGCTCACGATCCTACCATGTTTCCTCCCGTTCTGCAGGAGGTGCATTGTTGCGCGGGCAATGGGTGAAGCCCCCATTGAGAAGATCCGTCGGAGCTGCCCAGGCACACCGTGTCAATGCTCGCCCCAGCGGCATTTCGGACGAAAGAGACTATGCCTTGCCCAGATGCTTCGGCCAGAATTCTTGATGGATTTTGGCAGCTTCGTCTTCGAGGTTGGTCGGGCCAACCACAGTGACGTTGCAGGGCGCCGGTTTGCAACACCGCCCGGCTCGGCACGTTCAACCCGATTCCAGCGATTTCGCCAAGCCGCGTTTCAGGAGCACGCAAACACCATACGCCCGATGCCCGACCAGTAAATCGCCCTGGAGCACATCGCGCACGGCTCCGTGCTGGTGTAGAGCGTACAGTCACCGAGAAAAGCGGTGTCGTATTTCTGTGCCGCCAGTTTAACCAGGTTCATTTCGGCGTGGTTCGTCATGTCGCGGCCGGTGAAGACGCTGTTTTCGGCACGAAGGATTACTTCGCCGTTCTTCACAAGCACCGAGCCAAACGGCTCGTCGCCGCCTTCCACCGCGGATTTCGAGAGCGCAATCGCCTCGCGCAGAAACGGCTCGTGGTTTTCCATCGGAGTCTCCCCAAACACTTGAGCATGATGATCTTGTCTTGAATTGAAGAGATTACCAAGGGCTGCATATCAGATTCAAGATGCTGGCAGGGAGAAGGCGCGTTCCGGACGTAACCACTCGAATAGGAGAATGACTGCTTCCAGAAAAGAAAGTGGGTGGCGTGGACGACCGACTTGCGGGCGCATCTGCGTCATGATGGCAGTCAGCCCGAAGCAGACTCCTACGCCAGTCAGATGAGATTGTCGGCCTTGGTAATACCCGCGCCGTCGCCCGGAAAAACAGTAATGTGCGGATGGTCTTCGAACAGTCGTGCAGCGTCGTCGGCGCTCTTCGCTTCGACCAGGCCGACGGCCGACCGTCTGCTGCTAGGACACCCAACACGAGAAGCGGACACCAAAGTTCTTGCCGCCAAGGTCTGGGATTGTGCCCCAAACGGAAGTTCGGCCGGATTGACTCCTTCAAACTGCGTCAATACGATCTTTTTCGCCGAGTTTTAAGAGCCAGCGGTCAAGCAGGGGCGACGTTGTGGAACTGGTCATTGGTCGGCTGCCACTCACCAGGGTGAAAGAGGCAGTTGCCCTGCTGACGCGGGGCATTCATGCCCGACCCGATCTTCTCGTATTACTTTCCTGAAGCCAACCGGCGCGCCGAGGTGTTCCGAGCCTTCTTTAACGATGTGGTGCGTGCGCACATCAGGTTTGGGCACGTCTATGCGGCCATGATGGATGAGAAGATTGTGGCGGCGGCGGTCTGGCGGCCACCAGACGCTGGACAGTCGACCGCCAGGGACCTCAGGCGCCAAACGCTGACTGAAAACCGGGTACGCGGATCGACCCAAAAGCTGCGGTCGCCCTATTCGAAGGCTTCGCTGGGCTCGAATCCGGGCATCCCTCCGAGCCGCATTGGTACCTTTTCTTCACCGGTGTTGAGCCTGAGATGCAAGGTAGTGGCATTGGATCTCGCCTGCTTGCCCCGGCATTGGAGAACGCCGACCGGTCGCGAGCGCCATGCTATTTGGAAACGCCCTTTCCAAGAACCCACGACTTCTATCGTCGGCTTGGCTTCGTAATCGCCGTGGAGGCGCATCCGTTTGCGGGGGCGCCCACGCTCTGGGCAATGACTCGGGCACCGAAATGAGTCAAAACTGATTTATGAGGGCCGAAATCTATTTGTTCAAGCGCTGGTCCGCTTCTGGCGCGAACTAGCCGCCTGACTCGATCGCATAGATGACCATTTTTGGGATCTGGCTGCAGTCGTTTTTACGTCCGAGATGGAGGCGCAATGCGGAAATTATTCCGACTTGGGGCCGATGAACGAAACCCTGCTGCGCGGGAGGGGCGTCTGCGGTTGAGATAGAGGGCACAGGCTGGAGGTTGCGCCTGGATTGAACGTCGTCCGGCAAGGGCGGAGCATGACGAGCTTCTTCAACAAGGAGCCTGACCATGCAGTACCCCCATCTCGACACGCCCGTCAGCCCGCTGCGCCAGCGGTTGATCGACGACATGAACATGCGACGTTTCTCACGCGAAACGCAGCGCAACTATCTCCGCGACATCGGTCGCCTGGCAACCTTCCTCGGGCGTTCACCAGACACGGCGACCGCCGACGACCTGCGCCGGTTCCAAATCGAGCAGCAGGAGGACGGCGTTCCCGTTCCGACGATGAACAGCATCGTGTCGGCGCTACGGTTCTTCTTCACCCAGACCCTCGACCGCCCGGACCTGGCGCGCAGGCTCGTCCGGCTGGCGCATCCGCGTAACCTGCCTGTGGTGCTGAGCCGCGACGAGGTTGCCCGGTTACTCAATGCCACCACCTGCCTCAAGCACCAGGCAGCATTGTCGGTCGCCTATGGCGCCGGCCTACGTGTTGCGGAGGTCTCTATGCTGAAGGTCGCCGACGTCGACAGCGAGCGGATGCTGCTGCGCGTCGAGCGTGGCAAGGGCGGGCGCTATCGCAATGCCATGCTTTCGGAGGACCTGCTCACCCTGCTGCGCCAGTGGTGGAAGGTGGGGCGGCAGCAGGGTGTGATGCATCCCGACGGCTGGTTATTCCCCGGCCAACACGCAATGAAGCCGATCAGCACGCGGCAGCTCTATCGGATCGTTGTTGAGGCGGCCCAGGCCGCCGACATCGCCAAGCGGGTCGGGCCGCATACGCTGCGCCACAGCTTCGCCACCCACCTGCTGGAGGACGGCACGGACATTCGGATCATCCAGGTCCTTCTCGGGCACGCAAAACTCAACAACACCGCCCTCTACGCCAAGGTGGCGACCAGGACGGTCCGCACGGTTACGAGTCCGCTCGACAAGCTCGGCCTGTTCAAGCCGGAGGAAGCCTCCCCCGACGGTTGAGCCTTGCGTGCCTCGATCGAGGTCGCCGACATCTTCCGTGCTGCCGGGGCGGCGTACCGGCGCGCGCATGCAGGACATCTGAGCCTGCCGCAACTGAAGGTGATGTCGGCGGTCGAGAACTGCCGCACTGCGGCGCTTGGCGGTCACGTCGAGGCCTGCGAGGACTGTGGCCAGTGGCGGATCGCCTACAACTCCTGCCGCAATCGGCACTGCCCAAAGTGCCAGGGCGCGGCGGCACGGACATGGCTTGCCGAACGCGAGGCCGATCTGCTTCCCGGTCGGCTACTTCCACGTCGTGTTCACGCTGCCGGCCGAGGTCGCCGACATAGCGTTCCAGAACAAGGCGCTCGTCTACGACCTGCTGTTCAAGGCGGCGTCGGAGACGATGCTGACCATCGCGGCCGATCGCAAGCATCTCGGCGCGCGCATCGGCATCACCGCCGTGCTGCACACCTGGGGATCGGCGATGACGCACCATCCGCATGTCCACATGATCGTGCCTGGCGGCGGCATCACGCCAGACGGAAGCCGATGGATATCATCGCGCCCGGCCTTCTTGCTTCCCTGCACGCGTACTCGGCAAACTGTTTCGACGGCTGTTCCTCGTCCGGCTGGTCGCTCTGCACGACGCCGGGCGGCTCTGCTTCTTTGGCGCACTTGCTCATCTCGCCGAGCGGCAGGCATTCTTGCGGCATCTATCGCCGGTCCGAAGGAAGCGCTGGGTGGTCTATGCCAAGGCGCCGTTCGCGGGTCCTGAGGCGGTTCTTGCCTATCTGTCGCGCTATACCCACCAGGTCGGAATCTCGAACCGCCGCCTGATCACCTTCGACGAAACTGGCGTCACCTTCCGCTACAAGGACTACCGCCGCGACGGCTGCGACCGACAGCAGATCATGACGCTCGCGGTCGATGAGTTCATCCGCCGCTTCCTGCTCCATGTCTTGCCGCGCGGCTTCCACCGCATCCGGCATTACGGCCTGCTCGCCGGCTCAGCCCGCAAGACCAGCCTCACGCTCGCTCGCGAACTGCTGCACGTCGCCGCACCGGTCGATGACGGCACACCAGGCGAACCGGATGACTTCCGCCCGCCATGCCCCTGCTGCGGCGGACGAATGATCGTCATCGAGATGTTCGAACGCTGGAGGCAGCCGCGCGGGGCCGCCGGATGCGACGGCGACGAACCGGGAGACGGCTTCATGACCCGGCATGGCATGTTCCAGACTTCAGCCGCAGGCGCCCCGTCTCCTGCAACCGACCCACACGCGTCCGTGGTAGTCATCGCCGCCGACAGGGTTGCGGCGAGCCGGGCGCCAGGCCGGCAAAGCAGCGCGAACGCGCAACGAAGCAGCCTATCCGCATCCATCGCTCCACTCTCTGGCTGCGGTCGCCCCACCGCAGACATCAGCCGTAGATCAAAATCTCCATAGCCTCCGACTGTGGTCCGCGGGTTCCTTCCTCGGGGACTTTCGCATGCCTGGCGGCGCCCGAAACTCTTCACGAGAGCAGTAGGTCCGCTTGTGGCGCAGGGAAGAACGATAGCGGACTTAAATCTCCAGGATCCGATGTTCTGAGTTGACCCAGGACAGACCTTTGGCAGTCGCTCGGTGGTCGACTGCTTCGCGCACCTCTGCGGACATTCGAAACCATGATGTTTGATTAGCTTGAGATGCAATGCGTTCCAGGGTCAGCGCTGCCAAGCGGCAAATCAAGCCAGGAGCCGCCACATTCGCACACGACCTGTACCACGCAATTCCGTTTCCTCGAGTGGGTCGCAAGCAAATTTTGGTCCAAGCAGTTGGTGAGTTGCATCCGAAATACGGATCTCATCGGGCTCCACGGACGTTTGAATGCGTGCGGCGAGATTAACGGTCTCGCCCCACAGGTCATAGGCGAACCGCCTTTTGCCTATGACGCCAGCGACGATTGGTCCCGAGTGAATTCCAATTCTGAGTCTCAGCGGTTCTCCTGCGAAGCGTTCGCGCTTAACCGCCTTCCGCAGTTCAAGTGCATAGTGCGCGAGGGCTTCTGCATGATCGGATCGCGCGGTGGGCAGGCCAGCGACCACCATCACACAATCGCCGATTGTCTTGATCTTTTCGCAACCGTATCGTTCCGAGAGCCGATCCGCCGCCTTGAAGAAGTAATTTAAGATAGCGAGCGTCGTCACGGCTCCGACGCTCCGCGTTCTTTCCGTAAAACCGACGATGTCGGCAAAAGCACACTCACCTCTGTGTGGTTGTCTGCAATTTTTTTGTGCGCTTTTAACCGCTCCACGATCGACGCCGGAAGAATGTTGAGGAGTAGGGATTCGGCGCGCTGGTATTCACGCGACAATCCCTCCTGGCTCTTCCTCAACGCCTCGTTCGTCGATTGTAATTTCTCGTTGAGTTGACGCTCCCTCTCTTGCAGGAGCGTCATTTCATAAGCCTTCTGTTGAAGCCGCTGCTTGTTGTCGCGTTCGGCAGTGGCGTCAAGAAAGAGCAGCCACACGCAGGCATTGCCGGCAAAAAGATGAAGGTCCACGACACGCCCGCTGGGCAGTTCGACCATGGCCATATGATATGGAAGCTCCGGGCAAGGCAGCAAACCTTCCATAAATTCAAGCTGATCGGCAACAGGCTTGCCAATGCGAAGCGATGAGAGCCCGTAATGTTTAACGTTACCGCCCTTCGCAGCTATGCAAAGCTGGGCGTCAATTTTCAGATATGCGACAGAGTGCTCATTGTAGAAGAAATCGTAAATCCAGTTTCCGACTTCTCTTGGCAATCTATGCATGGTCTATTTGGTGACCATCGAAGCAAGCTGATGAAACGCATCATCAACATGTTCACCCGAAAGCGCACTTGTTAGATAGATTTGCCATCCAAGTTTCCTGAGTTCGTTAATCTCACTATCCGATATTGCCCACTGATCGGCCAGGTCGGATTTGTTGAACAGCAATACAAACGGCATAGCGCCGAATTCGGCCTCGGCCCGCTCGCGCAGAGTGAGCGCCACGGCAAGAGTAGCGGCGCGGGTTCCATCGACGACAAGCACGAGCCCGGTCGCACCCCTGCACATTGCTGACGCGGAATGAGCCTATATCGTCTTCGCCGGCCAAATCCCACAAAATCAAATCCACGGTTTTGTCCGAGAGTGCGACACTCTTCTTGTCGATTTTCACTCCCACCGTGGTCAAGTAGGTATCTGAAAAGATGCTTTGCACAAACCTGCGAACCAGACTCGTCTTTCCGACAGCGAACCCACCCAACATGCAGATCTTTTTGCAATATCCTAGCTCCGCACTACTCTAGGTTTACCGTAATCGAAACCCGGCGATTTGTGGAGCTCCCAGTTCGACTATTTTCAGGCACCACCGGCTCAAAGGTGCCAGCGCCCCGAACCAGCAGCAGTTCCGGAGCGACGCCGCGCTTGTTGAGAAGCGCACGAACCGTCTCGGCGCGGGCTGCGCTGATCGACACGTTGGCCGTCTCACGACCCGTGACGTCCGCATGGCCGGTCAACATGAACCGCGCTGTTACGCCTGACTTGCGGGCATTTTGGGCGAATTCCTTCATTTGATCCGCCAACCTGTCGAGGGCCGGCATCTGCTCTGATCCCGGCACAGCTTTGCCGGAATAGAAGAAAATATCGGTCGCCTGGATGGCCTCTCTCAAATAATTAAGTTCTGCAAGGTTCAGCTCACGCAACTGCGAGACATCCAAAACCACTCCGTCCGCCGAAAGTTGTTCTGCGGCGGCCCGCGCCCGGTTGATCCAGTTGGCAGGAGCCTCACCCACGACAACGATGCGACCCTGGACGATCGAAAGCAGAACAGATTGGGGCGGAGCCAGCGACGCCGTCAGCCGCTTCAACACGAACTCCGGCTCAAGGCTCTGATAGAATTGCCATTGCGAATGAACGCGGACGGGATCGACCTGCGTTCCGGACAACAGCGACTGCGGGTCGGCGCCAAGCGGGTCTCTCAGGCCGGAAATGTAGAAATGTCCGCCCCTCGCCGTTTGTTGGGCGACGATGATGCCCGGTTGGGCCTCAAGTCGCGACACATAATACTGCCAGTGCTCCGCCGCGCGTGCTTCGGGGCTCACATCACGAACCTTGGAGATGTCGAATTCCGGTCCGCCTGCCGAAAGCTGTCGGGCCGCTGCGCGCCCCGATCTATCCAGGTGTCGGGAGCCTCACCCTCGGCAACGATGCGATCCTTGACGATCGAAAGTCGTACTGTATCCGGCGGAGCCAGTGACGCCGTCAGCCGCTTCAACACGAACTCCGGCTCAAGGCTCTGATAGAATTGCCATTGCGAATGAACGCGGACGGGATCGACCTGCGTTCCGGACAACAGCGACTGCGGGTCGGCGCCAAGCGGGTCTCTCAGGCCGGAAATGTAGAAATGTCCGCCCCTTGCCGTTTGTTGGGCGACGATGATGCCCGGTTGGGTCTCAAGTCGCGACACATAATACTGCCAGTGCTCCGCCGCGCGTGCTTCGGGGCTCACATCACGAACCTTGGAGATGTCGAATTCCGGTCCGCCTGCCGAAAGCTGTCGGGCCGCTGCGCGCCTGATCTATCCAGGTGTCGGGAGCCTCACCCTCGGCAACGATGCGATCCTTGACGATCGAAAGTCGTACTGTATCCGGCGGAGCCAGTGACGCCGATCAGCCGCTTCAACACGAACTCCGGCTCAAGGCTCTGATAGAATTGCCATTGCGAATGAACGCGGACGGGATCGACCTGCGTTCCGGACAACAGCGACTGCGGGTCGGCGCCAAGCGGGTCTCTCAGGCCGGAAATGTAGAAATGTCCGCCCCTTGCCGTTTGTTGGGCAACGATGATGCCCGGCTGGGTCCCCAGTCGCGACACATAGGCCTGCCAGCGCTGCCCGGATTGCCAGGAAAGAAAGAACCAACCGCCTGCCGGAATCAAAACCAGCAGGACTGCAGCCACCACCAGCCACGGAAATCCCTGGTTTGAGTCCTCCTGCTTCAGTTCAACGCAGGTCTGCAACTGCGTCTCTATGCCGGCTAGCTGAGAACCGTCGCCGTCAAACTGCTCTAAGGCCTGTGAGTATTCATCATGGATGCGAAGCAACACATCGCGAACTATTTCATGTAATTCCTCTGGCGGATTTCCCCGGATCACCGCAACCAAGGTCGCAAACGGTCCAACCTCTGACCAGAGACGAAGCTCCCCAAAGCGGATAGTGTCCAGGCCGCTCTGTTCTTTCTCGTTAAATGAGTCTTTAACAAAGTCTTGAATTGCACTGAGCATCGAAGAAATGAGTTGAGGATCCTCGCTCGTTGCATTATCGGCAGTTACATGCGCGATCAAAAGCCCGGAATTTCGGTTAATGAGAAAGACATGTTCTACACGATAGATAAGAGAATGCTTCAGAACAACTTCCGAGAAGCTGGCACCAGTTCTCCAAGATTCAAATCTCCACTTGAGCCCATGCCAGGTAAATATATGTCTTAAAGTTTCATTCAGCGACTGAAAGGTCTGGTCGATCTTTTCCCCGATCGACTTGCAATTGCCGGCAGAAACACCGGGTACAATATATCCGTCAGCGTGCGCGGGCTCTTCTGGATCGACCGTTGCACAGCCCTCTCGACGGCTGGCGCAAGGGCCTCGCCGAGCTGCGCATGAGGCGCCCGTGCGGCTGCACTGGGAAGAACGCCGCCCACTGCTTCCGCAAGCTGCTCCGGTTCGCCCAGCAGATGCGTAACTCGTGAAAGCTCCGAAATTTCGCGGCCGACCAGCAACTGGCGCAGCGTTTCCATGCGACGATCGGCGGTTGGAACTCCGTCGAAACGCGCATGATGTTCCGGATCGACGTTCCGGGCAATTTCGACCAAAAGAAGAGCCAGAGCCGCGCGATCGATCTCGGTATCGTTCGAGGCGGCTCTTTGAGGAAGCCTGATTGGGTCGACGCTCGACGTCAAGTTCCTATCAACTCACTTTCCAGCTACGTTCCGAGTTGCCATTGCTGCCGCCGGGATCCTGATTTATGCATTTTGCAACCTCGACAAACAGGCCAGCCAGAAGATTTCTGTCGGTCTTGACGTGGTTGAGATCGGAGAACATTTTCTCCATAAGCATCTGAATGCTTTCGTTCTTTTGCTTGATTTCCTCACGCAGCAAGTGATCGATGCGATTTATCCGGTCCGCAACGTCGCGCTCAAGCTCGCTCAATTGATCCGACAACGCGGCACCTGCTTTTCAAGTGCCTGATTTTGCTCGCGAAGATTTCGGTCAATCTCCTTGTCGGCCTCGGCTCGCGCATCTTTTTCGCTCCTGCAATTGCGCCGCGAGCGACTCGACCTGCTTCTTTGCATTTGACTCGTAGGTTTCAAGATTGCGCTTGGCCTCAGGATCTGACATCCTTGAAGCGCTGCAGGAACCGTTCTTCAAGCTTGGAAAAACGGCGGTCATAGTCCTGCATCTGGTTGCCGAACAGCAGATCGCGTATCTTGTCGACACCTACAGCGTCACCGGAGATTCCGACCTCGCGGGCCTGGGCCGCCATGAAGTTCAGCCCGTTTCCCTCAACATTACCTATCGGATTTTCATCCGCCTTACTCGTAGAAGAAGCGGCAATCGAAGGTTCCTTTGCCATGCTTATGTCCCTCCATTTGAACACGTGCCACCGTGCAACCCCGTTAACAGGGAAGAATGTCAGCAAAATAGCTAACCCACAAGCCGGAATCTTCTTGACTTAGGCCGATTCGTGACGCAGCCGAACGCCACATCACAGATCGGCAATGGAAGTTTGGAGCGATGCCATCTTAACAGCGGGCGGCCGCGACTGGTCGGGGATCAAAGGCGGCAAGCGCGCGGTCGTCGAGCGGTGACGGCCCGCAATCTCTGCGCTCACGGCGTCCAGGTGTTCAATCGCAAGGCGATCACCCGAGTAACGACGACGGCAGGGCGCAATATCGCGCTCAAGGAGGGCGATCCGATCAAGCTCGATAAGAAGCGCTTCACCAATTACACGGCAACGCTGCGGGCGTTTGCGCGCACTCGCGGATGGCGTGACGAACCTTCCAGACGTCAAGAAGGGGTCGTAGCGCCCCTGGAGCGGCCTCAGGATTCCGAGTCGATAGACGGGCTGTTGCGTTGCCATTTGGGCCATACTTACCTTGAAGTCGAGGCGATTGAACTCGCCGAACTGGCCCGGCAGCGGCTAGGCGACGAAAGTCATGTCGGCGAGCATGGCGGAGCCGAAAGGTGCGGGCGCAACTCGTGCGGCTACAATGTCCGAACGCCTGCTTACGGGATCGAATAAGTCTGTGTCCAACGACCGAAATGACGGCGCAATCCGGAAGAGCGGCATCTTTGGTGACCGCGCCGGACACACAGCCTGCTGCTGGGTATGGCGCGTGTTCTGCAAGGCCTGGATGCGCGCAGTCCTGACGCGAGACGACAACTGGACGCCGGGACGGTTCAGTACGAAATCTGCCCGCCCACGAACTGCCCGCCGTCCGAGGAAAACTCCCGCTTGAGGACTTCCCGCGCCTCCGGGCTGATGACCGCGACTGGAGCCGCAACGGCCAGGCGCGCCGCCGAGCCGGCGAAATTGGCCGCAGTCATTCCGATCTGCCCCGTAACGCTCGCCTTTCCACCATCCATGCTCTGCCCCGCTAGACGCCGCCCAAGCATGCGCACGATTTCAGGACTGTCGGCGAAGGCGTTGTGACCGAGTGCATCGCGCGTTGCGACCTCGCTCGTGTCGATGACAGAAACACCCAGTTCCTCGAGCATAGGCGCAACGGGTGTGAGATCGGACCCGCCGACGCGGTCGACGCCACCCGATAGCCAGCGAGACACTTCCATGGCCTTGTCTCGCGTCGATGTCAGGATCGTGAAGTGCGGCCGCTTTGGTCCCATCTCGACGAACTGACGGCGGACCACGTCGATGTCGATATCCGGCGATGCCAGAATGACGTTCTTGACCTTCGCCGGGATCGATTTCTCGCGCATGGCGACGCCGCGCAGGGCTTCCGCCGCAAGCCAGCCCCCCATCGAGTGAGCGAGGATCGTTACATCGGCGACATCGGGACTTTTGGCGGCCTGAAGGATCAGATCCTCCAGGGCACGGCGCGAATAGCTGGCGCTCTCCTTGTCATAAAGGTAGTCGGAACGCGCGGCCCATTGACGGCCAGGTGAAAAGGATCGGTGCGGCATCGCTTCCTGAATCATGGACGATCTGCGCTGAAGCGGAAGACAGCGTCGGCATAGGTGTTGTTGAATCCATGTACGAAAATGATGACCTGACGCCTGGATTTTCGATTCCGACGGTACCAGTCGAGGGCCTGCTCTTCCGACTGGACTTTGGCGACCTCGGTGGCTGCAAACTCCTTTTCGGGGTTGGGCGGCATGCGCGAAGGCCACTGCACCTCTCCGATCTTGCGGTTCCGATCGGGTGGTATGGATACGGTGACACTGTTGAGGGAAATCGCCGTTCCGCGGTCGCCGGAGTAGAGCTTGCCGGGATCCTCCGACGGCTTGCGTGTTGTGGCGACCAGCATGGTGACCCGGCTTGTGTCCGTCGGGGCAGCGGCGAGAGGCTGAAGGACACCCTGCACCCGGTTGGCGCAACCGGGTGCAGCGAGACAGAGGACCAGGAGAAGCGGGACGGTTCGACGAGGGAACGAGAGCCAAGCTGTCATGTCAATGCTGCTCCTCGACTCCACGCGGTATGCGGAACCAGGCCACATAGAGCGCGGGCAGGAACAGAAGCGTCAGCGCCGTACCCACAACGATGCCGCCCATCATGGCGTAGGCCATCGGACCCCAGAATATCTCGTGGGAGATCGGGATCAGCGCGAGTGTCGCGGCTCCGGCGGTGAGCATGATCGGCCGCATGCGGTGTTCGGTCGCCTCGACCACCGCATTCCATGCCGACTTCCCGGCTGCCCGCAATTCTTCGATTTCCACTATCAGAATGACGGAGTTGCGGATGAGGATGCCGACGAGCGCAAGCACGCCCAGGAGTGCGACGAAGCCGAGCGGGGAATTGCTGGCGAGCAGAGCCACCACGACACCGATGAGCGCCAGCGGGGCAACCGAGAAGACCAGAAACAGCCTATGGAAGCTCTGAAGCTGAACCATCAGAAGCGTCGCCATCATCAAGAGCATGGCCGGCAACACCTGCACGATTGGACCCTGCGACTTGGTGCTTTCCTCAACCGCGCCGCCGACTTTGACGGAATACCCGGCAGGCAGTGTCTTCTCGAAAGCCGCAACCTTGTCGGAGAGCGCCTTCACGATGGTCGCAGGCTGCGTCGCATCGGCGATCCCGGCCTTTACCGTAATGGTTGGAACCCGGTCACGCCGCCAGATCGTTGGCTGTTCGAGTTCATACCGGAACGCTGCGACCGATGACAGCGGGACGGACTGACCGCTGATGCTCTGCAGTTGCAGGTCGAGCAACGTGTCGATTGACTCGCGCTCCTTTCCTGCGGCGCGGCCGATGACATCGACCAGATAGATGTCGTCCCGCACCTGCGTCACGGCGTTCCCTTGAACGACGGTGTTCAGCGCCATGGCGATATCCTGGGACGAGACGCCGAGCTGACGCGCCTTGTCCTGCAGCACGTCGATCTTCACGACGCGTGCCGGTTCATTCCAGTCGAAGGCCAGGTTTGTCAGCGAAGGATGCGCTCCAACGACGTTGCCCAGTTTCTGGGCCAGATCACGCACTGTCTGGAGATTCTCGCCGGACACGCGGTACTGAACCGGCTTGCCGACAGGCGGGCCGATGTCCAGAAGCTTCACATAGGCGTCTGTTCCGGGAAATGTCTTCTGGAGATAAGCTTGCGCGTCCTGCTTCAGCTTGTCGCGAACGTCGAGTCCTTTGGTAACGATGATCGTCTGCCCGAAGGAAACATCGGCCGGCTGCACGTCGAAGGAAAGGATGAAGCGCGGCGCGCCTCTGCCGACGTAGGTCGACCAATTCTCCACCGCAGAGTTGCCGGCCAGCATTTCGCGCTCGAACTGGGCCATCTGACGGCTCGTTTCCGGCAATAGAACTGTTCTGCGGCAGGTTCCAGTCGACGATCAGTTCCGGTCGGTCGGAGCTCGGAAAGAACTGCTGTTGCACCGTCGACAGGGCGGCGAGCGATCCGGCGAAGAGGACGATCGTGGCGATGATCGTCATCCAGCGCCAGCGCAGGCAGAATTGCAGCAGTCCAGAGAACGCCTTTGCGAACCGGCCCTTGTGTTCGCCATGCTTCTTCATCGTCTTGGGCAGCAGGGTCAAGCCGATGAGGGGCGTGAACAGGACTGCAACGATCCAGGACACGATGAGCGAAACGGCGATGACGACGAAGAGGGTGAAGGTGAACTCGCCGGCGCTGCTCTTGTTGAATGCGACCGGTATGAAGCCTGCGACGGTGACGAGCGTGCCCGTCAGCATCGGGAAGGCTGTGGATGTGTAGACGTGAGTGGCGGCTTTCCTGAGAGTGTCACCCATTTCCAGTCGTGCCACCATCATCTCGACCGCGATCATGGCGTCGTCAACGAGCAGACCGAGCGCGATGATGAGCGCCCTGAGCGAGATCCGCTGCAGCGAGATGTCGGCATAGAGCATCACCACAAAGGTGATGGCGAGAACGAGCGGGATCGCGATCGCCACGACCAGGCCCGCTCTGAAGCCAAGGCTGATGAAACTGATCGCGAGCACGATGGTGACCGCTTCGAACAGGGCCTTCGTGAACCCCCCGACCGCCTCGTCAACTACTTTCGGCTGGTCGGAGACTTGTTCGACCGAGACGCCGATGGGAAGATCCTGGATGATATTGGTCATCGTCTCTTCGAGCGCTTCGCCGAAGGCGAGCAGGTTGCCGCCGGTCTTCATGCCAATCGCGAGCCCGATCGACGGCTTTCCGTTGAAGCGGAAGAGCGAAGTGGGCGGGTCGACATAGCCGCGGCTGATGTTGGCGACGTCCGTCAGCGGGAAGAAGCGATCGTCTACCCTGAGGTTGATCCCACGCAAGGTATCTTCGGAGATGAAACGCCCGCCGACACGCAGGGCAATGCGCTCCGGTCCCGCCTGGATGAAACCGGACTGGGTGACGGCGTTCTGCGCCTGCAGCGTGGCGATGATGTCGGCGCGGTCGATGCCGAGGGCCGCGATCTTGCGGGTGGAGAATTCGAGGTAGATCACCTCGTCCTGCGCTCCGACGATGTCGACCTTGCCGACGTCGGGGATCTTGAGAATCTGCGTTCGCGTGTCCTCAGCGAAATCACGCAACTCCCTGTGACCAAGCCCGTCGCCTGCAAAGGCAAAGATATTGCCGTAGACATCCCCGAACTGGTCATCGAAGAACGGACCGACCACGCCCTGGGGGAACTCGTGCGTTATATCGTCAATCAGGTTGCGCACCCGCGACCAGGTGGGCTTTACATCCTGCGCATCCGTACCCGGCAGCAGATCGACGAAAACGGTCGTCTGACCAGCGGTTGTGATGCTTCTTGTATGTTCCAGGTTGTCGAGTTCCTGCAGCTTCTTTTCGATGCGGTCGGTGACCTGCTGCGTCACTTCCTGGGCCGAGGCACCGGGCCACTGAGCCTGGATGACCATCGTCTTGATCGTGAAGGATGGATCTTCTTCGCGGCCAAGGCCGAGATAGGCATACGCGCCCGCCACCGCAAAGATGATCATGAAATACCAGACGAGCGAGATGATGCTCGAGCGCCCAGTCCGAGAGATTGAATTTGCTCATGGGCGGAGCTCCTGTGCGAGTTTCACTTTCTGTCCATCGGCAAGTTCATTGACCCCGGCGATGACGACTTCCTCGCCCTCCCGCAGCCCGGACAGAACTCGGACCAGAATCGGCATCGGCCGTGTGGCTGTCGAGCTGGACCGGCCGTGGCGCAACGGTCCCTGTCGAGGGATCAACGATCCACACGCGGTCGGTGCCGGCCTTGTCGCCAACCGCGGAACTTGGCAGGGCGATTGCTCGTTTTCCTCCTTTGGCCACAGGCGTTGCGCTCACCACTGCACCCAGGCGAAACACGTCTGGTGCCTGGTGCATTGCAATCTTCAGCCTGTGGGTCCGGGTGTTGGTATCCGCCTGCGGCCCGATCTCGCGCACGACGCCAGAGACCTGGATCCTGCGGTCGAGTTGCAGGGCAATGGAGAAACGGTCCTCCAGACGCACGGATCGAAATTGGGCCTCGGGAACATCGACGACGACATCACGCTGTTCGGGGCGTGCCAGTCTCAGGACCGGCTGGCCCGCCGATACTGTCTGCCCCATTTCTGCGGAGGTGGCGGTGACGACCCCATCGAATTCCGCCCTCAAGTCCGCGTAGCCAAGCTGCTCGTGCGCCTTGGCAAGACTAGCCGTTGCCTTTGCAACATTGGCTTTGGCCGATTTCAGTTGCTGCTCGGCAAGATCCCGATCGGCAACGCTGCCGGCGCTCATGCGCGCCAGAGTTCGCTTGCGCTTTTCTATCGTGGCAGCGTTCTCGAACTGCGCCTGGGCATCGCGCAAATCGGCTTCTGCGCTCCGGACCGCGAGCCTCAGACTAAGGGGATCGATCTCAGCAACGATATCGCCTTTCAGCACGAGATCGCCGACATCGACCTTGCGTGATACGATCCGTCCGAGTGTCCGGAATGCCAGGTCGGTCTCGACCTGGGCCCACACAACGCCGGGCAAACTCGCCACTGCCCCCTGCTCAGCCATGGCCGTAACGGTTTTGACCGGTCGAGGGCTCGTCTTCTCGTCCGTGACCGAGCTTTGCTCGCATCCGATAAGGAGCGAGACCGAGATAAAAATTGGAAGCTTGGTGCTTAAGCGTTTAAGGGTCATCTTATTTGCCTTCCCAAGCGACTGTCTGGCCTTCCCTGAGAAACTTGCCGCCTTCCGTGACGACAAGATCTGTGGGGACGATGCCGCCGGTCACGACGAAATCGCTTTTGCGATAACGGGCGACCGAAATCTCGCGGCGCGAAACAGAGCGATTTTCGGTGTTGACCAACCACACGGCGGGTTCGCCATTGGCGGAGGTGATCGCGTTGTAGGGGAGCACGATTCCGTCGTGCGGAGAGGACCGGAGCGTGCCGACCACCGGCGTGCCGAGAGACCATTGGACGCCATCCTGCAGCGCTACCTTGATCCGGATTGACCCGGCTTTCGTGTCTATCACCGGGGAGACCTCCCGGATTTTCGCGTCGACCTTGTTGGCCTGATCCCCAACCGGTGCCACTCCGACGTCGGCCGATGGCGGGCCGTCCACAAAGAATGCCTCGAACACGTCGAACACAGCGTCTCTGGGGCCGTCATGTGCAAGCGTGACGGCGGACTGCGCGGCCGAGACCACCTGTCCGACTTCGACGGTGCGCGCCGTTATGATGCCGTCCGCATCCGCCTTCAATTCCGTGTAGGACAGCGCATCCTCGGCTGTCGCCAGCGCTGCCTCGGCGGTGTCAAAAGATGCCTCGGCGCTCCGCAACTCCTTTTGGGCCTCATCAAAAATCTGCTGGGCAATTGCTTGCGATTGCAGGAGCGACCTGGAACGCTCGAAGTTCAGTGTCTTCTGCCTGACGATAGCGCCGGCTGAATCCAATGCCGCTCGGGCGACACTCACGTCGGCCTGTTGTTCCGTATCGTTGAGTCCGGGCGAGAACCTCGCCGGCGTGAACGCGCGATCCGACATCGGCCCGCCTCTCGATTACGCGGCCACTGACCCGAAAGGATAGTTCGGTCTGGATCCGGGCCTTCACCTCGCCCGTGATTTCCGCGCCCGGTCGGTACTGCCCCGCAGCGGCGGCGATTACCCCGCACTTGCTTCGGCGGTGGCGATACCTCTGCTTTTTCTTCGCAGGCGGCAAGGGATGCGCAAGCGAGACCAATTCCCAGCAATCTAAGGGGCTGCATTTTTTCTCCGGTAGCATTTGCACGGGGGCCGCGCTGTTCAGCGTCAGCCTTCAATCCGATACGTGTAACGAGCCATGGCCAAATGTTGACAGCGCCCACTTAACGGCTAGAGTGGACATTGTCAACATCGCTCTGGGCAAAATGTTGACATGCGCAACATCAACATCTATGGACGAGTATGATCAAAGCTACTTCCACGACAGAGCAGCGCCCCTACCACCATGGTGACCTGCACAGGGCGATCGTAGTTGCCGCACTCGATGTGCTCAGCGAATCCCAAAGCACGGAATTCTCGCTTCACGAGCTCGCCCGTCGAGCGGGTGTCAGCCATAACGCGCCTTACAAACACTTCGCTGACAAGCGCGATTTGTTGGCGGCCGTTTCGGCGGTCGGGTTCGAGCTTCTTGCAGAAACAGATGACCGATGCGATGAAGCACCTCGATAGTCCGCGCGAGCGGCTGGCAGCCATGGCGCGCGCTTATGTTCGCGGCGGCGTCAACAATCCTGCGCTCTACAGATTGATGTTCGGCGGCTATCTTTCAGGTCAGGACAATGGGCGTCCCGCTATCGAACGAACCGCGGCGGAGGACATGAAAGCGCTTCTGGTGGAGGTGATCAGCGATGGCGCTCTCGGACGCATCATTCCGAACAACCCGGCAAATATACCAAGGGTCGATGGAGCCATTCTGATTTTCTGGTCGCAAATGCATGGTCTTACCTTGCTGTTGGTCGACCGCCTTGTCGGCCCCGTTGAAAAGGCAGACGAATTGAGCGAGAGCGTCTTGCAAGGCATGCTTGACGGATTGGCGAATAGTATCCCCGTGGTGCCGGCAGGCGTGTGGATAGGTCCTCCGCCCGTCGAGCACGTTCTCCCGCTTGGCACTTGCGGATAGCTTCGTGTTGGTGGAGGACATCCATGGCAAAGGCCATCTGTCCCGCCATTCTCCGGAGGAGCAAACCGTCATCTGGATTTCGCTACCAAACGGTCTTGAAATGCCGCCAACATAGCCGACGTGCTAGGCTGACAGCGATGTGAACTAGACGACCGCTAATGGCGCGTTCTGGCCGTGACCACTGAATAGCAGACTGACCGCTTCCAGGACTAAAGCGGATGGTTTGGACGCCCGGTATGCGGGCGCATTCCTGCCGCAACATTCGTCGCTTCATGGCTAGGACACCCAGCTTCCAAGCTAGGCTGGGAAGGCGTCACGCCATCTCAAGGTGCGAGGATTCCGTTCCCTGCGCAATCAGCGGCGCGGGAGACTTCGATTGCAGGTGGGAAGCGTTAAGTCGCCGAGCCACGATATCGTGGTTGAGCCACAGGACGGGACCGGAGGGTTCTGAAGATTCGCCAAAAATTAGCTGCCCAGTTGCCTTCACCACGAGACCGCTGAGGAGGTCGCTGATCATCAACTTGCTATCCCGATGCATCTGGGTGATCTCGTTGGACGTGCCGATGGTCAGATCGGCCTGTGCCTGGCTGTTCGCCATGGGCCATGCCGAAAAGTCATAGAACGGACGCATGACCTCGCTGGCCTGCATGTCGGTGATCTTCCGGAACACATCCTTCATGGTTAAGCCGTCTGCCAGAAGCTGCTGGCAAACCTGCCACTGTTCGTCTGCCCATTGGCCACCGTTTTCTTTCTTCAAGGCAAGCAGCAGCGGTATCAGGGGCAGCTCGATACCCGTGAACACATCGGACGAATTGGTCCGGATTTCGGGACAGTTATAGACAGTTGCCTTGACACCCGCCGCCCAGGCTTCCTCTGCGATGCTCTCGAGCCGCATTTTCGCATAACCCTGGGTGTAGTTGGTGTAGGTCTGCCAACGATAGCTTCCGTCAATCAGGACTGCCGATCCATGGTAACCATAGGCCGTATATCGGACCTGACCGCCCGAAGCCTCTACGCGCTCGCGGATCGCCGCGCTGAAGTCAATGAGATGTCGAAAGGTGTTTGCGGAGACTTCGTCAAAATTCTGCAGGATGAGTTTTCCCATGTCGCTGTCGAGCAACGTCTGCGACGACATGTGGCGGGTTCCGACACCCTTGTAGATCTGATTGGCGACGACCAGGAATACCTTAGCCTTCGGGATGCCCCCGGCCATTGTGTGGGCGAAGAAGACATTGCGGCCGCCGGCGATCATTCCGTCGAGAGCGGCCATGACTTTTGAAAGCGACGCCGTAAAACGCAGTGGCGATGTCGCGGCATTGCCCGACATAGTCCCAGTCGAGCTTGTCGTGTTCCCAGCTCTCAAGCGTCATTTTCGCCACGAGGTCGGTGGGAGTTGGGCCATCTGCGGGCGCATCGAGATCGAAGCCTGCCATAAGAGGTATGTTGATGATCCTGCCCCCAGCCGGGCCTCCGCTGAAGATAGCTCCTCGGCGTCGAGCGGCCGCAGCGCTTGTTCTCGTCGCGCCGCCCGACGGTGATCCCCACGATCTCCATTCCAGCCCGTCTGGCTTCGTCGAGCAAGCCGGTCGCGTATCCACGGCCGAACAGTTCGCCGAAGAGTACGAAAACATCGCCTTTACGGAAGACCGTGTTCTCGGAAAGACGATTCAGTGCAACCGGGTTTTCCATGCTGTCAGCTCTTTGATTCGTGTGTCGCCGAGCAATGGCTCAGACGAGCTTTCACAAAGACATGACCGCACTGGCACAGAATGGGAACTCATTTTCAGTGACCGTTCATTTCAAATCGTGAAGTCGGTCTCTGTTGTTCCTACAATGCGGCGAAATGCCGAGGCAGTTGGAGATCGGCGCGCCTATACCGAAACGAGTTCGCTGGAAACGCTCGTCCTATGGATGCTTGCGAGGCTATTGGCGCTGTCTGAGGCTTGATGTTGGCGCGTTCTATCATTGTCGAATAGAAGTCACCTATCGGCACGATAGCTGTCACTACAAAGGTGCGCTTGAAAACAAACTTTATCTGCGCGTAAGACTAATCAGCCGAAAGTTAAGGGGAGGAAAAAAGCGGCAGCGATCAGCGGCTCTGCAAGCGCGTTGCAAGTTCTATTGCTGCCCGAGAGGGTTCGCCTTCCCCGCCTCGCATTGCGGGAGTCGCACAGGTTTGGCGAGTTTCGCCAGCGCCTCGGGCTTGGAGCACGCCGGGAAGCCAGCTAACGGCATCGTCTCTATGAACCGACTGCGCTCCATTGTGCTTAGGCCGGGTTCATTGATCATGCTCTCGACAGTCAGGTCCGGGTGCTGCTTGAGAGCTTCTATAACCGAAGCATTCGCCTCATCGGTTCGGCCCAAGGCCCCGAGGGAGCTGCTACGCACCACCCAATTCCACTTTTGGTAGTTGTTAGGCGTCATGCGCTCCAGCATCTTCACCGCGTCCTCATACCGGCCAGCCATAAAATAGGCAGGTGCGAAGAAGTTGGACGTCCACATCGGAAAGTTCGGATCGAGCCGCATTACCTGGTCGACCATTTGAGCGCCGCGTTCGGGTTCACCGAAGCGTGCTGCAAAGCCGGTATAGAAAGTCAGGATTTCGGACGAACCCGGAGCTAGACGAAGGGCCGTGTCCAGCTCAGCCTTGGCGCGGCCCATGTCGCCCTTATTAGCAAGGCTCATACCAAACACCGCGTGTGCTTCAGCGTCGCTCGGATCAAGCCGCACCGCGTTCGTTGGCCACATCGGCACCCGCCTTGCGGTTGCTCTCGGGATTGACACCAAACACGCCCAATAGATCATGGGCATGGTAAAGTTCTACCCAGGCCCGTGCCGCCCCGGATCCAGCTCGACGGCGCGGTTGAGCAACGTGATGGCCTCCTCCGCATCCGCTTTGGTGAGATTTTCAATCTTCTCGGTCCCGAGCAGATAGTAATCATAGGAATTCAGGTTTTCAGGCCGTTTACGTTTAGCTGCAGCCCGTCCGGCTTCTTGAATCAGTCCCACTCCGCCGCCGAGGCGGTTGGTGACCTGCTCTGCGATTTCGGTTTGAACGGCGAACACGTCCTCAGCGGGTCGATCCCAATTTTCCGACCAAAGATGGTGGCCGGTTTTTGCATCGATCAACTGTGCTGTGATGCGTACCCGGCCCGTCTCCCGCTGGATCGAGCCTTCCAGCACAAAGCCGACATGGAGCGCACTTGCGACCTGGCGGGCATCCACCGACTTGCCTCTATAAACTTCCGTCGAATTCCGCGCCATCACCTCGAATTCGGGAAACCGCGCGAGGTCGGTGATGATGTCCTCAGTCAGGCCATCGGCCAGACGCCTGCTAGCCTCGTCGCCGCCATAATTGTCGAAGGGCAGCACCGCCACCGAAGGCTTGCCGCTCAAAAGTTCGGGCTGCAAGAACCACCAGACCCCGCCGCCCGCCAGAGCCAGCGCCACGATCGCCGCCGCAGCCGTCTTGGCCCAGCGCGGCATCATTCCGAGAAGCGGGCGGTGCGCCCGTTTGCCGTCGAGTCTCAGCCGGTACATCCGCACTGGGCGGCTGAGGTTCTTGACCTGCTGCTCGCCGGCGAAATCGAGCGGCCAGTCGAGTTTGCCCTGGAGATGATCGTATGCCGTCCCCGACACCATCACGCCGCCCGGCTCGGCCAAATGCTCCAGCCGCGCGGCGACATTCACCCCATCCCCATACACATCGCCATCCACCAACGCCACATCGCCCAGATTGATCCCGACGCGGAATACGATGCGCTCAGGCTCCGGTAGGTCGGCGTTGCGCGCCGCCACGGTATTTTGAAACTCCGCGGCGCAGGCAACCGCATCAACCACGCTGTCGAAGGCGACGAGCGCGCCGTCGCCCATCAGCTTGATAACGGTACCATGGCGCTGGGAGATGGCGGGATTGATCAGGTCGGCGCGGATGGCCTTCAGTCGCTTGATGGTGCCGGCCTTATCGGCCTCCATCGCCTTCGAGTAGCCTACCATATCCGCCGCTAGGATCGTGAGCAGCTTCCGGTCAAGCGCGAGGGTACCCATCATCGTTGCCTTGCATGAACATGCAATAGTGTCGGCAGTCTACACCCATCGAAGCGCCACAACTAGCACACCGCCAAAACGGCAGGTCTGCTTGTGTGATGGGTTTCGGACGGGACCGCTCGAATAGCAGACTGACCGCTTCCAGGAACTAATGCGGGTGGTGTGGATGACCGGCATGACGGCGCAAACATGCCACCTCGCGGTCCACTGCGATGTCCGCTTTCGGTGCGCGACTAGGGTAGACGCCATTACCGGAATAAGAAGGCGTATCCGGAAATAAGCAACAGCGAATTCTTAAATCCCCGATCCGTCGAGTTCCTCCTCGTCCTTGCCCTCCCATGCGACGGGCACCGTCATGCGATCGACATTGGCCGAAGGCATGGGCATCCAGCATTTCAGTTCCGGCTCCGCATATTCGATAATCCGGCCCGGCGCGGAATCAGAAGAGCGCCAGGCTTCTGCACCGAATTGATCACCTTTCGACCAGTACGCAAGATCAACCGTCCCTGGCCCCTGTTCGGATGGCCGGATCGTAACAAGGATGCGACTGCCGTCCATTGGCGCGGTTCGCATATGTCGCCAGCGGCCTGGTTCTTCCATTGTTGCCTCCTTTTAACTAGATGGCGGAGTGTCGGGCGTGTCGCAACGTTTTTTCAGGGGGCCACAATTATTCTGAGAATGGCCTCCTTTTCATGCATTGTTAACCTTTTGAATTCCGAAGAGGCGGGCAAGCAGATCATTCTGATCGTTGACGGTCCAGCCGCCAGAAAAGCCGAGATCCCTTTCGCAACCACAGCATGGCTTCGAAGCCGGCAATAGTTCGTCGGGCCGTGTTGAATGAACGGAACCCGCCGACTTTCGGCATGTTCTTCTTGACCCTGAAATGGTCGCTTTCGATGCCTTGCTGGAGATGCTTGGTGACATAATGCACAGGCTCAGAAGGGAGCAGCCCCTCTTCGACCGATGTTTTGATGGTGGAAGGAAAGGTATTGGCGCCGTCGGTGCCGATCTTGCCGGGCGAAAGCAAAGGCTCATCCTTCAACATCTTGCGGAAGAAGCGCTTGGCAGCGTCGAGGTCGCGCCTTGCGGTGAGCAGGAAATCCACCGGATTGCCGTGCTTGTCGATAGCCCGATACAGGCACCGCCATTGACCCCGAATTTTCACGTATGTTTCATCAACCCGGATTGAACCGCAATGGGGTTGGCGGAACTGGCGCAGGCGCTTCTCGATCATCGGAGCATAGGCGAGGACCCAGCGATTGATTGTGCTGTGGTCGACCTCGAAACCGCGCTCACGAAATATCTCTTCCAGATCACGGTAACTCAACGGATAGCGCAAGTACCAGGCGACTGCCTGCATGATCAGCCATGCCTCGAAATGCCGCCCCTTGAAATCATCCTTCGACTGGCGCTTCAGCTTTTCGGCAATGGCATTCAGAATCATCGGTACGCTCTGACAGCATCGGGAGCGGGAACTTCTTCGGCGTTCGTCAATATGCCGTTAACCAAGATAATTTGCGACAGGCTCGCTCATGGTTGTCACCCGCAACTTCAGAGCCTTTGAAGGGACCGGCGCGATCATTGTCGATCCCTGGCTCAGATAATTCAGTGAGTGCGCTTTTTAACTTTTCTTCTCATCAAACCGCACGGCATGTCGATAGCATAAAACGATCGATAATGTTGGCTTATCAAGCGCTCCAACGCGGTAATGGGACTTGAAATCCTGCCGCGCCGCTGGATCGTTGAATGGATGTTTGCTTCATTGAGACATTGCCGCCGGCTAGCTAAAGATTTCGAGAAATTCATCGCTTCAGCGGATGCCTTGGATAACCATCGCTCACACCCACATGCGCGCCAGACGCCTTACAAGTTACGGATATCATTCAAACCTTTTCGACCCTATATTAAATCATCCAGGGGAAATTGCAGCTGTCCCGTCTGCCAAGCGCGTTCGTTTTCAATCAAGGCATTTTTTAACTTAGCCAAAAGGTGCTTTTGCTCATCCGACAGAAGCTCATCGCCGGCCCCAAATGCCTCTGGCTTCGCTTGTATCTTCACTCTAGTCGGTTCGTATGTGTTAGGATTTGCGGCAAGCCAAGCCTCAAGTTCATCAGCGGCTCGACAGATTTGGATTTGCGACAAACACCCTTCGCTCTGCATAAGGCCCCCCGCGGGCAGACGGCCCCATTTTTATAATAATACTCGCATGCATATTCCCATCTTACACTTATTAATACGTCAAAATTCAAAACCCTTTTTGCCATATAGTAGCCTCTATGGATGTTTTTTATCTTTAATACCGATTTCATTTCCGGTTACCCTCTTCACCTTGTACCCCTGCTTATTATGTTGTGGTCGTTTTTGAGAGGGATCAACCCCTCATGAGCTTCTCGATTTAGAAAATCACTCCACAAAGGAGCCGCTATTGGTTCTGCATCAGATCAAAATTTTTGAGAATAGATCGCCCCCACGTAATGCGCTTGAAGAGACGCGATCGAGGCCCAACTGTTCGAGGTGACCTCAAAGGTTATACCGGCTTGGAGCCGGTACCTGACTTTGGCCAAGTTTCCCCTGCCGCTACCCAGATACAAACTTTCTCGAAATCGGCCGACGACCGCAGCTTCATTTGTAGATTTCAACCGCCGGCGGCACAATCTCACAGACATTATGGAGATCGGCATGAAGAAATTTTTAAATCCGTGGACGTGGTTTGAGTTCATGATGAGCGCTGTTATTGGAATTTCGCGCGGGCTCTGGGAAGGCCTCCTGAGCCTGGTCGGGGTTTACCCGCAGGTCCCGCGCAATGCGCACGAGAACATTCAGGCTGTCGACGTTGCCGATGCTTACACAGAAGAAGCTGAGAAGCAGTCTGGCAACGACGCCGCCGGGTCTGGGCTGCAGGAATCGCCCGACGTCGTCCTCGCGTATGCTCGCGCCGGAAATGAAGAGCGGGCGTTGATGGATTTGGGCAAGTTGTCGACGTCGGAACTAGACTGGCTGCTAGGACTAACTGACCGCGACCTGATCCTTCTCGCAGCGTCTGGGAGTGCAGCTTGTGCGCGGTCGCTGACGGCGGGGATGGTGATCCCGTCGCTACCTCGGCCACGCAGAGAAAGACTGCCAGAAGCTCCTCCGGCAGTCCTGAAAGTACCTAATGCAGATTACGTCCGCGAGCGTTTCATGATGTCATTGTGCGGGAGCTACGGACTTGCGCTTAAGCCGCATTGAGACGCCTGCGGCACTGATGCGAGTAGCCGACGTCGCAATCGGCCTACTCGACAGTTCGAAATGTCGGATCGCATCTGCAAGACCCGCAATTTCCCAAACCTCTGAACCGAAGCGATCGTGCAGCTCCTCGTCCGACAGACCGTTCATTTAGCACCGCGCATGCGATCGATATGCGACTGACGCTGGTCGAGAGCAACGCGAAGACGACGGAGTTCAGCTTCCAGCGATGCGACATGGCGCACAGCGCGGATAGCGACGCGCCCGAGGTCGTCAGCACGGCCGCGGGCGGCTTCAAGTTCACAAGCATACTTATAGGCAGCGCGGCGCTCACGGCCGTCGGCGACAGCCTGTGCGCCAGCGGCCATGCAGCTCTCCAACGTTGAAGGATGCCCAGCGAGAGGATTGCTAGCTCTCCAGCGGCGCGTCCAGCGGGATCACGAGAGGTGTAGATCGACATGCGCAGCACTCCTGTTAAACTCAGAGGGTAGTCATACAGGGACCCGGAATCATTGGGAGCCCGTCGTCGCTTGGCATCCTTAATTTTTCACGATCGACGACGAGGTCACCTATTGATGCGGCCGATGTGAAGCGTGTTGCCACGCGGCTTTCGGCACCCAGTGCCTCGCGAGCGCGGAGACAGGCTGGCTACATATACCCGCGGCCCTATTTTCGAGCCACTTTCCAGCGGTCGATCCACATCGTGTGGCCGCAGCGTGGACATTTGCCGCCGAGGACGTACCACTCCTCAAGCTCGCCGAGCCGAACAGTCTCATCCCGTCTCAATCCGCTTCCCGGCTGAACCAGCGTTTGCGACCGGTTCCGCTCCAGGGGCGGTGGGTCCGTTCCGATCTCGCGGCGCATGACAGCGCGGCCGTTTAGATGGATCAGGACGAGGCCTAGACGCCGATGAACTGCGGCATTGATGCGACGGCCGACACATGGAAATCCGAGGAGCGGGAAATTGTCTCCACTAGGCTGTCGCCCTCTTCCGGGAGAGTCGACTAGACTACAATACGATAGGCATCGTCCGGCGGCCCCGTCCGCTTCGGTGGCAGCGGATTACAACGTATGATCTTGCGAGGTCGATCCCACGGTGGCGTTCATGAGAACAAATAAAGAACAAAATTCGAGAGAGTCAAGCGTCGTTTACCACGGCGCAGATTCTGTCACCCTGTGAGATCCCAGATCCTTGCCTAGTGAGTGTGGATACGGCAGAACAGGGCTCATTGCGGACTAGGTGACAGGCACATCGTCCCCTTTTCCGGCCACTCAAGAGTGGCTTAAGTGCACGGGTGGTGCCTCACCCTGCGCGCTTCAGATCCCCGAGCTACTGGAGATCTTGCAACGAGTTGGGCGAGGTTCTGGAAGGACAGGCGTGACTAGCTCAGTCAGATAGAGCACTCACAAGAACAAATCCGCCCGGTCGTCATGCGGCCTCGGCCGTTCCAAAAACGAGAGGTTCACAGTTCAGAATCTGTAGTGCGCCTGTCTCTCGTTCCTCGGTTTTGCACCGAGAGGCATATAGCTTCACCAACAGCCTGTTCGCCGGATTCGGCTTTTCCACAATTCTGTTGACGACGGAACAAAAAGAGAACACAAAATCAATGACTTAGCTCTCGTGATCTAATGATGACCTAGGGGCTATCTGTGATTTGATTACTGATTAAGAATTGCACGCAACCCATTGATAACAATGATAAGTTTGGTGGGTGATGTAGGGTTCGAACCTACGACCCGCTGATTAAGAGTCAGCTGCTCTACCAACTGAGCTA